>NZ_CP151963.1:4987500-5767651 GCF_038593105.1 Paenibacillus sp. FSL H7-0442 | reverse complement strand
AGACGTCACTCCTTTTAAATCCTGACATTTTACCGAATTAAGCTGCAGAGAGCTGCTCTCGGCGCTTCGGCAAAACGCCTAAAATCACAAAAATGTTGTTGAAGGCCATAAAAAGACATACCGCCGCCTAAAACATGCGGCAGTGTGGTGAGAGAACGCAGCACAAAATGACCCTGAAAAATAGCTAATGGAAATTCCGCTGCTGACCAGCAGAAGAAAGGCGATATTTCTCAGGAGGGAATGTGCGGCACGATCCGTTCTCTTGATCCCGCAGGCCAAAACGGGACTGCAATATGTCGAAATCAAATGAAAAATGTAGAATATATCCCCAGAATCCCGAATCCGCACAAAAATAAAAAGATGAATAAATTGAACTTGTTCACAACTTTATCCACAGGGTGTTGATAATATGGAGGGTAAAACAACATATTCACATTCAAAAGTAATATCATCATAGCAAAAGAAGCCTTGTATTTCAATGACTCGTGGTTATTTATCCACAAATTCAATCTGTTGTGTACAATTTTTATTCACAACACAAGATATTGTTTATAATTTGTTCAGTTTTCGACAATAACTCTTTTTCGCTCTAAAATGTTATGCACAGGTTATGACCATTTAAATCACAATTCAGTTCTTTTTGTGAATCTGTGTATAATTGCCGTTGCCTTTTGGTCACAGAGGCTTATTTTTCTGTTGAAAATTTCCGGTAACGTTTCCGACAATATTTTTGAACGAACCTGATAACGTCGATCTGAAAATAGGATGGATTCAAGTTACAGAATGAATAAATGTAAAAAGGACAGTTTTGGAGGAGTGAAAACTACAAATAGAATGCTGATAATGGAGGAAAGACGAAAGGAATTTTATGAAATAAGGGAATAAAAGAGTGAAGTGAGTCAGCGGGGTAAAGAGGAGGAGGCTTCCTGAAGGGGAAAAAGAGGAAGAGGGTTTATAAGTACATTGACTTTGACCGCTATTTGTGGTTAAATGTACAAAGGTGTTTTTTGTGGAGATTGCTATGTTAGGTATATTCCATATAAAACGTATTCCTTGTAAGGAGGTGCAGCACAATGAGACCGACTTTCAGACCGAATGTCAGCAAACGTAAAAAAGTTCACGGCTTCCGTAAAAGAATGAGCACGAAGAATGGCCGTAAAGTTTTGGCAGCTCGTCGCCAAAAAGGTAGAAAAGTATTGAGTGCGTAATGCGTGCATAAAGACCACTACGGTGGTCTTTTTTTTCATAATTGAGGTATTCAGGGATGCGATCCCTTCTTCTTTTGTTGTAAAAATGTAGTGAAAGAAGAGGGAGAAGCCCAGCATCCTGTCCTATATTAGATGAAGCTTTTGAAAACGGATATAAAATAAGCGAGATTACCATGTTGGAATGTTGTCCATACTTCTTACTATATAAAAGGTAAAGGTTAGCTTACCGACATGTGTAAAAGAGATGAGCAAGGAGAAGCGCCGTGCAAAAAAAATTGCGTCTACGAAACCGGGCGGACTTTGGGCGCGTATACCGCCATGGCAAATCTTTTGCCAACCATCAGTTTGTGGTGTACTGGTTCCGCCGCAGAGAGGTAGAGCAGTTCCGCGTCGGAATTTCGGCCAGCAAGAAGATCGGCAATGCAGTAGTTCGCAACCGGATGCGCAGAATCGTTAAGGAAATTGTGCGCCATCATGAGCATGAATTGGTGGAGCAGATTGATCTGATTTTTATCGTTCGTAAGGGTGCAGTTACTAAGTCGTATCAAGAGCTGGAGAAAAGCGTGCTGCACGTTCTACGCAAAGCCTCGCTGCTCAAGTCTTCACGCCGATAGTCAGTATCTTTGTCCTACAGGATATGGTATGATTTACGTTGGAATGGATTGGTTAAGAAAGGGGTTATGAAGTGTCGCGTTTGAAGACTCAACGGGGAAAATGGTTCCTCCTGATTGCCTTATTGGCACTTGTTGCTGTGCTGTCCGGATGTGCCCAGACGGCCCACAATTCTTACACGACGGCAGACTTGGCCAATGGATCAGTTTGGCAAAGATATGTCGTTTACTGGTTTTCGTATGCGCTAGATACATTTGCCCAATGGTTCTCTGGAGAGTATGGCCTGGCCGTACTGGTTCTGGTGATTATCGTGCGAACCATTATTTTGCCGCTTACACTCAAGCAAGTACGTAGTTCCAAAGCTATGCAGGCCATTCAGCCGCAATTAAAAGAAATTCAAGCGAAGTACAAGGATACGCCTGAGAAAGTCCAGCAAGAGACGATGAAGTTGTTCCAGGAAAACAAGGTCAACCCGATGGCTGGCTGTCTTCCTTTGGTAGTACAGATGCCCATTTTCATCGCGCTTTATAATGCCATTTATTATAACTCGGCATTGCGGGATCATGACTTCTTGTGGCTCCAGTTAGGTAAACCGGATCACTTGTTTATCTTGCCGATTTTGGCGGCGATTACGACATTTGTCCAAACTTGGATGATGATGAAAATGAATCCGACGCCGCAGCAAGGACCGATGCAATTTTTGCTGTACGTCTATCCGGTGCTGATTCTGTTCATGTCGTACAACTTCCCATCCGCTTTGCCGTTATACTGGTTCTACAGTAATATTTACACGATCATTCAAAACTATTTCCTTTATCGGAATAAGGATAAAGAAGCAGCACTGGCAAATGTGAAAACAGCCAGTCTCGCGAAAACGGGTTCCTCCAATAGTAAGAAAAAAGGCGGCAAAAACACGAAGGGGGCTAAAAAGTCGAGATGACCAAAGTCGTGACATCAGGAAAAACCGTTGAAGATGCTGTAAGACAAGGACTCTCCCAACTGGGAGTAAGCCGTGAACGGGTAACCGTAAGCGTGTTGGAACAGCCGTCAAAAGGATTCCTGGGGTGGCTCGGGGTCAAGAAGGCGAAGGTGGAGCTTACGCTGCTCTCTGAGCCGTCTCCTGAAACCACACACGCGGCTGAATTTCATGTATCGGCTCAAGCACCTTCTAGCGTGGGACAGGCTTTATCAGAAGAAACTGGGCCTGTTGCACAGGAAGCACAGATGAACACAGAAGCACCTTCGGGACATGTAGATCCTTATGAAGAGGCGGTGCGTTTCATCCGTGAAACAGCAGCAGGAATGGGATTGGACGTTAAAGTTGATGTCCGCCACCGCAAGGATGAAAGTACACTGGATATCTCCGGTCCGTCGCTCGGTATGTTGATCGGCCGCAGAGGACAGACATTGGATGCATTGCAGTACCTGACGAATATCGTTGCCAACCGTCATTCTGACAAATTCATCCGAATTGTGCTGGATGCCGAGCAATTTCGTGCACGTCGGCAAAAAACGCTGGAGGATTTGGCAGATCGGTTGGCGAACCAGGCTATTCGTTATGGCAAGGAAGTGGTGCTGGAGCCAATGCCGTCACAGGAGCGGAAGCTGATTCACGCCAAGCTCCAACAGCATGCGCTGGTTAGAACATACAGCAAGGGGGACGAGCCCAATCGGCGCGTCGTCATTGCTAAAAAATAATCCGACGCAATGGCTCTCTGCAAGATGCAGAAGCCATTGCTTTTTTTCTTATATTTCTCGCTGAAACGGCTGCCGTCCTTGATGAAGGACGGCAATGTCGTTTCTACTTGATAGGAGGTAGAAACTTTATGCTGAGCGATACTATAGCTGCCATTGCAACGGCTGTCGGCGAGGGCGGTATTGCGGTTGTACGGGTCAGCGGGCCAGATGCGGTCACGGAAGTGGAGGCTTTGTTTCGTAGTAAAACGCCTCTAAGCAAAGCTCAAACTCACACGGTACATTATGGACATATTATAGATCCCCAAAGCCAGGAAAAGGTGGAGGAAGTTTTAGTTACAGTAATGCGGGCGCCACGCTCTTTTACGACAGAAGATGTCGTAGAAATCAGCACTCATGGCGGGGTCGTAGCCGTCAAACGGGTGATGGATTTACTATTGCTGCAAAATATACGTCTGGCTGAGCCAGGGGAATTTACGAAACGTGCTTTTCTGAATGGTCGTATTGACCTAAGTCAGGCGGAGGGTGTCATTGACTTAATTCGCTCCAAATCAGATAAAGCTTTTTCGGTGGCTTTGAAGCAGGTAGATGGACAGCTGTCCCAGAATATTCGTCGCTTGCGTCATGTTTTGGTGGAGACACTTGCTCATATTGAAGTGAACATTGATTATCCTGAGCATGATGTTGAATCTTTTACATCTGATTTAATCAAGGATAAAAGCAGTCAGGTCATGATGGAAATTGATCGGCTGCTGCATATGGCGGAGCAGGGAAAGATTTTGCGTGAAGGGTTGACCACAGCGATTGTTGGAAGACCAAATGTGGGGAAATCATCACTGCTGAACACATTGGCTCAGGGCGAGCGGGCCATTGTGACCGATATTCCGGGCACAACCCGTGACGTTATTGAGGAATATGTGACGATTAATAATATTCCACTCAAGTTGCTGGATACAGCTGGGATTCGTGAAACGATGGATGTTGTGGAACGGATTGGAGTAGAACGTTCGAGAACGGCGGTTAGTGAAGCAGATCTGCTACTCATCGTCATTAACGCCAACGAACCACTGCATGAGGATGAAATGGCATTAATGGAACAAATCCGCGGTAGACAAGCGATTGTCATTATGAATAAAATGGACTTACCGGCCCAGGTAGACCGGGATTTGTTGCTGCGTTATGTTCCTGAAGAGCTTATCGTACCGATGTCTGTGAAGGAAAATGAGGGAGCGGACCGACTGGAGCAGGCTATATCCAAGTTATTCTTTAGCGGCAAGCTGGAATCAGCGGATATGACATATGTCAGCAACGTACGGCATATTGCTTTGTTGAAGAAGGCGCGCCAATCGCTGGTAGATGCCTATGAAGCTGCTGATCAGTTTGTTCCGATCGACATGATCCAGATTGATGTAAGGCTGGCATGGGAGCATTTGGGTGAGATTGTAGGCGATACTGCGCATGATGCGCTAATAGACCAAATATTTTCACAATTTTGTCTAGGCAAATAGAACATTTAAGCATGGCTGATATAAGCCTGCTATCGTTATAGATATACAAGAGCATATTCGGCGTGAAGACCGAAATGTATAAGGAGGTAAGAAAGGTATGGGTTACCAAGGAGGCGACTATGACGTGATTGTCGTAGGCGCGGGCCATGCAGGTGTAGAATCGGCCTTGGCAGCAGCACGGATGGGCTGTCGCACGTTGATGATCACAATTAACCTGGATATGGTCGCGTTCATGCCCTGCAACCCGTCTATTGGCGGTCCTGCAAAAGGGCATGTGGTGCGAGAAATTGATGCACTGGGCGGCGAAATGGGTCGGAATATAGACAAGACATTTATCCAAATGAGAATGTTAAATACTGGTAAAGGTCCGGCGGTTCATGCATTGCGTGCACAAGCAGACAAGTTCTCTTATCAGCATGCGATGAAGGAAACGATGGAAAAGGAACCAAATTTGACCTTACGCCAAGGTATGGTTGAAGAACTGATTATGGAAGATGGTCATTGCGTAGGTGTAATCACGAAGACGGGCACAGAGTATCGAAGTAAAGCAGTTGTCCTGACCACAGGCACTTATCTGCGCGGGAAAATCATTATGGGCGAGCTAATGTATGAGAGTGGTCCGAACAATCAACAGCCTTCGTTGAGATTGTCTGAGCATTTGAGAGAGCTGGGTTTTGATCTGGTTCGATTTAAGACAGGAACGCCACCACGTGTGCATAAGGACACGATTGATTTTAGCAAAACGGAAATACAACCGGGTGATGATCAACCGAAGTTCTTTTCCTATGAAACGAAGTCTTCGGATAATGAACAGCTTCCTTGCTGGCTGACATATACTTCAGTAGAAACACATCAGATTATTAATGATAATTTGCACCGTGCGCCTATGTTCTCTGGTCTGATTGAAGGAACGGGACCACGATATTGCCCATCTATTGAAGATAAAGTGGTACGCTTCAGTGATAAGCCTAAGCACCAAATCTTTTTGGAGCCTGAAGGTAAAAACACATCTGAATACTATGTTCAGGGCTTGTCGACCAGCTTGCCAGAGGATGTACAATTAGCTGTACTGCGTTCGATTCCGGGGATGGAAAAGGTAGAGATGATGCGTAACGGCTATGCTATTGAATATGATGCAATGGTACCTACGCAGTTATGGCCTACTTTGGAAACGAAGAAAGTCCCAGGCTTGTTCACAGCAGGTCAGATTAACGGTACTTCCGGTTACGAAGAAGCTGCGGGTCAAGGAATTATGGCAGGGATTAACGCAGCTCGTAAGGTGCAGGGCAAAGAGCCTGTCGTATTGGACCGTTCGCAAGGCTACATCGGGGTCCTGATTGACGATCTGGTGACGAAGGGGACGAATGAGCCATACCGCTTGCTGACGTCACGTGCAGAATATCGTCTGTTGTTGCGTCATGATAACGCTGATCTGCGATTGACTCCGATTGGGCATGATATTGGCCTAATTACGGATGAACGATACGAGCGCTTTTTGGATAAAAAGCAAAAGGTAGATCAAGAGATTGAACGCTTGCGCTTGGCGAAGGTTCGTCCAGTTGATATCAATGAGATGCTGGAGCAAGGCGGATCTGCACCGATACAGGATGGCAGTAATTTGTTAACGGTGCTACGTCGACCAGAGATCAGTTATGCGCAAGTAGCACAAATCTCACCTTCACCTATAGCTCTTACGGAGGAAGAACAGGAGCAGGTGGAAATCCAAATTAAGTATGCGGGCTACATTGAAAAGCAATTGATGCATGTGGAGCGTCTGCAAAAGATGGAGAAGAAGAAGCTTCCAGAGGATATTGTATACAATGAAGTTCAAGGACTGGCCATTGAAGCCAAGCAGAAACTTGAAAAGATCCGTCCGATGTCGATTGGTCAGGCATCCCGTATTTCGGGTGTAACCCCTGCGGATATTTCCATTTTGCTGGTTTATCTGGAGCATTATAACCGCGTAACAGCAGCAAGGGGATCATAATGGACGCGATACAACAGCAATTTAAGCAGCGGCTGGCAGAGCATAGTATTGTGATTAATGACAGTCAGTTAGAGCAGTTTGAAGCATATTACCGTGTGCTGGTTGAGTGGAATGAAAAAATGAACCTGACGGGTATTACTGAGCGCGATGCAGTGTACACCAAGCATTTTTATGATTCTCTTTCCCTGGCTTTTTATGTTCCGTTAAAAGATGTGGAAAGCCTGGCCGATATTGGGTCAGGTGCAGGTTTTCCAGGTATTCCTTTGAAAATATGCTTTCCGCAGATTCAGTTGACTATTGTAGATTCGTTGAACAAACGTATACAGTTCTTGGCCCATGTAGTAGAGCAGTTGGGTTTGGAAAATGTTGAACTGGTTCACAGCAGGGCAGAGGAATTGGGGCGTAAACCAGGATACCGTGATAGCTATGATCTAGTGACAGCCAGAGCGGTTGCTCGTCTCGCCGTATTGAATGAATTTTGTTTGCCGTTTGTCCGTGAAGGAGGACACTTTGCCGCGATGAAGGGCAATGATCCTACCGAGGAAATCAAGGAAGCTTCTTACAGTTTGAAAGAGCTAAAGGGAAAAATCAAACATGTTCAGGCCTTCCAGTTACCTGTTGAAGATGCAGCCAGACATATGATTATTATTGAGAAAAGAGCGGCGACACCACGGAAATATCCGCGTAAGCCGGGTACTCCTTTGAAGGCGCCGTTAGTGTAAATGTTTGAAAGAAAGTGAATGTTTCACGTGAAACATTCACTTTTTTTATGGCTGATAGACTCTTTACATAAAAGCCTCTTTGCTAACATGCGTTCTTGTTTACATTTGGGGATCAAAGAGGATGCATAATTTATTCTCTGATCCTTCCGAAAAGCTGGTAGAGACGATAGGATTATGGCTGGAAAAGTGATAGAATAGAGATAATCGTTTTAATGTAAGTTGACTGCTCCTATACCCATGAATTCAGATATACATATAGGGGAGTGGGACAACAAATGTCGGGTGAGTACGTGGAGTGTACCCGCTTACGGCGCTGTTTCATATAGAAGGGTCTACGATCCGCGTAAGGAACTGTTTTTCACGAAGCGCTGTTAGTATGGTGCTATTATGAAATTAGGTGGTATTATACGGAATGAAAGAACAATTTTCCAAGCTATTTGGTTTGACGGAGCGATCTACTGGGGACGAAATAAAACAAATTCCAGTTCGGGATATTGTCAGCAGTCCTTATCAGCCCCGTACCATATTTGACGACGAGAAGATTGATGAGCTATGCCAGACCATTAAGACGCATGGTGTAATTCAACCGATTGTCGTTCGTTTCCGTAATGGGCAATATGAGATTATAGCAGGGGAACGTCGTTGGAGAGCTGTCACCAAGCTGGGTATGGAATCTATTCCAGCTATTGTTCGTGAGTTTAATGATTCACAAGCTGCATCCATCGCGTTGATTGAAAATCTTCAACGGGAAGGGTTAACTGCGATTGAAGAGGCTGTAGCTTACCAAAAGCTGATTGATCTACATCAGCTCACCCAGGAAAGCCTCGCTCAACGACTTGGCAAAAGCCAATCCACTATTGCTAACAAGATACGGCTGCTTCATCTACCGGAGAGAGTGAAAGAGGCTCTAATGGAACGGAAGGTATCCGAGCGTCATGCTCGTGCATTATTGTCATTAGAGACTGAAGAACTACAGTACAAGGTTTTAGATGAAGTCATTGCCAAGGAACTCAATGTGAAGCAGACAGAGGCACGAGTTGCCTTTTATAAACAAGTATCTACTAATAAGAAATCGAAGCGGATTTCCTTTACCAAGGATGTCCGGCTTGCGCTGAATACAATTCGTCAATCCATTGATATGGTGTCTGGCTCAGGCTTGGATATCAAGACCAAGGAATCTGATCATGAGGATCACTATGAGATTGTCATTCAAATTCCCAAACGTAAGTAAGGGATGAAGCGTACAGGCGGCAGCAATTGCCGCTTTTTCTGTCTAACGCCGAATAAAACCGCAGCATACTCAATTCTATTCTGAAATTGCCGTTATCCCTAAGATAAGGACTAAGTAACGTCTCCATAGAGCGTTTTGCAGGTATGGAGTGTAGCAGGATTCCGATTAAATTATGAGGTGAATGAAGTGTCAAAAATAATAGCCGTAGCCAATCAAAAGGGCGGAGTAGGCAAAACAACTACTTCCGTTAATTTGGGCGCCGGACTTGCTTCCCTCGGCAAAAGGGTATTGCTCGTGGATATCGACCCGCAAGGTAATACAACCAGCGGTGTGGGTATCAATAAGGCGGATGTGGCAAATTGTATTTATGATGTACTCATTAACGAGGTTGATCCTAGCGAAGCTATTGTCAGTACACAGGTTGAGGGATTAGATATAATTCCGGCAACCATTCAGTTAGCAGGCGCGGAAATTGAACTGGTGCCGACTATTTCCCGTGAGTTGAGATTAAAAAGATCGCTTCAACTCGTTAAGCATAATTATGATTATATACTAATTGATTGCCCACCATCGCTGGGTATTTTGACGCTCAATTCATTGACGGCTTCCGATTCAGTCATTATCCCAATCCAGTGTGAATATTACGCATTGGAAGGATTAAGTCAATTGTTGAATACCGTGCGATTAGTGCAAAAACATCTGAACACCTCATTGCAAATTGAAGGTGTGTTGTTAACCATGTTTGATGCTCGCACGAACTTGGGTATACAGGTGATTGAAGAAGTGAAAAAATATTTTCAAAGCAAGGTTTATCAGACGATTATTCCACGCAATGTGAGACTCAGCGAAGCACCTTCACATGGCCAGTCCATTATTACGTATGATCCCCGTTCCCGTGGGGCAGAGGTATATATTGAGTTGGCAAAGGAAGTGGTATCTTATGAGTAAACGGTTGGGAAAAGGACTTGATGCACTCATTCCCTCCCTTACGGTCAATGAAGAGGATAAGGTTGTTGACATTCCGCTAAGCCAGTTGCGTGCGAACCCGTACCAGCCTCGCAAAACGTTTGATGAAGAGTCCATTAAGGAATTAGCCGAGTCCATTCGTCAGCACGGTGTTATCCAACCTATTATTGCACGTAGTGTATTGCGAGGATATGAAATCATAGCCGGGGAAAGACGATTTCGGGCATCTCAATTTTGTGGGAATCCGACGATACCTGTGGTTGTTCGTAATTTTACGGATCAGCAGGTGATGGAGATTGCTCTGATTGAGAATTTGCAGCGTGAGAATTTGAATGCTATGGAAGTAGCAGTAGCTTATCAGGGATTAATGGATCAGTTTTCTTTAACTCAGGAAGAGTTGTCCATGAAAGTGGGGAAATCACGCTCTCATATTGCCAATTTCCTTCGCTTGCTCGCATTACCTGAAGAAGTTAAAGATCATGTTTCACGTGGAACATTGTCTATGGGACATGCTAGAGCTATTGTTGGCCTCAAAGATCCAGACATGGTGAAACAGTTAGCACAACAATGTATTGAACAGCAGTGGAGTGTTCGCGAGCTGGAGGAAGCCGTACAGCAGTTGGATCATAAGCCTGGTGAGGCGAAAGCCAAAGCAAAGGTACGAAAAAAGGACCCCTATATTGACCATATGGAAGAGTCCTTGCGTGAACGCTTTAAAACAACTGTGAAGATCAAGCACAATAAAGATAAAGGCAAAATTGAATTGAATTATTACAGTCAGCAGGATTTGGAAAGATTACTGGAGCTATTACAGTAGTTTGTTGAAATATGGACATGTCTCCTTGAGCAAAATGGAAAGTGAGATATGTCTTTGCTTTGTCTGGAATTGCAGGAATTAGAATGGTTTTGATGGATAAACTAATAGCCTTGTGTTATTTGTTTCGCTGTTCTCAAACGTATAAAATATAAGTATGCAGTAATATGATTTTTGGGGTAGAGGAGTAGAAGCAAGCATATGGCTGAATTGAATGGACTAATCATGGAACAGCTTGCCGGAATCGTTGCAGGGATCGTGCTTATTTTGCTCATCCTGTTGATTGTTATTATTGTGCAGGGTGCAAAGCTAAAGAAGATGCGGCGAAAGTATGAAACCATGATGGCAGGCAGTGGTGTCGAGAATTTGGAAACACTGTTGATTGATTTGAAGGTACAGATGGATACGATTGAGGATGAGCAGGAAACCCATCGTGCAAGTATGAAATCACTACGTAGTAAACTGACAGGCTTGAAGGGACATATAGGCATCAAACGCTATAATGCCTTTGGTGAGAGAGGAAGCGATTTAAGCTTCTCTCTGGCTATTGTAGACGACAATCAGGATGGTATGGTATTAACCGGCATTTATAACCGAGATGGCTCATATGTGTATGCCAAGCCTCTAGAAGCGGGACAATCCACCTATTCCTTATCACCTGAAGAAAAAGAAGCCGTCACTCTTGCGCAGCAAGCAGGACAGAACGGTAGTGCCACTCCTTAATCGCGGAGTATAGGCTGCCAGCAATGATATCTGATAATTTCATTACCAAATTTAGTCTTGTATTTTGCAGCACGAAGTATTCCATGAAGCCGCCGACGTTAACGATACCAGTCAAATGGATATCGCCGACCGGCGGTAATTCTTTATTTACACCTGCTCCAGGCTTGAGAGGACCATCTGAAACCTGAATGCATCCAACGCTGGAGGTTTGTCCAAGACATGCATCTATACCAATGATATAAGGCTGTTCATATCGGGCTTGTATGCCGTTCAGTGTCGTTTGCAGGTTCATGGCATGTACAGGCTCTTCTAATGTACCGTATAGGTTAAACAGAGGGCTTTTGTAGCGTGATAAATGCGTACCTACGAGCGGACCCAGACAATCTCCAGTAGAACGGTCAGTGCCGATGCAAATAATGACGATATTTTGCAGACTCGGTGCCTGATGGAGATGGAACAGTAGACGATGGATGATGGCTGATTGGATCCCGGGATCTGTGTGTGGTATTTTTAAACTTAGGGGTTCTTGCCCCGGAATGAAGTCAGATGGATGAGTCATGGAATCTTCCTTTCGCTCTGTAGTGGAGTGTGAAGGTTGCGCTCGCAGTACCTTGAGATAACAATTAGCCTGCGGGTAACATTTATGCTCAAGATAGTAGCTAGTATATGGATAAACTTATGCTTTTATACTCACAGGAAGTAGAATATTCATAGCCATATGTTTGAAGTCGGTAGATAAGCTTATATAGTGAGGATTTTGCAAAATAGAATTCGGGAAGCAGGAAGAGTAGTTCCCTTGTTTAAGGAGGAGTACAGCATGACTTTTATACATTGGTTAGCCGGTAATGTAGGTACGGATGACGTAGTGAAAGATGCGATTCACTGGAAGGATGCTGTATGGAAATGGCTTACCGATAGTACGATGTGGTCGACCCTTTTGTTTGTGATTTTGAAAATCGCGATTATTTTTATCATCACACGTATCTTTATTCGAGTTATTAATAAAATTATAGATAAGTCGATGCAACAAAAAGGAGACAACGGCAGGTTTCGATTGAACACAAGGCGGTTAACCACTGTTGGGGAATTGCTGAAAAACGTAACCAATATTGTATTTAATTTCATTTTAATTATGCTGGTACTATCGCAAATGGGCATTAATCTCGGCCCTCTGATTGCTGGAGCTGGAGTGCTTGGATTGGCTGTTGGTTTTGGGGCACAGAGTTTGGTTAAGGATGTAATTACCGGATTTTTCATTATTTTTGAGGATCAATTTGCCGTAGGAGACGTCATTCAGACAGGTACTTTCAAGGGTACAGTGGAAATGATCGGGCTGCGTACAACCAGACTGGTGAGCTGGAAAGGTGAGGTGTATATTTTACCGAATGGCTCAATTACAACGGTAACAAACTTCTCCATGTCCAACGCGTTGGCGGTAGTGGATGTGCCAATGAAGGCCGAGCGTAGCCTGGAGGAAGCAGTTGGCTTGGTAAAACAGGCAATCCAAGGCATTGAAGAATCCAATGTACAGATACTTAATATACCGGATGTGTTAGGGGTTCAGTCCATGACCACCTCAGAGTATATTGTGCGTGTTGTGGCAGAATGTATGCCGAATACAGGGGCAGTGGTAGAGCGTGATATTCAGAATAACATCAAGAAGGCTCTGGAGGATGAGGAACATCGTCAGGCAGCATTGGAGACGGCGGTAACCCTAGAAAAAGAAGACGAACAAGGAAGAAAAGGGGGAGAGAAGGGTGGAGCGTAAGTCATTTGAACTAGGGGACATTGTACAGATGAAGAAGCCCCATCCGTGTGGAACGAATGAAATGGAAATTATCCGCATGGGGATGGATATTCGAATCAAATGTGTCGGTTGCCAGCATAGTGTGCTGATTCCGCGTGCCAAGTTCGAAAAAAACATGAAGAAAGTGCTGCGATCAAAGGCTAACGCCGACGAGCAAAACACAGAAGCAAATTGAGCCAAGAAAGATGAATGGCGATGAACCAGAATCAGCTTGCGTCACAGTTGCAATGATGATATAATTATCCTTGCTGCGGAAAGGTACCCAAGAGGTCTAAGGGGGCTGACTCGAAATCAGTTAGGCGTCGCAAGGCGTGCGTGGGTTCGACTCCCACTCTTTCCGCCACTAACTTCATTAAATAAACCAATCTCTTACGTCTGTGACGTAGGGGATTTTTTGTTTGTGGAATAAAAGGTCAACAGATTGTGATAAAGTGAAAAGCACTAAGATAAACCATGAGGGTAAAGGAAGAAACGATTACAAATCTATTGGGATGAATAAGGCGTTATAACAAAAAAATGCTCCTGACAGCGGAGAAATTATTGCCGTTAGGAGCACTCTTTTGTTATAGCTGGTTAGGCGGGTAATGATAACGTTTTGTTTTTTTTGAGCCAGAGATCATCAGAAGGATCGCCGCAATCAAATGGAGAGCCCAGCCCACAAAGGGTATCCAGGCCAGCAAAGAAGTGAGTACTCCCCATACAGAGCCGTAGATCGCCTCCTGATTGCGTAACGATAGGATAAGTGTTACTGCATGCAGGATAAGCATAAATCCCAGAGCCGAGTAGCCGGTCCCCATGACAATAGCTCCCCCCACAATTGGTACGGCAAGCACCAATTCGAATATACCTGATATCCACTTTAATATTCGAGAATAGCTCATCTTTAAACCTCCGTAGATAGTAGGTCTTTGTACTTGGATATATTCTAGCAGAAGGAGCTCAATTAATCTGCATTTTACCAGGATATGCAAAAAGTCCGATAATGCAACAAAGGAGGACCACAAAGGTCCTCCATCGTAGGCGATACATTTTTAACAGGATACGATCTGTCCAATCACATCATGAAACTCGGTGTACTGACCAGCAATACCGTGTCGAAAAGACAGTGTCCTTTTACACAAACCTAACGCTTCTAATGCCCGGAATGGATCTCCTAACAGTTTGTCCGGCTACGTCGTCCAACGGAACCACACCTCTCTGTTGTATCGCCTAATCATAATATGGCCAGAACTCCTAAGAAATATACATTAGTGGACACGAGCTTTCGTTTTTTTCTTCCATTTGCGATTATGGTTGGTGGTCTCCGGAAAAGAGTCGCCTCTTTCCAGCGTTACTTGTTGCGGGTTTTGAATTTCAGTATGGAAGCTTTTTTCTCCGACCTCCATATATACGCCGTCGTTTGGGACGTTATCCCCTGGTTCGAACTCAGTCTTTTCACCCATATGGTGGCACCTCCTTAGATAAATGAATTTGGACTGCAACGGTTATTGTGCGCTGTCTTGAACAGAAACATGCGAAACCGGGTATACAGATAGTGAGTGAATCAAATGATTTCCTTTATATATGCGAAATTTTTGATGTTATATAAAATTGTATAAAGCTAATGATATGCAGTATATTTAGCTGTTTTAGGCTTATGTTTCGAATTTGTAGGTTGCATTCAGTTGTTGGATTTGGTAAACTGTTTTAGTGCGAGTTTAGGCTCGTTCCTTGCTCTCAACTGAGATTGAGGGCCTTATGTCCATAAGGAGGTGTAAAGAATGCGCAAATATGAAGCGATGTATATTATTCGTCCTGACATTGAACAAGAAGCTGTTCAAGCGACAGTCGATAAATTCCAAGGTATCATCTCTAACGGCGGTGGCGAAATTACGAGTCACGATGTAACTAAACGCCGTCTTGCGTATGAGATCAAGAAATTCCGTGATGGTTCTTTCGTTCTGGTAAACTTCACAGCAGAACCTGCTGTTGTTACTGAGCTTGAGCGTATCATGAAAATTTCTGACGAAGTAATTCGTTATCTCATTACGAACGACGTAGCTTAATTATTGTACGTGATTATGTAATGAACAACGCTCAAAGGAGGGGATTGGATTGTTGAACCGTGTCATTCTGATCGGTCGTTTGACCAAAGATCCAGAGCTGCGCTATACACCGTCTGGTGTAGCAGTAACCCAGTTCACCCTGGCTGTAGACCGTCCGTTTACGAGTCAAGGCGGCGAACGGGAAGCGGATTTCTTGCCGATCGTAACCTGGCGTCAGCTTGCTGAAACATGCGCTAACTATCTTCGCAAAGGTCGTTTAACGGCTGTTGAAGGCCGTGTTCAGGTGCGTAATTATGAGAACAATGAAGGAAAACGTGTATACGTGACTGAAATTGTAGCTGATAATGTGCGTTTCTTGGAATCTAACCGCGATGGCGGCAATAGCGGTGGAGCTGCGCGTGAGGAGTCTCCTTTCGGAGGCGGTAACAGCAATAGTGGACGCGGGAATAATAACTCGCGAAACAATCAGGATCCTTTTTCCGATGACGGAAAACCGATCGATATTTCGGATGATGATTTACCATTTTAATTGGGAAAGGACTGACAAAGAATGGGCTTCAGACAAAGAGAAGGCGGAGACGATAACAAAAGACCAGCTCGTCGTGGTGGTCGCAACAAACGTCGTAAAGTATGTTTCTTCACTGTGAACAAAATTACTCACATTGACTATAAAGATACAGACCTGCTTAAAAAATTCATCAGCGAACGTGGAAAAATTCTTCCTCGTCGTGTGACTGGAACAAGTGCGAAATATCAACGTATGTTGACAATCGCTGTTAAACGTTCCCGTCAAATCGCATTGCTTCCTTACACTACTGAATAGTAGTGGGTGGAAAAAAAGACGTTCCCGATCCCGGGAGCGTCTTTTTTCGTGATTTTTTATATTGACAACAAGTCCCATCTATTGTAACTTACTAATAATACAATCCATGTTTACCCATAAACGATAGTATACCTTTTAATGGCTTGTGAAATTGCAAGCTCCCCAACTCGCCAGAGTAAATATTTCGGCATTCTGAAATGTTATTTTATATTACATAGAGTCCTGTTTTTTGTCATTTTCCACAAGTAAAATTCATAAACTTTACATAAATAGATGTTTTGCATTTATATATTACATAAAAAAAGATATTGACGTGATATTATTTTACACTTAAGATAAACCTTAATAAAAATGTAATGGTTGTTAGTACACAAAATTGACCAGAGGTCTAAAACACGCGTTTACGTTATTAGGACAGTAAGGAGGATGTGCAACTTCATTTTCAAACCTCAAGCTTTAACGAATCACCGCAGGAATGAGACAGGCTGTTAAATAAAGAACCGACTAAGGGGGATTAACAGGATGATGCAGACGAAGAAATGGGTTTCTTTGCTTATGGTGCTTACGATCGTTGGTGTTCTGTTTGCAGGATGTAGCGGAGGTGCTAATGAGGCACAGCCACAGCAAGGCAATGCGGATAATAAAACAGAGGGAAATGAAGGTAGTGCACCCGTTACAGAGGGCGTTATTAAAGCGACTGATCTGTCGCAAAATCCTCCGGGAGCGACGAATCGGAAAGATAACATTGTAGTAGGCATGACATCACCTAAAGGGGTATTTAACCCGCTCTTCTGGCAAACAACTTATGATTTATATGTGGTCAGAACGGTATTTGATTCCTTCTTACAGGTGAAGGCAGATGGTACATATGAAAATAGTTTGGCTGACAAGGTTGATGTATCGCCGGATGGTCTAAAATATACATTCCATCTGAAACCAGGTGTGAAGTATAGTGATGGCACGCCAGTAACCGTGAAGGATTATGCTTTTGTCCTCAAGGTACTGCATGATCCGAATTATGATGGAGAAACGGATGTTTTATCTTTTAAGATTAAAGGCGGTAAAGAATATCACGATGGCAAGGCGAATGATATCTCGGGTATCAAGGTCATTGATGATAACACGGTAGAGGTAACGGTTACAGAAGCAACAGCGTATACAAAGGATTTTCTGGGTGAGCAATACTTTATGCCAGAAGCTTATTATGGAAAAGGATTCAAAAAGGGTAACCTGGACAGCATCAAGGCGCTTAATAATAAACCAATCGGCTCCGGGCAGTATGTGCTGAAAAGCTTCTCTCCGGGTCAGCAAGTCGTTCTTGAAGCGAATCCAAACTACTTCAAGGGCGCACCAAAGGTGAAATCAGTTATTTTTAAAACAACAACAGAAGAAACGAACCTGTCTATGCTGCAAACGGGCGAAACGGACATGGACAACATCACAGTTACGGAAGACAATGTAGAGGAATTAAAGGCTCTAGGCTTCTTGGACGTGAATATTATGCCGACAAATGGCTATGGATATATAGCGTTTAATCACAAGGAAAAGAAATTTCAGGACCCTAAAGTACGTCAGGCTTTAACTATTGGGTTAAACCGCAAGGAGATTGTGCAGGGCGTGTATGGTCCATATGCGAATGTTATTAACATTCCACAATCTACAGAATCTTGGTCTTATACGGATGAAAGTATCAACAAATATGAATTTGATACAGCTAAGGCGAAGGCTTTGCTGGATGAGGCAGGCTGGAAGGTTGGTGCTGACGGAATTCGCGAAAAGGGCGGAGAAAAGCTGACCATTAACTTCTCTGCGACTGCTGATAATCCAGTTGTAGAGGCCTTGCTACCGATCATGTCCAATAACTATAAGGAGCTAGGCATCAAGCTGACTTCCGAAACTTTAGATTTTAACGCCATTATGGATAAAAAGGATACAGGCAAGTTCGATATGTTCTTCGCGGCTTGGGGCTTAACTCCAGACCCGGATACAACAACTTTTATTACGAATGGTGCACAAAATGATATCGGCTATTCCAATAAGAAGGTCGATGAACTAACGCTTGCTGGTAAGCATGAGCTGGATCAAGAGAAACGGAAACAGATTTACAAACAGCTCTATCAAGAATTGAACAAAGATCTGCCAACTATTTTTATGTACCAACGCAGAGATATGTGGCCAGTTAATGGACGTGTATCTGGCTTAGAAATTACTCCATACAAAGATTTTGAGTTCACTCTGCATAACGCTCAGATCGCTCAATAAGGGTTGCCAAACGTATGCTCAGCTCTCACGAGCTGGGCATATCACTTTATTCGTCTGGAGGAATGAATATGAAGCAGTACATTATTCGAAGACTGCTGCAACTCATCCCCACACTTATTGGCATATCTATTATCGTATTTGCGATTTCAGCCATGGTGCCGGGTGATTATATTACAGCCAAGCAGAACCCAAATATGACCGCCGAAAAGGCGCAGCAGCTACGACATATCTACGGGCTGGATAAACCGGAATACCAACGCTATTTTATATGGGCCGGTAATATGTTAAAGGGGAATATGGGGGATTCATTACAGCATAAGCAGCCGGTAACGAAGGTCATTGGCAATTATGTATGGAACTCATTTATTATCGCTTTTTTTAGTCTTATTTTCAGCTGGTTGATTGCGGTTATTGCAGGGGTATTTTCAGCCAAGTTCCAATATTCGTTATTCGATAAGTTTGTCACATTATTTATTTTCTTATGTATGTCGCTGCCTTCATTTTTTATTGGTCTATTGGTCATCAAAATATTTGCCCTGGAGTGGGGAATTCTCCCGGTTGGGGGCATGACCACAGCAGGGATGGAGCCAGGCTCATGGGCTTATATGGTGGATGTTCTCAAGCATATGTTCCTGCCGACACTCGTACTTACGATGCTGAGCACAGGAAGCCTGACCCGGTATTTCCGTACAGGCATGTTGGAGGTCATTCGTCAGGATTATATTCGTACCGCACGCGCCAAAGGCTTGAAGGAACGGACAGTTATTTTCAAGCACGCACTGCGCAATGCACTGATTCCAGCCATCACACTACTCGGCTTCGAGCTTCCGGCCTTATTTGGCGGGGCGATGATTCTGGAGAAGGTATTTGTGTGGCCAGGTGTGGGTCAGGTTTATCTGGAGTCGATTAGTATGCGGGATTATCCGTTTATGTTGGGCTTCACGATTTTCTTAGCGTTACTTACGCTTATCGGTAATTTGCTCTCTGATGTATTGTATGGCATGGCAGATCCAAGAATTCGCTTGAAGTAGGAGGGATACTATTGTCCGCAGAAACAGTCACGATTGAAACGAATCAAAAGGCGGCGATCCGTCCTGAAGCGTCTCCATGGAGAATCGCCGTTCGCCGTTTTAACCAAAACCGTCTGGCTTTGGCTGGTCTCGTTATATTAATTCTGATGGTTGTCATTTGTAGTTTTGGACCGATGATTTCACCTTATCATTTAGATGATTACAGGCTAGCTGACAAAAACTTATCGCCTAATGCTAAGTACTGGCTCGGTACGGATAAGTTTGGTAGAGATATTTTGCTGCGAACAATGCTGGCTGGCCGTATTTCCTTGACGGTAGGGCTGGTCGCCACGTTTATTTCGGTCATGATCGGCGCAACGCTGGGTGCGCTGGCAGGGTTTTATCGTAAAGGCGTGGATACGGTTATTATGCGGATTGCCGATATTTTCATGGCACTCCCTACATTACCGCTACTTATTATTTTAGGTGCTGTTCTGTCGGATTTGAAGGTCGATCCGTCGAATCGCATTTATTTTCTGATGCTCATTATCGGGGTCCTGAGCTGGACTAGCTTGTCCCGTCTGGTCAGAGGGCAGATTCTTACGCTGCGTGAACAGGAGTTCATGCAGGCGACGGAAGCGCTAGGCTTGAGAGACCGTCGCAAAATATTCCGGCATTTGCTGCCGAACACGATTCCTACCATTATTGTTACGGCTACGCTTGGAGTAGCGGGTGCGATTATTACAGAATCTGCGCTCAGCTACTTGGGAATCGGTGTTGTGCCGCCCACACCTTCGTGGGGGAATATGATATCGGCTGCGAATAACCTAATTGACTTCCGCAAACGGCCTTGGATATGGGTTCCACCGGGAATGTGTATTCTCATTACAGTTGTAGCGATTAACCTGATTGGCGACGGTTTGCGTGACGCACTGGACCCTAAAATGAAGAAGTAGGAGACGAACGTTTATGAAAAATGCTTTGATTGAATTTCGTAACCTGAAAACCCACTTTCATACCTCTAGCGGAACTGTCAAAGCGGTCAATGACGTCAGTTTTAAAATTCGTGAGGGTGAAACGCTCTGTGTGGTAGGGGAATCTGGCTGCGGTAAGAGTGTAACAGCGATGACGATGATGCGGCTGATTGATTCTCCCCACACCTCAGACGGTGAAATCTGGTTTGAGGGCAAAAACCTCTTAACGCTTAATAAAGGTCAAATGCAGCAGATTCGCGGCAATGACATTTCGATTATTTTTCAGGAGCCCATGTCTTCTCTGAATCCCGTGCTTACGATTGGGGAACAGATCACGGAGCCATTGCTGATGCATACATTAATGAGTAAAAGAGAAGCACATGCTCGGGCAATTGAGCTGATTAATTTGGTGGGGATTTCACGATCGGAAGAAATATTTCATTCCTATCCTCATGAATTGAGTGGCGGTATGCGCCAGCGGATCATGATTGCCATCGCATTAAGCTGTAATCCGAAGCTATTGATTGCGGATGAACCAACAACGGCACTGGATGTTACGATTCAGGCGCAGATTCTGGATTTAATGCGGGATTTGAAGGATAAGCTTAAAACCTCCATTATGCTCATCACGCACGACTTAGGCGTTGTGGCAGAAATGGCTGACTATGTGGTCGTTATGTATGCTGGAAACGTCATTGAAGAGGCGCCTGTCATTGAGCTGTTTAAAAATCCGCAGCATCCATATACTCAAGGCTTACTAAAGGCGAAGCCCGTCATTAATCAGAAAATGGATCGACTGTATTCCATCCCAGGACAGGTTCCAAACCCGATTGAGTTGGGGGAAAATTGTCATTTTCATGATCGGTGCTCCCATTGTATGCAAATTTGCAAGGATCAGGCTCCTCCCTTGAATGAAAAGGAGAATGGTCATAAGGTTGCCTGCTGGCTATATGAGAAAGAAGGAGGGCAACGGATATGAGCGAGCCTTTGATTCAAGTGGAAGGGCTGAAAAAGTATTTCCCGATCACAGGCGGGATTTTTCAGCGTACTGTCGGACATGTGAAAGCAGTCGATGATGTATCCTTTAACATTCATAAGGGTGAATCCTTCGGTCTGGTAGGAGAATCGGGTTGCGGCAAAAGTACGATTGGACGAACAATTCTCAGATTGATGGATAAGACAGAGGGATCGGTACGATATAAAGGTGAAGACTTGCATGCGTTAAACAAAGAGCAGATTCGTGCGCTTCGTCCGAAGTTGCAAATCGTCTTTCAGGACCCTTTTAGCTCACTGAATCCGAGAATTAAGGTCGGTGAAGCCATTGGAGAGGCGTTGCTGGACCACGGGTTGATTGATCGTAGAGAGCTGCGGAAGAAGGTCAATGAAACGCTGAACATTTGCGGGCTGTCCTCGTATCACTATGATCGGTATCCGCATGAGTTCTCTGGCGGTCAGCGTCAGCGGATCGGGATTGCACGGGCTTTGATTTTGAATCCTGATTTTATTGTGGCTGACGAGCCGGTATCTGCTCTGGATGTGTCTATTCAGGCCCAGATCATTAACTTGTTAAGTGATTTGCAGCAGGAACGCCAATTGACCTATCTGTTCATCTCGCATGATCTAAGTGTAGTCGAGCATCTGTGTAGCCGGATTGGTGTGATGTATCTGGGTTCAATGGTAGAGCTTTCCTCCAAGGAGGAACTGTTCAGTAATCCGCTGCATCCGTACACGAAGGCACTGCTATCGGCAGTACCAATTCCTGATCCCACAATTAAGAGACAACGGATTGTGTTGAAAGGAGACATCCCATCTCCGGCCAATCCGCCTTCAGGATGCAAGTTTCATACACGTTGTCCTATGGCAGAAGCGCGTTGTAAAACAGAGACTCCAGTATATCGAGATGCGGGCGATCACCATTTCGTAGCCTGTCACTTTGCCTAAAATATATAATTAGGAGGCAAAATATCCGTCATCCTGAAAGCAGGATTGACGGATATTTTGGCGTGGAATAAAAAAGGTAAAAAAATTGTATCTTTTTTTCGAAAAATTGCAGACAAAATGGATTTTTCATCGTCTAATAGAGTATGGAGGTTATTACGATGATGAAAAAACACTGGATACGTTGGGCTATTGTCGTCCCGTTACTTATTATATTGATTTTTATTACGCTTGGACCCCGCCTGTTGATCGGAAAGCCGAATGTGGATGCAGAGGCCGCGGTGCTGATGGACATGCATACTGGGGAATTACTGATGGATGTGAACGGTGATACGCCTATGCCTTCCGCAAATATGTCCAAGCTCATGACTGAGCTATTGGTGCTGGAGGATATTCGGGCCGGACGGTTAGGCTGGAATGATGAAGTGCGAATTAGCCGTTACGCGAGTACGGTGGGCGGTGTGAATTTGTCCCTCCGGTATGGTGAAAGGATGACCGTATCCGAATTGTTCCAGAGTATGGTTGTGTATTCAGCGAATGATGCCGCTGTCGCGTTAGCCGAGCGTTCAGCAGGGAATGAATCAGCTTTTGTGAAGCGTATGAATGGAAAGGCTGCCCAAATAGGGTTGTCATCCGATAGTCGCTTCAGCAAT
The DNA here is from genome assembly GCF_038593105.1 of Paenibacillus sp. FSL H7-0442. NCBI lineage: Bacteria > Bacillati > Bacillota > Bacilli > Caryophanales > Paenibacillaceae > Paenibacillus > Paenibacillus sp. FSL H7-0442. Next base: position 5,744,673 of record NZ_CP151963.1, on the reverse strand, counting down.
GCCTCGGGGGCAGGTCAGAGTGAATTGGGGCCCAATCACCCTGAGGATATTCGGGGCGAAACGAAAATGACAGCAAGCGACACGGCGAAGTTGGCCTCCTATTTAATTACGTCACACCCGGAGATTTTGAGAACGTCCAGCCGTACGCAGATGGAGTTGAAGGATAAAGGCATCTACATTAGTAATACGAACTGGATGCTGCCTTCCTTGGCTGGACCGTACTCTTACGCAGGAACAGACGGACTGAAAGCAGGGTACACAAGCGATGCTGGATACTGCTTCACGGGTACCGCTGAGCAGCATGGAAGACGGCTAGTTGCTGTGGTGCTGGGTGCTCCGAGCAAGGAAGAGCGTTTTGAGCAGACCCGGAGGTTGTTCGATTATGGTTTTGCCCTGTCGACTTCTTTTCCGGTGCGACTACAAAATTTGGCGAAACTGGCTCCACATTAAGGGAAAAATGACTTTGAAAGCTACATAGGATACGAATAAAAACATGAATTGGGGCTTTGACCGTGAGGTCGAGGCCCTTTTTGGTATGAATTCGAGGAGCTGACCACGCCATGACACTTTTGACAACAAGGTAGCAGACCTTTTATGCTTTGAGGGGAAGTTTTCGCTTCATGAGGGATCAATTCGGTTTAATGAAGAGATGGGATTTGTGACGGAAAGAAGGAAGGTACCGGTTATGGAGAGAAGACATAGGAGAAGGACCCGTGGAAAGACCAAAAAGAAAAAGAGGTTTACCGCTCTATATATTTCATGTATTGTTTTATTTTTGATTGCATTGGGAGGCTACCTGTTCCGCAAACAGCTGACACTGGTGGCTTTTGACTGGTTTGTATCACCGACGTTGGAAAGCAAGCTGGAGAAATCCTATCAGCCCCGACAATCCGGGGAACAGCAGCAGCAAGAGACAGTAGCTTACCGTAAGGAACCTTTTTCGGTACTGTTATTGGGTACGGATCAAAGACCCAATGAAAAGGCGCGTGGTCGCTCGGATACGGTTATGTATGCGGTAGTACGGCCCGCGGAATCGCGTGTGCTTCTGGTTTCTATTCCAAGGGATACGTACGTACAGATTGCCGGACATGATCCGAATCGCGATGGCGAGGATGATTTTGATAAGTTGGGGCATGCTTATGCGTTCGGAGGCGAAGATATGTCCATGGCTACAGTAGAGAAGTTGATGGAGCATAAGGCCGATTATTATGCTACGATTAATTTCCAGGGTATTCAGGATGCGGTGAATGCAGTGGGTGGAGTTGTGCTTCCAATCGACAAGCCCATTGAGAATAAGAATCCGCTGCATATCAAGTTCCGTATTGAGGCGGGCAAGCCGCTTTATAATGGTGAGGAAGCCATGTATTATGTTAGATATCGGGAAGATAGCGACTTCAACCGTACCAAACGGCAGCAAATTTTCCTGAACGCTATGGCGGATAAGCTGCTGAATATCAACGGAATTACCAAGATTCCAGAGTTGCTCGATATTATGGGAGCCAATTTCAAAACCGACATGGAACCTACTTTTATTACTGGGCTTGGCAAGCAGGCTATTTCACAGGGGAATCCGCAAATTTCAAGTTTTACGATTACGGGGGAAGGGTTCAAGAAGAAGGGCCTGTATTATGACCGGGCTAATGAACAGGAACTTGAATATGCCAGACTCATAATTGCCAACTGGCTAGATTCCGATACAACCCCGCAGACGCTGAGGCTTCCCGACAAGCAGGACATTCAGTGAATAATCAATTGATTTATATTTGATTTTGAGGGGGATTCGTTTCTCATGAATATCGCTTTTTTCTTGCTTCCCAAACAGGAAGTTGCTTGTGTAACGGCGGATGCTACTTTACGGCAAACGTTGGAACGGATGGAATATCACCGTTTTACAGCGGTTCCTATTTTAGATAAGGAAGGTAGATATACAGGTACGGTTACAGAAGGTGATCTGTTGTGGCATATGAAAGAGTCCGAGGGGAAAATCACCTTTGAAAACGCTTCTAAGTTTATGCTTAAGGACGTTCCGTTGCGGGTTACGATGAAGCCCGTGTCCATTGATGCTAACATGGAGGATTTAATCAATTTGGCTAAGGTACAGAACTTTGTGCCCGTTGTAGATGATATGGAACGGTTTATTGGCATTGTACGTCGGAGCCAGATTATTGAGTATTGTGAAAAATTTGTATCCAGAGAATCGCTTAATACTTCAAGCTAAAATAAGCAACAAAGCTGCTCCGAAAATAACAATTTACCCTATGGGGTAACAGTTATTTTCAGAATAGGATATGCTATAATGGAGAATAAAGCTTTTTCAGAGGGGTGTGACTCTTCATCATATGCCTAAAGAAATGGATGTAGTTAAACGAGCCAAGGTTATTGAATGGCTTAAAACAGAGGTGCTGGACCAAGTCTCCCGTTTGTTTAAGGCAATGTGGGAAGGCAGTACAGCCCGCATTGGTGATTGCTTGGCGAGCTTAGTGATGAGCAGTTATATTTTGGGGAGGCGCCTTGGAGTGTCTTACCGTGAATTGGATGATCTACTCATCGACAAGCTAAGAAAGCACAGAAAAGAAGGACACCAGCTGGAGGATTGGTATCAGGACATTTCCGCACTGGAAGAACATATGCGTAAGAGGTGAAAACGTTGAAATTCCGCTTGGCAACTGTAGCATGGAGCGTCATTTATTTGCTTCTGCTGCTGACTCTATTGACACCATTAAGAATCATTACCGTATTTTTACTGATTGTGCCTGGCGCTGTATTGTTTTCATCGCTGCCTTTCAAAGGATTTCTGGTCCACGTCATACCGGTGCTGCTCATTATAGCGCTACTCGATGTGTATTCGCTGCTCCCTGCGATTTATTTTCTGATTCCTTCAATCATGATGGGACGGATATATAAAAAGGGAGGACCTGCTTTTCAGGTGTTAATGACCGGAATGGGCATTATTTTAGCCGAGTTGTTGGTTGTTCTGTTTATCGCCACGTATTCCTTTGGGTTTGATCTTGCACAGTATCTTCGTGATCAGGCTGCGATATCGGCAAGTATTGTACAGCAGGTTTTGAGTGCTAATCCGATGTTTTCAAACATGAATTGGACGGCAGAGGATACGCAGAAACTCGGCACAATGCTGATTGGAAAAATTCCGTATGTGCTGATCGTGACCTCGTTCATATTGGCAGTGATTACGCACGCTTTGGCACGTCCGGCATTGAGCAGTCTCGATGTACCAGTACGCAAAATGAAGCCTGCCCGCGAGTGGAGGCTACCGCGCGCGCTGATCTGGTATTATCTGCTGGCAATTGTAATTGAATGGATAGCAGGGTCTTCCGATAGCGGCTGGATTCAAATGGTCTCCATTAGTATGCTGCCGCTGATTCATGCATGTTTTATTATCCAGACAATTGGTTTTGTATACTTCTGGACGCATAGCCGTAAAATGAGCCCGGTGATTGCGTTGCTGCTGTCGCTCATCGTTCTGGTGTTCCAGCCGCTCCGCATTATAGGTATTATTGATTTGGCCTTTCCGCTGCGTGAAGCTATTACAAGATCAAAGAAATAGGGTGAACAGTCATGCCTAAATTTCTACAAAAACGCTGGCACGGCTATCAGACGGTCTGGGCGTTTTTGCTGCTGCTGGTCCTTGTCATATGTATTTCCATGTACAACTGGGAACTGGGTGTGATAGGACTGTTGCTGTCATTCTTGCTCGGCGGGCTGATGCTGAAGACGGAATTGGATTTTCGTCGGGAACTGAATCAATATATCAGCGGTCTTTCCTTCCGGATCAAGCGGGTGGAAGGGGAAGCGATTAGCACATTGCCGTTCGGCATCATTTTATACAGTGAAAATCGAACGGTAGAATGGCACAATCGGTTTGCCGGGGAGATGTTTGAGGAGCAATCGCTGATTGGTGAGTCTCTTCATGATTTGTTTCCTCAACTCGCAGGTGCCCTAAGCACCAAAAAGGAAACAAAGGAGCCTGCTCGTGAGCTGAAGGTGGAGCTACAGCATGATGAGCGTCATTATCAGTTTCTGATCGTGCCCGATGAGCGTCTGATATATTTGTATGAAGTAACGGATTTGGCGGTGCTACGCAAGCAGTATGAAAACGAGCGATTGGCGCTCGGTATCGTCATGCTCGATAATATGGACGAGGCTGCTCAGGGGATGGACGATCAGCAACGCACCGCGCTTATTGCGAAGGTGTCAAGCGAGATTACATCTTGGGCTAATCAGTACAATATTTATTTGCGCCGATTATCTTCTGAGCGTTATCTCATTATGCTGAATCATAAAGCGCTCCAGGAGCTGGAGCAAAGTCGATTCGTCATTCTGGATACCGTAAGGGAAATGACGGCGGATTTGAAAGTACCGATGACACTGAGTATTGGCTTGTCCTTCGGTGCAGAGAGCATCAAGGAGCTAGGCGAGCTGGCCCAATCCAGTCTGGATATGGCGCTTGGACGTGGGGGCGATCAGGCAGCAGTGAAGGCGGGACAACGCCTGTCCTTCTACGGAGGCAAGTCCAATGCTGTCGAGAAGCGTACCAGAGTGCGTGCCCGAGTGATTGCACATGCGTTGCGTGATCTGATGCAGGAGAGTGACCGCGTCCTGATCATGGGACACAAAATACCGGACATGGATGCGGTGGGAGCCGCCATCGGTGTGTGGAAGGCTGCGGCACTTTACAATGTAGAGGCACATATCGTACTCGATAAATCCAATCCGTCTATCGACCGAATGATGGAGCAGGTAAACAAGGATGAGAATCTATCGCAAGCGCTCTTGACGCCAGAGCAGTCGCTCCAGCTGATGACTGAGCACAGTCTGCTGGTCGTGGTGGACACGCACAAGGCCTCCATGACGATTGAGCCGCGTCTGGTGCAAACGGCCAGTCGGGTGGTGGTTGTCGACCATCATCGTCGGGGCGAGGAATTTATTAATGATTCGGTTCTGATCTACTTGGAGCCCTATGCGTCATCGGCCTGTGAGCTGGTGACCGAGCTGCTGCAATATATTCATGAGAAGGTCCAACTGACACCGCTGGAGGCAACATCACTGCTGGCAGGGATTACGGTGGATACCAAGCATTTTTCCCTGCATACAGGCTCGCGTACATTCGAGGCAGCCGGCTTTTTACGGCGTAGCGGAGCAGATACAGTTATGATCCAGCGCATGTTAAAAGAGGACCTGGATGAATATATTGCTAAGGCGGAAATTATTAAGCATGCTAAAATGATATATGGGCATATCGCAATTGCGGTAACTGAGCCCGGACAGAAAATACCGCAGCTCCTGATTGCTCAGGTGGCGGATTCATTACTCAATATGACGGATGTACTGGCCTCCTTTGTGGTCAGTGAACGTCCTGACGGCCTGGTGGGGATCAGCGCCCGTTCACTCGGACGCATGAACGTACAGGTCGTCATGGAACGGCTAGGCGGCGGAGGACATCTGACGAATGCGGCGGTTCAGCTGGATTGCCCGCTGGAGGAAGCTAAGCGCAGAGTGGTCGACGTGCTGGCCGAAATTGATGGGGAAGAGGGGTTATTTGAATGAAAGTGATATTCATTAAAGATATGAAGGGCCAAGGCAAGAAGGGGCAAATTAAGGAAGTGTCGGACGGTTATGCAGCGAATTTCCTGTTGCCGCGTGGTGTTGCCCGTCCAGCGACAGAAGGAAATATGAAGACGCTGGAAAACCAGAATGCTGCTGAGGAAAAGCGCAAGCAAGAGGAAAAGGAAGAGGCGCAAGCGCTCGGCAAAAAGCTGGAAGAGACAACGGTTCAGCTCAAGGCGAAGGCTGGTGAAGGTGGACGACTGTTCGGCGCGATTACAAGCAAGCAAATCGCGGAGGCAGTAGCTAAAACTGGTATCAAGCTGGACAAACGCAAAATTGAGCTGGAAGAACCGATTCGTACGTTGGGCGTGACTCAAATGACCGTTAAGCTTCATCCTGAGGTCAAAGCTACGCTGAAAGTACAGGTGACTGAAGAATAATTATGGGCGGCGAATTTTTTGATCGGATTCCTCCGCAAAATCTGGAGGCTGAACAGGCGGTTATCGGGTCTATTTTGCTCCAGTCTGAAGCACTGATTACCGCAATGGAGCGGGTGCAGACCGAGGACTTTTATGATAAGGCTCATCAGATGATTTACGAAGCAATGATTGAGCTGGGTGAATCCGGACAGCCGATTGACTTGGTTACGCTGACCTCGAAAATTCAGGACAAGGGACAGCTAGAGGATATCGGTGGTGTCAGTTATCTGGCGAAGCTGGCTCACGGGGTGCCAACAGCGGCTAACGTAGATTACTATGCCCAGATCATTGAAGAAAAAGCGATGCTTCGTCGCTTGATTCGTGCAGCTACGCAGATTGTGAGCGAAGGCTATAGCAGTGGCGAGGATGTCGCTGGTATGCTGAGCGATGCTGAGCGCAAGATTATGGAGATATCCAACGGGCGCTCAGGTAGTGGTTTTATTGCCATCCGCGATGTCGTGATGGAAGTGTTTGACCGCGTTGAATTGCTGCATCAGAACAAGGGCAATACGACTGGGATTCCGTCCGGGTTTGTTGATTTGGACAAGATGACGGCGGGGTTCCAGCGCAATGACTTGATCATTGTGGCCGCCCGTCCATCCGTAGGTAAAACAGCGTTTGCTCTGAATATTGCGCAAAACGTTGCGGTTCGGGCAAAGGAGACAGTAGCCATCTTCAGTCTGGAGATGTCGGCCGCTCAGCTCGTGCAGCGGATGATTTGTGCCGAGGCCAATCTGGACGCGAACGTCATGCGGACAGGTGAGTTTAAAGGCGACGACGATTGGGCGAAGCTGACGATGGGCATTGCAGCCTTGTCAGAGGCGGAAATCTATATCGATGATACACCCGGCATCACTGTGGCGGATATCCGTGCCAAATGCCGCCGTCTCAAGGCGGAAAAGGGACTGGGTATGATCGTAATCGACTACTTGCAGCTTATTCACGGACGAGGCAAAGCAGGCGAGAACCGGCAGCAGGAGGTATCTGAAATCTCACGGACATTGAAGCAAATCGCTCGTGAACTTGAAGTGCCTGTAATTGCCCTCTCCCAGCTGAGCCGGGGTGTGGAGCAGCGTCAAGACAAGCGGCCGATGATGAGTGACTTGCGGGAATCAGGTTCTATCGAGCAGGATGCTGATATCGTGGCGTTTCTGTACCGGGATGATTACTATAATCAGGAAACAGAAAAGAAGAATATTATTGAGATTATCATTGCCAAGCAGCGTAACGGCCCGGTCGGTACGGTAGAGTTGGTCTTTCTCAAAAATTATAATAAATTCGCTAATTACGAGCGTGCCCATTCGGATGCGTTCGCCGGATAACATATTAGTATCATTAAAAAAGGCTCTTTCGACGCGGATTTCGCGATCTCGAAAGGGTCCTTTTTTATAGAATTCACATATTTTCATATAAGGAATGAAACTCTCAATTACGAACAATACTATTTTCATGTAATATAATGTTCGCTTTTTATTTGACTTTAAAAAATGGTGCTGTTACACTTATAGTGCTGCTTCAACGCAGTGGGGAGAACATTACGCCCGGGGCTTTCCGAACCTACGGAATGTCTGCGACGGACGTTTTTTCCTGCTGTCCGAGAGCGCTCCATATCTGCTCGCTCAGGCGGTTGAAGTCGGATATGCGTAGTGTGTCAGCTCAAAATCAGAGTGTCTGTGGGCACTCCACGGAGGAATGAAACATGTCAACTGTAGTCGTTGTGGGAACACAATGGGGAGACGAAGGCAAAGGTAAAATCACGGACTATCTGGCGGAAAGCGCTGAAGTAGTGGCCCGTTACCAAGGCGGAAACAATGCTGGTCATACGATTCTCATTGACGGTAAAAAGTACAAGCTGAGCCTGATTCCATCCGGCGTTTTTTATGAAGATAAAAAGTGTGTTATTGGCAACGGCATGGTCGTAAATCCAGCCGCTCTTATTGAAGAAATTACTTACATTCATGATAATGGTTTTTCCACAAAAAATCTGGTTATTAGCGACCGTGCACATGTGATTATGCCGTACCATATGACGCTGGATGTGCTGGAAGAAGACCGCAAGGGTCCTAACAAAATTGGTACTACCCGTAAAGGGATCGGCCCTGCTTATATGGATAAAGCTGCACGTAACGGTATTCGTATTGCTGATTTGCTGGATGCAGAGGAATTCGAAAAGAAGCTGCGCCATCAAACGAAAGAAAAAAATCAAGTGATTGAGCAAGTATATGGCGGCGAGCCATTGGATGTAGAAGCAATACTAAAACAGTATCTGGAATATGCTGAATTTATCCGTCCTTATGTAGGAGATACATCTGTCGTGTTGAATGATGCAATTGACGCAAATCAAAAGGTACTGTTTGAAGGTGCGCAAGGCGTTATGCTTGATATCGACCAAGGTACGTATCCTTACGTTACGTCCTCCAACCCGTCGGCTGGCGGCGTATGTATTGGTTCCGGTGTGGGTCCATCCAAGATTCAACAAGTCATCGGTGTAGCTAAATCGTATACAACTCGTGTTGGCGATGGACCCTTCCCAACTGAGCTGAACGATGAAGTCGGCGATTACATTCGTGAAACAGGTCATGAGTACGGTACGGTTACAGGTCGTGCTCGTCGTGTAGGCTGGTTTGACAGCGTCGTTGTGCGCCATGCCCGTCGTGTCAGTGGATTAACGGGTCTTTCCCTGAACTCGCTGGACGTATTGACTGGCCTGAAAACGGTGAAAATTTGCACAGGTTACAAGTACCGCGGTGAGGTGATTACGCATTATCCGGCTAGCCTGAAAATGCTGGCGGAGTGCGAAGCGGTATATGAAGAAATGCCAGGTTGGAGCGAAGACATCACTGGCGTGAAAACGCTGGAGGAACTGCCTGAGACTACACGCAATTACGTACAACGCGTGTCTGATCTGACAGGTATCCCAATTGCTATTTTCTCGGTTGGGCGTAATCGTGATCAAACGAATCAGGTGCTTCCGATTTATTTGTAGGACAAGAATGATATAGCTATTAATACATGTTCAAAGAGAGAGGCTGTTAGCAGCCTCTCTCTTTTTTTATTCTGTGAAGTGTTAAATGGTATCTTTCCCTTTACATAATCTTATCTTCCTTGTCGATTTGTGATAACAAACCCTCTCTATAATCCAAATAGAAAAGAGATTTGGACGTCTAGACGTCTTGAGAGGGATGAATTATGAACTGGTATCTTCGCTCACTCGGCACACGCAAAATTGTTGAATTCATCGTGCTTATCATTTTCGTCATCTTTTTCCTGGGGCCTCTGACCAATCTCCTCCTCTTGGCGGTTTCAGGAAAATGGCAGTATCCTGCACCGCTCCCGCAGAGCTTGTCACTGGAATGGTGGAAGTTTGTACTTACCCAGGATGATGTAGTCAGCTCGATTTCCCTATCCTTCCTGATTGCGATTACCGTTACGGTCTGCTCCATTATCGTATGTATTCCTGCTGCTTATGCCTTTGCACGAATTTCTTTCCCGCTCAGTAAGTGGTTTCTTTTCTCATTCCTGCTTACACATGCTTTTCCGAAAATGGGTTTGTATGTGTCCATTGCCGTACTATTCTACCAATTCGGGTTGATGAACACTTTTGCAGGCATTGTGCTCATCCATATGGTAAACACACTCATGTATATGACCTGGATTCCATCCTCTGCCTTCCGCAGCGTACATCGCGCACAGGAGGAGTCGGCGCGGGATGCTGGAGCCGGACCCTTTCGGGTGTTTTGGAAAATCACCTTTCCTATGGCGCTGCCCGGCATTGTGGTCGCCTCCATCTTTACTTTTCTTGCTTCACTGGATGAAGCACAAGGGACACTCCTTGTCGGAACGCCGGACTATAAAACAATGCCAGTCATCATGTATTCCATCATTGCTGATTATCCGAGCACAACAGGTGCTGTTTTCTCAGTCATTCTAACCCTGCCAACGATCATTCTGCTATTGGCAGCCAAGCGTTTTGTAAGTGCCGATGTACTGGCAGGCGGATTTCAGGTGAAATAACGTAATTGGTCAAAAGAGGAGTTTGCAAAATCCTGAAAAAGGAGCCTAAGCTAATGCCCATTCAATTATCCATTCAAGAGTTAACCAAGCGCTTCAAGACAGGAGACGGAGTCAAAGGCATTTCACTTGACGTGATGAAGGGAGAGCTGGTGACACTGCTGGGACCTTCCGGCTGTGGTAAAACAACCGTGCTTCGCTCCATTGGCGGTTTTTTGGACCCGGACAGTGGCGACATTCAGATTCAGGGTAAAAGCGTACTCAAGCTGCCGCCCGAAAAACGTCCGACGGCTATGGTGTTCCAAAGCTATAATTTGTGGCCGCATATGACCGTGTATGACAACCTGGCTTTCGGGTTGAAGATTCGAAAGGTGAAGAAGACAGAAATTGACCGTCAGGTGAAGGAAGCGCTAGCGCTGGTTCGGCTAGAGAGCGCAGAGCGTAAAACGCCGGGACAGCTCTCGGGAGGTCAGCAGCAGCGGGTAGCACTCGCTCGGGCTTTGCTGCTAAAGCCTGATGTATTGCTGCTGGACGAGCCTTTTTCCGCGCTTGATGCCAAATTGCGCATGGAGATGAGAGAGGAGCTGCGTGATATTCAGACCCAGACAGGAATGACGATGGTGTTCGTCACCCATGATCAGGAGGAGGCGCTGTCCATTTCCGACCGAATCGTCGTTATGAATGCGGGCCGGATTGAGCAACTTTCTTCGCCGCAGGAGATTTATGACAAGCCACAGTCCCTTTTTGTAGCGGGTTTTATTGGCCGTATCAATTTATTAAAGGGGGTGAGCACAGGTCGCAGTGTCTCTGTGAGCGGAATACCGTTTGCACAAGAGCATGAATACACAGGTGAATCCATGGTTGGTGTAAGACCAGAGGATATTGTTCTGACGACGGAAGAAAATGGTTCTCTAGCCGGAACAATCAGACAAGTGATGATTCTAGGGCATTATGCGGAAGTTTCGCTGGATAGCGGTACCCATCATCTGAAAATGTTTGTGCCGCGTGAACGAGCGGCCGAGCTGCGCAGTGGAGAGCACATCAGATTCAGCTTCAGTAAAATAGTTACTTTTCCAGCAGCACAGTGAAGATTCACGATCAACCTCTATATCGCATCAATGTCCGTCACGAACGCATCATCTGATGATGCTGCGAACTTGTGCAACTATCTAAAGGAGGCAACAACGTGTTTGGGAAAAAGAATATGGGTCTGGTTTTGGCAGGGGTACTTAGTTTATCGTTGTTGGCTGGTTGTGGTAACGGCGGTAATGCCGCCACGGCTACAGGGGAAGCCAAGTCTACAAAAGCGGGGGCCGCTACGGGAACGACGGAAATTTCCTTGTACACTGGAGGGTCTCTGAACGTCAAAGAGCTGTGGGAAACGTTAATCAAGGACTTTGAAGCTAAAAATGATCACGTTAAGGTCAAACTGGTGTATTTGCCAGCAGGGACCGGAGGCGCATCTACACTGGATCGCCTGATTGCAGCCAAGAAAAGCGGGCAAACCGATACAGATATCGACCTGTACGAAGGCAGTCTGGATGACATCACCAAGGGGGTAGGCGAGAAACTGTGGGAAACGGTTGACGCTGCCAAGGTTCCAAATTTGAAGAATGTTGATGAAACATATCTCAAGCAAGTCAACAATCAGGCCATTCCATATCGTGCCTCTTCGGTTGTCCTTGCCTATAACAGTGCAAAAGTAGCGACGCCTCCGAAAACAGCCGACGAGCTGTACACGTGGATTCGCCAGCATCCAGGCAAGTTTGCTTATAACGATCCGTCTACGGGTGGGTCAGGCAGCTCGTTTGTGAACACGGTGATCTATAATTTCCTTCCGCCAGAGGCGATGAACAGTGATGATCCGGCAAATATGAAGAAATGGGATCAAGGCTTCTCACTGCTTAAGGAGCTGGGCCCTTCAATGTACCAAAAAGGAGTCTATCCTAAGAAGAACCAAGGCACGCTTGATATTTTGGCGAGTGGAGAGGTTGATATGGTTCCAGCCTGGTCTGATATGGCACTCGAGCAGCTGGCTAAAGGGCTGCTTCCGGACACGGTGAAGCTGACACAGATCGATCCTGCTTTTACAGGGGGACCCTCTTATCTGATGGTTCCTTCGCTCTCCTCCAAAAAAGAAGCCACTCAGGAATTCTTGAATTATATACTGACGCCTGAAGCGCAAACGGTGGTTATTAATAAAATGTACGGCTACCCGGGGATTAAGTGGAATCTGATGCCAACGGAGCTGCAGGAGAAATTCAACAGTGTATCTTCTGGATACCGCAGCTTTAACAGCGGAGAGCTTCAGCAGGAAATTTACAAACGCTGGCAAAGTGAAGTAGCGGGCGGTTGATCATGAGTTCATTGTCCAAAAGGGGGATGCTGGGGCTTGCCCTGGTCATCCCGTCTTTTCTCATTTTGCTGGTCGTCGTTATTATTCCGATTCTTTATGCCGTGAAGGAAAGCTTGATTGATCAATATGGAACGGGCTACGGGCTGGCCAACTATATTCGGCTGTTCACGGAACCTGCCATGCGTAGAAATATCATGTATACCATTAGTGTCACGCTAGTCTCGACGGCCCTTACTCTGGTCATCAGCTATGCTTTGGCGATTTATCTGAGATTCGGCAAAGGGGTTGTCGTGAAGTGGATAGGCCGGTTGTATTTTATTCCGATGTTTGTTCCCGGTGTAATTGCAACGTATGCGATCATTACCATGTATGGCAATCACGGTTGGGCTGCACGTCTTTTGCTGCCGCTTGGAATTGAAACGATCCCGAGGATTATTTATGACTACAAGGGTCTGGTGCTGGCTAATTTGTGGTTCAACATTCCGTTCGCAACCATGCTGCTCAGCTCGGCACTTGCCAGCATTCCAAACGCTGTCGTCGAAAGTGCCAGAGATGCTGGAGCCAGCACGATGCAGCTGTTTGGTCGCTTTATTTTACCCCTTTCCTATAAAACGATGTGGGTTGCGGTGACCTTCATTTTCATGGGAATCATGGGCAGCTTTACGGCTCCCTTCCTGATCGGTGCCAACTCACCACAAGTGTTGGGTGTTGCGATGCAGCAGGTGTTTTCCAGCTATCAGGAGACGCATACGGCCAGCGCAATGGCAGTGTTTATGTTTTTACTGTGTTCCTTTATGGGCTACTTTTATATTCGAACAATGGTGAAGGATGCGGATGCCAGCTAGACCGTCGTTATACACTAAGGAGGTTACAGGGATGAACAGCCAAGCAGAGGTGCAAATTACCGGGTTTAGTGGGCGAGTGTGGGAAAAGGATTTGCTGGATTGCGGTTATCGAATCGCCTTACACAAGGCTGAGGTTGAACTCAGTCCGGGAAACGGATTCCGGTTTAGATTCTCCATGCCAGAAGACGGATACGCGGAGCTTGATCTGTTCGCCAGATCAGACAGTGACTGGGCTGCGGCAGATCGAGAATCTGCCTTCGTACGTCTCTATCTGAATGAAGCCTATAATCAAGATGTCATTTTGTACTATGGTAGCAGTCAGGGAGTGTACACCCGTTTGTTGGGATATCTAAAAGAAGGCGATTACGAGGTCTATGCCGAATTTCGCGAACTGGAATCGGCTCCGCTTGTATCTCGAGCATGGATCGACGGGGTTGAACTGCGCTGCGTGGCTGATTCCTCTCCAAGATCGCTGATTTATCGCCATACCCCGCTTTTATATGGCCGTAATCTGTCACATCCTTATGAGAATCGCTTTACGGATACACCGCTTGTTTTGTTCTATTCCATAGAAGTGAACGATGGGAAGACGGTCATCGAATACCAGATGATGTTCAGCCATGAAGATGAGGGAACGCCCGCGCCGCTGCTTATGAGCAAATGGGGAAGAACCACCGATATCGAATGGATGTACCGCGTCGAGCTAGATGCAGGGGGCAATGTTCTGGAAGCTGTTTTCCAGGGGGCGCATCATATTACGACTGCGTTTAATGGCAGTTATGATCTGGGTGGCCATCCTGTTCTCCAATCCGCAACAACCAATGGAAACTTTAAGGATGACATTTCATCGGACTATCGTTTTATGCTGCCGCCTGCTTTCCAGTGGAAACCAGAGGAAGAGCCGCGTGAGGCGGTCATGAGCCGTTTTCCTTTTGCCTATCAGGTCACTGGGTGGGAGATGGAACGTCAGCAGGAGCTGGAAATGCCGTCACAAGCGTCTTCCATTGCACTTGCACACCAGCGTAGCTATGTGTTTATCCAGACTTCCAAACGTCCCTTACGGGATTCAGGCAGAGAATCGTCTCCAGGATTCAGGCCGGGCTTCAATCGGCGCGAGGAAGATGCATGCGTCGATATCCAGCTTCGTCTTCACGGCTCGGAGCAGTGGTATTCATCATGCCACCATGATCTGAGACTCGGGGAGTTTAGAGCCGCTTATGAGGGGGCAGAGTCACATTTTTCTACCACGGTCAAGCTATCTGGAGAGGCTGTGCTTGAGGATATAGCTGAAATCAGAGCCGTATTGCTGGAAGGCGGTGCGGACAGCATGGAAGTGGCTGGACTGTGTGCCTTTACGTTAAACGAGGATAATCTCCCGCAGTTTCCAGGTATTCGTACAGACCGGGTGATTGAGCTGACGCGCCTTCAACCCGTAGGTGTTTTGTGGGCGGGAGACAAAGACATGTCGAGTGATGAAGAACATACTGTGAAGGATATGGTGAAGCATGTTGTGGATGAACCGTCTAGCCAAGATGGGGAGTCATGAGCAGACTACTGTATGTGGAAGGAACGGTCGACAGAACCTGCACCCAGAGCCATATTACGTACTCTTTTCATATTCCACAGCTGACTGAAACGATCCGTATTCACTTCTCTTATACGCCCAAGTTATTGGAGGATCAAGAGCAAGCACGAGGAATCATTGAGAAAAGCATGAGCAAATACGGATACGACGAGACGGGGCAATCACCCGATCTATGGAAGAAGTATATACCGCTGCAAAATTTATTAACGCTGTCTGTCGATGATCCCCTCCGTCACCGGGGAAATGCGCATCGTCCCGAGATGCAGCAGGAGCATTGGCTCAGTTCGTCTACGGCTTCGCCGGGGTTTCTTGCAGGAAATAATCCGGCGGGCATGTGGCGGATTACGGTCAGTCTGCATGCCGTTGTGACCGAGACGCTTGCCTACCAAATTCATGTATTGGGGGAGGAAGCAGCATATGCTTAAATGGATTCCAGCTGAGCTTCACACCCATACGCTTCACAGCGACGGCAAGCACACGCTGGAGGAGCTTGTTCAAAGCGCAGTGGATCTGGGACTTGAATGCATCGCTATGACGGATCACAACACGCAATCGGCACTTGCGGATCAGGAAGGGGTTCAGCGGCAGTTCGGTCTCCCGATCATTTCAGGGATGGAGTGGACGACCTTTTACGGGCATATGCTGACGCTTGGGGTTGACCGCTTTATCGACTGGCGTGTGCTGGGGCCAGATGACATTCATGAGGGGATTCGGCAGGTGCATGAGCAGGGAGGCATTGCAGGGATTGCCCATCCGTTCAGGATCGGAAGTCCGATCTGTACGGGGTGCTTTTGGGAGTACACGATTCAGGATTGGCACGAGGTGGATTATATAGAGGTCTGGTCAACGCTGATGCCATCTATTAAGCGGGATAGCCAGCGGGCGTTTGCCATGTGGACCGATTTGTTGAATCAGGGGTATCGCATCACTGCCGTAAGCGGTCGGGACTGGCATGTATCTAAACCGGATGATTCACTTCCGGCTGTTACATATCTGGGAGTTCATGATGAAGCAGAAGAGCGAGAAGGTTTAGAAGGCCGGGCAGTTGAGGCGATTCGCCACGGTTCAGTGTCAGTTACGATGGGACCGCTACTGACGATGTGGGCGCAGATTAAGGGCAGAGAACATCGTTATCACATCGGCGAATGTATAGAGCTGACTGTAGAGGATCCACTATCTGTGACGGTTCAATTGAATGTAGAAGCAAGAGCAGCCCATTATAATCTCAAGCCTCAGAATCTTCGTCTTCTGCTGACAAGTAGTCAAGGCATATGCTCGGAGATTCAGATCCCTGCCCAAACAGGAGAATATACGCTGTCATTGCAAGACCCGCTAGGAAAGGGCTGGATACGAGCGGAGCTTTACGGCTGCATGGAAGACTGCGTGATGATGATTGCTTTTACGAATCCGATTTATATGGCTTAACACAATAGAAAGGCTGGGCTTCGGACGGTGTCAACAAAACAAGAGAACATAAAGCGGCGTATAGAAGAATATATGAAGGTTAATCAAATGGGTCCGGGGGATCGGCTGCCGTCGGAAACTGCACTTTCCCAATCGTTTCGTGTCTCGCGTACGACGCTACGGGGAGCTATTCGCCAACTGGAATCGGAAGGTAAGTTACTAGTAAAACACGGGAGTGGCACGTTTGCGACTTGCCCGCTACCGAGTATTCCAAGCTCGCTGGACCGCCTGTACAGCATCGGGGACATGATTCGTTCGGCAGGGCTACGGGAAGACGAGCAGCTGGAATCCATTCAGAGAATTTCGGTTTGTCCTCCTGATATTGCCGAACAGATGAGATTTTCCGAGCATGAGCCCATGATTGCTCTAGAGCGTACACGTACTGCCAACGGAGAGGCTGTAGCCCACTCTATAAACTGGATGCCAGAGAAATTAGCCGCTCCCATTTTGGAAGATGACTCTTTTTCAGGCTCGCTTTTTCAGAGTCTTGAGTTCAAGGCGGGGGTACGAATTGTTGGAGCCTATTCCGAGCTTACCGTTCCAAACTATGACGACGCACATATGACACGTCTGCTGAAGCATCCGCAGGCTACGGTATTACTATTGAAGCAGCTTCACTATGATGAAATGAACAGGCAGGTGCTGTATTCCCTCGATTATGTCCGCAGTGACATTTTTCGTTTCTGGGTGCGTCGTACACGCTAATTCAATTAGAATGTGGCATCTCCTATTGAATGGTGCTAGTTTTACATATTTCATGGGTTAAAAATCGTCATATCTCGTCAATACTGATCTATATGCACTTCATGATGATACACACATGGCAGGATGCGTATAAGGAGGTAACGGGATATGAGGTGGCTTGGATGGCTGCTCAAAAAAGGAATGACGGTCGTGTTGGTTAGCGCACTAACGCTGGCAGTGACAGGTGTAGTCGTTAATGCTTATGTTCAATCGCTGCTACGGCAGTTTAACATTCAGCTTGATCAACAGCCCATATGGGGATTGGGTTGGCTAAAAGGCAGCGCGGGCACTGACCCAAGCACAGACACGGGGAAGAACAAGACGACAGGAAGTGGCTCGGGAAGTGTAACACCGCCTGATGATGCGTTGCCTGTCATGGGACAGGGCTTAGAAGAAAGCGGAAGTGAGGCAGGTGGCGCAGCCAATGGCAAGGTATCTCAGAAGGGGGCTGTGTCGGCCGGAACATCAGGCAACGAGTCACGGAAGCAGGCAGAAGGTACAACTACACCCGAAACGAGTATTGAAGGCCATGATTTAGTGATTACGCCCGACCATTTGACAGAGAAGAAGAACAACTTACCGGCTGCACAGAAACAGGAAATTTTTGCAATTCTGATGAATAAGCTGCCGCCGGAGGAGATGCAGAAAATATCAGCCGCGATGGAAGGCGGTCTCACTGAGCAGGAGCTTCAGGATATTCAGCAGGTGCTTGCGAAGTATTTGACCAAAGAGGAATATAACAAGCTGATGGCTTTGCTTAAATAAGTATTTTACAAAAATCCAATAAGCGACTTCCAATGAACAAGATATAGAGCGAAATGGGTTAGTTTGTCTAGATGAATTCATGGGCAATGCTTATGCTCAAAATAGGACTGTAGAATCCGCGCCATGCGCGGATTTTTTTGCGTGTCAGGAAGTAATTGGGGTGTAGTTGAATTCTTTGTAAAGGCTATGTTAAAGTAAACAGTGTTGTGAAAAGGTTAAATTTTTGAAACCTTTTACGCAACTATGCAATGGTAGATAGCGACTAATATCATAGATGCTTGTGAATACAGGCTAGATTCATAGTGTGAAAGACCAATAATGAACGCATTTATATAGAGATAAGATATGCTGAAAAGGAGAGAGTCATGAAGGTTTTGAAGGAGCAGGATTCACCAGACAGCAGGAATGCAGCTTCCAACGTTGCAGACAAGTCTGCTGTAGAAACGGGGAAATTAGCAAAGTGGTGGAACGGTCGAAGAAAATGGTTGAGCTGGACGGCAGGCGGTGTGGTGATTGCAGGGAGTCTTATTTTTGCGAGTAATCAGTATGTCGGAGCTAACACAGTTCCTTATTATAAAGTGTATGTAAAAGGCGTCGAGGTCGGAAATATCTTGAATGAGCAACAGCTTAAGCAGCTGTACGCAACGAAGAACAAACAGTATAAGGACAAGTATCCCGGCGTGGATATGGTGCTTAATACGAGCGCAGTAACGACAGGCATCGAGAAGGCGTATAAAGCGGATATCGACAGCGCAGCCACGCTGAAGAAGCTGGATGGTATGCTGACAGCGTATGCCAAAGGGGTAGAAGTGAAGGTCAACGGACAGACGGTTGGTATTGTAAAGGACAAAGCGACTGCACAGGCGGCTTTAAAGCAAGTACAGAAGAAGTACACACCTGTGGGTGAGGGTACATCTACAGGCATCAAGGGGCTGGTTCGCAAAACATCCGTGGGCAGCAGCCATGCGAGTGCTAGTACTAAAACCCCTAAAGCATGGCTGGAGTCTGCCAGTATCCGTGAGAAAATCGCGTACGAGCCTGTGAAAGCAGACCCGAACAAGGTGCTGACGGAGACTGAGGCAGTCAAAGTGTTGACTGAGGGGCGTGAGGCTCCTATCACGTATACAGTGCAAGAAGGCGATTCTCTGTCGTCGATTGCAACTAAATTTAATATGACTGCTTGGGAGATTAAGCAGAACAATCCCGGCTCGCGTGAGCTGTACTTGCAAATTGGGGACGAATTGAAGCTTACTGCTCCAAAGGCTCCGGTTACGGTGCGAACAGTAGAGAAGGTCGTCGAACAGATTGCCATCGAGCCTGAGGTTGAGATTCGCCAGAGCGATGAACTGAAGGCAGGAGTTACTAAAGTGGTCCGACCGGGACAAGCAGGTCTTAAAGAGATGGACTATCGTTTGACCAAGGAGAACGGTGAGGTCGTGCAAGAGGAATGGCTCGGTCAAAAGGTGCTACAGCCGTCTATTACTGAGGTGGTTCTTAGAGGAACGAAGGTTGTGGGAGAAGGCTCAGGACAGTTCGCTTGGCCGGTGTCCGGGGCATCGATGTCGAGTAGCTTTGGCGCACGCTGGGGACGTATGCATGAGGGTGTGGACTTGGTCGGTAGTGCTGACATTCACGCATCAGATGAAGGCGTAGTATCATTTGCAGGTCAGCAGAATGGATACGGCAATGTCATTATGATCGATCATGGCAACGGCTACCAAACCGTGTACGGGCATTTGAGCAGCATTGGCGTTCATGTAGGACAGGTGGTTCAGCAAGGCGAGTCGATCGGGGTCATGGGGAACACAGGACGCTCGACCGGAACGCATCTGCATTTTGAAATTCGTAAAGATAATACGCCACGCAATCCAATGACGTATTTAAGATAGGTTGGATGTTTATAACGAGAGTTACATGATTTATGAGGATCAATGAGAAAGGCCATGTTTTTCTGCATGCTTAACAGTAGGTGCAGGCATGGTTTTTTTCTGCGTGAAGAAAAGAGCCTGGAGAAGTAATGGAATGGCGCACGGGTATGATAGAATAGAATAAGCATCTTATAGGTACTGACAAACGAAAGTTATTATAGATGATGATCCGTGAAAAGAGGTGAACGCTGTATGCAAGGAACGATTCTGGTAGTGGATGATGAACAGCCCATCGCTGATATTTTGAAATTTAATTTGGAAAAAGAGGGCTACCAGGTGATTTGCGCCTTCGATGGAATCAGCGCAGTGGATATCGCGGTCAAACAGCAGCCTGATCTGATCCTGCTGGACCTGATGTTGCCGGGCATGGACGGCATGGACGTATGCCGCGAGGTGCGCGGGCATCAGCTCCAGACGCCGATTATTATGCTGACCGCTAAGGACGGCGAAATCGACAAAGTGCTGGGGCTGGAGCTGGGCGCGGACGATTATGTAACAAAGCCGTTCAGCACGCGGGAATTGCTGGCACGAGTGAAGGCACAGATGCGCAGACAGCAACGCGGCGGGGCAGGCGCGTCGGAAAGCCGACCGCAGGAAGATAAGCAGGGGCTGCGTGTGGGCGACCTCTTTTTTGATACGGATATGTATACAGCTTACAAAAACGGAACACCGCTTGACCTGACGCACCGCGAATATGAGCTATTGCACTATATGGCGAAGAATGCTGGAAAAGTCATGACGCGGGAGCATTTGCTCCAGGCAGTATGGGGCTTCGAATACTACGGGGATGTGCGGACAGTAGATGTGACCATTCGGAGGTTGCGCGAGAAGATTGAGGAGAATCCGAGCAAGCCGGAGACCATCCTGACACGCCGTGGCCTTGGATATATCGTGAGCGGGGGCAAAGGTGGCCTGCGGGCATGAAATGGCTGTCTTTCTTTCGTACCATTCATGCAAAGCTGATTATTATTTATGTGCTACTTATCTTGGTGGCTATGCAGCTGATAGGGGTTTATTTTGTCAGCTCGATGAAGAACTCCCTCACGAGTAATTTTACGCAGGATTTGCAAGCACGGGCGGAGATGCTGTCCGTGCTGGCGGAGCAGGATCTGAGTGGCAGCGACGGCAAAATGGAAGAGGACAGCGTGGAAAGTCTACGTGCACGCGTGAATAATTTATTCGATTTCAGCGGCGCGGAAATTCAGGTGCTGGATGCCAGCGGGAAAGTATTAATTACTTCCCAAGGTTCACACGCCGATTATGTCGGACGCAAAAATACGCAGACAGTAGTCAGCCGCGCACTCCAAGGAATCCGAGATAACGAGGAATACATGGTGGACGAAGATAATGTCCGCAAGAAGGTCGTCGCCAAGCCCGTTATCAGCCAAGGCAAGATTGTCGGCGCGGTATACATCGCCGCTTCAATGACCGAGCTCTACGATACGATGAAACGCATTAACAATGTGTTTCTCTCAGGTATGCTCATTGCGCTCGCGTTGACGGCTGTGCTGGGCGTGGTATTGGCCCATACGATTACGCACCCGATCAAGGTAATGACACGCCATGCAACGGAGGTTGCCGAGGGCAAATTCGACCAGCAGATGCCTGTATTTGGTGAAGATGAGATCGGTAGGCTCAGCGTGGCCTTTAACTATATGACAGGCCGTCTGCGTGAGGCACTGTCCCAAAATGAAGAGGAGAAGGAGAAGCTCTCCTCCATCTTGACCAATATGAGCGACGGTGTGGTCGCTACTGATGACAATGGCCGGGTCATTCTGGTCAACCGTCGGGCCAGCGCCATGCTGGGCGTGAACGAGAACGAAATGACCGGCAGGCATATCGCGGTACTGCTGGGGATCGACCCGGAGGAAACCGAGGCCCTGTATAGCGGTTCTTCGGCCTCCACGCTCTTGCAGCTGGAGCCAGCTGGTCAGGATGAACCCATCGTCATCCGTGTGACATTCACGCCGATTCATCGGCGGGAAATTGGCATTACGGGGACGATTGCCGTGCTCCAGGACGTGACGGAGCAGGAGGAGATGGAGACGACACGGCGGGAATTCGTAGCGAATGTATCCCATGAGCTGCGCACTCCGTTGACGACCATCCGCAGCTACGCTGAAGCGCTGGATGACGGCGCGATGGCTGAACCGCAGCTCGCAGAGCGTTTTGTGGGCGTGATCCGCAACGAGACAGAGCGTATGATCCGGTTGGTTACGGATTTGCTGCATCTGTCACGGCTTGATTCCAATGAGGCGCCTTTGCGGATGCAACCAGCGGATGTGATGGAGATGCTGGACGAAGTCGCAGATCGGTTTTCTTTTCAAATGAAGCAAAAACACATTCGCTCAGGGATGTTCGTAGAGCAGGGAATCGGTAAAGTCGTGATCGACCGGGACCAAATTGAGCAGGTGCTGGACAACCTGATGTCCAATGCGCTGAAATATACGCCAGATGGCGGAAGTATTCGGATCGAAGCTCGCCGCAACAGTGAGGGAATGCTGTCCATTTCGGTACAAGACACCGGAATTGGTATTCCCAAAAAAGACTTGGACCGGATTTTTGAACGGTTTTATCGTGTAGACAAGGCGAGATCGCGCAATATGGGCGGCACGGGACTGGGACTGTCGATTGCCCGGGAAATTGTAAAGGCACATGGGGGCCAGATTTTTCTGGAGTCGGAATACGGTCAGGGAACCTGCACGACCTTTACGCTACCCATGTCGAGTGAAGGGAGGGAAGCACAGTGAAGGAACGCTTGAAGTCCTGGACGCTTATTTTGCTGGTTGCTTCCAGCCTGGTACAGACTTATTTTTTGATTTACCGCCTTCCAGGCAGTGATTCTGTACTCACTTCAGAAACGAACTATGTCAAAACCGAAAGCATGGGGCAGGAGAAAAAGATTGAGAACCTCGTGTTTCCTGATAAGATGCTAATTCACCAAGGTGAGAAGAAGCATACCGTTTTTTATCCGGGTGTTACTTTTTACGATTTAATTTATACACGGCTGGAAAGCCGAAGCTTTAACAACTTTCAACGTCGAAGTATTCAATCGGCGGACTGGGCGCAGATTCGCAGCGAAAACGAAGGCATCGAATTATCCTTTTCAGGCGGAGTCCCGGTTTCATTACTGGAGCGGGTTATGCGTCTGACGCCGGATTCGGTGTTTCAGGGAGAGACGATTAACCGCATTTGGATCTATATAGACGAAAAGAATGCCAAGCCACACGCGCTCTTTTTCAGTGCCAGAGGCGATGTGGTGTATGAGGCGAACCAGTTCGATATGACAGTAGAGGACATCCGCCAGCATGTGAATTTCGGTAAAAATGCCCCGTTGTACGAGCTGGTAAATAATCAGTACTACATTCCCGTGGATGATCTGGAAACTACGCAGCCTGTAGTGTATGCTGGATTGTTTACGACAGAGCAAATGCAGCGGAATTTGTTTTTCGATCCGGGGATTACGCGTAATATTCAGGAGAAGGACGGCTCCCAAATTTATACGGATAGCAAACGTAGTCTGCAAATCAAGCAGGAGCAACGTTGGATGAGCTATACCGATCCGAGTGCGCCAGGAGCGGGTGGAAGCAGCCCGATTAGGGATGTGCTGGCCGCAGTTGATTTCGTGAATCAGCATGGCGGTTGGGATGCTTCGTATCAGCTGAAATTGAGAAGCAGTGATGAAAATCGTACATCTGTGATGTTTCAGCAGTATTATGGTGCTTATCCAGTGCTCGACACACCATCGTTCCGCTTTGGTACGATTTCGCTGCAAATCCAGCAGGAAACGGCTTCTGTCTATGAACGTTCGTTGCTGTATCTCAAGGGAGGAGAGCAATCCTCGAAGAAGGTTATGCTGCCGGGCGGCGAGCCTTTGAAGAAGCAACTGGAGACTGTAGGCAAAGGGAAGACGATTCGGGATCTGACTCCCGTATATCAACCGGAGCTGACCAATGATGGATTGAAGCTTGCTCCTGAATGGCGCGTTTCGTTCGGTGACGGTTCTGTTGCAGAAATTCTTGCTGTTCCTGTAACGACAGCATCCAACACAACACAAACGAAGCCAGACCGGGAGACAAAGAGGTGACAGGAAGGGGGAACGGGAATGGATTGGAGCCGCGCCAAAAACGTATTGATCTGTACATTTTTGCTGCTCAATGTGGTATTGGGTTACCAATTGTGGCATGATGCGCAGGAAACGGCAGGGCCGAGTCTGGATTTTACTTCATTGGATGAAAATACGCAGCGTTTAATGGAAGAGAAAAGCATTCAGGTGCTGGCTCCGATTCCCGGCGATACCCCGCAGCTGCCTAAACTCTCTTACACATACGTTCATAGTGGAGAAAAGGATGATCGTGTGCAGCTGGTGAAGCCGGTGGACAGCAAACTGGTATTCACTCATGATGCGTTAGTTGAGGCATTGGAGCCACAAATCAAGGATATCGATAACTTTCAGTACGATCCGCTGGATGTTCAGGAGGAATTGGCATCCGGACAAGCAGATGCTTTTGTACTTCATCCGCTGGTTCAGGGCAAATGGCCGCTATTTAATGTGAAGCTGGCTCTGTTTTACAGCAATCAAAAGATTACAGGGTATCGCAAAATTAAGGTCGAGCTCCAGCCTTCGGATGAGGCAAAGAAAATGCTGCCTGCGTCCAAAGCACTGGCAAGGCTGATCGACGGCTATTTGCCGCGTGATACGATTGTGAAGGATATCCGGCTCGGTTATTACGGACAGACCTTTAACTCCGATAGTCAGGTGGCTGCCCCCGTGTGGCGGTTTATGCTGGACAACGGAAAAGGTGTGTATTATGTGCAGATGAACGGAGATGTCATTAGTCCAAAGACAGAACATACAGAAGGGTCTTGAACAGATATGGGGATTTCATTTACCGTGCTGTCGAGCGGTTCGACCGGCAACGCTACCGTTGTGCGGAACGAAGACACGACATTGCTCATCGATGCGGGTCTCAGCGCGAAGCGTATTGACGAATTGCTGAAAGAACGCGATCTGAGCGGAGAAGAGTTGGATGGTATTTTGGTCACGCATGAGCATTCCGATCATGTTAAAGGACTAGGCGCCATGGCGCGTAAATATAATTTACCTATATATGCTAACGAGAAGACATGGTTTGCCATCAGCAATGCTGTTGGGCAAATTGCAGATGATAACCGTAGAATATTGGAGACAGGCGCAACGCGGGAATTTGAATCATTACGCGTGGAGTCTTTTGGTATATCCCATGATGCGGCCGAGCCTGTAGGATATAGCTTTTATGATGGGGCGGAGAAGCTGAGTGTAGCGACCGATCTTGGCTATGTCAGCGACAAAGTGAAACAGGCGATATCAGATGCGGATGTATTGGTGCTGGAGTCTAATCATGATGTGGAAATGCTGCGTATGGGTCGTTATCCGTGGAACATCAAGCGCCGTATTCTCAGCGATATCGGTCATTTATCTAATGAGATGGCGGGCGCGATTCTTAGCGAGCTGCTGACAGGACGGACGAAGCGAACGTATTTGGCACATTTGAGCCGCGACCACAATATGATGGAACTTGCGAAGCTGACTGTGCGTGGGGCGATGGAAGACCGCGGCTGTTTTTACAAGGACAGTGAGTTTCGATTGTGTGATACGTACTATGATCGTCCTACACCTTGGGATAAGGTAAGTGAGCCATAAAGCTGTCCAGCTCGGCGGCTTTGCGTTCTACCTCTTCACGGGTCACTACGCCTTTGTCCACCAGTAGTTCAATCAATGTACTTAGCGCCAGTGTATTGCGGTAATGCTCGTCTTTCAAATCCGCCAGCTTGGCAGCCATGCGAACTTCATCCATAGCCGAACGATGTGAATTCATCATATATTCCTCCTAAAAAATATTTTAGAAATGGCGTGCAATGAGCTTGGTTCTGCCTGTGGTTTTGCTAAGTGCTGTGATACAATAAAGCTAACAACGGAAAGCTTTCTGAAGGAAGGCTCTCATCGAAAGTATAGGCAGCTTTAAGCGGACGGGAACAGGCCAGAACGTCTCTATGAGACGATCATTTTGTAATAGAATAGAAGACTTGTTACTATTGTAGTCCATTGGTTTGGAAATCATTCCTCTTTTTTCCTCTATTCGGAGTCAGATTCGGCGTGTATGCTAATTTATGAGATTCGGTTGCTTAGGAAGGCACCATTTGTGGTGATTAATAAGTAGGCCGGAACGATTGGTTGCTGGATTCCGATGATAAGGGATATTCAATCCATTTGAGATGTTCAACGGAGCAGGTTCTCTGTAGCATAGGTTGGCGCAAGCCCGAATAGCCCTAATTTTTTAGTGAGTGTCGGTGCATGACAACGAAGGGGAGAGGATTAGCATGGGCTTGTTTGAGGACGATTTTTATTCAACGAAGGTATCCACACGTGCGGCTAAAAAAATGGCATTTAAGGCGCGCCGTGGAGGACGGGGACGTTGGCCACACAGGAAGCGTGGAGTAAGTCCGGTGCAAGCTGCTGTCATTAGCGGTGCAGTCAGTGCAGTGATTGCCGTGCTTCTGTTCAGCTTTATTACAGGTCTGCCCTCCACTACAGCGGTAACCGGAGCCAGTCACTATCCCTTGCGGCAAGCAGCGGGTGACCCGTATGACCGGATTGTGCAGGCGGCAGCCAAAGTGCGCCCAGCCGTCGTTAGCATCGTGAATCTGAAAGATGAAGAGGGTAAAAGTACGGAACAATCCGCGCTTGGATCGGGTGTCATTTTCCGAGTGAGTTCGGGCAAAGCCTTCATTATGACGAATAACCATGTGGTCGAAGGATCAGATGATCTGGATATTGTAACGGTAGACGGTGTCAGAAAAGAGGCAAAGCTGATCGGCAAGGATCGCATTAGTGATATCGCGGTACTGGCAGTTGACGATAAAGGCATTAGCACAGTAGCGGATATCGGCGACTCCAGCAAACTTCGTCTGGGTGAAACGGTCATTGCTATTGGCAACCCGCTTGGCTTGGGAGATACGCTTACCTCCGGTATAGTAAGCTATACGAATCGCATCATTCCGATTTCCATTAATCAGGATGGGGTATATGACTGGGAGCAGCATGTCATCCAGACCGATGCGGCGATTAATGAGGGAAACAGCGGCGGCGCGCTGGTCGATCTGGACGGACGTGTGATTGGCATCAATACGATGAAAATCGCTGATACTGGTGTTGAGGGACTTGGTTTCGCTATTCCCGCCAATGAGGTAATGAAAACGGTGAATGAACTGGTTGAGGACGGCAAGATCACCCGCCCTTATCTGGGGGTATACACGGTCGATCTCAATAATGAATATGCACCGCTGGATGAAACTCAGCGCAAGGAGCTCAAGCTGCCGGACAGCGTGAAGAATGGAGCAGTCGTTCTGGAAGCCCACGGTCCTGCCAAAGAGGCTGGCTTGAAGCTGAACGATGTCATTACAGCGTTTGATAGCGAACCGATTAACTCTACGCTTGATTTGCGTCGCTACTTGTACGATAACAAGAAAATTGGCGATGAGCTGAAAGTTACTTTTTACCGGGCAGGCAAGGAAGAAACGATGACGTTAAAATTAACAGATAAGCCGGAAGGCTAAGGTATGATTATAGGCTTAACTATAAAAAGGCGTTCACCGGCTTAGTTCCGGGAACGCCTTTTTCGATCTTCTGCTGCGCCTTAGATTAAGATGTCGTTCCCGTTACACGGGTTCCGCTCTTAGTGATCTTGTATGTCACCACATCGCCGCTCCAGAAGTGGAACTTCAGCGTAACTTCACCATCTTTTACACTATTAAAAAATTCAGGCAATAGCTTGATCCCATTGGCATCATAGGCAGGGGAAAAGGTATTGCCAAATTCTTTATAAGGTGTCCAATCCTGTGGACCGGCATTACCACCATTCGTATACACGGCTTCCATCGTGGCAAGCTGGCTACCACGGAAGTCTGTTGGAATGGTAAAGGCTTGAGTAGTCCCTTCGACAGCACTTAATTTTGGGGTATCATACACGACGACTCTAAAATTCCAGTCTGCCCCCTTGTTAAACTTAGCGGTAATGGCGGCATTCTCCCCATATTTACCGGAAGTGGTCAGGCTGGTGAGCAAGCTGGCTTTGAAGGTTAATATGTCTCCGCTCAGCGTATAGTCGGTGCCCTGTGTTAGTTGCTTGCTGTTAGCACTGAGTGTGTTCAGCTGATTGCCGTTCAGGTTTAAGGTGACCTTGGTGTCCTGAGCAGAGGTGCCTTTCTTCAAGTGAATGAGGTCACAGTCTGCATTGGAGGAGCGTCCTTTTAGGCTGGACTTAATGACATTAAAGAGTTCAGGGTCAGACCATTTGTACGTTGTGCGATTAAAATGCTGGCCGTTATCCCAGAGTATGCCTGTTATTTTCTTCTCCTTCATATAATAGGTCAGGAACTCGAAGAATTTTAGCTTTTCGCCCTGTTCAATCACGCCTGTATGTTTATCGAAGCCGAGCAGGCCATATTCACCGACAATGACCGGAATCCCCTTGGCTACAAAGGTGTTATAGACGTTATCAAAGGTTTGGATGATATCGTTTTTAGTATCTTTATCAAAAGTAGTATGGCCTGCAATATTTACACTGAAAGGCCAATAACCATAATAGTGGACGGTGGCAATCAGGTTGGGATCGTTCAGCTTGGTTATCGTGTTGTACAGCTCATTGATTTTGGTCTGAGCAGGTGCGGTGTCCAAACCAGGCAGAACAAGGGGACGAGTGGCATTTTTACCGCCAGAAGCACGGACAATTTTGTGGAAGGATATATTCAGTTCCTGGAGCATCTGGTTCATTTTCGCTTCATCCGTAGTCCCTCCTTCGGAGAAACGAGGTTCGTTAATGCTTTCAAACATTAGCTTGTTAGGCTGATCTTTAAAGCGCGGGGCAATTTGTGTCCATAATGCGTTATAGCGAGCCAGCACCTCATCATGTTTGGGTTCCATACTGCTTACCCACGTCCATGAATCATGATGGACATTGATCATGACGTACAGATTGGCGTCCAGTGCCCAGCGAACAACCTCTTCCACACGGTTCATGTAGGCGGACTCAACGGTATAGGTTGGTGCGGCTCCAATGTGCTTATCCCAGGTGACGGGGATGCGTATGCTTTTGTACCCTTGGGCAGCAATTTGCTGAATCAACGCCTGAGTAATGCGCGGATTACCCCAGGCTGTCTCATCTGCCCCGACAGCATCCAGAGAATTTCCCAAATTCCATCCAGGCTGCATGGCTTCCACATACGATTGCAGGCTGCTCGCAGCCGCAGCTTGCGGTGCTTGTCCGTCAGATTCGGCAGCAGCGGCAACGGATGCGAACGTAGATAATAATAGGGTGATGGCAAGCGTCAACGACAGTAATGAAACGGGTCTTCGTTTTAACATAACAGGCCCCTTTACAAAGTTATTTTTGAAAGCGCTTTCCAATAAACACTACCACACTATTTGAATATGGAATACCTGTATAATTTATATAAAAATCATGTGTTAATTAGATATTTTAAATTTGTAAGCGTTATTATTGAAAAAATACAGAAATGAGTGTAGAATCTATGGCCCTACGTGGATTGTAGTATAGCATCGGATTTGTAAATACAAAAGAAAGAAGGAGATGAATATGAATAAGTGGGACACGGAAGAGGCCATTCGACGCTGGGATATGCATGCAGAAAACTTTACGGCCAAGTACACGGAGGAAGGGGATCGGTCTCGCGAAGTCCTGCTGAATCCGGCATTGCAAGCTTGTATGGAACCCCTTGAGGGCAAAAAAGTGCTGGATGCCGGCTGTGGCGAAGGCTATCTAAGCCGGAAAATGGCCAGGGCGGGTGCTTGGGTAGAGGCTGTCGATTACTCGACAGAGATGCTGAGGCTAGCCAAAGAGCGAACGCCGTCAACGTTGGGAATTACATATCACCATGGCAATCTGGAAAAGCTGGAGATGTTCGGGGACCAGAGCTTTGATCTGATCGTGTCCAATATGGTCATTCAGGACTTGGCTCATTATGAGCGGGCGATTGCCGAAATGCGGCGGTTATTAGTTCCGGGAGGCAGCTTTATTTTTTCTATTCTGCATCCGTGCTTTCTGACGCCGCAGAGTGGATGGGTGAAGGATGAGACAGGGAAAAAGCTGTATTGGAAAGTGGGTCAATATTTCAATGAAGGCCCATTGGAGCAAGCCATTCCTTATGATCAGGAAGAAAAGCTTTTGTATTTTCACCGTACGCTGGGCAGCTATGTACAAACCATTGTTGAGGCGGGCTTGTTGTTGGATGGGATGGTCGAACCGAAGCCGTCTGCTGACATGCTGGAGAAATTTCCCCATTTCCGTGAAGACCTGAACGTCAGTAATTTCCTCATTTTTAAGACCAAACGATAGGGATAGCGGGCAAGCCCTTTCCTTTCCGCGTCAAGTGTGGTAGAACAAAAGAAGGCAGTTTTGACACACCTACAACACGGAAAGCTTCAAACGGAAAGGGATGCAACTGGAATGTACGTGGTATGTAAAGAGCATGTGGAACTGGCAATTGATATGTTCGTCGATGAATACGAGGATGCACCGGATGTCGTCGATCTCAAGGAAACGAAATTTTCGGATTGGGACCCTCCAGTGAAGTGCAAGGAATGTGAGAAGAAAGCCGAGTTTTTGGTCGTCTAAAAAACAAGCACGGGCGTTTCGGGCAGAAACGTCCTTTTTGTATACCAGGACTTATTGCAAAAACACTCATACATAGAGCTATATTTATCCCTACCACGTACTGAGACAGGAGTGAACGATGGATGGACCCTTTACTGCATTCTTTATTTCGTCCGCTTCAAGTCAATGGAAGTGATTTGTCCACGTATTATATCGAACAAAAGCCGTCTGCCGCGCTGAAAGCTTACGTGGCCTGTTATTGGGAGTCCGGTCCGGCTAATAGGGTGGTAGAGGGGAATCTAGCAGCTTCGTACGAAGACACCGCTTTGTTAAGCCTGCCGCAGGAAGAAACCATGGAGCGGGTATTACCTGACGGCTGTACGGATATTCTATTAGAATACGATTCGGTGAATAAGCGTCAGGAACTCTCGTACTGCGGGACATTTACGCAACCATTTGTGTCTGCCAGACAAGCAGGGTCCGAGACACGTATTTTTGCGGTGCGATTTTTTCCGGGCGGGGCACATTATTTTCACGGGATGCCGACTCACTTGTTTACAGGCGGTAATTATCGCTTGGAAGATCTCTGGCCCGAAAGCATAGGGGTTATGAGTGAACGTATTTTTGAGGCGCAGGACTTTAATGAACGGGTGCGCATAATGGATAAGTATCTTAACCAGCTTCTGCTGCGCCAATGCACGAACGATTGTGACCTGATGAAAAACCTGCTGCATCGCATCTTCATGAGCGGTGGGAGTGTGGGGGTTAAGGAGCTTGCGGAGCGTGAGGCGATCAGTGAAAGGCAGCTTAACCGTAAGTTTGGGCAATGGATCGGAATCAGCCCCAAAAAGTTCAGCGAAGTCGTCCGCTTCCAGAGCGTTCTGCACAGTATCCAAAGCGGCGGGAGTCTGGATTGGACGGAGCTGGCATTGAAGCACAGCTTTTTCGATCAGGCGCATTTAATCCGCGATTTTCGCAGGTTTTATGGAGATTCTCCGCTTACTGCGGCTAAGGATTTACGGAAGTTGTCCGATTTTTACAATACACGCCCAGAGGCTTCGGCTATACTCAAAATATGAATAAGAATGGTAAAGGAGAGATGAGAATATGAGTGGAACGCTGCAAGTTCGAGGTCATTTACTGAATGAGCTGGAGACCGGAGTACGGACGGGGGAAGCCTTGATCCGTAAAATACGTCCAGAGGATTGGAGCTTTCGTCCACAGGACAATTTCCGCTCGCTGCTGGAGTTAGTACATCACTTTGTTCTTATTCCTGCTTCGGATCTTGCGATAATGCAGGAGAAGTCCGAGGGTGAAGTAGGAGAGATTGAAACCAGCCTGTCCGGGGTGGAAAATCCCGAGCGCTTGGCTGCGGCTTTCAGGGAAAACTTCGAGGCTTATAAGACTTACATTCTTTCGCTTAGCGAAGAAGATTATCTGAACCGTTCGACGAAGGCCTTTTATATGGAGCATGGACATTTGCAGGTTCAATGGCAGATTGAGATCTTGACCCATTTGTTCCATCATCGTTCGCAGATTTATAATTATCTGAAGCAACTGGGACATGAAGTGAGCTTTTTTATGTTGTATGCTTGAGTATCTTTTATAAAACGTTTGGAGGGCACCTGTGAGGTGCTCTTTTTTTGTTTTATTCAAGGCTTTTTAGGGTGGAATGGCTTAGTCGAACGCGCGTGAAACTTCTTTACTAACTCGTCTGAGAATGCCGATTTGCTCCTCATTCAATCTGCTGGTCAACGCAACAAACTCATCTATTGCCTCTTGCCGAATCGTTTCGTCTTTAGTCATATGTTCTTTGGAAAACATTAATTCACTGATAGACACGTTTAAGGCAGTTAACACTTTCTCCAAGGTATCAATCGAAAAGTTTCTTTCGCCACGCTCTAATGCACCAATATATCGATAGTCCAAGCTTGCGATGTCAGCCAGTTTTTGCTGTGTAAGTCCCTTTGCATTTCGAATAGCCCGGATTCTTGTACCCATTTGCTTGCGTAATTCTGTCATATAACCACCTCATAACAAGCTTATGGAAGATGAAGTGTAAAAGTCAGGTCAAAATATATAGTAAAAATGGTTTATATTACGCATTTTAAGTAGTATAATTAATCTGTTTAGTCACTCTACACGAGTGGTCAGCAACTCTAAATCAATAATGAGGATATACTTGAGGAGGTAATACCTTTGCAGGAAGATATTCTAAAATCACTCAAACCAGATGTGATTGTACAATTGTTAAACATGGCTTATTCCTTCGGAAACTGGGCCCAGGTCGAGACTACATCTGGCATTTTATACAACCGTGTGCAACGCATTTACGAAGAACGGCAGTATCATAAAGCAATGAAATTATCCATCCCGCATGTCAATTTAGAACGTCCGTTGGTATATTATTTTGGGCTCAGTCACCTGATGTGTGGAATGGCTCACCAGAACCTGGGTGCATATGAGCAGGCAAGGGAGTGCATCTATAAGTATGCTGAGCTGGGGTGGATGGAGGATTTAAAGGAAGAAGACATTCAGGTTGTTGAGGAGTTCAGGTTTTTAGCCAAAACTAATTTATATGCAGTAGATATTTTGTCTGGAAATATAGAGCTGATCGAGGAATACGTAGCCTTTTTGCAGGATAATCTAGAGGAAATATTACCGGGGCTGAATACCATATTACGGGCAGCGCTTATGTATCATTTGGATGTGACAGATATTTTACATACGTTTGCAGAGCAGATTGATGAATTTGAGAGTTATGAAGACGCAGAGAACATATCTTACTTTTATAGCTACTGCTATCACTTGGCTTTGTACTATCGGAAGTGTGGCAGATTACAGGATGCAGTGGGACTTACTGTGCGGGCAATGCAACTAGCAGATCAGTCGGGTAACGATCGTAATTTCAAGAAATGTACGGCATTGTTGGAATCATTACGGGAGTCAGCGACAGCGGAACAAATCAGCCAATATCGAAAGATGTTGATGCAGTATGTTGATGAATATGAAATGGATAGGCATTTCATTGTGAAGAGCGTAAATGAATGATCCGCTATGATCTGAACAGGGAATAGGCTCGTAACAGAGAGGAAATAGATAGGTAAGAGACGTTTCAGGTGCTAAAATAACTATGTTAAAGGTATTTATTCATGTTAGGGATCGTAAATGCGATTTTACATTATCATTCGACATAGATAGGGGTATGGAATTTGTTTATTCAACTTATAGGTGTTGGCAAGTTAAAAGAGAAGTATTTGGTCATGGGAATTCAGGAATATGCCAAACGGCTAGGGCCATACATTAAGTTTCAAATGATCGAAGTAGCCGATGAAAAGGCTCCCGATACACTGAGCGAGGCGGAGGTTCGACAGGTCAAGGAGCGAGAGGGAGAGCGCATCCTTGCTCATGTGAAAAATGAAGCACATGTCATTGTACTCGCCATCGACGGCAAACTGTGGAGCTCGGAAGAACTCGCAGAGGAATTGGACAAGCTCGGCACCTACGGTACAAGCCATGTTATCTTCGTCATTGGCGGTAGCCACGGCCTTTCTGACGAAGTTCTCCGCCGCGCCCAGCAGAAGCTGAGCTTCGGAAGAATGACCCTGCCTCACCAGCTGATGCGATTGGTGCTGGTAGAGCAGATTTATCGGGCGGTGAAGATAAATCGAGGGGAACCTTATCACAAGTAGGACGGATACTTCACAATAAATGTAGTAGTTAGTTGATGAATAAATAATTTATAATATAAGATGATAAGCAAAGGGAGGAGGGCGATCTTGAATCAATTATATATGAAGCAACATTTTCGTAATCCAAAACGTAAGCATACAGCTAATAAAGCGAAATCACAACTGTATGATTATTATGCCGGATATTCAGAATTATTTGTCGAAGATGTTCTGGAATATTTAAATTTGAAGGAAGATGCCTTTGTTCTGGATCCTTGGAATGGTAGCGGAACAACAACTCATGTCTCTGAAAGGAAAGGGTTTAACTCGATAGGATTTGATATAAATCCCGTAATGCCCATAATTTCGAATTCTAGGCGTATTAATGATAAGAACAGTATGAAAGAACTCAATGAAATATTCAAAAAGTCTCTGATACGAACTAAATCGACAGTGATTATTCCACGAGATCCTTTGGCAATCTGGCTTAGTAATGAAAGTATCATCTTCTTTCGCAGAATAGAATTTGTTATTCAAAGAAAAACATTATTTAGAAAAAGATTTATGTTTGCAAAAGAAAAGGCGGTATTTAACGAATTATTAGTAAATCCAGAAGCGTCGTTTTACTATGTTGCATTATTTAGGACTTTAAAGGAGATTTTGGCCCCATTTAAATCCTCAAATCCAACATGGATAAAACAACCAACTAATGAAGAAGAGAAGGTAAATATTTCAAAAGAACTAATATATAATTGTTTTTTTAAACACATTAATTTAATGATAGAGGGCATTACTTCAGAAGAGAGAAATAATCAGGATTCAACTGTCTTGTTTGGTGTAGCAACCTCCCGTAACTTACCACTACTTGGACTGGAAATAGATGCAATCATCACTTCTCCTCCATATTGTACTCGGATTGACTATGTGATAGCGACAAGACTTGAATTAGCAATATTGGGTATAGGAAATGATTTGGAATTTAATGAATTGCGAACTGAGATGATCGGTACTACCAAAATTATTGGAAGGGAAATTGAAGCTAATCAATTATGGGGGATAACTGCAAATGAATTTATAGTGAATGTACAAAGCCATCATACGAAAGCATCAAATTCTTATTATGTTAAGCAGTATCTTCAGTATTTTGATAGTGTCTTTTCTTCTCTAATCGAGCTAAACCGTGTTTTGAAAACTGGAGGGCATTTAGTACTTGTTGTCCAAGATTCATACTATAAAGATATCCACTTAGATTTAGCACAAATATATATTGAAATGGCATTTAATCTAGGTTGGCAATTAGAACATAAGGAATACTATTTTCAACCACAAACTTTAGCGGGAATTAATAAGTCAAAAGCAATATATAGAAAGAACTCAAGTGCTACGGAGCATGCATTAGTATTTATAAAGGAGGATTAGCTTGGATGGATGGTATGGAGTTAATAAAAGCAGTAGAGAGTAAAATAGACAAGATAAGGACTAGAAGTTTAGATTTATCGTTTAACGAATTATTAGATATGTATGAGAATGAAGAATTAATAATATCACCGGAATATCAAAGGTTGTTTCGCTGGTCTGAAGGTAGCCAATCAAGGTTTATTGAATCATTAATATTAGAGATGCCTGTGCCTCCTATTTTTGTTATAGAACTTGAAGAGGGTGTTTACGAACTGATTGATGGTCTTCAGCGTATTTCCTCATACTTACATTTTCGAGGCAAGCTCCCTGAACGTCAGGGTTTTCTACGCTTGATAGATTGTGATATTGTGCCGGAATTGAATGACATAACTTTTGATCACTTACCAAAGGCCTTGGAAATAAAACTAAAACGTAACTTTATAAGAGTGGAAATTCTAAGAAAAGAAAGTGATCAGCGTTTGCGTTACTACATGTTTAAACGCTTGAATACGGGTGGAGAAAACTTAAGCGATCAAGAGATAAGAAATAGTACAATTCGTTTATTAGATGATAAATTTAATAATTTTATTATTGATTTAAGCAAAAATGAAGATTTCAAAAAATGTATTGATAATTTATCGGAAGAAAAAATAGAACAAAAATATGATCAAGAACTTGTATTGCGATATTTTGCTTTTAAGAACTATAGACATAAATATGTACACGATGTCCGAGATTTCTTAACGGAGTACATGGAGGTTGCTTCAGATCCACAACAAGGTGAAGTGGAAATAGATTATGAAAAAGAGAGAGAGATATTTAAAAAAACCTTTAAGATACTGAATAAATCTCTTGGTAACCAAACGTTTTCAGGTGCTAACAAGCAAGGTAAGTTAGTATCCCGTTTTTTGATATATCATTTCGAAGCATTCTGTATAGGAATTCAGGAACAAATAAGTAAATTTAATGTAGAAGATGCTGGTCAAATAGAGAATCTGGAGAAATTATTTTCAGAAATTAAAAATGATCCCGAATTCAAAAGAATTACAACGGGAGGCGGGAAAAATTATGCTAAACCACTAAATGAAAGGATAAGTTTTGTTGAGGATAGATTGAGGGATGCAGAATGGATATAGCTGATGTAATTGCTCAAATTGAAGAAGAATTAACATGGAGAGAAGACGAATTAAGATTTTTGCGAAATCAATTATCTAACATGACTGATGAAGAAGACAAAATGAGATATAGAAAATCGCTTGTTGTTATGTTGTATTCCTACTATGAGGGATTTTGTAAGGCTAGCTTCCAGATATATATTAATACTATAAATCAATCATTTCTTGCTAGAAATCTAGTAAATGATTATATTTCTACTGCATCTATGAATGAGGTATTTCTCACTTATCATAATGAATCTAAAAAGTCTCCTCATTTCAATAAAGAATTACCGGATGATTCTAAATTACACCGTTACTCACGACAAGTCGATTTCATTCAGGCCTTGGAGAATATATGGGAAGAAATTGTCACTATCCCTGAGAATATTGTTGATACAGAATCTAATTTAAAACCTGTGGTCCTTAGAAAAATACTGTATCGTTTGGGTTTTCAATATGATTGTTTTAAACAATACGAAGGTCAAATTAATTTGTTACTAGAGAGACGAAATAGTGTGGCTCATGGAGCGATGAAGGAAGGATTCACTAAAGAGAAGTATGATACAATTGAGAGAGCTGCACTAGACATTATGACAGAGTTGAAAAAGTTAATTGTAGATGCATTAATCTATAGAAACTACTTAAAACATTCAGACCAATGTAGTTAAAATTTATATATTTTATAAATGTATCTCGCCCTACAGACGTTAGGGTCTACCATAAGTAGGGCGAATGAACAGCCATATACCAATTATTCGAAGGTGAGTATATATTAATTTCTTTACCCGGTGGTAGAAGTTATGTTTCTACACTTGCATATTATTTGCAATAAACAAGTCCTTACAGTGCAGATTTTCTAAGGAAAGGCTTCATTGAGCGAATTTCTCTCTTAGAAAGTAGAATACTCTTTAAATTAATCTATGCATACAGAAAACTGAAATAAACAGTATAAGTATGTTGTGATTTATTGGTATATATTACAACTTAATTTGGATGCTAGAGAGATGGTTCTTTCAGGGATTTGATAACAGCTTTTCTACTAATGGAATAAAATGCTGCGAAATATACATAACGATACGTTGGAAGCTATTTATGAATTCAGGTTTTCCATATAGTTCATACCAATTTATATACGGAGCTTTCAAAATAGCTCTCATTCAAACAATTATGTGTCTTTTAGCATACTGTGCACAATTCTGTAATGTAGGATTGCTTCAGCGCATTTTCCAGCTTCATTATGTCTATTAGACTGCAAATAAATCGATACAATAAATTCATTCGTTTTCATTTCTAAAGCTTTACGAGATTTAATATATTTAAAAGTTGGGCAAAGGTAATACTGCTTGAAGCGATTGTAACGTAAAATCCATAATTTCTTTAGGCGATGAGTTGTCATCAAATTGATATTGGCTAAATATATCATTTAGTTACATCAAACAACATCCTCTCTATTTATTTCATTTTATAAAATTTGAATAACAACAATCAATTGGATAGAGTTTCAGAGAATAAAACATTGGTTCTTACAATTTTAGAGTGATCTTCACTATTATTTATGAAAAAAATATCTAACGTAGATTAAAATGGTATAGAAATGCAACTCGTTACTCTTATCCTCTTTCTATGAAAAAAAGATCCTCTCTCAAAATCAACTACCTACCCACGCTCCCAATTTCTATGCTTTAATAAAATGAGCAGTATCAACAAGAAGC
This sequence comes from Paenibacillus sp. FSL H7-0442, assembly GCF_038593105.1. NCBI lineage: Bacteria > Bacillati > Bacillota > Bacilli > Caryophanales > Paenibacillaceae > Paenibacillus > Paenibacillus sp. FSL H7-0442. The sequence continues at coordinate 5,706,341 of NZ_CP151963.1, read as the reverse complement.
GTTGAAAGTGGGATTCTATGAAGCGACTAACGATTGGCCTGTTCGCCCATGTGGATGCAGGTAAGACAACTTTTGCGGAACAGCTGCTGTACCATACGCACAGTATCCGGTCGCGGGGGCGGGTGGATCATCAGGATGCGTTTCTGGACAGCCACGACATCGAGCGGGCAAGGGGCATTACGGTGTTCGCAGATCAGGCGGTAATAGAATATAAGGGAGATAGCTATTACATAATAGACACGCCCGGACACGTCGATTTCTCCCCGGAGATGGAGCGGGCGATTCAGGTCATTGATTATGCCATCCTGATTGTAAGCGCAGTTGAAGGTGTCCAGGGCCATACGGAAACGGTCTGGCAGCTGCTGCGTAAGCATCGGATTCCGACGTTCTTCTTTATCAACAAGACGGATCGGATCGGTGCGGATGCAGGCAGAACCGAGGCGGATATCCGTCAGCAGTTGACGGGGGAAGTATGCTGCATTACACAGAGCTTCGCTGACGGCATAGTTGGCGAGCCGCTGCGGGAGTGCATGGCGGAGCGGGACGAAGCCTTGCTGGAAGCGTTCCTAGAGGGGAGAGAGGATTCCGGCTTCTGGCTGGAGGCCCTGCAGAGGATGATAGCGGCGGGTCTTCTCTTCCCCTGTGCTTACGGCTCTGCGCTTCAGGATACAGGCGTCATTGAATTTCTGAATCAGCTGCATCTGCTGACGACAACCACTTATGACGAGAATGCTTCGTTCCAGGGGCGGGTTTATAAAATTCGGCACGATGCAGGCGGAGCGAGACTCACGTTCATTAAGGCGTTGGGTGGTCGGCTGAAGGTGAGAGAACAGCTTAGTTACGAGAGCGGCGGGGTTCAATATGACGAAAAAGTTACGCGGCTCTTCTTGTTTAACGGCCTTAAATCGCAGCCGGTGGAACAAGTGGAAGCTGGCGATTTGTTTGCGGTTGCCGGCTTGTCCGCCGCCGAGGCCGGACAAGGCCTGGGGTCGATATCAGACAAGTTAGCTTACGATTCGGAGCCGACGTTACAATCGAGGGTAGTATTCGACAATTCGATACATGTACAAAAAGTGCTCGGTGCTTTTCGCACGCTGGAGGCGGAGGAGCCGTCTCTGAACGTCGTTTGGGATGAGAAATTGCAGGAGATTTCTATCCGCGTCATGGGATTGATTCAGCTGGAAGTGCTGGAGCAGCTTGTTAGAGAGCGCTTTGGCTTTGCTATCTCTTTTGGACAACCGGAAATCTTGTATAAGGAAACGATTCAATCGGCTGTGAAAGGGTACGGCCACTTCGAACCGCTCAGGCATTATGCAGAAGTGCATTTGCTGATTGAACCGGGAGCAAGGGGCAACGGCATCATGTTCGATAGCAGATGTCATGCCGATGATCTGAATGTCAGCTATCAGAATTTGATTCGGAATCACCTCTATGAACGGGAGCATCACGGACTGCTGACCGGCATGCCGGTCACCGACGTGAACATTACGCTGCTGAGGGGCCGCGCGCACAAAGAACATACCCATGGCGGCGATTTTCGTGAGGCTGCCTTTCGAGCACTACGGCAGGGTCTGGAGAAGGCGGACAACGTGCTGCTGGAGCCCTTTTACGATTTTAAAATCAAGGTCGCTATCGATGAAATGGGCAGGGTGCTGTCCGATATTCAGCGTGCTTCAGGTACTTTTAATCCGCCGCAGACAACCGGAACGCAAGCGGTGGTCACGGGCAGGGTGCCTGTATCGACTTTCATGAACTACAGTGCCGAATTCGCATCCTTTACGCATGGACGAGGCAGTATCCGCTGCGTGTTCAGCGGCTACGACCGCTGCCATAATACGGAGGAAGTCATAGAGCGGATGGGCTACCGCAAAGAGGCAGACCCACTGTATACATCCTCCTCTATCTTTTGCGCCAAAGGGGCGGGTTACTCGGTGCCATGGGATGAGGCGGAAGCCAAGATGCACCTTGAATTAGAACCCTAATCGCACATATTTCCAGGATTCAGGTGAATAGTAGGAAGATTTAGGACGAACAATCCTTGTAATGGAAACAAGATGTATATTTTATAGGGCTAAGGGGCGATTGTCGTGAAACTGACGCAAGGAATAGAGGCGCTGGCGGCAGAAATTGCCGATGTGGCTAGGACATCCTTTCGCACTCTTTTTGAAAACGGCGAACGTTACTATTACTGCACGCTATTTACTACTGGAGAGGGACATGCGCCAAGCATCTCCGCCTGGTCATGGGAGGCCTTGAAGAGGGAAGCGGCCAGGCAAGGAGACGAAAGCGACACGCCGGGATCAACGATTGCGGAACTCATCAAATGGTCCTATGCCGATTCACCCTATTGTTGTTTCAGAGATGAGAACTTCGATGATGTTAAACAATTGTTTATGAAGCGTCCTTCCATTGCGGAGCTTGAAGCTGACGAATGGAATCGTGAATTTGATTCGAGGCTGAAGGCCATGGAGCTGGCGATGAAAATGCTCGATAATGAAGGCGTGTTTGCCTTGAATCAACCGCGAGAGGCTGTATGCGTCCTTGTCGAGGTCATGCCGCCGGATGAGATCAACACCGAAATCGCCCTGCGTTTGAATCAGGCGGAGTCTCCGGCAATGCAAGCATGGCTGGCGGAAGCGGCGGAGTGAGGGCATTCGTGTTTCTTGAGGGAGATGTTGTAAAATGCCTACGGAAAATCAAATGAATATTTTAGTTGAGAGAACAGATTGTATTCTTTATTATGCGGGATCGCCTCTATCGAACGAACATAGTGCAGGCTGGATCGGCGGGAATGCACCCGAATTTTTTGATGATCAAGAAGACCTCATCCAAGAAGGTAACCCAAAATATGTTTTTTACTTGAGCCTCGTCCATCCCTTTAAACCAGAGAGCATGATTTCGATCTTCATCCCTGAAGACTATGAGGAGTATTTGGAAAATAACATTTATCCTAATTGCCCGATCAAGGTGATTGAGCATCCCATTTCGACTGAAAGCGTCAAAGATATGTTTACTAACCCGGGTCTTATAAAGCATGTAATTTCAAACGGGGAACTAAGCCATGATGAAAAGTCGATGGATCAGCCTTATTTGATCAAAGTAGGCGGAAACCCGAGACTTATTCAAAATGAAGACTATTATTTTGCGAAGCTGAGGGAGGAGTCATTCTCTTTTTTATTTCAGGTAGATGAAGATGGCTACCCCGAAACGTTGCTTCAGGAGGATTACAATTATCCTTTTGGTTTTGGATCACTATATATTTTTGCCAAAATGGGGACGACTGAGATACAACATCCAGTAGCGGGTTTTTGGCAATTCTCTTGATATAGCGTGGGGACCCTCGGGAGGACTTGAACGGCGGTGAGCCCGCCAAACGATTTTTGGCGTGCGTATGTCCTATTCGCACAAGCAGGCAGCCCGCCCCTGGCGTAAACTGAATTATAATCAGTGAGCGAGGTGAACTTCCATGGCACAATCGAAGGAGATGCGTGCACGGGCTAAGAAATTTCAAGGCCGTCCGGTCTGTGTCACCCTGCACAGCGGAGAGACCTACGTCGGCTACATCACCGACGTTAATCGCGGCGGGTTGATACTTGCCAGTGCTGGGGCTCCTCCACGCGCTTCTTCCGGGAGGCAAAATTCCCAATCTCTCAAACGCAGAGCCAGTTCGCATGCCCCGGGCGTCCGTCTCGGCAACCGGAAAAGCGGCGCACGTAAACCGTCTGGCCGTTCGCGCTCCCGCAAGCCGGACGCCAAGGTGTCGGCATTCCTGCCGATGATGGGCTCGCTGTTAGGCGGCCTTGGCGGCTCCACTGCAGGCGCAGGAGGACTTGGCGGTATGCTCGGCGGCGGCTTGCGGCTGTTCGGCATGATCCAGAAATTTCTCCCGGTCGTGAAGATGGGCTACGGCATGATCAAGTCCATTCGCCCGTTTCTCGGCGCCGTTAAAGGCTTGATGCCCCCGGCCAGTCCGGCCACGCCGGATAACGAATAATCGTATATCTGTGAACTTTAAGCTCCCTTTGAGTGGTCAAAGGGGGCTAGTCCACAAACCATTATCACTACCACTGTCTAATCCAAATCGGTTTTAACTCGGAATAGCCCATTTCCTTTAGTAAATCCCAGGCATGATCCAGAACGTGAGGCTTCCCCTGGACCCAAAGTTCTTGTCGTTTTGCCATCAAGTAAGAGATGATTTCAGCAATATGTTTGGGTTTACCTAGATGGATGACAGTTTCTATTTCATTATTTTGGGCTGAAATGTCATAAAAGGACCAAAAAGTATGAGGCTCTTCTTCAGGAGGATTCGCCTGAAAGATGAGCGTGATTTTGATGTTTTTATTCTCTTTCGGAGATAGGTTTAGGATGAAGCGAGACCCGCCTGAGTACCAATAAACGAAGGCATAACCGTCGACCGTAATATTTCTTAATTGGCTTTTCATTACTTTCTCCCTCACGATATGTTGTTTAAAATGAGCTGCGTTTGATGAGTCTCTAGATACATAACACTTTAAAGAGGTACGTCCCATAGAAAAAATAATAAAATTGCTGGATAAGCAAACAAAGGAAACCTGGCTATGGTCAACAGGAGGGTTCAAATATGTGGTTTGGCAAGAAAGAAACGCAACTGGATCGAATAAAAAACAAACTGAGCCAAGCTATGCGCAAAGACGCGGGTTTCTCAGTGTTTGGATCATCCTCACATCAATATAGGGTTAAAGAGAAGCTTACAGCAAAAGAGCTGGCGGACTGGCAAGCCCACAATCAGGTCACACTTCCTGAGCCTTATGCGCTGTTTTTAACGAACATCGGCAATGGAGGCGCCGGACCCTATTATGGAATATATTCAATTGGAAAGGCAACTTCCTACACCGAGCGCCAAGCGCTCCTTGCAAAATCCGTTCTGTACCCCGGGATGACCAAAGAGGAATGGAACCGTCTAATTGAGCCCCTGACCAAGGACGAGGACATTCCCGATGAGGAATACGACGACACCTGTAATAAGGTGTTGGGCGGCATGTTGTGCATAGGCACCCAAGGCTGCGAATACGACATGTATCTCGTACTTGAGGGGAAATATAGGGGGAGAATTGTGTACACCTCCGATTTTCATCCTGATCATCCTTTTTTCTTTGTCTATGAAGACAGCTTTCTGGACTGGTACGAGCGCTGGCTGGATGAAATTATTCTGGATTATGATATCGGGTGGTTTGGCAGTCGAATGCCGGGTGATGAGAATGCGCTGATCCAGATTTATCAGAGCGCTCCAAACGGAGAAATCCAAGCCAAAGCGCTTGATGGAATGTTCAAGTTTAAGAAAGTCTCTCAGCTAACCCTTGCCTTTTTGGAAAAAATTGCGGAGCAAAGCCCCAAAAATCGAACCACAGCCATTTGGCTCATCTGCAAAGCTTCTTTTGACACGGGTAGAAAGTATCCTCTGGAGCTGTTGCAATCGGATGAACATGAGGATTTTCTGCAAGCTTTACAGATTCTGCACGCTTCCAGTAAAACTGAGGATTTAACGGAGTTTATTCCAGTGATCTTGCAAAGGCTTGACCGGATTCACGACCCGGAAACGTTGCGTTATGCAGGGTATATCTTGGAAGAGTACGGTGCGATTACGCTCCAGAACTTTGCGCCTTTCTTGTGTCACGCCGACCCGAAAATGCAAACCACTGCCATCTATGCTGCGCGCAGTTGCGAAAACAAGCTGGGAAGCTGGCAGATCATTGAACAGATGTTGATGGGGGCCGGCCCGCAGGTTCTGAATAACTTTATTTTATACTGGGGCATTATTCCACATGAGAAGCTGCTGTCTTATTATAAGGAGGTATGGCCGAAATACAAAAGCAATCCGAATTTCAGAGAAAAATTTATCGGTTGTTTGCGAGAACTGCATTTGCCCGATGATTATTTCGACAAAGACGAATCGTGAAGAAGGTGTACATGAATTATCCATAAAATGTAAACGAAATCGGATTTACGAGGAAGCCGAAAAAATGCTAAAACGCTACTGACATCCCGTTGTCAGTAGCGTTTTTGTATATTAGGGGTATGCGAATATCGCAGTGCTTTGAGAGGGGCGACCTTTCTCAAAATCTTATTATAGAGGTGGAATTTATTTATGAAAGATATCAATTGGGAAGTTGATCCGGACCACAGTTCCGTCGAGTTTTCGGTGACGCATTTAATGATTAGTAGAATTAAAGGAGTATTCGAGCATTTCCAAGCGATCTTGAGTTTTGACCCCAACAATTTAAAAACCATGGGTATTCAGGCTTCCATAGATGCAAATAGTATTACAACTCGCCAATCGCAACGAGATGAACACCTGAAGAGTGACGACTTCCTTCATGCAGCCAAGTATCCAACCATTACGTTTCAAAGCACCAGCTGCGTCCTTGCTGGCGAAAGGCAATATGAACTTACGGGCAATCTAACTCTGCATGGAGTAACCAAACCCATCACTTTTCATACCTTTTTTGAAGGACTAAACAAAGACCCTCGCGGCCGGGAACGTGTAGGATTTCATTCAACAGCCAGTATTGACCGCAATGAATTTGGCTTGACATTCAACTCGCCTCTGGAAAAAGGCGGGGTTATCGTCGGAAATGAAGTGAGAATCGAGCTTTATATCGAGGCAATTAGAATAGAATAGCAGTCCTAAAGGCCATCCTTTTAGCGGGGTGGTCTTTAAACTTGCCGTTACAGGTAGGGTGGTGAACCGTATCACAAATAAGGGCGGAAATTTTGAAGCATAATTGTACAGAAACGGACCAAGACTAAGAGCTTACTAATAAGATGTGGACTAAATGCTAATGCTTCGATAGAATATCATTCTATATTGTTGTGTTTTTTATTAAGGCGGATTGGGGAGGTAATCATGGGAAATACGGATAAGTTTGAAATGATAGCTAATATATATGACACTTCTGAAAGAATTCAAATTGCAAAGGCATCATCTGATGCCATTCGTGAGTATGTAGTTGACGCTAATAGTAAGAATGCTATTGATTTTGGGTGTGGAACGGGTCTTGTCGGAATGAGCTTGTTAAACGATTTTAATTCTATGCTTTTTCTGGATACTTCACAAAACATGATTAATCAAATAAAGCAAAAAATTACTGATCTTCACATTCAGAATGCAGATACATTATGTTTTGACTTTGAAAAGGAAGGTCTAACGGATTTACATGCGGACTATATTTTTATGGCTCAGGTTCTACTCCATATTCATGATGTTGAAATCGTTTTATCAAGGCTATTTGATGTTCTAAATGAAGGAGGACATTTACTAATCGTAGATTTTAATAAAAATGAAAAGGTAGTTTCAGATATAGTTCATAACGGATTTCATCAAGAAGAGCTGACTGACATTATGACTAAAATAGGATATAGAGATATTCAGTCCAAAACTTTTTTTAACGGAAGTAAAATATTCATGGGACAAGATGCATCTATGTTTATCCTTGATTCTCGAAAATAAACTTTAGGCAGAAATCAGCTCTCCTTATAGTTAGCGGTTCTAAGGTACAACGAAATAAAAGGCCGCCCCTTATGAGACAGCCCATGCTTCTTGTACGGTTTTAAACTTATGATTCAATCTGTGCCTAGTAATGAATTAATTATGTTCAGGTGGCTTTTTTATAAACCAACCCAGCGCCAGAATAAGTATTGCCAGAATAAATTCAATCCAAAAAACCGTTTGTAGACCGGAAACCATGCTTTGTGTCTTCTCATGCATCGCAGTGGGATTGAGCGAATGGTGAAGATAACGATTGGCTCCAGACGACATGATGCCGACGAACAATGCGATGCCAATTCCCCCTGCAATCTGTTGGAGCGTATTATATATGGTTGTGCCATGAGGAACCAGGTGACGTGGAAGTTGATTCAATCCTGTCGTCTGAGCCGGCATGACGACGAATGACATGCCTAAGAATAAGAGGATATGATTGAACAGAACGGAGCCTTGTGTTGTATCACTGTCGATGCCGGTAAACAGCCACAACGATATGGCGAACGATCAGGAATAGCCCGGGCACAATGACGAGTCTCGGCCCGAATTTACCGAGTAATTTCCCCGATACCGGCATCAGCATTCCGTTCAAAATGCTACCCGGCATTAGAAGTAAGCCTGTCGCGAATGCTGTCAACTTCATCACATCCTGCATATAGAACGGCAGCAAAGTTGTTGTGGCGAATAGAACCATCGTCAGAATTACAATCAATACCGCAACCAGAGAAAAAGTGGAATGCCGGAATACGGAAAGATTGATCAACGGCTCTTTGATCTTAAGCTGGCGCCATACAAGCAAGAGCAAGAAAAGGCTACCTATTGCAATCGATCCGTAACCTTCTGGCTCAAGAGAGACACTTGTTTGGCTGAAGCCATAGGTGACGCAGCCGAAACCGACGGTTGACATCACAATGGATACAAGATCGACCCTTGGCTTGGTCAGTTCTGTCACGTTCTTTAAGTACACGAATGCATAAATCATCGAAAACAGTGCGACAGGAATCACCATGTAGAACAGCCATCGCCATTGAAAGGTATCGATAATTAAGCCAGACAAAGCCGGCCCGATGACAGGGGCGACCATGATGACCAGCCCCATGAGACCCATGGCGGCACCCCGACGTTCTGGAGGATAGAGAGCGAGAATCGTATTCATCATCGACGGGATCAATAATCCTGTCCCGCAAGCCTGAACAACCCTGCCCATCAGCAAGATTCCGAATCCCGGGGATACTGCACACAAGCAGGTACCGGCCAAAAATAACGCCATCGCAGACATAAACATCTGGCGAGTCGTGAACCATTGCTGTAGTAATGCGGTCACCGGCACCAGTACGCCGATCACGAGCATATATCCCGTCGATAACCATTGTATGGTCGAAGCAGCAACGCTAAATTCTCTCATCAACGCAGGAAACGCATTGGTAAGTAAATTTTCGTTAAGAAACGCGACAAATGTACCGATGAGTAGAGCGGTTAATATTGCCCCTCTCTTCATTCCTCTTGCATCTTGATCCTGATTGTCCATCTTCTACCTCCCGATTGTTCATTACGTTCCGTCCATTGTTTGTATATCGCTTAACCCGCAACGCCTTGAAGATCATTTTACGTGAAGTGGGATGAATTGGAAAAAGTGAAATTGCCCATCATACTCGGAAATTCATTCATATTTCGAAAGCATAAGGGGGGCTCCACCACGGTGTCGCTCATTCGCGCATTATTTCTTGACAAGATGAGGTTAGGGGATTATGATAACGTGCCGGTCAACTCTATAAGGCAAATAAAATCAAAAAGGCTGACTTTTCGTAGTGCCTTGGCACTGGAATCGTCAGCCTATCGTGCAGATTATCCTACACCATCACTTTCTAACAAAGAATAAAAATTATCACGGTCTTGGTCATCAAATTTGCCAAGTGTCCTTACCCTAACAAATTCATGTCCGCCATACATGTCTATTTCCTCACCGTACCTATTGTAGAGCGCGATCATATTGCCATCCTGATTCAACTCCAAGTACCCATAAATTTTGCTTCAGGAACTTCACCGTAAAAGAGCGTAAATTTGATTTTGATCACTCTGTGCGTGCAGATCCTCCCTTCCTGTCTTTCGTATTGGCTTTGAATATATATAGTATTCTCCATAAAATGTCAAGAGATAAGGTTTCTACGTATCTCTAAATGTTATTCAATTTATAATGACAAGCTCAATATATGGATAGTGTAAATTTCAAGCTTCTAAGTTTTTGGTGGGCAGTTTTTGTTTAGCCGTGCGATCGAAAATTGCCGTACACACAGTAACTACTGTTGTTTTTCCCCATTAGGTTCGCAGACCGCTTTCGCTTTGTGTCATATGACATTATGGCACTGGCGGATTTGACATCAAGAGCCGTAGGATACGATGACTACTTGTAAAGGATGTGGGCTCTTTGATGACAAGAACCGTCGTCAGCTTTATTCAAAATGGCTATTTCCTACTGCTTACTTTCGCTACCGGATTGTTTTACTTTTGCTTTTATCTGGTCGCTCTTACATTAGGCTTGAGTCTTTCGTTTACCGTCGCGGGCGTTCCTCTGATTACTCGCATTTTGCGAACTACAAACACCTTCCTGCAATTTGAACGCACACAGACCAAGATCTATACGGATATTACCACAGAGCTTTACGTTAAACCAATAAACACCGATGCCTCTATCTGGCTTCAAGCAAGGAAGGAGCTGCTAAATCGGCGCAACTGGATCGCTATCGGCTGGCTGATGCTGAAGCTTCCGGTGGGGATTTTAAGCCTCATTAGTGCAGCCTTGCTTTATATAACTCCACTCGCAATGATTGCGGCCCCGCTCCTCTTTCCACTATTTAATTATTATTTTATGGGTGTACCTATAGATACTGTGATAAAATCCGTACTGGTTTCGGCCTCAGGAGTCATATTCACTATGGTGAGCTACAGGCTTGCGAACAGCTTCACGCGTATGCTAGGAGGCTACACCCGTCGTATGATCAAGAGTGTGAACCGGTAGCCGGAATGTCCCGGTCTGGATTTAAAAGTATTGTTGGATAATGATCTGCTCTATAATAGTTACGTAATGTCATACTGATAGTTCTTAGGGGTTGATGGTTTTGTTCGATATGGTAAAGCAGTGGTTCTGGTACGACTGGTTCATGCTTATGATCCGCTTGATTTGCAGTACTTCTCTCCTGCTCACTATCATAGAGCGGCAAGCTCATTTCACGCTGCCGCTTTGGGTTCTTGTGTTTTGGCAGCTTATTGCTTTTTCCGTTCCCTGGCTGTGCTTGCAGCTCAATTATAGATACTACCTGCTTACCGAGATTGTGATCCCGGGCGGGCTCTGCTTGTATTTAGTTTTGTTCTTTCCAGAAGCCTACCTCACATTCCTGGTATATGCATTTTTGATTGCCTCTAATAGCAAACAAAGAACATATCTTTGGTCAGGTCCTTTATCGATATTGCTCCTACCCGCTATAATTAAGCTGCTTGCAGAGCAGATTGATTTTTGGATTATGACCATTCAATTCGGGACGGCTTATGCATTCGGATTTTCCTTCCATTTATTGATGGTCAATCATCGTCAAAGTGAAATTATACGCGAGCAAAATGCGGTGCTGGAGCAGTACTTGTCCCAAATCGAGCGCATCACGCTGGCCGAAGAGCGGAATCGGCTCTCCAAAGAGCTCCATGATACCGTCGGTCATGCGTACACTTCCCTCATTATGGGGTTGGAAACCTTGCGCCCTGAGCTAGAGACGGATACAGGAACGAAACGGCTCGATTCCCTATTGAACCTGGCCCGGGAAAATATGGATGAAGTGAGAGGCTATGTGCATCAAATCGAATCGCCGCATGAAGAACTCCCACTGCTTCAGTCTTTGCGGAAGCTGGCAGAGGAGTTTCAGGAGCATGCTAAGGTGTCGGTTCGTTTCCAGGCCTTCGGGGAGGAATACCCTGTAACGAAGCAAGCGAAGATAGCGCTGTATCGCTGCTTGCAAGAATCATTGACGAATGCCGTGCGTCATGGACACTCGACGGAGATTACGGTTTCAGTGCAATTCGAGCCTCAGCAGACGAGACTGGAAATTCAAGATAACGGCCGTGGGATGGAACATGGACGAGATGGTTTCGGCTTGAACGCCATGAAAGAGCGAGCGATGAATTTGCAAGGTCATGTTGGCGTCTATACCCAACCGGGCGAAGGCACCCTCGTTACCTGCACCCTGCCACGACAAACGGAGCTTAAGGATGATGTCATCCGTCTGTTGGTCGTCGATGACCAGCCTTTTATCCGTGAAAGTCTACGGATTCTTCTCGAGGAGCAGCAAGATTTGCAAGTCGTAGGGGTGGCAGAAGATGGCGAGCAAGCCATCGAACTGTGCAGACAGGTTCAGCCTCAGCTGGTGCTCATGGATTTGGACATGCCGAACCTGGACGGAATCTCCGCATCCCGTACCATAAAACAAACGTGGCCCCACATCCGCATCTTGATTCTCACCACGTTCGAAGATACTGGACAGGCTCTGGAAGCGCTGCGAAGCGGAGCGGACGGATACCTATTGAAGTCGATGAAGCCGGTAGAGCTTGCCGAAACAATACGTACGGTCTATCGCGGAGGCACGCTGATCGATCAGGAGATGTCGCACAAATTGTTTGCTCAGCTGGAAGCCGCCAAGAGCGGAGACGTTCCGTCGACAACCAAAGTGGCTGCGACCTATGATTTAACTTCACGGGAGCTTGAAATTTTACAGTTCGTGTCGAAAGGACTGCGATATAAAACCATTGCTTCCAAATTGTATTTATCCGATGGTACGGTTAGAAACTATGCGTCATCGGTCTATCTGAAGCTGGGGGTTCGCAACCGAGAGGAAGCAGTGCAAAAGGCCCGGGAGGCAGGGCTTTTGGAATAAACCTTACGGTTCGATGCGGATTTTCGTTGGATATGGAGGAAACTAAAAACAAGCGGCAGCATCAGCAGCCGCTTGTTTCTTATTGTACAAGAAAATCCCCAGTTTTGACGGGGGTTCAGGAAATCTTATATAAAGTACCATTATAGGAATTGGCAATTACAAAAAGGCAGATACCCCCCTTGTGAGGGAAGCCTGAGACCAATCGCGGTCGGCAGACTTTCGGTACGCCTCCTTAGGTGCCTGCTAGTACCGTGCCCTTATCGGTTGGCTTTTGCTTGCCCATAACATCCTCGAATGGGCGAGATGAGCCAAAAAGCGCGAGTCATGGGGAAATCCCCCCTGCACTCGCGCTTTTTTTCGTTAATCCCGAAGTAAGCACTGTCCTTTACGGTAGAAAATTTACTTAATCCTTTTGAATTAGTGACTGATTGGCAACGTATAGTAATTAAATGCTTGATCCAACAAGGCACTGGCTTCTTGACGCTTCAAAAGCTGTTTGGAGCGGAAGTCTATGGAGCCGTCTAAATTGATCTTGGTATTCGGGTCCATGATACCTTGGGAAACAAGAGCTGTGATGGCTTTAACTGCCCAAGCATCCGTTTCGCCACCCAATTTAACCTTAATTCCAGGCTCAACCTGTTTCAGGTTCTGGATCATTACCGCCGCCATTTGTCTAGTGATAGGAGAATTAGGCTGATAATTACGTAGTCCGGCCATCATCTGCTTTTTATTCGGTTCAATCATGAAAGGTTGTTTATACCACCCGTGGGCACGCAGTAGCACTTCTGAGAATTCTCTCTGAGTCATCGTTCCTTTTGGATCGAAGAGGTTGGCTGACTTTCCGCTCATGACTTTCAAAGCATTAAGGTTGTTTATATATGAAATATATTTACTATCCGCAGGTACATCAGAAAATGGTGAATCAATGTTTATTTTTTGCGCATAAGCAACGAGGTCTGGGAGTTGCATGTAATACAAATATGCAATATGGCCTGCTTGATTTTTATTAAACGTCAATTTATTACCTGATTCATCTTCAAATAATAAAGGGCGGATCATTTTTAGTGTATGTTTGCCTGATGTTCCTGTCTCCATTATTAATTTCCCGTCCGAATACGAAACCTTCGTCCTTAAGGCAGCGATACGCGTGTTTTGGTATAATCCCACGTAGTCTTGGGCCTGCTGCTCACTTATTGTCGCGTAGGTTGACTTTGGAAGTTCTGATTTTCTCGGATAATAATGATTCATAAATTCTTCATACACGTCAAGACTCATCATGGAGTCGTTATTGTAGGACATGTACATTGCTGTATTCTTCTCAGGCAGAATAACAATCAAGGAAGAATGCCCTGTAACATTTCCTCCCTTTAGAATCACATGCTGATTATTCATCTTCTCTTTGAAGTAGCCTTCGAATCCAATTGTTGTGACCGGGAACTCCTTATCAGGGAATAATTGGTATGTGTGCATTTGCTCTATGCTCTTTGGACTCACTACTTCTTTACCTTTGTACTTGCCTTTGTTCAGGTGCATAATAAGGTACTTCGCCATGTCATCTGCTGTTGAGACGATACCGCCTTCAGGTTTTTCCGTTGGTTTAAACCCGTCCAAGGGTATCAGTTCGCCTGTTGGTCCATAGTGAGCAGCCATTCTGCTTAACAATTGGGGGGTAAACCGCACATTCGTCGAATTCATGCCTAACGGTTTGAAAATATTCTTTTCCATATATTTGGAATATGACATACCCGTTACGTTTGCTACAGCATATCCCGCTAGCATGAAACCAAAATTGTCATAAGTGTACGCTTCTCCTGGAGTCCTGACAACAGTTGGCATATTTGATGCAATGAACTTCTTCATCGGAAAATATTTGTCCGCGTATTCTGGATGCATTTCCATGGAAATATCTGGTTCATCAAATCCACTTGAATATGTAAGTAGATCAAACATCGTCAGTTTTTTTCCTGTTTTATTCGGAACCTTTATTCCTCCTAAATACTCTTGGATATCGCGTTTTAAATCCATTTTCCCCTTATCGACCAACTGCATAGCTGCCAATGCAGTGAATGACTTTGTAACAGAGCCGATTTGGAAAACGGTATTTTTATCAACAGGAATTTTTTTGCCCTTGTCGGCATACCCGTAACCTTTGCTTAGCATCACTTTCCCACCTGCAACGACCACAAAATTAGAACCAACTGTATTATACTTCTTCATCTTGTCCGCAAAAACGCCATCTGCAAAAGCTTCTAGTTCCTTAGCATCTCGCGGTCCCTCCAAGCTAGCCTTCTCAGATGCAACTGGTACGTTAACGGGTGCGGCAACTGATGCGCCGTTGGGTGCCATACACGCGGTAGTTACCGTAGCAGATAATAGTAGAACCGCGAGACTGGTGTGAATCATTTTTTTCATGAATGATTTCTCCTTGAAATGTATTTTTGCCTTATAGCGTCCGGCAAAACCAAGTATGGCAAAGGACTTGTCATACCAACAAGTTACATTTCGCCACCCACCATACCAAGTCACTCCAAAGTGTCATATGACAATTAGGCACTAGGTTTAAAGGGCGATGGGTCATTCAGAAAAAACGGAAATTCACCACAGTTACATATCCTTTTTTACCTCAGTTCTTCTTAACCGTCTCTCCTTCAATTAACACAGGCTGATAATAGGTGTGGTTACGTAGATCCTTTTTCCCTTGAAGTTTCTTAATAACCCAATCGGCGGCATCACGTCCCATTTGTTCCTGGGGGTGCGTTAATGTCGTTAGTTTGATGTTTGCATTCTTGGAAATATAGGAATTATCTTGACCAATAATGGATAAGTCTTCGGGCACCGATATCCCAAGTTGTCTGCATACATGTACAACTTCTAATCCTACCTCGTCGTTATAGCAGACAATTGCGGTTAACTCGTCTCTTTGTTCGGTCAGGAATTTCCTCAAATTGGTGGACAAATCCTGCTTCGTTTCAGTATAGAATGAGAGCACTTGCTCGGGGTGAAACCGTAATTTGGCTTCTCCAAGCGCTTTGATATAGCCTTTCATTCGATACTTTCCTTGTAAATCGTCCATTTTGGCAATGATACCAATCTGTGTGTGTCCGTTAGCGATCAATTCTTTGGTCGCCAGATAGCTGGATTGTACGTCATCGAGGCAGAAGTAAGGAACTTCCAACTCTTCATAATAGGCATTAATCATGATGAAGGGAACATCCTGTTCCTTGAACGTCAGATAATAAGCGATATTGGGATTATATAGATTGCTCTTCGTAGGCTCAATGATCAAACCATCCACACCAAAGGACAGCATCATCTCCAAGGCTTTCTTTTCCTGGGCGACATCATTATTGGTACTCGCTAATAGTAATGAATAATTATCTTCATTTAATCTAGCTTCAATCCCGCGAATTATCGAGGGGAAGATGTAATCAGAGATGTAGGTCGTGATGACTCCGATGGTTTTATTACTGGAGTTCCCACCAGTCTTTGAGCGAAATTGGTTACTGACATAGGTGCCAGATCCTTTTTCACTTCTTAAGAAACCTTCGTTGGATAGTTCCAAAATAGCCTTCCGAACCGTCTGGCGACTAACTTTATACTTATCCTGCAAAGCGAATTCCGTTGGAATTTGTTCTCCTACGCTGTATGCCCCTGAAAGAATATTGCTTTTTATATCCTCAAGGATGACCTGATACTTTGGTTTCACTTTATTCCTTCTTTCCAAGTTGTTCTAATACTAATTAATGCATCTATAATATTTGTATGTACATATTTTAGCATAATTATGAGTTTATTATAATCTATTGTCCTATCTGTATAAATACTAAAGTTAAAACTAGAAAAACACTCGGTTTGTCAAAGTATTTGTAAGTATAACTATGGTTTTGTGTTGACAAATGTACGCACAAAAAATATACTAAGGCTGTAAACAAAAGAAAGCGCCTTCTTTCAATTATTGCGATTATAACAGTTGTTCAGAGAGAGGAGTAACGTGAGCATGGATCAAGACATTAAACAAGCGATTACTAAGGGAGAAACCTCACTTGGTATCGAATTTGGATCCACACGTATCAAGGCAGTGCTGATTGATCATCGTTTTGAAACCATCGCATCTGGAAGCTATGAGTGGGAAAACCTCCTGGTAGATGGATATTGGACGTACAACTTAGAGAGTATTATTATGGGCCTGCAAGAGGCTTATCGTGAAATGAAGCAAGAGGTTGAGCAAAAATATGGAGTCACCCTTCGTACGGTTGGTTCTATAGGATTCTCTGCAATGATGCACGGCTATATGGCTTTTGACAGCAAGGGTGAGTTGCTTGTTCCGTTCCGGACTTGGCGGAATGCGACAACCGGGGCTGCAGCAAAAGCTTTAACTGATAAATTTCAATTCAACATTCCTGAGCGATGGAGTATTGCTCACTTGTATCAAGCGATATTGAACGAAGAGCAACATGTCCCTCATATTGATTTTATGACGACGTTGGCTGGATATATCCACTGGCTGCTGACTGGCGATAAGGCAATTGGTATCGGAGACGCTTCGGGGATTTTCCCAATTGATGAGACTACACATGATTATAACGAGTCGATGGTTAAGCAGTTTGATGAACTCATTGCAGCCAAAGGCTACGATTGGAAGTTACAAGACATTATTCCTAAAGTTCATATCTCAGGCGAGCAGGCAGGTGTACTAACCGCAGCGGGAGCGAAAATCTTAGATAAATCCGGAGACTTACAACCTGGTATTCCGCTTTGTCCTCCAGAAGGTGATGCGGGAACAGGAATGGTCGCTACGAATAGTGTGAGAAAACGTACTGGCAACGTGTCTGTGGGAACTTCGGTTTTTGCCATGATTGTATTAGAGAAGGACCTTTCAGCGGTATATCCGGAAATTGATCTGGTGACCACACCGAATGGTAATCCGGTCGGCATGGTTCATGCCAACAACTGTTCAAGTGATCTCAATGCTTGGCTGGGCTTGTTCCGTGAATTCTATGAGGCCATGGGGCACAAGGCGGATCCGAATCAATTGTTCAGTGTGTTGCTGAATAAGGCTTTGGAAGCGGATCCAGATGGCGGTGGTTTACTCAGCTATGGCTATTTGTCAGGGGAGAATATCACCGGAATAGAGAAAGGCAGACCGTTGTTTGTCCGCTCTCCTGAGAGCCGTTTCAATTTGGCCAATTTCATGCGGACTCATCTGTTCACTGCATTTGCTGCTTTGAAAATCGGAATGGATATTTTGACGAAGAAAGAATACGTCGCAATTGACAGCATTCTGGCTCACGGTGGTTTATTTAAAACCCCTATCGTCGGACAAAAAATTGTTGCGGCTGCTATGAATGTCCCGGTATCCGTGATGTCAACAGCTGGAGAAGGTGGAGCGTGGGGTATGGCTATTCTGGCTTCTTACATGATGAACAAGGATCAACAAGAAAGTCTGGAAGACTTCCTCGACCAAAAAGTATTTAGAGATGTTGAGGGACAAGAAATTCATCCTGACGGTTCCGATGTTAAGGGGTTCGAAACATTCTTAGAACGCTACACACAAGGCCTGGCGATTGAGCAGGCTGCTGTAGATAATCTAGTGGAAAACTGGAGGAATTGACGTGTTAGAGCAGCTGAAAGAAGAAGTATTTCAAGCCAATCTGGATTTGCCTAAACATGGACTCGTGAAATACACCTGGGGTAACGTAAGCGCTGTTGATCGTGAGCGTGGCTTATTCGTTATCAAACCGAGTGGTGTTAGTTATGACACGATGAAACCTAGCGATATGGTGGTTGTTGATTTTGACGGCAATGTTGTTGAAGGAGAGATGAGACCTTCATCGGATACACCGACTCATGCCGTACTTTACAAGCACTACGCAGAGATCGGCGGTATTGTGCATACGCATTCGACTTGGGCGACGATTTGGGCTCAGGCAGGCCTGGATGTACCTGTAATGGGGACTACTCATGCAGACACCTTCTATGGTTCTGTTCCCTGTGCTCGTTTCTTGACACAAGAGGAGATTGATCGTGGCTACGAAGCCGAAACCGGCCGTGTCATCATCGAAACTTTTGAGCAGCGCGGGCTGGATATTTTAGCAGTGCCAGGTGTCCTGCTTAAGGGTCATGCTCCCTTCACTTGGGGTAAGGATGCGAAATCTGCAGTCATGAATAGCGTCGTATTGGAAGAAGTTTCGAAAATGAATTTATTCGCACGGGAATTGAATCATTTTGCCGAAGAATTGCCGCAGCGGATTCTAGATAAACACTATTTGCGCAAACATGGGAAAGACGCCTACTACGGGCAAAAGTAAGACCAACTAAACTAACAAACGAAGAAAAGAGGATGAATGTTATGTCAACAGTAGGTACAAAACAGTTCTGGTTTGTCGTAGGTTCACAACATCTGTATGGAGAAGAAGCATTAGCAGAAGTCAAAGCACACGCACAAGAAATGACCGATGCCCTAAATAAGAGCGGCGTTCTGCCTTATCCGCTTGTATTGCAAGATCTGGCGGTTAGTGCAGACAAAATCACCAGCCTTATGAAAGAAGTCAACTATCGTGATGAGGTTGCTGGTGTCATCACTTGGATGCATACTTTCTCACCTGCAAAAATGTGGATTCGCGGTACTAAATTGCTGCAAAAGCCGCTACTTCATTTGGCCACACAGTACAATGAAAGCATTCCTTGGGCTACAATTGACATGGACTTCATGAACCTCAATCAGGCAGCTCATGGTGACCGTGAATATGGGTTTATCAACGCCCGCTTGAAGAAACAGAATAAAGTGGTTGTAGGTTACTGGGAACGTGCAGAAGTGCAAAAACAAATCGCAGAGTGGATGGATGTAGCGGTTGCTTATAACGAAAGCTTCAATATCAAAGTCGCCCGCTTTGGCGACAATATGCGTAATGTTGGCGTTACGGAAGGTGATAAGGTCGAAGCCCAAATTCAATTTGGATGGACTGTTGACTACTTCGGAATTGGCGACCTCGTTCAGTACGTCAATGCTGTGAAAGAAGAAGAGATTGATGCTTTGTTTGCGGAATACTCTGAACTTTATGAATTCGATTATGGTACTTATAGCAAGGAAGCTTGGGAAGCCAGTGTAAGAGTGCAAGCAAGCTATGAAATTGCTATTAAACGATTCCTGGATCATGGCGGCTATACTGCCTTCACTACGAACTTCGAAGACCTCTATGGTATGAAACAGCTCCCTGGTCTTGCCGTTCAACGTTTGATGGCACAAGGATACGGATTTGCTGGTGAAGGAGACTGGAAGACTGCAGCGCTCGATCGCCTGCTTAAAGTCATGAGCCATAACCAATCCACTGGCTTTATGGAAGACTACACCTATGAATTAGCGGCTGGTCAGGAATCGATCCTTCAATCCCATATGCTTGAAGTTGACCCAACGTTGGCGAGCAACAAGCCTAAAGTCATCGTTTCTCCGTTAGGTATCGGCGATCGTGAGGATCCAGCCCGTCTGGTATTTGACGGCAAGGCAGGAGACGGTGTGGTTGTTTCTATGGCTGACTTTGGCACTCATTATAAACTGCTGATCAATGAGGTTACGGCATTTGAACCGACAGTTCCTGCTCCAAATCTTCCGGTAGCCCGTGTACTGTGGAACGTGAAGCCTAACTTCCAGGATGGAGTTAAGGCATGGATTGAGAACGGTGGCGGTCACCATACTGTGGTTTCCTTGAATCTAACCACAGACCAAATTGTGACTTATGCAAAACTGGTTAACCTGGAATACGTAATTATTAAATAACTAGAAGATAGCCATCTATAAAAGCATTGGGTCAGTCCTTAGGATCCAATGCTTTTTATTGGTTTTCTAAGGATGTCGAGATAAAGGAAAGGTTCCTAAGCTATCTGGCGATATAACGAGATAATTGGATTCTCCTTAAGGTAATCATTTAATTCATAAGGATGTGATACTATGGCGAATGTACCAGCTACGAAAACGAAATTGGTTATCGTCGAAGGCATACCTGGCTCTGGCAAATCCACATTATCTAGATACATACATGACATGTTAAATACACATCAAATAGAATCGGAACTATTTTTAGAAGGAAATTTACGGCATCCCGCTGATTATGAATCGGTTGCATGTATGCCGAACGAAGAACTTGATCGGCTCCGATCAATCTATTCCGAGGTGTTTCATTACATTGATCCGTTCGTATCTTTGAATGGCAACGACTCTTTAATCGCATATGCGCTTGCGCAGCAATCAGCCCAAAATAAAATTCCTTCTAGTTTGTATGAGGAAATCCAGCGTTATGAAATCTGCGATGGAGTACCCGTGGAAAAGTACTGCGAATTGATGATCCAACGTTGGAAGTCTTTTGTTAAAGATCAGCGAGAAAAGGAAAAGCTAATCATACTCGAATGCTGTTTTTTACAGAACCCAGGGTGTGCATTACTCGCCCGGCATGATGCTGGAAATGATCGATTTGTTCGGCATGTATTACAGATTGCGGAGCAAATTCAGGAGTTAAATCCAATTTTGTTCTATTTGAAGCAACCTGATGTGCGTGAGACGATTGAGCGAGTAAAAACGATGAGATCTCAAGAATGGTTAGATTTCACGATTTGGTACCATACAGAGCAAGATTATGGAAGGAAGAAGGGGCTTCATGGGTACGAGGGATATATTCAGTTCCTTGAATATCGACGAGAGCTAGAATTACAAATTATTGAGCAACTTCCTTTTCAATCGTTTGTTATGGATAACTCCGATTATGATTGGGTGAATCAACAACAGACTGTTTCGAATATCATGATGAAGTATTTATAAACCATGAAGCTCATTCGAGGAAACGTTAGTGCAATTAGAAAGGGCCTGTCCCGTAAAGATTGGCCCAAAAACTTGCCGTTACAGGCAGCCCTGTGACTCTCATGTTTTAAAAGTTCAGTAGAGAGAAGGTTATAAGCTATGAGTGATTATGGTCCAGATCTATTTAAAGGTACCGCTTGGTACTACTCTAGGTATCGACCTCCTTATCCTTCGTCGCTTATTCGGTTTTTAGTTAACAAGTTTTCTCTGAATGGGGAAGGTCGCTTGCTTGACTTAGGATGTGGAACGGGTCAGCTATCTCTAAGATTTAGTGATTGGTTTGAAGAAATAGTAGGTGTAGATACTGAATCAGAAATGCTAGATGAAGCAAACCGTTTGTCCAGTGATAAAAGGTTGGACAATGTTAAATGGGTACAAGGAAGGGCGGAAGAGCGCGTATGTGACTGGAGTGTCTTTCGCCTCGTTATAATTGCGAAAGCATTTCATTGGATGGATAGAGAGTCCATTCTTGACATTCTGTATAACAGTTCTGATACTAATGGTGGCGTAGCTATTATTGATAATACTGGGAAGCAGGAACCCTTACTTTGGCAACTCAAGGTCAACGAAGTAGTGAGACGTTGGCTAGGAGACGCAAGAAGAGCTGGTAATAGCACTTACACTCCCCCAAAGGAGAGGTATGAGGATATTGTAAGAAAATCTGGATTCAAAAATGTCCAAAGACATATTTTACCGAGTTATTCATATACATGGACTGTTGATTCGATCATTGGAAATCTGTACTCTACATCATTTGCTTCAAGACGCCTTTTTGGTGATAATTTAGTACGATTTGAAAATGATTTAACATCTGTTCTACTAGATATGGACTCCACGGGTGTGTTTACCGAAGAATTGTCAGTGTCTGTTATTACTGCTAGTAAGTGAAGCCCCCATAATACAGCGTGTTGAGATCCATTCTTATTATTTTGCAAAGAAAATTCTCACTTTTTAGCAGAAATGATTTATAATTATCAGATAATAGACAATATAATTTTTAAAAGATTATATTTTAGTTATAATAGAGACAGAAAAGATATGTTCCTGAGTGGAGCCTTGCTTCTTGTATCACCTAAGCAGGAGGGCCTGCTCTTTTTTGCAAATATAAGAGATAAGGAAGGTTTTTATGAATAGCATTCAGAAAAATACAGACGTTATCTTAATTGGTGCCGGAGTCATGAGCGCGACTCTGGGATCATTGCTAAAAGAGTTAGCACCAGAATGGGAAATTAAAGTGTTTGAGAAACTCGCAAACGCAGGAGAAGAAAGCTCTAACGAATGGAATAATGCAGGTACAGGCCATGCTGCACTGTGCGAACTGAACTATACATCCGAAAAAGCTGATGGATCTATAGATATTCGTAAAGCTGTAGACATTAATGAGCAGTTTCAGCTTTCAAGACAGTTTTGGTCTTTTCTTGTAAACAGCCATTTGATTCGTAATCCTCAGGACTTTATCAAGCCAATACCTCATATGAGTTTGGTAACAGGAGAGAAAAATGTATCTTTTTTGAAAAAAAGGTTTAAAGCGCTTTCAACTATTTCTCTATTTCAAGGCATGGAATTTTCCGACGACCCTGAAAAGCTGAAGGAATGGATTCCGCTAATTATGGAAGGCCGTACATTGAATGAACCAATCGCGGCAACCAAAATCGACTCTGGAACAGATGTCAACTTTGGTGCTTTAACACGCATGTTGTTTGAGCATTTAAAAAGTAAAAACGTTGAGATCAATTACAAGCATAGTGTAAAGGATATTAAACGTGCGAGCGACGGCTCGTGGAAAGTCAAAGTCCATAATCTGGATAACGGTAAAATCGAATACCATACTGCCAAATTTGTCTTTATCGGTGGTGGGGGTGGAAGTCTACCTTTGCTACAAAGAACCGGTATTCCTGAGTCCAAATATATCGGGGGATTCCCGGTAAGTGGACTATTTATGGTATGTAACAATCCTAAGGTTGTCGCCCAGCATCATGCGAAAGTATACGGTAAAGCTAAGGTTGGTGCTCCTCCCATGTCTGTTCCGCATCTGGATACAAGATATATCGGTAACCAAAAAGCACTGCTATTTGGACCGTTTGCCGGCTTCTCACCGAAGTTCTTGAAAACGGGCTCAAATTTGGATTTGATCGGATCTGTAAAACCCAATAATCTCATCACGATGTTGGCGGCAGGCGCAAAAGAGATGGCATTGACCAAATACCTGATTCAGCAAGTGATGTTATCGAATGAAAAGCGTCTGGAAGAATTACGCGAGTTTATTCCGAACGCCAAAATCGAGGACTGGGGGATCGTGGTAGCGGGTCAACGTGTGCAGGTGATCAAAGATACGGAGGGCGGTAAAGGAACACTTCAATTTGGTACAGAAGTGGTTAGTGCTGCTGATGGTTCGATAGCTGCACTGCTCGGCGCCTCTCCGGGTGCTTCTACTGCTGTTCACGTTATGCTGGAAGTATTGGAAAAATGCTTCCCACAACATATGGAAGAGTGGGAACCAAAAATAAAAGAAATGATTCCTTCTTATGGGGTGTCACTAGCGGAAAACCCAGAGCTTTACCAAGAAATTTATGACTCCACAACGGAGGTGCTCGGTCTGGGCGAAAGGGAACCGCTTCATCGTTAATTTTTACATGGCTAGTAACTCGATCATCCAAATATTTTTAATAAAAAGCACAGTAATCTTACGATATATTTTAGAGTCCAATAAGCAACAACACCAAGCGGTGGGGAGAAGTCCCCACCGCTAAAAATGCTTGTTTAACAATACAAAGTTTTGCAATCCTTCTGCATTTTCGATGTCACATGGATGAACAGCTTCCATGGTAAAGCTTTATGTATGAATAGATAGGGGCTCACTCACAAGAGGAGGTGCCCCTATCTATTTATGTTATATTTGTGCGGTTGGGCGGATCACGATTTCGTTCACATCAATGTCAGCAGGTTGTTCAATTGCGAATCCAATTGCGCGGGCTACCGCGTCTGGTGTCATGGCTAGTTTATCCCGGATGACGGCGAGTTGATCTCTTATAGCCGGGTCTGTTAAACTTTCGGTGAAATTTGTCTGCACAATACCTGGCGAAATGATGGTCACGCGCAGCTTATCGCCAGCCTCCTGGCGCAACCCCTCTGAGATGGCGCGTACGGCGAACTTCGTACCAGAGTAGACCGACTGGTTCGGAACGGTCTTGTGTCCTGCTGTAGAAGCAGTGTTCACGAAATGTCCGAAACCCTGTTTGCGAAAGACAGGCAACGCTGCAGCAATGCCATACAAAACGCCTTTAATGTTGACGTCAATCATGTGCTCCCAATCTTCCACGCGCAGATCATCGAGAGGGGATATAGGCATAACGCCAGCGTTGCTGACGAGAACATCCAGCTTCCCGTATCGTTCGCAAGCCAAAGTAACGAGGTTGCACAGATCCTCGCGCCGTCTAACGTCAGTGCGTGCATAGACAGCTTCGCCACCCCTATTCGTAATACGTGTCGCCAGTGCTTCAAGGCGCTCCACCCCGCGCGCCCCAAGCACGACTTTTGCTCCACGCTCGGCAAGCAACAGTGCTGTTGCTTCTCCAATTCCGCTGCTTGCACCTGTAATCACGACGACTTTGTTCTCTATTCTTCCTTCCAAACTCATAGCCCCATCCTTCTTTCTTTGATCTATTTGCCTTAGGCCCTTTGTTGGCCTTGCAAGTAAATTTTAAGTAGAATTCAGTTGAGACAGGTAGACCGATCAAGTCCAATTCTTGCCTAATCCTATTCGGCGTGCATATAATTAGCACATCAATATTAGCGTTCAACGGAAAGGAAGGTGAAGCATGAATGGTTTCGTCTCCTCCCCCCTCTGATATTTCTACGAATCTACAAGAACTGATTCGTCTGATTGATCAACGCGCGTCTTCGGACGGTACGTTTGTTTCGTCTGTGCCAGGACTTTATTTCAGACGTGCAAGCCATGTGTCCGAGCTGAATCATACGGTCCATATGCCCTCCCTGTACGTGGTTGCGCAAGGCTCAAAGACAGCAATGCTGGCTGGAGAAAACTATGTGTACGATCCAACAACCTACATGGTCACATCAGTTCAACTTCCCGTAACTGGTAAAATAACTCAAGCCTCGTCGGAGCTTCCTTATCTCAGTCTTCAATTATCCATTAGTCCAGACGCCATCCTGGACATTATCAAGAAGAGTCCTCCTCCATGTAACGTTAAGACTGGACGCGGCATACTGGTGAGCCAATTTGACCCTCTGCTGCTTGATGCGCTGCTTCGGCTTGTCAGACTTTCGGATACGCCTGCGGATATTCAGTTTCTTGCGCCGCTTATCACGCACGAGATCCTTTATCGTGTATTACAAGGTGAGCAGGGAGCTTTAATCAGGCAATTTGCCGTAGTTGGCAGCTATGCACATAGCATCTCCAAAGCGATCCATCTGATTACCCGCGATTACTCTAAGCCTCTTGTGATCGAGGAATTGGCGAAGGAAGTAAACATGAGCCCTTCTTCCTTACACAAGCACTTTAAAAGGGTAACGGCTATAAGTCCTCTGCAGTATCAGAAGGCCATTCGACTGCAGGCTGCACGCCGCTTACTGCTCTCGGAGGGATTGGAGGCCGCCACTGTAGGCTTTCGCGTTGGCTATGAGAGTCCTTCGCAGTTCAGCCGAGAATATGGACGCATGTTTGGACGGCCACCGATGAGTGATGTTAAACATTTGCGTAATTCCCTTAGTGTCTCAGTTGATTGAGAAGTTTATCGGGTGATCCGTGGAGGTTAATATGAAAACTTTCATTTACATGGTGAGACATGGCGAATCACCAAAGACGGAAGGAAATGAAAGAACAAGAGGTTTGACTGATAAAGGTAAGTCAGATGCTTTTCAAATAACTGAGTTATTGAGAGGAGAGGGGATCGAGGTTTTCGTTTCAAGTCCATATCAACGGGCAATCCTAACCATTCAAGAATTAGCTCAATGCTCAGGACAAGAAGTTTTAATACTCGAGGATCTTAAAGAAAGAATTTTTTTGAATGAAGACAACCGAATGCCTGATGATGAATTATTCCCTTTGTTAGATAAGTCATTTTCTGATCCCGACTTTGCTTTAACGGGAGGAGAGTCTAATGCAGTTTGTCAGAATCGAAGTATAACAGTCTTAAAGGAATTGCTAAAAATCTACCGAGGACGGAAAGTCGCATTAGGCACTCATGGAGCTGTAATGACTTTAATGATGGGGTATTATGACAAGCAGTACGATTTGGATTTTTTACTACACACATCCAAGCCAGACGTATACAGAATGGAATTCAATGATCAGGAATTAGTTGAGGTGAAAAGATTGTGGAACATGCCGTAATAGTTTGTGAGGAAAAGGTATAAGGACTATTCTCCAAAAAGAGACCACCCCTAAAAAAGGATGGTCTCTCTTCAAAGCTTTTCTTTTATAGCTATTGCGGTGAACCGTTAAGCAAATCCTCGGCTATTTTTACCAGGTCTTCCTTGGTCAGTGGACTGTCCTGGTTATCAGATATGTTGAAGTGTAACCGTCTTTTTTCATCAAGCCAGCCCAGTCGGTTTTTTCCGGCCTCCAAGGGATTGCTTGTTTTGCTTGCCCTGATGTAATAGGCCTTGGTTCCTTTAATTGTCAGTTGCTCAGCCGAATCCTGTTCATTTTGCATGATGGTTGTCTTTGTGACTTCAGGAGTGTATTTGGTGACGGTAATGTTTACATAGTCGTTTCCTCTCGCATACCGGGCAAAGGAGGTGTCTGACTTGTCCCAGCTCAGCTTTTGAATAAACAGATGTTCACCCTCCGGTGCAGCTTGGGCCTGTTGCATCAGTTTATCGGTTAAAGCTCGATATTCCTTTTTATCCATCATCCTAGGATATGCAGCGCCTGGATAGACGTATCCGAATTCAAACTGATAGCCATCTGGTAGATGAGTGGGGTTGCTGAATAATGGAGCCTCAGTTCGCTTGATTTCATCTTGTAAGCTGTTGAAACTTGAAAGTTCAGCTGGCTTGTACGCAAACAGGGCCGGATTAGATAGGTTGTTCTGATTCATAGAATCGTCCTTGACGTAATAGGCAGCATACTCTCCGGGCTGCAAGCGATCTTTCACTTTTTCGTTCCACTGTGCGTAGGTGGAGGTATACGTTTTCGAGGCGTCCGTTTCG
The DNA here is from genome assembly GCF_038593105.1 of Paenibacillus sp. FSL H7-0442. Taxonomy (NCBI): domain Bacteria; kingdom Bacillati; phylum Bacillota; class Bacilli; order Caryophanales; family Paenibacillaceae; genus Paenibacillus; species Paenibacillus sp. FSL H7-0442. The sequence continues at coordinate 5,678,884 of NZ_CP151963.1, read as the reverse complement.
GCAGGTGTTTTGGCGGTATTTAATACAACGTCGCCCTTACTGTTGCGGAATTCAAGATATTGCGAAGCGGCGTATCCGGTCACAGAAGCCCCTAACACAAAAAGTAAGACCATAATGGGAGCGGTAATGCGCGGTTGAAGACGCATTTTTACAATGAACCCCTTTTTGGGCGTCACCTTTTGGTAGACCTGTTCCATCACTTTGTCAGAAACGTCAAAAGCTTGGATTTTTAGGACACTTTCTGGTTCTGTCAGCTTGTCCATGTTTTTTAAGTCTTTGTCTTTTGGATCGGTGTATTTCAGATTTTGTTCCTGATTTCTGCCTTGTAATTCACGCATTTCGGGTCCTCCTTTATGGGTTCCATCATTTTTTTGAGCTTTGTTTTTGTTCTGCCGTATTTTTTCTTGATAGCTTCCTCGCTCTTGTTCATAATTTCCCCGATTTCTCCAAACGTTTTTTCTTCAAAAATGCGCAGCACCAATAGGTTTCGTTCTTCTGCATTCAGTTGGTCTAATGCCCGGCTCAGCGGTTCACTGAAAAGCTGACGTTCCAAAACCTGCGCAGCACTGTCTGAAGTCATATTAGTTGAGGTGAACAGGGTAATCTTAAATTTGCGCTGTAGATTCTTCCTGCGAATCAAGTTCAGGCAGTGATGATAGGCCATTTTATACAGCCAGGAGGAGAAGCCCATTGTCAGTTTGTACATGTTAATTTTTTCAAAAGCTTTGACCAAAATATCCTGTACGGCTTCTTCTGCCTCATGCTCACTTCCTAATAGCCGCCAGCAATACACAAATATCTGACGCTGATACTCCTTCACAATGTAGGCGTAATCCTGGATTTCGCCAGCTTGAACTCGTTTGATTTTGTATTCGATTTCCTCATTCAAAAATTTAGGCACCTCCTCTGATCAAAAAGAAAACTATACCTGTATAACAAATGAAGATGACCGAAAGGGACACCTTTTCTAAATTTTTTTAGTATTAAATCTACTCTCTAAGAGAGTACGATAAAGCAGAACAATTATCACCAACGGTGTTGATTTCATAGGGCTTGGATTTTTATTGTGGAAATAAATAGAATGATGAAGTATACCTATCAAAAATTTGAAAAGAGATTGTAAAAATATAAAAAGGAGATAAGAAATGAGGGTTTATGATAATAGGGGAGTCCAGATGGTGGTTGCACTTTTATATCCTGTTATAGCATTTGTTATATTAAGTAATAGTCATAGGATAGGTTCATGGACTATCCCGGCCATTATTGCAATTTTGTTTTGTCTGTTATGGAAAAATACTCTTTATGTAATCATCTCTAATGCCTTGATGTGGATTGTATCAGTACCTATGTGGTGGCTGCTAGTTGAACGTGTGAAAACAGACCAGGGCGCTGAAATTTTCATTTCGTCATTACCATTCATTATATTGTTATACATATTTGCTGTATTGCTACCCGAAATTTCAATTGTTCTATTTAGACATTACATTTTTAATAAGTTTAGACGTCGTAATAGTAAGTAATCTCTGAAACGATTCAGGAGTGCTTTTCCAAAACAACCTATGGATTAGGTAAAGTGGAAGGAATGAGAGATAAAATAAAATTAAGTTAAGTTAAGTCATTGATAAGGTGAAGATGACTATTGGTTTTATCCAAGAGAGCACACAATTTTCTTGCAAATTCAAAATGGAAAGATGAATTAAACGATCAAGAGGTAAACTCGGCAATCCCGCCCGTTAGCTAACGAAAACTATCGGCTGTACGGGCGGGGTTGCCTCACCTTCTTTTATGCAGCATACATCTACTTATTATTCCCTTTGCGTACCTTTAACAGCTTACCCTTTACGGTTGTATTCTTCATAATCTCAAGCACCAATGGACCCTTGCCATTCAGAATCTCGACATCTGTCACATTATCTAGAATCGTAATGATCCCGATATCATCTGCGTTGACTCCGTCAAGCTTAGCGATGGTCCCCACGAAGTCGACAGCTCTAAGTTTTTTCTTCTTACCGCCGTTAAAGTTCAGCTTCATAATCTGTTGGTTTAATTGCTCGCGCTTATCTTTTTTGAGTGCGGTTTTTACATGCAGTTTTTGCTCAAAATCTTCTCTACGGAGGTCAACAGCCTCTTCTGAGGGAGCCTTTACCTGCGGAATCGCGAATCCAATATATGCTTCGATATCAGCTAATCTTCGGCCATCCTTAGGAGTGATGAGGGAAATGGCCTTCCCCGTTTTGCCAGCACGTCCCGTACGTCCTGTGCGGTGAACATAGCTTTCCTTCTCAAGGGGAATATCGTAGTTAATGACATGGGTGATATTCGTGATATCAATTCCTCGTGCGGCAACATCTGTTGCAATCAAGTAACGAAATTGACCCCTTCTGAATGCATTCATTACCTCAAATCGCTCGTCTTGCTCCATGCCACCATGAATGCGATCACATGGATATTCAAGATCAGCCAATGCCCTGAATAATGTATCTACATTCTCCTGCGTACGACAGAAAATAATGCAGCTGTCAGGATTCTCAACAATGAGCAGATCTTGCAGTAGTGCCAGCTTGTCTGACTCCTTCACCTGAATAAGAGAGTGATCAATTGTAGCGGTCGTTATACCAGTCGCTTTAATCTCAATTCTAACAGGATCTTTCATATATTTACGTGACAGTGTGGCTACGTCCTCAGGGAAGGTAGCGGAGAATAACATGGTAACCCGATCACTAGGCAGCGCTTGAATAATCGACTGAACTTGCTCGATAAAGCCCATATTCAGCATCTCATCAGCTTCATCAATCACGAGATAGGCAATCCGATCTAACGGTAACGTCCCTCGTTCAATATGATCCAGTACACGTCCTGGCGTACCTACAGCCACATGCGTCCTTTGTTTTAACTCAGCCTTTTGGATATGAAAAGGATGTTTCCCATAAAGGGGTGTTGCTTTGATCCGCTTAAAGCGTCCAATATTCGTGATGTCTTCGGTGACCTGTAACGCGAGTTCACGGGTTGGCGTCAGGATTAAAGCTTGGGGCTTATTCTCATTCCAATCTACTAGCTCACAGATTGGAATGCCGTATGCTGCTGTTTTGCCGCTACCTGTTTGCGATTTGGCGACAAGATCCTTCTTTTCAAGCGCCACAGGAATGACTTCCGTCTGAATCTCTGTTGGCGTCTCATAGCCCAGGCTATTCAGCGCTCTTACAATTTCTTCACTTAATGCGTAATCTGTAAAATGCTTCTGACTCATTTTCAACCTCTTCTGCGCTGTATTTGAATACCATTACATATATAATGTCATCGTGTATCGAACTTATACTCATCTAGTATACTCTATATCCAGACAGCAAAGGGAGGCCATGAAGGCATGGGTATCAGCATGTTTCCATATCCGCATGCGTGAAAACATGTGTTACGAACAAAGGGCACCCAATCGGGTGCCCTTTGAACTGCCGTTAGCGCGGAAAATCGTATCAAAAGTATTGTTACGATGAAAAGTGAACCCAATCTCTCCCTTGGACAGCATCCATCTTTTTAAAGAAAATTTGAGCGCGTTTATTCTCGGTAGAAGTTATCCAGGCCATATGAGCATAGCCTTGATTTCGTGAGTATTTTTGACATTCTAAAAAAAGCTGTGTTTCTACTTCTGTATCTCTAAATGGTTCCAATACAAATAGATCGTTCATAACAGTGACTTTGTCTGCTTTCATCGTGCTAAAGGTAAAGAATAATGTAGCAAAGCCGATTAATTCTCCATTTTGTTCCGCCACAAATTGTATACCGCTTTGCTGCTCAAAAAGGGTGTGTATCAAATTATGGATTTTTTCGATAGGTGGCCTAGGGTTTTGATAAAAACCAACGATGTATTCATACATTAACTCGGTTAAACTGTTTAAATCATCAGGCTTAGCGTTCCTTATTAAAAATGACATTAGATGCACTCCCTTTTTTATTAGTTTTGAATTATTATACATAATAAAGCATATATATTCAAAACTGAATTCATTCCGAATTACTTAAGAAGTGTAAGTGTCACCTCTATCGTGTTATCAATAAATGATCGTTCTGGACGAGACTTTATCATTACGGTCAGTCCAATTAACGATACGACTAGCGCCTGTGATACAGCCTTCGCATTGAGCCCGATCTCAAGCTCACCTGATTGTATACCTCTTTCAATGGTTTCTTGAAATATAACCGCTAGGTACATTTGATGCTCCCTTGTAAGAATTTCAAACTTCTCATCATGGGGCGCAAGTTCAACCATTGTATTAATGCAAAAGCATCCTTTTCTAGGATTTTCCGCATATTCCTCATCGACCACACCTTCAAAGAAAGTCCGAAATGCTTCTTTTACAGATGGATTGCTTTGAAGTTTGGTTCGGATCAGAGAAGCACGGGACATCATGTATTTGCGCAGCGCAGCTTCGAACAATTCTTTTTTGCCTCCAAAAGTGGAATATATACTGGGTCGTTGAATTTCCATTCTGGAAGTTAAATCACTCAATGAGGTAGCTTCATATCCCTTCTCCCAAAATATTTGCATAGCTGCATCTAATACTTTATCTTCGTCAAATTCGCGGATTCGTCCCATAATCAATACCTCTCATGTTCGTAATTTTATTCTTAATTCCATGACTCTGATCATAATTGTTAGGGGTCTTTATTTGCGTACCAGTTAGTATGTTATTATCTTATAATTAGCCCGTTATATTGTCAAATGCAGATTGGTTTATCGCACCAAGGAGATATCAGTATGAGGATAAATCAAAGATTTTTACTATATTTATTGACAGTACTCTTTTTAATGAGTTATATTTACTGGGAAAAATATTTTACCGATCGGTATGATATTTTACCGATATTTAATTAACATACAAAGAAAGCTATTAGAATAGGAGAGATGGACGATGGAGATAGGTATTACTTCGTTTGTAGAAACAAAGCCCGACGTTCAGACAGGTGAAGTGATAAGTCACGCACAGCGATTGCGCGAAGTTGTCGAGGAAATTATCCTTGCTGATCAAGTGGGGCTTGATGTGTTTGGTGTAGGTGAGCATCATCGGAAGGATTATTCTGCATCTTCACCAGCAGTTGTGCTGTCAGCGGCTGCAGCGCAGACGAAACGGATTCGGCTGACCAGTGCAGTGACAGTGCTTTCTTCAGCTGATCCCGTTCGCGTTTTTCAGGATTTTGCTACGCTGGATGGTATTTCGAATGGACGTGCGGAGATTATGGCGGGTCGAGGTTCCTTTATTGAATCTTTTCCACTGTTCGGCTATGACTTGGAAGACTATGATGAGCTGTTTGAACAACATTTGGAATTGCTCCTTAAAATACGGGAGTCCGAAAAAGTAACCTGGAAAGGCGGACATCGGCCAGCAATTAACAATTTGGGTGTGTATCCACGGCCGGTTCAGAATCCTTTACCCATATGGGTTGGCAGCGGGGGCAGGCAGGATTCTGCTATCCGGGCAGGTCTGTTAGGACTGCCCTTGATACTCGCGATCATTGGCGGGAATCCGGTAAATTTTGCACCACTTGTCCAGCTTTATAAGAAGGCAGCAGCGCACGCCGGTCATGAGGAATCAAAGCTTAGGGTTGGGTCGCACTCGATAGGATTTGTCGGAGAGAATAATGAGCAAGCTGCAGATACATATTTCCCTTCTACGATGGCAGGTATGAATAGATTGGGCAGGGAGCGGGGCTGGGCACATTATGATCGTTCTAGCTACGATGCCGCGCGCAGCTTTGAAGGTGCGCTGTATGTCGGCGATCCAGAGACTGTTGCCCAGAAGATCATTCACCTTCGCAAACATGTAGGTGTTACTCGCTTTATGTTGTATGTTCCGTTAAGCACGATGCCGCATGCCGAAGTGATGAGAGCCATTGAGCTGCTAGGAACAGAGGTAGCACCCCGAGTTCGGAAGGAAATAGCCAAGTGGGAAGCGGAGACGGAGAAAAGATTGTAAAAACCAAACATAGGAGTGATTTGCATGGATTTTGAAAATCGTTTATTACCAGAATTAAGGGCAGTAATCGCACAATTTCCTGGTTTTCAACTGGAAGAGAATTTAGAGCTGAGCAGAAGCTATTTGTCTAGTCCTCCTATTGAGCAGTCGGAGCACGTACGCACGACAAGCCGGATGATTCCGAGTGTAGCAGGCGAGATATTAGTCAAAATCTACGAACCTGCTCAGCGAACTGACGTTAGGCTTCCGGCCATGCTGTGGATTCACGGGGGAGGCTATGTGATGGGCCATCCTGATATGGACGATGCTTTGTGCGAACGCTTCGTGCAGGCGGCCAAATGCGTCGTCGTATCGGTCGATTACCGACTTGCTCCTGAGCATCCCTACCCGGCTGCCATCGATGACTGTTATGCCGCTTTGACGTGGATGACCGACGAAGCGGAGCTGCTGGGCATTGACTTAGATCGGGTCGCCATTGCAGGAGCAAGTGGGGGCGGCGGGCTGACCGCAGCACTTGCTTTAATGGCTCGTGACAAAGGTGGGCCAGCCCTCATTTTCCAAATGCCGCTGTATCCGATGATCGATGACCGCAGTATTACGGCGTCAAGTCATGAAATTACGGCCGATAACGCACCATGGAACCGGAAGAACAACTTGGCGGCCTGGAACATGTACTTAGGCAATCGTACCGAAGATAGCGAGGTGTCCCCATATGCGGTGCCGTCGAGAGCAGAAAGCTTGGCTGGCCTGCCGCCGGCTTATACGTGCGTAGGCCAGCTCGATCTATTCCGAGATGAGACGATCGAATATGTGGGACGCCTTGCCCAAGCGGGGGTGGACGTCGAATTCCATCTGTATCCCGGCACATTCCACAATTTTGAGGGAATAGTTCCACAAGCAGAAGTAAGCCAACGTGCTAGCCAAAGTTATGTAGACGCAATTGCAAGAGCCCTTAATCCTTAAACTATTAAATAGGCAGTCTCCAAAGTGATATGTTCCCAAAAGAGTAGGCAGGTTAAAACTTGCTACTGTAAGGAGAGCATATCACTTTTTGCATCAACCTTTTTTTGTCATTTCGGAGTTGTTTGGGATAAAGGAGCACCAGGTTTTCAGTCGCCCCGCAATGATGTAAAGTTTTTCGGGTAAAATCTTTACTTTTACATGTAGCAGATAATAACCTTACATTCTTATAATTGGAAATGTAAGCGATTTATTTAAGAGTAGGAATATTAAAAAACTATACGTATGAGGAGGAGATTGTATGTCGAAATTTAAAGTGGGCAAGTTGGTAAGCGGCTTGGCGTTGGCGGGTGTGTTGTTATCATCAGTTCTGATAAACCCGGCTAGTGCCAGTATGGCGAACGGTAGCAAATTCCTGGGGAATGTCATTGCGGGCAGTGTCCCTCCTAGTTACGGGACATACTGGAATCAAGTGACGCCGGAAAACTCGACTAAGTGGGAATCGGTTGAAGGCAACCGTAACAACATGAACTGGTCACAGGCCGATACCGCCTACAATTATGCCCGTAGCAATGGCTTCCCGTTCAAGTTCCATACGTTGGTATGGGGTGCCCAGGAGCCAGGTTGGGTTAGGGGGCTGTCGGCTGCTGATCAGAAAGCGGAAGTGACTCAGTGGATTAAAGCAGCAGGTCAACGCTATCCGAATGCGGAGTTTGTAGATGTGGTGAATGAGCCGCTGCATCAGAAGCCGTCCTATCGCAATGCCATTGGTGGTGACGGGTCGACCGGATGGGATTGGGTCATATGGTCGTTCCAACAGGCCAGACAAGCCTTCCCCAATGCTAAGCTGCTGATCAATGAATATGGAATTATCAATGATCCTTCGTTAACCGACCAATATGTCAATATTATTAATCAGCTCAAGAGCAGAGGCCTGATTGACGGAATTGGTATCCAATGCCACCAGTTTAGCATGGACACTGTTTCAGTTAACACGATGAACACTGTACTGAACAAGCTGGCGGCAACAGGATTGCCAATCTATGTGTCGGAGCTGGATATAACTGGCGACGACAACACCCAGCTTGCCAGATACAAGGAGAAATTTCCGGTATTATGGAAGCATTCTGCGGTGAAGGGAGTTACGCTCTGGGGGTATATCCAGGGACAAACTTGGAAGCCGAACACACATCTGCTGAACTCTAACGGCACGGAACGTCCCGCGCTCCAATGGCTGAGACAATATCTGCAAAGATAAGCTATGGGTGGCACTTAAACCCCAACAGATGCAAACTTTTGCCAAATGTCTGGGCTGGGTAGATGTTTATTTGAAGAAGTCTTGGCTGAAATGTTATACGCCCAAGGCTTCTTTTTATTTAGCTTAAACGAGGAGTGCCCTAATGAAGGGAAAAACCACTTCATTAGGGCACTGGAGATTTACTACCACTATCGATCACTGCCAGTTTGTGTGAAAGGACCCTGCTGCATCACTTCGTTCATAAGTATGGGCACCAAAATAATCCCTTTGTGCTTGCAAAAGGTTAGCATTCGAAATGCCTGTCCGGTAACTATCATAATAAGTAAGTGAAGCACTTAAACATGGAAACGAAGTGCCAGAATTAATACCCTCACAGACAACTTTTCGTAATCCTTTTTGATACTCTTTAACCTTTTCAGCAAAATACGGGGCGATTAGTAGATTAGCCAAATTTGGCTGTTCTTGATATGTTTCGCTTATTACGTTTAAGAATTCGGCACGAATGATGCAACCACCACGGAAAATAAGGGCAATATCCTTTAAAGGTAAATTCCATTCGTAAAGTTCAGAAGTCATTTTATATTGTATAAATCCTTGCGCGTAGGCACAAATTTTACCCATATAAAAAGCTTGTCTAATGTACTCAATCCACACATCTTTATCTAAACTTCGCTGATCAATCCCTGGTCCTGTTAGAATATTTTCTGCATAAACTCGTTCTTCTTTTAAAGAGGAGATGTAACGGGCAAACAATGACTCTGTAATAATGGATGATGGGATTCCATGATCAATTGCTTGAATACTTGTCCATTTACCTGTGCCCTTTTGCCCTGTTTTATCCAGAATCACATCGATCAGAGGTAAGCCTGTTATTTCATCTTTTTTTCGTAAAATCTCTGCGGTAATTTCGATTAAATAACTTTTCAGTTCCCCTTGATTCCATGTTTCAAAGATGTCGGCAATTTCATTAACAGATAAACATAGCCTCTTTCTTAAAAATGTATAGACTTCTGCGATTAATTGCATATCTGCGTACTCAATTCCGTTATGTACCATTTTTACAAAGTGACCGGATCCTTTTGGACCCATATAAACACAGCAAGGATCTCCGCCCACTTGGGCTGCTATTTTTGTTAGAATAGGAGCTGCTTTTTCATATACGTTTTTATCTCCACCAGGCATGATCGAAGGTCCATTTAAAGCCCCGACTTCGCCGCCGGAGATACCGATTCCTAAATAACCGATTCCTTTTGACTTCAATTCATCATATCTACGTTCCGTATCTTTGTAATGGGAGTTACCACCGTCCATGATCACATCGCCTGCTTCAAGGAAGGGTACTAATGTACCTATTACCGAATCGACCGGTTTGCCCGCTGTTACCATAAGGAAGATTTTCCTTGGAGTTTTTAAGGAGTAAACAAAGTTTTGAATTTCGTAGTAGGGATGGATGGAGTGACCTTCACTTTTTTTAACAAGATCATCCGTTAAATCCCTCGTATAATTATAGACAGCGACTTGCTCACCCTTACCAGCCATGTTTAAAGCGATATTACAGCCCATTACCCCTAAACCAATGACACCAATTGTGTTGGACATTTTTTCTGCTCCTTTTATTTGAAATGAATAGGCCGTAGATCCTCACTTATAGGCTTAGAAGATTCTAAGAAAAATAAGTGGGGGATCTACCGCCCGGGAATCATAGTTTATACGAATAAACTTAGTACTAAAATAAATCCTAATCCAGCTACAGAAATGATGGTCTCAAGTAATGTCCATGTTGCAAATGTTTCTTTCATGCTTAAACCAAAATATTCTTTAAACATCCAGAAACCAGCATCGTTAACATGTGAAGCTATTAAACTACCCGCTCCCGTTGCAAGCACAACTAAAGCAAGATTAACGTCGGATTGTCCTAACATCGGAATAACTAAACCAGCGGTTGTTAAAGCTGCAACAGTTGCAGAACCTAAGGAAATTCGTAATATTGCAGCGATAATCCAGGCAAGTAAGATGGGTGATAATGTAGTTCCATTGAATAATTCAGCTACATAGTCACCTACGCCGCCATTAATCAGTACTTGTTTGAAGGCTCCGCCACCCCCAATGATTAAGAGCATCATCCCAATATGAGTAATAGCCGTTGTACAAGATGCCATTACATTTTTGATTGGAATTTTTCGTGCTATTCCCATGGTGTAGACAGCTACCAGTAAGGAAATTAACATGGAAGTTGATGCATCACCAATAAAACGGATCGCTGCTAGTAAACTGCTATCTTCAAATCCCATTGTTTTTTGAAGCAAAGTAATAACCGTAGCAATAGACATTAAAATAACAGGAAGCATTGCAGTAAATACACTGATACCAAATCCCGGAGTTTCCTCGGATTTAAATACTTTTTGTTCACCTAAAGAGGCAATATTACCCGTTTTCGTAAATGATGCAGGTACGAGTTTTTTGGCAAGCTTAGTAAATACAGGTCCAGCTAAAATAACAGTTGGAATGGCAATAATGAACCCGTAAAGTAAAACCTCACCAAGGTTCGCGCCATATTCACCAGCAATAACTGTAGGCCCTGGATGTGGAGGTAAGAAACCATGTGTTACGGATAAAGCTGCAACCATCGGAATCCCGAGATATAAAATAGAAACTTTTAATTCTTTTGAAATGGCAAATATGATTGGAATTAACAATACTAATCCTACTTCAAAAAATAACGCCACACCGATAATGAATGAAGCAGCTACGACTGCCCATTGGATATTTTTTTCACCAAATTTGTCTACGAGGGTCATGGCAATTCGTTGAGCACCACCAGAATCAGCGATCAACTTACCTAACATCGCTCCAAGTCCAAAGATTAACGCTAAGTGACCAAGGGTTCCGCCTAATCCGGCTTCGATGGTTTTAACAATTTCTTCTAAAGGCATTCCAAGTGCTAAAGCGACGCCGAACGATACAATGATTAATGAAATAAAGGTGTTCAATTTGAAGCCCATGATTAAAACTAATAATGCTAAAATTCCAATCGCTACGATAACTAATGGCATTGTAATTACCCCCTGCTTTTTATCTTTTTAGTGTTTAATTAAGCTTCTTTGATAATTGGAAATCCGTGTATAATCGTCTTCTAATACTCTGGATAGGTTAATGAAAATCGGCAGCAATTTCCTGTATTCCTTGGTTGCTTCTTCTTTTGGTGTATGTTTGTTGGTACTGCCAACCATTTCAGAGACGACTTCAAAGGACTGGATTTTTCCGGTGGCATACAAGCCTAAAATACAAGCTCCTAGACAAGAACTTTCGTAGCTTTCTGGAACGACGACTTCAGATGCGAATATATCGGACATCATTTGCCGCCAAACATCTGACCTCGCGAAGCCTCCAGTAGCTTGAATTCGGGTCACAGGACCGTCCATGCATTCAGTTAATGCCAAAAATACGGTGTACAAATTGTAAATGACTCCTTCTAGGGCTGCGCGAATCATATGTTCTTTCTTATGTGACATCGTCAAACCGAAGAATGAGCCACGTACGTCTGGATTCCATAAAGGCGCACGTTCACCAGCCAGGTATGGATGAAATAACAATCCGTCAGATCCTGGTCTTACACGTTCAGCAATCTTGGTTAGTACATCATATGGATCAATTCCTAGTCTTTTCGCTGTTTCTACTTCTGATGAGGCAAGTTCGTCACGGATCCAGCGAAGGACCATCCCGCCATTGTTCACCGGCCCCCCAATAACCCAGTGCTTTTCTGTTAAGGCATAACAAAATATTCTTCCCTTTTCGTCTGTTTGAGGCTTGTCTATAATGGTTCGAATGGCACCGCTTGTCCCAATTGTGACGGCAACCTCGCCTTTTCGTATCGCATTTACACCTAGATTAGAAAGGACTCCATCGCTAGCTCCAATAACAAACGATGTTTGTGGATCGATCCCCATCTTTTTTGCTAAATCTGAATCACAGTTGGTAAATATCTGGGTTGTTGGCACGAGCTCAGATAATTGAGAAGGGGTTATACCCGCAATTTTTAATGCTTCTTCATCCCAATCTAATTTTTCTAGATTCATCATGCCCATGGCAGAAGCTAGGGAATAATCCACTACATATTGATCAAAGAACTTTTTGAAAATATATTCTTTAATTCCGATATACTTTTTAACCTTGACAGCGGTTTCAGAAAGATCATTCACAATCCAAGCTATTTTTGTTAAGGGTGACATGGGGTGAATGGGTGTTCCTGTTCGTTTATAGACTTCATGGCCATTCAGCTTATCTTTTATTTTATGTGCCCATGCTTCACTTCGATTATCTGCCCAAGTAATACAAGACGTAAGCGGGCGGTCATGTTCATCCATCGCAATGACACTATGCATGGCACTGCTAAATGAAACAAACGATAGCTTTTTTTGTGAGTGATATTTCATGATATTCGAAATGGCCTGTAGGACAGCCTGAAATATCTCTTCTGGATTTTGTTCAGCTGTCGCTATGTCCGGTGTATAAAGCGGGTATCCAATATTCTCTTGTTGGATGACTTCGCCCTTTTCGCTAAATAGAACGGCTTTCGTACTTGTGGTCCCGATATCTACACCCAACATATAGTTAGTCATTTGGTTGCACGACTCCTTTAGATAGCATTTGTTGTGACATCCATAGGTCTTCTACTTTACCTTGAACATCATCAAAGTTTTCATGTAAAGACTTGATCATGAGGTCTCTATCTTTTGCTTTGATTGCTTCAATATAAAGTTCGTGATTGTTTATAATCCGTGTAAAATCTTCATACTTTTCTTTGAAACGCATACGCATCGACAAAAGAATGAGACTTTCCATAACAGGCTTTAGATTATTCCAAATCATCAGAATATGAGAATGATTGACTGCACGAATAATCGTTTCATGGAATAAGACATCTTGATATGAAAACTCATCAGCATCACCATATTTAATGGCGACTTTCATCATTTCGAGTATTTTACTAAGTTCCTTCGCCAAATCATCAGTGTCCATCTTTACAAGACGTTCAAATACGAAGGATTCTATGAGCAGACGGACATCATAAATTTCTTCTATTTCTTTTTCTGATAAACCAATAACAACGGCTCCCATTCTTTCTAATCGAATGATATTTTCGGATGCCAGTATTTTTAACGCTTCACGAATGGGTGAGCGACTTACAGTGAAATCAGCAGCTAGTTTATTTTCAGATAATATGGTACCGCTTTCAATCCCGCCAGAAATAATGCGCATTCTAAGCTCGGAAGTTACGCGATCACCAGCTGAGGCTTTTAAAAGCCATTTGGAGGGATATAGGAATTCTGATTCGACCATCATTTCACCTTCTCAATTAATCAAGTATACTTGTATACAGGTATTATAATCTTAAATTTTAAATTTGCAAGCGTATTCATTAAATTTGTTTTGTAAGCCTGTTCGGACTTTTTTGTGCAAATGCACAATCAATTTCGTCTGTTCTTCAATATTTTTCACATACAGCAATCGATATAATGAAAGCGTAATCAAAAATTGCCCGGGGGGTTAGACAGATGGAAGGATTGACGATCAGTTGGATAGGGGCTCTGGCAGGGCTGGCTATTGCAATTATTCTGATATTAAGAAAGCTGAATCCGGTTTATGCTTTATTTTTGGGAGCTATTGTAGGCGCTTTATTGGGCGGAGCCAATCTGGAGCAGACGATCAGCGTGTTAATAAGCGGTACGCAAAGTGTGATGGGGACGGTCATTCGTGTGCTTGCCGCAGGTGTATTGGCAGGCGTAATGATGGAATCCGGGGCGGCGGAGACGATTGCGCAGGCTATTGTAAAGAAATTTGGCGGTAGTAAAGCGATACTCGCACTAGCCTTAGCGACGATGATTATTACGGCGGTAGGTGTATTTATTCCCGTTGCCGTGCTGATTGTGGCACCTATTGCATTGTCGGTCGGTAACAAAATGGGGATTTCCAAGCTGGCGCTCCTGTTGGCTTTGTCTGGAGGCGGAAAAGCGGGGAACATCATCTCTCCCAATCCTAATACGATTGCGGCGGCGCGCGGATTTAATCTGGATTTAAGCCACGTGATGTTGGCGGGCGTGGTTCCTGCGATATGCGGTTTAATCATGACTGTATTGGTGGCATCTATGTTGAAAACCAAAGGTGTGAAGGTGTCCGACCAGGATATTATGGACAGTGATGTCGATACATCGAAATATCCAGCGTTGGGACGGGCGATTGTAGCCCCGCTGGTAGCTGTTATTTTGCTGATGATTAACCCGATTGGTTCCATCTCCGGCATTGAAGCACTTTCGAGTTTCAAGGTGGATGCGATGTACATTTTGCCGATCGCCGGGATTGTGGGTATGCTGGCCATGGGACAAGGGCGCAATATCCTGAAGTATTCGGCCTCCGGTTTAAATAAAATGACAGCGACTGTGCTGATTTTGATCGGTGCAGGCGGGATTGCCGGTCTGATCTCTGCCTCCAACTTGTCTGCACAGGTGGTTGGCCTGATTGAAGCTTCGGGAGTTTCCGGTACATTTTTGGCACCGCTTGCAGGTATTCTGATGGCAGCCGCCACGGCGTCCACCTCGACGGGAGTTATTTTGGCGACAGGCTCGTTTGGGGAAGCCATTCTGAACATGGGAACGGCCCCGCTCGCCGCAGCTGTGATGGTGCATACAGGAGCTACAGTCATTGATTCCTTGCCGCAGGGCAACTATTTTCACGTCACGGCAGACAGCATGAAAATGAGCATTAAACAACGGATGGGATTGATTCCTTACGAAGCTATTGTGGGTGGGACGATGGCAATTGTAGCGACACTCATGTATGGATTTTTACTTTAATATTTACAATGGGGTGAGAAGATGAGAGAGAAAACATTTGTCCTGGCACCAGATTCTTTTAAAGAAAGCATGACGGCTAAAGAAGTGTGTATCGCGATGGAGAAAGGACTGCGCAAGGTCTATCCAGCAGCGAATTACGTCCACGTACCGATGGCGGACGGCGGTGAAGGAACGGTGCAGTCACTGGTGGATGCGACAGGCGGACAGGTTCGTTATATTGAGGTGACAGGACCACTTGGAGAACCTGTAACTGCTGCATACGGCTTGCTGGGAGACGGCACCACGGCGGCAATCGAGATGGCATCCGCCAGTGGAATCCATCTGGTTAACAAGGATAACAAGAACCCGTTAAAGACAACCACCTACGGTACAGGGGAGTTAATCCGTGAATGTCTGAACCAGGGAATTCGAAAAATTATCATCGGCATTGGCGGAAGCGCGACGAATGATGGCGGTACAGGAATGGCGGAAGCACTGGGCGCCAGATTTCTGGATGCAACAGGCAATACTCTTCCGCGCGGTGGCGGTAGTCTGGGCGAGCTGGCCAGTGTCGATATTTCATCACTGGATGACCGGTTGCAGCAGGTACAACTGATTGTAGCCTGTGATGTGACAAATCCGCTGTGCGGAGAGCATGGGGCCTCTCAAGTATTCGGGCCACAAAAAGGGGCAACCCCGGAGATGGTGCAGCAATTGGATGCCAATCTTGCCCATTATGCCGATGTGGTGAAGCAGCAACTAGGCAAGGATGTGCGCGATCTCCCAGGCGCAGGCGCAGCAGGTGGATTGGGTGCGGGCTTATTGATTTTCACTCAAGCGGCGCTGCAAAAAGGCATTGAAATTGTGATTGAATACACCGGTTTAAAACAAAAGCTCGCCACGGCCGATATCGTTTTGACGGGGGAAGGCGGTATTGATTTTCAGACTAAATTCGGTAAAACTCCTTATGGAGTAGCTCAGGCGGCCAAACAGTCTGGCAAAAAGGTTATTGCGGTTGCAGGTTATATCGGGGAAGGGATCGACACGTTGTACAAGGAAGGAATAGATGCGGTGTTCGGCATCGTACCGGGAGCCTCGGAGCTCGGTAAGCTGCTGGCCGAAGGGCCGCAAAACGTAGAGCGTACGTGCGAGAATATCGCAAGAGTACTTCAATTCAGCGAGAAGTGAACCGAATAATACGAGCGCTCGCCTGTAATCCCGAGCTTAGCTAAAGCCGGATTGACTGAGAAATTGGGAGTGCGGCGAGCGGATACATGATATTTCTGGCGTATGGTCAGGGGCGTGAAACAGCTGTTCATTGATACAGTGCCAATAAGCCGTGCGTAAGCTCAAAAAGCTGAAGGAGATTCCGGGGATCTTTACCAGTTAAGGTATGGATGCGCTTCAGGCGGTATTGCAGCGTATTTCGGTGAATGTTTAATTCATCTGCCGTAAAGGAGACACTGCCGTTATGGTTAATAAAGCTTCGCAGCGTATCCAGCAAATCCACGGTATCCTCCAGCTTGCTCACCAGATAGATCGTGTTCGTCAGGTTCGTTTGACTCAATTTGACCAGAAATTCGACTTCCGCAAAAGAAATTTTTTGCACAGGCGGGCGCAAAGCCAGTAAAACATTCATAGCTGACTTGGCTTGCATATAAACATCCGCAATGTTGTGCTCTTGTCTGCTGACCGTAATCAGCACATCGGGATGGCTGCGCACAAGTGGCTCTAGCAGTTTGTCTGTCGGTTCCTGATTTTGTATTAGGACGAGATAACAATCTTCCTCCATACGAAAGGATGGATGCTGCATGAATATATTGGACAACTCGGCTAAATGAGCTGGATCAGCAGGCAGATACTTTACATATACAGCCGAAGTTTTTAGAAGCAAATCAATGTGATATTGAGCTGCTTCTTTTTTTATTTTTTGCGTATAGGCTCCCTGATGATTCAATAACATTTCCAGCACAGATTTTTTGCGATTGGCTTCATAGGCCAGATGCTCCAATGAGATGCGCTGTTCGATCAGGAGAGATACTGTAGTTTTAACAATATTGCAAAAAGGACGCACTTCATCAGGATTGCCTGAAATACCAATCACGCCAACTAACTCATGATGAATGACAATCGGTTCGTTGGTTCCCCTTTTCTCATAGTGGCCGTCCTGCCACACTTCAATCATTTTCCCGGTTTCGAGCGCCTGAACAGCGCCTTGGTGAATGGTTCCGATTCGTTCACTCTCGCCGCTGCCAATGATGATGCCTCGTTCATTCATTATATTGATATTGTATGGAATATCCTTCATCATTTTGTCTACGATGTCTTGGGCTTGTTTTTCGGAGAGCTGAAACAAATCCGGATTCCTCCTTTATCTATCGTGATATAGTGTACCTTAATGTACTACCTTTATGAAAGGGTTTCCAATTTATTGTGCATCTGAACAATATGATAAGGCAGGTCGCCGAGCATGTCAGTCCATTTTATCATAGGAATGCAACCGTTTCACAATTGGCTGGTTACATAGCGTTTAGATCTTTTGATCATAGATCTGTGAGATGGAACGATTATTTGTAGTGCGGTTCAGGCCATTAAAAAATTAGATTTAATGAAATCGCTGCGTATTACGATAAATCTATCAGAGGGTGTCATTAAATAAGCATCCTCTCTTTGTGTGTTTATTCGTTTTTTAATTATAGTAATGGAAAAAGAGATTGAATATTATTTAGGAGGGAATTTATGTCAGAACAGCATAGTATTAATATTCCAGCTCATTATAATATATACACGGGGAACTCTAATCGAGAATTACGAATTGACTTTTCTGTTCCACAAAATGGAGTTACTGAGAGTACAGGATTGATTATTTTCGTATCGGGGTTTGGAGGTAATATTGATTCCAAAGTTTATGTGAAAATGAGAAAAGTATTTGCGGATAAATATAATATGGTAACGATTCAGTGTAGTTATTTTGGAAGTTCATATATGAAATCGTCAGTTGATCATTATAGGTTGGAAAATCCCGAAATTCTTCACTCCATTCTTACAGTAGATGAATTGGAGAAAATAAATAAAGACTCTTCTATTTTATTAAGCATATTATCTAAAAAAAACATTTTACTTCCTGTGATTGCTAATATAGATGAAAGTATAGAGGAATTTAATGATATGAGCTATATGCAGGCAATAGATATCATTAGTTCTGTAGAGGCAGTTAAAATCATATTGAAGGGAAATAATCTAATATTTAATCCCGCGAGAATAATTGGGTACGGACATTCTCATGGGGCATATTTATTGCACTTAAGTAATAGGCTAGCACCTAATTTATTTTCATATTTGGTAGACAACTCAGCTTGGATAGAGCCGGCGTTTTTATCAAATAGTAGGGTTTTGCATGTAGATGTAGGAAATTCAACACTTGCTATTGAATTCGACTATATTGCTAAAAAAATAATACCAAATAGGCTAGATTTAAACTTAGAAACATTGTATAAAGGTTTTCATGGAAATACACAGGTTTTATCTTTCCAAGGAGATAATGATGATCTAGTTAATCATGTAGAAAAAAAACGTATAGTAGAGACGATCAATAATTCAGATTTTATACTTGTCAAACAGGAAGATGTAGATCATGTCAAATATAAATCGAATAGTCATGGTTTAGATGCTGACTTTTTAGAGCTTTTTTCCTTTGCACTAGAATTAGAACGTCCAACAAAAGAAACCCCAGTAAAAGAATTGATATATATAATAGATTTTGAAAGTGTACTTATAGAAGTTGATTATACTAACGGATTACCTATATTTAATTTTAATTTTAAGTGATAGAAATCTCATTTCAGCACACTATGCTTTTTAGATTTTCCTATGTGAGTTTTAAGGTATCTTTGAAATATACCCAAAAAGCAGGCTACTCTGAAGAGTCCCTGCTTTTCGAGTCTGTTCCTATCCTTCACCAGCTCCGCAGTCTAATGATGAACCTCGCGGAAGCTATAGATAATGTCGTGCAGTTCTTTCTTTAAACGGCCGTCTTTAGACGCTGGGGCATATCCTAGCACCTGGTAGTAATCCTTTTCGGTCTCTATAATCGCTACGTGGGTGATATATTTATCCACATCTTTTTTACCTTTAATCGCGAACTCAAGGGCAGGATATCCATGAATGGTTGTATTAGAGACAGGTCCTACACTGGACAGGTTCCACTCTTTGGTTAAGTTATTTTCAGCTTTCTTACCATACTGTTGGAGAGTTATATTGCCCAATTTCTTTTTTGAGTGGGATAGTACCACAACGGACTTTTGAATGTACGGATTAAATATCGCAATCTCTGCTTTTCCTTCACGGTCCGGATCTGTTGACCAGTCCAGTGGGGCTGTGATTTGAAATCGTCCATCTTTACTCACATAGCTTTGCTCTTTCTTGCTCACTGGAGCTTCAGGAGGCGCGTAACTATTTGCCAGTATAAAAATAGCATTTACAAACGAGGCTCCCAAGATCACCATGGCGGTAAAAAATATAAACAGCGAACGTTTCATTGTCTTTTTGCTAATCGGCTCTAAATCCCGTACCTTTACAACATATGTACCTGCAGCTAAATCACCAATTCGTTGTCTTGATGCAGTTACTAACACGCTGATACCAGCAGGTATCCCACCCATTAGCAACGGATTGGTATCGATTAGCCTGAGCAGCGTACGAATGAGTGATTTAAGAAAACCAGGAGGCTTACCTTCCCCGGTAACCACCTTAATACGAAAGACGAACTTACCCAGCGTATAGCCTGTGTAACCTTCCAAAAGCAAATAATAGCTGAAGAAAGCAATAAGCAGAATACAACGGGATGCAATCGCTAAAGGCCAAAACCATCTATCCGTTATTTGAATGACAGAGATAAAGAAACAAATATACCCAAGATAAAAAAATATGCAATCAAAAACTGTTGCTCCCCACCGTCTAAACAGAGTAGAATTCCCGTACGTTTTTGATAACGCCGCCATCCTGTTGGGATCTACCCCATAATTTTGACCATGCCGAATGTACATCTGTCTTGAGGATTCCTGCGGGTTGTGTGGTACGTGCTGTTCGTCCAAAAAATACACCTCTTCTTAATAATTAAAAACACACTCCTTATATTAACGGTCATTTTACAATCCATGTTTAGGAAAACATTCTATAAACAAAGAAATTATTATAAATATCCCTTCCTCTCATTTACTCTATAATTGGAAGAAGAAAGTAACGATAGACTCGGGAGGTATGGGTATGCAAGAAGAGCTGGCAGAAGCGAACAAGGCAGCAAGAGGTGAGAATGTGAAAGGTGAGTTTCCGGTTATAACGACCGAACGTCTCGTATTACGAAAAATGGTAGCGACGGACAGCAAGGACATGTTGGAATACTTTTCAGATGAGCAGGTTATGAAGTTTTATGGACTGAGCCCGTTTGAGTCTGAACAGGATGTACTGGATGAGATCAGTTGGTATGATCGGATTTTTGAGACAGATCAGGGAATACGCTGGGCTCTTCAAACGAATGAAGGTAAAATCATCGGTTCTTGCGGGTTTCATAACTGGGACCAACGTCATCACCGGGCAGAAATGGGCTATGAATTGTCCAGAGACTATTGGGGCCAAGGGTTAATGTTGGAGGTACTTGCAGCTGTAATCGACTATGGGTTTAATACCCTCTCATTGAACCGCATTCAGGCGCTAGTAGAGCCAGAGAATGCACAATCCTTGCGTTTGCTCGAAAAAGCAGGCTTTCGGCAGGAAGGGCTCCTCTCCCAATATGAATTTACGTCCGGGAAATATGATGATCTTTACATGTGCGCATTGGTCAAATCAGAGTATATCAATCGTTCTCAGAAATGATAGATGAGGTGAATCAAGCGGGGGAGCATGGGTAGGAAGAAGGTTGATCATTGTACAACATGATCGACCTTCTTTTTGGATAAAGCAATAAAAAACCCCTTAAAAAAGGGGATTGGTGCTGGGTGTTGTAGGGTTACAATTCGTGTCGCTAAGATCAGGATTGGTAGAGAGGTCGCGATAATGGCTGAGCTTATATTCAATAATTTTTTGGGTCTCCATCAGTCTGGAGATTTCTTGTTGAATCTTCTGATTATGTTTTTCAAGTAAGGAGTGTCTAATCGGAATGGTGCTGTTGCCTTGCATCGAAAGTTCTCGATAATGCTTCATTTCCTCTATGGTCATTCCAGTGGCTTTTAATCGGGTTAAAAAGATAATCCCCAGAATCTGATCTCTACTGTAGAACCTATGTCCGTTAGCCTTTCGTTCTGCATAAGGCAGCAAGCCAATTCGCTCGTAATAGCGTATGGTATCCTCTGTTAAACCTGTTAGTTCTGCAGCTTGACGAATAGAGGTTATCGTCTCCGGAATTTCCTGCAAAGTACCCCACTCCTTCACTGTAACGATTACCAAGGCACTTCTCCATTCGAGTCGAAAAATCCTCCTGACGGCCCGTCATTATTTAAAACGGCTAAACGTACAACGACAGCAGCAGCTTGTTGTACCGAACCCGGTCCTGTAAAGCCGTTTAAGTCAGTGGCGGTAAAGCCAGGGTCAGCCGAATTAATTTTGAGAGGTGAGTCTTTGAATTCTTTGGCAAGGGTGACGGTGAACATATTAACCGCTGCTTTGCTGCTATTGTAGGCAAGCAAATTAAACTGTGCATGCTCATGCTCAGGATCGCTATTATAGGTTAACGAACCAAGGCCACTCGACAAATTAACGATTCTACCGCATGGAGATTCTTGCAATAAAGGCAGCATGGCTTGCGTCACCGCGACCAAACCGAAAAAGTTCGTTGCATACGTTTCTCTTAAATCGTCTAAAGAGAACTGACTTGGAGGAGTGGCTCCTCCCAAAGATATGCCGGCATTGTTGATGAGTACATCAAGGGAACCGGATTCTTGTTTGATCTGATGGGCAGCGGAATCAATCGTACTTTGATTCGTCACGTCTAACAAAATCAATCGGGCTTTTACTCCCTCATTAGCCAACTTAGCCACCGCTTCCCGGCCGCTCTGCTCATTCCGTGAGCCAACCAGGATTGTAAAACCCATACCGCCCAATTGTCTGGCTGTTTCATACCCGATGCCTTTGTTGGCCCCAGTAATAAGAACTGTTTTCCCAATGGTCATGAATGATTCCTCTTTTCATTATTCTTAAATTTGGCGGCCACCATGC
The DNA here is from genome assembly GCF_038593105.1 of Paenibacillus sp. FSL H7-0442. Taxonomy (NCBI): domain Bacteria; kingdom Bacillati; phylum Bacillota; class Bacilli; order Caryophanales; family Paenibacillaceae; genus Paenibacillus; species Paenibacillus sp. FSL H7-0442. The sequence continues at coordinate 5,656,658 of NZ_CP151963.1, read as the reverse complement.
TTTAAATGTACTACTTGGAGTATACTTAAAGTCAACACAAAACCAGCAAAAATATAGCTCGAAATGCCCTGGACATTCTTTAACTTGGAAGATGGGAGAATGGAATGAATAAAAGGCAAATGGAAATTTTACGCATGTTGTTAACTGAACCAGACCGGTTGTGGTTAGCGCAGGATTTGGCAGATCTGACCGACTGCTCTGAAAAGACGATCCGCAACGATCTGAAAGTAATTGAAGATTATATCGTTAAGCATTCTGATGCCAATCTGGTGAGAAGGCCGGGACGCGGCATTTATCTAGAGATGGGTGAAGCAGATCAGAATGAATTGTTCCATCGACTGTATGCGGACGAGAGTACAGCCCAACATGAGTCGGATGAGGAAAGGGTACTGCATCTCGCCTATCGGCTCTTGATGAATGCCAAGCCTGTGACCATCCAGGATCTAGCTTCACAGTATTATGTGAACAAGACGGTAATTCGTAGAGATATGGAGAAGATTGATGGCTGGCTGCACAGCTTTAATCTGGCCTTAATTACCAAGCAGCGCGTAGGCTTAACCATTCAAGGCTCTGAGAAAAATAAGCGCATCGCTTTGGCGCGGATGAACCAGCTGATTGACAGTCCTGAGTTAACAGGACAGTTGATGCGCAAACAGTTTGAATCGCACGAGATTACAACCATAAATCATGAATTAAAAGCATTGCAAAAACGCAATGAGCTCAGCTTTACTGACGAAGCTTTCGAAGCTCTAATGCTGCATATCCTCTTAATGGTCAAACGAACCAAGATGGGACAACCCATTTCCCTCTCCAAGCAGGACATTGCCTTTTTGCAGGAGAGACGCGAATTTACATGGGCTATGTCTTTTTTGCAGCAGTTGCAAAAGTTGTTTGCCGTGCCTTTTTCCAAGGAAGAGACAGCGTATTTAACTCTGCACCTGCTTAGCGGGAAGTTCCGTTACCAGCAGGAGGAAAGAACAGGAAAACAAGGTGAGCTGGCAGATAGCCACCCGCTTTTGCCTGAGTTGATTGAGCAGTTAGTCCGGCGGATGTCCGAGCTGAATATGATTGCCTTTTCCAAGGACAAGATGTTGCTGAAAGGATTGAATGTCCATTTATATACGACCCTGAACCGTCTTCAATATGGGTTGACCGTGTCCAATCCTATGCTGGCCGAGATCAAGAAGATGTACCCCTACATGTTCGACCGAGTTATTATTACGCTGGAAGAGGTGGGGAGATGGGTCCGGCTATCATTCCCCGAGGAGGAAGCGGCGTATTTAACGCTGCATTTTCAGGCTTCTGTGGAGCGATTGCACCGGAAAGAGAGTCATCCCCAGAGAGCCATTATCGTGTGTCACATGGGCATCGGTATGTCCCAACTGCTGCGCACCAAGGTGGAACGTAAATTTCCGGCTGTACATGTGGAGACCACCCTTTCCAAAGCAGAAGTCCAGGACTATCTGGCAGCCCAGGAGGTGGATCTCGTCATTACCACTGTAGATCTCCCAGAGATGAACATTCCGCACATTCTCGTCTCTCCCTTGCTGGATGCCAAGGACGAGCGTCGATTGGAGCAAGTGATCCGACGACTGGATGAGCCGGAACATAGGGCGGCAGACGAATCTGTATTTTTTAAATATACAACACCTTTTTTGGTCTTTCCCCAGCAGGAAGTGCAGCATCCGGAACAATTGATCTCCAAGCTGGCGCAAATACTGGAGGACAAAGGATATGTGGAGCCCGGTTATGTGGACAGCGTACTGGCGCGAGAAAAAATGTCGGCTACGACGATTGGGGGAGGCATAGCCATCCCGCATGGCGGTTCTGAGTGGATAAGGCAGTCCTCTATTGTAATCGCTACCTTGAAGCAGCCGCTTACCTGGGGGACCGAGAAAGTAGAGCTTGTGTTCTTGCTTGCGGTTAAACAGGATGGGCGGGAAGAGATGCGCCAGTTATTCAAGGAATTGTCCCTGATCAGTGAGCAGCCTGCTTTGGTTCATGCTTTATCTAAGGAGACTGATGCGATGAGATTATTAGGGAGAATGAAGGGATAAACTAAAATCAAAAGCTGTACTCTGGAGCAGGACTTATAGATAAGTCCTGCTTTTTGTCGGTATAATTCCGTTTTTCCGAAAGTTCCGGTAAAAAGTTCGTCCGATAACAGCAAGATAGGCGTTTATACTATCAATGTAAGCGGAAACAACAGAGAGAAGGGGAATGACTATGAAGATATTAGCGATTACCTCATGTCCTAACGGAATTGCACATACGTATATGGCAGCTGAGAATCTGCAAAAGGCAGCAGCAAAGCTGGGCATCGAAATGAAGGTCGAGACGCAAGGCTCCATTGGAGTCGAAAATCAACTGACCGAGCAGGATATCCGTGAGGCAGATGGCATTATTATTGCAGCGGATAAAACGGTGGTTAAAGACCGCTTCGTCGGTAAGAAACTGCTGGTCGTTGGCGTACAGGATGGCATTCGCCGTCCAGAAGAATTGATCCAGCGGGTGATGAAGGGGAATGTACCTGTGCACCAAGCAGAGTCACGTACTGCCGAAGGTAGCTCACAGGAGAACAAACCGAAACAAAATCCCATCTACCGACACTTGATGAACGGTGTGTCCTATATGGTACCCTTCATCGTCATTGGGGGATTGCTCATTGCCATTGCGTTGACGATTGGCGGTGAGAAGACACCAGGCGGTCTGGTTATACCGGACGGTTCATTTTGGAAGACGGTTCAGGATATCGGCTCAGCTTCGTTTACCTTTATGATACCGATCCTCGCCGGATTTATCGCAATGAGTATTGCGGATAGACCGGGGCTTGCACCGGGTATGGTTGGCGGATTCATTGCTGCGAACGGCAGTTTTTATGGAAGTGAGGCGGGGGCCGGATTTATCGGCGGGATTATCGCTGGTTTTCTGGCGGGTTATGTTGCACTGGGTATTCGGAAAATGAAGGTTGGGCGAGCGTTACAGCCGATCATGCCTATTATTATTATCCCTGTATTGGCATCGTTAATTGTTGGATTAATCTTTGTCTTTGTGATTGGTGCTCCAGTCGCACAATTGTTTGAAGCTTTAACGGGCTGGCTTGCAGGTATGCAAGGTACAAGTTCAATTCTACTAGCATTGATTCTAGGTGCGATGATCTCCTTTGATATGGGCGGCCCTGTGAACAAAGTTGCTTTCTTATTCGGTTCGGCCATGATCGGCGAAGGGAATTATGAAATTATGGGGCCAATCGCCGTTGCGATTTGTATTCCGCCGATTGGGATGGGACTTGCAGCGATGATCAACAAACGTAAATTTGCACCTGCGGAACGCGAGGCCGGGAAGGCAACATTCACGATGGGGTTGTTCGGGATTACCGAAGGTGCGATTCCATTCGCGGCGCAAGATCCACTGCGTGTTATTCCCAGTATTATGGTAGGGTCCATGGTCGGTTCTGTCATCGCCATGTTGGGAAATGTAGGTGATAAGGTAGCTCACGGTGGACCGATTGTAGCTGTACTTGGTGCAGTGGACCATGTGCTTATGTTCTTCATTGCCGTTATTGTCGGCGTAGCCGTATCGGTTGTCCTGGTGAGCTTGCTGAAAAAAGATATTGCAGCAACTGTAACTCCGGATGCTGCTGGGGAAGCGATGCCTGGACATTCTACCACAGGAGCTGGACAATCTGCGATTACTACAACGGCCGTTGCGGAGTCATCAGTTTCAACAACTGTCACAAGTAACGGGCCAGCCGTGTCTTCGCAAGGCATTCACATTGAGAAACTGACGGATATTGTAACGATGGATCTGATTAATTTGGATCTGGAAGGAACGACACGAGATGCTGTGGTTGATGAAATGATCGGAGCACTTGAGAGAACTGGAGCTGTAAGCTCTGCCAGTGATTTCAAACAGGCGATATTAGCCAGAGAGGAAGAAGGATCAACAGGCATTGGAATGAATATTGCCATTCCTCATGGCAAATCGGAAGCTGTCCTGAAGCCAAGCGTGGTATTTGGCATCAAGCAAGGCGGTGTTGACTGGAATAGTGCAGACGGAAGTGAAGCAAAACTGATCTTTATGATTGCCGTACCGCGCAACAGCAAGGAAAATGCGCATCTGAAAGTGCTGCAAATGTTATCGCGTAAGCTGATGGACGATCATTTCAGAGAGGCGCTTCTGGCAGTTACTACGAAGGAAGAAGCATATCAATTGCTGGATCAGGTGCATTAATTCAATGCGATAAGAACCTAAAATAAAGAAAAGAGGCTCCCGAAGTTTCAGCCGGGAGCCTTTTTTTTGAGAAGGTCTTTGCGTGAGTCAGCGGCGTTCACCGCGTGATATAAGTATGATGCCGAGAAATACAAAGCCTGCACCAGCCAGATGAGCAAATGAGAAGGATTCACGGAGGATGATATAGGACAGCAGCAGTGTGCTGACGGGAATACAACCCGTGTATACAGCTGCTGTACTAGCCGGTACTCTTGATACACCCCTAAACCATAATACGTAGCCTAATGCGGTGACAAAGATACCATAATATAAGACTAGCCCAATCTCCCCTACACCAACGTGGTTAAAGTTGAACTGTTGGGCCTCCACAAAGGAACAAGCCAGGAACATGAGGAATGAAAAGAGTGTTATATACATGGTTCCAAGCAGGGAAGAGACATGGCTGGATAGCATCTTGCGTAACACTGTCAGTGCCGCTTCTCCGAACACAGCAGACAGAACAAGCAGCAGGCCAATGAACGAGGTTGCGTTAGGAGCATTGAACCAGAGCGCCGATATGTGAGGTACTTGTAGTGCCAAAACACCGAGCAGTGAACAGGCAATCCCTAGTCCGGGGCGGAGCGTAATCTTTTCTCTCAGCAGCACATACGAAAGAAGTACAACAATAGCTGGGGTTAAGCTAGTTAAAATTCCGCTTTCGGAAGCAGAGGCGTAGGCCAGCCCGTACAGCATTAGGACACGGAAGAGAAACATGCCGACCAGTGCTTGAATGAACAGGATTAAGGCATCCCGTTTGCTGATCCTTAATGAATACTTCTTGATGAATACAATGGGTACCAAGAACAGAAGGGCAACAGCCAGACTGGCAGATTGCGATAAAAAAACAGGCAGCTGCATCACGACCAGTTTGCCGACTACCACAGAACTGCCGACAATGGAAGTGGCGATCACTAATTCCATGTAAGTCGAAAAGGTTGGTTTGTTCATTTTATCTCACCTCTTGTACAGATATTGATATATACTGTAGCAATAGAAACTGGGCACTTGTAGATCCAGTTGAAGAGGTTTTCGACAGTACCGCTTGGGGGGTAGCTATGTGGTTATCTATCGATAAGAATGTGACAGTTCCGATGCTGCGTCAGGTATATCAAGCAATACGGGACCGTATTTTAGCTGGAGAACTGAATGCAGGGTATAAACTTCCTTCGACCCGGGTGCTGGCCTTACAGTTGAACGTTTCCCGGAATGTTATCCTCGAAGCTTATGAAATGCTGCTAGCCGAAGGCTTAGCCATTGCGCGCTCAGGTTCAGGAACTTATGTAGCCGAAGGGGCCGTCCTTCCAGGTTATGTATCCGCACCGCCTATCGAGGCGTCTGCGTCTGCAGTGGAATCTGCATATTCAAATGAGATGTCGGTAATTTCCTTCCGGACAGGCCTTCCTGCATTGGAATTATTTCCGCGCAAATCATGGGCTGACTTGCTTCAGAGCGTATGCAAAGAGGCTCCTGATCTGGCACTAGGTTATGGCGATCCTGCTGGAGAGCCTGAGTTACGCAGGGAGCTAGCCGACTATTTGAGTCACACCAGAGGAGTGAAAGTCAGCCCGGAACATATTGTAATCACTAGCGGAGCAGTACAAGCGATTCAGCTTGTCACCCGTCTGTTACTGTCAGCTGGAGATGAAGCCCTGGTAGAGGAACCGACAAATGAAGATTTAAAAAGCATTCTGGCGGCCACAGGAGCCACACTTCGGAGTATGACTGTTGATGATTCGGGAGTTATAACAGCCGATCTGCCGCAAAAGAAACACCCCAAACTGGCATATCTGACACCCTCGCACCAGTTCCCGCTGGGGGGTATCTTGCCGATCCAAAGGCGGATCGAGCTAATTCAGTATGCAGCCCGGACAGGATGTCTTCTGCTCGAAGATGATTATGACAGTGAGTTCCGATATGACGGGGCGCCCGTCCACTCCTTGCAGAGTCTGGACCCAGAACGGGTGCTATATGTCGGGACGTTTAGCAAAATATTATTCCCCGCGCTGCGGATCGGCTATATTGTTCTTCCCTCGTCACGAGTCGCTGATTTTATCCGTTTAAAGCAACTGGCGGATTACCAGACGGCGAGCCTGGAGCAAATTGTGTTGAGTCGGTATATCAGGAAGCGACTCCTTCATAAACATGTACATAAGATGAAGAAAGTGTATGCCAAGCGTCGTCAAGTCCTGCTTGATAGCCTTGAGCAGCATTTTACAGGGCAATATCGGGTGTGTGGCCGATCGGCGGGTTTACATTTGGTAGCAGAGTTTCAGTTCCCGTTCCGAGAGGATTTGCCGAAATGTCTCCATAGTCAAAATGTATTTGCGGCACAGCTTGAAGGGAACCGGCTGCTCATGGGCTATGGGCATCTAAAGGAAAATGAAATTCGCGAAGGGGTTCGCAGAATCAGGAACGCACTGCAACGGTAGTAAACGCGAAAGCAGCCTATCCTTAGGTGAGGATAGGCTGCCCTTTTCATAGCAAGATATTGTGTTTCATCATCACTATTCATACGAGGTTTGAGCCACGCGTACTAGCATATGGGCAAGCGCATGCTGCTGCTCCTTGTCCCCCGCTTTCCACAGCTCCTGGAGGAGCTTCTCCTCGCTGTTTCGAGGTTCTTCTTTGGCTGCCAGATATCCAGCTATCTTCTCAGCTGCTTTTGCGATCAATTCTTCATTCAAACCAATATTTTGAGCCATTTCAATCTTGTCGCTCAAATAACTTTTGAATGAATCAAAGCTGCCCAGAATGTCATCCTTTTTGTTGTCGTCTATCCGATTTAATACGTCATCTACCTTGTTCAAGGCCACTTCGCCTTCCTTATTCACAACATGATTGTGCTCTGCCATTTCTAACGCCTCCTCAAGATCGTTTTCTAGGATAAGGACTGCTTACGGTACGGTAGTACTTACCCCGGCTAACCAAAATGAAACCGATGAGAAGCGGAGTATTGCGGAGGTAATCGCTACATAAAGTCAAAAAAATAACGAATTACGTGGAAAAAGACGGGTGAGGTGTAGGTCAAACTATCCACCCGGCTTAAATAGCTTTTTTTCAAAGCATCGAACTTATCATCATCGCCGATTAATAAATCCCGCTTCAGCACGGAAACCGTTAAACTGCCAAAGAAACCGCTCAAGCTGATCAGCATGCCGAAAATAATTCCAAATTTCAGGTCAAACGGCGTCAGGTAAGGATAGATGAAATAGGAAGCCGCTATAGTTACGGGAAAAGCGAATGCAAAGCCTTCCCAAGTTATATTGGGATTGGATGTCGGGACGATTTTCCGTTTTCCGAAATAGAGTGATGCTAGATAGTGTACGACATCATTGAGCTGCGTCAGTACCACTAGAAAAAGTACAAGTTTCGCTCCGTATTGTGGCGTAGCAAACTGAAAATAGGCCAGATGACTCAACCCGAAAACCATCAGCATGAGTCCCCACTGGGTCGAGCTGACACTGCGCAGAAAACCAACCGTTCCTTTGTTGATCAATCGTGGGAGCGGTAGCAGTAAGAATACATAGATAGGAATAAAAACAATAAACATTCCGTACCACCCGATATAAATCCAATAAAATTGTACGGGAATCGCCAAGTACGCCCATAGAAACAATCTGCGATCAGCTTTTCTGGATCTAATCATGGAAAAGTATTCTTTTAGCGCAAAAAAGGTGAGTGCCATCAGGGAAAGCAGTGAAACAATCGGATTGAAAAGAGTTGCCAAGCAAAAGATAAAGAACATACCCCACCATGTCTTGATGCGAAGCCCAATCCCTGCATAGTCTTTGTCTGGTTGTGTTTTGACTACTACTATGTAAATCAGATGGATGACCAATAAGGCTGTAAAAATAAGGATTAACGTTAATATCGAACTGTCCATTACCACTCACCAACTTATCGCGAAATAGGGTTCCATTAGGGTTCCTATGTTATTATGAAGGAATAATTCCAACTTGATAAGGGGAAATTTCGTAAATGGTAGCAGATCAATCCGTCTTTATCTTGCTTACGAATACGGGAACGTTTCTTACGAGAGTCATTAAAAGCTATACGAGAGCGCCATACAATCACGCCTCCATTTCCTTCAACCGGGAACTTTCGGAGTTATACAGCTTCGGCAGAAAGACCCCTAATAACCCTCTGGATGGTGGTTTCGTGAAAGAGGATATTAAGACAGGTACATACAGCAGATTTCCGAATACAACATGTGTTATCTACCAGCTTCAAGTAACCGACCGTGAAGTTGAAAAAATGAAGCGAGTTTTACATGTATTTATCCGAAGTCGTCAAAAATATATGTATAACTTACTGGGTTTGATTGGTATTGCACTCAAAGAACCAGTCGAGTTCAGCAATTCTTATTTTTGTTCGCAATTCGTCGCGGAAATTTTACAGCGATCCGGCATAAAAATATGGAACAAACTGCCCGCTCTTGTTACGCCAGACGATTTTCGGCAAAGTGATCGATTCCATTTGATCTACGAGGGGAAATTAAGCGAGTATGATCCTCAAGCTTGAGGACCAGCACCGCATGACTTAAACGTCTTCCGGCACAATTACCTCGATATGACGCGGTAAAATACCAAGCTCGATAGGCAAAGACGGCCCTTCCTCACCATCTACATTCGTACTTATCGGTTCTGCGGAGCTGACACTTACATGCTTTGCAGTAAAGTAAACGATATCACTATGATCCTTCAGGTTGCCTAAAAATAAGGATATGCTGGCCGTCACGGTGTTCAATATGTTGAGGTTTTTAAAAATAAAGCAGTGAAGCAGACCATCGTCAACAGTCGCATCGGGTGCCAGTTTCTCGAATCCGCCAACTGAATTGGTTAACGTGGCCAAAAAGAGTGGGGACTTTCCTTCCCAGGTCTTGTCATCATAGCGGACGATAAGTGAGTGGGCTGGATGGCTGATAAGCTCTTTCATGCCTTCTTTGAAGTAGGCAAATGTGCCAAACATGGATTTATCGTCTGACGATACAGCTGATAGCGATTCAGCAAGCGAACCTGTAGCAACAACATTGGCAAACATTCGGCCGTTTAAGAGGCCCATATCTACGTTTTTCACGCGGGCAGAAGTCAGTGTACGGATCGCCAGCTCGGGACTTAGCGGAATTTGCAAGGCACGGGCAAAATCATTGACTGTCCCAAGGGGGATAATCCCCAGTCTTGGACGGTGGTCTTGATCCATGAAACCGTTGATGGTTTCGTGAAGTGTGCCATCTCCACCGATGGAAACGACTAGGTCACAAGCTTCCTCACACGCATTAACGCAAAAACGGGTGGCGTCCAGTTCCTTCTCTGTCTCTTTAACCGTAACAACGTATCCTTGATCACGTAGAGTTTCTTCTACGTTTCTGACATGTTGGAGGGATTCCTCTTTGCCGGAAGAGGGATTTACAATGATCATAGCTTTCTTCATATACATGTTCCTTTCTCTAGGGGAAAGTTTGGGTTACCCACTCTTACCCGCAAAGCAGACCTTTAGACTCTAAATTAGACATGTGTTATATTTTTAGTTACTATATAAAAGTAAATAAAATCTGAATGGAGGATTTCATATGAAAATCGCATTAACAGGAGCAACAGGGCAACTGGGTTCCATCGTGGTAGATACGTTGCTTACATCTGTCTCCGCAAACGATCTTATTGTTAGCGTAAGAAATCCAGAAAAAGCAGAGAACTTACGGTCTCGTGGCGTTGACGTTCGTCACGGTGATTTTGATAAACCGGAGACGCTGGATCAAGCGTTTGCTGGAGTAGATCGACTGCTGATTATATCCGCTGACGGGGATAATGATACTAGAATTCGTCAGCATAAAGCGGCTGTTGATGCTGCTGTGCGTGCTGGAGTAGGCTTCATCGCTTATACTAGCGCTGCCAATGCCGCTGACAGCACTCTATTTCTTGCGCCCGTACATCGCATTACGGAGGAGTTCATTCGCGAGTCAGGTATTCCTTATTCCTTCTTGCGTAATAATTGGTATCTGGAGAATGAGACAGGCACGATCCGATCCGTACTCGCGGGTGCTCCTTGGCTAACCTCGGCAGGGTCCGGTAAAGTAGGTTGGGCTACCCGCGCAGATTATGCGCAAGCAGCTGCAAATGTTTTGTCTGGTGAAGGACATGAGAATACAATATACGAGCTCTCCGGTAAGCCGATTACCCAAGAAGAGTTTGCAGCGGTACTTGCTGAGGTTCTGGGCAAAAACGTTCCTGTCCAGCAGGTGGATGATGCTACGTATGCCGAGGTTATGCTCGGTGCGGGAGTCCCAGAAGGAGCAATCCCTATTGTGGTTGGTATTCAACAAGCGATTCGTGAAGGAGCCTTGGATGTCGTAAGCAGCGATTTTGAAAAGCTGTTGAAACGCTCCCTTACACCGCTTAGCCAAGGAATTAGTGAACTAATCAAGCAAATCCAAGCATAATAAACGTGCCGTAAAACGGATGCTGCCTACCTAGGCAACATCCGTTTTTAGTTATATGTTCACCTATGGACATTTTCAGCAGACAGAGCGCTTACATATGAGGTGCAACAATACTCAGATTAGTTTCATCCATGAGTGGAATCGTGACGGATTATCCAATATACTTGTAGGGAACTCCAAGGAAGACTTGGAGCAAGCTTGGTCTATCCAGGGAAGCTTAGCACAGCAGTAGAATTTGAAAATGAATGGAGTACATAATACCATGTCTAATTTACCAAATTGTCCTGAATGTAATTCAGAGTACACTTATGAGGATCGCAGTCTTTTCATTTGTCCGGAATGCGCTCATGAGTGGTCTACCGAGTCAGAAGCGGTAAGCAGTGAAGACATTAAGATCGTCAAAGATGCGAATGGTAACATTCTGCAGGATGGTGACTCTGTAACTGTCATTAAAGACCTTAAAGTGAAGGGAAGCTCATCCGTCTTAAAAATCGGCACCAAAGTAAAAAACATCCGTCTGGTGGATGGCGATCACGATATTGACTGCAAAATTGATGGTTTTGGAGCAATGAAGCTAAAATCGGAGTTTGTAAAAAAGAATTAAAATGTAAGAAAGGAGAAGCCGAGGGCTTCTCCTTTTTTTGTTTATAAGGGCGCTAACCATACGGTTCCTGTTCCCCTGTACACATTTACCAGCCCTTCGCCGGAAGCAGCCGAGCCCATTTTGGTTTTTCCAGATTTTTCGACGGTGAACTGTAAGGTATTGGACCACATGAGGGCAAAGTTACCATCCACCTTCAGCACATCATTTTGCAATTCTATAACGACCGCTTCCTCGGAAGGGATTGGCGCTTGAAGTGCCAGAACTCCTTTTCCGCGGGCGCTTAAATTAAATAACCCTTCTCCACCCAGTGCGGCAGAGGAAAGATTACTACGTGCAACGACGGATATGTCCAGCGTCGTGTCACAAGCCAAAAACAAGCCGTCTTCGATGGCAATATCATCATTGTCGACATCAATAAGCCAAATATATTGGTAGGTAGGCTCCAGCATAATGGTACCCGTGCCTTTATAGTGCGGTTTAATGGCACCTGTCCCTGTTACAGCGCCGGACACCAAGTTTCGCATTAAGCCTCCCACGCCTTTTACACCGGTAGTCATTTCCATGCTACCCACAGTATATTGCATGGCTCCCGCCTTCATCATAATCTCACTATTGTTGATTTCGATCATGAGTTGCTTGCGGCGCATGTTACTTTTGCTCATATAGTAATTGTCTTGCGCAGCCGCAACCGAGGTGCAGCTCAAATCTGTTATGTATTCCAGTACCGTAAATCCGCCTAATTGGTCAGTGATAGCAACATTGCTGTTATCCTTTAAATTATTAATAACAAAAGCCATAAATGTAAGTGCCTCCTTGTTGTATTCATGGTGTGGGGATGGGAAACTTCTTTGTTCCATACAATATTCGACAAAGAGACTTCTTTTCCTGCGGCGAATCTTGACACTTCCCTTGGCTGATTTTCAGACTCAGAAAAGGAGAGCTTGAAAAAGATGCGAAAAAGGTTCAATATAAAGATATCTGTTTTTAAAATGATTGGCTTCGAAAGCAGCCGAATGAGAATGAAACATGAAAATAGGGGGTAGAGCAAGTGGAGATAGGGATAAGCACGTTTGTAGAAACAACGCCGGATCCCCAAACGGGGGAGGTTATCAGTCACGCACAACGAATACGTGAAGTGGTCGAGGAGATTGTGCTTGCAGATCAGGTAGGGCTGGATGTGTACGGCGTCGGGGAGCATCATCGTAAAGATTATGCGGCATCTGCACCTGCTGTTATCCTCGCTGCTGCTGCTGCACAGACCCAACGGATTCGATTAACCAGTGCAGTTACGGTACTTTCATCGGATGATCCCGTACGTGTGTTTCAGGATTTTGCTACACTGGACGGCATTTCGAATGGACGAGCTGAGATTATGGCAGGCCGGGGCTCTTTTATCGAATCGTTCCCGTTATTTGGGTATGATTTGGATAACTACGATGAGTTATTTGATGAAAAACTGGAGCTGTTATTGAAAATCCGAGAATCCGAGAAAGTCACCTGGAAGGGCGGACATCGGCCTGCAATTCACAATTTGGGCGTGTATCCGCGTCCAGTTCAAAATCCGTTGCCCGTATGGATTGGGAGTGGGGGGAATCAGGAATCTGTGGTTCGTGCAGGATTGCTCGGTTTGCCATTGGTTCTGGCGATTATCGGGGGTAGCCCTGTACAGTTTGCCCCGTTGGTGGAACTATATAAAAAAGCCGCGAGGCATGCCGGTCATGATGCATCGCTGCTTCCGGTTGCATCACACTCACATGGTTTTATCGCAGAGACTACTGAGCTGGCAGCGGATAAGTTCTTCCCTTCCACTCAGCAGAGCATGAATGTGCTTGGGCGTGAACGCGGTTGGGGCCCTTACACTCGCTCCAGCTTCGATGCCGCACGCAGCTTTGAAGGAGCGTTATATGTAGGTGATTCAGACACGGTTGCCAAGAAAATCATTCATCTCCGTAAACAGGTAGGCATTACACGTTTTCTGTTGCACGTGCCCGTCGGTACGATGCCGCATGACGATGTCATGAGAGCTATTGAGCTATTGGGAACAGAGGTAGCACCACGGGTTCGTGAAGAGATATCCAAGTGGGAATCCGAGAGTAAATAGGTGGATTGATCTCAGTAGACAAAGGAGAAAGGGGCAGACCATGAGCGATATGGCCGCTCCTTTCTTAACTCTAAAATAATCTATATATGAGCTGATCAGATCATTTTTTATTTTGTCCGTTTTTTATGCGTGATGCGCTTTTGCAACAGGGTTTTACCTTGTTTTAGTCTCTTAGGTTTAGCAGGGACTCTGCGCAGGATAGGTTTCTCTTGGATTGCCTTGGAAGGCAATGTCATGCGGAGTGTGGATGATGCAGGTTTTCTTTGACTGCTGCTCGTTACAAAGTTGATGGTGTAGTCCAAGACGAACGGACTAACTGCGATTCTCCGCAGTCCCACGCTTCTACAAGTGGTACAGCCTGTATCCCAGCACCAATTGAAGGCATTCTCAGGAACTTGAGTGAAATATGAACCCCGCCATTCGCGTCCAAAATCATCTTCAGCGTAATAAAAGAACGTATTCCCTCCTGCGAAGCCGCTCCAAACCTGAATAGTCTGTCCAGGGTTAACACGGTACCAGCCTGCTTTAGAATAGTTAACAGGAGTACAGCTGAAGTCCGGATAGGCAAAGACCACAAAGATAGCCGCATTGGTACTGTTGCGAAAATTGAGACCCATTTGTCGTCACTTCTTTCCTCATATAGTAATCCTACAGAGTATTCTATGAGAGTTTTGAAAGAAGGGAACGGACACGAGTCTCTTAATCGCTAAAATTGAACCATTTGCTGATGTCTATTTTGTTATGTTCATTTATAGATCTCCATTCGTTTGATTCTGGTTGATAGGTATAATCTTTTTGCCAGGTCACGATGTTTTCTACGATTGCCCGTATGGAAGAGGCGATATAGGAGACTTCCTGATTCGTCATCATGGGATGGAGCGACAGACGCACCCAGCCCGGTTTTCGAGATAAGTCTCCTGCATCGATCAGGTCTGTCATTTGTTTAGACGTTTGGGGGTCGATGCCCAGCAAATAATGTCCGTAGGGGCCTGCACAAGAGCAGCCGCCCCGGACCTGAATACCAAACCGATCATTCAATAGTTTTACGATCAGGTTATAGTGAATAGGACCGACAACAAAAGAAACGATTCCCATTCGTTCTTGGCTGCTTCCTCCTAAAATGTGTAGTCCTGGTATGGTACTCAAGCTTTTTAGTAATAATGATGTCAGTTCCTTTTTTCGCTCCAACATGCGGTTGTATCCCATTTGTTCTTTCAGCCGAATGCAGAGCGCCGTTCGAACGGCCTGTAGAAAGGCAGGGGTTCCTCCATCCTCACGGGCTTCAGTATTATCTTTATACTCGTATCCACCCCAAGGATTGGTCCAGCTAACTGTACCCCCTCCGGGCTGATCCGGAGCACAACTAAGGCATAGTCTCGAATCCATAATTAAAACGCCGCTTGTACCGGGACCCCCAAGAAATTTGTGGGGTGAAAATACAATCCCGTCCAGTTTCTCGAGAGGATCTGTGGGGTGCATGTTAATCTCGGCATAAGGTGCGCTTGCTGAAAAATCAATGAAACAAACGCCGCCATGTTCGTGCATTTTGCGAGATAGCTGGTAAATCGGTACTTCGAACCCTGTAACATTAGAGCAGGCGGTAAAGGCGCCGATTTTGACAGGGCGATGCCGGAATTGAAGCAGCAGTCGTTCGAGATGAGTTGGATCGACAATCCCGCCGGGACCCGGAGGAAGACATACAACGTCTCCAACGGTTTCTGCCCAGGAAATATGATTGGAATGATGCTCCATATGTGTAACGAAAATAACGGGGCGCTCTTTTTTGGCGATGGGGTAGAGGGGCTTTAATTTTTCATGTATTTTCAATCCTAATAGCCGCTGAAGCTTATTCACTGCACCTGTCATACCTGACCCGGCGAACAGGATGATATCATGTTCATTGGCATGAACGTGGCCCTTAATGATTTGTTTCGCTTCTTCATAGGCTTGGGTCATCAGAGTTCCTGTCAAATTAGACTCCGTATGCGTATTCGCCACAAAAGGGCCTAATTCATGAGCTATTTTCGACTCGATGGGTCCATACAGACGGCCACTGGCTGCCCAATCCGCATAAATCAGCTTTTTTTGTCCATATGGAGATTCAAAGGTCTGGTGATATCCGATTGTACTTTCACGATACCTTTGGAAATAAGCCTCGTTAGAAGGCTGATACCTACAATTACTGCTTCCAATTCGAGCCATGAGCATACGGCGCCTCCCAAGTCGTTCTGTCTTCTTAGGGTACGTAAGTAGGTCCGAATGGGTTAAAAAAAATAGGCGAGTGTCATCATTTAGTCACAATAAAAGCCTCATCCAACAGCCGGATAAGGCGCAAGTCTATGCTATATAAACAACTGCATATCGGATTCGAGCGCATCTTTTAGATACGTTTTGGCCTCGATAATTTCCAGTTCAGGTATAAATTCTTCCGGTTTAAAACCCATAATATCCACCGATAGCTTACAGGCATAAAATTTGACGTTTTTCTTCCGGGCACCTTTTAGGAAGTGGATCAGCTTTGGGGCTTCATTGTCTTCCAACATTTCCGTTAGCATCAGTTTGCCCAGACCACTAAAATTCATATGGGACAGCGGTAAGGATTCAGGCCCTTTGGGCGTCATCAAGTCCATGAGTTTCTCGTAAATCGTCTTATCCTCAAGCGTCATCTTCTCGGGATCACGAACCAGTGATAATCCCCAGAACGCAAAAAACATCGTCACATCCACATCCAATTCCCGCGCTGTATTTGCCAGAATCAGTCCAGCCATTGCCTTATCATAATCGCCGCTGAACATAAGCAGATTCATTCTTTTATCCACAATTCCCGCCTCCATTACCAACAGATATATTCAGTATGGATTTGGGAATGAAAACTATGCATGGTTCACTGTGTTGTCTGAAGCCGCAAATTTTTCTCACGGCACACTCGACAACTCAGCAAAAGATATCCTGTCTACAATATCAAAACCGTTTCCCTGTCCTTTTGGCTTCACAACTACAGTACCCAAGTTCGGAATCTCGCCCAAACCAATGCCTTGAGGGAAACTGTGAGCAATGATAACTTTGTTGGTCCCAGAAGGTGGAACTTTCTCTATCACAGAAGTCAGTTCGGCTAATGTACTTTCCTTCTCTGCTGCGGTTACATCACCACTTAGATTGTAAATTCTAACCCAGAAGGGATCTACATGAACATTTTCTGCTCCAAAAGCTAATTCTGCCGTTTCCCTTGTTCGACAAAAGGGACTTGCTATAACTGGGGTTTGAATGGGGATTTGTAAGCTCTTTATCCTTTCCCCAAAAAGTAAGGCTTGTCTTTTACCTTCCTCGGAAAGATTCCTTTGGAGTGAGCAATCGCCTAAGACGAGATTAGGTTGATCTTCTCCTAGCGTTGCTTCACCGTGCCTAACGAACAGAATGTATCCACCCTGACGAAGAGAACTTAGTAACTCTGGTTTAACTGGTCTAGCTTCCGCTGTATTTATAGCTGCTCCCACGATTTGTATCGGAGTCATAAGAAGTAAAGAAAGCATGCATGCATAAACTAACCTTTTCATCTTCGCATCTCTCCCCCTAAGAATACAATTTTGAGATATAGTATATGTATTGAGGGAAGAAAAAAAACGGGGAATAGTATAAGTTACTGTTTCCATAGGCTAGGCGGTTGTAACCCTCTAACATTGAGTTTTTTACTATTTAACAATATGCTGCCAATCCTTTTCTGCGCTTTTTCTGCAGTTCCCTACCCAAAACATGACGCTACTTATGCAACGGTTCGCCGTTACCAATGTCATATCTACAAACCGTCCCATTCTGTATAATCTCAAGGGGAATTCAAGACACAAGCCTGAGATCGGGAGGATCATGAGAAAGTGAGTATAGAGAACAAATATAAAGCACTTGAACTGGAAAAGCCGGGCATCTACGAGCTGGAGGGACTGGAAGTCGGGGTCACCTCTAATTGCAACTTCAAGTGTGATTACTGCTGCGCATATCAGCGGAACGATGGGCAATGCATTAGCAGCAAAGAGGTCATTGATATTATTGATGACATTCCAACGTTAAAACGTGTGCGACTGTCCGGGGGAGAAGTGACCCTGAAGTATGAGGATTGTCTGGACATTGTGGCTCACTGTTCGAGCAAAGGAATCGCTACCCAGCTCAACACCAATGCCAGCTTGCTCAGCCCTGAACGAATTGAGAAACTGCGTGATGCAGGTCTTTCCAACATTCATATCTCCTTCAACTTCACGGATGCTGATAAATATGCAGCCTATTATCATGTTCATCCTCGCATGTATGAGAAAATTGTTCAAAATATCCGGTTATGTACCGAGGCCAAGCTGGAAACGGTGTTGGAGACGTTGCTGTTTGCGGAGACACAAAACAACATGCCAGCTATTAGCGAAATGGTATATGATCTCGGTGTGCGCATCCATGAAATCCAAAACAGCATTGTGATGGATCATACCAACTGGAACGCTATTTCCACCAAGGAAGCGCTCGTCCGTTCCGTTCATGACCTGATTGCACATAAAAAAGATGATACTGTATTGTATTTCACCTGTATGGACCGTTTCGCAGAAGCACTGGGTTTCAAGGAACAGCCGGGTGTGTATTTTTCCAATTGTGTTGATGGTAAAAAACAGCTCCATCTGCACGGGAACGGGGACATTCTGATCTGTGAGCTATGCCATCCTGTGGTCATCGGCAATATTTATGATGGAACATCCTTAAAGGATATTTACAAAAATAAACCGAAGCAGCTTCAGGAGTTTCTCGACAAACTGCCTTGTCCTGCATATGATGCGCTTTTTCCTGTAGGAAGCAAGTAGACATGATTTGAAATTGTGAAACTAAAGCATCTACCACCCTAACAGTCAGGGTGGTAGATATCCTTCATGTAACTCCATGAATCCTTTATCAATGATTTTAATGAAAGGGTTTACATGTTAAAATATAAAAATATAATTCTCTTATGAAAGAAGGAGTAGATATGAAATATAGAAATGTAGGCAACAGTGGTCTTAAAATTAGTGAAATCGGCTTGGGGAGCTGGTTGACGTACGGTACAGCCGCCGAGCAGGAAGCAGCTCATACCTGTATTGCCAAAGCCTTTGAACTCGGGATTAATTTCTTTGATACCGCGAACGCGTATAACCGGGGAGAAGGCGAAAAGGCTATGGGAGCTGCCTTGAAGTCTTATCGAAGAGATAGCTATGTATTATCTACTAAGGTGTACTTCCCTATGGATTCCGGTCCCAATGACAGGGGACTGTCACGCAAGCACATTATGGAGCAATGTGAAGCGAGTCTGAAGCGTCTGGGTACGGATTATATCGACATGTACTTTTGTCATCGTTATGATCCGGACACTCCTTTGGAAGAGACGCTGCGAGCGCTCGATGACCTTCAGGCTCAGGGTAAGATTCTGTACGCTGCTGTCAGCGAATGGAGTGCTGCCCAGCTCATGGATGCTTATGGGATTGGAAAAAGGCTGAATCTGCGCCCGCTGATTGCCAATCAGCCGATCTATAATATGTTCGAACGTTACATCGAGCATGAGGTACTTCCGGTATCCGGGCAGGTAGGCATCGGCCAAATTGTATTTTCGCCTCTGGCCCAAGGGGTCCTCACGGGGAAATACAAGCCTGGACAACCTTTACCGACGGGTAGCCGCGGGGCTGATGCCTCTGTCAATAATGTCATCAGCAGTTACATGAACGATACCGTTCTGAACTGTGTCCAGGAGCTGGATAAGCTGGCGAAGAATTTGGGTGTTACCCTGTCACAGCTCGCGCTTGCTTGGATTCTGAGAGAACCGGGTATCAGCGCTGCACTTATTGGGGCTACTAAACCGGCACAAATTGAGGAAAATGTAAAAGCAGTCGAAGTGACGCTGCAACCGGAGACATGCGCGGAAATTGAGCGGATTCTTAAGCAAGCAGAGGGTTTTGAACCTTTGCGTTAAGCATTCACACGAGCCTCTGTAGAGGCGAACCATTAACTAGCTCCAAGTATGGCATAAATACCTGAACCCACACTAAATACAATCCCGCTCACTAGAACGAGGATTTGCTTCTTACTGAGATCCAGCGGATCAAAAAAGATGGGTAATAGCCATTTTAGGGTGATGACAGACCATAAGCCCTCCAGTAACCCTAGCATCAACACCTTTTGTCCCCAGTGAAACTTCATTTGCGGTGTTAGCGGACCTGCTAGCATCAAATCACCTGAGGCACGGATATTCCAGCAAACGATAACCATGAATACAACAAGAGTTAATAGGGTTGACATAATATAGGCGATATCTTTTTTAGCCTTTTTCGTAAGTGTCGGCGATTTTTTAAACTCAGGCAAGCCAATTAGGAAAAAAACAATTCCCATAAAAATAGCCGCACCTGTAAAGGAAGCGAGTATGATATTGGCTACGATGCCGATGCCATTGATGAGTAATAATAAAATAAGCTCCCCCCCTTGGGGTTACGATGGTAGTTATTTTATTGTACACGCAGGAACAAAAATGCTCAAATATTTGGAAAAGCCCCCGGCACTTATGCTGAGGGCTTTTTTTGACTTTTTGCCGGTTATAATGCTGATTTAATGACCTTTTTATAATACAGAATGGATAGCACTCCAAAAATGGAATATAAGGCGGTGTACAGCACCATAACGATGATCATAGGCATCCAAATTTCGGTTCCAAATAAGAACCAGCCGGATTGGACGGCGAAATAGCTATGTGATAGGCCAATCACTAATGGAATGCCGAAGTTAAAGAGCTGTTTTATTTTAATGCCTCGAAGCAGGTCACTTTGGGTGAACCCTAACTTTCTTAACACCGTATAATTGGCTTTTTCATCTTCGCTCTCATCCATTTGCTTAAAGTAAAGGATACAGCCTGATGTAATGAGAAAGGTGAGTCCCAAAAAGCCAACTACAAACATGATCACTCCCATGTTCCGCTTCTGATTGCTGCTCATTTCAAGGCGGGATGTTTGTTGATCATTAAAATTCGCAGCTGCAAAGAGACGATTGGCTTCTTCAATCTGTTCTGCATTTATCATATCAATTCCAATATATAAGGATGATTTCTTTTGAATCTCAGGATTTACATCTTTCTTTAACCGCTCAAAGATGGTTTCGTCTACAATGACAGTGGGTACTCCCCCGGCTGCAAAATAGTAGGGAATGACATAATCCTTTTTTAGACCCACATATTGTTGAGGTATGACTTCTGTTTTCCCCTTCAAATCCAAGGGGCCAAAGTCTTTCAAGGACATGAATTTCTGTAACATATCATTATAGCCCGTTAAAACCGTTTGGCCTGGAGTTACATCCGTACCCTCCACAGATTGGTCGCTTACGACAGGCAGTGTCATGGAATCCGTACCATCATTTAATTGTTCCATAGGAGTCTCCATAATTTGCGCTGTCTTCACACTGACTTGAATCACTTCAATTTTCTTTTCACGATACTTTATATCATGCTCATGAAGTAACGCTTTGAATTTCTCCGCATCCGGTACATTCGTCATGGCAAAATGGGAAGGTACATTGTCCTCAGCTGCTTGATCCGCAGAATAATAGGCGATATAGCTTAAGGAAAGTAAACCGATGGCAAGTGCTGATACTGTCGTAATAATGGTCAACAACAAAGCATTGGACTTCATGCGGAACATAATGGATGAGAGAGATAGCACCTCATTAATGTTCAAATAGCCGCCTTTACTCTTTCTGATGATATTGGAAATAAAGCGGATAGATCCTTTATAAAAAAGGAGTGTTCCGATGATGACAGTGCCCAAAATAAACACCATAGCCATAAACAATTCATTTATGGATGTAAAGTCTCCACCAAATAATTTGGAGGAAACATAGTAACCTAAAGCGATGAGAGAGATGCCAATGATCCCGATGATCATCTCAAAGATCGATATTTTCTTGATTTTCCCTTCGGTGGTTGAGGTCACTCTGAACAAGGACAAAATACTTTGTCTTTTGATAAAAGAATAATTCATGAGCATGATCAGCAGGTAGATGACAACAAAAACGATGAGTGTTTGAGTCAGTGCTTGGTTAGAGAAATATAGAGTGGCAATGGCTTCGACGCCCGTCGTCTTAAATAAAATCATAATCACTAATTTGGAAAAGGAGAATCCAACCCCAATCCCAATGAAGAGGGAACTAAAGTATAAAATTAGGTTTTCAGCACTCAGGATGCGAAAAATTTTACTTTTAGTCATTCCGATCAATTGAAATAGGCCAATTTCTTTGCTTCGTCTTTTTATAAAAATATTATTGGCATACATAAGAAAAATGCAGACAATAGCGACCAGTAAAATGGAAGCTGCCCGTATGGAAGCTGCACCTTTAACAGACCCCTTCACTTCGTCCATGGAGGGATCGTACTGTAGTGTGACAAAAGCGAAATAGAGTGCAACACTGAAAATGAGGGCAAAAACATAAAGGTAATAATTTTTCAGGTTTTTTTTCAAATTTTTTAGAATGAGCAGATTAATGTTCATATTGGACCCCGCCTAAGACCCCTTGGGTTTTCATGATATCCTGGAAGAAGCTTTGTCTTTCCTGCTCGCCTTTGTGAAGCTGCGTATACATTTGCCCATCCTTAATAAAAATAACCCGACTGCAATGGCTGGCAGCGACAGGATCATGCGTGACCATAATAATGGTTGCTTTGCGTTTTTGGTTCAACTGGCCCAGCTTGTTTAATAAATCGGAAGCCGACTTGGAATCCAGTGCACCCGTAGGTTCATCGGCAAAAATAATACTGGGCTCATGAATAAACGCTCTGGCCGCTGATGTACGCTGTTTCTGTCCACCCGAAATTTCATTGGGATACTTATCTTTCAACTCATAAATCCCCAATTCTGTAGCCACTTCCTGAAATCTTCGGTTGGCTTCTTTCTTAGGCGTTTTGGTGATGGATAACGGTAAGAGGATGTTCTCCTTCACCGTTAGCGTATCCAGCAGATTATACTCCTGAAAAATAAAGCCTAAATGCTCTTTTCGAAATTCAGCCAGTTGCTTTTCTTTCATTTTCGTCATTTCGATATCATTGATTCTAATGGAACCTTGGCTCACTTTATCAATAGAGGAAAGAACATTCAGCAATGTGGTTTTACCTGAACCGGAGGCTCCCATAATACTGACAAATTCCCCTTCTTCAATAAGGATATCTATTCCCTTCAAAACCTCCTGCATATTGAACTTATTACCGTAGCTTTTACGGATTTTATGAGCTTCTAAAATGTTCACTTCGATGCACTCCTTATTGTTCTTGTAGCCTTATTATAAAAATAGAGCCGATGTTTTTCCTTTGATTGGGCGAACAATACATAAAAGCATGTGACATCTCTGTCACATGCTTACCACACTCACGAAATCATTTCGTTTGGGAAAAATTAAAGTGAAGGTTGTACCTACGTTCGGTTTGGAGTGCACATCTATATGTATGAGCAAGGTTTGTGCTGCCTTTTTCGTTAAATATAACCCCATACCCGTTGAAGTGTGATCAGAATGTTGGGTTGTGGAGGTAAAACCTTTCTCGAAGATACGCGGTATATCCTTCGGATCAATACCGCGTCCAAAGTCTTGAACCTCAAGCTGTATTCGATCCCTTTGTTCATAGCTGTGAATGATAATATCACTGGCATCGCTATATTTGATGGCATTGGTTAAGAGCTGTCTGATGATAAAAGCCAGCCATTTGGCATCACTCAGCACTTCCATGTGCTCAAGTTGGATGTCAAAACCGATCCCCTTTTGGATGCACCATGACTGTAATGCTTTGATCTCTTTAAAAACCAGAGATTTTAAATCCACTTGCTCGACATACAGATCATTTTCAATAAAAGATATTCGTTTGTGATGGAGCTGCTGATCCAGCAGTAAGTGAATTCGTAGCCATTCATAGGTTAACTGAGCTTTTAGGGACTTGTCGTCCAACCGCTCAATCATCAAATGCATGGTGGTCAAAGGTGTTTTTACCTCATGAATCCAGGATAATAGTTCATCTTTTTCATGTTCAAGTGTCAATTGATTTTGCGAGATGATCTGTTGTAACCGTTCGTTCTGGCCCGTGATTTTTTGTTCAATGATTTGCTCAAACGGACTCTCCGGTTCGCCTATACCCGTTAGTTCAAGAGAACTCTCCCATTTTTCTAGTGTGGTATAGAACTTGGTTTCCTTGGGATAACGAATGATTAAAAAAACCAAGAAAATCATCATAGATAAGAAGACGATATAAAGAATCGGCACTAACGGAATTGCTGCATCCACATAAGCAATGAACAGGATCAGGAATTGCTGACACACAAACAGTAGAATCCAGCTCCGCCTCTCTATAAGGTATTTTTTAATCATAGGCAGGTGCCTCTTCTGTAGCCATGTAGCCTTGCCCGACTTTCGTTTCAATGAAACGGCCCAAATCCAGCTCGTCCAATTTTTTGCGCAGGCGGTTCAAGTTGACGGTCAGGGTATTGTCGCTGACAAAACGTTCATCATCCCAGAGGCTTTTAATTAATTCCTCACGTGCAACAATTTTATTTTTTTGTTCGATCAGCAGCTTCAAAATAAAAATCTCGTTCTTGGTTAATTCGATGGAGCCAGTCTCATTGGCTACTACATTTTTTTCATAGTCGACCGTTGCGCCACACCATGTTTTAAGGGAGACAGGTTCTGTATTGTAATTATATACGCGGCGGAGTGTCGCCTGTAATTTGGCAATGAGTACATCAAAATGAAACGGTTTTTGGATAAAATCATCCGCTCCAAGCTGCATCGACATCACCATATCCGTAGGATGATCCCGTGACGATAAGAAAAGGATGGGGACGTTAGAGTGGGATCGAATCATTCGACACCAATGAAACCCATCAAATTTCGGCAATTGAATATCTATCACGACCAGATCAGGCTTTATCGTTGTGAATTCCTGAATGACTTTATTAAAGTCCTGGATGCCATACACATCATAGTTCCATTGAGTTAACCGATCCTTCATTTCATGGAACAAAGTTTCATCATCTTCAATTAATAAGATTTTGAACAACGAATTCACCACTTTATATTTTTTTCAGGATTTTGCAAATTCCTCTTTTATAAAGTGTATAGCAAAAATTGTGTATATGCTACATGTGTGAATTCCACTTGATATTGCGATAATCTGCTGTTAATAGTTGAGGTTTATAGTGGGATTTAGATTGACTATCTCATATATATATTAAAGGATGGATGCAATGATGGGGATTCACACGTATTTTCGGTCGCTAAATGAGCTGGAAAGAATCATCCGTTGTCCGGGTAAGTTTAAATTCGAGGAACACAGCGTATCGGCACATTCTTGGAAAGTCGTACAATACGCCAAAACGCTGGCTGATATTGAAGAGAGAAATGGTGTCCGTATTGACTGGAAAAAGCTATACGAGATTACGAGCAGTCACGATTACGGGGAGATTTTTATTGGAGACATCAAAACGCCAGTTAAGCACTCCTCTAAGGAACTACGATTATTAATCCAACAGGTCGAAGAGGGTATGATTGAGTATTTTATTGAAGAGAATATTCCCGAGGATTTTAAGGCTATTTTTCGCAAACAGCTAAGGGAAGGTAAAGATGATTCTGTAGAAGGTTTAATCCTTGAAGTTGCGGACAAGATGGATCAGGTATACGAAGCATTTGCAGAACTTCAGCGGGGAAATACGGAAAAAGAATTTATAGTCATGTACCGTAATGCACTTGTAAAAATCAAGAATATTCAATTACACTGCGTTGAGTATTTTTTGGAGAATATCCTGCCCGATATGGTCAAGGAAGAAACACCTTTATCCATTGATATCAAGAAGATTACGGAAGAAGCCTTAGCTTTGTAAGTGAATCTCCCTACCGTCCAGAAGCTACCGACCGCTTCTGTTCATACATAATAATTCTCGTTTCAAAACGAGACAATGCTTGACTTCAAGTTAACTTTAAGTAGTAACATACGGAATGTGACGTGGTGCTTAGGAAATACGATGACTATTCTGACAATTTAGGAGTGATAGAAATTGAAAAAGAAACAACTGGGTAACAGTGACCTTCAAGTATCTGCACTGGGTCTGGGCTGCATGGGAATGTCCGAATATTACGGTGAGTTGAATGAGCAGGAGTCGATCAAAACACTTCATCGTGCGCTGGAGCTAGGGATAAACTTTTGGGATACTGCCGATGTCTATGGTGTGGGGGAAAATGAAAAACTGATTAGCCAAGTCCTGCGGAGCCGCCGCGACGAAGTCGTATTAGCCACTAAATTTTCCATTATGCGTGGGGAAGATGGCGCATTTATGGGTGTAAGTGGCCGTCCCGAATACGTAAAAGAGGCATGTGATCGCAGCCTGCAAAGACTGGGTGTAGATGTAATTGATCTGTACTACCAGCATCGTGTTGATCCGAATGTGCCTATCGAGGAAACAGTTGGTGCGATGAGTGACTTGGTTCAAGCGGGAAAAGTCCGCTATTTGGGGCTGTCCGAAGCTTCTCCTGGGCTCATTCGACGCGCTCACAAGGTACATCCGATTACAGCGCTGCAAACGGAATACTCCTTATGGAGCCGAGAAGCAGAAGATGAAGTTATACCGGCGTGTAAGGAACTAGGCATCGAGTTTGTGGCCTACAGTCCACTTGGACGCGGCTTTTTGAGCGGACAAATTCAGAAGTTTGATGATTTTGCAGAAGATGATTTCCGTCGCTCTGTGCCACGTTTTCAACCTGAGAATTTCCAAAAAAATCTGGATCTCGTGCAGCATGTTAAGGACCTTGCCGCCCAAAAAGGGGTCAAACCTTCTCAACTGGCGTTGGCATGGCTGCTCGCGCAAGAGGGAATTGTACCGATTCCAGGAACCAAGCGGGTTACGTATTTAGAGGAAAATGCAGGATCCGTCGATGTTGTTTTATCCGCACAAGAAATGGAAGCTATTAACGCAATTATTCCAAAAGGAATGGCAGCGGGTCTTCGTTATCCTGCAGAACGGATGCCGAATTGGCAAGCTGAATAATGAAGCTAATGAGATAAAACCAAAAGCCGTCTTTCACGCTGATCGGCGTGAAAGACGGCTTTCTGGGTTTACATATACTGCTAAGGATGTGCTTTTAAAATCCCCAAGGGACGTCCTACGGTCAGGAATGTACGACCGAAGTGAGCGTCCTATCTTTATAAAACAGGGGCTTGCAATGCAGTATTGATATTTTGTAGATCCATCGTAAGCTGCTCTTTTACGTTCCATGGGTGATACCAGCCACGTTCGATCATGTATGTTGAAATCTGCTCATGCATATCAATAGCCTCATCCAGTTGCTTCGTAAGAATTGCCTTAATTTCTGGAGTTCCCGCTTCTGTTACGGCCATAGCGTAATTTCTCACACCGCTTTTGGCCGCGTTCAGAAAATCGGCTGCAATGACTTGGTCCGTTAAGGTATGCAGTCCGGTCAAATGCTCCAACAGTGTATTCATGGCTTAACCTCCTGTGAGATGGCTTGATCTAAGAGGGTACCGAGTTCTTGTAATTGGCGGGTCGATAAGTCAACATCCTGCTGTAATATAGCTTTGAGAGTTGGATCAGAGATTAATGCTTGCATGGTTTTAGACTTGGTAAGACACACTGTTTTGAACGCTGACAATTCATGGACTTCAAGTGTTTCGTGCAGGCCATACACCATATGACGTTTACCTCCAATGCTCCAATATATAGTTAAGGTTTAAGTACAACTTTGATGCAATTGTCCTGTCTGGTATCAAAAATTTCATATCCACGTTTGGCGTCGCTTAACGGAATGACGTGTGTAACAACGTCTCCTGGGTCCACCTTTCCCGTATCAATCAGCTCATACATATATGGCATATAGTGAATAACGGGAGCCTGTCCCGTACGTAAATTAACATTTCGCTGAAAAATGTCTCCCAAAGGAAAACCGTTATATCGTCCGCCGTAGACTCCGGTAACTTGAATGGTGCCACCTTTGCGCACAGCCTGTGTAGCTATGACTAGTCCTCCTAAAGCTCCGCCGTGAAGCTTGAGACCGGAAGCGAGAGATTCCAGCGGAGACATTTTACCGCTCATGCCGGAGCAGTCAATAACTACGTCTGCGCCTCCTTTGGTTATCTCTTTGAGGTAGTTGCCGACGTTTTCTTGCGATTCTACATTAACAATTTCCACATGATTTGTACGCTTCGCATGTTGCAGACGATAATCCAGGTAGTCTGCCGCAATGACTCGTTTTGCCCCTTTGAACCAGGCGAACTTCTGGGCTAGCAGACCTACCGGTCCACAGCCAATAACAATGACAGTATCCCCCTTCTTTACTCCGGCATTATCGACGCTCCAAAATGCAGTAGTCATGGCATCAGCAATCAGGCAAAGCTTCTCGTCAGGATGTTCACAACTCTCCGGAATTTTGAAGTGAGTGAAGTTGGCAAAAGGCACACGTAAATATTCAGCTTGTCCACCCGGATATCCACCAGTTGTTCCTGAATAGCCGAAAAAACCGCCCATTTCTCCATGCTCATTAGAATGATCACATTGACTTTCCAATTGGTTTTTACAATAAAAGCATTCACCGCACGCTATGTTGAACGGAATGATCACGCGGTCTCCCTTTTTTAAGTTGGTTACGCCGCTGCCAACTTCCTCTACAACCCCCATCGGCTCATGACCAATTACATAATCTTCCTGTAGATTCGGAATCATTCCATGAATGAGATGCAGATCTGAACCACAAATAGCGGTTGTCGTCAGTCTGACAATCGCATCGTCGGCTTTTTGAATACTTGGGTCCGGAACCTCTTTAACCACAACGTTTTTGATACCTTGGTAGGTCACTGCTTTCATGCCTGGTTTCCTCCCATATGTTCGTCCGGCGTGCGATCAAACATACCCTTGCGGGTGGTATCGTCTGGGAACAGTTTCATTTTACTGATGTCCACCGTCTTGTTGGCTGATAGTTGATCCAATTGATACTGCTTTTGCAGATCATAGGGATGAAACCATTTTTTTCGTACCATAAGATCAGTAATTTCCTGATGAAGAGCGATGCCTTGATGCAGTTGATTGCGCAACAGAGTTCTGGCATCTGGAGAGACGGTTTCCGTCAAGGCTACGGCTGTATTTCGAACTCCTTCCTTGACGCGAATCAGAAAATCCATCGCTAAGGTCGTGTCTGCCATTTCTGGCATGTTTAATGAGTTTTTTGGATCCACATAATCCATTTTAGCGGACTGGGTCTGATCTAATGTCACATCATTCACCTCAATTTAAGATTGGTGTTGGTCGGAATTCTGGAACAGGTGCCTGAAACGGTGCTTTAACATACAATGCTTGCAAATCGGCAATAGCTTGTATAGATTGCTGAACATCTTTTTCCATTAAATCCTTTAGCTCTTGATCGAATACCAAGCCCTGCATTAATTTGGACTTGGCTAAGCATAACGTTTTAAAATTAAGCGCTTCGTGGATTTCTAAGGACTCATGCGCCGCTAATGTAGACTGTTGGTTTATCATCGGATCACCTTTCTTTTATGTTTCTCAAAGGTATGTTATCCAGCCTAACTAGGTTTATTCGAAAGGATCGTGCTATTCGGCTTCAACCTTGCCAAGTGCTTTTTTGGCCGGTCCTTCAATGACTTCGCCTTGATATGAAAAGCGAGAGCCATGACAAGGGCAATCCCATGTTCTTTCCGCTTCATTCCACTCGACTTCGCAACCCATATGGGTGCATGTCGTGTCCACTAGGTGCAATGCTCCTTGTGGGTCTCGGTATGCGCCTGCTCTTTTGCCGTTTACCCGGATGACCGACCCTTCGTCGTGTTCCAGTTCTTCGGCTTTTTTGTAGCTGATGTCTAACTTTCCAGCAATCAAATGTTTAGCCACATTTGCATTTTGAGTTACAAATGTTTTAATGTCGGGGTCCATATGAAACCTTGAAGGGGAGAAAAGATCCTGGTAGGGGCTTTCCTCTCTGGTAATCAGATTCGTATTTAATAAGGCTGCCGCTACACTTGTGGTCATCCCCCATTTTCTATAACCCGTAGCAACGAGGATGTTAGAGGTGTTGGATAGTTCCTGCCCAATATAAGGGAGCTTGTCTAGCGTATACAAGTCTTGGGCCGACCAGCGATAAACGATCTCCTTTAATCCAAATGTTTGCTCCGCGAACTTTTGTAAAGCTTCATAGTACTGGAAAGTACAGATTCCTTGTCCTGTTTTGTGACCTTCCCCACCGACGATAACCATTGGTTCTCCGTTTACCATTACGGAGCGAAGTGAACGTTTTGGGGTTTCTGCACTTAGATACATACCACCTGGATAGATTTTATCGGTTTTGACCGCGAGTACATAAGACCGCTCGGCATGCAATCGCGCAAAATAAAGACCGTTGGGATCATTGAATGGAAAATGTGAGGAGGATACGACATGGTTGCAGGTAATTTTCTTTCCGTCGCTGGTTGTAATGATGGCAGGGTTTCCTTTTTCCACATCTACAACGGTGGTTTGCTCATAAATTTCCCCGCCCTGACGGATGACTTGGTTTGCCAAATATCTTAAGAAAGGTACAGGATTAAACTGGGCCTGGTTTTTCATCTTAATAGCTGCTTTAGTTGAAAACGGCAGAGGCGTTTGTTCGACATAACCTCCCGGGATGCCAAGTTGCTCGTAAGCTTTATATTCGTCGTCGATTTTTCCAACGTACGTATCTTCACATGTATAAACGTAGGCATCTTCTTCTGTAAATTGACAATCGATATTAAATTCTTCTACCGTTTGTTTGATAAATTGAAGAGCGTTATGGTTGGCTTCGTAATAGAGCCGGGTTTTTTCCTTGCCAAAATGGGAAATAAACTCGCTGTAGATCAAATCATGCTGTGCGGTAATTTTGGCGGTAGTATGACCGGTTGTCCCATGAAGTATCCGCCCTGCGTCGACGACGGCGACGTTTAATCCTTTTTTAGAAAGTAAATAAGCAGTGGTAATACCGGTAATCCCCGCACCTACAATGGCAACATCCACCTGAATATCCTCACTAAGTTTGGGGAAGTTAGGGATGTCAGTGGAAGCTAACCAATACGATTCGGGAAATTGCGGAAATGCGATACGAGATTTGCTTTGTGTCATTTTTACAAAAACCCCTTTGAATACAATTTATGTATATTGTTATCATTGTGGGGTTTTATATTCACTAAACGACTCTCTTTAGTATTTTTTTGATACAGGAGGGAGTGATGGAAAGGAAACAAAGCCGTCCTTAACGCGGATCGGCGCGAAAGGAGGCTTTGTGGGTTTAAATATGCAGCTAAGGACGTGGTTTAAAAATGCCGAAAGGACGTCCTACGGGCAGAAATGTTCGGCCAAAATGTGCATTCAGAACGGCAGCTCCTGTACCGTACAGCGAGAGTAGACCAATGCCCATTTCAGCATAAGCGGCGATGGTATGGAACACCTCTGGGGCGATGCCGAATGCATCGAAGCTAAGGCCGAGGAATAGAAAATCAATCAACACAAAAATAAAAAATAGGACCTTGTGCGTCTCCATGGCTCCAATGGTCATGAAGAGCGTGAAGATGAGATAGCCGGCAAAGGCAAAGCCGAGCTGTTTGCCATCTACAGCAGATGCCAGCTCTGAGCCGAATACGCCCATTTTAATCATCCAGCTACTAGCTACGGCTAACCAGAAGAAGGCGTAAGCACCAAATGCCGTCATGCCAAAGGTATTGTTATGCTTTGCATCCTGAATGCAGGCAAACAGCTGTGCAAAGGCACCAAGGAAAATAGCCCAAGGGATAATAAAGCTCAAGCCTTCAGTGAGACCAAGCTTTTGGGATGAAGCTACAAGTGTTACAATAGCCAAGCCAAACAGGCCGATCGCACTCGGATCGGCCGTTATGATTTTTACGTTAGCATGAGATTCATTTTGCATGAAAAAATAGAAGCCTCCAATAATGTTCAAATACGCGTCAATCTGCCGATGCCAGAATCACACTGACATATTGTAACGGAAACCGGCGTGCTCGCATAGTAGGGAATTCATAGATTTCTATCTATTACGGTGCCTGTATTAACGTTATTACGACCATCCTCGATACTGACTGAGGTAAAAGGAATACTTTCAGCTTGCTTTAATCTTGTTTTAAGCTTGACCAGGTACACTCAAGGCAATTTTCCTAGGAAGGATGTATAACAAATGAAGACGAAAAGGGCCGTTTGGATTCCAGCTATGATTGCAGTTACGGTAGCAGTTCTACTCGTCATCTACTATTACTACATGTCATCGCTCTCCGGCGGTGGACCTGGCCCACGGCTATCAGAAGGTGGGTCTACAGGGCCTGTGGGCGTACATCCTCGTGGAGAAGGGCGTGGGGGCAACGGGGAAATATTCAAGACTTTGGGTACGATTTCCGTATTTCTTGGTGCGGCCGCTTTCTCTTGGTTCTGGTTTAAGAAGAAGCTAAGATCGCCATCAATGTTGGTTAGAAGAGCCGGGCGGTTGTTACATTCCCTCCATAAACTTCTGGGTTGGGCGACCTTGATCCTGATTGCCGCTCATGGTATTTATTTTTTGATAACCAAGCTTCAAGATAACAAAACCTATACCGGGATTGCGGGATTTGTCATTCTGCTGGCGATCGCCGGGTATGGCTTCTTCATTAACAAAGTTCGTAACAAGTGGATGCGGACCGTACATCGTTTGCTCGGATTGCTTTGGGTTCCCGTGTTGCTGCTACATGCTGGCGGATCGGCGATTATGGCGGTCATCGCCAGCCTTGCAGTGGGGGTACTTGTCTGGGTACTGGAAAGAATCGTTGAGAAAACGACGAAGCCTGTTCCAGGGGACACTCCCTGATTATCTTGAATGGTGTTACCGCAGGATTTGTGATAATATTTACACCTATATAGAATGAGGAAGTGACATAGTGATTAATATAACAATTCCAACTCCGGATATCACGATTACCAAACAGGTTAACCCTGAGCTCAGCCATATTTACGGGTTTACCGACTTTCACCTGATCCCTAGAGATAAGGCGGGTATCTTTATGTTTTACAATGCGCAGGAGGAACTGCTGTTCGTTGGTAAAGCAAGAAAGCTAAGACCAAGAATCAAAAAGCATTTTGAAGATAACGTATCGCCGATCAAGGACAAGCGGAATGAGGTTGCGATTATCGAGGTTTGTATTGTAGAAGATGCGGTAGAGCGAGAAATTTATGAAACCTACATTATCAATTCACAAAAGGCTAAATATAACGTTGAAAAAGTATTTTTTAAGTAATGGAGTAACTTCCGTATGAAAAAAAGAGCAATAAGTCGCAGTGACTGTACTGCCCTTATTGCTTTTTTGTATTTCTGCATTTTAGATCCTTCCAGAGAGGGGCCATGGTATGAACAAAACAGATCGTTTGCTAGCGATCTTGCTAGAGTTACAGCGTAAGGATATTTTACGAGCTGAGGATTTGGCAGCTATATTCGAAACGAGTGTGAGAACCATCTATCGGGATATTCAGGCTCTAAGCGAATCGGGCGTACCGATTGTAGGAGCACCGGGCATTGGATATTCCTTGATGGAGGGGTATTTCCTGCCCCCAGTGAGCTTTACCGCAGAAGAGGCTGTGGCGTTGCTAATCGGGACGGATTTTATCGAACAAAAATTTGATACAGACTACGGTATCAAGGCGCAAACCTCCCGCAGGAAAATTGAAGCCATTTTACCAGAGAGCGTCCGCAGGGAAGTTTCCCGGGTGCGTACAACCATGAGATTGCTCGCTGTGGGTGAAGGGGCAAACCATAGAGAGAAAACCTACTTGGAAACGCTGCGTCTTGCTGTATTGGAAAAACGAATGGTACGGTTTGGTTACTCCAAAAGAATGCCAGAGGCTGACGGGAATCGTCAAAGTGTGCGTGTGGTCGCTCCCTATGGTCTGGTATTGCTTCGTGGTTCGTGGGTATTAATCGGGCAATGTGAATTGCGGCAGCAGCTTCGCCATTTCCGTCTGTCACGTATGGACGAGCTTATGGTACTGGAGGATAGGTTTCATTTGCCTGTCGATTTTCATTTGCAGGATTATAAGCAAACCGATGACCGTCATGTGACTGTTCGCATACTAGCACGCTCCGATATCGCAGATAAGGTGAAGGAAGCGAACAACTTTTATATGGAGGCTATAGAGGAGCGTGCAGATGGATTGCATATACTTTTCCGCGTTAGACAGCCGGAGGAATTACTGCAATGGATACTTGGATGGGGCGCGGATATGGTTGTGCTGGAGCCTGAGTCGCTCCGGGAGCGGATACGTGCGGAAGTGGAAAAAATGTTGAAATGCTACTGACATAATGCTGTCAGTAGCATTTTTGTATAGTAAAGCTACTTTAATAGAGAGGGGCAGTCACTAATATATGAATACAACCGAAACATTGCAGCGTTTTGAAGAAACGGCACAACACTATCTTCTTGAATTGGACAGCTTTAGCTTGGAGCAATTGCAGTACACACCGCAGGAGGACCAATGGTCGCTTGGACAAATGTATCTTCATTTGGTGAACTCTGCTCTGTATATGCACCTGAAGAACATTGATGTTTGTCTACAGCCTAATGGGGAGACAGGGGTTAAAACGGAGGCGGGTACGGCCGTTTTTAATCTAGGAGGGTTTCCGCCCATACGTATCCAAGTTCCACCATCTCCGCAGTATACTCCCCCACAACCGACGAGCAAAGAAGAAATTGTGGAGGGTTTAAATGCTGTGATCCGTAAAATGAGAGAGATTGAGCCGATCGTTGGGAAATCAACAGGGCTTTCTACCGTCTCTCATCCCAGATTCGGCGCGTTGAATGCTGGAGAGTGGTTTTCGCTCATCGAGATGCATTATCGTCATCATCTTTTGCAGAAGGAGCGCTTGAAGCACGCAATAGCCGATTAATCGTCTCCCGGCGTAGCCCGATAAACTGGCCGATCTCCTCCTGCGTCAGCACGTCCGTTAACGTGGCGGGTGCGATGTAGGAGTGGAACCAGCGTTGAAGCTTCCGAAGCTTTTCGGCAGGTGACACCTCGGTGAGCTGGTCAATTCGTTGCTGCATCATGCGCAACTTATCCTGTAGCTGTAAAGCGATAGCCCGACATTGAGTCGGGTCTTGCTCCAGCGCCTGATACCATTCTTTTTGTGACAGAACCTCAACCTCAGAGGTTACCAGCGCGACTGCTGTACCATAATAAGGATTGGGGCTGATCAGGGAGTGGTGCGGGATGATTTCATCGGGCACAATCACATTAACTAAAATTTGCGAGCCGTCTTCATGGACTCGGACAATTTTTAACAAGCCGCTCTTGAGGTGATATAAAGGGCCAGATTCTCCTTGTCGAAATAAGGTCTCACCTTTGTGTAACATCATGAACGTAATAACCTCCATTCCATGTATTCCAGCTTTTTAGATGAACCCGCCATTGACGCGGATTGTCTGCCCGGTAACCCACTGTGATTTGGCGCTGACCAGAAACTCAATCACATCAGCGATATCTTCCGGTTCGCCGAGCCGACCCATAGCATTCATTTTTTTCATGCCTTCGATTTGCTGCTCGGTTTTTCCAGCTTGGAAAAGCTCGGTGTTCACAGGACCGGGAGCCACGGCGTTGATCGTAATTTGTTTGCTTCCGAATTCCTTGGCTAGCTGACGGGTAAATTGCTCCACTGCGCCCTTGGTACCTGCGTATACGCTATAGGTCGGGAACATTTGTCCGATCACGGATGTGGACAGGTTCACGATTCTTCCGTAGTTCTCCATATATTTCATGGCTTGCTGACAGGCAAAGAAGGTGCCCTTTACATTCAGTGCGAATTGTTTGTCAAAGTCAGCTTCGGTTACCTCAGCCAGAGGTTGGGTGATCATCAGCCCAGCGTTGTTAACCAGAATATCCACTTTACCGAATTCAGCAATCGTATTTGTAAATAATGCTTCAATATCACTCATTTTGCCCAGATCAGCGTGAAGTGCTATGGCTTTGCCGCCTTTTTGAATAATCCTCTCCACGACTTTTTGAGCTTTGTCCGGACTGCTGGCATAATTGATGACTACATTAGCGCCCAGATCAGCCAGTTGCTCGGCAATGGCACGTCCAATTCCTCTAGAGGACCCGGTGATAATTGCTGTTTTTCCGTCCAAATGCTTCATATGTGTTTGGACCTTCCTTCCATATCTATTTTAAGTGATTCCTTTTTCTAAAAGCATCCACACATCCGAAAACTCCCGATTAATCACGGGATTCTTCCATTCGTAAGCATGAGCGGGATGATGAAAACGGGCTGTGGCATAGAAAAGGGTACGCGCCAGTTGGGCTGGCTGATCCGATGTGATGTCTCCGCGTATAATGATATCAGCGAGCTGATCCACAATGTGGGCGATATGCTGGTCGATTAAATCAGCCGCTTGCTCGGTGACCCTCGTATACATCTCAAACATTTCCTCGTCGTCGCGGGCATAATACTGCTTAAGTTCGACCAAGGTCTGTATATATCGTTTTAAATGTGGCGTTCCCAGTATAGATGAATTCTGACAGACCTCCGTTAACGGGCCGATAATCTTTTCATTCAGCCATTTTTCGGTCACACCTTCAAGAAGCTCGGCTTTACTTTTAAAGTGTCGGTAAATGGTACCATGACTTACTCCCAATACTTTGGCAACATCGGTCACGGAGGTTTTGGCTATACCAAAACGCCTAAGTGTGTCTTCTGTAGCGATAAGAATCTGTTCCTTGGTTAGCACATCTGAGGATTTTTCCATAGAGACACGGTCAAGTGCCGTGTGAGTCACCTCCTTAAAGTCAGGATAACATAAAGGGTATCAAATGACAAATATACGTTTTTGTCATTTGATACCCTTTTTTTAAAGAATCCAAAGAAGTGAACAGAAATACTACAATAACGATTCGATGACGGGATCAATGGCCCAGGGCTCCGTTGTTACTTCAAATCTCCCTTGCACATGGCCATCGCGATCGACCAAGAATTTAGAAAAATTCCACTTGATACCGTCGCCAGCGTATATATCCGGATACTTATCCCGCAGGAAATCCTCCATCCATTGACCGTCTTTGGTCTGGATATCGAAGCCTTGAAACGGTGCCTGTTGGGTCAGATATTGAAATAAAGGATGAAGAGATAAGCCTCTTACATCCGTCTTCTCAAATAGTGGGAAGGTTACTCCATGGTTAATTTGGCAAATTCCCTGAACCTCCGAATTGCTACCCGGCTCTTTTTTATTGAATTGGTTACAAGGAAATGCAAGGATTTCAAAACCTTGTTCCCTCCGTTTTTCGTAGAGCTTTTGCAGATCAGTGAATTGACTGGAGAAGCTACACATGCTGGCAGTGTTTACAATAAGGAGAATCTTACCTCTATAGTCTGAGAGTTCAATCGGTTCCCCATTAATTGAGGTTGCTTGAAAATCATAAATAGACATGTTAACGTTCCTCCTCACGTTATTTTTTAATACATCATATATCCAGAATTGTTATTGGTCTAATATATTATTGGAATCAACCTTATAGGTATTTGCAATAATCTTGTCATGTAAAGACACATTGTCCATCTCTCTCTTGAAACCAAAGAAGACTCGACTTGAGAAAGTGGGAGATTTGCCTCTTCATAGCAAACTGTGGCATTCGCCGTTACCAAGATAGAATATAGATGCATATTCATGTAGTGTGTGCAAAAACCCAACAGAATCGAGGGATATTCGTGCCCATTGGAAAGATGATTCAATACAAGGAAATGCGACAACATCCCATTTTACGTTCTCACTTGCCCGAAACCCGCTGGATCAGTAATGCAAGGACTTTACGGATGCTGGATACCTATCGCACAGTCTTCATCAAGCCTAATTATGGGAGTGGAGGGACTGGCATCATACGTGCGAAAAAGCTGGGGAGGAAATATGAGGTTCGTTGTGGCTCCAGTCGCAGAATCGTTAGATCTCACGCCGTAAGAAGAGCAGTTAGAACCTATCGAAGACCTCATCGTCGTTATTTGGTACAGCAAGGACTTAAGTTAGCCAAGTACAAAGGTTCGATTTTTGATGCCAGAGTGTATATGCAGAAGCCGGAATCGGAATGGGTCATTTCAGGAATAACCGGCCGTGTCGCTGCACCTCGAAAAGTCGTTACCAACTATCGGAAGGGAGGACATGCGGCGCCGTTGTCCAAAGTGCTTTTAAGGGTCTTTAAAAATGACAGAACAAAAATGAAAGAGATTCTGGACCAGGTCACCGAGCTTTCTAGAATCATTGCCGACACGATAGATAAAAATCATCCGGTTCGCGAGTTGGGCATCGATCTTGCTATTGAGAAGAGCGGCCAAATTTGGATTATCGAGGCCAATCCGCATCCCGGACATATGTTGTTCAGGCAGCTCCCCAATCACAAGATGATTCGCAACATCTTGAGAAACAAACGTCGTATACATCATTAGGATAAAGTTTGTGAAATCATTCATGGATAAGAAAAGGAGGAGAACGCCCAAGCCAAGGTGCGAGAGCGTTCTCCGTTTTTTTTGGTAAATGACTGACAGATTTAGGACGAAGCTTTTATGTTAAAATGTGTCCGCCATCCACATGAAGGACTGTTCCGGTCACAAACTGATTTTGAATCAAATAAAGTACGCCTCGTGCAACATCCTCCGCAAGTCCAACTCGCTTCACAGGGAGCTTATGCGCGACCGTATCATAGAATTGATTGCGTGTATTTTCAGGCATTTTGCTACGGGAAGGTGTGTCAATAATGCCGGGTGAGACGACATTCACGCGGATGGGAGCAAGCTCTAACGCCAAGGTTTGACCAAGATTCGAAACGGCTGCATTCACAGCACCGAGCGCAGAGGAGCCGATCATCGGCTTGTAAGCCACCACTCCTGAAAATAAGGTAATGGAACCCTCGGCTGAGAGTTGGGAAGCCCCGTATTTAGCTGCATAATACTGTCCCCAAAATTTGTTTTCGAATAGCTTGCGGGCTTGATCTGTCTCCGACTGAAGGAATGACCCACCTGATGTTTCTGCCGCGCTAACGATAAGATGATCATAGGGGCCGACTTTTTCGAAGAAAGATTTTACC
The DNA here is from genome assembly GCF_038593105.1 of Paenibacillus sp. FSL H7-0442. Lineage (NCBI taxonomy): Bacteria > Bacillati > Bacillota > Bacilli > Caryophanales > Paenibacillaceae > Paenibacillus > Paenibacillus sp. FSL H7-0442. Next base: position 5,618,109 of record NZ_CP151963.1, on the reverse strand, counting down.
TGCTGCTCATCTGACGTGTCCAGCACATGTATTACAGCACGAGGGCCCAGCATTTCCTTGGCCTTGTGCAATTTATCCTCCGAGCGGCTGGCGATTACCACTTCCGCTCCAAGCGAAATGACTTGCTTAGCTGTTTCTAAGCCAATACCTGAGCTTCCACCAATAATGACAATCTTTTGGTTTTGCAAATGGATTCCCTCCTAGTATTCATCTGGATTTGTTAATCATGTAATACGGCTTGTAGATGTGTATCAAGATCAGCAATAAATTTGGGTATATTTGGATTTTTAATAACATCGTAGCATGCAAAGCTTTTCAAGGGCTTCATACCGAGAAATGTATGCGCAGAATGCAAATGACGGAGTGCAGCTTCTAGACTAGCCCCATTAAAAAATTGAGTTGGATCATTAAAGGCTTTTTCCGGAGCATTCCAAGTTGTGGAGAACATATATTTCTTGTCGGTTAATAAACCTCCGCTCCCATATTCATGAGCACCCGTGAAGAATATACCGTAAGCATAGACTTCATCCATATAAGTCTTTAATAATCCAGGAACGCTGAACCAGTAGATGGGGGTTTGGTAAATGACTACATCCGCCCATAAAAATTTTTCTTGTTCTTCGCTGAGGGTATAGCCGTCTTGAACAGACGTTATTTTGATTTTGTTCTCTTCACTTAAGAGACGCACCATATTGTCTATCAATGTTTGGTTCAATTTCCCTTCAGACGAATCATATTTTTGATGACCGTTAATGATTAGTATATTTTTCATCTCTTCACCTCCTTGTATTAGAGAAAACGTTAGTTGCTACAGCGATATTGTATATGTAGTAAGTTTATTTAGGGAAGTAGTGATATTTAATTCATATAGTTTCCCTAAAGGAACTATTGTGATATCATTGGATTTAACAGATAATTTTTGGGGGAGTTCCTATGCACGACCAAGAACCTATTGAATTGACCAAAGGAATACCCGGCAAGCCGTGCCCTATTGCCCAAACACTTGATTTGATCGGAACGAAATGGACTTTTTTAATCATCCGTGACCTGCTTATCGAAGGAACACTGAGATTCAGCCAACTTCAGAAGTCCATGAAGGGGATTAGTCCCAAAACGCTTTCCCTACGCCTGAAAGAGCTTGAAGATAACGGTCTGTTAGAGAGAAAGGTATATGCCGAGGTTCCCCCGCGTGTTGAATATTCGTTAACGGAAAAAGGGAAGCGACTTGAAGGTGTTTTTATTGAGCTGAAGAGATTTGGCTTAGATTTAAAAGCAGATCATTGAGGGATATGAACTGCAACATTCCAAGGTATCGTTGAGCTGAACGATGCCTATTTCTTATATTCTAAAAAAGAAAACGTTTGCCAAAAAGTTCACAGAAAGTTCACTTATGTGGAGGTTTCGACTATTTATATAATTACCAAGGTACACAGAAGGGATGATGGAATTGCCAACGACGAAGAAAGAAGATTTTTACTTTGGTTTCATGATGTGCTTGGGGATGGTCGTATTCATGACATTTTATAATCTATATACAAATGACTTGATTGGCACAATCTCTCTAAAAGTAATGGTTTTTCAATTTATTTTATGTTTTATCATTGCTTTCGTATTGGAACTATTTATTGTCGGTCCATTAGCAAAGAAAATAGCCTTCTCATTACCATACGATAAATCCAAAAAGGTATTTGTGATTCTGTCCCTTTCATGCTGTATGGTCATTGGAATGGTTCTCTGTATGTCACTTTATGGATTGGGGACAGCTTACTTTTTTAATGGTCTTTCGGGAGATTCATTATTTAAAAATTACTTATCTTTAGTTTTTAAGAATTTTATTTTTGCTTTCCCTCTGCAGCTCTTAATTGTAGGGCCGCTTGTTCGGTACTTATTTGCTAAATTCGTGAAAGGTACACGAATTGCGGTATCTTTAAGCTAAAACGTAGTTTAACGACGGTATACGATAGCTCAAAAGCCGCCTTCTGTCTGAGAAGGCGGCTTGTTTTTACTCAGAAGTCCCAATATCTTTACAGTGTTTGTCCGCTGTCTACCGTAATAATCTGGCCTGTCATGGCTTCCTGTTCCAAAGCAGAGCAGATCATGCTGGCGATATCTTCGGGCGTGGAAATGCGCTGTAGGAGTAAATGAGGAGCCAATGTTTTCATTTGCTCTTCCCTGCCTGACCACCATCTTGTCGCTACAGCTCCCGGCACGATGCAATTGACGCGAATATCCGGCGCAAGTGCCCGTGCTAAAGATTTGGTCAGCCCGTGGACGGCCGCTTTGGATACCGCATAGGGAAGCGAAGAACCTAGCCCTGTTTGCCCTGCTATACTTCCCAGATTGACGATAGCTCCTTGTTTACTACGCTTCATAAAAGGAGCTACGGCTCTGGCACAGTAAAACATGCCTTTTACATTTACATCAAATAGATCATCCCATACCTCTTCCGTGGCTGCCTCCAGATCATCCATCGGAATGTGATGTGTAATGCTAGCGTTATTCACGAGTATATTAATCGTACCGAATTGCTGGACAATCTGGTCAACCATAGTTCGAACTTCCTGATCTCGGGAAACATCTGCCTGTAATGCGATAGCACGTCCGCCCTTTTCAAGGATCATACGTACAGTTTCCTCTGCATCGTTTTTAGAGCGGGAATAGTTTACGACTACTGTAGCTTTTCGATCTGCCAAGGCCATACACACGGCTCTCCCAATTCCTGTACCTCCACCTGTAACCAATGCTACTTTTTGATGTAAATCCATGTAAATTCGCTCCTTCTCCATCCAGTTCATTTGCGTCTGAAAAATAATACGATCTGATATGTATCATTGTAGAGGAGGTATTGTATTCTGTATAATTGAATTAAATGAATTTATAATTCAATAAAATTGAATCAATTGTTTATACAGGAGTCTGATAATGGACATTAAAACACTCAAAACATTTCAAATGATTGTGAATTACGGAAGTTTTATGCGTGCAGCGGAAGAGTTGAATTATGCACAATCTACCGTGACGATGCAAATACAGAAGCTGGAGTCCGATATGGGGATTCAACTGATCGAACGGGGCAAGAAAATAAAGTTAACTGAAGCGGGCAGGATGTTTTACGAGCAAAGTCTACATATTGTAAAGGATATGGAGCAATTGCAGGAAAATATGGACAATCTGCAAAGAGGGACCGCAGGCGACATTCGTATAGGAGTGACCGAACCGACTGCCAGTTATCGACTACCAGGAATTTTAAAACGTTTCTTAACCCATTATCCGAACATTCGGGTTTCTGTTGAGTTTGGAAATACCCCTACCTTAAGCGAGCGTATTCTCAAGGGGGATATTGACTTAGCGCTGTGTTCCACACCAGATTTGGGCACAGAGCTATATTTTGAGCCTTTATTTAGGGAGAAATTTGTAGTTTTAATGCCTGAAAATCACCCGCTTGCGGAAAAAGAAAACATTGGGCCGGAGGATTTACAGGGGCAGCGGTTGCTTATTACGTCGGCTACTTGTCCCTATCGTCGCAAACTTGAAATGGTCATGAAGGAATATGGAATAACCACGTTAAATACGATGGAAATTGGCAGCATGACGGCTCTGAAATTTTATGTGGAAAGCGATTTAGGGATTGCACTTGTGCCACAACTTCTGGTCAGTTCTGTCCCGGCAGGAACAGCGGTGAGGGAATTAAGCGGTAGCATGATCGATATGACCTTCGGCCTTTCTTGCAAAGCAACAGACTATCCGCTAAAGCCGGCAGGTTCAAGGCTATATTCTGTGTTGAAAGAGGAGCTTGGGAATGGTTCTCGGTGCATTGAGCTAGGGTAACGAGTATGCAGGGAAGTGTGTTATCTGTCACCGTACGATGTAAATGCAGTACGGTATAAAACCGACTGCAATACGCAGTCGGTTCGGTTTGTTTACTTTTTCTTAATCGGAATCCAAACTTCACTTCGGTAGTCTTCAGCATGTGAATCTCCCATAGTATACACTTCCAGTTCCGGCCCGCCTGAATGCTCATAATTACTGGCAGGGAACCATTCTTGGAAAATTCTTTGCCATACCTTTTGGATCGACTGAGGCATAGGGCCGATGGATGTAAACACTGCCCAGGTTGAAGCCGGAATGGTTCTGGATTCCAGCCCATTTGCGGTCGCTACATCCTCGCTGCCTTCTGCGGCAATTAGGTACGTGAATTTTTCTTCCCCATGCTTGAAATCCAAACAAATACCGAGTATATCGTCGCCTGTTCCCGAGGCATGAATCCGATCTGATGTACCATCCGCATTCAGTTCGTTCCAGAATTTTGGGATTTCTCGAAGATTATCGCCGTTCTTAGTGGTGACTTGAATGGACTTGCCAATGACCGTAAAGGCCGCTTTCTCTACAATTTTGTAATCCATTTCCTGATCTCCCTTCAACGATAGATGGAAGGTGATGCGTGGAAAGGCTTTCAGGTTCACCCCAGGGCTTCTGGCCTCAGAGGGAGAAATACCGTGTATCTTTCGGAACGCTTTAGAGAAAGATTCGGGGGAATCATATCCGTATTTGAACGCTACATCCAGCACCTTGGCGGAAGAAAGACTCAATTCCTGAGCAGCCAAGGTCAATCGACGTTTGCGCACATATTCTGCTACCGTGAAGCCAGTTAGCATATGAAACATTCGCTGAAAATGAAAAGGAGACGAATAGGCTGCCTTTGCAATTTCATCGATATCGAGTGGCTGCTGCATTCTCTCTTCCATCAGATCCAGTGCGTTCTTGATCCGAAGCAACCATTCCAACCGCATCACCTCCTTGGTTGTAATCATATCATTAGGAGTATCTGTAATCCTGTCTTTGCGTGCTCTTGTTGAACAGGAAAAACAATGTGCCTGCCCCCTTGTGTTCATAATTAAAATTTGGGACAATGAAAGAGGCGTTTAAATAGCGCAGATTGCTTAAACATGCTATGATGCAATGATCGTTGAGACGAGTCGTGATGGCTAGGGTTTATATATAGAAATACGAATTTGATTGTTTTGAAAAGAGGATCGAACATGAAAAAAGAATCCATTTATGGATTAACGCTAGATCAATTGACAGCATGGCTCATCGAGCATGGGCATAAGAAATCCCGGGCATTGCAGGTATGGGACGCATTGTACCGGAAGCGGGTTACTGATTTTGCAGCGATGGCAGAGGTTCATGAGGATTGTACACGCCTGTTGGCAGAGCACTTTTCCATTGAAACACTTGAAGAACACGTGAAGCAACAGTCAGCAGACGGGACGGTCAAGTTCTTGTTCCGGCTTCAGGATGGTAATTTGATTGAGACGGTATTGATGCGGCATAAGTTTGGCTTATCCGTATGTGTGACTACACAGGTAGGATGTAATATTGGATGTAGCTTCTGTGCGAGCGGATTGTTGAAGAAGAGCCGCGACCTATCCAGTGGTGAGATTGTAGAGCAAATTATGAAGGTCCAGCTGTATCTGGATCAGGAACGCCCGGGCGACCAGGTCAGTCATGTTGTTGTGATGGGAATTGGCGAACCGTTTGATAACTTCGTGAACCTGTCCGATTTCATTCGGGTGATTAAGGATCACAAAGGGCTAGCGATTGGGCCGCGGCATATTACCGTTTCCACAAGCGGATTGGCTGATAAAATCATTGAATTTGCAGATTCAGACCTGCATGTCAATCTGGCGATCTCCCTCCACGCCCCGAATAATGAGATTCGTACTCGCATTATGAAGATCAACCGGGCGATTCCGATTGAGAAACTCATGCAGGCGATTGATTATTATTTGGACAAAACAAATCGTCGAATTACGCTGGAGTACATCTTGCTGAAGGATGTTAATGACGGTAAGGAGCATGCGCTCGAACTGGCTGAGCTGGTGGGCCATCGTCGTAATCTGGCCAATGTCAACCTCATTCCGTACAATCCAGTAGATGAGCATAGCCAATACCAGCGGAGTGAGTCGGAGTCGATTACGGGCTTCTATGATGTGCTGAAGAAACAAGGTATTAGCTGTAGTGTTCGGCTGGAGCATGGAGTCGATATTGACGCAGCCTGCGGACAGCTACGCAGCAAACAAATCCGCAAGGATGCCAAGGGTAGCCGCAATACGGAGCGCGAAGCCATTAGTTAAATACACAAGCGTACTCTCTAACAGGAGTACGCTTTTTTATATCACGAGCCGTAGGGCGAAATGTTACCCAGAAATGTGAAAATAGTCACGTAATAGTTGCTGCTTTTACGTTATAGTGAGTGGTTAGTGGAGGGGTTATATGGCTAACGTAATTTCGAATGTGGCGCTCGTTCCGGGCATTTATGTGATGAAAATAGAGGGAAAGTTTAAAGGGAACATGGGGCAGTTTTACATGCTGCGCAGCGGGACAGGTTACCCACTGCTGCCCAGACCCATCAGCATTTATGATATCGGGGAAGAGAGTATTTCCTTTTTGTATCGGGTTGTTGGAGAGGGGACAAATTTGTTTTCCCAATTACAGCCTGGTCAGGAAATTCAGTTAGAAGGACCTTTCGGAAACGGTTTTCCGCAGGTAGAGGGCAGTTTGGCTTTAATCGGCGGTGGCATGGGTACAGCTCCGTTGCTGTTGGCTGCAAAGTATTACCCGCATGCGCATGTTTATCTAGGGTTTGCACAGCAAGCCTTCGGGGTTGAAGCGTTCGAAGCTGTGGCGGCATCTGTACAGGTCAAGGTAGGGGGAAGTATCGTCGAACAGATCGATCCGACGCTCTATGCAAATATGTTTTCCTGCGGGCCAACTCCGATGTTACAAGCACTCGCTATAAAAACGGTGGATACGTCGTCCCGCTTATATATTTCAACTGAAAGACACATGGCCTGTGGTATTGGCGCATGTTTGGGCTGTACGATGCGTACCCGTGGAGGCAATCGGAGGGTATGTAAAGAAGGGCCTGTATTCCCGGTGGAGGAGGTGGAGTTCGATGATCTCCATGGCGTGTAATATTGCGGGTGTACCGTTCAAGAACCCGATCATCATGGCTTCCGGTACGTTTGGATTCGGACGGGAGTATGCGGAATTTTATTCTCCTGAATTATTGGGCGGCATCGTCGGCAAGGGACTAACCCTGCATCCGAAGGCTGGTAATACGGGATCACGAATACATGAGACAGCATCCGGCATGCTCAATAGTGTGGGGCTGGAGAATCCGGGTGTTGCCGCCTTTTTGAAGGATGAACTGGATGACATGACTCACTGGAACACGGCTGTTATTGCCAACGTGGGCGGTTCCAATCTGGAGGAATATGTTCAGGCCGTAGCGATGATTACGGAAAATGCACAAAAGCGTCGCACGATGAACCGCAGAGGCGTTGATATGCTGGAATTGAACATTTCATGTCCCAACGTGAAGCAGGGTGGAATGCAATTTGGTATCCAGACGGAGGTAGCGCGGGAGGTTGTGCGTCAGGTGCGCAATGTGACGGCACTTCCGTTGGTTGTCAAGCTGTCTCCCAACGCAGAGAATATCACGCAGATGGCGGTTATGTGCGAGGAAGAAGGCGCAGACGGAGTTTCGTTGATCAATACATTTTCTGCGATGAAAATTGATATACGTCGGCGTCGTAGTGTTTTTGCCAATACGTATGCGGGTCTTTCCGGCCCGGCAATTAAGCCGATTGCTTTGCGTATGGTTCACCAGGTGGCACAGGCGGTGTCGATTCCGGTGATCGGGATGGGCGGGATTAGCTCAGTGGAAGATATTATTGAATTCACCATGGCAGGGGCCGCTGCCATTCAGGTAGGAACGTACAATTTTGTCCATTTACATGCAGGGGCCGAGCTGGTACATGGCCTTGAACAATGGATGCAGCGGGAAAAGGTGCAGTCATTGGATGAGATACGGGGAATTTTGTAAATTTGGAACCATTTTGCATACACTAATTCATATAAAACCGGCTTGTCTTTAAAAGACAAGCCGGTTTTGTTTTTTATTTGACCAAACAGCAAACGCCATTAGTGGTTAATATCGCACTTGTTCAAGATGAACGAAATTTGATTTTCCAGCCGATGAATGGCTTCCTCGGACGCCTGGTCGTTTGCACCTTGTTCCTGAAGCGCAGCGAGTTCCTGCTTGAGCTGATGAAGGTCTTGTCCTGCATTAGCGCAGTTGTAATTGCTTTCGAGATTGTCAATCATCCGTGATCCTCCCTTTCGTTAGGTATACGTCCTTATTATGGAGATTTGATCTTTCCTTATTCAGCATAAAGTTTTATTTCAGGTAAAGGATCATGAGGCGCGTAAAGCTTGCAAAATAAAAAGGAAATTGTCAAACAATGTCGAATAAAAAGGGGTTATAGGGGAATAGATAGGCTCTTCTTCCCAATGGAGAGCTTGATATAGAAATTGGGTGATGGGGTTGCGGTCAAAAGGTAAGTCGAAACCGAGACGACAATTCAAAGTTTCGCTACAATTCATGATTATTATTTTGGTTGTTTTAGTTATCATTATTTCCTTAATTATATCCTTGCTTCTCATTCGTAATTTTGTGATTAACAAGCATTTTGATAATACGAAGGAAAAACTTTCGGGTGTTGCCAAGATGGTTGCCAGTGACAACGATGTTATTCGTAATGTCGAGCAGGGAATTCCTGTGAAGCAGATTCAAGACTACTCGCTTGGAGTCATGCATAACGTTAATGTGGATTTTGTTGTCATTCTGAACCACGATTTAATTCGGCTATCTCATCCGAATGCAACGATGGTTGGCAAACCGTTCTCTGATTTGAATGATGCCAGAAGAGCGCTATCGGGTCAGGGACATTTTTCTGAGAATATAGGTATTTTGGGCAAAGGTTACCGATATTTTACGCCGATATTTAATCAACAGCATGAGGTCATTGGCATTGTATGTGTAGGGCTGACCATGAGAACCCTAAATCATGATTTGATGCAGGCGCAGTATACCATTTTTGGGGGGCTGATGCTGGGGCTCTTTAGTGGAGTTCTGGGCGCGATCATTCTGGCTCAGAAAATCAAAACCATTTTATTTGGGCTTGAGCCGCAAGAGATAGCAACACGATTGCGCGAAAAAGAAATTATTGAAAATGAGGTCGCTGAAGGAATTATAGCCATTTCGGCTGACAAGAAAATTATGCTTATGAACAAAGAAGCTCAGGCCAAGTATCAACTGGCAAACCAAGAAATGAAGGCCCCGATTGGCGAGCAGCTAGATACCAACTTTTATAACGTGCTTTTCAAGAGAGTGTTCGATGATAAAAGGAAAATCAAGGATCGCTCATTTTATGTGAATGGTATAGAGGTCATTGCGACAGTAACCCCTATATATATTGAAAATGAGTTTTTTGGGGCAGTTGCAACGCTGCGCGACCAATCCGAGATGATCCATCTCAGCAACCAGTTAAGTGGTACAAAATATTATATTAACTCCCTTCGCGGACAGACCCATGAATTTATGAACAAAATGCACGTAATATCCGGGCTGATTGAAATGAGGAAATATGCGGAGGTCAGTCAATATATTCATCAGTTAAATCACCGGTATCAAGATGAGGTAGGCTTTTTGACGGAGAGAATTAAAGTACCAGCATTAGCAGGTTTTATTATGGGTAAAATCAACGAAGCACGCGAACAGAATATTTCGGTTCTTCTTGCAGAAAGCTCGGATGTCTCTAATGTGGAGATGCAGGATATCGTTCATGATGTCATACACATCCTGGGCAATTTTTTTGACAACGCCATAGATTCCATCTTACAAAAAAAAGAACCCGGCAAAATTGAGCTGAAATTGAACTATGAGTGTGAGGGAAATGTATTCATTTTGGAAGTGAAAGATAATGGGTTGGGGATTGATTTTGAGATGCAAAAAAGAATATTCGAGCATGGTTTTTCAACCAAAGGAGAAGACAGAGGCTACGGCTTGAATCTGGTTAAAACCATGGTGGAAAATCATCAAGGAATCATTGAGCTTGATAGCCAACCGGGTCTGGGAACAAGTATATATGTAGAGTTGCCCTGTACATTGGAGGTGACAAATAATGAAAGTTCTAATCGTTGAGGATGATCCGATGGTTGCTGAGCTCAATCAACAGTTTATCGAGCGCATGGACAATTTGGATGTTGTATGTAAGGCAGATACCGTCAAGAAAGCACAGGACTGTCTTCAAAAATGGTCACCGGATCTGGTATTACTGGACGTTTATTTACCTGGAAAAAGCGGATTAACTTTATTATCTCATATGCAGGAGCATCAATATCATGCTTCAGTTATTTTAATTACGGCTGCAAAAGATATTCAGACGGTGAAGGAAGCTGTTTTTTATGGTGTTGCAGACTATTTAATTAAACCCTTTACATTTGAACGCTTTAGACTGGCTGTTGAGAAAATCCAGCGTCTGGCCACAGTGATGGAGGAAGGGAACGGAATTAATCAAGCTGTTATTGACCATTATTTTAATAAAGAAGAGCATACGGGTGTGGAAAAGAAAAAACCTGTTGAACATCCACCGCATAATGTATCGAAAAACCTGTCTAAAAATTTGTCCAAACTGACCATGACCACAATACTGAAGAGTATTCAAGAGCTGGACGGCCCCTTCTCAGTTGAAACGTTAGCTAGAGAAGTGGACTTGTCCCGTATCACGGTCAAAAAATATATTCAGTTCCTGGTGGACGATGGCTTTCTCGTTGAATCGATAGAATACCATAAGGTTGGCAGACCGCTAATGCTCTATCAGTTGAATCCTGATATAAAAGAACCGCCATTTCCATTGTAATATGGAAATAGCGGTTCTTTTTTTGTTCAACAAGAGTACCGAGCTTCCTAATTATTTCATAGAGAGGACAGGAAGTGGGACCAGGTTATCCGAAGAATGAGTTGTAACGATATCATGGAAGTTGTCGTAGCTAGTTTCAATCATGTTGGATAACGCCGTAACGGTATTCGAGCCAGCATGAGGCGTTACCAAAACTCTTGGATACAGCTCCACAAGTTTCTGGATCGTTGGGTCCGGGAGCATTTGCCATGGTTCAAAGGCTTTGAAAAATAGTTCTTCCTCTTTAGGGAAGACATCTGTCCCAAATCCCTCCAAATGATTACTGAGTAAAGCGTCCAGAATGGCTTGGTTATCTTGTAATTCTCCACGTGAGGTATTGATGAGGATAGAGCCCTTTTTCATTTTTGCTAAAAAGCTGGCATTAATCATTTGGTCGTTCTGTCCCGGCAGATAAGGAACATGCACACTAACGACATCGCTCTCTGCCAGTAGTTCATCCAAGGTTGTGAATGGAATGACTTCCTTGGCTGCGTCGGATTGGTACACATCATAGCCGATAACAGAAGCTCCTAATCCTTTAAACAATTTGGCTTCCGTCAGACCAATGCGACCGACCCCGATAATCCCAACTTTACAATTGTGAATCTCTTTGCTGAATGTATGCTCATCCACAATAAAATTCTTGAAAGAGCTTTTGGTAGTCATATAAGCGGTGTGCCGGAACAGCATCATAGCCAAAGTTAAGGAGAGCTCGGCGATGGCATTCGGAGAGTAGGATGGCACGCGTGCCACCTTCATTCCGAATTCGCTGCAGGCATCCAAATCAATGTGGTTGATTCCGACTGTTCTGGTGAAAACATATCGAATGCCGTATTCATTGAATTTTGTGATATTTTCCCGATTGGCAGCACAGTTTCCTCTTAGCAAAACGGCATCGTGATGCTGTGCCAATTCTGCATTGCTGGTGGTTAACAACTCTTCTACCAGCGTTAGTTGGAAGTTATATTTATTGAGATCCTGGAAATAGGGTTTCTCATAAGAACGGACACCATAGCAAATGATTTTTAACATGTTGTTTTCCCCCTGATTTAGAAAATTCCAATTTTATCAATGACATTGAGCGTAACGATCCACACTGGAATCATGACGACAGAAGTAATAGTTGATAGAAGCGATGCATTGGAGGTCAATATGGCTTCCTTATCAAAACTGATGGCATAGGCTGCGGCTACGGTAGCTGTAGGAGTAGCCATCATGATGACAATAGTAGCTAAAGCGACCGAATCGACTGACAGAATATGAGATACAGTCAACAAAGCCAGCAAGACGATGTTAACAATAGGTACAAGCCAAACCTTAACGATGCTGTAATACCAAGAGGTCTTATCCGTAGCTGCCGTCTTGAAGCTGATCTCCCCTAATGTCGAGCCAATCGATAACCAGGCTAACGGAGAAGCTAGTCCAGCAAGGTAGGTCATGGGCTTGAACAGCCAGACAGCGGTTTGATCAATTCTTAGAAAGGCGAACTGCTGAATGGCCCCATCCTCTGTAGCTACACTCATCTGTGGCAAATAACCTTGAAATAACCAAACAAACAGGCCTAGAAACGTGGCGATAACGATGGGATTTAAAAACATGGTTTTGAGATTTTTAAGCTCCATTTTTAAGCCGCTCATTTTGATATAGCCGTAGGAGTATAAGAAAATGCGGTACCCTATATTAAAAATGGAACTGTACATCACTCCGGTAGGACCATAAATGGCTCCTACAATTGGAATTCCGAAGAAAGTAGTAGAACCGAAAATGGTTAACACCCGCAAAACATCCTGTTTATCCTTGTTGTAGCTGAGGAAGAACGGTTTAGAAATAAAGATGAGAATAATATAAATTAGAACTCCCCATATTAAAACATTCATTCCTTGTTTTAACATTGTAGGATTAATATCCTGCATGAAAGAATTAAAGGCTAGTGCTGGTAGAGCGACGGTTAGAACAACCTTGGATAACATCTTTCCTACTGCTGCGTTAAAAATCCCCTTTTTGCGGCAAAAGAAACCAAGAAGAATAATAAAAACGGTGGAAGCGATAGAGCTGACAATTTTGTTATCTGTTAAGGTCGCGGTAATCATTTCTAGTAAAGACATAAATAAAACCCTCTCTTGTACCTTTTTTCACATATATGACGATGCAGAATGTGACGATGCAATGCCATGATCTTTTGGCCAAAGTGTTGGTTTGCACCTTTATAGTAAAATGACTTTGTGAAAAAAAGAACAATATCTAATTAATTTAACTTATGAAACTAATTTAAAAAATTTATACGTTACATCAGATAGCAAATGAAACGAGAGGGGGCGTCTTCACTTCACAAAATGATTATTTCTTGGCTTTGTGAATGCTCATCAACATCCGTGCTATAATGTAAATCATTAAACCCTACTTGATTAGTGGGTTAAATAGAAAAGACGAGCAGGAGGGGCCGCATGAATCCGATACAACATATACTGAACGAATTTCAGCTGATCGTGCTGGATGGCGCAATGGCGACCGAGCTGGAGCGTCATGGACATGATCTGAACGATAGCTTATGGTCAGCTAAAATCCTCCATGAGCATCCGGAGTCGATCAAGCGTGTACATAGGGATTATTTTGAGGCTGGGGCAGACTGTGCGATTACTGCGAGCTATCAGGCTACCGTTGAAGGCTATGTTAAACGAGGCTTAAGCGAAGCTGAGGCGCTGGAACTGATTCAATTATCGGTGCGGATTGCTGTGCAGGCACGAGATGAGTTTTGGGCTGACGTGACGGCTACTGCAAGTCAGCGACATCGTCCCAAGCCGCTAGTTGCGGCCTCCGTCGGCCCTTACGGGGCGTTTTTGGCAGATGGATCAGAGTATCGCGGCGATTACAAGCTGAGCGAGGAACAGCTTGTGGAGTTTCACAGGCCGCGTATGAAAGCTCTGATTGAGGCGGGTGCAGATATTTTAGCTTGTGAAACGATACCCTGTCTGGTTGAAGCCAAGGCCATCGCCCGATTGCTGAAGGAATTCCCTGGTACGTATGCCTGGATCAGCTTTAGCGCAAAGGATGGGCAGCATATCAGCAATGGTGAGTCTGCCGCTGCATGTGCTGAGTGGCTGAATGGGCATGAGCAAGTGGCTGCTGTAGGAATCAATTGCACTTTGCCGAAATTCGTTCCATCGCTTATTCACGAAATACGCAGCCACACGGATAAGCCTGTGGTGGTATATCCCAATCTGGGAGAGGAATATGACCCGGTCACCAAGACATGGCACGGTAGCACTTGTACAGAGACGTTCGGACAAAGTGCCCGCCAATGGTATGAAGCGGGAGCTCGTCTGATTGGTGGTTGTTGCCGGACTCAGCCGCAGGATATTGAGGAAATAGCATCATGGACGAGAGATGTATAAACGAGGATAAGCGTAGCGTAGGGATAAAGGTTATCTATAAGAGGGTAACTCGATGACCCGAAAAAACAAGCAGGCTGAACCAAGTGGTGCTCCAGCAATGGAGCAGCTTGGTTCAGCCTGCTTTGTTAACTATCTGCGCCGATCCGGTCAGCTTTCTGCCAAACGTTCCAGCAGTGCGTCTCCATTGCGGCTCACCCGAATATGGGCAAAATGTGCGTTCTGTTCTACAGTACGTCCGGTTCCCTCAGGGATGAAATAATTCTCAATACCGTACACAATACGAGAACCATACCACTGTCCATTTAGAATGACCTCATGACTGGCAAGTTTTTCGCCATCTTGATAGAGGCGGTCTGCGACGTATACTCCTTGGTTATCTGGTGTGAGAACGACTTTGACCTTGCCTCGGCTCCATTCTTCCTCCTGAAGAGGGGTCTTGGAAGGAGGGGTAGATATGTCGTAATTCAGTGCCACATAATCGCCTTGTAGCAGGGAGCGCGGGTCTATAGGAGCCAGTTTGAGCTTAATGGAAGCCCCTGTGGCGAGCAGGGTTTCGCTTCTCACCGTCTGATACCCGATGATCCCCAGCTGTAGCACGATGACAATGGCAATGAGTAACGGGCTTAAGCGCATAAAGCTAAAGCTGCGGTGATCGGCATCGAATGCTGCTTTGCCGCTATGGGCCATTCGCCGATCCGCCCACCAGGTAATTCCGAGCGCAATGATCCCCAGTAACGCCAGCGTAAAAGATTTATACAGTAGCGTCCACAATAAATCATAGTATTTGAAGCCGATAAAAATAAACCAGAAGACAACACTCATGATGGCCTCCGATTTTTGTTTCAGACGGGCAAAGGCAAAGACCATCCCGGTAACGATAACAAAATAAAAAATGTTAATGAACATATAAGAGTGTGGAACGACATCCTCGAAGAACGTCGCCCAAAACAGGAACAGCAAGCTGAAAAATAATGAGCTATTCCGCAGATGTTCTTTTAACTCCGTCTTGGATATAAAGTAACTTACCCCATATAACACGGCATTGACGATGAAAAGAGAGAAGATGATGAACTTGTAGGTCCAGTTCCAACCATCCCACTCCTGATACTGCTGAAATAAAATGGTCGCCAGATTCAGGGTTACAAAGGTGTAGGCAAAAAATAACTGCCTTTTCCCCTTGGAGCGAAACCATCCAGCGATGGAAACGATCAGAAATAATACCGAAAGCAGCGACTGATCTGACCATAGAATGGCCGCCAAGCCTGTAATATAGCTGATGGTCAGCAGGGTATAACGTATGACCGAATCCAGCTTGGATTCCGGTATGACAATCATCAAAATCATAAGTAGCAATGACACAACCAACAGTACATATTCGGTGTGGTTTACATTCGTGCTAATCATAATCAATCCGATGAGAGATATACTTCCGATCAGCACTCCAACCACTTTGATTACACGGGATACGGTTTTGCTGATCCATTCACTGCCACGTTCCTCGGGAACGGTTGTTTCCACATCGGTTTTTACGATATCCCCGTTTTCCCCATTGAATATCTCCCCTGTTTCCGGTGGTGTTTTCCCCAAACGATTCAAATAACGGAAAAACCACACGTTACCGGTCAGCAGCAGCGCCACAAAAATCAAACCAAAAACAAAAAACAGAGATGAGTAGTAAGCTTCTGTCAGCTCTATAAATTTAAAGACAGCAAAAGCGGAGAGCGCCAATGCATTCAAGGTCAGTAGTGTTTTATTCAGCCGTACCTTGATAAATATATAAAATCCTAAAGCAATCACAGCGATATACGGTATATTCATGACCAGGCCATAGCCATCAAATGCAAAAGAATTAGTCATCGCTAACATGGCTATATGAAAAACAGTAAAGCTCATATATTGTAGTGGAGCAGAGTGTATACGATGAAGGAACGTCAATAGAAACAACACCAGATTGACCAGTGCGAACACTCCGGCAATGGACAACGATTCCAGCTCGCTATAAGACGGGCTTTGCATCGTAGGGTAAAAATAAAACCACAAACCAAGATGAATCAGTACATACGACAGCATATAAAAAGGATTGTAGCGAGTGATCCAACTAAGTAGCAGAGCCGGTACCGACCAAATGAAAAACAATCCGTAGCTGTCCGCATGGGAATTGTAAATTTGACCGAGCAATGCCACAGAAACGCCAAAGGCTATACAGCCAGCCACCAAAAACATATTAGACAGAAAAGCTTGTTGGCCGGGAACAGCACGTATCCGTGCAAATACAAAAGACAAGCCATAGAACAGAACAATAAGCGCAGCAGCCAGTACAATCTTGACTGTCCGATCCAGTCCGCCCCAATTGGAGGCGAAAAAATAAATAATTGCGGCCAGTATCAGAGAGATGCCCAGCAGATAGCCCGTACGTATCGCATTGAATCGCAGCATGGATTTCACGTACCTTTCCTGTTGGTTTGATGCTTATTATAACGTTGAAAGGGCTCAGAACCAAGTGTAAATTAGGATCAGGTCATAAAAAAAGAGAGCCACCGTATACGGCGGCTCTCTTGAACGTTACTGGATTCCAGCTAAGCGTTGACGGTACGAATCTCTTGCCGGGACTGATGTCGGAAGCGATACTCACGCGGTGGAATCCCTGCTGTTTTCTTAAATGCTTTGGAAAAGGTGGACATATCGGTATAGCCGATGGACTGGGCTATGATCGACAAATTGTAAGTTGTCTGCTCCAGTAATCTTTTGGCTTCGTTAATCTTAAGGTTTTGCAAATACTTGGCGGGAGAGATGAGGAAGGTGGAATGGAACTTACGTGAAAAGTGGGCACGATCCACACCTACATGCTCGGCAATTTGCTCAATCGTAACACGGTCACAATAATGCATTTCAATGTAGTCTTTCCCCTGCTGGAGCCAATAATCAGAGCATACAAAGTTGCGCAGTACGTCAGATGTGTTGCGGGACAACTCCTCGAAGATCTGGTGCAGTATAATCAAGCGGGCCAGATCGCTGCCCTGTCTGTTGTTGTCGTGTACGATGGAAAACAGGTTAGAGATAAGTTCGAGGATTTCCTCACTCACGGCGTTAGCCATAAATGGCGTGGAGGGATTAATTCCGATCCGCTCCAGTAGCGCGAGGGATTTGGGTCCCTCAAAGGCAATCCATACCTTTTGCAAAGGGTGCTGGTGATCGGTGTAATATTCATGGGCAACATGCGGAAAAAAACAGAATAAATCAGACTTTTGGACACGGTACTTCTGTTGCTTATAAATAAACTCAGCCTGACCTTCAAGCACAAAAATCAAATAAAAATAAGGAACAGCCTTGGGACCGACATGGCAGCTTGTTTTCGAAATATCCATACCCAGTCTGACAGGCCAAATGGCGCTGGACTTTTCCAATTCGGTAGCTGTGAAATAATGGTCTTCCACGATGTCGAAGTGATCTTCATTTTTTGCTCTTTTCATAACTTGTCACCTCTCCTTTGGTGGAGATAAGGGAATTTTGATTTTATTGTATATAAAGGAAAGCACAATTACAAGTTAATTCATTGGAATTGAGGGTTATATAATTAAAACTGCGTATGCCAAAGGCTCCATGGCCGGTTTGAGATGACCCGTGGAGCCTTTTAAGTTCTGTATTATGAGATGGGGATTAGCCTATATTTATACGTTCAAGATTCCTTCTTTTGGAGTAACGTTGAAGGCTTTGGCTAGATCGGCCAATTCCTGATCTGTAATCCGTTGCTGGATATCATGGTGAGCAATGAGCATGTAAATTTGCGCCGCTTTTTCAATCGTCTCAATGAGACCAAACGCTTCATCAATGGAGCTGCCCGTTCCGAAAATGCCATGATGAGGCCATAATACAGCGTGATGATCCTTCATTTTTTTTGCAGTTTCGCGGCCGATTTCGCTGGAACCCGGTACCATCCAAGGGATTACACCGATACCGTCTGGAAAGACGACAATACATTCGGTACACATTTCCCACAGCGTTTTGGTGAATTGGTTTTCGTCCAGACTATGAATGAAGGTCATGGCAATAACATGGGTGGCATGATTATGAATCACCACGCGATGGTTAGGATCGACCTTCAAGCGCTCAATGTGGCTCATAAAATGGGAAGGTAACTCACTGGTAGGCACTGCGCCATGTTTGAGGCCCCACAAGACTTCCAACTGTTCGCCATCCTGGGAGACACGAAGGACCCCTAAGTTTGCTTCTGGATCTGCAATTACGTTTTTAAAATATTTTCCTGATCCGGTGACAATAAAATATTTACCAGCCAGTTCATTCACCGGGAAAGCAGGTTTAATCGTCCGAATGACCTGATGAATATCTATATATTTTGCAACCTCGGCTTCATCCAGAATATAGCTTACATTACCTCCATTGCGTTCATCCCAGCCGAATTTCCACATGTTTTGTGTGATTTCCGCCATCTCGCGAACAAATGGGATATCCAGTCCCGATTTGCGTTCTTTTTGATTCTCCAGCACAGTAGTCATGGATAATCTCTCCCTTTGGATGATATGAATATAAGCATTATCAGTGCAGTAGTTACCGTTTCAGCAGTTATCGTTTCAACAGTACTTGTTGTTCATAGTTTTTTACTTCGGCCAGCCATTCCTCACGAACGGGAACGCTGTTTTGAGCGCAATAGTAATCCCATATCGCACCAAACGGATACGATTTGAATTCTTCGACTAGAGCAAGACGAGTGGTGAAGTCCCGATCCTCTTCCGCCTGCCTTAATGCTTCAATCGGTTCGAGCATAGCGCGAAGCAGCGCTTTAATCGTGTTGCGTGTTCCGATGACCCATGCTGCCACATGGTTGATACTGCCATCAAAGAAATCAAGACCGATATGGGTTCGGGAAAGCAATTCACCGCGAACCAGCTCGCGGGCAATGTCCAGCAATTCGTCGTCCATTGTCACGACATGATCACTGTCCCAGCGAACCGGTCTGCTGACATGGAGCAATAATTGGTCGGTGAACATCAGCACAGAGGACAGTTTGTTCGAAATGACTTCGGTTGGATGGAAGTGACCCGCATCGAGACAGATAGATTTACCGCGTGTCAGGGCGTAACCCATATAGAATTCATGTGAGCCCACGACATAGCTTTCCGAGCCAATGCCAAACAGCTTGCTTTCAACCGCATCGATGTTGTATTCCTCGCTGATTTCCTCGCTGAAAATGTCGTCCAGCGCATCACGCAGACGTTCTCTTGGAGCCAACCGATCAACCGGAGTATCTTTATAGCCGTCCGGCATCCAGTGGTTTGTGACACAGGGCTGACCGAGTTCTTTGCCAAAATACTCGGCAATCCTACGTGATTTTTTGCAGTGTGTGATCCAGAAATCACGGATTTCCGAATCCTTGTGACTCAGTGTGAAGCCGTCTTCCGCTTTAGGATGGGAGAACAGGGTTGGATTAAAATCAAGCCCAAGCCCTTGCTGTTTGGCCCAGTCTACCCAGTTCTGAAAATGGCGTGGCTCCAGTTGATCGAGATCCACTTGTTCTGTGGTGTCCGCATAGATGGCGTGCAGATTGACCTTGTGTTTACCCGGAATGAGTGATAGAGCTTTTTCTAAATCCTGACGTAACTCATGCGGCGTGCCGGCTCTGCCCGGGTAGCTGCCCGTTACGGCAATCCCCCCGCTAAGCTGTTTGTCTTTGAACAGGAATCCCTGAACATCATCTCCCTGCCAGCAGTGCAGTGATATTTTGATTTGTGAAAGCTTCCGTAAAATGTCGTCCACTTGAATACCGTGGCGGGCATACAGCTTTTTCGCTTCGTTATAACTGGCTTCAATGGCTTCGTTCATGGCTTTACTCCTTTATTGAGATATGTGAATAGAGGATGTTGCTTGTATCTTAAGGTGCTCCCAGCGATCCAAAAGTTCTTGCACGCCTTCCACCGATTGCGGCTCATATAGCCGAGTCGGGAAGGAGCGGGCGATGGTTCGGCCAGCAGCCTTGAGATCCTCAAGAACACCAGAGCTAATTAATTGCACGACAATATTGCCGATGGCCGTAGATTCGGAAGGACCTGCCTGAACCTCAATTCCCAAGAGATCGGCGGTTAGCTGACATAGTAATTCGTTGTTAGCGCCTCCGCCGACAATGTGCAATCTGGTAATCGTTTCGTCTGTTAGACGTTGCAGTTCGTGTAAGGCATCGCGGTAGCTTAAGGCCAGACTGTCAAAAATACAGCGGGCGAGTGAGCCCGGCGTCCTGGGGATGGGCTGGTCTGTCTCTTCACAGAATCGCTGGATTTCAAGGGTCATACTATCCGGGTTTAAGAAGGATGAATGGTTACAGAGGACAAGACTGACAAACGGTGCCTCTGCTGAGGCCAGTTGGGCCAATTCGGCAAAGCTATGTGCACAGCCCCTTTCTCTTCTGACCTCCTGAATCATCCATAATCCCATAATATTTTTCAGAAAACGGTACGTACCGTAAGCGCCCCACTCATTGGTGTAGTTCGCCTGCATGGCTGCCTTCGTATTCAAGGCTTCGGATCGTTCCATTCCCAGTAGTGACCACGTGCCGCTGCTAATATAAGCCCAAGATTCTTCCCGCTGTGACGGAACACCTGCAACGGCCGATGCAGTATCGTGAGTAGGCGCAAGAATGATCTGACAGTCCGGAAGATCGTATTTTTGAACAAGCTCCGGCAAAAGAGAACCCAGAACCCGCCCAGGCTCGGCAAGCTCTGAAAACTGATTGCGTCGCAGCTGGAGCAGGGACAGCAGGTCTTCATCAAACTCTCGGGTGTTCACGTTGAGAAGCTGCATCGTGGACGCATTCGTGATTTCATTGATCATGATGCCTGTCAGACGATAGTACAGATAATCAGGGACCATCAATATTTTATCCGCCTGGGCAAGCTGTTCCCGATCATGGACGAACAGTTGATACAGGGTATTAAAGTTTAGTTCCTGAATGCCTGTTTTCTCATACACAGCCTCTCGACTGATGAGCTGGTGCAGCCTGTCGGGTGCGTGGAGGGTACGTGCATCCCGGTAAGCGTATACCTCATGAATGCGGTTACCTTTCTGATCAAGCAGCACGTAATCTACAGCCCATGTATCAATGCCGAGCGTACAGGAATGAATCCCCTTCTGTTTAGCTTTTTGCAAGCCCTGAATAATCTCATTTAATAGTTCGTCGATATTCCAGTAATCGTGTCCGTCTTTTTCGGTAAAGGAGTTGTTGAAACGGTGAAGCTCTTGCAAGTGTAGCTGGTCACCTTGCAGAGTTGTCCCTACGAGCCTACCGCTTGAAGCTCCAATATCAACAGCAAGATAATTATTCATATCCAATCTCCTTGCATGGATAAAATACGGGCAGCCTGAAAGTCTGCCTTTTGTTTTCTTAACTAACTCCATACTACTTCCGTTTTTCTTTACAGTCAACAGAAACGGAAGTGAAATTTGTGGATTTATTTTTGTTTTTTAAAACTATAATTAAAATTGAATGTTGTTTTGTATGTATTTTTGTTTTTTAACATCTGTTTTCTACTATATATATACCTTCAACAAAGGTCGATTTGATTTTACGATATTCCAATTGTGGAAGGTTCTCCAAATGCTGCTGTCTGTATGAAAAATAGTCTTGAAACCGCCCGCCAGAGGGTGTAGTATACAAGATATCAATTTCATATGACTCGTATAATATTGGGGATATGGCCCAAAAGTTTCTACCGGACGACCACTGTAATCGTCCGACTATGAGTGATAGCGCATCGGCTTCGGATGAATGCGGGCATTTATTTGTGCGCCAATCCGTCAGGGATTATAACCCCAAGGACAGGCTTCACTTGAGAAACAACTCAAGGGAGCCTGTCCTTTTTTGGTTTTGGCAGGTTTTACTGTTCAGGATTTTGCAAAATCCTCACTATTTTAAAGTACAGAAGGAGCGATACTCGCATAATGAAAGTTTTGGAGGAACGTATTCGTCAAGAAGGACAGATTTTATCTGACACCGTATTAAAGGTAGATTCATTTTTGAATCATCAGGTAGATACAGCATTAGCATTAGAGATTGGTAAGGAGTTTGCACGCCTGTTCGGCAGTGCTCCGATCACCAAGGTGCTTACCATTGAAGCTAGTGGTATTCAATTTGCAATGGCTACTGCTATTGCCTTGGGGGTCCCGTTCATTTATGCGAAGAAAAAGAAGGCCATCACGCTGAATGAGCAGGTATACTTCGCAGAGGTTCATTCGTTCACTCGGCAGGAAACCTATCAGGTGAGTATCTCCCAAAAATATCTCGATGCCAGCGACCATGTGCTGATCGTAGATGATTTTTTGGCAACTGGTGCAGCATTGGTCGGACTTACGGATATTGTAAAGGAAGCAGGAGCGGAGCTGGCCGGGGTTGGCTGTGTGATTGAGAAGAGCTTCCAGGAAGGCCGTGGACTGTTGGAGCAAAGAGGCATCGCCGTACGTTCTCTTGCGCGTATCGCTTCCATGGCACCAGGCGAGGTCCATTTTATAGAGGAAGCTGGCGCAGTAATTGCTCCTGTTAAGGAGAATGTGGGATGTTAAGTAAACAAAAGTTATTCGCACTGGGCTTCCAGCATGTCATGGCGATGTACGCTGGAGCGATTGCTGTTCCTCTGATTGTAGGGGGAGCATTGCACCTGACGCCAGCCCAGATGGCCTATCTGGTGGCTGCCGATCTGTTCACTTGTGGGATTGCTACGTTATTGCAGATTATGGGCACACGTTTTTTTGGTAGTAGACTGCCTGTCATTTTAGGCTGTACGTTTACGGCAGTAGGCCCCATTATCGCGATTGCTTCGACCTCGAATTTGGCGACAGCGTACGGTGCCATTATTTTGTCTGGTATATTCGTGGTGCTTGCGGCACCGCTGTATGGCAAGCTGCTACGCTTTTTCCCGACGGTCGTTACGGGTTCGGTCGTTACGATTATCGGTCTATCTCTTATTCCGGTGGCGATGAACAATGTAGCAGGGGGCCAGGGCAGTTCAGACTTTGGACAGCCACGTAATTTGCTGTTGGCGCTGGTTACTTTGCTGGTTATTTTGCTTGTGAATCGGTTGGCAAAAGGCTTTATGCGCTCGATTTCCGTGCTCATCGGTCTGTTTGCAGGCACGGTGGTTGCTTATGCGATGGGAATGGTGCATTTTGCTCCCGTGGCCGATGCGTCATGGGTGAGTGTTGCGCAGCCGTTTTATTTTGGTAAGCCAGAGTTTAGCATTATGGCGGTATGTACAATGATTATTGTCAATATTGTCAGCATGGTCGAGTCTACGGGCGTTTATCTGGCAGTAGGCAAAGCGATTGATCAGAAGGTGGAGCAAAAGCAGATCGTCAATGGACTTCGTTCGGAAGGACTTGCGATTATGCTTGGGGGTATTTTTAACGCGTTTCCTTATACAGCTTTTTCGCAAAATGTTGGCCTGATCTCACTCACACGCGTCAAATCGCGGAACGTTATTTTTGCTGCGGGCGGTATCATGGTTGTTCTCGGTTTGCTGCCTAAGCTGGCTGCCTTAACGACAGTGATTCCTAACGCTGTGCTAGGCGGGGCGATGATCGTCATGTTCGGCTCGGTTGCTGCATCAGGCATGTCTATTTTGTCAGAAGTGGATCTGCGGAAGGAAAGCAATCTGCTGATCGCAGCATGCAGTATTGCTGTGGGCCTAGGCTCTGCCGTTCTGCCACAAATGTTCGACCAGCTGCCGAGCTTTGCCAAAATGCTGCTGCAAAATGGTATCGTTTCGGGCTCGATTACAGCGATTGTCTTGAACATCGTTTTGACGAGAAAACAAGGGGAATCGGTCAAAAGCGTGACGGTTCAGGAGGTTCCACAGAAGGTTTGATGATTAGAAATAAATAAAGATAGCCGGAGAGAGGACGTATGCCTCTTTTCCGGCTGTTTGGCATGGGGTTATCCAGATAGTATATCCCCTTGCTGTCTGGGGATATATAGATAAACTGCGGAATGAAATGGGTAGCTCTAATTTGGTGCGTTTTCCAGTTTACTTACTAGAAGAATTTGCTAGAGCAGCGGGCGATATCATGGTATAATTTACCTTATGGATTTTGAATAGTGGTGGATGTTTTCGGACCACGGTGCAGCTTCCCGAAAGGGGGTGAAGCCGATGGTCAACCTTGTGTCGTGCTACGATGTGTTGCGTTGGATGGTTACGTTACTAAGCCTGGCGTTTAGTATTCGTAAACTTTATCGCTGGCTACGTCGAAAATTTCGGAACAAGCGAAAACCCACCGCGTAATTAGGTTGGCCCCTAACGGTGGGTTTCGTTTGCATTGACATTTAGTTATGCAGCGCGCCGTGGTGGTGATCCACAGCCTTTCAAGTCCTAAGAGTCTTTGCCGTTGGCGCGGCGAAGACTCTTTTTAGTATACGGACACGGTGGTTTACTCTATACCTAATTTTAACACTTCAATTGCGTGCACGCAATTGGAGGTTATGTCTTGTTTCTACCTTATCGTTCAAATTTAAATTATTGTGCAGCCTTTATTGACAAGCCTGTGACAACAAAATAAGATCGTAATGAAAAGAAATAAAGGAAGAAAACAGGTGTGAGCCGGACAACTCTATGTATGGGGTTTCGTAGAGACGATGTACATAGTTGTTGAGCATGTTCACTTAAAAGGGAAGTTCGGTTGATTCCGACACGGGCCCGCCACTGTATACAGGCATCAGCAGGATACTGCTGGAGCTTTCAGAACAGCCACTGGAATTGTGAAGAACCGGGAAGGCCTGAAAGATACGCCTGGAGTCAGGAGACCTGCCTGTTTTGACATCACTGTCAGACCCACGGGATGCTGGGGAGGTGGTTAGGCGTGCTGCATACGGAATGTCTGAAACCGATCTGATCCCTTCTATGTTTTTGGAGTTGGCTTCGAGGTGAGTTCTGACATTTTATATTGAAGGCATTTCTGACTGCTAATTAAGTGGTCTGGAATGCTTTTTTCGCGTTTTGCGTTAGTTTTATGCGGTTTTACAAGATAGAGGGGGATTCATCGAATGATTAGCAATCGTAGCAGGCGTTCATGGTTGATATGTACAGGGGTGATGCTGCTGGCAGTTATGGCTCTTTCGGGATGTGCCAGCAATAGGACGTCGGATAGCTCCGGCAAGGGTGAAAACGCGTCAGCACAACAAACAGCGACAGATAAAAAGCTGGTAATGGCGTATACATGGAAACCGTCAGGCGTTGACCCGCATGGAGATAATAGCTGGGATGTGATGCGATCCGGTGCAGGTGAGACACTGGTACGTTTGAATGAAAAGCTGGAGCCTGTCGCTTGGCTGGCAAAGGAGTGGAAGCAGGATAGCCCTACAGTTTGGACGTTCAGCTTGCAGGATAAAGTCACTTTTCATAATGGAAAAGGTATGGATGCAGCAAGTGTAAAAGCGTCTTTGTTACGCTCTATTGAGAAAAGCCATCTGGCGAAGGATTTACTGAATGTGAAGTCCATTGATGTAAGCGGCCCGCTGGCCTTGAAGATCACGACAAACCAGCCGAATGCGGCGTTGGTGTCTAATCTAGCTGATCCATCGACGATTGTACTGGATGTGGCATCGATGAAAGATGAACAGAGTTACCCAGCGATGACAGGCGCCTTTAAAATCAAAGCGTTCAACAAGGACCAATCGTTGGTCGTAGAGCGTTATGACGGATACTGGGGCGAGAAGGCACGATTGGCTGAAGCGACGATGAAGTTCATTACGGACGGGAATTCGCGCCTGATGGCACTGCAATCCGGTGAGGTGGACGTAGCGACGGATATTCCGGTTGATAACGCAGAGGTACTGAAAAAGAACGACAGGCTACAAGTGCTGTCGGCTCCGTCCTTGCGCACCCATATGATCGTGTACAATATGGAATCGCCAGTATTCAAGGATGCGGCGAACCGTAAGGTGGTGGACAGCCTGATTCCACGCGCATCGATTGTGAGCGCCGTCATGAGGGGCTTCGGTACGGAGGCAAGCAGCCCGTTCCCGAGCATTCTTCCCTTCGGTAAAGTTGAGCGTAAAGCGCTGGACGGAACGGCAGAGCAACTGTTGACGAAGGATGGCTGGCAGAAGGACGCCCAAGGGACATGGACTAAGCAAGGCAAGCCGTTCGAGGTTACGCTGCTGACTTTCCCTCAGCGTCCGGAGCTCTCTGTGATGTCTGAGGTCATCCAAAGCCAATTGCTGAAAGAGGGAATCCAGGTCAAGATTCGCAAGGTGGAAAATATTGACGAGGCGTTGACCAAAAACGATTGGGATTTTGCTATGTACAGTATGCTTACTGCTCATACAGGAGAGCCGCAATATTTTATGGACATGTTTTATTCTTCGAAAAGCGAAGCCAATGTAAGCCGTTATAGTTCCAAACCGCTAGAGAGTATTCTTAACAGCTTGAAGCTGGCGAAGGATACAGCGCAGCGTAATGCTGTGACACTACAAGCGCTGGATATCATCAATACGGATTTGCCACAGTCGTTCATTGTGCATCCTGATAATGTGTTTGGCGTGAAAAAAGGGGTGGAGGGTTTTACACCCCATCCGATCGAGTATTACTACATTACAGCGCAATCCGATATTGCGGAATAACGAGCTGCGTATCCTATGATTCGTTTTATACTGGAACGTGTGGCGCAGCTGCTCATTATTGTATTCGTTGTATCCACGCTGACTTTTGTACTGATGCGGCTGGCCCCTGGAGACCCTGCTACCATTTTGCTCACCGCGCATAATATCCCTGCCTCTGAGGAGGCGTTGACGACGCTACGAAAGGAACTGGGCTTAAACGAACCGCTTCATATTCAATATGTGAACTGGCTGCGGGATGTGTTCACAGGGCATTGGGGCACTTCGTATGTATCCAAGGAGTCGGTGCTAGCCGAACTGTGGAACAGACTTCCTGCTACTGTGGAGCTAGCTGCTGCGGGCTTCGCCGTCATGACGGTGCTTACGCTGGGGCTGGGGCTGGCTGCCTCGCTAAAAATCAGCGGCCCACTGGATCGTCTGGGCAGGCTGTTCGCCCTGCTGGGATCGTCGATCCCCTCTTTTTGGTTTGGTTTTCTGTTGATCTATCTATTCTCCGTTCGCTTGGGCTGGCTCCCATCCATGGGAAGGGAGGGCTGGACACATCTAGTGCTCCCAGCGCTGACTCTTGGCGCAGGTTTGGGAGCTGTGCAAGCACGCGTACTGCGCGCTCAAATGCTGGAGCTGGGTGACCGGAATTTTGTGAAAGCAGCGAAGGCTCGAGGCTTTTCACGTTTGCATATCCTGTTTTTTGAGATATTTAGGCATGCGGTTCTGCCTATAATTACACTGCTAGGTACCAATCTATCATTTATGCTGGCAGGTAATGTGATTGTAGAGACCATTTTTTCATGGCCGGGGTTGGGCAAGTATTTTATAGATGCGATTACACAGCGAGATTATCCGGTGATTCAGGGGTATGTTATTTTTGCCGTATTTTTAATTGTAGGAGTTCAGTGTTTGGTGGATGTGGTCCAGACGGCGATAGATCCGAGGCTGCGTTTGCGTTAAGGAGGAAGCTGAAAATGAAAAAGATACGGCTTTCCTTTCAAGGGAGTTTGCTGGCAGGAGGCGTACTGTTTGGTCTGATCGTGCTGCTTGGGTTATTGGCTCCATGGGTCGCTCCTCATGATCCTCTCCAAGTGGACCTTTTGAACCGTCTGGCACCACCCAGCCGGAAATATCCTTTCGGTACGGATCATCTGGGCCGGGATGTGCTATCACGGCTAATTTACGGGATTCGGATGAGCGTGCTAATCGCATGTGCGATTACTGTAGCTACGTTGTGCTTCAGTCTGCCTATAGGGTTGCTTATTGGTTATGTGCGCGGACGCGTGGACCAGCTGGTTATGCGAGGAATCGACGGGGTACTGGCTTTTCCTGATATTATTTTAACGGTGGCGATTGTCGGTATTTTGGGTCCGGGTTTTGTTAACATGACCCTTGCCATTATTGCGGTACGGTGGGCGGGCTATGTCCGATATATCCGTAGTCTGGTTCAAAAAGCCTGTCAGGAGGACTACGTTCGGTATGCCCGTTTATCCGGCAATTCACACGTACGTATACTGAGCCGTTATGTATTGCCACAAGCGTTGCCGCAATTGTTGGTTTATGCGGTATGGGATATCGGACGCGTGGTGCTGATGATCGCTGGGCTGTCCTTTCTTGGACTGGGGGTACAGCCGCCTAAGCCAGAGTGGGGCGTGATGCTGCATGATGCCACCTCATATTTTCAGGTGGCTCCGCATGTCATGATTTTCCCAGGCTTGGCGATTATGCTATTCGTACTTGCCTGCCAGCTTTTGGGTGACCGCTTTTCGGAAAAGGAGGCGGCCAAATAGTGGAGGATCAAACAGCCCTTGGGGGCAAGGATACGATAGAACAAGTGGCAGGTCGAAAACCGTTGTTACACGTGGAACATTTGGAAATCTGCCGCACAGGCGTAGGAGCAAGCAGAAGTGGGAGCAAACCACTGCTGCGTGATGTGAGCTTTTCCATATATTCAGGGGAGATTGTGGTCCTGACTGGACCGAGCGGATGCGGCAAGAGCCTGACCGCTCACGCAATCGCAGGCATGCTGGAGCCAGGTATCGGTGTTACGCATGGGCGTATCTACTATAACGGGGAAGACATTCTCCCGTTCCAGGAACGGCGCTGGCAAAGGCTGCGCCGAGAGGATATTGCCCTGCTCATTCAACAATCGCTGAGCGGGTTAAACCCGATCCGGACTGTCCGCGCCCAGCTGATGGATACGCTTAGACTGCACGGGCGGCGTTGGATGCCGCATGACCAGATGGAGCCGGAGCACGCTGGTGCTGCATTATCCCACAATGCACCGCAGCAAGTCCACCCACTGGGCGTGCTGCCACGGATGCGGCAGATGCTGAGCCGTGTCTTAGAAATAGCCAGAGGAGGCGCTACTCCAGTGCGGGAGGCCTATTTGCGCTCTCTGCTCTGCAAGGTAGGGTTTGCAGATCCTGAGCATACTTTGTCGTCATATCCTTTTGAACTAAGTGGAGGCATGTGTCAAAGGGTGCTGCTGGCTGCCATGCTAAGCTCCGGTCCTCGCCTCTTTATTGCCGACGAGCCTACTACGGCGCTGGATGTGATCAACCGCGACAAGGTCTTGGCATTGCTGCAACAGTTGAGAGAAGACTTTGATCTCACCATATTGTTGATCTCACATGATCGCCAGGGTATGAGTCGCATAGCAGATCGAGTGTTGGAGATGAGCCCGGAAGGAAGGATGCACCAGTGATGCTGGAATTGAAGAATGTGACCAAAGCATACCCTGTCCGCAAACGGAGAAAAGGTTGGTTCAGCACGCAAGATAGCGAACAGGCCGTGAAGAAGGTGAGTCTGGAGCTACGACAAGGAGAATGTCTTGGACTGGTTGGAGAAAGTGGAAGTGGCAAAAGCACGCTGGCACAATGTATTCTGGGGCTGGAGTCGTTGACCTCAGGAGAGATTTGGCTGGATGAACAGCCCATTCACACCGGAAAGATGAAGGATGTTCAGCTGTACAAGCGAATCCAGTTGGTTGCACAGGATTCGTCCTCCTCGCTGCATCCCCGTATGACCATTCGAGATATTTTAATGGAGCCAATCCACAACTATTTCCCTGAGCGAAAAGCGCAGGCGCTGGATATTTGTCTGTCTCTATTGGAATCGGTAGGATTAGAGGCTGACAGTCTGGAAAAATACCCAGCTCAGCTGAGTGGCGGACAAAAGCAGCGGGTATGTATTGCCCGAGCTTTGGCGGTGGAGCCAAATATTATCTTGTTCGATGAATCGATTGCCAATCTGGATACGACAACGCAGTCTTCTGTATTGGACATGCTCAAGAGAATGCAGGTGGAACGTCAGTTGTCCTACCTATTTATCACTCACGATCTCCCATCTACTCGTCAGTTTTGTGACCGCGTTGCCGTCATGGTTCAGGGGGAGATTGTGGAAATATTTAAGGAATGGGATGAAGACTTGTTACAGCATGAGTACACGCGTACTCTGTTTCAAACGTTGGCGAATTAAGCCATAAGTTTAGGATTTTTCAAAATCCTCATTTCACAAATTCAAAAGAAATAAGAGGGTTGCTTGTCGAATAGTGTTGACAAAATTGAGCGTGATACCTATTCTAAATATGATTATGATAATCATTATCACATATATAGAAAAGGGGAAATACATTGATGTCCGTTCGACACCGCAAGACTGCTACCCTTATGTTGGTGGCGCTCCTCTTATTATCCGTTGTTTTGGGCTGCGCAAAGCAGGAGAACATACCTGCATCCACCTCTACTGACGGAGCTGCCAATGAAAAGTCGATCACGCTATCGTGGCCGCGTGACATTGGCACGATGAATCCTCATGTATACAATCCTTCCCAACTTTTTGCACAATCCATGGTTTATGAGCCGTTAGTCAGCTACAAGCAAGGAGGCAAGCTGGAACCTGCTTTGGCTGAATCCTGGACTATTTCCAAGGACGGTAAGACATATACGTTTAAGCTGCGCAAAGATGTGAAATTTTCGGATGGTACGCTATTTAATGCGGCCATTGTCAAAAAGAACTTTGACGCTATCATGAAAAATGAGAAGACGCACAGCTGGCTTGGTATAGTAGGCGTTCTCGACAAAACTGAAGCCGTAGATGACAGCACCTTCCGAATGACGCTCAAAGAGCCATACTACCCAGTGCTTCAGGATTTGTCTGTCGTTCGCCCGTTCCGTTTTCTGGGTGAAGCTGGGTTCCCGGATGATGGAGATACGTCCAAAGGAATCAAGAAACCTGTAGGTACAGGACCTTGGATGCTGGATGAATACAAGCAAGATGAGTATGCAACCTTTAAGCGTAATCCGAACTATTGGGGTACTGCACCGAAGGTGGATAAAATTACGGTAAAAATCATTCCCGATGGCGAAACCCGTGTGATGGCCTTTGAAAAAGGCGACCTGGATCTGATTTATGGAGAGGGTGTCATTAGTCTGGATGCCTTCAAACAGCTTCGCGACACGAATCAGTATGTTACCACGCTGTCCGAGCCTGTCGGAACAAGAAGTCTGTTGCTCAACTCGTCCAATCCCAAGCTGGCAGACCTTCGGGTACGTCTGGCGCTCCAGCATGGCTTTAACAAGCAGGCAATGGTGGAAGGTGTGACTTCAGGGCTGGAGGAAAAAGCGGATACGGTTTTATCCAAAAACTATCCGTATACGAATGTAAACCTACAGCCTGTTGGCTATGATGTGGAAAAATCCAAAGCGTTGCTGGATGAGGCTGGCTGGAAGCTGCCCGCAGGCGGTACAGTACGGGAAAAAGACGGACAACAGCTGGATTTTGAGCTGATTTTTGATAAAACCGATCCAATCCAAAAGGCGATGGCTGAAACCATTCAGGCTGAATGGGGAGAACTGGGTGTCAAAGTGAACCTGACCGGACTGGAGCTGACGGTTCAAATTAAGCGCCTTAGATCCAACCAGTTTGATCTGTACTTCTGGTATAACTATGGTGCGCCTTATGATCCGCATTCCTTTATTAACGTCATTGCCAAGAAGAGCTTCGGAATTTCCGAGACGCTGAGCGCCCTTCCGATGAAGAAAGATCTGGATCAGCAAGTACACGAGGCGCTCTCATCGACAGATGAAACCAAGCGCCAAGAGCTGTATGCTTCGATTCTGAAGACGCTTCAGGAGCAATCTGCCATTGTGCCTATTTCGTATATTAAGAAAACGGCAGTGTATCAGAAAAAGATTACGAACTTTGTATTCCCGGCCAACCGGGATGAAAATCCGTTTGGTGGGCTTGAAATCGGGAAGTAGTTAAAAACGAAGGGTAACGTTCGTTTACAGGATAGGAGGACAACTCATGATCAGCTATATCGGGAAGCGAATGGTAGCGGTCATTCCTATTGTTCTCTTTGCCACCCTCGTTACCTTTGCACTGATTCATATTTCACCAGTTGATCCGGCCGAGGCCTATTTGACGGCTGCTCATATTTATCCTACTCCAGAGATTCTGGAGCAGAAAAGACATGAGTTCGGGCTGGATCAGCCTTTGCTGACGCAGTATATGCATACACTTCAAAGAATCAGTCAATTGGACTTTGGTACTTCGTATCTGACCAACAAGCCGGTATGGGATGAGGTCAAAGTTCGGCTGCCCGCCACTTTTGAATTGGCTGTGAGCAGTATGGTGCTATCTATTCTAGTGAGTATCCCGTTGGGCGTGCTAGCGGCGATGCGTAAAAATGGCTGGATCGACATGCTTAGTCGAGGAATTTCATATTTTGGGGCGTCTATTCCCCAGTTCTGGCTGGGATATTTGTTAATCTTCTTTTTCTCTGTCCGATTGGATTGGCTCCCTGTAGAGGGGCGAGGAACGTGGCAGCATCTGGTGCTGCCCACGTTAACCCTGTCGCTGGTTCTGATTGCTTTATATACGCGCCTGCTGCGTTCCAGTGTGTTGGAGCAGCTGCAGGAAACGTATGTGCAGTATGCCAGAACTAGAGGAATCCGTGAGCGGGTGATCATGCTCAAGCATGTACTGAAAATTGCCATTGCTCCACTGATTACAAGTATGGGTATGAACCTGGGTAAACTTTTGACCGGAACGATTATTGTGGAGCAGGTGTTTTCATGGCCCGGGTTTGGCCGTTATTTTGTGGAGGCGATTTTTAACCGGGATATTCCCGTCATACAATGCTATGTGTTTTTGGCGGCATGCCTGTTCATCGTATGCAATTTGCTCGTTGATCTGGTGCATTTGTATATGGACCCCCGAATTTCATCGAAGGGACGAGCAGAGCAGTGATGATAAGATTGCGTACAATGTTCAAAGGTCAAAAGGTAATCGTGGTCTGCTCTGTCGTACTGGCTGCTCTTTTTATTATTATGGCGCTAGCTCCTTGGCTGGCTCCCCATGATCCGGTTAAAGTCAGTTTACTGCACAAGCTGGAGGGACCTTCCAAAGAGTACTGGTTGGGAACCGATCATTTGGGTCGGTGCAATTTATCCCGGTTGCTGTATGGCGCACGGATTTCGCTAGGCTTTGCAACCTTAATTTTCCTGTCCTCGCTTAGCATCGGCGTTGTGGTCGGGTCGCTTGCGGGTTATGTGGGCGGCTGGGTCGATAGTGTGCTGATGCGGTTTTGCGAAGGTATTATGGCGTTTCCGAATTTGGTGCTTGTGCTGGGCATTGTCGGTATTTTTGGACCGGGCCTCATGCAGGTGCTGCTTGCATTAATGATGGTGCAGTGGGTGTATTATGCCAGAATGTGCCGCAATATGGTCGTCAGTCTGAAAGAACGGAATTTTATAGCTGCCGCAAGGATCAGCGGGTCCTCCTCAGGAGCCATTATCCGGCGGCATATTATTCCGAATGTGCTGCGGCCGATTGTGGTCATTGGTACGCTGGAAATGGGCTGGGCGATCATGGATATTTCCGCGTTGTCGTTCCTCGGTTTGGGCATCCAACCGCCGACTCCCGAATGGGGAGCGATGATTCATGAGGGAACGGGATACATCCGCAGCCATCCGGAATTAATGATCTATCCGGGGGTCATGATTCTGGTGGTGGTGATGGCCTTCAATATATTGGGGGAGGCGCTGTCCGACCGATACGGAATTGCCAAACGTCAGTAAAACAGGAGTGAGTTACAACGATGGACGACAGGACGAAGGTGCTGGAGGTCAGCGGCTTACAGGTGAAGCTCAAAACCGATGCCGGGGCGGTATCTCTGCTGGAGCCAACTCATTTTGAGCTGAAAAGGGGACAAGTTCTGGGTCTTGTTGGCGAGAGTGGAAGCGGCAAAACGGTGACTTGTAAAGCGTTGCTCCAATTGCTGGATCTCCAGACGATGGACGTGGAAGGAAGTGTCCGTCTGAACGGGCGTGAGCTTAACGGAATGGCGGCTGAGGAGATGCGCCGTATTCGGGGCAAGGAAATCGCGTTTATTATGCAAAATCCGATGAGCGCCTTTACGCCAGTGTATACGATCGGAGCTCAGTTTATGGAAACGGTCCGCACGCACACCGGATTAACCAAACGACAGGCCCGTGATCTTGCCATAACGGCTCTGGAAAATATGAATTTGCCCGATCCAGCCAAGCTGATGAAGCGTTATTCATTTCAGTTGAGTGGCGGGATGCTGCAACGAGTCATGATCGCCATTTCCATGTGCCTGCGGCCAGCAGTGGTTATTGCCGATGAACCAACGACGGCGCTTGATGTGGTCAATCAGCTACAGGTGCTAAGAGAGCTGGATCGCTTGCGTACGGAATACAATACGTCCATTTTGCTGATCTCGCATGATCTGGGCGTCATTTCCCAATTGGCGGATGAAGTGGCTGTCATGCAGCAGGGACGTATTGTTGAGCAGGCTGAAGTCCATCAGTTGTTCAATCACCCGCAGGATGAATATACGAAAATGCTGCTGCATGTCAGACCCAAGTTGTTCCTCCGAGGCATAAATCAGGTAGGTGGTTAGTCGCCTGTTCGACAACTACACTTTCAAAAGGGGAGCGAATGCGCATGCTACAAGTGAAGGAAGTAACCCATAGCTATGGAAGGCGCAAATGGCTAGGCCGCTCTGAACCACGTCCCCCTGTGTTGGCTAACGTTTCGCTTACTATAGAGAGTGGATTTTGCCTAGGCTTACTTGGAACCAGTGGAGCCGGTAAAAGCACGCTGGGCAAGATTATTCTAGGGCTGGAGAAGCCGCAGGAGGGTCAGGTTCTGTTCCAGGGACAGGACATTTATAATGCGAGTCCCCAGGTCCTCAGGGGACTGCGACGGGATATGCAAGTCGTATTTCAGGACTGCTACTCTGCTGTAAACCCCCGAATGACCGCCGGGCAGATTATTGGGGAGCCATTGGACAATTACGAACGGTTATCGGTGAAGGAACAAAAAAGAACGGTCGAAAGCCTGCTGGAACGGGTTGGCCTCAAGCCAGAGGATCGGATTAAATATCCGCATCAGTTCAGCGGCGGACAATTGCAGCGGATCAACATTGCACGGGCGATTGCGCTCAAACCAAAGCTGATCGTGCTGGATGAGTCCGTCAGTAGCCTCGATATGGTTCACCAGATGCACATTTTATCCCTGCTGGGAGAACTGAAATCTTCGTTTGGATTGTCATATCTGTTCATCACGCATGATATTCGGGCAGCTTATGCTGTCTGCGATGGCATTGCTGTGATGGAGCAGGGGAGATTGATCGAGCGCTGTGATGAGAAGGATCAGATTTTTGAATCTGCTCATCCGGCTGTACGACGGTTGATCTCGTCCATTTTGCCGGAACATCCAGCAGAGCGTTTTCCGCTTCATGGATAACAGTGGACCCGCAAGGGTCCTTTTTTTGTGCAACATATAGCTAAATAATCAATATGAAATTTACTTGTTGTATTATTTGAATAACCCGTTATAATATAAAATCATAGTAAATTACTTGGATATTAAAAAGGGGATGTCATAATATGAAGAAATCTGCTTTGGTAGCAGCGATTGGCCTATCTCTTGTGTTATTAACGGGTGCCTTGAGTGGATGTTCCTCGAAGGATGCGGCATCGGGGGATAAGGTAATCTATGTCGGCACACAAAATGACTACCCACCGTTTGCTTTTACGAATGATAAAAACGAGCTGACTGGATACGATGTGGAAGTAGTCAAGGAGATCGACAAGAAGCTGGACGGCTATAAGATTGAATTTGTACCTTCGGGCTGGGATGCGATATTCCTTGCACTGGATTCGAATAAAGTTCAGATGATCGCAGATGAAGTTGCCAAAAATCCTGAACGTGAGAAGAAGTATTTGTTCTCGGATGAGTCTTATTTCTCGGCTCAGTCGGTTATTATTGTGAAAAAGGGTAGAATGGATATTCATTCCCTCAAGGATTTGGAAGGCAAGAAGGTAGCAGCCTCGGTAGGCGACTCCTACACACAGTTGCTGGAACAGTATAATGCGAAGAACGGGAATAAAATTATTTTGAAATACAATGATACAGGCACTTCGTCCGATAACCTTCAAGACGTGCAAAATGGCCGAGTGGACGCTTATGTGAATGATCCGGTTATGGCGGCGGCAACGATCAAGAAGGAAGGTTTGCAGGTGGAAGCTGTGGGCGAGCCGGTGCAAAGTGATAACATCAACCTGGTGTTTAAAAAGGATAAGCAGGGCGAAGAGCTGAAAGCTAAAATCGACCCGATCATTAAAGAGCTGAAAACGGACGGAACACTGAAAAAATTGTCTGAACAGTGGACAGGTGGAGAATTTATTCCTCAGTAATAACAATGTAAAGGGTAAAGTGGGGTTCCTATGGAAAAGCTGTTTGATCTTGATTATATGTTGAAAAGCCTTCCCCAGATCGTCGAGTATCTCCCCGTGACCTTATGGATTGCGTTTGTGTCCATGCTGCTGGGTGGGATCATCGGGTTAGCTACGGCTTTAATCCGGATATACAAGGTGCCTGTCTTGGCGCCATTGTCTACGTTGTATGTCTCGTACATTCGGGGAACACCGCTCATTGTGCAGCTGTTTCTCGTATATTACGGAATACCCAAGTTTCTGTATTATTTCCAGAGCGAATATGGATTCTTACAGCAATTCAATGTCTATGTCATTCCGCCCGAGCTGTTTGCGTTGCTCTCATTTTCATTGAACCTCGGGGGATATTTGTCGGAGACGTTCCGGGCGGCGATTCATTCCGTCGACCGGGGACAATTTGAGGCTGCCAATTCCATTGGTATGAGCCAAACACAGATTATGCTCAAAATTGTACTGCCACAAGCGCTAACGGTGGCTTTACCCAATTTGGGAAACACGCTGATTAGTACGGTGAAGGATACGTCTTTTATTTTTATGATCGGTGTCGTCGATATGATGGGACAGGCTAAAATTATGGGCGCGCGGGCGCTGGCCTTTTTTGAGGTATATGTTGCGGTGTCTCTGATTTACTGGTTGGTATGTATTATTATTGAGCGCGGGCTTGTCGTGCTGGAGAAGCGTATTCGAATTTACGAAAGAAGTGAGTAAGGGTATGATTCAACTTCATCAAATTCATAAGCATTTTGGACAGCATCACGTGTTGAAGGGCATAGACCTGACGGTAGGCAAGGGAGAAGTCGTAGTGATCCTGGGCCCAAGCGGATCGGGGAAGTCCACGCTGCTGCGCAGCATTAATTTTTTGGAACAGCCGACCAGTGGTGTTATTGAAATTGACGGTGTAAAGGTCGATGCCGCCAAGGCGGGAAAAAAGGACATTCTCGGACTACGGATGGCAACGGCAATGGTATTTCAGCAATATCAGTTGTTTAAAAATTTGAATGCACTCCACAATGTGATGATTGGTCTGACCAGTGTGAAAAAGCTGGATCGTAAGCAGGCGAGAGAGATCAGTGAAGGCATTTTGGAAAAGGTCGGGTTAAAGGATCGTATGACCTATTATCCTGCCCAGCTTTCGGGTGGACAGCAGCAGCGAGTTGCGATTGCCCGTGCATTAGCATTGAATCCACAGGTGTTGTTATTCGATGAACCGACTTCCTCACTTGATCCTGAACTGGTGGATGAAGTACTGTCCGTCATTCAAAAGGTGGCGAGTGAAGGCAATACGATGATTATTGTCACGCATGAGCTTGGTTTTGCGAGAGATGTAGCGGATCGGGTTGTACTAATGGAGCATGGCGTGATCGTGGAGCAGGGACCCGTGGAGCAGTTTTTCACCAATCCGAAGGAAGAACGGACACGGCAGTTCCTGGGCAAAGCGTTGGTACAGAGAGCGCCACAGGAGCAGCCTGTATCCCCATAAGAAGTACGTGGATGGGTTATAGGTATGTGCAGCGCTGTAGAGTTATTGCACCTATAGAAAAAAGCACGTTAGACAAGTCGCAGGAGGAAGGAAAGCCCGCGCTTGTTTGTCGTGCTTTTTTTGGCTCCTCATATCCCAAATTCTTTTCCATTGCAAAGTAGCTTATCACACTTATTCATGATAAATTCTAAGAACAATACAGTGAAGATGTAATCGGGAAGGAACATTGGCATATGAAAAAGGTTTTGTTCATTAATACCGGAGGGACCATTTCTTCCTCCTATCAGGAAAACGGCCTGACACCGACCCAATCGGCTGAAAATATTTTGGCGGAAATTCCGGAGCTGAAGGAGATTTGCGAGATTGATGCCCATAATCTGATGAGCATTGATAGCACAAATACACAACCTGAGGATTGGGCTTCTATCGCCCGGATGGTACATCGTTCGCTCGATCAATACGACGGTATTGTCATTGCACACGGCACGGATACGATGGCTTATACGGCTTCAGCCTTGAGCTTCATGCTGGGAACCGTAGACAAACCCGTCGTCGTGACAGGTTCGCAGGTTTCCATTTTGGCGGAGCACAGCGATTCCAAAAAAAATGTAATTGACTCATTCCTGACCGCATGTGGCGAGGTGGCCGGGGTTTTTGTCGTGTTTAACGGCAAAATTATTAACGGCAGCCGCAGCTCGAAGATCAGAACACGCAGCTATAATGCTTTTGAGAGTATTAACTATCCGTATATCGGACTCGTGGAGAACGGTAAGGTGGTCTATACGGAGGGCGTATTTGCAAATCGCGGTACCGCTCGTCACCCATACAACGACGGGTATGCTTCGGAGGTATTTCTGCTCAGGCTGATTCCGGGTACGAATCCGGCGATTTTCGATGCCATTCAGGGCTTGGGCTATAAAGGTATCGTCATTGAGGGCTTTGGTATGGGTGGCGTTCCTTTTAAAGAAAGAAGCCTGATCAGCAAAATCGAGGAGCTGATGAAGGACGGTATGAGTATTGTCGTGACTACTCAATGTCCTTATGAGGGCGGGGATTTGACGATTTACGAAGTGGGACAAAAGGTACTGGAGAAGGGCGTTATTCCGGGGTATGACATGACAACGGAAGCGCTGGTGACGAAAATGATGTGGGCGTTGGGGCAGACGACCGACCCGGCAGGGGTAGCCAAGATTATGGCAACGAACTACGCGGACGAAGTTTCCTTGCCTGCGGATACAGCTTCCTTATAGGAAGCTGATTTCCGTAGATAAGAACAGGCATAAGAAAAAATACGGGATTAACGCTGGGCTTGCCCCAGTCTGCTTTTAATCTCAACAGCCACTTTCAGCGCTTGTACAGCCGATTCCAGTGGAATCAGGCTTTCCGAATGTCCGCCAAAGCATTCAAGTGCATGATCCAAACTTTTTTCATATGGATTGGCAGATTCGAGGTTGATTTTTTGCTGTCCTGATGCGGTATACTCATATAATACTGTAGGTATAAGATCGTTTTCGTCGCTTTCATGAAATACCAGCTTGGCCTTTTCAAAATAAGCCTCATAGGCCACTGTGAAAGGGTAGCTTCCCGGCATGTGGGATGAGGCGATGACTTCTGTGAATGTATCCCGATGCTGAAAGTGAGCCCGAACCTGTGCTTGTTCAGGATGGGTAACTTCTGTACCCCAGACTGTATATGGATCACAGGGGCCTAATAGCCAGGTCAATAAATCCAGTTCATGAATCATGAACTGAGTAGGAATGGAGCTTAGTCCAAGATCCCCCCACAGAGGAGGCGTTTCTCTTTTCAAAGATAAGGAGATGAGCTTCCCATATTTCTGTTGGCGGTATGCCTCATACAGATAGGTATAGGCGGGATCAAACTTAATGAACTGGTTGACCAGAATCTTTTTGCCATATTGCTTCTCAGCTTGTTGCATAAGAAGAGCGTCTTCGAGATCAAAGCAAATCGGTGTTTCACAAAATACATGCTTACCGTGCTTCAGCGCATCCACAGCATATGATCTATGCAGCTGGGAGGGCAGGCATAGATCGACGATATCCACGTCTGGATCCAGCAGAATATCCTCTATATTTTGTGTGACTTCTACGTTTAGCTCCTCTTTCAGCTTTTGCAGCTTGGTTTCGTTCCTTCCAAATACCATGATTCTGTTTACTTTGGGATGGTTGTTTAACAGTGAGGCATGATACGCGCCGAATCCCGTCCCCAATATTCCAATATTCATCATCCATTACACCCCTTTACTTCTATGATACACACCTATTACTGCCAACAGGGTGTCAACAATCGTTGCATCATCTTTTCAATTCGGGTTAACCATCTATTGTGGAGGTATGATTGTGAGACTGCATCGTTTAATCGCGATTTTATTATGTATCGAATCTAGAGGGAGAATGAAGGCCAAAGAATTGGCGTTGGCACTGGAAACCTCTGTGCGCTCTATTTACAGGGACATCGATCTCCTGGCTGAAGCCGGCGTTCCGATTGTTACCGCATCCGGCCCGAAGGGCGGAATTTATTTAATGGAGGGTTATACGGCGAACCTGAAACAGTTGAATGGCGGGGATGTTATTCAGTTGTATTTAACAGGGATGGGCATTTATACAGGTGGGCCCACGGAATCGGGTTTGAAGTTAAAGAATGCTCTGCTCAAACTGGAACAGACGATGCCAGACCCGTATCAGTCCGATATTAAGAAAGCCAAAGCGCGGTTTTATTTTGATGATACGCCGTGGTGGACGGAACGTATAGCCATTCCTTGTCTTGAGGCCGTGAGAACTGCAGTGTGGGGATCACATAAAATAACCATTCAATATGAGAAAGCTGACGGAATCTGTTCTTCCCGTCATGTGCATCCCTATGGACTTGTAGTGAAAAAAGGAGATTGGTATCTCATTGCCTTCTGTGAAGTTGGGCAGGAGATTCGGACCTTTAAATGTGAGAGAATCAAGGAGGTTCTGCCGTCTGCGGAAGTCTTTGAGGTTCCGGTGGATTTTTCGCTGGAACATCATTGGATGAGGCAAGAAACCGCGTTTAAGCAGCTTTGTACAGAGAAAGAATACTATCCCGTTTTGATCCGAACGAATAAGAAGCAAGCGGGAATTATAGCGAAAAGAATGGAAATCATCCAGTCTGTACAGGAAGGCAATCATTTCATTCTAACGGTCAACATGTATAGTTATGAAGCGGCTTGTCGCGATGCTATGGATTGGATCGGTAGGGTTGAAGTTGTGGAGCCTGTAACACTCCGACAGTTTGTGAAGGAAGAAATTAACCGACTCCAGAGGATATATGGATAAATGATTAAAAAAACACCTGCCTAGGGCAGATGCTTTGCTTGTTAAGTCCAGGCCCAGAGAAATCCGTCACGATCCCAGGCAATTCTGCCACCATGAAGTTTGCGGAATGCTTTTTTGATTTCTTTTTCCAGAGATACATGACCATGCTCGCTTATAAACACATACTGCTCTCCATACTCAGAGCGTACATATGCAATTGCATCTTCTTGTTTCAGGGTGCCCACTTCACGGATCTGCGCGACCATCCATTGTGCAATCTCTTGTTCTGTTGTAGGGGTGTTGTCCATTTGTCGCATCCTTTCCTGCGTACCGATTGGGTGTAGCTGTTCGGCTCACCTCCCCGTAGTATACGGCAATTCGGAGAATTATTGAATTTTTTGATATAAATTTACTTGAGCGGTTGGCTAAGTGGGCTTTCTTTTGTATAATTAAGGGAATATTCACGGGAATTTTCTTTTTTTGTATTGTAATCATGCAAGTAATCCCTGGGGGTGCCTGATTTGAAGGAAACAACCACAATTCGCGCAGAGCTGGAGCAGTACATCAGACGAGAAGGAATTACGATTAGTAAGTTTGGGGAGAACACAGGTATTAATGCAGGAACGATCAGTGCCATTATTAACGGTAATCGTCCGATTGCAATGCTGCTGTTGGATCGAATTGGTGCAGGCATGGGGCTTGAAGAAGGGAGCCTCTATGAGTTATACATTGATGAATTTATACGGAATACGGCACCGAATTGGCGACGGGTTCGTCCCTTTTTGCATCGCTGTGCAGAGCTGAACAAACTGGATTGTATTAAGCAAGTCGTGGAGTTTATGATGGACTATCTCATATACGCCCCAGCTTTGTTTGAGACAGCAGAAGAATTATTCAGTGAAGGTAAGTTCGAGG
Source organism: Paenibacillus sp. FSL H7-0442 (assembly GCF_038593105.1). NCBI lineage: Bacteria > Bacillati > Bacillota > Bacilli > Caryophanales > Paenibacillaceae > Paenibacillus > Paenibacillus sp. FSL H7-0442. The sequence continues at coordinate 5,575,847 of NZ_CP151963.1, read as the reverse complement.
CTGCGGCAATTATTTATAAAAATGTTTCGGAAAGTGAGAAGTACCAACATTCAGAGCGTCTGGCGCTCTGCCAATACCGTTTATTTACGATTGCCGTTGGCGATGACCAGGACGAAAACTTATGGGCAGCCACACACTTTGAAAGCTTTGTGGAGCGATTGGGTGAAGCAGACCAACTGGATGCCTTAAGAGACTTGGCTAATACCTATGCCTCCTTGCGGCGTTGGGATAAAGTAGAGTGGTTTGCTGAAAAAATGGCTCAAAAAGCCAAGGTACAATACGAGCAAAAATACGGAAATACCAGAAGACCGGAGCGTGGCAAGGAACCTAAGGGTCCTTTGTTTATGTATATTGTATATTCTTACGTGCTGCGTGCCGGGGTGTGGGATGAGCGCGGGGATTATCAGAAGGCACTGGAATTTGTATCCCTATACTCTGATTTGAGCTGGGTGCAAGAGGATACGGAAGAAGCTCGGCGTTTAAAGGCCCTTTGTAGCAACTGGGCTGAGGCCAACGGGTATTTATATCAGTTGATGTCCGGCAGTCTGGATGTGATTCCACAGTATGTAGATTATTTGGAAAAAAACGAAGGCGAAATTCTCGTGGGGTTACATAAAATTATGGTAGCGGCCAACCGTTATGATTTTAATGTAGACCATGTACTGCAACGTTTTGAAAAACAAATTGAGGCATTTGCAGATCAGCATGTCAAGGTTGGCACTTATACGGAGCAAATGTCAGCAGATCTCTATGCACGATTTTTGGCAGAGATGGCTTGTTATGATCTCAACAAACACCGTTATACCAAAGGTATGAAATTCTTGCTTGAGAGCCTTTCTTATTCCGTCGTGCTGAATGGTAATCCTGTCACAATCAAATGTGTAGGATTATTTGAAAAGTATCGACATACTGCCACTTCTCAGGACAAAGAGGAATATAAAAACTTACTTGGAGAGGTAGAGTACATCCATGATAAAAAAGATCGTTTTTTCTCTGCTCGCATTTAATGTTTTTATCCTATTGAATTTTTCACCCGTTACCCCTCCTATGGAAGATCCTAGCGATGTCCACAGTCATGGGTTGGGGGGATGGGCATTTTCATCCCTTGATACATCTACTTGAAAAGATCTGGATTGTCGTAACCCAAAAGGTATCCTCTTGTGAAAAGAGGATGCCTTTTTTTGATCATGCGATGCGCTTGAATGGACCGCTTGGCTCAAGGCTTGGATGATGGAGGTACAGCAGGCGGAAACCAGACATGACGCAGATCCACCCAGCCCTGACTGTTAAAAGATACGCCACGCACAGAAGGGAGATAGGCCGTCTGAACGGGCTTTTCATATAAAATATGCAGCTGGTGCTCATCCATGAGCCGAGTTTCGATATGTTCGAATTGCTGCGCCCTAACAGTATGATCGGCCTCCCGTGCAATTTCACGCAGCAGTCTTTCGATATCCACACGGCTATGAGGCTCCACATGCCCAGATACATTGAGATACAAGTCAAACAGGCGTAATTGCTCATCACGGTCACGAAAGAGAGAAAAGATGATTAAGTCTGACTCCATACGGATAGATGAGCTTTTGAATTCGTTCATAGATGCGGCCACGATGTTACAGGTATACCCACAGGATTCGAGCTGAGCCGCAACCCGGTCTGCGTCTGCTTTATATTCGGGAATGGTAGCAATTTGCAGCGCCGCCAGTGGTTCATAAGAATCGTTAGATGAATCCACTGCTGGAGGAAGGGAGCGATGATCCAGACATGCTACAATGCGGGCACGTATTTCTGGATTGCGTAGTGGTCCATCCTTGTGTGTATTACATGTGATAAATTTGCGTACCGAAGCCGCCGAGTGAATCTGGCTCCATGCGGTATCCGTATCTCCCGCCGATACGGGATTATGGATAATGTGAAAAGAAGAAGCGGTGTCTTCTGTATCCGACGATTCCAGCTTAGTCGCCCACGGGAGTTGGACAATTTCCACTCGGTCCAGATGAGCTCGGCCTTGAAAATAAGGTGCGAAAGCCTCCAGTGTACACAGGCTTTCGTTCATTTCCGTGACTTTGAATGCCCCTGTACCGACAGGGCGGATGCCAAAGGCGGCTTCACCCACCTGATTAAGCTCACGCGGCACAATCGCAGCCCGGCTGGTACACAGGAAGGATAGAAACAGCTCGTTCGGCTCCTTTAGTACGAAGCGTACTATCGTTGGACTTAGCGCCTGGACGTGCTGAATTTGCCGGACGATAAAATGGTAAAGTCTCCTTCCCGGCGCCCGACTCAGTCGCTCAAAGGTATAGACGACGTCTTCAGCGGTCAGTATTTTTCCGTTATGAAACAACACTTCTTTACGCAGGAAAAAGGTCCACTGTGTACGAGTGGTGTCCACCTCCCAAGCGTGCGCCAATCCCGGCAAAATCTCGCCGCTTTCGTTCGCCCGGCGGGCCAGACCATCAAAGACGTGGCTGGATACGAAGGACTCGGCGAGCCAGTTCAAATACAACGGGTCCAGCGTATAGAGCTGCTGGCGAATAGGCAGACGCAGCGTGTCGATCTGCTGCTGATCACTGCGCACCTCCGCGTGATGCCCAAAATAATTCAGCAGCCAGCCTTGCAAATGCTCCTGCATAGTGGAGGAGCGTGAATGAACTCGAATTTCATCCAGCGCGCGTTTGATATCATGGCGGTCTATGGCTTGCATCATGGATTGCACGGCAATGTCTTCCGGCTGAATGAGGAAGCGCAGACTGGAGCGGCGACCTCTGCCTCGGCGAGGAGTCCATTGTATCCAGTCGTGCTGCTCCATTTTCTGAATGATCATCAAGGCGTTGCGGTGAGTACAGTCAAAAATAGCCGCCAGCTCATCCAGCGTCGTCTCTATGGTATGGTTTTCGTCCTTGTCGTCAGCTGCGTGTGAGTGAAGCCTTAAAAATTGGGCATGGAGTTTCATTCAAGGTTGCTCCGTTTCCTCTATATTTGATTAAAAGCGTAGTCACTTTTATAAAATAGGAAATTTTGTTTGAATTAATTTCTCTTTATCTTCTTATTTTATCATCTACAATAAGGGTTATAAAGCATATTTGTGGAGGTATTTACCATGCATGACAAGATGAATGGAACGTCTTTGCCGAAAGCGTCGTTTCTGTCCGCCTTTGCTGGCGCAATTGTGTTGGCGCTGGTTCATCAATATCTGTTTTACGGACATGGGCTGGGCGTGTCCATTCCAATTTTTGTTATTGGGTTTTACGCCTATATGTATGCCTTTAACCGAGATCGTTTCCAGCCCGGGTCATGGATAGGGCGTTTGCTGTTTGTGATCATTTTCATGCTGGCATTGACATACGCGCTGTTTAATAATCCGGTCCTGTACGTGTTAAATGTGCTGGCGATACCTGCTCTGATTAGCGTACATATGGTGCTGCTGTTTGGGGAGAAAAGGCATGGCTGGTCAGAACCCGGTATTATTGGTCAGGCGTTAAGCCATTGGTTTTATCAAAACTTTCGTCATATCGTGACCCCCTTTCGGATGGTCAAGACAGTAGCCCTTCGGAATGTAAAGGATGAGCGTAAGCGTGTATTGGGCAAAGTGATGATTGGTTTACTTATTGCCTTGCCGCTACTGTTCATTATCATATCTTTGCTGGCTTCGGCGGATGGGATGTTCGAAAAGTTGTTAGCTGGAGTACCCGAATGGATCGGAACGCTGTCCTTTGGGAATGGCATGCTGCGGCTGATCTGGACCTGCTTTTTCACCTTCTGTTTCTTCTGTTATTTGTGGGGATTTGTACAGCCTGCTCCGCGTAATACGCAGAGAGAGACCCAATCATGGCACGGGTTAAATGAGCGCACGAATGGCCAAACCACCGAGTATGATGGTCACTCTTCAGTGATGATTGACCGACCAACGGTGCCTTACCACGATCCGGTCGCGATTAAATTTGACCCTGTCATTACCGCTACGGTGCTGATTGTCATGAATCTGGTGTATGTTGTGTTCGTCGTGTTGCAGTTTGGATATTTGTTTGGGGCATGGGAAGGTGCTCTGCCCGAAGGAACCTCGTATGCCGAATATGCGAGGAGAGGATTCGGGGAGCTGGTTATGGTAACAGGTATTAACTTTGTGCTGATGATCAGTGTATTGAAGTGGACTGAATTTGGATCAGGTATAGTGCAAAAAATGAACAGCGGCCTGCTGTACATACTCGTGGGTTGTTCGGGTGTGATGCTGTATTCGGGATATACCCGGCTGGTTATGTACGAAGAAGCATACGGCTATACGTACACCCGCTATTTGGTACACGCGTTTATGATTTTTCTGGGCTTGCTACTGCTTATTGCAGCAATGCGCATTCATTTCCGTCAACTGCCGTTGGCGAAATATTATATTGTACTCGCTCTGGTCGCCTATGTCGTCGTGAACTATGTGGGCATTGATATACGGATAGCTGAAAATAATCTCGAACGGTATCGCACGACATCGGTGATAGATAAGGAATATTTGAGTGAGCTATCGGCGGACGCGATTCCGCTGCTGATTGACTTTAGCCGTAAGGAACATGGATCACTAGATGAGTTTTTACAAGCCCGTTTGACGAGCATGACGAGAGAAGAATCGGCTTGGCCTGAATTCAATTGGGCAAAGTATCGAGCGCAACGGGAATTGCACGACTATATTTTGGAATGAGAGGTGTTTGGGAATGATCGGAACAGAAACGGCACAGGGTATGGTACTGGAGCTACAGGATGAAATGTCACAGTATCAGCATCAGTTTGGTGTAAGACGGAACGATTTTCTCGTGGAGGCTATGTCTTACGGAATGAGTGAGGAGGAAGCTCGGTCTTATGCTATCCAGAGTATCGGTCCGGTCGTTCCCGTCGCCTATATGCCTACGTTGGCTCCCGGTAAAATCCGACCACTCAGTCCAATGCTGGCAGCGCGGTACCGATATGCGGGGGATTGGAAGGATATCGACGAGCATCTGCTCCTACCTGATGAAGTCCTGCGGATCGCAGGTACAGAGCAGTTCCGCAGCTGGATCAGCGATATGCGGAATTACTGGGTGGAATCGGCTCCATACCGATTCGGGGATGATCGTCTTTCGCTGCTGTCGGTTGCGAGCGAGGAAGAAGGTCACTTTTCCATGCTCGTCTGGAAGGAGCCTGGTGAAGAGCCTGAAGTATGGACGTATGCTTTGCAGCATGAATATCGATTCAGTCATCTGCTCCATTGGTTCAAGTGGCTGAACGGGCGCAGTGAAGAATGAGAGGTACAAATGATGAAAAAGAATCGTAATTGGATCGTGCTATTTATAGGCATCGCTCTGATGGTGGGGGCAGCAGACTATTTAACACAAACGAAGCCTACGACTACTCCTGAGCTTATCGTTCCAACCGTAATCAGTGAAGAAAGCCTTCAGTTATGAGAATGAAGTTAATTTTTTGTAGTATTACGTTGTTAAAGTAAGCTGGAAATCACCCTAATAGTTGAGAGGGAATTGAGGCCAACATCAATGAATGTGGAGCCATTCAGATGTTCAAGCGACTCCGTCGTTTCCTCTACAACTTATATTCAGGGGGAATTTCAATGGCTAGAAGTGCAAGTACTTATGCATCTGTAATTGACAGTTTTAAGGTAGAAACGAACAAAAAGTATTCGCCAGTAGGTGGAACGAAGTGTAATATTTTTGCTCAAGATGTGATGTCCGCGATGTCGGCTGACTTACCAAGTGGCTTAGCCAATCAAATGGCTGATGCCTTACTGAATAAAAGGGCGCCGGGCTGGTACTCTGTAACCTTTCAGGATGCACAAAAAAGAGCCAATCTCGGGTATCCTACGATCGGGATCAAGAAAGAAGATGGTCATGGTCATGTAGTCGTTGTCAGACCGAAGGGTTCATCGATTACGATTTTGAAAGAGGTACAGGTTGCTCAGGCGGGGACCAAAAATTATAACAGTAATACCATCAACTACTCGTGGGTGGCAGCAGATCTACCTGGAGTGAAATTCTACACACACGACTAATTATATTCGATATATTGGAAATTTAATGACCCCGGAAGCAGATCCACTCGATCTGTTTCCGGGGTCGTCTTTTTTATTTTGAAACGGAATGTTTAGATACAATGAAAGCTTTGCCTGGCTTGATAAAAGCAACAGCATAGCCATTAGAGAAGGAGGAGGATTCTGCTCTGTACTCAAGTTTAGTCAGCAGTTGTCCTTGACGATTGATGTAACCGAATTTGCCGCCTGAGACGGATGATTGTGTTTGTTTACCGACTAAAGCAAAGCCTTCTTTGAACGGAGAGGCAACATCGTATTTTTGTTGATATTTAATGACCAGCGTTCCGTTTTTATCAATAAATCCGACTTCGTTTTTTGCATTTTTCACACTCGCCAGGCCTTCACTAAAATCCTGGGCATCCGTAAATTTAAAGGGAATCGCGACTTTTCCCTGTTTATTGATGAATCCCCATTTTCCCTTGGTATTTTGCACAGGGGCCAATCCTTCCGAGAAGTCTCCACCGGATTTATATTGAGGAGGAATGACTTCTTTCCCTGCTGTATTGATATACCCGTATAGCCCCTTGCTATTCTGAACAATAGCCAAGCTATCCGAGAAACCACGACTGTATTTGTATTTATAAGGAATCGCTAGTTGACCAGAGGCATTCACAAAACCGATCTTGCCAGTGTTAGGGGCGTAGGCGAGGGCCAGACCGTCTGTAAATACATATTCTGACTCCACATTTTCTTTAAAATGAGAAAGGATTTTTCCCGTTCGATCTATAATTGCATTTTCTTTAGTGTCTGCTATGGTAACCTTGGCTTTTCCTTCAGAAAAGAAATTGGCTTCGGTATATTGGCAAGGGATGACCAGTGCCCCTTTGGTGTTAATGTATCCATAGTGATTGGTTTTTGTATTTTTCACGACAGCTCGCTGCTCATGAAAATCACCAATGGGTTTAAGCTCGGCGGGAAGTGAGAAAGCTTTCTCTCCTTTGGAATTGTAATACACGAGGTTTCCAGCAGATGTTTCAGCGGCTAATAATCCATCATGAAAAGCACCATCGCTCAGCGGACGAGCAACGTTGTAATCCAGAGCAGTTTTAGAAACTTCAATGGTTGTTGTGCTGGATGCGGCCCAGCCTGTTCCAATAACAGAGAGGCTAGTAACCAGAATCAATGCAGCTAATCCTAACTTTTTTAACATGCATAAGCTCCTTTGTGAGTTGATTTTTTAACTTCAGGCTTCGGGAAATCTTATCCTCATACGTAAGGTCTTCCATAATATAGACGATAAAAATGTAGGAATGTTTCTTGATATTCTAAATTTTTCTAATTTTCAGCACATGAGAAAGCCCTGCTTCCAAGTATGTCGCTTGCTCCCTTTCACACCTATCGAGTAATCCTCAAATGTGGGGCAATAAACACATTGATTTTCTCAAAAAAAGTGAAGAAGTAGTGTCATTTTAAAAAAAGTCTATACATATAAATTAAATGTATAGACAAATCAAAAGACTGGATTTATAATTACGCTGTAAACGTTTTCTAGTACTTAACATCCAATCAGACCTTGAAGGGAAGGAATAATCATGAAGAAAATTTTACTGGCTTGCAGCTCAGGTATGTCTACAAGTTTGCTGGTTACTAAGATGCAGGAATATGCTAAGTCCATTGGGGACGAGGCTGAAATTTGGGCAGTAGGTCAAGATCAGGCGGCAGAAGACATGGCTAAGGCTGACGCGGTATTGATTGGCCCACAAATGAGCTTTCTGAAAGGACAACTGGAAAAGGAAGCAGCTCCATATGGTATTCATGTAGAAGTGATTGACATGATGGCATACGGGATGGTTGACGGTAAGAAAGCCTACGAACAGGCCGTGAAGCTGGTGGAACGCAAAAATGGATAAAGTCAATATAGCTGAACTGACGGAAGAGCAAATTAGTTTCCAACTTATTCTTCATAGTGGAAGTGCTCGCAGTAAAGTAATTCAGGCGCTGACCGAATACCGAAATGAGAATGTAGAAGGTGCGGACGAACTGCTCAAACAAGCCAAGCAGGATTTACGTGCTGCGCATGATATCCATTTTCAAATGGTTAAGAAGGAAGCGGGAGGTACCCAAACTCCTTTCTCGCTCCTTCTAATGCATGCCGAGGATCATCTGATGTCCACGGTTACCATGAAGGATCTGGTTCTAGAATTGCTGGAGCTGTTCAAATCCAGAAATTTATAACGGAACATGTAAGTTTGTGAAATTTGGGACATGAAAGGCTTGCAACCCTATTGATGCAAGTCACTTCGCGGGGAGGAATAGGCTTTGTTTGAAAAATTAAGCCGGATACTGATACCTATTGCCGGTAAACTGAACAACAACCGCTATCTTACTGTACTGCGTGATGCATTTATGCTGTCATTTCCATTAACTGTTTTTGGCTCCATTATCGTCGTTATTATCAATCTGCCGTTTCTAAAAGGGTGGATGGGCGACGGCAATTATGCGACTTTTAGCAGTCTGCTGAACATTGCGCCTAATGCCACACTGAATATCATGACCTTATTTGTAATCGTCGGGATTGGGTATTATTTATCTCGAAGTTATAAGGTAGAGCCCATATTCGGCGGGATGATTGCGTTGGCCAGTTTCTTGATGCTCACTCCGTTTGTGCTGACACAAGAAAGCGGTGCCACGATTGCTGGTGTCATTCCGGTTGATCGGATCGGTGCCAAAGGCATGTTCCTTGGTATGATCGTCGCTTTTATCGCGGCTGAGATATACCGAAAGGTGACGCAGCGGAATTTTGTCATTAAAATGCCTCCAGGCGTTCCGCCGGCAGTTGCCAAATCATTTGCCGCTTTGCTTCCGGCATGTATTACATTGGGCATATTTTTGATCATTAATGTTGTAGTTACACTGACCCTTCATAATAACCTGCATGATCTGATTTATCATGCTGTACAGGCACCTCTGGTGCATTTGGGCAGTGGCATTATACCTACATTGATTGCTATTTTCTTTGTTCAGCTTTTATGGTTCTTTGGGCTTCATGGTCAAATTATTATTAACTCGGTTATGGACCCCATCTGGAATACGCTGGCACTTGAAAACTATGAAGCGTACTCCAAAGGAGCAGAACTGCCGCATATCATCACCAAGCAGTTTGTGGATATTTACACCGTAGGTATCGGTGGTACAGGTATGACACTGGCTGTCGTGCTTTCGATTCTGATCTTCCTGAAGAGTAAGCAATTGAAGCAGGTCAGTAAGCTTGCCCTTGGACCGGGTCTGTTTAATGTCAACGAACCCGTCATATTCGGTCTGCCGATTGTGATGAATCCGCTTATTTTTGTTCCATGGGTTATTTCTCCAATGATCGTTACGCTGATTACTTACTTTGCCATGACCACCGGGATTGTGCCGCCGCCAAACGGAATACAGGTTCCTTGGACGATGCCGTTGTTCTTTAGTGGAATGATGGCTACGGGCTCCCTGATGGGTGGCGTGCTGCAGTTGTTTAATATGGCTGTCGTCTTTGTCATCTGGTTCCCGTTCCTGAAAATTATTGATCGGATGAACGTTCGTAAAGAGCAGGAAGAGGAGCTTAGCCAAGCAGCCATTGCAGGTAAGGATCAAACTGTTGGAATGTAATGTGAATAAGCTGCTAGATTAGCAGTTTATTCACTGCAAAAGAGAGAGGAGTAGAGCTGTGAATCATACCGAAATGAAAGATATAGAGCAGCAAACCATTCAATACCGTTTTCCATCCGACTTCTGGTGGGGTTCCTCAGCTTCGGCTACCCAAACAGAAGGAACCGTGGAGGGAGACGGCAAAGGACCGAACATTTGGGATTATTGGTTTGAGCAGGAGCCGAACCGTTTCTATGACGGGGTCGGCCCTGCCGATACGTCCCGTTTCTATACCCGTTACAAAGAGGATATTGCACTCATGAAAGAGCTTGGCCATAACTCTTTCCGGTTCTCTATTTCCTGGTCACGCCTGTTTCCGGCAGGGAAAGGTGCAATGAACCAGCAGGCGGTTCAATTCTATACTTCCGTCATTGAAGAATTGCATCAGGCGGGTATTGAGCCGTTTGTGAATCTGTATCATTTTGATTTGCCGATGGCTTTACAGGAAAATGGAGGCTGGGTGAACCGGGAGACGGTCGAAGCTTACGTGGATTACGCTAACACTTGCTTTGAGCTATTCGGGGATCGTGTAGCCAAATGGTTTACGCATAACGAGCCGATTGTCCCGGTGGAAGGCGGCTATCTATACGATTTCCACTATCCGAATGAAGTGGATTTCGGCAAAGCTGTACAGGTGGGATATCATACCTTGTTATCGAGCGCGAGTGTCATTAAGGCTTACAGAGAGGGCGGTTACAAGGGCAAAATCGGAATTATTTTGAACCTGACGCCGACTTATCCGCGTAGTCAGCATCCGGCAGACGTGCAGGCTGCTGAAATATGCGACGCGTTCTTTAACCGTTCCTTTTTAGACCCATCTGTGACGGGAGAATTCAATCCTTTGCTCGTGGAGCTGTTACGCCAAGAGGGATATGTACCAAGCATGGAAGACGGAGATCGGGAGATTATACGCCAGGGCACTGTGGACCTGCTGGGGATTAACTATTATCAGCCGCGCAGAGTCAAGGCTCGTGAAAGTCTGCCGAACCCGGATGCGCCTTTTGTGCCGGAACGTTTCTTCGATTATTACGTCATGCCTGGTCGCAAGATGAATGAGATGCGGGGCTGGGAGATTTATGAGAAAGGCATTTACGACATTCTGACCAATGTCAGAGAAAATTATGGTAACATTGAATGCTTCATTTCAGAAAACGGAATGGGCGTTCAAGGTGAAGAAAAGTTCAGAGATGAACAGGGCATGATCCGCGATGACTATCGCATTGATTTTATCCGTGAGCATCTCAAATGGGTCCAACGAGCGATCTCAGAAGGCTCCAATGTGAAGGGCTATCACCTATGGACGTTTATGGACAATTGGTCCTGGACGAATGCTTATAAGAATCGCTATGGTTTTGTGTCTGTCGATCTTCAGGACGGTGGCAAGAGATCCGTTAAACAGAGTGGGCACTGGTTCAAACAGGTGATCGAGAATAACGGATTCTAAGGTGGTCCTCTGGACCACCTTTTTTTCTTCATCATCGTCATAGAACTGTGCTGTACGCCGCTGGTGAGAAAGTATAATGTTCGGTATACTTACTTATACCGTAATACCTTAACGTCCCGCCTGCAGAACAAAAGGAACCAGCGCTACCGATGTTTTGGTAAAATGCTGACATAAAATAATTTTTAGTACAGGTGGTAGACAGATGAACAAATACGAGCGGATTGCACAAGAGGTCAAAGAGCGGATTATGAATAAGACCTATAGCAGTGATGATCCGATTCCCGATGAGATCTCACTGGCAAAAGAGTTTCGTGTAAGTCGGATGACGATTAAGCGGGCATTGGACACATTGGTGATGGACGGGTTGCTAAATCGTAAAAGAGGACATGGAACATTTATCGTCAAATCGGTTCACAATGGCCCTGTTAACGTCGTCGTAAATGAAATGCTGGGGTTAACCAACGTACTGCGCGGGAAAGAAATCAAAAATAAAATCGTCGCCTTTGACGTTCAATTTCCATCCGAAGAGGTAGCGACCCATCTATTTATTGATGCCAATTCTCCTGTATATCATGTGATTCGTCTGCGTGTCGTGGAGGGTGAGCCCTATGTTATCGAGCGCACATACATGCCCACGAAGCTGATCAGCGGTATTACAGAGGAGGTGCTGTACGGCTCGGTGTACAAACACATTAAGGAGGAGCTGGGACTTAATATTGTCGGTTCACACCGTACCATCCGGGCCTCCAAGTCAACGGAACTGGATCGTGAGCATTTGGACTGCGCAGCGGATGATCCAATCTTGGAAATTGAGCAGGTGGGTTATCTAGATACAGGTATACCATTTGAATACTCGTTCTCGCGGCATCGGTACGATAAATTTGTGTTTACCACAGTGAATCGAATGCGTTGATTAGTAAAAAAATAAGCATAAGGGTTCGAGCTACATATTCTCGAATCCTTGTGCTTTTTTGTGTTTACAATAAGTTTAAGGGAAAATGAGATGCTTTATTTTTTACAATAAGCAATAAAACTTTCTATCCATTGTATGGTTATAGTTTCGCGTAAAATAGCACCATCTAATACAAGATAATCGCCAAAATTATCACTATCAAGAGGAGGAATAGTTTCATAACGTTCTTTATTTTTGCGTAAATGTTCCAGCCTATCTTGATGTTGAAGCAGCTGATGTTCCAACAAATATAATCGGGTTGTTATATCCAGATGATTAGAAAAATACATTCTCAGCCTAAACACATCTTTGGGAGTGGGTTCAATAGGCTCTGCTTTTTTTAGCCATTGTAAAAAATCTTCTTTGCCTTTCTCCGTAATCGAATACAATTTTTTTTCTAAAATTTCTCCGCTAATTTGGATCTCGTAGACGATAAGTCCCTCATTAAGCAGTTTTTTTAATTCTGGATAGATCTGACTATGCTTTGCAGTCCAAAATTCGCCTAAATCTTTACTGAATTCTTTACCTATATCATAACCAGTCATAGGTTCTTTATTTAACAAGCCCAGAATGGCATATTTTAAAGTTCTCATAAGGCACTCTTCCTAACATTTTCGTCGTTTATTGGTTAAGTATAACATATTTAGCGAGTCCACAATAAGATTGATATATTATTGAAAACATATTTAATAAAACATATAACTACATACATGTTCCTGTTGATATATTGCAAAGCACGTGTTAATATTATTTCGAAATATGTGAATGATTTCACAATACAACGACGAGGGAGAAGAAGATCTCAGTGGAACTTACAAAAAAGAGATGGATTATTCTGATTGCAAGCTGTTTTATTAATCTGTGTATTGGATCAATTTACGCGTGGAGTGTATTTTCTGCCCCAATGGCAGAATATTTGAGCAGCGTCACAGGACTTAGTTTAACACCGGGGAATTTGGCTATTGCATTTACGATTACAAATTCGGTAGGTCCTATCACGATGATTTCAGGTGGCTGGATTAATGATCGATTCGGGCCCAAAAAAGTGATCTTTGTAGGGGGCTTGCTATTTGGAGGCGGTATGATTTTATCAGGATTTGCAACATCTGTAGGTTACCTGGTATTGGCGTACGGTATCGTACTCGGCCTAGGAACGGGAATGGTTTACGGATGCACAATTAGCAACTCTATTAAGTTTTTCCCTGACAAAAGAGGATTAGTTGGCGGTATAACAACGGCTGCTTATGGAATAAGCTCAGTTATTATACCTCCTATTGCCAATAGTTTAATCAGTAGGTCTGGTGTGACATCAGCATTCATTATCATCGGTATAGCATTTCTTATTATTGTATGTGCTGCTTCTTTCTTCATTGAGAAATGTCCATCTGACTTTGTTCCTGCAGGATGGACACCCAAGACTGTAAATGTTGGCCGTTCTATTCAGAACGACAAAGACTGGAAAGGCATGCTCTCAAGCCCTCTGTTTTATATCATGATCTTGTTATTAATGTGTGGTGCTTTTGCCGGACTCATGTGTACATCACAAGCTTCTCCTATAGCTCAGAAAATGATTGGTATGTCTGCGGCAGCCGCTACGACAGTTGTTTCCGTATTGGCATTGTTTAACACGGGCGGACGAATCGTTGCAGGCTATATTTCGGACAAAATCGGTCGAATCAATACCCTGGCTTTTTCTTCTGTCTTTTCGGTCATAGGACTCACATTGCTTTATTTTTCAGGCGAAGGTAGTGTGTTGACATTCTATATTGGTATTTCAGTTATTGGTTTATGTTTTGGTGCACTGATGGGGGTATTTCCTGGATTTACTGCCGATCAGTTTGGTGTGAGAAATAATAGTGTGAATTATGGAATTATGTTTATTGGATTTGCAACAGCAGGATACTTTGGCCCATCGATTATGAGTCATGTTTACAGCACAGACAGTAGCTATCAGAGAGCCTTTGTCATTGCGGCCGTACTTGGCATAACCGGACTTGTTCTAACATTTGTATATAAGTTCACTACCCGAAAAAATCAGAAGATGGCTGTGGATATGAATCAGAAAGCTATCAATTAACCCATAGCAATAAATACAGATAAGGAGCATGAGATCATGCAAAGAAAATATCCCAATCTATGTAAACCAATTACAATTGGAAATGTGACTTTCAGAAATAGAATGTTTGGCTCTCCTATGGGAGGTACAGATATTACAGCTGACTGCACTATTGGACCGAAATCTACAGCTTTTTATGAATTAAGAGCAAAAGGCGGTGCTGCGTCAGTTACGGTCAGCGAAGTCGTGGTTCATCCTGAGACGGAAGCTTCCCATATGTACCATCTGGATCTGGGGACAGTAGATTCTCTTGCTAGTTTTACCTATACTGCAGACGCTATTCGCCGTCATGGGGCAATTGCCAGTGTGGAATTGTCTCATTCTGGACAGTATGCAGGAACTTATCTGACTGACAAAAATAAGAAACAAGGACTTGCTCAGTGGGGACCCAGCCCCGGAGTACGCCCGGATGGCAGAGAAGTAAAGGAACTTTCGCAAGAACTAATTGATGATATCGTAGCAGCTTATGGTAGATGTGCTGGACTGGCCAAGAGAGCAGGTTATGAAATGATTATGGTTCATGGCGGACATGGATGGTTGATTAATCAGTTTTTTTCTCCTTATTTCAACCGCAGAACAGACAAGTATGGCGGAACTTTGGAAAACAGGGTGCGTTTTGCACAGGAGGTTCTGGACAGTGTCCGTGAAGCGGTGGGTTCTGGCTTCCCAATCGAGTTTAGAATGAGTGGTTCGGAGTTATTTGAAGGCGGCTATGACCTGACAGAAGGTATAGAAATTGCTAAATTAATCGAATCAAGAGTCGATTTACTCCATGTATCTGCTGGAACCTATCAGACAGGCTTTGGTATCACACATCCTTCGATGTTCTTGCCTCATGGAAGTAACGTTTATCTTGCAGCAGAGATTAAGAAGCATGTAAGTGTTCCGGTTGCAACGGTCGGCGGATTAAATGACCCGGCTCAAATGGAAGAAATCATTGCTAGCGGTCAGGCGGATGTTGTTGAAATGGCTCGCGCACTGCTTGCTGATCCAGAGCTTCCAAGAAAGGTGATGAGCAACCGCGACGAGGACATTATTAAATGTCTGAGATGCTTCACCTGTATGGCAGAACGTGCAGAAACATCCACAAGACGCTGTACGGTTAACCCATTAATTGGTCGCGAGATGGATGGAACAGAAATTTACCCTTCCCCTAATCCACGCAAGGTTTTAGTAGCCGGTGGAGGCCCAGGCGGGCTTTATGCAGCTCTTACTGCAGCCAAACGCGGACATAAAGTTATTCTATGTGAGAAGGCTGACGAGGTAGGCGGTATTTTGAGGGGAGAGCAGGCGATTCCTTTTAAATATGAGATGTATGAATTAGGTGTTACTCTCGGAAAGCTGGCTAAAGACGCTGGCGTTGAGATCCGTTTGAATACACCTGTTACTAAAGAGTATGCAGAGAAAGAAAATGTTGATGCGTTAATTATAGCAGCTGGTTCCGCAGCAATTGTTCCTCCAATTCCTGGATTGAATGGTGATAACGTAGTCATTGTTAATAACTACTACCTGGAGCAGGACAGGGTCAGCGATAGCGTAGTCGTATTGGGAGGAGGTCTGGCAGGCTGTGAAGCAGCCATTCACCTTGCTCAGGAAGGTAAGACTGTTCATCTGGTAGAGATGAGAGCAGAGCTGGCTCCGGATGCTAATATTAGACATCGTCCCATTATGTTAAAAGAAATCGAAAAGAATAACATTCAAGTTCATTTAGGATTTAAAGGGCTGAATGTTACACAAGAAGGTGTTGTTTGCGCTGATCAAAATGGTGAAGAACATCTTGTTCCAGGTACTTCAGTCATTTGTGCGCTTGGACAACGGCCAAGAAGAAACGTAGTAGATGAGTTAATTGATTGTGCACCTTATGTCGCACAAATCGGAGATTGCGTTAAGGCATCTACCATCACGACTGCAATATATCAAGGATATCATGCAGCGCTTGATATCTGATTATCTGCGACTCACTATCACTGCCCGGCATGTGATACTTCAGGAGTCTAAGAGAGGCACTCGAACATAGCGGTTCAACACAAATCGCACAGCTCCTGCAAATGGGTACAACATTGCGCAAGAGCTGTGCGATATTTTTTTAAGGATTAAGGCAATATTCCAAGTGTGAAAGTTAATTGCCAAGCAATCTTACTTCATGCACCGTCGGGGTATACCAGTTGTTTGGATTATTGAATAGCACTGCATTTACAAGGTTAATTCGCACGTAGCGAGCTTGAAAATTGACTTTGTCACTGGTAAAACCATACGTGGTATTACCTGTGCGATCAATCGTGGAGTAGTTAACTCCATCCATGCTGTATTCAATTTTATATTTGTAATACGCTTCAGATCCTTTGTACATAAACCATGAAATATCCACTTCGCTGATGGTCTTGGTACTGCCTAAATCGACCTGCCACCAAGCGGGCCAGGATGCGGAAGCAGCCTTCCACGAGGTTTGGGCGTTGCCATCGTTCGCCAGTGAAGCTGGAGAACTGGATGCGGCTGAGCTAGCAGTCGCTGTTTTGCCCTGTGCGTGATTCACAAGGGATGGTAGGATTACTGTGCCTGTCGCAGCATCCAGATCCCAGCTACTGTACCAGTTCAGGGTTGCTGTTTTGTTGGAGTCATTCAGAGTTAGTGGCAACCAGATGAATTTGTGGTCGCTCAGGTTGAGCGGATTCCAGCGGTCGCCCATATAGATGTAGCTGGTTCCTGCGCTACCCGTAATCGTGGCGATGGAGTGGATTTGCGATCCATAAGCCGCCGGATCACCGAAGGGCGATAGAGCAGACCAGCTTCCCGTCATGGAACTGGCGGTTGCGTAAGCGCCCTGATTCGGATACCAGCCGGATGCCTGCGAGGTGAACAGGTAGTAGGTGTTGTTCTTTTTCACAACAGCAGGAGCTTCGCGATAGCCATTTTCAAAAATCCAGCCAACAAACGACTGCACGCCCGTATAATCAGCTGTCAGCTTGAAGATCGCCATCGTATCGTTGGCGCCGCCATTTTTACGGGAAGCTGTAATAAGGTAGCCGCTACCGTCAGTATCCGTGAACACCGTCATATCACGAGATTCGTAATTCAGCGGGCGAAAGCTGCCTTGGTAGGCAAAATTTCCGTCGGGTGTATCGCTGGTAGCGACGGCTACACGACCTAGGGAGTAGTCCGTGCCATTTTCATAGTGCGCCCATAATACATATTTTCCGGTGGTTTTGTTGTAGATGACTTTGGGACGTTCGATTTTGCTCGAATTTAGCTCAGGGGCGGAACCTTTGGTGAGAATAGTGCTGCGGAAGGACCAATTTTTCAGATCGGTTGAGGTATACACGTTCACTTTTTCAAATTTCCAGTTTTCGGCGTGCTCGCCGTACCAATAATAAGTGGAACCTACTTTTAGGATATTACCGCTGTTCGCCTGAATGGGGTTACCTGCGGTGTCTTTCCAATCCGTTCCGTTCGTAATGGCCGTGCTTGCTGTTGCGCTCAGGGATAGTTCGGCATTGGCGACGTCCAAACCATTCAGCGCCTGGTTCACTTCGGTCCCGTAGGTTGCTTGCGTAACTCCTGTTGTATGGGCATGGGCTACGTCGGGTTGAAGACCCGCACTGGACACTGCGAACAGGATACAAATCCATGCGGCTAACCATTTGCTGCTGTGGATCCACTTCACGATATCATCTGCCTCCTTTAACACGAATAGGATGGGCCGTAACGGCTTGTCCGGCACCTCATCTTCGATTTTATCCCAATTGGAAGCGTTTACAAGTGGAATAAATTGAAGTCTTTAGCATGGTGAAACTGTTGTTAGGAGAAAGGACAAATCTGATCATTACATACAAAATAGGTATATAGATATTTGAAACTTTGGGGAAAGCTCGTCAGTTATGTGGGAAGTGTTTGTGATTGTGCGTTTTGTCATTGACACGTTCACATTATTTCAAATTTAAAGTGACTGGAATCACATAAACGGTTACTTTATGTGGGTATACTGGGTTTTAAATTGAGGATTAACAAATGGGACATATGTTGAAATACCCTTTGTTATCTTATTTTGGAGAGAAGAGGGATACAAAGATGCTAAGTGAGCAAACCATTGCAACGATCAAATCGACTGTACCTGTTTTGGAGGTACACGGAACTACAATCACCAAGCGTTTTTACCAGATGATGTTTGAAGCCCATCCCGAGCTTCTCAATATATTCAATCACGCGAATCAGAAGCAAGGACGTCAACAGGGAGCGCTGGCCAATGCTGTATACGCAGCTGCACAGCACATTGACCGTCTGGAGGAAATTATTCCGGTGGTACGTCAGATTGCACATAAGCATCGCAGTTTGGGAATTAAGCCCGAGCATTATCCAATTGTCGGAAAATATCTGCTCGCTGCGATCAAAGACGTACTGGGAGATGCGGCTACAGACGAGATCATTGCCGCATGGGCTGAGGCCTATGGTGTGATCGCTAATGTATTTATAGACATGGAAGCTGAAATGTACAAGGAGGCTGGACAGCAGCAGGGAGGCTGGTCAGACTTTAAGAGCTTTGTTGTGCAGAAAAAGGTTAAGGAAAGCGACCAAATTACGTCCTTTTATTTGGTGCCGCAGGATGGACAGGTGCTGCCTGAATTCGAGCCTGGGCAATATATCAGCTTAAAAATGGAAATTCCGGGCGAACATAATACCCATATTCGTCAATACAGCCTTTCGGATGCACCGGGCCAATCCCACTACCGGATATCTGTAAAGCGCGAGGATGCCGTAGAGTCACGTCCGGCAGGTAAAGTATCCGTATATCTGCATGAGCAGGTACAAGAGGGCGATGTGCTTCAGGTATCTGCACCGGCGGGTGATTTTACGCTGGATCGGGCAGATCGCAGACCTGTCGTGCTGATCAGCGGCGGGGTCGGGCTAACCCCAATGGTCAGTATGCTGGCTTCCTTGGTGAAATCTGCTCCGCATCGGCCTGTCACCTTTGTCCACGCAGCAGTCAACGGAGATAACCATGCTCTGCGCAATGAGGTGGAAAAGCTGGTCGCCACACATGCACAGGCTGCAGTTCGTTGGTGTTACAGCAGACCAACGGAGCAAGATCGGCTGGCACAGGCTTTTCACAAGGAAGGTCGTTTGGATCTGGCCTGGTTGCAATCCGTGATACCGGAACGTAACGCACAATATTACTTTTGCGGCCCTGAGGGATTCATGCAATCGGTATACGGCCTGTTGAAGGAGTGGAATATCCCTGCTTCGGATATCCACTATGAATTCTTTGGCCCTGCCAGCGCTTGGGAAGCAGAAGCACAATGACACAATGAAACATCAAAAAAGACGAAGGATATTTGTCCTTCGTCTTTTTTGCGATGATACAATGGGAAATCCTGCTCATGGGGTACTACTTTTCAAAGTGCACTCCTGTTTTCATAACAAGGGAGTACGCAAAAATTCCATACCTCGCGGCATATATGGACGTAAAGCCTCCGGAATACGGATCGAACCGTCCTCTTGCTGGTGATGCTCCAGCAACGGAATCAAAATCCGGGGCGAAGCAACCGCTGTGTTGTTGAGCGTGTAACAATATCGCAGCTTGCCGTCCGCATTACGGTAGCGGATGTTGGAACGACGCGCCTGAAAATCAAGCAGTTGCGACGACGAATGTGTCTCGCCGTAAGCTTGACGGCTAGGCATCCATGTCTCAATGTCCACCTGCTTGTAGGTTTTTTGCGCCATGTCGCCTGTACAGACAGCCATCTTACGGTAGGGCAGTTCCAGCAGTTGAAGCAGGTCCTCCGCATTGCGCGTAATCTCCTGAAACATCTGCTCTGAAGCGTCCAGGCTGGCTTCACAGATGATGACCTGCTCGACCTTGGCAAACTGGTGCACACGATACAGTCCGTGCACATCCCTTCCGGCCGAGCCGACCTCATTGCGGAAGCATACGGACACGGCTGCCAGCCGAATCGGGTCCGTAACATCCACGATCTCACCGCTGTAATACGAGACCAGCGGCACTTCCGAAGTGCCTACAAGCCACTGATCCTCTCCTGTGATGCGGTACGTCTGATCCAGTCCGAGCGGGAAGAAACCAGTGCTGCGCATCGCCTCTGCACGTACCATCAGTGGAACGTCCAGCAACTGGAATCCGCGTTCAGTCAGCAGATCCACCGCAAGCTGCTGCACAGCCCGATGCAATGCAACCCCTGCTCCCGTCAGATAGTAGTTACGGGTACCGGCTGTTTTGACACCCCGAGGGACGTCGATAAGCTTGTGAAGCTCACCAAGCGCCATATGATCCTTTGGCTCAAATCCGAAGTTCGGAACCGACCCGACCCGCTCCAGTTCTACATTATCCTCATCCGATCTTCCCCGTGGTGTATCTGGCGATACGATATTAGGCATCAGAAGCAAAAGCTGTTGAAACTGTTCTTCTACTTCCTGTTGCGGGGCCTCCAGAAGATCTAGCTGTCCGTTAATTTCTTTGACCTGATGCTTTGCTCCTTCGGCCTGCTCACTCTTACCAGCATGGATTAGCGCACCAATATCCTGACTACACTGATTTCGCTTCTGCCGAAGCTGTTCCACTTCCTGAAGCAGCTGTTTTCTCCGCTCATCCAGAGTCAACAGCTCTGCGACCGATACTTGTATTCCTTTGCCGTCTGCTGCCGTCTGAACCTGTTCTTGATGCTCTCTGATCCATTTGATATCCAACATGACACCGCACTCCTTTTCGGATAAAAATACAAAAAGCGCCCTCATCCATAAGGGACGAGGAGCGCTTTGATCTCGCGGTGCCACCCAAATTGACCGGACAGCATGACAGATGTCATGACTCTCCAATCCACTTTGCTCCGCTGTAACGGGCGGGTCCGGTTTACTTAGGTACATATCGCCATATCCTACGCTAACGTATGGTCCTTGGCGTAAACGCCTCCGAGTTGGATGCTCTTCACAGGCATAATATCGTTTGCTTTTTTGTTAGTATACTGATTTTCGGCAGGGTAATCAAGGGCATGACTCTGCAACACATCCATGCGGGTTTCATGTTTGCGAAGGGAAAAGGTAGGCTTTATTTCTTATGTATATTCGTCCTGCTTTTTTTGTGATGATGAAACTGGAAGAAAATTTAAGTAAAAACACCAATTTAACGCTCAAAATAGGCTATAGTCTCTATAATGCCTTTTTAATTTCATGTAAAATGTAATGATTACCAAAATGGACAGCGATGGAGGAGAACATGGAGGATTTTAAAGATCGTTTACATACGATCCGCCAAGAACAGAACAAGCTGCTCAAGGAGTATCAAACATTAATCGCAGACTATGAAGCCTCAGATATCATTTTGGAGAATGAGGTTCTGCGAAAAAAGTTCGAGGATTATCAGGCTCGCTGCATTCACTTGGAAGAGCGAGTACGACATATTGAGCAGGAAAATGGAAAATTGCGCACTGCGCTGACGGAGCAAATGCTGAGCGAAAAGGCGAATATGATTCGCATTTCGCGTGAAAAGCTGGAGACCTATTTTGCTTCCAGAACCACAGAAGGGGAAAATCGGCTGACATCCTTTGAATATGGGGCTAAAAACCGAGTGGACCAGCTTATTCAGCAAACTACGCATGAGCTTAAAGAAGATCAGGACGAGATCGTCGCCCGATTACGACTGTTCTCAGAGGAGATACGAGACCGAATCATGGAGCAACGCAGGCGGTTTCAGGAGGCCGAGCGCAAATTGCTTCATCAGACGGCAAGCGAGTTCCAGCAGTTCGGAGAAGAAGAGATCAGCGAAGAAACGATGCAGAAGCGCATGAAGCAAAATCAGTTTGAAATGAAGTTAGGCTTGAACTGGATCAACAAGCTGGGGATTTTGCTCATTATATTGGGTGTGGGAGCCGCATTTAAATACTCATACTCGAACTGGTTTACAGGAAATATGAAGGGCGTTGCCTTCTTTCTGCTAGGAGCGCTGATGCTGGGCGGCGGCGAATGGCTGTACCGCAAGCAGAAGCAGACCTTTGCGCTCGGTATTTTGGGCGGCGGTATTTCTGTACTGTACGGATCGATTTTTTACAGCTACTTTTTGTTAGAAATCATAGGAATGTATACAGGCATAGGCTTGTCCGTACTCGTTACAGTGACCGCTGTGCTACTGTCATTAAGGTATGAATCCCGAACGATATGCTCTTTTGGTTTAGTAGGGGGATATCTTCCGCTCTTTTCCTATATGGCAGCGAACGGGCTGGAAGGGAACGCCGTGTATATCGCCATGGGCTATTTGTTCCTGTTAAACTTGCTGATTCTGCTTGTATCCTTCCGCAAACGGTGGGTCGTCGTGCAATATATCAGCTTTTTGCTTAATACGCCCTTGATGATTGTGCTGGCGTGGTTATCGGAAAGCGCCGTAGCGAGCATGCTGTATGCAGTCATTACATTTGCGATGTACCTCGGGATGACACTGTGGGTGCCGTTCCGTTTAAAAACAAAACTGTCATGGCTGGATTTCTCCCTATTGGCTCTGAATACAGTCGTGAGCTGTTCCGTTCTGTATTCTCTGTTCGGTGATGCAGGCCTGGATGATTATAAAGGCTTGTTGGCTCTCGTCTTTTGCTTGGTGTACGGGGGTCTGGGACAATGGGTCCGTCGATATATTCCAGAGGAGAAACAAACCAAAATATTATTTTATGCGACTTCGTTGACCTTTGCCATCCTTATGATTCCGTTCCAGTTTGGAGTTAGATGGTTATCCATGGGGTGGTTGATCGAAGCGGTTCTTCTTACATTATATGGCCACCGTTACCGGTTGAAGGAATTGGAACGAGCTGGCTGGGGCATTTTATTACTGTGTCTGGGCGCATTCTTTTTCGTCGATTTCCCTATATATCTGTTGTCAGGATTTGAGACGGATTATTTTGGACTCAAATATACGCTCATTACACTGGGAATGTTGGTCGTTACCGTCTTCTATGCGATTGAATTTAGCCGTCCGAATGCTTTCAAAAACAATCGGTTGTACGAAATGCATATCATGCAAGGATTTAAATATGTAGCTTTGGTGAACGTGTATTTCTACCTTTTGTATGAAGCCGGGCATTGGTATAACATCGTTGTATCCGACGAGTTTGCCCATTACACCTTGTACAAAGTATTGTTGTACACCTGCGTATCGCTGGTGTTGGCTTATTTCCTGCCTAAAGTGAAGCTGCTGTACGATCGGGTGATTAAATACTACAGCTTGGCGTTGTACGTCATAGGCTATGCGCTGGCACTGGTGGCCACCGTAGCGATTCCAACTTTGCATGAAAATTATGCGCAAAATACGGCTGCTGATTATGTGGCGTTGGTGGTACTTGCTGCCTTCAATGTGCTGGTATTCTTCAGTAGCAGGGATTTCTTGAACGCACTGATGACCCGACATTATAGAAGTAATGAGTTATATCCGGTCATTATGGGTGTATATTTGCTGGGCATCATAACCGCCTTTCTCGGAGTTCAGTTCCGTCTGGGGGATGCTGGTCTTGTGTTCAGTCTGGTGTATTTGCTACTGGCCATTTTGTATATTGTATACGGCTTCCTCAAGCGAGTGGTCTACATTCGCAGATTTGGATTGGGCTTGACCTTGCTGTCGACAGGTAAGCTGCTGTTGTATGATCTGCACCTGTTAACGACAGGAAGCACGATTGTAGCCTACTTCTCTTTTGGTGTTGTACTGTTGGCGATTTCGTATATTTATCAAAAAGTATCCAATCGCATGGGAGAGACCATAATAAAGAAGGATATTGAAGAAAAAATGTAGTTTTCTGTTGTATTGTGTAGATACCGAACATTATGAAAATAAATCCGGTAATAGTGAAAAATTATGCATGACCTTACATCCTACTTACGCTATAATGAGTAAAAATTATTTATGTGCGCATGCTCATGTTTATGCGTAAGTAGAGAGAATGAGGGGGATATAATGAATTTGAGCAAGGGGCAGAATAGCCTGTCTGATAAAAATGAACGCTTCTCGTCAGCTGGATTTATATTGGCGGCGATCGGAAGTGCGGCAGGACTAGGTAACATTTGGAAATTTCCGTATATTACAGGACAATATGGCGGAGCTGCATTTTTCTTATTGTTTATTGTCTGCCTGTTGCTTGTTGGTTTGCCTGTACTTTTAGCAGAGCTTGCGCTTGGTCGTGCAGGTCGAGGAAGTGCTGCTTCTGCAATGGTAAAAGTAGGCGGTCATCCGATTTGGGGCAAGATGAGCATCATGTTTGTTATCGTGCCGTTTGTTATCTTGTCGTTCTATGCCATTGTAGGAGGCTGGACACTGCATTATGCCGTAGAGGCATTTAGCGGAAATCTGTTTTCAAATAATGATTTTGCTGGACAGTTCGCTTCTTTTTCCTCCGGCTATGCGCCGTTGGTTTGGCTGTTAGTTGTTTTTGCATTTACAGCAGTCGTGGTTACGCTTGGGGTATCGAACGGGATTGAAAAGTTTAATAAAATTTTGATTCCTGCCAAGGTCATCCTGCTGCTCGTGTTGATGATTAACGCTCTTATGCTGCCAGGCTCTGGTGCGGGCGTATCCTTCTTTCTGAATCCTGACTTCTCTAAGCTAAGTATAGAGTCTGCATTGGTTGCTTTGGGACATGCCTTCTTCTCACTCTCACTGGGGATGGGGATTATGATCACGTACGGTGCATATGTGGATCGCCGTCAATCCCTGGGTGGAGCCATGCTGGCCGTTGGTGGTGGAGATTTAATCTATGCGTTTATCGCAGGTATGATTATTTTCCCTACAACCTTCTCCTTCGGAATTAATCCAGCTCAAGGACCATCGCTGGTTTTCATTGCTTTACCGGCTGCATTCTCGGCAATGCCTTTTGGTGCATTCTTCGGCGGTTTGTTCTTCGTACTGCTGGCGGTTGCTGCGTTAGGTTCTATGGTATCCTTGCTGGAAGTTCCAGTAGCCTATGTCATGGAGCGTATGCGTTGGAGCCGGGTTCGCTCCGTTATCGTCGTATCGGTCCTGTGCTTGATGCTGGGCGTCCCTTCTGCATTGTCCATGGGGCTGGTGCCAGAGTTAAAAGTGGGGGATAAATCATTCTTTGATTTCGTAGATTTCACCGCGTCCAACATCTTCTTACCGTTAGGCGGTTTGTTGATTGTTATATTCACAGGTTACTACTGGAAGACTGCGGCTGAGCATGCGAACATCAAACCCTTCTGGTTCAATGTTTGGTTATTCGGTCTTCGGTATGTTGCACCGATCCTGATGTTGTTGGTCTTCCTTCATACCTCAGGTATCATCAAATTTTAAGAGAATAGAATCCGAATAAAGAGGCATTTTCTTCCTAAGGGAAGAGATGCCTTTTTTTGTATATCTATCAGTGGTTACCTAACTGTGGAAAGGAATGATATAATAAAAACATTGTCATTAATTTTAACTTCAATGAAATCATTACGATTATGAAGTTTTATATAATGAATGAAAAGGCTACAAGGCATCGCACAGACGATGTGCAGGAGAGGGAAAGGGCAGAAGAGCATTGAAACAGACAGGGAGCTTGAATTTGCAAGAAGGACGGCGGCTGAAATGAAGTCTAATCGGTTGTCGTCACAACGTCGTTATATGCCAGGTTTGGATGGTTTAAGAGCGCTGGCGGTCATCGCAGTCATTGTGTATCATCTGAATCCGGATTGGTTGCCGGGTGGTTTGTTGGGTGTAGGCGTGTTTTTTACGTTGTCGGGGTATCTGATTACAGATATTTTGGTTAGTCAGTGGGATACATATCATAGTTTTAAAATGAAAGATTTCTGGCTGCGTCGTGCCAGAAGGTTGCTGCCTGCCATGTTGACGGTTGTGGCTGTCATCGTCCTGTGCTCGTTGCTCTTCGATCCGTCACGGCTAACGGCCTTGCGCGGAGATGTTCCTGCCGCATTGGTGTATATGAGTAATTGGTGGTTTATTTTCCATCAGGTTTCGTATTTTGAAAGTTTCGGCCCCCCTTCTCCGCTTGGGCATCTGTGGTCACTGGCGGTGGAGGAGCAGTTTTATATCCTGTGGCCTTTACTGCTGGCGCTCGGGCTAAAATTCATGCCCAAGCGTATTGTGCTTGCAGGCTGGGTGACTTGTCTGGCGTTAATATCTGCGCTCCTGATGGCCGTGATTTACGTACCGGGAAGCGACCCGAGCCGGGTGTATTACGGCACGGATACGCGTGGATTTGCTTTACTAATTGGTGCAGCGCTGGCCTTGGTGTGGCCAAGCGGCAAGCTGAAAGAGCAAGCTTCTGCTAAGGCGCGTATGCTTCTGGACAGCATCGGTGCGATAAGCTTGCTACTGCTTTGTCACTGGGCGTGGGCCTCGAATGAATACGACCCATCTCTGTACCGGGGCGGCCTGCTGGGCATAGCCTTGGTCACTGCTATTGTGGTCGCAGCGTTGGCTCATCCGGTAAGCCACCTTGGTCGTCTCCTTGGAATCAAGCCGCTACGCTGGATTGGAGCCCGTTCCTACGGTCTGTATCTGTGGCATTTTCCGGTTATTACGCTAACGACGCCTCAAGTAGATACCGATGGCGTACATGTGACGCGTATCATTTTACAATTGCTAGCTACCGTATTGCTGGCGTCTCTCTCGTTTAAATATATCGAGGAGCCGATTCGCCATGGAGGATTCCGCCACTGGATTACAGAAATCCGTTCAGCGGTTCGTAGACAGGCGCGGTGGAGATGGATGCCTACAACTACAGCGGCTGTGCTTTTTGCGGGTATTCTCATGGGTACCGTCCACCTGTACGTTGCTTCTCCTGATGCAACGATTCAGGCGGCATCAAGTGATGAGAAGCCAGTCGCAAAGGCAAAGGCGATGCCGCCACTTCACAGAACGGTATCCGTGGCTTCCAAGGAGCCCCAAGCCACCAAGCTGCAAGGATCCGAGGGCAGCAAGGCGCAGACCCCAGCCCTGTCTCAAGCCCAGACGCCTAAAAACACGGCGGTCCAGGTGGGTACTACGGATGATGTTACGAAACCGTCGGAACCTTCGGACAAACCCAAAGAAGATACGCCTATGACAGGTGATGGGTCGAGTGTGACCGCCATTGGAGACTCTGTCATGTTAGATGTACAGTCGTACCTTCAGGAATCCTTCCCGGGAGCTGTTGTAGATGGGCGGATCGGTCGTCAGATGGCCGAAGCGCCTGCCGTACTGGAGCAGCTAAGACAGAACGGACAGCTAGGTAAGACAGTTATCATTGAGCTGGGCACGAACGGCGCTTTCACCAAGGATCAGTTGGCGAATTTGCTCGCCAGTCTGAAGGATACGAAGCGTATTATACTCGTGAATACCCGTGTGCCTCGGCCATGGGAGAGTATTGTGAACAAGCATCTTGCCGAAGCTGCATCCCAAGACCCACGAATTACAATGATTGACTGGTATGCAGCAAGCTCTGGTAAAAATTCATATTTCGAGCATGACGGAGTACATTTAAAACCTAAAGGTGCTAAAGCTTATGCGTCCTTGTTAGCTCAGGTCCTAACGAAACAATCGTAATAAACTGCAATGATACTCGTAATTATGCAAATGCAAGACAAGAAAGCCACCGGGAGTAGGTTGTCCTCTGGTTGAAGTGCATCCCTAAATTTTCACCGGCTTAAACCTAAGGGTTTTTCCAATGTCCATTCTAAGGTGTGTACATCCACCCTGATCCGGTGGTTTTTCTTATTTTAGTGTGGAGGTACATAAGCTAATGGAAAAGGGCTATTCACATAGTAGAACAAGTGAGCACCGCTTGAAGAGGAACAGAAGAAGGCTGATACTGATTGCTATTATATTATTTGTGGCAGGCTGCATTACTTTCATTGCGATAAAGGTTTCGGATAGTAAGCCACACGCGCCGACCCAGGAGCTTGCTAAAAAAACGGATTCCGGATCATCAAACGTTAAATCCAGCGCAGGGGCAAAGGGTAAAGCGGCCTCTCCAAAAAACGATCCCGATGTAGAAGACGGTGCCTTTGTTGAAAAATATTTAAATCAGCAAATGCTAGGACAAATGCCCGATGGTGCTGATGGTAAAAAAGTGGCCTACTTATCCTTTGATGACGGACCATCCGTGACGGTCACACCTCAGATATTAGATATTCTGAAAAAGCAGAAGGTCAAGGCAACTTTTTTTATTGTAGGTAAAGAAGCCAATGAAAATGAGCATACCAGGAATCTTATCAAAAGAATTGTCAAAGAGGGTCACGCGATAGGAAACCATACGTACTCACATAATTATAAATATTTATATCCGAACAGACGAGTAAGTACGGATCATGTTATGCAGGAGATCGAGAAGAACAATCAGGTTCTAAAAAGTATTCTGGGGCCAGAATTCTCCACCAGAATGATCCGCTTCCCTGGGGGGCACATGACATGGAACAGAAGAGATCCACAGGGAATGGCTGCTCTGGATAAGGTTTTGCGTCAAAAGGATTACCATCAGGTGGACTGGAATGTATTAACGAAGGATGCAGAGGGAAGATCCAAGAAAGCACCGGCACTAATCAACCAGTTTATAAGGTCAGTCAAAGGTCGAGAAAAAGCAATTATACTCATGCATGACACCTATGGTAAAGAAGAAACAGCCAAAGCATTGCCGCAAATCATAGAATATCTGAAGAAACAGGGATATGAATTTAAAGTTATGAAGTAAGTAAGATAGGCATAAATGAGGAAAGGACGGGGCTGATGGCCACCGTCCTTTTTGCTATTAAGGTATATCGTTCGCGTATTTTAGATGCGTTCTGCTTCACCCATCGCCTGAATGAAAGCTCCGATACCTTTGGGGTCGTTGGTTATAATCGGCTCACTGATATAGTAAGCGAAGGTACCGTCCCGACGATCTTTACCACCCAAACCGCTTACTTGCACCGTTTTGTTCAGATTCACGAGTCCTTCTTCAGTGATCGTGATAAATTCATCGATAATACCCTTACGGATGATTTCTGCCTCTTGACGATATTGCTCTGGCAGATAGCCTTTGCGAACGCCCTTGGCAATAGCATAGAGAATCATGCAGGAAGCTGAAGCCTCCAGATAGTTGCCTTTCACATGGCCCAGGTTGAGCACTTGATAAAAGACTCCACTTTCTTTATCACGCACTTTCAGCAGGGCTTCCAGTGTTTCCGTCAGCATATCGATCAGGACAGGACGGTCTGCATGATCCTCTGGAATATAGTCCAGCACGTCAACGAGTGCCATAACGAACCAACCCATCGAGCGTCCCCAGAAATTTTTGGAACAGCCTGTTTCCGGGTTGCACCAATGCTGCTCACCCTTCTCATCCCAAGCATGGTAGAGCAGACCCGTTTCAGGATCACGCGTATGCTTGTAGCAAAGCTTGAATTGTAGGGTCACATCGTCAAACTCTGACGGATCTCCGAATTCGCGGATAAATTCAGCGTAGAACGGGGCACCCATGTACAAGCCGTCGAGCCAAATTTGATACGGATAAATTTGCTTATGCCAGAATGCGCCCTCGCTTGTGCGTGGGTGTTTTTCCAACTGACTGCGTAATTGGTAGGCTGCCTTTTTGTATCGTTCATCTCCTGTGGCACGATACAGCGAGAAGAGCAGCTTGCCGTTATTCACGTGGTCAATATTGTACTCATCTACTTTATAGCGCTGAATTACGCCATTATCGTCAACAAAATGATCCATATGTTTTTTTATAAATTCCATGTACTTGGGATCGCCTGTCAGTTCGCCAACCCATTCCAGACCTCTGTAAATCACGCCATGGTCATATTCCCATTTTTCGTAAAATTCCGGGCTCCGTTGTAGAACGGAATCGCTCATACGTACAGCCCAAGAATCTGTTTTTGTAGGACTGGTGGTTGGTTGTGATGTTGGATTTGCCATGATACAGTCACCTCTTTAGTAAATGTTTAATCTGTAATTGTTATTGTTGTTACATAGATGGAGTGTGTGTCTTAGGGTCAACGGGTTTGTTCTTGAAGCCCACGTTATTGTTACCCCAGCACCGATCGTAATGGAAACCTGTCAGTTCCTCGAATACCTTCCGGGCTTGCGGTTTAGCTGATTTCATGGAGCCACCGTTTTTGAGGCGGTCAATTTCGGCGATTAGCTTCTTGTGGCTGTCAATATCCAGCTTCATCACGACAGAAGCAATCATACCGATGATCGCAAGAACGATGGTACCAACTACGAGTACATAAAAGATGGCGTGCTGAGCAGCGACGGGCTGACTATCAGCCCCGGATACAAAGCCAAAATGCTGTAACACCCAGCCGAGAATGAAGACGACAACGGCCCGCACCATTTTTCCGGCAAAAGTCATCATACCTGCATAAATTCCTTCCCGGCGACGGCCAGTCAACGCTTCATCCACATCGGCAAGGAACGTATATTGATTCCAAGGGATATAGTAGACGCCCCCTGTACCAAGTCCCATGAACAGTGTGATGACATATAGCCATACCATCGTATTAGAGGCTCCCGTTATATAGAGCAGGCCATAACCTGCTACGCTAAAGCAAACGACAACGAGTGCAGCGATGAATGGCATACGGAATCCTTTACGCACACAGAATTGGATGAAGAAATAGGTAGAAATCAATTGAATGACAGAGTTAAAGCTATTCAGATTAGATACCATCTCCGAGCTTTGGAACAAGGAGAAAACAATAAAGTACGTAAAAGCAGAAGTAAATAGCCACTCAGCTGAAAAGCCGCCCAGGTACATCCCGAGATGATGACGGAACGTCTTGACCCGGAAGGTAGAAGAAATGTCGATAAACAACTTTTTCATCGAATCTATAAAGGAAAGCGGAGCTTCACCTTCCAGTTCCTTTTGCAGTTCCTCACTTGGACGTTCCCAGGAGTTTTTATACAAGAATGCCATCGCAATCAGCAAAATAGCTGCAAAAACGAGACCGGTATAAAAGAAAGGCAATGGAGAGTCTTTGCCATACTCGGCAATAAAGCGACCAGGGATAAAAGCGGCGGCAAAATTGGCAATTTTGCCAAACATGGCCTTCCATCCAGTTAATCTGGAGCGTGCGCCGAAGTCGCGGGTCATCTCTGACGCTAGTGCTTCATACGGTACCATGACTGAGGTATACACCAGTTCAAACAGCACGTACGTACTCAGGTAATACCAGAAGCCCAACCCATCTACCCAAAGCATCGGATACACGAGCATCAGCGGGATACCCATCATGATGAAAAAGCGTCGTCTGCCGAATTTACGGCCCAAGCGGGTCCGGTGAAAGTTATCGCTGATAAAGCCCATGACCGGATTGCTGACTGCATCTATGATGCTAGCAACAGAGAAAATGGCCGCGGCCTGAACGGGAGACAGTCCGCAAAAGGTTGTATAAAAGTACATTAACCATGCACCGCTAATCGCAAGTGCGCCACTTCCCAGCATGTTACCGCTTCCATAGGCGAGTGTATGTTTCAGTGTGATTCTTCGTTCCATGATCTGTTCACCTCATATTTTGTCTGGTTATGAGGACAATCACCGGTCGCTATATTATGCAGAATTGTCTAAGTTGGTAGATGGGCCAGGGCGTCCTGATTAAGCTGGGCTTTTAACGTGCCCCTATATTTTTTCCGCTCGGAGTACCCGAGCCGATCAGATCGCTCCCTTTGGCCAGCTTAAGGAAATCACCTAGCTGGATGGAACCGTCTGCACCTCGAGTGATAGAAGGCGTGAGACTAACAAAGTCGTCTGCACTGACTACCAGACCTTTGGCATTCGTCGATTTTTTGTTTTTCCACCAAACGCTAGAGTTGTCTTGATCTGTACCGCTTGTTTTGTCACTGGCGCTTCCCTCAAAGGAAAGATTGTTAATGAACACGTGATCACCCTTGTCAAAAGCAAAATTACTTTGTCCATTGTCCCACGAGGTATTATTGGTCAACGTAATGCTGCCGGGGTTGCTATTGTAGGTGAAGCCGTGTTTTTTGTTCTGGAAAGCAATACTGTTTTTCACAATATGGTTGACTTTGATTTTGTCTCCACCCAGCTTAAAGCCATTGCCGTCGCTGTTCGCGGTAGACGTTCCATCTGCGGTCTGCCCGTTGTGGTGGGCCACACTGTTCAGGATGGTTACCTCACCGATAGGGCCTGTTTCTGTTTTGCTATACAAATCCCAACCATCGTCTACGTTGTACGCAGCCAAGCAGTTATCAAACACATTGCCTGATCCTACAGTCAATTTGGCCGCGAAGCCATCGGCATCCTCACCATTATCGGGATCAGCGTTATCATGAGAGTAAGAATTCAAAATCAAATTATTCGAAGGCCACTCACTAGTGGAAGCGTTAGGAGAGTAACGCCCAAGCTGAAGTCCAGTATCCCGGTTGTGGTGGGTTTCCACGTTTTCGATTCGGTTATTGCTACCGCCGATATAGATACCATTATCTCCGGCACCCTTTACTTCAAGGCCCTTTACCAGCCAAAAGTCTCCGTTAAGCTGAAGTCCACGATTGGCTGAACCAAAGGCTTGAGCAGAGAAATCAAGTACCGGCTTTTCACTACCGTAAGCGACCAACCCTTTGAGTGAGCCGTTATTGCCGCTATTTTCACGCTGAATTGTAATCGTTGAGGAGTAGGTGTAGTTGCCACCGCGCAGGTAAATGGTTTTACCAGGAGCAATTTGTGTAAGAGCTGCTTCGAGTGTGGTAGGACTAGATATGGTGCCGGGATTGGACACGTTACCATTTGGCGCCACATACAAATCTCCTGCCGCTAACGTTGTGGAGACGGTGGTTGAGTCAGTTGTACTAACTGCCTCTTCTGTGAGTGCGGAAGAAGGGGTGTCGTTGGGTAACGTATCTGCGTAAGCGGTTCCAATAATACAAGAAGAGGCGAAAACAAAAGAAACACTGAGTCTTAGAGCGTTAAATCCGTTTTTTGGACGATCATTCCGTTTAAACATGTAAATTCCTCCTCATTTGAGTTCTTATTTTAAAAGAAGATAGCATATATAAAAGTGGCTCATGCTGTCTTACCAGTAAAAACAGGACACCTCCTGGGGTGACAGATTGATCTAACCTATGTCTAATACGCTCTATGAAGTATATGCACAGTGTAATATATGTTAACGTTTGCATCAACAGTTTTTTACTGTTTTTTTAATGTTGTGAAAAAAAGTTCACACTTTTGTTTCAACTAAAAATGCACTTTTGTCAGACTGGGAAAATTTGATTATACTTAAACATTATACATATAATAGGAATGAAGACTGTGGGAAAGGGTGGTTTTAGCGCATGGAGAGTGGAAATCATTTGACAGATTCAACTGTCGAACAATTGCAGGAAAAGCAGCCAAGAGTGAAAAAGGAGATGATCGATTGGCTTAAGGCCATTATTGTAGCCATTGTGCTCGTGTTCATTATACGTTGGCTATTATTTGCGCCATTTATTGTTGAGGGAGCGTCCATGGAACCGAATTTCAAGACAGATGAACGAGTAGTCGTGAACAAGGTGATTTACGATTTTCGTGATCCCAAGCCGAGTGAGGTTGTTGTATTCCATGTGAGAAAGGAACAAAGAGACTTTATTAAGCGTGTTATTGGGGTGGCTGGCGATACGATTCGGTATCAAGGCGACAATCTTTATGTGAACGGTAAGAAAGTAGAGGAGTCATACATTCAGGGAGCTATTCAGGATGCGCACGCCAAGGGAGAACTATATAACAATGTGGACTTTCCAAATGGAACCATAACCGATTCCAAGGTACCTGAGGGGTATATTTTTGTGATGGGCGACCACCGCAATAATAGTAGGGATAGTCGTGCTATTGGCTTTGTTTCTATTAAAGATATTGTTGGCCGTGCGGATGTGATTTTTTGGCCGGTGGATAGCGCGCAATGGGTTAAGCATAAATAAGGCCAGAGTACAGGCATGGACATCACGAAGACAAGAGGACTTGCGTAAAGTTTACGCAAGTCCTCTTTGGGTCATCTGTAAGGGTGTAGTTGAATCAGCCTTTGACGGCTCCGGCAACAACGCCTTTGACAATGTATTTTTGCAGAAAAATAAATACGATAATCGAAGGCAGCACAGCCATTACCATCGCGGTCATGGCGTATTGCCAGTCGGATGTGTACTGTCCGACGAAGGTATAGGCGGCCAGCGTCAGTGTCTTAGTGCTGGGCGAGCCGTTAACCATGAGTAACGGAAGCAGAAAATCGTTCCAAATCCACATCACGTCGATAATGACAATGGTGGCGGTGACTGATTTCAGCAAGGGGAAAATTACGGAAAAGAAAAGCCGGAAGCCCGAGGCCCCATCGATTTTGGCGCTTTCGTCAATCTCGACCGGAATGCCCTTCACAAAGCCGTGATAGATAAACACGGCCAGCGGAGCGCCGAAGCCCCAATACAGCAAGCCAAGTCCCCAAGTGCTGTCTGCCAGATTTAAGTCTTTCGCTAGTCGCAAGACAGTGAGCATGATGGACTGAAACGGGATCAGCATCGGCATAATGCACAGCATGTAAATCACGGAGCTCCATTTGCTCTTGGTTCTTGCCAGCTTGTAGGCCGCGATGGAAGATATCAGTACGATACCTGCCAGTCCGACGACGGTAATAATGGTGTTATTCAGAAATAGGCGTGGATAGTCAATGAATTTCCATACATATACGTAATTATCCAGCGAAAGCTGCTTAGGCAGGGCAATGACGTCGGTCATGACCTCAGCGAAGCTTTTGAACGAATTGTTAATGGCGAGAAACAGCGGGTACAAAAATAACAGTGATAATACAATCATGCCCGCTTCTAGCAAAATACGTCCTGTACGGCTGCGTTGCATCAGGCTTCAACCTCCCTGCGTTTGAAAATAGACAATTGAATAATCGTAATGATCAGGACTGCAACGAATAAAATCAATGCTTTGGCTGTTCCGTAGCCATACAGATTGTTCTGGAACGTGTCCCGGTAAATATCATACGCAATGCTGTATGTCGTACCTCCCGGCCCACCGCCGGTCAGAGATAAAATGACGTCAAACACTTTGATTGAGTTGGTCAGTGCCATGAAGACTGAGATCGTAATGGAAGGTGCAAGCATCGGTAGAATAATACTGAAAAATCTCCGAATCGGCCCCGCGCCATCGACAATGGCAGCTTCTTTTAGATCCTCTGGCACAGATTGCAAGCCTGCAATATAAATGACCATGTAAAAGCCAATGGATTGCCAGATCGATACCGCCAAAATGGAAACAAACGCGAGCCCTTCCTCACCCAGCCAACTGAGCTGGAAGATGCCCCAGCCTGTACTGTGACCCAATGACTCAAAGCCTTGCATGAAGATAAATTTCCATATGAATCCAACAATTACAAGACTGAGGATATAAGGGATAAAGAAGGCCGCTCGCAACCAAGCCGAGCTTTTCAGCTTCATATCGAGAACGAGCGCCAGCAAAATGGCCAGCACATTCACCAATACAATGTACAAAATGGCATACTTGACGGTAAACCAGGCTGCATGTGCAAAATTGGCGTCTCCAAGCAAGATTTGCTTGAAGTTATCCAGACCTACAAATTTCGGATGTTTGGATATGCCGTTCCACTTGGTCAGGGAATAGCGTATCGTCATCAAAAACGGAATATAAAATGCAATCGTAATGCACAAGATTACGGGCAGTGTGAATAAACCGAATTCCAGTTTACTGCCCTTGTCGCCCCGGGTTCCCCTTTTTTTCAGCATAACGCACCTCTTTTTCTCAACATTTTCCGCTCTTACGTTCCAAGCTGTTTAAGATATAATGAAAGTATAGGATAGCTCTAGGGCCGGACCAATGGATTTAAGAAAACAGTTGAGGGTAAAAATGTGTACGCTTTCAAAAGGGGCGATTATCATGATGTCAGAGCGTGTAAGAACGTTTCTTCGCTCTATGTGGAGGAGAATCACGCAAAAATTAGTGAACAAGCTCATTCTACTTTTTACCTCGGTGATTATTCTGGTGGTGGGCTCACTCACAATTATTTCCTATCAGATGATTGAAAAGGAGTCGGTTAACCATAGCATCGCCAGCACGACCAATAATCTGCTGCTGGTCAATCAGAATTTGGAGGATTACTTGGAGGGAATGCAGCAGTTGGCTCTTCCGCAGCTACGTTACAACGATATCATGAACGCGATTGCCAATGAGAACCGGGACTATGCTTCGAGAATGGTCATTGAGAATTACTTGCGCAGCATGTTTTATTCGCGTACCGATCTGGAAGCGATCTATCTGTACGTGGCGGACCGACATCAATACTATGTGGTGACCAGGGAGACGTATAACATTACGGTGCGCAAAGGAATAAACACGGATATTCCCAAGCTTCCTTGGTATAAAGAGGCGATGGCTAGTACCACGAACGAATCATTTCAATCCTTTGTGGGGTCCCGCTCTGATATGGGCTATGTGGCGCCACAAGCCAGCTTTATGGCATACCATCGAGTGTTGAGGTCGATTGCATCCCGTCACCCGCAGGCGGTGCTGTCCTTTTATTACAATACGAGCACCGTGGATGAAATCATGCAGAACATTCCACTGGGCAAAGGGGACCAATTGATGCTAATGAGCCCTAAAGGGGTTCCCTTTTATGTGAACAGCTTTCCGCTATATGAGCGGATGCGTGATTCCGGAGTGTTGGCACAGATCGGCAAGGGAGGAAGCGGGCGAGTAACGTGGTCTGATCGCAGTGGCAATCAGGAGTATTTGGTCGTCTATGATGCTGGCGAAAAAGATGGGTGGCAGCTCATTAAGCCCATCCCATACCGCCAGATTTATGAAGCAGCTACGACAACACGGAATTGGAGCTATGCCATCGGGGCTTTATTTTTAGGCGTGTCTATTATATTAGTGACACTGACCTCGAACGCCATTACCCGACCTTTACATAAGCTGTCCACCCAGATGAAGCGGTTTAGCACCGGAGATTTTGGAGCAACAGCTCCTGTGAAGGGACATGACGAGATTGCATATTTGTCGCTGCATTTTAACGAAATGGTTCAAAGAACCGAAGAGCTTATTAATGAGCGCTATCGCATGAAGCTGGTCGAAAAGAACGCCATACTCAAGGCGTTGGAGGCTGAAATTAATCCTCATTTTCTGTACAATGCCCTGCAAGCCATATCCACACAGGCATTAAAGCGGGAGATGTTCGATATGGCGGATATGGTGGATGCGTTGGCCCAAACGTTACGGTATTCCATCAACGGCAAGGATATCGTAGCTGCCCGCGAGGAGCTCAAGCATATTGAACGATATATAGGTCTGCAAAAAGCAAGATTCGGGGCGAGACTGCGGGTCGAAGTGGTATGGGAGGAAATGCTGATGGAGCTGCCGATTCCAAGGTTATCTGTGCAGACGTTGGTGGAAAACGCTATCAAGCATGCGTTGGAAAAAGTATCAAGCGATATTCTGATCGTCATTTCAGCCAATTCGAGTTCTACAGATGCAAATGCCACAATTGCAGTCAGGGACAACGGGCCTGGATTTTCAGAGGACAAGCTGAGACTGGTGCTGGATTCATTCCATGAAAAATGGGAAGAACGGGAGAGTGAGCATATTGGTTTGAAAAATCTGAACACACGGTTGAAGCTTTTGTATGG
This sequence comes from Paenibacillus sp. FSL H7-0442, assembly GCF_038593105.1. NCBI lineage: Bacteria > Bacillati > Bacillota > Bacilli > Caryophanales > Paenibacillaceae > Paenibacillus > Paenibacillus sp. FSL H7-0442. The sequence continues at coordinate 5,538,054 of NZ_CP151963.1, read as the reverse complement.
AGATCAGGCAGGATTATTCATCCTTACGGATGAAACGGGAACGGAAATGAGAATGCAAATTCCCCGGGGAGGAAGTAGTCATGTATAACGTATTGATTATTGACGATGAAGAGCCGTTGCGCGAAGCCATTCGTATTATCGGGGACTGGGACCGTCTGGGGATCGAACATATTTATGAAGCGACGAATGGAAGATTGGGACTGGAGCTGCTGGGTCAGCACCCTATAGATGTGGTGATGGTCGATATGAAAATGCCTGAGCTGAACGGTATCGAATTTCTCCGTGCCATCGAGAAGGCATATCCCCATCTGTTGACGATTGTCATTAGCGGCTACAACGACTTTGAATTTACACGGCAGGCGATTCAATCCCGGGTGGTGGATTATCTGCTCAAGCCTATCAATCGTCAGGATCTGAACCAGGCACTGCGCAAAGCAGTGGACATTCTGGAAAGCCGAGAGCAAAGCAAAAACAAGTCCATTAGCCAGAACATTACGCTGAATATGTCACTGCCGAAGCTGAAAGAGAAGCTGTATTTGTCCATTTTGGACGGTAGCTTTAAAAAGCAGGCCAATACGGCGTTGCTCCCATTAATCGGAGCGGATCAGCCGGGGAATCGCTTTGGGGTGATCGTGCTGCGGCTGCTCAACAGGGATGTGATCCGCAGGACACGTTTTCATGGCGATGTCGATCTGATGGATTTTGCTGTAACGAATGTATTAGCGCAGACATCAGATGAACGGTTGAGTTGTTTTAGCTTCCCCCATCCGCGACGGGAGCGCGAGGTCATTTCGATCTGTACCCTGGCCCCAGGACATGAAGAACATATGTCCCTCCTACTGGCACAAGTGGCACAGAAGGCGGTTGTGAACCTGCATGGGCTGTTCAGTATGGTAGTAGCGGCCGGAGTGGGCAAGCTCTGTACAGACGTAGTGGAGCTGGCTTCTGCCTATAGGGATGCCAAAACGCTCATTCACAGCACGGATGTATTGAAGCTGGAAGGGGAATCTATTCTCCATACGGTGCCCCGGCAAATGGCTGCGTCAGAGGAAATGTCATGGACGGAGCAACTGTTGTCGATCCAAAAGGATGCTCAGACAGGTCAGGCAAACCGGGCAAAGGTACTGCTGGGTGATCTGCTGAAACAATTGGCAACAGGTCCTGTTTTCCGTTTACAAGATGCTGATCGATTGATGCGGGAGTTCCATTTTCTACTGAAAGAGGCAGCAATTGAGTTGGGTGCGTCTACATCAGCGTTGAATCAAGATGGAGCTTTGGAAGAACCGGAGCACATGGGGGAAAGCGATTTGTCTGCTGATTTTACGAGCTTTGTTCACTACGGTCAGAGATTGAATCGGATGCTGGAGCTTTACATTGCTGGGGTCCAACATGCTCAAGCGGGGAACCAGCCCTTTGACATAACAGACATCAAAAGGCACATCGACCGTTATTATTTTGAGGATATTAAAATTTCGTTCTTTGCTGAAACCTTTTTTTTGAGTCGGGAATACTTGATGAAGCTGTTTAAGCAGCAGTTTGGTTACGGTATTCACGAATATGTACAGAAGGTTAGGATGGACAAGGCGAAGGAGCTGCTGGGCGATTCCAGCCTGAAAATACAGGAAATTTCGGATATGCTCGGCTACAAGGATAAAAATTATTTCAGTAAGGCTTTTCGTAATTATTATCAGGTGTCACCGTCTGAGTATCGTGTGAGCTTGCAATAAACCACTTTTTTACCCTTAATGCTTCACTAATCTGCCTTTTTAAATTGGAGTATATTTTTTAGAATGATCGCATGGACGTTGATCACAAACAAATGGGGGAGTATCCATGTTAAAGAAGATGATGGCGTTATCCGGCAGTTTGCTTTTGACGGTCGGTTTGTTGAGCGGATGTGGAAGCAGCGGCGGCACGGATGCGTCGAAAGAAAGTGCTGGCGGCAAAAAAGATTTGAAAACGGTTACAATAAATATGTTCACAGCCTCACCGGAGTATACCGATGCCTTTAACGCGTATATCGAGGAGTATAAGAAGGTCAAACCTAACGTGAAGATCAATTTGGAGATCATGCAGGCAGACTACAACACGATTCTGAAGTCGAAAATAGCTTCAGGTAGTACACCGGATGTATTCCAAACGACGGCAGGAGGCGACATCGACACGTATGCGGATTATAGCGCCGATCTGACCAATGAGCCGCTAGCAGCAGCCATGACGGATGCTGTTCGAGCGAATATGAGTTCCAGTGACGGCAAAGTGCTCGGACTCCCGGTGAAGGGGAACCTGTTTTCGTTGATTTACAACAAAGATTTGCTTACCAAAGCTGGGATAACCTCCCCGCCAAAGACGATTGCAGAAATGCAGGACGCGGTCACCAAGCTGGAGGCGAAGGGCATTACTCCATTTGCCAACGCATATAAAGAGTGGTGGGTATGGAAGCACATCTTCATGCACTATGTAGATGCTGCTGCACAGGATGCAGGCGTGGAGTCGAAGCAGCTCGTTAGTGATTTTATCGCAGGTAAAGCAAAAATCAAGGACTACCCAGTGCTGTACAACAACTTCTTTAGCTTCATTGATTTGACGGTGAAACATGGCACAGATAAGCCGCTGGAACGGGACAGCAATGCGGGAGTAAGTGATTTTGCATCTGGAAAAGCTGCATTTATGACGGGTAAAGGTGCGTGGGATGAGGAAGCGATCAAGAAAATTAACCCTGATCTCAAGATTGGCATCATGGGATATCCGGTGAGTGACAAAGCGGATCAATCGGTCATCATTACCGGTGCAGATCAGGCGCTGCGTATCAATAAGGATTCCGAAGTATCGAAGGAAACAATTGAATTCTTCAACTGGCTGTACACTTCGGAATACGGTAAGAACTGGTTCTCCCAGGTAGCGAAGGTGATTCCTCCAATTAAGGATGCACCGCTTCCTGATCTGGAAATGCCTAAGGAAATGGAAAGCATTTTGAAAACGTCGAAGTCCGGTGATCTGTCTGTTAACTACTCCTTGGATACATTCCATCAAAAATTTGGCGAGCTGATGCAGGCTTATATCAGTGGTAACATGAACAAGGATCAGGCGGTTGCAGAGATTGAGAAGGCATGGGTGCAATTAGGTTCAGCACAATAAAACTGGTTTCGCAGAGGCGTCCGTAAGGGCGTCTTTTTGTGTTAGAGTTAGGAGGTCGAGAGAGTGTGAACAAAAAAATATTTAATAATATTTAAATATTTACTTGCAAAAAGTTATTAGGTTGTGGATAATAGATTGTGTGCAATACATCTACAACCTTACGATATACATAATGACTGCACGGTGCAAATACGAGGGAGGCCCCGGTTGGGGAATCTCTTTATTTCGTTTGGACTGTGCCGATTGTGCTTATAATAGACCGTGTAATTTGGAACGCATTTTTAGTTATGTGGTAGAGATGAAAAAGGAGATGAGCGTTTTGAAGACTTCGTTGTTTACACCGTATACAATCAAAAATTTGGAGTTAAAGAATCGTGTGGTCATGGCACCGATGTGCCAATACTCGGTCACAGCCAAGGATGGGATTCCGAATGATTGGCATCATGTTCACTACCTAAGCCGAGCAATTGGAGGCACGGGGCTGATTATTATAGAAATGACGGACGTGGAACCGGATGGACGAATTACCGATTATGATCTGGGCCTTTGGTCAGATGAACATATTCCGGCTTATAAGAAGCTGGTTGACGGTATTCATGCGCACGGGTCCAAGGTAGGCATTCAGATTGCTCACGCGGGCCGTAAAGCTGAGGATGCAGCAGAGCCGGTCGCTCCCTCGGCCATCGCATACCCGGATGCGAGTTATAAGCAGCCGCGCGCACTGACCACAGAGGAAGTCCGTGGCATGGTACAAAAATTCGCAGACGCCGCCCGGCGTGCGGTTCAAGCGGGCGTGGATACGATTGAGCTTCACGGTGCACATGGTTACTTGATTCACCAATTCCATTCGCCGGTTACAAACAAGCGTGATGACGTGTATGGTCAGGAGCTATCCCTTTTCGGCGTTGAAGTCATTCAGGCTGTGCGCAAGGAAATGCCTGCGGGTATGCCGTTAATCTTCCGCATCAGCGCGGTGGAATATGTAGATGGTGGATACGATGTGGATCATGCTATTGAGCTGAGCCGAGCATATCAGGCTGCAGGCGTAGACGTGATCCATGTCAGCTCGGGCGGAGAAGGACCGGCAGGCGCCAGAAAGCCAGGCAACTATCCGGGCTATCAAGTGCCGTTTGCTCGCCAAATCCGCGAGGCGCTGAACATCCCAGTCATCGCCGTTGGCGCACTGGATGAACCGGCCTTGGCGCAGTCTGTTATCGGCAATGAGGATGCCGATCTGGTCGCTGTGGGACGCGGATTGCTGCGTGATCCATATTGGGCTACTCATGCAGCGGTGGCACTGCGCGGCGAGAAGCCTTCCATACCTGAACAATATCAACGTGGCTACTGAGGCCTAAGTAATCCCACGTTGTTTATATATAAACAAGGCACCTGCAACGAAGTGTACGCTTCGTCAGGTGCCTGTTTTGTTTTTATCGGGATAATGATTGGCAAATGAATAAATGTGATGGTTTTTACATTTTGTGGATGATTCAATCTGTATAATAATTATATTTGGTGTGTATAGGAGGATGAAAGAAATGCAGTATGTTATTGAAACGAAGGGCCTCCGCAAACAGTTCGGGATGTCGGTAGCTGTAGACGATATTTCCTTACACGTGGAGCGTGGCAGTATCTACGGTTTCCTCGGTGAGAATGGGGCTGGCAAAACAACGACCATCCGCATGCTGATGAGGCTGATTGAGCCTACAAGTGGGGAGGTTTTTTTATTTGGCGAGCGGTTGGAGACGAATTATCCATCTATCTTTTCCAAAATTGGAACGATTATTGAAACACCAGGTTTATACGAAAACCTGAGTGCGCGTGATAATCTGAGAATATGCTGTAAGTACATGGGAATGAAGGATGATGGAAGAATAGAACGTACCTTAACCACGGTAGGTTTAGAGCATACCGGTAAAAAGAAGTTCAAAGATTTTTCCCTAGGGATGAAGCAAAGATTGGGGATTGCGAGGGCGCTTGTTCATGACCCTGAGTTGCTCATATTGGATGAGCCAACAAACGGACTGGACCCATCTGGAATTAAGGAAATTCGTCAGCTATTGAAGCGGTTGTGCGAGGAAGACGGGAAAACAATTCTTATTTCCAGCCACATCTTGAGCGAAATTCAGCAGTTAGCTACACACATCGGGATTATACATAATGGAAAACTGTTAGCGGAAGATCGTTTGAGCCGGTTAGAGGAAGGCTTTGAGCAATATACAGATGTAAAGGTAGACGATGCAGAAGCAGTGCAAGCATTTCTGCAAGAGCACATGAAGCAGCTTCAATCTAATGTGATATCCCCACAACAACTAAGAATTCATAGTCCGATTGAAAATACATCTGCGTTAAATAAACAGTTAATAGATCATCAGTTTTCAGTTTATGAGATACACACCACAAAGCAGACGCTAGAGGAGTACTTTTTGACTCTCATTTCAGGAGAGGGTGGGCGACGTGATTAGAGCAGAGCTCATTAAGCTTAAAGGCTCTAAAGCCTTCTTGTTGAGTTTTATAATATTGCTGGCTGTTGTGTTGCTGGAATTCGTAACAAGCGCCGTTTTTTACCGATATTCAATTGATAAACGGGGTTGGACCTACTATTTTGAAGGCATAGTTCTTTTCGTTAATGTTGCAGCCGGATTTGTCAGTTATTACATTTTAACGGGTCATATTTTTGCGAGAGAGTACCAGGAAAACACGCACCTCTTTATGTTTACTACGCCTGTCACCAAGGCAAAATTTTATTTTAGTAAATTGATCATTATTTATGGATTTATTATTGTGTCGCTATTTATCGTTCTGTTTCTGTCTGCAGTATTAGGCATGCTTATTACAAATCGACCTTTAACGATAGCTATCTGGGTATACCAAATTCAAGTGTTTGCCAAAATGTGTGTGATGCATGCGATGTTAATCCCAATTGCCTCTTTTTTTGCTATACGCTGGAAGAGCATTATGGTGGTTGTACTCGTAGTTTGTACTGTTATATTTTTAAATTTTATGTATAAAAGTGAATGGTATCCGTGGATTGTACCCTATCTTTTGTCGCCCAATGAAGGAAGTGCGATTATATTCGTCAATATTCTCATAGCGTGGTTGAGTTTATCAGTAACTTTTCTTCTTGGATTGTTTTTATCCCTATGGGCATATCAAAGAAGGGGCTAGATGGAGAGAGCTTTTCAAAGGAGGTTTGTTATGTTTGCCCTGTTTAAAGCAGAGTGCTTGAAGCTGAAAAGAACTAAGATTCTTTTGTTGAGTGTAATGATTTTAGTATTAACCATTGTGGTGGAATTTTATAGTTACACGGGTAGTCCCAAGTATTCGATAGATCGTGATGGTTGGAATGACTATTTTATGAGTATTGTTACTCTTATTAATTTCCTAACTGGGTATATGAGCTATTATATTTTGACTTGCTATATCTATGCGAGAGAATATCAAGAGAGGACCCATATGGCCCTGTTTACAAGCCCGGTTCGCCGGAGTCGTCTTTACTTCAGCAAGCTGCTTGTTATTTATATGTACATCGCTGTTAGCCTTTTGTTGGCATTTGCGCTATCTGCGCTATTGGGTATGTTAATTACGGACAGACCGCTAACCTTTGAAATCGTTATATATCAGCTTGGAATCTTCACTAAAATGATTATTATGCACGCTATGCTCATCCCGATCATCACGTTCTTCGCCATTCGCTGGAGAAAATTTGTGCCCGCCATTATGGGGATGTGTACCGTTATGTGTTTAAATTTTGTTTTGGTTAATACACCTGGAAATACCTTTTATCCATGGACCGTGCCGTTATTGTTTTCTCCACACGGCACACTGGGCAGAACATTTACGAATGTTCCTGGAGGAATCATCAGTATTTGCTTCATTTTTGTGCTGGGGCTTTTATTGGCGTTAAGAAGCTATACCCATATAGAGACACAGTAGAATGTGTAAGCAGCAAAGGACGATGAGTGTCCATATAAGATTGGCTGGATGAATCTGTAAAATGTTGTCGCTTAAGGACGGATTTACGTGCTATAATTCCAGTAACAACAGAATGGCTTAGGTGGGCGGTCGGCTAATCTCCCGGAAGGGAGGTGATGCCTGTGGAGGTTAAGGATGCTCTGACATTAATGATGATGTTCGGCACGCTATTAATAGCGTTGATCGGACTAATCGTTACGATTGTTATTGCGTTGAACCAAAACAAAAAGAAATAGACCGCCCTGCTCAAGGGGAAAACGGTCTATTTCTGTAGATCGCCTTTGAACAGCCGACCGCTCTTCAAAGCGGCTGTTGCCAAGAGTAGGGATGTTACCAGCATCCTTGCTCTTTTTTTAGTATATCCTTCTATAACTCATTTTAGCACATCTGAATAACCAATGTAACCGAATGGGACCGTTACTTGGTGAAAATTTTAACTTCCTTTGGAGCAAGAGTCACGGTAACCGAACCGTTGTTAATCTGAACGGAATCGTTGCCTAATTGGTTGGTCAGGCGAGTTCCGTTGGACAGATTATCGAAGTTGCCAATCGTGCGGGTTTGACTATTCCAGGAGTTGTTGATAAATACAATGGCCTCGTCGCCATTTTTAGAGCGCTGAAAACTGTAAAAGGAGTCGTCCACCCATTTTTCCTTTTGGCTGCCGTTTTGCAGAGCAGGGTGGTTGTTGCGCACATTGTTCAGCTTAGCGATGTACTGATACAGGTCATGGTTGGAGTTGAAAGCCATATTCTCCCGATTGCCGGGATCATCTCCGCCATTAAAGCCTTGCTCAGTACCTTGGTAGATGATTGGAATTCCGCGTGATGTCAGAGTAAAGCCCAAAGCAGTTTTGAGCTGTGGCCATTTGTCATAGTTAGCACCCGGCTTGCCGGAGGCGTCATTCAGGAAACGTTTTACATCATGATTGTCAATAAATACACCGTTGGTCTGGGCATCGCGATAGTAACGATCATCGGAGTAGCGTTCCTTGATTTTTCTCATGGATTGATCGTGTCCGAACACATCCTTGATTGTATAATACATCGGAAAATCCAATGCGGCATCGAGATATCGGGTGTAATCCCCCACATAAGCAGGGTCGCCATGGAAAATTTCACCCATGGTGAAGGTATTGGCGGCTTGGTCAAAATCCTTTAGAAAACCCTTCGGTACATGCTTGGCAGTATCCAACCGCAGTCCGTCGATGCCTGTCTCATTCAGCAGCCATTTGACCCAGTTTTTAAGCTCATTTGCAGTAGCGGGGTTTTCATGATTTAGGTCATCCAGTCCAGCCACATCACCGTTTTCAATTTTCCATTGGTTGTTAGAGTTGTAGTCCCCCTCTGTAATTTCACCATTATGATGATACCAATCTGTTTTATCAAAAGGGGCCTTGGCGATGCCGTTCCCCGGTTGGAAATCACCTGTGTGATTCACGACGACGTCCAGCATCACAGCGATATTTTTGTCATGTGCCTTACCAACCAGCTCTTTGAACTTGTCCATTGTACCGAGATGCCCGTCTACCGCATAAAAATCATACGTATGATAGCCGTGGTAAGCGTATTCACTCTTTTGCATCGTTACCGGGGTAATCCAGATCGCGGTAAACCCCATATTTTTAATGTAGTCGAGTTTGTTAATAATACCTTGAAAATCGCCACCATGCCACTTGCGTTGATCGCTGTTGTTGGAATTGAAGCCACCGTAGTTATCGTTGGACGGATCTCCGTTGCTGAAACGGTCTGTCATGATAAAATAAATACTTTGTTTGCTCCAGTCTGTGCCAAGGGGAGTGGGCTTGGAGAGGGTACCCGGATCTATAGGAGTGAAGGCGCCTAAAGGCGCCTCCGTTTGAGCAGTTACTTCAACTCCGTTAGAGTTGGGTGCATAGGTAGAAGTACTTACGTTTAAGGATACACCCGAAAGTTTTTCTGTTGGGATAGCTCCTGCCACTTCGTTGAGGTCGGTTGCGTAGGTAGAAGCCCCTACGCTGAGGACGCCCCCCGAAGGTGCCCCCGTTCGGATAGATCCTGCAGCCCCGTTCAAGCCGGGTGTGTAGGTAGAAGTTCCAGTGCTGAAAAGGTAGTTCTTCGAGTTATTGCTGTCCCAACTGTTATTGCCGTCATTAAAAGCAGCTTCCAATTGGGAGGCAGAACCGATATCAACGGTAATTTTGGCATAGCCGCTAATCTCGGCATCCTGCATTTTCACACCGGGTACGGCAGTCCAGTTTCCGTTAGCTGGGCGGTAGTGAATATAAGGCGAGTTAAAGCCTTTTTTGTAGTATACCGTTACCTTGTTAGTTGTACCGCCGCCATCCCCGGGAATCGTACCCGCTGGAGCGCCAGATGTGATCGTTCCCGCATTGCCGCTGTTACCGGGCGTGTACGTAGAAGTGCCCGTGCTGAAGGAGTAGTTTTTGGTGTTGTTGCTGTCCCAGTTGTTATTGCCGTCATTAAAAGCGGCTTCCAATTGGGAGGCAGAACCGATATCGACGGTAATTTTAGCATAGCCGCTAATTTCGGCATCCTGCATTTTCACACCTGGCGCTGCAGTCCAGCTTCCGCCAGCCGGACGGTAGTGAATGTAAGGTGAGTTAAAGCCTTTTTTGTAGTATATCGTTACTTTGTTGCCTGTACCGCCATTATTGTCAGGCTTGGCTTTGCTGATGATATATTGTTTGAATCCACTCAACTCACCGGTTGGTGAGCCATCATTGTTGACGAGATTGTTGATGCGCAATAACGTAAACCCGTGATAACCGAACTTCGTGATTTTCTCCTCGATTTTTTGGAAGCCGCTGCCGCCTGTCGGGAGTGCATTTTCACCATTCAGGCGAACACCCTTGGCATTCGCGATGGAGGAGACGGTATCAACCAGGGTGGACGGCAAGGAATAATTCGGTGCTGTGCCACTGTCACTCATCTCCAGGCAAGTAAATGTCAAGTCTAGATCGGCATCCTTGAATTTCTGAATGAGACGGTTGTAATCATAATATCCACCTGCTTGTTCTGTGCTGTGCGGCATAGCAGGATTGTTCATTTGCCAGTGCAGACCGGAAACTTTGGCCCCGATCCGGACACCAAACACAGAATCGAAGTTTTTGTGGGCCGCTGCTCCGATGACGCCCAGATGCTTCTCAAGTACACTTTGGTACCACGACAGAAAATCCTTTCCATATGTGGAATTATATCCGCCGTTCGTGTAAAATCCGTCCCCATCGGTCGGTGGATTGATTTGGCTAAGACTGCTCAGCTTGGTGCCCCAAGCAGCATTAATCTTGTCCAATGATCCGTACTTGTCATTCATAGCTGTGCGGAATGCATTTTTGGCTGTTTCAGTATAAGCTTGGAACTTGCCTCGTCCCGGGTAGCTCCACCCTGCTGCTGGATAGTAGGACGGATAGCGCAATTCCCCAGAAGGACCGCCGCTCAAATAAATTTTGGGAATGATACTTTTATATCCGGCAAAGTTTTCAGCGAATGAGGCATACAGCTCGTCATATTGTTTACCGGTTCCGCTCCACAATGGGGAGAGGGCTTCACTATTGGCATAGCCGCTTTCGTCCTTGAATTGCATTTCATCTGCACTGCCCTTGCTCGGCAGCCAGCTTGGCAGTGGGATGTTACAGTCATCTCCCACATTTCCTCCACACTTATGCGTAGAGATAATAGGAACCCACTTCAGTCCCGCTTCTTTCACGGCATTTGCATAGGTCTTGTAGTAGCTCCAATCGAACTGGTTATCTCCTGCGCTCTCCACATAGCCCCACCAGACGTCGGTAGTGATGGCATACACGCCATTGTTTTTCAACGTTTGTAGCTGCTTTTTAAAGGAACCCCAGTCATTGATTTTCGCCAGCGGTCCCATGACGGAAGCTTGAAAATCATCTGCAACCGCTGCGCTCGCCGTATTAGAGGGTGAGCCAATGAAGGCGGTCAGAGACAGCACAAGGCTTAGTAGAAGCATACACCCTTTTTTCCATAGACTTCGATACAAGGTCAAACCGATCATCCTCCCCAAAGCATAGTCTAATTCGACAACATTTTGTAAACGTCTACAAAAATAGTATAAAGCAAGCGGTTGCATAAAAAGAAGAATTTATTGCGCACTCAAGGTGGACAAATATGACATTTTACGTAAGCAACCGTGTGCCTAAAAGTCTACAGGCAAAAAAATAAGGCATAGGTCTGAGGAGACGCATGCCCTTTAGTGATGTGCGGATAGCCAAGCCAGTATAGGAGAAAATGAACCTAAGCGTATAAAAGTCTTGTTCCAGTCTGTATGGAAAGTATTGCCGAGACAGCCTGCTTAATAAATAGAGCGATCCTTCTGGTCGGCAATGCCGCTTTTACGGTAGAAATACGTATTGATCCGATCCCGCCATTCTTTGGCATGCTCTGCCTGATGCTCCAGCCGCTCCAGCACCTGCTCATACATGGTATCATTCAGTTGCTCATACAAACTGATCTAGATGTCTTTGAGACGAGTGAAGTTTCCACGTTTTACACAAACCTATCCGAAGGAGTGTGTTCACTAACGAGTAATATATATTATGTGAAATTGAATATAATTGACAGACATTTCTCTCAGAAATAGCTTACTTGGAAGGTGTCTGCATGATTTTCCATTAGGATGCTGATATCACATAAGTGAATTTTTTTTTGAATCAAATTCATTTTTAGAGTTTCTTAACAGGCTAATCTTTTTAATCGTAGTATTAAGCTGATTCATTGAGTTGTCTAACTTATCTAATTTTTCTCCTAGAGTCTTCAAAATGTACCAAAGAAGAATAAAACATAGCGAAACGGGAAATCCAACATTTGTAATTAATGAAATCATTGCCTCTACACTCATAGATATCTTCCCTTCAGAAGAGATTTTGAAATTATAGAAGCGTCTCCCTAAGCTTGTTTGGATTGAATCCGCAGATAACTGTTTCTTTGCCAGATCTCTTTATGATTGTGTAGGGTACGCCTTTAATTTCGCGAAGTAACTTGAGATCATTTATATTGGTAATATCAATGTCAGTGAAATTGATCTTGTTGTCCCCCATCCACTCCTTAATTTTTTGGCAAAATTTACAATTTGACTTTGTGTAGATAAGTACCTCATTTAACATTACCTTTCTCTCCCATCGAATTAAATTAGCAAGGGGGTACCCGGATTTGAACCGGGGATGAAGGTTTTGCAGACCTTTGCCTTAGCCTCTTGGCTATACCCCCAAACTTAATTGGTGTTTGAGAAGTAAAGTGATAGTAGTTTTAAAAAGTACAACCCAAAAATAGTTTCTATTTTTTAGGTTGTTCTATCAGTCCGCTGCCCCACTTTATTAAACATAAAATATTTTGGAGGCGATCCTGTTGGAAGAATTGCACGCTTGGAGATCAAGACATCATAATTTTAAAATTGAACTATTAAAGCTAAGTAAAAAAATAGAGGAAACTGAAAATCCTAGTGATATTTTGTTTTACCAGGAGATATGTGAGAAATATGCTTATCATCTTAAAAAAATTGAATCCGCGTGCTACGATAAAGTAGGTGTCACAATTTGTGGTTGTAACTTTAATCCTGAACATTGTACGGATTAGTGCTCCTTTCCTTTGATAAACCGTGAATTACAATTATATGAGTTGAACTCTTAAAATTTAGATTAAACGGATGGGGCATAATAGTGTTATGGAAGCGAGACGGCTGCTTTTAAAAATATTACCACCGAGCCTCCTGCCCTAATTATAGGGTTTAATTAAGCGGTATTAGGAAGGAGGAAAAGGGGCATGATCTAACTGAGTAGTAGTACTTGTAAGTTCAACTTAAATCATATAGCGAAAAGCCGCTTCCTCTTAGGAAGCGGCTTTTTTCATTTCTCAAAGAGCTAACGCTCATAAACATTTTATTCAAAACCTGAACCAAATGTTTTGTTTTTTAGTTAAGTGATAAATATTCAAAGCTTTTAAATTTCTATTTTTCTGTGTTCTTATCATGAATTTTTATATATACCCATTCAATCCTAAATTGCGATATTACCAGTTATGTAGAGAAAACTAAACTTTTTACGTCGTTTTATTAATTGGGGGTGTGCGAAAAAGGTTTTTTTCAGAACCATTTCCAGTCTGTCTTCTTCACCATAACATTAATTTCGAAAATCAGTCGTTGGTGTTTTGTAACGATTTTTTTGTTTTATTAAGGCGTATTTTCAACTCAAGTCAATCAAGTCATGTTTAGAGACATGGTCGATCCTCAAAATCGGTTGTTTCGGTCTGAGATACACTGCCCACTCTATACTGGCTCATGCTGATAAATATAAACAATCATCGTAACAATAGGCATCACAACAAAGTATACGAAAAAATTCTCCTACTTTCCATTGAGCTTCCCCATAGTGAAATAGTTTATACAGAGCCGTAATACTCCGGTAATCACTTCGCGATGTAAATGTTTTGTTTTCGTAGCAATAACTCTTTAATTCAGGCAAGATTATTTTTTAGTGATTAGTTATAAGAGGTTTTAAATAAGAAAATCCAATATTATACAATGTCCAAGTTAATTAATATAGCACGATTAGAATTCAAATTCTCACAAATAATCTCGATACTAAAGCCTTTCACAAGGTTTTTTAACAATTTTTTTAAAAAAATATCTTTTTAGACATTTATGGTTGTGGTTTCGCCAAGTTGTATCACTTTGATTAAACATACTGTTTATTTAGGAGGGAAATTATGAACTCTTACATACTAAATTTTACTGAAATTGTTAGCATTCTTTCAAGAAAAAAAATTATAAATGAGTTTTTGAATGACCCAGAGCACTATGCTTTATTCAAAGAAAGTATTATGTTTCCATCTGATGCTAATAATAAGGAACTAGATGAAAAATTCAAACAATTCTTTTTAGAACTTCGTTTTACAACCTATATATCATCTTTGATACATTATGCTTCGATAGATTTTGACAAGAAGCAAAGAAGAATCCGAAAAAGAAACGTGTTAATACCGGAAGAGGATTCACACAATCTTTTTAAGGATGTATGTACACAATATGAATTCTTGAAGGATAAGCGAACAGTTAAAATAGAAGACGTGGTAACGAGTTCAAAGCTACATAAAGCGATAAGTTTATTAACGGAAAAAGAAAAGAGTATTTTGAGTGCTTCATATGTCATGAATTGTTCGGATACTGAAATTGCTAAAAATAATAACGTATCACAGCAGGCCGTTTCAAAAACAAGAACTAGGGCATTAAAAAAACTTAGAGATTTTTTGGCGTAAAGTGGATTAATTATAGTACTGGATTATATAAAAGAACAGTACAGTCCAATCTGTTATGATCAATGGCATCAATCCTCAATACTCTCGGGAAAATAGAGCAAGTAATTCGTTATGTGAAGGGGAGAGAAGCAGTGAACTCTTTTATGAATCTAATTAAGAAAGCACAACAAAGAGACGCACGAGCAATAGCAACTATTATTGAAAAATTCAATCCCAAAATTCAAAAATCTCTTACACAGACAAAACCTCAAGATCGTAATGACTTAAGACAAGAAGTAAGCTTAAAATTAATTGAGGCAATCTATAGATATGACTTGAAATCAGTGCCTGGTTTTTGGGAATTTGTAAATAAAAAAAATGAAGAGACAGATAATTAAGTCTGGTGCTGTAAGCCGGGAATGTCTTGAGTGGGATATCAAAACATATTGCAATTTAAGCGACCAGTCGCCTGGAATCTATCGGCGACTGGTTATTTGGTTTTGTTTGAATGCGAATTAAGTTAGTAAATAGTGCGATGTATATATCAAATCTTTCGTATTATGGCTTAGGATTAATTGACCAAGAGAGTATTAATATCACGAAAGAGAAGAGGAGTACAAAAATATTCAGTCCAATCCCCCACCATGCATACATTTTAGATCGCCTTGTAAATAGTGCTACCATTCCCAAAAAAATTCCTAGTACTGGTATGCTATATAGTGCTTGAGGAAGAAAAAAAGAAGAGAGAAATAAATAGTTAATATTCAATTCAACTAATGAAAAAATACCGCACAAGAAAGATATCATTCCTATTATGGGGTGTAAAAGGGTTCTCTTTTTATTTTTTAAGAATGCCAATTCCATAACTCTACCTCCTCAACTTTTATTGTGCGCACCATTTTATTACTTTTAAGTTTTTTTAGTTCTTCAGATGGCCCAGTAACGACGACTCCATAGGTGAGGATTCCATTTTTCTTTATATAATCCAAACGTTTAGAGAAAGATGTATTCTGGTAGTATGGAAAAGTAGATATTAGCTTTTGTCGCTGAGCCAACTGTTCAACAATTTTAAGAAATATAGGTTCAATTCCTTGTTTAGCAACCTCAGCCTCGAAAAACGGAGAAAATAAATTGGCATCAGAATGCGTAGGGTACCCCAAAGGAATTATTTGTTCACTATTTTGTGAGTTCTCCACTCCTGAGTTTACTGCAAGCCACAGAGTATCAATACTTTTGGGGAGCTTATGTTCCACTTCTTGGGGAGAATACAAATCATCGAAAGAAATGTACAATTCGGCGACAGACCCAGAAGGCAAACCGTTTAAAACCTCCCACTCCTTATTTTTATCAAGATTCAGGTTGTTACTTGGGAAAATGAAATGATTCTTATTTGACTCAGATACAGGTATACTTGTGTTAGATTGCCGTTCCACGGCAGAAAATTGTTTCATTGTGTAATGCACTTTGATTGCCTCAGAATTAAGACTTTGCTTCCCAACACGTTTTAAAGTGTTAAAATTCGCGTCCATAGAAAAAAAACCGATTCTAGCATCAAACCCTTCTTCTAACATTGTATTAGGTTCAGTTACGTAGATTAAATTCCTAGTGGTGTCTAACAAGTCGTTAGCTCGGTTCTCTGTTCCGTAATATAAATAGGAACAAAGTGTTAGAACAGGTACAATTAAAAGTAAAATGGTTAGAACAATGAGGATTGTACTTATCTTTGCTTGGTATTTTGCTAATTTAATAATTCCTTTTGAAGCTTTTTCTTCAAAGTGTAAAGTGGTCCCGAAATCTAAATTAGCTTTTTTAAACAACTCATTGTATTCATTATTAGTCGCCTCTTGATCTTCTTTAGATGTTAAATTACTATTATTACTTTTTTTATCGAGAAATTGTTCGTTATCGTTATCCTTCTTCATGTAGTATGCCCCTCTTTTCAAGAATCGTTTTTAACTTTTTCCTCCCACGATAAATATGACTTTTTAAAGTGTTAAGATTTAACCCCAGCACTTCAGCTGCTTCGTGCATTTTGAATTGATGTAAATCACATAAAAGGATGGCTTGGGATTCTTTTTCGGGTAGAGTATGAATTGATTGTATTAACTGGCTTAATTGATCACGCTCTATGAACTGATTTTCCGGAGTATTGTTATCCAGTAATTCTAGTCCCTTAATTTCTTCAATAAGTGCATTTTTTTTGTTTTTTCGTCGTGTGAAATCAATAAATGCATGGTATCCAACTTTAAACAACCAAGCCTTAATATTTTCAATTTCATTATCCTCAAGATGTAAAAAGGCTTTAAAGAAAGTTTCTTGGACTAGTTCCTCTGCAACGAAATGATTACAGGAGAGGGAAAGCAGGTATCTATACAAGTCGTTAAAGTAGCTGGAGTAAAGAGTTTCTAGGTTCATTCTTTCCTCCTTTCACTACAACCACGAATGAAGACAGGAAAAAGTTGCAATAAATAATAATTTACTGATGAATTTTAAATTTATTTACATGCCGATTATTGTGGCGGTCCCAAAGAAGTAAATATTCAGCTTATGGTCTGATCATGTGAAATATAGTTACCAAAATACATTCGTGCAGATGAATCTCAATTTATTAACTCCTTCATCATAGCACAACCGAAATAGCTCAATTTGAATTCCTTAAACGGTAAGAGTGAAGAAAGATAACAATGATTAAATGACGGATTGTAGAGCCAGTGCAACAGCTCCTCTGTAAATCGTTCGTGAGTGATTTTCCAGTCCAGACATTTTCGGGGAGGTGGTTGATGAGGAAGAACATGCTCCAGCACTTTTATCGCGGTTTACAGACGCATCTTCAGTTTGATGAAGGTAGCTAAACAGTTTTTGCTTTCCCCACGACTGGGTTTACCGAATCCAGTTCCAGAACGAAAGGCTCCCAAGAGGATACTTCTTTGACGCGCTCTTGAATTGACTTCCTACCGCAAACTTCCCACGTTTCTCTGCCGGTGGTTTCCGTTTAGACACGGGGAATGGAGAACACAATCAAACTTAGTTGAGGTGTGTCCAATGAGTAAAAAAATTAGTTTTTAAGTCCTCCGACTGATAATTGTTCAAGGTAAAGAAAAACGGATTGTTCAAGTAGCGAGAGAACAGGGAGTCTCGCGACAAGCTGTAAGGAAATCTTTTTAAAAAATTGCAAAGATCAGCTGAGGCTCAAAATAAATAGTAAGGAAAGGTACCTGCTCTTATTCTGCTTAAGGCTACATGTTCCTAATCAGTACAAACATATTTATCATAAGGCGTCTTAATATTATCGTTTTCAAATAGTAGAGGTCTATAGAACAGTTTCTTGTTCTGCTTCTTCTGAAAAAGAAATTACCCTTTCTATATGGAAATATCCCCTTCAAGTTTACTCTTTCCTCATGTGACATAAGGTTTTTTTGAGTGTCTACTTGAAAGGGATAGTACTATATTAAGAAGTGGAGATATTTATACATTTTAAGTATTATCTATTAGCATCCTTCGAAATAAATGATAATGGCATTAGCTATAATATAATATTGAGTTCTATATCTGCGAGCGCAGTTCTCGAGAATCCCATCGCACTCGCAGTTACCTTCGCCGAAATTTGCCCAGCAACGATCGTGTGCTACGCAACATTCATCTAATTCGTTAATGGGGGCGCCCCCACCTCTAGCCATATTGTATCCACAGTTTTTACCACAATGCTGATAACCACCAGGAGCACAAAACTCCGTAGGATCCCAAGCAGTAGTAATTTTATTGTTAGTTTCTCCGGGGGTGTATGTCTCGTCATGAAAAGGTGGAGTTTCCACCTCTACGTCTAGATCAACTCCATCATAAGGTGAATTAGTGACGTGAGTTCTTCCTTTTTTCACATCTAATTGTTTCAATTCGTTCCCCTCTAAAATATCTACACCAAGGGAGTAAGTAACTTCTGTACTGTCAATTTCATTATAACCAAAGGCATGAAATACAAGTTTCTTATCTTCACTAATGAAATAAATCATTTTTCCTACATTTAATTTTTTGTTTGTTGTATATAAGTCACTCACAAAAGTAGCTTTGATTTTTAGGTTTTCAAGAGAAAATTTCGAATACTCTGTATCAATTAATTTTGAAATTTTCTTATAATCAGGGCTATTTGTAAGCTCAGTTAAAAAATCGGTTGTTTCGATTATTGTCATAGGTCGACCATTAATTATATTCATCATAACTATATACACTCCTCTAAAATTGAAATATAAAGGCGGATAACGCACAAATCTTATCAAAAGCTAATCATTAAGGTGAACAGCCACATGAATAAAAGACCGGATTGTTCTTAAATACACCGCGATATGTTGCTGGGCAGTCAGGTCCGAAGCCACAGCATTTAGGCAGTTGGTAACAGCCAATTTCCGCTTGAATCTGCACTTGCTCTTGCTGGGAAGCATTTGCCTGAGTAGTTTTCTTCTCATTCATAATTTAATTTCTCCTTTCGATTTAATTTGTTACAACTATAAAAGTGAGTTATGTACTAGATATAACAACCCAATATTTATAAGTTTATCGTTTTCCTCCCCCTTTTATTAAAGCTGCATACATGAAATGCCCATATTGATGTTAGACTAAAAAGTGGACACCGAGAGACGAGAAGCGAGAATAAAACCAAATTCATTCGAGGTGCCAAAAGAGCAGTGAGCGAAAGAAGCGAAGAAGTCAGGTCGAGCAGAAAATTAGGCAGCTGTTCCTTCAATCCAGGATCGTGAAGAATACCAAGCGACAACGAATTCCAAATATCAGATGCCCGTCCATGAAAAACACCCGAACCAGCAGTTTTCTGCTCAAACGCCAAGGGAAGTATGGATGAAGGATGGTTTTACCTGCCCAGCGTCATGGATCCTGTATACCCGACAGGTTGTGGGCTTCCAAATGGGATCTTGGATGACAAAGGAACCGGTCCTTTCAGCATTGGAGCGTGCTTACCAGGCTCACCGTCCTGCCAGTGAAGTTCTGCACCATTCGGATCGGACAGTCAGTATGCGGCTCAGGAACACCAGAAAAAGCTTGTGGAATACGGCATGAAAGGCAGCATGAGCCGAAAAAGGAATTGTTATGACAATGTCTGCGTTGAATCGTTTCACAGCATTTTGAAAGAGGAACTCGTGTATTTGGAGCATTTCAAAACTAGAGAGGAATATATAAGTTTTACTTGGAGTTCTACTGCTTGAGGGAGGGAGTTCCTAATAAGTAATGACGCTTTTTCTTGGAAGCCACTAGTGTTCTAACGTCTTACGTCCGAAGTGTTTAACTTGAACTTAAAACATGCCTAGAGACTTTCTAAAATCGTGCAATTATAGACATAGGGTGGTTGTGAGAAAAATACTTTCATAAGACCATTCTACAGAAGTTTTGCGGTGAGAGAGCAACTCATGAACTGATTCTCTTGTATGATTGTAATTATAGTTATATTTCACATTAATCAGGTCATGAGTCGTTTTTTCTTAGTAGGCGATAAGTTTTTAATTATAGATCAACTTATCCAAAGCTCTTTAACAAATTCAGCATTCCGTTTCCTTCTATAGCTGGATTTCCAAAGAGCAGCGAACTGCTTTTAACTAATTGAGCATAAATTTCTGGTTCAGTAAGATCCCTTTTGAATAGGATTCTGCCTTCTTCGATGATCAATGCTAATGCACCAGCAACGAAGGGGACTGCCATAGATGTACCACTAAAAGAAGCATATTTATTATTAAGGAATGTGGAATATATGTCTTCACCCGGAGCGACAATGTCAAGTTGTTCGTTTTTGTTGGAAAATTTTGAAATTAATTTTGTTGCTCCGATAGACCCAACTTCTATGACTTCATTGTAAGCACCGGGATATCTATATTCCCGATCACTCTCCCCATTCCCATCATTTCCGGAAGCAGCGACTATAGACAAACCGTGTCCCACTGCATAGCGAATAGCGTCATGCAGAAGAGGATTGTCTTTTTTGGTACCCAAAGACATTGTCATAATGTTAACTCTTTCTCCGTTGGGCCCTCTCCATAATATTGCGTAGTAGATAGCCTCAATTAAATTATTAATATCTCCATCTCCGTCATTGGTTAACGTTTTTAAAATGAGAATGCTGGCTTGAGGGGCAACTCCAATGTTAACTTTTTTATTGTTAGCTGCAATAATTCCTGCAACATGAGTCCCATGTCCATTGCCATCCTGATAGTTATGCGGATCATTGTCATAGTTTGAAGTGAAATTTCTCCCACCAATGATGTTGTTTTGTAGATCTTCGTGCTTCATATCTATTCCGGTATCCAACACAGCAATGACAACATTAGATCCAAAAATATTCCGCTTCCAAAACTGTTCAGCATGAATTATTTCTAAACCCTTGTTTTCTTTGTTTGTAGCAGTTTTAATATTATAGTTTGGTAATCCTATCGATTGTATTTTCACTCTATCTCACATCCATTCTCTTTTGTTAATTAAGAAAGTGTCAGTGATATTAAAAAATACAACTAAAGTTTTAAAATTAAAAGTCGGTCATTCAAGGAACGTGTAACAGAAGCTCTGACATTGAGGCATGCATTACATTCACCCCCAGAACACATGTGCTCATTGATAAAACTCAAAGTCAAATAGTCGATGTCCCGTAAGGGTAACTGCTATGATAATGCTCAATGGATACAAAAAAGATGACTCCTGATGAAAGCCATCTTTTTGAAATCTGAAGAGTCTTGGTAAAAAACCAGTCGCCCATATATGAGATTCAGTTCAGGTAAAACACGGCCTATTTCCAACAGCTAATCACTTTTTATCTGATACTTCTAAATCGGATGCTGCCAAGGAGTGGGGATGTTATCAGTATCTTTAAGTTATCATTGTTCTATAAAATTTTAATTTCCATGGAAGCCGAGACAGCCTGCTTAATAAATAGGGCGATCCTTCTGGTCGGCAATACCGCTTTTACGGTAGAAATACGTATTGATCCGATCCCGCCATTCTTTGGCATGCTCTGCCTGATGCTCCAGCCGCTCCAGCACCTGTTCATACATGGTATCATTCAGTTGCCCTCGTAGACTAACCCATGTGTCTCGAAGATGGGCCGCACGTTCTGCACCTTCAAAATGGGTATCATAAATGTGCTGTATGATAGTTTGGCCGGAATGGAGCAAGTGTGTATAAGGAACATGGTGAAAGAATAAGAGCAGCTCATCCGGACAGGTGTCCGTAGATTCATAGATATCGGCATGGGGAGCAAAATATTGTCCTGCATAGCTGGTCCCGGTTGCGGTCGTGCGATCTACTCCAATCCCTCGGCAATCAGCAAAATGGTAGGTTCCCCACTTGGAATATTCGTACCCGTCTACATCCGGCCCATAGTGGTGATCGGGACTGACCATCCAGCCGACCCCCAGAGGGGCGGTGTAGGATTCGTAGATATTCCATGAATCGAGCAGCATCTGCTTAATGGTAGAAATTAAATCTGTGTCGCCTTCGCTATTCCCTTGTCTGCCAAACGTCAGCCGAACCCACTCATCAGCGATTTCCTCCGCAGACAGCTCCGGGTCCCATGCCAGTCGACCATAGCCATAAAGATTGGACTGGGCGAGCAAATGTCCGGTCCAATTGGTGTCTGCACCAATATTGGATACAGCGGCTATTCCATAGTTGGTAGGTTTGGGAGAATGCAGGGCGCCACTCACAATACGCTTGATGGTGGAGCCTTTTCCTTGGGCGTAAGTATCAAAATCCAATACTTCCTTCCATTGCGGAACAAGGTAACATAGATGCTTCTGTTGGCCGGTGTACTCTTGCGCAATCTGAAATTCCAGTAGCACCTGAGTGGCTTCCAGCCCACCGAACAGGGGGGAGACAGGCTCCCGCACCTGAAAATCCATGGGACCATTTTTGATCTGTAAAATGACATTTTCCCGAAACAGCCCATCCAGTGGTTTAAAATGGTCAAAGGCTGCGCGGGCCCGATCCGTCTTGCGATCGCGCCAGTCCTGCTTGCAATTGTAGACAAAGCAGCGCCAAATCACACGTCCGCCATAGGGCTGCAACGCATCTGCCAGCATATTGGCTCCATCGGCGTGATGGCGCCCGTAGCTGAACGGTCCGGGCCGATTTTCGGAATCGGCTTTGACCACAAAACCACCCAGATCAGGAACGGCGGCGTAAACTTCCTGGGCTTTGGTCTGCCACCATTCAGCTACAGCTGGTTCCAAGGGATCGGCTGTAGTTAACCCGCCGAGCTGAATAGGACTGGCATAGTTAATGCTCAAGTAGATCTGTATGCCATAGGCGCGGAATACCGCAGCTACTTTGGCCACATCCGGTAGGAATTTATCTGTAATCAGCTCGGTTTCTACCTGATGGACATTCACATTGTTAATGGATAGCGCTTGAATGCCTACAGAAGCGAGTAGACGGGCATAGTCTCGCAGGCGCTCCATATTTGCAGTAAAGGCATTATTGTCGTAGAAAATGGACCCACCCGCATACCCGCGTTCAATACTACCATCCATGTTATCCCAGTGGTTGATCATACGGATGGGATTAGCTGGATTAGACAATAGGTCTAGAAGGGGAGCATGCAATGATTCCTCGGCGGCGGGTTTCAGTTTGCCGTCTAATCCTCCTTGAAGGTAGCGCAGCAGATGAAAGACTCCATACAATACGCCTTTGGAGGTCTGCCCCGCGACTATAACGTACGGTCCTTTGAACTCATCGTTACTGTGCAAAGCTGAATATGCCGGATCTGGCATCTCTAGCCCGCGAATTCGGTAGCCTTCCGCGCCCACTTCTGCCTGTTCCGCCGCACTGAATCGTTCTGCGACCAAAGGATGCGTTGGGAACGTACCCAGCGCAATGAATGGCGCATTTACAGGAACGGTGCTGATTTTCGGCTGCTGTCCAAACATGGAGGTCAATCCGTGCTGAAGCTCACTCGCAGCCGATTGAAGCACTTCATCTGTCTCATGGACCACGATGACCCTGCACCAAGCGGGCAGCTTTTGTACCTTACTATTGCGGCTGTAATGCAGCCAAGCCGCATAGCCGCTTTCTTTTGGCATATCCATAAGCTTGCTCATATTGGAGCCTCCTTTTGGGCAGGTGAAGATGATCCTCAGACATGCTGTTTCTGATCCTGACTCATATGCTCTGGGAGAGTCAGACGGTTGCCGTTGCCTTCATACAGCCACAAAATAGCGGTAACTCCGCGCGGATAATATTTACTGCCATGGGCAATACCGGAGAGTATCTGATCGCTCCAGCACCAATAGGATTCTTCAGGGTGAAGAAGCCATGAGACGTGGGCAGCGTCTGCGGCCTGCCCAGCTTCTTCCCAAGGCAGTTCCAGCAGCTCGCGGGCAATAAACTGTGACAGATAGATTTTGCTCAGCCAGGAGTTGTTACTGGTCGAGGACAGCTTCCAGCCTCCGTCTTCAAACAGACAAACTCCCGGTACCAGTACAGTTTCCAAATGGCGCCGCAGTGCTTGGATATATCCACCGAACCGTCCATCAGGCTTAAGCGCAGCCTCACATCCTGTAAAGTAAGGGAAGATCAGTCCCTCAATGGCAGGAATAATCTGCGAGTCATTACCTTCCTGAATAACTGCTGGAATATAGCCCTTGTCTGTCATATGTGCTGTGATCGCTGCTGCGCATTTGTCTGCCTGTAAGCCAGCCTCCTGTGAAAGGGAGTTAAGCCCTTTTGAGGCAAATATCTTTTCCAGAGCAACATATACAGCCCAGCATTTGCTGCCCAGATAGATGTTGTTGCGGGACTGACCCAGAGATACGTCCAGACTGTCGTAGGTCGTAATTTCCGCGCCTCCCCGGGTTCTAGAGCTGTCCAAGCCCATCAAGCCGTTTCGTTGTGCCGGGTCGGGGTGATCCCGTCGTAGCATGCTTTCGAAGCAGTCACACAAAACAGGTAGCATACGTGTCGTAAATGACTGATCCTGTGTCTGCTCGATATATACCGTGACGCAGCAAAGCCAGTTCACCAGTTCCTCGTGGCTCATGTAAGAGAAGCAGTCGTCAATCCCTGCCAGCTCATAACAGGAGTATCCCTGCCGGGAGAACACGTTGGCTACGCCCATATCATGGGTAAACGTGATACCACCGGGATAGGTCTGTTCCTCTCCCGGAAAGCGTACCTCATCCCGATAGCTGTACCTTTGGACAAACCACTCCAGCTCGTTGCGTACCGTCCATGGATTCAAAATCAATTCATAATAAAGCTGATCCGCCGTCAGATCGAGGGTATTCATCATCCGATACTCGCCTTCGTTCACAATCCAGATCGGTTCTCCGTCCGCTTGGTGACTCAGCAGTTGAGTACTGCCGTAGTAGCTGTGGATCGCCTGAGCGAGCATAAATTTCTGGTCCGGGCTCAGGTCTGCCGACTCCATCCAGCGATTAGCCTGAACACAGGCTGCAGTCAGGTCTGTAAAATGCTTCAACGCATAGTTTCCCACGTCCTCAATATCCTTGAACAGCTGGGTATAGTAATACGACGCTTCGATGCCTGTTGTCACAATGCCGCCG
Organism: Paenibacillus sp. FSL H7-0442; assembly: GCF_038593105.1. Taxonomy (NCBI): domain Bacteria; kingdom Bacillati; phylum Bacillota; class Bacilli; order Caryophanales; family Paenibacillaceae; genus Paenibacillus; species Paenibacillus sp. FSL H7-0442. The sequence continues at coordinate 5,513,144 of NZ_CP151963.1, read as the reverse complement.
CGATAGAAGCATATGGCGAAGGCATATGTGCGCTTCTCACCTGCGGGAACGTCCATCAGGAGCGCACCCGTCGTGCCCAGGCCAAAGGATAAATTCTCGGCCATGGTCTCCCCAAGCAGCTTCTCCATTGCAAATCCGCTGGCAGGTACTGCTTCGCTGCTGTTGGTCACAATGGCTGTACTGCGCCCTTGGCCGATGCCTGTGAGTCTTTCCTCCAATGGGGTAGAATCCGTAGTGTCCCTGCGCGGATCTTCTCCTATAATGCGTATGCCGCTATACGGATCACTGCCCTGATAGCCGAAAAAAGCTCTTCGCGCTGCAGTCCCCTGCGTGTTATCGACGGTTAGCTCGGCGAATACCGCCGGAACCAACGCTGCTCGCAGCTCATCCATACCTGCGGTTCCCGGCTCGGGTACCGGGCGAACAGGAGAGTACAGCCGGAACGTCAAATCGCCGGCCTGCCATGTATCCGTTCCTACTTTTAGCTCACGGGTAATGTCGGAATCAGCAAAGGCCATAAGCTGCGGTTCCGTTCGTTTACCCTTTTTCTCCACGTCGTAGCGGGCACTTTCATCCTGTGTGGATGCAAAGAAGGGAAGCGCCTCGTATGATTCGCCATCTCTGGATTGCAGCCCGATATATACATTTTCGTCGGCAGGCTTGCCCAGCTCCAAACCAAGTCCGCCGCGATTACCCTTAAACCCAAGTGTAAAGCTGGAAAAAGAACCGATAGGTGCATGCTGTGTGTTATAAAATATATTTTTCGACATATAATGAAACCCCTTTCATGATAAAGTTCAACTTTGATTAACTTCACTTAGAGCCTAGCATGTCATGTGGTGGGGAACCATTGTCAAATCGCTCAACTATTTATCCAAATCGCGCTGAAAGCGATATACTGGGGTATATCCATGTAAGTAAGCCAGGAGGGAAAACATGTCGTCACCACGTTTACCGAAGCGTCCCCATCATCCGGACCTTACAGCTGCCGGAGAGGAATTCTTTTTTCCCGATGTGCGGACCACAGTCAATCTGTTTGCCATTCATACACGAAGTGTGGGAAGAGACTGGAGCTATCCGCCACACGAGCATCCTCAATATGAAATTAACATCGTGCTTGCGGGAGAACAGATCATGGTTGTGGATGGTCGTAGCTATACCCAGCGACAGGGTGATCTGGTGCTGCTGCGTCCGGGGATTGTTCACTCCAGTCATAGTAACGGAGAGGGATTTACGTATTTTTGTATGCATTTCGACATTGATGATAAGCTGTTTCTCTCGCTGCTGAGTCGTCTGGAGCAGGTGCTGTTTCCAGCTGAAGGCACAGTGGCAGGGCAGATGGGACCAGCGCTGGGCAAGTTGCTCGATCTTTCAACGCCGGAAGACATAGGAATTGGTAGTGATTCGGTGGCAAAGCGAATGCGGATTCAATCTGCTGTGTTTGAACTGTTCGCAACGTTGTGGGAGGCTGTATCCAGCGAAGCCGCTCATCTGCCAGGGCGTGGATATGTGCAGGCAGAGCTTGCCCATCAGATTGCCAGTCGTCTTCAGGGCAGAGTGAATCAGCCCTATGGGCAGGCTGGCTCGGTGGAAAAACAGGATGGGATCGAGGGGATTTCCTCCGAGTTAGGTATTAGCGTATCCCATTGTAATCGTGTATTCCGTAGTGTTTTCGGCGTTTCCCCCCGTGTATATCTATCCGGGCTTGTGCTGCATGAGGCCAAGTTGCTGTTGGCTGATCCGCAATGGTCGGTGCAACAAATTGCCGATATGCTCGGCTATGGGGATATTGCGCATTTTAGCAGACAGTTCAAGCGCTGGTCGGGCCAGTCGCCGACATCCTATCGCAAAAGCTCAGTGCAGGGAAGCCCATCTGAATAAAAATAAGTATTCCTTTAAAATAGTTATTATATAATCCCTATAGGGTAGCTGAGAATAATACGAATTTACATAATCAACGTGCTTAATAATCAAATAGAGGAAGAGGTTTAGGCGTTTTTTGAAAAAGTCGGAGCATTCGACCATCTGTTTACACCGGGGTGGGGTATAATGAGGAAATTGCACATACTGTGTTGTATCTGATGGCGAACAAGCTTACCACCGGAAGCGTGCTGTTCCCGGATGGTGGTTATACGTTGATTTAATTCGCAACGAAGTGCATGTTTCATTCTAATCCAATCCGACAGGCAGGAATAAATCATTAAACAAAAACCGGTTCAACACCATACAAAGTGTTGACCGGTTTTTTTTATGATAACAGGCTTGGCCCTCTTGCAACTCTTTAGTTTTGCACATCTAACCTTTTATATTTTCGAAAAATACGTGGATAAATTACTTTAGTCCCGATACATACCATCGCCAGCATGGCGAACAGCAAACCGCTCCACAGCGTCCCCTGGATACCGGCTCTGGCAATAAACCATCCCCCTGCCAGCGAGCCCAGCGAAACCCCTAGGTTAATAAACGAGATGTAAAGACTGTTGGCAAACGCGGGAGCTTCTTTGGCCTCATCAATCACCCAAATCTGGGCGACAATCAGTCCGCTGGTATGAGCGGCCCCCCACACAATAATGATGAAGAGGGTAGGGATGAATGAAGAACTGATCCCGTACAGCAGCAAATAGGTGCCCCCCAAGACTACTGGATGAAAAAGAGCGGTGCGTACCTTATGCAAGCCCATGAGCTTGCCAGCCAATAGATTGCCGAGCATTCCGCCGATGCCGAAAATAATAAGCAGAAAACTGATAACATTGCTGCTCATCCCTGTGTTTTGTCCCAAATATTCGGCAGAATAGCTATACACCGAGAACATGGCTGCAAAAATAAAAGTAGCTGCCCCGATATTGAGCCACAGCGGTATTTTACGCAAAATGCCAAGCTGCTTCCGATAGGAGAACATTTCGGCTTGTGGTGTATCCGGCAGCATGAATAAAATACCAATCCCTGCAATCCCATTCGCTACCGCAGTAAACCAGAAGGAGGCCTCGTATGAAATTTGATTGGCGATATAGGCCGTAATTGGAATACCGAGTACCATTCCCATGCTCGTGCCGAGAAAGGCTTTGGCGGAAGCTTGCGTTGCCTTTTCCGGGGGATACAACGCAGTAGCGGCGACAAAGGCAAGCGAGAAGTACACCGGGTGAAACAGAGCCGGAATGATACGTAAAATCACTAGTAGATAAAAGTTGGATGTATAGGCTGACAGCAAGCTTGTTATGGCAAAAACAAACAACGATATTGTCATGATTCGCTTGCGGTTAAACCTGGACATCAATAGCACCATGAAGGGACCGAACAGCGCGATGATCAATGCAAATGAACTGACAAGAAACCCGGCCTGAGCTGCCGTAATATGAAAACGTTCAATGATGACCGGCAAAATGCCAACCACACCGAACTCAATCGTGTATACACCAAATAGGCCAAGTGCGATGAAAAGCAGAGGCTTACTATATTTCATTAGTTTCATTCCCTCTCCATGTCCTCCTACTTTACGTCCTTGATTTTGCATGCTAATATTTCATTAAATCATAAAATAATAAGTCAATACTCGAAATAACACACAATAATAATTGTATTTTTACAATATTGCCTTGAACTTAAGGAGATGGATTTGATGGACCAAGTGGATCATAAAATTTTGTTGTGTCTACAAAACCAGGCGCGTATCTCCATGACCGAGCTGGGTAAGGAGGTTGGACTTTCCCAGCCTGCCGTAACGGAAAGAGTACGGCGCATGGAGGATAAAGGTATTATCACCGGATATCGTGCCACAGTTTCACATGAGAAAGTTGGAAAACCGATCATGGCTCACGTGCTCGTGCACACGAATCAATGCAATTCATTTGTTGAGTTTTGCCAATCTGCACCTGAAGTCATTGAGTGCCATAGAATCAGCGGCGAGCAAAATTACTTACTGAAAGTCATGGTTGAGTCTATGCTCAAGCTGGAGCAGTTCGGGGATGAGTGTGGAAAGCATGGGCACTCTACCACGTTAATTGTCCTGTCCTCGCCTGTAGACCATAAACATGTAACCCCTACTTTATTAGACCCTATTTGAGCTACCGTAAATGGCTTGGCAAAGCTCGGTTGTAAACGGACCTGACATCCCTTCAAATGCTGTATTGGTAAAGGCGACCACACTGAGTCTTAGTGCGGGATCAACGAACCACGAATGACCATAAGCTCCTCCGAGACGCCACGTTCCGGGTGATTCTGCTGTTCCGCTTTCATCGGGATCTTGGAGTACGGTGAATCCTAATCCAAAACCCCGCCCCGGCCAGCCTGCCAAGGGAAGGCTCCCGGTCTGGATGGTGCCCATTTCGCGGACCCATTCCTCTGAAAGTAACGGATTGCCGCCGTTTCGCAGTGTTTCCAGCAGTCGCATGAAATCTTTTGCGCTGCCAATCATACCAGAGCCACCAGAGTGGAAAGCCGTGGGATCAAAGGCTCGTGCAGGCTGAAAACGAAGTCCTGCGGTGCCTTCAAAAACCTGCGCAACCTCAAGCTCACGCATTCGCCGGGGTTCTGATATATCGTTGACATAAGGAGCCGCAAGCCGTCCGGCATCCGCGACCGCGAAACTGGTGTCGTGCATACCGAGAGGTTCGGTAACGAGCTTTTTAACAGCTGCATCAAGGGTTGTGCCACATACACGGCTAATGATAGCGCCGAGCACATCAGTGGCAATTGAATATCCCCATGCTTTACCCGGTGTATATAACAGAGGCACAGAAGCCAAACGTTGCAAGTTCTCCTCCAGCGTAAGATTTGAAAAATCCATGCCATCTGATACGCCTGCACGATGATAGGGACCCCCGCCTTCTTCCTCTAAAAAGCCATAGGTCAACCCGGCAGTATGTGTCAGCAATTGGCGTACTGTAATGGGGGGCTGCTCACCGCTGATTAATCGGGGGCGAAAATCGGGCAACCAGCGTTCAATAGATTCATCGAGCTTAATCAATCCTTGGGCTGCCAAAACCAAAGCCGCAGTAGATACAATCGGTTTGGATACAGAAGAAAGCCGAAATAAAGCATCCTCTTGCATAGGACGTTGTTCTTCTCGATCAGCCAGCCCTGCCGCTCGGACATACACGGGTGAACCATCCATATATATCATGACGACTGTGCCGATCAGACGCTTTTCGGCAAGGGTTTGATCTATAACTGCATTTACACGTCCGTCCAGACCAGCTTGTATCGCAAAAACTCTATTATCCAAACTCATAAATATCTCATCCTCTCTATGATCCAGCGGTTACCGCTTGATAGAACTTAGTTTACAGGATGGGAAGAAGACATTACATAAGGTAACAAAGGTGTTCAGTGAGTATTTACGTTAAAATAAAATTATATTAAAGGCATGACCTTGGATTTAAATGAATGGGACTTTACAAGAAGTTATGCCGCGTTTTATAGCATCTTTTTAAGTTGAGATACGTTGAAAATAGGTGGTAAAATTTACAACAAAGAGGGTTTTGTTTATTGAGGATTGTATCGCGTAATAAGTTGGCTTGCTTGGTTGTCTTAGGAGGGGGTTTGACCGTAATTGTTACGGGTTTTGGAGGGGATAAGGAGCCTTATAAACTTCCCGATAAGCCCAAAGAGACTGCTGTCTCGACATTTTCAGAATATATGAACGCTTCTATGAGTCGCGATTACAATAAGATGCTTTCACTGTCTGATGATTATCGCTTTGAAACAGAACGGTCGAGTTTGAGCCTGACAAAGTAGACGACAATTTAGAAGATAACTTCAAGTGATTTTAGTTTTTCAATTTTCTAATCAAACGATCCAAAACGTATCCAATAAGATACCAGAAAACTAGTGTAGTGAAGTAAACAATGGCTATGGGGATGTCTGCTTCTCGCACAAATCGAAATGATTCATACATCCAAACCAACGGGCTAACGATAGCCAATAGCATATTATAGTCGTCGTTCCCCATAATATTTACAGTAATAACTAGACACGAGATTAGGACTAGCCAAAAACGAAAAGATTTCATTGCCTATACCTCCAAACCAATATTGTATCAATTTATTACCACGTACCAGCTTAGATTCTGGTCTTTATTAATGTAAGAGGAAAAGAACGCATGCAAAGTCAATTCGATCATTTTTGTTCATCAGGGATATCAAAAAAGAAATTTGTTGGATCAACTGGTTTTTGCCCTGGGTTTATCTCTTTCCCAGTATTGTCAATGAGATTGTAACTGATTTCTCCAACAGCGGCCATGAAATTAAAATGGGTTATTCGCCCTTGAATTGTAGGTTTCTGGCCGTCTTGTTCCACTAATTTATAAGGCAAAAAGGATAGACCACTGCTCTCCCTTTTGGTTGAGTCAAAACGTGCTGTCCATATTAATACACTACAATCGTTGCTGATTTTATAGTATGAAATAACATCCATCTCCTGAATAAAAAACGAATTTGATTTGCCTTCAGGAAAATAATAGTCTGTGTTCAGATTTTCATACCCTTTGGGTGTATATTCTTTTAAATTGCTAACTTTGGGAAGTTTGATTGCTGCTCCTCTGGATACATTAAGCTTATCCGAAGTATATTTGTTTTTTATTTCATTGTTTGCTTTCGCTACATAGGCCGTCTGTGATTTTGGATTCCAGGAGACATACGCATTGGATGAATCAGCAATGAATCGGAGAGGGACCATAATCCGTCCGTTTTTCAATGTAGTGACAACAGGCAAGGTTATACTTTTTGAACCAAGCGTTGCACTTTTCTGCCCAACTTTTAATAGTGTTTTTTCACCGTTACGATCTATTGTGACTGTCTTGGTGCTATTATTCCATGTGATGGATACACCAGGTAAACTTTGAACAGCGTTTAATGGGACCATGGTAATCCCATGAGATTGGTAAGTTTCATCAGAGGATACAATTGAATTATTAACGATAATATGTGTCGAAGAAGCTTGTGCTGCTCCCGCACCTAAAGTAAGACCTAAAATAGATATGCAAGCTACTTTTGAGACAGAGCTCATATTCTATACCTCCACAATTTGAGTGACGCTGGATTCTTTCAGACTTTTCGATTTACGATATACTCCCGATATATGATTTGGATGGGATGTTGATGGTTGGATGAATCGTACCCGCAACCTAGGCAAGTTAATTAAAGAGTAGAGTAATGATCAAGTCGAACGAATTAAAGAACAGGATATTTTATCATGAGTGAGCCGTTTGCTACTATGTTTGTATTCGCAGGAAACAACGGAAGTGGTAAGGGAACAATGGGTTAACGTCGTTGATAGTTACTTGCAAACTAAAAATGCTGATCAAGAATAAACCGACAACTGTATGATTCAGTGAATCGGTTTATTCTGTATTTACATCGGATTGTGTCCACAATGTCAATTCGATGTGTATTGCACCTCAAAACGGAACCCGTCAGTAATAAACTGTTATTATTTTTCAACAGACTTTAGCAAGACGATGAACAGCATCCTGATCGTAGCGGCTTCTTCGGATTCTTTTTCTCTACACTTTTTTTACTGGACGTAACACTGCGTATCCGTATCCTTCTGGGAAATGCCGCTGATAATCTTGCTTTGTTTCCTCATCCCATTCATACCCCAGGCTGCTAGGGTCAAAGTTCCAAGCTTTCTCCTCCACCATTCTCATAACGTCTCCATTGTTTTTTAAATAATTGAAGGGTGGGTGGAAAAACACCAGGTAATCTGATTCGGGGATGTCCCGGCACCTCATTCCTGCGGGAATCTCTCCGGCGTAGTCAGCGGCAACCGGTATTCCATAGAGATATCCCTTCTGACCATCCTGATAGAACCAGCCCGCAGTTTGGCCCAATTGTTCGGGAAGCTTGAGATGAGACATGCTTTCCAATGTTCCGCAAATTTCATCACAATTGTGACCGTTTCTCCAGAAATCACCGTAGTTTCGAGAAGAGGTATCCCAGATTCCAATAAATTTGTGTGCTGGTATATGCTCGATTTTGACTTCAGCTTCTTGCAAATGATCCTTAACCATCTTATCCCGCTCCTTCAAATGGTAATGATAAGGAGAGAACACCTCAACGCGAATGGCTAACGGAATAGGTCGGGGCTCCTTCTGGTATACAGCCGGAGTTACCTCGAATGCTTTTACAAATGCCCGTGTAAAAGCCTCCTGTGAAGAAAACCCATACTTTATTGCAACATCGAGGATGCGGACATTGCCATCTCGGAGTTCTAGCGCGGCACGGCTAATCCGGCGCATCCACACATAATCCCTTAACGTTATTCCTGTAAGGGAATGAAACTGTTTTGTACAGTAGTAAGGGGAGTAGCCTAACTGATTGGACATTCTCAACAACGAAGGTGCTGAAGTAAGATTATTATCAATCCAATCGATCATAAGCTGAACCATTTCGTTCCATTCATACACGAGCGTTCCCTCCTTTCGACTCCATCTTAACAGCCGGAATGCAGGAATATTTGACTTGAGTTGCATGTGTTTTTTTCTCTTGTTCTGCTTTACTCCTCTACATAGCGGATATATGGGTGTTGAAAGTACCTTTGATCAGACACGAAATAATATTGTTTGCCTATAACCAGAGGAGGGATCGCGGACTTTGAGGAAATATATAATTCTTTATATCCACCTCCGTTAAAAGTATCTCTCTGTATGACCAAGTAATCATCTGTAGTTTTAACTAGCTTAGCGATTTCTGTCGAGTGATGACCTGAATAATAATAAATCCAGCTGAAAATTAGTGAAAAAAATATAATTTTTAAAATAGTTGCAGCCGTTTTATTTTTTGTAATCAACATTCGCACCAACCTCCCATAATCCATTCTTTCATTTGTAATAAAATATGTATGATTGGTTATTTATCCTGTTTATGTATATTGTAAGGTGTATGATCCGATGTTGAAAGTAACTTTTACACAAAAAGCCTATCTGCCATTCTTCCGGCAGATAGGCTTTTATAACATAAACGTCAACTTACTTTGTGTTTATACGCAGTCTGTGCCTCTTCATAGGATTGCACCGACGGCATAGCTTTATTGTCAATTATTTTTACGTTGGCGTGCGCGAGCCTCGCCGCCTTTGCGGCCTGCTTCTTCCCTACTCATTTTCCCGTCGCTATCACTTTGGTCTGAATTGCCACGGGCTTCGCCGCCCTTGCGTCCGATTTCCTGATAGAATTCCTTGTCATGGTTTTTGGAAGTGGCTTCGCCGCCTTTTTCACCAATTTCCTGGTAGAAGTCCTTGCCATGATTTTTGGAAGTGGCCTCGCCACCTTTTTCGCCAATCTCTTGGTAAAATTCTTTGTCGTGATTTTTAGCAGTAGCTTCTCCACCTAGACGTCCTGCTTCTTCGCGACTCATTTTGCCATTTTGGTTGTTGTTAGCCATGTTCAATCACTCCTCATCGAATTTTAGTAAAGCGGGTACGTGTATCTATTAACCTTTGTGTCAGGAATTAAACATGTCCCTTTTATTTTTCCAAATAGCAGATAACTGGGGATATTCACCTGATTAGTGTTCCCATGCTTCGGTGTGCAGTTGTTGCTGGCGGTTAAATAATGCCGGATAAATGAACAGGCTGAGCAGCACGCTGGTCAAAATAGCAGAGGTCATGGTGGTAAATACGATGAGCAATTGCAAACGCACAGCGGCAATCGGATTGGCACCTGCGATGATTTGTCCGGTCATCATGCCGGGAAGCTGGACAAGCCCCAGCGTTTTCTGCCCCTCAATGGTTGGAATCATACTGGAACGTATGCAATCCTTGAGTATAGGGAAGATGGCTTGTCTAGGCGTGCCGCCTAGTGCCAGAATGAGCATGATTTCAGGCTTGCGCAGCAGGACTTCCGACTTGAGCCGGGATACCAGCAGACTGGACAAAATCATGGAGCTGCCAATGATCATACCGCTAATCGGAATCATATATCGGGCTGTCGCCGGAATAATATGCAGGCCAATGAGGAATGTCTGTGTAACGATTTCCACACACAGCAAAGTCAGGAATGACTTCCACATGAGACCGGGGATAAATCGTCCTTTGCGCGCAACATTTTGTGAGGCTACGGTAATCATGAGCAGAATGAATAATACGATAAATCCGTAGCTTTGCATCCCAAAAATCAAATGCAATACATATCCAATCGCCAGCAGTTGAACGGACGCTCTGATCGTGGCGATGATCATGTCTCGGTCCAGACCGAGTTTGAAGGATTTGGACATGACAATGGCGATAAATACAAAACCGAGAGAGAGAATCAAGGCAACAATCGTCATACCCATTCTCCTGCTACAAACTTGCGGGTCTCACTATGCTGCGGAGCATTAAAAAACGTTTCCGTATCCGCTTGTTCTATCAGTCTTCCGTCGATCATCAGCCATGTTTCGTGGCCTATCCGGCGGGCTTGTTCCATATGATGCGTAATCCAGATCATCGTTGTTCCCTCTTCTTTGTTCATTTGTAGCAGCAGTTCCTCAACCTCTTTGACCGAGGCAGGGTCCAGTGCAGAAGTAATCTCATCCAGCAGTAAAATATCCGGGCGGTTCGCAAGCGTCCGCGCCAAGGCCAAGCGTTGTCTTTGTCCGCCAGACAGTTCCTGCGCCTTCTGTTCCAACAGGTCGCGGGTGAGCCCTACGCGTTCCAACAGGCTGGCAGGATCATCCAGAACTGTACCGTGCAGCCGTTCTACGGTTTGGAGATTGTACAGGACAGTTCCCTGAAGCATGGGGGCATCCTGAAAAACCAATGCGACTTTCCGTCTCAGTTCAGGGATCTCCCACTCCGATATAGGTTTGCCGAGGACACGGATTTCCCCTTCATCCGGTGTCATTAGGAGGTTACACAGTGAAAGCAACGTGCTTTTACCAGACCCCGATGGACCGACCAACGTGGTGATTTTGCCGGGGGAAACTTTTGCGGTAATCCCGTTCAGAACCGCACGTTGTTGTCCAGACCCGGTGAAATATTTGATGATGTGGTTAAATTCAATAGCTGGAAGTGGTTTGGGTTCCATAGATATAGCTAGCTCCTTTGTAGGGGATCGAGAAAGGTATCAGATCCGTTCTATGATCTTATTTTTTATTATATCAGTAATGACTGCTATGCTCTTCTGTAAAGATTCGATGCAGGTTGGCTGCGGTAAACGGCATTTTCTTTGTATAAACTAACAGGATTAGTTAAAATAGAATCTGGATCGATTCTGTATATGTATAAGGAACCGAATTACATAGAAATTCGATGAAAGGAGGCTGGATGATGTCGCCTAGAAACGGAGTAAAGCTGCAAGATATTCTGCGGGCTGCCGAGGACATTGCCAATGAACAAGGGATGGGGGATGTCACGCTCACCACGCTGGCGCAAAAGTTGCACATTCGCCCTCCGTCCTTGTATAACCACGTGGACGGATTGAACGGACTGCGCCAAGTACTGGCATTGCACAGTCTCGAACAGTTGGAGGAAGCTTTGATGAGCGCAGCAGTTGGTAGAGCGGGCGCAGATGCGCTAACCGCTATGGGGAAGGCGTATATGCGGTATGCTCGCGAGCGACCCGGTTTGTATGAAGCGATGCAGTATGCAACTGATCGAAATGATACCGAAATGAGGCAGGCTGCGGATCGCGTGGCCGAGCTGGTCATTACCGTCCTGTCCAGTGGTTATGGCTTTAAGGAAGAAGATTGCATTCATGCAGCGAGGGGATTCCGTAGCCTGCTTCATGGATTTGCCTCGCTTGAACAAAAGGGCGGGTTTGGTTTGCCTGTGGAGGTGGACCGGAGCATAGAGGTGATGATGGCTACCTTTTTGGCAGGTCTACGTGTGCAGCAAGAACGAGATGGTGAGCTGACCAAAGAAGTCTGATTTCAACCTGATGCAGCTAACATGATTGCGTCGCAGACCCGAAGGGTAAAATACATCTGTATAATGTAGATGAGAGACTCTGAATACAGGGGGGATATGAGTGAACGTACTGGTGATTGGCGCAAATGGAAAAGTAGGCAGACATCTTGTTCGTCTACTGGGGCAAAATAAATCGCATCGTGTAAAGGCGTTGATCCGCCATTCGGATCAGGCTGAAGCGCTTGAACGTTTGGGAGCAGAAACGGTGGTAGCTGACCTCGAAGGGACGGTTGGTGAAATTGCCGAAGCTATAAAAGGTAGCGATGCTGTCGTATTCACAGCAGGCTCCGGCGGAAAAACAGGTGCAGATAAAACGCTGCTTATCGACTTGGATGGAGCGGTCAAGGCGATGGAAGCCGCCGAACAAGCAGGTATCCAACGCTTCGTAATGGTCAGCGCCCTACATGCGGAGAATCGGGAGCAGTGGCCCGAATCCATTAAACCGTATTATGTGGCGAAGCATTATGCAGACCGCCTGTTGGAAGCGAGCAACCTAGACTACACGATTCTTCGTCCGGGTGGCCTGACGGATGATGTGGGCACCGGCAAAGTTGCTACCGGTGAGGATTTCACCAGCCACACCATTTCCCGTGAAGATGTGGCGGCAGTGGTCATAGCAGTGCTGGAGGAACAGCAGACGTATCATCGTTCAATTAATCTGGTGTCTGGCAGTACGCCTATTGCTGAGGCAATCCGGCTGTAATTACGGATGAAGTTGTTGGATCCATTTCTTTTGGGAATGTTTCTTCAAAGCTGTCTTTTTTCTCGTATAAGTTGTACCAAGTTTCTGCAATGATATCTGGATCTCCTGACATCTCGATATCACCATTCCCAAGACTGGGCAAAGGGAGCGTGCAGGAAGATTCGTATCTAAGACTAATTTTTGCTTTGAGAGGCATCCACGGAGGCAGAGTTCCGGGGATGCTTTTTTGCTGTTTTTCTCAGTGTGATCGTCCCCGTAGTAGTCCCAAGCTCCAACTCCGGCTGAATAGCAGCAAAAACAGTTGCTTAAAACTAATTATATTAATTATAATACTAATATAATTAGTTTGTGATGAAGACAAGGAGATGAGCTGAAATGCGTATTGTTCAGGTACAGCATCTGTATCAATTGACGTTTATGCCCCGGCTGTTCCCGGTGAACTGTTATTTGGTGGAGGAGAAAGAGGGGCTCACCTTAGTAGATGCCGGATTGCCATACAGTACCCGTGGTATAGAGCAGGCTGCGGCGCGGATCGGGCAGCCGATTATTCGAATTGTACTTACCCATGCCCATGGGGATCATGTGGGTGCGTTGGATAAGCTGAAGGCAAGGTATCCTGACGCGCAAGTATTCATTTCAAGGCGGGACGCACCGCTGCTACAGGGCGATGTATCGTTGGAGGCAGGGGAACCGGATACTCCAATTCGGGGCGATGTACCGAAGCATATCCTTACCCAGCCTGACGTTTTACTGGAGGATGGGGATCATGTAGGTTCGCTGTTGGCGATCAGCGCACCAGGACATACGCCGGGTTCGATGGCATTTTTGGATACTCGTACCCGAGCGTTAATTGCAGGCGACGCCATTCAGACCCGAGGAGGTATAGCGGTATCGGGAAGGCTTAAACCGCTGTTTCCTTTTCCGGCACTGGCTACCTGGAACAAGGAAATTTCGCTGAAAAGCGCCAAAAAGCTGGCGAGTTTCGATCCATCTTTATTAGCTGTCGGTCACGGCAACATGCTGAAGCATCCACAATCTCAGCTGGAAAGGGCGATTATGGAGATGGAACAACAATCTTCAGTGTGATGATTCCGTATTCAGCCAACATTCAGCCAGAACTCACAAAGTCCTAAGCTAAGGCAGATACAATATGGGAAAATAGAAACAGAGAGAGGTGCATCGGATTTGAACGTTTGGAAAGCGAACGGTCTGAAATATATACTTCTATTTAGTCTCATATTGTGTGCTGTCGTTAGTGTCGTTTCGTTATGGAGTTATTCAGGTAGCTCCGCGTCCCAGTCTGCGGCTGTTAGACAGGGCCCATCCGGCGGGTTTGGGGGAGGAGGCGGACCTGGCGGAGGTATGAGGGGGCTGGATTCGGTGAATAGCGCTGACAGCAAGGATCAGGGGACGACAGGCCAAACTACCGACTCCTCCACTGAGGGGACATCAACATCGGGTGACCAAGGTACAATGGCTGGAACGGATACGTCTGCATCGGACAGCAGTGGTGCCGCCAGAGACGGCCAGCACAGAGGCCCCGGAGGCATGTCTGGTAACGGATCTGGCATGGGCGGTCCTGGCGGTGGTGGAAGAAGTGGGAATTCTTCATCTGCTTATGCGACTCCGCTGGCGGTTTTCGCCGCTTTGTTCTTCGGTGCATTCGTGTTTATTACGTACCGTTTTCGGGCTCGTGATTGGAAGCTCGGGGAACGTAATCGAGGACTGATGCTGTGGACTGTGCTGGGTGTGGGTTTCTTTTTAAGAATGACGATCGCCCCATGGATTTCGGGTCACATGGATTTAATGCTATTCCGGAACTGGGCTACGACAGCAGCGGATAGCTTATCGGGCTTTTACACGAACGGATCAAGTGATTATCCGCCGTTCTATATTTATATTTTATATGTGATCGGTCAAATCAGCTCTACGGATGCTTTCAGTCCCTATATGTCCGTACTGCTGCGGCTTCCCAATATATTAGCCGATATTGTGACAGCGTACATGCTGTATCGGTTGGCAAGCAAACGGGTCGGCTTTGGAATAAGCCTGGGATTAGCTATATTTTACGTGTTTAACCCAGCTGTATTTATCAATTCGACCTTCTGGGGGCAGGTAGATTCTTTCTTTACTATGCTGATTGTGGGCATGATTGTGCTGCTTGTGGAAAACCGGGTCGGCTGGTCAGCCGTATTGTTTACGTTAGCCGTATTGATGAAGCCGCAGGGAATTATTTATGGGCCTGTTCTATTCTTTGAGCTGCTGAGACAACGTAAAATACAGCCTTGGCTGTTGTCCATGGGCGGTGCTGTTGTGACGACCATTCTGGTCATATTGCCATTCTCGTGGGGGCAAGAGCCGTTATGGCTGCTTGACCTATACAAGGGAACGGTCGGCGAGTATCCGTATGCTTCGGTGAACGCGTATAATTTCTTTGCACTGATTGGTGGCAATTATACGCAGGACACTACAACGTTGTTCCTGTTCAGTTACCATACGTGGGGTATGATCTGCATTGTGTTGGTGACTCTATTTACGTGGTGGATGTATATCCGCAGTCGCAAACCACAATTTGCAGCGGCAGCTGCATTGGTACTCATTGCAGGTGTATTTACCTTCGCTTCCAGCATGCATGAACGGTACTTGTTCCCTGCGGCGGCGTTAGCTGTACTGGCGTATCTGTATTTGCGAGACCGCAGATTTTTATGGCTTGCAGGTGGATTCAGTCTTACGATTTTCCTGAATACCTTTGATATCTTCTATAGCTCCAATTCTCGGGATCAATACGGTATTATTTTGTGTGTGACATCATTGTTGAATGTGTTGTTGTTTGGGTATTTGGTCAAAGTAGTGTGGGATTGCTCCAAATCGACCACGATTGAGACTGCTCCTTCCACAGACAGAGTTTCGCCAGAAGTTCCCTCAGCGCGGCCTGCATGGGGAGCGTCTTCCCAAGGCGTGAACACGACAATTGATCGTTAGTGGAGTATAAAATACGGTAAAAAACCGCCTTTTAACGAAATGGAAGTGGTTGATAGATCAACTGCAATCCATAAGTTAAAGAAGCGGTTTTTTTGTTGTCCTCATGTTAGAGTAACATTGTATCTATGTGTCTCAATCCATATATTCGTTCAGTTTTTGTACATCGCAGATGGTAATCTCTCGTGTACCCTTGCTATGAATAATCCCCAGCTGTTCAAATTTTCCAAATTTACGGCTGATGGTTTCGCGGGTGACACCCACATAATTAGCCATTTCTTCGCGTGAAAGGGGGAGATTTATTTTAATATTGGAGCCATCCGGCTTGCCGTATTTATGTCCAAGCTCAAGAATCATATAGGCGATACGGATTTCCGGGTCTTTGGTAGCTAGGCTTTGAGCCAGATTCTCGGTATGTGCCAAGCGTTTAGTAATGGTTTTGAGCAGCTTCAAAGAGATATCGGGATTGTTGCGGATCAACTGCTCCATATCATCCTTGGTGAGCATACAAATATCAGTATCTTTTAAGGCATACGCACTAAAGTTACTCAGCTCATCGCTGTTAAATATGTTCAACTCGCCAAAAAAATCGCCAGTTGTTAGAATGTGCAGGATTTGCTCCTTACCCTGAGGCGTCATCTTCAGCAGCTTGACATGCCCGCTTTTAATAATGTACAGCGTATCGGATGCTTGTTCCTCGATAATTAGGGCCTCACCCTTCTGATATTTTCGGTGTCGGATCATGGAGCTGACCTTACACAAATCTTCGCAGGACAAAGAGGAAAAGATAGGTACTTTGCGGGCACAGGGCTCCTTTTCGCACTGGCAGGGGCAGGACATCTCATTCACATTCATTCACTCCATTCATAAACCGGAAACTACAGGTTATAGCGCATGGTTGTTATTCTGTATCATCTATTGGAGAAAAACGGCTTTGATCCTCACCGCAGACCGGACAAACCCAGTCCTCTGGGAGATCCTCAAACGCTGTACCTGGCATTACGTCTTCATCGGGGTCGCCGATTGCAGGATCATAAATATATCCACAGGGTTGACATACATATTTTTTCATCTTTAGTTCTCCTTGTCATTCAAAATTTTTGTAAGCTCTGGTGCGTCCGGTTTGAGTCCCTGCATGATAGCTGTTTTGTAGGGTAGTGAAGCAAGAGCATCCCCAAAGCCAATCACGCCGCAGATAGAGCCGTCTTGTATGAACATACGTGTATAAGAAGCTTGATTTTTAGTAATCAGGCTGGTGTCGCAGACTTGTTCATCTACTAGACCGATGGAAAAGAGAGGGGATTCGTAGCAGTTCGACAGGGTTACAGGGAGGGGACGCTGATAGCTGACGGATGCGCCAGCCATATTGGCGCCTGCTATTTTTCCCTGCTCCATTGCGCTTTCCCACAACCCATCTACTCTACCCTGAAATTCGGCTGCATCACCTGCTGCATAGATATTGGCGGAGCTGGTCTCCATCTGCGCATTCACCAGAATGCCTTGTCCAATATCAAGGCCGATTTGGCGAGCAAGCTCCGTATTAGGTACAATTCCGATAGAGTACACGACATGCTCGCAGGGGATAACAGAGCCGTCCTGTAGTTCCACACCTTCTACGTGATCTGTGCCTTTAATACGCTTTACGCCTTGCCCAAGGTGTACCTGAGTACCCCGTTCGGTTATTCGATCGGTCAAAATAGCGGAGGCCTTTTCATCTAGCTGGCGGGGCATAAGCCGATGCGAAGCTTCCAGTATGGTTACAGAATATCCTGCTTGCTGGAAGGACCAGGCGGTTTCCACGCCTTGAATACCGCCTCCGATGATGCATATCCGGTCTCCCTGTCGCAATTCCGCTTTAAGGCTATCTGCATCTTGTCGAAAACGGATATTGTGAACGTTCCTTAGAGAAGCCCCCTCTAGCACAAGCTTACGGTTGTGAGCTCCTGTACACAGCAGCAGCTTGTCATAAGCAACGGTTTGTCCATTTATGGTTTGGATAGTACGATCCTCAGGATGTATCTCGGTTACCTTGATGCCGGAATATACATGAATTCGTTGATTGGCAAACCATTTTTCCTTTTTGATCAGGATTTTGTCACTGTGCAAATCAGTGAACAGTCCCTTGGAAAGTTTGACTCTGTTGTACGGAAAGGATGCTTCCTCTCCGTAAATAGAAATTTCAGCCAGCTCATCATGATCTCTAATCGCTTTTGCTGCGTTGACGGCGGCGACACTGCCTCCGATAATAACGTAATGTTGGTTACCCATTCAGTATCTCTCCTATTCGCTATATGCTACTGTGTTTTAAATAACACTAAGCAGTAGATCTGAGACAAATTCAGCGGCATTTTTAATTTTTTTCACTTTTTCAACATCTGTAGGAGAGAAACGAATACGTACCGGGAATTCCACATGGGTCATACCTGTTGATTTGATTACATCTGAAGTGCTTTGGACCTTCATATTGGTACCGTTCAAGTAATCTTGTACGACTTCAATGGCTTCCCCGCTCCAGCCGTAGGAACCAAAAGCAGCAGCCAGCTTACCTTCCAGATTCATCTTTTGCATTTGTTGCAATAGGTCTTCCAATTTGCCCGTCATATCAGCATATTTGGTAGAGCTACCGACGAAAACAGCATCCGCTGAGGCAATACTATTCAATATTTCCGTTTCATCGGCTTTATCCACGTCCCATAGCTCCACCTTGATTTGGTTCTCTAAAAAGCAGTCTTTCAGAATGTTTGCCATTTTTTTAGTATTATTTTTTAGGGTGGCATAGACAATCGCTACTTTTTTATCCTCCTTGGTTTCTGTACTCATAGAGGCGTACAAATCGATAAACTTGGCAATATCATGCCGGATTGCGAAGCCGTGGGAAGGTGCAATCATCTCAATATCCAGATCGGCAACAGCTTCGATTAATGTGCGCACATATCTGCGATGTGGATGAATAATAGCCTGATAGTATCCGACAAAGTCCTCGGTGATATCAAAACCAGCCTCATCGGCAAATAGATGCTCTACAGCCACGTGTGTACTGAAAATATCGCAAGGGAACAAGATTTTATCTTCTATACAGTACGTAATCATGGTTTCTTCCGTATGCAGGTAAGGTGTTTCTTTGAACAGCAGCGTTTTGCCTCCAATGTCCAGTTGATCCCCATCCTTGATGACGAGGAAGTTGCGATGCTGAAGCTTGTACATTTGTTGAATTTCCGGAACGGCAATCTCCGTGCAGACGATCGTAGCGTTCGTTGCCTTGGAGGCAAGTGCCGCCAATCCGCCCGAGTGATCTGGTTCCGTGTGATTGACGATAATATATTGAATATCCAATGGATCGATTAATTCGGCTACAGCCTCTGCAAATTCTCTACCGAACGCCATATCTACGGTATCTACAATGGTTGGTTTTCCGGTTTTCAATAGATATGCATTATAGGTTGTGCCCTTAGATAGTAGAAGACGATGAAAGGGAACCTCACGATTATCAATTTTTCCTACCCAATAAATATCCTTTGCCAGTTGGAATCCTGGTTTCATAGGAACAACCTCCTGCTTGTTTTTGTTTGTCTAACACAATTCGATTCTAGTTGGATGTGTCGATGAAAAAGATGATTGAAATCAAATTTTTAAATATTTCAAAAGTATTTTTGACTTTAGGATTTTGCAAAATTCGATTCCAGTCGCCCCAAAGTACAATATATAGACGAACTAGACCATTTCGATCTATATATTTTGTTCATTGAAAGTCGCTTATTGGATTTTTGCAAAATCCTCCTTAAATTTAGTATTGTGATTGCAATCACAAGGCGAGCGAAATAATCCAATACAATAAAGGTATAAATCCATCTTAAGCAATTTAATTCCAAACAGGAGCGTGAACCAATATGAAAAAATCAAACCTCATTCAATTTCAGGAATATAAGGAAGCAGCCTTTACAAAACGAATTGTGCATAAGGAAGCCGACAATGTAATTTTTATTCTCAACTTTACTCCTAATGCCGAGCTGCCAACACATAATCACCCGGGAGCGAATGTATATTTGCTTGTTCTTGAAGGCAGCGGTACTGTAACTGTGAACGGCGAAGCAACGGAAGTTGTCCAAGGGGATATCATTCATGTTACGGGCGATGAGCACTTTTCCTATCGTGGCGGTGCAGAGACGAATTCCAGTCTGCATGTAGTGTTGACCCAAACGCCAAGTGAAAGCTATGCGCAGAACATATAAAAGAAGACATAGCAGCAACATGCTCATATAAAAAAAAGAAAATGGTTATTTTTTTACACTCGTATTGATAATGAATATCATTATCGTATTTTAAAAAGAGGTGTTAATGGCCAATGCAGACAGTAGATTACAATCAGGTGCCAGGGCACTGGGTATTAGCAAGTCTCGGTAAGCGCGTGCTTAGGCCCGGAGGGTTAAAAACGACACGTTGGATGATAGAGGGACTTGACGTAACCGGGCAGGATGAGGTCATTGAGTTTGCCCCCGGATTGGGTATAACTGCCCAAATCACACTACAGCTTAATCCCCGCCGTTATATTGCGATTGAACAGAATGAGAAGGCGGCCTCTATCGTAAAAACGTATGCAAGCGGAGCAAACCGGGAAGTCATTATTGCCGATGCTGAACAAGTTACGTTGCCGGATGCCTCTGCGACGGTGGTATATGGGGAAGCCATGCTGACGATGCACACAAGGGCCAAGAAAGCGCAGATTATTTCGGAAGCCAGGCGGCTTTTGAAAGTAGGCGGGAAGTTTGCTATCCATGAGATGTGCCTTGCTCCTAGCCATATTGAGCCTGCGCTCAGAAAGCAAATTTACAAGGACTTGGCTGTAGCCATGCGAGTTAACGCGACACCGTTGACGGTGTCAGAGTGGGAACAGTTGCTGAAAGAGGAAGGCTTTAAGGTCGTTAAAATCTATACGGTTCCCATGCACTTATTGCATCTGCCACGTATCATTCAGGACGAGGGCTGGTTGAGACTTGGAAAAATCACCTTTAACCTTATGCGTAACCATGCTGCCCGGACAAGGGTTATGGGTATGCGCAAGCAGTTTGTAAAGTACGCCGACCATCTGCAAGCGGTCAGTATCATCGCTGAGCGATAGCCTGAATTCACGAATAAGAGAATAATAAAGCTTTTTACGCAATAGCAAAAAAAGGAGACGACCCCCCATTCAGGGATTCGTCTCCTTTTTGTATATTTGCTGCTTGGCTTGGCTGCTGGTGTGCGCATGCTTTGCACCCCTCTATTTGTCATATCATAGGTGTGGTGAAAATTTCCAATCCCTGATGTTTTTACATTATCATAGTGACTAAGATCGTTGGAATAGTTAACTAAAATAATAAAATAGGCGTACATCAAAAGGAGGAAGCGTGTTATGAAGCTGCATCGAGCCATTGTGGTAGATGATGAAACCTTTACTCGTAAAGGGCTGCTTCAACTCATGGATTGGCAAGCCTGTGGTTTTGAAATCGTAGGAGAAGCTGATAACGGTGAGGATGCGCTGGAGCTAATCAGCCGTATTCACCCGGACCTGGTCATTACCGATATTCGTATGCCTGTGCTCGACGGATTAGAGCTGATTCGATCTGTGCTCGAACAGAGTACAGAACATCCCGCGTTTATTATCTTAAGCGGCTATAGTGATTTCGCTTATGCGCAGCAGGCAATCCGCTATGGGGTTCATGATTTTATGCTTAAGCCGATTGATGAGGGTGACTTTTCGGCTACATTGCGCAAGCTGAGTGAGAGACTGCATCGTGAACAACAGAATGCGCAACGATATCAGAATCACCATGCAGGTGGGTTGTTAGAGACTGTGATGATGAACCCAGTGGATGATGTAGTGGTGACACAGTGGGAGCAGCAACTACGGCTTGAGGAGGCCACTTCTATGTACTATGTACTCGTCGAGCTGAATGACCAACATCCCTGGCGCTCTGGTGACAATAATATTATGCTATCGCTTTTCCAATTCAGGGAGCTTATAGAGCAAGCACTTCATCGTTTAATGGATGGCAAGTACCCTCTCTATGTCCATGAGCATCGCAACCGAATTGGTCTTATCGTACCGGACTTCTTTTTGAACTATTTTCAAGGCAAGGTCGAAGTCTTTATGAAAGCGCTACAACAGGAGATAGAGGGGATGAAGTCACTAAAAGACCAGCTGGGAAGTCGGGTTTTCATTTATGCAGGAAAGCCTGTGAATCGGTTGCAGGATATCCAGCAGTCCTATGCCTGTGCGAAGGAAGCAGTGCTCCATAAATACATTTATGACCATAGCGGTATTGTTGTATATCTACAGGAGGGAATGCCACCACTCCACTATAAGACCATACATCAGGACGTACTGGATCGCATGACGGAACAAGTCGAGGAACTGCGGTTGGAGGAGCTGCGTGTGGCCGTGGATAATTTATTTAGCAGCTTTCGGGAGGAGTGTTATGCACCTGAGGCTGTGAAAATGAGTTTGCATCAATGCGTACTTAGTATCGTTCGGGTCATTCAAAACATGCAGGGAGATGAGCGCTCACTTCGGTCACTAGAACCGATGATGAACTGGCAGGACATGAACCTGTCCCTGGGTGAACTACAGCGATTGTTTACAGCTTTTGCAGAGGAAAGTGGAAGGTATATTGGGGTTCTGCGCAAGGATTGTCAGCAGGGAGGCATCCAGCACATCCGTGCTTACATTGAGCAGCATGCCGCCGAGAATATAAGCCTGAAAAGTATTGCGGCTCGCTTTTACATGAACCCGGTGTACCTCGGTCAATTGTTCAGAAAAACGTATGGTGTGTACTTTAACGAATTCTTGCTGAAATTGCGCGTTCAGGAGGCAAAACGTTTGTTGCGGCAGACGGATCTGCGGATTTATGAAATTGCGGAGCGCGTGGGCTTTGGCAGTTCAGACTATTTTGTTACCCAGTTTGAAAAGACGGCGCACGCCACGCCTAGTGAATACCGCAACAGCCTGAGTATTGGCGACGAGCCAGAGAGGGCCGGCGAATGAAGATGCTGAGGACGACTCTTGATCATGTGCGATTGCGGGATAAAATGCTGCTGCTTTATTTTCTGTGTGTTTTCGCGCCTGTAGTGTTGACCAATCTGGTTTTTTACCATGTTACCTCACAAAATGTGAAAGAACAGCGTATTCAGGATATTTCGCGTGCACTGGAACAGATTAAAATTGAATTTTACCGTGAATTTGAAGATGCGATGGAAATCTCGTCTATCTTTTATACCGATCATCAGCTCAATGAGGTGTTGGAACAAACATATTCCCACCCTGCTGATTATATTGCTGCCTATGACTCTTATTTACGTCGTATCTTGAACAATAATTACAGTCCTGTATACCATTCCGTAGGTGGAATTACGATCTACACCGATAATTCAACGCTGCTGGATTCCGGGGGAGTCAGTTTTATAGATGAGAGGGTCAGAAGCTTGCCCTGGTATACCAAAATCCCGCCTGGACGCCAGTCCAAGCCTATATTTGTACGTACCGATGACAGTACAGGCGAACAGCTGCACCCTTTCAGCCTGATTCGGCGGATGAACTACTTTTATTCCCAAAATGGTCGTGAAAAAATACTGAAAATAGAACTGCGAATGTCGTCCATTCGTGAGATTTTCAACAACCTGAATTTGCAGGGAAGTCTCTTTCTGCTGAACGAACGAGGGGAAATCGAATATACAACGGATCCCAAAGTTGCTATAAACCACAAAAGTGTGGCCTATAGCACCCTCAAGCTGCCCGAGGACACGATGGAGTTCAAGACGAATTATGTGCTTACGAGCAATCTGAACGGCTGGAGCATTGTGGCAGCGGTATCCAGAGATGAAATGCTGTATGAAATGCAGGAATCCCGCAACTTTGTGCTCTTGTTAACCTGTGTAAATATGCTGTTACCTACATTAATTATTATCTGGATTACACGTTCGCTGAACGTGAGGATTCATCGTATTTTAAAGCACATGAAAAAGGTGAAAAACCAGCATTTTGAGCTGATTCCCGGTACAGAGTCGCGAGATGAAATCGGGCAATTAACAGGTGAGTTTAACCGGATGACGCTGAAAATAAAGCGACTGATTAACGATGTGTATATGGCTGATATTCAACGAAAAAATCTGGAAATTCAGCGCAGACATGCCCAGTTGAATGCACTTCACAGCCAGATCAACCCCCATTTCCTGTTCAATGCGCTGGAGACGATTCGCATGAGGAGCTTGATGAAGCATGAGGATGAGACAGCGCACATTATTCATAACATGGCACGGATATTCCGCAATTCGCTGGTGTGGAACAAGGATCGGGTTACTTTGCGGGAGGAGCTGGAGCTGATCCGTTGTTTTCTGGAAATCCAGCAATATCGCTTTGGTGAGCGAATACAGTACGAAGTGCAGGCGCGCTCTGAAGACTTGGACAATCTGCTTCCCAAAATGGTCGCGCTGACACTGGTTGAAAATGCAAGTATCCACGGCATTGAGCCGCTAAAGCATGGGGGACGCATTGAGATTCATTTTGAGCATGAGGAAGGACAACTGATTCTAACGGTTCGAGATGATGGGGTGGGCATATCTGAGGAACAGGTACAACGTTTATATGGTTACATGCAAAGGCAGGAAGAAATGGGTGAGCGTATAGGTCTGCAAAATGTCATCTATCGTCTTAAACTTTACTACGGGAGCCGCTTTGAGCTTGCCATACGCAGTGCCCCCGGCGTGGGTACGGAGATACGAATTAGGATTCCTGCGGATCGGGAGTGAGGTGGAGAGCGGTACCTATTTTGCTTTGAAGGACCTTTACCTATAGTTTCCTAAGTAACACCTTTAGATTGGCAGGTGAACGAAATGGACGGCATTTTATAAAATGAAAGTGCTTACAATTTAGGGCGTGCGGGATTCCCAGTGCTTGCGGTACGTCCGCACGATATTCACACACAATCGACAAAAGAGGGCGAAAGGGGAAGGTCTGGCATGACAAGCAAAAGGTTCGGAATCATCGGTCTGGTAATGGTTATGATGGCATCTATGATCACTGCTTGCTCAGGGAGCTCGGGCAAGGAGCCAGCGTCAGGAGATAGCAAGGAGAAAGTCACATTCACGTATTTTAATGCCACTGCGGGCAGGGACATTAATACCAATGAAACGCGGATCGGCAAGATCCTGGAGGATCAGACGGGGGTAAACTGGAAGCTGGAGCATTTGGTGGGTGATTCCAATACGAAGATCGGTACATTTATTGCCAGTAACGATTTCCCGGATGTGATAGTACCGGATGGCACGATCGATAAGCTGCTGGATGCCGGGGCTTTTATTCCCCTGAATGATTTGATCGACAAATACGGACCGAATATTAAGCGTGTATATGGACCGTACTACAACTTGATGAAGGCGGAGGATGGGAACATTTATTTTCTTCCGCTCAGTGCGGTGGTAGGCGATTATTTACCTGCGCCTAACTTGGAGCAAGGAGCCTTTTGGGTGCAACGCAGGGTATTAAAAGAAGCGGGATTTCCAAAAATCAAAACACTTGACGAGTATTTAGCCCTGATTCGTAACTATGCGAAAAAACATGCAGATGAGGGCTTGACTGGGTACCTGGCGTTAACCACGCAGGATAGGTTTTATGCTCTTACGAACGCGCCGATGCATCTGGCAGGCTATCCGAATGATGGCGGCACGATTATTGATATGAAGACACACCGGGCCACGGATTATGGAGATATGGAAATCACAAAGCGGTATCTGAAAGAGCTAAATCAGCTCAATGTAGAGGGCCTATTTGATAAATCGTCCTTTGTGGACAATTACGATCAATATTTGGCGAAGCTGACTTCGGGTAAGGTGCTGGGCTTTTTTGACTACCGCTGGCAGGCGGGGCAGGCCCTGAATAATCTGCAAGAGGCTGCCAAGCAATCGGGCAATGATGATATGGAGTATATAGGGCTGCCTATTGTATACGACCAGAATATAAAGGATCAGTACATTGATCCGTCGTCATTCGTTAATAACCGAGGCATAGGAATTACGGTCAGTGCCAAGGACCCGGTACGTATCATCAAATTTTTTGACAACCTGCTGACGGACGAAAACCAGATATTATCCAACTGGGGAATCAAGGGGGAAACCTATGATGTAGATAAAAAAGGACGCTTTTACCGGACTGAGGAGCAAATTAAGCAGACTGGTCAGGACGCGTTCCGCGAATCATTCGGGTTCAAATATTTTGAATATAGTTGGCCGCGATACGGTAGCGGTTCTACCCTGCCTGACGGTAACTCGGTTGGCCCCGGACGGCAGCCTGAGGTTGCGCGTATGTCCTACACCGAGGGAGATAAAAAGCTACTAAAAGTCTATGGTGTAGAGTCCTTCTCGCAAATGTTTTCCGCACCTGACGAGCGCCCATGGTATCCGGCCTGGAGTATTCCGATTGCTCAAGGCTCAACTGCGCAGCTCTTCCAGCAAAAGAAGGGGGACCTACAGCGCAAATATTTCCCGCGTTTGGTGCTGTCTGCACCGGAACAGTTTGATGCGATTTGGAATGAATACACTACTGAATTCAACAAGCTGGATGTAAAGGCGTATGAGGAGTTGATCACGAAGGAGGTTGCCAAAAAAATCGAAAATCCCGGTAAAAAATAAAGGAGGAAGCAGCTATGGGCCACTCGTCACCACCACCTGTCACGATCTCCCCGGATCATTTTCCGCCCTCGCGGCGAACCGGCTTTAGGGGATTTATGCACAAGCTGAATCAGCAACGGGCACTAGTATGGATGTCCGTCCCTTTTTTAATCTGGCTGTTCATCTTCAAGTATTTGCCCATCTGGGGCTGGACGATTGCCTTTCAGGATTTTAAGCCTGCCCGCAAGTTGCTCGATCAGCAATGGGTTGGATTAAAGCATTTCCATTTTCTGTTTCAGGATGAACACTTTCTGCGGGTCATGCGCAATACGCTGGCGATGAGCTTTATTAATTTGGTGTTGGGCTTTGTCACCGCTATAACACTAGCAATTTTGCTGAATGAGCTTCGTCAGCTCGTATTTAAGCGGGTGGTACAGACGATCAGCTATCTACCGCATTTTATTTCGTGGGTGGTCGCGGCCAGCATCATTAGTACGGCGCTATCTGCGGATGGCGGCATCATCAATGAGGTGCTGATGTGGCTGGGATTGATTAAGGAGCCTATTCTGTGGCTGGGCGAAGGAAGCTATTTCTGGGGCATTCTCGGTGCATCGGAGGTATGGAAAAATGTCGGCTGGAATACCATCATTTATTTGGCCGCGATGACGATGATTGATCCCTCGCAGTATGAAGCGGCTGAGATGGATGGAGCAGGGCGTTTTCAGCGGATTTGGCATGTGACATTACCCGGATTGAAGCCTGTATTTATCATCCTGCTCATTATGAACATCGGCAATCTGCTGGAATCCGGCTTTGAGCCGCAATACTTACTGGGCAACGGTATGAACGTGGATTACTCGGAGAATCTGGATATTTTTGTGCTGAAATATGGTATCCAGATGGGTAATTTCTCGCTTTCCATTGCTGCCGGGATGTTCAAAACGGTGGTCAGCTTCATCTTACTGTTTAGCGCCAATCATATTGCGAAGCGGTTAGGGGAGGAGAGATTGTTCTAAAAAAAGAGTGAGTTTCTGGGGAGGGCTCGTTGTCGCTTCGCGTGCGGATTGTTCTTCCGATCGCTGTTATCCCCGTATTTTCTTATTGGAATAAAGATCATAGGTTAAAATCCGGGGATAAAGGCGAACGCTCCGCTTCTTCAGAACAATTCCGCCCGCTCCGCTGCTACCCGCCGTAAAGTCACTTTTTTTGAGAACTGAGGGTAGTGGCAAGGGGAGAACTTAGGGAAGGCGCGTGACTCGCGCTTCCTTGGGTAAATGCGCCATGATGGTTGGCTCAGCTTCGCTTTCGCTTGTTTTTAGGACTGCTAGTGGTGGTGATAACAGAAGGTGCGAGCTCATTCATACTACGGGTGCAGGTCAGTGGATTTTTAACAGGCCGCTTCGCTGACCTTATCAGTCAGATGATTAGGCTATTTTTTAGAAAGGAGCGGAAGTCATGGGTAAAGGGAAGGCTGTACACGGGCGATTTCGGGCCCCCTCGGATCGGATTTTTGATGCGTGCAATATTCTGTTTATGCTCTGCCTGATGGTGTTCACGCTGTATCCGTTCTTGAATACACTGGCGGTTTCGTTGAATGAAGCGAATGATTCGATACGGGGCGGGATTTATTTGTGGCCACGTGAATTCACGTGGAGTAATTATGAATTTGTGTTCAAGGAAGCGACGATTTTTCATGCTACGCTGATTTCTGTATTACGTACGGTTGCGGGCACGGTGACTTCGGTGTTTTGCTGCGCGATGGTGGCGTACACGATCAGCCGGCCGGAATATGTGCTGCGTAAATTTGTTTCGATTGCTTTTATTTTAACGATGTATTTTAGCGGTGGACTGATTCCGAACTTTCTCCTGATTCGTGAGCTTGGGATGCTGGGGACTTTCTGGGTGTATGTTGTGCCGGGATTGATTGGGGTGTTTAATGTGATTGTTATTCGCTCCTTTATTGAGGGATTGCCGGAAGGGATTTTGGAGTCGGCGCGTATTGACGGGGCTGGGGAGTTTTCCACTTTTATGCGCATCGTTTTACCGCTGTGTGTTCCCGTGCTAGCGACGGTGTCGCTGTTTACAGCAGTCGCGCAATGGAATTCCTGGTTCGATGTGTTTTTGTACAATTCGTCATATGAACAATGGAGCACTCTTCAATATGAGTTGATGAAAATACTGCAAAATTCCAACACGTCTGTTAACACTCAGGACTATGCGAGCCAATTCGCTGGTTCGGAAAATCTAGCGAAGTCGGTCACGCCTACCTCAATTCGGGCCACGATGACGATTGTCGCTTCAGTGCCTATTATTTTAGTTTATCCCTTTTTGCAAAAATACTTTGTGAAGGGTATGACCTTGGGCGGTGTCAAAGGATAGTAAATGAAAACCAATGGTGCCAAATACCAATTCCAAAAAATCGGAGTACGGGAGGGATTGCTTTGCGGTCATGTTGGGTTAAGCCTTTTTGTCTGGTACTGGCTGGAGCGCTGTTGTTATCGCCTGTCGGTTGGTGGGGGGCGTCTGTACTAAAGGCAGCTCCGTCTATAGAACATTCCCCGCCCGTTTCGGATACGGTGCTGTCAGCGGGTAATATCCATAAGACCATTGGAACGTATGGATTTGAGCAAGGAAACAGCGACGGCTGGAAACCCCGGGGAACTTATACCCAAATTGCATCCGTCACGGAAGCAGCATATGGCGGCACGCACAGTCTGAAGGCAACCGCCCGCACAGCGGCTTGGAACGGGGCGGAGCTGGATGTGAAGTCGCTATTGCAGCCGGATGTAGAGTATGAAATTAGTGGCTATGTGAAGCTAGATGGTCATTCTGCGGTTCCGAGCATGGTTAAACTTACAGTGGAGCAGCAGCCGACAGACGGGACTACGACATGGAAGACGGTAGCGCAGACGGAGACGGCGGATACATCGTGGATTAAACTTCAGGGGAAATATACTTTTACCGGGGGGATGGATGCATTGAAGCTGTATGTGGAAAGCTCGAATCCCGCGCAGGCCTACTATGTGGATGAGGTAGAAATAACACAGGTATCGAAGACGCCAACGGAGCCGGCCCATGGTATCGTATCCGGGTTTGAAGAGGGTACGGCTCAAGGATGGGTGTCCCGTATGGGAGCCGAGACCGTGCAGGTTTCGGATGCCGATGCACGAAGCGGCTCATACAGTCTGCTGACAACAGGCAGACAAAAGACATATGCCGGACCGAAGCTGGATGTGACTGCTACGATGCAAAAGGGCAGCCGATATACGGTCAGTGCCTGGGTGAAGCTGGCGCCGGGTGAGCAGCCTGCCAAGGTGAGGCTCAGCGTGCAGCGTGATCACCAAGGGAATAGTTCGTATGAAACTGTTGTAGGCGACACGGCTACTACGACAGGGGGATGGATGCATTTATCTGGTACGTATACGCTCGCGCATGATGCAGACACTGTTTCTATGTATTTGGAAACGGCAGAAGGAACGTCTTCCTTTTATATGGATGATTTCGAACTGTCACTTGTACCACCACTGGCTATTGAAAAGGACATTCCTTCTTTGCATGGATTATATGGGGGACAGTTCAGCATCGGCACGGCGATTGAAGCTTTTCAGACCGAAGGGGCTTACGGAGAGTTGGTACAGAAGCATTTTAACAGCGTCGTTGCAGGGAATGCGATGAAGCCAATCTCCTTACAACCGTCCGAGGGACAGTTCCATTGGGAGGAAGCAGACCAAATTGTGCAGTTTGCTAGACAGCACGGACTAGAGATTCGCTTCCATACCTTGGTGTGGCATAACCAAACTGGGGATTGGATGTTCAAGGATAAGAATGGACAGCCGATGACACCGACTGCTGAAAATAAAAAGCTTTTGCTGGATCGGCTGGAGACGCATATTCGCGCTGTTGCAGCGCGGTATAAAAATGTCATCACCGATTGGGATGTGGTGAATGAGGTCATTGATCCTGATCAGCCGGATGGCATGCGCCGCAGCAAGTGGTATCAGATTACCGGTACGGATTATATTGAAAAAGCATTCCGTGTCACGAGGGAAGCGGCGGGCCCGAACGCACGACTATTCATTAACGATTACAACACGCATGAGCCGAAGAAACGGGATTTTCTGTACAATTTGGTACGTGATCTGCTCGCTAAAGGTGTACCGATTGACGGGGTAGGCCACCAATCGCATATCCGCCTAGAGTTTCCCGCTATTAGCGAGATTGAGCAGTCCATCGAAAAGTTTGCTTCGCTTGGTCTGGATAATCAGATTACCGAGCTGGATATGGGTCTTTATTCCAATGACACAGATCGCTATGAAACGATTCCAGAATCTATGCTGATCCGGCAGGCTCACCGCTATCGGGCGCTGTTCGATATGTTTTCAAGGCAGCAGGATCATATCAGCAATGTGACGATTTGGGGTACGGATGATGGAAATACGTGGCTCAGCACGTTTCCAATAGCCCGGCTGGATAAGCCGCTATTATTCGACGAACAGTTAAAGGCCAAATATGCCTATTGGGCACTTGCTGATTCGTCCAAAGTCCCGCCGTTGCCAGCAGGGAATAACGAATAAATGGTTTGAATACATGCCGGCCTTTGTTATCTCACCTGAACGCAATGGCGGTTTTACGGAAGTATGGATTGGCATGTATGCTGTATCGAACGTCCGCTTATACAAGCATAAAAGCAGGCTGTCCTTTACATTTCACATGTGAAGGACAGCCTGCTTTGTTATCGTAAAGGAATCGCGGTTTATTCCAAGTTAGCGTGTTGGCCAAACATAGATTCGGAGGTCAGCTTGCGCAGCTCCATCGTTCTGAGTACCAGTGCATCACCGTACAACAGCAGGGTTTGCTCAAACAATGAGCCCATAGGCTGAATCGTCTGGTAATCCTTGTTGGAAGGATCCTTGGGTGCACCGGGCAGCTTGACGATGATATTGGCCAGTTTGCCGATGGTAGACTCGGGGGACGTGGTTAGAAGCGCCAGAGAGGCCCCGAGTTTCTTTGCTTTTTCTGCCATGGAGATCAGGCTTTTGGTTTCGCCAGAGCCTGAACCAATAATGAGCAGGTCGCCCTCGCCCAAGCCGGGAGTTACGGTTTCACCCACCACGTAAGCTTGAATTTCCATGTGCATCAGTCGCATCGCCAGCGAGCGAATCATGAACCCTGAGCGGCCCGCACCTGCCACGAATACCTTATTCGCAGCGTCGATGGAGTGGATCAGCTGTTCCGATTCCGCATTGCTGATCAACTGTGGAACCCATTGTAGCTCGTTGAGTACCTCAGATAAATATTGAGAGGTTTCCATTGGGGTTAACCTTGTTTGATGAGCTGTTGCATTTGGGAAGCTACAGCCTTTTTGTCGTCCTCGCCAGTGATACCACCGCCGACGATAACCAGATCCGGTTGAGCCTTCACGACTTCAGCCAATGTGCTCAGCTTAATACCGCCAGCCACGGCAGTTTTTGAGTTTTTCACGACTTGTTTGACGGTTTGCAGTGCTTCGAATGGGCTCTGTCCTTCAGCTTGCAGATCGTAGCCTGTATGCACACAGATGTAGTCAACGCCAAGGGCGTCGATTTCTTTCGCACGTTGCTCCAGGTTTTTAACACCGATCATGTCCACCAGGATTTTTTTGCCGCCTTGTTTTTTGGCTTCTTCTACTGCACCTTTGATTGTTGCATCTTCAGCTACAGCCAAAATCGTAACGATATCTGCACCAGCCTCGGAAGCTTTTAGCACTTCATAGCCCCCTGCATCCATAACCTTCAGGTCAGCCAGCACTTTCAGATTCGGGAATGCCTCTTTCATTGCTCTTACTGCATGAAGTCCTTCATTGATGACAATCGGCGTACCGATTTCTACGATATCAATATACGACTCTACTTCTTTTACCAATGCAATCCCTTGTGGGATATCTACTAAGTCTAAAGCCAATTGAAGTTCCATGTTATTAACTTCACTCCTTAAGTGAATTTGTATTTGATGAACAGGTACATGCTCTGTTGAGTATCACTCTATACTTTGGTTTCATGCACAGGTTTGATTGTAAGGCCCAGCTATCCGGTTGAAAAGTACGCACTAATTCGTAACGTAGTTACCCCCACGATACTATAGCATCATAAAAACCATCCATGAGAGAGCCTATACTTTGTCTTTTTTAGTATTATTTCTATAAGGAGAGTCAACTATTCGTAACCGAGGATTTTGCAAAAATCCCATAAGCGACTTCCAATGAACAAGATATAGATCGAAATGGTTTGGTTCGTCTATATCTTGCACTTCGAAGCGACTGGAATCGAATTTTGCAAAATCCATAACCGTACACAGCAATGTAAGGTTGCAAAAAAAGAAGATAGCGATGATTGAATTGACTTCAAGTTAGGTTTTGACTATATTTGCAATATACGGTATGCAAAAATGGAGGCTAGCAGCATAACTGCCCTGAAAAATAGCCATTGGGCTAGGGGTAACCGCAATTTTCAGGCTAGGGAGGCGGGGTCTAATGGAAGAGGTCTTGAACCAAAGGGAAGCCATTTATTTGTTGTCGGACAGTCACGAACTCGATAAAGCTTGTGAGTTGTTTAGACTCAGCTACACACATAATGATTGGGATGAAGCGAACAGAGTAGCAGACTTTCTGCATACGTTGGCTGAAAACCTGTATCACACCCAACTGAGAAATGCTGCAGACGGCAAGTATGAGACATTGGACACCAAACACCCGCTAGTGTTTTATTATGCTTACAGTTATCTGGCGAAGTCTATTTACTATCAGAATATGGGCAAGTATGAGGAAGCTAGAAACTATATTATGAAGTATAGCGAAATGGGCTGGTTTATGGGGCTGGATCAGAGCGGTCACGAAGAAGTAGAGAGATTCCGTTTCCTCGCCAAGGCCAATTTATTTACGATTGAGTTACTTTCGGGGAGAAGGGAACTTTTGCCTGAGTACGTTCAATTTCTTCATGACAATGAAGAGGAGTTACTTCCAGGATTGGTTGGTATTGCGGAAGCGGCTAACTTGAATAATTGGAATATAGACGACCTGCTGAACGATTTTGCTGATGATATTAAAATATTTGAAGGTTATGAAGATAGAGCAAACCGCGTATATTATCTAAAACTGGTCAACCAATTGGCCATTTACCATTTCAAGAAGAAGCAGTACTCCGTTGCCTTAAATTATGTTCTTGATTCTCTGCAATTCTCTGCCAATGTAGAAGTGGATGCCAATTTCAGGACATTGGTTGCTCTGTTTGAGACTTATCGAGATTGGGCAACACCATCACAGCAAGAGCAATACCAAACCATTTTATTAAGGGGGCTTCATGCTGAAAAAGGCATTAATCTCGGTAACTATGGCCTTGGCGTCTCTTAGTATTGCTCTTCCGGTGGGAAATATTTGGGAAGGGTTAGACCCTGTGATTCCTTCAAATCATGGTGTTTTTTCTTTTTCTTATCCTGCTTGAGTTTCAGATTTAGATCCTTAAGCCCGATAGGCCTTTTGTACATAAAGGGAGCACACTTTTACGCATTTTGCGATCCGTGTGCTCCCTTTTTTATGCCAAAATTTATTTTACGACATACGAAGTCAGGCTATTGGCCAGATGTTGCATCGTTTCACTCGCCTTTTGCATACGGTCCATCACTTCAGTGAAAGAGCCTACCAGAGTCGCCTGCTCTTGAGAAGAAGAAACAATTTGCTCAATTTCCTGCTCCATTTGATGAATGGAGTTCTGTACATCCTTAAGGGCCCCTTCAATATCGACCGTCGCCTTTTTGGATTCTACGGATAGCTTGCGCACCTCTTGAGCGACGACACCAAAGCCTGCTCCTGCTTCTCCGACACGCGCGGCCTCAATCGCTGCATTCAATCCAAGCAGGTTGGTTTGATCGGAAATTTCCTTGATGAACACAGCTACCTGATTGATTTTACCCGAGTTTTGCACAGCGATTTGGGTGTTTTTCAAAATTTGTTCACTGGTTGCCTGAAGTTCCTCGGAATGAGCTGCTACATGCTGTACCATATCAATGAGCTGCTCGGTGATGGAGCGGTTCTCGGATACGAATTGATCCAGTTGATTTTTGTTAGTCAAATTATAAGAGGCCGCAAATGCTGCAATGACTTCACCTTTCTCGTCCAATACAGGAATACTGATCATATCCAGAGGAAAACCTAGAATTTCAGCAGGAATGTGGGTCAGGCTGGTCTCACGTCCATTTTTAAGCATGGCAAAATTCTTATAGTCCTCGAGTAGCTCCGAGCCTGTTTCAAAGCCGAGGTCCATACCCTCCGATTGGGTATACATAAGGACATGAGTTCGGTCGAAGAGAGCAAGGGTCACTTTCTCACGCATGATCTGTTGTATGTAGGGAATGGCTGCAATTAATGCATCTATTGTATTCAAATAGATAACCTACCTTTCTTTACTAGGTATATTTTTTATAGTCTCGTATATAGTTGTCGGTCTAAAGATGGATAAAAGTTATAAAGATATTGAATCTTTAAGGAAGTGAAAGCATCAGAAAAAAAGGCATACCATTTCCATTACGAAACGATATGCCTTCTATTTAATCTGAACGTGTCAGTGCTGCGTATAGGTAGTTCACTTGCCGCGTTGCTCGAACAGTTGTGCGATTTCCACAATAACCTTGGTAGCGAGCACCATGTTGTCCACCGACACATATTCAAACTTACCGTGGTAGTTCTCCCCACCTGTAAAAATATTCGGTGTAGGCAGTCCCATGTAGGATAGCTGTGAACCGTCTGTACCGCCACGGATCGGCTTGATAATGGGTTCGATATTCAGCTTTGTCATTGCTTCATAAGCGACATCGACGATATGCTTGACTGGCTCTATTTTCTCTTTCATGTTGTAATATTGATCTCTCAGCTCCAGCGCAATACGGTTTTCTCCATATGCGGCCTGCAGCTCTTTGACTACATTTGTTAAATAAGCTTTCCGGTTTTCAAAGCTCTCGCGGTCAAAATCACGGATAATATAGTACAGTTTAGCTTGTTCTGCGGTGCCTGTAGAATCCAAGAGATGATAGAAGCCATCATATCCGTCTGTATATTCCGGGGCTTCGTTTGCAGGTAACCGACTGTGCAGCTCCATAGCGATTTTGGCAGCGTGAATCATTTTGTTTTTAGCCGTACCAGGATGCACATTCACACCGTGAATGGTAATATGGGCGGCTGCGGCGTTAAAGCTCTCATACTCCAGTTCTCCGAGCGGTCCGCCGTCTACCGTATAGGCATATTCAGCGCCAAAAGCGGCTACATCAAAGCGTTCCGGTCCTCTCCCAATCTCTTCGTCCGGTGTAAAAGCAACGCGAATTTTGCCATGTTGAATTTCTGGATGGTCAATCAGGTAGTGGATAGCTGTCATGATTTCTGCGATCCCGGCTTTGTTGTCTGCACCGAGCAGGGTGGTACCATCTGTTGTGATCAGGGTGTGGCCTTTATATTGAGTCAGTTCGGGAAACTCACGTGGAGAAAGAACCACACCAAGCGAAGCATTCAGCGTGATATCGCCCCCATCATAGTTTTCCGTCAATTGCGGCTTTACCCCTGCACCAGTCAGCTCGGTAGCCGTATCGAGGTGAGCGAGAAAACCGATGACGGGAACCTCTTTATCCGTATTGGAAGGAAGGGTCGCCATCACATAACCATGATCATCAATAGTTACGTCTGTCATACCAATGGCTTTCAATTCGCCCACCAAGAGGTTGCCCAATGTGAGCTGTCCGGGTGTAGTGGGGCAAGTGTGACTGCTTTCATCAGATTGGGTATCTACCTGAACATAGGTAGTCAGGCGGTCAATCAGTTCCTGTTTCATGTGTGTATCCTCCTTGGTGTCATTTCTATTATGGTACGTATTTTATCATGATTAGGCTTATAATATGAAAAAAATGGTTGAACCTTTTAGGGATAATAGTAAAATAAAAGTAAAAATAGAGTAAAACGATTAAAGGAGTCTGCAATGCCTACGTTAAAAGATATCGCCCAGGAGGCAGAGGTTTCGATATCCACGGTCTCCCGAGTGCTGAATTATGATGAAACACTGTCTGTATCAGAGGAAACGCGGCGTAAAATTTTTGAGGTTGCCGAGCGTATGAAGTATACGACTGTTAAACGTAAAAATGGCGGTATTGGTCGTCAGCCCCGCAAGAAGGCAGATGGACCCATTCGGTTGGGCATGGTGCACTGGTTTAGTACGTACGAGGAACTGGAAGACCCTTATTATCTGTCTATCCGGTTTGGCGTGGAAAAAGAGTGCCGCCAAAGCGGGGCACAGCTGGAGCGTATTTTCAGAAGAGAGGACCTGACTGCGCTGAAGGCGTCATCCGAAGGGCTGCATGGGCTGATCGTGCTGGGGCATTTTAGCAGCGAAGAGGTAGAACGTATGCTGGAACTGCCCATTCCTTGCGTTTTTCTGGATCATTCGGTAGAGCGCACAGGGGCAGACTATGTGGTCATTGACCTTGCTCGCGCTACAGCTGATGCACTGGATTATTTGATGGGCGCAGGCCATCGTCACATCGGATATGTAGGTATGGGCAAGGATGAGCAGTCCCATGATTTCGAACGAGCGGATCTAGATGCTCGCTATGAGACATTTTTGCGGTATCAGGAACAGCACAGGCTGTGCACGTCGGATGATATTCATGTGTGCGGCGGAACGGCGGCAGACGGCTTCCGTGCGATGGAAGCGGCTATTCTGGCAGGACCCGAAAATCTGCCTACAGCTTTCTTTGTTGCGAGCGATTCGGTGGCTATTGGGGTGTTAAAGGCACTGGAGCGGCATCACCTTGCGGTGCCGGAACGGATCTCCATTGTTGGCTTCAATGATATTCCGACAGCGGAATATTTGACCCCATCTCTGTCAACGGTCAAAACACATACCGAACTGATGGGAGAAACGGGTGTTCAGTTCTTGCTGCATACGGTACGCAACGGTCCCAACGAGATAGGGCGCAAGGTCATCATTCCGACCGAACTAATGATTCGCAACAGCAGTGCGCCGCTACATACCGATGCCCAATAAAATCAACGTTATGGATTTGGACAGCCCTGCCTTCCGGGGCTGTTTTTTTGATTGTAAAAAGATACAAAAATGGATTGACAATTGTCTTGTAAATGCTTACATTTAACATATGTTTATTTTACTAAGTTTTACTCATTATTTTTACTCAAATATTTTACTATGGTATAAGAGTGAAAAATAAAAGGTTGAGGTGACTGCCCATGCGTACCATTTTGCCGTTGAATGACCAATGGTTTTACCTTCCTGAATATGTCGAGAGCGAAGTAAGCGCAGGCATTGATGCGAGTCGGTATGAGCCAGTTCAGCTGCCGCACACGAATGTAGAGCTGCCGTACAATTATTTTGACGACAAGGCATTTCAGTTTATTTCTACGTATAAAAGAGAGCTGGACATTCCGGCAGATGCCAAAGGTAAGCGAGTGTATGTTGATTTTGAAGGAGTCATGACCTATGCCCAGGTATATCTAAACGGGGTAAAAGCGGGGGAGCATAAAGGTGGATATACACCGTTCAGTGTTGAATTGACCGAACTTGCCGAGTATGGCGGCTCCAATGTGCTCACGGTCATTGTCGATTCCACGGAACGGGACGACATCCCTCCCTTTGGGGCAGTCATCGACTATCTGGCCTACGGCGGTATTTACCGCGAAGTGCAGCTGCGAATAGTGGAGCCTGTACACCTCGGAACGGTATTCGTTCAGACACCGGAGCCGCTTGCGGCAAATAAGGCGGTGCGCGTCGTCGTGGAGCTGGAGGGCATCGGTGATCAGCAGGACGACTTGACAGTCGCGCTGCAATTGCTGGACGGAGCGAGCGTGAAGGCGGAGACCGAGCTGACAGCGGTGACGACGGCGGAAGTAACACTGGAGCTGAAAGAGCTGGGCGGCCTGCGGCTTTGGGATATAGATGATCCCAAGCTATATGAAGCGAAGCTGACGCTGCTACGAGGCGGAGAAGCGTTGGATCAGGTGACCGTGCGCTTTGGCTTCCGCGAGGCCGAATTTCAGCCGGACGGTTTTTACTTGAACGGGCGGAAGATCAAGCTGCTCGGCCTGAACCGTCACCAATCCTATCCGTACGTTGGCTATGCTATGCCCAAAAGAGCGCAGCGTCGTGATGCAGATGTGCTCAAGGAGGAGCTGGGGCTGAATATGGTACGGACATCCCACTACCCTCAGTCCCGTCATTTTCTAGACCGCTGTGATGAGATCGGATTGCTCGTTTTCGAAGAGATTCCGGGTTGGCAGCATATTGGCGGTAAAGCGTGGAAGGACCAGGCGGTGAGGGACGTCGAGGACATGATTATCCGTGATCGTAATCATCCCTCCATCGTCATCTGGGGCGTACGAATTAATGAGTCGCAGGATGATCATGATCTGTACACGCGTACCAATGAGCTGGCACGAAAGCTAGATCCGACCCGTGCTACGGGTGGTGTGCGTTATATTGTAGGCAGTGAGCTGCTGGAAGACGTATATACGATAAATGATTTTGTTCATGATGGTGGGCACAAAAAATATTTGGCGAAGGAAATCCGCAATTTTGATACGTATGACGATACAGAAGGCGTAGATGGCGAAACGACAGGCTTGCGCCAGCCTTCTCTCGTTACAAAGCTGGATCATCCGGTCCCTTATCTGGTAACGGAATATAACGGGCATATGTACCCGACCAAGCGTTTTGACCAGGAGGAACGGGTAATGGAGCATGCACTGCGCCATACGCGGGTCCAAAATGCTTCCTATGCCGATGAGGGCATTGCCGGAGCGATTGGCTGGTGTGCTTTTGACTATAACACGCATGCTGATTTTGGTTCCGGTGATAAAATCTGCTACCACGGTGTCATGGATATGTTCCGCCTGCCTAAATTTGCAGCGAGCGTGTACCGGAGCCAGAAGAACGTCGAACAGGAAGTCGTTATGGAGCCGGTCACTTACTGGTCGCGTGGCGAGCGGAATATCGGAGGCATCGTGCCGCTGGTCGTGTTCACCAATTGCGATGAGGTGGAGTTCATCTACGGTCATGAGCGCAAAGGTGTTTATCGTCCGAACCGAGAGAAGTACCCAGCGCTTCCTCACCCCCCTGTCGTGATCGACGAGTTGACAGGCCACTGGGGCATGAAGTGGGAAGACGCTGTATTCATTGGGTACGTAAATGGGCAAGAAGTAATACGTAGATACTATTCACGTAATCCGGTGCCGACAGAGCTGCGCGTAGCTGCAGACGATACAGTGCTGGAAGCCGGCGATTGGGATGTCACTCGAGTGGTAGTCGATGCTCTGGACGAATACGGCAATGTATTGCCGTTCTATGCAGATCCCGTTTCGGTGGAGGTCGAGGGAGTGGGTGAATTGATCGGTCCTTCGAGCTTATCTCTGATTGGAGGACGTATTGCATTCTGGATTCGGTCGAAGGGGGAGGCTGGACAAATTCGTGTGAAGGTCTCTGCGCCTTCCCGTTTCGGTCCGCAGGAATTAGCCTTCACGTGCAATAATGAAGCAAAGGCAACATACAATCCTACTAGCCACTTTTTATAACGTTTGAGCCTTCCATTATTTAAAAAAGGAGTTGTCCGCAGATTCTGTAAAGGATCTGAGAGGGCAACTCCTTTTTACATATATAGGGTACGTTAATCTATGAGTCTTTTAAATTGTGTCTTATTACTGAGTCACTTAACGTTACGTTCATAGATTGGAAGCATAGAATACACTATCAAAAGCAAGGGAGGTGAAAACTATGGCGATTCTTTTACCTTCGCAATTCTACAATCTTGCTGCTGGTGTGGGTAAGTCCTTTTTTGAAAACCTGAGAGGCGGTAATAATGCTACAATTACCGTGAATAATACGGGTGCCAATCCGGTTGATCTTGTGGTTACCCGTGTCAATGCTCCTGTGATCACTTATGTTATCCCGGCGGGCAACAGTCTAACGTTAGAAGTTGCTTTGCTGCTGGTAGCTGCTCTTCAGGCGACTCCAGTTGGAGCAGTAACAGGTACAATCCAAATTGCTACATCTGATTTCTAACTTGTAACGACCTGACTCTCTAACTCTAGCTTTGCCGAAAGGCAAGGTTAGAGCTTTTTTTGTTTGAAATTTTCTGAAACTTTTTTCATATTGTGCCGATATATACATATAGCATAGCAAACAACAACATCGAAAAGGAGTACCCTGTATGAGCTTTAGCAATCCGGTTTTACGTGATGACATCTTTTTGCGCGAAGATGAAAGAGAAGCTAGTGAACAACGCATGACCATTGGAGGAACGGTGAACAAAACGTTGCTTCTGCTGGTTCTGCTCATCGTCTCTGGCAGTATTACCTGGTACATGACCTATGAAGGAACTGTAGAGGTGCTATCTTTGCTGACGGCAGGATTTATTGGTATGACAGGCGTAGCACTTGCGATATCCTTTTTTCCAAAAACGGCGCCATTACTCTCTCCTGTATATGCGATTCTGAGTGGTTTTGCTTTGGGTGGCGTTTCAGCTTTTATGGAGTATGAGTACCCTGGGATTGTGGCCAATGCCATTTTGCTGACTGTGGGTATCTTGTTCTTGATGCTCTTTATGTACACACAGCGAATCATCAAGGTGACACGCGGCTTTATCTCATTCGTTGTCCTATGTACAATGGCAATTTTTCTGGTGACGCTGGTTGATTTTATGTTGAACTTTTTCGGTATGAATGTTCCGTATATCCATGAAACAGGTTGGCTGGGCATCGGCATCAGTTTATTTATCGTGATCATTGCGGCTTTAAATCTGCTGGTGGATTTTAATTTCATTGAAGAGCAAGCAGATCAAGGCGCACCCAAATACATGGAGTGGTATGGTGCTTTTGCATTGCTGGTGACTCTAGTATGGCTGTATGTACGGATTTTGGACCTGTTGGCCAAGTTCAGTAAGAGGGACTAAGTGCAGGGTGAGAAGAAAGGGATGGCTGAATGCCGTCCTTTTTTGTATTTTAAATAGACGGTTTAAAAATTGCATTTTACGTTAAATACATAGAAGTTGGGTAAAACATTAAGACAGACAGGAGAGGAGTGAGTACATGTATCAAGTAGTGCTGGTTAGGCATGGAGAAAGCGTGTATAACCGACAAAACCTGTTTACGGGCTGGACGGACGTGGACCTGACTGAACAAGGGACTCATGAGGCCATTGAGGCGGGACGTATTCTCAAGGAGGCTGGTTATACGTTTGATTTGGCATTTGCCTCTGTGCTAAAACGATCTATCCGCACGTTGTATCACATCTTGGATGAACTGGATCATCTGTGGATACCTGTGCAGAAGTCATGGAAGCTGAATGAACGCCATTACGGTGCTCTTCAGGGGCTTAGCAAGCTGGATTCTGCCGTTGAATACGGCGAGGAGCAGGTCCATATCTGGCGGCGTAGCCTGACAGTGCGGCCCCCCATGCTGGATGAGAAAGACGAGCGGAGTCCGCATCGGGAAGAGCGTTATCGCAATATTAAGCCAGAAGAGCTGCCGCTTGGGGAAAGTCTGGAGGACACAGTGCATCGGGTCGGCGAGTTTTGGAAGCAGCGGATTGTACCTTTGATTCTCAAAAAGGATCGAGTTATCATTTCTGCACATGGTAACACTTTGCGGGCTTTAATCAAGTATATGGAGAATCTGGACGAAACCGCATTGCTGGATTTGAATATTCCGACAGGTATTCCGCTGGTGTATGAGCTGGATGAGCATATAGATCCCATCCGGCGCTTTTATCTCGGTGATCCGAGTCATGTAGAGGCTAAGAAGCAGGCTGTGGCCAACCAAAGCAAGGTAACGGAGTGAGTTTTCATACACAAAGAGGACAGGGCGCTTCCTCGCATCCTGTCCTCTTTGTGTTGGGTATAGATTAAGCGTTTGCTTCTTCTTCTGATTCCTGGCTGTCTTCCTCTGCGGGAAGTGCCCACACCGACACACTGCCGGCACGAACGGGAAATATGCCGTAGCCATCCTGCCCGATCTTTACGATATGATCGTGATGCCCGGTCAAATCTATCCATTCTTCCCCTGCACGTTGTTTACCTACGAACATGCGCTTTTCCCCGTCATTTGCGTTGGTGATCACCACAGCACATCCGGAGCCTTCCAGCTCAGGCACGCCTTGACGAACCCATCCAATCGTATGGGGATCATCGAAATAATCTTTTTGCTCACCATAAGCTTTATGGTACCGGGCATATAGTAGCGGGTCTAGCTCAGCTTGCTTGCCTTTCACGGGCGTTTGCCCCTGAATACCGTAGTAATCGCCGTAGAACACGCAGGGATAACCGTCCTTGCGCAGCAAGATAAGTGCATAGGCGCTGGGCTTAAACCAGTCCTCCACCCAGGATTCGAGCGCTTCGTGCGGCTGGGAATCATGATTATCGACAAAAGTAACCGAGTTCAGGGGATGGGTATGAACCAGCGTATCCTCGAAAATGGTGCTTAGATCGAAATCCTTGCCACCCAAGGAAGCGCTATGTAGTTTGTAGTGGAGGGATACGTCAAACAGGTCGATTTTATAATCAATGGTATCCAGGAACTTTTGACATGATTCCAGATCCGGTTTCCAAAACTCGCCTACCATATAAAAATCCTGCCCGCGTTTTTTAATCATTTCTGTAGCAAACTCTCGTACAAATTCATGATTAATATGCTTGATTGCATCCAGACGGAATCCGTTGCATTGCAGAGTGTCCACCAGCCATTTGCCCCAGCGGATCATCTCTTTGCGCACATCCTGATGATTATAGTCAATATTGGCGAACATTAAATAATCATAATTGCCGAATTCATCATCTACATTTTCGCTCCAGCTTTTATTTTTACCTAAAATACGATAGATTCCTGTCCGGTCCTGGCTCGCATCGTAATCGGTTCCGTTAAAATGTTCAAAGTTCCATTGAAATGTGGAATACTTCCCTTGTCGGCCGGGGAATGTAAATTTAGTCCAGCCTTCGATATCAAAGGGCTCGGAAATGACCTCATTGCGGTTATCCGGGTTGACCTCGACGACCTTGAATACTTCGGTTTCATCCGCACCAGCTTTATGGTTCATGACCAGATCGACATAGACGGCCACACCGTGACGAACGCAGGCAGCAACAGCTTCCAGCAGGTCTTCCCTGGTTCCGTATTTGGTGCGCACCGCGCCTTTTTGGTCAAACTCGCCCAGATCGTAAAGGTCATAGACGCCGTATCCCGTATCCTCGGGCGACTGGCCTTTGGTGACAGGTGGAATCCATATCGCGTCAATTCCTTTGGCCTTCAGTTCCGGTGCCAGGCGGGCAAGCTTCTTCCAGTGAGAACCGTCAGCTTCGACATTCCACTCGAAAAATTGCATCATCGTATGGTTCCTTTTCATGTGCGTCCCTCCTTTATATATAACAAGTTACCCACCAAGTGAGGGGGGCTAAACGTCAGACGGTCAATATGATGCTGAATGAAGAACAAGGATCGCTGTATAACGTATGCTAAATCATTAAAATTTGTTATACCTGAGTGTTCATAATGTCTCAATAGCTAGAAAAGGGAACGTGAAAACGGTAAAATGAATCTAACTTAACAATAGTTCGGGTTTTGGGCAAACCGTGGAGCGCGAGCAATAGAAGAAAGGAGGGGTGGACGTGACAGAACCGCAGCAGAATAAGGATGAAACGAGCAAAGCGCTGATAAAAAAATGTACGTATTGTCAGGAGATGAAACCTTTAACGGACTTTCAGCGCAGAACGGGTCGCCGGGCGGGTCCTTATTCCCGGCGTGGTCCTTGCCGTTCCTGCCGGGGGTTGGCCCCGCAAGAACGTGCGGCTACGTCCGCTCCTTACGGCGAGGAAGCGAACCTCTCGGCTGCTCCCGTGACGCAGCATAGCCTTGGAGCAAATACGGCTGTGCACAGCCTGGAGGCGTCACTACCTATGGAGGCACAGCGCCCCCGCAGGAAGCCGGTCACGGATAAAGCGCGTGAGCGCCATCGGCAACGGGTTCGGCATCTGCTTAGTAGGCTGAAGCCTGCGGATACTCGGGCGTTGCGGCTCAATCGTAATGGCATGATTCGGCTAAGAGGTAAAACCGATCAGGGGAGACGCTGGCATCAAGAGATTGAGCTTGATCTAGCCATGAC
Source organism: Paenibacillus sp. FSL H7-0442 (assembly GCF_038593105.1). Lineage (NCBI taxonomy): Bacteria > Bacillati > Bacillota > Bacilli > Caryophanales > Paenibacillaceae > Paenibacillus > Paenibacillus sp. FSL H7-0442. The sequence continues at coordinate 5,468,776 of NZ_CP151963.1, read as the reverse complement.
CCTGGTCAGAGAGCGTATGGCGGTGATTGTTAATCCTTACACCGTGCGCAGACTGTATAGCAACAAGGAATTTCGCCAATATGTGCTTAAGCGTGACCGCTATACTTGTTTCTTTTGCGGGGGCTACGGTGACACGATTGATCATTTACTGCCTCGGGCAAAAGGGGGCCACACGACGCCAGTCAATTGTGTATGTGCTTGCAATGAATGCAATCAAGTTAAGGCTGCCCGCGATGTAGATGAGTTCATTGAGTCTGGTGTGCCACAGCCGTCTCCTGATGATTTCGAACCACCTGATATTCCTGATGCTTCTGAAGACACCCTACGTAGGTAGGGCGATTCTGCCAATGCAGCTTGTTCGCCCGACCCACAAGTGGTGATGATCGGGCCTCTGTATGAATATATTTTGGGTTATTTTCATATTATCGAACTGAAACGTACGCTCTCTATTACCCTCCTCTAGTCTAAAATGACCCTTTTTCAAGGGAAACTTGGACAAAAATCGAGCTTATTCTAATTTTTATCTAAAATAACAATAAAAAATTTGCAGAAATTTGTGCAAATTTAAAATTTCTTCGACGATTGTGTTGTGAAAGGTGTAATATAAAGGTATAGGGTTCCGTTTCGGCCTGTTGTAGTCACGAAGGAACGCTTCGTGAGATATTCCGCAGCAGTAACAACAGAATAACGTCTGAGCAATATACAATTGGCATCTGCGATAAATCAGTCTTGCCCTTTAGGGTATAGGCCGGTTTAAGCTGTGCTTCTTGTATGTTTAAGGGCGTGAATTCAATGAACGTTTTATTGCTAGAGTTTATGGATACAGGTTACGAGAGAGGATGGACTTCTATTTTCACAGTAAAGGAGGACGTTCACGCATGTCTGAAAACCAACAAGAGGTGGCAGTAACACAAGAAGCTACCAAAGAGTCTCGGGATGTACTGGACCAATTGATGAAACCGGAGGTTCAGCAATCGCTGACCGTACTGGTAGAGAATCTGCCAAAGTTGACTGAGATGGTTACTTTGATGACCGACGCTTATGATGTAGCTCGCAGTCTGGCAACTGACCCTGTCTTTATCGGAGATATGAAAAACTCCATGGGAGAGTTTGTGAAGCCTGTAACAGAATCGGCTAAAGGATTGGCTTCTGCTGCGATTGAAGCAAATGACCGTGTACAAACTACGGATGGCAGTGTAGGTCTGTTCGGTCTGCTCAAAATGCTTAAAGATCCGAATGTACAAAAAACGCTGCGTTTCAGCCAGGCTTTCCTGGATATTCTGAATGAGCGCCAACGCGAAAGCAAATAATTACCTGATCGAGAACGGAGGATGGACATGTCGAAGCAAATTTTGATCTTGGGCGGCGGATACGGCGGATTGCTGGCCGCTCTTACAGCACGCCAGCATATGGACGCTAGTCAAGCAACCATTACAGTGGTTAACCGCTTTGCGTCGCACCAAATTATTACGGAACTGCACCGTTTAGCGGCAGGTACAATTGCCGAAAAAGCTGTGGCGCTTCCTTTGGAGAAACTGCTGCGTAACAAAGAAATTATCCTGAAAGTGGATACGGTTTCCGAAATTAAGCCTGACGATAAAAAAGTAACCCTGGCCAGTGGTGCTACATTGAGCTATGACGCTCTCGTTATCTCCCTGGGCAGCGAAACGGCATACTTCGGTATTCCGGGACTGCAAGAGCATAGCTTCACGCTGAAATCCGTGGCAGAAGCCAATCGCATTCGCGCACATGTGGAAGCTCGTCTAGATGCTTACAAGCAATCCGGTAACCAAGCGGACGCTACAATCGTTATCGGTGGTGGCGGTCTGACAGGCGTTGAGCTGGTGGGCGAATATGCTGACAAATTGCCTGCAATTTGTCGCGAAAAAGGTATTAACTACGAAGATATCAACTTGTATTGTGTAGAAGCTGGACCATCTATTTTGGCAGGCTTCCCTCAACCACTAGTTGATCGTGCAGTAACAAGCCTTGAAAAACGTGGCGTTCAAATCGTAGCGGGTGTTCCGATTACAGAAATGAAAGCAGACGAAGTTCTCCTGAAAGACGGACGTTCGATCAAAACGAACACACTGATCTGGACAGGCGGCGTACAAGGTAATGCACTGGTTGGCGCATCCGGTATCGAAGTAAACCGTGGTCGTGCAACTGTGAATGGTGCACTGCAATCGACTTCTCACGAAGACATCTTCCTCGCTGGCGACAGCGCAGTGGTGTTCCCGGCTGAAGGCGAGCGTCCATACCCTCCAACTGCACAGTTGGCTTGGCAAATGGGCGAATTAGTTGGTTACAACATCTTCGCTTATTTCAACGGAGCGAAAATGGAAAGCTTTACACCGGTATTCTCCGGAACACTGGGCAGCTTGGGCAGAACAGACGCGATCGGTACTGTAGGCGCGAATGGCACCCAACTGAAAGGCGCTGTAGCTACTTTGATGAAAGAAGGCAGTAACATCCGTTACTTGTCCCATATCAAAGGACTTTTTGCATTGGCCTATTAATATTTCTTACTTTTATATGCTTTATCCAAAGAGAGTGCAATTCTGTGCTCTCTTTTTGTTTTGCAGTTTAACCCATTATAAACCAGTATATGTAAAATGTCATGTGTATTTCTGGATATATGTTGTAAATTATGGTTGAAATGATATTTTTGTGACGATACACTGGTAACGAACAATAACGAGGAGGGTATTATGATTATGAAAATTAGGTTACTAATCTGTCTTATGATTGTATTGAGTTTGGGTGCTACAAACACGAATTGGGCATCAGCTCAAGGCCAAACGCCCATACACTTGAAGGTCAATGATCATTACGTTTTATACACCTACCCTGCATCACCTTTTGTGGATAAGAAGGGGAGACTGCTTATACCGCTCCAAGCGGCTGAGGATATACTGGGCGGCAAAGTAAGTTATAATGCAGCGAACAAGACGGCTGCTGTTGATCTGTTGGGGCGTAATGTAACGGCTACGATCGGATCACCCGAAATATCGGTTAACGGCGAACCTATGACAATGGATACAGTCCCCATCATGAAAAGCAACGCGATGTTTTTGCCGGTATCCATTTTGTTGAAGGATACAGATGCGAAGATGGAGTGGGATCCCCAACGTGGCTTATTGAAGCTAAAACATGATAGCTTTACGGAGAGTCCCGTTCTTATGAGGTTTAAGGGACAAGACTTGGCCCAAGTCATTGATGCGAATGCGTTTGACCTTATTTCCTTTGACTGGGATAAAAAGAAGGATGTATTGAATATTCATGCTACTTATAAGAGCGACTTATCGCCCGCCTTCAAGCAAATTGACTTTAATCCTATGATTGTTTATAGCAAAGGGACCTATAGTGTAAATCCTTATTCTAGACCCAGTATGTTTTACAAAGTGAAAACCACCACTCCTGGTAATTTGGTTTATACGAGAAATATCGATACAACCGATGCGGATAAAGACTATATAAAATATATTACTTCTGTAGGCAGATTGATTGAGTAGTGGAATATATGTTGCTTGTACATCACAAAAAAGCGACAAAGGCTTAAGGGCCTTTGTCGCTTTTTTTGAGAGATTAATCTTAGAAGGTAATGATTTGACTATTGTTTCCTTTATTACGTACATATCCAACGACTTTGGATACAGACTGTTTATCTTTAAGATAATCAGTAACGCCATCTGTCAGGTTGTTTTTTTGATTGTTCGAAAGTTTATTCCAGTCATCCGAATTTACATAAACCTCGACGATAGCTTCATTGCTGTCGCCTCTTACGGTGAAATCAAAGCCGACTCCATTATAGGTGCCATATCTATCGGACAAGTTACGTTGGATCGTACTTGCATCCAGAGAAGAAGCTACATCCCTCAAAGAAACCTTACCTCTGCTGTTGATTGTAAAGGTTGCCATTTTATCCCTGTTACTAGAGTTTTTAACCGTACCCTCTATATCGGCATCTTTATACTCTTTCAAAATATCTTCACCGATGTCTTCGAGGAAGGTTTCCTTTCTGCTGCTGGTTAGGTCAGTCCATCTAGATTTCGTCATTTCGATGGTCACCGTAATATCGCTTTTGTTACCATCCAACGTGATATCCGAGTTGGTGCTGTAGTCATCGCTGTGATCATCGTTCAGCTTCTTTTGAAGATCCTTCAAGGAGCTAGAGCTATTTTTGCTTGCTTCATCTTTTAGCGTCTGGTTGTCTTTTTGCAATTGAGCAATGGTAGCGTCTTTCGTCGTGTTTGCTGCTTTCGCTGTGTTGAGCTCTTGAGTCAGCGTCGTAATCTGGTTGTTCAGCGCCGTAACTGTAGATTGATCAATAGGAACGCCGTTGTCAGCAATGACTACGCGTTTGTTTGTTCCATCCCATGTTACTTTTTTATCCAAAGCTGTACCTGCCAGCTTCAGTGGGATATACGTTACGCCATCCAGCAGGAACGGTTCTGTTTTGGCATCAGTAGGAACCTCGGTTCCGTTGTAGATAATTTTGATATTGTTATATACTGCTTGGATCGGCTTAGTCACTTGTGCGGCATATGTGGATTGGCTGAAAAGAGCCCCGGATATGGCCAAGGCGGATACGGCAGTGATGATGACAGGTTTTTTGATAGATTTCAGTGATTTCATTCGTTGGTCTACCCCTTTATTTAAGAATTATAGCCTGGTTCATAGACTAGAGTAACATTAATGCCTACAAAATCCAACAGCTTGGAGAGTCATTATAGGTTGTGCTTATATTGGTTAGACGCAACAGCAACCATAAAAGTTGCCCTGTTTGCGCAAAAGTTTTTCCAAAAGTATCCGAACAACACAAAACAAGCCCGCTGCACAAGACAGCGAGACTTGTAGGTAAAACAGTGCGCCGAAGTTATCCATTCAGGATTATTTGCCGTCCTTCAGTTTGCCTGCTGTTTCCTGAAGATGGCCTTTGGCCTTATCCAGTTTACCTTCGGCTTGAAGGGATTTATTATCGGTAGCGTTTCCGATTTGGTCCTTGATTTCACCTTTGGCTTTGTTCACATTACCTTTGATTTTATCGCTAATTCCGTTATCCTTCATGTTGAAGCCCTCCTTATGTGATCGAACTTTCATTCAGCATGCTATAGTTAGTCATTACCCGAGCAAGGGTAATACGAAACCAGAGGCTGTATATCACAGACGGGGGTATAATGTTGGATACGGGTTAAATCAGAACGTGAAGTGGGGAGTGAGCGCATGCTCAAAATTTTATTATTTATTCTCGTTATTCAAATTATTTACGTATCGGCGTATACACTGCGCATGATTCTGACGCTGAAAGGACAGAAGTACATTGCTGCGCTCATTAGCACCGTAGAAGTTACGGTCTATGTATTGGGCTTGAATGTTGTGCTTAAGTATCTGGATCAAGTGGCAAGTCTTGCGGTATACGCCATTGGCTATGCATTGGGTATTCTGATTGGAGCATGGATTGAGGAAAAAATAGCGCTTGGTTATGTCACTGTTAAGGTGATCAGCAATGAGATTAATGGAGGAATTGCCAATGCGCTGCGGGACAAAGGATACGGCGTTACAGCCTGGCTGGGCAGTGGGCGTGATGGAGAGCGCCTGGTGATGGAAATTTTGGCTAAACGGAAAAACCAGAATAGGCTGTATCAGTCCATTCTGGAGCTGGACCCTAAGGCTTTTGTCATTACGGTAGAGCCGAAGCAATTTCATGGCGGCTTCTGGACCAAGGCTATCCGTAAATAAACATTTTGGTAAATTGCGCATATTTTTTGGAGCTTGGAGCATATTAATACCCGCACAGGTTGGAATTAACAGTAAGCCGACAGGGGATATTACCCTATAAAAAACCGAGGGGGGATATAGATGTACAGACGCCAGGCCCCGGAAATCATTCCAGAGGAAAATACGGCTATTTGGTCGTGTACAAATGAGGGTTGCAATGGCTGGATGCGAACGGATTTCACCTTTTTGAACGAGCCAGCTTGTCCATTTTGCCAAGCCTCGATGGGGCAGGAAATGCGGATGTTGCCGATTCTCAATCGGGCGGGCAATTCCTTTGTCGCCCAGCGCTCCTAATCCAGGATTCTGCAAGATCCACAATGGAAAGTGAGTACGATGATCACACTGCAATACTTATGAACGTCAAAAGCCGCTCCAGCGACATGCTGAGCGGCTTTTGGTTGTGGAATATTTGATGATCATGGCCTCTCGATGGGCTGCACGGAGTCACGATATACAATATGACCCTGCACCAGGACCCGACCAAAGCGACTGCCGGGATGGCTTATTTTTTTCATCATCGAATCAATTGCGGTACGTGCCATCTGCTCGATGTCTACTCCGACTGTGGTCAGTTGCGGAACAATAAGAGTGGCGTATACATCATTGTCAAAGCCGACCACAGAGCAGTCTTTAGGTACGCGGTATCCCAGAGCAATGAGCTTGTGCACCAGATTGTGAGCGACCTGATCGCAATTACATACAAAAGCAGTCGGCAGCGGCTGAGGAAGCTCCATTTCAACATAAGAGCCTTCGTCGTCCCGGTCACTGAGCACCCACTCGTTACGGAGAGGCAACCTGTGCTCCAGCAAGGATTTATAGTAGCCGAGGAAACGATCCTGAATACTACTGGTGGAATAGAGGTTGCCCACATATGCAATATCCCGGTGTCCCTGGGCGATCAAATAGTTGGTCAGCTCGTAGGCCCCGTAAAAATTATCCGTCACCACGGAGTCGATATCGGCATGCTCATCATAAAAATCGAGAAACATTTTGGGCAGTTCCATGGTTTGTACAAGCTCAATATATGGCTTGCTCACTTGGCCCAGGAGAATGAAGCCGTCCACCTTACGGTCGTAATAGATACGTGGCAGATTAAGCTGTTCCTCGTCTTCGCGATGGAGGATGTGAAGGATGCCGTAGTAGCCGTATGGCTCCAGTGCCCGTGAAATTTGCTGGTAGATGTGCAGATAAAACGATTGGCCAGGGCCGGTAAAACGTTCGGGAATGACAACACCAATGTTATAGGTGAGGCCCTCCTTCATGGACTTGGCAACGGTATTGAAACGATAACCCATTTCGCCCGCGAGCGTCTTAATACGCTCTTTTAGCTCCTCGCTAACCCCATCCTTGTCATTGAGCGCCTTCGACACGGTCACGCTGCTTACTCCCAGCTTATCTGCAATATCCCGCATCGTTACGTTGCTCTTCATTCCTGTTCCGCCTTCCAATTTTAAAAAGATAAGCATCTTGCCTAAATCCAAAGAATGGATGCAAAATGCTGGGGGAATATATTAGTAGCTTAGCTGCCTGTAAAGATACAAAGACTGGCAGCGTAGCTGCCCATAGAACAACAATTAGCCTGCGGGTAACAGTTGTTCTATGGATAGTATACATGGTTCCGCAAGCAGGATAAAGCCTGCGGCTTATGTCTGCTGAGAAGGACGGGAGTGCGCTTTCAATAGCGCTTCATTGTGATGAATCAGATCACGGCGAACAGCGGCGCTGCTGAGAGAGCGCAGCGGGTCGGATGGTGTATTGAAGGTGTAGTCCTCCAGTCGAGCGATGGTGGTTGTCGCTACGTGGATACGGGTGTCACTGGAAGCGTAGTAGATAAAAACTTCATCTTGCTCGTTAACAACAGCCCCGTTGCAAAAAATAACATTCGAAACGTCGCCCACGCGTTCCTCATCATAAGGAGCTAGAAAGTGCCCGCCGGGCTTAGCAATGACGCGCGTAGGGTCTTCCAGACTGGTGGCAAAGGTATACAGCACATACCGCAGCCCGGCGGCCGTATTGCGTACCCCGTGAGCGATATGAATCCAGCCGCGGCTGGTCTTAATCGGGGCAGGCCCCTGTCCGTTCTTGGCTTCGTACACCGTATGATAACGGCGCTCATCAATGACGGTTTCGTGTTCAATCACGGGCTGTGTAATATCTTTGCACAGGCCGAAGGCAATGCCACCGCCCGAGCCGGTGGAAATAAACCCGTCCTGAGGACGAGTATAGAAGGCGTATTGACCGTCCACAAATTCAGGGTGCAGAACAACGTTGCGCTGCTGTGGGGACTGGGTAGTAATGTTGGGAAGCCGGGTCCATGTACGAAGATCACGAGTACGGACCAGTCCGGCCTGAGCGACAGCACTGGAGGTATCGTGAGGTGGCGCGTCAGGATCCTTTTTTTCAGAGCAATAAATACCGTAAATCCAGCCGTCCTCATGCTTCACCAGCCGCATATCGTACATATTTGTTTCTTCTGGGTCGATATCCTCCCATACTAGGGGGGCGTCAATGAATCGAAATTGATCAATGCCGTTATCGCTCTCTGCCAAAGCGAAAAATGATTTTCGATCCAGTCCTTCGGTACGCGAAACAAGAATGTATTTTCCTTCATGATAGATCGCCCCTGGATTCAATGCCGCATTTACACCCAGCCGCTCCATGAAAAAGGGATTAGTTTGCGCATCCAGATCGAACCGCCAGTGAAGTGGAACATGATGGCGTGTGAGCACTGGATAGAGGTAGCGCTCGTAGATACCATTGTAAAAGGTAGTTTTAACCTCATTAGGGCGTGTAATCAGTTCCTCTTGCTGCAATAGCAGCTCATCGTATTTGCTATGAATCATTGGTTTTCCATCCTTTCTAGCATTTCTATGCAAAATCGGCTGTTGTGATAAGGGCACTTCCAAGGGCCTGCAATCTCTCTCGCATCAGGCTTACCATCCGCTTGAACTGACCAGAACCATTCGCCTCCGGGGCGCGGATCTATGATATATTGCCGAGTATAGGCCCACAGATTACGCACAATTTGCAGAAATCGTTCGTCATTTGTACGTTGAAACGCATTGTAAAAACCAACCATCCCCTCGGCCTGCACCCACCAAATACGTGAGGTGTCTACCCGCTCTCCTTCTCGCTCGTTGATGAGTGATCCGTCTGGCTGAACAGCACGCTCTGCTACCGCATTGGCAATATCCATCACCATGTCCAGGTATTCTGACGGGTAATAACCCAGCACATTCATAGCGTCCTCAATCAACCAGCTGGCTTCGATGTCGTGACCATATGAGGTCAGGTCAAGCAGAGAGCGCCATTCACGATCGAAGAATACCCCCAATCGTCGGGCAGAAGCATCGTAAACGCGACGATATAAAATATCCAGTACGTTCGTCAGTGCATCTCGAACCTCTTCATTTGGCCAGACGCGCAGCAATTGGGTATACGCTTCCAAAACATGAATATGCGTATTCATGGTGATATGCGCGGTAACTCCATTTTCGCTGAGCAGCTCATTAGGCTGCGTGTTCCACAAGCGGTCATATTGCTCGCCGTATGCCTGCCGGGCGGGATCATATCCTTTTTGCTCCAGCAGGTGGAACAGCTCCATAGCTAGTGGCAATGCATTCGGGTCGTCTGTAGCACGTGCATACTCTGCTAGCGCATAGATCGCGAATGCCTGCGCGTATACATGCTTGCACGTGTCCACGGGTTGCCCGGTGTAGTCCACCATCCAATACATTCCTCCATGTAATGGATCAAGCAGGTGATCTCGCAGGAATGTGAATGCATCTCGTGCGGCTTCTGCATAGGTATCTTCCCCTGTTACACGAGCAGCCGCCGAGAAGGACCAGAGTAACCGTGCAGTGGCAATCCCGCCTTTGTCGGCTTGGTTATGAGTGTGCAGATCCACATCCACCTCGCCGTAAAACCCACCGTGTGTCTCATCCTTCAGTCCAAGCCAGAATGGGAGTATGTGTTCCTTCCATTCCTGTCTAATTTCGTCCAGTAGTGTTGCCAAGAGACAAAGCCTCCTTCGGGAAAAATATTAGGTTATCGTTAACTTTACAGAATTATCATATCTAGCTGTTTGTAAACTGTCAACCATGCTAAATTGGTGTTTTTTCATAAGGTGTGACCGATTCCACTTCACAAAAAAAGAATATTGCAATTGACATAGTAAGCGCTAACATAATAAAATGATTTTGTTACTTTAACGATAACCTTATTAAAAAACAACAGGAGGAGTCGTCTCATGAAGTTGTCCAAGGTTTTGATGTCATTACTATCTGTGGTTTTGTTAGCTGGGCTGTTTACTGGCTGTACCTCAAAGAAGGATGAGCCAGCTGCCAGCTCTGATCCAAAGGCCGTGGAAGGTGAAATTACGGTTATCACACAGCGGACAGATATTGTGGATACGGTATTTCAGGACTACGCTAAGGAATTTAACAAGCTTTATCCGAACGTGAAGGTCAATTTCCAGGCATTGGCCGATTATGATGGTCAAATTAAAATTCGGATGGGGACCAGGGATTACGGGGATGTTTTGCTGATCCCTGGCAGTATTCCAGTTGAAGAGCTGCCCAATTTTTTCGAACCACTGGGTACTTATGAGGAGATGAAAAACAAGTATACCGGCATTGAAGAACGTACGGTGGATCATAACAGCTACGGTATTCCGATTGCGATGGTTTACTCTGGTGTGATTTATAACAAAAAGGTGTTCAAGGACGCAGGAATCACGCAGCTTCCCAAAACACCGGACCAATTCCTGACAGCGTTACAGCAGATTAAGGACAAAACCAAGGCAGTGCCGCTGTTTACGAACTATGCCTCTGGTTGGGCACTGACCCAGTGGGAGTCTAGTCTGGCAACATTGGCGGGTACAAAGGAATACGTGAATGTCACACAACCGAATACAGATGACAATTTCACAAAGGGCCAGCCTCACTATGAACTGTATAAGGTCCTATACGATGCAGCTAAAAAAGGCCTGATTGAAAAAGATCCAACGACTACGGATTGGGAGACCTCCAAGGCAGATCTTGCTCAAGGCAAAATCGGTACGATGGTGCTTGGCTCTTGGGCAATTGACCAGATCAAAAGCACAGCTCCTAACAAGGATGATATCGGTTTTATGCCTTTCCCGACGAATGCCTCCAAGGTACTTGTGCCGCTGGCTGGTGACTTTAACCTCGGTATTAACGTAAACAGTGAAAATAAACCAGCGGCCCGTGCCTGGGTGGATTGGTTTACCGAAAAGTCCAACTATGCTGTAGAGCAGGCAGGCAGTATTAGTCCGCTGAAGGGTGCTCCAATGCCTAGCATTTTGAAGCAATACGAAGATCAGGGGGTCGTTTTTGAAACACTTACTCCATCTCCAAAAGGACAGGAAGGAATTGTTGATAAAATCGACAAAATGGGCGAAATTGGTTTGTGGCAGCCTGATTTCAAGAAACGCATTATTGAGGCAGCGGTGGGTAACCGCCCGGAATCGTATGACGCCATTATGAAAGATCTGAACGATGCATGGGTGAAGGCGCGTGCTGAAGTGGCTGCTAAGGAAGCAAAATAGCCATCTGAACTGACGAAAAGAAAGGATCGACGTAGCAGTCGATGGACGGATAGCCAGGAGGTGCAGCATGTTAAAATTTTCGAATCTCAGCTACTCCAAACAAAGATTGGCGATTATTGTTGCCTTTTCATTTATTCCGCTAGCGCTGCTGATCACTTTTGCGTACTTGCCAGTGATCAATATGTTTAAGTACAGCTTTTCGGACTGGAACGGCTATAGTAAGCGTCTGGAATATGTGGGTTTTGAAAACTATATCAAAATCTTTACCGATCCCGAGTATTTCTCGGTGTTTAAGGTCAGTCTGTATTACTTTGTAGCCACGTTTGTACAGATGGGTCTGGCCCTTTATTTTGCAAGCATTCTCAGCTTTCAGACCTGGTTTAAAAATTTCTTTAAAGGCGTTTTGTTTTTTCCTTCCCTGATGAACGGGGTGGCCATTGGTTTTATTTTTCTATTCTTTTTTAAGCCAGACGGCACGCTCGATACACTGCTTCAGGCAGTGGGGCTGGGTTCGTATGTCAAGCTGTGGCTGGGCAACCCGGAGATTATCAATATTTCGCTGGCGGGCACGTCGATCTGGAGATACATGGGCTTTAACTTTATTGTGTTTCTAGGTGCGATTTCTTCCATATCCAGTGATCTGTATGAAGCAGCCGATATCGATGGGGCCAACCGCTGGCATCAGTTCCGCTCAATTATTTTGCCGAGCATCAAGCGGATTTTGCAGTTGAACCTCATCTTGGCCATTAGCGGTGCGGTCAGTGCATTCGATATTCCGTATATTATGACCGGTGGCTCCAATGGTAGCGAAACATTCGTCATTCAGACGCTTGATGTGGCATTCAAATACAGCAAGGTCGGTTTGGCCTCGGCGATGGCAGTTGTTCTGCTGCTGATCGTAATCGCTGTTACGCTGCTTCAACGGTTGCTAATTCGGGGAGAGGAGGACTAATCATGTATAAGCTGAAAAGAATACTGGCTAGCAGCATCAAGTATGCGGCGCTACTACTAGGTGCGTTCATTGCACTGCTACCGATTGTCGTAATTTTGTTTGCATCTTTGAAGACGAAGACTGAATATGCGGCAACCAGTCCTCTGACTCCCCCTGTGAACTGGCTGAATTGGGCTAACTATACCAAAGCCTTTATTAACGGAAATATGCTGACCGGATTTGTGAACACAGCTTTTATCCTGTTGATTTCGATCATCGGAGCCACGTTGACCGGTTCCATGATTGCGTACATTTTGAACCGTTTTAAATTTAAGGGCAAAAGTCTTATGCTAGGTGCGTTCCTGCTCGCGACCCTCATTCCGGGGGTAACGACACAGGTATCAACATTTCAAATTATCAACAAGCTGGAGCTGTTTAACACGCCTTGGGCGGCGATCTTGCTGTATTTGGGAACGGATATTATTGCGGTGTATATTTTTCTGCAATTTCTGGATTCCATTGCGGTGGCGCTGGATGAATCGGCCATGCTGGATGGGGCCTCCTATCTGACGATCTACTGGCGGATTATCTTGCCCCTGCTGAAGCCTGCCATTGTGACGGTGATCATTATCAAGGGCGTTAATATTTACAACGACTTTTACACCCCGTTCCTGTATATGCCCAAAACAAGCCTTCAGGTCATATCGACGGCGCTGTTCAAGTTTAAAGGACCCTATGGATCACAATGGGAAGTCATTAGCGCGGGCATTATCATTGCCATTATTCCGACGTTGATTGCCTTTTTATCCTTACAAAAATATATCTATAACGGATTCGCTCAGGGTTCGGTGAAATAGAATAACGACGAAATAAAAAAAGATGAGATCAAATATCTCGGTGAGAGGAGAATATACGTATGAATAAATTGAATGTGGATTTGGGAGTAAATAGCATGCGAATTTTGGGAGAGAGTCTGCCGAAAATGCCGTGGCAGGATAAGCCTGAGGGCAGTGAGGCTCCGGTATGGAGACATACTGAGAATCCGGTCATTGGGCGGAATCCGGTGCCGGGCATTGCCCGTATTTTCAACAGTGCAGTAGCTCCGTATGAGGGACGGTTTGTAGGGGTATTCCGGGCTGAAACAATTAACGGACGTCCGCATTTGCATCTAGGCTGGAGTGACGACGGGTTGGCTTGGGACATTGAGACAGAACGGTTGCATTTGGTTGATGAGGAAGGGAACGATTACCAACCTAATTATGCTTACGATCCGCGTCTGGTCCGCGTGGAGGATACGTATTATATCATCTGGTGTACAGATTTTTACGGTGCAGCGTTGGGGATAGCCCAAACAAAGGATTTTAAAAGTTTTGTACGATTGGAAAATCCATTCTTGCCGTTTAATCGTAATGGTGTGCTGTTGCCCCGCAAGCTAAACGGAAACTTTATGTTGCTATCCCGTCCGAGTGACAGTGGACATACACCGTTTGGCGACATTTTTCTGAGTGAAAGTCCTGACTTGGTCTATTGGGGCAAGCACCGTCATGTCATGAGTAAGGGCGGACAGGGCTGGTGGCAATCGGTAAAAATTGGCGGCGGACCGGCACCGATTGAGACGACCGAGGGCTGGCTGATGTTCTACCACGGGGTGACAGGCACGTGCAATGGGCTGGTATACAGCATGGGGGTAGCCGTTCTTGATCTGGATGATCCATCTAAGGTTAAATATCGTTCCTCCAACTTCGTGCTGACCCCGGAGGAATGGTACGAGGAGCGGGGCTTTGTGCCGAATGTGGTGTTCCCGTGTGCTACGCTGCATGATGCGGACACTGGAAGAATCGCAATTTATTATGGAGCCGCTGATACGTATGTAGGTATCGCATACACGACAGTATCCGACATTATGAAGTATGTCATCGCAACGGATGAAGTGGTCGCAGACGACCGTGAGTCGGGCCGGATGTAGGAGGGAACTTGAATGCCTGAGGATATGTCTTTACAGCAATTGCAGTCGTATATGGGGAGTAACCCGAAGCCGCCGGATTTTGACGTATACTGGGAACGGGCATTACAGGAGCTGGAGCAACAGCCGCTTGATTATACACTGGAGCCTGCTGATTTTGTCTCTCCGCTGGTGGAGTGTTACCATCTATATTTTACTGGAGTGGGCGGAGCAAAGGTTCATGGGAAGCTGGCTCGTCCCAAGCACCTTACGGAACAAGGGCCAGCTTTGGCCATGTTTCATGGATATTCCTGCGACAGTGGCGACTGGTTCGACAAGGTAAGCTATGCGGCACACGGATTCACTGTGCTGGCTATGGATTGCCGGGGGCAAGGAGGGCTGTCCGAGGATAATTTGCAGGTTCAAGGAACGACGGTTCGCGGCCATATTATCCGCGGGATTGATGACCCGGACCCGGATCGGTTATATTACCGCAATGTATTTTTGGATACGGTACAGGCGGTGCACATTCTGATGTCTATGGAGCAGGTCGACCCTGAACGGATTGGGGCATTTGGCTGCTCCCAGGGAGGGGCCTTAACGGTTGCTTGCGCTGCATTGGAGCCGCGTGTCCGTATGGCAGTTCCGGTATATCCGTTCCTGTCGGACTATAAAAGAGCCTGGGCGCTGGATGCCACTACATCCGCATATGAAGAACTGGTTTATTATTTTCGTTGGTTTGATCCGAACCATGTGCGCGAAGAGGAGCTCTTTCACCGACTAGGCTACATCGATATTCAACATTTGGCAGATCGTATTCGTGGTCGTGTGTTGTTTGTGACGGGGCTGTCGGATATCATTTGTCCACCCTCCACGCAGTTTGCGGTGTACAATAAAATCGTATCAGACAAGGAAATTCTCCTGTATCACGAATATGGTCATGAATACTTACCTTATCTGTCGGATCGTGCCATGAGTGAATTTTTGCGGTTGTAGGGGGTTGAACTTAGCCACAGGCTCCTTTATAGTAATAGCTATAACCTTCGTGAATGCGTAATAAATGAATGCCCCATTTGTATAACCTCAATAATATGGTTTGAGGGTCTCTACCAGGAACCGATAAATCCTGATTACAAAAAGTGTACGTCTTGTACATTTCTTGTGGTCAGGATTTTTTTGCGTAATACGAGGGAATTTACATGACAGCAAAGGAGCTAATGTAATGAACTTCAAAGTAGTTATTTTAACGATTGCGACCTTTACGGTGGGGTTGGTGGAGCTGATTATCGGTGGCGTGCTGCCCCAAATTGCACAGGATTTGAATGTCTCCGTAAGTACGGCAGGACAGCTTATCATGATCTATGCGCTCGTGTACGCTATTGCTGGGCCAACTTTGTTGGCGTTGACCGCCAAAATTGAACGAAAACGACTGTACCTGTGGTCGATGTTTATCTTTATTCTGGGAAGTCTGCTGGCCTTCTGGAGTCCGAATTATGCAGTCCTGTTTGTATCCCGTATCATTACCGCTGCAAGCGGGTCGCTGATCGTGACATTGTCACTGACCATTGCAGTCAAAGTGGTGTCCAAGGCTTATCAGGCCCGTGTCCTCGGTGTCATCTCCATGGGGGTTAGCTCCTCCATCGTGCTTGGTATTCCAGCCGGGGTGCTGATTGGAAATGCGTTTGGCTGGCGGGTGCTTTTCCTGATTATTGCCTTGTTGACGGTCGTTGCTATGATCGTTATCAACTTGTTTATGGAACGGATTCCGACGGAACATGTTGTGCCTATGCGTGATCAATTGAAATCCTTAAAAAATGTTAAAGTCATCAGTGCTCATCTGGTGACCACGCTGACACTGGCGGGCCACTACACGCTATATGCGTATTTCACTCCGTTTTTAGAAAATATGATGGGTTTAAATGCTTCGTGGGTTAGTGTGGCCTATTTTGTCTTTGGGCTGGCGGCAGTGAGCGGTGGTTTTATTGGCGGTTCTTTGGCAGATAGGTTCGGGACAGCGAAAAGTATTCTAGTCGTCGTAGGCGTGTTTATCGCCGTGATGTTCCTGCTGCCACTCTCAATCCACTCGGTTTATGTATTTGCGCCATTATTGATCATCTGGGGCATACTGAGTTGGGCCTTGTCGCCCCCGATGCAAAGCTATCTTATTGAAAATGCGCCCGAATCGGGTAGTATTCAGCAAAGCTTTAATTTCTCCGCACTCCAGGTCGGGATCGCTCTGGGTTCTGCCCTGGGAGGCGTAGTAATTGAGAATAGTGAATCTGTTGCCACGAACGCTTGGGTGGGTGGGGCATTTGTGATTGTTGCTTTTGTCTGCGGCGTATTTTCGATTACCAGAGTCGGGACATCGCAGGCTGTCAGAGGGCACCACTCTGTTTCATAGTTCGCTGAACCATCGCCCTCTTTTATAATACGAGCAAACATGATATACTACACACAATTATGAAGAAGGAGGTGAGGTAGGTGAATCACGAGATGCTGAACAACCGTATTAGCCAGCTGCCGATTGCTATGGCTGGCATTGTTCATGCTTTTCCATACAACGGGAGAAGTCTGTCCAATTTTAATCATATGGTTGTAAACATCGCGAGAAGACGCCTACCTTAACTCGAACGGATTGCTGTATCTTCCGAAGAGTCGCGGGGTTGCTCCTGCGGCTCTTTTTGTGTTACCCGGGTAAGGGTCTTCCTAAATAAAGGAGAGCCTGAACATGTATATAGTTAACGGTCAACAATTGAAAAAATACCACGCTGCCAATCTGATTTTGGATGGTGCATCGTTTGAAATCCATATGGGAGAAAAGGTGGGACTCATCGGCCGCAACGGAAGCGGTAAAACCACCCTATTACGCCTGATCGCACGTTTGTCCCGCCCGGATGAAGGGCAGCTCGTCATCGCCAAGGATGCGAAAATCGGCTATTTACCGCAAATTCCGGCGGAGTTTGAGAGCTTCACCGTGTACGAAACGCTGGCTTACGCCTATCGTGAGCTGAAGGATTGCCGCAATCAGATGAGCACACTGGAACGGGAAATGTCAGATCCGATTGTGGTAGCGGATACGGGTCTTCTGGAGAAGCTGCTGCAATCGTATGCTTCCCTACAGGAACGGTTTGAGCGCAACGGCGGCTATGAAATGGATGCAAATATTGATCAGGTAGCGGATGGTCTGCGTATTCCCAAAGGAATGTATACGCGCAGCTTCGGCTCGCTGTCTGGTGGAGAGAAAACAAAAATAGCGCTGGCATCACAGCTCATCGGACGACCGGATTTGCTGCTGCTGGATGAGCCGACCAACCATCTGGATTTGAAAGGGCTGGAATGGCTGGAGCAATTTTTGCAGGGCTACACAGGCGCGTGTGTGGTTGTATCTCATGATCGTTATTTTCT
The DNA here is from genome assembly GCF_038593105.1 of Paenibacillus sp. FSL H7-0442. NCBI lineage: Bacteria > Bacillati > Bacillota > Bacilli > Caryophanales > Paenibacillaceae > Paenibacillus > Paenibacillus sp. FSL H7-0442. The sequence goes on along the minus strand of NZ_CP151963.1, from coordinate 5,451,148 downwards.
GGATCGGGTTGCCGTTAAAATGATTGAGCTTGAGGATGGTGAGGCGTTTACGTATTATACGAACTACAGCGGCTACGTTAAGGAAAAGGAAGAACGATTGCTACTGCAATTTGAAGATTATAAGGAACAGCAAAAGCGAATCAAAAAGATGAAAGAGGCCATTCGGCGTTTTGAAGAGTGGGGTCGCAACGGTGATAACGAAAAGTTTTTCAAAAAAGCAGCATCCATTCGTAAAGCACTGGAGCGTATGGAGCTGGTGAAGCGGCCTGTACTGGACCCGCAGGGGGCAGAATTTCACTTAAAACTGGAGGATCGTTCCGGTCGCCGAGTGCTACAGTTTGAAGATATTGTTAAAGCTTATGGAGAGCGTCAGATATTAAGCGGGGCAACGGGCAGCCTGGAATTCGGTGAAAAGGTAGCCTTGTTGGGCGATAACGGCGCAGGTAAAACGACGCTGCTCAAGCTGTTGCTTGGTCAGGAAAGCGTAGATGCAGGCACGGTCCAGTGGGGCACGCGCGTAGAGTACGGATATTTGGCGCAGCAAGAGAGAGAACGGAATAGCCGGGCGACTGTGCTTGCTTACTTCAAGGAAGAAGCAGGGGTGGAAGAAGGCGAGGCACGCGGATTGCTAGCGAAGTATTTATTTTACGGTGCCGATGTGTTTAAACCCGTGAGCATGCTGTCCGGTGGCGAATGGTCCCGCTTGCGGCTGGCGTTGCTGGTCATGAAAAAGCCAAATTTGTTGGTGCTGGATGAGCCGACGAACCACCTGGACATTGACTCACGCGAGGCGCTGGAAGAAGCGCTGGACACCTACACGGGAACGGTGCTGGCGATTTCGCATGACCGCTACTTTGTGAACAAGCTGGCAGGGCGCGTGTGGGAGCTGGAGGCTGGAAAGCTGACCTTTTATCTAGGTAGCTTTGATGAGTACCGAGCGAAGAAGCGTGAGCTGGAGAATGCTCGTTTACAGAGCGACGGGGATACCGGGACACGCCCGACATCTGCAAGCAGAGCCGCATCGGGTGGCAGCTCAGGCTCGGGCACAGATGTACATTCTAGCGCAGCGAGCAATGGCGCGGGGACGGCTGCGCGGGCAGGAGCGACCAGCGGAGCCGATGCGAGCCGTGCTCGCTCCGGGTCGGCAGGTCGCTTGGGGGCACCCGGAGCGAAGGCCGCGAAGCTAACCCGCTCGCCCGCTGTGTCCAGCGAGCGCTTGGAGCGAGCGATTGCCGCCAAAGAAGCAGAATTGGCGGCGACAGATGCCGAGCTGGAGCTGCTCGGCACAAGCAGCGACACGATGCACATGGCGGAGCTGTGGGACGCGCGTGAGCGACTGCAAGCTGAGCTGGACACGTTGCTCGGCGAGTGGGTTGAACTGGAGTAAGTGATAGGCTGGTTGCTGAAGATAGGCAACGTATATTTTATAAAGGGATAGCCCTGAGGTAGCGCGTCTGCTGAGGGGCTATTTTTATATGGTAAAGACTAATGAGAGCGTGGGAACGGAATAACCATATATTAAAATAAATTGGTGTTAATTATTTTTTTATTATGTATGTTTACATATAAAGTAATAGATTTACATTTTGAAGCATGTGATATTGTTTTATTTGTAAGAAGGAAATAATCACTGTTAGATAAATTTTTATAATGGTCAACTAAGATCATACATAAGATTTTCCGCATTGTCATATATGGATATTCCTTGAGTAACGATCTGGTCAGGGTGTGGTTCTAAAACTTATTTGATCTGGATATTCAAGTGAATGAAATTTAAGGCTCATTTGAGCTTCAAGACCGCGACCGAGCGAGTACTCGGTATGAAATGATTTCGTCCATCAAGAAAGGATCCATCTACAATAGGTATTTATAATCCCTTACTAAACTTGCTTGTTGCCAGGTTGTAAAGCGGACTTCGCTATATCTTACTCCCAAAGTCGTTTTCGTGTACTTTTAGGACACGCATCAAAGTTGGATCAAGGCCTTTTATGCATCTTGAATATTGAAGTATATCTTCCAATCTTGAATTCATAAAAAATCAGTTACTAAATATGTTTTAAATAATACATAATTTAACTATACATATAATTATGTATTAGTATATATATTTCTTTTTACTCGATACAAGGAGTTTTGATTAGTCATTTGCAGGATTTTTTTCGGCATAATGCCTGAATAAAGTGTCTAACCATATAAAGAAGATGTCATATGAGGATGTTTCAATAGGTGACGATCTGTTGAGATATCTTTCATATAAATTAGCTTCCTAGATTACACAAAATTATTGTATTTATTATTAAAGATGAATATCGAGAGGAGTTTGGAAAAAATGGAAAATAATATTTTTGATTTGGATGTACAAATTAACAAGTCTAAAGGTTCAGTAGAACCTCAAGTAACAAGTTTGGCGTGGCAATGCACCGGAATGTGCGGCGGAACAGCCAACACTTGTGCTGAAACAGCAGGTGTAAAATGTTTTTCTAATATTGGAGCATTGTGTTGAACAGTGTAACCATGGAATTTGAACTCGAATCCTAATCGAATTAGGGTGAAAAATGGAAGGAAGGGGTCTTTTTAGTCCCATCCTTCCCCTCAATTATGATAGATTTGGAAGGAGAGAAAGAATGTCTAATGTTGTTATGGAGGTTCAGCAAATCACTAAAGTGATTGGGAAGCGTCAAGTAATTCACGATTCTTCCTTTCAGCTTGACAAAGGAAAGATATATGGTTTTATTGGTCCGAATGGAGTAGGGAAAACGACGTTGATGCGCATGATGACAGGGTTGATGCATCCTACAAGCGGGCATGAATGCTAGAGAAGTACAACATCTTTCCGCCAAACGGTAAATAGGTGATGTCCGTAACGAGCTTTTGCAGGGGCGCCTCTGCAAGGAATTGCCGCTTCAGCAGATTTTCTGCTGGATAAGCAGCCTGCAGGCTGCCCAGTGACCTTTCGTTTCTTCATTCTCACGCGGCACTGTAGCCCCTCACGCTGCATCATCCGCTGAACTCGTTTGTGATTCATTCTTTGCTCTGCCCGAAGGAGTGCGGTGATTTTCTGGTAACCATACCGAAACTTATGATGGATGCAAAGCTCTCGGATTTTCTCCACCGTAGCATCTGTGCGCTTTGTCTCCATAGTTGCTTTCCAGCGGTAGTAGGTCGCTCTTGCGATCCCGAGCCATGTACTGGATTCGATCCAGGCCACGGCGACTTCTGGTTCCACCTCTTTTCCAGTTCCTTGTACTTTTTTAGCAGGTCCAATTGCTGCTTCAGGAATCGATTCTCCGCTTTTACTTTTTCAAGCTCCGAAGAGTGTTCCGGACCTTTTCTGTAGCTGTATTGTTTACCTACAGGCTGCTCCAGACGATGCACTTCGCCTTTTCGATACCACCTCATCCATGTTTCTAGCTGTGTCTTATTCCGTATTCCCAGTTGCTCCATAACCTCTCTTACCAGAACTCTTGCCAATCTCATTTCAATCGCTTTCATCTTTATTTCTAAGGGATAACTCACTCTCGTTGCCAACGTAAAAACACCTCCAAGGTTATCTCCATATCTTACGACATGGCTTGATTCTCTTGAAGGTATTTTGATGTGTCTCACGTTATGGGGTCAGTCCCCTTTTTTGTATGGTAAAGAGAATGAGAGAGTGGAAATAGAATAACCATATATTAAAATAAATTGGTATTAATGATTTTTTATTATGTATGTTTACATATAAAGTAATAGATTTACATTTTGCAACATATGATATTCTTTTATTTGTAAGGAAGATATAAATTATTATAGATGAAGTGTTTGTTATCAACAAAGATCATACATACGGTTGTCTACGTGATATATGGCAATATTTCGAGTAGGTGACGATCTGGTCGGGGTGTTGTTCATATAAAATCCTTCTCTTCTATTGCGAGAAGGAAGGCTTTGGCGGGGTAAACATGAACCTCGCTGAAGGCTGATGGTATATCTAAATGAAAGGGGGGGAATGCAATGGCTGAAAACTTATTTGATCTGGACGTTCAAGTAAACAAATCTCAAGGTTCTGTAGAGCCTAAAATTAGAAGTATTTGGAATTGCTCTAGCGGCTGTGGTGGCGGTAATACATCCCAAACTTGTGTTGAGACATGTTCACCTTGCTTCAGTAATTTAGGAACACTTTGTTAATAAATTTTAGTTGTTTTGCAACTTGCAAAACCTTTATATTGGATAACTATTTAATTTAGCAAAGGAGGAGGGACCTTGAAGTCCCTTCTTCTTCTTTGAGAAAACCTTTGGTTTCCTGGTTGTGAATATCAGAGGCATCCTTATATTTGGATTTAGTAATGGAGGGAAAGTGTAATGTCGGATGTCTTATTGAAAGTTGAAAAAGTATCCAAAAAAATGGGGAAACGGGCTTTATTAAGTGACATTTCCTTCGAGCTTGAAAAGGGGAAAATATATGGTTTCATTGGACCGAATGGAGCCGGGAAAACAACAATGATGCGGATCATGACGGGGTTAATGCATTCAACCAGTGGCTCTGTAAGGATAGCTTCATATGACGTACAGGCGGATCGGGAAAAGGCGCTCTCCAAAGTAGGCGCTATCATTGAGTCCCCGGTCTTTTTTGATTATATGACGGGTAAACAGGTGCTGCGTAATTTGTCTCGGTTGCATCCGAATATTAAATCTTCCGATCGGGAAAAGCATATAGAGGAATTGTTAGAAAGAGTAGGCCTGGATTTGCGTGGAGACGACAGGGTGAAAACTTATTCTTTGGGCATGAAGCAACGCTTGGGCATTGCCCAATCTATGCTGGGTAACCCGGAGCTACTGCTGCTCGATGAGCCTTCCAATGGTCTCGATCCTATGGGAATGAGGGAGTTGAGAGATATTATCCTTCGTTTGCGAAATTCAGAAAATTATGCATTTTTTATCTCCAGCCATCTGCTGGATGAGTTGCAGCAAATGTGTGACGAATTAATTGTGATTAAAGAAGGAACGCTAGTTTGGAAGGGACCCGCAGATCAATTGGTTGAGGAAGGTCAACGGCTAGAGGATGCTTTTATGGAGCTAATGGGATTATGAAGACACTCATTTACAGTGAGTTCGAGAGATTGTATAGCAGAAAATGGTTCTGGCTTCTGATTTTATGTACCCCTGTACTCGCTTATTCCACAGCCAGCTATTTTTTGTATCTCAAGACTTCGGTAGAAGTGTTGTCCAAAGTCTTTGTCATTATAGGCCTGCAAGAAAATTTGTTTTTAATATGCAATATTGCTGTAGCTGCATTAGTAGCGACTCTATATACGGAGCAATTCCGGGGTGGACAGTTGCGTCTAATCTTCATGCGGCGTTTTACTCGGGGACAGATTTTCTGGAGCAAGCTATTGGTTTTACAGGTCTCTGTTCTATTACTCTTACTTATATTGGGTCTGTCTCTTTGGGGTGTCGGAGTATGGCGATTTCCCTATTCTGAAGGCGAAACAAGGCAATATGGAGAGCTTATAATGTATGTATTTCAATATTATGCAAAGGCTTTTGTCTCACTTATGGCTATTGGCTGTCTGTATTCCTACATTGCCATGTGTAGCAAGAGTGTAACCCATGCAATTGGTATTTGTACGACCTATAATCTGTTCTCCTTGCTGTTCGATGGCTTATACCTTAAATTAGCATCTCTATTTTCTCATATTCCCTACATACATGATCTTATAGTCTTTTTATTTATTCCTTATATGCAGTATAGAGGATTGAAGACATCCTTATCCGGAAACCTGTCTGCAAATGGGGCGATTGCCACCGTTGTTATTTTATATCTAATCCTTTTTACATGGGGAGCATATCGTCGTTTTACCAAGGATGATTATTTGTATTAGGAGGATTTTTCTTATGCTAGGAATTTGGCGAAGTGAAATGGAACGAATATGGAATCGAAGATCTACTCTTTTATTATATACAATTTTTCTATTGATGGTTATTGCGAATATTGTCAGTCTTAAAATTAATGGAACAATGAAATTCCGCTTTGGCGAAGGGATTGCCACTGTTAATAATCTGAACTTGCCGTGGCTTATGATGAGTGAAATTTCCCTATTTCTGATCCTGGCATTGTTGCCTATTTTGTATGTGGATCAGTTAAGCGGGGATATTCACTCCGGGGCGTATCGTTTATATGTACTGCGTCCATACCGTCGCTTTCAATTTTGGCTTGGAAAACTGTTCGCATTATCGGTCACGACGATCGTTTTTACGGGTACAGCCTTGCTCATAGGCATACTGGCTGGTTGGACTATTTTTCCCCGTAGCTTAACCTTTTTTAAATACGGCTCAGCAGAGGCTTCCACCTCATTAGATGCTATGTCATATACACTTGTGTTTTATTTGGTATTAACGTTGGTTTGCCTGGCAAAGCTCATGCTAAGTAGTGCAGTGTGTTTGTTCATATCCAGACCTTTATTCTCGTTTATTTCTATTTTATTTATATCTATGTTTATCTACCCATTTTACAAGCCACTTGTGATGTTAATAGATCCTTTCCAGCAAATTATGCTTGCTTTAAGAGTGGATGGTTCCACCAGATTCTGGATGTGTCTAATCGTGATTATATTGATTTGTTCGACTATTAGCTTTGTTCGTTGGCAAAAGAAAACAATTTAAACATTTGGCTTAGAACGGAGGTTTAATGGGAATGGAAGAGCATCTTTATAAAACCCTGGATTTTTTTATGCTTCGTACTCCTGTGCTACCTATGGAAGAGTTCGGAAAATGCTTTCTAACCAATGTCGGAGAGACTGAAGGAATCAGACGAGTTGCAATAAATCGTCTTACGGAATTATCTCGTAATCCATTTATTCGTGAAGCGTTAGCTGCCTCCAGCCCTACTCTGCTTGAATCTTTAGTACATATCAGCGATCAGGACAATCCGCGCAAACAGGAACAAGTTATCAAATCCTTTATGCGTTATATCACTAGAATGGCTACACGACCTACGCCGTTCGGATTGTTATCTGGAGTCACTTACGGGAAATTCGGAGAGCAGTCTCAGCTCATTTTACAAGAGCCAGATATGTATCGAAAGCGTGCAAGACCGGACATGGAATGGCTAATGAAAGCCGTTGAAATGGTCACAAGCAGTAAGGAGGTTGTCCGCCAGCTGCGGGTTCAGCGTAATACATTAATTTATCGTCAGGGTAACCGGGCTAAAATCCCCTACACGACAAGATGCGGCAGTATAGTCGGTGGAGAAGATCAGAGTGTGTCCATTCGTGCGACTCAGGTATTTGATTGTGTGATGGAAGCAAGTTCGACCCTCATACCTTATCAGGAACTGGTCAACCATCTACATAAGACATTTGAAAGAGCTGATATAGAGACAATTGACCGTTATGTATGGCAGCTATTTGAGCAAGAGTTTTTGATATCTGAGCTTATTCCTCCTACCACTACTACCGAACCGCTGGACCATATACGATCCGTCTTGAAATTAGTAACGGGTATTGATGAGTTAAAAGAGAATTTTAATAACATCGCGGATACTATTAATAAATATAATCGTCTCCCTATAGGCCAAGGGGAAGATTCGTTGGAGCATTTAAGACGAAAGATGGGCAAAATGTTCAGTGCAAAATCAAGCTTGCAAATCGACCTTTCCCTGGAGGATCGAGGAGTTGTTCTTCCCCAATGTATCCGTAAGGATGTTGAATGTGTTGCCGAATTACTAACTAAGCTTTCGTCGCGAGAGAATAGACCTTTGGATGAATTTTGTGTGGAATTTTTGGAGAAGTATGGTCCATATCGGGAGGTCCCTTTGCTGGAGCTTCTTGATGAGGATACAGGGATGGGTGCTCCGGCAGGCTACAAACATCCATTGAGTAACCGAACACGGCTTCAAAACATGTCACCGTCCCAGTCGAGATCACATCAGGAGAAGCTTTTATTTCAATGGTTCGTATCTTGCATCCATGAAGGAAAACATGAAGTGGTACTTACAGATGCCATGATAGACGCAATGTTAAAAGGGCAGAAATCAGGCAAATGGTTGGCAGCACCTTCTATGGAATTGTTTTTTCAGTTGGTCGCCCCTGATCAGCAGGCTGTAGATCGCGGTGAGTATATTTTACTTCTGGCACCTAATCAGGGGTCAGACGGGGCGGGAAAGACGTTCGGGAGATTTCTGGATTTGTTTGACGAGCCTTTTACTGATATGTTCTCCAGCATTCAATCGGAAGAGCAACGGTTACAGCCTGAAAAGCTGTTAGCCGGAATATCGTATTTACCCAGTTCGGGAAGATCGGCAAATGTAGTATTAACGAAGCATACTCGCCCCTATGAAATCGCAATAGGAACCAATCATACCCTGCCAAAGGAACAGCAGATACATGTTTCGGACCTTGCTGTTGGGGTACGTAATGATCATTTTTATTTGAAGTCGATAAGTCGCAATCGTGAGGTCATTGCTAGGGCTGGACATATGCTCAATGCTGAATTGACTCCTAACATACATCGTTTTCTTTTGGAGGTCAGTGAGGATGGTTATCGCCATTGGTCATCTATGGAGTGGGGATTCGCCACCCATGCCCCTTTTACCCCACGTCTAAGATATAAGCATGTCATTCTCAATCCGGCTACATGGAGAATGACATGGGATGCGGCAACTAGCCTATCCAAGGATATGATTGATTTGGAGAATTTAGTGTGTCAGTTCCAAAAAGAATGGAATCTACCACGTTATGTATATATGATTGAATTAGATAATCGAATTCTGTTGGATATGAATCATCCCTTGCATGTTGAACAGGTTTGTAGAGATCTTCAATCCAAAGGAAAAGTTACTTTAATCGAACACATAGGTGAAGTCGGAGAAACGCCAGTCTCTCGTCACAGTGGACGCTTGGCGGCTGAATTTGTATTTCCATGTATACGTAAACAGGCTGTAGCAACGAACCATTTTGAGGAGGAAGTTGCTGCGACACTAGATAGAAGGCATGAGGATACAAGTTGTCTTTCCTCAGAGGCAACCTGTACCTATCTTCCTGGTGGTCCTTGGTTCTATGCCAAATTATATGGTATGAACAGTCGCCAAGATGAGTTTATTGGTGGTTATTGGGATGAATTTGTGCGGAAGCATCAAGAGGACGGTAACATCCTTCAGGGGTACTTTATCCGATACGCTGATCCAGATAAACATATTCGTGTCCGGTTTAAGCTACCGGAGTTTCTGGAGGGAAACTTGTTTCTTCCCGTGTTTCATCAATGGACAGAGATGCTTTTAAATGAAGGCATGATATCCAGAGTTGTGATCGATACCTATGAGCCAGAAGTAGAGCGTTACGGTGGAAAGAAGCTCATGATGTGGGCAGAACGAATGTTTTCTTGTGACAGTGAAGTGACAGCCAAATTGGTACGTCTCATTAGATTCAACCAGACTTCTTTACAGAAGGACGTTATAGCTATTTTAAGCGTGATCAATCTTCTCTACCAGTTTGGTTACTATAAGGAAGATGCGTTTCAATTCTTAAATCGTCAATTTGATCTCAAAGACTATTTGAAAGACTTTCGCAAGGAACGGAAGTTCTTTTTACAATGGATGGCATCAGATCAGGAAATGACAGCTTCGACTGCATCCAGTCGCGAATCCATAGAAAATATTTTTTATGCAAGAAAAGAAGCAGTAGAGCAATATAATTATATACTCCATGAGCAGGAACGGGAGGGGGGAGCTACCAATACAAGAGAGGATATTATATACAGTGTGATCCATATGCATTTGAACCGATTAATTGGAATTGACAGGGATCGGGAGCGCAAAATAATGATCATGGCCAGACATGCTATGAACAGCCTGGTTCAATATCGGGGGAATCGCTAATGAGTAGCGTACAAAAAAGTACAGATCGGAGGACTTCTTCCATATGGAAGTCTGTACGTCAAGGGCTTAAGCTTTTTGCCTTAGTATTTAACATGAATAAGGTCTATATGCTTTCTAGCATTTTTTTGCATATCATTCAAGGTGTGATGCCCGTACTTACTTTGGTTATCATGCAAAATTTACTTAATAGTATTGTTTCTTCTAGTCCTCATGATATCTCTATAATTATGCTACAATTTGGTCTCTTTATATTTATTCACGTTTTAAAAAGTCTAGTTACGATGAGTCAGAGTTATGTAGAGGGCGTCCTTGAATCTGTGCTGTCCAAGTCATTAAATATCATGATTGGAGAAAAATCAGGCTACTTGGGACTGGCGGATTATGAAAATTCTCAAATCAACGACCAGCTAAAGCGGGCTTCCCAAGAAGCTTCCTATCGACCTTACCAATTATATACACAAATGGCTGGTATTTTATCTAGTCTAGTTACCATGCTGTCTTCGGCAGTTTTACTTTTCTTATGGAAATGGTGGGTTGTGGTTATTCTATTTGTGATTTCACTGGTGTCGGTTTACTCGATTTTTAAGTTAAACAAAGAACAGTTTGAAATCTATATGAATCGTACCCCGTTATATCGACAGTCATGGTATATGACCTATTTGCTTACAAATGATCGTGCGGTCAAAGAAGTGAAGATTTTTAATTTGGGTCCTTATTTACTAAAAAGATATGAGAATTTACTGCAAAGATTTTTTGTAGAAGACAGGCGTATATTGGGCAAAAGAGTTAGAATTACTTTCCTGTACAGTTTGCTTGAACTTTCTGTTCTGTTATGGATAGTGTGGATGGCAATCCAGGAAACCTTTGTGAAAAAAATATTAATAGGGAACTTATATGGCTATATTCAAGCGATTATGCTAACCCAAAGTCAAATGCAGGCACTAATCCAAGGTATTGTTCAATTTTCACAAAATAATTTGTATATGGAGCAGTTATTTGTATTTCTACAGTTGCCTACATCGGACCCCATTCGGCGTCAAAAGGAACAGGCACTTCTGGATCACCCAAAGAGCAGCACCGGATTTTGTATTGAACAAATTTCAATTGAAGGGGTTTCCTTTACGTACCCGGGTCAATCGAAGGCTTCTATTCAGGACATGCATTTAACAATGACTAAAGGACAAACGATAGCCATTGTAGGGAAAAATGGATCAGGAAAATCGACGCTTATGAAAATCCTGATGCAGCTTTATTCTGATTATAGTGGCGTCATTAAAATTAACGACCGTCCCGTTCAGGATTATGATCTGCAGCAGGTTCAAGACAAAATTGGAGCCGTGTTTCAAGATTTCATGCATTATGAAATGTCAGCACGTCATAACATTGGGTTTGGATCATTAGGGCTTATGGAGCAGGATGAGGAGCTCATCCATGCAGCCCAGTGCGCAGCTATAGACCATATTATAGCCAAACTTCCACAAGGTTTGGACACACAGCTTGGTAAATGGTTTGAGGATGGCTACCAACTCTCAGGAGGCCAATGGCAGCGAATAGCAATCGCACGGGCTTTCCTGCGTAAAGCAGATGTGTATATTTTGGATGAGCCAAGTTCCTTCTTAGATCCTGTGGCAGAACAGGATTTGTTGGTATTATTTTTGGAGTTGATGAAGGATAGCATTGGTATTTTTATTACTCATCGGATTTCATCAGCACGTCTGGCACATAAAATTGTGGTAATGGACAATGGTTTAATTGTGGAGCAGGGAACACATAAGGAGCTGATGTTACTCAATGGGCTATACGCAGAGATGTACAACATTCAGGCCAGCTCATTCGATGAAGAAGCTTCCTTAATTGAAAGCGGAGGGAGGGTGCTAGGATGACGACGACTTCATATATTTGTGATAAATGGATACCCATTAATTTGGATATGAAGGATAAAGTAACTGTAATCTTACAAGAGATTTCCAATCGTTACAAAGACCCCGATCAAGTGCGTATGTATATGAAAAAAACGCCCCCGATAGAGGCTGATGGGATGAAGATGGACCGTTGGTCAGATGGAAGTTTGGGAAGTGGGTTCACGGGCATCTGTTTGTTAATGGGTCAGTTGGATCGACTATACCCTGAGGATGGTTGGGATATTGTAGGACACCAATATTTAGAGCGAATTCGTATGATCGTGGAGCAAAAGGGTGTCCATGACTTATCCCTGTATAGTGGATTATCAGGTATTTTGCTGGCTATTTACTCTTTATCCAGGAAGGGCACACGTTATCAAGGAATGCTTGATTCCCTTGCCTCCTGGTTCGAAGAGGCTGCTTTACATAGCTTGGCCCTATGTCGGGAGGAATGGGGAAGAGGACAATTACAAATGAGCCAGTATGACGCCATATCAGGCTTTACAGGGATCGGACGCATCGCCATGTTATTTTCTGACCGCCCGACTATGCATACCATATGGAACCAGACGATTGAATTGTTTCAGATAATGTGCAGCGACCGTACTTGGAATGGACATCCTGTACCTGGATGGTATATTACCACGGAGAATCAATTTCAAGAGAATGAAAAGAAACAATATCCGCAGGGAAATTTTAATTTAGGGCTTTCGCATGGTATCGCGGGTCCATTAGCTTTTCTGAGCCTGTCTGCTCTTAATGGAGCCGACTCCCTCCCTTTAGTGGGCGATATCAACAGACTGTCACAATTTATACATCATTGGCGTGTTCAGGATACTGAGGGCGTGATTTGGCCTGGGCGTGTTTCCCTTGAGGAATGGGTGGATAACCGTCTGCAGCCTGAAAGCACGCAGTATTATCGTGATTCCTGGTGTTATGGCGTACCAGGCATTGCACGTTCGATCTGGCTGGCGGGACAAGCTCTTCAAAATAAAGATTGGATCGAAACGGGACTACGTGCATACTTGGATATAGAAAAAAGGCTCTATCGTAAAGGAGGACTATCTTCTGCGACATTGTGTCATGGTATTGGGGGATTGTTGCATCTGATCCAGCGTATGTATTCAGATACGGGCCATGAGCAGTTAGGTATGATGCGAGACAGGCTACTAGAAGAAGTGCTGGATATGTTCGATACTAATTCGGCGTTTGGCTTTTATGATCATAGCCTATTGGATGGGAGGCTAGCAGAAGTAGATGAGGCTGGCTTTCTGAATGGAAGTGCTGGAGTTGCCTTGGTGTTGGCTTCATTGATAGGAAATGAAAATCCGGATTGGGACGCTGCTCTTCTAATTCGCTAAGATATGTCATGTTATTCCCTAACCTGAACATAATAAAAGTAAGAAAAGATCCAATCGACCGTTTGAAGGCCGGTTGGATCTTTTTTAACATACTAATTCCTCCTGAGACTCAAGGTATTTTCATTAGCATCCTTCAAGCTGGTTCCGCTTACATGGAATCCCAAGGCAGTATATGTTGTACTCCCATTCAATAACCCAATACCTGAACAAAACAGAAAAACAAGAGCGAAGATGAGTACCCTTTTACTATATAACCGCCAAACACGGTGTATCGTTTCTTTTCCATAAGGGGCGGGTATTAATTGTTTAGTCCTGCATAGATTGACATAGGGGAAAAGGAGGTATGAGCATGTGGAGTTGGGCCAAAAAGCTGTCTACACTGGCGGCGATCCTTTTGTTGGCTGTTTTTGTGAGCGCATGCAACAAGGGCGATGATTCAGGTAAGGTGAAAATTGAATTCTTTCAAAACAAGCCGGAGGCCAAGGGTTCATTCGATAAGCTAATCTCTCAATTCAATCAGGAACATCCCGGTATTGAAGTGACACAGGTCAACCCGCCAGAGGCAGAGACGGTGTTATTGACACGGGTTGTCAAAAACGATGTACCTGACATTGTGGGGCTTGGGGCCACCGATACCTACTCCATTTTGGCACAAAGCGGTATTTTTACGGATCTGGCGAATACAGAATTGCCACGTACGATTGATCCGATTTACCTCAAGATGCTTAAGGATGTGACCGGGGTCGATCCTGTGTATGGAATTCCTTATGCTGCGAATGCGAATGGTGTGATGTATAACAAAACGCTTTTTAAAGAAATGGGATTACAGGTGCCCAAAACATGGGATGAGCTGATTGCAACAGCGCAAAAGATCAAGGCTGCTGGCAAAATTCCTTTCTATTTTACATATAAAGATGATTGGCAAACGAACCTCCCCTTTAATGCGCTGGGCCCGAATCTGGTGGGCATTGATTTTTTTCTGCAACGGCGTGAAAATCAGGTCACCTTTCAGGACAAGTATCGCGAGGTTGCTGAAAAGCAGCTGGAGCTATTGAAATACGGGCATAATGATAATTTTGGCAAAAACTATGCCGACGGCAATCGTGCCTTCGCTAACGGGCAGGGATTGATGTACATTCAGGGCTCGTGGGCCATTTCTGAGATTCGCAAAGCCAACCCGAAAGTGGAGCTTGGTTTTTTCCCATTACCGACAGGGAATGACGCAAAGGCGGTCAAGCTGGTGTCTGGTATAGATACGCTATTAGCCGTATCGGAGAGCACTCCGCATAAAAAGGAGGCCGAGGAGTTCATTGCCTTTTTGTTGAAGCCAGAGAATAGCAAGCAATACATTACAGAGCAAACGCTGTTTTCGGCGGTGAAGGGAGTCACGCAGGATGATCCAAGTGTGGCGGAGCTATTGCCGTATTTTAAATCGGGTCGCGTCATTGATTTTGCCGATCACTATATTCCCAAAGCGGTCCAATTGAATTCGATTGTCCAGGCCTTCCTGCAAAACAGAGATATCGACGCTTATCTAGCCAAGCTGGACCGAGAATGGGATAAGGTAGCTAACCGCCGATAAGAGAGGAGGAGGAGACATGAATAAGCGACTAACGACTTTTTACTGGATGACGGTGCCGGCGGTGCTATTGTTTTTTGTATTTTTGACCTTGCCTGCCTTGCAGGGATTTTATTATTCACTCACGAACTGGAACGGCTTTGGTCATCAGTACCACTTTGTCGGGTTTAAGAACTATATTAATTTGTTTCAAGACGACAATGTGGGCAATGCTTACTGGTTTACTTTCAAATTTGCGATTGTGGTTACCATTGCGATTAATATTCTCAGCTTGCTGATTGCCATGGGGCTGAACGCTAAAATACGTTTCCGTAATTTCTTTCGCGGGATTTATTTCTTACCTAATATTTTGAGCGTGTTGATCGTAGGTTACATATTCAATTACCTGTTCTCGAATGTATTTACGATCTGGGGACAGAACTTAGGCATCAGTTCATTATCGACAAACATCTTAGGCAGTGAGCAGTTGGCTTGGGTAGGAGTGGTCATCGTAGCCGTATGGCAGGGGATTGCCTTTAATACGATTCTCTATCTGGCTGGGCTGCAAACCATTCCGACAAGTCTGTATGAGGCGTCCAATTTGGACGGTGCGGGTAAATGGCGCGAATTCTGGAGCATTACCTTTCCATTAATTGCACCGTTTTTTACGATCAATATGGTATTGGCGATGAAAAATTCCCTGATGGTGTTCGATCAGATCGTGGCTTTGACGAATGGTGGGCCGGGACGGGCCACGCAGTCGATATCCCACCTGATATACACCGGGGGCTTTAGAGGTGGAGAATTCGCTTATCAGTCGGCTAACTCTGTTATTTACTTTATTGTGATTGCGATCATTTCCATCTTACAGCTTCGATTCCTCCAGAGAAGGGAGATGGATAACTGATGAAAACTAGTAGACGTACGAACTGGCCTGTGCTGCTTCTGGTAGCATTGGGGACAATATTCATTCTGTTTCCCCTCTATATGACGGTGACGATAGCCCTTAAAAATCCCGAGCAGATGGCACATTCTGCCTTTGCCTTTCCGACCGAACTGCATTGGGAAAATTTTAGTCGTGCAGTGGAAATGACCAATTTCTTCAGCGCTTTTCGGAACAGTGTGATGGTCACGACATCGACGGTTATACTCACTTTGCTAACCAATTCGATGGTTGCTTATGCCATTGCTCGTAATATGCAGCGGCGTTTCTTCAAGGGGTTATATTTTTATTTTGTGAGTGCCATGTTCATTCCGTTCCCCATCATCATGTTGCCGATTGTAAAACTGGCCTCGGGCCTTCATATGACTAATCTGTTGGGTCTCATTATGCTGCATACGGTGTATGGTTTGGCGTTTAATGTCTTCGTGTATGTCGGTTATATTCGCTCCATTCCGGTAGCGTTGGAAGAGGCAGCCACGGTAGATGGTGCGACGACATGGGGCACTTTTTGGCGCATTATATTCCCGCTGATGGCGCCGATTAGTGCTACGGTGGGGATTCTCACTTGTCTGTCCACATATAATGACTTTTTGCTGCCGCTCATTATTATCAGCGATGCGGAGCAATATACACTGCCGCTCGTACAGTATGTGTTCCAAGGACAGTTCAACACAGACTTCAATCTGGCTTTTGCCTCGTACCTGATGGCTTTGCTGCCGATGATTATCGTCTATCTGATTGCACAAAAATGGATTATCAATGGCGTTACGCAAGGTTCTGTGAAGTAGGGCAGGAGCCAATCGTTTTAGGCAGACCGTGCCTTACCAGGAAAATAAAAAGGGGCTCCCTATACCACGGTTCACACAGGTATAGAGGACCCTCTTTTTATAGCATTACTATTTAGATGCTTCGCTGTTGCTTGTCAGAGGCTGCAAGGATACGGTTGTCTCTGCTTCCGGGTCGTCCGTTGTATAGTAGAACATATAGATAGAAGCTTCCTTCCCTTTGAAGTTCTTGTAGACATCCACTGCCTTGTTATTGCCGTCTCCGGCAAAATTGGCTGTGATCGGCTTGCCAATGATCCGTTCTTTACCCAGGCTAATATGCGTCTGGTTAATCCCTCCAAAGTGAGCGTCCTCGCTTTCGGTTTCTACGAATAAGTCTGATTCCTGTTTGTAGTAAGTCCACTTCACAGGATAGCCACCGATTTGCGTCGTTAGTGTCTGCTTCTGGTCAGATATATCAGTTAAAAGCTGTGGTGTTTTGTCATCCGAATGGATCGTGACTTTATATTTGCCTGTAAAAGTAATAGGAGTGTCCTTGGTAATCACAAGATGGGACGGTCGTTCAAAACGGATCGTATTCAGATCGTGCTCCTGATCAGGTGAAGACCAACGGTTACCCTCTAACGTTGTGCCGTTCACAGAAAGAAAGTACTTTTGATAAGGTAACATGGCGAATTTCTCCTTGCTTCTGATCGTGACACGGATTTGTGTAGGTGTGACAATCATTTGTTCTAGCAAAACATTCCGATTGTCTTTTTCCAATGGGGTATTCAGCACGCTTTTAATCGTCCCGCTTTCCATCTTCTTCTTGCTTAGCTGCAGGTCGAATTTTATGGGTTCATGTATACTTTTCTCAGTTTGCGCATATTGCAGTTTGAAAGCAGTCTGTCCTTCCGGTATATCTGCTTTAGAAAAATACTGCTGGGCTGTATACTCCCCGTTATCTCCGGGTTTGCCAAAAGTCCCCCCAGGCTGCGACATCACGGGCTCACCGCCTTGGTAAGCAACGATTTGTGGATTGTCCCATTTCTTGGGTATGGAGGAATCGAAGGTGATTGCCGAGGACAGCATCAGCTTATCCTTCCCTTGTTGAAATACCTGTACCTTCATATCTTGTAAGCCGTTACGATCCAGCTTGAATGTCTGCATCTGAGGCGATGTGACATCGAGCGGCAATTCCAGTTCCTGAACGCTGGTGAGCTCTATATGATCTACGGTCAGCCGCATGTTCTCTGTTTCTTGCTGCGGTGTCCAGTCACTTTCAAAGTATCCGTTGTACCGTTGATTTTTCGGGTCCCATTGCTGAAAGTTATATTCCCCTGCACTGCTTTCCCCCGCAGCACCTTTTAGCGATACGCCTTTGACATTCCAAAACTCGTTCTCTGCCCGTTTTCCGACCTCCAAGCTGTACAGAATCACGGTCCGGTTCTCATCGACAATAGCGGTATGCAGCGTCAGCTTCACTCCGTCTCTGGTTACGGATTGCTCCAAGGGCTGTCCAAGGTCTTGATTTAGTGCCGTCTGAATGCCGCTTCTTCCGTGCAGCAGATTGCCCCAATTATAATGGATGGCGGCATAGACGGGAACGGCAACGAGAAGCGCACTCAGAGAGGCGGCGATAGCTATTTTGCGCCAATTTCTATGTCGGTGCGGAGTGAATGAATCGAAAGTGTCGGTTAGCGTAGGGGCAGTATGCCCTGTCTGTTCCATCCGGTTCCACATCTCATCGAAGTCAGGATAGGCCATTTCCGAATCATTATTTAACTTGCGCTTCAATGCCTTTTCTACGTTGTTCATAGTTCTCTCCTTCCATCTCGGGAATTTCTACACCTGCATCCCGCAGTATTTGCTCCAATAACTTTAGCCCTTTATGAGTCCTCGATTTGACGGTTCCCAGCGGAATTTCCAGCAGTTTTGATATTTCTGCCAGTGTGAAATCATGCATATAGCGGAGGGTCAGCACAGCGCGGATTTTGGCTGGAAGGCGATTCATATAAACGATCCATTCTTCTGTCGATTCGCGTTCTTCCACCAGCTTGTCTACAGGCTTACCTTCCGCCCCGCTAAATAAATAGGGATTAGCCGATACTTTCAAATGCAGGCTTTTCCGGCGTTTAAGGTAATTCAGACAATGATTGACCGTAATTTTCATAATCCAGGCTTTTAGTTGTTCGATCTGTTCACGATTGCTGCGAAACAGGGTGATAAACACTTCCTGCGTTAAATCCTCTGCATCCGATGCGTTATGTACCATGTAGTAGCAGGTTCGGTATACATCTCGTTGATACAAATCAAACAACTCTCGATTACTCTCCAATGATGTGCTCTCCTTTCTTGTGCAGTTTATCTATATAACAACTGAGGCCCTCATAAGGTTCATTTGGTTGCGAAAAGTAAACCGTCTGATTCGATATATTTTGTTTTTCTTCAAATGTATCACACGAAAAAAGAAGCCTGTAAATCTCAAAAGTTCAGATTTACAAGCTTCTTATGTTTTGCAAAGCTAGACCCTACGGAATGAATATTTCCTCACGCAAAACCAGGTTAACAGATAGATTGCCGATATCTTTCTGCTTAGTCAGCCAGTCGTACAAGCGTTCTTCCTTGCGAGCGGGCTGCAAGGATGTCTTCGAGCGCGCTGGGCAGGTCGGCCAATCCGACTTCGCGCTCAACGAGCTGCTCTAGCTGTTCCGGCTTCCATTCGCTGCCAAGTCGCTTCCAGATCGCTACACGGGTGTCGTATGGGCAGAAGACAGAGTCTATGCCCAGCAGACTTACGCCGCGCAAAATAAACGGCAGCACCGTCGTAGGCAGCTTGGTTCCTGCCGTCAGGCCGCTCACGGCAACGGAGCCGTTGTAGGCGATCTGGCTGAGCAGCGAAGCGAGCGGCTTTCCCCCTACAGGATCAACAGCCGCTTGCCAAAGCTGCTTGCTCAGCGGGCGGATGCTCTCCGCGCCGTCGTAGACCTCCTCGCGAGAAATAACCTCGGCTGCTCCGAGCGCCTTGAGGTAATCATGCGCATCGGCCTTGCCACTGCTGGCTACGACATGATAGCCTCTCTTGTTCAGCAAGGCAATAGCTGCCCCGCCTACGCCGCCCGTCGCTCCGGTGACAAGTACCTTCCCCTGCTCCGGAGTAACGCCGTTTTGCTCCAGCCGATATAACGACAGGGCCGCGGTGAATCCGGCTGTCCCGAAAATCATCGCCTCTCTCGGCGTGAGTCCGTCTGGAAGTGGAACCACCCAGTCCGCAGGCACGCGTGCATATTGGCTGAATCCTCCGAATTGAGACACACCCAGCCCGTATCCGGAAACGAGCACCGCTTGTCCTTCGCTAAAGCGGCTATCCTCCGAAGAGACGACGGTTCCCGAGCAATCTATGCCTGGTACGAACGGATAGGATTTGACGATATTGCCATCCTTGCGGGCAGCAAGCCCATCTTTATAGTTGATGCTGGAATAAGCGACACGAATCAATACTTCTCCAGCAGGTAAACTGCTAGCTTCCAGAGAACGCACCTCTGCTTGAACTTCACCGTCCTGCGTCTGATCGACGACAAGGGCTTGAAATGATTGAGTCATCTGTAAAAGCCTCCTTTATTACCTTTTAACCCTATGAATGTCCTATATTCCCTCTTTAATTCGTGAATTATGCTTAGGAAGCGTACAACAATTTTCACAACCTGTCAGCGGCAATGCTCACAGGCTCGTATTCTATTATACTCTTTAGCTCATAATTGCGTCGATAAGCCCAGATTTGCCGGTATATTCTTGTAATATCCTGTTTCAATAAAGTTCGATAATCAATTATAAAGAAGGTGATAAATGAATTCTTACACATTTTGCAAACCATTTTACGTAAACGGGATGTATTTTCAGAATGACTATGCTAACATACCTTTTGATCGTTAAATAAATCTATGAAGAAAGGTGAATGAATGACAACCAGAGCACTAAAAAATGGTTCGGTATTGTCCGAAGCCAAGGAACTGAATTTGTTCCGTTTGACATGGCCTATTTTCCTTGAATTATTCCTGTTTATGTTAATGGGAAGCGTCGATACATTCATGCTCAGCTCTGTATCTGATAATGCAGTGTCGGGTGTGGGCGCGTCCAACCAAATTATTTCAATCGCTATCCTTGTACTGGAGGTTATCGGCAACGGCGCTGCTATCGTCGTAGCTCAATATATCGGTTCTAAGAAACTAGTCGAAGCGGCCCAGGTTACAGGTACGGCCATTACGTTGAATTTGATGGTAGGTCTTTTGCTAAGCGTAATTTTTCTTGTGTTTGGTACGCATATGTTGCAATGGTTGAATGTCCAGGGGGACATTCTTACGTATGCGGAATCCTATATGAGCATCGTCGGGGGGGCTATTTTCCTTCAGGCATTGATTAACGCGCTGGCGGCGACCATTCGTACGCACGGTTTTACCAAAGAAACGATGTATGTATCGGTTTTTATGAACGTGATCCACGTGGTCGGCAACTATGTTTTGATTTTGGGGCATTGGGGAATGCCAGCACTCGGTGTAGAAGGTGCTGCTATTTCTACAGTAGGTAGCCGCTTTATTTGTCTCTTGATCTTCTTCTGGCTGATGTACCGGGTCACTGAGGTTCGTGTCGAGTGGAAATATTACGTTCACTTGTCCAAAAAGTTTATCTCTAAAATATTGCGTATTGGTGTACCATCCGCGCTGGAGTCTATCATGTATCAGTCGTGTCAGCTCATATTCACACTGTATGTGACCTATCTGGGCGCAGAAGCGATGGCGACACGTCAATATGCCAATAATATTTCGAGCTATATTTATTTGTTCAGTATGGCCGTTGGTATGGGAACGGCTATCGTAGTGGGAAGGCTCGTGGGAGCCAGAGAGAAGGATACGGCTTATAAACGTGTATTGAACAGTGTGAAATGGGCGCTACTCGTGACTGTGATTATTGATGCGGTGGTTATCTTTTTCCGTGTACCTTTGCTCGGTTTATTTACAGAGAACCCTGAAATCATTCGTTTGGGAGCGCAAGTCATTTTACTTAGCATTCTGCTAGAAACTGGCCGGACGACGAATATCGTCATTATTAACTCGTTGCGTGCTGCTGGAGATGCCAAGTTCCCGGTTTTTATGGGACTAATCTCTATGGTCTGCATGAGCTTGCCGCTGGGTTATCTGCTGGTGTTCAAGCTGGATATGGGGCTCGCCGGTGTGTGGCTGGCGATTGCTGCTGATGAATGGACTCGTGCTGTCATCATGTATGCCCGCTGGAAAAGCCGGTTATGGGAAAAGCATGCGCTGATCGAGCACGATACACCAGATCAGTCTGCAACGCCTGTTCCAGCACACTGATCCGAGTAGTATTTAGGGCCAACTGGAACCTAGCTTTTCGATAGAGTTGTATACGTGGAGGCAGTTCAAGAGAACATCTTGAACTGCCTCTTTTGCTGCCGGGAGAACCATCCTTTTATACAGTGGCACGATAGGCAATTTTGAAGTTCAACTTATATCATAATGGCTTTCATAAATAGAAGTCTGGTAAATTTACTAAAAAAAAGATATACTTTTGTTGCACTAACGCAGTACATGAAAGACAAGGAGTGTACCGATGAAGAAGCCGACGATTGAAGATGTTGCCCAGAAGGCAGGAGTGTCTAAAAGCACTGTCTCGCAATTTCTGAACAAACGATATAAATATATGAGCGACCAGACAAGGGACCGGATTGCCGAAGTTATTCAAGAGCTGAATTATCAGCCTAACGGGCTGGCCCGCAGCTTGAAGCAGAACCGGACATTTATGGTGGGAGTCATTGTAGCCAACATTGATTATACGCTGTCGATCCAGTCTATCCGTGCGATTGAGGAGGAATTGCAGCTTTTCGGCATTCAGGTGATCATTTGCAACGCCGATGAAAACCCCGACAAGGAAGGCCAGTATATTGAGATGCTCAAGGCCCGTCAAGTGGACGGCTTAATTATCTTCCCGACAGGCAAGCATGCAGACATTTACAACCAGCTCATTCGTGAAAAGTATCCATTGGTGTTTTTGGACCGCTTGGTGGACGGTGTCAATACACGTAGCCTGCTGTTGGATAACGAAATGGCGATTAAGCTGGCGATTCAGGAACTTGTGGCTCACAAGCATGAGCGAATTGCGCTGATTACCTTGCCCCTTGGCTTGAATCGGATTACTCCACGAGTGGAGCGGCTCAGCGGATACAAGAAGGCATTGGAAGAGCATGGCATGCCATTTCGAGAAGAATATATGCACAGCGTGCCGAGAGAAGAAATCCAGCAGACGCTGAAGGAGCTTTTCCAACTGCCTGAGCCGCCGACTGCGCTGTTGGCCGGGAATGATATCGTGTTGGCTGAGGTGTTGAAGTATGTGAATGCCCGCCGTATACGCATTCCGGCAGAGCTGTCCATTATCGGAATTGACGATGCGGAGTTTGCCCATATTTACAATCCGCCGATTACGACCATTACGCAACCGATTGCGGATATGGGGAAGCAGGCGGCAAAAACGCTGCTGTCCAGTATTGAGGAAGGCGGCGAATCGGTTCCGATTATTTACCGATTTGTGCCGGATATCAATCGGGGAGAATCCGTCAAAACGCTGTAGACGAGCATCATGTCTTATATTATAAAATAGCCCGTATTCCTTTGTACGACCTGAGTATGCGTATGCTGCTCAGGTCACACAAATGCGAATACGGGCTATTGGAAGTTAAGCCGACTTTGGATGCGGCCTTTGTTGAGCTTGCGCTCATAGCAGTGAAGGTTACGCGGGGGATGATCCCGGACTAATTTGTGCTGGCGCTGAGCAAAAAAGATTCCAGTTCGGCTCGCGTCGGATAGCCATCCATGTCTCCGGCTGACATGACAGCCAGCGCACCAAGTGCATTACCGCGTTTGACTGCCTCTGCCAGGGGCAAGCCTTCCAGTAGCGCGCTGATAACACCTGCGGCAAATCCGTCACCCGCACCGACGGTATCCACGACTTGATCTACGCGGAAGCGTTTGACATATCCCTCAGCATCTGCGGATTTGTAATATGCGCCTTCGGTTCCCAGCTTGATGATGACCAGTGAGGTACCACGGTCAAGGTAGAACGAAGCAATATCCTCGGGCGAAGTATAGCCCGTCAATATTTTACCTTCATGAATCCCCGGTAGAAGCCAGTCGCACCCCTCAGATGCTTCGTTAATCGCCTCCACCATCGTTTGTGTGTCAGGCCATAATTTGGGTCTGAGGTTAGGATCGAAGGATACGGTTTTGCCTGCCTTCTTCATGAATTGCCGCGCATGTCGTGCGAATTCGCGGCATTCAGCGGAGAGGGCAACGGAAATACCTGTAAAATGCAGATGGCGAGCCCCGGCAAAGTAAGCTTCGTTAAAATCAGCGATGCTCAGTGTGGAAGCGGCGGAATGCTTGCGGAAGTATTCCACCTCGGGGTCCCCACTTATAACTTTGGATTTAATCAGCATCCCGGTAGAGTGGTCTTTGGTAAACATGACATTCTGGGTGTCGATTCCTTCCTGACGTAGCGCATCGGCAATGAACTTGCCGAACGTATCCTCGCCGAGTTTGGTTACGAGTCCGGCTCGTAGCCCCAAACGCGACAAACCTGCCGAAACATTCGTCTCTGCCCCGGCCAACGCTTTGGTGAATGAACGCACCTCATCCAGAGAGCCTGCTTCATTGGCGTAAAACATGGCCATCGGTTCTCCGAAGGTAACAGCATCCAATGTTGCGGTCATTTGAATTCCTCCTTGTGTTTAGTAAACTTAATCTGTAAGCGCATGCACCAACTGAATAAATTGAAATTATCACATAAATCGGTTTTTCACAATGATGAAGTTGATATATTTGCTAAAAACTTTTTGGGTAATATAGATAAAAAAATGTGGTTTTGTTTATCAAAAGGTAAAAAACGTGTGAAACTTCGTGTGTATTAAGGGTTTTTCTAGGAAAATCGAAGTTTTAGGTTGACACCCCCTTAGATAATTATTACAATTCTAGCTAAGAAGTAGAGTTAGAAACCGCTTTTATAACAATTCCGTTGATAAAAAAGTTTATCTAAACAGGAGGAATGTTTTTATGGAAATGCGTTATTCAACTCATCCCGAACATGCCAAACATTTTACGACTGAAGAGTTGCGTCAGCACTATCTAATCCAGGAACTGTTTGTACCTGAGGAGGTAAAGCTGGTCTATACGCATGAAGATCGTGTCATTATCGGGGGCATTTATCCCGTGAATAAATCTGTTGCACTGGAAGGTAACGATCAAATCAAAGCGGAAACTTTCCTGGAGCGCCGCGAACTGGGCATTTTTAATGTTGGGGGTAGCGGTACGGTCAAGGTGGACGGTGAAACTTACGAGCTGGCCACAAAAGACTGTCTCTACGTAGGTAAAGGTGGCAAGGAGTTGATCTTTGAAAGCGATTCCAGTGGAAAGCCTGCGAAATTTTATATCGTTTCGGCCCTGGCTCATACCACGTATCCGACGACGAAACAGTCTTTTGCCGATGTACCGTCTGAAAGTCTGGGTTCGCAGGAAACAGCTAACAACCGTACGTTGCGTCGCTTTATCCATGATGAAGGCATTCAAAGTTGCCAATTGGTTATGGGGATGACGACGTTGGAAAACGGCAGTGTATGGAACTCTATGCCGACACATGTTCATGACCGTCGGATGGAAGTATATTTCTACTTTGAACTGGATGAGAACGCAAGAATGTTCCACCTGATGGGTGAACCGAACGAAACGCGTCATCTGGTAATGAAAAATGATGAAGCCGTTATTTCTCCACCTTGGTCTATCCACTGTGGTGCGGCTACGGGCAGCTATACCTTCATTTGGGGCATGGCCGGTGAAAATAAAACATACAAAGACATGGATCAGGTTGCCATGAGCGAGTTGCGTTAATCCGATTAGTGTATTGGAGCGTAAACCTGCAAGCGGCTGAGGTACATGGTCATCCCATTCGTGGAAAGGATCAGGAACATGACGAAAAAGAAAGTTTTGGAACATATCACTTCGGTAGGTGTCGTCGCAGTCATTCGGGGAAACACAGCGGAGGAAGCGTATCTCATGTCTAAAGCCTGCATTGAAGGCGGCTTGGATAATATTGAGCTTACATTTACGACGCCGGATGCGGATCAGGTCATTCGAAGATTGAAAGACGAATTTAAGGATCGGGCAGTGATTGGTGCAGGAACGGTACTGGAGTCACTGACGGCGAGAATTGCTATTCTGGCCGGAGCAGAGTTTGTCGTGAGTCCTTCTTTTGAAGAAGAAACAGCGAAGCTATGCAATTTGTACGCGATTCCTTATATGCCTGGCTGTATGACGCTGAATGAGATCAAGGAAGCCATGAAATTGGGTAGCGATGTCGTGAAGTTGTTCCCAGGCAGTGCAATGGGGGCGGACTTTGTGAAGGCCGTCAGAGGTCCAATGCCTCATGTGCAGATTATGCCAACGGGTGGCGTTGATCTGGATAATATGGAAACCTGGCTGCGTAACGGATGTGTAGCTGTGGGAATTGGGGGTAATTTGACGGCTCCAGCCAAGGAAGGTCGCTACGACTTGATCACAGAAAATGCAGCACGTTATGTAGCTAAATATAAAGAAGTACGCGCAGCGCTGTAGGCTTCAGGAAATATAGGTTTTTATACTAATTTGTGATGGAGGCGTAGACATGGGTCTGGACCATTTTTCATTGGATTTTTTCAGTCTAAAAGGTAAAACGGCGATTGTAACAGGAGGCAACACTGGTTTGGGTCAAGGGTATTCCGTAGCTTTGGCCAAAGCGGGTGCAGACCTGTTCATTGTAGCTAACAATGATGAGTATGAAGAAACAAGACGTTTGCTGGAGCCAACGGGTGTGAAGGTTGCCTTTTATCAGGCAGATCTGACAGAGAAAGAATCCATTAAAAAAATTGTAGAAGAATGCGTCAATGAATTCGGTAAAATTGATATCCTTGTAAACAATGCAGGTACGATTCGTCGCGCCCCTCTGCTGGAGTATAAAGATGAGGATTGGGACGCTGTCATGGAGATTAACCTGAATGCCGTATATCATCTGAGCCAGGAAGTGGCAAAGGTGATGGTAGAGCAAAAAAGCGGGAAGATTATCAATGTCGCTTCTATGCTTGCTTTTCAGGGCGGCAAATTCGTTCCGCCGTATACAGCGAGCAAGCATGCGGTAGCTGGTTTGACCAAGGCATTTGCGAACGAGCTGGCAGTTCATAACGTTCAGATTAATGCGATTGCGCCGGGTTATATTGCTACGGCAAATACAGCTCCAATCCGTGCGGATGAAAATCGCAATCAAGAAATCCTGTCGCGTATTCCTGCGGGTCGTTGGGGCGATCCGTCTGATTTGATGGGAGTTGTGGTTTTCCTCGCCAGTCAGGGTTCCGACTATATGAACGGTCATATCTTGGCGGTGGACGGCGGCTGGCTGGTACGTTAAGCAGCGCTGGTCGCATCGAAGTTTATGAACTGGAAGCTGCCTCAAAAGGAAACGATCCTTTCAGGCAGCTTTTATTTTTTCAATGAAGCTATATGCTGAACTTGAAGACTTGGGGCGCTGTGTCGATCCGTCCTATGCATATGGCACGAATGCCTTTATAATTTAATGAGATAAAAATTGCTAGGCTCCAGCCGTACACTTGGTTGGAGCCTTTGAGCATAACACAGATAGATTGGAGAATGGAGAGATGAGTTCACAGCAACACCAACGAGCTTTGGTATACAAATCTTTGTGGCATGCCGGTCCTTGGGTGCTTGCCGTAGGGATCATTCTGGTAGGTGCCAATCTGCGCGCCTCGATTACCTCGGTAGGACCTCTTATCGGTTTGATTAAGGATTCTTTGCATATTTCGAATACACTGAGTGGCCTATTAACGACATTGCCGCTGCTGGCTTTTGCCCTGTTGTCGCCTTTTGTAGCCAAACTGTCGCGCCGCTTCGGATCGCCTCTTATTATTTTTGCAGCTTTGCTGCTGTTGACCGCAGGTATTGTAGTGCGCTCAACGTTAGGGGTTACTGCATTATTTGTCGGGACCGCCATGCTGGGACTGGCTATTGCCGTGTGTAATGTGTTGCTGCCCAGCTTGATCAAAGAGGAGTTTCCTCGCAACAGCGGACTGATGACCGGCGTATACTCAGTATCCATGAATGTGGTCGCTGCAACAGCATCCGGGCTGAGTATACCGCTGGCTCTGAACGGAGGTATGGGCTGGCGAGGTGCTTTGGGAATATGGGGGATTGTAGGTGTCGTAGGGATTTTACTCTGGGTGCCACAACTCCTTAAGGCAGGAAAAACGGCTAATAAAGCGGCGGTGTCTGCCCGAACCGTGAATGTATATACATCGTCTTTGGCTTGGAAGGTGACGCTGTTTATGGGGCTGCAATCTGCCTTGTTCTATGTTCCTGCCGCTTGGTTTCCCGAAATGATGAGCGGACAGGGAATGGATTCAGAGACTGCGGGATGGATGCTGTCCGTGCTGCAGTTTTCGCAAATGCCATTTACTTTTATTGTGCCTATTTGGGCGGCGCGGGTGAAGGATCAGCGGGTATTGGTTTTGATTATGGCTGCGCTATATTTTATCGGTCTGGGTGGATTTCTGCTTGGAGCTACACAGTGGAGTGTGATTTGGGTCATTTGTATCGGTATAGCGGGTGGTTTTGCTTTCCCGTTAGTGATGATGTTCTTCAATTTGCGGACGCGGACACCGCAGCAGGCAGCAGAGTTGTCGGGTATGGCGCAATCCTTTGGGTATTTGCTGGCAGCGACCGGGCCGACACTGTTCGGTTATTTGCATGATGCGACACAAGGCTGGACCATTCCGCTGTTGCTGCTTTTGTGCCTGAGTGTTCTGCTTATGTTTATAGGGCTGGGTGCAGCCAAGAAACGATATGTCGGAGGCGAGGTGGATGATCAGGCTACAATTTGATGCAGATGGCTACAGTGTGGTTTGTAATGCAGATCGTGTTATGTTGTTGGCTAAAGAATTTGCGCTGTTGCGCTTTCTGTACGATAACCGGAACCAGGTGTTCACCCGGGAACAACTGCTGGATCGGGTGTGGCCGCTGGAGTATCCGGTGGAGCGTACGGTAGATGATCATATCTACAGATTGCGCAAAAAACTTAAGTCATGGGATGGTCTCCGTATTCATACGGTCAGAGGGTATGGCTACAGCTTGACCTTGACTGACGTGCAGCCACAGAATCATCCGTCCTTGCACGATCAGGAGGTGCAAGACGCCGTACATGGACTATTCCGCAAATACCAGCTGTTGGGGCAGGGAAATTCCATCGTAGCGCTGGCTGCCCAGCAGGAGCAGATGGGTTTTGAATTGTCTGTCTTTTATCAAATGTATACCCGTTTTGTACAGGCGGATGTGCCTTGGTTCTTGGAACGGGAGGACTTTGCTCCCGCAGATCGATTGTATTGGATGCTACTGCTATATATGTGCACAGCAGGGGTGACGGATGAGGGGCTTGTCCTATGTGAGCGTGCGCTTTCCAGTGGATTGCTATCTGAAGCGCAGGAGCGGGAATTGCGTATTCTCAACATTCTGGAGGCTTATGTAGAGAACGGACAACCTGAACACGCCCAGGAAGGTCTGCCACTGACCATGATGGTCATGGAACGGGATAATCTCGATAATTTTGTGATGCCTGTTGCGCTGATGGAGATGTATATGCATCTGGTTGCCAATCATATGGAAAAGGCTGCCGAACTGTCTGATCGTCTGGAATGCATGCTGTCGGAGGCCCCGTTTTTGCGCGAGCTGGGCCGTTATCGCATGATGCGCGGGCTTATGCTGTTGCGTACTGGAGATGTGGATAACGCCGAGCGGCTGATGGATGAGGGATTGGATACCCTTGATATGGCTAAACAGGAATTACTAAAAATCAAAGCGGTATGTCAAATTCGCTCGTTCCTGAAGCTTTGCGGTTCCTATCCAGCGCTGGAAGAGAAGTATGCCGCTCAATATGATCAGCTTGACCGGGACAACAGTTTAACACTGCATCGTTCGGCGCTAAGGCGCTGGCTGGAGCAGACAATCTCAATGGCCTGATTTTTTAGCTGTCTGACTTTCCTCTGATATAGACCCGCTAGAATGTTCTTATTGCTAAAAAAAGCTGAAAATGAGAGCAGGGTGAGTAGATAATGAAGGAAAAGAAAGAACTGCAATCCGCGCCTAGCATTTGGCGCAATGGCCGTTTTCGGCGGATGTTTGCGGCACACACGGCTGCTTCCTTTGGCGATTGGTTTGATGCTATCGCCATTCAGGTGCTTGTTGCTTATCGCTGGGAAGCCGACCCTATGCTGATTGCGCTGATTCCGGTAGTGATGGCGCTACCGGGTCTGCTGCTGGGTTCCATCGCGGGCACGTTAGCTGACCGGGTACACAAGGCCCGGCTGATGATCGTCTGCGATGCAGCTATTGCCTTATTGACGCTGGCCATTCTCGCCGTACCGGGTCCGGTATGGCTGCTGCCTTTGCTCGGTCTACGCGCGGCGGCTGGCGTATTTCAAATGCCTTCACAGCAAGGCTTGACCCGTACGGTAGTCGCCAGCGACGACCTGTTTCGGGCGACCTCGCTGAATGGGTTGGTCAATCAGGCCTCCAAAGTGGCAGGGCCGCTACTGGGCGCTATGACCTTGACTGTGTTGTCTCCCCAGGCATGCATTATTCTCAATGCATTGCTGCGCCTCTGTTCCGGCCTGCTGCTGTGGCCGCTTCGCGGAATCGGTCCGGCGCTGGTCAGCCCAGACCAACAAGCTGTTGCAGCCGAGCAGCATGGAAAGTCTGCTACGCATACAGCGCCTGAGGCTGATGAAGTCCAAATGCGGGAGGAGCATGTCCGCGCATCTCGCTTTTTCAACCAATGGCGTGAGGGCTGGGCGTTCTTATGGCGCAGTCGAATGCTTTTGCATACGCTCATATTCGGACTTTTCGGCTTAATCGCCATTCTCATGATCGACTACCAGTTCCCTACGCTGCTGCGAGTGCTCGCTCCGGGTAATGAGTCACTGCTTGGCTGGCTGGTTTCAGCCATTGGTGCTGGCGCCGTCGGCTGCATGCTTGTGCTTAATCGCTTGAATCGCATAAGTGCAGGCTGGGGGCTTGGTGGTGGGTATGTACTGGTTGGCGGAGCTATTGCTGCTTTAGGCTGGGCGCAACCCGGAACAGGATGGCCCGTACTGCTTATGATCGGGGCTGTGCTGGGCGTGGGCAACGGCCTGTACATTATCACCCAGAACTATATATTACAAGCCAAAACCCCTGCTGATATGGTAGGACGCGTCTTCGGTATCCAAAGTACCGTGATTGGAGCAATCATGGTCGTTTCGCCGCTTGCCGGGGGAGTATTGATCCGAATAGCAGGGGCGGGAACGGCTTTTGTCTGGATCGGAATGACTGTTGGAATTCTGGGTTTGGCAGGACTACTGCTTCAATCCGTAATTTGGCGCGAGTCCCTCGCTGATTCTAGCCTGACTACGGAGCAAAATGCAGACCTTGCGTAGTCAAACTTGCGCAATAATTTACTTCGATTTTCGTCATTTATATTTTTAGCATGGGAGAGATCATGATGACTCAACAAACTTCAGCCTCAGAGCCTGTGGCACGGTTACTTGAAGGATCTCGGGTGTACTTGCGTCCCGTTAACGTGGAGGACACCGAGCTATACTATAATACATTGTTCCATCAGGATGTGCGGAGGCTGACAGGCACACAACGCAGCTTTACCAAGGATCAAATTGCCCGTTATATTGAAGCTAAAGGACAGGATTCCTCAAGCCTGCTGCTCTTGATTGCGCTTCGCGAAGATGATCGTGTCATCGGAGATATAGCTCTGCAGGATATGGACAGCCTGAATCGCAGTGCCAACATCCGTATTGCGATCAATGAGCAGGGAAATCAGGGGAAGGGCTACGGCACCGGAGCGCTTGTGCTCATGCTGGGTTACGGATTCGGTATCTGTAACCTGCATCGGATTGAGCTGAATGTATTTGATTTTAATGAACGTGCCATTCGTTGCTATGAAAAAGTAGGCTTTCAGCGCGAAGGTGTACAACGGGATGCTTTATTCTACAATTATGAATACCATGATTCGATTCTGATGAGTATGCTGGACCACGAATACCGCGACCGCTACGTGAAAAAAGTAGAAAATTGATTCAGCACGTTTACACGGGTTAACAGAAGAGATATAATTAAAAGATAAAGTTGCTTGTTTGCGCAAGTATGACCGACAACATCAAATGAAGATATGAATTACCGGAGGAGCCTGTCACCAAGGCTCCTTTATGTCTTTTTAGGGGAACCTGTGCTGTATTTCGGGTTCCCCTTTTTATTTTGCGAGCTGTCCGTTAAGGTCAGACACATATTTTGCACGTTTGTTTTACATTTTATGATTAGGATTTGCAAAATTCGATTCCAGTCGCTCCGATCTATATCTTGTTCATTGGAAGTCGCTTATGGGATTTTTGCAAATAAGTTCAAGGATTAAACAAAAGGAGGTTATCAGCCTATGCAATTTATATTGTATCTTCTGCTGATTCTGTTGTTCACAAAAGTCGCGGGTCATGTGTCTGTCAGGCTCGGTCAACCAGCAGTGCTAGGAAAGCTGATCGCAGGAATTGTGCTGGGCCCAGCGGTATTAGGATGGGTTGAGAATGATTCGCTGATTCATGATATGTCTGAAATCGGCGTGCTGTTGCTGATGTTCATTGCTGGACTGGAGACGGATCTGGATCAACTTCGACGTAATTGGAAGCCTGCGGTAGCTGTGGCGGTTGGAGGTATTATTTTACCGCTAATTTGTGGTTTTGGTGTAGGGGAAGCCTTTGGATTCTCGGTGCATGAAGGCTGGTTTCTAGGGATCATTCTGAGTGCTACCTCGGTAAGTATTACCGTACAGGTGCTCAAGGATATGAACAAGCTGAATACCCGAGAGGGCTCGACCATTTTGGGTGCGGCGGTGCTGGACGATGTGCTTGTTGTGGTACTGCTAGCGGTAGTAATGAGTATATTCGGTATGGGTGGAGAGACTTCGCTGGGACTTCTTGTTGGCAAAAAGCTAGTTTTCTTCGTCGTAGCTATTCTGGGGGGCTGGTTCGTTGTTCCGTGGATTATGAAAATACTCGCTCCACTCAAGGTGACTGAAGCAGTCATCACGACTGCGTTGATTATTTGCTTTGGGTTTGCGTATTTTGCAGATATGTTGGGGATGGCGGGCATTATCGGGGCTTTTGCTGCCGGGATTGCCATTGCACAAACAAGCTTTAAGCACGTCGTAGAAGAAAAGGTGGAACCCATCGCTTATTCCATCTTTGTTCCTGTTTTTTTTGTCAGCATTGGATTAAATGTTTCCTTTGAGGGAGTAGGGCAGCAGCTCGGATTTGTTGTTGTTTTGACACTGATTGCGCTGGTGACGAAGTTAGTGGGAGGAGGCCTCGGCGCGCGGCTGACGGGCTTCAATAACCGTTCTTCTCTTGCGATTGGCTCCGGTATGATATCACGTGGCGAGGTCGCACTTATTATTGCAGCTACCGGTCTACAGTCGGGTCTGTTGGCACAGCAATATTTTACATCCGTGATCATTGCCGTCATTTTGACAACGTTGGCTGCACCTCCAATTCTCAAGCTGTGTTTTAGCGATAAGAGGGAGACTTCCGCTCACGATACAGAAAAGAAGGCCAGCATTGATAAGTTGTAATGAGAGTATCAACAGGTCATAACAAAAAGACCCTTCGGGTTCAGTTTCTCATAGTGTGCATGGAAAGTCCGATTTTAGAGTAGAGCGGACTTTCCATGCAGCATGAGAACATGGGCGAAGGGTCTTTTTTATGCTAAATGTGCTGCAAGAATAGAGAAATTAGGACTCGGACACCACTGTGAAGCGTTGGTTCAGATGTTGTGGTTTTTCGATTTCGTCCACTACGGCAACTGCATAATCTTCGTAACTGACATAGCTTGCACCTTTGGAATTAACCAACAGTGTGTCTTTTCCTACTTGGTAAGAGCCTGTACGTTTACCCAGTGCAAATTCCGCAGAAGGGCTAATAAAGGTCCAGTTCAGGTCGCTGGTACCACGCAAAATTTCCAGGTTTTTTCCTTGGTTGTTGGCTGTTGGATATACGAAATCAGGGAAGCCAGGAGCGTCTTTTACCAAAAGTGTTTGGGATTCATCAGTGAACAAGCTGCCTGCACCACCTACGACAATCAGGCGAGTACCGGATACATTACGCAGGGCTTCGATCAGTACGTTACCTGCATCGACATGCAGATGCTCTTGTCCGAGTGGAGCGGCAAATGCATTAACAACTACGTCAAAACCTTTCAGATCATCTGTTTTCAGATCAAAAACGTCTTTTTGTACCACAGTAGCACGACTTTCTGTTACTTTGGACGAGTCACGGACGATGGCGGTTACTTCATGCCCTCTGTCTAATGCTTCTTTTACGATATTATTTCCTGCTTTACCGGTTGCACCAATAACTGCAATTTTCATAATAGATAGCCTCCTATAAATATGATGTGGATGATTCATTCGTTTGATCGTAAGTGTACTCAGTGCATTTACGAACTTTAATATGTAACTATTATAGTTACAATATAAAATAAAAGTCAAGCTCTTCTGTTGGGCAAACTAAAGTCCTCCGATTGGAAAGAGAGGAACTCGTTTAAATATATAAGGTAAAACTGAATGAGCAAACTTAAGCCAAAATGGATATATGTAGACCACAGAAAAGAAAGGAAGAGTGAATCGATATGAGTAAAAAAGTACAACTTGAACCCGCAGCACAGAAATTTGCAGACGATAATGCCAAGCCTCCGTTTCTATATGATTTGGGTCCTGAAAAAGGACGTGAAACGGTCAATGAGGTTCAATCCGGCCCAGCAGACAAACCTGCCGCAGATGTAGAAGATCTAACTATTCCAGGCGGGCCTGGCGGTGAGGTGAAGGTCAGAATTGTTCGCCCACAACAGGTGACAAGCGATCTCCCGGTCATTGTATATATTCACGGAGCAGGCTGGGTATTCGGTAATGCTCATACGCATGATCGCCTGATTCGTGAATTGGCAGTCGGCTCACAGGCAGCAGTTGTATTTCCAGAATACAGCTTGTCCCCTGAAGCTAAATATCCGACGGCGATTGAGGAAATTTACGCGGTCGTTCAATGGGTGGCACAGCACGGACGCGAGCATGGGCTGAAGCCCGATACGCTGACGGTAGCCGGAGACAGTGTGGGCGGTAATATGACGGCGGCCGTAACGCTGCTGGCCAAAGAACGTAGCGGCCCTACCATTCGCCAGCAGTTGCTGTTCTATCCAGTGACGGATGCTTCCTTTGACACAGAATCATATCATGAGTTCGCCACAGGATATTTCCTGAGCCGCGAAGGAATGCAATGGTTTTGGGATCAATATACGACGGATCCCAACGAACGAGCGCAGATCACGGCGTCCCCATTACGTGCCACCACAGAACAGCTCGAAGGGCTACCACGTGCGCTGGTCATTACAGGTGAGGCCGATGTGCTGCGCGATGAAGGCGAGGCCTATGCGGACAAGCTACGTGAAGCGGGGGTGGATGTGACCGCTGCACGCTTTCAGGGCATCATCCACGACTTTGTGATGCTGAACCCATTGTCTGAAACCGCGGCCAAGCGCGGTGCGATCATGCTCGCTACCTCATGGCTGCGCCAAGGGTTTGAGGGCTAGTACACTATAGAGCATTTTAAGGGTGTCGTCGTGTGATTTGATCCAGTTCTTTGAATGATTAGGCTGTCTTCTTCCTGCTGACATCTATTGCAGGGAAGGCAGCCTTTATACATATCTGCAATGAAACCGCTTCACGTTCGTCGAACAGAGTGATAATATAAAATTTGAACGAGTTTGACCGACATTCAGCCTAAGGGGGATATCCATGCCATTTCAGGGACAACGCATTTTACCTGCAGCTAAGCATATGAAGCAGCTGGAGGGTATTTTGGACAGTTCTTATGAGTATGCGGTTTTTCTGGATACGCATGTAGCGCAGCTGCGTAGCCTGTACCAGATGGCTAGAAGTCGCAGCAAGCAAATGCTCCTGCATGCCGATCTGGTGCAAGGCTTGAAGAATGACGAGTATGCGGCTGAATATTTGTGTCAGGAAATTAAGCCATTTGGGATTATTTCGACCCGGTCCGGGGTGATCGCAACTGCTAAAAAGAAAGGAATTCTTGCTGTACAGCGGGTGTTCCTGCTCGATACGATTGCACTGGAAAAAAGCTACGCGCTGGTAGAAAAAACGCGTCCGGATTATATTGAGGTGCTGCCCGGTGTTGTTCCACCGATGATTAAGGAGGTCAGCGAACGCACTGGCATTCCTATTTTGGCAGGCGGACTTATTCGCACCCCTGAGGATGTGGAAGCAGCGTTGGCCGCGGGAGCTACAGCAGTTACGACCTCCAATAAACAGCTGTTCGAACACTATAAGCAATAGCTTTTATTTGTATCAAGTGGGTAACCATACATAATAAGCAAGGAGGCTGGGAAACGATGGAGCAATACATTCTTGCCTTAGATCAGGGCACAACCAGTTCGCGGGCCATCTTGTTTGATCGGCAGGGAACAGTGGTATACAAGGCACAACGGGAGTTCCCACAGTATTTTCCCCAGCCCGGGTGGGTAGAGCAAAACGCCAATGAAATATGGAGCTCTATTTTGGCCGTCATCGCCTCCTGCTTGTCAGAATCAGGTGTGAAAGCCAGCCAAATTGCCGGGATTGGTATTACGAATCAACGGGAAACCGTAGTAGTGTGGGATAAACATACGGGTCTGCCTGTATATCATGCACTGGTATGGCAGTCACGGCAAACAGCCGGGATCTGCGAGGAATTGAAAAGCCGTGGATTTGATCATATTTTTCATAGCAAAACGGGACTACTCATTGATCCCTACTTTTCTGGCACCAAGGTCAAATGGATACTCGACAACGTCGAAGGGGCACGAGCTCAAGCGGAGCGTGGGGATTTGCTGTTTGGTACGATTGATACCTGGCTAATCTGGAGATTGTCTGGTGGTAAAGCACATGTAACAGACTACTCCAATGCGGCCCGCACACTCATGTACAACATTTATGAGCTAAAATGGGATGAGGAGCTGCTGGATATTCTCGGCGTTCCTGCGTCTATGCTACCAGAGGTGAAATCATCTTCTGAGATATATGCGCATACGGTGGATTATCACTTTTTCGGACAGGAAATCCCTATTGCCGGAGCGGCAGGCGATCAACAAGCAGCTCTGTTCGGTCAGGGATGCTTCGACAAAGGTATGATTAAAAATACATACGGTACGGGATGCTTTATGCTGATGAATACCGGAGATGAACCCTGTGACTCGGGACATGGACTGATTACGACCATTGCATGGGGGCTGAATGGTCAGGTGAAGTATGCGCTGGAGGGCAGCATTTTTGTAGCCGGATCTGCTATTCAGTGGCTGCGTGATGGGTTGCGTATGTTCCGCGAAGCCAAAGATAGTGAAGCGTATGCGGCGCGTGTGACCTCCACAGAAGGGGTATATTTTGTCCCGGCCTTTGTGGGTCTGGGCAGCCCGTATTGGGATAGTGACGTGCGCGGTGCGACATTTGGTTTGACGCGGGGAACGACCAAGGAGCACTTTATACGAGCGGTACTGGAATCGCTGGCCTACCAGACTAAAGATGTCCTAACTGCCATGGCGAGCGATTCGGGTGTACCTGTGCGTTCATTGCGTGTAGATGGAGGTGCAGTGATGAACGAGTTCCTGATGCAGTTCCAGAGCGATATTCTCGATCTGCCAGTAGAACGACCTGCTGTGAACGAGACAACTGCACTCGGTGCGGCGTATTTAGCAGGACTGGCAGTTGGGTTCTGGAGCAGTTTGGATGAGGTCCGGGGGTATGCGCAAAGTGATCATACCTTTACTCCGTCCATGAGTGAAGACGTGCGGGCTGATCTTTATGGTGGCTGGAAAAAGGCAGTTCATGCCGCAATGGCGTTCAAGTAGCAGGCAGATTTCCCTTTTCATAGCGTATCGTGTGTGCTACGATATAGATAAGTTAATACTCGTCAGGAGACTTGGAGAGACCATGAACCGCTCGGCATCCGCCGCAGCGATGTTCGTGGTCTTTTTTTGTACCTTATGATGAGTCGGTTGGCAGATTGCATCGTGAATATATACAAAGCTGGAGGGATACATGATGGGAGAACAGGGATTTGCTGCGCAGGAGAGAACCGCTGTCTTGGAACGTATGGGACATGAGCATTTTGATATATTAATCATTGGCGGCGGCATTACAGGGGCGGGTATTGCGCTGGATGCGGCGGATCGTGGTTTGAAGACAGCATTGGTGGAGATGCAGGATTTTGCAGCAGGTACGTCCAGCCGCTCGACCAAGCTAGTGCATGGGGGTCTTCGTTATTTGAAGCAGTTGGAAGTTAAGATGGTAGCTGAGGTGGGGAAGGAGCGGGCAATTGTATTCGAAAATGGTCCACATGTGACCATACCGGAGCGTATGTTGCTTCCTTTTCACAAGGGCGGCACGTTTAACGCATTTACCACCTCTATCGGGCTGCTGGTATATGATTTCCTTGCTGGTGTTAAGCGTAGTGAGCGCCGTCGTATGCTGGACATCCAGGCTACACTAGAGCGCGAGCCTTTGCTGAAGCGTGATGGACTGAAGGGAAGCGGCAGCTATGTGGAGTATCGTACAGATGACGCTCGCCTGACGATTGAGGTCATGAAGGAAGCTGTTACACGAGGGGCGCTGGCGGTGAACTATGCCAAGGCTGACAAGCTGCTGTATGACAAAGGACGAATAAGCGGTGCAAGCGTAACGGACCGGGTAACGGGAAAACCATACGAAATTCGAGCTTCGCTGGTTATTAATGCAGCTGGACCATGGGTAGACACGCTACGGGAAATGGATCGCTCCAAGGAGGGTAAGGTGCTACGCCTGACGAAAGGTATTCACCTAGTGTTCGATGCTGAGCGCTTTCCGCTCAAACAGGCAGTGTACTTCGATACACCGGATGGACGCATGGTATTTGCCATCCCGCGTGATGGAAAAACTTATGCAGGTACGACTGACACGGTGTATGAGGGGGATACGGCGCATCCCCGGATGACCGTCGAAGATCGGGCGTATGTGCTTCAAGCGATCAACGGAATGTTCCCGGATGTGAAGCTGACTGTTACGGATGTAGAATCCAGTTGGGCAGGGGTACGGCCGCTCATTTATGAAGACGATAAAAGCCCTTCAGAAATTTCACGTAAGGACGAAATTTGGGAATCCCGTTCAGGTCTGATCACGATTGCAGGCGGCAAGCTGACGGGCTACCGGAAAATGTCCGAACTCGTCGTGGATCGTGCGGTACGGGAGCTGGGGCGCTTGCATGGGCAGAGCTTCCGGGCATGCCGCACCAGACACATCCCGATTTCGGGTGGCAGCGTAGGCGGCTCGGCGGGCTGGGACGCGTACGTAGGTAAGCAAACCGCAGCAGGTGTTGCACTCGGCCTGTCGCCTGAAACGGCTAGAGCATGGGCAATCCGCTATGGCTCCAACACAGAGCGGCTGTTTGCGATAGCGGCACGCAGCATGAAGGAGACTACCGAGAAGGAAGCGGCACTGCCTGTGGAAGTGCGTGTCCCGCTCCTGTATGCGATGGAACAGGAAATGACGGTGACACCGTCTGATTTTTTCATACGGCGAACGGGAGCACTTTTCTTCCAGATTGACGAGGTGAAGCGCTGGAAACAGCCCGCCATCGCATGGATGTCTGAACATGCAGGCTGGAGCGCCGCGCAAGAACGACAATATACGGCTGAGCTGGATGCTTACCTGTATGAAGCTGTAACGCCTTTAGAGGTACAGGTGAAACAAGGTGACGTTAAAGCCATCTAATAGGAACGAGGATGCGTATCCTTTACCGCTCCGCTTCTCTACCATCGTTTCGTTCTCACCGCTGCTTTATGCGGAAAAGGGGCCTACAAAACAAAAGCAGCGATTCTCTATTTTTAAGAGAATCGCTGCTTTTGTTGTATGCAGATTGTTTACAGCATCAAGTGGAACAGGAACGGGGCGGCTGCCAAGGTAAAGAGAGCGGCGAGCACCATCGAGATGCTGGATATCGTCCCCGTCAGCAAACTGAACTCGAATGCTTTGGAAGTGCCCGTACCATGAGCACCGGTACCGAGCAGTACCCCACGGGAGACTTCATTTTCGATACGGAACAGTTTTACAATCACTGGACCGATAATAAGACCGCTCAATCCGGTCAGAATAACGAATACAGCTGTGACCGTCGGATTGCCGCCAATCGTTTGCGATACATTCATCGCAATGGGTGTCGTAATGGAGCGAGGAATCAGGCTGCTCAGCAGGGAAGAATTCAGGTGCATCCACTTGGCAAGCGCCATGGAGGACAACACGGCTACAACAGATCCAGACAGCACGCTAAGCACGATTTGGGTAGCGTGTTTTTTTAACACTGGGAAATATCGGTACAAAGGGACAGCAAATGCAATCGTAGCTGGCTGTAGCAGCATGGACAGCAAGTGGGCGCCCGAATTATAAGAACGGTAATTCACACCCGTCAGCGTCAAAATCAAAATGATAACAACAGGTGTAATGAGCAATGGAGACAAATACACCTTGGGCAGTGTGCGGTACATGCGTTTGGCCATCCAGTAAATAGCGAGTGTCAATACAATACATAGAAGACCGATCATGATGATTTATGCTCCTTTCGTTTACCAAGCAGACTGGCGACCATACCTGTGCAGGCCATCACCAGAAAGGTGCCGAGCAACACGACCAGCATAATGCTCATACCATCGTGTTCCAGCATCGGCCAATAATTCATGACGCCGACAGCGGAGGGAATAAAGAATAATAGCAGCTCGGCCAGCAACCAGTTTGCGCCAACTTCAATCCAGCTTAGCCGGACCAAGCCGGTTTGCAGCAGAATAAAAAGGATTAGCATACCAATGATACTACCGGGTATAGGCAGGTGGAGCCAGGAGACTACCGCGTTCAGGATGAGCGAAAAGGCCATCAGGACGGCGATCTGGAGGACACCGCGTATGAAGCTTTTCATATATAATGACTCCTATCTTTGTGATCGGTTATTTTCAAACTGTAATGAAATTTTACATCACAAGCTTTCATGAGTAAAATGCATATAAAGAATATAATCTATTCCGTTTATCTATGGGAGAAGGTGTAGCTTTGGATATCCGACATTTACAATATTTTTTGGAAGTCGCGCGGTTGCGTAGCTTTACAAAGGCAGCCCAGAGCATGTTTATTACCCAGCCGACGATCAGTAAGACGATTAAAAGTCTAGAAGATGAACTGGGGGTCGCTTTGTTCGACCGAATTGGCAAAAGAATCGAATTGACGGACGCGGGAAAGGTCATTGAGCTTCAGGCACAAGCAATTGTAAAGTCCTTTCAGAGCCTGTCCTCGGAGCTGAGTGATTTGATGAACCTGAAAAAGGGACATATCCGTATTGGCCTGCCCCCTATGGTCGGATCGAGCTTTTTTCCGCGTGTCATTGGAGAATTCCATAAGGCATATCCTGATGTGACCATTCAATTATTTGAGGACGGGGCGAAGAAAGTGGAACGGGACGTAGAAGCCGGGGCATTGGATATCGGGGTGATCGTGCTGCCCGCAGTTGGAGATATGTTTGAGACATTTCTGTTTGTGGAGGAAAAGCTGAATTTGCTCGTTCATCCTACGCATGCATTGGCAGAGTGCAAGGAGGTACCGTTATCTGCGTTGGCGGAGGAGGCATTTGTACTGTTTCGTGAGGATTTTACGCTGCATGACCGTATCATTGCGGAATGTGTTCGTGCCGGCTTTCAGCCGCGTGTAGTGTACGAAAGCTCACAATGGGATCTGATTAGCGAAATGGTTGCTGCAAACCTGGGAGTAGCTCTGTTGCCGGAGGCCATTTGCCGAGATCTGGATTCTGAGCGCTTGCGTGTTCTTCCATTGGTAGACCCCGTCATTCCTTGGCATTTGGGGATGATTTGGCGGAACGATCGCTACCTGTCCTTTGCCGCCAGAGAATGGATATCGTTCACACAGCAATTGTTGCGGACGGAATAGGGCGGGAAGTAGTCAGTCCGCGAGAAGGTGAGTACGATGCAGAATAAAAAAGCTGCCCTGAGGGGCAGCGATGTAGCTTGCTTCTATGAGTGTGTTTGGTTTATTGCACGCTTGGTGTGAAGGTACTTGTCCATAATACGGTCAAGTCTGGAGGATTTGTCCAATACACGTTCATCTTTTAATCCGTGTAAGTCAGCCATGCGATTCAGTTCACGGCGTTCTTTTTCCATGAGTTTTTCCAATTGTTCGAGGTTCACAAAGCCCACCCCCCATGTCGATTGTAAGGCATGTCTCCACTAGCGGCAGAAGTTTTTTTGATAACGATGTTATTTCCATTTTACCACTTTTTATTAACAATAATCCAGCTTTCCTGACATTTAGCGACTAATATCTATGGTTTTGCCAGTTCTACCCGATTGCGTCCTGATCGTTTAGCTTCATACAATGCCTCGTCTGCTTTTTCCAATAAACGCCTCGATGCAATAACAGGAGAGCTGCCTGCCCCGATGGATACGGTTAAGGAGAGTATGGTTCCGTCATTCAAGAGAAAACATTCATTTTCCACAGCTTTCCGAATCTTCTCGGCAAAGTTTGCCGCCTTTTCAGTATCACAGTCTCCGAGTAGAATTGCGAATTCCTCTCCGCCCTTACGGGAGGGATATGCTCTTGTTGTAGATTCCCGATTTAACAAAATTCCCAGTTGGCTTAAGACTGCGTCTCCGTTCAAATGGCCGTACGTATCATTAATTTTTTTAAAGTGGTCAATATCTAGCATCACAAGTCCAAAGGGTTTTTTTGTAGTTTTGGAAGCATGAAGTACCTCTTCGAACAGCGCATCAAAAGCACGCGGACTGTATAGCCCGGTTAAATGATCGCGGTTCGCAGCCTCTTCCAGCAGGTGAATAGCCCGTTCTGTTTTTTTGATATGGGACATCATAAAATAAGTGAACAAGCCGCCAAGAATCTTCACGGTTGTGATCATTATTATAGATTCTAAGTTGGGTGGATCATCCACAAAAAAAGCAGATAACAGCGACACAACAACAGCCCCAAGCACGGCTGACATCCATTTGCCGAGGGCTAGCTTTTTTTCTCGAATAAAGATAAGTGAAAGGACTAGTGTCATGAAGCAATTAACCGTAACAGTCAGAGTAATATCCGTCCATCCCCCTGTGATGTAAATACGATACAGGATGACGATCAGGGTGGTCAGCAGACCGGATACCGATCCTCCTATATAAACAGATATGATAATCGCCAATTGGCGGAGATCAACCACAAAGTGCCCACGGATCCATAAACCGGTCATCATTAACAGAATGCTAAACACGCCCAGCATTAAACCGTTTAATATCTGATGAATGAGTGCATGATTTGTCAGGTAACGTTCATATTTCCGGGAAAATAAATTTCCGAAGAATAAGAAGCTCGTTAATAACGCAAAATTGTTAATTAATTCTTTTAACATATCCCTATCCTTTATGCTGTAATGAGAGTTGTAGTATCGTGGGGAATAAAGCAAAAGGCCTCGTTTCTATATTTCGGTAAAAAGTAGGCATGAGTGAATACCAATCGACCATTAAACGATTCTTCTGTCCCTTACGTTTCGTTTATCTACGTGGTACAGTGAAAGGACTATGACCGGAACGGGTGATCGTATGAAGGAACCAATTCACATATCGGTGCGTCCACTTGTGGAATATGTGCATCGGAGCGGCAGCATTCATAGCGGCTTTCGATCGAATAGCAGTATGCTCGAAGGAACTCGCGTGCATCAGGATATCCAGAAAGGTTACAAGGAGCATGACCGCAAAGAGGTACATTTACGTACAGAAATTCAGTATAAGGACGAATTGTTTATCATTGAAG
Source organism: Paenibacillus sp. FSL H7-0442 (assembly GCF_038593105.1). Classification (NCBI taxonomy): domain Bacteria; kingdom Bacillati; phylum Bacillota; class Bacilli; order Caryophanales; family Paenibacillaceae; genus Paenibacillus; species Paenibacillus sp. FSL H7-0442. The sequence continues at coordinate 5,407,705 of NZ_CP151963.1, read as the reverse complement.
GCCGCTGTGACGGACTGATTGAGCTGGATGGCGTATGGACGGTCGATGAAATTAAATCGATCTCTTTGCCTCTCGAAGATATTCAGGGTGACGGTCAACCCGTACACTGGGCGCAAGCATTTCTGTATGCCTATATGATTGCTCGTGAGGAACAACATCATTCCATGCAGGTCCAGCTTACTTATGTGCAGGCACACAGTGAAGACATTCGCCGATTTAGGCGCGAGCTATCCTTTACTGAGCTGGAAGCTTTCGCGCAGGAGATGATTGCTGGTTATGCACCGTATGCATTCCTGCTGAGAGCACATGCGGAAAAGCGGGATGCCAGCATTGCTATGTTGGACTTTCCCTTTGACACGTATCGTTCGGGTCAGCGAACGCTCGCGGGTTCGGTGTACAAGACGATTGCCGAAGGGGTTAACCTGTTTGCCAAAGCGCCTACGGGTATCGGTAAAACGGTATCCACTTTGTTTCCTGCGATCAAGGCGATCGGTGAGGGGCAGGTTAGGCGAGTATATTATGTAACGGCTCGTACCACCACTCGGGCAGCAGCTGAAGAAGCTTATGCCAGAATGCAGACCCAAGGGCTGCACATGCATGTGGTGACTTTGACTGCGAAGGATAAAATTTGCTTTAAGGATGAAAATGATTGTGACGCTGGATCATGCAGCATGTGCGAGGGCTACTACGACCGGATCAACGGTGCGGTATCCGATATTTTGGCGAATGAGACGTTAATGACCCGGGCGGTGATTGAGCGTTATGCGCGCAAGCATAAGGTTTGTCCCTTTGAATTTTCGCTGGATGTGGCGTATGCCTCGGATGGTATAATCAGTGATTATAATTATGTTTTCGATCCACGGATTTCTCTGAAAAGATTGCTGGAGGAGCACAAGCGAAAAGGTGTCGTACTGGTGGATGAGGCGCATAATCTGGTAGAACGCGGCCGGGACATGTTTTCGGCGGAAATTTTGAAATCTTCTTTTTTGGAACTGAAACGAGAATTTAAGCTGCTAAGCTCGGAGATTGCTGCGGCTGCGAGTGCAGTGAACGCACATATGATTACGCTGCGCAAGCAATATGCAGACACAGGAAAAGCAGTGGAGACAGTAGCGCCGCAAGAGGTGCTGGAGCTGCTGGTGCCTTTTGTGGAAGCTGCTGAACGTGAACTGGTAACGGGGAGTAGTACAAGTCGCGCAAGCAGTGAAAGTACGGCCTACGCATTGCTTCTGGATACGTATTTGACTGCTCAGAATATGCTGCGGATTGCTGCTTTATATGATGAACGGTACGTTACTTATGTGGAAGCAGGGCGCAGTGAAGTGAGGGTCAAGCTGTTCTGCCTCGATCCTTCTCACTTGCTGGGACAAGCTATTAAGGGCTACCGCTCAGCCATTTATTTTTCCGCGACGTTGACACCGCTTGCTTATTATCGGGACATGCTCGGAGCAAACGAGGAAGATTATACGTTACAGGTTCCTTCCCCTTTCCATCAGGAGCAATGGGATGTACGTCTGCTGCCGCTCTCCATCCGTTATCGGGATCGCGAGCGTTCCAAAGGGGCGATTGCGGATATGCTGGCTGCATTGGTTGTGGAACGGAAAGGAAATATGCTTGTGTTTTTCCCGTCCTATCCATACCTGCGTGAGGTATATGAGGAGTTCATGCTTCGGGACGTGTCCGCAAATACGTTGGTACAAAGTCCGGGGATGACCGAACCAGAGCGGGATCGATTCCTAGAGGCCTTCCAGCCTGGGCAAGAGCACACCTTGCTTGGCTTTGCCGTATTGGGTGGTGTGTTTGCTGAAGGTGTTGATTTACCCGGGGATCGCTTAAATGGGGTAGTCGTCGTCGGCGTTGGCTTGCCGCAAATTGGAGCAGAGCGAGATGTGCTGCGGGATTACTTTTCGGAACAGGGACGGAATGGTTTCAACTATGCGTATGTATATCCAGGGATGAACAAGGTTCTTCAGGCAGGTGGCAGGCTTATCCGCACAGAGCACGACGAAGGATTGTTGGTCCTGGTAGATGATCGTTTTGCCAAGGAACCGTATGCTTCTTTGCTGCCAGATGAATGGAAAAGCTACCGTCTGACGGAACAAGCGGGATTAAGGAAGGAATGGATAGACTATGAACTTTAATTTTCATAATGACTCCATACGCGGGGTGCTGCGTAGCTTTGGACATGAGGATGCCGAAGTAGATAATATAGAGACTTTTGTGACATTTGCGCGCTTGGCTAATGGTATTTTCAGAGAAATGGATACAGATTTGACCAAGTTGGGGGCTTCTCAGGGTCGGATTATCGTGCTTAGCCTGTTGCATTGCCACTCCCCACATCGCATGACACCGTCAGAGTTGGCGGAAAAGGCTGATGTGACGCGTGGAACCATGACGGGGTTGATCGACGGATTAGAGCGAGATGGCATGATTGAACGTGTGGCTCATGAGAGTGACGGACGGATGGTGACTGTCGGATTAAAAGAGGCAGGACGAGAGCTATTAAGTAAGATAGTCCCTTATTATACGAAGCTGATTCGGTCGTGTATGTCTGAGTTTACGCCGCAGGATCATCAGATGATGAAGGGTTTGCTGGGGAAAATGAAAGGCGGTTTTGAGCGGTCCTTGCCGAAATGCTGAATTCCTGATATAGGGAATAAGGAATAGGAGAGAGAACATGTTCTTTTATACAGATGAGGTCTATGAAGACCGTGATTTTGGATCAATGGATGCCAGAGAAGGCGAGTGGAAAAATTGCGAGTTTACCCGATGTCGCTTTCGGGGTGTGGAGATGAATGAGTCCCTTGTGGAAGGCTGTACTTTTGTGGACTGTGATTTTACCGGGGCCATTCTGAATGCATCTCACTACAAGGAGTCGGCTTTTACCAATTGTTTGTTCACCAGCGCCAATCTGTTTGTAGTCCGGTTTGATAACTGCAAGCTGGTAGGTTCAGATTTTGCGGGGGCGAATATGGATGGTATCACAATTACGGGCGGAGATTGGTCTTATACGAATTTGCGTCATGCAGATTTAAGAAAACAAGATTTGCGAAAAATACGATTCAAGGAAGCCGACTTATCCGAATGCAATTTGGAAAAAGCAGATTTGCGAGAGGCTGATCTTAGCCGGGTAAGACTGCACAAAGCCCATCTTCAAGGAACAGACCTGCGCGGTGCGAAGATGGATGGCGTGAATTTTAAAGATCTGGACATCACTGGAGCCAAGTTGGATATCGAGCAGGCAGTAGCGGTGGCTCGCTCCTATGGAGCCAAGGTAGAAGGCTAAAAAGCACGGGATACCGATGCTGGTTTTGATCTGGAGTACCCCGTGCGGGTGAAATGGACGGTTGATTCGAAATTGAAGGACTTAATCTTTAGTGGATGCCGGCAGTAGTGGAATTGCTGCTTCCGGGTTCTGGTTTGGCAAATGATCAATTCCCACAGGCTCTAGAGGCTGCTGTGGAACCGTCCAGTTGCGCGCGATATCTACGGCAGTTCGCTGTTCCAGCAAGCGTTTGGCTACTTCATAACATTGATCGACATGCCGATTGCCAATGGTTCGCATAGCAGTAAAGCCAATTGCCGCGGCTAGCCCTTGCCCCAGAAGGGGAACAAACTTGCTAACCTGCTTGGTAGCGATCCGAATGCCCATCTTTTGCAAAATCTGCACGATAACTTCACGGGTGATGAGTCGCCCAATCAGCTTGCTGCCAATCGAAGTGATAAAACCATACACCATGGATTTGGTTTCTGCGTCCAGACCTTCCAGCTGCTTCTCAGATAATCCGAACTTTCCATTAATGGCTGGCAGTAGCTGCATCAAAATGCCAACATCAGCAAGAACGTCAGCCCCTGGAACTGGAACTAATACCGCTCCACCCGAAGCCGCAGCTCTTTTTGTCACCATGGATTTACACTCTTTACGGATCTGCTCCAACTCTTCTATTGTTTGGGCTGTCATATGCATCTCTCCTTCATACGCTTCCGATTAGGACCCATGATTCTACCCTGTTATTACACACATTTCTACCTATCTTAAGCATGGCGCAAGCAAAAAATCCCTGATTCACGCACTATCGCACATTTACTCCTGTGAAGCGATCAGGCATAATGAAGGGTGGTTGCCGATAGGAACAAGCCTGCTTACGGGGATAAAGGAAGGAAGAGACAGATGAGTCAGACAAACGTTTATTTTAATCATGATGGTGGAGTGGATGATCTAGTATCCCTTTTTATGCTGCTTCAGATGGAGCAGGTTCATTTGACCGGAGTATCGGTGATTCCAGCAGATGGTTATCTGGAGCCTGCGACGGATGCCAGCCGTAAAATTATTGATCGTTTTGGACAAAATAAAGGGCCTGTGGAAGTCGCAAAGTCTAATTCACGCGGTAAAAATCCGTTTCCTGCCGCTTGGCGTTTACATTCCTTCTATGTGGATGCATTACCCGTACTGAATGAATCGGGGCGTATGGAAGCACCGCTTTCATCCCTGCCAGCTCATCAGCATCTGATCGAAAAGGTACGCGGAGCTGAAGGCAAAACGCTGTTGCTATTCACTGGACCGCTAACCGATCTGGCGCGGGCGCTGGATGAAGCACCGGATATTGAAGCAAAGATTGAAAAGCTGGTATGGATGGGCGGCACCTTTGAAAAAGGGAATGTGGAAGAGCCGGAGCATGACGGCACAGCAGAGTGGAATGTATTCTGGGACCCAGAAGCGGCATATCGGGTGTGGCAAAGCGGCATCACGATTGATCTGGTAGCGCTGGAAAGCACAAGCAAAGTACCATTAACTCCAGCAGTACGCAATCGTTGGGCTGCCGAGCGCCGATATGAGGGTGTGGATTTCCTAGGCAACTGCTACGCGGGATGTCCGCCGCTCGTCTATAGCGAAACGAACTCAACCTACTACTTGTGGGATGTACTGACCACTGCATCCGTAGGACGCCCGGACATTGTCAAGAAAAAGACGGTGCATTGCAGCGTGATCGCAGAAGGGCCAAGTCAGGGCAGAACGGTGGAACAGGCGGATGGACGTCCTGTGAATCTGGTGTATGATACAGACCCGGAAGCCTTCTTTACGTATTTGGCGGATTTGGCCAAACTGGCTGCTCCCAAACGTTACTAAGTCTGGCAATGTACAGACGTGCGGCATAGGGCGATAATACTGCCTAGTGAGACGTACCCATAACATAAAGCCCGTGAACGTTATACGTCACGGGCTTCTATTGCATGATATCTCTATATATCACAAGCTAATCTCTGTTTCAGGCAGACTCCTGGTATATTTTCAGGGTGAATTGGAGCGTTATCTCCGTCCCGCTACCAGGTTCACTCCTCCCTGTCATCTTACCCTTCATTCGTTTTAATAGATGTTTGGTAATCTGCCAACCCAAGCCTGGATTACCATATGAGGGGGAGTATCCACGGTCATGTTCAAGCCACAATTTCAATTTATTCGGAGATATACCGATTCCAGTATCCTTCACCTTTAATTCCAGTTCAACCTCAGGTGCATCGGTCACAGATCGGGTGGTTGCAGATAAAGTGACGGCTCCTGTGCTTGTAAACTTCACTGCATTATCTACCAAATTAATCAGCATACGGCGAATTTTAGCCTCATCCCCGATAAAAATAGGTGAGCTGGTGAGATTCCAGTCAAGCTTCAACTCTAGATTCCGCTGTGCGGCTACCTCTGTATACAGACTCAATACATTTTCCATCATCGTTCTCAGATCAAACGGATCTTCAATATCATCGATCTGCCTGGACTCTATATTGCTGTAATCCAAAATATTACTCAACAACGTCATAAGCGAGCGACTGCTCGACTCCATGATGCTCATATATTGCTGTTGTTCCTCTGTTAACTCTGTCGTCAGCATGAGGTCGGTGGCTCCCCATATTTCGGTTAGCGAAAACCGAATTTTATTACTCAGGGAAGAGATCAAATCCAGCTTGCTCAGGGCAGAGATCTCAGCATCTATCTTTTCTTTCTCCAGTTCCACCACATAACCCAGAAATACAGCCATAGCCTGTAGGGCCTTCAATTCGGATTCTGTCAAATGTACAGATGGTGCGTCCAAGATACAAATGGTTCCGTAAGCCTGACCATTTTTCATGCGAATAGGGATTCCTGTAAATGAGTGGTTTCCCATGGTTTTAGTCACATCTAAATCGCATGTGTGCGGGTGAATAGTCGTTTCTGAAATCGTGAGGTGATCCGCAGGATGATCCAACACCAGACTGCAATAGCTAAGCTCAAAAGGGAGCACATCCCCTTTCTTAACGAGTATCTCTTCCCGGTTAAATGAATCAACGATTACATTCGTAATCCCATCATTAGCGGCAATAAAAATGGTGTTTACATGTAAAATATCACTTAGCACATCAATGACGTGCGCGGTAGCCTCTTGAATACTATTATAAAAACCTGTAGGTGAAGTAGTCATGTATCTCCAATCCTGATGCAAAGTGGTGGTTATCCAAAAACTTTAGCAGTTTGTGTATCCCATTCTCGATCCTCTGAATGTGCTTTTGGAGCGTATTGTTAATTATACATGATTATTTCATTATAAACCGATCTTTCTACTTCCATTTACCTATTCGCTTGCGCAAACCTTCATTTTTTAGGTCTAATGCTAGCCTTTCTGGGAAGGTTTTTGTTTGTATTATTACACATTCACGAAAATATATGATTATTTTCATTCTATTTTCATAAATTCATATATAATCTCATGATATGAAAATTGTGTAATAAAATAGGAGGATAGAACCAGTAATATCATGTAAATATTCTATATAATAGGTTCAGAGGTGGAATTATGAATAGACAGGAAGCCCTAGAACACTTCCATAAGACCTATGCGGAAGATGTACTGAATGAGAAATTACATCAGGCAGCGTCTTTATATGAGCATAGAAAAGAGGAACTCATTTTTTCTTTTATTCAATCCTTTCAATCGATCTGCCTACAAGCCAATTTCACAGAAGTGGCCAAGACAAGGATCGGATACATTACTTATTCTATGAGGCGCACGTATCTGGTGGATCGCAACTATAACTATGTCGTCGAAGCCTATGATAAAAATTGGTTCTTTGATCCTCAACCTTGTTATGGAATCTATGATGCAGGCTGGGCATTCAGCTTTTTAGCAGAATTGGAGGATGAATTGAATCAGCTTCGAAAACCTTATATGAACAAGATTTTTCAGCCTGATGTGGAGCGATTTGTACTCCAGGCTGCAGGGAAATTTCATCAATATATTCTGAAATTAGCGAAAGATGCTATTCAGCAGGCTGTACATTTACCTGAATTCAAGGCCTTGAAATGTGAGGACGATTTGGAAGTAAGAATAGGGGAGTATAAAGGAATCAGTGAGGTGGTGTATTCAACAGCTTATGGAGTATTACATAATTCAACAGGATAATCGTATTACAGAGTATATGTATCCAGTAGGGACGAATCGCCGGCAGTTATTGGAATGGGCAGAAAGCTCATCATGTGCCGATGAAGAATCTATTTTACAATTTTATGTATCAGGTGATGCGGACTATATTGATTTTATAGAGCATCCGTTACCCATCGTTTCGGAACAACTAAAGGAAATCTTTGATATATATCAAGCCGGATTAAGCTGGAAGTTAGTTGTTTTTGCCGATATGCAGCGAATGCAGCAAACAAGGTATTGGCTGGCAAATCCGCCTAGCCTGATGTGTTTATCACCACGCAGTGAATATCATAGGGACGGTACACTGAAGAAAATCATTTTAGATGAATATGCAGTCGAGAATCATAAAATATTCAGGGTTCAGGGTGCCAATCATCATATCATTGTAGACCTCGATGTGGCTGAATGTATTTTGAAGTTCAATCTGGCAGGCTTGAAATTACAAAAGGTCGATACAGAGGGGCCATCTATACAAAGGAGAGTCTAAGAATGAGTGAGAGCTATGTAGTGGATGGGGCACAGATACATTGCAGCTATGGAAGTCATACAGGAAGATTTAGTGTTTCAGCTAACAGGGGAATTAGTATTGGTGACAAACTACAAGGGAATATTCAGGATTTTCACCCGCAGACGCATATCCCTTCTTTCGGAATGTGTCGTAGTATGCATAATCCTGCAGTCTCTTCTGCTAACAAAGGGAATTCCGGGAAAATCATTCCGCAGTCCTGCAAACCGAGCGTTTCTATGCCTTGGTTGAATGGAAAAAAGGATGTATACGTAGATCAATCTCCGGCTCTGATGAGCTGCTCCACGAACTTATGCATGTGGTGTGGAAAAATCTCGTTCACCACAGACGGGCAGGAATAGTTAACAGATCGTAGGATTTGCATCACATGAAAAGCAACCGGGGGGAGTAAGATGGGACTGGCAGGAACTGTGCTGACTTATGGAAATATTAAAGTAAATGCACCGTATGAGATTATCAGGCTGCTTGATTTTGAATTGACACAGAAGATAAATGAGCACGGCAAGGTGTACATTACTGCTCTCATACCGGATGAGGACCATGCGAAGTATGACGGTTTAGCACATGATGAGGATGTGCTAGAGGTATATGAGATGGATGAAGACCGAGGGACAGTTAGCATCTTTAAAGGAATCGTCACCAATATTAGAATTGCATTCAAAAATGGCGTATATCACATGTACATCGAGGCTGCCTCTTTTACATATCTGATGGATCAACAAAGGAAAAACCGTTCGTTTCAAAACGGCAAATTGACATATTATCAACTATTCCGCGAACTCATAGATGCCTATCCACATGGGGATTTTATTGACCTGACGGACAGCAATCAAAAGTTAGATGGCTTTACTATTCAGTATGGGGAGAGTGACTGGGAGCTTCTGAAAAGAATGGCTTCTCATCTACAAACTGGACTGATTGCCGAGATTACGTCCGTGTTCCCGAGACTATGGTTAGGTGCCTCAAAAGAACAGGTGAAAGGTGAACTGCGCAGCATTAACTTTTCCCTCCAAAAAACAAAGTCAGGCCCCCGGTATACATATGCTGAAGTGGAGGATACGAAGCGTTTTGAACTTGGAGATGTGGTCTTGTTTCGACGAAAGCATTGGGTTATTGATCAAATTCATGCAGGGATGAAGCAAGGTATTATGACATATGGCTACATTCTCGTTCCGGAAGCAGGTATTCCGAGGGAGCTTATATATAACCCGTTAATCAAAGGTACCTCTATTGAAGGGAAAGTTATTGATTTAAATAGTGAAAACGAATCCGTTAAACTTCATCTGTCCGTGGATTCCATGCAGTCCAAAGTTGAAGGGTGCTGGTTTTCTTACCCCACTATGTATACCGGAGATGGGATCGGTTGGCATTGCATGCCTGAGCTGGGGGATCATGTCCATTTGTATTTTCCATCTAACAAAGAAAAGGAAGCTCGTGTAGTTCAATCCCTGCGTAAGAGAGACTACAAAGGAGATGAAATCAGTCAACCGTCAAGAAAGCTATTTCATACCAAAACACAAAAAGTGGCGAGATTCGATGATAAGGAATTAGCCCTCTCCACCCAGAAAGACAAGATACTGGTACGCTTAAATCCTGCATCCGGTATTCACGTGTACAGTCATCACGATCTTACCTTTCACGCCGATACAGACCTAGTGCTGCATGGCAAAAAGGTACAGATGACCGCTACTCGCGAAATATCTCTGACGTGCAAAACTAGCTATATCCGAACCGATGGAGCACTTCATATCAAGGCTAGTAAGTTCATGAAAAATCAGGTACCTGATGCCGAACTGAAAGCTTATAAATCCCTGATTCAAGAATTGAAGGGAAAAGGGTATCCGCAATGGGTGCAGAATTTGCTGCTTCAATTTAAAACGGACTACTACAAAGCCGTGGCAGCCGGGGACAAAAAGGGGGCCAAGGAAGCAGCGGCCAAGGCCAAGCAATTGCGTCAGCAGGTGGCAGAAATAGATCGTATGCCTGCCTGGGCCAGAGCGCAAATGCATGAATACACGTCCCAGTGGTGGGAAGCGCATGGAGCCAACGACAAAGCCAAGCAAAAGCAGATGCATCTTCTCGCGAACCAACTGCGTGACAACGTGCTAATCAACGAGCTGATTCGTGGTCATTCAGCCAAATCCTATCTGGATGCGAATCGGCTGGAGGAGCTGTCCGGACAATACGCAGATGCGGCCCATAAGCTGACCATCGCCGATCAAAGGGCTATTGCTAAGGAAGCGGCTGCCCTGCGTAGTAAGTATGGCGTGAACAGCCTGCTTGCCAGAGATAATTTGAACAAGCTTGCCAAGAAGTATCCAGACAGCTTCTCGTACAAGCTACCAACTACAGGCGATTGGGATAAGGAGCTCAACGCCGCTTTGCATGATTTTGCGAAAAAATACGGCCTGGAAAATAAGGGATATGGTCGTGATGTGCTCGCAGTGTACCTGCATCAAGTAGCCAATGGCATTCTTCCATGGCCTAAGGTTAATAAGGCTGCAACGCCAACAGTTCCAGCAACGACAACAACGAAAACGGAACCGGGCAAGAAGCCGCCGACTACTCCTGAAAAGCCAGCGAAGGAGGAACCGAAGCCTACACCATCCAACAGTTCTGCTGATGAGAAAAGGAAAGCAATTGTGGAACTCGCTAGGAAGTTTTTAGGCAAGATTCCTTACTGTATGGATACTAAAATTACAACGATGAAGCTGGACCCCAACAATCCACCTATTTATATGGACTGCTCTGATTTTAGTTCCTCGGTGTACTTGACCATATTAAATGTGCATATAGGCGGTACTACAAGAGACCAAATCAATCGGGGGACAGAGGTTGACCACCAAAGTTTACGCTCTAAGGGGGATTATAAAAACCTGAAGTTAGGTGACCTAATATTATTTGATTGGAAAAAAAGAACGGGGAGACAACCGAATCATGTAGGCATGTATATCGGGAACGGGGAATTTATTCACGAGCATGGTAACGCAACTAAGCCTAGTGAAATGGATTCAGATAAAAAGCCTTCTCATAATGTAACGATAGATAAATTAAGCAAAGATTGGAAGGGGTCTTACGGTCGTATATATACAAACGTAATAGCAGTTAGGCGTATTATCCAAGACGATGGATCCATTAAAAATAAGTAGGGATAAGGAAGTACAGAATCGTATAAAGGAACTGAGCCAACCCGCTTAATGAGGAAACTTTATAGAGAGTGTAGAAGAGAGGAGAAATCATGCGTTGTATAAAAGTAGTTTTGATTATTGTTTTTTCAGTGCTGATATCTGCATGTACAGCAACCATAGGAGAGGACAATACATCTTCGCAGTCCCCCAATAAACTATCAAGTAATGAGGTTAAGGTCAATCAGGATGCTGCAAAGGGGAATGGAAAGCAAGCAAGCTGGCTTTTGAATGGTCAGGAAGGCGTAGAAGATCGAGTTCAGTTCTTAACCAATTTAGATGATCCTACTGGAGAAACTAATATCCGTATCGACGACCTGATTGACACCATGCAAACTCGGGAAGAACGTCTAAAATATCGTGGCTCACAAGTATATGTTGGGGAAATAACAAGTGACGGCAGTCGTATGTCGATTATCAGAGATGTTTATGGGGAGCAACCAGAGGAGATGCTCATTATTGAAGTGTACGATCTGGACGCGGGAGAAAAAGAACGAGAGTTTAAATTGCCGCCAACGGCTCAATATCCTGTGATCTCTTCTGATTTAAGCAAATATCTATACGTAATGGACGGACGTTTGTATTTATATGATGCAATAAGTAAAAGAACTACAGAATTGAAGACTAACAAAGGCAAAGCGGATGTTGGTAATATTGCTCAGGGAGTGTTTTCACCGGATAACACCAAGTTATGTTTTGTTGATGATCAGACAGGGATCGTAATGCTTGATCTATCTGGTGATAGTGGTACGAAGCTTCTGCTTGCAGGCACTGATGTCTCGAGTATTATGCAATGGGATCAGGAGAACCGACTTATTTATACCACTTATAAAAAAGATAATACTTTCATAAACGATATTTATTCACTAGATATACACACTGGAAAAGTACAGTTTATAACTAAAAATGAGGGCGATTTTATTATATCCCCAGATCAAAAAAAATTGGTTCTGGCAGATGATGAGGTTGTAAAAATGTTCATGATTGATGTAGCTAGTGGAAAAAAAGAAGATATTTCGTCCATTGTAAGTGGTGAAGGAACCTGGGTAGTTCCAATACAGTGGATCGAAACAAAAACCAATTATATGAAATATAGCAACAAGGTCAAAGTGAAAAAGGTTACGGCCTCTTCCACACTTCCTAATCAGAGTAACTATTCTTTTAATGTGAAAAATTTAACGGACGATAATAATTTAACCCCTTGGTGTGAAGGAACGAAGGAAGGCGGAATAGGAGAAACAGTAACTATAGATTTGGGTTCAATTCAAGAGGTCAGAGGTTTGGAGATGGTTGACGGTATTATACGAGTTAACAATAAGTATTTAGACATAAATGCAATCCAAAAAATGAAACTTGATTTTTCGGATGGACAATCTGTGGTGCTTGAGAATAATGACACCCGCTTCAAGTTCGATGAACCTATACGGACATCTTTCGTTAAAGTTACCATTCTAGAAGTCAAAAATGGCACGGATTTCCCCAATACTTGTATAGGTGAGCTGAAGTTATTGTGATGAGCAGTAGAAAGCGAAATAAAACTGCGGTATGGATAAGTAAAATTGCGTTATTCGTCATGATCTTTTCCATGCTATGTGGCTGTATACAATCGAACGAGAGCCGAAAAGTAGGACAGGAGCGGAATGAAACTCATGCTTCTGTCTCTCAGTCCGAGAAACTTCCTCCAACAAAAAGGGCTGTAAATTGGTTGCTCTTTGAAGCGGAAAATGGAAACATGCCTGTGGATTATCTCGCTGATATGGATGATCCTACAGGCAATACCTATATTGATTTAGATGACATTATAGGTAAATTACATGCAAGTGAAGGTGAAGCGTATCCTGAAAATGAGTTGTATCTGGCTGGTTTCTCGGATGATGGCAAACATATCGCTTTATGTAGAGAATCGCAGGATTTGGATTATTTAATCATTAAAATCTTTGATCTGTCTACCACAAAGAAAATAACTGAATTTAAGGTGCCGAATAGGGACTACGCCGTTATGTCTCCTGACTTTCGGAAGTGTGTTTACACAGAGGATGCTGCCTTTTTTTATTATATAAATCAGATGCAGGAAACTAAAGCATTAGGGCAATTAAATGATGGTCACTATCTCAATCTTCCCGTGTTTTCGCCTGACGGTAATCAATTTGCCCTTGTCAATAGTAACCATAATGTATTGATTTATGACTTGTTCAAGAATAAGCAAATTCAACAAATCAAGTCAGGATTAGACGGCATACAGATTGAACAGTGGCTTTATAACGATAATTTACTGCTCTCTTCTTACGATCTTGATAAGACGTATTTGCTCAATATCAGAACAGGAGAGAAGAGGTTATTAATGAAAGCCACAAACTCTCCTGTTATAACCTCGGATAATCACAGGGTTGCTTATTTGAACTCGAAGGGTGAAATGCAACAACGAGACATCCCAACAGGTCTGCCTATAAAATACTCCAATGTGTTCCACAGGATAGGCTATAACGTGTCCCCTACACAATGGATACAAACAACAACGGATTTAATGAAATATCGAAAAAGTATCCCGGCACGGAAAATCATTGCCTCTTCTACACTTCCAGACCAAGCAGGAAATTCCTATGCTGCCCAAAACATCATGGACGGAGATGCGAGTACAGCCTGGTGTGAAGGAGTTAAAGGAAACGGGATCGGGGAGTGGATCAAAATTGATTTCGGCTCTATGCAAGAACTGAAGGGGTTTGAGCTTATTAATGGTTTAGCTAAGTCATCCAAAGCTTTCCAAGCAAATAATAGAGTTAAACGAATGAAACTAGAGTTTTCAAACGGGCAGACCATGATGATAGATAATGATTTTATAAGCAACGAATTTCTTGATAAGCCTATTCATACTTCATTCGTGAAAATAACGATTGAGACCGTAGAGCGAGGAACTAAATATCACGATACCTGTATGTCGGAGATACGATTCTTCTAGCATTTCTAACAAAGGAGAAGACATATGAAATGGAAAGAACCAACGTTTGGTGCAACCCCTATGTTGAAAGCTTTAACAACCGCTAATGCGCACAGGAAGGCACAGGCTTTTGATCTTGCAGCAGAACAGAAAAAACAAAAACTAAATTACCCCGACTGGGCCCACACCTGGCTGCGTAAATACAAAGAAGATTGGTATATTGCACAAGCCAATGGTGACGAGGTTGGTATGCGTAAAGCGCAGAAGCTGGCAGAAGGACTTCGTAGCAAGCTCCGCGAAATGGCTACGTTCCCCAAATGGGCTCAAGAGCAAATGCAAAAAGAAACCGTTCGTTGGATGACTGCGGAGGCAAGTGGAGATATCAGGGAAAGGCTGGCTGCTGAGGAGGCGGGACGAGCTATTCGCGAGAAGCTAGGTTTGATCGATACGAGTACTAAAGCATCACCACCATCTGATGATACTAAGAAGAAAGAAGAAGTTAAACCTCCAAATACGCCAAAAACGGACGGGATTGAAACAGGAAAAGGTGATAAAAGCAGTTTTGGATCTGTTGCTGAATTCAAAAAGAAGTATGGTGACGTTATTAAAAAACTAGGAGCAGAGTTAAACGTCGATCCTAACTTACTTGGAGCCGTTATTCTTGTTGAATCAGGAGGCTCAGGTTTTAGAAATGGCAAGTTAGTAATAAGATTTGAAGTGCATCATTTTGTAGAGCATCCAACTTCATTGTTTACATTTTTAGATAAACCAAAAAAACATTGGAAGGAGCATAGATATCGAGAAAGTGTTGAAATGAAGTGGAAAGAAGTGCACACTAATCAGAGCAGTGAATATGCTACTCTGAATTTTGCCATCACTCAGAATGAAAAAAAAGCTTATGCTTCTATAAGTATGGGATTGGGGCAAATATTGGGCTCTAATTATAAAATGGCGGGATACAGTTCTGCTAAAGATATGTTTCTGGCATTCAGTTCTGGGCATGAAGAGCAGATAAAAGGGTTCTCCAGA
This sequence comes from Paenibacillus sp. FSL H7-0442, assembly GCF_038593105.1. Taxonomy (NCBI): domain Bacteria; kingdom Bacillati; phylum Bacillota; class Bacilli; order Caryophanales; family Paenibacillaceae; genus Paenibacillus; species Paenibacillus sp. FSL H7-0442. The sequence continues at coordinate 5,392,579 of NZ_CP151963.1, read as the reverse complement.
TATATAAAAAACTCTAAAAATCTACTTAGTTCTTTACAAACAAATGATTTAAGACGCTTTGTACGTGGATATAACGGACCAGCAAAAGTAGATGATTACACAAAAAAGCTAAAATCAAATACTGACTTGTATAAGAATAGTTAATATATATGTTTAAATGAAGAGCTCAAGGGGGCAAGTGCATGTATAGAGTGTTTATCTTCATAATTGTTATATCCAGCTTTTTAAATGGGCTTAAGGCTATGGGATTATATTCAGCTATTCCTCAAGAGACTGCAACCTTAACTAAACCGATGCAAAGTTCTATAACGCGTAACAACGTAAATAGTAATATCAAAAAACTAAACACAGATAAGTATACCATTAACGAGGAGCAGTCTTTTCAAACTACTCTTGAGGGCTTTGGGAAAGTACGGTTTGTATCGACTAAAACAAAAAAAGATGAAATTCCTAAAAACTTCTTTTTTCTATTAGATGACCGAGAACGAGTTGTATATTCATTTCCTGATTTATATGGGAATGAATGGTGGTATGCTGATGAAGGCATAGAAGCGGTGGCCTTCAAGGATCTAAATAAGGATGGATTAAAAGACGTTATCATTATCGCTTATTATGAAACGGGGTCTGGACCAGATGGTGCAAAACCATTCCCTATAGCGGACATTTATTTTCAGAAAAAAAATAAAACTTTTACCACAATTCCTGCATTAGATGAGACCCTTAACGATAAGGGACATAATCAAACTATTAACGATGTCATTCAATACGTAAGCAAACAACGGATAAACGTAAACTAACCGACAAAAGGGAGCGGTAACATGGGATATCCAATCATCAAGTATAATGGAACGGTTTTATCTCTTAAAAATCCAAAAGTTAAAGTTGTACAGAAAATGAATGAGCATGTGAAAGTCTTTTTGACAGGTGTGTTAACGGGTGCCCAAATGGAAGAGTACACAGATCATATGGAAGCAGGGGCGAAGTTAGTCGTTTCTTATGTGAATGATGATCAAAAGCAGAGTGTATTATTTAGGGGATTAGTCACGCAGTTCAGAATCAAGTTGGTGTCCAATGTAGCCTATTTGGTCGTCGAGGCCCTCTCCTATACAAGCCAGCTGGATGAAGTGCTTCATAGACAATCCTTTCAAAATGTGAAGATGAAGGTGCAGGCATTACTTGAACATGTACTCAAATCCTATCCCAAAGCCAATTGTACGAGCCGCTTAAAAGATCAGCTTTTACAGGAATTTACGATGCAATACGACGAAACGGACTGGTCGTTTCTAAAACGTATAGCGTCTCGGCTTGGTTGGGGACTAATACCTGATCCGATTGGTGAAAAACCTCAGTTTTATTTTGGATTGCCGGATGGCGTCAATCAGCCTGAGCTCAGGCAGTATAACTACTCCATGACGAGAAAAACCAAACCAGGAGCCAGCAAGGATGACAATCTTTTATATTATAAAGTGCAAACGACAGGGGCTAGAGATGTCCTGCTGCAAATTGGGGGGGAGGTTAAATTTAAAGGGAAAGCATTATACGTCCTGCAATCGGTTGCGTTTATACGACATAGTGCTTTGTGGCATGAATATGTGCTGACTACAGCGGATGGAATGAAACAGGATTTGATTGTAAATGAAAGCATTCGTGGTATCTCGTTAAAATCGAAGGTTATTGGAATCGAGCAGGACCATGTGAAGGTTTTCTTTTATGAAATGGATAAGGTCAAGCCGAATGTCAAGGAAACCTACGCTTTCCCAACGGCTACATTTTATACATCGGAAGGGAATACAGGATGGTACTGCATGCCGGAGCTATTTGATTTTGTAGACATTTACTTTCCGACCGCTAAAGAAAAAGACGCTATTGTGACCCACTCGATCCGAAAGAGATCCAAAGGAGGTGACTTTATTAAGGACCCATCGACGAAAATCTTTATGACCAAGTACCGCAAAGCTATTATTTTTGAGAAAAATGAAATTTTAATCACTGGGAACGACGATGAAGTGGTGATTCGACTGCTGGATGACCATGGCATCGAATTGCGGAGTAAAAAGGACATCCGTGTTAAGGCTGATGGAAATTTGGTATTCAATGCGGGGAACACAATTCAGGTCACCGCGAAGGATGCTATCGGTTTAAAATGTAAAACGAGTCTGGTAGAAATGGATGGTAACATTAAAATGACTGGAGAAAAGATAAAGACGCAGTAAATAAAACTACCAAGAGAAGGGGAAAGCATGGCTAAAGTAACTACAGGGGCAATTGTCAATGAGAAAGCGCCGACCCAGGAAGATATGGTCCAAGAATGGAAACGTAAAATAAGCAAAGGCGAATATCCTTTTATTCATGTAACTCAGCATAGTACCAAAGGTGACGAGCGTTAAATATGTTTAGCAACAAGTAAATAAGGCTCCTAAGGAGCCTTATTTGAGTTTGATGATCTATACCCTTTTAGCACTGTTATGTAGCCGTAAAGGTGAATTTTATTAACTACATTTGTCATTGCATACTCTTTAATAGTAAAAATTAAAAATGATGTTCATCTGTGCAATTTTCCCCTAACATACAGTTACAAAGACCTATTCTACATAAACTATGTACTGTGACCAGATATACTGTATCCAATGACTTTATACTTATTTTTCCTCCCCGCTATATCGCTCGTAAATAGGATGCACTATAATTATACTACTTCTTAATTTGGGAAAAATTAGACTTTAACATAGATTACAAATATGTTGAAAGTGAAATGCTCGATGAGTATCCCTTCTCAGGAAGAAGGGGTCTTGTATTTGGGGACTTCACTGTCGATAAACCAATCTGGCCCGGAGACGTCGATCACTTCTTTGGTTTTATAATTATAGTAGATGGTAATTTTGTTGTCTTCGTGGCCTTTAATGTACCCATATAGATAGAGCCTGAAGTGGACAGCAGGATCATCCACAGCATAATCCTTTAATATGAAATCGGCATTATAGTGTTCTTTAATAAACTCCACACCGATGGGAGTGGCGACGTCTACTAATTCTTTTTTCTCTTTGTCGGACAAGCTGGAACAACCTCCTAAATACATAATAATTAAAATAAGTGCCAGAATCAGTGGGATTTTTCTGTTCAAGTTACAATTCTCCTTTTCTGGTAATCACCTTTTTTCATAACTCTATAATATATTTACACAATAGACAAGGTGGGAATAACTTGACCTACATTAACGATAAAACATACTGGACCATTGCGGATAGAGTTTATGACCGAGAGTTGACTGCCAAAGATTCTAAAAGCAGAATTCTTCCTGACTGGAAGATTGTTGAGCCTGAAGGAGCTATGCTGCATGATACGAACGGTTCTGGATTCGATGCGACTGTATTCCTTAACGAGAAGACCAATCAGGTGATCATCGGTTATAGGGGTACAGAACCTCCAGATCGCCCCAAATGGAGCGTGGCGATGGACTGGGGAACGGATATCAGCGATGTCGTCGGAGGACGCGCGAAAACGTTGGAAGAAGTCCATCAATATTATGAAAATAATAAGGCAGAGGTGGCTAAACTCCCACCACAAGTGCAAAGCGCATTTCTTCAATATGAGGAGAAGTACCAGAATAATCAATTTACACAAGCTGAGAATCTATATGATGTCGTAAAAAAACAGTATCCCTCTGCTGAAATAACGACCACAGGCCATTCTCTAGGAGGAGCGGAGGCAGAATATGTGGCGGTGCGGAACGGACTGACATCAGTCGCTTATAATCCACCAAGCATTGTGCATCTGTTACCGGATGATCTTCAAAGGAAGGTGGAAAATGGCGATTTTCGAAAGACGAATGTCGCTTATGTCAATCCGAAAGATACTATCGGTTCGGGAGCTAATGATGCACAGCCACATGTGGGTACAACCTACTTTATAGACAATGATTATAAGACAGCTAATAGAGCTAAAATCACTATTCCTGTTTCATTACCAGTCGAAAGAGAAAATAAGTGGGCTAACTTTTTTTGGGGGCCCAAATGGTCTCCCATTGTGTATGTCCCGATTACTTTGCCTATGATGCAGCAAGATCCGATTACAAAGTTCTATAATTCGGTAATGGGAGAAGCGACACATAGCATGGATCATTTCACATTTGATGAAAACGGCAATATAATCAATCCACTGTACACGATGGACGGTCAATTGGTGGAAGGCAATCCACGGGTGCAGGCATACGAGCAGATGCTGGCCGCGCGAGCAGAGCTCAAGCAAGTCATGGGCGATCTGGTTGAACGCTATGGTGGACAAATGGGTGCCTTCGGGCAGTTTGCTGCTAATGCCCTAGGTGTGAATTTGATGGGAGCAGGCCAACAAAATGGCCGCGCTAATAGTGGAGCTTATTTTGTAGGCAACAAAAATGGGGGTACAATTCAATTAACACCTGAGGAGCTAAAGCATGCGGCTAATCAGATGCGTTCTAGCTTGCATGGATTTTCCAGTGATACCCGTGCGTCCATTCAGTTATTTCAGGCTCATATCGGGACAAGTGAAAGTCAGTCTTTGACCCCGCTTGCGCATAGTGCTACGGCGACACTGGATCGGATTAATCGCTGGTATCAGGAATCGATTACAGAGATAGCAGAATATATAGATCGTAAGGGCCAGGAATTTACGATGGTGGATCAATAAGAAAGAGCAGCTGGAAGAACACAACGGGAGGCGAAAGAGATGAGCAGAATATCTTTGAGCCTGGGGGATCTGCGTAGGGCTGTTCAGCAATGCGAGCAGCTAAAGCAAAGACTTCAGCATCAGGAGCAGCAGATGAAAAATATATATGGTAGGCTGCATGAATGGCGGGGAGAATCAGCTGCTGAATTAACACGTAAAATGGAGGTGTTTCTCCAAGGAACCACGGTACGAATACAAGAATTGGACGAGCATAAAGAGCAGTTGAAACGTTATATTCGGAAAATGGAAGAAGCTGATCGGCGTGAGGAGAGACGCAAGCGGGCTGCACAATGGTGATACAGACGGACTGCAATAGTTAGGAGAACATCATGAAAGATCAAAATGCATTTGTCATTTTACTTATATTGAATATCGTTTATGGCTTAACGCTATTTGCCTATCCGGCCATGCTGATGGTGGTCGCATTTTCTTTCGATGCACCAACAGCTGGAGATTATCTCAGCAATTATATTTTTGCCTATGTCATAATGAGCTACCCGATAGGAATATTCATATCATGGAGCTGTTGGTATTTTTATCATCGTTATGCTTTTAAGAAGGCGTATATCATGGCTAACTTTATGCTGCTGTGGCCGGCTACTCTTGTAGTGTCCTCGTGGATTCAATCGGCTTTTTCTTGAAGGGGTTCCCATCTGGCCAGTCAGCTACATAACATAAAAAACCGTACAATCGCTAGGGGACTCCCGCGGGGTACGGTTAAATGCATTTAAGTAAAAGCTACATATATAGTAGAAGGAAAAAAATTTCCTCTGGAATGACGACGATAAAACCCTTGGCCAGAGATTTACCGGAGTCTACTTTAAAATTACCCTGTGGGCGAATATAGCAGCGTTCGGAAGCTTGAAGATGAGTTAAAAAAGGTGTAAAAATGTTGAAAAGCTACAAAGTTCGACATATTGTTCGCTTTTTCGCATCATATGTGTTTGGATTAGGGATTTTTGTTTGCTATTTATCGTATATTTATGTATAATCTATCGTGTTGAAAGATTGATTGTACGTAATATGCTGATGAGGGTGGGTTCATGACGCTGCTCGACAGTAACGAAAGCAAGAAGCGGATGTGCCAGATTTACAATGAAGTTTCAAAGGAACTGTTCGGCTTCGGGACCACGCTGCTGCGGGCCACCGTTGAGAACAACATTGTTACCTTTGTGGCGAAGCACCGGCGTTCTCCACGCTCGGCAGCATTGGAAGTGGAAGCCCCCGGCTTGAAGCTGGAAGTGGATTTCCGAATGTCCATGCTGTACAAGAAGAGACTTCGCGAGAAGCTGATTGAGGATATGGAGCTCGATATAGATGCTTTACTGCGTGATTATGATTCAGCAACGCAGTGGGCTATTACGAACATCATTCTGAAGGAATCCTAATAAAATTGGATATTCGGCTTTTCGCTTCGGATCTATCTGAGGGGAGAACCTGTTATAACGCGCAGCGGGATCAACTTATTCTTTGTTTACGAAGAAAAGTATTCTTGTTTTACAAGAGTACTTTTCTTTTTTGTGTCATAAGGTGTGCATAATAAAAAAATAGGGGGAGTTTCATATGAAGAAATGGTTTAAAGGGTTTATGGCTGTGACCTTGGCATCCGTGGTACTGGCAGGTTGCGGCAGTAATGCCACTGGCGGTCAGACAGATGGAAAAGATGGTTCAGCTGATGGGAAAAAGAAACTAGTTATTTCCACATGGGGCTTTTCCGAGGACTTCTTTAACAAAGAAGTGTACGAGCCTTTTGAAAAAGAACATAACGTTGACATCGTGGTCGAAATTGGAAATAACGCGGAACGGTTGAACAAAATCAGTCAAGGCAGCACAGATGTCGATCTGATTTATCTGTCTGATTATTATGCTCAACAAGGAATTCAACAGGGATTGTTTGAGAAGCTGGATCGTAGCAAGGTGCCGAACCTGAACCAAATTTATGATATTGCCAAAGCACCGCTGGGTGAGGAGTATGGTCCTGCTTATACGGTTGGGCGTCTCGGTATTGCCTATAATCCGGAGCTGGTGAAAAAGAATGTGACCTCTTGGGCTGACCTGTGGGGCAATGAGTTCAAAGGAAACGTGACTCTACCGAACATTACGGCGACTGCCGGACCAATGATGGTAGATGCAGCCTCCAAGGTAGCGGGGAGTAAGGAGTTTAATGAAGAACAAGCCTTTGGAAAACTGAAAGAGCTGAGTCCGAATATCGTTAAGTTTTATAGTAAAACATCTGAATTCGTGAACATGTTTAGTCAGCAGGAAATTGCCGGCGGTCCGATCATGGAAATGTACTTCAAAGATTTGCAGGCGGCTGTGCCAGGAGCGAAATTTGTAGCTCCTAGTGAAGGTGCTTACGCAGTAATGAACACGATTAATGTAGTGAAAGGCTCCGACCAGAAGGAGCTGGCTGAGGAATTTATCAACTGGCAGCTGAGCAAGGAAGTTCAAGAAAAATCCGCCAAGGCAAAGGTTGATTCCCCGGTGAATACGCAGGTGGTACTGTCCGGTGCGGATACAGAGGGAATTACGTACGGTACAGAGGTAGTGAACAAGCTGACCAAGCTGGATATGAAGTTCGTTAACGATCATATCAAGGCATGGACAGATCGCTGGAACCGGGAAGTTGCACAATAATGAAAAAGGTTATATTAGATGTAGATACGGGCATTGATGATGCGTTGGGTATTTTACTAGCAGCCAAAAGTGATCAGCTGGATATCCAAGCGATTACTACGGTATGCGGTAATGTTTCACTTAAACAAGCAACATTGAACACATGCAAAATCCTCGACCTTTTAGATAGACCGGATATTCCGGTTTATCGGGGGGCGGAGGCTCCCTTAATACGTAAAGGCCTGCACGAGCATCGTGTCCATGGAGAAGACGGTATTGGAGGCGCACTGAGTGGAGTAGTCCCAGCCATGTCAGCGTCCGAAGGTTTTGCACCGGATATCATTATTGATACCGTGATGGCTCACCCGGGGGAAGTGACGCTCATTTGCACCGGGCCACTCACTAATCTGGCATTGGCGCTGCTGAAGTGTCCCGAACTGACGGATCACGTCGATGAAGTCATTTTTATGGGCGGTGTTATTCACGGGTGCGGCAATATTACACCTGTAGCGGAGTACAACATGTATGCTGACCCTGAAGCCGCACGAATCGTATTTCATGCAGGATTTGGTCGGTTGATACAGGTGGGACTGGATGTAACACGGAAGGCTCTGCTGACTGCGGATCATATTGCTCGTCTGACCCGCCCAGCAATTCGTAATTATGTAGCTGAAAGCACGGCCGTTTATACCAAGCGTTATGAAGAACGCAACGGGGTAAAAGCCTGTGCGCTTCATGACCCGCTTGCCGTGGGTGTCGCATTGAATTCGAGGTTAGTCGATACCTCGCTGTTGTATGTCGACGTAGAAACCTCCAGTCGCATATGTGACGGACAAACAGTGGGCGATGTACAGAACCGCCTCAATCATAGCCACAATATGAATGTATGCGAACAGGTGGACAGCGAAGCTTTTCTGGAGCTGTTTATCCAGGTGCTAAACAAGGAATAACATTTTGATAACCGCAAGGAGCTACCCATGAAGAAAACATACTTGTATTGGCTGCTGCTGCCAGGTCTGCTCTTTCTGGCGGTGTTCATGGTCATTCCGATTGTGTTGACGATCGGTTCGACCTTCGTACAGAACAGCTCATTCACCCTAGAAGGCTATCTCCATTTCTTCAAGGACCCTTATTTTCTGAAAATATTGCTGACTACGCTGGAAGTCAGTGTCGTAACGACACTCGTGTGCGTATTACTCGGCTTCCCGACGGCTTATTATATTTCGCAAAAGGCCCCGCGTCGTAAAGGGATTTTGTTAGCGCTGGCTATTTTCCCCTTGTTGACGAGTCCGGTGGTGCGGTCATTCAGCTGGATGGTCATTCTGGGTCGCAAGGGACTGTTAAATAACGTGCTCATCGGTTTAGGACTTGTAGATGAGCCGCTGAATATTTTGTATACTCCGGCAGCGATGATTATTGGTCTGGTTCATTTGTTTTTACCGCTGATGATTATTTCACTGATTGGTGTACTCGAAAATATCGACGGTGATCTTGTTCATGCTGCTCAGAGCCTCGGGGCCTCCAGATTCAGCGCATTTCGTAAAATCGTATTTCCGCTGTCTGTGCCGGGCCTGATCATTGGAAGCATTCTCGTTTTCGTGGGCAGCCTGACTGCATATACGACACCAGCACTACTTGGAGGAAAACAGCGGGTTATCGCTACATTTTTGTATCAGAACGCGATGACGCTAAACGACTGGTTTTTAGCTTCTGTTATTGCAACAATTATGATTGTTATTACATTTATCGTGGTCGGTCTCTTAAATAAGGCGGCCCATAAACTCAATCCGAAGGGGTAGGTGGATATGCGGGAGAAACATTACGGACTAGGCTTCTTTAGCCTGCTGGTCTTCATCTTTCTGCTCGGTCCGCTGTTGATCATATCGGTCACTTCTTTCGAGCCGGGCACGGTATTAAAATTCCCTCCGCAGGGCTTTTCCCTGCGCTGGTATGAAAATATTTTTGAAGTGGATTTGTTTATGTCCACGTTCAAAACGTCCATTGTGGTCTCTCTGCTAGGCAACATTTTGGCACTACTGATCGGTATGCCTGCAGCCTATGCGCTTAGTCGTTTTTCGTTTCGCGGGAAGGATGCGCTGAATGCTTTGTTCCTCTCCCCTTTGCTCATACCGGGTATTGTGCTTGGTTTTACGCTGCTGCGTTATTTGATCATTGTGTACCATTTACCAGTATATGCTGGACTATTGATCGGACATACGGTGATTATGTTGCCGTTCATTATTAGAGTCATTGCATCCAGTTTGTCTAACTTTGATTTTGCGATTGAGGAAGCAGCGCTTAGTTTGGGGGCTGGACGGCTGGAAACCTTTTTCAAGGTGGTTCTGCCCAACATCCGCTCAGGCATTATTGCGGCTATCCTGATTGCCTTTCTGGAATCATTCAACAATGTCGACATTTCCGTCTTCATGACAGGACCGGGCTTCAGCACCCTGCCCATTCAAATGCTGACTTACGTCGAAAATTATTTTGACCCGACGATAGCGGCGATTTCGGTTATGCTGATGATTTTGACCGGTATCCTGATGTTCTTGATTGAACGACTGATGGGATTGTCTTACTTCACTAAAAGGTAATGGAGGCTTCAACCTTATGGCACTGCTTACTCTGGATCGCGTATCGGTCGCTTATGACAACCAACTGATCTTGCAGGATTTCGATTTGCAGCTCGAACGGGGGCAATTGCTCTCGTTGCTCGGACCGAGTGGTTGTGGCAAAACGACCACACTTCGTCTCATTGCAGGATTTCTCGAAGCTAAACAAGGAACATTTTTATTTGGCGATAAGGATTATACTCGGGTTCCGGTGAATAAACGGAACTTCGGCTTTGTATTTCAAAGTTATGCACTCTTCCCACATTTGTCTGTTTTTGATAATGTTGCCTTTGGTTTGCGGTTACGCAAAGTAAAGGAAGATGATGTGAAGCGCCGCGTTATGACGATGCTGGATACGGTTAGCCTGAGGGGATTTGAAAAACGTTTCCCTGGTGAATTGTCAGGCGGACAGCGTCAACGTGTTGCGATTGCGCGAGCGCTTGTGATTGAACCCGATCTGCTGTTGTTTGATGAACCTCTGAGTAACTTGGATGCTAACCTGCGTGTAAATATGCGTGTGGAAATCCGCCGTATTCAACAGGAACTGGGCATCACTACTGTATACGTATCGCATGATCAGGAGGAATGTTTTTCGATTTCTGACCAGGTTGCGATTATGAATAAGGGGAACATCGAACAATTAGATGCTCCATCGACCATTTTTAAATATCCGACGACCGAATTTGTTGCCCGTTTTATTGGGTTTAATAATTTTCTAAGCTTTGCTGAGCGTACTGAAGAAGGAGATCGTATTCGACTGAATACAGGCGATCTTTCGTTCGGCGTAGCGCGTAATCAGGGTACGGCCCAGCCGGGTGCTCGTCAGGGCGCTATTCGCCCGGATGATTTGGTCATTCGAACAGAAGGCAACGAGACAGGAGAAAATGAGCTTCCCGGTATTATTAAGGTAAGTACTTACCTGGGGCGTAGCTATCAGTATGTGGTAGAAACGGCGAAAGGCAACTTTACGGCTAATCAGGAAATGGATACGCCTTACCTGAGTGGTCAGCGGGTTACCCTGCATTTTCCGGCAGATAAAATGGTGCTGGTCCAATAATCAGCGGGTTCGATGAAGGAGATACATCATGCGTGCAGACAAAATGATTTTACAAGTTAAGGTGTATAACAGTTACTACAAGACGTTCGAAGAAGGCAATGTAGCTATACTTGATGGCAAGTTTATGTATATCGGTCAGCGTGGTCTGGAGTCTTTCGAGGCTGCTGAAATTGTCGAAGGGCACGGGAAATATATGATTCCCGGCCTAATCGACATCCATTTGCATATCGAAAGCACAATGGTGACACCGGCAACCTTTTCCTATGGGCTGATTCGCAATGGGGTAACGACGATTGTACCTGAACCGCACGAAATGGCGAATGTCTTCGGATTGGAAGGCATTCAGGAAATGATGGAAGCCAGCAAGGATTGCGTGGCTGATATGTTCTACGGCATCCCAAGCTCTGTCCCGGCAACGCCGCTCGAAACCTCAGGAGGCGAGATCGGTATTCCCGAAATTGATGCGCTGCTGCAAACCGGTGAAATGATCTGCCTGGGTGAAATTATGAACTATGTGGATGTCATTCGTGATCCGGAGAGCAAGACGAATCGCATCTTACGCCATGTTCGTGAGCACTACCCGGAGCTGATCATTGAAGGTCATACGCCACAGTTGCTTGATCTGGACCTGCATCAGTTGATCTATGCGGGGATAGGCTCAGACCATACTCATCAAAGTATTGAAGGTATGAAGGCGCGGATGGCTGCAGGGATGTTTATTGAAATCCAGGAAAAATCCATGACCCCTGAAGTGATGGACTATCTTATTCAGGAAGATGTGGCACAGCATTTTTGCTTTGTAACGGATGATGTGATGCCAGACTCTTTCGTAGAGCGAGGGCATCTGAACCATATTGTAAGTAAAGCAATCGGAATGGGCATGAAGCCTGAGGATGCCATTTATGCAGCTACGTTTACTCCTGCTGCACGGATGCGTATGCATGACCGCGGAACCATTGCACCGGGAAAAATAGCTGACTTTGTACTGCTGTCGGATCTTGGTCAATTTGATGTGGAGCAAGTCTATAAGGACGGACTCAAGGTATTCGATAAGTTCGAGGAATACCATCAAGCACCAATAAAATCCCGCTTTCCCGCCCACTTTTATCAAAGTGTGAAGCTCAATCCGCTCACGGAGCAGGATTTTACTGTAAAGTTGGATGTAGCTGATGGCACACATCAATGCCGTGTCATGATGGTCAAAGATGGCTCTACTTTTACAAGTGAACGGATTGCACCTGCACAAGTAGAGCAGGGGGAACTGGTATGGGAACATGGTGAACATGGACTGATTGCTACGTTTGAGAGGTATGGAAAGAATGGCAACCGTGCTTACGGTTTGATCGGGGGAGATACGATTAAACGTGGGGCAGTGGCAACCACCTATTCGCACGATAACCATAACTTGCTGGTCGTAGGGCATAACAAGCAAGATATGATACTGGCCGCGAATACGGTTCTTGCCAGCCAAGGTGGTTTTTGCGTAGTTGAAAATGGCAAGGTGCTGTCCCATTTGCCTTTAACCGTAGGCGGGATCTTAACAGAAGGACCGCTGGAAATGGTTGCGGCGCATGTGAAGGAGCTGCGTTCAGCCTTGCTGTCGCTGGGCTACCGCCATTACAATCCAATCATGTCGCTGAGCACGCATTCTTTGCCGGTCAGCCCGGCCTTGAAAATTACCGATCACGGCCTGATTGATGTAAATGCTGGCAAGGTTGTACCTTTAATCGTGGAAACTTCAGAGATGCAAGAATAATAAAAGAGCCGACCCTCTTATGGGCCGGCTCTTTTTTGATGCTTTAGCAGACAAAGTTAACATCTTCTATCCTCCTATTGATGTAACCTATGTATAAAAGATAAACAAGTCTTGATTCTGGGTACCCGATTGCATGTAGAGTTTGCTTTACAATTAGTTCATGTAATCTTCATGATTAAAATCGAATAAGGACTTGAAAAACATCATCACAGTGTTATAATTAAAACAGGATTTAGATTAAGTCTAAATTAATCGATTAAGATTTATTAGATTGACGCATGGAATTTTGAAGAAAATCAGACACTACTGCTAACGAGCATCCAAGCTTTACACCAACTATATTTGAACGAGAGGGGATTTTAAACATGAGTACATTAAATCATACGAACGCACCTACACAAGAGGCTATTCAAGAATTGCACAAGGCATTGAATCGTCAGGTAGCTACCTGGTCTGTATTGTACACGAAACTGCATTATTTCCACTGGTATGTGAAAGGACCTAAATTCTTCACATTGCATGCTAAATTTGAAGAACTTTACAATGAAGCAACAGCTAATCTAGATACGATTGCTGAACGATTGTTGGCTATTGGTGGCCGTCCGGCTGCGACCTTGAAGGAGCATTTGCAACTTTCAGCTATTCAGGAGTCCGCAGGTGAGCAGACAGCTGAGGATATGGTGAAGTCCGTTGTTGCTGATTTTAAAACCATCACCGTTGAGCTGGCTAATGGGATGGAAGCAGCGGAAGCGGCACAGGATAAAGCGACAGAGGATCTTCTTAACGGCTTAAGAGAAGCAATGGATAAACACATCTGGATGCTGAGTGCGTATTTGGGATAACCCATTGGTATAGACTTCCATGTATATGGAGATCAGGTGAACAAGACACACATCCCGTTGGTTCCACTCTGCCACTGGAGTATAATAACGAGAAGGCGTGAAAGACCACAGGCTCTAGAGTCATAGAGCTTCCGGGATGGGGTGTGTGTTATGGAAGTGAAACAACAGCTTTTGCATGAAGCGGAGCAGTTTATATATACATGTTATGAGGAGCTGGGCAGAAGCCGCGATGAAGCGGAGGCCCGGCTTCTTAATATTCGTCACGACATAGAGACTACGGGAATGTATGATCATACGTACGAAGAGCTGGAGCACGGGGCACTCATGGCTTGGCGCAATAGCAATCGTTGCATCGGTCGCTTATTTTGGGACAAGCTTTTGGTCAGGGATGCGCGGGGCGCGTCAGATGCAACGGAAGTGGTTCGCGAGCTCTTGGAGCATATACGCATAGGAACGAATGGCGGTAAAATTAAGCCAACGCTTACTGTATTCCGCGCCTCCAAGCCAGGGCAGCCGAATATCCGCATCTGGAACCATCAACTCATTCGTTACGCTGGATATGAAACCGATCAAGGGGTCATCGGGGACCCGATCTCGGTAGATTTTACCAATACTTGTAAAGACATGGGCTGGCAAGGAGCGATGACTCCTTTTGATATATTGCCACTGGTTGTGGAAGCAGGCGGGCGGCCTCCCGAGCTATATGATATTCCTGAACATTTGGTAATGGAGGTGGCCATTGAGCATCCAGAAATCTCGGGTTTCGCTTCCTTGGGATTACGTTGGTATGCTGTGCCTATGATTTCGGACATGACGCTGGAGATTGGCGGTATCATCTATACAGCGGCTCCCTTTAACGGCTGGTATATGGGAACAGAAATCGGCGCCCGCAATTTTGCGGATACCTTCCGCTATAATATGTTGCCACAGGTGGCTAAGCTGATGGGGCTGGATACGACGAGTGAAACAACGCTTTGGCGTGATCGGGCGCTGGTGGAATTGAATATTGCTGTGCTGCATTCTTTCAAAAAGGCGGGAGTCAGCATTGTCGACCACCATACCGCAGCGGCACAATTCAAGCTGTTTGAGGAACGGGAAGCCAAGGCTGGGCGCGCACTGACAGGCAATTGGACATGGCTGATTCCCCCGCTATCCCCGGCGACAACGCATATTTTTCATAATTCCTACGATAATCGGCTTGTGAAGCCGAATTTCGGAGTTCAAGAGAAGTCGTATATGTCGAGACAGGCTAATACAGCATCAGATACAGTGCTTCAGCAGAAACGCCAAGGCTGTCCTTTTCATTCCGGATAACGATGGGAATGACCTGATTGCTGCATTAGGACTCGAGCTTATCCCATGCAACGATAAATAGGGTAGCCAGTGGTCCTATTAATAGGGAGAGAAAAAACCAATTTAGCCCGCTCCGATTTTTGGATTGTGCCAAGCCGGCATTAATCAGGGCAAGTGTTCCCCAGCCTACATAATAATCTTCTGACATGGTATTCTCCTTTGTAAAAAGGTATAATATCGTACTGTGTATGGTATGAACACATCCATAATTTCATGAATTTAGAGTAAATATCACTTTATATATTCTGGTTTGAGGAGCGAAGCTAAGTTGGAAAGATATCAGGCAGAGCGCATTGTCGCTGAGCTTTTGGAACGGGCTGCTATAGGTGTGACAGTCAAGCTGGAGAAACGTTTTCCTGGTGGAAGGCTGATTGGGGGCAAATATGCTATGAATGCTCACGCCATTACCATGTATACAGACGTTATCGAAACACAGTGTTTACAGATGTTCGGCAGCATTGATCGAGTTGAGGAGTATTTTACAGTTGTGCTTGCACATGAGATTGGGCACGCCGCCGATACGGAATTAGTGGACCTCTCCGATGCGTTGGAGCAAGAGAGTGGGATAGGGACCCGGCAACGACTTGCGCTGCAAATTGAAGAAAACGCATGGAATTATGCGCTTGGGCTGGTGCCTGAAATAGATGCAACGTTTATTTCTGCCGTAATAGACGAGTCCTTGCTGGCCTATCGGGTCCCGATTATGGAGCAGTCTGACATTGCGTAACAAAGATGATCCGAGAGCCGTCAGGCTCTTTTTTTGTTGATTAAAACAGACGAGATTGGGTCGGATGATCTAAAGGAGTAGCTTTTTAAGCTGCGACACGCGTCCCTGGGATAGTTCGAGCATTTCGGCTAATTCTTTTTGAGATACATTAGGGTGCTCCTGCATGAGCTGTTTTAGTTTATTCAGGAGATCATTCTGATTTCTGTAACTCCTTCTTTTCTTGGGCTGGACAGGACGTGCTTCACTCAAATGACTAGAAGGATTATCGCTCTTCAGATTTTCAATACAACTTTTACATATCAGATGATCCCTGAAATAGCTCAAATGATCTACGGCACCACAAAAATAGCAAGAAACCCCCGTATACTTGCGAATCATCAGTCCCTCTGGAGTAATAAAAAAATCGAGGGCATCTCCAATATTAATATTCATAGAATTGCGCAGCTCCTTAGGCAGCACAATGCGGCCTAAATGGTCTAATGGCCGTGTCATTCCTGTGTTCTTCATCATTTTTCCCCTTTCCTGAAATGCGCTTATAGTTGTAGGAATTGTATGTATATATGCTGGAAGTACAAAGCGCTTATATTACAGTTTGTTTTGGTATAGCTATGCTGAAAAAAAGCTCCGGCATGACGAACAATTACGTCTGCCGGAGCATTGTACAGCCAATGAATCTAAGATGTCATGTCGAATTACTGTGGGTTGGTTGTCCAAATACCGGCTACTTTTAATTGAACCCGTGGAGGCAGTTTCAATGTGGCTAATGTCAGATCGGCCAAATCCTGCGGTTGAAGCATGCGATCCTCGTCACCAATAGGTAATCCTGCGTTTGCCGCTAGTTCTGTATTGACAGTGCTTGGAGTCAGCGCGGTGACGCGAATGTTAGATTTGCGAACTTCCTGCATCAGTGCTTCTGTGAAGCCCATCAAAGCAAATTTGGATGCGCAATATGCCGAGCCTGTTGCAAAACCTCGTTCTCCTGCCGTCGAGGAAATATTAATAATGTTTCCGCTCTTTTGTGCCAGCATGCTTGGAAGCACAGCATGTGTGACATAATAGGTTCCCATCAGGTTTACGCGAATAATACGTTCCCACTCTTCGGGGTCCATCTCCGCGACTGTGCCAAAGGTAGCAATGCCTGCATTGTTAATCAAAATGTCGACAGCGCCTAGCTCATGTTCTAGTGAAGCTACAGCGGCAGCGGCCTGTGAGCGATCCGATATATCTGCAACAGCACTCACCACTTTCACACCGTATGTACTCCCCAGTGAATCCTGCAGCTTTTGCAGGTCAGTCAATGTGCGTGAAATTAATCCCAGGTTAACGCCTTCCTTAGCTAAAGTTTCGGCAATTGCTTTACCGATTCCTTTACTGGCTCCTGTAATAATAGCTGTTTTATTCTTAAGTTCCATCCAGTCTCCTCCTTATTAATCTATAATGTGGTTGTGCATCTGGGCACATGGTTACATTATACAAGGTTAAACTCATTGAACCAAACTTCGCCTCTGATGAGGCATTCATTTGGAGGTCTCTATTTGGAAATATAAATATCCCCTGAAGTGGTTTCGACCTTAATCACGTTCACACTACCGGGAACAGATTCGGGAGTATTGATACTCCCAGAGTCAGAGCGGACATTATAAACACCTTTAAAATCGGGAGCTTGCTTAATCTTCACGTCACCAGAATCAGCATTCACTTCCAAGTTGGCTACGGCACGTTGCGTAATATTTGTCTCCCCTGAGGTTAGGGAAATAAGGCCATTACCGCTATAATCGCGAATGGTAACATCACCTGAAGTAAGCTTTAACTCCATATCTGCTGCAAGCTGACTGGCTGTAAAATTGCCGGATGTTAAATTTGCGATCAGGTGGGTACTTTGGAGGTTTGTAATCTCGGCAGTGCCTGAAGTAGCGGTGATGGAAGTATTCTGCACGGAGGCATCCTGAAGTTTTACATTCCCTGAATGTGCATCTACCTGTAGGTCAGTTAGTGTTTCGCCAGAGGGCATCTCTACGGTAATCGTTTGATCCAAATCAGGAGTGATCGAAAAGAATGACAAGGAAGGGGCCGGCTCCGATTGAATCGTAAGCTTACTGTTCTCAATTCGGGCATTATGAATTTGGTCGGCTACCTTTGTCTGAACTTCTCCACTAATGCGTATCGTACCTTGGTCGCCAGAGCCAGGAGTAAACAAAATAGAGACATCATCAGAGCTGTCCACCTTCAGCTTCTGTAGCTGACCACGTGTAAACGTCCATTTTTTGTTAATCGCAGTTGTTTCCTTCATGACTTGTTGACTCCATGGGGCACCGTAGGCCACCATTCCGGCTACACCGATGACAATGCACAGACCTGCTGCAATAAACCACTTTTTATTCATGTTGTTAGTAAGCTCCCCTCAGGGTAGTCAGATTCCATTTCCAGTATCGTACAGTGCCCCTGACCATAAGGAGTAAGAGATAACGTACTCCAGGCAGCAGCAATAGACCTATACCCGTCAACGTGATAGAGAAAAAGAATTTGGCCGGGTAAAAGGTGCTGTTTAGCGCATAATCAGTAACGGCGAGAAGGGGGGCTGCAATGAAGCTAACCGCTACCACGGTCAATGAAACCCATACTACCCATAGGGTAGCCATAATTGGGATGGAGATCAGCAAGTTAAGAAACAGTAGCCCTAAGAAAGTAAAAAGATTGCGTGCGAAGCTTCCCTGGCGAAGCGGAGGAGAAGCGTTCCAGGCTGCATTGGGATCATCCAACGCTTCTCGGGCAATATCCTCTGGGTTACCCAGCTCATTGGCAATCTCACTTTCGCTTTTGCCATTAACCAACCCGTAGTCAAAATGCTGGCTCAAATCACTAAGCAGCTCATTGCGTACCTCTGCAGGGAGAGGAGAAAGACGCTGTTCCACCTCTGTAAGAAACTGTTTTCTATTCATCGGAATTTCCTTCCTCCAGTAGGCTTGCGACATTATGGACAAAATCATTCCATTCCCGCGTAAGTATTCTTGTATAATGACTGCCAGTATCGGTCAGCCGATAATATTTGCGAGGAGGCCCCTCGGTCGATTCCCGTAAATACGTTGTGCAGTATCCTTCTGATACCAGACGGCGAAGCAGTGGATATAGGGCTCCCTCGGCTACTTCAATATGACGGGAGACGGCTTGCGCCAACTCGTAGCCATAACGGTCTTTGCGTCCAATTAGAACTAGAACGCACAGTTCCAGTACCCCTTTTTTGAATTGGATGTTCACATTCACGAGCGGTGCTCCCTTCCTGGATGTTATCAATAATTCATAGGTGTCGTTCGGAATAAGGGAAAGAAACGTGTGTTTGTGCATAATTTGTCACGGGTACTAATTATAGAACAGTAGTCAGGTATAATTTAACATCATGTACTGATTAATGCAAGGTACTAAATTTTTAATAATAAAATATTTGTGTCAAAATGGACAGATTTCCTTCCTTGGAGGTTTTATTGAGTAGCGAATGTTGTAGAAAAAAGTATTTTTTTTTGGGAATTCATCGAAATATGGCTGGAAGCACAGATAGGATGCCGCTTTAATTTCATTCATTAAAATGATAGATTGTAAAGTATTCAACAGGGTTAAAAATTACTTTTTATGAAGAGGTGGATAAAGAATGGGCTGGAAACATTGGTATATGGAACTGGAACAGGATGATGAGTCTTGGGATGTATCTGAGGAGATTGTTCTGCGTGGTGTAGTGCAACTTGATTTTTGCGGGCAGCCCTCGGAAGTAGAAGTCGAATTTATCGTGGGAGCCGATTCCGAAGAACAGGCACAGACTATAGAAGAACCTACACTGTTGCAAAAAAAGACATGGGAGCAGTATATGGAATATTCATCAGCTATTCATCCTCAAGTGTTGGAATCCATACACCATCATTATGCTGGCATCGTGGAAAAGTATCGGAATGCTTACAGTACATGGGGAGAGGACCCGGATGAATATGCGCCTTATGTGGAGCGGCCGGAACAATTGTTGAATCGAATACAGCTTATGTCTATATTGATTTCCGACTCATCGGCAAAGGATGAACTGTATTTGAATTTTAGTTGTTCCTGGGATCGAGAACATGGCTTAGGCGTACATATGAAGCAGATGAAAATGGAGCATATTCAAGGCGCTTATACATTATATGACCTAGAATAAATCCCCTTCCCGGGCTTTTAGCAGAAAGGACCGGAAAGGGGAACAGAATATGTTGAAAATGAAGGCGTGATTCGAAACGATAAAAAATTAGTTGGATACAGCCAAAGCAGCCCGGGCTGCTTGAGCCGCTTGTACCATTTGTCGCAAGGCGGCGACAGATTCCTCTTTGGTGCGGGTTTTCAGACCACAATCCGGATTAACCCAGAACAAATCTGATGGCAGTACGCGCAGGGCACGCTGGATCATGCTTAGCATTTCAGATACATCGGGGATGCGCGGACTGTGGATATCGTACACGCCCAGACCGATGCCTTTGTCGTATACCTGATCTTCAAAGCTGACAATCAGTTCTCCGTGGCTTCGCGAAGTTTCAATAGATATAACGTCGGCATCCATGTCGGAGATGGACTGAATCATATGCTGAAATTCGGAATAGCACATATGCGTATGGATTTGGGTCGCAGGTTCAACGGTGGCCGTGGTCACAAGGAAGGCTTGAACTGCCCAATCCAGATAGGCTTGCTGTTGTTCTTTTTTCAGCGGAAGCCCTTCACGAATTGCGGGTTCATCGACCTGAATCATGCTGATGCCCGCTTGTTCCAGTGCCTCTACCTCTGCCCGTAATGCCAGAGCCAATTGTAAAGCAACTTGGCTACGCGGAATATCATTACGTTCAAAAGACCAGTTCAAAATGGTCACAGGGCCTGTAAGCATTCCCTTAACAGGCTTGGAAGTTAACGATTGAGCGAATGCCGTTTCTTCCACAGTCATGGGCTGATCGAAGGAGACGTCTCCGTATATAATCGGCGGTTTGACACAGCGGGAGCCGTAGGACTGCACCCATCCGTTTTGTGTAAAAGCAAAGCCATTCAGCTTTTCGCCAAAAAATTCAACCATATCGGTCCGCTCAAATTCCCCGTGTACAAGCACGTCAATGCCAATGTCCTCCTGAATATCAATCCATTCCTTGATTTGCTGTTGGATGAACGTCCGGTATTGCTCGGCAGACCATTCTCCTTTGCGATAGTGCAGGCGGGCCTTGCGGATCTCGGCGGTTTGCGGGAAGCTACCAATGGTCGTCGTAGGCAGTGGAGGCAACTTCAGCTTATTTTGCTGAATCTCACGACGCTCGGCGAAAGGAACGCTGCGTGTTAGAGGCTCCTTTGCCAGCAAGTCAGCCAGATCGTCAGCTGTTTGTACGCGTGCCGCTGAGCTGTTGAAACGGGCTACCGCATCTGCACTTTGTCCAAGCTTGGTGAGTGCGGATGGATCGTGTTTGCCAAGTGCAGCCGTCAGGACGGCGATTTCCTCAAGCTTTTCATCGGCAAAAGCCAGCGCTTGCACCAGTTCTCGATCCAGCTTGTGCTCTGCTTCCAGACTGACTGGCACATGCAGCAGACTGCATGATGGCTGTACGATAAGCTGCTCGGCAGTGGTCTGTTCTGCTAACTGACCCAGCAGGGTAGCCACAGCGTTAAGGTCGCTGCGCCATATATTGCGCCCGTCAATGACCCCAGCGCCCAGCGTTTTTCCTTTAGGGAAACCATGCTGCAATATATGCTGGAGATTTTCGCCATCATCATACACAAAATCAAGACCCAGTCCCTGTACCGGAAGTGCGGACAGACGCTCATAATGGTCCAGGCTGCCAAAGTAAGTTTGCAGCATTATATTTAAAGAGGGCGCAGCTTGGGCCAAAGCTTCATAGACTTCCTGAATAATGTCCAGATCCTCTACTGGGAATGAGGTGGTCAGGACAGGTTCATCGATTTGGACCCACTGAACACCTTCTGCTGCTAGTTCAGACAGGACACGGGTGTATAAAGGCAGGAAGGTTCTTATAATAGAAGCAAGCTCCTTGCGATCATAGCCTTTGGAAAGGGTAACGAATGAATAGGGGCCGATGAGGACCGGTTTCCCATCAATGCCTAGCTCTTGTTTTGCTTCACGATAAGCCCGTAAAGGTTTATTTTCAGTGAACACCGGGACTGCGTTTGCCAATTCGGGAACGATGTAGTGATAATTGGTGTTCATCCATTTGGTCATTTCACTGGCGGTTGCTCCCTTTTGTCCACGAGCGATCCCGAAATACACGGACAGAGGAATCGGACCTGCGGGACGATGGTTGAACCGTTCGGGTATCAGGCCAAACATCACAGATGTATCCAGCATGTGATCATAATAGGAGAAGTCTCCGACAGGAATGCGATCAATCCCCTTGTCACGCTGCTTGCTCAGATGCTCCAACCGTAGTCTTTTCATCTCCGTTTGCAGTTCGCTTTCGCTAATACTGCCGTTCCAGAAGCGTTCCAGTGCTTTCTTCCATTCCCGGTTTTCGCCGATACGCGGATATCCCAGATTACTGCTAATTAAGCCGGACAATTCAGGCCATTCAATGACGGACATGTACTTTTCCTCCTAGTGGGTGTCTGTTTTATTTTTACGTACCAAAAAAGGCATTCTTCCCCCAGAGTTAAAAATAAGTAGGGGAAAGAATGCCTCCGTGATTAAAAAATCAAAAATACGGTGACTGCTCTTAACACCTCCCTATCTTCCGTAGGTACTTGCGATGTTGTTAAAATAGGCAGGTCTCCTGACTTACGGATCATGACTCTCAGCATCCCTTCCCGGTCTGTCGACCAGTGGTTGTATGAACAGCTGAAAGTTCCCCGTTTACAGTGGCGGGACCGTGCCGGATTTGCACCGGCTTCCCTTTTAAGCCTGATCTGAATAGAACAGACACCTATCTCCAAGCTATGCGGTTAAGGTATGACGAATAATTATGCACTCGTATACTTGTTCACCATCATAAGTGAAACTTGCAGGATGCGCAATAGAAACTGCAATGGAATCTGTTAGGGATATGCAAAAAAAGACAAGCCTCATCCATGATGGAGACTTGTCCTAGATTAGATATAGCATTTGCCGAGTAACCTTCGCCTTAAGTCAATGAAACGGTGTAACCTGCCTGAATGCTGGCTTTTACATCTACTAGACGCTGATTGCGGCTGCCCCGGAAGGGAAGGGTCAGGTCCTTTTGCTGTTCTACAAAGCGACCATCCACAATCACATCGCACAAAAGTGCTAGCTCTTGTCGCTCCTGATCTGTGAGTAGATCTTCATAGACAAAGCCAGTGTAAGCCCACACGGTTCGGTCGGGACAGGCCGCACGGAAGTCGCGCACAAATTGCGAGCATTCTGCTGCTGAGAAAAACGGGTCTCCCCCGCAGAGAGTCAGTCCATCCAACAACGGATTATCCATGATGTCACGAATGACTTCCTGTTGTCGTTGGGGTGTGAATGGCTCACCTGCACGGAAGCTCCACGACGCTGGATTAAAGCATCCGGGACAGGCATGACGGCAACCGCTAATGAACACGACGGTGCGCAGGCCGTATCCTTCGTTCAGAGATTCCGGAATGTAGCCACACAAATTCACTTATGTTTCACCCGGTCTCGAACTTCTGCCTGTTTTGCAGCATTAAAGCGAACGGTATAATCCCCTGTCAGATATCCGGTTACCCGACGTAAGCGCTGAAAGTGTGTGTGCTCCTCATCTGTGCCACATTGGGGGCAGCTTGTCCCGATAATCCCTTCATAACCGCATTCTGTACAACGATCCACCGGATGGTTGATGGAGAAGTAGCCGATATTCTGATGCAGCGCGTATTGAACAATTTTAAGAAACGCATCCGGGTTATTCCGCGCATTACCGTCCAGCTCAATGTATGATATCGCACCAGCGTTGCATAGGTTATGGAACGGAGCTTCCAAGCTGATTTTACGAGCAGCCGGGAGCGTGTAATACACGGGAATATGAAAAGAATTCGTGTAATATTCTCGATCATTTACCTCAGGAATAATCCCGAAATCACGTTGATCCAGCAAGGTGAACTTGCCCGACAGACCTTCGGCAGGCGTAGCGAACAATGTAATATTCAAATTGTGATATTCACTCATTCGATCGCAATACACGCGCATAGAAGTGATGATTCGCTGTGCCTCGCGGTATACGAAATCATCCTCCCCGTGGTGTTTTCCGTATAGTGCCTTCATGCACTCAGCCAGTCCGATGAATCCGATCGAAAGCGTACCGTGTTTTAGTATGCTTCCCACCTTATCATCTGGCTCTAGTTGTTCTCCACCTTCCCATACCCCTTCGCGCATCATAAAGTCCGAGGCTTTGGCCGGCTGGCTGGTCTGGATTTGATAGCGATGGATTAGGCCATCCACCGCAATGCGCATAACTTCTTCTAGTCTCGCATCAAAGCGATCACGGTCAGGTGTCAGGCGTTTGCCTGTGCAAATACCATACTCAATGCCAAGCCGCACCAGATTAATGGTATTGAAAGAGAGATTTCCCTTACCACTCTGCCGATTTCTACCGAAACGGTCAGAAATGGTGCGGGTACGGCAACCCATTGTCGCTATAATGGTATCCGGGTCATCAGCACGGTAAAAAGGCAGGTTGAAGGTGGCATCCACATTCACAAAATTGGGATACATCCGTCTGCTAGAGCATTCTACCGCCCGTAAGAACAAATCATAATTGACGTCGCCTTCTGCCTGATTGATTCCCTCTTTGCATTGGAAAATATGCTGTGGAAAAATAGGAGTTTCCCCGCTACCCAAGCCGCGAATCGTGGCCTCCAGCAGCGATTGAGTAACAAGCCGTCCCTCAGCAGACGTGCACATTCCGTAATTCAGTGAAGTGAATGGAATCTGTCCACCCGCGCGACTGCTCATGGTGTTCAGGTTATGAATGAGCGATTCAGCAGCCTGTCGGGTTTCCGTCTCCGTCTCTTCGCGAGCGAATGCGTATGAACGAGGGCAGGCTTCTTGCAAATGGGGATTGGCCATATGTAGTTCATCGTCAGTCAGACTAGATTCTATCTCTTCCTCGAACAGCCGAAGTCCCTTGCGCAGATGCTTGCGGAAGGACCGGGCAACGTATGGGGCAAGGTCCCAATCTATTTTATTGGCGGAGACACCTCCGAATTGGCTATTTTGCTGAGACTGGAATATTATGGCAACTAGTGCCATGGCGGACATAATCGTTTGCGGTGTGCGTACAGAGCCATTGCCTGTATTGAATCCGTCTTGTAGTAACCGGCCAAAAGGGATAAAGATACAATTCGTAGTTCCGAGTGCGTATTGGTCCAAATCGTGAACATATACATATCCGTGATCAATCGCGTTCGTCAGTTCAGGCGGAAGTACCCGCAGGCGCGCATACCATTTGGCATACTCGGACCCAAGCTTGCTCATTTTGCCGCTGAACGATTCTCCATTCAAATTTGCATTCTCCCGCAGCATGTCCAGATCTTGTGCCCCAATGACCCGCTCGCCGATGTCGTATAATTGATGTTCCTCCAGCACCTTCATCGTAAAACCCTCCATATAGTAAAATATATATATTTTTCACAAAAACAACATATTGATGATATCTAGTGATAACCAATTGTTTCGATCTATATATTGTATATACGTATACATCGGGAGTATGTGACTATTGTCACATTAGCAAGAGCGGCCGACACGAAAAAGCCAGGTATAGAGTAAGGGGCACATCCGTAGATATGCGCCTTACTCTATACCTGGCAATCGAAGTTGTGACAAAAAAATGAATAGGGTCGTCGGTACATTGTGTATGATTTTGGGATATAGATTTAGAAGGTTTAGAGTAGCTTTTTCAACTGGGACACCCGGCCTTGGGAGATATCGAGCATTTCTGCATACACTTTTTGTGGCAGGTTCGGGTGATCCTGAATTAGCTTGCGAAGCTTTTTTACCATTTCACCTTGCTGCACTCTGGATTGCTTGGGCTGCCACGTTGTGTTGTTTCGGATCGGCTGGGTATGTTCTTGAGCCTGGATAGCATCATTGCTTGTGGCATGCACATTTTCATCGGTCTTTAATAATTGAATGCAATCAGCGCAGATAAAGCTGTCCCGAAAATAAGTTAAGTGATCCACCGCGCCGCAAAATTTGCAGGAGACACCCGTGTATTTTCTTAATACAAATCCTTCTTCATCTACGAAGAATTCAAGCGAATCACCGATATTGATATCCATTGTGGTGCGCATTTCCTTAGGGAGTACAATTCGCCCCAATTGATCCAGGGGCCTTGTCATTCCGGTATTTTTCATCAGCGCTTCCTCCTTCAATGATATATCCTGATTATACCAAAAAATATTATTTTTAGCTTTGTATATTGAAGGTAAAATGCAACTTTTTTTGTCTTTATGCTGCGACTCTCTTTCATCCAGTATAGGATGTTTTCGGTATTGTTGCCGGGATACTCCTTTTTAGCTATGATATATTAAAACGCTTTCATGTATGCCTTTTCATTATATTCTTAAAATGGGATAAGGAGATGACGGATATGAGTCATGAAACAACGGATATCGAATATTTATATCAAGATCCGAAGATTCATCTGGATGAGCGTGTACGGGATCTCGTGTCGCGACTAACCTTGGAGGAAAAGATCGAATCCATGTTGCAATACCAGCCGGCCATTGACCGATTGGGAGTCGCAGCTTACAAGCACGGTACGGAAGCGGCACACGGGATAGCATGGTTGGGTGAGGCGACTTCATTTCCTCAGCCAGTAGGATTGGCATGTACTTGGGATACGGAGTTAATGCGTCAAATCGGCTCTGTTATCGCAGATGAGGCGCGTGTCTACTATCATCGTGATCCTAAATTAAACGGTCTGACCCTGTGGGCACCTACGGTGGATATGGAGCGTGACCCAAGATGGGGACGCAATGAGGAAGCTTACGGCGAAGATCCGTATTTGACGGGAGAGCTGTCGAAGGAGTTAGTCAAGGGGATACAGGGCGATCATCCGGTATATTTGAAAGCGGTTGCCACTTTAAAACATTTTCTGGGTAACAATAATGAAGTGGATCGGGGAAGTGGCTCCTCCAGTATAGATCCACGAAACCTGCGAGAATATTACCTAAGAGCCTTTGAGAAGCCTTTTATGGAAGGCCGCGCCCAGTCGATGATGACTTCCTACAACCTGATTAATGGAACGCCTGCTACGTTATATCATGGGGTTAACGATATTGTCAGGGACGAATGGGGGATGGACGGCTTTGTCGTAAGTGATGCGGGTGATGTCATGGGGATTGTCAACGATCATCAGTATTACGATTCCCACACGCCAGGTGTGGCCGAATCTATTCGGGCGGGAATTGACAGCATTACAGATGATGCGGAGCTCTCCAAGCGGGCGATTCGAGAAGCTTTGGCACAAGGATCGCTGCAAGAAGAAGACTTGGATCGGGCATTGTTTCATACGTTCCGTGTCCGTTTTCGGTTGGGGGAATTTGATCCGGCTGCAGACAACCCCTATGCCTCGATCGGAGAGGAAGCTCTCGTGACAGAGCAAGCCCGTGAATTGTCGTTGCGTGCGGCGAGGGAGCAGATCGTATTGCTTAAAAATGAGCATGAACTCTTGCCATTGGACCCTGCCCGGTGTGGCAAAGTAGCGGTCATTGGTACGCATGGCAATGAGGTGTACCGCGACTGGTATTCCGGTACGCTGCCCTACCGGGTTACACCGCTGGAGGCGATTCGTACCAAGCTGGAAGGCGAGGACGAGAAGGAACGCGTCGTGTACCTTGATGCCAAGGATCGCGTGACCTTGACGGCGGCGAATGACGGATCGAAGCTCGCAGTTGATTCTTCTGGTGAGATGCGCCTATCCCAGGATGGAGACCCAACGGTATTGACCATGACGGATTGGGGCTATGGCAGTGTGACGTTACATGATGAGCATCTGGGTACTTACGTGACGAGTGATGAAATAACGCTTCGTGTGACAGCTGATGAAGCGTATGGCTGGTATGTCAAAGAGGTCTTTGGGCTGACTCCTGTTGGACAAGGAGAGCATCTGTGGACGACATGGAATGGAAAACCAGTCATTGCCGGAACAGAGGGCTCATTAAAGGTAGGGGAGGCTGAAAAATCCGCACTTAACGCTGTAGAGTGTAACGCCTCAACAGCCTCGACAGTTTCAGGACAGAGCCATACAACATTCCAGGTAGAGACGGTGTCAGATGGTTTAGCGGAAGCGATAGCCGCTGCGCAAGCGGCAGATACAGCAATTGTATTTGTTGGAAATCACCCGCTCATCAATGGAAAGGAAGAGAATGATCGCCCAGGCTTGGAACTGGCAGCTTCCCAGCAACGGCTTATCGAGGAAGTGTATCGCGTCAATCCGAATACGATTGTGGTTCTGACGGGTAGCTATCCATTTGCCATCCCTTGGGTTCAGGAGCATATTCCAGCGATCGTATACACGTCTCATGCGGGACAAGAGCATGGTACGGCAATAGCGGATGTGTTATTTGGAGATTACGCGCCAGCGGGGCGTTTGAACATGACCTGGGTTCAGAGCGAGGATCAATTGGGCGACATCAAAGATTACGATATTATTCGCGGTGGTCGTACCTATCAATATTTTGAAGGTGTATCCTTGTATCCATTTGGCCATGGATTGACGTATTCGCCTTTTGAATATAGTGACCTGCGTACAGATGCCCTGAAGGATAGCGTAACATCTATTGCTGCACTGGATGCCATGGATACGCTCCAGGTGTGGGTAGAGGTGACGAATCGGGGCGTAGCTGCTGGTGAAGAGGTTGTGCAACTCTATGTACGGCCTGGTGCCTCACGAGTAAAGCGACCATTGAAGACATTGTGCGGTTTTCAACGTATTCGCTTAGAGGCAGGTGAGACGCGAACGGTTTCCTTTACGATTCGGATGAAGGATTGGGCGATCTGGGATGTTACGCGGGATTGCTATTGCGTTGAATCGGGTGAATATACACTGCTGGCTGGTGCTTCCTCAGCGGATATCCGATTGGAGCACCCTGTGTACGTTCGAGGCGAAGTCATTCCACCACGCCAAGCCGGACGAAGTATCCGCGCTGAAAACTTCGATGATTGCTCCGACATCGTACTAGATGAAAGCAAGGAGCAAAAGGAGGCCTGTGTACGTCCGCGCACACCTCAACGTTCTGGTTGGATTGCCTTTCATGGCGTAGACATGGATACTGTGAGTGTGACCGAGCTTCAGTGCCGCGTGTCGGGCAACAGCAGTGATGCCACAATTGAGCTGTGTTTGGATGCACCCGATAGTGAAGCCGTGGCACGTGTGAACGTGGGCAATACAGGAGGGGCGCAAGCATGGGTTACACTCTCCGAAGCGGTACATTCAGTCTCTGGCATACGTGATGTATATCTGTTGTTGAGCGGGGAAGTGCGGTTAGCTCATTTTATTTTGGGCGATCATGCTACAGAGGATTCCGGCTTTCAGGCTTGAACTTACTTCTGACATCACGTACAATGCATTCAACGAAGTTTCTACAGCTTAGGGGTGTCATCTCATTTGAATAGTGAAAAAAGACTACGCACCGCAACGCCCAGATGGCTTGGGGTGGCGGTAAAGGCGCTTGTCTATTTGGAAAAGCACGGAGAACTCTGTGCCAGCGGTTCTATTGCCCGTTCCATTGACTGCGAAGTCACTTTGGTGCGCAGGGTGCTGACGCGACTTGTACAGGCAGATTTGATTGCAGCACGCGAAGGTCGTGAGGGAGGCTATGTGCTTACCCGTTCGGCCGACCATATTACACTTGCCGATATATACCACGCCATTGAAATATGTGATCCAATTTTCCCGGGTATGATGCATGAACCGGAAACCAATCCTTTTTGTGAGGAGTTGGCGATAGCCGTATCCGAAATTTTAGCCGAGAGCGAACGACGTATGCTGGAAGTATGGGGGGCCCATACGCTGGCTTCGCTTGCCAAGCGTACATCACTCGTGGTGGGGAAATGCAATCATAATGAAGATTCAAAATGATAATAGCCGATACGACTCTCAAGAGAGGGTTGTATCGGCTATTTCTATGAAATGGTCATGCCTCAAATTATATTTCATATGAGCAAACCCGGTTACGTCCTGCATTTTTAGCTTCGTATAGAGCTTTATCTGCCTGCTCCAATAGGGCTGCCCCGGACATATCTTCCCCGGTACCTGGAAAGGTTGTCACGCCGATGGACACCGTGACTTTAAGAATAAGCCCGTCCGCTAAAACAAACTCATACTGATTTACTCCGCTAAGAATTTGATTAGCTATGCGAAGTGCTTGCCGAAAAGCGCAATTCGGCAAGAGTACGGTGAATTCTTCTCCCCCGCTGCGGGTGACTACATCATTAGGACGACATTTTTCCATTAAAATCTGTCCAAGCTGGCGCAGCACTGCATCTCCTGCGGCATGTCCGTAGGTATCGTTGACTTCCTTGAAGTGATCAATATCTAACACCAGTACTGATAAATGCTCATGACGTTGGCGAGCTTGAGGGAGCTTCTCTTCCAATGAGAACTCAAGCTGCCTTCTGTTGCTTAAATTAGTGAGATGGTCTGTGTAGGAGGTATGCTCCAGACGAAGTAACAGCTCATTGGATGTGTTGATAGATTCAGCAATGAGGTACAGAAGACATCCACCGACCATGGAAATGAAGAATTGGAGCGGATACACGTGCAGAACATCATCAAGATTTTTCAAATTAATCATAAGGGGACAGAATATAATGCCCAAAGCAAAAACGTTCATAATCATCAGCTTGGGTAAACGTGACCAGGACAGATGTGACAATAAAGCGCACCCCAGGCCAACGAGTATCATAAAAATAGCGCCTACGATGGCTTGAGCGTTAATACCAAACAGCAATAATCTACCTATACATATAAACAGAGTAGCCGTGAGCGCTGCTGGGCCGCCGATGTAAGTGGCGGTAGCTACGATGGCCAGATGACGAAGATCGGCAATCGTATTAAATCCTACTGGAATTGAATAGTACATCATGACAATGCCGTAGCACCCAAAAAGGGCGCCTCCAATCCAATGTATCTTACGCTTCAAGGTGTGCAGACGGATTTTATATCTTTGTGATATGAGGCCGGTTATGTACAAAAAGGTGACAAGGATACAGGTATTTACAAAAAACGTACTGAACAAGATGTTAACCCTCCCGAGAGGCATATTTCTTCATTTTATCAAAAAAACTGACATTAAGCTTGCAAATGAAGAATTTATTGAAATTTATTACGCGGGTACGCTTATAACGTTTCGTTCACGTATTTGGTGCATAACTGGGAATAGATTGAGCATACTCCAAAGATACAAGAATAAGGAAAAATGGGCGGTATCTATTGCTGCCTTACTGGAGATGAGGTTTGCTCATGATTCGCTATCCCTATCGCAAACATAATAAAAAGTCGGGTGCGGGTAAGAACAATGGAAATTCTCCGCGCTATTTAAAAATCGAAGCTTGTTTGGAAACCAACTTGCGGCAAATTAAGAAATTGACGTCAGATAGCCCAGACTTTCTGATGCGTCGCTTTAAATTGGGGCTGAGGGCGGAGGTTCCCGCCGCTATTGTGTTTCTAGATAGTATGGCTAAAACGGATACGGTGAATGAACTCATCATGAGATCCATGCTTAGCCGCCCATCTGCTGAAGTGGCTGCTGAGGCGGAGAATGCAGAAGCGCTGTACGTAAGAATACAGAGTCATGCGCTTGCACTGGGAGAAGTGAAGGACTGCGATGATTGGAGTTCCATGATGGAACAACTGTTAATGGGGGACACGATCATCTTATTGGAAGGCTGCGAAAAAGCGATTGCGTGCGGCACGCGTGGGGGAGAGACACGCGCAGTCAGCGAGCCAACAACACAGACAGTCGTCAGAGGACCGAAAGAGGGATTTGTAGAATCCCTATTCACGAATATTTCTCTGGTCCGGCGACGGATTAAAAGCTCCGATCTTACACTGGAGATGTTCCAAGTGGGAAGCACGTCTCTCACGAATGTGGCCATGCTGTACATGAAGAACATTGCAAATCCAGGCGTCGTAGATGAGGTTCGTAAACGGATAGAAAACATCAATATTGACGCTATATTTGAGTCCGGCATGGTTGAGGAGATGATACAAGAAAATCATTTCACACCATTCCCAACGATTTTTAACACGGAAAGACCCGACACCATCAGCAGCAATATTATGGAGGGCCGAGTGGCGCTCATCGTAGACGGGACTCCGTTTGTACTGGTGATGCCTACAGTATTTGCCCAATTTTTTCAGAGTTCTTCGGATTATGAAGAGCGTTACGATATGGCGACTGTTGTTCGGCTCATTAGATATATCAGCTTCATTATTCTTATTCTAGGGCCTTCTCTCTACATTGCCTTAACAACATACCATTATGAAATGATACCGACTCCACTACTGATCAGCATATTGGCTCAGCGGGAATCCGTTCCTTTTCCGGCATTTCTAGAGGCGTTTATTTTGGAGATTACCTTTGAGATTTTGCGTGAGGCGGGTATTCGAATGCCGCGTGCGGGTGGTCAAACGGTTTCCGTTATAGGAGCGCTTGTGTTGGGTCAAGCGGCCGTGGAAGCCGGAGTCGTCACCCCGCTGCTCACAATTGTAGTAGCCCTGACGGGAATAGCCAGTTTCGCAATCCCAGCCTATAACATGGCAGTGGCCGGGAGATTGTGCCGGTTTATTTTCATGATACTGTCAGCGTTTATGGGGCTATACGGCATTACATTGGGGTTGATTGCGCTGATTGCTCATATGAACAGTCTGAGTTCTTTCGGGGTGCCCTACATGGCGCCTTTCAGCCCTTTTGTGCTGGAGAGTCAAAAGGATGCCGTATTGCGACTCCCGTTCTGGATGATGAGGAAGCGTCCTAAAAGCATTACATCTAAGAACCAGAAAAGAATGAAGGATGGAAGCGGGATTTCCTCTTCTGATAAAACCACACCGATGCAGGAGGGGGGCAATCAGGGTGTATCAGCGGAAGAGGAATGAACAAAGTGCAGTAACTTTTAAGAGGAGAATAGGGGGGCTGTGTTTGGTTTTACTACTGTTCGTTCCCTTGTTATCCGGTTGCTGGGATTCTGTGGAGTTAAACCAGAGAGCAGTAGTAGCTGGGATAGGAATTGATTTGGTTGGGGAGTCGGATTATGAGGTTTCCCTACAGGTGATCGTAGCAGATGAAATCGCCGGAGCCAAAGCGAGAGGAGATACTCCAGTCGTTTTGTATCGGGAAAAGGGAAAAAATCTGTTTCAAGCGCTCCGCAGAGCCTCACAAAGGGTTCCGCGGATCATTTCTTTGGCGCATACCAAACTGATCGTTATTGGTGAAAAGCTGGCACGGGCTGGAATCGGCGATATGATGGATTCTCTGGAAAGGTCTACAGAAATCCGGCTGCCGGTGAAAATGCTGGTGGCACGCGGTAATACTGGGAAGGATGTACTGGCAATCATGACCGCAATCGGTCGTATTCCCGCCAATGATATTTCAGGAAAGCTGGAAACATCGGAGCGTTTGTATGCCGGGGATTACGCGGTGACTATCGACGATGTGATTCGCAGCATGTCTCATAAGGGTGGCGGTCCTGTGCTGACGGGCATAGGGGTCAATGGGAATTTAGAGCAGGCCTCAAGCAAGAACAATGTGGACAATATTTTACCGAAAGCTATTGTTCATATTAAGGGAATGGGGGTGTTCAAAAAGGATCGGCTTGTCCGCTGGTTGGATGATGATCAGGCCATTGGACTGTCTATGATCAACAACAAGGTGAAAGGTGCCCAAACAACACTGAGCTGCGGTAAGGATAGGGAAACCATTGGCATCGAAACCTTGTTCTCTTCAACCAAGATACACACACGGATGGAGCAAGGGGAGCCTGTTTTTGTGATTAACCTAAAACAGACCGGGGCGGTACAGGAAGCCGAGTGCTCGATTAACTTACAAAGTCCGGAGGCGATGAAAAGACTGCAGGAGAAATGGACAGAGGAGACGAAAAAAGTGATCACTTCAACAGTCAGAGAGGTTCAGCGTACCCGTAGCGATGTAATAGGCTTTGGCCTTGCGCTGGAGAGGAGCTATCCCAAACAATGGAAAAGAATCTCTTCCGAATGGAGCCGTAATTTTGCGGAAAGCACCGTCCGTATTCAAGTGACTTCTGTACTGAAACACACTCAGTCGCGGACTAACCCATACTCCAAGGGGGAATCAGACTAGTGAAAATAGAGCAAGGAGGGAAGGCCATGAAAAAAAAGACACGGATAGGTGCAAAAGAGATGATCTCTCTTATGGTGTTGTTTGAGATGGGCACATCCATGATGTCTATTCCCGGAAGGAATGCGGGCAAGGATGCGTGGATCGCCATCCTCATTTCCACGGTTTTGGGGGCAATGCTTTTTGTATGCTATGGCAGCCTTCACCGACGTTTTCCCGACTTGCTAATGACACAGTACTGCAGAACCCTTTTGGGCAAGAAAGCAGGGAGTGCGCTTGCTTTTTTATATATCGTGTTTTTTCTTTACGGCGGAGCACGGGATCTTCGGGACACGGGGATCCTGATTGCCGACCGGACGCTTCAGCATACGCCGTTGACAGTCATTTGTGCCTTAATGATTGGACTTGTCATGTATGTGGTGTATTTGGGAATCGAGGTTGCAGGCCGGACGGCCATTATCATGTTAATTTTGCTGCTACTGCTGGGCCTGGCTACGAATATATTAATTTTGTTGGCAGGCATTGTAGATGTCGGCAATATATTGCCCATAGCCGAGCATGGCTGGCAGCCGATATGGCAAGTTGTTTATTCGCAAGCCGTGATGCTACCGTACGGCGAGATGGTTACGTTTGCGATGATTCTCCCCACATTAAAAAAAGGCTATCGTGCCAATGGGGTAGGGGTCTCTGCTATATTGCTGGGAGGGCTGCTCCTGTCTATTGTTACACTGTCCAATGTGCTTGCACTGGGGGAAGATGTGTTCAAACGGGCGACTTACCCGCTGCTCTCGATGATCAGCAAGGTCGAAATATCTGATTTTATCGACAGAGTCGATGTCATCGGCGTTATGAGCGTTATTATCTTTGATTTTTTTAAAATTTTCATCTTCTATTATGCCGCGGTTAAAGCCGCAGAGGATGTATTGAGAGTGTCTTACCATAAACTGATCCTGCCATTTGGGATTATCATGTTAGTCTCTTGTGTATTGATGGCACTGAGCTATCAAGATCACCTTCAAACAGGCGAGTTAGTGCTGAAATGGCTGTTTCCGATATTTGCCGTGTTTTTTCCTATCTTGCTGCTAATCGTGTCGTGGCTGAGAAAGACCCGGAATAAAAAAGGAGAGGAAAATGTCTCATGAGTCATCGTCTTGCCGACAAAAAATACATCGGTACCGGTCAAATGCTCATTTTGATGTTCCATTTTATTCTGGGAGATGTGGTCATTATTAATATGGATAGTGAATATGAACGGAATACATGGATTGCCACTTTGAATTTGGACGACTGTCCCTCATCTATATTCATCCATTATTTGTTTGCGTTTTCCCTTGTTTATTCTTTCTGATGGCTCTGTTGCGGAGAATCAGAGGAAGAAGTAGGAACTTTGAGGAAACGTGACCATTGTGAGAACAGGAAGCGAAATGCGTTTCCTCTTGGCTTTTTGCCCACATTTATAAAGAACACTATAAGCATTCCTGCCAGGACGACATATTCTGATGGTCGCATAGTGAAAAAAGCCAATGAAATAGGCTCCCAAGGATGATGAACACCAGAAAGCCATTTTATCGATATACTTGTTCCGAGCATTAGCAGCATAAAGAGCGTGAATATCCACACTATCTTCATAAAATATCCCTCCGATTATAAATAAGCTAAGCATGTACTCCTGTATACATTGTGTTGCAAAGCCGTTCAATTTATCCGATACCATTGACTTGAAATAAATTAAGATTTATACTTATTCTAAATTGATCTTTAATATGATTGTAAGTTTGTAATTAATATAATCTGCGTTGGTTAAGGGAGGTGCGGTATGAGAACTTTAAATTTAACTTCGCAGCGCCAAGCGGTATATGATGTGGTTCGTGAAGCTCACGATCATCCTACTGCGGCCGATGTTATGAATCGGTTGATGGAGCGCGGATATAATCTGGCCTATGGAACGGTATATAATTCACTGCGTTATTTGACGGATAAGGAATTAATCCGTGAATTGAAGCTGGGGGAAGCTGCGAGTCGCTATGACGGGCGGATGGACGATCATCAGCATATTATTTGTCAGGTATGCGGCCGAGTAGATGAAGTGATGAGTGAAGTCCCACATGATTGGATTGACACGGTTGCGCATGAAACGGGGTATAATATTGCCCATGCCCATGTCGTATTCGGAGGAGTGTGTAAGGAATGTCAAAGCAAGCGAATCAGATAACAAATCGTTTCAAAGTGGCTGACATGCCTAGACGGGTGAAGGGCAGTTGGACATCGATGTTAGCTGCTCCCTCTACACCTACGGTGCAGACCGTTCCTTCCAATGAGCCCTTGTATTGTCCAACTACACGTCGTATCATTCTGATCAGTTCGGTACCGGGTGTAGTTCACGGGTTGGTGCGTACGCTGTCAGATGCGTGTTTTGATGTGATGGTTTTCCATCGCTGGGAACCTGAAGTGCAGCGTCATCTGGGAAGCGATCTCTTGATTTACGATTTGACCGCTACCGAACCACAGAGTGAATTACTGGATATTCGCAATCGTCTTGAGGTAGAACACATGAAAGACACACCAGTTATGTACGTGGTTCAGGATCGGGTGTCTGTACATGCTCATGAGCTGCTTCCTTCAGAAGAGGTGCTGGTGTGGCCGCTGGCTTCCAATCATATGGTGCATGACATTGAACGGATGATTGTACGCCATCCTGCAACTTCCCGTCAGGCAGCGCAAGCCAGCCGTCGTACGGTGTTCAAGGACATCTGGATTGACCGAGATAAAATGCTGGTATATAAAGAAGAGAGTCAATTGAATCTGACTAAAACAGAATACGATTTGCTGCTGAAGCTGATTGATGCTCAAGGCAAAGTGATCTCCCGCGAGCAAATGATGCACGATATCTGGGAGACGGATTTTGTAGGCGGCAGCAACGTTGTAGATGTGCATGTCAAAAGTTTGCGCAAGAAGCTGGATGATCGGCCTGCAGAACCTGAATATATTGCAACCGTAAGAGGTGTAGGATACAGATTGGCAGATTGAACTGAAAGTTATGAATACCGATGAATTTCCGCCGGATGGAGACATTCGGCGGTTTGTATATGATTCCATGAAGAAACTGACATTAGGTGTGACGGTTGACTTTGTCAGGAGATATACACTACAATCGGTAGTGTGAGGTGCTTCTTATGAAACGACTGAATTTTAAAGCTGGCGAAACCGGGCTTAACCGATTTTTCGGACCTCTGGAAGCCAAAATTATGGATATTTTATGGTCCACTTCGGATCGGAGTATCAAAGAAGTGCAGACCGCGTTGGAGGGGGATCGGGACTTTAACTTCAATACGGTAATGACCGTGATGAACCGTTTAGTGGAAAAGGGAATACTGAGTAAGAGTATACGTGGGAGAACGTCTTTATATCGTCCAGTTTTAAGCAGGGAAGAATTCATGGATGAGCAATCCAAGGGACTGAGTCACGAATTGGTGGACGAATTTGGTCCGCTTGCTGTCAATCATATGATTGATGCTCTGGAGGTGGCCGATCCGAAGTTGATCGAACGTCTGGAACAAAAAATTAAACAATGGAAAAAGGATATGTAGCGATGTGGAAAACACGTTCTAAATTACTGTTTACAGCAGGCGCCTTGATTTCGGGTTTCGCCCTTATACAGATGGGTATGTACGCCGGACAGCATGTTTTCGGCTGGAAATTGAATTATAACGTGTTTCAAATTTGCAGAAGTTTGTTACAGCATTACGGAATCGGCTACATGGTGGATGCGCTCAGCGGGCTGGTTTTCGTTACCTTCGCTATCGCCGGAGGAGAAGCAGTCAGACAGTGTATGGCTACCAGGGCAGCTTTTCGCAGACTGCACCGAATGCGTGACCTGCCGCTGACCGAAGCACTGGGTGAGCGATATGGTGAACTCGGGACCGATCGGATATGGGTCATTGATTATGCCAAGCCAGCCGCCTTCACCATGGGATTATGGAAGCCACGTATTGTATTGTCCTCTGCACTATTGTCTGTACTGGACAAACACGAAGAAGAAGCTGTCATATACCATGAAGCCTATCATATGAAACATTATGATCCGTTGAAGACCTGGTTGCTGCAAGTATGTGCTAAACAGCTGTTTTACTTGCCGGTGCTACGTCACATTACCCATCATTATAAGACGGCCCGTGAAATTTTGGCTGATAACGAAGCGATTCATCGAGCGGGTTCACCAGTTGGGATTGGGAGCGCATTGCTCAAGCTTCTGAGTATGACGCCTGCCAATACTCGCCTGGTAAACTCCGCCGCTTGTTCCTCGTTTGCAGAAACGTCCATTAACTATCGTATCTCACGTATTTTAGACCCTCAGCAAGAACCTGTCATTCAAATGCCTTGGCGTTCGATTATGTTTTCCAGCTATGTGCTAGTGATGTTGACACTTATGTTTGCACTGGCGCTAATCTAAGTTTGGCAAGATGTTTCCTACAGGTGGCGCTTTTTGCGCTACCGATTCTCAATGTGTAGTACACTACAGTGTGTAGTTTATTGCAGAATTTTTATACAATTTAAAAGGAGATGAGCAAATGAATCAAACGCTTATGAATATTGGATTATTGTTGGTACGGATTTTTACAGGGGTTATTTTTATCGTTCACGGTGCACAAAAGTTTCAGGGACTAGACGGAACCTCCGGCTTCTTCCAAAGTATCGGACTCCCTGGCTGGATGGCTCCTGTGGTCGCTGCGGTTGAACTGGTTGGGGGTATTGCACTGGTTCTGGGAATCGGAACACGACTGGCTGGAGCGGCATTGACCATCGTTATGATCGGTGTATTGCTAACGGCTAAAAAAGGACAGCCTTTTGGCTCGATTGAATTTGATCTGCTGATTCTGTTCACCAGCCTTCAGCAAGCGCTTGTCGGTGGACGCTTTCTGGCAGTGGATCAGTTATTTGGCCGTAAAAAGGCTGAAAACATTAACGTACAGGTCTAAATGTTCATATAACCGCGTCCTTAGTCTTATAGGGCGCGTTTTTGTTTTTCCCCTTTGTGAAATTTCATTGTAAATCATTTGCTACTTTCAACCGATATAACTAACACGGAATGTAATTCAAATATATCGTTTTATGAGCAAAGGGGAAAAAACATGGGAACAACGCGAAAGAGAAAAACGATATGGACACTCAGGAACAAGCTAAGTTTAGGCTTTTTACTTGTTTTGCTGATTCCGAGCTTAAGTATTTCCATTGCGACCTATAAATCATCATATAATGCTATGGAAAAACAGCTCCACGGCAGTGCGAATCAGGGGGTAGCGACAGCTAACTCAATTATTGAATACGCAATCGCCAGTAAAATTAAAGATGCGAGTTATTTAGCGGAGCGTCTGGACGGCTCGATGATAGATGGTCGAAACAGCCCTTTGATTCAGCCGAAGCTGATCCAATACAAGGGTTTGCACGAAGATGCCACGGATATTTTTGTTGGTACACCGGAGGGGCTGATGATTCGGGGGGTGCCCAAGGAGGATGAAGGGACTTTTGATCCTCGCACACGCCCATGGTACATCGAAGCGATGAAGCAGCCCGGTAAGGTTGCAATTACGCCTGTTATCATTAATTCATCGGGTATTCCTGTTGTCGTAGTATCTCAGACGCTTTCCGACAAGTCCGGGGTTATCGGGATTTCTCTAAATCTGGAAAGTGTACGTAAACTGGCCTCCATCAAAGTGGGCCAGGAGGGGTATATCATTATTTTGGATCATACGAAGAAATTTGTAGTCCATCCTACGGCTAAACCGGGCTCATCTCCACAGGAGAAAGTGCTTGATACGTTGTATACTGCGCCGAGCGGGAACTTTAAATATATGCATGAAGGTCACGAAAAATATTTGACCTATGTAACGAATACGGATACTGGTTGGAAAATTGCGGGTACCTTCTATCAATCCGAGATTAGCGATGCCACGGCTGCCATGCGTTATGTAACCATTTTTGTGCTGGCTGGCTCATTGGTGATTGCGCTACTCGCGATTTTCCTGATCACCCGTTCTGTTCTGGTACCAATTCGTAAGCTGCAAAAATCAGCAGAACGAATCAGTGAAGGAGATTTGACGGGCGATTTGGAAACCGGAAAAACGGATGAGGTGGGCGAATTGTCTTCTCACTTCCAAACCATGGTCGACAGTTTGCGTACGATGATTCGAAGCGTACACGAAACGACAGATCGGGTAAGTTCTTCAGCGGAGGAGCTGGCTGCGGGTGCAGATCAGACAACCCAAGCGATTGAGCATGTCACCATTGCTATCCAGGAAGTAGCTGTGGGCAGCGAACGTCAGGTGCAGAGCGTTAAGCACGGTTCTGTAAATATGGAGGAGCTTGCTCAGCAAGCAGCGAACGTATCCGAGCGTATGGTGGGCGTATCTGAACATGTGAAGATGAACGCCGAGTCGGCTCAGGAAGGCAGTAAGGCTGCTACGCAGGCTGTACAGAAGATGCATGACATCGACGAGACCGTTAACGATCTCGGACAGGCCATGGACTCTCTCAATGAGCGTTCCGGTGAAATCGTGAATATTATCAGCGTTATATCCGGTATTGCCAAACAGACCAATCTGTTAGCTCTGAATGCGTCCATTGAGGCTGCACGCGCTGGGGATCATGGTAAGGGATTTGCCGTGGTCGCTACGGAGGTGCGTAAGCTGGCTGAGGAATCAGCAAAGTCGGCTACTTTGATCTCGGAGCGCATTGAAGCGATGCAGGTGGATATGAATCATGCTCTGGGCGCTATGCATCAAGCGCGGACACGGGTGACGGAAGGCATTGATTCGGTAACCACGTCTGAGCAATCCTTTGCGGAAATCAGCCAAGCCGTGGAACGAGCTATGGGGCATATCAATGACATTACGGGAGTGACTCAGGAAATGGCACGAGGGACTGTAGGTGTCGTAGATATTATGAGCGATATTGCCCACATTTCGGACGAGGCAGCGAGCAACACCGAGTCGATCTCAGCAGCAGCTGAGCAACAGCTTGCTTCTATTGAGGAAATTGCTTCATCTACAGCGGACCTGAGCCAAATGGCAGAGGAATTGCGCGAACTAGTTGGACGTTTTCAGGTTGAAGGAAAATCCTAAAATGATAAAAAGCGCCCGGATACAGGAGATTGTACTCTGTATCCAGGCGCTTTTTTAATGTTTTTAGCATAATTTTTGGTTTGCAGAGTTAGAAGTTAACGTTGGAAGGACTTGCGGCGGTCCAGACGGAAACGGACATCCCGTGAGTCGGAAGGACGCAGCGAACTTCTCTGAAACATATTGTTCAGAATCAGTGCGAAAATGACTAACACTGTCCCATATAGTTCAAAACGGCTAATAGCATAACCTTGGAAGTACATGAGTACCAGCGTGGTAATCGGTACAAAGTTAATAAATAGAATTCCGTTCAGTGGAGATAGCTTTCGGATTCCGGCATTCCAGCTAAGCAGGGCCGCTAACCCTGGAAGCAGGATCATAAAGCTCATTTCGTATTTAACTGACCACACAGCCTGCCAGTCCGGCACCACAATCCCGTTGAAAGCAGAGGCAAATGTGACGACTACGAAGGAGACGAGAGTTCCGAGCAGGCAGGTTAGGGTTGAATACCGAAGAGTAGACCATCCTGCAAAATGGCTGCCTCCCATGGAATATACGACCCATCCGACGACGCCTACGAAAATAAGCAGCAGCGGTAGCAAATGTTGTCCGGCAAGTGTGAAAAAGGTCCATTTTCCGTTCGTGATCACCAGTAAAGCCCCGGCCAGCGCAATCACCATGCTGATTAGTGTATATCTCGGAGGCATTTTACGGGTCATGACCCACACCATCGCAATAGAAATCATCGGCATTAGCACTTCCATTATAGAGGCAACCAGAGTGCCTGCTGCCCCCATCGCGTGCTGTCCCTGGAAAACGGCCATATTATAAATGGTGAATCCCATGGTCCCGAAGAATAACAACGTCTTGCCCTTGCCCTCAAAGCGAAATGCAGTCCTTCCCTCTTTGAGCCACAATAGTACGACTAAAATGAGTGTAACCGATAAATAGCGCAAAAATGAAAAGTACAGTGGATTGATGTGTTGTAATGCAATGTGCGAAACCGGAAACATCGCCCCCCAGGACATACTGGCGATTAGGCATAATAAAGATCCGGTCATGATTTGTCTGTTCATGGTGTGCAAAAGCTCCTCCTTGCCGGTCTCAGCGGACATATCTTATGGACAACATCATAAAGGATGGGAAGCTGTTGGTAAAATGATTGAAAATAAACATTATGATCATTTAAAATGATAATAAGTGACAAGGCGCGTCAATTTTGATGGCCCCTTACCCTTCACAATAAGGAGGAGCAGTAGTGGATCTGAACGATTTAAACATTTTCCAGACGGTGGCTGCGCATGGCAGTGTCAGCAAGGCCGCAGCCGAGCTTAGTTATGTCCAGTCCAATGTAACGGCCAGAATCAAGCTGCTCGAAAAGGAACTGCAAACACCTTTATTTAATAGACATAAGCGGGGAATGATCCTCAATGCCGAGGGCAAGCGTCTGCTGCAATATACGAAAAGCATTTTATCGCAATTTGAGGAAATGAAACATGCGTTTCAG
The DNA here is from genome assembly GCF_038593105.1 of Paenibacillus sp. FSL H7-0442. Taxonomy (NCBI): domain Bacteria; kingdom Bacillati; phylum Bacillota; class Bacilli; order Caryophanales; family Paenibacillaceae; genus Paenibacillus; species Paenibacillus sp. FSL H7-0442. Next base: position 5,350,002 of record NZ_CP151963.1, on the reverse strand, counting down.
AATACCTCTGCACCTTCGGGGGTACTGGAGATTGGCATTGTGGAGACTGTCATTGCCCTCCCGGCCATTTTACATGCTTACTATAGCAAGTACCCGGATGTCGAGTTGTCCCTCAAGGCTGGGGTTACAGAGTCTCTGGTGCAGGAGGTTGCAGAAATGCGGCTGGATGGAGCCTTTGTGACCGGGCCGGTCAAGCATCCGCTCATTGAACAGTTTGATGTATTTCAGGAAAAGCTGGTCCTTGTATCCCAAGGAGATGATTTTTCCGTTGAGGATCTCACGACTCGTCCGCTTCTCTTATATAAAAAAGGCTGCGGCTACCGGGGACGGCTGGAAACCTGGCTCAAAATGGAAGGAATTATTCCCAAACAGATTATGGAGTTTGGGACATTTGAGACGATTATCGGCAGTGTGGCGGCTGGTATTGGAATGACCGTATTTCCCGAATCTTCGATCAGCGGGCTGGTGTCTCAAGGCCTTGTGTGCGGTCATGCAATGCCTGAGCCGTACAATGAAGTAACAACGGTGTTTATCCGACGTAAGGAAGCCTTTGTTACCAGTACCTTGCAGTCTTTTATAGATGAGATTATCACTCAGACAGAGGCGTAGCTTTATCGCTTGGGCTCGGGTACAATGAGAGGGATTTGATCTCATTTTTCTTCCTGAAGGAGGGCTATTATGTTTACAATATATCCGGCGGCTTCCCGATTCAGCTTCGATAAGGGCTGGCTGCGGGGGAGTCACAGCTTTTCATTCGCGGAGTATCAGGATGAGAACAATACAGCGTTTGGTCCTATGCGTGTCTGTAATGACGATGTCATCACACCGGGACGGGGCTTTGGGGCGCATCCGCACAGTGATATGGAGATTGTTTCGATTGTGCTGTATGGGGAACTGCGTCATGAAGACAACCGTGGACATGTAGCAGTGACCCGTTTTGGAGGCATTCAGCGAATGTCAGCGGGCCACGGCATCATTCATACGGAGCACAACGCATCACAAACGGAGGATGTCAGTCTGCTGCAATTGTGGTTTAGCCCGCATACGAGAGGACTGAAACCGTCATATGAGGCCACAGCGTTCAATCCTGAGCGTCTGCACGGTCAGCTTCTGCCTGTCGTTGCCGGAAAACGTGTACCGGGCACAGAGGGTGAAATTGCTGCAATCAACCAGGATTTAACGATTTATTTAAGCAAGCTTCAGCCTGGAGAGCAAGTAGAATTCACACAGGCCGAGGGGCGACGCGTGTTCCTGTTCGTCATTGAAGGCTCACTGCGTGTGAACGGTGAACATATTCTGCAAGGGCGCGATTCAGCTCGTATTGAGCAGGAGCCAAAGCTAGCACTGGAAGCAGAGGAGTCTGCTTTTTATATGTTGATTGATTTGCCCTAAAAGGAGGTGCGCACATGGCGCAGCAGGAAACATGGCTGATCAAGCATGCCGTCACGGGACGTAGCTTTGCTGACAGCCGCAAGCAGGTTTTCGATTGCCGTTTGGAATCGGTGGACGGCGTGTTTCGCTTCACGCTTCAAGGGCTGCCGCGTGGGACGGCGGAGGCGATTGTGCGTTATAGCGGGGAGTTGAACGTATTTCGTTTTGTAACGCCGGTAGATGATGGACCCGTGGTGAAGCATTGGTATTACGTCACTCCGGAAAGCGTGGAATATCATGATCAGACAGATGAGCTTACGTTCAAAGCTGGTTCTGAGATTGAATACCATCCCGAGGAGTATTGGGGAGATTAATCATTCCTTTATCATAAATCTTCAGATATATAATGGATTTTTCGAAGGCCCTGCATCATTGCAGGGTCTTTTTGTTATCCGTTCAACATGTTGAGTTCATTGGATACATAATCCTTTGCAGGCTGGTACATCCTATAGGTCATATTATCTGTTCGGCTCATTCGTAAAGGGGGAATAACGATGAAGAAAGGGCGCTTTCCCAAGTTGCCGAAGCTACCGTGGAGCCGGAGAGCGATTCCAGCCGCAGACCGCAAGACACGAAATTCCAATGTGCCTAAAGGACTGCCTGAGTCTTCGTGGCTGGAACAGCCGCTGCGTAGCAATGTGGAAAACAATTTGATTGCTTTGCGTGACATTTTCAAGGATTGCTCTGATATCGTCTATCGAGAGCTCATGATTTCCCCTGAACGCAAAGGGTTGTTGGCTTATTTTGAAGGTACGGTAAAATCGGAGGATTTGCAGGATCATATCCTGCGGCCTGTCATTCTGGGCATGATGCTCAAGGACCCTGAAGTGAACGGCAAATTGGAGCCGTTGGATGAAACTCGTATCTCCATGTCCCAGACTAAAACGATGGACGAATGGAAGATGGTATCAGCAGCGATACTGGACGGCAATGCCGCTTTGTTTGTAGATGGTACGCCTCGTGCTTATATTTTTAGCGCCAAGGGTGGTGTCCGCCGTGGCGTAGAGGAACCCCAGACGGAAGCGGTTATTCGTGGGCCGCGTGAGGGCTTCACTGAGACCCTTCGCGTCAATACGGCACTGTTGCGTTTCAAGTTGAAGACCTCCAAGCTCAAGATGTACAGCATGACCATCGGAACAGAAACTCAAACGAGCGTCGTCCTTACCTATATTGAAGGGATCATAGATCCCAAACTGGTGGAGGATGTAAAAAAAAGGCTCAGCGATATTAATATTGATGGTGTTCTGGAGACTGGATATATTGAGGAACTGATTGAGGACCATCCCTTTTCTCCGTTTCCGCAAATGGAATATACTGAACGCCCGGATACCGTCACTGCCCAATTACTGGAAGGACGTTTTGCCATTTTTGTGGACGGAACGCCTTTTGCCCTGATTGGGCCGGTCACGATGTGGCAGATGATGCAAGCAAGCGAGGACTATTACGAACGTTTTTTCATCAGTAATATGGTGCGCTGGATTCGTTTTCTTTTTCTCATCATGGCTCTCTTTCTGCCAGCAATATATGTAGCGGTTACGACCTATCACCATGATATGCTGCCGACGACACTCATATTAAGTATTGCAGCGGCTCGTGAATCTATCCCTTTTCCAGCACTGGTGGAAGCGTTAATGATGGAAATTTCTTTTGAGGCATTACGTGAAGCAGGGATTCGTCTCCCCAAAACGGTCGGTCAGGCCGTTAGTATTCTTGGTGCGCTCGTAATTGGGCAGGCCGCAGTACAGGCAGGGATTGTATCGGCACCCATAGTCATTGTTGTGTCGCTCACAGGTATTGCTTCGTTTACCATTCCACGCTTTAACTTTGCCATCACAGTTCGCCTGCTACGATTTCCAATCATGCTGATGGCGGGTTTATTCGGATTGTTTGGGATCATTATTGCGACAACGCTGATTGCTACGCATCTAACCAAGCTAACATCGTTTGGTGTCCCTTACATGAGCGGATATAGCCCGTACAACCATACGGATCAAAAGGATATCGTCGTCCGTGCACCTTGGTGGAAAATGACTAAACGTCCTTCCTGGATTGGTAAAGACAACAACAAACGAGCGAAGGAAAAGATGAATGGAACGCCTACCACCGAGGAGGGATGGTGATGAAGCCCAAATCGAATACACAAAAAATACGTAAAGCGGCTGTGCTCTGTTGTCTGCTGCTTTGTTCTGTTCTTTTGGGAGGATGCTGGGATCGCCGTGAAGTGAACGATGTGGCCTTTGTGATGGGTACCGGGCTAGACAAGGAAGGCGATCAATACCGGGTAACGATGCAAATTGCTTTGCCTGGACAACTAGGATCTTCGGGCAGCACAGGAGGAGGGGGAGGTACAAGCGGTACGAAGTCCTACTATCTGGAGTCCAAAACAGGTCCAAGCTTTCGAGGAGCAAGTACCGAGGAACAGCGCGGGGTTTCGCGAACACTTAATTACTCCCATCGGCGGGTACTGCTGTTCGGCGAGACGCTGGCACGGGAAGGGATTAGCAAAATGATGGATGTCATTGCACGTATTCCGCAGAACCGTCTGTCTTCCCTGGTTGTTATCACGAAGGGGTCAGCGATGGAAGTGCTTCAGGCAGATGCTCCGATTGAGCAATATCCAGCGGAAATGGTGCGTGAGCTTAACTTTTCCTATATGAAAAAACCTCGTTCCGTTAAACTGCTGATGAATTCCGTCCTGCTGGAAGGCATTGACCCGGTGGTGCCAGTAATGTCTCTGGTGAAGAATGGGCCCGCTAGTCTTAAAGACAAGAAGACGAATATTCAGATCGATGGATTGGCAGTCTTTCGACAAGACAGGTTAACAGGGATTATTGATAACCATCTCAGTCGGTTTCTGCTGTTGGGTATGGAGCAAGCCAAGGAGACAGAGATATTTATCCCCCCTCCCAAGGGTAAAGGTTACATATCTGTGCATCTCATCGAAAATAGAGTCCATATCAAGCCCTTTATTCAGGGGAATGAGATTCGAATGACCGTTCATATGAACTGCAATGGGAATGTGAAGGAAAATGAGACGAATTTCGATATTTCCAACGAGGAAAATTTGAAGTGGCTGGAGCAGCAGACAGCCGAGGAAATCAAGAGGGAGCTGGGAGAGGCTGTCCACGTGATTCAGCAAAAGTATCGTTCAGACGTACTTGGTTTGGGCCGGGCTATTATTACGAGTCACCCGGATGAATGGAAACGGATTAAACCTCAATGGGAGCAACTATATCCCAAGGTGGAGATCACCATAAATCCGGTCGTGCATATTGAGAATATTGGTGCGGTCACCAAACCATTCGGGGTCAAAAAGGAGCAAATCCAGAATGAATAAAGTATTTCTGTTACCTTTGGTGCTGGCTATGCTCTTCATGTATCTGATTGACCGTAAAAATATTAACAATGCACCAGCCATCAATCGTTGGGTCTCTCGAGTATTGTATGTTATTAGCATTGGTATCTGGATTTACGGAACATCAACGAAGAGCACCGTTTATGTGGCTACATGGCTGACCCGTTTTATTGACATGTGGCTCCCCCCTACGTTGTAAATCGTGTATTGGATGCCTGCGGATAAAAGGAGGATGACCTGTATGAAACAGTTCACAACCAGACAAATCGTACTGCTGGGTGTATTGATGGAGGTCGGTATTACCCTTATACATGCTCCGGCGCAGGCAGCGGATCACGCGAATCAGCATGCCTACTGGACCTGTATAATTGCGGCTATCGTGCTATGCTTGCCGATCTGGGCGATGTTGAAACTCAAGCGTCGTTTTCCTGACCAGGATCTAATGCAGGCGATGGTGAGCTCTCATCCTGTGCTGGGACGTATGCTGCTTGCAGTCTACCTTATTTTATTCCTGATCATTTTTGCACGGGATTTGAGAATTATCACAGATTTAGTGGAGGTTGTGCTTTTGCCGCTGACTCCGATTGTGGTCACTTCTCTTATTGTGCTGTTAACTCTGGTATTTATGGCCAAAGGCGGAATAAGCACCATCGTGAATATGGCCGAGATTTTTTTGCCGATGTTGATTTTGACGCTGTTGACCATGCCACTTTTTTTTGGGCGTAATATGGATTTTTCGATGCTGAGACCCTACTTACATCCAGAAGTAGAGGGAGTGATCAAGGGCAGCTGGCGCATGCTGGGATATATGGCCGATATCCTGATGGTTCCCTTTGTGATTTCTGGAAAGAGTTATAATGGACGTAGTGCGTGGTATGGGCATTTGCTCGGAACCGCTTTTCTGATCATGCTGGTGTTGCAGTCGGAGTTGGTTATTGGTGTTCCTATCTTGTCACGGCTGTTCTATCCATCGTATGAACTGGTGCGTCAATTGCAGCTAACGGACTTTCTGGATCGGTTCGACTTGTTCGTGGCAGCACTGACCGTACCCACCTTTCTTACGAAGATCGGAATTGATCTGTACGTTACCAGTTTGGCGGTAAAGCGTATGTTCTCCCATGCCTGGGGGAGTCTGATGGTTTGGCCCGTAGGTTTGTTAGGTTATGTCTGTTCGTTTATGCTGTTCTCCAACATCGTGCAAGTTTTTGATTTCAGCCGGGAGTGGACCGCGGTGATGATCATTTTTTTTGTACTTATGCCCTTGGTACTATGGATGTTGCTCCGACCCAAATCTAAAGGGAAAGGCGGAGATGATAAGGCATCTAACGGAGAGCGGGATAGCAGTAGTCAGCTAGAAAGCCGGCAGGGAGACAGAACAGGACACACCCACTTATAAGATTCCTGTATTCATCGAAAAAGTAATTCTTATTTGTCTTTTACCCCTCTGATTGTATACTTGGTAGAAAGAAATACGACTTCTACTAGGGAGGAAACAGAATGGCACAACGCATGGCAGGTAAGAGAGTCGCTCTTGCTGGTCCCCGTAAAGCAGACGAAATGGCGCTGCTAGTTGTGAAGATGGGAGGGGAGCCAGTACATCGTCCGGCCCAGGGCACTGTTTTTCTAGATGATATCGAGCTGCGCAACGCTGTTGTATCGTGGGTAAAGAACCCTCCGGACTGGTACATCTTCACGACAGGCATGGGGCTGGATGCCCTGTTCGATATGGCAGAGGATATGGGTGTGGCTGAGCAGATTATAGAGTTGCTGCAATCTTCCAACATTGCAGCGCGGGGCTACAAGACGGTCAATGGACTCAAAAAGCGTGGCTTTACGCCAGCAGTACGAGACGAGGACGGAAGTTTGATCGGATTGACAGGAGCTTTCGCCCCATACGATCTGAAGGGGAAGGAAGTGCTGTTGCAGCTGCATGGCGATCCAGCCCCACGGTTGGTAAAATGGCTGGACGAGCAGGGGGCAGTGACCCGCCAGGTACTTCCTTATAAGCATATCCCACCCGAGGAAGCAAAATTGCAGGCGTTACTGGAGGATGTTATCCATCGTAATGTTGATGCCGTTACATTCACGAGTGGTCCGCAAATTCGATTTTTGGCCCAATATGCCAGAGAGCAAAATCGAATTGAGGATTTACTGGAAGCTTTTCGTGAGGATGTGATTGCTGTATCCGTAGGGAAGGTGACTGCACAGTCCATTGTGGAAGAAGGGATTGATCGAGTCGTGTTTCCAACCGAAGAGCGCATGGGCGCGATGATGGTGGAGCTGGGCAAATATTTTGAACATAACGATTCGGTGCATGGCTGTGGTCTGAAGATCATGAATGGTCATTGAAATGAGATCAAAATTATAAATGCAGATGCTAAAAAATGAACTTATATTTCGGGATACAGAGTAAAATAAAGATAAGGGCCTACGAGGTCTTTATCTTTTTTTGTTGGACATGCATCGACAAAGATTTTTGTTATAGCGAAAATGTTTATCTAATATAATGAATAAGTTTCGATGCTACTTAGGACAGGAGCTGAGACGTTAATGAATTCTATTTGCGTATTTGCCGGGTCCAGACCTGGACATTTATCGGTATATGTTGAGGCAGCAGGCAAACTGGGAGAAGCCATGGCTCGCCATCATATCCGTCTGATCTATGGCGGCTCTAGCAGGGGGCTAATGGGAGAGGTGGCAGATGGAATGCTGTCGGGTGACGGTCAGGTCACTGGCATTATGCCCACCCTGTTATTTGATGCAGAGATCATTCATCGGGGAGTTACCGAATTTATTGAGGTAGCAAGCATGCATGAGCGTAAAGCGGCAATGAGCGAGATGGCCGATGCTTTTATTGCCCTTCCGGGTGGTTTGGGAACCTTTGAAGAGCTGTTCGAGGTACTATGCTGGGCGCAAATCGGCATTCATCGCAAGCCCATTGGGCTGCTGAATGTGAATGGATATTTTGACCCGTTAGTAGAAATGGTGCGTCATAGTGTGCAAGAGGGGTTTACCGGGAGTGAGCATCCAGCGCTACTGAGCATCTCCGCAGACCCGGACGAATTGCTACATATGTTAAAAAATAAAGCACAGAACTTGAAATAAAGCTTTTTTCGTGCTTGCACAACTGATTGAGGCAAGGTTATGATAAGACCCATAATCAAATAGCGGACAGACAAGGTGCCTTTGCGGTTGAGCAAAGGGTAACAGGGAATCGGGTGCAAATCCCGAGCGGTCCCGCCACTGTAAGGAAGAGGATTTTTTTAATTGGTCACTCGTGAAAAACGGGGAAGACGAAAGAATCCGTTGATGCCAAGCCAGGAGACCTACCTTGATCTGTATGCACCGTTAACCTTCGCGGAGAGGATGGGTGTACGAAATCAGGAAATCAGGCACACGTTGCTTTTTCCATGTTGGCTAGAGGGTTGCGTGGATATGAACGTGCAGCAGCGTTTGAAGCGTAAACAGACAGATGGAAAACAACGGCAGGCTGGAGGAAGACAAATCGTGTCTTCTTACGCTGTTTGTTCGTCTGATGAGAGATACGTACATAGAAACCCCATCCGGGCAGGATGGGGTTTTTTTAAGTTACACGATGTGCATAAATCATTGAAATAGATAGGATAGCTGCCCTGAAAAGGATGAATAGGAGGAGTACGATGAGCCCATTAGGAAAATTGTTGGTGATTGGATTTGGACCAGGAGATATGGAACATATCACAAAACGGGCGCTGGATGCGCTGGACGAAAGTGAGGTCATTATCGGCTACAATACCTACGTTGATTTGATCCGTCCGCTGTTGAACGGACAGGAGATTGTACGCACAGGGATGACAGAGGAAGTGAGCCGTGCGCAGGAGGCGGTTCGCCAAGCAGAGATGGGCAAGAAGGTAGCTGTCATTTCCAGTGGAGATGCGGGAGTCTATGGTATGGCAGGGCTGGTGTACGAAGTGCTGATGCAAAAAGGCTGGCGACGCGAGGGCGGGGTTGAGGTAGAAGTCGTACCGGGGATCTCGGCTATACAGTCCTGTGCTTCACTGTTGGGGGCGCCAGTGATGCATGATGCGTGCACGATTAGTCTGAGTGATCATCTGACCCCGTGGGAAACGATCGTAAAGCGTGTAGAAGCTGCGGCTTCGGCTGATTTTGTGATTGCATTATACAACCCGCGCAGTGGTCGGCGTACCCGCCAGATTGTGGAGACGCAGTCCATTTTGCTGCGTTACCGTGATCCGCAGACTCCGGTTGGGCTAGTGAAGAGCGCTTATCGTGAACGTCAGCAAGTTATTGTAACGACGCTGGAAGATATGCTGAACCATGACATCGGGATGCTGACGACTGTAATCATCGGCAATTCCTCGACGACGGTGTATGACGGTTTGATCGTGACTCCGCGCGGATATCAGCGCAAATACACGTTGGATGCGACCGAGCAGGCGCTCAAGCCGCATCAGCGTCTCCGCACGGAAGCGGAGCCGTGGTCGCTGGGAGCGCAAGAGGGTACACCGCAGGCAGGAGCAGCCCCGACTACGCCCGCTGGACCCTCCGCGAGCGGCGCTGCGGTTGCCACGCAGGCACGCCCGCAAGTGATGGCTGTCGTGCAGGCAACGACTGCTGTGCAAACCGGCGCAGCCCCGGCATCGCTGGCGGCAGAGGCGCTAAGCCGCCTCGCTATCGGCGGTAAGCTGCCTGGCGAAGCCAACGCTCGCTGGAGCGGGCAAGCGCCTGCCGCCAAGAGCACCGCCGGAACGTCGGCGGTGGCCGGAGCAGGGGCCGCGGCCGGGATGGCGACAGGCGGCTTTGGCAAGCCTGCGCTGTTTGAGGTGGGTGTTTCCCCGGGTGTGGGAAACAAGAAATTCACCGCTCGCCAGATGGCGCTGCTCGCCGAGGTAGCGGGTGATGATGGCGAGCTGGAATACACGCCGGATCATCAGATCGTGCTGCGCGTGCCGTGTGCAGACCCCGAGGAACTGGTCGGGCGGCTGCGGGATGAACGATTCATTGTCATGCCGGTTGGCGATGTGTTTAAGGTAAAGGCGTGCGACTTCTGCAATATGGAGAAGGATGACGCTGTGCCTGTGGCTGAGCATTTACAGGTTGTACTTGGTGGATTACAGGCACCCAAGGAAACGAGCATTGCTTTGAACGGATGCGGTATGGCCTGCTATGGAGCCGTACTAGAGGATATCGGAATCGTCTATCGCAAGGGTGGGTACGATCTCTTCCTCGGTGGCAAAAAATTCGGCCGCAATGCTCATGCCGCTCAGCCTGTAGCGGAAGGAATTCCGGGTGATCAAATTACGGACATCGTGGAGAACGTCATCGCTGAATATAAGGAAAAAGGGCATCCGAATGAGCGTTTTCATAAATTTTTTAAGCGTGTAGGTGTCGTTGCGGGGTTCCGGCATGAAGATGCACCAGTAACGGTAGAAGTGAATGCGGTTTGTGGTGATTAATGGACTGAAGGCCTGATGAACGGGATACAAGCATATATATAAAATAGGGCGTCATGCAGGCTATCCCTATTCAAGAGGAGGAAACAACAGCAGTGGATGCAATATTGTTGGTTGGACATGGAAGTCGGGACCCGGAGGGGAACCAGGAACTGCTGGAATTTGCACAGGCAGTGGCAGATCGGGTACCGGATATGTGCGTGGAAACCTGTTTCTTGGAGCTGGCACGTCCCAGCATTGCTGATGGGATGCAAACTTGTGTGGAGAAAGGGGCGACGCGTGTCGTTCTTATTCCGATTATTTTGTTCGCAGCGGTACATGCCAAAATTGATATTCCGATGGCTATTGACCGGGCAAAGGCGAAATATCCGCAGGTGGAATTTGTATACGGACGTCCGATTGGTGTTCACGAGAAAATCGTCAGCATTCTGCAAAGTCGCTTGAAAGAGGCCCGGCCGGTTGCAGTTCCAGCGGGGATGATTAGCGCTGTCGAGGCATCTGTCGAGGTACCTGACGAGGAAACGGCGGTACTTGTATTAGGACGCGGAAGTAGCGATCCAGATGCGAACAGTGACTTTTTCAAAATCACCCGTATGCTGTGGGAGAAGCTTCCTTATACATGGGTAGAGAGCAGTTTTATCGGTGTGACGCAGCCTTCCTTTCCCGATGGATTGGAGCGTTGTGTACGATTGGGGGCCAAAAAGATTATCGTGCTTCCCTATTTTCTGTTCACGGGTGTGCTGATTAAACGCATCGGAGAAATGACCCAGGAATTTGCCGAGGCTCACCCTGCATTACAAGTGGAGATGGGCGGATATTTTGGTTTCCATCCTCAATTGGTTGAACTGGTGCTGGAGCGAGCTAAGGAAGGTTTGTTCGGCAAGGTTACAGCCAATTGTGATAACTGCCAGTTCCGCCTGGAGGCGCAGGAGCACCACCATCATCACCACGATCATGACCACGATCATGACCATGACCACGATCATCATCATGAACATGAACATCACCACCATCATGCACATGAGCACGACCATCATGATCACCATACACACAGCCACGATCACACTCATGAGCATGTCCATGCTCACAGCCATGATGACCATGATCACCATCACGAGCATTCACATACGCCATCTGTAGTGAATGGAAGCGGGCAGGTGAAGGGCTCATGATATTCATGCTATGCGGAACGAGCGATGCTCGGGAATTGGCGCTGCAAATCCGTGACAATGGCTTCAACGTATTGACCTCAGTCGTAACCGAAAGCGCGGCAGCCAGCTTGTCTGAAGCGGGACTAGACGTACGTACAGGCCGAATGACAGCCGATGAAATGGCTGCAATGATTCGGGAGCTTGGAATACAGGCGGTTGTTGATGCCAGTCATCCTTTTGCAGAAGAAGCACATGCGAATGCGATGACAGCCGCTCGCGAGTCCGGGGTTCCTTATATTCGCTATGAGCGGACAGGACTTGTATATGACAATCATCCGTTGCTCCACATCGTGTCTTCCTATGAAGAAGCCGCATTAGAAGCGAAGCAACTCAAAGGTTCTGTAATGCTTACGACGGGCAGTAAGACGCTCGGCACGTTCACCAAGCATTTACTCGGAGACCCGGAGATTCGTCTGGTTATACGCATGCTGCCGCGCCTGGACAATATGGAGAAATGCGGCGAACTGGGCATGGAGCAAAAAAATATTATTGCCATGCAGGGACCCTTTTCCCGCGAGATGAACGAAGCATTGTACAAGCACTATGGCACGACCGTGATGGTCACCAAGGAAAGCGGAAGCACGGGAGCAGTGGATGAAAAGGTTCAATCTGCATTGGAGCTGGGGATTCACGTACTTTTGATTTCCAGGCCGGAAGTGGAATTTGGCACAGTATTTGATCATTTCGACGGAGTCATCAACGCACTGCGTACAGCAAAAGAGAAAACTTCAATTTGAGTTGAGCCTTACCCCTGCGAGTCCAGTTCATCAGGAACGACTTCTGGCATGTATTTAAAATATAGTCATCTTAAAACAGGTGTTTTTACAGGTATCCATGATTTTAGTAGCAATGAATTGTCATTTTCCTAAACTATTTTCTAATTTTCCATAAGGGAGTGGTCTACCATGGATTTCAAAACAGAATTTAAACCGCTAACGGTACAGCCGCAGGAGATTGAAGGCAAAAGCTTCGAGATGATCACAGAAGAATTGGGAGAGCATCCTTTTACAGCAGAGCAATATCCCGTTGTACAGCGTGTCATTCATGCATCTGCTGATTTTGAGCTGGGCCGCAGCATGGTGTTTCATCCAAAAGCGATTGAAGCCGGGATTGCAGCTATTCGCGCAGGACAGCAGGTAGTGGCGGATGTGCAGATGATTCAAGCGGGGCTGAGCAAGGATCGTATCCGTCAATTTGGTGGGGATGTGCATGTGTACATATCTGACCCTGACGTCATGGAAGAAGCGAAAAGGCTGAATACGACACGCGCCATTATTTCGATGCGCAAAGCGATTCAGGCGAGCGAAGGTGGTATCTATGCGATTGGTAATGCGCCGACAGCGTTGCTGGAGCTGATTCGTCTGGTGAAAGAAGGAGCGGCCAAGCCCGGACTGGTGATTGGCATGCCCGTAGGCTTCGTATCGGCGGCAGAATCCAAGGACGAGCTGCGCAAGCTGGATATTCCGTTCATTACGAATATTGGACGCAAGGGCGGCAGTACAATTGTCGTAGCAGCATTGAATGCGATCTCCTTAATGGCTGTCCGCTAGATGCGGTTGTCCGTTTGCTGTATCATGAAATGAAATGAATTGGAACATGATCAGCAGAAGAGGTTAAGGAGGAATTGTCATGGAAAAGGAAGCGGCGTCCGCCGACAAGCCCAAACGGATGAAAAGCGGTGAAGCTCCCGCACCGGACAAGCCAATGCGGTCAGGCTTTACGACAGGAGCTTGTGCGGCTGCAGTAGCCAAAGGAGCGGTACAACTGCTCATCACGGGCATTCCGCCGAAGGAAGCAGTGATATCGCTGCCCGCGGGATTCGATCATGCGTTTGAGCTGATCGAGCCTGTGTTGGACGCGGACGAAGCTTCCTGCACGACGATCAAGGACGGTGGCGATGACCCAGACGCCACGCATCAGGCGAAAATAATCGCCTCTGTTAGCTGGCGCGAGGAGCCGGGCATTGAGCTGGACGGTGGCATCGGCGTGGGGCGGGTAACGAAGCCCGGTCTGCCTGTGCCTGTCGGGGAAGCAGCGATTAATCCGGTGCCGCGACGGATGATTACGGAGGCTGTGACAGGCGTGCTTGAAGAGCACGGATCGGCCAAAGGTGTCCGTGTCGTCATCAGCGTACCGGACGGCGAAGAAATCGCCAAGAAAACGTTGAACGGACGACTTGGCATTCTTGGCGGTATTTCCATACTAGGCACGCGTGGTGTGGTCGTTCCGTTTTCCACGTCAGCTTATAAAGCCAGTGTCGTGCAGGCCATATCGGTTGCGCAAGCGATGAACTGCCAGGAAATAGTCCTGACCACAGGCGGCAGCAGTGAAAAATATGCCATGCAAATGTACGATCAGCTGACGGAAGAGGCCTTTATTCAGATGGGGGATTTTGTCGGCTTTGCCATTAAGCATGGGAAACGGCTGGGAATGAAAAAGATTATTCTCGTCGGTATGCCTGGCAAGCTGTCGAAGGTAGCTCAAGGTGTCATGATGGTTCACTCCAAGAGTGCTCCGGTGGACTTTGGCTTTTTGGCTGAGGTCGCGCGTGAAGCAGGTGTGGATGAGTCGCTTGCAGCGGCAGTGGCAGAGGCGAATACAGCTACGCAGGTGGCAGATATGATGACCGAAGCGAATGCGCTGAGCTTTTTTGAAAAGTTGTGTACCTATGGATGTCAGCATTGTCTGGACCATGCAGGTGGTGGAATTGTCGTGGAAATGGTACTGGTAACGATGAAAGGGAACGTGCTGGGGAGGGCGAGAGTCGGTGAGTAGAGTGATTCGTGTCATTGGTATCGGTGAAAATGGAGCGGCAGGTCTGTCGCAGGAGACGCTGGAGCACATTGAGAGTGCCGACCTGCTGGTTGGTGGAGAACGCCAGCTAGCCTTTTTCAAGGCATTCGCAGGGGAAAAACGAACATTAAAGAGCGGCTTATCTGCCGTGGTAGAAGAATTGGGACGGTTGCGCAAGGACAAGGATATTGTCGTGCTTGCGTCAGGCGATCCGCTTTTTTTTGGAATTGCAGGTTATTTGTCCGCCAAGCTGGGGGCTGAACATTTGGATATTTTGCCGCATCTCAGCTCGGTTCAGCTGGCGTTTGCGCGTCTCGGTGAAAGCTGGCAGGATGCGGTGCTGGAAAGCGTACATGGCCGTCCGATGACCGGATTGGCGCAGCGGATCGATGGACAGAACAAGGTCGCGCTGCTGACGGACGACCGCAATCATCCCGCCGCAGTCGCTGCCTATCTACTGCATTATGGCATGACGGAATATGATGCCTTTGTCGGCGAGCATTTGGGCGGACCGGATGAGGCGTATCAGCATTATACGTTGGATGAGATGGCGCAGAGAACGTTCCAACCACTGAATGTGGTGATTTTGCGCCGCCGTAAGGGAGAAGATGTGCCTGCAATTCGTCGGGGATTTGGCTTCGAGGATGCGGAATTTCACCAGCGCAAGCCGGAAAAAGGACTGATCACGAAGCGTGAAGTACGCGTATTCAGCTTGTCCGAGCTGCGTCTGACCGAACGAAGCATCGTATGGGATATCGGCGCAGGTTCCGGCTCTGTAGCGGTGGAATGTGCGCGGCTAGCCAAGTATGGGCAAGTATTTGCCATTGAGAAGAACGAAGGCGATCTGGCTAATGTGGAAGCGAACAAAATCAAATTCCGCACCGATTTCCCGGTTATTCATGCCAAAGCGCCTGCCGGACTGGAAGATCTGCCAGACCCGGATGCGGTGTTTATCGGTGGGAGCGGGGGAGAATTGGCCGAGCTGATTCGTCTGTGCGCTTCCCGTCTGCGTAACGATGGACGAATTGTAGTGAATGCTGCAACGATTGAGACGCTGCATGATGGGATGAAGGCGATGCAAGCAGCAGGACTCGATACTTCAGTGACGTTACTGCAAACAGCACGCAGCAAGCCGATTTTGAATATGACTCGTTTTGACGGACTCAATCCGATATATGTTATTACAGGGCAGCCGTCGGTGGACGTGGCTGACGAAGTAGCAGGGGAGTAAGCTGGTAATTCAAGAGGGGGAGAGAGACAGCATGAATACGGCGGCAACAGGAACACTTTACGGCGTAGGTGTGGGGCCGGGTGATCCCGAGCTGATTACGGTCAAGGCGTATCGCATGATTCAGGAATGTGCAGTTGTGGCTTATCCGAAGAAACGCCGGGGAGGTAAGTCGTATGCTCACGAAATCGTGGAGTTGTACGTCAACCCGGAGGAAAAGGAGATGCTGGGACTCATTTTTCCAATGACCAAGGACCCGGTTGTACTGGAGCGTGAGTGGAACAAAACGGTGGTTGCTTGCTGGGAGGCACTGAGCCAAGGCAAGGATGTAGCCTTTGTCACAGAGGGAGACCCTAATCTGTACAGTACCTTTATTCATTTGGCACGGCTCATGAAGGATCTCCATCCTGAGGTGCCGATTGTATCTATTCCGGGCATTTCGTCTGTGTTGGGAGCGGCGGCAGCGCTGGAATTGCCTTTGGCAGACGGAGATCAGCAGGTCGGTATTATTCCGGCTACGGATGATCGGGAAGCGATGAAGCGGGCGATTGAGAATCACGATACGGTCGTGTTTATCAAGGTTGCCAAGGTGCTGGATTTGATTTTGGATGTGCTGGATGAACTCCATCTTGGGGACCGTGCATCAGTCATTACCAAGGTCACTTCTCCTTATGAAATGGTATGGCGCGACGCACGTGAGCTGCGCGGACAGGAGCTTGAATATTTGAGTTTAATGGTGGTGAGCAAATGACGTTGGAGCCCAAAGTGTATATCGTAGGAGCAGGTCCCGGCGACCCGGAGCTGATTACTGTCAAAGGCTCCCGGATTCTACGCACGGCCGATGTGGTATTGTACACGGATTCACTCGTGAACGACGAGCTGATTGCCACGGCCAAGCCAGAGGCGCAGGTACTGCAAAGCTCAGGCATGGATTTGGAGCGGCAGGTCGAGATTATGAGCGAGGCTGTGCAGGCTGGACGCAGTGTAGCTCGCGTACATACAGGCGATCCGGCAGTGTACGGAGCCATTTTGGAGCAGATGGTGTTGCTGAAGCAGCGCGGAGTAGCATACGAAATCGTACCAGGCGTCAGCTCGGTCTTTGCTTCTGCGGCCGTGCTGGGTGCAGAGCTAACTGTGCCTGACCTGACGCAGACGGTCATTCTGACGCGTGCCGAAGGCCGTACACCTGTACCGGATCGGGAAAAGCTGCGTGACTTGGCATCCCATCACTGTACAGTGGCACTGTTCCTCAGCGCAACGCTGGCAAAGAAGGTGGTCGTTGAGTTTTTGGCAGCAGGCTGGAGTGAGGACACGCCTGTAGCGGTTGTGCAGCGCGCGACCTGGCCGGATCAAAAGATCGTGCGCACGACGCTTGCTCAATTACCCGCCGATTTGCGTGCTGCAGGCATAACGATGCATGCCATGATTTTGGCAGGCTGGGCGCTCGATCCGGGACTGGTGGACAAGGACGCGCATCGTTCCAAGCTGTACGATAAGTCATTCACCCATGGCTACCGGAAGGGAGTGAAGCCCGGTGAGTAATCCATTTGCCGCTGTGGCAATCACGAAGCATGGAGTGGAAATGGTCCGCAATTTGGGAGCCAGCTTTCCGGGTACGGATGTGTATTACATGTCCAAATTTGAGCGTGGCGACGAGCAGGAGCGTGGCATTCAATTGTTCGAAGGCTCGGTCAAGCTGATTTTGCCGGATTTATTTAAACAATATAACGGTATTATTTTATTTATATCTCTCGGTGCAGTGGTTCGTATGATTGCACCAATTTTGGTGGATAAAAAGGTAGACCCGGCGGTAGTTGTCATTGATGATCGTGGCGAGCATGTCATTAGCGTATTGTCTGGCCATTTGGGTGGCGCCAATGAATTGACCCGCCATGTAGCCGCTGTGCTGGGCGCACGTGCGGTAATCACAACTGCATCGGACGTGCAGGGCACAATTCCGGTGGACATGTTGGGTCGAGAATTGGGTTGGGTGGTCGATAGCTTCGACAAGGCCACTCCCGTGAGCGCTGCTGTTGTGAACGAGGAGCCTGTTGCGCTCATACAAGAGACGGGCGAACGGAACTGGTGGCGTTATGACAAGCCTGTACCTGGACATATCAAGGTATATGCTTCGACGGCAGAAGCATTACAAGAACCGTTTAACGCCGCGTTGGTCGTGAGCGACCGTTTATTGGAGCCGGAGGAAGAGGAGCAACTTCTTTCTAATGGCGTGCTGTACCGTCCGAAAAGCTTGGTACTCGGCATTGGCTGCAACCGTGGGACTGCATTAGAGGAGCTGGAAGCGGGTGTGCTGAACACCTTGCAAGAGCTGCGTTTGTCCGTGAAAAGCGTACGGAATATTGCCACCATTGATTTGAAAAAGGACGAAGAGGGCTTACTTGCCCTTTGCGCCAAATACGGTTGGGAACTGGTGACGTATACTCCGTCAGAGCTGAATACGGTGCAGCTTCCCAATCCATCGGAAACCGTCTTTAAATACACTGGTGCATATGGGGTCAGTGAACCTTCAGCCTTGTTGTCCTCCGGTGCAGACCATTGGCTGCTGGAGAAGAAAAAAAGCGGCAATATGACGTTGTCTGTAGCGCGGGTTTCCTATGACTGACATCATGAAGCAGGCTGTACAGTCTGATCCGTCTGCCGCTACGCGCAGAAGCCGTATTGTTGTTGCCGGAACAGGCAGCGGCGCAGGCAAAACGACTGTTACCCTCGGGCTGATGAAGGCGTTCGCCGACAGCGGCCTGCGAGTGCAGGGGTTTAAATGCGGGCCGGATTATATCGATCCCACCTATCATACGGCCGCGACAGGGACATCTTCCCGTAATCTGGATTCATGGATGACCTCACCGGATACGGTGCGTGAAACCTTTATCCGTGCTTCCGAAGGCGCGGATATTTCCGTGATTGAAGGCGTCATGGGGCTGTATGACGGCAAGGACCCGCTCAGCAATACCGGCTCGACCGCTGAAATCGCCATGCTGACGGACAGCCCTGTATTGCTGGTGGTCGACGTGCGCAGTATGGCACGAAGCGCCGCCGCTATTGTGCTCGGCTTTCAGCGCTTGGAGCCCAAGCTACGCATTGTGGGCGTAATTGTGAATCGCTGCGGTAGCCAAGGGCACTATGGCATCGTCAAAAAGGCGATCGAGCAGGAGTGCGGCATCCCTGTGCTCGGCTGGTTAAAGCGTGATGACGGGCTGGATATTCCCGAGCGTCATCTGGGTTTAGTACCGGCTGTGGAACGCGGCGAGCTGGAGCCGCTTTTCCAACGGGCGGCAGAGCTGATCCGCGCGGGTACGGATCTGGATGCACTGCGGGCATTGGCAGATTCGGCTCCGCCGCCCAGCCCGCCCGAGCACCCATTATTTTCCCTGAATCGGCTTCCATCAGCAGGGCATGAAGCTGATACCGGGGAACGTCCCGTCATCGCCGTCGCCAGAGATGCTGCGTTCAATTTTTACTACCCGGAAAATATGGATTTGCTGCGTCAGGCGGGAGCAGAGATTGTCTATTTCAGTCCGCTGGCGGGAGAACGCGTACCTGAGCAGGCAAGCGGCCTATACCTGGGCGGCGGTTTCCCTGAAGAGTTTGCCGCAGATATCGCTGCAAATACGGGTTTTTTGGAAGATATCCGCAACGCGGTGAGCCGGGATATGCCAGTATTCGCCGAATGCGGCGGTTATATGGTACTGGCACGGACTCTTACGGATCGTATGGGGAATGCCCATCACATGGCCGGAGTTATTCCGTCGGACGTCCGCATGCAGGAGAAACGGGCCGCACTGGGATACCGTGAAGCAACAGCTTTGCAGGATTGCTTACTGCTGGAGGCTGGACAGACCATTCGGGGACATGAATTTCATTATTCTGTCATGCACTATGACGAATCATCCGCCCCCTACTCCTACGCCTATCAAACCAAGGGGATGCGTGGTCTTCAGAGCGAAGGCTATGCGAAAGGGAATCTTTTGGCAGCCTACACGCATGTTCATCTCGCTTCTCTTCCCAAAGCGGCAGCACGCTGGGTGGAACAATGCCGGGCTTACAGTCCATAGTTTTGCAAACGAGTCCACCATTTCATATAAACAAAAAGAAGCCGATTCCCTGAAAGGGGCCGGCTTTTCTAAATTTCAATAGATTTAAACCTTACATGGTATGGAAGCGTATACATTACTTTTTTGGTGGTTCACTTACATGAGCTTTTTCAGCTGGGAAATCCTTCCCTGACTCACGCCAAGCATGGAGGCGAGTTGTTTTTGTGAAGATGCTGGATGTTCTTCCATAAGCTCTCTCATTTTCTCCAAAATAACGTCTGTGCGCTGATAAATTTTTTTCATATGCATGTTTTGCTTAAGTGGGGGTGAATGGGTTTCAGTCGCTGTGACCGGAACTAAATCTTCCGTTTTCATCGAGGCCGCACATTCATCGCAGATAAACTGATCTTTAAAATAGGTGTTAGTATCAACCGCACCGCAAAATATACAGTTGGTTGATTTGTACTTACGGAGCATGAGTGTCTGGTCTTCAATAAAAAACTCTAATGGATCGCCGATGTCAATCTCCATCGTCATGCGCAACTCTTTAGGAAGCACAATTCGCCCCAAGCTGTCCAAGGGCCGGGTCATTCCAGTCCTTTTCATTCATGCAACCTCCCCGGTTTTTTAAGATTTATAGAATGTATAAGGTTTGAGGCAATTCTTATCAATTCTATAACCGCAAGCATAAATTTCTTACAAAAAGCGGCCCTTTATTGTTAATCAAGCATGGACGCACTTTTTTTCTTACGAGTATACCATAAAGAGGCCGAATCGCCATCGTTCAGATTTATAAATTTTGAATAAGTTTTAATAAGTTTATTCCGAGCGAACATATATGCTATAATCTTCTGCTAAAGGATTTAATAGGCCGTCTGTAGAATTATTTATATATGCCGTAGCTCGGACAATGATGGCGGTGTTATGGGAAATGAATGAGGGCCAAACAGAATTTTCTGAGCGTTTTGACCCCACAAACAAGAATGAATGACACGGACCCCGCCTTTAAAGTCCTTATATACAAGTCAGGCAAGGAGGATTTATCATGGAAAAAAGAAAAGCATTGTTGTTAGGAGATTATTCGTATCCGGAGTTTCACCCGCTGCAAGGGGTGGACGAAGAGATTAGCCATATTTTACAGGATTGGATGACGGTACAATGCAGTGAAAATCGTAAAATGCTGCTCAAGGAAAATCTAGCCTCATTCGATCTATGCATCTCGTATTGTGATAGCCGTAAGGAGGTTCTGTCTCCTCAACAAACAGCAGGACTGCTGTCCTATGTTAGCGGCGGAGGTGGACTGCTTGTGCTGCATAACGGAATCACATTGCAAGGACGTTATGAAATAGCACAGCTCATGGGAGCACGCTTCCTGCGGCATCCGGCAGCGGAGCAGCTTTCCTTCAAGGTAACAGAGCCGGATCATCCGATTATGGAAGGAATCGAACCGTTCGAGATGCAAGAGGAGCCATATCGTTTTGATTTTGATCCATTCACTGAAAAAACACTACTGATGGAATACGAGTATGAAGGTCAGTGGTGGCCGGCTGCATGGTCACTGTCCTATGGCTTGGGTCGGGTCGTCTACCTGATGCCTGGACATAATCAGCCAAGTTTCCAGCACGAGAGATACCGTAAGCTGCTGCTTCAGGCTGCTAAGTGGGCTGGACGCTTTCCGGGTTAAACATAGATCATTCCATTCATTGAGGAAGGGGAGCTGCGAGCTTTATGCAGCTCCCCTTTTCAGGTTATACTAGTAGGTAATCACAGGTAGGGGAGGATATATTATGAGCGATTTGTTCAAAAAAGCCATCTCATTGGGGTGGGGCCTCACCGTTGTCAGCAAAGAAAAGGTGGAGAAAGCCGTCGAGGATCTTGTAAACCGCGGAGAACTTGCGCCTTCGGAATCCAAAGCACTGGTCGATCGTCTGATCGAACGAGGGGCAGAGGAACAGGGACAATTCAAAACAGTGATCCGCGAACAGGTTAGCCGCATTTTGCAGGAGCTGGAAGTACCTACCGAAAATGATGTCACAAGTTTGGAGCAGCGTGTGGCATTGTTGGAAAAACAGGTAGCGGAGCTGGAAAAAGAAAAGGCGGCGCTTACGGGTTCGAGCGACGCTGAAGAAGCGAACCGGCTGGATTAAAATGGCGGTTCGTATGAAGCACGCCGGTCGTTACCGGGAAATTGCCATGGCGCTGGCGCGTCATGGCTTTGGCTATATGGTGGAAGAAATGGGACTGTTCCAGCTACTGTCACTGCCTCGCAAGTGGCTGACGAGAGAAACTCCCGAGTCCAAAACGTTAGGTGAACGGATTCGACTTGTGCTGGAGGATCTGGGGCCTGCATTCATCAAGCTTGGACAGTTGGCAAGCACACGTGCTGACCTGCTGCCGGAGCCTATTATCCGTGAGCTGGTTAAGCTTCAGGATCAGGTACCGCCGTTTTCATCTGAAACGGCGCGTGGCATTCTGGAGCAGGAGCTGGACACGTCATTAGAGGACATACTGGTTCGTTTTGACGATGTTCCGCTGGCCGCTGCTTCGATCGGGCAAGTGCATTTGGGCAAGCTGCACAGCGGCGAAATGGTCGCCATTAAAATCCAGCGTCCTGGCGTTAATCGCATCATTCGGCGAGATTTGGACATTTTGCGGGAACTGACCGCAATGGCAGCCAAGCGCTGGGAATGGGTAGAGCGGTATCAGCTTCGCCAGATGGTAGAGGAGCTGGGGAGATCGCTCATTCAGGAGTTGGATTACAACCACGAAGCCCGTAATACAGAGAAGATTGCGCTCCAATTTGAGCAGGACCCACATATCTATATTCCGAAAATATACTGGGATCATACCTCTTCCCGTATACTGACCATGGAGTTTCTAGACGGAACTCACTTGGGTAGTCGTGAAGAGCTATTACGCCGTGGATATAACTTGAAAGAACTGGCGCAGCGGCTGGTGAACAGCATGTTGCATCAAATTTTTATAGAGGGATTTTTTCATGCCGATCCCCATCCGGGGAATTTACTCGTTCTGAAAAATGGTAGTCTCGCTTATTTGGACTTTGGCATGACGGGAAGGCTGAGCGAAGAGATGAAGAATCATCTCGCTTCCCTCATTATTGCCCTGATGCGCAAAAATACCGATGCCATGGTTCGGTCTATCGCACGTTTGGGGCTGGTCGAACCGGATACCAACCTGAATGCGCTACGTGCCGATCTGGACAAGATACGCGAAGATTACTCAGACGTTCCTTTTTCACAGGTCAGTATTGGTGATGCTTTGAACGACCTGTTTGGCGCAGCGCAGCGCCATCGGATTGGTTTGCCGTCGGACGTCCTGTTGCTAGGCAAGGCGTTGCTGACACTGGAGGGGGTCGTGGAGCATCTGGACCCTGATCTCAGTATTATCGCTTTGGCTGAGCCCTTTGGTAACAGGCTGCTGAAGGAACGCTTCAGCGGTCGTCGTATCCGAGGCAAGCTGCTCGGCGGTGCGACTGAGCTGGTGGAAGCGCTGATGGAACTGCCAGGACAGGCGAGGCATTTAGCCTCGATTATCGGCAAGGGCAAGCTTAAGCTGGAGGTTACTGTGCCGGAGCTGGAAATGCTTCTGCGCAGGCTGGATCAGATCAGCAACCGCCTGTCATTCAGTATCGTGCTGTTAGCGTTCAGCATTATTATGGTCGGACTGATTATCGGTTCATCGCTGAATCATCAGGCGACCATGCTGTGGAATGTACCTGCTATTGAAATCGGCTTTGTTGTCGCTCTCTTAATGGTTGCCTTTTTACTGTATTCCATTTTTAAATCGGGAAGGTTTTAGATACCGACCAGAAAGGAGAGTTATGGATACTCATAAGATGAACACTGCCCTAATGGATGGTCTCCAAATTGCAGAGGTGCCTTGGCACCGCCTGACTACTCCTTATGGTAGAGGCACGGAGTTGCCGCAATTGATATCCAATGGGGAGTACGCAGCCATTGCTGATCTGATAGAGCATCAAGGCACACTGTGGCAGGTTACGCCGTGGGTGTTACTCTTCTTATTGCGTAATTTGCATACGAGAAATTCGGATGATATCACGCCGAGTGAGTTGGAACTGTACCATGCGGTTGTTGGAGCATTGGACATGGAAAATGCACAAGAGGATTCACAGAAGTCTGTTGAATCCCTAACCATGCTGCTGGACGAAAAATATCTATGGTCAGCAGACAGCGATCCAGAAGAAGATGAACTGGAATGGGAAGAGGAAGAAGCACGTGGTTATGATCCGGTAGCTTTTTGGAGTTATTATGACTATAGCTATCGATTATTGAAGCAAGCACTGCCTGACTTTGAGAGTTTACTCCAGCACCATGCAGACTCTGAGATTGCTGAAGCCCTATCGGAGCTTGTGCAGGAATTGCGAAAATTTTAAATATAAGAAAACGAATTAAACAAGCTATGAACGGAAACTAATCTTTTGCTAAGGAGTGATTTTAGTGGCAAAAAAATTAACGGATATACATCGAATACGTCTCTTAAATCTCCTTCGTGATATTGGGTTTGAACCATCAAAAGTTACTATAGAAAATAAACAGGGGGAAACTGAGGTTATTGATTTAGAGTCCCCGTTACCGAAAGGGTTGCAAGCTGTTTTAAATTCCCGAGGCAGCCTAAGTAAGGAGCAATTACTTGAGATCGAAGAGAGTGTTAAACAATCCAGAGAGGATTGGGATTAGATGGGGTATTTATTTGATACGAATGCAGCTATTGCCCTTCATAGACTTGACTCATCTTTGGATAGAGTAATACGACAAGCTGAGAAAGACAAAGAGAATATTTTCTTTTCTGTTATAACTCAGTCCGAGTTTATAGCCGGGTTGCCCACTGATACTGACTTAGATTCAATACCTTTTCTTGGCGGGGAATTTATCGCAGTTAATTCAGACATCGCAATTAAAGCGGGGCGTATCAGAAGAGAACAAAAAGATAAGTTTGCAAGAAAGCTCAAGACTCCAGATGCATTGATTCTTGCGACAGCTATTATAAACCAATTGGTACTGGTTACGGCGGATCAAGATCTACAGTTCGCGGAGTCTGAGTATGAAGTTAAGGTGATCAACTTTAGCAGGTTAGAATCTTAGGAATTGCAAAAAATTTAAATATAAGAAAACGAATAAGATGAAGTAAATGAACGATATTCCAAGGGAATAGATGATTTCTTTCTGTAAACAGCCTTTTAACTCATTCGTCTCTGCGAACCCCTTACGTTATAATGATGGACTAAATGTAACGGACCGGGTCGTTTGAGAGAGACGAACTGAATGATAGGAGAGCCTTGGCGATTGGCAGCTGGACGGATGCCCGAAACCACACGGGTTGCGAGTCAACACGCTACTCTCTGTAAATATAGGAGGCTGGAACGAGACAGTATGAATCTTAGACAACAATGGTTCGGTAATATCCGGGCCGATATACTTGCGGGCATGACCGTGGCGCTAGCACTAATTCCCGAGGCGATTGCCTTCTCGATCATTGCGGGGGTCAATCCCATGGTCGGACTGTACGCCTCCATCTCGATGGCCATTGTCATCTCTTTTGCAGGTGGACGTCCGGCGATGATCTCGGCAGCAACCGGGGCCGTAGCTGTACTGGTCGTTGGTCTGGTGAAGGATCATGGCGTGGAATATCTGTTTGCAGCTACCATTTTGGCAGGAATTATTCAAGTGCTGCTGGGTGTTTTGAAAATAGGTCGCTTTATAAGCTTTATTTCACAGCCAGTCATGACCGGGTTTGTGAATGCGTTGGCGATCCTCGTCTTTATGGCTCAGCTTACTCATTTTCATGGAGCCAATTGGATCATGTACGCGATGGTAGCAGGTACGCTGCTCATTGTGTATATATTACCGAGATTTGTGAAAAGCATCCCCGCTCCATTGACGGCAATCATCATCATGACGATCATTACGTATATATTTGGATTGAATGTGAAAACGGTAGGAGATATCGGGACGCTGACCAGTTCGCTGCCTTCATTCCACTTGCCGCAAATTGAGTGGTCGTGGCATACTTTGCGGATCTTGCTGCCGTATTCCTTTACGATGGCACTGGTTGGACTGCTGGAATCGCTGCTGACAGCCAGCATTTTGGATGAAATGACCGAAACGAAAAGCAATAAAAACCGGGAAGCCCGTGGGCAAGGGATTGCCAACTTTGTAAATGGCTTTTTTGGGGGTATGGGTGGCTGTGCCATGATCGGACAATCCGTCATTAATGTCAGCTCAGGTGGAAGAGGGCGTTTGTCCACTTTTACGGCAGGAGTATTCTTGGCCTTTCTGCTGCTCGTACTTGGTGGAGTTGTGAAGGAAGTACCCATGGGCGCATTAGTGGGAGTTATGTTCATGGTGTGTATTGGAACTGTGGATTGGAAATCGCTGCGAAACATTGCCAAGGTTCCCAAAGCAGATACGTTGATTATGGTGGTCACGGTGATCATCGTGGTGGCTACGCATGATTTGTCCAAGGGCGTAATCGTGGGCGTACTGCTAAGTGCTCTGCATTTTGGCTGGAAAATGGCTAAAATCCGTATCAGTACGACTGAGGATCATGAAGAAAAGGTGTACCATGTCAGGGGGCCGATGTTTTTCGCGTCAACGTCTCATTTTGTTGATCATTTTGAACCTTCGGATGACCCGGACCGCGTTGTAGTGGACTTTAGCCATTCGCATGTTTGGGATCACTCGGCGGTTACTGCTATTGGCAAGGTGCTTCAAAAATACAGAAACTCAGGTAAAACTATTACCCTACAAGGGTTAAATGAGGAAAGCCGTTTAATTGTAGAGAAGCTCGGCGGTCCTGTAGTTACAGAGCCACTCGTGTGATGAATCGTATAGCATAAATCAAAGCTTGAAATGAAATTTATTCATTTCAAGCTTTTTTATTTATTTCTGAAATAAAACAACACTTTTCTTTCCTAAACCATAGATAAATATGACAAATTTTCATCAAAGTATTGACGTAATAATTGGGCAGGAATACAATCATTGTTATTAAGCAAAGCAAATACATAGGAATAATTGAAAATTGAAAGGTATGCACATATGAACTTAGACTGGGACTTTATTGTAGAGAGCTTGCCGCTATATGGAGAAGCCATGTGGCTGACGTTGAAGATCGCCTTTTTTGCTATTCTGTTTTCACTAGTCGTCGGTTTGCTATGCAGTATAGTACTGTATTACAAGGTGAAGGGAATTAGCGGCATCATTGTTGCCTATATTGAGCTTTCCCGAAATACGCCGCTGCTTGTTCAGTTATATTTTCTGTATTACGGGTTTACGAAAATAGGTCTGCATATGAGCGAAATGACGTGTGCCATTGTGGGCATGACCTTTTTGGGCGGGGGTTATATGGCTGAGGCGTTCCGTGGTGGAATCGAAGCCGTAAGTAAAACGCAAACGGAATCCGGGCTGAGTCTCGGACTGTCCAAGATACAACTGGCGAGATATGTTATTTTGCCACAGGCTTTTACCATCAGTGTTCCGTCTCTGGGAGCGAATGCGATTTTTCTACTCAAGGAGACCTCCATTGTTGGCGCCATTGCTTTATTAGATTTGATGAATGTGGCAAAAGACCTAATCGGTATGTACTACAAAACGACAGAATCGCTAATTCTGCTGGTATTGGCATATCTCGTCCTGCTTTTACCTTTGTCGATACTGCTGACTTGGGTGGAAAGGAAGGTGCGATATGCTGAATTCGGGGATTAATGTGCTCTTTGAAGGTTCCAATTTCGAGCGTCTATTAGGGGGATTACTCGTTACGCTGGAGATTGCGTTACTTTCCATTATTATCGGTACTCTATTAGGCATTCTGATGGGATTGCTGCGCACCTTACAATCAAGACCGATTCGGTTTGTGCTGAGATTATATTTGGAGACATTCCGCATTATTCCGATTTTGGTGTGGTTGTATGTTGTATATTTTGGATTTACGCCTTTGTTAAATGTGAATATCAGCGGAGAATTGACAGCAATTATCGTATTCAGCCTGTGGGGAGCAGCCGAGATTGGTGACCTTGTTCGGGGTGCATTGGAATCACTGCCCAAGCATCAGGTGGAATCCGGGCAGGCACTGGGACTGACATATGGGCAGTTATACCGCCATGTACTCATTCCCCAGGCGGTGCGCCGAATGCTTCCCGGTTCTATTAATTTGGCGACACGGATGATCAAAACCACTTCATTAGTAGTGCTGATCGGTGTAGTAGAAGTGGTCAAGGTCGGACAGCAGATTATTGAGCTTGGTGTAATCAAAGCGCCCTCGGCATCCTTTTGGGTGTATGGCTTTATTTTCATATTATATTTTCTCGTATGCTATACGTTATCCAGACTTTCCAAAAGATTTGAACGCAGATGGCAAAATTAGCAGGATGGGGTGGGTGTCATGGGAGAGGCTGTGGAGGTTTTACTCGAAATTCGAGGGCTGCACAAAAGCTTCGAAGACCGAAAAGTATTACAACAGATTAATCTGGACGTAACGAAAGGGGAAGTCGTGGTCGTTCTCGGTCCTTCGGGATGTGGAAAAAGCACACTCCTCCGATGTCTCAATGGTCTGGAACCAGTTCAGAGCGGAGATATCCGTTATAGAGGGCAAGACCTGACGGACAAGAAAGTGAATTGGCGTGAGGTGCGTCAGCATATCGGAATGGTGTTCCAGAACTACGAGCTGTTTCCGCATATGACGGTCTTAGAAAATATATTGCTCGGCCCGCTTAAAGTTCAGCGGAGAAATAAGCAGGAGGCACTTGAGCAAGCGGAGCAGCTATTGGAGCGAGTGGGTCTGCTGGATCGCAAAGATGCGTATCCGAGACAATTATCAGGTGGGCAAAAGCAACGGATTGCGATTGTGCGCGCCCTGTGTATGAATCCGGAAATTATGCTCTTTGATGAAGTCACCGCATCCTTGGACCCGGAAATGGTCAGAGAGGTGCTGGATGTCATGCGAGAGCTGGCCCAACAGGGCATGACCATGATTATCGTGACGCATGAAATGGGATTTGCCAAGTCGGTAGGAGATCGTATCGTTTTTATGGATCAAGGACAGATATGCGAAATGACTACGCCGCAGCAATTTTTTACCCAACCGGAAACAGAGCGTGCCCAGCACTTTCTGGATATATTTCAGTACGAAACGATATGAGCATTTTGCATCAATTCCATGAGCGACTTCCAATCACAATATAGAGATCGACATGTTTCTATTGGTCTCTATATTGCACCCAGAAGCGAAAGAAACCGAATGATGCAAAATGCTGACAAACAGGGGGAGGAATACAGATGAGAAAAGGAATGAAGTTCACGACGTTATTACTGGCTTTGAGCTTGCTGCTTGTTGGTTTGGTGGGATGTGCAGGGGCTGGTAATACCAACGGTAGTTCAGGCTCGGCTAAATTTGCTTCGATTGAGGATATTAAAAAGAATGGCAAGATTCGAATCGGTGTATTTGCAGATAAGCCGCCTTTTGGCTACGTGGATTCGGAAGGGAAAAATCAAGGCTTTGACGTCTATATTGCGAAGCGGTTTGCCAAAGATCTCTTGGGTGACGAGTCCAAGGTGGAATTTGTTCTGGTGGATGCTGCCAGCCGGGTTGCCTATTTGGAATCCAACAAGGTAGATATCATCATGGCTAACTTTACGGTGACCGATGAGCGTAAAGAAAAAGTTGATTTTGCCAATCCGTATATGAAATTATCCTTTGGCATTGTGTCACCTGATAGTGCTCCAATCACCACGATTGACCAATTGAAGGGTTCGGATCAAAAGCTGATTGTCGCAAAAGGAACGACGGCTGAAACCTATTTTACGAAAAATTATCCTGACATCAAGCTGCTCAAATTCGATCAATACACAGAGATTTTCTCAGCCCTCAAAGACAAACGCGGCGTTGCCATTGCCAACGATAATACAGAGCTGATCGCCTGGGCAAAGGCCAACCCCGGCTTTACCGTAACCATCCCGGCCTTTGGTGGTCAAGATACGATTGCACCCGCAGTAGCAAAGGGAAATAAGGAGTTGTTAGACTGGATCAACAATGAGTTGGCAACGTTGGGTAAGGAAAATTTTGTCCATCAAGCCTACAAGGACACACTGACCTCCGTTTATGGAGAAGGCTTTACAGATCAATTGGTCGTAGAGGGCGGCAAAGTGGATTAATCATCATATAAGGTACTTATTAAGCATAAAGAAGCGTTGGGCTTGCTGTCCCAACGCTTCTTTAATATGGGGAAAAGAGGGCTTTAGCAACCTTTTATTTCGTCATGGAAATGCCCTCTTGGCTAATAGTAATCCTCATTCTCATATTATAGTCTCACTGTCTCTCCATTTCATCTTCGGGGATGTATTCTATAATATCAGCAAGAGTAATAGTCCTTGAAAATCTTCGTTGATGGGCAATTCTGTTCAAAGCATCAAGTATATGGACAAGTGTTTCTAATTCAAGTCTTTTGGTTTTGCCATTTACCATATCTATTACAGTAGCCGGACGTATTTTTGCTTCTACGGCTAGTTTATTTCGGGAAATATCAAGTTCTTCTAAAATATCGCCAAGTTTAAAATGATATCTCTCATGAACATTCATGATGGAAAATACTCCTTTATCAGTATAGATTCTAGTCACACGTACTCTGAAATAATGATAACAATTATGCTAAATAACAAGGGAAAAAATATCCCTGCCAGGGGCAGAGATATAAGATGCAGCGGACTATTCTGTGAATGTATCAGTGTTTCTCTGATTCATTCTCAGGTATATATTCGAGAACATCATGTAGGGTTAATGGACGACCAGAGAGCCGAATCAGTGTTTCCATCACGGTATTAAATGTTTTAAATTCGATTCGCTTGGATGTATTGTTACACATCTCATAGATGGTATTAGGTCTGATTTTTGCCTCACGAGCGAGAGCATTTTTAGTAATCCCGATTTCTCGAAGTAATTCTTCAAGTTTAAAAATAATTCCCATACATACACCTCATTATAAAATAACCACAAAGGTTAATCTTGAAAAGTTATAAAATTTACAAATCTAATCTTTAGTAAAGACCGATTTAATAGATGTGAAGGGAGCTAATCTAAATGAACAAAGGTAATTTTGAAAAAGTAAGTGTCATTCTTGGTCCCTGTGATCTTCCGCATATGTATGAGCTTTTTGAGGGCTATCTAATCAAGGACCGTTACGTCATGATGATCGACAATAGCGTGCTTACTCTTCGACATGTAAAAAAGGAAAGACATCATTCGCATCTATATTTTGATGGCGATACAGGCGGCATCACTCTTGCCAGATATGTACAACGTGAGGACATAGATGTGATTACCGAGTTAGTCGAACGGTTGCGCAACATGGATGCATTAAGTTTTCTTACAGACGAGTTGTTATGTAACACATGTCGAGAAGATATAGACTTTGATTTAGTTCGGAATAAAGGACTATGAAAAAATGGCGAACATAAATTCAGCTTCGAATTTTTGTTCTCGTCTTATTTATATAATGTAACACAGAAGCGTAAAAGGGTGAAATGAACACTGCCGTAATAAAGGTACATATTTCCCCAAATGCTTTTGCATCCTAGTAGATTTAATTATATGCAATAAATATAGCGCCAGGCGGATTTCGAACCGTTCTGGCGCTTTTATTTTTAGAACTGTATGAGCCAAACTCATATATTCTTTTTATATCATGTGCAATTTGCTATTGAAGCAGTTGGACGAGATTTTCCCTGCGCTTGGCAAGCCTGCTCCCGAGGCTTACTCCTGCTAAGCTACATTGATTTTCATTATAGTCGTTCAGCATTAACAGCGACATTTAGTTCCATAATAGACTCCAACGCTCAGGAAGACTGTTCCTGAACGTTGTTTTGTACTTAGGACTATGTCTCTAGCAAGATCTTTCCTGTCTCAGAAAGGTCATATCCCTGAATGGCTCCCAGTTCCCGCCGGAAGCTGTCCGAATGAAGAATCTGCAATATAAGATCAATCCATTCCTGTCGCTCTGGTGTGCGCAGCATGACGATATCGTACTGCTCCTGAATGAGTGGAATAAACTGCACGGACCCCACAATACTGGCGGCCTTCTCGATTCCGATACCAACATCGGCTTCGCCGGAGGCGACCTTGCCTGCTACAGCCATATGATGCGTCGATTCGTCTTCATATCCGAGCAAGGCAGTGCGGTCTATGTGATGAAGACGAAGCTGCTCGTCGAGCAGGATGCGCGCGCCGGAGCCCTTCTCGCGATTCGCCAAACGCAGCCCCGGAAGCGCCAAGTCCTTCCAGCCCTGCAAACCATAAGGATTCCCTGTCTGGACATACAGCCCTGCTTGCCGGGATAACAGACGGATGACGAGGTACGAGAAGCCGTTCAGAATTTTGCGAATATAAGGCAAATTATACTCACCGCTGTCGCCGTCCCACAGATGCGTACTGACGATGTCTGCTTTGCCCTGGTACATAGAGATGAGACTGTCCAGACTACCCCCATATGAGCGGAGCGGGCGAATGGACGTCTGTTGGCTCTCAAGATGCTTGACGAGAATGTCGAGGCTGATATCCTGGCCAGTAATGACTGCTGTACTGGAATTCTGCGTCGAACCGCCGGATAGCGAATGCGGCGGGATCATCATGGATATGGGTGGGGGTGATGGGTCGTGCTTCAGCAGTTGGCTTTTGGAGCGCTGCTTGTAAGCTTCGAGATCACTGGCATCCACCCGCATTTGCTTACCTACCCGGTACGAGGGGATCTCTCCTTTTTTGATCAGATCATAGACGGTCAGCTTGGATATCTTCAGTAGCTTGGCTATTTCCTCAGTCGTATAGGATACAGGAGAATTCATAGTAGACCTCCATTAATAACAGTATGATTGAAATGTATCAATTTCTGTGATGTATCATGCACAGTGTCTCATATATTGTACACCAAATCATCTGGCATAACAGAGGCTGGCGAAAAAGTCAGGAACATCAAGCTTCTAAACAGGCATAAGTGATACTTGCCAACTGCTCTTTGGTGGTTTACAAGGATTACCTTCATAGCTATAATGAGATATGAATTTATACTAGTTATATCTAATTATAACTAAACATGATTGAACGGGGGATGGAATTTGAGAAGAATCAAGTCTACGATTGGAAGTCTAGTAGCTATATGGGCACTAGTGGTGTTAGTTGCTTGCGGTTCCCAGAGTGCTGCGCCCGCAGCTCCTGTAGAGCCGGCGGCAACAGCAGCACAAACAACAACGGAGAATACAGCAGGCACGAAGGCACCGGACCAGCAACAGGTGGAGTTGACGATCTCTGCAGCGGCAAGCCTGACGGACGCCCTGAATGAGATTAAGACCGGATATGAGCGGGAGCACCCGAATGTGAAGCTGAACTTTAACTTCGGCGCCTCCGGTGCACTTCAGCGTCAGATTGAGCAAGGAGCGCCCGCAGACGTCTTTATCTCTGCCTCTACCTCCAGCATGAAGGCGCTTGAGGGAAAAGCCCTTGTCAAGAAGAGCAGCACGTTGCTCGCGAATGATCTGGTATTAGTCGTTCCTGCTAAGGATGGAGTGGCGCTCAAGAAACTGGATGACCTGAAGGGACAAGACATCAAGACAGTCGCGATTGGCATTCCTGACAGTGTGCCTGCGGGGAAATATGCACAGGAAGCGTTAACGAATCAAAAGCTGTGGAGTGAATTGGAGCCGAAGCTGGTACAAGCCAAGGATGTGCGACAGGTGCTGCAGTACGTAGCAACAGGTAACGCGGATGCGGGCTTCGTATACAAGACGGATGCACTTTCCACGAAGGATACAAGCATTGCGTTAACAGTGGACTCCAAGCTTCATTCTCCGATTACCTATCCGCTCGGTTTGGTAGCTGCCACAAGTCATGAGGAGGATGCACGTCAATTCTACGATTATTTGCAAACCGAGTCTGCGCTCCAGGTGATGGAAAAGTACGGCTTCCGTAAGGCGGAATAGTTGTTGACTGCTGTGAATTGGGCGGAATTTTGGCCTCCGGTACAGCTATCCCTGCAGGTCGCTTCTCTGTCCTGTGTGATCGTGCTGGTCCTAGGAGTACTGGCGGCCCGCTGGATAAGGCGAAGCCGCATACGTGGTAAGCTGGTGCTGGAGACCATTTTCATGCTTCCATTGGTGCTGCCTCCGACGGTAGTCGGGTTCCTGCTCCTGGTCATTCTGGGACGTCGAAGCTGGTTAGGACAATGGATCGAATGGCTGTTCCACGCGTCAGTCATCTTCTCCTGGTGGGCGGCGGTGCTGGCGTCTATCGTGGTGGCATTCCCGCTCGTCTATCAGACAATGAAGACGGCATTCGATGCGGTGGACCGTTCACTGGAGGACTCGGCCAGATCGGCAGGGGCTGGCGAATGGCAGATGTTTCGCTACATTACGCTGCCGCTGTCCTATCCTTCACTGCTGACTGCCGCGATACTGGGCTTCGCACGGTCGCTTGGCGAGTTTGGAGCGACGCTGATGATTGCCGGGAACATTCCGAATAAGACGCAGACGGTACCTACGGCGATCTATGTAGCTGTCGATGCAGGGAATCAGACGATGGCCTGGGCGTGGACGATTGCCATTGTCTTAATTTCATTTATTATGCTGCTTGTTGCGAGAAGGAAGACTTGAGCAAATGAAGCGTAATGATGTGTGTAATGCAGGCAATGAAAGCAGTAAAGTTAATATAGCCTAGAGGAAGTAAAAGAAGCAGAGGTAGTGCCTTAGACTATAAAGCTGTTTGCGCAGGACTGAATACGTATGAACCACCCCACAGGCTAGCGGAATGGATTGAAGAATCGTTGGGATCGTAATAGACTTTTTCATGGAGTCGCCCACCTTTCAGTTGGTTTGTAAGGGTACAAACCAACTGAAAGGTGGGCGACTTTACTTTTACCATTTAGTGGTTAATCAACAGGCCTGTACATTTATTTCTTTTGTGCAAACAGCCATTCAATCATATCCTGATTTTGCAGAGCCGGTACCCAGGAGAAGTGTCCTGTAGGTTTGATAATCCCTGCTTCGTATTCAGTAAAATGAATGAGGTTACCGTTTTGTGCTTTTATGGCAGCTACCATTTCTTGCGAGTTTTTAGGACTAACTGTGGTGTCGTCTGCAGCATGGAAGGCCCAAATCGGAACGTTTTTCAGTACTTCAACGTGTTTAGGATCGACAGGTGCATACATGTTAACGGCTTTTTCATAGTTGGTCAAACCGGCAATGGGTACACCTGCGGCGAACAAGTC
This sequence comes from Paenibacillus sp. FSL H7-0442, assembly GCF_038593105.1. NCBI lineage: Bacteria > Bacillati > Bacillota > Bacilli > Caryophanales > Paenibacillaceae > Paenibacillus > Paenibacillus sp. FSL H7-0442. The sequence goes on along the minus strand of NZ_CP151963.1, from coordinate 5,315,196 downwards.
AAGATTCTTTTCCAGCAGTCTCCACGTACCCATAGCTCCTTGAGAAATACCAACAATATAGATTCGGTCGGTGTCGATTGGGTATTTTAACGCTGTTTCACGTACCAAATCGGCTACAGCGCTGTTGCGTGGTTCATCCGCCCAAATGAATTTATGTTCCAAGTCAATCGGGCTTTGTGGTGCGATTACGAAGGATGGGTGTTTGGCTTGCTGCTCAGGAGAAGCCCAAGTAACAGCTCCGGCGTTTGCCAGCAAATTTACTCCGTTTCCGTCACCACGTTCGCCGTTTCCGTGCAGGAATACAACCAGAGGGTAGGTTTTGCCGGGCTCAACTTTAGGCTCAAACGTAAAGTAGTTCAGCTTGAAGCCTTCTTTATTTTCAAAGATGCTTTTTTGGAAATCGTCTACGATCGGTGTAATTTTATCTGTTGCTTTTACAGTCTGTGCAGAGGCTGGGATGACTGTTTTCTTTGAAGTTGCAATATCTTTCTTTTGACTAATAATATAATTCAACGTGTTGATGCGGTTAACTGCGCTTGTTGCATCGTAAGTAAGGGTACTTGCATTTTTATCTTGTGTATCCAGCTCAATCACGACATATTTACCATGAGTGCTGCGGTTGGTGATGGCTCCAGTATCATTGGTATATACACCGGTCACGGTTCTATCTGTATATACATCATTGAGTACAGATTGAACCTGAAAGCTAGACGTGGATAAAGATGCCCCGTCAATATTGGTGCTGTATTTCAGTACAACAGCAGAAACGACTTCACCCAAAGGCTGTACCTGTGTAAGCAGGGTAGCCTGTGGCGCTGGGACATCTGTTGCTGCTGCGGCAGAGCTGGAGGATGGGAAAAAGATCGTTAGCAGGAACACGAAAGATAATAAAACAGGGGCAAAACGTCTTCTTTGCATGAGATTAATCTCCTTTGGTGTCATTTTTTTAAAGCGCTTACTACATGTTCGGGATGGTTAACTGTATGCTGTGGAATCCATACAAATTAAAAAAAAAGGCAAACTCCGGGTACACAAGTGTACTCGGGTTTTGCCTTTTCAGTAACAATCCCACTTGAAGGATAGCACCTTCATTGGAATCTGACAAGTGAAAGCGCTACATTTTTTTGATGTTTTATTAAAAAAGTTTTACTTTCGCAACGGTAATATTATGGTATATAATCTCCTTAACTTAACACTGTTAACTTATATAACGATGTTAAAAAAAGGGGGATGAAATCATGAACCAATATGATGTTATTGTCATCGGTGCAGGATTGGGTGGCTTATCCTGTGCAGCAAGACTCTCTTCGCTCGGTTACCGAACAGCTGTTTTTGAGAGCCATACTCTGCCTGGCGGTTTCGCAACTGAATTTACAAGAAAGGGATACACTTTTGATGTCTCCTTGCATGGTGTCGGCGGACTCGAGGAAGGAAGCTTTGGTCAGATGCTGAAGGCCTGTAATGCGGACCAGCGAATTGTTCCTCTCCGCAAAAAGCACCCTTACTCCATTCGTTGGGAAGGCCAGAACATTGATATTCCGTCCGATGTTCAGGAGTATGTGCAGCTCCTCAAGAACATGTTTCCTACTGAGGTGAAAGCCATTGACAGTCTATTCGCGGGCATTCGCCGTTTTGAAACAGGCTTTTCTGCTTTTTCTACTCTCACTTCCTGGCGCAAGGCGGTTGGCCTGCTCAAAGCTGGGACCTTTCTCCGCTGGACGCAAATGACCACCTGGGAATCTGTAAGCCAGTTCGGGTTATCTGACCGCTTCACGGAATTTTTCACCGCGCTGTGGGCCTATTACGGATTGCCTCCAAAGCGACTTGCGGCCCTGTATTTTTTTATTCCCTGGATCGGCTACCACATGGAGGGGACGTATTACATTGAGGGAGGCGCACAGGCTTTATCTAATGCACTGGTTGACGCTATTAAGTCAGCGGGAGGAGAAGTTCACCTGCGCAGTCAGGTATCTGAGATTATACTCGAACATGGTAAAGCTGCTGGTGTCCGTCTGAAAAAAGGGGATGTATATAAAGCCAACTGGATTGTGTCTGGTATCAGTCCCCATCATACCTATGGCCGTCTACTGGAAAACCATGATGCTGCCCGTCGTGAGCTGGAAGCTGTCAGCAGTTTGGAGACTGGCACGTCTCTCACCCAGCTATATCTGGGATTATCATGTGAACCTCATGAGCTTGGCATCACCGAAGAAGACTTAATCCTGCGTAATGAGCCGGATTCGGAGACAGATTATGAAGTAATGATGAGCGGCCAGTACACGAAAGGCAACTGGATGCTCACGAATTATAACGCCATGGACCCTAAGCTCAATGAACCGGGAAAGGGTGTCATCGCAATTACATTTTTGGACAGATTGGAGAACTGGCCTGCCGCACGTCCCGAATACAAAGCCAAAAAAGAAGCCGTGACACAGCAGATATTGGGATGCCTTGAACAGCTGTATCCGGGTTTTAGCAGCAAAGTGATGGTAGCCGAATTGGGCACACCACGCACGATGCAGCGTTATACCGCTAATCCCGACGGGGCTGTTTATGGCTACGCACAAACGGTTCGGCAGTCCGGTATAAAAAGGCTCAAGCACAAATCAGCAGTAAAGCGTCTATCATTGGTAGGGGCCTGGACACAGCCTGGGGGCGGGTTTCAAGGGGTTATGGAATCGGGTATAATGGAAGCTGATCGTATCGCCGCCAAATTGGGGTAGGCAGAAAGGGCAAGTACATCTACTCATGAAACATATCAAACGCCGAGAACGTGAAAGCAATGAGATCCGCCGGAAAATCATTGAGGCCGCCCGATCGCTTTTTCTGAATCAAGGGTATGCTGAAGTCTCCATGCGCAAAATTGCGGATCAGATTGAATATTCACCAACAACTATTTATCATTATTTCGAAAATAAGGAAGCCATTGTAATCGAACTCCTGCTAGAAGGAAATGCCCTGTTTCTGCAGGCTCTTCAGCAACGTGCGGATGAAGCACAGGCAGCGGGATTGAACGCTCTGGACACACTGAAGGCGGTGTCTGATGCGTATGTTCGTTTTGGAACGGCTAACCCGGAATATTACAACATTCTGTTTATCAGCAACCTGGAATCTGTAAGCTTGGTTAGTCTTATAGACAGTGGGAGCCTTAAAGGCTTTGAGTTTCTTGAAGCTGGGCTCAAAGCCGTTATGGAGGAGGGTTCCATCATTCAAGGAGATGAGCGCTTGTTCGCCAGCTCTGTATGGAGTATGCTGCACGGCTTGACTTCTTTGCTCCTGAATTTTGATTTTCCTATGGCACAATCAAATGATGAATTGATTTCATTTACTATAGATACTTTCCTCAAGGGGTTAAGCCGCTGATGCAGCGGCTAACTTTCTTTACCTCACATCACTGTACATGTGAATCCGCATACGACCCTTCCGAAAGATTAACGAAGTTCCAAATCTGAAAGCTGCTTAAGCACGGCTTCAATACGACGTTTATCTTTTTTGAGCATCACGAGCTGCAAAGAAGCAAGAAGCAGATCTGAGATATTGGCCCAAGCGTCTGCTTCCAGAGCGGGCAGAAGATCCCGATGAATCATAATATCTAGCCCCTCCGTTGCAATCTTCTGATGAAGCTCACTACTGGATAGCCATTCAATCACCTGCTCAGCTGTAGGACAAGAGTAGGCGAAAAGTACTGCCCAGCCATCGACCGGATGATTGACCTTATCCCGTATCCAGTTAATGACCTGCGGTGAATGAAAATGCTGTAGCTGCCCATTAGCGGTGTATCCTTCTAATTTGCCATCTGCAACCGAATGCTGTAGCAGGTGATTGCAAACACATACCAAGCCTTCCTGCCCGGGTAGGCAGCGGGCGCTCAGATAGGCGCGTGTGGACGCAAATGCACCCTTAGCATGTAGGGTATTGTTTTGCGCTAAAGATGTCCATACTTGCGCGGTTTCCGGTTCCCACAAGGAGCGGACCCAATCAGCAGCCCCAACCCCTGCGGTCTCCCCTACCCAAACGGCCCATGTAGAGAATGGAACCTGGCTATGTTGAATGTTCTGCCAGTGCTGCTCCCAGGCAAGAAAAATATCCTTTGGATCATAGGCTTGAAAAGCCTGCACCACAGCAGGATGATCTACGCCATGCATGGTGGTGTAATGGATCAGCGTCTCCAACGACTGCGCATCCTCCAGCTTCATCGTACAAAACATGTCCAACCAGCGTTGCCACAGTTGTAGTGGTGGACTGTTTAGCTGAATGCCATGCTCGTCTGACACGTTAGACCAATCCCACAGCCATAGTCCGTGCAAGGTGAGCATGGTTTCTATATAGGCGGGTAGATTTTCTGCGAGCAGAGTAAACTGATCCAACTCATGATCATAACAGAACACCGCTGGCTCTGTTGCGGATGTCGCCATATCAAGCAGTATCGGATCACCCGCACCATTATAATTAAGGATCAGATATCGTTGCTCGTCCGCTGCTGAGTCGGTATCTTCCCCATAAGATGTAAAATAGCCAATATACTCATGATTCCAGCCAAATTCTCCTGTGATATCGTCGAGGATATTCGGTTCTTGTTCAAGGCCATTACTGCTTTCATATGAACAAGCCGGTTCATCGGCTACAATACAGTGTTGAGGGAGGCACCATAGCAAATGTAAGCTGCCACACCGCTTTATCAACTCAGACAGGGAGGCAGGCAAAGGCATCTGCAGCCGTTCCTCCAGCTCAGTTAGTTCACTTGTAGAAATCCCCCTCGACCATTGGTATACCACGTCAGACATCCCACCTTGTCTCAGACGATCGGCGATCTGTCCCAGCTTTTCTAAGGTTCGTTCAAAATGTACTGTCATTCGTATTTGTCCTCCTCTTACTCTACAACCTGGCAATGCTCTTTTTGCAAGAATGCTAGAATTTCATCACGAAGTGCTATCGCTGTGGGTTCATAAATGATCGCCACTTCGCGTCCATATGCATAGTTAAAACGCACATATCCGCCTAGAGTCTGAAGAAAAGCCATGCAGATATGCTCGTTTTCAATCCATAGATTTGAGTCAAAATGCTGTTTAAAACGCTGAGCCAATACCTGTATAGATGCTGGAGCTATTTGCAAGGCTTGATCGTTCGGATGGGCTGAACCGCAAGCTTCCGCCGTCTCGGGTGGATTAAATAGTAGAAATGTTGCTGCTCTATCCAGACTGACAGGTTCGAAATAACGGGGGAATGGCTCTATTCTTCCGAATTCATCCTGTAGTATATGCTCCAGTGTATCTGTAAATGGAACCTGAACATCTAATGGCTTCTTAGTAATGACCTCCGAATGTCGCGGTAGCCAAAGCAAACCTTCGACCTGAGGGTGCACCGCTAGGAAATCCCCATCTATGGAGCTACCGATGACCACGCACTCGCCTAGCTGTTGCACGGTGATCGGACAGTTATCATCATGCCTCCACAGTTCGTAATCCGCATAGGATTGTAATAGTTGAGCATCAGGCGGTTCAATCACCAGCAGTCCGCAAAAGGTACCAGGCCCATAGCGGGTGAGGAATGCTACATAGGGAGGTGGTAAAGTTAATCCATAGGTATGTTCGAAAGTTGTCAGTTCTTCGGCAGCCACCGTCGTATGTTGTGTGGAAACCCAATACATATGAATACACCTGCTTTCCGGCACTCTATCTATAGGGGTAGAGTCCAAAAGTAAATGAGAGATATGCTATAATCAGGAAATAAAATAGTTATAGATTAGTCTATCTTAATTCCGTAGGAACTACAATTTGTGAGGGGACGAAGGAGGAACACATCTTATGACATCAGGGGTACAAGCCTACATAGATCCAATTTTTGAGGCGATTGATGAGGCGTACGCTTCTGAGCAAAAGCGCATCGCCGAATTCCAAATCAAAAGTGTCCTTCACGAAGGGATTCATGAATACTTAAAAGTTACCTGTAAGAAGGATGGGCTGTGGGTGGATACCTACGAACCGTTTGATTGGGATCATCGTAGACCGGACATGGAGATTTCTGGTTTTACGGAGGGGGTAACACTGCAGCAGGTTCAGGACGAATGGATGCCTGTGTTTAGGGAACGGATAGAGGCGCTATTTAATTCGGAAGAATTCAGTTCCATGTTCTTTCGTTATCGACTGGATTTTCATCTGGAAGTGGTCTTGGAGAATAAGGCCAATCATTTTACATTCTCACTCCTAAATGAAGATAAACGGCAGCAACTGTTAGCCACTATCCAACAGTTTGTAGAGCAGAAGCTCAACCCCTCCAGTAAAGCTATCCCGAAGGAAGAGGACGATTTCTTCTTAGTGAGACACTTGCTTGATCCTCATTTGTACCCTGTAAAAGCCCAGCGGATGAATGAGTTGCTGAATCGAATGGATGCCAAAGTGAAGGTCAGCCGCAAGCGTGAGGAAGCATGGAGGTATCAGCTCAGCAGTGGCTTAAAGCATTGGGCTGAGGATGAATTTCTGCTGAAGTATGCGGATCGGGAAAAAAGCTATGGACTGGATTATAAAGTGAAGCCCGATATTCTCCCTTCGGAAATTCCCGCGCCAGCCATGGAGATGTTCCTGCTTACCGCGATGCGGGTGGGCTCGACCGATGCCGATGCACGGCAGAAGTATTTGGAGATTGCTGCACAGTTGGGTTCGGATCAGGCAGCCCAGTGGCTTAAGAACGGATCAGGAAGCATCCCAGCGTTATATACAAGTGAGCGAGTCATCTGCCAAGCCAATGATATTTTGCAAACGCTGGAGGTTCAGATTCGTTCAGAGGAAGAAGAGAGTTATAGAGAAGCACTCGTATATTTATGCGATATTTTAAGAAAGGGCTTTACCAAGGAATATCGGATGAAGTTCAAAAGCAAGGTGAAAAACTACCTGCCTGTACCCAAGTTGGCTAAATCTACGTTGCATCGTTTCTTCGCCAATGCACTTGAATATCCTGCGCTGCATCCGTTGCTGGCTGAATATGCTGAGGTCGTGATGGAAGAGTTCAAGTGGTATAACGATGTAGAGCCCGGTGAAAAGTCGGCAATGCCGGGAACCTATGCGGTGATGGGACTGGGCCTAAAAGGAAAGAACTATTTCCCATTAGTGAATCGTTATATGAAGCTGGTGGACAGTGAACATCAGTCCGTACAGGACGGTTACGCCGCTGTATTTGCTGACGCACACGGACTGACACCGGACACGATACCCGTTTGGACGAGGGTTCTACTGGCAGGCAACGAGTCTGCCAAACCACTGAAGTCATCCGGAATTGAAACCGTAGAGCAGGCACAGGTATTGGTGGAGGAGCTTAAGAAGCTGGAGAACTACGAACAAGAGGTGCTTGTTTATCGTATATGGGGTGGCGCGAAGAAACTAAAAAACAGCCTGAAGCAGGCTGTCCCTGAGGTAAAAGAGCTGCTGGAAACGCTTATTCCATAAAAGCATCATATTCATGATAATATCGCAGTCCTTGCGCAATGCGTTCAATATCCGGCTCGCTTCCGCTGTGGCGTAACACTTCAATGACATCCTGTACAGTCGCCACCTCCAGCCAAGATTGCACCTGATGGTCTGGCAGAGATGCAGGTATACTTTCATCACGATGATTGGTGACGGTGAGACCGGCATCCTCCAGTTCCCACAATTCTTCCTCGGGAATGATGTAATAGGTAGAATTGAGCGGATTACTTTGAACATGTTTCAGATTGGCAAATACCCATTCATTGATTTCTGTTTGGTCAACGGCATGGACCAGTGCTTCAAGGCTGTCAAAAGTTTGTATGCTCATGTATGGAGACTCCTCTCTTAGCCGCTGGCTTATGCTGTAGCTTTTGTAATATCTTTAAGATGGACTGGCGATTCTTCGCATCCTTAATGTACCTGGGAATGGAGTGGGAAGCCGTACGCATCATACCGGATGCAGGCTTTTCTCGCAACTCGGCAGAGATATAGGAGAGCAGGTAATTCAGGTGTATCCGGTTAAGAGCCCAGACAGGTTTCCCCCGATAGTAATCTAGGAAGTACAGCTGGAGCTGGAAAATAGGGTCTTTTCCGTTTTGGATCACGTTCGTATGCCATTCGCGTGATTGCACACGATGCACCGGAACCTGATTGCGTGTCTCACAGTGCGGACAGTTTATATTTGTATTTTTATGGAGTTTCGTTCGGTCATCATGGATTTCGATATTAAAATACCGTTCGCAATGGTTGCATACGCCGCGTGCATAGAATGTATAAGATTCGGGCTGCTGATATGTGTAGTAACAATGAGAACATCGAACGACGTAATAACAGTCTTTTTTGGATATGGAAATAAAAGCTTGGCCCTGACAACGGGGGCAGTGAACAGTTACCTGTTCTCCTCTTCTAATCACGGCGCTAAAGTCATATTTGTATCCATATTCATCTTTGAAGCGTTTTTGCTCCATGTTCGTTCCTCCTTTTCGGAAAGATCGTAAAAACGCACTCTTTATATTTCATATGTTATAATATTCCTTAACAACAGAATGGCTTAGATGGGCGGTCGGCTAGTCTCCTGTGAGGGAGGTGAGGCCTGTGGAGGTTAAAGACACCTTAATGTTGATGATTCAATTCGCAACGTTGGTGATTCTGATTCTTTCCTTCCATAAAAAGAAATAGACCGCCCGTGGTAGGAACCGGTCTATTTCGAATACCGTGAACTTGCAGCCACCGCCCTTAAAAGCGGCTGTTGCCAAAGAGTGAGGATGTTGACGCATCTTCACTCTTTTTTAGAATATACATCTTATTCCCATTTTAACACTTGAAAAAGACCTTTTCAATGTGCCTAAGAGCGAAAAGGTGAATAAAGATGCGCGAAAGGAGAGGGCGAGCATGAGCATTTTTACAGGACTACAGCGTCCGCAATTCCAGGCTTACTATGATGAGGCTTTTCTAATAGAGCATCGTTTTGAAAATGGTATGGGCTTTCCGCCTTCTTATATAGATTATGTCAAAACTCTTGGTTACGGGCGACTATGCGGCTTATGGAACATTCATATTCCTCTTGGCGATCACCCGGATTCATGGCTTCATCGTTATCATGATTGGCGGGCTTGGTTTGATGATTTGCTGGAATCAGAAGAGGTTTTACAAGAAGCGGCGCTGGAGCCAGATGGTTTTCCGGAGCTTTTGGAGCATGCGGTCCCTTTCGCTTCCAGTGAAGAGGATGACTTGCTGATCTGGGATATTCAATCGCCTGATGAACGGGGGGAATTCCCAATCTATGCTTTGAATCTGCGCACATGGGGCAATTTTCGGTATGCAGCCTCGGATTTGTATAGCCTCGTCGAAGCGTTGGTGGATGAAGAGCGCGTGAAGTCGGTATTGGGGACAGAGCGTACATCATCATTCCCATATACGTTTGAACCCTTTTAACAGGTCAAATAACCACCTTGGCATTCAAACTTCAAGGTGGTTATTTGTGCTGCTATTCTTCCTAGCGGTCATCATATTGGGCTAAATATTGCTGTACCAACTCATATCCAGCCACGCCCATTACCGTATATTGATTATATTCTTCCAGTTCCAGATTGCGTATATATTCATCCCCACAGTATAGATGGCCCGCGCAATTAAAATATTTTAGCTGCTGTTGTTCCTCGGAAAGAGGGCGATGATCGATAATGGGCCATACTCCTTTCGTCAGATTTTGGGTGGCGGTGAATATAACTTCAAATCGGCCGCGATAATTTGTGAACGGAAGATATGTCGTTTCTCCCTCGTACGCTTGATTCTGGCCTATGGATAGAACCCCGAAGGAGAACGCTTTTTTGAATCTACCATACAGTGCGCAGATCACCTGACATACCGCAAATCGGCCGTCATGCAGGGGGATAACAAAAATATCGCCTTCCCGATGCTTGATTCTTTTGAACACCATCGTCAGGCCAGCTCTTCCTGAAGGATCTCTGTTTTTAGACCTTTAGCGCTGGTAATCGTAATGCTGATCGCATCATAGCCGTTCCGCTTCGCATCTTCAAAATCGCATCGTTCGCCATTGATCAGCTCTAACTGCCCATTCTCATCTACATCGTCTGCAAACTCGTCATCCCAATCAACATTATAAAAGGCAGTTACGCTTACCTCGAAAGTATCTTCACCATCTTCGTCCAGATAGGGCAGCAGGGGAGTGCGATTGTTCTGCTGCTCCTTGGTATAAACTTCGCATAGCAGAGCATCGTAACCATGGCGGGTTCCGTCAAAAATCACGATCTGTTCACCTGTGACTGCATCTTCTGCAATAATGAGTTGGGGTGCAAATTCAGTACCAGTGATCAGCTCGTCCATAAGTTCTCCGTAATAAAAAATGTGGAATTTCGTATGTCCTGCCTGTGAACGAAGCGTACCTGTCCACTCCTGCTCGACCCATGCCTCGGGGTTTTCGGGTACAACCCAACCCTCCAAATAAGCCGGTCCCTGCTTAGCATTATGTATTTCTGTCATCATTAGGCCTTCCTTTCTGCTCGTTGAGTCGTTCAATTACCTGATTAAAAAACGTTGTAAAGTCTGTTGCCACCAGATACAAATGTCCGCATTCGTCCTGCTCTGCAATATCATAGTTCAGTTTGTCATCATAGGCATGAAGATGTGTGCGGTCCCAGTAGTACACATACGGGGTGTAGTCCTTACATGTCAGAACGTAAAAATTGTCGCCCGCATCTGCACCAATCAACAAAGCGCTCTCGACATGATTGATTTCATCCAGAAATTCATCATTAATCGCTAGAAGGTCATGATTTTTGTTGGATACCTCATATCCGAAAAAACAAGTCAAATCAATGTCTCCGTTATCCACTCGATCGAAGGGCACATTGCAATAAAAAGGGGCGGCTACATAAAATCCGTTATATTGTGAAAGAAAACGTTTATAGCCAGCGGGCAATATATGCTGTATCTGTTCCTCCAATGCTGCGATCTGGGCAGGCAAAAGCCCTGATTCAATTGCGAATGACATCAACAACCAGCCCCCTTGATTCTAGTAACCATAAATCTCTTTTTTGGAAATGAGACGACGCAGCGGTACATCGTATGTGAAATCATGTCATCGATAGGGTGACGATTTTGTTGTCCTCATCCACATCTACCTTCACATTCACTCCTAGCTTATCCTTAAACAGCTTACTGATATTGATATAGTCATCCTTAACCGGACGGCTTGAATTACCAGTTGTGCGAGTCATCCCAGCGGTGATGATGGAACGGACGTATGTTTTATCGAGCTTGGCTTCGGGATTATAGGTATAAATCATCCGTTCCTGCTGATTATAAAAATGGGTTAATTCCGTGTAGTCGTTAGCATTCTCATACTCCTTTTCCTCACGCACATACTCGGGATGATCCATGGTATAGTGGACTCCTCCGTCCAGAAAAGAATTTTCCTTGGAGGGTCGGAGTTCATATTGTCCATAGGCTAGCTGAAACAGATACTCTAAGCCTGAGCCCTCCGCCTGGTAGTAGAGCTGACGACTGTCCCCTCTTTTATCTATAGCGGCATAGCTACTGATTAAAGGCCAGGCATCATACTTTTTATCCTTTACCTCAATGGCAAGCTTGTAATGTACAAGCACCTTTTCATTTTGAAATAATCCAAAGCTGCTCATAATAAAATACGCAGGCACACATATAATTCCGATAATAAATATGAATATAAATATTCTTACACGCATAAGTAGAGTGATTCTCCTTTGGTTGTCGATTATGTGGAAAGCTCCCGTTTGGCAGATGCACGGAATTCTTCATGCTCAACTAATTGTTTCAGAGCATGTTGTGCGAAAGGCATGCTTTTATGTACGCGAAGCAATGCAAAAGCGGCCCCCTTGACTAAGATATATGTATCACTACGGATCAACTCTCATGTCTGTAGCTCGATAAAGCTTCTTCCGGTCCGCCACCCTCCAGCAGCACCATAACCGCATAGGAGATTGTATCAATCCAATCGTCGAGGGTGTTGATCTGCTCTACGGTCAGCAGATGATTTCGCTGCAGCATACCATCAGGATGCAACGCCCATGCCCGTGTATATTGGCAAATCCCCCACAGTGCGGCAATCAACTCTCGTTCTATGGATGGTTTCTCCAACTCATCTGCCAGAACTTCAATGATAGTCATGAGTTCATGAAAATTGTCCTCGATCAGTTCGCCTTGGAAGGGGCGAAGCATCCCTAAAAATCCGCTTCGCATTTTGGGATGCTCCAGATCATCATGGATAAAAGAATGACAGCGCAACAGCTCACGGGCTTCTTGTTTATTCATGAAGTTCCGTAATCTCTGCACGGATGCCTCTGCACAGAAAGCTGCCTGACAGCCCCGACAAGGCATCGATGTCAACGACCATATCAGCCTCTTCATAACGGAAGTCAAGTTGCAAAATGATATTTTCTGTTTCTACAGGGCTTAATACATGCTCTTTAGTTTCCAGAAATGTAAAAGTTACTGCATAGCGTGGGACGTCTTTTGCTGGAGCTTCAGGGATTACAGGTGCCTCAGTTGAAGGCTCCAGATCCGGTGATTTAGGGACAAGCACGCTAGCGTAGGATAGCTCAATCGTCAGCGTAATCTGGTCTTTCGTCATATTAGCAGCTGTAATTCGGTCATAATGAAAGGGAGGGAAATAGCCAAGCTTTTCGACAATGCTGTCTGCACCTTGAATAGAAACAGTTGGAGAGAAAGCCAGCTCCAGTCCGATGGACCCTGCCAGTTGGTCTTCATATTCCGGATTAATACGGACAAGGGCCTGTTCCGGCTCTACTTTCAAAATCGTGCCTATAAAATACTGTTTGCCATGGATCAGAACAATATCATGCGGAACGAACGGCAACGCTCCCCCGGCTTGATAATGAATGAGATATTCGTTCTCTTTTTTTTCAACCTTTTGAACTTGAATTTGCATAAATTGCAGCCTCCTGGGGTTAATAGTATGACGGATTGTTTAAGTGTGTGGTAAAGGGAACGGAGTCCACGATTGAAAAACATACTTCATATCCGGGGTATCCTGTTCGAGCATAAATGGAAGAATATCCATAATGGCGCGTGCTTTACTGCCAGCATAAAAGTTGCGCGAGCTATGTAACATTTTGTTTGCCTTTATCCACTGGCTGAGCTGCATCATAACGTCTTCGACGATTGTTTGGTTGATACGTTCATAAACGTCCTGACGGATCGAAACGAGTATGCCGCAATTATTGGATGATTGGGACATGGGGTCATTGGACAAAAGAATGTACACTTCCGGCGTCGTCCCTTTGTTATAGGACGATTTGATACTAGGCGCCTCTATAACCAGCATCAAAGGAGTCAATTCATCATTGGTTACAATACGAAGCAACTCCTGCTTGTCCCAGCGAATCTTACCGTGTTTGGCTTTCGTGGATTGATAGATAGACACACGGGTATTGCGGATTCCTGATATATTCAGGAACGTTTCAAAACAATCGAACAGGTTAGCAAAGCACTCTTCAGCAAACAAAGTGTGCTTCTCCGACAAGGAACCGGTCATTATAAAATTATAATGCAAGTTGTTAACCACAAGCATCCATCCTTTATTCATGAATTACCAATTCTTATACCATAATATATGACATGAAGATCGAATTCACCTTTTATATAGACTGTGGTCCTGTTCATTAAAATCGTTTGGAAACCAGTTCAACTTCGCGTATACTAGGAAAGTCATACATGGAACGGTCCTGAGCCGCATTGCGGCCGTATGTTGGTTACATGAACAGATTCAACGATAACGGATAAGCTCCCTTCCTGAAAAGGGTAGAATGAGAACCGATACAAAAATGGGAATTCTGAACTATGGAACGATAGATGTCATATGGCACATGAACCTATTTTACGTGACACATATTGAATACAGATAAGGGAAGTGAATACCACTTGAAGAATTTTGCAGCATTAGGCGTAGAGCAGCATTGGGTAGAAGCCTTGAAAGAACAGGGGATTTCATCTCCAACTCCTGTACAGCAGGAGTCGATTCCACTGCTGATGGAAGGTCAGGATGTGATTGCCGAGGCACATACGGGAACCGGAAAGACGCTTGCGTTTTTACTGCCGATTTTACAAAAGCTGAATTTGGACAAGCGGCACCCGCAGGCGCTTGTGATTGCACCTACGCGTGAATTGGCACTCCAGATTACAGAGGAAGCTAAATGCTTGGCTGCTGCGGAGCCGAGTTTATCTCTACTAGCTGTTTACGGAGGACAGGACGTGGAGCGTCAGCTTCGTAAACTGAAAGGTGGCGCACAACTGATTATTGGGACACCTGGGCGACTGCTGGATCACCTGAGACGTGGCACGCTGGATCTAGGCGGCATTAAAATGCTGGTCCTGGATGAAGCCGATCAAATGTTACACATGGGCTTTTTGAACGATGTGGAGACGATTCTTCAGGAAGTTCCTTACCGGAGACAGACGATGCTGTTCTCCGCTACGATGCCAGCCGGTATTCGCAAACTGGCTCGTGTATATATGAACGAACCTGTAGATGTCAAAGTGAAATCCGCTTCTTCCGTTCCGGTGAGCCAAATCCGTCAGGTCGTTGTGCAAACAACAGACCGGGGTAAGCAACAGGCATTGGTGGATATGCTGAATACGGATCGTCCGTACTTGGCTGTTATTTTCTGCCGTACGAAGCGCCGGGCTGCCAAACTGAACGAAGAGCTGCAAGAAATGGGCTTTCAGAGCGGTGAGCTTCACGGGGATTTGTCCCAGAACAAGCGGGAGCAAGTGATGAAGGCGTTTCGTGAAGCGAAACTCCAATTGCTCGTAGCGACTGATGTAGCTGCACGCGGCCTGGATGTAGAAGGCGTCACGCATGTCTTCAACTACGACATGCCGCAGGATGCCGAAAGCTACATCCACCGCATCGGGCGTACCGGCCGTGCCGGAGGCAAAGGCGTGGCGGTGACGCTCGCTACGCCAAGGGATATTCCAGAGCTTCGGAACATCCAGAAAGTTGCTGGTGTCACATTCACCAGCAGTGAGGGCGGCGGACAGCGTAGACCTGCTTCCGATACGGCTGATCGGCAGGGTCGAGAACGCCGTTCGGGCAGAAACGACCGCCGTTCCTACGGTGGCAACGACTCCGGCGGTGGACGCCGGGGCAGCGGCCGCGAACAGGCGGGCCGTCGTGACAGTGCAGGCGGCGAACGTCGCTCTAGCCGCGGCAGTAACGAGCGCAGCGGATATGACCGCAGCAGCGGTTCCGCACGAGGAGGCCAAGGTCGCTCGGCGGGACAAAGCAGCGAGCGTGGCGGGTATGACCGTAGTAGCGGCGGTTCTGCACGTGGAGGCCAAGGTCGCTCGGCAGGGCAAAGCAGCGAGCGCGGTGGATATGACCGCAGCAGCGGCGGTTCCGCACGAGGAGGCCAAGGTCGCTCGGCAGGACAAAGCAGCGAGCGCGGTGGGTATGACCGCAGCAGCAGTGGTTCTGCGCGCGGAGGCCAAGGTGGCCGCGGTGGACAAGCCAAAGGCGGCCCGCGTGGTGGTCAAGGACAAGGAGGCCGTCGCGGACGGTCCAGATAGATAAAATAGGAGTATTCTCATAGAATGCTCCACTATGGTTATCATAATAGCCCCGGGGAGGCTCATCTTCCGGGGCTATTGTAATCTTCATCCATACCGCTGAAAGAGCAGCGCCATAAGATAAATTCAAAAGATAAATTTGGAGGGGTTATACATCATGCAGGAACAGGATATGGGCAAGCGCGCCATGGTCTCAGCATGGATCAGCCTGATTAGCAACATCCTATTAACCGGCATTAAGATTATTACAGGACTTATGTTCAACAGCAAGGTGCTGGTAGCCGATGGTGTGCATAATGCTGGGGACGTGATTGCCTCTGCAACGGCACTGGGGGCGATGCGCATATCTAGCCAGCCGCCGGATGAGGACCATCCTTATGGTCACGGCAAGGCAGAAGTGATCGGTGCAAGCGTGGTGGCGGTCATATTGTTTGGAGCGGGTATATTCATCGGCTATCATTCGATTGCAGCACTGTTCGAACCGATGCCACAGGAGCATATACTGGCATTGGTGGCCGCCATTATTTCCTTGCTCTGGAAACAGTGGCTGTATATCTACACGATTCGTATCGGGAGAGCGGCCAATAGTCAGGGTCTTATTGCAACGGCAAAAGATCATCTCGCTGATGTGTACGCCTCTGGGGCTGCTGTACTGGGTATCGGATTGGGGCTGATTGGGGAGCACTGGGGCATTTCAATCTTATCTTACGGTGACCCTATTGCGGGATTCGTAGTGGCATTGCTAGTTCTGAAATTGGCGTGGGAAATGGGCCGTGAATCCATAGATGTGCTTATGGAAAAGGCGATTGCAACGGAGGAAATTGAGAGCTACGCCGCAGCCGCACTGAGTGTAGCCGAAGTTCAACGTATTGACCGTATCCGTGCCCGTGAGCACGGCCATTATATTATCGTGGATATCCGCGCTTCAGTGGATGCCTCTTTGACGATTCAGCAGGGACACGATATTATTCGACTGATTAAGGGGGCTGTCATGAAGCGGGAACCGCGGGTTTATGAGGTGCTTGTCCATTTGAATCCATGGTATGCGGACGACCACTAGAACAGACGGCGCGAATTGACAGATAACTTGCAGGAAGGGTATGCTTTTAAAAGCCGAACGATGATGAATAAAAGCGAGGTTACCCGAAAATATGCGAAAATTTTTAAAATGGTTAGGCATTTCTGTGACTGCGGCGGTTCTTTTAGTGGGCGGATATTATACGTATTCTATATATCATTTTACGAATCAAATTTCAGTTGCTTCCGGACAGGATTCGAAATTCAAACCGCAGGCACAAACTCAAACCAATGTACAACCTGTAGAGGTATCGCTCCCACCGGAATGGGATGGGACAGAAAGAGTGAATATTCTGCTGCTAGGCGGCGACTCCCGTGGAGAGGATTCAGGGCGTTCTGACTCCGTTATGGTTGCTTCTATTGATCCGGTTACGAAAAAGGCTACACTGATGTCGATTCTTCGTGATACCTACGTCAATATCCCAGGTCATGGGCAAAGTCGATTGAATGCTGCCTTTTCCTACGGGGGACCGGATTTGACCAGACAGACCGTGAGCGACCTGCTGGGCATACCAATTCAATATTATGTATATACTGATTTCAATGGTTTTATTGCGCTGGTTGATTCTGTGGGTGGTATTGACCTGGATGTCGAAAAAGATATGCATTATACCTCCAAGGCGGATAAACACCAGTTTGATATTGATTTGAAAAAGGGAATGCAGCACATGGACGGTAAAACAGCCTTGCAATATGTACGCTTCCGTCATGATGCGACTTCCGATTTTACGCGTACGGAGCGGCAACGCAAATTCATTACTGAGCTTGGCGGTAAAATTCAGTCAACCTCATCTCTAATCAAACTGCCGAGTATTTTAAATAGCATTTCTCCTTATATTGAAACGAATCTGAGTACTACGGAAATGCTGCAATTGGCTTCATTGGGCTTTAATATCGATGCAACAACAGTAGCGAAGCAGCAAATCCCGCCGAATGAATTGGTGCGCGGGGAAACCATTAAGGGTGCGCAGGTATTGGGTGTAGACGAAAGAAAGCTCAAGCGCTTCATACAGAATCTTTTTGAACAGGAGAACAAACCTGTGACCACGACGGTGGATGCTGCAACCACGATAAATGATACTCCATAACCCTCGAAAGCAAGCGAAGTTCGTACGATGACGTACAACTTTGTTTGCTTTTGTGTTTATTTGGGTATAACCTTGTATATTTTGTTCCAAAAATATATCGTATCTATGAAGAACGTATACTCATTTGTGTAAAGAGAAGGGGAATGTGGTGTGGAAATAACTCCGGCATGGAAAGACCGATTCAAGAAGTTTTTTCTGAACAACAAGTTTGTGTTATTCCTGCTGGTACTGCTGCTGATCGGCTTGAATATCTTGGTTCTTACCAAAATTTCATACATATTCACACCTGTCATAGTGCTGTTAAAAACGATCATTCTCCCTGTTATATTATCCGGCGTGTTGTACTATCTGTTCAACCCGTTGGTTGATGTACTGGAGCGTAACAAGGTGAAACGAGTATACTCCATTGTTGTATTGTTTTTGCTTATTATAGGGGTTATTGCGATTGTGGTTACATCGGTGGTGCCTGTGATCCGTGATCAAATACAGGGGCTTATTCAAAATTTCCCTGCCTATAGCGAGCAAGTACAACGACAATTCGAGAAACTGATCGGCAGCGATTTTGTAAACCAGTTCCAGAACACGATTCAAATTAATCCATCAGAGCTGGCCTCCAAAGCTTCTGAAAAGTTATCTAGCTTTATTAATAATGCATGGACGGGTGTGGGCAGCTTTTTGGGCGTGGTTACAGAAACGGTACTTGCGATTGCCACGGTTCCATTTATTCTGTTCTACTTGCTAAAAGATGGACACAAGCTACCACAGTTTATCCTGAAAATGCTCCCGCCTATGTTTCGTAAAGAAACAGATCGCATTATGACCGAGATGAATCATCAGGTCAGTTCCTATATTCGTGGGCAGATTATTGTCAGCTTCTGTATTGGGGCGCTGTTGTATATTGGTTACCTAATCATTGGATTAGACTACTCTTTGACGCTTGCAGTCATTGCATCCTTTACGAGCGTTGTCCCCTACTTAGGTCCCGTCATTGCCATTACACCTGCGTTAATTGTAGCCTTGGTTACCTCACCGATTATGCTGCTCAAGATGGTTATCGTGTGGACAGTCGTACAGCTCATTGAGGGTAAATTAATTTCTCCACAAATTATGGGCAAATCTCTTCGGGTACATCCGATCACGATTATCTTCGTTATTCTGACCGCAGGCAATTTGTTTGGTGTGGTGGGAATTGTACTGGCGGTTCCGGGGTATGCTGTCTTGAAAGTAATCGTTACACATTTGTATAGTTTCTTTAAAAAGCGTTCGCATCTCTATGAGGCGGATAAAGGGAACGCAAGTCTTTACGAAAAATAAACTTTTCCACTATAAAATTGATATGGGCCCCTCTTGGGTAACTGTGGCTACGCGTGCTATAATTAATGCCTATCCTTATTCCCAAATAGAAAGGTCAGACTTTTATGATAAAACTCAGCATTCTTGACCAATCTCCGGTATCGGAAGGCATGACGCATGCGCAGGCATTACAAAAGACCGCTGAGCTTGCTATAGAGGCGGAACGCTTGGGTTATCATCGCTTTTGGGTATCAGAGCATCATTCTGCAGCAAATCTCGCTGGGTCCAGCCCGGAGGTACTGATTTCACATCTGGCCGCCCGTACTCGGGCCATTCGAGTGGGGTCGGGTGGGGTGATGCTGCCTCATTACAGCGCTTATAAAGTAGCGGAAAACTTTCGTGTGTTGGAGGGATTGTATCCGGGACGCATTGATTTAGGTCTGGGACGGGCGCCTGGAGGAATGCCCATTGCTACCAGAGCCCTGCAAGAAGGCAAAATGCGAGGTGGTGTAGATCTATACCCTGAGCAGTTGGATGACCTGTTAGCTTATTTACATGACAGCACAGGCAATAATCACCGTTTCGGTTCGCTACAGGCGATGCCGCTTATAGAAACTGTACCGGAAATGTGGTTGCTCGGCTCCAGTGGTGATAGCGCAGGTCTGGCAGCCGAGCGTGGCGTGGGCTTTGCGTTTGCGCAGTTCATTAATGGTGAAGGCGGCACAGGGGCTATGAAGGAATACCAGGAAAGCTTCCAGCCTTCCCAGCATAGTGACCAACCACGTTCGCTTGTTGCCGTATTTGCGATCTGTGCGGATACCGAAGAGGAGGCCAATCGCTTGGCTTCCAGCATGGACTTATCTCTTGTACTATTAGAGCAGGGAATGCGCTCCGCTGGAACACCTTCCGTGGAAAAGGCACTGGCGTATCCGTATACGCCGTTTGACCGGATGCGGATACGTGAGAATCGCAAACGTATGGTGGTCGGTTCGCCCGAACAGGTGAAGCGTCAGATTGAGCAATTAAGTAAGGACTATAATGCACAGGAGATCATGGTTGCGAGCATTATTCATGACTTTGATGCCAAAATGAAATCTATACGTCTCATGGCCGAAGTACTTGGACTGTGTTCTGTACAGTCATAATGCAATTCGCCGGATTTGAAAGATCACAGCTTCAAGGAGCTGTGATCTTTTTTTTGAATTTTTTGAGAAAATATTGGATGATATGCACTGTATGATATAGGAAATAAACCAGTTAACACTTGATAATGATTATCAATATCTTTATTATATAAAGATAGAATGAAGTTTTGATGAAAGTCGTGCGTTAAGCCCGTGACTATATATATTGGATAAGGGAAAGGGATGATTCCACATGTTTCGTCTGAAAACGGCAAATCTGGATATTGCTTATGAAGATCGATTGATTGTAGAAGATCTGAACGTAGAAATACCGCAAGGGAAAATCACAGCCTTGGTAGGCGCAAATGGTTCTGGCAAGTCCACCATTCTGAAGACGATGGCTCGCATCATGAATCCTAAGGGCGGCAGTGTTCTGCTTGACGGTAAATCCATTCATAAGCAATCCACCCGGGAAGTAGCTAAGCAGCTGGCTATTTTGCCGCAAAATCCGACTGCACCGGAAGGATTAACCGTGACGGAACTGGTATCTTACGGACGTTTTCCTTATCAAAAAGGTTTTGGTTCCATGAAAGCGGAAGATCGCAAAATGGTAGAGTGGGCCATTCAAGTAACGGGAATGAGCGAGTTCCACGATCGTCCGATTGATCAGCTTTCTGGCGGTCAGCGTCAGCGTGCCTGGATTGCTATGGCACTTGCGCAGGATACGGATATTTTGTTTCTGGATGAGCCGACGACATTTTTAGATATGGCGCATCAACTGGAAGTGCTGCATTTGCTGGAGTATCTAAATACTTCGGAGGAGCGCACCATTGTTATGGTCGTGCACGATTTGAACCATGCGGCCCGGTATGCTCAGCATATGATTGCAATCAAAAAAGGGAAAGCTGAGGCGGTAGGAACTCCAACTGAGGTTATGTCCCCTGATGTGCTGCGTGAAGTGTTCGGGATTGAGGCTGATATTGTAACAGATCCTCGTACAGGTGTACCGCTCTGTCTTCCGTATGCTTTGGCTGGACAGCCTGCGGTAAGCCAAGCCATAAAAGAAATGAATGTGGAAGATAAGCAACCTGTGGGTTCTGTTGCTGAGCGACGTGATGCTAGAGCACAAGTAGCGGCAAGAGGTTAAAGGGGACATACCATGAAACCACTGGATTACGATCAGCTTGAGCAACTAGCAAACATAGTGAGAGTCACGCCGGAGGATGCTGTATATTCCGGGCCAGTGGCCGAATGGCTTGAACCAGATAAGATCCGCTCTGTGATGGAGTATTATGGCGATCTTCTGCGTGCTGAAGACGATTTAACCGCAGCCGTTTACTTTGCGAACCAGTTGCGTGGCCTCGTGTTTGCGCAGCATTTTATGGTATCACTGTGTGAACGCCGTTGGGACCTGTCCGTTTCTAATCTCAGATTTCATATTTGTTATGAAGGTCAATATCCCTCTATTAGTCTTCAGGTCATCGACTTAACAGAGCTGGACAATACGTGGAACAATGGGGATCACCGTTCTTCCAAACAGGCTCAGCAAGTGTTACGAGACTTTTACAGTTTGCAGATGCGGCCCATGTTGGAAGCAATTGCTACCGTGGGGAGCGCATCTATCGGCCAAATGTGGGGACAGTTTCCGTTGGCATTGCTGTATTTTAAGGATAGAGTACAGCCATCGTTGACTGATCCTCAGGATGTGGAGCGCTTTGAACAAGATTATATGTATGTGACACGTGAACTTGAGGGAGAGATATTTGGGCGTAAAAGAAATCCGTTTACGGTTCGTCTCGTTGAATTGGACAATCCTTACCGCCCTGGTGAAAATACCTACATGAAACCGTCCTGTTGCCAATATTACAAGACAGGTGGAGGTCAGCGGTATTGTTATACTTGCCCCAAAATGTCCGCTTCCGAACGTGAAGAACGCAGACTCGAAGTGGTGGCATCACGGTAAAGTCTCTGTGGATGTTGGCATGTCCGTCACCTTTTGGTTAAAATAGGTTATGTAACCTAAACCAAGTGACACGAAGGAGGATGCTGTATGTCTGTCTATTCACATAATGCCGTAACACCAGCGAATCAGGAGGTTTCTCTGAATACTTACGCTGGTAAGGTGCTGGTTATTGCGAATACCGCCAGTAAATGCGGACTTACCCCGCAATATGGGGATTTGCAAAAGCTTTATGACGAATATAAGGATCGGGGATTAGTTGTATTAGGCTTTCCTTGCAACCAATTTGGCGGTCAGGAGCCGGGCAGCAGCGAGGAAGCGGCTGAATTTTGCCAACTGAATTACGGGGTTAATTTCCCGGTATTCGCCAAAGTGGACGTCAATGGACCGGATACAGCGCCTCTGTTTGAATATTTGAAAAAGCAACAGCCTGGAGAACAGGAAGATGGGACAATTCAGTGGAATTTTACGAAATTCATTGTGAATCGTGAAGGTGTACCTGTGGGTCGTTTTGAACCGAAGGAGTCACCAGAAGCGATGAAAGCAGCCATTGAGCAATTGCTATAGTAGCTTTGCCTTCATTCCAAAATATATGTTTAAAAAGGTCTGATTTCCGGCATGTCTCCGGGAAGCGGACCTTTTTTTGTTCTCTACATGTGCATTTGTCTAAGGTGGGAGCATCATGTGAAAGTCGATTCCATGGGCATAATCAGGCCGCCTACAGGGGAAACTGAATGGAGCAAAAAAACATTTCAGCAAACAGTTGATCTCGTATATCCTTTCTTTTTTAAATGTGGACAAATTGTGAATATCACAAAAAGCTATTGTAATGTGAAAAATATCACACTATAATAAGTGCATGAAGTGAAATAAATCACAAACACTAACGAGCTGTTTACGTGAAACTATTCACAATTATTATACAGTTTATGCCCACACACCAAGGAGGAATTCAACATGAAAGTAGCAGTTATCGGATGTACACACGCAGGCACAGCAGCTATCGTTAACACAGCTAAATGTTATCCAGATGCAGAAATTACCGTTTACGAGCGTAATGATAATATTTCATTTTTATCTTGTGGTATTGCGCTGTACGTAGGTGGTGTCGTCAAAGATCCGCACGGCCTGTTTTATTCGTCTCCAGATCAACTGTCTGACTTGGGTGTAGTGACCAAGATGCTTCATGAGGTAACGAGTGTGGATACGGCTGGCAAGTCGCTGCATGCCCGTAATCTCCAAACAGGTGAAGAATTTACAGACACATTTGATAAACTAATTGTGACCACGGGATCATGGCCCATTATTCCAAAGCTGGAAGGCATTGAACTTGATCATATTTTGCTCTGTAAAAACTATAATCATTCCAATGATATCATTGAGAAAGCCCAGCACGTACAGAACATTACAGTCGTGGGAGCTGGATACATTGGTGTTGAGTTGGTAGAAGCTTTCCAAATGAATGGTAAAAATGTAACGCTGATCGACAGTGCTGATCGTATATTGAATAAGTATTTGGACCATGAGTATACAGACCGGATTGAAAGTTCCCTGAAGGAACATGGCATTAAGCTGGTACTTGGCGAGACGGTGAGTCGCTTTGAGGGTACGAACGGTAAGGTAAGTAAAGTCGTGACCTCTAAAGGAGAATATGAAACAGAGCTTGTTATTCTCTGCATCGGTTTCCGACCTCAAACGGATCTGCTCAAAGGTCAGGTAGATATGTTGCCTAACGGTGCGATCATTGTGGATAACTATATGCAAAGTAGTTGCCCGGACGTGTTTGCAGCAGGCGACAGTTGTGCAATTCGCTATAATCCGACCGGCAAAACGGCTTATATCCCTTTGGCAACCAACGCAGTTCGTATGGGTACGCTGGTGGCACGTAATCTGGTGCAACCAACCATTGCCTACATGGGAACCCAAGGAACTTCGGGTATCAAAATTTATGAAGACAATATCGCAGGAACAGGCATGACGGAAGCTGCGGCAACAGATGAAGGCATGACTGTAGAAGCTGTAACCATTGAGGACAGCTACCGACCTGAATTTATGCCAACCTCCGAAAAAGTGTTACTGAAAGTGGTATATGAACAGGGGACGCGGAGAATTCTGGGTGCTCAAATTATGTCGAAGGTGGATTTGACGCAATCCATTAACACGCTATCCGTAGCCATTCAAAACCATATGACCATTGACCAGTTGGCCTTTGTCGATTTCTTCTTCCAGCCGCACTATAACAAGCCTTGGAATTTCTTGAACGCGGCAGGTTTACAAGCATTGCCTACAATATCTGAACGGAACCCAGTTACTGTATAATTAGATTTGTCTGTGACATTGTTCATAAGTTTGTCAACAATCTGAGGCGTACGGATGAATCCTTATAGTACAATATAGAGTAGCATAAGGATCAGGGGGGAAGTAACTTATGGGTTTGTTTTATATCCTTTTTCTTGTAGTCGTGGCCATGGTAGGCCTTGGTGGAGTTCTTTGGTTCTTAAGAGCAGTTGAAAAGGAAGAATACAATTAAATGTAAAGCGCGTAGTAGCGCAGTAGATGTAATAATACAGAAAAACAGTCCTTTTTTCAGGGGCTGTTTTTTTTATAGTTACGAAAGTGATTTTTTTCACAAACTTAATCACTGATTTTAAATAAAATATGAAAGAAGAATATTTTAGTGAATAGATATTAAAGGAGCGGGGATATATGGCGAGCTATAAACCGGGGCAAATTGCTGAAAAGACGGTGGAAACAGGAGTGGCCAAGGCGAACAACCCGTGGACTGTGGCGGTGGTACTGGGGTTTTTGGCAGGTGCATTTATTGCACTCGGGTTTTTGCTGGATATACGTGTTATTGCAAGTGCGCCTAAAGAATGGGGAAGCATTGCCACCTTTATTGGAGCTGCGGTGTTCCCTATTGGTCTGGTATTAGTTTTGATCGCCGGCGGAGAATTGCTGACCGGCAATATGATGGCGGTCCCTTTGGCGAGATGGGCAGGACGGATTAAGACAGGAGTCATGTTTCGTAATTTGGCGATTATTACGCTCAGTAATTTTGCAGGTGCGTTATTCGTTGCATTTTTCTTTGGGCATGTGCTGGGTTTGACAGAAACGGGCCCTTATCTGGACAAAGTGGTGGATATGGCAGGACATAAGCTACACGAAAGCTTTTTGCAGTCTTTTATATCGGGTATAGGATGTAACTGGCTCGTAGCACTGGCTGTATGGTTGGCATATAGCAC
This sequence comes from Paenibacillus sp. FSL H7-0442, assembly GCF_038593105.1. Classification (NCBI taxonomy): domain Bacteria; kingdom Bacillati; phylum Bacillota; class Bacilli; order Caryophanales; family Paenibacillaceae; genus Paenibacillus; species Paenibacillus sp. FSL H7-0442. The sequence continues at coordinate 5,289,864 of NZ_CP151963.1, read as the reverse complement.
AGACTCCATTGGCGGCAAAATTATGGGGATTTGGTTCCCGACCATGGCCTTTGTGGCTATTGGATTTCAGCACGTTGTTGCCAATATGTTTCTCATTCCGGCGGCTATTTTTGCAGGCCACTTTTCATGGGCAGATTATGTTATGAACTTCATTCCGGTCTGGCTGGGGAATTTGGTAGGAGGTAGCCTGTTTGTGGCTGGAGCCTACTGGTTGGCCTATCTGAAAAAGCCTCAAGCCAACGCACATCCAGTGAATGAATCTCCAACTACTTCTTCGGTTGCACATCCAATCCGTTGATTGATCCTACCTAATCACAGTACTTTAAACAGCAATGAACAAAGCAAATCCGCCATGACAGGCCCGGGGGAACGAAACCTGTCATGGCGGATTTTTTTGGGAGTGGTCCATGATTTGGCATGGAGGATGAGTGTGCTCTCGTCCATGATGCCTTGATCTTTTTTACCCTCAGTAAGATATGATGAAACAGGATGTTGAAAAAAATTATAATTCTTAAAAAATCCGTTTTGCTCTATGCAGCAGACGGATTTTTTTAATATTTTGGAGAGCGGCTGTGTGGGAAAATCCTTCTCTTGCCATAGGCCAAAGCTGTGGATATGATAAGATCAGTGTAATTTTTGGAAACGGTAACGGAAAGGAGCATCAACACTATGGATCATCGCAATAGCGCGCCTCGTGAGGCCACGCTTCAACAAGACTTACAAGGGGGACAGCGGATGACGGAGCAGCAGGACGGTATTTTTCCGGCTGTATGCCCGTTAGATTGCCCGGATACGTGTGGGCTCCTGCTTCACAAGGAAAAAGGAAAGATAATCAAGGTGACTGGAAACCCAGATCATCCCATTACCAAAGGGGCTATTTGTAACAAAGTTCGCAATATGACGGAGCGGGTATATGATCCTGATCGGGTGCTCTATCCGTTGAAGCGTATAGGCCCCAAAGGAGAAGGGAAGTTTGAACGAATTAGCTGGGAGGAGGCGGTCAATACCATTACAGGTCGGTTCAAGGAGCTGATCCGTACGGACGGACCGGAATCTATTCTCCCCTACAGCTTTTATGGCAATATGGGCGTATTGAGTGTGGATGGAATGGATCGCCGATTTTTTAATGCGCTGGGTTCAAGCCAACTGGATCAGACGATTTGCAGCGTGGCTGGGAATGAAGGCTGGGCGTCCGTTATGGGTTTTAAGGGCGGCACCAGCCCGGAGGACACGGAGGATGCAGACCTCATTATTGTGTGGGGTGGTAATGTCATTAGCACCAACATGCATCAGGTCGTTTTGGCTGAGAAAGCACGTAAAAAAGGTGCTAAGGTGGTCGTTATTGACGTTCATCGTAACCGGACGGCGCAATGGGGGGATTGGTTCATTCCGTTATATCCGGGGACGGATACAGCGCTCGCGCTGGGTGTTATGAATGTACTGTTCGCTCAAGGACTGACGGACGACGAATTTTTACATCGCTACACAGTAGGTCATGAGGAACTGCACGAGCATGTTAAGACCTATACACCAGAGCGAGTTTCGCGGATTACCGGCGTGCCGGAAGCGGATATTATCCGTTTGGCGGAAATGTACGGAACTGCAAGAGCAGCGTATATCAATATCGGTAATGGGCTTCAGCATCATGATAATGGCGGTATGAACGTACGTGCGGTTACATGCTTGCCTGCGCTCACTGGACAATGGCTGAAGCACGGCGGGGGAGCGTCACGCTCCAACGGCGCTTATGCCAAGATTAACAGCGCCCATCTGGAGCGTCCTGATCTGCGACAGAACCCGGATGCCCGGATGATTAACATGAACCGGATCGGAGAAGCGCTGCTACAGAAGGAACAGCCGATTAAGGCGTTATTCGTATATTGCAGTAATCCGGTAGTTGTAGCCCCCGATTCGGAACGGGTGACTAAAGGATTTGAACGAGAGGATTTGTTCACAGTCGTTCATGACCTATTCCTAACCGATACGGCCCGCTATGCAGATATTGTGCTGCCTGCCGCGTCTTCTTTTGAAGGAACAGATCTATACAAATCGTACTGGCACCACTATATCCAAATGCAGCAGCCCGTCATTGATCCGCTTGGGGAAAGCAAAAGCAATTATGAGCTGTTTAGCCTGCTCGGACGGGCAATGGGCTTTGATGAAGCTGCCTTTACGGAAAGTGAAGAGGAGATGATCGCAGGCGCGCTTGATAATCCAACGAACCCTTATCTCAACGGTGTGACCTTGGAATCCTTAAAGAAGTCACCTTTTGTAAAGCTTGATATGACGCCAAAGGCCACTTATTTGGATCGTTTAACCACGCCTTCAGGCAAGATTGAGCTATATTCGGAAAAAATGAAACAAGCAGGTCTGCCCGCGATGCCTTCTTATGTGCCGCTGATTGAAGGGTACGACGGAGAGCACCGACCGCAAGCGGACGAGCGGTATCCATTAATGTTTATTTCACCGCCAAACCATAATTTTCTGAATTCTTCTACTTTCGCTAACTTGCCCAAGCATCAGCGACTGGAGCGGGAGCCCTTGCTACAAATTCACCCGGAGGATGCTCAGACAAGAGGCATCGCGGACGGGGAGCCGGTTACCGTATGGAATGATCGGGGGACGTATGAGCTGAAAGCCAAAGTCACCGATCTGATGCTGTCCGGTACAGTGATTAGTCAGGGATTATGGTGGGAAGGCAAAGGACGCAGACAGCGTGTCAATGTGTTAACCTCTGATCGGCTGTCGGATATGGGACAGGGGGCTACTTTCTTCTCAACGGTGGTGAATGTGAAGCGCCAATGAGATTATGCCTTTTATGGCGTCAGATGCAAAAGGAGAAACAAAAGATATGAAATGGTTGGAGTCTTATCCGAAAGAAGTGAAAGTGTTTCTCATTGCCAGCCTGATTAATTCTGCTGGAAGTTCCCTGATGTGGCCGTTGGTTAGCATGTATGTGTTTGACGAGCTAAACCGTAGTATGGGAGATGCAGGAATTGCGATTTTAGTGCAGTCTCTGGGCGGAATTTTTGGTCAAGTGTTGGGCGGAGCCCTCTATCACCGTATTGGAGCCAAGAAGCTGATTGTTGGCTCACTCGCGATGAACGCGCTGGGACTTCTCGCGCTTCCATTTACCAGCGGTCATTGGGTGGCGTTTGTCATCATGATGGGCTTTATCGGCTTTTTTAATGTCGTATCTGTGCCTGCGATTCAGGCGTTTGTAGGTTTTCGTTTCGCTGACCGTCGCGGAGAGCTGTTTAATATTATTTATGTCGCTAACAATATTGGGGTTGCAGTGGGTACGGGATTGAGTGGCGTGCTGGCTGACCTTTCCTATCAGCTCAGCTTTGTGATGAACGGAATGACTTCTGCGGTATTTGCCGGATTCTTCTGGTCTTATCTAAGCAGGGTGGATCGGGAAGAGGGAGAAGTACAGCTCAGCAAGTCTGTGAAGAAAAGAGAGGAAATACCAGCTCGTCTGCTGTTTCGTGATACCAGATTGTATCTCTTTGTGGGGTTAGGCTCACTTTTTTTATGGTTCGGCAATTCGATCTGGAATACAGGAGTGTCTCCCCATATTATTGAGCAGGGCTTGCCTAAAACGATGTATGGATTACTATGGACACTGAATGGTATCCTTATTTTTGCCGCACAACCCATTATTTTTTGGATAAAACGACAGTACGCTCATCACGCTTCAACGCAAATGACATGGGCCGGAGGATTTTATTTGGCGGCTTATATTGTCATGCTGGGCACACAGAACTATACTGGAATGATATTCGCTATGGTTCTGGCGACCCTGGGAGAAATGCTGATTGCACCTGCGGTTCCAGCATTCCTGTCTGATCATGGAGGTCGGGGTGCACCCTTTTACATTGGGCTTGTGGGGGGCATTGGCGCAGCCGGACGTGTAATGGGGCCTTATATTATGGGGAAGTTGTATGATGGTGGTGGGTTACCGCCTACACTTTGGCTGGCATCAGGCGTAGCGGTGTTGTCGATCCTGTTTTTCGTCCTGCATAGCTGGTTGAACCGTTACCGGCATCATTCGGATACTTTGAATACTATGACGTCCAAGGCGGATGTTCCCAGTTCTTAAGTCCTAATAAAAATGCAGTATTATGCTGTAATTATGGTACAATAAGTGACGGATGATTGTAGTTATTGCTTCAGGAAAGCCTTCACAGGAAGGATTGAAAGGAATTGTTTACAAGTCAACTCTTGACGATACGTCATTCGGAGATGAAGGATGCTCCTGATCTGATTGCGCTGGATGAATTGGTATGGAATGAACGCACGGCTCCCGCCTCGCTGTCCTGGAAGTCGCGCGGGGAGTTTCTGCGTAATACGCCTCCAGGCTCTCAACTGGTCGCCATCGAACAGGAAGTACTCTGCGGGTATATTGGATTTCGTCCTCCAACGCTGTTGGCTAGTAATTGTCATGTACTCGAAATAAATATAGCTGTACATCCAGCTTATCATCGCAAAGGCATTGGGACGGCACTCATGAACTCCATGAAGGATATTGCAGCTGCGGAGGGCATACGTAAGTTGAGTTTGCGTGTACTCTCATGCAACACGGAAGCCCTTATGTTTTATGAAAAAAGTGGTTTCGCGATTGAAGGACGTTTGCATGAGGAGTTTTACATAGCAGGCCAATTCGTAGATGATGTGTTAATGGCCTATTTCTTAAAATAGGCGGGAGGCTACAGACAGCAATTCGGTTGTATGCCCGGCCTAAACCAACAACGCCGCAGACCTGCTCAGGTCTGCGGCGTTGCTGTACAATACAATATTACCGAAGTTGCTTCCATTCATTTTGGAGCATACCGTACACTGCGTGGTTCATGTAGCCGTCGGGCAGCAATTCCGCTTCGCGTACAATGCCTTCGAGCACAAAGCCCAAACGTTCCGGAATACCGCGGCTACGGCGGTTCGTCGTTGCAGAGCGGATTTCGACCCGATGCAAGTCCAGCTCCATCAAAGCATATTCAACGAATACGCGGCAGGCGCTGGTCATTAGACCTTGTCCTTCGTACCCGTGTCCAAGCCAGTATCCGATGCTAACGGAGCGGTGAGTCCAATTGATCTCATGGTAGCTGATGATGCCAGCAAGCTCGTTGTCTATCCAAATTCCGGCGGTCAGACTACCGTTCTCTGCGGCTTGTTTCAAGGCGTCCTGCACGAACTGCTCTGTGTGGCTGATTTCCGTGGTAGAGTCTACCCATGGAAGCCATTGACGCAGGCGGTCACGGGACATTTCGATCAGCTCAAACAGAGGCTGCACATGCTCCTTGGTGAGCGGCCGAAGGACTGTGCGTTCGTCCAACGCATATGTAAACATGATTGATCCCCTCTTTCACTCGGAAAATCGCTAAACCAGCCAGTCTAGCATTTAATCCCATGCTACCTTATTCTGCGAGAGTCGTCAAAAGGGAGAGGAAGCTTCAAATTCAATAGGTCCCACCCGAAACCGTTCATGCTCGTATACATATCTCAGATCCAAATCCCCTACAAATTCGGTTGGGGATACACTGCCAGATACAGTGGCTTGCAGAGGAAGCTGTTCGGCATCATACATTACGACAGAGCTAAAATCGAGATGCTTTGTAAATTGGGCTGGATCATCGTAAAATACTGATGCTTTAGGGTCCATCGTGTGTGTGACACCGTCAATCGTGACAGCAATATGAACCTGGCGGTTGTGGTCACGTGGCTCCACTGAGCTGTGAACGCGCTGGGACACAGCATCTGCTGCCGATTCGACTGCATATTCTTCCATCGTCCGTGCGTTAACAATATGCAACTCCTGCAATTCGACACCCGTTCCCGAGGCACGCGTGAGGACCACGACGGCTTCACGCACACCATCCCCATTCACATCCCTATAATATAATTGTGGTGCGGTGGAGATATCTGCCGAGCCCGACCATCGGAATGTGTGGCGTTGTTGGCCGATTTCCAATACAGCTGAATGGAATAATCCCTGTGACGGACTAACAGCATATAAGCGGACGGATGAGTCTTCTGAAGCGCTGGCTAGTGGACGAGATTGTACAGTTCCGTTCACCGGGTCCGGTGAAGGATGGCCGGAAGTCATGACGGAAGAGGACAAAAGCATAGACAGCAGGATCACAATGAGCAGCTTAAACACGGGTGGGTCTCCTTTTCCGGGCAAAATAAAAGATATATACACTATAACGAATTTATTTGCCGAAAATGTTAACTCTTTTTCATAACTTGTCACTTTTTTTGCTGAAGAGAGCATAAGGATTTTCATTTTATTGAGTTATGCGGTGTGAAAGGGTATATTTAAGGGAACATGTTTTACACAGATTATACGGAAGAAAGGTTGATTAGCGTGGAGAAGCCGATCACTCCCCCCAATTTTATTAAAAATGTTATTGAAGAAGATCTACGTACGGGTAAGGTAAAGGAGGTTGTTACACGATTTCCGCCTGAACCAAACGGATATTTGCATATTGGACATGCCAAAGCTATCTGGATCAATTTCTCGTTGGGAGATGAATTCGGAGGACGCACCAATCTGCGTTTTGACGACACCAATCCGGCGAAGGAAGACACGGAATACGTGAACTCCATTCAGGAGGACGTGAAGTGGCTCGGTTATGAATGGGAGGAAAAACATTTTGCCTCCAATTATTTCGAAGAAATGTACAAGCGTGCCATCCTGCTGATCCAAAAGGGTAAAGCTTATGTGGATGATCAAAGCGCGGACCAAATCCGTGTAACTCGTGGCACACTGACCGAACCGGGGCAAAATAGCCCTTATCGGGATCGCAGTGTGGAAGACAATCTGAAGCTGTTTGAAGAGATGCGTGCAGGCAAATACCAAAATGGTGAAAAGGTGCTGCGTGCCAAAATTGATATGGCTTCAGGAAATATTAATTTACGTGATCCGGTTATTTACCGCATTTCACACACAGCACATCACAATACAGGCGACACATGGTGTATCTATCCAATGTACTCCTATGCTCATCCGCTGGAAGATGCGATTGAGGGAGTAACGCACTCGCTCTGTTCGCTGGAATTCGAAGATCAGCGCCCGCTGTATGATTGGGTTGTAGCTGAATGTGAGATGGAAAAGGTACCGCACCAATACGAATTTGGACGGCTGAACCTGGCTCAAACCGTAACCAGCAAGCGTAAGCTCAAGCTTCTGGTCGATGAAAAGCACGTAGATGGTTGGGATGATCCGCGTATGCCGACGATTTCCGGTTTACGTCGTCGCGGCTATACACCGGAGGCCATCCGCAGCTTCGTATATGAGACAGGCATTTCCAAAGCCTACGGAGTCATCGATTTGCAGGTGCTGGAGCATTTTGTACGTGAGGATTTGAAGCTTAAGGCACCCCGCACCATGGCAGTCATAGATCCGTTGAAGGTGGTTATCACAAACTATCCTGAAGGACAAGTTGAAATGCTGGAGGCGGAAAACAATACTGAAAATCCGGAACTCGGTACACGTCAAATTCCGTTTTCCCGGGAAATTTATATCGAGCGTGAGGACTTCATGGAGAATCCGCCGAGCAAATACTTCCGTTTGTTCCCTGGTAATGAAGTACGTCTCAAGCATGCTTACTTCATTAAATGCAACGATGTGATTAAGGACGCAGACGGAAATGTAACGGAAATCCACTGTACCTATGATGTAGAAACCAAGAGCGGATCAGGCTTTACGGGACGTAAAGTGAAAGGCACGATTCACTGGGTAGAGGCTACTCAAGCGGTTCCTGCCGAATTCCGTTTGTATGAGCCTTTGATTAACGCAGAGGACACGGATGAGATTGAAGAGGATGCATCAGAAAAAACATTCCTTGACCAATTGAATCCGAACTCATTGGAAATTGCTCATGGCTATGTCGAGCCGAACATGAAAGAAGCTCAATCACAGGACAAGTTCCAATTTTTCCGACATGGTTATTTCAGTGTCGATCCGAAGCTTTCCAAACCGGGTCAGCCTGTATTTAACCGTGTTGTATCGTTGAAGAGCTCTTTCCAATTGCCTAAGCAATAGGCTGTTGGAAAGCGTGGGAGAGATGGTAGCTTCGTGCGACCAGTTGAAAAGGAGTCTGCCGTTGGCAGACTCCTTTATTTTACGCATGCACGCTCTTTATACATTTGACGATACTTGCTAACAAGCCAGAAGGGAAGAGGGGATACCTCATTCCTCTAGTGTTGTTAAGGGGCACTTTCTATTCGTTTGTGCCCGCTGGCAGTCCTGGCTGATAACCGTTCTTGTACAGCATATACCACATAATAGCGAATCCCGCAGAGCCAAGTAGGGCGAAAAAGACCCCTGCATGGTACATCATTTCTCCACCAAAGTTCTGGAATAGCCAACCTCCCGCAAAACCTGCTACGATACCGGATATACCACTCCAGGTCAAGGTATATACGGCCTGTCCGGATGATCGGTATGCTGCAGGGGTAAATAGGACGGTCAACTGGGTGCCTACATAGAAGTATCCACCGAAGGTGACGCAATGAAGTGCCTGAATAAACACGATCTGAATCGGGTCTGTGGCCAGAGCCATCAGTTCCCACCGTAAGGCAAACAGCAAACTGACGAGTGCCAAACAACCTACCATCACGGTCATCTTTTTCTTCAAGAAGCGATCAAACAGCAAAAATACAATAATTTCGAATACCGATGACATAAAAACAGCAAAACCAAGCATCTGTTTGGACCCACCCAGCTCGGTGATGTACAGGGACATAAAGGCGCTGTTGATCGAATTTGGGATGGATACAAGGATGCCCAATAAAATAAAGGATATAAAGTATCCGTTCATTAAAACGCTGCCAAAGCCACGCAAATGAATAGTTGCTGTCTCCACAGAGCTTTTTAGTGGTGGGATCGACAAGGTGCAGATCAATGCAGCCAGAAGAAGTACCGTAAAGATGGTGGATATGCTGGATATCCCCGTTTGGTCAATAACGATGCCGGCAACTGCCGCTGTCACAGCCCAGCCGAAGGAGCCCCATATACGGAATGAGCCGAATTTCCGATCTGTGCCCTCAATATAGCTGAGAATTAGGCTATTGCTTTGGGCAAATAAAGGGCTTTGAAAAAAATAAAAACCAATCATCGACACATAAATCATGATATACGTATGGACATGAAATAAAGCTTGCAGCAATAACAAGGTACCTATAATCATAAATAGCAGAATACGTCGGAGGTTACGGCTTCGGTCGCTTGTATAGCCCCAAAAAGGGTTCGCGAATACGGATACAAAAGGTCCGATGGCCATCAGACTCCCGATCTCCAGCTTGTCCATGCCGATATCTTGCAGATACAACGGGAAGAAGCTGGAGAAAATGACCATAGCTCCATATAGAAAAAAATTATACAGTTTTAAGGAGTATAGAGGAGTCTCTTGAATTTCTCTCTTTTGCAAGACAAGCCATTCCTTTCTTAGCCCGATAGAGAACTGCGCATCGATGCCGATCTGTGGGAGGTTCTTTATTCCAATGTATCATGTGTTGAAAGGGTTAACAAACCAATTAATTAACAATTATGTAATAATTATTAGAAGATACTAATTTGATATTGATCTAAGTAAACTTAAAAATTATTTCGCTATTTTACTAGTTATTGTTTTTGTTGTTCCAAGGGGCGACATGTAGACGAACTACAGCATTTGAGACTATATATGGTTAGTCCAAGTAAATGCTTGGTTAGTTACAAAATCTTTATTTATAAATAGGTTCTTAAGACCTAAAGTTTATACATAGAATAACCGATACTTAATCCATAATCAGGAGAATTTAGGATTATTTTTTTCTGAATAAAAATACTTGTCGTAGATATTACATAAAATCAGAATATTATGCTTCATGAGAAACTACATAGGTTTAATCGACTGGCCTATATAGTTGGTTTTATGAAATATCGGGTGGAAAGGAACGGAAAATGGCATTACAGCATCGTAGAGGCAATTCCTTGTACCACCGATTTCCTCGGCTTCTTTTGCTTCAAGCAGGAGGAGGAGGTGAGTTGGTGACTTCTGAAACCAACAAGCCCAACGTAGTACTGACTCGTGAGGGAAAATCATATTATTTGCATGATCCAGAGCAACCTGGGCGGGAAGCAGAATTATTTGTTTCAGGTTTTAACGAAGTTAAACCTCAAACGCACGTGATCTTTTTTGGTGTAGGACTTGGGTATCATATTCGTGAATTTCTGCGTAGACACCCAAATGCCAGCTTCTCCATCGTCGAGCCGGACATTGGTGTGATGAATATTTTTTTGCAGCATCTGAATGAAAACGACTGGCTGGCTGATAAGATGATCGAAGAGGTTATGGTAGGAGGAATGACTGGAGAAACAATCAATATACTGCATAGGTTGATTGACCGTGTATCTGGGGTCCTAGTTGTTCCATGGCTCCCGTATCGCCCCTTATTTGCTGCAGAACTGAAGAAGTTTAATGAAATATTGTACAAAATGGTCTCAAACAAAAAGGACAAAATGGCTATCAATAGCGTGTACGAAAAAAAATGGGCGTTAAACAGTATTCATAATTTCCCTTATATTTTACATAGTTCGAATTTTCTGCACGCGGGCTCAGAGCATATTAGGGACAAGCCAGTCTTAGTAATATCTGCTGGTCCTTCGCTTAACGACGAAATTGAGCACCTGCGACATATTCGTGAGAACAATCTTGCTTATCTGTTTACAGTAGGATCGGCAGTGAACACGCTGGTGGAGCATGACATTTATCCGCACGGCACGTTCAGTTATGACCCGAACGAATATAACGTAAATGTAATTCAAAAGGTGATCGACAAGCGAATTGATTCAATTCCACTTATTTTCGGCAGTACGGTCGGTAAACACACCCTTGATCATTATCCAGGTCGTCTTATGCATATCATTATCTCTCAGGATGAACTCTCCAAGCACGTATTACGGACACCTGAGGGAAATAAACCAACGATTATTAACGATGCTCCTTCTGTAGCGGTCATTGCACTCCAATGTCTGATCCAGATGAAAGCAGACCCTATTGTGTTGGTGGGGCAAAATTTAGCTTATCGGGATGAACAATATTATGCTGAGGGAATTACCAATTCTCAAGGAATTCCAGTTAGTGATAGTTCACCGCGTGTTGATGGTGTTCATGGCCAACTGGTTGTCACAAACCATTCTTTTATTAAAATGAAAACGGAAATGGAATTTTACATCAATATATCGAAAGAGACTGAATTTATTAATACAACATGTGAGGGTGCTGTTATTAAAGGAACGATTTTTCATAAATTGGAAGAGATGATCCAGACGCGGTTAAAAAGTCCGATTGACGATTCATGGCTGCAAACCAGCAGTAATTCGGAATACGATCTCTTGCTTCTGAGGTCATACATTGAAGAGCTTCATCGAGATGAAGAGGTTTTTCAAGCGATTATGGAGCAGATTCATCATGCTTTGCTCGGCATCAAACATAAGCTCAGTCTGAAGCAGGCCAATATGCTGAACGAGTCCTTTAGACAATTTGACGACTTATTTTCTTCATTATTAGGTAATCGTTTTTTTGAAATATATGTTCTGCCTCGCCATCGTATGCGGTACGAGTTTTTATACAGTAAAATGGACGCCATTCAGAGCAGTAGGAATCCTTTGATCAGAGGGGAGCAAATTCTGCTGTACTTCGGGGATTTTATATGGAAATGCCAGCAAGATTATATGGAAATCAAGAGTGAAATCCATGAATTTCACCGTTCCATTCATACCTAAATAAAAGGAGCACATATATGGGCAAGAAAAAAAGAAATAATAATCATGTAAACCGAATAATTAAGGCAAGTGTACTGACAACACAGGTATTTAACCTAGCCAACCCTTATATGGCAGCGACGTTTGCGGCGGAGAGTCCTAACAGTGAAGTCATAGAAAATGCAGATATGTCGGATGGATTCTCCACGAGTGTTTCTCCACTAAGTGTGGCTTCATCGGTCTATATACAGGCGCAGATGGAAGAGCCTCCTCACTTTATCTGGCTATCGCCTCAGCAGGAAAGTGGAGTTTCACTGTCCGAAAATCTCTCCATGTTATTCAGCGAAGATGTAGAACTGGGAACAGGTCATCTTATCATGCATCAGTGGGATGGAACTGAGGCTGGAAGGATAGATGTGAGCGGAGGAACGGTTGCAGGGGGTACGGTACAAATCAGTGGTCAGGACGTGTCGATGAAGCTGGACCATCCGTTGTCTGACAATACCCGGTACTATGTAGAAGTCAGCTCAGGCATGTTTGTGGACCGTGGAGGTCAGGGATCGAACGCGGTTTGGGATAAGAGCATGTGGAACTTCATGACAGCAGATGAGACGGCGCCAAAGCTGGTATCGAAGACGCCGGAAGGACTTTATTTAAGTGGAGTGGGTCCAGGGAAAGCGTATTTTAACATGGAGTTCAATGAGTCAGTAAGATGGGACCGCGGATATATAAGACTGCACGAAGCTTCGGGAGGAGCCGTAGTTCGCGAGCTGCGGATATCTGGAGCAGGGGACTCAAACAGGACATATGAGATGTCAGGCCAGGAGAAGCTGGCGCACTTTATGCTATCGGGTGGTCTGGAAGAAGGGAAGCCTTACTATGTGGAAATCACCTCGGGAGCGCTGACGGATATGGCGATGAATCCGTATGCGGGGGTGCATACCTCACAGGAATGGACATTCCGTACGGGAGATATGCAGCCGTATTATACACAACTGTATCCGCAGGGAAGCGGTCAGGCGCTTACGCCGAGTATGAACATGATTTTTAGTGAAGAGATGAGACTGGGAACAGGTCATCTTATCGTGCATCAGTGGGATGGAACCGAGGCTGGACGGATCGACGTAAGTGGAGGAACGGTTGCAGGAGGCACGGTACAAATCAGCGGTCAGCACGTGTCAATGAAGCTGGATCACCCATTGTCGGACAATACCCGATACTATGTAGAAGTCAGCTCAGGCATGTTTGTGGATCGTGGAGGCCAGAGTCCATACGGAATTAAGGATCAAAGTACTTGGAACTTCGTAACAGCGGATGAGACGGCGCCGAAGTTGGTGTCGAAGACGCCGGAAGGCCTTTATTTAAGTGGTGTGGGTCTAGGGAAAGCGTACTTTAACATGGAGTTCAATGAGTCGGTGAGATGGAATCACGGGTATGTAAGACTACACGAAGCTTCGGGAGGAGCCGTAGTTCGCGAGCTGCGGATATCTGGAGCAGGGGACTCAAACAGGACATATGAGATGTCAGGCCAGGAGAAGCTGGCGCACTTTATGCTATCGGGTGGTCTGGAAGAAGGGAAGCCTTACTATGTGGAAATCACCTCGGGAGCGCTGACGGATATGGCGATGAATCCGTATGCGGGGGTGCATACCTCACAGGAATGGACATTCCGTACGGGAGATATGCAGCCGTATTATACACAACTGTATCCGCAGGGAAGCGGTCAGGCGCTTACGCCGAGTATGAACATGATTTTTAGTGAAGAGATGAGACTGGGAACAGGTCATCTTATCGTGCATCAGTGGGATGGAACCGAGGCTGGACGGATCGACGTAAGTGGAGGAACGGTTGCAGGAGGCACGGTACAAATCAGCGGTCAGCACGTGTCAATGAAGCTGGATCACCCATTGTCGGACAATACCCGATACTATGTAGAAGTCAGCTCAGGCATGTTTGTGGATCGTGGAGGCCAGAGTCCATACGGAATTAAGGATCAAAGTACTTGGAACTTCGTAACAGCGGATGAGACGGCGCCGAAGTTGGTGTCGAAGACGCCGGAAGGCCTTTATTTAAGTGGTGTGGGTCTAGGGAAAGCGTACTTTAACATGGAGTTCAATGAGTCGGTGAGATGGAATCACGGGTATGTAAGACTACACGAAGCTTCGGGAGGAGCCGTAGTTCGCGAGCTGCGGATATCTGGAGCAGGGGACTCAAACAGGACATATGAGATGTCAGGCCAGGAGAAGCTGGCGCACTTTATGCTATCGGGTGGTCTGGAAGAAGGGAAGCCTTACTATGTGGAAATCACCTCGGGAGCGCTGACGGATATGGCGATGAATCCGTATGCGGGGGTGCATACCTCACAGGAATGGACATTCCGTACGGGAGATATGCAGCCGTATTATACACAACTGTATCCGCAGGGAAGCGGTCAGGCGCTTACGCCGAGTATGAACATGATTTTTAGTGAAGAGATGAGACTGGGAACAGGTCATCTTATCGTGCATCAGTGGGATGGAACCGAGGCTGGACGGATCGACGTAAGTGGAGGAACGGTTGCAGGAGGCACGGTACAAATCAGCGGTCAGCACGTGTCAATGAAGCTGGATCACCCATTGTCGGACAATACCCGATACTATGTAGAAGTCAGCTCAGGCATGTTTGTGGATCGTGGAGGCCAGAGTCCATACGGAATTAAGGATCAAAGTACTTGGAACTTCGTAACAGCGGATGAGACGGCGCCGAAGTTGGTGTCGAAGACGCCGGAAGGCCTTTATTTAAGTGGTGTGGGTCTAGGGAAAGCGTACTTTAACATGGAGTTCAATGAGTCGGTGAGATGGAATCACGGGTATGTAAGACTACACGAAGCTTCGGGAGGAGCCGTAGTTCGCGAGCTGCGGATATCTGGAGCAGGGGACTCAAACAGGACATATGAGATGTCAGGCCAGGAGAAGCTGGCGCACTTTATGCTATCGGGTGGTCTGGAAGAAGGGAAGCCTTACTATGTGGAAATCACCTCGGGAGCGCTGACGGATATGGCGATGAATCCGTATGCGGGGGTGCATACCTCACAGGAATGGACATTCCGTACGGGAGATATGCAGCCGTATTATACACAACTGTATCCGCAGGGAAGCGGTCAGGCGCTTACGCCGAGTATGAACATGATTTTTAGTGAAGAGATGAGACTGGGAACAGGTCATCTTATCGTGCATCAGTGGGATGGAACCGAGGCTGGACGGATCGACGTAAGTGGAGGAACGGTTGCAGGAGGCACGGTACAAATCAGCGGTCAGCACGTGTCAATGAAGCTGGATCACCCATTGTCGGACAATACCCGATACTATGTAGAAGTCAGCTCAGGCATGTTTGTGGATCGTGGAGGCCAGAGTCCATACGGAATTAAGGATCAAAGTACTTGGAACTTCGTAACAGCGGATGAGACGGCGCCGAAGTTGGTGTCGAAGACGCCGGAAGGCCTTTATTTAAGTGGTGTGGGTCTAGGGAAAGCGTACTTTAACATGGAGTTCAATGAGTCGGTGAGATGGAATCACGGGTATGTAAGACTACACGAAGCTTCGGGAGGAGCCGTAGTTCGCGAGCTGCGGATATCTGGAGCAGGGGACTCAAACAGGACATATGAGATGTCAGGCCAGGAGAAGCTGGCGCACTTTATGCTATCGGGTGGTCTGGAAGAAGGGAAGCCTTACTATGTGGAAATCACCTCGGGAGCGCTGACGGATATGGCGATGAATCCGTATGCGGGGGTGCATACCTCACAGGAATGGACATTCCGTACGGGAGATATGCAGCCGTATTATACACAACTGTATCCGCAGGGAAGCGGTCAGGCGCTTACGCCGAGTATGAACATGATTTTTAGTGAAGAGATGAGACTGGGAACAGGTCATCTTATCGTGCATCAGTGGGATGGAACCGAGGCTGGACGGATCGACGTAAGTGGAGGAACGGTTGCAGGAGGCACGGTACAAATCAGCGGTCAGCACGTGTCAATGAAGCTGGATCACCCATTGTCGGACAATACCCGATACTATGTAGAAGTCAGCTCAGGCATGTTTGTGGATCGTGGAGGCCAGAGTCCATACGGAATTAAGGATCAAAGTACTTGGAACTTCGTAACAGCGGATGAGACGGCGCCTAAGCTAGTGTGGAAGTCACCGGAAGGCCTTTATTTAAGTGGTGTGGGTCTAGGGAAAGCGTATTTTAACATGGAGTTCAATGAGTCAGTAAGATGGGACCGCGGATATATAAGACTGCACGAAGCTTCGGGAGGAGCCGTAGTTCGCGAGCTGCGGATATCTGGAGCAGGGGACTCAAACAGGACATATGAGATGTCAGGCCAGGAGAAGCTGGCGCACTTTATGCTATCGGGTGGTCTGGAAGAAGGGAAGCCTTACTATGTGGAAATCACCTCGGGAGCGCTGACGGATATAGCGATGAATCCGTATGCGGGGATGCATACGCCAGAGGAATGGGCGTTCCGCGTACGAGATGAGCGCTCACATCGTTCTAAGCATAAAGAAACGTCAGCTCAGGATACTTCGTCTGCGGCTTCACAAACGGAGACAAAGACTGGTGCCAAATTAACAGACGCTAAGACAGCATCAGGTAAGGGCGGTACTATTCAGTTTATCGATTTAAATGATGGAGACGCCAGCCAAGCCCTGAATGTTACAAATGTTGACCAGAAAGAACTGGTAGTTGATGCCTCGGAATACAGCAAAGCAGCAAAAGTGAGTATACCTTCTGACTTTTTAAAGAAATATGAGAAAGAAAATACAAAGGTGCCGATTAGCATTCACACGGCAGTAGCCCAGTTCACTCTTTCTGCTGAATTGGTTGGCAAATTGGTCTCATTATATCCTGAAGACGACCTGATCGTCGAAATTTCAGCGTTGTCAGGCGAAAATGGTGCACAAGTGCGACAAGCTATTGCTGACACGGGTTTAGTGAATGTTGTGGTAAACCCGGTTGATTTTAAGCTTATGGCTGGAGATCAAGAGATCACTGAATTTTTCGGGCATTACGTAGAACGGAAATTGATTCTCGATCGTGAAGTGGATCCTAAGCATATAGCGGCCGTTTGGTTCGATCCTAAGACAGGTGTATTGTCGTCTGTTCCCGTGTTGATTCAGAATGTGGATGGGAAATTGGAGGCAATCATCAAATCAAATCATAACAGCATTTATGCAGTAGTCTCAGCAGATAAAAAGTTTAAGGATCTAGAAAATCATTGGGCGCAAAAAGATGTGGAGATGCTGGCAAACAAGCTGATTGTCCAAGGTGTTCAGCCTGATATTTTTGAACCGAATCGGGCGGTGACAAGAGCTGAATTTGTGGCAATGCTTGTGCGCGGGCTTGGTATGCAGGAGAAGCCGTTAACAGAGCCCTTTACAGACGTGAAAGAAAATGCCTGGTATGCTGGTAGTGTTGGAGCTGCGGTGGAAGCTGGTTTGATCCGTGGTTACGGGAATCAGTCATTTGGGCCAGAAAGATTAATTACGCGTGAAGAAATCGTGGTTATTACCGAAAAGGCTGCACATTACGCTCAAACACTGAATGCTGATCCTACTAATGAGAAATATAAAGAGATTTACAGCGATGCATCCACTGTTTCTCCTTGGGCTCAAGATGCTATGGCGCATGCTACGGAGCAAGGCTTAATTAAGGGTGTCTCTCCCGACTTGCTTGCGCCCAAACAGCAGGCGGCCCGGGCGGAGGCTACTTCCATAATAAAACGATTTTTGCAACTTATTAAGTTCACGAATTAAAAGTAATGAACTAGACGAATAGGCACCCTCTTTTTTGGCGATCCAGGTGGATCGCCATTTTTTTATACTTTAGATAGATGATATTATTAGATGTATCCGTGTTTAATGATAGAATTTGTCTAGCAAAAAGGAGGTGCGATGGTGATGGTGGAGGTGACTGGAATTATCGTGGCAGGCGGACGCTCTAACAGAATGGGACAGGACAAGGCGCTGCTTCAGCTGGGAGGCGTTACGGTACTGGAGAGAATAGCAGCTGTGCTAGGGCAGGTAGCAAAACGGGTTATTGTAGTGACTCGGGATACGCAGCAGTATAGGGAGCTTGATCTGGAAACGACAAAAGACCTGTATCCTGGCTTAGGCCCCTTGAGCGGCATTCATGCGGGACTTTCTGCTTCCAGAACAGAGTGGGGCATTGTCGTTGCCTGCGATATGCCCTTCGTGCAGCCAGAGATATTGTGCGCTTTGCTTACTCGCGTAACGAACTGGACAGCGGCGCAAGAGACAAGCAGTGAACAAGGAAAACAACAAGTACAAGGAGATCATGCAACCTTGACAGGACAAGGCTCATTGCCCCAGCCAGCAGAACCAGCATTACAGGCAGTGATCGCCTCTGTGGATGGACGTATACATCCGCTGCTAGGTGTATATCATCAAAGTGTGTTGCCGTCTGCCGAGCAATGTCTGCGTAGTGACCGTCTTCGTCTGATTGACTGGCTAGATTCATTGAACGTTCGTTATGAGACAGCGGGAGATTGGCCAGGTGCGAGCTTAGAGATGTGGCGGCAAGCTGTGTTTAATATGAACTACCCGCAAGATTATCAGACCACAGTGGAGCAATTGGAGCATATACAGAAACGTATCGAGCGTGCGTAAAATATGGAAAAGCCAGAACGATAACCACATCAAGAACGGAAGGAAATAACGGGAGATGAGAGAGAAGAAGTGTAATGATTTTGAGGGGAGTACATAACATGCTGGAAGCTATTATCCATGCCGTTTTATTGGCACTGGGTTTGATTTTGCCTTTGGGGGTACAAAATGTATTTGTGTTTAATCAGGGGGCGTCCCAGTCGCGGTTTCGCAATGCACTGCCGGCTGTCATTACAGCGGGTGTCTGTGATACAATCCTGATCACGCTTGCGGTTGGGGGCGCATCTCTTATTTTACAGCAATTTCTATGGCTCACGAACGTACTCTATGCGGCGGGCTGTTTGTTTCTGCTGTATATGGCCTGGACTTTATGGAGATCGAAGGCAGCTTCCTCGGGAGAAAGTCAGGCGATGCGGCCGAAACAACAGATGATTTTTGCCGCTTCGGTATCGCTATTGAATCCACATGCCATACTGGACACGGTTGGCGTAATTGGAACCAGCTCCCTTCAATATGACGGCGGGGAACGCTGGGCCTTTGGTCTAGCCGCCGTGTCCGTATCTTGGATATGGTTTATCGGTCTGGCAACGGCGGGGCGTCTCGTGGGACGTATGGATTCAGAAGGGAAGTTTGGGACTGTGCTCAACAAAATATCGGCACTGATTATTTTAGGCTTGGCCATTTATATGGCGATAAATTTCATTACCAGTATGTGACCCAATCCTTGTTAGAGGAAATACTTCAATACAGCGAACACCCCGCTCAAAGCAAAGGGAACACCGATCAAAAATAGCATAAAGGCCAGACAGCCTGCACCATTTATACCGCCTGCAATTCGGGCGTCCCGAGGGTTGGATGGATTGTAAATCGGAAAAGCGCATAGTTGGAATATAGAACATTCGGAATCGGAACAACTGTGTTTGTGGTATGAAAATGAGCGAATGTGTAGATGAAATAAAAAAGTGACGCTGAATTACAACAGCGTCACCGTAATGCCTTGCTCCAGACGCTTCACGTCCTGGAGCTCGATCTTCCCGGCCATGGCGTGCAGAGCTGCCGCTGTGCCGCAGGCCGCTCCCTGCCGTAGCATGGCAGGGAGATCCAGCCCCGTCGCCGCGCCGGTGACCAGGCCGGCGACCATGGCGTCACCGCTGCCGAGCGCGCTGACAATGTCCGCGTCTGGCAGGCTCACGCGGTAGCGCGCATTGTGCGTCACCGCCAGCGCCCCGCTCGCGCCGAGCGAGATGACGGCCAGCTGCGCTCCGGCGTCCAGCAGCTTCGCTGCCGCCGCTTCAGCGGCATCCGGACGCGCTGCGTCGATCCCCGCGAAGTGGGCGGCCTCGTCCTCGTTAGGCTTCACGAGGTCGGGTTTTCCGCGCAGCCCCAAGCGCAGCGCCTCACCGCTCGCGTCCAGCGCCACCCGCGCGCCACGTGCCTTTGCCAGCGTGCACAGCTCGGCGTATAGATCGGGCGGGCAGCTGGGTGGCAGGCTGCCGGAGAATACGACCCAAGCCGAATCCTCGGCAAGGGTCTCGATTTTGCGCCGCAGTGCGGCTAATTCAAGCGGCCCAACGGTCGGTCCGCTCTCAATCAGCTCGGTCTGCGTGCGCGCGGACGGGTCGAGCACGGTAATGGCGAGACGGGTTTCCCCATGTGCCATTTCGATGAAATCGGCGCTTACGCCTTCTGCACTCAACCCGTCAATGAGCAGCCGTCCGGTGTGTCCGGCAGCAAACCCGGTCGCTCGTACAGGCTCGCCTAGCGAGCGGATGACGCGGGCGGCATTCACGCCTTTGCCGCCCGGTACCGTCAGGCCGCCTTCAATGCGGTGGACGGCATTCAAACCGAAGCCTGCAACCGTGTAGATTTTATCCACAGCCGCGTTAAGCGTTACGGTGGTAATCACAAGGCATCACTCCTTTAAGATCAGCAATTTGCAACATTTGATGCCATTCGTTTATGTTAAGATATCAGCTTTAATCCCAATGCTGCGGCAAGAATCATGGCGATGAATAAAACACGCAGTACGCTTTTTTGCTCACCGTACAAGAACATGCCTGTAATCGTGCTGCCAACCGTTCCGATGCCTGTCCATACGGCATAGGAAGTTCCCATAGGCAAACTTTTCATGGCATAGCTGAGCAGGGAAAAGCTAAGAACAAAGGATAAGACCATAAGCACTAAGGACTTCCAGCCTTTGCCCACCGTAACTCCCTTCATACCAATGACTCCTAATACTTCCGAGCATCCCGCGATAACCAAAGCAATCCAAGCCATTATGCGCCACTCCCTTCCTGAACATCACGGTCGGTAACTAACTTCAGGCCGACCACACCTGCCAGCAAAAGGGCGATTAACAGCGTTTTGGACCATTGAAACGGTTCCCCGAATAGCAGCATTTCGCCTACGACCGTTCCCCCTGTCCCTAGTCCAGTAAATACAGCATATACCGTGCCTACAGGCAAACGCTTCGCAGCCTTCATGATCAAATAAAAGCTGGCCACCACAGCCAGCACGGTTACAGCCCAGGCGAGTATAGAATCCGCATGCTTCAAACCCGATACCCATACGACCTCAATCAGGCCGCCAACAAAGACGTAAATCCAACTGCGATTCATGATGAATATTCTCCTCAAAAATAAATTTTATAAGTTCGACGGCTTCATGCTTCATGAGGTGAGGTTAACGTAATCCCACGCCAAAAAATAGGCCATGCAGCGTCCAGTCTTCGGTGGTAGTTGACGCTTCCACTGTACAGGAGCTCCACCATGACTCCGTCCACCAGTGTCATAAAGGCTAAAGCCACATCCACTGGCTCCATATGCCCAAAGGGTTCCCGATCCCGTGCATTACGGAGGTGACGAGTTAATTTTCGCTCCATTTTGTCCAGAAAAGGATTAACAATATCCAGCACCTCGTTATACAACGATACAGGCGGAAAGAAGGAAAAGCGAAGCATAAACTTGGCTGAGTCGTTGCTCTCATATTCCTGTCCCATCCAAAACAAGAAGTCATGCAGGGTATGCTTAAGCGGCTGATCTTTACGTTCCGTAAAGTACTCGAAAATACGTAGATTCTGCTCTTGAAAAGCATACCTCGCTACCTGTAGGAACAGATCCTCTTTGCCTTGGAAATGCGCGTATATAGACGGTTTTCGGATACCGACCTCAGCGGCAATACTGCTCAAGGATGCTCCTTCATACCCATTGGTGGCAAATTGAAAAAGAGCGGCCTTTCGAATCTCTTCCATTCCCATTATTGTCACCTACCTAACGTTCGTTAGTTTATTCTTGCACGAAAAAAAGTAAGTGTCAACCCAGCATCATTGTGTTTTGTATAAAGCTTTTCTTTGGATTTTTTTATCAACATTTTAATAAAAAAGTGGGAAGAAATAAGGGGCTCATGTACAATATAATGAAGAATACTTGTCGAATGCAGTCCACTGGAAGTGAGGTTAGTTATGAGGCGAAGCTTACTAGCCGTATTGATCGCGGCTATGGTGTTTATTATTTATTATTTTGGCTTGTTTAATTACATCGGCAAAAATGAAGGAACTGTCATCAGTATTTTTTCCACCCTGACAGTGATCTCCATCAGTCTGATTATTTTTACGGAGAATCGTAATCCCTCCACTACGATGTCCTGGATTTTGCTGCTGGCATTGCTGCCAGTTGTTGGACTTCCTCTCTATTTTCTGTTTGGGCAAAATGTATTCAAGCGTCGCAAGTATGATAAAAAGGCATTGCGTGACCAACAGGCTTACGACCGCATAGAAAAGGATGCTTTGCGAGTCAAACGGGATCTGACCTGCTTTACAGATGAGCAGCAGCAGTTGATGCGTTTGGCACGCAGACTGGCCCGCTCCCCGATTTATTTTGCGACCGAAACTCAAATTCTGAACAATGGAGATGAAACCTTCTCCACTTTGCTAGAAGAGCTGCGCAAGGCGCAGCATCATATCCATATGGAATATTACATTTTCCGTTCGGATGATATCGGTACCAGCATTCAGAAAATTTTGATTGAAAAGGCTAAAGCGGGTGTTAAGGTTCGGTTTATGTACGATGCGGTGGGCAGTATTCAGTTGTCAAAGTCATTTTTGAAAGAAATGAGAGATGCAGGAGTAGAGGTTGTTGCGTACGGCGGCGCTCGGATCTTGTTCTTCTCCAGCCGGGTAAACTATCGTAATCACCGTAAAATTGTAGTCATCGACGGTAATATCGGATTAATTGGTGGTCTAAATGTGGGAGATGAGTATCTCAGCCGCAACAAAGCCTACGGCTTTTGGCGTGATACGCATATGATTGTGAAGGGCGAAGCTGTGCGGACGTTGCAGCTTATATTTCTACAGGATTGGCTTCACATGACGGGTGAGTCGGTGCTCGATAGCGAATATCTGTCTCCCAGTATTGAACCCATTACAGACGGAGGCGTGCAGATTATTGCTAGCGGCCCGGATAATGAGCGGAGAGTGCTTAAAAATCTGTTTTTCTCCATGATCACGTCCGCCCGAAAATCAGTCTGGATTGCCACTCCTTATTTTATCCCGGATGAAGATATCCTGACTGCCTTACGGATGGCTGCCTTGTCCGGGTTGGACGTACGTATTCTGTTTCCCGCAAAACCGGATAAATGGCTACCTTTTCTCGCGTCTCATTCGTACTTCCAGTCGTTACTGGAGGTTGGAGTCAAGGTATATGAATATGAAAAAGGGTTCCTCCACTCCAAGCTCCTCATCATTGACGGGGAAGTTGCGACCATCGGGACAGCCAATATGGATATGCGTAGCTTTCATTTGAATTTTGAAGTTAACGCTCTGTTAATTCAAACGCACAGTGTGCAGCAGATGGTAACAGACTACGAACGAGATTTGCATTCTGCCAGTCTGATCGTACGCGAAGAATTCATGAAAAAACGTCTGTTCAAACGTTTGATGGAATCGCTCGCGCGGCTGCTTTCACCGCTGTTGTAGGTCATAAACGAATTCGCTACAGCACTATTCGGTAGTTAAAATGTAGTAAAGCCTAAAATATCCTGTAGACGGTATATAATATCTTTCCAAAATGTTGAATGATCCTCGTAAGCTGCTAGATCCAAGCTGTATTCAGCCCCCTGATTATTCCATAGCTTATCAAAATAGGCCGCAACCTGTCGGGTCAGCTTGCTGTCCGCCGGAGCGGCCACCCACAATTCATTTTCCAGATTCAAATCATCCAGATTACGGGGCGTCAGATTGGTAGAGCCACCCCAAATGATATGCTCTCCTTGCGCCTTGGCGATATAAATCAGTTTGGTATGGAATTGCTCATGGGTGGTATGATACCAGCGAATTTGAATGTTCCCGCCCGATTTATCGGACAACTCTTGGGCGACCGGACGATTGGGGATGCCGATTTTTTCCTGACCAAACGCGTTCTCATTGGGGTCCAGCAGTAATTGGATGTTTACACCGCGCGCAGAGGCATCCAGTAGGCTATTCAATACTTTGCGGTCAGCCAAATAAAACATGCCCATATGAATGCTGTCACCTTTCTTCGTCTGCCCGATGCCATCCAGAACCGAGGTGTACACCTTGCCCTCAGTTAGATATTTGATTCGATAGCTGTCCTTACTCGATGGAACTTTGGGTTCGGCCTGTGGTGTATAGGCAGGAAGCTGCCCACCGCCCGAAAAGTCCAACACCGCCTGTTCCGTTTGTAAAATGTCTCCGATGATGGGCCCCTTCACCTCCAGCGCTACATTGGAGTGGTAGGCGCTCGCGTCGTGCACATTGCCTGTAGAAATGAGCGCTGTCTGTTCGCTGACAACCAATTTTCGGTGATTGGCCTTGACGTTTAACAGCTTAAGATAGGAGCGAGCCGTAACATCCGGTCCGTCACTGGCCATCAGGTTGGGAATCCAGCCTGTGCCTTGCTGCCCGAACCATTGGAAGAAGGTACGCCACACCGCCGAATAGATGGGTGTAGAGTCCCGCAGGGGATCTACATCGGTCTGCACGACCTGAATCCCTGCTCGCTTCATATTTTCCAACAAAGGGTTGGGAGCAGAATTGTAGTTGGTATTGACTTCATCTGTAATGAAAAAGATAGGCATATCAGGATGAGCTTTCTTTTTGGCAATAAGATGATCGGTCATTTGTGCGCTAACTTGGGGGAAGTGCTGACCTTTATGCTTATAGTCGTTGAACAGAAACAGATCGATGACGATAAATTGCTCGGCTTCATCAATGATCCCGAGCATACGCTTCAAAATTTGTCCTTCATGCTGTGCAGTACTACCATCCCCGGTGGGATAGGTCAAATCCGTCCAGAAGTTTACCTCATGGGTTGAATACTCCTGGCTCTCATAAGAGACGAACGGAGGCAAGGGTTTATGGGTCTGATACAGCATGACGGCAATCAGCCAAAGGATAAGTACCAGAATGGCGATTTTAAGGGCACGGCCCTTATGCCTGGATTTTCTTTGATATTCCGGCTTAGAATGCAGCGGATCACGTGTAGTCATATGACGATCAACTCCTCAATTGGATGCTGCATTCCGTTTTACCGTGCCGGAACATGCAGTTTTATGATGGGATACTGTCAAGTTATTAACGCAAGTGTGCAGGATTGACGCGGATACTGAATGAAATGAAGGATGTTTTACTATTCGTTGAGGACATATGTCCTTTATAGAGAGTCTGCCCTATAATTTAATATATAGAAAAGTCATTTACATGGGGAGAATAACGATTTATGAGAGGAATCTTGTTTGCTTTTCTGGGAGGAGCGTGTATTACGCTACAAGGTGTAGCGAATACACGGATTAGTCAGGATATTGGTACATGGCAGGCTGCTGCTGTTACTCAGCTAATAGGGTTTATTTTGGCAGCATTAGTCTGGATGTTTACAAGGGATGGCAATGTGGCTGAAATGAAACAGGTGAAGCCAATGTATCTTTGGGGCGGTGCCTTTGCAGCTATTATTATATTTAGTGAAGTCACGGCGATCCAACATATTGGGGTTACGTTCACGATCTCGGCGTTGTTGATTGCGCAGTTGTGTTTAACCTTTCTGGTAGATATTAAGGGATGGTTCGGTATAGTGAAGCAAAAGATGAAGCTGCCACAATTTATAGGTATTGGTATGATGATCGCGGGTGTAATTATTCTGAAGCTTTAAAATAGAAATTTAACTTGTAAAGAAAGCTTAGAATGTAGAGATTGAAGGTGAGCTTAGGAATGAGAGAAATTCAGGATCAAGAGCAGCTAAAATATTTTTTGCAGCTGCATGAGTTGGAATCCATACTCTACGAGCCACTACATCCTTATTTGTCGTTGCATCGTTTGGAGCAAGGGGAAAAGCTCTGTTTACAGGGGGATCCCATTGAGCATCTATATATACTGGTGCAGGGCAAGGTCAAGATTTATACCAGTTCTACAGAAGGGAAAACCCTGATCCTTTGCTTCAAAACACCGATCGAGGTCATAGGAGATGTTGAATATATTCGGAATAGTCACGTCATCAACACGGTAGAGGCAGTGTCTCCGATCTATGTGATCGGTATTCACCACCAATGGATGAACAAATACGGCAAAGACTATGCTCCTTTGCTGCAATTTCTATTGGATGTTGTCACGCGAAAGTTTTGCCTGGACTCCGACTTTTCCAGTTTTAATCTCATGTATCCGGTGGAAGTCAGACTGGCGAGCTACCTGCTATCGGTTTCTTTTGACGAATCGAATACAGCTTTTCATGAGGAATTACGGGCATCCAGTCTGGTAGATGTGGCGAATTTGATCGGAACCAGCTATAGACATCTCAACCGTGTTATTCGCAAAATGATTGAAGATGGATGGGTTGAACGGACAAAAGGCTATATTGTCATTCGGGACAGAAAAGGTTTGAGTGAACTGGCAGGACATAATATTTATGAATCATTGTAATAGGAGCATGTAGTAAAAAACAGAAGAATATCAAGGATCATCAAGGGAGAGTTAACATATGTTATTAGGAATTGTATTGGCGGTTATCGCAGGTGCCTTGGTCAGTCTGCAAACGATATTCAATAATAAGGTGAATGAACGGACAGGATCGTGGGCCACAACAACATTGGTGCTGGGCACAGGGTTCTTGGCTTCCTTACTCGGGAGTCTTATTTTTGAAGGGAAAAATACATTTGCTTTACAGCATATGCAGCCGTGGTACTGGTTCAGTGGCATGATTGGTGTCGGTGTTGTGTTCTGTCTGGTACAAGGAATGAAGCGACTTGGCCCGACCTATGCGATCTCCATTGTATTGACAGCGCAATTAGGGACCGCCCTGTTGTGGGATTCATTAGGATGGCTAGGATTAGAGAAAATTCCGTTTACCATTAACAAGCTGATCGGTGTATTGGTCATTATCGGTGGTATTCTTGTGTTTAAATTTGGACATTTTGCAGAAAAGCGGCAGCTCAATTAGGGCGGCTTTTCTGTAAAGTTTCCGAAATAACTGGTTTATTGCGTATTTTGAACATGATCTATGGGGGAGAAAAAATGTTCACGATCGTGTATATATTTTCCCATCCATGATACAATGAGAGTATCTTAAAATAGCCATTTTAAGGGCATACGATATTTGTATAAGAGACGATAAATAGATCGGTTACCGTGTTCGGGAACGGTCTTATTTGTGCTTCTTGAACTTGATACAATAAACAGAGTGACTTTGGATGAGGTGGAACATAGATGAGTAGTACAGAGAATAAAAAAGGAGCACCTGACGGCTTTAACAGATCCGGCTCTTTGTTGCCTGCCGCGCGGACAGGCGAACGGAAGATTGAGCACGTCCGCCTTTGTTTGCAAGAAGATGTGGCCGGACAAGGTATCACCAGCGGGCTGGAGCGGTATGTCTTTAAGCACTGCGCTCTGCCGGAGTTGCATTTTGACGAGGTTCGCCTGGATACTACTTTTTTAGGACAGGCTGTACGAACACCGTTGCTTATTAGCTCCATGACAGGCGGCAGCGCCGAGACAGGAGCGATTAATGAGCGATTAGCAGAGACAGCGGAGAGACGCGGCTGGGCATTGGGCATCGGCTCGGTACGGGCTGCGGTGGAAAGGGAAGAATTGGCTCCAACCTTTGCAGTCCGCCGTCTGGCACCCAGTATCCCGATCCTTGCCAATCTGGGTGCGGTGCAGCTGAACTACGGATTTGGCGTGGACGATTGTCGCCGTGCAGTAGACATTGCTGGAGCAGATATGTTGGTGCTGCATTTGAACGGATTGCAGGAGATTTTCCAACCCGAAGGGAATTTGGATTTTAGCGGCCTGCTTAATCGTATCGAGGAGTTGTGTCGTCAGCTTTCAGTGCCTGTAGGAGTGAAGGAAGTAGGTTGGGGCATAGATGGCGAGACGGCATCAAGACTGTATGATGCGGGTGCAGCCTTTATTGATGTCGCTGGTGCAGGCGGGACAAGCTGGAGCCAAGTGGAGAAATTTCGTAACCCTGATCCTGTGCGTCGCGCGGCGGCGGAGGCGTTTGCGGACTGGGGCAATTCGACCGCTGATTGTATCGTGGAAGTCAGAGCCGCTCAGCCACATGGTGCTCTGATCGGCAGCGGTGGACTGAGAGACGGTGTCAATGCAGCGAAGGTGCTTGCTTTGGGAGCTGACATGGCAGGCTTCGGGCGTTCTTTGCTCGGTTCTGCGGTTGCCTCTAGTGAAGCGCTGGAGGCACGTTTGGAGCAGGTCGAACTGGAACTCCGCACGGTCATGTTTGGCATTGGGGTAGATGGAATAGAAGGGCTCAAAGATACGACTCGACTAAGAAAGAAGGTAAATGGATGAGCGGACTTATTACATTGGTTCCGATGAATGCGGAGCAATATGATCGATTTGAACAACGCTCGCTTGCCGACTATGCGGATGAGAAAATCCAAGCAGGTACATGGACGG
Source organism: Paenibacillus sp. FSL H7-0442 (assembly GCF_038593105.1). Lineage (NCBI taxonomy): Bacteria > Bacillati > Bacillota > Bacilli > Caryophanales > Paenibacillaceae > Paenibacillus > Paenibacillus sp. FSL H7-0442. The sequence continues at coordinate 5,261,537 of NZ_CP151963.1, read as the reverse complement.
TTGAAGAAGCACCAGAGCGAGCGGCAGAAAGTTTTGCTCAATACCTGCCACAGAGACTAGACACACCTCATGCTCACCTGTATATGTTGATGTTTTCCGATGACGGGGGGCAGAGTCAGGAGGAAGCTGGCTACATCTGGTTCAATATTACGGACGGCGTGCAAGGAGAAGAGGCTTTTCTATTGGATATCCTTGTATACGATTCATACCAGGGGAGGGGTCTAGGTACGATGGCGATGGAGGCTTTGGAACAGGAGGCTCGCAGGCTGGGAGCTGTCCGCATCGGGTTGCATGTATTTGGGCATAATGAGCGAGCTTTGCATGTATATCGCAAGTCGGGCTATCGGATTACAGATATCCAGATGAGCAAAGAAATCTAAATAGGGATATAGTAAAATCCTGAATTCCATAACCGTATGCTTGCCGCGTGTATAGGTTCTCATATATAATGTGGGTTGGTAAACTAACGGATGGCATAACGCATATTTTATATAAACGGGAGTTGTTCTGATTATGGCTTTAAAAGCGGGGATTGTGGGCTTGCCGAACGTGGGCAAATCAACACTTTTTAACGCAATAACGCAGGCGGGTGCGGAATCCGCAAACTATCCATTTTGTACGATTGACCCCAATGTAGGCGTCGTTGAAGTACCGGACGAGCGGCTGGATAAGTTGACCGAACTGGTTGTGCCGAATAAAACGGTGCCAACGGCTTTTGAATTTGTTGATATTGCAGGACTTGTGCGCGGTGCGAGCAAGGGCGAGGGTCTGGGTAACAAGTTTCTGGCTCATATTCGTGAAGTGGATGCGATTGTACATGTGGTACGTTGCTTTGAAGATGAGAACATTACCCATGTAGACGGCAAAATTGACCCGATCAGCGACATTCAGACCATTAATTTGGAACTGATTCTGGCGGATATCGAAAGCGTAGACAAGCGTATTGAACGTTCCCGCAAAAACATGAAGGGTGGCAACAAGCAGTACACCCAAGAAGTTGAAGTGCTGGAGCGGATCAAGGAAACGCTATATGCTGATAAACCTGCGCGTAGCTTAGAATTGTCGGATGAAGAACGGCTGATTGTACGCGATCTTCATTTGCTGACGATGAAGCCTGTACTCTACGCCGCTAATGTTAGCGAAGATGGTGTAACGGAAGCCGACAGCAATCCATATGTGCAAAAGGTACGCGATTTTGCTGTGGCTGAAAATGCAGAAGTGGTGCCGATTAGCGCCAAGGTAGAATCTGAAATTGCTGAGCTGGAAGGCGAAGACAAGGCGATGTTCCTCGAGGAGCTGGGATTGGCTGAATCCGGATTGAACCGTTTGATTAAAGCAGCATATCGCTTGTTGGGCCTGTATACGTATTTCACAGCAGGTGTGCAGGAAGTACGCGCTTGGACGATTCACAAAGGAACGAAGGCACCGGGTGCTGCGGGCGTAATTCATACGGATTTTGAACGCGGATTTATTCGTGCCGAGGTTGTATCCTACAACGATTTAGTCGCTGCTGGTTCGATGAACGGGGCCAAGGAACGGGGGCAGCTTCGTCTGGAAGGTAAGGAATATGTAGTGCAGGACGGAGACGTTATGCATTTCCGTTTTAATGTTTAATATAAAATTTCTAGAGTACAATACTCGATTCGGATATATAAAAGACGATGTCTCAAGTATGTGTGTTCTAAAATGTGCTAGATAATGCGGTCGCTGCCTATATTAGGCGGCGACTTTTTTTATTGAATTACATGTCGTGTGGATTTTTGCAAAATCCTAAATTAGTCAGTATTTCTTGTAGCTAATTCATGAATTAGTTGGTATAATAAAGAGCTGTAGCCAGTGAAATTGAAGCTGGCTTCATATTAATTTAACTGAAGAGGTGAATCGCTTGTTGGACCGATTGCAATCATTGGCGGACCGCTACGATAAACTGAGCGAACTGCTCTGCGATCCGGATGTAGCGAACGATAGCAAAAAACTTAGAGATTATTCCAAAGAACAGTCTGATTTACAGCCTGCTTATGAAGCATATACCGAATATAAAAATGTCGTTGAAGAGCTGGAAGCTGCAAAAACCATGCAGGGTGAAAAGCTGGACGACGAGATGCGTGAAATGGTCAAAATGGAGATTGAAGAACTGAGTGTTCGTAAGCGGGAGCTGGATGAAAAAATCCGTATTTTGCTGCTGCCGAAGGACCCGAATGATGATAAGAACGTTATTATTGAGATTCGTGGGGCAGCGGGTGGTGACGAAGCGGCACTATTCGCAGCTGATTTGTACCGGATGTATACCCGTTATGCCGATACCCAAGGCTGGCGTGTAGAGCTGATGGACGCGAACATGAATGATCTCGGGGGCTTTAAAGAGGTTATTTTCATGATTAACGGCCGCGGTGCATACAGCAAAATGAAATTCGAAAGCGGCGCACACCGCGTCCAGCGGATTCCGACGACGGAATCAGGTGGACGTATTCATACATCGACATCTACAGTATCCGTTATGCCTGAGGCAGAAGAAGTGGATATTGAAATTTCCGACAAGGATATTCGCGTGGATACGTTCTGTTCCAGCGGTGCGGGCGGACAATCCGTTAATACGACCAAGTCGGCGGTGCGTGTAACGCATATGCCAACAGGTATTATGGCAACCTGTCAGGACGGAAAATCCCAGAACTCCAATAAGGAGAAGGCGCTGCAAGTTTTGCGTGCCCGTATTTCGGATATGTTGCGTCAGGAAGAGGAAGCCAAATATGCAGGCGAGCGTAAGAGCAAAGTAGGTACCGGGGACCGCAGTGAGCGTATCCGTACCTACAACTTCCCGCAAAGCCGTGTAACGGATCATCGTATTGGACTAACTATGCATAAGCTGGACCAGGTGATGAACGGGGAGATCGAAGAAATCGTATCGGCGCTCACGATTGCAGAGCAGGCTGATTTGATGGAACAAGAGGTTTAAGTTTTGGGGAACGAGCGCGATTGTGTGTATCGGATGTCACCGGAACGAAACATGAGTGTCAGAGAAGCCTTGGTTGAGGCTTCTTCTTTTTTAGGAAGCTGTGGCGTTCTGGAGCCCCAGCATAATGCCCGTTTGTTGCTGGAGCATGTGCTCGGATTGGAAGGTACGGCGTTTTACGCCGCTCTGGGTGATCCGTTCCCTTCCACCGCCAAGGAGGCGTGGGAACGGATCATAGCCCGCAAAGCTGCGGGTGAACCGGCGCAGTATATTATCGGACGGCAGGAATTTTATGGCCGCCCGTTCGCGGTTTCGCCGTCGGTGCTGATTCCGCGCCCCGAGACAGAACTGCTCGTCGAGGCGATACTCCAGCACGGCGATCGGCTGTGGCCAAGCGGTGCTCCTCAGGCGCTCGACATCGGCGCGGGCAGCGGTGCGATTGCCGTGACGCTGGCGGCTGAGCGACCGAGCTGGCGCGTAGCGGCAGGGGATATTTCGGCTGCCGCGTTAAAAGTAGCGGCTTATAACGCTGCTGCGAACGGCGCAGCCGTAGAATTCCGCGAGGGCGATCTGCTGGCGCCATTTGCGGGAACGACGGTGGACATTCTCGTGTCCAACCCGCCGTACATCCCGGCTGCTGACATCGCTGGCCTACAGCCGGAGGTCCGCGACCACGAGCCACGGATGGCGTTAGATGGTGGTCCTGACGGGCTCGGCCCATATCGGGCAATGCTGGAGCAGCTCGGACTCCTTCAGGCTCCGCCTCGGCTAATCGGGTTTGAGCTGGGGATGGGACAGGCCAGAGACGTGGCTGGCCTGCTGGAACAGGCAGGTCATTGGAAGAACATTATAATCGTTCCTGACCTTGCAGGGATTGAACGACATGTCCTAGGCGTCTCGGAGTAGTGGTGCATTTTCTTTTTGCGAGTCTTTCCTTTAGAATAAGAGGAGTATGACCGAGAAACGGCTCAGGGGGAAATCATGCTTCAGAAATTGAAAAAAATTGACGGTCCGGTTATCTTTATTCTGGTTTTGCTCATGGCGATTAGTATCATAACGGTATACAGCGCAGGTAGGGGCCCTACGAACTTGGCAGAGCACGGCAACGACTACCAAAAGATGATCGGGTATTATATATTGGGTTTTGTGGCGATCTTGGGTTTAGCGATGGTCGATTTTCGGATATTCATTAAAAAAGCCCTGTACGTATATGGAGGCGGAATATTCCTGTTGGGTCTCGGATTTTTTGGTGGGACGGTTAACAACTCTCAGGGCTTTCTGAAAATTGGTGGCTTGAATCTTCAGCCTGCCGAGGTATTCAAGCTGGTTCTTATCATTTTTCTGACTTATATGCTGATCAAAAAGCGCAAGAGCAGGCTGTATTTCATTCAGGATGTTCTTCCAGTGGCTCTGGTGAGCTTTGTCCCGTTTGCCATGGTTATGGCACAAAATGACTTGGGTAATGCGCTCGGTTACATTGTCATCGTCATTGGTATGCTATGGATTGGTAATGTGAAGGCATCCCATGCGTTAATCGGATTCATCGTATTTGCAGTCGCCGTTGGCGGCGGGATCAAAGCTTATATTTCGTTTCACGATGAGATTGATTCCTTTATGAAGGGGATTGGCCGTAGTCACTGGGTTGAGCGGTTGGACCCTTGGTTGGTACCGGAAGAGGCAACCGCGAAGGCGTCTTATCATACCAAAAATGCCAAGTTGGCGATAGCCTCTGGCGGGATGATGGGCAAGGGCTTTTTGCAAGGAACCTCGGTACAGTCCGGGCGTGTTCCTTATACGTATGCGGATTCTATTTTTGTGGTCGTAGCGGAGGAATTTGGCTTTGTAGGCTCTTCAGTGCTACTATTGTTATATTTTATTTTGATTCACCGAATGATCCTGATTTCGCTGGAATGCCGGGATCGCGCCGGACCGTATATTATTGTCGGGATTGTGTCCATGTTACTGTACCAGATTTTTGAGAATATTGGTGCGTTTCTGGGCATTATGCCGCTTACAGGGATTACACTCCCGTTCATAAGTTATGGTGGTACCTCGTTGCTTATTAACATGGCTAGTATCGGCTTGGTTATGAGCATTAAGGTGCACGGTCAAGAGCTGGAGGATGATCTGCCACAGCCTTCCAGATTGAACTTGACGAAGGCGAAAAAAGCCTAGTACAGGTGGACTGTGGCTAGATACTGATTGGTATTTGTGTGTGAGTTGAAACGGTGCAACGCGAGAGTCCAGATTGTGAAATCTGGGCTTTTTTATATTCCTCGGCGAGGGTCTGAAGCTTGGTGTAGCATGATTCGAGGGTGTATTGAAGAAAATCTGTAAAGTGGTTATGAATATTTTACAAGACTTATAGGTTTAGACTCTCCCAAACCGGACAGACTGATAGACATGATAGAGTTTGGGTTTGGGGGGACGAAGATGAGAAGTTGGGTAAAGCAAGCTGCAATGATACTATTTTGTATTTCGATATTAATGATGTCTTGGGAAGGTCAAAAGACGGATGCTGCTATGACCATGGGAACAAGAGGAGCCTTAGCATCAGGAGTGACTACAACAGGGCTGGAGGTGATTCCACACGACTCCATTCGACTGCGTATTTTGGCCAACTCGGATCGCCCGGAGGATCAGCTAGTTAAACGCGAAATACGGGACGCTATTGTGCAGCAGATGAATGCTTGGGTGAGTGAGTTGGAAAACCCGCAAAGCTTAGACCAAGCCAGATCATTGATTGATGCTCATTTACCTGAAATTGACCGTTTGGTAGGTACGGAACTGGCTCGTCGCGGCATTGCGTATGATCATCAGGTGGAACTGGCGAGCGTACCTTTCCCGACGAAAATGTACGGTGGTCTTGTCTACCCGGCAGGGAATTATGAAGCGCTACGGGTTACGCTGGGGCAAGGAAAAGGTCAAAATTGGTGGTGCGTGCTGTTTCCTCCGCTGTGCTTTATTGATGCAGGCAGTGGGGAAGCAGCGGCACAAACGGTATCAGCAAAAACGGATCATGGAGATAGTCGGACGAATACCACTGACAAGGAGCCGGAAGTGCGTTTTTTTCTGTGGGATGCACTTGCGGGACTGTGCAGCTGGGTGAGTGGCTTGTTTGCCTAAACGTTGAGGAGTGTAAGTTTCCCCATATGCTATAATGGAGCTTACGATAGATATACACATGGCAGAGCCAAATAAACTGATCTTTCAAAGTAGCCTTATAGGATCAAGCGAAATCACTGGCCTGTATACGACAATAAGATATGGGATGATCTGATATGAGTGATAAATTGAATCAAATGCAAGACTTGCGCGGAGATTTTGTGCAAAAGGAAAAATCGGAGCAAAAGCTGGACGAACAGGGGAATTGCGAGCTGAAGCAGGCATTGAAGTCTTCCCATACCCAATGGTGGGATGTCAGATGTTTGGTTCCTGTGAACAACACTGACGGGGGTGTTTCTGACGAAACTTCGGCTGAACAGACTCGGATCGCGGCGGAAAAAGGCATACGCGAGGCTGCTGTACTCCTCCAAGCTGGAGAGACGGTAGCCTTTCCTACGGAGACCGTGTACGGACTGGGAGCCGATGCTCGTAGTACAAAAGCGGTGGAGGCGGTATTCGCTGCCAAAGGACGCCCTTCCGATAACCCGCTCATTGTACATGTTTCTGATGCTGATCAATTAGAGGGTATGGTAGCAGAAATAAACGATACAGCCCGGGCGCTGATGAATATGTTCTGGCCGGGACCGCTAACTCTCGTATTGCCAGTGGTGCCGCAGGCACTGTCATCACGTGTGACAGCCGGTCTGGACACGGTTGGTGTGCGCATGCCAGATCATCCGATAGCGCTGCGCTTGATCGCTGAAGCGGGTTGTCCGTTGGCTGCGCCAAGCGCCAATCGTTCGGGAAGACCCAGTCCGACCCTAGCACAGCATGTGCGGGAGGATCTGGAGGGCCGCATCGGCGGCATTTTAGACGGAGGTCCCACAGGGGTGGGACTGGAGTCCACGGTGGTGCAGGCGGGTGACGACGGAATCGTCACCATCCTGCGCCCCGGCGGCGTGACGGCTGAGCAGCTCGCTGCGGTTGCTCGCGCCGTCGTGCTGGACCCGGCGTTGGCTGCTACGTCCGGGGAAGACGCGGACAGCCCGGCGCCGCGCTCGCCGGGCATGAAGTACACGCACTACGCGCCGCGAGGCCGCTTGAGCGTGGTACAAGGCCCGTCGTCCGTTGAGGTGACGGGCTGGATTCGCGCCGCGCTGGCGGAGGCTTCCGCCAGCGGGGAGCGCACGGCAGTGCTCGCGTTCGACGAGCACGCCGCCGGCTACGCCGGAGAACGCGTCTACACGCTAGGCAAGCTAGACGCGCTCCATGAGGCAGCGCAACGCCTGTACGGCGTGCTGCGTCGCTGCGACGAGGACGGCGTCACCTACATTTTGGCGGAATCCTGTCCGCTGAAAGGATTGGGCGACGCCGTTATGAACCGCCTGCTTAAAGCGGCAGGTCACCGAATCGTCCGCCTGTAGCTTCTGTCGAATCAGAGCCTCTTATATTAAATTTTTTTCCTCCCTCCTCGTCTCGGTATTGGGTACTTTCAGTGCATGCTTGTACTGATTTGCCCCTTGTCCGCATAACGTGTACAAGAACAGACGGATAATGGAGGGATGGAGTATGCTGGCAGCCTCTGCCCATGCCGGGCAGGTTGTAACGATTCTGATCATGGCGGTAGCGCTAGGAATGGATGCGTTATCGCTGGGCGTAGGGATCGGCATGAAGGGGATACGCCTGCGAGACGTGCTGCGCATCAGCACTGTTATTGGCTTTTTTCACATTCTGATGCCATTGCTGGGAATTTTCACGGGCCATTATATGAGTTCTTTATTAGGTCATGTGACGACCTACTTCGCAGGGGGGCTACTCATCCTTTTAGGCGGGCATATGGTGTATAATTCCTTCAAAGGGGACGGCGTACAGGTATTGGATCATCGTTCGCCTTTAGGTCTTTTGCTGTTTGCACTTGGGGTGAGCGTGGATTCATTTTCTGTAGGAGTGTCACTGGGGATGTTCCAGAGTGATCTGGTGCTGTCTGTTCTGGCATTTGGTTTTTGCGGGGGAGCAATGGCGATGTTGGGCCTGCTGCTGGGTCGCAAGGTCAGCCGCAATCTAGGAGATTACGGGGAAGCAGTGGGCGGTGCCATTTTGCTGGCATTCGGCTTTATGTTTATGTTTTGATTTTAGCGCAGACAGTGTAAAATAAGTGCAGGGTTAAAGTAAGGGATTAGGATTATAGTAATCCTCTGTTTATATATTTTTTAACATACGGGGGGTGAAAACGTTGAAGAATATCTTATTTGTATGCACAGGGAATACCTGTCGCAGTCCAATGGCTGAAGGGATGCTGCGTAAGTTGGCTGCTGAGCATGGACTAGAACTGGAAGTGCGTTCTGCGGGAGTGGCAGCGATGGAAGGCACGCCGATATCCCGACATGCAGAGGCGGTTCTACGTGATCACGATATATCCGATCAGATCACCTCAACCCCTTTGAGCGACGGGCTTGCCGGGTGGGCACATCTGATCTTAACCTTGACGCAAGGACATAAACAGCACGTAATTCAGCGCTTTCCCCAAACGGCGGGCAAAGTATTTACGCTTAAGGAATATGTGGAGAACCGGGATGCGGTGTTGAATGATGTACAGGAGTTGGACGGTTTATATGCTTCACAGCAGTTGATGGCTTCACTCGGACAAGAGCTATCGGCGCAGGAGCGTGAACGAATGATTGAATTACACCAACGGATTCCGGGCTTTGATATTTCAGATCCGTTTGGCGGTTCGCGAGAAGACTACGATGTCACAGCTGCGGAAATCCGCACGGCGCTGCATAAGCTGCTGGACAAGCTAAAGGCCTCTTCCGAATAAAATCGCTCTTACTCATCTATTTTGTACGGAATCTGTTGATTTTCGATGGTTAATCCGTTAAGATAAGGTGGAAAAATGAGAATCCGATGTAACTGGCGACAAAAGTGGGATTAACCACGATGGAGCATCGGATATACGGCCGGTCGCCTGGGCAAAAGAGCAATTCCACATAGGTGTGGACTGCTCTTTTTTCATATACAAGTTATGCCAGATGTTTAGCTGAGGGTTGATTCCTTCAAAGGTTCTTCCATTTTTTCTGCTCGAAATCTGAAACATCGGCTATAATATAGTGAGATTGTGATCAGGAGAGAGTGTGTTGAACTTGGGGCATGAGACCGTGCCTAGTCTCTGAGAGGCTGTTCAACCAAAGGAGGTTCCAATGGTGGGACAATTGGATCATGAGATTTCGCTAGAAGCACAGACCACTTCTGTTGTGCGGGAAATCGCAGAAGCAGCCAGTCTCAGGGCTGGTCGCCTGCTGGTTATCGGCGTTAGCACAAGTGAAGTGGCTGGAAGTCGAATTGGCACGGCGGGAGCGCTCGATGTGGCTCAACAACTGTTATCTGGAGTAGAGTCCGTTCGCAGGCAGTATGGCTTTGATGTAGCGTTTCAATGCTGTGAGCATTTGAACCGAGCGTTGGTCGTTGAACGGGCTGTACTGGAGCGACTGGGACTGATGGAGGTTGCGGCTGTTCCTGTTCGTACAGCAGGAGGCTCTATGGCTACCGTCGCCTATCGTTCTATGAGCGACGCGTGTTTGGCGGCGAACGTGCAGGCTCATGCCGGGATAGACATCGGCGAAACGCTGATTGGCATGCATCTGCGACCGATTGCTGTTCCGTTTCGCCCAAGCCTTCGTTGGATTGGCGAAGCACGTGTGACAGCGGCGTTCACCCGTCCTCCACTTATTGGCGGACAACGGGCGGTGTACAGTCTGGAGCAAGAAGTCGGCGGAAACTGCGATTAGCATTTGGCATGGCGGCATGTTTGTACTAATCGTTTTTGCAATGATGATGAGGTACCCAACAGAGGAGCAGGCGTTAGCTTGTATACCCAACAATTGACTATGGAGAGGGAGTAATCAATCATGATGGAACACCTGCGTAAAAGTGACCCAGCAGTGATGGAAGCAATGGGACTTGAACTGAAACGACAACGCCACAATATCGAGCTAATCGCATCCGAGAACATTGTCAGTGAAGCAGTAATGGAAGCCATGGGCTCCGTGCTGACGAATAAATATGCTGAAGGTTACCCAAACAAACGCTACTATGGTGGCTGTGAGCATGTAGATATCGTTGAAGACATCGCACGTGACCGAGCAAAAGAACTGTTCGGCGCTGAGCATGCTAACGTGCAGCCTCACTCTGGAGCACAAGCCAACATGGCAGTGTATCTGGCAGCTCTCAAACCTGGAGATACTGTACTGGGTATGAATCTGGCGCATGGTGGCCATTTAACACACGGAAGTCCGGTTAACGCTTCCGGCTTGTTGTATAACTTTGCTGCCTATGGTGTCCGCGAAGACAACTTCCGCATCGACTACGATGAAGTGCGCAAGGCAGCCTTTAAGCACCGCCCTCGTCTGATTGTAGCTGGCGCGAGTGCATATCCGCGTACTATTGACTTTGAAGCTTTTGCTTCCATTGCCAATGATGTAGGTGCTTTGTTCATGGTGGATATGGCACATATCGCAGGTCTCGTGGCAGCGGGAATTCACCCAAGTCCAGTTCCGCATGCCCAATTTGTAACAACAACGACACACAAAACGCTGCGTGGTCCGCGTGGGGGTCTGATTCTGACTCGCAAAGCATGGGCGCAAGCGATTGATAAAGCTATTTTCCCTGGTACTCAAGGGGGGCCACTGATGCATGTGATCGCGTCCAAAGCGGTTGCTTTGGGTGAAGCGCTCCAGCCATCGTTCAAAACCTATGCGCAAAATGTAGTCCGCAACGCACAGGTGCTGGCTGAAACACTGTTGGCTGAGGGGATTAACATTGTATCCGGTGGTACGGATAACCATCTGATGCTGTTGGATACGCGCAATTTGAATATCACAGGTAAAGAAGCGGAGCATGTATTGGATTCCGTGGGCATCACGGTCAATAAAAATGCGATTCCTTTTGATCCGACCAGTCCATTCGTAACAAGCGGGATTCGTATTGGTACACCTGCTGCAACATCTCGTGGGATGGATGAAGAGGCTATGGTCAAAATCGGTAAAATCATTGCTGAAACCCTTAAAAACCCGAAAGATGATACTGTATTGTCCAAAGCAAGCCAAGCGGTTGGCGAGTTAACAGATAAGTTCCCGATTTATCCAGGAACTCAATACTAATTCATCGACAATCATAATCTTTATATTATAGGCTGTTTTCCTTCCGTAAGCCGGAGGAGAACAGCCTTTTTTTGCTTCCAAACGACTCGAAACTTACATTTTTGGGTAATAAGCGATTACAGTAAAGGTTTATGCGCGCTTTCCTTTATATCTACGACAAAGGAGTGATTACATTGAGTCAAAGAAAATCCGCGCAATTATTGCAGCAGCTCGTATTTGTGGGACCGATGGCGTTGTTTTTCGTCTTGATTATGGTCATTCCGTTCCTGCTGGGGCTGTATTATTCCATGACGAACTGGGATGGAGTATCTGAAAATATCCGATGGCTCGGGCTAGGGAATTACGTTCATATTTTTAGGGACGATCCAGATTTCCGTAATGCGTTCTGGTTTACGGTTCGGTTTACCGTATGTGGTGTCATTCTGACGAACCTGATTGGCTTTTTCCTAGCCTATGCACTTACCAAACCGTTGCGTACCCGTAATGCACTGCGAACTGTATTTTTTATGCCCAATATGATTGGCGGCTTGCTGCTCGGCTTCATCTGGCAATTTATATTTGTACGCGGCTTTTCTGCGGTAGGGGAGGCAACAGGGCTTTCCTTTTTTAAACTGCCGTGGCTGGGTGATGGGCCAACTGCTTTTTGGGGAACTGTCATTGTGTTTGTATGGCAATATGCAGGTTATCTCATGGTTATTTACATATCTTCGTTAAATAATGTCCCGTCTGCCCTGATTGAATCGGCTCAAATTGACGGCGCGGGCCGAAGACAGATTTTGCGTCATATTGTAGTGCCACTTATTATGCCAGCGGTGACCGTCTGCTTGTTCCTGGCGATATCCTGGTCCTTTAAAGTATTTGAATTGAATTTGGCTCTCACAAAGGGGGGACCTTTCAAGTCGACAGAGTCTGTAGCGTTGGACATATATAATGAAGCGTTTACAAATAATCGACTTGGATTGGGAACTGCCAAGGCTATGATTTTCTTCGTGGTCGTTGCGATCATTACCAGCATTCAGGTACGTCTCACGAAGAAAAAGGAGGTCGAAATGTAATGGAAAAAACGTCAAACTACCGTTTGGGCACATGGGTTGCTGAAATATTGCTTATTGTGATCGGGTTAATTTTTCTGGTTCCATTCTATTTTTTGCTCGTAAACTCCGTTAAATCCTTTGGTGACATTTTGGCCCATTCCGCTTCGTGGCCGACAACCTTCCGTTTTGAAAACTATGCTAACGCCTGGAATAAAATAAACTTTCCCACAGCACTGGGGAATTCACTGATTGTCACGATCGTCAGTAATGCGCTTTTGCTGCTCATCAGCTCGATGGCCGCTTACCAGATGGTTCGGCATGACACTCGTTTTAACCGGTTCCTGTTCGGTTTGCTTGTGGCTGCGATGGTAGTTCCCTTTCAATCGATTATGTTGCCGCTTATGGAAGTGTCCAACGTATTGAGCTTGAACAACAGTATACCGGGACTGATCTTATGTTATCTGGGTTTTGGAGCGCCTTTATCCGTTTTTCTTTTTCATGGCTTTATTAAAACGGTACCTATTGAGATCGAGCAGGCGGCAAGGGTGGACGGTTCATCCCGGTACGGGGTGTTCTTTCGCATCGTTTGTCCACTGCTGCTGCCTATGTTCGTAACCGTGCTTATCTTGAATACCTTATGGATCTGGAATGACTATCTGTTGCCTTCGCTCATTTTGAATGATCCTGAGCTGCGTACCATTCCGATTGCAACCTATATGTTGTTTGGTCAGTACACCAAGCAATGGGACTTGGCGCTGCCAGCACTGGTGTTGGGAATCACGCCAATTGTTGTGTTTTTTCTGGTGATGCAAAAATACATCGTTTCTGGCATTGCAGCCGGCGCGGTCAAAGGCTGATGGGAGGGATAATCGATGAAAAAAACAGCGTTACTTGTCATCTCCTTGATGGTGCTGCTCGCATGTACACTTGCAGGTTGTGGAAATACGAAGGCTCAACAGAGTGAGACGAAAACGATACACATTTATCAATTCAAAGTAGAGATTTCGGAACCACTAAATAAGCTGAAGGCAGAATATGAAAAAACGCACCCTGGCATCAAGCTGGATATCCAATCTGTCGGTGGTGGTACGGACTACGGTGCTTCGTTGAAGGCTAAATTCGCATCAGGCGATCAGCCGGACATTTTTACAAATGAGGGCTACCAGGACCGCGATACGTGGTTGGAGTACTTGGAGGATTTGTCGGATCAGCCATGGGTGAAGGATCTGGACGATTTCGCTCGTAAGCCGATGACGGTTAACGGTAAGATTTATGGACAGCCTATGAACCTAGAAGGATTTGGTTTTGTTTATAACAAGGATTTGTTCAAAAAAGCGGGCATAACCAAACTACCTCAGACGATAGATGAACTGGAGGAAGCAGCCAAGCGACTGAAAGCGGCAGGGATTATACCTTTTGCTAACGGGTATGCGGAATGGTGGGTTCTGGGGAACCATTTTATCAATATCCCGTTTGCCAGACAGCCGAACCCGGAAAGTTATGTTGAGGACTTAAACAAAGGAGCGGCTCGCATCCCTGGTAACCCCGTGTTCGATCAGTGGGTGAAGTTGCTTGACCTGACTATAAAATATGGGAACCGCAATCCGCTCACGACGGATTACAATACACAAGTGACACTGTTTTCCACAGGTAAGGCTGCTATGATGCACCAGGGGAACTGGACGCAGCCACAAATGGATGGAATTAATCCTAACTTGAATTTGGGTATTCTGCCTGCGCCTATAGACAATGATCCCTCCACAGGAGGTAGACTCGCGGTGGGAGTAGCCTCGAACTGGGTGGTCAACAAAAATTCGCCTGTGAAGCAGGAGGCAAAAGAATTTCTCAATTGGTTGGTCACATCAGAAACAGGCAAGCATTATATCACCAAGGAATTTAAGTTTGTTCCCGCCTTCAAAAGTATTACGTCCAGCGACGAGACGACAGGCGATCTAGGTGCAGAAATATCTCGGCATGTGAGGGAAGGCAAGATATGGAGTTGGAACTTCCAACGCTTTCCGAAGGGGCTGAATCAGGATTTAAGCAGCAGTATGCAAGCCTATATTGCAGGGGTTATCACAAAGGATGAAATGCTTCAACAATTTCAGGGGGCATGGGACAATTTGAAGTATAGATAAAAGAATACCTCTGCATGAGGATGCAAAGGCTATAGCTCGGGCAGGAAGTATAAAGCCTTAAGGCTTTGGCGGTCAAGGGCCGCCAGAGCCTTTTTGTTGTGTTTTTATGTGATGAAAGTCACACGTAAAGCGGTCCTATTCATTATTTTACATGTCATATCTTTCCCTTGACAAAAGGTTACGGTGGCAGGTGTTAAATCAATCAAGGGAATGTTATAATAAACAGGATTTACAGGCACGCATTGCATCTGTGCTTATTTGGTTTGTACAAATAGGTTACATAGATCCTTTCGACTCAGGATAGTTCGATATGCTGGTGCGAAAGAACGTGACGATAATACCGGAGGGAATATATTATGGCGAAACTGGTGGTTTGTGATCACCCTTTGATCCAACACAAACTTACATTTATCCGCGATGTGCGGACCAACACCAAGGATTTCCGCGAGCTGGTGGATGAAGTAGCAACATTGATGGCTTATGAAATTACACGGGATATCCCGCTGGAAAGCATTACGGTGCAGACACCGGTTGCTGAGACAGAAGGTAAAGTGATTTCCGGACGTATGCTGGGTCTTATTCCGATTCTGCGTGCAGGCTTGGGTATGCTGGATGGTGTAGTAAAGCTGCTGCCTGCAGCAAAGGTAGGTCATGTGGGACTGTTCCGCGATCCTGAGACACTGCAACCCGTAGAATACTATACGAAGCTGCCTACAGATGTAACTGAGCGCGAATTGATCGTGATTGATCCAATGCTTGCAACAGGCGGGTCGGCGATCGCAGCGATTGATGTGTTGAAAAAGAGAGGCTGCACTCAAATTAAAATGATGAATCTGATTGCTGCTCCTGAAGGAGTCAAAGCTGTGCAGGATGCACATCCTGATGTAGACATCTATGTCGCTGCACTGGACGAGCGTCTGGATGATCATGGATATATCATTCCGGGTCTTGGTGACGCGGGAGACCGCTTGTACGGAACCAAGTAGACTGCCTTTGGCGGTTCGGCAAAATCTATGGACGTTATACAGGTCCTTATTTTAAATAATGGAAGATCTGTGAAGCGGACATTTATTATGAAAAGGGGTTCAACAGAAAATGTCCAAAATCAAAGTGATGACAATTTTTGGTGTGCGTCCGGAAGCGATTAAGATGGCTCCTCTTATTTTGGAGCTTCAGCGTCACCCAGAGCATATCGAGTCCGTAGTATGCGTTACGGCTCAACATCGCCAGATGCTTGATCAGGTTCTGGAAGTTTTCAATATTCACCCTGACTATGATCTGGACGTAATGAAGGATCGCCAGACACTAAATGAAATCTCCATGCGGGTACTTCAAGGTCTGGAACCTGTATTGCGTGAGGCCAAGCCCGATATCGTGTTGGTTCACGGCGATACGCTGACCACTTTCCTCGCCAGCTATGCAGCCTTTATGCAGCAGATTGAAGTAGGGCATGTGGAAGCGGGTTTGCGGACGTGGAACAAGCTTTCTCCATATCCTGAAGAAATGAACCGTCAGCTTACAGGCGTACTGTCTGATCTGCATTTCTCGCCTACTTCTTTATCGGCTGGAAATTTGCGGAAGGAAAATAAGCCTGAATCGCGAATATATGTTACAGGCAATACAGTAACTGACGTATTTCAGTATACGGTTCGCCAAGATTACGAGCACCCTGTACTGGACTGGGCTCAGGGCAAACGCCTGATTCTTATGACAGCACATCGTCGGGAATCCCAAGGGGAACCGCATCGTCAGATTTTTAATGCAGTTAAGCGCATTGCAGATGAGTTTGAGGATATCGCTATTGTTTATCCGGTTCATCCGAGTCCGGCTGTGAAGGAACCTGCATTTGAGATTTTAGGCAACCATCCGCGTATTAAGCTGATTGATCCGCTGGATGTCGTGGATCTGCACAATTTTTACCCACATACACATCTGATCCTTACGGATTCCGGTGGGCTTCAGGAAGAAGCGCCTTCGTTCGGAGTACCTGTTCTGGTGCTGCGTGATACGACTGAAAGACCGGAGGGAATTGAAGCGGGCACCTTGGAACTGGTGGGTACGAGCGAAGAGAACGTGTACAATCGGACCAAGGCACTTTTGACAGATTCCGCGTTGTACGATTCTATGAGTCAGGCAGCGAATCCTTACGGCGATGGAAAAGCATCAGTAAGAATTGTCAATGCGATTTTGCACCATTATGGCGTTCAATCCGAACGTCCTGAAGAATTTCACACAATGTTCACAAAAGGTGTTCGTCCGATATAATTATTCTTTACAAGGCAAGCATACAGTTAAACTGTACGGTTACCAAGGGATACAGCAATTTAAGATGCTTTGTCGTTTGATTTTATACTTTAGGGCGCTAAAATATCTCAATTGACAAAGCATCTTATATTTAAGTAAAATGGACTGGAATTGCAGGGGTGACATGGAAAAGTGGTCAAACCTTCCAAGCAAAACAACAACCGAAATAACACCGGGAATGCCTTCAAGGCAATTGGATTGGTGAGCGCGATCGGCATTGATTTGGCGATATGCACATTGGGTGGTTTCTATGCCGGAAAGTGGCTCGATGCTAAACTTGATGGCTCCGGAATTTGGATTGGCGTAAGCGTTCTCGCAGGCTTGGTTGTAGGCGCATTAAGTATTGCCCTTGTGATCGGAAAGGTATTGAGGGATAACCATGAATGAGATGACCCGTATGCAAAAAATGTTATGGATCGTAGCGCTTGGTATTATGGCTCTGTGTTTCCTGGTCTCCGCCTTCATGCCCCAACATCGTGACATTGCTCACGGAATCATTCTGGGAACGGGAGTAAGCTGTCTTAATGTGCTGTATATGGCCTACAAAATTCGACAGGTTGCGAATGCAGCCGCCGGTGAAGGCAAGAAGAAAAAGGTGGGCATTGGCTTTGGCGTTCGAGTAGGGACCTCTATTTTGGCAGTAGTGCTGGCGCTAGAATTTCCAGCCTATTTCCATGAGATCGCTGTAATGGCAAGCCTGGTGACTGGACAATTTCTTCTTTTAATTATAGGCATCATATTCGCGCTACAGGAAAAATGATGGCTCAACTGAGAAAGGGGTGAGAAAACATGTTGCATGAATCACCGATTATCGAATTGGGCGGATTTAACATTGACTTGTCCGTCATTATTATGCTGGTTGTGACTTGCGCGATTGTATTTGGACTGGCATTTGCTGCAACGCGCAATTTGTCTGTGGACAATCCAAGCAAGCTGCAAAATTTTATGGAATGGGTCGTCGAATTCGTTCAAGGACTGATTACCAGCACGATGGATTTGAAAAAAGGGAAGCCATTCCTCTCCTTGGGGATGACGCTGATCATGTTCATCTTCGTCGGAAATATGCTAGGCTTACCGTTCGGGATTGTGACCGAGTTCGATAATGCGCAAAGTGCCCAAGTATTTGGACATGAAATCATTCCAGTCAAAGAAGCATTAGAACAAGTACAGGCGTCTCACCCGGGCGAAGCTGCCCATGTAGGTATCAGCTGGTGGAAATCACCTACCGCAGATGCAGGGGTATCCATTGGACTGGCTTTGATGATCTTTGTCCTGGTTCATTTCCTGGGGATTTTCCGTAATACCAAAGCTTACTTCAAGCATTACATTCAGCCATTTCCATTCTTTTTGCCAATTAACTTGATTGAGCAGTTCTCAAAACTGTTGACACATGGTATGCGTCTATTCGGTAATATTTTTGCCGGCGAAGTTTTGATCAGTGTTCTGCTGAAAATGACAGCACTTGGTGTGGGAGGTATGGTTGCTTCCGTATTGGGACTCGTGGTCTGGCAAGGATTCAGTATTTTTGTCGGCAGTATTCAGGCGTTCGTCTTTACCATTTTGACGTTCGTATATATTTCGCAGGCAATTGACACGCATGAAGAAGAGCATTAGTTAAAATTAGTTTCGGGTTTTTAGTTAAGTTCAGGAGTACGCTTCGCTCTTAACTGCAAATACATGTACAACACAAATACACATCTCTAAGGAGGATTTTTTAAATGGGAGCTTGGGCATTAATAGCAGCAGCTATCGCAGTAGGTTTGGGTGCGCTCGGCGCAGGTATTGGTAACGGTCTGATTGTAAGTAAAACAGTTGAAGGTATCGCTCGTCAGCCTGAGGCTAAATCAACTTTGCAAACGGTAATGTTTATCGGTGTAGGTCTGGTTGAAGCCTTGCCTATTATCGGGGTCGTTCTGGCGTTTATTTTCTACGCTAAGGCATAATAATTTGAAACTTGCAAGGTTTGGCGGGGAAGGCCACAGCCATCCGCGCCTTCTTTGTTGCTTGGCTTAAGGGATAACTAGGACTGACGTTCACCGGAAAGGAGTGACTTCAATTGAGTTTAAATTGGACAAGTATCGTTTTCACAATTATTGCATTTTTGATCTTGTACTGGTTACTAACGCGTTATGCATTCGGACCTCTCTTTTCCGTTATGGAGAAGCGGCGTCAGCTTGTATTACAGCAAATGAATGAAGCGGCACAGACGCGTGAACAGGCTGCTGCTTATGTTGAGGAGCAAAAGCAGGCTCTCCAGCAGGCACGTAAGGAAGCGTACGACATTATTGAGCAGTCAAAACAAACAGGTAACAAACAAGCGGAGCAAATTATTGTTCAGGCCAAGGACGAAGCTGTCCGCCTGAAAGACGAAGCTGTTCGTGAAATCACAAGCGAGCGTAATAAGGCGGTTGCCGAACTGCGCAGCGAAGTGGGTAAAGCTTCGGTACAAATTGCTTCCAAACTGATTCAAAAGGAAATCAAGGAAGACCAAGTCCAGGGAGAGCTTGTCGACCAATACCTTAAAGAGGTAGGAGGCAAAGCATGAGCCGGGATACGGTAGTAGCCAAACGGTATGCGAAAGCTTTGTTTGAAGTGGCAGAGCAGGAACAGACCATTATGGAAACCGAGCAGGAGCTACGTGCTTTTGTAGAGGCTGTATCGGGGGATGCTGAAATCCGTAAATTCATTAATTCTCCTAACATTACGGAAGCGGTCAAGCTTCAAGTTCTGGCTAACAGTTTTGAAGGCAAGTTGTCTGCCTCGCTAATTAACACGATCAAACTGTTGATTCAGCGTAGTAGAGCAGATTTGTTCGAATCTCTCCTTGCCGGATACCTCGATATTCAGGAATACAAGCTGGGACTTGCTCATGCAAAGGTGTATTCGACTTATGCTTTAAGTGATCAGGAAAAAACAGCGGTAGCCGAGGAATTCGGAGCCCGTGAACATAAAACAATCCGTGTGGAAAATATAGTGGACCCGAGTCTGCTGGGCGGATTAAAAGTGGTTATCGGCGATACATTGTACGACGGCAGTCTGGCCGGCAAGCTGGATCGTCTCGAGAAATCCTTTAACAGACGAGTATAGAAGATAGGGGTGAACACACTTGAGTATCAAACCTGAGGAAATCAGTTCATTGATTAAAAGTCAGATTGAACAATATAAAAATGATATCGAGGTCGTTGAAGTCGGCACTGTTGTTGAAGTCGGCGACGGTATTGCCCGCGTCTACGGACTGGAAAAAGTTATGGCCGGTGAATTGGTTGAATTCGACACTGGCGTATTGGGCTTGGCGCTCAACGTGGAAGAAAGCAATGTCGGTGTTGTTATTTTGGGTCAATTCTCCGACATTCGTGAAGGTGGTCAAGTAAAACGTACAGGCCAGATCATGCAGGTCCCTGTAGGGGAAGCAATGATTGGACGTGTAGTTAACCCATTGGGGCAACCAGTAGACGGTAAAGGACCGATTGCTACAACAGAATTCCGTCCGGTTGAAAGTCAGGCTCCAGGCGTTATGGCCCGTAAATCGGTACATGAGCCTATGCAGACGGGGATTAAAGCTATTGATGCGATGGTTCCAATTGGCCGTGGTCAACGTGAGTTGATCATCGGTGACCGTCAAACAGGTAAAACATCTATCGCAATCGATGCAATTTTGAACCAAAAAGGTAACGGCATGAAATGTATTTATGTCGCTATTGGTCAAAAACAATCCACGGTAGCTCAAGTTGTTGAAACATTGCGTCGTCACGGTGCGCTGGAATATACGATTGTCGTTACGGCATCAGCTTCCGAGCCATCACCATTGCTGTACATTGCTCCTTACTCTGGCTGCGCTATGGGTGAGTATTTCATGTACAAAGGCGAGCATGTCCTTGTTGTTTATGATGACTTGACTAAACAAGCGTCAGCTTACCGGGAATTGTCCCTGTTGCTGCGTCGTCCACCGGGCCGTGAAGCATATCCGGGTGACGTTTTCTATCTTCACTCTCGCCTGCTGGAACGTGCAGCGAAGCTGAATGATGAGTTGGGCGGCGGATCACTTACCGCATTGCCGTTCATCGAGACACAGGCTTCCGACGTTTCTGCATATATTCCAACCAATGTTATCTCCATCACAGATGGACAGATCTTCCTGGAAGCTGACTTGTTCTATGCAGGACAACGTCCGGCGATCAACGTAGGTATTTCCGTATCTCGTGTAGGTGGTTCAGCTCAGATTAAAGCGATGAAAAAGGTAGCAGGTTCCCTGCGTCTGGATCTTGCTCAATATCGTGAGCTTCAAGCGTTCTCCCAATTCGGGTCCGACTTGGATAAATCCACAAAAGCCCGTTTGGATCGCGGCGCACGCATGATGGAAATTCTGAAACAGGGTGTTAACCAACCGCTTGCTGTAGAGCAACAAGTAGTGAGCTTGTATACTGCTGTAAAAGGCTTCCTTGATGATATCCCTGTAGCGGATGTAAAACGTTTTGAAAAAGACTTCCTGTCTTTCATGGTGTCTGACCATCAGGACGTGCTTCAATCTATCCGCGACACGAAAGACTTGGTGGCTGATAACGAAACGGCTTTGAAGGCAGCTATCGAGAAATTCAAAAAATCATTCGCCACGTCGGTATAATACATTGGAATTTGCCTGTTTATGATGAAAGATGTTCTAAGGAAGCGTGCCCTCCGGGTTTTGGCTTCCTTGGCATGTTTTACCCTCAATAACAGGCCCTTTAACATATGCCCGGCTGGATTTGAATCTTACGAAGTTAGCTTTGGCTTTGCCAAAGCTTGAAGGTGGTGAAATCATGGCAAAAGGTATGCGCGAGATTAAACGTCAGATTAAAAGTGTGCAGAGTACGAAGCAGATCACGAAAGCGATGGAAATGGTCGCTGCATCCAAGCTGAGAAAAGCTCAGGAGAAAGCGGAGTCGGCTCGTCCTTACTCGGAAAAGCTTAAGGAAGTTGTGAGTAGCATTGCTTCTGGAGCGAATAACATCAAGCATCCAATGCTGGAAACGCGTCCGGTTAAAAAGACTGCTTATCTCATCATTACATCTGATCGTGGTCTGGCTGGTGGTTATAACGCCAATATTTTACGACAGGTTACGCAGACGATTTCTGAACGTCACCGTTCACAGGATGAATTTGTGATTTTCATCATTGGGCGAAAAGGACGGGATTATTTTAGACGTCGTGAATTTCCTATCGCTGAATCAGTAACAGATCTGTCGGATACACCTGCTTTTGCAGATATCAAAACGATTGCAAGCAAGGCTGTACAAGGCTTTGAACTTAAAGAATTTGATGAGCTTTATCTATGCTATAACCGCTTTGTCAACGCATTGACTCAAATTCCAACAGTTGACCGTCTGTTACCAATGGCGACACCGGATTCAGCTACAGCTTCATCCTCAATTAACTATGAGTATGAGCCTTCACCAGAAGGAGTGCTGGAAGTATTGCTGCCACGTTACGCGGAAACGCTCATTTACGGCGCTTTGCTGGATGGTAAAGCTAGTGAACTGGGAGCGAAGATGACGGCAATGGGATCTGCTACGAAGAATGCTTCCAAGTTAATTGGTGAGCTTTCCTTGACCTATAACCGTGCTCGTCAAGCGGCTATTACCCAGGAAATTACGGAAATCGTTGCAGGAGCAAGTGCTCAGTCTTAATCAGGCTTATAGCGACTGTTTTATAGCAGAGTCTACACTATTATGATAAATTGCGGGCGCAAAACAAATCAGAGTGGTTCGGATTTGCGGCTGTGCAAGCTTGTAGGAGGGAAACCAAAAGATGAACAAAGGACGCGTAGTGAGCATCATGGGTCCGGTTGTCGACGTTGAGTTTGAACGTGGACAACTTCCGGAAATCCTGAATGCCATTCATATTGGGACTGTGCTGGAGAGCGGAGTCAAAATTGACCTGACGCTCGAAGCTTCAAAACATCTAGGTGACAACCGTGTGCGTTGTATTGCCATGTCTTCCACAGATGGTTTGGTTCGTGGAGCTGAAGCCATAGATCTGGGAGCACCTATTTCAGTACCTGTCGGCGAAGCAACTCTTGGACGCGTATTTAACGTACTTGGAACGCCAATTGATAATGGTGCTGATATGAGTGAAACGGCTAGAAACCCAATTCACCGTCAAGCTCCTTCTTTCGATGAGCTGACAACTCAAGCAGAGATGCTCGAAACCGGTATTAAAGTTATCGACTTGCTGGCTCCTTATGCCAAAGGTGGTAAAGTCGGATTGTTTGGTGGTGCTGGTGTAGGTAAAACCGTAACCATTCAAGAATTGATTAACAATATCGCTCAGGAGCATGGTGGTATTTCTGTATTTGCGGGTGTAGGTGAACGCACACGTGAAGGAAATGACTTGTACCATGAAATGAGAGATTCCGGCGTCATCAACAAAACAGCGATGGTGTTCGGACAAATGAACGAGCCTCCGGGTGCACGTTTGCGTGTAGCTCTCACAGGTCTGACGATGGCGGAATACTTCCGTGACCAAGAAGGCCGTGACGTGTTGCTCTTTATTGATAACATTTTCCGCTTTACCCAAGCGGGTTCTGAGGTTTCTGCCCTGTTGGGACGTATGCCTTCAGCAGTAGGTTACCAGCCTACGCTGGCTACTGAGATGGGTCAATTGCAAGAACGGATTACTTCTACTAAAAAAGGTTCCGTTACTTCCATTCAGGCGATCTACGTGCCTGCGGATGACTACACTGACCCTGCTCCTGCTACAACGTTTGCCCATTTGGATGCTACAACGAATCTGGAACGTAAAATTTCCGAAATGGGTATTTACCCGGCGGTTGATCCACTTGCATCAAGCTCCCGGATTTTGGCTCCAGACGTTGTGGGTGAAGAGCATTACAATGTAGCGCAAGGGGTAAAACAAATTTTGGCCCGCTACAATGAGCTTCAGGATATCATTGCCATCCTGGGTATGGATGAGCTGAGTGAAGAAGATAAAATGTTGGTAGCACGTGCACGTAAAATCCAGCGTTTCCTTTCTCAACCTTTCCACGTTGCCGAAACATTTAACGGCTTCCCGGGTAAATATGTGCCGGTTAAAGAAACTGTACGAAGCTTCAAAGAAATTTTGGAAGGCAAGTATGACCACCTTCCAGAAGCGGCCTTCCTTTTTGTAGGAGCCATCGAAGAAGCAGTTGAAAAAGCTAAAACGCTGTAAACATACAGGCAAAGATTAGCGAGCCTTACGAAGTGAGCTGTCTGCGGACAGCTTCCAGGAGGGATTCAAGTGAGCACGTATTTACTAGAGATTGTGACGCCGGAGCGCCTGGTCTATACAGAACAGGTAAACAGCATCAGTGTTCGCGGCTCGGAAGGCGATCTTGGGATTTTGCCCGGACACCTTCCCTTGGTCACTCCCTTGAAGATTGCACCGATACGCATTAAAATCGGTGGTCAAACTGAAGTGATCGCGGTCAATGGGGGCTTTCTTGAAGTCCGCAAGGATAAAGTGGTCATTTTGGCTGAGAGTGCGGAACGTTCCGAAGAAATTGATGTGGAGCGTGCCCGTGCGGCAAGGGAGCGGGCAGAACTGCGGCTCCAGAGCAAGCAGGAACAGATAGATCATCATCGGGCGGAAGTAGCTCTGCAACGGGCGCTTAACCGTCTAAATGCTACAAGCATCAGAACCAATAAGAATTAATATTGGAGTTTAAGTGGAATTTTAAAAGGGTTCGGCATAGTATACGGATGGAACGACAAGGAGACCAATTCATAACTTCTGCCAGAAAATGTCCGGTAGAGGGTGAGGAGGAACCTTGCTTCCTTCGATCACTGTGATCGGACTCTTTTTTAGCTGTTATTACCAAATGTACAGTCCTATTTCTTGCCTGGCTGCTAGGTATTTAGTACCTTTTAAATTCACGAAACAGAAGTGATTAATCACATTTTGTCGAAATAAATGTCCTAAAAACAGAAATAGCACTGGCATATTAGGCGTTCGCCGAGTATTATAAAGAAGTCTGTGACGCAGATGGGGGGAATTAAGGTTGAACGGGAAACAGCAATTGGCAGAACAGCTAAGTCAATCGGCGAGTATGACCGCGCTGATCTCTATGATCGTATCGCTCATTTGTATAGCATTAGCTTGGTGGGCTTTACAGAGCTTAAAGCTGGATTTGTTAATCCGACAACCGAAAGGACCGCAGGGCAGATTGCTGCACTTGTTTCTTGCTATTATTTTGGGACAGTTGGTTTCGGGGTTCCTGTTGAGCTACATCTCTTGGAGCCAGATGCTCTAGAATTTGTTTTAACATGAAGTAGGCGGGTTATATGACCTTATGACTGTGTCTCTGCGGGAATTGTCGAATAACATCGCGTCATATTGTTAACAATGGTAAACAAAAGAACCATGCATGTATAGCTGGCTGAATCAGTTAGAGTACAATGGTCGTCAAGTACAAAAAAACGCTTGTATACTTGTTTTAATCAGTGGTATGATGGCAGTTAGGGTATTAGTAAAATCTTGTTTTTTTATGTAATGAAAAAGCAAGGCATGAAAATAGCGGAATATGTTCTTTTTTTCCAGAATGGAAAAGAGAAATGACGCGCGGAGGGAACCATAGATGAGCAAATTTATCGTCCGCGGTGGCAACAGATTGACCGGGAGTGTCAAAGTCAGCGGAGCCAAAAACTCAGTTCTGCCGATCATCGCCGCTTCTCTGCTAGGAGAAGAAGGAGAAAGTGTTATTATTGATGCACCTCCTCTAGACGATGTGATGACCATTAACAAAGTGCTGGAGTCCTTAGGAGCAGGCGTTACATACCAAGATGAGGTCATTCGTGTTGACGCGCGGAAGATAATTTCCTGTGAAGCCCCTTACGAGTGGGTTAGGAAAATGCGCGCTTCATTCTTGGTTATGGGACCGCTGCTTACGCGTTTGGGACGTACAAGAATCTCGCTTCCAGGCGGATGCGCAATCGGAACGCGACCCATTGATCAGCATTTGAAGGGTTTTGAGGCATTGGGCGCGGAAATTAGCCTGGGCCAAGGTTTTATTGAAGCTAAAAGTAACGGGCGTCTGCGTGGAGCTAAAGTTTATTTGGATGTAGCCAGCGTAGGGGCAACCGAGAATATTATGATGGCCGCTACTCTTGCTGAGGGCGTAACTACCATCGAGAATGCTGCTAAGGAACCTGAGATTGTTGATCTCGCAAATTTCCTGAATGGAATGGGTGCCAAAGTACGTGGTGCGGGCACGGGCGTTATTCGTATTGAAGGCGTTGAGAAGCTGCATGGTGTAAAACATACCGTCATTCCCGACCGGGTAGAAGCAGGTACTTATATGGTTGCTGCTGCGATCACAGGCGGGAACGTATATGTAGAAGGCGCAATATCCGATCATTTGGGTCCGGTTATTTCCAAGATGGAAGAAATGGGTGTAACCATTCAACCTGATGAGAACGGAATTCGTGTCATTGCAGATAAGCCGTTAAAAGCCGTTGATGTTAAAACGTTGCCTTATCCAGGTTTTCCTACCGATATGCAGTCACAGATGATGGCACTTCAGCTTGCCGCTGAAGGAACGAGCATTATTACGGAAACCGTGTTTGAAAATCGTTTCATGCATGTGGATGAATTTCATCTCATGAATGCGGAGATTAAGGTCGAAGGCCGTTCTGCCATTGTAACGGGTAATGCTAAGCTGACAGGTGCGAAAGTAACCTCTACAGATTTGCGTGCAGGTGCTGCGTTAATTCTGACCGGACTCATTGCAGAAGGTACAACGGAAGTATCTGGTGTACATCACATCGATCGTGGTTACGTTCATTTGGCTGAGAAGCTGACCGGATTGGGAGCGGACATTTACAGAGTGACCGTGGAAGAGTCCAAACTGGATCATTCACCCAGTACAGAGCGCGTAATGCCGGAAGAGGCGTCTGGGAATCTGTTTAAGAAGATTCAGCCTTCCCTCGCCTAAGCTTTAACGCATGTAGCTTCATGTTGCATACGTATATTCTTAAACAACGAAGAACCAAGTCCGAAGGGACTTGGTTCTTTTTATTGTTTATAGCCAGTCTTTTTCATTCTTTCAGTTCTCTTAAAATGGTTCTATCAAAGTGGACGACTTCATATGATTGAAAATATCTGCTGGAGTATATCTATACTTTCAGCCGGACATTTAGCCCTTTGATGGAGGTTTCAGCCTATGAAAGATTCACAGGTTCGCATCCGTATACCCATTCATCATCCTAAGGAACATCGCCAGGCTTCACTTGCGGAGGAAGACACTGGCTCTATAGCTACCTTGTTACAGAAAAATAAGCTTATGCAACAGCAGTCGGACGCAAGAGGTACATTGCCGACTGGCGTCAAGCCCAATCGGCGTACAACAGCCGTGCCTTCCGCTGTGAACTCCGTTGATACGGCTCTGCCTATCGCTGGAGTAGCGGCCCATGACACACGCGCTGCAAGCCCGCTGCCGCACCTGCGTCCTTCCACCGGGCGTGCCCCACGCTGGGGCAGCCGCCGCCCATGGCTGCCATTCGCCGCCATGGCAGGGGTGCTGGTGCTTGCCATGGCTGTGCCCGCGCTAATGGCGTGGCCTCGCCAGACGGCGCAGCCGGTGCCGCCAAGCAGCCGCACGGCAGCACCGGCTGCGCCTAGCGTGACGGCAAAGGGTGAGGCGCCCGTCACGCGCTTACCGGGCGTCCCGCCGATGCCAGCGGTGCCCGCGGCTCCAACGCGCAGCGTGCCGGTGGCGGCAGAGCCGGACGTGCGTGTGTACGTCACGTCCACCGGTCGCACGGAGACGTTACCGCTGGAGCAATACATTGTCGGCGTAGTAGCCGCCGAAATGCCGCCCAGCTTCGAGGGGGAGGCACTGAAAGCGCAGGCTATTGCCGCGCGTACCTTCATTGCCCGGCGCTTGCTGGCTGATGACACTAGCGGTGCCCCTGCGGGAGCAGATGTGACGGATACTGTTAAACATCAGGCTTATATCTCCAAAGCTAAACTTACTAGAGAATGGGGACATTCTGGTAAATCCGCAGAGCTGGCTAAAATTCAGCAGGCCGTACGAGACACCAAGGATACGATCATGGTATATGAAGGCAAGCCCATTACGGCATCTTTTTTTTCTACTAGCAATGGCTACACCGAAAATTCAGAGGATGTGTGGGCGAAGGCAGTGCCCTATTTACGAAGCGTATCAAGTCCATGGGACAAGCAGTTGGCCCCGCGTTATTCAGAAACCGTCACACTGAGTCGTCAAAGCGTGTTCGATAGATTGGGGTTAAGTCGTACTGCAATTGCCGCCTCTACTGGAGGAGGAAGTATGCCAGAAATTCGTATACTCTCCAAGACAGAAGGACATCGCATCAAGAAAATTGAAGTTGGTGGCTCAATCTTTACAGGACCTGAGATCCGTAACAAACTGGGGTTGCGTTCGGCTGAGTTTACGTGGAAGGCTGAAGGGGACCGGATTGCTATAACAACCTATGGCTATGGTCATGGTGTTGGTATGAGTCAGTGGGGAGCCAATGGAATGGCCAAAGAAGGTCATACTGCCACTCAAATACTCCTTCACTATTATACTGGCATTTCTTTTGCGCAAGCCTCTCGTATTCTAAGTTAGTAAATATTTCGAAACTTTGAAGTATAAAAGAGTTGCACCCGGTAACACTGGTTACTGAGGTGATGAGCAAATGAATGAACAAAATAAAAACCAGAACCAAAACCATGAAGAGACACCCAAAACCTTTCAGGGTGGAAGAGCTTCGCGGCCGTCTTCGTGGAAAAAGCTGTTGTCCAAAAGGTGGGCATACCCGGCAGCCTACATTGCCGCAGCAGCCATTATACTAACTTTAGTGTGGGTCTATCAGGATGCCAGCCAGAAGTCTTTCAAACCTGACCCAGCTAGTCCATCGGTACAAAGCACAAGTGCAATGAATACCGATGTTAACGGACAACAGCCAGAAAGCGTGGAAGTCGTTGCCCAGTCGGAAAATATCGCATGGCCAGTGGCAGATGCTGGCGCAGTACAGGTCGTAAAGCCGTTCTTTGATGAGAATGCGACCGCTGATGAGCAGGCGGCAGCTATGGTAGAGTACGATAAAACATTTACCGCTAACACTGGGATTGATCTTTCCCGGACTGACGATCAGGCGTTTGAAGTAAGAGCCGCCCTGAGTGGCAAAGTATCTCGTGTGGAACAACATCCGCTGGTAGGTAATGTCGTAGAAATTACGCATGATAATAATCTCAAAACGGTGTACCAAAGCTTGAGTGATCTGAAAGTAAAAGAAGGCGATCAAGTGAAACAAAACGATGTGATTGCTTCAGCGGGTCGTAACGAGCTTGAAAAGGATTTGAAAACACATTTGCATTTTGAAGTGTATCAGGATGACAAGCCTGTGAATCCAGCAGGTCTGCTTCCTAAAAAATAAATCTGGTCATGGCTTTGCATGCAAAGCGGGGAATCCATATTCCCTGCTTTTTTCTTGTGTAGTTTTTGTGCATAAGGTAAACATAAGCTGCTTTTGCCAAATAAATAGGCCTTCCGAAGCATGTCTTCCCGCCAAACCGCGAATATATAGGCACGCTCCTCATATAATGTACCAAACTATCCACAGTAGGGAGGCGGGAGCGTGCACGATTACATCAAGGAACGGACCATCAAAATCGGTCGCTGTATCGTGGAAACAAGGAATACGGTCCGTACGATTGCCAAGGAATTTGGTGTCTCCAAGAGCACGGTGCATAAAGATCTGACCGAACGGCTGCCTGAAATCAACCCGGATCTTGCCGATCAGGTGAAGCACATTCTTGAATACCATAAATCCATCCGCCATCTGCGGGGGGGAGAAGCCACGAAAATTAAGTACAAAAAAACGAGTGGCAAACGAAGGGAAATTCTCGTTTCCGGCAAGTCCTAAAAATATATAGTGAATTGGCTGGCAAAGCCATTGAATCAACCCCCTGAAGTATGATATGTTAAAAGATGGTACAAGACGAAAAATGACATGTAACCGTAGGTTTATACATATATTTGCCGCTTCTTGTCGAATCTTAGCTTTTTAAAATATCACTTTGGGGGCCTTTTTAATATGTTCAGTAATGATATCGGTATCGACCTCGGTACGGCCAACGTGCTTATCCACGTCAAAGGGAAGGGGGTTGTTCTTGACGAACCTTCCGTTGTCGCGATAGAAAGCGATACAAAAAGAGTCCTGGCTGTCGGAGAGGAAGCGCGCCGTATGGTGGGACGTACTCCTGGTAATATCATAGCCATCCGTCCATTACGTGATGGTGTCATCGCCGATTTTGAAGTAACAGAAGCGATGTTAAAATATTTTATCAATCGGGTGGGGGGGAAAAGCTGGTACAGCCACCCTCGTATTCTAATTTGTGCGCCAACGAACATTACCTCAGTGGAGCAAAAAGCGATTCGTGAAGCGGCGGAACGTAGCGGGGCCAAGGAAGTATTTTTGGAGGAAGAGCCAAAAGCGGCTGCCATTGGAGCAGGAATGGATATTTTTGAGCCTAGCGGCAACATGGTAGTGGATATTGGTGGCGGAACGACTGACGTTGCAGTCCTCTCTATGGGGGATGTCGTAACAGCTTCTTCCATTAAAATGGCAGGGGACAAATTTGATACAGCCATCATGAAATATGTAAAAACGAAGTACAAGCTTCTGATCGGAGAACGTACGGCTGAAGATATCAAGATTGCTATCGGAACTGTGCATCCGAGTGGACGTCGTGCAGAGATGGACATCCGTGGACGGGATATGGTATCCGGATTGCCCAAAACGTTAAGTATATCTGCAGATGAAGTGCAGGATGCACTTAGAGATCCTGTGTCAGCGATTGTTGCTGCGGCCAAGTTTGTATTGGAGCAGACCCCACCGGAACTGTCAGCTGATATTATTGACCGTGGTGTTATTTTGACTGGTGGCGGTGCCTTGCTTAGCGGATTGGACGAGCTACTTGCTGAAGAACTGCGCGTTCCCGTACTGGTTGCCGAAGATCCGATGCATTGTGTTGTTAAAGGTACAGGAATTATGCTAGATAATTTGGATCATGTGGTTAAGAAAAAGTTCTAATCTGCCGATAGTGACTATAAGAGACTCGTGTGCGGTCAGGCAGGTTGCCTAGCATTTTGGCCTTCGTGCCTCCGCGCGAGCATATGATTTTAGCAGAGTATAGGATTGGGGTGCACGTTACATGTTGAGAGGTTTATATACTGCGGCCGCCGGATTGATGACACAACAACGACGCCATGACACCGTGACGCAAAATATTGCTAATATGAATACGACGGGATACAAACAGGAGAACAGTGTTCAGCGTTCTTTCCCCGAAATGCTTATTTCCATGACGGGTGGTAACCCTGATAACCCGGACCGTACGGTCGGCAAGCTCAATACTGGCGTTTTTGCTGAGGAAAGCCTCTCCCCTTACATTCAGGGAGCATTAAAGGACAGTGGACAAGCGACGGATTTTGCGATACAGTCCAATATTAATGTGAACGACCCAGCTACTGGTCAACCTATGGCTTTTGATCAGGCGGGAAAATTCATCAATGCTAACGGTGAAGTCACCTACCGTCCAGAAGCGTTTTTTTCGGTGCGGGACAGTAATGGTAATGTTCGTTATACACGTGACGGGCATTTTCAAGTAAATGGAGCGGGAGCATTGCTTTCATCGACTGGCTCAGCGGTGCTGGATACGAATGGAAAACCAATTCAATTGACCGGGGCTGTCTCAGCGCTTAAAGTAAATGAGCGGGGCGAATTGGTAGATAGCCAGTCCAACCAGACGTTGGGGACGACGCTCGGTATTAGTGTCATTGATCGTCCGTATCAGCTCGTTCGTGAGGGTAATGGGAATTTCCGCCTGAATGATACTGATGGTGCTACAGCTAGAATGATGACCGCTAATGATGCTGTATCCGTTCGTCAAGGTTACCTGGAGGTATCTAATGTAGATGCTTCACAGTCAATGGTGGATATGATGGCTGCGTTAAGAGCGTACGAAGCGAATCAGAAGGTAATTCAATTTTATGATAAAAGCTTGGACAAGGCCGTTAATGAAGTAGGCCGTGTATAACAGGGGGTAAGTGATGAACAACTCCATGATTGGTGCAATGGTATCTATGGCCAGTGTGCAGCAGCGTTTGGATTTAATTGCCGATAATATTGCCAATGTCAATACAGTTGGTTATAAGAGTAAACAGGGTTCCTTTGAAGATGTATTGGCCAATGTGAAACAACAGCCTTCAACGTATCTCCAAAATGGACGGGCCATGCCGCTCGGTTATAATTTGGGCTACGGAGTTAAAACGGCCGCAATCATGAAAAATATGGAGCAAGGTCCGCTCAAGGAGACGGGACTTCCTACTGATCTGGCGATCCAGGGTAATGCCATGTTTGAAGTTCAGGGAAATGGGCAAAAAGCTTGGACCCGTGATGGTAGCTTTCATTTTATTCCTGATCCGAGTGATAGTGCGACGATGATGTTGACCACTGCTGAAGGCTACTCCGTGCTAGATAACAATGATGTTCCTGTGACTGCTCCAGCGGGTTCCAAGGTGGCTATTAACTCGGATGGCGAATTGCTGATTCGTGCTAATGGAACTGGGATTACGACAGTTGGTCAGAGAATCAAGCTAATGGATGTACAGCGTCCAGAAGGACTGGAACAGCGGGATGATAACCTGTTCGTGTTGTTGAATGGTGTAACAGAGGCAAATGTATTCGGAGCTGCAGGTGTGGCAGGTGCTGTTCCAGCGGACGTATCTGTGCGTTCCGGTTATCTCGAGGAATCTAATGTGGATTTAGCGGGCGAAATGACGGATATGATGCAAGTTCAGCGGATGTATCAAATGGCGGCACGGGCATTAACTTCTAGCGATACGATGATGAACATGGCCAACAATCTGAGGGCTTAAGGATTTGGTGATGAAAGAAGAACAATCTGATTCCCGTCCGGTGCCTGTAAAGACGAAGTCCCGCTGGCGTACTGCTCGTTATTTCATAGTTCCGTTGCTGCTCCTGTTATCGCTGTTAGGCGGCTTAATTGCAGGATATGTAATTGTAGGTAAGCAAGGGTTGTCAGGCGTATTTGAATGGAGAACCTGGCAGCATGTCATTGATCTTATTTTTGCGCCTTAAGTTTACTTTAAAAGAGTGGGGTGGCGGGAAAAGCCCGCTCCGCTGCTACCCGCCATTAGTGCCACTCTTATTAAAATAAACCCCCCGCCATTGTGTGGGGAGTATATATAAAAACAAAACCCTGTGCCAACGGCGCAGGGTTTTGTTCGTCTTCAATGGCAGGAAACTCCCACGCATGGATTGCGGTCAGTGAAGGCCATCGCAGAGGCCTTCACTTTTGTTCCGCCTTTCCCGACAAGCGAGCATTATTGAAGCGAGGCTTTTCTTTTGAGCTAAAAGTAACTCGGCGGAGGGGATGGAATCGTTCTGAAGAAGCGATAGCTTCGCCTTTAACCTCGGATTTTACCCTTGAATTCTTATACAATGGGAAATCCGAGGTTAACAGCGATCGGAAGAATGATCCATCCCCGTAGTCCCTCCCTTTAGCTCAAATGAATTCCCGCTTTACACCATATTAGGAGCACACAATATGGTACTTCCGCGTAATTTTCTTTTTGCATCTGATAACTGTATAATGATGGGGAAGTTTATAACACTGCGGGGTAAAACCAAGCACGGGCAAAAGGGCTTCTTCGCGCCTCAGGTTGCATAACCGGCGGAAAAAGCCCCTTATCTCAACCTCCACTTCTGCAGTAGGTGAAGGATATCTAACATTGTTGCCGCCAAGAGCTGTTTTTATACAGCGTAGGCGGGGTAATATTATGCTTGCAGTAACTCATGATTGATACAGAGTCAGACCTGCAAGCGGGAGGAGTTATTAAGGTAAATGGACAAATTGCAATTGGATGTTAATCAAATTCAGGAGATTATCCCACATCGAGCGCCATTTTTATTGGTTGATCGTATTATTGAGATGGAGGAAGGGAAAAGAGCAGTAGGCATTAAAAATGTAACGATGAATGAGCCTCATTTCATTGGACATTTTCCGGGGTATCCCGTTATGCCTGGTGTGTTGATTACCGAAGCACTGGCTCAAGTTGGGGCAGTCGCATTACTGCACCTAGAGGGCAATCGTGGCAAAATCGGGTTCTTGGCAGGATTGGATGGTTTCCGTTTCCGAGGACAGGTGGTTCCTGGGGATACGTTAACGCTTGAAGTGGAAATCACTCGTTCCAAAGGCGCATTTGGCAAAGGGAAAGCTACGGCTAAAGTAGGCGATACGGTAGTAGCTGAGGGCGAAATTATGTTTGCTCTATCTGACCCTCCCCAATAAATAAAGCTCTGCCGACATAAGCACGAGGTCTGAACCGAGTGCAAGTGTACATAGAAATCCTGTTTTGATAAACCAAAAATGGAGAGGGGAAATTCCGTATGACGCAGTTGAGTAAAAAAGCATTAGAAGGCATTGAGAGCTGGCTGCAAGACCCTTATATTGATGAAGAAACCAAACAGGAGTTGCGCGCATTGGAAGGCAACGAGCAGGAACTGGAGGATCGCTTTTACAAAGAGCTGGAATTTGGCACAGGCGGTCTGCGTGGAGTGATCGGAGCAGGGAGTAACCGGATGAACCGTTACGTCATTGGACGTGCGACTCAAGGGCTGGCTCGCTATATTTTAGAACAGCATGCTGGTAAAGAAGGCAAACCTTCGGTTGTCATTGCGCATGATTCGCGTCATTTTTCACCAGAGTTTGCACTGGATGCAGCTTTGGTGCTGGCGGGCAATGGTATCGTGGCTAAATTGTTCCCTTCCTTGCGTCCAACGCCACAGCTTTCGTTTAGTGTACGTCATTTGGGAGCCAGTGGAGGGATCGTTGTAACAGCCAGTCACAATCCTCCTGAGTATAATGGATACAAGGTATACAACGATGAAGGGGGTCAGCTTGTTCCTGATCAGGCTGAACAGGTAATTAGTTATATCCGTGAGGTTCCTTCTTTTGCTGACATTCGCAGTCTGACACGTGAGGAAGCAGAGGCACAGGGATTGTTGGTTTGGCTTCGAGAAGAGGAAGATGAAGCGTTTGTAGATACGGTAGCCAGTGTGAGTGTGAACCGTGAGCTGATTGCAGCCGGACCAGGCAAAAACTTCAAAGTTGTGTTTACGCCTCTCCATGGCACTGGAAATGTACCGGTTCGTCGTGTACTGGAGAAAATCGGCTTTGAACAGGTGCATATTGTACCTGAGCAAGAGCTGCCAGATGCTGAATTTTCGACTGTTAAGTCGCCAAACCCGGAAGAACGCGATGCGTTTAAACTGGCAATTGCGCTAGGTGAGAAAATTGGTGCAGATCTGTTGATCGGAACAGACCCTGATGCTGACCGTATGGGTGCAGTTGTGAAAAACCGTGATGGCGAATATGTAGTATTGTCCGGTAATCAGTCTGGTGCGATCATGGTTTACTACTTATTGAATCAGCTGAAAGAAACAGGCAAGCTTCCGAATAATGGGGCTGTTATCAAAACCATCGTAACCAGCGAAATGGGTGCAGTTATTGCCGAACATTTTGGAGCAACCGTGTTTAACACGCTAACTGGCTTCAAGTATATTGGCGAGAAAATGAACCAGTTTGACCAAACTGGCGAGTACACCTACTTGTTTGGCTATGAAGAGAGCTATGGTTATTTGGCAGGGAATTACGCTCGCGATAAGGATGCTGTCTTGGCGGCTATGCTGATCGCTGAAGCTGCTGCTTATTACAGCACACAAGGTAAGACGCTCTATGATGTTTTACAAGAGCTGTACGAGCAGTTTGGCTACTTCCTTGAGAAGCTGGAGTCTCGTACTCTTAAGGGTAAGGATGGAGTAGCACAGATTCAGGGCAAAATGACCGATTGGCGTAGCAACGCGCCTCAAGAGATTGCAGGCGTGAAGGTAGATAAGGTACTGGACTACTCACAAGGTCTGGACGGTCTTCCACAGGAAAATGTACTCAAATTCTTACTGGAGGACGGTTCGTGGTTTTGCCTGCGCCCTTCGGGAACAGAGCCGAAAATCAAAGTATACTTTGCGGTACGCGGTTCCTCGCTGTCAGACGCGGAGCAAAGAATCAGCCACCTGGTCGATGCTGTTATGGCTCGCGTAGACGCTTGAGAAAAATCCCTTTATAATAGAATAGGTTAAGGTAATTGGATAAGATATAGTAATCGGTGACCTCTCACGGCAAAGGGCAGTACGCCGTGGAGGTCATTTCTGTATTGCAGAATAACCTGGAAGAGGCTTTGGGAAAATAAGCTTATTCCGGCAACGGAGGATTTTGCAAAATTCAATGAGTGACCTACCAAAAGGTTGAGTACGACAAGGTGGGCAGCATTGAATTTTGCAAAATCCCGAATATTAAGGAGGTTCTTTGGTGTATCAGAAATGGCAGTATTGGAATACGGCTTCTCGAAAATGGTTATGGATTTTGGTGGCTGTCGGCTTGCTGGCTTCCATTCCAGTCATCGCCGATCGTGTGAAGACAGAATCCTCGAGTAAAAAAGTAGAGATTGTATTCGATTATCGGGATTTGACGGAGGCAGCCTCGTATCAGGCTCATCCGCAGGACTATCTGAATGAGCAGCTTGACCGCTTACAGCAAGCGGGTGTGAACAGCATGGCGATGTATGAAAGTACGTTGGATGATTTCCGTAAAGCGGGCCGTGTCGTAACCTATACGACTCAGAACGTTGCCGATATGGAAAAACGGCTTTCACCTGCAAATGAGAATTTTACGTATATTGTTTTTGCTGACAAAGAAAATGCGGAGGCATTAAAGCCGTTAATTTTACGTACGTTTACAAGCCTGGACATAAATGTAAAAACTTGGACTTATCAGGGACAGGAAGGGTTAGTTGTGGAAACATCTCCAGAGGATGCGTACCTCAAGCCCATGCAGCCTGACCCGATTGCGATGAAGCAGCTTCGGAGCAAAGGATTTTTTATTGTTCCACGGATGAGCGACAGTCTTCCTTATAACCAGGAGTTGACAGAAGAGATGCTTGCTTCTTTTCAGCAGAATGGTGTAAAACGCATTTTGTTTGAAGGTGATTCAGTCAAAGGCTTCACCGATAACGAGAAAGAGCATAGCTTAGCGGCATTTGCTAAATTGCTGAACAAATACGATATTGGCCTAGCTGCTATCGAAAACTTAAAAAAACCGCAAGCAGGCTTCAATAAGCTCGCTTACGATATCCACTATAACGTTGTGCGTTTATACTCATTGAGCGATAAAGATGCAACGCTGGATGTGGAAACGTTGGCCGATCGTTTTGCTCTGGCTACCAAGGATCGTAATATTCGCATGTTGTATCTGAATACCGCGCCTAGCCGTAGTATTGCTGAAGCCAAGGTGAAGGATTCGGTAGATAACCTGATCCACAGCTTGGATAAGCCGGGTAACGCTGTACAACGGATGGAGAAAAAGGGGTTTGAACTCGGACAGGCTGAACCATTCCAAGTAGTCGATTCGTCCATTCAGCGCTATCTGAAAATGATTGTCGTACTAGGTGCACTGGCATTCTTCTCCATTATGGTGTCCTATTTCGTCCCGGCATTGACTTTGCTGGCATTTGCACTCGGTTTGGTAGGTTCAGCAGGACTTTATGTTTTGAACTCCAGCTTGATGGAGCAAGGTCTAGCCCTACTCGCGGCGATTAGCGGACCAACGGTTGCAATGATCATTGCTGTGCACACGATTAGAATTAAACGTGAACAGGGGGCTGAACTTTCTGCAGGTCAGCGTTTGGTTCAAACGCTTATACTGTACGTACGGACAGCGATTTTGTCGCTGGCTGCAGTACCATTTGTTATTGCTCTGTTGAATAGTATTGCTTACAGCCTTGTGCTGAACCAATTCAGAGGTGTAAGCTTGCTTCACATTCTGCCGATCTTCTTGGCAGCGATATATATTTTCTTTTATCGTGGCGTTTCTATACGAGAGGAGATTTCCAAGCTGCTACGTACGCCGATTACTGTATTGTGGGTGATCGCACTGGCTGTTATCGCAGCCGCAGGTTATTACTATTTGACTCGTACTGGAAATGCGGGCACAGTGTCGAATACGGAGCTGGCATTCCGGAACTTCCTTGAAAATGCGTTTGGCGTACGTCCACGCAATAAGGAATTTTTGATGGCTCACCCACTGTTTATTGCAGGAGCGTTCCTGAGTTTGAAATATCGCAAAGCAATCTATTTGCTGATTATAGCTGCTATTGGTCAAGCCTCTATGGTGGATACCTTTGCTCACATTCACTCTCCAGCGGCACTGTCGCTTAGTCGCGGGCTGTTAGGATTGGGCTTCGGTCTGGTGCTGGGAATCATCGCAATTGTCGTGTGGCAAGTGCTGGAAGGGTGTTGGAAGAAATGGTCACCACAGCTCAAACGATAATCATCTCGGGTTATTACGGCTTTCACAATAGTGGGGATGAGGCGGTGCTCAAGTCGATTTTGACAGCTTTAGAGGAGGAGAGCCGTCAGGCGGGTATCACGGTCAAGCCTGTTGTTCTATCTTCTGACCCTGCTTGGACACAGAAAATGTACGGAGTAGAAGCTGTACCGCGGATGAGTTTGGGGGAAGTTCGTAGAGCGATTAAAAACAGCGATGGGCTAATAAGTGGCGGCGGGAGTCTGCTCCAGGATGCAACAAGCCCTAAAAGTATTCCGTATTATCTGGCGATTCTGAAACTGGCCCAATGGGCTGGAAAGCCGACGTTTGTATATGCTCAGGGCATTGGTCCAGTACAACGGAAGATATTTTATCCTATGATCCGTTCTGTGTTTCAGCGCTGTGAATATGTTTCTGTAA
This sequence comes from Paenibacillus sp. FSL H7-0442, assembly GCF_038593105.1. Taxonomy (NCBI): domain Bacteria; kingdom Bacillati; phylum Bacillota; class Bacilli; order Caryophanales; family Paenibacillaceae; genus Paenibacillus; species Paenibacillus sp. FSL H7-0442. Next base: position 5,222,986 of record NZ_CP151963.1, on the reverse strand, counting down.
GAGATGAGCAGTCTGCCGCACTACTGGATACTATGAAACTAAAGAACCCGGTTGTCGAAGTTGTTCCTGATCCGGTAATGGGGCTTCCATTGCCCCGAGGTTCCGAGCTGCATAAAGCAGCAACTGAGACTGATCAGGATCAACCCCCGATCGTTGGCGTATCTGTACGTTACTGGGATAAGGAACGCCGCGATTTGAAGGCTATCGCGGAGGGCTTAAAAAAATTAGCTGCTGAGCGCCGTGTACACTTACGTTTTTTACCTTTCCATCTGCCTGATGACGAGCAGGCTTCAAGGATGGTAATGGATTTGTTGGGGGATATTAGGGGGACGGGAAGCATTGTAAGCATGTGTGATCAAGTCACCGATCCTCAACAGATGCTTTTGGAAGTCAGTGGTTGCAGTTTGATGATCGGGATGCGATTACACAGCTTGATCTATGCAGCATCCCATCAGGTGCCTCCGTTGGGGATATCCTATGATCCTAAAATTGATCATTTCCTCAGCCGTGTCGGTAGCCAGCCTGTAGGCACTACAGAGGCACTGGATGGACAAAAACTGGCTAATGAGTCTATGCGGTTGCTGGATCAGCGAAGTCAATGGATCGAGAGCCAGGGAGCGGCCATTGCTTTGTTAAAAAGTGAGGCTCGCTTACCGGCGCAGCATATCGTTAATTACTTGTGTCGCAAAGGATGATGGATACAGTGACAGTTGATAAGGTTACGAATGTGCCTACCGTCCCGATTTTCGGTGTTCCGGTATCAAGGCTTAATATGAAAGATACATTAAATGTATTAATTCAAGCAGTGGAGTCTCGCCGGCCCCATCAAGTGATCACTGCCAATCCGATAATGGTAATGGCAGCATTGGAAGATCCAGTGTACATGAACGTGATGAAACAGGCGGAGCTGATTGTCCCGGATGGGACCGGCGTAGTGTGGGCTGCAAACTATGTAGGACATCCTGTACCTGAGCGTGTAGCGGGCTTTGACTTGTTACATGAATTACTTGCAGCTGGCGAAAACTATCATTGGAAGGTTTATTTACTGGGATCAACATCTGAGGTGATTCAAGCGACCGCAAAGCGGGTACATGAGCTTTATCCCGCAATTACGGTTTGTGGCAAGCGTGATGGTTTTTTTGGACCAAAAGAGGATGAAGCCGTAATTGCAGCTATTCGTGAAGCAAATCCTGATTTATTGTTTGTAGCACGTGGAGCGGACACACAGGAACCCTGGATTGGTAAATATAAGGAAAAGTTGGGTGTACCGGTGATGATGGGGGTTGGCGGCAGCTTCGATGTTATATCAGGCAGAACCAAACGCGCACCTAAATTGTTTCAAAAGCTACGGGCTGAATGGTTATATAGACTCCTCAAAGAGCCAAGCCGTTACAAAAGAATGCTTGCGCTGCCGAAATTCGCCGCGAAAGTGATGCGCGAAAAAGAAAACGTCACAAAAGTGTGATAAATAGCTTGAATCTGCCTCCAAAACCCGCTAATTTGCCAGAATATGAAGCTTGGTATTTATTTTTGATCAGAGTATAATTCAATGCGGTTACATCTGAAAAGGGATTGCTTTAAAATTGGGGGTCGAATGATCAAATGTTATTGATCTATATTATTGGGTTCATCATGGCACTGGGACTTGCCCTGTTATTGACACCGCTCGTCAAGAAATTCGCTGTGAAGGTTGGAGCCGTCGATGTACCGAATGCCCGAAAAGTACATACCCGAATTATGCCGCGTCTTGGCGGACTGGGGATTTTCTTGGCATTTCTGTTGTCCTTATTGGCGGTGTTACCTTTTGTGCCTGACGGAATGCTGTCCTCTCGGGATATTAACTTTATCGCAGCCTTTCTGATTGGCGGTACGCTGATTACACTGATTGGTGCTCTCGATGATCGTTTCGATCTCAATGCAAAATTGAAATTTTTGGCTCAAATTGCCGTTGCGTGTATGGTCGTGTTTGCTTTTGATATTCGTGTAGATTTTGTAAATGTACCTTTTCAGGATGCATACTCATCTTTGGAAAGCTGGATTTCCATTCCACTTACGATTTTTTGGATCGTAGGTGTAACGAATGCCATCAATTTGATTGACGGTCTGGATGGACTGGCTGCAGGTGTCTCAGGCATTGCGATTGGAACTATTTTTGTGATGTCGATATTGATGGGTAATTACATGGTAGCTATGCTTTGTCTTGTGCTGCTGGGCAGTATTATCGGATTCCTATTTTTTAACTTTCATCCTGCAAAAATATTTATGGGTGATACAGGGTCATTATTTTTAGGTTTCTGTCTGGCCATGCTATCCATGCTTGGTTTCAAGCAAATTGCTATCGTATCTTTTATTACGCCATTGATTATTATCGGTGTACCATTGTCAGATACATTCTTTGCTATCATTCGTCGCAAGTTGCAGAAAAAACCGATTTTCTCTCCGGATAAAGGTCATTTGCATCACTGCCTACGCGAACTAGGTTTCAGTCACAGACAGACGGTGTTGATTATCTACGGTATTGCTGCATTTTTCGGTGTATTGGCCGTGATTCAATCGTCTGCTGCGCTTAATGAAGCGAACTGGGTCACCTTTGTCGTGATTTGTATTATGATGTTCTTCCTACAGATCGGTGCAGAGGTTATTGGTCTTGTTGGCAAAACCAAACGCCCAGTTATTAACACACTGATTCGGTTGTTGGCTAAGCCAGATTCCCAGACGCGTTCGAAATTATAATTTTAATTTAAAAGTAAGCCTTCAAGCTTGGCGGTATACCGCGGGTTTGGAGGCTTTTTTGATGTTTGCTGTAAAAAAACTCCCTCCTTTTTTGAGAATTTACTAATTTTTTGTATGTTTACTACCGATAAAAAAAGTATTGAATGATTACGTACCCCAAGGTGCGACAGAATCAAAGGAGGACAATGATTTGAAACGATTGCTATCCATGTTGCTGACGGTTGGTCTCATCATTGGCTTGGTGCCGGCGGCCCTGGTAGGTACGGCTCATGCTGCGACAGGAACTTATTTCATTTTTCCAAATGAGAAGTATGATGCGGATTCGGCCAGATCGGTGAACACCGACCGTATTACAGTTAACGGTACGATTAACGGAGTGAACGGAAGCACGATATCATATAGTGTATTCCAGCTCTCTAAAAATGGAACGACCCTTAATGTGGTGAATAAAAATGAGAGTCAAAAAGGCGGAATTACGGTCAGTGGCTCTACACTTCAAATTACAGACATCAAACTGTTTCCTGGTTTGAACCGAATTACATTCCAAAGTAGCCAAAACTCGGCTGAGATGAAGGATTCTATTTACGTAGAGTACCAGGATGGACCCAAGGTTTATGATCTGTCTGCTACGCTGAATGGTGAAACAGAGCAATTAGTAGAGAACCAGACAGCTGTGTTAACAGACGCTCGCAATAGCGGTACGGATGATGTTAAAGTAGTCATTCAAGGTACGGCGCCTAATGCCGACAGTGTAACGCTTACGTCTGCAAAAAGCAGTAATACGTATACAGTTAACTCTTATACCGCATATAAATTAACAGGTAGTGTGGTACTCAGTCCAGGTAAAAATATAGTGAATATTAAAGTGAATAACGGAACTCAGGCTCTTACAGTTACACGTGAAATTACGATTTATACGGGAAAACCGGAATTCTCTGATTTGACCTTGAACAAGGATGGGAATGTTTCTGCCGATCTGACCACTTCGCCTGACTTTACCGTATCGTCTACAAGTGGTGTGGTTTTAAAAGGTAATGTTTTGGTGCCAGGCGGTCCAACCGATCCAGGAGTTGCCACAATCAATGCGCGTTTTACCGATGTGAGTAACAATGGTAGCGCTGTGGGTAGTGCGACTGGAGTTGATGCCACAATTGATACTGCAAATGTGGTTACATCAAATGGTTATAAAGTATATCCATTTCAGGTGACTGTACCTTCAGAAGCTGTTATTGATCATTTGACCAGGGCATCTCTGGGCATAACCTATACGGATAGCAGTACACCTCCAGCTCCATCGGCTGTCCAATTTACATTGCGCAGCAGCACTCAGCCGTATATTGATGATATTAACTATCTTCCTGATTTTAATAATCAATTGTTGAGCAGAATTAAGGGAAGCGGGTCTGATCAAGCAGCTGCTATAGATGAAGCTCTGAAATTAACTGGAAGCTCTATGAAGAACAAGACTACAGATGCTCCATCTGTTCCTGTTGGTATGGAGTTCATCGTTGTTAACGGTGCACCTTCTTCAATTAGTGAACTTTCTGGTGTGTCAGTTCATACTGTAGGATCACCTCAAGATGTGATTCGGACAATCAATGGTAAGTCAACACAAGTGAAGAAAATCGTTGCTTATGTAGACACTTTGCCTAAAGAAGGACAAAACGTACTGAATTTTTACCTGAATGGCGACTCGACCAAATTAATTAAAGCAACGGTGAATCTGTTGCAGGGTCCGTTCATGAAATACGATACGATTTATGATGGGCAACAAATTCCGTTAAATACATCCAGCTCAAACTTGAATACCTATAAATTGACTCAACTGGGCTACTTTAAAGGTAAATTGCTTGATGTGAGCAACGCAGCGGATATTCATTACACTGGAAGTAACCGAAATGTATTCCTGTATGTTAATAATGTATTGGTTGATCTGGATGGTTCAGGAGCGGACTTCAAGCTTGCTGCTTCCTCAGAGACAGCCGCAGCCAATGCCTTGGCGAACGGGAATAATGAAATCAAGTTTGTGTACAAGCCAGGTATTGAGTACAGCAATACGGTAAAAGTAAACTTTACACAGACGAATATTCCAGTAATTCCTGTTCCAAATACACAAGGAATCATCCCTTTTACACCAGTTAGCGGCTTGAGCAATACACCGAAGTATAGCGAAATTGCTCCGAAATCAAAAGATGCTAATTTCACCAAAGTGGATGATACTAACTACAATACATCTCTGAAAAATATCAATGTATTTGGTACTTTCAGTATTGCCGATTTGGGTAAAGCAGATCAGGTAAATGGTTCGTTAAGTGATATTGCCAATAAAGATCAATATATTTTGGAGATTAAGGGATCGGATGACAGTGAATTCAACTGGACGTTGAGTAACGAGTTTTTCTCAGCAGAAGATGCTAAGACAACATACAATTCCGGTTCTACTACAGATAAATTTACTAATAAAGATTTAAAAGACCTGCTTGTGTACTACCATCCGGACAAAAAGTATTTCAGCTTTGTGTTGAAAAACCAAACTATTTCGCAAGATGGAACACCAGTAGCTTATAACATTACCTTGTACAACAGTGGCAAGAGCGGGCCGTTTGCTACTTTCCGACTGCAAGTATCCGGTCAATCCACATCTTTTGATATCTTGCGTCCGCTTCCTGAAAAACGGATCGTGAATCAAAACTTTGTGCAAGTTGTTGTAAACGCAGGTAACGCAGATAGTGTTATGGTAGGTAAGGAAAAAGCGGTTCAAGAAGGATTTGATTCTGACTATGATGGTACTGTTGATTACCCATCAACTTACAAAGCCATCGTTACAGGTCTAAAAGCTAACAAAGATAATAAAATTGATGTAGTGGTTACAGTAGGCAAGGAAAAACTAAAACAAACCATTACTGTTAAATATGTGCCTACAAATATTCCTGGCGAGCAGTACATGGAAGCGATGAAAACATCGCACAAAGTGTTCGATGGTAATCTTACACTTGCTTTTGCAAAGGGAACGAGTCTAATTCGCCGGGATTACGATCAACCACAGCAATTCAAAAACCAGGTTTTCTCTGGGCATACTTTGTATTTTGCGATAGCAAATAGCGAAGATGGTGTGGTAGACCGTCATGAATTTGAAACTGAAAAAGCATTGTCCGATATGCGGAGCTTGATTGCAGACGGAAGTAGATACTTCAACCGGGATTTCCCAAGTCGTTTTACCAAGTCCAGTCCAGTATTCTGGATTGACCCAGGTACCGCAGATGATATCAAAACGGATGCTTACGATCCAGTGACATATGGTGCTGATCCTTATCAATTGGCTAACAAGTCGCAAAATGACAGTAGCAAGATCAAAAACTTCTACTGGCGTGACCCATCTAACGAGTTAGTACCTTCCAAGCGTGCTACATTGACGCTGACGTATGATAGTAGTATTGCTCAAGATGCAGGGAAACAAATGTCGGTGTTCTATTTTGATTCTGATCTTAAAGACTGGCAGAACATTGGTGGTGTGGTGGATCCGAAAAAACACACCATTAAAGTACCGTTTGATCGTTTCGGTTACTATGTAGTTGCTAAAGTTGGAGAAACGTATAGTGATGTCATTAAGCACAAATACGCCAGAGATTACATCGAAGCCATTTTGGCTAAAGGTGTCATGAACCCAATGGATCCAATTAATAGCTTTGGACCTGACAGCTACATTAAAAGAGGCGAATTTACGTCTATGATCGTCAAAGGTCTGCAAATTCCGCTTAATTTCAGCGGAGCGAAGCATTTTGACGACGTGTCTATTCCAAATACGATATCAGCAGATGCGCTCTATGATTATCGTTATATTGAAACAGCTGCACGCGCTGGTATTGTCAAAGGTTCGCAACCAAGAATCTTTATGCCGGAAGATGTAATCACACGCCAAGATGCAGCAGTCATTATCGCTAAGGCATTGAATTTGAAGCTTGAAACAGATCATGACAAGATCATGAAGAATCTGTCTAAGACCTTTAAAGATGCGGACAAAATTGATTACTATGCACAGGCATCTGTGTTGGCTATTGCCAAGAAAGGCTTTATTACGGGTTCACCTGTTGATGCAAGCGATCTGAAAAAAGGATATATGTTTAATCCTACTTCCCTGACCTTGCGTGGAGATGCAGCCATTATTGTAGCTAAAGTTATGGCTGATAAAAAGCTGCTTCCTAAAATCTAATCAACAAAACACCTGAAATTATTAAACATCCCTCCATGCGAAATGGAAATTCCCTTTCATATACATGAGAGGGATGTTTTTTATAAATCAGCTATTTGACTGGAATTAAGGGCCTATGCCATAATATCAATGAGGTAAGAACTTTGGATTAGCCTTACAACGTTTTTTATTTTGGATTTGGCTTAAACGTCTGTAATTAATTGCTTTTTTTTAAGCTTTTATCTCAAAATGTGTTTATTATTTTTTTATATGTTTTTTTTACACATTTATCTGAAACTTTACGCCTATTTCATCGTAGTAGAGGATGTGTGTGTTTTAATATTACATAGAGAAGTGAGTGGGGAGTGATGAGATGTCTCAGTTTTCAATACGCCGTCCTGTAACAGTATTTATGTTAATTATTGCTTTGCTAATCGGGGGCGGTATTTTTGCGTTAAGACTTCCTGTAGAGCAAATGCCGGATATGAAGCTGCCATTCGCTGCAGTGGTGACTAGTATTCCAAATGCAACGCCTACAGAAGTTGAGGAATTGGTTACTAAACCTATTGAGAAAAGTCTGGCTTCTATTGAGAACGTGGATAAAATCATGTCCGAGTCTTCAGAAGGAACATCTATGGTCATGATTCAATTTAACTGGGGAGTAGATATCAATCAAGCAACCCTCGACATGCGAGATAAAGTTGATGGGGTTAAAGGGTCTCTTCCCAAGGCGGCTAATTCGCCGCGTGTCCTTAAGGTGGATCTCAACGCAACGCCGGTTATTACGCTCTCTCTTACAGGAGACCAGGATATTAACAAGTTGAAGCCTATTGCTGAAGATATTATTGAGCCGCGGCTTGAAAGAATTGCGGGAGTAGCTGCAGCCAACATGTCAGGTGGGCAAGCTCGGCTTGTGAAGATTACTGTAGACCAAGCCAAGCTTCAAAGCTATGGCATTACGCTAGATCAAATTAACCAGGCGCTATCGTCTAATAACGTAGCTGGTTCTGCTGGTTCGGTCTATCGAGGCACTACAGAAATTCAACTTCGGGTTCAAGGTGAGTATAAAGCTGTTTCAGAAATGGGTGAAACGCCAATTCCAGTAGGGAAGGGAAGCATTAAGCTAAAGGACATCGCGACAGTTGAAGATTCCTTGGATGATGTTACAACCATTTCTACCTATAACGGAAAGCCAAGTATCAATATTTCTGTTACTAAAGCCACAGGGGGGAATACCCTTTCCATCGCCAATTCTGTGAAGGAAAGTTTAGATTCGATACGGAAGGAATTGCCTCCGGGAACTCAATTGGAGATGGTAACAGATGCATCCAAACCCATTAGCGACTCCGTACACTCATTAGTAGAGCATGCTATATTGGGACTTATTATCGCAGCTATTGTGTTGCTGTTATTTTTGAATAGTATACGTTCTACCATTATTGCTACTATCGTTATTCCAATTTCCTTCGTAGCTACGTTTATGATGATGTATTTCACCGGACAAACCATTAATATTATTTCACTGAGCGGTTTGCTTCTGGGGTTAGGATCCTTTGTCGATTTTGCGGTTGTTATTATTGAGAATATTTTTAGACAGCGACATGAAGGGAAAAGCATGCTACAAGGGGCTATTGATGGCTCCAAGCAGGTGGGTAATGCCGTTATGGCATCTGCACTTGCGCAGATCGTAGTATTTTTACCAGTTGTTTTTGTTGATGGAATTGCGGGAGTTCTATTTAAACCGTTGGCGTTAACCGTTATTTTCTCTCACATTGCAGCCTTGCTTGTATCCCTTATGATTGTGCCGATGCTGGGATCACGTTGGCTACCTACCGTGCCAGATGAATCCATTTATTCTTCAGGTACTTATAAGGGTGTTAACCCTATTGTGTGGTTTAATATTGGCTTCGAGAAATTTAAGGGTGGGTATCGCCGTATACTGAAGTGGGGAATTAACCATAGAAAATCTGTGTTAATTATTACTTTATTAATGTTTGTGGCAGCCGGGGCTCTAGTTCCATTCGTTAAGGCTGAATTTATCCCAGCATCCGATACTGGGGAATTCACAATTAACGTGAAACTTCCTAATGGAACGGTCTTGGAAGAAACGGAAAAGGTTGTTCAAGATATAGAAAAAGAAATTTTGAAAGTTCCGGATCTAGATAAAATGACAGTGACTGTTGGTTCTGGTGGCAATTCTGGTTATTCAGGGGCAGCTCCAACTAATTCGGCGGATCTAAGCGTAACGCTGAAGGATGGACATCAGCCAACAGATGGTGTAGTTGAGGGCCTTCGTAAGAAATTTGATAGCATTCCGGATGCAGAGATTACAATGGCGTCTACAACAGGCCTTTCAAGCGGAGCGGCTGTTAATATTAACTTAAAAGGTGACGATATTGACGTCCTGAGAGAACTTTCAGACAATCTCGTTGCGGACGTAAAAAACATACCGGGTACGGTCAATGTGAAAAGTACCTTGAGTGCTGTTCGCGAAGAATATGAGATTACCGTTAATCGGGAGCTTGCGAGTCGATATGGCTTATCAGCAACTCAAATTTTATCAGCAGTGAATACTTCTTTTAATGGATCAGTCGCCACAAGCTATCGTACAGGTGAAGATCAGATTGATGTGAAGATATCGTTGCCAGAGCAAAACCGCCATGATTTGTCAAATCTTAAATCCTTACGGATTACCACTTCGCAAGGTATTGATGTACCTTTGTCTTCTGTAGTAAGTATTGATAAACGGACTGTACCCGATACTGTTACTCGTGAAGACCAAACGCGTCAAGTGCAGATTACAGCTGATATTGATGGAACAGGGGATATTCTTACTATTAATCAAAAAATAGATGCTCTTTTGAAGAGTACTCACTTCCCAGAAGGCTACAGTGCAGACACGGGTGGTGGACAAAATGAACAAATGCTAGAGTCTTTCATGAACTTGGCGATAGCTATTTTGCTATCTGTCGTGCTCATTTATATGGTTATGGCAGGACAGTTCGAATCGTTGCTCACACCGTTTGTTATTATGTTTTCCGTTCCACCTACGGTAATTGGTGTGCTTATCGGTTTAGCTGTAACCGGGGCGAGTCTCAGCGTTTCAGCTTTGACGGGTTACATCATGCTCGTCGGTTTGGTCGTCAACAATGCCATAGTTATGATTGACTTTATAATTCAGCTCCGAAAAGACGGCCAAGATCGGGATGAAGCTATTATTCATGGAGCGTCTGAGCGGTTGCGTCCGATTTTGATGACCACGCTGGCTACTGTACTAGCTTTGATCCCAATGGCATTCGCTACAGGAGAGGGTAACGAAACACAAGCACCGATGGCAGTTGTTGTTGTATTCGGGTTATCCTTCGCAGCTGTTATTACATTGATTCTTATTCCGGTAGTCTACGTCATCATGGATAATATGATACAAAAACGTAAGAATCGGAAATTAAAAAGACAAGCGAAGAGAGAATTAAAAAAAGAAGCGAAACTACAAAAAAGTGTTCATATATAAGGTGAGGTGGAGAAACATAATGAATAAAAAAAGTGCTCTGATTGCTACAACTTTGCTTTTATCAGTTGCATTAGCTGGTTGCGGTGGGGGAGAGGCCCCTGCCGCACCGACTACGGCGCAGCAAGCCATTCCAGTTCAAGTAGCAAAAGTGGCTAAAGGTAGTATTAACGATTCAACAGGTATTATTGGAAGCTTTGCTCCCAAAGAGACAGCTCAGGTGTCTCCGAAAATTAGTGGTAAAATTCAAAGTATTAACCTTACAGTGGGCCAAAAAGTAAATAAAGGCGACACATTGTTTACTATAGACCAAAAGGACTTGCAAGACTCGATTAAGCAATCCCAGGAGTCTTACCAGGTTGCCCTGGCCAATTTAAAACAAGCAGAGTCAGGTGCAGCGCAATCGGTACAGCAGGCAGAATCCAGCGTGGATCAAGCCAAAAGTGCGCTTGTCCAGCAAGACAACACTATCACCCAAGCTCAGACCAGTCTGGTCGATGCTCAGAGTTCCGTGCGTGATGCTCAAAATACGCTCAACCGCAACCAACAGTTGTTTAGTGCGGGTGCTCTATCTCAATCTGAGTTAGAGCAGTCTCAAATAGCGCATAGAAGGGCTTTAACTGCAGTGGAGAATGCACAGATCACACTTCACAATGCACAAACGTCCAAGCAAAGTGCGCAAACAACATATAGCAATGCTCAAAAATCATTACGTCTTGCCCAACAGAAAACAGGCATTGACGTAGCTCGTGCTTCTGTCAATCAAGCTAAGTCCAGTTTAGATACAGCACGTAGCCAACTGGTGGATACTGTGGTCAAAGCTCCGATTTCCGGTACGATATCGGTAGTAACAGGAACCCAGGGGCAAATGGTTAGTGCACAATCCGCGGTTGCTACAATAGCAAATACCAATCCTATTATTGCTAAAGTTAACGTTTCTGAATCTGAGCTTCTCAAGATGCAGGTGGGTTCATCTGTGACTGTAGGCGTGGACTCGTTAAATAAGCGAATTGAGGCCAAAGTATCGGCTGTCAATCCGGTAATGGATAATGATCTGAAGGCATACCCTGTTGAGGTATCAGTTCCTAATGGTTCTGGCGAATTAAAATCAGGGATGGTTGTAACTGTATACATGAAATCAGAAGTTCCTAAAAACATTTTGGTATCGCAGGATGCCATTACGGAGCAGGCAGGGAAAAAGTATGCTTATGTAGTGGAAGGAACAGTGGCTAAGCGGGTAGAGGTGCAGACAGGCCAGGAAAGTGCCAAACAGGTTGAGGTAACCAAGGGGCTTGCTGAAGGACAAAATGTTGTCGTTAAGGGCGTTAGTCTGCTTACGGATGGCGCGAAGATTAATGTAGTGAAGTAATTTGTCGCGGCTATATTTACGGTAAATCACTGTTACTCCGTCATTTCTACTACCTAAAGTGTATTAGAGTATTAGATTTCAAGGGAATCTATAGACTTTATGTACTTTATATATTCTATGGATAATTCTTAACGAATATACTCCATTAAAGACCGATTTGATGTATGAAAATAACCCTTGTACATTTAAGGTTGATAAGGTAAAAGTTGTAGGATGACGGAGGAACAGGTTCAATAGTATAATTATGACTGTGGAAAGCGGAATACATAATTCAAAAAAAATAATTTTTTTTTGAAACAGACGCAACTTTTTGAACCCATGCTACGTCTAATTGGGTGAGTATGAAACAAAGGGGTACAAAAGCGTAAAGACAAAATTCGCTAAAAAAAATCTTTACTGCATTGTTATCACATTGTATAATACTGGAGTACGTCATAAATGGACGCTTTCTTTCAACTAGATTCCAAGCTTCTGTGATATTGTCACAGATATCATTTTATAAGGGTTCTCATAAAGCTCGGAAAGGAGGTGTAACGACTGATGAGTGACAAGATCCGACAAAAAGACAAAAATAATATTTCTGGTTATATTCAAGGAGGAGAAAAAAAGGTTATGACAAAGTTTAATAAAAAAATGATTAACGTGCTGGCAACAGCAACATTGGTTGCTGGTGTAGCAGCTCCAATCGCAGCATTGACTGCACCAACTGCAATCCATGCAGCTTCTAGCTTATCAAACCTGAATAGCCCTAGTATTGGTTCTAGTGCAAAAACGAATGTTGAATTGGGTAGAGCAAAAGTTAGCATTAGCCAAGCTTCCATCAGACCTGGTGCATCGTTTACAGTAACATTGCCAAAAGGTTTTGAATTTTCTGGCGCTGGAAACGGTGTTAGTCGCGTAAGAACTGCTACTGACGCTACTTATGGTTTGGGTGTATATCTTGATGCAAAAGATAACGACGACGCTGAAAACCTTGAATCTACTGGATATAAAGATGCAGATGCAATTGTAGTTACTAAACTGACTAACAAGTCTGCAAAAGTTGAATTGAATTTCAGCAACTCTGCTGATGCTGCTGATCTTTATCTGAACTTTGGTAAAATCAATGTTACTGGACCTAGCAATGGACCTATCAAAGTTGCTATTGATGCTGCTTCCGCAAGCGGTTTGACTAGTGGCGAAGTAGTGATTGGTAACGTGGTTTCTTCTGGTCAAATTTCTTTGAGCGCAGCTGATACTGTTTCCAGTGAAGAAAACTTTACTGCAACTTTGAAAGTTAAAGAAGAAACAGCTGGTTCATTGGGTAACAACAACATTAAGTTGAAATTGCCTAGCGGTTTCAAATGGGATTCTGCTCCTAAATCCGCAGCTACTATTCTGTTTGGTACTGATATCAAACCTGAAAACGTAAAATATTCCACTGACGGCGATACTTTGACTTTGTCCTTGGATAAAGTAAGTGGTGAGCAAACATCTTTCCAATTGCCTGTAGGATTCTATGTTGATGATGAAAACAGTGCTAAAGAAGGCGATGTTACTGTTAGTATCTCTGGTAATGCAACAACTGATGTTAGCTCCCTCGTAGTAGGTAGCTACGGTCAAATCGGTGGTGGCGTTTCTGTTGCTACTCCATCAACAATCCTTGCTGGTCATGACGAGCAAAAAATTGGTGATGTTACAATTAAAGAAACTGTTGCTGGCTCTTTCGTAAAAGGACGTACTGTAACTTTGCGTTTGCCTGAAGGTGCTCGTTGGCAGTCGACTTTTGAAAGCAATAACCCAGGAAGTAACTTCTCTGGTTCTATGGAAAACACTAACGGTTTGGGTGGAGCAGAAGTTTCCTACACTGACTCTGACAAACGTACTTTGAAATTGACTTTCAATAGCGCAAACAGCACAACTGACGCTGGTACTTTGAAACTGAAGAACGTTGAAGTTGCAACGCAACCAGGTTTCTCCGGCGATCTGAACGTTGATGTTGCTGGTAGCCAAGGTCTGAGCGGTACTGTTAAGGTTGCTACTGTGAAACAAGCAGTTACTCTGGCTGCTGCTTCCAAACCAACCCTGACAATCGGTCTGGGCGATCAACAAGTTGGCGATATCACAATCACTGAAGCTGCTAAAGAAGCTTTCGTTAAGAAAGACGGTAGCCGTGAAGTAATCTTGGAATTGCCAACAGGCGTACGTTTTGCTTCTACTCCAGAAGTAAAAGTTACAGCTGGTGACGTTAAAGTGAAGAGCGTATCTACTGATACTTACGGCGAAAGCAACAAAGGCCGTCTGAGCTTCTACATCGACAGCGAATCTGCTACTCCAAGTACAATCACAATCTCGGCTCCTAAGCTGACTGTTGACCGTACTGTAGCTCAAGGCGACATCGTTGCTAAGCTGAAAGGTAGCGCAGTTTCTTACACTGCATACAAAGGCGCAACTGACAACACTCAAAACTGGAAAGACAACAACACTGCAGCTGCTGAAGTAGCAATCGCAACTGTTGGAACTCCAGCTCCAGGTGCTACTAAAACTAAAGCTGTCTTCACACTGGGAAGCACTTCCTACACTGTGAACGGCGAAAGTAAAACTTCTGATGTAGCTGCTTATGCTGAAAACGGACGCACTTACTTGCCAGTACGTTATGCAGCTGAAGCTTTGGGTGTATCCCCACAAAACATCCTGTTTGACAAAGCAACTTCCACAGTTACCCTGATTAAAGGTGACCGCGTTGCTCAAATCAAACTGAACACAAACCTGTTGACTATTAACGGTTCTGTGGTTCGTATGGACGTTAAAGCTGTAACTAACAAAAACCGTACTGTACTGCCTATCTTCTGGGTGAGCAGAGCGTTGGATGCATCCATTAACTACGATGCAACTGCTAAAACAGTAACTGTTGAAAACAACAACTAATTTAAGAGCAACTCTTTTGAGTTAACTGAATTAGATGAGAAGAGGGTTCCTTTTGGAGCCCTTTTCTTTTATTAGTCTTATTGACAAAGGAGAGAAATTATGAAACGTTTTGGAGTGGCAGTACTGTCCACACTGGTTCTTTCTTCTGCGTTCGCCAGTCTTGCAGGAGCTCAACCAGGTGATATAAAGGTTATTATTAACGGCGTAACTCAGCAATATACCCAGTCCCCGGTTGTTAGTCAAAATACAACCTTGGTGCCTCTGCGTGGAGTTTTCGAAAGCTTGGGTGCGAAAGTCGATTGGGACAGCAAAGCTAAAAAAGTGACAGCATCTAAAAATGACGATACGTTAACTTTAAATGTTGGTTCTAAACTTGCTTATAAAAATAGTAATCCTGTACAGCTTGATGCAGCTACTCAAATTCAAAAGGGTCAAGTACTCGTTCCTTTACGTTTTGTGAGCCAATCATTAGGCGCCAAAGTAAATTGGGATCAGGCTACACGAACAGTGACCATTTCCAATCAAGCTAATGGTAATACTACTACTGTTGATCAAACCAATAGTTTATCCAGTAAGCCTCTCACAGCTCCTGTGACCAAAGTTACTTATGATACCTATTATAATGATTCTTTGACTTATGATGATGCAGTTAAACTGGCCATAGCTGATAGTACTTCAGTTAAAACAGCAGCAACGAATATCGATCAAGCCGGAAAAATCATGAAAGAAGCTGGCAAGGATATTAACTTTGTTCCAGCAGAAGCAGGTGATGAAGCACAAGACAAAGCTTTTAAAGGTTATGCTCAAACGAACCTTAATTATGAGGCTGCTAAAAAGAACTTGGATATGACCAAAGAAGGCATTGAGTACAATGTGAAGGATCTTTACAATAAGCTTCTTCAAAAGCAGAATGCCGTTAAACTGGCTGCATTGAATATTGAAGATGCTGAGCGCAAGCTGAAAGTTGCACAAATTAAAAGAGATAATCAAATGTCGAGTGATTATGAGGTTACGCAAGCAACTAATCAGTTGACTCAAAATCAAGCTGCTTTAGAGAAGGCAAAAAAAGATCTAGATAGTGCATATGTATCTTTGAACCAAGTGATTGGTTACAAACCAGAGCAACGTTATGAATTAAAGGATAAACCTGTATATTCTGAGTTTAAAGATAATGTGGAAACTAAAGTAAGCCAAGTACTTACCAGCAGCACGGCTATTTGGCTGAGTGAGCAAAAAGTGGATTTGGCTGAATTGAGCTTGAAGCTTTACAATTTTAGTACGCCAGGTAACACACCTTACGAAGCCGAACAGCTTAATGTTGAGAAAGCTCAGTATGCAACAGAGGGTACAAAAAGACAACTCGAAGAAGCAGTAAGAACAATCTACAACAACATCAAAGCATTGGAAAGCCAATATTCACAGATTCAAGCTGGCTTGGTGAGTGCTAGAAGTGCGGCTGATATGGCTAAGAAGCAATTTGATGTTGGGTTGGCTACAGAGCTTCAGGTTTATGAAGCTAATTTGAAAGTCACTACTGCTGAGCAACAGGCCGAAGATATAGTTACAAATATTGATACTTTGAAGTTGGCTTTTGATAAGCCTTGGGCTATGCAGGGTTCTTCTGGAGCTAGCGCACAATAATTAAAACTTAACTATACTTGCTATAACCTGCTGTAGGAGGACTTCATGAAATCACGCTATAAAGTATCATTGGCTGCTGTTTTACTTGGAGGAGGAATTGTTGCTGGTTCCTTAATGAACAATTCAGTTGATGGTGCCTCCAGTTCTGGACAACCTGGTACAGCTGATGATCCAGTCGTAACCAAAAGCTATGTTGACCAAAAAATTGCTCAGGCCATCAAAGGTGGAACACCAGCAAGTAATACGAGTAGTAAAACGACTAGTTCGACTACTCCAACAACAAACGCTACTTCTAACACAACAGCGTCAGGAGCTTCTGGTGCAGGAAAAACTTCCACACCAGAGCAGACAGAGGCTTTAAAAGTAGTTGATGTAAAGCCTGGCCAAAAACTGATTGCCAAAGCAGGGTCAGAGTTTATTTTACGAAATGGTTATGCTGTTGTGTATAGTATGGATACCAGTGGTGCTATTGATATTACTTCTGGAACGGAAATTTTCCATAATCAGGCTGTCGAAAAAAATCATTTATTATCCTTTCCTAGAGAAGGAAGAGGTATTCAAGTAAAAGAAGGTCAGAAGTTTGGTCTGGTCGTTATGGTACGAGGCGGTTACACTGTTCAGTAAACTGTTTTTGTATATAAGCTGCTTTCGGTGGGCTCTTTTTCTTAAATACTGCTTGGGATAGTAAATTGTTCTTGGCTAAATTGAACCTAATCGCTACACACTAACCCCATGAAAGACAATATGTTTAGTGGAGGGTGTATACGATGGCGTCAAGAGGTCAAAGACGATTAATTCCCGAAAGCCGTGCCAGGTTAGATGATTTGAAGTATGAGATCGCTGCTGAGTTTGGGCTACCAGTTTATAATCCTCAATATACTCATATACATCCCAATGCTGACAGTGAATTTGCTGCAGAATTGGGGGAGTTTTCGGGGGGCCAAAATGTAGCATGGCGTGATTTGACTTCAAGACAGAACGGTTCAGTTGGTGGTGAAATTACTAAGCGACTGATACAATCTGCTGAACGTAGCTTATCTGAATTTGGTACATTGTAAATAGCAATAATTTTCTAAGTTTTTGATTATATAGTAGCGTATAGACTAGGGTTATTTACATGTGAATCGAAAATGATTTGTATGTAAACTTACCTCAATTTCGAATGTTGTAATTGGGCTGCACGAATTGACACCTTGTTTTAAATAGGATATCATGGCATTTGAGGCTTGTACGCAACCTTTTCCTACCGGAAAAGGTTCATTTTTTATTAATAAGGTAACAAGATATCTTCCGCCATTTGTTAGCTTGAAGGTATCTGAATAATGCCATTGCCATGTCAGGATTTTTTAATAAATCCTCATGTATTTTAATTGTGGGAGGTTGAAATTCATGTCTGTAAAAGGCCGCCATTTGTTCACGTCCGAGTCTGTAACAGAAGGCCATCCGGATAAAATCTGTGATCAGATATCCGATGCTGTATTGGACGCCTTTCTGGCTAATGACCCTAATGCACGGGTAGCATGTGAAGTATCGGTAGCTACTGGTCTCGTTCTCGTCATTGGTGAAATCAGCTCCAAATCGGAATACGTGGATATTCCATCCATTGTACGTAATACGATTAAGGAAATTGGCTATACACGTGCGAAATACGGTTTCGACTATAATACTTGCGCTGTATTGACTTCTTTGAATGAACAGTCGCCGGACATTGCTCAAGGGGTTAATGCTGCCTTGGAAAGCCGTGATCCTGCTGAAGTAGATAAAGAAACGGAAAACATTGGGGCTGGGGATCAAGGATTGATGTTTGGTTTTGCTACGAACGAGACACCTGAGTTGATGCCTTTGCCTATCGCTATGTCTCACCGTATTGCACGACGTTTGTCTGAAGTACGTAAGGATGGAACACTGAATTATCTTCGTCCAGACGGGAAAACTCAAGTAACGGTAGAGTATGAAAATGGTAAACCTGTTCGTATTGATGCTATTGTGGTTTCTACGCAGCATGCGGAAGATACTACTTTGGAGCAAATTCAAGCAGATATCAAAGAAAAGGTTATTTTGCCAGTTGTTCCTGCCGAATTACTGGATGAGCAAACCAAATATTACATTAATCCAACAGGACGCTTTGTTATCGGTGGCCCTCAAGGAGATGCAGGTCTGACAGGCCGTAAAATTATTGTGGACACGTATGGTGGTTATGCGCGTCACGGCGGGGGAGCATTCTCCGGTAAAGATCCGACCAAGGTGGACCGTTCCGCTGCTTACGCTGCTCGTTATGTAGCGAAAAACCTCGTGGCAGCTGGATTGGCAGACAAAGTGGAAATTCAGCTTGCTTATGCCATTGGTGTAGCTACGCCTGTTTCGATTAACGTCGATACATACGGTACGGGTAAAGTAAGCGATGAGAAGCTAGTTGAATTGATCCGAAATAACTTTGATCTGCGCCCAACAGGCATCATTCGCATGTTGGATCTGCGTCGTCCAATTTATAAGCAAACTGCTGCCTACGGTCACTTTGGCCGTACAGATTTGGATGTACCATGGGAGAGCGTAGATAAAGCTGAAATTCTAAAAGAACAAGCGGGGCTGTAATTCCTCGTATATTATCAAAATAAAAGCAATAACCCAAAAAGACTGTTTCATGCTTTGCATGAACAGTCTTTTTTTGATGTGTTTCGCTGTTAAGTATGAATTTGCACCGAAGTACCGAATACTGAGTGACTACTCGGATATCGGTGCATGGTCCAATAAATTTTTAAGTAAACGACAAACCTTTTGCAGTTCCTTGTACTGCTCCAAATACGCAAAAAGGGCTTTCAGGAGGCCTTTTTGAGGGTTCGATTTCAGAGCCTCTTCCTTTAAATGAGCGTAGATTTGCTGACACTCCTGTTTCTCCTCTGAACTCCACGAAGACAGCAGTATACTGTCTTCCAAGGAGTGGAGAAGGCTGTTAATTTGACGGCCTTGGTCAAAGGGGTTACTTAGAGCACTTTCAGGTAACCAGCCGTGCTTGCTCCAGAACAAATGTGGAGCTGAATCAGCATTGTTCAGGCTGGTTGCCAAGGAACTGGATAAGAAGATAATAAACTGTGTTAGATGTTCAATCGTTTCATCATTCATCCGATCGGCAAAGAAGCGAATATATTCAAACACAATGCTTTTAAGTACAAAGGTCATATCCCATGCATGATCTTCAATGCTCGGTCCAAAAATATCAATCAGGCAGTCGCGAACCCATTTGTACAATTTGTATTCATGATTCTCGAATGCGTAATTGAGTTGTTCATTCTGAAAAATAAGCATGGAAGGCTCAGGAAGATCCATCATGAGATACACTTTGTTTTCAACGAGATTTTTCAAGTAAAGTACAATAAAACCGTGCAGTTTATCGTGCTTAGAAAGATTAGGTTTGCTGTAGAGAGCCCGGATGTCTTGTTCAATGTTATTTTCCAGAATGATACACATTTCTAGAGGGAGTTCTTCTTTTCCTTGAAAATATTTATAGAAGGATGCTTTCGCCATCCCACTTTCTTTGGCTATTTCTTCAACAGATGTTGAATAATAGCCTTTTCTGGAGAACAGCCGAATGGCCGCCTGTAAAATATCATTTTTTTTACTTTCCATACATACTTCCCCCTAGGGACCGGCCAACTCGACAGCATCGAATTCACTTCATACATCACAAAGGTTGGTCACGTGTGATAACTGTGTGCTGCTGTTTTTTGAGTTGACGGCGCATCTTGTACTTGGCCATGATCATATACAAGGACGGTACGACAAACAAGGTTAACAAGGTCGAGAATAACAAACCGAAAATGACGGTAAACGCCAGTGGCTTAAAGAGCAGGCTTCCCAATAGTGCTAATGGAATCATACCTACAATAGCTGCCAAAGATGTCAATAAAATCGGTCTGAAGCGAGCAGCGGCCGCCTGTATTACGGCTTCCTTTAATTCCATTCCTTCATGTCGTGCATCCTCGATAAATTCAATTAACACAATCCCATTCCGCACAACAATGCCCGCGAGTGCAATAATTCCCATGATGCTCATAAAACCAATAGGCATACCGGTCAAGAAAATACCAATAATCCCGCCGGCTGCTGCCAGGTACACGGTCGTCATAATAATAATAGGAATGGAGAGGGAATAAAATTGCATAGTAATCAAGAGTAAAATGAGCAAGACTACAACGATCGCCAGCTGTCCTAAGTCCTTGAATATGGTCGATTGGTCAGAGGTTTCCCCACCAACCTCCCATTTGTAGCCTTCTGGGAACTTCATTTGCGCCAGCTTACCTTCAACATCAACCATCGCTTCGCTTGCAGTTCGTCCGTTCAAATCGGCTTCCACCGTAATCGTCCGCTCCATATTGTAATGCTTGATTTGCTGAATAGCAAATGACGGTTTAATCTGGACAAGCTGGTTTAATGGAATTTGCTTACCAGCTGCATTAACTACACTTAATTGTTGGAAAAGCTTACTTGGCTCCTCGTCGCTGTGATTCAAATACATTTTAATATCTACCAGACTGTTTCCAGTATCAAATTGGCTGACTTGGGCTCCTTCTTTTAATAGAAGCAGGGTGCGAGTCAAATCTGTGTAACTTACCAGGTATTGATCCATCGCTTGTTTGTTGACCTCAAGCTCCAGTGCATATCGTTCAATTCCTATATCATCCACGATGCCTGTTGTGCCCTCTACTGTCGCGATCTGCTCCTTTGCTTTTTGGGCAAGAGTTTGCAGTTCATTCAGATCCTGACCTGAGATACGAATAGAAACGGGCTTACCCACTGGAATCCCGAGACGAGGAACATACATCGTAACTGTAACTCCAGGGTAGGATTTCTTAACATGTTGTTCCCAAGCATCAACTGTCGTATTGAGATCGAATACGTTTTCTTTGCCGACGACAGCAATCTGCCCCACCGTTTCGTTATAACTAATATTTCCACCCGAACTATTAATGTCACTAAACAGTTGTGGGGCAGTCCCTCCAGCGCTGTAGACGACCTTGGAAGTTTCAGGTTGCTTTTTCACCCAGCCTGCAAGGTCTTTAACGACCTGGTCGGTTTCCGCAATTGAAGTGCCTACAGGCATTTTTACATTTAGTGCGACATGAGGATCTTCCGACTCAGGAAAAAGTTCAACTGAGGTAAAGGGAACTAATCCATAGGCGGCTGTTCCAAGCATGAGTCCGACCATGGCTGTCAACAAGGGACGCTGAATAACCTTAGGCATCAGTTTTTGTGAATAGAGCTTGTTTAAAGAATGAATCTGCTGGCCGAGCAAGCCTGCTGGTTTAGACTTACCCTGAGGGTGACGAGCCTGTCTGCGCTTCTCATACCATTCTCGAAAAATAGGGATGATGGTGAGCGACATGATCATAGAGGCAAGCATGGTTAGGGAGACAATAGCAGGAATAGGTTTAATAAAGGCACCTACATTTCCAGGAAGAAACAACAATGGCGCGAAAGCTGAGATAGTAGCCAGAGTTGCAACCAAAATAGAAAGCATGACCTCTTTGGTACCTTTTACAGCTGCGACTGAGGGTGATTCTCCTAATTCCGTAAGTCTACGCTCAATATTATCATTTACAACTACGGCATCATCCACGAGTATGCCGAGTACGATGATCAGACCGACAACGGAAATCTGATTTAGAGTGATGCCGAACATAGGCAAAAAGATAATGGCAATCGAAACCGAAATAGGAATGGCCAGTGCAACAAATGCAGAGGTGAGCAAATTCAGCCCCAACATACAAACGAGAATAACGGCCACAATCGCAAGAATCGTTTCACGCTTTAAGTCGTCAAAGATATGGCTTACCTGATCCTTTTGTGCAAAAAGAGTTTGAAAGTGAACACCTGCGGGGAGTGTTTTTTCCAGTTCTTTGAGCTTGGTATTGACCTTTTCGCTCATAGAAGGGATGTCTGTGCCTGTTTCTGCTCCAATACTTAACGTAATGGCCGGTTTACCCTCTACATAGGCAAAGTATTCTGTATTAGGATGGGCCAGCTCCGTTATGCCGATATCTCTCAAATAAACAGGATTACCCTCTTTGGTGCGTGTCAAAAGGACCTGATTCAATTCATCAGCTTTTTCGGTCTCGCGAACAATAAGTTGATAGGTACGTCCGTTGTATTCAATATTACCAGTAGGGACCCGATCAATTTGAGCCTGAATCGCTTGAGCCACTTGTCCCCACGAAAGCTGGTATTGCTGAAGTTTCTGATTGTCAATATGGACACGTACTTCTTGATCAGGGAGACCATTGAATTTGACGCTAGATACGCCAGAAATGGTATTGAGCTGATCTTTCCAAGTCGTTGTTAAATCATTTAGTTTATACAGCGGTGTGGAAGAGTCAGCCGTCAGGGTATAGGAGCCGATAAAAGAGCTGGTTAGTTTGTCATTTACAACAGGTACTTCAACGCCTTGAGGAAGATCAGCTTGTGCATCTTGCACTTTTTTACGCATATCATCCCAAACCGTTTGAGGATCAACTCCGTTTTTGGATTCGATTAAAATAGAGGAGAATCCGTTACCAGAAGTCGAACTAATCGTTTTAACACCTTCAACTTCCTTAATGCGTTTCTCCAGCTCTTTAGTTACGGTTTCTTCTACTTTTTGTGGTGAAGCACCAGGGTAGACTGTTGTTACCATAGCATTCTGTATGGTGACATCCGGCATTTCCTGCTGTGGTAACTGGAAAAAGCCGAAGATTCCGACCAAAATCAGCATGACAAAAAACAGCAATGTAATTTTTCGTTTTTTTACGATGTACTCAATCATGGGCGTCCGCCTTCCTCCGACTGAATCGCATTTCCATCAAACAGGTTTTCTGCCCCTTTAACGATAATACGTTCGCCTTCACGAAGTCCCGATACGATTTGCAACTGATTATCTACAACCTGATTACCAAGCTCCACAGGGGTTTTAACAGCTTTTCCTTGAATGTCTTTGAAAATAAAAGGCTTGCTTCCCGTGTTAATGACTGCTTCGGCAGGAACGAGAATCCCATTCTTGTCGGTCACCTGTTGAGCAGCTTTAATGACCTGACCGGGTAACCAGTCTCGCTGTGGATTGTTTATAACAATCTCTACGTTAACCCTTCCTGTGTCGGTGCTGGTTGAAGGATAGACGTTAGACACCGTACCTTGACGGGTCTCTTCATAGAGCGCCACTTCTACTTGTTGACCCTTTTTCCAATCCTTAATTTCACTGTCTGGTACAGGAAGTAGTACTTTGAGGCGGTCGATGGTGCCTATGCGATAGACGGCTTGCCCTGACGCGACCAAATCACCTGTATTCACGATTTTTTCTAAGATTACACCGTTCACAGGAGAGATTAGACGTGTGCGTGAAAGTGCAAGTTCTGCCTGCCCCTTGGCAACAAGGGCTTTTTCGTAGTTGGCATGGGCTTGTTTTTGGGAAGCCACAGCCTGTTCACTGGCCGCTAGGGCTTTGCTTTTACCTGCAAGCGCATCTTGAAAGGAAGCTTGGGCGGATTGATGATCTTCGGCTGTGGCCCCTTCCAGCAAAAGGGACAGGGATTCCTTGGCTTGTTCCAAGTCTTTCAGGGCTGCGGTAGCATTCAGGTGAGCATTTTCATTATCTGATGCGGTAGCAGCGCCTGCCTCAAACAGCTTCTGTGTGCGCTCGCTATCCGTCTTGGCCTTGTTATAAGCGCTTTGTGCCTTATCTACAGTAGCTTGCGCTTGTTGTTTCTCTTGAGCACGTGCGCCTTTATTGACCTTGTTAACATTCGCGCGAGCTCCTGTAATGCCGGCATCGGCGGATTGAATCGCGGAGGTAGCAGCCTGTAAATTAGCCTGTGCGTTATCTATACCGGCCAAGGCCTCTTGAATAGAGGCTGTCGCCTGTGCAACCTGCAGTCTATAGTCAGCGTCATCTAGACGGGCAATGGTTGTACCTTTCTGTACAGCCGTCCCGGTAGTGATTTCTGCGCTAGCGACGATACCTCCGTTCTGAAAAGCCAGTGTACGTTCTTCATAGGCTTGAAGAGTGCCTGACAAGTTATAGGCAGTATGAAGTGGCGTTGATTTGACGATTGCGGTCCGCACAACGGTTGGCTGTACAGATGAACCTAGAGCGGCATCTTTTTTTTCTGTAGAACATCCGGTCATTGCGATGCACAGGGATAAAGTAGATATGATGATGGCCCGTTGTTTATTCATGATTATCAATCCTTCCGATAGGGTCATAATTAGAGAAGTGAACTAATCAGTATTATTTGAACTAACAAGTTCAAATGTATTATAGTGCGCCGATATTGCATTCGTCAATTCATCGTTTTAGATTTTATGAATTAGTTGACGGGACTTTCGTAACTTTTGCCTATATAATAAGTCTATTAACATAAGAGGATTTTTTTGTTTATTGATAGAGTACATGCGCGGAACAAAACCGTTTAAATACATTGAAGATGGGAGCTATTATCCAAATGTTTTTAAGTAATAAGAAACAGAGTGAAGTGAAAGTTAATGGCAGAGGAATCGCTAAAAGATGGGCCGTGTTAACACTGGCAGGGGTATTATGGGTCGGTCCAGTTGCTGGAACTGGGGCTCTAATCCCCTTGAATGGCTGGATGTCTGCTCCAATCGCAAGTGCAGCCTCTGGTTCAACTGTAAAATTGGGAGAAGAGATCATTACTTCGGGTGCAACATTATTGAAATATCGTTTTAAAGGGTCCAAAGGAACAGCACTGGCTGATATCATTCGAGTAGACTTGCAAAATCCGTACGTTAAGCTGGATGTCATGACGGGGAAGAATGGACAGTTTACGACCCGGCAGAGCACAGGCGGCATGGCAAAAGAGACTGGAGCGGTTGCTGGTGTAAACGGGGATTATTTTAATACCTCAAGCGAGGGAGCTCCGATCGGTGGACAAGTATCCAAGGGTGTGTTGATGTCTACTCCATCTGATTTAACGGGCATGTATGCCTTTGCTGTAACCAGAGATGGTTCTCCGATGGTGGAGCAGTTTACTTTTGAAGGAACAGTAAAAGCTGGAGACGGGTCGTCTTTCTCTTTGGCGGGGATGAACAAGGCTTCGTATTCGCCTGAGACGAGTGGGGGCAGTTATAGTCACTCTAATGCTATGTATATTTATACATCTGCTTGGAAAGCAATTGAGCGGCCCAAAAACAGTTCGACAACGCCTACCGAGGTATTGGTACAAAATGGTGTGGTTACGCAAGTCTCCGACAATGCTACATTGAATATGACCGTTCCGCAGGATGGCTATATTTTACGTACTCACGGTAAAGCGGCTGATTATGCCAAAGCGCATCTGACCGTGGGACAGACCGTAGAAACGAGCTATCGCCTTCGTGTTAAATCGACAGGGAGTGAAGTAGATCCTTCCAACCTTCAGATGATGATTGGTGGACATACCATATTAGTAAATGACGGTCAGAAAACCTCTTTTTCCCGGAGCACAACAAGCATAGGCGGGACGCGTGCGCGTACAGCTTTAGGATATTCCCGTGACAAGCGTTACGCTTATGTCATTGCCGTTGAGAAGAATGGGAACAGCGTTGGTGTATCCCTGAGCGAGCTGCAAACGCTGATGAAAGATATTGGCGTCTGGAAGGGTATGAACCTCGATGGGGGCGGTTCTACGACCATGGTGACTCGTGATTTGGGAGATACGACAGCGGGACTTACGTTCAATACGGAATATGGTACAGAGCAACGTAGTATCGTAAATGGAGTGGGGGTATATACCAATGCTCCTAAAGGAACGCTCAAAGGTTTCACCATCAAGGGCAATAAAACGCTGCTGATTGGTCAGACCGGAAGCTATTCCTTCAAAGGCTATGACAACTACTACAATCCATTCGATACCTCAAAAGTACAAGTGACGTGGAAGTCCAGCAACCCGGCTGTTGTGTCAGTGAGCGGCGGCGTTGTGAAGGGAGCCAAACCGGGAACGGCTACTTTAACGGCATCCAGTGGCTCAGCCAGCGCTACAACTAAGGTCACCGTGCTTGGAGCAGATGAAATTTCATCACTCACCGCAGGAAGTGGAACTGGCTCGCTTACCGCTGGAGCTAAAATCGCTGTACCGGTAACGGCAAAGACAAAAGATGGACAGAGTGTCAGCATTACGTCAGATGCGCTCAAATGGGAGTTCATTGGCTTTAAGGGAAGCGTTAAGGACAATCAACTTACAGTAAATACGGTGGATGCAGGCGTGAAAACGGGCTATGCCATCGGTCGCTATGATGGTTTCAGCGCTGTCGTCTTCTTGTCTGCTGGCGGAGCAAGTACGAACAATTGGGAGAACTTCGAAAATGTTTCGTATCCGATTGATTTTACTTCGAATGTGGAAGGTGTTACCGGCACAGTGGCTGTTGTACAAGGAGATGGCGACCATGCCAATTCCAAAGTGCTGGAACTGAACTACGATATGACAAATGGCAGTGGTAAAATGTATGCTTACGCCCAATTGAACGGCACGTCCGGGAAAACGCTTGAACAGGCGGCTACTTCCATCTCAATTGATGTCAGAGGGGATAAGAGTCTGAACTGGCTGCGTGCGGAGCTAGAGGATGCCCAAGGCAAAACAGCATATATTGATCTCGCTAAAGTGATCGACTGGAACGGTTGGAAAACCATTAATGCAGATATGAGCGGTTTGAATATTTCGTATCCAGCGAAGCTGAAACGTCTTTATGTGGTCAATGTGGCGGAAGGTCAGGACGAGCGTGCTAAAACAGGCAATGTTGCTTTTGATAATATTTCTTTTAATACACCGGGAACGGTCGGCACAGAAGGACTTAAAAAGGGAACAGCTCAAATGACGATCGGACAAAAATCAATGACAGTAAACGGAACACCTACAACAATTGATGCAGCTCCGATGACTCGCGATGGTTCAACGTATGTTCCGATTAAGTATGTGCTGGACGCATTTGGCGGACAAGCCAAATGGAATGCGGGCGATCAACGGATCACCGTTATGCGCGGTGGTGTGCTGATGGATTTGATCGTAGGGAAAAAAGAAGTTGTTCTGAACGGGAAGCGTCAAAGTACTGATGTTGCACCCGTTGTGCTAGGGGGTAGGACTTTAGTCCCGTTGAGACTCGTGTCTGAGCAGTTAGGAATGACTGTAAAATGGGAACAAGAAACGAAGACCATCACCCTTCAATCATGATATGGTATGATATATACTTGAAATGCTAGGATTGGAGTAGAACATTTGTGGACTTTCAAGCCGATATCATAGACCGAGTCATTAAAAATGCCATCCAGGTGATGGAGAACAGCAAATATCAGATGTTCGAAATATTGGACACGGCCCGGACCGAGCTGGTCACGTTAAATCAGGAGCTCCAGAGCGTCTTGAAGGAAACAGCAGAAACGATCGAAAAGGTGGACCAGCTGGAAATGAACTATCGGCGGTCCCGCATTCGGTTGACTGAGGTCAGCCGTGACTTCGTTCGCTATTCGGAAGAGGATATCAAGCAGGCTTATGAGAAGGCAACACAGCTTCAACTCGATGTGATGATTTTCCGCGAGAAGGAAATGTATCTCAAAGCCAGAAGAGATGATCTTCAAAAGCGGGCCAAAAGTGTTGAGGCTTCTGTCGAGCGCGCCGAAACCATCGGTTCGCAGATGGGAGTCGTGCTGGAATATTTGTCGGGCGAATTGGGACAAGTGACGCGGATCATCGAATCGGCTAAAAACCGGCAGTTTATTGGTCTGAAAATTATTTTGGCTCAGGAAGAGGAGCGCAAACGCATATCTCGTGAAATTCACGATGGACCTGCGCAGCTCCTTGCGCATCTAGTGCTTAGGACGGAAATTGTAGAAAGAATGATCGCCAAGCAGGAATTTAAGATGGTTCAGGACGAAATAGTAGACTTGAAGAAACAGGTTCGCTCCAGTCTTGAGGAAATGCGAAAGGTCATTTTCAATTTGCGTCCTATGGCCCTGGATGACCTGGGACTTATTCCGACGCTCCGGAAATATGTGCAGGATTTTGAAGAAAAAACGAAGATTAGATCGCTTTTTGAAACAAGGGGCAAGGAACACCGTCTCTCTTCCGCGATGGAAGCAGCCATTTACCGTCTGATCCAGGAAGCTTTGACCAATGCTGCCAAGCATGCTTATCCTACCTATGTGCTTGTTGAGATTACCTATCAGGCGCAGCTTGTAAAAATCGTGGTGCAGGATAATGGTTTGGGCTTTAAGCCAGAGCTTTTTCAGCAAAAAAGCAAAGATCATGGGCATTTTGGTCTGATTGGTATGCGGGAAAGGGTTGAACTGCTCGAGGGGAGAATGGAGATCGAATCAGCTGAGAATCAAGGCACCAAGATAGTGATTCATATCCCAACCAACGTGGAAAAGGGAAAGGAGTAACAACATGGAAAATCAGGAAATTAGCAATACACCCATCAAAGTTCTCTTAGCGGACGATCATCAGTTGTTCCGTGAAGGACTTAAACGTATTTTGAATATGGAGGACGACATTGAGGTCATCGGAGAATGTGGCGATGGTATTCAAGTGTTGGAATTCTGTAACGTAGAGAAACCGGATATTGTTCTGATGGACATTAATATGCCAATCGAAAATGGTGTAGAGGCAACCGAAAAACTGCGTGAGATGTTCCCAGATGTCAAAGTGATCATTTTATCCATTCATGATGATGAAAGCTATGTATTTGAGACGTTGCGCAAGGGAGCCAATGGTTATCTGTTAAAGGATATGGAGGCCGAGTCCCTCATTAATGCTATTCGTTCGGTTCATGAAGGCTATGCGTTTATCCATCCGAAGGTAACAGGTAAGCTCATTCAGCAACTCCGCCGGATGACCTACTTGAATGAAACAGGGGCTATGGCTGAAGGTCATACGAAGGAAGCCGGCGTGAAGTTTGTCGCAGGTGAGAATAATCCATTGACCCGTCGTGAAGCTGAAGTATTGCGTCTGATGGCTGAAGGTAAGAGCAACAAGATGATCGGTGAATATTTATTCATTAGTGAGAAAACGGTCAAAAACCATGTCAGCAGTATTTTGCAAAAAATGGAGGTTGATGACCGTACACAAGCGGTTATTAACTCAATCAAATATGGATGGGTTACGCTGTAAAGTGTAGTTTTTTCATGCATTAGACGATGCAGCTGCTAATAGATATGAATGCTGTACCGCCTTTCACTCCGGGCGATATGTCCGCTCATACAGAAACCCAGTACATAACCGTGACACCTCTTCCTGTTATACGGCATATATTGTCGCTATAGGAGGAGGTGGAACCCTCGTGACGGCTCACTTGGTTTGGATATTGCTTATATACGGTGTGGGGGCCGCTGTCGTGCATCTTATGTATATACGACAGGCGGTTCAGGCTTATCACAATGGCGAAGATTCATGCGCGATATCTTCAGGTCATCGCGCGATTCGCTATATTGTGATTACGTCCAATGACGGAGATCGTGTGGAATGGGTGATGCGTTCGTTGAACATACTTGCCTGGCTGCACCGGAGGCCGCTACATGTGACGGTACTGGATGATGAATCTATGGACGATACGCTACCGATTCTGACACGGCTAGTGCGCTATAGTCATATGGATGTTTCAGTCATTTCAAGTCGTTTTTCACCGGGGAACCCGGTTTTACCGAAGTCAGGCGGTGAAAAGCAGGTTGTTATTGATCTTAGAACAGTCAAGTCGTTGGCGGACGCCCCGCTTGTTCCTTAGCGACAGGGGATTGTGGACATCGTGGTCAAAATCGGATATAAATGTTTATAAACAGTTGTATAGGCAAGACAATAGGGATATCGTTGAGATCTACTTGATGTGAAGCACACTTCAGGCTATTAGCCACAGAAGTGTGCTTTTTTGCTGTTCTCTGGGGTGATAAGAACCCAAAAAGTCATGAATGGGAGGAGAAGGGGAAGGTGAAAATTGCAGTATATGCAGTGAGGTATAAGGGGAATTGGAATCTCCGATTAACTGTGGATATTCGAGTAGATATGACATGGTGGATGAATCCAGATGAGGGGCAGGGGAATGTTGTCGAAAGGTGGGTGTTATTAGGAGATGAGCTCCCCTTGTCCTGGGGAACAAAGCTGTGTGAAACATTTAAGGAATTAGTAGGTATGGAGCGATGGGGGAAACGGCAGTGGTGGGCTTATATTATCGCACAGCTAAAAAGTGAACTGGCTCTTGAACCTTTTGACGGAGAACGAATTTTATCTGGAGGAGTAGAGAATATATGCATTTGGGATCATGTACAAGGTTGGACTTCTCGCACAGAAAGTGGGGATGAGAGACGAGAAACAAAGGGAGGTTTACGTTCTATTCAAAAAAGGGACCTCGTCACGGGAATGGATGGATTGGAGAGGGAGTGTTTAACACGACAAGCGAATGAGCTGGCTAATTTGTTGTCAGGACGCCAGTTACTCGTTCCAGAAGTCGAAGCGCTACTGGCAGAGGCAGCGCCAGGTTTGGAGCGTACTTGGCGATCCGCTGCACAACTTGCATATCTGCAAGGCCGACTAAGCTTTGCTACTGGCCTCGATCCAGCACCTCGCACGCGCTGGTCTGCCGCGCGTACGCATGAACTCCGCTGCAATCGTTGTGGCAGCGGGATAGTGCACCGCACGAGCTGCGCATCGTGCGGCCGTAAGGCGTGCGCCTACTGCGAGACATGTCTCGCACTTGGACGCAGCCGTGAATGCTCGCTGCTGCTGCGCGGTGCAGCGAAACCCGCGCTGCCGTGCACAGCAGGCATAGCCCCGGCGACGGAACTCGACCGCTGGGGGCTAAGCTCAGCGCAGCGTGCCGCCGCCGAAGCGGCGCTGCGCTTTTTAGCCGCACCGCACGGCGGAGTGCGGGGACATTTTCGCCCGGAAGGCCGTGGGCTCCGGGCGTTGTTCCGGCGCGACATGGTTGCGTGCCGGGGATCAGATGCTGCCACTTCGCAGGGCAGCAACCTTGCCCGTAGCAGACAGTCTTCGCCGAAACCTGGCGAAGGTGCGAGGCACAACGCTGCTGATCAGCAGGTGCCTGGTACTAAGGTAGAGCGTTTTTTGCTCTGGGCCGTAACGGGCGCAGGCAAGACGGAAATGATGTTTCCGCTCTTGCAATATGTGCTAGACCACGGAGGAACGGCACTTGTGGCAACACCACGCCGCGACGTGGTACTGGAGTTAGCCCCTCGTTTGGCCATTGCTTTTCCCGATGTGAGCATGGTGACGCTCTATGGGGGAAGCGCAGAACGCTGGCAAAGGGGACAGTTGACATTGGCAACGACACATCAGCTATTGCGTTATCGTCAAGCTTTTGATTTGGTTGTGATTGATGAGATTGACGCGTTTCCTTATCACAATGATCCTATGCTTGCCTTTGCTGCACGAGCAGTATGTAAGCCGAAGGGAAAGTTTATCTATTTGTCTGCTACACCACCGCAATCCTTGCAGAAAGAGGCTGCACGCGGTCTGCTGCCACACGCCAAGGTTCCCGTTCGTTTTCATCGTCATCCTCTACCTGTCCCATTTCGTTTGGGGACTGCTTCAGTGCAACAATGGCTGCAAAAAGGTCGGCTTCCCGCATCCTTTATTCAACGCCTACGCGTATCCATACAACGTGGGGCACAGGTTTTCCTGTTTGTGACACGAATCTCACATATTCAGGGACTTGTGAAGCTGCTGATTAAACAATTGCCTGATGTACCTATTGCGGGCACCTCCTCACAGGATGAAGAAAGAACCGCTAAAGTACGCTTATTTCGAGCTACTGAAATACGTGTTCTGGTTACAACGACTATTTTGGAGCGAGGGGTAACTGTTCCACGGAGTGATGTGTACGTATTAGACGCGGACAGTAGTCTTTTTGATGAAGCCTCTCTTGTCCAAATGGCTGGTCGCGCGGGCAGGTCCAAGGATGACCCATGTGGAGTTGTTATTTTTACATCCCCCCAATGGACACGAGGTCAAAAAAGAGCAATTAGACAGATTAAACGTATGAATGAACTGGCTCGGAAAAGAGGATACCTGAAGGAGGCGAAGCACTAAATACATTAAATAAAAAAAGTTTTTTTGGAAATGTGAAACCTGAAACAAAGTCGGTACGTAAGCTACCAAGAAAGGTGCATTCTGATATGGGGATGATTCCAACAACCCGTCTATTTTTGAATTGGTTATTCCATCGCCAGTCCCAAACATGTATGGCTTGCGGCACTCTTACAGGTCATTTTTCCGAATTCCCCGGGATTTGTACTTCTTGTTCACTTCAAATTCCTTGGGTTTGCGATATTCGTTGTGTTTATTGTGGACGTCCGACGTCTTGCCCGGATTGCATAAGGCTTGACCGATTAGTACGTTACTATGTATGCAATCGGAGTGCAACCAGCTATACACCAATGATGAGAGAATGGATTGGGCAGTTCAAATATCGCGGGAATGAAAAGTATGGTTCCCTGCTGGGTGAGATCATGAATCGAGCCTATCAGGCGATGAGGTATGAGTTTGCAGGTCTTAAACATTCTCGTTTCAAGCGATCTTTGTGGAGTGTGGATGTAGTGACCTATGTTCCGGTAAGTGAGAAGAGGCTGACAGAGCGAGGCTTCAATCAGGCTCGGATCTTGGCAGAAGAGATTGCTAAGCGGAATAAGCTCCCCTTCCTATCTTTACTTGCTCGTCCGCAAGATACAGGCAAACAAAGCTTTAAATCAAAAAAGGAACGCATGAACACAATGAATAATGCGTTTTCTGTTCACCCCAATATGACAAATTTGCTGAAGTCTTTTATTTTAAAAGCTAAATCTCAATGTGTTACAGAAAATAAGCTTTCCGTTACCGTTTTGCTTGTTGATGATATTTATACAACGGGGAGCACATTGCAGGCGTGTGCACGTGTTTTGAGAGAAAAGGCATTAGAGCAAGGAATACATTTGACTATTTTTTGCCTGACCTTAGCAAGATCATAAGTCTAAATATCTGGTATTCCCCATAAATTTCGCTTGAAACTATGAAAAAAAGGTTATAATTCTCTTGAAAGAAGGGTTAAATGATAGAGCAAAAAGTCTTTTAAGCCGTACAATCAGCAGGATTTGACAACAAGCTAGAGAGAGGTATATAATAAAAAATATAGAGACAAACAAAAAGTAAGGAAGTGAGGGATGAAAACAGAATATTTCAATTTAGAGGTTGATTTTTTTGGAAAAGAGGAGTACAATTTCTATCTGTTGATAGCTAACATGATTGGTTATAAGTGATTAGCTAATGACTAAAGAGCGGACATTGGGAGTGTCTCGCTCAGTAGTAAAGCAGTTAATTAAAATTTAAAGTTAAAAAGAGGAGAGAATAAATCATGAAAAACGTAATGAAAAAAGTAGCAGTATCTAGCATGTTGGCAGTTAGTTTAGGTGCAGTATCTTTGTTGAGTCCACTTGCAACAGGTCAAGTAATGGCAAAGTCCAGCTCCGATGACGAAATTCAGCAATTGGAAGACCAACTCATAAGAGAGCAGCAAGAAGCAGCACAGAAAGCATTTGAAGCTAAGTTTTTTAAAACTGAAACTACTGAAAATGCAGCGACTGTAACACCAGCTCAACCAGCTACTGAGAACAACAATCAAGCAACAACCACAAAACCAGCAACAACTACAAATGAAACACCAGCAACTGTAAATACAATCACAGTAAATGTTCAAGAGGGCGACACACTGGCTTCTATTGCTGAAAAATACGGTGTAACTGTTGAAGAACTGGTTAAAATTAACAACCTAGTTAAAGCAGGCCAAGAACTGCAAGTACCGCAAACAAAAACAAATAAATAATTATCATTATAAATGTATAATGAAGTATGTTTTTTAAACCAAGCGTTTGACTATAGTATACGGGAAGGCCACTATTAAAACAATGCTTTTTTGAATAATTATTTGTGAAATAGCTTGTTTTTTTGGGTTGCAAATTTCCACTGGTGCATCTAGCTTGATTTCAGATAGGTTATAAGTTGAGATGATGTTAGGTCCATGAGATTTATGAATACCCACACTCCATGTGCGGAGCATTCGTATGGGCGCCGTTCCCCCGGATTTACAGGACTTTCTTGATGTCATTCGGGGCACAGGTGAACATGAATTCTTCTGAGGATTGTTTCGCCCGGTTTTTCCCTCATCTTGATAATTAATTTCTACATTTACTCATATTCATACAGCTATTTTAATTGTATAATGAAGCGCTATTCCCGAAAATAACTGGAATGGCGCTTATTTTATTTTCTATCTAAAGTACGGAGCAATGTTTGACGATAAATAGACACAGACACTAGACTGAGTTATTAGCTTTCATGGGCTTTCTTTATTTTTATGTCATTGCATATTGATGCATATAGATGTAGAGAAACTTTTGCTGATGGGTCATTCTCTCTTATACTTTTAATATGATAACTTATAAGATGTGCAATTGTGTAAAATCTGAAAATCTCTTTTTGAAATATTTGCTAGACGAGGCTCTTCATTATAAGGTAATGTAAGGATAAAAGTATTTTAAAGATCGGAAATTGGAAAGGGGCGCTACAGAGGATGAATTTGGATAACTGTCCTCGATGTGGAAAGCTGTTTATTATGAACGTCAGGGGAATCTGCCAGAACTGTATTAAAGAAATTGAAATTGAATACGAACGCTGTGTCAAACATATACGTGAGAATAAGGGCATTCATATGCATGAGCTTTCGGAGGCTACTGAGGTATCCGTAAAGCAAATCACGACATTTATACGCGAGGGACGTATTTCCATTGCTAATGCGCCCAATATGACGTATCCTTGCGAGGTATGCGGGATACCGATTCGTGAAGGGCATATGTGCGATTCTTGTCGAACACGTCTGACTAAAGACCTGCATCAGGCTGTACGCGAAAGTAGTAATCAGGATCAAAGTAATAATATGGGCTCAGGTACCTACAGCGCGATTGATAAACTTCGTGGAAAGTAGTACAGGGGAATTAAAAACACATTCAGCTATTCAAAAAGTTTCAAATACCGCCGATAATCTTTATAGAGCTTATCGGTTTTTTTATTTTAGCAACCATGCACAAAATAAAGAAGTGAGGCATAATACGAACCATGTTCGACGCTATGTCGTCTGATACATTCTGACCATATCAAATAACTAAGGAAGGTGGAAGTTATGAAAATTAACGAGACCAACCGCATCGGAGCTATTAATCCATACCAACGAAATATTGAAACAGGGCGTCAAGAGGAGCTTAAGAAGTCTCGCCGCAAGGACGAGGTTTCGATTTCTCCGGAAGCGATGGAAATGCTGAACCGCAGCAGTGATGCAGATCGCGTTAAGAAAATTCAGGAGCTTAAGCAACAAGTAGCTTCTGGAACCTATCGTGTAGATGCCGATAAAATTACAGAGAAGCTGTTACCTTACTTCAAGCAGTCTTCCGAAAGCTAGGTGAAAGATTATGCCTTTAGAGCGATTGATTGATGTGCTGGAGCAGCTTAGAGAGGCTCACGAGCAGTTGATTGCATTAGGAACTCAAAAAAAAGAAGCACTGATATCAAATAAGGTAGATCAGCTCATTCTAGTCATGAATCAGGAATCGAAGATGTCCAGACACATTGAACAGCTGGATGAACGACGCCTGCAGGCAGCATATGAATTTTTGCAGGAACGTGGTATTAAGTCCAAGTTGAATCTCAATATTACGGAGTTGTCTCGTCTTGTGTTTGATGTAGAAGATAAGCAGCGCCTCCTTCACATTCAAAAAAATCTAGCGGATACGCTTGAAGAATTGAAAAATTTAAATGAGTTGAATCAACAGCTTATACAACAGGCGCTTTCCTATATTGATTTTTCCATTGAGAGTATGTCATATTATGCGGAATCTGAAGCAGTTTATCAGCGTCCAGCTGACAAAAGTACCTCTACTGTACGAGCGGGACTATTTGATACACGCGCCTAATTGAAGGAGGAAAACATGGTCTCAACATTTCATGGTATAGAAACAGCGAAAAGAAGCTTAAACACACAAACAGCTGCATTAAATACAACCGGACACAATATCTCGAATGCCAACACAGCTGGTTACTCCAGACAAGTGGTTAGTATGAAGGCCTCGGAATCTATGGAAGCCTATGGTTTGAACCGTTCCGTTGTACGAGGTCAAATGGGTACAGGGGTTGAATTCACTGCTATTGAGCGTGTTCGTCAGACGTTCCTCGACGATCAGTATCGTAATGAAAACTCCTCTTTAGGTGGATGGAGTATCCGCTACGATACTCTGAATAAGCTCGAAACGATTATGAATGAGCCTTCTGACACAGGAATGCGCAAAGTAATGGATAATTTCTGGAATGCTTGGTCGGATTTGAGTCAGGATCCTCAGGACGTAACTAACCGTAAAATCGTAAAAGAGACTACGTTGGCTTTAACGGATGCCTTGAATCAAACAAGTAAGCAGATTGATGCACTGGAGACTGATTTAACAAGTAATATTACTTTGAAAACAACAGAAATGAATTCTCTTCTGCAATCTGTAGCAGATTTGAATGGTAATATTACCAAGTTGGAGTCTTTAGGGGATAATCCAAACGATTTAAGAGATCAGCGAGATTATGCGATTGATAAGTTGTCTAAACTGGCTAACGTTCAAGTTACTCAATTAGATAACGGATATCAAGTAACAGTAGCTGGACAGATAGTTGTAACTGGTAGCGAACTTACTCCAGTAACTGCGGACGGTCTTCAGGCTGCTTTTACAGGTGGCACCTTGACTGGCGGCGAAGTTTACGGAATGGTATTGTCACGTGACAGATATGTTGCGGATTACAAAAACCAGATGAACCAATTGGCGAACACACTTGCTAATGGAAATATTGAAGTTACCCTTCCTAAGGGAACTGTGCTTCCTGAAGGAACGGTATTGAATACAGGGCCAAATAATACAGCGGTTACCTACTCTAATGCTAATAATAACCGGAGTTTAACAAACGATTTGAAGGTTACTGTCCAAGGTATCAATGGACTTCATCAGTTGGGCTATACAATTAGTGGGACAACTCCTACCAAAGGTGATGCCTTTTTTACCTCTAAAGACGGTGCCGCGATTACAGCTGGTAATATTACATTAAATCCCGACATACAAAGTGATCCTAATAAAATTGCAACTTCTTTGCGAGTAGACGGAACAGGAACGACCGATGAGAAGGTGATACTCGGGAACAATGCTTTAGCTATGGCTATGGCTAACTTAAAAAATGTAAAATTTGATTTTGGGCCAGCTTTATCCAGTCCAACATCAGTGGATGACTATTTTAGCTCTATTGCTGGACAGCTTGGAGTTCAGACTCAGGAAGCGGAACGTCAATCGAAGAACGCACAGCTCCTGACGGAGCAAGTAGATTTAAGCAGACAATCTGTCAGTGGGGTATCTCTGGATGAGGAAATGTCCAATTTGATCAAGTTTCAGCATGCTTATAGTGCGTCTTCTCGTTTCATGACAACGTTCGATCAGCTGTTGGACAAGCTGATTAATAGTACAGGCCGTGTAGGACTCTAATTAAATTAGTAGGAGGTAGAGTATGGCGATTCGAGTAACCTCGGGGATGATGAGCATGCAGACGCTCAATAACCTGAATCGTAACTACAGTAGTATGAGTAAAATGGAAAATCAAATCACAACCGGACGTAAGCTCAATAAACCTTCAGACGATCCTGTAGGTGTAACCTATGCCCTTCGCTATAGATCTGAGCTAGCCTCTAATGAGCAATACTCCAGCAGTGCAGATGCAGCCGTGAGTTGGTTGGATTTTACGGATTCAACTATGCAGCAAGCTGGAGATGTGATGAAACGTCTAAAAGAGTTGACAGTTCAAGCCTCAAGTGGTACTGTTCCTCAATCTGGATTGGATGCCATTAAACTGGAGGTGGACCAGCTTAAGGAACAAATGACGAATATTGGGAATAGCCAAATCCGTGGTAAGTATATTTTTAATGGTCAAAAGTATGATCAGGCACCTTATGAGCTTACGAGTACCATTACTAGTTATGACCAAATTGACCCAGATCAAGGTGCTGTAAATTATGCAATAGGAGATCAGTCCACATTTCGGGTCAATACTAGTGGAAGTGAATTTTTTGGAGCTTCAACGGAAGCTGATAATGTTTTCAAAATTATGGATAATTTGAGTGCAGCTTTGACTAGTGGAAACCAAACGATGATATCAAGTCAACTCACAGGTATCGAATCACGTTATACCAAAATGCAATCCAGCTTATCAGAAGTTGGAGCGCGTACCAATCGCGTTGAGCTAGTGCAATCGCGCCTGGATGATCGGAATTTAAATTTAACAAATTTGCAATCTAAAACAGAGGATGCGGATATAGCAAGCCTAATGATTCAAGCGACCTCCGCTCAGACTATATATGAAGCTGCTTTGAAATCATCGGCTCAGATTATGCAGCCATCTCTTATGGATTTTATGAGATAAGATTTCGTTTTCTTTGACATTTTGAAGCTATGGACCAAGGTCTGTAGCTTTTTTGTTACTATTCTAGGAGGATGAGATATGAACCAAAAGCATGTAATAAATGAAAAAGAACAATATAAGGAAGAATTGATTTTTACTTTCCCGAAAGGCATACCTGGTTTTGAGCATTTACGTGATTTTAAGCTACAGGAACATAACGAGTTGTTCAGTATTTTTAGTGCTGTAGAAGAGGACGGAATCTCCTTTATAACAATCAATCCTTTCGATTTTGTACATGATTACGAGTTTGAGCTGTCTAATGATGCTCTTGCAGATATTGATGTAACAGCCCGAGAGCAAATTGCAGTTCGTTGTATTGTAACCTGGCACAGTAATAGAGATAAAATAACGGTCAACTTAATTGCCCCTATCATTTTTAATATGGAAAATTTAAAAGGTAAGCAGATCATTCTGCAAAATTCGGAATATACGACCAGACATGCATTGTGGTCAGATTTAGAATTGGAAGAGCAAGGCGGTGAAGCGTAATGTTGGTATTATCGCGCAAGAAAGGCGAGTCTGTCGTAATTCAGAATAATATTGTTCTAACGGTGCTTTCCGTTGAAGGAGATAACATTAAGATTGGAATATCTGCCCCAAAGGATATAGATATTTATCGTAAAGAGATTTTCGACGCAATCCAGGATAATAACCAGAGTGCAGCAATGGATCTT
Organism: Paenibacillus sp. FSL H7-0442; assembly: GCF_038593105.1. Taxonomy (NCBI): domain Bacteria; kingdom Bacillati; phylum Bacillota; class Bacilli; order Caryophanales; family Paenibacillaceae; genus Paenibacillus; species Paenibacillus sp. FSL H7-0442. The sequence goes on along the minus strand of NZ_CP151963.1, from coordinate 5,183,445 downwards.
AAAACGCTTCAAACTGCAATATTGGAAATGGGAAAGGACAGTAACCGCATCGAGTGAAGTCTTTCTTTTTCTATATAGAAAAGCTGACCCAAGCGTAAACTGTACCCTATGTAAAAGACCAATTAAAAAAGACTAAATTGCTTGCAGGAGATGATCTCTGTATTGTACAGGGGTCATCCTTTTTAAGTTCCATTGATATCTGTAATAGTTGTAGTAGGGCATGTACGACTTGAATTGTCGTTTAACTTCTTCCAGAGAGGGTCCGATGTCCTTGAGTCGTCTTCAGCATTCGCTTGTATGGATTGGCTCTTCGGAAAGGACAGACCATGCCATATTTTTTCATGATCCTCCGTATTCTTTTCAGATTGTAAACCACCTGAAATTGTCCCTCTAAAATCATCTTGATGGAACGGGCCCCTCGCTTGCGTTTTTTGAAGTGGAATGCCTTGGTTATCAAGCCTCCGTTCTGCCAGACGAATCTCTTTTAACAGCTCGTTCTCAGCCTTCAATAGATAGATTTGTGCTTCAAGTCTTGCATTCTTTTCTTCCAAGCTGATCTCCCATTGCAGCGGTCTCCCCGAATGCTTACCTCTCGCATCCTGCAAACCTAGGGCACCTTGTTCCCTGTAAGAGGATCTCCACCTTTCCCCAGAAGATTCAATCCGCGCTTCATTTCGACGATCTGGACGTTAAATCCACAGTCTTTGAAAATATCTCTTGGCAGTTTGCCTTGTTGATTAGATATGATAAAGAGCTGTTTAAACTCTTTGGTATACGTAATTCCTTTAGAAGATACAGATTTCACATATGGGTTTGCGGAAAGCTGTTTTATTTCTTCTACTGTGAACATTTTATTACTCATAGGTATCCCCATCCCTGTCTTTTTCATAGTATACATAAAAAACACCCCATAGAGAGACCTTTTTGAAGTGTCTACTCTATAGGGTACAGTTTAAGCGAGGGCCAGCTTTTTTTGTTTTATTTTATATTCTGATGAAACTAGAAGAATTTTAATGATTTTCAATCTGTGTACTAAATTATCTTATTTGGTAAGCGAAATGATAGAGACTGCTAATATCTGAGTTAAGTAGTTTACCGCTACTGTAAAAGTCGATTGGGATAATATCAAAATAATGCGTGCTGACGCCGTTATAGAAAGAATACTTCCCTGCAGCCGAGGTCAAACCACTTACTGGGATCGTAAAGTATCCTTGTTCGCTGGTTGTTCCGCTTGCTGTAAATACCTTATTGTTTATTGTCACAATAATTCTTGTGGTGACAATAGCATTTGCTACAGGACTGCCTTGGGCATCAAAAGCTCTGCCGCTAATGGTGATGTTATTTTTTATTCTCCATTTTTGGCCGTAACCGTAGTTCATAAAACCGTATACTCCACCGTCTGTTGTAATGTTGGAGGTTATCACCCGTGCAACATCAGCATTTTGATAACTTACTGTCAAAGTATACGGAGTGGTGAGATCGAACTTGGATGGTGCAATAACACGGATATAATATTCCCCTGCGGATAACTTTATTTGTGCGGTTGTGTTCTGGCTAAGATATCCGAGACTTGTTAAATTAGCGTCATATAGGTCCAGTCGGTATTCGCCGTAAGCTGAGGTGTTGTTGAGGTTGAGACGGACGGTGCTATCAGAGGGGACTTTAATCTTACTCCAATCCTCATCAAGGATATTGTCGATCGTTTGGCTACTGCTAAAGGTGGCTGATCCCCTATCTTTAGCAAACCTAGGATTGTCATCTGGTTCACTACTGTCATAGCTGTCGGATTGAATAGAGTGAACGGTAAAGGGCTGAGTTATATCAAATCCCTTATATGATTGGACAAGTATGAAATAATAGCCAGTCCCTGCAACATAGCTGGCTTGTTCATATTGACCAGCTCCCTTTGTCGAATATGAGACTTTGTTTAGCGTTCCTGTGCTTTCATCAAGCTTGTATAGATGAAGATCGTAATCGGTTGTTGTGGATGCCCCTGGATTTAGAAATACAGTCAGCTTATTGGGAGTCTCAACACGTGTGAAAAACCAGCGGCTTTCACCCTCCGCAGTAATATAACCCTGTGCGGAATTACCTGATTTAATAAAGATTGCTCCATCGGGTGTAGTGTTATAAACATCATATGTGACTGCGGAGACGGAAAATTTATTGTTAGACGAAGTATCTGGTAATGTATTTAACTTTGGAGATTTTAAAATGATGTCCTCTTTAGTGATTGAAAGTGATTTGGATCGGATTAGCGTTGAATGTAGATCGCTTAAAAGTGTGTTTGAGCCTTTCTTAACCATGGAATTTAGAAATTGTGCTGGCAATTGAATAGGTTTGGCTTGAGAAGAACCCGCAAGCGCCGGATTAAAAGATGCTGAGAACCAACCTATCGTAAGAACCAAAACGGATAGCAAACGAATAGTTTTCCGAAGCATAATTGAAACACTCCCTAATTAGTATATTTTTTACCACAAGCTTAATATAAGCTAGAGTTCAATATAGTCAATTATTGGTTTAAATTAAATTATTTACGTTTGTCATGTTGTTTTCCAAAATAGATTTTTTGAAAATTTTGAAATGCTATAAACAATACAGTGGCAGGTGTCGATATATAATTTAGAGCGGTAATTCTTCAGGGCGGCCGACCTGTGAAGACGCTCATACCACAAGGACGTGGGAATTAAACCATTTCAGGGAGGAAATTTAAAATGATTATCAACCACAATATTCCTGCATTAAACACTCACCGTAACATGGGTATGAATAATGCTGCAGCAAGCAAAAACATGGAGAAGCTGTCTTCCGGTCTGCGTATCAACCGTGCTGCTGATGACGCTGCTGGTCTCTCTATCTCCGAAAAAATGCGCGGACAAATCCGTGGTTTGGAACAATCCCAACGTAACGTTCAAGACGGTATTTCTTTTGCACAAACTGCTGAGGGTGCAATGAACGAAGTATCCTCCATGCTTTCTCGTATGAAAGAATTGAACGTTCAAAAGCTGAACGGAACATATTCTTCCAGCGATAAGAGCAATATCAACATGGAGCTTAACGCACTGGGATCGCAAATCGACAGCATTATGAAAAACACAACATTCAACGGAATCAAAATCACTTCAAACGTGAAAGTACAAGCAGACGATAAAGCTTTTACAATTACAGTTAGTGGTGTTGCCACAACAGGATTCACTGGTCTGAAATCCACTTCTACGTTGACAAACGTAAGTGACGCTATTGAAAAAGTGGCTACACAACGTGCTAAACTGGGTGCTGTTCAAAACCGTTTGGAGTACACTTCCAACAACTTGGGCACTACAGTTGAGAACCTGACAGCTTCCGAATCCCGTATTCGTGATACTGACATGGCAAAAGAAATGGTTACTTTGTCCAAAAACAACATCTTGCTGCAAGCTTCCCAATCCATGCTGGCACAAGCAAACTCTGCGCCACAAGGCGTACTGTCCCTGCTTCGTTAAGATTTTGGGAAGTAAGCGAATTATTAAAGGCTCTGCATTTTGCAGAGCCTTTTTTGTTTTTTTATATGGTTTTTCATAAATATTCTAAATCATTAACCGATATATAGAGTAGGACATCCGATAGGAATAGAAGAGATACAGTGTACGGCATACCATTTTATGAGCGAGGGGTTATGTTATGGAACCGTTGATACCAGCCAATGCAGGAGGTATAGTACCGATTCATCTTTCTGCCGGGAAAAAGGAGGAGACGGCTGTTGATCCAGCCCAATCTGTAATTCCTGTAAAAGCACAGCAAACACACGAGCAAACCATTCAGCAATTGCAAAAAGCAATTGATGCAATTCAAGGTCCGCAAAAAATGTTTGAAATATCTGTACACGAAAAAACCCATGCCATTATGATTAAAGTTTTAAACAAGGAAACGGGAGACCTCATCCGTGAGGTTCCGCCAGAAAAAATCTTGGATTTGGCAGCGAGAATGATGGAAATTACTGGGATTATTGTTGATAAAAAGGTATAGGGAGGAACGTTCATGGTAACAAGAATAAGTGGTTTGGCATCTGGTATGGATATAGATTCTATGGTTAAAAAGTTGATGACAGCTGAGAGCGCTCCGCTCGACAAGCTGAATCAACAGAAACAGTTAATGGAATGGAAGCGTGAAAACTATCGAGAGACCAGTGTGAAACTGGTTAGTTTTACGCAAGATAAACTGTCTAAACTTAGCTTGAGTAGTGCAATCAGTGCCCAAAAGGCGAATATTACCGGAAATACGAGTGCAGTTAGTGCGAAAGTATCTTCGTCGGCCAGTGGAGTATTGGATGTAAAAGTGACCTCGCTGGCAACAGCATCAAGCGCTACTTCTTCTGCAGCTATTGAACTCAATGGTTCTGCTTCTGCACCGACCGATTGGGGAACTGTTAAGCTACAGGATATTAAAGATTCGGGAATTTCAGGAACCACTCCAATAACAGTCAAAATTGGTTCAGGAGCTTCGGAAGCATCCATAGAAATAGATCCTGTCAATGAAACGATTGATTCCTTTGTCCAAAAAATTAATTCAAATAAGCAAGCTGGTGTGAGTGCGATCTATGACTCTGCCACAGGTAAAATTTCTCTAACAAGTAAAACGACTGGAGACAAAGATATTGGGCTTAATGGAGCAGTATTTTCTGCTTTAAAGCTGGGGAGTACCATTACAGGCGGCGAAGACGCTAAACTTACTGTAAATGGTTTGGATATCACAAGATCCTCCAATACCTTCACGATGAATGGTGTCGAACTTACACTTAATAATGCCAGTGGCAGTACTTCTACACGCATTGAAGTGGCCAAAGATACGGATAAGCTGGTTGAAACGGTTCAGGGGTTTGTTGATGCGTACAACGATGTTCTCTCTACGTTGAATAACAAAGTTAGTGAAGAACGATATAAAAAATATGCACCTTTAACAACTGCCCAAAAAAAGGACATGAGTGATGATGAAGTTAAACAATGGACTGATAAAGCTAAAAGTGGAATGCTTAAAAATGATAGTATTTTGCAGAGCGCAGCAGCGGATATGCGTAGTGCAATGACTCAGGGAGTTAAAATGGACGACGGTACAACAATTAGTCTTGCCCAGCTCGGTATAACAACAGGTACGTATCAGACAAAAGGGAAACTTATTTTAGATACAGATAAGCTGAAAGCTGCTTTAGATAAAGATCCTGATATTGTGACCAACTTTTTCGGCAAGCAGGATTCTGCTACAGCACTAAGTAATAAATATACAGATCAAGACGGGATTTTTGCACGTATGAAAAAAATATCCAATACTGCGCTGCAAAAGTTAGCTGACAAGGCAGGAACCTCAAAAGTAAGCACTGATCTTAGTGCTTCATTCGTTATCAGCAGCACGATGGGAACAGAGTTAACGAGTATTGACAGAAGAATAACTGATATGACAGCCCGATTGAATATGATTGAAACGAACTACTACAAAAAATTCACAACTATGGAGACGGCAATTAATAGATATAATAGCACTTCTTCTAGTTTGTCCAGCTTTAGATAAATAAGGAGGTCATACATTTGATTCAATCCCCTTACCAGAAGTATCAGCAGGCTCAAGCACAGACTGCCTCCAAGCCTAAACTTCTGATTATGCTGTATGATGGGGCAATTCGATTTACCCGAGCTGGTGTAGACGGGATTTTAGATAAAGATTTTGAGAAGGCAAGCTACAATCTATGTAAATCACAAGCTATTATCCATGAATTAATATCCGCCTTGAATTTTGATTATCCAATTTCACAGGATTTATTAAGGATTTACGAATATATGTTGCATTGTCTGATTGAGTCTAACGTTCATAAAGATGTGTCTAAGGCCCGGGAAGTAGAGGAGCACTTAACGGATCTTCGTGAGGCTTGGATGGAAGTGAGCAAACTTCCAAGCTCGGTCACAGGCAGCTGATGGACAGTAACAGTATGCAAGCCCTTATTCAAGCATTAAAAGAAATGACAATAGAGACGACTAAACGGCTCTCAATCATGGAAGAGGAAGAGTTAGTTATTTTTGTAGATCGTCGACAGGAAATTGTGCATGCAATGGAAAAATATCGTGCTTATCTTACTGAGGAAGACAAACAAGAAATTGGATTCATCTTAGATATGGATGGGCCGATATTGAAGCGTATGAATAAGTTGAAAGATGAAGCGGGGAGTTGGATGGAGAAAAAAGGTAATATTCGAATTCAACAAAATGCTTACCAGCGTGTTTATTCAGTTGACAGTCTTTTTATAGACCACCGGAAGTAAATGGTATTATAATCTCTCTCAGGAATTACTGGGAGGGATTTTTTTTGTTTGAAGGTTCACTCCTTCATGTTACAGTCCGATATACTAATTAAGAAGAATCATTATGAATGGTGGTATGGTCTTGACAATTTTATCATTAAATCTGACTGCTATACAGAATCGTTTTCCGCAGGTTGCTAGTACAATACTCTCACTTGAACCAACGGGGGTCAAGGACCACAAGACTTATAATGAACCAATAGAAAAAGATCATATTTGGCTGGAGGCGGTTCAGCAATCGGTAGAAAATATAGAATGTGTCTTTGTTTATGGATTTGGGCAGGGGCTTGGTATTGCTGACATCCTTGAAATGTACCCTGACCGGTTGCTTTTTGTATATGAGCCGGATGAATATCAGTTTCTAAACTCCATTAACAGTTATGATATGCGGAGTCTTTTAGAACACCCCAATTTGTACTGGCTGGCTATTGGCGATTCGCAATTGAATTCACTATTTTATATGGCTTCTGTCCATATGCAGCGTGAACTGGCTTTCGTAGCGCTTCGTCATTATCTTGAGGTTGAGATGGATGTATTACGTGATGTTAAAGAAAAGTTGGAAGAATATAATCACACCTATGAATCAAATCAGCGCACGCATCATCTTTTTCGACAGGACTGGATTCGTAACAGTATGTATCAGATGGCAGGAATGTTATCCTCACCCTCTATTGATGATTTGAAATTTTCTTTTCCCGGTAGTACGGCGTTTATTATTGCATCGGGGCCATCGCTTCAGCAAGATATTGAGTGGGTTAGGCGAGTGCAACCTCATGCGCTTGTTATAGCAGCAGGATCTAGTATTCAAGCACTGGTTAAAGAGGGGATACAGCCACATTTAGCGGTCACGCTGGATGGTGGTATTATCAATGATAGGGTGTTTTCTCAGCCTGGGACGCTGGAAGCACCACTATTATATGGGTCTACCTCTTATTTTGGGATTACAGATCGCAAGCAGAAAGACACCGTTCATTTCGTATTGAGCAATGATCATATTTCGCAGTATTATTTAGGAATTGATCGTACACAGATTGCTATAACGGCAACACCGACAGTCGTAGGCTCAGCTATACAGGCGGCTGTATGGTTGGGAGCTCGGCGTGTCGTACTGATGGGACAGGATTTGTCATTCCCAGGTAATAAGTTCTATGCCGATGGAGTAGGACATATTGAAGCATCCCACAATGCATCCATCGTGGAGAAGGCACCACAACAGGTATTGAACGTGCACGGTGGATATAATGCAACGAACGAAAGCTTCTTGTTTATGAAAGACGCACTAGAGAATCTGTTTGCTGCCTTATCCAGTGTTGAATTCATTAATACGACTCGTAATGGGGCTGCGCTAGAGGGAACCGTTTGGAAGCCGATTGAAGAAGTATATAATATGATTGCCGAGGAACATATTGAGCACGATGCAATAGCCAATATACAACGTAATCAGCCCTTTATTATAAATAGAAATCGTATCGAAGAGGTTAGAGGGAAGATACAGTATACGCTCAATGATTTTTCTCAATTCAGGGAAGAATTGAAAGTCATGTTGAAAACGATTGGGAATATTAGAGGATGGAGCCGAATGAAGCCGCTGAAATGCCATAATGCGATTGTTGAAATTGAACAACGTTGGACCAGCATTGTAAGTAGAGATTGGTTTGTTCCTATTATAGAAACCATACTCCCACTGGAAATTGGTTTGTTTGACCAGCAACAACCTTTGATCGCTATAGAGCAAAATCTTTCGCGTAAAGCCGATATGATACACGAACACCTAGGAAAGCTAGCGAATGAGATAGTGGATAAAATTCCGATGCTTGAAGAGTTGTTTGTAGAATCGATTCGTAGAATAGACCATATAAAGAGTTAAAGGACAAGGGACGTGTTCAACATGCAGAAGGAAACCTACAAAGGGACGAAGATATTAATCACAGGTGGAACGGGGACAATAGGGCGCCAACTGGTACAGAGACTTTTGAAAGACGAGCCGAGTGTAATTCGTATTTTCAGCCGTGATGAGCATAAGCAGTATGAAATGAATATCGATTTTCAGGCTCATTCTAATCAATTGCGTTATCTGATTGGTGATGTGAGGGATCAACAAAGATTAATGAGGGCAATGGAGGATATTGATTATGTTTTCCATTTAGCCGCAATGAAGCACGTGCCTTCGTGTGAGTATAATCCGTTTGAGGCTGTACAAACCAATGTAATAGGAACACAAAATGTCATTCAGGCTGCACTGGAGAATGGAGTGAAAAAGGTTCTTTTCACAAGTACGGATAAGGCCATTTCTCCGACCAACACTTATGGCGCGACTAAATTAACCGCGGAGCGCCTGATTTCGGCTTCTGAATATCAAAAGGGTTCTAAGTCTACTGTATTTTCTTCGGTTCGGTTCGGAAACGTGATGGGTTCTCGTGGTTCCGTTATCCCGTTATTTAAAAAACAAATTTTAGAAAATGGTGCAATTACCATTACCGATCCAGAGATGTTGAGATATATGATGACTCCTTCGCAAGCGATTGAGTTGATCCTGCAGGCTAATGAGGCAGCCCAGGGTGGTGAGGTATTTGTCCTGAAGATGCCAGTTGTGCGAATTGCCGATCTGGCGGAAGCACTTATAGAGACGGTTTCGGAGAAATACAAGCTAAGTGATAAAGTAGCTATTAAATATATCGGTCTCCGTCCTGGAGAAAAACGTTATGAGGAATTAATGACTATCGATGAACAGCTAGTTGCGTTAGAATCGGAAAATATGTTTATCATTCCACCTGCTTTTCAAGGGGAAAATCAATCTATAAATAAAGAGATTACTGAGTTAGAGATGAATCCCATTAATAAAGCGGTTGTTGTTGATTGGTTATATGATGAAAGTCTTATATAAAAATACAACAGAAAGTATGGGAACTTATGAATATTGTAGCGATCATTCAAGCTAGAATGGGATCTACTCGCCTACCAGGGAAAGTTAGCCTGGATTTGCTGGGTGTAACAGTACTTGAGCGGGTTGTAGAAAGAATAAAGAAAGTAAAACAAATTAATAAAATTGTAGTGGCAACTACTGACTTAACGGCAGATGAAACAATAGTAAATCTGGCTCATAAAGCAGAGGTTGAAGTATATCGTGGTAGTGAAAGTGATGTTTTAAAACGCTACTATGAAGCGGCTGTCACATATAATGCGGATGTGATCATCCGCATTACTTCAGATTGTCCTGTTATAGATCCTGTGATTATTGATGAGCTAATCAAAAATTATATTATGGGCTCTTATGACTATGTCAGCAATACAATTGAACGTTCTTACCCAAGAGGATTGGATGCAGAAGTGTTTTCTTTTGCTTCTCTAGAAAAAGCACATCTGGAGGCGAAGAGTACGGAGCAAAGAGAGCATGTGACACCCTATATTTACCAAAACCTAGATCAATTCTCTTTGCTAAGCGTTACTTATCCGAAAGACTACTCTAATTATCGCTGGACTTTGGACACAACTGAAGATTGGGAGCTAATTCAGCAGATATATACCTATTTCAAGGATAGGGACAGCTTTGATTGGCAGGATATTGTGGAACTAATGGAGACTCGTCCAGAAATTGCCCTTATTAACTCGCATGTGGAGCAGAAGAAGCTCAAGGGGGAAGAATGAAATTTTTGATTAGAGCGGATGCCTCTGTTGCAATCGGTACAGGACATGTGATGCGTTGTTTAGCCTTAGCGAAATCACTGATAATCTCAGGAAGAGAAGTGGTTTTTGTCTTTCAACAAATGCCTGATCACTTAGTTGAGAAAATTAAACAGATTGGTTGCATTCCGTTCTATTTAAACAGCAAATTTCCGGTAGGGTCAATTGAGGATGCTGTGTATGTAAGCTCAAAAGTCAATAATGCTTTTCAGAATGGTTTTGATTGGATGATTATTGATCATTATCAAATCAGTGATATATGGGAAAAAGAAATGTCTCGGACTGCTAAGAAACTTTTAGTAATTGATGATTTAGCTAATCGAGCACACATTTGCAATATCCTTTTAGACCAAAATTTATATGAAATTTCTGATTCAAGATATAATGAATTAACGAATAATGCAAAACAATTGATAGGACCAAGTTATGCTTTGTTAAGAGATGAATTCCATCAGGAACGTCAGAAAGTTAAAACAAGAAGCGACACCATTCGACGGGTATTGGTCACTTTTGGAGGGACTGATCCTACTAATGAGACGCTGAAGTCTCTGTATGCGTTAGATAAAGAAGGGTTACTGGATAGTAATCTGGATTTTGATATACTAGTCGGTCAATCATATGCTCATCTCAATGAATTGAGAAAGATTGTTGATTCAAAAAAAAGGTTGAGTCTGCATATTCAATCCAATTCTGTTGCAGCTATTATGAATAAAGCTGATTTAGCCATTTGCTCTGGGGGGACTTTGACTTGGGAACGATATTGTATGGGCCTTCCGGGTTTGGTTATAGCGGTTGCTGAAAATCAGATTCATAATGCTATTATGGGAGAAAAGTTAGGGATAGACAGATTCTTGGGTTTCCACTCCGATGTTCACGATCTTGATATTGTTAACAATTTAAAGGATTATGAAGGTGACTTAAAGAACGATAGCTTAACAGCGTTTAATATTGTTGACGGCAGAGGAGTAGAGAAAGTAATTAAAAACTTGGAGTATACTATTTAAATAAGTGGGGATCATATGGAGCTTCGAAGCGCGACCTTAAATGATTCGATCATCATTTTTAATCTAAGAAATGATTTAGACACTAGAAAAAATTCATTTGTTACGGACGAGATTCCCTATGAAGAGCATAGACATTGGTTTGAAAAGTCATTAGCTACCAAAACAAGGAAAATACTCATTGCTTATGAAAATGAAGCCTTAGTAGGAGTAATTAGGTTAGACTTAAAGAGTGACAATGAAGTGGTAATTAGCATAAATATTGATCCAAGTCTTAGACAAAAAGGATATGCTAATAAAATACTATGCGAAATTGAAATTTATACAACCTCTTGGAATAATAAAGTAAGGATTCTGACTGCTCTGATAAAGCCAAGCAATATTGCTTCAATTAAATTGTTCAGTAAGAGGGGTTATGCTGTCGTTTCAAAAAATAAGGAAGAAATAATAATGTGTAAAGAGCTTAGGGGGGAATGTCTTGACTGAATTTAACATATTAAACAGGGAAATAAGCACCAATACTCGTCCCTTCATCATTGCAGAAATGTCAGGAAATCATAATCAATCATTGGAGCGTGCCTTGCGTATTGTGGAAGCAGCGGCAGCTGCGGGGGTAGATGCCCTGAAAATCCAAACCTATACTGCTGAAACTATGACTCTTAATATAAATTCAGGAGAATTTTTTATTAAGGATGAGGATAGTCTGTGGGAAGGCAAGAGCCTATATAATTTGTATCAGGAAGCATACACTCCATGGGAATGGCATGAACCTATTTTTAAGAGATGTAATGAGCTCGGGATTATAGGGTTTAGTACTCCCTTTGATGCTACAGCGGTAGATTTTTTAGAATCACTTAATGTTCCGGCTTATAAAATAGCTTCATTTGAAAATACAGATATTCCATTAATTAAAAAAGTAGCCTCTACGGGAAAACCTGTGATTATCTCTACTGGAATGGCTACTATAGCAGAATTAGAAGAAGCTGTTCTGGCAGTGAGAGAAACAGGAAATAATCAAATTGTATTGTTAAAATGCACTAGTACTTATCCTGCATCACCTGAAAATACAAATATACGTACAATTCCTCATTTAAAGGATTTATTTAATACCCAAGTAGGATTGTCCGATCACACTATGGGAGTGGGAGTTGCTGTTACTAGTGTTGCGTTAGGTGCTACTGTAATAGAAAAGCATTTTACTTTGTCTAGAGCTGATGGGGGAGTAGATTCAACGTTCTCGTTGGAACCAGATGAAATGAAGTCACTAGTTATGGAAACTGAAAGAGCTTGGCAATCTCTCGGAGGGATCTCATATGGAGCAACGGATGCAGAAAAAGCTTCTCTTCAATTCCGAAGATCATTATATATCTCTGAAGACTTGCAGGCGGGAGATATTCTCACAGAAAAAAATGTTAGGGCAATACGTCCAGGTTATGGTCTCCCACCTAAATATATAGATCAGTTATTGGGAAAACCAGTTCGTAAGAATGTATCAAAAGGGACGCCTATCAGTTGGGATATCTTATGAATTCACAAAATAAAGGAGGAAAAAATATGAATATTCTACTCACTGGTGGCGCTGGTTTCATTGGGCGTTGGGTCGCCAAGCGTCTGCTGGAGGATGGGCATCAGCTTTGGATTGTCGACGATTTGTCGAATGGACGCGAGGAGAATTTGTCGGAATTAGTCGAACACAGCAACTTCAAGGAATTCATCAAAGGGAGTATTTTGGATGAAGCGCTGTTGGAACGGTTGTTTGAAGAGCATTCGTTTGAAATTTGCTACCATTTGGGAGCTTCTATAAATGTACAGGATTCTATTGACGATCCGCGAACTACTTTTAATAATGATACGGTAGGTACTTTCGCAATCTTGGAGCAGTGCCGCAAGTACCAGACCAAGGTAGTTTTTATGAGTACATGTATGGTATATGACCGCTGTAGCGACAATCAAGGTATTAATGAGCTACATCCTACCAAACCTGCTTCTCCTTATGCAGGAGCAAAGGTAGCTGCTGAGAATATGGTACTGTCCTATTATTTTGCTTATGGTTTACCGACCGTAGTTATTCGTCCATTTAATACGTACGGGCCTTTCCAAAAGACAGGTGGTGAAGGCGGCGTAGTTGCTATTTTTATTAAAAACCACTTGGAAGGTAAAGATCTTAATATCTATGGGGAAGGCACACAAACCCGTGATCTTCTGTATGTTGAGGATTGCGCTCGCTTCGTTGTAGAGACGGGTTTTAGCGATCGTGTCAACGGTCAGGTTGTCAATGCGGGATTGGGGCAGGATATTTCTGTGAATGATCTAGCGTTGCTTATTAGTGGGGACTCGTCGCGTATCAAGCATGTGGAGCATATCCATCCGCAAAGTGAAATTCAAAAGCTTCTGTGTAACTCAACGAAGGCGAAGGAGTTACTTGGTTGGGAACCACATATTAGTTTGGAAGAAGGTATTAAGCGTACTACAAGATGGATTCGTGAGAGTGGCATGATTTAGTTTGTTTTAAGTATAGAGGGGGTTAACAGGATGTCCGATGATTTATTGTCTGGACCTGTGCGTGAAACACTGCTGCCCTATGGACAGCAATGGATTGATGATGAAGATATTCAAGCTGTAGTGGGTGTACTCCGTAGTGGTTTTATTACTCAGGGGCCTGCGATTCAGCAGTTTGAAAACAAGGTTGCTGAATATGTGGGTGCCAAGTATGCGGTGGCGTTTACCAACGGAACTGCCGCACTGCATGGGGCATGCTTTGCTGCAGGAATCGGACAAGGTGATGAGGTCATCACAACACCACTTACGTTCCTCGCTAGTAGTAACTGTGTGCTATACCAAGGTGGAACACCAGTGTTTGCAGACATTAAAATGGATACCTACAACATTGATGCGGAACGGATTGCTGAGCGGATTACTGAGCATACCCGGGCGGTCATAGCCGTCGATTTTACAGGTCAGCCAGCTGAACTAGACAAGATATCGATGCTATGCCGGGATCATGGGCTGGTGTTAATTGAGGATGCTGCTCATTCTTTGGGAGCAGATTACCAAGGGAGCAAAGTAGGTTCATGGGCGGACATGACTATGTTCAGTTTCCATCCGGTCAAGCATATTACGACAGGCGAAGGTGGCATCATTACGACAAATTCTGAGGAATTTTATCGAAAATTGTTACTGTTCCGTAGCCACGGTATGACACGAGATCCACAGGAATTGACAAAAAACGACGGCCCTTGGTATTACGAAATGCAGGAACTGGGATATAACTACCGTATGACAGATATCCAGGCTGCATTAGGTCATTCCCAGATGGACAGGCTGGATACATTTGTAGATAAACGTCGAACAATCGCTCGGACGTATAATGAAGCTTTGAGTGAGTTGACAGGTATTGTTCTTCCTGAACAACTTGTCGGGGCCCACTCCAGCTGGCACTTGTACGTTATCCGTTGGCAACCTGAGCATTTTAAAGTAGATCGGAAAACAATATTTGAGGCACTACGTTCTGAAAATATTGGTGTAAATGTGCATTACATTCCTGTTTATCTACAACCTTATTACCAACACCTCGGGTATGAGAAAGGGCTGTGCCCGAACGCTGAGGAGTATTATCGGACAACAGTAACACTCCCTCTCTTTCCTAAGATGACAGATCAGGACGTACAGGATGTAATCCAGGCGGTTCGTAAGATATGGACCCGATATACAAGATAATCCGAATAAATGTAACAAAACTACTTTTTTGTATGAGATGCAGGATATTTTTCTGTGATCAAGTCGATTTGTCGGAGAAATTTATTTTAATTTTTGGATTCAAATTAATTTTTTTAGGGTAAAGGAGCTGAGAAGCTCCTTTATTTTTTGCATTTACTGCCCTTGACTAAATCAATATCGAATCTAATTTGTGGTAAAAAAATGTATGAAAACATTATCAATTCCAATTGACAATGGATAACTTTGGATGGTATAGTCGGAAATGTGGGCGAGAGCTTCACTTCATTTGATGACGAAGGGAATGTTAGTGCATGCAAGGTAAAGTAAAATGGTTTAACGCAGAAAAAGGTTATGGTTTCATTGAAACATCTGACGGCGGCGACGTATTTGTACATTTTTCCGCAATTCAAACAGAAGGCTTCAAAACACTTGAAGAAGGACAAGACGTGGAGTTCGACATTGTCGAAGGCGCACGTGGACCACAAGCCGCTAACGTAACCAAATTATAATCATCCCCGGCATAGCCGACCTACATAATTGGTAAGATGGTTAGCAATGGATAACGCGCTAGCACTGCCCTGGAATTTATTCCAGGGCTTTTTTATGTTTTCTAATTACATAAAAAAGCCCCTTACCCAGTGGTAAGGAGCTCAACACAATAGAACTTTTACTCTAGAGAACCATCAAAGTCAGCCATCTCCACAAAAATGGTATTGGAGGAGGCAGATTGATTCTCTACGCTTCCGTCTGGATAACGGAATTGATAGCGCAGAATAACTTGGGCGATCAGATACGCACGGAGCGCAGATTCGATGTCGAAAGAGAATACGATGACGGCTTTGTGGTCTGGGTCAAGCCGACCTAACGGTATATCTTGGAGCAGGTTAGGATGCGGAAGCGGCACAGAATTCACGGTGACCGTTCGCAGCAAAATGAAATCTTCGGCTGCAAATGGTGCAGTGAGCAAGAGCTCTTCCAGCGGGGTATTGCCGATGTTTTCCACATGGACGGTGAAAGACAGGGTATCTTCTTGGCCGACACGCAGAGCGCTGGAGCTAAGCGTGAGTTTAGGAATGGCTGCCATAACGGTCACGCCAACGGTGTTGGTCTGGGAGGTTTCCTGGATGGTCTCTCCTCCACTACGACGTGAGGTATATTCGATGATGGCCTGGTTGCTGAATGTTCCATCCGCAGGTGCTTCACGAATTTGCGTCTGAAGCGTAAGGGTGAGCGTCTCCCCTGGTGCAATATCCGGGAGCGTGATACCTGCGGCGGGATTAGCACCTGGCTGTGCTTTTTCTTGGATAGTTAGGCTGTTGGGTACATAAATGAGTCCATGCGGCAACGGGTCCGTGAACAACGGATATTGTGCAGAGATCCCCCCTTTGTTAGTAATCTGAATGGTGAAGGTGAGTGTGTCGCCTACAGAGGCATCTGTGGTGTTCACCTTTTTAACTAATTCGAGCAGTGGGGATACAATTGGGATCGTAACGGCTTTGGTAGTCAATGTCCCTGATACGACTCTTCCTCCAGGTAGCGTAAACGAGTAGGCAAAGGCAGCTTGATTTACGATGTAGCCAGATGGAGGCGTCTCCGATACGGTCACTTGATAAGTCAATGTCAATGACTGTCCTGGTTCCACATACCCTAGGCTAACACCGATAGTTGGATCGGCTCCCGACAGTGATTGACCGTTCAACTGTATGCTGTCAGGAATCAACAGAGTCCCGGCAGGAATGAAATTTTGCAGTGTAACTTCGGATGTTACGTTGCCGAAGTTGTTGAGCAGTACCGTATAGGTAAGACTTTCTCCTGCGATGGCCTCCGTATTTTCCGTGGAGATACTTGCGGCAAGCTGTGGATCGAAAACAGCTATAGTCACGGTATTGCTGGTAACCTCGCTAGCACCGTCACTGCCAGCATATTGAAGCCGCACGCTATTGTTTAGACGTCCTCCGAGAGGCAGAGACTGAACGTTCACGCTGTAGGATACATCAATTGTCTGTCCTGCCTGCAAGCTGCCGATAAATAATGGTTCACCCGGCTTGCTAGAAGCAGGTGGAGAACCGCTAATTCTCAAGCTACTCGGGTTTATGATGGTTCCATTCGGTACGTAATCGGCTAACACTACATCGGTAATGACCGAGCCTCCATCATTAACAAGAGTCAACTGATAAGGCACAGCATCGCCTAATGCGACAGTAGACACTGTTGTGCGTAGCACGGCTGACAAGGCTCCTTTAGCAGTAGGGGCTACTTTAACCGAGACAGAAGGTGAAGCAGTTACCAGATTCGTGCTTCGTCCGTCCGGCAGCTGGTAGGAGTAAGCCAGCGAAGCTTGATTCACCAGTGTGCCAGACTCGGAGGCACGAACGACAAGCGCGGAGAAGACGGTAGTCGTCTTTTCTCCTGGTGCGATAGTGCCTAGGGCAATGCCTTGCCCTGGACTGACGCCATATTGAGGGATTCCATTAACCGAAACAGAGCCAGAAACAAAAGAAAGCTCCGATGGCAGTGAGTCCGTTAACAAGCCAAATGCACCGATATTCCCAGTATTTTCTGCAATGATGGAATAGGTGATGCTTTGACCTGGCTGTACGCTCTCCGTGCTGGCTATTTTCGTCAGTTTCACTACAGGCTGAAGTAAGGCAATGGTGACAGCATTGGACAAAACGGCACTCGCTTCTTCACCATTTGAGAGTAACAAGCGTGCCTGATTCGTACGTGGTCCTGGCTGTTCTGTCGCTGTGATACGGACATCAAAGGATATGACAGTCTTGGAATTCGCTTCTAACGGTGGCAAAGGTATACCGGTGCCGGGATCGCTTTCTGTTACCGTAGATCCATTAATCTGAACTGAACCTGTAATAAACTCGATGTCTTCTGGCAAAGTATCCAGCAAACGGGCATCTTGCACGGTATTTGTATCCTCGTTGAAGATCACGAGTTCATACGTTAAGGTTTCGCCAGTAGTGGCGAAAGGTGAGCTTACGCTTTTACTTAATGTGATGTCTAGCGGTGACACGGCAACCTCAACAATGTTGGATAAACGGAAACCGCCTGCCTCTCGCCCATTTGGTGCATTAAAGCGATAGTCTACCTCGGCCTGATCAACCAGCAGTACGGTTGCAGGGATGGAAGATACCAGCACTTGGAAAGTGACAGTTGCCGATTGTCCTGGTGGTATGGCTGGAGTCGGGATGCCGGAAACCGGGCTTGCACCGGGAGCTGCAATGCCATTAATCGAGACGGTGTTGGGAAGGAATACAGAGCCGTCTGGAATATTGTCGCTTACTGTAGTTGAGGCTGCAATGTTACCCGTGTTGGATACGACAATCGTATAAGTGATGATGTCTCCGACGGTGGCATTATTAGTATTGCTTGTTTTGACTGCTGTCAGAATCGGCTGGAAGACTGGAATAGTTACCACATTAGATGTTGAACTGCCAGTAAATGCCCCGCTGGTAAAGCTAACGGATGCCTGATTGGTTAATTGTGCCGATGTGGGCAAGAAATCAACTCGAGCCTGGAACGTAACGGTAGTAACAGCTCCTGGAGCGAGCGTACCGATGGCAATACCAAATCCAGGATTTCCATCAGGGAAGGAGGTTCCATTTACAGTAACACTGCCATTCACAAAGGAGCTTCCTGCTGCAATGATATCTGAAACCACTATATTATTGGCGGTACTGATTCCATTGTTGGAAACGGCCAAGGTATAGGTGATGATATCGCCGACAATGGCGTCTGTAGCTGCTGTTCCTTTGACAATGCTCACATCTGGCGAAGATACAGAGATACTAACTGTGTTGGATACCGCAGATCCGGATACTGTTCTGCCATCTGGTGGTTGGAAAGTGAATGAGCCTGATGCCTGATCGACCAGTACCTGTGGATTAGGCAGAGTATTGATAACGGTTTGGAACGTTACGGATACCGTTCCGCCTGGCAACACGGATCCAACGGGAACGCCCGTTTCGATGGACAATCCAGGTTGCGGACTGCCAGCAATGCTGACACTGTTGGCAAGGAAAGTCGATCCGATCGGGATGTTATCGCTGATGGTAAGCGCTGCTGCAATATTGCCGCTATTTACGGCCGTAATCGTGTACGTCAGTGTATCGCCGACGGAGGCGTTAAGAGTGCTGGATGCTTTAGTAATTGCAATTAGCGGTTGGAACACAGGTACGATGAGTGGATCGGAAAAGGCAGTGCCAGTGAACGTTCCGCTAGTAAACGTGACGGCTGCAATATCTGTGAGCAGGGGTGGCTGCGGCAAAGACTGGACAGTCGTTTGGAAACTGACGACGAATGTATTTCCAGGTGCGACGTTTCCAATGGCAATTCCAGCAATCGGAGAGGCATTAGGGAAGGCTACTCCGTCGATGAGGACACTGCCCGGAACGAAGGAGGTACCTGCAGGAATTGTATCGGTCACGACAGTATCTGTGACTGAATCCACACCGCTATTCGTGATGCTCAGTGTATATCTGATCGTATCTCCGATTACAGCGGCTGCCAGACTGGATGTTTTCGTCACCTGAATATTAGGTGCAGACACAGCAACATTGACTGTATTGGATGTGACGGAACCACTCAGCACCCTACCATCTGGTGGTGAGTACGTAAAATTCGCTTGCCCTTGGTCGGTTAATATAGGCGGAACTGGCAGAGACGAGACGATGGTTTGGAAGCTCACTGTAATACTGCCTGAAGGGGCCAGTGATCCGAACGTTATGCCTGTAACTGGCGAAGCTCCTGGTACAAGGATGCCATTAACGACTACGCTGTTAGGCAGTAGCTCAGAGCCAGTAGGAATGTTATCCGACAGCACAGGTATAACGGCAATATTTCCGGTATTGGTGAGTGTCAGGGTATAGACCAATGTTGATCCGATCTGTGTATTGACGGTATTGACGGTTTTGGTCAGGCCGATGATTGGCTGATAAACAGGCAAGGTCACCGGATCGGATTGCGAAGACGAGGTCAACGCGCCCGAAGTAAAGCTGACGGTTGCTTGATTAGTTATTTGCGGCGGCTGCGGCAGACTAACGACGGAGACCTGGAATGTAACGGCTGCCGAGCCACCTACTGCAATGGTGCCAACAGGGATACCTGAGCTTGGTGATGCAGTAGGTACAGATGTGCCATTCACGGTTACACTGCCAGAAACAAAGCTGGTGCCGGGCGGCAGCTGATCAGATACAACGGCATTGACGACTTGACTGATTCCGTTATTCGTAGCGACGACAGTATACGTAATGGTATCTCCGACTACGGCATCCGTAGCAGAGGCTGTTTTGGTAACGTCCACATCCGGCGAAGAGACAGGGACGGTCACGGACGGAGATACTGCACTTCCAGTCAGGACACGACCATCTGGAGGTTGATAGCTGTAAGCTGCGGTCGCCTGATTGACCAATGTACCTGATGCGGGCAGTGAGGTAATGACTGTCTGAAAGGTCAGAGTAACGGTCGTAGCTGCACCTATGATACCTAATGGAATCCCAACACTTGGATCTGAACCAGGTGCGGCGGTGCCATTGATCACTACACTATTAGGTATAAAAGCAGCCCCTGCCGGGATGGGATCACTAAGTACGGTATCTGCACCGATGTTTCCAGAGTTCGTAACGGAGAATGTATAGGTTACAGTATCTCCAACTGTAGCTCTTCCCGCTCCCGCGCTTTTAGTTACAGTGACGATCGGTTGATACACAGGGATGGTAACGGGATTGGATACCGAAAATCCATTAAATGCACCTGAAGTAAAGCTGACGGTTGCTTCATTAGTGATGGACGCCGGTGTCGGCAGGGATTGTACGTTAAGCAAAAAGCGAATCGTGGCTCCGCCACCAGCTCCAAGCGTTCCGACAGGAATGCCATTTTGTGGGTTGGCTGTAACAACAGGAGTACCATTAATTGTAACGCTGCCCGGGACAAAGGCGGTTCCGAAAGGAATGGTGTCCGTAACGATTACGCTAGTAACCGGATCGAGTCCGTTATTGAACGCAGTTATGACATATGGGACAGAATCGCCCACGACAGCGACAGCCACCTCGGCTGCCTTTGTGACTGTTACATTCGGTGACGAGATTGGAATGGATACAGGCAGGGCTGCTCCGCTTCCAGTCAACGTTCGTCCATCTGGCAATTGGAACGTGTAGTTCACAGTGGCCTGGTTGGTCAGTATAGAGCCAGGTGGTACTGATATGACCACGGCGCTAAACGAGACGGTTACCGTCGCGCCTGGTGCGATTGAACCGATATTGATGCCTGTAATAGGGTCCGCTCCGGGAATGGGCGCACCGTTGACCAATACGCTATTTTGATTCAGGCTAAGCGAGCTGGATAACAGATCAAGCACGACCGTTTCTGCAGGCGCGTTGCCGGTATTGGTTACAGTGATGAAAAAACCAAGTGTATTCCCTACGGTAGCACGATCCGCACTGAGGGTATTGGTCACATTCAAGATCGGCTGTAATACAGGCAGGCTGACTTGATTCGAGACGGATTGACCTACAAAAGCCCCGGAATTAAAGGATACCGTTGCCTGATCTGTTGACAAACCTGATGCTGGCAAGGATGTTACTGTGGCCTGGAAGGTAACCGTTGCTGAGCTGCCAGCTGGAACAGTGCCTACGGACACACCTGTAGCAATGTTGGCTCCTGGTATAGTGATACCGTTGACTTGTACGGAGTTAGGTATAAAAGTAGTGCCATCAGCTATCGGGTCGATAAAGACCGTCCCTGTTACAGGTTCAATGCCTCCGTTTGCTGCGGTAATGGTGTACGTAATGGTGTCTCCAAAGGCTACAGAAGTCTGATTGACTGTTTTGGTCACGGTGACATCTGGATTGGATACAGGAATGAACACCGGATTGGATTGGACGCTTCCGTTTAATGTGCGACCGTCAGGTGGCTGGAAAGTGAATGTGGCCGAACCTTGATTTAACAGGCCCAGGCCAGTGGGGACAGCGTTAATGACCACTTGAAAGGTAAGAGAAACAGAAGCCCCCGCTGCAATGTTTCCGACTATTACCCCTGATTGGGGATTGGCTCCAGCAACAGGCAGACCGTTCACGGTGACGCTATTCGGTATAAAGGAGGAACCAGATGGAATGGCATCGGTGAAGGTGGCGGTTGCTGCTAGATTACCTGTATTTTGGGCAGTGAGTGTATAGACTACGGTGTCGCCTACCGTTGCTTGACTCGTATTTGCGGTTTTAACAAGACTGATAATAGGCTGGTAAACAGGGACGACAACGGTGTTGGAGAGTGATGTGAAGTTCAGTGTACCACTGGTAAAAGAAACTGTAGCCTGATCACTCAGCTGAGGTGGGTCAGGCAGGCTGTTGACAGACACGGAAAAGGTAACGGTTGTTGACGCTCCAGCAGCGATGGAGCCAATTGGAATCCCCGTTAAGGGGCTGGCTGACGGCAGCGTTGTTCCATTTACGATAACGGAGCCAGGAACAAAAGAGGAGCCTGTCGGAATGGTATCGGTCACACGAACATCTGTTATGATTTCGATGCCACTATTGGTAGCTGTAATAGTATAGGTTATCGTATCACCAGGAACGGCATCAGTTGCCGAGGTGCTTTTACTGACCTGCACATTGGGTGACGATACAGGAATTGTGACAATATTGGACGAAACATTGCCGTTAACAATCCGGCCATCCGGCGGTTGAAAGGAAAAGCTGATATTCGCCTGGTCGGTGAGTTGGGGAGGTAAAGGCACGGAAGTAATCACCACCTGAAAAGTTGTTTGAGTTACGGCTCCAGGTGCAATGGAGCCAATAGACAGACCTGCTTCGGGACTGGTACCAGGAATAGGAACACCGCTGACGACCACACTGTTCGGTACTAGTGCTGAGCCTGCGGGAATATTGTCTGTCAATGTGGCAGCAGCAGCTATGTTACCATGGTTGGTTACCGCCACGGAATACGTTACGATATCGCCAACCGTTGCCCGTAGGAGGTCAGCAGTTTTACTTACAGTTAGCACTGGAGCATTGACGGCTACTGTCACCGGGTTAGATACTGACACGCCGGAAAAAGCACCGCTCGTGTAGCTGACACGCGATTGATTGGTGAGCTGCGGTGGACTTGGTAATGGAGAGGATACCGTTACCCTGAAGGTGATCGTAGCTCCCCCTCCAGCGGCAATGCTCCCAATTACGATACCTAAAGAAGGATCTCCACTGGCTATTGTGGAGCCATTCAGCGTTACGCTACCCGCAGTGAATTGAGAGCCGGCCGGGATAGGATCGGAAACGACCACATTGTTCACGGTCTGGATTCCGTTGTTAAGTACGGTCAGGGTGTATAATACCGAATCACCTGGAATGGCGGTGAAACGGTTTGCAGTCTTCGAAATGGACACATTCGGCGCAGACACAGGAATGGATAGCACGTTGGACGATGTGCTATCTGTTCGCACCCGCCCATCAGGCAACGTAAAGGAAATGGCGGCGGTGGCCTGGTCTGTCAGTTGAGATGGTGTTGGAAGAGAGGCTACTACGGTTTGAAATGTCAGTGTGATAGGGCTTTGCGGCGACACGGTTCCGATGAAAATGCCTGCTGCTGGACTGGCTCCAGGCTGACTAACACCATTGATTACTACGCTGTTCTCCATAAATGTGGAACCGGCAGGAATAACATCTGTCAGCGTTACAGAAGCATTATAGTTACCGTTGTTCGCGACCAACAATGTATACAGAATTGTGTCGCCTATCGTAGCTACTGTTGTATTTGCAGATTTGACCACACTGATACGAGGCTGATAAACCGGCACAGAGACGGTATTCGTCTGGGATGTTCCGGTAAAAGCACCGCTGGTGAAGCTGACACTGGCTGTGTTTTGCAGCGGCTGTACGGACGGAACGGCGTTGACTAGCACGGCATAGGACACCTGCACGGATGCGCCTGCGCCAATGGTACCGACTGGAATGCCACTTCTTGGATCGACTGTGCTCACAGGTGAACCACCAACGGTTACGCTTCCGGGTACAAATGACACGCTGCCGGGGAGTGGATCGGTAATCACGGTGTTTGTGATGGGGTCAATTCCGTTATTAACGGCGTTCACGCTGTAGGTCAGCGTTTCGCCAACACTAACGGATGTGAATCCCGCAGACTTGGTTACGGCTACGTTGGGAAGCGAAATCGATACGGAAACAATATTGGAAAAAAGCGAGCCCGAGAGGGTTCTTCCGTCTTGCAACTGATATGAATATTGGAGCAGGCCCTGATCGTTTAATCCACCCCCGGGTGGTAGGGAATCTACTGTCGTCCGGAATGAGACTGTAATTTGTGCACCAGGGTTTACGGTGCCCACTGAAATTCCCGTATTAGGATTGGCGCCTGGCACTGAGGATCCGCCGACAATGACGCTTCCGGGAATAAAGGTGGAGCCTGTCGGTACGGTTTCCGTCAAGGTCGTGTTTAATACGGCTGCTCCGGTATTAGCGATGAGAAATGAATAAGTAATCGTCCCGCCAACACTGGCACGGTTGGAGCTTGCGCTTTTGGTAATCGTCGGGGCTGCAATAACGACTGGTATGGTTACAAGATTGGACAAAGATGATCCGGTAAAGGCCCCGGAAGTGAAGCTGACAGTTGCACGATTGTTGATCTGTGCAGGAGAAGGCAGAGAATTAATGGCTGCCCGGAATACAACCGTAACCGATGCGCCTGGAGCTAAAGTGCCGATCGGAATGCCGTTCACAGGTGTAGCACTCGCAGAAGCAGTTCCGTTCACAGTGACGCTGCCAGGTACAAAGGCAACTCCGTTTGGCAGCGGATCGGTAACGACTACATTGGTCACATTGGCGATTCCGTTGTTTGTGGCGGTTAGGGTAAACTGAACAGTCTCTCCGACTGCGGCTGCTGCCAGAGAAGAGGCCTTTGTCACGGTCACATTTGGTGAGGAGACGGGAATGGTGAGCGTGTTGGACGTCCCGCTTCCGTTCAATACACGTCCGTCAGGTGGTGTGAAGGTATACGTGTAAGCCGCCTGATCGGTCAAATTACCAGAGGCGGGAACCACATTGACCAGGGTCTGGAAGGTCACGGGTATAGTAGCACCTGTATTAATTGTTCCTACTGAAAAGCCAGTAGCGGGATTGGCAGCAGGCACGGAAGAACCGCCAATGGTCACACTACCGGCTATGAAGGATGATCCGGTGGGAATGCTCTCCGAAAAGCTGAGATTTGCAGCAATGCTGCCCGTGTTGGATATCTGAAACGTGTACGTAATCGTATCTCCAACTGTAGCAGCCGTTGTATTGGCACTTTTAACAATACCGATGACAGGCTGGTAGATCGGTGTGCTCGCAGTGTTGGACGGAACGTTGCCGGAAATGACAGGTCCTCCAGGTACGGTTTGGAAGGAAAAGGATGCTGATGCTTGATTGCCCAGCTGGGTGTTTGCTGGCAATGAAGTGACGGTTGCCCGGAATGTAATGGTCACCGTGGAAGCAGGAGCTACACTACCCACTGTGATACCTGTAGTGGGATTAGCTGTTGGCTGGGCTGTGCCCGCGACAACAACACTGCCGGGTACGAAGGTAGCCCCGGCTGGTATGGTATCGGTAAGTACTGTGTTGGAAGCACTAACGAGCCCCGTATTCGAAATGTTAACCGTATAGGTCACTGTATCGCCAATAACCAAGCCCGTAGAGCTGGCCGTTTTGGTCAGAGTCACCAGCGGAGCATTGATATCAATTTGAATGGCGTTGGCATTTACAGTGTAAATATCGCCATTGGTTGTCAGCTGAAGGACACCCGTGGTCTGGCTGTTGAGTAGCGTGGAGGAAATATCGACATTGGTAATGTCCCAGCCTTGCCGTCCGCCTGTCACCTGCGTTCCAGGTGAGCCATTTACGGCATTAGTTGTTCCGAAGGTCCCGGTCGTGACCAATGTACCGTCGTCTCCATTTATTTGGGAAGCGAAAAAATTAGTTGAAAAATTATTAGGCCCAGACAGCGCAGTCAAACTGGATGTGGTAGGTCCAAACAACGCACGGTCACCAGTAATGTCCACGTCACCTTCTTGGGCGCTAATCAGCGCCCTACCGCGCAAAGTCCCCTGTACAGGCGTGGCAAAGCCACTCACTACAACGTTGACTGAGCCAGTAGCACTGCTGACCCCCTCACCGCCTACACGCAGCGACAGGTTACGGAAGGGCAGAGATGGGTTATTGTACACCACAGCGAGCGTCCAGCCGGCATGGTTGGTATTGGTGGAATCAGGAACCGTGATGGTGCCCGTCACATTTCCGACCGTGTATGCCCCTGCGCCGCCTTGAATGACCAGATTTGTGACATTCGCTGTTCTCACATAGGTACTGATACTGGTGACGTTGACTGATGTTGCAGATTCAGGGCTGACCGTGGTAGATAAAGCAGGTGTCTGAAATGTGACCGGGTTACTGGCGCTGGACAATACATTGGTGCTGCCGTTGGCATAACTTCCTCCCCAAATAAGCTCAGCATACAGCACTGTACTGCCCGCAGGGAGCACAAGGAATGCTGTCGATGAGTTACTGGTAAAGGTAGAAGTCGTGCCAAATGGATACGTGCCGAAGCGAGAGGCTGTATTGGTTGTGATGAAAGCGCCAATGCTGGTCGCTGTTCCCGGCACTCCTACCGAGTTAGAACGTGCCAGCCCAAGTGTATTCCCTATAAAGGTGACAGCCCCCGTCTGGTTCGTTACGTAACGCTGAATAAAAGCCATGGATTAGCTTCCTACTTTCCATCTCTTCCAAATCTGTTATCTTGAGATCTCCGTATAGGAAGAGCCAGCTAGGCTGGGTGTAATAATCCTTTCGTATAAATTGTCTGGGTTGTAACCAGGCCTTGCATACCGCACAAGTCCATGTACCTGTCCAGCGGGAAAGGGACACCCCCTTTTTCGATAAAATCGCTTAGCATGAAGCCCAAAATAGTTGTTTGTCATGACGTCAGCGGAGCAATATTCGTATATGCACTCATTATTCACATATGTATGCAAGTCGATTTTAAACATACCTGTTTTCAAAGAATGACGTTATGGGAAGCGTTTTAGCGAAAAAAGAGGGATTTTGTAAAATAGCTTCGAAATGTTGGTCTCTTTTTTTACTTGGCGTTAACATATGTGCTATACTGAAGGAGCAAAGGAGGCGTGCCCTATGAACTTAACAGTACGAGGTCAACAGATCGAGGTTACCGACGCTTTGAAGGACTACGTTGATAAGAAATTCAGCAGACTTGAAAAGTATTTCGATGCACCCCCGACGTCTGATGGAAGTGTAACGTTAAGCACAACCAGAGATTTGCACACTGTAGAAGTAACCATTCCTTTGCCGGGGCTTGTACTCCGTGCCGAAGACGAGAGCGATGACATGTATGCATCCATTGATGCCGTGGTAGACAAGCTTGAACGGCAAATTCGCAAGCACAAAACCAAGCTAAACCGAAAATTCCGTCAAGAAGGCAGTTTGAAAACCCTTTTTGTGGAAGATCCGGCAGGTGGCGTGGCTGTTGCTGAAGATGCAGAACTGGATGAGCTGGAAGTTGTCCGCACCAAGCGTTTCTTATTGAAACCTATGGATGTGGAAGAAGCTATTCTTCAAATGAACATGGTTGGACATAATTTCTTTGTGTTTTCCAATATTGACAACGAAGAAGTTAACGTAGTTTACAAGCGCAATGATGGTAAATACGGTCTGATCGAACGGCAATAGCCTGTGAAGTAGGAACTTTTCACATTTTAAAATGAATAGAACGATTTCGATTGAAGCATGCTTCATGGATATTAGGAAAATGAAAACAACACGAGCCTTATCCTTGCGAACCTGGCGGGATAAGGCTCTTTTATATGTTTTTTTGTGAAAGTAAGGAAATTTAAACTTGGATAAGTGTAATCAAGTTGTGTATTTCGTGCGTCAATTGTTTTGGTATCTTTAACCGGATGCAAATCTGGAGGCTGCTTGTGTTGCGGCATGTCCTACAAACTGTTACAATTTATGCAAAGAACATCGCACGATGGGCTGGTACAGCCGGGCCTGTCAAACATATCGGGAATCAATTTCATCATGGACCCTTTCTTATTGTGAAATTGATTCTATTAATTGTTTTGCGCGAAAGGGGTAAACCATGCTAGGAATTGTTAAGAAAATCTTCGGAGATACCAATGAACGTGATGTCAAGCGTTTAATGAAGACGGTTGAACTGATCAATAAGATAGAGCCGGATTTCGAAAAGCTCTCGGATGAGGAGTTGCAAGCGAAGACGGTGGAATTTAAAGCTCGGGTCGAACAAGGGACTACGGCTGAAGAAATTTTGCCAGAAGCTTTTGCTACTGTTCGCGAAGCGTCCAAACGGGTGCTGGGTAAACGTCATTATGACGTACAGATGCTCGGCGGTATTGCGCTGCATGAAGGTAAAATTGCCGAAATGAAAACCGGTGAAGGTAAAACACTGGTAGGAACACTGCCGGTTTATTTGAATGCTCTGTTGGGCAAAGGCGTGCACGTGGTTACGGTCAATGACTATTTGGCGCAACGTGACAGCGGAGAAATGGGACAAATTTATAACTTCCTAGGAATGTCCGTAGGGCTTAATTTGGCCAACATGGATCATGCCGCCAAGCAGGCAGCATATGCTTGTGACATCACATACGGTACAAACAACGAGTTCGGATTCGATTATCTGCGTGATAATATGGTGCTTTACAAAGAGCAGATGGTACAACGTCCGTTGTACTTCTGTATCATTGATGAAGTGGATTCCATTCTCGTCGATGAAGCTCGTACACCATTGATTATTTCAGGACAAGCTCAGAAATCGACCGAGCTGTATTTTGCGGCTGACCGTTTTGTGAAGAGCCTGAATGTTGAAGAAGATTACACGCTGGATATTAAGGTGAAGTCGGTTGCTTTGACCGAAAACGGCGTATCCAAAGCTGAAAATTTCTTTGGTCTTGAAAACTTGTACGATCAGGAAAGTGTTACAATCAATCACCACATTGTACAGGCATTGAAAGCTAATGCTATTATGCGTTTGGATGTGGACTATGTCGTGGCTGACGGTGAAGTCCTAATTGTCGATGAGTTTACAGGTCGTTTGATGGCTGGACGTCGTTACAGTGATGGTTTGCATCAAGCTATTGAAGCAAAGGAAAACATCATTGTACAAAATGAAAGCATGACATTGGCGACAATTACATTCCAAAACTATTTCCGTATGTACCGCAAATTGGCGGGTATGACGGGTACAGCTAAAACAGAAGAAGAAGAATTCAAAAAAATATATGGTCTGGAAGTGCTCCAAATTCCGACGAATAAGCCTAACCAGCGTGTAGATATGCCTGACATAGTGTACAAGAGCGTGAAAGGCAAATTCCATGCTGTGGTAGATGAAATCCTGGAGCGTAACAAAAAGAACCAGCCGATATTAGTAGGTACGGTTTCTATTGAAAACTCGGAGCTTCTTTCTGAAATGCTGAAACGCAAAGGCGTTCGTCACAAAGTGCTTAACGCCAAGTATCATGCTGAGGAAGCTGAGATTATTTCCCGTGCAGGTGAAGCAGGCGCAGTTACCATCGCTACCAACATGGCCGGACGTGGTACTGACATCGTACTGGGTGAAGGCGTATCAGAACTTGGTGGTTTGCACATCATCGGTACAGAACGTCATGAATCCCGTCGTATTGATAATCAGCTTCGCGGACGTGCAGGACGTCAGGGTGATCCGGGCTCCACACAGTTTTACTTATCGCTGGGCGATGAGTTAATGAAGCGTTTTGGTGCGGACAACGTACTGAATATGATGGAGCGTTTGGGCTTCGAGGAAGACCAACCTATCGAGAGCCGTATGATTACACGTGCTATCGAATCAGCTCAAAAACGCGTCGAAGGCAACAACTTTGATCAGCGTAAAGTCGTTCTCCAGTATGATGATGTAATGAACCAGCAGCGTGCTATTATTTACAAACAACGCCGTGAGGTGCTGGAATCAGAGAACATCAAGGAAATTGTGTTTGACATGATCAAGCCTGTCATTGAGCGTGTAGTGGAAGCTCATTGCGGGGATGACATTCCTGAAAACTGGGAACTTGAAGAAGTAGCAGAGTATGTGAATAACAACCTGCTTGAGGAAAATACACTTACACGTGACGACCTGTGGGGCAAGGAAAAAGAGGAGATCGTGGATATGATCTTCGAAAAAGTTACCAACAGATACCACAGCCGTGAAGAAATGATTGGCGAAGATATGGTACGCGAGTTCGAGAAAGTTATCGTACTGCGTGCGGTCGATAGCAAATGGATGGACCATATTGATGCTATGGATCAATTGCGTCAAGGTATTCACTTGCGTGCTTACGGCGGTACCGATCCTCTGCGCGAGTATCAATTTGAAGGCTTCGAAATGTTCCATGCTATGATTGCTAGCATCCAAGAGGAAGTAGCGACATACATCATGAAAGCACAAATTGAATCCAATCAAGAGCGTCAGGCTGTCATCGACGAAGACAAAATCTCGACGAGTGGTGAACCAGCTGCTCCTAAAAAGAAATCCGCTCCTTCGCGTCCGCGTAGAAAATAACGGATTGAAATTAAGGGAGAGTCTTGAGATACACTATTCCCTGCAGTGCATATAATGGCAGGCGGCAGTTCAACCACTGACCGTCGGCCATTTTGTGCCATACAGGGGATGCACTGATGTTTTCAGCTTATAGTGTTTTTGTTGGAGGATCAGTTTGAATATTTTTTTCTTGAGAAGATTGTCCCTATTTCTATAATTATGACAAGCAAGCGGGTCTTAGCTTGCTTGTCAGTTAATTCAGCTCTTGACTCGGCTCACATACCTGAGCCGATTATCTATAAGTCGTTTGACTTTACGGCGGTCGGTAGCGAAGTGAAGGATTTGAATCTGGAGAAGCGTCAGCGTTCGCCTTTGCAGTGAGATGCCCACCTTTGAATGTGTTAATCCAATCAAGGGCATCTCGCTGCAACAGCGATCGTAAGATCAAATCATTCGCGCAGCGTCTCTTCACCCAGCCGTAACTCACAACGCTTTTACTTCCCCTAACCATATATTAAAAGGAGAATGACAGCATGATTGATCCAAGTGTAAAGCATGATTTGCGAGAAATAGGCAAGAAACTAACAAACCTTAGGGGGTCTCTTTGACTTAGATCTCAAACAGGAAATGATCGCAAACTTTGAAGTAAAGATGGCTGCACCTGACTTTTGGGATGATAATGATAAAGCCCAAGGTGTAATTGCAGAAATGAACGCTGTTAAGTCTTCAGTAGACAGCTATGAACAGCTTCGTCAGGAATACGAAGATGCCGGCATGATGGCTGAGCTGGCTGATGAGGAAGGCGATGAAACACTGGCTGGAGAAATCGAGAATAGTGTCAGTTCTCTGCTGAGCAAGCTTCAGGAGTTTGAGTTGCAATTGCTTTTGAATCAGCCGTATGACAAACTTAATGCCATCCTGGAGTTGCATCCGGGAGCAGGCGGAACGGAGTCCCAAGACTGGGGACAAATGTTGCTACGGATGTATACTCGCTGGGCTGAAAAACGGGGCTTTAAGGTAGAGACCCTGGATTATCTAGCGGGTGATGAAGCAGGAATTAAGAGTGTAACACTTTTGATCAAAGGTTATAATGCCTATGGCTATTTGAAAGCGGAGAAAGGCGTGCATCGGCTTGTTCGTATCTCTCCATTTGATTCCTCCGGCCGTCGGCATACATCGTTCGTATCCTGTGATGTGGTGCCTGAAATTGCGGATGATGTGGACGTTGAGATCCGCACGGAAGATCTTAAAATTGATACGTACCGGGCCAGTGGTGCGGGCGGTCAGCATATTAATACGACCGATTCAGCCGTTCGGATTACGCATTTACCTTCCGGTATTGTCGTGACCTGTCAAAATGAACGCTCCCAGATCAAGAACCGAGAGCGTGCCATGACGATGCTCCGTTCCAAGCTCTACGAGCGTAAGATCGAAGAGCAGCGTCAGCATTTGGATGAAATCCGCGGAGAACAGTCCGATATTGCATGGGGCAGCCAAATTCGCTCCTACGTGTTCCATCCATACAGCATGGTTAAGGATCACCGTACTAGCGTGGAAACTGGCAACGTAGGGGCTGTCATGGATGGCGATCTCGATCCCTTCATCGATGGTTACCTGCGCAGCCAAATTAAGCTGGACGCAGAATAATAGCCTGTACGTTTTCCTACAGTCCGCAGACCATGTGCCTGCAGACTGTAGGAATTTTTGTGTAACGGTATTTTTTAATTAAAGGAGAACACGAATGATGCCTCAATTGAATCCTCCCGCTGCTCGCCGAAGACGACGCAAGCCTCTGATTGCCGCCAGCGGACCCGCACGCAACGTGACCGATATTTTGCTGATTATACTCGGCTCTTTCATTACAGCGCTGACCTTTAACATGTTCTTGCTCCCAAACCGGATTGCATCCGGGGGGGTATCGGGCTTGTCTATCTTGGGCGAGGAGCTGTTTGGCCTGGAACCAGCCTATACGCAGTGGGGAATGAATATTCCGTTATTTATAGCAGGGGTCCTGCTGTTAGGGAAAAAATACGGTTTGCGTTCTTTGCTGGGAAGTATTATGCTGCCGCTATTCGTTTATGTTACGAAGGACTGGGCAGTTCCGACAACCAATCCGTTGCTGGCTTCGCTATATGGTGGAATCGGAGTAGGGTTGGGTTTGGGTACCGTGTTTCGGGGCAGGGGCTCGACGGGTGGACTGGCTATTTTGGCGCAGATTATTCAAAAATATACGGGTTTTAGTCTTTCTCTCTGTGTCATGTTGATGGATGGCACGGTGATTACACTGGCTGGTTTTACCCTCTCGCCAGAACGGGCGTTGTACGCGTTGATCGGCTTGTTTGTAACGGGCAAGGTCATTGATGCCGTGGAAATGGGATTGGGCTACTCCAAAGTGGCTTACATCATATCCAATCAGAAAGAAACGATCACGCAGGCTATTTTGCAGGATTTGGACCGGGGATTGACAGAACTGGCGGGACGGGGCGGTTACACGAACGAAGAACGTCCTGTGCTTATGGTTGTAGTCGGACAAAACGAGGTAACTCGCCTTAAAACGCTCGTCCGTTTGGTAGACCCGGAGGCTTTTGTGATTATTAGTAATACTCGTGAGGTATTGGGTGAAGGGTTTAAGAAGGAAAGCTGAAACAAAGGGGCCTGTCTGAGGCATGCTCTTAACTGAATCAATGCAGGAGAGCCCACTAATATAGTAGGCTCTTCTCTCTTCAGTATGGCTTTACTAGATTCATTTTACTAATCGTTCAAGCCAATTTGCAGGTTGTCCTTGATTAAAATACGAGGTTGGCGTTCCTTTCACCCCTGTTTTGACCATGAATAGACCGCCTGCTAAGGGTTGATCGGCACTATCATCATCTTGAGCAGTCGTAATATATAACTCATCCAGATGTTCACCGCCAAAAGCACACGAAGTCACACAATTGACGGGGAGCGACACCTCAGCAATCACTTCTCCATGAGCAGGATGGATACGGGAGACACGTTTACCGCCCCATCGCGCGACCCACAACATGCCCTCTGCATCGATTGTCATGCCATCTGGATACCCTTCACTTTCATCCAATCTAGCCACCAGTTGCTTATTCCTAATAGTGCCTTGTGCCACATCGTAATCGAAGGAGACGACCTCCAATGTTGGAGTATCAATGTAATACATTGTACGATGATCTGCGCTCCAGGCTAATCCATTAGATATGGAGGCTTTATCAACCAGTAAGGAGACGTGGCCTTTAGTGCTCAGACTATACAATGCTCCTTGCGCGTGTTCGTCATTTAAGCTCATTGTTCCTGCTAGAAAACGTCCTGCAGGATCGCATTTTCCATCATTAAAACGATTACCTAGTCTACCTTCCTCAGGATCATGAATTAATACTTTGGCCCCTGTCTCAATATCCAAACAATATAGACCGCTAATCAGCGCTACGATCACTTTATTTTTGAGATAAGGTACAACTGCACCAATATGTTCACCAACCTCTATTGTACGATCTGTGCACGTAGAAGGATCGTAGATATGCAGTTGAAAACCTTCAATATCGACCCAAAATAACCGTTGAAACCGCTGATCCCAGCTGGGACCCTCGCCTAACTTTGCCTTTGCATCTATAACGATATTCGCTGTATATGTTTCGATGTGTAGCACTCCTAACGTTTTGGTTTATTTTCGACCCCAATTATCCGCTTTAGCGGCTCCTCTGCGCAGATTCACTAGATGCAGCCCATGTGATTTGCTTGTGTGTAGTGCTACGTGTACTTCCCTTCATGTTCAACAAGTTCATAAAGTGCAGCAAATGACCAATCGAGATGAATACCAATATGTGAAATAATTTAAAGGGAATATCCCCCTTTTCTTTATGCAAAACGGCAGACTGTATTCAAGAGGCTCTCTGTCTATTTTTTATTTCCTTTATTATAGCCCGTACAGCCTGCCCGTCAAAAGAATAGGTAAGAGCGCATATTTTAAATTTAGAGGAATAACATGACATGAGGTGTTGTATTTATATGAATAGAGTCGTATAATAATACATATTTCATAGGAACGGAATGGAGGAAGGTCTGTGAGCAGCAAGTTAAAAGTGGCAATTGTCGGTTCCACCGGGTATGGCGGGGTGGAGCTGATTCGTTTTTTGGTTCATCATCCGCAAGTAGAGATTGTATCTGTTATTTCTTCATCCAGCGCGGGTGTCCCAATCAGTGACGGGTTTCCACATCTGACGGACATTGTGGTGCAGGATTTGGACGGTGTCGAAGTCCACGAAATTGCTGCCAAGGCCGATCTGGTTTTCACTGCTACGCCATCGGGCGTTAGTACTAAGTTAGTGCCGCAGCTTCTTAATGCCGGACTGAAGGTCATTGACCTTTCCGGGGACTTTAGGCTTCGAAGCGGAGAAACGTATGAAGCATGGTATAAAAAGCCTGCGGCTTCACCCGAGTATCTCAAGCAAGCAGTATACGGACTCAGTGAGGTGTATGCAGAAAAGCTGGCGGGCGTTTCTTTTATTTCTAATCCAGGCTGTTATCCGACTGCAACATTACTGGGGATTATTCCTGCGCTGAAAGCGGATTGGATCGACCATCGGTCGCTGATTGTGGATGCCAAATCCGGTGTATCCGGCTCGGGTAGGGGAACAAGCCTCGTTTCGCACTATGCGGAAATGAACGAGAATTTTAAGGCTTATAAGGTGAATAAGCACCAGCACATCCCTGAGATCGAACAGGTACTGGGCGATATTGCGGGCGAGGACGTTACGATTACGTTTACAACACAACTTGTTCCTATGACCCGAGGAATTATGAGTACGATTTATGTCACGCTGAAGGGTGAGCATACAGATCAAGATCTTATCGGGTTATACCGGGATTATTATAAAGGCCATCCTTTTGTCCGTGTACGTGGCGAGGGTATATGGCCAGCAACGAAGGAAGTAATGGGTTCGAATTACTGTGACATTGGTTTTGCAGCAGATGCCCGAACCGGGCGTCTTACGATTATTTCTGTCATTGATAATGTTGTGAAGGGTGCCGCTGGGCAGGCGATTCAGAATTTAAATTTGATGATGGGATGGGAGGAGAACCTCGGGCTAGGCTTCATACCGGTATATCCGTAAGTAGCAAGTAACTGCAACATGGATACGGATAACGGCAGCGAGCGGGAATTTGGAATACAAACAGCTGTCATTCATCGAATATGTTGCGAACGAGGGCACATAATTATGGGCAAAGTAGAGTTTACAGTAGTAAACGGGGGTAACATCGTAACTCCGCGTGGTTTTACAGCCGGAGGATTACACTGCGGGCTAAAAAATTCGAACCGCAACGATATGGGCGCGATTCGTTGTGAGGTAGAAGCGACAGCTGCTGCGGTGTACACCACCAATGTGTTTCAGGCTGCACCGCTGAAGGTGACCCGCGAGAGCTTGGCAGATGGTCGATTGCAGGCAGTAGTGGTGAACAGCGGAAACGCCAATGCCTGCACGGGACAACAAGGAGAGCAGGATGCTTACGCTATGCGTTCGGCTGCGGCTCATGAACTGGGTGTTGCTGAGAGCAATGTAGCCGTCGCCTCGACAGGCGTGATCGGCGAGCATTTGAAAATGGATTGTGTGCTTGAAGGTATATCCTCCTTACCTGACCGTATGAACGGGGCAAACGATGGAGCAGAGCAATTTACCCAAGCCATTCTGACAACGGACTTGGTTAAAAAGGAAGCATGTGTGGCGGTTGAAGTGGACGGTGTGACCGTGCACATCGCCGGGGCGGCCAAGGGATCGGGCATGATACATCCGAATATGGCAACGATGCTCGCTTTTATGACCTGTGATGCAGTAATCGGACAGACGGCGCTTCATCAACTATTAAAGCAGGCAACGGATACCAGCTTTAATATGATTACGGTGGATGGGGATACGAGCACGAACGATATGCTGATTGCTATGGCAAGTGGGCTGGCTGGCAACCGTGAACTGCACGTAGGGCATCCCGATTGGGACGCTTTTGCCGAGGCGTTCACCTATATCTGCCGAGAACTGGCGAAGGCAATTGCTCGCGATGGAGAGGGTGCTACGAAGCTAGTAGAGGTGTCTGTAAGCGGAGCGGTAAGCGATGCGTCCGCTCAAGCGATAGCCAAGACGGTGGTTGGGTCCAGTCTGGTCAAGTCAGCCGTCTTCGGAGCAGATGCGAATTGGGGACGGATTATTGCGGCCGTAGGGCGTGCTGGAGAGCCAGTTAATCCAGAAACGGTAGATATTCGCTTGGGTGATATTGTTGTGCTAAGCCAATCAAGTCCGGTCGCTTTTGATGAAGAAGAGGCGCTAGCCTATTTGCGGGGAGATACGGTGCAAATTATTGTTGATTTGCATCACGGGGACGGAACCGCTACAGCATGGGGCTGTGACCTAACCTATGATTATGTGCGGATTAACGCAGCTTATCGGACATAGATACCCGAATAAAATACGGATTGAATAAGGATAGTAGTTAATAGAAGCAAAGAGCGGATATAAGTCCAGCATCATTTAAAAATTGCACGGATATGCGGAGAAGAAAAGGAGAGATGATATGCAATCGGCAGTGGAACACGCGGATCAAGCGAATCATGCGGGAGTGGCACGTCGTAATTTTGTGATGAAATGCGGAGGAAGTACGCTGGCTGCGTTACCTGATTCCTTTTTTGAAGATTTGGCGCGTTTGCAGTCGGAAGGTCTTCAACCTGTCATTGTACATGGCGGTGGCCCTGCGATCTCCGACAACTTGGCGAAGCTGGGGATCGAAACAGAGTTCATTCATGGATTACGCAAAACGACCGAACCCGTGCTGGATGTCGTGGAGATGGTACTGGCGGGTAGCATTAACAAGCAGATTGTACGTAGAATAGGACTGCATGGGGGCCGAGCGTTGGGGTTGTCAGGTAGTGATGGTTATTTAATCGAAGCCAAGCCTGTGTCGAATGCTGCTGAGGTCGGTTGGGTCGGAGAGGTAACATCTGTTCAAGCCTCGATTATTACAGGTGTCCTGGATATGGACTATATGCCTGTTATTGCCCCCATCGGGATTGATCGATCTGGTCAGCGTTACAACATTAATGCGGATACGGCGGCGGGTGCGGTAGCCTCTCATCTGGGGGTCAGTCGGATGATCGTCGTTACAGATGTACCAGGCATATTGAAGAAGTATGGCGGAGAAAAGAAAGTGCTGGACTCTATCACCGTACAGGAAATTGAGGATATGATCAGCACAGGTGAAATATATGGGGGTATGATCCCGAAAGTGAGAGCGGCTATTGCCTGTATCCACGGCAAAGTGAAGGAAGTCGTCATTGTGAACGGTAGCGAACCGCAGGTACTAAGTCGTGTGCTAGGCGGAGAATCGATTGGAACACGCATTGTGCGTATGCAGTAATTGTAATATATAGCTCGACCTATATAACCAAACGATAAAGGAGCGTGAACATAATGAGTAAGGAACCGAATACGCTGGTGAGCGAGGAAATGCCAAGTACGGATGGAAGCGAAGTGCAAACGGAAAAGGTGTCAGCAAAAGCGCAGACAAATAGCTCTCTTTTTCCAAACTACGCAAGATACCCGCTTACACTGGTGAAAGGGCAAGGAAGCTGGCTGTGGGACGATCAGGGCAAGCGTTATCTGGATTTCATGTCAGGCATCGCCGTTACTAATTTGGGCCATGCGCCTCAAGCAGTAGCTGAACGATTGAAAAAACAGATCGATGAATTGTGGCATGTATCCAATCTGTTTCATATACCGGGGCAGGAACGGGCAGCTGCCTTGCTGACAGCCCATAGCAGCGCAGATGCCGTGTTCTTCTGCAACAGCGGGGCCGAAGCGAACGAAGCTGCAATTAAGCTGGCGCGTCGTTACCACCAGAAGGTAAAGCAGACCGGTCGCTACGAAATCATTACGTTCACGCAATCCTTTCACGGACGGACGCTGGCAACCTTGACCGCTACGGGTCAGGACAAAGTGAAAGAAGGCTTTTTACCGCTTCCCGCCGGATTCAAAAGCGTTCCGCTTCATGATCAGACGGCGCTTGAAGCAGCCATCAGTGAGAATACGGCGGCAATTATGCTGGAAATGGTGCAGGCCGAAGGCGGCATGTATCCGGTAGACCCTGCTTTCGTAGACGTGATCACCAAGCTATGCCGCGAGCATGGTTTGCTGCTGATCATTGACGAAGTGCAAACAGGTATGGGACGGACGGGCAAGCTGTTTTCCTTTGAGCATTATGGTATAGAGCCAGATATCTTTACATTGGCGAAAGGACTGGGCAGTGGTTTCTCTGTGGGTGCGATGCTAGGCAAAGGATATTTGCGTGAAGCGTTCACAGCGGGCAGTCATGGTTCTACCTTTGGAGGTACGCCACTTGCTATGGCGGCGGTTCAAGCTACTATTGAAACGATTATTGATGACAAGCTGCCAGAACGTGCAGCAGAGATGGGAGATTACCTCTTCCATAGCCTGCAAAAGCAGCTTGGAGATAGTCCTTTTGTAAAGGATATCCGTGGAAAAGGTTTGATGGTCGGCATTGAGTGTGCAGAGCCGGTAGCGGAGCTTGTTTTGGCAGGACAGAAGAAGGGCATTCTGTTCATTACAGCAGGACCGAATGTGATTCGCCTGTTGCCTAACTTGTATGTAACGAAAAACGAAATAGATCAGGCTGTAACATGGATTGCTGAATTGATTCGGGAGCATGTGGCTTAGTGTAAAGATCAAATCATCCCAGACTAGAGTGTAAAAGGAGACGATAGCATGAGCCAGGGCGGCGCACTGCAGCAGATGAATTTGAAAGGACGGGACTTCCTGGAGCTGGACGATTACTCGCCAGAGGAAATCCAGTATTTAATTGATCTCGCTGTTGAAATTAAGCGTAAGCATAAAAACGGGGAAACCTATCAGCCGCTAAAAGGGAAAACGCTCGGACTGATTTTCGAGAAATCCTCTACCCGCACACGGGTATCTTTCGAAGTCGGTATGTATCAATTGGGTGGGCATGCCCTTTTCCTCAGCAAAAATGACATTCAACTGGGACGCGGCGAACCGATTAGCGACATGGCCCAAGTCATGTCACGTTATCTGGATGGCATTATGATTCGTACCTTTGGACACGATAATGTGGTAGAGTTGGCACGTTATGCGTCCATTCCTGTGATCAATGGATTGAGTGATTTGGCGCATCCGTGCCAAGTGCTAGCAGATTATCAAACCTTGTATGA
Organism: Paenibacillus sp. FSL H7-0442; assembly: GCF_038593105.1. NCBI lineage: Bacteria > Bacillati > Bacillota > Bacilli > Caryophanales > Paenibacillaceae > Paenibacillus > Paenibacillus sp. FSL H7-0442. The sequence goes on along the minus strand of NZ_CP151963.1, from coordinate 5,143,907 downwards.
GCAAAAGGGTGAGCTAAAAGGGCTCAAATTGGCTTACATCGGAGACGGTAACAATATGGCTCATTCTCTCTTGATTGGGGGGGCGAAGCTTGGAGTGCATGTGTCGATTGCAAGTCCAGCTGGATACGAGCCTGACCCGAGTGTGGTCGCAGCTTCCCGTGAAATTGCCAAACAGACAGGTAGTGAGATCGTTATAACCCAAAGTCCGCAGGAAGCAGTACAAGATGCGGATGCGATCTACACAGATGTGTGGGCGAGCATGGGATTTGAGGAAGAGCAGAAGGAGCGGGAGCTTGCTTTTGCCGACTTTCAGGTGAATGAGGAGCTGGTTAAGCTGGCAAAGCCGGATTATTTATTCCTGCATTGTCTCCCTGCGCATCGTGGGGAAGAAGTGAGTGCAGGCGTAATCGATGGTCCGAATTCGGTCATCTTTGATGAAGCGGAGAATCGTCTGCATGCGCAAAAAGCGCTGTTAGTTGCTTTAATGGCATAAGATTGATAGGTATTGATAGGTAAAGAAGATAAGGGCTAGAAGCATTCGGGGAGGACTTTAACAATGGCAAAAGAAAAAATCGTACTCGCATATTCCGGCGGTCTGGATACGTCGGTTATTCTGAAATGGCTCAAAGAAACTTATGATGCTGAAATCATCGCTTTCACCGCAGATATTGGTCAAAAAGAAGAACTGGACGGTTTGGAGGAAAAAGCACTCGCTACAGGGGCTTCCAAAGTGTACATTGATGATCTGCGTGATGAATTCGCCAAGGATTTTATCTATCCGATGTTTCAGGCGGGTGCTTTATATGAAGGACAATATTTGCTCGGAACGAGTATTGCACGTCCATTGATCGCTAAGCGGATGGTCGATATTGCGATTGCCGAGGGAGCAACAGCCATTGCTCACGGGGCAACAGGCAAAGGTAACGATCAGGTACGCTTCGAGCTGAACGCGGCGGCGTTGACGCCGGATATCAAGGTGATTGCACCTTGGCGGCTGGAAGAGTTCCGCAATCAGTTCCCGGGCCGTGCAGAAATGATTGCCTATGCGGAAAAACACGACATTCCGGTAACTGCTTCTGCAGCCAAGCCATACTCCATGGACCGTAATCTGCTGCATATCAGCTATGAAAGCGGCGTGCTGGAGGACCCTTGGTTTGATCCAAGTGCTCCTGAAAATAAAGAAATGTTCTTGCTCAGTAACGCGCCTGAGGACGCTCCTGATGAAGCAGAATATTTGGAGTTGGAATTTGAAGCAGGTAACTGCATCGCTTTGAACGGAGAACAGCTTAGTCCATTGCAAGTGATGGAAAAACTGAATGAGCTCGGCGGCAAGCATGGTATCGGACGCGTGGATATGGTGGAAAACCGTTTTGTTGGTATGAAAAGTCGGGGAGTCTATGAGACGCCGGGCGGTACGATCCTGTTCACAGCTCACCGCAAAATGGAATCCATCACGATGGATCGCGAGGTTATGAATCTGCGTGATAGTCTGATTACCCGTTATGCTACCTTGGTTTACAACGGTTTCTGGTTCGCACCGGAACGTGTCGCTTTGCAGGCTCTGGTTCATGAGAGTCAGAAAAATGTCAGTGGTACCGTGCGTGTGAAGCTGTACAAAGGCAACATTATCGGCGCAGGCGTTAAAAGTCCGGTTAGCTTGTACAACCCGGACATTGCGACCATGGAAGCCGATCCGACACAAGCCTACGATCAAGGCGATGCAACAGGCTTTATCCGCTTGAATGCTCTGCGTTTGAAGGTTAACGCGGGTGTAACACAAAATCATAAATAATGATGTAACCTAAAAAATGTACGGGATGCGGGCCGTTCTTGTCCAAACGACGAGGGCGGCTTGTATTGCAGAGAGGGGATCATACAATGAGTAAGCTATGGGGCGGACGGTTTACGAAGCAAACGAACAAGCTGGTAGAGGAATATACGGCTTCTATCGGGTTTGATCAGGCGTTGGCGGAAGAAGATATTCAAGGCAGTTTGGCTCATGTGGCCATGCTAGGAAAATGTGGAATTATTCCGCAGGAGGATGCAGACACGATCAAGGAAGGACTGCACACCGTTCTGGAGCGTATCCGCCGTGGGGAAATTGAATTTTCCGTTTCGGATGAGGATATTCACATGAATATCGAAAAAAATCTAATCGAGGCTATTGGTCCAGTGGGGGGTAAACTACACACTGGGCGTAGCCGTAACGATCAGGTAGCAACGGATATGCACTTGTATTTGCGTGGACGTGTGGTATCGCTGGTGGGTATGCTGCATGATGTACAAGCTGCATTAATCGGCCAAGCAAAGGATAATCTGGACACGATTGTACCTGGATACACACACTTGCAGCGTGCGCAGCCTATTTTATTTGCACATCATCTGCTGGCGTATGTGTCTATGCTGGAGCGTGATATTGACCGACTCAAAGACAGCTACAAGCGGATTAACGTGTTGCCGCTTGGCGCGGGTGCTTTGGCCGGGACCACTTTTCCGATCGACCGTCATTTTGTAGCCGAGCAACTGGGATTTGATGGCGTATATGAAAATAGCCTCGATGCCGTCAGCGATCGGGATTTTATCGTAGAGTTCCTGGCTGGCGCCTCGCTGATTATGACGCATTTGTCTCGTCTGAGCGAAGAATTGGTGCTATGGAGCAGCACGGAGTTTGGTTTTGTCGAGCTGGATGATGCTTTTTGTACAGGCAGCAGCATTATGCCGCAGAAGAAAAATCCGGACGTACCGGAGTTGGTACGTGGTAAAACCGGACGTGTCTATGGAAACCTCGTGGGCTTGTTGACTGTATTGAAATCCTTGCCGCTGGCATACAACAAGGACATGCAGGAAGACAAGGAAGGGATGTTCGATACCGTTGCCACGCTGGAAGGAGCCTTGCAACTGTTCGCACCGATGATCGCCACGATGAAGGTGAACAAGGATCGCATGCGTCAAGCGGTCAACCAGGACTTCTCCAATGCAACGGATATTGCGGACTTCTTGGTCGGCAAAGGGCTTCCGTTCCGTCAGGCGCATGAGGTCATTGGCAAAACCGTACTGTATTGCATCCAGCATGGAAAATATTTGCTTGATCTGACACTGGACGAATTTCAGCAGTTTTCGGATTTGTTTGATGAGCGTATCTATGAGGTACTTCAACCGGAAGCGGTAGTGAATGCACGGAATGTATATGGTGGAACCGCTACCGGTCAGGTACAGGCAGCCATTGGGCGCAGTGAACAGCTCCTGGCGAATACATCAACATGGTTTGAAGGGCACAAGCCGAAAAATTAATCAGTAAAGAAAGATATTATTCTCTTGCACAGTAGCGGTATACTGTGTAAAATCAAATTTTAAGGAATTAGCAATCAAAGATTCTAAGGCACCGTTCGCGGTGTCTTTTGTGCTTTTTGGGGCATTAATTCATAGTTCCAAATACCTATTACTACACTAGTGTGAAAGTTTCTAGAATTTACATTTTTGTATACTACGTCTACGGTGATTATGGTAGAATAGCACTAAGTTTTTCATTGAATTACCAATTCAATAGGACAAGAACTATATTCAATAAATAAATGTCAAGTTACTAGGGGCTCTTTTGGTCAAGTGAATTTCATAAATGTGTAAATGAAGGGCTTGAATGAGAATAGAGGTATGTCCTGGTTTTGGGAGAACGGCATGTATATGCTTTAAAGTAGTGACGTAGCAATAGGCAGAGTCGGGATGATTCAGGGAGGTATTATGAGAACTAAAAGGACGGCGCGTCAGTTAAAGAGCGCTTGGATCGGTTATCGCGCTTCTGAAGCCGATCAACTGATATCTTCATTGCATGAGGAACGGATACAAGCGGAGGAGTTACTGCGCGAGGAGCGGGAACTTTTTCACGCGGCGCTGGAACGGAAAAAGCAGCGGGATGCGGAGTTAAAGCAGCTGCTTGCAGATGCGCTTGCGGAAGAGCGGCGCTGGATTGAAAGGGCGGGAATTCATGGGTGACAAGCTTAGGTGGCAGGTTGGAGGAGTTTCAATTCGCCAAACCAAGAGAAGAATAAAAGAAGAGCGTCAGCGAATCGAACAACTGCAACAACAGCTAGAGGCTCAGCGGTCAGAGCAGGCTCCGGTGCTGTACAAGCTTGATTTTCATATCGAAGAGTTGGAACGGCGACTTCAGGATACAGAACTTCGTATCCAGGCTATACGGAACGCCAATGATACAGCAGCAGCTGTGGAACAATTGCTGGATGAAGGGATACAGGATGGACAGGCGCAGGAGGCTCAAGTCCAATATGCATCTGGGCAGGAACAGACAGCAGCAGGAGCTGCTATGGTCACTGCTTCCAGTATCCCTGGTACGGAAGGCGAAGAGGCCGCAACAGGAACGCGGAGCGGCCGAAACGGCAAGGCCCGTCTGGGGGATCAACTGGTGGAGAACGGGATGATCACCCGCGATCAGCTGACAGATGCCATCCGCAACCAGAAGCGCTACGGTGGTAGGCTGGGCGATATTCTTGTAGAAATGGGCTTCATTACAGCCGAGCAGCTACAGGAACAGGTTGGCGGCGACGAGTCCAAGGAGCGCCTAGGCGATATGCTGGTTCGTTCCGGTTATATATTGCCGGAACAACTGGAACGCGCACTGGAGTTCCAGGCGAAGAGCGGCGGGCTGCTGGGCGACATCTTGCTGTCATTGCAAATGCTGGAACCTGCGGATTTGTACCGCGCGATTGCTACACAGAACCGGATCGGGCGTATTGGTGAGGAACTCGCGCTGGATGCGGCGTACAAACTACCCGAGCAAGTGGCAATGGCTTATGGCGTGGTCGTTATCCATCAATATATGAACCGATATATTGTGGCGGTCAGCGATCCGCTGCCAGAAGAGCGACGCTTGAAGCTGGAGGAAATTCTGGGTATGCCGGTAGAGCAGGTGCTTGCTACGAAGGAAGAGATGGAGCAGCTCTGGGGTAAAATCTACGGTGAAGAAATGATGCAGGAGAGCACGACCGGGCTGTTGGAAAAAGAACCGCACAATTCGGCGCGGACGACTTTTACAAAGGGACAACTTTGGGTGTTCGCAGCCATGGGTATGATTACACTGCTCGGTCTCTTCTGGAACAGTTGGAAAACGGTGTTGATCATCAATATGATGATTCAGCTGTTTTATTTTGCGATGACGCTATTTAAATTTGGCATTATTTATCTTGGTTCCCGGCGTGGGGCGCAGCTTCGTTTTACGAAGGAAGAGGTTGACGCCATGGATGAAAAGAAACTGCCGATCTATACCATTCTTGTACCTATGTATAAGGAAGCGGGCGTGCTTCCGATGTTGTTGCGAAATTTGGAGCAGCTGGATTATCCCAAGTCCAAGCTGGACGTGCGGCTGCTGATTGAAGAGGATGACATTGAGACGATCGAGCTACTTCGGGAAATGAAGCTGCCGGCCTATTACACGACACTGGTCGTTCCAGACGGTTTGCCGAAAACCAAGCCGAAGGCATGTAATTATGGACTTATTCGGGCACGTGGCGAGTTTGTCGTGATTTACGATGCTGAGGATCGTCCCGACGCTGATCAGCTTAAAAAGGTCATTGCAGCGTTCGATTCACTCCCTGAGCATTATGCGTGTATTCAGGCGAAGCTCAACTACTTTAATAGTACACAAAATTTGCTGACCCGCTGGTTCACTCAAGAATACAGTATGTGGTTCGAGCTACTGCTGCCGGGTATTATGCAGTTAGATACCCCAATTCCTTTAGGTGGCACATCCAATCATTTTCGGGTATCTGTATTGAAAGATATTAATGCGTGGGACCCCTATAATGTAACCGAGGATGCCGATCTGGGCATACGTCTGTATAAAGGCGGCTACAAAACTGCTATTGTCGATTCCCGTACATGGGAGGAAGCTAACAGCCGCGTGGGCAACTGGATTCGTCAGCGGTCACGCTGGATCAAGGGGTATATGCAGACGTGGCTGGTTCATATGCGCAATCCGGTGAAGCTGGTGCGCGAAGTGGGCTGGAAAGGTTTTTTCGGCTTTCAGGTGATGATTTTGGCAACTCCAATGTTGCCGTTGCTGAATCCGATTTTTTGGGGCTTGCTTATTTTATGGTTTGGCTGGGAATTGTCCTTTATTCCCAAGCTGTTCCCGGGATATGTGTATTACCTGGCCAGCGCGGAATTTTATATCGGTAACTTTCTGTTCGTATTCAGTAACGTGGCCGGAATGTATTGGGTCATCGGGGAACTGGAAGAGCGCGGTGAACGAACATTTTCATACGCGATGGTCAAATATGGGCTACTCTCGCCGTTATATTGGGTACTAATGAGTATAGCTGCGGTGAAAGCAGCTTGGCAGCTCATTACCAAGCCGTTCTATTGGGAAAAGACGACACATGGTCTGACCGATATGCACGACTTGGATGATACCCCGGCACAGTCCTCCTGAATATGAAGAAAGAAGGAGCAAGAATGGAGACAAAAACACCTTTTTTATCCGTCGTCATTCCCATGTACAATGAAAGCTCGCATCTTGAGCGTTCGCTTAAGGTGATTGATGGGGTACTGTCTGTTGTCACCTCACGCTATGAACTCATCATTGTAGATGATGGTTCCAAGGACGATACGTGGCTTAAATTGTCTGAATTATCCCATCGAATGCCCTCTTTGCTCGCGCTCCGGTTGAGTCGGAACTTCGGTAAGGAACTGGCGTTGTGCGCAGGTCTGGAAAATGCCTCTGGCGATGCAATCATTGTCATGGACGGTGATTTGCAGCACCCTCCTGAGATGATTGGAGAAATGGTGCGTTTATGGCAAAATGAAGGTTATGATTTGGTCGAATGTGTGAAAGAATTCCGGGGAGAAGAGTCGGTGGGCAAAAAGCTTGGAGCTTCTTTGTTCTACGCGACCTTGAACCGCTTGACGGGCTTTAATCTCAAGGATGCCTCCGATTATAAGCTACTGGATCGACGAGTGGTGGATGCCTGGATGGCGATGCCAGAGCGGATGCCGTTTTTTCGCGGAATGACGGCCTGGCTCGGTTTCCGTAAAACCCAGATTTCTTTCCGAGTGGCTCCACGCGAAGAGGGTCCAAGCCGCTGGAGTCCGTTAGGGCTGACTCGACTGGCAGCAGAAGCGATCGTTTCGTTTTCGACAGTACCATTGCGGGTTGTAAGTCTAATGGGCCTCATTTTTATGCTGATTTCAGTCGTATTGGGGATTCAGACCTTAATGCGTAAATTAATGGGTGACGCTGTGACCGGTTTTACCACTGTCATTTTGCTGCTCTTGATTATCGGCAGTGTACTCATGCTGTCGATCGGAGTAGTAGGAGAATATATTGCCGCCATATATCACGAAGTCAAAGCTAGACCTCGCTATCTGATAGCAGATAAACGGGCGAATGCTGACCGATTGTGGGTGGACAGGGAGTTTAATCAACATGATCAGACGTTCATATCTAAAGTATCCAATCATTAAATACGGTATTGTAGGACTGCTGGGTACAGGTATCCATGTTGGTGTACTTGTGCTGCTGGTGGAGCTGTTTACGGTACCTGCAGTAATGGCTACTACAATAGGATTCGTGGTTACGCTGCTCGTTTCCTATGTGCTGAACCGAAACTGGACGTTCGAGCCTACCGGTGAGGGAAGCCGCACCCAGTTTCTTAAATATTTATTGGTCTGTACCTGTGGCTTACTCTTAAATGCCGCCCTGATGTACGCGACCATTCACTGGATCGGTTGGTCGTATCTGATCGGTGAAGTACTAACTACCATCATCGTGCCTGTTCATAATTATTTCTGGAACCGCTACTGGATCTTCTCCGTTCCGCAACAGCGTCAGAAAGAGGTTTCATGATTTTAAGAAAACACGGAAAATTGCTGTCATTGTTTGCTTTTATTGCTGCTCTTGAACTGGCGGTGGGTGTGTATTTTGCATGGCATCTTGGCTATATGCATACCGATGCGCTCAGTCGAGTGGCTAATGCATTTTATGTGCTATACAGTCGTGATCCACACTTGGGTGCTATCGGGTTTGTATGGAATCCGCTGCCCAGTTTGATGGAACTGATCGTGCTGTTGTTTTATCCTTTATTTCCAGTACTCGCTTCCCACGGGCTGGCGGCAGTGATTGTGAGCAGCCTGTTTGCAGGGGCGAGCGCGGCATTATTGTATGCGACGGGCAAACAGTTGGGGCTTCACGGTGCAACCAGCTTGCTGATTGCGCTATTATTTTCACTGAATCCATTTATGTTTCTGTTTGGCTTCAACGGCTTAAGTGACTCGCCATATATCTTTTTCATCCTGTTGACAGTGAGTCGATTTTGTATGTGGTTGAAGGATCGCAAGGCGGCGAATTTGATCGTATCCGGTTTTGCACTTGCACTCGCTTTTTGGGTGCGCTATGAAGCGGTTCCGCTTGGCGTTGCGATGGCTTTGGGTGTATTGCTGACGATCTTTTTTCTGCATCGGTGGCGTACAAACAGAGAGAGCGTTAGAACGCAATTGTCTTTAAAAGAGCGCCTGTACAAGGTAGAAGCGACATGGCTTCTATTGTTGCTGCCGCTTGTCTTTTCCGGTTTGCTGTGGCTCTTTTTTAACTGGATTATCATGGGCGACCCGCTTTACTTTTTACGCTCGCAATATTCCAATTCCACACAATCAGCGGCTTTGTTAGAGGATCAGCGCTTTGTAGAAATGTTTGCTCACCCTGTGCTGATGCTAAAGTTTGTCGGGCAACGAACCTTATGGTATGCGGCTCCGTTAATTTCCATTTTTCTTATACGCCTATTGGACAAACGTCTGTGGAGTTGGAGCACGCTTACGCTATTAGCAATCTTTTTATCGGTACCCGGGCTTCAGCTTTTACTGATGTTTAAGCATTCTTCGTTTGGCTGGTTCCGATATTTTATGTATGTATTCCCGATTACGGTTGCTTGGCTGCCGTATGAGCTTAGTCTGTTGAAGGGGAAAATGCGGGGGATCGGAATCTCACTGGTAACGGCAGGGATGTTGGTAACAGCAGGCTTGTTATCCTACGCACTGACGAACCCCGCGATTGCAGCAGATGAACACAGCTATTTGACGCATAGTGGTAATGAAAGCTACGAACGTCAAATTATTGAGCGGAAAATAGCGCCGTGGCTGGATGAGTATTATGGTTCATCTCTTATTTTGACAGATTCTTATGCCGCCTATCCGATCATTTTGAGCAGCAAAATTCCGAAGAAGTTTATGATTACGAGTGATTATGATTTTGGGGAATCTTTAATAGATCTGCCTGCTTCCAAGGTGGATTATGTCTTGGTCACGCGCTTGGTGGATGGGGTACCGCTGGATCAGGTAAACCGGAGCTATCCTGATTTATTCGAAAAGGGAGCGCCGTGGGCCTCGTTGGTACATGACTTTGACGGGCAGTGGCGACTGTACAAAATAGAGCATGAAGAATCGAAATAATTATTATATTTTAGTGCATCGTAGCGGAGGGAAGAATACAGCTGTAGGGTGTGAGTGGGCTACAGCTGTATCACCGCAAGAAGTTTGAGGGGGAACGAGAGGAATGTCCTTTCGCAAATGGTCTGCAAGCAGATGGATGGCTATAGGTCTGTTTGTATTTATACTTGCATTGGAACTTTCTGCGGGCATCTATTTCAGCTATGTTCTGGGATATATGCACACAGACGCGCTCAGTCGCGTAGCTAACGCATTTTACGTGCTGTACAGCCGCGACCCGCATCTGGGCGCCATCGGATTTATCTGGAATCCACTACCCAGTCTTCTGGAAATGGTGATTCTACTGCTGTATCCAATCTTTCCGGCATTAGCCACCTATGGATTGGCTGCTGTTATTTTGAGTGCTACCTTTTCTGCTTTGACCGCTATGTTGCTATATCGGGCGGGTGTCAGAACAGGGCTCAGCTCTAGTATGAGCTTGCTGCTGGCTTTGTTGTATGCACTGAATCCGTTTATTTTACTGTTTGGTGCCAATGGGCTGAGTGATTCGCTATACATATATTTCATTATGATGACGGTGATTGAGTTTGCATTGTGGCTCAAGGATCGCATGACGGCAAGTCTGATTGTTTCTGGATTAGCGCTTGCCATGGCGTTCTGGACTCGTTATGAAGCGGTTCCTCTGGGCGTGGCAATGGCAGGTGGCGTGGTCTTGGCGGTTTTGTTTCTCCATCGAAACATGGGCAGACGCGAGCTGGCCTTGCGAGAAAAACTGCACAAGGTCGAGGCAACGTGGTTACTGCTTCTGCTCCCCGTGGTCTTTTCCGGGCTGTTATGGATTTTCTTTAACTATCTCATTATGGGGAATGCTTTTTACTTCCTGAATTCGGAGTATTCGAACACGGCCCAATCGGCAGAGCTGCTGAATGATGATAAGTTTGTAGAGATTTTCTCCAATCCGCTGGTAGCCTTGAAATTTATTGCTTCCAAAACACTTTGGTATTCGGTACCGTTGTTGGCTATTCTGTTCATTCGTCTGTTGAGTGGACGCTTGTTCCGATGGGGAACCCTGATTATTTTGCTGCTGTTCCTATCAGTGCCGGGATTGCAGTTTTTACTTATGATGAAGCAATCTTCGTATGGATGGTTTCGTTATTTTATGTATGTATTCCCAATTACCATAGCCTGGTTGCCTTATGAGTTGAGCCAGCTTCAGGGACGATGGCGGAGGGCAGCCTTTGGCCTGGTATCCGTCAGTCTGCTGCTTACCGCTGGATTACTTTCCTATGCGTTGACTCGCCCGGATATTGCACCGGATGAGAACAGCTTTCTCACACGGACAGGTAATGTGAACTATGTGAGACAGGAGTCAGATCGTAGGATTGCCGTTTGGTTGGATGAGCATCTGCCGAAGTCTACCATTATGACCGATTCGGCTTCAGCCTACACCATGATTGTTTACAGCCAACATCCTAAACGCTTCCTGATCACCAGCGATTATTCGTTCAATAAGGCATTAAGTTATCCGCAGGATCACCATGTGGATTATATCCTTGTACCTAAGATCATGTCAGGCATGCCACTGAGTAAGATCAATATGGTATATCCGAACTTATATGAACATGGTGCCCCATGGGTTCAGCTTGAACGTGAGTTTAATGGCGAGTGGCGCCTGTATAAAGTACTGCCTAAGTCACTAACTAAAGAATCTCCATCAACGGAGACCACAACAAATCCCTAATGTGCATATAATAAATCCCCGAGCCTATCCCTTCGCCATGGTGCGATGAGAGAAGCTACGGGGATTTTTTTAACCTGTTTAGTGCTCTTTGAGCGGTAGCCATGCCAGAACATCCTGAATTTTCGCGTCCCAGTATCCCCATTCATGCGCTCCAGGACCTTCTTCGTAGGTCAGCGGAACCCCGACGGTACTACATGTTTCACGAAAAGTCTGATTCCCCTTATATAAGAAATCCTCCGTACCGCAGCATTGGTAGAGTCGGGGGAGTGAGGTCCCCAAGGCAGCATGACGTTGTAGCAACTCTAGCAAGTCGTGATCTGTTCCGCGTATTTCATCTGGCCCAAAAATGTTAAGCCATTCCGCTGGACTCATCGCATTTTGCATAGGATCGGTGCGTGATGCGTGTAAATCCATGACTCCCGAAAGACTGGCAGCGGCTGCAAACCGCTCTGGATGCTGGAGTGCCAGTTTGAAAGCACCATATCCACCCATAGAAAGTCCGGCTACAAAATTATCCTCACGCTTGTCGGATAGAGGAAAGAATGAACGTGCCAAAGCCGGCAATTCTTCACTGATAAAGCTCCAATAAGCCGCTCCTTGCTCCATATTCGTATAGAAACTCCGATGTACTTGGGGCATAACGACAGCCAGGCCCAATGAGGCCACATAGCGTTCAATGGAGGTTCGACGCAACCAGGTTGAATCATCGTCCGATAGGCCATGCAGCAAATACAGCGTCGGATGTGACCCGGTTCCTTGCTTGCCCTCTAGTCCAATTTGTGAACGGGTTGCCTGAGGAAGAATAACATTCATGGATGTGCTCAGACCAAGAACTTCCGAATAAAACTGACATTGAATAAGAGCCATAAGAAGACCTCTTTTCCTAGGGGTTTGTGACCTCATTGCGGTGTTCAGCATATGACTGAGTATTCATTCAGTATACCTTAGCCTGTCTAAATATACATATCCAAGTGAGCGACTAGGTATTAAGTCCCGTTTCTTATTTATCCTACATTAGGAGGGGGTATGGTTATATGGGACGATTTTTTTAATTTGGGGGTTATTTGGGTTTGATTTCTGGTAAAGTGTTTAAAAAAGAATGATGAATCCAATCAGAGGAGGAATTTATAGCATGGGAAAAAAGTTAAGAAATACAGTTACAGGTGTATTGAGTACAGGTCTTATTCTTAGCGCATTCAGCGCAGCGGCAGCTGCTCCTCAAACTACAAATGGACATTGGGCAGGAGATCAGGTGCAACGCTGGTCAGCCACAGGACAATTGGACGGCGCGGTAAAACCGGATGCGGCAATCACACGTGCAGAATTTATTGTTCTTCTGAACCGCAGCTTGGGTACGTTCACGCAGGATACTCCAGCTGTGACAGACGTAACGTATGCGGACAGTGTAAAAGTAAACGGTAATGGAGGCAGAACGTTCACAGATGTACCAGCTTCTCACTGGGCATACAACGAGCTGACAAGTGCCGTGAATGCAGGTTACATAAGCGGCTATGCAGGTAACAAGCTCAAACCAAATGGTAAGGTAACACGTCAAGAGGCTGCGGCTATCGTAGGCAAAGCTATTGGACTCACTGCGGGTAACGCAGCAGATGTTACTAAATTTATTGACTCCGACAAAATTGGATCTTGGGCAAAGAAAAGTGTAGCGGCAGCTGCGGAGCAAAAAATCATCAACGGTTATCCGGATGGTAAATTTCAGCCACTGAAGTCGCTGACTCGTGCAGAGGCAATTGCTATTCTGGACGCTGCTTCCGGCTACAACCTGAGCCCTGTTGATAATCTGACGACGACTCCTGGTGGAACGGTAACGGATTCCACATACAGCAACGTGACAGATTCCACTTATGGTAACACGTCGACTACTTCTGGCAGCGAAACAGAAGATAGCAGCACAAATACCAGCACAGATAGCACGACTACGAACAACTCTACAACAATAGATACCAACACAGATGCAGACACAACTACGGATACGACTACAGATAGCACTACAGACACAGTTGCAACTACGGGAGTACTGAAAGTCAACGATGTGTATGACGGAGAAAGTACAATTACGGGGACAGCTAAAGCAGGTTCCACAGTAACCGCCTATTCCAACGAACTGCCTATCGGTAGTGCAGTAGCCAAAGATGATGGCACATTTAGTATCAGTGTGCTTACTCAAAAAGCAACGGTTAGACTGGTAATCAAAGCTAAAGATGCAGACGGTAACGAAAGTGAGCCTGTAGAAATTTCTGTTTTGGGTAAACGCAGCGAGTAATTTATAGCTAAAATCCCCCTTTCATTCTGTCTGGAACAAGTCCAGCCGACAATGGAAGGGGGATTTTTCGTTTATTCGCTTATACCATCCTCGACAATAGACTTCTCGGGTTCACGTGTTTGTGGCTCAGACGATGTGCCACCGCCATAACTAGCTATAATGCGTTGCTGCGCTCGATACGTATCGCGGCTGATTCGGGTGCGATCTACGGCTTTTCCGTCTACCTTTTTTACTCGAAATGTTTCTACCACATACCCTTCTTTGCCCTGCCGAAGTACTTGATAGAAGCCGGGGGAAAGTGAGTCATTACGGAGTCTTTTCTCCGGTATGGGAAGTACGCGAACCGTATGGGATTCCAGTTCATACGAAATATTGGACGGAAATGTACCAAAAAATTTAACAGTAAGTGTTCGGTTTTGGACAGCCGCACGAAGTAACAAATGCTTGCCTGTATTGTTTTTAAAACGGAAATTAATGGACCCCGTAGCGAAAGTCGCATCCTGACCTTTGGGCAGATAGCTGACCGGCAAGGAATGGTTGCGGCGCTCAACAATGTCCAAACCGACTCGCAGCGCTGCATTATACACCGTGCTGGATACCTGACAAATCCCGCCGCCTATACCGGACTCCAACTGACCGTTCACGATCACTGGAGCTTCACGAAAGCCATGAGTGCGCTCAGCCTTGGCAATCAATTGGCCGTAGTCGAATATGTCGCCAGGCTTGAGAATTAAACCATCAACGGTGCTTGCCGCTGAGTTAACGTTGTACACGCGTCCTTCCGAGCTGCTGCCTAGACTGGTGGAGAACTGGACGATTTTGCGCTCAATCCCTTCGTTACGCAGACTGTCTACTGAAATTTTCGGCTCCAGCTGACGGAAAGGTAATTCCACTCGTACGGGCTCTTCCGAAGCGGTAAAATCCTTGGGCAGCGCCTTATCTAGTGCGGCGTCCAATCTGGGCCAATCTAGGCGTCGGGCAGAGCGCCCCGGAATATAACGAACCTGATCATTCCCGTCAATCTGTCGCACAGCATTGATAGGCATGCCATATCGTTGCTCCTCCCAATCGGCTCCGAATTGGGCCCTTAATATCTCCTCCTGTCGGAAAGATGTGATAGACCATTCCTTCTCGAAGCTAAAACGTGTCTGCACACGAGTCCATAGATGCTCCGAGCTGAGTGCCGTCACGGCATTCCGAAATGCCTCCGCTTTATAATGAATTCCTGCTTCCCCGAGTGTAATTTTTATATCCTGTGCACTGCTGTCACTGTCCGTCAGAAGTAGTGGACGTTGCTTCAATGCATCCAATTTTTTATCCACCAGCCGAAGAGCGGCTGTGTGATCCATGCTTCCTACGTTAATTCCTCCGACCCTCACTCCCTCCGGCAGTGTTTGTCTGTCGGCGTACAGATGAAGTCCTCCCCACAACATGGCTAGCGCCAGAACACCAGACCATATCCAAATGACAGATAAATGAATTTTTTTCATAATGCAGATGTCTCCTGTCTGATAAGCTTGATAGCGTACTCGTGTGCCATAATATTCATATATATGTGCCAAAAGCAGAAAACTTTCGGTACTATTTAGGTAACAAATTTGTTACAATGATAAACGGTATGATGAAATAGAGAAGTTTTTAAAGGAAATGCATGGAATATGTCGAATGGATATTAGGTTATGCGTAATATGATTAAGCAACGGGAAGTGATCGAGTGATTGAAATGCAGGATGTGTGGAAGACCTATACTAACGGAACCCACGCACTTCAAGGAGTATCGGTCAGAATTGACCGCAATGAGTTTGTATACGTAGTCGGCCCGTCTGGAGCGGGGAAATCGACTTTTATGAAGCTTATTTATAGAGAAGAAGTACCTACCAAGGGGCAAATTTCAGTCAATGGTTTTAATATCGGGAAGCTCAAGCAGCGTAAAATTCCCTACGTTCGTCGTAACATCGGAGTCATTTTTCAGGATTTCCGGCTTTTGCCGCGTTTGACGGCTTATGAGAATGTGGCTTTTGCTATGGAAGTTATTGAAGCTCCCAAGAAGCTGATTCGCAAACGGGTACCCGAAGTGCTTGAACTGGTTGGCTTGAAAACAAAAATGAATCGTGAGCCTGCCCAGCTTTCCGGTGGGGAGCAACAGCGTGTAGCGATTGCACGGGCCATCGTAAACAATCCTTCCGTGATCATTGCCGATGAACCTACGGGAAATCTGGACCCGGAAACATCGTGGGAGATCATGCAGTTGCTGGACGAAATTAATTTTCGAGGCACGACCATTGTGATGGCGACCCACAATAAGGACATCGTGAACTCTATGCGTAAACGCGTGATTGCCATTGAAAATGGCAACATCGTAAGGGATCAGGTAAGAGGGGAGTACGGATATGACTTTTAACACCTTCTTACGTCATGTGCGGGAAGGTTTCAAAAACATATTCCGCAATGGCTGGATGTCCGTGGCATCCGTCACCTCGATTATTGTGTCACTGCTCATATTGGGCGTATTTATCATGCTGGTGCTCAACGTCAATTCCCTGGCTGATCAGGCAGATAGTCAGGTGGAGGTTAACGTATTTCTGGAGCTGAATGTAGAGCAAAACATGCGTGAAACACTGCAAAAGGAAATCGCGGCGATGCCAGAAATCAGCAAAACGACCTTTGTGACTAAAGCTCAGGGTTTGGAAGAGCTGCGCAAAGATTTGGGTGACAGCGGCAAGGAGCTGCTGGAGGGTTTTGACAAGGACAGCAATCCACTGCCGGACAAAATTGTGGTAGAGGTTATTGAACCAACAACGGTTCCATTTGTGGCCGAAAAGATTGAGAAGCTGAATACGTTGCATCCAGAGAAACCGATTTTAAAGGTTCGTTATGGAAAAGGCACCGTAGAGACGCTCTTTACGATTACGAAGCTCATTCGTAATGTAGGCTTTATATTCGTCGCTGGACTGGCGATCATGTCCATGTTCCTCATCTCGAATACGATTCGCGTGACCATATTGGCACGACGAAGAGAGATTGGCATTATGAAGCTGGTCGGTGCGACCAACTTTTTTATACGCTGGCCGTTTTTTATTGAAGGAGCGCTTATTGGTCTCATTGGTTCCCTGATTACCGTGGGTATTTTATTTACTGGATATCAGCGTTTGCTGACCGCCGTTCAGGGCGATATAGCTCTGAATATGTTGAAGCTTATGCCACTTGAAGGCATTTGGATTCAGTTGAGTGCATTGTTGATTATTTTGGGGATGCTGGTCGGAATTGTTGGCAGTACCCTGTCCATGCGCAAGTTCTTAAAAGTATAAGAAGCGCTGGATGACGTCGTGGTCGATTTAATAGAACGGGGAAGCCCGGTGTTATTTTGCGATAAAGGATGGGGAGTGCAAGTTGAAAAAAACAGGATCTGTGTTGGCCGCTACCTTGGTAGCCGCATTGCTAATCCAGCCTTCTGACGGATATGCCAAAAGCATGAGTGAGATCAATTCGCAGCTGAACAAATTGGAAAAGCAGGCCCAATCTGCCAAGCAACAACAGGAAAAGGCTGCTCAAGATAAACAGTATGCCCAACATTACAAAAATAAAACCGTGCAAAACCTAAAAATTGTGCTTGCTCAGATTAACAGTGTCAGTGATCAGCTGACTCGTGTTGCGGTTCAGATTGATCAAACGGAAGATAATCTGCGTGCGACTAAAAAAGATTTAGCTGAGGCCATTGATCGTATCCAGTCACGGGAAAAAATGCTGGAAACTCGTGTGCGTTTGATGTATACGGATGGAACCGTCTCATATATGGACGTGCTGATGTCTTCGTCCAGTTTTAGTGACTTTCTTAGCCGGGTAGATTCCCTGAAAACGATCGTGGAGCAGGATCAAATCCTGTTGGACGAGCATAAAAAGGACAAGGCTCTGGTCGTAAGTAAGAAGAAGCAGCTGGATACGGAATATAAAAATGCCAAGAAGCTGTATGCGCTCAAGCAGGGCGCCAAAGCAGAACTGAATTCGAAGGAGAAAGAGAAGCAAAGACTGATTTCCAATTATGATCATGATATTGCGGAGTCAGATGAAATCAGCGAAGAGCAAAATGACATGCTGGTAGCCCTCGCGAACAAACGTGTGGGTCTGGTGCAGGAGAAGAACAAGCTCAGAGCGGAGCAGGCTGCCAAAGCAGCACGCGCCAGAGCGGCTGCACGTGCGGCTGAAGCCAAACGATATGCATCTTCTTCCTCAGGCGCTGCCTCGAATTCCAGCCATGCGGCAGCCAGTACGTATACGGGTGGATCAGGTACGTTGGCTTTACCTGTATCTCATTACAGACTCTCATCTACTTTTGGCATGCGGGTACATCCGATTACTGGCAAGCTTAAAGGCCACACAGGTATTGATATGGCGGCTCCGCAGGGAACTGATATTCATGCAGCTGAAGACGGTGTTGTCATTGTTGCCGAGTGGTGGAGTGGTTATGGAAACACAGTTGTAATTGACCATGGAGACGGACTATGGACCCTATACGGACACATTCGCAATGGCGGTACGGTGGTTCATACGGGGCAGACTGTGAAACGTGGTCAAAAAATTGCAGAAGTTGGTTCGACGGGCAATTCCACGGGACCTCACTGTCATTTTGAGGTGCGCGAAAATAACAAACCTGTAAATCCGATGAACTATTTATAGTAAATAAGGTAAGCCCTATTTATAGCCATTACGGTTGTAGATAGGGCTTTGCTGTAATGGTTAATATCCGATGAAGAACATGTGCATTGAGACACGGAGTAGGATACAATTAACATATTCCGTACAAGCTAGACGTATACTTCGTGGATGGATATGCGTTGTAAGGCAATAGGATACAAGATAACGAGAAGGCGGTGGACGATTAGATGTTGAAAAAAAGTACAGCGATACTCTTGATGGTGATCGGGCTGCTTGGCGGCAGTCTGCTCACTTTTGCCTATACTGGAACGACTACAGTAGGGAACAGCGCTCTGGGCGAAGGACTGCTGGCGAGTGTGACAGGTAGCAGTTCTACCTCCAGAAGTGATATCCGCAAAATCGAGACGGCGATGGACCTGATTCAGGGACAATATTATCAGGATGTGGATCGTACCAAGCTGGTGGATGGCGCCATCAATGGTATGATGGAGTCGCTCGGCGACCCGTATTCCTCTTATATGGGTAAAGAAACTGCACAACAGTTCGAGCAATCTATAGAAGGCTCTTTTACCGGGATCGGAGCTGAAGTAGCGGCTGAAAACGGAAAAGTAGTTGTAGTCACGCCAATTAAAGGCTCGCCGGCTGAAAAGGCAGGGCTACGCTCTAAGGATATTATTTTGTCTGTTAATGGTGAAACACTGGACGGATTGGATCTGAACAAGGCCGTTTCCAAAATCCGTGGACCTAAAGGCAGTCAGGCGAAAGTCAAAATTCAGCGCAGTGGCTCTCCTGATCCGCTCGAATACACGATTACCCGTGACAATATTGATATGGAAACTGTAACAGCTCATATGGAAAGCGACGGTGTAGGCGTCATCACGATCACCCAGTTCTCCTTGAATACAGCAGAACGATTCAAGGAAGAGTTGGCGAAGCTCGAGAAGCAAGGGCTAAAAGGGCTCGTCATTGACGTGCGTAATAACCCGGGCGGCGTGCTTTCCGTTGTCATTGAGATTGCGCAGCAATTTGTACCTTCCGGCAAAACGATTGTACAAGTGGAAGACAAGAATCAGAAGCGTGAAGAAGAGAAATCCAAAGGTTCACGTAAAAATTACCCTGTGACTTTGCTAATGAATAAAGGTAGCGCAAGTGCGTCCGAAATTCTGGCAGGTGCTCTCCAGCAATCAGCAGGTGCTGTGTTGATCGGGGAAAACTCCTTTGGTAAAGGTACTGTACAAACCAGCTATGACAAGCAAATGGGTGACGGTAGCCTGCTCAAAATCACGATTGCCAAATGGTTAACGCCAAATGGAACGTGGATTCATAAAAAAGGGATTAAGCCGAACATCGCGGTGGAACAGCCTGAATACTTCACAGCAGCACCGCTGAACAAGGAAAAGTCCTTGAAATACAATATGAATAGCAGTGATGTGAAAAATGCACAAATCATTCTGCAAGGTTTGGGTTACAAACCAGGTCGCGAGGATGGCTATTTTGACAAAGTAACTGAAAGCTCTGTTATTGCTTTTCAAAAACAAGCGAAGCTGACGGCTAGTGGCATCATTGATGCGAAGACAGCAGCAGCGATGGAAGCCAAGCTGATTGAGAAAATTCGTGATCCGAAAAATGATAATCAACTCAAGCAGGGGATTGAAGAGATTCGGAAGGAAATGAAGACAAGCGTAGCGAAATAATAGTGAGGCTACAACAAGGGGGCTGGAAACAGCCTCCTTTTATATTGGGATTTATTTGCAGTCTGTCGGTTTGTCTTCCCTACGTTGGCAATTTCATATAGAATAAATGGATATGAAGTGTACGTGATCCGCTATACAGCGGGCCAGGGGCATAAGGGAGTGTGAATGGACTTGGAATGGGCATTACAATGGGGATGGAGCGTCTTGAATGCTTGCTTATACCTGCTTATGCAGCCGTTTTATTATATCTCAATACTCATTGTCGCACTTGGTTATCGTCGGCAAATGCTGCTGGAGCGCAAGCTATTTCATACTAAAATGCATAGCTGGGCCTCAGAGACCTGGCGTGTCGTATGGAGTGGTTTGCTTGCTGGAATGGCGCTATCCGCTCTGGGAATGTTCGTCAGCGTGCATCTGAACCCGGCTTCCATCGTGTGCCTGTGGGTAGCAACATTACTGCTCATGCTGGTACGCGTCCGTTACCTGTGTCTCGCTTATTCGGTAGGTCTGCTAGGTGTGGTTCAATTTTTCCTAAATGTGGCCAGTGGCTGGCAACCTGTGGGAGCGCTTGGAACTTCAGTAACGGCTATCCGCGGATTGGATATTCCAGCACTGTTGGTGTTGGTCGCCGTGCTGCATGTGGCTGAGGCGCTGTTGGTTCGCTGGCAAGGGGGGAAAGCTGCCACTCCACTGTTTGTCGAGGGCAAACGGGGGAGATTGGTTGGCGGTTATCGTATGGAAGACCTTTGGCCCATTCCGTTGTTATTGCTGGTACCCACTCAGGGAGGATTCATGCTTCCCTGGACACCGTTATTCGGCGGCGATGCCGGAACCGGGTATATGCTGGCAGCCTTACCAGTCCTGATGGGCTTCAGCAGCGTGACGCTAGGCCAGCTACCACGACAGAAGGCGGTACTCACTTCGAACCGCTTGCTTCTGTACAGTGTGGCTTTACTTCTGCTGAGCTTGCTGGCTGCATGGTGGAGTCCGCTGATATTGTTAGCAGCGTTATTCTCTTTTCTGGCTCATGAGGCACTGATCTGGTATGGTAATATGGAGGAAAGTCGTCTTAGCCCGATGTTTGTCCATCCGGAGCAAGGGATGCGTGTGCTCGCTGTGCTGCCAGACAGTCCGGCGACAGCCATGGGCATACTGCCGGGCGAGGCCATTTACCGCGTGAATGGAGTTATTGTGAATACCCGTGCCGAGTTACACCAGGCCTTGCGGATCAATTCTGCCTTTTGCAAGCTGGAAGTACGCAATCTGCAAGGCGAGAGCAAGTTTGTGCAGCGAGGCATGTACGATGGCGATCATCACCAGCTAGGGGTCGTGCTTGCACCAGATGCAGACGCGAGCTGGGCCGTATCCCTACAGCCGGCCTCCATCTATCGGATTGTTGCCATGCATATAGGCGCACGGCGACGTAAAGCTGGACAGGCATCGCAGGCAGAGGGTACACAGTTGGATACCATGAACAAATAGATGTTACACTAAGAGGGTAGTCATTATTTGATTAGAGTCGAATAAGGCTACGCTCTTTTTATATGCCGACAGTAGCCTGCTTGAAATCAATATTCTGATCGGTATACAATGAATATGTAATAAGAAGCGTCGATGAACCGAATGTCTATCATGTGTGTCAAGCAGGGAGAGGAAAAGATGAACGCGATTCACTTTATTCGAGAGTACATCAGGCATCCACGCAGCGTAGGCGCTGTTATACCCAGCTCAAGACAGTTGGCCAAACAAATTGCCACACCGATTTACTTTGACAAAGCATCGTGCATTATTGAATATGGTGCAGGGACCGGTGTGTTTACGCAAGAGCTGATTTTGAACAAGCGTCCAGAAACGCTACTTTTAGTGATTGAAGCTAATGAATCGTTTTACAAAACGCTACAAAGCAAGTACGGACACTTGGAGAAGGTACACATCATTCATGGATCGGCTGAGCATGTAGCGCAGTATATACGACAGTATGAGGTTCCAAAAGTGGATTATGTCGTATCAGGGCTCCCTTTCACCAGCCTGCCAGGCGCGTTATCTAGCCTTATTTTGGGACAAACGGCTGAGGTTTTGGGCCAGGAAGGCAAATTTATTACGTTCCAGTACAGCAAGGTCAAACACAATTTTTTCCGCACCTTTTTTGCTGACATTCAGATTAAAAAGGTAAACTGCAATGTCCCGCCCGCTTATGTGTTCACGTGCAGCCTGTAACCTTGCAGCTATGTAGAAGATTAGAATAAATACGAATGCGATTATACGGATGATTATGAGAAGACTTGGTCAGCGTCATTAAGATACTGAAACGGTCTTTTTTTGTTGTCCACTTTCATAGATATATAAGAAGGGGATATGTTAAAAAGCAAAATTCATTTAAGGAATCATATTTTAAAATGGGGCTTAACCTATATATTACATAAGATGGAACCCACTAGATTTTTGTAAGATTCATGATAAATCTGAACTTTTGTTAAAGGAGATTTATATATGGTAAAACCACTGATATTCATGCGTTGGTGTGAGTACTATAAGTTAAGTGATCGTGAGACGGACTTTGTATCTTTTTTTATGATGAATTTCTCGGCTGCCCGTTCAGGCAATCAACCGAAGCTTAGGGAGCAGTTTGTTGAAATTCAGAAAAAAACCTTTCCTGAGTACCCGTTTGATATTACCCCGGAAGAACTGGATTACTCCAAATTCGAAGGTTTGATGAAGCAGGTATTGAAAATTCATTTTGACACGGCCGAGCTACTATACTCCTTTTACCTCCAAAAGCTGTGCGCACCTTTGGCAGAATACATTTTATCCACTGGAGAATCAGAGCCTGCGCGCATCTATTATAAGCTTATTCAAAAGGATAAAGTACGGTAGGAAAGACGAGTGTGGATAAGCAAGAGCTATTGGGATACTCAAGCAATATGGTTATTTAAGAAATTAATACTAGCTAATTAAAACAATAGTTAAAAATGTCAATATACCTTTGTGTTAAGGTAATATTATAAATCCAGTTTCAAAGAAAGAGGGTGTTGTCTTCGGCTGGAACATTTCAAGCAGGGATATGACGCTGTACCAGAACGATAAACTCGTTTGGAATCAGGAGCCTTAAAGCCTTGTAGAGCGGCACTCGTATGGGTGCCGCTCTTTTCAAACTTAAAGGAGGAAAGCGGCATGAAGGCGAAAAATAGTAGTAATATTTGGTCCAAACGTTCCAAATGGCTGGCTGTCGTCATGGCATGCACGATGATAGCAGGGGGCGCTCTACCGACTCCAACCGTAGTTCACGGTCAAACGGCAAAGACCGTTACCATTAAAGTCGATACATCCAAGGATCGTAAGCCGATTAGCCCTTATATTTACGGTACGAATCAGGAATTGGCAGGCGATGAGAATCTGACTGCCAGACGACTTGGTGGCAATCGAATGACCGGATACAACTGGGAAAACAATATGTCCAATGCAGGAAGCGATTGGCTGCAATCTAGCGATGACTATTTATGCAGCAATGGCGGTCTGACAAAAGCAGAATGTGAAAAGCCGGGGGCGGTAACGACTTCGTTCCATGATCAATCGCTGAAGCTAGGCACTTATTCTTTAGTTACGCTGCCGATGGCCGGTTATGTGGCCAAGGATGGAAACGGAAGTGTGCAGGAAAGTGAAAAGGCTCCTTCTGCTCGTTGGGATCAGGTCGTAAACGCTAAAAATGCGCCGTTCCAACTACAGCCCGATCTGAATGACAATCAGGTTTATGCGGATGAATTCGTCAACTTTTTAGTGAAAAAGTACGGCGTTTCTTCAGCAAAGACGGGCGTGAAAGGATATGCGCTCGACAATGAACCCGCTCTCTGGTCGCATACGCATCCGCGCATTCATGGTGAAAAGGTCGGAGCGAAAGAGTTGGTAGAGCGGTCGGTAAGTTTATCCAAAGCTGTTAAAGCGGTTGACGCGGGTGCGGAAATTTTTGGGCCCGTTCTTTACGGTTTTGGCGCCTATACAGATCTTCAAACCGCACCTGATTGGAGCTCTGTAAAAGGCAACTACAGCTGGTTCGTGGACTATTACCTGGATCAAATGCGCCTCAGTTCGCAAGCCGAAGGCAAGAGATTGCTGGATGTTTTCGACGTCCACTGGTATCCCGAAGCGATGGGCGGAGGCATACGAATTACGAATGAGGTAGGCAATGACGAAACGAAGAAAGCCAGAATGCAGGCGCCTCGTACTTTGTGGGATCCGACCTACAAGGAAGATAGCTGGATCGCTCAATGGAACAGTGAATTCTTGCCTTTATTGCCTCGATTAAAGCAGTCGGTGGATAAATATTATCCAGGAACCAAGCTGGCTTTGACTGAGTATAGCTATGGCGGCGAAAATGATATTTCTGGCGGTATCGCTATGGCCGATGTGTTGGGCATCTTGGGCAAAAACGACGTTTATATGGCAAACTACTGGAAGTTAAAGGAGGGTGCCAACAACTACGTTAGTGCCGCTTACAAGCTTTATCGCAATTATGACGGAAAAAGCTCTACTTTCGGTGATATCAGCGTTAACGCGCAAACGTCGGATATTGTTAATAGCTCGGTGCATGCTTCCGTAACAGATGCATCCTACAAAGAACTGCACCTCGTTGTCATGAATAAAAGCATGGACAGCGCATTCGACGCCCAATTTGATCTTTCCGGCGAGACGACTTACGGTTCCGGTAAAGTATGGGGCTTCGACAAAAATAGCTCGCAAATTAAGGAATCCGCACCAATCACGCAAATTTCAGGCAACCGCTTTACCTATACAGTACCACCATTGACGGCTTATCATATCGTCTTGACTGCTGGCAATGATACGTCTGTGCCACCTGTGGAAGGTCCTGAAAGCTTTGCGCTGAGGGCTGAGGCTGGCGATGGGAAAGTCTATTTATCCTGGGACGCTTCCAGCAGAGCTGTAGGGTACAGTGTACAGCGGGCTACGTATGAAAACGGTCCTTTTACTGCTGTAGCATCCAACTTGGTCGAAACGTCTTATACAGATACCAACGTAACGAACGGCACTTCTTATTATTATAAAATAACCGCAAAAACAAAGGCGGGAATGAGCGAATCCAATGTTTTGAAAGCGGTTCCTCGAGCGCCTGTAGACGGATCGAATCGCTATGAAGCCGAAGAGGGCACGCTGAAGGGAACCATTGTGGAATCCAGCGGGACTGGCTTCTCAGGTACTGGTTATGTAACTAATTTCCACAATCCGGGAGATTCCCTGACGATGACGATTCAGGCAGAGGCGGTAGGCTTGTACAATCTTACAATCGGCTACCGTTCTCCTCATGATGACAAACGCACGAACTTCTCTTTAAACGGCAAAGCGTCTGGCGAGCTGGTACTTTGGAAAACGGCTGATTTTAAAGAGACGTCCGGTGGTAAGGTTCTGTTGAATGCAGGGGCCAATACGATCGGTTTTGAAACAGGCTGGGGTTGGTATGATATCGACTATGTCAAGCTGGAGCCAGCTACTGACCGTCCACCGCATGCGGTAACCAAAACGCTCATTAATCCGAATGCGACGGTAGAAGCAAGAGCATTGATGAACTACCTGGTTGATCAATACGGGAAGAATATGCTCTCTGGTCAGGAGGAGATAAACGAAATTGATTGGCTTCAAGCCAAGGTAGGTAAAAAACCAGCAATTGCAGCGCTTGACCTGATCGACTATTCGCCAAGCAGAGTGGAACACGGTCTTAGTTCCACAGAGACGGAAAAGGCGATTGCATGGGATAAGCAAGGGGGCATTGTTACCTTTGCATGGCATTGGAATGCGCCAAAAGGTCTGATCGATACGCAGGGAAAAGAATGGTGGAGAGGCTTTTATGCCGATTCAACTACATTCGATATCGAATATGCGATGAATCATCCAGAGTCCGAAGATTATACATTGCTTATTCGCGACATCGATGTAATTGCGGGGCAATTGAAGAAGTTGCAGGATGCGAAAGTTCCTGTGCTGTTCCGTCCTTTGCACGAAGCGGAAGGCAAATGGTTCTGGTGGGGCGCCAAAGGCCCTGAGCCTGTTAAAAAATTGTATATTTTGATGCATGACCGTTTGACGAATGTGCACAAACTGAACAATTTGATTTGGGTATGGAATTCTGTTGCTCCGGATTGGTATCCGGGAGATGAGTATGTGGATATTTTGAGCTTTGACTCTTATCCGCAAGCAGGCGACTACAGCCCGCAGATTGCAAAATACGAAGACCTTGTTACATTGGGCAAGGACAAAAAGTTAGTTGCCATGAGCGAAAACGGACCTATCCCGGACCCTGATCTGATGAAGGCGTATCAAGCCCATTGGAGCTGGTTCGCTACATGGTATGGGGATTTCCTGAGAGACGGCAAACAAAACAGTCTGGAGCATCTGAAAAAAGTGTATAATCATCCGAACGTCATTACGCTTGAAAAGCTCCCGACTAACTTAAAAACGTATGGCATTACCGAGCAACCATCAGTACCGGGCAGCTTCACGCTGAACGCAGCGGGCGAAACGGCGAAAGTAAAGCTGAGCTGGACAGCATCGGCGAATGCCGCAAGCTATGAAGTGAAGCGTTCGACGGCTGAAAACGGTACGTTCGCCACCGTAGCGAGCGATGTATACGAAAGCAGCTACACCGACACAGCCGTAACGGCAGACACGATATACTATTACCAAGTCGTAGCGAAGAACGATGCAGGTCAAACGCTTTCGAACACGGCTAGCGCAGCACCGAAAGCGGATACTCAGCAGCCGACAACGGGACTGGTGCTCCAGTATCGCACAGCGGATACAAATGTGAACGACAATCACTTGAACCCGCATTTCCAAATTGTAAACAAAGGTACAGCCTCCGTACCGATCAACGAGTTGAAAATTCGCTACTACTACACGATCGACGGTGACCGTGAGCAGACATTCAACTGCGACTATGCAATGCTGAGCTGCTCAAAGCTGAATGGTAAACTGGTTAAAATGGATAAGGCTGCAACCGGTGCTGATTATTATTTGGAAGTCAGCTTCAACTCAGATGCAGGCGTGTTAGCACCTAGAGGAAGCACGGGCGGAATTCAAACTCGTATTCATAAAACAGACTGGTCGAACTATAACGAAAGTGACGATTACTCGTATAAAGGCACGCAAACTTCATTCGCCGATCATACGAAAGCTACGTTGTATCATAATGGGGTACTTGTTTGGGGAACCGAACCGACAGCTAATTAAAATGATATAAATACTATCGCTGAAATGAGCAGGGGGATTTGTATCCTACCTGCTCATTTTTTTATACGAGAAGCCATCTATATGATTATTTTGTAAAAAATGAAATGATATGTTTATTTCTATTCTTTTTGTAACATATCAAGAATTAGAATGGAATTAATTAGAAGGAAGGGGGTTGGAAAATGTAACAGAAACGTAGCCACAGACATAAAGCAAGGTGTTTAGTAGCTTAAGAACTTTTAAAGAAGACTATTAAAGAGGAGAAATGACAAATGAAAAAAGCAATCTTAGCACTATCAATTTCCGCGTTAGCTTTATCTTTAGGGGGAGTAGCTTCGGCTTCACCAGTAAGTTCAACAATATCTGTTGGAGCTCCAGCAAAAGTAACCGTAACCTTTAGTCCTGCCAATGGAGAAAAGCCACCTATTACAAAGCAAGATACTCCCCCACTTAAATTAGGTATAGGTAGCTCATATGCTATGGAAGGTTCTAACTGGATGATTTTGTATGGAAGTGATGTTGTCGAACTTCATGGAAATAAAGCTAAGATGATCGGTTATGGAACAGCCCAAGTAGCCGCATATAAATCTAATGGAGACAAGCTTGGAGTTTATACTTTTGATGTTAGAAGATAGATAGTACTTATATGCAGTGAAGGAGGTGAAGTACGCTTCACTTCCTTCACTTATTTATTATCATGGATTAATCGGGTAAGTAATCTCTAGATCAGGGAAATACTCTATTTTTGGATTTCCATCTTTGTCTAATTCAAATTTGCTCTTATCATCTTTTCTTAAGATAACCTTGTCGACCTTTATAGTAATTGATTTGGGGAGAGAGGTGAAAGGTTCAAAACGTGAATCAGTTATCAGAACGTTTCCATCCGTAGCACTCCAACCGTTGTTGCTTATAAATTTTAGTTGTTTTCCTTTATCATCGTAAATTTCATACTCCAAAAAAGGAAGTGACGAAATTTTCGAATTAGTAGGTAGCTTTATGCGAGTAGTGATGCTGGTTGTAATCGGTGTGAGCTCAACTTTTTCTAGGGTATAGTCAATGTTTGAATACTTTCGCTTAAGAGACGGTGTAAAAACCAAGTTATTCTTGGTGTTCTTTTCCACAGGAATTTCTATTTTAAATGGTTGCTTAATGCCGGAGACAGGCATGGAGACTGTCAAATTAAACTTATCTGGGAAAGGCTTCCCTCCCTGGTTACGTAAATCTGAAAATTGTATAATTGTTGAATTAGAATTTTTCCCAGGTATCGTATAAGGATCAATGGAGTTGCTAGTGTTAGCAGGTGCATAGGAGTTTATTTCTTCTCCATTAATAGTAAGTATTACATCGTTGATCAGTGATGATACCGTTTCATTTGTAAATCTTTTATCAGTGGTTTGTCGTTCTAGGGCAATGGATACACGTGTTCCATCAAACATGACCTCCGGTACGCTGAGAGTCAGGCCATCGTGAGTGTCACTAAGATTTGGTTTGGATAGTAGCCCTTTTTCGTCCGCTGTTTGTAAACCAAGATCACCAGCTAGCTGGAATATAGAATTCATACCTGGAACTTGTTTTAAGGATGCAGCCATTGTTGGTGAAATGAATCCAGTACTAACGACAAGTGTAAACGCCATTACAAGTGCAGCGGAGGTTCCGAAAAAGGCATTGCGAACTCTTTTTGAACGAGAGTTAGAGCGCTTATAACGTCTTGTTTTCATATTGCTATAGCGTTCCATAGTTCTATCTATTAAATCCACTTGTAATGGAGTATTCCGAATAAGCTTTTGTAAGTGCTCGATTTCTTTATCTTCCGGGTTTAAATGAATGCTCAATTTGTTTTCCTCCCTTTTCATTGTAGTTAATTAGCTTTTTACGGAGTCGCTCATATCTTTTTCGGATCGTGGATGATTTCAGTCCCATAATTGTAGCAATCTCTTCGTAGTTGTAATCCTCAAGCGAACGTAATAATAAAATCTGGCGATCTTTTAATGTTAGCTGGTCCAGTAACTCGTGAATTAAATTTGTATATTCATGTATGGGCTGTTGCTTTAGATTCAGTCTGTACTGAATGAAGGACTTGAATGTTCTAGCGTTTCTTTTTAATAGGTCAGTACAATGATTTTGAGCGATTTTGTAAAGCCAAGCTGAAAAAGAGACGGTAGGTACAAAATGATGTAAATGTTCTAGCCCTCTAATGAATATTTCTTGAGCAGCATCTTCCGCTTCTTCCCGATTTTTAAGTAAATAGTAGCAATATAAAAAGATCTGTTGTTGATAACGCCGTATGATATGTGTGTATGCTTGTTTGTCGCCTGCTTGGATCTGCTCTATGACAAGATTAATGTCTGCGTTTTGATTATCTGTATTTAGTTTTTCCATTAACGTCCCTCCTTTCTGCCTATATAACTGAAAAAGGTATGCGTTTGTGACATTCAAATAAAAAAACTTGAAGTTTGTTTTTAATGGTTCTCCAGATGTACCTCATTCAACTTTTCAATTATCACGGAATTCGTAAAAAAAAGGCTTCCTTCTAAGGCATCATAAAATAAAATGACTTTATAGACCATATATTTCACTATTTTAATTATTTTGTAATGAAATGAAGTTTTTACGACCAAAATCACATGTTAAGTATGACTTACGATATAACTGCAACTATATTGAGGGGGATTGAAATGAAACATACACCTACGATCCGCTCGACGATAGAGACCGAACTCAAGCAAAGGGGATATACATTTAGCAGCTTTAGTAAAATATCTGGTATTAACCGTGGTACATTCAGTACCATGCTGAACAGTAACCCGCCCAAGCCAATCTCCGTTCGGCAGATGGACCTGATTACTAAGGCATTAGGATATCCCGAAGGCTGGTTGTATGAGTTATACATAGATGAATGCTTTCACGAGGGAAAAGGGCACTGGAAACGGATTAAGCCTTTTTTATTGCGTTGTGTAGAGTTAGGAAAGGTAGACTGTATTCAAAAGGTATTGTCGAGACTGACCGAGGATTTGTCCTATGTGTCGATGATATTTGAGCTTGCAGAAGAACTACACGAAGCAGGTAAGGAAAAAGAAGCTGTCCCTTTTTACGAATGTGTGGTAGAGAACGAAAGATATTACCACTCGGAGAGGCTGGCGATCAGCCAATATCGTTTGTTTTGTTATTCTCTAAATACTGATTTGGATAATAATCGTCAAGCAGCTATAAAATTTGCCCCGTTTCGAAGGAATCTTCCTGAAAATTACCAATTAGACGCTTTATTAAAACTGGCTAATGCCTATTTTCAACTTTATGATTGTGAGACGGTTATACAGTATGCTGAAGAACTAAGAGTACTAGCTACGAGTATCTATCAACAGCAGGTTAGAGGAAAATTAAAAAATCGTGAAGTTAAGCCTCTAAATACAGAAAGACGTCTAATCGTTTATTATGGTCAGTCCTTTTTACTGAAAGGGAATGCCTACGAGATACAAGGGCAATATAAAAAAGCTATGGAATTTATCCCCTACTATGCAGATTTAACTGATTTTGAAGGACTGGACGATATAGGAAAAATAGAGGCACAAAAATTTAAAGTGTGGGCAAAAGCAAATCAGTTGAGTATGGAAATCTTAATGGGGAATATGGAAAGCTTGCCTGCCTATGTTGAGCTTCTTAGAGATAATTCCCAGGAGATATTACATGGGCTACTGACTATTGTTGAGTCAGCTAATATTTACAATTATCCAATAGATGATATTTTAATTCTCTTTGCTGAAAAAATTGATGAATTCAGAGAACTAAATGTAAATATTTCTTACTATCATACGAATTATAATCTGGTCACTTATTCTCGTTTTTTTCTTGAGCTTAGTCGCTACTATTTCAATACAGGAGCTTATTCGAAAGCTATGGACGGTATGCTGAAGAGCTTCAAAGCATCTTCTCAATTGAATGATAAAGCGTACTATATCAAGTCTATTACATTATTATTTGAAAAGTATAAAGATCATTCCACATACGAACAACAGGAGGAATATGGAAAATTGCTTGAAGAAGTACAGTATAATGCGAAACACATGCTTCCTTGAACTACAAAAAGGCTACGTATTTTGCTACTTAATTGAGCAGAACAGCGTAGCCTTTTTTAATTTTTCTTAGCCTAGATGGCTAATAGAGAACAATATTAAACTTATCCTTTTCCTTTGGAATCATCAGAGTTATTTTCAGAAAGCTCATTCTCTGTCGAGAAAAGCTCCTTTAGAATGCGATAAGCTTTATTCTGTTCCGCTTCACTCTGCTGGGAAAGAATATGAATACATCCCCATATCCAGGGCTGGCTTTTGAGTTCTTCATATGAATTAAAGTTAAAAAATGCAAATACGTTTGTGTTCAGCGCCTCTGCTATTTTCTCTAATGTTTTAATCTGTACATTGACTTCACCGCGTTCCAACTTCCCTATGTAGGAGCCTGTTGAATCGGATGCTTCTGCCAGTTGTTCTTGAGTAATATCACGCAATTTTCGAAATTGGCGAATCTTCGTTCCTATAAGTTTCGTCGTTTCCATAGACCTCCACACTCCTATAGTATGAGTGTAGACAAAGCTAGATCAGGCGTGGAGGTAATTAAATTGCCTAAATTAATATATATTTAGTCTCTGTGAGGACTATTTAAAAAGCATCAAATACCATAATATAATAAAACAGTGTAGAAAAGGGGTTGACCATCATCCAATTTATTCATATAATTTCTAGTATATTGTAATTGATTATCGAGGAGGGTGATTTTTTAAAATCATCTGAATATGCCGGGGGTGTTTTTATTGGAAAATGCAACCACGATTCGTTCGGAAATTGAGAAAGAATTAAAACTTGGTGGCTACACGTTTAATAGTTTTGGACAAGCTACGGGGCTTAACCGGGGCATATTTAGTGCGATGCTTAACGGAAATCCACCTAAACCTATTTCTGTGAGACAAATGGACTTGATTACCAAAGCCTTTAATTATCCAGAGGGCTGGTTATACGACCTGTATGTGGATGAATGTTTTTATGATGGAAGACCACATTGGAAAAGGGTCAAGCCGTTCCTGATTCGTTGTGTTGAAGTGGGGAACTTGCGATGTGTTGAGAAAGTGCTTTCACGCTTAATGGAAGATCTTAACCACATTCCAACGATCTTTGCTTTGGCAGAGGAGTTATACGAAGGGGGGAAGCTGCAAGAGGCAATTCCTTTCTATGAATGTGTCATTGAAAATGAAAAGTATCAGCATTCTGAGAGATTGGCGATAAGCCATTATAAATTGTTTGTTGCTTCTGTGGGTCAAGATCTGGAGAAAAATTTGGAATCTGTTCTGAGATTTATTCCTTATCGTAATCGCTTACCAGAGAGTTATCAGCTAGATGGGCTTTTAAAAATTATCAATATATATTTTTATCTACATAAATGGGACAGCGTTAAGAAGTATGGAGATGAGTTGTGTACTCTCGCCAAAACTGTTTATTTAAATCGATATGAAAATAATAATACTAAAAGACGTGTTAAGGACGAATTTAAAACAGAGAAAAATCTTGTTTTCTATTACGGCTACGGATATTTATCTAAATCTACAGCTCTCCAAAAAATGGAGAAATTTGAGGAAGCACAATCTTATATTAAATATTACGCGGATTTAAGTTGGTTCAAAGGACTTAACTCAGAAGGTGAGCAATATGTAAAGATGTTCAGCCTTTGGGCAAAGGCAAACTCTTATACACTTGATATGCTTTTAGGAAAAAGAGATGTTTTAGTAGAATATATTTCTTTTCTCAATCAACATCCGGAAGAAAAATTATCTGGTCTTTTAACTATCTTGGAATCAGCTAACAAATATAACTTCTCGGTAGATTATGTACTTGAAAGTTTTTCAGCAGAGATTGATCAGTTCAAGTTTCTTGATGATGTAAAGAATAGAAACTATTATTGTTGTTTTTTATATCAAAGGGCAATTTATGAGTATAGAAGTAATAGCTTGGAGAAAGGAACAAACTATGTTCTAGACTGTCTTGCACTTTCATTGATTAGTCGGAATGATAGTGACTTTAAACAATGTGTTGCGTTGTTTGAGGTTTACAGAGAATTTGCTACTTATGAACAAACAAAGAGATACGAAAATATAATTAAGGAGGTGAATATCTATGAAAAAAGGTTATTTAGTGGTACTAGCCTTAGGTATTCTATTTTTTAGTATATTCCCTTTCTATAATCCAAGCAGTGTAGAAAGTTCTAATGAAATTATATTATTTAATCATGGCATGGGTTGAATTTGTATAGATGTGTATAATTCATAGAAGAGAACCACCGTTCTCGAAGCCAATTCCTATGGATTGGCTTTTTTGATTTATCCCGTTAAAGGGATGAATTGGGTTTTATTATATTTTTAACCTGTGGGGAAGGTATCAGCTTGTAAACTAATGTAAATACCACACCGAACAGGAGGTTTATTGATGTGAAATGGAAACAATTGGAGGAATGCATCGAAGAAAAGCGGAAGGAACTAAATGATTTGGCGAATGAGGTGGGATTGAAGGATCGGCGGGTGTTAATCAAGTCCATGGAGTTAGATCGACTTCTTAATAAATACAGCGACTGGAAATATAGCTATCGTAGACAACAGAGCATCCCCCAAAGTTCACAAATACAAGAGAAGCAACACGAGCTTGTCCTATCTTATTAATCTTCAAGCATCATGACAAGATAGAATCTAACTTCACCAGGGCTTCTAATACATAGTGGGATATAGAATAAACAAAATAATCTCTATTGCATCTCGTACGCTGCTCTTATCCACGTTGTTCGTACGGTTTATTGTTCTGCGTCTACATCAGGCGGAAGCCATGTATTAATGATGAATATGTATCAAAAAAACCTCCCGATTCACGTTATTACGTGACTCAGGAGGTTTTTGGGTTTTACTGTTGAAGTTGGCGTAGTACGGTGATTTCGACACGGCGGTTTTTTTGTCGTCCAGCTTCGGTGCTATTGTCACCAACCGGTCGGGTATCTGCATAACCTGCATACTGAAATCCTGAGGGTGAAAGTTGCTCTCGGTCGAGAAAGAATCGGAGTACAGACAGTGCCCGTGCGCCGGAAAGCTCCCAGTTATCCTTATACATCGATGAGTTCGATGAGCGCGTGAACGGAATGTTGTCCGTATGGCCCTCAATGCTAATCGGTGTTTTCAAATCTCGAAATAGACTGGCCAACTTGGATAGTGTGTTGGCAGAGCCTTGCTTGAGTGCAGCTCTACCTTGATCGAATAAAAAGCGGTCATTCAGCGTAATGACAATACCACGCGGCTGGTCTGACACAAAAATCTGATTTTCCAGTTTGTTGTCCGTAATATATTCTTGAATGACACCCATTAAATTTTGCAGCTCTTTTTCCTGCGTGCGGAATGCTTGTTCACGTTCGGTAAGCTTTGTCGATCCAGTTTCCTTTTTATCGGCTGCTGGTTGCTTGGTCGTGGGTGGATTCTTGCTGGTATAACGATCGGCAGTACCTGTAATGCCCGAGCCTTGCTCCAAAATAGAATCTCCCTTGTGGAACGTATCCTGAAGGGATTGAACAACGACATCGTATTTTTTAGCATCCAAACTACTCATGGCATACATCACAACGAAAAATATGAGCAGCAGGGTGATTAGATCGGCATAGGTAATCATCCAGCGGTCACGATGGTCTCCGCCGCCTCCTTGACCCCCACGGCGCTTACCGCGCGTTCTCATGGAAGTCCTCCTTTGGAGATGCGTCCTCAGTGCGTGAGCGACGAGGCGGTTTGCGATCTATATTTTGCTCTGAGCGGATAAAGAACTCCAACTTTTTGCGTACAAGCTTTGGATTCTCTCCGTTTTGGATAGCCAGAATACCTTGCAGCAGTAAATCCATCGTGATAATTTCACTCTCACTGGCTGCTCTTATTTTGGATGCGATGGGCAGAAAGATCAGATTGGCGCTAGCAACGCCGTATAGGGTTGCGATAAAGGCAACAGCAATGGACGGACCAAGCGCAGTAGGCTCGGTCAGGCTGCCCAGTACATGGATCAGGCCCATGACAGTACCGATAATCCCCATCGTAGGGGCATAACCGCCTGCGGATTCAAATATTTTGGCGTACCCCTCATGTTTGTGTTCAATGGCATCTAACTCAAGCTCTAAAATCTGTTTGATCTGTTCCTGCTCGGTGCCGTCGATGACCAACTGAAGACCTTCGCGCAAAAATGCATTCGGATGCTCTGACGAAATACGCTCTAGCGCAAGCACACCGGATCGGCGTGAGGTGGCAGCCATGGAAACCAAATCTTCTATATATTGCTCCGTAGGATTGTCCTCACGGCTAAATGCCATCCGTAGAGCGGTGGGGATCGTCTTCAGCTTGGAAGCGGGGTAGCTGATTACAACTGCGGCGAAAGTTCCCCCAAATACAATGAGAGCCGATGTACCTTGAAGCAGCCCGGTAAATTCGCCGCCTTCCCATAAGAAGCCACCGATTAATGCTATGATTCCTGCGATGATGCCCAATACGATGGTGATATCCAAAATTTAATTCACTCCTATTCAAGACTTATCGTTTGCATCCGCGGTAAGAAAGAGGTATAATACGGGAACAAACATTCTTATCTAACCATATTTCCCAAGTATCATTGCTCGGGAAATATCGACATAGAGTTACAGGTAAAGACGTTAAAGCTCGACTGGTGTAAAATCATGATGTTTCCATTTTAGACGATAAGGGTGATGCAGGGCAATGAGTGATATCGTTGTTAGCGATAAGACTTTTGAAATTCAGTCGGAATTCCAACCTCAAGGCGATCAGCCCCAGGCCATTTTTGAATTGGTAGAGGGAATTGCAGAAGGAAAGAAGCATCAAACGCTATTGGGTGCTACGGGAACAGGTAAGACGTTTACCATCGCACAAACCATTGCCAAGTTAAATCGGCCTACGCTGGTTATTGCACATAATAAGACTTTGGCTGCTCAACTGGCGAGTGAGTTTAAAGAGTTCTTTCCGAATAACTCCGTCGATTATTTTGTCAGCTACTATGATTACTATCAACCGGAAGCATATATCCCGTCTTCCGATACGTATATTGAGAAGGATTCCAGCATCAATGAGGAGATTGATAAACTTCGCCACTCAGCGACAAGCTCTCTGTTTGAGCGTCGTGACGTTATTATTGTAGCGAGTGTCTCCTGCATTTATGGTTTGGGTTCGCCGAAAGAATATTCAAGCCTGCTGCTTTCGCTTAGAGTTGGCATGGAGAAACCCCGCAATCAGATTTTGTCCCGCTTGGTCGATATTCAATATCAGCGGAACGATATCAACTTCGTGCGGGGTACTTTCCGTGTACGGGGGGATGTTGTTGAAATATTCCCGGCTTCCCATGGGGAACATGCTATACGTGTAGAACTATTCGGGGATGAAATTGAACGAATTACCGAGATTAATGTGCTTACAGGTGAATTGATCGGTGAACGTGATCATATTGCTATTTTCCCGGCATCTCACTTCGTTACTCATGAGGATACGATGAAGGTAGCATTGGTCAACATTGAACGTGAGCTTGAAGAGCGGTTAGCAGAGTTGAAGGAGCAAGGGAAGCTGTTAGAAGCGCAACGTTTGGAGCAACGTACCCGCTATGATATCGAGATGATGAAAGAGGTTGGTTTTTGTTCCGGTGTCGAGAATTATTCAGGTCCACTGACATTCCGTGAGCGAGGAGCAACACCATATACGCTAATGGATTATTTCCCGGATGATATGCTGATCGTCATTGACGAGTCCCATGTTACATTGCCGCAGATTCGTGCCATGTATAACGGTGACCAAGCACGTAAGAATGTACTGGTGGATCATGGTTTTCGTTTGCCGTCTGCATTGGATAATCGCCCGTTGAAGTTTGAAGAGTTTGAGGACAAGGTAAGTCAGATTATCTATGTATCAGCTACTCCAGGACCCTATGAGATGGAGAAGTGCGAAACGATGGTGCAGCAGATTATTCGTCCTACCGGGCTTCTTGATCCGATTATTGAGGTGCGTCCGAGCAAGGGGCAGATTGACGATCTTATTAATGAAATACGGCTTCGCATAGAACGTGAAGAACGGGTGCTGGTGACCACACTTACGAAGAAGATGTCCGAAGATTTGACTGACTATTTAAAAGAAGTAGGCATCAAGGTCCGGTATATGCACTCCGAGATTAAGACGTTGGAGCGGATGGCTATTTTGCGGGATCTTCGTCTAGGGACCTTCGACGTGCTAATCGGGATCAATCTTTTGCGGGAGGGTCTTGATTTGCCGGAAGTATCTCTGGTCACGATTTTGGATGCAGACAAAGAAGGCTTCCTGCGTTCTGAGCGCTCTCTGATACAGACAATCGGACGGGCAGCACGGAACAGTGACGGTCGTGTTATTATGTACGGCGATAAGATTACCGATTCTATGGATAAAGCGATAAAGGAAACGGAACGTCGGCGTGCGATTCAAATTCAGTATAATGAAGAACATGGGATTACCCCGCAAACCATACGTAAAAAGATTCGTGATGTTATTGAAGCAACTAAGGTGGCAGAATCGAAGAATGATTACCTTCCTAATGAGACGGGTAAACTTTCCAAGAAGGAGCGCCAATCACTCATTCAGCGTCTGGAAGCAGAGATGAAAGACGCCGCCAAGAACCTACAGTTCGAGCGGGCAGCCGAGCTGCGTGATGCTTTGCTGGAGTTGCGAGCTGATTAAACATTGAGAATAAGCTAGAAGCAAAACATATGAAAATAAAATGTTTGATTGCTTTGCTTTTAAAAATAGTGAGGGCGGCCTATGTGGTCGTTCTCTTTGCGATATATCACTTCCATGGGATAATCCAATGCGATATAGCATGACGTGAACTACGGCTAAGGAGATGAAACATTTGGCGAATGAAAGCATCATCATCAAAGGCGCACGCGCGCATAATCTCAAAAATATTGACGTGACGATTCCACGGGACAAGTTCGTCGTCCTGACAGGGCTTAGCGGCTCAGGTAAATCGTCGCTGGCTTTCGATACGATCTATGCGGAAGGGCAGCGGAGGTATGTGGAATCTTTATCTGCGTATGCCCGTCAATTTCTCGGGCAAATGGAGAAGCCGGACGTTGATTCGATTGACGGTCTGTCTCCTGCCATTTCCATTGACCAAAAAACAACAAGTCGGAATCCGCGTTCTACTGTCGGAACAGTTACCGAAATCTATGACTACCTGCGGTTGTTGTTTGCCCGGGTGGGTCATCCTCATTGTCCTGAACATGGCATTGAAATCACGTCACAGACCGTCGAACAGATGGTAGACCGCATTTTGCAGTATCCTGAGAAGACACGACTGCAAATCCTAGCTCCATTGGTATCGGGTCGCAAAGGTGAGCATAAAACACTGTTTACGGATATAGCCAAGCAGGGCTTTGTGCGGGTACGTGTGAATGGCGAACTGCGTGAATTGTCTGAGAAGATTGAGTTGGAAAAGAATAAGAAGCACTCGATTGAAGTGGTCGTAGACCGCATCGTTGTCAAGGAAGATGTGCGTGCGCGTCTGTCTGACTCTATTGAGACGGCATTGAATCTTTCAGGCGGGCAGTTGCTTGTAGACATTATGGGGCAAGAGGAGTTGCGGTTCAGCTCCAACTTTGCATGTCCTATTTGTGGATTCAGCATAGATGAACTGTCTCCGCGGATGTTTTCCTTTAATAGTCCGTTCGGCGCTTGCCCGGATTGCGATGGGTTAGGAGTTAAAATGGTGGTTGACCCTGATTTGCTCATTCCCGATCCTGAAAAAAGTGTGGAAGATGGGGCGTTTCAGGCTTGGAGTGGGGGAACTTCCACTTATTATCCTCAATTTTTACAGTCAGTATGCGAGCACTACGGTATTCCACAGGACATTCCTGTTAGTCAATTGACGACAGAACAAATGAACCTCATTTTACATGGAACGGGTGAGCAGAAGATCCGTTTCCGCTATGAAAATGATTTTGGTCAACGTAAGGAAGCCTATGTGACCTTTGAGGGGATTATCCCCAACTTGGAGCGTCGGTATCGTGATACGGCTTCTGAGGGCATACGTGAATTTATTGAAGGCTTTATGAGTGCAAAGCCATGTAACACCTGTAAGGGACATCGACTGAAAAAAGAAAGCCTGTCGGTAACCATTCAAGAGCGCAATATTGCTTATGTAACAGCCCTGTCTATCGGTGAAGCCTCAAACTTTTTCCATACACTGGAGCTGAGTGAGAAGGAGAAGTCGATTGCCAATCTCATTTTAAAAGAAATTAACAGCCGACTGGGATTCCTCGTTAACGTGGGTCTGGAATACCTGACTTTAAGCCGTGCGGCAGGCACGTTGTCAGGCGGTGAGGCACAGCGTATCCGATTGGCGACACAGATCGGGTCCAGTCTGATGGGTGTGCTTTATATTTTGGACGAGCCTAGTATCGGGCTGCATCAGCGAGATAATGATCGTCTGATTAGTGCTTTGGAGCATATGCGGAATCTTGGCAATACCTTGATCGTGGTGGAGCATGATGAAGATACGATGATGGCGGCGGACTATATCATTGATATCGGGCCGGGAGCTGGAATCCACGGTGGGATGATTATGTCGCAGGGGACCCCGCAGGAAGTTATGGAAGACCCGAATTCCTTAACCGGGCAGTATTTGAGCGGACGCAAGTTCATTCCGGTCAATACCGAGCGGCGCAAGCCTGCTGATAAGTGGCTGGAGATTCGCGGAGCTAAGGAGAACAATCTCAAAAATGTGAATGTCAAAATTCCGTTGGGTGTTTTCTCGGCTGTTACTGGTGTATCCGGCTCTGGAAAATCGACGCTGGTCAACGAAATTTTGTACAAAACGTTGGCGCGTGATCTGAACCGGGCGAGAGTGCGTCCAGGGCAGCACAAAGAAATTCGCGGGCTAGAGCATATCGAAAAGGTTGTTGAGATCGATCAATCGCCAATTGGCCGTACACCGCGTTCCAATCCTGCAACGTATACTGGTGTATTTGATGATATCCGTGACTTATTCTCGCAGACGAACGAGGCCAAAGTACGAGGCTACAAGAAAGGCCGCTTTAGCTTTAACGTTAAGGGAGGTCGTTGTGAAGCTTGTAGAGGCGACGGCATCATCAAGATTGAGATGCATTTTCTGCCAGATGTGTATGTTCCATGTGAAGTGTGCAAAGGCAAGCGTTACAACCGGGAGACCCTGGAGGTTAAATACAAAGGAAAAAGTATTGCCGATGTGCTGGAGATGACGGTAGAGGATGCGACGGAGTTTTTTGAAAATATTCCGAAGATTCATCGCAAGATCCAGACGCTGATGGATGTAGGTTTGGGGTATATCAAGCTGGGTCAGCCTGCGACTACCTTGTCTGGCGGTGAAGCACAGCGTGTGAAGTTGGCCTCCGAATTGTATCGTCGCAGCACAGGCAAAACCATTTATATTTTGGATGAGCCGACAACTGGTCTGCATGTTCACGATATTGATCGATTATTGACGGTGCTGCATCGTTTGGTTGATTCAGGAGAGACGGTGCTGGTCATTGAGCATAATCTGGATGTGATTAAAACAGCCGATTATCTGATTGATTTGGGACCGGAAGGCGGAAGTGGCGGTGGAACGATCTTGGCTACCGGGACACCGGAGCAACTCGTGAAAGTCGAAGAATCCTATACAGGTCGATACTTAAAGCCGATCCTTGAACGGGATACAGAGCGTAGCCAAGCGCTTCAGACAGTCGATCTATAGATATCGTTTAACGTACGCTTTAAAAGCCCTGCACAGGCAGGAAGGCAGAATACGAACTACTGTATTTATGCCTTCGCCTTGGCAGGGCTTTATTTTTTTTGTAAAAAAAGAAAACTTTTATCAAATTCCTGCGTTAAAGCATGTGACACGTAGTTTACCAAGCGCTGGGATAATAAATCTATACGTATATTCATCGACAGAAAGTCTCTGAGTAGTCTCTAAATTTTGGAGTTTTGGATGTTTAGGTTCGGACTTGAAGAGGTAAATATATAAATCGTCATAGCATCATACAAAGTTCCGTGCCCACGTGACACCATTACAAGTTGAAGCGAAACCGTCTCTAGTTTTATCACATCTAAGGTTCATACAACATCTCTGAGGAAGTCATGAAGGGAGCTGGAACGCTTGAAGGTTAAGCAAAGTAGAGTTTTACGTACACGTGTGTATACATGGGCAGCAGGAGCTGCTTTGGCGGCATGCTTGATGGGATATAGTGCTGCACCGTCCTATGCCTCCGAGGTGTCCGAGGCGTTTGTGCCCAAACAAGCCGAAATCGAAACAAGTGCGGCCATTGGCAGTATTAAGGATTTAGGAAACGCTCACAATTACATTCAACCCACAGCAAATGGTGGGTTTTTAACGCTGAACGTCGAGGACGATACAGAAGCAAGTGTAGTACACGTCACATATGGCAAGCTGGACAGTTCTGTGGAGGCTGTATGGAAACATCAGCAGGATCTGAACGTACAGCCTGGAACAAGCAGCAGGGGAGTCCAGCGGGAGACGTCGGATGGTGGCTTGCTGTTTCTGATTGAATATACAAAACCGAACGGAATACGAGAGTTGCAGGCTTCACGATTGGACGAGGATGGAAACACCTTGTGGTCCAAAACATTACCCACAGATGGCTTGATATCTCATGGGGAGGATTCTCAGGTTGGCTTGGAGCCACTGGAGGATGGCGGTTTCCTGGTCTCCTATCTGAACCTTGCGGAACAGTCCTTCACTGTACTCAAATACACTGAAACTGGCGATATACAATGGAATCGAACGACGGCCGGAGTGACCTCGGGTTGGCTGGTCGGCAGTCACAATGGATATTATGCGCTTTTGAACAGCTCAGATGGTCCCGTGGGGGTACAAGCAGATGTATATGGTCGCGATATCCGTGACATCCATCTGGACTTGGGATCAGGTAAAGAAATTGCCGCAGTACGTGAGTTGCCGAGCGGTCATATTGCTGTAACAGGGCTTAAAGGAAACAGCAAGCGTACACAGGTGCTAAGTAATAGTCTGCAATTATTTAGC
Source organism: Paenibacillus sp. FSL H7-0442 (assembly GCF_038593105.1). Taxonomy (NCBI): domain Bacteria; kingdom Bacillati; phylum Bacillota; class Bacilli; order Caryophanales; family Paenibacillaceae; genus Paenibacillus; species Paenibacillus sp. FSL H7-0442. The sequence continues at coordinate 5,101,748 of NZ_CP151963.1, read as the reverse complement.
AATACAGCGGACTACGGGGCTGACCAGGTGTATCTGCCTGAGGAGCAGCTGTATGTCCAGTTCAGTGATCAATATGATCCACTGGGGAAAACGACGAAGATGCATGGCATCACCATTACAGGCTTGAAAGAAAACGGTACGAAGGTGTGGGAAACGAGGACTCATTATAAGGAGGACAATTCCTTCGGCATCCGGTATGATACGGGATTGATATATAAGATACCTTCAGGCTACGCGGTGGTGACATCTACAACAGGCGCTCATAAACCGACAGTGCTTGATTTTGCAAAAATATTGATACCGGAGTAATCCGGTGTCTTTTTTTTGTGAAAGTGAGGGAGACGATATTGCGGGGCTGTATGGCGATAAGAAACAGCCTGCTTGTATATGGGATACAAGCAGGCTGTTAATAGGCTCTATATTTAGGATGCAACGTGGCTGGACTGTAAAATGGCAGACAGCTTTTCCTGGAAAGTCGGAATACCTACACGCTGTACATATGCGTAAAAGCTTTCGCCAGCGCTCCTGTTTTCTTTGTAGAACAGAATGAGCTCCGCCAGCACAGGTCCAACCTGATCCCCACGTACGCGACCTTTGAGCGCCTTGTTAAACTGGGCGCCTGCCCCAAGCGCTCCGCCGACAGCGATGTCGAACGCGTCGACCAAGCCTTCCGGTGTCTTTATGAGCGAGCCTTGCAGACCGATGTCCGCAATATGCTTTTGACCGCAGGAATTTGGGCAACCGATAAAATGAATGCGCACCTTTTCATCCAATTGTACGTGCTGATCCAAATACTCGGCAACGTCAACCGCCCGTTTTTTGGTTTCCACAATCGCCAGATTGCAAAACTCATTTCCTGTGCACGATACCGTACGACTCATAAAATGCTTGGGTCGTGGTGTCAGGCGTTGCAGCACGGGAGCTTCCAGTAGTTCATCCACTTGCTCATCCGGCACGCCGCTCAGCAAAATATTTTGCGACATCGTGGTACGAATCTGACCATCGCCATAGCGGTCAGCCAGTTCGGCCAGTTCATGCAACTCGTCAGCGCTAAGGCGACCGACAGGCACGTTCAGACCGACATAGTTCAGGCCTTTCTGGGCTTGAGGGTGCACACCGTCAAAATAGGCGGCTTGCCAGCCAATCGTTTTGTCTTCACCTCGTCCGGGCATTTCACCGATGTACTCGGTGAGCTTAGCCAGAAATTTGTCTGGGCCCCAATCGGTAACGAGGAATTTCAAGCGGGCATGGTGCCGCTTTTCCCGATAGCCGTAATCACGGAAAATGGTGGTGACAGCAATAGCAACCTTCAGTACTTCCTCAGGACGAACAAACAAATCCAGAGACTGTGCCATATGCGGCTTGGCGGACAAACCTCCACCAACCATCACATGGAAGCCGATCACTTCTTTTCCGTCGAGGATCTTGGTGGCCGGAGTGAAGGACAGGTCGTTAATTTCAGCCTGTGCATTGTTGTACGTATTACCGGAGATAGACATTTTGTACTTACGCGGCAGATTGGAGAAGTCTCGATTTAATAAGAAAAAACGGTTTACTTCATCTACAATCTCTTGGGTATCCACCAATTCATTGGGATCAATACCAGCCAGCGGATTACCGACAATGGTACGCGGGCAGTCTCCACAGGCTTCGAAGGAATACAAGTTGACTTTTTCCAGTCTTTCAAAAATATCGGGCAAGCTTTCGACTGTCAGCCAGTGGAATTGAATCGCCTGGCGAGTGGTGACGTCCACAAGACCGCGTCCGTATAGCGCGGATATGTCTGCCAGTGCATGTGCTTGTGCTGAAGTCATGATCCCTGTGTTGATGCGGACTCGCATCATGAAATGACCATCCTTGGGCTTTTGCTGATATACCCCAGCCCATTTGAAACGATCCATATCGTCCGCAGAGATCGAGTCATAGCCTTCGTTGGCATAGTTTTCAATAATGGTACGGATAACGTCGAGACCGTCCTTTTCCAGCTTGACTAACTCGAATTTGTTAAGCTTATCGGGATGAGCGTTCCAGATTGGTTCGTAGGCCATTCTTTTAACCTCCTGTAGGTGCTTATTTATACTTTAGTGTTTTGGATAGAGGACTCATGATTTTATTCTTTATTTCCGACAATAAAACTAAGATATAATGTGATGGTATCATAGTTGGTTATGCCCGTAAATGAAGGAATGACCTAAACGGTATAACGATTATTTATCGTTTTTGCTTATTTTTTTGATATAAGGATTTGGAAAATTTATAATATAAATAGCATGAGAGGACAGGGATGCAGCAAACGGCGCCTTTTAGAAAAAGATAGGGCTTAAAGCGATTGTATACGTGTCCCCTCTATGGTAGATTTGGACTAACTGATAGAACAGGGTCATGTAAGAGAGGGAATGGTGAGTATATGCGTAAGATGGGGAAAAGGGCAGTTGTTCTGGCTTTGGGCAGCGCTCTATGTGTTTCTGGTACGGCAGGTGCAGCCAGCAGTGGGACTGCGTTAAAGGCCAAAGTCATTAATGGTGGGGTCTATGTTAACGTAAGCGATATGAATAAGGCATTAGGAACCAGCGGCGCATATAACAGCGCAAATGGTACATATACGTTATCGGCCGGTCGTGTGCCGCAGGTGGTTAAAAATGTATCTCCTTCTGTGGTCGGTATTATTGGCCGTTCAGCCACGGGAGAGACCGTAGCAGGAGGAGATCGATACAACCTGGCTCACGGCACGGGTGTCATCATTCGTACAGATGGATGGATTGTGACGAATGCGCATGTTATCGAAGGATTAGGTGATGCCGTGGTCGTAACCTCGGACGGAAAATCTTACGGAATCACCGACAGCTATAGCGATCCGATCAGTGATTTGGCATTAGTTAAAATCAAGGCAAGCGGCCTCAAACCCGCTACCTTGGCAGCTTCAACGAACAGTCTACAGGTAGGGGAGCAGGTAGTGGCTATTGGTACGCCTATATCCTTTTCACTTCGCAATTCGGCAACCTCAGGTGTGGTTAGCGGGCTGAACCGTGGTGTCAACGCTGCTTATCGTTTGATCCAAAGTGATACCGCGATCAATCCTGGTAACAGCGGCGGTCCGCTGGTCAATCTCAAGGGTGAGGTCATTGGGATCAATACGATGAAATTCTCGGCGGTCGGCATTGAAAATATGGGCTTTTCGATTCCGGCGGATACGGTGAAATATGTCATCGGCCAATTTTTCAAATACGGAGAGGTTCGGCGCGCTAGTCTTGGTCTAGGGCTGGAAGAAAGCTGGTCAGCTATCGTCGGATTACCTACCGAGGATCCTTTGAAAGTTACGAAAATTACTTCAGCCAATGCCGTTCAGGCCAAAATCAAGGAAGGCGATGAGCTGTATAGTATTAACGGTAAGCGTGTAGCTTCCGCTATTGATGTCAATGAACTGCTTAAAAACTATCAACCAGGTCAAACGGTGAGTGTACTTATGCAGTCTGACGGTGATATTGTGAAGCGCAAGCTGGTACTGACACAGGATAATGGTGAAATCTATGAGTCCATTCAGTCTGGAGAAGATAGTGAAGATTCGAACGGTTCGGAAGCCGCTGAAGATGGTGGTGTAGCGCCTTCTAAGGAAGCATCGGAGCCAGCTCAAGGAGCAACTACTGGAAAGTGAACAATAATGCCTCTTGAATCTATAAAATAAAGCTAAAGGGAGATTTACTGTGAAGCATATTCAAAGAAAAATGATGCGTAAGCTGGGGGTCGGCGCTGTCGCATTGTCCCTTCTGCTTTCCGCTTTGCCAGCAGTTGCAGCAGATCATGATAAAACCATGCTGGAATTACGGTTGCAAAGCGGCAGCAATACAGCCATCGTGAACGGTCATAATGCCAATATTACGAAGCCGTATTCCAAAAGTGGTGCACTGATGGTTCCGGCTGGTGTGTTTAAAAAGGCATTTAACAGCAAAATTCGATTAGCTGAAGATAATGTGGTTAAAATCACTAGCGGAACTCATGTTGTATCGCTAACCATTGGTAGCCGTACAGCGTGGGTGAGAGGTCACAAGGTGACACTTCCAGCTCCACCGGAAATGTCATCAGGTATTCTCATGGTGCCTCTGCGTCAAGTAGCAGAAGGGCTTGGCGGTAAGTTGGAGAAGAATGGTGCCGGAATCATTATTCGGATGGAAGCACAAGAAGAGGCAGGCACGGTAGCTGAAGAGACACCGAACATTGATAATGATGAGGGTAAGACACAGATCGGGAACAGTTACTATGACTGGTCTATGAACTATCCAACAGGGCTCGTCATCGGTCAGGGAGGTGGAGATGAGAGTATTTCCACATTTATGGACGAGAACAGTGCGTATTATATGGAAGTGCACACAGCGTCACAGCCGGTTCCACTGAATGCGGACGATCTGCTGCAACAATTGGTGCAGGCAGCCAAGGAAACGGGAGAAACTGTGATCGATCGAAAATCCTTCCCGAAAGCGAAGGTACCTTATGCTCGTGTCATTACGAAGGATGGGGACGGCGTGCTGTGGGAAAATCGTCAGTACTATGACAACGGACGATTGTATGTAGTTTATTTTTCCGATGCTAAAGCAACGAATTATAAAGATCTGGCCCAGTATGCGGGACTTTTAAATTCCTTCAAGACCTCCTTTAATGCGCAGGATAAAAGTATTAAAGACTTGTCTACTGTCGTAGGAGGCACACGCGAGGCCGGGAATCCAGACTACGGTGTGTCACTCAGCATACCCGCAGGCTGGAAAATGGACGATCAACGGATGCAATATGAAAGTAATGATGGATCGAGCTTCCGTGTGAAAGTAACCTCAGCTCCAGCAGATGGAAAATTGGAGAACTGGGGCCAGCAGCTGCAAAAATGGCTGAGCGATTCATTTGTGTCCACGGCTTATGAGGCACAGAAGACGTATCCGCTGGAGGTTGCAGGCGTTCAAGGGTTAGTACAGGAGTACCGCTATAATTTTGGCGATGGATGGGTCAAAGAGTACAATGTGCTGATTCAGCAAAATGGATACCGCTACTTGGCTGAATACGCAGTGCCTGAAAAAGTAAGCAAAGGAAATGATCAGTTCAACGCGCTCATTTCCTCGCTTCAAATCGATTTTCAAACCGTAGCGAGTAACTTTGGACAGTTGGAAGAAGACGACTATTTGACAGACAAAACGAAAACGGTCAAAAAGACGTCAAAAGCCTATGAATATACAGTGAATATCCCACGATATTGGACCGCGATTAGCGATCAATTTGAATTGGGCGATGTAGAGTACCAGTTTACCGGAGGACGCTTTTCCATCAAAATCGACAACGACCAATCATTTGAACTAACGGTATCCCAGCTCAAGGACTTCTACGATAAGCAAGCAAAGAACTACAAAAACCTCAAAGTTGAGGAAGTTAAGGACGTAACATTTGCTGGTGTTCCGGCAGTGTCCTTTACATTCCATCGTATCGAGGAAGGCATTGGCTACACAGGCCACCAATTGGTTTTAGAACGTGACGGAAAAACGTATACCGTGACAACGACATTGAATGATGCGAACAACACGGCTATTCAGTCTAACGCACTGGATTCGACGTTGAATTCGTTTGATTTTGTGAAGTAAGAGGGTGTAGGTAAGAGATTAGCGAGTTATGGTGAGAGCGCTACGCGTGCCATTTGATCCTACGATCGCTGTTGACCCGGGATTCTTGGATTGTATAAGGATTTAATATGTAAGAATCCCGGGTCAAAGGCGAACGCTGACGCTTCTACGGATTCAAATGGCCCGCTTCGCTGGCGCCCGCCAAATACCACCAATCTTTTGATGAGTGAGGTAAGCAGGGAAGAGCAAAGGCAGATATTTACGGTACTTAGATCAGCCAATACGAACCCCTTTTCTCGGATTCATTGTCTGGTACGCTGTTAGCGTCAACGAGGATACCGTATTCTAAAAAGGCTGGTGTAGCTTACTAGCGCGCTAAATTGCCTAGTCTTCATCACTATTTGGCTTCCTGCTCGATAGTACTGATTACTTCGTTGTTCCTCTTGTTTTATAGGATTCTTCACCTCCAAAGTACCGTTTGACGGGAATGGGGGTGTTTTTTATGTTTTAGTAAGAGGATTTTTATGAGGAATCGCTTGGAAAGTGTAGAAGCTTGGGACGCAGTCTGGTACACTAGATTAGTTACAAGATAAGAATAACTATGCCGCAAATGTTCGTGATGCGGATTTTTTGAGTTGATGCCATTTATCCCTCGAGCCAGTGGTTCAGAGTGGGGATGATCGGATAGGATGATAATTCATAGGGCTATAAAATAAGCAGCATCGCTGCTCTGGAAAATAACGTTTAACTCAAGGTTAATCAGTTATTTCTCCATATAGGGAGGACAAAAATGAAATCAGTAGTACGAAGAGAAGATGTTGAGCTTCTGGCACCAGCCGGTGACTGGGATTGTATGCGTGCGGCGGTGGCAAACGGGGCTGATGCGATCTTTTTCGGGGTGGAAAAGTTCAACGCACGGGCACGGGCGAATAATTTCCGCATGGAGGAACTGCCTGAAATTATGGCGTTTTTGCATAGCTATGGGGTTAAAGGTTTTTTAACATTCAATATATTGGTATTTGAAAACGAGTTGGAGGACGCTAAGGAGCTGGTCGATGCCTGTATTGATGCTGGAGTCGATGCTTTAATTGTCCAGGATATGGGCCTGGTGAAAATGATCCGCGACATTTCACCGGATTTTCCGATTCATGGTTCTACCCAAATGACGATTACCTCGCCGGAAGCGGTAGAGTTTACAAAGCCGTACAATATGGAACGGGTCGTGCTTGGACGTGAAAACAACCTGAAACAGATCCAAAAAATAGGCGATCAGGCGAGACTTCCAATGGAGGTATTCGTACATGGAGCATTATGCGTATCTTATTCTGGCCAATGCCTGACTTCAGAAATGTGGGGCGGCCGCTCTGCTAACCGTGGTGAGTGTGCACAGGCATGTCGTTTGCCTTACGATCTGATGGTGGATGGAGAGCAGAAGCCAATGGCAGATGTGACGTATCTGCTGTCACCTAAGGATCTAGCAGCGATTGACCTGATGCCTGAACTGATCGATGCGGGTGTGGTTTCTTTTAAAATTGAAGGTCGACTGAAAACACCTGAATATGTGGCAAATGTGGTCAGCAAGTACCGCAAGGCCATTGATAAGTATTTTGATGGCGATACGTCCAAGACGAGCAAAGAAGATATCCGCGAGCTGCAGCAGAGCTTTTCACGCGGCTTTACGCACGGTTTTCTCGAAGGGACCAATAACAAGAAGCTGGTTGACGGTACGTTCCCGAAAAGCCGGGGGGTGTATCTAGGCCGAGTGGAACAAATCCTTCGTGATGGCGTAGTGTGCCGTATTGATGCACCGCTCAAGCGTGGCGATGGTATTGTATTCGATGCGGGAGATCCCACGCAAAAAGAAGAAGGCGGACGCGTATACGATATCCGTCGCAAGGGCGTGAAGATTGAAGGCGAAGCCGGAGAAGGCTGGATCATTGACATCGTAGCGGGACGCAACGATGTTGATCTGCGCCGTGTACACGTGGGCGATCGCATTTGGAAGACCAACGACCCGGCGCTGGACAAGCGTCTGCGCCAGTCGTACGACACGGACAAGCCGTACCGGGTCTTCCCAGTACATGTGCGGGTCAGCGGCTCCCCAGGACAACCGCTGTCGACATGGTGGACCGACGTGCAGAAAGGCACAACGGTCCGCGTGGACTCCGAGCTGGAACTTGAAATTGCCCAGAAGCGTCCGATGACGCACGAGCTGCTCGAAGAGCAGTTCGGCCGACTGGGCGGAACGGTGTTCCAGCTGGAAGAGCTGGACGTCCATCTGCATGGGGACGTCATCGTGCCGATGCGCGAGCTGAACGGTATCCGCCGTCAGGCGGTGGAACTGCTCGCGGGCGAGCGTCCCAAACCGCCCGTGTACACGAAACGGGCGGTCGAGGTGTATGACGATGCATCGACTCCGGCATCGTCTGTGGCACGCGGTCAGGCAGAGCTGACCGCGTTGTGCCGCAGCCTCCCTCAGGTGGAGGCTGCGCTCGAGGCCGGCGTGGAGTTCATCTACGCCGACTTCGAGTTCATCAAGCAATTCCCGGCAGCCGTAGAGGCAGTGCACGCTGCAGGCCGCCGAATTGCGCTGGCGACCCCGCGTATTCACATGCCGGGTGAAAATGGCTACCACAACAACATCCTGCGCTTGAAGCCGGATGCTGTGTTGGTACGCAATCCAGGGGCACTGTATTTCTACTTGCGACATCGGTTGGAGAACCCGGACGCACATCACCCGCAATTGATTGGTGACTTCTCGCTGAACATAGCCAACCATAAAGCGGCTGATCTGTTCCTGGATTCCGGCTGCGACCTGGTTACGCCTTCGTACGATCTGAACATTCAGCAAATGGTCGATATGCTCAGACGTACACGTACTGATAAGCTGGAGATCGTGATCCAGCAGCATATGCCAATGTTCCATACTGAACATTGCGTATACTGCACCTTTATGAGTGAAGGCACCGACTACACGAACTGTGGACGTCCATGTGAGGACCATCGCGCATCCCTGCGTGATCGAATTGGTATGTCTCATCCGGTCCGTGTGGACGAAGGCTGCCGCAACACGGTGTACAACGCGATTGAGCAATCCGGCGCGGAATATCTGTCCAACTTCCTGGAGCTGGGCGTGTCCCGTTACCGCGTGGAATTTTTGGAGGAGACACCGGAGCAAGTGCATGAGGTTATTGATCTTTATAACCGTGCCCTGCGCGGAGAAATCAGCGGAACACAAGTATGGAAGACGCTGAAAGCAACGAATCAGTTGGGTGTTACACGTGGGCAGCTGGTGAAGTAAAAGGATGCTATAGGTTATCACAGTTATTTATTTTGATATTTGAACGTAGAAAAAGAAAAAATAGGGTATGTGCTTTGAGAGCACATACCCTATTTTTATCAATAAGTCCATTTGAAATACTTTGAATCTAGTATTGTTATACTTTTTGGACTTTCGTTTTTTTGGAAAAAACAATGAATTTTTGCCCGACATAATTAATTAAAGTATAGAAGATATTCCCGATTAGGATGGACAGATTGCCTAAAATTGCATTGTTTTTTATACTCAGACTTGAGATCAGAAAGTGGCTGATTAGATAGCTGAGACAATACGATAGTAAATAGCATATCAATATGATAAAGACAAACTTCCAAATGGTCTGTCCATGGCTTGCATTGTTTTTGAAAGTAAATCTTTTGTTTAAGAAATAGCTTACAGTGGCACCTACAGAATTACCAATAAAGGTCGATAACCAGTAGTTAGTCCCTAAAGTATTAAAGAGCAGGAACATGACGGACATGCCGCATATTGTATTTAGGACACCTACGACAAGAAAACGGAAAAAGCTATTCTGAAATAAAGTCAAATTAGTCACCTGTTCGCATCTGTTTATTGGACAGCCACAGCTTCCCTTTCACTATTTTTCACTTTTTTTGTGTTTTCAGTATCTAGGGTGCTCTGGGAATCTAATAGGGTCTCAATAATATATTTGGGTCTTTGTTTTACCTCTTTATATATTTTACCGATATATTCGCCAATGAGCCCCAGTGCTACAAGTTGCAGACCACCTATAAACCAGATGGACAACATTAGTGAAGACCAGCCCCAAACGGTGGTTCCAAGGAGCTTACTAATAATGGTATACACAGCTATTAATAAGCTTATGCCAAACATTGCGAAACCTACAGCTGAGATAAGCCGGATTGGGGTTATACTAAATGAAGTGATTCCATCGAAAGCAAAAGCTAGCATTTTCTTTAAAGGATATTTGGATTCTCCTGCAAAGCGCTCATGTCGATCGTAATAAACTTCAGTAGACTTATAACCTATTAACGGAACTAGACCACGTAAAAAGAGATTTACCTCTTTAAAGTTGCTTAATTCCTGAAGAACTCTTTTGCTCATTAAACGGTAGTCCGCATGATTGTATACGATATTGACTCCCATTTTACTCATAACACGATAGAAGCCTTGGGCTGTTGAACGTTTGAAGAATGTGTCGGTGGTTCTACTTTTTCGAACCCCATATACGATGTCATAACCTTCTTTGAATTTTATTATAAATTCTCGGATGGCATTGAGATCATCCTGCAGGTCAGCGTCAACGGATATCACACAGTCAGATGTCTCTTTAGCTTCCATTAATCCAGATAATAGGGCGTTTTGATGGCCGGCATTTTTAGCCAATTTGAGACCACTGACAAAAGGATTTTTTAGATTATTTGATGCTATGATGTCCCATGTTTTATCACGGCTACCATCATCAACAAACAACATTTTACTATGTTTAGAAATGAGCTGACTCTCTGCCAACTCCTCAAGAATGACCGTAAGTCTGCTTATAGTTTCAGGCAGTACTTCTTCTTCGTTATAACAGGGAATAACTAACGTTAAAACAGGGTTACTGATTATTGAATCCAAAGAACTCTCTCCTCAAATTTTGGCATATCTGGTACTCAAATTTCTATCTTTTTTAGTTTATAATATGGTTTACTTAAAGTATATAACATTGCAATGACTAAGTGCTATAATAAACTATTAGCAATTTACAAGCGTTACTCAAATTATTGAATAATTTAGTGAGTTTTGTTGAAAAGGAGTTTAACCTATGAAAATCCGTAAAGCGATTATTCCTGCTGCGGGATTAGGGACTCGGTTCCTTCCTGCTACGAAAGCGATGCCTAAAGAGATGCTTCCCATTGTAGACAAACCAACAATTCAATATATTATTGAAGAGGCTGTTGCATCTGGTATAGAGGATATCATTATCGTTACTGGTAAAGGCAAAAGGGCGATTGAGGATCATTTTGACTACTCCTTTGAGCTGGAGCATAATTTGACTGCGAAGGAAAAATGGGATCTGCTCAATGAAGTGCGTAAACCATCGGAGATGGCAGATATCCACTATATTCGTCAAAAGGAACCTAAAGGGTTGGGGCATGCCATCTGGTGTGCACGTAAGTTTATCGGTGACGAACCCTTTGCCGTCCTTTTAGGGGATGACATCGTTGAGTCTGAGAATCCATGCCTCAAACAGATGATTGACGTGTTCGATGAGTATCAGCGTTCTGTTGTAGGTGTAAAACAAGTGGATTGGAACGAGGTACATCGTTACGGCATAGTTGAAGGTCATGCACTTACTTCCAAAATCTCTGAGGCGGAACGATTGGTAGAAAAGCCAAAGAAGGAAGAAGCAACCTCCAACTTGGCGATCATGGGACGTTATATTCTGACGCCTGATATTTTTGATATCCTGGGTCAGCAATCGGCGGGAGTAGGCGGGGAGATTCAGTTGACGGACGCATTGTCCAAACTGGGAGAAAAGAATCCGATCCTGGCCTACGAATTTGACGGCAATCGCCATGACGTTGGCGAGAAATTAGGATTCATTGAAACTACTATTCATTATGCTCTGCAGCATAACGAAATCAAGGATGAAGTACTGGCTTATATGAGACAGGTTATTGAAGAGATTGATCAGCAAAAATAGCCTTACTATAAGAAGTTTCGGGAAGATACTTTTTTGTGAAAAAAGGTAAAAATTTTAAATGATGTAATAAAAAGAAACTTTTTCTCTCTTGATGCGTCTTATATATTGAGAGATTGCTCCTTGAGGTTCTCTCAACTTTATCGAAGGGAGGGATTAAGATGAATTCTCCAGAATTAGTCTTTTTCGAACAAGAGGACACCTTTGATTTGGACTTACAAATTAATGATCTAACATTAAAGCAAGCGGCAAGTCCTTGCACAAGCACTGTAACTTGTAGTGTTTCTAGATGCCTTGGTACACATGTGACTTGTGAGTGTTGGTGCTAACTTTAAAAGAAATCTGACCCTGGATATTATTTCATACATCCAGGGTCTTTTACTTCAGGAGGAGGTTATCCTATAGTGGATAAAGTTACAAATATAAATATGTTTCAGTCATTAGATTTTTTTATGGTGAGAGTACCACTATTGCCTATTGATTTTTACTATAACTTATTCAGTGAAAGTACTACATATGATGTGACAAGGAACAAGGCTTTATCTTTGTTAACAGACCCTGTTATACGGGAAGCGATCACCATAGCCAGCCCTTCACTTATGAATTCTATCAATAATGTCCTAACCAATAAAAATACTAAAAAAATGAACACGGTGCTACGGGCAGTTGTGAATTATCTAATCAGGCTTTCTTCAAGAGCTACACCTTATGGGGTTTTTTCTGGGGTTTCTATAGGTCTCTTTTCGGAACTTAGCTGCTTGGAAGTGGGTGATACTAGGCAGAACAGGAAAATATCCCGTCCAGATATGGAATGGATCATGGGATTGGTTAGATATTTAGAGAAAGAGGGAAATGTGGTAAAACAGTTGGCGGTGCGGACTAATCCATCCTTGTATTTATCTGGTACAAGAATAAAATTGCCATTTTTAAACTATATTGAACAACACCACGATCCTGATGTAAAACGAATGAAAAGTAGTTCGATAAAAGTGTCCAAGCCGGTTCAGCTTGTGATGGATTATGCACAAACTCCGATTCCTTTTGCTAATCTAGTTAAGAAAATACAAGAAGAGTATCCCGAAAACAAAGAAACTTTAATAACTGAATTTCTGATGAAGCTATTGAATCAGGAGTTTTTAATTAGCAACTTGAGACCACCATTATGCATAGATAATATGGATTTGCCTTTTGAATATCTACGAAAACAGATAGCACCTATAAACAATATTGAATATATCAAAAAAGGTCTGGATGAAATTAGTGAAGAAATAAAACAATACGATGATTCTCCAATAGGTAAGGGGGAATCCTTGTACAATCAGCTATGTATAAGAATGAGAAAATTAGTTCCAACGAAAGAAACTTTGCAGATTGATATGGAGACAAAAGTAGAAGAAGCCTTTTTAAGCCAAAATGTCTCTAAAGATATTGCTAGATCAGCAGAGATCTTATGGAGGCTGTCGCCGGATTTGAGTAATCCTCATTGGACACAGTACCGAAATGATTTTATAGAGAAATATGGTATTGATTGTCAGGTTCCGATCTTAGAGCTTTTGGACGAAGATTTAGGGTTAGGGGCTCCGCCTGATTATAAATATCCTGAGAGTAGATATAGTTTAGAACACCCTATACTAAATGCAGAGAGAGAGAAGGTTCTGGCAAACTGGATTACAAATGTTATTAAAGAAGGAAAAATAGAAATAGAACTGACGGATAAAAAATTAAAGAGAATCGAGACTTTATCTGATGAGCTTTTGCCCCCTACCTCTATAGAAATGTATGTTACCATAGCAGCAAATAGCGAAGAAGCTTTGAAAAATAACGAATATAAGATCATTATCAACCCCAATTCGGGAAGTGCAGGTGCGGGTAAAACATTTGGAAGATTTGGACCAATCCTAGATAAGACTGCAAGAGAGAAGATCACGAACACGTATAAAATTCAAGAGGAATACAGAAAAGATGCTATATTTGCTGAACTTGTATATTTAACGGTCAATAGTAGACATTCTAACGTAGTGATTACCAACAAATCATGTAGTCACCAAATTGTGTTGGGAACTAATTATTCCAATGTAGATACTTCAAAACAAATTTCAATTTCTGATTTATATGTAGGATGTACCTACAATTACTTTTATTTAAAGTCACAGTCGTTGAATAAAGAGATAATCCCAGTTTCCACCAACATGCTAAATTACAATAATGCTCCCAATGTATACCGTTTTTTAATGGAAATTTCACAAGAAAGACACAGAAGCATTTTGCCTTTTCAGTGGGGAGGACTATCGGAATTCCCTATGCTGCCTCGTGTGAAATATAAAAACATAATTTTATCTTTAGCGAAATGGTCGCTTAATAAAAATAACGATGAATTAAAAAAATGTAAAAAAGAGGAGGATTGGATTGAGGGTTTTGAAAAGTGGAGAGGGGAGTGGCGCGTTCCAAGATATGTTTATATTACCACTTCTGTTTCAGATAACAGAGCACTAATTGATCTTAAAAATGAGTTTTTCATATTAGAGCTATTTGAGAAATATCATAAATTAAGTGATTCACAATCATTATGGTTAACCGAGAGTGGATTTGAACCAAGTGACGTATGGGCTAGAGGGAAAGAAGGGCGCTTTATCGCAGAGTACGTTATTCCCTTAGTAAGGACAAATGTAGAGGAACCTTTGACCCCGAAGCAGTGTGAAGATATGAATCTTATTCAAAGACCAATCAGAGAGCATTCAAACATTATATATTTACCGGGAAGTGAATGGCTTTATATAAAGCTTTATGGTATGTCTGAACGAGAGGAAGAGTTTATTGGCAATTACATTAGAACATTTTGTGAGCAGGTAGAGAATCAAGGAATAATAAATCGTTATTTTATTGTTAGGTATAAAGATCCGGATCATCATATACGGTTACGACTTCATGGTGAGGAATCCGTTGTTTGTAAACAACTAATCCCTGCTATTCATATGTGGGCTAGACGCCTAAAGGCTGAAGGTCTACTAAGTAAAATAATATTTGATTCATATGAGCCGGAAATTGAGCGATACGGTGGTAAACGTTTAATTAGTATAGCGGAGCGTTTTTTTGCTGTTGATTCGAAGATTACAGTAGAACTGGTCTCTTTAAAATATAACAATAAGTTGAATGTTCCTATAGAGATTATTGGTTTCATTAGTGTAATTGATATTTTAAATCAGTTTATACCAGCGGTAGAACGGCAAGTTACTTGGTTTCATGAAGAAGAATGGCATAAGGAGCATGTAAAAGATTTTATGAAGGATCGCACTTTTTATATAATTTTGTGCGATGTTTCGGACAATTGGTCCTCACTTAGAAATTTGGAATACGGGGACTACTTTTTATCTAAGTTTCAAGAGCGAAAAAAAATAATAAATGAATATAAAGAGGCACTTGAACATGAAAAGGATTTAACGAATACATTTTCCAATATTCTAGGTAGCCTCATTCATATGCATTTAAACCGTCTTATAGGTACGAATAGGAAAGTGGAAAGAAAGATAATGTCGTTGTTAAGTCATTCTTTATATCATTTTAATGAATCAATAAAGCACAAGAAAAAATGTATTTCAAAGGAGTTGAACGTTGATGACAGTAGTACAAAACAATAAGAGCCTGCATAACGATATTATGAAAATTGTAAGTGTTATAAGTGCCAGGTTGACTGACCCCCAGTATGTACAGACTATATGTTCTTCTGAGCAGAATCATGTAGCTAAACAAGAGGAGTTTAATTGGAATGATATAAGCCTGGCAACTGGATTTCCAGCAATCAGTATTTTGTATGGGAGATTAAGTACTGTATTAAAGGATGAGAGATTAAAAGATTATGCACACTCCTACCTTTTAAGTACTCGTGAATCATTAAAGAAATCAGGAGCGCCATTATCACTATGGGAAGGATTATCTGGTGTTGGGTTTGCCGCATATCTATTATCTGACAATGGTATAAAATACAGGAGATTTATCAACCAAATTAACACATTGATATTGCGTCATGGTAGTGCTGATCTACTGAATGCAAAAAGTAGGCTGGAATCAGGTACGTCAATTAATGATTATGATGTAATTTCCGGATGGAGTGGCATAGGAAGGTATCTGTTACTGTTTTCTGATATACCTGAAATTAGGGAGCTCCTTATTGGTGTTCTTGAGTATCTTGTTCTTCTAAGTAAAGATAGGATTATCAACGATAAACAAGAGGTTCCGAATTGGTATATTTCAAATAAATATTTACTTTCACATGAAAAGGATGAATATCCATTTGGATATTTTAATATGGGTTTAGCTCATGGAGTTCCTGGCCCCTTGGCATTATTATCTATAGCGTTACTTCAAAATATAAAGGTGCCTGGTCAAATAGAGGCAATTCAACGATACTGTGACTGGATAACAAAATGGAAATTGGAACAAACAGATGGAATACAGTGGCCCTTAATTATAAGCTACGAAGAATTTACAAACGATCAATTATACGCTAAAAAACATCGGGATGCTTGGTGTTATGGTTCGGCAGGTGTTGCGAGGAGTCTATTTTTAGCAGGTAGATCCATCGGGGATAGAAGCTTGGAGGTTTTAGCTGTAAACGCATTTAAATCGATATACAAAAGATCTATCGAAGAGTGGAATATTTATTCACCAACGGTATGCCACGGATATTCAGGATTATTGAAAATTACCTATCATATGTATCGGGACACACACGATCCTGAATTGCAAGAAAACTATCAAAGCTTGCTCCGAGCGGTCGTTAAAATGTTTGATGAAGAATCGGCATTTGGTTTTTATGATTTATATAGGGATTCTAATTCTACTAAGAATTTAAATTATGTAGGTTTACTTGACGGTGTTTCGGGAATAGCCATGACATTACTAGATTCTCTTTATCCTGATGAAAAGGATTGGGGGGCCAGCTTATTGATCTGCTAAGGTAATAAGTAAAGTGACAGATGAATTACTCAAACCACAGAGAGGAACTGGTTAGCGTTCTTAATCGATAACAGCGTTACAATTCCACTAAAAAGATGAACAATAAAAAGGGTTATCTCAAAGGCAGTTTTTTTATAGTGAAACAGCCTAAATGAGACGAATTATAATTAACTTCATGAGAAAAAGCGTAGGTTACAAGGCTGAATTAGTCCGAAACCTGCGCTTTTTGCTTCACTAGAGTCTGTAAAATAGTTTGTTTAGTAAAATGGAAGTCATAGAAAGGGGGGGAGAATACATGGGGCTTTGGTCAAAAGAGCAACTGCGAGCTTTCATTAAGGAGAAAAACCAGGTGACTCACAGGATGTGTAAAATGCCTCAAATGAACTGCTCGCGGAGACTCTTCAGGAGGTGTTGGAAGCAGAAATGGACGCGCACCTGGGCTAGGAGGAGCAAGATATCAAAGGTAAAATGACGCCAAACAGCCGTAACAGCAATAGCAAGGAAGAACGTCGTTAGTGAGTATGGCGAGCAGGAGCTTGCTGTACCTCGACGTGACGGGCGGCCAGCCAAATGAATGGAATAGCTCTTAAACGGCTTTGACGATTTGACGGGATGAGTAGATGCACTACATGTAGGCGTAGGCGTAGAGAATGACTTTGGTGAGCTTATTGCGATGATTGCTGTTTCACCCCCTTCAGGGTAGGCTGCGTCTAAGGTGTCATCGAACCAATTCAGGGTTTCACTTACGACGCGAGCGAGTTGATACTGATGACTTCTCGAATGGAATCAACCCAAGCAATGATGACTTTAGGTTCCACCTCTTTTCCAGTCCTTGTACTTTTTTTCTGCTTTTCCTTTTTCAAGCTCTAAAGAGAGTTCTGGACCTCTTCCGTAGCTGTATTGCTTACCTACAGGCTGCTCCAGACGGTATACTTCGTCCACCACATCCACGTCTTGAGCTGTGTCTTATTCCGTATTCCGAACTGCTCTATAACCTCTTTTACAGGTACTCATGCCAATCTAATTTCTATCACTTTCATTTTTATTTCTAACGGGTAACTCAACTCTAGTTGCCAACGCAAAAACACTTTCAAGGTTATCACCCTATCTTACGACAGGATTGCATTCTCTTGAAAGTGTTTTAATTGTCTCACGTTATGGCGTCAGTCCCTTTTACCAAGGATGGGCTTTTTTGTTTTTTAGGGCATCCCATCGATTTATGGGACAGCTTCAAATAAACAAAACAGAGAACAACTAAACTCCAGGGACTATTCTCTTTTCAGTTCGTTTATCAGTTCTTTTTCCTTGGGATCAGCTTGAATCAGCTTATCGTACAATGCTTTGTCATCTTGTCCCTGCTTTTGCAAAGCGGCAATATAGTATCGGGTTACCTCACGATTCGTAGCGTCACCCAGATCGTCCTTCAAGCCGTTTTTCAGGATGATGGCAGCCTCGGCGGGTTTACCTGACATGAACTCAATTTTTCCAGCACTGAGCGCAATGCTTGGAGTTACTTCAAAAGTACGTATCAATTGAATTTCAGGTGGAATCGTCTTAAGATGAGCTACCCCATCTAGAACCTGCTGATAAGCAGCAAGACCTGCTTGGAAATACTTCTGTTCCTTGGCTGAGTCCTTAGCCAATCGAGCTTTATTGCCAAATTCAAACGCTTGGGTAATCAGCAAATTGTACCAATCCAGATCCCAGGTGAAGTTAGCACGGTTATTTTCCAAAATGGCAAATGCCTTGTCATTGTTTCCTTTAGCTTGCTCAAGTCGCATTTTGATAAACAGCATATTTCTATTATACGGTTCTGCCTGCAGCCCCAAATCAACAATGGTCATACCGCCTGTATAGAACTCTTCGCGTTTGGTTTGCTTGTAGACCTGATAATACATACTAGACAAACCAACAATTGAATCAATATGAGTTGGGCGCA
Organism: Paenibacillus sp. FSL H7-0442; assembly: GCF_038593105.1. Classification (NCBI taxonomy): domain Bacteria; kingdom Bacillati; phylum Bacillota; class Bacilli; order Caryophanales; family Paenibacillaceae; genus Paenibacillus; species Paenibacillus sp. FSL H7-0442. Next base: position 5,083,275 of record NZ_CP151963.1, on the reverse strand, counting down.
GATTCAAGTCCTTATTATAAGCAGCTTGTCGTTGTTCGAACGAATTGCTGCTTTCCAGCGCTTTTGCTTCCCAGGCAGCATTGCTGGCTTGTGCAAAGCGCAGCCCTACAAACAGAAGCACAATACTGAGAACACAAATGACGATACTATAAATCGGACGGAAACCTTCAGGCTTCATCGCCAAGCGTTTTACAGGTTGTGCATCCATTGCTGCAGCCATACCCCCGAGTCCAATAAACACCAGTATACCCATGAACACATAACTCATATTAAAGTCCAATAGACTATGGAGCAAAATGGACATTGCCAAGATCAGGTAAAGGAAGTGGCTATCCCGCTTTTCCTCATCGCTTTTGATGTAACCTTTAATGTATTTATAGAAAATATAAAGGATAAACGCCATAAAAATAATGAATCCAAGAATACCGGCCTCTACCAGATACTGCATGAAAAAGTTATGTGCCTGTGCGCTTGTGTAGCCATAGTCTTGATATTTTCCATACAGCGTAGCCCAACCGCCGCCACCTGCGCCAATCAACGGATAATCAGCAATTAGCTTGGAAGCATCGCGATAAAAGGTTATACGTTCCAGCACACTATGCTGTTGGAAGTTGATATTTTCCAGACGTGTCTCTACATTGGCTGGTAGAAAAGTTCGTAGTCCTGTACCAATGAGCAGGAACGCAATTACACCAATCACGACCACAGAGCCAACAGGCAGCCACAGATTAGAGAGTTTACGTGAGGCTAGACCGTGCATCCCTTTTTCCAAACGAGATCCCAGAGAGGTTTGTATAAGCCATAGAACAACTGCAGTCACCAAGGAAATCGCAAGAAGCAGTCCCCAGCCTTTAGCAGCCACAGCACCGTTGTAGGTCTGATTCAGCTGTAATCCCCAATTTGTAATAGGACTCAAAATAGCAAGTGAAACGACACCCGCAATTGCGCAATGCAAAAGCCATAAGATTTGCCGTGCTGGCTTAAAGAACAGAAGTAAAAGAACAAATACGACTGGCAGCATTATGAGACCACCACGTGAAAGTGTCAGGAACAGTGATACCAATATAGGCACCAGCATAAAGGCATGAGTCGCTTTTCCATACCACGTCTTCGACTTCATCAGACAAAAGATAGCTGCGAACAAAAATGCCATCAAAAATGCCGCATATGTATTCGCGTACTGGAAGACGGATGTGAGACGCGGACCATTAGTATCTATCTTTATGGCATCAACGTAGCGATTACCGCTTACCATTGTTGAGAACCAATCCACGAGTCGTCCGGCCAATACCCACTGTCCAAACCAGTTGATGAGGCCGAAGCCTATAATAATATAAGCTACGGTCATAATCGCGGTTTGGATGATCTGGTTGCTCAACCGATCTCGCAAGGCGTACAATGTAATGATGAAGAACGAGGCATAGATGCACTGCACCACTACCATGTTCATCGCGAGATAATGAGAAGCAGCAGAAATCAATGAAAGCACGAACGTCAGCGGAAGTAAGATAACTAGCACAGCCAACCAGTCTCTTTGATCTTCCAATTTGAATTTCTTATAATAGGTTACGATTCCCAATATCAGCAGAATCGTGCTGATGATCAAAGCCCAATACAGAGGTTTCTCAAAATCGAGCATTTGACCATTAAAAAGTGCAGCCTGGAAGGGGGCCCAAGCTAAGAACAAAATCATGCCAACAATTAACACCCAAAACATAGCCGGCCTTTTATCGTCACGGGTCGACGTTTTGGCCTGTTTCCCGTATACTGGATTCGACAAGGTTTACAATCTCCTTTTCTTGTAGATACGTCAACATTTTAGCATATCGTAGCTGTTAGAGCCATATCGCAACAATGATACTACCAAATTTTTACACATTTGTATTGTAAGAGACTTGCCAAACCATGTTTAAGGTCGTGACACACTCGTATGAATTTAACTCAAAACTTTTCTAAAAATTTAAAGCTACTCTGGGAATTGTCTAAAAAAGATATTAAATCTAGATACCTTGGTTCATTTATGGGGGTACTCTGGGCTTTTATACATCCTATGGTATCTATACTTGTTTATTGGGTCGTATTTCAGGTTGGTTTTAAAAATGTACCTATTGGAGATACTCCCTTTATACTTTGGTTATTAACAGGAATGGTGCCTTGGTTATTCTTTTCTGAAAGCTTAGCAACTGCAACCAATAGTATTATAGAAAACAATTATTTGGTAAAGAAGATTGTTTTCCGAGTTGGTTTGCTGCCGATGGTGAAAATTTTGTCTGCTCTTTTTGTACATGTATTTTTTATCATTGTTCTTTTCATTATGTTTAAAATATACAATGTTGAATTTACGCTTTACAACATTCAAATACTTTATTATTTATTAGCCACCATTTTTCTTTCCTTGTCCATTTCTTACATAACAGCGACATTAGTTGTTTTTGTAAAGGATGTTGGTCAAGTTGTTGCGGTATTTATTCAGCTATTCTTTTGGCTTACGCCAATCTTCTGGAATTTAAATATTGTTGAAGATAAGTATCAGTTTTTCTTTAAACTAAATCCTGTTTTTTATATCGTCGAGGGATATCGGGATACTTTTATTGATCACAAATGGTTCTGGGAGCATCCATCAATGACGATCTACTTTTGGGCTATTGTGATTATCGCAGGTACTATAGGAATCAAAATTTTCAAGAAAATGAAATCTCATTTTGCAGATGTATTGTGAGGAGAAAATGATGAATCAAACAGAATCAGTTGCTGTGGAAGTTAATAATGTCACTAAAATATATAAAATATATGACAATCCCAATGAGCGATTAAAAGAGGCTGTTCATCCCTTTAAAAAAAAGTATCATTCTGAATTTAAGGCCATCAGTGACCTGTCCTTTTCCATAAATAAAGGACAGGCGATTGGTATTATTGGTAAAAATGGTTCTGGAAAATCGACTCTTTTAAAGATGATCACAGGCGTGATTACTCCCACCAACGGAAGCATTAAAGTGAATGGGAAAGTTGCTGCTCTTTTGGAATTGGGCGCGGGTTTTAATCCGGATTTAACAGGAATGGAAAACATATACCTGAACGGAACCCTTATGGGGTATAGCAAAATAGAGATGGATGGAAAACTTGAATCTATTGTATCCTTTGCGGATATCGGGGACTTCATTAATCAACCAGTCAAAATGTACTCCAGTGGTATGTTTGCTCGATTAGCCTTTGCAGTAGCCATCAATGTTGATCCGGATATTTTGATTGTGGATGAGGCCTTGTCTGTTGGAGATATTTATTTTCAGGCTAAATGTATCACCAAAATGAAGGAGCTCTCCAAAAAAAGTACGGTTTTATTTGTCTCTCATTCCATGGATACCATTAAAAGTTTTTGTGATACAGCGCTGCTGATTGACAAAGGACACATGGTCGAGATTGGTCCTGTGAAACGAGTAGCACAAATTTATGAAAACATTGTTAACCAGGAAATTGCAGATATGAAACGAGTTCAATCTTTGGATATATTTGTTAATTCTGAAACAGATAAGAAGAGTTCGCTGTTGCTATTAGAAGAGGATCCTGCTTTTGCAAAACGTGCCAATGAGTTTCGCTCTGGAACGGGAGATGCGCGCTTTATAAGAGCGGACTTGCTAGTCAATGGAGAAGTTGTTAACCAGGTCCCTTTTGGCGAAATGGTTACTTTGCGTTTATTGGCACAATATTATAAAGATATAGATTCTGAGGGAACCATTGGCTACATGGTTAGAAACCATACTGGTGTCGATGTGTTTGGCATGAATATCTATAATAAAGCAAAATTAGTTCCGAAAATGCAAGCGGGGGGCATTCTGGAGGTTAACTTTAATTTCCGTAATCTATTATCTGAAAGTGGTAAATACACCATTTCTATTGGTTTGAAGCCTAAGCCTTTTGAGCCTCTTTATCTGGATAGCGTAAGTATAGCAGCTGTTTTTGAGGTTCCTAAGCCAGAGAATAATTACGTACCAGGATTAATATTTGTAGATAACACAATAGATTTGCAAGTCATTAATTAAGGCTGGTGATAAAATGTGTGGGATTTTGTTTTCGAATGTAGTCATAAATAAAGAAGTATTTCTTAATTCTTTAAATATAATGAAACACCGGGGGCCTACGGCCCCACTTTGTGTATATCAGAGTGAAAACTTTATGCTGGGGCATAACAGATTAAGTATCCTGGATTTGGATGAGAGAAGTGACCAACCTTTTTTCTCTGATGACGGAAGATATGTGATTATATTTAACGGAGAGATCTATAATTATAAAGAATTAGCCTCCAGTTATTCAATTCAAATGAGAACAAACTCAGATACTGAACTTTTATTGAAGCTTTATATTCAATATGGTCCCCAAATGTTGAATTGGCTTAATGGAATGTTCAGTTTTATTGTTTTAGACGTCCAGCAGAAATCATTTTTTGTAGCACGAGATCGTATGGGAGTAAAGCCGCTTTATTACAACAGATATGGGGATGAGTTTATTTTTAGCTCTGAAATTGCTCCATTGCTCCCATTAGTCCCCAACATTTCCATAGATCAAGAAGCCGAAAGACAATATAAAAAGATGAGATGCTTTTTTAATGATCGTACTATCTATAATGAAATAAAAGAGTTTCCGCCAGGATATTACTACGAGAATGGCGAATTTATTAAATATTGGGAAATGGATTACTCTGAAAAAGAGCCTCCTTCCGATGAGGAACTTGAGTTTCTAATTCGCTCTGCAGTAGAGTACCGTAAGATCGCAGATGTTGAAATTGGAAGTTACCTAAGCGGGGGATTGGACAGCACGATTATTACCGCACTTGCCAAAGTAGAGCATACTTGGACTGTTGGTTTTGAAGATTATAATGAGTTTCAGTGGTCTGAAATCGCAGCAACAAGATACAATACCATTCATCATCCGATATTGTTTGAACCTGATCACTTTTTATCATTAGCTCGAGAGCTTATAACTGTAAAAAAAGAGCCTCTATCTGTACCCAACGAGGTGTTACTGTATCATATGACTCAGCAAGCATCTGCTAAAAATACTGTCATATTAAGTGGAGAAGGCGCTGATGAGCTTTTCTTTGGGTATGACCGTATCTTCAGATGGGCTAGTAGCACTACAGACTTTGATATCCGGGCCTTTAGTGAACTCTACACCTACGGATCTGAAGATGATATAGAGATTGTAGAAGACGCTTTGGCACCTTTCATGAATTTAAAGTCGCCTCAAAAAATCGTAGCTGCATTCTTCCAACAAGCCCATTTGAGAGGGTTACTTAAAAGACTGGATAGTGCCTCAATGTTAAATTCCGTAGAAGCAAGATCTCCTTTCTTGGACTACAGATTAATCGAAAGGCTTGCAGGTGTAAACGCTCTGTACAAAATGAAGGATGGGGTTGTTAAGGCTCCTCTCAAGAGAATTTTTAAAGATATTGTCCCTGCAGAGATTGTAAACAGAAAAAAGGTGGGTTTTCCTGTTCAACTTGAAAAAGTCCTATCTTCTGAGAAAATTGAAGGGAAGACGACATTCGACAAATGGTTTAACTTCAATTTAACTACGTTAGGAGAAATCTTATGATTATCGGCTATACTTCCGGAGTCTTCGATTTATTTCATATTGGGCATTTGAATTTATTGAGAAATGCTAAATCACTCTGTGATAAACTCATTGTTGGTGTGACGACAGATGAGTTAGTTTCATATAAGTACAAAAAAGCAGTAATTCCTTTTGAGGAAAGAATTGAGATTGTCAGAAACATCAGCTTTGTTGATACTGTAATTCCTCAGGACTCCATGGATAAATTTGAGGTTTGGCAAAAACTAAAATATGACGTAATGTTCGTTGGTGATGATTGGTTTCAAAATGAACGTTGGGACCAGTATGAGTTGCAGTTTAAGGAAGTTGGAGTGAAAATTATATATTTTCCCTATACGAAGAGTACATCATCGACTTTACTGAATGAGACATTACTGAAATTAAGAAAATAAGTATAAGATTTTTGCCTGAAAGGAAGAGGTTTTGCAGTGAATATGAACAGATCTATTGCTTTTGTCATTCACAATCTAGTTTTATATGAAACGATTAAGCCTTTAATTGAGGAGTGTGAAAGAAAGCAGATCGTTTGTGATATTTACGTCCCTCACATTGAAGAAGAAGATTGGGGAGACATGTCCTTAGATACCTATCATTATTTGAAGGACAATGGTATAAAAGTGACTCTAACAAGCTCTGTACCTGACAAGGCATATAAAATAGCCTTCTATCCTTATCTCCCTTATTATTTGGAAGTTAAGTCCGATTATAAGTTTAGATATCAATATGGAATGGCTAAGCCAAACTGGAATTTAGACACATGGAGTCGAAATTTCGATTTTATCTTTTGTAATGGGCTGTATGACTCCTCGGTTCTGGCAGCGTACACTCAGACTGAAATCGTAGGAATGATTAAATACGCCAAATTTCAAAGGAAGAAGCGCGAAACGGATAAATATAATTTGCTTTATTTGCCTACGTATGGGAATGAGTCGTCTATTGAGCTTGTTATGAACCATATTGAAGAAATGTCAGATACCTTTAATATGAAGGTGAAATTGCATCATGGCACTTCTTTTTTGGAGCATGATCGGGTTAGTCTAGTTAAGTCTCATATTCCTGATGTGCTTGATCATAAGGCTTCTCTTGTTCATTTAATAGAGGAAGCTGATGTGATATTGTCTGACGGCTCTGGGGCTATATTTGATGCGCTGTTTACGGACACTCCAATTGTAATATTCCAACATCCCCAAACAGAATCTTTCGAGGGGATTTTACCTTTGGAAGAACAAATAGTTCAGCAAAACATTGTTCCTTTTGTGAGCGATAACGGCAATATTAAACAAACCTTACTTAATGCAATCTTAGATGAACAACTAATACAACAAAGAAGGAAATTTACTTTAGAGATGTTTCCGGTTAAAGGAAGAGAGACGATAGATAAGTGTATGGATGTAATTAGCAGATTTCTAAAAGATGACGTAGACCATGCTTATAGAGCAGGGCATACACGCCTGAATAATGAATTTAATGAATTACAAGCTCATAATCATGCTCAAAGCCAAGAAAATGAGCAGCAAAAACAACACATTGTTGAGCATATGGATCAGATTAACACATTGATTCAAACGCGAGATCATCAGGAAAATGTAATAAGCAGCATGTCAGCAGATTTTAAATCTCTGTCTGAAAAGAAAGACGAATTAGAACAGAAATATGTTCAACTTACACAGGATTATAATAATGAAAAAAACAACTTGGATATATTAAATCATCAATATAGACAACTATTTGGTCAATATAATGAACTGAACACCCAGTTCAGTGAGTTGGAAGAATATAATGGAAGACTGTCTACAGAGATTCACAATATTTATAACTCTAAAAGGTGGAAAATGGCGAATAAACTTAAACATATCTTACACAAGTCCAAAATGATATATGTTCTTAAGGGATATAGAGTATGGAAAAGTTATGGCACCACTATCTTATTGAAAAAGATAAAATCTAAAGTGTCGCATAAGCTTAAAAGAACGAACGCGGGGGATCAGCCAATTGATCTACGCAAAGATGAAGGGAATTACAATCAGTTATTAACCTGGTATGAGTATAAATTTTACAATTATAAAGTATCTAAAGATAACTCATTTTCTCTGGAGCTTGATAAGTTCGAGATTAAATTTGAGAAGGATCTTATATCGGTCGTCCTTCCTGTATATAACGGTGAGGATTATGTATCAAAAGCTATTGATAGTATTCTGCAGCAATCTTACAAGTATTTTGAACTCATTATTATTAACGATGGTTCAAAAGACTCAACGGCAGAAATTATTGATGAGTATGCTAAAGCAGATCATCGTATCAGAGTAGTCCATCAGGAAAATCGTAAAATACCAAGAACATTATCCAGAGGTTTTAAACTAGCCAAGGGTGAATATCATACGTGGACAAGTGCAGATAATATCCTCCCTGAAAATTTCCTGGAGAAGATGGTAGCTGATCTTAAAAGTGATGAAAATATTGGTATGGTATATGCGAACATGAGGTTAATCGACTCTGCTGGTCAAGTGATTTCCAACCATGGCTGGTATGAAGAACCACAGTTCAGTGGCAATGTTATGCTGCCTAAGTCTGCATTGGAATTAAACGTATATCCTAACAATACGATTGGTGCAGCTTTTATGTATAGGGCCAAGGTAACCCAGTTATTGGGTGACTATTCTAGTTATAAGCATACCCTTGAAGATTATGATTACTGGATGAGAGTGAACTCTCTATTTGAGCTCAAACATGTGACGTTCGATGAGCCTATATATGATTATCGCTGGCATGATAAGTCACTGACCGCTTTGGATCAAGAACTGGGCATCACCTCTAACAGATATAAACTCATGGTACTTGATGATTTTAGAAGAGATTTTTATCTGACCCCATTAGTATGGATCATTGAGGGAGATGCTACTGAAGTTGGTGAGTTTAAGAAGTGTGTTCTTGCTAAAGGACATACTGTGGTTGGAAGAGATGAAGTGAATACGATTATTGGTCTTAATTTGGCAACGCCTATTTGCTATTTATATATAAAAACAGGCGAAGTCCATGATTTTGAATTTATTGATTCTAATGCTTTATCGTCTATGTATGCACTGCTTATAGATAAATCAGAGCATTCAACAGATACATTTGTAGCTGACTATCCGTGGGATCTGAAAATAAAGGATAGAATGAATGGTGAAACAGATAACAGTTATGACTTTTTTGCACAGGATACGGAAGTTCTGTTCTCTCTTATAAATACGAAGGTTAAGAACGATCATTTGTACCGTATTGAGGCGGTCATTGAAAGTGAACCCGTTTATAATAAGGGATTATCAGTTATTATTTGCACTTACCAGCGGAGTGAAAAGCTATCGAATGCGATTAAATCTGTCATAGAACAGTCGTTGGATAAAGCGGACTATGAAATTATCGTTGTAAATAATGATTATTTGAATGATGAGATTCATCATTTGGTTCGTGAGTTCAGAGCAACCTATAATATTGACGAATCCTTCCTGCGATATATGGAAGCTCCATTAAAAGGTCTTTCCTTTGCACGTAATGTTGGCTTATTTGGGGCAGAAGGAGAGGTCATACTCTATATTGATGATGACGCTATTGCAAACTCTAACTTGCTTGAGGAAACCATCAGAGGGTTCTCAGATCGTCCCGATATCGGGGTCATGGGTGGGAATATTATACTCAATTTACACGAGGAACGGCCTGAAGTGGTTAAACCAGGTACTGAAGCATACTGGAGTCAGCTTATTGTGGAAGGCGAAGAAATTATCGATTCTAATTTTCAGTGGGAGTTCCCTTATGGAGCCAATTTTGCGGTTAGACATGCTGCGCTAATGCGAATTGGAGGCTTTAGAAGCGCCTATGGGCGTAAAGGAAACAATTACGCTGGAGGAGAAGAAATTGTTGTATCTTTTGCTATGAGAGAAATCGGATATAAGGTTGGTCTTAATCCTAAAATGAAGGTCATTCATGATGTGGACACCTCCCGATATACTGTTGAGCATGTTAGAAAGACAATGCGAAACAGTATTTTAACTAATTACCAGTTGCAAAAGGATCTGTATGCGCCGATGGAATCGGATATTGAGGCAGATAAGAATCACCTCGAAATTGTTAAAGCTGAATTAGATCATTTGCAGAAGATTCCGACTAAAAATCGAGACGTTGAAATTGATATTCTGTATAAACAATACACAGTTGAAGCGTATGAAGAATTAATACAAATGAAGGAAAACGATATAAATTCCCGAAAACAGTTGGCAAGAGCATATAGATAATTAATAAAAATTTAAAGGCGCCTCTTTTATAAAAAATAAGGGGCGCCTTTATTAGTATGGAGCGGTTAAATGAAAATTTTATATTTCTCTCCAATCTATTGGAATGATTTAAAACAACGTCCGCAACATTTGGCCGAAGAGTTTGCTAAAATGCCGGGGGTTCACATCACCTTTGTAGAACCATCCATTAGCATACTTAATAGTATTGTAAGGCAGAACTCAGATTATAAGAGAAGAAATCAAATCATTAATGATAGTCTTCAAATATTCAGGCCTTCGGGCAGTCTGAGATTCCCTAGAAGCTGTGAAAGCCTAGACATATTCCATTTGAATCAATGGTTTGAAAAAAGACAGTTGAAAAATTTAGTTTCCAGTGCAGATATCATTTGGTTAGGAAGTCCAGTCTTTTATCCTCTTATTAAATCAAATAATAGTAAGAAGATTGTATTTGATCGAATGGACGACTACGTATTTCTAACTAACAATGCGTTAATGAAGAAATTACTCGAAAAGTGGGAACTTGAATTACTTGCTAAGGCGGATCTGGTTATTTCTACAAGTAATCATTTGCATAAGCATTCTCAAACATTGTGTAGACAATCTTATTTAGTGAAAAATGCTGTGGATACAGCTATACTAAACATAAATGTAGATAGTTTGGTTGCTGATGAATTGAGACGTTTAAAGCAAGAGGGCTACTATATTTTTGGCTATGTGGGAGCGATTGACCACTGGTTTGATGTAGAAGCGGTTAAGGCTATTACTGATTTTGATGAGAAATTTGTTGTATGTTTGGTTGGGAGAAATAACCTGAATTATAATTTTGAACAGCATAATAGGATTAAATATTATGAGACTGTTCCTAAATCAGAAATTGGTGCGATTATTAATGCTTTTGATATTTCTTTATACCCCTTTTTGAGGAATTCGGATAGAATTGATACGATCAATCCAGTAAAAGTTTATGAGTATTTGAGTTTTAATAAAGTGATATTAGCGGTGGATAGCGAAGAAACAAGGCTTTTAAATTGGGAAGGGATTAATTTATATAATAGTTTAGAGGAAATAAGAAAATATCTAAAGGATATAGATACCCTGCAACGCCCTTTTTATGATCAAGAGCAACTAGAGAACTTCGTAGTCCATAATAGTTGGGAAGCTCGTGCAAAAACCATTATGGAGCTGCTTATAAAAGAGCTTCAATAGGAGGAACTTAGATATGAAAGGGATTATATTAGCTGGAGGGACCGGATCTAGGTTATACCCCCTTACTAAAGTTACAAACAAACATTTGTTGCCAATTGGTAAATACCCGATGATATATTACTCTATTGATAAGCTCAAAAAGGCGAATATAAATGATATTTTAATCGTTACCGGAAAAGAACATATGGGAGATGTGGTTAATCTCTTAGGAAGTGGTGTCGACCTTGGAGTTACTCTGACTTACAAAGTGCAAGATGAAGCCGGGGGGATTGCACAGGCTTTGCTTTTAGCTGAGCATTTTGTTGGCAATGACAAGATGGTTGTTATTTTGGGGGACAACGTTTTTAAAGATGATATATCATCGTTTGTTGAAAAATTTAAAATTCAAGAATCAGGGGCGAAATTACTACTTCATAAAGTGCCTGATCCTAATCGCTATGGAGTACCAGAACTACAAGGAGATAACATCGTAAATATTGAAGAAAAGCCGGAGATTCCTAAGAGTGATTATGCAGTTACGGGCATTTATATGTTCAACCACTCTGTTTTCAATATCATCAAGACCTTGACTCCTTCAGCAAGAGGAGAATATGAAATAACTGATGTTAATAACGCTTATATTCAACGAAACCAACTTACATTTGATATTTTAGAGAACTGGTGGACTGATGCGGGAACACATAGTTCTTTGATGCTTGCTAACAAATTAGTAAGTGAAATGAATTATGAGTTGTTTTCTTAGTATTATCATAAAACTAAAGATATCATATGCTAAATAATTAAGAAAGTGAGACTGTTTAAATGCAAATTGTGAATGCTCTTCCAACTAGAATAAAGTGGGTGGATGTACTAAAGGGATTAGCAATTGTTTTTTTAGTATTCTCACATTTGGTGCCCCATGGTTTTAAAGGTAATGAGATGATGGAAAAGAGCTTTATTATAGGTTATTTTTATTCCTTCCATATGCCTCTTTTCTTTTTTGCTTCCGGGTTTACTTCTAATTTTCAGAAGTATAAGTTTAGTAGTTTTCTGTGGTCTAAAATCAAAACAATCCTTTTACCATATACGACTCTTTATATATGCTCATTATTGTATTTTGGTTGGATGCATTGGATGGGGATTGTCGGAACGCTTGATCCGATGGTTGTTATTGAAGCTTTTTTATATGCAGATGGAGATCACTTAGGTATTTTAAATATGTCTCTTTGGTTCCTACCTTGTCTCTTCTTAGCCCAGATCATTTCGTTCTTAGTCTTGAAAATTTCGTCTAAAAGAAGTTATATGTATGTATTTTGGATCTTGCTAACCATACTTGGTGCATTCTTAAGTAAGCTTGACACACATGCACTTCCTTGGTCATTTGGCACGTCCATTAATGCAGCGTCTTTAATTATTTGTGGTTATATATTCAGGTTGAATGAACAATTTTTTATTGAAAAAATCAGAATTAACAAACCATATTTTGCTTACGCAGCGGGCTTCTTGGGTCTTATATTATTTTTAGTAAATGATAAGCCGGGCATGTCAGGAAATTACTATGGACATAATTATGTATTATTTTATCTGTCAGTATTGGCTAGTTTAATATTTTATATATACTTATCCAAAAAAATCGAGTCATCTAGCTTACTGTCCTATTTTGGTAAAAATTCTTTAATTATATTTGGTCTGCACGGTTTAATACTTAGCTTCTGGGAGAATGTGAATTTTTACGAGAAGTTTTCTGCTAAAACAAATATGTATTTAGATGGAATTTCATTTGTTGTTATTTCTACCTTACTTGTCTTCCTAAGTTGTATTCTTTTTATTGAACTATTTAATAGGTTCTTACCTTTCCTGATTGGCAAAAAATTTAGTTTTGGCAGTTCTAAAACAACAACTATTCCTTGTAAGAATATTTAATGATTAACATACAAAAAAAGCCCCCGATTTTTTTGAGGGCTTTTTTTGTATGCATCGACATCTGTATTGAATTAGAAAAGATCTGGATTATCAGGGTATATTTTTTTGAATTGTGAACGTATTAGTTCAACTTTTTCCTTCGTGATGGATGATGTCTTTTTCAAGACTATGGCTTTTACATCATTATCAAGAGTATAGCTCTTTAAAGATTTAAAATTATCTTTAAGTGATCCGTTCATTACCTCTTCTGCGAGTATACCTACAACTTTTTGACCACTTTCACCTAAATGGTATTGTGTAGGTAATGCGATCACGACATAATCAGACTCAAAAAACGACACTGGAAAACCATCTCTTAAATCCACGTGATGGGTCAGATTCATAAATGGAAGAGCGTTGCTATTGTCAGGCATTTCAATCTGTCTGAGTATGTCATCATTAAGAATTCCAGAGCTAGACAGAACATATATTTTATGCTGCTCTGATGAGATTTCCTTAAGATAAGCTGTTAATTGTTTTAAAACAGGTATATCTGTTCTTACTCTAGGTGTTTGTTTAAAGTCACTGTATAAAGAAGAAAAATAGGTAACAGGTCGTGCATTTACATTAGTGAACGTTACCAAGAAATTACAAGCGACTAAATAAACTAGAATAACTAAGAAAACATTTTTTGCATATTTTATCTTGGACGAATAGTTTAGAATAAGAATAACGCCACAAATAAATAGAATTAATACGTTCACTGTAAGAAGATAATAATGCTGAGAAGCTAAACTTTGAATTCTTGTAAAAAGAAAGTAAGTAATAAATAAGTTCGTAACTAGGAAGATTGATATATACCTAGTTTTACTAATAAATAACAAGCCTATGCAACCAACAAGAGCTATCAGAAAAATGAAGGCACCATAATGATAAAATAAATTCTGTAAGTTACTTAAGACGTCACCAAAATAATAAGCTGAGTAGGCGTTTTTAAAGTTATTGGTTAGGGCTCTTTGAATAAATTCATTGAAGAATATAATAAGAAATAATGCGCTTGAAGATCCTATAATGAAAAAATTTAAAATAACCTGCAAGAGCTGTTTGAAGCGAAACTCTTTTTCTAGAATCCATTTGAACAAAAAAGCGATACTGATCGAGCCAAAAAGAGATACGATCCAAAACCCATACCATCTTCTTGTGAATGTTAGTAATACCAAGCAAGCAGCTAAGAGTAAAACTGCTTTTAAATTTAAGCGTTCAAAGTCATTATTAAATAAGATAACAAGCGACAAGCAAATAAAAATAAGTCCTATAGAATCCAGATATCCACCTAACATAGGAGCTATCATAATTGGAAAGGTAAACGTAAGTACAAAGATCATGAAAATGTTCAATTTTGTGTTTAACTGGATTTGATCAGCAATCTTGATACATAATAAGAAAAGTATTAAACAAGAAGGATACAAGAAGCAGGTATAGATTGCCAAGACATAGCTCATGTAGCTTGTACCTAAGAACTTTAATGGTAAAGAGAGAAAGATTGTTGGGAAAACGGAATAATCATCTCTTAAAATGCTTGCATAGATTTGTTTAGAAGCTGCTATAAAATCTGTACTTAAAAGGTTGTTAAATTGTATGGATGTATTCCAATAGGCTGAAAAGTCCCAATAATAAATGAAATGTTCCCTTTGAAGGAAGGCGTAAATGAATATTATTCCAACTAGATAACCGACAAAAGCTAGGTACTGCACCATTATTTCTTTCTTGGCATATGTTAAGATACCACTAATGTGTAAAATGTATGTAGCACCTATGACAAACGACTGTGCAATATTTAGACCGAATAATATGGAAATATAGTAAGAATCGACTTTAAACAGTATTAGAATAGGGATAAGTAGCCACATCAAAACCAAATAGGACCAAACAAAATTTTTATTAACTCTCGATAAATTCAAAAGCATATTCCCTCCCAATATAGTGTGCTTATTAATTTTATAGTAATCATAAATGAAAGTATATACTCAAGATGTTGGAGGTTTCGTGAATGATAATAAAGGAAGTACTTTCAGGTGCAAAAATCATTGAACCCGTGGTTCATGGTGATCACCGTGGATTTTTTATGGAAAGTTACAATGAACAGATCATGAAAGAAAACGGGATTGGTCATGTTTTTATTCAAGATAACCACTCCTTGTCTGCAGAAGCTGGTGTGATTCGTGGCTTGCACTACCAGCTTAATCCTAAAGCACAGACCAAACTCATTCGTGTGCTTTCTGGAGCTATCTACGATGTGATTCTGGATATTCGTAAAAGTTCTCCAACATTCGGTCAATGGGTCGGAGTGATTTTAAGTGAGCATAATAGACGTCAGCTACTGGTGCCTAAAGGGTTTGCTCATGGGTTCTGTACGCTTGTTCCAAATACTCAAGTGCTGTATAAGGTAGACGAGTATTACTCACCCGAAAATGATCGGGGAGTTCTGTGGAATGATCCTGCACTAGGGATTGATTGGCCAACTTCTCATGCTATTCTTTCAGAGAAGGATCAGAAGCATCCGGCACTGGCCGACGCTGACATTAATTTTGATTAGAGGAATAATAAGATTTAGGAGGTCTGTATGAAACTTCTTGTCACCGGCGGGGCCGGATTTATAGGCAGTAACTTTGTCTTGTATATGTTAAAACACCATCCAGATTACGAAATTGTAAATATAGATGCTCTTACCTATGCAGGTAACCTGGAAAATTTGAAATCCATTGAAAATAACCCCAAACATAGCTTCATCAAAGTAGATATTACCGACGCACAAGCGATTGACCAACTGATGCAGCAGGGAATTAATGTGGTGGTTAATTTTGCAGCGGAGTCACATGTGGATCGGAGTATTTTGGAACCGGAAGTGTTTGTGAAAACAAACGTATTAGGTACGCAAGTGCTACTGGACGCAGCCAAGAAGTATAACGTGACCAAGTTTGTACAGGTATCAACAGATGAGGTGTATGGTTCTCTCGGAGAAACAGGATTGTTTACGGAGGAAACTCCGTTGCAACCCAATAGTCCTTATTCTGCATCCAAAGCAGGTGGCGATCTGCTAGTTCGTGCATATCATGAAACCTTCGGTTTACCAGTGAATATCACGCGTTGTTCTAACAACTATGGTCCATACCAGTTTCCTGAAAAATTGATCCCGCTAATGATCTCTCGTGCACTGAGTGATCAACAGCTACCAGTATACGGGGATGGCTTGAACATTCGCGACTGGTTGTATGTAGAGGATCATTGCAGCGCAATTGATCTGGTCATTCATCAGGGTAAACTGGGTGAAGTATACAATATCGGGGGAAATAACGAGCGGACAAATGTGCATATCGTCAAAACGGTATTGGAGGAGCTGGGCAAGCCAGAATCTCTGATTTCGTATGTGCAGGATCGTCCAGGTCATGACCGCCGTTATGGTATTGATCCAACGAAGACGATGAATGAGTTGGGCTGGAAGCCAAAGCACTCTTTTGAAACCGGCATTAAAGAAACGATTCGCTGGTATTTAGACAACGAAGAATGGTGGACTCGCATTCAATCTGGCGAATATCAACAATACTATGCAAAGCAGTACGGTTCCCGCTTGGGGGATGCGTAGAATGAAGGTATTGGTCACTGGAGCATCCGGGCAACTTGGTAAAGACGTAGTAAAGGTTTTTCAAGAGCAAGGACATGATGTCCTTGGTTACGATCGGGAACAATTGGATATCACGGATTTGCAGCAGACTGTGAAAATTGTAGGACAATATCAACCTGATGCCGTAATCCACTGTGCAGCGTATACGGCTGTGGATGCAGCGGAGACCGATGTAGACGGGGCTTATCAAGTCAACGCGGCAGGTACACGTAATATGGCTCTGGCTGCGGAAAAGGTTAGAGCCAAGCTGGTTTATATCAGCACAGATTATGTGTTCGATGGAACGGCAAAACAGCCATATCATGAGTACGATAATACCAATCCACAGAGTATCTACGGAAAGTCCAAACGTGCGGGAGAAGTGTTGACCCAAACACTTTCCTCCAGGTACTTTATTGTTCGTACATCTTGGGTATATGGATTGCACGGGAACAATTTTGTGAAAACGATGCTGAAGCTTGGACAGGAGAAGCCGTTCCTGCAGGTGGTGAATGATCAGAAGGGTTCACCTACCTATACGGTGGATTTGGCACGTTTTTTGGCGGAATTGATTCAAACGGAGAAGTACGGCATATACCATGCATCCAATAGTGGTTCCTGTACCTGGTATGAATTTACGCAAGCTATTTTACAGGATGCGGCGGAAATATTAGATGCCAAGATCACAGCGAAATTGGAGCCGTGCAGCACAGAGCAATTCCCCAGACCGGCAGCGCGGCCATTCAACTCTGTTATGGAGCATATAGCGATCCGAACCAACGGGTTAAATGATTTGCGCGACTGGCGTAAGGGATTGCGTGATTTTTTGCAGGAGTGTCTTAGTAAATCCGAGTAATTAAAACCTTATTATAAATATCAGCAATCTCCCATCAGTTCATGATTGGGAGATTTTATTGTATTAAAGTCTATGTTGATTAAGGACAATGAGCATTATAATGTATAAGCAGATGGAACCTATTGTCCCGCTATTACACAATTTAAAAGAAGGAGGTCATTACTCTGAACAGACCTATCATACAAATTTTATTGTCTACATATAATGGAGCAGCTTATTTAGATGAGCAAATCGAAAGTCTCATCAATCAAAAAGACGTAGAAGTTCAGATTTTAATTCGTGATGATGGCTCGACAGATGATACGGTTGCCAAGTTGAGCGCCCTGAAGCAACGTTATCCTCAACAGATTATTTTATGCCTCGAAAGCAATGTAGGGGTTATCAAAAGCTTTTTTGATTTGATTCAAAGATCGTCTGAGACATTCGACTATTACGCTTTTTGTGATCAGGATGATGTGTGGATGCCGAACAAACTTGCTCAGGCTGTGGCTCATCTCAGGGATCAGGATGGGAGTCGGCCGTTGATGTACTGTTCTGCTACACAAATGGTCTCTCAAACATTGGAACCACTTAAAGTATGGCCAGCGAACATCCCCCGACCTGTATCCTTCTATAATGCTCTCATTGAGAATGTATGTGTAGGTTGTACCATGGTGATCAATAAAGAAACACTCCAACTCGTGAAAAAGAGAATTCCGACTTCTTTGGATAACATTATCATGCATGACTGGTGGATTTACTTATGCACCTCCTCTTTTGGTGAGGTTGTTTTTGACCCCAAGCCGTCCATTTGGTATCGGCAGCATCAAAACAATGTGTTGGGAGGTTCTACCGATGGCTGGATTAGCAAGTGGAGGAAAAGACTAAGTAGATTTTTAAAGGGAAAAAATCGCTATATTTTAAGCAAACAAGCCCAGCAATTTATTCAGCTTTATGGACAAGACATGACTCCTCAAATGTATAAAGATATGGATCAATTCCTGGACAGCTACCAAAAGGGCGTATTTTCTCGTATGAAATATATTTGGCAGTCTCCATTTTATAGACAGTCACGGTTGGACAACTGGATTTATAAGTTGGTTTTCGTATTGAGGAAGTTATAGAGGTATGGAAAGAAAAATATTGAAACTTTTTTCCATATATAAGCGTCAAATAGTCAAAGGTGCAAATGAATACTAGATAAAATACCATCGAATGCGTGTTCCTTTATGGAAAAATATAGTATAATTGAAACGTGCAACCGATAGAGCTGGCAAGGGCGGTCGGCTAACTCTCCCGAGGAGGGGGGTGAAGCCTGTGACAGTGTTTGAGGCGCTCAGTTTAATGCTGACGTTCGGGGCGTTAATCGTCACACTGTTAGAGTTTAACAAACGAAAATAGACCGCCCCCGCAAGGAAGGGTCTATTTTCGGCCTGATTGTTCCAAAACCGTCCGCTCTTGGAGCGTTGGTTGCGCAGGGGCTGGCTGGCACCAGCCCTTTTTCCATGTATATCTTACCACGATGAATTTTAGACCTCAACCGAGGATTTTACAAAAATCTAATAAACGACTTCCAATGAACAATATATAGATCGAAATGATTTCGTTTGTCTATATTTGCGCTTTGGAGTGACAGGAATCGAATTTTGCATAATCCTTCTAAACTATGTAAGGTTACAAGTTATGTGCTTTTTTGCGCCCCGTGGTCTGCGCGGTATGCTATAATAGGCGATAGTAGAATAGATTACTGAATTTGTCAGGAGCGTTTTAAATATGGATGTAAGCATACTGGTCGTCAACTATAATACGTGTCAATTGACGCTGGATTGTTTGCAGTCGGTGTATGCGTCCGAGACGCAATACCGATATGAAGTGATTGTTATTGATAATCACTCCAGTGACGGATCTGTTGAGGCTATTCGTGCTGCATACCCGGAGATTATGTTGATAGCCAATGAGGATAATACAGGTTTTGCCAAGGCAAACAATCAGGGAATGGAAGTAGCCGGCGGACGTTATATATTGCTATTGAATTCCGATACGCTGGTGCAGCCGGACACACTGGATACGATGATTCCGTTTATGGATACGCATCCGGAGATGGGAGCATCGGGCTGTAAGGTCATCCTGCCGGATGGTTCGCTGGATAAGGCATGCAAGCGTGGATTTCCAACGCCGTCAGCTTCTTTTTACTACGCTTTCGGCTGGTCGAAGCGTTACCCGGATAGCCCGAAGTACAATCAATATCAGCTTGGGCATCTAAGCCCGGATGATGAGTATCCAGTAGATGTACTGGTAGGTGCTTTTATGCTAGTACGCCGGGAGACGATTGACCAGGTCGGGGGGTTGGACGAAACCTTTTTTATGTATGGTGAGGATATTGACTGGTGCTACCGGATTAAGCAAGCCGGGTGGGGCATTTACTACTACCCGCGCACATATATTATTCATATCAAAGGGGGCAGCGCTCGCCGCCGTCCTTTGAAAATTATTTATGAGTTTCATAGAGCTATGTGGGTATTTCATCGTAAGCATTATAAACAGCAATACAGTTGGATCACCAATATGGCTGTATATGCGGGGATTGCCGTGAAATTTGGAATGGCTTTCCTGAAAAATAAGTTGTCCGCACCGGTCAAGCCGGACGGCGGGGAACAATCTCATACTGAGGTGAAAGCATGATACGCAGAAATCAGCGTTTTTTAACCCAATTATATATTGTGGCGGATTTCGCGGTCATTCAGTTGTCCTTTCTGATCGCTTGGTTTTTCAAATTTGAAAGTGAATGGATCACCTATACAGAACCGCTTCCTATTCAAGTATATGGAGGCTGGAGCTTAATCTACGGCCTGATTGCCGTAGTGCTGGGGATGTTATTTTCGCTCTATTCGCCCAAACGCAAAAAACGATTTGCAGATGATGTATTTCGCGTCACCCAGATTCATATCGTTGGACTGTTCGTGCTGTTGAGTGTGATGTTCTTCGTGAAACAAATTGATATCTCGCGGTCCTATCTGGCAATCTATATGGTTGGAAACGTGCTGCTTATTTTGTTTTATCGATTTTTCTTGAAGCAAGTTCTTAAAGCTCTCCGTCAAAAAGGGTACAACAAACAATTCATGCTTATTCTTGGGGCGGGTACTCTAGGCCAGCGATTTTATCATAACCTTGGACAGTATCCTGATCTGGGATACGAGGTAGTGGGTTTTCTGGATGATAAGCGGCATTGGAGTGAAGAGGAAGAGGCGCATTTCCGCCCGATTCTTGGAGGCTTAGATCAATTGGAGGCTACGCTGTCGCGTCTGATGATTGACGAGGTCATTCTGGCGCTGCCGCTGGATGCTCATGATAAGTACCCCAAGATTATCAACATGTGTGAAAAGGCTGGAGTGCGCACGCTTATAATCCCCGACTTTTTCGATTATTTGCCGGCTCGCCCGTACTTTGATAACTTTGCAGGTATGCCGATGATCAATGTGCGGGATATTCCACTGGATGTAGCGGGGAATCGATTGTTTAAGCGCCTATTCGATATTTTATTCTCTTTATTCGCGATTCTCCTGACCTCTCCGATCATGCTAGCAGTAGCGATTGGTGTGATGATTACATCCAGAGGGCCAATCATTTTTAAGCAGGAGCGGGTAGGCTTGAACCGTCGCACCTTCCGAATGTACAAATTTCGTTCGATGAAGGTGCTGCCTCCTGGAACTGAAGATACGGGCTGGACGACTGCTAATGACCCAAGACGCACACGTTTTGGTACTTTTATTCGTAAAACGAGTCTCGACGAGCTGCCTCAATTTTTCAACGTTCTGCTGGGTGATATGAGTGTCGTTGGTCCACGCCCAGAACGCCCCTATTATGTGGATCAGTTCCGTGAGGAAATTCCAAAATACATGGTGAAGCATCATGTTCGTCCTGGAATCACAGGCTGGGCACAGAGCAACGGGTTGCGTGGAGATACATCTATTGAGGAACGGATTAAGCATGACATCTTCTATATTGAGAACTGGTCGCTCTTATTCGATATTAAAATTATTTTCCGCACGATTCGCAACGGTTTCAAGAACGCATATTAATACAAAAGCACCCTTCGGTTTAGCCGGAGGGTGTTTTTGCGTCTGGCAGTTGTTTTGAGCATGCGTATGTGGGGTATTGACCTGTACGAAAAGGATGTGACACCCCATGAAACGATTGATTGTTTCGGTTATTCTTTTAATGTTAATCGGCACATTTTTACTGGCATACAAAGGAAAATCTACAGAAGAACATACTGGCTTTACCATGCACCGTGTGATTTCGCATGCCATGGGAGCCGTTGATGGTTTGGCCTATACTAATGCGCGTGAAGCGTTTGTGGAAAATTATAAAAAAGGCAGCCGCGTATTCGAGGTCGACCTGATGTTTACATCGGATGGACAATTGGTGGCGCGCCATGAATGGACAGAATCTTTTACAGTGCAAATGCAACAGGAACATGCAGTTGCTACGGAACAGGGCGGAAAACCTTGGAGCTATCATCAATTCAAGAACACCCCCATACACGGTTCCTATACCCCAGTAGATTGGAAGGATGTATTGGATTTATTGGAAACATACCCGGATGCTTATATTGTGACCGATACGAAAGAACAGGACCCTGCCCAAATCAAACAGTTGTTTGCGCAACTGACCCGTCAGGCACAGGAGAAAAATCCCGAGCTTTTGTCCCGTATTGTTCCTCAAATTTATAATGAAGAAATGTTGCGAACGTTACGAAGTATTTATCCTTACCCATCCATTAT
This sequence comes from Paenibacillus sp. FSL H7-0442, assembly GCF_038593105.1. Classification (NCBI taxonomy): domain Bacteria; kingdom Bacillati; phylum Bacillota; class Bacilli; order Caryophanales; family Paenibacillaceae; genus Paenibacillus; species Paenibacillus sp. FSL H7-0442. Next base: position 5,061,030 of record NZ_CP151963.1, on the reverse strand, counting down.
TTATACGCTCTATGCCACAGAAGATAAGGACGACCAGATCATTCGATTTGTACAACAAAATGATATAACGGCAGTAACTTTACCAGAGAATCGGGTGAGTGGTGCTTTAGTGGAAAGTTTGCGTCAGGCAGGAGCGGTATGCTACGTAAATACCATTAATGAGTTGAAGGATGCGGCTGAGTATGAACAGATGGGTGTGCAAGGTTTCTATACAGATATTTTAACGGAAAAAGAACTTAGTAAACGTAGTTGGTTGTATGCGCTACGCCCCTAAGCTGTCTGAACGGGGTGTTCCCATTTGATACGAACATTGACACCTTTTAAGCACTGTCATAGACTTAGCATAGAACGCTTTTGGATATTGGAATTCGGTTCGACTGGATCATGACAAAAGCAATGGATGCTGGAGGAATGTGTGTTGGCAGATTCAATTCAATCATGGAGGCATGTGTTTAAGCTTGATCCTGAAAAGGAACTGGATGATGAGGCACTTGACGCCGTGTGTATGTCTGGTACGGATGCGATTATGGTAGGAGGTTCATCAGGTATTACCTACGAAAATACGGTGGATTTGCTGTCGAGGGTTCGACGTTATGAGGTGCCGTGTGTGCTTGAGGTGTCCGATCTGGAAGCTGTAGTACCAGGGTTTGATCTATATATGATTCCTATGGTACTGAATACCGCTGACAGTAATTGGATTCTAGGACAGCACCAACGTGCGATTGAACAGTTTGGTTATATGATCCCTTGGGATTTGCTTGTGACGGAAGGATATATTGTTTTGAACGGTGATTCTACAGTCGCTAAGCTTACCGGAGCAGATACTTCGCTGGATACTTCATCTGCCACCTCATATGCACAGATTGCTGACAAGCTCATGCATCTGCCGATTGTATATGTGGAATATAGCGGTGCTTTTGGGGATATGGAGCTGGTGCAAAAAATACATCGCAGTACAGAGCACTCTCGTGTCCTATACGGGGGAGGAATCGTGGATAAATCTACCGCGTTACAAGCGGCTGCCGTTTGTGACACCATTGTAGTAGGAAACATCATTTATCGTGACTTGGCGAAAGCGCTGGAGACGATAGCTGTGAAATTGGAAGTATAGAACGTGATTTTATGGAAGCTCAGGGAAAGGAGCATGCACGCATGCAATCAATAGATATACACGAGGCGGTAGCTCGCCTTAATCCGCCTCAGCGTCAGGCTGTGGAGGCGGTAGATGGTCCGCTGCTGATTATGGCTGGCGCAGGCAGTGGTAAAACACGGGTGCTCACGCACCGAATAGCCTACCTCATCGCAACCCGCAAGACGGCTCCATGGGGCATTTTGGCGATTACCTTTACGAACAAGGCCGCGCGTGAGATGCAGGATCGCGTATCCAAGCTGATTGGCCCACAGGGAAGAGATGTGTGGGTATCCACCTTCCACTCGATGTGTGTGCGTATTTTACGTCGGGATATCGAGCGGATTGGATTTACCTCGAATTTCAGCATTTTGGATTCTACGGATCAATTGTCTGTCATTCGGAGCTGCATGAAGGATCTGAATATAGACACCAAAAAATTTGAACCCAAAGCGGTTCAGTCTATGATGAGTACGGCAAAAAATGAACTGGTCACTCCCGAAATGTATGAGCGCAAGATTGGCGACTATTTTGAAGGGATTGTGGCGAAGGTATATACCAAGTACCAACAGCGGCTCAAAAACAACAACTCTCTTGATTTTGATGATTTGATCATGGCAACGATTCAGCTGTTTAAAGAAGTACCTGAGGTACTGGACTTCTACCAGAAGAAATTTCAATACATTCATGTTGATGAATATCAGGATACAAACCGTGCGCAGTACATGCTGTGCAAAATGCTGGCCGACAAGCATCACCGGATTTGCGTAGTAGGTGACAGTGACCAATCCATCTATCGGTGGCGAGGTGCCGACATTAGCAACATTTTGAATTTTGAAGAGGACTACCCGGAAGCGCGTACCATTTTGCTGGAGCAGAACTACCGGTCCACCTCGAATATTCTCAATGCTGCCAATGAAGTCATTGGTCAAAATACAGGCCGCAAGCCGAAAAAACTATGGACTGACAAAGAAGGCGGCGCGAAGATTAAGGTTTACCGTGCTGATTCTGAACATGATGAGGGCTACTTTATCGCCTCAGAAATTCATAAGAATATTAAAGCGGGCAAAACCTATAGCCATCATGCCATTTTGTACCGTACGAATGCTCAGTCTCGGGTTGTCGAGGAAATTCTGATTAAATCAGATATTCCTTATCAGATCGTGGGCGGTATTAAGTTCTATGATCGGAAGGAAATTAAGGATTTGCTGGCGTATCTTCGCCTGCTCTCCAATCCTGACGACGACATCAGTTTGATCCGAATCATTAATGTGCCAAAACGAAGCATCGGAGACACAACTGTCGGCAAATTGCAGGCAGCTGCAGCGGAACGTGGAGTTTCGATTTTCCGTGTCCTTCAAGTGGTAGATGATTTGGGCTTTGCAGGACGTACGCGCAATGCGTTGGTAGAGTTTTACGATATGATCGAAGGTTTAAGTCGTATGGTAGACTACCTGTCGGTTACCGAGTTAACAGAAAAAATGCTGGAAACCACCCAATATCGATTGGAACTGCAAAACGAGAATACACTCGAGTCACGCTCGCGTTTGGAGAATATTGATGAGTTCCTGTCGGTAACCATGGAATTTGAAAAAGGTGCGGAAGACAAGTCACTCGTCTCCTTCCTGACCGACCTTGCGCTGATTGCTGATATTGATTCCATGAATGACGACGAAGAAGAGCAAAGCGATGCGGTTGTATTGATGACCATGCATAGCGCCAAAGGTCTGGAGTTTCCCATTGTATTTATTGTCGGTATGGAGGAGGGAGTGTTCCCTCATAGTCGTGCCTTTCTGGATAACGAAGAACTGGAAGAAGAGCGCAGATTGGCGTATGTCGGCATAACCCGTGCAGAGGAGCAACTGTTCCTTACATGTGCACAGATGCGCACTTTGTTTGGACGCACCACGGCTAACCCGCCTTCCCGCTTTCTCGAAGAGATTCCAGACGAGTTAAAAGAGGATACGATCATCAAACGTGACCGCTACCGCCGTTCAGGCAATGTAGGCGGATCTTATGGTGGGCGCGGACTGAATAAAGGTAGTGGCAGCAACTTTGGTGGAGAACGCTCGTTTGATACGATGAGCCGCAGTGGTTCGTCCGCTTCCGCGTCACCCCGCGTAACCGTAACGACATCTTCATCCGCGAAACCGACTCCGGCTGCTTCGGCAGGAGGCCCCTCCATTTTTGCTGCTGGAGACAAGGTGCAGCATGGCAAATGGGGAATTGGAACCATTGTAGCTGTAAAAGGGACTGGCAATGATATGGAACTTCAAATTGCTTTCCCGGCTCCGGTAGGGGTTAAACGACTGCTGGCTGGCTTTGCACCTATTACAAAAGTAGAATAAATCTCAAACATCATTAAATCTCGAACCTCATGAGTGGCAGTTTGGCTTAGGCCTCTGCCCTGATGAAGTTCCCGGAGGGATACGCCTGCATGAACCCAATGCACAGAATGGAGCAGCTTGTTGCTGAACTGAACACATATAACTATCATTACTACACACTGGATGAACCCAAGATCAGCGACAAAGAATATGATGTGCTTTATGACGAGCTGGTAGCGCTCGAACAGACGAGCGGTCTTGTGCTGCCGGATTCGCCGACACAGCGTGTGGGTGGGGAGTTACTCAAAGGTTTCACACCGCATCGCCACCTTGCCCCATTATGGAGCCTTGATAAAGCTCAGAATATGGAACAGCTGCGTGCATGGAACGCGCGTGTTGTGAAACTGGTTAATGATTACAATACCAAGAACCCGGAGAAACCTTTGCCATCTCCAGGCTATGCGATAGAACTTAAATTCGATGGACTGACGCTGAACCTGACGTATACAGATGGACAGCTTGTACAGGCTTCTACCCGCGGTAATGGCGTAGTGGGTGAGGGAATACTGGCACAGGTGAAGACCATTAAATCTGTGCCACTTACAATTCCTTTTCGAAATGGAACCATTGAAGTACAGGGAGAAGGGATCATGAATCTCTCTGTATTGTCCAAATATAATGAGACTGCCGTGGACCCTCTTAAAAATGCACGCAACGCCGCAGCTGGTGCTTTGCGCAACTTGAATCCCAAAGTGACAGCAGAGCGGCGCTTGAATGCATTTTTCTACAATGTGGGATATGCAGACCGTATCCAGTTTAACAGCCACCAGGAAATGATGACTTTCCTGCGTGAAAATCATTTTAAGGTAAACCCTTACCTGACTTACTTTGATAATTTTGAAGATGTAATGGAGCAACTGATTGAGATTGAAAAATCTCGTGCCGGATTGGATTACCTCATTGATGGTGCAGTATTGAAAATTACAGATATGCGCACACGTGAGGCTCTCGGGTATACCGATAAATTCCCGCGCTGGGCGGTGGCATATAAGTTCGAAGCCGAGGAAACGACAACGGTGCTTAACTCGGTTGAGTGGAATGTAGGACGAACCGGTAAAATCACCCCACTCGCAAGGGTAGAGCCGGTAGAGCTGGCGGGAGTCACTGTACAAAATTGTACACTGAACAATGCTGGTGACATCGAGCGCAAAAACCTGAAGTTTGCTTTGGGTGCACGTGTGTTTATCCGTCGCTCAAACGATGTCATTCCGGAGATATTAGGAAAGGTAACGTCTGAGAACGACGGGGAGGAAATCGTCGTACCAGATCATTGTCCAGCCTGCGGGTTTCCGTTACAGCAGCGAGGTGCCCATTTGTTTTGCGACAATAAGCTGGGGTGTAAACCACAAATTGTAGCTCGTATTTCCCATTTTGCTTCACGTGATGCTATGGATATTGAGACATTCAGTGACAAAACGGCCATACAGCTGCATGACGAACTGGAAGTGCGCGAGCCTGCGGATTTGTATACACTCCAATATGATGATCTTGTGAAGCTGGAGCGGTTTGGTGAGAAAAAGGCCAGTAACCTCTTGGCGGCACTTGAAAAGAGTAAAGAGAGAGATTTGGCTTCTTTCCTTTATGCTCTGGGTATACCGAATACCGGTAAAGCAACAACACGCATGTTGGCTGAACACTACCGTGATTTGCACAAGACGATGTCCGCTACGGAGGAAGAACTGATAGAACTACCGGATGTGGGCGGGATTGTAGCCGAAAGCATTGTTGCTTTCTTTGCAGATCCATTTACTCAGGCGGGAATTGAAAAGATGCTGTCTCTAGGGGTGAAAGCTCAGGCCCCTGAAGCTCCGCAGGAGAAGAAGACAGACAGCTTTTTCAGCGGCAAAACGGTCGTGCTTACAGGTACCCTGCATCAGCTTACGCGTGACGAAGCTGCATCCAAGCTGGAGGCACTGGGAGCCAAAGTTGCGGGGTCTGTATCGAAAAAGACGGATCTAGTCATAGCTGGTGAAAAGGCTGGGAGTAAGCTGGCTAAGGCCCAACAGCTCGGAATTGACACCATAGAAGATGAGGATGAATTTATCAGACTGCTGGAACAAGAATAATAGTTTTGCAATGAGTGCAGTCATTCCGCTCTGGGGCGGGGTGGCTGCCTTATTATCTGTTGTATAGTAGGAAATAAAATAGATATAAATAAATGCTTGCTAAATAACTTTAGGCATGATATATTATTAGACGTTGCTTTGAGAGTATCATTTCTTGAAGCGAGGTTGCTGAAAAGATAATCGAAAAAAAGATTTGACAAGAAAGTAACTAACATGATATGATCTAATTCCTCGCTCGTTGAACGAACGAGAGCAGATAAGTTCTTTGAAAACTGAACAAATGGATGATGAAACAAAGATTTCTTCTTTTATAAAGAAGAATCGCTAGCATTAAAAATGAGCTTATCGCTCTTTCTATAAACCAGCTTCGGTTGGTCTTTAATGGAGAGTTTGATCCTGGCTCAGGACGAACGCTGGCGGCGTGCCTAATACATGCAAGTCGAGCGGGGTTATTTAGAAGCTTGCTTCTAAATAACCTAGCGGCGGACGGGTGAGTAACACGTAGGCAACCTGCCCACAAGACAGGGATAACTACCGGAAACGGTAGCTAATACCCGATATATCCTTTTCCTGCATGGGAGAGGGAGGAAAGACGGAGCAATCTGTCACTTGTGGATGGGCCTGCGGCGCATTAGCTAGTTGGTGGGGTAAAGGCCTACCAAGGCGACGATGCGTAGCCGACCTGAGAGGGTGATCGGCCACACTGGGACTGAGACACGGCCCAGACTCCTACGGGAGGCAGCAGTAGGGAATCTTCCGCAATGGGCGAAAGCCTGACGGAGCAACGCCGCGTGAGTGATGAAGGTTTTCGGATCGTAAAGCTCTGTTGCCAGGGAAGAACGTCTTGTAGAGTAACTGCTACAAGAGTGACGGTACCTGAGAAGAAAGCCCCGGCTAACTACGTGCCAGCAGCCGCGGTAATACGTAGGGGGCAAGCGTTGTCCGGAATTATTGGGCGTAAAGCGCGCGCAGGCGGCTCTTTAAGTCTGGTGTTTAATCCCGAGGCTCAACTTCGGGTCGCACTGGAAACTGGGGAGCTTGAGTGCAGAAGAGGAGAGTGGAATTCCACGTGTAGCGGTGAAATGCGTAGAGATGTGGAGGAACACCAGTGGCGAAGGCGACTCTCTGGGCTGTAACTGACGCTGAGGCGCGAAAGCGTGGGGAGCAAACAGGATTAGATACCCTGGTAGTCCACGCCGTAAACGATGAATGCTAGGTGTTAGGGGTTTCGATACCCTTGGTGCCGAAGTTAACACATTAAGCATTCCGCCTGGGGAGTACGGTCGCAAGACTGAAACTCAAAGGAATTGACGGGGACCCGCACAAGCAGTGGAGTATGTGGTTTAATTCGAAGCAACGCGAAGAACCTTACCAGGTCTTGACATCCCTCTGACCGGTCTAGAGATAGACCTTTCCTTCGGGACAGAGGAGACAGGTGGTGCATGGTTGTCGTCAGCTCGTGTCGTGAGATGTTGGGTTAAGTCCCGCAACGAGCGCAACCCTTATGCTTAGTTGCCAGCAGGTCAAGCTGGGCACTCTAAGCAGACTGCCGGTGACAAACCGGAGGAAGGTGGGGATGACGTCAAATCATCATGCCCCTTATGACCTGGGCTACACACGTACTACAATGGCCGGTACAACGGGAAGCGAAATCGCGAGGTGGAGCCAATCCTAGAAAAGCCGGTCTCAGTTCGGATTGTAGGCTGCAACTCGCCTACATGAAGTCGGAATTGCTAGTAATCGCGGATCAGCATGCCGCGGTGAATACGTTCCCGGGTCTTGTACACACCGCCCGTCACACCACGAGAGTTTACAACACCCGAAGTCGGTGGGGTAACCCGCAAGGGAGCCAGCCGCCGAAGGTGGGGTAGATGATTGGGGTGAAGTCGTAACAAGGTAGCCGTATCGGAAGGTGCGGCTGGATCACCTCCTTTCTATGGAGAATCGTTTCCTGCGATGGAAACATTCAAATATGAAGTGTAAGCTTCAAAATTCATCATTCCATTTGTTCAGTTTTGATGGAACTTGTGAGGGGCCATAGCTCAGCTGGGAGAGCGCCTGCCTTGCACGCAGGAGGTCAGCGGTTCGATCCCGCTTGGCTCCACCAATTACAATTTCATCATAAACTGTATGAGAATCGTTAACTCCTTGGAGATTGATTGATAATCAAACAGCCTTGCACCTTGAAAACTGGATACCGAAACGAAATTGCGTTTTAGAATATTCCTTTAAGCTGATCTTGTGTAAACAAGTGAAATAAAGGTAGCTGCCTTGAATTTCATTCACACGTAAGTGTTGAACCGAAATTCAAAGCAAATCGTATTTACGATGTAAATACTAGGTTAAGCTACAAAGAGCACACGGAGGATGCCTAGGCGCCAGGAGCCGACGAAGGACGTGGCGAACAACGATAAGGCCTCGGGGAGCTGTAAGCAAGCTTTGATCCGGGGATGTCCGAATGGGGAAACCCGGCTGTCTTCATCGACAGTCACTTTCTGCTGAATACATAGGCAGAATAGAGGCAGACCAGGGGAACTGAAACATCTAAGTACCCTGAGGAAGAGAAAACAATAGTGATTCCGTCAGTAGCGGCGAGCGAACGCGGATTAGCCCAAACCAAGGAGCTTGCTCCTTGGGGTTGTGGGACGTCTCACATGGAGTTACAAAGGAACCGGTTAGATGAAGAGGTCTGGAAAGGCCCGCCAGAGAAGGTAAAAGCCCTGTAGTTCAAAACTTGTTCTCTCCGAGACGGATCCCGAGTAGTGCGGGGCACGTGAAACCCCGTATGAATCCGGCAGGACCATCTGCCAAGGCTAAATACTCCCTGGCGACCGATAGTGAAGCAGTACCGTGAGGGAAAGGTGAAAAGCACCCCGGAAGGGGAGTGAAATAGATCCTGAAACCGTGTGCTTACAAGAAGTCAGAGCCCGATCTATGGGTGATGGCGTGCCTTTTGTAGAATGAACCGGCGAGTTACGTTCCCGTGCAAGGTTAAGGTGAAGAGCTGAAGCCGCAGCGAAAGCGAGTCTGAATAGGGCGAATGAGTACGTGGACGTAGACCCGAAACCGGGTGATCTACCCCTGTCCAGGGTGAAGGTGCGGTAACACGCACTGGAGGCCCGAACCCACGCATGTTGAAAAATGCGGGGATGAGGTGGGGGTAGCGGAGAAATTCCAATCGAACCCGGAGATAGCTGGTTCTCCCCGAAATAGCTTTAGGGCTAGCCTCGGAAAGAAGAATCGTGGAGGTAGAGCACTGATTGGGTGCGGGGCCCGCAAGGGTTACCAAGCTCAGTCAAACTCCGAATGCCATAGATTTAGTTCCGGGAGTCAGACAGTGAGTGCTAAGATCCATTGTCGAAAGGGAAACAGCCCAGACCATCAGCTAAGGTCCCCAAGTGTGTGTTAAGTGGGAAAGGATGTGGAGTTGCACAGACAACCAGGATGTTGGCTTAGAAGCAGCCACCATTGAAAGAGTGCGTAATAGCTCACTGGTCGAGTGACTCTGCGCCGAAAATGTAACGGGGCTAAACACACCACCGAAGCTATGGCTTGATGCTTGCATCAGGGGTAGGGGAGCGTTGAATGCGGGTTGAAGGTGTACCGTAAGGAGCGCTGGACTGCATTCAAGTGAGAATGCCGGTATGAGTAACGAAAAGATCTGTGAGAATCAGATCCGCCGAAAGCCTAAGGGTTCCTGAGGAAGGTTCGTCCGCTCAGGGTAAGTCGGGACCTAAGGCGAGGCCGATAGGCGTAGTCGAAGGACAACAGGTCGAAATTCCTGTACCACCGTAATCCGTTATGAGCAATGGGGTGACGCAGTAGGGTAGTGACGCGGACTGATGGATGTCCGTCTAAGCAGTGAGGCTGGTGTGTAGGCAAATCCGCACATCGTAAGGCTGGGCTGTGATGGGGAGCGAAAATTATAGTAGCGAAGGTCATGATCTCAGACTGCCAAGAAAAGCCTCTAGCCAGGAGAAGGTGCCCGTACCGCAAACCGACACAGGTAGGCGAGAAGAGAATTCTAAGGCGCGCGGAAGAACTCTCGTTAAGGAACTCGGCAAAATGACCCCGTAACTTCGGGAGAAGGGGTGCCTCGGTAGGGTGAATAGCCCGAGGGGGCCGCAGTGAAAAGGCCCAAGCGACTGTTTAGCAAAAACACAGGTCTGTGCGAAGCCGCAAGGCGAAGTATACGGGCTGACGCCTGCCCGGTGCTGGAAGGTTAAGGGGAGTGGTAAGCTCGCAAGAGCGAAGCTATGAACCGAAGCCCCAGTAAACGGCGGCCGTAACTATAACGGTCCTAAGGTAGCGAAATTCCTTGTCAGGTAAATTCTGACCCGCACGAATGGCGTAACGACTTGGGCGCTGTCTCAACGAGAGATCCGGTGAAATTTTAATACCTGTGAAGATGCAGGTTACCCGCGACAAGACGGAAAGACCCCATGGAGCTTTACTGCAGCTTGATATTGAATTTGGGTACGATCTGTACAGGATAGGTGGGAGCCGTCGAACTTTGAGCGCCAGCTTGAAGGGAGGCATCCTTGGGATACCACCCTGATCGTATCTAGGTTCTAACTTGGTACCGTAATCCGGTGCGAGGACAGTGTCAGGTGGGCAGTTTGACTGGGGCGGTCGCCTCCTAAAGAGTAACGGAGGCGCCCCAAGGTTCCCTCAGAATGGTTGGAAATCATTCGAAGAGTGCAAAGGCAGAAGGGAGCTTGACTGCGAGACCTACAAGTCGAGCAGGGACGAAAGTCGGGCTTAGTGATCCGGTGGTACCGCATGGAAGGGCCATCGCTCAACGGATAAAAGCTACCCTGGGGATAACAGGCTTATCTCCCCCAAGAGTCCACATCGACGGGGAGGTTTGGCACCTCGATGTCGGCTCATCGCATCCTGGGGCTGAAGTAGGTCCCAAGGGTTGGGCTGTTCGCCCATTAAAGCGGTACGCGAGCTGGGTTCAGAACGTCGTGAGACAGTTCGGTCCCTATCTGTCGTGGGCGTAGGAAATTTGAGAGGAGCTGTCCTTAGTACGAGAGGACCGGGATGGACGTACCGCTGGTGTACCAGTTGTTCCGCCAGGAGCACCGCTGGGTAGCTATGTACGGAAGGGATAAGCGCTGAAAGCATCTAAGCGTGAAGCCCCCCTCAAGATGAGATTTCCCAGTATGTAAGACCCCTTGAAGACGACGAGGTAGATAGGTTGGGGGTGGAAGTGCAGTAATGCATGGAGCTGACCAATACTAATCGGTCGAGGGCTTATCCTAAGATAAGACGCAAATGAGTTTCGGATCCAGTTTTCAGGGTGTAACCTTGAAGGTATGTATAAGTGACATACGACAAGCGCATGGCTATTCATTCACACGATATGTGGTGAACCGAATAACCTTACGGAAGAATTTGCATAGCAAATTCATGTTTGGTGGCGATAGCGGAGGGGTTCCACACGTACCCATCCCGAACACGACCGTTAAGCCCTCCAGCGCCGATGGTACTTGGACCGCAGGGTCCTGGGAGAGTAGGACGTCGCCAAGCAAAAGTGAAAAGGATGATAATCTCATTGAGATTATCATCCTTTTTTATGCATTTTTAGATGGCCACCTGCTTCTAAGGTTGACAGAGAGAATGGGGTTTGCCACACTCTAAGTGTGTAATCTTTTTTATGGATGTCCAAGTATACGAGCGAGGTGATGAAGATATGGAGATCAGACAATTACAGCGTGAGGAATTTGAAGCGGCTATTGAATTATCTCAATATGCTTTTCAGTTTACAATGTCCCTAGAGGATCTGGAAAAGGCCAAGAAGAAATTCAAACCAGAACAAACATGGGGAATATTCGACGGACATGACTTAAATGCTAAACTGACTTTGTTACCGCTTCAGGTATACATAAATGGTCAGGTTTTTGATATGGGGGGCATTGCTGGTGTGGCGACGTGGCCAGAAAAGCGTCGCGGAGGCATGGTATCACGTTTATTGACGCATGCACTTGAAGAGATGAAGTCTGCGGGACAAAGCCTTTCTTTTTTGCATCCATTCTCCTTTGCCTTCTACCGTAAATTTGGATGGGAAACGTATACAGAGTACAAAAAATACGTCATTCCCATTGATAAATTCCCTGCAAAACTTAAAACAGAAGGTACAGTCAAACGCGATATCAAGGATATTTCAGAACTGGACCAAGTGTATCAAGCGTATGCATCTCGTTATAATGGCACGCTGGTACGAGATAAGGAATGGTGGCAAGAGCGGATTTTAAGTGAGAACTATCGAACTGCGGTATATTACTCAGAAACAGGCGATCCGCAAGGATATGCACTATACAAAATTGAAGATAAACAGTTGAATTGTGATGAGTTGGTATATGAAAATGAGACGGCTCGTCGGGCTTTATGGACTTATTTTGCAAATCATGACTCAATGATAACCCAAGGTAAATTTATTTACGTTCCAGCAGATGACAATTTGCCATTTTTACTTGATGATCCTCGAATTCAACAGGAAACTGTGCCTTATTTTATGGGGCGTATTGTGGATGCAGCTGCTTTTGTAGAAAGATTCCCTTTTGAGCAGATTGGAGAGGAAACAAGTTTAACCTTAAATCTGACTGATCGGTATGCTCCATGGAATGAAGGAGTATGGAGATTAACGATTACGACGAAAGGGCAAGGGTGTCTGGAGAGAGTGAACAAAAGCATTTCATCTAAAAATGCCATAGTAGTTGACTTGAAACTTGGGATTCAGTCACTGACGACTCTGATGCTTGGCTACCAGCAGGTTGATGATCTGTGTAAATGGGGGCGTATTGAAGGTAGCAGTGAGTATGTGTCTGCCCTAAAACGCGTAATACCAGTAAATCAAACGTTTTTATTGGATTTTTTCTGATAAAGGCCTATTTAGATCTTTTAAGCTCATCTTTCAGAGAATATAACTTGTGTGGTTATCATTATTTTCAAAACTCTTTCTGTAATGGGAAGAGTTTTTTTATGGTATTGTATAAAACATAATTAGATTGCGAAAAATGGTATTGACCCCTTGGCAAAAATGAATAATGTGCTATAATGTGAATATAGTCAAAGAAAGTCAAAGTCAATCAAACCTAGTGTGATTCTGTAGAAGTATTATGCTGATGGATTGGCCGTATGAAGTAATTTCGATAGTAAAGAAGCAAACGAGAATTGAAATGATTTGCGTATAGTTAGGAGCTGACTCTTATGAACATAAGAGAAGTGTATGATTAATCGCAAATAAAGGCCACACTAGAGACAAGACGGTACATTTCAATGGATGTAGAACAGGCAATAGCCTAAATACAGCTTAGATTCGTGACTTTACCGTTTGGTTAAGTTCAATATACGGCGGACTCTGTGGAGCGTGAAATGTACTTGAATACTTGCGTTTCCGTTAGTGGAGGATGATGAAATGCGCAATGTTTCCGATATTATTGAACAATATTTGAAGAGTATATTGCTGGAAAGTCCCCAAGGTTTGGTGGAGATTCAGCGCAATGATCTGGCTGACCGCTTTTCCTGCGTTCCGTCGCAAATTAATTATGTAATTAGCACCCGGTTTACGCTGGAAAAAGGCTATGTGGTGGAAAGTAAACGCGGTGGTGGGGGCTACATTCGTATTCAGCGAATTCAGCTCCCTGCACAGCATGCCATCCATACACATCTTCATCAGAGCATCGGGGAGGAAATTAGCCAATCAGCAGCAGAAGGACTGATTTATCAGTTAGAGGAAGCCCATTTTTTAAGCAAAAGGGAAGCTAATCTAATGAAGGCTGCTTTATCGAGAGATACATTATTACTGAAGCTTCCCTATCGTGATCAACTGCGAGCAAGATTGCTTAAGGCTATGCTGATCTCGTTGCTGGCGACCAAATAGTGTGTGAATAGAGACTAATGTTTGGATGTAAGGTGGGTATTAAATCCTGACATTGAAGGAGGTGCTTTTATGCTGTGCCAAGAATGTAATATGCGGCCGGCAACTTTGCATTTCACCAAAATTGTGAATGGCGAAAAGACGGAGTTTCATATTTGTGAGACGTGTGCGAAGGAAAAAGGGGAGATGATCCCTGGAACACCTAACGGCTTTTCAATTCATAGCTTGCTGTCGGGGATGTTGGATTTTGACTCCAGTACAAAGAGCCAGTCTCCAGGCCACAGTGGTCCGCAGAACCTGCAATGCAAGGATTGTGGCATGACCTATGCACAGTTTAGTAAGCTGGGACGTTTCGGATGCCCGTCGTGCTATCAATATTTTGATAATCGTCTGGACCCTCTGTTCAAGCGTGTGCATGGCAGTACGAATCATGTTGGTAAAGTTCCGGTTCGCACTGGTGGCCGACTGAAGGTTAAACGGCAAATTGACGATTTGAAAAAAGAGATGCAACAGCATATTGTACAGGAAGAGTTTGAATCAGCTGCTGAGCTTAGGGATCAAATCAGAGAGCTTGAAAAAGAAATGACTGAAGAGTAAAGTTTGTGAAGAGTAGGAGGGATGCGTAATGCCCAATATTCGGTTTACGGAGAAGCCGCTAAGTGACTGGATGCGTGGTGATGCTGCGGATTCGGAGATTGTCATTAGCAGCCGGGTAAGAATTGCGCGTAACTTGCAGCATCTGCCTTTTCCCATGCTTGCTACCAATCAGCAGTCGGAAGAAGCACTTCAGCGCTTGACGGATATCCTTCAGTATGATGATTTAGGCGGTTTTGGTACTTTTCATACGTTGAAAATATCCGAGTTGGATGAGATCGACAAGCAGGTGCTGGTTGAGAAGCATTTGATTAGTCCTAATTTGGCGAACGAATCTCGTAACGGTGCTGTCTTAATTAGCGATGATGAATCGGTTAGTGTTATGATAAACGAAGAGGATCATCTGCGTATCCAGTGCTTATATCCGGGATGTCAGGTTAGAGAAGCTTGGGAACGCGCTATGGTTATTGATGATGCATTTGAAGCGCATGTTGATTATGCATTTGATGATCGGAGAGGTTTTCTAACCAGTTGTCCAACGAATGTCGGCACAGGTATGAGAGCTTCGGTGATGATGCATTTGCCCGCATTAGTCATGACTCATCAAATCAATCGTATATTGTCTGCTGTTTCACAGGTAGGTCTTACAGTTCGCGGCATTTACGGTGAAGGCAGCGAAGCGGTCGGAAATTTGTTTCAGGTGTCTAATCAGATTACACTGGGACAAACCGAAGCGGAGATTATTGAGAATCTACATGGCGTGGTGCTACAAATTATTGAGCACGAGCGTTCTGCCAGAGAAAGGCTAATGAATGAATCTATGCTGCGAATTACAGATCGGGTGATGCGTTCATTCGGTATTTTGTCGTATGCAGCAGTATTGGATTCCAAGGAGGCTGCACAGCGGCTGTCTGATGTACGTCTTGGCGTAGATTTGGGAATTTTGGAGCGTCCTTCCACCGCAGCGATGAATGAGCTGAATGTGATGACACAACCCGGGTTCCTGCAAAAAAGCTTTGGGGATAAAATGAATACCGAAGAGCGCGATATGTACCGGGCGAAGCTGATCCGGCAAAAATTAGGCACAACCCTTTAATATATAAAATGATCTGAAATACACACTGTGGAGGTGCAGGATATATGATGTTTGGAAGATTTACGGAACGTGCACAGAAAGTGCTTGCTTTGGCTCAGGAAGAAGCAGTTCGATTGGGACACAACAACATTGGTACAGAGCACATTTTGCTAGGCCTCATTCGTGAAGGTGAAGGAATAGCAGCGAAAGCCTTAATCGGTTTGGGCCTGGGACTGGAAAAAATCCAGGATGAAGTGGAAACGTTGATTGGACGCGGTCAAGAGCAACCGACGAACATTGCCTATACTCCACGTGCCAAAAAAGTCATCGAACTGTCTATGGATGAAGCCCGCAAACTGGGCCATACCTATGTAGGTACAGAACATATTTTGCTGGGTCTTATTCGTGAAGGCGAAGGCGTAGCAGCACGGGTACTGAATAACCTGGGCATCAGTCTGAACAAAGCGCGTCAGCAAGTGCTTCAATTGCTCGGCAGCAGCGAGGCTGTTTCCAGCCATCACGGTGCTCCAGCTAATGTCAGCACGCCAACCCTGGACAGTCTGGCACGCGATCTGACGGCATCTGCGAAGGAAAACAACCTGGACCCTGTTATTGGGCGTAGCAAGGAAATTGAACGCGTAATTCAGGTGCTCAGCCGCCGTACAAAGAACAATCCGGTTCTGATTGGTGAGCCTGGGGTAGGTAAAACGGCGATTGCCGAAGGATTGGCTCAAAAAATCATAGCGAATGAGATTCCCGAAACGTTGCGCGACAAGCGCGTAATGACACTGGATATGGGCTCTGTGGTAGCAGGCACCAAGTATCGTGGCGAATTCGAGGATCGTTTGAAAAAGATTATGGACGAGATTCGTCAAGCGGGTAATATCGTGTTGTTCATTGACGAGCTGCATACGCTGATTGGTGCTGGTGGAGCGGAAGGCGCAATTGATGCGTCCAACATCCTGAAACCTGCTCTGGCACGTGGCGAGCTGCAATGCATCGGTGCGACCACGCTGGATGAATACCGCAAATATATTGAGAAAGATGCTGCTTTGGAGCGTCGCTTTCAACCCATTACAGTGGATCAACCTTCTCCAGAAGAGGCGATTCAAATCTTGTATGGTCTGCGTGACCGTTACGAAGCGCATCACCGTGTAAAGATCACAGATGAAGCTATTGAAGCGGCCGTAAAATTGTCAGATCGTTATATCACCGACCGCTTCCTTCCAGATAAGGCTATTGATCTTATTGATGAAGCGGGCTCCAAAGTAAGGCTGAATTCTTACACTGTACCGCCAAACCTGAAACAGCTGGAAAACCGTCTGGAAGATATCCGGAAGGAAAAGGATTCAGCGGTACAAAGTCAGGAGTTTGAAAAAGCGGCAGCCCTGCGTGATACAGAGCAAAAAATCCGTGAAGAGCTAGACGTGACCAAAAACCAATGGAAAGAACAACAGGGTCGTACAGATTCTGAAGTTACACCAGAGGATATCGCTCAAGTCGTTGCAATCTGGACAGGTGTTCCAGTCAGCAAGCTGAAAGAGGAAGAAACACACCGCTTGTTGAATATGGAAGAGTTGCTGCATGAGCGGGTAATTGGACAGGACGAAGCAGTTAAGGCAGTAAGCCGGGCGATTCGCCGGGCACGTGCCGGACTGAAAGATCCGAAGCGTCCAATTGGGTCCTTTATTTTCCTCGGTCCAACTGGGGTGGGTAAAACAGAGTTGGCACGCGCCTTGGCTGAATCCATGTTTGGAGATGAAAATGCGGTCATCCGTATTGATATGTCCGAATATATGGAGAAACACTCCACGTCTCGTCTGGTAGGAGCGCCTCCAGGGTACGTTGGATATGAGGAAGGCGGTCAACTGACCGAGAAGGTACGTCGTAAGCCATACTCTGTTGTATTGCTGGATGAAATTGAAAAAGCACACCCAGAAGTATTCAATATTCTTCTGCAAGTACTGGAAGACGGTCGTCTGACAGATTCCAAAGGTCGTGTCGTTGATTTCCGTAATACACTCATCATCCTAACATCAAATGTTGGTGCACAGGCGATTAAACGTAACTCCACGCTTGGCTTTACAGCTGTAGTGGACGCTGGAGCGGATTACGATAATATGAAGGGCAAAGTGATGGATGAGCTGAAGAAAAGCTTCCGTCCTGAGTTCTTGAACCGGATTGATGAAATTATCGTTTTCCATTCTCTCGAAGAAAAACATATTGCTGAAATTGTGTCACTCATGTCTGAGGAGCTGCGTAAACGCCTGAATGAGTATGAGGTTGACTTCGAGTTGACAGACAACGCTAAAAAATTCCTTGCGAAGGAAGGCTTTGATCCAGCGTATGGTGCGCGTCCATTGCGTCGTGCAATCCAGAAGCATATCGAAGATCGCCTGTCCGAGGAATTGTTGACTGGCAACATTACTAAAGGTGACTCTCTCTTCATTGATGAGGAGAACGGTACATTGACTGTAACCAAAAAGGATAATGTATCTGCCAAGTCCTAAAGCAGTTTACTAAATAAACAGTAGAAAAGGGTGTCTCGCAGGCTGGAAAGCTATTGCGAAGGCACCCTTTTTGTGTATAAAACACGGTGAAAAGGTTGGGTAAATGCTTTGGGAAAGTTTGTGATATTGCTTTACGTCCGCCAAGCTTCAATGGTAAACTTTTATTGTTACAGCTCTTTCTGGGCTGTATGAACATAAATTTGACATCATCGTCGTCAATAAGGAGCCAAGGAACAAAGTATGGCTAAAGTGAAAACTAAGTTTTCCTGTACGGAATGTGGTTATGAATCGCCCAAATGGTACGGAAAATGTCCTGGATGCCAGGCATGGAATTCCATGGTCGAAGAAACAGAAAGCGTTGTAAAAACTCAAGGAATGGGGTCTTCCCTTCTTACTCATAGCACAAAAGACAAGCCACTCCCTATTATAGAGGTGGAGAGCGGTAAAGAAGCACGAATTTTGACGGGAATTGGCGAATTGAATCGAGTACTCGGTGGAGGTGTGGTGCCGGGTTCACTCGTTTTGGTGGGCGGTGATCCGGGAATCGGTAAATCTACGCTTATGCTGCAAACATCTAATGAGCTGGCTTTAACTGGTTTAAAGGTGCTGTACGTGTCTGGTGAGGAATCTGTCCGTCAAACGAAACTACGTGCAGATCGACTCGGTGCCTTGTCCCCCAGCCTATACGTATTATGTGAGACGAATTTGGAGACGATTGAAGAAGCGGTGGACAGCTTGAAGCCGGAATTTTTGGTCATCGACTCGATACAGACTGTATATTTGCCTGAGGTGACGAGTGCACCAGGTAGTGTGGCTCAGGTGCGAGAGTGTACTTCACGCTTTATGCGAATTGCCAAGGGGCTAGGTATTGCTACGGTATTGGTAGGACATGTGACCAAGGAAGGGGCCATTGCAGGTCCGCGTTTGTTGGAACATATGGTTGATTGTGTACTTTATTTTGAAGGAGAGCGTCACCATACGTATCGGCTTTTGCGTGCAGTTAAAAATCGTTTTGGTTCTACAAATGAAATTGGTATTTTTGAAATGGCTGAAAGCGGTTTGCGTGAGGTTTCGAATCCTTCTGAACTATTCCTGTCTGAACGGCCACTGGGGGTGGCAGGTTCTACTGTTGTAGCCAGTATGGAAGGAACCCGACCTGTATTGGTTGAACTGCAAGCATTGATTGCAGCTACACATTTTCCATCTCCACGCCGAATGGGCACAGGAGTCGACCATCATCGAATGGGATTAATCATAGCCGTGCTAGAAAAGCGGATGGGCATGTTTTTGCAAAACCAGGACGCTTATCTCAACGTAGCCGGAGGCGTGAAGTTGGATGAACCGGCGGTGGATTTGGCTATAGCTGTGAGCATTGCTTCCAGCTTTAGGGATGCTCCTACAAAGCCGTATGATGTGATTTTTGGCGAGGTGGGACTGACAGGTGAGGTGCGCGCGGTATCCCGAGCAGAACAGCGAGTACGAGAAGCGGAGAAACTAGGTTTCAAACGGGTGATCATGCCGGAGAAAAGCTTGAAGGGTTGGACACATCCGAAAGGGATACAAATTATAGGAGTAGGAACGGTAGCAGATGCACTGGCAGCCGCATTAGATTAGGGGGCATTGAGAATGAAAGAAGCGAGCCAACTGGATAAAATGAACGATTTGCTGCGGCTTGTGGCACCGGGAACTCCCTTTCGCGACGGATTAGAAAACGTTTTGCGTGCCAAAACGGGTGCTCTTCTGGTCGTTGGCTATAGCCCAGAAGTTATGGAAGTCGTGGATGGCGGTTTCTCCATTAATTGTGATTTTTCGCCGAACTATTTGTATGAGTTGGCTAAAATGGACGGCGCAATCATATTAAGCGAGGATTTAAAACGAATTTTATATGCTAATACGCAACTGATTCCTGACTCCTCGATTTCGTCGATTGAAACAGGAATTCGGCACCGGACGGCAGAACGAGTTGCTAAGCAAACTGGTAAACTAGTGGTGTCTATTTCCCAGCGGCGTAATATTATTACCTTGTATCAGGGGACATTACGGTATGCGCTCAAGGAAATCGGGGTTATTTTAACGAAAGCCAATCAGGCTATTCAGACGTTAGAAAAATATAGATCTGTGTTGGGGCAAGCCTCTACGAATTTGACAGCATCTGAATTTGAAGAGCTGGTTACCATGCCGGAGGTCGTTAATGTCATCCAACGGATCGAAATGGTGCTGCGCATCAAAATGGAGATCAAACGATTTATTAACGAGCTCGGAAATGAGGGCCGTCTAATTAGTATGCAGATGGAAGAGCTTGTCAGCAATATTGAGGAAGAAGCATGGTTGTTGTATAAGGATTATGCCAAAGACGATAGCGACGAAAAGATTCGTGAAATTATATTGGGACTCAAACGTTCTACGGACGACGAATTGTTGGATGTGAATCATATTGTACGTTTACTAGGCTACCCTTCTTCAGCTGCGACATCAGAGGAGTATATTGCTGCACGCGGCTATCGGGTACTGAACAAGATACCGCGTTTACCGAATGTGATTATTCATAATCTGGTAGAGCGGTTTGGACGTTTTCCACATGTCATCACAGCAACGATAGAAGAACTGGATGAAGTGGATGGTATTGGAGAGGTTCGTGCGCGTACGATTAAAGAAGGTCTTAAACGTTTGCAGGAACAAGTTTTCATTGACAGGCAAATGTAAATGTAATACAGTGAAAGGATTATAATGGAACAATTCATACATTGAGGTGAAGAGATGATTACCAAATCAATTCCGAACTTGTGTACCTTAGGTAACTTGTTTCTCGGAATGATCGCCATTTTATTGGCTGTAGACGGAAAATACAGTCTTGCCGCTATTATGGTTATTGTCGCCATGTTGTTGGACGGACTGGATGGAAGAATGGCCCGGGTCCTGAATGCCCAAAGCGAATTCGGTAAAGAACTGGACTCCTTATCAGATATGATATCTTTTGGTGTTGCTCCCGCAGTTATTATGTACATGGTTGCTTTTCATGATGCGAATTCGGCTCTCGCTTGGACGGTTACTGCCATTTTCCCGATGTGCGGAGCGTTGCGTTTGGCTCGATTTAACGTACGTCCTGGTGTACCAGGTTATTTTACGGGTCTACCAATTCCGGCAGCAGGTGGCGTATTAGCCACTTTGTCCTTATTCCATAACGATATTTCTTTGTTATACATGTCGATTGCCATGTTGCTGGTCTCTTATTTGATGGTCAGCTCCATGAAATATCCAAATTTTAAAAAGGTTGGCCTCCCGAAAAAAGCAATTTGGGTGGCTCCATGGGTCGTAATTGCAGCGGTGGTGTTGGCTGTTAAATTCCCTGACCAGCTGTCGAAGCTGATTTTTGTGCCACTGGTGCTGTATGCATTGTATGGTATGAAGCTGAACATTCGTAAACTATCACGCAGACGTGGGCGTGATCGGGATCGTTCCAGTCAGGAAGAACAGGACGATCAATATCGTCATTCACAGCGGTAGTATCAAGCAAGTATAAGCATTTATTTCCTTGAATTATTTCAAGGAGATAAATGCTTTTTTTATGCATAAAAAGTGAAAACACAGGGTTAGTTATGTGGGAAATGGATCATACTGGTAAGAGAAATGCTATGTATCCAATAAATAGCAGACTAATGAAAAGAAAATAAAGGAGGTATAGAGATTCAATGTGGAGAAAGGCTATTTTAACTTTTACAGGATTGTGCGGAGCATGGTTTGGCTATACGTTATACCAGCGGGTAGGGGGCATTGTATCGTGGATGCCAGAATGGTTGAGTGATGGGTCTTTACCGGGAATGGTTGTTTGGATGATGGCGGGAGCAGTGTTATTTATGGCCGGGTGCTCATTCGCAGGAGCATCCGTGGCGAACCGGTTGCAACAGGGCATTGAAGGCTTGGTACGAATTCCGATGAACGAGATGATGGCAGGTGCGATTGGTTTAGCGGTGGGATTGATACTTTCCTTAGCAGTCTATCCGCTTTTTTCATGGTTGGGGGCCCCGGGTCAACTTATCCAGACGGCTGTTACCGTGATATGTGGATATGTGGGATTAATGGTTGGACTAGAAAAGCGGGACGAGCTGTCATCCTTTTGGAGTTCTGGCTTTTTTGGTCGGGGAACGGGTGCAGAAGAACGCAAGCTGGAGGAACATAAAATTTTGGACACCAGCGTCATTATAGATGGGCGTATTGCAGATATCTGCAAGACAGGTTTTATTGAAGGAACGATTGTGATTCCTGAATTTGTGTTAGAGGAGCTTCAGCATATTGCAGATTCATCAGATTTACTTAAGCGTAATCGTGGACGACGGGGCCTGGATATTTTGAATAAAATCCAAAAAGAGCTGGATGTGAATGTGCTCATTTACGAAGGTGATTTTGAGGAAATTTCAGAGGTTGACAGTAAGTTGGTCAAGCTGGCAAAGGTGTTACAGGGTAAAGTTGTAACTAACGATTTTAACCTGAATAAAGTATGCGAACTGCAAGGTGTATCAGTGCTGAATATTAACGATTTGGCGAATGCAGTGAAGCCTGTCGTACTGCCCGGTGAGGAAATTATGGTGCAGATTATTAAAGACGGCAAGGAGCATGGGCAGGGTGTAGCCTATCTGGATGATGGTACAATGATTGTTGTGGAAGGCGGACGTGACTATATTGGCTCTCTTATGGAGGTGCTGGTCACGAGTGTACTTCAGACCTCGGCCGGACGTATGATCTTTGCCAAACCGAAATTATTGGAAAAAGCTCAATAAACGCGGTATGATGAAGTAGATGTGTTATCATACGGATCGTCCAAGTGCGATCAGGGCAGGAGTTATTTGAATGAACAATCGGGTAGGAGTTGTCATTGTGGCAGCAGGGCGCGGCTCCCGTATGGGGACGCAGGAGAGCAAGCAATTTCTGCTTTTGCGGGACAAGCCCATCTTCATACATACACTTGAAATATTCGCAGCTATGCCCGAAGTGGATGAAATGGTGATGGTGACTGGGACAGCAGATGTGGAACGCTGCCGAGATTGGATTCATCAATACAAAATCGGTAAAAATGTACGGGTGGTAGCTGGTGGCAGTGAACGCCAGCATTCGGTCTATCGCGGTCTGCGCCACTTACAAGCGGATTGGGTGATGGTGCATGATGGTGTGCGTCCACTCATTCAACCTGAGCTTGTACGTTCATGCCTTGAGGCAGCCCAGCGTACTGGTGCTTCTGTAGCGGCAGTACCTGTAAAGGATACGGTCAAGCAAGTGAACGGGGATGGTATCATTACAGCAACGCCGGATCGCCGAAGTCTGTGGAGTATTCAAACGCCACAGACTTTTCGTCTTTCCGATCTGCTGCGAGCCTATGAGGAAGCGGAGCAGTCGAGATTCTTGGGAACAGATGATTCTATGCTGATAGAGCGGCTAGGCATTCCGGTTACTGTCGTTCAAGGCAGCTACAAGAACATCAAAATTACTACACCGGAGGATTTGGATATGGCGGCGCTATGGGTGAAAACAGAGGGAGAGGATATCAAATGATCAGAGTGGGACAAGGATTTGACGTCCACCAGCTGGTGGAAGGAAGGCCATGCATCATCGGAGGTGTGAATATTCCGTATGAAAAAGGTTTATTGGGCCATTCCGATGCAGACGTACTGCTGCATGCCATTAGCGATGCTATCCTGGGCGCGCTTGGCTTGGGAGACATCGGGAAGCATTTTCCGGATAATGACCCAGAATTTAAGGATGCTGACAGTCTTAAGCTACTGGAGCATGTGTGGGGGCTAGCTAAAGAGCGAGGATATCGCTTGGGGAATATCGATTCTACGATTATCGCACAAAAGCCCAAAATGGCATCGTATATTCCGCAGATGAATGAAGTCATCGCTCGGGCGCTGGAAGCAGAGGAGCTATCCCAGGTGAACGTCAAGGCGACCACGACAGAGCAACTCGGGTTTCCCGGCCGGGGTGAAGGAATCGCGGCTCAATCGGTTGTCTGTCTTATCAAGTAAATGCTATCATCTTGAGTAATTCAATTTGGAGGAGATTATATGAGCACGGAAGTTCGTGTACGTTATGCACCAAGCCCTACAGGGCATCTGCACATTGGAAATGCCAGAACGGCATTATTTAATTATTTGTTTGCCCGCAATCAAGGTGGGAAATTTATTATTCGTATCGAAGACACAGATGTGAAGCGCAATATTGAGGGCGGAGAAGAAAGCCAACTTAAATATTTGAAATGGTTGGGTATGGACTGGGATGAGAGCGTAGACGTGGGAGGAGAGTTTGGACCTTATCGTCAGACTGAACGCTTGGACATATATAAAACATACTGGCAGGATTTGCTGGATCGTGGTTTGGCTTACCGCTGTTACTGCACTGAAGAAGAGCTGGAGCGCGAGCGTGAAGAGCAGACGGCACGTGGGGAGACACCGCGCTATTCTGGAAAACATCGTGATCTAACAGAAGAACAGTGCCAGGCATTTGAAGCAGAGGGCCGTGTACCAAGTATTCGTTTTCGTGTACCGGAAGATCGTGAATATACGTTTGACGATATCGTTAAAGGACAAATTACGTTCAATTCCAAGGAAAGCGGCGATTTTGTTATCGTCAAAAAAGACGGTATTCCGACATATAACTTCGCTGTAGCAGTTGACGATTATTTGATGAAAATATCGCATGTACTACGGGGCGAAGACCATGTTTCCAATACACCGCGGCAGTTGATGATCTTTGAAGCTCTCGGGTGGGAACCGCCACGCTTCGGTCATATGACGCTGATTGTAGGTGAGGATCACAAAAAGCTCAGTAAACGTAACGAATCCATTATTCAGTTTATGGAGCAGTATGACAAGTTGGGCTATTTGCCAGAAGCTATATTCAACTTCATCGCACTGCTGGGTTGGTCCCCAGAAGGCGAAGAAGAGATCTATGATCGGGAACAACTGATTTCGATTTTCGATCCTAATCGTTTGTCCAAAAGTCCAGCTGTGTTTGATACAAATAAGCTTGCTTATTTGAACAATCACTATATTAAAAAGGCTGATCCTGAGCGAATTGCCAGCATGGCGATTCCACATCTCCAGACAGCGGGGCTGTTGCCTACTGAGCTGTCTGCGGAACAACTGGATTGGGCTAAGGCCCTTGTTCGCTTATACCAGGAACAGATGACATCTGCGTCCGATATTGTAACGTTGTCTGAGTTGTTTTTCCGTTCACATCTGGAACTGGATGCTGAAGCAGCAGCTGTATTGGCCGAAGAGCAGGTTCCTGAGGTACTTAGAGCTTTTGCAGGTAAAGTTGAAACGAGTGAGGAATTTACAGCTCCACAAATGGCTAAGCTGATCAAAGAAGTTCAAAAGGAAACCGGTTTTAAGGGGAAACAATTATTCATGCCGATTCGTGTGGCTCTTACAGGCCAAACGCATGGACGGGATCTGAATGAAACTATCTTTTTGCTTGGACGTGACAAGGTACTGGATCGTCTCAAGGCACAAATTAAAGGCTGATATTTCTTGTCAATTTGTTGTCTTTTCGCTATAATGACTCCATTGATACGGATTGATATTTACGTGTAAAGGCTGCGAACAGGAGAAGTACACTGCATAAGGGCATCTGCCAGAGAGGACGGTCGAGGGGAAACCCCAGGCTGAGAGCCGTCCAGTTGACCTGCGGAGGAAATGCGCCTGGGAGCCGTGCGCCCGAACCCTCATTAGCATCAAATGCTGATGTGACAAGGGCGTGCCGATTCGTTCCCGTTACAGGACGCCAAAGACGGATTATCTGCTTTTTATGCAGCAGATATGTTCGAAAGCAGAGTGGGACCACGTTCATGCGTCTCTGCAGCTTAGGCTGCGGAGGCGCTTTTTCTTTTTTATCAGACTCAGACTCGTTATAGATAGAAAAATGTCGAAGAGTGCTGGTGGATGCGAAAATTGGCGGAACGTGAAGTGTTGTGATGATGCGGCAAGGATATGAAGGGAATAGGAGGGCGACATGTTCAGACATTTCAAATCCGACATTCAGACTGTTTTGGATAATGATCCGGCCGCCCGAAGTAAGCTGGAGGTCATTTTTACGTATTCCGGCGTTCATGCCCTTTGGGCACACCGAATTGCACATTGGTTTTATTTGCGAAACTGGTGTACTCTAGCCCGTGTTATATCCCAGGTATCGAGGTTTATGACAGGTATTGAAATTCATCCTGGCGCTCGTATCGGAGATCGGCTGTTCATTGACCATGGCATGGGAGTGGTCATCGGTGAAACCTGTGAGATTGGTGACGATGTCGTATTGTATCAGGGGGTCACACTCGGCGGGACTGGGAAAGAGAAAGGGAAGCGTCATCCGACCATTGGGAATAATGTTGTTATCGGCTCGGGTGCGAAAATATTAGGCTCCTTCACGATCGGGGCACAGTCCAACATTGGCTCCAACTCGGTTGTGCTCAAAGAAGTCCCACCAAACAGTACGGTGGTGGGCATCCCAGGGCGAGTTGTAAGACAGGATGGTAGGCGTCCAGACCGACTTAGTCATCAATTGCCTGATCCGGTTGTGGACTCTATGCGAGAACTTCAACGGGAAATAGAACGTTTGCGTGCAGAAATGTCTGATTTGAAGGATGGGCCAACCGCTCAGAAACATCAGGTGGCCCAAGAGAATAAATTAGAAAAATGATTTTCATGAGGGAGGAACATAACAATGCCGCTTCAAATTTATAATACAATGACGAGGAGTCGGGAGCCCTTTGTGCCACTGGAGCCTGGAAAGGTTAAAATGTATGTATGCGGACCTACCGTGTATGATTACATTCATATTGGTAATGCACGGCCTGTAATTGTATTTGACGTGGTGCGCAGCTACCTGGAGTATTTGGGCTATGATGTAAACTATGTGGTGAACTTTACAGATGTTGATGATAAACTAATCCGCAAAGCTAGGGAACTTGACATGAATGTTTCGGCAGTTGCTGAGAAATTTATTGCCGCCTACCATGAGGATCTGGCAGGATTGAATGTTCCTGCTGCCAGTATGAACCCTCGTGTAACAGAGAGCATGGATCTGATTATTGATTTTATTAAGGAATTGGTAGACAAAGACTATGCCTATGAGAATGATGGCGACGTGTTCTATCGGACCAAAAAGTTCAAAGATTACGGACAACTGTCAGGTCAAAATCTGGAAGAGCTTCAGTTCGGAATTCGTATCAATGTGGATGAACGCAAGGAAAATGCCGAGGACTTTGTACTCTGGAAGGCAGCGAAGCCGGGCGAAATTCATTGGTCGAGCCCTTGGGGAAATGGACGACCAGGCTGGCATATCGAATGCTCTGCTATGGCTCGCCATTATTTGGGGGATACACTGGATATTCATGGGGGCGGACAGGATCTGCAATTTCCGCATCATGAATGTGAATGCGCACAATCCGAAGTGATTACAGGTAAGCCATTATCTCGCTACTGGATGCATAACGGATATATTCGCATAGATAATGAAAAAATGTCGAAATCACTCGGTAATGGTATTTTGGTTAAAGATTTGCGCGCTCATCACAAGCCTGAGGCTATACGTTATTTTATGTTGTCGACGCATTACCGAAATCCGTTAAACTACAACCAAGAGACTATGAGTCAGGCGGAGAACAGTGTCGAACGGATCGCCAATGCAGTTGCCAATGTGAAGCATCGTTTAGCTAATGCGCTGAAAGGTAATGAGGGAGTATCGACGGAACTGCAAACGAAGCTCGACGGAATTTTGCAGCAGTTTGGCGAAAAAATGAATGATGATTTCAACACACCTGATGCGATTACTGCTGTATTCGATTGGGTTAGCGAAGCAAACCATTTGTTGCAACGAGATGTCGTACATCAGGCAGAATTACAAGCTGTATTGCATACCTTTCATTCGATGAATAACGTGCTTCGCATTTATTCGGAGCCGAGTGAAGAGTTGCTGGATGACGAAATTGAGCAGTTAATTGCTGAACGTGTCGAAGCTCGTAAGACCAAAAATTGGGGTAGAGCTGACGAAATTCGCGATCTGTTGGCTGCAAAAGGCATTGTGCTTGAAGATACGACGCAGGGGATGCGGTGGCGGCGAAAATGAATGAAAAGCCACTGAACTCAGGAGCATCGGAAGGTACGGGGAACTGGTTCCCGTACCCTGCGTCCAAGCCAGCACGTTTGATGCCCCCCATTGCACTAGCTTACATTGGTGATGCAGTGTACGAGGTAGCTGTCCGGCAATATTTGTTGGCACAGCCTAACCTGCGTCCAAATCATCTGCATCGGCGAGCCACAGGGCTAGTCTCCGCCAAGGCGCAGAGTCGCATGTTGGGGCTATTGGAAAATGTACTGACGGAAGAAGAACGCGATATTGTCCGACAAGGAAGAAATGCTAAATCAGGAAGTTTGCCCAAAAATGCTGATGTGCTTGAGTATCGGCACGCCACTGCACTGGAGGGGTTGATTGGATCTCTTTATTGTGATGGACATTTGGACAGATTAAGAGAGTTGATTACGTACGGAATTGCACAAATGGAAAATACAGAAAAATCATAAATGGGAATGGACTGGATGGAACAAGTATCAGCCGTTTCCCGGGAGGAAGCTAGAGATGGAAGAAGAATGGATTGCCGGTAAGCATTCGGTAACGGAGGCATTGCGTTCAGGCAGAACAATAAATAAAATTTGGATTGCGGATAATGCGCAAAAACATTTGACACTGCCGATTACAGCTGAGGCGAGAAAAGCAGGAATTATTGTTTTGCAGGTGGACAAGCGTAAGCTGGATCAAATGGTTCCGGGCATTCAACATCAGGGAGTGGTCGCGCAAGCTGCGCCTTTTGCCTATGTTGAAGTGGAAGAATTGCTCGCAACTGCTCGTGATAAGGGAGAAGAGCCGTTTTTGATTTTGCTGGATGAGATTGAAGACCCTCATAATTTGGGCTCCATCCTTCGTACAGCGGACTGTACTGGAGCGCATGGTGTTATTGTGCCGAAAAGGCGTTCTGCAGCTGTAACTGTAACGGTGTCCAAAACATCGGCAGGTGCTGTGGAGTACGTTCCGGTGGCGCGTGTAAACAATCTGGGACAAACCATTGATCGTCTTAAAGAAGAAGGTGTATGGGTAGTTGGCACGGATGTTACAGCGACAGACTCTGTCTTTGGGAATGGAGTATTCACTGGACCAGTAGCCATTGTCATTGGTAACGAAAATAAAGGTATGGGCCGTTTGATTCGTGAGAAATGCGATGTACTCGTCAAGCTGCCAATGGCGGGGCAAATTAATTCCCTTAATGCTTCTGTAGCTGCAGGTGTTGTCATGTACGAAGTATTGCGCGGACGACAGGCACGGGGCTAACGATATGGCTGACACGCGGGATGTTCTGCTTGTGGACGGTTACAACATGATTGGAGCCTGGCCCGAACTTTCCGCACTGGTACAATCTGGTATGCAGGAAGCGAGGGACAGACTTCTTGAACGACTGGCGGATCATCAGGCGTATTCCGGCAGAAGAGTCATCGTCGTATTTGATGCTTACAGGGTGCCAGGATTAGGTAAAACTTTTGCTCAGAGCAAAGTCCAGATTTATTTTACCAGAGAAAAAGAAACTGCTGATGAGTGCATCGAGCGATTGGTTCGGGAGCTGAGCAGTAAAAGAAGAAGTATTTACGTAGCGACAAGCGATCAGGTAGAGCAACATGTCGCATTTGGACAAGGTGCACTTAGGGTGTCGGCGCGAGAATTACTGATCGAGATTGAGGAATCCGAAAGGGAAGTGCAGAAGCGAATCCAGCAGGATAGTGCTAAATTGTCCCGTAACTCGCTAGATGCCAAACTGAGCCCGGAGCTTCGAAAGTTGTTTGAACGATGGAGAAGAGAATAAACCAATAATTGGACGCCACTCCATTTTGAAACCATTGACAATTTTGTTAGCGCTCTTCTTTTTTAGGTTGTTGTGGTTGACGGTATCAGGTTACATCGCGTATACTTGTCGTATATTTGAGAGAGTAACGGGTACCTTGCGTTGCAGCCGGAGGGATTGTTAGTGAGTGTGGACCTCAAGGATATCATGTTGTCAAAGTTTGATTACAAAAATGATGAAGACATTGTCGGAGCAGTCCATGAAGGTGATGGGGAAGCGCTGGAGTTTCTGATCAACAAATACCGGAACTTTGTGCGGGCCAAGGCCAGATCCTACTTCCTGATTGGTGCTGATCGCGAGGATATTATTCAGGAGGGCATGATTGGTCTCTACAAATCCATTCGTGATTTTAAGGGAGACAAGCTTGCTTCGTTCAAGGCTTTCGCCGAGTTGTGCATTACACGACAGATTATTACGGCAATTAAGACGGCTACACGACAAAAGCACATTCCTCTGAACTCTTACGTGTCTCTGGACAAGCCCATCTATGATGAAGAGTCAGACCGGACGTTGCTCGATGTGATTTGCGGAACACAAGTAAGTGACCCTGAAGAGCTGATCATCAATCAGGAAGAATTTGTGGGCCTTGAGGACAAGATGTCCGAGATTCTGAGCGAACTGGAACGCAAGGTACTTATGTTGTATCTGGACGGACGTTCGTATCAGGAGATTGCAGAGGATCTTGACCGCCATGTGAAATCCATTGATAACGCGCTGCAACGGGTCAAGCGTAAACTTGAAAAGTATCTGGAAGTAAGAGATAGTTGAAAGTAGAGGCTGACAGGGAAAAAGGCTCGAGTCCGAGTCTTTTTTTATTCGTTATAGGTAGGCTATGCAGGTTTATAAGTGTTACAAATGATTTATACTAAAAAAGACGAATAATAGATATCGCCTTGATTTTTGAAGCGGCTTTTCAGAGAACAGTTTAAAAGGATGCACAGATGTTAAAATGCACCACAGTCGGGACTGCGAATTGTATGCAAACATTCGTTGACATGGAAAACCCCGTGTGATAAAGTGTTTTAGGTAGGCCTAAATTCGCGGTTTTTTTTAGGATCAATTATGAGACTTCCGGTGTTGGATGTCTTCGGGAGGTGCACATCATGCGGGTAATTATTACTTTGGCTTGTACAACATGCAAACAAAGAAATTACACAACGACGAAAAACAAGCGTAATCACCCCGACCGCATGGAGATGAAGAAATTCTGTAAGTCCTGTAACGAACAGACTTCTCATCGGGAAACCAGATAGTTTTTGGAGGTGTAGTCGGCGTGAAACGCAGTTTCAAGTCTCTGTTTTCCTTTTTCTCTGAAAGCTGGGCTGAACTCAAGAAGGTTCGCTGGCCCAATCGTAAAGAACTGACCAACTATACGCTGATTGTCATAGGGACAATTGCGTTCGTCACGATTTATTTTTGGGTTCTCGACATCGGCATTTCCGCTGTGATCGAAGCGATTATCTAGGAAGGGTTCCAGGTGGCTTGATATGGAAAAAAGATGGTACGTCGTTCATACCTATTCAGGGTATGAGAACAAAGTCAAAGCCAATTTGGAAAAACGCGTTGAGTCCATGGGCATGGAAGACAAGATATTCCGTGTTCTTGTTCCTATGGAAGAAGAACTGGTAACCAAGGACGGTAAGAAAAAAACCGTTATGCGTAAAGTCTACCCTGGTTATGTCTTAGTCGAAATGGTCCAAACCGACGACTCTTGGTATGTTGTACGCAACACACCAGGTGTTACGGGATTTGTAGGGTCAACAGGCTCGGGTTCCAAACCGACGCCATTGCTTCCAGAAGAAGTTGAACAGATTCTGAAGCATATGGGCATGGTAGAGCCGAAACCGAAGATTGAATTCGATGTTAAGGAATCCGTGCGAATTAAAGTTGGTCCTTTTGCGAATTTTGTGGGCTCCGTGGAAGAAATTTTGGTTGAGAAGAGCAAGCTTAAAGTTCACGTCAACATGTTTGGACGGGAAACCCCGCTTGAGTTGGATTATACTCAAGTGGAGAAAATATAGATTTTTCTTACAGGTTTCTTGTGGGAGGATCGATAGGTCCGTCTACCACTATTGAGTCAAGGAGGTGTCATCCATGGCAAAAAAGGTAATTAAAATGGTAAAACTGCAGATTCCTGCAGGGAAAGCTAATCCAGCGCCTCCAGTAGGTCCAGCTTTGGGTCAAGCAGGTGTCAACATCATGGCATTCTGTAAAGAGTTCAATGCTCGTACTGCTGATCAAGCAGGCCTGATTATTCCGGTTGAAATTTCGGTATTTGAGGATCGTTCTTTTACGTTCATCACCAAAACTCCACCGGCTGCTGTTCTGTTGAAAGTTGCTGCTAAAATCGAAAAAGGTTCCGGTGAACCAAATAAAACGAAAGTTGCAACTGTAAATCGCGCTGCTGTTCGTCAAATTGCAGAGCAAAAAATGCCTGACCTTAACGCAGCTTCCGTAGAATCGGCAATGCGTATGGTTGAAGGTACTGCTCGCAGCATGGGTATCACCATCGTAGATTAATTTTATTAATCTACGTGTGCCGGCAGTTTGACTGTCCGGCAAGTGTGGGAGGAATATCCGCTAATACCACATAAGGAGGAAAACATTATGGCTAAACATGGTAAGAAGTACCTGGAAGCTGCTAAGCTGATTGACAGCGAAGCAACTTACGAGCCTTTAGAAGCCGTTGAACTGGTGAAAAAGGCTGCGACTGCTAAATTCGACGAAACCGTTGAAGCTGCAGTTCGTCTGGGCGTAGATTCCCGTAAACAAGACCAGGCTGTTCGTGGTGTTGTTGTCCTGCCGCATGGTACGGGTAAAACACAACGCGTTCTGGTATTTGCAAAAGGTGACAAAATGAAAGAAGCGGAAGCTGCTGGCGCTGATTTTGTTGGCGATCAAGATATGATCAACAAAATCCAACAAGGCTGGTTTGAATTCGACGTCTGCGTTGCGACACCTGATATGATGAGTGAGGTTGGTAAACTGGGTCGTTTGCTCGGTGGTAAAGGTTTGATGCCTAACCCTAAAGCAGGCACAGTTACTTTCGACGTTGCCAAGGCTGTTCAAGAAATTAAAGCCGGTAAAATCGAATACCGTCTCGACAAAGCCGGTCAAATTCATGCACCAATCGGCAAAGCTTCCTTCAGTGCTGAACAGCTGAACGAGAACCTTAAAGCCTTGGTTGAAGCCTTGAACCGTGCGAAGCCAGCGGCTGCTAAAGGTGTATACCTGAAAAACATCGCTATTTCTTCGACTATGGGACCAAGTGCACGTGTGAACGCATCTGTTTACAGATAATATTTTGATTGACATGTTCAATCAAAATTGTTATTCTATAAAAGTTGTGAGTCCTTGTGACTGACCATTAAAGTTGAATATGCTTACCGTAGACAGTAGGTGCCTTAGGGCTTAATTTCCTACCGAGGTGTTATGATAGAACGTTTCATGTGACGGGCTTGTCCCGTCCATGTAGATTTATCAAGCCTTCGTACTCTACGGAGGCTTTTTTCATGCTTATGAAAGCAAGCTTTGTGAGATCACCAGATCGGGTGCTTCGAACAAAGCGGATAAATTGATCAGGAGGTGTACAGTTTGGCAAATGCAAAGGTGATTCAAGCAAAACAAGAAGCTGTTGAAGTTGTAGCTGCGAAATTGCGTGAGAGCGTAACGACTGTGGTTGCAGACTATCGCGGTCTGAATGTTGCCCAAGTAACTGAGCTGCGTAAGCAGCTTCGCGAAGCCGGAATCGAATTTCAAGTGCTGAAAAACACACTGCTCCGCCGTGCAACTGCGGCAGCAGAATTGACTGAACTGGACGCAGTATTGACAGGTCCTACTGCAATCGCGTTCGGCAAAGATGATGCAGTGTCTGCAGCTAAAATCTTGAACGATTTCGCTAAGAAGAACAATGCACTGGAACTGAAAGGTGCAGTTGTAGAAGGTCGCGTTATCGGTGTTGAGGAAATCAAAGCACTGGCAGAACTGCCATCCCGCGAAGGTCTCCTTTCCATGCTCCTCAGCGTGCTTCAAGCTCCTGTGCGCAACTTCGCGCTTGCAGTTAAAGCTGTTGCAGAAAAAGAAGAGCAAAGCGCATAAGTTAGGGATTAAACCTGCTGTATAGCAGTTGAGAACAAAAAAATACGAATTTAAATGGAGGTTCAACCATGAGTAAAGAGCAAATCTTGGAAGCAATTAAAGGTATGTCCGTATTGGAACTGAACGATCTCGTGAAAGCAATCGAAGAAGAATTCGGCGTAACTGCAGCAGCTCCAGTAGCTGTAGCAGGTGGCGCAGCAGGTGGCGCAGCTGAAGCTGAGCAATCCGAGTTCGACGTAATCTTGACAAGCGCTGGCGGTTCCAAAATCAACGTTATCAAAGCAGTTCGCGAAATCACAGGTCTTGGCCTGAAAGAAGCAAAAGAACTGGTTGACAACGCTCCAAAACCACTGAAAGAAAAAATCGCTAAAGAAGAAGCTGAATCCATTAAAGCAAAATTGGAAGAAGCAGGCGCTTCTGTAGAAGTGAAATAATTGACTGCTTTCTAGCAGACAATGAACTAAAACAAACCCCTTGAGGTGATCTTCAAGGGGTTTGTTGCTGTAAAACGGTAGTGCCAGCATGTCTGAAAGGTAATTGTAAAGGCTATGATGGTAGTACAACCGAAAGAGGTGGGCATGAATGGCTGATCATTACTACTCCAAGCGGCCAGAGACGGCGCATGAAAGACGGAGCCTGGAAACAGTGCTGCGGGGGCGGTCATACCGTTTTGTCAGCGATTCAGGCGTTTTTTCGAAGCAGGGCATTGATTATGGGAGTCGCGTGCTGATTGAAGCGATGCAGCTTCCTGCACAAGCCTCGGTATTAGATGTAGGATGCGGTTACGGGCCGATTGGTTTGGCGGCAGCCGCGCTTGTCCCAGAAGGACACGTCACAATGGTTGATATTAATGAGCGAGCCGTTCAACTAGCGATAGAGAATGCGGAACGTAATGGGGTTAAGAATGTCACCGTTAAGCAAAGCGATTTGTTTGCGGAAGTGAAGAATGAACGTTTTGACGTAATTTTGACGAATCCTCCTATACGTGCAGGAAAAGAAACAGTGCATACCATTTTTGAACTTGCTTATGAGCATTTAAATGAGGGTGGAACTTTGTGGGTAGTCATTCAGAAAAAGCAGGGGGCCCCTTCGGCGAGTGCTAAGATAGAGAGTCTTTTCGGTCATGTGGAGGAAGTTACAAAGGATAAAGGCTATCGAATTTTGAAGGCCAAAAAAAGTTTTTAAGAAAATGCAATAGGACCATTGACTTGAATCCTGGTCTGTGATATCATTATAAAATGTCAGTATTAGGATGCCCTCCATGGCTTTAGTTTGTTGAAATGTCAATAGATTTATGCGTAGTAGGTATAGTATTTATCGCTATTACGTATAATACAACCATTTTGGGCAAATCTACAAGTGATGAAGATCTTCCGGTAAGAGGATTCTGCAGATACGTTGCTCTTTTTTCGAATGCATTCGAGTAAGGGCTTTTCTGTATTTGTAAGATTGAATCTTCTGTATGTGTCTTATTATAAGGTCACAAACAGAGGTTCGCAATGTATTTTTAAAGTGAGTAGACATGAGGGGTGAGTTTAAGTTGGCAGGACATCTTGTTCAATATGGTCGACGCACTCGGCGCAGTTATGCACGTATTAATGAGGTACTCGAGGTTCCGAACCTGATTGAGATCCAACAAAAATCCTATGATTGGTTTTTGGAGGAAGGATTACGGGAAATGTTTCGGGATATTTCACCAATTCAAGATTTCACTGGAAATCTGATTTTGGAGTTTATCGACTATTCTCTCGGAGAACCCAAATATACCGTTGACGACGCAAAGGAACGCGACGTTACGTATGCAGCACCGCTTCGGGTAAAAGTCCGGCTTATTAATAAAGAGACCGGGGAAGTGAAAGAGCAGGAAGTATTCATGGGAGACTTCCCGCTGATGACTGAAACGGGTACGTTTATTATTAACGGTGCGGAACGGGTTATTGTCAGCCAGTTGGTTCGCTCTCCCAGCGTCTATTTCAGCACAAAAGTCGACAAGAATGCGAAAACAACATACACCGCAACGGTAATTCCTAACCGGGGGGCTTGGCTCGAACTGGAGATGGATGCGAAGGATATTATCTATGTCCGGATTGACCGTACCCGTAAAATTCCGGTTACGGTGTTGCTGCGTGCACTTGGCTTTGGCACTGATGCTGAGATTCTGGATTTGCTCGGCAATGACGAATATATCCGCAACACACTTGATAAAGACAATACGGATTCCACGGAGAAAGCGCTGATTGAAATTTATGAGCGTCTTCGCCCGGGTGAGCCACCTACACTGGATAACGCAAAGAGCTTGCTTGTTGCACGCTTCTTTGATCCAAAACGTTATGATCTGGCCAACGTAGGCCGTTACAAAATCAATAAAAAGCTTCACATCAAAAACCGTCTGTTCAATCAACGTCTTGCTGAGACATTGATTGATACAACAACTGGTGAAATTATCGCTGAAGCAGGACAAATGGTGGATCGTCGCCTGTTGGACGAGATTTTGGCCCAACTGGAGGAATCAGTAGGACACCGCACGTATCATGTTGCTAGCGGCGTGCTGGAAAGCAATGATATTCCACTTCAAACGATTGATGTATTCTCGCCAATTGAGGACGGTAAAGTAGTAAAACTGATTGCTAACGGAAATATTGATAAATCGGTTAAGAATATTACGCCTGCCGATATTATTTCCTCCATCAGTTATTTTATTAACTTGCTTCACGGTATCGGAAGTACGGACGATATTGACCATTTGGGTAACCGTCGTTTACGTTCTGTAGGTGAGTTGCTCCAAAACCAGTTCCGTATCGGTTTATCCCGTATGGAACGCGTGGTGCGTGAAAGAATGTCGATTCAGGATGCTAATGTAATTACGCCACAAGCGTTGATTAACATACGTCCAGTAATTGCTTCGATTAAAGAGTTTTTTGGTAGCTCGCAGCTGTCACAGTTTATGGATCAGACAAACCCGCTTGCTGAATTAACGCACAAACGTCGTCTGTCCGCACTCGGACCCGGCGGTTTGACGCGTGAACGCGCAGGCATGGAAGTGCGTGACGTCCATCCAAGTCACTACGGCCGTATGTGTCCTATCGAGACACCAGAGGGACCAAACATTGGTTTGATCAACTCTTTGTCCACATTTGCACGTATCAACGAGTACGGATTTATCGAAGCTCCTTATCGTTGGGTAGATCCGAAAACCGGAAAAGTTACAGACCAGATTGATTACCTGACTGCTGATGAAGAAGATAACTACATCGTAGCTCAGGCGAACGCGGAATTGACGGAGGAAAACACCTTTAAGGATGAGGTCGTCATTGTCCGTTATAACAAACAGTCTGATAACATTATTCCAATGGCTAGTAGCCGTGTCGATTACATGGACGTATCACCTAAACAGGTCGTATCAGTTGCGACAGCACTGATTCCGTTTCTGGAGAATGATGACTCTAACCGCGCATTGATGGGTTCCAACATGCAACGTCAGGCTGTCCCACTTTTGATTCCAAAGTCTCCATTGGTCGGAACAGGAATGGAGCACAAGTCTGCAAAAGATTCTGGTGTTTGCATTGTATCCAAATACAACGGAGTTATCGAACGCTCTTCGGCTAACGAAATTTGGTTGCGTCGTATCGAAACTGTAGATGGTGCTGAAGTGAAGGGCGACATTGTTAAGTATAAATTACACAAATTCATGCGATCTAACCAAGGAACTTGCATTAACCAACGTCCGATTGTGAACAGAGGAGATATTGTCAAAGTTGGCGATATTCTTGCGGATGGTCCATCTACAGAGATGGGTGAGTTGGCGTTGGGACGTAACGTTGTCGTTGCCTTCATGACTTGGGAAGGTTACAACTACGAGGATGCGATCCTGCTGAGTGAGAAACTGGTCAAGGAGGATGTATACACCTCGATCCATATTGAGGAATACGAATCCGAGGCTCGTGACACGAAACTTGGACCTGAAGAAATCACTCGTGACATTCCAAATGTCGGTGAAGAGGCGCTTCGCAACTTGGATGAGCGTGGAATCATTCGTATTGGTGCCGAAATCGGTGCAGGTGACATTCTTGTTGGTAAAGTTACACCTAAAGGTGTGACTGAATTGACAGCTGAAGAACGTCTCTTACACGCAATCTTTGGTGAGAAGGCACGCGAGGTTCGCGATACTTCTTTGAGAGTTCCTCACGGAACAGATGGGATTGTTGTAGATGTAAAGGTGTTTACACGTGAAAATGGCGATGAACTGCCACCAGGTGTAAATCAGTTGGTTCGTGTATATATTGCTCAAAAACGTAAAATCTCCGAAGGCGATAAAATGGCTGGACGTCACGGTAACAAGGGTGTCGTTGCCCGTATTTTGCCTGAAGAAGATATGCCGTTCCTGCCGGATGGCACACCAGTACAGGTCGTTCTGAACCCGCTGGGGGTACCTTCACGGATGAACATCGGACAGGTGCTTGAAGTCCATCTGGGTATGGCTGCAATGCGTCTTGGTATTCATGTGGCAACTCCAGTATTCGATGGTGCCAAGGAGTATGACGTGTTCGATACAATGGAAGAGGCAGGCATGCAGCGTAATGGTAAGACTGTGTTGTATGACGGACGTACGGGTGATCGTTTTGAACGTGAAGTTACTGTCGGTGTCATGCACATGATCAAACTGGCGCACATGGTCGATGATAAAATCCATGCTCGTTCTACAGGTCCTTACTCTCTCGTTACGCAGCAACCATTGGGTGGTAAAGCTCAATTCGGTGGACAGCGCTTCGGGGAGATGGAAGTATGGGCATTGGAAGCCTACGGCGCGGCGTACACGCTTCAGGAAATTTTGACTGTGAAATCCGATGATGTGGTTGGACGTGTTAAAACTTACGAATCCATTGTCAAAGGTGAAAATGTACCTGAACCGGGTGTTCCAGAATCATTTAAGGTCTTGATCAAAGAGCTGCAAAGCTTGGGTATGGACGTGAAGATTCTGTCTGAAGACGAACAAGAGATCGAAATGAGAGAGCTTGATGATGAGGATGACACAAGCGGCGATAAGCTGAGTTTGAATCTGGAAGGCTCTGAGGTTGGCGTAGAGTAGTTTGACTGCTAACTGACTCATATCAGCTTTGTTATATACCTTGATCCATTCTAGGATGGATCAGGTTTCTTGATACCGCCCGGTGCTGCTGGGCGGTATCAAACCTAAAAACTCAGGATTTGGTTAAGGAGGGTTGCTCCTTGTTGGACGTTAACAATTTCGAATATATGAAAATCGGGCTTGCTTCCCCCGAAAAGATTCGTTCTTGGTCCCGCGGAGAAGTCAAAAAACCGGAGACGATTAACTATCGTACGCTTAAACCGGAAAAAGAAGGACTATTTTGCGAGAAAATTTTCGGACCTACGAAAGACTGGGAATGTCATTGCGGTAAGTACAAACGTGTACGCTATAAAGGTGTTGTCTGTGACCGTTGTGGAGTAGAAGTTACTCGCGCTAAGGTTCGCCGTGAGCGTATGGGCCATATTGAGTTGGCTGCTCCTGTATCGCACATTTGGTACTTCAAAGGCATTCCAAGTCGTATGGGTCTTGCTCTTGATATGTCTCCAAGATCTCTGGAAGAGATCATTTACTTCGCATCTTATGTTGTAACCGATCCAGGAGATACGCCTTTGGAGAAAAAACAACTCCTGTCCGAAAAAGAATACCGTAGCTACCGTGAGAAATACGGCTATGGCTTCCAGGCAGGTATGGGTGCTGAAGCGGTTAAAAAGCTTCTTCAAGATTTGGATATAGACAAAGAGTTAGAATTTTTGAAAGAAGAGCTGCGTACAGCTCAAGGACAACGTCGTAACCGTGCGATCAAACGCCTTGAAGTTATTGAGGCCTTCCGTAACTCAGGCAACCAACCGGATTGGATGATCATGGACGTACTTCCTGTTATTCCTCCTGAGCTTCGTCCAATGGTACAGTTGGATGGTGGTCGTTTCGCTACCTCTGACCTTAACGACTTGTATCGTCGTGTTATTAACCGTAATAACCGTCTGAAACGTCTGTTAGATCTAGGTGCGCCAGATATTATCGTACAAAATGAAAAACGGATGTTGCAGGAAGCTGTTGACGCTTTGATTGATAATGGTCGTCGTGGTCGTCCTGTTACAGGTCCAGGTAACCGTCCTTTGAAATCCCTCAGCCACATGCTGAAAGGTAAACAAGGACGTTTCCGTCAAAACTTGCTCGGAAAACGTGTTGACTACTCTGGTCGTTCCGTTATCGTTGTAGGTCCGTACTTGAAAATGTATCAATGCGGTTTGCCAAAAGAAATGGCGTTGGAACTGTTCAAACCTTTTGTTATGAAAGAACTGGTG
Source organism: Paenibacillus sp. FSL H7-0442 (assembly GCF_038593105.1). Taxonomy (NCBI): domain Bacteria; kingdom Bacillati; phylum Bacillota; class Bacilli; order Caryophanales; family Paenibacillaceae; genus Paenibacillus; species Paenibacillus sp. FSL H7-0442. Next base: position 5,021,000 of record NZ_CP151963.1, on the reverse strand, counting down.
AACAAAGGTTTGGCGCACAATATCAAGAGCGCGAAACGTAAAGTAGAGCGTGTGAGTGCAGAAGTATGGGATGTGCTGGAAGAAGTAATCAAGGAGCATCCGGTTCTTCTGAACCGTGCCCCTACGTTGCATAGACTCGGTATCCAGGCGTTCGAACCGATTTTGGTTGAAGGTCGTGCGATTCGTCTGCATCCGCTCGTATGTACTGCATATAATGCCGACTTTGACGGTGACCAAATGGCTGTTCACGTTCCGTTGTCTGCGGAAGCCCAAGCTGAAGCTCGTTTGCTTATGCTAGCATCCGGCAACATTTTGAATCCGAAAGACGGCAAGCCAGTTGTTACACCTTCCCAGGATATGGTTCTTGGTTCTTTCTATCTGACTATGGATAACAAAGAAGAAGAAGGAAGTAATATGATCCTTCGCAACATGAATGAAGCTATATCGGCTTACCAACGTGGTACAGCTGGACTTCATGCTCGTGTAGCTATTCCGGTTAAAGCTTTGAATAAAACGAGCTTTACGGAAAAACAACAGGAAGCGATGTTGATCACAACGGTTGGTAAAATTATCTTTAATGAAATTTTCCCGGCAAGCTTCCCGTACATCAATGATGCTACCCGTGCGAACCTGCTTTATGGTACTGCGGAGGAGTTCTTTGTTTACGAGAAGGGTGTAAATCTTACAGAAGCCATTCAAAACGCTCCGCAAGCTAGCGGGGTAGGCAAGGATTACCTTGGTAATATCATTGCCCGTTGTTTTGAGACTTACCATACAACAGAAACAGCTGTAATTCTGGATAAAATCAAGCAGCTTGGCTTTACGTATTCCACTCGTGCAGGGGTAACGGTTGCTGTATCGGACGTAATCGTGCCGGTGGAAAAACAAGAGATTCTTAAGGGATCCGAAGACAAAGCGCAAGTTGTAACGAATCAGTACCGTCGTGGTCTGATTACGAATGAAGAACGCTATGACCGGATTATCGATATTTGGTCTAAAGCGAAAGATGATATTACTGAAGTATTGATGAAGTCCATGGATCGCTACAACTCCATCATGATGATGGTGGACTCCAAAGCGCGGGGTAACAAATCACAGATTACTCAGCTCGGCGGTATGCGTGGTCTGATGGCGAATCCATCCGGACGTATTATCGAACTCCCAATCAAATCAAACTTCCGTGAAGGTCTGACAGTACTCGAGTACTTCATCTCCACTCACGGAGCGCGTAAAGGTTTGGCGGATACTGCCCTTCGTACGGCTGACTCGGGTTACCTGACTCGTCGTCTCGTAGATGTCGCACAGGATGTTATCGTGCGTGAAGAAGACTGCGGAACGGATAAAGGCTTCACAGTAAGTCGTATCCAGGATGGTAAAGAAGTAATTGAAGATCTCTATGACCGTCTGGAAGGTCGCTATTGCTTTGAAACGGTACGTCATCCTGAGACTGGCGAGATTTTGGCTAGACGTAACGAATTGATTGACTCCGACAAAGCTGAAGCGATTGTTAAAGCTGGCGTACACAAAGTTCAAATACGTTCTGTATTAAGTTGCCGTGCTAAACATGGCGTCTGCAAGAAATGTTACGGTCGCAATCTGGCGACTGGTAAACACGTTGAGATTGGTGAAGCAGTTGGTATCATCGCTGCACAATCCATCGGTGAGCCGGGAACACAGCTTACTATGCGTACGTTCCACACAGGCGGCGTAGCGGGTGACGATATTACACAAGGTTTGCCTCGTATCCAGGAGCTTTTTGAAGCGCGTAATCCTAAAGGTCAGGCAACGATTAGTGAAATTGACGGTACAGTTAAAGAAGTTCGTGAAGGTAAAGACCGCCGTGAGATCGACATTCAGGGTGAAGCTGAAACGAAAACATACTCAGTAACGTATGGTTCCCGCCTGCGCGTAAGCGAAGGTATGACTGTTGAAGCTGGGGACGAACTGACGGATGGTTCAATTGATCCTAAAGAAATGCTGCGTATTAAAGGTATTCGCGGGGTACAGAACTATATCCTTCAGGAAGTTCAACGCGTATACCGGAACCAGGGCGTAGAAATCAACGACAAGCACGTAGAAGTTATGATTCGTCAAATGTTGCGTAAAATCCGTATCATTGATGCGGGCGACACAATCTTACTTCCAGGCTCCTTTGTTGATGTCCATGAGTATGAAAATGCGAACAAGATAGCGATTCTCAGCGGCCAAGAACCAGCGGTAGCTAAGCCAGTACTGCTCGGTATTACCAAGGCATCTCTGGAAACTGACTCCTTCTTGTCAGCAGCATCCTTCCAGGAAACTACTCGTGTCCTGACTGATGCAGCTATTAAAGGCAAGGTTGATCAGCTGCTTGGACTGAAAGAGAACGTAATTATTGGTAAATTGATTCCTGCGGGAACAGGCATGAACCGTTACCGTAGCGTGAAATTTGCCCAGCCGGAAGAGGGGCAGTCTCCATCTGAGGAGCTCGAACCAATTTCGGCAGAGTAATACAAAAATAGTATGATTACCGGAACACCGCTGACATAAGCTTTGTATAAAAGCTGCAGTAGACGGTGCTCCGGTGCTTTTTTCAAAAATGAATCGTGTTATTCTGTTTAAATGAATTATGGTTTATATTTGTCTTGACATTACTTATAGTCAATGCTAATATAGCAAAGGTGCGTGAGCAGCCTATATGCTATTGGGTCTTTTCGGAGGAATGAGATATGTCTAAAGAACAGGGACTGCAAGATGCTCATGTCAAAATCGGTACCAAACAAACCATTCGTATGGTAGAATTGGGCTTTGCCTCAGAAGTATATGTGGCAGAAGACGCAGATCAGCGTCTCACTTCCAACATCATTGCTTTGTGCAACAAGCAAGGAGTCAAAGTGACTCTCGTAGACACAATGAAAAATCTCGGAGCTGCATGTGGGATTGAAGTGGGAGCCGCAATGGCTGCTATCGTAAAACAATAGGGTAAGGAACGTTTTTGTCTAAGGAATCGTTATTCTTGGCGGCAAAGACTTTTCATTTGTTCTTTTATGAACCGCCTGGGTCTGTGGGCTTAGATAAGGTTTGTAAAGTAACAGCAAAAATTGAGGAAGGGGGTGGCAACCAACATGCCAACTATTAACCAACTGGTTCGTAAAGGACGTCAAGCCAAAATCGAGAAATCGAAATCACCGGCTTTGCAAAAAGGTTTTAATGCCTTGAAACGTGAAGCTACCGACATCAGTGCCCCGCAAAAACGCGGAGTGTGCACTCGTGTAGGTACTATGACTCCGAAAAAACCAAACTCCGCACTTCGTAAATATGCTCGTGTTCGCTTGACGAACCGTGTAGAGGTGACTGCTTACATTCCAGGTATTGGACATAACCTTCAAGAACACAGCGTAGTGCTGATTCGCGGCGGTCGTGTAAAAGACCTTCCGGGTGTGCGTTACCATATCGTTCGCGGTGCTTTGGATACTGCAGGCGTAAACAACCGCATGCAAGCTCGTTCCAAATACGGCGCAAAACGCCCTAAAGCTAAAAAATCCTAATGAATATAAACCGCGTATGTCGGTTTAACATGTAAGAAAGGGGGATATCCATGCCACGCAAAGGTCCAGTTACCAAAAGAGACGTGTTGCCAGATCCGGTATACAACAGCAAGTTGGTTACCCGCTTGATCAATCGCATCATGCTCGACGGAAAACGAGGCGTTGCTCAAAGCATTCTGTACAATGCGTTCAAGCTTATCCAAGAACGTACGGGGAATGACCCGATGGAAGTTTTTGAAGCAGCTATCAAGAATATCATGCCAGTCCTGGAAGTTAAAGCACGCCGTGTCGGCGGTGCCAACTACCAAGTACCAATCGAGGTAAAACCAGAAAGACGTACGTCCCTGGGATTACGTTGGCTCGTAAACTACTCCCGCAACCGCGGTGAGAAAACCATGGAAGAGCGTTTGGCGGCTGAAATTATCGATGCTTCCAACAACACAGGCGCTTCCGTGAAAAAACGTGAAGACACGCACAAAATGGCTGAAGCGAACAAAGCGTTTGCTCACTATCGTTGGTAGGATTCAGCTCAAAAAAATAACTTCAATTTTGAAGGGAGACCCATTTCATGGCAAGAGAGTTCTCCTTGAAAAATACACGTAATATCGGGATCATGGCTCATATTGACGCGGGTAAAACCACAACAACAGAGCGGATCTTGTTCTACACAGGCCGTACGCACAAAATCGGTGAAGTTCACGAAGGCGCTGCGACAATGGACTGGATGGAACAAGAACAAGAGCGCGGAATCACGATTACTTCCGCTGCGACGACCGCTGCCTGGAAAGGTCATCGCGTCAATATCATCGACACCCCGGGGCACGTTGACTTCACTGTTGAAGTTGAACGTTCCCTTCGTGTATTGGACGGAGCAGTTGGTGTTTTCAGTGCGAAAGAAGGCGTTGAGCCTCAGTCCGAAACCGTATGGAGACAGGCTGATCGCTACGGCGTTCCACGGATCGCATATGTAAACAAAATGGATATCATTGGTGCCGACTTCCTGAATGTTGTCTCTGACATGCGTGATCGCCTTCAAGCGAACGCAGTTGCGATTCAATTGCCAATCGGCGCAGAAAATGATTTTACTGGTATTATCGATATCGTTGAACAAAAAGCTCATATGTACAAAGATGATCTTGGTCAAGATATCGAAGAAGTAGAAGTTCCTGCGGAATTCAAAGATCAAGTTGAAGAACTTCGTAATGAATTGATCGAGAAGGTTGCTGAACTGGACGAAGAATTGACAATGAAATACCTGGAAGGCGAAGAAATTTCGGTTGCCGAAATTAAAGCCGCTCTCCGTAAAGGTGTTGTAGAAGTTAAAATCTTCCCAGTTATCTGTGGATCTTCTTACCGCAATAAAGGTGTTCAGCTGATGTTGGATGCTGTTCTCGACTATCTGCCGGCTCCTATTGATGTGCCAAGTATTCAAGGGCATTTGGAAGACGGTACGGAAGTTGAACGTCACTCTTCCGATGAAGAGCCATTCTCCGCATTGGCATTCAAAATCATGACGGATCCTTACGTTGGTAAGTTGACATTCTTCCGCGTATACTCCGGTGTTCTTCAATCCGGTTCTTACGTATTGAATGCAACAAAAGGTAAACGCGAACGTATCGGACGTATTCTTCAAATGCATGCGAACAGTCGTCAAGAAATCACTGTAGTTTACTCTGGTGATATTGCGGCTGCCGTAGGTTTGAAAGATACAGGTACAGGTGATACACTGTGTGATGAGAAGAGTCCTGTTATTCTCGAGTCCATGAACTTCCCTGATCCGGTTATCGAAATCGCGGTTGAGCCTAAAACCAAAGCTGACCAAGATAAAATGTCTGTAGCTCTCGGTAAGTTGACTGAAGAGGATCCGACTCTTCGCGCTCATACTAACGAAGAAACAGGTCAAACCATCTTGGCGGGTATGGGTGAGCTTCACTTGGACATCATCATTGACCGTATGCGTCGTGAGTTCAAGGTAGAAACAAATGTGGGTAAACCACAGGTTGCTTACCGTGAAACGTTCCGTGCTCCAGCACGTGTCGAAGGTAAATTCGTTCGTCAGTCCGGTGGTCGTGGTCAATATGGTCACGTATGGGTTGAGTTCGAACCGCTTGAGCCAGGTACTGGTAGTCAATTCGAAAGTAAGGTAGTCGGCGGCTCTGTTCCTAGAGAGTACATCGCTCCTGCTCTTGCTGGTATTGAGGAACAAATGAAAAACGGCGTTATCGCAGGCTTCCCGCTTGTGGACGTTAAAGCTACAATCGTGGACGGATCATACCATGATGTCGATTCCAATGAAATGGCATTTAAAATTGCCGGATCAATGGCGCTGAAAGCAGCGAAAGACAAATGTAAACCAGTATTGCTCGAGCCGATTATGAAAGTTGAAGTAACGGTTCCTGAGGAATATATGGGTGACGTAATGGGTATGTTGAACTCCCGTCGTGGTCGGATTGAAGGTATGGATTCCCGCAGTGGAGCTCAAATCATTCGTGCGAAGGTGCCTTTGTCCGAAATGTTCGGATACTCGACTACACTTCGCTCCGGTACACAAGGACGCGGTGTGTTCTCCATGGAACTTTCTCATTATGAAGAAGTTCCGAAGAGCATTGCTGAAGAGATCGTTGCCAAAACCAAAGGCGGCGAGTAATACAATGTATCAGCTGACCGGTATGCTCTGGGTTTTACCAAAAGGGCATCCGGCAGCCTAAAATAATACAAGTTATTGAGGAGGAATTGTTCAAATGGCAAAGGCTAAGTTTGAGCGTAACAAACCGCACGTTAATATCGGTACTATTGGTCACGTCGATCATGGTAAAACTACTTTGACTGCTGCAATCACAACTGTATTGTCCAAAACTTACGGTGGTGCTGCTGTAGCATTCGATCAAATCGATAAAGCTCCAGAAGAGCGCGAACGCGGTATCACAATCTCCACTGCACACGTGGAGTATGAAACACCTAACCGTCACTATGCACACGTTGACTGCCCAGGTCACGCCGACTATGTTAAAAACATGATCACTGGCGCTGCACAAATGGACGGAGCGATTCTGGTTGTATCCGCAGCTGACGGCCCAATGCCGCAAACTCGCGAGCACATCCTGTTGTCCCGCCAAGTTGGTGTTCCTTATATCGTTGTATTCTTGAACAAATGCGACATGGTTGAAGACGAAGAGTTGCTGGAATTGGTTGAAATGGAAGTTCGCGACTTGCTGAGCGAGTATGACTTCCCAGGCGACGACACTCCAATCACTCGTGGTTCCGCTCGTGAAGCACTGCAAAACCCAGATGGCGACTGGGCTAAGAAAATCGTTGAAATGTTCGAAACAATCGACACTTACATCCCAACTCCAGAACGCGACACTGACAAGCCTTTCCTTATGCCTGTCGAGGACGTATTCTCCATCACTGGTCGTGGTACAGTTGCTACAGGCCGTGTAGAGCGTGGTACAGTTAAAGTGGGCGACGAAATCGAAATCATCGGTATTCAAGAAGAATCCCGTAAATCCGTAGTAACAGGCGTAGAAATGTTCCGTAAATTGCTTGATTCCGCTCAAGCTGGTGACAACATCGGCGCACTGCTTCGTGGTGTAGATCGTGCACAAATCGAGCGCGGCCAAGTATTGGCTAAACCAGGTTCTGTTAACCCACATACAGAATTTTCTGCTCAAATCTACGTTTTGACTAAAGAAGAAGGCGGACGTCACAAACCTTTCTTCACTGGTTACCGTCCACAGTTCTACTTCCGTACAACTGACGTAACTGGAATCATTACTTTGCCAGAAGGTTCCGAAATGGTAATGCCTGGTGATAACATCACGGTTACTGTTCAACTGATCAACCCGATCGCTATCGAAGAAGGAACTAAGTTCTCTATTCGTGAAGGCGGACGTACAGTTGGCGCTGGTGCCGTAGCAACAATCTCCAAATAAGAAGGCTTTTGCCTTTAAATAGAGCAACAGTGTACTGGAACGAGTAACGTTGTATTGGAACGAAGCTTAACGAGCCCCTGCCCTGGTGCGGGGGCTTTTCTCTTGAAAAAATCGCGAGCTGCGAGCACAATTGTATCTTTTGAAAATAAGATGCATTGTTTTTTCGTTTTTGCTTGCAATAGGCAGAACTATTCGATATAATAACTAATGTTGTTTGTGACTGTGCGATGATGTGAGAGGTTACTGACACACCCGGCCCCTTTGCCATGGGAGGGCTGTCGGAAAATTTTCACGGAGTATGTCCGATACCAAATTGGGCGATAGAAGGAGGGACTAAAATGGCAAAGCAAAAAATTCGTATCCGTTTGAAAGCTTACGATCATAGAATTCTTGATCAATCCGCTGAGAAAATTGTTGAAACAGCAAAACGTTCGGGCGCAGGTGTATCCGGGCCAATTCCGCTGCCAACTGAAAAACAAATCATTACTATTCTCCGTGCGGTACACAAGTACAAGGATTCCCGGGAGCAGTTCGAAATGCGCACACACAAGCGTTTGATCGACATTGTTAACCCGACTCCACAAACTGTGGATGCCTTGATGCGCTTGGACCTGCCGTCCGGTGTAGATATCGAAATTAAATTGTAATATGTAATTAGGAAAAGAAATGAGGTGTCAACATGAAAGGTATCTTAGGAAAAAAACTCGGAATGACTCAAGTGTTTACCCCTGAAGGTAACGTACTTGCTGTTACGGTTATCGAAGCAGGTCCTTGTGTTGTTCTGCAAAAGAAAGATCTGGAAAACGATGGATACGAAGCTATCCAACTCGGTTTCTCTGATAAAAAAGAAAAAAGATCCAACAAACCTGAAGCAGGACATGCGAAAAAAGCAAATACTGCACCTAAGCGCTACGTTCGTGAACTTCGTGGCATCGACCTTGCTGCGTACGAGGTTGGCCAAGAACTGAAGGCTGATGTCTTCACAGAAGGCGAGTTCGTTGACGTAACAGGTATTTCTAAAGGTAAAGGTTTTGCCGGCGTTATCAAACGTTGGGGACAAAGCCGCGGACCAATGGCACACGGCTCGCGTTACCACAGAGGTCCAGGTTCTATGGGTTCCATTCAAGCTAACCGCGTTCCTAAAGGTAAACACCTGCCAGGACACATGGGGCATGAAACGGTAACTATCCAACGTCTTGAAGTTGTTAAGATCGATACAGAACGTAATGTGTTGCTCGTGAAAGGTTCCATTCCAGGACCTAAAAATAGCTTCGTTAAAGTATTAGAAACGGTGAAAAAATAAACAACTGAAGAAAGGAGGAACACGAAATGCCAAAAGTAGCACTATTTAATATTAGCGGCAGCCAAGTTGGTGAAATTGAATTGAACGACGCAGTGTTCGGTATCGAGCCGAATAAGCACGTTCTTCATGACGCTGTTGTTATGCAATTGGCTTCCCTGCGTCAAGGTACTCACAAAGTAAAAGGACGTTCTGAAGTACGTGGTGGCGGACGTAAACCTTGGAAACAAAAAGGTACTGGCCGCGCTCGTCAAGGTTCGATCCGTGCACCGCAATGGGTTGGTGGCGGTACTGTATTTGGACCGACTCCACGCAGCTATGCATACAAATTGCCTAAGAAAGTTCGTCGTCTGGCGATCAAATCGGCGTTGTCATCCAAAGTGATTGAGAATGAAATTATCGTATTGGACGCTCTTACACTGAACGGACCTAAAACGAAAGAATTCGCAGCCATTTTGAATAACCTTAAAGCTGATCGTAAAGCATTGATCGTAGCTCCTAGCTATGATGATAATGTAGCACTGTCCGCTCGTAATATTCCTGGTGTGAAGTTTGTAGCCGCAGATGGCATTAATGTTCTTGATGTGCTCGGACACGACAAACTGATCATTACGAAGGAAGCAGTTCAGAAGGTAGAGGAGGTGCTCGCGTAATGAAGGATCCTCGTGATATTATCAAACGTCCGGTTATCACCGAACGTACGGCTGGTATGATGAATGACTTGAAATACGTTTTCGAGGTTGACATTCGTTCTAACAAAGTCGAAGTTAAAAAAGCAATCGAAGCCATTTTTAACGTGAAAGTAAGTAACGTAAACACGCTTCGTGTTCCTGCAAAACCAAAACGCTACGGACGTCATTCCGGCTATACGAGCGAGTGGAAGAAAGCGTTCGTAACGCTGAGCAAAGACAGTAAGCCGCTTGAGTTTTTTGAAACGGTATAATTGAAACTGTAAAGTAAGGAGGGAAACTCAGTGCCAATTAAAAAGTATAAACCAACGTCCCCGGCCAGACGTGCTATGTCTGTATCTACTTTCGAGGAGATTACAACTAATCAGCCCGAGAAATCGTTGCTGGCACCTCTGAGCAAGCAAGCTGGACGCAATAACCAAGGTAAAATTACGGTTCGTCATCATGGCGGCGGACACAAACGTAAGTACCGTATTATTGACTTCAAACGTAACAAAGATGGAATACCGGGCCGCGTTGCTACGATCGAATATGATCCAAACCGTACGTCCAACATCGCACTTATCCACTATGTGGATGGTGAAAAACGTTACATCATCGCTCCTAAAGGTCTGAAAGTAGGAGACGAAGTGGTATCCGGTGCAGGTTCCGATATTAAAATCGGTAACTCTTTGCCATTGGAAAACATTCCAGTAGGTACGGTTATCCACAACATCGAATTGAAACCGGGTAAAGGTGGCCAACTCGTTCGTGCCGCTGGTACGGAAGCCCAACTTCTTGGTAAAGAAGAAAAGTATGTTACAATTCGTTTGACTTCTGGTGAAGTTCGCCGCATTCTGAAAGTTTGCCGCGCGACAATCGGTTCTGTAGGTAACGAAGACCATGAACTGGTGAAAATCGGTAAAGCTGGTCGTAGTCGCTGGTTGGGACAACGTCCTGAAGTTCGCGGTGTTGTAATGAACCCTAACGATCACCCACACGGTGGTGGTGAAGGTCGCGCTCCAATCGGACGTAAATCTCCAATGTCTCCATGGGGTAAACCAACCCTTGGTTACAAGACACGTAAAAAAGGTAAAGCATCTGATAAGTACATCGTTCGTCGTCGTACTAAGTAATAAAACGTGCGCATAAGTCGCACGTTAACATATTAAGGAACGACTACGTTTTAACGAAGGGAGGATTCATAAATGGGTCGCAGTCTCAAAAAAGGACCATTCATTGATGGTTACCTGTTGAAAAAAGTAGAGGTTTTGAACGAGTCGGAGAAAAAAGTGGTAATCAAAACTTGGTCCCGTCGCTCTACGATTTTCCCGCAATTTATCGGACATACGTTTGGTGTATACGATGGCCGTAAACACGTGCCAGTATACGTAACGGAAGATATGGTCGGACACAAATTGGGCGAATTTGCTCCAACACGTACGTACAAAGGCCATACGGATGACGATAAGAAAACAAGAAGATAATCAACACAGCGTAGTGTTTGAGAGGAGGTAAACTCAATGGAAGCAAAAGCACATGCTAAATCCGTACGGATTTCTGCTCGCAAAGTGAAACTTGTTATCGATTTGATTCGCGGTAAGCAGGTTGGTGAGGCGATTGCAATTCTTCGTCACACTCCAAAGTCCGCTTCTCCAGTCGTTGAGAAATTGTTGAATTCTGCGATTGCAAATGCAGATCACAACTACTCTTTGGACGTAAATAAATTGGTAGTATCTCAGGTTTTTGTAAACCAAGGTCCTACAATGAAACGATTCCGCCCGCGTGCAATGGGTCGTGCAAGCCGTATTAACAAACGCACCAGTCATATTACTCTGGTGGTATCTGAAAAATAAGGAGGGAAAACGTGTGGGCCAAAAGGTAAATCCCGTCGGACTCCGAATCGGTATTATCCGTGATTGGGAATCCAAATGGTATGCAGGCAAAGATTTCGGTGATCTTTTGCTGGAAGACGTTAGAATTCGTGAACATCTGAAAAAAAGATTGAAAGACTCCGCTGTATCCCGTGTTGAAATCGAGAGAGCAGCTAACCGTGTCAATGTAACGATTCACACTGCGAAACCAGGCATGGTTATCGGTAAGGGTGGTTCCGAAGTTGAAAATCTGCGTAATGAAATTACTAAAATCGCAGGCGGTAAAAAGGTGCACATCAATATTTCTGAAATTAAAAATCCTGAACTGGACGCAATCTTGGTTGCTGAAAGCATTGCACAACAATTGGAACGTCGTGTTTCTTTCCGTCGTGCTTTGAAACAAGCGATTCAAAGAACTATGCGTTCCGGAGCAAAAGGAATTAAAACTCAAGTAGGCGGACGTCTTGGCGGTGCCGAAATCGCTCGTTCCGAAGGGTACAGCGAAGGAACTGTTCCACTGCATACGCTTCGTGCCGACATTGACTATGGTACAGCGGAAGCTCATACTACTTACGGCCGTCTTGGCGTAAAAGTATGGATCTATCGTGGAGAGGTTCTTCCTCCAGCTAAGAAACAAGCTCCTCAGGAAGGAGGCAACTAATCATGTTGGTACCAAAACGCGTAAAACATCGTAAACAACAACGTGGTCATATGAAGGGTCGTGCAAAAGGCGGTACTACACTGAACTTTGGTGAGTACGGTTTGCAAGCTACTGAACCTGCATGGATTACTAACCGTCAAATCGAAGCTGCTCGTATTGCGATGACTCGTTACATCAAACGTGGTGGTAAGGTTTGGATTAAAATTTTCCCTGATAAACCAATTACTCAGAAGCCTCTTGAGGTTCGTATGGGTAGTGGTAAAGGTAACGTAGAAAAATGGGTTGCAGTAGTGAAACCAGGCAAGATTATGTTTGAACTTGCTGGTGTTCCGGAAGAGATTGCTCGTGAAGCAATGCGTCTTGCCGCTCACAAACTGCCAATCAAAACTAAGTTTGTGAAACGTGAAGAATTGGGTGGTGAAGCAAATGAAGGCTAGTGAATTCCGCAACCTAACCACTGCTGAAATCGAACAAAAGATCTCCGGTTTTAAAGAAGAACTTTTTAACCTTCGTTTTCAACTCGCTACCGGTCAGCTTGATAACCCGACTCGGATCGGCGCTGTGCGTAAGGAAATTGCTCGTGCTAAAACTGTGATCCGTGAAAGAGAACTTGGGATTAGCTAAGATATCAGACCGGGTGGAAAATCCGCCTGTAATTAGGAAGGAGGCCAACAATGAGCGAACGTAATGCCCGTAAAGTATTAGTCGGTAAAGTAGTCAGCGACAAAATGGATAAAACGATTGTGATTGCTGTAGAAACTTACAAAAAACATGATCTCTACCATAAACGCATTAAAGTAACTAAGAAATTCAAAGCTCATGATGAAAACAACACTGCACAAATCGGTGATACTGTTAAAATCATGGAAACTCGCCCTTTGTCCAAAGACAAAAACTGGAGACTGGTCGAAATCGTTGAAAAAGCTGTTATAATCTAATGTAGTGTAGTTTTTCCGAAAGGAGGATAAATAAATGATTCAACCATTTACACGTTTGACTGTAGCTGACAATTCCGGCGCGAAGGAACTGATGTGTATCCGTGTGCTCGGTGGTACGGGACGTCGTACAGCTCAAATTGGTGACCTGATCGTTTGTTCCGTAAAACAAGCAACACCAGGCGGCGTTGTCAAAAAGGGTGATGTAGTAAGAGCGGTTGTTGTTCGTACTAAACGTTCTATCCGCCGTAAAGACGGTTCCTACATCGGATTTGACGAGAACGCAGCAGTGGTCGTTAAAGAAGACAAGAGCCCACGTGGTACTCGTATTTTCGGACCAGTTGCTCGCGAACTTCGTGACAAGGACTTCATGAAAATCGTTTCCTTGGCTCCGGAAGTGATCTAAACTCACCTTAAAATGTGCCCGTAGGAGGTGTACGAAATGCCAAAAGTGAAAAAAGTTCTGGAATCCCATAACAACAAGCTGCACGTCAAAAAAGACGACACTGTTCTGGTGATTACAGGTAAAGATAAAGGTAAAAAAGGTCGCGTTATCGCTGCTTACCCTCGTCAAAACCGTGTGCTTGTGGAAGGTGTTAACATGATTAAAAAACACCAAAAGCCTAATCAGCTGAATCCACAAGGCGGCATCATCGAGAAAGAAGCTCCGATTCACGTTTCCAACGTTATGCACATTGATCCGAAGAGCGGAAAAGTAACCCGTGTTGGTTACAAAGTTTTGGACAACGGAAAAAAAGTGCGCATTGCAAAACGTTCTGGCGAAGTGATCGACTAATTATTTTTTAAAGAAAGGAGGTATATGATTCATGGCTACAACAAGAATGAAAGAACGTTTCTTGAAAGAAATCACTCCTGCTTTGATGCAGAAGTTCAACTATACAACAGTGATGCAAGTGCCTAAAATCGAGAAAGTTGTAATCAACATGGGTGTTGGCGACGCAGTCCAAAACTCCAAAGTGCTTGATTCAGCTCTCAACGACATGCAGCTGATCGCTGGTCAAAAGCCAGTAATCACTCGCGCGAAAAAATCTATCGCAGGTTTTAAATTGCGTGAAAACATGCCAATCGGTGTAAAGGTAACACTTCGTGGCGAGCGTATGTATTATTTCTTGGACAAATTGTTCAACATTACTCTTCCTCGCGTACGTGACTTCCATGGTGTATCGACAAAAGCTTTCGACGGACGTGGTAACTACACGCTTGGTCTGAAAGAACAGTTGATCTTCCCGGAAATCGAGTATGATCAAGTTGATAAAGTTCGTGGTATGGACATCGTTATCGTAACGACTGCCAAAACTGACGAAGAGTCCCGTGAGCTTCTGACTCAGCTGGGCATGCCTTTCGCAAAATAATGTTGGCATAACGTTTCGGGCGTCTGATTTTAAAGACACCCTGTTCTCCGAAACTATTTAGGAGGTGTCAGGCTAAGTGGCAAAAACTTCGATGAAAGTCAAACAACAACGCGCACCAAAGTTTAAAGTTCGTGCTTACACTCGTTGCGAGCGTTGTGGTCGTCCACATTCGGTACTGCAAAAGTTTAAGATCTGCAGAATTTGCTTCCGTGAATTAGCTTATAAAGGCCAGATTCCTGGCGTGAAAAAAGCAAGCTGGTAAAAAGTCCTGTTTGGGAAGGAGGTTTATACACAATGACTATGTCTGATCCAATTGCAGATATGCTTACTCGTATTCGTAACGCGAACACAGTTCGTCACGAAACAGTAGAAATGCCTGCATCTACAATGAAAAAACAAATCGCCGACATCCTGAAACGTGAAGGATTCATTCGTGATGCGGAATTTGTTGAAGATAGCAAACAAGGGATCATCCGTATTTTCTTGAAATACGGTGCGAACAACGAGCGTGTTATCACAGGTTTGAAAAGAATCAGTAAACCAGGTCTTCGCGTTTACACGAAGAGCAATGAGATTCCACGCGTACTGGGTGGACTCGGGATCGCAATCATTTCAACATCCAAAGGTATCATGACCGACAAAGAAGCACGTCAGTCTAAAGCCGGCGGAGAAGTTGTTTGCTACGTTTGGTAAGATAACGTTTAAAAGATAGGAGGTGCAACAGATATGTCCCGTATTGGTCGTAAACCAATCACAGTACCAAGTGGTGTTGACGTGACTTTGAACAACACAGCGATCACAGTTAAAGGTCCTAAAGGAACATTGACTCGTGAGCTTCATAAAGACATGTCCGTTACTGTGGAAAACAATGAAATTAATGTAGTTCGTCCTTCGGACAACAAACTTCACCGCTCTTTGCATGGAACAACCCGCAGCGTTGTCAGCAACATGGTAAGTGGTGTAACTGAAGGATTTTCTAAATCTCTGGAGCTGGTTGGGGTCGGATATCGTGCAAGCAAATCCGGAGATAAAATCGTTCTGAACGTTGGATATTCTCATCCGGTTGAAATCACACCGGAAGCGGGCATCGAATTCGAAGTTCCTTCGAACACTAAAATCATCGTTCGCGGAATTGATAAAGAGCGTGTAGGTGCCTACGCTGCTAAAATTCGTTCCGTTCGTGAACCTGAACCGTACAAAGGTAAAGGGATTAAATACGAAGGCGAGCGCATCATCCGTAAAGAAGGTAAAGCCGGTAAGAAGAAATAAGTTTCTTACCGACTTTGTGCGGTCTTTCTGCTGGAAAGACTTCGTACTTCTTTTTTACCCAGTGCGTCTTAGTATAAAGATTTAAAAGGCAAACTGAAGGGAGTGAAAACTTGAGATGATTACAAAACAAGATAAAAATAAAGCACGTGTTAGAAGACATCTGCGTGTACGTAAGAAAATCGAAGGTACGGCTGTACGTCCTCGTTTGAACGTATTCCGCTCTTCCAAGCATATCTACGCACAACTGATTGATGATGTAGCTGGTGTAACATTGGTATCTGCATCCACTATGGATAAAGAACTGAGCAGCGAAATCAAAAACGGCGGTAGTGTTGAAGCAGCTCGTAAGGTTGGCGAACTCGTTGCTAAACGTGCGAAAGAAAAAGGTCATGCTAACATCGTATTTGACCGTGGTGGATACTTGTATCATGGACGGATTCAAGCTTTGGCTGATGCAGCTCGCGAAGCAGGCCTTGAATTCTAAGACATTTCTCAAAAGGAGGTTAACGACTTGCGTGTAGATCCGAATACTTTGGAACTGACTGAAAGAGTAGTAAATATTAATCGTGTAGCTAAAGTTGTCAAAGGCGGACGCCGTTTCAGCTTCAGTGCTCTGGTAGTAGTGGGCGACGGCAACGGCTGGGTAGGCGCTGGAATCGGTAAAGCTGGCGAAGTACCTGATGCAATTCGCAAAGGTATTGAAGATGCTAAGAAAAACCTGGTTCACGTTCCACTCGTAGGAACAACAATTCCTCACCTTGTTACAGGTAAGTTCGGTGCTGGCCGGGTTCTATTGAAACCGGCATCGGAAGGTACTGGAGTTATCGCTGGCGGTCCGGTTCGTGCTGTACTGGAACTTGCTGGTGTAGGTGATATCTTGACAAAATCTTTGGGTTCTTCGAATTCCATGAATATGGTCAATGCGACTTTGGAAGGTTTGTCCCGTTTGAAACGCGCTGAAGAAGTTGCAAAATTGCGCGGCAAATCCATCGAAGAGCTGCTGGGCTAAGGAGGGAATATCATGGCGAAATTAGAAATTACCCTCGTTCGTTCGTTGATCGGCCGTCCTGGTAATCAGAGAACGACTGTTAAAACGCTCGGCTTGCGTAAAATCAACCATAAAGTAGTTCAACCCGACAATGCAGCTATTCGCGGGATGATTAATCAAGTTAGCCATTTGGTTTCTGTTAAAGAAATTGAGGCTTAAGAAATAAAGTATTTTAACAATAATCAAGGAGGTGCAACGAACGATGAAGTTACATGAGCTTTCCCCAGCTCCAGGCTCCCGCAAAGAACGTAAACGTTTGGGTCGTGGTCCTAGTAGTGGTACGGGTAAAACTTCTGGTCGTGGTCATAAAGGTCAAAACGCTCGTTCCGGCGGTGGTGTACGTCCGGGCTTCGAGGGTGGTCAAAACCCACTGTATCGTCGCTTGCCTAAACGCGGTTTCGTAAATCCTACTCGTAAAGAGTATGCGGTTTTGAATATCGAAGATTTGAACAGTTTTGCAGCGGGTACAGAAGTAAGCCCTGAGTTTTTGCTGAACAATGGCATTGTGAAAAACGCCAAATCCGGAATTAAAATTCTGGGTAACGGTGAAATCACTGTGAAATTGACAGTTAAAGCGAACAAGTTCTCTCAATCTGCGGTAGAGAAAATTGAAGCTGCCGGCGGTAAAACCGAGGTGATCTAATGTTCAAGACCCTGAAAAATATATGGCGGGTTGAGGATCTTAGAACCCGAATCCTGTTCACCCTGTTTATACTCTTTGTATATCGTATTGGCTCCTTCGTGCCGGTTCCCGGCGTGAACAAGCAAGTCTTTACTTCTCAGGATCAAGCAGGAAGCGAGTTGTTTGGACTCCTTAACACCTTCTCAGGGGGCGCATTGTATCAGTTTTCGATCTTCGCCCTCGGGATTATGCCATATATTACAGCGTCCATCATTGTACAGTTGCTGTCAATGGACGTGATTCCGAAACTTGCGGAATGGGCTAAACAAGGAGAGCATGGTAAAAAGAAGTTGGCTCAAATTACGCGTTATGGTACGGTAATACTTGGCCTGATTCAAGCATTCGGAACGTCGATTGGCTTTAATCGACTGTACGGTGCAGCGATGATTCCAGGAGCCACTTTTGCAGATTATCTGGTCATTGCCATTGTGCTTACAGCAGGAACTACGTTCCTTATGTGGCTCGGTGAGCAAATTACCGAAAAGGGAATCGGCAATGGTATCTCTATTGTTATCTTCGCAGGGATTGCGGCGGGTATTCCAAGACATATTCGGACGGTTGTAGAATCTCAGTTTATTCAGGCGGATCAGCTGTTTATGAATATTCTGAAGGCAATTATAATTGCTCTGGTGATTGTTCTGATTATTGTTGGTGTTATCTACATCCAGCAAGGTATTCGGAAAATCCCGGTACAATACGCGAAACGTGTAGTTGGCAACAAAATGTACGGTGGCCAGAATACGCATATTCCGATGAAAATTAATGCGGCAGGCGTTATTCCGGTAATCTTTGCGGTATCATTGCTGCAATTCCCGACAATTATTGCGAGTTTCTGGGCAGATCATGTTTGGGCTAAGTGGGTTACCACTTACTTGTATTATGACAAGCCGCTGGGCATGGTTTTGTATGTCGTAATGATTATCGGTTTCACATTCTTCTATACCTTTGTACAGATGAATCCGCAGCAAATGGCCGACAATATGAAGAAAAACGGCGGTTATATTCCGGGAATTCGTCCGGGTAAAGCCACGGAGAAATACTTGACACGAGTAATGTCACGTTTGACAATGACAGGAGCTTTGTTTCTGGCAGTCATATCCGTTTTGCCGGTATTCTTCGGTTCGCTTTCGGGCTTGCCTCGTTCCGTGCAAATTGGCGGTACTTCATTGCTCATCATCATTGGTGTAGCATTGGATACAATGAAGCAAATCGAAAGCCAACTGATCAAACGCCATTACAAAGGCTTCATCAACAAATAGGCAATAGGTACCGGCTTAGGATGTTCGCATGCTTACCGGCACCTTTTGTGCTGTTTCTTGTGTAGGGGTCGTCTTGAGGAGTGACAGATTGTGAATATTTTGATCATGGGCCCTCCGGGGGCTGGTAAAGGTACACAAGCAGATGTCATTGTGAAGGAATTTGGCATTCCTCATATCTCGACAGGTGATGCTTTTCGCCTAGCGATGAAACAGGGAACACCTATTGGCATTAAAGCTAAAGAATATATCGACAAGGGTGAACTTGTTCCGGATGACGTAACAATCGGCATCGTTGAAGAACGGCTGCAACAGCCAGATTGCAAGAAAGGGTTCTTGCTGGACGGTTTTCCAAGAACTTTGGCTCAGGCTGAAGCCTTGGATCAAATTTTGGGTCGTTTGAATACGAAGCTAGATGACGTTATTAACTTGAAAGTGGATAGTGACAACTTGTTGGCACGAATCACAGGACGGCGGGTTTGTAAAACCTGCGGAACTAGCTATCATATTGTCTTTAATCCTCCTAAGGTTGAAGGCATTTGCGACAAAGACGGTGGGGAACTCTATCAGCGTCCTGACGATAATGAAGATAGCGTAAGAACACGACTTGACGAATATAGTAATAAAACAGCACCACTCCTCACGTTTTATGAGAACCAGAATCTTCTGCGTCATATCGACGGAGAACAGGATATTGATGTGGTTTCCCAAAATATCGTGTCCTTGTTGCGGGGTTAGCTGTAATGATCATTTGCAAGTCGGGGGCGGAATCAAGCTTTATGAGGAAAGCTGAGAGAATAGTTACGGAAACGGATCATTTCTTGGCAGGACACATCGAGCCCGGTATTACGACCGGTGAACTTGATCATTTAGCTGATCGGTATATTCGCAGTCAGGGAGCTGTGCCGTCTTTTAAAGGTTATAACGGTTTTCCTGCTAGCATTTGCGCTTCAGTCAACGAACAACTGGTGCACGGATTTCCCGGCAAACGCAAGTTAAACAAAGGCGATATCATCGCGAAAACTCGCCAGTTTACAATGTCGCATGCCATTCGGCAATATATTGAGAATCCAAACCGTGGTATTCCTGAGCAGGGGCCGAGGCTGAAAACCGGCATTGTGCTGGCTATTGAATCTATGATTCAAATAGGTTCTCACCATGTAGGGACGCTGGAAGACAACTGGACGGTCGTTACGATGAACGTAACCTCATGTGCTCATAACGAGCAAGCGGTGACGTGCGAAACGGGCGGCATGGACATTTTCACGAAACTGAGTGCGTAGGTGATTGGAATGATTCAGCAAGGAAACCTGCAAATCGGTCAGCTGGTGAAGATTCTGAAAGGCAGAGGTGCCGGACAGATTGCGGTTGTCGTTTCAGTAGCAGATAGCAGGTTTGTATATATTGCGGATGGGGATAAACGAAAGTTTGATCAAGCGAAGAAGAAAAATGTTCTTCATTTGGTGCCTCAGCCAAAGATTAGTAGCGAGATTGTAAACAGTTTAAACGAAAGCGGTCGGGTGACGAATGGAAAGCTGCGCCATGCAGTGAAAACTTTCCTGGATTCGTCCGAATACCAAGCTGAAGAGAAAGGAGACTGACTTTGGCCAAAGAAGATGTCATTGAGGTTGAAGGTACGGTAATCGAGCCACTGCCGAACGCTACGTTCAAGGTAGAGCTGGAGAACGGTCATCAAATTCTTGCTCATGTTTCCGGAAAGCTGCGGATGCACTTTATCCGTATTTTGACAGGCGACAAGGTGGTTGTACAGTTATCGCCTTACGATTTAACCAAAGGCCGTATAACGTACCGCAAGTAATTCATGCAGGTTTTTATTAAACGTAAATCATTTAAAAAAACTTGTTTTGCTCGGCAAAACGATGTGAATGTTCACGAAGCGAGTTTTACCAGGGTAAAGCTTGGAGGAGGTAATCAACATGAAGGTAAGACCTTCTGTAAAACCTATTTGCGAAAAATGCAAAGTCATTCGCCGCAAAGGGAATGTAATGGTTATTTGCGAAAATCCGAAACACAAACAAAAACAAGGTTAATAGAAGGGGGTGTAGCGTAAAATGGCTCGTATAGCTGGTGTGGATTTGCCACGTGACAAACGCGTTGAGATCGCCTTGACTTACATTTTCGGAATCGGTAAAACGACTTCTCAGAAAATCTTGAAGGAAACAGGCATCAGTGCAAACACGCGTGTTCGTGATTTGACTGAAGATGAAGTGAGCAAATTACGTGAAACGATCGACAAAGAAGTTAAAGTAGAAGGCGATCTGCGTCGTGAAATTTCCTTGAATATTAAACGTCTGACTGAGATTGGCTGCTACCGTGGTGTTCGTCACCGTCGTGGGTTGCCTGTTCGCGGACAACGTACTAAAACTAATGCTCGTACGCGTAAAGGTCCTCGTCGGACTGTAGCGAACAAAAAGAAATAAGAAGGGAGGATAACATTCAATGGCTAAACCGAAAAAAGTTGTACGTACAAAACGCCGTGACCGTAAAAATATCGAGACTGGCGTGGCACACATCCGTTCCACGTTCAACAACACGATCGTTACGATCACAGATCCACACGGTAACGCAATCTCTTGGGCCAGCTCAGGCGGCATGGGATTCCGTGGTTCCCGTAAATCTACTCCATTCGCAGCGCAAATGGCCGCAGAAACTGCTGCTAAAGCTGCTATGGAACACGGCATGAAAACTGTCGAAGTCATGGTTAAAGGACCTGGTGCAGGTCGCGAAGCAGCAATCCGCTCTTTGCAAGCTGCTGGTTTGGAAGTTAACCTGATCAAAGACGTAACTCCGGTACCTCATAACGGATGCCGTCCTCCAAAACGTCGTCGCGTCTAATGAGATTTCTCCTCTGCGTGTAGTATAGATCCGGCACAAACTGCCAAGAATGGATGTTTAGGTATACTGCATGATAGACTATGGATAAGGTGAATGTTTCATATAGGAGCGACGTTTTGAAGGAGGGATATTGCAGTGATAGAAATCGAAAAGCCGAAAATTGAGACGGTTGACGTCAATGATGATGGCACCTATGGAAAATTCGTAGTAGAACCGCTGGAACGCGGATACGGTACGACGCTTGGAAACTCGCTTCGCCGTATTCTGTTATCCTCGTTACCGGGGGCAGCAGTCACATCGGTTCAAATCGATGGGGTTCTGCACGAGTTTGCAACGGTTCCCGGTGTGAAGGAAGACGTAACGGAGATCATTCTGAACTTGAAAGCTTTATCGCTTAAAATCCACTCGGATGAAGAGAAAGTACTCGAAATCGATGCGGAAGGCGAAGGAGTTGTAACGGCAGGAGATATCCGTGCGGATAGTGATGTGGAAATTCTTAATCCGGATCTTCACATTGCTACGCTCGGACCGGGTTCGAGACTTCACATGCGTATTTTTGCCAATCGCGGTCGCGGTTACGTTAAGCAGGATCGGAACAAACGTGATGACCAGCCGATCGGCGTCATTCCCGTCGACTCCATCTACACTCCGATTGCACGCGTGAACTACGGCGTAGAAAATACGCGTGTCGGCCAGGTTACGAATTATGACAAGCTGACACTTGAGGTTTGGACTGACGGAAGTATTCGTCCCGAGGAAGCAGTGAGCCTTGGAGCCAAAATTTTGACCGAGCATGTGATGTTGTTCGTGGGTCTCACGGACGAGGCTAAAGATGCTGAAATTATGGTTGAAAAAGAAGAAGACAAGAAAGAAAAAGTTCTTGAAATGACGATCGAAGAGCTGGATCTCTCCGTCCGTTCCTATAACTGCCTTAAGCGCGCTGGTATCAATACGGTACAAGAACTCACGACTAAATCTGAAGAAGATATGATGAAGGTCCGTAACTTGGGTCGCAAATCTTTGGAAGAAGTACAAGAGAAGCTCGAGGAACTTGGTTTAGGACTTCGTACGGAAGAATAGTACAGCAACGTTTTTGTGAAGGAGGGGAAATTACATGGCATACCAAAAATTGGGCCGTAACTCCAGTGCCCGTAAAGCTTTGTTTCGTGATTTGGTAACCGATCTGTTCTTGTATGAGCGTATCCAAACTACTGAGGCTAAAGCAAAAGAAGTTCGTTCTATTGCTGAAAAACTGATCACCAAAGCGAAAAAAGGAGATCTGCACGCACGTCGTCAAGTGGCTGCGTTCGTTCGCCGTGAAACTTTGGATGGTGAGCAGGATGCAATCCAAAAGCTGTTTAGCGAATTGGCTACACGTTACACTGAGCGTCCAGGTGGATACACTCGTATCTTGAAATTGGGACCTCGTCGTGGCGACGCCGCTCCAATGGTATATCTGGAATTGGTTGACCGCGCGTAAACAGGCGAAGATGAGGGAAGGGTGGACAGAATCGGCTTGATTCTGAACAACCCTTTTTTTCTCTTGGAGGAGTCCTTGAGGGACTTCTCCTTTGTTATGTTCGGTTATTCCTTGTAAGGCCAGAGAATACCCCTATAAAGGTGTGAGAAGCATGCGGAACTTGTGCATGAAGGTGAACTATGACGGAACCCACTATGATGGCTTTCAGACGCAGCCTAACGGTAACACTATTCAGGACTGCCTTGAACATGCTATCTACTCATTGACGGGCGAGCGTCTTAAAATTACAGGCTCAGGCCGTACAGATGCAGGTGTACATGCATACGGGCAGGTATTCAATTTTCACACTGAATCGCCGATACCAATACAGCGCTGGTGTCTGGCACTTAATGCCTGGTTGCCTCGTGATATCATCGTTACGGATGCGAGAGAGGTGCCAATGTCCTTTCATGCACGCCGCATGGCGAAGCGGAAGACATATCGGTACAGTATTAATGCGAACCGGTTTCCGGACATCTTTCACCGTCGTACACAGGCCCATCATCCAACGAGTCTGGATGTAAGAGCGATGGAGGAAGGGTTGGCTCATTTAGTTGGCACCTTTGATTATACTTCGTTCGCATCTCGACGTTCCCAAAAGACGAATCATGTTCGCACTATTTACGAAGCCTATATGACAGTAGACCATTCCTTTTCACGTCCGGGCTCGGATGATCAGGGAATTATCCATACTTATATTACAGGTAGCGGATTTTTGCAGCACATGGTTCGGATTATTATGGGGACTTTGCTGGAAGTGGGAGAAGGCAAAAAATCGTCGGATGATATTCCTTCCATTTTGGAGGCGAAAAATCGTTCAAAGGCTGGACCTACGGCCGTCGGACACGCTTTAACTCTCTGGAATGTAGAGTACGACGAAAACATCAAAAAACATTGATTTTACTCTTGCGGAATTGATGGTTATCCTGTAATATAAAAGTTGTGTTTTCTTAATGGCTTTCCCACAGCCCCAATTAAGATAATCACTTTAAAGTAACATCTAATCCATCAATAATGCAGCAACTTAACGAACGAAGATAAATGATGATTTCTGTTAACGAACTTAAGGAGGATACTTTTCATGCGTACTACGTATATGGCGAAGCCAAATGAAGTTGAGCGCAACTGGCACATCATTGATGCCGAAGGCAAAACGCTCGGTCGTCTGGCAAGCGAAGCGGCTGCGTTGATTCGCGGCAAACACAAGCCACAGTTTACACCACATGTGGACACAGGTGATTTTGTTGTTGTAATCAATGCGGAAAAAATCGTATTGACCGGTAAAAAAATGGAGAACAAGAAATACTACCGTCACTCCCTGCATCCGGGTGGTCTGAAAGTAACGGTTGCACAAGAAATGGTTAAGAACAAGCCTGAGCGCATGTTGGAATTGGCTGTTCACGGTATGCTTCCTAAAACTCGTCAAGGCGAGAAAATGAAGCTGAGACTTAAAGCTTACAGAGGCACTGAGCATCCACATGCAGCACAAAAACCTGAAGTTTACGAACTTCGCGGATAATTAAAAGGGAGGACAGTTTCATGGCACAAGTACAATACTATGGGACAGGTCGTCGTAAACATTCGGTAGCTCGTGTTCGTCTCGTACCGGGTGAAGGACGCATTGTCATCAATAAGCGTGATATTAATGAATATTTCGGTTTGGAAACTCTCAAACTGATCGTAAAACAACCACTGAACCTGACAGAAACAGTTGGTAGCTATGACGTACTCGTTATCGCTCATGGTGGTGGTATCTCTGGTCAAGCCGGCGCAATTCGCCACGGTATTTCCCGTGCTTTGTTGAAAGCAGATCCGGAATTCCGTCCAGCTTTGAAAAAAGCAGGCTTCTTGACTCGTGACCCACGTATGAAAGAACGTAAAAAATACGGTCTCAAAGCTGCTCGTCGTGCACCACAGTTCTCGAAACGTTAATATTTCGAATACAGAAGAACCTTTTCCTTATGGAAAGGGTTCTTTTTTTAATTTCCTAATCATTACCCACATGTGGATAAGTAGACCTAGTTTAAAGCTATGAGTTTCGGCATGTTTCAGCGAATACATAAATAACCGCATGCAAATGCACGGAAAACGAGAAGTTATCCACGAAGGAATTGAAGATGATATTGTTATACACAAATACAGTTTGCTATTTCAACGTAGTTTATTCTGTAATGTTTATAACCTGTGACTAAATATATTGTCCGGCTATTTAGTTTAGCCTGGTCTTAATATTCTCTGCTAAGTGCTGTTTCGCGAGGGTACTTTGCTTTCACCTGTTTATGTAAAGTTCTCGTTGATATGTTCTGGGAGCACTGTCTATGCCTCTTGTAGAGCTGTTTTGGGCGCAGCAGGGATACAGCAAGGAATACCTCTTTTTATTTGTGTGTACTGAGCAGAAGGACGATCCTTAACCTAACTGTCGGCTGCCTAGGCTGCTGCAATTGCAACGGCGATGTACTTGTTGCTGGTAATAGAAATAGTCTACACAGCAATCGCCACAAACTATAAACAGGAGCACTATGCATTGTCCGACTGTTTACCCTCATAAAATCGCTCCTCATTGATGACAGCTTTAAAAAGACTTCCAGAGCGATAAGAGCCTTGTTTGTGTCCAGTGGATCAATTGTTCGGTAATTGCCTCTACAAGCGCTATAGGATTGGATAGAGGCATAATAAGAATTCAGCGCGGAGTCATTTCTTTTATAATTTCCACAATGAAGGTATCGCTGACGCCAGAGCTCCTGAATAGTATAGTGGTTTCATCTGGCTAAAAATTCGGGTAAATGCTATTTCGCTTTTACCCTCTTCTGAACTTATCCACATACGGACTTCATCTTTTGAATGCAGAATAAGAATTCTGAAGCTAAAGGTATTTTCAAATCCCTCAGTTGGCGTCCTTCGATAATCTTAGATTCAGAAACGATGCTTGTTATCTTCTATAGATAGTTTTGCATGATCAAGCAACCCAAAGCTGTTCAGTATTACCGATGGCTGCCTCGCACTGGGCACAGGATTAGGATACGCTGCTCCTAGTTGACTCTAAAGCATTTTACTCAGAAAATCCGCAAGCAGACGTTAAGTACAAAAAAACATTTTGGCTATCAAATCATTCAACCAAGTGATTTTACGTAGCATGATAGGTTGTCAAAAAAATGCTTATCCGTACGTTCGGTTTGCTCTTCCAAAGTCACCATAGGGAATATTCCTTCAAGGACCAAACTACTTCCATATGTTGTTGTATAAGAAAGGCCTTTTTTTAAAAGCGTACTGTTAGTACATCTTTGTCTTCGACAGGGTGGAGAACAAGCCATCTTTCTTGACGGAAAAAATCCCTAATTCAAGCATACTTTCAGCTACAATAGTTACCTTTAGTAACCAAAGAGCTTATGTACCATTCTCAAATGTTTGGTATAAGAATATTTTATATAAAGTCAATGTACTTGGTTGGATACGCAAGAAAGCATTAAAGAATGCTGACAGAACAACATTCCTACAAGTTTGGGTGGATAAATGCTTGCATCAGGACATTTTGCCTTGGATTGACAATGATTAAGAAAGTTTTATACTGTATTTAATCTTATTAGTTTAGTCGGTATTGGAGTGACACTATTTATGAATCTTCATATGGAGGCGCATTGATAATGAATTTATTGGAGAAAGAAGCGTTGATTAGAGTCAAGGCAATTGAACTGGAAGATGCTACGCCAGAGGAAATTATCCAGTATGCTGTTCTTACATTTCCCAATCTTACCTTTGCTTGTAGCTTCGGAGCAGAAGATGTAGTACTAGTAGACATGCTTCAAAAAATTAGCCCTTCCACCGACATTTTTTACTTGGACACCGACTTTCATTTTCAAGAAACTTACGATACGCGAGATCAGATGAAGGCCAGGTACAACTTGGATTTTGTTAGAGTCTCTCCCTTAATTACTCCCGAAGAGCAAGCGGCTAAACATGGAGAGGAACTGTGGAAAACAGATCCTAACACATGTTGTGGTATACGCAAAGTTGAGCCGCTGACACGCATTTTGTCGCAATACGATGCATGGATTACCGGTATTCGCCGCGATCAGGCCCCTACTCGTGCGAATTCAAAAAAGATAGAGTATGATGAAAAGTTTGGACTCGTTAAATTTAACCCCTTGGCAAGCTGGACATCCGAGGATGTATGGAACTATATCCGCACTCATGAAGTGCTGTATAATCCATTGCATGACCGCAATTATCCAAGTATCGGTTGTGAGCAATGTACCCGTGAGGTCCTACCAGGTGAAGATCCTCGTGCAGGTCGCTGGTCTGGCAATGAGAAAACGGAGTGCGGGCTCCATCAATAAAATGATATTCAGGTAGCTATGAGTCATATTTATGAAGAAGAAGGGAAGTGCATTATGACTGCAATTCTTCCGCATGGCGGAACACTTGTTGATAAAATCATTACAGGACCGAAGCAAAAAGCACTTTTGCAGGCCGCAGAGGAATTGTTTCCTATCCGTGTAAACTCATGGACCATTTCTGATCTGGATTTGATTGGAGTGGGGGCTTTCTCTCCTTTGACGGGGTTTATGAATGAATCTGACTATAGGTCAGTGGTAACAGATATGCGTCTTGCCGATGGTACAGTCTGGAGTATTCCCATTACTCTTGCAGTTGCAGAAAGTATAGCCAGTGAATTGAAATTAGGTCAGCAGGTGGCTTTAGTGGGGGAAACAGACGGTACCATTTATGCTGTACTTAATATTGAAAGTATTTATCAGGTAGATCAGGCTGAGGAAGCCAGAAGAGTATTCAAGACGGATGACCCGGCTCATCCTGGCGTAAACAAACTGTTAGATCGACCTGCTACGTATGTTGGTGGATCTGTGCAAGTGCTGAATCGGCCGGAGGCCACACAATTTAGTGAGTTTTACTATACACCATCACAGACACGCGACTATTTTGCAGAAAAAGGCTGGAAAACAGTGGTCGGTTTTCAAACACGAAATCCGGTACACCGAGCACATGAGTACATCCAAAAAAGCGCGATGGAGATTGTGGATGCATTGTTTCTAAACCCACTCGTTGGTGAAACCAAGTCAGATGACGTTCCGGCAGATGTGCGTATGAAGAGCTATCTGGTGCTGCTGGACAATTATTATCCGGCTGATCGGACTTTTCTGGGGGTATTTCCTGCTGCCATGCGATACGCGGGCCCTAGAGAGGCCATTTTTCATGCTATTGTGCGAAAGAACTATGGCTGCACCCATTTTATTGTTGGAAGGGATCATGCTGGTGTAGGAGACTATTATGGTACCTACGAGGCACAGGAAATTTTCAGGCACTTTACACCTGAAGAGCTGGGGATTACTCCATTGTTCTTTGAACACAGCTTTTATTGCACCCGATGTGGAAACATGGCTTCAAGTAAAACATGCCCACATCCCAAGGAGCAACATTTAACGCTCTCGGGCACCAAGGTACGGGAATTGTTGCGCTCTGGGGTTTGCCCGCCACCTGAATTTACACGACCGGAGGTTGCTCAAGTGCTGATTGAAGGTATGAAGGAATTTGTTCATGCCTGAGTTGTACTATCTACACGCCTCGTCCCATATAGATTATTAGTATCTGTATAGGACGGAGGCGTTTTGTTATGCAAAAAAATAATCGTAAAAACGAGGTTACACTGTGGATTCGCTATCGGACGTTGCAAAAAATGCTGTTGGGCTGTTGTCTCGCCGTTCTATTTATTACACTGGCATTGTATGAGATACCTGCTTCGAGAGCTTGGACCCATTGGAGTTTACCCCTTACAGGTAAAGTAATTGCCATAGATGCTGGACACGGAGGGCCTGATGGAGGGGCGGTTAGCAAAGAAGGGATTATTGAAAAGGATATTAATCTGGCAATCGCTTTTTATTTGCGGGATTATTTACAGCAAGCAGGTGCTGTTGTTGTCATGACACGTGAGGATGACCGTGACCTGGCGCAGCAAGAAACGAAAGGTTATTCCAGAAGGAAAACGGAGGATTTGAAGCAGCGTGTGCGTATAATTGAGGAGCAGAAAGCAGACCTCTTTCTAAGTATTCATATGAACAGTATCCCGTCGAGCCGTTGGAGTGGAGCCCAGACCTTTTACGTACCTAACCATGCAGATAACGAGAATTTGGCGTCTTTAATTCAGGAAGAGATCAAACGCAACTTGGAAAATACGGACAGAGTGGCTAAGACCGTGAACACAGTTTATTTATTGAAAGCTCTCAAAATGCCATCAGCCCTTGTTGAAGTCGGATTTTTGTCCCATCCAGAGGAGGCCAGACGACTAAGTGACGTGAACTATCAAAGACAGGTGGCGGCGTCCATATATAAGGGGATTTTGCGTTACTGTGCCGGGGAAAAGGGGATCTCACCAGCACCTGAGGCCAGATAGTGGTATACTGTAAGTGTTTACCACTCCGTAAATTCATCAAAGCAGAGGTGCTGATAAATTATGCAATCAAGAGAGCAAGTTATAGAGTTACTTCAACAAGTACGGGAGCCTTATACAGGACGCCGTCTAGTCGATCTCCATTTTATTCGGGATGTGGTTGTTAAAGAGGAACGTGTATCCTTGACCGCTATTAGTCTGAATAACCAGGAAGAGACGCTTGCAGAACTGGAGCGGGAAATCCGGCAGACTTTAGAAGAGGCGGGATTAAGCCACGTCCATATTCGTATTCGTGAGGCATCTGAGCATGAAAAGTCCGCAATTCAAGCTGGGGAGAATACCGAGGACGCCGCTGACCCGGTTTTGACCAAAGGACATGCTGTCGGTATGGAAGAACATGAGCTGCTTAACCCAGCATCTGGCGTCCGGTTTATTGCTATTGCAAGCGGAAAAGGTGGTGTCGGAAAATCGACAGTAGCTGTAAATTTGGCTGCTGCTTTAGCTAGACAGGGGAAGCGTGTGGGTTTAATTGATGCGGATATCTATGGATTCAGTGTGCCGGATATGATTGGAGTAGAGGATGTGCCTTCTGTCGTAGAGGGTATCATTCAGCCAGTAGAGCGATTTGGTATCAAAATCATGTCTATGGGCTTCTTTGTCAGAGAGAACAACCCGGTGATCTGGAGAGGTCCCATGCTGGGGAGAATGCTCAGACAGTTTTTTAGTGATGTCGAATGGGGAAAACTGGACTATATGATTCTCGATTTACCACCAGGCACTGGCGATGTAGCGCTTGACGTACATCAAATGATTCCGCAGAGTGAAGAAATCATTGTTACTACTCCACATGCGACGGCGGCTTTTGTAGCTGCACGTGCAGGCGCAATGGCGCTTCAAACGGATCATAAGGTCATCGGTGTTGTGGAGAACATGTCTTATTATGTGTCCTCCACTGGAGAAAAGGACTATGTTTTTGGGCGAGGAGGAGGGGCTATGCTGGCAGACACTCTTCATACAAAACTTCTTGCTCAAATTCCGCTGGGTATTCCAGATAATCATCCGTCAGAAGCCGACTTTTCTCCATCAGTATATAAATCCGAGTCGGCGACAGGAGCCATTTACAATGATATTGCTGCTCAAATTATGATCTTGCATACGAAATCTAAATAAAGAAAAAAGGCTGGTTTTTAAACCAGCCTTCAGGCTGTCGAGAAAGTCTCGACAGCCTATTTTATGTTAATTTTGTTTAAGACGACACCGCGTTAATGTTGTATAATATAGGTAACTATTGTAGAACGGATGGTGTTGATATGCTACGCTCCAACCGCGAAAAACAACAATCCTACGAATTTGTTTCCATCGAAGATCTGGTTCCTCAAGATCACTTGCTCCGCAAAGTAGATAAGTATATCGATTTTTCGTTTATCGATGATAAAGTTCGACCACTGTATTGTGCAGACAACGGGCGTCCTGCCATTGATCCTACCGTATTGTTTAAAATGATCTTTCTCGGTTATTTCTATGGCATTCGCTCAGAACGGCAACTCGAGCGAGAAATTCAGACGAACCTAGCTTATCGTTGGTTTCTGGGGTTGGGCTTAACGGATAAAGTTCCGGACCATACGACGATTAGCTGGAATCGTCGCACTCGCTTTAAAGACACCACGATCTTTCAAGATATCTTCGATGAAATTGTGCTGCAGGCGATCTCTCACCGAATGGTGGGTGGGCGTGTTCTCGTCACCGATTCCACACACGTCAAAGCCAATGCTAACAGGCACCAGTACACCAAAGAACAAGTGTTGCAGAATACTAAAGACTATATGGACGAGCTGAACGAAGCGGTGAAGGATGACCGGAGAAACCACGGAAAAAAGCCTTAAAATCCCGAGAGGAAGTGAACGAAGAAAAAGAAATTAAAGTGAGCAAAACAGACCCGGACAGCGGCTATATGATCCGTGATGGCAAGCCCGAAGGCTTCTTCTATCTGGACCACCGCACGGTGGATATGAAGTACAATCTGATTACGGACGTGCATGTGACACCAGGGAATGTA
Organism: Paenibacillus sp. FSL H7-0442; assembly: GCF_038593105.1. Classification (NCBI taxonomy): domain Bacteria; kingdom Bacillati; phylum Bacillota; class Bacilli; order Caryophanales; family Paenibacillaceae; genus Paenibacillus; species Paenibacillus sp. FSL H7-0442. The sequence continues at coordinate 4,989,644 of NZ_CP151963.1, read as the reverse complement.
CATGATTCTGTCCCCTATTTGTCCCGTTTGGATCGCCAAAGAGAACGTTTTGGTTTTCAAGTAGAAGCTGTTGCACTAGATTCAGGTTATTTAACAACGCCGATTTGCCGAGGGTTGCAGAACCGAAAGATTTTTGCCGTGATTGCTCACCGAAGATTCCATCCCAGACAAGGACTGTTTCCGAAATGGAAGTTTGAATACGATGCCAAACGCAATGCGTATAGATGCCCAGCCCAACAGGAACTGCCCTACCGAACGACGGACCGTAAGGGATACCGGCAGTATGCCTCTGACCCAGCTCAGTGCCAGCATTGCCCACTGCTAAGTCAGTGTACCCAGTCTCGAAACCACCGCAAAGTGGTGACTCGGCATGTCTGGGAAGACAGCAAAGAGTGGGTACGGAGCAACCGGCTGAGCCCATCTGGTAAAAAGCTGTACCGCAAACGAAAAGAGACGATTGAGCGAAGCTTCGCGGATGCCAAAGAGCTCCATGGGTTTCGCTATTGCCGTTTGCGCGGTCTTCCAAACGTCAGGGAACAAGCCCTTATGACGGCAGCCGTGCAGAACATGAAGAAGATGGCGATCCACCTAGCTCGCCTGGAGAAACAGGGGTACCCCCCCTGCTTCTCCAGAGACCAGAGCATTATGATGTAAAAAAGAAACCCACGTCTCAAAATGACGGGGTTTCTCGACAATCTGAAGGCTGGTTTTTAAACCAGCCTTTTTATTATTGGCTTCCTCCTTGTTCTCCTTCGCCCCCACCTTCGCCGCCCCCACCACCTTGCTTATCGCCGCCTGCACCGCCTTGCTCACCACTTTTTTTCTCAACCTTGGGTTGAAGCTCCTCTTGTACGACGGTTTTGAGTAAATTCATAACCTCAAGTCGGAAAATCGGATTTTGCATGGCGTCATGCATGACTGTCATAGATTGTTTGCGATATTCAGGGGTTTTAGTTAAGTCCATATACATTTTGGTTAATTCTGGCGACTTGAGCATTGCTTCAATTGATTTTTGATAAGAGGGGTCTTTTATAAGTTGCATATGAAGCTGTTTGCTTTGGCTGTTGATGGCTTTGGCAAATTCTCCGGCAAAACGCGGATCAGTCATAATCTTTTCGATTTCTTTTTTATATTCAGGTGATATCAAAGTATCTTTGACTGCGATCTTCATCTGCTCAGCCGATTGCATGGGCATAAGCATTTTCATTCCCATGCTGCCACCAGCCCCACCACCAGATCCACCCTCTTCACTGCTTTGACCGGATTGTCCTTCTTTGGATGAACTGTTTTCCCCAGTTAAAGCTTCCTCTACCGCTTTTTTTCCGTCATCACTTTTCAGGATATCGACAACCATCGTTTTCATCTCTTTATAACTGTTCTGGGGGGGCGCAGAACCCTGATCCGAGCCGCATCCACTCAGTGCAACGCCCAGTACGCATACCGTGCTAACAAATCGCAAACGAGTCCAATTCATGGCCGTATTCCTCCTTCATCATGAATGTGGATAGTATGCGGATGAATGGGGAGAAATATGTCGATTTGCTTTTGGTTTTTAGCTGAGAACGATGTAAAATAACTCCTTAAAGACCCAGTGCCTGATCGCGTACCTCTTTGCCTTTTACTGTACCCTGTTGAAGCAGTTCAGATACAGTCACGAATTCATAGCCCTGTGCACGCAACTTGTCGATAATGACGGGCAAGGCTTCATGCGTTTGTTTACAGGAATCACTGGCATGCAGAAGGACGATATCGCCAGGATACGCTTTATTTACAACACGGTCGATTATGACCTGAGTACCAGGGTTTTTCCAATCCAGGGAATCTGTATCCCACTGAATGGTTTTGTAGCCTAAAGTGCCGGCAACCTGAAGGACCCTTTTATCAAAGTCGCCATTAGGCATACGGATCAACTTCGGGGACTGTCCCGTCAGTTCGGTTAATGTGGTATGAGCAATTGAAATCTGCTTACGAATATCTTCATCGCTTAAGCTACTGTAATTTTCATGTTTATGGCCATGACTGCCGATTTCAAATCCACTTTCTTTAATCTGATTCACAAGCTCTGGATGTGTTTTACTCCAAGGGGCAGAAAGGAAAAAGGTGGACTTGGTCACTTTTTTATCCTCAAGGACTTTTAAGATGGG
>NZ_CP151963.1:4315000-4982500 GCF_038593105.1 Paenibacillus sp. FSL H7-0442 | reverse complement strand
GATTGGGTGCGGGGCCCGCAAGGGTTACCAAGCTCAGTCAAACTCCGAATGCCATAGATTTAGTTCCGGGAGTCAGACAGTGAGTGCTAAGATCCATTGTCGAAAGGGAAACAGCCCAGACCATCAGCTAAGGTCCCCAAGTGTGTGTTAAGTGGGAAAGGATGTGGAGTTGCACAGACAACCAGGATGTTGGCTTAGAAGCAGCCACCATTGAAAGAGTGCGTAATAGCTCACTGGTCGAGTGACTCTGCGCCGAAAATGTAACGGGGCTAAACACACCACCGAAGCTATGGCTTGATGCTTGCATCAGGGGTAGGGGAGCGTTGAATGCGGGTTGAAGGTGTACCGTAAGGAGCGCTGGACTGCATTCAAGTGAGAATGCCGGTATGAGTAACGAAAAGATCTGTGAGAATCAGATCCGCCGAAAGCCTAAGGGTTCCTGAGGAAGGTTCGTCCGCTCAGGGTAAGTCGGGACCTAAGGCGAGGCCGATAGGCGTAGTCGAAGGACAACAGGTCGAAATTCCTGTACCACCGTAATCCGTTATGAGCAATGGGGTGACGCAGTAGGGTAGTGACGCGGACTGATGGATGTCCGTCTAAGCAGTGAGGCTGGTGTGTAGGCAAATCCGCACATCGTAAGGCTGGGCTGTGATGGGGAGCGAAAATTGTAGTAGCGAAGGTCATGATCTCAGACTGCCAAGAAAAGCCTCTAGCCAGGAGAAGGTGCCCGTACCGCAAACCGACACAGGTAGGCGAGAAGAGAATTCTAAGGCGCGCGGAAGAACTCTCGTTAAGGAACTCGGCAAAATGACCCCGTAACTTCGGGAGAAGGGGTGCCTCGGTAGGGTGAATAGCCCGAGGGGGCCGCAGTGAAAAGGCCCAAGCGACTGTTTAGCAAAAACACAGGTCTGTGCGAAGCCGCAAGGCGAAGTATACGGGCTGACGCCTGCCCGGTGCTGGAAGGTTAAGGGGAGTGGTAAGCCCTTCGGGGCGAAGCTATGAACCGAAGCCCCAGTAAACGGCGGCCGTAACTATAACGGTCCTAAGGTAGCGAAATTCCTTGTCAGGTAAATTCTGACCCGCACGAATGGCGTAACGACTTGGGCGCTGTCTCAACGAGAGATCCGGTGAAATTTTAATACCTGTGAAGATGCAGGTTACCCGCGACAAGACGGAAAGACCCCATGGAGCTTTACTGCAGCTTGATATTGAATTTGGGTACGATCTGTACAGGATAGGTGGGAGCCGTTGAATCTTGAGCGCCAGCTTGAGAGGAGGCATCCTTGGGATACCACCCTGATCGTATCTAGGTTCTAACTTGGTACCGTAATCCGGTGCGAGGACAGTGTCAGGTGGGCAGTTTGACTGGGGCGGTCGCCTCCTAAAGAGTAACGGAGGCGCCCCAAGGTTCCCTCAGAATGGTTGGAAATCATTCGAAGAGTGCAAAGGCAGAAGGGAGCTTGACTGCGAGACCTACAAGTCGAGCAGGGACGAAAGTCGGGCTTAGTGATCCGGTGGTACCGCATGGAAGGGCCATCGCTCAACGGATAAAAGCTACCCTGGGGATAACAGGCTTATCTCCCCCAAGAGTCCACATCGACGGGGAGGTTTGGCACCTCGATGTCGGCTCATCGCATCCTGGGGCTGAAGTAGGTCCCAAGGGTTGGGCTGTTCGCCCATTAAAGCGGTACGCGAGCTGGGTTCAGAACGTCGTGAGACAGTTCGGTCCCTATCTGTCGTGGGCGTAGGAAATTTGAGAGGAGCTGTCCTTAGTACGAGAGGACCGGGATGGACGTACCGCTGGTGTACCAGTTGTTCCGCCAGGAGCACCGCTGGGTAGCTATGTACGGAAGGGATAAGCGCTGAAAGCATCTAAGCGTGAAGCCCCCCTCAAGATGAGATTTCCCAATTAGTAAGACCCCTTGAAGACGACGAGGTAGATAGGTTGGGGGTGGAAGTGCAGTAATGCATGGAGCTGACCAATACTAATCGGTCGAGGGCTTATCCTAAGATAAAACGCAATGAGTTTCGGATCCAGTTTTCAGGGTGTAACCTTGAACGTATGTACAAGTGACATACAACAAATGCATGGCTATTCGTTCACACGATATATCGTGAAGCGAATAACCGTACGATAGAATTTGCACAGCAAATTCATGTTTGGTGGCGATAGCGGAGGGGTTCCACACGTACCCATCCCGAACACGACCGTTAAGCCCTCCAGCGCCGATGGTACTTGGACCGCAGGGTCCTGGGAGAGTAGGGCGTCGCCAAGCAGAGCTTTATGCTTATTATTCCCTGATAGCTCAGTTGGTAGAGCACTCGACTGTTAATCGAGTTGTCACAGGTTCGAGTCCTGTTCGGGGAGCCATTTGCTCTCATAGCTCAGCAGGTAGAGTGCATCCATGGTAAGGATGAGGTCACCGGTTCGAACCCGGTTGAGAGCTTGTTATAGGATGGCCCGTTGGTCAAGGGGTTAAGACACCTCCCTTTCACGGAGGTAACAGGGGTTCGAATCCCCTACGGGTCATAGGGTAGTATGGAGGCTTAGCTCAGCTGGGAGAGCATCTGCCTTACAAGCAGAGGGTCGGGGGTTCGATCCCCTCAGCCTCCACCATTTTCATCCTCTTACCTGGATGAATTCTTGGGGAATTGTGAATCATATGCATATTGGGGATTAGCCAAGCGGTAAGGCAACGGACTTTGACTCCGTCATGCATAGGTTCAAATCCTATATCCCCAGCCATTAAGAGCCATTAGCTCAGTTGGTAGAGCACCTGACTTTTAATCAGGGTGTCGAAGGTTCGAGTCCTTCATGGCTCACCATTGTATTACATGCGCGTGTGGCGGAATTGGCAGACGCACTAGACTTAGGATCTAGCGTCTTTGACGTGGGGGTTCAAGTCCCTCCACGCGCATCTTGTTTTTGCGGACGTGGCTCAGCGGTAGAGCATCGCCTTGCCAAGGCGAGGGTCGCGGGTTCGATTCCCGTCGTCCGCTCCATATTTGCGCCCTTAGCTCAGCTGGATAGAGCGTTTGACTACGAATCAAAAGGCCGGGAGTTCGAATCTCTCAGGGCGCGCCATATTTAAAAAAGTATAATATCGGGATGTAGCTCAGCTTGGTAGAGCACCTGGTTTGGGACCAGGGGGTCGCATGTTCAAATCGTGTCATCCCGATACTAATTTGCGGGTGTAGTTCAATGGTAGAACTTCAGCCTTCCAAGCTGATAGCGTGGGTTCGATTCCCATCACCCGCTTACCGATTACCTAGAAGCCGAAAGGCTTCTTTTTATTTTGTCCACATTACATTTACTTCTATGTATATAGGCCAATGCAAATATGTCTCCTGTCATGCACAGCTGGGGATGACTTGTGTATATTGTACATAGGCTCTTGTTACTTTTGACACCTAGATCTCGAATCTCCTCCTCTAACGACCCCATTCTTCTGCAGTAAGGCTAATTTCGTGATCAAATCCTTTGAATGTAGGAATCCTATAGCTATTATGGTACGAATTCATGGTGATAACTCAACAGTTGCTCTTGGGTTGTGCACATTTCCCTTTATTTATGTGGGTAAAAAGCGAAGTGTTTAAGAGGAAATACCTTAGGAACACTGAGAAAATGGCTGATTTGTGTATATCCTTGTGGATAGAAGGCTAATGGAGTTGACTTTGTCAACAAATAATAAACATATACACATCATGTTGCATGAATTTGTACCTTTAAAAACACACTCTTTATAAGAGACTGTGCATAATGTTTCACGCATCACTAGTCTATATATCAATTCTTTTTATTAATTTCATCTTTTTTCATAACAATCCAATATTTTCTCAAAAGAAGTATTTCAAAAACATGATTTTTTACTGTAAATTTTGCAGCTTTTCATGCGGTTTTATTGTATGATGTTAAGAAAGTGTCAAATTTCGTGTGTATACGTACCTTTTCTACAACTGTATATGGTGTGGAACAGATCAGATGGGGGGAAAAGCATGACTGAGCTTACGTTAACCGCTAACAAAAACCAATCCAACAATCTGCTGCGGCGGGACGTTCGTTTTCTAGGGAATATTCTTGGTGAGGTATTGGTTCATCAGGGTGGCAACGAACTTTTGGATATCGTGGAGAAAATACGTGAGACAAGTAAATCGTTACGTGCCGGGTATCAGCCGGAGTTGTATGAGAATTTCAAACAAATGGTCAGCGGACTGGATACGGATATTCGTCACCAGGTTATTCGCGCGTTTGCGATTTATTTTCAGTTGGTGAATATCGCTGAGCAAAACCATCGTATTCGTCGTAAGCGGGATTATGAGCATTCGGCTGGTGAAGATGTTCAACCTGGTTCCATTGAAAGTTCCGTTCAGGAGCTTAAACAAGGGGGCTTCTCCGCTGAGGACGTTAGTAACTTGCTGAATGAGCTCTCTTTGGAGCTGGTCATGACCGCACATCCTACAGAAGCGACACGACGAGTAATACTTGATATCCATAAGCGCATTTCTGAGGACGTCATGCTGCTGGATAATCCGATGCTTACCTTGCGTGAGCGGGAACAGGTACGGGAGAATCTGCTAAACGAAGTAATTACGCTGTGGCAGACAGATGAGCTGCGTGATCGCAAGCCAACTGTATTAGATGAAGTAAGAAATGGAATGTATTATTTTCACGAGACCTTGTTTCATGTACTGCCAGATGTATATCAAGAATTGGAACGATGTTTAGACAAATATTATCCCGAACAAAAATGGCACATACCCACTTATCTGAGATTTGGTTCCTGGATCGGTGGAGACCGGGACGGCAATCCGTCTGTGACATCTCATGTGACTTGGGAAACGTTACGTATGCAGCGCAAGTTGGCTTTGAGAGAATATCAGCACACGTTAAAGGAACTCATGGGTTACTTGAGTTTCAGCACCAGCATTGTGCGAGTTTCCGATGCTCTGCTGGCTTCTATTGAAGAAGACCGTACTCACATTACACTTAAAAAGATGGAAGTATGGCATAACGAAAAAGAGCCTTACCGCATTAAACTGGCATATATGATTGCTAAAGTGAACAACATCCTGGATGAAAGCAAACAGGGTACCAATGAGCGTTACAATTCTGCGGAAGAGCTCATTGCAGACCTAAATGTTATTGACCACAGTCTGCGTCATCATTTTGCCGATTATGTGGCAAACACGTATATTCAAAAGATGATTCGCCAGGTAGAGTTGTTTGGATTCCATACAGCTACGCTGGATGTCCGTCAGCATAGTCAGGAACATGAAAATGCGATGACTGAAATTCTTTCTAAAATGAATATTGTGTCGGATTACAGTAAGCTGTCAGAAGAAGAAAAAATTAATCTGCTGGAAAAGCTGCTGAATGAACCTCGTCCGATTACTTCACCTTATTTAAAATATAGCGATAGCACACAGGAATGTCTTGATGTATATCGTACGATTTATTTGGCTCAGGAGGAATTCGGCAAGCAGTCCATTACAAGCTACTTGATCAGTATGACTCAGGGAGCTAGTGACTTACTGGAGGTTATGGTCTTATCCAAAGAGGTAGGCCTGTTCCGCATCGAGAAGGATGGCACTGTTATCTGTACGCTGCAATCTGTCCCTTTGTTCGAAACGATAGATGATCTGCACGCTGCACCTGATATTATGAGAAGATTGATGAACTTGCCTGTATATCGACAATCTGTGGCTGCGATGGACCAGCTTCAGGAGATTATGCTGGGATACTCGGACAGCAATAAAGATGGCGGTGTGGTTACAGCGAACTGGGAACTTCGGGTCGCTATGAACAGCATTACGGAAGTAGTTAATGAGTTTGGCGTAAAAGTGAAGTTTTTCCACGGTCGTGGAGGTGCGCTGGGTCGTGGAGGAATGCCACTTAATCGCAGTATTTTGGCTCAACCTCCTCATACGATTGGAGGCGGAATCAAGATTACGGAGCAAGGTGAAGTACTATCATCCCGATACTCGCTCAGAGGTATCGCGTACCGGAGCTTGGAGCAGGCAACATCGGCGCTGATTACGGCTGTAGCATATCATCGTTCCGGGAAGAAGGAAGTGTTTGAGGAGAGCTGGGAGGAGATTATCGCCCGCATTTCCCAAGTATCACTGGATAAGTATCAGGATTTGATTTTCCGAGATCCAGATTTCTTCAACTTCTTCAAAGAATCTACACCGTTGCCTGAGGTGGGCGAGCTCAACATTGGATCTCGTCCGTCCAAGCGTAAGAACAGCGAACGTTTTGAGGACTTGCGCGCCATTCCATGGGTTTTTGCATGGACACAAAGCCGTTACTTGTTACCTGCATGGTATGCGGCTGGAACAGGTTTGCAAAGCTTCTATCAAAACAATGAGGATAACCTTAAAGTGCTGCAAACGATGTTTAGGGACTCTGCTTTCTTCCGGTCACTTATTGATACACTGCAAATGGCAATCGCTAAAGCGGATTTACTGATTGCAGAAGAGTACGCTGGGATGTCGGATAATGAAGAGGCCCGGCAGCGTATTTTCGGGCAGATTTCAGTGGAGTTTAAGCTGACATCTGAGTTGATTTTGAAAATAACCGGACAATCCGAGATTTTGGACGACGTGCCGGTTATTCAGGAATCTATCCGCTTGCGTAATCCTTATGTCGATCCGTTAAGTTACTTGCAGGTTCAATTGCTAAGTGAGCTACGGGAGTTGCGGGATCAGAACGGTGATGATACGGAGATGCTACGTGAGGTATTGTTGACGATTAACGGAATTGCCGCAGGCTTGAGAAATACGGGCTGATATAGTGCGGTTGTACGAATACAGGCAATCGGGTACTCATGGGGTACCCGATTGTGCTGTTTGTATATTGAAGGCAGGCGTGCTTGCAGTTAGTAACAATACTACAGTTGATTTCCGGATAAAATTAAACTACGATGAATAATCATAAACATATAATAAGTAACCCATCAGCAAGTCTGGGGGAGTATAGAGTGGATAATATGGAAAGCCGCTTGGTAAGGCTGGTACAGAAAGGCGATCAGCGAGCTTTTGCGGAGTTAGTCGAGTTATATAAAGATCGGATTTTTCATCTTTCCTACCGGATGCTAGGTAATCGCCATGAGGCGGAGGATCTGGTGCAGGAAACTTTTTTGCGTGTGTATCGTAATTTGGAAAAATACGATCATGGACAGAAATTCTCAACTTGGATTTATCGAATTGCTACAAATCTGTGCATTGATCGTCTGCGAAGGAGAAAACCTACATACTCACTTGATGCTGAAATGAATGATCAGGAAGGTGTCGATGGGTACGCCATGCTCGCCAGTGAAGAGCTTACCCCTGAGGGGAGCACGCTTCTGTCTGAAACACAGGCCTTGATTCATGACGCCATCGACAGCCTTCCGGATAAATACAGAACGATTATGGTTTTACGGTACTTGCAGGAGCTTTCCTTACAGGAAATCAGCGATGTGCTCAATCTCCCAGTCACCACTATTAAGACAAGAGTACACAGGGGACGGGATTTTCTGCGCAAAAAACTGGAGCACAAGCTATAGATCATGCGCATAGATTCTAGGAAAAGAGTCTGCGTAGATGTTTTTATGAAACATAATGCTCGTTGTAACGTATGTAAGATGAGCAAAGTTTCTAAGCCGGAGCATGTTATGTTGAGAAACACGGAAGAATATTAGAAAGGATTGGCTCATATGGATTGCAAACAAGCCGTCTCTTTTATGCATGACTATCTAGATGGCGACCTGTCTGAGCAGGACAAACATGAGTTGGAACAGCACTTGTTAGACTGCCCGGAATGCCGCATGCGTTTTAAAGAGCTGGAGCGGACGGATGCGATGCTTTACGGTACACGCTATCATCAAGTGCCGTGTGTATCGGATGAGCTGACATTTCGCATTATGAATGCTTTGCCGCCGCATAAAAGACAGACTGCGGTGCCTATGCTGACCTGGGTGAAAAGGCATCCCGCTGTAACAGCCGCCGCCTTCTTCCTTATTGTTATATGCTCAAGCATGGCCAGCTTTTCTGGCACGGACCATCAATTGGTAGTCAAAGGAAGTCATCTGGATCAAGTTGTTATTCAGGGCGATACTGTGATTGTGCCTGAGGGGAAATCCATTGCCGGAGATTTAACAGTGCAAAATGGTGAAGCCCGTGTATACGGTGAAGTGGAAGGTAATGTCACTGTAATTGATGGTTCTTATTATCAAGCGTCCACCGCCCATATTGCAGGACAGGTTAAAAGTATTGATCAAACCTTGGATTGGATTTGGTACAAGGTTACTGATTTATTCGGGGGACCTTCTTCTCCATAAAAGAAGCTTGAAATGGCAAGGACGATATCGAGCGCCTCTTTCCGCTGGAAAAGGCGTTTTTTTGTATATGAAGCTGGCGAATTGTACTGTATTTTACTGATTTTGGAGGTTCTTTTGTCACACAGCTTGCAACGTGAGCCTGATCGTTATAACCTAGATAGAGAGAGCACACTGTGTACATATTACACCCACTCACTACAGAAAATTGCGGGGGCATGCGCATGTTGGATTATTTTGCGGACCTGACTTGGAAAGAGTCCATTAAAGATATTATCGACATTTTGATCGTAACCTATATTATGTATCAGCTTATTTTACTTGTTCGCGGAACGCGTGCAGTTCAATTGTTGAAAGGGATTCTGTTTCTGGTTGTCATTTGGGCGGTTAGCACCTGGTTTGATTTGTATACGCTCAAGTGGTTGATGAATCAGATGTTCACCTTTGGTGTGGTGGCTATCTTTATTATTTTTCAGCCTGAGTTGCGTCGTGCACTGGAGCAATTGGGGCGTGGCAAATTATTTGGGCGTTCGTCTGCGGATGATGAAGAGATTAACAAGTTAATCGGAGAAATGATTAAGGCGCTGAATTATTTATCACGTAGGAAAATAGGAGCTTTGGTCGTATTTGAGCGCGAGACAGGGCTAAACGAATATACGGAGTCTGGTATCAAGACACAGGCCGTAGTCAGTTCTGAACTGCTAATTAACATCTTCATTCCTAATACACCTCTGCATGATGGTGCGGTGATTATTCAAAATAAACAGATTGCTTCTGCGGCCTGTTATTTGCCATTATCGGAAAATCCGTTCATTAGCAAGGAGCTGGGAACCCGTCACCGGGCTGCGATTGGGGTGAGTGAGGTAACGGATGCCGTAACTGTCGTGGTATCGGAGGAAACAGGACAAATTTCTTTGGCCATTAATGGACAGGTCGTGCGCGACATTAAGGAAGAATCCCTAATCTCCAAGCTGTATGAGGAGTTGCGGCCAACACCGTCTTTGAAGGAAAAACGCGGCTCATTCTGGAATCGGAGGGGAGGCCGTGGAAATTCATGATGGACAAATGGATTAACAATAATACGATTTCCAAGATATTGGCGCTTGCGGTTGCTGTCCTGCTGTGGGGAATGGTCCATCTAGATACAGGTACACCTTCATCTACGTTGACCGTTTCTTATAATAATAAAGTGATTGATAATGTAGCCATTCAGGCCAGTGGTCTGGATGATTCAAAATATGTATTGTCAACCATGGATACTGACCATGTTAAGATGGAGGTCAGAGGACAGCGTTCTGTGTTGACTTCCTTTTTTGCGGATAATTATCAAGCAAAGCTAAACTTAAACGGCTTAGGAGCAGGTACTAAAACATTGTCACTCGAACCGGACTTGCCGGATGGAGTGGAGTTGGTATCTATGACTCCTAACCGTGTTACAGTGACGATTGAGGAAAAACAAACGAAATCATTTAATGTATCTATAGTTCCTAAAGGAAACCCAGATGCGGGACTGCAGCTTGGTAAGCCTGTGATTGCTCCTCAGACCGTGAAGGTCACCTTGCCCAAAAGCCAGTTGAGTACCGTCACTGCCGTTCTGGGGGCTGTTAATACGGATGGCATCTCAGAAAAGTTTGAACAGAAGCGTGTAAAACTGAAGGCTTATAATAAAAAGGGACAGGAACTTACGGGAGCGGTCATTGAGCCGTCTACTGTGTCCGTTGAAATTCCGGTAACTCAGCAGGCGAAGTCTGTGCCTGTTAAGATTGTCTATTCCGGAGAGTTGCCAGACGGACTGGTGCTTTCTAAAGTGAATGCAAACGTGAAGGAAGCGGCGGTATATGCATCGCAGGATGTATTGAGCAGCCTCAGCTCTTACGTCACGGCTACATTGGATTTAAGCCAATTTACGGAAGCGGGGACTCGTACAGTTCAAGCTAATTTGGCAGCCCCCTCAGGTTCTGATAAAATCGAGCCAGGGTCCATACAAATTCAGGTGACTGTTGTTCCTTCCAATGAAGTCACAGATACGGAACGGACGCTGTCAGGCATCCCAATCGTTTTACAAGGTGCAGGAGATGGAGCGACTGCGACTGTTACAGCGCCCGCAGGCAAGACGATGGATGTTACTGTGAAGGGCCCGCAGGATCTGGTAAACAATTTAACCAATGATGATATTAGTTTGGTGGCAGATGTAAGTGGCCTCGCGGCTGGTCAACACGAGGTTACTCTGAAAGTAGGCTTGCCTAAATATATTACGCAAGCCGGAAATGCTGGCCAACTAAAGGCAACGATCAACATTGAGATCCCTTCTACGCCTGCTGTAACGAATCCGAATAGTGAGAATGAATCAAACCCCTCTGGTAGTGGCGAAAAGGGGCAGGAGAGGCCACAGGAGGGGCAAGGCAATCAAAGTGGAAACTCTGACGTTAAGACCGGGGACAACGCAGCTGCGGAGGATAAAACAAATCCTCATAACGGCGCAGATTCTTCTGCGAATGGAACCCCGGAGAACAGTCAGCCATAACATGTTTTATCTGTAGTAAATAATCATGATTTATTAGACAAAAAAAGGGAGTCATTTTACATGGGGAAATATTTTGGTACAGATGGTGTACGAGGCGTTGCTAATCAGGAACTTACAGCCGAACTGGCATATAGCATTGGCCGCTGCGGCGGATATGTTTTAGCAGGTAATGTAGAGAAACCGACAGTTGTTATTGGTATGGATACACGGATATCCGGTCTGATGCTGGAATCGGCTCTTGTAGCCGGTTTGCTGTCCATTGGAGCTAATGTGGTTCGCCTAGGTATTGTTTCGACGCCTGGGGTGGCATATCTCACACGTCAATTGAAAGCTGACGCTGGTGTAATGATCTCAGCATCACACAATCCAGTTGAAGATAACGGCATTAAGTTTTTTGGCGGTGACGGTTTTAAATTGACAGACGAAACGGAATTGAAAATTGAAGAGCTCATGGATGCAAAAGAAGACCAACTGCCTCGTCCGATTGGCGGCGGATTGGGAACGGTTGTTGTAGACGAGCATTCCCGTTACGATTATCTGGAGTTCTTGAAAACAACAATTAGCCATTCTTTTGAAGGAATAAAAATTGTACTGGATTGTGCAAACGGAGCAGCTTATGAGCTGGCGCCGAAGCTTTTTGCAGAATTGGGAGCTGAGGTGCACACCATCGGTGCCGAGCCTAACGGTTTGAACATCAATGATCATTGCGGCTCGACTCATCCTGAAAAGCTGAAAGAGGAAGTGCGCCGCTTGAAAGCGGATATTGGTCTGGCCTTTGACGGCGATGCCGACCGTCTGATCGCAATTGATGAGAACGGGGAAGAGGTAGACGGCGACTATATTCTCTGCATTTGCGGAGATGCAATGAACCGCGCTGGAAAACTCAAGGACAGCACTATTGTATCGACAGTGATGAGTAATATCGGTTTTTATAAAGCTACTGAAAAGCTGGCACTCAAGACTGCAAAAACTGCGGTCGGGGACCGTTATGTGATGGAAGAAATGCGTCGGGGTGGATTTAATCTGGGCGGTGAGCAGTCTGGTCATGTTATTTTCCTGGATCACAATACGACAGGCGATGGCATGCTGACTGGGATTCAGCTGGTAGATACCTTGAAAGCTTCCGGCAAGAAAATGAGTGAGCTAAAGTCGCTCATGAAACAGTATCCGCAAGTGCTCGTAAATGTGCGTGTGCAGGACAAACGCAATTACGAGGGGAATCCTGCTATTGCAGAAGCAATTGAGCAGGTGGAACAACAATTGGGCGATAATGGGCGTGTACTGGTTCGTGCTTCAGGCACAGAATCGCTCATTCGTGTGATGGCCGAAGGCCCGGATAAAGATGAGCTGGAGCAATTTGTCGGTCAGATCGTAGATGTCGTGAAGAAAGAATTAGTTTAAAATTTTGTAAACGTCGGTTGCCTGTGAAAAAGAAGCAGGCAACGGCGTTTGCGGTTATTTACTAGCGATTTATTGCCTTCATGGTGTAATTATGAATAAAGTGTCATTGCCAAATGATACTTAGCTGAATATAATATAGGGATGCTGTGACTCAGATAGAGAAAGCGAGGGTTGTAAGGTAACGTAATACAAGCGCCAGAGCTTGATTTTGTGCGGGGGAACTTGGTGGAGAAGCAACGGATTCAGTTGAAATAAAGTTGCTTGCAGATCGGTTCACGACAAAACAAGCTGACGAGGTGAAGGTGTTCGAAACATTCGGCGGGGACCTTCCGGTGAAGCATCAAGCCGTAAACCGGCAGCGGAAAATGAACAGGCAACTGTTTACACAACGCACCGGTAGATGCCTTTATTATTTTATAACCTAAATTATAAGATTCATTTCATGAATGTGCGGCCATCATCATTGGCGTGCGCGGTTTGGGAATTTCGTTACATTCGTGAAGAGATGCCTGTAAATTCTATAGTTATCATTGACAACTTCATAGATGAATGAACTTTATTCCACAATCTACCGCACACGTTAGTCCTGTGATGAGTCGTCTTGTGAAATGATGATCGGGAGGATAACGAATATGTGTGGCATTGTAGGATATATTGGTAATCAGAATACGCAAGAGGTATTGATTGACGGATTGAAGAAGCTGGAGTATCGCGGTTATGACTCTGCGGGTATTGCCGTGTTTACAGATTCAGGATTGCAAGTAGCCAAGGCTAAAGGTCGTCTGGCGAATCTAGAAGCTAAACTGGATGGTACGCCGTTGGTAGGCCATGCAGGTATCGGACATACACGTTGGGCAACGCACGGTAAGCCTTCTGATGAAAACTCCCATCCACATTTGGATGAGAGCCAAAAGTTCTCTGTAGTTCACAACGGAATCATTGAGAATTATCTGGAGCTGAAGGAGCAGCTGATCAGCGAAGGTCATACCTTTATTTCCGAAACGGACACCGAAGTTATTTCCCATCTGGTTGCGCGTGAATATAAAGGGGATATCGTTAAAGCAGTACAAAAAGCAATTACCTTTATGCGCGGTGCTTTTGCACTGGGTGTGCTGACAGAGCATGAGCCTAATAAGCTGGTTGCTGTTCGTCAAGCTAGCCCGCTGGTTATTGGTGTGGGAGAAGGCGAGAACTTTATCGGTTCCGACATTCCGGCTATTCTGAAATATACACGCAATGTATTTATTTTGAACGATGGCGAAATGGCTGTTTTGACCAGTGATGCTGTCGAATTAATGACAATCGAAGGCCAATTTATTTCTCGGGAAATGATTCATGTCGAATGGGATGCTGTAACAGCGGAAAAAGGCGGCTATGAGCATTTCATGCTGAAAGAAATTCACGAGCAGCCTAAGGCTTATCGTGACACAATGTTGGGCCGTATCGATAAAGATACTAAAAAAGTTGTTCTTCCTGAACTGAAGCTGACAGAAGAACAAATTAAAAATATCCGCAACATTCAAATTGTTGCGTGTGGTACAGCTTACAATGCAGGTTTGATTGGCCGTACGGTTATTGAAAGTCTGGCTCGTATACCGGTAGAGAATGATGTGGCTTCCGAATATCGTTATCGTTCACCTATCGTAACACCAGAGACATTGGTGATCGTGGTGAGCCAATCCGGTGAAACTGCTGACACGTTGGCAGCACTGCGTGAAGCACAAGCAAACGGCGCTCATGTACTGGCGATTACAAACGTAGTCGGTAGCTCCATCGCTCGTGATGCAGATGATGTGTTGGTTACACTGGCAGGACCGGAAATTGCCGTAGCCTCGACTAAAGCCTATTCTTCGCAGTTGATTGCGTTCTATCTGTTTGGTTTGTATCTCGCTCAAGTGCGTGGCACACAAACGGATGAGCAAGTAGCCCATGTGCTGGCTGCTATGGAATCTCTGCCAGAGCAAGTGGAAGAGATGCTGGGTAAAGCAGATGCGATCAAATCCTATGCTGAGCAAATTGCAAGCCACAAGCACCTGTTCTTTATTGGTCGCGGTCAGGACTATGCTGTAGTACAGGAAGGCTCCCTGAAGCTCAAGGAAATCTCCTACATTCATTCCGAGGCATATGCTGCGGGTGAGCTGAAGCACGGTACACTGGCATTGATCGAAGAGGGAATTCCAGTTATCGCTTTGGTAACACAGGAATCCGTGTTGGAGAAAACCGTGAGCAACATTAAGGAAGTCAAGGCTCGTGGTGCAGATGTTCTTGCGATTACGTACGAAGAGCACGCAGTTGAGTTGTTGAAGTCCGTGGATCAGGTATTTGCCATTCCGAAGACACTTCCAATTCTGTCTGCTGCAATTTCGGTTGTATCTCTCCAACTGTTGGCTTACTACGCTTCTCTTGCGCTGGGTCATGATGTTGATAAACCACGTAACCTGGCGAAAAGCGTTACCGTAGAATAAGCTTTAGTAAAATTCTAAATTAATGTTGTGTACAGACAATAAAGTCATGTACTAGACATTAAAGTTGTGTACTATTATTAATGACAGATAACAAGAATATTTCTTCTTAGTAAGTATTTAATAAAAAGCCCGATGAGCACGTATCATCGGGCTTTTTATTAAATTCAGAGGGTGACTGCTTAGGTTTCAATCAGAGCGAATATAAATTGCATAACAAGTCAAAAGCTTTTGAATCCTTTCCTGTTAGCGAAATCCGAGCAAATGCGTTAAACCAAAGACTTGATCGGTGTAACCGGCTGTATCCGTATAATGCACCTCGATGGCCAAGTCTGTTTCATGGTGGAGCAAACCGTCGATGACGTGTACGGCATCCCGAGTGTTCGTATTGATGACTTTCGTGTAGAAAGAGGAAAATTGGTCGCTCACGAACCGATAAATCGTAGCTCCTTTTCCCGTCCTGTAATAGGGATTCGCATCTACGTGAAGCGTCGAAACTCCAATCTGGAGGGCATTCCATCAGTGACATTCTTTTACATACAAAAAGAGCAGCCAGTTTAGTTGCTCTTTTTGTATGTAAAATATATTGAGTTTTCATCAATTGAATCTCCTAATAGAGAATATTAATGTCCCATTTCCTTGCAGATTAATCAATTGTGCATAATTTCCCCTTTAGAGGATACTTTCTACTAGAAGATAAGAATATAGTCTTTTCGTCAAAATATTTATTAAAATAGTTGTTCGTTTTTAGATGAATATCAGGCTGATACCATTTAGAAAACCCATTTCGCTGAAACAACAAAGGCATACCCAATTGCTCGGATCGCTTCCCCTTTAAACCATCTCCAATGTTCAGCGAATCAATATATATTCGATCAACAATCCCCTGTAATCTTTTGGGGAAATCTGGCGTGAAGGGCAAAAGAGGAGAAATGGATGCCTGTGTAGCAATTCCTGCTGCATGGACATTTCTAAGAGCCTTTAAGCGCAGGTTGATTCCTGGAGCTAAAGGTGCAAAAAGTCGCTTTACATCTTCTCGGTCTGTTTCAATAGTCATAGAAACTAATAACTCACAATGTTGTTGTAATTCTAAAAGTATATCGAGGTCTCTAACCACCAGAGGACTTCTTGTTTGGATTTGAAGGAAATCTGGTGGAGATTCAATCATCTCCGTTAATATTTTTCTTGTTATCTCAACCTTACGCTCCATGGCTTGGTATGGACAATCTGCATGTTAGATACCCCTTCATTTTAAATATTTATATAAATGAAATTCCGAATGAACAGAAACTCCCTCCACCAGTTCAACTGATAAAGGGAGTTTTAATTAATTTTAGTAAAAGATGTGTGTATTTAGAACGCATCAAGACCCGATATAATCCCAGGATGGCGGACAAAAGACCAATGGGAATGTACTGTACGCCATTCGCCATTAATTAAACGAAAAACTTCAGTAGTATTCCAACATTTTTGAAGTTTTTCTTGTCCATCTTCTCCTGCTACATAATTGTGTAAATTATAACTCAACACAGCCAAATCACCAGCTTCACTGACAGCGAGATCTGGATTGAGATATTCACTCCGAATAATATTAGGATTTTTATAGCGTGACAAAATATGTTCTCTCACCGCTGAATTACCTACAATAAGTTTTTCAGTCACAGGATCGAAGTATGAAATATCATCACTGTAACTATCCAGGTACCCAAAGCAGTCTCCTTGATTCCACCGTTCATTATTAGCGCGTTCTATATTCAATACAGTTTCAGCTATTTCTTTGATATTTACACTCATTTTTTTTGCTCCTTTTTTTTAGATGTTGGAAGTGATATGATCATTTTAGGTCATTAAACACAAATGATAAAGGCAAAACCGGGAAAATAAATGATACTTTTCGGACATTCTACATTTTGAGTAAAGGAGGTTTATGTAGTGGTTCGCATATCAAAGCAAAAAATAAATATAGAACGTCTTAAATATCAACCTGTACTACCTTATCCATACGATTTAGAAATTTTTCGAGTCTCTGATCTTAAACAACGGACACCCAAAGAAAGGATGAGTGTAACTTATAGATATGAATTCTATATGCTTATATGTGTTACTCAAGGTGAGTGTATACAATGGGTCGATTTTGAGCCGATTTCCTGTAGCACAGGAACCTTTCTTGCCATATCCCCAGGTCAAGTTCATAATTTCGGACATGATGAGAATTGGGATGGTTGGATTATTTTGTTTCGTTCGGAGTTTCTTATACCTAACACATCAACATTAAATGAGCTTAAACTAGCTTTTGATTTTGGAAGGCTACCAAGCATTCTAAATTTAAATCATAATGAGTTGCGTCGTAGCATCGCTTCTATTGAACGAATGATCGAAGACTTGTTGATTGAAGGGACAGAAGAAGATATTCATATGTTGTTGCGTTACCAACTCTATGCATTTGTGACTTGGCTCAGTATTCTTCATAAATGCAAACGGATGAACGAAACAATAGATTCTCAAACATCGCTGCGTTTTATAAGCTTCCAGAAACTCGTTGAGAAATACTTCGCTAAGTTGAGCCATGTCAGTGAATACGCTACTCGTCTAAACTGTACGGAAAAAACTCTAACTCGAGCAACTATGGCAGCAGTTGGAATAAGTGCAAAATCTTTCATTTCGGCCCGGATTAATCTTGAAGCAAAACGTCTGCTGATGCATACGGACTATTCTATTAGTGACATTGCGGAAAAGCTTAACTTCAAGGAGGCCACCCACTTTAGTAAATTTTTCAAACGTGAAACAGGTTGTACGCCTGCAGAATTTCGACAGCAGCATCTTTGAAATTATTAACTTACTCGAGTGTCTACTACCTTTCATATTGAATAAAACACTAATTGTAGTTATATATTAATGTTTTCTCGTGTACTTTTTTAAAATATGTTGTTTGAGGAAGTGATTTTATGATCCAAGGATCTTTATTTGATGATGATTATGATCAGGGACGGCCTTTAGCAAATCGGGTACGTCCACAAAATTTAGAAGAATTTGTAGGTCAAAAACATTTGCTTGAACCCGGAAAAGTATTACGTGAAATGATTGAGAATGATCAAGTTTCATCTATGATTTTTTGGGGGCCACCAGGAGTGGGAAAGACAACGTTAGCTAAAATAATCGCCAATCAAACCCAATCTAAATTTATTGATTTTAGCGCTGTGACTAGCGGTATCAAAGATATTCGTAGTGTCATGAAAGAAGCTGAAGGAAACAGGCAATTAGGTGAGAAAACACTTTTATTTATTGATGAAATTCATCGTTTTAACAAAGCACAGCAGGATGCCTTTCTGCCTTATGTGGAAAAGGGAAGCATTATATTGATTGGAGCAACAACCGAAAATCCATCGTTTGAAGTGAATTCAGCCTTGCTTTCTCGTAGTAAAGTGTTTGTGCTTCATCCACTCAATCATGCAGATATTTTAGAGCTATTGCAAAAAGCATTAGCGAACCCAAAAGGGTTTAATAATCAATCAATCGAGATCGAAGACGGTGTTTTATCAGCGATTGCTGAATATTGCGATGGAGATGCCAGAGTAGCTTTAAACACACTAGAGATGGCTGTATTACACGGGAAAAAATCAGATGGAGCCATTGTAGTGAATAAAAATGATTTAGCACAAATGTTAAATCGCAAGTCATTATTATATGACAAAAATGGTGAGGAACATTATAACATCATATCTGCTTTGCATAAGGCGATGAGAAATAGTGATGTTAATGCTGCAATTTACTGGTTATCGCGCATGTTGGAGTCCGGGGAAGATCCATTATTTATTGCTCGAAGATTGGTCAGATTTGCAAGTGAAGACATTGGTTTAGCAGATAACCGAGCTTTGGAGATAGCAGTAGCTGTCTTCCAGGCTTGTCAGTTTATTGGTATGCCAGAGTGCGATGTACATCTAACCCAAGCTGTCATTTATCTCACCTTGGCCCCGAAGTCCAACGCAGCTTATTTGGCCTATAGAGCTGCAAAAAAAGACGCCCTGCATTCCGTAAATGAACCTGTTCCCTTACAGTTACGAAATGCTCCGACTAAATTGATGAAAGAACTGAATTACGGGAAAGGTTATAAATATGCCCATGATACTCAAGAAAAATTAACAATGATGCA
Organism: Paenibacillus sp. FSL H7-0442; assembly: GCF_038593105.1. Lineage (NCBI taxonomy): Bacteria > Bacillati > Bacillota > Bacilli > Caryophanales > Paenibacillaceae > Paenibacillus > Paenibacillus sp. FSL H7-0442. Next base: position 4,963,645 of record NZ_CP151963.1, on the reverse strand, counting down.
GACCATGCCAGATTCTCTCATCGGACGCGTATATTACCACCCCACTATACAAGGATCTGAAATGAAATTTAAACAACGGATGGAAGAAATTTCAGCATGGTATGCAAGCCACAAAGAAACTTAATTGCTTTAATGTATAGATGATCCAATAGAAATCGAGGAAATTCGTCATGACAATAGAAAAAATTATTAAGCATTGCTTATCATACCCAAGTTCATATGAAGATCACCCTTTTGGAGACGGATGGACTGCGATGAGACATCAAGGGAACAAAAAAATTTTCGCCTTGATATACAATCATGATGAGCATCTTTGCGTCAACCTAAAATGCAACCCTGATCATGCTGATTTTTTGCGAAAAGCGTTTGAAGAGGTAAAGCCTGGTTATCACATGAACAAGGAACATTGGAATACAGTAATATTAGATGGTGATCTGCCAGAAGATGAAATTCACGATATGGTGCATCATAGCTTCGAATTGACCAAGCCAAAAAGCTCCAAAAAACATACTAGCTAAAGATAAATTTCTTATTGACAATTAAATTTTGCGGAATTCATTATGTAAAAGTATCCGGTTTCGAGAGGTGTAATATGAAGTTTAATGAATTCTTTGTAGGGCAGCGGTTCGAGACTGATTCTATAAAAGTAACCAAAGAAAAAATTATGGAATTCGCATCTGAATTTGACCCTCAGTACATGCATTTGGATGAGAAGAAAACTCAGGAAGGCATGTTTGGAGGAATTATTGCTTCAGGAATCCAAACATTAGCCCTAACATTTAAACTATGGGTAGAGTGTGGTTCATACGGTGAAGATGTAGTGGCTGGTACTGCTATGGATAATATCCGATTTATAAAACCTGTATACCCTGATGATGAGTTACATGTAGTTGTTGAAGTCATTAATCTAGAAGATAACCGAAAGAATACAGGAATTGTAACTGTGAATTTATCTACTTTTAATCATACGACTCAAAAAATTTTTGAAGGGGATCTTTCTGTAATAATAAAAAAATAACGTATCTTTAAATAAATGAAATTGACGGGATATCTTTCATTCACGTATTCCAAAGCGGGGAGAAAACATAGTAGCTCCTATCGTCAGCGTAAAGGAATGCACAAAAGATAATTGTATCCGTTCAGAGAATAGCTCCTGCAGATGCAGGAGCTGTTTTTGTCTGCACTAAACATTCAGTTGGCTGCATCATTGACACTGACCAGCACCGGGAAAATCCAGTGATTTGCTGTTGTGGGAAGCAAAATTTAAGGAACGCCTTTATGAGAAGATATATCCTTTGATGACATGAAAGAAATTTTAGGTACTACCTTTTACTGGATAGAAAAAGAGCTTAAAAAGTACGAAGATCTAGTTTTAGAACTTCTATTAGAAAAATTGTATTCTAAAGAGATATTAGAAAATATAAAAACGGACGCACATTTTAATATAAAATGAAATTAAAATAAGTACTTTAATAATATTATTAGTACAGTTTTTTTAATGAATTAATTAAAAATACTGGACTTCAGTACACAACTTTATTGTATGTACACAAATGTCTGGTGATAAAAAAGTCTTGAACCAGTAAAAAAAGTCTGGAACTAGTCATTTTACAAACATCAAGAAAGATCCCGATGATATATCGGGATCTTTTTAGCTTAGGAGGGCAATTATGTCTACAATAGGCCAACGAATTCGAACTATTAGAAAAACAACAACTTAAATCAAATAAAGTTTGCAAATATAATTGGCATTTCTCAAAGAACGTTGAGTGAGCTGGAGCAAGATAAATACAGACCCTCTCTTGATATAATTATAGCAATTAAAGAAAACTTCAATTCCCATATAGAGTGGTTAATCTTTGGAGATACGCCTGTATCAATTGAGCCCACACAGTAGGGAACGTCATTCGATTAGCAATACAAAGTAGATAATCAGTTGTAACGTCAAAAACCTTTGCTAAAGATATTAAATGATTAATTTCAGGCCGTGCTACGTTTCGCTCCCAATTAGAAGCAACCTGTTTAGTTACCCCGATCTTATTAGGAATTTCCTTTTGTGTCCATTTATGGAGTAGTCTCGATTTTTTACAGCGCTGTTCCAAAGTATTCATGAATTCATCTCTATTGAGAAAATCAAATAGCTTTTACCCGACCCATCTGCTTACTAATTATACTTACTTATAGCCCATATTATAGCTTATTCATACCCTACTGTACCCTACGAGTAGCCTATGAATAGGCTACGAAGTAAAATATAGCTAAAAAATATTACTTTGCTATTGTATAAAGCTGTGAGTTGTTATATTCTACATTTGTATTTTGAAGTAAAACTAAAATATATCTTAGGAGTAGAAAAAGATAACTGAACTTTACTCTGATTTAGTAGTTCTAAAAAGAAGGTGAATAATGAGCAAAATTCGATCAAGTAACTCTATAGCATCTATTCAACGGAAAATCAAAGAAGGAAGAGGTCAAGGCCACTTTTCGGAATATAAACCTTGGTTGACGGTACATGATGTACCTTCAATAGGGATAGTTACTCGAATTCTTGGTTGGAAAAGTGGTCGACTTCACCATTATCTGTCTGAACACTTTGAATTGGCACATCATTGCCAAATGGAAGTGGTCAGAGCAAGTGATTGATATTCGCGAACAATTTCCTTTATTACCCCTAGATAAAACCCTCTATATTGCATAAAAGTTAAACATCCAACTGACCCCAAGAATAAGCTTCCCATCATTATGACTACAGATATGTTACTTACAGTAAAACAAGAAAAAAGTATAAAATTTATTGCACATTCTATCAAACCTTTTAACAAGTTGACAAAACGAGTTGTAGAGAAATTACAGATTGAAAAAGAGTTCTTTAAAGACCAAAAGATAGAGTGGGCACTTATTACGGAAAGGCAGATAAACTACAATTTATTCAGGAATGTCGAATGGCTTCATAATGCTAAAAACAACGATAAGTTGTCAAATCACCATATAAATAGTCTCGAAGATAATCTCTATTATGCTATTCAACAAAGTGAAAAACCATTTGCGAAAGTTACAAGAGAACAAGATGAATTATTTGGTTTACCAAGTGGGTACTGGATATGACTCATCTAATACAGCCTACTCTACAATCCATGATTATTTTAGAAAATAGACGCAAGCGCAAGGATTCGGAGCACCAGCAGAGAATATATACAGGGAAGATCTCCCAAATTGGCCGGCACCCCGCCTCAGTGTCGACACGCGTCGAATTCCCCGATTGATGGCAAGCCATTCCCAGTGTTTCTTCTCCATTCGCTCTTTTTAGGCAAAATATTAACACTTTATGTTGGGAAGACCCAATTTAACTAAAGTTTTACTATACATTATTGGAAATTTTGATATAATTCTACCTAGGTCAACCTTCCAATTATGATAGAAAATAGAATTGGATGGTTTTTATACCTGTCCAAGCTGTGCCGCGAGAGACCAGTCCACTGGCAACCCAGCAAGCTGGCATGCGGAGACCGACAATTGTGGAAAATGACAGTCGAGAATATGTTGCTCCATGACGTCAGAAGGTTCAGAAAGGATGAAGCCAACCTTATCCCAATTCCGATGGAAGATGAAGCGCGTGAGCATTTTTGAAAAGCTGGAATTCACCGCCAATCCAAGGGCTGTCCCGTTCATGCCATACGGAGCATTCTTTGAGCCTCATGCAGCACCATCGTCACATCTAATCGTCAGGAAAAGCTCACTACCCCGCAGCCGGATCTTTACTTATCCACACCAGGCGGGGGAATACACAAATCGTACATAGAGTGTATCAATATCCTTAAACATAGGCTTCGACAAAGGCAGCTCGGGTGCCGAATCCGGAGGTACGGCCGACTTTCTGCTGGCCGGCCGGAACCCTACAGCAAGTCTTACATCGATGGGAGGAACATCCCTTGTCCACCCCCAAATCCAATTCCGAACCCAATGTTAAACCAAAGCCCGTCTTCGGGCGGCTCGTCCGCAGCAAGCATATTGAAGCAGAGGAGCCGGAAGCAGCCGCATCTCTTGCGTAGAACAATGCTCTTTGTTGTCTTTCACGCATGGGAGCCGAGCGGGACAGCTGCTAGGCAGAGGATTGCCGCATGCGATCAACCGGGCAAGCGAAGCGGTGACCTGGCGAAAGCCATTGACATTGTTGTCACATGTTTGAAAAGGCGGGGAGCGAGGCTGGAGCGTTGCTGCGGCATATGCTCCGCCGGATTGCTTTTGCCGATGAAGAGAGGGGAACGATCCAGATGGCTTTTGAAAAAGAAACGTTGTTTTGGAACGAAAAATTCGGTAGCGACGATTATACCTTGACGCGGCTGCCTTACAGCAAAGCTCCAAGCTCCCTGGCGCCCATTATGACAACCGTCGGCGGTTCGCTTTCGGAGGAAGTGGCGCAGCGCGTCCTTCAAATGAGCAAGGGGGCTCCACTGGCCACTTTTATGATTTTGCTCGCCGGTGTTCAGTCGCTCTTGCATAAATATACAGGCGCTTCTGACATTCTGGTCGGCATGCCAGTTGTACGGAAACCGACGGAGACGCGCCGATCCGTTAATCATACGGTCATTTTGAAAAACTCGCTTTCGGTGGGTGCGACTTTTAAAACGCTTCTGAGCGAGCTGAGGACTTCCTTGCCGGAAGCGATTCAGCACCAACATATTCCGTTCTTGAAAATGGCGGAGAAGCTGGACCTGCAATATGCAGACGGGATACCCGTCATCCATACGCTAGTATCCCTTAAGGAGCTGCATCTGGACGAAATCGGGCAAAACGTGGTCACGGATTGTTCCTTTGAATTCAGCTTAACCGGCGGGACGATACAGCTAGCGCTGTCATATAACGAGCACTTATATGACTCCGAGTTCATGACTCGGGTCGTCGGCCATCTGAATCGCCTGCTGGCCGTGGGGCTTCACGAGTTGGAGCTGGACATCGTGCGGGCGGACATGCTGTCGGAGGACGAGAAATTTCAATTGCTGCAAAGCTTTAACGATACCGAGAAGGACTATCCCCGTGATCGGACGATTCATCAGCTCGTGGAGGAGCAGGCGAAGCGGGTGCCCGAAGCGACGGCGGTTGTCTTTGAGGGGCGGCGGCTTTCGTACGCGGAGCTGAATGAACGGGCGAACCGGCTGGCGCGGACGCTGCGATCGGTCGGCGTGCTGCCCAATCAGCTGGTAGGCTTGATGGCCAGGAGATCGCTGGAGACGGTCGTTGGCATTCTGGCGGTTCTGAAAGCTGGCGGTGCCTACGTGCCGATCGACCCGGAATACCCGGAAGAACGCATCCGCTACATTCTGGAGAACTCGAACGCGCAGTTGCTGCTGACTCAAAGGGAGCTGCTGCTGCAGGTGCCGTTCGAAGGGACCGTGGTGGCGCTGGATGACGAGCAGGCCTACAGCGACGATGGCTCGAACCTGGAGCCGGCCAGCGGTCCGAACGATCTGGCTTATGTCATCTATACATCAGGTACGACGGGCAAACCCAAAGGGGTCATGCTGGAGCATCGCGGGCTGGTCAGCCTGAAACTGACGTTTGCCCATACGCTTCACACGACCGAACAGGATCGAGTGCTGCAATTCGCCAGCCTATCGTTCGATGCGTCGTGCTGGGAGATGTTCAACGCCCTGTATTTCGGGGCGACCTTATATATACCGTCAACCGAGACGGTTTTGGATGATCAGCTGTTCGAACGTTTCATGAACGAGCATGCAATTACGATCGCCACTTTGCCGCCAACTTATGCGGCTTATTTGAATTCAGACCGCCTGCCGAGTCTGAGCAGGCTCATCACGGCGGGCTCCGCCGTTTCAGCAGAATTCGTGCAGCAGTGGAAAGACAAGGTACAGTACTATAACGCGTACGGTCCGACGGAAGCCTCGATCGCCACATCCGTGTGGGCGGCGTCTACGTATGACACCGAACGCAGAGCGATACCGATCGGACGTCCGATCTGGAACCATCGCTTGTATATACTGGGCGCACAGAATCAGCTAGCGCCTATCGGAGTGGAGGGAGAATTATGCATCGCGGGCGTCGGCCTCGCCCGGGGATATTGGAACCGGCCGGATCTGACGGCGGAGAAATTCATCGAACACCCGTTTGAGCCCGGAGAGAGACTGTACCGGACGGGCGACTTGGCCCGCTGGCTGCCGGACGGAAATATTGAGTACTTGGGCCGGATTGACCATCAGGTGAAAATCCGTGGATTCCGGATCGAGATCGGCGAGATTGAAGAGCAGCTTCTGAAGATCGACTCCGTGCAGGAGACGATCGTAATCGCGCGGGAAGGCAAAAGCGGGCAAGAACTGTGCGCTTACCTGGTCGCGGGCCGCCCGCTTACGCTCGGCGAGCTGAGAAGCGAGCTGGCGCAAAAGTTGCCGAATTACATGATTCCGGCGCATTTTGTTCAGCTTCCGCGGATGCCGCTCACGCCGAACGACAAAATCGACCGCAAGGCTTTGCCCGCCCCGGAAGGAAACGCACTGACCGGCGGCGCGTACGTAGCTCCCCGCAATGAAGCGGAGCGGACGCTTGCCGATGTGTGGCAGGCGGTATTGAACGCCGATCGCGTTGGGGTAACGGATCATTTCTTCGAGCTGGGCGGAGACTCGATCAAGTCCATTCAAGTATCTTCGCGGCTTCATCAAGCCGGGTACAAGCTGGAAATCCGGGATTTGTTCAAATATCCGACTATCTCACAGCTCAGCCTGCATGTGAAACCGATCGGACGTACCATCGATCAAGGCGAAATAACGGGTGAAACGGCGCTGACGCCGATTCAGCATTGGTTTTTCGAGAGCTCCTTTGCGGACCCGCATCATTTCAACCAGTCGGTGATGCTGTACCGGAAGGAACGCTTCGACGAAGAGACGGTGCGTCAGGTGCTGCAAAAGCTGGCCGAGCATCATGACGCCTTGCGGATGGTGTTCTGCAAGACGGAACAAGGGTTTAGCGCGCGGACCCGCGCGATTCAGGAAGGCGGGCTGTTCACGCTGGACGTGTTCGACTTCAAGGATGCGGAGAATACCGCGCAGGCTGTGGAAGCGAAGGCAACGGACATTCAAGCGGGCATCGATCTGGAGAACGGGCCCCTCGTGAAGGCGGGACTGTTCCGGTGCGCGGACGACGATCATTTGCTGCTTGCGGTTCATCATGCCGTGGTGGACGGCGTGTCTTGGCGCATTTTGATGGAGGATTTCGCTCTGGGTTACGAGCAGGCCGGCAAAAGCGAGGAAATTCGTTTCCCGGCCAAAACGGATGCGTACCGCACTTGGTCCGAGCAGCTGGCCGCTTACGCGCAAAGCGCGGAGATGGCGAAGGAACGGGCCTATTGGCAGGCCGTGGAACAAATTGCGGTTCCGGCCGTGCCGAAGGATCTGGAGGCGGACGTTACGACGCAGCAGGACAGCGAATCGCTGTTCGTGCGTTTGACTCCCAAAGAAACGGAGCTGCTGCTGAAGCGGGTTCACCGGGCCTACAACACCGAAATGAACGATATTTTGGTAACGGCGCTCGGCATAGCCGTTCGCAAGTGGACGGGACACGAACGGGTGCGGATCAATCTCGAAGGACACGGACGCGAATCGATCGGAACGGATATCGACATCACGCGCACAGTCGGCTGGTTTACGACCAAGTTTCCGGTCGTCCTAGAGCCGGAAACCGACCGGGATTTGGCCTATCAGATTAAACAGGTCAAGGAAAGTTTGCGCCGCATTCCGAACAAAGGGCTTGGGTACGGCATATGCCGCTATCTCTCCAAATCGGAGGATGGCTTTGTTTGGGGCGCAGAGCCGGAAATTAATTTTAATTACCTCGGCCAGTTCGACGATGATGTCAACCAGGACGAGATCGGTATATCTTCTTATTCCGGCGGCAGCCCGGCCAGCGACCGGCAGGCCCGCAGCTTTGTGCTGGATATCAACGGCATGGTGCTGGACGGCGCTTTATCGCTTGATCTTAGCTACAGCCGGAAGCAGTATCACAAGGTAACGATGGAAGCCTTCGCTCAGCGGCTTGAGCAAAGTCTACGAGAGCTCATTATCCACTGCGCAGGCAAAGAAAATACCGAATTGACGCCTAGCGACGTGCAATTTAAAGGCTTGACCATCGCCGAACTAGAGCAAATCGCCCAGCGCTCGGGCCATCTCGGGGAAATCGAAAATATTTACTCGCTTACGCCGATGCAGAAGGGCATGTGGTTCCACAGCGCGCTTGACCGGCAAACGGCCGCTTACTTCGAGCAGACGCGATTTACGATGAGGGGAGTACTCGACGTCCAGCTTTTCGAGAGGAGCTGGACGGAACTTGCGAAACGTCATTTGGTGCTGCGGGCGAATTTTGTGCAAGGACCGGCGGGCGAGCCGCTGCAAATCATATACCGCGACAAGCCGGTCGGCTTTGAATATGAAGAGCTGCTTCATTTGCAGGCGGACGAGAAACAAGCGTATTTGGATAAAAAGGCCGAGGATGACAAACTTCGCGGCTTCGACATGGAACATGACGCGCTCGTTCGGGTTACGATCCTGCGCACCGAAGAGCAAAGCTATCATGTGCTGTGGAGTTTCCAGCATATTTTGATGGACGGCTGGTGCCTGCCGCAGCTGACGCAGGAGCTGTTTGAGACGTACTCGGCCTTGGCATCCGGCAAGCAGCCAGCGGGAGATAAGGGATCGGATTATGGCGCTTACATCGAATGGTTGGAGAAACAGGACGATCAGGCGGCATCCGGCTATTGGACGGCATTCCTGGCAGGTTATGAAGGGCAAACCGTACTCCCGGGACAAAAGGAACCGGCGCCGAACGGCAGATTTACGGCTGATCACGTCACCGCCGAGCTGGGCAAGGACTTGAGCGAGCGGATGGACCGGGTGGCGAAACAGCGCCTGGTTACGGTCAATACGCTGCTGCAAGCCGCTTGGGGCGTTATGCTGCAAAAATATAACGGAACAAACGATGCCGTATTCGGCAGCGTCGTGGCCGGAAGACCGGCGGAAATCCCGGGTATCGAGTCCATGATCGGGCTATTCATCAATACGGTGCCGGTCCGCGTCACGAGCGAAGCGGACACCGTGTTCGCCGACCTGATGGCGAAGCTCCAAGAGTGGGCGCTGGAGTCCGGGCGTTATGATTACTATCCGTTGTATGAAATTCAAGCCCGCAGCGTGCAAAAGCAGAACCTGATCAACCATATCATCGCTTTCGAGAACTATCCGGTGGACGAGCAGATGGAGCAGGCGGGCGACCAGCAGCACGGCGACCTGACGATCGCTGACGTTCAGATGGAGGAGCAGACGAACTATAACTTCAACGTGACCGTGGTGCCGGGAGTCGAAATCGAAATCCGGTTTGACTTTAACGCCGAAGTGTTCGATAAAGACAGCATCGAGCGGCTCAAGGGGCATCTCGTCCATCTGCTGGAGCAGGTGACGGATAAACCGGAAATTACAGTGGGCGAGCTGGAACTTGTGACGGAGGCGGAAAAGGCCGACCTTCTCGGACGTTTTAACGACACCACCACGGAATTTCCGCGCGAGAAGACGCTCGTTCAATTGTTCGAAGAACAGGCGGAGCTTTACCCGGACAACGTGGCCGCCGTCATGAACGAGCGACAGCTGGCTTACCGCGAGCTGAACGAGCGATCCAACCGCCTTGCGCGGAAGCTGCGGGAGACGGGAGTAGAAGCGGACCAACTGGTAGCGATTCTGGCCGAACGCTCGCTCGATATGGTCGTCGGCATTCTGGCGATTCTCAAAGCGGGCGGAGCCTACGTGCCTGTCGATCCGGACTACCCGGAGGAGCGCATCCGCTTCATGATCGAGGATTCGGGCGCGCCGTTATTGCTGATTCAAAAGCATCTGCACGAGAAGACCGACTTCGCAGGAACGCGCCTCGAATTGGACGATTTCGTTTGGGGCGACAGAGGGGCGGACTCCGAAGGTGCGTTGGACGCTTCGAACCTGGAGCCAATTTCCGGGCCGGGCAACCTGGCATATGTCATCTACACGTCAGGAACGACCGGCAGACCGAAAGGAACGCTGATCGAGCATAAGAACGTCGTGCGCCTCCTGTTCAACGACAAGAACCTGTTCGACTTCGGGCCGTCTGACACGTGGACGCTGTTCCACTCGTTCTGCTTCGATTTCTCCGTCTGGGAAATGTACGGAGCGCTGCTGTACGGAGGCAAGCTGGTCATCGTACCGCCGCTGACGGCGAAAAGTCCAGCCGATTTCCTGGCGCTGCTGGGCCGCGAACAGGTCACGATTTTGAACCAGACGCCAACGTACTTCTACCAGCTACTGCGTGAGGTCTTGGCGGACCATCCGTACGATCTGCGGATTCGCAACGTCATCTTCGGGGGCGAAGCGCTGAGTCCGCTGCAGCTCAAGGGCTTCAAGACGAAGTACCCGGAGACGAAGCTGATCAATATGTACGGCATTACCGAGACGACTGTTCACGTTACATATAAGGAAATAACGTGGGTCGAAATGGAGGCGGCGAAGAGTAATATCGGCAAGCCGATCCCGACGCTGAAGGTGTACGTCCTGGATGAAAACCGCCGCCCTGTGCCGATCGGCGTAGCGGGCGAAATGTACGTGGCCGGGGAAGGCCTTGCGAGAGGATACCTGAACCGTCCGGATCTGACGGCGGAGAAGTTCGTCGATTCCCCGTTTGCGGAGGGGGAGAAACTGTACCGCTCGGGTGACTTGGCGGCTTGGCTACCGGACGGCAACATCGAATACCTGGGCCGGATCGATCATCAGGTGAAGATCCGCGGGTACCGGATCGAGCTGGACGAAATCGAGACGCAGCTGCTGAACGTCGAGGGCGTGGAAGAAGCGGTGGTGCTCGCCCGTCAGGACGGCGAGGGCGAGAAGGCGCTTGTCGCCTACTTTGTGGCGGACCGAACGCTGACGGTCAGCGAAATGAGAACCTCGCTGGCCCAGGGAATGCCGGGGTACATGATCCCGTCGTACTTCGTGCAGCTGGAGCGCATGCCGCTGACGACCAACGGCAAAGTGGACCGCAAAGCGCTACCGGAGCCGCAAGGCGGCATACAAACGGGCGTCGAATACGTAGCGCCGCGTAACCGGACGGAGTCCCAGCTTGTGAAGATCTGGGAGGAAGTACTGGGCTACTCCGGCATTGGAGTCCTGGACAATTTCTTCGAGCTTGGAGGCCACTCCTTGCGGGCGACGAACCTTGTCAGCAAGATTCAGAAGGAAATGAACGTCGAACTTCCGTTGCGCGACGTATTCCGCTACTCGACAATCGAAGAGATGACTCTTGCCATCTCCCGGATCGGAAAGCAATTGTTCTCGTCGATTCCGCGGGCAGGCGCAAGAGCATATTATCCGCTTTCCTCGGCTCAGAAGCGGCTGTTTATCCTGAATCAGCTGGAAGGGGCCGATCAGAGCTACAACATGCCGGGCGTGCTGCTGCTGGAAGGATCGATTGACCGGAGCCTGCTGGAGAAGGCTTTCCGGGGACTGATCGCACGGCACGAAACGCTGCGAACCGGCTTTGAGATCGTACAAGGCGAAGCAATACAGCGCATTTACGAGAGCGTCGACTTTGCTGTCGAGTACCGTCATGCGAGCGAGGAAGAAGCGCCTGAAGTCGTGCAGGCCTTCATCCGGCCTTTCGACTTGGCGAAGCCTCCGTTGCTGCGGGCGGAGCTTGTAGAGCTGGCAGCCGAACGTTATTTGCTGATGTTCGACATGCACCATATCGTCTCCGACGGGGTTTCGATGGACGTGTTAGTCGAGGAACTCGTTCGTCTGTACGGTGGCGAGTCATTAGAGCCTTTGCGCATTCAATACAAGGACTATGCGGTATGGCAGCAGTCGGACGAGCAAAAAGTGCAGTTGAAACGCGAGGAAGCTTACTGGCTGGACCGTTACCGGGGCGAGCTGCCGGTTCTGGAAATGCCGACGGACTATCCGCGTCCTGCCGTGCAGAGCTTTGAGGGACAAACGCTGACGTCCTTCGTGGACGAGGCAACGAACGAAGGCTTAAAGCAACTGGCGGCTCAAAGAGGAACGACGCTGTATATGGTGCTGCTTGCGGCATATACCGTGCTTTTGCATAAATACACAGGTCAGGACGATTTGATCGTCGGAACGTCGATTGCGGGCAGAACGCACGGAGACACGCAACCTTTGATCGGAATGTTCGTTAATACGCTGGCGCTCCGCAATTATCCGGCTTCGGAGAAGACCTTCCTGTCGTATCTGGAAGAAGTGAAAGAAACGACCTTAGGCGCTTACGAGCATCAGAATTATCCGTTCGAAGAGCTCGTCGATAAAGTGCAGGTCAGCCGGGATTTGAGCCGCAACCCGCTGTTTGACACGATGTTCTCCCTGCAAAACTTGGAGGACAAAGAGTTTGGGCTGGAAGGGCTGAAATTGTCCCCGTACCCTAGCGAATACGGCACGGCCAAGTTCGACCTGAGTGTGGATGTTACGGAAGAAAACGGCGGCCTGGAGTGCAGCTTTGAATTCGCAACGGCTCTTTATAAAGAAAGCACGATCCGGCGGCTGTCGACTCATTTCGGACATTTGCTTGCGGCGATCGTAAGCCGTCCGGATGCGAAGATTGCCGAGCTGAACTTGTTGACGGCAGAGGAAAAAGAGCAAATTCTCGGCGCGTTCAACCCGGCGCAGCCGGAAGCGGCTCCTGCGGCCGCGTTCCACCGGCTGTTTGAGGAACAGGCGGAACGCACGCCGGAAGCGGCAGCTGTCGTGTACGAGAACGACCGGCTGACGTATGCGGAGCTGAACGAGCGGGCGAATCGCTTGGCGGCTACGCTGCGCGCAAACGGCATCGGCCGGGAGACGATCGTCGGCATTCTGGCCGAGCGTTCGGTGGACTTGCTGGTGGCCGTGCTGGCCGTCTGGAAAGCGGGCGGGGCGTATGTGCCACTCGACCCGGATTATCCAGCGGACCGCGTGCGGTTCATGCTTGAAGACAGCGGAGCGAAGGTGCTGCTGACGCAAACGGCGCTGCGAGAGCGTGCCGAAGCCTGGCTCGGCGAAGAGGAGTTGGCGCTGGCGGCGGTGCTGTACCTGGACGACGAAACCTCGTACAGCGAGGAGTGGACGAATGCCGACAGCTTCCATGAAGCCCGTCCAGAGGACCTGGCGTACGTGATCTACACGTCGGGAACGACGGGCAAGCCGAAGGGCGTGATGATCGAGCACCGCAGCCTGGTGAACACGGCGGCGGGCTACCGGCGGGAATACCGGTTAGATCAGTTCCCGGTGCGGCTGTTGCAGCTCGCAAGCTTCTCGTTCGACGTGTTCGTGGGAGATATCGCGCGGACGCTGTACAACGGAGGCACGATGGTGATTGTGCCGAAGGACGACCGGATCGATCCGTCTCGTCTGCACCACTGGATGGAGCGGGAACGGGTCACCATCTTCGAATCGACGCCGGCGCTGATCGTGCCGTTCCTGGAGTACGTGCACGAGCAGCAACTGGATATGAGCTGGATGGAGCTGTTGATCACGAGCTCGGACAGCTGCGGCGTGGCGGATTATCGCACCTTGCAGGAACGCTTCGGCTCGTTGTTCCGGATCATCAACGCATACGGCGTGACGGAAGCGGCGATCGACTCCAGCTTCTACGACGAGGAGCTGGCGAAGCTGCCGCAGACAGGCCATGTGCCGATCGGCAAGGCGTGGCTGAATGCGAAATTCTACATCATGGATGCGCACCTGAATCCGATGCCGGTCGGGGTGCTGGGCGAGCTGGTTATCGGCGGAGTCGGAGTGGCGCGCGGGTACTTGAACCGTCCGGGGCTGACAGAAGAGAAGTTCGTAGACAGCCCGTTCGCCGCGGGCGAGCGGTTGTACCGCACGGGAGACTTGGCGCGGTGGATGGAGGACGGCAACGTGGACTTCATCGGCCGGATCGACAACCAGGCGAAAATTCGGGGGTACCGGATCGAGACGGGCGAGATCGAGTCGCAGCTGCTGCGGGTGGAAGGCGTGCGCGAAGCGGTGGTGCTGGTTCGAAGTGACGCGAACGGGCAGAAGGCGCTATGCGCGTATTACACACCGGATACCGGAGCGGAGCTGGCAGTGAACGATCTGCGCGGCGCGCTGGCGCAGGAGCTGCCGGGCTACATGATCCCGTCGTACTTCGTGGAGATGGAGCGCCTGCCTCTGACGCCGAACGGAAAAATTGACCGGAAGGCGCTGCCGGCGCCGGAAGGGGAAGCGGGAAGCGGAACGGAGTACGTCGCACCGCGCAATGAGCTGGAAACAAAGCTGGCGGCGATTTGGCAGGAGGTGCTGGGGCTTGCGAAGGAGATTGGCGTTCACGACAACTTCTTCGACATCGGTGGTCACTCCCTGCGGGCGACGACGCTGGTCAGCAAGATTCATAAAGAATTGAGCGTGGATCTGCCGCTGCGCGACGTGTTCCGCCATTCCACCATTGAGAGCATGGCCGCCGCCATTTCCCGGCTGGATGAGCAGACATTCGTTGCCATTCCGGTGGCGGATGACCGAGAGGTGTACCCGCAATCTTTTGCTCAAAAACGTCTCTTTATCCTGAATCAACTGGAAGGCGCGGAGCTTAGCTACAACATGCCGGAAGCGATGCTGCTGGAGGGGGCTTTGGACCGGGCAAGGTTCGAAGAAGCGTTCCGTAAGCTCGTGGCGCGGCATGAAACGCTGCGCACCGGGTTCGAAATGGTGGATGGCGAAGCATCGCAGCGGATTTACCAGGACGTGAATTTTGCCGTGGAGTTCTATCGAGTGGATGAGCAAGAGGCCGAAGAGATGGTTCGCCGTTTCGTCCGTCCGTTTGACTTGGCGAAGCCTCCGCTGCTGAGGGTAGGCCTTGTCGAGCTGGCTCCGGAACGTCATATTCTAATGTACGACATGCATCATATTATTTCCGATGGCGTCTCGATGGAAATCTTTGTTGAAGAATTCGTCCGCTTGTACGGCGGCGAGCAATTGGAGCCTCTGCGCATTCAGTACAAAGACTACACCGTTTGGCAGCATTCGCAGGAGCAGAAAGAACGGCTTCAGCGTCAGGAGGCGTACTGGCTGGACATGTTCCAAGGCGAGCTGCCGGTGCTGGAAATGCCGGCCGACTATCCGCGTCCGGCCGTGCAGAGCTACGAAGGCCAAACGCTGGAGTTTTCCTTCGACGCTTCGAAAACCGACGGCCTGAAGCAGCTGGCCTCGGAAACGGGCACGACGCTGTTTATGGTGCTGCTTGCGGCATATAACGTCCTTCTGCATAAATATTCAGGTCAGGAAGACGTGATCGTCGGTACGCCGATTGCCGGAAGGAATCATGGAGATGTGCAGCCGTTGATCGGGATTTTCTTAAACACGCTGGCTATCCGCAGTTATCCGGCTTCGGAAAAGACATTCCTGTCATACCTGAACGAAGTCAAAGAAACGACCCTCCATGCCTTCGAGCATCAAAACTATCCGTTCGAAGAATTGGTGGACAAGGTGCAAGTCACCCGTGATTTAAGCCGCAATCCGCTCTTCGACACGCTGTTTACGATGCAGAATACGGAAAACGAGGAATTTGAGCTGGAAGGGCTTCGCCTGATTCCTTATCCGAGCGTATTAGATACCGCGAAGTTTGATATCAGCTTGGATGTGGGCGAGGAGAACGGCGGCTTGGATTACAGCTTCGAATATGCGACGGCTCTCTACAAAAGGGAGACGATCGAACGGCTGGCGAAACATTACGAGCAGCTGCTCGAAACGATCGTAAGCCGTCCAGATGCGAAGATTGCCGAGCTGGACTTGCTGACGGCAGAGGAAAAAGAACAAATTATCGGCGCGTTCAACCCGGCGCAGCCGGAAGCGGCTCCTGCGGCCGCGTTCCACCGGCTGTTTGAGGAACAGGCGGAGCGCACGCCGGAAGAGGCGGCCGTCGTGTACGAGAACGACCGGCTGACGTATGCGGAGCTGAACGAGCGGGCGAACCGCTTGGCGGCTACGCTGCGCGCAAGCGGCATCGGCCGGGAGACGATCGTCGGCATTCTCGCCGAGCGTTCGGTGGACTTGCTGGTGGCCGTGCTGGCCGTCTGGAAAGCGGGCGGGGCGTATGTGCCGCTCGACCCGGATTATCCGGCGGAGCGCGTGCGGTTCATGCTCGAAGACAGCGGAGCGAAGGTGCTGCTGACGCAAACGGCGCTGCGAGAGCGTGCTGAAGCCTGGCTTGACGAAGAGGAGCTGGCGCTGGCGGCGGTGCTGTACCTGGACGACGAAGCGTCGTACAGCGAGGAGCGGGCGAATGCGCCGATTGGCTCGGGCATAGTCTCCGGCAAGCTGACGGATACTGTGGACGACGGCGATGAGAGCCATCAGAATGTTGGCACCGACAGCTTCCATGAAGCCCGTCCGGAGGATCTGGCGTACGTGATCTATACGTCGGGAACGACGGGCAAGCCGAAGGGCGTGATGATCGAGCACCGCAGCCTGGTGAACACGGCGGCGGGCTACCGGCGGGAATACCGGTTGGATCAGTTCCCGGTGCGGCTGCTGCAGCTCGCAAGCTTCTCGTTCGACGTGTTCGTGGGAGATATCGCGCGGGCGCTGTACAACGGAGGCACGATGGTGATTGTGCCGAAGGACGACCGGATCGATCCGTCTCGTCTGCACTACTGGATCAGCCAGCAGCAAGTGACGATCTTCGAATCGACGCCGGCGCTGATCGTGCCGTTCCTGGAGTACGTGCACGAGCAGCGGCTGGATATGAGCTGGATGGAGCTGTTGATCACGAGCTCGGACAGCTGCAGCGTGGCGGATTACCGGACCTTGCAGGAACGCTTCGGCTCGTTGTTCCGGATCATCAACGCATACGGCGTGACGGAAGCGGCGATCGACTCAAGTTTCTACGACGAGCCGCTGACGAAGCTGCCGCAGACAGGCCATGTGCCGATCGGCAGAGCGTGGCTGAATGCGAAATTCTACATCGTGGATGCGCACCTGAATCCGGTGCCGGTCGGGGTGCTGGGCGAGCTGGTTATCGGCGGAGTCGGGGTAGCTCGCGGGTACTTGAACCGTCCGGGGCTGACAGAAGAGAAGTTCGTAGACAGCCCGTTCGCCGCGGGCGAGCGGTTGTACCGCACGGGAGACTTGGCGCGGTGGATGGAAGACGGCAACGTGGACTTCATCGGCCGGATCGACAACCAGGCGAAAATTCGGGGGTACCGGATCGAGACGGGCGAGATCGAGTCGCAGCTGCTGCGGGTGGAAGGCGTGCGCGAAGCGGTGGTGCTGGTTCGAAGTGACGCGAACGGGCAGAAGGCGCTATGCGCGTATTACACACCGGATACCGGAGCGGAGCTGGCAGTGAACGATCTGCGCGGCGCGCTGGCGCAGGAGCTGCCGGGGTACATGATCCCGTCGTACTTCGTGGAGATGGAGCGCCTGCCTCTGACGCCGAACGGAAAGATTGACCGGAAGGCGCTACCGGCGCCGGAAGGGGAAGCGGGAAGCGGAACGGAGTACATCGCACCGCGCAATGAGCTGGAAACGAAGCTGGCGGCGATTTGGCAGGAGGTGCTGGGGCTTGCGAAGGAGATTGGCGTTCACGACAACTTCTTCGACATCGGCGGCCACTCCCTGCGGGCGACGACGCTGGCGGGCAAGGTATTTAAGGAATTAAACGTCAACCTGCCGCTGCGCGACGTATTCCGTCACTCGACGATTGCGGCGATGGCCGAGGCGATCGCCCGGATGGAACGGCGGGAGCATGAGGCCATTCCTCAAGCGGAGGAGAGAGAGTACTACCCTCTGTCCTCCGCGCAGAAACGGCTGTTCATTCAGCACACGCTGGATGGAGCGGATCAGCTTTACAACATGCCGGAGCTGGTGCAGGTGGAAGGCGAGTTTGACTTAGACCGGTTGGAAGCCGCCTTGCGGAAATTGATAACACGGCATGAATCGCTGCGCACCGGTTTTGAAATCGTGAAGGCCGAAGCGGTTCAGCGGATTTACCCGCAGGTCGATTTTGCTATCGAGCATCATCAAGCGGATAAAGAGGATGCGGCTCAAATCGAGCAGATCGTCCGCAGCTTCGTTCGTCCGTTTGATCTCGGCAAGCCGCCGCTGCTGCGCGCCGGGGTCATCGAGCTGGAGCCGAACCTGCATATTCTCCTTTTCGACATGCACCATATGGTGTCCGACGGCGTATCGATGGCGATTGTGATCGATGAGTTCTCGAGTTTCTACGCCGGGGAAGAACTGCCGCCACTGCGCATTCAATACAAGGATTATGCCGTTTGGCAGCAGTCGAAGGCCCACCGAGAGCGGATTGGGCGGCAGGAAGCGTACTGGCTGCAAACCTTCGAAGGCGAGTTGCCGACGGCGGACCTGCCGATGGACTACGAACGGTCTGCGGCTCGCAGCTACGAAGGCGCGCATCTGGAGTTCGACGTCGAAGCTTCTCTCTCTGCGCGGCTGCGCGAATTGGCGGCCGAGCGTGAAAGCACGCTGTTCATGGTGCTGCTTGCGGCTTATACCGTGCTGCTGTCCAAGTACAGCGGGCAGGAGGACTTGGTCGTGGGTACCCCGGTGGCGGGAAGAACGAACGCCGATTTGGAACCGGTCATCGGGATGTTTGTCAATACGCTGGCGATCCGCAATCGTCCGTCGGGCGACAAAACGTTCTTGTCCTACCTGGAAGAAGTGAAGGAAACGGCTTTGGGTGCTTTCGAGAACCAGGATTATCCATTCGAGGATCTGGTGGAGCGTTTGAATGTGAAGCGGGAGCCGGGCCGCTTCCCGCTGTTCGATGCCGTTTTCGACTTGCAAAATATCGAAGAACGAGACGCCGAGCTGGAAGGGGTCAGCCTGAAGACTTACGAGCTTGACCATTTGGAAGAAGCGAAGTTCGATCTGACGCTGTTTATGTATGAAAACAACGGGGCGCTGAGCGGGGGCTTCTTCTACGCCACCAAGCTGTTCAAAGAAGCGATGATCCGCACCTTGACCGAGGATTACCTGCGGGTACTGTCTCAAATTGCGGAAAATCCACAACTCGAGTTAAGCCGGATTGAATGTCATAAACCGGCGGCAGGCGCAAAGAGTGCCGTCGATACGATCGAATTCGCGTTCTAATCCTACAAGCGCGCCTCCGCCGTCAAGCGAAAGCGGCGCGCATCCCAAGGAAGACGGCGAACAACGTCCAAGCCCGTAAACGCGCAGGCCGAAAGCATGCTTTTTCGGACCTGCGCCGGGGCATGCGGTCACTTCATTTTTAGGGGAGGTACAAATGAAATCTTTGTTTGAAAAGGAAGAACGGTACTGGAGCGGCAAGTTTGACGCCGATGACAGCCTGAGCTTCCTTCCCTACAGTCAATCCTCCAAATTATACGCCGACGGGGAAGCTGTGGCCGAGCCGGGTTTGCTTCACCGTACTCTGCCGAGCGAACTCTCGGAGAGAATCATTTGCCTCGCCAACGGTTCGGATTTGGCTTTGTACATGATTGTTTTGGCAGGAGTAAAAAGCCTGCTGTTCAAATATACCGGGCGGGACCAAGTGCTGGTCGGCATGCCTTCTTATAGCGCAGACCCCGACGGGACTCCGCCGCCGCATGACATCTTGGTGATCAAGACGTCCGTAAGCCGCCAGACTACGCTGAAAACGCTGCTCGGGGGCATCAAAGCTTCCATCGGCGAGGCGCTGGAGCATCAGCACCTGCCTTTTCGGAAAATGGTGGAGCCGCTCCATCTGGACTATACGGGGGACGGCCTCCCGGTCGTCAACACCGTCGCATCCTTCGCCCCGATTCATCCGGAACCGCTGGGTAACCGGGTGGCGGCCGATACAGTTTTTCGCTTCGACCGTCAAAACCACTCCATTGAGCTGGAAATAAGCTTTGACGGGCAGCGGTACGAGCGGGCATTTGTGGACCAGGCGGCCGACCATCTTGTTCGGCTGCTGTCCGTGCTTTTATTTCAGCCGGATCTGGAGCTCGGACAAGCCGATGTGCTGTCCCCAGACGAGAGGGAGACGCTGCTGAAGCGATTTAATGACACCGAAACCGGGTTCGAGCGGGGGAAAACGATTTACGGCTTGTTCGAAGAACAGGCGGAGCTTTACCCGGACAACGTGGCCGCCGTCATGAACGAGCGGCAGCTGACCTACCGCGAGCTGAACGAGCGATCCAACCGCCTTGCGCGGAAGCTGCGAAAGACGGGAGTAGAAGCGGATCAGCTGGTAGCGATTCTGGCCGAACGCTCGCTCGATATGGTCGTCGGCATTCTGGCGATTCTCAAAGCGGGCGGAGCCTACGTGCCTGTCGATCCCGACTACCCGGAGGAGCGCATCCGCTTCATGATTGAGGATTCGGGCGCGCCGTTATTGCTGATTCAGAAGCATCTGCATGAGAAGACCGACTTCGCAGGAACGCGCCTCGAATTGGACGATTTCGTTTGGGGCGACAGAGGGGCGGACTCCGCCGATGCGCTGGACGCTTCGAACCTGGAGCCGATTTCCGGGCCGGGCAACCTGGCATATGTCATCTACACGTCGGGAACGACCGGCAGACCGAAAGGAACGCTGATCGAGCATAAGAACGTCGTGCGCCTCCTGTTCAACGACAAGAACCTGTTCGACTTTGGGCCGTCCGACACGTGGACGCTGTTCCACTCGTTCTGCTTCGATTTCTCTGTCTGGGAAATGTACGGAGCGCTGCTGAACGGAGGCAAGCTGGTCATCGTACCGCCGCTGACGGCGAAAAATCCGGCCGATTTCCTGGCGCTGCTGGGCCGCGAACAGGTCACGATTTTGAACCAGACGCCAACGTACTTCTACCAGCTGCTGCGTAAGGTCTTGGCGGACCATCCGTACGATCTGCGGATTCGCAACGTCATCTTTGGGGGCGAAGCGCTGAGTCCGCTGCTGCTCAAGGGCTTCAAGACGAAGTACCCGGAGACGAAGCTGATCAATATGTACGGCATTACCGAGACGACGGTTCACGTGACATATAAGGAAATCACGTGGGTCGAAATGGAGGCGGCGAAGAGTAATATCGGCAAGCCGATCCCGACGCTGAGGGTGTACATCCTTGATGAAAACCGCCGCCCTGTGCCGATTGGCGTAGCGGGCGAAATGTACGTGGCCGGGGAAGGCCTTGCGAGAGGATACCTGAACCGTCCGGATCTGACGGCGGAGAAGTTCGTCGATTCCCCGTTTGCGGAGGGGGAGAAACTGTACCGCTCGGGTGACTTGGCGGCTTGGCTGCCGGACGGCAACATCGAATACCTGGGCCGGATCGACCACCAGGTGAAAATCCGCGGGTACCGGATCGAGCTGGACGAAATCGAGACGCAGCTGCTGAAGATCGCCGCCGTGCAAGAAGCCAAGGTGCTCGACTGCGACGACGCGAACGGCCATAAGCAACTTGTCGCTTATTACGTCGCAGAAACGAGGCTGGCGGCGAATGAACTCAAAGAGGAGCTCGCCAAGCAGCTTCCGGGTTATATGATTCCTTCGTACCTCGTGCAGCTTTCGCGGATGCCGCTGACCCCGAACGGGAAAATCGACCGCAAAGCGCTGCCCGCGCCGGAGGAAGCCGCGGACGGAGGAACGGAATATGTCGCGCCGAGAACGCTGCTCGAAATGAAGATCGCCCGCGTCTGGCAGGATACGCTTGGCGTTCCGCAGGTCGGCGTAAAGGATAACTTTTTTGAGTTGGGTGGCAATTCGTTAAGTCTGATGAGGCTCGTTCAAGCCGTTTACGATGAAACGGGCATTGAGATACCGCTGAACCGCCAATTCCATCATGTAACCGTTGAGGCCATGGCTTTCGGAGAGGGGGATCAGGGCCTGGATAAAGGGGGAGACTCCTTCATTAAGTTGAATAAAGCAGGAGATCTGAACGTGTTCTGCTTCCCTCCGGGCAGCGGCTTTGGCATCGGTTATCGAGAGCTTGCAAGCAGGCTCGACGGCGGGTTCGTGCTCTACGGCATTGATTTTATCGACGATGCCGTCGATTACGAGGCCATGCTGAACCGTTATGTGGACGAGATCGTCCGCATCCAGCCGGAAGGACCTTACGTGCTGCTCGGCTACTGCTTTGGAGGCAACCTGACGTTCGAGGTAGCCAAAACGATGGAGAAAAGAGGCTATTCCGTAACGGACGTGCTCATGGTGGACTCGTGGATTAAGGACACGCTGACGTCTTCCGAAACGTCGGAGAAAGAGCTTGAAGAAATGCTTGCCGATTTCGACGAAGAAGAGAAGGAATTAATGAGCAACCCGCTCGTGCGGGAGCGGGTTCATCGGAAGGTCAAAGCGACCTTGGCGTACGAAGCGCAGCTTATTAATTCCGGCACGATCCCGGCCCGGATTTACGAACTGATTGCGAAGGACAGCGAAGCGTTCCGCCTGGAGCACCAATTGCCTTCCTGGCGGGGGGCAACGACGCAAGCTTACGCCGATTACCGGCTGGAGGGTGCGCACGAGGAATTGCTGGAACTCGCGCGCGTGGAAGAAACGGCCGTCGTCATCCGGGACATCTTAGAGCAAGTCAAGCGGCAGATCGAAGCGGAGGCCGGGGTACTGCATGGAAGCTGACCGCCAGCCGTCTGTTCTAGAACAAGGCACAGCGGCGCCTTCCAAGCGTCAAACCGCTTACGCCGCCTGGAAAGCGTTCCGCTGGTTGATGTCCTATGTAAGCCGTCACAAAGGCTGGATGATCGTCGGTGTCTTGTCCGCGATTGCCGCCGCCGTTATTGAGATATGGACGGGAAGTTTGATCGAGCAGCTGACCACCCAGGCCGAGAAGGGGGCGGGGCCAATCGTTCTGCAAATCGTGTACACGGTCTTTGTGGTCATCTTGATCGGTGTGCCGGCGAAGTTTTTCATGAGCTTCGGCGTGGAGCGAAGCAGCGCCTCTGCGGTGCAGGATATCCGCAACCATGTCATGCGTCATATCGGCAAACTCCCGGTCTCCTATTTGGAAAAGCAGCACTCCGGCGACGTATTGTCGCGGATCAACAACGACCTGCAGCTCATCCAGCAGTTTATGATTCGGGACCTCGCCCAGTGGTTTTATCATCCGCTGTTGTTCATCGGCTGTTTCACTTATTTGATCTACCTCCAATGGGAGCTGATGCTGTACAGCCTGCTGTTATTTCCCGTAGCGCTGCTGGTTTCCCAATGGATCGGCAAGCAGTTGGAGCGGTTGACGGAGGAAGCCCAGGCGAACATGGGCCGAATGAACGTCAACCTCCAGGATACACTTGGAGGTATGCCTATTGTAAAAAGCTACCTGCTATCCGGCATGTTATCTCGCTCCTACCAAGTGCTGCTGCAATTGACGGCTCAAAAAAAGCTGGCCGTGAAAAAGCGGGAAGCCTGGGTCAACCCGCTGCTTTCCACGCTGATGATCAGCCCGATCATTTTCGCCGTCAGTTACGGAAGCTATTTGATCTACAAAGGGCAGCTAGGCGCGGGGGAGCTGATCGCCTTCCTGTACTTGCTGAATCTGTGTCTGGAGCCGCTGGAGCATATTCCCGAGCTCATCACGCGGACGTTCGAAATGGCCGGTGCCCTGAGAAGGGTCTCCGAAATCGTCGAGCAGCCGACCGAAACGGAAAATGGCCGTTCGCTTCCGAAAGCGAGCGCCGCCCCCATCGAGTTTCAGAACGTAACCTTCGGGTATGAGGAGAGATCCCCGATCCTGCGGAATGTTAGCTTCTCGGTGCCGGAAGGGAAGACGATCGCGCTTGTCGGAGCGAGTGGCGGAGGGAAGAGCACGGTGTTTAAGCTTGTATACGGCTTTTATCCGCTTCCGGAGGACCAGGGCGAGATCCGCGTGTTCGGCAGCCTGATCCGCGGCGCCGATCCGGAGCAGCTTCGGTCGCATTTTTCCGTGGTAACCCAGGATTCATATTTGTTTAGCGGCACGATCGCTGAAAATATCGGCTACGGGCGGGAAGTAGCGTCGATGGACGAGATTATCGAAGCCGCCAAAGCCGCTCAGGCGCATTCCTTCATTATGCAGCTGCCCGACGGCTACCAGACGTATGTCGGAGAGCGCGGAGGCTTTTTGTCCGGCGGGCAGCGCCAGCGCATTGCAATGGCCCGGGCTTTTCTGAAGGATGCTCCCGTTCTGCTGCTGGACGAGCCAACGTCGGCTCTTGATCCGGAGTCGGAAAGCGCGGTTCAGGAAGCGCTGGGCGTATTGATGAAGCAGAGAACGACGATGGTTATTGCCCACCGGCTTTCTACAGTACAAAACGCCGACGAAATTTGGGTCATGGAACAGGGGAGTATTGTTGAAAAGGGCACTCATGAACAATTGTTGAAGATGAAGGGACTGTACGCCCAGTCGTACTATCAGGAATTTACTGAGTCTGCCGAACGCAGGGAGGTGGCGTACACATGAAAAAGGGCGGATGGCTCTCGCAAGTGAAAGAACTCGGCTACTTGCTGATGTTTATGAACCGCAAGCGCAAAACCCAGTACGCCATTGGCCTGGCCGTGACGGCGCTCACCCAGACATTGTTCCTGATCGCCTTCAGCTTGGTCGTACATAACTTGGTTGATTTCGCCGTGTCCCGAGATACGTCCCTGATGGTGGAAGCCTTTATTATTTTGGGCGCGGTCTTGTTCCTGGAAAATGTGATTTCTCCCTGGTTCATTTACTTAAACCAGCGCAGTGTCGAGCTGACTGTGCTGAATATCCGCGAACGTCTTTATGACAAGCTGTGCCGGGTGCGGCCGAGATTCCTGGAGCAGACGCACCATGGGGACTTGCTGTCGCGGGTGAACAACGACGTAACGACCGTTGAGTTTACATTCTCGCAGGTTTACTTCGTTTTGCTGCTTCAAGTTGTCTTTTGCATCGGCTCCATTGTCTCCATGGTGTTGATCGATTGGCGGTTTGCCGGCGTATCCTTCGTCATTCTGCTGCTGTCCTCCGTGGTCAGCCTGAAATTTGCGCGGGATATTCGCGCCTTGTCCGAACAAGGCTTGCTAACGCTCGGTAAAATGACCGAAAAATTCAAAGATTTTATGGGCGGCATTCAAATTGTGAAGCTGTTCCGCATCCGCACGATTTACGGCCAGTACGAGGCGTTGAACGAACAAATGACGCAGACGCTTCGGCAAACCGCGCAGAAGAATGGCATGCAGGCTGCGGTGAATCATTTTATCAGCTACGTCACGTTCTGCGGCATCATCGTCATCGGCAGTCTTCTTTATGCCTACGGACTGATGGGAATGGGAAGCGTCGCCGCCCTGGCGGTTCTGCAAGTGAATCTGACGCATGCCTTGTTGAACTTGGGGATGGTTCTGTCGATGACCCAAAATTCGCTCGCGGGCGCTCATCGGATTCAAGAGGTACTAAGAGAGGAAGAGGAACCGGAGCGTTTGGGATCTCCTCACAGCGAGCTCGTGTCGGAGGCTGCGGTGGAGTTTCGCGATGTGGAATTTTCCTATCAGGCGGATAAAAAGGTGCTTGTCGACATCTCCATGCAGGTGTTTCCCGGCCAGGTCGCCGCTATCGTGGGGACCAGCGGCAGCGGCAAAAGTACGCTGATCAAGCTGCTGCTCGGCTTTTATCCTGTGGACAGCGGAGAAATCCTGCTCCAAGGCAAACCGTTCGGCCATTACACGCTGGAAGAAATCCGCAGGCAGATTGCATACGTTCCGCAGGAGCCATTCTTGTTTACCGGCACGATTGAGGAAAACATCCGCTACGGCAACCCGGATGCAACGGATGAAGAAGTGATCGAAGCGGCCAAAGCGGCGTACGCTCACCATTTCATTCAGGAACTTCCTGAACAGTATAAAACGCCGGTGGGAGAGAGAGGAGCGTCGTTGTCGGGCGGACAAAGGCAGCGAATTGCGATCGCACGGGCGATTCTCAAAAACGCCCCGATTCTGCTGCTGGACGAAGCGACTTCCGCGCTGGATAACGAATCCCAGCATTGGGTACAGCAGGCCTTGAACGTATTGATGAAGGGGCGCACCACCATTCTGATCGCCCACCGACTCAGCACCGTGGAACATGCGGATTTGATTACCGTCATGAACCAAGGGACGGTCGTCGAGCGGGGCCGCCATCAGGACCTGCTGGCGCTCGGAGGTTTTTACGCCCGGCTGTACGGCTAGATCCGCTTTACGGCGGGCGGCTTCTTGCTCGCGAATGCGACAGAGTCTTTTAGTAATCCAAGGTATGACTTTATAACCGGTAGTTACCAGAAAACGTAGACACGAAAAATGAGGAAGAGTCCGATGGAGCCGTTCCGGGAATGGCCTGCGCGGTTCTTCTAAGAGTGACTAAGTGACATCTAGGTACAAAGCCTATCTATAAAGAATCTCTAAACCGGGAGTGTGTCGATGTGACAGAGAATACCAACGAGCAATATGGATTAACGCAAGCCCAGCGCCGAATATGGTTCATGGAAATTATGAATCCGGGAACGTCCATCACGATGCTTTCCGCGACCTACCAGATTACGGGCGAGATCAACACACAGCTTCTGAAGCAAGCGGCGGCAGAGATCGTCAAAACCTATGACGTTTTCCGAATCCGCATTAGCGGGGATTTGCAAAATCCAACGCAGTGGTTCGAAGAGCCGGAGAATGTCCAAGCTAGGATAAGCCGCCTCGAAATAGGCACAATCGAACAATTCTATGCTTGGGTGAAGGAAGTAAGCGAAAAACCGGCCAGCGTGTTCGACGAACACCTCTACGAATTTACGATTATTCATTTTGCGAACGGCCAAGTATGGCTCAATTTGACGGTAAACCATATTATCGCCGACGGCTTGTCCGTCAATGCTTTGCTGCATGCGGTGATGGAAAAATACCTGGAACTGCGCAAAGGCATCTCCAGCAGTTACCAGCCCCCTTCCTATCTAGATTATATTTCCGCGGAGCGTGAATATGAGCAATCGCAGCGTTATCAGAAAGGCAAGGAATACTGGCTGACGAAGTACAACACTTTGCCTGAAACGACCGGCATTAAATCGTATCCGCCATTCTCGATCGGCAGCGAATCCAATAAACTGTCCATCACTTTGGATGGTTCCCGGTATGAACGCATTCTGGCCTTCAGCGAACAATATCAGGTCAGCTTATATACGTTATTTCTGTCCGCCATGTACGCCTTATTGTACAAGCTGACCGACAGCACCGATGTTCCGGTCGGCACGGTTTTCGCCAATCGCACCAGCAAGAAGGAAAAAGAAACGATCGGCATGTTCGTCAGCACCGTGGCTACGCGGATTCGTCTGAATCCAGACAGACACGTGCTTTCCTTGATCCAAACGGTTTCCAAGGAAAATACGGCGGATCTGCGGTATCAGAAATACCCTTATAACCAATTGATCCAGGATTTGCGCGAACAACACGGCCGCAACGATCTTTCGGGGCTGTTCCGCACGTCTCTGGAATATCTGCCTTTGAAAATCGTGGAGTACGAAGAAATCAAGGTACGCCTGGAGGCCCACTTCGCTAGGCACGAGATGGACGATTTGCTGCTGCGCTTCGACCATATGCTGAATGAAGGCCATGTCATTCTCCATGCTTCCTATCGTACCGGCTTGTTCGAGACGGCCGAGATTGATCGGATTATGGAACAGTATGTAACCGTTCTGGATCAGTTTCTTCAGACTCCCGAACTGCCGGTACGCGAGATTTCTCTGCTGAGCGATGAGGAGAGACACCGCATTCTGGGCGTTTTTAACCCGCCGGTGGCAGGGCTGAGCGAGGGAGAAGCGTTTCATCGGTATGTTGAAAAATTTGCTCGGGAAATTCCAGATCATCCGGCAGTCGTCTACATGGACAAACAGCTGACCTACGGCGAATTGAACGAACGCGCCGAGCGACTGGCTTCTCTCCTTCGCGAACAGGGCGTGGGAAGGGAGACGATTACGGGGATCTGGGCGGAGCGTTCGGTGGAACTGCTGGTTGGGGTGCTCGCCGTTTGGAAAGCCGGCGGAGCCTATGTACCACTGGACCCCGATTATCCGGCGGAGCGGATTGAGTACATGCTCAGCGATAGCGATGCATCGGTGCTGCTTACGCAGCGTCATCTGTTGGAGCGGGCCGGAGGTTGGTTGGCCGATGACCGGCTGAAGCTTCAAGCTGTCTATGCCATGGACGATGAACAGATTTATAACGGGGATGCCTTAGCCGTGGAATTTGAATCTGCCAACAGCGCCCCGCAAGACTTGGCTTATGTGATTTACACCTCGGGTACGACGGGACGCCCGAAAGGCGTCATGATCGAGCACGGCAGTCTCGTTAATACGGCGGATGCGTACCGTCGCGAGTACCGGTTGGATCAGTTTCCGGTGCGGCTGCTGCAGTTGGCCAGCTTCTCGTTTGACGTGTTCGTCGGAGACATCGCGCGGACGCTGTATAACGGAGGCACGATGGTGATTGTGCCGAAGGATGACCGGATTGATCCGAACCTCTTATACGGCTGGATTCGGAACCACAACATTACGGTATTCGAATCGACGCCTGCGCTCATCCTGCCGTTCATGCAGCATATTTATGAAGAAGGGCTGGACGTTAGCTCCATGCAGTTGCTGATTACCAGCTCGGATGCTTGCAGTGTCACCGATTACCGATTGCTGCAGGAAAGATTCGGCGGACAATTCCGCATCATCAACAGCTATGGAGTTACCGAAGCAGCCATTGACAGCAGCTTTTACGGTGAGCCGCTGGATAAGCTGCCGTCGTCGGGTCATGTGCCGATCGGCAAAGCTTGGCTGAACGCCCGGTTTTACATTGTCGATGCCGCGTTAAAGCCGGTTCCTGTAGGGATTCCGGGCGAGCTTGTCATCGGCGGCGCCGGGGTGGCGCGCGGGTACTGGAACCGTCCGGACCTAACCGCCGAGAAGTTTGCGGACAGCCCGTTTGTGCCGGGCGAACGTCTGTACCGGACAGGCGATTTGGCCCGCTGGCTGGAAGACGGCAACGTCGACTTCATCGGCCGGATCGACTATCAGGTGAAAATTCGCGGGTTCCGGATCGAACTCGGCGAAATTGAAACGGCCCTGCTGCGTTTCCCGGGCGTCAAGCAGGCTGTGGTGACCGACCGTACGGATGAGCAGGGGCAAAAGTATTTGTGCGGCTACGTGGCGGCGGATGCTTCCGTGCAGCTGAGCGATCTGCTGTCCCAATTGAAGCAAGAGCTGCCGGCCCATATGGTCCCGGCCCGGCTGGTGTCTCTTGATAAGCTCCCGCTCACGCCGAACGGCAAAATTGACCGTAAAGCGCTGCCTGAACCGACCGGAGAGGTAGAAGCAGGCCGTGAGTATGTGGCTCCTCGCACAACGCTGGAAACAAGACTTGCTCTCATTTGGCAGCAGGTGCTGGGTATTGCGCGAGTTGGAGTCCAAGGCGATTTCTTTGACTTGGGTGGTCATTCCTTGCGGGCCTCCACGCTGGTTTCCAAGATTCGGAAAGAGCTGCAAGTCGAGGTTCCGCTGCGGGAAGTTTTCCGCTACACCACGATCGAACAGCTGGCCCAAAGAATCGGCGGTTTAAGGCAGCAGGAGACCTATGAGATTACAAAGGCGGCTGAGGCCGAGTACTATCCGGTTTCATCCGAGCAAAAGCGCCTGTACGTCTTGCGCCAGCTTGACGGGGCTGAGCGCAGCTATAATATGTCGGCGGCGCTTCTTCTCGAAGGCAAGCTGGACTGCACGCGCGTCGAGCATGCGTTCCGGGCGCTGATTCAGCGCCATGAGACGCTGCGTACCGGGATCGAGCAGGTTCAAGGCGAGCTTGTCCAGCGCATCTATGACGAGGTGGAGTTTGCTGTGGATTATTTCCAAGCGAGCGAGCGGGAAGTGGAGCAAGTGGTAGAAGCTTACTATCACCCGTTTGATCTGACCAAGCCGCCACTTCTCCGCATCGGCCTGATCGAAGTCGCCGAGGATCGCCACATTCTGCTGTTCGATATGCACCATATCGTCTCGGACGGCATTTCGACAGCGCTGCTCTTCGACGAGTTCAGCCGCCTGTATCGGGGCGAGGAGCTGACCCCGCTGCGCATTCAATACAAAGATTATTCCGTTTGGCAGCATTCCGAAGCTTACGGGCAGATGCTCCAGCCGCAGAAGGAGTATTGGCTGGAACAGCTGTCGGGCGAGCTGCCGGTCTTGGAGCTACCGACGGACTTCCCGCGGCCTGCGGTGCAAAGCTTTGACGGCCGAACCGTGAAGTTTTATATCGAGAAAGATCGGACGGAGAAGCTGAAAGAGCTGGCGGCACGGACAGGGACGACCCTGTACATGGTGCTGCTGTCGGCTTACACCATCCTTATGCATAAATATTCGGGTCAGGAAGATCTGATCGTAGGAACGCCGATTGCCGGAAGAACGCAGGAAGAAGTGCAGCCGATCGTAGGGATGTTTATCAACACGCTGGCCATTCGCAGCCGTCCGGAGCGTTCCAAGCCGTACCTTTCGTACCTGGAAGAAATCAAGGACATCACGCTCGGGGCTTTCGAACACCAAAATTATTTGTTCGAAGACTTGGTGGAAAGTCTTCACATTCCGCGCGCGACCGGCCGGAATCCGCTCTTTGACACGTTCTTCTCCCTGCAAAATACGGAGAACGAGCAAATTGTCATCGAGGGGCTGGAGCAATCATTTTATCCGCTGGAAAACCGAACATCCAAGTTCGAGCTGCTCCTGGACATTTCGGAGCTGGACGGTCAGCTCGAATGTCGGTTGGAGTACGCTACGGCTTTGTATAAACAGGAGACCGCGGAGCGGTTCGCCAGACATTATGACAAGCTGCTTGAAACCATCGCAGCAGCGCCGGACGGGGATATTGCCTCGCTGGAAATGCTCACGGAGGAGGAAATCCACGAGCTGGTGCGCGGTTTCAACGATTCGGAGGCGGACTACCCGCGGCAGCAGACGATTCACGGCCTGTTCGAAGAGCAGGTGGAGCATTACCCGGACAACGTGGCCGCCGTCATGAACGAGCACCAGCTGACCTACCGCGAGCTGAACGAGCGATCCAACCGCCTTGCGCGGAAGCTGCGGGAGACGGGAGTAGAGGCGGACCAGCTGGTAGCGATTCTGGCCGAACGCTCGCTCGATATGGTCGTTGGCATTCTGGCGATTCTCAAAGCGGGCGGAGCATACGTGCCTGTCGATCCCGACTACCCGGAGGAGCGTATCCGCTTCATGATCGAGGATTCGGGCGCGCCGTTATTGCTGATTCAAAAGCATCTGCACGAGAAGACCGATTTCGCAGGAACGCGCCTCGAATTGGACGATTTCGTTTGGGGCGACAGAGGGGCGGACTCCGAAGGTGCGCTGGACGCTTCGAACCTGGAGCCGATTTCCGGGCCGAGCAACCTGGCATATGTCATCTACACGTCGGGAACGACCGGCAGACCGAAAGGAACGCTGATCGAGCATAAGAACGTCGTGCGGCTCCTGTTCAACGACAAGAACCTGTTCGACTTCGGACCGTCCGACACGTGGACGCTGTTCCACTCGTTCTGCTTCGATTTCTCCGTCTGGGAAATGTACGGAGCGCTGCTGTACGGAGGCAAGCTGGTCATCGTACCGCCGATCACGGCGAAAAATCCGGCCGATTTCCTGGCGCTGCTGGGCCGCGAACAGGTCACGATTTTGAACCAGACGCCAACGTACTTCTACCAGCTGCTGCGTGAGGTCTTGGCGGACCATCCGCACGATTTGCGGATTCGCAACGTCATCTTCGGGGGCGAAGCGCTGAGTCCGCTGCTGCTCAAGGGCTACAAGACGAAGTACCCGGAGACGAAGCTGATCAATATGTACGGCATTACCGAGACGACAGTTCACGTGACGTATAAGGAAATCACGTGGGTCGAAATGGAGGCGGCGAAGAGCAATATCGGCAAGCCGATCCCGACGCTGAGGGTGTATGTCCTGGATGAAAACCGCCGCCCTGTGCCGATTGGCGTAGCGGGCGAAATGTACGTGGCCGGGGAAGGCCTTGCGAGAGGATATCTGAACCGCCCGGATCTGACGGCGGAGAAGTTCGTCGATTCCCCGTTTGCGGAGGGGGAGAAACTGTACCGCTCGGGCGACTTGGCGGCATGGCTGCCGGACGGCAACATCGAATACCTGGGCCGGATCGACCACCAGGTGAAAATCCGCGGGTACCGGATCGAGCTGGACGAAATCGAGACGCAGCTGCTGAACGTCGAGGGCGTGGAAGAAGCGGTGGTGCTCGCCCGTCAGGACGGCGGGGGCGAGAAGGCGCTTGTCGCCTACTTTGTGGCGGACCGGACGCTGACGGTCAGTGAAATGAGAACCTCGCTGGCTCAGGGAATGCCGGGGTACATGATCCCGTCGTACTTCGTGCAGTTGGAGCGTATGCCGCTGACGACCAACGGCAAAGTGGACCGCAAAGCGCTGCCGGAGCCGCAAGGCGGCATACAAACGGGCGTCGAATACGTAGCGCCGCGTAACCGGACGGAGTCCCAGCTTGTGAAGATCTGGGAGGAAGTACTGGGCTACTCCGGCATTGGAGTCCTGGACAATTTCTTCGAGCTTGGAGGTCACTCCTTGCGGGCGACGAACCTTGTCAGCAAGATTCAGAAGGAAATGAACGTCGAACTTCCGCTGCGCGATGTGTTCCGCTATACGACGGTAGAGTCGATGGCCGGGGCTATTGCCAGCTTGGAAGAAACGCGGCACTGCTCGATTCCGAAAGCGGAAGAGAAAGCGTACTATCCGGTTTCCTCCGCGCAAAAAAGGCTGTACGTCCTGCACCAGCTGGATAGCTCGGAGCTGAATTACAACCTCCCAAGCGCCTTGCAATTGGAAGGGGCTTTGAACGAGGTCAAAGTGGAAAAGGCGCTGACTACTTTGGTGGCCCGGCACGATATGCTGCGCACCGGTTTTGAAATCGTGAATGGGGAGCCGGTTCAGCGTATTCATCCGCTCGTAGCTTTCAAGGTCGAGAAGCTTCAAGCAAGCGAAGATCAGGTTGCGGCCATTCTTGAAGGCTTCATTCAGCCTTTTGACTTGACCCAGCCGCCTTTGCTGCGCGCCCTGCTGATCGAACTGGAGAAAGAGAAATTCCTGCTCGCACTGGATATTCATCATATTGGTTCCGACGGCCTTTCCATGGACGTGCTGCTGCGCGAATTCGTGCGGCTTTACAATGGGGAAGAATTGCCGGAGCTGCGGATTCAATACAAGGATTACGCCGTTTGGCAGCAATCCGAGGAGCAGCGCCAGCGCATCAAACGGCAGGAGGAATACTGGCGCGGGGTATTCAGCTCCGAGCTTCCGGTTCTTGAGCTGCCTCTCGACTTCTCCCGCCCGGCCGTTCAGCAGTTTGACGGTCAAACGCTCACGTTTACGCTGGATGCGGAGAAAAGCGAAGCTCTCAAACGGCTTGCCGGCGATTCGGGGGCAACGCTGTACATGCTTCTGCTGGCTGCGTACTCCGTATTGCTTCATAAATACGCGGGACAGGAAGATATAGTGGTCGGCACTCCGATTGCCGCCCGTTCTCACGCCGACCTGCAGCCGATTATCGGTATGTTCGTCAATACGCTGGCCCTTCGCTTGGGTCCGGCGGCGGAGCGGACGTTCCTGGATTACTTGCAGGAAGTGAAGGAAACGACGCTTGGAGCCTACGAGCACCAGGACTATCCGTTCGAGGAGCTGGTGGAAGCTCTTCAGGTGAGCCGGGATTTAAGCCGGAATCCTCTGTTTGACACCATGTTTTCTTTGCAAAAGCACGAAAGCTTGGATTTAACCCTGGAAGGCTTGCAATGGTCGCTGTTCGACATCGAGGAAAAGACGGCAAAGTTTGATCTTAGCCTTGATATCGTGGAATCCGATAACGAGCTGGTTTGCAAGATTGAGTACGCTACTTCGTTGTTTAGACAGGAAACGATGGAACGGCTGGCGGGTCATTACGAGCAGCTTTTGGCGTCGATCCTGGCTCAGCCGGGTGCGCGGATTTCGGATTTGGATATCTTGACGGACAGCGAAAAGCATGATTTGCTGGTCGGGTTTGACGTGTCGTCTTCGGCTCTTGCGAAGCAACCCGCCGCAGAGGGTACAGGTTTGGAAGCGGATGAGTCGTGGAGAGAGAGAACGTTCCACGAGCTGTTCGAGGAGCAGGCGGAGCGCACTCCGGGAGCGCTGGCGGTTGTCTACGAAGACAGCAAGCTGACGTATGCGGAGCTGAACGCCAAAGCGAATCGTCTGGCGTATGCACTGCGGGCGCGCGGGGTGAAGCCGGAGCAGGTGGTCGGCATTTTGGCCGGCCGTTCGGCGGAGCTGTTGATCGGGGTGCTCGCCGTATGGAAAGCGGGCGGCGCTTATGTGCCGCTCGACCCGGACTATCCGGCGGAGCGGATCGAGTATATGCTCGCGGACAGCGGGGCGTCGGTGCTGCTCACGCAGACCCGCCTGCTGGAGCAGGCGGAAGCTTGGCGCAGCGACGGAGCTCTAGTGCTGCAAACGGTGGTTGCGCTTGACGACGCCGCGACGTACAGCCTCGGAGCGGCTGTGGGCGTACAAGCTTTGGGCGAAGCAGGCGCAGAGGCGGAGGCTTTGGCGCAAGCGGAAACGGCTTCTGCCGAAATGTCCGCCACGGCAGAAGCCGAGAAGAACGTACTAGCGGCGGATCTCGCATCGAATCCGGCGAATGTGAACAAGCCGCGCGATTTGGCTTACGTCATCTACACCTCCGGTACGACGGGCAAGCCGAAGGGCGTGATGATCGAGCACCGCAGCCTGGTGAACACGGCGGCGGGCTACCGGCGGGAATACCGCCTGGATCAGTTCCCGATCCGGCTGCTGCAGCTCGCGAGCTTCTCGTTCGACGTGTTCGTCGGGGACATTGCGCGGACGCTGTACAACGGCGGCACCATGGTCATCGTGCCGAAGGACGACCGGATTGATCCAACCCGCCTCTACGGCTGGATTCGCGACTACGCCGTGACGGTGTTCGAATCGACTCCGGCGCTGATCGTGCCGTTCATGGAGCATGTGCATGCCGAGGGTCTGGACCTCAGCTCGATGCAGCTGCTGATCTCAAGCTCGGATGCGTGCAGCGTAGCGGATTACCGCACCTTGCAGGAGCGCTTCGGCTCGCAGTTCCGTATTATTAACAGCTATGGCGTAACGGAAGCGGCGATTGACTCCAGCTTCTATGACGAGCCGCTGGAGAAGCTGCCGAAGACGGGCAGCGTGCCGATCGGGAAAGCGTGGCTGAACGCCAAGTTCTACATCGTGGATGCGAATCTGAAGCCGGTGCCGATCGGGGTGTTGGGCGAGCTGGTTATCGGCGGAGCGGGTGTGGCCCGCGGTTACTTGAACCGCCAGGATTTGACGGCGGAGAAATTCGTAGACAGCCCGTTCGCCGCTGGGGAGCGGCTGTACCGGACGGGCGACCTGGCGCGCTGGATGCCAGACGGCAACGTGGACTTCATCGGCCGGATCGACAACCAGGTTAAAATTCGCGGCTATCGGATCGAGCTTGGTGAAATTGAAGCGGCCATGAAAAATTTTGCCGGCGTGCGTCAAGCGCTTGTCATCGACCGGACGGATGAGCGGGGGCAGAAATATTTGTGCGGGTATGTCGTAGCGGATTCCAGCTTCGATCTGGAAGGGCTTGTAGCCCATCTGGACGCCGCGCTGCCTTCCCATATGGTGCCTTCGCGCATCATGCGCCTGGATCAAATGCCGCTTACGCCGAACGGGAAGATCGACCGTAAAGCGCTGCCTGTGCCGGAAGGAAGCATTCGTGCCGAGGTTGCATACACCGCGCCTCGTACTCCTGCCGAGCAGGCACTTGCGTCGGTCTGGCAGTCAGTGCTGGGCGTGGATCAGGTCGGCACGATGGACAATTTCTTTGCGCTCGGCGGCGATTCGATCAAGGCCTTGCAGGTATCGTCCCGTCTTTTGCAAACGGGGTACAAGCTGGTCATGAAAGATTTGTTCTATTACCCGACGATTACCGCCCTTAGTTTGCACCTGCAAACGGCGGAGAGAACGGCAAACCAGGCCGAAGTGACGGGAGAGGTCATCTTGACCCCGATTCAGCGCTGGTTCTTTGAACAAAATCCGGCTGACGTGCATCACAGCAACCAGGCGTTCATGCAGTTCTCCAAGCAAGGCTTTGACGAAGAAGCTTTACGCCAAGCGGTGCGTCAGCTTGTTGTGCATCACGATGCTCTCCGTACGGTTTACCGCCAAACCGAGAACGGCTATACCGCCTGGAACCGCGGCGCCGGGGAGAACGAAGCGCTGTTCGATCTGGAAGTTGTCGATTTCAAAGGAGTCGGCGACGTGAAAGAAGCGGTAGAGGCTAAGGCGAATGACATTCAAGCGAGCATCGATCTGGAAAACGGTCCGCTGGTGAAGCTCGGCTTGTTCCGCTGCGACGACGGCGACCACCTGCTCATCGCGATCCATCACTTGGTCGTAGACGGCGTATCCTGGCGGGTTCTGCTTGAGGATTTTGCTGCCGGCTATGAGCAGGCGCTGCAAGGGCAGCCGATCCGTCTGCCGCTCAAAACGGATTCATTCCAAACGTGGGCGAAACAGCTCGCTGATTATGCGAACGGTCCGGCGATGGAAAGCGAGAGAGAGTATTGGCAACATATCGAGCAATTGACCTATGAGCCGCTTCCGAAGGATTTTGAACAAGGCAGATCCAAGCTGAAGGACAGCGGGCCCGTGACCGTTCGCTGGACGGCAGAGGAAACCGAACAGCTGCTGAAGCAGGCACACCGTGCTTACCATACGGAAATGAACGATTTGCTGCTTGCTGCGCTTGGCCTCGCGGTACAAGCTTGGAGCGGCCGGGAACGCGTGCTGGTGAATCTCGAAGGCCACGGCCGGGAAGATATTTTGCCGGATGTGGACATTACGCGCACAGTAGGCTGGTTTACAAGCCAATTCCCTGTCGTTCTGGAGCTGGGTCACGCCCAGGCGCTCGGTCATCAGGTGAAACAGGTTAAGGAAAGCTTGCGCCGCATTCCGAACAAAGGAATCGGCTACGGCATCCTGCGTTATTTGTCGGCGTCGCGTGACGGCGAGCGCTTCGCTTTGGAGCCGGAGATCAGCTTTAACTATTTGGGTCAGTTCGACCAGGATTACGAAAGCAGCGACTCGCAGCCGTCTCCGTTCAGCCCGGGCTCCGATTCAAGCCCGAATGCAGTGATGGATTTTGTCCTCGATATTAACGGTATGGTGTCGGAAGGAGTGCTGGAACTCACGATCCGTTATGGGGAAACCCAGTATAAACGGGAAACGGTAGAGCGCCTGGGCACCCTGCTTCAATCGAGCTTGCGTGAAGTCATCAGCCATTGCGTATCGAAAGAGCGGCCGGAGCTTACGCCTAGCGACGTACTGCTTCAAGATGTGACGGTGGAAGAACTGGAGCGGCTGTCCGAACATACGGCGGCGCTCGGCGAACTGGAGAATGTATACACCTTGACTCCGCTGCAAAAAGGGATGTTGTTCCACAGCCTGCTGGATGCCGATTCGGAAGCTTACTTCGAACAGGTGACCTTCGATCTGTACGGAAGCCTGAATGTCGAAGCCTTCACCCAAGGATTGGATACGCTGGTGCAGCGGAATGAGGCGCTGCGGACCAACTTTATTACTGGCTGGAGAGACGAGCCGCTTCAAGTGGTATTCCGCGAGCGGAAGTGTGAAGTGTACTTCAAAGATATTCGCTCGGTAAGCGATGAAGACCCGGAGAAGACGATAGCCGATTTTGTCAGCGCGGATAAAGCGAACAAGTTCGATTTTGCCCGAGGCTCTCTTATGCGCGTGACAGTTTTGCGCACGGGCGACGAGTCCTACCATGTGATCTGGAGTCACCATCACATTTTGATGGACGGCTGGTGCATGTCCTTCATGATCAAGGAAGTGTTCGACACCTACTTCGCGTTCCACGAGAAGCGGACGCTGGAGCTTCCTCCGGTTACCTCGTACTCCCGGTATATCGAATGGCTGGAAGCTCAAGATGCCGCGAAAGCTTCGCGTTACTGGTCCGAGTATTTGGCGGGTTACGATCAGCAGACCAAGCTGCCCCAGGAGAAAACGCAGCTGAAGCAGGGCGCTTTTGAAGCAGCTGAAATCGATGTGGAACTCAGCAAGGAACTGACCGGGCAAATCGGGCGGGTGGCGCGCCAGCAGCAGGTGACGCTCAATACGTTCATGCAGACCGTATGGGGACTGGTTCTGCAGGTATACAACAACAGCGAGGATGTTGTATTCGGCTCCGTCGTATCCGGGCGTCCGGCGGAAATTCCGGGCATCGAAAGCATGATCGGCCTGTTTATTAATACGATCCCGGTCCGTATTCAAGGCAAAGCCGAGGAGACGGTAGCCGATATCTTGAGAAAAACCCAGGACCAAGCGCTGGCATCGGGAGCTTACGAAACGTTCCCGCTGTTCGAGATTCAGTCGCTGAGCGAGCAAAAGCGCGACTTGATCAACCATATCATGGTCTTTGAAAATTATCCGATGGAAGAACAGATTGAGCAGGTCGTCGGCGGAGACAAAGAAGCGCTGAAAATCGCTAATATCCATTCGCCGGAGCAAACGAACTACGACCTGGACATTACCGTCATTCCGGAAGAGCATATTTTGCTGCGGTTTACGTACAATGCGCTGACGTTCAGAGAGGAAGACATCAGGCTGATCCACGGTCATTTTGCCCGGGCACTGGAGAAGGTTGCGGCTAACCCGAACATCCGCGTGAATCAGTTGGAGCTTTTGACGGCGGCGGAAAAAGAGCAAATTCTCGGCGCGTTTAACCCGGCGCAGCCGGAAGCGGCTCCTGCGGCCGCGTTCCACCGGCTGTTCGAGGAACAGGCGGAACGCACGCCGGAAGCGGCAGCTGTCGTGTACGAGAACGACCGGCTGACGTATGCGGAGCTGAACGAGCGGGCGAATCGCTTGGCGGCCACGCTGTGCGCAAGCGGCATCGGCCGGGAGACGATCGTCGGCATTCTCGCCGAGCGTTCGGTGGATTTGCTGGTGGCCGTGCTGGCCGTCTGGAAAGCGGGCGGGGCGTATGTGCCGCTCGACCCGGATTATCCGGCGGAGCGCGTGCGGTTCATGCTCGAAGACAGCGGAGCGAAGGTGCTGCTGACGCAAACGGCGCTGCGAGAGCGCGCCGAAGCCTGGCTCGGCGAAGAGGAGCTGGCGCT
Organism: Paenibacillus sp. FSL H7-0442; assembly: GCF_038593105.1. Classification (NCBI taxonomy): domain Bacteria; kingdom Bacillati; phylum Bacillota; class Bacilli; order Caryophanales; family Paenibacillaceae; genus Paenibacillus; species Paenibacillus sp. FSL H7-0442. The sequence goes on along the minus strand of NZ_CP151963.1, from coordinate 4,924,455 downwards.
GGCGGCGGTGCTGTACCTCGACGACGAAACCTCGTACAGCGAGGAGCGGACGAATGCCGACAGCTTCCATGAAGCCCGTCCAGAGGACCTGGCGTACGTGATCTACACGTCGGGAACGACGGGCAAGCCGAAGGGCGTGATGATCGAGCACCGCAGCCTGGTGAACACGGCGGCGGGCTACCGGCGGGAATACCGGTTGGATCAGTTCCCGGTGCGGCTGCTGCAGCTCGCAAGCTTCTCGTTCGACGTGTTCGTGGGAGATATCGCGCGGACGCTGGTACAACGGAGGCACGATGGTGATTGTGCCGAAGGACGACCGGATCGATCCGTCTCGTCTGCACCACTGGATGGAGCGGGAACGGGTCACCATCTTCGAATCGACGCCGGCGCTGATCGTGCCGTTCCTGGAGTACGTGCACGAGCAGCAACTGGATATGAGCTGGATGGAGCTGTTGATCACGAGCTCGGACAGCTGCGGCGTGGCGGATTATCGCACCTTGCAGGAACGCTTCGGCTCGTTGTTCCGGATCATCAATGCTTACGGCGTGACGGAAGCGGCGATCGACTCCAGCTTCTACGACGAGGAATTGGCGAAGCTGCCGCAGACAGGCCATGTGCCGATCGGCAAAGCGTGGCTGAATGCGAAATTCTACATCGTGGATGCGCACCTGAATCCGGTGCCGGTCGGGGTGCTGGGCGAGCTGGTCATCGGCGGAGTCGGAGTGGCGCGCGGGTACTTGAACCGTCCGGAGCTGACGGAAGAGAAGTTCGTAGACAGCCCGTTCGCCGCGGGCGAGCGGTTGTACCGCACGGGAGACTTGGCGCGGTGGATGGAAGACGGCAACGTGGACTTCATCGGCCGGATCGATAACCAGGCGAAAATCCGGGGGTACCGGATTGAGACGGGTGAAGTCGAAGCGAAGCTGCTGAGTGTAGGTGGCGTGAAGGAAGCGGTCGTCGTCGTCAGGGAAGATCAAGAAGGTCAGAAAGCTTTGTGCGCTTATTATACAGCGGAAGAAGGCTTGACGGCGGTGGACCTGAAGCGGGCGATTGCCAGCGAGCTGCCGGGGTACATGATCCCGTCGTACTTCGTGGAGCTGGAGCGCCTGCCTCTGACGCCGAACGGGAAAATCGACCGGAAGGCGTTGCCGGCACCGGAAGGGGGAGCAGGCGGAGGCCGCGAATACGTGGCGCCGCGCACCGAACTGGAGGCGAAGCTGGCCGCCATTTGGCAGGATGTGCTTGTTCGGGAGAAGGCGGTAGGCGTAACGGACAACTTCTTCGACATCGGCGGCCACTCCCTGCGGGCGACGACGCTTGTCAGCAAAATGCATAAGGAGCTAGGCGTTGAATTCCCGCTTCGCGACGTATTCCGCTACTCGACGGTTGAGGAAATGGCCGCGGCTATGGAGCGGCTGGAGATCGGCTCGTTCACAGCTATTCCGGCTGCGGAACCTAGCGAGTATTATTCGCTCTCTTCCGCTCAGAAACGTCTCTATATCTTGAACCAGCTGGAAGGAGCCGAGCTGAGCTATAACATACCGGGAGCTATGCTGCTCGAAGGAAAGCTCGACCGGCAGCGGTTTGAAGAAGCGTTCCGCGGGCTCGTAGCTCGTCATGAAACGCTGCGTACCGGCTTTGAGATGGTAAAAGGCGAAGCGGTTCAGCGGATTTACGAAGAAGCTGCCTTCCAGGTGGAATATGTGCAGATCAGCGGGGAGCAGGCGGAAGAAACGGTGCGCCAATTCGTTCGTCCGTTTGATCTAGCGAAGCCGCCACTTCTGCGGGTAGGCCTTGCCGAACTGGCGCCGGACCGGCACATTCTAATGTTCGATACGCATCATATCGTATCCGACGGCGTTTCGATTGACGTACTGATCGAAGAGTTCGTCCGCTTGTACAGCGGGGAGCAGTTGGAGCCGCTCCGCATTCAGTACAAAGATTATGCGGTATGGCAGCAATCGGACGAGCAGAAAGCTCAGCTTGCCAAGCAGGAAGCCTACTGGCTCGACATGTTCCGCGGAGAGCTGCCGGTTTTGGAATTGCCGACGGACTATCCGCGCCCGGCTATGCAGAGCTACGAGGGCCGCACGCTGCAATTGTTTATGGATAGCGAGAAAAGCGAGGGTCTGAAACGGCTTGCAGCCGAGAACGGCGCAACGCTTTACATGGTTCTGCTTGCTGGTTATACAATATTATTGCATAAGTATACAGGGCAAGAAGACGTGGTGGTCGGTACGCCGATTGCGGGCAGAAATCACAGCGACGTTCAGCCGCTGATTGGGATGTTCGTCAATACCCTGGCCATCCGCAGTTATCCGGCTGCCGGTAAAACGTTCCTTGACTACTTGAAGGAAATCAAGGAGACGACGCTGGGCGCTTTTGAACATCAGAATTATCCGTTTGAGGAACTGGTGGATAAGGTGAACGTAGCTCGCGATTTAAGCCGCAATCCGCTGTTCGATACGATGTTTGCTTTGCAGAATACAGAGAATTTGGAAATCCAGCTTCCCGGACTCCATTTGTCGACGTATGCCAGCGAAGAAATTGTTTCTAAATTCGATCTCAGCTTGGACGTCACGGAGATCGAGGAAGGCTTGGAATATCTGTTTGAATACGCCACTGCTCTTTATAAAACCGAAACGGTGGAGAAATTGGCCGCTCACTACTTGCAGCTGCTTGAATCCATTCTCCGCAAACCGTCGGCGACTATTGCCGAGCTGGGCATTTTGACGGCGGCGGAAAAAGAGCAAATTCTCGGCGCGTTTAACCCGGCGCAGCCGGAAGCGGCTCCTGCAGTCGCATTCCACCGGCTGTTTGAGGAACAGGCAGAGCGCACGCCGGAAGAGGCGGCCGTCGTGTACGAGAACGACCGGCTGACGTATGCGGAGCTGAACGAGCGGGCGAACCGCTTGGCGGCTATGCTGCGCGCAAGCGGCATCGGCCGGGAGGCGATCGTCGGCATTCTCGCCGAGCGTTCGGTGGACTTGCTGGTGGCCGTGCTGGCCGTCTGGAAAGCGGGCGGGGCGTATGTGCCGCTCGACCCGGATTATCCGGCGGAGCGCGTGCGGTTCATGCTTGAAGACAGCGGAGCGAAGGTGCTGCTGACGCAAACGCCGCTGCGAGAGCGTGCTGAAGCTTGGCTCGGCGAAGAGGAGCTGGCGCTGGCGGCGGTGCTGTACCTGGACGACGAAGCGTCGTACAGCGAGGAGCGGACGAATGCCGACAGCTTCCATGAAGCCCGTCCGGAGGATCTGGCGTACGTGATTTATACGTCGGGAACGACGGGCAAGCCGAAGGGCGTGATGATCGAGCACCGCAGCCTGGTGAACACGGCGGCGGGCTACCGGCGGGAATACCGGTTGGATCAGTTCCCGGTGCGGCTGCTGCAGCTGGCCAGCTTCTCGTTCGACGTGTTCGTGGGAGATATCGCGCGGACGCTGTACAACGGAGGCACGATGGTGATTGTGCCGAAGGACGACCGGATCGATCCGTCTCGTCTGCACCACTGGATGGAGCGGGAACGGGTCACCATCTTTGAATCGACGCCGGCGCTGATCGTGCCGTTCCTGGAGTACGTGCACGAGCAGCAACTGGATATGAGCTGGATGGAGCTGTTGATCACGAGCTCGGACAGCTGCAGCGTGGGGGATTACCGGACCTTGCAGGAACGCTTCGGCTCGTTGTTCCGGATCATCAACGCATACGGCGTGACGGAAGCGGCGATCGACTCCAGCTTCTACGACGAGCCGCTGACGAAGCTGCCGCAGACAGGCCATGTGCCGATCGGCAAAGCGTGGCTGAATGCGAAATTCTACATCGTGGACGCGCATCTGAACCCGGTGCCGGTCGGGGTGCTGGGCGAGCTGGTCATCGGCGGAGTCGGAGTGGCGCGCGGGTACTTGAACCGTCCGGAGCTGACGGAAGAGAAGTTTGTAGACAGCCCGTTCGCCGCGGGCGAGCGGCTGTACCGCACGGGCGACTTGGCGCGGTGGATGGAGGACGGGAACGTGGACTTCATCGGCCGGATCGACAACCAGGCGAAAATCCGGGGGTACCGGATCGAGACGGGCGAGATCGAGTCGCAGCTGCTGAGTGTAGGTGGCGTGAAGGAAGCGGTCGTCGTCGTCAGGGAAGATCAAGAAGGTCAGAAAGCTTTGTGCGCTTATTATACAGCGGAAGAAGGCTTGACGGCGGCGGACCTGAAGCGGGCGATTGCCAGCGAGCTGCCGGGGTACATGATCCCGTCGTACTTCGTCGAGCTGGAGCGCCTGCCTCTGACGCCGAACGGGAAAATCGACCGGAAGGCGCTGCCGGCGCCGGAAGGGGGAGCAAGCGCAGGCCGCGAATACGTGGCGCCGCGCACCGAACTGGAGGCGAAACTGGTCGCCATCTGGCAGGACGTGCTCGGGCCGGTCACGATTGGCGTGACGGACAACTTCTTCGACCTCGGCGGGCACTCCCTGCGGGCGACGACGCTGGTCAGCAAGGTGCACAAGGAGCTGAGCGTGGACCTGCCGCTGCGCGATGTGTTCCGGCACTCGACCATCGAAGCGATGGCCGAAGCGATCAGCCAATTGGAGCGGCAGGAACACCTCTCCATTCCGGTTCTGGAAGAGAGGGATTACTATCCGCTTTCCTCCGTGCAAAAACGGCTGTACATCCAGCAGCAGATGGAAGGCGCCGAGCTTAGCTACAACATGTCCGGCATGACGGTTCTCGTCGGGCGCTTGGAACGAAATCAATTCGAGGCGGCGCTCAAAGGATTGATAGCTCGTCACGAAATTTTGCGAACCGGCTTCGAAATGGTCGACGGCGAACCGGTACAACGGATTTATCCGGACTTGAAGTTTGCCGTCGAGTATACGAAAGCGACGGAAAGTGAAACGAAGAGCATCGTAGACGGCTTTGTACGCGTCTTTGATTTGGAGCGGCCGCCGCTGCTGCGTGTGGGCTTAGTCGAATGGGAAGCGGAACGGCAACTGCTCATGCTGGACATTCATCATATCGTCACGGATGGCATGTCGATGGGCATCTTTGTCGAAGAGCTGCTGCGCCTGTATAACGGCGAGACTCTGGAACCACTTCGGATTCAATACAAGGAATTCGCCGCTTGGCAGCAGTCCGAACCTGTAAAAGAGCGGCTGAAACGTCAGGAAGCCTACTGGCTGGACGTGCTGGAAGGCGAACTGCCGACGCTTGAACTGCCTACGGACTTTGTCAGACCTGCCGCTCGCAGCTTTGAGGGAGATGTGCTGCCTTTCAGCATCGACAAGCAGATGACCGACAGCTTGCAGCGCATCGCCGATGAGAACGGCACCACCCTTTATATGGTGTTATTGGCGGCCTATTCAATTCTGCTCAGCAAGTACTCGGGACAAGAAGACTTCATTGTAGGCATGCCGGTTTCGGGCCGCACACATGCCGACCTGGAGCCGCTCATCGGGATGTTTGTCAACACTTTGGCGATTCGCCATTATCCGTCCGGGGAGAAGACGTTCCTCGCTTACTTGAATGAAGTCAAAGAAACGATGCTGGCGGCCTACGACCACCAGGATTATCCGTTCGAGGAGCTTGTGAAAAAGCTGCAGGCGCCGCGAGATCAAAGCCGCAATCCTGTATTCGATGTCATGTTTGTTCTGGAAACCAAGGAAGATAACGTTCAAAGCTTCGGGGATATCAAGATCGAATCTTATCCGGAAACTCATACGGTTTCCCAATTTGATCTTACCTTGGTCATTTCGTTGCTGGATGAGGGAATGAACGGGCAGTTTGAATATGCTACCAAGTTGTTTACGCGCAATCTGATCGACAATTTCGCTCAGGACCTGCTCGTGATCATCACCCAAATTTGCGAACAGCCTTCGGTGCTGTTGAAGGATATTTCCCTGAACGGGCAATCCGAACAGGAGCAAGATGTGCTAGAGGCCATTGATATTATTTTCTAATCCCTTACCCGGCTTGGGTGTATGCCGTATTTTTCTCGGTACGCATCCTGCCGGGTGTTTTTTTCCAAATGAAAGGGAAAAATCCACCACAGGAATCTGACGTCAAGTGCCGCTGAGTAACGATTTCAATTTACTGGAAAGTCGACAAAACACAACAGAAATCCGAAAAACGAAAAGAAGTAATTGCCGATCGTTGCAGACGAGTTTAATCTTTTGACTATGACACCAGAAGAACAACAAAAGGCACACGAAGACTACAGGATAAAAAGGAAACGTGAAGCTCTTGGAGAAGACTTTTGGTATTATGCCGAAACGTTTTCTTCAGTATTACAATCAGGAGGCTGGAATAGTAATCTACCTTCCATAAGTTCACTATTTAAAGAATTAAGTAAAATCAAGCTATCATTCGAACAAAAAAAGAGAATTAATAAACTAGCTAGAGATATAATGGCTTCATTGAAAGAAGTAAATAATGAATTAGTAAGAGATTTGATAGAAGAATTTAATAAAATAAAAATGGATAATAACCTAACTTTAGTTCAAAAAGAGCATCTGAAGACAGCACTTCTTGAACTCTCACGAACTACAGGGAGGTTAGTTCAAATATATGGACAATGGACTAAAGATGGACAGATTATTAGAGATAATTCTTTGAAAAAGAAAATGGATCATTTAAGCACGTTATATGCGACATCCAGTATATTGAGGAAATGGTTATGAAAATTATATTATCGTAATAGTACAAGTTTCCAACTTTCTTTTTATGGTAATTTGTGGTGGTTTCAGACTTTTTATTTTTCGTGTTTATCACGTGCTCTGGCAAACGCAGTAAAATCAACAAATTTGGTTCACGACTTTTTTATCACCTGACACTTCCTGTTCAGAAACATTAATGTAGGTAACTACGATTTAGTGTTGGTAACTCAAGATTATTAAAAACACGGCTGCTTTGGTTTAAATAAATATTATGGTAAAGAAATATTAGAAAAGTTAAAGACAGGAGAACATATTGATAAGGATTAATTTGGAGAGACCATATATTATTTGTCTGTCACATGCTAACATCACTAAATGGCAAAATCGTTGGAGATTTCTTAGAAGAGAATCGAACGGCATATTTTACTAAAAAATACAAGGGAATTCATGATCGTTACGAATGCCAAGCATGGATTTGCGGCAGGATTACCATGGAGAAACATTTCACTTTTGGAAAAAAAAATTTAGATCAAGACAACACTCCGACGATCCCTAGAACAGATTACGTAGCGAATCCCAATGCTAAAACCTATGCAGTTGCAGTAGATCCTTTTAGGAAATTAGATGGACAAAAAACATCATTTCTAATGATGATGATCGATTCGGTCATCATATTATAGAAGTACTTTCCGAACAAGCATCGGATGCTCATTTAGCTCATTTGAAAAAGCTAGGTAACTCTTATGTTTTTGGAGGAAAAGAAAGTTTGAATTTCACTGTTGAAGGTTTAATTGATGAGATTAGTTTAGTTTAGTTTTAGTCCCGATAGTAGATGGTGCTTCTAACTCTTTGACGCTATTTGAAACGAGTGCTCATCTTCAAAAAACTAAGCCAGTAAATTTCTTTTTAAAGAGCGTAGAAAAACTGGACGATGGTGGGCTATGGATGAAGTAGGTGATAAATCCTTAAATAGGACTTGAGGCCATCAACTGTCCTCTTATTTGCTATGTTCAAGTTGGAGTGGCAGCCCTGATAGGCTGCCATTATTTTTCGTCCTTGGCTGTCGCTGTTATAACCCCTTGTTTTTCAAAAATGCCGACTTCACGGTAACCCATTTTCGATACAGCATCTGACCGTCTTCAAACTAAAAGGCATGAGCCCGGTACAATACCGAACTCATGCCCAACTGGTTGCATAAAAATATTTGTCTAACTTTAAGGGGGCACTTCATACAGGGCTGCTTTTATACTATGGGCTAATTGCTCGTGTATTTTACCCAATCATATTCAGCGTATAGCGGATTCGCTCCATTATACGAACCTAGCCAGTCGTCAACACCAGTGCCATTCCATAAATTCATCATAATCTTGCCTGGCGTGCTTGGTATGTTTGTAGTTGCCGTATGCTTTAGAACCCCGTCAACATACCACTTAATGTATCCTGGCTGCCAATCGAAAGCATAGGTGTGAAAGCCTCTTGATGCATCAAAGCCCAGATCAACAACCTTCTCGTGACCACCGACACCGTTTGTATAATAGTTGAATTGCACTTTTGTCGTGTCTTTGCCTAAAAATTCAATATCTATTTCATCCCATTGCGTGCCATCAGTAGGCCCCGTATACGTAAAAAAGGAAGATACGATCCCTGTATTTTTAGCAGGCTTCATACTGACCTCGTATAAGCCGTATCTGTAAGTGTTCGTCGATCGATACTCTCCGCAGTCAAACTTATTGTACGCAGAACTCGTTAAGCCAAGCTTCATTTTGCCATCGTTCGTAAAATTAACATTATTGGCACGCCAAGTGCAATTAAACATGTTCCCATTGGAATATCCGTCTGCCTTTTGCCATGCCCCCGAATTGAAACCATTAAGTGGTTCCCAAAAAACATTCCCCGCATAAACGCTTACCGAAAAAAACAGAGAGACAATGCCCGTGACCATTAAAGTGAACCAAGATTTCTTCTTCATTTTACACCTCCATAAAAGATTGACCAAACATGAAAGAAATGGATGACGATGATACATTATTTCAAGTATTGACCATCTTACCGAAAAAATAAAGCGCTTCCAAATTTGGTATCTTCATTGTAGTTTGAAATGGAGTCGTCCACAATAGCAAACTTAACACTTGAGGCATAATTTTAAAAAAACTAAATTTTATCAAGTTGTGGTTTAAAAATGTAAGTACTACAATTATATACAAGAAATGAAAATCAGAATTAAAATATTCTATTAAGGGGGGAAATGACGATTTTGACATGGGATAGACTCAGGAAGCGGAGCCACTACATGTTTATACCATTTTATTCTTTTGGTATAATAGTCAATTAATTTTTGAAGAGGAGGCCTTTCTTTGAAAAAATTAGGTATGGTATGTAAAATAGCTCTGATACTTGTATTCTTATTGCCTTTAACACCGGTCTTTGGCCAACATATAGATGCATGGTCAGGTATGCCTATGGGAAAGCTCCATGTCAGGGGCAATCAATTGGTGAACAGCAGCGGAAAACCTGTTGTTTTAAGTGGCTGGCATCAGCCGTCGGGGGCATACTGGACCTATCAAAATAGTAATTATTATCTCAATTTAAATGGTAACAATCGTCATGCAGCAATTTTGGCTTATTTGAAGGATATCACTGACACCTTTGCAGACACCAGACCGAAGTATGGAAGCAACCACGGCTGGTATATGAATCAGGTCCGATTGTTTATTGACCGCCAGGATATGGGAGATGTGGCCGCAGGGTCATACAATTTCTCAGGTTTACAAGCAGCTACACAAAATGTGATTATTCCATACATCAATTATGCGAAAACAAAGGGCATTTATGTTACCCTTGGTCTTGATTTCACTTTGGCTAACGACCAGGCTACAACACAATCCAATCTGGACAAATTCAATCAAATATGGGGGTATCTTGCCTCGCAGCCGGCTATTAATAGCGCGGATAACGTCATGTTTGAACTGATCAACGAGCCTATTAAGTCATATGCGAATGGGCATTGGGGAGGCTATCCTGGTGAAAATGATTTTGTTGACCATTGGAATGATCTGAGAAGATTCCAAAACTCTATCATTTCCACGATTCGAAGTAAAGGAGCGGATAATGTCATCTGGGCTGCAGGACTTGGATACAACCAATTTTACAGCCCGGCGGCAAAACACCCGCTGATAGATCCATTGAACAACTACGGCTATGCTGTCCACTGGTATCCGGGCTACGGAGCGCATGATAACAAGGACAAGCTAAAATCACAATGGGATTCCAACATTAAGGCGGCAGCTCAAGCCTATCCAATAAATATCACAGAATTTACCTGGTTCAAAACACAGCCCGGCGATTCGGAGTACTGGAATTTGTTTAACGGCTCTAATAATGGATTTGGGCAAAACACGAAGTCCATTTTTACAGCAGCCGGTAATGTCAGCATGACCGCACACATGAATGGCTTTCTGCTGGAAGCTGGAGCAAGGAGTTCATTTGCGGACCCAACAGCCGGGTTAAAGTGGGATGGCGATAACCGACGTCAGGCGATGGCCCGCTTCTTGTTTGACTGGTACTATGAGCGTGCACGGACCTATCCGAGAGCACTACTCCAGAACAGTGAATCAGCAACGGATAATCTGCCTGCGGATGCACCGACTGATGTGCTTACAGATACATACATTAATGCACCGACGGACGCACAATCAGAATGATGTTAATACTTTCAGCTACCGACAGCCTTTCCAATTGGATAGGCTGTCGTATTATCTTATAGAAATGACTAGTGTAAGATTGACGGCCATTATGAGGCCTTCCGTTATGTAAAGTTGTTGAAATGATGGGGAGAGAGTATAGTTTGTATGTATTTATTTTGTACGGGAAGAGGTTCATATGGCGACAATTCATGATGTAGCATTAAAAGCGGGCGTGTCGGTCACTACCGTATCCCGTGTAATGAATAACCGGGGATATATCAGCGAAACTACACGCAAAAAAGTGTTCGACGCAATGGAGGAACTTAATTATCAACCAAATGAAATAGCACGATCTCTGCTACGTAAGCAGTCCAATATTATTGGCCTTATTATTCCCAATGTCTCGCATCCTTTCTTCAGTGAGCTTGCCAATCAGGTTGAGTATTACGCCTATCAGCATGGCTGCAAGGTCCTGCTGTGCAATTCACATATGGATCCCGTGAAAGAGAAAGTGTATATTGATATGTTGAAGCGGAACCGGGTGGATGGCATCATTATGGGTAGCCATACATTAGAAGTAGAAGAGTACCGACATTTGAATTCACCGATCGTGACGTTTGATAGGCAGATTGACCCGTATATTCCTTACATATCCTCGGATAATTATCGCGGAGGCGAGCTGGCTACGGAGCTGCTCATTCGCAAAGGCTGCCGGAAAATTGCCCATATCTGCGGAAATCTGGAGCTGAACATGCTGTCCAATGAGCGGACCAAAGCATTCCGGGATGTGGTGGGTAAGCATAATGTCCAGCATGTGATTGTTCAAACGGACTTGAATGTGTTCGACCAGAAGGAGTACGAGCGGATCATTTCAAAACTCGTTTATGAACATCCAGATGTGGATGGGGTGTTCGCAACAAGTGATATTATTGCTGTTTTTGCGCTGAAAGAATATATTCGCGCTGGAAGGCATGTGCCAGAGAATGTGCGTATTGTAGGCTTCGATGATGTAAGCGTTGCTTCCTGGCTGACGCCAGAACTTACATCGGTAAGACAGCCGATTGCAGAGATCGGCAGGCTGGCGGTCGAGCTGATCCGCAGGCAGGCGGAGGGGGAGCAGGTACAACCTGTCAATCTGTTGCCTGTTGAACTAATTGAGCGTGCAACGACCTGAATGAAAATCTGTTCCTCTAACAAGGGGAACAGATTTTTTTTAGTACAAGTTAAAAATTCAACATGTCAAACGATTGACACAAGTTAAACCTTTGACATATAATCCGTTTGTAAGCGTTTTATTTAAGTGTTCAGAGCCATTATATAAATAAGGGGATGACAACAGTGAGTAAATTCAAAAGAGTTCAATGGATGGTAATGCTGCTTCTTTTAGTTATGGTGGTGTCTGCATGTGGTGGCTCCGGTGGAGAAGGTAATTCGGCTTCTGGAGGGGGATCAGGGGATTCGAAAAATGTGAAGATTACGCTTTTGAACTCCAAAGGCGAAATCCTTCCACAGCTGGAGGAAGCCGCTAAGGCCTTCCAGAAAGACAATCCGGGTATTACTGTTGAAATCCAGCCGGTTCCGACTGGTGGGTCGCCTTTTGAGCGTGCCTCCGCTTTGTACGCATCCGGAAACCCGCCGACCATGATCATGCTAGATACAGGTGATGTGGAGAAGTTCAAGGACCGTATCCTCGATCTGAGCGGAGAAAAGTGGAATAAGGACACAGTTGAAAACGCTACCACAGCTACGACGGTTGACGGCAAAAATTATGCGTTTCCGCTGGCTGTTGAAGGCTACGGATTCATTTACAACAAAGCCGTTGTAGATAAAGCGGTAGGCGGAAGCTTTGATCCTACCACAATTAAAACCCGAAATGACCTTGAAAAACTGTTTCAGCAAATTGAGGCATCTGGTAAGAAAGCATTGGTGATTTCACCAATGGACTGGTCTCTGGGCGCTCATTATTTGCCTCTTGCTTATGCAGGCCAGAACAAAGACATGGCTGAAGTGGACAAATTCATGGCGTCACTAAAAACGGGCCAGGCTAGCTTGGCTAATAATCCTGTATTTAACGGACTTATGGATACATTCGACCTCATGATGAAATACAACATCGATCAGGCTTCTCCGCTAGCAGGAGCTTATGAACGCGGACCGGAGCTGCTCGGCAAAGGTGAAGTTGGCATTTGGTTCATGGGCAACTGGGCATGGCCGCAAATCAACAGTTTTGATACGGCTAACAAAGAATATGGTTTCTTGCCTGTACCCATCAGTAACAATGCCGATGACTACGGCAATCAGGAGATTTCGTCCGCTGTATCCAAGCGCATTGTTATTGACAAGGAGAAGACTACTCCGGAACAGCAAGATGCGGCGAAGAAGTTCCTGAACTGGATCGTATATGATGAGAAAGGCCAGGATTTCCTCGTGAACCAAGCGAACATTATCCCGGCGTTCAAAAATATTACACTGCCTGCGGCCGACCCGCTTGGCAAGTCCATCCAGGATTATATTGCAAAAGGCAAGTCAGAGCAGTCGATGAGCATGCTGCCTGCGGACCACTGGTCTAAGACAGGATCTTCCATGCAAAAGTATCTGGCGAAACAGGGAGATCGTGCAACACTGGTTAAAGAAATCGAAAACTACTGGAAAACCGTTAAATAAGGTTGTTTTCAAATTACCTGGAATAGAGAGAGAAACCCGAAACAAAGGAAGGGATCATCATGATTACGGAAAAAGGAGTATGGAACCGGCTGCGGACGCGGCTACTGTTTACGGGCCCAACCTTGTTTGCCTTCATAACGGTAATGATTATTCCATTTTTGTATGGCATCTATCTGACGTTCACAAACTGGGATGGTATTTCCACCACACTATCGCTGGTAGGCATCCAAAACTATCTGGCTGTTTTTAGAGATATCGAGTTTTGGAAGTCATTCGGCTTGACGCTCAAGTATGTGTTTTATACCGTTGTTCTTATCAATGTGATCGCTTTTATGCTGGCTTATGTGCTGACTAAAGGGTTAAAAGGGCAGAGTATTTTCCGGGCAGGATTTTTCCTGCCCAACCTTGTCGGGGGCATTGTACTCGGTTTTATCTGGCAGTTTATATTCAACAACGTGCTTGTCTATTTGGGACAACATGCCAGTATACAGTCGCTCAGCACGACTTGGCTGGCTGATCCCGACAAAGCGTTCTGGGCACTCGTGATTGTAACGGTGTGGCAGAACGCGGGTTACATGATGGTCATTTACATCGCGGGATTGACGGGTGTGCCGAATGATATTATGGAGGCCGCAAGCATTGATGGGGCAAACAGCTGGACCAGACTGCGGAAAATGGTATTGCCCTTGATGGTTCCTTCTTTCATCGTATGTATATTTTTGTCCCTGCAACGCGGATTTATGGTCTATGACGTGAACCTTGCGCTCACGAAAGGTGGGCCGTTCAGCAGTACTCAAATGGTGTCGATGCATGTGTATGAAAAGGCATTCCTTTCCCGTGATTATGGTGTGGGGCAAGCAGAAGCATTCGTGTTGTTCCTGATGGTTGCTCTCATCACTCTGCTTCAGGTTTATTTTAGTAAGAAGTTGGAGGTGGAGGCGTAATGACAAGAAAAAGAGTTGCTTCCTCCGTAATCAAATTCATTGTGCTGACAGTCATACTCATATTGTTCATCGTACCGTTCGTCTTTCTGCTGATCAATTCGTTCAAAGAAAACATGGCCATCACCTCAAATCCGTTATCGCTTCCAGAGAGCTTCAGTATGGTCAATTATATGAATGCATTTGATAAAATGAATTACATCGCTGCCTTCACCAACTCATTGGTCATAACGGTGTTAAGCGTTCTGTTTATATCGCTGTTTGCGGCGATGACGGCTCATTATTTTGTCAGAAACAACACCAAGTTCAACCAATATACATTTATGCTGATGGTTGCATCCATGATCATTCCATTCCAGGCTATCATGATTCCATTGGTGAAAATCTACGGGTCACTTGATCTGCTGAACAGTAAGTGGTCGCTGATTTATATGTATATCGGTTTTGGTAGCTCGCTGGCCGTCTTCATTTATCATGGTTTCGTAAAGAGTATTCCAAAAGAACTGGAGGAAGCGGCGCTAATTGACGGCTGCACGCGGGTTCAAACATTCTTCCGGATCGTGTTTCCGGTACTGATGCCCACGACTGCCACCATTTCCATTCTCAATGTGCTGTGGATCTGGAATGATTTTCTGCTGCCTTCCCTCATTCTGGTCGATCCGGAGCAAAGGACACTTCCGTTGTCCACGTATAACTTTTATGGAACCTATACAGTGGATTATGGTCCATTGATGGCAAGTTTGGTACTGACGATATTTCCGATCATTATCATCTATCTGTTCGCCCAGAAGTATATTATTCAGGGTGTTATGCAAGGTTCGATTAAATAATTGTAGGAGTAGGATGCCTTATCAAACAGACTAGAACGTATACGAGAGAGCGTGCAGATCAATTTATTTCCCAATCGAAGCATATGCTTCGGCCGGATTATCGGCTGAACTACCATTTAATGGCTGAATTCGGCTGGATGAATGATCCGAACGGCTTCATTCAATATAACGGGCAGTATCACTTGTTCTATCAACATTACCCGTATAAATCAGTATGGGGACCGATGCACTGGGGACATGCAGTCAGCCGCGATCTTATGAAGTGGGATTATCTACCGGTCGCTTTGGCACCGGACGGCGAGTTCGACCAGGATGGCTGCTTCTCTGGCAGTGCGATAGAGCAGGACGGGAAGCTTGTCCTGATGTATACCGGACATGTTGTAACCGGGCCTGACAAGGATCAGGATTACAAGCAGTCACAAGGGATTGCAGTATCGGAGGACGGGGTGACATTCGAAAAGTGGGAGGGCAATCCGGTCATCGGTTATGACGCCGTACCGGACACGATCAGCCGTAAAGACTTCCGTGACCCTAAGGTGTTCAGGCACGAAGATCAATATTACGCCGTTCTTGGTTCTAATGATGCCCAAGGGAACGGACTTGTACTGCTTTATCGTTCTGAAGACCTGAAAAGCTGGACGTATGTCAATGTACTAGCCGTGAGTGACGGACGTTTCGGCGATAATTGGGAGTGCCCGGATCTGTTCCCGCTCGGTGATCGGCACGTATTTATGCTGTCTCCGCAGCGCATGCCTGCTCAGGGAGAAGCATACCGTAATCTGCATTCCACCATGTACGGTATAGGTGATTTCAATGCGGAGGCTGGAACATTTACGGCAGAGCAGTATGCTCAGGTAGATCACGGATTCGATTTCTATGCCCCGCAGTCAACCTTGGATGATAAAGGGAGGCGAATCGTCATCGGATGGATGGATATGTGGGAGTCGGAGATGCCGACCCAGCAAGGGCACCATTGGGCGGGTGCAATGAGTCTTCCGCGGGAAGCGGTTATCGACCACGACAGATTGCTGTTCCGTCCGCTTGAAGAGGTGGAAAATTACCGATCCAATCTGTTCGAACAGCGGGATATCTTGCTGACAGGCGAGCAGATCATGGAAACGTTCGGAGATAGCTACGAACTGAAGGCGGTATTTGAGTTCGAAGCCAGTAACACCAATGAATTCGGCTTGAAGCTGCGAGTGGGCGACGAAGAGGAGACTGTACTCTCGTATCGTCCCGATGACGGTCTGTTCCGTTTTAACCGTGAGCGTGCAGGTATAGGCCCGGGCGGAGAGAGAAGAGTGCCTTTAAACTTAAACGAGGGCCGTCTGGAGCTTCGGATTTTTGTCGATAAAAGCTCGGTGGAAATATTCATCGGCGACGGTGAATACGTCCTCACAGGAAGAGTGTATCCGGGAGCAGAATCTACAGGCATTCGAGCGTTCACGAGCGGAAAGTGTACGATGGCTTCGTTTCAGAAGTGGGATATCTCCACATAGAAATGCATGATAAACAGGAACCCGACCCTTGATGGTCAGGGCTCCTGTTTTTTTGTAGAATTGTAATCGTGTGATTTACACAAGCTTATTTTGAAGATAGGCATCAATTTTTGCGAGGGCTTCTTCTGTACCGCCAGATTGCTGGAAGCTATCATTTATTTTTTGTACGCCCTCTTTATACGTTGCGTTCGACAGTACCTCATGTACGGCATCTCTTAACGATTGTACATTGATGTGGTCTTTGGTTATGCGATAGCCAGCTTGAAGTTCTGTTAACCGCTGCGCGACCATGGGCTGATCCTTGTCCTGCGGCAGTACAACCAAGGGTACGTTAAAGTGAATTCCTTCATTTACACTATTCATTCCACCATGAGTAATAAACACATCTGAATGACGTAATACCTCCAATTGGGGAACATAGGGCGAGATGATAAAGTGCTCTGGCGCCGGATTGATTTTCGTAAAGTCAGCTTTCTCGCCAGCTGCAATCACGACGATACCTTCAAAATCGGAAAAAGCTTCAATACAGGTGTTAAAAAAGTCTTCAGTATGGTCCAGAACAGTTCCCATCGAAATATACAAAACCTTTTTATCCTCTAGTCTGTCCAGTGGAAATGAATTTTCCCCTTTACGTTCTGGAAAGCTGGGACCAATAAAGAGATTCTCGTCACCATACTGTTCACCGTCTGGTTGGAAATATCGACTGGTATATACAACATTCAAAGCCCCTGTATTGCTCATAAATTGAACCATATTTTCGGGAGCAACACCGAACCTTTCTTTCATGAGCTGCAGTGAGGTCGTGGCATGTTCATCAAGTTGAAACGGCTCTTTTTCATTAAAGCGAAAGAGATTGGTAGCCATCCGATTCTGTGAAATCAGAAAAGATGGGGAGGAAGCAATACCAGGGATTTTCAAATAGTCTCTAACTAACTCGCCAGCTCCGAATCTATCATAGAATACAAAGTCAAAATCAATGCTTTTAGACAGTTGCTGAGTAATTGCTAATATGTCCAGCGAAGTCTGAATATGAATTTTCATAAATGCACTCAACCCATCCGGAGTATTGGAATCAATAGAAGCGGTCCTGACCAGATCAGAATGCAGGTGAACCTTCGCTCCAACTGCTTCGAGTCTGTCCTTGTATTTCTCAGTTGTAATGTAATGTACTTGGTCCCCTCGTGCTGCAAAGGCTTGCGTCATCCCAATCGTAGGGTTCACATGTCCTTCTGCCGGAAAGTTAACCATTAATATGTTTAACATTCATCATTACTCCTTTTCTCTACAATTAAGATTGCAGTTTTCACTGAATCTCTCAATCCATAATAACAATAATATTTATTTTTTCAAATGATATCCTTTCAAGATCGTGAAACACATGTTGGCATGAAATATGTATAACAAATATTTACCTCGTGCATAGTAAGGGGGAACTCTACTTAGCAAGGGAGGTTTTTTCTAAGTGAATGTTCAAAGAGCGCAAGAAATAGCGTCTTCTTCCATAATGGCGAATGTGTTGTGTGATGGGCTACCCATTTATATTCAGCATGTGAATGAACAGCGTGAGACGGCACGGATCTATGCGCTGAACAACCCGGAAGAAGAACGGGAAGTACCTTTGTACGCGTTAACAGAACGAGATCAGACCCTTGAATAGAAAGGAGCGACGTGAAAAATGAAACCGAACCAACAGAAAGAGATTGAGGCAGATCGTTTGAACTTTCGTGATCAGACGGATGATGTGGTCAGAGAAGTACCGGCCACAACGGATGCCAGCGAAGCTGTTGCAGCAATGACTTCACATATCAATAAATACGATGTACCAGATGAGTTGGAAGAAGAATAGTAAGTGGTCAAGCGCGCACAGGATAACCTGCTGCGTGCTTTTTATATGACGCATAACTTGGATGGTATCGAACAAAAAGTATTCAATGCCCAAACGTACAAGTGAAGCTGCCCATGTGTACGTTTTTTTCTTTTCGTTTTTTTGTAAAATAATATATAAATGATTTCTGTTCAAACTAAATGGACTAGGCCGTCATAGTGCCATTATCTCTATTAAGTCGAAAAGCCGAATTTAGAATTGTAGGAGGGAATTATGAACGATGAATTCAATGTACAGGTCCAGAATGTAGATCCGGAAATAAGTGAAAGTGAAGGTGAATTTGAGAAGAAAGATATTTCAAAAGTATTAACTATAATATGGATTTTTATAATTTATAGTGAGTCTGTCATTCTTCAACATTTGTCTAGTGGTCTAAATCTGCTGCAAAGTGTCTTATTTACTGTAATCGTCATATTACACATCCTCTTGTACTTGCATGCTCAAAGAGTTGCAAAATATTTTTCATGGGCTTATTTTGTTGTGCAAGGGGGATTGATCTTTTCAAGTGCATTTCTTCTACCTGACAGTTTCTCCATTGTGCTGGTTGGGTTAATGCCAATTTTGGTGGGTCAGAGTATAGGTATTTATTACAAGCCGCTTAAGGTCATTCTTGTATTTTTGATTTCCTATGTACTTTTTTGTGTGGCTGTAGTCTGGCATAATGATGGCAGGCAATTTGTATTGTTCATCCCGCTATTTTTTCTCATTGCAGTTGTTATAGTAGCTTATGCCATTCTTTTTCTCAAACAAGTTCAAGCACGAATCCGAACGCAAAACGTTCTTAAAGAACTTGAAATCGCACATCAAAAGGTCGAAGAACTTACAATCGCTAACGAACGACAACGTATGGCCCGTGATCTTCATGATACGCTGGCGCAGGGACTTGCTGGGCTAATCATGCAACTTGAAGCCATTGATGCTCATCTGACAAAAGGAAGTACGCAAAGAGCTCAGGAGATCGTCCAACAATCGATGTCACAAGTGCGAAGAACATTGTCTGATTCAAGGCGAGCTATAGACAATCTGCGTTCAAAAACCATCTCGGAAGTTGATTTTGCAGAAGCCGTGGAGGAAGAAATACAGCGATTCACAATGGCTACGAGCATTCGTGTAATCCGCAACATCAAAATTAAAGCTTCGGTTCCCAGACTGGTGTTCGAACATGGATTGTTTATTATAAGCGAGTGTTTAACCAACGTAGCGAAGCATTCACATGCGAATACTGTATGGATAAGTATTTTGGATAACGAAGGCAAGATTGAAATCGAGATTCGTGATGATGGAAAAGGATTTGATACGGATATTATTGCCAAGCAAACAGGGCATTACGGAATAATAGGTATACATGAACGTGTACGGATGCTGGGTGGAAAAATCAATATCAGCAGTATATTTCAAGAAGGTACGGCTATAAAAATAGAGGCGCCTCTTACTAAAGGAGACCTATTATGAAATACAAGGTTTTAATCGTCGATGATCATTGGGTAGTTAGAGAAGGATTAAAGCTGGTGCTGGAGACCCATGACAGCTATGAAGTGATTGGTGAGGCTGGAGAAGGTGTAACGGCTCTTAAATTGATCGAAGAACTTCAGCCGGATGTCATCCTGTTGGATTTATATATGCCGCAAATGAGTGGTTTGGAAACCATGAAGGCCCTCAGAGAAAAACAAAATGAAACGCCAGTCATTATCCTGACGACCTATAACGAAGATGATTTAATGATTAAAGGACTCTCTTTGGGAGCAAAAGGATATTTGTTGAAAGATACCAGTCGGGAAAACCTATTTCGCACGATTGAGTCTGCGCTAAGGGGTGAAACGCTGCTTCAGCCAGAAATAACAGCAAGGGTATTTGCTGCCACGAATAAGAGAGAAGCTGAGGCAAAGTCACATGAAAGAAACTTAGTTCTGACTGATAAGGAAAGACATATATTAAAGTCTGTTGCACATGGTTTTAAAAGTAAGGAAATTGCGTTTGATATGGGAATTTCCGAGCGTACCGTAAAGGCACATTTAACGAATATTTATAACAAGCTTGGTGTTGATTCCAGATCTGAAGCCGTTGCTGTTTCGTTGGAACGTGGTATTTTACAGCTTTAGAAATAATAACTGAAAATATGTTATTTATTTGCCCAGTCGTACATAAGGTGCTTGCCCCTTTGTACGATTTTTTTGTTTGTTCATTGTTATAACATGAAAAAAGGATGAAAAAGTTTACTTGACCCACGGGTTGCTGATAGCACCTTTAGAAGAGAGAATCAGGGAGGATGACATGAAGTTGAAGAAAAAAGGAATTAGGATAATGATTGCAGGGGTTGCATTAGCTATCGTAGCTTCCGGTTGCTCCAGTGCAACGGAGAACTCTGTAACAGAAGCCAGTCACCCGGTGAAAGTGGAGAAACTTGCAATGAAACCTTTGGCCAATGATTTTAATTTGGCGGGTACATTGCAGGCAAGTAATGAGGCCAATGTTTCCTTTGAAGCGGATGGACGTATATTGAGCACTATGGTTGAGGTTGGGGATTCAGTAGAAAAAGGGAGTGTCCTTGCGAAGCTAGATACATCCAATTACCAGTTGCAGCTGGATCGGGCAAAGGCAACCATGGAAAAGGCAAAGGCTGGTGTTAGCCAAGCGGAGGCTTCTGTCCAATCGGCACAGGCGGGCATTCATAGTTCGCAATCCCAGGTCAATGCGGCCCAATCGAAATTGCAGGAATTGAACAATGGCGCCAAAAAGCAGGAGATAGCACAGTCTCAAAATGCGGTTACTGTAGCAACTAATAATTATAACAAGAAGAAAGCGGATGCCGCACGCTCCCAAAGTCTATTCCAGGCAGGTGCGGTATCTTTAACGGAAAATGAGAATGCGCAGCTGGAATTAGCAAACGCACAAAAAAGCTTAAGTGATGCGCAAGAGAAATTGTCTCTTTTGCTTGCAGGGGCATCCCAGGAACAGCGTGCCCAAGCTTCGGCCGGCGTAGATCAGGCCAGAGCAGGGCTGGAATCGGCTAGGGCTACTATACAACAAGGGCTAGCCAGTAAAGCTCAGGCACAGGCTACCTATGATGATGCATTGGCTGCTTATGAACAGTCATCCTTGTCACTGAAAAAAGCGACTTTAACCTCCCCGATCACTGGTGTTGTGATTGAAAAAAAGATATCTGATGGTCAACTGGGCTCCAGTGGAAGTGAGGCATTTGTTGTCGGAAATATCAAGACTTTAAAAGTACTCCTCCCCGTACCAGACAGTGAAATCTTATCGTGGAAGAAAAACCAAAAAGTTAATATATCTCTCTACGATGAAATGAGAACAGGAACCGTCACCCAGATCTATCCATCGACGAACTCCAAAACGGGAAGCATCAATGTGGAAGTTAGCATTCCCAATCCCGAACTGAATTGGAAACCTGGTCAAGTCATCAGCGCATCTAAAAGCATAAATCAAAACGAAGCGCTTTTAGTGCCCGTAGAGGGCGTAATTAGTACGGGAAATGATCCTTATGTCTTTAAAGCTGTAAATGGAAAAGCTGTCAAAACACCGATTAAACTGGGGAAAGTGACTAATAATCAGCTCGAAGTGGTCTCTGGGCTACAGGCAGGAGATCAAATCGTTACGCAAGGAGCAGGAACCTTATTTAATGGTGATTTACTTGGGAATGGTGTACCTGGGAAATCGGAGGAGTCGTCCGAATGATTAAATATATCGTTAAAAAGCAAAAAATTACACTCATTTTCTTCGCCATGTGCATTGTGCTAGGGCTCTACAATTTTACATCGTTACCTAAACAGGAGCAGCCTGATGTTATTCCCTTGTCAGCCAGTGTTACAACCATCTATCCAGGCGCTTCACCTGAAAGAATCGAGCAAACCATTACTAAGGTCATGGAACAGAAAATTAAAGCCGTACAAGGTGTCAAAACGATTTCTTCCACTTCATCTAAAGGCCAATCTAGTATAATAATAGATGCTTTTGAAGATGCGGACCCGACAAAGGTGTGGGCTGATCTTCGTACAAAGGTACAGGATGCACAGTCTGAGCTTCCAGCAGATGCGATGCAGCCCATTATTAATGATAGCATGACAAGCTCTTTCATTGGTTCATACGCGATTACTTCTGATAAAATTGAGAATTTATACGCGTTAAATGAATTGATGAACAAATGGAAAGATCAATTAAAAACGGTCTCGGGTGTTTCGCAAGTTAATATTCAAGGAATACCAGATCAAGAAGTACGAATTAGTTTAGACACACAAAAGATGCAACAATATAACATCTCCTGGGAGCAGGTTGTTCAAGCAATCAAAAATGAGAATGAGAGAGTTCCTACAGGAAGTATGGATTTCAATGAGCGTACTTATCAGCTGACGGTAAATGCCTCTACGGATCCATCTATCCTAAATAACGTCCAGATTTCAAGCAATGACGATGGATACCCGATATCTCTGAAGGATGTAGGGACAGCCTCACTTGTTTTTAAAAAAGCGACTAGTTATACGTATGTGAATAACAAGCCTGCTATTTCCATCAGTGTGAGTGGAGATACAGGCACAGACGTGCCAACGGTATCTAAAGCGACAACAGCCAAAATCAATGAACTTGTGAGCGGTTTGCCGAAGAATGTACATTTTGAACTACTTTTTGCGCAAAATGATCGAGTCGATGAAATGTTTGGAAACCTGACCAAAGAGATGATCATCGCTATTATATCGGTCATTGTTATATGTACATTAGGTTTGAATTTGCTGACTTCAGCATTTGTGGCCTTAGCCATTCCTGTTTCCATCGCCATTGGCTTTATCTTCTTGCCCACAACAGGAATCACGCTGAATCAAATTTCAGTCATCGGATTAATCATCGTATTAGGGATATTGGTTGATGATGCCGTCGTGGTCAATGACAACATTGAACGCCGACGCTCTGAATTTGGGGAAGATGCTACGGAGGCGGCCATTAAAGGGACGAAAGAGGTATCCTTATCGATCATTACAGCTACGCTAGCTACGGTTGCGGCATTTGCCCCGCTTTTATTCCTGCCGGGCACTATTGGTGACTTTATTAAACCGATACCTACCGTTATTTCGTTAACGATGCTGGCTTCCATGATTATGTCGTTAACAATTATTCCTATTTTCCGTCAATGGTACGATCAACGTCGTAAAGGAAAAGAGAGTAGTAAGACAGTTAAGCCACCTGGACTTCTGGGGAATCAAATACAATCTCTATCCAATGTGTACTCTAAAAACTGGATGCCTAGAATACTGCGACGTCCACTGTTAACAGCGCTTATTGGTCTTATGATGGGTACAGCAGCTTATGGACTACTTGCTGTTGTTCCCATTGAATTATTTCCGGATTCCGATCAAGCGGATGCCACGATTAGTGTAACGATGCCAGAAGGAACGTCGTTGCAGGCAACCAATCAAGTTGTAAACGAGATTGGGAGCTGGGTCAAAAAACAGCCAGAAACAGAGCGGCTGGCGGCAACGGCAGGTGGGGGAGCGCCTCAGCTGTACAGCGATGTTGCAGGCGGTCACGGCTCTAGTGGAGCGGTCAACGGCCAAATTGCTGTCGTTGGAAAAGAGGGGCTATTTGATCTCAAAAAAACAGTAGATAACTGGACCCATACGCTACAAGCTAAATATCCATCTGCATTAATCAGCATTCGTGTTCCCCAATTAGGTATTCCGGTCGGCAGTGCGGTGTCTATCCGTATTAAAGGAGAAGACATTGATAAGCTGCAAAACATGACAACTAAAGTCAAAGAAATGGTTGCGGGGACCCCCGGAGCTGTAGATGTGACCGATAATATGGGTATGCAAAGCTATAATCTGAATTTCCAAATCAATCAGCAAGCCTTGGATAAATATCAGGTTAGCTATTCCGATTTAACGCGTACTTTGCTATTAATGGGTGACGGGGTGAATGTAACGGATTTTGATACGGGTAAGGAATTGCTTGATGTCAATATATACATGAACAAACCAAACCATGATCCTGAGGTATTATTCCAACAATTAAGTGTGAACAATGCGGCAAGGGAGCAAATCCCCTTATCCCAATTAGCCACGATGAAACCGGACTTTTCCATCCAACAAATCCACCGCTATGATCTGGAACGGACGGTAACGATCTCAGCCAATGGAAATGGGCGTACGGCTACAGAACTCACTAATGATATCCGTAGCAAACTTACAAATACCCAGTTTGAACCAGGCTACACCTGGGAGATGGGAGGGGAAACATCTGCGCAGTCTGATATGTTTAAGGACTTGGGCAAATTAGCTGTTATTGTTATTTTCCTTATTCTCCTCTTGATCACGATGCAGTTTTACTCCGTCTCCACACCGCTCATTATTATGACCACTGTGTATCTGGCAGCGGCAGGCGGAATTCTTGGAAGTTTTATTTCAGGGATGCCCATTGGATTCATGAGTATTATGGGGATCATTTCACTTGCTGGTATCGTCGTGCGTAACGGTATCGTGTTGATAGAGTTTATTGAAGATGCGCGGCGTGAAGGCGCTGATTTAACAGACGCCATTCTAATGGCATGCTCTGCACGTTTCCGTCCGATCTTGCTTACTTCGCTAACTGCGATAGTGGGTATGATTCCTATTGCCACAATAGGGGAGATCTTGTTCAAACCGTTGGCAACGACCATTATTTTCGGACTGATTTTTTCAACCATTTTAACATTGTTTGTAGTTCCGACTCTGTATATGGTCGTAGCTCATCTGAAGCTGAAACGGAAGCATAAGAAGGACAAGGCTATAAATAGCGATAGCTCATTGACCTTGTAGGTAAATATATAATTACAGGATCGTACATTAGGCGAGAGTCTTAATGTACGATTTTTTTATTTCATTGACATAGTCCACAAAAATCTTTACTATAATTGTTGCAAAAGTCCACTAAATAGGGGGAGTTATGATCAATATAGATGCTAATATCATAGCGGATATGAGGCGTTTTAATCGGTTCTATACGAATATACTGGGTGTTTTGGATAGACATGTGCTGGATAGCGGATATTCCTTTACCGAGGCTCGTGTCATTATAGAGATCGGGTTGATCGAGCCATGTATAGCGAATACTCTAGTTGAATCTCTTAAAATTGATCGCAGCTATATGAGTAGGATCATTGCTAAATTTTGCAAAGAGGGCTTTCTTGTTAAGGAAAATTCAACGTTGGATAATAGAACAAATCTGATTCGTTTGACTCCTAAAGGAAAGGCGTTCTATAACCAACTGAATGAAAGGTCTGATGAACAAATTCTAAAATTAGTTCAAGGACTTTCAGAAGAAGAGATACAAGAATTGCATGCTTCTATGTTGTTAATTCAGAAGAAATTGGATAATTTGGAGAGGATACAGAATGATACGATTTGAATGCGACTATACCGAAGGTGCCCATGAGCGCATATTAAAGCGACTACTGGAGACGAATGATGAACAAACTCCAGGTTATGGTGTGGATGATCATTGTGAAAAAGCTAGAGCATATATTAAAGAAGCATGTGACTCCCCAAATGCGGATGTACACTTTTTGGTTGGAGGTACACAGACCAATACCACTGTTATTTCTTCTATTCTGCGTCCGCATCAAGGCGTCGTTGCGGCAGTGTCGGGACATGTTGCGGTTCATGAAACCGGAGCGATTGAAGCTGTTGGACATAAAATACTTACTTTGCCAAGCGGAGATGGGAAGATCCGGGCCGAGCAGGTACAAGATTTGTATGACGCTCACTGGAATGATGCCGCTCCTGAGCATAGTGTACAGCCCGGGATGGTTTATATTTCCCAACCTACTGAGAATGGAACGATCTATAGCAAAGCAGAGCTGGAAGCATTAAGTAGAGTCTGTCAAGAATGTGGTTTACCACTGTTCATAGATGGAGCCCGATTGGGCTATGGCTTGGTGGCCGAAGATAGCGATGCATCTTTAGCGGATATAGCACAGCTTTGCGATGTGTTTTATATTGGCGGGACAAAAATTGGAGCATTGATGGGAGAAGCCGTAGTCATTCTAAATGATACATTGAAAAAAGATTTCCGATATATGATCAAGCAAAAAGGGGGGCTGCTGGCTAAGGGAAGAATGTTGGGCATTCAATTTGAAACTTTGTTTGAAGACGGTTTATACGTTGAAATCTCCAAACATGCGATAGACATGGCCATGCTGCTTCAAAACGGATTATCTGAGCAAGGTTTTTCTTTTCAATACCGTTCTACAACCAATCAGCAGTTTCCGATTTTACCAGATCGTATACTAAAAGCATTGAGTGAAAAATATACTTACTCCTTTTGGGAAAAGGTTGATGATACACATAGTGCAGTTCGATTCTGTACCAGTTGGGCTACGAAGAAAGAAAATGTTGAATTGCTGATTCAGGATATTAAAGCGTTGCAATAATGGTCATAGAAAGAGTAATTTATAATTTTAAAGATGTAAAATGACTATGTAATAGCCATACTTCGGTGCACGCATTGCAGCGAAGTATGGTTTTTTTGTGCATTTTACTTATTCCAATGCGGCTTGTATTTAGTTCCATGAAAGAGCAAGTGGATATAAAAATGGAAAAACAAGACAAGAGCGGAGGTATAAAATTGGCGTCTAATTCTTTACACTGAATATCTACCGAACCTGCTTGCGGTACTGAAGAGGAGAGAGCCCAGTTATTTTTTTAAAGATTTTATTAAAGTGGGAAGCATGACCGAACCCGACATCCTCTGCAATATGCTGGATTTTGTCTTTGGTGGTTCGAAGTCTGGTTTGGGCCGCCCTGACCCGCACTACGCGGATGTATTCGCTGAAATGAAAACCAGTCAACTTTAGAAAGATACGGCTTAGGTAAGCTGGACTAATGAAAAAGCAGGCAGCCACTTGTTCGAGAGTTAACGGTTCATTGTAATGATCCTGAATAAAAGAAGAAATTTCCGTGATTTTCTGATGCATGGGATGGGAGGAGACAGGTTCACTACGCTCGATCGCTTCCGATCGGTGCACCAGGATCAGCATTTCCAGCAGTAAATGCTGTACGCAACGGTCATGCAGAGGCTGCTTATTCCTGCATTCGGTATTCATCTGTAGGAATAAACGTTCAACTTCCACTTGCTCTCTCGCAGGTAAGCGAAGTAACGCGGATTGCTGGTATGGCGGCAGGTCAAGAATGTCATGATCCTGCTGTGGGAGAAACGTCGGAGAAAAATGAATCAAAATGCGCTCTGTTTCCTGCAATTGCGTACTGGCGGTAGAGTGCAAGTCGTGAGGAAGGATGAATATCAGATCCCCCTTGCGAGCGGTGTATACCTTGCCATTCATAAAATAGATGCGTTCGCCTCGCAGTAAAAGATACAGCTCATAGTTCTCGTGGACATGAGGCCGGGGCATAACTGTGAAACCGGTACGATAGATGTGATGAATGGAGAATTGTTGTTCGCCAATGACATATTTATCTTCTTTCACTTCATTCATGTGCTTCTTCCTTTACAAATTAAGATAAGTAAGCGCATTCATACATCAACAGTATATATGACAACCTGCCAATGATAAAAGCAGAAAAGATTGATGAAAGGAGGTGAAGGCGCTTCTGAACGTCTCGGATCGTGTTTTTATAAAAATATGCGCTGATGTGGAAGAAAATCTTAGGGAGGAAACAGAATATGAGCAAGCAGCGTACATGGAAAAAGGTGCTATGTAACGTGGTTGTGGGTTCATTGTTGTTGACCTTGTGCCCGCCACTAATCCAAGCGGAGACTGCGGTAGGAACAGAGAACGCAAAGGGGGCAAAAGTGGCGACGGATATTCCGGCGTTTCCGGGGGCTGAGGGTGGCGGTAAATATGTTACCGGTGGACGCGGAGGTGAAGTGTATGAGGTTACCACGCTGGCAGACTACGGCAAAGGGGAGCAGATCATACCCGGATCTCTTCGCGCAGCGGTCAGCTCCGATAATCGGACGGTCGTATTCCGGGTGGGTGGAACGATTCATCTCAAGGAGCCACTTAAAATCTTGGGAAACAACCTGACGGTTGCGGGTCAGACAGCTCCTGGCGACGGTATAACTGTAAGCGATTACACAACAGGGATTGATGCAGATAACGTCATTCTCCGTTACCTGCGTTTCCGATTGACCGACCGTTACCCCAGTGAGGATGACGCGTTAGGAGCCAGATACCATAAAAATATAATGATTGATCACTGTTCCTTTAGCTGGTCGGTGGATGAGGTACTGAGCCTGTATGACAACGTCAATACAACGGTACAATGGTCCATTGCGTCCGAAAGTATGCTAATGACTACGCACCAGAAAGGTCGCCACGGCTATGGCGGCATATGGGGTGGACGAAATTCCACCTATCATCATAACTTGTTGGCTCACAATGCAAGCCGTAATCCGCGTTTTCCAACCGATAAAAAACAAATCGACGCTGTGGAAATGACCAATAATGTCATTTATAACTGGGGATTTTTCTCCTCATACGGCGGTGGTGAAGGATCGTATAATGTGCTAAATAACTATTATAAGTATGGCCCTAACACATATGAGGGCGTTCGCGGTCAAATTTTTGTAGACGTGGGTAGTAAAAAATATAAAACACGCATCTTTATTGGTGGTAACTATATGTACGGCAATGACTCGGTTACGAAAGACAACTGGCAGCTTGGCACATCCATTGGGTCCATTATTGATCCGTCCACCCGTTTGGCGGAGCCGATTGAAGTCAGAGGGGAATACGACAACGGAATCTCACCCGATGCGTACGGTCCATATCAAGCGACAGATGCACAAACCGCATATACGGAGGTGCTTGCCGGCTCAGGAGCCACGCTGCCAAGAAGAGATGCGGTGGACGCCCGAATTATGAATGATGTGAAGAATGGAACGGGTGCATTTATTAACTCTCCGCGTGAAGCAGGGTGGATTTATGACGATTCTAACGTAACGACGACGGAGCTTTCTGACAGTGACCATGATGGAATGCCGGATGAATGGGAACGTGCCCATGGGCTGGACCCCAATAATGCAGATGATCGTAACGGTCAGGGGCTTGCCGGCACAGGGGCGTATGCTCATTTTGCCAAGGGTTATACGAATCTGGAGGTCTATTTAAATGATCTTATTGAGAAGCTGTCGAATGGAAATGAGGTGAATAATCCAGAGGCTGTCGTTCAGGTGTCGGATGCAAACGGACGTTCACTAAAGCATAACGATATTTTGGAAGCAGGCCGGGATGCGACCATAACAGCAACAGCCAAGGACAAAGATGGTATTGCTCACGTTGAATTTATCATTGACGGCAAACTTGTTGGTAAAGTAGAGACCGCACCTTATCATCTCGATTGGAATCATGTAACAGACGGTACCCATTATATTATTGTACGGGTGACCGACCGCAAGGGGAATGCTGCATTTTCCAATCCTGTTACCATTCACGTCAATACGACTGCGCCGTCGGGAAGTTGGCTCAGCGAAGAGATTGGCTCTGAGGGCAATGATGGTTATATAAAAGGGCATACTCAGGTCTTAAAAGAAGATGCAAGCGGCAGCAGTATAAGACTGAAGTCAGCGGGAGACGTTGACGGTAAGGCAGATATTTTCCATTATGCTTATCAAAAATGGGAAGGTGACACTGAAATTACAGCCCGTGTGGAACATATTACCCCAGTGGATGATAATGCCGAAGCGGGTGTAATGATTCGTGAATCGCTGAAGCCTGGATCAAAAATGGCTTTTATGTCTTTAGCATTTGTTAAATATGGCAAACAGGGTATTCTTATCAGTCGTGATCAAACGGAGGGTAAGACGAAACGTGCGTCAATGGAGACGTTTATTACAACGCCATATTCGGTTCGTCTGGTACGACAAGGACCAAAGGTTACCGGCTGGGTGTCCGCAGATGGTGTGACGAACTGGGAGAAGGTTGGTGAAACGGTTATAGATGTGCCGGATCATCAACCGCTATTGTTCGGGTTGGCTACTGATGCATCCAAACCACAAAACGATGTATGGAATTACAATACGTCGGAATTCAGCCATGTCACCATCCGCAACCTGACAGATTCAGGAGGAACTCATCCCACTAGTGTGGTGGTAGCGACCTATGGTCCTGCTGACTTTACATCTCTCCAGGCAGCTATTGACGCAGTCCCTGACGACAGCAATACAAGGACAGTTATCCATCTCAAAAACGGTACGTATCGTGAGAAAATAAAGGTGAATTCCTCTAAGAAAAACCTGAGTATTATCGGAGAAGATCGGGATAAAACGATCATTGCTTTTGATGATACGGCCAAAACCGTGGTGGATGGAAAAGAATTAGGAACAAGCAACAGCTATACCATGCGTGTGCAAAGTCCTGATTTTGTGTTGGAGAATGTCACGGTTGCCAATACAGAAGGAACCGGGCAGGTGCAGGCTGTAGCGTTATATGCCGAAGGCGATCGTGGTAAGTATCACAATGTCAAAATTACCGGCCTACAGGATACGTTGCTTGTGAACCGTGGCAGACAGTATTTCAAGGACAGCTACATCAGTGGCAGTGTAGATTTTATATTTGGCAATGCACCCGCTGTGTTTGATAATTCGATCATACACAGCCTGCGTGCCGGATATGTGACAGCAGCTTCAACAGAAGAGAACAAGCCGGGATTTGTATTTATTCAATGTCGTCTGACAACAGAAAATGGCTTGACAGGCAAGGTGGATCTCGGACGGCCATGGCGCCCTTACGCTCATGTTACTTTTTTGAAGACCTATATGGATGACCATATCAAGCCGGGCGGCTGGAATAATTGGGGCAAGGAATCCAATGAGCAGACCGCAAGATTTGGAGAGTTTGATAACTTTGGACCAGGTGCAGGAAGTAGCGAACGTGTACCTTGGGCCAAACAGCTTACTGCCGATGAAGCAAGCCAGTACACCGTTGAAGCTGTTCTGAGTGGACCAGATCATTGGGATTGGCGTCTTTAAATTTGATGTTCAGTGGTTAAGCGGGGCAAGCGCTTCTAGCGTTCAGCCTCGCTTATTTCTATCGTTTGAGTGGAGGATACATATTTAATTTTTAGGTATTGAAAATACTTGTTTATATGGTAAATGTTTGCTATGTTTAAAGTGTATTTATTTCAAATTGTAATTTATTTTTGATTTTGGAGGTGTAACGTATGGCACGTGTGTTAGTAGTGATCACGCCTGCTGAAGGCCATGTTAATCCGACACTAGGATTAGTGAAAAGGTTGGTAGACAGTGGGGAGGATGTTGACTATGTGTGTACGGAAGAATATCGTACGAGAATTCAACAGACAGGAGCGCAGATGATCACCTACCCTTTTGTGGATGATGCTTTTTCCAAAGACTCTGATTTAAAGCCAGCAGAATACAAACATCATTATCAATTTGTATACATGATGGTAAAAGGTATGATTCTTCCGATTATTCCAGAGGTTTTGAGAGTTATTGAAAACAGAACCTATGATTATTTAATCTATGATTCTTTGATGGGTTGGGGAGGCACGATTATTGCTGAGAAGCTAGGAATTCCTGCTGTATGCTCTATCGCTTCTTTTGCTTTCGTAGAGCCATTGGGATCGGGGCAAGGCATGAATGACAATGATCCGGAGGTAAAAAAGTTATACACGGCTACGATGCAAATAACGCATCAACTAGCTAATGAGCTTCAGGTTGACGCTCCGGCTATAGAAGAGATTGCTCCTCATGGCGGACACTTAAGAATCGTTTATACAAGCCGCTATTTTCAACCGCAAGCCGAAAAACTGGATCACAGTTTTATTTTTACAGGTCCTTCTATTGTACCGCGTAAAGATGCTCCTTCCTTCCCGTTCGAACAACTTCGTGTTCTGCATCCACAGGCGGTGTACATTTCAATGGGTACTATTTTGAATAAAGACTTGGAATTTTATAAGCTTTGTTTTGCAGCATTTCGCGATTTGCCTGTGCAGTTTGTGCTGTCTTCAGGCAATTATACAGACATGGAGCCATTGGCCTCGTGTATCCCTGACAATTTTATAATCAAGCCTTATATTCCGCAATTGGAAATGCTCCAGCATGTGGACGCTTTTGTTACACATGCGGGGATGAACAGTACAAGTGAAGCACTGTATTACAATGTGCCGCAGGTCATGATTCCTTTAACATCGGATCAGCCCATCGTAGCGAGTCGGGTGCAGGAACTGGGAGCGGGTGTTGTTGTGGATAAAAATGAGCTTACACCCGCTAGTTTGAGAGCTGCCTTATTAGAGGTATTGAGTCATCCAACCTATAAAGAACAGGCTCATGTGATTGGCGAATCATTACGCCAGGCTAGTGGGTACAGTCATGCGGCAGATACAATCATGAGCCATTTCTCCACCATAGAAAAATAAGCGGCAGTCTATATACTGTGATTCCTTTCTTTTAAAGTAGCAGATTTTTCAAACTCTAGTTTCTTTGAAATCGCCAGAAGACCAAGGGAGCAGATGATTAGGGCCAAACAGACCCAATAGGTATTTCGGTAACCAATCCATTGAGCGGTTAATCCGCCCATCAAGCTCCCCACCAGTCTTCCGATGGTTGTCGCATTGGAATATAGCGTCGATGCGTACCCTGGAAGAGAGGGCAACAAATCCTGCATGTAACTAATGCCAATGGCAGAAATCACTGCAACAAAGAAGGCTAGAAGAAGCTGCCCCACGAATAGCTGCCACATCTCCGTAGACATAAGGACAAGGAGATAATAGACAACTCCTGTTAATGCTCCTAAAAATATAAGCAAACGGTTGGAGTATTTAGCTGCTAGTACGCCTAGCATGAGCATCAAGGGTATTTCTACAATTGCGCAAATACTGGATACTAGAGCAACGTCACTCGTGTCGCCTTGTAAATTGTGAATGATGAACAAGGAAATATTCAAATTATTCATCCAGTGAGACGTATAGAGCAGAGTAAGAACGGAAAAGGGAATCAGAATCTCAATATTTTTATGTAATGTAATGTGATGAAGTGAAAGTTGATTGTTATGTTTAAGTTGAGCGGGAGGCTGCTTGATAAAAAAGAATAGAAGCACAGCAATGAGAACAAAAATAGAGGTCGTTCCCATAAAGAT
This sequence comes from Paenibacillus sp. FSL H7-0442, assembly GCF_038593105.1. Lineage (NCBI taxonomy): Bacteria > Bacillati > Bacillota > Bacilli > Caryophanales > Paenibacillaceae > Paenibacillus > Paenibacillus sp. FSL H7-0442. The sequence goes on along the minus strand of NZ_CP151963.1, from coordinate 4,891,209 downwards.
ACCCTTAAAGCCCGTATGTGCAATCAAAAAGGAACCAAAAAGCGGCCCGGTAATAAAGCCAAGAGAAAACATAGACCGAAGCGTTGAATTCGCAAAGGCGTGATCCGCAGATTTACTGCGATTTACTGCTTCACGTGCACTGGCAAATAACTGCGGCATCCCAGGAGCACCAATGGCCGTAAAGATCGTCATATAAACAAAAAGCACATAAAAATTTTGGATTACAAGATATCCTGCAAAGGCTACGGCATTAAATAACGTGCAAATTACCAAAATTTGTTTGCGGTCTAAGCCGGTATCAGAACGTTTAGCAATCAGAGAGCTTATCCATATGCCACAAATCAAAGTCACAGCTGTAAATACACCAAAGGTTCCCACAGATACGCCAAGTGTACTTGTAAAATATACAGCCAAAAAAGGCGCGCTGATGGATATAGCCATACCTTGTAATAACATACAGATCATGAATAGCGGGTAGTTAGGGATAACGAAAAGATTTTGAATACGCTTTAGCATTTCATTTTTACACCCCTTCAGATTTAGAAGCAGAATAATACATACCTATCCCATCTAAACTACATATGACTTTAGCATAATTTGTATATTTACATAGTGTAAAATATTATATATTATTTTTCACTTATTTGAGCAGGTCATATGCAAGGTCATATACAGGCAAAGATACAGTATCAGGAGTGGGGTGTAGATGTGTATGCGGAATTCTCCTGTAGAATTTGCCTTAAAGACTGAAGCGATCTACGAACTGCTTAATCAGTTCATTCAATGATCCGGCGGCCTTCGTAGGAAGGCGGTGATCGACTTTTTCAATGAAAACAAGCTCACTCTTCGGTAATTGTTGATGCAATATTTTGGCATAGGGATGAAAGTGCTTATCCTCTTCACCATAAACGAGCAGGACAGGAAGGTGGATTTCTCCGAGCCGTGAGGTACAATTGTACTTCAAGCTGTAACGGTAATATTGTTCGACATTCCTAGGATTTCCCTGTTTCGCATCGTTGAATAACTTACGGAACAAAGATAGCTGTTTCGTTTGTGACCAAGCATTAGAGAGCGCAATCGTACCGACTGCGCCGATCTTGGAAAGAGCAATGCCCAAAGAAATTTTGTTTTTTAGCCGCCATTCGTTGACTTCCGACATTCCACTAATAACAATGCCTCCCCATGCCCGATCCGGATAAGTCAAGAGAAATTCAAGTACTATCGAACCTCCGGTAGAATATCCACATAAAAACACTTTATCCAGGCTCAACCGGTCCATCAAATGTTTAATATCCTGGGCGATGAGAGGATAAGTAACCGTTTGTTCGGAAGGCTGACTTTTACCGTGTCCTCTGATGTCAAAAGCTATGGTTCGAAAATGGGGCGATAGCCCTTGGATTTGGTATGTGAAATTTAAGCTAGTGAGTACCGGAGGGTGAATGAATAGGATGGCGATTCCCTCTCCGGAATCCATATAATGCATGGAGTATTCGCTTATGTTTGTAGTAGTCATCGTTAGGTACCTCCCTGAATGGTTATGTTCTTAAATTTGACCTATTAGATCAAAACCATTCAGGGAGGTATAACTTTATTTGCATGAGATACTCTTTTTCCCGATGATCCAATGCAGGAATAATTTTTTTAGTACAAGAAAAAAATAAGAGGATCAAGTTTTTCTAAGAAAGGGACACATACATGGGCATGAAAAATAAAGTTACCATAGCACTAGTGCTAGGTTTATTGTTGTTGGTCTTGGGGTGTAGAGCGGACTCCAGTCAACAGCTAAAACAACAAAGTGTGAAGCCACCTATCACAGTAAATCAAATGGGCAAAAAACCTGTCATTGTGATCTTGATTGATTCTTTAATGGATAAGCCTTTGCAAGATGCAATTCAAGAAGGCCGTGCACCCGCAATGCAATATCTCCTAAATCAAGGGCAATATTTTCCGCATGTCGTGAGTTCATTTCCCACGATGTCTGTGACAATCGACAGCACATTATTAACGGGAACGTATGCAGACCAACATCATGTGCCCGGACTCGTTTGGTACAGCAACCAAAAGAAACGCATGATTCTCTACGGCAATGGTGCCAAAGAAGCCTTAAAGATAGACCAACTACAAGTATTCTTAGACGCAATTTACCAATTAAACCAAGTCCATTTGAACAAAAAAACGAAAACCATACATGAGGAATTGGCTGACAAAGGAAAAGAATCCGCGTCCATCAATGCTATTGTCTTTAGAGGGAAAACGAAACATGCCTTAAAAGTGCCTGACTTCATAGCGAATAGCAACAGGGTGCCAGAAAAAATGATAGTAACAGGGCCTAAATGGTTATCTTATGCAGCTCTGGCACAATTGAATCCGAAAAATAACTGGAATACTCCTTTGTGGAAAAAATTTGGGATGAACGACGAATTTTCCGCAAAAGATGCCGCTTTTCTAATCAGCCAGAAGAAACTTCCAGACGTAACCATCACATACTTTCCAGAGAATGATAATTTGGCGCATAGAAAGGGACCGACTCAACTGGAGGGAATCGAAAAAGCAGATCAAGCACTGCAAACTGTGTTGAACGCATATGGTTCGTGGGAACAGGCTGTAAACAATGCGATATGGATTGTCATGGGTGACAGTGGACAAAGTGCGGTTTATGATGATCGACAGGCAGCAACGGTTGATATAAGGCCTCTTTTGAATCATTACCGCATTGCAAAATTAAATCAACCCGTAAGAACTGAAGACCAAATCGTGATTGCCGCTAATGAACGAATGGCGTATATCTATGCGATTAACGATAAGGTGGAGTTGTCTGACGTGGTGAAGTTTTTACAAAATGAGGACAAGCTCGACATTATCGCTATGAAAGATGGTAAAAACAATATTCATGTTACAAAGGGGAAAACGGGTAAGCTATTTTCTTATCATCCCGGTGGAAAATTCATTGATGAATATGGACAATCGTGGACCTTGTCGGGCGAAGAGGACCTTGTGGATATTAAGGTGAATAACAACCGGATCAAGTATGGAAAATATCCAGACGTTTTGGCGAGGTTACACGGGGCAATGAATTCACATGAAGGAAGATATGTTGTCGTCACGGTCCAACCCGGATATGAACTCGTCGGTGAAAGTTCTCCCACCCACATCGGTGGAGGTGCTCATGGATCGCTGCATGAAAAGGATTCCCTTGTCCCATTAATTATTTCCGGAACGAATACACGCCCCAAAACACTGCGAATCGTTGATATAAAAGACTGGATTCTGCAATTGGTAAACGAATAAGTATTATTCGGTTCTTGATATTAAGATTGAACTCCATTAGCATATAAGCATGTAGTTATATAAGCGGAAGGAGGTCACACATTGGAGCAACTTGGTTATGTAGCCGATCATTTAAAGCTACTGGGGGATAAAACCCGGTTGGCCATGCTTTCCCTGCTAAGAGAAAGAGAATGGTGTGTTTGCGAATTTGTAGATATCTTTGATATGTCGCAGCCAGCAATTAGCCAACATTTGAGAAAACTAAAGTCGCAAGGGATTGTAAAAGAAGAACGACGAAGTCAGTGGGTATACTATTCCCTAAATGTAGACGATAAGCCGCATATTCAAGCTGTTCTTGAGCGTATGCCAGACTCCAAGCAAATTTTAAAATGGCTGAATAAAGAGGAGCCGATCACATTTTGTGAACCGGATTCCTCAGCTTGTTCATCCTAAAGACTGTTCCGTGTATCTCCTTGAGGGATAACGGTGCTATTATATAAGTATATGTTTATAAGGTAATATATTGGAGGTTTAGAACATTGATTTTGTTGGCATGCATTATATTTTTAGCCACTTTAGTATTGGTGATCTGGCAGCCTAAAAATCTGTCCATCGGATGGTCTGCCTGTGGCGGTGCCATACTCGCCTTGCTGGTGGGTGTCGTCGATTTGCATGATGTTTGGGAAGTTACTCATATTGTCTGGAATGCGACACTGGCTTTTGTAGCCATTATTCTGATTTCGTTGGTGCTTGATAAAATCGGCTTCTTCGAATGGGCGGCGCTTCACATGGCACGAGCTGCGCGAGGAAGCGGAACCCGGATGTTTGTTTATGTGACCATTCTTGGCGCCGTTGTTGCTGCTTTTTTTGCGAATGACGGTGCGGCCTTAATACTGACACCGATTGTACTGGCGATGGTTCGGGCACTTAAATTGGATGAGAAAATGATTTTTCCTTTTATTATAGCGAGCGGTTTTATTTCAGACACGACGTCGCTTCCGCTTGTGGTCAGCAACTTGGTCAACATTGTGTCAGCCGATTTCTTTGGGATCACCTTTATGGAATATGCGAGTCGCATGATTGTACCTAATTTATTTTCTTTAGCAGCCAGTATAGGAGTACTGTATCTTTTTTTCCGTAAAAGAATTCCGAAAACGTTTGATGCGACACAATTAATCAGGCCTGCGGAAGCGATTAAAGATCCAAAGATGTTCCGTATGTCCTGGATCGTTCTCGCGGTTTTGTTCGTTGGCTACTTTGCATGCGAATTTTTTAATATTCCCGTTTCGGTGGTGGCTGGTATTATTGCTATCTTTTTCTTATTGATGGCGCGTAGAAGCCCTGCAGTGCCGATGAAAGAAGTCATCAAGGGTGCTCCATGGGCTATCGTATTTTTCTCCATCGGAATGTATGTTGTGGTGTATGGTCTACGTAATGCCGGTTTGACGGATCTGCTGGCCCATGTGATTCAAGCGGCTGCCGATCAAGGTATGTTTGTGGCCACCATGGGCATGGGTTTTATTGCGGCGATTATCTCGTCGGTCATGAATAACATGCCTACGGTCATGATTAATGCGCTTGCCATTGATGCTACCCATGCAACCGGTATGGTCAAAGAGGCGTTGATTTATGCTAACGTCATTGGTTCTGATCTGGGACCGAAAATAACTCCGATCGGTTCATTAGCCACGTTGTTGTGGCTGCATGTGCTCCGTTCGAAAAACGTAAAAATTTCTTGGGGGACTTATTTTAAGACAGGCATTGTCTTAACCATTCCTACACTTTTTATGACCCTACTGGGCTTATATCTATGGTTAATCATTTCATAATGGAACATTGAAGGAGACGGTAATGATGGAAAAAAAGACAATTTACTTTTTATGCACTGGTAACTCTTGCCGCAGTCAAATGGCAGAAGGCTGGGCCAAAAAATACTTGGGAGACCGTTGGAATGTATACAGTGCGGGTATTGAAGCACACGGCCTTAACCCTAAAGCGGTGCAAGCGATGAATGAAGTAGGGTTGGATATTTCCGGTCAAACTTCAGATATTATAGATCCTGCTTTGCTGAACAGCGCGGATTTGGTTGTGACCTTGTGCGGAGATGCTGCTGATAAATGTCCTATCACACCTCCGCACGTTCGTCGTGAACATTGGGGATTTGATGATCCGGCTAAAGCACAAGGAACAGAAGAAGAGAAATGGAGCGTATTCCAGCGTGTACGGGATGAAGTAGGGGCTCGTATTCGGAAATTTTCGGAGACTGGTGAATAAACAAGGTACACAGCTTAGGTATAGTATTACAGCAAGCACGCCTCCTTAAAGGGGTGGTGCTTGTTTGGCGTTTTTCTCCTTCACAGAATACTCTTCCAACACCTTTGTTTTATCTCCATAGATCCTATCCAAATGATCTTCTCCCCATAAGCAAAAACGATCAAGCAGATCTTTAAAATCCCATCCATATTCACTAAGCTCATATTCCACTTTGGGGGGAACTTGGTTATAAATGATGCGGTGGATGATTCCATCCTTTTCAAGCTCTCTAAGCTGTTGGGTGAGCACTTTTTGGGTGATTTTCGGAATGAGTTGACGAAGTTCGTATGTACGTTTTCTGCCGCTGGTTAAATGGTGTAGGATAATGCCTTTCCACTTTCCACTGATGACCTCCAAAGTTGCCTCGATCCCGAGCATATAGGTTTTGGCTTTGTCTTCCATAGACTTTTCCCCCTCTCCGATCTGTAGTACAAAAAGCACTAAGGAACCTTAAAGTACCTACAGTACATTGAAGTGCGTACTTCACACTTTAATGTATAACATCCATAATAGCATCTGTAGACAGGGTTCACTAATTATGAGGAGAAAGAAGGTTACGGATACATGAAAGTTTTATTGGTCGTCACGCATCCTAGAGAAGATTCACTAACCCTTGCGGTCATGAATCGTTTTGTAGAGGGATTGAAAGAGAATAAGCACGAGGTAGATATTTTGGACTTGGATCGGGATGGATACAATCCGGTGTACAGCGCTGCAGATGAGTTGGATTGGAATACGACCCATAAACAATATGCTCCTGAAACACGGAAAGAGATGGATAGAATAGTGGCTGCGGATGCTCTGGTCTTTGTGTTTCCATTATGGTGGTATAGTGTCCCGTCCATGCTAAAAGGGTACCTGGATAAAGTGTGGAACATAGGTTTACTTCAGGAGTTCACGTCAAAGCAGGTTCTGTGGATATGCTTGGCGGGGGGGACGAAAGAACATCTGATCAAGTATGAATATCACGATTTGGTTACTAATTATTTGAATAAAGCCATTGCTGGTTACGCAAGAGTAAGAGAGTCCAAGGTGGAGTTCTTCTATGATACTTTATCCGAATCGAAAGAATACATTGAAGGTTTACTGGAGCACGCTTATCAATTAGGTCGGGCATATAAGTGAATTTTATTCTGATAACAATGATAATTTAATATTATTGAGGATTTTACAAAATCCTGATTACTGAAAAAGGGTTAAGGATCGTTAGACGGCACTTAACCCTTTTTTATTTTGTAGACGAGACTCTATCCTTTTATAGGCTCGTGCATAGGTGCTGATGGTGCCCCTTGCATAGATAACCCGCTGCCAGTTGTGCTTGCTGGAACAACGGGATGTGGTAATCCCTTTTCAGAAGCAGTGCCCGCAGTCTGCTTGGCCAGCTTCTGTTTCTCCCATAGGGCTCTGGCGATCACCAGCAAGGAGAGTACACCCACATATAGTAACAGAGAACCGAGTTCGGGAAGCATCTCCTGCAAAGGTGCACCACGCAGACCCATAGTGCGCAGGAATTTATACATCCATACAAAGGGGAAGAAATCACCGATTTGAATCGCTAAAGGTGGAAACAGTGATCTGGAAAGAACAGCCCCTGATAGAACAAAAGCAGGCATGAGTATCATCACCATTCTGCCAATGGCTATTCCCGGATGTGCAGCGCCCCATGCAACCAGGACATTGATACAAACGGTACCGAATACATACAGGACAACTGGAATTATAAAGAGAATTGGATTGGCCTCGAAACGGCCTCCCCCAAACACTTTAAGCATCCCTAGAGAGAAGATTAAGCCAGCCGTCGAAAACAGCGTATAAGGAAGCATACGCAGCAGGATGTTGAACGGATTTTGCAGCTCAGCAGCCAGCCTCTTGGAAACCCGGAGTCTGGCGACCAGAGGTAAGCTATTTATATTCAGTATCATAAAAGAGAACATACAAGTGAATGCAAGTATCGTCGTATTCTGATAGTCATTCGTTGGATTAAACATGGAACGCACTTCCAAGGCGATACCATTGAGGGCCCCTTGAGCCTGTTCTGCGTTCATCCCGGTTTTCAACATAGCTGGAACAGACAGTTCCATATTCTCGGAAACGCTAATTTCCTGCATAGCTGTACGAATCGAAGTAATAGATTGTACATTGGTATTATCGAGAATGAGACCCACGCGGCTGGAGAGGGAACGATTGTGATTGTCCTCTAAACCATGCGGCAATGAAATAACAGCCAAATATTGCTCATGATAAAAATACTGTTCAGGGTTGTCCGTATACGAAACAATCTCAGCTACGTTCATATACGGGGAAGCATCTATTTTCTGAATGAACTCACGGCTGTAAGCTGTGTTATCTTGATCCACCACTACCACGTTAGCGTCGTTAATTTGGCTGCTTGGGAGCAACAGTGAATACCCCAGTACGGCAATCAATGGGAAGATAATAGCTATAATCGGATACTTGGAGTGAACCAGATACGACCATTCATCACGAAGAGATTTCATTTGTATTCACCTCAACTGTCATGCCTGGTAGCAAAGCTGCTTCTCTTGTTACATATACACGTACCTGGAATGTAGCGGTATCTGCTTCTCCTTTTTCACGGGACATCTTCACATTAGCGAATTGTGGTGCAGCAGTTACATAGCGTACCGTACCTTTCAAGTCCTTATTGAGACCAGAGATATGAGTTTTAATTTCTTGATTGGCCTTGAATTTCCCCGCTTGTTCTTCATTCACATAGAGATCGTAATATAAATCGTTGGTTTCCAGGGTAATCACAGGAGCACCTTGCGCCACATTTTCGCCGACTTTGGTACTAATCGAAGTCACCTTGCCATCCTGTGGTGCTTTTAACACCAGGCGTTCTTTTTTGAGCAGCAACGTTTTAAGCTGAACTTCCTGTGTGTCTTTTTGTTGCTTTAAAAGGTCAATAGCCAGCTTCTGATCTGCCAACTGTTGACGACTCTGCTGAATGGTTTCCAGCTGGGTCTTGGAACGATCGACGGACAATTGGGCACCGCGAATTTCTTCCTCGGCTTGTTTTACCGAAACGGCTGCTTGTGTCGTCTGTTCACTGGCCTGCATACGTTCTTCAGAAGTGGCACCATGAAGTAGCTTTTGTAGAGCCTCTTTTTGCTGACTCAACTGATTTGTCGCTAAAGTCAAAGAGGATTCGGCATCATCCAACGCTGCTTTGGATGCACTTCCTGCATCATAGAGTGCTTTATTACGCTTATAGTTGGTCTGCGCAGTCTGAACGTTTTTGGTTGCTGAGGCTACAGCAATTCGTTGCTGCTGAACATCTTCATCCCGAACCCCGTTATTGACCTGTTGTTCCGCAGCAGTGGCTTGACGCTCAGCCGCTTGTGCCCGCTGCAATGCTGCCTGACTTTTACTCTCAGTCACTTGAGCTTGCGCGATATCTAGCTGTGCCTGTTTTTCCTGAGTTGCTGCCCGTGTATAGCCTAAATTGATGGATTGTTGTTGTTGGCTGATTTGCGTATTGAACTGGGCAATTTGTGTCCGCAGCTGCTCAATTTGCAGATCCACATCTGTGGAATCCAAAGTCATAAGGACAGTTCCTTTTTTCACCTTCGTTTCTTCTGTTACCGGGATGTTCAGGACTTTGCCTCCTACTTGTTCAAAAGATACATGAATGCTATCCGCATTTAGTGTTGTGCCTTTAACGGATCGCGAAGCATTGACTTGATCTTGTCCGTTGGTCTGGAGCAGGAAACCCCCGCCGATCAGACAGGCGATAGAAATGAGAGGGATGATGAGGCTAGTGGCTTGTGTGCGATTCATGGGTAATACGCTCCTTAGATTCATAAAATGGGTTAAACATAGACTCGAATAAATATCCTGATATGTACATTTTATTTATTCTTTTATTTAATAATTTAAAAGTTAGTCGGCTAACTAAAACGCAAAATTAAAACTTATTCTGGTTTTGCTGCTTTATATATCTCTTTTGCTTGAGGGATGCCACTTTCTATTTTTTGCAGTAACGTCAGGAGCAGCTCTTTTTCATCGGTGGACAGGTGGCTCATCAGTGTGGAAGTGCTTGTAAAATGTATAGGCAGCAGTCTTTCCATCAGTTCTGTTCCTTGTTCGGTTAGTTTAACAATGCTCATACGGCGGTCGGAAGGATGAACAGATCGAATAATAAGCCCATCGCGTTCCAGGCGGTCAAGCAGACCGGTAACGGTAGGCTTGCTAACCCCTACTTTCTCCGCAAGCTCTGTAGCCAGCAATCCTGTATGGATGTTGCGGTACAGAAGAATTAATATTGAAAATTTCCCATGAGATATACCGAACTTCTCAAAGCCCTCAAAGCTGACTTTAAAGACGCTGGAAGATACCCGCATAAAAAATAGCATAGCTTCTGTTGCTCTTACATCAATCTCGGGGATACGCATAGAAAATTCTTGTAGCGCCTCACGAGTGGGCAAGTCCCGTAAATCAAAATCCATAAGGTTCTCCTTTCTTCTTACAGTATGTTCCAATCAATAAATTAGTTAGCCGACTAATCTTAATCTATTCAAAAATGAATTTCAAGCTAAACTTTGTTAATCGTCATGCGATTGTTCACCATATGGAGGTTGTTCGTGCAATGGTTTAAGCTTTTCCCTACATTGATATTTACAATGAAGTGCTTGATAATAAGTGGATATCGCACGAGACCAAAAACCCAAAAGTGAGGAACCTGGAATGACGACAAAATTATACTACACTGCTCCAAATCTTACGGAGTGGGACACTCATATTACACAGAGCATGGAAAGAGACGGAAAATATTTGGTTACGCTGGAGGAAACGGCCTTTTATCCGCATGGTGGAGGCCAGCCTTGTGATACAGGAACAATTCAGGGCGTCCGTGTATTAGATGTTGTTCTCGAAGAAGGGGATATTTGGCATCAGGTAGAGCGTTTGCCGGAGGATCGGAAAGTAGCCTGCCGATTGGATTGGGAACGCAGATTTGATCATATGCAGCAGCATAGCGGGCAGCACTTGCTGTCAGCGGTTTGTCTAGAGTTGTTGGGTGCCCGTACGGAAAGCTTTCATCTGGGACAAGAATATGACACGATTGATGTGAACTGTTCGGATATAACGCCTGCGCAGCTATCGGCAATCGAGCAGGAAGTAAATCAGCAAATCTATAGTAATCGCAGCATAAAAAGTTATTTTGTAACCCGTGAGCAATTGAAGGACATTCCGCTTGTGAAAACGCCCAAAGTGACAGAAAATATTCGGATTGTCGAGATCGAGGGCATTGAATATAATGCTTGCGGTGGCACACATGTAGCTCAGACCGGGGAAATTGGAATCATTAAATGCTTAAAATGGGAGAAGCAGAAGGGGATGGCAAGAATCCATTTCAAATGTGGCGCTCGCGCACTCCAGGATTTTAACGATAGTGTTCAGATATTGGACGTGTTATCTATGAAGTTCAATACCGGGCGAAAAGATATTTTGACCCGATTCGAAAAGTGGGAGCAGGAGCATAAACAGCTTAAGGCGCAAGTGGAGCTCCTACAAGAGGAAAATGCTTCGTACCAGGCGAAAGAGTTGCTATCTGCTGTGCGGGGGCATGTTCTTGCTCATGTATTCGAACAAAAATCCCTGCAGGACATGCAGCAATTGGCTACCAAGCTGACAGCTGAGCATGATTTGCTTGTTCTATTTGCCACAACAGCAGAAAACAAAATCCTTCTGGCACATAACGGCACCCAGTCTGTTAGCTGCGGAGCATTTTTGAAAGAGAATCTGGGGGCATTTCACGGTAAGGGGGGCGGTAGCAACCAATCAGCTCAGGCTGCATTCCCGTCCCGTGAAGACCTTTTGAATTTCTTTGAAACGGCCCAGCGCCAGTTCGTTCAGGGCTGATGTAATGGAGGATTAGTGGCGTAGGGGAAGCTTCCACTTTTCCTTTTCTGTAAATAAAATAAAAGAAAAAATAAGTGCAACAACAGCGCCCCAAACGGCTTTATCCCCAATTGTCAAAGTTAGAAATCCCCCCAGCAAGGCTCCTACCAAGAAGGCTGCCAGGATGACACCATAACGCATCGCTCGAATGGCAGCGTTCGTGTCCTTGGTCGTTACGGCGACATACACAGCCTCGATAGCTGATCGGAGGTTACCGGTGCTGACCGTGGAGGTGTACGGCACATCAATGAGCTTGCGGAAGGAAGTCATTTGCACGGAAGCGACGAACGAGACGATCACCACCACTACCGTATTGGGAACTCCTTGCGGAATCAATCCCACGATGAAAAAAATCGCAATTTCCAGTAAAAGAATTGCGCGGGTCCAGTCCGGAGTTAAACGGTGGGTTGATTTTCGTTTAATCCCTTCAGCAACAAAAACCCCCAGTGAAAAGGCGATCAGGGGCGGGATATAGGATAACGCCTGAATCCAGTGCCCCTGAATGACTTTGACAGCCAGCAGCACGATATTGCCTGTCTGTGCGTTGGCGAAAACACCGCCTCTTCCAACAAAGGTATATGTGTCCAAAAAGCCCCCTACTAATGATAGTAAGGCGCCCAGTCGCAACGATTCGGACGTTACCTGATGTAAATGTATTTTGCCTTTCATAAACACGGCATATAAGCCTCCTATGCTAAACGTCGATTGTTTAAAGCTAACACGAAAATCCAGGACCATACAATTAAATTAATCACTTAAGCATGAAAATGACACAAAGAAGCCACATCAGGTCCCATACAATAGAAAGGACGTGATGCGGCTTGTTGAAGTGCTGTTTAAAGTGCCATCTGGAACTTCGAGAATGTGCTTATTGCAGAGCTTGAACGAGGGCTGCGCCGAATTCCTGTGCACCATCTGGGCCATCGGCTGTAATAATGTCGCTATGCGCAACGACATGCTGAGCGAGATATTCGGCTTGATGCACTTGAAGCTGATCCTTTTGTATATCCACTGGATAGCATGTAGCCGTTCTACCAGAGAGTAGTCCGGTTTGAGCCACGGCTACAGAGCCTGCGCAGATGCCAGCCAATAAAGTCTTTTGCTCATGAGTTTGTTTTAGCAGAGTTTGGAGATCCGCGTTATTCCACAGATGGTCATTCGTACCTGATCCGCCGATCACAGATACTACATCATAATCAGCCAGCACAGCGTTTGTAAAAACAAGATCAGCTGTCGCTTTACCGTTGTAGTCACCCGTGATTTCGCCTGTTTTTGTACTAGCTAGGGTCACGGTAACGCCTGCTTGCTCCAGCGCTTCCTTTGGTTTAAACAATTCATCCTCATTAAAGCGCTCTGGGGGTATAATAAAAAGAGCTTTTTTACTCATACTTTATTCCTCCTTGAATGTGTAACGTTATCTACTATTGTAGGATGGCTTCGTCAGGCTGTGAAGAATGCACTTTCAAGTACGGAGGTTACCTGCAGGTTACTACTAGAGTGCAAGACCATGATGATTTAGAAGGAGTTAATTATATATGTCTGATACGCTAAGAGAAGAAATACGGGAGAAGATCGTTAACGGAGACTATAACTGCGAAAAGGAACTAACCTTGTCAGTGTTAAGCGGAAAATGGAAGGTCGTCATTTTATGGCATCTGGGTGTGGAAGGAGCGCATCGTTTCAGTGACCTGCAAAGGCTGTTTCCGAAGCTGTCGCATAAAGTGCTGACCAATCAGTTGCGGGAGTTGATGGAGGACGGTATTGTGCACCGGGAAGTGTATCCCGAGGTACCTCCAAAGGTGGAGTATTCGATGACCGAGCTGGGGATGACGATTTTACCCATTGTGGAGATGATGTATGACTGGGGGAAAAAACGGGTGCAATCCATACGTGAGGAAATGCAACGCAGCGGTGAGGGAAACGTTTAAAGTTCCTTCATATGAAAAATAGAACGCCTTGCACTATGAGTACAATTGTACTTAGAGCAAAGGCGTTCTTTGGCATGTTAGCAGTCTGTGTTTTTATCATATTAGTCTAGGAACAATAGCGGTAGACGTGAAGCTGCTTCAATAAGAATCATTGCTGTTCAAGTGCTGGTAGAACCTCAATCCAGCGTGTAGCCCAAGTACCGATATGGTCAAACAAAGGAGCTAAATCGCGTCCTTTATCCGTAAGAGAGTATTCAATCCGTACGGGCTTCTCAGGATAAACCATACGTTGTATGATTCCTTCTTCCTCCAGCTCTTTCAAACGGTCCGAAAGGACCTTTCCACTTAAATTAGGAATTGAATTCTCAATAGCGACGAAACGTTGCGGACCATTCGTTAGTTGAAATACGATCAATACCGTCCAACGCTTACTCAGTAGTTCCATAGCCTTTTCAAACCGTGGACACATCTGCGGAATGTTCATGTGATCACCTCATGCTTATTATTAACGATTCACTGTTAAAAGTAAATGATTTTACTTTACATAAATTTATTACTTGACGAAATGATATGATATAAATATACTTTGTTACATAAAGTAACTTGTTAGCTTTGAGACGGAGCTTAAGATATGAATACTTAAAATTTAAACTTAATTTGATGTTATTTTTGATATTATTAATGATGTAATTAAATGAACAGGTACGAACTAATCGTTGAGGTTATGGTTTGGGTGTAGGGGGAAGTCGGATGAAGCTGGAATGTGAAGTGTGCGTAGTTGGAGGGGGACCCGCAGGGACTTTGTTGTCCTGTCTACTGGCGGCGCAGGGTGTATCCACGATATTGATTGAGCGGCAGAGCATAGCGGGAAAGGCCTTTCGCGGTGAAATCTTGAATGATGAGGGTCAGGAAGTGATCCAAAGGCATAAGCTGCTCGAAAAAATTCATGAGAACTATGTTCTCGCCTCCACAAGGATCGAATATTGGGGGCATCAGCGGCAAGTGAAGACGGTCAAGCCAGTATCAGTTGATGGTAATGTGGGGGTTCATATTCCACAGCCTCGATTTTTGGAGGCTTTGCTCAAACAGGCGTCAACCTACGAGTCCTTCCGTTACCTGGCGGGTACAACTGTGACTGCGTTGGAAGGTAACAGCGAGCAGGGGTACACGGGCTTGACCGCCCGCGATAAGAACGGTCATGAGATCACGATTCACAGTTCGTTGATTGTAGGGGCAGATGGTCGCTATTCGACTGTGCGCAAGCTGGCGCAGATGCCTGTGACGAACATTCGACACGGCTATGATCTGCTATGGGCGAAAATTACGGCACCTGCTGGGTGGGAGCCCGTCACTCGTCTGGCATGGGTCAACGGAGGACAATTGGCTTTATTCTCGCAGGCTGAGGGCTATATTCAAATTGGCTGGAATGTGGAGTAGGGTAGCTTTCTAACCCTGTTTAAGCAATCCTTTGAACCATTTATACAACGGTTTACAGAGGCTTTTCCAGATTTGAAGCATAGTGTGCATGATCATATTCGTTCATGGAAGGACTTCGTACCGTTGGATATTTTCAGCAGTCGTAGTGACACCTGGACGCAGAACGGACTGGTCCTTATTGGAGATGCGGCGCATACCATGACACCTACCGGAGCTTTTGGCTTGAACGCAGCTTTGAAGGATGCCGATGTGCTAGCCAGTGAGCTTCTTCGTTTACGACAGAAGAGCTATACCGCCGGAGACCTAAAGGCGTTCGAAGACGGACGACGGCAGGCTGTCACCGAGCTTCAGGAACGGCAACTGACGATGGAATCCACGTTTCATGAACATTTCTTACACAGAGTTCAATGATTTATGACCCTAACAATAACGATTAGCCTTTGAAGAATTAGGCATTTTCTATATAGAGCTTATATAAAGGATGGTGCAAAGAGATGAACCAAAAAGATGTAGCTACGCTACTTAACGATAAAATTCAAACCGTTCGTGGAGAACAATCTTCGACGATTTTGGTTGGACCGATCAAGCTGCCAGTTAATTTGGAAGGGGAAACGGTTGTTTTTCAGTGGTACTGCTGGTTGCCTGTACGGGATGAGGAAGATCGTCAGGACTTACTGAATGCCACCGCTGAGACGA
This sequence comes from Paenibacillus sp. FSL H7-0442, assembly GCF_038593105.1. Classification (NCBI taxonomy): domain Bacteria; kingdom Bacillati; phylum Bacillota; class Bacilli; order Caryophanales; family Paenibacillaceae; genus Paenibacillus; species Paenibacillus sp. FSL H7-0442. Next base: position 4,875,646 of record NZ_CP151963.1, on the reverse strand, counting down.
TTGTGAAGCGATTGTCCACACTGGATTTGGCAGAGGGACAACAGTCAAGCGTTTTGGTGTACGGCGATCTCGAGCAGTCGGAAAATGCATTAGTTCGCATGCATAGTATTTGCCATACTGGAGATATTTTTGGTAGCAAGCGTTGTGATTGTGGATTTCAACTCCACCAGTCCATGAAAATGATCGTGGAACATGGAACGGGTGCATTGTTCTATCTGGCTAACCATGAAGGCCGCGGAATTGGTTTGTTTAGTAAAGCCATGGCTTATATTCTGCAGGAAGAAGGCATGGATACCGTGGAAGCCAATCATCAATTGGGTTTTGAAGATGATACACGCAACTATGCGGATGCCATTAGTGTGCTCCGTCACCTGAGACAAAAGCCGGTAACCCTGATTACAAATAATCCTAAAAAACTGGATGCCTTGAAAAAATCGGGTATGAATGTGGCGGGTCGTATGCCGCTCTGGGGCGATGTGTCGCAATATAATGAACGGTATTTGAATACAAAAGTGGAACGATCCGGCCATTTGCGGGATTCCGATCTCAGGGAGGTTCTATGACCACTCACGAAAAATATATGCGCCTGGCACTGGAAAATGCCAGAAGTGCTAAAGGGCAAACAGAACCGAATCCGCTCGTCGGATCAGTCATTGTCAACAACGGCCGTATCGTTGGGATCGGCGCTCATCTGAAGCCCGGCGAGCCACATGCCGAGATTCATGCGTTGCGTATGGCGGGTGAACACGCTCAGGGAGCGACGATTTACGTAACGCTGGAGCCGTGTTCCCATCACGGCCGGACAGGCCCGTGCGCGGAAGCGATTGTGAAGGCTGGCATTCGTCGAGTGGTGATTGCAGCGCTGGACCCGAACCCGCTGGTTTCCGGCAGAGGGGTGCAGATTTTGAAAGATGCAGGCATTGAGGTCATTGTCGGCGTATGTGAGCAGGAATCCATCCGCATGAATGAAGTGTTCAATCAATATATCGTGAGCAAGCGTCCTTTTATTACGATCAAATCAGCAGTAACGCTGGACGGTAAAATTGCAACTCGAACCTCTGAAAGCAAGTGGATCACATCTGAGGCTGCACGGGAGAATGTGCATCGTCTTCGTCACGAGCATGTAGGAATCCTGGTCGGTGTACAGACCGTGATTCATGATAATCCTCAGCTTACGACTCGTCTACCAGAAGGACGGAATCCGATTCGTATCATTCTGGATAGTAAGCTTCGAATTCCATTGGATGCTCGTGTCATTACAGATGGGGAGGCTCCGACCTGGATATTCACAGGACGGGCCTACGATGAAGGCAAGCGAAGCCAGCTGGAACAGCTGGGTGTAAAAGTATATCCGACACAGGATGAAAACAGCGATCGGGTTAACCTGCCGCAAATGTTGGATATTCTGGGGGCAGCGGAGGTGTCATCGGTGTTCGTGGAAGGCGGAGCCGAAGTGAACGCTTCGTTCGTGCAGCAAGGGCTGGCAGACAAGCTGGTGCTGTATATGGCGCCGAAGCTGGTTGGAGGACGTGCAGCCCCGGGATTTCTCGGGGGAGAAGGCGTGTCTGCGATGAGCGATGCGGTGGCATTGCATGATTTGAGCGTGACACAGGTTGGTGTAGATTGGAAAATAGAAGGGTATTTTGAGCGGGGAAAATGAGTGAGTTGTTTTCGGGTGGAGGAGGCGCTTCGCGGAGAGGTTGATCTTCCGATCGCTGTTGCAGTGGGATTCTTCGGATTGTATGAGAGATTTAAAGGTAAGAATCCCACTGCAAAGGCGAACGCTTCCGCTTCTCCAGATGCAACCCCTTCGCTCCGCTGCTGCCCACCGCAAAGTCACTCTTTTTCCGAAATGTTGTGGAGCATGGGAAGGGCATAAGAAACTAAATACTCAAAAACTCAAAGGCTCAAAAACTTATAAATTCAAAACAGAGGATCTGAAGGGCTAAAAGGCCTGGAGGATTCTTTTTTTATATACTAAACGTTTATTAGGGTGAATGGTTAATGGGATGAATAACTTATAGGGTGAATGTCTTATGGGGTGAAGAGAATCCTATTAGTCTATTAGTTTGTATAACATAATTACGCATATTCGGGTTTTTCGTACTGGTTTCTTTTGTGTTTTTTAGGGACTTTCGCCTCGTTTAGTTGAAATATAGAAATGAAAGGATTGACCTGGAAATTGGGATCAAGCACAATGAAGTTGAATTCAGCTTGGAAGAAAAGGGAAAAACCTTGCAGTGAAAGGGATTTGAGAATTCAAAGGAGGATGTAGGTTGTGAAAAAAATGATATTATGCTTGTTAAGTGCCAGTATGATGTTTTTAGCTGCACCGGTCTCTACTAAAGCCTTTTCGGGTGAGGTCACACAAGGCACAGGCTCATATTCAACCACACTACCTGCCGGAGCAGCAACACCGCAAAATGAGATTTACAAAACAGCGAATGTAACCAGCCCAATGCCTACCAATGACTGGTGGAGCAGCCTGGCCTGGGTACCATACTCTGAGGCTCAATATCCGCATCCACTTGCCTTGAAAAATCAGCAAAAAGGTTTACGCATCTTTAACCCGAGTGGGAAAATTACAGTAAATCCGGGATACATCGCAGGCTGGATGGATGATGTGAACGATTTTACCATCGGCCATTCTGTAAGCGCTTCATTTCCGGATGCCAAGGTGGATGGTTTCAGTGATTGGTTTGTCAAATCATTATTTCAAAGCGGTAGCAATAAAATGAGTGCTACCTACGGACACGGCTCCCCCTATGTATTTTTTGAGTTTGGCGGCGGCAATCCCAAGCTTTCATTTAATGGGGTGCCAGAGGTTTGGTCTGGGTCAGCTAGTTCCTCTGTGCTTGGCATTACGGTCAATGGCTCACACTATGGTCTGTTTGGCCCGTCTGGCAGCACCTGGTCTGGTCTCGGGACGAGTACGCTGATCAATCAATTGAACGGGAAAAGCTATTTTACAGTGGCGGCTTTGCCTGACAAAACAACCGCGACCTTGGACAAATTTCAGCAATACGCCTATTCTTTCGTTACAAACTCCAAAGCGCAGTACAGCTACAACGAAGCTTCTTCCGAGGTAACGACCACCTTTACTGTTGCAACAACAGCGAAGGAAGGCGCACAAAGCGGCACTATTTTTGCCTTATACCCGCATCAGTGGAAAAATTCACCACAACCTCTGCTGGGCTATACGTACAATTCCGTACGCGGTCTGATGAAAACAGCAGAGGGTGCGTCTTTTCAAACGAAAATGAAATTTACAGGAGTATTACCTTCCTTGCCCGACTTGGGGTCCTACGATAAAAATACACTCAACAATTATATAAACGCAGCGAAAGCAGAAGTCTACTCCGGCGATAGAGATACGTACTGGACTGGAAAACGTCTGGGCAAGCTGGCAGCGCTGGCGCCGATTGCCGACCAGGCTGGCAATACCACAGCAGCGACCCAGTTCCGCAATGAGATCAAAAGTCGGTTGCAGGACTGGTTTAAGGCTAGTGACAGCTCGGGGAATCTGAAAAGCTCCAGTCTATTTGTGTATAACAACAATTGGGGAACATTGATCGGTTATCCCGACAGCTTTGGCAGTGCAATAGAGTTAAATGACCATCATTTCCATTATGGATACTTTATTAAGGCTGCGGCCGAAATTGCGCGTGTAGACAAGAACTGGGCATCTGAATCCCAATGGGGACAAATGGTACAACTGCTCATTCGCGACATCGCAAATATCGACAGGTCTGATTCGAAATTTCCGTATTTGCGTAATTTTGATCCCTATGCCGGACACACTTGGGCTTCCGGCCATGCCAAATTTGGCGACGGCAACAACAATGAATCCTCCTCGGAGGCGATGAATGCTTGGGCCGGTCTTATTTTATGGGGCGAGGCGACGGGAAATACTCAAACTCGTGATCTCGGCATTTATCTATATACAACGGAAATGAATGCGATTAACGAATACTGGTTTGATGTGCATGGCACAAACACCCCTGCAGGGATGCAAAGCGCGACGGCCAGTATGATCTGGGGAGGTAAAACGGTGGGGGATGCAACCTGGTGGACCAATAATCCCGCAGAGGTGCACGGTATCAACTGGCTGCCAATTACCTCGGCTTCCTTGTACCTGACACAATATCCGGAATATGCGGCTAAAAATTTTAGCAATCTGCTGCAAAAAAGCGGAGGGAACTTCAGTCCGTGGGAAGATATTGTGTATATGTACAGGGCGATTTCAGACCCGTCCGATGCCAAGGCCAAATTCAGTGCACGCGTAGCGACGATGACACCGGAAGCTGGGAATTCCAAGGCGAATGCCTACCACTGGATCTATAATTTGGATGCTGTAGGCAACATCGACCGCAGCATCACCGCTAATTCACCTATTTATGCCGTATTTCATAAGAACGGTGTAAAAACCTATGTGGCCTACAACTTTACAGACCAGGTCAAAACAGTAACCTTCTCAGATGGGCACAGTATTACCGTGCAGCCGAATAGCTTTAATGCCGGAAATGGAAGCGGCGGTGGCAATCCGCAGCCTGATACGGAGGCTCCGTCCATCCCGACGAATGTACGAGTTACGACCAAAACGGCTTCGACAGTCACTCTGGAGTGGGATGCAGCTACAGACAATGTTGGCGTTACGGGGTATATCGTTTATAAGGACGGGGCTCAGGCGGCAGAGATAAGCGGTATTTCCGCATCAATTACAGGGCTGAATGCAGCTTCCACTTACAGCTTTACCGTTAAGGCTCGCGATGCAGCTGGTAACCTATCTGCAGCAAGCCATGCTGTATCGGTAACTACGGAGGCAGCATCTGGCGGTAATGAGGGCGGCGGAGAAACGGAGGATTATAAAGTAGGAGCTCGCTTTGTCAGCGATCGTGAAGCATTGCTTCAATTTACACCCAAAACAGCCTCAGCCTATGTTGACGTGCATTATACTTTAACGGGTGGACAACAGCTCAATTACCGGATGACCAACAACGGCGGTGTCTGGGAGCAGCGGGTAACAGACCTCGATATCGGGAAGGGTGTCAGCTATTGGTTTACCTATGAAAAGGCGGGATTGCAATACGAGACCCCTCCATTCAGCTATACACACCAGCAGATTGCCTCAACAACGACAGACGTTCCAGAACTTCCAACACCAGGCGCTGATCCCGTTTTCGAAAAAACATCCTAGTGGATCAGGCCTAAGATACGAACGCGACTAGTTAACTATAGAGAGAAAGACACGAGGGAAGCACATATGCTTCTCCTGTGTCTTTTTCGTTTTTTATAGGGTCGTAATACTTTCGCCATGTTCGCGAGTTCTAGATTACGCGATAATGATAAAGGCTGATACAGGAAGATATTACCGAGGCGCGGATTTCCAAAGGTCCCGCAGTGCCTGCCCTGATGGGGTCAGGTATCCTGTAAACTTGCGTATCCACCAACAATTAGGGTTCGATTCCCAATCGCCTTCCACGCGACTTCTGGTAGAGTATTCGAATGATCGAATAAAAACAATGAAAAGACCCGGATAAGAGCATCCCATGTCTGGTCTTGATGACAGATACCGGGGCGATGGCTATGCGGCCAGCGGATACCGGAGAGAGCAAGCGCCGACAGGGCCCGAGGCTTCGGAGATACGGATTCACAGTCGATGTTGGGCTGATGAATCCCATCCCTAGAACACGAAAACAGGCGGTATCTTTCTTTTTCCTCAAGCTTGACCCCGCCGTTCACACCGGAGGGATGCTCTGCAAGGGTCCTAACCCTACTACAACAAATAAAAATAAAAAATCCTCATTTTAAAAGTGTGTTAATTTTAAGGCGGGCAGCTACGGAGCGGTCCATTTGAATCTGAAGAAGCGAAGCGTTCGCCTTTTGCCCCTGAAGTTTAACCCTATAAGGGGTTCATCAAATCCAAAAATTCAGGGGCAACAGCGATTGGAAGATCAAATGGATCGCGGAGCGCCACACGTAGAAAAAAACACTCTTTTAAGTTGAGGATTCTAAATACTAGGAGTGATACGATGTTTAAGAAGATAACAATTAAATCCGATGAGCGCGGATTGCTGTTCAAAAAAGGAAGCTACCACAAATTGTTGCAACCAGGAACTTACCTATTGAAGACATTTCAGCAGGAAGCGGTTGAAATTTTGAATGTAGCCGAACCATTTTTTGTACCGGACCATGATATTCGTTTGTTTTTGACAGATCCCCTATTGCTTGAGCAATTGAATGTCATTGATGTAGAGGACCATGAATATGTGCTGCATTATGAGGATAATCGGTTTGTGGAGCTGCTGACGGCTGGGAAATATGCTTATTGGAACGTGCTCAAGGAACATCGTTTTGTTCGTGCAGATACTCGGCAGCCTGCAATTGATAAGGCATTGGGGCAAGCATTCTTGTCCAAGACACCGGGCTTCTGGAAGGCGCTTCAGGTGGGCAGCTATGAATTAGGATTTTTGTATTACGATAATGTGTTGCAGGGTGAGCTGAAACCGGGTAAATATTATTTCTGGATGTCCACGGTGAATACAGAGATCAAAACGATAGATATGCGACAACAGCAAATGGACTTGATGGGACAGGAAATCATGACAGAGGACAAAATTACGCTGCGCCTCAACTTCGTCTGTCAGTACCGTATCATCGACCCATTGCGGGCATTAGAATTCCGGGCATACGAGGAGCAAATGTACATTATGCTTCAACTGTTGTTACGCGAATACGTTGGCACGATGAAGCTGGATGATTTGCTGAAAATGAAGCAGGAGATTGCGGTATATGTTTTGACTCGACTGAATGAGCAGAGCGACGAATATGGAGTGACTTTTACGTCAGCAGGGGTGAAGGATATTATTTTGCCGGGGGATATCAAGGATATTCTGAATACGGTGCTGTTGGCAGAGAAGAAGGCACAGGCCAACCTCATCACACGACGTGAAGAGACGGCATCCACTCGTAGTCTGCTCAATACGGCCAAGCTGATGGACGAGAACGCCACTCTCTATCGTCTCAAAGAGCTAGAATTCATGGAAAAAATCTGCGAGAAGATTGGCACGATTTCGCTAACTGGCGGGAATACGTTGCTGGAGCAGCTGAACACGCTGGTTCACATGAAAGAGGGGCAGGGACTCCAATAACTGAAAATACTCCCGAACGATGAGTGCAAGCCGCCTCAAGGTTCGGGAGTATTTTGCGTTTTAGTTCGTCTTGGTGGATGCGAGAAAAGCGTCCATATCGATCACCGGAATGAGGGTACCCTGATGCTCCATCACGGTAGGGAACAACTCGCGCTGCCACTCTTCCTCATTGCTTTGTAGCTGACTGTCCTCGGCAGAAGCCGTGTCCTCCACCTGATCGACAAGCAGAGCAATCTTCGCACGGCTGAGCAAAATCATTTTGTCCTCGGAGGAATCGCTGGATGCAGGAAGAAGCAGTTTTTTGCGTAAATTAAGGATCGTAAATACATTGCCGCGAATAGTCACCATTCCTTCATGCCATGCTTCGGAAAAGGGAAGCGGAGTTCCCTTCTTAGCATTCATGACTTCTTCTACTTCCACAAAGTTTAAAGCGAACTTTTTGTCCGCTAGACTGCACACAATAAATTCAGACATAACAATTCTCCTTATCTATTCAGATGAGCCATCACAGGTTGTGATTGAGCGGTAAAATGGGTTAACTATTGCGTTTTGACAGATGGAACGATAAAGTTGAGGATGCGGTAAAATGGTTGTAGTTACTCACAGAATATCACAAACGAGCAGTTAAATCTTCCAAAATAACAACCATACGGCCAAGGCGTGGCTTCAAGTTTCCCTTCATATATAATGTTTGGGACTAAAGCTGTGTCCGATGGCACTACATTTTAAGATAAGCGGGTTGAGGTAGAGTGGATCATGAAAAGCAGCGATTAAGTATCGAAGCAGCCAGATTATACTATCTAAACGACTACAGCCAGCAAGATATCGCGGTCAGACTCGGGGTTTCGCGTCCTACGGTATCGCGGTTACTTCAGGCTGCCAAGGAACAAGGATACGTGCGGATTAGTATTGTGGACCCGATGGAGGATATGGACGCGCTCGGAGAGCAGGTGAAGAAGAAATACGGACTGGATACTGTGTTAGTCTGTTATTCGCCGTTAAATGAATATCAGGAGATCAAGAAGCATATTAGCAAAAAAGCAGCCGATTATTTGCATGAAACGGTACAGGATGCTGATATTATTGGAGTGACATGGGGAACAACCATGCATGCCGTGGCGCTTCATCTCCAACAAAAGCAGGTCAAGGGAGTTGAGGTGGTTCAGCTCAAGGGAGGCGTGAGCCATTCACATGTCAACACATATGCTGTGGAAACCGTGAATTTGTTCGCAGAAGCCTTTCATACCATAGCAAGGTATTTGCCGCTGCCTGTAATTTTCGACAGTCACGCCGTTAAGAAAATGGTCGAGGAGGATCGGCATATCCAGCGTATCATCGAACTTGGCAAGCAGGCGAACATCGCGGTGTTTACGGTGGGGACGGTCAAGGAGGATGCGTTGCTGTTCCGATTGGGTTATTTTAACGGGGAAGAGCAGAAGCTACTGCAAAGAGTTGGCAAGGGCGATATTTGCTCACGCTTTTTTGACGCTGAGGGCAACATATGCAGTCAGGAAATTAACAGCCGTACCGTTGGGATTGATTTGCCTGATTTGCGAAAGAAGGAGAAGTCCATTCTCGTCGCTGGAGGCCAGCGCAAAGTGGAGGCCATTCGGGCATCGCTGCGTGGCAAGTATGCGAATATCTTGGTGACGGATCAGTTTACGGCACAAGCACTTTTACAATAGAGCAAGTCGCCTCCATCCAGCAAATTACACGGTTATGGCGTGTGCCTACAGGGTAATATGAATGGTAGGTGAACGCCTTATGTACAAGCGTGAACATAATTTCAAAATGTGTTTTACATATGTTCAAAGCCGTGCTATGATGATCTCATCACAGAGAAATAAAGGACTTTTGTCTTCAACTATTTATCTAATGAAGGAGCTTTTAGATATGAACATTGCAGCATTAATCGACCATACATTGTTGCGTGCAGATGCGACGAAGGATGAAATTACGAAATTGACTGCCGAGGCAAAAAAATATCAGTTTGCTTCTGTATGTGTGAACCCGGCGTGGGTAGCTTATGCAGCAGAACAGCTCGCAGGCACAGGCGTAGCCATTTGTACAGTTATCGGTTTCCCGCTGGGAGCGAGCACGTCCGCAACGAAAGCATTTGAAACGAAAGATGCTATTGCTAACGGAGCGACTGAAATTGATATGGTTATTAACATAGGCGCTTTGAAGGAACGTGATGTACAGCTCGTCGAGCAGGACATCCGTGCGGTCGTGGAAGCAGCTGCTGGTACACTGGTAAAAGTGATTATCGAGACCTGCCTGCTGACTGACGAAGAGAAGGTACTGGCATGTGAGCTGTCCGTCAAAGCGGGGGCGAATTTTGTGAAAACCTCGACAGGCTTCTCAACAGGTGGAGCTACTGCGGAAGATGTGGCTTTGATGCGCAAAACGGTAGGACCTGAGATTGGTGTCAAGGCTTCAGGCGGTGTACGCAGTCTGGAAGACGTGCAAAAATTAGTAGAAGCTGGCGCAAGCCGGATCGGTGCAAGTTCCGGTGTGAAAATCATCGAGGGCGAGCAGTCTACATCTTCCTACTAAGTTTATTTTAAAGTCATGGAGGGATTCGCAATGAAGGATCAATTGATTCAGAAAGCGCTTGAGGCGCGTAAACAGGCGTATGTTCCGTATTCGAATTTTCAGGTGGGTGCTGCGGTTCTCGGAAGCGATGGCACGATTTATCACGGATGTAATGTGGAAAATGCCTCCTACGGCTTATGCAATTGTGCAGAGCGGACAGCGATTTTTAAAATGGTATCCGAAGGCTGCCGGAAAATTGATTCGATTGCGGTTGTAGCTGATACGGAAGGGCCTGTGTCTCCATGTGGGGCCTGTCGTCAGGTCATTTCCGAATTTGCTCATCAAGATACCAAAATTTATCTGACAAACCTTCATGGCAACACGGAAGAGTGGACGGTGGATCAATTACTGCCGGGTGCCTTTCGACCTGCGGATCTGGGGAAATAAAAAAAAGAATGCCTCTTTGGGGCGCGTTCTTTTTATGGGGAATGTAAGCGCTTAATGTAATAAGGGGGAAATTAAATGAAATATGTAATCGCTCTGGTGGGACTGCTCGTTGTTTTTGCACTTACTTACGTTGCCAGTAGTGACAAACGTAAAATCAGGTATCGTCCGCTGGTGGTTATGGTTGTGTTGCAGGCGGCGCTAGCTTTTGTATTGCTCCACACAGGTATTGGCGAATTTTTGGTCAAAGGCTTTGCAGAAGGTTTTAATAGTCTTTTGGCATATGCCACTGAAGGGATTAACTTCGTTTTTGGAGGAATTGCGAATGAAGGAGCAGCACCGTTCTTTATCGGTGTACTGCTGCCAATCGTGTTCATATCCGCGCTGATTGGTATTTTGCAATATGTAAAAGTGTTGCCTTTTATTATTAAATATATCGGGCTTGTCTTGAGCAAAGTAAACGGAATGGGTAAACTGGAATCCTACAACGCTGTAGCTTCGGCTATCTTGGGTCAATCCGAGGTGTTTATTTCCGTTAAGAAGCAAATTGGTCTGCTGCCAAAACATCGGTTGTATACGCTGTGTGCGTCTGCGATGTCTACGGTGTCCATGTCGATTGTGGGAGCTTACATGCAAATGTTAAACCCCAAATATGTGGTCACAGCTTTGGTATTGAACCTGTTCGGCGGCTTCATTATCGCTTCTATTATTAATCCGTACAAGATTGAGAAGCAAGACGATTTACTGGAGGTTCAGGAGGAAGAGAAGCAGTCCTTCTTCGAAATGCTCGGGGAGTATATTATGGACGGTTTCAAGGTTGCGATTACGGTAGCTGCGATGCTGATCGGTTTTGTGGCGCTGATTGCCATGGTTAACGGGATTTTCTCCTGGTTGTTTGGAATCAGCTTTCAGGCGTTGCTTGGCTATGTGTTTGCGCCTTTCGCTTTTGTCATGGGTATTCCGTGGAACGAAGCCGTTCAGGCGGGCAGCATTATGGCTACTAAACTCGTATCCAACGAATTTGTGGCCATGCTGGATCTGACCAAGCAAACAGGCTTGTCGGAGCGTACAATCGGGATCGTATCGGTATTCCTCGTATCCTTTGCTAACTTCTCATCCATCGGTATCATTTCCGGGGCTGTGAAGGGTCTGCATGAAAAACAGGGAAATGTGGTGGCCCGCTTTGGTCTGAAGCTGTTGTACGGGGCAACGCTGGTTAGCGTGCTGTCGGCAACGATTGCAGGGTTGTTTTTGTAAAAAAAACAGCGAGTCAGGAAAGGATTTTTATAATGTCTAAATTCAAACGGATTCACTTGGTGGTTATGGACTCGGTTGGTATCGGCGAAGCGCCGGATGCTGCCCAGTTTGATGATTACGATGTAGATACACTCGGTCATATTGCGCGCGAACGCGGCGGTCTGAACATGCCGAATATGGGTAAGCTCGGTCTGTCCAACATTCGTTCCATAGAAGGGGTGCCAGCGGCCGACAAGCCGCTCGCGTATTACACTAAGATGCAGGAAGCCTCCAATGGCAAGGATACGATGACGGGTCATTGGGAAATTATGGGCTTGAATATTGCAGTTCCTTTCCGTGTATTTCCTGATGGGTTCCCGGATGAGTTGATTCAGCGCATTGAGGAGCACACAGGCCGCAAAGTGATTGGCAATAAGCCTGCCAGCGGAACGGAAATCATTGATGAGCTGGGCGAAGAACACGTGAAAACTGGAGCGCTCATCATCTATACCTCGGCGGACTCTGTACTGCAAATTGCGGCGCACGAGGAAGTTGTACCTTTGAAGGAGCTCTATGAGATTTGCGAGTTCTGCCGTAAAATCACGCTGGAAGATCCGTACATGCTGGGTCGCATTATTGCCCGTCCGTTCGTAGGTGAGGCAGGGAATTTCTCTCGTACCTCTAATCGACATGATTACGCGCTCAAACCATTTGGTCGCACTACAATGAACGAGCTGAAGGATGCAGGCCTGGATGTGATCGCCTTGGGTAAAATCTCTGACATTTATGACGGCGAGGGTGTAACGAAGGCGGTGCGTACGGTGTCCAATATGGACGGCATGGATAAGCTGGTGGCCACGCTCGACGAAGATTTCACCGGATTAAGCTTTCTGAATTTGGTGGACTTTGACGCTGTGTACGGTCACCGTCGTGATCCACAGGGATATGGTCAAGCTTTGGACGATTACGATGCGCGTTTGCCAGAGGTTTTTGCTAAAATGACCGATGACGATCTGCTGATCATTACTGCAGACCATGGGAATGATCCGACATATCGGGGAACGGATCACACCCGCGAATATGTACCTTTGCTGGTATATTCCCCGCGTTTTACAGCGGGGGACAAGGAACTTGCGGTTCGTAAAACCTTTGCTGATATTGGAGCGACCGTAGCGGATAACTTTGGTGTAAAACTGCCTGAACACGGAACGAGCTTTTTGGCAGAGCTTCAGTAATCCAGGGCCCGCAAGAGTACAAGCAAGATTACAAAGATTAATGTAACGGTATAAATAACGATACAAGCACGGACAAATGGGACGGAGGAATAAAAACATGAGTGTACACATTGGAGCCAAACCTGGAGAGATTGCAGAAACGATTTTGCTGCCAGGAGACCCGCTACGGGCAAAATTTATTGCTGAAACATATCTGGAGGACGTGACCTGCTACAACGAGGTGCGCGGAATGCTCGGATTCACGGGTACGTACCAAGGCAAACGCCTATCTGTACAGGGAACCGGGATGGGGCTGCCGTCTATCAGTATTTATGTCAACGAACTGATTAGCGAATACGGTGTGAAAAACCTGTTCCGCGTGGGTACATGCGGCGGAATGAAGGAGCATGTACACGTTCGTGACGTCATTTTGGCACAAGCATCCTGTACGGATTCCGGTATGAATCGCCATATTTTTGGTGGCTACGACTACTCGCCGATTGCCAGCTTCGATCTATTGAAGGGCGCTTATGATCGTGGTGTTGCCAAAGGCTTGAACATGCATGTCGGCAATGTATTCAGCTCAGACAGCTTCTACCGTGATGATAAATCAGTGGTACAAAAGCTGATGGAATACGGCGTGCTGGGTGTAGAGATGGAAACTTCAGCTTTATACACGCTCGCAGCCAAGTTTGGCGTAAACGCACTGACGATTCTGACGGTAAGCGATCATTTGTTGACGGGGGAAGAAACGACCGCAGAAGAACGGCAAACGACCTTTAAAGAAATGATGGAAGTTGCACTGGATACAGCAGTATCTCTGTAAACGATCATACGCACAGTGAGGAGAAATGACATATGAGAATGGTAGACTTGATTGAGAAAAAACGTGACGGAAAAGAACTGAGTACGGAGGAAATTAATTTTATTATCCAAGGCTACACTCAGGGTGAAATTCCCGATTATCAAGTCAGTGCATTGGCGATGTCCATTTTCTTCAAAGATATGACTGAACGCGAACGCGCTGATCTGACGATGGCGATGGTTCATTCGGGTGATACCATTGATCTGTCCGCGATTGAAGGTGTAAAGGTCGATAAGCATTCTACTGGCGGCGTGGGTGATACAACAACGCTGGTACTGGCTCCGCTCGTAGCGGCCTTGGACATTCCGGTAGCCAAAATGTCAGGACGCGGCCTCGGACATACCGGAGGAACGATCGACAAACTGGAAGCTATTGCAGGCTTCCACGTCGAAATCAGCAAGGACGAATTTGTGGATTTGGTGAATCGCAGCAAAATTGCGGTCATCGGACAAAGCGGTAACCTGACACCTGCGGATAAAAAATTGTATGCCTTGCGTGACGTTACGGCGACGGTCAACTCGATCCCGCTGATTGCCAGCTCGATTATGAGTAAGAAAATCGCTGCTGGCTCCGATGCTATCGTGCTCGATGTAAAAACAGGTGCAGGCGCATTTATGAAAACTGTAGATGATGCCAAAGCACTGGCACATGCCATGGTGAGCATCGGTAACAATGTGGGTCGCAAAACGATGGCAGTCATTTCCGATATGAGTCAGCCGCTGGGTCTGGCTATCGGGAACTCACTGGAAGTGAAAGAAGCAATTGATACGCTGCGCGGCGAAGGACCCAAAGATCTGGAAGAACTGTGCATGGCTTTGGGCAGTCAGATGGTATTTTTGGCAGGGAAGGCAGATTCCCTCGATAACGCCGAAGAGAAGCTCAAAGAAGTCATTCGTAATGGCAAAGCACTGGAAAAATTCAAAGAGTTTATTGCGAATCAGGGCGGTGACGCTTCTGTAGTGGATCATCCTGAACGCTTGCCGCAAGCACAGTATCTTATTGAGGTGCCTGCGAAGCAGGACGGTGTGGTAGCTGAAATCGTGGCTGACGAAATCGGTACCGCAGCGATGTTGCTTGGAGCAGGACGTGCGACCAAAGAATCCGAGATTGATCTGGCTGTCGGCTTGATGTTGAACAAAAAGGTCGGGGATGCTGTTCAAAAAGGCGATTCACTGGTTACCATCCATGCGAACCGTGAAGATGTAGCCCAAGTGCTGGAGAAAATCTACGCGAACATCCGTATTGCGGATCATGCGGAAGCGCCAGTGCTAATCTACGGAACAGTGACAGAGTAAGCGATAAGCCCTATTCATAAAGTCGTATTAGTAGCATGCATATGAAGCCGGAGGCCCTAAGTTTAGGGTGCTTCCGGCTTTTCTGTTGTCCTCGTTCTCAGACAATTGAACGGCAGAATTTAAAAATGGGGTTGTCAATTTCAAGTGAGGGTAATATACTGAACCCATAAACTGACGACCGTTCGTAAGGTATTGGAGGAAAAGCATGACACTACAGAAAATTAAAACAGTTAGCTTGCAGCAATTTGCGAAAAAGGGATACGATGCGTCCTCTCTGCAACTGATAGCTGATGAGGTAGGGATTAAAAAGCAGTCCATTTATGCTCATTTTAAAAGCAAAGATGATTTGTTTTTAGACATATTTAAGGATGCGGTGGATCAAGAGATTTTGGAACTGGATCGTTATTTTCAAGATCAATCCGAACAATCACTTGAAGTTGTCCTGCGCGGACTAATCGTTGAATTTAAGGAACGCTATGAGAGTGCTATGAATTTGCGTCTGATTCTGTATATCGGCTTTCTGATTCCATCTGCACTGGAAAGCCAGGTTCAGGCTTTGGTCACACGCTACGTACAGCATAAAACCAGCTTGGTACACGGGCGACTGGCAACTGAAACATCGGTTAAACTTCGTGTTCCAGCTCAATCTGCCGCGACAGCCTATATGAATTTGATTGAAGGCATGCTGGTAGAACTGGTGTACAACGGCACCGACGGTTTTGATCTGCGTCTGGAAAGCTCTTGGGATATTTACTGGCATGGCTTGATTCGGGCCTGAACAACTGAGCAGTTGAAGTAAACATGATTGTATTGGGGGAAGAGAACAGTGTCTGTGAAAGAAAGCTTTTGGTCCAGAAACTTTATTTTTTTGATGATATCCAACGCTTTATTGTTCATGGCATTCGAAATGCTTATGCCTACGCTGCCGCTGTTTGTGGAAAGTCTTGGCGGCAGCCCATCCCAGATTGGATTGGTGACTGGCGTGTTTATGTGTTCTGCTATATTGATTCGTCCATTTTCAGGTACGCTGATCCAGCTCTTGGACAAGAAGTATGTTCTGATTATCGGAGTTGTGATTTGTATGCTGGCAACGGGAAGCTACATGCTTTCCAGTAGTTTGGTACTGCTGTTAGTATTTCGGCTGGTACATGGCTTTGGATTCGGCATTGCGAGCACGTTGTATGCTACCTCAGCCTCAGATGATTTGCCGCCTCATCGTATGGGGGAAGGAATGGGCTACTTTGGCGTAGGTGAAACCGTAGCGATTTCAGTGGGGCCACTGATTGGTATATGGATGCTTCACGCATCAGGTTTTAACGGACTGTTTTCCACGGGAGCTATAATTCTACTGTTGTCGCTCGTGATGAGCGTATTGGTTCGTCGCCGTGCTCCGAAACCTATGTCGGCGGATACAGTGCAGGGCAAAAAGAAGGTTCCTTTTAAATTATTTGAAAAAAGAGTGCTGCTGCAATCCTGTCTTGCGTTGCTGGTTGGCGTGGTGGCAGGTGGAGTGATGTCTTTCGTGGCTTTATTTGCCAAGGAGCAGGGCTTTACCAATGCAGCATGGTTCTTCTTTACTGTGGCTATGGCAAGCTTCCTCGTCCGACTGGTGTCAGGTAGAATTTTCGATACCAAAGGCCCAGCTTATATCCTGATTCCTGCAGGGATTGTGCTTATCGCCGCCATCGTTATGGTGGCCTCATCGCGGACCGAGTTACAATTTTTGATTGCTGCTGTGATGTATGGTTTGAGCTTTGGAGCTATTTTCCCAGCTTTGCAGGCTTGGGCAATCAGTGTGGTCGGAGAAGATGAGCGAGAGGACGCTGTAGGCTCCTTTTATAATTTCTTCGATTTGGGCATTGGAGGAGGCTCTTTGGTTCTGGGGATGGTTGCTGGATTAACCTCTTATAAAACAATGTATTTGTTCTCCACTTTGCTGATTGCGGCTTATCTAATTATATTTGTGACGTATATTGTATTGGATAAGAAAAAGTCCCATAACACGTTGAACGTATAAGCTATGATTACGGAATACGAAATATATGATGGAGCGCTTGCGTTTGGGTGCCTTTGATCAAGTTTGAAAAAAATGACAGCCGGACTCATAATAGATATGAGTCCGGCTTTTTTTACGAAGGAGGAAATCAAATGGTGGAGAAATGGGTTTGGGTTGGGGTTGCCGGAGCAATCGTGGGTTATGTCACTCTTGCCAATATATCGACTACCATGCATAGTACATCATCGGTGAGTCAGGCGCACTCGGCTGCTCCGTTAAGTGCACAGAGTGAGAATGGGAGCGCAGCGAAGCGTATCGTACATGATCAAAGAATGCATTTTGAAGGACAAGGCGGAACGAACTTTAAATTTGAAGAGGGGCGCAAGCTGTACATCAGCATCAAGAATGTTGGAAAGCAGCCCATACAATACAAGCTCAACAGTTCGAATGGATCGGACTTGCAAGGTACAACGAGCGGATTTTCCAGTCGAACGTTGCAGCCAGGAGAACGCCATGATCTGCTGTTTGTAAAGCCAGAAGGGCAGGATGAAGCAGCAAATGACTCCTTAAAAGAGCTGATTTTGAAAGTAAGTACGGACGATGGATCGCAAGGAAGCGTTAAAACCTTCGCCTATATCACACTGTAAGCTCCTTCCAGAAAGGGCACGACATGCGGTCATTAGTCTACTTATGTTACAATAGAACGGTTGAAGACTTAATGAACAGAATAGGTCAGAGCAGAAAGCAGAAAGGATGACCCGTTGTGCCCATAAACCATGAATTCGGTAATCAAAAGATGTCACGGAGGCTGTCACTCACAGCTATTTTACTTACACTTACTTTTGTGGCACTTACTGGCTGTGGTCAGGATAAGAATGCTGAAACCATTGATACTGGAAGCAGTACAAGCGTGATCGAGAATGGAGCCGGTGGTAATCGTAGCGGTTCAGCCCAAAATGACAAAGCAGCGAAAGAGAGCGAGAGTGCAGAAAACAGCGATACTGATGCACAAAAGTTAGCTCCTTCGGCTCCAGCTGCTTCATCGGATACTTCTTCTTCTCCGGCAGCCTCCAATCCATCGCAAAATCCATTTGAGGTAGCAGGTATTCAAGATCCTAAAGCGTTTTTGAACACGTTCAAAGCGCTGCAGAAGGCAGTTGCCGACAATGACAAGGAGAAAGTGGCCGATTATATTTTGTACCCTCTGCGTGTTAATGATAGTGAAAAGTCGTTAACGATTCCGAATAAGAAAGATTTTATTGCCAAGTATGATCAGATTTTTACGGACGCGATTCGCGAGGCGCTTGTGAATCAAAAGACAGATGATTTGTTTGTTAATTATCAGGGAGTCATGGTGGGATCAGGTGAACTGTGGTTGAGAAGGGCTACGGACAATCCGAAGCTTTTTGGAGTCTTTTCGATTAATCTTGAAACGGTTGCCAACTAAGTCGTACCCCGTGTGTAAATGACCTCTAAACGGTCGGAAACATATACAATGTTTCTGACTGCCCCCCTTAAAGAAAGAAAAGTACAGATAATGCATACCAAAAAAAGGTTTGACATCACTCCTAAACTCTCGTATTATATCCGTATAACTCATTAAACAGGTAGGAATTAAAGAATTAAAGTTTGATCTCGCCATTTTGGCGGAGAACCTCTAGGAACAGCAGGCAGACACTGTCCACACGACAGGTTTGACCTAACAGGGCTGCATCAGGGAATTCTCCGCTCTTTTTTTAATTATGTCTGTAAATAACAGGCGTAAATGAATACAAATTACATAGAATTCGGGGTGTCTTGATGAAGAGGCAATGGAAAAGTGGACTTATTCTCGGACTATCTTTGGTTTTAACGATGATGCTAAGCGCTTGCGGGGCAAGCAAGGGAGGGACGGAGGTAGATGGTAGCTCTGCTGCCGTGGAGTTGCTCAATGTTTCTTATGATCCGACCCGTGAGCTGTATGAGGCATATAATAAAGCATTTGCCGCCCATTGGGAGAAGGAGAAAGGACAGAAGGTTACGATTAAGCAATCTCACGGAGGATCTGGCAAGCAAAGTCGTTCTGTGCAGGACGGGCTGGATGCGGACGTGGTCACTCTGGCTCTGGGCTATGATATTGATGCGCTACAGGAAAAAGGACTCGTTCAAGAGGGATGGCAAAGTAAATATGAGCATAACAGCGCCCCGTACACTTCAACCATCGTGTTATTGGTACGCAAAGGGAACCCGAAAGGGATTAAGGACTGGGACGATTTAATCCGTGGCGATGTGCAAGTCATTACACCGAATCCTAAAACTTCGGGTGGAGCACGTTGGAACTATCTTGCAGCCTGGGCTTATGCGCTCAAGAAGAACAATAATGATGAAGCCAAGGCCCAGCAGTTTGTACAGGAGCTGTATAAGCATGTGCCGGTATTGGATAGCGGAGCACGTGGAGCGACAACGACTTTCGTAGAGCGTGGAATTGGCGATGTGCTGATTGCATGGGAAAATGAAGCACTGCTCTCGGTGAAGGAGCTGGGTGCGGATAAATTCGATATCGTATATCCATCGATCAGTATATTAGCTGAACCTCCGGTAGCAATAGTCGATAAGGTGGTAGATAAAAAAGGTACACGCGAGGTAGCGGACGCGTACCTGAAATATTTGTACAGTGAAGAAGGGCAGACCATTGCTGCTGAAAATTATTATCGCCCAACATTGGAGAGTGTGACGGCAAAGTTCAAGGATCAATTTCCTAAATTGGAGCTCGTAACCTTGAAGGATGTATTCGGGACATGGAAGGAGACGCAGCAGAAGCATTTCAGCGACAAAGGCATTTTTGACCAGATTTATGTACCCGGCAGTTCATAAAATAGGTGGACTGTGTAGACGATTGGATTGGTAGCCGCGAGTGTCATAGTGAATGAATTCAGAGAGGGATGGACAGAACATGAGTCAAGTGCAAGCCACTCGAAAACGCGTACTTCCCGGGTTCGGGTTAACAATGGGTTATAGTGTGCTGTATCTCAGTCTGGTGGTGCTGGTGCCTTTATCGGCACTGCTTCTGAATTCAACTGGACTGACGTGGGAGAAATTTTGGGACGTGGCGACTGATGTCAGGGTGCTGGCTTCCTACAAGGTTAGCTTTTTGTGTGCCGCGGCTGCGGCGCTGATCGACCTGTTTCTCGGTTTATTGATAGCCTGGGTGCTGGTGCGTTATGAATTTCCGGGGAAACGAATTTTTGATGCGGTGATTGATCTGCCCTTTGCTTTGCCTACTGCGGTAGCGGGGGTTGCTCTAACTGCCCTATATGCGCAGAACGGCTGGATCGGTTCGTTGTTCGAACCGCTTGGATGGAGGATGGCGTACTCACAGACGGGGATTACGCTAGCATTGATGTTTATTGGCATTCCGTTTGTCGTACGGACAGTTCAGCCGGTGCTGGAGGAACTGGACAAGGACGAGGAGGAGGTCGCTGCTACGCTGGGAGCTGGCAGATGGCGTATCTTCTGCAGCGTTATTGTGCCGGAGCTGGTACCACCGCTGCTGACGGGTTTTGCGCTCGCCTTTGCCCGTGGCATTGGCGAGTACGGCTCTGTCGTCTTCATTTCTGGCAATATGCCGATGAAGACGGAAATTGCTCCACTGCTCATAATGTCCAAGCTGGAGCAAAATGACTATGCAGGAGCTACGGCGGTAGCATTGATGCTGTTGGTGATTTCATTCGTGCTGTTATTCGTGATTAACAGCATTCAGCGCTGGTCACGGCGCCGTGCAGTTTAACGTAACTGCCTAAACGCAACTGTTAATATAATTGTTTAACGTTAATATGCAGGGCTGCGCATAATACCCGCGTTTTAAGGAGGGATACACCATGTCACAAGCAATAACTGGGCAGGAGCTTGCTTCTGCACCAGTGCCTTCATCTGCACCGCCCAACAGGGTCACAACCGAAGCCCCTTGGGTGAAGTGGACGCTGATTGGTGCTGCTTTTTTAGCTTTGCTCTGGGTACTGGTATTGCCGCTAATCGTCGTGCTTACCGAAGCGCTCAAGCAAGGATGGGGCGTCTACGTCGAAGCGTTACGGGACCCAGATGCCATGTCTGCATTGCGGTTGACGCTGCTGGTGGCAGCGATAACGGTACCGCTGAATACGGTATTTGGTGTAGCTGCCGCTTGGCTGATCACGAAATTTCAATTTCGCGGCAAAGGCTTACTGGTCACCTTGATTGATTTACCCTTTGCCATCTCTCCTGTCGTTGGAGGGCTGATGTATGTATTAGTGTTTGGTGCACAGGGCTGGCTTGGACCGTGGCTGGACGAGCATGATATTAAAATTATATTTGCTTTGCCTGGTATTATTTTAGCGACGCTGTTCATCACCTTTCCATTTGTGGCGCGAGAACTCATTCCAATGATGGAAGATCAGGGACAGCAAGAGGAAGAAGCGGCGGTCACGCTGGGCGCGCGCGGTTGGCGCATTTTCTGGAAAGTGACGCTGCCGAACATCAAGTGGGGTCTGCTGTATGGCATCATTTTGTGTAATGCGCGAGCCATGGGTGAGTTTGGTGCAGTGTCCGTCGTCTCTGGACATATCCGGGGAGAGACGAACACACTGCCGCTGCATGTGGAAATTTTGTATAACGAATATCAGTTCTCGGCATCTTTTGCGGTGGCCTCGTTATTATTATTACTTGCTCTGGCAACCTTGGTGCTTAAAAGCTGGTTTGGACGCAAACGCGTGCATTAACTTATGATTTTGTATATGATCCCTTAGGGCCTCTCTTTGCGTCTATCGTCTGTTAACGGCGAGAAGATGGGAAGAGAGGCCCTTGTTCTAAGGTGGCTGATATGGATAATAAAATGATCATATCAAGGCACGTTGGTGTGCCCAGGAGGAGCGAAGGGAAAAATGAAACATCCGTTTCAGTCCTACCGTCAGCTGTTTCCAGTGCTGTCCTCACATATCCATGTAGGGAGCTGTTCCCAAGGGGCCGTATCGAGGCCGGTTTCCGCTGCCATTGAGGAATATCATCGAAGTTTGCTGCAACACGGTCATAACGGTGATCTGTCTATGGCACGTTTGGAGGAGGCTAGAGGGCATTTTGCCAAGCTCATCGGGGCGGAGACTGACGAAATTGCGGTCCTGTCCTCAGCCTCTGAGGCGATTGCCGGGGTGGCCACAGCCCTTCCTTATGTATCGGGAAAAGAAGGCATTGTGTATGCGGACACCGACTTCCCGACAGTGGGACACATCTGGCAGGCACAGGAGATGTTCCGTGATCACATCTGTTGTATCCCCTCCATCGAGGGAGAAGTGATAATAGAACAGTATGAGGAGCATGTTACGGAGAAAACTGCGCTCGTTATGGTGTCACAAGTGAACTATACCAACGGATTTCAGCAGGATTTAAAATCCATTGCAGATATAGCTCACCGAAATCAGGCGTTGCTGTTTGTGGATGCCTATCAGTCTGTAGGGATTATTCCAGTGGATGTAAAGGCAATGGGCGTAGATATTCTGGTCGCTGGAGCACGCAAATATATGCTTGGAATTCCGGGCGTGGCTTTTCTTTATGTAAGCAAGGATCGAATAGACCGCTTCAAGCCCCGTCTTACGGGCTGGCTTGGGCAGGAGCCCGCTTCCCGGTTTGATATTGCTCACCCGGTTCCGGCGGCGGGAGCCCGACGCTTTGAGACGGGATTGCCTTCTTTCATTAGCATTTTTGCCGCCAATGCGGCCTTAAAGCTGCTGCTGGAGATTGGAGTCACGAGTATTCAGGCCTATATGAGTGAGTTGTTGGATTTTTCCGTTGAACATGGACGGCGCAAAGGGTTACACATACGTGTACCTTACAGGGGAGGCACATTACCAAGCCTGCTCGCTGTTGAAGTAGCCGACGTGTCGGCTGTAGAGAGGCGATTGAGAAGCCAAAATATGATCGTTTCAGCACGAAAGGATGTTATCCGTGTGGCTCCGCATTTTTACAATACGGCAGAGGAAGTCCGACGGATCATAGATGAATTGGCAGAGAGATGTTGAACGGCAAAAGCCTCTTCCGAGTGAATGGGAGCATAACGTGTCCCTTTTTACACAGGAGAGGCTTTTTGGGTGTTTAGAATTCTAATTATACGATCCGTTTGCGCAGCCAGCCGGAAATCAGATCCGTCAAAATGATCAGGACTACAATACCGAGCAAGATAACGCCTACACGGTTCCAGTTGCGCATTTGGAGTGCAAATAGTAGTGGAGTACCGATACCGCCTGCACCGACCAGACCGAGCGTGGTAGCGGAACGGATGTTAATTTCAAAACGATAAAGCGAATACGAAAGAAACTGTGGAATCACCTGCGGTAGCACGGCGAAGAAAATCACCTGCCAACGGTTGGCACCGCACGCGATCAAAGCTTCCTGGGGCCCGTGATCGACACTTTCGATCGTTTCCGAGAAAAGCTTCGCCAGCATGCCTATGGAGTGAATGCCGAGGGCAAGCACACCCGCAAATGAACCGGGTCCAACGGCTTTGATAAACAAGATGGCGACGATCATTTCGGGAAATACCCGGATGACACTAAGCACAAATTTTCCGCTACCTGACAAGGGACGCAGACGGGTCATATTGCTGGACGCCCAAAAGGCGAACGGAAGACAGACAAATGCGGACACGAAGGTTCCGAGCACTGAAATGACCAGCGTATCCAGTAACCCGCGCAGTAAATCCTCTCCCTCAGGAATGTAGACGAACGACCAGTCGGGATGAAGGAAGCCGTCCAATATAGCGACAGAGACACTTTTGGCCGTTCCCTGTAATCCTTCAAACTGCATCCCGCGAAAAGCCCAAATATAAATGATGATTAGCAGAATAGCTATCGCCCATAGGCGCAGGCGGGAGCCAATAGGTCTGCGAAGCGTAGGATCATTCATAATAATTTCCTCCGTAGCAGGTTACTGCCGTAATCAATCGCAAGGACGATGACGAGGGTCAGTAGAATAATGATGCTTGCCCGATCATATCGGAACAGCCCCAGAGAACGGTCAAGCAACAGACCGATACCGCCAGCGCCAACCAGGCCCAGAACGGAAGCCGCGCGCACATTGACCTCAAAGGTATACAGCAAGTACGACACAAAATAAGGCAGAGCCTGCGGAACCACACCAAAGGCGATGACTTGGATGCGGCTCGCGCCAACAGCAGTCATGGCCTCCAGTGGTCCGGGATCAATGGCTTCAATCGCCTCAAAGGTCAGCTTGGCTATAATGCCAAAGGAGAAGAAGAGCAGGGCGAGCATCCCTGCAAACGGCCCGATGCCGAATACCGCCACAAAGATCGAGGCGAACAGCAAATCGGGAATCGTCCGTACTAGATTCAGGATCGTGCGCATCGGCAGCGAAATCAGCTTGCGCGGCATTACATTATAGGCACACAGCAACGCGACAGGGATCGCCAATATGGCTCCCAGTGTCGTGCCGACAATAGCGATCTGGATCGTTTCCAGCATCGGTTTCCAGATGGTAGGCAAGTAACTCCAATCAGGAGGAAACATTTCCTCCAGCAATTTGCCCATCTCCGGTAAGCCAACGATCAATTGGTAAGGCGTGGCATCCGTATGAATGGAGCAGGCTACCAGCACTACGATAAAGATCATCCAGGTGGCGTAACGCTTATAGCGTCCTGGCAAAGGTGGCCCTGCGGGCGGCTTACTTGGCTGCGGCGGTCCAGCATGCGGTGACGGTTGCGTCGAAGAGAGCGGCTGGGCAGTAGAGTCGGGCTTCATGATCCCACTCCCAGCAGCTCATCATGCTTGATGGCCCGGCCGTAGATCTCCGCAAAGGCCTCATCCGTAGCC
Source organism: Paenibacillus sp. FSL H7-0442 (assembly GCF_038593105.1). Classification (NCBI taxonomy): domain Bacteria; kingdom Bacillati; phylum Bacillota; class Bacilli; order Caryophanales; family Paenibacillaceae; genus Paenibacillus; species Paenibacillus sp. FSL H7-0442. The sequence continues at coordinate 4,851,078 of NZ_CP151963.1, read as the reverse complement.
TCCTTCGGTGTGCCGTCAAAGACCACTTCTCCGGCGCGCAATCCGATGATCCGCGTTGCATATTCGCGCGCGAGATCAATGAAATGCAGATTGACGATGGTCGTAATCTGCATTTCACGGTTGATCCGCTGGAGGTCATCCATCACCTGGCGGGTGGTCAGCGGATCCAGCGACGCGACAGGCTCGTCCGCCAGAATGATTTTAGCCTCTTGCGCCAGAGCGCGGGCGATGGATACGCGCTGCTGTTGGCCACCGGACAGTTCATCTGCCCGGCTGTAGGCTTTTTCGCGGATGTTCACGCGCTCCAGCGCTGTTAGTGCCAGTTCGATATCCTCCTTCGGGAAGAGGCCGAGAATGGTTCGCAGCGTCGAATGATAGCCGACACGGCCGGAAAGTACATTGCGGAGCACCGTCGAACGCTTAACCAGATTGAAACTTTGAAAGATCATGCCGATGTCACGGCGAATGCGCCGCAGCTCGCTGCTTCCAGCAGACGTGACGGACCTGCCACCCACGACAATATCGCCGGACGTAATGTCATGCAGTCGGTTAATGGAACGCAGCAGGGTAGACTTACCTGCACCGGATAAGCCGACGATGACGACCATTTCTCCCTCCTGAATCGTCAAATTAATATGGTTCAACCCTTTGGTGCCGTTCGGGTATGTTTTCGATACGTTACGGAATTCGATCATATGCTCCCAACTTTCTCCCCCGATGGGGTGGAATGAAAACAACACCGCCATGAATACATGGACGGTGCTGCCCTGTCATTCGTAAAGCCTGTTTCGTAGCTGTTACTTCATTACAGTACCTTGCTTGCTCCGGTTACTTAACCGCTTGACCAACAGCTTCGGCGTATTCACGCACGGAGTCGAAGTTTTTATCGTCGCCCTTTTCATAACCTACATGGGTGTAAATCTCTTTAATGATTTCGCCGCCTGCTGGGTCTTTGGCAATGTCAATAAAGGCTTGGCTGATCTTGTCTCTCCACGCTTGATCCATATCAGAACGTACGCTGACGGTGTCATTTGGAATTTTAGCTGTGTAATGAATGACGCGAGTTTTTTCAAATACATCTGGGATTTCCTTCTTCACCGTGTTACGTGCATCCTGGAAAACAGCTACCGCATCAACCTGACCGTTCAGCAACGCCAGAATAGCAGCATCATGGCCTTTGATTGTCACACCCTGTACATCCGTGTCCGGGTCCACGCCAGCTTTTTTCAGCTCTGCTGCAGGGTATACGTAGCCTGCGGAGGAGGTTACATTTTGCCAGCCAACCTTCTTGCCTTTCAGATCAGCTAGGCTTTGAATCGGAGAATCCTTTTTCACCACGATCATGGCTTTATAAAAGTTCACTTTTTCAGTCGTGTCCTTGCCTGTGGCATCTTCAATGCCGTAGCGTTGAGCTTGCAACAGCAAGTCGGCTGCTTTACGGTTATCGTGGGCCAGTACATAAGCATTCGGCGGAAGGAATCCTACATCTACCTGTTTGGAAGACATGGCTTCCACAATCGTATTGTAGTCAGGAGATACGGTTACTTTCACCGGGATTCCAAGCTTGTCACCCAGTAGATTTTCGAGCGGTTTGGCTTTGGCTTCGAGCGTATCTGCATTTTGAGAAGGAACGAACTGTACCTTTAACTCTTTAGGAACATAGGCTGTGCTTTCGTTTTTAGAGCCATCTGTACCCGGAGTGGACGCGCTGTTGTTATTGCTTGCATTGGAGCCACAAGCGGCTAGACCCGCTGCCAGTGTGAAGGTCATGCACAAGGTCAGTGCTTTTTTGAACAAAATAATTTCCCCCTAAACATAGTAATAACGAAAATAAAATTAAAAAACCTGTAAATGCTGTGACAAACCAAATCTTAACAGCTAGTCCCGCTGCTAGGGTAAAAACCACTCCTGACTTTGGTAAAAATGATGTAAAATTTATCATATTAACATTCTCTTAACAGTGCTCTGTTAGACTTGCTCAAGCTCTATGACCGAAGCTGAGGGAGAGAACAAGATTGAATGTTTTGGATATTAACGAAAAGGCAGGCCATGAAAATGTAAGTCCTGTGAGAGTGAAATTCCGTATTATGGTTACAACCGATTTGCATGTCAGCTTGTGGAATTACGATTATTATACGGATCAGGAAACGCTGCATTACGGTCTGGCGCAAACAGCCAGCTTGATTCAAATAGCCCGGGCGGAGGCACCCAATCACCTGCTGCTGGATAACGGAGATGTGATTCAGGGGAATCCAATGGGAGATTATGCTGTACAGCGACTCCGACTGGACCCGAGCGCGGTACATCCCGCCTATAAAGCCATGAATCTGCTTGGATATGAGGCAGGTAATATCGGGAATCATGAATTTAATTATGGACTGGAATACTTGCAGACTTGCCTTCAAGGAGCCCAATTTCCTTATGTAAATGCCAACATTTATATAACGGGAGAACAAGAACAAAACTACTTTACACCTTATCTATTACTGGATAAGACGGTAGAGGATGAAGCAGGTGGTAAGCATCTGTTGAAGGTAGGGGTCATCGGCTTTGTCCCTCCGCAAATTATGCAATGGGACAAGGCGTGGCTGGAGGGGAAAATCATTGTCAAAGATATGCTGGAAACAGCAAGACGGTTTATTCCAGAAATGAAGGCAGCGGGAGCCGATCTGATCATTGCCATGCCCCATGCTGGCTTCGAAGATATTCCCGAAACACTTGATATGGAAAATGCGGTGCTGCATTTGAGCAGGGTGGGAGGGATTGACGCCATTGTGTTTGGTCATGCCCATAAAGTATTTCCAGGATCTTCGTTTATGGGAAAAACAGGTGTTGATCTAGAGCGAGGTGCCATCCATGATATTCCAGCCGTGGAGCCGGGCTTTTGGGGGGATCATCTGGGGATCATCGATCTGGAGTTGACCTTTAGTGGAGGAAAGTGGCAGGTGGTTGCATCTGCTGCCGAGGTACGCCCAGTGTATGATCCGATACGCAAGGAGGCGCTGGTACAACCGGATACTGCCATTCAGCAGGCGGTAGCAGAAGAGCACGCCGGAACACTAGAGTATATTCGTGCACCTGTAGGTCAGACGACGGTGGCGGTGAACAGCTTTTTTGCTCAGGTGATGGATGATGCTTCGGTTCAGCTCGTGAATGATGCGCAAATGTGGTATGTGAAGCAGCAGATGCAAGGGAGCGAGTACGAAGGAGTGCCCGTTCTGTCGGCAGCAGCTCCTTTTAAAACAGGCGGCAGATATGGCCCATTGTACTATACCCATATTCCGGTGGGAACGTTGGCGATCAAGCATATCGCTGATCTGTACAATTTTCCGAATACGCTGCATGTCGTTCGACTGACCGGAACGGAAATTCGGGAATGGCTGGAGTGGTCCGCTGGACAATTCCGGCAAATTGATCCTTCAGTAGAACAAGAGCAAGAGCTGATTAATTCTGATTTTCCAAGCTTTAATTTCGATATCATCGACGGCATCAGGTATCAGATTGATGTAACACAGCCAGCCAGATATGATGCTGACGGGGGCCTAAAGGACCCAGATGCACACAGAATCATTCAGATGTCTTTTGATGGCGAACCGATGGATATGCAGCAAAATTATCTGGTTGTTACGAATAACTATCGCGCGTTTTCCTCTGCGCTGGTCAATCCGGGTGGAGAGCGAATTATACTTGCTTCACCGGATGAGAATCGTCATGTGCTGACCGAATACGTGCGGCATATGGAGACGTTGACGCCAAAAGCTGACGGCCATTGGTCCCTCGCCCCATGGTCAGGGCGTCCGCATGTGACGTTCCTGACCTCACCGCAAGCAACGGATGCCGCTAATGCCTATTCGGAGTTGCTTTATGAAGGGCTAACGGTAGAAGGGTACGCTAAGTTTGCCGTCGATTTCGGACGTTCACGGTAGAACTGCTAACTAGTTTTTGTCCTATAAGTCCACAGCATCAAAATAATAGAAATAGACTGTCCCGCAGAGGACGGTCTTTTTTCATAAAACAGATTTAAAATCGTACAAAACTCGTGATTTTATATGTCCTGAGTCGTGTTTAAAGTTATTGACCTCTCGTATAAATAGACATATACTTTGATTAAACAAATTTTGGTTTAAAAGGTAATGAAAAAGTCACCATCATTCGTTTGAGGGGGTGTCCCTTTGGAAAAAAACACCACGATCCGCGCAGAAATAGAAAAGTATATTCAAACTGAAGGCATTTCAATGCAGTCTTTTGCAGATGCTTCCAAGGTAAATCCGGGTACACTTAGCGGTATACTTAATCGGAACCCACCACGGCCGATCTCAGTCAATCAGCTTGATCTGATTACCGAGGCCATGGGATTGGAAGAAGGATCTTTGTTCGAGATGTATGTTGATGAATGTTTTATTCATTCCTTGCCGCACTGGAGGAGGTTGCGTCCGTTTCTCCTGCGTTGTTCAGAGTTGAACAAGCTGGAGTGTATACGCAGTGTACTTGCCTATTTGATGGACGATTTATCGAACGTTCCTGCCATTTTTGAGACCGCAGAAGCGATGTTTGAGGATGGCAGACATGAAGCCGCCATGCTTCTGTATGATTGTGTCATCGAAAGTGAGAAGTATACCCACTCTGAACGATTGGCGATCAGCTATTTCCGTATATTCCAGATTCAGATTAAGGATAACCAACGGAACTTGAAGGCTGCTGTACAATTCCATTTGTACCGTAGTCGTCTACCGGAAATTTACGCATTGGAAGGCTTACATATGCTATCTCAAGTGTTTGCTTTAAAAATGCAATGGTCCGAGATGGAAATGTATGCGGACGAGCTAAGAGAGCTGGCGCAGGCATTGTATCGCAATCGGAACCGTTTCGGAGATGAGCACCTGGAGCTGCTTAAGCCGCTCGTTTATTACTATGCTCAGGGGCATCTGCTCAAGGCCAGTTGCTATGAGTTTCAGGGTAGATATGAGGAATCCAAGCAATGGATTGAAGGTTATGCAGATTTGAGCTGGTTTGAGGGTTTAGACGAAGAAGGCTGGAAAGTGGTCAACTTGCATCGTGTATATGCACAGGGCAACCGACTTTGTATTGAAATTAAAATGGGCAACACTTCTGCAATCTATGAATATATTACTTACCTGCGCGAGCATCCGGATGAGACATTGGAAGGCTTGAACACCTTGCTCGAATCGGCGAACCGGTTCGGTTATTTCGTGGATGCCGAACTGGGACTGTTTAGTCAGCAACTCAAGAACTTCTGGGAGCTTGCACCGGAACGATGGGACACTCATTATCGCAAGCACTTTAATGCATTTCGTTTTGCATCCTTTTGTAAGGTGTTTGCAGAATATTATTTCCGAAAAGGCGATTACCCCGAGGGAGTGGGACAAACACTGCATTGCTTGCAATTGTCTGTTGATAATAGCTATACCGAACATATCATTGGTTGTATGGCTTTATTTGAGCAGCATCGGAATTTTGCTACACCGGAACAGCAGCAATTGTATCAGAGCCTATGCCTGGGCGTACGTGCAAATGAAAAGAATCATGCCTATGATCACAGTACCGGCGGATATTTATAATTCTAAATTTCCTTCAAATTCTTCATATAACACGTTATTGCGAGGATATTCCCGTTTCAAAAGGGGATGTTCTCGTTTTTTAGCTGCTGCCGTCGCTTGTGACTTTTAGCATAGAGAGGATCGTATTGCGCGTTGACAAGTTTCGCAAGCGGGATTAGGATAAATGCAGCACAGAAAGTGAAGGAGAGCATGAACAAATGACGATTCCCAAAACATTAACGATAGCCGGCTCCGACACAAGCGGTGGAGCGGGTATTCAGGCAGACCTGAAAACCTTTCAGGAGCTTGGCGTATATGGTATGACCGTATTGACAACCGTAGTAGCGATGGGGCCTAAAACCTGGGACCATCTTGTATATCCTGTTGCGTTGGATGTGGTAGAAGCGCAGCTGCGTACTGTATTGGAAGGTATCGGCTTTGATGCGATGAAAACCGGCATGCTTGGTTCCGTTGAAATTATCGAGCTGGTAGCCAGCCATTTGAAAAAGCATGATCTGAAGCGGATCGTAATTGACCCGGTCATGGTCTGCAAAGGCACGGATGAAGTGCTTCAGCCGGAAAATACAGAAGCGATGCTGGAATTGTTGATCCCTGGCGCTGACCTGGTAACGCCGAACTTGTTCGAGGCTTCGCAACTGGCGAAGAATGGACCGATCACGACACTGGAGCAGATGCAGGAAGCGGCTGCGATTATCCATGAGCGTGGAGCTAAGCATGTACTGATCAAGGACCGTGGCAAAATTCGTGCAGGTAAAGCGATGGATCTGCTATATGACGGAATCACTTTTGACTGGTTTGAAGCCGATGTTGTAAAAACAAACTTTACCCACGGTGCAGGCTGCACCACTTCGGCAGCGGTAACGGCTGGTTTGGCACAAGGACTGACTGTACGTGAAGCAGTGGATCAGGCCAAGAAATTCATTACACAGGCCATTGAAGGTAGCTTCAAGCTGAATGAATTCGTCGGTCCAACCCTGCATGCGGCACATCGTTTGCAAAACCAATAAAGCATGAAGGTCTGCGACTTTGGGGAGACTTATAAATCCCCACCAGGCTGTATATATATTTAGGTTGCTTTAGGCAGCGACATCCATGATATATAAGTTAGATTAGGCTCAAAAGCCGCAATACATAGTATTGCGGCTTTTGAGGTTGTATTTTATTGGAATTTCAGCTTCCAGTTTGGTCTAATCGTACTGTATAATAGGCATCAGATTTATTACATTTGAGGAGGAACCGAAGCAATGACATTATTCAGCCAAATGGCTTACAGCCGACCAGAGCAACCTGAAATTGAACAGCGGTTTAAAACGCTGTTGCAGCAGTTTCGTGAAGCGGAAAGCGTAGAACGTCAAAATGAAGTGATTCATGCGATTAATAAGCTGCGCAGTAATGTGGAAACGCAATTGCAATTGGTGGAAGTTCGGCACTCCATTAATACGGAGGACGCCTTTTACAAAGCGGAGCAAGAGTACGCTGATGATTTCATGCCGGTTATTCAGGAGTATGTAACCGATTACTACCGGGCATTGGTGGATTCTCCATTCCGCAACGAGTTGGAGAGTCAATGGGGCAGCCAGCTTTTCAGTATTGCCGAGGTAGCCCTCAAGTCGTTCCATCCGGATATTATTGAGGATTTGCAGCAGGAGAATAAGCTGACTTCGGAATATGCTCAATTGATTGCTTCAGCAAAGATCCCGTTCGAGGGAGAAGAACGCACATTGTCGCAGCTCCTGCCTTTCGAAATGGCTACCAACCGGGAGACACGCAAACAGGCCTCCGAGGCTAAATATCAGTTTATGAGTGAGCATGAGGACGAGCTGGACCGGATTTATGATGAACTGGTGAAGGTACGTACGCGCATGGCACACAAGCTGGGCTATGACAACTTCGTAGAATTGGGCTATGCCCGCCTAGGACGTACAGATTACAATGCCGAGATGGTAGCCAATTTCCGCGAGCAGGTGCTGAAGCACATCGTTCCTTTGGCAACCAAGCTGAAGGAGCGCCAGCGCGAACGGATTGGAGTAGATCAGCTTCGCTATTACGACGAAGGCTTCAACTTCTTGTCAGGCAATCCTACGCCAAAAGGTGACCCGGAGTGGATCATTCGTAATGGAGCACGTATGTATGAGGAACTTTCAGCGGAAACCCATGAATTTTTCAGCTTTATGATTGAACGTGGATTGATGGATTTGATCAGCAAAAAGGGCAAGCAAAGCGGAGGCTATTGTACATTTTTGAGCGAATATGGCACGCCGTTTATTTTCTCCAATTTCAATGGTACGTCCGGTGATATCGACGTATTGACGCATGAAGCAGGTCATGCCTTCCAGGTCTATGAAAGCCGACATTTTGAAATTCCCGAGTACCATTGGCCAACCATGGAGGCGGCTGAGATCCACTCTATGAGTATGGAGTTTTTCGCATGGCCCTGGATGAATCTGTTCTTCGAGGAAGATACGGACAAATATCACTTTGAACATCTATCTTCATCGTTGCTGTTCGTGCCTTACGGCGTAGCCGTGGATGAATTCCAGCATGCCGTATACGAACATCCGGATTGGACCCCAGCCGAACGTAAAAGCGCATGGCGCTCCATTGAACGTAAGTATAAACCGCATCTGGATTATGAAGGCAACGAATATCTCGAGCAGGGCGGATTCTGGCACAAACAGGGGCATATTTTCCAATCTCCGTTCTACTATATTGACTATACACTCGCGCAACTGTGCGCGTTCCAATTCTGGAAACGCATGAGTATCGACCGGACAGCGGCGTGGGAAGATTATTTGAAGCTGTGCCGTGCTGGGGGAAGTCGATCCTTTACCGGATTGGTTGAGCTGGCTGGACTGATCTCGCCGTTCCAAGATGGCTGTATCGCCTCTGTAATCGGAGAAATCGAAGCATGGCTGAACAGCGTGGATGATAAAAAGCTGTAAGCATAACTAAAAAGGGCATTTCACTTACCTGTCAAAGCGGAAAAGCATGCAAATGACATGTTTTATAGGTAAAAGCAGGGCAATTGCACGAAAAAAAAGCCGGGAACCTCTACATGAGTAGGAGTCCCGGCTTTGTGTGATTTTTAGAGCAAATATAACCCTATTCATGTTTGGTGTTGAGCGGCTTGAGATTGGCTTCAATAGATGCGCGGCGCGGCTCCAAGAATGGAGGCAATGCCAGAGATTCGCCCAGAAACTCCAATTCCTCATCGGTGTCAAACCCCGGTCCATCGGTAGCCAATTCAAACAGAATGCCGTTCGGCTCACGGAAGTACAAGGAACGGAAGTAAAAGCGATCTACAAAACCAGAGTTGGAAATTTGCAGCTGCCCAATACGGTCTACCCATTGTTTGAGCTCTTCCTCGGTTTCAACACGGAAAGCTACATGGTGCACACTGCCGCGTCCTGGTCGCTCTTGTGGCAGATCGTTGCGCTCTTCCAGATGCACCTCAGTTCCTGTACCGCCTTCACCCGTTTCATAGATGACCACATCCGGTTGTCCAGCAACAGGGGAAGGATAGGAGCCCTTTTTGCGGAAGCCCATAACCTGTTCAAGAATGAGAATAGTATTCTCCGCTTTGGGAATAGTCAGATGAACCGGTCCAAGTCCTACAATGCCGTATTCGGCAGGGACAGGGCTTTTCTCCCAAGGCGTGCCGCCACGCATTCCGTGATCATGCTCATCTGAAACGAGGAAGAAGCGTTGTCCTTCAAAATCCTCAAACGAAAGTGCCAGGCGTCCCGCTTGATCCGTAATTTCGCCATGTTTTACATCCAGCTGCTCGAAGCGGTTTTTCCAGTAATCCAGTGCCTTGTCATTTGGTACCCGTAGGGAGAGAGCTGAAATGCTGTTATTTCCTGTACGAGTTTGTCCCGCATGTGGAATTTCAAAGAAAGTGACTTCTGTACCCGCAGTTCCACGCTCATCTCCGTAAAAAAGGTGATACACACTAACATCATCTTGGTTCACCGTTTTCTTGATCAACCGAAGTCCCATTACCTGAGTGTAAAAATCAACATTTTTAGCCGCTGCTGCTGTAATCGCCGAAACGTGATGCAATCCTAATAGTTTCATGTCATTATCCTCCTTGGTTTTTATATGATTAGGTTTTTCTAAACAAAATAAACAGTTGAAAAACTTTTCTTTATATTTATTATCTTTATATTAAGATATATTATTTTTGATTGTTTGTCAACTTAAATTACGGTCTTGCTTCAAAGACGGACAAAACTAGAATTTCGAAATAATGCAAAAGCAGATACAATAAAGCCCAATAAGGCCCAATATAGATAGAACGAATTTTATTATAAAAGGAGTGTACTCAATGTATACGGATAAGGATTTAACGATTAGGCCTGTTACAGAAGAAGACCTGCCGGCTCTTTGGACGTTAACTTTTAAGGAAGAAGCACCGGAATGGAAGCAGTGGGATGCACCTTATTATGAACATAAGCCACTTTCTTTTGAGGAGTATTTAAAAGAGAAGGAAAAGCGAATCGGGCAAGATGACTTTTGGATCATTGAAGTGGAGGGTAAGGTCATTGGATCGGTTAGCTACTATTGGGAGCATCAGCCTTCCCAATGGCTTGAAATGGGGATAGGTATCTTTGATTCGCGGTATTGGAGCGGTGGGTACGGTACGAGGGTGCTTCGACTGTGGATCACGCATTTGTTTAATACATTACCTCTAGTAAGAGTGGGCTTTACAACCTGGTCAGGAAACCATCGGATGATGAAGGTGGGGGAGAAACTGGGCATGACCCTCGAAGCCAGGCTTCGCAAGTGCAGATATTATGATGGAGAGTATTATGATTCGATCCGAATGGGGCTTTTACGGGAAGAGTGGGAATTGTGATTAAATTTTAAAGTATAGAAGACTCGCAAGAAGGACGCTTTTTTCAAAGAATTCCATCTTGCGAGTCAAAGTTTCAATGATTTGGATCGATCATTTTGAAATGCGAAAGGTTACTGAGGACAATTGGCAAAAATAGTTAGCAATTCATCCGCATTTGGTCCTGTGCCCACTTGTTGAACAACAACTTTTCCTTCTTTAATATAGGCTAATGTTGGGGTACCTTGTAAATTGATATGATCTCTAAGAAATTGCCCAATGATTGGTCCCCAGTCCCCACCATCCATGTTGTAATAATAGATAGGTTGTGATATCTGAGAAGAAAATTCTTTTAAAATGGGAGAGAATTCACGACAATAGTAGCAGCTGGGTCTGCCTATATAAAAGTAAAAACCTTCTCCCGAGTTGAATTTGTCCATGGTTTCATTCGCATTCAGTCTAGGCAGATCTTTTACATTATTCTCGTATTCTTCAACAGTCGGATTATTGTCATTTTGCTCTATCGCCGTAGAATTCTTATATTCTGCGTTATATTTATTGTCATTTTGCTCTATCGCCGTAAAATTCTTATGTTCTGCAGCATAGTTAGTATCATTAGCAATGAAAAAGCTTGTCAAACACATACAAAATATAAAAGCTATTTTGAACGGTAGAAATTTTTGTTTTTTTATCATAAGGAACCTCCAAATTATTTTTTTTTGCGTGATTAACTAATTTTCCGGACATATAATTATTTTGATTATCACCTTCTTAAAATATTTATACGGAGCCTTAACAGACTATTGAGATTAATTGCTTCCAGATAGCCTGTATTCTTAAGTTGTAGTTAATCTATGAATAAGGTTACTACGGTTGATCTATGTAGAAATATTACTGTAATAATCAGCGCATATTGTGTCATTTTTCGTCTTGCTGAATACTCTAGTAACTCGTAATTATAAATGGTCAGCATTGAAATTTTAATACATTTTTATCGGAAATTTGCTTTTTATAGCATTAAATTGGTTATTTTATCACTTACACATTCTATATCAAACTAAAGTGCTAATTTATATATAGCATTCTATAAATTTGATAGGATAGGTGAAGACTATGTTTAACAACAAACAAGTAGTCATAATTGATACTGGAATAGACATGACGAATCGTAGCTTAAGTAAACATGTTATAGACGGAGTGAGATTTCAATATTCAGGAGACGAAATTATCGAGGATAATGATTTTCAGGATGACCATGGGCATGGAACTTCTGTGGCAGATACGATTGTGCAAATTTTTAATGAGGCTCAATTTTACATCATAAAAATAGCAAATGAAGAAGGGAAAACGAGTACCAGACTCTTGCATGTGGCGTTGAAGAAATGCCTTAATCTGAATATTAAATATATATGCATAAGCATTTCCGTTACTTCAGAAGGATACTATCAGCAACTTAGCCAAATTACACAGCAGTTAGTAGATCAAAATAAACTTATTTTTGTATCTGTAAAAAATGGTAGTCAGAGTAGTTATCCAGCTAGTCTGCCTACTGTCATTGGTGTAAATGGGCAAATGTTTTGTTCAATTGAGTCATTTTTATTTTCAAAAAATAAAAAGATCCAAGCCGTATTTGATGAGGCACCAATTTTTGTCTATACACTTGCCGAACGGTTTACCTTTTTTAAAGGTACTTCTAAAGCGAATGCTCTTTGTGTGGGGAGAAGTATGCAACTGATCTCTTCTGAGGTGACAAACTCTGTCTTTTATAATGAAGATATTACGTTTTCAGAGGTTAATGATATTCTTGAACGCAGTGCTTTGGAATATGAGGTGACAGTACCTGAATTTAAACCTATCCTTGATGCTGATGTGGATAGTAATTTAGTAGAAAAATTTGGCAGGTATATAGAAAAAGCGATTTATGAAACCACTAATCTTGAAATTGATATCCATTCTTTATATAAAGGTCCTTTTATTTCTGAGTTAACTGGAATAACTTTTAATAATTTTGGTGATTTTTGGAGTAGCTTAGAAAAAGAGTTGAATTATACCTTAAAAGATTATCACAATATACATATATTAAATGTATGTTCTCTTGTTGCATTGTTGAAGTACTTGGAGGAGCTAGGTATTTAATCGAATTAAGATGTTTGAAATCTATATTTTTAGTATTTAAATAAAAATATAGAAAATGTATTTATTTAGAAAAAATATTTGATTATAGAAAACTTTAAATGGTATACTATATATGTAATTAGTAAGCGCTATATAATAAATAAGATTAACTTTGAAACTACATAATAAACCCAGCAAAGAGGGGATTAGAATTGTGCTGGGCATGACCGGAAATCATACTGTTCCTTGCAACTAAGAATTAATTCATTGATGTGAAGATCATAGGTTAACTTATACACGATACTTTACAATTAAGAATGATTAATGTATGTAGGGATGTGGATCCGATGTTAAACATCGCTTTGTGTGATGATACAAATGTGGAGCTGGCCCGGGTGGAGAAGTTTACATTAGAATATCCTTTTACCAAAGTAGAAGTTGATACTTTTGGAAGCGGGGAAAAATTGCTGCAATATGTAGCTAGGAATAAAGCTGAATACAATATTTATCTGCTTGATATTGAGATGGCGGATATGGATGGTATTAGTTTAGCCAAAAAAATAAGAGAATTTGACAATAAAGCTGTAATTATCTTTGTAACCAATTATGACGAATACATGCCAGACGTATTTAAAGTACAAACCTTTGATTACATACTGAAACCTGTGAATAAAGAAACCCTTTTTGAGGTTCTTCAAAGAGCTGATCACTATTTACATAGTTCACATAGTTATTTTGAGTTTAGCTATGAACGAAATAAGCTCATTATAAACGAAGATGAAATTATGTACTTTGAGAAAAGTGGGAGGGCTGCTCATATTTATACAGAGACAAAAGAATATAAGTGTAATCAGACAACTTCACAAATACTTGCTCAACTTGATCCGATGGCTTTCACTCAGATTCATGCTTCGTATATCATTAACCTGAAATACGTTGTGGGAATAAAATGTGAAAATATTATGATGAAACGGATCGTAAATGGCGAAATTCAGGAAACTTATTTGGAACTACCGATCAGTAGAAAGTATAAAAAAGATTTTAAACAAAAAATGATGAATTATATGAGGAAGAGATTCTAATTGGAAAGAGTCATGTTTGATTTTATACTAAATTCTTTTGATATTTTCATTATAAGTAGATTTCTGAATAAAGTTTTATTTACTAAAAAGGGACTTTCGACGGAGAAAATCTGGCTGTTTACGATTGCATTAATAGGTCTGACAGTAGTCGGTATGTACTTTTTGAAAACAACATTTGATGTTATGCTAAATGTTGTTCCAGTGTTCACTATACTTTGTTTTTACCCAAAAAATCATATAACAACAAAACTGTGTTGGGGTACAGTTGTAATTGCAATTGAAATCTTATCTGTAGGAGTATGTTGCGCCATCATGAATGCTTGTTTTCCAAATGTACTCCTTACATCAGATAATGTATCTTATTATTACGAAGCGGGTGCTCTCCTCTCAGAAATCAGTAAATTTTTCTTTTTTTTATGGGTCCCTTTACTTTTTAAAATAGATGTTTATAAAAGAGAAACTACTCTGCATTATTTATACATGTGTTTGTTTGCAGTTCCTATCATAACTCTTTGCATGTTGTGCAGTCATTTTGATTTGATTTTAAGATCAGGTAAGAACCCAAATGAGTGGTTAAGTGTAATTTCTATGATTGGTGTTTTATCAATCAATATCATCATGTTAATTATTTATGAACAATTAAGCCGAATGTACGGCGAAATGATAGAGCAGGAATTATTAAACTTCAATCTTAAAGCAGAAAATAAACACTATGATAATCTGGAGAAATCGCAAAAAGAAATTCGGAGAATCAGGCATGATATGAGAAATGAACTGTTGACCTTAAAAGGATTGCTGAAAGAAAATAATGTTGAGGCAGCAGAGGGGTTTATAGAAGAAATTCTCTCAGATATTAAATGTACTGAAACTCAGAAATATTCACCGAACAATGTACTTAATTACGTACTCACGGAGAAAATAAATTTGGCTACTGAAAAAAACATTTTAGTGAATGTTGATAGTTTTCTTCCAGGAAAATTTTCTCTAAATAATAATATTATAGCCGTTGTATTTGGTAATTTGCTGGACAATGCAGTAGAGGGTTGTGACAAGATAACCGAAGGTGAGAAAACAATGGACATAAAAATAAAATATCACGAAAGGCAGCTTTATATAGAAATTTCCAATACTTTCAATCCGGGGTTCATAAATAGTGATTTTATAAGTAATAAAAAGAATAGAAGAAACCATGGTTTTGGATTGAAAAGTGTCAAGCAGATCGTAAAAGAAAACTCGGGAATCCTGGATATAAGGACTGTAGGAGATAGGTTTTATGTCAATATTATATTATGGGACTTATATGATGATGTCTGTAAAATAGATTGTGTAAACTCCCAAAACCATTACAATGAAAATCAAAGAAAGGTTGGGGAGCGCACATGGGATTTTGAACGAAACAGCAATTGAGAAAATTCATCAAAGAGAACAAGCTAGTGACGGCTCAAGATGCACGAGTTCTGGCTTAGCCTACAAGAGCTGAAAAACCGGAGCGTTCAGGATATTCCCATTACTTGTGCGGGCCACTAACGGGCTTCTCTCAAGCGATTATATCCCCAGACGGAAATTCCAAAATATTTGGCAACTTGTTGGACAATGCAATAGAAACATGTGACAAGATATTCGAGGGTGAAAAAACAATTGATATAAAAATAAAGTATCATCAAAAGCAAAACTTTGTATCGAGAAAAATGGTCTTTTATGTCAAAAAATACGTCGATTTGTACAGCTGAGATATTAGGAAGCATTTTCGATGTAAAATAGAAAGAGGAAAGGTGGTGAGATGATCATGGAAAAACTCGAAATTTTAGCAGCAGTAGATTTTGATATGGAAGTGCAAGGTATTTGTGATGATGGTTCGTGTTTGTATGATTGTGAAACACCAGACGGTCATTGTGATGCAGTTGTGGTAAGGTTCTGGTAATAAGAGCTACTCAAGGACTTATTTAAATGATTAACGACAAAAAGGAGAGGTAGAGATACTTCTTCTTTTTGCGTTCTATGGGTTTGCCTATAATTTCGTGTAACTATTTCAATGAATCCCCCCCGAGGGGACTCGCGTTTCTAACGCAAGTGGTCGCCTACGCTGACCGGAAAGAAGACAGAAAGCCGGAGAAGTATTTGCATCCTAGCTCGCGGCTGTCCATTTGCGTGTGATATAGATCGTCGTCAGAGCCCAAAATACTGTTGAACAACTAAGAAATGGCCCAGCCAGAAGTTTTGGCAGGGCCATTTCTTTTGCTGACCAGGCAAAAGAAATGGGATATTTATTCTGCTGTTCGAAGTCGTTCCACGATACTTTTCCCACCGCTCAGAGAATAAATTGCGAGAGGAAGACATATCCCAAATGCCAACAGAACAGGCAACACGGCGATCAACGGCCAGACTATAAAGTGATAACTCATAAACCACATTACGTTACTCAAGGGTTTCGCAACCAAGACGGAAAATAGGCTTCCTAATAAGATGGAACATATGCTGGTGCCGAGTACAAAGTACAGCCCCTCATAAATGAGCATTGTCTTTAATTGTTTGTTGGTCATGCCGATGCTTTGCAGTATAGCAAATTCTTGGCGGCGGGTCAAAATGCTGGTTAGAAGCGCGTTTGCAAAATTAAGGATGCCAATCAAACCAATAATTACGCTGAGCGTACCGCCGATCATCACAATGGTATTTTGCATACCTGAAAACTCTCTCATTACGGTAGATTTGGATCGATAGTCCATCACTGGCTCCTTTGTTTCGGTATAGCTCTTCAAAAAGCTCTCCATCGTTTTTTCTTTACTGTTGGATACATTAAAGGCATAGCTCATCACCACAGGCTTCTTCACAAGCGTTTTGTAGATATCTGCCGGGAGGTAGAAGTTAGCATAACTAGCACCGGCTATATTCAAATTGGTTCTCACGCTAACATGACCAAGCACTGTGAATTCATGGCTAGTATACTCTTGATTCAGCGAAGCTTTTGCTGTACCCATATAGTTATGAAGAGTAATCTTTTCACCCACCTTATATTTTGCATTTTCCAAATGCGGCTTGTTATTGTCATCCAGGTCAACGTTCTCCAGAATGTACTTCCCCGATGCCAGCTTACCATAATCAAGCTCACCGTCAATTAATTGTAGTCGATGAAGGGGTAACTCTTCCAGCCCATATGCTATTATAGGCAAGTTACCGTGAGCGTCGGTTTCGTACCCCTCTTTGTTCTCTTTATACTCGACAGTGAGTACATTACTGCCACTGTACAATCGGCCGCCTTCTTCAAAACCGGGTTGTGCCTGTACGGCCTGAATATAGCTTTCCGTCGTCGCGTTGTCAGGGCCGGTGAAATGTTCTTGAAAATAATCAGCATGCGCAATCAGAAAGTCAGTATCATGAAATTTTGACAAATACTTATCCATATCCATATTCTGGGATAATGTGAATGCAGTGTTTAGTAGCACCAGACTTAGAGAAAGACTGATCACCACCAAAGTGGTCCGCTTCTTATTGCGCCCCAAGTTGGCGCGAGCCATCAGTGGCATTTTAGCACCGTTGGTCGATTTTTTCAGTTTGTTCCTGCCCTTTGTCTTGGCGCCTCCGTCTACGTACCTTACCGCCTCGACCGGAGACACAGCCGCAGCAATCCTGCCTGGTTTAAAGGTGCTAATGATTACGGTAATCACAGCGAACAGAGCGGATCCGATAAAAATCCATGGGCTGGGGGACACGGTTACCTCGGTATTTGAGTGCATAGAAGTGTTCATAAGCAGTGGAACAAGCGATTTGCCGACAAAAAATCCTGCTAGCAGGCCGATGGGAACCCCGATCAAAGAAAGAAATAATGCCTGTCTGCGAATGATCCGGCGGATTTGCTTTCTGCTTGTGCCGATGGTTTTTAGAAGACCGTAGAAACGGATATCGCGCATCACCGAGATTTGGAAAATATTATAGATGATCAAGTAGCCGGTAAATATGATCAGCAGCAGACCGGAAGCCAGGACAAGGACGGTTCCCGGATCCGAACTGAAATTGGTGGAAAGATACGACCAGTTAACATTATTGTTAATATAGTTCGGCGCATTTTTGTCAAGGGAATAACCGCTTTCTATAATCACTTTATTAAGCTTTTCCTGCAGGTTCAAGCTGTTATCAAACATGATGTTCGCATTGATGACTCCGGTCTGATCATTGTCTTGCTTATATGTGCTGCGTAATTCTTCGGCATGAGCATCCACATAAGCTTTAGAAGCAAAGATTTGACCTGCGTTAAACACGGGGTCACTCTTCCACCAGCCGGAGAGGATAAAGTCACGCTGCACCTTTTTGCCGTGGATCTTAAGCTTCAGGGTCAATGGGGCGCCCTCTTTCAGGGGAATACCCAGTAACTGCAGGGTAGTGGAGTCCGCGATAACTTCATTTTCCGCCACCGGTTTGTGGCCTTTTTCCAGCACAATAAATCCCTGCTTCAGCCCTACATCGTCATAATACCAGAACTCCGTATGGCGCTTTAAAAATTGCTCGTTTGTCACCTTTTTACTTAACAAACGGCCATACGCTATCTCCTTAATAAGAGGGTGGTCTTTGACACGATTAAATTCCTCATCCGTGAGATATTTGAGTAGAGCATGCCCCCCCCCACCGGCCTGCCGCATCGTTGCCTGCTGCAAGCTTTCCATAGTGCCAAGCCCCATAGTAAACAGGGTTGTAAATAACAAGGCGGTTAAGGCAATAGCGATGATCGCAATAATATTGCGGGTTTTATTCACTTTAAAACTTTTATCTGATAAATTACGAACCGCCTTATTGTTTTTTACTTTGATCATCTGATCGCACCGCCAACCATTTTACCGTCCTCAATGCGGATGATGCGGTCCGCCATCTGCGCGATTTCTTCATTGTGGGTAATCATCACCATCGTTTGGCCGAACTGCTGGCTGGATACTTTAATCAACCCCATGACATCCAGACTGGTTTTGCTGTCCAGGTTGCCGGTAGGCTCGTCGGCCAAAATAATGGCTGGTTTCGCCGCCAGCGCTCTTGCAATGGCTACCCGCTGCTGCTGTCCCCCCGAAAGATTGCTCGGTAGATTGTTTAATTTGTTCTCAAGACCCAGCGTATTTGCAATTTTGGCCAGATAGGCTTTGTCCGGTTGTTTCCCATCCAGTTCAATGGGGAGCACAATATTCTCGTAGGCATTTAAGACTGGAACTAGATTGTAATTCTGAAAAACAAAGCCAATCTTTCGTCTGCGGAAAATGGTCAATTCTTCATCTTTCAGGGAATAGATATCCTTGCCGTCAACGGTGACGTTTCCGCTTGTCGGCCGATCCAGCCCACCGAGCATATGCAGTAGGGTGGACTTGCCGCTGCCGGATGTACCAATGATGGCCACAAATTCTCCATTGTCTACCTCCATGTTTACTCCGTCCAACGCATGAACCGCCATATCTCCGCTGCCGTAAGTTTTTCTTAGCTCTCTGGTTTCTAATATCTTCATTTTGCTCTCCTTCTAACAAAAATGTCTGTATCGTAGTTACCTACAGTACAGACATTATCATAATAATCTTTCCACAATCTTTCTGAAATCTAACAGTGTTGAAAGATTTATTTGGGCGGAGTGAAGGGGGTAAAGAATCTACAAAGAACAGTACTTGGTTGAATAATTCTTAAATAAAGTGAATAACTCCATCGCCTGGCGACTGCTTTGATTAATTAGCCTGCACGTTTCGGGACTTACTGATGTTGGCTTCAATTATGGTCTAGCTTATTCTTCCGTTCATTTCCCCACGGACGCAGCGGCCTTACGTCGTTGTTGATAGGCCTGTTCTGAGGTACTCGCTCTTATGCACCCCTCCTCCGAATGACGATGGATCTCTGGGCTTACTGTAGCGTGATGCCGTCCGATTTTACGAGCGATGGCTCTCGCGCTCCATCCTTGTTGATGGAGGATTTTTGGCTTGCTACGTTCGATTATGCTAAGATGTGAGTAGCTCATGGTGTGATTATCCTTGTGTAAGTGGTGTAGGCAGCTTCATTTTACACGAATCAGGCCACGAGCCTTTTTTATTTCCTTAGCAGGTGTCGCACTTCATATAACAATCCTTATTTTACAAAAAATGGCTTGAAGCGTAGCCAAGAAAAGCAATTGGCCATACTTCAAGCTATGGAACAAGAGTTATTACAAAGCAAGAGAGGAGGAGTTTGACCAGTGTTTATTTATGCTGAAGTGATCATACCAATTACATGCAGGTATACTTATCATCAGTTATTTGATTTTAGTGAGAATTTTTCCAATATATAGTCATAACTCTTTACGGTAGAATAGTGTATTTTTTGAGCTGTACAGAATACGGGGGAGGATTTGTAGAAATTTTCAGTTTGAATTTTGTTAATAATTTTACACATTTTACTTCGGCAGTTGTTATACATAGCACACTTTGAACAGACTCCTTCATCTCTCTGATTGATTTTATCTAAATTTGATAAACGGGTATCATTTAAACCAGTAAATACACTGCCCATTGCGAATTCGTCGTGTCCTACTGCAAGAATACAAGGGTATAGTTTTCCATCACTGGAGATATGAAAGCTTGTATGACAACCATCACAGATACCTCTTGGTCGGAAATATTCATTCTTGAAATTGTATAAAAAGTACTGCGCTTTGGTAAAATCCTTTTTAACCATGTGGGAAAAGATTTCGTTGAGATTCTGCCGATAGATCTCCATAAGCTCTTTGTCCCAATTCATATCATCTTCATCCAGAGCGAATGCCACAACCGGACAACCTTTCTCATGAAGATAAATATAGTTGTCAGCCAGATGTGAAACGTTGTTGGGCGTGACTGTCATTCTCACCCGGTAAAATTGGGCTTGGCTGTTTAAATAGTCAATCGTTTTAATGACGCGCTCATAACTGCCCTGTCCATTTTTGTACACTCTATTGATATCGTGGCTTTCCTGCTTTCCATCCACGCTTATGGTTAATTCAACCTGACTTGCGACGTAATCAAGCATCTCTTTATTGTAAGTCGTACCGTTTGTTGTCATTGTAAAAGCAATGTTTCCAGGGAATTTGGATTTTAATTCTTCAATAAGAAAATAAATGATCGAATAATTAAGCAGCGGTTCTCCGCCATGTAAGCCTATATGAATTTTGTCTTTATGTTTTGCAGGATTTGCAGCAAGTGTTTTTTCAGTAAATTCAATAGCTTTGGTAGCGGTTTCCTGATCCATTGTTTTTGGAGCTTTATTGACGTAGCAATATTTGCATCTCAAATTGCAATCTTCGGTTACCCAATAGGTAAAATTCATTTCGTACTCTCCTTATCGTGATCTAGTCTTTCCACACAAGCTGTTGAAGTTCTGCTTTTTGTTTTTGACATACCGTATCAAACAGCTTTTTGTTTTGATGTAGAAAATGGATATTGCTGATGCAATGGTGACAAAATAAATTAACGTCACAGTCCTTACAGGATTCAACATTCCAGGGTCTTACACGATCAATGGGAGAATAGTCTGTTTTTAAGTTTCCGTTAGTTATGAGTTCTACTAAATTTTCATCAAATACATTTCCTAACACAAAATCTTCCGACTCCATTAATCCTCCACATGGGTAAATATTACCATCCCCTCCGATAAACAGTTCCCTTTTTCCTGGCGAACATAATCGACAATGAAGATCTTGGGAGGCAGTGTCATCTATAAAGGATTTTTCAGGAAAAATTTCTTCGCTGTGTACTCCTGCTCTGCCTGCTGGTGTTAAGATACGAACGATGGGCTCCACCTTTAATTGCTCACACAGTTTAAGGAACCGTTCCCTTCCTCCATCAAGGGTATAGTTGGTAATCGTCATCGATAAAGCGATTTTCTGTAATCCCTTACTCTGAAGCAATTTGATACTTTTTATTACTCTATTAAAAACGCCTCTGCCTCTAATTTTTGCGCAAGTTTCTTCATCATACCCATCTACACTAAAGGAAACCTTATCAACATACTTAAGCAGCTGTTCACCGTTCTTTTCAGAAATAAAAAGACCATTCGTTGATAGCAAAATAACACCTTCAAACTTGCGTCTTAGGTGGGCCAAAATGTCCATGATATCCATACGCATCATAGGTTCTCCGCCGGTCACATTAATAGCCTTGGGCTGAAGCAAGACGAGCTGATCAATAAGTTCTTTTATTTTTTTTGTTGTTAAAGCGTCGGTGAACTTGATATCAGCGGAAGCGCTGCAATGTTTACATTTCAGGTTGCATTTATTCGTCAATGCCAGATACACGACATCTAAGGATTCTTTATAGATATTGGTTAACTGGTTCTCAGTTAGAATACATTCGATATTCATTAATCCATGAAAAAGGTTCTTTAAATTTTTAATGACTTCAGCGTGCGGTGAACTTTCCGTGGGGGTGAGGAACAACTCGGTTTCTCCTGCATCTACCATTTCCTTCAGTGCATGATAATAAGATGTAGATGTTTTCAGAAAATTACCTGTTTTTGTATTAGCAATAATGGCTTGATTGTTATGAAGCAACTCACGCAAGTAAGGATTAAAAACGTACTTCATGATCGATTCCCCTCTCATGCAATCTATTTCCCTACAATAAATACATCATTATTTTTTCGAGAAATAGTTTATATGTCATAATCCGATGTTTTACTGACAAAATGAACAGAAAATCAGTTAAATCAAAAACAAGCGAACGGTATATTATGACAGGAAAAAGGCGCTTAATGTCATGAACAGGGGAAATGGGGCGTTAAGCTGTAAAATGAATAGCGGTGTATATAGAAAATGCGACAAATGACGCTAACTATATTTTTTTATAGTTACACTGGGGGGTTAAAATATGTTAAAAAAATATAATTGGATTGTTACCGGTGTCAATCATTTTAATATCTTTGTTATTGTGATATTAGTTTTTCAAACTTTAGATACAGTAGTTAGCATGTTACTTCCTCAATTTATAAGTAGGATTATTGACGCGGGTTTGGATTCGCAAGATGTTTCTTTAATCATGGAATTTATGTTGATATCCATCGGCTTATATGTTTTATCACATTTATTTGCTCTGTTCTCTGAATTTATCTTTACAGAATTAGCGAAGCGAATATCTTACAATCTGAAGCAAAAGTTATTGACAAAAATTTTTATTTTACCAGGCGAAACAGTTAATACACACAATGATAAATTGTTATCTTTGTTTATGAACGACATAGGAATTATAGAAAGATTGGTGTCGAACGGCATACCGATGTTTATATCTAACCTGCTTTTTCTAATTGTAATTAGTACCGTGCTACTTTTTTATAACTATATATTATTTATTGTTATCCTTATGGTCATGCTACTAATCTTATTGAGTCAAATATACTTTAATAAAAAAATTACCCAAAGAAGTAAATTGGTTATGGAAGCCTATGACGATTCTGTTTTTTACATTAGGGGTACGCTCCATTCCATTCTTTATTCCATTGGAATGGGGTTGAAGGACTATGTTCTTGGCAAATATATGCCCTTGGAGGAGAAGTCACTTGAGGCAAATAGAAAAAGGGGAAATACCTTTAAAATAGCTGCTACTGTTCCTTCTGTTATTATTTCTGTTGGGAATGTTCTTCTTTTAGGGATCGGTGCGATGATGGTTATAAACGGTCAAACAAGCATTGGTATATTAACGGTGTTTGTTTATTATTCCAATCAAATTATAGGGCCCATTAAAGGCGTAACTAACTATGTAGCCGGTTGGAAACAAGCTAAAGTGTCTATCGAGAGAGTTGAGTTAATTATGAAGGCCGAAGAGGTGGATTAACATTGAATATAGAATTCAAGGACGTCAGTTATAGTTATAACGGATTGGAAAAAGCCTTATCACATATTTCCTTCTCTGTGTATAGAAACGATATATTTTGTCTTTCCGGACGTAATGGGGCTGGAAAAAGCACGCTATTAAAGTTATTAACAAAAATCAATTGTAATTATACTGGTGATATTTTGTTGGATGGCAAAGAGCTGAGAAACTGGAAACGGGAGGAGGTTAGCGATAAAATAGGAATTTGTTTTCAGGAACCTGTGATGTATATGGATACAATCATGAATAACATAACGTTGGGAAAGCAAGGGATCCCAATTGAGCAGTTGAATGTTTATATTGAATTATTGGATACCGAAAACTTTATCCAAGGGCATGGTGAGAATCAAGTCATTGGAAAGAATTTCTCCTTATCAGGGGGACAACAGCAACTCATTTCTATATTGCGGAATATCTATGTCAATAAAGAGGTATTAATTTTTGATGAACCAACTTCAAACTTGGACAGTGTTGTAAAAAAACTTTTCATTACGATTCTGGATGAACTTAAACAAAGTCACACCATTATATTGATTACTCATGATAGCGAAGTGGAGAGCAAATATAATAAAATACTGTTCAATAACTAAGAAATGACCCAGCCAGAAAATGAAGTGCACCCCTTAGAATAAAAACTGGAATAAAACTCTAGTTTATCCATTAAATCTTAGGGGGTGCATTTTTTATGCCAGCGAAAAAGGGCATTCAGGCGCTGTAGCATCACCAATATATAGTTAGGTTGAGTCAACGCTTCACTTACAGGGCGTCATGTCGGGAACCCTGTGTTTCAATAACTTGAAGGGGTTGACATTTCGGCTCGTAAAGCAACATGAAGTTTAATGCCTGCACGCTCTCCGTGATAGGGGGACCAAGGTAACCGTGTTTTCCAAACGTTCTGGTGGTCAAATCGATGAGTAGCAATTCTTTGGGAAAGGTGAGACTTTGGCGGCTTTGGTGGAAAAACGCGAATAATGAATAAGCAGATCTACACCGGATTGATAACTGTCCCATTGTTCTAAGGCAGCTACACTAATGAAGTAAATGGGTTAACGTGAATTTACGCGCCTTGTTTTCATAACAGGATAGATGTAAACATGGATAGAATTCTTCATGAGATCGTTCTCTTTCTGAGTCGCTTGGTGGTACAAACGATTCTACAGAAAATAGGGTCTTTTTTTTCAATATTTTTTGGTTATTCAACAGTATTTTATTTATGGTATAAACCACTTTTTTCAAACCCAATTATGCCAAATAAAGTGCTGTTTTTTACAATAGAAAAAAAAGAGGTATGTTTAATGATAATTTAATAGTGAAAGGAGGTGAAAATATCATGGAAAAAATTGATTTTTTGGAAACTATGGATTTTGATATGGAAGTACAACAGAAATGTGATCCTGATAATTGTAGAGCAGATTGTATCGAATCCCCTGGAAATTGTAGTTCTAATACCACCCAATGGTATTGATTGGTGAAAGAATGATTTTGTCTAACTAAAATTACTGTTTAACTGACGAAAAGGAGAAGTAGCAATACTTCTTCTTTTTCTTATATATTTTCAAATTCAAATATAAACGTCGTGTTTGACTTTTGTTCTAATACCGATCCTACTCAAGTTTACAGATGCAGGTTTTTGGAAACTTTTGATTTTTGTACCTTGCTCGTACGTTTTTTTTAAAAATACGTTTCCTAATTTTATCTATAAACAGATTTAATACCATTGTCCTTAATGACCAATACTTTCTGGTCGCTATTCCGGACTTTCACTGTATAGTTAGTTAACACTCATACTAGGTGTTCAAGAAATAAGACAACCAAAAGTTCCTGGCTGGCCTATTATGCTACAATGCCCGACCGGGCGAAATCTAATCGCAAATCTACTCGGACTCTCGAAGCCGCTCCACGATACTCTGTTTGTCATTCATAGAATAGACTGCTACTGGAATGAGTATCCCAATCACAAACAGTAAAGGCAGTAAGACTAATAGTGGCTAATTATAAAGTGATAGTTTAAAAACCATATGATACTGCCCATGGGTTTCACAATCGAAATAGAAAATACGGTTGCAAATAGCATAGAGAATACGCTGGTGCCGAGCATATAATATATTCCTTCCTAGATGAAAATGGCCCGCAACTGTTTTTTGGTCATGCCAATGCTTTCCAGCATAGCAATTCCTTGTGACGGGTCAGTATGCTAGTTAGAATGGCGTTAGCGCTATGATTCTTTCCTGTATCCATACTGAAGTTGGTCGAAAGATAGGACCAGTTGACATTATGAGTCATATATAGGCGAATCTTTCTCAAGGGAATAACCACTATCCGTAATCACTTTGTTGAGTTTCTCTTCCATATTCAAGCTATTATCACATGAGGTATGCATTTACAATTCCTGTTTGATCATAGTTTTGTCTTCCACGCTGTAAGTGCTTTGCAGTTCATCTGCATGCGCATCTACATAGGGGCTGGAAGTGAAGATTTGTCCTGTGTTAGCTGTGGGATTGCTTTCCCACCAGCCAGATAGAATCAAATCACGCTTCACTTCTTTGCCGTGAATTTCAAGCCGCAGCGTCAGTGGTGCACCCACCTTCAAGGGAACTCCCAACAATTGTAGAGTTTTGGAGTTCGTGATAGCTTCTTTTTCTGCTACCTTTTTGTAGCTTGATAAGTCCAAGCTTCAACCCCACATCGTCATAATACCAAAGCTCTGCACGATGCTTTATAAATTCCTCGTTTGTAACTTTATTGCTTAATAGTTTGGCATAAGCTATTTCTTTGATCAATGGATGATCCTTGACATGATTAAATTCGTCATCCGTTATATATTTAAGTACGGCATGTCCATCTCCACCGACCTGTCGCATGGTCGCCCGTTGTAAGTTTCCCCAGCGCCAATCCCCATAGTGAACAGTGTTGTAAATAGCAATGAGGTTAGTGCTATGGCAACAATAGCAAAGAGGTTACGGGCTTTGTTTACTTTGAAGCTCTTCTCTGATAAATTACGAATTACTTTTTTGTTCTTTACCTTGATCATTTTGTATCACCGCCGACAATTTTACCGTCTTCAATACGGATGATGCGGTCTGCCATCTGCGCGATTTCTTCATTATGAGTAATCATTACCATCTTTGGGCGAACTGTTGGCTGGATACCTTGATCAATCCCATCACATCTAGACTGGTTTTACTGTCCAGGTTCCCGGTGGGTTCATCTGCTAAAACAATTGCAGGTTTCGCTGCCAATGCTCTGGCAATAGCTACACGTTGCTGTTGTCCACCGGAAAGATTGTTTGGCAGATTATTCATTTTGTGGTCAAGGCCCAAGGTATGTACTATTTTATCTATGTGGGCTTTGTCTGGTTCTTTACCGTCCAGTTCAATAGGAAGCACAATATTTTCGTAGACATTCAAGACAGGTACCAGGTTGTAATTTTGAAACACGAAGCCAATCTTTCGTCTGCGAAAAATAGTCAATTCTTCGTCTTTTAATGTAAAAATATCCTTGCCGTCAATCGTAACGTTTCCACTGGTTGGACGATCAAGTCCACCCAGCATATGGAGAAGGGTGGATTTGCCACTCCCGGACGTACCGACAATAGCGACAAATTCACCGCTTTCCACCTCCAGATTCACGCCGTCTAAGGCATGAACAGTAGTATCTCCGTTCCCGTAATGCTTCCTTAATGCCTGAGTTTTCAATAGAGCCATATACGTTCTCCTCCACAAAAAAATGTCTGGATCGTAGTCATCTACAGTACAGACATTAACACACTGATCTTTCTACAATCTTTCTGAAATCTAACGGTATTGAAAGAATTAAGTATCCATAGGAAGAAAAATAGAGAAGGTAGAACCACGGCCGTAGTGTGACCGTACTTTGATGTAGCCACCCGCTGCAGCGATGATTTCTCTAGCTAAAAACAGTCCAATCCCGACGCCCTCCTGCGAGTTAACAGTAGGGGAGCGATAGAAGCGGGTAAAGATCTTCCCTTGTTCTTCTTCTGCAATCCCTATACCACTGTCGTTAATATCAATTCGGCAAAATAAATCGTATGCCATTACTTTTATATCCATGTTTCCGCCTGTCTCTGTATATTTTATAGCGTTATCCATAACGTTATAGACAGCTTCAATCGTCCACTTTAGGTCAAAATAAGCATGGGTAAATGTGTCCTTCATAACAACTGAAATCCCTTTGGCATCTGCTTTTGGCATCATTTGCTCCAATGCAGCATCAAGGAGCTTTTGAACAGATTCCCGCCTTGGCGCTACCGTGATAATCCCCGTTTCAAGCCGCGATGTTTTCAACAATGCCTGGATAAGAAAGTTAAGCTTTTCGGCCTGTGCAGATAGAGCTTTCACACAAAAGCTTGTACAAATACGTTGTTAGGTTCTTTAAGAGCAAAAACAATCCCGTTACTCAAGGCGATATCATCCTCGACAATTATTATATAGTTCATTATTCTCCTCTTGTATTTTGGTTAAACAATTCCGAGCTCTAACAACCGCTCACAATAAAAGTGTAAATGAGAGCCGCCCATTCTCTATTTCTATTTTACAGGATATGCTCTTATTTGCTCATGGTTCAGGGAGTAGGGATTAAACCACTGTTGAATAACCAAGAAATGACCCAGCCAAAAGGTTTGACCAGGTCATTTTCTTTATAGGGGGATTTATTCTGCCGTTCGCAGTCGTTCTACGATAGTTTTCTTGTTGCTCAGAGAATAAATAGCGAGAGGAAGACAGATCCCAAGAACGAGCAGAACAGGCAGCACGAGGATCAGGGGCCAGATAATAAATTTATAACTCATAAACCACATTACGTTACTCAGGGGTTTTGCAATCAAGACGGAAAATAAGCTTCCTAATAAGATGGAGCATATGCTAGTACCGAGCACATAGTACAGACCCTCATAAATGAGCATTGTCTTTAATTGTTTATTAGTCATACCGATACTTTGTAGTATAGCAAATTCTTGATGGCGGGTCAGAATGCTAGTTAGAAGCGCGTTTGCAAAATTAAGAGTACCAATCAAACCGATAATAACGCTGAGCATACCGCCAATCATCAAAATAGTATTTCGCATACCTAATAACGCGGTAATTACGGTAGATTTGGATCGATAGTGCATCGTTCGCTCCTTTACTCCGGTATAGTTCTTTAAGAAGCTCTCCATCGTTTTTTCTTTACTGTTGGATACATTAAAATCATAACTCATCACCGTAGGCTTCTTCACAAGTGTTTTGTAGATATCCGCCGGAAGAAAGAATTCAACATTAGCACCTATTACACCATTATTAATTCCTTTTCGGGCGACATGACCGAGGACTGTGAATTCATGGCTAGTATACTCCTGGACTTTTGCTGTGTCCATATAGTTATGAAGGACAACCTTTTCACCTATCTTATATGCCGAATATTTCATTTTGGGATTACCATCGTTATCCAGTATGACATTTTCCAGGATATATTTACCCGAAGCCAGCTTGCCATAATCAAGCTCACCGTCAATTAGTTGTAGTCGGTGAAGAGGAAACTCTTCGAGACCATATGCTGCTGCTGATATGTTGCCACGAGCGTCGGTGTCGTATGGTAAAGAGCCACAAGCATTAATGCCTGGGGTTGCAGATAAGTTGACACGAGCGTCGGTGCCGTCTCCCTTTAAGGTCTCTTTACAATCAGCAGTGAGTAAATTGCTGCCACTGTACAATCGTCCACCTTCTTCAAAGCCAGGTTGTGCTTGTACGGCCTGGATATAACTTTCCGTCGTTGCATTGTCAGGACCTGTGAAATGTTCTTGAAAATAACCTGCATGTGCAATCACAAAGTCAGCGTCAATGCTTCTAGACACATATTTATCCATATCCAGACTTTGGGATAATGTAAAAGTAATATTCAGTAGCGCCAGACTTAGAGAAAGGCCAATCAGCACTAAAGTAGTCCGTTTCTTATTGCGCCCTAAGTTGGCTTGAGCCATCAGCGGCATTTTAGCACCGTTAGTTGATTTTTTCAGTTTTTTCTTACCCTTTTTGATAGCTCCGTCTACGTATCTTACTGCCTCGATTGGAGATACAGTCGCTGCAATCCTAATAGGCTTATAAATACTGATGATAACTGTAATGGCTGCAAACAAAGCGGAGCTGATAAAAATCCATAGGTTGGGGGATAGGGTTACCTCAGCGTGCCCAAAAGTGTTCATAAGCAGAGGGAGAAGCGATTTTCCGACCCCAAAACCCACAAGTAAGCCGATGGGAACTCCGACCAAGGAAAGAAATAATGCCTGTCTATGAATGAGCCTACGGAGTTGGCTACTGCTTGTGCCGATGGTTTTTAGAAGACCGTAGAAACGAATATCACGCATCACCGAGATTTGGAAAATATTATAGATGATCAAATAGCCAGTAAGCATGATCAGTAACAGACCACCAGCTAAGACAAAGACGACTTCAGGGTTCGAACTGAAAGTGTTGGAAAAATACGTCCAGTTCACAGAACTTGCAATGTAGTTCGGTGCATTTTGGTCTAGGGAATAACCGCTTTCTGTAATCACTTGATCAAGTTTTCCCTGGATGTTCGAGCTGTTATCGAACATGATATCTGCCCTGATGGCTCCGGTCCGATTATAATATGTGTTAATTAATTCTTCAGCATGGGCATCCACATAAGCTTTAGAAGCATAGATTGTGCCTACGTCCATCCCGGCGGCGAGGTCACTCTTCCACCAGCCGGCGAGGATAAATTCACGCTGCACCGTTTTGCCGTGAACCTCAAGCTTCAAGGTCAATGGGACGCCCTCTTTCAGGGGAATACCCAGTAGCTGTAAGGTGCTAGAGTCCGCGATAACCTCATTTTCTGCCACCGGTTTGTGGCCTTTTTCTAGCTCAACCAATCCTAGCTTTAGCCCTAGATCGTCACGATACCAGAACTCCGTTTTGCGCTTTAAAAATTGCTCGTTTGTTACCTTTTGACTTAACGAGCGGCAATATGCTATCTCCTTAATAAGAGGGTGGTCTTTGATGTGATTAAAATCCTCATCGTTGATAAATTTGAGAGAAGCATGCGCTTCCCCACCAACCTGTCGCATCGTTGCCTGCTGGAAACTTTCCATTGCGCCAATCCCCATAGTAAACAGAGATGTAAATAACAAAGTGGTTAAGGCAATAGCGATAATCGCAATAATATTGCGAGTTTTGTTCGTTTTCAAGCTCTTGTCTGATAAATTACGGATTACTCTTTTGTTCTTTACCTTGATCATTTGCCTTTACCACCAACTATTTTACCGTCCTCAATACGAATGATCCGATCGGCCATTTGCGCAATTTCCTCGTTGTGGGTAATCATCACCATTGTTTGGGCGAACTGTTGGCTGGATACCTTAATCAATCCCATTACATCCAGACTGGTTTTACTGTCCAGATTTCCGGTGGGTTCATCTGCCAAGATAATGGCGGGCTTGGCTGCCAGTGCTCTGGCAATGGCTACACGCTGCTGTTGTCCACCGGAAAGATTGTTTGGAAGATTATTCATTTTGTGGTCAAGGCCCAAGGTATGTACTATTTTATCTATGTGGGTTTTGTCGGGTTCTTTACCATCCAGTTCAATGGGGAGCACAATATTTTCATAGACATTTAAGACGGGCACCAGGTTATAATTTTGAAACACGAAGCCAATCTTTCGTCTGCGGAAAATAGTTAATTCTTCGTTTTTCAATGTGAAAATATCTTTGCCGTCAATCGTAACACTTCCGCTTGTCGGACGATCCAGTCCACCCAGCATATGGAGAAGGGTGGATTTGCCGCTCCCGGACGTACCAACAATAGCGACAAATTCACCGCTTTCCACCTCCAGATTCACGCCGTCTAAGGCATGAACAGCAGTATCTCCGTTCCCGTAATGCTTCCTTAATGCCTGAGTTTTCAATAAAGTCACTTTTGTTTCCCTCCAAGAAATAGTCTGTATCTCCTTGCTATACTATACAGACCGTATCATAATAATCTTTCAACAATCTTTCTGAAATCTAACAATGTTGAAAGATAACCTGCCTATGGAAAGAAAAATGGAAGAGGTGGAGCCGCGAAGATTTTACCATATTCCTCTTCCACAATGCCTATGGAATGCAGAGTAGGGTATGGGGAAGCAGCTACGGTAAGTAGGTCTTTCACCAAAAGGCCTTATATAGCCAGCGATAGATGGTTTTAAAGCATACGATAATGACCTAGCTATAAGTTTTTGCTAGGTCATTTCGACTAAGGGGGATTTATTCTGCTGTTCGCAGTCGTTCCACGATAGTTTTCCTGTCGCTCAGAGAATAAATAGCGAGAGGAAGACATATCCCAAGAGCGAGCAGAACAGGCAGCACGAGGATCAGCGGCCAGATAATAAATTTATAACCCATAAACCATATTTGAGTACTCAAGGGTCTCGCAATCAGGACGGAAAATAAGCTTCCTAATAAGATGGAGCATATGCTGGTGCCGAGTACATAGTACATCCCCTCATATATAAGCATTGTTTTTAATTGTTTGTTGGTCATGCCGATGCTTTGTAGTATAGCAAACTCTTGATAGCGGGTCAGAATACTAGTTAGAAGCGCGTTTGCAAAATTAACAATGCCAATTACACCAATAATAATACTGAGCGTACCGCCAATCATCAGAATTGTTTTTTGTATACCTGAAAACTCGGCAATCACGGTGGATTTGGATTTATAGTCCATCACTGGCTCCTTTATTTCGGTATAATTCTTTATAAAGTTCTCCATCGTTTTTTCTTTACTGTCGGATACATTAAAGGCATAACTCATCACCACAGGCTTCTTCACAAGCGTTTTGTAGATATCCGCCGGGAGATAGAAGTTAGTATAAGTAGGAACGTCTACACCAGAATTGGTTGGTTTTACGCCAACATGACCAAGCACTGTGAATTCATGGCTAGTATACTCTTGGGCATTTGCTGTGCCCATATAGTTATGAAGAGTAACCTTTTCACCTACTTTGTATACGGATAGTTCCATGTGAGGATTATCGTAATCGCCTAAAATGACTCCTTCCAAAATATACTTTCCCGAAGCTAGCTTGCCATAATCAAGTTCGCCATCAATTAATTTTAGTCGGTGAAGGGGGAGATCTTCAAGCCCATACACTACTGTAGATAAGTTGCCGCGAGCGTCAGGAGTGGCGATTTCCCAATTTTCCTCTTTGTTCTCTTTATGCTCGACAGTGAATAAATTGCTGCCACTGTACAATCGTCCACCTTCTTCAAAACCGGGTTGTGCCTGGACGGCCTGAATATAGCTTTCTGTCGTTGCATTGTCAGGGCCTGTGAAATGTTCTTGAAAATAATCAGCATGTGCAATCAGAAAGTCAGTATCATGGCTTTTAGACACATACTTATTCATATCCAGACTTTGGGATAATGTAAAAGTAGTATTCAGTAGCACTAGACTTAGAGAAAGGCTAAGCAGCACCAAAGTAGTCCGCTTCTTATTGCGCCCTAAGTTGGATCGAGCCATCAGGGGAATCTTAGCACCGTTAGTTGATTTTCTTAGTTTTTTCTTCCCCTTTTGGGTAGCTCCGTCTACGTATCTTACAGCCTCGATTGGAGACACAGTCGCTGCAATCCTAATAGGCTTATATGCACTGATCATAACTGTTATGACTGCAAACAGAGCGGAGCCGATAAAAATCCATGGGCTGGGGGATAGGGTTACCTCAGCGTGCCTATAATGGTTCATAAGCAGCAGAGGGATAAGCGATTTTCCGACCCAAAAACCCCCGAGCAAGCCGATGGGAATCCCGATCAAGGAAAGAAATAATGCCTGTCTTCGGATGATTCTGCTGATTTGTCTGCTGGTTGTGCCGACGGTTTTTAGAAGACCGAAGAAACGAATATCACGCATCACCGAGATTTGGAAAATATTATAGATGATCAAGTAGCCAGTAAGCATGATCAGTAACAGACCAGTGGCTAGGGGAAAGACGGCTTCAGGGTTCGAACTGAAAGTGTTGGAAAGATACGCCCAGTTCACAGAACTTGCAATGTAGTTCGGTGCATTTTTGTCCAGGGAATAACCGCTTTCTGTAATCACTTTATTAAGATTTTCCCGCATGTTCGAGCTGTTATCGAACATGATAGTTGCATTGATGGCTCCGGTCATATCTTGATCCTGCTTATATGTGTAGCGTAATTCTTCGGCATGTGCATCCACATAAGCTTTAGAAGCATAAATTTGACCTCTGGCTATCCCGGCGGCGGGGTCACTCTTCCACCAGCCGGAGAGGATAAATTCACGCTGTACCATTTTGCCGTGAACCTCAAGCTTCAAGGACAATGGGGCGCCTTCTTTCAGGGGAGTACCCAGTAACTGTAGGGTCTTGGAGTCTGCGATAACCTCATTTTCCGCCACTGGTTTGTGGCCTTTTTCTAGCTCAATCAATCCTAGCTTTAGCCCTACATCGTCATGATACCAGAACTCCGCACGACGCTTTAAAAATTGCTCGTTTGTCACCTTTCCACTTAACAGGCGGCTATATGCTATCTCTTTAATAAGAGGGTGGTCTTTGATGTGATTAAATTCCTCATCGTTGATATATTTGAGATAACCCTGCCCTAACCCACCAGCCTGTCGCATCGTTGCCTGCTGGAAACTTTCCATCGCGCCAATCCCCATAGTAAACAGAGATGTAAATAACAAAGTGGTTAAGGCAATAGCGATAACCGCAATAATATTGCGGATTTTATTGGCTTTTAAACTTTTATCTGATAAATTACGAACCGCCTTACTGTTTTTTACCTTGATCATCTAGTCGCACCACCTACTATTTTACCGTCCTCAATACGGATGATCCGGTCTGCCATTTGCGCAATTTCCTCGTTGTGGGTAATCATCACTATTGTTTGGCGGAACTGCTGGCTGGATACTTTGATCAATCCCATCACATCCAGACTGGTTTTACTGTCCAGGTTGCCAGTAGGCTCGTCAGCCAAAATAATGGCTGGTTTCGTCGCCAGTGCTCTCGCAATAGCGACTCGCTGCTGCTGACCTCCCGAAAGATTACTTGGTAGATTGTTTAATTTGTTCTTAAGCCCCAGTGTATTTGTAATTTGGGTCAGATAGGCTTTGTCTGGTTCTTTACCGTCCAGTTCAATAGGAAGCACAATATTTTCGTAGACATTCAAGACAGGCACCAGGTTGTAATTTTGAAAAACAAAGCCAATCTTTCGTCTGCGAAAAATAGTCAATTCTTCGTCTTTTAATGTAGAAATATCTTTGCCGTCAATCGTAACGTTTCCACTTGTCGGACGATCAAGTCCACCCAGCATATGGAGAAGGGTAGATTTGCCGCTCCCGGACGTACCGACAATAGCGACAAATTCACCGCTTTCCACTTCCAGATTCACGCCGTCTAAGGCATGAACAGCAGTATCTCCGTTACCGTAATGCTTCCTTAATGCCTGAGTTTTCAATAGAGCCATGTACGTTCTCCTCCACAAAAAAATGTCTGTATCGTAGTCATCTACAGTACAGACATTAGCACACTAATCTTTCTACAATCTTTCCGAAATCTAACGGTATTGAAAGAATTAAGTATCCATAGGAAGAAAAATAGAGAAGGTAGAACCACGGTCGTAGTGTGACCGTACTTTGATGTACCCACCCTCCGCAGCGATGATTTCTCTAGCTAAAAACAGTCCAATCCCGACACCCTCCTGCGAGTTAACAGTAGGGGAGCGATAGAAGCGGGTAAAGATCTTCCCTTGTTCTTCTTCTGCAATGCCTATGCCGCTATCAGTAATATCAATTCGACAAAACAATTCGTATGCCATCACTTTTATATCCATGCTTCCGCCTGTCTCTGTATATTTTATAGCGTTATCCATAATGTTATAGACAGCTTCACTGGTCCACTTTAGGTCAAAATAAGCATGAATAACGGTGTCCTCCCTAATAACTGAAATCCCTTTGGCATCTGCTTTTGGCGTTATTTGCTCCAGTGCAGCATCAAGGAGCTTATGAACAGATTCTTGCCTTGGCGCTACCGTGATAATCCCCGTTTCAAGCCGCGATGTTTTCAACAATGCCTGGATTAGGAAATTAAGCTTTTCGGCCTGTGTTGATAGAGCTTTCACACAAGTGGAGGTATCCTGTGATAGTTCGTATTCGCTAAGTAGTTGGGAATAAAGCAGGATGTTGGCCAATGGTGTTTTCGTTTGGTGTGAAATATCGGAAATCAGCTCATTTATTTTATTCTTTTCAGCAAGCAGATTTTTGGAGGACACGGAACAAATGGAAAGAAATCTCACGAATTTAGCTTCTATTGAAGAAAGAACGGATTCATCAAAGACATCCTCTGAGAAGCTGCCATTTATCGCGGCATCCAGCATGTTCTCAATGGTTTTCATTGTTTTATGGATGCTCCTGCGATACAGCATAATAGCACCCACAGCGGTGCATACAGCAACAACGGCAATTCCAATACATATATATAGGAGTGTTGTCATTTCAACGCCCATGTGTAGCCCAGCCCATAAACCGTTTTAATATATTGTGGGGAAGAAGGATGATCCTCGAGCTTGTCACGTAGCCTTTTTATCGTAACCGACAAGGCATTTTCACCTACATATTCAGCCCCGTCAGTCCAGATGCTGTCTATTAAATGATCACGCGAAACGGTATTTCCTCGATTGTTGATTAGAATGCGCAACAATTTTTGCTCCGTTTTACTTAGTTCAATCGGTATATCATTCTTATTAAATTCCATCCTCTCAAATGAGAAGGAAAAATCACCTAGCTGAATGGAGTCTGCAAGCGAGTATTTGGATTTCTTAAGCTGAACACCAACTCTTGCTCTCAGTATCATCAGACTGAAGGGTTTGGTGATGTAGTCATCAGCACCCAGCTCAAGACCAGTGACAATATCTGTTTCCATATCATTCGCAGTCAGAACAATGACTGGTAAAGCTTTTGTTTTACGTATATGGGTTAAGAGGTCGAGTCCATTCCCATCCGGCAAGTTTACATCAAGTATCACTAGGTCAAAAGCAGTGATGTTCAATTGTTCTTTTGCAGCAGTAATGTCATATGTTTGCGTAAATACGTTGTTAGGTTCTTTGAGAGCAAGAACAATACCATTACTCAAGGCGGTATCATCCTCGACGATTAATATGTGATTCATCATTCTCCTCCTGTTTTTTTGGTCTATCAAATTAATGAAACCCGAATTCCAAGAACTGCTTACAGTAAAAATGGAAAAGAGGGCCCCAAAATCTTCCACCTCTATTTTACAGGA
Organism: Paenibacillus sp. FSL H7-0442; assembly: GCF_038593105.1. Taxonomy (NCBI): domain Bacteria; kingdom Bacillati; phylum Bacillota; class Bacilli; order Caryophanales; family Paenibacillaceae; genus Paenibacillus; species Paenibacillus sp. FSL H7-0442. The sequence continues at coordinate 4,814,352 of NZ_CP151963.1, read as the reverse complement.
TATTGCTCTTATTTGCTCATTCGCTCTTTAGACTATTCAGGTTTTGCTAACACCTTTCTTGATATGGTTTATTCATTGCAAAAAAATTTGACAGATACAATATCACTGATATAATTTATGCTAGTTGATTTTGATAATCATTATCATTATTGGAGGGGAGGACAGGGCCGAAGCTTGGTGCAGGTTATTGGACAGGCTCCCTTAGTTAGAGATGAAATTGCGTTATTTAATACTGGCTTTTCTAGTACTGGCCTTCGCCTCGGTTTTTATTGGTGTTCATGATGTAACTCCACTTGATGTGTTCCACTTAACCAACGATCAGGCGCAGGTACTCCTGATTAGCAGATTCCCACGTTTGATCAGTATCATTATCGCAGGGGCGAGTATGAGTATCTGTGGATTGATCATGCAGCAGCTTACCCGGAACCGATTTGTTTCTCCCACCACTGCAGGGACGATGGATGCGGCACGATTGGGTGTGCTGATGGCCATTATGGTGTTTGGAGCGGCAGGATTTTGGACGAAGATGCTGACGGCTTTTGGATTTGCTTTAGGGGGAACGCTGATTTTCATGAAGATACTGGATAAAATCCGGTTCAAGGACCCGGTATTTATCCCGCTGGTCGGTCTGATGTTTGGAGGCATTTTAAATTCGGTGACGACTTTTTTTGCCTACAAATATAATCTGATTCAGGGCATTTCCTCGTGGATGCAGGGAGATTTTTCTCTCATTATGAGTGGTCGCTATGAGATGCTGTATCTTAGTGTTCCTTTGGTCGCGTTGGCGTACATATATGCGAATCGTTTTACAATTGCAGGCATGGGTGAGGATTTTGCAGCCAATTTGGGAGTTCATTACAAGCGTACCGTCAATGTCGGGTTAGTGATCGTGGCTTTGGTTTCCTCTGTTGTCATCTTAACGGTCGGGACGATTCCCTTTTTGGGGCTAGTTGTACCCAATCTCGTCAGCATGTATATGGGGGATAATTTGAAAAAAAGTCTGGCCCATACAGCGATCCTGGGCGCCGTTTTTGTGCTGTTTTGCGACATTTTGGGACGGGTCATCATTTATCCGTATGAAATTTCTGTAGGACTTACGGTGGGTGTGATCGGGAGCGCGTTGTTCTTGTATTTGCTGCTGAGGAGAAGGGCTTATGAATCCTAAATTAAAAATCGGCATATTAGCCGCTGCCGCGCTTGTGTTGATTGCTGCTTTCGTGTTTATAGATCTTCCGCATACCTGGCATTACGCGCTGCCACGACGATTGAAAAAGATCGCAGCCTTCATTCTGACAGGTGGCTCCATTGCTTTTGCAACCGTTATTTTCCAGACGGTTACGAATAATAAGATTTTGACTCCGGGTATTATCGGCCTGGATTCACTGTACATGCTGATTCAGACGACGATTATTTTTGCATTTGGCTCCGTCCCGTTGATTTCGACCAGCAAAGAATTAAACTTCTTGCTGTCGGTGGGGCTGATGGTGCTGTTCGCAGGACTGCTATACAAATTAATTTTCCGCAAAGATGGACGTGGGATTTATGTGCTTTTGCTGATTGGTCTGGTGTTCGGCACACTATTCAACAGTCTGTCTACCTTTATGGAGGTACTGATTGATCCAAACGAATTTGCGAAAATCCAGGACAAGAGCTTTGCCAGCTTTAGTAATGTAAACACCGAACTGTTATGGCTTTCTGTATTCGTGCTTGTGCTCGTATTTGCTTATGCGTGGAGATTCATTAAGTATCTGGACGTGCTGTCGCTCGGACGAGAGCATGCGATTAATTTAGGTCTCCCTTATGGTTTTATTATCAAAAGGCTGCTAATTATCGTAGCGATTCTCATTTCCATTTCTACAGCGCTTGTCGGGCCGATTACGTTTCTCGGATTAATTGTGGCCAATGTGGCTTATCAGGTGATGAAAACCTATCAGCATCGTTATATTATTCCGGCCTCTATCTGTGTCAGTGTTATTGCGTTGGCAGGATGCCAACTGCTGGCAGAAAGAGTATTCGACTTATCGACAACAGTCAGCGTCATTATTAACTTTATCGGGGGGGTGTACTTCCTGTACCTTTTGCTGCGGGAGAATAAGTCATGGTAGAAGTCAAAAACGTATCCAAACGCTACGGGAATAAAAATGTGGTGGATCAGGTATCCGTCACTGTACCTAAAGGAACGATTACCTCCTTTATTGGACCTAACGGCGCTGGAAAAAGCACCTTGTTGTCGATGATCAGTCGCCTGACTGACAGTGATGAGGGAGAAATCCTCATTGACGGGCAAGCCGTGAGCCTGACGAAAAGTGAGGAGCTAGCCCGGAAGATATCGATTTTAAAACAGACGAATGATGTCAATATTCGCTTAACCGTGAAGGAACTAGTCAGTTTCGGTCGTTTTCCGTATTCCAAGGGCAGATTGAACAGCGAGGATCGCAAAATGGTGGAGCAGTCTATGGCTTACATGGGACTGGAGGATATGAAAGATAAGCATATTGATTTGCTTAGTGGGGGACAGCGACAACGGGCTTTTATTGCCATGATTTTGGCTCAGGACACAGAATACATCCTGCTGGATGAGCCGCTGAACAATCTGGATATGAAGCATTCGGTTCAGATTATGAAGACGTTGCGTGGTTTGGTGGATGATCTCGGCAAAACGATTCTAGTCGTGTTGCACGACATTAACTTTGCCTCCTGCTATTCAGACTATATTGTAGGGATGAAGGATGGCAGGTTGCTAAAACAAGGAACGGCTGACGAGATGATTGATAGTCAGGTATTAAAGGACTTGTACGATATGGATATTCCGATTCAACAGATTGGTGACCATAAAATTTGCGTTTATTTCACTTAGGGGGAATGTTAAATGAAGAAAAATATGATGTTTTTAACGCTGATGCTTGCATTGGTACTGATCGTGTCGGCTTGTGGTAAAGCGGCTCCGGTAACACCGGAAGCGACAGGTGAGGGCTCCTCGACTGCAACCACTGAATCCAAAACCATCTCGGTCAAACATGCACTCGATGAAAACCCGGTTCAAGTCAAAGTTAACCCCAAAAATGTTGTTGTATTTGATTTTGGTTCACTGGATACGTTGGACAAGCTGGGCGTAGACGTTGCGGCGGTAGCGCAGCAGGATCTTCCTACGTATTTGAGCAAATATAAAGATTCCAAATATGCAAGTGCAGGTACGCTGTTTGAACCGGATTATGAGAAAATCAGTGATCTCTCTCCTGAACTGATCATCATCGGTGGCAGACAAGCGGATGCCTATAAAGAGTTGAGCAAAATTGCACCTACTATTTCGATGGCTGTAGACACCAAGGATTACATCAATTCCTTTAAAAAGAACGTGGAAACGTTGGGGCAAATCTTCAACAAAGAGGATGCTGCCAAGCAGGAACTGGCTGCGATTGATAGCTCCATCAAGGGCGTACATGACAAGGCTGTAGCGAGCAAAGCTAAAGGACTGATCGTGCTGACAAATGAAGGAAGCCTGAGCGCATATGGCTCACAATCCCGTTTCGGTATCATTCATGATGCTTTTGGCGTAACCCCTGTAGATCCTGGCATTAAAGTATCCACGCATGGACAAAAAGTTTCTTTTGAATATGTACAGCAAAAAAATCCGGATTATATTTTTGTCGTTGACCGTGGAGCAGTGGTGGTCGAAGAAGGCAAGGAGCAGGTTACAGGTAAACAAACCATGGAGAATGAACTGGTGAAGAAAACCAATGCATTTAAAAACGGTCATATTGTATACCTTGATCCTAACTACTGGTACCTGTCAGGTAACGGTCTGGAATCTGTATCTGAAATGATCAAGGAAATAGATGCCGCATTGTAATGCATACATTTACATCATGGGGGACTGTGTAGGATGAAAGGTCATGTAGATGAAATTTCATTAGATGGGTATCTTGTGCACGTCTATACACCTCCCGTCTCCGTGAATCATAATGAGCTGTATCCGGTGCTGTATGTGCAGGATGGTAGCTCTTTATTTCTAAGCGGATTAGATGAGCTGGAAAGAGGTTTTTCTACGGGGGAGCTGCCCCGTGTGGTGCTGGTGGGTATTCAGCCCGTAAATCGGCTGGATGATTATACGCCTTGGAAGGCAGCTGCTTTAGTAGAAGGAAGACCTGCTTTTGGTGGTGGTGGAGATGCCTATCTGGCGTTTGTGGTTACAAAAGTAATGCCATACGTCGAGGCAAAATATCCAGTGCATACTGGAACGGAGCATACGGGCATTATCGGCGCCTCATTGGGCGGATTAATTTCCATGTATGCCGCCTTCCAGTATAAGGACGTATTCGGACGCGTCGGTTCCATCTCAGGCTCGTATTGGTATCCGGGTATGATTGATTATATGCAATCTGCATCATGTGCAACTGTGAGGGATGGGACACAACGCTTTTATATATCTGTCGGGACCCGTGAAGGTGAAGGGAAGACGAATGTACAAAAAGATATGGTTCCGCTCACCCTCCAGGCACACGAGTTGCTGCGGACACAGGGACTGGATGCAAAAGATGTGCTTCTTGAGCTGGATCAGGATGCAGTGCATCGAGTAGATTGTTTTCAGCGTCAATTTCCTAAGGCCGTTCAATGGCTATTCGGATAGTACGAATTAATTACGAATTAATTACGAATCGTATACAACAACCTCAAAGATTGGAGAGTGTGGAGTCTCTATGCCTTTGGGGTTGTTTTTTTCGTATAATAGAGAAATATTGAAAATTTAAAGTTATACGTTATTGGAAGTGAGGGGAGCATAAATGAAAAGAAACCGCCTAGGATCATCAGATTTGCTGGTAGGTGAGATTGGCCTGGGATGTATGTCGGTCGGTACGGAGGAGCAGCAAGCTGTTTACTTGATTCATGAAGCGTTGGATAAAGGCGTAAATCTGTTGGATACGGCTGATTTGTACCAGCATGGACGCAATGAAGAAATTGTGGGGGCAGCGATCCGTGGACGGCGGCAGGATGTTATCCTGGCGACCAAGGTTGGGAATCGGCGCATACCAGGGCAGGAGGGCTGGGAATGGGACCCGTCCAAGAAATATATCCTGTCAGCTGTTAAAGAAAGTCTGCGTCGCCTGGGAACGGACTATATCGACCTGTATCAGCTGCATGGAGGGACAATTAACGATCCGATAGACGAAACCATTGAGGCTTTTGAGCAGCTACAGCGGGAGGGCGTCATCCGTTATTATGGTATTTCCTCCATTCGCCCGCACGTCATCCGTGAATATGTCAAACGCTCGAATATCGTTAGTGTTATGAATCAGTATAGTTTACTGGACCGACGTGCAGAGGAAGAGGTACTGTCTTTGCTTCAGGAGCGGGGAATCAGCGTGATTGCACGTGGACCCGTAGCGAGCGGTGTATTGGCTGATAAGGGGGAAGAAAAGGCAGCGAAGGGATACCTAGACTACGAAGAAGCAGAGCTGCTGGACGTGCGTAAGCAATTAAAGGCTTTTGCAGGGGCGGACCGTAGTATGGGGCAGACAGCTATCCGTTATAGCCTTTCACATCCGACTGTCGCTGCTGTGATCCCGGGTGCAAGCTCTTTGGGACAATTGGAGCATAATATTTCTGCTGCAGATATTGCACTGCTAACTCAACAAGAGCGGCAGGCGCTACAGCAAATTAGCCGAGCCAATCGTTATGATGCGCAATACCGCTGATCCCGGCAATGATGGGACAAGTGTCAAACATGTACCCGTCCCAGTTGCAATTTATAAAAGAACCATTACAATATAAGAATAAGCTTCCGTTTATATAATTCCATATGTGAATATGGAGATGTTTTGTAAATACAACCTAGGAGGGACTAACGAATGGAACGCATCGAATCTCAGCAGCAATATCAGGATTTAATTAACGGTGACGGTCTGACCGTCGTGAAATTTGATACAACCTGGTGTCCGGATTGCAAGACACTGGATAAATTTATGGACGGCATTATAGAAGAAAACGCGGATAAGCGTTTCTTTGCGCTTGATGCGGAGAAATTCCAGCCGATTGCCGACGAAAATCAAGTGCGCGGCATTCCGAGTCTGCTCGTGTTCCGAAATGGCGAAAAAATTGCTCATTTGCACAGCAAATACGCTAAAACGCCAGCTCAAATCTCGGAATATTTGACTACGCTGGAATCCAAACAATAATCAGAACGCATGATAGGGATCGTTCAGTACGATCTATCCTTTCTGCAAAATAGTAAAAGGGATATCCAAGGCTGATCATTCAGATCCTATGGATATCCCTTTTTAGTTAGTGGTTATCGGTACCAAACAATGGCTTATAAAATAATGAAAAAGAACACAGCCGCCAGCACGAAGCGGTAAATGGCGAACGTAGTCAGACTCAAGCGTTTGAGCAGACCGAGGAATGTTTTGATCGCCAGCATCCCGACGATAAAGGAAGTAATAAAGCCTGCTGCGAACACCGGAAAATCACTCATAGACAGATGATCCATACTTTTAATCATATCAATACCCGATGCACCCAGCATGACCGGAACCGATACGAGGAATGTAAATTCCGCGGCTGCCGTATGACTTACACGTGCGAATAGGCCCCCAGACATGGTTGAGCCTGAACGGGAGAAGCCTGGCCATAGAGCTAGGACTTGGAACAGACCGATGGTAAAAGCCTGTTTGTACGTGATCTCATCCAACGTATGTGATCTAATGGGCGGATGAAATTTCTCGGCCGCAATCATCAACAGGCCTCCGATGACCAAACTATAGAGAACCGTTTCAGGACCAAACAGGTATTGCTTAATTACATCACGGAACAGTACGCCAATTAGCCCAGCTGGGATCATGGCTAAAATAATATGTAACAGGTTTAGACGTGGCTGACTCGAGATTTTGCGTCTGAAATCAAACAGGCTCAGGAATCTGCGCCAGTATAATACGACGACTGCCAGCACAGCACCTAATTGCACGATAACCTCAAACGTTTTGACCGTATCATTCTCTGTGTTTAATCCTAGAAGATCAGCCGTGAGGATCATGTGACCCGTCGAAGAGACCGGCAAAAACTCTGTCAGCCCTTCAATAATTCCCATAATAATAGAAGATAAAATATCCACTTTACTAGCTCCTCCTTACACGCGTGCAGGGCAAACGACCTAAGCCGTTTACCCTGGAAATATGTCATTTCAGTAGGAGTGAACACAAGTGTCAAGTGCAAAGATAAACGCTCAGGTCACACGGTTCATTCCCGGGAAGAAGTGTCCGATTCTGCTTCCAATTCAGATGCGGGGGATGTGTGGTGTAAAATAATCTCCACCCGACGAATACGATTTTTACCCATTTCACGAATGATAAATTTCACATCTTCTTCTATGAATTCCTTGCCCTGTCTAGGTTCCGGAACCCGGCTATACACCCACCCTCCGACAGTATCCACGTCTTCATCGTCCAATGTCAAGCCAGTCAGATCACTCAGATCGGAAAGCATCACTTTACCATCCATCAAATAACTGTTCTCCGTCAGTTTCTCGATTTCCTTCCGTTCATCCTTATCAAATTCGTCCCGAATTTCGCCAACAATCTCCTCCAAAATGTCCTCGATGGTAATGAGACCGGAGGTTCCACCGTATTCATCGACCAGGAGAGCGATATGAACCTGCTCCTTCTGCATACGTTTCAGCAGTGTGTTGACGGGGATAACTTCCGGAACGGTCAAGATCGGTTGAATCAGGCTGTCGAAAACAAGCTCGGGATTGCGATCATACTCAAGGAATAGCTGTTTGGTATTAATCATACCAATGATCTGATCCTTGCTATCTGTCGCCACCGGAAAACGGGTATACTGCTCTTCGTGAATAGTCAGCATGTTTTCTTTTAGCGAGCGATTCGTAAACAAGCATACCATATCTGTACGTGGCACCATAATTTCTTTGGCAACGGTCTCGTCAAAAGCAAAGATACGATTTACGTAGCCATATTCGGTGTTATTGATCTTACCACTTTCCACGCTTTCGGACAAAATGATCTGAATTTCTTCCTGAGAGTGCGCTTCTTCATGCTCACTAGCCGGTTGAAGACCAAACAGACGAACCAGACGATTGGCCGAGCCGTTAAGGAGCCAAATAAACGGATACATAATCCGGTTAAACCACACGATGACTGGAGAGGTTAACAAACTGACAGCTTCCGCTTTGCGGATCGCCAATGTTTTGGGAGCCAGTTCGCCGATCACCACGTGCAGGTAAGTTACAATGACGAATGAAATAATAAAGGCCAGGATATGTGAAAAATCCCCATTGATGTTGAGCTGTTGAAAGAGAGGCTCCAGCAATTTGACTACGGTCGGTTCACCGAGCCAGCCGAGTCCCAACGCTGTAATCGTAATACCAAGCTGACAGGCGGACAGGTAGCCGTCCAGATTATTGACGACCTTTTGTAGCGCCAGTGCGTTTTTACGGTTCTCCACAACCAGCTGATCGACCCGGCTGGAACGGATTTTAATAATCGCAAACTCGGTAGCCACGAAGAAAGCACTAAATAAAATCAACACCGCAAACAAAAATAGACTGACACCTATACCCATATAATTTTCACTCATCCCTTTTTCGTTCAATTTTTTTAAGGAACTCCATTTTAAGTTCACTTGAACTTATTTTAAGAACTTAAAAGAAAATATACAAGGTTCATATGGAATCGTAGCAGGTCGCCTACCTCCAATTTACACAGAAAATAAGGCATAATAGAACCCGCACGTCTCATTGCTTCACTTTACAAGCCTAGTTTGAGGGCGTATGATGAGTTCAAATGAACTTGAAATGTAATAAAGGGAGGAAAGCAGATGGAGTCTTTTACCCTTACTCGTCGTGATATGGCCCATTTGCTGCTGGCCATGGAAGGTCGCCGCGAATTGCAGCCTTTGGCCGTTCTGCAGGACGCCTGGAGGCGCACTCATAGCCATCTCGCCCGCTCCGGGAGCGCAATGCCGACATTTTTATACACCGATGTGACACCTGTGCTAGATAAAATCATCAAGGGTAAGCACAGCGCAGCCTTTTCACTGCAAGAGATTGTTTCCCTGGGGCAACTAGTCGAGTACAGCCATGTGTCACTAGCATCTATGCAAAATTGGGTCAAACGCGACTTCAAGGAATTTCTCGGCGCTCCGAAGATCGGCAAAAAATACTCGGTCAACCAGGCAGCTATATTGCTCATTGTAGAAGATTTAAAATCATGTCTTGATTTTGAATCCATTCGTCAGCTATTTCATATCCTGTTCCAACAGCCCGAAGATGATACGGACGATCTGATTCAGCCGGTCGATTTGTACGCTGCCTACTCAACTTTGTTTGAGGAGCTGGATGCGAACGGAGACCAACTGCTCGATGTTGCTGGTGCAGGCTATGTAAAGGATAACGGAGATTCCGTTACAGTACAGCAGCGTCAGGAAGGTGCGACAGAGGAGTTGCTGGTTCAGGCGGCTGATCAATACACCAGTCGTTTACAGCATTTGACCCCTAACCAGTGTGAAGCAGTGCGTAATACTTTGCTGGTGGCAGCAGTAGCGGTGCAAAATAGTTATTTTTTGTCCATGGCACGTCGGTATGTGAATGCGACGTTGTTTCTGGACTTCCAAGGGTAAATCAGGATTGGCATTAGAAGCCAATCCTATTTTTTTACTCTTTTTAGAGGATTGTCTACCCTTTTGGAGACTGAAAAAGTATACAAAAGAGGTATATACACTAAAACGCTGTCAAAGATACAATAAACATATATAATCCAGCAATTGGAAAAACTTTGAATATCTCTTCCAAAGCATCTGGATACACACACAGGAGGTAATGGCATGTCCGATGTCTCCATCATCATTTGTACCCGCAACCGGATCGAAGACCTGACACGCTGTATACAATCTATTGCAGTACAGCAGCAATTGGAGCATACGGCTGTAGAACTGCTGATTGTTGATGACGGCGATATTTCCGACCAACAGATCGAGCAGTACCGTCACATGGTATCCGGATTGCCTCAAAGCGTTTTGAAATATTATAAAAAAAGTCGTCCCGGCGTTTGGTTATCTCGCTATGAGGCCTTGTCCCTTGTGCGGTATGATATTGTGCTGTATTTTGACGACGATGCAGAACTGGACGATAAACTCTATATCCGGCGCTTGCTCGATACCTATGATCAGGATAAAACGATTGTGGGTGTTGGAGGGATTGCAAAGGGATTACATTCGAGCCGGGCAGGAAAGCTGCTGGGCGTTTTGACATTTCAGATGTCTTCATCCCTCGGCAAGCTCTCGCCTAGTAGTCTGGCAGGTTCTTTGCTGCGATGGGGCGAAGCAACAGAGGTTTTCGATACAGAATTTTTCCATGGCTGCAATATGTCATTTCGGAGGGATGCGCTTCGGGACATGAAGCCGTATCCGTGGATGACCAGTTATGCCGTGGCTGATGATTTGTACATGTGCCAGTTAGCGAGCCGTTACGGCAAATTGGTTATCAATCCTGACTTAACCATTATTCATCATGAATCTCCAAGCTCGCGCGATAAGGCGGGCAAAGTAGCCAAGGCTACAGCGATTAACCACTATTATTTTCTTGCTTTGAAAAAGGCTGGAGTGATTCAGTATGGAGCCCTTTTATGGACCTTATCCTACTTGATGCTCAAAGAAACGCTGCGTCGCAATTTTAATGCCGCAGATGGATACAAGCAGGGGGTGTTGTTCATTCTGAACCCGCGCAAGCAAAAATATAACGAATATTTAGGCCCGGCGGTTCAGTAATCTGTTTTTTTACACATTGACAGGATAAAGGGGGAGTATGATGTTAAGCTTGTCCATTGCTCTGTGCACCCGAAATCGGGTTGACGATCTGACCCGATGCATCAATTCAATTGCCATTGGGGGAGCACCGGAGGCATGTGAAACCGAGCTATGGATTATTGACGACGGAGAACTGCCGAAGCATGTGCTGGAACGCTATGAGCGTCAGTTGGGCGGAGCGGGAATTACCTACCGATATCATCGTAAGGAGCAGCCGGGATTATGGTTATCTCGTGTAAAGACAGCTGAACTTGCGCAGGGTGACATTATTTTGTTCCTTGACGATGATGTTGAGTTGCCGAGCAACTATTTAAATGAGTTGATGCGTACCTATGAGGTTTACCCGCAGGCTGCTGGTGTCGGCGGTATTGCACAGGGAATGAGTAACAGCTTCATGGGAACGATTCGATGCTTGCTGTCATTCCAGCAGTCTTTGTCCAAAGGGAGGTTGTCCCTCAGCGGTCAGTCCGGCTCGATGTATAACTGGCATAAGGCCAAGAAGACGTTTAGAACCCAGTTTTTTCATGGCTGTAATATGTCATTTCGCCGTGAGGCGATTCGCAGTCTAGAGCCGGTACCTTGGTTGCAAAGCTATAGCGTAGGCGAGGATCTGTTACTTTCGCGCATCGCAATGAAAAGCGGCCCATTGTACATTAACCCGGCGCTTACGCTGCTTCATCACGAATCGCCGTCCTCACGCGACAATATGGAGCAGGTTACTTATATGCGGGTGATGAATCATATTCATTTACTGCGTGATGAGGGATCTGGGCCGATTGGTTATGCAGCGCTATACTGGACGACGTTGTATCAGATTTTGAGAGAAAAGCCCAAGAAAAATCATACTGCCATTCAAGGCTATAGAAGAGCGTTGAAAGCGATCTTTTCAAGTCCAAAGGAGCTTGTTGGCGGGGGGCAGTTGCCTGAACGCAATTCCAAAAAAACGGTAGGCTGATGGAGGTGCGTCAAAAGACGCGATGCGAGCATAGAGACGAGAGGCTTAATAAGGAACAGGAGTTGGACGTAACATGAGCACATGGACAGCAGCAAGGAAAGTATTCACGGGTGACAGTCTCGCCAAAACGATCATGCGCACGAGCTTTAACAATTTTTTTGTGCTAATCGTTACGACCCTGACTTCCATCCTGACCGCACGTATGCTCGGAGTAGAGGGGAAAGGAGAACTGGCGGCAGTTCTGTTCTGGCCTACGCTGATCGGCAGTGTGTTGAGCTTCGGGTTACCAACGTCGTTAATTTATAACATCAAGAAGAAAACAGGCACGACGGAAGAATTGCTGGCGTTGTCGCTCTGGATTCAGTTGCCTGCCAGCTTGTTGGCGGGAGCTGTGGCCTGGATATGCATGCCGCTGTGGCTGAATGGTTATGGTGCGGACATCATCCAACTGTCCCAGCTTTATTGTGCGGCAGCCATACCGCTGGCAGTGCTTACAGCGCTGACGACAGCATTGTCGCAAGGGCTGGATCGATTTAGCGTATATAACGGCCTGTTGTTTTACTACCCACTACTGAATTTCATCGGTCTGGTGACACTGTGGCTGATGGGCTTGCTCAATGTGCAACTGGCTGGAGCAGTGAATTTTGCCGCGAGTTTCCTTGCACTAGTGTGGGCGTTCCTCCGTTTGCGCAAGTATATGAATTTGCGTACTTTCCGCCCATTTACCAGCCGCCAAGTGCTTCGTCCTTATTATAGCTATGGAGCGAGGGTTTACGGGATGGAGTTGATGGGGACGCTGTCCACACAAACGGACAAAATCGTTATTGTGGCACTGCTATCACCCAAAGCGTTCGGCCTGTACTCTGTCGTCTACGCCTTGTCTCGTGTGTTCAATGTAGTGCAAAATGCCGTCACTAACGTTACCTTTCCAAAGGTTACGGGAATGGAGCACAGCAAGATTGTCGAAACGGTAGGACGTGCTTTTCGCATCTCTATGGCTGCGATGCTAATCGTCATTGTGCCTGCTCTCTTCATTGGACGATACATGCTGGGTTTGCTGTACGGCCCCGCTTTTCTGGAAGCATCGCTAACGTTCTACCTGCTGTCACTGGAATGTATCATTGGTGGCGGCTCATGGATTCTGGCTTCGGCCTTTAACGCGCTGGGGCGTCCGGGACTGGTATTGTTCCGGCAAATTGTAGCCTATGCGATCACCGTCGGTCTGTTTTTTATTTGTACACCGATCTTCGGTCTGGATGGCATTGCGATTGCTTTGCTTGTAGGCGCTTGTGTTCGGTTGGCGTTCTCACTGTTCTCGTTCCCCATGTTTTTCAATGTTCCGCTATCACGGATCATTTTTGATAAAAGTGATATTACATTTGTCATTCAAACTATACAAAAGAAGCGCAGGAAGGGAGAACTGAAAGATGCCGAATTTGCATCCCATGGCTAAACTGAAAAATAAGCTGAGCGTCATTCTCGACGTAGTCCCCCAAGGTTCGAATATCATTTATGTCGACTATCCCGTCTATAATAACGGTGGGGATGTACTCATCATGAAAGGCACCGAGGCGTTCTTCAAGGATAATGGCATCCGTGTCCGTGCTCGTTATAGCGCCATGGATATTCCCGATCAGCTTCAAATTCCGGGTGACTGGATTATCGTGTGCCACGGCGGCGGCAACTTCGGCGATCTCTATTCAAATCACCAAAATTTGCGGGAACGCATCGTTCGCGATTTCCCTAACCACCGAATTGTGATTATGCCGCAAACGATCCACTTTCAATCTGAACAGAAGGCTAATGAGGTCGCTGCCCTGTTTAATGCTCACCCGGATCTACATATGTTTGTGCGGGATACTCGCTCTTATCAGTGGGCTAAGGACAAGCTGAACCAGTGCAGTATCACACTATGTCCTGATATGGCTCACCAGCTCTGGCCATTGAAGCCGACTACGGAAACCGTGAAGGACGTACTGTACTTCCTGCGTACGGATATTGAAACGGTGGGGGGCCAAAAAAAATTCGATGACGAGGCTGATGCCTCACACCGTCTGGACTGGGATACTTTATTCACTCCGCTGGAAGTGAAGGGGATCGTCTATTTCCAAAAGTTTTACCGACTGAATAAGAAAATCGGCGGCCCGTTGCCTACCCGTACATTCTGGTACAAGTACACCGACCATCTCATGAACAAGGCGGTTACGCTGTTCAGTTCTTATCGCGAGGTTCGCACTTCACGGCTACACGGTCACATTCTGGCCTGCCTGCTTGATATGCCGCACGTTGTCATTGACAATTCCTACGGCAAGAACTCGCAATATTATAATACCTGGACACACCCGAATCCAAAGGCGAAGCTGTTTAGTGAAGCTCCAAGTGCGTTGGAGCAGCCATCTTAATAGTAAGAAAAATTATTTTCAAAAGCCTCCTGATCATTGAAATGATTTAGGAGGCTTTTATATAGAGACAAAATCATTTAATGTGATAAATAATAAAGGCAGTGTATATTTAATGACTTAATCTAAAAGAGTAGGACGCCCCCGTAGAGGTCTTTATTGCGCCAATTTCCCCCCCAAAAAACGTCGCTTTATTTTGACAATTCATTTCATGAATAGATATAATTTATGGGATAAAACTTGCAGAAAACCGGGAAATCCCACAGTTTTTGCACCGCATCACATATTACATGGCAGTACATCACATGAAAATATATTTATTTTAATGAATCGAGGCTGACGAATGAGTAATCAATCGATGGACATGCTTCTCACGAAGGATATCGTGCGTGAAGGGGAGTCTATTTTGCGTACGAAGGTTGATCCGGTATGCTTGCCACTATCTGAAGAGGATCTTCAACAGATGCAATGGATGCTGGATTATCTGAAAAATAGCCAAAATGAAGAGCTGGCTACCCGCTATGAACTGCGCCCGGGTGTGGGGTTATCTGCAAACCAGGTAGGTTTGAACAAAAGAATGTGCGCTATTTATTATGAAGATGGAGACAAAACGGTAGAGTATGCGTTGTTTAATCCGAAGTTAGTCAGCCACTCCACGTCCATGATTTATTTGGAGCAGGGTGAGGGGTGCTTGTCGGTAGATCGGTACGTAGCCGGATATGTACCGCGTTACGAAAAAATTCGTATTAAGGCCACTTTACCAGACGGAACACAGGAGCTATTGACGTTCAAAGGTTATGCAGCGATTGTTGTACAGCATGAAATGGACCATTTGGATGGTATTATGTTCTATGACCGTATCAACCCGGAAGATCCGCACAAGCTACCGCAGGGAGTGCATATCGAACCTTTTGTACGTAAATAGTTTAGGAATCGTAAAGTGTGGTGACTCTGTTCGCCACATTTTTTAAATTTTGCAAAAAACATAGATATAGAGGTTACGAAGCATTAAACTGGATACATACATATAGGTCGAGATGGAGGATGTGAAAACACGCAAAAAATGTAAGCGCTTATCTTGTGGGAGGGATGGCATGAATCGTGGAGTATGGCTTCTGATGAGTAATATGCGTATGCGGAATAAGCTGCTGTTCTCCTACGTACTAATTGTCATGATTCCGGTGCTGGTGGTTGGCGGCTGCGTAACTTTTTATTTGCGAGAGCAGGCATTGAATAGTGCAATTGCCCAGACGGTAAACAATGTGGAAAAGATCAAAAGCCAGACGGCAAATTTACTACGTGTGCCAACGGATATTTCAAATGGGTTGATGTTCGATAAAAGGCTGAGGGAAATGGCAAACCGACGGTATCCGGGTATGGTAGAGCTGATGAATGCGTATCATCAATACAAGGATTTTAATGAGTACACTCAGCAATATAGAGAGGTTGCTACCATTCGGTTCTATTCGTACAATCCGACGCTTGTCAATAATCTGGAGTTTATTCCAGTGGACTCTAACATTGAGCGGCAACAGTGGTTCCAGACGGCATTGAAGGGGACGGCGATTAACTGGTTTTACATTCAGGATAAGGAAGATAATCCGGTTAATCGCCTGAGCCTGATACGGCAAATTCCATTTCCTGAATACAATACCAAGGGAATTCTGATGATATCGCTGAGTCAGACCGAGTTGAATCATATGCTGAGCAAGGAGCCTTTTGAAACATTGATTACGGATCGTAACGGGATTGTGGTCGCAGCTACTCGCCCGCAGTCGGTGGGGCAGACGTTGGGCGATTTACATTTGGGCTTTGATGTCCAGCGTGCGGGTAAGGGGATATATGAAGCGAAAATCAACGGAATACCCTCCAACATCATTGTGGATGAGCTGCTGCCCGCCTCCAGTGTGAGCGGATTTACGATTATTTCAGTGTTTTCAACGGAGCATATTGTACAGGGAGCCAATCGAATCAGTCTGATTGGTGCTTTATGTGTCCTTGCAGTGCTGATTATGGCACTGATTCTGATCACCATCATTTCCTGGCTGATTACCAAACGCCTTCAGCGGTTGAGCTATGAGCTGGGTAAGGTAGCCGCGGGCGATTTTCATGTGGTATCGAGTGTGGAGGGAAGGGACGAGATCGGGGATTTATCCCGCCGTTTCAACTATATGGTGAGTAGTATTCGCCAACTCATGGCGCAGGTCTATGAGACGAGTGAGCACAACAACAGGCTGGAATTGGCACAAAAGGATATCAAGTTAAAAATGATGGCCAGCCAAATTAATCCACACTTTCTGTTTAATGCATTAGAATCTATTCGAATGAAAGCACATCTGAATGGGGAAGCGGAAATTGCAACGACGGTGCGTTTGCTTGGCAGGCTGATGCGCCGGAATCTGGAGATTGGCAGTGGTAAAACGACGGTACTACAGGAGCTGGATATGGTGCGATCCTATTTGCAAATTCAGCAGTTCAGATTTGGAAATCGCTTGATCTATGAAGTGAATTTGGAAGAAGATGCGACGGACATGTCGATTCCTCCCTTAATCATACAACCGCTGGTGGAAAATGCGGTCATTCATGGACTGGAAAATAAGGAAGAGCCGGTTACCGTGAAGGTAAATATTGCAATAGAACAAAGAAAGTTGAAAATTAAAGTAGAAGATGACGGGATCGGCATGGAAGCTGGGCAACTGACCCGTCTGCTAGCTCGGATCAGGGGGACGGATGAGCCAGAAGGGAGCAGTATTGGCCTGCGTAATGTACATCAACGTCTGACATTGATGTATGGTGAACGTTATGGATTGCATATTGAAAGCGCATTACAAGTAGGAACAACCGTATACTTTTCCATACCAAGGGAGGAAGAGTCGAATGTATAAAGCGATGATTGTAGATGACGAGCCAGCGATTCGTGAAGGATTGTCCTCCATTATTGACTGGGGGGATTGTGGCTTCCGTATTGTCGATACGGCAGGGAATGGACGCGAGGCTCTGGATAAGTTCGGAGAGCATCGGCCGGAGCTAGTCATTGTAGATATTCGTATGCCCGGGATGAGTGGACTGGAGGTTATACGTAGTATACGTGAAAAGAACGGGGAGCCGTATCATTTTCTCATATTAAGCGGATATGCAGACTTTGATTATGCACGGCAAGCCATGGGCTTCGGAGTAGATGGCTATCTACTGAAGCCAGTTGATGAGGAAGAAATGACGACAGAGTTGAAGCGGGTACGGCAAAACATTGAGGATGAGAAAGAAGTCGGCAAATGGGGAAGTCCGCCTTCTCATGAGCGTAATTGGATCGAAGCTCTATTGTTTCCGGTTCATCGAGAGTATACTCGTAATGCTGTAGAAAGCAGCGATTCTCTGCACAGAGCATCCAAGCAGGCTGAACATCAAAGCGGTAACGGAAAATATGGACAACAGCCAGCGTTACCAGACTTGGACTGGAGTAGCTATCAGGTTATTCTGCTGGATTTACGTATACCTGACTGGGATCGGCAAGCCCGGCAGTCGGCAGCAAAGCAGCGACTAACAGAAATGTGCCATGAGCAAGGCAGAGGTATCGTGTTTGAGGCTGGAATATATATGGGTCTTTTGCTTCCCGCCACGTTAAAAACGGAGAGAGATGCTGTTCAGTTACTAGCTGCTTGGCGACAGGAGCTAAAGGCGTGGGCTACGGAAATTTATGTGGCTGCCGGTGATCCTGTAGCCAGTCTTAGCGACATTCCCAGATCTTTTGAGCAGGCACTACGATTGTTAGAGCGTACGTTTTTGTTCCGGGCAGAAAGAGTCATGCTTTCCGGAGACCTACACAAATTGGAGACAGTCGAGACTGAAATGAGTGGAACGTCTGATAGTGCCACAGATGATCCCCTACGTTATGCAGAAAAGCTGTACTATGCGCTAGATATGGCTAATAGTGAAGCTGCAACCCGTGTCATTAAGGAAATGGAAGGCCAATTTCCACGGATTTATCGTACAGAATCCGCAATCAAGGCGGCGTTCGCCCAAACATTCACACTGGCGTTGAACAAGTATGCAGCCGGACAGGATCACAGCCGAACCGTGCTGGAGGAGCACTCCAGCTTTATAACCGATGTATATGCTTATTCCACATTGGGCGAGCTGGTGGATCACTCGCTGGAGCATGTGTTGCAATGGATTGGACAGACTGATCCCGGTGGCAAGGACATCATCATGAAACAAATGATTGACTTTATTCATAGTCATTATGATGAAAATTTGCGATTGGAGTTACTGGCAGATATGTTTAATTACAATAGTGGCTATTTGGGCAAATTGTTCAAAAGTCATACTGGCGAGGCCTTTAATGCCTACCTGGATAAGGTGAGGATTGAGCGAGCAAGGGAGTTGCTTGCACAAGGAATTAAGGTACACCAGGTGGCGGAACGCGTAGGGTATGCGAACGCAGATTATTTTCATAGTAAATTTAAAAAGTATGCTGGAATGTCACCTTCCTCCTATCGAAATCGGGTTCAAAAGAACGGAGGAACAGATGGCTGTTGATAGAATCCTAGGTATAACGCTATGAAGTCTCTCTTGCAGATGTCGGAGGTACAACCTCCGAACGAAGAGAGGCTTTTTTTGCATGATGAAAAAAGATAGATCAATAGGAAATGTCACATTTATTATGGGATTTAGGCTGTTTTCATCAAATCGCCATCGTTATGACACAGCTTTGACACGATGTTCACATTTTCGATTCTATTTCATTTAAATTTATTCTATATAATGGGGATAATCTGAAGCCGGATCATGACACCATGGTGAAGGTAGTTGAGTGAGTCATTTTCTAAAAGGTGACCGCTGCATATGTAAGAATGTGAATACTGTCACAAATGTAGAAGACTTCAGATTACAGACACTATAAATCAATGTTAAGAGAAGTACAGGGGGAGGAGCAACATCATGGACGTATTGGATTTGGCACGGTTGCAGTTTGCAACCACAACGATTCTTCACTTTGTTTATGTGCCGATCTCCATTGGATTGTCGTTATTGGTGGCAATTATGGAGACTATGTATGTTATTAAGAAAAATGACTTGTACAAGAAAATGGCTCAATTCTGGGGAACGTTTCTGCTGATTAACTTTGCACTGGGCGTAGTCACCGGGATTTTGCAAGAATTTCAGTTCGGGATGAACTGGTCGGACTTTTCCCGTTTTGTGGGTGATGTATTTGGTACGCCGCTGGCGATTGAAGCGCTGCTTGCATTTTTCCTGGAATCGACCTTTATCGGATTATGGGTATTCGGTTGGGAAAGATTGTCCAAAACGGTCCATTTAATCTGTATGTGGTTGGTATCTATCGGTACGATGTTATCGGCATTGTGGATTCTAGCTGCTAATTCATTCATGCAGCGTCCAGTAGGATATGAGATTCAAAATGGACGTGCAGAAATGAAAGATTTTGCTGCTCTGCTAACGAATGAACAACTGTTATGGGAATTCCCACATACATTGTTTGCTGCTTTTGCGACAGGAGCATTTCTGATCGCGGGTATCAGTGCATGGAAGCTGATGCACAAAAAGAATATGGACTTTTTTAAACCTTCTTTTAAATTGAGTATTATTGTTGCCTTAATCAGTGCCATTGCTATTCCTTTGTTTGGTCATGGACAGGCTCAATATTTGGTGAAAACACAACCGATGAAGATGGCTGCCAGTGAGGGATTATGGGAGAACAGTGGTGACCCCGCTCCTTGGACCGTTATCGCATGGATTGATCCTGGAAACAAGGGAAATACCTTTGAGATTAAAGTTCCTTTTGCTTTGAGTTTTCTATCCTATAGTAAATTTACCGGCTCTGTGCCTGGTATGAATGAGCTGCAAGCCCAATATGAAAAAACGTATGGTCCGGGCGATTATATCCCGCCAGTACGTACCACGTTTTGGAGCTTCCGCATTATGATTGCGGCTGGATGTGGCATGATTGCACTCGCCTTATACGGGGCTTACCTGACGTTCCGTAAAAAGCTGGAAGGTTCACATCGCTGGTTCTTCCGTCTGATGATATGGGGGATATCCCTTCCATTCATTGGGAATACTTCAGGTTGGATCATGACTGAAATAGGTCGCCAACCGTGGACGGTATTTGGTTTGCTTCAAACGAAAGATTCTGTTTCGCCTACCGTTGTGGCAGGAGAAGTGCTATTCTCGTTCATCTCATTTACTACATTGTATTTAATTTTAACAGGTGTGCTGGCGTTTCTGTTTTACCGTACGGCTCGTAAAGGTCCAGATATTGAGCCACATCAGCAAACGGTAATTCATGATCCTTTTGCTCAAGGGGGTGACACCATTGTCGCTAAATGATTTATGGTTCTTATTGATCGCTGTGCTGTTTACCGGCTTCTTTTTTCTGGAGGGCTTTGATTTTGGCGTAGGAATGGCCACAGGATTGGTGCCGCGTAACGACCAACAAAAACGTTTGATGATCAATACGATTGGTCCATTCTGGGATGCCAACGAAGTGTGGCTGATTACAGCAGCAGGTGCAATGTTTGCCGCTTTTCCGCATTTTTATGCGACTATGTTCAGCGGATATTATCTCGTATTTGTGTTTATTTTGCTAGGTTTGATCTTGCGTGGAGTTTCTTTTGAGTTCCGCGGAAAGGCTGAAGGAAAATGGTGGACAGGAACGTGGGATGCCTGCATTCTGATTGGCAGCTTTCTACCGCCGATGCTGTTCGGTATGGCTTTTGCGGCTTTGGTGAAAGGTGTACCTATTCAGCAAAACATGGATTTGAAAGCTGGATTTTCCGATGTATTCAATGGATATACCGTATGGATTGGACTGACAGTGGTCGGAATGTGCCTAATGCACGGACTGACGTTTATTTCTCTGCGGACGATTGGAGAAGTACGGGATCGTGCTCGCGTGATGGCATCCAAATTTCTTCCGGTATTGGGCATTTTACTTGCGGGCATGGTGGTATGGACTTATTTTGCAACGGATTTATTTGCGCGTCGCGGTCCCTTTATGTATGCTGCGGTAGCAGTCGGAATTGTCGCCTATGTGCTGACGTGGTACTTCCTGAAGCAGCGCCGTGAAGGATGGGCCTTCGGGATGACAGGTGCAGTGATTTTGCTGACCTTCGTTTCGTTATTCGTCGGTTTGTTCCCAAGATTTATGGTGAGCTCGATTAACAGTGCTTTTGATTTGACGATTTATAATGCAAGCTCCAGTCATTACACCCTGAAAGCCATGACGATTGTTGCAGCAACGCTTTTACCCTTTGTGCTGGCTTATCAGGCGTGGAGCTATTTTGTTTTCCATAAGCGTCTCAGTGAGAAGGATCATTTGGAATACTAATGGATAAGGCATGGTTTGAATTAAAGGGCATTCGGCCAGTGATGCTGCTACTGGCTGCCCTTTCCCTGCTCCAGGGGGCCGCGGTGATTGCACAAGCAGTCTTCTTGGCAAAGGCTGTTACGATTTTGTTTGAACAAAATCCGCTGGTGATGGCTTGGCCGTCGCTGGCGTTGTTTTTCGCTGCTTTTGCAACGAGGCATACGGCGATCTGGCTGCAACGCCGGACAGCAGGCCGTTTTGCTGAAGCTTCAGGCGCTTCCTTACGGGAGCGTCTGCTTGCACGTTTGTTCGAACGGGGGCCGGGTTTTGCAGCGCAGGAAGGTAGCGGCAAGTTGGTGACGCTGGCGCTGGACGGCATGGATCGTTTTCGCACGTATTTGGAACTGTCCATTCCTCGAATGATTGACATGATGGCTGTCACTATACTTGTACTTGTGTATGTTTTCACATTGGATGTCATTTCAGGTGTGATTTTGACGACTACGATGCCGATCCTGGTAGGCTTCTTTATTTTGCTCGGCTTGGCAGCGCGGAAGCAGGCAGACAAGCAGTGGCGTTCCTATCGTCTGTTATCTCATCATTTCACGGATTCGCTGCGTGGACTTCAGACACTAAGGTTTTTGGGTCGTAGCCAAGAGCATGGGGAAACGGTTGGGAAGGTCAGCGACCAATACCGCACGGCAACAATGCGCACGCTGCGGGTAGCGTTTCTTTCCTCATTTGCCCTCGATTTTTTTAGTATGCTATCGGTCGCTTTTGTTGCGGTAGGCTTGGGTTTGCGCCTGATTAGTGGCTCGGTGGGTTTGGAGGCAGCGCTTGCGGTGCTTATTCTGGCCCCAGAATATTTTATGCCCATACGCCAGTTGGGATCAGACTATCATGCTTCACTGGATGGTAAGGAGGCTTGGGGAGCAATCCGCTCCATTCTCAGTAAAGAAGATGACGCGACCGAGCCGAATAAACAGGCAGCTAACGATAAAGGATTGGACATCACGGGACAGGACATTCTTGAGCTGTCCGATGTGTGCCTCCTTAATGAAGACGGTTCGGCTCGGCTTGAACATGTGTCTGCCAATGTTGAACCGCACATGAACATGATCGGCATCGTTGGAGCTAGCGGTGCAGGTAAAACGACGCTGCTTAGCCTGCTTGGCGGTTTTGCTGATCCCACTTCGGGCGAACTGCTCCTGAATGGATGCAGATTGGCTGGGGATGCAAAAGCTGAATGGCAACGGCATATTGCGTATATTCCACAGCATTCATACCTGTTTAGCGCTTCTCTGGCAGATAATATTCGTTTTTATGAACCGGAGGCATCCAACCAGCAGGTGGAGTGGGCGGTTGACGCGGTTGGACTGCGTGAACTGGTAGACGGTCTTCCGGGTGGAATGAATGAGTCCATTGGTGAAGCGGGTAGGACGTTGAGCGGAGGACAGGCGCAGCGGATTGCATTGGCGCGGGCGTTGCTCAGTAACCGTCCGGTCATTTTATTGGATGAGCCTACGGCGCATCTGGATATTGAGACAGAGTGGGAGCTAAAACAGACGATTTTATCGGTTTTGAAACACAAAAGAGTGTTTCTTGCCACCCACCGGCTACATTGGATGCCAGATATGGACTGTGTCTGGATGATGAATCAAGGTCGTCTGGAAGAAGTAGGTTCCCATCAGCAATTGATTGCCCGTAAGGGGGCATATTACCGATTGCTGACGGGGATGTCGGAAGGAGGGAACGGACGATATGAGAGTAACGGATAATAGCAGACAAGGCTGGTTTGTGACGTATCTGAGACAATATTTTTGGGCCTTTCTGCTAGCTGCTCTTTTGGGCGCGCTGGCCATTGGATGTGCGGGCGCGTTGCTTTTTACGTCCGGTCATCTGATTACCCGTTCGGCCTTAAAACCGGAAAATATATTAATGGTGTACGTTCCAATTGTGCTTGTGCGAACATTTGGTTTTAGTAAAGCGGTTATTCAGTACCTGGAACGCTTGGTAGGACATGATGCCGCACTGCGTCTGGTGTCCCGTATGCGGGTACGCTTATATCGGGCAGTAGAACCGCAGGCGCTGATGATCCGCAGCAAATTCCGTACAGGGGATTTATTGGGGTTGCTGGCAGAGGATATTGAGCAGCTTCAAAACATCTATCTGAAGCTAGTTCTGCCTGCGCTATCGGCTTTGCTGATTTATGCAGCAGGCATCTCGGCGCTCGGACGGATGGACGGAACCTTTGCCTTGCTTATGGCGCTATATGGAGGATTTTTGCTTTTTATTGCCCCAGCTATCTCACTATGGACCTCACTCGCCAAACGGCGAATGTTCAAGCAGGAACGGAGTAAAGCCTATCAGGACCTGACGGATGCTCTGTTCGGCATGAGTGATCTGGTGCTGAGCGGACGGACTGGGCATTTCCTGAGTACCTTTACACAACGGCACAATAGGGCTGCCGTGATGGAAAATTCACTTCGCCGGGGCGAGTGGCGTTCTCATTGGATGGCACAATGCGTTGTAGGCGGTGGGATTGTGATTATGACTGTGTGGGCCGGAGGCCTAGTAGCACAGAATCGTATAGAAGCCACATGCCTGGCATCCTTTGCCCTTGTGGCTTTTCCGTTGCTGGATGCCTTCGTTCGCGCTGGAGAAGCAGTGGTGCATGCACCGGAGTATCAGGATTCCCTTCGACGGTTGAAGGATTCGGAGAAAGACACACCTACACCTGTGTCATCATCGCTTCCGGTTACTGTGGATGCAGGACACCCAGCAGCAGGCGGCACAGCTGACACTATAGATGAGCAGGCTGCCGCTCTGGGATTGGGCCACGGAGGAGACCTGCTGCTGAACAACGTAAGCTACCGCTATGCGGCAACGCAGGAATGGAGCGTGCGTGGTATCTCCTTGCACGTACCGCAGGGGGGCAAGGTTGCATTGCTTGGTCGCAGTGGTGCGGGCAAGTCCACGCTACTGAATCTGATTCAGGGAGCATTGCAGCCTGATGAAGGGAGCGTCACTGTCGCAGGGATTCCCGTATACACAGGTGGAGCATACTCCAATCTATTTGCGGTGCTGAACCAGCAGCCGTATTTATTCGATACAACGGTAGCGAACAATATTCGGCTGGGACGACCCGATGCTACGCTGGATGAGGTGCGTGCAGTGACGAAGCAGGTAGGGCTTGGAACTCTAATTGATTCTTTGCCGGAGGGCTACGATACCCGAATGCATGAGACGGGCCTTCGTTTTTCCGGTGGAGAAAAACAGCGAATTGCACTGGCGCGGATTTTGCTGCAAAATCACCCGATTGTTTTGCTGGATGAGCCGACAGTGGGGCTTGACCCGCTGACAGAGCATGAGCTCATGCAGACGATGTTTCGTGTGCTGAAGGGCAAAACATTGATCTGGATCACGCATCATCTCACAGGAATGGAGCATATGGACGAGGTGATCTTTATGGAGCAGGGCACCATTTCCATGCGCGGCAGTCATGAGCAGCTGTGGCAGGAGCAGTCTCGTTACCGTAATCTGTATGAGCTGGATCATCCGAGCCTGTGAAATGAGGTATTTAAAATTTTGATTAACTTTTATATACTGGTTAGAGTTGATGCGTCACATGCAGACATTCAACTGGAGAGGCTGATATGAATGAAAACACTAATCTCTAAGCATTGGCATTTGATGCTGATTGGTTTTGTAGCCCTGAGCATGGGCGGGTTTGTCTTGTTTTATTTTCAGGGGAGCGTGTCGTCGTTTCCGGCCATTCAACCTAAACAAGCTCAGGAAGAGCCAGACAAAACTAAATATGAGATTGTTACAGTGGGTGTAAAAGGGGACGGTTTCTATCCTAAAAATATTGAAGTGAAAGCCGGCGTTCCAACCAAAATCAATTTCAAGAAAATGACATCCTTCACTTGCATTGATGAAGTGCAGTCGTTGAAGATCGGAATGGACGTTTACCTGGATCACGAAAATAATTATTTTACCGTCCAGGACTTGAAACCAGGCGTATATGAGTACAATTGCGGTATGTACATGTACTACGGGACCATCACAGTAAAATAAATCAAAAAAGCTTTCTGGCACATTGATGCCAGAAAGCTTTTTTTCCTTCAATCAATCATTAGGTTAATTGCGACAGTGTGTATATACCATCCACCACCTGTGGTGCAGTATGCATTATCCTTTTTGCATTATGCTTTATCCTTTACCCTTTACCTCTGATCAGCTTACATTGCTGATCTTTTGTTTTTTACAAGACTTCTTTCAGGGAATTTACATTAGAACGGAACAGGCGGAATGTGCTGGACAAGCGAAGCGGTCGCCTTAAAGCTTTCTGCAGGAAAGCTCGCATCGCAAGCATAAACTGTCCCCGGCTTTCTACCTTTGTGTGCTTATTCAAGAAATCCGGGGACAACAGCGATGGGAAGCACCATCCGCATGCGTAGTGGCACGAATGTAATTTTTTTCATCCCATATATCTAATTTTGAACTGATTTTTCTCCTAATTCGTCGGGTATCCGCTTCCAAGCCAGCAAAGTATGATAATAGTATCTAGAGATGAGGAGGAGCTTGTTATGGGATCTTCAACTGAAACCGCTTCCAACAATAGTGCTTTGATTCCTGAATCCAATAGGGGAAGACCACGCAAGGCTCGCGGCCCGAAGCCTGACCGTGGTAAAAAAGGCTTGTGGGACAGTGTGAAGCAGCAAAAGTATCTTTATTTTATGTCCATTCCTTTCGTCATATGGGTGTTTGTTTTCAGCTATCTTCCGCTTTGGGGCTGGACGATGGCGTTTCAAAATTATAAGCCAGCCAAATCTTTTACGGACCAGAAATGGGTAGGGCTGGATAACTTTATTGAGCTATTTCAGGATGAACGATTTTATCTGGTATTACGCAATACGCTAGCGATGAGCCTGATGGGGATTGTATTTGGTTTTGTCGTACCGATCTTCTTTGCAATTCTGTTAAATGAGCTGCGTGGTATGCTGTTCAAACGGTTTGTGCAGACAATATCCTACCTCCCGCATTTTGTATCCTGGGTAGTTGTGGCCGGCTTGGTCACCAAGATGCTGTCCATTGACGGAGGCATTGTCAACGATGTATTGGTAGCGCTTCATATTGTGGATGAACCGATTCAGTTCATGGCAAAGGGGAGCTGGTTCTGGTACATTGTAACCGCTTCCGACATATGGAAAGAGACAGGTTGGAATACGATTATTTATTTAGCTGCAATCACCGGAATTGATCAAGAACAGTATGAAGCATCGCGCGTGGATGGAGCGAGTCGTTGGAGACAGATGTGGCATATTACACTGCCGGGTATCCGCTCGACGATTGCCATTCTGTTCATTATGGCGATTGGACATCTGGTGAGCAATGGTTTTGAAAAGCAGTTCTTGCTTGGCAATAGTCTTGTGACGGATTATTCCGAGGTGCTGGATCTGTACGCGCTCAATTACGGGATTAATTTGGGGCGCTTCTCTTACGGGACGGCAATTGGTATTTTCAACTCGCTGGTTAGCATTCTGCTGTTGTTTACGGCGAACGGTATATTCAAAAAACTGACCAAAGAAAGCATCATGTAGGGAGGGAGAAGCGAAATGACGAATAAGGCATTTAATGCTACCCGGTCTGAGAAGCTGTTTGACCTGTTCAACTATATCCTCATGGCTCTGATCGTGGTGTTGACGCTGTACCCGTTTCTGAACGTACTTGCGATTTCCCTGAACAATTCAACGGACACGGTTCGTGGTGGTATTTATATATGGCCCCGCCAATTTACGCTCGAAAATTACAAAACGATTTTCCAGTACGATGGCCTTCTTCAGGGACTGCAAATATCTATTCTTCGTACTTTGGTCGGGACGGTACTCGGATTGATCTGCGCATCTATGCTTGCTTTTACATTGAGTCGGGTCGAGTTTCGTGCTCGTAAGTTTATTTCTACGTTTTTGGCGTTGACGATGTATTTTTCCGGCGGGATGGTGCCCGTGTTTATTTTAATGCGGGATTTGCATCTTCTGGGCTCGTTTTGGGTGTACATTTTTCCAGGCTTAATCAGTGCATTTAACGTGTTTGTCATTCGTTCCTTTATGGATGGTTTGCCGTATGCGTTGCAGGAGTCTGCCAAACTCGATGGAGCGAATGATTTTACGATTTACTGGAGAATTATTTTGCCGCTGTGCAAACCAGTATTGGCAACGATTGCTCTTTTTCTGGCAGTAGGTCAGTGGAATGCTTGGTTTGATACGTATTTATACAACGGTGGGGCGTCGCAATGGACTACGTTACAGTATGAGCTGATGAAAATACTGCAAAGTACGCAGCAAGGCGGCTCCAGTATGACGAATAGCAATGACATGGCTAAACAAATGGCTCAAATTTCACCAGAGTCGATCAAAATGGCAATCACGATTACGGTTACGCTCCCCATCCTGATGGTGTATCCGTTCTTGCAAAAGTATTTTGTAGGCGGTATGACGCTGGGGGCAGTGAAATCATAAAAGCCAGGATTCTGGCAGTAAATAGTAGTTATTTGCAGGAGAAGTCATCATAAGAATATAGGAGGATTTATACATGAAAAAACACTGGTCCAGATTTGCACTGATTCCCTTGCTCGCGGTGTCACTTACCGCACTCGCAGGTTGTGGGGGAAGCGATAAAGCAGCGAAGGAGAGCACATCCAGCGGTACAGACCCGATTACGTTTAGCTTCTTCGGAGCAGATACAAGCCCACAATGGAACGGAATGAAGGATGAAATAGGCAAGGAAATCACCAAGAAAACAGGTGTAACCTTGAATGCGGAATTTGATGTCAGCGGTGGAGGTGGAGATGACCGAATTGCTTTGATGGCAGCAAGTGGAGAATACCCGGACTTGGTTTCTCCTAAAGCGAATATTAATAAGCTTGTGGATGCGGGGGCCATGATTGATCTGACAGATCTGATCAACGATCACGCACCTAATCTCAAAAAGCTATATGGACCCTATATGGATCGTTTGAAATACAGTAATAAGGATCAATCCATCTATGTCCTTCCTACGTATGCAGGTGTGGGACAGGAAAGTTTTGACGCAACAGGGGGATTTGAAATTCAGCATAAGGTGCTTAAAGAGTTAGGTTATCCAAAGGTAAGAACGCTACAAGATTATGAAAACGTACTCAAAACCTATGTAGCCAAGCACCCAACGATCAATGGCAAAAAAACGATCCCACTCACGCTGGATGCAGACGACTGGAGAATTATGATTACCGTAACGAATCCTGCCTTCCAGACGACTGGAGCGCCGGACGATGGTGAATATTTTATTGATCCCAAAACGTTTGAAGCGAAGCTTCATTACAAACGTCCAGAAGAAAAGGAATATTTCCGTTGGTTGAACCACATGTACAATGAAGGACTGCTCGATAAAGATTCGTTTGTGCAAAAAAGTGATCAATACAAATCCAAAATTGCCAGTGGCCGTGTCCTCGGTCTGATTGACCAGGAGTGGGGTTATCAGGATGCTGAAAATGCGTTAAAAGCGTCAGGCAAGGCCGATTCCAGCTACGCGCATTTTCCAGTTACACTTTCGGAGGAATACAAGGATCGTTCCTTTCAGGATACAGGCTTCGCGTCAGGTTATGGTGTAGGTATTACGGAAAATTGCAAGGACCCAGTGCGGGCTATTAAATTCCTGGATTATTTAGCTTCCGATGAAGGACAGGTGTTAGTGAACTGGGGGATCGAAGGCAAGCATTACGAGATCAAAGATGGCAAACGCATCATTCCTGCGGATGTGCTGGAGCAAAAAACGAACAATGCAACCAACTTCAGTAAGTCTACTGGGATAGATTTGTACACGCTCATCAGCGGACACTACGGTGATGGCGTGAAGGACCCTACAGGTAACTACTATACTGCCAAATTCCCGGAGCAAATTATCGCGGCCTATTCGGAGCCGGAGAAAGAATCCCTTAAAGCATATGGCGTAAAAACGTGGAAAGATCTGTTCCCGGACAAGAAAGAATTTGATGTAAAGCCTTGGGGCGCAGCCTATAACCTGACAACAGACAATGAATCCAACTATAACGTTACATTCAAAAAAACGACCGACATTATCCGCAAACGTATACCCGAAGCTATTTTAGCACCAGCTTCCAATTTTGATACGGTATACGACAACATGATTAAAGAACTGGATGCCGCCGGAGCTGTCCAAATGGAACAGCAATACACGCAACTGGTGAAGGACAGAGTGGAGTTATGGAGCGGTAAGGCTTCTAAATAGCTGACTGCTTTTAACGAAATTTTGAATGCCGGAATGACAGAGCGCTTGTCCTTATGGTCCATACGGGATTAGCGCTCTGTTTGATCTTGATGGGGGAGGGTTTGATGTGACGAAAGGCGAAAGGCCACAGTCCCTGCGTTTATGGTATCGCCAGCCTGCTAAGGTATGGGAGGAAGCATTGCCAGTCGGTAATGGAAGGCTGGGAGCTATGGTATTTGGCGGAATCAGAGAGGAGCATTTGCAATTAAACGTGGATACGCTCTGGTCCGGATTTCCCAGAGATGGCGTTCAGTATGATGCATTGCGATATTTGCAGCCTGTCAGAAAACTGATTGCAGATGGAAAATACAAGGAAGCGGAACAACTGATTAATACGAATATGCTAGGTCGCGATACGGAAGCCTATCAGCCTTTGGGAGATTTGTGGGTTACGCAGGAGGGCCTAGGGGAAATTGTGCATTATGAACGGGAACTGGATTTGCTGACCGGAACGGCAGCGGTCACTTTTCAAAGTGATGGAGTCCGCTATACCCGTGAAGTTATTGCCAGTGCGCCAGATGGAATCATGATGGTGTCACTGACCGCGAATAAGCTTGGGAAGATCCATGCATCGGTGCGCATCACTTCCCCCCATCCTTGTGAAGACGAGGTTGGAGAGGATGCACATTTTGGTGATTCATCCAAATGGGATAGCGATAATGACGATCCATCCGATGAGTCGATCAGGGACTTTATTACGTTGGCTGGCCGAGTGCCCAGTCATGTCGAATCTAATTATCGCGGTGATCATCCACAGTCTGTCGTTTATGAAAATGATTTGGGGATGGCTTTTGCAGTTCAGGCGAGGGTTATTCCTGAGGGAGGAACCTTGACGAAGAGTGCTGATGGAGCACTGATCATCTCGGGCGCGGATAAAATCACGGTGTATTTGGCAGCAGCTACCGGATTTCAGGGATTTCATGCTATGCCGAATAGTGATGCAACGGAATCAGTAGAAGCATGTCAAGTCATTTTAGACGGAGTAATTTCGCTGGGAAGTGAGCAGGTGCGGCAACGCCATGAACAGGATTATCGAAAGCTGTTTGACCGCGTTGCATTAGAACTGGGAGATACTCTAACCGACGAGTCCGTTTTACCGACTGATCAGCGATTGGAACTTTATCAGAAAGGTCAGGCCGACCTGGGGCTGGAAGTGCTGTTATTTCAGTATGGCCGCTATTTGCTCATGGGCAGCTCGCGTCCGGGGAGTCAGCCTGCCAATCTGCAGGGCATCTGGAATGACCGGGTGCAGCCGCCGTGGAACAGTAATTATACAACCAATATTAATACTCAGATGAACTATTGGCCCGCAGAAGTATGCAATCTTGCCGAGTGCCATGAACCCTTGCTGCACATGATTGGAGAAGTGGCTCGTACGGGACGGAGGGTAGCCTCCATCCATTATGGTGCTCAAGGGTGGGCAGCTCATCACAATGTAGATGTGTGGAGATACGCCGGACCTTCAGGGGGCCATGCCAGTTGGGCGTTTTGGCCGCTTGGGGGTGTATGGCTAACTGCTCACCTATGGGAGCGCTATCTGTTTACCCTGGATACAGCCTATTTGGCAGAACAAGCTTATCCACTCATGAAGGGGGCGGCAGCCTTTTGCATGGATTGGCTCGTGGAAGGCCCGGAGGGTCGGCTTGTGACATCCCCATCTACATCACCTGAAAATAAATTCAAAACGCCAGACGGCGAGGAATGCAGTATATCTATGGGCTCCACCATGGATATGACGCTGATTCGGGAGCTGTTGAGTAACTGCATTCAAGCTGCGGATCTGCTGGAATTAGACGATGAGTTCCGCAACCGCTGCGAGGAGACACGGGCACGGTTAATGCCCTATCAAATCGGACGTCACGGCCAGTTACAGGAATGGTTTATCGATTTTGAGGAAGCGGAGCCTGGGCATCGACATGTTTCGCATCTATATGGGTTGTACCCAGGTCGGCAAATTCACATCCGTGATACCCCGGAACTGGCTGAGGCGGCCCGCATATCGTTGCGTCGACGGCTTGATCACGGTGGTGGGCATACCGGATGGAGCTGTGCCTGGTTGATTAACCTGTATGCTCGACTGGAAGATGGCGACGCCGCACATCGGTATGTTCGCACGTTGCTGTCGCGATCAACCTATCCTAATTTATTTGACGCTCACCCGCCTTTTCAGATCGACGGTAATTTTGGTGCGACGGCGGGGATCGCAGAAATGCTGCTACAAAGCCGTCCGGGAGAGCTGACGTTACTGCCTGCCCTGCCAACGGCATGGCCGGAGGGACGGGTCAGTGGATTGAAGGGACATGGCGGGATGACGGTCGGCATGGAATGGTCCGGTTCCCGGCTTGTCCGTGCAGAACTGGCCACATCCATCTCAGCAGGAAGCTGCACGATTCGCAGTGCACATCCATTTAGCGCAGATGCTCGTCAGGCTCTGCCTGATCCTGAGCACGGAGGATTTATTTTGTCATGGATTTTTACCAAAGAACAGGAAATAACGAACGGGCATACGATTATAATTGAAGGAGAGGAATAGACAATATGACCATTTTTCAATTTCCGCAGGAATTTATGTGGGGCACCGCGACGGCAGCCTATCAAATCGAAGGAGCTTATGAGGAGGATGGGAGAGGCTTGTCGATCTGGGATACCTTTGCCCATACGCCTGGCAAAGTATTCAACGGTGATAACGGCAATGTAGCTTGTGACAGCTATCATCGCTACGAGGAAGATATCCGCCTAATGAAGGAGCTGGGCATTCGTACATACCGTTTTTCCGTGTCCTGGCCGCGTATATTTCCCAATGGTGACGGTGAAGTCAATCAAGAAGGATTGGACTATTATCATCGCGTAGTCGATTTGTTGAACGAAAACGGGATTGAACCGTTTTGTACACTGTACCATTGGGATCTGCCTCAAGCGCTTCAGGATGCTGGAGGATGGGAGAATCGTCACACGATTCAAGCATTTGTCCAGTATGCAGAAACGATGTTCCGCGAGTTCCACGGTAAAATACACCATTGGCTAACATTCAATGAACCATGGTGTATCGCCTTTTTATCCAATATGCTGGGTGTTCATGCCCCAGGTCTGACAAATCTTCAGACAGCCATTGATGTAGGACATCATCTGCTAGTTGCACATGGTCTTTCTGTGCGCCGCTTCCGTGAGCTGGGCACCAGTGGCCAGATCGGTATCGCTCCCAATGTCTCATGGGCTGTCCCTTACAGTACATCTGAGGAAGATAAAGCTGCTTGTGCGCGCACCATTTCCCTGCACAGTGACTGGTTTCTTCAACCTATTTATCAAGGCTCGTATCCTCAGTTTTTGGTAGACTGGTTCGCGGAGCAGGGAGCTACCGTGCCTATTCAGGATGGTGATATGGATATTATTGGCGAGCCTATTGATATGATCGGTATTAATTACTATAGTATGTCGGTTAATCGCTTTAATCCTGAAGCCGGGTTTCTTCAATCTGAAGAAATCAATATGGGGCTACCTGTAACAGATATCGGCTGGCCAGTGGAGTCGCGTGGGCTGTACGAGGTACTGCATTATTTGCAAAAATACGGTAACCTCGATATTTATATCACAGAGAATGGGGCTTGTATCAACGATGATGTCGTGAATGGCAAGGTTCAGGATGACCGTCGCATTTCGTATATGCAGCAGCATTTGGTGCAGGTACACCGGGCGATTCATGACGGCCTTCATGTCAAAGGATATATGGCATGGTCACTTATGGACAATTTTGAGTGGGCAGAGGGATATAATATGAGATTTGGCATGATTCATGTCGATTTTCGCACACAGGTCCGCACCCCGAAGGAAAGTTACTATTGGTATCGAAATATAGTAAGTAATAACTGGTTGGAGACCAGACGTTAAACGAAGAGCAATTTTTTTAAAAAATATAGCAAAGACGGATCTGTCTTCATTCCCTTTTGTTTGAATACTGGGTCTTCCGGGGTAATAATAGTCAGGATATGCAGAGGGTTGTTTCAGGTATGTAGAGACCAAAGGGAATAAAGAAGCAAGATGTGTGCATACTGACAAAAATACCGAACGAGGGCGTTAAAATTATTTTGGACCGAAGGGAGTGGAGGGGATGGCTGCAAATTTTAGAAAATCAGGATCAACTGACGGGCAGATGAGCCGTACGGTATCTGTTATCGCTTTGATCGCTTGTATTGCAGGTATTATCCTTATTTTGCTTGATATAGGAAATTTGACTGATCGAAATATATATTTAATGACAGGCATTGGCTGCGTTATTGCCGGGATTTTTATTTTTCTCGTTGGGAAATCATTTGTCATTGCACGCAAGAAGGAAGACCAGGAAAACGGTCGCAGTTAATAAAATTAAAAATGATTTAAAGCAAATATATACTGAAAACAACAACGTGGGGCTTCGAGCAGTGTAGGATGATAACTGTAGGGAGTCCCGCTTTTTTCTTTAATATAACTTCTTTAAGATACACAAATAACGTTTTTTAATATGTCATCTTTGAATTATAATATATTTTGAATTTGCAAGAGAAATTTTATTTTTAGAGATATTTTTCACAAAAATCGGACAAATAATCGACAATTCTGTTAACAATAAAAAAAGTGGCCGCTTTTCTGCTATCTTATATAGGGGCAACATTACAGGAGTTCGTTAAGTTTTGAGTAATTTATTATTTAAGGAGAGGGGAACAACATGAACAAAAAACCAAAAGCGATTATTGCGTTGGTTTTGACCGTGCTCACGGTAGCATTGCTCATTTGGACGTGTTTTTATGCTGGCGGAAAATACGTTGTTTTCGATCCGAAAGGACCCATTGGGCAAGCACAAAAAGAGCTGATCATTCTTACAACGGCATTGTCTGCGCTAATAATTGTACCGGTCATGATTTTGACTTTCTTCATCATTTGGCGGTATCGTGATACACCGACAAACAAGGTGAAGTACCAACCCCACTGGGATGACAGCAAAAAGCTGGAGACCACATGGTGGGCTATTCCAATTATCGTTATCTGTATTATTGCGGTTATTACTGCAAGATATACCTACTTGCTGGAGCCTTCCAAGCCGTTGGCAAGTACGCAAAAGCCAGTAACCATTCAAGTGACTTCACTGGACTGGAAATGGCTCTTTATGTACCCAGAGGAAGGTATAGCTACAGTTAACCAAGTTCACATTCCTAAAGGTGTTCCAGTCCGTTTTGAACTGACTGCTGACGCACCGATGAACTCGTTCTGGATTCCGCAATTGGGCGGACAAATCTACACCATGTCAGGCATGGCTATGAAACTGCATTTGCAGGCCGATCACGAAGGAACTTACTTTGGTTCGGGTGCAAACTTTAGCGGTGAGCATTTTGGACAAATGCGTTTTGATGTAGAGGTCCAGTCGGATGAAGAGTATAAAAACTGGGTCGCTGACATCAAGAAGCAGTCTAAGCCGCTGACGAAAGACGGCTATTTGGCGCTTGCAAAACCAGGTTTGTCCCAGCCTGATGAGTATTCTTCGATTCCAGATGGCTTGTTCAAAGAGATTGTCAACAAGTATGTAGTGGAAGGGGCTCCTAACCCCCATGCTGGACATGGCGGAGCTACATCCACAGAAGATTCAACCAAGTCCGGCACAGAAGATCATGCTGGAATGGACATGAGTCATATGAATATGAGCGGACACAATTAAATGATTATAAGGAAGGAGGCCCCCAATGCTTGACAAAATAAAAGAGTTTGCATCCACTTTCTTCGTTACTGGAGACCCAATGATCTATGGAGCGGACGTCTCCATCGCATTAGCGACGATCGGGATCGTGTTTGTGCTCACTTATTTCAAAAAATGGGGCTGGCTTTGGAAAAACTGGTTGACTACTGTTGACCATAAAAAAGTCGGTATTATGTATATTCTTGCGGCCATCTTGATGTTATTCCGCGGAGGCGTGGATGCATTATTGATGCGTGTTCAACTGGCTACACCGGATGTGACACTTCTGCATCCTGAGCATTACAATCAGATTTTCACAACACACGGCACGATCATGATCCTGTTTATGGCGATGCCGTTGATGTTTGGTTTGTTTAATATCGCCGTACCCCTTCAAATTGGTGCGCGCGACGTTGCGTTTCCTTTCCTGAACGCATTGAGCTTTTGGCTTTTCTTTATGGGAGCGATGTTGTTCAACTTGTCCTTTGTTATCGGCGGTTCGCCAGATGCAGGGTGGTTGAGTTATCCACCGCTTTCAGAACTGCAATTTAGTCCTGGCGTCGGTCAGAACTTCTATATCTGGGGTATTCAGATTTCTGGTATAGGTTCCTTGGCTACGGGGATCAACTTTATTGTGACCATTATTAAAATGCGTGCACCTGGTATGACTTGGATGAAAATGCCTGTCTTTACGTGGTCCGTATTTTCGTCATGTGTTATTATCATTTTCGCATTCCCGATTCTGACGGTTACTTTGGCATTGCTGTTCCTTGACCGCTTTGGAGGAGGACACTTCTTTACGCTTGATTTCGGCGGTAACCCGATGATGTATATCAACTTGATCTGGATGTGGGGTCACCCTGAGGTATACATTGTAGTTTTGCCTGCCTTCGGTATTTATTCCGAGGTCATCAGTGTATTCTCCAAAAAGAAATTGTTTGGCTACAAATCCATGGTTTACGCTATGTTCATGATTGCGATCCTGTCCTTCTTCACCTGGGCGCATCACTTCTTCACGATGGGATCAGGCGCAGATGTTAATGCATTCTTTGCGATTTCGACGATGGTTATCGCTATACCGACAGGGGTTAAAGTATTTAACTGGCTGTTCACGATGTATCGGGGTAAGATTACATTCAAGACCCCTATGATGTGGTCAATTGCTTTTATTCCGAACTTCTTGATTGCTGGTTTGACGGGCGTCATGTTGTCTGTAGCGCCTGCTGACTTCCAGTTCCATAACAGTTACTTCTTGATCGCTCACTTTCACTCCGCTCTGATTGGTGGTGTAGTGTTTGGTTACTTGGCAGGTCTGTACTATTGGTGGCCTAAAATGTTCGGTTTCACATTGCCTGAAACGCCTGGTAAATGGGCTTTCTGGTTCTGGAACATCGGTTTCTATGTATGTTTTATTCCACAATATTCTCTCGGTCTGATGGGTATGACGCGTCGTCTGAGCACTTATGGCTGGGATACCGGCTGGCAGCCGCTTAACCTCGTTTCGACCGTTGGGGCATTCCTGATGGGGATTGGGTTCTTGTTCCAGGTTCTTCAAATTCTTCTGGGCATCAAGAATTACCGCAAGCTGAAGGATACAACAGGCGACCCTTGGGGTGGCCATACGTTGGAATGGTCGATACCTTCACCTGCACCGGAATACAATTTTGCTACCATTCCACAAGTAGAAGAACGTGATGACTGGTGGGCAGAAAAAGATAAACGTGCAAAAGGTATTTTCAGAAAGCAACCGCCAATTGAAGCGATTCATATGCCGAAAAACTCGGCGATTCCATTCATTATGTCGGTATTCTTTTTCATTGCAGGTTTCGGGTTCGTATTCGGATGGTCGTTCTTCTATATTCCAGGGCTGATCGGTGTGGCAATTTGTATGATTTGCCGTTCGTTCTTCTCCTACGATGGCGACTACTATATCCCTGCGGATGAAGTAAAACGCACGGAAGCGGCAATAAGGGGGTCTGTATAATGGCACAAGCTGCAGCACATCACAGCCATGATCATGACCACGGGCATCACGATCCGCAAGAGCTGAAGATGCTTGGTTTTTGGATCTTCCTCGTAACGGACGTAATCCTGTTCAGTACCTTGTTCGCAACCTTCGTTGTCCTTCGGAATAACACGGCCGGAGGACCAGGTGGCGCAGAGCTGTTTAACATGACGGGCGTTATTATTGAAACGTTCCTCTTGCTCACGAGCAGCTTCACAAGTGGTCTGGCTGTGTTGGCTATGAACAAAGGAAGCATGAAGGGATTAATCAGCTGGTTAATCGTAACAGCGATCCTGGGTCTTGGTTTTATCGGTTTTGAAGTTTACGAGTTTGTTGAAATGGTACACGAAGGAGCCAATTTTGGAACCAGTGCGTTCTTGTCGGCATTCTTCACTCTAGTCGGAACGCACGGACTTCACGTTTCGTTAGGTCTGGTTTGGATGATTGGACTCATGTTCCAGTTGAAAAAACGCGGGCTTACACCAGAGACGAAGGGGAAAGTTTCGGCATTGAGCTTGTACTGGCACTTTTTGGACGCTGTCTGGATCTTCTTGCTGACAGTCGTCTATTTGATGGGGGTGATGTAGATGGCACAGCATCAATCAGGAGCGGGTTCGCATGGTCATGATGATTCTCACGGTTCAGTGAAATCCTATGTTATCGGGTTTATTCTGTCCATCGTACTGACCATCATTCCTCTCTTCGTGGTGATGAATCATATGTTGAGCCGCACTTCGACCATGGTTGTTATTTTAGCCGCGGCAGTGCTGCAATTTCTGGTTCAGCTTTTCTTCTTCATGCACATCCGTGAAAGCAATGGACCACGTTGGAATGTTATGACCTTGATTCTTGGTGTAGTGATCCTGTTGACCGTCGTTGGTGGTTCAGTATGGATTATGGAATACAACATGGTAGCACACTAAAAATCACACAAGTACAAACTAATTAGGAAAGAAGGAGCGGACTTAGAACCGCTTCTTCTTTTTTTGTGTTGCTTATTAAAATTAAAACTGTGGCTTCTTGAACTCAAGTTTACATATGTGTAAAATGGAATTGTATAACAGTAGAGTGAAAACGATAATACTAGTGGAGAGCGGAGGGAAAAGTAATGAACACAGAATTACTGTTTAAACCTTTTAAGGCAGGTAATTTAACTCTTCCCAATCGGATTGTTATGGCGCCAATGACACGAAATTTTTCTCCTCAAGGTATCCCAGGGCCTGACGTGGTGATGTATTATCGTCGGCGTGCAGAAAATGCGGTTGGTTTGATTATTACGGAGGGAACTGCTATTAATCATCCCGCAGCTGTAGAGCACACCAGCATTCCTAATTTTTATGGTGAGGGATTAAAGGGGTGGGCCAAGGTAGTCGAGGAGGTTCATGCGGTAGGTGGCAAGATTATACCGCAGCTCTGGCATGTGGGTACAGCTCGCCAAATAGGTGCGGATAACCAACCGAATCCCGAGGCATTGCCTGTCGGTCCGTCCGGTATTTCTCCTGCCGGTGAAAAGGTAGTTGAGCCGTTGACCGAGACCGAGATTGCTGATATTATCGCAGCCTATGCTCAGGCCGCTGCCGATGCCCAGCGAGTGGGTTTTGACGGTATTGAGCTCCATGGAGCACATGGCTATTTAATTGATCAGTTTTTCTGGGACAAAACGAATAAGCGTACCGATCAATATGGAGGCAATCTGGTCCAGCGTACTCGGTTTGCGGTGGAGGTCATTGAGGCTTGTCGTCGTGCAGTAGGGCCGGATTTCCCAATTATACTGCGATTCTCCCAGTGGAAGATGTACCACTATGAAGAAAAGCTGGCACAGACACCTCAGGAACTTGAACAGTTTCTCGCTCCATTAGTGAAGGCAGGAGTGGATGTATTCCATTGCTCAAGCCGCCGTTTTTGGGAACCGGAATTTGAAGGGTCCGATCTAAACCTGGCAGCTTGGACGAAAAAGATAACAGGTAAGCCAGTTATTACTGTAGGCTCCATTGGCTTGGAGAAGGCGTTTTTGAGTGATTTTGAAAAAAATAATAATCGTCAAACCGAACAATCCAGTAGTGTAGAGGCAAGATTAGAACAACTCGTGGGGCAAGTAGAACGAGAGGAAGCTGATCTGGTTGCGGTTGGACGTGCTTTGCTGGTTGATCCAGCGTTTGCGGTGAAGTTACGTGATCAACAAATAGAAGAAATTATTCCTTACAGTGATGAAGTATTAAAGACGCTGAATTAAGCTTTATGTACTGTAAAGCTATAGCGTTAGGCAAGCATTTGAGACTTGGAAGTCTTCTGTTACAGGGCAAGCTGTAATATAAGCTATTCGTAAACTCTACGAATTTGCTATAATAGGAGCATCAAGTCGAAATACACGGGGTGAAAAGGATGAATTCTGAAACGGAAGCTTTGGATTGCGAGCCGGCTTGTCACGGTTCAGATCAGGAAATCGAGCGCATAAAATCTTCCCTTGTTGAGGATTCCATCGCATACAAAATGTCGGAGCTGTTTAAAGCTTTGGGTGACCCGACACGAATCAAGCTGATTTATGCCCTGGCACAAAAAGAACTGTGTGTTCATGATCTGACCCAGGTGCTCAATATGGGACAATCTGCGGTATCCCACCAGCTTCGTTATTTGCGCAACCTGCGTATTGTCAAACGACGCAAAGAAGGCAAAACGGTGTTTTATTCACTGGATGATAATCATGTGGAGCAGATCTTTTTGCAAACCCATCAACACATATCACATCAATAATCTTTTGGGATAAAACAACAGAGGGCGCCAAGCGATTGGCGCTCTTTTGGCGTTTGTCCGTTGAAGTCGATTTTTTTGTTAAAAAGGGCTAGATGTCATTGACTTTTGACCCTGATCCTGAATATAATGACCTTAATAAATAATATATGAACAGTTGCTCATATATAGTTAATTGGAGGCCAATGATTATGGATGCTCTAAAAAGAACGGAACGGCATGAATGGATTTTGGAAGGTTTGGATTGCGCCAACTGTGCGCTCAAGATTGAAAATGGAGTCAGTAAAATAGAAGGGGTCATGGATTGCTCGGTCAATTTTGTTACGAAAACGTTGACGATGACCACAAGTTCGGATCAAAAAGAAGAGGTTTTTCGCCAGACGGAACGGAAGGTTCATAGACTTGAGCCACATGTTCGGATGGTGGTAAAAAGTGCCCGGGGCCACCTACATGAAGACAGTCGAAGCCATGCTGGTGCAGTACAATCAGATAGCGTAGAGGATTGTGCATGCGGTCATGAGCATAATGATGAAGGTGAAGGGCATACACACGAGCATCACAACCACCATGCAGAGCACAAACATGGTGAATCCACCCATGCTCATTCACATTCGCTTGGAGATGATAGCCACGCTGGGCATACGCATGATCATGGTACGGACGGTATGCGCCGCATGATTGCGCGTTTGGCTATTGGTGCGGTCGTTGCGGCTGTTGCCTGGTGGTTACCTGTTGAAGGTGTAGGCAAGCTGGCCTTATTTTTACTGGCATATATCATCGTTGGCGGTGATGTTGTCTTGCAGGCTGCACGCAGTTTGGTACGTGGAATGGCCTTTGACGAATACTTCCTGATGACGCTGGCTACTGTTGGTGCATTTGCGATTGGGGAATACCCGGAAGGCGTAGCTGTCATGTTCTTTTATCAAATCGGAGAGCTGTTTCAAGGCATCGCAGTTAACCGTTCACGTAAGTCCATCAGTGATCTGATGGATATTAGACCGGACTATGCGAACCTGAAGACGGCTGAGTCCGTACGGAGAGTGTCTCCAGAAGACGTTCGCATTGGGGATTTGATTGTGATTAAGCCAGGCGAGAAGATCCCACTGGACGGTAAAGTTGTAGATGGTAAATCGCATGTGGATACCTCTGCGTTGACTGGTGAATCGGTGCCTCGTACTGTGGAGCCAGGAAGTAGCGTGTTGAGTGGATTTATCAATACGAACGGACTTCTAACGGTAGAGGTTAGCAAAGAGTTTAGTGAATCCGCGGTCTCTAAAATTTTGGAATTAGTGCAAAATGCGAGTGCCAAAAAAGCGCCGACTGAAAAGTTTATCACGAAATTTTCCAGATACTATACTCCCGTAGTGGTTATTGTAGCGCTGTTGTTGGCGGTTGTTCCACCGCTTGTTGTGCCAGGTGCACAATTTGCAGATTGGGTGTACCGTGCGCTTGTTTTCCTCGTTATTTCTTGTCCATGTGCGCTGGTAGTATCTATTCCATTGGGCTTCTTTGGGGGAATCGGGGCAGCCTCCCGTTCAGGTATTCTGATCAAGGGCGGGAATTATCTTGAAGCTCTGAATCATGTGAAATACGCTGTTTTTGATAAAACAGGCACACTCACCAAAGGTGTTTTCCGTGTAACAGGGATTTATCCTGCCGGGGATTTTACAAACGAAACCCTGCTCGAAACCGCCGCTTTGGCGGAGCTGCATTCGACACATCCTATTGCTGCATCTTTGCGTGAATCCTACGGTAAAGAACTCAGAGCAGAACGGGTTCAGCAGTATAGTGAAATATCCGGTCACGGGATTCAGGCACAAATAGATGGTCGTCTGGTATCGGCCGGGAACGCCAAGCTGATGGAGCGGGAACATGTTGCTTTTAACGTGGCGCAGCAAGCAGGGACGCTGGATGAAGGAACGGTCGTACATGTGGCGGTAGACGGAACGTATGCCGGGTGCATTCTGATTTCAGATGAGGTTAAGGAAGACGCAGCCCAAACGGTTACTTCACTGAAAAAGTTGGGTGTGGTGAAAACCATCATGCTGACGGGTGACAATCGGACAGTTGCCGAGGCTGTAGGACGACAGCTGGGTTTGGATGAAGTAAGGGCAGAGCTGTTACCTCAGCACAAAGCCGAAGCCATCGAGCAGTTGTCTGCAAGTAAAAAAACGAGCGACAAAATTTTGTTCGTGGGCGATGGAATCAATGATACACCCGTACTGGCGCTGGCCGATGTCGGTGTAGCGATGGGTGGCTTGGGTTCGGACGCTGCGATTGAGGCGGCAGATATCGTAATCATGAACGACGAGCCTTCAAGGCTGGTTACGGCCATCCATATCGCCAAGCGCACACGTCGTATCGTATGGCAAAACATCATTTTTGCATTAGGTGTCAAAGCTGTGTTTCTTACGCTGGGAGCATTCGGTATTGCTACGATGTGGGAGGCTGTATTTTCCGATGTAGGTGTAACATTGCTAGCCGTATTGAATGTGATGCGTGTATTGAAGGTTCGTTCTTACGAGTAAAAAATAAACACCCCCG
The DNA here is from genome assembly GCF_038593105.1 of Paenibacillus sp. FSL H7-0442. Taxonomy (NCBI): domain Bacteria; kingdom Bacillati; phylum Bacillota; class Bacilli; order Caryophanales; family Paenibacillaceae; genus Paenibacillus; species Paenibacillus sp. FSL H7-0442. Next base: position 4,771,536 of record NZ_CP151963.1, on the reverse strand, counting down.
GGTTAACATCGGATGTAGGCATCCTGTGAAAACCGGGGGTGTTTATTTTATAGGTTCCTTTTTCGAGTGGTCTTGTACCAGCAGTATAGAGATTACTTGTGGGTTGTAGGGGAGCTGTGCCCAGATGTATAAATGCGTGGCGTGCCTAATACGTTAAGGTAGGGGCTTTACAAGTAAGGCCCATGTAAGATTCGGTTGCTCCATTATGAGTAAGCGTTTTCCTTATTTGGAGGGGTACTCAAATTCGTGTGTGCCAACTTGCTGACGGAAGAAAGGATGGATTAATAGCATGGAGGCTAAACTGATGCATGTATTCGCAGAGCTGTTGGGCGGCAAAAACAGCCGGGATCTCAAAGATCCAGAGTCGGTTATGGAGACTGCTGCACAGAGGTTGGCTATGGAGACGCTAAGGGCAGGCAGCCATGAAGTATCTGCTACGCAGGGGGAAGATCCGTTGGGCTGGCTGGTTGGTTTAGCTGAGCAGGGCGTAATCAGCCGAGCGGAGGCTTTGATGGCTGCGAATCCCGAATTACTTGGGGAAACGATGCTGAATAGCGGCAACGATATTGGGCAAGCAATGGGTACACTCCTAAAATGGAGCGATGAATACAGACGTACCTTCATACGGATTTATGCCGATGCTCCTACAAGTATGAGTCGTATAAGTACAGAGACAGCATCAGAAATAGGCAGTTTCGACGGTTATAGTCTTCTGCATGGCCCCTTGTCACAGGCCTCTGGCCGCGTTGGGGAATTATGCTATGCCTATCTGGACGTAGCTGAGTCTGGACAGACGATTCATGCCCCTGACGGGGAGCCCGACCCCATCCTTATTCCCGGCTCTCGTGCATCTGACACGTACAAAACCTTTAACCAGGCATCTGGCCTGCCTGGATTGTGTGAGCATTTGTCCCGCCGGATTATCAGCTTGCTGGAAACAGAGTATGAAGGCTTATTCGAGTCTCTGAACGGATCGCCACTCACTGTTGCCCTAATGGAGCAGAACAATGCAGTGGGTATTGGCAGCTTGCAAGATATGCAGCTGGAGGCATTACTGCGTGCGGCGTTGCGGAGCGTGCGGCAGGGGGGAGAACCCAAGCTGGAGATTATGGTACGCAATCCGGCTGACGTGGACGAATTCCGGGCAACCCGAGACTGGATTGACGGCGTTGCGGAGCAGACCTTATGCGGACGTCTTCGGTGCATTCCATATCGGGTAGGCGTGCTTTTGACAGTTGCCCCGTCTTTGGTGCCTAACATAAGCCCAACATGGAACAAGGAAGCCGCACGGTCGGAGGAGTCAGCCAACCCCAATAACATATCCAAAGTGGGTGCACGACATATCAAGCAGGTGGCTCAAGCTGCAGATCTGACACGTTTTGCCGATACGGTCATTTTAGAAGTCATACCAACTCCATCCGATGATATTAGGACTGAGGATCAGTTGATTCCACCCGGTGTCGATGGTCATGAGAATACTAGTGATACGATAAAATGCATAATGGAAGCTGTTCGACGTGTAAAGCCCGAGCTTCCTTTATGGGTAGCAATAGATGAAATTAACCAGTCTCTGGATGGGATTTCGATCTGGGAGAATGAGCTGACGGGGGTCATTTGCCCGGACACAGCAGTTCCCGCCGCACGCCTTGCAGCTGCGCGTTTGGGACTGCAACAGCCCGCAGATCGTCAGCGCACTTCTGGGGCTGCACACAACCATGCGTGGAAGTTTCCTTTAGCCTGAAGATAACCTGAATTCATGTAATAGAGGATTTTGCAAAAATCCAATAAGCGATTTTCAAAGAACAAAATATAGATCGAAATGGCCTAGTTCGTCTATATATTACACTTTGGAGCGACTGGAATCGATTTTTGTAAATCCTGAATCGGATGCTCTAAATATGGAGGATACCTGCGGTGTTTGCGCGGGTATCTTTTTTTATTTAGACCATTGCTGGTTTACAAGTGGAAAAGAAAAGGTATATAATAAAACAAAAGTTTCTCTAAACCAAAATAATTGTATAGACGCAAAAATGATTATCATTCTCATTTGCTAAACATGCTGCTTCGGGCTTCCCGAAGCAGCATGTGCTATTTTAGGGCACTTAACAATGGATATCATTCTCAATGAGATGCTAGTACAAGGAACAAAATATGGAAAGGAACGTGACATGATGCAAGCTGTTCAACGATTACAAGATACATTGTCTCCCTCTAACCGAACCCTTTCAAAAAACAGTGGCAGCGGACGACCCGGTCCGAATCGTAAGCCGCAATTTCAGCTTAAAAGTATGCTGAAAAACAAGGAGATGCAAGCTGCTCTAGGTAGTGGATTGCTGATGTTGATGGCATGGGGAGTCTCACATTGGTGGCAATGGCTATCGGTCATTCTGTATGTGGTGTCCTATGCCCTTGGGGGCTGGTCCAAAGCCAGGGAAGGAGTCGAAACACTGATCCGAGAACATGATCTGGATGTTAACCTGCTCATGATTGCTGCCTCCCTAGGAGCTGCGGCCATTGGCTATTGGAATGAAGGAGCCATGCTGATCTTTATTTTTGCACTCAGCGGTGCGCTGGAGAGCTATACCACCGAGCGTAGTAGTAAGGATATTTCTGAGCTTATGGCGTTGAAGCCGGAAACGGCTTTGCGCTTGTCTCGCGAGGGGACCGAAACGGTCGGCATTGAGCAGCTGTTGCCAGGCGACCTGCTGCTGGTGAAGCCGGGCGAACTGATTCCGGCGGACGGCCGAATCTCTAAGGGCGTTTCGGCAGTGAATCAGGCATCGATTACCGGTGAATCTATTCCGGTAAATAAGGTGGAAGGTGACGAGGTATATGCCGGCACCATTAATGGAGAAGGCGTGCTATATGTGGAGGTTAGTCAGTCCTCAGAGAACACTTTATTTTCGAAAATCATTCGTATGGTGGAAGAGGCTCAGACCGAAGTTCCTGATTCCCAGCGTTTTATTAAAACGTTCGAATCGGTGTACGCTCGAATTGTTGTTGCTGTCACGCTGATCGTCATTGCCGGTGCACCCATAGCATTAGGCTGGACGTGGGCAGCAGCGTTTTACAAGGCTATGGTGTTCCTCGTCGTGGCCTCCCCCTGTGCGCTCGTATCATCCATTATGCCAGTAATGCTATCGGCCATTTCCAACCGTGCCCGACGGGGCATCCTGTTCAAAGGTGGTGCACATGTGGAGAATATGGCATTGACTTCTGTTGTTGCTTTTGACAAAACAGGCACGTTAACGATGGGGTCACCTGTCGTCACGGATTGGATTACCGCCGCAGAATACGATGCCGATGAGTTATTGCATATGGTCGCCACAATTGAAAGCTATTCTTTGCATCCACTGGCGCGAGCGATTGTAGCCAAAGCCGAAGCTGATTTGGGACAGAGGGATCTTCTTCCAACCGAAGAAGTGCAGGCCCTCACTGGATGGGGGATGGAAGGCATCATAGGTGGGGTGAAGTGGAAAATTGGGCGTACAAATGTACTGGATGAACCTGGTTCTCTGGCAGAGCCAAAGTGGATGGAGAGTCGGGCCCGGCTGGAAGCTGAGGGCAAAACCGTATCCATCGTCCTCGCGGATGATCGGATTGCCGGAATGCTGGCACTACGCGACGAGCTGCGTCCGCAGGCCCAAGAGTCCGTGAAACGACTGCAAGCGCAGGGTATCCGGGTCGTCATGCTGACCGGAGACCGCCCGGAAACGGCCGCTGTGATCGCGGCGCAGGCCGGAGTTGACGCCGTGTATGCTGGCTTAATGCCGGAGGACAAAGTCAGCCATATTCGCATGCTGCGGGAGCAGTACGGGCATGTCGTCATGGTCGGCGACGGTGTGAACGACGCTCCTGCGTTGACAGCGGCAACCGTAGGACTAGGCATGGGGATGCATGGCAGCGGAGCCGCACTGGAGGTCGCAGACGTGGTGCTGATGAACGATGGAATCGAAGAAATCGCTCCGACGGTAGCACTGGCCCGCAAGGCGCAGCGGGTGGTTAAACAAAATATGATCTTTGCGGTAAGTGTCATTTTGCTGCTAGTGATCAGCAACTTTGTGCAAGATATAGCCCTGCCATTTGGGGTTATTGGGCATGAAGGTAGCACATTACTGGTTATTTTGAATGGCCTGCGCTTATTACGGTCATAGGGCTAATAATCAGAAGTTTATAAACAGGAAGGAGCATTCAAACCTCTTAAAATCCAAGGGGTGAATGCTCCTTCTTTTGCAGCCTCGCAACGCTGTACGTCTATCTTCGGCGCGGTGTAGACCGTCGCAAGAATAAGGAAAACAATAGCCCCGCTAGTGCAATCCCTGTAGCAATGATGAAGGCATCATTAATGCCATGGATCGTCGATTCCGTAACGGCACTTCGGTACACCTGTTGCAGCGCCAACGATGAACCACTTTCCGTTGAAATGCCCGCCGTTTGCGCGAGGGTTTGTCCCAACTGTGCTACCCCTTCGGTTAAAGGAACATTGGCGGTGGTAGCGACATTCGCATAGTCCGCTACATGAATCGTGGTCCGGCTGCTCATTACAGTAATGAGCCAAGCGGTACCGATAGACCCAGCAATTTGCCGTACTGTATTGGACATGGCTGTACCATGGCTACCGAGATGGGGAGGCAACTGGTTTAGCCCTTCCGTCTGGACGGACATCATCAGCAATGACATTCCGAAGCTGCGAATCGTATAGATGATCATAATATGTCCGTAGGTGGTGGCGTCGGTTAGCAGACTGAATTCCCATGTCGTGACTGCCGTAATGATCAGCCCAATGATCGCCAACGGCCTTGCGCCTATACGGTCAAATACTGCCCCTGATATGGGTGACATCACACCCATCAGCAGTGCACCCGGCAACAGCAGCAGACCGGATTGCAACGGTGTAAAGCCGCGTATATTTTGCAAATAGATTGGCAGCAGCAGCATACCGCCAAACATCGTCATGTTGACGGTAGCCCCGACTAAGGTTGATACAGTAAAAATATCATATTTAAACACACGGAACTCCAGCATCGGCTGTAGCATGTTCAGCTCGCGCACGATAAACAATACAATAAACACCACCCCGGCAGCGAGTGTAAGGATTACCGTATTGCTATTCCAGCCTTTGTCTCCAGCCGAACTAAAGCCATACAGCAGGAAGCCAAAGCCAAGGGTGGAGAAGAGGGTTCCCAACAAGTCAAAGTTCGGTTTTGTTAGCTTGGATACATTTTTGAGCCAGCGTATGGCAAACAGAATATCAATGATCGCCAGCGGAATAACGAGTAAAAATAGCAGCCGCCAGCTGTAATGCTCCACAATATAGCCGGATAAAGTCGGTCCAATCGCCGGGGCAAACATCATGGCGATTCCCATGGTACCCATGGCAGCGCCCCGTTTTTCCGGAGGAAACACAGTCAGGAACACGTTCATGACCACAGGCATGATGATGCCTGCTCCGCTGGCCTGAATAACGCGTCCAACCAGCATAGGCGCAAAGCCGGTACTGGCAGCACAGACGACAGACCCGGCAGTAAATAACCCCATCGCCGATATGAACAGCGCACGTGTTCCGAAGGACTCAATCAGAAAAGCGGTGATAGGAATCAAAATCCCGTTGGTTAGCATATATCCGGTAGATAGCCATTGAACGGTTGTTGCAGACACATTGAAATCATTCATTAAGTGTGGAATGGCCACGTTAAGCAGCGTTTGATTCAAAATCGAAATGAAGGCGCCTAGCAGCAGCACGGACAGAATACGTCCGACGGACATTTTTTGATCCATGACAGCCTCCTACTTGTGAACTCTGATAGTCGCACTCATTCCCGGGATAATACCCAGCCCCTTGTAACCTTGAATGGAAATATTGACAGGCACGACCTGCGTCACCTTGGTATAGTTGGCAGTGGTGTTGGAAGTGGGCAGTAGTGAAAAAGTCGATGCGGTCGCCAGGCCGATCTTTTCGAGTTTACCGCTCAGGGACGTATCCGGGTAAGCATCAATATATACATCTACGGTTTGTCCTACTTGAAGATCCTGTACAGCCGTTTCGTCTATATTGGCGGTAATCCATAAATTGTTTAGATCAAAAGCCTTCGCTAAAGGCGTGCCTGCCCCAACAATTGAGTTGTTGACCGCAGATTGCTGCACGATGGTACCATCGGTTGGAATCGTAACGCTAATTCGGTTTCCGCCTCCTTCTACATTACCCAGTGTGCTTCCAGCGGTGTAGGTTTTACCAACTTCAGCATTCCAGCCTGTGAGCTTGCCAGCGCCTGGAGAGGCAACGGTAACCGCTTGTCCACTCACTTGGGCATTATCGGTTTTTATGTAGTTGGCGGATTGATTATAGTAATAGGCGGCGGCTCCACCTCCTGCCAGAATAATGATAATAACTAGCAAGTTGACTAATATGGCGCGTGAATTCATGTGTAACATGCCTCCCTAGTTCTTGGATTTTCAAAGTATGCGTCAAACGATTCATAATATTCAGATGGATTTTGGGCAAGGTTAAGAGCGCATGCGAAAAGGATGATTTTGCTGACAAAGGATGATGCGCATAATGACGACGACCAGAATCATGATTGTATATGACAGTGAAAATGGGCATACCGAACGTCTCGCACGCTCAATTGCAGAAGGAGCACACCTTGAGCACACGGAAGTGTTGTTAAAGCATGTAAATGAGGCCGATGTGAATGAGCTAGTGAGTGTGGATGCGATCCTATGGGGTTGTCCGGGGCATTTTGGTACGATCAGCAGCGGTCTGAAAAGCTGGATTGATAAGCTGGGGTATCTGTGGGCGCAGGGCAAGCTGGTGGACAAAATCGGCGCTGTGTTTTGCACAACCGCTACCGTTCATGGTGGATTGGAATCCACACTTCTGAATTTGATTACTCCAATGCTTCATCAAGGCATGATTATTGTAGGACTGCCCGCCAATATTACGGAAAATGCATTATACGGCTCCTATTACGGCGTAGGGATAACATGTCCGGTGGAGACTGACCCCAATGGACCACCTAATCTTCCAACGGGTGATGATCTTGCACTAGGCCGCTCTTTGGGCAAACGGGTCGCTGAAATAGCGGGACGGTACCGTAGCGCTGAAAGAGAATAGGAGGCTACCGATGACCATTGCTTTTATCGTAGTAGCTGCGGTTGCCTTTATTTTTTTGCTGGTATTTAATACGAAGATGACGCGCAAGTCCTCTTCCAAGACTCGCTCTACCGAAGAGGATTCACGGCAAAGAAGCAAACGTCCTTATCCTGTGCAGGTGGAACCCGAGGCGCGTGAATGGATAGATCCTGCGCAAGACATGCCTCCTAAGGATATCGACGTCGAAGAACATCATGCGGAGGAACAACACAAGGTGCCTGATATCCAGACGGATAAGAAGGTGGAAAAAGATCGCGAGAATATTAAAGATGCTTACGGAGATCAGGATTATCGTGCGGCTTTACGTGGTTTTGCCAAAAAGGACGAAGAAAAGGATAGACATTCCCCAATATCCAAGGGAGAGAAGGAGACTCACAAAAGTGAGGACGAGCAGTACCGTGAAGCACTGCGCTCCATGAACCAAAAAAAATGAGGTATCTACATGTGAACATGCCAAAAAGGCTGCTTATCTGTCTGGATTACAGGCAGATAAGCAGCCTTTTTGTGTTGCTCGGCTATAGCCATTCGGTTAGCCCAATCATCGTAATTAAGCCGAGAATAAAAGAGAATGTGGCGATCCGCTGGTTACCATCCCCGTGACTCTCGGGAATCAGTTCCTTGTAGACGATAAACATCATGGCTCCGGCGGCAAAAGCAAGGCCGTAAGGTACCAGTCCGTTCACCCAGCTACTCAAATAAAAGCCGATCAGACTCGTAATGATTTCCACAGCTCCGGTGAGGGTAGCAATACCCAAGGCCTTGAAACGGCCGATGTTTTGATTCACAAGAAATAGTGCTACGATAAAGCCTTCCGGGGCATTTTGCAGGCCGATAGAGAAGGCGATCAGATTGCCGAGATTGTGAGTCTCACTCGCATAGCTGACCCCAACAGAGAGTCCTTCCGGCAAATTGTGCAATGTAATAGCTGCGATAATGAGAAAAGATTTGGACTCCAGTTGAAAGGTCTTGGAATCCGGGTCCTCCAAATCCGCATGGGGAATGTACATTTCCATCACCAGTAATACGAGGCAGCCGAGCAGAATTCCCGCAGTCAGCACGAACCAATTGGAATGCTGGATCGCTTCGGGAATGAGGTTATACACGGAGGCAGAGGTCATAATTCCTGCGGCATAAGCCAACAGAACATCGCGAAGCCGATGCGTGATATTGCGCATAAACAGTATGGGCACGGCGCCGAGCCCAGTGGACAGGGCAGAAATAAAGCTACCTACAAAAACGTCATTCATAATCGGGATAATCCCTCCATACCTGATTTATCTTTAAGCTTCGCTTCATGAAAACTTCATTTGACTGTTTACAGCTCTTTCCGCATAATGAAATTAGGATTTAGAATCAGTCTAAGTCATAAGAAGCTGTAAAACAAGTGATTCGTTTTTGTAATATCCGGGTGTCCACATTTTGGGATAAGCTTCTGGCAGAATTACTTTTAGAAGTATATGCAGCTGCCCAGCGCCCGGTTCCGAAAACTCGTTATATAATACTTATGTTATTTTAGGAGGAACCAAGATATGTACAAGTCCATTATTATAGGTACCGGCCCTGCCGGTTTAACCGCTGCAATTTATCTGGCACGCGCTAATATGAGCCCACTGGTGATCGAAGGACCACAGCCAGGCGGACAATTAACCACGACTACGGAAGTCGAAAATTTCCCGGGTTTTCCTGAAGGAATCATGGGACCCGATTTGATGGATAATATGCGTAAGCAAGCGGAGCGTTTTGGCGCTGAATTCCGCACAGGCTGGGTAAACAAAGTAGACACAACCGCTCGTCCATTTACACTGGATGTAGAAGGTTTGGGTGAATTGGTTACTGATACGCTGATTATTTCCACCGGAGCGACTGCCAAATATCTGGGTATTCCCGGTGAACAGGATAATATCGGACGTGGCGTAAGCACTTGCGCAACATGCGACGGCTTCTTTTTCCGTGGCAAAGAAATTGTTGTCATCGGCGGTGGAGACTCTGCATTGGAAGAAGCCAATTTCCTGACTCGTTTTGCCTCCAAAGTAACGTTGGTGCATCGTCGTGAAGAAATGCGCGCCTCCAAAATTATGCAGGATCGTGCTCGTGCGAACAACAAAATTGAATGGGCGCTTAATCGTACTCCTGTAGAAGTGATCGCTGACGAGAATGGAGTCATTGGCTTGAAAGTGCTGAATAATGCAACAGGCGAAGAGGAGATCATTACAGTTAGCGGCGTATTCGTGGCAATTGGTCATCATCCGAATACAGGCTTCCTCGAAGGGCAAATTACAACGGATGCGAACGGTTATATCGTCGTAAATCCGGGTACTTCCGAAACAAACGTGCCTGGCGTATTCGCTTGTGGCGACGTACAAGATACACGTTACAGACAAGCGATTACTGCAGCAGGTAGTGGTTGCATGGCTGCTATGGACAGCGAGAAGTACATCGAAAGTCTGGAGCACAGCGCACTGGCCCTGTAATGATTCTCGCAATATTGAATAAATATGATTAACAAAATAAATGATGAGGTGATATTCATGGAAAAAGCAATTGTATACACATCTACAAACTGCCCGCATTGCCGTCAAGTAAAAAGCTATTTGAGTGAAAAAGGCGTGGAGTACGAAGAACGCAACATTGAAACCAATGAAGCTTTTGCTCAAGAGGTTTGGGATATGGGCATTCGTGCCGTTCCATTGACTTTGATCGGGGAAGAACGTATTTCCGGTATGAACAAAACCAAGTTTGAAAAAGTGTTGAACGCTTAATCCAACCTAACAGCAGACGACGGTCCTATGATCGTTATATGGTTAAGAAAAGGCACCCATCGCAGCTAATACTGCAATGGGTGCCTTTTTACTTATAAGGACACACGTACTCGCCCGAGAAAAGGAGCGGTTGCTGCATAGGCGGCGCCTAGCATCGTCGAACGACTACCAAGCGTGGAGAAACGAATCTGTAGTTGCCGACGGTGATAGGGCAGGGCACGTTCGTCAATCACTACACGCATACTTTGCTCCAACCAAGGTCTGGCTTCCGCCAGTGGACCGCCAATGATAAGCATCCCGGGGTTAAGGCTGTTCACAATGTTGGTAATACCCACACCCAAATATCGTCCAATATCTTCAAGGACGCTTAATGTACTCGCTTCACCTTGCTGAGCAAACGGCAGTAATTCCGCTGTATTATGTGCAGGCAGTTTCAATGTGGATGATGCATACGCCTTCTCTGAAGCATACAGCTCCCAGCAGCCGCGACTACCACAGGAGCAGAGCCGTCCGTTCCAATCAATGGTCATATGACCCGTCTCTCCGGCGTACCCCCAAGCTCCTTGATACGGTTTGCCGTCAATGATAATCCCGGCCCCGATTCCAGACCCTGCACTGATGTAGACCAGATCCCGCACCAGCTGTCGGTGATCGCCGTCCATACCATAGTACAACTCGCCCTGCGCGCCGACGTTGGCTTCGTTATCTACTACGACGGGCAGACCTAGCTCAGCCTCAAGCTGCTGCCGCAGTGGAACCCCTTCCCAGCCCAGATTGGGTGCGAACAGCACGGTTCCGGTCTCATCCACCATACCCGGTACCCCCAGTCCAATGCCGACAATACCATGAGGGGAGGGAGGAGTGACCTGCATAAGCTCCTGAACGAGCTTTCGAATCTGTTCCATAACAAAGGCGGGATCATGCTGGGTTAGAGAAAAGGTAAGCTCCGTTTCAATGGTACCTGCCAGATCGGTCAGAGCGCCCTTGATGTACTGTACGCTGACCTCAATACCGAGTACAAAGCCTGCACGGCTATTGAACAGCAGCATTAAAGGCTTACGCCCACCGCTGGATTCTCCTAATCCTGTCTCATACACCAATCCATCGGTAATGAGCTCTGCCACCAGATTGGAAACGGTTGCCTTGTTTAATCCAGTTTGACTGGATAACTGTGCCCGGGATAGCGGAGCATGAAGGCGAATACGCTCCAGCACAATGGATTTATTCAGCTTTTTGACAAGCGCCTGATCGCCAGTGACATTCATGGTTCATTCACTTCCTGTTGGTGTAATTCCTGATATTATATCATAAAAACAAACTTAGTTTAAGCAATAGACAAAGTCTTTTGGCTGTGCTAGAATCGTTTTTGTAAACGTTTACTATAAAGGAGGAACTTATAATGGCTTATTTCGAACAGGTATCTAAAATTAACTTTGAGGGCAAGCAATCCGACAATCCTTTTGCGTTCAAATTTTATAATCCACAGGAAATTGTAGCGGGAAAAACGATGGAGGAGCATTTACGTTTTAGCATGGCCTACTGGCATACACTGGTTGCAGGCGGCTCCGATCCTTTTGGTGTAGAAACAGCGGAACGTCCATGGTCCAAGTTTACCGGGCTGGATTTGGCGAAGGCACGTGTGGAAGCTGCCTTTGAACTGCTGGATAAGCTGAATTTACCTTATTTCGCTTTCCACGATGTGGATATTGCACCGGAAGGCGCGTCATTGAAGGAATTTTACAGCAATCTGGATACCATCGTGGATCTGATTGAGGACCATATGAAAGCTACGGGGAAAAAACTGCTGTGGAACACGGCGAACATGTTTAGCCATCCACGTTATTTGCATGGTGCTGCCTCGACTTGCAATGCAGATGTATACGCACACGCAGCTGCTCAGATTAAAAAAGGACTGGAAGTGGGCAAACGTCTGGGCGCAGATAACTATGTTTTCTGGGGAGGCCGTGAAGGCTACGAAACACTGCTGAACACGGATTTGAAGCTGGAGCAGGACAATTTGGGACGTATGTTCCATATGGCCGTAGACTATGCGCGTGAAATTGGCTTTGACGCTCAGTTCCTGATTGAGCCAAAACCGAAGGAGCCAACGAAGCATCAGTATGATTTTGATGCTGCGACGACGATTGCTTTCCTGCAAAAATATGATCTGGATCAACATTTCAAGCTTAATCTGGAAGCTAATCATGCCACCTTGGCGGGTCATACTTTTGATCATGAAGTGCGTGTAGCACGGATTAACGGCATGCTGGGATCACTGGATGCAAATCAGGGAGATTTGCTGCTGGGCTGGGATACGGACGAATTCCCGGTTGATCTGTATGATGCGACCCTGACGATGTATGAAGTGCTGCAAAATGAAGGCTTGGGCCGTGGTGGTATCAACTTTGATGCCAAGGTACGCAGAGCATCGTTTGAGCCAGAAGACTTGTTCCTCGCGCACATCGCAGGTATGGATACGTATGCGAAGGGGCTGAAGGTAGCTGCCAAACTGATCGAGGATCGTGTGTTTGAGGACTTTATTGAGAAGCGCTACAGCAGCTTTAAAGAAGGTATTGGAGCAGACATCGTATCCGGAAAAGCAACGCTTGCTTCTCTGGCTGAATATGCTCTGGCGAACGAAACACCACGTAAAAACGTATCCGGTCGCCAGGAATATCTGAAAGCAACATTAAATCAATACATTTTGGCTGACTAAGCATATATAAAATAAGGAATACACGATAACAGGGAAGGAGGAACTCCGATGCAGGAGAAGCTAAATCAGGAGCAGGAACGCTATGTCATCGGCGTAGATTTGGGTACCAGCGCGGTCAAAACGGTGCTGGTTAACCTCAAGGGTCAGGTGGCTTATGAAACCTCCCAGTCTTATCCACTCCATCAGCCGAAGGCAGGATATAGCGAACAGCATCCTGAGGACTGGGTCAGTGGCACGTTAGCATCACTGAAACAGCTTGTGGAGAAGGCCGGAATCGGCGGCACAGATGCCGTAGACGGTATTAGCTTTTCGGGACAGATGCACGGGCTTGTGCTGACTGACAAGGAAGGCCAAGTGCTTCGTCCGGCTATTCTGTGGAATGACACGCGTACGACAGCACAATGCCGTCGTATTGAAGAACAGCTCGGGTCGGACCTGCTGAATATCGCACGTAATCGCGCGCTGGAAGGCTTCACGCTGCCCAAGCTGCTGTGGGTGCAGGAGCATGAGCCAGACGTGCTGGCCCGTGCGGCACATTTTATGCTACCCAAGGATTATGTGCGCTACTGTCTGACAGGAGAGCTGGCGACGGAGTATTCGGATGCGGCGGGCACGCTGCTGCTGGATATTGCGAACAAGCAGTGGAGCGAAGAGATCGCTGCCGCGTTTGATCTTCCGTTGTCGCTGTTCCCATCGCTGGTGGAATCCTTTGATCAGACGGGTACGCTATTGCCGGAGATTGCGGAGCAGAGCGGGCTTTCGCCTGAAACGAAGGTCTTTGCAGGTGGTGCGGACAACGCATGTGGCGCGATTGGTGCCGGCATTTTGAGTGAAGGCCGCACCCTATGCAGCATCGGCACCTCAGGGGTTGTACTTTCTTATGAGGAACGCAAGGATATTGATGTGCAGGGGCGGGCGCATTTTTTTAATCATAGTGAGCAGGATGCTTATTATATTATGGGGGTTACGCTCGCGGCCGGATACAGCTTGACTTGGTTTAAGGATACCTTTGCACCACAGCATTCTTTTGATGCACTATTGGCAGATGTGAACTCTATTGAGCCAGGCAGCCGAGGGCTGCTGTTCACGCCTTATATCGTCGGCGAGCGTACACCTCATCCAGATGCAACCATTCGAGGCAGCTTTATCGGGATGGATGCGGGACATAAGCTTGCGCATTTTACACGAGCGGTACTGGAAGGAATAACGTTTTCGCTCAAGGAATCTATAGATATTCTTAGAGGGACGGGCAAAACGGTGAATGAAGTGATTTCCATCGGCGGCGGTGCGCGTAATGAGGCATGGCTGCAAATGCAGGCAGATATTTTTAACGCGGATATCATCAAGCTGGAAAGCGAGCAGGGACCTGCCTTGGGGGCGGCCATGCTGGCTGCTTATGGTAGTGGCTGGTTTGAATCTCTGCAAGCGTGTGCTGAAGCATTTCTGCGTGAAGCAGCGAGATATTCGCCGAACCCGGACCGTGTGGCACAGTATGAAGGTCTATACGAGCTGTATCGTGAAGTTTACTTGCACACGCGAGAGCTAAATGGGCATTTGGCAGTGTATCGCTGAATACGGTGAGCTTTAAGCGTAAATAAGAAGCGGCTTCGGGTGTAAGAAACCCCCGAAGCCGCTTTTTCATGTGATGATGAGTTGGAATTAAATACTTTTCTTGATTTTCGCATAATCTTCATGCATAGAGCTGGCTGTACAACCCGGACATGACTTGCTCGACGAACACCCCGCACAGGCGCCTTGACGGCTTTTTCGCAAAAATCGTACCAGCACCCACGCACTATAACCGAGAATCGCCAATAAAATGATGATATTGATCATGGAATTCACTTCCTTTTATTTACTATAGGGCCTGACTTAGCCCCAACCTAATAATCTGCCACACTGATAGATCAAGACGGCAATGATATATGCAACGGCCAAAGGATAGATCACAGAAAATGCGGTCCAACGCCACGAAAGGGTTTCTTTACGAATGACCGCTACCGTAGCCAGACACGGAACATACAACAGAATGAACACCATAAAGCTAAAAGAGGCAAGCGGTGTAAAGGCATGTCTGACTTGTAGTTCAAGTCCCTGCATATCAGGAACGTGGTAAATAATATTCATCGTTGATACGACAACTTCCTTGGCCATAAAGCCTGTGAGCAGGGAAGCGCCTGCTTGCCAGGTGCCAAAACCGAGAGGGGCCAGTAATGGAGCGAACCAACCTCCCACGGTGGCAAGCAGGCTGTCATCCATTTCTACCCCGAAACCTTGCGGACCGAAATTGGACAAGAGCCAGATACCAACGGAACCTGCAAGAATAATCGTTCCAGCTTTACGGACAAAGCCTTTGACCTTCTCCCATGTGCTGCGGAATAGCGTAAGAGCCTGCGGCACTCGATAGGGAGGAAGTTCCACGATGAAGAGGGAGGGTTCACCCGACAAAATGGATACTTTGGAAAAAATTTTGGCAAGTATAAGTGAAACGACGATTCCTAACACATACATCAGCATGATGATGCTTGCCGCATGTGTTGGGAAAAACACACCCGCAAACAACGCATATACCGGCAGGCGGGCCGAACACGACATAAAGGGCACCAGCAACGTGGTAATGAGACGCTCTCTGGGCTGTTCAAT
The DNA here is from genome assembly GCF_038593105.1 of Paenibacillus sp. FSL H7-0442. Taxonomy (NCBI): domain Bacteria; kingdom Bacillati; phylum Bacillota; class Bacilli; order Caryophanales; family Paenibacillaceae; genus Paenibacillus; species Paenibacillus sp. FSL H7-0442. Next base: position 4,756,265 of record NZ_CP151963.1, on the reverse strand, counting down.
GGTGCGTGCTGCCATAATCGCAGGGACATTGCAGCCAAATCCGATGATGAAGGGAATGAAGCTTTTCCCGTTCAAGCCCACGGCTTGCATCAGACGATCCATGAGTATCGTGACCCGTGCCATATACCCGGAGTCTTCGATCACCGAGATAATCAGAAATAAAATAGCAATTTGAGGCAGAAAAACAAGCACCCCCCCGACTCCAGCCACGATGCCGTCCACGACTAGACTTTGCGTAAAGGCAGACGCGTTCAAGTGAACGAGTAATTCAGAAATCCAACTGCTGAGTGCACCTGAAAAAAATCCATCCAGCATATCTGAAAGGATCGTACCCGCCCAATCGAAGGTGAACTTGAAGGTAGCGTACATCAGCAGCAAAAAGATCGGAATCCCCAGATACCGGTGAGTTAATAGTGCATCTAGCCTATCCGTTAGGCTGTGCGGCTTGAGCTTGGAGGTGTCGAGTGCCTTGGTACACAGATCAGCAATCCATGCTGTTCGTACAGAACGAATATGCTGAGCAGGCGTGATGGCACAGCCTTCACTGAGCAGCTCTTCTTCGCAACGGCGAATACGCGCAGTTACTTGTTCACGCTGCACCTCATCTGTCATCCATTCCATGACGACAGGATTGTTTTCCAGACATTGCAGTGCGGCCCATCGGAGTTGCGGTACAGATGCATTCGGCAGTAAGTTGCAAATATCATGAATAGCCGCTTCGACGGCTGGGCCGTAATCCAGTTGAAAAGTATTGGATGCATGTCTTACTTCTCGAAGAGATGCGAGCATTTGCTTACTTCCACTACCTGTGCGTGCCACCATAGGAATGATGGGAACGTTCAATTGTTCAGCCAACAATTCCTTGTTTACGCGAAGACCCGTGGCATCAGCTACGTCAGTCATGTTTAAGCCAAGTACAAGGGGACGGCCATATTCCAGTAGTTGTACGGTCAGATACAGATTACGCTGGAGCTGGGAGGCATCCACGATATTGATCAGGGCCGCAGGCGGCTCTTCCAGCAAATATCGGGTTGCAACACCTTCATCCAGCGAAAGAGGGAGTAAAGAGTAGGCACCTGGCAAATCCACCAATACGGCAGACTTGTCACGCAGGAGCCCTGTTTTCTTTTCCACGGTGACGCCGGACCAGTTCCCTACTTCTGCATACGTACGAGTCAGCTTGTTGAATAATGAGGTTTTTCCTGTATTGGGATTGCCAAATAGAGCGATCATGTCCATGTCGGAACGACCTCCAGTTGTTTCACTTGATTTTGACGGAGGCCGACCAGTTGGCCGTTGCATTCAATGACGATCGGGCCGCCCAATAAACTGATTTTTTTTAAGCGTATGATGGAACCTTCGTTGATGCCCATGTCTGTCAAGCGGCGGCGCAATGAGGGATGAAGAGGGTCAAGGGATTGCAAACGCACAGTCTGACCTAGTGGCGTACGAAGAAGTGAAATACATTCTGGCATGGTGTTCAGCCTTTCTGATCTAGAATGAGAATCAATATCATTTACTTCCGATGCCAGTACCATATCATGAGGATACTTAGATTGCTGTGATAAAATTCGCTGCGAACGACATGTTTGCCCCTTGCTCCCATCTGTTATATCGCCGAGTATGTGTGTCGCAACCTGTCTTTTTAACTGTCCCATTACTCGTCTGCAACCGACAAAACTAGAGCGTTTGGGGCAACTGTTTTTATGGTAAGATAGAGCTGTTTATAACTATGCTAAGAAGGGCAGGAACGCTCTGTATGAACAGAAAAATCGGGGTTAGGCTTGTAAAATGTCTGGTTGCGGGTGCAGCGCTGGCTGTGTTGCTGCCGCAGGCTGTGGAGTGGGGCAGCAATGTGTATGCGGCGTCGATCAAGCCGGCTCCATCGGTATCATCGCAGCAGCTTCAGAACAAGCTTTTACAGGCAATGGCTACGCGGAGTGAAACGCTGACCTTTACATATCAAGGGCGAGTGAACGGTCTCAAACAGCAATTACAGACGGCCATCCAACAGGCCATGGAGAGCGATCCGTATGTGAATTATACGATCAAAAGCTACGCATTCAGCTATACAGGCACAACGACCTCCGCTCAGGTTACGATTCGTTTAAGCTACCGGGAGACGAAGGAACAGACAGCTTATGTGGATAGCACAGTTAAAGCGGTGCTGGGGGATATTATTATGAAGGGAATGACGGATCATGAGAAGGTGAAGGCCATCCATGATTGGATCGTCGTGCGCCTGAAGTATGATGAAGCACAGCAAAAGTACACAGCCTACGATGGCCTGAAAACGGGAAGCACGGTCTGTCAGGGTTATTCACTGCTGGCCTATAAAATGCTGGAACGTGCAGGCATTACGAATCGGATTGTGGAAGGTAGAGCAGGGGGACAGCTGCATGCATGGAATCTTGTTTTATTAGATGGTCGATGGTATCACATGGATACGACATGGGATGATCCAACCCCAGATCGCGCGAACGAAGTAAGCACTTCATATTATCTGCTGACGGATACCGAAATGCGGCGGGATCACTCATGGGTGAAACCGTATCCTCAGGCGAATACATCGTATCGGGAAACCTTATCAGCACTGGTAGCTGCCGGAGGATCAAAGGCTGCTGTGTATCAAAAACTGTACAATACCCTCGAATATCCGCTGCAAGATGGTAAGGGTCTGGTTAAATCATCTGCTGACATTAAGGAACAGGTACGTAAGATTGCAAATAAGGGAGGGACGACACTTACCTTCGCCTATCAGGGAACGGAGCGAAGTCTCAAGGAGGATTTACAGTCCTTATATCAACTCGGCTTAAAATCCATTTCTTATCAGATTACGGACCTTGGAAGTACCGGCAATCTTCGGGTAACCCTGAAATGGACCTAATCATCTGCTGTAAAAAGCTACATTAACAAAGGAGTATTTTATTTATATGCACAGGCGTTCCTTTACCTATTTGCTTGGCACGCAGACCATGTCCAATGCGGCCGACATTCTTTATATTATGGCACTTGTGTCTTTGGTTTTTCATGAAACAGACTCCATCTTCTCTTCGGTGCTCGTTCCGTTGCTGCGAATGGGGGCACAGATGATCAGCGGCTTTTTAGCACCGCTCATTTTGGCCCGATTCCAGCTTCCTTTTATTTTATTCGTTTCTCAGTTCGGGCAACTGGCTTTCTTTGCTGTTCTGCTGGGCCACTTGTGGTCAGCAGGCACGGAGCCGATATGGGTGATTGTGTTTACGTTGGTGGCAGCCATGTCCTTTCTGGACGGATGGACTACGCCTGCGCGTAATGCGCTGATTCCTCGCCTTGCGTCCGGGGAAGGACTTATGCGGGCAAACAGTCTGGTATCGGTCAGCGATCAGACGGTGCAATTAGCGGGGTGGGGGCTTAGTGGTGTGCTCGTAGCCATGCTAGGTTCGGAAAAAACACTACTGGTTGCTGGCGGATTATATATGATAGCCATGATCTTCACCAGCCTGATTCGAGATCCACTAGAGGGCAAAGCTCATTATTTGCTGCAACCTGGAACAAGGGTGCGAGGTGGAGATGTCTCAGTTTTCGAAGCTCTAACTGAACCCGGGCAAGGGCATCATGACTTGCCTCCTGCACAGTTGGAAGATACACTATATGGCCCGGAATCTGAGAGCCCCACACTACCTCCCAAGCGTAAAAAGGAAATACTTCGTGAAGGCTGGAGCCTCATCGGAGCCAGTCGCAGACTGAAAGCTCTTATTTTTATGGATATGATTGACCTTCTAGGGGGTTCGGTTTGGGTAGGCGCGTTCACGCTTGCTTTCGCTCAGCAGGTCTTGCACAAAAGTGAGGCATGGTGGGGATACATCAATGCAGCGTATTTTGCAGGAGCGATTGGCGGCGGTATCGTGGTCCTCGCCTGCGTCAAGTATTTGCAGCGCAGACTGCTGCCCGCCATGTTGGCGGGGATGGCAGGTTATGGGCTGCTGACAGCTTGGTATGCACTGAACACATTACCGCCACTAACGCTGCTTATCGTGCTGTTGATGGGACTACCTGCGGAAATGTCCGTCGTATCCCGCCGTACGATGATGCAAATGAGTGTGTCTGTACATGATTTGCCTAAGGTGCTGTCCGCCCAGGCTACGCTGACAAGCCTAACGTTTTGTATTTCGCTGCTTTTAATGGGCTGGATTGCAGATCATTTGGGTATCGTTAATTTGTACTTGTTTTCAGCAGGGTTGACGCTGATTGCTGTCATATACGGTATTTTTAGTCGTCGTGCCTTATCTATGTCTTTATCAGCTGAAGTAGCTACTTCTTCCAAATAAACAGAAAAAGAAAAAGCCCGTCTCTGGGCATATACAGGGGAACATGCGGATAAACGGTCTTGGACCAGGTTTACCAGCGTGATCTCCCTGATATGTGGAGACGGGCTTTTTTACTGTTTTCTATTATTTATCCGAAGAAGCATCCGGGCTCAAATCACATTCTTTTAATGGAACAATTTTAGTACGTTTGGTCCATTTGTAGCCGAGCCACAGCAGAAGGAACAGCGGCACACTCATGTACGTAGCGATCATCGTTTTCCAGTCAATCTCCTGTCCGGTGAAGGCATCCGCCCCTTGCCCGATAATGACAATGATACACAGAGCGAAGGCGAACAACGGGCCAAATGGGAACCAACGGGCTTTGTATGGAAGCTCACTCAGACTGTGACCCTGTGCATTAAAGGCACGGCGGAAACGATAATGGCTGACTGCAATCCCGACCCACGTAATAAATCCGCACATTCCAGAAGCATTCAGCAGCCAGTTATAGACTACACCGTCTCCATACAGGGAGGCGAGAAAGGCTAGCATACCGACAGCGGTCGTGATCAGCAGCGCGTTCATAGGAATGCCGCGTCTATTGATACGTCCGAGGAAACGTGGGGCTTTACCTTCTCGTGCCAAAGCGTACAGTACCCGAGTGGCCGCGTACATACCCGAGTTGCCTGCCGACAATACGGAAGTCAAAATAACGGCGTTCATAACAGAGGCAGCAATCGCAAGCCCTGCTTTTTCAAATACGAGCGTGAACGGGCTGACCCCGATATCACTGATATCTCCCCGCAGCAGATTCGGATTGGTGTACGGAATGATCAATCCAATCACGAGAATTGCGAGAATATAAAAGAACAGGATGCGCCAAAAGATTTGACGGATGGCGCGCGGCACATTTTCACGCGGATTTTCGCTCTCTCCAGCGGCTACTCCAATCAGCTCCGTTCCCTGAAAGGAAAAGCCCGCTGCCATGAATACGCCCAGTACAGCAAAGAATCCACCATGGAACGGGGCGTCTCCTACCGTGAAGTTGGCAAAGCCGACCGCAGGACCACCCATAATGCCGAAGATCATCAGCACACCTACAGTCAAAAAGATGACCACGGTCACAATTTTAATCATGGCGAACCAGTATTCAGACTCACCGTAGCCTTTGACGGTCAACGCGTTCAGTGCGAAGATTATGGCCAGGAATAACAGACTCCACCAGGCAGAGTGGCTTTCCGGGAACCAGTATTTGATCAGCACGGTCGCTGCTGCTAATTCGGCAGCAATCGTCACCGCCCAGTTGTACCAGAAGTTCCAGCCCATGGCAAAACCAAAAGCCGGATCGACGAAGCGACCTGCATAGGTGTTAAAAGAGCCGGATTCAGGCATAAATGTAGCCAACTCACCGAGGCTGGTCATAAGGAAGTAGACCATGAGGCCAACTGCTGCATAAGCCAGCAGGGCACCACCGGGTCCAGCTTCGGCAACTGCGCCTCCGCTGGCGAGGAACAGGCCTGTTCCGATAGAGCCGCCGAGGGCGATCATCGTCATATGGCGGGCTTTGAGACTTTTACGCAAGGTTCCGTCAGATGTTGCTTTGTGTTGCACGTTCAAACACTCCTTCATGAAATTGTATTTCATGTCAGGGCAAGAGCCAGAAGGAGGGGGAGTATATAAATCAAAAAACCGCAGGGAATACGCCTGCGGTTTTGTCTATGCATTCCGCACCATACCTTCTTCTATAACAAGATAGCTCAACACACGTGTCTGTGTTAGGACAGCGTGTGACAGTTCTGCTCCTTTCGGTTAGCAGCCCCAGCATTCGGAGTATTTACAAAGAGTCAGCTCCGCATACTTCGGCGGGTGTACCTTTCCACTGGAATCTCAGACGGCTCTTATCGTCTCCTCCGGTGTACCGATTACATCCGCGACCTCTACCTCATCATAAAACAGGGTTGATGAGGTGTATGACATGATATTTTATTGTATAGCGAACTACAGTATATCGTACCTGTACATCTTCTGACAATCGACAATTTTTTGAAAATCACTCGTAGAATCTTAAATTAAGAGTTCCGCTTGGCCATCTGCTGCCAAACTGTGCCTGCGGCTTGTTCGCCTGATTCGATGCGTTCCAGCGCCATTTTAGCTTGCAGACTGACCTCGAATTCGGGATCATCGACCGCCTTCTCCAGTGCATCACGCGCATCCTCGGTTCCCACCTCGTATAAAAAGCGTGCCGCCCGCCAGCGCACCAACTTGCTGCTATCCGACAGGGCTCCGATCATTGCACTGGTAGCGACCGGGTCGCCGATGTCCGACAACGTGTCGCCTGCGGTGCGGCGTACTGCCGCTGAAGGATCGCGCAGCGCCTCGGCAAGCAGATCCATCGCCTCCGGTGAGCGAATATCGCCCAGATAGACGACGCCCAGCCGCCGCAGCTGCATTTTGTCGTCATGCAGCGCTTGCCGGATCAGCGGGAAATGCTCGGGCGTCGGTTCCAGCCGATCCAGCGCAGCGTATCGTGTACGCCAATCCTCGTGTTGCAGGGCCTGCTCCAGCTCGGCATCGCTCCACTCGCGGCGTTCCTCCACGAATTCGCTGTTGTTTGCGCCGTGGGCAATCGCTTGTTGGATAATCTGCTCCAGTCGCTCTTGCGGAAAGGCTGCCTCCAGTTCCTGCTCGACCTCGCGTGCAATGTCCGGCAGTTCACCATAGCGGACGCCGTAATCACTCAGCTTGCGTTCCTTAATCAGTGTTGCACTGGCTACACGGGTAACGGCTTGCACAAAGCGATCGGACAAGGAAATTCGTTCCTCCTGCTGCCCCGCCTTGACTCGAATTTGCATAGGAAGGCCGCGAAAAAATTGCACAAAAACCTGTGCTTCGCCAAATGCTTCCCCAGAGGTTTCCTCAGGCAAATCCCAATTGGCGTCAGCGCCTTCCTCGCCTAGCTGATCCCGGACTTGACCCAGAATGGTGGACCAATCTGCATTCCCTTTGCGGTCAAGGGCTACAAAATCTGTCGTGTGAAACACGCTTTTGACTCCTTCAATGCCCAGCATGCGCCGGATAAATGGGGGAGCGGAACGCTCATTGTCCCTTGTATATGTTCTGCGGATACCCGCTTCCAGTCGCTCATCCAGATGCAGCATCATGGTGTTCGGACTGGGAGTTGGCTCGATAGATGTTATTTTCATAGCTCAGTACAGCCTCCTGTTCAAAAGTTCTCCATAATATAGCTTATCTGTATTGTAACTCATTCTGCGAATGTCTCCAAAGAGAAGTTCGCGTTTCGCAGGAAAATGCAATGATATATATCACGATGATTCATATAAACATGGCTGATGAATATGGAGGTTTTTTTAATAAAAACAGGATGCTATATAAGCCGAACTCGAAAAATTAACATGAAACGAAGTAGGCGGAATGGTGCTGTACAAGCGTAGCGGTCGCTTTTGTCACCGGATTTCTACCCTAATCATAGGCTTTATTCTAGAAATCTGGGGGCGATGGGAAGCACCATCCGAATGCGCAGTGGCACTATAGGTGTCTTTTAAGTTCGGTTTATAGTTTGATGCTGTTTATGCATTCCGCTTCAGCGGATCGTTCTGGTGGCTGCGAATGAGCAGGGAGGCGATAAATCCCACAGACAGAACTGCCGCCAGCAGCATAAATGTAGTCATCTGATTGCCGCCATTCCCCATCAAACGAATGGAGAGCATAGGAGCTAGACTTGTACCGGCAAACAGGATGAAGGTATATAGTGAGACAGCTATAGCCCTCGCTGCACCGCCGAGCTGGCCGACGATTGCTATGAGTGAAGGAACACTCAGGGCAATGCCGCTGACAAAGCATACACTCAACACCACGATAGTCATAAGAGAGTGTGTCATTCCCATCAGCGCCAAACTCAGAATGGAAAGAATAAGAGCTGTACGTAATATAAGGTGCACACCGTATTTCTGGGCTAGCTTTCCGGCGAACGGTGAAAGGGGCATGCCGATGATACCAGCGGATCTGACATAAAGCATCTGTCGGCTATTCAGGCCAAATTCAGGGCCGCCAAGATAGCTACCCAAAACCGTATACATGCTCACAAAGGACATCAGGAGAACAAAAGCAACCGTGTAGCTTAACCATAAAGGATACGAGCGCAGAACGGTCCCCAACTGACTGAAAGCTGCCCAAATGCGAACACCTCGTTGAGGGGAGGGGGTTTTAGGTAGGAAAAAAAGGACGATTAGGAAGGTAATTGCATACAAAATGCCTAGCATCCGAAATACCGTATTCCACCCCATTTGTTCGCTAATGACAATACTAAATACCTGACCAGCGATACCTGCTACTAGAAAACCGGTGCTGATAAAGCCGATAGCCGTTACCCGTTTTTCGATCGGGAACATATCGACAGCGTATGCAAGAGCAACGGGTGAAAAGGTGGCCGCAGCTAAACCCTGAAGCAAGCGCAGTGCAACTAATACAGAATATTGACTGGTTAAGCTGATGGATAACGAAATAATCGTTAATGCGAGCAGTCCGATGACGATAACCTGCTTTCGTCCAAAGCGGTCAGACAATCCACCATAAACAAGACATCCCGCCGCAAAGCCTAAGGAAAAGATACTGCCCGGTAGGGCTGCTTCAGCAAGCGTTTTTCCAAACACTTTAGCAAAAAGAGGGACCAAAGGGATCGTCACATACAGGCTGGACATAACGGCAACCGCTGACCAGCATAGGATTACAGTCATCCATGCATAAGGGAGTGCCACATTTTCTTTCTGTATAACGGTATGATTGGTTCGTAATTTACTCATCAATTGAACACTCCTTGATCATAAAATAAGCAGCTTGTTGATACGCGTAATTAATTATATTAGATAACCTAATTATATGGTTAAAAAAATTTATCTGCCCACCCCCAATCTGTTTTCCATATGATGATGGATTTTTTCTATAATCCGCGAAAAAACGATCTGCTCCTCAGGCTCCAAAATACTCGCTAGGGAAGCACAGGAAGACCAAAAAACAGGGAGCACCTGCTGTACAAGATGAGAACCCGCTTCTGTAATGCGTACATGAATTTTGCGTCGATCTGTAGAATTATGTTCTCTGATAATCCATCCTCGTTGCTCTGTCCAGTCCAGGAGGGATGTAACAGATGCACGACGGATTCCTAGACGGTCGGCAATCATAGAGGGGCTCATCTGAGCCTGAGATTGGTGCAGTGTCAACAGCAATAACAGATCTAGCTTACTCTCTGTGAGGCCGTAGGTAGATAGATCTAAATCGATCGCGTCCAACACGTTATCACCCGTCCACAGCAAGAAGAGACCAATGCGGGCAAGTTGTCGGTCCGTTTCTGCAAGGGCAGTTTGATCCATTAACTCCAGATAAGGTTCTGGACCCAGACGGGGAAGGGGTTCCTGGACGGTGTCCCGCTTACTTTGTTTTGGTGGCACAAGTTCACCCTTTTCATATAATTAGGTTATCTAACTATACATCAATATAACGTATTGAAATGCATAAGACAATATCTAAAAAGAAATACTTCTACATTCAATGCAGAAGCAGGGTTAAAACTCGACAGAATGAACCAAACTGTGAATAGGTTACCAAAATGCGCCAATAGATAAGTGAAGGAGGCGTTCCTATGTTCCGCAAGCAGGAAAGAACGCTCATTATTGTATGTATAGTAATTGCGGCCATTATGCTATATGCCGTAATTAAAAGCATAGCTCGCTTGACTCCTTAGTTGGTAATCCAGAGTGATCCGCGATGTTTAAAATGTGAAATGAAGGAGTGAAACCCATTTGTCTTCACTGGACCCTGTATTACTAAGCCGGATGCTGACCGGAATTACCCTGTTTGTTCATATCGTATTTGCATCTATCGGCGTCGGCGTACCCTTAATGATTGCACTAGCAGAATGGCGCGGGCTGCGAACTGGTGATCCGCATTATACCCTGCTGGCCCGACGGTGGGCGCGAGGGTTTGTCATTACCGTTGCCGTGGGTGTCGTTACAGGTACCGCCATTGGTTTGCAGCTCAGCTTGCTTTGGCCCACCTTTATGCGGGTGGCTGGACAAGCGATTGCACTGCCTCTGTTTTTGGAGACGTTTGCTTTTTTCATCGAAGCTATATTCCTGGGCATCTATTTGTATACTTGGGATCGGTTTAAAAGCAAATATTTTCACCTGATGCTGCTCATCCCGGTAGCGATTGCCTCATCTGCATCAGCGGTTTTTATTACGACTGTGAACTCGTTCATGAACCAACCTCAAGGCTTTACACTCAAAAATGGAGTCATGACAAATATTCATCCCATCGAGGCCATGCTAAATCCGGCTACGCCGACCAAAGTTTCTCATGTACTGGCTTCCTCGTATACATTGAGCGCTGGGGTGCTGATGGGACTGGCTGCTTACAGTATGCTGCGGGGACGTAATCACGCTTATTTTAAAAAGGCGCTGAAGCTCACTGCCACCTGTACCATTGTGTTTGCCATCAGTACAGTGATGATTGGAGATGCATCCGGTAAATTTCTGGCCAAATATCAGCCGGAGAAGCTGGCCGCCGCCGAATGGCATTTTGATACGATGACGCACGCGCCCTTCGTATATGGCGGATACATGGATAAGAACGGTGAAATCAAATATGCCCTGAAAGTGCCTTATGCACTTAGTGTGTTGGCCGGGAACCTGCCCAGTACGGAGGTCAAGGGATTAAATGATTATCCCGTAGATGAGCGTCCGCCCCTGTCTATCCATTATATGTTTGACCTCAAAATCACCACAGGGGTGCTGATTCTCGTCATTCCGCTGTTGTATCTGATCCGCAAGCGTTTGCCAGGTCGCAAACCATACCCCAGATGGCTGCTGTTGGCGCTCATTCTGGTGGGGCCGATGGCGATGGTAGCTATTGAGCTCGGATGGATGTTCGCGGAGGTCGGTAGACAGCCGTGGATTTTACGCGGATATATGAAGGTGTCCGAAGCAGCAACCACTTCTACGAGTGTTGGGTGGATGCTGGTGTTGTTTGTTATTTTGTATCTGGTGTTGTGCTTCTCGGCCATTAAGGTACTCAGCAAGCTATTTCGCAATAAGGATGCGGTGGAAGAGATAAGACAGCTCGGCCTGGAAGGGGCTGATGGTAAGTGAGCTATGAAATTGTAGGCATCGCCATTTTGTGGACGTTCTTGTTCGGATATTTGCTTATAGCATCTATTGATTTTGGTGCAGGGTTTTTCAGCTTTTACAGTGTGTTAACAGGCCACCAGAACAAAATCCACAATATTATTCAACGGTATCTATCCCCGGTGTGGGAGGTAACAAACGTATTTCTCATCTTTTTTGTGGTGGGATTAAACGGGTTCTTCCCGGATGCGGCATATTACTATGGTACGGCGTTACTCGTTCCCGGCAGTATTGCGATTGTACTTCTCGCCATCCGGGGAGTGTATTATGCATACAATACGTATGGGCATTCCGGCACCAATAATATCGTCTACATGGCGTTGTACGGTGCGACAGGGTTACTGATTCCGGCGGCACTGTCGACGGTCCTCGCTATATCGGAAGGCGGCATTATTGTGGAGAACAGTACAGGTGTGCACCTGCAATGGGGGCAGCTATTAAGCAATCCCTACACGTGGGCGGTTATTTTTCTGGCGTTGGTAAGCGTACTGTATATCTCGGCGATGTTTTTGGCCTATTATGCCAAAAGGGCAGGAGACAAGGTCGCTTTTGAAATCGTACGAGGATATGCACTGCTTTGGAGCGGTCCAACGATTGTTGCGAGTCTGCTCGCATTTTTTCAGATTAACAAACAAAATCCAGATCATTTTACCAATATGCTGAACATAGCCTGGATGTTTGTCGCATCCTTCATATGCTTTGCGGGAGCAGTTTATCTGGTATGGCAGCGGCGGCATCTAGGGGTTTCGTTCATATTGGTGATGCTGCAATTTGCATTTGCCTGGTATGGCTACGGCCGCTCGCATCTCCCGTATGTTCTGTATCCCTACATTAATGTCTACGACAGCTTTACAAATTCTACGATGGCGTATGCGTTGATTACGGCGTTTGTTGCGGGTCTGCTGGTGCTGATCCCTTCGCTGATCCTGATATTAAGATTGTTTCTGTTCGATGCAAAATATGTGCGCGGACATGAAGGGAAGAAAGGGTGAGTTAGAGTGGCTGCTTTCGAGCATTTTACGATTATGTATGAGTCACCTATCATTATCGTCGTGGCGATTGTGTTTTTGTTTATTTATTCGGCACGCTTTAAAAATCCACAAGATTGACAACAACAGGTGGAACAGGCCTTCCTGATTGATCCGGGAGGTCTGTTTTTGCTGTATTATCGCAGAATTTCCTTTACAGACGTGATTGAATTATACTTTACATAGATCAGGATGTTGCATCATTTTATGTTCACACTCGAATGACAATATATAGTTAAATTGAACCGCTGCGTTTTTTGGAGAACGGGTTCATCAGGGAGGGAGCTGCATCATGCCCAAAGTTCGCTTTAACAATATGGATCATGTAAATACCGATAAAACCATCAAGCAATTCAGACAATGGCGGCAGGAGCGACGCAGCAAAATAAAGGATTATACGTTCGTTGTGCCAAACCATCCCCCGGAGCTGGAGTTTCTGCATAGCAATCGGGAGATGGCGACAGCCACCTGGGTGGGACATTCCACCTTTTTCATCCAGTATCTTGGGCTGAATATCATCACCGATCCGGTGTGGGCAGAGCGTATGGCTTTTGATAAAAGGTTGGCCCCGCCCGGCATTCGCATCCAGGATGTACCACCACTAGACATCATTCTGCTGTCTCATTCACACTATGATCATTTACATTTAGAATCCTTACGGAAATTATATCGTGCAAATACGCTGATGCTTGTACCCACAGGGTTAAAGGCAAAAATGATCCGCAAAGGTTTTCGTAACTGTCATGAGCTGCAATGGTGGGAGCATTTTACGGTAGGAGGGGTACGATTTACATTTGTTCCAGCCCAGCATTGGACACGACGCACGCCGTTTGATACGAACACTTCGCATTGGGGTGGATACGTTCTGCAAAGTGAACAGCAGGTGATTGGCTCTGCCACGTCCGTCACGGAATCTCATCCTCATTCGAATACAGATTCAGAGCATACACCGACGTTGTATTTTGTGGGAGACACTGGATATTTTCGTGGGTTTAAGGAGATTGGCGAGCGCTTTGCCATTGACCTGACCTTTATGCCGATTGGCGCGTATGAACCGGAATGGTTCATGACCTCGCAGCACGTGACACCGGAGGAGGCATTGCAAGGGTTTGTAGATTGCGGCGCAGATCAGATGATTCCGATGCACTACGGAGCCTTCAAACTAGCGGATGATACGCCAAGAGAGGCGCTGGATCGTCTCGAAGCGGAGCGTGAGCGTATGGGTATTGCGAAGGAACGCATTCATGTTCTAGGGCACGGAGAGACGCTGAAAATTGGACGTCGCTGTTCAACTACAATCTGAGAGATTCGACATCATCCTTATATAAGAGGATTTTGCAAAATCCTGATAAACAAAGCGGCTCGGCGGACAATTAACTTTGCCTGCCGAGCCGCCTTTTTTGGTTTTTAGCTATAATGCAGGGTTAAACTGCTTCGGAATCACTTGCCAAAGAGGAATCGCTGTTGGCGATGGGATGACGAACGATTTTAACTTCATAGAACGTGATTTTATTTTCAATAATATAGTCCGGAATTTGACGATGGCTATGGGATTCGCGGAAAGCTTCGCTTTTCGTCCAGCCTTGGAAGTTCTCTTTTTCTTTCCATCGTGTACTGATCGTTACTTCCTCATAATCCTCCGTGTTTTCAGTCAGCAGCACTTCCAGACCGAGAAAGCCTTCCATTTTTTCAACTTTTCCTTCTTTGTTAAATCTTTCGATGAGTAGATGTGCATTGCCCGGTGTGATTTTAGATGTATTTGTTACGATAACCATATTAAATTCCTCCTGAATGATGTGGTATGGTCGGTATAATAACCGGATAGCCATCCTCAAATTTGATGGTAGCGTTCATTTCATAAATGTCGCGAAGAAAAGCAGACGTCAAAATCTCATGGGGTTCGCCGACAACGGCGATTCGTCCCTTTTTAAGCGCAATCATATGATGACAATAGGCCGCAGCTTGCTGCAAATCATGTAGTACCATAACAATCGTCAAGCCGGACTCGTGATTGATACGCCGCAGCATATCCATAACTTCAAATTGGTGGGCGATATCCAGAAAAGTGGTCGGTTCATCGAGCAAAAGAATACCCGTTTGTTGGGCCAAGGCCATTGCAATTCGCGCTTTTTGTTGTTCACCTCCCGATAGAGTATGGAACATCCGATCCGCATAGGGCTGGATACCCGTGATCTTCATGACATGGTCCACGATTTGCTGGTCCTGTCCGGTATAGCGTACCTTCAAGCCCTTGGCATGAGGAGATCTTCCGTAAGCGACCAGCTCGCGGACCGTCAATAACGGCAGCATATCCTTCATTTGCGGTAGCATTGTAATCGTCTGGGCAAAATCACGCCGCTTGTATTCCTGCACGGGCTTGCCCAATACGGAAACCTGACCCTGATCCTGCTTGAGCAACCGGGTCATAATCCGCAAAAGCGTGGATTTGCCTGAACCGTTCGGCCCGACGATCGCGGTGAGCTGACCAGCAGGCAAGGTGATATTCACATCGACCAGCTTGAAATACCCACGTTGTAAGGAGATATGCTCACCCTGAATGGCTGTCATCCGAAATTCCCCCGTTTCTTGAGTAAGATTAAGAAGAACGGTGCCCCAATGACGGCCAGCAAAATACCTACAGGCAGTTCAATCGGGTCAAACCAGGATCGCGCCACCGTATCTGCGAGAACAACCAGCGTTCCGCCGCCCACAATGGAAAGGGGAAGGAGGAAACGATAATCTTCCCCGATTAGCAGCCGTATGACATGGGGAACGACCAGTCCTACAAAGCCGATCAACCCGGCTACACTGACTGCTGTACCGGCCAGCAGGGCAGAAAGCAGGATAATGAGCATACGTTGAAGCTCTACTCGCTGGCCCAGCAGCTGTGCTGAATCGTCGCCCAGTAGCAGTAAATTAGCAGGTTTAATCGCAAAGAAAGAGGCGATTAATCCAATGATGGCGTAAGGCGCCATGAACTCCAGATGATGCCAGCTTCTTCCGTTTAATCCGCCGGATAGCCAAGGAAGAACGGCCTGTACGCGGTCGCTGAACATGACCATTACGCCGTTGGTGAGTGCGCCCAGCAGCGCATTGATCGCAACGCCAGCCAGCACAATTTTGACAGGCGACGCCCCTCGGTCCCAAGCCAGCAGATAAATGACGATTGCGCTCAGAAAGGCTCCCAAAAAGGCGGTTATCGGAAGAAGGTAGCTAAGCTGGGGAAGCATCACCATCGTAATGACGGCGGCAAGTCCACCTCCAGCCGATACACCAATAATGCCAGGGTCAGCCAATGGATTTTTCATGACACCTTGAAGAAGGGCTCCGGAAGCTGCAAGACAAGCTCCTACCAGTAAACCTACTAATACTCTGGGTAGCCGGAGATCCATCAGGATCGTGCGATATGTAGATTCATCATTATGTAGCAAAACATGATTGATTTCTTGAAGTGGAATCGACACCGAACCGTAGGCTAGACCGTACACAGAGACGGCCAGCAGTAGAATCGGAAGGGTAATCCAGGCGA
Organism: Paenibacillus sp. FSL H7-0442; assembly: GCF_038593105.1. Classification (NCBI taxonomy): domain Bacteria; kingdom Bacillati; phylum Bacillota; class Bacilli; order Caryophanales; family Paenibacillaceae; genus Paenibacillus; species Paenibacillus sp. FSL H7-0442. Next base: position 4,740,220 of record NZ_CP151963.1, on the reverse strand, counting down.
TGGTGCGTCTTCTGGCGCGCTGTAGTTTGTTCATCGCCATCGCCTATTTCGCCGGATACAGCTTTTGATGCATCAAATCCAGCGCTTTAGTGACCCGTGTGCCCGGATTCGTACCGAACAGATCTGAAGGTAAAACCTCGACCTGATTGTTTTTAACTGCTCGGATTCCGTTCCAAGCTGCATTTTCCTGCATTTCCTTTATAAATGCAGCTTTAACATCTTCTGTATTGCCATGAGTCATGATGAAGATGTAGTCAGGGTCAGCCTGTATGATGCGTTCTGTGTTCAGCTGCGCATATTGCGGGAAATTTTGCAGGCCCGGAAAATCAGCGGCGATGTTAGAGCCACCCGCAGCTTCCAGAATGTTTCCACTCAGTGAATTCGGCAGTGCCGCCATGTACGTAGCCGGGGCTCCGTAGACGAGCAACACCTTCGGTTTGGAGGCAGAAGCGGTTTCCTTTTGTAGCTTGGTTACTTGTTGGTCAATTTGCTGGTTCAGCTTTACGGCCCCGGCTTGCTTTTGTAGTAATTGTCCGAACAGTGTAATTTGTGTCTGGATATCCTGAACTGAATTGGCACTAGTCAGCAGCAGCTGTGAACCTACTCCTTCAATGGCTGGAATGTCTTTTTCATTCATAGGATAATTGCCTAGCACGACATCCGGTTTGAGCATCGTAATTTTCTCCAAATCTACTTCATGAGTGGAGCCTATTTGCTGAACGTTCTCAGCAGCAGGTACGACGACAGGTCCATTGGAGTTGGGTCTTCCTACGGCTGTCCCGCCCAATGCGTATATAATATCCAGATCGCCATTGCTGAGCGCAACGATATGTTGAGGAACCTTTTGAAACGCCAACGTCCGTTTTGAAAAATCAGTAACTTGGATGGCTGCACTGCTTGTCGTGCCAGAAGTGGCAGATACGGAGGCACTGGTTGGTTTATGATCTGTGGTCGGGGCACCATTACTACATCCGGTAACTGCCAATAAAAGCACTGCGGACGACCACAACATATAAGATTTCATGTTATTCCTCCTGCAATTTTCGAGTTAAACAATAATGATAATCATTTTCAATTATATATAAGAGAATGATAATGAATATCACTGGGCAATGTCAATTAAAAAAACAAAATTTTTAAATAAATTTTGAACTAAAAATAAAAGGGATATATTCGAATTAAAGAAGAAGGAACCACAAATTTTTCTTAAAAAATAGCATATATCAAGGGATTATGTACACGCAAATACATATTGACATTTTCGAAAAGTGTAAGATATATTGGTGATGGGTTTACTTTATTTTGCGAAATTATGGAATAGGGAGGTGGGGAGACAAGCTCGAAAAGAGCTATTTTTTTAAATTATCAATTGAGAATGATAATCAATTAGTTTATTCTCGTGGGGAGGGACTGCTGTCAAAATGAAGAAGGGGTATTCTGCAATTATTGCTGTGTTTCTGCTGGTGAGTGTGCTGAGCTTTTGGCCAACTTCGTCATCTGTAGGAGCCGCTACGGCTTCTCCAAAATTGGCGGATGGTACATACACGCTCAAATACAATATCCTCAAGGCAGAAAATGACTCGGTGTCCATGGCTAATGATTATTTTGAAAAACCAGCTAAGTTGTATGTGAAAAAAGGTCATATGACCATGCAAATTAAGCTGAATCATAGCGAATGGACAACCGGGTTTAAAGTAGATTACAAAGGCAAAATCATCGATACCAAGGTCATCCATAAGGATGCCAAAACCGATACCCGCACCGTACAATTTCCAATTACGAGTGTGAACAGCCCGCTAATCTCTAAAATCCATGTTACTGTCCCTGCGTATAACTACGATCATGACTATACGATCCGCTTCGCTTTTGATTCCAAAAGTGCCAAAAAAGTAGCAGCCGTCCAGTCAGCAAAATCAACTAAATCTTCCAAGAAGTAAATTCAAGCCATCTCTATCGTTCATAAAATCAACACAAATTCAAGCATAAAAAATGGAGGAGTGTGTGTAGATATGAATATGGTAATGAATCGCTTTGAGCAATTTTCTTTTAAGAAGGTATTCGTAGCATTGATCATGACAGCGCTTGTTTTTGCACTTGTTGCTCCATTCTCAGCTAAAGCGGCAGCAGCCGACGGCACGTACAACGTAGACTACACCGTTCTGAAGGATCAAACCAATGAGACTTCTCGATTGGATAGCTACCTGACGAAGCCTGCTCAGGTTACGGTAGCTAACGGCAAAAATGTCGTTCGTCTGACTGTGAAAAGCAGCAATCTGATTACAACGTTCAAAGTAGAGCAAAATGGCGTACTGCAAGATGCGACTGTAGTGAGCACAGATACTGCTAGCAACACTCGTGTAGTGGAATTCGAGGTTGCTGATCTGAATGCAAAAGTGAATGCTTACGCTGAAATCACAATCCCAGTAATCGGCTACACAGGCAAGTATGATGTACAACTGCAATTCGACGAAATATAATCCAAAAATAAAACGTAAAGGAGATTAAGAACATGAACATGATTATGAATCGTATGGAAAAATTGTCTTTGAAAAAAGTAATGCTTACTGTACTGATGGCAGCGCTTGTTTTTGTGGTACTGGCCCCATTTTCTGCCAATAAGGCGAATGCGGCTTTGCCTAATGGAACGTATCAATTGCCTTATACCGTTTATAAAGATGGAACCACTCAGCCATCTTACATGGATACAAATGGTTATGTGAAAAAACCAGCCACACTGATTGTTACGAATGGTCAATATAAAGTGAGAGTAGCTATTACCAAGAGTGCATGGGTTACTGAATTCAAAACTCAACAAAACGGTCAGTATGTGAATGCGACTGTGGTAAGCACATCAGGGGATACAAGAATAGTCGAATTCCCTGTAACTAGCCCGTCTCAAAAATTGAACGTTAAACTGCATGTAAGTGTGCCTGCAGAATACACTGGTGGTATTCCGTACGATCACGACTATGTTGTTCAATTCCAATTCGACGACAGCGATATCTAAGGCTTCTTTTTGAAAATATAATTTTGAATTGAATACTCATTTGGAGCTTACTTTCAATGCCCCAAATGAGTATATTTTAAGTAGGGGGATACATCACCTTGAAAAGCCGATTTAACAAATACATTACGACATTCGCTGCTATTCTAATGTTGTTTTCTTTATTTTCACCATACGTAGGAGCAACCCCTGAAGTTGATTCCACTTCCCAAAATTTGCCCGATTCAAGCACTACAGTCACTAGTGCTACTTATGCTACTTATGAGATGCCGGTAGAAGTACCTAGCACATATGCTGAGCCTACCAATGCTGTAACTACCACAGATGCGACCTATGCAGATGGAGAATACCTGATTGATTACAAACCTTTAAGAAAGACAGTCAGCGGTAACACCAGAGATTCGAGTTTCAAAACAAACTATACCTATCCTGGAGATTTGATCATTAAGGATGGAAAATACCATTTTTCATTTAAGTTTGCGGAAACTCAAGGGCTATCGAAATTTTTAGTAGAACAAAACGGGGAAACAGTTCCCGCAAAAATAGAGGTGGATTCTGGGAAAGCTTCCGGGACTGTAAGCTTCGATGTTTATGATTTTCATCAAAATGTAAATACGGAGTTTGGATTTAATAGCAGTTCTCCGTGGTATGTAGATACCGATCCAGATCGTTCAGTGAAGGAATGGATTGAGTTTGATCCTTCCAGCTTGAGACTTAAAAACTCAACGGAGAATCCAACGGTTCCACCTGTAACACCACCGGTGACGCCTCCTAATGCAGGAGAAAAACTTTCTGATTTGGACTTTACCCTTTTGAAAGATGGAACCAATGAAAAGTCTATGATGGATGGGTATACGGAGAAACCAGGCTCACTAATTGAGCGTGGAGGTAAACAATATGCCCAGTTCACATTAAAGAACAGCAAACAGATTGATGGTTTTAAGGTAGAGCAAAATGGGGTGTTAACCGACACTTCTGTTGTAAGTGAAGATCAAACTGCGAATACACGAGTGATCGAGTTTGAAGTGAAAGAACTGCCTGCCAAGCTCAACGCATGGGTGAGCATCAACTGGCCTGAGCTGGGCTACGTGCATACTTATAATGTAGATCTTCAGATGTCTTCTGCACCCGCGCCATCAGATTTGGCGGATGGAACGTATTCTATTAATTTTAATACCCTGCACGCCACAAAAGATCAGCCATCAGCCATGGCACAGTATCTGTTGTCTCCGGCAACTTTGACGGTAGCGAAGGGACAAAAAGAAGTTTCCTTCACCATTAAAGACAGCACTACAGTGACGGAATTCAAAACTGAACAAAATGGAACGTTGACGGATGCAGATATTGTAAGTGTGGACAAGACCGCCAATACACGTATTGTGAAATTCAAAGTAGCGGATTTGGACGCGATTTTGAATGCGCAGGTACATGTGAGCACGACCTATCCAGGTGGGGTTTATGAGATGGACCATAAACTTCGGCTTCAGTTCGATAAAAACAGTATCTCGGGAACGGACAACGGTTCAACTCCAGTAACGTCAAATCTGGACTTCACGCTGTTAAAAGACGGTTCAAGTGAAAAGTCTATGATGGATGGATATACAGAAAAACCGGGTACTCTGGTTGAACGTAAAGGCAAGAAATATGTACAGTTCACTTTGAAAAACAGCAAACAAATTGACGGCTTTAAAGTAGAACAAAATGGAGTATTGACCAACACGACCGTAGTAAGTGAAGATCAAACGGCGAATACACGTGTTATCGAATTTGAGGTTAAGGAAGTGCCTGCCAAACTGAATGCATGGGTAAGCATCAACTGGCCTGAGCTGAACTATGTAGAAACCTATGATGTCGATCTTCAATTAGGAGCGGCAACAACCCCGGTTGATCCTGGGACGCCAGGCACACCAGGCACGCCCGGAAAGAATTTAGCTGATGGAACGTATTCAATCAACTTCGATGCGCTGCACGCAATCAAAGATCAAAAATCGGCCATGGCGCAATATTTATTGTCTCCGGCCACACTGACGGTATCAAAAGGCAAGTATGAAGCCTCCTTTACCATCAAAGACAGCACCACCGTGACAGAGTTTAAAACAGAACAAAGCGGGACACTTACGGATGCAGATATCGTTAGTGAGGACAGGAATGCTAATACACGTGTTGTGAAATTCAAAGTGGCGGATTTGGACGCTATTCTGAATGCACAGGTACATGTGAGCACGACCTATCCAGGTGGGGTTTATGAGATGGATCATAAGCTTCGTCTGCAATTTGACCGCAGCAGCATTACAGCTAAAGGACCGGATAACGGAACCACAACCCCAGTTGAAAATGGCAGATACAGCATTGATTTCTCCGTACTCAAAAACGGAAGCAATGAAATATCTGTGATGGATGGATATATGCAAAAGCCAGCCACACTGTTAAAACAGTCTGGTAAAAATATCATTCAGATCAAAATGGACAAGAGCAGCTGGATCAAAACGTTCAAAGTAAATGGTGCAGAGGCTCAGGTTGTCGATCAATCAAGCTCCGCAAATACAAGAACAGTACAATTTGAAGTGCCAAATCTGTCGGATAAAGTGACAGTGAATACGCATGTCATCGTACCTGGATTGGATTTGAGTGGTATCCCATATGATCACGTGTATGATGTGCAGTTCCAATTCGAGCCTGCTACCATTCGAAGCTTTGTTGAGCCTACCTCTTCAGGGGCGGCTGATCCCATGATTAAACTGGATTTTGACAAGCTTGCCAATGGTAAATATGCTTTGAAATTCAGTATTGTTTTGTCAGATGGCTCAACAGCAGCAGATTCACAGGCTCAACGCTTCATCACTGACGAACCGGCGCAATTGGTCGTGGAAGGCGACAAACGGTTTGTAGGTCTGAAGCTGCAAAACAGCAATGAAGTGAAGGCGCTGCGTATTTGGGACAACGCAAGCGGGGACTACCGAGATGCAGAAGTGACCCAGGAAGATGCAGCAAGCAATACGAAGCATGTTCGTTTTAGCGTAAGTGACTTTAAGAGCAATGTAAAAGGCCAACTGGTTGTCTACGAAGCTCCTAAAGTGGCAAGTAGCGCTCAGATGGTTTTCAAGGCGGAGGATCGAGTAGAAAAGGTATATGATTTTGAATTTAAATTCGATACCAGCAATGTATCTTATCACAACGAAACCAAAGCAGACGAAGTAGAACAGGGGAAAAATAACTTGGCCGATGGAGAGTACACTGCGAACTTCCGTGTACTGGCGAACGGAACAGACAAGGATTCTCTAGTGGCTCCTTTTGTGCAGAGTCTAGCGAAGTTGATTGTGAAAAATGGCAAGGTTCAGGCTCATGTAACCGTTACGGACAACCAGGCTTTGAAGCTATTCCAAACGGATTTTGAAGGCCGTTATGCCAATCCGATGATTATGGGTTCGGACACTAAAGGTGACACGCACACGATTGCGTTCGAAGTACCTGATCTGGATAAGAAGTTAAGTGTGTACACACAGGTATATCTGCCTGAGAAATACATTCTAAATGAGAAATTCGGCGGACAGATTCAATTTGACCGTGCATCGCTTAAAGGTGAGGGGGTCAATACAGCTACAACCGTAACCCCTACTGAACCGATAGTAGCTTCTACGGACAAGGCAGCAGAAACAACTGCATCTGTAGCTGAAACCAAACCAGTAGTTGAGCAACCGGTTCAAATGGCTTCCGAGAAGCAATACACGATTAATTACAACGTATTTAAAGACAAAACGAGTGAAGCTTCCGTTATGGACGGTTATCTCGACAAGCCAGCCACACTGATTGAAAAGGGAGACAAGCGCTATATCCAAGTGACATTGAAAAATAGTTCTTGGATGCCAACTTTACAAGTGGAGCAAAACGGTACCCTGAAAGATGTAGAAGTGATCTCGACATCCGGCGATACACGTGTCGTTCAATTCGAGGTAGGGGACTTGTCCCAGAAAATCAGTGCTTACACACACGTTATTGTGCCTGGCTTGGTTCTTGGCGGAGTGCCGTATGATCACTGGTATACAGTTCAGTTCCAATTTGATGAAGCAAGCCTGAAAGCGAAGTAGCCTCAGGTTGTGACCTCAATGAAGCCCGAATAACAGCAAAGTTTGTATGCAGGCAAGTCTTGGTGCCTCGGCGTCAAGACTTGTCAGCATTTACATACCCGAGGAATTTGCAAAAATCCAATAAGCGACTTCTAGTGAACAATATGTAGATCAAACAGTCTAGTTCGTCTATATATTGCACTTTGGAGCGACTGGAGTCGAATTTTGCTAAATCCTGATACCCGAAAAGTTAGGGTTCCTAATGCAGTTCTATATTTTGAATTGAGGTGACTGGATTTTCATGAAACGATATATAGCATGGGCTCAAGGAAGATCGTTTTGTTTGTATATGTTAATCGGCATCGTGATCTTGTTGCTGGCCGGATGTTCGGGAGGAGGACAGGCTGGACAGAATCAGAGCGATGGTTCGAAATCAGCGGCAACATCTGATGCAACCGGAAAGTCGTCTGACGGTAAAGCTCAAGCTCCTCGTATTGTGGCGACTACGGTAGCCATTGCGGAAATCACGGATGCGCTGGGCCTGGATTTGGCAGGTAAGCCGACAAGCACGAAAGTGCTGCCTGACCGTTACAAGGATGTGCCTGATGTGGGTAATCCGATGAGTCCCGACATGGAAAAAGTGATGTCACTGAAGCCGACGGATGTACTGTCGGTGACGACACTGAAATATGATCTGGAGCCTAAATTTAAAGATTTGAACATCAATGCCGAATTTTTGAATTTTGAAAGTCTCGCGAATATGCAAAAAGAAATTCAAAAGCTGGGAGACACGTTTGGCAAAGCCGAAAAGGCTAAAGAGATTAATGGAGCGTTGGATGCCAAAGTAACTGAGATTCAACAAAAGATCAAAGGGAAGAAATCTCCTAAAGTATTGATTTTGCTGGGAGTACCGGGAAGCTATCTGGTGGCTACCGAGCATTCCTATATTGGGGATCTGGTTAAAATTGCAGGCGGAACAAATGTGGTTCAGGGCGAGAAGGTGGAGTTCATTGCCCACAATACCGAAGCCTTGCAGCAATCCAACCCTGATATCATTTTGCGCGCTGCACACGGGATGCCGGATGAAGTAGTGAAAATGTTCGATGAAGAGTTCAAAACCAACGATATCTGGAAGCATTTCAACGCTGTGAAAAATGGGCATGTCTATGATCTGCCTGAACCGTTGTTTGGCACAACAGGGAATCTAGCGGCAAACTCGGCGCTAGATGAGCTGATGAAAATGCTGTATCCTTCGAATTAAAGGAGGCTGATGACATGTCCAAAAAAGGTTGGAGTCTTATTGTTGTAATGGTCTTGCTCGTCGGCGTCATGTTATATTCAGCGATGACAGGTAGTCTCAAGGTGGATTTGAGTCAGTTGGTCACCGGATTGTGGACAGGTACAGATGATCAGGTGAATGTGGTCAAGGACCTGAGACTACCGAGAATTATCGTAGCCGTTATGGCAGGTGCAGCACTTGCAGTGGCGGGTGTCTTGCTGCAAGCTGTTATGAAAAACCCGCTGGCAGATGCCGGAGTTATCGGCATTTCTTCGGGAGCAGCATTGATCTCGCTGATTGCGGTGACGGTCTTTCCAATGCTTTATTTCTGGATGCCGTTCTTTTCATTTATTGGCGGTGCGATAGCTTGTTTAATGGTTTATGGATTTTCATGGAGATCCGGCTTGCATCCGATTCGTCTCATTCTGATCGGGGTAGCTGTGAATGCCATTTTTTCTGGTTTAGGTCAGTCATTTAATTATCGAGGCAGTTATGCGGTCACCAGCATTAACCAGGTTACTACTTCAACCTTGTCTATGAAAAAATGGGTAGATGTCGAGGTTATTGTGACCTATGGCGGGATTGGACTAATTTTGGCCATGCTCGTGTTCTCTTGGTGCAATTTCTTGTCCCTTCAAGATAAAACAGCTAAAAATCTGGGATTCAATGTAACGCGCGCACGACTTTTGATTTCTGTGATTGCAGTGCTGCTTGCAGCAACGGCTACAGCCATCGCAGGAGTGATTGCCTTTATCGGCCTGCTCGTTCCGCATTGTGCCCGCTACCTAGTTGGCTCGGATCATAAGTGGTTGATTCCATTTTCAGCCTTATGTGGTGGCTTGCTGCTGCTGCTCGCGGATACTCTGGGGCGGACGGTGCTTGCTCCCAATGAAATCCCGGCTTCTATTATTATGGCCGTCATTGGCGGGCCGTTCCTGATATTCCTGATCAGAAAGGCGGATCGCACCTATGGACATTAAGGATATAACCTTCTCATATGATCGGAAAACAGATCGTCTGCACGCTATTCATGCTGTTATTGAGTCGGGACGGATTACGACCATTATCGGTCCCAACGGATGCGGCAAATCGACGCTGCTCAGCGTGATGTCCAACAATGCTGTTCCTCGCTTGGGACAAGTGGTTCTGGACGGCAAGGAGATAGCCCACTACAAGCCCAAGGAGCTGGCCCGTCAATTGGCGGTAGTTCATCAGCAGAATGAGGCACCTTCCGACTTGACTGTAGAAAAGCTCGTTAGCTTCGGCAGGTTGCCGCATAAGAACATGTTCACAGCGAGGCGTGACGAGGATGAGGAGGCGATCGAGTGGGCGATAGCCTGTACTAACCTGAACGAACGTAGAACTCGCACGTTGGATCAACTCTCAGGAGGAGAACGGCAGCGTGTATGGATTGCAATGGCCTTGGCACAGCGGACGCCCATTTTATTTTTGGATGAGCCGACTACCTATTTGGATATGTACTACCAGCTTGAAATTTTAGAGCTCATTCGGCAGTTAAACCAGGAACATGGACTGACAATCGTGATGGTGCTGCATGATATCAATCAGGCTATTCGGTATAGCGATGTAATGATTGCCATGAAGGAAGGGCGTATTATAGCGAACGGCCCACCTACAGAGGTCGTTACATCTGAACTGATCCAGGCAGTTTATGATGTGGAGGTCGTAATCAAACAGGATGATGAAGCGGGCATGTATCTCATTCCGATAGGAGTCGGGGCTTCCTGACATTTACAAGCATACGGAACATTAATGCTGCGACTGAATAACGCGTTTGTCCTCACGGCATTTCAACGAATTTAAAACATGAAAATGGCTCTGGTCCATGTGTTTTGTCAGGTGACAACCGTGGAGACAGAAGCATTTTTTATTTTATTTATAAGATATTGGATGAGATTCAGGGACGGTTATGCTTATACTACGGTTCGAATCCGATCTTTTGTGTGTTATACTATTGCCGTCGGTAATTTTGTGTTTAGCACTTAACTAATGATAAGGATGGTATGCTTATATGATCAGTACAAGCGGCGTAACGCTTCGTTATGGGAAACGCCCACTTTTTGAAGACGTAAATATCAAATTTACTCCTGGGAACTGCTACGGCCTGATTGGGGCGAATGGCGCGGGCAAATCCACTTTTTTGAAAATTCTTTCCGGTGAAATCGAAGCCAATTCAGGCGAGGTTCACATGACACCGGGCGAACGGATGGCAGTGCTCAAGCAGAACCATTATGAATACGATGAATTCCCGGTTCTGGAAACCGTTATTATGGGTCATACGCGTCTGTATGAAATCATGAAGGAAAAAGATGCGCTGTATGCCAAAACAGAATTTACTGAAGCAGACGGCCTGCGTGCCGGTGAACTGGAAGGCGAATTTGCGGAGCTGAACGGTTGGGATGCTGAGCCGGATGCAGCTTCCTTGCTGATCGGTCTTGGTATTCCTCGCGACCTGCATGACAAGAACATGTCTGAGCTGAGTGGTAATGACAAGGTACGTGTTCTCCTGGCTCAAGCGTTGTTTGGTCGTCCGAACAATTTGCTGCTTGATGAGCCTACCAACCATTTGGACCTCGAATCCATTCAATGGCTGGAAAATTTCTTGATGGACTATGAAGGCACCGTCATCGTCGTATCCCATGATCGTCACTTCCTGAACAAGGTATGTACGCATATTGCGGATATCGATTTTGGCAAAATCCAGATGTACGTCGGCAACTACGACTTCTGGTATGAGTCCAGCCAGCTTGCGCTTGCCTTGACGCGTGATGCCAACAAGAAAAAGGAAGAGAAGATCAAGGAACTGCAAGCCTTTATTCAGCGCTTTTCCGCGAATGCTTCCAAGTCCAAACAAGCTACTTCACGTAAAAAACAACTGGATAAAATTACGCTGGACGACATCCGTCCATCGAACCGTAAATATCCTTTCCTGAACTTCAAGCCTGAACGCGAAGCAGGCAAACAACTCTTGACAGTAGACCGCCTCAGTAAAACCGTTGAAGGCGAGCAAGTGCTGAATGAGTTCAGTCTGGTTGTGAACAAAGGCGATAAAATCGCGTTTGTTGGGCCGAACGGTTTGCCTAAATCGACGCTCTTCCAAGTATTGATGAACGAGATTGAAGCAGACAGCGGAGAATTTTCTTGGGGGATTACAACTAGCCAAGCTTATTTCCCGAAAGATAATTCCACCTATTTTGAAGGTGTGGACATGAATCTTGTGGAATGGCTCCGTCAATATTCCAAGGATCAGGACGAAACGTTCCTGCGTGGCTTCTTGGGACGTATGCTTTTCTCTGGTGAAGAAGCACTTAAGAAAGCAAGTGTACTGTCCGGGGGCGAAAAGGTTCGCTGTATGCTGGCGAAAATGATGCTGAACGGTGCCAATGTGCTGTTGCTGGAAGAACCGACCAACCACTTGGATTTGGAGTCCATTACAGCGCTGAACAATGGTCTGATTGATTTTGACGGTACTATATTGTTCACATCTCATGACCATCAGTTTATTCAAACGATTGCGAACCGCATTGTGGAAATTACACCAAACGGCGTAATCGACCGTACGATGAGCTATGATGAATACTTGGAAAATGAAGAAATCGCGAAATTGCGTGAACGTATGTATCCGGTAGAAATCGGCTAAAATTCCAACCGGCTATCTTCAACAACTAGATAAACGAAAGAGGAGCTCCTTTAGGCCATTGAGATGGCAGGGAGACTCCTCTTTTTCGTTTTTGTGCCATGCCCATAGCTTACCTGGCTCTGGCCGTGAGGTAAGATAGACCTCGCCAGACCTTTGGTACCCTATAAAGGCTATGAGGTGGCTTATGATCCGCCTGTACGACGGCGTTGGTTGTTCGGCTTCTTCGTATTTTGGCTTTTCAGTGTTTTGGTGGAACCGCCTTGAAAGCCGCCCTGCTGTGAAGCGCCGGACTGCTGTTTTTTTTGTGCCAGCTTTTCCCGAATGGCATCTGCGAGATTAACTTTACGTGGTTCATTGGCATCGCTCATGAATAAATTCCTCCTGTTGCCGCCAGATTCATGTCAATCATGTTGGATTGAAGAAAAACGCGGCTGTGTCCTCATTTTATACGTTTTTAAAAGAAGGGACAAGGGCAACAATGATAACACCCATCTGGGGTGGGGCGGGAGAGAAAACGTCTGTTTTTTGTGTGAAGGAAAAAATGTTTTGTGTAACCTACAGGAATGGGGCCTGGCAATACTTTTTCGTTGTTCCTACAGCGATGCAGATCGGAAAGACTGTTTCTCTAGACCCACACAAAGTTCGTCTGCTATCCTGAAAATAACAGTTACCCAAAGGTGAATTGTTATTTTCAGGATAGCTACGCTGCTTGTTTGAAAAGTTAATGTTGAGGGTTCAAGGCAGCGATGCTGCTATTTTTATTTTTGGGCCCGGTGAGGTCGTTCTGCTGGGAACTATATATTTGAAGGAGTGTCCTACGTTGTGGTAAATGTCTATGATGAAATCCGAAAAGGTGAGCGTGGGGCGTGGGTAAGCATTGCTGCTTATCTCTTGCTGTCCGCCTTTAAGCTGATTAGCGGGTATATATTTGCTTCTAGCGCATTGCGGGCGGATGGCTTCAATAATGTCACCGATATTGTAGTGTCGGTTGCTGTACTGGTTGGACTGAGAATTTCCCAAAAGCCACCGGACTCTGATCATGCCTATGGACATTTTCGGGCAGAAACGATCGCGGCGCTGCTGGCGTCCTTTATTATGGCTGTCGTCGGTTTGCAGGTGCTTATTGATGGGATCGGCAGCATTTTCAAGGGCGGAAAGCAAATACCGGATATCACCTCCGCGGGTGTAGCTGTGATTTGTGCCGTGATTATGCTGGGAGTGTACTTGTACAATAACAGGCTGGCACGGCAAATTAACAATAAGGCTTTGCTGGCAGCGGCCAAGGATAATCTATCGGATGCACTTGTCAGTGTTGGGGCAGCAGTTGGCATTATCGGCGCACAGTTCGGGCTACCCTGGCTGGATACTGTAGCTGCGATCGCGGTAGGATGTATCATTTGCAAAACAGCGTGGGATATTTTTAAGGATTCCACACACAGCTTGACCGATGGATTTGATGAGCAAGAACTGTCTGACTTACGAAGTACGATTGCCCGTATACCTGGAGTAGAGGGGATTCGGGACGTTAAGGCACGTGTACACGGCAATCATGCACTAGTGGATGTGGTCATAGAGGTGAATCCGCAACTCAGCCTGATTGAAGGGCATCGGATCAGCGACCGGATTGAGGAGCGCCTACAAGAGGTTCATAATACGATGCATGTCCATGTCCATGTAGAACCCAAATTATAGATTAATTATTAAATAGTTAGTATTAAAAGTGACTTTAGACCTATATGTAAAAGGCGTATACGCTTCCTTTTGTGACGTTTGGATTATATCTCTCTTCCTGCTGCTTTTACTATAATGAAGGCATGTCCGGCTATATTCGTCGGAATTGGATATGCTCTTCAAATTCGTAAAAACAGCCAGGAGGTGCAACATTGAGAAGACGCGTGATGGGAATGCTCATGACGTCAGCCGCGCTGTTGACAGCAATTCATGTGGCGCCGGGTCAGGTTGACGCAGCGGCATCAACAGCATCCACGGGACAGAAGGCGGTTATTCAGGCGGCTGTAAAGCTTAGATCCGGTCCTTCGACTACAGGGGATGTAGTCAGCTTTATGAAGCAGGGAGAGGCCGTAACGGTATTGGAGAAAACCAACAGCTATTGGTATAAGATCAAGACTTCTGATGGAGTAACCGGATACACTAGCAGCTCCGACAAGTACATAAAAGTTGGCGCTACCAGCGTCGCTGCTGCTGTCACCCCGTCTACCACTCGTAAATCGGAAGCCACAGAGTCAGTTAAAAATGTTTCAGCTAAAGAGGCTGTGGCCTCAGTGAATAGTTCTGCCGGTCAAACGAAAGCTACGATTCAAACGTCCGTTCGTTTGCGGGCGGAGGCATCCACTTCTTCCGAGGTTTTGGGTTATTTGAATGCAGGGGATGTCGTTACGATTACCGATCCAAGTAATGCCTATTGGTTCAAGGTTACCAATGCTGGTGGTACGGTGGGTTACGTCAGCTCGTCTCCACAGTATATTCGTATTGGTGAGGGCGTTGTTGTGCAGCAGCCTGTGTCTGCTCCGGTGACAACCACTCCTGATACTACTGCAATACCTGTGACAGCATCTCCTGCGTCAACTATGAACATATTTTCCGGTGATGCAACGGCTGCAATAGAGCAGGTTATTAACACGGGGATGACTTATCTCGGAACTCCATATGAATATGGTTCGGATCGTAGCAGTACGGCTACTTTTGATTGCTCGGCATTTACCCGTCAAATTTTCCGTCAGGCTGTAGGTATCCAGCTTCCGGCAGATTCTCGTTCACAGGGTGAGTGGATCAAGCAAAACAGTCAGCCGAATACGGACATGACTACGCTGAAGCGTGGCGATTTGCTCTTCTTTACAAATTATAATGCATCTTCCGGGGCGTACACGTCCTTGGATAACTCCTCCCAAACGATTACACACGTAGCTGTATATTTGGGAGACAACAAGCTTCTCCATACGTTTTCTGTAGCGGGTGGCGGTGTAAAAGTTACGGATTTCAGCAAGCCTTGGCAGGACCGTTTCCTGTTTGGGGGCAGCGTGATTCAATAAAAGCGCCGCTAACTGTTAAAAAGCTGCATCAAAAAAGGATGTTCCACAGCCCTGTTGACCAGGGTGGGAACATCCTTTTTTTATAGACATTTAGAATATTGCTTTTGTGCAGCTAGCATCCGATAACTATGAAACCCGTTTTCTTCTGGTGAAGAGTGAAATGACGAACAACACCAGAAATATCACAAATAATATTTTAGCGATTGTAGCAGCTACGGACACGACGATACCAAAAAAACCTAAGATACCGGCGATCACAGCAAAAATTAAGAATAAAGCGGACCATTTTAGCATGTTCTGTATCCTCCTTTAATTGTATATAATGTGGCATACTCACGCCCCGATAGAGCATGGTTGCAGATGATGGAGACTTCTATAGAATATTCGTGTCTGTGCCATCGTTATACGTTGTTTTAAACGGTGTGAGAGTCCGTGAATCATAACGTTTGGAGCGGAGAAGAAGCCAGCCTGGACGTTGTTTCGTGTCTGAATCTAAAGGGTAACTATGCAGTAATCATAAACATCATCGTGAAAGACGAAAGAGAGGTTACGCTATGTTAACACAGGTCAGCATTTTTATTATTGCTATCGCATTTGCAGTTCTCGTTATTTTCCTCATTAAAACGTTGAAAGCAGCACAAGGCTCTTTGGATAAGGTGACTCAAACCTTGCAGGATGTACAAAAAACGATTGATGAACTGAGTTATGAAGTAAAACAAACGGTTCGACATGCGAATGACATCACCGCAGATGTTGATCATAAATTGAAGCAAGTGGAGCCAGTGATGGAATCGGTTAGAAATTTGGGGGAGGTACTCAGCGAAGTGACGTTGGCTGCCAAGCAGGCTTCAACAGCGTTAATGACACGGTTTCAGAAATCGCATAGCGCTGCGAGTAATACTTCCAGAACGGATAACGCGATCAAGGCAACGACATCGAATAGACCTTTGACCGCAACGGAGCGGACGGTTCAGAGCTACAATGCGACTTATGAGGAGCCTGCGGCCAAGCCAGGTAAAAACTGGTTGGGTTATGTAGACATCGCTGCTGGGGTGTGGCAGAAAATGCGTCAGTAGCATAGTGGCTGAACCGTAAACTACAGGAAATTCATTGAAAGGGTGAGATTTATGATGAAGACGTTATTACTAGCTGCTGGTTTGCTCACTCCCTTTTCCGGACAGGATACGGTTCAGCAAACCGTTTCCCCGCAAATAGCGGGACATGTGGTTAGGACTGTGCAGACGATACCCGCTCCACATGCTGTACCAGCAGATTTTCATACCTTAAATGGCATATCTTTGGATGATACACGTGCTGATGTATTGAAAAAGCTGGGCAAGCCACAGCGAGTCAAAAAGGATAAGTTGCTGCTTTCTACAGAATACCAATATCCAGATGTTGTGGTAGGTATGCGTGAGGACGTCGTTTCTTATGTGCATGTAGATCCTGCTGCCGGTCGAATCAAGGTGAATGATAAGTGGCTGCCGCTGCAACGGAAAACGCTCGATCAGGCGCTGGGTGGCTCGCAATTCACGGCGGAAGACGGAGAGGTATATGTACGCGGACAACGTGCAATCAAAGTGTTTATGGATGAGACGTCTGATAAACCTAAGTATGTTGAGTTTTTTGATGAAACGGAATGGTAATTGATTTTTTTAAGGCATGACATAACATGGAAGTTTCAAATGGATATGTGAAGTGTAATAGTCAGAGAAGTCAATCCTTAAAGGAGCGTGAGAAACATGAATCAGACCAATCATAAATCTTATGCCAAAGTGGTAGATAACGGTGTACAAGCCGTTGAAGCAGTAAATGAGTTGCGTAACACAGGCTATCGTTATGAGGATGTGTTCGTGCTCGCTCATGATCAGGATCGGACAGATCGTATTGCCGATACGGTGGATGCCAAGGAAATCGGGATTAAGGAAGAGGGCGTTTTCGATTCATTAGCCAACTTGTTCCGTTCCCGCGGCGATGAGCTTCGCGCTAAAATTACTTCCTTGGGATTTACAGATACGGAAGCTGACTTTTATGAAAAAGAACTGGATCAGGGGAAAGTGCTGGTCATTGCTAAAAAAGCGTGATATCGCTGTTCACTATAAGAGCAGCGTGACATTAGATTCGAAAAAGAGGAAGTTGACCGCAGCACAAGTGTTTCGCGGGTCCTCCAAAAACATAGATAAGGAATGGGGTTCAGCCTCATTCCTTATCTATGTTTTTGGAATGCCTTCTTACGGAAACACTACTACTAATCAACAAGGGTGTTGCCGTTTAAGTAGGTATAGTATAATACATGAGTTACAGATAAGGAGAAGCCAATGAGAATTCTAATTGTTGACGATAACCCGACGAATATCATTATTATTCGTGAGATACTAAAAAAAGAAAATTATCGGGATGTGATCTCTGCTAACTCGGCCGCAGAAATGTTAGAGCATCTGGGAATAGGCGATCGTACCATTAGTCTCAGGCCCCGTCCTTCAGATATTGATCTGGTGCTGCTGGATATGATGATGCCTGAAATGGACGGCATTGAAGCTTGCAGTATTGTGCAGGAATATGAGCATTTAAAAGATATCCCGATTATTATGGTAACGGCTGTAGGTGATTCTAAAAAATTGGCTGAAGCTCTGGATGTGGGAGCCGTCGATTACGTCACGAAGCCGATCAACAAGGTAGAGCTAATGGCGCGAATCCGATCTGCCTTGCGTCTCAAATTGGAGAAGGACTGGCATAAGGATCGGGATCAGCGAATTCAGGATGAGTTGAAGCTGGCCGCGATGGTGCAGCAAGCGGTACTTAGTCCTGCCATTCAGGACCCGGTGCTGCAAGTAAATGCGCTCTATCAGCCTTCCTTTGAACTGGCAGGGGATTTATATTCTTGGTATCCGTTAGGGGAGGGGCGATATGCCATCATTTTGCTGGATATGATGGGACATGGCATTTCTTCTTCGCTGTTCTGCATGTTCATTGCATCTGTACTTAAGGACACGGTGACCACGTATGTGGAGCCTGAGAAGGTCATACAAGAGCTGAATCGTCGTTTTAATCAACTGGATCTGGGCAAACAGCTGGTACAGTATTATTTTACGGCGATTTATATGGTGATTGATACCCGTGCACGGCGAATTGACTATGTAAATGCGGGACATCCTCCCGGTTTGCTGTTCAACCAGGATGGTAGCATTACCAAATTTGACCGTGCATGCAGCCCGGTTGGTTTATTTGATAAGATTGATGCAGAAATGCACACGATTCATTATGAAGGAACAGGGCATATCGCTTTGTATACGGATGGCTTGCTGGAGGCGGTGGAAGGTGAATATGAGGAGCAGTTGGAGTATCTGACTGAGTGTCTGCGTAAATATGAGCAATGGAATGAAGAAGCGATGCTGGATGCTTTTTTTCGTAAAGAGGCGCCACAAGATCGTGATGATGATAAATGCCTGATCTGGATTTCGTTGAAAGAGGGAGAGAGCTTGCATGAAAATCAGAAATAAACTGCTGATTGGCTTTGGATCGCTTATGGCGATCCTCCTTGTGCTGACACTAATCAGCTATGACCGGATGGGGAGCCTGAATGAGCAGTTGAATCAGGTTTATCAGGATCGATATATGAAAGTCCGGAAAACAACAGCTATTCGCGGGCAGGTGAACGATATGGCCAAAGTGATGGCCAATCTGATCTTGAATCCAGGTTCCTCCGTTAGTGAGGCCAAACGCGAGCTGGACGATATTTCGGCTACTGGAACGAAAGTGCTGGCTAGTCTGCAAACGAATTCCGGCACCAGTGAAGAGCAACAGCAGGTTGATCGGGTAGCCGTCGCGTGGAATGAATTTTTAAGTTACGAACAAAGACTGGTCTCTTTGTTGGGGCAAGATCGTATTGATGAGGCTAACGCTTTCCGCAATAGTACTGGTTTGCCTGCCCAAGAGGAGGCGATGGATAGTATTAATGCCCTTGCCGTTTTTCAGGATCGGGAAATTGATAGCGACATGAAGCAAGCCAATTTGGCGTATGAAGAATCTGTGCAGATTACCACAATTCTGATGGCCGCCGGCCTGATCATGGGCTTACTGGTTATTTTGTGGGTGCTCCCAAGTATTGCCAAAGGTCTAAATGTCGTGAATCTCATGATTAATGGTTTTGGCAAGGGAAAGTACAGGGCCATCAGCCGAATGAGTGTTGCCTCCAAAGATGAAATCGGTGAGGTCGCTCGTGTATTTCAACAAATGGCCGGAGACTTGGAAGAAAAGCGGAAATTTGAACATTCCGTCCTTCAAACGCAGAAGGACCAAACTTGGCTTAATGCCAATACTGCTCGAGTGACTGAGTTGTTCCGTGGCGTAAATTCACTGGAGCAGGTTGCTCAGATGTTCATTAGTGAGTTTACGCCCATCTTGGGAGGCAGTTATGGAGCCATCTATTTGCAAGGAAAAGATGTAGAAGACAACCGATTTAAGTTATACGGCTCCTATGCAAAGGTGACTGGCGAAAATTCGATTAGAGACGTTATCCAGGTAGGCGAAGGGTTGCTCGGACAATGTGTTTTGGATCGTAAGCCGATCTTGATTACAGAGGCTCCTGACGGATATTTGTCCATAGGCTCTGCCTTAGGAGAAAGTAAGCCAGTGGGAATTATGATTTTCCCTATTTTGTTCGAAGATGAGTGCATCGGTGCTATAGAAATAGCGTCACTGGATCGCTTCAGTGATCTGGAAACGAAGCTGTTTGCTCAATTAGTAGAGAGCATGGGGATCATTCTGAACAATATCAAGGGACGGATGCGTGTAGAGCAATTGCTGCGCGAGTCCCAGGCACTTACTGAGGAATTGCAATGCCAGTCCGAGGAGCTACAAACTCAGCAAGAGGAACTCAAGCGCTCCAACGAAAATTTGGAGGAGCAAACAGAGGAACTCAAGCGTTCAGAGGAATTGTTACAGCGTCAACAAGAAGAATTGGAGCATTTTAATACTGAACTAATTGCCAAAACCAGAGCGCTAGAAGAACAGGTACGAGAAGTGGAAGAAAAGAACGACGAGATTGAACATGCACGAGCTCAGTTGGAACAACAGGCCATGCAGCTAGGAATCACAAGCAAATACAAATCTGAGTTTTTGGCCAATATGTCTCATGAGCTGCGTACTCCGCTAAATAGCTTGCTCATTCTTTCTCAGCTCTTGTCTGAGAACAAGGAAGGCAATCTCAAGCCGAAGCAGGTGGAATATGCACAAACCATTTATATGTCAGGCGCGGATTTGCTGAAAATGATTGATGAAATTCTGGATTTATCCAAAGTGGACGCTGGAAAAATGGATATTAACCATGAAGCGGTCCACTTGAAGGAACTGGAACTGTTTGTGGAGCAGAATTTTGCTCCGGTCGCAGCCCAACGTGGGCTTCAACTGCATACCGAGATCGAAGAGAACTTGCCAGATGCCATTATCAGTGACGGTTATCGTCTCAAACAAATTTTACGTAATTTGTTGTCCAATGCATTCAAGTTCACCACGGAAGGATCTATTCGTTTCAGTGTATCTCGGGCAAATGGAGAACAGCTTCCGGGTCTGCTAAATCCACGAAGATCCTATCTGGCTCTATCTGTGCATGATACGGGCATTGGGATTGCTTCCGATAAAACGGATCTGATCTTCGAAGCCTTCCAGCAGGTAGACGGTACAACCAGCCGGAAATATGGGGGGACAGGACTAGGTCTGTCAATCAGCCGCGAGCTTTCCAGATTGTTGGGCGGTGTGATTACGGTGGAATCCGAGCAGGGACAGGGCAGTTGCTTCACACTGTATTTGCCGGAACAAACGCCTACGGCTGAGGATATGGATTCTCATTCGAGAGAGGAATTTAACGGTACGGATGTGAATTCGAATTTTGAGAATGTTGCAGCCTCGGCAGAAACGGACCTTCCCATGATTATGCCTGCTAAACAGTTGCCATTATATCAGATACCTTCGAAAAACAAAGCGGAGGACATTATACATCCAGGGGACGACCGAAACGAGATTACCTCGCAGGATAAAGTGCTGCTGATTATTGAGGATGATATTAACTTTGCTAATATTTTGTACGATATGGCCCGTAGCCGGGGCTTTAAGGCACTGATCGCTCTCCAAGGAGACGATGGGCTCAACATGGCTCAGTCTTATTTGCCGGACGCTATTATATTAGATATTCAATTACCTGTGATGGATGGCTGGTCCATTTTAGGCGAGCTAAAAGGAAATTCATCGACACGTCATATTCCAGTGCATGTTATTTCAGTCATAGATGATGTGAAGCAGGGCCTAATGATGGGCGCGATTGCCTATCTCAAAAAGCCTTCCTCGAAGGAAAGTCTGGATAAGGCATTTTCACATATAAAATCGTATACAGACCAAATGGTCAAACGTCTTCTTGTGGTTGAAGATGACGATAATCAGCGTAAATCCATTATTGAGCTGATCGATCATGATGATGTTGCCATTACGGCGGTATCGACAGGTCAGGAAGCACTGAATGAGCTGGCCACTCAGCGGTATGACTGCATGGTACTGGATCTGATGCTGAGCGACATGACTGGTTTTGAGCTGCTGGATCGTATTCGAGAGAACGAGCAGCTAGCTGATCTGCCGATCATTATTTATACAGGCAAAGATCTGGATAACAAAGAAGAAACGCAACTTCGCAAATATGCAGAGTCTATTATTATTAAAGATGTTAAATCGCCGGAACGGCTTTTGGACGAAACAACGCTGTTCTTGCATCGTGTAGAGGCGAATCTTCCTGAGGACAAACGAAAAATTTTGCAAAAGCTATACAACAAGGAAGAGCTGTTTGAAGGTAAAAAAATATTGTTGGTAGACGATGATATTCGCAATGTATTTGCTCTGTCCAGTGTGCTGGAAAGCTATCGTATGGATGTTACCTTTGCCGAAAATGGAAGAGAAGCACTGGAACTGCTGGAACAGACACCTGATTTTGATCTGGTGCTGATGGATATGATGATGCCGGAAATGGATGGATATGAAGCGATGCGACGTATCCGGCTAATGCCACAATTCGAGAAGATGCCTATTATTGCCCTGACAGCCAAGGCCATGAAGGATGATCGTTCCAAGTGTATTGAGGCAGGCGCTTCCGATTATGTAAAAAAACCGATTCAAACCGAACAACTTTTATCATTAATGCGGGTGTGGTTGTATTCGTAACCCAAAAAAATGGGTAATATAAATCGACACATGATGGGAGCGGCACAGGCAAAACCTATTTAGGAATTGGAGAGAGATTATGACATCTAAGGATATGGCGGATAATGCTGCTAATGAAGTGAAATCGAATGATGCCGAGCGGGAATTGATTGAGATTGAGCTGTTGCTGGAAGGTATACATCGGCTGTACGGCTACGATTTCCGTAACTACGCTCTGCCTTCGATTAAGCGGCGTGTTTATTATCATGCGCAGTCCGAGAATGTAAGCACGATATCAGGACTTCAGGAGAAGGTGCTGCATGATCGCAGCGCCTTCGATAGGCTGGTACAGAGCCTTTCCATTCCGGTGACCGAGATGTTCCGTGACCCGGAGCTGTTTCTGAATTTCAGACAGAAAATCATTCCTATTTTGCGAACGTATCCGTATATTCGAATATGGCATGCAGGTTGCTCCACGGGTGAGGAAGTATATTCTATGGCGATCTTGCTGCATGAGGAAGGCTTATATGATAAGGCCCGCATTTATGCGACGGATATGAATAACCTGTCTTTACAGCAGGCGAAGGAAGGCGTATACGGGATCGACCGAATGAAGCTGTATACCAAAAATTATTTGGAGTCCGGGGGCACACAATCGTTCTCTGAATATTATACAGCCAAGTATGATTCAGTGATGTTTCATCCTTTTTTACGGAAAAATATTATTTTTGCGGAGCACAACTTAGCGACAGACCGGTCCTTTAACGAGTTCAATGTTATTTTTTGCCGGAATGTCATGATCTATTTTAACGACGAACTTCGCAACCATGTACATGGGTTGTTTTATGATAGCTTGAGTCATTTTGGCGTGTTGGTGCTTGGGGCCAAGGAATCCATACATTTTACCGATTATAGTGATTCCTACGAGCCGCTGGACCGGATAGAAAAAATATACCGGAAGATTAAATAGAGATGCTTAGGAGGATTCCATGGGGCTTCATGAACCGATTCATATATTGCTGGTAGATGACAGACCTGAGAACCTGCTCGCTCTTGAGGCGGTGCTGGAGAGTGAACAATATAATCTGGTAAAGGCCACATCCGGGGAAGAAGCGCTGCGATGTCTATTAAAAGATGAATTTGCACTCGTAGTCCTGGATGTGCAGATGCCGGGTATGGATGGTATTGAGACCGCAAAGCTAATCAAGGCCAGAGAGAAAACGAAGGATATTCCGATTATCTTCATTTCAGCTAACAGCAAGGAAGCGGAGCATTTATTTGCGGGATATTCAGCAGGCGGTATTGATTATATGGTTAAGCCGTTCATCCCTCAAATTCTCAAGTCCAAAATTGAAGGTTTCGTGCAAATGTATCTGACAAATAAGCGTTTGAAGACACAGTCCCATCTGCTTCATCAGAAGACCCAGCAGCTGGAGAAGATGAACAGCGAACTGATTGCCGCCAAGGAGGCAGCGGAGATTGCTGCCAATGCCAAAACGGAATTTCTGGCGATGATGAGCCATGAGATCCGCACACCTATGAACGGCGTCATTGGAATGATTGATTTGCTGATGGAGACGGAGCTGCAAAGCGACCAACAGGAATATGCCGATATCATCCGTCGTAGTGCAGATGCACTGGTAGCAGTCATTAATGATATTCTGGACTTCACTAAGCTGGAGTCAGGCAAAATGGAGGTAGAGGAATATCCTTTTGATCTGGTTTCCTGTATCAAGGAAGTTTTCAGCCTATTTACGGTAGAAGTGAACCGAAAGAACTTGGAACTGGTTTATTTTCTCGATGAACAGATGCCTCCTGTGTTATATGGAGATATGGGAAGATTGCGTCAAGTACTGATTAACCTGATATCCAATGCTGTCAAATTTACAGACCGGGGCGGGGTGTATGTTTTCGCATCTGTCAAAGAGCAAAGCGATAATGGACTTACCGTTGAGTTTTCTGTGAAGGATACAGGCATTGGTATTGATCCGGCTAAGGTTGGAAGGTTGTTTCAGCCCTTTTCCCAACTGGATTCTTCAATGACACGTAAATATGGTGGAACCGGGTTAGGACTCGCCATTTGTAAAACCTTAGTGAATATGATGGGCGGAGATATCCGTGTAGATACGAGCGGAGAACAGGGCGTGACGTTTCATTTCACAATGAAGCTTGGCTTTGCTCAGGAAAATGAACTGAAGGGAGAGTCCAGCCACGATTGGGAAATTCCACATCAGGAATCTCCAAGTCGTAGACCTGTACTGGTCGTTGATGATCATCCGATTAACCAGAAGCTGATGGTTAATATACTGGATAAGCTCGGACTGGCTTCAGATGTGGCAGCAGATGGACAGCAGGCGCTTGATATGGTCACGGCTAATCAGGACTATGACTATATCTTTATGGACTTGCAGATGCCTGTGATGGACGGTCTGGAGTGTACGGGTAGAGTGCGTGAACAATTGGCGGGAAGATCGCAACCTGCCATTATCGCCATGACGGCTAACGTCATGGAGGGTATTCAGCCTCGATGTATTGAAGCGGGGATGAACGATTATATTAGTAAGCCCGTTAAAATCAGCAGTGTAAAACAGGCATTGCTACGGCATTCTCCGGACCATTTTCCAATGCAACCGGGTAAAGATCAGATCAATGAAGCTTAGATGGTGGCATTTGGTAGTGTTTAAAAAGTTATACCGTGATTCAAACGCTCGTATAATGGGTTAGTATGTAGGGAAATCTTTTTTTGGGAGAGTAGGCCTATGAATACAAATAAAAATGAGAAGTTTAATGCAATTACGGAAACAACCGATGGCGTAAATACCGTTTATCTGAGTGGAGAGTTGGATCTTTCGGTAGCACCTGATTTTCGTCTGGTGATGGAGCCTTTGGTGGGGGAATCCAGCCAAGATTTGATTATTAACTTGAGAGACCTTAAATACATTGACAGCACAGGTATTGGAATCTTGTTATCCATTTTAAAAGCAAGGCATGGGATGGAGTCTCGCTTTGCTGTTCAAGAGGTACCGCCTCAAATTCAAAAGCTATTTGATATGACTGGTATTGCCAAATTCTTTGTCCCCCAGGAGAATTCCCAATAGGAAAGGAAAGAAAAAGAAATGAACGCTCAAATTCAAAAAGTAGTTCTTAATTTGCCGGCAACTGCTGACTTTGTTGATATTGTAAGATTAAATTTATACGGTATTGCCGCGAAAATGGGATTCTCTTATGAGGATATTGAAGACATGAAAGTGGCTGTATCGGAAGCCTGTAATAACTCTGTCCTTTATGCATATGGTCATGAGGGGGGAGTCGTGGAAGTGACATTCGAATTTGATGAAGTTTCGCTGTCCATTCGTGTCAAAGATGAAGGGGAGAGCTTTGAACGCGTGGAGGACCCGTCCCGTATCGCATCCTTGCATGACAAGGAGTTGAATGATGCACAGATAGGCGGATTAGGCTTTTATCTCATGCAGGCGCTTATGGACGATGTCCATATCTTGAATGAGACAGGAAAAGGCACCGAAGTGGTGCTGGTAAAGCGCTTGACCAGAAGTGAGGAAAGAGTATGAATGAAAAGGTAACTCCCCCGGAGTCGATGGATGAAGCCGTTGGTCTAATCTGGGAGTACCAGCAAACCAAGGATAACGAGATTGCTACCGTGCTGATCCGCAAGTATGAGCCGATGGTCAAGATGGCTGCCGGGAAAATCTCCCGTAACCGTCCGGACTTATACGAGGATTTATATCAGACCGGTCAGATGGCTTTGATACGTCTGCTTCAGCAATACGATATCAGCTTGGGTATCCCATTTGAACCGTACGCTATGAAAAGTATGCTGGGACATATGAAAAATTATTTGCGCGACAAATCCTGGTACATCCAGGTTCCTCGCCGCATTAAGGAAAAGGGTGCGCTTGTTCAACATGCTATTGATGAACTGACCGTTAAGTTGGAACGCTCACCCAATGTGGACGAGATTGCGACCTATTTGGATCTAACCGTGGAAGAAACGATCGAGGTGCTTGCTGGTCGTGAGTGCTATCACTATGTTTCACTGGACTCGCCTTTATCCCAGGAAGAGAGTGCAGCTACGTTAGGCGAGCTCATTAGCTCGGATGCTAACGATTATGACACTGTGGAAAAACGAATGGATTTGCAGCAGGCTTTAAGCCAACTGAAGGAGCAGGAACAGAAGGTGCTTCTTCTGGCATTTCAGGACGGTCAATCTCAACGTGCGATTGCCCAGACGTTGGGCGTATCACAGATGAGCGTTTCCCGTATTCAGAAGCGGGCTACGGAAAAGCTGAAGCAGATTATGTCTAATTCCTCTATTTCATGAGAAAAACGCGGAATTCTTGGTTTAACATATTTGATGTCACATCGTAAGGACACGTTATTCCGATTTGGGGAAACGTGTCCTTTTTATAAAGCGAAAAAGGTTGGGAGGAAGGTTGGAATCCATGACAGCATTTGAACAGATTTCTTCCTTTCGTGGAGGATGGGAATGGTGGGACATCAGTGCTGGGAATTGGCAAGATTCGGTCATACAGCACTTGAAGGAGAAGCTCCCAGAAGCCGCAGAATGGCTGGACAAGGTAGAGGACATTCCATCCAGCTTTATATCTGTACGCTTTCCAGATGGCAATCAGCCCTTAATGTACGGGTCGCTGATCTACTCCGTTCAAGAGGAAATCGATAGTCAACGCAATTGCAACAAGTTTTATTTTCTGGTTCTAAACCAGAAGCTGGTGACGTTAAATTTGGATCAAAACACCCGTGAAATTATGCACACCGCGGAACGCCAAAAAATGCTGGAACAGTGTGAGGATGCAGCTGACGGCATGTTTGTATTGGCGAGAGCCGTGCTTCATTATTTTCATACAGGTATGGATAAGTTCGAGATCAACCTGAGAAGACTGGAAGAGGACATGGAGAAAAGAAATGCCCGTACACTGATGGATTCTATATTGAATGCACGTTTCGAGCTGTTGTATTGGAGCAATATGTTCATTCCTTTTTCAGAGCTGGTAACGGCTTCTCGGGAGGCATATTTGGATAAACTGGAGGAGAATCGCTTTTTTAAGCAGTTACTTTACCGTGTGACTCGGATGGAAGGACTTTTCCTGCATTATGAAAAGGAAATCGACACCCTGATCTCTATTGACGAGGCCATTTCCGCTTTTAGGGGCAATGAGATTACGAAGACGCTCACCATTGTGACCGCCGTTTTTACACCTGCCACTGTAGTGGGGGCCATTTGGGGCATGAACTTTGAAAATCTGCCTTGGATTAAAACAGGCTGGGGTTTTACCGCCGTGATTATTGCCACATTGCTAAGTATGGCGGGAATGTACGGCTGGCTGATGATGAAGGGGTGGACAGGAGACTTATTGAAAACTAACAAGCGCAACAAATTGTAGCGGCTGCTTACAGCTGTTATAATTTACAAATAAAAAACGATCCATCGTAACAGGAAGCTCTTTGGGGAGTCTATATCGGTTACGATGGATCGTTTTTAATTGAGATAGGGACAATTACTTAGTACCTTGGCTCATTTTGATATATCCTAATAATTCGGCGATGAAATCTCCGATGACCGGAAGATTTAACTGTACCAGGAAACTGAGCAACCAAGCGAGCAAGGCGAGTATGACCACTGTACCCAGCGTAAGGCCGAGACCACGTGCAATCCCTGCAGTCAGATTGCTCATAATTCTTCTTTTCGTGCTGGAGTAGTTCTCTATAATATCTTTGAATTCTGCTTTTTCCAATGTATCTGCGATTTGATCTAGGCGTTTGTTAAGCCGCTTGACCTCATGGCGAAGTTCAAAAGGATGCTCATTTACATCAAAGTCTCTCTCCGGATCATGTGTTTTAACATGATGATGAGTAGAAGAGGTCTGCTTGGATGAAATCTCATCTGGCTGATCTTGAGCCTGGAGGGGGTGAAAGGTTCTCTTGTTGTTCCGAGCAAGATCATCTCCATAGGAGTTTGGTTTGTTCATTGTCATCCCAGCCTTTCTATCATTTAAAAACAGCCAGCTTCTTGCATGCTGGCTGTTCAGTGTTTGGATATTATTTTGGTTGTAATCGGAATGTGTTCCTATTAGGAATTTGCATTTAATTGTTTTTGAGTGTCCTTGGCTGCTTGAGCGGTTGCATCCATAACTTCTTTATCCGCTTTGGCCGCTTCATTAGCGACATCGGCAGAAGCTTTGGTTACGCTGGATACGATGTTGTCTTTACTCTCGGATACCGTTTTGGCTACATCTGCTGTTTTAGTGGAAACGGTTTTGGCCAAATCTGTCGCTTTGCTGCTAACTACAGATGCGACATCCTTCGTTTTATCGGAGACAACAGTCATTTTTTCGGACAGATCACTACGTAAATCGCGACCCGGCTTTGGAGCGAACAGCAGGGCTGCCGCAGCACCAATCAAACCTCCAATGAATAAACCCTTTGCAAAACCTGAAGTGCTTGCCATATTTTGATTGTCAATGTTACTCATGATATATCACTCCTTTTATAGAATAAAAATATATATAAATGTTAGGTAGCCCTTCTCAATAGCCTGGACGCAAGTCCGAGCAAGAATACGAACAATGCGGTTCCAAGTATGGCTGGAATGACTGCAAAATCTCCGATGACCGGGCCCCAGTCTCCCAACAGCATGACACCTAGCCAAGCTCCTACAAATCCAGCAATCATAGAGCCTGCAATGCCGCCAGGCATTTCATGTCCAGCTAGTGCATCGCCAATCAATCCGATAATAATGGCCATTACAATACTTAGTACAATTCCCCACACAAGGATCGCCTCCCTTATCCTAAGTTCACAAACGATAACGTTTTTGATAAATGCTGAGCTTCGATATTGCTGTGCCTTGCTTACTTCGTATATAAACGTCATGACCCGGAGTGAAACAAAAAGCCGAATCGGACGTTATGGGCGGGGGGGAGAAGAAAGTTGCATTTTCGCTCGCCAATAGATCATAGGAACGGTAAACGCCAGCCAAATGATGCCTGCAATATAACCACCCACAATATCTGTAGGAAAGTGAACTCCTAAATATATACGGCTTAGTCCAATCAATATAATGAGCAGTGCACCAAGAACGCACGGGAGGAAGAGCGAACGCTCACGAATCTTTCGTTCTATAGCCCAGATGGCAAATATCATGCCGTAAAATCCCATGGAAATCATCGCATGACCGCTGGGAAAACTGTAGCCCCCGGCTTCAACCAAATGTTGAAGTGACGGGCGTTCCCGTTGCAGAATTTCTTTAATGAGCGTATTCAGCACCCACATCGCCGTAAAGCTGCTTAGGATCGCAAAGGAATAAGCTTTTGAACGAAGAAAGACCCAGCATAAGGTAGCAGCACCGAGGGCGATAATTAACGACATGCTGAATGAACCGAAAGACGTAATGAATATAGCGATGGTTAGCAATTGGTCATGAGTAGCTGCTGTGTCTGGAAAAATAGCATCCTGTATACGCTCATCCCAATATAGAAAAGGAGCCGTGCCAATCCATTGCACAGAGTAGGCGATGAGAAGCATCACAGCGATCATGATAATAGATGCATACAGACTACGACGCAAATAGCTTGGTAGGAACCGGGATGGTTGGGGTTTATGGGATAGCATATGTAATAAATCTCCTCCTTATGGCTGTAATAGATTTAATTTTTCGTACTATTAACTTAACTAATAATGAACTTAAGAGCAAAACTCGACGGAGACGACAGGCTGATTGAGGCATTTAAGCCCGGGGTAAAGGGATCGTATCACAGTGTTTGTAATGCCAGGGCCGAAAGTGGAATAATCATCACGAAGCAAGGCTGCTTTACGGAACTGTAATCCATGGAGGTGTTAAGGATGATTAAAATAGTGACATCGGCAGAAAGACATACCTCAAATAAAGGATGGATTCATAGTGAGTTTAGCTTTTCATTTGCCGATTATGAAGATCCGAGCAATGCCCATTTTGGTTGTATGCTAGCCCATAATGATAACAAACTTGAACCGCAGCAAGGCTTCAAAAGACATCCGCATCACGATTTGGAAATCGTCACTTATGTAATTGAAGGCCAATTGCATCATAGCGACAGCTTGGGACATGAGCAGGATTTAAAAAGCGGCTCGATTCAGGTTCTGAGTGCAGGCATCGGGATTGAACATGAAGAGCGAAATACTGGGGATGAAAGATCGGTTCGCTTTTTGCAAATGTGGTTTTTACCCGAGAGCCCTGGCATTCAGCCTTCTTATCAGGTGCAAAGATTCAAGCACAGTGAACGCCTAAATCGGCTTCAGCCTGTTGTGTCTGGTTCAGAAGTGGAGGGAACGTTATCCATCGCGCAGGATATAAATCTGTATCTGAGCAGATTGGAAAAAGGCCAGCAGCTTGAATATCCGCAGCAAGAGGAGCGCCGCACCCACATTTATGTAGTTAGCGGTCATGTGGAAGTTACGTGCCAGGATGGAGATTTTCAGTTAGGGCCTGGTGATGCTGCACGAATTCAAAAAAGTTGTGCATTAAAGATACTAGCTACAGGTAATGAGGATATATCTGAACTGGTGTTAGCAGATTTACCTTGAAGCATCCTTGAGTGAAGAAGTGTATGAAAATGCGTATATGCAATCGAAAAATAAAGCTCGTATCCCCGTTGCGCGTCTGTTGAAGCGAGCGGAGGTACGAGCTTTATTTACGGTGACAGGGCCACTGGCATGAAGGCTGTTGCTCATGATGATAGGTTGTAATACAGCTAAGCTGTATTCCTATAGGCTGATTCAGGAGGACTTACGCAATCTACCCAGTTCAGAAACAATAGCTTCAACCTCGGAAATGCTCAGGTTAGGCTTGTTTATCACCATATCATAGACATCATGGATGTCCTCGTATTGCTCCAGCGAGAAAGCGGAAGCTTGCATAGCAGCACCACTCGCCATACGGAGCTTGGTTTTAATGCCCTCAATCATATACTCAATGTTGGCATGAGACGGTACAGACAAATCCATCGTTAATTTTCCATCCTTTCATAACAGGGGAAGTTGCCTGTATTGTATCATGTTTTTGTTGTAGAATGTACTGAAAGCCAGATTACCAATATACAACCGAATCAAGGAGGATGGGCAAAGTTGTCTTTGTATAATCGAGCTTCCGCACCCGGACGCTCGTCCTTAGAACATAATGTAAAGAAAACAGATCGAGATGGACTCGCGCCGTTTTTCCGAGAAATTCATCATCAGCATGCTATAGATAAGTTGACTTTTGTTTGTATCGGTACAGATCGCTCGTCGGGTGATTCACTGGGGCCACTGGTAGGCACCATGCTCAAGGAGCAAGGTTTTCCGCACGTGATTGGGACAATGTCGGAGCCCTGTGATGCGGATCATCTGGTTCCATACTTGGAGTGCATTCCCCAAGATCATCATGTGATCGCCATAGATGCTTGTCTTGGACAGCACGGCTCAACGGGAATGTTTCTTATTGCGTGTGAACCGCTAACTCCTGCGCGATCGGTAGGGCTGTCTCTGCCGTCTGTGGGTCATTATAGTGTTGCAGCGATTGTGAATGAGCGCAGTCCCAAACCCTATTGGACACTCCAAATGACTTCGCTTCACTTGGTCATGACAATGGCTGCGCATATTGCTAATGCGGCGGCTTGTGAATTTGGCTTAAAAACAGCTTCGCAAGATTTTCCAGAGGGTTACCGTTTCAGATATTGATCGTCTGCTTAATAATATACATCAGCATGTTCTACTCACTAATATATTCAGATCCAATAGATTATATACAGAGAAGGAAGGGTTCCACATGGAAAAGGTATTATGCGAAGGAACGACGATCTGCTATGCCGAACAGGGAAAAGGAGATCCGATCATTCTATTGCACGGATTTTGCGGAAGCTCCTCCTATTGGGATGAGGTTGTTCCCTTGCTGTCCCCAAGCTATCGTTGTATTGTTCCAGACTTGCGTGGACACGGACGCAGCGATGCTCCACTAGGAGCCTATACGATTGATCAAATGGCAGATGATGTGCTTAAACTTCAAGAACAATTGGACATCCCTCAGGCTGCCTGGTTTGGTCACTCCCTAGGAGGCTATTTAGCCCTTTCGGCAGTGCAAAGACATGCAGAGCGCCTTACAGCCTTTGGACTGATTCATTCCACAGCTTATGCAGATACGGACGAAGGTAAAGAAAAGCGTAACAAGGCTGTATCTACCATCCAAACGGAGGGGATTACCAACTTTGTAGATGGACTCGTACCGGGACTGTTTGCTCCTGATCATGTGGAGTCGATGTCCAGCCAATTACTTAAAGTCAAAGAAATTGGCTACAAAACACCTCCGCAAGGAGCTGTAGGAGCATCATTGGCTATGCGCGAGCGTCCTGACCGACGGGATGTGTTGTCGGCTTCTGCCTTGCCAGCTCTTTTAGTAGCGGGGGAGCAGGATCAGGCGGTTCCTCCAGCGCGGACGTTTACAACAGATCGGGCCGGAGTAACTCAGGTTACCCTGCCGGAAGCAGGTCACATGAGCCTGTTTGAGGCACCGGAGCTATTAGCTAATGCTATCTTGGCGTTTTTGGAGCAAAACTTGAAAAAGTAGACTAAGGTAAGCCCAAAAACCGGAACCCTTTGATGTGATCGTCAGAAGGTTCCGGTTTCTTGTATGCAAATTGTTTTTAGATGTGGTCACTATACATTCAGTTTATTTGAATTTTGCTGACTTGTTGTATCATATCGGTTAATGTGCAGAATACCTAAGTCATATTATTTTTGTTCAAGGCAAACGCCGTCGGCAAACCATCAATACTCTCTAAACTTTTCTCGTATGCATACTTTTTAAGTACTTCTTCGCCCATCTGAATCGCCACGTCCTTCAGCTTTTCCCGTTCGCTCGTGTAAGTCATGAAGGGAACTGCAAAACCACATGAATCCTGCACCATATGAACATCAACTACTATGATTTGTCTTGCTCCAGGAAGTGGATTAAAGAGAGGATACAGCTCATTCCAACGCTTTGTATTGGGCAACACGACTGTGCCAGTACCATAGAGTCTTAATACACTGGGCTCGCCTTCAAATGCACAGAACATGATGGTTACCCGTCCGTTCTCTATAATGTGCGCACTTGTTTCGTTGCCACTTCCCGACAAGTCGAGATAGGCTACCTCCTGATCTGACAAAATACGAAAGGAATCATATCCCTTGGGGGAAATATTCACATGCCCCGTCTCGGATATCGGTGCTGATCCTACAAAGAAAATATGCTGTCGCTGTATGAACTCTTTATATTCCGGTAGTATCGCACTGAATTTTTTTCCCATACTTAAACGTCCTCCCCTGTAAAATATCAATGCATAATTTTGTTTCGAATGAAAATAAATATTTTATTTTATTATATGAATCAATAAATAATAAAGATTATTTTTGTTTCGAATGAAACAAAAATAACACGAGACTAACGGAGAATCAATATCAAATTTTCAAATACTCTATTTCGTTAGTCCATGATCGGCTACAAAACACTGTACTAACGGAATGTTACGTGCCATACGTGATTTCTGAGTGTCGAATCTTTGATGCTATAAAGTATTTGTAATTGTGTTAAATGAAATTGCGGCATGGCGGTGGCATTTGGCTTTTAGACAAGGATGTCATACAATCAGAAGACAGAAGTTTCTGGTTGTCTAGGCATCGGGATGAAAGGAAGGGAACGGCTTGCTTAGAAAAGACTATTTGCTCAGTATGATGGAAGAATTGACATCCGCAGTAGCATCGGTGCTCGGTCTTAGGCGCGAAAATAAACACATCGAAGCGCTGAAACAGCTAGATGACCTGCTCAACAAGCAGTTTCGTCTTCGTTCAGATCTGCTCAGACGATTGCCGCCGGAACAAATTATTGAGCTTTTCCGATTGGGCCCTGGAATTGAAGCGGATAAGCTTCAGCAGGTGGCTCGCATTTTGGAGGAAGAAGCCGCGATTTACCTGGAAACCAGCAGAACAGACGAAGGTATACGAATCTTGATGAAATCTCTTCATTTATATTTGTACAGCGATACGAATGGCGCGACTCGTGATCTGCAGGTCCTGCCTGAACGAATAGCGTGTATCGTGAAGCTGGTGCGCGAATATGAGCTCCCCCCTGAAACCAGCAAGCTGCTGGCTGTTCATTACGAGCGAGAAAACAGGTTGGACGAAGCCGCCGATGTCTGGTTTGGATTGGCATGGGAGCAGCCAGAGCTGCTAGCGGAAGCGGAGACGTTTTATAGTCAATTACTGGATAAGACCAATGCAGAGCTGGAGCTGGGTGGAATTTCACGCCAGGAAGTCACCGAGGGTTTGACCGAGATCACCCAATTACATGAAAGAAAGTGAGATGTACCTTTTGGATTCACTGCGCGAACTTATATACCAATTGACCACGGGAGGATCCCTCATAACAGCGACGCTGAGTCAGCTTCGCAAACGGGAGGATGCTTCTTTTACTAAAGTACAAATTAAACCTGTAGAATTGAAAAACAAACTGCATTACCAGTTTGCTTTTCATTACAGCAACAAAGTCATTCATGAAAATCTGACCCCTGACGAAGCTAACGAGCGTATGACTGCCTTGTTTGAGGACACGTTCCGCCAAGGACTTTTATGCGCCAAGGATGCAGACTACCAAGTGCTGATCAGTAAAAAATATAAAGTATCCATTCTGACAAAGTCACCGAGCAAAAGTAAAGCCGACCTGTCTCATAATCGCAAAAAGCAATATGTGCTCGAAGAAGGGGAACGAATTCCTTTCCTGATTGAGCTGGGGATTATGAATGAGGATGGTAAGGTACTGGCCCGCAAGTATGATAAGTTTCGTCAAATTAACCGGTTTCTCGAAATGGTGCAGGATGTATTACCTAGCCTTCCGGTAGGCCGCCCATTGACGATTGTGGATTTTGGCTGTGGCAAATCGTATTTGACCTTTGCGTTGTATCACTATTTGGCTGTACAGCAAAAGCGACCATTGCAGATCGTTGGTTTGGACTTGAAGGCAGATGTCATTGAAGCCTGTAATGTTCTGGCTCAAAAGCTGCAATATCGACAGTTGGAGTTTCTGGTCGGTGATATCGCAGACTATAACGAACTGGAACAGGTGGATATGGTTGTTACCTTGCACGCTTGTGATACTGCAACAGATGCGGCGCTGGAAAAGGCTGTTCGCTGGGGTGCTTCCGTCATTTTGTCGGTTCCGTGTTGCCAGCATGAGCTGTTTAACCAACTGGAAAATCCGGTATTGGAGCCGTTGCTTTCCCACGGCATTTTAAAGGAGCGTTTTTCTGCACTGGCAACGGATGGAATCCGGGCCAAACTGCTGGATATGATGGGATATCGGACACAGCTATTGGAATTTATCGACATGGAGCATACACCTAAAAATATTCTGATTCGTGCCGTCAAAGGGCAAGCGGGAGAACAATCCGTTCTGTGGCGTGAATACACAGCATTTCGGGATTTTATTCATGCTGATCCTTATTTGGAACGCGCTTGTGCGGACTTGCTTCCCGAAGGAGCGGGGAAAAAGCAGACACATAGCTAGGAATATAGTAAAAGTGGAGCCACTGCGGGGTGGCTCCACTTTTTTGTAGTTCACAGTTCATGATTGCAGTACACAAACATCTATCCGCCATAGGCATTTCTAAAAGCGGTGCACAAGACATCGCGATCCACCTTCCACAATGCCGCGAGCTCCTCGCTGACATCTTCATCCCACCAGTCGCACAGTAGTTTGCGATTACTATGGTTTTCCGCAATCCAGATAAGGTGTCCGACGACCTTGCGGCAGTATAGTTCTTCGCCCTGCTTGACCAGATCAGGAGCAATGTGAACAGGCAGACGTTTGCAGGTTCGATACAACTCTTTGGTACATGCGCGGCGGATACCACGAGCCGTGGGTAATCGGGATTGTGAATTGTCATGTTTGGGGAATTTGCCGGGAGGCATATTGTACCCCCTCCTCTCTCTCACAACTTATGCGGGCAGAGGATCCGGGGTCACTGACTTCCCTTTTTGGACGAAGTGGCGACTTGTTCTGCCGCTGTGATACACTAAATGAAAATAGAGAAACAGGCAGGGAGTGGGAAGAGAGATGGACCAAATATCTAGTATCATTAATTATTTGTTTGAGATCATTCGTAGTCTTGGGTATTTTGGTATTATGCTAGGCTTGATGGTGGAGGTCATTCCAAGTGAAATAGTCCTCGCTTATGGCGGTTTTTTAGTGTCCTCGGGTCATATTAATTTTTTTGGCGCAGTCGTGTTTGGAACGATTGGCGGGGTGCTGGCCCAGTTGTTCATTTACTGGATTGGACGCTATGGCGGCAGACCCGTTTTAGATAAGTATGGGAAATACATACTCATCAAAAAAAGTCATGTTGACCACGCTGAAGCCTGGTTCAATAAATATGGCACAGGGGTCATTTTTACAGCTCGCTTTATCCCTGTTGTTCGTCACGCGATCTCAATCCCTGCCGGGTTGGCTCGAATGAACGTATGGCGCTTTATTATTTTGACAACGCTGGCGATTATACCTTGGTCTGTTTTGTTTATATATTTAGGTATGCTGTTGGGAGACAAGTGGGAACAAATTGACGAAGTGGCAGCACCTTACATCAAACCGATTTTGCTGGTTGCTCTTGCGCTCTTGATCATTTATTTTGTTATCAAATGGATTGTAGCCAAAAACAAAAAAGGAAGTGTATAACATGAGCCGTACTAACGTATCGCAATATTTCGGAAAGGGCTTGAGTCCTGAACAATTTATGGAGGGCATGGAAAAGAACAAAGAAGCCTTCCGCTCTGGATACGATCAGTTTGTGTGGAGCAGCGAAGAGGATCGGGAGTTTTTTGAAAGCCTGAACCATCGTGATGATCTGCGTGTGCTTATATTGGCTGCCGACTGGTGTGGGGATGTAGTACGCAATGTGCCAGTTGTGTTCCGCGCGTTGGAGAATAGCGGGATTCCAACCGAAGTATTGATTCTGGAAAATCATCAGGCGCTGATGGACGACTTCCTGACAATGGGCGGACGTGCTGTGCCGATTGTGATTTTTGCGGATACGGGAGGTCATGTACTTGGCCACTGGGGACCACGCCCTGCACATGTTCAACAAATTATGATCGCATTCAAACGTGAAAATCCAGATCGGGAAGCCGATGATTATCAAGAAAAAATCGCAGTTGCTCGTAAAGAAATGGCTGGAAAATATGGGGAGGGAACCGAGGTCCATCCTGTAATTGTTCAGGAATTACGCGAGCTGATCTCGGGATTTTAACTTATGACATTATCTATTCGCAGTTTTAATCTCGGCCCGCTCCAGACGAATGCTTATTTGCTTCAAGGAGATGATCCGAAGCGCGCTGTTATTATTGATCCAGGGATGAATCCGGGTCCTTTGCTGAGAGCCATTGAGCCACTGACGATTGAAGCTATCCTGCTGACGCATGCCCATTTTGACCATATCGGAGGAGTAGAGGAGATTCGCAATGCCAAAGACTGCCCGGTTTATCTGCACGCCTTGGAGCAAGACTGGCTTACATCTCCTAAGCTGAATGGCTCCTTGATGTGGCCAGAGGCATCCCCTCCGATCTCGACGGAACCAGCCGAATATGACTTGGCAGAAGGTCAACAATTGAACCTGATCGGTCACACGTTCCGGGTTTTCCATACACCGGGCCATTCACCCGGAAGTGTCAGCTTTTTATGCGGCAAAGATCTTTTTTCCGGGGATGTGCTATTTCGTCAGGGCGTTGGACGCACGGATCTGGCGGGCGGCCGCGAACGGGATCTATACGATTCTATTCAGAACAAATTGTTTCCACTCGGAGATGACGTTACAGTCTATTCCGGTCACGGTCCCAAAACGTCCATCGGTTATGAGAAAGCTAACAATCCGTATATCCGGTAAATGTGATGAATGTTCAGTAGGGGCAAAATCAAAGGTGTGACAGGTTTTGCCCCATTTCGACAACAAATTATAAATTATGTATAGACAAAGGTTTTTATTTTTGTTAACATAAATTTATTGAAGTTACATACTAAACTCGCGAAGCACGCAAGCTGTGGATGAATCCCGGTTTGCGTTCTTTTTTTTGCCCATTAAGAGGATAAAGAGGCATGAGGCCGTCAGATCACAAGGGGGAGCAAGAATGAAAAGAAAACATATATATGGGGTACAACGTGAGATTGGAGGTAGTTTCCGGGTTCCCAATATAATAGATATTGAAGATTCTGTGGCAGATTCCGAGCCGAAGATCATAACTTGGAAAAAGGTGAAACGACGGGGCGGAATCCCTACACAAAACTGGCATGTGAGGCTGAATGAACACAGGTTGGGACGTGGAGACGGTCGATTATGAAGATACATAGATGATATAGACAAGCTACTTTTTTTTTAGTAGACTTAGCAGATAAGTTCAGACAAACGGGGGGGCTAACGATGCATCATTTAGGAGCTAGAATTATGATCGTCGCGGATGCTTTTGAGCAGAATCTTCCTGTGGGCGAACATGGTTATATCATTGCTTACGACCGTAATGCGGACAATGCTTTTGACTATGTCATTCGCGTACCGAAGGTGAACCGCAATTTTTTTGTACCATCCGGAGACATCGAGC
The DNA here is from genome assembly GCF_038593105.1 of Paenibacillus sp. FSL H7-0442. Taxonomy (NCBI): domain Bacteria; kingdom Bacillati; phylum Bacillota; class Bacilli; order Caryophanales; family Paenibacillaceae; genus Paenibacillus; species Paenibacillus sp. FSL H7-0442. The sequence continues at coordinate 4,701,318 of NZ_CP151963.1, read as the reverse complement.
TGGAAGAGAGTATTCTCAAGCTGGAAGCCGAGCGGATTGAGCGTGAAGCGCTGATAGATTACGCCCTTGCTACCCATAATGAGCAACTGTTCATGCATGTGATGAACGGTGGTATTGATTCGGTAGAGACTGAGGAAGAAGAAACCGCGGCGGAGTTGTTGTCACAGGCTGATTTTATCAGACAAGTCAATTTGCGTGCTTGGATATAGAAGTCGGCTACGGTCGATTCTTTTTAAGAATATATAAAGGGCACAATCTTAGCTCCTATAGTTTTCACGAAAGAGCACCGAAAGGTGCTTTTTTTATATTCTTTTAGCAACATTTACCTCATCGAAGTGCAGTTTGCTTCTGTACCGCGTCAAAGATTGAATTGTAAAGGGTTCTATCCTATAATTAAAAACGTTATTTCAAAGTTCGGTGCAGCATTTTTTAATATCAGGATTTTGCAAAATTCGATTTCAGTCGCTTATTGGATTTTTTGCAAAATCCTCATATACATGAGGAGGGTTTTGTATGAACATTTCCACGGAAGATGTCCGTCACGTAGCCAAGCTGTCCAGGTTGAATCTGACCGCGGCTGAGGAAGAAACGATGACAGGACAATTAAACGCCATTCTCCATTATGCGGAGAAGCTGAATGAGCTGGATACGGAGCAGGTAAAGCCGACCACTCATGTGCTGCACGTCAGCAATGTCATGCGAGACGACGAAGTTCGCGAAAGTTTGACACATGAGCAAGTGATGCGCAATGCACCTGAAGAAGAAGACGGACAGTTTAAGGTTCCTGCTGTTCTGGAATAGATCTCATATTTGAAAGGAGGATGCAAATTGAGCTTGTTCAATAACACATTGCCCGAGATACATAACAAGCTGCATCAAAAGGAAATTTCCGTGAGTGATCTGGTAGGACACGCTCTGGAGACAATTGGTGCGCGGGAAGACAAGATCAGAGCTTATATTACCGTTGACGAGGAACAGGCCCGTGCATCCGCACGTCAGCTGGATGATCAACTGATTTCCGGAGAGGAAAGAGGGTTGTTGTTTGGCCTGCCAGTTGGCATTAAGGATAATATTGTGACAGAAGGGCTGCGTACAACATGTGGCAGTCAGTTTTTGAAAAATTTTGATCCCGTTTACGATGCCACAGTTGTTAGCAAGTTACGCGCAGCGCAAACCGTGACACTCGGTAAAATGAACATGGACGAATTCGCCATGGGCGGCTCTAACGAGAACTCCAGCTTTTTCCCTGCACGTAACCCTTGGGATTTAGAACGTGTTCCCGGTGGTTCCAGTGGCGGCTCGGCTGCGGCTGTTGCAGCGGGTGAGGCTTATTTCACGCTCGGCTCGGATACAGGGGGTTCCATTCGCCAGCCCGCTTCTTACTGCGGAGTAGTTGGCCTGAAACCAACCTATGGTCTAGTATCCCGCTTTGGACTGGTGGCTTTTGCCTCCTCTTTAGACCAAATTGGACCCATTACTAAAAATGTTCAGGATTCGGCCTATGTCCTACAAGCCATTGCAGGTTATGACCAGAAGGACTCCACTTCTGCAAAGGTAGACATTCCTGATTATTTGAACGCTTTAACCGGGGATGTAAAAGGACTACGTATCGCTGTGCCTAAAGAGTATCTTGGTGAGGGCGTCGATCCTCAGGTCAAGGAGAAGGTGCTGGATGCACTGAAAACGCTGGAAGGATTGGGCGCTGTATGGGAAGAGGTATCTCTTCCACACACGGAATATGCGGTTGCGACATACTACCTGCTGGCTTCATCCGAAGCGTCATCCAATCTGGCACGTTTTGACGGCGTGCGCTATGGTGTACGTTCTGACAATCCAGACAACCTGCTTGATCTATACCATCAGTCCCGTACGCAGGGTTTTGGTCCTGAGGTGAAGCGTCGGATTATGCTAGGTACCTATGCGCTCAGCTCTGGGTACTACGATGCTTATTATTTGAAAGCTCAAAAAGTGCGCACACTGATTAAACAGGATTTTGATCGTGTATTTGAACAATATGATGTGATTATCGGACCTACTGCACCGACAACTGCTTTCAAAATCGGCTCGCAAGTGGACGATCCATTAACAATGTATTTGAACGATATTTTGACGATTCCGGTGAGCTTGGCTGGTGTGCCAGCCATTAGCATTCCGTGTGGTCTAGCGGATGGAATGCCAGTCGGACTACAAATCATCGGAAAAGCCTTTGACGAGTCTTCCGTGCTACGCGTAGCTCATGCTTTTGAACAAAATACCGAATTTCACAAGCAGCGTCCGCAGCTGTAATTTGCCAAAAAGGAGGGAACCTATTCATGTCTACAACTACATCCAAGTATGAGACGGTCATCGGACTTGAAGTGCACGTGGAATTGCATACGAAGTCTAAAATATTCTGTGGATGCTCGACATCCTTCGGAGCACCACCCAACTCTCATACATGTCCGGTCTGTCTCGGTCATCCAGGGGTATTGCCGGTATTGAACCGTCAGGCCGTTGATTATGCGATGAAAGCAGCAATGGCGCTGAATTGCACCATTGCTGATGTGAGCAAGTTTGACCGCAAGAACTATTTTTACCCCGATTCACCTAAGGCCTACCAAATCTCACAATACGATCAACCCATTGGCGAAAATGGCTGGATTGATATTGAAGTGAATGGTGAGACAAAGCGTATCGGTATTACTCGACTGCATCTGGAAGAGGACGCAGGGAAATTAACACATGTTGATGGTGGCTACGCATCTTTGGTCGATTTTAATCGGGTCGGCACACCATTGGTCGAGATCGTTTCGGAACCGGAAATATCTTCGCCGGAAGAAGCCAAGGCCTATCTGGAAAAAATACGTGCCATTATGCAGTATTGTGACGTATCCGATGTGAAGATGGAGGAAGGATCACTTCGCTGCGACGCGAATATCAGTCTTCGTCCGCATGGACAAAAAGAGCTAGGAACTAAAGCGGAACTGAAAAACATGAACTCCTTCCGTGGCGTACAGCGCGGACTGGAATATGAGCAGTTCAGGCAGGAGCAGACGCTGGACGAAGGCGGAACAATTGTACAGGAGACACGTCGTTGGGATGAAGCACAAGGTAAAACTTTATCCATGCGTGGTAAAGAACAGGCCCATGACTATCGTTATTTCCCAGACCCGGATCTCGTTACTCTTCATATAGACGAGGAATGGAAAGAGCGCATCCGTGCTTCGATTCCTGAATTGCCTGACCAGCGTAAAGCACGCTACACTTCCGAATATGGATTACCTGAGTATGATGCCCAGGTGATTACGTCCTCCAAGCCATTGGCCGATTTGTTCGAGGATAGCCTTCAATTCACCAAGGATGCCAAAGCAGTATCCAACTGGATTATGGGGGATCTACTCGGTTATTTGAACAGTGCCGGTATTGAACTGTCGCAGGTTAAATTGACCGGTCGGGGCTTGGGTGAAATGATCGGACTGCTGGAGAAGGGAACGATCAATAGCAAAATCGCTAAAACGGTCTTCAAGGAAATGCTGGAAAGTGATAAACTGCCACAGCAAATTGTCGAAGAAAAAGGGCTTGTACAAATCAGTGATGAGGGTGCGATTCTTACAATTGTCGAACAAGTTGTAGCAGCTAACCCGCAATCGGTCGAGGATTACAAAGCTGGCAAGCAAAAGGCCATCGGCTTCCTAGTCGGTCAAGTGATGAAGGAGAGCAAGGGGAAGGCAAACCCTGGCCTTGCTAATAAGTTGCTGACGGAAGTGCTGAACCGCTAATGGCATAGATTTGACAGGGGCTTGTCTTTTAGGGACAGGCCCCTTTTGCATAGCCGCTAAGAATGGTTGGCGCGAACAAGCTTTAGAACCTGATGGCATTTTATGAGTTTCCTTAGGAGGGAAAACAGCATGGTTACCCTATGTTCATTGGAAGATGATGATATCGTCAGTCAGATATGGCGTCTACAGCATGTTGCCTATAGGCTGGAAGCTGAGCTGATTGGGTTTGATGAAATTCCTCCACTGATGGATACATTGGATACGCTGAGAAGCTGTGGAGAGTCTTTTTATGGGTGGCTGGAGGACGGTGAATTGCTAGGAGCACTGGCTGTGCAGTCCGAATCGCCCGATTCGCTTACCCTTACACGTATGATGGTTCACCCAGATCATTTTCGTAAAGGCATTGCAGATTCTTTAATGAAGCATGTTTTGAATGAATATCAAAATATCCCGTTGTTTATCGTCTCTACAGGAACTCTAAATACTCCTGCGGTGGCGTTATATCGAAAACATGGCTTTCGTCCCGTATCTGCGGCTGAGGTCGCTCCAGGCGTGGAATTAACTACCTACCATCTGCATAAGGTGGAATAGCATTGAGGTATCAAATTGACATTAAAAATGCACATAAGCCCACAAACCGCGCACCCGGAGTGGGAAGCACGACATAACCGGGAGGAGAGACTCGAATGAATAATCCGTGGATTATAGACGATTCACATATCATTTTACGGCTTTTACTGTCCATGCTTCTCGGTGGATTCATTGGGTTTGAACGCGAGCGTTCCAATCACGCAGCTGGTTTGAGGACTCATATTATGGTCAGCCTTGGTTCGACGCTGATTATGCTACTCTCCATTTACGGCTTTGCCGATTTTATTAAAGAAGCTAATGTACGCATAGATCCCGCTCGTTTGGCTACCGCTGTGATCACTGGCGTAGGCTTTTTGGGTGCAGGAACGATTATGTTCACAGGTAAATCCATTACCGGACTAACGACTGCGGCTTCCATTTGGGTCGTGGCTGCTATTGGCCTTGGGGTTGGAGCAGGGTTTTATTTCCCATCTATAGCGGCGACAGTGCTCGTATTTTTAAATTTATGGGTGTTTAACAAAGTTGAACTTCGGTATATGCGTGGACGCAAGCGCCATCTTATTACATTGTACGGATTGGCCTCTCACGGATTGCTGGATCAGATTTCGACTTATTTAGAGCAAGAAAAAGTGGAAATACGTAAAATAATGATTAAAGAACATGAAAATGTCCCATTTCACGAATTACATCCAGATCGGCAGAGTATGGAGGTTTCCCTAGAGGTGCTGGCCCGTCATGATTTTAATCCTGTACGTATTGCAGCAGATTTACGACAATGGGAAGATATAGCTGCAGTCTCTGTTGAGTAATAGGGTACCTTTTTTTAACAGTTACTCTTAAATCTGATTGGGGTACTATGTAAGCATTGAAATGTTTTTCAGCGGAACCACGTATGGGATTCAAAGGGGAGGATGGCATGAACTCGGAACAACCGTTACCGTCTGGAGAGGCTGGACAGCTACAAGCATCGGAACAGCGGGAACAGCCCAGACAGGGGAAGCGTCTAAAATACGCTAAATTTCGCAAAGTGATTGCCATTATCATGGCGGCATTGTTACCCGGACTAGGACATCTTTTTTTAGGACTGTTTATCAGGGGGCTTAGTTTTATTGTATTGCTCCTGCTAGATATTTTTGCGATGCTGTATGTTTCCTCTGACGGCTTAAGGATCAACATTCCATTACTTATTTTGCTTGGATTGTTCATACCTGTTTTATATTTTTATAATGTATATGATGTCTTACAGTCTGCAGATTATATGGTTCGCTATCGACGTAAGCCCGATCGTTATGTACGAATGGATGCTAGAGGCCAGCAAAGTAGTCCTTTTTATACGTGGGAGAGAGGCTTTGCTTTTGCTGTGCTGATGGTGGCAGGCGGTGGGCTTATGATTTTGTTTCGCATGAAACCTCGCTGGTTGAGCAATTTCTTTGAGGATTATGGATTCCTTACGCTGGCTATTTTATTAATGATGATCGGTTTATTCCTTTTTCTAAGGGAAGCCCTTCTGACCTTTAAGCGTAAAAAGTTGAAAGAAAGAGGGTGAAGCTGGCGTGCACCGTAAAATAAGAGTCGGGCGCTACACCTCTTCGCTTCTGTTGATGGCTGTAGGCATTTTGCTTATTGTAGATGTGTTTCAAAATACTGAATATATGCTTCAACTCCTCGTTTGGTGGCCCGTAATCTTCGTGCTTTGGGGACTGGAGTATCTGATTTTTTTTGCTGTGTACTATCGGAAAGAAGGCAAGTCTGACAATGGAAGGCGATTCAGACCTGACCTAAAGGGGATTCTGTCCGCTTTGGTAGTGGCAGCCTCGATTTTTATCGTGACCCAGCAAAATCATTATATGTATCTGTGGAACCGGGTCAGTCTCAATCTGACGTCAGCCTCTATGGATTTTAGCCAGGCTAAAGAGAATCGGTATGATATGGGTGGTGTGCTGGTACCTGTATCTATGCAGACGTCCGATTTAATAGTTGATTCGGTTAATGGTGATGTAACACTGATCAGACGACCTGTGTCCAATATAGAGGTACGAGGGACTCTATGGGTGGATCAAGCGCCTGCTGCCGAAGCGGACAAGATTGCTCAAGCTTCTTCACTGACTTCTACCGACGGCAAGACTATCCAGATTCGTCCGGAGGCACAGTCATACGGAGCATCAAGCAAACGTCAGCCTCGTGTGAACATGCTGATCACCGTGCCGGAGGACCGACGGTTCAATATGCAGATTAGAACCTCCAACGGGAATATTACCTTGAATGGAGTTGATGCTATTGACAGCATTAGACTCGAGAGCGGTAATGGAAATCTCACCGTTAATGACGCTATCGGCAATGTCAAGGGAGGCACGCTGAACGGTCAGGTTAAATTGCATCGGATTTCTGGAGATGTGGATGTGCGCACGAACCGAGGCGACATGCAGGCAGGCGATATTGAGGGAGCTGTCACACTACATACCATGGTAGGTGACATTCAGCTTGCTCGTTCGGAAGGAGATATCACTGTTGATACTCAGAATGGGGACATGAATGTGTTGAATTCTACAGCCAAGCTGAATGCTAATTCGCTTAATGGCTCTATCAAAGTGCATAGCGAACAGGTGGGCGGAGATTGGAAAATATACAGTGCTGTCGGTGATATCGTATTGGATCTTCCGTCGAATGGAGATTTTCAGTTAGAGGGTTCAAGCAGTTATGGTAATCTTCAATCCGATTTTCCATTTAAAATAGACAGTAAAAGTATTTCAGGCCAAAACGGGACAGGCAAGTATGCGATCAACGTGGAGGGCAACAGTAATTTAACCATTAAAAAGTTACTGATGCCGTCGTTACCCGACTTGGAAGATTCCGGGGGTACGACTGCGCCCGATACATCTGAAATCTCTCCGGCTGAACCTAGAGCTCCCGAGACAGATACCTCTATAGGAACATCCGGCGACAATACGGCGCGTTGACAAGAAACTTGAGTAGACCGTACAATGTGAGTAGGTTTAGAAGTAAGTTGTAAATAGATGCGTGGTAATTGATAGGATCGTAAGTAAGGGATAAGGCGGTGGACATATATGGCAGCACGCGTCCAGCATGCTTTGGAACTTCTAAAGAAGACAGGTGTACGCATAACACCCCAGCGTCATGCCATATTAAACTATTTGATGGAAACCATGGGGCATCCGACTGCAGATGAAATATATCGAGCGCTTGAGTCCAAGTTTCCAAGTATGAGTGTGGCTACGGTTTATAATAACTTAAAGATGTTTATAGAAGCGGGTATGGTACATGAGTTGACCTATGGAGATAACGCCAGTCGTTATGATGCCAATATTTCGGAGCACTATCACATCATTTGCGAAAAATGCGGAAAAATTGAAGATTTCAGTTATCCCTATTTGGCTGATGTGGAACGTCATGCTGCGTTGGAAACAGGCTTCGAAGTGCATGGACATCGTATGGAGTTACACGGAGTATGCAAAACTTGTAGTAACAAACAAACGTAACGAAACAAGGAATAGAGTTTTTTTGTGCGGTATGTATATATTGTAATGGATTGGAAACGTGAGCAATTCTCCGTAAGCGGGGATTTACCGCGTTTTTTTGTTTAAATCACTTTACTTTTGTTTCAAGTAATCTGTTGAGGTTACAAAATACGGAATTCAAAGTTCATACAATGGAGGTTCAATATTGGCCAGAAATCATTCCAGACGCCGCCGTAAACGTTCACGATTCAAAGGAGCGGCAAGCCTACTATTATTTGCAGCGATTATATGCGCAATTACTGTCGTATGGTTTGGTAATCCCCTTCATGAGAAACCCGATTGGCAGGGCAGTGTCCGTCCTATTTTTATGCAGGGCAAGTTGACTGGGTATGAAGCTCAAAGCTCCGGCAAGAACATGCTGATGCCGCTTAAATTGGTGCAAAGTCAAATTGATCCTTCGGTTCGCTATGAGGATGACAGCCAAACCGTCATTATGGCGACGAGACAAAGCTTGCTCTATATGAAGGTTTCGAAGGCACAAGGGGAATTGAATGGTAAAACATATGCGCTGAGCGCAGCCCCTCAGGTGATCAGTGGAGAGGTATATATCCCGATAGAAGCTGTACGTGAAGTATACGGCGTTTCTATACACGAAGACTCTGTAACGGGTGCCGTTATCTTGATGAAGGCCGGCGAGAAGGTCAGGCTGGGTAATGTGGAAAAGAAGGATGGGCAACAGGATGCTAGAATTGCCTTACGTAAAGAAGCCTCTAGCCTATCTTTTATTTTGACAGATGTACCTCAGCGGACGAAAGTACGTATCTGGTCCCAACAGGGTGATTGGTATTTTGTGCAGTTAGACAATGGCTATGCAGGATACATTAAATCAGACCATATCGCTGAAGGAGAAGAGCTTGTGATTCCTTCGGTTAAGGACGATTTGTCCATATCGGAGAAGCATTGGGAGGGTAGGCCAGTGAATCTCGCTTGGGAAGCCGTCTATAATCGCAAGCCTGATCCTTCCAAGTTTGATCCTATGCCTGGAGTAAATGTGGTGAGCCCTACGTGGTTCAGTGTCGTCGATCATGAGGGCACTGTAGAAAGCAAAGCGGATCCTGCTTATGTCAGCTGGGCACATCGCAAGGGTATGGAGGTTTGGGGGTTGTTGAGCAACAGTTTTAATCCCGAACTAACAACAGAAGCTTTGTCTACCTTTGAACGTCGAAAGTCGATTGTAGATCAGATGATTTCACTTGCTCAACAAAATGATCTGGACGGTATTAATATCGACTTTGAAAATGTTCATACAAAGGATGGTCCCAATGTCACCCAATTTTTGCGTGAACTTAAACCGATGGCTCGGGAACATGATTTGATACTGTCCATTGATGTTACGCCTAAATCTCAAAGTGAGATGTGGTCTGTTTTTTTGGATCGAAAAGCATTGGGGACTATAACAGATTATCTCATGGTAATGGCGTATGATGAGCATTGGGCGGCTAGTCCAAAAGCTGGTTCCGTCGCCTCGTTACCATGGACGGAAGCGTCAATTAAGCGAATTATTCGGGAAGATGAAGTGCCGTCTCAAAAAGTGGTTTTAGGTATTCCGTTATATACTCGCGTGTGGTCCGAGACTCCCAAAGAAGGGAAGATTAAGGTCACCTCCAAATCACTTGGTATGGAGTCAGCAGCCAATATCATAGCCCAATTTAAGTTGAATCCCAAGTTTAGAGCTTCCGAAGGCCAGAATTATGTCGAGTATACAGAAGACGGCGTAGTCAAAAAGATTTGGCTGGAGGATCAGGTATCTCTGAAGGCAAGAGTAGAACTTGCCAAATCGCTGAAGCTCGGAGGAATTGGTGTGTGGAATCGAAGCTTTGCAGATAAAGACGCTTGGATAACACTGAAAAAAATAAGTGAATAAGATAAAAAAATTTACAATTGAAGAAGGAAGTTTCTTATTTATGTAGAAATGATCACATGTATCCAAATATCCAATTTGCGGTCATAGCCGCCTTGCAGGTATGGAGGGAGAAGTGCAGCTAACCAAATTAAACCTGATATATGATGAATTGTTGCAGGAGGATTCGATAGGTATTATTTCGTACAGAAAACCGGGAGAGTATTTTCACGGTTCGATGTTGTATGACTTTGATGAACTCATTCTAATTATTGGAGAAGGCACCAAGCCAGTCCGTTCTATTCAACACTTATTTATGAATGGTTTAAGATGCCAAGTGTTGTACGCAACGCTCAGTTGTCTGAAGGAATGGATTATCGCTGGTGAACAAGCCAACATTATAGATTATGTGCTAGAAGGGCGTATTGTCTGGGAAAGGGATGACAGGGTTCGCTTTTTAAGACAGGAAATTGTTGATTTTAACGATCCACTGCGGGAGCAGAAGCGATTTCATGAGTTCTCCCGCTTTCTGGTCAATTACGTTCATGGTAAAAGAGCGGTGCGAGAAGGGCGGATCATTGACGCTTATCAAAGTGTTCTGAAAGCATTGGATCATTGGGCATCTATTGAACTCATTGAACGGGGGATTTATCCAAAGGTTCACTTATGGGTTCAGGTACAGCCTCTGGATCGAACAATTGACAAACTGTATAACGAACTCACATTAAGTACGGAAACCTTGGAACAACGGGTTGAACTAGTACTGCTTGCTTGTGAATTTTCAGTTATGTCAAAAATGGAGGAGTGCTCCTCTCCGCTATTCCGTATATTAGGCAGCAGACGGGAACCTTGGTCTATAAATGAACTTATTAACCATCCTGAGCTAAAGAATCTCCAATTGGATCTTACCGTCGTGCTCCGTAAACTGGTATATCGTTCACTTATTAGAGAAACAGCTGCCGGGGATTTTAGGGATCGCGGGCAAAATCGTGAACTGCGTTACTCCCTTATTTGATGTACAGGGGTTGATTTGTCAGGAAGAAAGGTTGTTAAACCGACTTTTCTTCCTTTTTTTGCACATGATCTAGTATTTATAAATAGTTAAAAAATATAAATTATTAATTTAGGTTGACGAGTATATAAAATATGTGATAAGTTATAACTCGCCCCATTAAGCAGCATGAATAGTTTTGAACTGTTTAAAGCAGGATAAACGTGTTGCATCAAGCGGAAAAAATAAGTTTTCAAAAAAAAGCTTGACGAAAAATGAGGTTATGTGTTACATTATTTAAGTCGCCGCTGAGACGCGGTGGTGAAACAAAGTAAGATGTTATGTAGGTTTGATCTTTGAAAACTGAACAACGAGTGAGTAAAACGATTTTGTTCGCAAAATCAAACAAGAGATATTTTTTATCTCGTCAGTTTCGAAGTGAGCTTATCGCTCTTTCTATAAACCAACTTCGGTTGGTCTTTAATGGAGAGTTTGATCCTGGCTCAGGACGAACGCTGGCGGCGTGCCTAATACATGCAAGTCGAGCGGGGTTATTTAGAAGCTTGCTTCTAAATAACCTAGCGGCGGACGGGTGAGTAACACGTAGGCAACCTGCCCACAAGACAGGGATAACTACCGGAAACGGTAGCTAATACCCGATACATCCTTTTCCTGCATGGGAGAGGGAGGAAAGACGGAGCAATCTGTCACTTGTGGATGGGCCTGCGGCGCATTAGCTAGTTGGTGGGGTAAAGGCCTACCAAGGCGACGATGCGTAGCCGACCTGAGAGGGTGATCGGCCACACTGGGACTGAGACACGGCCCAGACTCCTACGGGAGGCAGCAGTAGGGAATCTTCCGCAATGGGCGAAAGCCTGACGGAGCAACGCCGCGTGAGTGATGAAGGTTTTCGGATCGTAAAGCTCTGTTGCCAGGGAAGAACGTCTTGTAGAGTAACTGCTACAAGAGTGACGGTACCTGAGAAGAAAGCCCCGGCTAACTACGTGCCAGCAGCCGCGGTAATACGTAGGGGGCAAGCGTTGTCCGGAATTATTGGGCGTAAAGCGCGCGCAGGCGGCTCTTTAAGTCTGGTGTTTAATCCCGAGGCTCAACTTCGGGTCGCACTGGAAACTGGGGAGCTTGAGTGCAGAAGAGGAGAGTGGAATTCCACGTGTAGCGGTGAAATGCGTAGAGATGTGGAGGAACACCAGTGGCGAAGGCGACTCTCTGGGCTGTAACTGACGCTGAGGCGCGAAAGCGTGGGGAGCAAACAGGATTAGATACCCTGGTAGTCCACGCCGTAAACGATGAATGCTAGGTGTTAGGGGTTTCGATACCCTTGGTGCCGAAGTTAACACATTAAGCATTCCGCCTGGGGAGTACGGTCGCAAGACTGAAACTCAAAGGAATTGACGGGGACCCGCACAAGCAGTGGAGTATGTGGTTTAATTCGAAGCAACGCGAAGAACCTTACCAGGTCTTGACATCCCTCTGACCGGTCTAGAGATAGACCTTTCCTTCGGGACAGAGGAGACAGGTGGTGCATGGTTGTCGTCAGCTCGTGTCGTGAGATGTTGGGTTAAGTCCCGCAACGAGCGCAACCCTTATGCTTAGTTGCCAGCAGGTCAAGCTGGGCACTCTAAGCAGACTGCCGGTGACAAACCGGAGGAAGGTGGGGATGACGTCAAATCATCATGCCCCTTATGACCTGGGCTACACACGTACTACAATGGCCGGTACAACGGGAAGCGAAATCGCGAGGTGGAGCCAATCCTAGAAAAGCCGGTCTCAGTTCGGATTGTAGGCTGCAACTCGCCTACATGAAGTCGGAATTGCTAGTAATCGCGGATCAGCATGCCGCGGTGAATACGTTCCCGGGTCTTGTACACACCGCCCGTCACACCACGAGAGTTTACAACACCCGAAGTCGGTGGGGTAACCCGCAAGGGAGCCAGCCGCCGAAGGTGGGGTAGATGATTGGGGTGAAGTCGTAACAAGGTAGCCGTATCGGAAGGTGCGGCTGGATCACCTCCTTTCTATGGAGAATCGTTTCCTGCGATGGAAACATTCAAATATGAAGCGTAAGCTTCAAAACTCAGGTTTAGGCCTGTTACTCACTCGTTGCTCAGTTTTGAGAGCTCAAACTCTCAAGCTTCGACGAATACTTCATTCACACATCCGTGTGGAACCGAAATATTCATCGGGTTTCGCTTCGATGAAGCGAATTGCACCTTGAAAACTGGATACCGAAACGAAATTGCGTTTTAGAATATTCCTTTAAGCTGATCTTGTGTAAACAAGTGAAATAAAGGTAGCTGCCTTGAATTTCATTCACACGTAAGTGTTGAACCGAAATTCAAAGCAAATCGTATTTACGATGTAAATACTAGGTTAAGCTACAAAGAGCACACGGAGGATGCCTAGGCGCCAGGAGCCGACGAAGGACGTGGCGAACAACGATAAGGCCTCGGGGAGCTGTAAGCAAGCTTTGATCCGGGGATGTCCGAATGGGGAAACCCGGCTGTCTTCATCGACAGTCACTTTCTGCTGAATACATAGGCAGAATAGAGGCAGACCAGGGGAACTGAAACATCTAAGTACCCTGAGGAAGAGAAAACAATAGTGATTCCGTCAGTAGCGGCGAGCGAACGCGGATTAGCCCAAACCAAGGAGCTTGCTCCTTGGGGTTGTGGGACGTCTCACATGGAGTTACAAAGGAACCGGTTAGATGAAGAGGTCTGGAAAGGCCCGCCAGAGAAGGTAAAAGCCCTGTAGTTCAAAACTTGTTCTCTCCGAGACGGATCCCGAGTAGTGCGGGGCACGTGAAACCCCGTATGAATCCGGCAGGACCATCTGCCAAGGCTAAATACTCCCTGGCGACCGATAGTGAAGCAGTACCGTGAGGGAAAGGTGAAAAGCACCCCGGAAGGGGAGTGAAATAGATCCTGAAACCGTGTGCTTACAAGAAGTCAGAGCCCTATTTATGGGTGATGGCGTGCCTTTTGTAGAATGAACCGGCGAGTTACGTTCCCGTGCAAGGTTAAGGTGAAGAGCTGAAGCCGCAGCGAAAGCGAGTCTGAATAGGGCGAATGAGTACGTGGACGTAGACCCGAAACCGGGTGATCTACCCCTGTCCAGGGTGAAGGTGCGGTAACACGCACTGGAGGCCCGAACCCACGCATGTTGAAAAATGCGGGGATGAGGTGGGGGTAGCGGAGAAATTCCAATCGAACCCGGAGATAGCTGGTTCTCCCCGAAATAGCTTTAGGGCTAGCCTCGGAAAGAAGAATCGTGGAGGTAGAGCACTGATTGGGTGCGGGGCCCGCAAGGGTTACCAAGCTCAGTCAAACTCCGAATGCCATAGATTTAGTTCCGGGAGTCAGACAGTGAGTGCTAAGATCCATTGTCGAAAGGGAAACAGCCCAGACCATCAGCTAAGGTCCCCAAGTGTGTGTTAAGTGGGAAAGGATGTGGAGTTGCACAGACAACCAGGATGTTGGCTTAGAAGCAGCCACCATTGAAAGAGTGCGTAATAGCTCACTGGTCGAGTGACTCTGCGCCGAAAATGTAACGGGGCTAAACACACCACCGAAGCTATGGCTTGATGCATTGCATCAGGGGTAGGGGAGCGTTGAATGCGGGTTGAAGGTGTACCGTAAGGAGCGCTGGACTGCATTCAAGTGAGAATGCCGGTATGAGTAACGAAAAGATCTGTGAGAATCAGATCCGCCGAAAGCCTAAGGGTTCCTGAGGAAGGTTCGTCCGCTCAGGGTAAGTCGGGACCTAAGGCGAGGCCGATAGGCGTAGTCGAAGGACAACAGGTCGAAATTCCTGTACCACCGTAATCCGCTATGAGCGATGGGGTGACGCAGTAGGGTAGTGACGCGGACGGATGGATGTCCGTCTAAGCAGTGAGGCTGGTGTGTAGGCAAATCCGCACATCGTTAAGGCTGGGCTGTGATGGGGAGCGAAAATTATAGTAGCGAAGGTCATGATCTCAGACTGCCAAGAAAAGCCTCTAGCCAGGAGAAGGTGCCCGTACCGCAAACCGACACAGGTAGGCGAGAAGAGAATTCTAAGGCGCGCGGAAGAACTCTCGTTAAGGAACTCGGCAAAATGACCCCGTAACTTCGGGAGAAGGGGTGCCTCGGTAGGGTGAATAGCCCGAGGGGGCCGCAGTGAAAAGGCCCAAGCGACTGTTTAGCAAAAACACAGGTCTGTGCGAAGCCGCAAGGCGAAGTATACGGGCTGACGCCTGCCCGGTGCTGGAAGGTTAAGGGGAGTGGTAAGCTCGCAAGAGCGAAGCTATGAACCGAAGCCCCAGTAAACGGCGGCCGTAACTATAACGGTCCTAAGGTAGCGAAATTCCTTGTCAGGTAAATTCTGACCCGCACGAATGGCGTAACGACTTGGGCGCTGTCTCAACGAGAGATCCGGTGAAATTTTAATACCTGTGAAGATGCAGGTTACCCGCGACAAGACGGAAAGACCCCATGGAGCTTTACTGCAGCTTGATATTGAATTTGGGTACGATCTGTACAGGATAGGTGGGAGCCGTCGAACTTTGAGCGCCAGCTTGAAGGGAGGCATCCTTGGGATACCACCCTGATCGTATCTAGGTTCTAACTTGGTACCGTAAACCGGTGCGAGGACAGTGTCAGGTGGGCAGTTTGACTGGGGCGGTCGCCTCCTAAAGAGTAACGGAGGCGCCCCAAGGTTCCCTCAGAATGGTTGGAAATCATTCGAAGAGTGCAAAGGCAGAAGGGAGCTTGACTGCGAGACCTACAAGTCGAGCAGGGACGAAAGTCGGGCTTAGTGATCCGGTGGTACCGCATGGAAGGGCCATCGCTCAACGGATAAAAGCTACCCTGGGGATAACAGGCTTATCTCCCCCAAGAGTCCACATCGACGGGGAGGTTTGGCACCTCGATGTCGGCTCATCGCATCCTGGGGCTGAAGTAGGTCCCAAGGGTTGGGCTGTTCGCCCATTAAAGCGGTACGCGAGCTGGGTTCAGAACGTCGTGAGACAGTTCGGTCCCTATCTGTCGTGGGCGTAGGAAATTTGAGAGGAGCTGTCCTTAGTACGAGAGGACCGGGATGGACGTACCGCTGGTGTACCAGTTGTTCCGCCAGGAGCACCGCTGGGTAGCTATGTACGGAAGGGATAAGCGCTGAAAGCATCTAAGCGTGAAGCCCCCCTCAAGATGAGATTTCCCAGTATGTAAGACCCCTTGAAGACGACGAGGTAGATAGGTTGGGGGTGGAAGTGCAGTAATGCATGGAGCTGACCAATACTAATCGGTCGAGGGCTTATCCTAAAAATAAAACGCAAATGAGTTTCGGATCCAGTTTTCAGGGTGTAACCTTGAAACAAATGCTTAATATTCCCTGATAGCTCAGTTGGTAGAGCACTCGACTGTTAATCGAGTTGTCACAGGTTCGAGTCCTGTTCGGGGAGCCATATGGAGAGGTGTCCGAGTTGGCCGAAGGAGCACGATTGGAAATCGTGTAGGCGCCAAAAGCGTCTCGAGGGTTCGAATCCCTCTCTCTCCGCCATAATTATTTTATTGTATGGCCCGTTGGTCAAGGGGTTAAGACACCTCCCTTTCACGGAGGTAACAGGGGTTCGAATCCCCTACGGGTCATAAAAATATCATAAAAAAACTTGCAATAAAAAGTTTATTATGGTATAATATGAAAAGTGTTTCGGTGTGGAGGCTTAGCTCAGCTGGGAGAGCATCTGCCTTACAAGCAGAGGGTCGGGGGTTCGAGCCCCTCAGCCTCCACCATTTGAAAATTTTATATTTATTATTGTCGCGGGGTGGAGCAGTTCGGTAGCTCGTCGGGCTCATAACCCGAAGGTCGCAGGTTCAAATCCTGCCCCCGCAACCAATTAAAAATTATTATGGAACTGTGGTGTAGAGGCCTAACATGCCTGCCTGTCACGCAGGAGATCGCGGGTTCGAATCCCGTCAGTTCCGCCATTAGTATTATAACGTGTAATGAAGAGCCTTATTCTAAGGCTCGGTAGCTCAGTCGGTAGAGCAGAGGACTGAAAATCCTCGTGTCGGCGGTTCGATTCCGTCCCGAGCCACTTTTAATTGAATATTTTATGTGCCGGTGTAGCTCAACTGGTAGAGCAACTGACTTGTAATCAGTAGGTTGGGGGTTCAAGTCCTCTCGCCGGCACCATTTTTGGAGGATTAGCGAAGTGGCCAAACGCATCAGACTGTAAATCTGCTCCCTTACGGGTTCGGTGGTTCGAATCCATCATCCTCCACCAGTTTTATAGGGGCATAGTTTAAAGGTAGAACAACGGTCTCCAAAACCGTTGGTGTGGGTTCAATTCCTGCTGCCCCTGCCAATTATTCATTACTTGCGGCGGTCGTGGCGAAGTGGTTAACGCACCGGACTGTGACTCCGGCATTCGTGGGTTCAAGCCCCATCGGCCGCCCTTTACTTATTGGGGATTAGCCAAGCGGTAAGGCAACGGACTTTGACTCCGTCATGCATAGGTTCAAATCCTATATCCCCAGCCATCTTTATGCGGACGTGGCTCAGCGGTAGAGCATCGCCTTGCCAAGGCGAGGGTCGCGGGTTCGATTCCCGTCGTCCGCTTTGTTATACTCTGGCGCCATAGCCAAGTGGTAAGGCAAAGCTCTGCAAAAGCTTTATTCCCCAGTTCAAATCTGGGTGGCGCCTCCATAATTGAATACGCCGGCGTGGCGGAATGGCAGACGCGCTCGACTCAAAATCGAGTGGGAAACCGTGGAGGTTCGAGTCCTCTCGCCGGTATTAACTAAAAGAGTTCATTAGAGACATTCTCTAGTGAGCTTTTTTTTATTTGAGCTTTAGTACCCCACTCATTGCTTGAGCTGAAGACACCTTTGAGTTGTATTCCAGATGCGAATAAATATTTGCCGTTGTTGCATAATCGCTGTGGCCTAACCATTCCTGAACTTCTTTCATGCTTACCCCTAATACATCTACATAAATATACATAAATATACTCCAGGTATTCAAGACAATAAGAATTGTCAGAAGATAAGCGATAGGATTCCTGTTATTCCTTCATACGAATCAGAAGCTCATAGAACGTGTCCACCAGTGGCAGATTACCGGATAGAGTAGCCGCTTTTACTCTTACAGCATATCTTCGTTTTCAACCGCGAGTGCTTGTCCTTCCATATGATAATTCTTCCTGGCTTCCTGAAGCAAGATTTCGGCTCTTTTCTTGGTTCCTTTTATTTAAGCTCCGTAGGGATCCATTTCGGTTATCGTTTACCATTCTCATCTTTACAGTTAGGCGGATGTCCCGTTACGCTTTCTCCTCTTCCAACAACTCCAGAGGGTGAACCCGATCCTTTTTCAAATACCGGTTGAGCTTCGGAATGGATTTGCTACAAAAGTGGTAGCTGAATCCGCCGATGGATTGCTTTAGCGCCCAGAAGGTACATTTGATTTTGAACCGGGCGGTATAAAGTTCGATGATCTAGGTCGCCTCCAGTGTCAGATCGGTGCTGGCTAGAATGGAGCATCGCCTGTTCGGATTCACCAGCAATAACCACAGTATACTCTTTGGCCCCATAACATATCCACCACAGGTAACTGACGGATTATTCTTTGCCATACATGCTCACGATAGCGTACTCAAACGCGGCGATACAGCTTTAAAACAGCTCGGCCAAGCACCACCTTCGTCCTCTTTTTACGGTAGCGACCCCAGTCTGTGGCAGGTGTACCATGACGTTCATAGGCAACGGTATTGGACTTGGCTTCGGTTACCAGATCCATCCGGATGCTGCCGAATTGGTTCCATTGTTCAACCCCCGCAAAGCAGGATTGATCAGAGGTATTCAAAACTATTTCCGGGACGTGCCCTAGTAAAAACACAGCATGAGGCCTATGACAATGACAACAAACCCGTGAAATGCGACTTCAAAATTGCGTCACATTTAACACAATTGATATTGATTATCAATATCAATTGTGTTAATATGATTTTGTTCACTAGTGAACAAAAAGTAATCTAATGGAGACACTGAACTTGGTCTCAACTACTACAAGAGAGGGGAGATTGGGAAATTGGAGTTTCAAAATCATTTTAAAGGTCATCTTTACGAGCAATATATTAAAATGCTACATCTGAATGAGCTGTATACTGAACAAGAATTTAACTCGTTTCGGCAACAGGCCAGAAAGTACCAGATTGACATGCTTTCCAACAATATTACTAGTGTGCACGTTATTGATTGCATTGGTGATTATGAACCGATAAATCATACCGGGATTGTGGAGAAGATGGGGTTGTCCAAAGCTAGCATTACTAAAATTAGTGCAAAGCTGCTGGAAATGGGCTTCATTATGAGAAGTCAACTGAACAGCAATCGTAAGGAGATTTACTTTAGTTTAACGGATAAGGGAAGACACGTTTATCATTTGCATAAAGAAATGCACAAAGAAAAAGAAGAAAGGTTTTACCAATTCATTGAATCCTATTCAGAGGTTGAGCAGCAGACTATTGGAAAATTTATGAGTGATTTGGTGGCGCGTGCCGAAGAATACTCCGAAGGGAAGTTTACGATAAATGACGACATTAAAGATTGAGGAATTAAGATCCAAGATTGAAGGGAAAGAAATTTTAAAAGGGCTCACACTGGAGATTCATGGCGGAGAGATTCATGCGATTATGGGGCCTAATGGGACGGGGAAAAGTACATTGGCTTCAGCTTTAATGGGCCATCCCAAATATGAGGTTACTGGCGGTAAGGTGACATTGGACAATGAAGACCTTCTGGAGATGGAGGTGGATGAGCGTGCCCAGGCAGGCTTGTTCCTCGCAATGCAATACCCAAGTGAAATTGCTGGCGTGACCAACTCGGATTTTCTCAGAAGTGCCATCAATGCACGGCGTGAAGAAGGCGATGAGATATCCTTAATCCGTTTTATCCGTGAAATGGAGAGCAAAATGAAGGGGCTGGAGATGAACCCGGAATTTGTGCATCGTTATTTGAATGAGGGATTCTCTGGCGGTGAAAAAAAGCGGAATGAGATTTTGCAAATGATGCTACTTGAACCCAAGTTTGTGATCCTGGATGAAGTGGACTCAGGGCTTGATATTGATGCACTGCGTATTGTGGCCAATGGCGTAAATGAGATGCGCAGCCCGGATAGAGGATTTTTAATCATCACCCATTATCAACGACTGTTGAATTATATTACCCCGGATTTTGTGCATGTCATGATGCAAGGCCGGATAGTTAAATCTGGCGGTCCGGAGCTTGCCCACCGTTTGGAGGCTGAAGGGTACGATTGGGTGAAGGAGGAACTTGGGATTACGGATGAGACGGTAAGGGATGCTTAAAAGCCGGAGAGGAGGAACAGCACGTGGATATACAAGCTAGAGTTTCAATGAATGTGGACGATTTACGCGCATGGTCAAGCGCTAAGGATGAACCTCGTTGGCTGATTGAACGCCGCGTTCATGCACTCGAACTGGAAGGGACGCTGGAGTTGCCTAAAGTGGAGAAAATCAATCTTGAAAAATGGGATATCTACGAAAGTGGAGATTACAAAGCTGAGAATGCGTGGTCTAGTTTGGAGGAAGCGCCGGAGGTTGTTCGAGGTTTGGTTGCTTCTCCGGTGAAAGGCGGACTAATCGTTCAGTTCAACTCGGATGTAGTGTATACGAAATTGTCCGAGAGCTTAGCCGCCCAGGGAGTCATTTTAACGGATCTGCATACTGCGGCAAAAGAGCATGAGGAGCTGGTTCAACGTTATCTCTTTCAGGCAGTAAAGCCAGAAGAACATCGTTTATCTGCTGCACACAGTGCCTTATGGAGTGGTGGCGTTTTTCTATATGTCCCAGACGGTGTAGAGGTTGAAGCACCTATTCAAGCGATCTTTCTTAACGATACAAGCGGTGTGTGTTTTGCTCCTCACGTCTTAATTGTGGCAGGGAGCAACAGCAAGATCACTTATGTGGATAATTGTGTATCGAGTGGTGATGATGTCAAGGTATTGCATAACGGTGTGACGGAGGTCTTCGCGGGGGCGGGCTCAAAGGTGCAAGTAGCTTCGGTTCATCAGCTTGCTGTAACTACAACAGATTTCACCCAGCGACGGGCGGTCGTTCTTGCTGATGGGGGTGTGGAATGGATTATCGGTGAGATGAACAATGGTTATACCGTGAGCGATACCAAGACTTTGCTACAAGGCAACGGGGCGGTCTCCGACAATAAGGTGATTGCTATTGGCACGGGCAATCAAAAATCGAGCTATACAGCTCAAGCTCAGCATTTTGGCAGAAGCTCGGTAAGCCAGATGATTACGCGTGCAGTCATTCTTGAAGAAGCTACGGCCATTATCAACGGCATTACAAAGATTGAAAAAGGTGCAACCCATTGTGATGGTCAGCAAACAGAACGCGTGCTTATGTTAAGTCCTAAAGCTCGCGGCGATGCCAATCCGATCCTGCTGATAGATGAGGATGATGTAACCGCGGGTCATGCTGCATCCGTGGGGCAAGTAAATGCAGAGCAAATCTATTATCTGATGTCGCGCGGGATATCACGGAGTGAAGCCGAACATCTTGTTATTTTCGGATTTCTCGCTCCTGTCATTTCGGAGATCCCGCTGGAAGGTGTTCGCAGTCGCCTAAAAGATTTAGTGGAAAGCAAGCTCGGCAGATCATAGCAAATCAAAATGAATCTTGAAAGGTTAAAAAGGAGTGATACCAATGGCTAAAAAAGCACCAGATATGGGCGAATATAAATATGGGTTTCGCGACAAGCACCAGTCTATTTTTCAATCTGGAAAAGGTCTGACGGAAGAGATTGTCCGGGAAATTTCCCGAATCAAGGAAGAGCCGGAGTGGATGCTCAATTTTCGGTTGAAAGCTTTGAATCAATTCTACAAAATGGCGATGCCTGAATGGGGAGCGGATTTGACCGAGCTAAATCTTGATGACATCCAGTATTACGTTCGCCCTTCTGAAAAACAGGGAAAGACCTGGGAGGAGGTTCCTTCCGAGATCAAAGCAACCTTTGACAAGCTGGGAATCCCTGAAGCGGAGCAAAAGTTCCTGGCGGGCGTATCCGCTCAATATGAGTCGGAAGTAGTTTATCACAGCATGCGGAAAGAGCTGGAGGATCAGGGCGTTATTTTCCTTGATACGGATAGTGCATTAAAGCAATACCCCGAAGTGTTTAAGCAACATTTTGGGACGATCATCCCTCCCGCCGACAATAAATTTGCGGCGCTTAATAGTGCGGTTTGGTCAGGCGGTAGCTTTGTATACATTCCGAAGGGTGTTCAGTGCGAGGTACCTATACAAGGTTATTTCCGTATTAATTCTGAAAATATGGGTCAATTCGAGCGGACATTAATTATTGCCGAAGAGGGCAGCTTTGTCCATTATGTTGAAGGATGTACAGCACCTATTTATAGTACCAGTTCTCTGCATAGTGGAGTTATTGAAATTATTTGCCGGAAAGATTCCCGTGTCCGTTACACGACCATTCAGAATTGGGCTCCTAATATCTACAACTTGGTAACCCAAAGGGCTGTGGCAGAAGAAAATGCCACAATGGAATGGGTGGACGGCAACATCGGCTCCAAGGTAACAATGAAGTATCCGGCAGTATTATTGAAAGGACGGGGAGCCAAGGGGTCCATCCTGTCTATTGCCGTAGCCGGTAAAGATCAGCATCAAGATGCTGGCGCGAAGGTAATTCACCTTGCTCCCGAGACAACATCTACGATTATATCCAAATCCATCAGCAAGCAGGGCGGAAAAGTAAACTACCGAGGGTTGTCCAGCTTCAGCCGCGATTCCGCAGGGTCCAAGTCCAATATTAAGTGCGATACGTTGATATTGGACCACATGTCAACATCAGATACGATTCCGTACAATGAAATTAAAAACGACCAGATTACTTTGGAGCACGAGGCAACAGTATCCAAAGTGTCCGAGGAACAATTGTTTTACTTAATGAGCCGCGGGCTTACAGAACAAGATGCTACACAAATGATTGTAATGGGCTTTATTGAACCGTTTACCAAAGAATTGCCAATGGAATATGCCGTTGAAATGAATCGGTTGATTCAATTTGAGATGGAAGGAAGCATCGGTTGATTCATTAATTTAATAGATCAAACCTTTATCATTCTTTAAAGAGGTGCTAGTAATGAAGAAAAATAATTCGGACGATTCAGAACTAGCTCAAATTACCCGAGAGATACGAAAACTTCAGTTCTGCTTCAATATGCTGTCAGGATTGAGCGCAAGTTGTGGTGTGATGATACCTTTAGACTCTATTCTTACGCTTATAAGGGAACTTTCGGATCAAGAGGTCACTCTTAGGCAAAAAGCAAAGGATCACTCAGACGATCTAGGGTGAAAAAAGGTATGAATGACGGTTGGTAAAGAAAATGGGAGGAATTGACATAATGGATGAAAATGGAGTTTTATTCGATGAAGTATCGGAAGTTCTTCTCAAACTACGTCCTTTCTTACTGCGTGACGGTGGAGATGCTGAACTGGTCGAAGTTGAGAACGGTATAGCAAAATTAAGATTTTTGGGAGCTTGCAATGGTTGCCCAAGTGCTACGATTACGTTAAAGGTTGCTATTGAGCGCGCAATTCTTGAGGAAATTGATGATATTAAAGAAGTTGTACAAGTGTTCTAAATTCCTTGATACTGAGCAACTGAGTTAGTCCTGTCGCAGACCATAGCTACGGAAGTTGATCCCGCTGCTCAATACCAAAGTACATTGACAGATTACCTTGCGGGTCGAAATCGACGAGCAGCGCTTATCTCCCTTCATTAAACAAGGTATTATCAATATTATATTCGGTATCGAGTGGGAAACCGTGGAGGTTCTAGTCCTCTCGCTCATACACAAAAGGGTGATAAAATGCTTAAAGGCATTTTATCATCCTTTTTATTATATATTCATGATTTTGGCAACAAGGTTAACATGGATTTGACCAGCGCTTTGATCTTATCGTAAGATGATGGTACTGAAAAAACTTTTCTAGTTTACCGAGCGCGAAAGAAATGAGGAAGAATATGCAGGAAAGAATTTTGGAGGCTTTTGTAGATGAAGTTCATGAAAATGGATTGAAATTTACGATGGATGATCTTGCGAAAAGACTCGCTATTAGCAAGCGTACGTTGTATGAAAACTTTTCGTCTAAGACGCTTATTTTAGAAACACTTATTGAGCGTACAAATGATGATATGATTCGAAAAACTGAGCAGATTATCCAAAATAATGAGTTATCTTTGTTAGACAAGATTAAGCAGTCGATTAGGGTCATGCCTCTGTATTATAAGTTTTACGATTTAAGGATATTGGACCAGATGAAAAAGTATTATCCTGAACAATGGAAAAGGGTACATGCCGATTTAAATGATTGGTCTCCGATTAGAACATTAATTCAGGAAGGCATCCGAGAAGGAATTATTGTGAACAAAAATGAGGCTCTGATCATGAAGCTTATTATTGAATCTGTAAATTTAACGCTTGATCAGCGTTTCTTTCTGGATAACAGTGTGACGGTAGAGGAAGCTACTTATTCTATTGTAGATATTTTGTTGTTCGGTTTGGTCGAGAATTAAAAAATAGCCTCAACAATATGCTGCATATTTGAAGAGGCCACTTTTTTATATGAAAACTAAGAAAACATTTTTAGTTTCAATTGTTTTTTGAAAAGGGATAATGAAGTTTACCTGATATCGAATAAAGAGATACGGAAAAGGAAGGGTGGAAATATGTCTATACTCACAAGAAATCGAGGAGCAATGCTGTTATTGATGCTTAACATTTTTTTGGCGTTCATGGGGATTGGCTTAGTTGTCCCTGTATTACCTAAATTTATAAGTGAGCTAGGGATGAATGGTTCTTCGATGGGACTGATGGTTGCAGCTTTTGCGTTGACTCAGCTTTTATTATCACCATTGTCAGGAAAGTTGTCTGATCGTTATGGACGTAAAAAATTGATTGTTTCTGGGATGTTCATCTTCATGTTATCAGAGCTTGTTTTTGGACTGGCTCATTCCATTCCTACCCTGTTCATAGCACGAATCATGGGTGGAGCAGGGGCAGCGTTGCTGACTCCTTCTATAATGGCCTATGTCGCTGACGTGACCTCGTTCGAAGAAAGAGGCAAGGGAATGGGCATGATCAATGCGGCGATCAACACAGGCTTCATAATCGGGCCAGGGATTGGCGGATTGCTTGCCACATATGGAATACGCATTCCCTTCTTTGCGGCAGCTGGAGCTGCGGGAATAGCAGCTATCTTGTCTCTGTTAGTGCTGCCTGAGTCTTTAAGCAAGGAAAAGCAACAATATAATAGAGAGCTTCCACGTCAAAAAGAAAATCTTTTGCAGCAATTTGCCAAGTCATATCAATCTCCATATTTCATGGGTTTACTCATTGTATTTGTCGTTGCTTTTGGGTTAGCGAACTTCGAAACCGTATTTGGACTGTTTGTTGACCATAAATATGGTTTCACACCGATGGATATTGCCATCATCATAACGACAGGCTCCATTTTGGGAGCAGTTGTCCAAGCGACTATATTTGGATGGATCATTAATCGTTTTGGAGAGAAAAAAGTAATTCACCTCTGTTTGGCCATTGGGGGCCTGTTCATTTTTCTAACCTTATTTGCTGAACAGTACGTGATGATTATGCTGACGACCTTCATCATTTTTCTGGCTATGGATATCCTTCGCCCGGCAGTAAGTACTTCTCTATCGCGGCAGGCCGGAGATGAGCAAGGCTTTGTGGCAGGCATGAACTCATCCTATACCAGCTTGGGTAATGTGATTGGACCATTAATTGCAGGACTGTTGTTCGATGTTCATATTAATCTGCCTTATATGGTTGCAGCTATAGCGTTACTGGCTTGTCTCGTCCTTTCACTACGTTCCAAGCAAGCGGGTGAGCAACATTCGATAGCCCGTGCAGCAGAACAGCATAGAGGAGGATAGCCGCAGGTCTATACTCATCCCCGACTTAGGTCTAGGTTCAAAAACCGTCTGGGGTCCGTTTTGTCAAACGCTTGTTCAGCGTACAATAAGGACATAAGCAAGACACAGTGAAAGGCGGTGAGAGATGATGAGAGTTAACAAAGGGAATGGGTTAGCCATTGTACTGATCGTGTTGGGTTCGATTATGCTGCTCGGTAAGTTTACTCCGTTTTTCGGTCACTTTTTAGGACATCTGATTGGTTACTTAATTCCGATAGCTATGGTTATGCTAGGCTACTACGGTGTGAAAAAAGGAAATGCGCTCTTCGGCTGGATCGTACTTGTACTTGGGGTACTGATTTTGCTCGGCAAACTGTCCTGGCTTCTGGGACCACTACTGGCAATCGGGTTGATTATATTTGGTGTTTCCCTGCTGAGTGACCGCAGAAGACGTTACTGATTTTAGCAGTTTAGCGAATGAAGAAATATTGCAGTAACGAAGTTTTAATTATGGGGATACGAATTGTGAAAGGAGCAGATGCAAATGAGTGTTTTTCGAAGAATGCGCGATATTACGGTAGCGACCTTCAATGAGCATTTGGAACAAAGCCAAGACCCAGTGCAACTGATTGACCAGTTCTTGTATAATACCCGCCAGGAAATTGCCGAAGCGGAAAAACTCCATCAACAGTATGCGATGCATACAAGACAGATGAAGCAGCAGTTGGATCATGCATTGTCCATGCAGACCAAACGGGAGGAACAGGCGCTACTGGCTTTGAAAGCTGATGAAGAACATATTGCGAAGCTGGCCCTACAGGAGAAAATGCTATATGCAGAAAAAGAAGAGCAGTATAGAGAATTGTGGGAGCAGAGCCGTGAATCACTACGTGAGCTAGAACAACAGCTAGATACGTTAAAGACAGAATATCAAACGGTACACAGCAAGCGTCAGTATTATGCGGCACGTGTACAGACGTTGAGACTCCAGCAGCAAATGAACGAACGGGCTGGTACATACGGTGGACGAAATGTTCCCCGAATGTTCAACCGCTTGGAAGACCGGGTAGCCGATATGGAAGCAGAAACGATGAGTCTGCGTGATTTACGTCGGGGTGAGGGCGACCATGCACAGGATGCCCAAGGCGGTGGATCGCTGCTCGAACAAGAGTGGGCGAGACTGAAAAGCAAGCTGAACAACAGCGGGAAGGAGTAATTTGATAATGACCCGAATTTACAGATCAAGCCGGGATAGAGTAATAACAGGTGTATGTGGCGGTCTTTCTGACGCAACAGGAATGGACTCAACATGGATTCGTATTCTGGTTGTGATCAGTTTCTTTATTACAGCAGGAACCACATTTATGATTTATGTGATTGCGGCACTGGTTATCTCCAAGGAGCCGAGATCTCCTTTCGATGGAGGATTTGGCCCTGACAGCGGGCCCTACCATCAACAGGATCCACGCTATTATGGCAGTCACAATACAAGATCGCAGTATGGGCAGGGAACTGGTTACAACCAGGGCGGTGCATATGGCAATTCGAACCCGTTTTTTGGTCAAGATGCCCGCAACTCATCCAAATTTAACACAGGTCAGAACAATGACTTGGATTCCATGATGGAAGATATTGAGAAAAAGGCAATGAAAAAAGAATTGGCAGAGTTACGCAAAAAAGTAGAGCAATTTGAGAAGGGAGATCGTAAATAATGGGGATCTTTAAAAGAATGAAGGATATGACAAGAGCATCGGTGAATGAAGTGTTGGATAAAGTGGAAGATCCGATTATTATGTTGAATCAATATCTGCGCGATATGGAGGCGGAAATTCACGAGGCTGAGGTAACGGTTGCCAAGCAAATGGCGAATGAACGACGTATGAAACAGCGTTTAGAGGAAGCGGTACGTGTATCCAATGAGCGTGAGAAGCAAGCCGAATCCGCATTGCGAAATGGTCAGGAAGAAGTAGCGCGCAAGCTGTTGGGAGAGAAGATTTATTTTGTGCAAAAGCAGGACGAATACCGCGACTTGCATACACAAGCTGAGCTTCAAGCAAAAGAATTAGTACAACAGCTTCACGACATGAAAGATGAGTTCTATAAAATGCGCAACAAGCGCAATGAGTTAGTATCCCGTGCTCAAATGGCGAAAGCCAAAAAGCAAATGTCTCAAATCAATAGTTTGCATACGATTGAAAGTGGGTCTGCTTCATTGGGCTTCCACCGTATGGAAGAAAAAATTATGCAAATGGAAGCTGAAGCTGACGTACTGCGTGCTCCTTACCGTCAAGCTCCAGGAGAAGCATATGTTAATCCGGCTGAGGCTGAAAAACAGTTTAAAGTGGATGAGCAGCTTCAACAGCTTAAGTCCAAAATTCAGACAGGTGTTAAACCAGTCGATATGAAGAAGGACTGACTACTCGGAAACAAGACATTATGATATGCTGTATGGAATGGACATTGGTCGATGATCGTGCCTAATCTGTATGGTTCAGGAAAGCCATATGGCGGAATGTTGCGCCACTATGGCTTTTCCGTCCTGTATAAACAAAAAGGGGGTGCAGCATGGAGAGAAGAAAATCAGCCTTGGCACTGGCAGGGATTGGCATCGGGATTATCATTTTATTCGGTCAGTGGATTGGGTTCCTCTCCGTGGTTGCACTGATTCTAATGTTGGCCGGAATATATAAGATCCGCAATTCCAAAATCAAAAAGGGTTACACGATGCTCGCGATTGGTGCTGGATTGCTAGTGCTGGATCATTTGTTCCTGTTTGTGGTAGTTACACTAGCATCATTAGCTATATTCTATTCACGTTCAAGGAAGCTGCATAAAGGTCAAAGCTCCATATTCAAGCACAATTTTATATCGAATCATAAATGGGATGAAGTGCCGTGGAGCCTGCGTAGCACAAGCATATGGCATGTGGTTGGCGATGTGGATGCCGATCTGACGTTGGCTCTACCAGAGGAACGTGAGTCCGTCATATTTTTACAAGGGATCTTCGGTGACATTGATATCACGCTACCGGATAATTACGGTGTAGAGGTGGAGATGTTCGTCCTGTTCGGACAGATTCAGTTTGACCGGGATCATGAGGCGGGGATGCTCAATCGACTGGTTTGGAAGTCTCCCCATTTTGAGCAGAGTGAATATAAAGTGAAGTTTGTCGTTTCGTACTTGGCGGGCGATGTCCGCGTCCGATTTTATTGAATCAGGAGGAGCCGGGATGAATCATAAAAAAACGTCCAACATGGTAACCCGCAGTATGGGTCAAGGTATCCTCCTGTGTGTTGTTGTAGGCGTAGTTGTCTTTTATATGCTGTATACATATGGATATGTGAAGTCGTTTCCAACCTGGGGAATGATATTGAAAGTTGCAGGAGCCGTTATACTGGTGTTGATTGGTACAGGGGCAATGTACGGATTTTATGAGAGCTACCGCTTTAAAAGCAGACTGGAAATGTTGAGAGAGACGTTGCTGATGTGGGAAAAGGGAACCCCTGCACGTGAGTTGCCGCCCCTAGGGCATGATGAACTTGGTAGACTGGGAGAGCAGCTGGAACGGATTGGACGTAAATGGCAGGAACAAGTTACGTCTTTACAACGCTTATCCACGGATAATGCTCAGTTGGCGGAACAGGCACGGGTGACTGCGATTGTGGAGGAGCGGCAGCGGCTGGCCAGAGAGTTGCATGATGCCGTATCACAGCAATTATTTGCTATTTCAATGACCGCGACGGCTGTGGGGAGGACGCTGGATAAGGATTTTGATAAAGCACAGCGTCAAGTTGCGCTAATTGAAGAAATGTCTTCTGTGGCACAATCTGAAATGCGGGCGTTACTACTTCATCTACGGCCTGTCTATCTGGAAGGGAAAAGGCTTGAGCAGGGGTTGCGTGATTTGGTACAAGAGTTGCAGGCAAAGGTACCGATGGAGATTGATTTTGAGATTGAAAGCGGAGTACAGTTGGTTAAAGGCATTGAGAACCACTTGTTTCGTATTGTGCAGGAAGCGATGTCTAATACGTTGCGCCATGCCAAAGCAACCCGCATGGAAATTCGTATCGTGCAACGCCCAGATTCCATCAGGCTGACGATTCGGGATAACGGTATTGGTTTTGAGCTGGATGAGAAAAAGCAGACTTCATATGGATTATCCACGATGCAGGAGCGGGTCAGTGAAATTGGGGGAGCGATTCAGTATATAACGGCTCCAGGAAAAGGGACACGGATTGAGGTGTCCGTGCCAGTTATTAATGATGAAAGCGGAAGGAACGATGATCATGGAAACGGAATTACCGATTAGCGTACTGCTGGTAGACGACCATGAAATGGTACGAATTGGTCTTGCGGCGGTGCTGGGGACGGAAGAAGGTATTGAAGTGGTCGGCGAGGCCGGAAGCGGAGAAGAAGGCATACGGTTGGCTTCCGAATACAAGCCAAATGTGATTTTGATGGATCTGGTCATGGATGGCATGGATGGCATCGAAACGACACGCCAAGTAACTCGTCTGCTTCCAGAGACAAAGGTGATTGTGCTGACGAGTTATTTAGACGATGAGAAAATGTATCCGGTCATTGAGGCAGGGGCATTCAGCTATTTGCTTAAAACGTCTCGCGCTTCTGAAATAGCGGATGCGATCCGTGCAGCTGCACGTGGACAGTCCGTACTAGAGTCACAGGTGGCCTCCAAGATGATGAATCGATTCCGCCAGCCACAGGCTGAAGCGCCCGCCCATACGGAGCTGACTGATCGTGAGATGGAGGTACTTCGCCTGTTGGCACAAGGGAAGTCTAATCAGGATATCGCAGACGAGCTGATTATCGGGATTAAGACGGTAAAATTCCATGTCACGAACCTTCTCGCTAAATTAGGAGTGGAAGACCGTACACAGGCGGCGATCTATGCCTATAAGAACGGATTAGCAGAGTAGAATGTAGAATAAACGAATACAAAGAACCGGAGACGATAATAGTTCTCCGGTTTTTTGTGTTCTATAACAAGGTGTTTAGATCAGGAGGAATAAAAAGGCGATTAAAGCCAGATCTAGTGCAAGCCCTGCACCGTATCCATATCCGCCGTACCCACCGCGATAGCCTGCTTTGCCATTTCCATAACTACTATAGCCATTTCCAGCAAATCCGCCTGCGTCATAAGGAAAGGATGGACTCAGAGGTGCATTGGGCGGCTTAATTAAGGCATTTAGTTTGGCAGAGGTGCGAACTTTGTTTTTAGGATTCCTTTTTTTCTTTTTAGAGGAAATCTTTTTAGGGGTTTGTTTTCCTTTGTTACTGTAGCTCCCGGCATAGAGACTGCCAGGAAAGGAGGGTGGATATCCGTTCAACATCAGCTTGCCTTTGCTACACCCACTTAAGATGCCGATGTGTCGTGTACCATCACGCATAACGGCACAGACCAGACGTCCACCATGAGGTGCCACACTGGCTTCATTTACAGGATAAATCGGAAACATGATTTCACCTCTTTTGGTGTAAGATGCATTGTGATCATAGTCTATTCTTACGGTGCCTACGATGTATGGTCGAACACCCAGTAGGCAGATGAATATTTTAGAAGGGCTTTGCCGTATTGCTGTGTGTATAAAACCTCTGACAACGGGAATGCTATTAATAGATTCATAGATTTCAAACCAGCCGAAAAAGAAAGTATTCAGAGCGTAGTTGTGGGAATCGGATGGTTGTGGAGCGGGAGGAACGATAATGCTAAAAGCAGAGTTGATTAGAAAAGGGATTATTACGATTTTGGTAATAGGAACGGTGCTGGTACTGGCTGGCTGGCGTTACGGAACCCTTCAGACAAACCGATATGATTCCCGCGAGGCAGAAACGGCTTTACGCTCATTGTTAACCATCTCGGACCAGGCCCCGGGTACGCTGGATAAGCTGGTTGTGAAGTGGCAAGGCGATTGGATTTCTAACCATGAAGAGCCGGCAGATGTAGCGGCACAGATAGCTGATCAGCTGAATATACCCACAGTAAACAAACTCGTGGAAAATGGACACACGGTTTATCGTTCTGTTCGTAATAGTGAGGATCTAAAAATCCGCTTAAATGTAATGGAACGTCAAACTGGGCAATGGTATGTAGTCGTTCAACTGGAGAGCAACGATGCAGGACGTGAGCAGTTGATTCAGCTTCATAAACTCTGTGCTGAGCAATTAAAGTCTATGGGGATTCAAGCGCAGTGGAACACGGCCCTTCAGCGTTCGCTGCATACAAAGGAATCCAAAGATCAACTGTTGAAACTGACAGAAGCGAGCTTAACAGGGAACATCTCCATGCAGGCCAAAGAAAGATATACGGATGCGACTACTGTGGCTATATCCTATGAAGCTCCAGAGCTGCCGTTAATGATTCAAAGCGGTGAGCATCAGGTCCAGATGCAGATGGCTGTACATGAAGATAAGGAGCAACAGGATACACGTATAACGCTCGGTTTTCCGCTCATCACGATTGAATACTGACTTATAAGGTAAATTGATGATTCATCGGATAGCTTATCCATGGAGGATATGCTAAAATATCATCAAATCTTTAGTTCCATGTTTTTCGAAAATCAAGTATGATCTTGTATAAATATACACAATACTACATGCGGATTTCGGGGATTGTGGATTGCGGAATCTTGACATGGGAAGAATGAGGTACTACATGGCTGACATACCTGCTAAAGAATCTGTTGTGACGCAAGGCGCAGTTCTGTTTATTTTTGGCGCTACGGGCGATTTGGCTCGTCGCAAGCTTTTTCCTGCTATTTACAGCTTGTACCGCGAAGGCAAGCTTGCTGAGGATTTTGCCGTTATTGGCGTAGCAAGGCGTCCTCGCACAGAGGAAGAATTCCGTAATGACCTGTACGCTTCCATACAGGAGTTTAGTCGCTACAAAGCAGAAAATGATCAAGATTGGCAGGCATTTGCCGAGCATTTTGAATATAAATCGCTTGATATCAACAATGTCGAAGGGTTCCATGAGTTGAGACAGCAGACGGAGTCTATAGAAAGCAAGTTTAACATACCGGGAAATCGGTTGTTTTATTTGGCCTTGGCTCCTGAATTATTCGGAAGCGTGTCTAAGAGTTTGAAAGATGGCGGCATGATGGATGGCAAAGGGTGGAATCGTCTTGTCATTGAGAAGCCATTCGGTTATAACCTCGAATCTGCACAAGAATTGAACGTTGAAATACGAGAAGTATTTGCCGAAGAAGAAATTTATCGGATTGATCACTATCTTGGCAAGGAAATGGTACAAAATATTGAGGTGATCCGCTTCGCGAACGCCTTCTTTGAACCACTGTGGAATAATAAGCATATTGCCAATGTGCAAATTACGCTTAGTGAAACGGTAGGGGTGGAGGAACGCGGAGGTTACTACGATCATTCCGGCGCCTTGCGGGATATGGGACAGAACCATATGCTGCAAATGCTAACGATGATTGCGATGGAGCCACCTAGTCGTTTGTTGCCTGAGGATATCCGTGATGAAAAGGTGAAAGTGCTGCGTTCGCTGCGCCCTTTTGAAACGTCTGACGATGTGAAAACCAATGTGGTGCGTGGTCAATACATCGAAGGCAGTTATCGCGGTCAGCAGTTGCCGGGATATCGCCAAGAAGACAAGGTTGATCCACAGTCAAACACAGAGACTTATTTTGCTTCACGCGTGTTTGTTGATAATTTCCGTTGGGCTGGCGTACCGTTCTATATTCGTACGGGCAAACGTCTCCCTGTAAAAACAACGGAGATTGTTGTGGAATTTAAGAGCATGCCAACGAACGTGTACCTCGGTCAAAAGCATAAGCTGGAACCGAACTTGCTCGTCATTCGGGTCAATCCAATGGAGGGCATTTACATTAAAATTAATGCCAAGAAACCTGGCTCGGAATCAGATATTGAGCCATTGGCTATGGATTTTTGCCAAAGCTGTATGGTGGGTATCAACTCACCGGAGGCTTATGAACGGTTGCTGATGGATGCCATTGAGGGTGATTCGACGTACTTCACGCGTTGGGATGAGGTTGCCACGGCATGGGGATTCGTCGATCGAATCGCCAAAGCATGGCAGCAGACCCCGGATACGCTGGAAACCTATGCTGCAGGCTCATGGGGACCGGAAGGTGCACACAAGCTATTGGAGCAGGATGGCTTCAAGTGGTGGCCGGTTAGCGGTCAGGATGAAGATAATGTCATCTGGCGAGTAGGCGGCGTTCAGTAATCCCGTTTTGTCCTGCATCCCCCTATGTCCTGTTTAGGACGTAAGGGGATGCTTTGCGTTCGGAGTGTGCTATAATAGCTTAGTCTCAGGTTTTCAGTTTGCAACTGATTATAAGTTAAAGGCAGGCTAAAACATGTAAATAGATCGTATTTATAATGAATATGGTAACGGGGTACGCCGAATAATGGGGCTAACGGCAATGAGCCGATAGAGCCGATGATTTTATGAAAACAGGCGTGCATCATGGCCTTTTTATGAATAGCTTGAGCAGGAATGCAATGGATTTGATCATGAAGGGATATGTGAAATGAGTAAAACAACAGATATACTTCAACAGGAAGTCGACAAACGGCGTACGTTTGCGATTATTTCTCACCCGGATGCGGGTAAAACGACACTGACGGAAAAGCTGCTGCTGTTCGGGGGCGCGATTCGTCTTGCTGGTTCAGTTAAAGCGCGTAAAGCAAGCAAACATGCCACGAGTGACTGGATGGAGATTGAAAAACAGCGGGGGATCTCTGTAACATCCTCAGTGATGCAATTTGATTATAATGGTCACCGCATCAACATTCTGGACACGCCAGGTCATCAGGATTTCAGTGAAGACACGTATCGTACATTAACAGCAGCAGATAGCGCAGTCATGCTGATTGACGTAGCGAAAGGTGTGGAAGCGCAAACGATTAAGCTGTTTCAAGTTTGTGCGAAGCGTGGAATTCCGATTTTTACCTTCATTAACAAACTGGATCGTGAGGGACGCAGTCCTTTTGATTTGATGGAGGAGTTGGAGCAGGTACTTGGCATCCGTTCGGTGCCTATGAATTGGCCGATTGGTACAGGACGCGAGCTGTGCGGTGTCTATGACCGTGTCAAAAATCAGGTCGAGCTGTTTCAGGGAGATGACCATTCCACGATTAAAGTACAAAAAGTGGAAGATTACAATGATCCGATCATTCGTGAGATGGCGGGCGAATATTTGCATGACCAATTATGCCAAGACTTGGAGTTGCTTGATGTCGCGGGTGACCCTTTTGACATGGAGAAAGTACAGCGCGGAGAATTAACACCGGTATTCTTCGGCAGTGCGATTAATAATTTTGGTGTACAAACATTTTTGGAAAACTTCCTTCAGCTTGCTCCTAAACCGGAGCCACGCCGTAGTACAGCTGGGGAAATTGAGCCAACAAACGAAAAGTTTACCGGCTATGTATTTAAAATTCAAGCGAACATGAACCCGGCTCACCGTGACCGTATTGCATTTTTGCGTATTGTGTCTGGTAAGTTTCAACGCGGGATGAGTGTTAAGCATGTACGTATGGGCAAGGAGATTAAGCTGTCTCAGCCACAGCAGTTCCTGGCACAGGACCGTGATATTGTCGAGGAGGCATTTCCTGGCGATATTATTGGATTGTTTGACCCGGGTATTTTCCGTATTGGTGATTCACTCAGCCAAGGTAGCGAGGTTGTGTTTGATGAATTGCCGACCTTCTCGCCTGAGATTTTTGCCAAGGTAACGGTGAAAAATGCCTTGAAGCACAAACAGTATCTGAAGGGTATTGACCAGTTGACCGAGGAAGGTATGATTCAGGTTTTCCGTACGGTAAGCTTTGACGATACGCTATTAGGTGTTGTCGGCCAACTGCAATTTGAAGTATTTGAGTACCGCATGAAGGGTGAGTATGGAGTTGATGTACAGCTTCAGCGTATGCCATTCCAATTTGCACGTTGGATTGTGGATGAGCAGATTGACCCGAGCAAGTTCCGTATTAACTCTACGCTGGTAAAGGATAAGAAGGGCAATTATGTCGCCTTGTTCGAAAACGAGTATGCCATGCGTACGGCTATGGAGAAAAACCCGACAGCTAAGTTTCTAGAAATGGCTCCGTAAGATTGAATAAGCAGAACAGTTTGATCTCAGTCATTTAGTGTATACAACGAATAGTCCACTCGATGTGAATGCGAGTGGACTATTCTCATTTTCGAATACGGGTAAAATAATGAGCACAATTAAATTGGAACGAAAAGTTAAATAGCTAGAGCTAGGTTAAGGGCATGGGTTTGATTTTATCGATTTGTTCATGTGCCAAATGGACGAAATCGTGCTGTTGGTTTGGGCTCATATGCTTCCAAGCGATTTCAAGAATGACACCCAATCCAGGCAGAGCGGCTTCAGGTCCGTCCACTGACCCAATAATCATATCCGTAAGATCAGCTTCTGATTTGCCGTGTACTTTGTGAACAATTGCTTGTCGTAAATCCATTGTAATGGGCATGTGTACCTCCCGTATGTTGTAGTAGTGATCGAATGTATTATGGCTTGGGCTGTTGTCCAGTATACATGGAGAAGCATTTGGCATAAGTATGTCAAAATTTATGTTTGTAGCATGATATGCTATACTATGACGGACAGTATGGTGATCGGGAGGTAAAGAAGGAATGGCAAAAAAACAGTATGCGGTCATTGGCATGGGACGTTTTGGTTCCAGTGTTGCCAGTGCGCTGAGTGAGATGGGTTTTGATGTGCTGGCTATTGACTCGGACGAGCAGCGTACACAGGAAATGTCGAATATAGTGACGCATGCGGTGTCTGCCGACTCGACGGATGAGGAAGCGCTGCGAGCGCTGGGTATCCGTAATTTTGACGTAATCGTAGTTGCGATTGGCGAAGATATACAGGCCAGTATTCTGACGACATTGATTCTCAAGGACATGGGCGTACCAGCTCTTGTGGTCAAGGCACAAAATGAGCTGCATGGAAAAGTGTTGCAAAAGATAGGTGCAGATAAAGTCGTTTATCCTGAACGGGATATGGGGTTACGGGTAGCCCATCATTTGACATCCCCCAACATTTTGGATTATATCGAGCTGTCCAAGGACTACAGTATTTTGGAGATGAGAGCCGCCGATTCCATGATTGGAAAAAACCTGAAAGAGTTAGACATACGTGCACGCTTCGGCTGCAATGTGATGGCGATTCGCAGAAATCAGGAAATGAACATTTCACCTTATGCCGAGGATCGTCTGGAGCCGGGTGATGTACTGGTCATTGTGGGCCACAAGGATGACCTGACCAAGCTGGAGCTGGCATTTGCAGCCTAATGAGGGCTTGTGTTCAAGTGCAAGTGATACATCATTTATTTTTATTGAAACGGACAAAGAAACGGAAGGTTAAACGAATGGAAATCATTTCACCGAATAATGCGCGTGTAAAAGAGTGGGCGCAACTGCTGGAGAAAAAGCATCGCACACGGCAGCATAAATATATTGTCGAGGGTATTCATCTGGTGCAGGAAGCGCTGCGTTCGGACGCGGCTGTCGAAACCGTCGCCTATGATTTGGACAAGGGCATTCCCGCCGAGCTGAATGGCCTGGATCCAGCCGACCAGCCGGTGGAATGGGTTCCCGTGTCAGCGGCGGTCATTGCAAAATGCACCGATACGAAGACGCCGCAGTCTGTTTTTGCCATCGTGCGTAAGGAGGAGCGCAGCGCATTCCCGGCATTGCTGGAGCAGCCGGATGCACTGGTAATGGTGCTGGACGGGGTGCAGGACCCCGGCAATGTAGGCACCATCATCCGCAGCGCGGACGCTGCTGGAGCCGCAGGCGTAATATTGGGTCATGGCTGCGCCGACCTGTACAATCCCAAAACGATCCGCTCCACGATGGGATCGTTGTTTCACCTGCCGGTGATTGAAGGCAGTCTGGAGGAGCTTTTGCCGCAGGCCAAAAGTAAAGGTGCCCGCTTGCTCAGCACCTCGTTGGATGCGAGCTTGTCATGCTATGCCATAGATTTACGTGTTTCCACTTGGCTTGTGATTGGGAATGAAGGCCAAGGTATTTCTGATGCTACTGCGCGCATGGTGGATGAGTCGATATTCATTCCGATGCAGGGGCAAGCGGAATCACTGAACGCGGCGATGGCTTCTACGGTGCTGTTATTTGAGGCCATGAGACAACGAAACTAAGAGAGTGAACATGGGGCTGTGGTTTATAACATCAATTGAGACTAATATATTATTAAATGAGACTGTTTATACCATCTAAATGAGACAGTCAATGTCCCCGAAAACCCAATAAAACCGGGAATTAAGGCTAACCAAATACAAAATTATCTGTTAATGATTAATCTAAGTTTTCTTATTTTATGGTGAAAAAGGACAGAAAATTTTTTATAACAAGAAGTAAGACAAACATTATCTAAAGGGAAAATAACCTCTTCTCGGCTACAATAAAATTTTGTTATATATATTCTTACCTACAGGACAATTTAATATCTAACCTAAACAGTCCCGATGAAAAGCTTTCTATTTCGGGGCTGTTTTTACGTTATAGATGGTAGGTGAAATGATAACCCGTTTTTGGGAAATTGCTATTCCCATTCAAATCTCTTTCTGCTTTTTGGAGGATTACATCCGTCGATACTCAGGAAAAGTTTGTCTTTAGCTTTCGAGGATATTTAGATAATTAGCAAACCTGTTTTTAGATTGTATTGTTAAGCTGAGGCAAACGGTACCCATCATTTATCTCATTTGTTGATTAATTCTGAGAAATATTAAATTGATATTGTCCGAAGAAAATAAAGTGTTAGACTGAAAAATAAAGTACTAGACTCGGAAAATAAAGTTTTAGACTTAGAAAATAAAGTATTAGACTGGTGAGCATTTCATTAAGCCAACTGGCAGAATAGTGAGAGAAAATGAACATTCTTAAAGCGGTGCCACTGAGGGCAGAGGAATAACTGTGTTGATATTAAAGCTGGATGGATTACTATACGAAATATAAAGGTCAAATAGCCGGGTTCATTGAAAGGCAGCGGTACTCCCACTCAAACGAGTAAGGGTGTACTACTGCCCTTTCTTTTTCAGATTCGTTTTTAGATTCCTGGGATTATAGTTGCAAACTTATATAATCAATCTAAGTGAAGCACGGCTTTGCCCGAGAATTTCCGTTCCATAAGATTACGGGCAACGGTGTCAATTTCGGTCCAAGGCGCCTCCACTTGGATTCGTGGGATTAACCGCTCATCTGTGACCAGCCGGGCCAGCAAACTCAGATCGTCCGCGGCTGATTGACGAGTGAGTTCCTCACCTAAAAAGAAGCTGTACAAGGTTCTTCCTCCGCTGGTCACCATATTCTTCATATCGATCATTACGGTATTTGAAGAGGAAAATCCTACCGCAACGCAAATCCCTTGGGGCGCTAGCTGCGGCAGCAACGCCGCCAGTGCATTGCCGCCTACTGAATCGATGATCAGATCGTACGGCCCAAATTTGCTGGCTGATGAAATTGCGGAATATCCAATGATCACTTCGTCGGATCCGACCTCCCGAACAAGCTCAGCCTTCTCTTCCGTGCTTGCCGTACCTACAACGTATGCGCCGGATTGGACTGCAAGCTGATGGGCGAATAACCCAACTCCGCCGCTAGAGCCTGTAATGAAAATCCGTTTGCCAAGCAGCATGCCGCCTTTTCGAAGTGCATAAAGAGCCGTGAGCCCTGCTACGGGGAGGGTAGCCGCCTCCGTAAAAGTGAGTTTGTCTGGGATTTCGGCCAACAACGATACGGGAGCAGCCACTTGCTCG
This sequence comes from Paenibacillus sp. FSL H7-0442, assembly GCF_038593105.1. NCBI lineage: Bacteria > Bacillati > Bacillota > Bacilli > Caryophanales > Paenibacillaceae > Paenibacillus > Paenibacillus sp. FSL H7-0442. The sequence continues at coordinate 4,661,803 of NZ_CP151963.1, read as the reverse complement.
CTCCAGGCTCCCATCGGGAGCAAACCAACAACCCTGGCCCCTTTTTGCGGTCCTGCGCCGTTCTCTGCCGGCTCGATGACAATCCCGGCGAAATCCCAGCCAGGACGGCTAGAAATTTCCTGATTTTTAGCGTCACTCACTTCACCGCGGTTGAGTGAGACGGCCTTCACTTGCACAAGCGCTTCCCATGGCTTAGGCTGCGGGGCGTCAACTTCCTTGAAGGCCAAAAGAGACGGGGCATGCGGATCAACAACAATAGTACGAATCATATCGGTTTTCCTCCATGTTGGTTATGGTCATTAGATGACCTTCATTTCAATGAGGAGTATACTTTAAATAAAGGTTCGGCCCAAGTGCAGAACTACACTTCATAAGAGAAGGGAAGAGAAGATGGATATAGATACGGAGAATTCCAGACATAGAATCGTAATGGGAGAAATTGAAGCCCTGCGGATAAAACGCCAGCAAAAGCTTGTCGATCAACCTCAACCGTCCTTGAAACGATTTACTCAACAAGAGCTAAACGACGAGGCTTTTCCTTCGTATAAAAATTTGCTGGTTGGACGTACCCGCCGCATACCGACCCGCCAGACGATAATAAATATTGCAGAATATCTTGAGTGTACATCCAACGAGCGTAACGATTTGCTTTTGGCAGCCGGTTTTCTTCCAATTCAGACCGAATTGTATGGACGGTCGTTGGAGCGTGCATTAGAGTGGGCTCAGCAAACGATGAGGAGTATTCCTTTTCCCGCCATGGTCGTAACACATACTCAGGACATCAAGGGATTAAATGAGCCGTTTCATCAATTGTTCGAAATCCCTCTCGACCGTTCATATGACGGTTTAATGAATAGGGTCGATTTACATTTTAATTCTGGTTTTCCTATCCGGTCCCGCTCCACGTTTGACAAGGCGTCGTTTAAGCAGTGGGAGGAGCACATCATAAACGGAATACAATCCTTTAAGAGTGAGCACATGCTCTCGCGTTATGATGCGTGGTATCAAAAATTGCTGGATAGAGTTCAGAAATATAACGCGTGCGAATATCTGAGTGTGCCGGATGTAGGGGGAAATGTTGATCAAATACAAACAATTCTAGCCAGAATGGAAAGCTCCGGAGACCTTATTCCCGTACGCTACAGACAGGTTTCGATTTCCGCAGGCGGCCGCTTATATCCGCAAATTGAGGTTTTCCTGCCAGTAGATTCTGCTGCGCGCACAGTTTTCGAGAACCTGGGATGTCCAGCTGATTGTGCATTTGTCTAATCCGACACTTACAAGAGGATGGAATCGAAAAGTTATTGGTAGCTGATAATTCAGAATAGGTGGTTGTTAGTTGAATGACAACAGCGGCAGTCTAAGGCTTTATTTATCAAGTCTTGGTCTGCCGCTGCTTTATATTAATTGTTCAGTCGAAAACCTATTTTTCAAAAGCTGACGATTCTTCAGTTCAAAAACCTCGCTAAATCAACAACTCTAGTCTAATACTTTATTTTCACCGAACAGATATCATATGTCTATTTCGTTTGCTATATGGCTATGCTGGTTATAAAATAAAAAGGGAGGAGATTAAGATTAATTATAAAGATATATATAATTTACATATTCAGCTTCTTAATGTATATGAGAGGAACCAAAAGGATCGCCATCCTTATATGGATTCATACTTTGATTTATCTCTTGTTTCACGAGTAAACCCTAACTAAAATAATGAATTAACAGCTTCATTATCTAGAATAATGTTCGAATATGGGGACTGTTATAGAAATTCACAACAAAAATTACCGCTAGCAGCAGGCAAAATTGCTGCCTAAGAGCCTGTTTCAGTAAGCACTCACCATAGTTTAGACCTGCGGGAGAAGTTTCTCGTATGCAAAAAGATTGGATCGGATCCACAACGATCTAGAAGGGTGATAGATCAATTCATCGCTTATAAATGGGCGAAAGATTTGGCTCTTCAACAACACACTGCGAGTGCGAAAAAAAGTACTCTAATTTAGAGTGGGATTTGACAGCCAAGGAAACAGTTTGTTTCTGTTCCACTATTTGATGTACCTGTTTGTGCTGTTTTCCCAATTCCTGGATATTGGAGATCGAAAAGCATTTGATTTCCTTGTTGCCACTTTTTCAAACTTGGATATATTCTAGCTCTTCTCCCATCTGATTTATAGATAGGGGCTATTTGGCGTTTTTACGTATCCCGAAACTCAAGGAAAACTCGTTTATTAGTGCAATTCTTGGGAGAAGAAATGTTTAAAAAGAAATTGATACTGAAAAGAATGAATAAATGTTTAATTTCCTGGTAAGGATTATAATAAATCTATCATTTTTATGAGTTTTTTTACTCTGTTTTATCCTTAGGTAGTTATAAACATGGAGATTTAATATTCGGCATTGGCGTGCTTTTTTAGGGGGGCTAATGAAGAAGGAAGAAATAATCAGCTATCTATTAGATGATTTTTCTCAAGGGTGGATCGGCTACACTTAGTTGGGCAATAAAAATGAGGGCTTGTAGAATAAACCTATTATCTTAAGGAGCGGATTTCTACAATGCCAAAACAACAACGACGTACCTTTACAGCAGAGTTCAAGAAGCAAATGGTGCTATTATATGAGAACGGAAAGTCCAGAGCGGATCTGGTGGAGGAATATGACCTCACCGCCTCGGCTTTGGATCGCTGGATTAAACAAGGCCAAACGACAGGCTCTTTCTCAGAGAAGGACAATCGCTCGCCAGAAGAGAATGAGCTAATCACTTTACGCAAAGAAGTTCAACGCCTCAAAATGGAAAATGATATTTTAAAGCAAGCCGCGCTGATCATGGGACGAAAGTAGCTATCATTCAGAATAATCGGGATAAATACTCGGTATCAGCATTGTGTGACGTCCTGCAAATCGCAAGAAGTACGTTTTACTATGAAGCCAACGAAGAGTCGCCAGAAGACGAAGTGACCACAGCCATTGTGGACATTTTTCACAAAAATCGAAAAGCGTATGGCACCCGAAAGATTAAAGTTAAGCTTCACGAGCGAGGGCTCGTGGTTTCCAGACGTCGAATCGGTCGGATCATGAAAGAGCAGGGACTGGTTTCGACATACACTGTGGCACAATATAAGCCCATAAAGCCGCTTGTAATGAAGCGGCTATAGCCCATACACTGAACTGCAAGTTCAACCAAACGGAAAGCAAACGCGTGGTGGTCAGTGATCTAACCTATATGAAAGTCCAGAACGAGTGGCACTATATTTGTGTGCTTATCGATCTGTTCAATCGAGAAATGATCGGTCATAGTGCTGGCCCTAATAAGGATGCAGCACTGATTTCTCGCGCCTTTGCGACCGTGAAAGGCGATCTGCATCAGATTCAGTGGTTTCATACCGACCGTGGCAGCGAGTTCAAAAATCAAAAGATGGATGAGCTTTTAGAGACGTTTGAAATCGGTCGATCGCTGAGTGCGAAAGGGTGTCCGTATGACAACGCCGTGGCCGAAGCCACCTATAAGATCATGAAAACGGAGTTCGTGAACCAGATGAACTTTCAAAATCTTCGTCATTTGGAGTTGGAATTATACGATTATGTTCATTGGTTCAACCAGCAGCATCGAACTGATAGAAGATCCATTTTCATTGAGCGATAAATTTACATTTAACAATCTGATTACCTATTTAGAAAAACAAAAAGTATATAATAAAGATGTAATTGATAATTTGAAGAAAGTTAAAAATCTTAGGAATAAAGTTACGCATGGAACTCTCCCATTAATAACAGAATGGGATCCAGATGATCCAAGAAGTAGAGAGGAGAAATTGAATCTGCTAAGAGGAGTAAGTGAAATCCCAGAAGCAAACAAGATTAGTTTGAGAAGTGGTTCTGTGTATTTTGATTGTAGGGAATACGATCTGTCATTAAGATCACTCGATCCTGCAAGCAAGATTGCAGTTATTCAACTAGTATATATTCGAGAAATTTTGATGAGTATATTCAGTGATGAAATGCCCATCGTATAACATAATATTCACGCGGCGGGCATGCCCCTGGGCCCGGCAGAGGGGTTTTATGGGAGTGGGAGCTGCCAGACACCCAGCATACGCTGGGTCGTAAATACAGAAATGTTATCTGAAATACCAGCAACACCAAACAACATAGGAAGCAGATGTTAGTTCCCTTCAGACTTTAGTGTATAATAAAGAACAAAGAAGTGCAGGAGGTATGCATAGTAAGCATTGAAGAGAAACTTATTCAAGACTTTTTGGCATTGCCTGATGACAAGAAAATTGAAGTGATTGATTTCGTTGAATTCCTAAAGAATCGTAGCAATAAGCAAATGGAGTCGATCATGGACGATATTGTGAATGAAAATATTGAGGCACTTAGGGAGTTAGCTAAATGAAGAGTCTTAGTCTGGGACAAATTCTTGAATTCCATACTAAGATTATTAAGGCAACTATTGGCTCCGATGGAGTTAGAGATCTTGGACTAATTGAAAGTGCTCTAAAGAAAGCAGAAGCAGCTTTCGATGGACAGGAACTTTACGAAGGAAGTATAAAGGAAATATCTGTCATTACATTTGCTTAATAAAGAATCATGGATTTATTGATGGGAATAAACGAATAGGGGTAGCAACAATGCTGCTTTTACTACGTTTAAATGAGATTTCTGTAAAGTACGAGCAAGAAGAATTAGTTGAATTGGGATTGAAGACTGCAGAAGGTAAATTCACAGAAGAGAACATACAAAAATGGATAGAAGAGCATCAAGTGTAGAAGTGGCTTGGTGTTCTTCTTTTGTAAGAACGACTGAAGGTAATTCAAAGTAGGCTGTTACATCTAACATAATATTCATGCTGCGGACTTTCGTCCTGGGTCCGGCATTCGCTGAGTCGTGAATATAGGAACGTTATCCGAAAGAACCCTAAATCGATTAAGAGATGAGGAGCATTTGATGACCTATAAATCAATTTTAATAGATCAATTAACTGCATGTTATAACGATAAGAGTTGGTTCATTCCTCTTGCGGATATACTGGATGATCTAACAGCAACGGAAGCAGTTACTGAGAATGACAATAAACAAACCATATGGTCCATAGTGAATCATCTTATTTATTGGAATGAAACATGGCTTGAGCGTTTTAAGGCAGGAGAATTTATATTAAATAATGCTATTAACAATGATGAGACATTTTCTTTGACTCAAGATCAATTGAATGATTTAGGCTGGAAGGAAACATTAAATAGACTTGAGAATGTATTTAGCAATTGGAGAGTTATTTTAGAAGAAACAGATGAATCAAAGCTCACAAAACAACTTCCAGAATATTTTAATGCTCCTTGGTGGGGAGTTGTTTCTAATTTAAGTATTCATAATGCATATCATATCGGACAAATCATGTTGTTAAAGAAACAAATTCGAGTTAAATAATGTTTTTAGGTTGTTCCCAGATGAGGGGGCAGCATATGCAGAGCTGGTCGTCCGGCCAGGAAGTGATTTGGCTTGGTAAATCAAGCTCAAAAAAAAGGCACGTTTTCAGTTTTGAAAATGTGCCTTTTTTGCCATTAATTTAAAGTCGAAATGGCAAACGTAACAATGAGTGTCATCTGCTTAATTTGCGCCCTTCTTTGTCAAGAAACAACAGTTCGTAGTATTTTTTGGGTCGCCCTTTACTGTTGTCTCGTTTTTCAAATACCGTTTGTACGTATTTACTTTCTTCAATTTTGTTAAGGATACGGTTTGCACCTCTGACGGTCATGGACAGGCACCCAGCAACATCCTCAGAGGATAATTTATTTGTTCTCATAATTTCTGCATAAGACATGATTTTTTGCAAGTTGATGTTGTTTATTCCGATAGTTTTGGCTAACGCGATGATTTCCGGGTCCCCCTGTTCAGAGAACTGTATGACATTCATGCTCCGCATTGGGCCGATAACCTTCTGATCCTCGTTTATAAAAAAGCTGCAGCTGCCCGTAAAGGCTTCCGCCTGTCTGTGAGCTTTGGTGGCGTTAATGTTAGCTTGAAAATATTCATGTCCCGAGCCCCACCCGATCTTCACCTTGTCGCTTATGCGCTCTTCCAGATACTCCAGTAGGGTGCAGTTATGCGCGTTAGTGGTGATTTTCATGAAATTTCCGTAGGTGGTGTATAGTCTGACAAAGCCTTCCGAAATTTGGGCCGTGTCTGCCAGATTCACGCTGCGCAGAAACCTGCCGACAAGGACCTTTAGCTCATGAAGCTGCTCTTCAGATAGCGGATCCGCCGTTCTGGTCGATAAGCATGCGACAACTGCCCTCTGACTCTTAAGCTTGAGGATAGTAATCTCGTTGATGATCTCTCTTATGGTCTCTTTAACGTTTTCCAAAGTGGGCCGGATTAAGATATATCTGACTCCGTGCTTTTTGAGTTCTGGAACAAAGTGGCCGAACGCGGTGATGGACAAGTCTATTTTCTTGTCTTCCCATAGAGTGATATGGTTCTCCAGCATTGTCTCCACCCGTTCGAGCAGATCACCGCTGTCAATGGGCTTTCCCTCATGAGTCAGGTATTGCTGGAATTCGCTGAAAGACTTGATTATATACGCATAATCCACATAGATCCGGGATATATCAAGCCCAGGTTCTGTAACCAGCAGCCGGAAAAGTTCCCTGTAAAGCAGGTTTTCATCATCCTGCAAAATGTGAACAGGTACTTTTTCATCCAGGCATTCCTTATCGATTGACTCGTAAAGCATCCTGCCACTGATCACAAATCCATCCACCGAATCTAAGTTTTTGAGATAGATGTCTGTTGTTTCCCGGAAGTTACTGATTGTAAGAAACCTGAACTGACATAAGGGCCGCATTTCTTCTTCAATGGCGCGGAAATAGTCCATATGGGTCTCAGGCGTGATAATACCCAGCTTGATTTTCATGATAGATTCCTTTCATAAACAGTTCAATCAAAAGAGTTATATCACAATAAATGTGATATTTCAATGTTCCGGCAGCCTCTAAAATAATGTTCTTAAAATGTCTTATTTTCTCTTGACAGCGAATGGATTTAAAAGTACGATAAAAGTGTTCTCAAAAAGTCTTAAAATATGAAGGGGGGAATGTTTACTCTGTTCTTACGTTCATTCAATTTGTGCTTTGGGAGATGTTTATTGTGATTGAAGAAGCTGGAGGTTTTTTGAGTATGGCCCATCAGCTGCAGGACAAATTGGTCAAGCACAGGCATCATCTTCATGCGGTTCCGGAACTTGATTTAAGTTTGCCGAGGACAACTGCCTACGTAAAAGAGGTGTTGGAGTCGATGGGGCTTGAGCCTACTCCCGTAGGAGAGTCAGGTCTAATGGTTACGATCGGCGGACAACATGCCGGGAAGGTGATCCTTATCCGTGCGGATATGGATGGGCTGCCCATTCAAGAAGAAACGGAGCTTTCTTTTGCGTCGTTGAACGGAAACATGCATGCATGCGGTCATGACTTGCATACTTCCATGCTGCTCGGAGCTGCGGAGATCCTGAAGGCCAACGAAGAGCAGCTTCGCGGGACGGTTAAGCTTATGTTTCAGCCGGGTGAAGAGACTCTGCACGGGGCAAAGATGATGCTTGAGAATGGGATTCTTGATAATCCTAAGGTGGATGCAGCCATGATGCTTCATGTGTTGACCGGAATGCCAATTCCTATCGGGCAATTTGTAGTGCCTGAGGCCGGTGGAGCTATCTCAGCTTCCTCTGATTGGTTCGAAATCATCATCCGCGGAAGGGGTGCACATGGAGCAATGCCGAGTGCCGCGGTCGATCCGTTAAATGTGGCTGCTCATCTTCATCTGGCGCTGCAGGGTATTCTCAGCCGTGAAATTCCGCCAGTTGAGAGTGCCGTCCTTACCATTGGCGTGATGGAAGGCGGAAGTACAAACAACGTGATTCCCGATACGGCCAGAATGAAAGGAAGCGTACGCACATTTAACGCCGCATTGCGGGACAAAATGGAAACCCGTATCCACGACATTTCTGCAGGTATCGGAGAAACTTTTCAGGCAAAGGTGGATGTGATCTATACCAGGGGATGTCCTGAGGTGAAAACGGACAGCGGGCTTAACCGTCAAATGAGAACTACGATTGCAAACACTTTTGGCGCCAGTTCCTTAATCGGTATAACCCAATTGATACCCGGCGGGAAATTAATGGGATCGGAAGACTTCGCATTTGTCTCACAAGCGGTGCCAAGTACCTCAGTATTTCTTAACGCAGGCAATACCGAGGAAGGCTATGGTTACCCTGTGCACCATCCAAAGACGATGTTCTCGGATGAGGTGCTGTACAAAGGGGCTGCGGCTTACGCTGCTTTCGCCAGAGATTGGCTTGAAAGTAATAGATAATATCTCAACAAAACCAGGAGGAATTGAAATGACAGAGAGACGTATGATTGGACCAACCAAATTTGAAGAGTACTCGGAGAAATACAAGGAATTTCTATTAATGACCCGCCGTGCCGGAATCATCGAAGTACGGTTGCATACCGACGGAGGGCCGTACAAGCATTCTTGGGAAGCCCATACGGCATGGTCCCATGCATGGTCAGATATTGGCCGCGACCCTGAGAACGAGGTAATGATTATTTCAGGAACAGGGGATAAATGGGTAATAGGGGACCCTGAGGTCTGGAATACAAAATTTATGGACTGGCCGAAGCAAAAGAAGCTCGAACAGTATCATGAATCGCTGAGACTGCTTGAAAATTTGATATTCTGCATTGACATCCCCACCATCGGGGCGATCAACGGGCCGGGAACGCACTGTGAACTCGCAACTCTCTGCGATATTACCATTTGTACTGAAGACGCGGACTTTTTTGATCCTCATTATCTGGGAGGCACACCTCCCGGAGATGGAATGCTGCTCACACTGCAGAACATGATCGGTTTCAAGAAAGCAGCATATTACGCATACACCGGCAAGAATATCAATGGTCAAACCGCCTTGGACCTGGGCATCGTTAGTGAAGTCCTGCCCCGGGAAAAGCTTCTTCCTCGCGCATGGGAGCTTGCGGAGATGATCATGCAGGCACCGCGTTCAACGAGACATCTGTCCCACTCCATTATATCCCGTCCATGGAAACAAGCCCTGGTCAGTGATCAAGGGTTCCAGCTTGCCCACCAAATGTACGACATGGCCATTGATGAAGAAGGAGCTCTGGAGCGGCTGAAAAAAATGCAAGGACGTCTAATGGGCAAAGAAGTTCATTAGAGCTATGGCGGGACCTACACGATTCGTAGAATACTCGGAGAAGTACAAGGACTTGTTCTTCATGACAGAAATTGATCAATACCGCGAAGCTAAAAATATATCTACCGGATACATTTACACTGTGCTCTATAAGAAAATAAAAGGCATGAATTATTAAAAGATAAGAAAGATTATTGTCTGAATTGAATCCGTATCGTTAAATTACTTTAGATATTCTGAGGACGTTTTTAATTCAAGCTATATGTGGTTAATAACTGCCATAAGACACTTTGAAACAACAATTAAAAATAACACTAACGAGACGACGCTGCAGAAAATATGTAGTGTCGCTTTTTTAGAGGTTACATGTGAAAATCTCTATTCTTAATTTTATTTATGAAAAGATAAAAACTAGATCAGCTAATTAATTTGTTACCCGAAAGGAGAAGGGGATATATTCCTAAAGAGGAAAACCGCATTTTCAGCACGGTGTTTCTTGTCGAGCAACCGTATCTGATAACGGACTGTGGGCCAGAAGTCAAACTTAGCATTGCATTATAGCCGAGTGATTTACGCTTTGGAGGTTGGTAATATTGATTACCAGGAAGGGAGGTTTTCTACATGGAATCTTTAATGTGGAATAATAAAAACTGGCTACAAGAAGACCAAGAATTCTCACCAAAACGGAGAGTAGATAATAAAATCAGCTGGCAAAGGCCTCACATCATCGGAAGTTTTCACAGTAGAAAGATGAAGCGTACTGTCGAGTACCACTCATTGAATGAGTGTTTATTTTATTATTTTCTAGAGGTGGATGTTTCAACATTATATTACTATGTTCAACCCGTTGAAGTCCCCATCCCATATAAAACAAAAAAATTAGAGAAAAAAATTTTGGTTACATGTGCCTGATGTTCTGGTATTTCGAAATGGTTATCCTCCTTTGTTATATCAGATAAAAGAGGCACCAGATGTGGTTCATAACATTAAATGAGACTAATTATATTGTCAAATGAGATAGGAACATCTACGCCTGCACCTGGTTTTTCTTCCGCCCTATAGTCCCAACCTAAATCCAGTAGAGGGGCTATGGCTGTGGCTTAAATCCAATGTGGCGAATAACGTGTTTTTTTAGAGGTTTTATAAGATTAAGCTTCATGTCGGCCAGTTTATGAAACGGATTAACAACTGGAAACAATTCGAGTTTTGAATATTTTGGAAGATACTCTTTAAAATGTCATTTCATTTGAACATCCAAATAGAAAGGTATTTGATTATGATATTCATTAACAAAAAAACTATTAATAAGCTAACTGAATCGCATAGAGAACCTAACATGCTTATCTGCTATTCAACTCCTCAAAGCCTTTCGGCTTGGACAAGTCGAGCTATATTACTCCTAAATAATGATAAAATTATTATCCTTTTCCTCAATCTATTTTCCACTAAAGTAGTACAGAAAGTTGAATTTGAAGTAGCTGATTTACAAGAACAAAAATATCATTCCATATATCTGTCTTCTGCAATATGGTCATTTAACATTAAAGGACAGCATTGGAGGTTCAAGATAATCAAAAAAATTCTTCCTCTTGGCTCTATGCAAAGGGATTTTCTAAATTTCTTGCAACAAAATATCTTAAAATAGCGACTGAGTAGATCAGCGATCTTCGAAAACACGTGCCCTTCCAGACAAAGACGAACAGCCAGGTATCTTTCGTAAAGTCGTTTATCTGGGGTTTCCTTCATGGTTCAATTCACTACCCAATAGGCATTTGAAATCATGCTGTTGTATGATATAACCCACAGGGGCTGCGTGTTATTATATCAAATGAATTTGACAGGTTCCCAAATCTTTGTTAGAGTTTCAAACAAATACGTATAACCTTTTCATGGGATGTTACCGATAGGGCATAACCTGAATTGGCTTGTTTACACGGTAAGTGTACACAGGCTGGTTTGGGTTTTTTTATTGTCTGTCACCCTTCGCTACCCCTTTTATTACACATTTGGAAGGAGAATGTTTATGTCCAGTTATATTTTTCCTAAAGACTTTTTATGGGGCGGTGCTCTTGCTGCCAATCAGGCTGAGGGCGCTTATTTGGAAGATGGTAAAGGATTGAGTCTGGTGGATCTGCTGCCTACCGGAGAGAAGAGAAGAAGCATAATGAAAGGGAATGTTCCTTCACTGACTCCACTTGAAAGCGAATTCTATCCTTCCCACCAAGCCATTGATTTCTATCATCACTATCGTGAGGATATCGCGCTATTTGCAGAAATGGGATTTAAGGCGCTGCGTGTTTCCATTGCCTGGGCTCGTATTTTTCCAACAGGAGAAGACGCTACTCCCAATGAAGCAGGTTTGCAATTCTACGATGATTTGTTCGACGAGTTGCATAAACATGGCATTCAGCCAGTCGTTACTCTCGCTCATTTTGACGTGCCAGTGGATCTGGTCGAGAAGTATGGAAGCTGGCGGAGCCGGAAGCTGGTAGGTCTGTTTGAAACCTATGCCAAAACAGTATTCACCCGCTATAAGGATAAAGTGAAGTACTGGATGACATTTAACGAGATTAACATGCTTCTCCATTTGCCGTTTCTCGGCGCCGGTCTTGTTTTTCAAGAAGGTGAAAACGTTAAACAAATTCAGTACCAGGCTGCACATCATCAGCTTGTTGCAAGTGCGCTGGCTGTAAAAGCGTGTCACGAGATTATCCCAGATGCGAAGATTGGCTGTATGCTTGCTGCCGGCAGCTTCTATCCGTATACATGTAATCCCGAAGATGTATATCAGGGCATGGAAAAAGACCGCGAGTCCTACTTCTTCATTGATGTTCAGTCACGCGGCGAATATCCTGGTTATGCGAAGCGCTTCTTTAAGGATCATGGATTAAACATTGAGATGGAATCAGGCGACGCAGCCCTTCTGAAAGATCACACCGTTGACTATATCGGATTCAGCTATTATTCAAGCCGGACGACCAGCACAGACCCGGAAATCGTCAAGAATATGACCAGTGGTAATGTATTCGGCTCCGTAGCCAATCCATATTTGGATAAGTCCGAATGGGGCTGGACGATCGATCCCAAAGGATTCCGCATCACAGCCAACCAATTGCATGATCGTTACCAAAAGCCTCTGTTCGTAGTGGAAAACGGTTTTGGTGCCAATGATGTGGTTTCGCCTGAAGGAGAAGTTAACGACGATTACCGGATCGACTATCTCAAGCGGCATATTGCCGAAATGGGTGAGGCTCTTCAAGACGGAGTCGAAATTATCGGTTACACAAGTTGGGGACCTATTGACATTGTCAGCGCTTCCTCAGGAGAGATGAAAAAACGTTACGGTTATATTTATGTGGACCGTGACAACGAAGGCGAAGGTTCGTTGAAACGGATTAAAAAGAAAAGCTTCCACTGGTACAAAAACGTAATTCATTCCGACGGAGAAAATCTGGGCGAATAATCGTACCACAAGTAATAGGATCGGACATCCCGGGCCCACGGGGATTTCCGATCTTCGTTTCTTCATTGAAAGCGTTGACAATCGTTCCTCTTCGGGCTATACTTGACGCAATTCCATCATTTTTAGGATTGTTACTGCGTAGCAGGCAAAACCTAAGCCACAAATAAGAAGATGTTACAGTCTTGTTTATTTGGCGTGCTTCGGTTTTTTTCTGTTTACAATAAATAGGATGGAGCAAGTGTGGCTCTTGCTGGCATATGGAACGGGGGATCAAGATGAACATAGCAAAGGTCATCAACAACAATGTAATCAGCGTCTACCAGACGGACGGTACCGAACTCGTGGTGATGGGGCGGGGGATTGCTTTTAAGAAAAAGCCTGGAGACAAAGTAGACGAAACCAGAATTCAGAAGGTATTTGCTCTGAAAAACAAACAGACGTCCGATAACTTTAAAATGCTGTTACGTGAGGTACCGCTTGATTTGATCATGATTGTAGAGGAAGTCATAAATGACGCCAAGCATAATCTGAATAGAAAGCTGAACGAAAATATTTATGTTTCGCTGACCGATCATATCAATTTCGCTGTTGAAAGATACCGGGAAGGATTGGAAATCAAAAACGCGTTGTTGTGGGAAATCAAACAGCTATACAAAGAAGAATTTGCGATAGGTCTGAAAACGCTGGAACAAATCAAACAAAAGCTCGATATTGAACTGCCTGTAGATGAAGCAGCTTATATTGCCCTTCACATCGTAAATGCTGAAATGAACGAGGAAGTCATTACAACCATGAGTATCACGAAGTTTATCCAGCAAATTATCAATATCGCAAAGTACCATTTTAAGGTTGATTTTGACGAGGATTCTTTGAGTTATTTCCGCTTTATTACGCATCTGAAATTTTTTGCCCAGCGCGTATTTAAGGGAAATCACTATGAAAATAACTATGACCATTTGTATGACATGATTAAGGAAAAGCACAAGGAAGCAGCTGCTTGTACTGAGAAAATCGGAACCTTTGTAAAAAAAGAATACAATCACGAATTGACGAACGAAGAAAAGCTGTATTTGACTGTGCATATTGAACGAGTGGTGAACAGATAAGTTGAACTTTTTTAGTAAAAAAGAATCAAAAATATATTTAAAATGTTTTTGTTGACAAATATGGTAGATTAAATGTATTATGTGAGTAACAGGAATTTAATAATTTTTAACTGGGATTGTTACTGGTTATGCAGGCAAAACCTAAGTCATGAAAAATTGCGGGACTCAAGTGCCCACCATTTTTCAAGGCTTAGGTTTTTTGTGTGCCTAAATATGGTAAAAAGCCCCTTAGAACATGGAGGTGTCCATCATGAGTTATGAACAACTGGCTAAAGAAATTGTGCACCTGGTAGGCGGCGAAAAAAATGTAGTATCGCTCGTACACTGCGCCACGCGCCTGCGTTTTGTACTAAAAGATGAGGCGAAAGCAGACAAGGCAAAGCTGGAGAAAACTGATGGAATTATTACGGTCAAGCAGAGCGGTGGCCAGTTCCAGGTTGTGGTCGGCAACAAAGTACCAGAAGTGTATAATGCCATCGGCCAAGTATCCAACATTTTAAATGAAACTGGAAAAGAAGATCATTCAGCTAAAGGCAAGAAAGGGTTTGGCGCTGTAATCGACGTAATTTCCAGTATTTTTGCACCGTTGCTCGGAGTTATGGCGGGGTCCGGTATTTTGAAAGGTCTACTGCTGATTGCGAGTAACCTCGGCTGGTTGGTTCCGAAAGACACTACTTATATGATTTTGTATGCTGCGGCTGACAGCTTGTTTTATTTCCTGCCGCTCTTGTTAGCGGTTACAACGGCACGGAAATTTGGAGGTAATATCTTCGTTGCTCTGACCATCGCCGGAGGGCTGCTTTACCCGACCATTGTCACGTTGAAAACAGAAGGTACACCTACAGACTTTTTCGGTATTCCTATTGTGATGATGAGTTATTCATCTACCGTTATTCCGATAATTTTAGCCGTTATCGTCATGAGTAAGCTGGAAAAATGGTGCAATCGCGTGATCCATGAGAGTGTCAAAAACTTTATTACACCTTTGATTCTACTTGTAATTATGCTTCCTCTGACCCTGATGGTTTTTGGTCCAGTCGGGGTGTATGTGGGCAACGCAATCGCTACCGCGCTCGTTGCTGCGTTCAGCTTTAGTCCGCTGCTGGCTGGAGCAATTCTTGGTGCTTGCTGGCAGTTGCTCGTTATTTTCGGTGTTCACTGGGGTCTTGTACCTGTATTCATTAATAATATTGCTGTTAATGGCAGAGACGGGATCAAACCTTCCGCTGCGGCATCCATCTTTGCTCAAACCGGCGCTTCGTTCGGTGTTATGCTGAAAACGAAAAATAAAAAGCTGAAAACACTAGCGGGTTCCGCTACACTTACCGCTTTATTCGGCATCACGGAGCCAGCAGTTTATGGGGTTACGCTGCCGTTGAAACGTCCGTTTATTGCAGGTATTATCGGTGGTGCTGTCGGTGGTGCCATTATCGGTCAAGCGGGAACGCAAGCATTTGCCTCCGGCGCACCTGGATTGCTGACCTTGCCGATCTTTTACGGTCCTGGCGGACAAGGCTTCCCAGGATTGATTTTAGGGATTACCGTTTCATTCCTGGTGTCGGCCATTTTGACTTATATTTTAGGTTTTGAAGATCCAGTTGAAGAAGAGGAAACTACTAACAATTCGGCTAAAGAATCGACATCTACAGTTGCAGTTTCTAATGAAGAGGTACTAAGCCCGATTGAAGGAACGGTGGTCGCTCTGTCGGAGGTTCCCGATCCAGCATTTGCTTCGGAAGCTATGGGTAAAGGTATCGCCATCCAACCGACAACGGGCAGAGTCGTAGCCCCGTTCGATGGAACCATCACCGTGGCGTTCAAGAAAAAACATGCGCTTGCAGTTGTTTCGCATCATGGCGCAGAAGTTCTGATTCACGTCGGAGTAGATACGGTCAAGCTGGACGGTAAACATTTTACGTCCCATATCAAAGAAGGCGATCAGGTGAAAGCTGGGGACCTACTGCTTGAGTTTGATGTTGAGCAAATCAGGGCAGAGGGTTATCCTACGATTACGCCAGTTATCATTACGAATTCTTCCGAATATACTGAAGTCCTTCCAATCGCTCAAGGAGAGGTAACGGAGCAGGCCCCGCTGTTGAAACTGTCTAGCGCTCTGAATGAGAAAGAAAGCATTGCCTAAATGTCTTAAGGACAAGGCTCTGATGATCCATATTCCCGGATCATCAGAGCTTTTTTGTCGTCCTTTCAGGTAGCAGATAAGTCGATTTGTAATTGACAATATGTCAATTAAATTAGCTTGTACGGTTGTAAAAACTATTCTATAATTTCTTGTAAATATGAAAAATTTTCTGAAAACATTAACTGAATATGAATTGATGGATCAGGGGGAAATGCAAGGAATGTTAGAGAAGTGGGCAGAGGCAGTAAATGGCGTCATTTGGAGCAATCCTGTGGTATATGTCTGTTTGAGCGTGGGGCTATTATTTTCAATTATGACCCGATTTCTGCAAATCAGACATTTCAAAGAGATGATTCGCCTTGTCTTTAAAGGGAAAAGTTCTGAGGCAGGTGTATCCTCATTTCAGGCCTTTACGATGGCGTTATCAGGACGTGTAGGAACGGGGAATATTGCGGGGATTGCACTGGCAGTCGGTATGGGAGGACCCGGGGCAATATTTTGGATGTGGGTCATGGCTTTTATCGGATCGGCCACTGCGTTTGTTGAATCTACACTGGCTCAGATCTATAAGGTAAAGCGTGATGGTCAGTATCGAGGCGGCCCGGCCTTTTATATTGAAAAAGGGACAGGCTTAAAATGGTTTGCGGTTATTTTCGCAGTTGTAGCGTTGGTCGCTATGTGTTTACTGTTGCCGGGAACTCAATCGAATTCGATTGCGGTAGCTTTTCATAGTTCGTTTGGTATGGATATGAAGGTTTCCGGGATAGTAGTTGTGGTGTTGCTGGCGCTTATCATATTTGGTGGTGTAAAAAGAATTGCCAATGTGGCACAGGTAGTCATACCCTTTATGGCACTTGGCTACATCCTTGTCTCTTTCTATATTATGATGACGAACATTACTGCGCTTCCCGATGTATTTGCCCTTATTTTTCGCAGTGCCTTCGGTATCGATTCAGTGTTCGGTGGTATAGCAGGGACAGCCATTGCCTGGGGGGTAAAACGAGGCATTTATTCGAATGAAGCAGGACAAGGCTCTGGTGCCCATCCAGCCGCCGCCGCAGAAGTGTCTCATCCGGCAAAGCAAGGACTGGTTCAAGCATTTTCTGTATATGTAGATACCTTTTTAGTCTGTACGTCTACGGCTTTCATGGTCTTGTTTACAGGGATGTACAATGTGAAGGGACCAGGTGGGGGCTATATTGTGCAGCATCTTCCGGGTGTTGAAGAAGGAACTCAATATACACAATCTGCCATCGAATCGGTATTTCCGGGTTTTGGGTCGAGTCTTTTGTCCATTACATTGTTCTTTTTCGCCTTTACCACCATTATCGCCTATTATTATATCGCTGAAACGAATATGGCCTACCTGATTGCCGATCGTAAAGCCAAATGGCCTATGTTCCTGTTAAAGCTGGTTATTCTGGGTTCGACATTCTATGGAACGGTTGTCAAGGAATCTGCGTTGGCGTGGACACTGGGGGATGTGGGGGTCGGTATTATGATGTGGGTGAATCTGATTGCTATGATCCTCCTGGCCAAGCCTGCGCTTCTGGTGCTTAAGGATTACGAACGGCAACGGAGGCAAGGGATAGACCCGGTATTTGATCCGAAGAAGGCAGGGATTTCAAATGCCGATTACTGGTCAAAGGAATATCAGCCTCCTTCAGATGAGTTGACGATCACCGCTAAACCAAGCAAGCTTCAAGCCTAATAAGATAGAGAAGTAAGATCAAAGGTGGCTCCGCGGGGAGTCATCTTTTTTTCGTTATCTTGCCTTTACATTCCAAGAAGGGTACATATGTTCACTATTTAGTTTATAATTTAGACAGAGGGATTTTGAATAATCCTGCCATAGATATGTGGGAGGTCACATTTGCATCAGAGAGGTGATTTGAATGAGTACATCCGATTTATCCATAACTGACGACAAGTGGAGAGCTATCGTAGAAAACGACAAGTCTTATGACGGGATATTTTTGTACGCCGTGAAGACAACGGGAATATTTTGTCGCCCCTCCTGCAAATCCCGACCTCCCAAAAGAGAGAACATCCGTATATTTAAAACAGCGGAACAGGCATTGGCTGAGCATTTCCGTCCATGCAAAAGGTGTAAACCGACAGGACAACGATTGCCTGATCATGAATGGATCGCACGGGTTACAGAATACGTGAATTCTAACTATATGAAGGACTTAACATTGCACATCCTAGCTGAGATAAGTCATGGAAGTCCGTATCATTTACATCGTACCTTCAAGCGGGTCATGCATCTAACCCCGATGGAATATATACAGCAGACCAGGTTGGAACAAGCGAAGGAGCTGCTCATCTGCTCAGATATATCTGTTGCGGAAGTGGGGAAGAACGTAGGTCTGTCCAATGCACCTTACTTTATTACGTTATTTAAAAAGAATACAGGCTACACCCCATTGCAATATCGCCAACTCAAATCGAAAGCAACATAAAATGGAGGTACACAGCATGGCACATCAAATAAATAAAACGATCTATTGGTCATTGTTGACACATGAGGATTGGAATTTATATATTGCAGCTACATCGGAAGGATTATGTTATGTGGGCTCGCCCAATCATCCTGTAGAGGAATTGTTTTCATGGGCAGGAAGTCGATTTCCCGGTAGCCCTTTAGTTGAAGAGGATGCCGCTTTACAGCCCTATGCCAAGGAGCTGATTGAATATTTCCAAGGGGAGCGCACCCAATTTACATTGCCCTTTGACTTTCAGGGGACTGCATTCCAGCTGGCGGTTTGGAATGCGTTGTGTGATATTCCGTATGGGGAAACACTATCCTATTCAGATATTGCCAACGCTATTCAAAAACCAGCCTCTGTTCGTGCGGTGGGGGCCGCCATCGGTGCTAATCCGATTTTGGTTACGGTCCCTTGTCATCGGGTCATTGGTAAAAATGGAGCTATGACCGGATATCGTGGTGGTTTGGACATGAAGGTTAAGCTTTTGCAGCTCGAAAAGGAAAGAGTGGCGTTGGTTCAGTATGAAAAATGAGTATTACAAATCCCCAAAGACACTTCTGAATAAAGGGACCGGCTTCTTGTCAGGGTATACACACTCGTTGAACCCGTATACAGGTTGTACCTTTGGTTGCTCGTATTGCTATGTACGCCAATTGCCAGTCTCCACATTTCGGAAGGAAGCGTGGGGGACATGGGTTGATATTAAAAATCAGGCGGCAGATATTCTTCGCAAGGAACTTCGTAGAGCCAAATCCAAAGGTAAAGTCACGATTTTCATGTCGTCAAGCACAGATCCTTATCAGCCTGCTGAGTACAAGGAAGAGGTGACCCGGTCTCTGCTGGAGGTGATGGTGGATGAGCCACCAGATTTTCTCTTTTTACAGACGCGCAGTCCACTGGTACGGCGGGATACCGATTTACTGCTCCGATTGGGGGATCGTGTTCGTGTAAGTATGACTGTAGAAACAGATCGAGAAGATATACGCAAACATTTTACCCCGGAAGCTCCTCCCATCCAGGCTCGTCTCCAAACGCTGCATCTCTTAAAGGAGGCAGGTGTACCAACGCAAGCTACGATTGCTCCGATGCTTCCAAGCAGTGAACATTTTGCAGACAAGCTTTTGCCTCTGGTCAACCGTGTCTGTATTGATGATTATTTTATGGGAGATGGCAGTGGGGGGAGACGAACGCGTAGCTTAAAAATAGGTGCGCTGTACGAGTCATTGGGGCTGGAAGAATGGTATCATCCTGCTGCCTATAAGACGGTTTATGAACGTTTTCTCCATGTTTTCCCGAAAGAACAGCTCTACGTGAGCAAAGAAGGATTCGAACCTTGATGCAACAGCAGTCTATGCCATTGAATCAAGAGTGAAACATATAAGGGGGCAACGGGAGAACGAATGCAAACTGTAATGACCAAAAACTTTGACTATGGGGAAAAGGAAATCAATTATCTAAAAAACGTAGATACCGTACTTGGTGCAGCGATGACGCAAATGGGCAAGGTAGAGCGGGTGATCATTCCCGACCTGTTTGCTGCGCTCGTTCATGCGATTGTGGGACAGCTTATATCGGCCAAGGCGGTTCAAACCATATGGGCAAGGATGCAGGAGAAGTTAGGCGTGATCACTCCACAAAATATAGCTGTTCAGACGGCTTTAGATATTCAAAGCTGTGGCATCACCATGAAAAAGGCCACATGTATCCTTAATATAGCCCAGTCGATCGAGCAGGGCCTGTTGGATTTACAGAAATTATATGAGCTTTCCGATGCACAGGTGATCGAGAAATTGTCCTCGCTGCAAGGGATAGGACCTTGGACGGCTGAAATGATGCTGATGAATTGCATGGAGCGTCCAGATGTCGTCAGTTGGGGTGATATGGCTATTCGACGGGGAATGATGAAGTTGTACCATCTGGATACATTGACCAAGCAGCAATTCGAGGAGTACCGCCGAGTCTATTCGCCTTATGGTTCGGTGGCCTCCATTTATTTGTGGAGTATTTCATTTCGTTAAAAATCAGGGAGTGGAAACGATGGAGAAAACAATCAGAGAACAAATACTGTCATATGTGGATGCGGATTTTCAGAAATTCACGGCTGCATTGCTTCCGACGATTAATAATGTGCTGGGTGTACGTCTGCCAATGCTGCGTAAGCTAGCTCAAAATATCGCCAAAGGGGATTGGCGTCTCTATCTGGAGACTGCTGAAAGTGATCACTTCGAAGAAGTCATGCTGCAAGGCATGGTGATTGGTTCTGTAAAAACGGATATAGAGGAAGTTTTGAGTTATACCGCCAAGTTTGTTCCTAAAATTGATAATTGGTCCGTATGTGATAGTTTCTGTGCCGGATTGAAAATCACCAAACATCATAAAGAACGGGTGTGGGAGTTTATTCAACCCTACTTGCTCTCCAAGAAAGAATATGAAATTCGGTTTGGTGTAGTTATGCTTCTGAATTTTTATATTGAGGAACAGTATATGAACCGGGTGTTTGCTCTGCTAGATCAGACCCATCGTGAGGATTATTATGTACAAATGGCGGTAGCATGGGCGATATCGATCTGTTATATCAAGCTGCCTGAGGCAACGATGGCGTATTTAAGTCATAATACATTGGATGATTTTACTTTCAATAAAGCTCTGCAGAAAATTACAGAATCATACCGGGTGGATCAGGCAACGAAAACGACCATTCGTAGTATGAAGCGAAAAAGAAAATAGGATCGGCTCCCACCTGTAAGTGTTATACTGAAAAAAACATACGTGTATAAGATCGACAGGAGGGGAGTCAGTGAATTCGATCCCGCTGGGAGTGCTTGTTGTAGATGATGAAACTAGACAGCGTCGAGGGTTGGCTGCCATGGTCAGGGATTTACGTCCAGAATACGAGGTATGGGAAGCCAAGAACGGGAAAGATGCTCTGACCATTTCTTTATCCAAACCGATCCAGATCGTTTTTATAGATATTCAAATGCCGATCATGAATGGACTTGAATATCTTCAACAATTGAGAACATCCGGTCAGCATGAGACCAAAGTTATTTTAGTGACAGTCTACCAGGAATTTAGCTATGCACAGCAGGCGGTGCGGTATGGGGCGAATGATTATTTGGTGAAACCGGTGCAATCACAGCAGCTTATTGAAGTGATTGAACATATAGAGAAGGTAATTGTAGAGGAACAAGAAGCATTCAGTGGGAATCAAACAGCGTTGAATCAAATTGAGCAGAGTATGCCTGCATTTGTGGAGCATTTGTTTAGCAGATGCGTGACAGACAAGTTACGGCCTAACGAGAAAAGTCTATTAAAAAGTCACTTTGGATGGCATGGGGTAGGAGAAGTTCTCGCGTTGGGAGTATCCGCAGCCCACCCGGAGGATATACATATGTGGGATTCCCGTCTGCGTGATACGGTTGTTGAAATATTGCAGCCTTGGGTGTCTTCAGTCGTATTTCCACTCGAATTTCATAAAGACCATATGGTCGCAGTGGTGAACTGGAAGGATAGATCTGAAGGCAAGGAGGCCAAAAGCGCACTTCAAGCTGGGCTGAAAAAGATGGAGCAACAGCAAGCGATTTCAATCTGGTTTGCTTGGGGTCAGCCTTTTGATTTTAATGAAATGCAAATAAGCCAATCTCACGAAAAGGCCGTCGGCCTAATCTCCATGCGCTTTTATACACCTCACATCAGATGTTTGAACCTTGTCGTTTCAGATGATGAGCAGCCAGTACAGGAAATGAGCGCACACGAACAGATGGCCTTTTTTAAATTTATTGAAAGCGCTATCTCTAATGGAGAGCCCGATCAGCTATTGGATCGGGTGCAGAATTTCATTGGACAAATGACGCAAGGGTATCCTGCACCTGAAGCGCTTAAAGCAAAAGTGGTACACCTTCTGTTGGTTAGTTTACAACGGTTAAATATAGGGTGGAGTGAGGAAGTCTACTCACGTTTTTCGGAACGGTTGAACAAACCTGTCGAAGAGGCCACCTGTCTTCAGAACCTTGAGGATGGTGTTGCAACATGGTTAAAAGAGCTGATTCTTGAGCTTCATAGCGCCTCCAAAGGCGAACCCATTATGAAAAAGTGCAAGGAATTTCTAGATGCACATCTACATGAAGACCTTAGTCTGGAGATTGTGGCCCGGCGCTTCCACTATAATGCGTCCTATTTTAGCATTCTGTTCAAAAATTATTTTGGGCTCTCGTTCACGGAATATATGGTGAAGCTCAGAATGCAAAAAGCTCAGCACTTACTGCTGCATACAGACGCCAAGGTCGCAGAAATTAGTAGACAGGTTGGTTATAAAGATATCAAATACTTTTTTAAAGTGTTCAAAAAAAACGTAATGCACACACCGGAAGAATTTCGCAGGAAATTCAACTGATTGTTAGGTGAAAGGAAGATACGATGCGCCAAGTTAAATATATGTGTCAAAAATTTTTGGACAGTAGCTTTCGTACGAAATTGATGCTGTCCTATTTTTTGTTGTCTGGTTTTATCGTTTTGATCCTAGGTTTCGTTTACTTTGAAACGAGCGCACGAAATATTACTACAAATGTAACAGATAGCGTTACAAGCGTTCTGCGTAGTAATAACCAGCTGCTGGATAACAAGCTGACAGCTATTCAAAAAACCGTAGATATGATTCCGATCGACCATGACCTTCTTCAAACTATTACGGACGTGGACACTACGGATTCTTCATCGCTGTTACGAGCTGATCGCAGCATTACAAAAATTTTGTACAGATACTTTGGCAATATGGAGGAAGTATACGCTTCCCAAATTATGACGCAAAATTATGCATATGGAAGCACTGAGCGGATGTATATTCCTGTTCAGCCGTTCTATTCTTCTCCGTTGGCAACAACGGCGGTGGAAGCAGAGGGGGCTACCCAATGGATTCCCGCTTATTCGTATGCCGATACATTCCATCAGCAGGATTTAAAACGAGGCTCTTATGAGTTTAGTTCTTTATTTGCTGTAGTAAAGCAGCTCCATTTGACTGCATTAGATGATGCAGGAACCTTCCATACGCTTCCGGAGGGAAAGGAAAAACCTATACTTATATTGAATTTTCGTCCTGACTTGTTAAACGAGGGTTTTGAAGATTACGCAGCCCGTAGCGGATTTGCACATCTATCCTATGGCATGATTCAAGATAAAAACGGGATGGTCATGAGTTCAGATAGACAGCAACAAGTAGGGGAACCCGTGGCGGATTGGCTTAAGGATGCCATTACTTCGGAACAAGGGATGAAAATGGTAAACGTTAAAGGTCAAAGCATATTACTGGTTTACGAAGCCATGAAAACGACGGGCTGGGTATCCTATATAGCCATTCCTATGGAAGATGTATTGGGACATCTGTCAACGATTCGTACCTACACGGTGTTTTTTTTAGGCTTTATGATGCTCGTTGCTGTTATTCTTGCTTATTTACTGTCTGTTTATATCAGTAAGCCCATCACGGATATGAAACAGGCGATGAAAGTAATGGAGAAGGGACATTTTGATATTCGAATTCCTGTACGTGGCTATGATGAATTGGGAGATCTGGTGATTCGATTTAATCAAATGAATGAAAAAATTAAAGATTTAATCGAGGAAAATTACAAGTCGCGTCTGCGAGCCAAAGAGTCGGAGTTAATGGCACTTAATCTGCAGTTAAATCCTCATTTTTTGTATAATACCTTAACGACAATGTATTGGATTGCGTTAGAACATAAACAGCAGGAGCTGGGTCAATTGATCATTAATCTGGCGGAAATGCTGCAAATTACTACCCGAAACAAAAACGATACATGGAGCTTGGAAACCGATCTGAATTGGCTGGAAAAATACATTTACATTATGCAGAATCGCTTTCAGGACAAGTTTACGGTGGAATATGATATTGATCCTATTTTGCTTCAGATGGAGGTTCCCAAACTTTTCTTGCAGCCTTTTGTGGAAAATTCAATTATTCACGGCTTCGCGGAAATGGAATCAGGAGGTCTGATAAGGATCACAGCCTGGATTGAGAAGCAATTGGTGTGTTTTAAAGTGGAGGATAACGGATTAGGAATTCAAGAAGATCATATACGCCGAATTCAAGCTGGAGAAATCAGATCAACGGGTATTAAAAATGTAGACAGAAGAGTACGGCTATTATATGGAATGGAATATGGCGTTACGCTCCACTCAGCAGGTAAGGGGGCATTCGTCCTGATTTGCATCGGAGAAATTCATAGATCTAATCAAATGACACCAATCCAATGAGAGTACGACTTTTAAAAATGTAAGCGTTTGCTAAAATAAATTTAGTGACGAAGCAACAAACGAAAAGATAAAAAAATAACCGGTTTGGGGGCGTTACTCATGTTAAAACGAAAATTATGGATCGTCTGCATGTGCTTGATCGTTGGGCTTATGTCAGCCTGTAGTTCAAATGAGAGCAGCAGCAAACCAGTTGATTTGCAGGGTCACGAGCAAGTGACACTGACCTATGCCAGTTGGGGTAGCACCAATGAAAAGAAGGTTCAGCAGGAAATCGCTAAAAAATTTACAGAGAAATATCCGTGGATCAAAATCAACTATATGCATATCCCCGGGGATTACGTTACCAAATTAACGACGATGTTTGCTGCCAATCAGGCACCCGATGTATTTCCCATTTATAAAGCACAGGCTCTGCAATGGGCTGAACAAGGCAAACTATATAATTTAAATGAATTTTTGAAGGAGGATAAGGAGCTAACGAAGGAAAGTCTTATTCCTAATTCAGTCATCTATTGGGATAAGGACAAAGTGGCAGGGGTCAAGGTAACTGAGGAAGCTTTCGCCCTCTATTACAATAAAGATTTGTTTGATGAGGCTGGTGTTGCTTTGCCACCGGTAAAAGCTGAGGACGCTTGGACATGGGAGCAGTTTTTAGAGACAGCACATAAGCTCACCATTGATAAAGCGGGAAATAATGCGCTCAGCCCCAATTTCGATGCAAGTAACATTAAACAGTATGGAGTTCGGTTTGATACATGGATGTGGCATTTGCTTGTGCCTTCCAATAACGCAAGTGTCATTTCAGACAAAGGGGATTCGCTTAATCTTGAGAGCCCTGATGTGATTGAAGCTGTTCAGAAAATGGCTGATCTGATCAACGTTTATCATGTGGCACCGTCGCCGACGCAGTCCAAAAATATACCTTCCCCGGCCGTAGCACTGCAAAGTAAGCGAGTAGCGATGGATCTGGATGGACAGTGGGTTCAATTGGATCTTGGAGAATCGAAAGTGAATTTTGGTGTAGGCGTGTTACCCAAGCTGAAGAGCAGCAAAACGATCCTGTTTGGCGAACCGGAAGTGATTTCTGCCAAAACCAAACATCCTAAAGAAGCATGGATGTTTTATAAATTCTTGCTGGATGCTGAAAGCGGACTTGACATGCATTCCAGCGGATTGTGGATGCCTGTCATGAAAAAGTGGTACACCGAACCAGATTTGATTAGCAAATGGGCCGATGTCAAACCAGGTCATGCCGATGGTTACCGTGATGCTGTAATGAACCAAACGCTGCATAACGGTGTCAATTCTTACGACTATTATCTGAAAAACTCGGAAAAAATCAATGCCATCATTAACCCGGCGCTGGATCAGGTATGGCTAGGCAAGAAAACGGTGGAGCAAGCATTTAAGGAGGTTTCCGCCAAGGCCAACGCGGAATTTAAGGGGACGTATCCAAAAGAATAGGATGAGTGTTTTGACAGAAAGAGAGGGATAGAATGCAATCATTATCTTCTATTCGTAAGCAGGAAAGTTGGTTGGGGTGGCTTTTTGCCGCCCCTGCTATTCTCGGCTTTGTCATTTTTGTTCTGGGACCGATGATCGCTAGTCTCTGGTTCAGTCTTACCGATTACAAGGTAGCTTCACAGGCTAATTTTATCGGTCTGGATAATTACGTCCACTTATTTGACGGTACGGATCAATTTTTTTATAAATCACTCGGGGTTACGTTTTATTATGTGTTTCTAAGTGTGCCCCTGCAAATTATTGTAGCTTTCTTTTTGGCGATATTACTTAATCAAAAGGTAAAAGGTCTGGCTTTTTTCAGGACTGTTTTCTATCTCCCTACCATTGTGCCCCTCATAGCATCGTCTATGATCTGGATGTGGCTGTTTGATCCGGATCTTGGGTTGCTAAATGTGGTGCTGCGTGCGCTGCATTTGCCCGAAAGTCAGTGGATCTATAGCGAAGGCTCGGTAGTCCCTACTCTGGTTTTAATGAGTTTGTGGACCGTTGGAGGAACCATGATTATTTTTCTGGCAGGCTTGCAAGATATACCTAGACATTATTATGAAGCCATTGAAATTGACGGTGGAAACGCTCTTCATAAGCTTATGTATATTACAATTCCATTGACATCGCCCACTATTTTTTTTAATACGATTATGGGCTTCATCGGTGGGTTTCAGGTGTTTGTTCAGCCTTACGTCATGACTCAGGGCGGACCCAATAACTCCAGCTTGTTTTATACCTTTTATTTGTTCCGCGAGGCATTTACTTTTTCAAATATGGGTTATGCCTGTGCTATTGCTTGGGTGCTCTTTATTGTCGTTTTGGTATTCACTGCCTTTCTGTTCAAGACGGCCCGAAAATGGGTGTATTACGAAGGCGGGGGGGCATGAAGATGAAAAAACGCGGTTGGAGTTGGAGCAGGAATTTACTCTACACAGTTCTCATAGTGGGCTCCCTGTTTTGTATGTTTCCTTTTTACTGGCTGGTGCGAAGCTCCATGATGGATTTAAGTCAGATTTTTTTGATCCCGCCAAAATGGATTCCAGAGCCTTTTGTATTCGAGAATTTTTTACAGCCGTTTGAAGAGTTATCCTTTGGGCGCTATTTTGTGAATACATTTATCGTCGTTGCGGGTACTTTGGCAGGTGTACTTCTGTCGAGTACCATTTCTGCCTATAGCTTTGCGCGAATGAGATGGAAGGGAAGAGATAAGGTATTTGCTCTATTATTAAGTAGCATGATGCTTCCGTTTGCAGTCACGCTGATTCCGTCGTTTATTGGTTGGCAGGCATTAGGCATGGTTAATTCGTACGTTCCATTGGTATTACCTTCGTTTTTTGGTGGAGGCGTTTTTAATATTTTTTTGCTAAGACAATTTTACATGACTCTACCACGAGAACTGGATGAAGCTGTATTTGTGGATGGAGGCAATCATTTTACGATTTTTACCCGTATTATTTTGCCTTTGTCGAGGTCGGCGATTTTGGTCATTGGATTATTTACGTTTCTGAACACATGGAATGATTTTATGGGGCCGCTGGTTTACCTTAATGATGAGAGCAAATTTACGTTGGCGATTGGGCTGCAGCAGTTTCAGGGAATATATTCAGCTCAATGGGGCGTTTTGATGGCCGCTTCTTTAATTGTTGTCTTGCCTGCTATTATTCTGTTTGCCATAGGACAGAAGTATTTTATGGAAGGGATTGCCTTGACGGGGATTAAAGGATAAGAGCAACTGCTAGGTACGCACTTTGCTTTTTTTGGAATTTAATAATAAAATGGAAGTAACTTTCGAAAAGGAGATGACGTGAATTGGCAGAGCAAGTGCGTCTTGGTAAAACAGATTTATATGTAAAACCAATCGGTTTGGGTGCAAATAAGGTGGGAGGACATAATCTCTTTTCCGATTTGAACAATGAAACGGGCAAAGAAGTCGTTCGCACAGCTTTGGACAATGGCATCAACTTTCTGGATACGGCTTTTATTTATGGACCTGAGCACTCGGAACGATTAATTGGTGAGGTATTGAAAGAGCGTGGTCAGCGTGATAAAGCTGTTATTGCCACGAAGGGTGCACACAAATTTGTGAACGGAGAGATTGTTTTTGACAACTCGCCTGCTTTTTTACGAGAATCCGTCGAATCTAGTCTGAAAAGATTGCAGACCGATTATATCGATCTGTTCTATATCCATTTCCCCGATGAAGCTACGCCGAAGGCAGAAGCAGTCGGAGAACTGAAGAAGCTTAAGGACGAAGGCAAAATCAAGGCTATTGGCGTATCTAACTTTTCCATTGAACAACTTAAGGATGCGAATAGCGACGGTTATGTAGATGTGCTCCAATCCCAATATAATTTGTTTCAACGGGAAGCTGAGAAGGATCTGCTGCCTTATACCAAGGAAAATGGCATTTCGTTTGTGCCTTATTTCCCGCTAGCTTCAGGATTGCTGGGTGGTAAGTATACGAAAGACATGACCTTCACGGACATCAGAGCGAATAATCCACTGTTTCAGGGAGATACATTTGCTCGTAATTTGGACAAAGTGGAGCAGGTACGGGAGATTGCCAATGCGTTGAATGCAGAGGTTGCTCACGTAGTGCTCGCATGGTATTTGACACGCGATTCAATTGATGCCCTCATTCCAGGGGCGAAGGGGCCGGAGCAGGTGCTGGCGAATCTGAAGACGCTAAATGTCCAATTGAGTCAGGCTGATATCGAAAAGATTGACCATATTTTCAAATAATGAGTGCACCTTATATTTGCAATTATATATTTGTTCCATCTAGAGGAGCTGCCGGACGGGCGGCTTCTTTTTCGTCCCTTCCTTGCATATCCTTGTAGGGTAAGTTCAACGCTGCGGGGGGATCGGATGATGAGAAGACCGCAATGGCACAGCGCGCCCAACAGAAGGCGACGCGGCAGACGTAGAGTATTTTTGATTGTGGTACTGGCGCTGCTGGTAGGAATCATACAGGTGGCTGCTTATGTGGAGCAGCATTTGAAGCCGCCTATGATGCATCTGGCAAAAGTGCGGGTCAAACAAATGGCGACGGAGGCTATTAATTCAGCAATTACAGCACAGGTAGAGCAGGGGAAGACAGCTGATAATTTGATCGAATGGAGAACGGATGCACAAGGAAGAACCTCCGGCTTTGTTCTGAATTATGCAGAGCATATGAGAATTACGTCAGACACGCTCAAAGCAGTTAAGGCAACGATGGACAGCATGAGCCATTTTGATGAGAGCGTTCCGATTGGTCAGGCATTGGGCAGTCCATTGTTGGCAGCTTATGGCCCCAAGATTCCTCTAAAGGTGGAGCCGCATGGAGCGATTAAGGTGGATTTAAATACGCGGCAACAGGATGCGGGCATAAACATGATCTTGGTTGAAGTGTATATTCGGATTACGACGGAAGTGTCTGTGGTTATACCGTTTGAGATGCAACCTCAGATTGTGGAGACGGAAATCCCCGTTTCTTATTTGCTGGTGGTGGGCAACGTTCCGATGTACTACTATGACAATCAGGGAAAACCAGTAGGTAAAAATGGTGCAGCCGCTCCGCAGTTGGCGTTGCCTCCCCATTCCATAGAGAGTAGCGGCGCTATAGATTCCAGCATAGTAAGTGTTCCAGAGGTACAGGAAGACCCAAACTCCTCTAGTCAGCCCCCAACGCCATAGAGCAGAATGGAGTGACGTGAGTTGCTCTGGAAAAATAAAAGGGACCCTATGAGGAGGTCCCTTTTGTCTTTCCTTTTTTGAGCGCTTTGCGTTCGGACTGCTCCCACTGTCTTAATAACGGATACGGGTCAAAGGACCAATCTGCCCAGCCATTGTCCCGATATATACCGTAGTGCAGATGCGGTGGAAACTTGCCTTGGGTACCAGGTTTTCCATAGCCCGAGCTTCCGACCCAGCCAACCGTCTGGCCAGGTGTAACGACGTCTCCGTTGTGAACGGTTTTGTCAAAGCCGGAAAGGTGCGCATAGTAGTGATAGCGGTTGTTGAGATCTCGGATTCCGATGCGCCATCCTCCAAAGGGATTCCAGCCCTTCATTTCAACTACACCGTAGCAGGTACTGCGAACTGGAACTCCGTAGCCAGCAAACAGGTCAGTTCCTTCATGTATACGGTAGCCCCCCCAGCTGCGACGGCTTCCCCATGTGCTGCGGTAGCTATAAATGCTGCCTAAGGGAAGGGGGAAAGCTTGGCTGACCAGATCCAGCTTGCCATACGTCCGATACAGCTTGGCAAACTGCTGAACTCTTTGAACTGCGCGGCTGTTATGGTAATATTCCCAAACGGCAATACCAAATTCATCCTCGTTGTTTCCATACTTTCCGAGATAAGATGCGATGCTGAACAGCAGATCCTTGTCATTATTGCGGTCAGCAATTCCATCACCCGAACCGTCTTGTCCCA
Organism: Paenibacillus sp. FSL H7-0442; assembly: GCF_038593105.1. Classification (NCBI taxonomy): domain Bacteria; kingdom Bacillati; phylum Bacillota; class Bacilli; order Caryophanales; family Paenibacillaceae; genus Paenibacillus; species Paenibacillus sp. FSL H7-0442. The sequence continues at coordinate 4,631,193 of NZ_CP151963.1, read as the reverse complement.
GCCCGGAAAATAGTTCTATGGAACGTGGATTTTGATCCTCCGAATCAGGGTTCATCAAGCCGGACCAGATCGGTCCCGTAACGAAAATACCTATGGTTCGTTCTGCATGCTTGCGATCTTTGGGATGGGCCACCGTAAGTGTACGTTCATACTGGTCGATGGCGGCCAGCCTGTACCAAGGGACTCCTGTCAGGGCTTCGATGGAACGATATAAAGCAAGCCTGGAAATATACATTGAAGACTGTGCATGTTCAGCATCTACATTAACTGTCAGGCTGCTTCCGGCGGACGAGGACTGTAAGTGATTGGCAAGGGCATGGGCAGGAAGCGGACAGGCCGTTGTCAGTGTAGCAGCGCATATCAGCAGCGATAACAGACGAACAGCGCGGGCTGTCCGCGTAGGGTAAGGCACGTGAACCGACCTCCTATAGAAGGGCTTAACCGCCCAGTAAATTCTAGACCCTATTCAATAGCGTGAATAGGGCGCTTTTGTTTAGATTGAGCCATATCCGCCGCTTTTATCCATATAAAAAGTTTACTTTTTTCGGCATCAATGTCATATCAAAAAGGGAACAATGAATGGAGGTTTTTCCATGGCTTTCATGTTATAATGTATGACAATGACAGCTTAAGCTTATCAGAAAGAAGGTCTATGCCATTGTCTAGAAAAGAGAAGGAAGCTAAGCCCGACTGGATTCGTATTAAACTTACGACAGGCGATAACTATCAAGAAATCAAGAGCATGATGCGTTCCAAGACATTACATACCGTATGTGAGGAGGCACGATGCCCTAATATATATGAATGCTGGGCCAATAGGACAGCTACATTTATGATTTTGGGTGATATTTGTACGCGTGCGTGTCGTTTTTGCGCAGTAAATACGGGATTGCCTACGGAACTTGACTTGCAGGAGCCTGATCGCGTCGCAGAAGCGGCTGGGAACATGAATTTGAAGCACTGTGTCGTAACCAGTGTGGCTCGCGACGATTTAAAAGATGGGGGCGCTACTATATTTGCAGAAACGGTTCGTGCGATTCGCGGCCGGTTACCTTTGTGCAGTGTAGAAGTATTGATTCCCGATTTTATGGGCGATATTGAATCGCTGCGAATCGTCATGGATGCCAAACCAGATATTCTGAATCATAATATTGAAACGGTGGAGCGCATGTCCGACAAGGTTCGGGCTAAAGCGAAATACCGTCGCTCTCTGGAGCTGCTTCAACGTGCGAAGCAATTAAATCCGGCTATTCCAACGAAATCAAGCATCATGCTAGGTGTCGGAGAAGAGTGGGACGAGATCTTACAAGCCATGGATGATCTGCGTAAAGTCGATTGTGACATTCTGACAATTGGTCAATATTTGCAGCCGTCCGAGAAACATTTATATGTGCAAAAATATTATCCACCGGAAGATTTTGCGAAGTTAAAGGAAGAGGGATTACAGCGGGGATTCAGCCACGTCGAATCTGGACCGTTGGTCCGCAGCTCCTACCAAGCGCATGAGCAGGTGAAGTCAGCCGCTCAGCATAAGGAAGAAAGCGCCCTTTCGCAGGCTTGATCCGGGAAAGGCGGTCAGAATAGCTTGTTTCAAATCGGTGGTAAAAACTATGAATTGTTGCAGGATCACAAGAACGGATGGAATCCCGAAGCGTTTCGTGATCGGTATAGTGAAGTGCTGGATCGCTATGATTACATTATTGGTGATTGGGGTTACAATCAGCTGCGTCTGAAGGGCTTTTATCGAGACGGCCATCCCAAAGCAAATAAGGATACATCTATAGTGGTACTGGACGATTACATTAATGAATACTGCAATTTTGGCTGTGCCTATTTTGTGCTGCAAAAAAGCCGTGAAGTGATTAATAAAAACGGCGTCAATGATGAAATCGTTGCTCCAGATATTCAGCAGTTGGTAGATGCTCAAAGGGAACAAGCGGGAACGTTAGAAACCGAAGAGCAGCAAGAAGTATTGCAACATACAGCTGGAGAACAGGAGTGGCCGCAACCACAACAGGATTCCACAGCTACGGAGGAATCGCGAGTGGAGCAGCCTCGAGAATTCCGAGAACCACGCGAGTTGCAACGTCGGGAACCGAAGGATGCCCAGGAAGTACGTGAGCGACAGCCGCGTGAAGCTCGTGAAAGTCGTTCATCCAGAGAAGGACGTGAAGGAAATCGGCAACGTGAGCCACGTGAAGCACGTGATTCGCGCCAGCCAAGAGAACCACGTGAAGCAAAGGATGGACGCAATCCGGGTGAAGGGCAGCAAACCCGCGAACCGCGTAGACAGCGCAATCAGCAAGGGAATTTCGATAAAAAGGAATCACGTGGACCACGCTATGAGCGTCAACCAAAGGAAAATCGGGAGGGACGGCAAGTTCGTGTCTCACGTGAACCTGAGGGCCAGCGTCAGACCCATCCAGCTGCTAAAGCCGAAAAAACTGAGGGTAGTAAAAAGAATAAAACATTTACTGCTCCACAACAAAACGGTTCCTGAATTTTCAGGAACCGTTTTGTTTGTAAAAAAAGAGCCAGAGTCGGCTCTTTTACAGGTTCTAATTAAGAAAGGCGTTGCGTACTCGATCCCAAAATGGGAAAGGACGGTAACGAGCGAAGCTGATCTTCTGACTTGCGACCTGACATCGAACAGAGATTAAGTCATCCACAGGAAAGTTCAGGTGATCTACTGTCAATAAAAGACGCTGATCTTTCCGTGAAAAAATATCACAATGATGATGTTTGGGCAGTAGCAATGGCGATCCTAGTGTCCGATACACGCGGTTATTAATGGAAGCGATCTCAGTCAATTGCAATGCTTCAATGGTGGGATGAACCATAGCTCCGCCAAGTGCTTTATTATAGGCGGTCGTCCCTGAGGGGGTAGAAACACATATACCGTCACCGCGAAACATTTCAAAGGTGATATCGTTAATATCTACTTGGGCAACGACAGTGCCATCCACCCCTTTTAACGTAAACTCATTCAAGGCAATAAAAGAAGCATTGCCTGATTTCTTGTGAATTTCCAACTCAATCAGTGGATACTTAACGATTCTCGGGTTAAGCGGTCCCTCAGATCCGCTTTGGCTCATCAGGTGGATTAGCTCCTCCAGCTCGTCCGCACGCCAATCGGCGTAAAAGCCTAGATGACCGGTATGTACACCAACAAAGGCAATATCCGGAATGCGGTCGATGAAGGTATGAAACGCATGAAGCATTGTACCATCGCCTCCAATAGACACGACGATTTCCGGCGATTCGGCATCCAGCTTGAAATTCTTTTCTTGGGCAAGACGGTGAAATTGCTGACTCAAGTCCATGGAGTGCTGATCCCCGCGATCCAGAACATAATATCTCAAGATGAAAAGCTCCTTTGTCATGGGTATATATCGATCATAATCAATTATGAGCAAGAACACAATCGTTCATTGCCTGTGTGTTCTTCTCAAACGTACGTATAAGCGACGGGTACCCACACTCAACCATGAGAGACTAAGCATTCCAGCCAGTATAAAGCCAAGAAACAGCAGACTTTGCAACAGCATGGCGGACGAGAAGCCAGGGGACCATACGATGTCGTATATTGGAAAAAAGACTGGAGAGCTTCCCTGTCCCATCAGAGGCTGCCATAACACGAGAGCGAGCAGTGCCGAGATGAAGCCGTGCGCAGCCCGGGCCAACAAAAATGGCATATAACGAAGATCCGTCATATTTAAAATACTTGCAACCTGCGCATGAACCGATAGCCCGCCCCAGGAGAGCACAAAAGCGGCTGCGGCTACCTTGAATGGTATCGCTGCCGTGGCTTTACCTGCGGCCTGCGCTCCTAAAGTGACTTCGAAAATACCACCCACGATGGACTCCGTTAACGTAGGAGGAAGACCACATGCAGTCAAGAGGTTTGCCGTAAGCAGATGAAGTCCGCTCATTAAACCGGAGTTCGTCAAAGCTTCTAAAATGACGCAGAAGAATACAACTAGCCCTCCTACGACAATAATAAGGCGTAGGGAGGAAGTAATCGCCTCACGGAGTAACTCACCCAATGGACGACCATCTTCCAAACGAGCTGTATGCATGGCATATAATGCTTGGCGTAGGGGTCCAGGCTGTCTATTGCGACCAGCAGCTTTTGTATTTGTGGACTTCGACCAGGCTTTTGGAGTAGGTTGAGGGCGGTCGCTGCGAGTATCTGTTTCCCCTGAACGAGAACCGTGGAAGCGCATAAGTAGCCCGATGATGAGCACACCACCATAATGAGCCGCGCCCAGTACGAGTGCAATTTCTGGTTGATGGAAGAAGCCAACGGAAACCGCACCGATCAAGAATATCGGATCAGAGGAAGTCGTAAATGCGACCAAACGCTCTCCTTCAATGCGTGTGATCCATTTTTGCTCCCACAGCTTGGCTGTTAGTTTAGCTCCAATCGGGTAACCGGATGCACAGCTGACCGCAGCGACAAAACCTCCACAGCCAGGTACACGGAATAGAGGCTGCATCAGCGGATCCAACAGCGCACCTATGAAATGAACAATTCCGAAACCGAGGAGAAGCTCGGAAATAACGAAAAACGGGAATAAAGATGGAAACAGCACGTCCCACCAGATGGCAAGCCCCCGAAGCCCGGCATTCAGAGAAGATTGCGGGTATACAGCCATAAGTATAAATAGGAATAGCAGTGAAAGGATGAGCAGAGGAAGCGAGTAACGACGGTATAGCGACATAGAGGCCCCTCCTTTGGAGTTGTACTATTATACCTATGTCGGGGATGGACAAAGAGTACAAAAAAAACAAAGAAAACGGTTACATTTGTTGCTGTATTTTTGTAAATAGTATGTTAAAATAGGAAAACAACGATCCATAACCTTAAGGATGGAGTGATCAGGATGAGTATCGTTGCCGGTCTGTTCGTATGTGCTTTTGTGTATGTTATTCGTGCCTCTCTCGTCCATTCCGGTGAAGAGGATTGGCGGAGTTATTAATTGTATTTATAGAATGACGAAGCTATGTGCAACGAAGCACATCCTCTTCATATGTTAAATTGATAAAATGACGCTTATTTTTAGCGTCATTTTTTGTTTTTTGTTATAATACGGGTGTATATTTATTACCATAGCACAGAAAGTTGGAGGAAAAGTGAACCCTAGCCTGAGCATTTATGACAACCTTGGGGGCGCGGAAGGTATTCGTGCTATTATTGAGGCCTTCTACCCGAGAGTTTATAAAGATCCGTTGTTAAGTCCCCTGTTTCCTAAAGACATGGAACCGGTTAAGGAAAAGCAGTTTATGTTCCTGAGCCAGTTTTTTGGAGGACCGTCCCTTTTTTCTGATGCATATGGTCATCCGATGTTACGTGCGAGACATATGAAGTTTCCCGTTACGGAGGAGCGAGCAGAGGCATGGTTGTCTTGTATGGCAGGTGCGTTAACGGATACGGGCATTGAGGAGCCGCTTCGTTCAATCATACTTAACCGTTTGTCTGGTCCTGCGCATCATTTTGTAAATACCCCGTAAGCTTGCGGGGATTGCCGAATTTTGGAGAGGGTTGTAAAAACATTGGAACTTGAACCGTTATATCAGATTAAAATCACCTGCACACATTGTGAAGAAGAATTTCAGACATCTCGTGTCAGACCAAGCCTAAAGAAGGCCATTCGTACAGATTCAGATTTTTGCGCTTATTATAAGAATGAAAATCCGGATTTTTATGTCGTAAGGGTCTGTCCTCATTGTGGGTTTACCTCGACAGAGCACTCTACCGTTCAGTTAAGCGATCAGCAAACCAAGATTTTTAGAGATAAAATCGGTAATCGCTGGCAGTCTCGCGAATATGGCGGGCATCGTAGCTGGGAAGAGGCATTAGAAACGTATAAACTGGGTTTACTCTGTGCCCAGGTCATCGGAGAAAAGGAACGCGTAGTAGCCAGTCTATTACAGCATATCGCATGGATGTACAGATACCAGGGAAATGAGGAGCAGGAGCTTCGCTTTCTCAAATTTAGTCTGGATTCTTACGTTCGGGTTTATGAACTGGAGGGTGTCGGGGCGAATAATGCCAAACTGCTGTATCTGATTGGTGAATTGCATCGACGTACAGGGAACTTTAACGAAGCGGTACGCTGGTTTTCGCGTGTCATTAATGACAAAAAGATTATGGATGCAGCCATGATCCGGGCTTCCCGCGAACAGTGGTCTGTACTGCGAGAACAAATGATGGCTAAAAATTTCCAACTGCCGGAGGAAATGCAAGACGCAAGCTCCTCCTGAAGAAATAAAGGTGTGCACTATGGCCGATTTAGGCTCATGGTTCACACCTTGTTTGTAAAACGGGTTATATTCTCTTACAACTCATGAATTAATGATGACGCAATGTGGTATCTGACAGCAAATAATCGTCATCACAATCCACTAAAGTAACCTTGTTATGGCAACATGGAAACACAAGCAGCTTTTTCATACCTTCGTGTATGAGCTTAAGTTCTTTAGGCTTCAGGGGCAGCAATACATTATCCTGGTCGCAAAACGGACAAGACTGTACATAAACGTCTCCCATGACGATGTCATAAGGCCAGGTTTTATGAAAAGGGATCATGATTTGTCCGATTCTCCGCCGTTCGGGTCAGCGGTTTCTTCTTTAGCCAGTTCGGCCAGCTTTTGCATCAAAATGTGCTGGGGTGTATGCATAAGGTGTTCCAGCGGAATACCGAGCTTTTCGGATAATTTCACAGCCGTTTCCGGCGAAATTTGTAAGGGTCTCATTCTGTTTTCCTCCCAATTGTAGTGATTTACTATCACGATGTAGCTTTATTGTATATGAAACCACATGAATTCGCCAAAAAAGAAAGGTGGAACTATTATGAAAACACCGTTAAAGCAAACATGGGATCTGGAATCTATTTTTAGCGGAGGGTCTTCCTCTGCCTCATTCCATGCATTTTTGGAAGAATTGGAAAGCAAGGTCCAACAGCTGCAGTCCCAGCTTAAAGCAGCTAAAGTACCACAAACGGTATTGGATACCGAGCGTCTGGATAGTGTATTGAGTAGCATCCAGGAGCTGTTTAATGGCGCGTCGCAGGCGGGTTCCTTTGTCTCTTGTCTAACTGCTCAAAACCAGCACGACAAGCTGGCTGTTCAACTGGGGGCGCGTGTCAACACGCTGTATGCCCAAGGGAAAAGTGCTTTAGTATCTTTCCAGAACTTGCTGGCACAAACCAGTGAAGACATTTGGCAGAAATGGATGGAGCGCGAAGCTATCCAGCCGATTTCTTTTGTCCTGAACGAATATCGGAACGAAGCACGTGAAAAAATGGCTCCTGAGCTGGAAAGCCTTGCATTGGATCTGGCAGTGGATGGCTACCATGGATGGGGCGACTTCTATGATACCATTGTCAAAAATATGACGATCCCTGTACCAGAAAATGGCGAGATCGTAAACCTGTCTGTAGGTCAAGCAGCTAATAAGCTGGATGAAGCAGATCGCAGCGTACGTAAAGATGTGTTTGCACGTTGGGAAGAGGCATGGGCTCAGGTAGAGGACTATTGCGCGGATACATTGAATCATTTGGCAGGCTTCCGTCTGAAGCTATATGAAAAACGAGGCTGGACAGATGTGCTTAAAGAACCGCTGGAAATCAGCCGTATGTCCGCACAAACGCTGGATACGATGTGGCAGGTTATTAATGAAACAAAGCCTATTGTAGTTAAATACTTGGAGCGGAAAGCAAAGCTGCTGGGCTTAGAGAAGCTGTCCTGGCATGACGTTGAAGCTCCGCTGGGAACATCAACCACTAAAATCCCATACGACGATGCTGCTGTAACGATTGTTGAGCAATTTGGTAAATTTAGCTCGAGAATGGCTGACTTTGCCCAAATGGCTTTTGAGAAAAGTTGGATTGAAGCAGAGGATCGTCCTGGCAAACGTCCGGGTGGTTTCTGTACATCTCTGCGTCTAAGCAAAGAGACCCGTATTTTTATGACCTATGCCGGATCACCATCCAACGTTTCGACACTGGCCCATGAGCTCGGACACGGTTATCACCAGCATGTGATGAATGAATTGCACCCATTGAATCAGAATTATGCCATGAACGTAGCTGAGACGGCGTCGACGCTGGCAGAACTTATTGTATCAGATGCTTTGCTGGAAGCTGCCGAGGGTCAGGAGAAGGTAGCTTTGCTGGAGGATAAAATTCAGCGTGGTGTAGCCTTCTTTATGAACATTCATGCCCGTTTCCTATTTGAAACCCGTTTTTACGAGTTGCGGAAAAAAGGAGTCGTAGGAGCACAACAATTAAGCGAGTTGATGGAACAAGCGCAGCGTGAAGCGTTTAGTGGTATCCTGGATGAGGCTCATCCTCATTTTTGGGCATCCAAGCTGCATTTCTATATTACGGACACTCCTTTCTACAACTTCCCGTACACATTCGGGTATATGTTCAGTGCAGGAATTTACGCTTTTGCGAAGGAAAACCCTGACGGCTTCGCCGACCAATATGATGCCTTGCTGCGTGATACAGGTCGCATGACAGTCGAAGAATTGGCTTCCAAGCACTTAGGTACCGATTTAACACAGGCTGACTTCTGGCGTAATGCTGCGCAAGTTACTGTTCAGGATATTGAGCAATTTTTACAAATGACAAAATAACGGATTTACACTTTTGAAAGGTCTCCTATAAGGGAGGCCTTTTTTGTAATTTTTACAGAAGATGATGAACAAAGTCGCAAAATGTCGAAGTGTAATTAACATTACCTGTTGGCGAAATTTAAAATGATGGATATACTTAGAAAATAGTTATAAATACCCAATTATGTTGGTTTTGATTGTAAGGTTAAAAATCTTCGCATATAATTGAGCCGTAAGACCTATTAATTATTTTCGGACAAGGTATATAGGAGGGTTTTTGTAATGGATGAAGTAGGTCAATTGTCGTTGGCAAGGCAGATGGATATCGTTTTAAAAGAACTGGATAATGAACTGGCGGGTTTGTCGTCAGGCATCGTATTTGTACAAATACGTAACAATGTAGTTGGGAAGTTTGGGATTCGCCATAATCCGCTTGCAGGTAAGGGTGGCACGTTTGCAGCAGTAGAACCGGGGTTATCAGCAAAGCATCGGGAGGATTTTCGGCGTATGGCCCTAGAAACGCTAAATCATAAGCGTAGCTGGACTCATGGTGAGATTGCTTTCGATTTTGCCATCAGACAAGGAACGATTTTGGTAGATGCAACACTGGAGTCCAACTACAACATGGCGAATCTCATGATCCGCTACAACAAGCCTACATACCGAGCGGCTAATTCGGAATAATCATCAATATGAGAATTTTGCAAAATCCTAATTTAAAAAAGAGAAAAGGCGGCCTTCCTTGGGAAGACCGCCTATGTTATATGCCCGTTATAACGCATTTTGGTAAATTACGATGAACGGAATGCTCATGTGGAATAATGACGCTTATTGACCTGAACGTCCTGATAATTGCTGTTCGGCCAGCTGTACCAAGCGTTTAGTGATATAGCCTCCCAGAGAACCAGCTTCACGGGATGGCATGTCACCGTAGTAACCGTCTGCCGGAATGGTGATGCCCAGCTCTTGTGCAGCTTCATATTTCAATTGTTGCAGTGCGTTGTTGGCTTGAGGAACAACAAGGTTGTTACTGCGACGACTTCTGCCTTGATTAGCTTCATTCATGTGTAGTCACCTCCTTCGGCTGTGATGAGGTTAGTATGCGACAGAGTTATGAAAATATGCGCCGAAGGAAGGAAAGTGACTAGAGGGAAATTACGGATATATGATATGAATCTGAGTTTTGAGATCGATGGATTGCTTAGGCTCCAGACGGATCAGCCCGCCTCCTTCAACAGGATCAGGTAAATTAGGAGCATCTGACAGCCAGGTATAAGGCTCAATGCAAAGATACTGATCGCATTCACCTTTGGTGTATAACACCCAATACTTAAAGTATTGCTCATCTGCTGTGTAGCGGATTTGATAACCATCATCACGAGTCAAAAGAGCTACAGCAGGGCCTTCCGTTGCCCGCAGCAACGTATCTAGATTCGTTCCTTTCAGAGAAAGACCCGAAGAGAGCTGTTCCAAGTCATTCAACGAAGTAATGATACCTGTAGGTAGCTGTTCAGCATCCTGTTCATATACGCCGTTTACAGGTAGCTTTAGGCGCCAGCGCTCAGGTTCTCCGTCCACCATAAACCAAGTGTGATATCCCAAGCCAAATGGGGCTGCTTTTTCACCCAAATTGGTTACGCGCAGTGTTTGACTTAATATAGCACCCTGCAAGCGATACGTCATCTCCAGACGCAAAGGAATGGGGAATTGTTCCATCCAGTGCGGATCACTTTCTGTCAAAAGCTCGGTAGTGACACTGCAACCTTCTTCATCCTCTTCAATATCACTGCAGCGCCAGGATTGATTACGATGCAGACCGTGTATATGGTTGTCATTGGCTGTATTTCGGTCGAACTGGTAAGGAACACCGTCAAACTCAAATTGTCCTCTGCGAATTCGGCCAGGAGGAATCAAAATGGGCAAGCCAAAATGATAAGGCTTTTGTAAATAAAAAGCCAATTCTTCCTCACCGGGCCGACGTACGATATCCCTGTCGAGCTTCAGATCACGCACTGAGATAATATTATTCCCGAGGCGAGGGATCATCGTAACTTCCAGTTCACCACTATGTAAAACATACGTGTCGTAACCGTTCCAGTGTTCTTTGGTCACTTGTTTCATATCCATGCTCCTTTGTCCACTATAATCGGTTGAAGCTTCGTGTCATTATGATAACAGATTTTTGATCGTAGGGCACAATCGTCATTTGACAATAACATTATGCGGAATTATCATTAATGTAGTTTAGAAAGTAATGACATGGATAACGCGATGATGAGGACAAGTAAGCTTTCGCATAAGCTCTTCAGAAAGCCGGTGGTGGATGGGAACCGGTGAGCCTGCATTGCTGAATGGACCTTGGAGTGCCGCACAGAACAGGATTTTACAGTCCTCAGTATGACGGCCGATTGCTCCCCGTTAACGGAGCTTTAAGATTGCAATCAGTCATGGGGCATAGCTCCGACAAGCAAAGGCTGACGGCAATGAATAAGGGTGGTACCACGGTCTCGCGTCCCTTGAGGATGCGGGGCCTTTTTGCGTTCTAAAATATTGAAATAATCGGAGGAGGAAGAATATGAAAACTGTACTTTCAGGTATTCAGCCTAGCGGACAACTTACTTTGGGCAACTACATTGGTGCAATGAAAAACTTTGTCAAATTGCAAGAGGATCACCAATGTTACTTTATGGTTCCAGATCTTCATGCGATTACCGTACCGCAGGAACCAGCTCAATTACGCGAGCAGTCGGAGGCGGTAGCGGCATTATTTATTGCAGCGGGTATTAACCCAGAGAAATCCAACGTCTTTTTACAATCCCATGTTCCTCAGCACGCTGAGCTGGGATGGTTGATGACAACACTGACGAATATGGGCGAGCTGGAACGTATGACTCAGTTTAAGGACAAGGCTGCTGGCAAGGATTCCGTAGGAGCAGGGTTGTTCGTATATCCGTCGTTGATGGCAGCTGACATTTTGCTCTACAACGCGGATCTTGTCCCGGTAGGCGACGATCAGAAACAGCATCTGGAGCTGACACGCGACTTGGCGGGCCGTTTTAATCACCGTTATGGAGATTATTTTACTGTTCCTGAGCCGTATATCCCTGAAGTAGGGGCGAGAATTATGTCCTTGGATGATGTATCCAAAAAAATGAGCAAGAGCAATCCGAATGCAGGCAGCTTTATTGCCCTGTTGGACGAACCGAAAGTCATACGCAAGAAAATCAGCCGCGCTACGACCGATTCTGGCAGTGAGGTGAGATATGATCCGACCAATAAACCGGAGATTAGTAATCTGATGGGCATCTACAGCCAGTGTTCCGGTTTGTCGCTCCAAGAAGTGCAGGATCGCTATGAAGGTCAAATGTACGGAACATTTAAAAAAGAACTGGCAGAGACGGTTGTGGCTATGCTTGAACCGATTCAGCAGCGCTATCGCGATATCCGGGAATCCGGTGAAATTGGACATATTTTGGCCCAATCCGCAGAGCGTGCACAAGAAGCTGCTGAAGTCACGCTGTCTGCGGTCAAAGAGCGCATGGGCTTTCTGCCACGTCTACGCTAAAGCATATTGAGGCGAAACGAATTAGGCCTTTTATAGGATTGGATTAGGAGCGGCGTTGTCGGGCTTTGACCACGAAACCCCAGCCAATATTGCCGACAGATAATAGCCCCAGTAGAATGGCAAGCCATGCGGAATAACTGATGGATATAGCGGCTGCGGTCAGCAGGACAATGGATGAAACGGCGAACCATAGGGATAAACCTTTGCTCATTGGTAAAAACCTCCAGTGTTCGAATGTTGAATTTCAGGAATAAGTAGTTGTAAGCGAGCCATAATAATCTTGCAAGCTTGCAATGAACCTCACTCACAAAGAACTGAAAGGAGATTCAAATATGAGCAGACGTCGTTCAAACAACCTGCAAGTACCGCAGGCCAACGCCGCTTTACAACAATTAAAATATGAGGCAGCTCAAGAACTTGGCATCACCATCCCTCAGGACGGTTACTTCGGTAATGTTGTTTCCCGCGAAACAGGTTCTCTTGGGGGATATATTACGAAAAAGCTAGTCCAACAAGCAGAACAATCCTTGTCGGGCAGCAGCCGTTTGCAGTAATACACATAAACACTCCATCTTGGAAGCTGTATTATGAGCAACTGTCATGAAGAAAATCCGGAGCGATCATGCTCCGGATTTTTTTTACGCATGGCTTATGACCATTGTGAATCACGCAAGTCCGCTTCGTCAAGAGGGCGCTTTCATGAGATGTGATTTTTGGCGCGAATGGCCAAAAAAACAGCAAGCTCCCAGATTAAGGGGGAACTTGCTGTCTCTTGTTCATACGGCTGGTTGTTAGCTTGTAAGCAGATTTTAATTCGTATGCAGGGAAAGGCGTTTTTGCATCTTTTCGTCACTGAGCCATCCGATATAACTGTTGATCAGCCCAAACTGCTTATCCATCGCGACCACAGCCACGAATGGATATTGTCTCCGGTGTCGATACCTGACGTCTCCCCATCGCACAATATAGCCCCATTCCAGTTCTTCCACCTCGGCAACAGCAAAGGAGGAGAAATAGCGAAATGCCTGCACATCGCGATAGGATTTGGATGCTTCTACGGCAGGATGTGTGGATGGAATTGCGTGTTTCGTCCAAAATAAGTGCGAGCCATTTAATCCGCCAATGTCATAACTTCCATTCTGATGAGCTTTTACCACATGCCACCGGTTCCATGATACGGTGGGAATGATATAATAATTGTCGCCCTCCTGACGCTCGTTGTCCATATTACGTACCGTTTTTCTGGTTATAAAATGACTCCAGGTTCGCCAAATGTAATACAGGCCAATAATGACGTACAGCGTAATAAATAAGGGAGCGGGTGGAATCAATCCGGTGATCCACAGCATAATCGCAGCAACATGGGTGCCAAAAATAAAGGGATCGAAAATATGGATGATATTCCAAGATATCCACTTGTTTGTAAACGGCCGGAATGCCTGTGTTCCGTACGTATTAAATAAATCTGTGAATACATGCAGGCAGACGGCAATCGTTACCCATAATGCTACATGACCTGGGGGCACATCTCTGAAGATCAGGCAAATTAGCCCTGTTATGGACAAGATCCATATCAACCAGAAGGGAATTGAATGCGACAGTCCACGGTGATTGCGAATGTAGGCTGCATTATTTTTCAACCGAAGCAAAGTGTCAAAATCCGGAGCTTGTGACCCTACAACTGTAGCGAGCAGCACCACTGCGGCCAACTTTGGATCTCCGGCGACGACAGGGTCAGTGTAGGCCAGACCGGCCAATCCGATTCCCATGACAAAGTGTGTGGCTGTATCCATATCTGTCGCTCCTTTTGTATTGTTTCCTGTACTTATTACTACCCAAATTTACTGTAAACGATCAGCAGGGGCGATTTGCCATCGGAATTGTGAACGTTTTGTGCGTTTTCTGTCAAACTTTTTAGGGTAGGTATATGATAAAATTTATATCGGAGTTCAACTTACTCCCGAATTCATACATCTCTAAGGGGGAGTTACTCACAATGGATAATATAAGTTATAAGACTTCTTCGGATGCGGCTACCTATTCTGTAAAATCTAAACCACCCGGCAAAGCGGGCACTTGGAAAGATTTTATTACAGTTACCAAGCCAGGCATCCTTCGTACCAATCTGGTTGCAGCCTTTGGTGGTTTTTGGTTAGCATCGCAATGGGACGTTGACTATATAAAGCTAATTCTTACACTTTTAGGTACAATGCTGGTTATGGCATCTTCATGTGTTTTTAACAACTATTTTGACCGTGAGCTGGATTTGAAAATGGAACGTACACGTAATCGCTCACTGCCAACAGGGCGTCTGACCCCTACAACGGTGTTGTCATACGCTATTATTTTGGGTGTTGTCGGGTTAGCTGTTCTATTCTTCTTCTCTGGTGTAAAGGCAGGATTACTGGGATTACTTGGTATGTTCGTCTACGTCGGTATTTATACACTTTGGTTAAAACGTTCATCTACATGGAGTACATCCATCGGCGGTATTTCTGGTGCAATGCCTCCTGTAATTGGTTATGTGGCCGCTTCGGGTCGTATTGATATGGGCGCTTGGCTTTTATTCGCTCTCCTGTTCTTATGGCAGCCGCCTCACTTCTGGGCACTTGCTATTCGCAGAGTTGAGGAATATCGCGCAGCAGGATTTCCGTTGTTGCCAGTCGTAAAAGGTATCCATCGGACCAAAATTCAGATGATTCCTTATATTGTATTGCTGATTCCGGTACCCATCCTTATGTATGCTTATGGATATGCCGGTATGATTTTTATGATCGTGTCCGTGTTACTGTCCGTGCTGTGGGCATTCTATGCCTTTAAAGGTTTTACGATTAAGGAAGAAGAAACGGATTCCTGGGCCAAAAAAGTATTTTTCTTTTCCATTAACCATCTGACACTCAGCTTCTTGCTGATGATCGTCGATACGGTTCATAAATTCTAATGTCATTTTAGAGGCATTTTATAGTACACCATATAGCTGTCCAACAGGCATGAAAGCGGCCTGAGGACAGCTTTTTTGTTATTCAAGACTAAAGAACAGGTGGCGGGTATATAATGTATTCTTCTAATCCTGCTTTTTCCAATTGAGCGATCACATATTCGTCTGGAGTCCCTTCTACGCCAGCGTATCCTTTGCGGGTATACATATGGTAGGCATCTGGAAAAGAGTCTGCAAGCACACCCCTTATTTTTTTCCCTGAGCTGTCATTGTCCATAAATAAATATATTTCGTCGTGCTTGGCTCGCTTGTGGAGGGATTCCAGTTTTATAGAGTTTAGTGTGCCGAAGGTGCATAAAATGTGAACCTCCGGGTCAAGTAATCGGCGAAGTTTGCTGCGGTCATTTTTCCCTTCGACGATCACGGTTATCGCCATTTAAGCTCACCCCTTGTCTGATACATATGCTCGAAATTCCCCGGGAAATGAAGAATATGAGTATAGTGTAGCTCCAAATAGGGTTCTCATGCAAAAAATAACAAAATAGCCTGCCAGAAGTGGCAGGCATGGGTACAAGGGACAACATGTTAGGGCAATTTAGACATTAAAACCAGCAAGTACGGAGAATGATGACGAGCAGAATATAAAGAACAAGAATGGTGCCAGTTGAAGTTCCAAAAACAGGGCAAGGGCTTACAGGATGACAGTGGCTCACAGGCTGCACCTCCCTTTATTAGTGAATGTTCAGTCAAAATAGTCTATGTGGATAGGGGTATAGTGTACTGTGCATCTGCCCTCTGGAACGGCATTTTGGGCTTTAAAGATAGCATTTTAGCATACCCACTGCCTCAGACTAGCTAGGAATGATAAGGTCCTGTGGCAGACAGTGGCGGCGTCGGAGATATGCGCTTAACGGGAACGAATAGCAGGCCAGCCATCAGAATCAGAAATGCGATAAAAAAAGGGGATATGTGATCCGGAAGCTGACCCGCCAGTACAGGCCCGGCAAAGGAGCCGATTGACGTTGCAATGGATTGCAGGGCAAAGGTTTTGCCCAATCGAGCACCTCCAATTCGTATGAAGAGAGAGGCCAGCGCTGGAAAAATGATGCCTTTGGCTGTTCCCAAAATAAACAGGATGATGCCTATTGTCGCTTCGGGCGTGGTGGCGAGTGCATAGAAGCTTAAAGACATCAGAATAATGCCACAAAGTAGCCTTACCATCGGTGAATATTTGTTCAGAAAAAGCAAACTAAGCGTACAGAGTGCTCCCAAACTGATGATGGAAAAAAGCAATCCGGTGGACATCATGGACGCAGAACCGTTATTTCGTAATGGGATCTCATAAAATAAAATGCCTTGTGCGCACGCCAAAACAAAAGGTAAAAGCAGGTAACGCCAATTGAATGGTAACCGCGTCTGTGCTGCCGAGAGTGGAGCAGGTGTCGTATGACCATCAGATAATTGGGCCTGCGGAGCGGGTGCTTTTTTGGGTAAGGTGAAATAAGCCATAAGCCCCGTGATTATGAGAATGATGCCAAGGGAACTAAATGTCTCGCTAAAGCCAAAACTGGCTACGATAAATGCGCCTGCGGCTGGAGACAGAACAGAGGCCAACGTATGGACGACACCATGCCCCGACATATATTTACCCTGCGTAACCGGATGATCAGACAGTTGCGCCAGCATGGCCAGACAGGCTGGAGATAAAAAAGCCAACACATAGCCACTAATCGCACGCAGAAAAAGTAATTCCCACGGTGTATGGATGTACGATTGAATGATCAGGATCAGGCCTGCAGCTGTCAGGCTGAACATAATATATCGGCGACTGCCGTGTTTGTCGACTTTGGGACCTGCCATCAAATTGCCAGGCAGGTGAGTCAGAGAGTAAATCCCCATCATCCAACCGATAAAGGTAGGAGCTGCCCCCAGAGAGATGGCGAATGGCGTCAAAATAGGATATTGCGCATGCAGATCAAAAAAGGCAATGAACAAAAAGAGATACAGCCAGAGGGCTGTTTTCATGTGAATGACCCCCTTTCCCTAATGTAAACTTTCATGTTACTTCGTATTGGCCCTTCCTAAGTTGTACGCTGGATTGGACGAACATAGACCACTTTGTATGGACAAGAATTGAAAGACAAGGTATGTATAAGACCTAAGCTGACAGGACATTGCGTAATCATGTATAATTACAGAGACAATTTTGCAATTCGAATCATGTAGTTGAAAACGGGAGTGTAGCGAAATGGATAAGGGCGTCTGGAGAGAGTTTTTGGAACATAATTGGCAGATTGTTCAAGATAATTGGCTGTATATATTAATTGGGCTTGTCCTATTGTTAGTCATATTGAAGGTTGTAAGAACTCTCATAAAATGGCTGATTGTCATCGTCGTAATTGCAGGCTTGCTTATCTACAGTGGCATTTCCTTTGAACAGGTCGGCAAGGTCGTTACTCAGGCAAAGGATGATGCGATTAACAAGGTTCAGAGCGAGGCCTTGAACATGATGATCAAAGAGGGACGGGATGCCCAATACACATCCAACGCGGATGGTACGTTTTCGGTAACCAGCTCCAACTTGGAAGTGAAAGGTCCATTTGATGGTGACAAGGTCAAGGTATGGTTTCAGGGGATGTCGCTGGGCGAGTGGAGTATGGGCGATACCGTCAAGAAATATATCGAAGGTGCGAAAGGCTCGGCTGTAACACAGTCGCCACAGTCGCCGTAGAGACAGGAGGAACACAATGAAACCATCCTGGCTGGAGCCTATTCTTCATTGGAATGGCGTGACGGTGTTTTTAATTGTCATTGTACTGCTGTCGTTGATTCAGGGCTGGAGACGAGGAGCTTCCAGATCTGTAGGGGCGCTGTTTAGTCTTATTGTGGATGGCATACTGACTGTAGCGGGTATTTTGTGCTCGCTCGGATTAGCCATGTGGCTTTCACCGAAGGTGCAACAATGGCTGGCAGCTTACATGGAGCATTTGCCACAGCGAAAACTAAGCGGGATTGAGCAATTTTATTATACGCTTGTGGCGGGGATAGAGGGTTTTCCGCTGCTGCGATTCGCCGTATTGTTCATGCTCAGTTATGCTATTGCCCAGTTTATACTGCGTGCCATTTATGTGTTGATGGTAGGTGGAAAATCAGATTCCTCTCTCCATGAGCATCCCCAAAAATCGGGCTTTTTCAGCAGGGTGGCAGGGGCTGGAATAGGTACTCTTATTGGTGGAGCTCGCGCCATGATAATCATAGCCCTGCTGTTCATAGGCGTAAGTCTGAACCCAGACAGCGGGTTTAGCAGCTACGTACAAGCTTCACCGATTTATAAGCAAGGTGCGCAATCGGTCATTGAGCCGTTGTCGGGGACTCTGATTAAGGATAAGCTGCCCGTATTTACGCAGGCTGTTACCAAGGAATTGAATGGTATCATGCAGCGCAAATATGAAATAATCGACCGGGACATTCCAAGCGATATCGTTCAGGCAGCGGCCAAGATTACAGAAGGGGCTAGCGGTGACGAGCAAAAAGCTAGAGCGTTGTATGAATGGGTAGGCACCCGTATTAGCTATGATTACAGTAAGGTTGAAGCCTATGAGCAACGTGGTGACTGGCATGAACAGACTCCCAGAGATACGTTTGATACACGTAAAGGAGTGTGCATTGATTATGCCCGCCTTTACTCAATGATGGCTCGTTCGCAGGGGCTACAGGTCAAGGTTGTAACAGGCCTTGGGTACAACGGACAGGGAGGATACGGGTCCCATGCCTGGAATGAGGTATATTTGAGCGGACAGAATCAGTGGGTACCGCTAGACCCGACCTGGGCGCAAAGTGGGGACTGGTTTAATCCGCCTGGTTTTGCCCAAACACATATCAAGGATAAAGTGATTTAAGAAGGAGTGGAAAAGGGCACATGAGAAAGATGGACAACGAGCAAGGAAAAGACAATGAGACATCCGACCGAAAAAGATTTAGCTTCCGGATCAATCTGTTCTTTTTCAGCTCGTTCATTATATTTACAGTCATCATTGTAAGATTGGCGATACTTCAATTCGTGGATGGACCTCAGCTCAAGCAGCAGGAGGCCAGTAATGTTACCAAAAATGTACCACTTACGCCGATTCGCGGAACGATTTATGATTCAACCGGACAGAACAGGCTGGCATATTCTACACCAGTACAGTCGCTCTATATAACGCTCTCCAAGAATTACAGTGATGGTATGGAGCAGTTGCGTAAGCCTGATAAAAAGCTGTTGCCTGAGCTGGAAAACATGACACAAAAGCTGGCAAATCGATTTGCACAATATGGTAATAAAGATGAGCCGAAAATGACGGCAGAACAAATTATGGACGCTATGGATCGGAACTATCAGCGATTTAGCGGTTTTACGCCGCGTTTGATTAAAACGAATCTTAACAAAGATGAAGTGGCCTATTTTATGCAGCATAAGAGTGAGTTTCCGGGCGTAGATGTCGTTGAGGAAACGGTACGCCATTATGATCCTGATACGGTAGCTGTCCAAACGGTTGGCTACATTAAAAGCTATAAAAGTGCGCGTGAAACGTTGGCTAAATATAAAAACATCCAAAAATCCATGTCAGCTGAAAATGATCCGGGCCTCATTTATATGGATAATGAATCTGTTGGCTTTGATGGACTGGAATTTCAATATCAGGAACAGTTACGAGGGAAAAATGGTTATAAAACGGTCCCGATTGATCCGCGCAATATGCCTGAAGGCGTAGATTCTGTTACACCTCCGCAAAAAGGGGATAATGTCTATTCCACGATTAACAAAGAAATTCAGGTGAAGACTGAAAATGCTATTATGGATCAATTGAGATGGCTTCATACACACGCTGTATCTGGCAGGACTCATCCTTATGCTAAAACAGGCTTTGCTGTGGCTATGGAAGTGGATACAGGAAATGTGGTGGCGATGGCTAGTATGCCGGATTATGATGCGAATTATTGGCAAACGGGTACGATTTCAAAAGACAAATATGAAGAAATAAAACATGTGTATCAAAATGCTACAATTAAGAATGTTGGCTCAGGCCAATCTGGACAGCACCCAGATTCTACCGTGCTTCTCGGATCAACTATTAAACCGCTGTCTGTTCTTATTGGATTGGAAGAAGGACTGTTTACAACAAATACGTATTATCAAGACACAGGAGCAGCCTATTTCGGACGTAACAACTCTGCACGGGTGCGGAACTCATCTGGTCATGTGTACGGTTCAATGGACCCGGCTACCGCTATACGTCATTCCTCTAATGCTTTCATGGTCGATATGGTTGGCAAGCGCTTATATAATAAATACAGAAATAATGCTACAGAAGACCAGGGCGTTAACGTATGGGATCGTTATATGAAGGAGTTTGGATTAGGTGTTTCTACTGGAGTAGACTTGCCCGGTGAGTTCAAGGGGCTTTTAGAATATACGAAAAAAGACGAGTCAGCCCTCTCCAAACTGGCATATGCTTCCTTTGGTCAACAAGGTAAATATACACCTATGCAACTTGCCCAGTACACAACAATGATCGCTACCAAGGGTAAACGGATGGAGCCGCATTTGGTCAGTCAAATTAAAGATACCAACGGCAATGTAGTTCAAACGTTTAAGCCGAAAGTACTAAATGAAGTAAAATTTCCGGATGCCTACTGGAATGAAGTCATACGCGGGATGGCAACAGATGTCAGCGCATTTAAAGGTTTCCCTTACGACTTTGCTCGCAAAACGGGGACATCGCAGCAAAGTGTAGGCAGAGAATTGAAAGATAATGGAGTATTTATCGCCTTTGCACCACGTCAGAATCCTAAGCTGGCCGTAGCCGTTGTCATACCGGAAGGAGGCTTCGGGGCTTGGAGCGCCGGACCTGTGGCACGTAAAATCTTTGATGCCTACGATGAAGTTTATGGATTGGATGGGGTACCTAAGAAAAAGGATGCCACAGCAACCGATCCTAATACAACCAAACAGCCATAATCATTTTATACGATATCATTTCATGAAAGCTTCTCTTAGCCTTTAGGCTGAGGGAAGCTTTTTTATGCTTTTTCTACGTTTTCTTACAAAATTGTCATCTTGGAATTCATTGTTTATGGCTTTGGATATGGTAGGATCAGGAATATGAGACCTATTGGAAGGAGTAATGACGAGCTAATATGGATAGAGGAAGTTTGGATAAAAAGTTTTCGTTTAAAAAGAAAAATGTTGAAGAGAATGAAGAGTCACGAAAACAGCGGACGATTTTACGAACCAACCTACTGTTTTTTGGTGCTTTTGTGCTGTTTGCCCTGATCATTACCAGACTGGCTGTATTGCAGTTTGTACAATCGGAGGAGCTGAAAGGCCAGCAGCAATCCGTAAATACAAAAAATGTCCCGTTAGCCCCGAGTCGCGGCACGATTTATGACTCTACAGGTACGGTTAAGCTGGCGTATTCGACTTCAGTACAGTCCTTGTATGTAACTTTATCTAAGGATTATAGCAAACGTACGGAGAAAGATCGGAAGCCGGGGGAAAAACTGCTCCCTGAGCTCAATGCATTTGCTGCCAAGCTTGCTGCCAAATTAAACGAACTGGGTCGTACCGAAGGAGAGCAGCTTAATGCAGAGGAAATAAAAAAGAGACTGGACCCGGACTATAATCAATATAGGGGATTTACCCCACGTTTGGTCAAATCCGACCTGAGTCGGGAGGAAATCGCTTATTTTCTGGAACATCGGACAGAGTTCCCTGGTGTAGAGGTTGTAGAAGAAAGTGTACGCCATTATGACCCGGATCGGGTGGCGGTACAAACGATTGGATATATGTACAAGTTCAAAGGAGCTCGAACGAACCGGCCCAAATATAAAGAGCTCTATGAAGCGAATTCAGAGGTTTTAAAACCGGCACAGGTTTATTCGGAAAGTGAAACGGTCGGATATGATGGCTTGGAGCTTCAGTACCAGGACGAGCTGAGAGGGAAAAACGGATATAAAACGGTAGAGGTCAATCCTCGCAGCATGCCGGAGGGCATTGAATCCATTACTCCTCCTGAAAAAGGACATCATTTATATTCCACCATCAACAAGGAAATTCAGCAGAAAACCGAACAGGCCATTATGGATCAGCTTCGCTGGCTTCATACTCATGCCGTATCGGGGAAGCTTCATCAAGACGCAACCACTGGCTTCGCTGTAGCGATGGAGGTAGAGACCGGAAATATCGTGGCAATGGCCAGTATGCCGGATTATGACTCTAATGTATGGAAAAGTGGGAGTACCCCACCTTCGGTATATGACGAAATTCAGCATAAAATGGGAAACGGAACCATTAAATCCGTCCCTAGCGGTAAAGCAGGTCCACATCCAGAATCCTCGGTACTTCTGGGTTCAACCATTAAACCGCTGACCGTGCTGATCGGGTTGAAGGAAAACCTGTTTTCCCCCGGACAGACTTATCAGGATACGGGAAGTGCGTACTACGGTAAAAATCGCTCCAGCCGGGTTGGGAATTCTAGCGGACATGTGTATGGTTCTTTGACACCTAGCAGGGCAATTGAGGTCTCGTCAAATACGTTTATGGTGGATATGATCGGCAAGCCGATGTATGACAAATACGGAAGTAATGCAGGGATTCATCAGGGAATTGATGTATGGGACAAGTATATGAAGGAATTTGGATTAGGCGTACCAACTGAAGTAGATTTGCCGGGCGAGTGGGCAGGCAGACTTGAGTATATGAGCAAGCATGAAAGTGCGCTGACACGTTTGGTACAGGCATCCTTTGGTCAGCAGGGAAAGTATACGGCCATGCAGTTAGCCCAGTATACAACTGTGCTGGCAACAAAGGGCAAGCGTATGCAGCCTCATTTGGTCAGCAAAATTGTAGATGATCAGGGGAATCTTGTACGTGAATTTAAGCCGAAGGTGCTGAATGAGGTCGCTTTTTCAGATACGCACTGGAATACAGTGATTCGAGGTATGGCTACGGATGTTAAAGCCTTTAATGGATTTCCTTATGATTATGCCCGTAAAACGGGGACTTCCGAGCAGGTGGTGGGACGTACGGTTAAAGATAACGGGGTGTTCATCGCTTTTGCTCCACGTCAAAATCCGAAGCTGGCAGTAGCGGTCATCATTCCTGAAGGGGGCTTTGGTGCGACGAGCGCGGGACCGGTTGCGCGTAAAATATTTGATGCGTATGACGAAGTATATGGGCTAGATGGTACTCCTAAAAAGCCTCTGGCAGCAAAGTGAGGACTTGAATTTTTTTGTGGGCTTCTCTTTTTCATGGTAAAATGTCGTTGGACATAAGGGACATACAGGAGGAAGAGACACTATGGGAGAGAACCAATATAAATACAAACTGCTTGCGCTCGACATGGATGGAACTTTACTGAATGATAATCATGAAATTTCCTTGGAAACGATTAACTGGATTAACAAGGCGATACAGGAAGGGATCCATGTATGCTTGTCCACCGGACGTGCAGCGATGCATGCTCTGCCTTACGGTCAGCAACTCGGCCTGGAGACGCCAATGGTAACCGTAAACGGCAGTGAGGTGTGGAAATCACCCCACGAGTTGTGGCGTCGTTATTTACTTGATAAGGAGCTCGTTCGTAAGATGCACCAGATTGCTGTAGAAACAGGCTCCTGGTTCTGGGCTTACTCAACGGAGGAATTATATAACAGAGATCGTTGGCCGAATACATTGGACACACAGGAATGGCTTAAATTCGGTTATAATACGGAAAATGACGAAATTCGCCACCAAATTTTGCTGAAGCTTCAGGACATGGGTGGACTTGAAATCTCCAATTCTTCAATGACGAATCTGGAAATTAACCCAGCTGGTATATCCAAGGCCAGTGGAATCGCTGAAGTGTGCGACCTGCTTGGCATTACTCTGGAGCAGGTGGTTGCCGTTGGCGACAGTCTGAATGACCTGGCTGTGATTCAAGCGGTTGGACTGGGCGTAGCAATGGGGAATGCTCAGGATACAGTAAAAGAAGCCGCTGATGTGGTCGTGGCTTCGAACAATGACGACGGCATTGTAGAAGTGATCCGCGATTATGTGCTTGTGTAATAAAACGAATGATGCAGCAAGCAGAATAAATGGACGAGAAGGAGGAGGCCCATGGACATTGTAGGCTGGATTGTTGTCATTGTGCTGTTCATTGTGGGCATGGCGGGGGCGGTATATCCCGTATTGCCGGGGGCGCTCGCCATCTATTTTGCGTTTTTTGTGTACGGCTGGTTTTTCTCGTTTGCTTCATATAATAAATTGTTCTGGATCATTCAGACGCTAATCGTCGTTGCCCTTTTTATCGCGGATTACGCTGTGAATGCCTGGGGAGTCAAACGATTTGGTGGCTCGCGCCTGTCAGCGATACTGAGTACTATCGGGATTATTATTGGCCCCTTTGTTATTCCGGCATTTGGCCTGATTTTGGGACCA
This sequence comes from Paenibacillus sp. FSL H7-0442, assembly GCF_038593105.1. Taxonomy (NCBI): domain Bacteria; kingdom Bacillati; phylum Bacillota; class Bacilli; order Caryophanales; family Paenibacillaceae; genus Paenibacillus; species Paenibacillus sp. FSL H7-0442. Next base: position 4,606,604 of record NZ_CP151963.1, on the reverse strand, counting down.
TTTATTGGCGCTGTGCTAGGTGAGCTGATAAGCAAAGCCCCGCTGGACCGAGCTATTAAAGTGGGCTTTGGCTCTGTGTTAGGCCTTTTTACCAGCACCGTGATGAAAGTGATTTTGCAGCTTGCCATGATTATTGTATTCTTAATTTGGGTGTTATAACCCGAGATTCATTTTCGTTTATTATGATTTGCAGAGACAGAATCGACATGCGGCTCCGCACCGGTGATGGCTCAGGCCATGACAGTTTGTGCGGGGCTTTTGCATGCGTGTGAACAGCAAGAAAGAAGGGAACGCATTTTGTCCAATAAAGAAACATTCCTTAAAGGTACGCTTATTTTAGCCGCTGCCGCCTTGGTGGCCAGAGTGCTTGGTCTGGTACAGCGTGTTCCACTGGAGCATCTGCTCGGTTCCGTCGGGAACGCCTCGTTTACCATTGCGAACAACGCTTACTTGATGCTGCTCACGGTGGCTACGGCCGGCATTCCAAGCACATTGAGCAAAATGGTTTCAGAACGTTATGCACTGGACCGACCTTCGGAAGCGCGACGTGTGTATCGTGCGGCTTTGATATTCGCGGCTGCGGCAGGCATTATCATTACAGCGCTGCTGTATTTTGGAGCGCCTTATTTTGCCGAGCATGTAGCAGGGGTTCCGCAATCCGCTTTGGCCATTCAGGCTTTGGCGCCAGCATTACTGCTGTTCCCTGCCATTGCTATGATGCGTGGATACTTCCAAGGGCGCGGTAATATGACCGCAGGCGGTATTTCACAAATTGTGGAGCAGGTTGCACGGGTAGCGACCGCTATTATACTCGCTTTTATTATTTTGAAGCTGGGTTATGGAGATCGCGAGGTTGCAGCTGGGGCCTCCTTTGGGGGTGTCATGGGAAGTCTTGGCGCTCTGGCGGTCATGTTGTACTACACGGTAAAATTGCGTCGTCAGGATCGACAGGATCGTCAAGATCAATTCCAAGAGGAAAGCTCCGCGCTACCGATGATGCGCATTTACAAAGATATTTTCAAGCTTTCCATTCCAATTGTATTGTCGTCTCTGACGGTTCCGGCGGTCAACTTTATTGATACGTCGATTGTGGTGAGACTGCTATCTGGTCAAGTGGGATTGGATCAGGCGACTACTCAGTTGGGTTATCTAGGCTCTCGGGCACAGAGTGTGGCGGGAATTCCGCCGATTTTGGCCATTGCGCTCAGTCAATCGCTTATTCCGATCATTTCAGCGGCATTTGCCCGTAAGGATGAGCAGCATTTACAAAATCAGATGACGCTGGCTTTGCGTATCTCTATTTTGACTGGAATGCCGATTGTGCTGGCTTTATGTGTGACCGCTTATTCTATTAATGGTTTACTGTTCAGCTCGCTTGGAGGCAGTGGTATCATCGCTGTTCTGACACTCGGAACGATATTCCAGATTACGATGATGACTTCTAATTCAATACTGATCGGTATGGGCAAGCCGCGTATTTCAATGGTTAATGTCATGGTCGGTATCGTCGTTAAGTTTGCAGCGAGCTGGCTGCTGGCTGGTTGGCTTGGGATTTACGGGATCATTGCCGCAACCGGATTATGTTTCCTCGTGATCACATTGCTGAATTTGCGTGTGCTTAAAGGGATCGTCTCCTTTTCCATCATGGGCCGTCGCTGGGCAGGGTTCTTAACCGCAGTCGTCGTCTCGGGAGCTGTCGGATACGGTGTAAATGAAGCCTGTATTCTGCTGGTGCATCTGATGCCTGCGCGTGTGGCCTTCTTGATCGCGTGCTGTATTGCCGGGGCAGCTGTACTGGTATGCTACTTGGTGTTGCTGGTTGTATTGCGCGTATTGCGCAGGGACGAGCTGGGCAACTACCCACGTATGTTGCAAAAGGTACTACGTCCGTTAATGCGCCTACAGCGTGAGTCCACAGGACAGCGAGGCTAAAAGAGCTCTCCAGTCTTTCAGTGGAAAGGTTGCAAGCTGTTATGGGCAACGTGGGCCATTGCTGTTTTTTGTATGCCATGGCGATGCTCGTGGCGCATGGCAAATAACAGCGGTCGCCTTGGTTCGCTGAGATGCCCAAGTGTGGAGCCGTCCTGAAACCAGTCATACCGGGGGATTGGATCATAAGTTGTATCGGACCAGACGGCGTTCAGCTCCGGGCTGTACAGACGTTGTCCTGGCGGTAGCCATTCATGTGCTAAAAGCGTTGCACTTTCATCTGGAGAGTGCAACGCTTTTTGTTCATTCGGGGTGAATAGTCCAGGCCAATAGTCGCTGCGTGAACCCGTATGCGGCACACTGTTAGCGAATGCTGATGCCTGGTCCAGCACCTGCTGATGGCCGAAGAGCATAGCATAGAGACTTTTGCCAAAGCCGATCCGCTCGTCCAAATGGCCGAAACGCTCCATCACTAGTCCAGCAAGCCCACCGTTTAGCCCAAGTGGAAATATAACCTGATTAAGCTGGAGCCAGTCATGCAAATAAAAGCCCGGCTTGTGTGTCACAAATTTTTGAAAATACGGATCTTTTACCACACGTCCTTCAATATAGTTTTGTTCATTAATGATGAGCGCCACAGTCAACAGAGAGCTATCACGCCATGCCCAGAAACGTTCCCAAAAGGGCTTCATGAATGGCGAAACGTGAAAATAAGGCAACAAATGAAAGCAACTCCGACCTAAATGACGGCTGTGCATGTAAAGTTGCAACTGCGGATAAGCGTCTTGAAAAATAAGGGCGTTACAGCGCTCCAGTAGCCGATACAGCCATTCCTTTTCCTGTTCGCCGAACAGGTTGCCAATCAGCCCCCCTTTCAGATCGGTCATATGATAGCCGCCATTACGAGAAACCAGGTGGGCCAGTAATGCCCAGTGTAACTCCGGGTAGCCACGATAGCATTCAAGGTAAGCGGCAGTGCGGGTGACGTTGCTGCGATTCTCCTGTGCTGTATCATTCTTGATCCGCTCCAGCAGCTCACAGTCTGTTTCGCATAAGGGCATATTCAGAGAAGAGGGACGCGTAGCGGGTCCGTTCACCAACATTAACGCTTCAGCTTCATTCATAGCGGCCTGTGCCGTATGATAATCCCACGCTAGTTCACGCAAGGGGTAGCGTAATTTGCGGGATTCGGTCCAGGCTGCCCGTTTGCCTTCCCAAGCTTCCTCAGCAACACGGGGAACGGAACCCAGTAACTTTAGCCCTCCCTGAAGCTGTCGAGATGCCGTATGGAGCCATTCGGTAAGAGACATGACTAAATAACCTCCTTTCCAACTGCAAGCATCCCCGTATCCTGCCAAGTAAGTTGGGTATGCTGTTAGGATGTCGTCGTTTATGTGGTGGATTCTTAAGTATATCTTTAGTATGCCTCAATGAGAGGGCTTCCAATCGGCATGTGAGCAGAATGGGGGAGTGTGCAAAAGCTTCACTTGGCGTTACAATAGAAAGTGCAATCTTTTCAGTATAAAAAGAATTTAAGGAGGAATCATCCATGCAAAAAATCGTCTCTCATGAAGACTTTAATAAGGCAATATCCACTCCGGGCGTAACGGTGGCTGTATTTAAGGCGGACTGGTGTGGGGATTGTCATTTCATTGATCCGTTCATGCCTGATGTGGAACAACAATATGCAGATAAGCTTACATTAATTGAGATTGATGTAGAACAGGCCGAAAGCGTCAGTCAAGAGCAGAATGTATTGGGGATTCCTAGCTTTATCGCTTACAGTGAAGGGCGAGAACTGGTACGTCTGGTGAACAGACTGCGCAAATCCCGCGAGGAGATTGAGCAATTTTTGGATCGGGCTGTTGAAGTCCATACGAGCTTGGCAAAATAATGAATGCTGTACATGCATACATGAAGGTTCCAAATTGAATTTTAAACATCAAGACATTCAGAAAGCCGCTTCCTTTCAAGGGGGCGGCTTTCTCACGAACACGTTCACATTTTGTCAACAAAGCTCGTATGTCAAGGAACGATATATCAGTTATAATTACTATAAGTGATCATTTCACAACATATAAAGTGAATAAATATTATATTTGGAAGGATACGGGTGAATTTGAATAACAAAATTAGAATATTAAAATGGCTGGCACTCGTAACATGTATTGTCATGTTTTTGGCTACCTTCGGTGGAGGTGTTGTGACGCGGACGGATTCGGGTCTGGGCTGTGGCCGGGAATTCCCGCTATGCAATGGTAAGCTGGTTCCGGCACATACGATCGCATCCCTTATTGAGTTCTCTCACCGCTCCGTCAGTGCCATGGCCGGGATTCTTTCTATCGCCTCATTTGTTGGCTTTTTGCTGTTTATGAAGCATCGAAAGGATTTACAGCTATTCTCGCTGCTCACGCTCTTGTTTGTGATCATACAAGGTGCAATGGGGGCGTTGGCTGTCATATTCTCCCAATCAGCTGCGGTCATGGGACTGCATTTTGGCTTTGCGCTTATCGCTTTTGCCAGTGCGACTATGATGACGCTGGGGGCCTGGCAGGAGCATGCGGACTCACGCCACACTCCGCGTCTGATTCCTGGGCCTGTCAGTCGGGGCTTTCGTAATTTTATATGGCTATCGACGATCTATACCTATATTGCTGTCTATTCAGGGGCGTTGCTTAGTCACTCGGTCATCCAGAAGGTTGTAAATATTGGAGGCTTCATATCTCCACTGTTGCTTCATCAGATTTCAGCCGGTCTGCTGTTCGTCATTATCTTGGCTGTGGGTCACTACGCATACCGTTATCACCCGAATCACCGGGACATCCGTATATTGGGTGTTGTATCGGTCTTGTTAATCCTGCTTCAAGTGGTGATTGGAATTATCTTGCTGTACGTCAACAGACCTGAAATCTACATGTTTATCGTGCTGGGGCATATGCTGGTGATTGCATCGTTGTTCTCCATCTTGGCTTATCTGAGCTATCGTGTATGGCAATTGTCACCGGATCGCAAGCTTGTTCCGACCCAAGCACAACGTACCTAAGCATTTCATAGATCATAGTGAAGCGGATTTTTTGCCCAAGTGGCGTTTAAACACGTATAATAGCATATAAGAAACAAACCAGGCCCACGAGTTTCTCGAGGGCTTGATTTGCTTAGGAGGAATCGTCCAGTTGATCTACCAGAATTTGCGCCAATTTATTGAAGCACTGCGTAAAGAAAATCATCTTAAAATTATAGAGGCACCTGTCGATCCTTACTTGGAGCTGGCTGAGATTCATCGAAGAGTCATTGAGGAAGAAGGGCCGGCACTGCTGTTCACGAATGTAAAAGGAACTCCGTTTCCTGTAGCCAGTAATCTGTTTGGCACGAATCGCCGTGTGGACATGGCTTTTGGCCCGCGCCCAGAGCAACTGATGGATGCGATTGTAGGAGCAACCAAAACATTGTTTCCACCTACACCCAAAGCATTGTGGAATGAACGTGGCCTGATTAAGGACATGCTAAAAGTAGGCCTAAAAACAGTATCTCATAGCGAGGCTCCTGTATTGGGAGTTCGCCGTACAGAGGCTCCGCTGGCACCACTGCCTAAAGTGACCAGTTGGCATGAGGATGGAGGACCGTTTATTACCCTTCCACTCGTGTATACCGAGAAGCCAGGTCAGCCCAAGGATCATAATCTGGGGATGTACCGCATTCAGATTTATGATGATCAGACGACGGGCATTCACTGGCAAATTCATAAAGGCGGCGGTTTCCATTATCATGAAGCGGAGCTGCGTAATGAGCCGTTGCCTACGACGATTATCATCGGTGGCCCGCCTGCTCTGATTGCGTCTGCCATTGCTCCAGCACCGGAAAACTTGCCTGAGCTGTTGCTGGCTTCGCTTATTATGGGAGGCAAGCTGCCCATGACAGAGGACCCGCTTGGGGGTCATCGGATTCCAGCAGAAGCAGAATTTGCAATCAGCGGTTATGTGCCACCTCATGAACGCCGTCCGGAAGGCCCGTTTGGCGATCATTTTGGATATTATTCATTACAGCATGATTTCCCTGTATTTCATGTCAAACATATGCATCACCGCAAGGATGCCATTTATCCGGCAACCATTGTAGGTAAGCCTCGGCAAGAAGACTACTACCTCGGTGAGTTTTTGCAACGTCTGCTGTCGCCTGCCTATCCGCTTGTGATGCCTTCCGTCAAGTCCCTGTGGGCGTATGCGGAAACGGGCGTACATGCGCTGGCAGCGGCAGTCGTACGTGAAAGCTACTCCCGTGAAGCGCTTGTATCCGGTTTTACCATTTTGGGTCAAGGTCAATTGTCATTGACCAAGTTCCTGATGCTGACAGATCGAGTCATTGATTTATCTGACTTTAACCTGCTGTTAGAAACCATTCTGGAGCGATTTAATCCAGCAAGGGATTTATTTATTTTCAATCACACGTCACACGATACACTCGATTACACAGGCCGCAAGCTGAATCATGGCAGTAAGGCGATCCTGATGGGAATAGGTGAGCCTGTACGTGAATTGCCTCGTGCTTATGAGGGAGGCGATCTGCCGGGCATTCGTGAAATTGAGCCCTATTGCGGAGGGTGCCTCGTTGTGTCCGGCTCTTCCTTTGAGCAGGAGCCTGAACTCGCTGCGCGTGTATTGGAGCGATTAGCTGCGGGTGAGCAAGAGTGGCCGCTCGTTTTCATTGTGGACGATGCCAAGGAAGTCGTTCGCTCTCAAGCCTCGTTCCTGTGGACGGTATTCACTCGCTTTAACCCGGCTACGGATATGTACGCGGACAGCGAAGTGCGTTTGCATCATCTGAACTATAAGCTGCCGATTGTAGTGGATGCGCGTATGAAGCCGGGGTATCCGGATGAGGTGTTACCGCGTGAGGATATTGTTAAGCTTGTAGATCAACGATGGACAAGTTATTTCGCTTGACGCCCTAATTAAACCTACAGCCGGATTTTATATTTATAAGGAGGCGTAAGCATGATACGCAAGCTACTGGGTGAGCCGCCGCGTGTGAACAAGGGCATCCTGCTAGATGCCATGAATAGCATGTCAGATATGTTGAACCTGCTGGAACGGCAAATTCAGGCTGGTGGAGATCCGACCCACGATTTTCGGAAGGCGGATATTTTGACACGCGGTCTAATGTCATCTCTGGATGAACTGGAGCAGAGCCATCATGCTGCCGCCTTTTTCCGTATGAAAGTGAAAGCCGGATATGCTGAAGATATGAGTGAGGATGAAAAATCCGACTATGCATTGTATGTTTTCTTTTATAAAGATGGGTTTGTGAGGGTATTTTCCATTCTGGATAAGCTGGGCAACTGGCTGAATGATCTGTATGATTTAAAAACAGGACAGTATAAGGCGCATTATTCGTATTTTACCGTGTTGCGGCAGCTCAAGTATCTCAAAATGCATCCTGTATTGACCGATAATTTATATGATATCAAGGATACATACAACGATGCGATCAATCGGCTGCGTAAGCGGCGAAATACGGAGATACACTATATGAATACAGAAATGCAGGATGATCTCTGGCAACGACACCGAGCTTTGTATGGAAAAATCCAACTGGAGGACCTTGATCACCATTTGGAAGATTTGCAGCAGGGCTTGGAAATGGTGTGTCGGTCGTTGTCAATCGCCTTTACTTATACTGCGAAACAATGGAAGAACCGGGCAGTACGCCCAAAAATATGATAGAAAATATCCTTTGACAAAGCAATGTAAACTATCTATACTGAAACCTAGTTTCAGAAAAATGCTTGAATTATGTTTTTTTATATAAACTTAACGGACAGCTAAAGCTGGAGTTTAACATATTTTTCTTATCCAGAGAGGTGGAGGGACTGGCCCGATGAAGCCCGGCAACCCGTTTTTTCCCGGTGTAATACACTGGGAGGGAACATGATGGTGCTAATTCCTACAAAACCGCTAGAGTTATAGCGATTTTGGCAGATGAGAAAAGGATCGCAAGGTGGGGCCCTTTTCATTCTGTGAAAGGGGCTCTTTTTTGTATAAATAAATAGCGATTTTATACAATCCTGAGAGATGACAACTGGTAAAAAGGGTAAGGAAGAAGTGAAGGGGGTCGCAGCACGTTGATAGAGCTTAAGCAGTTAACCAAGCATTATGGCAAAGGCAACCGACGCGTAAATGCGCTGTCTGGGTTGAATCTTTCTATAAAGCGTGGAGAAATATTCGGAGTGATTGGTCACTCCGGGGCAGGGAAAAGTACATTGATCCGCTGTATTAATTTATTGGAACGCCCTACTTCAGGTGAAGTATGGGTAGACGGGGTAAACCTCACTACTGTGAGTCAATCCCAGTTACAAATGCAGCGCCGAAAAATCGGAATGATTTTTCAGCATTTTAATTTGTTGTCTTCGGCGACGGTATATGACAATATTGCATTTCCGTTGCGGCTGGTAAACACGCCCAAGCAGAAGTTGGACCAGAAGGTCCGTGAACTGCTGGAACTGGTGGGTCTCGAAGAGCACAGTGGAAAATATCCGTCACAGCTCTCAGGTGGACAGAAACAGCGGGTAGGAATTGCGCGGGCGTTGGCTAGTGATCCTCATGTATTGCTGTGTGACGAAGCGACTTCTGCGCTTGATCCGCAGACGACGGGGTCTATCCTGAAATTGCTGCTGGATATTAATCAGCGATTTAATTTAACCATCGTGCTGATTACACATGAAATGCATGTCATTCAAAGCATCTGTGATAAAGTTGGCGTCATTCATCAGGGTGACATCGTGGAGCAAGGTCCGGTGGCGGAAGTATTTTTGAAGCCACAGCACCAGGTAACCAAGGACTTTATCCAGCGGGAGTCAGAACATCCCGAGGAGTTGCAAGCAGCGATTGCGGCAGCAGGTGAGGGCGAGTCGGCACAGGTGGTGCGTATCTCCTTTTTGGGCAGCAAAACATATGATGCGATTCTGTCGCGTACGGCTCGAAGCACTGGGGTTGATTTTGCGATCTTGCAGGGAACCATATCTACGATTAAAAATGTACCCTATGGTCAGCTAATCGTTCGTTTTGAAGGAAATCATGAGGATATAGAGCATACGCTGCGCGAAGTGTCTGGGCAAGGACTTGATGTGGAGGTGATCGGACAATGAGCGAACTTGATTTTTCACAAGTGAGTTGGGAAGAGCTAGGGAATTCTACGCTGGAAACCCTTCAGATGCTCGGTGCATCCGCATTGTTCACCCTCATTATTGGTTTGCCGCTCGGCATATTATTGTTTCTGGCGAGCCGCTCCTCGTTGACTCTGATGAAGGTGATATACATTGTATTATCATTCATCGTTAACATTTTACGTTCCGTGCCATTTATCATTTTGATCGTTGCACTTATTCCTTTTACACGATCGCTGGTAGGTACCTCGACCGGGGTGTTGGGAACCATCCCACCATTGGTTATAGGGGCTGCCCCATTCTTCGCACGTCTTGTCGAAACGTCTCTGCGTGAAGTGGACAAGGGTGTCATTGAAGCCGCACAAGCAATGGGGGCCTCGACAGGACAAATTATCCGGCGTGTGCTGTTACGTGAGGCACTTCCGGGACTGCTAGCCGCATTAACCATTACCGTCGTTACACTCGTATCCTACACGGCAATGTCCGGGATGATCGGGGGCGGTGGACTGGGTACACTGGCTATCAACTACGGCTATTATCGTTATGAAACGGCTGTAATGATCGTTGCGGTCGTGCTGATGGTCGTATTGGTTCAATTGCTGCAAATGGCGGGAGACCGTCTCGTGCGGCATTATACTCGAAAATAGGGAAAACATATAGATATCCTTATTGATCAGGACGTCTGCTCCTGAATATTACAAATTATTGGAGGGGTAATAACATGAAGAAATGGGTATTGGCTGTATTAAGCTTGACATTAATTGCGGTGCTGGCTGCTTGCGGCACAAAGAGCACAACATCGGATACAAACAATGCGGCCGAAAATACAGGCGGATCACCACGTGAAGTGGAGCTGAAAGTTGGAGCTTCTCCTGTGCCGCATGCGGAAATTTTGGAAGCAATCAAACCTCAGTTGGAAAAAGAAGGGGTTCGTCTCCAAGTCGTTCAGTTTAACGACTATGTACAGCCGAACGTTCAATTGTTTGACAAGCAGTTGGATGCTAACTTCTATCAACATGTACCTTACTTGAATGTTATGAACAAAGAGCGCAAAATGAATTTGGTTTCTGTGGGCGCGGTTCACCTGGAGCCTTTCGGCATCTACTCCCAAAAATATAAAAAGCTTGATGAACTCCCAGATGGCGCAACGGTAGCCATTCCGAACGATGCAACAAACGGAGGCCGTGCATTGTTGTTGTTGGAAAAACAAGGTCTGATCAAGCTGAAAGACGCAAGCAACATTGAAGCTACCGTAAAAGATATTACTGAAAATAAGAAAAACCTGAAATTCAAGGAGCTGGAAGCGGCTATGCTGCCACGTCAGTTGCCTGAAGTGGACATTGCGTTGATCAACACGAACTACGCTCTGGAAGCTAAGCTGAACCCTACGAAGGATGCACTGGCACTGGAAGATAAAGATTCTCCATATGCTAACGTTCTGGTAGCTCGTCCTGATAATAAAGATTCTGAAGCGATTCAGAAGCTGCTTAAAGCTTTGCAATCCCCAGAAACTAAAAAATTCATTGAAGATAAATACCAAGGCGCAATTATCCCGGCATTTTAAGTAGGGAACGAGAACGCATTGCACGCAAAACCCCAGATTCTCTTGAACAAGAGGACTGGGGTTTCTTTTGGATAGAGTTGTAGGGGAAGCTTAAATATTTTATACTTGGGGGTGACCGTTCTCTGTGAACAGGAGGAAAATTGTTGAGAGATAAAGTCGCATTCATAACGGGTAGTGCCAAAGGTTTAGGTAAAACGACCGCTCTGCGTCTGGCGGATGAAGGCTGTAATATTGCGCTGAATTATGTGCATAGCCAAGCAGAAGCCGAAGCGCTTAAGCTGGTGATTGAGTCTAAGGGAGTACGCTGCCTGTCTTTACAAGGGGATATCTCTGTTCAGAAAGATATCACGAGGCTGATTGGTGAAGTCCAGGATCGGCTAGGCGGAGTCGATATTATGGTGAACAATGCTGGACCGTTCATCCGGGAACGCCGCTTGTTTGCGGATTACAGTGTAGCTGAGATTCATACCATGATACAAGGGAATCTGGTCGGTACCATGTTGCTGGACCATTTGGTATTGCCTCACATGCGTAGCCAGCAATGGGGACGTATTATTCATTTTGGCTTTGGTCATGCTGGAGAAGCGAGGGCTTGGCCGCATCGCGCCGTCTACGCAGCCGCCAAGGTGGGGCTGGTGTCTTTTACGAAGTCACTGGCTGTGGAGGAGGCTCCTTATGGCATCACGGTCAATATGATCTGTCCAGGGGATATTCGAGGAGCAAATAAGGAAATGTCAATCGCCGATGTCATCGGCATGCAGGATAAAGAGACACCGCGTGGGCGTCCGGGGAGCGGGGAGGACATTGCGCGAGTGATCGCCTATTTATGTGAGGAGCATTCGGATTTTATAACAGGCAATATTATGGATGTATCGGGAGGATTGGACCCCATTCGGCCAACCATATAAGCTTGAGTGATCCCTCAGACGCTGTAACACAAAAAAGAGTCTTGAGCTTCGTTACCGAAGTCAAGACTCTCATGATCTTATGCATCAAGCATTAAAATACTTGTACCACTTCTTGGACGCCGTCGACTTCTTCGAGAAGAGCGCGTTCAATCCCTGCTTTCAGCGTGATTGTGGAACTTGGGCAACTGCCGCAAGCACCTACCAGCTTCAGCTTAACGATGCCGTCTTCAACGTCAACCAGCTCAACGTCGCCGCCATCGCGTTGCAGGAACGGACGGAGCTTATCCAGTACATCTGCTACTTCATCATACATTTGAACGCTTTGTGTTTCGCTCATTAGAATTCAACTCCTTTCCTATACCTTTATTATTATATTACAAAGCGGGCCAAATTAAAATGCCCGTCATCCAAAGCAGGTGAAAAAATGTTAAGACCTATTATTGAGTTTTGCACCAGTAATATGCATTGGGGCACTGACGAAATCATGTCCAAGCTGGAACAGAATCCAGATTATGATGTGATTGAATACGGCTGCCTAAGCAATTGCGGTCAGTGTAACGCGGAACCCTATGCGATGGTCAATGGTGAGATTGTATCCGCAGATTCAGCAGAGCTTCTGTACGAAGTGATTATGAACAAAATTAAGGAAGCTGAAGCATGGGATAACCTAGACTTGGATTGAAATATAATGCTCTGTTAGCCCATATACGCAATAAACAAAGAAGACCTGCTCTGGGAGCGGGTCTTCTTTGTTTGTTTAGCATGATCAGCCAAAATGGCGTTTGGACTTCCAGAGCACACCGCTTTTAAGCAGGCGTGGTACACGGCCGCGCAATGAAGTGCTGCCCATAAAGCCATAGCCGAACCCGGCCTTCTTGCCAAGTGCGCCTAATGTACCGCGCAGCTTTAAAGGATGCGGGTGAGGCGTTTGACCTTTCCATAGATCACGTACAATATGTGCGATTTGTTCCCCTTGCACCTCTGCTGCCTGAGCGCTTGGAGAGTAGGGAAGGCTCGCACAGTCTCCGACCACATATACCTCTGGATGATCTGGTATTTGGTAGTAATCGTTGAGCACGATACGACCCTGAGGGTCTTTAGGGACAGCTAAATCCTGCACGATTTTTACTGGCTGAATCCCGGCCGTCCATACCACTGCATCCGTTACAATTTGCTCGTCACGGTTATAAATAGCCCCCGGCTCAATACGAGAAACCGCAACATGGTTCAGGGCATTAACCTGATGCTCCTTGAACCAAGCATGTACATAGGCAGACAAACGTTGCGGGAATGCTGACAGCACCCGCTCGCCCCGATCCATAATGGTAATATTCAAATCCGTGCGGCTTTCACGTAACTCCGCTGCAATCTCAACACCGCTAAGACCGCCGCCTACAATATGGACATGTCCATATGGCTTGATTTCGTTCAAGCGCAGATAGGTTTGGCGGGTATGGTTAAACGACTGGATCGTACAGCTGTGTTCTTCAGCCCCCGGTGTATTGTGAAAGCGGTCGGTACAACCCAACGCAATGACAAGCTGATCATAGGGCAAGGGTTCACCGTCTTGAAAATGGACCATTTTATTCTCCAGATCCATCGAGGTGACCTCTCCATATTTGCGAATAAGGCGTTGTTCATCTGGAAAATGTACGCGCAAATCAAAATCAGAAACCGTACCTGCCGCGAGGGCATAGTATTCTGTTTTCAACCCCTGAAAGGGCATTCGATCCACTAAAATAACTTGAACATCGTCGGGAATGTGTTTATCCAGCAATTCTTTGGCAATGGTAAGGCCGCCATAGCCGCCCCCCAGAATAACGAAATTTTTCATCAAAATCCGCCTTCCTTTCGCTACCGTGTCCCCGGCAAATGGTCTGGTGTCTCGTTGATCTAACACAAGTTTATATTGTTATAAATCCCGAGAATCGGGCCTGCCTGTGGCAGGCAGACCAGCGTATTCCGGGGCAGCAAGATGCTGCATGGTGTGAGTAATGGGGATGAAATGCTCGCGGGAATCTGAATCCGATATTACATTTATTCGAAAACTTCGATTTCGTTATAGAAGGTGTCCCGTTCTACAGGTATGCGTCCTGCACCTTTGACCAGCCAGATCAGCTCTTTACGGGTCAATCCGGCAGGGGTTAACGCACCTGCGGCATGGCTGATCTGCTCACGCACAATCGTACCATGGACGTCTGATGCGCCAAAGGTGAGAGCGACCTGCGTCAATTGCGGGCCAATATTAATGAAGTAAGCTTTGACATGGTCGATATTGTCCAGCATCAGGCGGCTGATCGCAATGGTTTTGAGATCCTCGTAAGCGGAGTTACGGCGCATGATGTTGGCGTTTTTGCTTTTCGGCTGCATGGACAATGGAATAAATACCATAAATCCGTTCGTTTCGTCCTGCAATTCACGAATTTGCAACATATGTTCAATACGATCCTGATACGATTCGACCGAACCGTACAGCATGGTCGTATGAGTTTTCATGCCGAGATTGTGGGCCGTGCGATGTACTTCGAGATAGCGGTCCACGTTGGCTTTCGTAACACGCATCTTCTTCCGATATTCATCGGACAAGATTTCCGCGCCACCACCAGTTAGGGATTGAAGTCCAGCCTTTTGCAGCTCTTGAAGCACTTCTTTAATACTCAAGCCGCTTATGCGTGTGAAAAAGTCAATTTCCGCTGCAGTATAAGCTTTCAATGTAACGTGGGGATACTTTTCATTCAACGCCTTCAAAGAGTCTACATAGTATTGGAAAGGCACATGATTATTATGACCACCAACGATATGAAATTCTCTTACCCCCGGATGGATGTGTTGCTCAACATAATCAATCATTTCCTGCCCGGACAAAGTATAAGAGCCGTCCTCCCCCTGATCCTTGCGGAAATTGCAGAACGCGCAGCGCGCTTCGCATACATTGGTGAAGTACAGGCTCATGTTTTCGATAAAATAAACCTTTTTTCCGTTCTTGCGTAAATTGGCTTCGTTAGCCAACTGACCCAGTGTGAGGATATCGTCAGTTTCATACAAATATATACCATCTTCAAGGTTCAAACGAATCCCGTTCTGTACCTTTTCTACAATTTCCGCCATTCTGCGGTCTGTAAAAGGTGTAACTAATGTGGACATGCCTATTCCTCCTTCAAGTTGCTCTGTGCGAGGCTGTCCGCCAAATCAGCGGCATAAGCGCTTGGTGCGCACAGGATGTCCCGTTCCGTCGGTAAGAATCCGGCAGCGCGGATATACGATATGTGAAAAATGTTACAATGCCAGGCTACAATGATGAATATCTCAAAATATCGCCTTTGAAATGACAAATTTCCGACAGTTTCTTTTACACACTCTTCACCTATTATAAACCTCACACCACCGGTGTTCAATACAAACGAATAGAAAAACAGGTCTTGAAGCCTGTAAGGGAAGGACATTCCATGACTTGAGCACCTGCAAATAGTGGAGTATACTGAAGGAGAACATGAAGTAAAAGAGGAGGATGGAGCTATGATTAACATCACCGATTCCGCTGCTGAGCGTTTGAAAGATATGCTGGAGCAGCAGGAAACGCCGAATATGTTTTTACGTCTGGGTGTTACGCCAGGTGGATGTACCGGATTCTCGTATGCAATGGGCTTTGACGACAACGAGACGGATCAGGATATATATATGAACGTACAGGATATGAAGATTGTAGTGGAAAAGGAAAGCATCCGCTACCTGGACGGTCTGGAAATCGACTTTGAAGAGTCTGGAATGTCAGGCGGCTTCACGATTCATAACCCGAATGCCGTAGCTACATGCGGCTGCGGTTCAAGCTTCCGTACAGCTACAGATGCCGGGAAACCGAACGAAGAGCCTTGTTAAGGTAGTTTAAAAGGGTACAATGAAATGAATTGTCTGCAAACCTGCATGATGGGGTGTTAACAATTCGAAAATGTAAATCAAGACCTCCAGAACGGTATAGTCACGTACTATATTCGTCCTGGAGGTCTTTTTTAATATGTAGAGATTACTTACTTAGGATCATTATCACTACGTGTGGATTGGACAAATTTACTCAGGGCATTAAAAAAGGCAAATGCAACTGTAAAAAGCAAAAGAGCTACGGGTTTAATTTCAATCTTAGAAAAAACACTATATAAAACTAAAAATGCAAAAAAGAGTACTGAGCTATTTACGTTTTGTTTTGTATAAATAGATTTTATAAAATTCATTGTATCACTCTCCAATTTGATTATAAGAATTCAAAACATATAGTATAAGTACCTCATTAACAAAATAGAAGTTAACTTGGTATATATACCATATTGCGAATGTATTTAATGAACGACTTCTTATACATAAATTACAGTATTGCATACAAACATTCAGGACTTATCAAATAAAAAATTCACATTATTTTAATTAGAGTTTTACTTCACTAGAATTTCAGTATAGGAACTTACAATTTGAATTCTGAGGGAGTGAAAGAATATATGAGCAATCCAGTTAGTTTAAAAATGGCTACCATGACATATGGACTTGATGATGATCCTCATATGTATGAATTATTTGAGGGAGTTCTGTATGATCGTAGTTATTTCTTTTATCTTGAACATGGGATACTGTGTCTGCGACATGTAAGAAAGGTAGAACAACCGGACCATCCACATCTTTATGTGGATGGGGAAAGTGGGGGCCTCCAACTAGCGAAGAATGTACAGCGTGGGATTATGGAAGTCGTTACAGAACTGATCGAGCGTTTGCGTAGTAAGGATGGATTGACGTTTTTACTGGACGAACTGCTATGGCTACATGGTCGAAGTCATATTGAACTTAACCTCGTAAAAAATAAAGGATGATATATTTCTGTTGGAAACTAGCTGATTTGTAACCTTCCTGCACGGAGTTGGCACTTAAGACTAAGAACACGAAAGAAAAGAGGCTAGGGACGTATGAGGGAGTGGGTTGAAAAGGCACGGCAAGGGGATGCAGAAGCGTTCGGGCAGCTGATGCTGCATTTTCGCGGGATGGCCTATGCGGTGTCCTATGACATGCTGAAGGATGTCCATCTCGCGGAAGATGCCGTGCAGGATGCGTTCATAGAGGCTTATCAGAATCTGGAGAAGCTGCAGACCCCGTCTGCTTTTCCAGGCTGGTTCAAGACCATTGTGGTAAGACAGTGCCAGCGAATGCTGCGGCGCAAGCATCATTCGGTGCTTCCTCTGGATGAGGCTGTGCAGATATCGGGAGGAGTACCGGGTGTAGCAGAAATTGCGGAGCGTAGGGAGGAGAGCCAAGTTCTGCAACAATCGGTGAAGGCACTGTCTGCCAAGCTGCGCGTGCCTCTGCGGCTGTTTTATTTTTACGGCTATTCTCTTCAGGAAATTTCCGATTATCTGGGCACTCCGGTCCCGACGCTTAAGAAGCGGTTGCACGATGCTCGCCGAAAGCTGAAAGGTACACTCCCGGTAGCTGATCTCGTTTCTGTGTTCAATCATTTGTATGAGGGAGGGCAAAACATGCTACATATTGTTAACGGTGATGTTGTAGGCGAGATGTTGAAGCAGGGTGTTGTACAGGGTGATGTGCTTGTATGGAGAGAGGTATATCCGGCAGGACCGATATTTTTAAATCCAGCGGGGGCGGAAGAACGGGCATTGCGGGCCAGGGTCCTAGAAGAATCGATGGGTATTCCGACCAGCGAATATATTATGGGTTGTGAGGAACAGGAGCAGAAACTTCGTGAGTTTATTAAGTATGATGAAGTCGTATTGTGGTTTGAGCATGACCTGTTTGATCAGAGCATGCTCGCCTATCTGCTCCACTGGTTCAAAAGACAGAAACTGGGCCGCACGAAGCTGAGCTTGCTCTGCATTGGGGAGTTTCCGGGAATCGAACGCTTTCATGGCTTGGGACAGCTCACTCCGGCACAGCTTCAGACATTATCTGGGACCTGGCGGACTATTGGGCGGCAAGAAATGGAACTCGGAAGCGAGCTTTGGAAGGCGTATGCTTCTCCTGATCCTGTTCAAATGGCTAATCTGCTGGAAGACAAGAAGGCAGAATTGGCAGCATCCGGCCTGCCTTTTGCCTATGAAGCTTTCACAGCGCATCTCAAGCGGCTGCCCTCGGAGCAGAATGGTCTTGGCATTGTGGAACAGACCACGCTTCAGGCCGTTCATAATGGAGTGAATACGGCATTGGAATTGTTTCGTCAGGTAACTGACGTTCTGCATGTGCTTGGCATGGGGGATCTCGAATACTGGAAATTTATTCGTGCTTTGGCGCAAGGCGAACATCCTTTGCTGATGATTGACGGGGATGAGGCTGGCTTGGATTTCAGACAAATTCCGGATTTTCTGAACCGAAAGGTAATTCTGACAGAGTTGGGTAAAGAGGTACTGAATGGATCAGCGGACCGCATTGCAGTTCAAGGGATCGATGAGTGGTTTGGGGGGCTGCATCTCCATGGACATGAGGTTTCTTGGCGCTGGGATGATGTAGCTGGAGGTTTGATCCGACATTGAAGGATAGCTATCATCAGTATATTCTCCTAATGTTAGGAACCGACATGGGCAGATGCGCATATACTTTCTAAAAACTAACATTAGGAGGAATAAACTTGTATCAAGTACCTTCTTACTGGGGAAATTCATACTATATGCGGGCCGATTTTGTACCGATCTGGAACACAGGATTTCCGAAAGCAGTACAAATGATAAAGGAAGCGGTACAAGGGGAGCGTAACGATGAGTTGTTCTACGATGAATTGATCAATTTGGCACCCTCACAAGAGCAGGTGGCTATTATTGAAAGCATCCGTAATGATGAGCGCGGTCACAATAAAATGTTCAGAGAGATGTATCGGGCTTTGACAGGACAGGAAATTGCAGGCATCAGTAGTGAGCAATATGAGAGGGTGCAATCTTATACAGAAGGTCTACAGCGCGCCTTGATGGGAGAGTTGGGTGCGGTGGAACGATATCGCAACATCTGGTTTGGTTTGCCTGCCGGTATCTATAAGGACACGGTGTACGGTATCATTTTGGATGAGCTTAAGCACGCTGCCAAATACAATTATCTGATTACGTTGAATCTCAGGTAACTATTGACCGAAAGTCAATACTACTCCACATCAATTGGATGCTGGATTTTATCCTTATATTCATCCACATAGAGTTGGCCGTTGCTGCCTTTAACGGCATAGAATACGTCCTCTAACTTTTTGTCGCGGGCCTTCAGTTGAGACAGCAGCCATGATTCGGGAATATGATTGGAGTTTAAATTGCCATGCAAAAGCTGTCCGTCGATTACAAGCTCAATTGGGAACTGTGTGGCATTACCTGCATTCAACTGCAGGTCTTTTAATGTCACGGCTTGCAGTTCCTTTTTCTTTTGAACAGATAGTTTTCCGTTAATCTCAAGGAGGGCGTACTGCACTTCTTCTATATTAAAAATTTCTTTCTGGCGAAGTTGTTGGTTTAAAGAATCCAATGTCATATTATTTTTTTTTAGGTTATCTTCGAGAATGAACCCTCCTTCTATGAGAACGGTGGGTGCTCCCTCTGTCCACATCTTAAAGTTTCTGAATTTCAAAAAAAACTTGGATAAAACATAAGAAGTAATTGTAAAAACAGACAGGGCTATTAATAGGTGGACAACTTCTATTTTTTGGTTAAATGCAAAATTAGCAGCCATAGCTCCTAATATAACTGCCGTTACGAATTCGTGAAAGTTCATATTGGAAAGGGTTTGCTTCCCCAATATTCTCCCAATTAGCATGAGGATAACGAATGCAGAAAAACTTCTGATCAAAATAACGAGATGATCCATGCAAAACCCTCCTAGTTTGAAAATTGCAGGTATTCAGCATATAGGTTACCCGCTGGGATGGGATAATATACCAGTGTAATTAATGCATTATATGTGATGTATAAGCTTATAGGTTAGAAATTTAGCTATTTGGTCGAATGATTTGATTTCTCTGCATATGAATAGACCTCCTTATGTTCATAATCCAATGCTTCTACTGCTTCATATCCGTAAACAGCTCCTGCGCAGTACGCACAAATAACTGTACAGCCAGAGAAGCATTGTGCAGGGATGGTACAGCGATACCGATTTGACGTGTGATCAGAGGTGAAGTCTCCTTGACGGTCAGATCATGGGGGAACGTGGACAAGGCGAGTGAAGAAACAATGCCCATACCCAGTCCTTGTCGAACCATGCTGACCAAGGTGCTGACATTGTGAGTAATGAATTGTGCCTGCAACTGACTTTGTTCGCGTTCAAACCCTTCCATAATGGCGACCTCATGTCCACCTTTACAAAAGATCATATCCTGCTCATTCAAGTCACGGATGGCAATTTTATTGTGTGATTGTAGAGGGTGACCGTCTGGCAGGAGAATAACCATGTCATCCTGACATAATGGGATGATATCTACCTGAGGGTCTGGTAACAGGATGATACCGACTTCGATTTCTCTGGTATGCACCCACTCCTTGACTTCATTCGTGGAGCCTTCATGTAGATCGAAAACAAGGTTCGGATAATGCTGACGAATATGATGAATAATCGGGGGCAGAAAATAGGCTGAGGCAGAAGGAAAGGCACCGATCGTGATCGTGCCCACGTCTAAACCTTTTTCAGCAGCCACCTGCTGCTGTACCTTTTCCATGCTTTGCAGCATCATACGGAATTGCAGCAGTACCTTGTGCCCGATATTTGTCAGCAGCACTCCTTTTTTTCGGTCGCGCAGCAATAGCTGGACACCCAGCTCGTTTTCGATGCTGGCGATGGCATGGCTGACCGCGGGCTGCGTCATATGCAGCTCATGGGCAGTTTGGGTGAAGTTTAGCGTTTCAGCTACACGAACGAAGATCATAATCTGAGTAATGGTCATAAGTGAAAAGTTATCTCCCTTATTGAAAACATTCATTTTATTTATTAGTGACCACAGTATACGCTAGTAAAGCAAAACTTTGCAAACGGCTATTCAGATTTTAGTCGGTAGCAATGAGCGATGAAAAATCTAAGGGAGAGAAGACATCTATGAAAAAATTAACACCTAAAGCTACGTTGTGGCTTGTCTTGATATTAGTGATGGTATGGGGGATCAACTGGCCGTTGACCAAGCTGGCTTTGCCAGATACGCCGCCGATATTTTTTTCAGGAATCCGTACCCTGCTGGGTGGTGTGATTCTGCTATTGTTCGCTATACGTCACCGGGAAACCTTGCGTTTTAGACAAAATGCGTGGACTTATCTTGTGCTGTCCATATTTAATATTGCAGGCTACTATGGCTTGCAGACGGTAGGGCTGCGTTATTTGCCTGCTGGGTTATTTTCCACTTTAGTATTCCTTCAGCCGATCCTGTTGGGATTATTCTCCTGGATGTGGTTAGGGGAGCGCATGTTTCCCCTGAAGGTCATTGGACTGGTACTGGGTTTTGGCGGGGTGATCGTGATTAGCTCTGGTGGAATGGCAGGGCATTTATCGGTACTGGGTATTGTGTTGGGGCTAGCTTCAGGATTGTGCTGGGCGCTCGGAACGATTTATATGAAGAAAAAAAGTCAGCAGCTGGACTCCATTTGGGCGGTGACGATGCAGCTCGTATTGGGAGGGATTATACTCAATGGGATTGGATTTACGACCGAGAAATGGAGCGATATTCACTGGACGACCTCCTTTATCGCAATTCTATTGTTTATTTCGATATTCGTGATTGCGATGGGCTGGATAATTTATTTTAAACTGATCGACAATGGAGATGCAGGAACCGTCGGCTCATATACGTTTATGATTCCGGTGTTGTCCACAGTCTTTAGTATGGTAATGCTCAAGGAATCGCTTACTTTGACGTTTGTTGTGGGGCTGGTGCTGATTGCAGGCAGTGTGTATCTGGTAAATACAGCATCTCCTAGAAAACGAAAGAACCGAAACTCCAGGGCTGATGAAACGAATTCCTGTACAAATGCATAGAAATATGGAATTAGGAAAAATATACTAGATTATCAGAGGAGGGAATAGTAAAATATGACTATATAAGTAGAGAGGAAGTTTGGTATGGGAGAATTAAGCAGTCATGCTCAGTCTGTGGAGCCGCAAGCACATTCTGTTCGTAAGCTCGCAGTTGTAGCAACAGTCATTTCAGGAGTAGCTGTACTAGGATGTATAGCCTTGGCGGTGTGGAATTATAATCTGAATACGAAGGTCAATACTTTAACTAGTGCGAACGCTTCACTAAATAAAACAACACAAGCGTTAACGAAGCAACACAACGATACAGAGGCGCTACTGGGACGAGTTAGATTAACAGCTAACCTGTCAGCCATAACGCATATGTTAGAGCAGACATCTGTCGTTACCGATGATTTTGTATTGGAAAAAGTGACTTTTGATGTAACAGAGGATGGCACGTTGAAGGGTGTGCTACTGAATGTGAACAATCAACCTAATCTTGGTTTTGGCGGTGCTTATCAAGGTTATGGTAAATATAATATGTCCTCAGCTGCATTGACGAAGAAGGCGGAGGAAGTCATAAACATAGCTATGAAAGAGTACGGTACATCTGACAAGCTTCCGGTATGGGATAAGAATACGAGGGTGGAAATGACGGTTCAAAATTATCCGCTTGGGAAGCGGGAAGGCGGCACTTTTAAACTCACCGGTCAGCAGTAGGAGGAACCTAATGTATTCCGATGTTGGGTTTTGCAGATGAAGCGGGGGAGTTAAGGAATGGACAGATATACACCTACAGCGAGGGAACGTTGGCAGATGAAACAGAGCGAGCCGCAGCAGCAGGGATGGCTGCTCGCTTTCTTTGGCTGGATTTTTGCAGGTTTGGGGTTCATATTTAGTTTTTTTGTCTTTGGAGGATTGTTGGGTGTCTTAGGTTTGGTTTTTGGAATTTTGACGAAACGAATGGAACAAAGAAACACGCAGGGCATCTTCATTATTGTAATCAGCTCCGTTGCTATTGGCATCGGTCTATTGATTTTTATGATTTTTTTTACGCAAGGTTTTGTAGAGGGTCTGAGAGAAGGGTATAATGAGCATTATTAGGTCAGGGAGGTAACAGCATTGAGCGTCATTATTTCACAGCAAATCTCGGCAACGGGCGTGAAGGAATATACGAAGGTGATGAAAACATTTGATTCTCCGTTTACACCTTTAGTTGGACAGAAGATCAGGGACACGGCATTTGGCGATATGCAATATTACGATGTCGAGGACGTATTTATTGATCTAGCGGAGAATGAATATTGGGTTATTCTACCTGCCGTTTTGCTGCATACTGATGATATTGAGGATATACGAGACGCTGTGCGTGAGTATCGTTCACATGGTTGGGAATGTACGAAACCTCTGTAAATGCATACCACTTAGGCATCTATACGGAAACGTCTTTCTTTTGCGAGATAGGCGTTTTTTTGTGTATTTGTGTAGGGGATATTCCTAATGATTGGCATGAAAAGAAAGAATTTATGCTGAAAATGCGCAAATTTTATCATTTTTTATCATAAAACGACAAGTTGGGAAATGAAAACGGCCTTAATGTGTTATACTTAGTATATCAAAGGACAAGAGTCTAAAACGACCGGTAAGGCCCTTTCTTTGAAGAGCCTCTGAAAGGTTCAACGTTTATCCAAAATAAATGGTCAAAAGGAAAAGGGGAAATGCTAACGTGAGAGTGAATTTGAAATTTACCAACAAAGGGCAAGTTGCAGTTGAGAAGTTCAACAATGAGGAGCTTATCGAAATCTTTACCCGCTACATTAAAACGTTAAGCAAGAAGTATGATATCTCGGTTACCGTACCGGAGGATCTGAATGAGCAGATCTTGGAGGAGGGTACCGTGAAGGTCGTGTTGGATAAGATTAATTGTGACATGGACGCTTTTTTCAAGGAGCTGAGCCGGGATATCAAGGTGCCGCTGGTCAAAAGATTGGGTACCAAACTGGATAACGTATTTAAGACCGAGGTTGTGGAGCAGGAACAGAACTAAGTATAGGGATCAAGCGAGTCGAATGAAGATTCGCCATATGAAATGATAAAACCTCCCGAATGGGGCGCATGGCTAGGCCATGTGCTCGTTCGGGAGGTTTTATATGTTTAAACTACTCTATTCAGTAGGAAAACATGCAAGGCATGTCTCTCCCTTTTAACGTATTGTTGTGGATGTAGGGCGCAGTTGGGCTAAATCAAACGAAGGTACCAGCCCTTCCTGCGCGGCACGACCGAGCAAAGCTTCGATGGCGGCATATCCACTGTCGCCCAGATTGGCGGTAAAATCGTTAACGTACAGGTCGATATGCGATTGGGCGACATCAGGTGAAAGCTCCTGCGCATGAGACAATACATATTCACGCGAAGCTTCGGGATGCTGCCAAGCGTATTCGACAGAGGCGCGTATCCAGTTTGTGATCGCATCCAGATCCAGCGTACGGCGGGCAATAATAGCTCCGAGCGGGATCGGCAGTCCTGTATCTTCTTCCCACCAGTTCCCCAGATCGACTTGCTTACTAAGCCCGTAGGACGGATACGTGAACCGTGCTTCATGAATAACTAGTCCGGCATCTATCTTCCCGTCACGGACAGCAGGCATAATTTGGTCGAACGGCATCACGACGATCTCGCCGACACCCCCAGGCACATGCTTGGCCGCCCACAGGCGGAACAGCAGATAGGCAGTGGAACGTTCACTCGGAACGGCTACGCGCTTGCCGGACAGGGCTTCCGGGCCTTTGACGGTGGAACCTTCCTTGGTCAGCACGAGTGGCCCACAACCCCGGCCCAGTGCGCCCCCACAAGGCAGCAGGGCATATTCATCCAGTACCCAAGGGAGTGCAGCATACGAAATTTTCATGATATCCAGTCCGTCTGGTGTGATCGCCAGATTGTTGGTGATGTCGATATCGGCGAATGTAATGTCCAGCGCGGGTGCGCCCGGAATCAAACCATGCGCCAGGGCATGGAAGACAAAAGTGTCGTTGGGACAAGGTGAAAAAGCAATTTGCATCTATATAACCTCCGTTAATGTAGAAAATGCGGCTTCCAATGCTTGCAAAGCCTCTTTGATTCGCCAGGCTGCACGGTCACGTGGACCGACAGCATTGGAAATCGTGCGGATTTCCATCGTCGGCAGTTCTAGCCTATTTGCCGCCACGGCCACGCCGTAGCCTTCCATCGCTTCGGCAGCAGCTCCAGGAACGCGTTTGGCCAGCCGTTCCGCTGTTGCCGCCGTACCGGTGGCCGTAGAGACGGTCAGGATCGGCCCCGCGACAGCCGTCTGTCCGGCGGCACGCAACGTCTGAACCAATCGCTGCGCGGTGGCAACGTTCACGGCAATTTTGCTTGAGCCGAACCCTAGCTCGTCCACGCTGCTGAAGCCCTCTGCCGTCTCGGCCCCCAGGTCAGCGGCAATGATCGCGTCAGCAACAACGACGCTCTCCAATGCAGCGACCTCCGCGAAGCCGCCACCAATTCCGGCGCTGATGACCAGACGGTAGTCACCAGCCGCCGCCAGTGCTAGCGCGGTTGAAGCCGCCGCGGACGGTGCGCCCACGCCAGCTAGCTCGACCACAAAACGGGTGTCGCCTTTCAGGCCCCGCAGTACAGCTTCCCGTTCGCCTTCAACCGCGGTCATAACCAGGATGCGCTCATCTGATGTTGTATGCTCCATCGGTTGATTCCCCTTTAAATTTAGGTAATATGCTCCCTTATCATACTGCTTTTCGAAACGATGTTCAAAAAAGGTCGACAAAAAAAGCGCTCTGAGGCGCTTTTTGAAAAACTGCAAGATTCAGCAGATATGAAAATCGGTAGTTGTAAACATAAAGCAATTCTAATCTGGAAGAACAGCGCAGGCATAGCATATAATAATTATATCGGCTGATCCTTTGTGATTAGCTGAAACATGGTAATATTGCGGTCATAATGGCTTGGGGTTCCATCTTGATTGCGCACCCGAATCATCTCGCTACTGAATAACTCGATATATCCACAGCCAATCTCACAGTATACACCTGTAGGGTCCTCTTGCCAGACCGTAACGAGGTGTTGAGACAGCGCTGCGGTGAAAAATTCGATGTTTTTTTGCAGTACGCGTGGCGTTTTCTTGGGTTCCATAACGTAAATCCTCCCTATATCATGCCATTTGAAAATCAGCAATTGAATGTGGCTTCTAAGTGGTTACTACACATCATAACGAACATAAACAACTGAAAAAGAAACGGTTCTTCAATCTACTCTATGAAACAGACGTAAACACTGTACCGCTTAATGCTATTTTTGTAAAGCATCCGAATGACCTTTTCAAATATCCAGTTTGTGTTTACACACATTTTACATTGCGTTTACACTACTGTGATGCTAGTGCGTTTCATCTAATAGTACAATAAAGGGTAACTATACTGCATGAATTGATGGAGGCCATATGTTGATAGAGAGTCAGAATAAGGATAAAGCCGGGTCAGAACGTTACTTTAACCGAGATTTAAGCTGGATTGAATTTAATCGCCGTGTGCTTCAGGAAGCTCAGGATGCAGATACACCGTTGCTGGAGAGAGCCAAATTTTTGGCGATTGTATCTAGCAATTTGGATGAGTTTATGGCTGTTCGTGTTGCAGAGACGCGCGAGAAAATCAAGGCGGGTTTTATGCAAAAGGATTTTACGGGATATACCCCCTCCGGTTTGTACAAACGCCTGATCAAGCGTACTGTCTCGATGGTATCGGAACAATACCGGACCTATCGTGATATTTCTCGCCTCTTGACGAAAAAAGGTCTTTTACTGCTCGAATATGAAGACTTAAATACGACACAGCGCAAGTCGCTGGATGCATATTTTCATGAAATTATATTTCCGGTGCTCACGCCGATGGCGGTCGATCAGAGCCGTCCTTTTCCACTCGTTCACAATAAATACGTATATTTAGCGGTCGTTTTGAGACGTCCGGGGGATACGGAGGAGGATAAACCGCTTTTTGCCATTGTGCAGGTGCCTTCGAATATTCCACGTGTGGTTACAGTGCCGTTACGTTCCAATAGCAAGAAGAAATCATTTATTTTAATTGAGGAACTGATCAAGCATCATATCCAAACGCTGTTCACTGGGTATATCCCAGAGGCCGTTCATGCTTTTCGTGTGACACGTAACTCCGATTTATCCATTAATGAAGAAGAAATCGAAGATTTGCTCGAAGAGATTGAAAAAGAGCTGCGTCGAAGACGACGGGGCGCGCCAGTAAGACTGGAAGTAGAAAAAGGGATTCATCCCTATGCCCTGATGGAGCTTCAACGCGAATTCAAGCTGTTCGACCATGTGTTTGAGGTGGACGGGCCGTTGGATCTGACATTTTTATCGTCTTTTGCCGATCATTTGGAGGGGTATTCACATTTGAAATTTCCGGCAATCAAACCACTGTATCCGGAAGAACTGCCCCCGCAAGAGGATATTTTCAACGTACTTCGCAAACGGGACGTGCTCGTGTACCACCCGTATGAATCATTCGATGCGGTAACTGATTTTATCATTGAGGCATCAGAGGACCCAGATGTGATGGCAATCAAAATGACCCTGTACCGTGTCAACGGGGAATCGAAGCTGATTCCGGCATTGGCACGTGCGGCCGAATCGGGCAAGCAGGTAACAGTGGTGGTGGAGCTGAAAGCCCGTTTTGACGAGGAACGTAATATTGCCTGGGCGCGTACGCTTGAAAAAGCAGGCTGTCACGTAGTGTATGGGTTGGTTGGCTTGAAGACGCACGCCAAAATCATTCTTGTCATACGCCATGAGCGCAACGCACTCAAACGATATGTGCATGTAGGTACAGGCAATTATAATGAAAGCACGGCGCGTGTGTATACGGATATCGGATTGTTTACGTCGGATCCAGTACTTGGTGAGGATGCCTCCGAACTGTTTAATGAAATCACGGGATTCTCTGCGCTCAAGACTTTGCAAGCTTTTACGGTGGCTCCAACGGGAATGAAGAACAAGCTGTTTGAACTCATCCGTAGGGAAGCAGAGCAAGCATTGGCAGGTAAGCCCGCCCGGATTATTGCCAAGATCAACTCCTTATCCAATCAGGAGATGATCGATGAACTATATGCGGCTTCCCAAGCAGGTGTGAAGATTGATCTTATCATCAGAGGGGTCTGCTGTTTGCGTCCCGGTGTGGAAGGATTCAGCGAGAATATACGTGTCATCAGTATTGTAGACCGCTTTCTGGAGCATTCCAGATTGTTTTATTTTGAAAATGGAGGGAAATCCGAGTTATTTCTGTCCAGTGCGGATTGGATGACGCGCAATTTGACCCGCCGAATTGAACTGATGTGCCCGATTTATGATGACGGGATCAAAGAAATGCTGGCAGATATTCTGCATTTATCGTTAAGGGATAATGTGAAGGCGCGCCAGCTTTTGCCTAATGGCAGCTATCAATTTGTGTCCAGAAACGACAAAGAGGCTCCCATCAGGAGCCAATCTGAAGCGATGAAGGTTAGAAATTGGAAGAAGGTAGAATGGACCACGACAATGTGAGGTTCCACGCCTTTTGGAAATCTTTCGCAACGGATTCTAGTTCTCGTTGTTCTAATATGGGTTCACTCTTGCTTTCCAAACGAAGATGCATTGCGTCATCCCCTGTAGTAGGATTGATGCTGGTAATCATTCCGGACTCACTCCGATCCATGCCAATCGCGAGCTGGAGCAGCGAGCCGAGTCGATGTACACGTTCCTCGTCGGAAGGCTCCAAAATATCCGCATGTGTGCGTAGCAAACGGGGGGTCCGGTTCTTGGGATGGTAATCCGCGATCAACGCGGCTAGTACCGTTTCCCTATGGGATAGACCGCCAATGCCTGCATGTAAGATCCAGAACACGGAATTCTGGCGAAAATGATAGTAATTCAAGGCAGCCCCCGTTTTGTAAAGAGTTGCTGCGGTCAGTAACAAGCGTTTGTCCATAGCAGCTGAGGTTCCGCTAGCTAATGTGTCATAGAGCCGGACGGCGTACTCGTTAACCCGCTTGACATGCGCTTCGCTAACCGGGACAGCAAACGAAAGGATATTGCGAATGGATGTGATAAGCGGATTAGCTACCACGGGCTGTTCCGCGTTGACCAGCTCATGAAATAGGCCGTCTCGCAGACCCGCTCCACTGACCAGATACGCGGAGCCTTGAGCAGCTTCAAATATCGTTTTCAATATAATAAGCCCCGGTACAATGATGTCGGCTCTGTCCTTGGACAGGCCGGCTGTTTTTTTGCGTTTTTCATAGGGAAGATGGGGCAGACTGCCATAGAAGTAATCGACATCTTCTATCGTCATTTCGTAATGGTGCGTCACAGGAAGTGAGTAATCCTGCCGCTTCTGATTGATTTTAGCCAAAGTACGCAGGGTCCCACCTAGCCCGATGAATGGCAGATCCGGATTGGAGAAGATCCAATCATGATTTTGCAGTGAAGAACGGACAAAGCTCTCCATTTCCTCAATCTGCTGAGGAGACCATTCGCCATTCTTGACCTCACGTCCAAAGCGCCAGTTCATATTGACGGCGCCAAAGGGAAATGACACCGTATGCAGTCGCTTTCGATCACGGAACAGCGTAATTTCGGTACTGCCACCCCCGATGTCAATGATGATTCCATCACTCACATTCATAGTGTTCACTACACCTAGAAAACCGGCATAGCCTTCTTGCTCTCCGCTCAGTATTTCCAGTGTTAAATTTGTCTCCTCCGCAATCCATTGGACGATTTCGTCCGAATTCGTGGCATTGCGGATGGCTGCTGTTGCTGCTGCACGCATACGGACAACCCCGTGCATATGACATACCGCCATAAATTGGCGCAGCAACGGAGCGATGCTTCGAATCGCCTCCCGTTCCATACGGCCGTTGGCCCCAACCTTTTCGCTCAGTCGGGCAGCTTCTTTGCATTCCTGCACAATGCGATAGGCTCCTGTCTCTGTCATTTCATAGATCACCAGACGTATGGAGTTTGAGCCAATGTCCATGATGCCAATTTTGCTATTCATGAGTTGACCTCCTTGTTGAAAAACGATTTGGCGGTAATTTCCGCTGTTCCGTGCAAATGGTAGTAGATTATTGTCATTGTACCAGTGATATTCGGTGCATGCTACCGTTCGCCATGATCTTGTCGAAATAGACACGTGCCGCGGACAATCATCCAAGAATAGAACATTCCTGTTGAGTATGTATAAGTATACCTGACGGCGAAAGGAGAGGGTTAGATGAGACAACTTGCAAGCAAATGGCTAAAGACGAAGGCGCTGCTCCACCATCCACATACCGCCGTTTATATACCGGAAACCTGTCTATATAGTGAAGATCAATTGCGCATGATGCTGCGGCGGCATGCTTTTGTGTTTATAAAACCTGTAAAAGGAGGCGGAGGAATCGGAGTCATGCGTGTGGCAAAGGAGCGTAGGGGATACACCTGCACGCGTATGGAGCACACGCACCGGTTCAGTCATTTTAGAGCACTTGTAATCGGAATCCATAAGCTCCGAATCCAACGCCCATATCTCATTCAACAAGGGATCCAACTGGCAAGTATTCAAGGTAGACCTGTCGACTATCGAGTCAAAGTTGTGAAGGAAGGGCAGAGATGGGATTTTCGTGCGGTAGTTGCACGTCATGCTCGTCCCGGACTGGTCATTACGAATCTGTGCAGAGGGGGAACTTTGCTGAAGGGAACAGATGCGCTTCGAATGATATATCCCCGGCGGCTTGCTACGCGAAAGCGGCGAGAGATCATTGAACTTACACAGCGCTGTATTCCTGTGCTGGAAAAAAGGTTTCCTGGGATTGGACAACTAGGATTTGATTACGGGCTTGATCAGAATGGAAGGGTATGGATTTTAGAGGTTAATACAAGACCTCAATAAATTTCTGTTTTCTTCAATAAAATCCCAATTTAATCTATTAACAAGACGCTAAATATAATATATTTGTATAAATAATAAAAATATTTTTTTTGTGTTCAAGCTTCAAAATTCTGTGTATAAATATTGTCCACATTATCCCCTGTCACATATAAGGGTTAACGACACTTACCAACAATTTATACACAGGATTTCCACAATTGGCTGTGGATAACAGAACGCTTGTTCCGTTTTTGGTATTTTGATAGAATAGATTTTGAAATAAAAGGAAAGGTTGTGTCGAGGATGGCTATGCTGACGGATGAGATGCTTTTGGATTCCTATCAGATGGCAATCGAGCTTAAACTTGAATGTGACTTCATTGCACTGTTGCTGGCTGAAATTCACAAAAGAAATCTAGAGATGAATACAGCCGTAGTCCTTCATTAGACCGGACAAGCTCTCGTACTGCGACTGTAAAGTCATTCAGGGTTCGAATGGCTTTACAGACAATCACTGCAACGAATAGGCACACCGTAAAAAAGGGTATTTCACTCCAAACATTCAAATTTGGAGTAAAATACCCTTTTTTGTCATAGTCTAAACTAGACTACAATTTCATGTTACTGCTGTGACCAGGAGACAACTTGGCATCTGGATCTACATAGACCTTGGCGTTGTTGACTGCCGTAGGGGCTTCACCAAAGCCGACCGCAATCAGCTTGAGCTTGCCTGGATAGGTTGTAATATCTCCTGCGGCGAAAATGCCGGGAATATTGGTTTCCTGGCGAGAATCGACCACGATGGAATTACTTTCGATTTCAATTCCCCATTCAGCAATCGGGCCAAGTGTGGATACAAATCCAAAGTTAACGATCACATCGTCCACTTCGATTTCCTGTGTTTCTTTGGTTTTTACATGAGCAAGAGTGACTTTCGTAATCGTGTCTTCTCCATGCAATTCTGTAATTTCCGTTGGTGTAATAACATTTACTTTGGATGCCAGGAGGTTTTCGACACTGTGTTCATGCGCACGGAATTTGTCGCGGCGGTGAATCAATGTAACCTGTTCTGCAATTGGTTCCAGCATGAGTGCCCAGTCTACGGCAGAGTCACCGCCACCACTGATTAGCACTTTTCGGCCTGCAAATTTGCTCAGGTCGCTAACAAAGTAATGCAGGTTCGTTTTTTCAAAATGTTCGGCACCTGGAAGCTCCAGTCTGCGCGGCTCGAAAGCACCAACACCAGCGGTAATAATAACCGCCTTACCATGATACTCGCCACCTTTGTCTGTTTTTACAATGAAGTGGCGTTCTTCTTTTTTCTCTAACGATACGACTTTCTCTTCTAGCTGCACTTCTGGATTAAAGTGGTTCATTTGTTGAACCAAATTGTTGACCAGTTCCTGTGCAGTTACTTTAGGAAAGCCAGCAACGTCATAAATATATTTTTCAGGATAAAGGGCTGCAAGCTGGCCGCCCAGTTGGGGCATACTTTCAATTAAGGTGACGGATGCCTGACGCATTCCTCCGTAAAAAGCGGCGAAAATACCGGCTGGACCGCCTCCAATAATGATCAGATCGCGGATCTCCGCGCCTGTGGATTGAGTTGTCACTCTAAAAACACCTCCGAAAGGGATAGTATGGAATTTGTAATTATTGAATCAGCCGCATAGAGGTTCAGATAGCCGCCGAACGCATGATTCACTGTTTATCATTATAAACTGCCAGGTTCCGCTTGCAAAGTTAAAGCTATTAATATTTGATGAAGACTTTTTTGTGAGTGTAAATTAACCGTTTTGAGAGAACAGCTTCGAATAATTATGTATATCGGAAGGGGTAAAAGCATGAGCAGTATTCCCAAAATTGTCATTGTGGGCGCCGGATATGGCGGTATATTGACGGCTCAGCAATTGCAAAAGGAGCTCAAGCACAATGAGGCGGATGTCACGCTGATCAACCGTCATGATTACCACTATATTACGACACATCTTCATATGCCTGCGGCAGGTACGGATACGATTGAGCATTCAAGGATTCCGATTGCCCAACTGATCGATGAGTTCAAGGTGGATTTAGTCAAAGGAACGGTTAAGGAAATCATACCGAAGGAGAAAAAAATCTTGCTGGAGGATGGCTCGCTCTCCTATGATTATTTGGTCATTGGACTAGGCGGGGAGCCAGAAACATTCGGTATTCCGGGAATGGATAAGTTCGCGCTGACGATTCGCAGTATTAACTCGGTTCGCCTGATTCGTGAGCATATTGAATACCAGCTGGCCTTGTATAAAAACGACGGTAAACCAGGTCGCCTCAATTTCGTCGTAGGGGGCGCTGGTTTTAGCGGTATTGAGTTTGTAGCGGAGTTAGCGGATCGTTTGCCACAGCTGGCTAGAGCGTATGACATCGATTTTAACCGAATTCAAATCATTAACGTCGAGGCGGCTCCAACGGCACTGCCAGGGTTCGATCCTGAGCTGGTGGAGTATGCGATGGATGTCCTTAAGCGAAAAGGGGTCACCTTCCGCATTGGAATTCCGATTAAGGAATGCTTGCAGGATGGTGTAATCGTTGGTGAGGGTGAGAAAATCGAAGCCTGCACGGTGGTCTGGACGGGAGGGATTCGTGGAAACGGATTAATTGAGAAAGCTGGATTCGAAGTGATGCGTGGAAGGGTGAAAATCGACGATTTTCTGCGTGCACCGGGCCACGATGATATTTTTATTATCGGGGACAGCTCCTTGATGTTTAATCCCGAAGGACGCCCTTATCCACCGACTGCCCAAATTGCGATGCAGCAAGGGGTGCTCTGTGCCAAGAATCTAGCCGCTACTCTCCGCAAAAAGGAGTTGCACAAGTTCGTATTTTCCAACAAAGGGACGGTTGCTTCTCTTGGAAAAGGCGAAGCCGTCGCCGTGGTGGGCAAGCGCAAAATAAAAGGTTGGGTGGCCGCACAATTGAAAAAAATTGTCGATCTCCGCTATCTGTTCATCATAGGCGGAATTCCACTGGTACTGAAAAAAGGACGGTTTTTCTAAGGCCAGAAGGTTTCCATGACTCCTTGAAAGGAGCTTGGAGGCCTTTTTTATTTCAATGAACAAAAAAAGATATTGACTCATAACTATTTGACGTCGTATAGTATGATTACTAATTACAGAGGGGGAGCTTCACATTGAATTCTGATTTTAAAATCAATGCCGATCCCAAGAGAATACATTTATTGACTGAAAAGTTTCCAAATGTGGACTCCCAATCGTTGAATACGTGGGTACTTTTCGTGCAGGCAGCACATGAAGTGTACAATGGAGTGTCTTCCAGACTCTCGGAATATGGGCTATCTGTAGGCAACCTGAAAATTTTAATGCCATTGTTTTTACATGAACGTGCATTGACTCCATCAGAGCTGGCTGAATATTCAGGGGTTACTCGTTCAACAGTAACCAGCGTAATTGATAAGCTGGAACGGGACGGCATCATCCGAAGAAGTACGCTGACGGATCGACGTATGACCGCGATCTCCTTGACTGATGAAGGAAAACAGTTAATGACGGAAAAAATTCCGATGTTCATCCAGCTTTTTTCGGATTTAATGAATGAATTTACAAAGGAAGATCATATTCTATTTGCTACGTTATTAAATAAGTTTTCCTCAGGACTTGAACGGATAAAACGGGAGTAATCAAATTTCCCGGCTTAAATAGTTAGACGTCGTACTATCAGATTCCTTATTTGTTTTTGACTATTATTTTTTAACTATCATTGGCTAAATCATCATGAAGGAGAGTTTATTGCAATGAATAAAAAGATCATTGTGTACGTGCTACTTGTTGTTGCATTAGGTACCGGAGGTACGCTGATGGCAATGAGCGGCAAGGATGCTGTGAGTATGGCAGCCCAACAAAAAAACACACTGCTTACGGCAGATACCGTAAATGTTGCTTTTCAGGGCGTAGGGGGAAGAGTAAACACGATTGAGGTGAAGGAAGAACAACAGGTGAAAAAAGGGGATGTGCTCATGACCCTCGATCCTGTAGACCTTGATTTGCAAATTGAGAAATTAAAAACGGATATCGCACAGGCTGATGTGAAAATAAAACAGGCTAAAGACGGGCTGCAAAATCAGTCGGAGAAAATTTCAACTTCAGAAAAACAGGGACAATTGGACATTCAAGCCGCGCAAGCAGGAGAGTCCTTATTAAATCAAGGAACACGTGCGGAGGATATTCTAAGACAAAAGCTGGCTATTGAAGCAGCACAGCAATCGTTGGACGCAGCTCTGACAGGAGTAGAGACAGCCAAAAGGAATGCGGAAATCGCGCAAAAAACAGTATCATCCAGACAACAGGCTCTGGACTTGGCTAATGTGAATTACAACCGTATCAAAGCGTTATATGATGCTGGAGCTGGAACCAAAGCAGAACTGGATAACGCCAAAAACCAACTGGATAATGCCCAAATCGCGTTAGATACAGCTACAGATCAGGTTGAAATTGCCAAAAACCAGATTATAGCGGCTAGCAAACAATCAGACATTGCTAAAAATGGGATCGCTCAGCAGCAAACCGCTTTGGATAAAATGGAGGCAGGCGCAACTGCTGAGGAACGCCAGCAGGCTCGTATCAAAACAGAAAAAGCAAAGGAAGCCTTGACTCAAACCTCGCAAACACGAAAAGATGTTAAGAATAGCGAATACAATGTGGATCTTCTGGCTCAACAAAAGCAGGCATTAAGTGTTCAACTCAAAACTTTGGAATTGCAGCGCGGACGTATGGTGCTGAAGGCATCCGCAGATGGTAAGGTGTCGCGTATTGTACCTAAAATGGGAGAGATCGTTTCTACGGGGGCAACGGGCGTCGTTATTGAAACCAATCAGCTATACTACGATATTTATGTGGGCGAGGATTCCATGTCACAGTTTAAAGCTGGGGGAAATGTGAATACGCACGTCGTAGCTTTAGATAAAGATGTCCAAGGCAAGGTGAGGTACATTACTTCTGCCCCTCAGTATACCAACATGAGAATGAGTCGGGACAAAGGTCTGTCGGATATAAGCTCCTTCCAAGTGCGGGTGGATGTCCAGCGAACATCTGAATTATTACCTGGAATGACGGTAGAGGTTGTGACGAAATGAAGGCGTTTATAGAAGAATGGAAGCTGATGATCAGTGGTAAGATGGTTTTTATCATGCTGCTCGTTCCTATCGTAGTAGCTGTAGCCTTTGGATTTGTTTTTAAAAATAATCAGCTTAACGATGCCTCTGTAGCTGTAGTCGATTTAGATCATAGCAGTTATAGCCGACAGCTTATTAATAAATTAGATGCATCGCAGTATATTGATGTACGCCATGTGCAAGAGAATGAAGCCGATCCGAATTTACTTTTATATAATGAAAAGTTTTTTGCGGTGATTTACCTTCCAGCTGGGTTGGAGGAAAATAGGATCAAAGGAGTTCAGAGCAACATCGGTTTTTATGTGGATAATACGGTAGGTCAGGCTACGGGAAATCTACGCTCGGCAGTCACAGAGATTATGGCGACGGAAAATGCGATGCTGGCTGGTGGTGGATTAAAGGGTATGGGAATGAGTGACAGCCAGGTTACAGGGCTTACTTCCAATATGCTGCTTCAGCAGCGCCTGTTATATAATCCTACCAATGCTACTTTGATGACCTCAGTTATGGGGTTCATTAATACGGTCATGATTTCACTGATTGGTGCTACTGTACTGACAATTGTCCCGCGATTGCGGGAGCAAGGAAGATTAAAAGAGGAGCTTCAGTTTTCGTATGGTTTGATTCTTAGGGTGTTGCCGTATGCGTTAGTAGGATGTGTGTCCTTTTACCTGTCCATTGGTTTACTTAAGCAAATTGGCGGACTACGCTTTGAAGCGAATGTATGGCAGCTCAGTATTCCATTTCTCCTGTACACGATTACGTTGAGTTTGTTTGCGATGGCTTTAGGGTGGAATGCGGCGAATCCGGGAAAAGCTTCCCCACGCCTCATGCTAATTATACTGCCTTCGTTTTTACTGAGCGGCGCTCAATTGCCAGTAGCTATGCTGCCTACATCACTGCAATATATTAGTAATATTCTTCCATTGACCTGGCATTTCAAGTTTTTGAGAGGGATGGGCTTCAAAGGTGGGAGCTTAAAATATTTTATTCCTGAGCTTGGCGGCTTTTTGATCCTATTAAGTGGTCTAATGCTTGTTATCTTTATTCAGATCGCTTTGGAGAAAAGAAAGCTGGCGAAAAGTGAGGATACATCCGTAGGGGTCGAGCCTGTGCTGCAATAAAAAAAGGATTCCGCCGTCCCGAAAGTGGGAGTTCGCGGAATCCTTAATTGTATGCTGCGATATGGTACTGACGGTTGTGCTTTACAGCTTCAACATGTCTTCAAATGATTCCTCATTCAACACGCTGCCGACATAGAAGGAGCCAAATTCACCGTAACGGGCACTGACTTCATCAAAACGCATTTCGTAGATTAGCTTCTTGAACTGAAGTGCGTCATCGGAGAACAGTGTTACGCCCCACTCCCAATCGTCAAAGCCGACAGAACCGGAAATGATTTGCTTTACTTTGCCAGCATAGCTGCGTCCAATTAAACCGTGGCTGCGCATCAAGGTGCGACGCTCGTCCATTGAAAGCATGTACCAGTTGTCATCTAGATCACGTTTTTTGTTCATTGGATAGAAACAAATATAACGGGCCTTGTTTAATACAGGCTTCAAGCGTGCGACAATTTGTGGATTTTGCATAGGATCTTCATCTTTGCTCAAATAATTGCTCAGTTCCACCACACTCACATAAGAGTAGGTTTTAGTTGTATATTTGGCGAAGGTTGTTTTGTTAAAATCATTTTCCAGTTTATTGAGGTCTTCCAGCGTTTCGCGCAGGTGCATCATGACAAAATCAGCCTTTTGTCCGACTACAGTATAGACAGCTGAGCTGCCCAGACCCGCTTCCTCGGTAACGTTCCATTCCTTCATAAACTCTTGAAGCTCGTCCAGTGCTCCGGCGCGCTCTTCATCGTCTGCTGTCTTCCATGCTGTCCAGTTGATGGACCGAAAATCGTGAAGCGCATACCAGCCTTCCAGTGTGGAGGCTACTTCGTTAGGTGTTGCTGGGGTTTGTTGAGGTTGATGTTGACTCACGATCTACACTCCTTTACGATCTGTAAATGGTAATCGGCTTAGCCGAAATATGTGTACTTCCTAATATCATTCCTGTATCCAATACGTGATACTTAACCATTATATTGTAGCTCAAAGTAAAGCTTTTCACCAATGAAAGAAGTGTGAAGAATTTCATTTTTACCATGATGCAGGTCACAAAGTCATAAAATAGTTAGTATTCTCGAAAAAAGTAGAACTCAGACGAATACGGCTGCCAAAAAGGAGAACAATTGCCCTTATTTTGTTGGTCCCACCAGAAGGCAAGTATGATAGAATAGAAAAACATCTTGGAGACCGTTATGTCAGGAAAGGAAGAATGTTGGAATGCGGATGAAAAACCTGCTGCACTATACTGAGAACCACCGCTACTGCGTTTATCGGGAATTTGGCTTGAGCGCACTGGATGAATTGATGCTGGGAAGCGTCTATCAGCCGATGGTAGGCGCATTTGCGGTCAGTCTGTATCGACTGTTGTTCCAGCATGTGCCAGTCGGACAAATCGGTTATTCGCCGTTGGAACAGCAGCGTCGCCTTTTTCTGACACTGGGACTGGAGCCGAGTGAGAAGGGACGCAAGTATTTGATTGAACAGACCTCCAAACTGGAGGCCGTCGGTCTGTTACAGACGTCCAGGCTGTATGCACCCGAAACGGACGACTATATGTATGAATATGAGATGCAGCCGCCGCTCGCACCTGCTGAATTTTTCAGAACACAGCATCTCACCCTTTTGTTGAGAGACAAAATCGGTAAGTTTGCAGTGCTTTCTCTGAGAGAATCATTGTGGAGCAGAGAATCTAGCGAATGGTCGCAATCTTCCTATAATAAAGAGAATATTTCGATTCCATTTTATGAGTTATTTGAACTGAATACCCATGTTATAGATTATGAATTGGAGCAGGCGTTGTCCGAGGTGTCTACTAGCCGTCAGACTGGACCACTTGCGTCAGAATCGGAGGAAGCATTGAACTATGCAGATATTATTCTCCGTTTTCCGCGTGAATCTGCCAATCGTAAGCACGTGGAGCGTCTTCGGTTTGAGCACGAGCAGTTAGGCATGGTCAATTACGTTGTTCGCAAATTTGATCTTTCTGTACAGGATATTAGCCGCTTGCTGGATGAGGACGGTATTTTTACCGAAGCAGGCGACTTGTTGCTCGACGAGCTTCAGCTTCGGGCTAGCCAGCACTCCAGACAGGATCGCAAGCGTCAGGAGGAGCAGCAGGTTCAAGCCGCCAAGGTAGTTGCTTTGCGCCAAAGGGAAGCTTCCACATCTGAAGAGCCGCCTGCAGAGCAAGCTGTGGAAATGGAATTTTATGTGGAGGTTCCCCCACAATTCACAGCCAAGTGTGACATTCACCAATATAATATGATGTTGCGCAACGAGCCTTATCGCCGTTTGCTGCAAACCTTTTTCCCCGGCACGGTTCCCGGTAACCTGCTGGATATATTCGAGAAAATTGATATCAGCTATAAGCTGCCAGGCGAAGTCATCAACGTGCTGATCCATTATTTGATGTCACTGCTCGTATCCGGGAGCGATCAGCGGATTAACCGCAACTTTGTCGAGGCCGTTGCTTCCAATATGCTGCTTAAGCAGGTAAACACTTACGAGAAAGCCGTTCAATATATAAGGGATCAAGCTAAGGTAAAAGGAAAACAGTCCTCTGCTTCTCCTTCCGGCGGTCGATCCCGCGCGTATGCCAAAAATAACGGGTCAGCCAAGCCATCCATTCCAATCGTTCAAGATCAACCTTCCGAGGAGTCTGTATCTGAGGAAGAATTGGATGAACTGCTGCGTCTGGCTGAACGAATGCAATCCGGTAAACAGAAAAAGGTGTAGGTAGATTTTAAGGTATCCATAACTCTGCACTTTTTAAGAAAGGAGGAGCGTTCTTGGAATCACTGGGCGATTTGCTGCAGCAGATGCAGAACCCTTCGTTTCGCCAGCGCACTCGCAATGTAGCGGATCAGGTTCTAAATGATCCGCTCGTGCAGGAGTTTTGTGCTGCGCATCCTGATGTGGACGAAACACAATTGCGACTCAACATGAGCATGCTCTTTCAGTATGCCCGAGATCGTCGAAATTGCGACAATTGTCCGGGACTGGAACGGTGTCCTAACGATTTTCAGGGCCACTTTTGCAAGCTGGGCGTGGAATATCCGAATGGAACTGCTGAAATTGTAGACATTCGGACCCCATGTGCGAAGCAGATTGCTTCCCAACATGAGCAACGGGTGCGTGAGCGAATTAAAAGCTTCTATGTGGATGAACGCGCACTTCTGGAGGGATATAACGCCCTTGAAATTGCGCGCAAAGATTCACAACGCATGCCTGCCGTCACACAGCTATTCCGTTACATTGAAGAAACGAAAAGTCAGGGTCTATCCAAAAAAGGACTGTATCTGGAAGGTACGTTTGGTACGGGTAAAACTTTTTTGATGGGCTATTTATTGCACGAGTTGGCCCTGTCGGGTCTGAACGGTGTGATCGTGTATATGCCTGATTTTGTGGAGGACTTAAAGTCCATGATCCAAGATGGGCAGAAGTTGAAGGAAACGACCGAAATGCTCAAAAATTGTGATCTGCTTGTATTTGACGATATTGGTGCCGAAAATTTAAGTCCGTGGGTACGGGACCACGTGATGGGCTCTATTTTGAATTACCGAATGAACCGCAAACCTACTTTTTATACTTCCAATTATTCTTTGCAGGGACTGGAGAAGCATCTCAGCTTTACGAGCAAGGATGGAGAGGAAATGTATAAAGGACAACGCTTGATGGACCGGATTCGTCCTTTTGTAGATGTCATTACCGTAAAGGGAAAAAATCAGCGGGGGTAAGCGTTTATCCGTCTGCTATTTCGATATCTTACAATTAAAAGACTATTGTGATATAATTAAAAGGTGTCGAAACAGACATTACAGGTTATAATAATCTTGACTTTTCTATAAAGGAGGAACATACAATGGCAATTGTTAACGTGTCCGATCAATCCTTCAACGCAGAAGTCGAAGGCACAGGAACCGTTTTGGTTGATTTTTGGGCGCCATGGTGCGGTCCTTGCAAAATGATCGCTCCTATTCTGGAGGATCTGTCCACAGAAGTTGGCGACAGCGTCAAAATCGCGAAGGTGAACGTGGATGAAAATCCAGAGTCTGCTTCCCGTTTCGGCGTGATGAGTATTCCGACCCTGATCGTTTTCAAAGACGGACAGCCTGTTGATAAAGTGGTAGGTCTGAACTCCAAAGAAGCGCTGAAAAGCATGCTTACTAAGCACCAATAATCATCGCATGTGACCCATGCTCCCGCGGGGGCTTGGTGGAGCGGCCATGAAAGGTCAATGCCTCCGGTTGTAAATACCGGGGGCGTTTTTGTGTATTATTCCTATATATTATAAGTAGTTAGTTGAGTAGTCATTAAGAATGGAAGGAGGAACCGGGCAAATGAAACCTTATGCGGAGGACTTGCAGAATCAGGAGAAGGCGCTGGAGAACATACGGCACAAATTAGCGTTACTGCCGGATGCATCAGGCTGTTACCTGATGAAGAATAGCGAAGGCACCATTATTTATGTCGGCAAGGCCAAAGTGTTGAAAAACCGGGTCCGTTCCTATTTTACAGGTAGCCATAACGGCAAGACGCAGCGACTGGTTTCCGATATTCGTGATTTTGAATATATCGTTACAGGCAGTAATATGGAGGCACTCATTTTGGAGTGCAACCTCATTAAAAAGTACCAGCCGCGTTATAACGTGCTATTGAAGGATGATAAAACCTTTCCGTATTTGAAAATTACGAACGAGGCACACCCCAAGCTGGAGGTGACCCGTCGCGTTCTGAAAGATAAAGCAAAATATTTTGGACCGTACCCCAATTCCTACGCGGCACATCAGACGAAGAAGTTGCTGGACCGTATGTATCCGTTACGCAAGTGTGGTGTGATGCCCAAGGAAGTGTGTCTGTATTATCACATGCATCAATGTTTGGGGCCTTGTGTGAAAGAGGTCGAGAAGGAAACGTATGACCAGATTGGTCAGGAAATTGGTTCCTTTTTGAGCGGGGGACATGAGGAAATTAAAAAGGATCTTCAGCGTAAAATGCAGGAGGCCGCAGAGGAATTGTACTTTGAGCGGGCCAAGGAGTTGCGAGATCAGATTATCAGCATCGACGCGATGATGGAAAAGCAGAAAATCACCACATCGGATGCGAAAGATCGAGATGTATTCGGTTTTTCAGTAGATAAGGGCTGGATGTGTGTACAGATCCTATATGTCCGCAAAGGTAAAATGATCGAGCGCCATATGTCGACTTTTCCTTTCTACGGTGAGGCTTACAGTGATTTTATGTCCTATGTGACGCAATATTATAGTGACAACCCAGCAGTGCCGCAGGAAATATTGCTGCCGGATTCTCCTAAGCTGATGCAGGCGAAACAGGTCAATGTCGATCAACCGGTTGCGGCAGAAACTGCACTCTACAGTGCACCTACAGCCGATGTTACCGGACAGACAGATGAGAATGCGATACAAACGGAGACAGAGCATTCTGCTGACTCACTGCTGGTGGCTGAAGAACGGGCAACTTATGCAGCGGCAACGAATCAAGATCAAGCTGGTGACCAAGATGCCGAGATAAAGGAAACAGAAACTCAACTATCCGGTGGACTGGAGGACCCAAGTACGGCGGCTCTCGCTCTGGCTGAATGGTTGGATGTAAAGGTACTTGTACCGCAGCGTGGACTGAAAAAGCAAATGACAGGCATGGCGACGGAAAATGCACGTGTA
The DNA here is from genome assembly GCF_038593105.1 of Paenibacillus sp. FSL H7-0442. Taxonomy (NCBI): domain Bacteria; kingdom Bacillati; phylum Bacillota; class Bacilli; order Caryophanales; family Paenibacillaceae; genus Paenibacillus; species Paenibacillus sp. FSL H7-0442. Next base: position 4,564,195 of record NZ_CP151963.1, on the reverse strand, counting down.
GCTTTGGATGAGAAGTTTAAGCTGATCGAGCGGGATGAGGAACGAACATCCAAAGCTGCAAGCAATCTCGGACGTGCCATTGGGCTGGATAGCTTGCACCGGGTGGAGGCGTTTGATAACTCCAACATCCAGGGTTCCGATCCAGTCTCAGCCATGATCGTGTTTATTGATGGCAAACCTGCCAAGAAGGAGTATCGAAAATATAAAATCCGTTCTGTGCAGGGACCCGATGATTATGAAACAATGCGTGAGGTTATCCGGCGTCGATATGAACGTGTGCTTAAGGAAAATTTGGAACGTCCCGACTTGATCGTTGTCGATGGTGGACGTGGACAAATTAAGGCGGCGACCGATGTATTGCAAAATGAGCTGGGTTTGTTCATTCCTGTATGTGGTTTGGTGAAGGATGCCAAACATAGAACATCCCAACTATTGGTGGGAGAATCCTCTGAGGCCGTGACACTTGCACGCAATAGCGAAGAATTTTATCTGCTGCAACGGATTCAGGACGAGGTTCACCGTTTTGCCATTACGTTCCACCGCGAGCAACGCGGCAAATCTATGGTAACTTCCCGTCTAGACTCTATTCCAGGCATTGGTGAGAAACGGCGTAAGTTACTGCTTAAGCATTTTGGATCGCTCAAAAAAATAAGAGAGGCCAGTGTCGAAGACTTCCGGCCTCTCTCTATTGGGGATAAGCTTGCGCGTCAGATTATAGCTGCCCTTCGGGAGGAGGAGTCGTAGAATACGGCTCCTCTTTTTGTATAGGTTCAAACATCATTCGATTTGGCTTTTTAGGACTAAACCAATAAATGATGTAACCCACAATGGCTGGAAGCAAGATCCAGAATAGACCAGCGCTCACATTCACAGTGTCTCCCAGACTCATCACACTAAGTCCCATTAGAATGCTGTCAAAAATAACATGGCTGAACATGGCGGCAATAAAGCCGTAACGCAGGAACACAAAACTGAACAGCAAACCAAGAAAAGTCAGCTCAATAGGTCTGGAAATCACCGGATAGATCGGGTAAAGCGTATGTCCCAGCGCCCAAATCAGCGTAGTAATCAGACAAGCCACAAAAGTATTTTTCACAATTTTTTTGACCATTGGAATACCAAACAGACGGTAGACAGTCTCTTCTCCAATACCTGCCATCCAGGCCATAATTGGCAGCAGCCATGGATAAGCCATATTGTAAGGGGATTGCGTGGCATCTGTTGTGGAGAATGTATTAAATGTGCGCTCCAGTATAAAGAATAAAATGGATTGTACCCCGAGTAAAATAAAGGCCCACAAGTAGCCGACATACATACTGCGAAGCACATACAGCCCGTAGCCCGGCTCTTTCGCACGTGGCCATGCATTCAGTCCAACCTGACGCATAAGTCCGTCACCGCCGACCAAGGAGAAGTAGAGCGCTACAGCCATGACGAAGGTAACACCAATCTGGAAAACCATAAGAAATATAAGCATGCCCTTACCGCCTGCTTCTGCTTGCAATAAAGGCAGCATGTTCATGGTCCCAGCTATACTAGCAATAAAGTATATAACGGATAGAACAATGCCGCGTACAAATGAAGTATGTCGTCGGGTGAGTGATGCATACACAATGGCAAGTACACCCAGCACAAAGCTAAATAGGGCATAACCCGCATAGGTCATCCAATTCGCCCAAAATGTTTGCTTTTCGATATAATCGGTATAGGATGACGGGGCCGAAAAGCTTTGAGTGAAGGAGCGAACATCACCGTCTTCAAAAGTAAAAGCCAGTGTAAGTACCGAGGCGCCGATTTTTTTATCGTCCACGGTATACTTTAATCCGCCTTCTTGTTCAGTGGTCGCGAGCTTCAAGTCCGACGGCTTAAAGCCAAAGCGCTTCACCCATACAGCGGCCGCCTGCTCCTTGGCTTCAAGCGTCATGCCGTCCTCAGCCACACGTACAAGCCTGTTACGTGCTTGTTCATCCGTAGAAATATCAGCCTGCGTGTAATTGGTGCTGGAGGTGATCCGTTTAAAACTAACGACCTTCCCAGTGGATAAATCTACATGAATTTGCAGCTTGCTCTTCGCTGAGGATTCAGGCAGATCGACCCGAAAGGTTTCGTAAGGGTAATTTTTCTTCCATGTACGGTCGTACTGTTGAAGCAGTTTTTCTCTAGATAAATAACCGTACAAATCTGTTTCGGCCTGATAGGTCACGACAGGCTCCTCTGGCTGTGATTCAGTATAGCCCAGCTCGGAGCGGGCGAAGTCCAATGCGTGTATGACCGCTTCTTGTTTGCTGATGACCTTTGCGTTCATTACTGATTCTGGACTTGGATTGCTAAGCGAGGGAATAAGCAATTGAAAGATAAAAAAGCAAATCAGGCCAATCCCGCCCAGCAAGCCTAATTTTTTGAAGTTGGCCGTGAGCACGACCGGTTTCCCGATAGGATTCATGAGTTTCCTCCTTAATCTGTAAATAAGAACATCCATTAAAGATATCATACTGCACAGGTTCCCGCCAACAGACCAGCGATATTCATGAAAATAGAGTGAAAGCACTTTAAAGTTCCAATAAAATAAGATAAGCTGCGATTAAACGATGCCCATTCGCAAAATAAAGCCAATTTCACGTTTTTTCGACGAAATCGGTTTTGTGATCTGGATATAGAAGGATTATAATCTTGAGGCAATGCCTATAAAATACATAGGTAATGATATACAGTTGAGCCGAATTTCTATGGGAAAACGGGGGAACCATGTTACTGGGGTGAATTTTACAGCCGATCACTGGTGGATCGGAAGTGTAAATAGGGCATACTGTGCTGCCCGAATCCGTCAGCTAACCTCGTAGGCTATGAGCAGGAACCAAGTCAGGCACTCGGTTTTCCGGTGTCTTTTTTTGTGCGTATAAAAGTGTTTGGATTGGTTAGATAGACCGCTGCGGGTGCAGATTATTCTTCCGATTGCTGTTATCCCCGGATTTTTTGATTGTATACCCCCTTTAATGGTTAAAATCCGGAGATAAAGGCAAACGCTTCGCTTCTTCAGAACAATTCTGCCCCCTTCGCTACTGCCCGCCAATAGCACAGGGGACCGAGTAGTGCTTGACATGCATTCTTCCTGTATTCAGGGAATGCTAATTATAGTTAACTAAGGTTTGGAAAAATCAAAAAATTCAGGGGCAACGACGATCGGAAGATCAAATGGAACGCGTAGCGAGCTTACACCGTATTAAATCACTGTTTTTATAGTTTTAAGGATTAGGAGAGAAGTGATGAATAGATGAATCCCAATGCAAGCTGGCTCCGGCTTTCTCCACCGCAGATATTCGTTGCGGGCTTTGCCATTATCATTCTAATAGGTAGTTTATTGTTAATGCTGCCGATCTCCAATACAACAGGAAAGCCACTTGCGTTTGTAGACGCTTTGTTTACTGCCGCTTCCGCGACCTGTGTTACAGGGCTTGTCGTAAAGGATACGGGGACCTTTTTTACAACCTTTGGTCAAGTTGTTATCGTGGCGCTCATTCAGATCGGCGGTCTGGGCTTTATGACCATGGCTACCTTAATCGCGCTGGTGTTCAAACGTCGGATTTCCTTGCGGGAGCGCCTCATTTTACAGGAAGCGATGAATCAGACCTCTGTCGAAGGAATTGTCGGATTGATCCGTAAGGTGCTGTTGTACTCGCTGGTCATTGAGGGCATATGTGCTGTAATATTTGCGATTCGCTGGTCGTTTGATATGCCTGTAGGCAGGGCGATTTATTTTGGGATTTGGCATGCCATCTCCATGTTTAACAATGCTGGTTTTGACTTATTCGGGCACTTTCGCAGCCTAACAGGTTATGTATATGATCCGATTGTTAATTTTACAGCCATGTTTTTGATTATTTCAGGCGGCATTGGTTTTGTAGTGATGTCAGACCTGGCAGAATATCGCAAGCGTAAGAGACTGTCCTTGCATACCAAGGTGGTACTCAGCATGACGGGCGCTCTGATTGTAGTCGGCACGCTCGTGATTTTTGTGTTTGAGTTTACGAATCCAAAGACTCTTGGCTCGCTTGATTGGGGTGGTAAACTGCTGGGATCTTTATTCCAGTCTGTTACTCCCCGTACCGCAGGTGCCAATACACTGGACATTGCAGGCTTGCGGCAGGCTACGCAGTTTTTTATCATCATACTCATGTTTATCGGGGCTTCTCCTGGCTCCACTGGAGGCGGGATTAAGACCACAACATTCGCGCTGCTCATTGGAGCAGTGATTTCGATGCTGCGGGGGCGGGAAGATATTGTGCTGTTCAGGTATCGACTTGCGCAGGGACGAATTTACAAGGCTTTGACCATTACACTGCTGGGGCTGCTGTTCGTGATCGGGGTGACGATGATTTTGTCAGCAACCGAAGATCATCATTTTCTGATGATCTTGTTCGAGACGGTGTCTGCGTTTGGTACGGTGGGGCTGTCGATGGGGCTTACACCTGATTTGACAGTCATAGGCAAGCTGGTGATTACCCTGACGATGTTTGCAGGTAGACTGGGGCCACTCACGCTAGCTTATGCACTGGGGCCGAAAAAGGGTAAAGAATTATATCGTCATCCGGAAGGTAAAATGATTATAGGATAAGGGAGTTTTCGAGTAGACATGAAAACGCAGCAGTTTGTAGTTATTGGCTTGGGGCGGTTTGGCTCAAGCCTAGCTTTGCAATTGGTGGATATGGGGTGCGAGGTGCTAGGCATTGACCGGAATGAGGATGTTGTGGACAGTATGAGTGAGATGTTGACACATACTGTCGTGGCGGACGCTACCGATGAAGACTCATTGCGATCACTGGGCATCCGTAATTTCGATTGTGGCATTGTTGCTATTGGTGATGACATCCAGGTAAGCATCCTGACCGCCATTTTGCTGAAGGAGCTGGGTGTGAAAAAGGTCGTAGCCAAAGCCATATCTGTGCTGCACGGGCGTGCGTTAGAAAAGCTCGGTGTGGATCGGATTATTTATCCAGAACGGGACATGGGTATCCGTGTGGCTCACCAGCTAGTCACGCCTAATTTGCTCGATTATTTGGAGTTGTCTAAGGAATACAGTATTGTGGAACTCAATGTACCTGCATGTCTGAACGGCAAAACGCTTGCAGAACTAAATGCTCGCACCCGCTTTGGCTGTAGTGTCGTGGCGCTTCATACGGCGAACGGTATCTTGATCGCACCGACGGCTATGGATCGGCTAAAAGCAGACGATATTATGGTCATCATCGGCTCAAATGACAATATCGGCCGCTTTGAGGATGAGGTTGTTAATGTCAATGAAGAGGGCTAAACTCTCTACACCATACGATAGCCTGCAAACGACGCACGTGTCTCGCTAATCCAGCGTCGTGCTGTCGGACCGAGATCGGTCGTCTCCGAGTAAATGAGGGAGGTCGTTCGGCGTGTCTCCTTCAAATCGGGCAAGTACAATGCAGTGAGTCCATTATCCCGCAGCAGTTCGCTGCGCAAATAGGATTTGGGTAGCAAGGCGGAAGCCTTACAGGTTGGAAGCAGGCGTACAATCGCCTCGAAGGAGTCGATTTCCATGCGGATATCCGGCATGATGCCGCTGCGCTGGAACAAGTCATCCGTCAGACTGCGGTACCAGGTTCCTTTGGAGAAAATAATCATCGGCAATCCTTGCAGATCTTTCATCGAGGCCGTTCCTGTTTTAACGGTTAATTCATGTCCAATGGGAACAACGAGCTCCAAATGATCGTCAAATAGCGGAATGCAACGCAGTCCGACTTCATGAATGGCAGACCCGACAATACCGGCGTCTGCTTTTTTGTCACGTACAAAGGCGACGATTTCATGGGTTTTACCGGTGAGCAGCTTCAGCTCGGTTTGAGGATGCTTGCTCATAAAAGCTTCGACAAGGGTAGGCAGCGTTGTCTGGAGTGTCGTGAGACTTGCGCCGAGTGTAAGCATACTCTGGGCTTCATTTTTGTGCTGGGAGAGCTTTTGTAAGAAGCGAAGCTGTCGTTGCCGTTGCTCTAGTGCGAATGTATAAACAAATCGGCCAGTGGACGTAATTTCGAGCCGTTTGCCCCGACGATCAAAGAGATTCACACCCAGCTCTTCCTCCAGCTTGGCAATTTTGCGGGACAGGGCGGGTTGGGACAGATTCAGCAGTTTGGAGGCTTTATTCAGGCTGGACTGCTCGACAATGACGGCAAAAGCGTTCAAATCCTCAAACAAATCATCCACTTCCTCTCTATATGCAAAAAAGACATAATAATTAATACGTATATTGCAATTCCATTATAAGCCGAAAAGGAGTAACATGAAAGCGACACAAGATGTTCACACTTTTGTTTTTCCTAATAAGGGACACCTTGTTGGACATTTCCTGTCGGGAACTGTCATTTTATATGTTATATTACTATTGAAAACGCTATTATTGGGAGAAGGGAGCATGACCTAGATGAGAGGATTTTATTCCAGAAAGCTGCATTCGCTTCTTGGCGTCATTCCGTTGGCTCTATTTTTTGTTGAGCATTTGGTGACGAACTTCACAGCGGTGGAGGGCGGCAAGGAAGGATTTAACCGCAGCGTGGCCTTCCTGAATGGTTTGCCGCTGGTTATTGTACTAGAAACGTTATTCATCTACTTGCCATTACTGTTCCACGGAATTTATGGCTTGTATATCGCTTATCAAGCTGATCCGAATGTCAAAAGGTTCGGCTATTCACGTAACTGGCGCTTTCTGTTCCAGCGTATTTCCGGCGTCATTACGTTTGTATTTATTATCTGGCACGTATACGACACACGCTTTCAGGTGGCTCTGGGTAATGTAACTCATGAGGAGCTAGGCGGGGTCATGCATGGCATCGTGACGAACCCGGTTTATTTCATTTTGTATCTAATCAGTGTCGTTTCGGCATCCTTTCACTTTGCTAACGGACTGTGGGCATTTATGGTCAGTTGGGGGATTACCGTGGGACCACGTGCGCAAAAAGTATCTTCTTATATCTGTATGACCCTGTTCGTGGTGGTGTCTATCGGCTTCATCGCCTCCCTGCTTGCATTCCGCAGCGCGGAATTTCAGGAAACAGCAACTGCCTTGGTGCAATGCAGTACTTTTAAACAACTACTGTAAATGAGTCATATCCATTATACATTGTGTTGAAATTCTATTTTCAAACGTAAAAGGGGATTTGGTTAAAAATCCTGAAAAAAAGGAGTGAGCAGAAATGGCAGCATCCAACATTATTGTCGTGGGCGGCGGTCTGGCAGGTCTAATGGCTACGATCAAGGCGGCAGAGGCGGGAGTTCACGTTCATTTATTTTCTTTGGTTCCGGTCAAAAGGTCCCACTCCGTTTGTGCTCAAGGTGGCATCAATGGTGCGGTAAATACCAAGGGTGAGGGAGACTCCCCCTGGATTCACTTTGATGATTCGGTCTATGGCGGGGATTTTCTGGCCAACCAGCCTCCGGTAAAAGCGATGTGCGAAGCGGCTCCGGGGATCATTCATCTCATGGACCGCATGGGCGTCATGTTTAACCGGACACCGGAAGGACTGCTGGACTTCCGCCGCTTCGGCGGTACCCAGCATCATCGGACCGCCTTTGCTGGTGCGACGACAGGACAGCAGCTTCTGTACGCTCTCGATGAGCAGGTACGGCGCTGGGAATCTGCGGGTTTGGTGACCAAGTATGAAAACTGGGAGTTTTTACAGGCTGTACTGGATGATGAAGGCATCTGTCGAGGGATTTGCGGGCAGGATTTGCGTACGATGGAAGTGAAGACTTTTGCGGCGGATGCAGTTATTTTGGCATCTGGTGGGCCCGGGATTATTTTCGGTAAAACCACGAATTCCGTCATTAATACGGGCACAGCTGCCGGTGCGGTGTATCAGCAAGGCGTACGCTATGCGAACGGTGAGTTTATCCAGATTCATCCGACGGCTATACCAGGTGATGACAAGCTGCGTCTCATGTCCGAGTCGGCACGGGGAGAGGGCGGTCGTATTTGGACGTATAAGGATGGTAAGCCATGGTATTTTCTCGAAGAAAAGTATCCAGCTTACGGAAATTTGGTCCCTCGCGATATTGCGACACGTGAAATATTCAGTGTATGCGTTGATGATGGACTGGGTATTAATGGCGAGAACATGGTCTACCTCGATCTGTCCCACAAGGACCCGAAAGAGCTGGATGTAAAACTGGGCGGCATTATTGAAATTTATGAAAAATTCGTCGGTGATGATCCGCGCAAAATTCCGATGAAAATATTCCCGGCTGTTCATTATTCAATGGGCGGCATGTGGGTCGATTACAATCAGATGACCAATATACCAGGCCTGTTCGCGGCTGGTGAGTGTGAATTCCAATACCACGGAGCGAACCGTTTGGGTGCGAACTCGTTGCTGTCAGCCATTTACGGCGGGATGGTGGCTGGACCTAAGGCTGTGGAATATATCAAAGGCTTGAAAAAATCTGCACAGGATACAGCGTCCTCCGTATTTGATGCGGCAGTTCATCAGCAGACGGAGAAGTATGAGCGTATTTTGCATATGGACGGAAAAGAAAATGCCTATGTTCTTCATAAAGAACTGGGCGAGTGGATGACGAACAACATGACTGTGGTTCGTTATAATGACAAGCTGGAAGCTACGATCCACAAGATCAAGGAGCTGAAGGAGCGTTACTCTAACATTAACATCAATGACGCTTCACGCTGGAACAATGCGGGTGCGGCATTTACACGGCAACTGTGGAATATGATGGAGCTGGCTGAAGCGATGACCAAAGGTGCGCTGCTGCGCAACGAAAGCCGCGGGGCTCATTACAAACCAGATTTCCCGGATCGCAACGATGAGGATTTCCTGAAAACGACGATTGCGGACTGGACACCGGAAGGACCACAAATCTCGTATGAAGCGGTGGATGTTTCGCTGATCAAGCCGCGTATTCGGGATTATTCCAAGAACAAATAACGGAAGGGAGTGTATTTAGATGTCGGAGCAAGCAGTGAAGTCGAATAAAACAGTGAAGTTCGTTGTGACCCGTCAAGCTGATCCTAAAGCCAGTCCCTATACGGAAGAATTCGAATTGGCTTATCGTCCGGGAATGAATGTGATTAGCGCGCTGATGGAAATTCAGCGTAATCCGGTGGACAGCCACGGTAAAGAGACGGCTCCGGTGTGCTGGGAGTCGAATTGCCTGGAGGAAGTATGCGGAGCATGCTCCATGGTGATTAACGGCAAGCCGCGTCAGGCCTGTGCAGCGCTCGTCGATAAGCTGGAGCAGCCGATTACGATCGCGCCGATGAACACATTCCCGGTAGTTCGGGATTTGGTCATCGACCGCAGCCGGATGTTTAATGCGCTCAAGAAGGTCAAAGCGTGGATTCCGATTGACGGTACCTACGATCTGGGCCCTGGTCCTAGAATGGCTGAGAAAAAGCGTCAGTGGGCGTATGAGCTGTCCAAGTGCATGACCTGTGGTGTCTGTCTGGAAGCTTGTCCGAACGTCAACGAGAAGACGACGTTCATCGGACCTGCGGCGATATCTCAGGTTCGCCTGTTTAACAGCCATCCGACAGGGGAAATGAATCAGGAAGAGCGGCTAGAGGCGTTGATGACAGACGACGGGCTGGAAGGGTGCGGGAACTCGCAAAACTGCGTACGCTCTTGTCCGAAAGGTATTCCGTTGACCACTTCTATTGCCGAAATGAACAAGGAAACGACCAAGCATATGTTCAAGCGCTGGCTGACTGTATAGCACTAGACAGCGAATAGGTTATGCCCAAACAGGCTTTTTCTCAAACTGGAGAAAGCCTGTTTTTTGCGCTCAGGAATGATGGAGGGTAACATGGAGGAAGGAGCGCGGGATAGCAGTTATGGTATAATTATGGTATTGTGTATCGTTTTTGGAGAAAAGGAGGCTGGACAGGTGACTGTGCAACCGATAACGAATCGACCTGTCACTAGGTCGGATGTATTGAAGGGATTAGAGGATCTGGGGGTTCGGAGCGGCATGACATTGCTTGTTCACTCGTCGATGCGCAGCTTTGGACGCTTTGTTCCAGGCGGGGCCTCGGTCATTCTTGCCGCACTAACCGAAGCAGTTGGCCCGGAAGGGACGCTGGTGATGCCGACACAGTCACATGACTTGACTGATCCCTCGACTTGGATGAACCCGCCTCTGGATGAGTCATGGTGGGAACTGGTACGCGAGGAAATGCCCGCTTATGATCCGGCCTGGACGCTGACCGGAGGGATGGGCATCATTGTAGAAACGTTCCGTGGCCTGCCGGGAACCAAGCGCAGCGGGCATCCGCATGTTTCTCTGGCGGCACGTGGACCCACAGCTTCGGAATTACTGGCAGCTCATGAGCTCGACTTTGGACTGGGTGAGCATTCGCCCTTGGCGAAGCTGTACGAGGCAGATGCTTATGTAGTGCTGTTGGGCTGCGGACATGACAGCAACACGTCCCTGCATTTGGCGGAATATCGAACAGCCTACAATGGACGTGAAGTGATCACCCATCAAGCTCCTATGATGGTGGATGGAGCAAAAGCGTGGGTATCTTTTCAGGATTTTAATATTACCTCAGATGACTTTGAGAAGCTGGGACTTGATTTTGAACGGGACTGTCCCTCAGCTTTTACGCGGGTGAACATTGGGGAGGCTTCATGTTTTTTCGCGAGGCAACGTGATTTGGTAGACTATGCGGAGCAGTGGTTGTCCACCCATCGCTAAAGCTTTTGGACGGTAAGAATTCGAATAAGTGAGATCAAGGAATAGATCGCAAGGGGGAACGCATATGGAGAAGACGCCGCACACCCGCCGCGAGAGTCAGGATGGCCCGCATCAGGGGGCCGCTATCCCTCCCGGTTCTTCGCGGCGTTCCGTTTCAAATGAACCAGCCAATCCTTCGCGCCGCCATTTTTTGAAAAAAGCGGCTTTAGCCACAGCCGGAACCGCGCTTCTAGCTGGAGGATATGCTTCCTTATGGGAGCCTAATCATTTGGAAATTACACGCTTCAACTTGTCTATCCCTCGTCTTCCGTCTGCTTTTGACGGAATCAGGGTCGTACATTTCAGTGATGTGCACTTGGGTTTTCACATGGATGAGCAGGATTTACGCGAGCTTGCGGACCGGATAGCAGGTCTGAAGCCAGATTTGCTCTGTTTTACAGGCGATATTGTGGATGACTATGCAGTATCCATGAAGGCTGCTGTTCCAGTTATGGCTTCTATGTACGCCACACTTGGCAAATTTGCTATTCTGGGCAATCATGATTATAGAGGCTTACCCGCCGGAGTACAGGAATTGTATCCGAAAACCGGGTTTACGTTGCTGAGAAACGAGCATGCGATTGTAGAGCTTGCGGGACAGCGTGTAGCTATGGTCGGTTTAGAGGATAACATCATGGGCAAGCCCAATCCGCAGCGTGCCATCCACGGACTACCTGATGAGATGTGCAAGCTCCTGCTGATGCATGAGCCGGACTATGCAGATGTGGCGGCGCAAATGTCCTTTGATCTTCAATTGTCGGGGCATACGCATGGAGGACAGGTACGCTTGCCGGTCATTGGAGCGCCAATGCCGCCTCCGGGTGGACGCAAGTACATCCAGGGATTATTTCATGTGGGAACGGAGAGAATGCCGCTATATGTTAGCCGAGGCATTGGCATGACACATCTGCCGATTCGCGTGCTGTGCAGGCCGGAGCTTAGTGTCATTACACTAAAATCCGGCCAATAGGCCATGATTTTTTTTCATCTTCGTCATATAGTTTGGAACTACATAAAGATGGCTTGAATGTAGTGTAGAGATGTAGTCGTTTCGGACAAAGGAGTGAGGTTCAGATGGATCGTATTGCTGTCATTTCAGATATTCATGGCAATTGGCCTGCCTGTGAGGCGGTGCTGGAGGATATTGCTTCCCGAGGCATTAGCCGTGTGTTTTGTTTGGGGGATCTGATCGGCAAAGGGCCTAGCCCGAGCGAGGTTCTGGATGCTGTCCGTCAACGTTGTGAAGTGGTCGTGCGGGGGAATTGGGATGAGCTGGTCAGTATTACGGATGATCTCAATTTTAGCTGGCAAGCCGAGCGCTTGGGGGCAGAACGAGTGCAGTATTTGGCACAGTTACCGTTTCATTATGATTTCAGAATGAGCGGACGCCGTATCCGTCTGGTGCATGCCTCGCCGCAAAGTGTGTATCACCGTGTGCAGCCATGGGATGAGCCGGAAAAACGGCTTGCCATGTTCGATCCGTTAGCAGAAGAAAATGGAAAAGTTGCTTTTGCTCCGGATGTTGTGGGATATGGTGATGTGCACAATGCTTTTATCCAGCATTTTCAGGGAAAAACACTTTTTAACGTCGGCAGTGTCGGGAATCCGTTGGATGTTACGCAGGCTTCCTACTGCATTTTAGAGGGGGAGATGGGAGAGGAGCAGCCTACGTCCTTCTCCATTCATTTTGTACGTGTACCTTATGATATAGAACTGGCGGTAAAACAAGCGGAGGAAGCTGATGTGCCTTCTTTGCCGTATTATATTCGAGAGCTGCGTACAGGAATTTACCGCGGGATTCAGGAACTGGATTAAGTATGGAAACATTCATTTCTAAAAGCCAATCCATCCGCAGGAGGGAACATTGTGCTGACCAGAGAAATGCTTCGTCTTGGGCTACCGGAGCTTTACACCCGCCGAGTCCGATTGCGCCAGCTAAGAACGGAGGATTATCCCGCGCTGGAACGGATCCTATCCGATCCATTGGTGATCCAATATGTGAATCGAATTCGCAAGCCAGTCTATGCACGAATGCGGCGTCTGGTTGCGCAAATTAAAATTTCTTCCGATTCACTAGATTCCCTGCATTTTGCGGTGGAATGGCATCCGAGAAATACAGAAGAAAGCAATCTACTTAGTGAATCCAATGAGCTTACCTCTTCACCGTTGCTCGGTATCGTCTCTTTTCAGCAATGGAATGAAAGAACGGGGGAGGCGCAATTGGGCTATATTCTGGATCGTCCTTTTTGGGGACAGGGGCTGGGTACAGAAGTGGTGGGAGAAATGTTGAATTTTGGTTTCGGATCTTTGAAGCTCCATCGGATCGAAAGTCGTTGCCAAGAGGATAATCAGGCTTCTATGCGCGTGCTTATTAAAAATAAGATGCGCCTGCTGCGTACCATTGGTGCTTATGATCCCTCAGGAGAGGTGCCAAGTGTATTGGTATTTTCGATGACCCAAGGGGATTATGCATAGAAATGGAAGTGGAATATTTTGTTACAAAGATGAAATATAACTGCAAAACAACTCTAACACAGGACGGGTACAATACAGACATGACCCCCTTTTGAATAATATATGTTGCTGGGCCCGACGATTCGGGTCCTCTTTTTTTGTTATCCTATAGTAGGGCCTTCTCTATTTCTGCGGAAGCGAGTAGCCTTCTTGCCTTGGCTGTGCTCAGTTATATTTCAATTTGTTACAAAAATGAAATATAACTGCAAAGTTACTTTAACATAGAGTGGGTACAACATAAACATGACCCCCTTTGAATCATATATATATATTGCTGGGACCCGGAGCTTCGGGTCCCCTTTTTTTTATGATTTTTAGGAACGGGTCAGGCTGGTTATCAGCTCTGGAAGCCATTCATTTAGGGAGAGAAATGAGTACCCCTCTGACTGGGCTTTGGACGTATCCATGTACCACGATTGTGTAATACCAAATGGAGACATGTGCTCGTCTGCTGTTTTTTCTTTCATCACAGCTTGTTTTCCAGTTACCTGCTCAATGATCGAAATGATCTCCCCAATCCTCACTGTACCGTCGGAGCAAGCATTTACAGGCCCTGTTAAAGGAGTGTGACCAAGCCAAAACAGAAAATCTGCGGCTTCATCGGAACGAATAAATGAGATTTGTGCTGCGGCATTAGGTACTCCGATTTCTGTTCCTTCACGAACATGCTCGATATGAAAATGAAGTCTTTTCGTATAATCGTCTGTCCCCAATACAATTGGAAAACGAACAGCAACTACAGGAAATGTAGCTTGCTGCATAAAAACTGCTTCTGCCTGCCGTTTAGCCTCCTGATATGTAAAATCGTCTTTCCCGCCCTTGCGAACCGGGTAAGCTTGAGGGTCAAAGATGCTCTCTGTCAGCACTTCCGGTCTCGAATCATAGACGGATAGGCTGGAGGTCACGATATACCTCTTGGCTTTAGCATCAAAAATGCGGCAGGCTTCGCTGGCTTCATCAGGAGAAAAGCAAATATTATCATAAACAACGTCCCACACTTGCTCGCCTACTGCCTTAGCGAGCGCTTGCGGGTCGGTACGATCTGCACAGATCCGCTGAACGCGGTCACCGAACGAATCGCTTGTTTGGCCTCGTGTGAGGATGGTAACGGAGTTCTCGGAACTCTCCAGCAGACGTTCCACCAGTCTCTTGCCAAAAAAGCGCGTTCCACCCAGTACAAGTATCTTTTTCATACTTACATCACTCCTTCTGAAATGGTTTTCATTTATATTAAGATAGACGGACTAATGAATGTAAAAGATACAGGACGCAATGAAAAAAAGGAGGATCATATGCCATACGTAGAGATTCAGGATTTAGAAATGTATTACGAAAAAATGGGTACAGCTGCGAGGCAATGTGGCTTTATATTGTGCGGTGAAGCACCCTCAAATGTTTGCGACCGTTACGACCATAGGCTGTAGTGGAGTCGCATGTCCTGAGGGGGCAGATGAATTTGATTATGCGTCAGAGCGCACAGGATTGGCGCCAATATCCGCAATTGACACGTAGTGAGTTAAGTAGCATTACGTGCCCTGCATTATTTATCGCGGGTGAACATGACGATTTCGCCACAGAAGAGCAACTCCTGGAATTATGCTCAGGGACCCAAGACTCACGTTATCTAATTGTTCCGGGTTGTAGTCATCGACCGCACATGCTTAGAGAGAAGCCGATCTTAATCAATGATTCTATTCTTTCATTTTTGAACAAACATGCGATTCGTTGAACCAATCATTCGCATAGCGGTGGAGCACCGCCTAATCCTACTCTCCTAGAAGCTTCAAGAAATTGGCCGGCACCGTAATTTGCTGATTATTAATCATAATCTTCCGAAGCTCCTCCATGGAGTCCTCTTCACCTCTAGCGTCTTTAATCTCCTTAATTTCACGATGCAGTCGCTCCATTTGGAGATCTAGCGCATTAGCGGAGTCTGCTGCGTTCTTTAATTCACGTGTCAGACTTTCGGGAACGGACTGGTTGTACTTATAAAATATTTTATGCTCCAGGCTGGCCCAGAAATCCATCGCAATGGTTCGAATTTGCACCTCTACGCAGACTAGCTCCTCACAATCCGACATGAATACAGGAACTTGAACCAGCAAATGCAGGCTCTGGTAACCGTTCGGCTTGGGGTTCTTGATGTAATCCTTAATTTCCAGCACCTTCAAGTCACTTTGTCTCTGAAGCATGTTACTGACATCATAAATATCAGAAATAAAAGAGCAAGTAATACGCAAGCCGGCGATATCCTTGATATGATCTTTGATAGCATCCAGCGATAACTCGCTATGTTTACGAATCATTTTATTCATGATGCTCTCAGGAGATTTAAGGCGTGATTTGGTATGCTCAATAGGGCTGTAATCGTGTAATGCCTGAAATTCCTGCTTTAATATTTCAATCTTGGTTTCCATTTCGTCGAGCGCAAATTTATAGATTAGCATAAATCGCGTGATGTCATGCTTTAGCTTTTTAAATTTGTCCATAGGATCTTCCAAGTGCATATGTAATTCTCCTCACACATAGATGTCATAATCTTGCTAAGCATTCGCCTTTGCAATGGAATTATTACCTTATAAATTACAATCCCCAACAATTCCATTGCAGCAGCGTTCGTAAGATCAAATGATTTGCGGAGAGGCAATTCCCACCTTGAATTTTAAAGCGCCACAGAAATTTTACGTTTTTCTTTAAAATAGACCCATTCCCGGAAGCCGATATCCTTCAGCATTGCCTTTACTTCTTCCCAGTCATCGCCTACCCGCGAAGGTTTATGGGCATCCGAACCAAAAGTAACCTCCACACCAAAATGGTGCGCTCTTTCTAAAATAGAAGCAGACGGGTACCATCCGCCACTCAGTTTGGTTTTACCCGAAGTGTTAATTTCAATCGCCACATTGGATTCCGCAATTACCTGCAAGGTTTCATCAATGGCTTCATCAGCAGGAATGTCTGAAAAGGCTGGAAAGTTCCCCTTCATTGCGTCAATATGGCCTAAAATCTGAAACATGCCGCTTCGCGCAGATTCCTGAATGAGCGTGTAGTAGGCTTGTTTGACCTCGATTTTACGAGCGTCGCTTAATTTGTTCCAACGGTTACGGTTAAAAATGCTGTCCCCTTCGACATTGTGAATCGACCCAATGAGATAATCAAATGGATAAGGAGCCAGAGTGGAACGATATAATTCAGCAAAATCAGGAAAATAATCCGTTTCCAATCCGAGGAGCACGTCAATACGGCCTTCGTATTCTTTTTTAAGCTGTTGTACCTCTTCTACGTATTCAGCAAGCTGTGATTTGGCCATATAAATTTTAGGAAAAGCCTGATCCTGTTCGCTGCCCAGGAAAGGGGAATGGTCCGAAATACCAATCGCTTGTAAGCCCGACTGAATGCCTGCTTCAATGTAATCTCGAATGTTTCCGTCTGCATGACCGCAGCGGAAATGATGGGTGTGCAGATCAAATTTCATAGCCTGTCTTCCTTTCGTAATCAGGGTTTATATTGCGTATGTTGTTCATAGCGAATTACGTTATTCAGAACTGGTGAAATTCGTCTCCGGCATCCCCTTCAGATCACTTAAAAATTGCTGCATGGCTGAGTTTAGATATCGGCCGGATTTATAAATCACTCCTACCGGATGACTAACTTCCAGCTCAGGAATATGGATCATTTTTAATGTGCCTGCACGCAGTTCAGAAGTGACCGATAGTCTGGAAATAATGGCCGCACCGAGATTAATTTCGACCATCCGTTTGACTTCCTCACTGCTGGACAACTCAATCACGACATGAGGCACGATTTGGTGCTTTTTAAATACATCGTCTACGAATTTTCGTCCCACTGTATCAGGAGAGAGCAGAATCAGCGGAATTTCCCGAAGGGCTTCAATGGTAGCATGTGGTTGTGAAGCCAGCGGATGAGTAGGAGACACGACCAGCTCAAAGGAATCGTAATACAGAACCGAAGTGCTTAAATTAGGATTACGTTCGATCAGATAGCCGATGCCAACATCAATAAGTCCGTTCTCCACCTGCTGATAAATCATGGAGGAAGCCATGGATTGAATGGAGGTTTTGATGAGAGGGAACTGATCCTGAAAGTAGGAAAGCACGCGCGGTAAAATTTGAATAGCGATGGATGTTGTGGTACCCAGCGCAATGTGACCCTGTGGTGTTTCGTTTAGATCGTACAATTTTTGTCTTAATTCCTCAACAACCTCTAATATGCGCTCGGCATGTTCCAAAAAAACAGCTCCCCGGTCGGTCAGGGTGACAGGCTGGTTGCGGTCAATCAGAATGGTTTTGAACTCATCCTCTAGACTTTTAATTTGGGCGGACACCGCCGGCTGCGTCAAATTGAGAAGTTCTCCGGCTTTGCGGAAGCTCATCGTTTTGGAAATCATGATAAGTGTTTCGAGTTGACTGATGTTCATGAAGTTCCTCCTCTCTTTTCTTAATCTTATCGCAGCTGTATAGAATGAATATTTTTAGCCAATCCATAGGTTCATATGTAAAACCGTCGTTATGCTTTATTTCATTAAATTATAGGTTATTCGAGCAGGAAGGGCAATGAATCGAAGCAGAGCACCTTAAAGTGTGGTATATTGGGAAATAAAGACTAAAGTCCTGATATCCTTCAAAAATAATCAATCTAAAACCGGTAAGAAGTAAAGATATAGGACATTATTCACATTTTTTGTGGTTTAGCTATAAAAAATTACCGGGTAGCTGTCGATAAGTGATATAGAGAGCATTTTAATGAGGATCGATTCGTTTTACAGTAATATTTAATTAAAAAATTCTAATTTAAATGGGACTTTTGTTGTGTGTCTAAAAGCCCATCGTAAAGGGGCGCTTTGATCGTGAAGGCAGAAGTGATAAATCCTTTTTTGGAGTCGGCGCGACGGGTCATTGAACAATTGATCCAAGTATCTCCTTCATCCGGAAATCTTGGTGTGAAAAATGTCGAGCTGGTGGACGACCACATCTGGATTATGATCGGGATGACCGGACAGCTTAGCGGAAATATTGTGTTCGGCCTGAATGAACAGGTGGCGCTACGTATGGTATCAGCGATGATGGGCGGATTTGTGTTGACTGAAATTGATGAGATGGGAAAAAGCGCAATTTCAGAATTGGGCAATATGATTAGTGGTAATGCCAGTACGATTTTGTCCAGTCAGGGAATTGTCGTGGATATTACGCCTCCGCAGGTCATGAAATCAGAAAACTTGACCACTTTTGTGCCTCAGCGTGCCCTTTATATTCCGCTCACGGTGGAAGGAATCGGTGAGCTGGATATTCAGGTGATGATCTCTTAATATTAAAGGAGCAAGTTTCTTTAATGTGGAGGGATGAGCGTGAGTATACTACAGGACAAGATAGTTGTGATTACAGGTGCATCTAGTGGGATTGGCGCCCTTTGCGCTCAGTTGTTAAGCGAAAAGGGCGCGATTCCTATTTTAACAGCACGCTCGCAGGAGCGACTGAAGCAAGTATCTGCTGGAATCAGCGGCAGACATGAGCTTATCCAACTGGACGTCACCCGCCAGGAGCAGGTAGAGGCTGTTGCTGCACGAGTATTGGAACAGTACGGACGGGTCGATATATTACTTAACAATGCGGGCTACGGAAAGTTTGAGTATTTTAATGAAACCGACCTGACGGAGTTTGAACAAATGATGGACGTGAACTACATGGGTGTTGTTCGCTGCATCAAGGCGTTTCTGCCGCAAATGACAGAGCGGGGCCATGGACAGATTGTCAATGTAGCATCAATGGCCGGGAAAATCGGGACAGCCAAATCGTCTTCTTACACGGCGACGAAGCATGCGTTGCTCGGTTTCAGCAATGCGCTCCGGCAAGAGCTGCGCGGGAGTGGAGTGACTGTAACGACGATTAACCCCGGACCGATCGACACACCCTTTTTTGAGCTGGCAGATCCTTCAGGAGGATATGTTCGAAATGTAAGCTGGTTTATGCTACAACCAGATAAGGTAGCACGGCATATCGTAAGAGCGATGGAGCTTCGCAAGGAGGAGGTTAATCTGCCACGGTGGGTATCTCCTTTTCTCAAGCTGTATCAGTTAGCTCCCAGACTGACCGACAGGCTGGGTCATGGGGTGATGAATAAGAAATAAAAGATGTCCCGTAAGCCATTAGCTATGGTGAGGGACATCTTTTATTTTTGTGATTTGGTAACAGAGGAATTTTCGCATATAATGGAGAGTAACGAATTTACGTATAGGGGTTGGACCTTTTCATGACATTGAATTTTGAATCGCTCGGCGTTGAACAAGATCTGTTGGACAAACTGACTGAGCATGAAATTACACAGCCTTCGCCAGTTCAGGCAGAGGCTATACCGGAAATAATGAAGGGAAAGCATGTATTGGCGCGCTCACAAACTGGCACAGGCAAGACACTGGCTTATTTGCTGCCGCTGTTGCAAGCGATTGATCCGCAGAAAAAGGCTACGCAAAAGCTGATACTAGCTCCAAGCCAGGAACTGGCCATGCAAATTGTACGTGAGGGTCAGCGCTACGGTGAGCATCGCGGAATCCGTGTACTCGGTCTGATTGGTGGGGCGGCTATCAAACGTCAAATCGAAAAGCTCAAGGATCATCCACAGCTTGTCGTGGGCACACCAGGACGTGTACGGGAACTCATCGCTTCAAAAAAGTTGAAAATGCACAATATTACAGCCATTGTTATCGATGAGGTGGATCAGATGTTCCAGCTCGGCGGAGCAGGCGATGTAACCAATATATTGGGCACCGCCCAACGTGATCGTCAATTGGTATTCCTGTCCGCAACGCTGAACGACGAGATTCAGTCGCTGGCGAAACGGGAGATGCGTGAATACGTAGAAATTGGGATTGATCCCGACCAGAAGACGGCCAGTGGACTGGAACACTATTACTTTGTATCTGAAGAACGGGATAAGGTGGATATGCTGCGCCGTCTGGTACGTCATTTTAATCCGAGAAAAGCGCTGGTGTTCGTGAATACAACCAATGCCATCGGGGAGATTGAGGCCAAGCTCAAGCATATGGGGCTGACTACGGCATCCTTGTATGGAGATGCGGATAAAGTCACGCGTAGCAATGTGTTGGCCCGATTCCGTGAGGACAAGCTCAAAGTGCTGGTCGCTTCGGATGTGGCAGCCCGTGGTCTGGATATTGAGGGCCTTGAAATGGTTATTCATTTTGATCCGGCTACGGATAGTCAAGCTTATGTTCACCGTGCAGGACGGACAGGACGGATGGGACGCAAAGGATTGGTGGCATCGGTTGTCACTGACCGTGAAACGTTCATCATGCGTAAGTTCTCCCGTGAACTGGGCATTGACATCGCAGAGCGTGCGTTGCATGGAGGTCGAGTAGTTGTGCCGCGTCCGGCGGATGCCAAGCGTGCACCTGTAAGACCCTCCGAGGCTAGATCCTTATCTAACGGAGCATCGGCGGAGGACCGAAAGGCACCTGTTCGTGCCGAAAACGGACGTCCTGGCAGGAATTCCGCGAACGGTTCAGCTCCAGGCAAGAGCAAAGGTGCAGCCTTGTCCAAAGCAGGAAAAGCACAGCGCGAGCGTGATCGCAAAAACAAGGGTGCACCAAGATGGCTGAAGGAAAAAGGATCAAAACCGAACGAGTAAGGGAGAAGAGGGGGAGCCATGGAACAACAGCCTGTGTTGCAAATTAACGGACTGACCGGCGGATATAGCGCCAAGCGCCCGGTGTTGCATCAGATTTCGCTGGATGTGAAACCGGGCGAAATGGTAGGACTGATTGGTCTGAACGGGGCCGGGAAAAGTACGACCATGAAGCATATTTTGGGCCTGATGACACCGCAGGCCGGAGAAATTCGTGTGCAGGGGCATAAGCAGGATGAAAATCCCGAGGAATATCAGGGAGCCATTGCTTTTGTACCTGAATCTCCAGAGCTGTATCCTGAAATGACGGTGATGGAGCATATGGAATTCACGGCCAGAGCGTACGGAGTTAGCGAAGCAGATTTCCGCACACGCAGTGATCAAATGCTGGACTTGTTCCGTATGCGGGATAAAAGTGGAAGTATGTCGATGCACCTGTCTAAAGGGATGCGCCAGAAAGTGATGATTATGTGTGCATTTTTAGCGGGACCGCCGTTGTATGTCATAGATGAACCTTTTTTGGGTTTGGACCCGCTTGGTATTCGTTCCCTGCTTGACTTTATGTTAGAGATGAAGCGTTCGGGTTCGTCCATTCTACTCAGTTCTCATATTTTGTCCACGATTGAAAATTATTGCGATCGTTTCATTGTACTTCATCAGGGTGCCATCATTGCGCAGGGTACGCTGGACGAAGTGACAGCACAGGCGGGTAAGCCGGGCATGCCGCTGGAAGATGCATTTTATGAGCTGGTACAGGGCAGGGAATGAGCATGGATTTGCAACGTCTGCATAAAGAAAGACGTGTAGCGTTCTGGGGACAGGTGTTGCCTTATCTGGGCTATGTCATTCAGAGCGGTCTGGCGGTGGTGTTCGGCTTTGCACTGATTGCCTTTGCCGCATGGTACACGTCGCTACTAATGCATACTCCACCGGATTTGCCCATCCGCTGGATCATGCTTATTGTGGCTATTCCGATTGCTCATGCGAGCTTTCGTACGTATTTAAACGCAGCGGATATTGTTTTTCTCCGTCCACAGGAGCACGCAATGCACTATTATTTTAAGGCCAGCCGGATTCGGGGTGTGGTGTATAAAATATTCGGTTTGCTATTGCTGTCTATTATAGTGTGGCCGCTGTATATTCGCAGTGATTCCGCGCCTAAGCCGTTGCTACTGACCCTGCTACTGTTCGTGCTATTAAAGCTGCTATTCAGCTACGGCGGCTGGCAAGAGCTTCGTATGGTATCGATTGGCGGGAGTATAGGCTATCGTCTGCTTCGGTGGGTGTTGGCTGTGCTGATGGTAGCCGCATGGCTATGGCAGCCTCCACTACACAGCGTACCATTTATCATATTGGTCGGTGTGGTGTACGTGCTTGTTCTGCGTTTTCCGGTCAAGCTGCTAGTGGCTTGGGAAAAGCTGATTCGTACAGAGGGTATGCAGGCTGCTCGGGTGATGCGCACTTTGGGCTGGTTTGTCGATGTGCCCGCCCTTACGCAGAGAGTGACGCCGCGCCGTTGGCTATCCTGGTTGGGAGGTAACATACCTTGGAACAGAAGGGGAGCGTATCGTTATCTGCTGTTTAAGACGTTCCTGCGCACAGAGCCAGCAGGTATTGTCATTCGGCTCGGGATTCTGGGGTTGTTAATTATATATATCACCCATGCTAGTTGGATTGGTATTGCAGTATATTTATTTTTCATATTCCTCATTGGTGTACAGGTCACTTCACTAAGGCAGTATCACAAGGATTCGTTATGGCTTCAGTTGTATCCGATTCCTGCGCATAGTCGTCGTGCGTCTTTTCTCGACTTTGTTGTTCGGTTGACGTTGCCGGCTGCTGTGGTTCTGTGGCTTCCTTTTCTGGCAAAGGGAACGGAAGATCTACTGTCTACACTGCTCACGTTGCTTGGGGGAGTTGCAGTAGTGTTCCTGCTACGAGGCGCTCAAGCCAAAAAATGGCGTTTGGACGGTCAGGATGAAGAAGAAGTGTGATTTGTATCTATGTGAATAAAGTAAAGGCTAATTCGCAGGCAGCACTTGCTGCTTGCGAATTAGCCTTTTTTTGTACTGCTATCATAGCCGTGGGTGCAGATATCCGTCAGCTTATATAAAGATCGTTTTGCTGATGATAACTAATAAAATGAACAGTACCAGAATTGTTCCTGTGCTTGTGAATGCGCCGTAACCACCGTAACCGCCTCTTGTTTCTTCTGCTCCCATGCTCATTCTCCTCTCGGTCATTGTGATAAAGGATACATCGTATCTTATGAAGTGGATTTTCAGATTGCGTGGGCCAATGCTCAGGTATGTTGCCGAATCGCCTTATATTTTTCATCAATGTAGGGGAGGAGAGAGGAAAAGACACGTATTGTCGAGAATAGAAGAAGTATGTAATCATTATCACTTGGAAAGTGGGAAAGACGAGATGCTGATAGATAAGCTGCTCGTGAACATATTTCTTGTGTTTGTACCGTTATTGGTATATAGCGCTTTGTCAGATCATCGGCATATGAAACATACCCCGTTGCTTATGGGAGGGGTGCTGGGTGTGTCTTCTGTGCTTTGCCTTATGTTTTCGTATATTTGGTATGGACTATTTTGGGATCTTCGATATGTTCCTCTGATCCTTTCTGTTTTATATTTTGGTCCTAAGGCAGGGCTTCTGAATATAACGTTGATGGTGATGGCTCGTATGTATATAGATCCTGAGTCTATAGTGGTGAGTTTTCCCAGCATGATGTTGTGTTATTTGGGGCCTCTCTTGGTGAGAAAAAAGTTTATGCAGCTCAATAGTATATTGCTTCGGGTGGGCATGAATATGCTAATGAGTATATGGACCAGTATTGCCATGTTTATATTTCTGTTAATACATTCCTGGGTCAATGGAAGGCTAGATAAGGATGAGATCGAGCTGATCCGGGCAATACTCTGGTTCGGTATGATTCAATTCCTAAGCATTGGAGCCTCCTCTTTCTGGATGGAGTTTAGTTTGGAACGGGAAGAAATGAGAAGAAAGATTAAATATGCTGAGCATCTGAATACGTTAGGTGAACTGGCTGCCTCTATGGCTCATGAAGTACGGAATCCATTGACCGTTATTAAAGGGTTCTTGCAAATGGTTCAGTCAGGGCTAGAAGGGAAAAATCGCAGATATATTGCTTTGGCACTAGCAGAGGTCGATCGGGCTGAAAGAATTATTAGCGACTATCTGAACTTATCCAGACCGCAGATTGGGAACACAGAGCTGATGGATCTGTCTGGCATGGTTCAACAGATTGTTTTGCTTTTGAAACCGATGGCGACCAAGCAAGGCGTAAGACTGTATACTGAGCTAAGGAATGAAATATACGTACATATGGATCGTAATCAGCTGTTACAGGCGTTAATACATGTGACGAAAAATGCGATCGAAGCTGCGGATGATGGAGGCAGGGTATACATAAAGCTGGCGATTCAGGAAGAGAAGGCATGTCTGCATATTAGGGATACAGGAAAAGGCATGAGTCAGGAGCATCTGGAGCGAGTGGGTACTTTGTTTTTTTCAACCAAAGAGGTAGGAACGGGACTGGGAACGGTCGTCTCCTTTCGAATCATTGAAGCCATGAACGGAAGTATACACTATGAGAGTGAGCCCGGAGTCGGAACGGAGGTAGTCATCCTGCTGCCACTCGCACAAGAATCAATGCTCGCTGCTGAAGGATAGTTTGTTTCGAAGTGTGACTTACAATGGTTCAGCCCATTAAAAAGCGGTATGCCACAACATCCGGCATACCGCTAATGATGCTATATTGAATCTGTTACATATTATGCGTTCAACAAATCTTGTGCGCCACGGTAAACAATGTCATACAGGTCTTCCAGATACTCTTCCTCGATACATGAGAATGCGATTCGGAGATCATATTCACCCAGCGCAATTGTTCCTACCCCATATTGTTCCAGCAAATGTGTGCGCAGTCGTTCAGCGGACAAGCCGTTCAGCTTAAGGCACATAAAATAACCCGAATTGAAAGGATAGTAGCTCCATACATCTCCGTATTTTCCACTATCGAGCAACGCTTTGACTTTATTAGCCCGCCCCTTCATAATTTGGAACTTTTCATTTTTCTGTTGTGCAAAATCGGGTGATTTGAGGGCATCCAGGACGAAGGTTTGAGATGGGTGAGGACCGCTCGAAATCGTTGCCCGAATAATCCCTAATGTTTTTTGTTCCAGTGCGCTCAGTACATCCTGATGTTCCGAAGCAAAGGTAATAAATCCGACACGGAAGCCCCAAACGAATTCTTCTTTGGTAGCTCCGTCAATTTTGACGGGTAGAATTCTCGGATGAAGTCCAGCTAACTGACCGAATAGTGATTCATGCAGGGAGTCCTCGAAGAACAGACCAAAATAAGCGTCATCCGTCACAACTACGACATTGATGCCTGCTTCTGCGGCTTCCTGAATGGCAGCAACAATCGCTTTACCCTCTTCGACTCCCGGTGTGTAGCCCGTCGGGTTATTCGGGAAGTTCAGCACAACGATTGCTTTGCCGTATTCTTTCTGTGCCAGTAGCGCCTCGCGTAATCCTTCACTATTAAAACGTTGATCCTCTGTGAACAACGGGAAATTCACCAAACGTCCATGACGGCGAATACCGAAAGTCAGCTCATAGTTTTCCCAGTTTTTGTCTGGGTAAATGACAGCGTCCCCTTCATCCGTGAACAGGTCGGCAACGATGCTCAAACCATGGGTCAGCGCGTTCGTAACTACGGGAAGGCCATAACCTTTTCCAGCCAATGAAGGGTTTTCCTTCAGCATTTTGTCACGCCATACACTACGAAGTTCAGGTTTGCCCGCAGGGGGTGCGTAAGGGTATAAATCCTTGGGATTGTAAGCGGACAGCTTCTCCTGAATGACCTCCAAATGCATAGGACCGTTACCTTCCGTAGCAATACCAATCGTGGCGTTGTACTTTTTAGCAAGCTTCCCGGCTTCTGCGGATTGACTCAAAATCCCCTCTTTTGGGAAATAAATTTCTTTCCCTAAAAGAGAAAGCATTTGATATACATGCTCGTTGCCTGTCTGAATGTTTTGGTTTAACTGCGCTGCCAGTGGATTCATTCCCGTTTCATCCTTCCAAGTCATTTTGATTACATATTATAGCATCACACACGGTAAGCGTCACGCAAAAGCATCTGGGAGCATAAAAACGCATTTTTTTGCTTAATGAAGGCGCTGAGCTTATATTATAAATTAACGGGATAGAGGACAACCAAAGATTAACAAGAGGAGGTGCAGATTTTGCTGGATACATCTGCGTCATCGTTTATCCTGTTGTCGGCCTTCGCCAAAATTGTGTGCGAGCCGGGCTGGAAATGGCAGGTACGCGAGAAGCCGATGCCAAACTATGATTTATTCTATGTATGGAGCGGAGAAGGAACAGTGGTCTTAAACGGAACATCGTATCCGGTGAGCAAGGGGAGTTGCTTCCTGTTCAAGCCGGGGGATGATACCCGTGCCACACATAACCCGCAAAAGCCGCTCATACTTACCTATATTCATTTTGATCTCATCGAACAACCAGAGCTAGTCCCTGCAAGCTACCGTATGCTGGAGGAAACGTTCGAGGTAGAGCATATGCTTGCCAGGTACGTTCGACTGCGCCTGGAGCGTGCTTACGGATCTGACGAGGAAGGCAAGCTGATTCTAAAACAACTGATGATTCATCTGCTGCGTGCGGACCGTAAGGAGCCGCAGGAGCAACAGGCCAGTAACCAGCTCACCGAGGTCATTCGGGAAACGGCCAACTACGTGCGTCAGCATCCGGGACTTCCTCATCGCGTCGAGGATTTAGCTGCACGGGCAGGGCTGTCACCGCGTTATTTTTCGATTAAATTCAAGGAGCTGCTAGGTGTTTCCGCGCAATCTCATATTATCAGCATGCGGATTGAGCGTGCACAGCATCTACTGCTGCATGCGGGAATGAATGTGACCGAGGTGGCAGAGGCTTTGGGGTATCGTGACATCTTTTTTTTCAGCCGCCAATTCAAGCAATACACGGGGAAAAGTCCGTCTGAGATCCGGTAATGTTATAGACGGTGGACAAGCTGTTTCGGATTTAGGCATAATGGGAGTAACGCATGACAAATATAAAGGATAAATTCCAAAAAAAGGACCCGAGCCATTACGCCGGGTCCTTTTTTATATGAGCAATTTATATCATTCGATTCCAATGCTCATATGTGTAGCTATAATCCTGTTATGATATATTCACTTATGCTTTGGGATCATGTCGAAAGCAACCCAGACGTTGTCCCATTTTCACCACATCCCCCAGCTTCAATGCGGGGTCTGGCTCAAACGTACCGTTCTCAGTTAGCAAAACGACGGTTGACCCAAATTCGAAATAGGCGAGATCGTCTCCTTTTGTCCATGAGACGGCTTTATCATCCGTATATTTGATGCTACTCACATTCATTGCGCCAACCTTAACGACCGCCACCTCACCATATTCGTGGGCGATGTACGTAATCTGTCGTTCATTGCGGCTAAGAACTGCTCGCATATG
Source organism: Paenibacillus sp. FSL H7-0442 (assembly GCF_038593105.1). NCBI lineage: Bacteria > Bacillati > Bacillota > Bacilli > Caryophanales > Paenibacillaceae > Paenibacillus > Paenibacillus sp. FSL H7-0442. Next base: position 4,536,709 of record NZ_CP151963.1, on the reverse strand, counting down.
CTGCAAGCCGAAGTCATTCACTGGGTATACCTTGCCGCGCAGATGCTCTTTTTCTACCAGCGTACCGGATACTGGTGCATGAATGCGATGATAATCCGTCGGGCTGAGATAGAGTACAAAAGCATAGCCGTGTGTGTATTTTTCAAGACGCGGAGAGCGGTTAAGAAGCTCTTCCAGCGTATAGTCCTGCCCTTTGACATTCAAAAGAGTGCCGGACGTAATTGGGCCAGTGAAAGTAATCCGTGCATCCACCGGACTGGTCATCACCTCGGCGTTCGTATCAATCGGGCGCATGCCCGCTTTTAATTTGCGTGTAAAATAGGCGTTCAGAGAACGGTATTCCTTCCATTCCTGTTCAGCCTCATGCGTCTGGATCTGGTACGTACGTATAAAGGTGGGGATAAAAAGTCGGCTTGCACCGCTTTGCGCGAAGGAGCCTACAATCCGGCACACCCACTTGCGCGATGATAGCTCCGTCATGAGCCGCAGCCACTGTTTTGCCATTACAGATCCCCCTTGTTCATTTCCGAGCCGTCTTGGCCGGAACCTGTCCGGCCGCTCTGAACTATATTGACACAGAATGTGACGTAAATCAATACAGTGGACGGCCTGGTGAACGTTCGGTATCTGACGAAGGCATCCGTTCGAGAAGCCAACGAGCGTAAGCCATCGGCTGAGTGTATGTTTCTTTCCAGACATTATGCATGCCAGCCTGGCTGAAGCCATAGCGCTGGTCACGACCGTTGCATTCGATAAAAACAATCTTGCCTTCACGGGTAATTCCCAGATCCAGACCGACATCGGCGAGACGAGGAAGGGTTTGTGCCAGTCGGTGCACGATTTGTAACGAGAGCCGCTCTAGTTCATTCATTAGCCGGACTGCGTTCGAAGTCTGAACCGTCTCTGTTTGTGATAACACCTCCAGTAAGGAACGGGCCGTACCCCCCTGTGCCACATTGGAGACAAAGGTGTGGGAAGGAGCAATTTTAGCGAACATGCCTGTCACACCCCAGATACCGCCATATCCGCGCTGAACCGTCACACGGATATCAAACGGACGATTGTTGTACAAAGCAAGCGGTATGGTTTCCTGTACGATATGAGGCACATGCAGCAGTCGTTTGTGTAGAAATAACGGGAGTTCTCCGACATGCAAACGTAGTGTGGACCAACGCTCAGGTATAGAAGGATGTGCACATTGCAAAGTCCAGCCTCCGCGGGAATGCCGCAGACGCATAATTCCTCTACCCACGCTACCGCTACTGGGTTTAATGACAACATCTCCGGTTTCCTCCATTAAGGTATGGATGGAGGAAAGGTTGCCTTGCAAGGTTTTGGGGAGGTGGATGCGTAGCAGAGGGTCTTCCTGCAGAATTGCATGTATATGGTCTTTGGGGAAACGGTTTTGTTCATTAAAAATATAGTATCCCTTTTGTACAAGCTTGTTGATATCTCTAGCATTTTCATTTTGCCGATAGAGAGTCCGATTGTGGATGACCGGCGGCAACGGAAGAGTCATTTGCCGATACTCGTTGCCGTGTTTAACAAAAGCCCGGCATGTTCCGGTCGCTATATGAATATCCTCCAGACGAAGAAAGCAGGGGATGAGCTCGTAGCTTAACCCGGCGTCCTCGTAATTGGCGATGGATTCATATCGCGTCCTCATGGCGGGAATGCCCCGGTAGGTTGCCGGGTTGAGCATGACGCCGACATGCAACATGAGTATGTCCGCCCTCCTTGTAGCACTCCAACTGATCATACTGTGATTGTAGTCCATCATATGTATCAAAGATCGGCCAGGCATGGACGCTAGCCTTGCGGTAAGCCCAAAGTTAGAAGCGAGGCACCTTTCAGGGAGGCAGACGATATGATACAAGATGAGTGTTGCAGAGTGTTGGAATAAGGTCAGAAAGTAGGTGTGGTGATGCAGAGGCCGAAGGTAGCAGTTGTTACACCGGGCTCCTTTGTTATACCTTCGCCCCGCAGCAGTTCTGTGGAGCGGGTAATTGCCCGCATGGTACCGCTGGCTAGTCATGAGCTTCAGGCGCAGATCTATGGCATAAAGGGAGCAGAGGCATCGGATCATGGCGATGTCGACGGAATTCCCTGTATGCGTTTTACGCGGGGAGCAGGTTATATTTCTGAGGTGATTGCCGATTTAAAGAGATGGTCACCAGCGGTAGTAGATGTACACAACCGCCCGGCAGTTGCGTATGCCATTCGCGAGGCTTTGCCCAATAGCCGAGTTGTGCTGACTTTGCATTCGACCACGTTCATCCGGGAGCCTCACCTTGAACGGAAGGACATGGGTAGGCTACTGGCATCAATGGATCGCATTATTGTGAACAGTGCGTATTTGGGAGCAATCGTAGCTTCTGACTGTTCCGAAGCAGTCAGGAAACGCATCGTCGTAAACAAGCTGGGTATCCATCCTGGCGATTTCCTGCCACGGTGGACTCCAGCAGCAGAAGCGGCCAGGTCGGCGCGATTGGACGATTTCGGCTGGTCAGGCCGCCAAATCGTATTATTTGCGGGCAGACTGATGCCAGGGAAGGGCGTTCACCGGCTGCTCAAGGCCCTGCGGCATGTCGTCCGCGCCTGCCCGGGCGTACTGCTGCTCATTGCAGGTAGTGCCTATTACGGGCATGACCGCCTCACGCCGTATACGGCGTCGTTGCATCGGCAGGTGCGTAAACTAAGGTTGGGGAAGCATGTGCAATTCCTAGACTATGTTCCGCATCCAGCATTGGCCTCGCTATATCAGCTAGCCGATGCGACTGTTGTTCCTTCAGTGAAGGATGAGGCCTTCGGGCTGGTCAATCTGGAAGCTATGGCAGCAGGAGTGCCGGTGGTCGCTTCACGAATCGGCGGTATTCCAGAGGTAGTACAACACGGCGAGACAGGCTGGCTTGTGTATCCGTCTCACGGTGAGCAGGAAATGGCCGATGCCATCATCAGGCTGCTCCAGCAACCTGACTTGCGACGACGGATGGGAGAAGCCGGACTTGGCGAGGTACGGAGACGATTTTTGTGGCAGCACTCAGCACAACGCTGGGCACAAATCATAACGGACTGCGTAACGGAGTGACGTAGGCGCTGTTACGCGCATAGGCTATCTTATAGGCATTAGCCATGATTCCCAGCCGGGTGAATGAAGCGGAGCGACCGCTGGTTCACTCCTGTGCCAAAGGAGCGGTCACCATGAACCATCGTACGAACCATAGCCCTAAGGATAAAAGAACAGCACGGCGTAACCTTTCCCATGCGGTTCCCTCCCCCCGTGTTAACAAGGAGAAAGCGGCTTCGACTTCCGGCAGTCATAGACCGAGCCAGCGCGGGACGGCAACGGTCCCTGCCCCTGTAGAGAAGGATACCTCGGTTCAAGCTGTAGAGGAAGCGGCATGGAAGAAGCATAAGCTTCCCAAAACGCTAGAGGAAGCGATGCAGATGAATCGAGCATCTGTACTGCTGTTGTCTGTGCCTGAGTCAGATACGGAATGCAGGATGGATAACGATAAACCGTCTATTACGATGGAAGATCAGGCAGAGCAAGATTCATTACTGGATTGTTCCATAACCAGTATTCACATTGCGGAAGGAAGACACCGCCCAAAGCAGCGCGTGGTCTTGCCTGAGCAAGATATCGATCTAGCTTTCGATACGGAGAAAGAATTAGACTTGAATGCCATTCGCGATGGATCAGCGACCAGTGACGAGGCTTCTGACGATCATATAGCTTCACCTCAATATGGGAGCATTTCTTTTCACCTCCCCGCACAAGCGGATAGGGGTGAAGTGAGCGTTGTATTTGAGAAACCTTTTGTAGATACACAGTATGTAATCACAGCCAATGCCAGTATACCGGGAGTGATGGTATCCGTCACACAACGTCAGAGGTATTCAGCAGTACTTACTGTGGAACGCATACACTCAGGTCCGCTATGTGAAGGGTTGGTCCTTTGGATTGCGATGGGGCAATAATAAGAAGCCAGGAATATAAGTGTCCATAATCAACTTTATAGTAGAAAAAAGGCGTCCCCTAGTGGGACGCCGTATACATAAGAGAGAAGGGGGTAGACTTGTAATATCGGGGAAGTTTATATTATTACACTTATTTCACACCTACGGCATCAAAAGACTTAATAGCAGAGGTTACGGCTATTGAATTTTCACCATAACTGTCTTTGGCTGTTTGGATAACAGCAGCACGTGCGGTGGAGAAGTTAGACGTGGAAGTCAGATAATTGGTGAAGGCATTATAATAAATATATACGGCTGCATCACGTCCGATTCCATCTACCTTGACACCATGAAAAGTGCCACCTTGTGCCAGTAGATAGTAGGCTTTATTAATAATACCGCTATTAATATGGGCTCCACCATAATCCTCGTTGTTAGGATCAGGATAGAGATTGCTGTAGTGATCGACTTGACCGTATTTGACAGGATCGGAAAGGGAGCGAATGGCATCGCCCTTAATATTAGGGGTATAAGCGACTTTGCCGAAATCCCAATTGGTACGCTCAATGTCGTTGCCTATAATATCTGAGATGGCTTCACTTAATGCACCAGATTCAGCGAAATACACGAGCCCTGATGAATGCTCGGTCACACCGTGTGTCAGCTCATGGGCAACAATTTCAAGGTCGCTGCTAAAAGGGGCAAATAACGTGCCGTCTCCGTCTCCGTAAAGCATGTGAGTGCCACCCCAGTGGGCATTATTGTAGTTCTTTGCGCCGTAATGGACTGCCGAAGCGATGGCCATGCCATGCCCGTCAATGCTGTCGCGTCCAAATCTATCCTTGTAATAATCGTAAGTGCGAATAGCGTAAGCGTGGGCATCCACCGCAGCAGGATCTTCCCATACGTTATCGGAATCTGTATACAGGGTGCCGGGGAGCGTCTCGGTGTTGTGGACGTTATAAGTTAGGATTCCTTTACCACGAGTCGTATCCTTTAGTTGATACTTCTTGCCCGAGGCTGTGGTTTCAAATGTTTTGGTATCGCCGAATACACCGCGCCCTGTGCCGATTACTTCGTTAAGAATGTCATACTTGAATACGATTTTTCCGTCATTAGCGTCAATAAAGTAACGTGTGCGCAGCAGAGTGGGCTGTAGAGTATTAACTTCGGTTACATAGACGAGACGTGTGGAGTCTCCATCGGGATAGATGTACAGTTCTGCTGTAGGGTCCACGCTTGGTTCCAGATTGGCAATCTTGGGAATAGAGGATGCAGGCTCTACCACTTCCAATGTACTGTTCTCCAGTTCAGCTGCTTTATCCAAATCCAAGGAGTCCTTATCAACAGAGATTGAAAATTCATTGTTAGATGCTGTTCCGTAAGTGTCTTTACTTACACTACTTGTACCCTCGTAAGGTTCAGGAACGATTGGGGCGGAGGAAGGGAGAGACTGAACCCGTATAGCTGCATCTTTATAAGCGGTATATACAGCCTCAGTAGCACTGATTTTTGGAGTTGTATTTTCTTTAGCATCGGCTTGTTGATTTTCTGAAATGACAGCTCCCAAATAAGAGGTGATTTGACCAGACTTGTTCACATGGATGGTCTGTTCGGCTCCAAATACGGGAATTCCGTCTACATATTGTTTTAACCGATAATGCTTTGTACCAAATTTGTCACTGGTGCGATCCACGATACGAAATTGCTCGCGCACATGGGAACCGATGTGGGTATCGTCCAGACTCAATAATGTTTTTTGTTGTCGATTTAAAAAGCTCCAGACCAGATTGTCGCCTGTTACCGTTGAAGGAGACTTCCAGTTCACCGTTTGGAATGTTGGCGTAAACTGAGTCGGATCGGGAACAGAATTTTCAGCTGCGGAGGCTCCAGGCGCAATGGCTCCTAATAACATAGCTCCTCCTAGAAGTGAAACCCATACTTTTTTCAATTCATACTCACTCTCCTTAATTAATGTTGGGGTAAAAAACACCCTGTTTGCAGAAGCCTAGCGTCATATATGTAAGTCTTGTTGCTACTTTGAAACGTGAAGAGGCTGGATAAAAATGACCTTATGTAAAATATTAAGGTTTATTTTTTTTGCAATTTCATCGTCTCGGCTCTGATATTAGCACAGAGGTTGTCGAACGAGAAGATTAATTTTACAAAATACCCCAAAATGAATCTTTAGTCCCTGATTTACGGTTTATTTGTCTTATTTAGTCGAAAATGATCGGAGGGACTCTATGAATATGAAAAGGGCGCCCCTTTGAGGGGACGCCATAAATAAGGGGGGAAGGGGCGCAGACTTGTACACTGCACCCCTATTTTTTCGTCCATTGTATGAGTAGGGCCACATGACAGTTGCACAACGGCAACGGTCTATGGACGAGAATATGAGGATTATAGCGTATATGATTTAGTTTACACCTACAGCATCAAAAGATTTGGCAGCTGCAGTTGCTTGTGCCGAGTTCGCACCGTACAGATCTTTTGCCGCTTGGATCACAGCAGCGCGTGCGTTGGAGAAGTCAGAAGAAGAAGTCAGGTAGTTCGTAAAGGCACTATAGTAAATTTGGACCGCTGCATCGCGGCCAATTCCATTTACAGCTACCCCATGGAAAGTACCACCTTGTGCCAATAAATAGTAGGCTTTATTAATAATGCCGCTGTTCGTATGAACGCCACCGTTATCGGAGCTGCCTTTATACAAGTCGGAATAGTGATCTGGTTGATCATACAGCGTAGGATTTGACATAGAGCGAAGAGCATCGCCTGCAATGTTTGGCGTATAAATATCATCGCCTACAAGCCAGTTTTTACGCTGAATGTCATTGCCGATAACGTCCGAGAAAGCTTCATTTAATGCACCGGACTCTCCGTAATATTCCAAATTCGAAGTATACTCTGTGACACCGTGCGTAAGTTCATGTCCCACTACATCGGGGTCCCCGCTGAAGGCGATAAATGTGCTACCATCCCCGTCTCCATAAGTCATTTGGGAGCCATTCCAGAAGGCGTTGTTGTAGCGGCTACCGTAATGGACTGTCGAACGGAGTTGCAGCCCGCGTCCGTCAATGCTGTTGCGTCCAAATTTAGACTTATAGTAATCATATGTTTTGGCAGCATATGCATGGGCATCCACGCCGGCTGGATCATTCCATACATTATCGGCATCGGTCAGAAGGGTACCTGGGATGCTTTGGCGGTTGGAGGCCGTGTAAGTCACGATACCATTACCGCGTGTTGTATCTTTTAACTGGTAGCTACTACCGGAAGCCGTCGTGTTGAATGATTTGCTATCACCAAGCACACCTTTACCTGTGCCTGTCGCTTCATTAATGATGTCATACTGGAATACGATGCTGCCATCATTGGCATCAATAATGTAGCGAGTACGCAGTGGGGCAGGTTCTAAAACATTGACTTCTGTTACATAAACCAGCTGCAGGTCATCCCCTTTAGGATAGAAGTACAGATCGGCTTTAGGATCTACTTCTGGCTGCAGATTAGCGATTTTGGCAATGGAACTTTTTTCTGTCTCCACCGCTTCAATTTTGCTATCTTTCAAGGCAGACGCTTTATCAAGACTCAGCTCGTCTTTATCAATGGATAGCGTTTTTTCGTTGTTAGCTGCTTCGGCGTAAGTGTCTTTGCTTACACTGCTTTGTTCCTCAGCATCTTTAGAAATCGTATCGTCGGAGGTAGGGAGGGCTTCAATCCGTGCAGATGCTTCTTTATATGCAGTGTAGACCGCTTCAGAAGCGCTGATTTTTGGAGTTGTACCTTGCGTAGCTTCAGCTTGCTGATCCTCAGTAACCACCGCTCCTAAGTAAGAGGTGACCTCACCAGATTTGCCCACATGAATAGTCTGTTCAGCTCCATATACGGGAATCCCGTTTACATACTGTTTCAGCCGATAATGGCTCACACCGGACTTGTCGCTTGTGCGATCAACGATTCGGAATTGTTCACGTACACTAGAGTCGTCCGCACCCAATAACGATTTCTTTTGCCGATTCAAATAGCTCCATACAATGTCGTCACCCGATACCGAGGAAGGGGCTTTCCATTGCTCGGCGTGAAAGGTCGGTGTAAGCTGAGTCGGCCCCGAAACGGAACTCTCCGCTGATGCACCAGACGCGACAGACCCTAACAACATAGCTCCTCCAAGAAGCGAAACCCATACTTTTTTCATTAAAAATTCACTCTCCTCGATTAATGTCAGGATGAATCATCCTGTCTTGAATAAGGCATTGCGCCATTTATGTAGGTCGTGTTGTCGTCTGGAATAGAAGAAAATGGAACATGAAGAGAAATACCGAAGTGTTTTTCATGAAGCGTACGTGAAAAGAGGGTACTGCAGTATGAAGCATGTGGCCTAAAAAGGTGACAAACTCCTCCTTTCCTGTCGTATATAAAGAAAATAGAATAATGGTGGATAATGGAAAAGAATGACTTATGCAAAAAAAACTAATGTTGATTTTTTGAACTCCCATCATCTGGCTCTGATATTAGCACAGAGAATGACAGACGAGAAGATCTATGTCACAAATTTATCCAAAATGAATCTTTAGACCCTAATAACTCACTTATTTAATAGGATTAATAAGTTATGTAAAATAAAGTCGAAAATTGCTATGTCGAAAAGACTCCACGCTTGCCGTTACACACGGCTTTTGGACCGCATAGGTTATGTTGAACTGTCCTAATCATGCTGTCCATCTATACAGCAGGAAGGGAGGTGAGACGGGAGCATGAAGAAGCAGGGAAGAGCTGGATACAAGATCAAACGGAGGCGGCATTCCGGCGCATACTATCATTCTAAGATGTGGCTGCCGTTACGAATGCCGAACATGCATAAGACCCCTGCCATGAGGGAGGTACTCGACACGGAGAGAGGGGCACAGATCGGCGAAGAGCGACCATCTGGACCGTCATCAGTGGGAAAGTTTTTCGTATCTGTCATTATTCCGGCCATGAATGAGCAAAAAACAATCGGAGCTGTGATTCGCGAGGCGCGCCGTGTCCATCCACATACAGAGGTTATCGTCGTTGAGAACGGATCACACGATAGAACGGCGAAGGTGGCAGCAGCGGCGGGAGCTCGTGTACTTTCTTTCCCGGAACCGCTCGGACATGATGTTGGCCGTCGTGTTGGAGCGGAGGCGGCATCCGGACAGATCCTGCTTTTCCTGGATGGGGATATCGTCATTCCCTGCGTTAGACTCCGGCCGTTTATACACGCCATATGTGCAGGAGCGGATGTGGTGCTGAATGATTACCATGGACCTGTGAATCATACGCCCGTACATCCTGTAGTGGAGGCAAAGCATGTATTGAATATCTTGTCGAATCGTGCTGATTTAGGGGGGGCATCTATGACTGGCATTCCACACGCCATTAGTCAAAAGGCTCTAAACAAAATAGGTCCAAAGCCCTTGGAGAAACCTCCTTTATTTCAAGCTATGTCCATCGCTTCCGGGTTACGAGTGGTGACTGTATATGGAATAGCTGTCGGTAAAATAAATGCGACACGTAAAAAACAGAACGGCAAGGACCCGCTGGCAGGTGTAATTGTTCAGGATCATCTGGATGCCATTGCCTGGCTTACATCGCATCTGGGAACGCGTGCGGGCTTTACGGATTTGGAGCGCAAACGGATCAGAGACGAGGTGAAACTGTGAGTAGACCGTATCGCAGAGGGAAGCGTGAAGAACCGAGCTGGGGGGTCAGACGTGTTCAGCGAAAACGAGGAACGACGACTTCAATGCATAGCCGTAGGGTGAGAAAGCCCACACCTCGGGCAACAGGAATGACCAAAGTGACTCCGCCTGTGGAACGCGAAGTTCCGGGAGATATTGTATTACAGGGAACCGCAGCGGCCGTGGTCAGCGCCTGTAATGAAGAGTCAACGATTGACCGGGTGCTGAGCGAGCTGGAAAAACTTCCGCTTACGGATATCATTGTCGTATTGAACGGCTGCACGGACGGCACGCGCTCCACCGTAGCCAAACATCATCCTAATGTGACTCTCGTCAACGTGCCCGATCGACTGGGGCATGATGTTGGCCGTGCAGTAGGCGCGCGTATGACGCAGGCTGATATTGTGCTGTTCGTGGACGGAGATTTGCCGATTTCGGGATCTGATTTGCTGCCTTTTCTCCACGCGGTGGATCAGGGAACGGATGTCGCGCTTAATGATCTGGGCAGACATTTGCCCCCCTATGCCCAGCAAGACAGCGTGACACGGTGCAAAGCATTCCTGAATCGCGTACTGCGCAGGCCGGATCTGGGAGCAAGCTCATTGACCGCCGTACCGCATGCATTATCTCGGCGTTTACTGGATCAGCTTGGCTCAGCCGTGCTTGCCGTACCGCCAAAAGCCCACGCCATGGCAATTCTGTATGGCATGATCGTGGCGGCAGTACATGCTGTCGATGTCATTAAAACAAACCGTAAGCGGACCTTCAATGTTGGCAAAGGGAACGCTATGGAACAGTTGATCGTCGGTGATCATGCAGAGGCACTGACGGCTGTGTTTCAGGTAGCCGGGTATTCCCCGCTCGGGCCTGTTCCAACACGGGTAGACGTTGCCAAAGGGAGGAATGCACAATGAGTCTGACGAGCATCATTATTCCGACTTATAACGGCCTGCATCTGTTAAAGCCGTGTATTGAGGCGATTCGGACACATACGATAGATGTACCGTATGAAATCATTGTTGTGGACAACGCTTCGAATGACGGAACGGATGATTTTTGCGCATCCGAGCGGCTGATCAGCATACGTCTTCCTGAAAACAGGGGCTTTCCAGCAGCATGTAATATGGGGCTCCGGCTGGCTTCGGGTGATCAGTTCGTTATTTTAAACAATGATGTGACGGTTACGCGGGGATGGCTATCGAATATGTTGGCCGCATTGCAGAGCGAAAGCATCGTGGGATTGGTGGGACCGGTGACGAATTGCGTCAGCGGTATTCAGCAGATACACGGCTTGGAAGGAGATTTGGCCAGCTGTCTGAGATATGCGGAGCAGAATAATGTAAGTAATCCCTCCAGGTGGCAGGAGGTTAAGCGGTTGGTCGGATTTTGTTTGTTATTCCGGCGTGATCTGATGGAACGGATCGGATTGCTGGATGAACGGTTCAGTCCCGGACATTATGAGGATGACGATTATTGTCTGCGCGCACGTGTGCATGGCTACAAGCTGCTCATGTGCAACGACTGTTTTGTCTATCACGAGGGGAATGCGAGCTTCTCACGCTCGGAAACTTCCTGGATCGAAGAGCTGATCGAGCGGAACTATCGTTTATTTATAGAGAAATGGAGCATAGATCCCAGAATGTTCATCGAAACTGGAAACGCTGGGGTTGTATGCACTGAACATGCTGTCGAAGGAGGAAGGAAGATATGAAAGGGGTTATTCTCGCAGGAGGAACCGGATCGCGCCTTCATCCGTTGACTACATTACTCAACAAGCATCTGCTTCCGGTCGGCAAGTATCCCATGATCGTATATGGTATCGAGAGGCTGCGACAGGCTGGGATTACGGATATGCTTATTATTATTGGTAAACAATCGGCCGGACTGTATACCGATTTTTTGGGCAGTGGCAGTGATTATGGTGTCCAACTGACCTACCGGATTCAAGAAAAGGCGGGCGGCATTGCAGAAGCACTCGAACTGGCAAGAAGCTATATGCAGGCAGAAGAGAAATTCACTGTTTTGTTAGGTGATAATTTGTTCAAGGAAGACTTGGGACCTGTGATCGAACGATTCAAGCAACAGCCCCCGGGGAGCGCCAGAGTGTTGTTGAAAAAGGTGGCAGATGCTCGTCGTTACGGGGTACCCGTGTTTGATCCTGAGCGTCCGGAGAGCATTACGCGGATTGAAGAAAAGCCACAGCATCCCCAATCCAAATACTGCGTTACGGGTATCTATATGTACGATACTGCCGTGTTCGATAAGATCCGGCAAATTACACCTTCGGCACGTGGTGAGCTTGAGATCACGGATGTTAACAACTGTTATGCCGCTGAAGGCAAGCTGGAATATGATATTTTACGGCGTTATTGGAGCGACGCAGGAACCTTCGATTCCCTTCAGGAAGCTGGATTGAAAATGAAAGGACTTCTACCTTGATCTCAATGAAACACCATCCTACCGGGCCAGGCATATAGTATAGGCATAATGCCACCCGGAGGAGTGAACGGCATGAAACGCCTGAATATGCAAAGGAAACACAGCAAGCGGCTCGGAAAGAAAGGCTATTGGTCAGGATATAAAAGGGGCCAGGAGCAAGGTAACAGGTTGGGTCAGGCTTCGTTCGGCAAAGTATTTGAAGGCGTCAGTATTATCATTCCGTCCTGCAATCAGCTTCAACAGCTCCGTGCATGCATTCACCGTATTGAGGAGAATACGAGCCATCCTCACGAAATTATTGTAGTGGACTGCGGCTCGACGGACGGGACATCCACCTATTTGCTCCGTAAAAGCATCGCTGTGCGTTATGCGCTGTTAAAAAAGGATGTGCAAATGATAGGTAGCCTGAATCAGGGGCTGATGATGGCAAAAGGCACTACTATTGTGGTACTGGATCAAAACTCCATGGTGACCCCCGGCTGGTTGGATCGGTTGTTAGGGTGTTTACACAGCGATCCGTGTATGGGTGTTGTTGGGCCTGTAACGAATGGTCCATTCAAAGAACAGCAGATCGAGGTTCCTTATATGAACGATAATGGAGCACGTCAATTTGCCATGACCTTCAATGTTCCCAAACCGGATGCATGGCGAGAGACCGAAAGCTTGGCTGGATTTTGTTTATTGCTGCGCAGAGAGACACTGAAAAAAACGGGCTACTGGGACGAAGGCTGCCACAGTATTGAGGAGGCCCATGCAGATTGGCTACTGCGTGTGCGTTTGTTGGGGATACGTATGGCAATTGCCGGAGATGCTTTTATCCATTATGAAGAAAGAGATCGGGATACGGTGTATGGTTTTCCTCTAACGACCGAAACAAGCGGTTCAATGGAGGAAAGCAGCCGGAACCGATCCTTTTTTGTACAAAAGTGGGGGGATGCGGATAAGCTGTTTCACACCCTGAAATTCAGTACAGCGGAGACGGACGGCCAGATCTCAACAGATAAGGAAACACACGTATCAGCGGCAAGCTTTTACCCCATCGGAGCGGTTGTTCAGGGACCGTCCGGTGTAGTATTTCGGTTAGAGCCGGGAAGAAGGCGGTATCTGCATGGAGTCAGTGCTGCGGGAGGTGAAAACGTGCGCCCTGTCAGATTGTCTCAGCTGGACTTGTTGGCACTTCCCTTGGTAGGGAAGCCGGAGGTCACAGTTTCCGGCAGCACTGATGCACCTGTAGCTGAGTCGCCAGAGGAACCCTTGCCTGTGCTGGCGGCTCCTGAGCTGGGGAACATGTCCATGTTGCCCACACTTCATATCCCGGCCCAACGTAGGCGATGGATCGAGTTACTGTATGCTGAAGGTGGGCAACTGTACCAAATCGGCAACGGTTGGAAAAGACCATTCCTTACCCTCTACGCTGTGATGAGTTGGCGGGCTGAGGACTATCCAATTCAATTTTTGTCCTCTGAAGAATTGTCGGCATTGCCGGAGAAGCAGCCTATTATTGCTCCACCGGTGCTGCACGGGCATCTGTAATGATCTGAATAGGCGCTTTTAGGCGGAACCGACTACTCGCTGCGGCATACGCTGTAGTAGCGGAAAGCCCGTAGGTAATTCGTGCGTTCCGCACGGCGGAGCACATAAAGGAGGGGCTTATGCATAACGAGTTAGATGATTTGCTGATCCACATTTCGCACTCGCAGCAGCAGATGTCAAGGTTGTTGGATGCGGAACGGCAGGTGGTTGTGCGCATGGCGCAGATCATACATGAACTGCCAGATGAGGAGCCGCGTTTTGACGGAATTCCGGGCATTCTCGACAGCTCGGGACAAGTAAACAAAAGCATTGTGGCCTATCTGAACGGCATTGCCGATCTTCAAGAAGCAATGGCTGAAATGCTCGTTCGTGTCGTGAAGGAAACGGCATACCCGGAAGAGGAGTAACGTAACAACCGAGGGCAGGGAGTGAACACATGAGTAGGGAACAAGCAATGATTCACATGCTGGACGCAGCCTCCAAAATGCAGCGGAATGTGTCTATGATCCTGGAGGCCAAGGCGGTCGAAGCAGAAAAAGTGCGTAATTGGGCGCTGAACCATCTGGCGCCCCACGCCTTTGACACCGATGAAGAACAGCTGGGGCGACCTTTGGAGATTCACGAGCAAATGGTGGAAATGCTGGAGGGATTAACGCGGCTTCAGACTGGTCTTTGCAGCAATCTCAAAGCATTGCTGGATCAGGATGAGCAGCAGGGTGGCGGCATGGAAGGGATGATGGGAGGCATGGGCTCGGGGGATATGAACTAATGAGCATGAGGCGTGAACGTGAGATCAAGCTGGATATAATGGAGTCTATTGCTGCCAGCCAGCACGCCGTTGCCCGGATGCTGACCAGTCTTGCGGACTTGACGCCCCATGCGGATATGTCGGCTACCCGTCTGGAAGAAACCATTCGTATACTCAGCAACTACCAGGGCGAAATCACGCAAATGTTGGCGGGTATTCCATTAAGACGACAGGTATATGGAAAACCGACGAAGCCGTGGCTCCATGTGCCTGTTCAGAAAAATGAAACCACCACGAGAAAGCAAAGGAGGAATGAAAATGAGCACAAGGTGGGAACGCGCCACTCGGGAAAAAGCCCGCAAAAGACGTAAAGATGCCCGGCGTTCCAGCATTCGCAGATTAAAACGGAGAAGAAGACGTCTGCTTGCTCTAAGACGCCGTAAAAGAGGACATCATTCTGCACGTAGAAGACATCCTCTTTTGCGGCGGCGAAAAAAACCTCAAGCTAACCCGGTGGCAGTCCCTTCTGCGGAGAATCCACAGCCCGGGACTGTTGCATTGGAGCATGATCCGCAGGCATTTCAGCAGGGGTATGATGCAGCTTACAACGAGGGTTTCAATTCAGGCTTTGCCAAAGGTTATGAAGATGGACACCAGGTCGCTTACAAGGCTCAGTAAACTATGCAGAACATCCATGACAGCTAACCCCCGAAGCTACACAGCTTCGGGGTTATTTGCGGTTCGGCAGTTGGACGGGCAAACGCCAATTTTGTCCGGGCAGTGGCAGTCGTCCATGATGCGTTTGACCCCTCCGCATATAGTTTAGGAGTGACAGAAGTTTATCCTACAACAGGACAGGGTGAAGGATGTGAACGATCAACAAAGCGGAAATGAACGCGAAGCGTACCGATGCGGCTATCGGGAAGGACGCAGAATGGGCGGTTGCACGGCTGCTCTGTCACAGGTCGTGGCCATACAGCCTGCTGTTCGTCATTTGAAAGTGTTGTATATTCCGCAAGGTTTCGCAGCTATAGACACAGGTGTGCAAGAAGCATTAGGCCAAATATGCAGCTCATGCGCCATCGGTACGCCTGCTACGATGCTAGCTGACGCCGAGGCTCAACGTCCAGACCTCGTGCTGGTCATGAACGGGCTGCATGTTTTTCCGGCGGATCATCTGGAGCAGGTACAGCAAATACGAGCCCTAGGCATTCGGACGGCCATATGGTTTGTAGATGATCCTTACTTTACGGAGGATACGGCGTTGATCTGTCAATCCTACGATGTCGTATTTACGCACGAAATTTCTTGCCTGCCGTTTTATCGCGATCAGGGAGTAACGAGGGTTCACTATTTGCCGCTGGCTGCGTCAGCTCGTATCTTTTATCCTCGGCGGGTAGAGCGGGAGCATCAGCATGATATTTGTTTCATTGGAAATGCCTTCTGGAACCGTGTGAAGCTATTCGACCACCTAGCTCCCTTCTTGGCGGACAAAAGAGTGCTGATCGTAGGTGGGCACTGGGATCGGCTGACCCGGCGGGATGTGCTGGAACGCTTTATCCGTCCGGGCTTTATGGAGCCGGAAGAGACCGCTCAATATTATAACGGCTCCAAAATTGTCATCAATATGCACCGCCCGACAGACCCCGGACTGGATAATCGGAATACACACCAGCTTTCAGCGGAGTCCATCAATCCTCGGACATATGAAATTTCTGCTTGTGGCACGCTTCAAATGACGGATGTTCGGAAGGATTTGAGCCGTTATTACCGACCAGGCTATGACATTGAAACTTTCTCTGGAGCAGATGAATTGAAAGTGAAGCTGGACTACTATCTCAAGCATGATTGGGAACGCGAACGCATGGCCTGGCGCGCATTGTACACGACTATGCAAAAGCATATGTACTCCAATCGCATGGAAGAACTGCTGGACAAGGCGATGGCCTAAAGTAAACACCATAAACAGTGAGGAGTGAAAGTGATGACGATATCTACGACAGGACCGTATGACCCGGCTGTTCACCAGACGGCGGCAGCCTCCTGGGAAAAGGGGAGAACTGCGGGATTGCATGACGGATACGACGAAGGATATCTGCGCGGCCGTGCTAACGCAATTGTTGCGCGGATGAAAGCAGTTTTCCCTTTTCGACAAATCCATGTACTGTATGTCGTCTCAGGCAAAGGCCTTCCGTATTCTCCGCTGGATGAGGCGGTCATTACCACATTGCAGAGCATGACGGCTCAGGTTACCGTAACAGACCCACGTCAGCCGGTAGGAGATATTGCCGCTCAGCTCCGTCCGAATCTGATGCTGGCACTGGATGGAATGGATCTTCCGTTGGAGCAGGTTACTGCGGTACGCCAGTTGGGCATCCCCACCGCCATCTGGCTAACGGACGATCCGTATTACACCGACACGACGACCAAAATCGTTACGAATTATGATTATGTGTTCACGTTAGAGATGAACTGCATGGAGCTGTACCGTCAGTTGGGTTGCACGTCTGTGCACTATTTGCCCTTTGGAGCATTTCTGACTCACTATTTCCCCCTCAGCTCGCCCGCTTCGGTACGACGTGAGATTGGGTTTACAGGCTCAGCCTACTGGAACCGCATCTATTTCTTTAATCCGATTATGCCGCAGCTCATGGCTCGTAACATTAAAATCAACGGAATCTGGTGGGATCGTCTCCCGGATTATCAGTCGTATGGTGACAAAATTGAGCTGGGTCGCTGGATGTCTCCGGGCGAGACCAATGATTCGTACAACGGCAGCAAAATCGTAATTAATCTTCATCGTTCCCATCAGGATGATTCGGTGAACAACAACTCACTGAAAATTCCGGGGGCTTCGCCCAATCCGCGTACGTTTGAAATTTCTGCCAGTGGCACGTTGCAACTGACAGATACAAGAGATGATCTGGCTCGTTTTTACAAGCCAGGGGAAGAGATAGAGACCTACAGCTCTCAGCAGGAACTGCTGGAGAAGGTTGAGTTTTATTTGACGCATGAAAAGGAGCGTCGTGAGATTGCTCTGCGTGCTCTGGAACGAACCCTGCGGGAGCACACGTATGGTCACCGGATTGACCAACTGTTGTCGGTCATATTTCCATAAGGTGATTCACACGTCCGGTGGTTGCTATTTTAAAGGAGGTGAACTCCGATCAAGCCGAAAATGATGTTATTCAGCCATGTTAGCAACGTCCGCAGTATTACGGGGGCAGAGAAGCTGCTATTGCAATTTTGTCTAGATATGCGTACGTACTTCGATTGTATTCTCGTAACGCCTGGTGAAGGGCGGCTGACCTCAATGGCCCGCAAGCGCGGAATCACCGTTCTGACACAGAATCTGTTCATGCTGCATGGCATGTATACCCCATATGAGGGATTGGCGCAGGATGCGGAGAATTTGCGGACCCATGTGGCGTATGCACCGTTGTTCCAGATGCTTCGGCATGCTCGACCTGATGTGGTGCTGGTCAATACCTGTGTGAACGTCATGCCTGCAATGGCTGCCCATGAGCTTAATATTCCGGTGATCTGGAAAATTACCGAAGTCATTAACCAGAATGCGCATACGCCAGTTTCTGTTTCTATCATTGAGCGCTATAGCCAATGGGTCATCGGCATTTCTCAAGCTGTAATGCGTCCTTTGCATGGTGGGGGACTGACACGTCCGCATACGGTGTTGTCTCCCTGCCGGGATATGGATATGCCGTCTCCCAGAGAGCATGTGCTGGAACGGAAAAGGAAACGTGAAAAACTGGGGCTGCGGGATTTTCATATTTGCATTGGTTATATTTCTTCCTTTATCTACGAAGCCAAAGGGCTGTTACCTTTTGTCCAAATGGCTCTAAAGCTGTGCGAAACCAATTCGCGGTGTCGTTTCTGGATCATCGGCAGCTCGGTGGACTCGGAATATTACGTAAAATGTGTCTCTTTAATCCGCCAATCTCGTTATAGCCGCCGCTTCCAGTTCAATTCATTCGAGGAATCCGTGTCAACGGCCTATAGCGCAATGGATATTGTTGTGATCCCAAGTATGGTGGAAGAAGGCTTTGGTCTGACCGCCCTGGAAGGGCTAGTTTACGGTAAGCCCGTGGTAGCCTTTGCGCAGGGTGGACTTGTGGAATTGATGGAGGCTACCGGAAATACAGATTTTTTGGTAGAGCCGGGCAACAGCGACATGCTGGCGCAAAAAGTGGGCTATCTGCTCGATCATCCCGAGGAAGTGGAACGGATTGGTGTCCGTAACAACAGTGCAGCTACACGTGTATACGGACCTGATTCCTACCGAAGCAGTATGCACCTCATGGTCAGTCAATGGGTATGTCATCATCCGCATTGGTTCCCGTTGATTCAGCAGCCGGGTGGACCTGTATGGACGAGGGAAGGCGAAGGGCTGCGTCAGGTCACCGCTATACCGGAGGGTTATACCAGCACGATTCGAGAATTTCCTGAATCGGTGGTGTGTCAGCTGCCTGTGCTGGGTCTGCCGCCAATCGAATATGCAGCCATTCAGGGCTTGCCACAACCAGCACCCCCTTTACCTGAGTCACCACCCGAATTGCCCCGCGGCAAGCGTAGTATTCGGGCGAGATGGCCAAAGGGCCGCAAGCGTACCAGACTTCGGAATCGCAGGTATAAGAGAAGCGGCGGCAAGAGTCGCCTTAAGAAAATTCACGGGTTCCCGTTGTCGAAGGGACTTTATCCGAAAACCAAGTCCAGACAGAAGCTCAAGCGGAAAATCAAGCACCGGTCACGGCGACACAACGCGCACAAACCGAAGCGAGTCACACTCAAGGCTGGACAGCATACAAAACAACGGTCCGGGTGAACCTACGCCGGACCTTTGAGATGAACGTTAAGCTGGAGCACAGCCAGTCTGCTGGATGGCTATCCTTCATTGAACGCCACAATTCAATGAAACAACGACAGCAAAGGTGGGTTCCAAAACCATGAAAATATTGACCGTGCTCGGCACAAGACCGGAGATTATACGGCTCAGCCTGATCATTCCGAAGCTAGACCGCCATGCAGATGAACATGTGCTTGTGCATACGGGCCAAAATTACACCGAAAGCCTGAGCGGGCAGTTCTTTCGCGAACTGGGACTGCGTGCCCCGGATTATGTACTTCAGGAGAAAGCGGGGACACTGGGCAAACAGTTGTCCGCCATGTACTCGCAGATGGAGGATATTTTAAACAAGGAACGCCCCGATCATGTGCTATTGCTCGGTGATACGAACAGCGCTTTATGTGCCTTACTTGCGGAACGTATGGGTTATCCGGTCGTGCATATGGAGGCGGGGAACCGCTGTTATGATCTGGATGTGCCGGAGGAGAAGAACCGGCGTGTCATTGATGCGATATCTACCATTAATATGCCTTATACGGAGCAAAGCAAGCAGCACCTACTACGCGAAGGCTTCCCAAGCCAACGAATCATACTGACTGGAAATCCGATCTACGAAGTAATGCAGCACTATGAGAAAGAGGTAACCGGTAGTGGGATTTTGAAAAAGTTGGGACTGTCGCCGGGAGAATATTTCCTGGTCACTGCCCACAGAGCCGAAAATGTCGACCATCCACCGCATTTGCTGGCTATTTTAGATGGTCTTAACCGGGTAGCCCAGCAGTTCGGGCAGCGGGTCATTTGCAGTATTCATCCCCGGACTGCCGCCCGGATCGCAAGCCATCCGCCGATCCAGCTTGATCCGCTAGTGGAATTTCACGAACCGTTCGGTTTTTTTGACTTCGTTCTGCTGGAGCGGCATGCCCGCTGCGCTTTGACAGACAGTGGTACCGTACAGGAAGAATGCTGTGTCATGGGGGTGCCGACGGTTACGATGCGCCGGACGACTGAACGGCCGGAAACGGTAGATTGCGGCAGCAATATCGTGTCCGGCCTTGATGGCGAGGTTATAGCAAACGCGGTAGCCATAATGACCGGGATGACCCATAAGTGGCAATGTCCCGCAGGCTATCTGGTGGAAGATGTGTCGGATAAGGTAGTTAAATTTCTGCTTGGAGGGAAACGGCATGTTTGAAAACCAACGTATCTTGGTTACCGGCGGTACCGGCTCCTGGGGGCATGAGCTGGTTGCCCAGTTACTGCCGCGTAACCCCAAAGAGGTCATTATCTTTTCACGCGGAGAATCCAGTCAGGTTGCCATGAACAGGCAGTTTGAGGATGAACGACTCAGCTTCTGTATTGGAGATATTCGGGATAAGGATGCGCTGACTACCGCTTGTCAAGGAGTGGACTATGTATTTCATTTGGCAGCGCTCAAGCACGTACCCGTCTGTGAGGATCAGCCCTACGAGGCACTCAAAACCAATGTCGTAGGCACTCAAAACGTAATCGAGGCCGCTGTCGTTAATCAGGTCAAGAAAGTCATTTATATATCGACCGACAAGGCCGCGAATCCGTCCAATTTTTACGGCATGACGAAGGCAATAGGAGAAAAACTGATTGTTTACGCCAATCTGCTGAATAGCGATACGCGTTTCGTGACGGTGCGCGGCGGTAATGTTTTGGGCACAAACGGAAGCGTGGTGCATCTGTTCCAAAGCCAGATTCGCCAAAAGGGCAAGGTTTCGATCACAGATATGAACATGACGCGCTTCTTCCTAACCTTGCGTGATGCGATCAGTCTCCTGTTCAAAGCCTCGGTGGAAAGTGTAGGCGGGGAAATTTTTATCATGACCATGCCAACCTGCCGTATTTTGGACTTGGCTGAGGTGCTCATTGAGGATTCAGGTGTGGAAAACGTAGAAATTGTAGAAAAAGGTGTGCGTCCCGGTGAGAAAATTCATGAGATTTTGATGAGCGATTTTGAAAGCCTGACGACGGTAGTCTATGACGAGCAATATTTAGTCATTCTCCCAACGCTGAATATTCCTCAATTAAAGGACCGCTATAATCAGTGCCCTCCCGTGTCATTCAGCAGCTTTAGTTCGGAGTTTAATTTGATGTCGAAAGAGGAGATTCGCAGCATTCTCCAAAGCGGGGGGTTCATCAAATGAAGCTGCTTATTTTGGGTGGTAACGGCATGGCGGGCCATGTTCTGGTGAAGTATTTCCAAAACCAGAGCGGGTATAACGTGTTCTACACCACCCGTGATCCCGAAAATAAAGGTGGTCTGCTGCTGGATGTAAAGGACAGCTTTATGGTGGAGCAGCTGGTACGGAGTGTACGGCCAGACGTTATTATTAACGCGGTAGGTGTACTGAATCAGCATGCCGGGGAGGATCAAATTGCAGCATACCAAATTAATGGGTTGCTGCCACATCTTCTCCGGCGGACAGCGGACAGTATCGGTGCCCGATTGGTTCATATCAGCACGGATTGCGTATTCGAGGGAAATCGGGTACCTGGTTTATATAAGGAGACGGATCAACCCGATGGGACAAGTGCCTATGCTTTGACGAAAATACTCGGAGAAGTAAAGGCCGCAGGGCATCTGACTATCCGTACCTCCATTATCGGGCCGGAAATTCGGCCCAGTGGCATTGGTCTGCTGCACTGGTTCTTGCAGCAGAGCGGAGACGTTAACGGGTATCGCCGGGTCTTTTGGAACGGGGTTACGACGCTGGAATTAGCAAAGGCGATACAGGTGCAGATGAATGAGCCGCTGGACGGACTCATTCATCTGGTTCACCCTGAACCGATCAGCAAGCACGATTTGCTGCTGCTGTTCAAAGACATCTGGAATAGGGAGGATATTCGGATCGTGCCGAAAGATGAGCCGGTGCAGGACCGGACGCTTCGTTCTACCCGGGCCGATCTGCTCTACGATGTTCCTCACTACAGCATCATGCTGAAGGAGCTGCTGGAATGGACGGAAGCACAGCGGAACAACGTCGGCCTGTCATAGTCATTACCGGAGCGGCGGGCTATACCGGGATGCATGCCTGCCGCCATTTTGCAAAGCTCGGCTGGGAGGTAGCGGCGCTGACTCGCACTGCCGCTTCCGTCTCAGAACTGATCTTACTGGCTCGCGATGATGAAAATAACAGCCCAGAGGCGGAGACTCGCAACTGTATTACGCCTTATGTGTGTGACTTGCTCGACAAGAAACGTCTGGGCGAAGTAATTAGACAGATTGCTCCGGATTATGTGCTTCACCTGGGTGGTAAAAATTCCGTCCCTGAATCTTGGGAGAGTCCCCTGCTATACATGGAATCCAATGTACTGTCCACCCTGTATCTGCTCGATGTACTGCGACCTTTCCCCAAAGCCAGAATTGTCGTGGCGGGTTCTCGGCTAAAGACGGCTTTGCAGGCTCCGTATCATCCAACACATCCATACAGCCTTAGCAAAAGCCTTCAAGAGGCAGTCGCGCTCTCGTGGGGCGCGCTGTTCGAACAATCCGTCATGCTGGCAGAGCCTTGCAACTTGATCGGTCCGGGTCCATCTACCGGATTTTGTGCATTACTCGCGGGGTATATCGTTCAGACGGAACGTAGGGAGGGGCAGTCCGCAACTGAAACTGTCCCGTTCCGGGTATCTTCCCGACATGCGCAACGTGATTTTCTCGACGTTCGTGATGCCGTTCGCGCATACGGTGTGCTATTGGAACAGGGTGTGCCAGGCCGAGTGTACTCGGTCTGCACAGGCCGCATTGTGGAACTGGGCAATATCGTGGAACGTATGGTTGCGCTGGCCAAAACATCTATTCCCATACAATGGGGGGATGTGGCAGAGTCAGCATCTACCGAGGCATACCGTGCGAAAGAGCTGGAGGACATGGGCTGGAAGCCGACCATACAGCTGAGGCAATCTCTGGAGGATATGATTCAATACCGCCGAGCCGGAAAGGAAGGAACGATATGAGACCGAAAGTAACGATCGTCATTCCCTTTTATAACTGTGCATATGTGGATCAGGCTTTGCAAAGTGCACTAGAGCAAACTTATGGCCCACTCGAGATTATTGTCGTCGATGACGGCTCCACGGAACATGTTGATATGCTTCAGGCCTATCTTCCTTATATACATTATTTAGGTAAATCCAATGGTGGAACAGCCAGCGCTCTGAATCATGGTATCCGACATGCCAGTGGCGATTATATTGCGTGGCTCAGTTCCGACGATACCTATCATAGGGATAAAATTAACAATCAGGTTTCTTTTATGGTGGAAAACGGTGCGTACATCTCCCATACCAACTTCAATTTCATCAATCAATACAGCCAAGTCACAAGCTACCAGGCAGCCGCCGTGTTTCCGTCTATGACGGAGTTTTACCGTTTTTTTCAACAAGGAAATCCGGTCAATGGATGCACGGTTATGTTTAAAAAGGAGCTGTTTGCACATATCGGTTTGTTTGATGAATTGCTGCCGTACACACATGATCTGGATATGTGGTACCGCGTGATGCTGGCGGGATATCCATTTCCTTTTCTGAACGAGTCCTTGGTTAACTACCGTTGGCATGATGAAATGGGAACCAAAAAATATTGGCCCGCTGTGGAGCGGGAGTACAACATCACCCAAGCACGTTATCGAGATCGCTTCAGTCAGGTATTGAGTGGTTTATCCTCATGAAGCCGAAAGTCTGTCAGGGGGGATTGATATGGTAGATACGGGGATTGTTATGCCACTGTACAAACAGGATATCGGCTATCTGCAAGCTGCAATCTCATCCGTACTAGCCCAGAGCTACAGGGGATTTCGCTTCATCATTGTTATTGACGGAGCGCCGGAAATGGTGGGGCCAGCGCTCTATGCAGCAATGGGAGACCCGCGCGTTCAGTTGGTTACACTCCCTCAGAACCAAGGAGTATCCCACGCCCTAAACCGGGGATTCGATGAGTTGTTTAAAGATCCTGGGATCAAGTATGTGACCTGGGTCTCCAGCGACAATGTTTATAATGCTTCCTTTATTGAACGATTGCGGCAAGAGCTGAAGCAGGGGCCAGACTCACTCGGTCTTGTGTTTTCTACCTTCCGCCAGGTTGACGCATATGGGAACCCGTTGTATGACGAGCAGCATCAACAGGCGTTGATCCGGTACCAAAGTCAGCCACATCACGAATTGCTGAACGCCAGCATTGTTGGGGTTTCATTTATGTACAAAAGCAAATATGCCCTCCAGATTGGCGGCTATCGGCTGCAACCCGTTGAGGATTATGATTACTGGCTGCGGCTGACCGAGACGTGCAATATGAAATTCATCCCGGAGATCCTGATGGATTACCGGGTGAATTCCACATTTAGTGTATCGGCCGGCCTACACAGCCAAAAGGAGCACCGACGCTGGCGGCGCGCATTCCAAATCGCCAAGTATGAGGCGAGAGCACGCCGGGGCATCCCACTTGAAATGACGATTTTAATGCCTGTCACGGATATGGCTCAAGCTGAATCATTGCTGGATAATCTGCTGGAGCAGCACTACAGCAATTGCGTGGTACGGCTGCTGGATTTAACGCCAGAACAGGAAGCTAGCGCTTTCCTGTCGATGATGCTCGACCCTCGGTTAATCGTAACATCACGGCAGCATTATTCGATCCAGGAAGCACTGGTTCAGGCTATTGGTGAAACCACGACTCGCTTTGTTGTATGCTTCGGTGTCAAACCTTATATTGCCGTGACGGATCTACTGTATCTCACGGATTTGTTGCGCCCATTACAGGATACACATGCCTTTTCCTACTATACAGATGACCATTCCACCATCGGCAGCGGACGAGGGGTTCAGTCCGTACCGCCAGAATGGAATTACGTGTATTACACCCACAGATTGCATCAGGCACTGGAACAGGGTGGCTTTTAAATAACAGGGGACAGTGCAGGGATTGTGGTCAGCTCGGACTGGAGAACACGGTGCTCCTGTACAACATTACCAAACTGATCCAGTCCAAAGTTGGAGAGCACGACATTCGCTGGAGCAGCGGAGGCCACGTTGTATTGTACCTCATAGGCAAGAACCCCTTGTATAAAGAAGGTACGGCGGGCAATGGAGTTTGCAGGCAAGTTAACCGATGTCACATACAGTGGTGTCTTGGTATCCGGTACCAGCGAGAAAAAAATTTGGATGGTCACGGTTGCCGCATTTACTGTGTCCTCATTGACCAAGTTCACAACAACATTGGAGCAGGCAGTACCAAAATCTCTAGTGTTCGTCATATAACCGGTTGTAAAAGCCAATCGAATCATCCTCTCAAAAAACAGAATATTGGATAACCCTTGAAGGGATGCTTTTATACTATGAATCTATTGAAAAGAAAGCTTGTATGGTTGTCTCTAGGCTGTGCTGAAAAAAGTACATTTTGATAGAAATACTTCAGGCGTATCTATTTATATAATGAAGGGAATGCTCGCGATGCCTTTGAATTTTCAGGTGACACCCAGCGGCCTGCCCAAATTTGAGCCTAGTGTTGCTGTTAATTTACTGAATCCGAATATTGTTATAGCTGTAGCTGTTGATTTTAGCAGTGGGCCTCCCTTGATTGGACTGTATCGCTCATTGGATGCCGGAGCGAACTGGACGGATACTTTACTGCCAATTCCACCGGGATATACAGGAGCCGAGGCAGGAATGGTAGCCTATCTGTTCCCCAATATTTTTATCGTATCCGCGCATGTATTTCCGGGCAATGAAAACGGGGCTGTCGTGATCTACCGTTCTACGGACGATGGAGCCACCTTTGATCCTCCAGTGGTCATTAACCCGGGCTATGGAGATTACATTAATAATGACTGGACTAATATTACGACGGATAATGCGGGGGCAAGTCCCTATCTCGGGCACGTCTATGTCACGTATAACCGCCAATATAATGTGGATTTTAATGCTCAATCTGCGGCCTTCTACCAGCGTTCCACCGATGGAGGACTAACTTGGGACCGACCGTTAATGCTCTCCAATATCCAATCCTCCACGGAGCGGCCTGAGCCTGCGGTCGACAAATATGGAAGCGTATATGTCAGTTGGATTCGTACGGGACCGCAAACACCAGCTTTTTTTATCCGACGCTCCTTTGATGGAGGGGCAACCTTCAGCGGGGATATTCTCGTATCCAATATAACGCTTGTGCCCAATCCTTTGCCCGTTCCTGGTTATGACTTTCGGATATTGAATTTCCCCAGCTTGGCCGCGGACTGCTCGGGTGTGCCTTCCACAACAAATACGCTATATGCCGTGTGGCAGGACTTTGGTCAGGGATACAGCAATATTTTGTTGTCCAAATCAAGCGATTTTGGCGGTACCTGGAGTGCTCCGGTCATTGTGACAGACAGCCCGCCCGGCTCGCAAAATTTTTTCCCTGCAATTTCAGTGTCGCCCAAGACGGGACTGGTCGTTGTCGTGTACTATACCAATCGCGTGGACGGCTTTAATCTGGATGTGTTCGCCGCAGAGTCGTCCGATGGAGGTAACACCTTTACGAACAGTCGTCTCACGACGACCTCCTTTAACCCGAATGTCGGTGGAGGCGAATCAGAGCTGATCGGTGATTATATTGATGTCGCCATTGTACCGCCGAACAGCTATATTTCCGTCTGGACAGATACGCGCACAGGCAGTTTGACGATATTTGCGGGTGTACCGGGGGGTGGAGCCTGATGCCGAACGTACAGCTTACGCCTAACGGAAGGCTGGCCCAGGAGCCGAGTGTAGCTTTCAACCTGCTCGACGGTACCATTGTGTCTGCGGCTATCGATTTTACGACAGGGCCGCCGTTGACGGCGGTATACCGTTCAGGTAACGGCGGTGCCTCTTTCACACAGCAGATTTTACCGCTACCAGCCGGCTATGTAGGGGCGGAATCCCATAGCGTCAGCTACGGTTTTCCCAACTTGTTTGTCATAGCCTGTCACGTATTTACCGCAGACGGTTTGAGCGGTACCATCGCCACTTATGTGTCGAGAGACAACGGTAATACATTTGATCCGCCTGTGATTGCCCAGCGAGGGTATGGGACATTTGTCAATAATGTTGAGGTCAGCGTGAAATTCGATACTTCTCAGGTCAGCTCCTATACCGGAAATATCTATTTATGTTATACGCATCAGTACAATCCTGACTTTTTCGGCGGATCAGTCATGTTCTTCCAACGTTCGCAGGATGGAGGGATCACATGGGGGACACCCGTGGTGCTCACCGCTGGCTCCAATCAGATTACGCGGGGGGAAATCACTGTGAGCATTACAGGGGTGATTTATGTCGGGTACATTGTCACGAATCCGGTTAACCAATATCAGGTCATTGTGTCCTTCAATGGAGGGACAGCATTTAGTTCCTCGCTACCTGTATCTTCTGTGGTCCCGGTTCCGAGTCCGTTGCCCGTGGCCGGCTTTGGTTTCAATGTGCTGCCGGCAGCTAACATTGCCGTGGATCGCTCTACGAGCCCGAATCAGGGAACACTTTATGCGGTCTGGCAGGATAATCGGGCAGGGTATGCGGATGTGCTGCTTGCCAGGTCGGTGAATGGTGGATTAAGCTGGACTGCGCCGCAATCGGTGACAGGGGCCAGTGCAGGGGCACAGCATTTTTTCCCGGCTATTGATGTTTCGCCTGTGACCGGCGTGATCAAGATCGTATATTATACCAATCAAATAACGACCTCTTTATTAGACGTATTTGTGGCCGAATCAACGGACGGAGGAAGTACATTTACGAACCTCAGAATAACAGACAGCTCCTTTAATCCTAACGGGATTAGTCCGGTTCCAGTCGTTACAATCGGTAATTTTATTGATGTAACGATCGTGCCGAATAATGGGTTTTTTGCGGTCTGGACAGATGCGTTATCGGGTTTCCAGCAAATTTACGGAAGTAATGGGGTGTAGCTCAGCGTACGAGACAGAGGAGGTGAGGCTGTTTTGAAAATTTTGTTGGCTACGTACTGGCCGATTCCTCATTTGGGTGGCGTATGGCCCTTTATGATGCAAATTAAACGGAGACTGGAGCTACTGGGCCACACGGTAGACTTGATGGGAAACGGACCGGATACACCTAAATACCATATTGTTTTTGAAGATAGGGAGCTACTGAAGGATCAACTGCTGCCCCTGCTGGATACGAAGCTGAATGAATCGGCTGTCCCTGTATTACATTTGGATTCATGGGTGCAGACGGTGGAAAAGGATCGATACTGTATGGAGCTGGCAGCGGCGTATTTCGGGGTCGAGCAGTATGATGTGATTCACACGCAAGATGTCATTGCGACGCGTGCGCTAAGTCGGGTCAAACGCAAAGATAGCGCGTTGGTAGCGAATATTCATGGCTCGCTGGCTCGTGAAGTTATGATGGCTTTGGAGCGGGATCATGAGGAGGGTTACCGTGAGACGCTGATGTGGAAGTATTATTGGGCGCTAGAGCACTATGGCGCTCTATCCGCGGATATTACCATTACGTCTACAGAATGGATGAAACAGACGCTTGTGCGTGAGTTCGAAGTGCCTGAGCAGCAGATTGCTACTTTCCAATACGGTTTGGATACCGAGCACTTCTGGGAAGTCCACGCCCGGGGAACGGACATGATACGACCTGAGGGGAAAAAAGTTATCATTTGTCCTTCACGGCTGGTCTATATCAAAGGGCTGCATTATTTAATGAGCGCTCTTGGCCTGCTGAAAGCAAGTCGTACGGATTGGGTTTGCTGGATTGTGGGGGAGGGAGATAAAAGGGAAGAGCTTCAGACACAGGCGAAGGAGCTAGGGCTGGAGGAAAATGTGACTTTTCTGGGGCATCGTGAAGATGTACCTGCTCTTTTACAACTGGCGGACCTTTTTGTTCATCCAAGCATACAGGACAATCAGCCGTTTTCGGTCATGGAGGCGCAGATTATGGGGCTTCCGGCAGTGGTATCGGATGCGGGTGGACTGCCGGAAATGGTGAAGCATGAACACACCGGACTAGTCTCCCCGGTTGGCGATGTGGAGGCACTGGCAGCTCATTTGCAGCATTTGCTGGCACAGGATGAAGTGCGGATAGTCATGGGAAATCGTGCCAAAGCATGGGGGATCGCGCATTGGTCTCTGGATGTTATGATTGAACGACTCGTGAATATTTATGGGCAAGCGCTGAATCAAGTACGTTGAATACGTTGATTCAATAGTTAGGAGGGAGAGCATGACTTTTCCTGTCGTTGGAGACTTGTACAACCGTATTTTTGAAATCCAGCAGTCACACCCGGATTTGAAGGTCGATTACGCAATATGGAACCGAATTAACACTTCGTTGCCAGAAGATTATACGCTGCCGGACGCTGACATTTTAGAATGTCTGAAGCAATCCGCGCCATGAGAATACAGACCCTATAAAAAGGCAGGTTGGGCTTAAAACTCCCACCTGCCTTTAGTTATTTCAGTTCATTGTCCATCCGGGTTCTCGTCCATCGAATCTACATACACAGAGCCTCGAACCATGAGTGGTCCTGTAACAACAGCACGGCGGTCGGCTGATTGTACGGTCAGGCAGTATACATAAGGCTCTCCCTGTGTTCCCGTTTCCTCATAGATTAACTCGGCAAATCCCTCCTGATAACAGGAATCCTGCAACCAGTCCAGCATAGGTCCCCGCTCATCGTTGCGACGCAATCGAATATCCAGCTCCCCGATATCCCAGTTGAGCAGCGGATTTTCCCATGCCAAAGAGACTTCAATGACAATACGTCCTTCAGCTTCACTTGCAGGAATGATCAATGTAGAGAGCACGCTCTCCTGATCGGTAACCTGAAAAGGCAGTGCATATGTGCCTGGCTCAGCTTTGTTTTGAACTGAATATTTCAACATACCTTCTTCCTCCTCTGCCCGTTCATTAGGGTGTCACGGTAAAATGACTGGCTGTACGCTTAGCGACAACGTTCCCGTTTTCCAAAAATTCAGCCAGGATAAACAGCGTTTCTGGATTGTAAATATTCGTGATCACTCGCAGATAAAACGGATTTTGGGCTGCCTCCATATCCTTGAGTTCTAGCACGGAGTCAGCTTCGGGAGAAGGGCCCAGTCGAAGAAGTTGCCGCCTAAAAACGCCACTGTCATTCCCCATTTCCAGCAACACATCGACGGCCCTCTTTTCACGATTGAAAAAGGTCACATGGCAGCTTTGTATATGGGCGCTGTGGTAAGCGAGATGGTGATCGATGGTTAAAAGAAACACGGACATATGATGATGCCTCCTTGAATTCCGTTAGGTTACCAGCCTTAATATGATATGAAAAATAACCGGGATTGGACTGGATAGTTGTACGCCTCTTTGACAAAAAGCGCATCGGTGTCCAACCCTTTTCGCCGTGCTGTGCATGTAATGTAGAGTGGAACAAACTACGGCCTGAAGTCCCTTTTTCGACTACAGAAGAAGGATAGAGTAGGAACTGAGAGAAGGGTCGTATTAAAAAAGGAGGCACGGCTATGAGACTCGCACAGCTGGCAGGGGAATATGAAGCGGTCTTCAGTCTGGGGCAAAACTGTACACCTGCCATTCAATTGGAAAAGAACCGTTTGCGGCCGTTTGCCGGGGTACTGGATTGGATGATGTCTGACACGCTGTCCGATGTGAACCGCTTGCTTGAAAATCGGTTTGCCGGATTTATGGAATTGCCCAATTTGAGTGTCGTTGGTACGAGCCAACTGAATTATATGGTCAGAGATATCGCTTATAATGTGATCTCGGTACATGATTTTCCGCAGGAGCGCAATACGTCCTCAGATCTGGTGACCTATCCCGAGTTCAAGGAAAAGATAGACCGTCGTATTGAACGTTTTTTTGCAAAAACACAGATGGCGAAGCGCAGCTTGTTCGTCCGTATGCTGGGAACCTATGAAGAAGTAGAGGAACTGGAACGTATTTTGTCAGGCATGGTAGCGAATGAATTTTGTTTGTTGGTAGTGAATTGTTCCGGCGTAACGGAGTTGACGGAGGTGGATTGGCAGCTTCCGCATGTATGCGCGGTGGAAATGCCTTTTGCCGATGTATGGAATTACAAGAGTGATCCGCATTGGCGTACTCTTTTTAAAGGGATGACCTTGTCTTCGGAAAGGGGAGGGCGTCGTGCTTGAGCGGTTGCAGGGGGATTATGATGCTGTATTCAGTCTGGGTGGACATTGCTTGCCTTCCATTCAGCTGGATAAAAACGGACTGCGTCCCTATGCGGGTCCGCTGGACTGGATGATTTCCGGTAACTTGTCACAGATCAGTCGCTTGCTGGACGCCCGTTTTGCCGATTTTATGGATGTTGACAGTCTACGTGTCACGGGACATGATTACGGCGAACATAACTTCATGGTCGAGGATGCAAACTATGAGATTATAGCGGCACACCATTTTCCGGTTAGCCAAAATACATCGGAGCAGCTGACTTCCTACCCTGCATTCAAAACGACGCTTGATCGCCGCATCGCACGTCTACTGGATCAATTCACGCTTGCGTCCCGTCTGCTACTAGTTCGTCTTGGAGGCAATCGGGAGCAAGCGGTGGAACTACATGATGTGTTATTACAGAGGATTACACATGATTTTCGCTTGTTATACGTGGATTATACAGGGACAGATGGTGTGACGGAGCTGGATTGGGGTTTGGAGCGGCTGGTTTCAGTGGAGCTACCGCCTGAGGATATATGGAACGGTCAGGATGAGATGTGGCGTTATATGCTGGAAAACGTGAGACTGCATGTCTGAGATGCTGAGATTCTAGAGACACATTATAGATTGTCTTCGGACTGTGCGTGTGCCTGCGCCAAGCTATAGGGAGTCGCATAACATGATGCGAAGGGAAGTCATATGCTTCGGTTCAAAAGGAGGGTGAGCTAGTGAAGGCTTTGGTCACCGGGGGAGCTGGATTTATTGGTTCTCAGCTGGTACGTGCGCTTGCTGATTCGGACATCAGAGTACATGTGCTGGATAATCTGACGACCGGAAATATGGCAAATGTGGACCCGCGCGCGGTCATGCATATTGCGGATATTCGCAGCTCTGAAGCTAGGACGTTGCTGATTCGGGAAAGCCCGGATATTGTGTTTCACTTGGCCGCACAGGCTGATGTGCAGCAATCCATCCATCAACCCGATGAGGACGCGGATGTGAACGTGCTGGGGACGATTCATTTATTGCAGGCTTGTCATGAAGCCGGTGTGTCAAAATTCATATTTGCTTCCACATCTGGCGTATACGGAGAGCTGCAAAAGCAATGTATACAGGAAGACGATCCCGTGGAGCCCATTTCAGGCTACGGACTGTCCAAGCTGACCGCAGAATCGTATATTCGACTTTTTTATCGGCTGCACGGTATGAACTACACGATTTTGCGTTATGGAAATGTGTACGGTCCCGGTCAGGCCGCGAAGGGAGAGGGTGGTGTTGTCGCTCTTTTTATGGAGCGGCTGAAAAAAGGAAGCCCCTTGCTCATTCACGGCGATGGGACGCAAACTCGTGACTTTGTGTACGTCAAGGATGTAGTTCGAGCGAATATGGCGGCTATTCATGCAGCGGATCAACGCACAGTACATGTAAGTACGGGACGAACGACGTCCATCAATCGACTGGCCTACGATTTACTGAAGCTGCATGGTTCGTCTGTCCGCCCTGTGTATTCACCAGCGCGAGCTGGAGACATTCACCATAGCTGTCTTAGTAACGCAGTCGCCAGACATTGGCTTCGTTGGGAACCGCTATACGGCATTTCTGCCGGTTTACAGGAAACGTATGTGAGTAGTATGGGCTCAGGCAAAGAAGATATGTCGTGATAAAGAGCGCGCAACTCAAGAAAGAGACTGAGGGAATTCTCAGCCTCTTTTTCATTTGAATAGCAATTAGATGTTCTCGCCAGCCAGCTTAAAGGCTTGATCTAGGACAGCTGCACCGTTCCCTCTACCATAAGCCAACGTGTCAATG
Source organism: Paenibacillus sp. FSL H7-0442 (assembly GCF_038593105.1). NCBI lineage: Bacteria > Bacillati > Bacillota > Bacilli > Caryophanales > Paenibacillaceae > Paenibacillus > Paenibacillus sp. FSL H7-0442. The sequence continues at coordinate 4,503,480 of NZ_CP151963.1, read as the reverse complement.
ACATCTACTGGGATACCATAGGGAGCTGCAATTTCGGTGACTGCCTTTTTACGCATCCGCACTTGAGGTCCGAGCAAAATAGCAATCACGGAATCTGTAATGCCTTCCAGCTCTTCCTTGATGGTGCTTTCGGGGATGGCTTCGATGTTCAGCTCTATGGATCTTGCTGCTGCTTCTTTTTTCATTTTAGAAACCAAAATGGATGTCGACATACCCGCAGCACATGCCAAAATAATTTTTTTCATATTTGAGCGCCTCCAGAATTCATTTTTAACTACTTGTACTCTTCATCCAGATCAGCAATAAATGAGCGTTCTTTGATCGCGGCCTGATACCAGTAGCCGGATTTCTTCAAATGCCGACTTCGATCATTGTCCAGGTTAATTTCCACCAGTCCATAGCGATTTTTAAAAGCATTCATGGGAGAAACGTTGTCTGTAAAGGCCCACAGCATATAACCTGTACAGTTGGAGCCCGCTTCTACAGCTTGTAATGTGTAGTACAAATGCTCCGTTATAAAGTCAATACGATAGTCGTCCTGAATGATGTGTTCCTCATTTTTGAAAGCAGCTTCATTCTCAATACCCATACCATTTTCTGCGACAAACCACTCGATATTGTGATATTCGTTCTTGATACGCATTCCCATATCGTAAATGATTTTGGGATAAATCTCCCAGCCCCGTGACTTGTTCATTCTTTTACCCGGAAGATCAAAATGCCCATAGTAGTAAGAGGGGTGGAAGGGGGTGTTTTCGTTCCACGCTTTACTCTGCGCTTTGACCCGATGGGGATAATAGAGATTGATCCCGACGTAGTCAACGGTATTTTCCTTAATTACGGTCAGTTCTTCCGTTGTAGCTTCAAATGTAATATCATGCTTGCCCATGAGATCGAACAATTCTTGTGGGTACTCGCCTTTAATAAGCGGGTCCAGAAATACTCGATTGTAAAATAAATCATACACATGTGCCGCATACTGGTCATGAGGGGCGCTTGATCGGGCATAAGTGACTTCAGGATTCAGAATAACGCCTATTTTAGCCCCGTGCTGACTATAGTTTTTTGCTTTGAAAAGCTGTACGCACTTTGCGGTTGCCAGCGTTTTATTATAGTTCCATTGCATCCACTTCCGCGTATTTTGTTCATAGGGATAGCGAAGGGCATCTAGATAGACACGAGTCTGTACAACAATGGGCTCATTAAACGTAAACCAGTGCTTGACCCGATCGCCGTACCGTTCAAACACTTTTTCCGCATATTTTACAAATAACTCCACTACATGCTTGGAAGACCAGCCTTCATATTTATCCAGCAGGTAGGCAGGGACCTCATAGTGTTCCAGACAAATCATCGGCTCGACTCCGCTTGCAATCAGCTCATCAATGACCCGGCCCATATAATCCGCATACGTTTCATCCACCACTACATTCTCATAATCCGTTAAGAAGCGGGACCAATTAATAGAAGTACGATAATGGGTTAAGCCGATCTGCTTCATCAGCGCAATATCTTCGGTATAGCGATTATAAAAGTCGGTTGCAACCGCGGGCCCATATCCATTGTGCCAGACATAGCGGTCATTTTTGTACCATTGGTCCAGGAATGAGTCCTGACCTTCTTTTTTACCGCTCCATCCCTCTGTCTGCCAGGCGGAAGCCGCTGCACCCATGATGAAATTCGACGGAATTTGTATCGTATGTTTAGCCATGACATGTTTCTCCTTTTCATTGTATAAAGAATGCGTTTTCAATTAATTAGTGTATTTCTATAGTAGCGCATTATTCAGTCGTTCGCTTGTTGGCAATTTTGACGAACGGGAAATAAATGATAATCGCTACCACAATGCAAATGATCTGAGTGACGACAGCGCCAATGCTTCCACCTGTAGACAGGTAGGCATTAATAATAGGCGGAGTAGTCCATGGAACCATGACGACGGCTTTACCTGCAAATCCAAGCAACGTCGAGAAGTAACCAATCGTTCCTGTGATGAGCGGAGTAATAATGAAAGGGATAGCCATCAATGGATTCAACATAATCGGAAGTCCGAAAATGACAGGCTCATTAATATTAAACAGACCTGGGCCGAGCGAAAGCTTTGTTATTTCCTTCATATCTTCACGCTTGGAAGCGATCATAATACAAATCAAGAGGGCTAGCGTAATCCCTGAACCACCGATACTCATATATACGTCCCAGAAAGGCATCGTAATAATGTTCGGAATGGGCAGTCCTTGCTCATAAGCAGTCATGTTGACGGTAATCGCGCCAAGCAGCAGGGGTTCACGAATGGGCTTTACCATTTGGTTCCCGTGAATACCGATCACCCAGAAAATTTGCGCAACCAGCATCAGCACCAGTATACCTGGCAGTCCCTGTACTACGGTCTCCAGAGGTTTTTGCACCACATTATAGACAGCATCGTACAGATAGAGTCCCGTAAACTTATGAAAAAAGAATCCAAACATGGAGAAGACAGTCACCGTAATAATGGTAGGAATGAGTGCGGAGAATGAAACGGCCACATTGCTGGGAACACTTTCAGGCATTTTGATTTTTAGCTTGTCGGACTTACCCAGTTTGCTGTATAGCTCGACGGACAGGATGCTTATGAAAATCCCTAAAAACAAGCTCTTGGTATCCGTAAATTGACGGGCTATGACGTCTGTTACTTGTTGCATGTCACCGTTAACCATCAACTCTATCGTGGTTGGTGTCACAGAGATAAAACAGATTAAAGCAAGCAAACCGGGGAAAAGATTTTTCTCACCATTAATTTTTCCTAGCTCCAGACCAATCATGAAAACAGCCAGAATGGTAAGGATATTCAAGCTGGCATAGTTAATGCCTGAGAAAATCGGTTTGTACTCAGCCAGGAATGAGAATGGCCTAAAATGGGCCAAACCATTGACTGGGTCCATGACCATATTGGAAATCAGTACAGCAAAGGCCCCGACAATAATAACGGGCATCAATGTGATAAAAGCTGATTTGATCGCTATAATATATTTAAAATTGTTGATTGCATTTGCTACCGATGTGAGGCCGTCAACCAGTTTGTCTTTGAATGCCATGGGATAGCGTCCCTCCTCTACGATTTCGGTACGAATTGATCCATGCGTTCATACAGGTCTACAAACTCTGAGGCCATATCGCGAATGGTGAGTGCATTCATCAAATGATCTTGAGCATGTACCATCATGACAGACATCTCTGTTTTTTCACCCGCTGCTTCCTTACGGATGATTCTGGTTTGAATCTTGTGGGAGGACACCAGTTCTTTTTTTGCTGAGGCTAATTCTTCTTTGGCTTCACGAAATTTCCCCGCCTTTGCAAGCTCAATCGCCTCCATGGCGGAGCTGCGTGCATTCCCTGCGTATAATATAATTTGGAATACAATCTCTGTATCATCCATGTCCTCCATGTTCACGTCGTGCTCTGTAGATTCATCATGATTCACGTGATCCTCTCTCCTTTCAATCATCTCGTTCGTATGGCTATTATAATTTGGAATCGCTTTCAACATAACACACATTATTTCCTCTTCTTAACGGAAATCAATCGTTCTTCATACTCCTTATGTTCAACTATTTTTATGCAACACTTCTATGAATTCTGTATACGTTTTGCAGCGAATAAGCTGCTGGACGAGCTGTTCATTATTTAAAATTTCAAGCAAGATATGATACATAGTCTGTAAATCTTCTGATTTCGTACGCTGTATACAGAGCATACAAATAAACTGTACCGGCTTGCCATCCCAATCGATTGCTTTTTGTAATGTACAGATGGCCCAAAATGTGGAATCTGCGAAAGGTTCCATCGGATGCGGGATCGCGACCAAGTTGCCAAATGAAGTGGGGGAAACGGCTTCACGCTCTATCACGGATTGCAGTAGAGGGCCTTTTACAAGATCTGCTTCGTGTATTTTTTCGGCTATAAATTCAAGCACTTGGAGTTTGTTCTCAAACTTCTGCTGAAGGAAGACCAATTTTTTTCGTACATACTGCACAGCAGGAAGTCTGACCTCAGAAATGGCTTGTTCAATTTTAGTAATATCAGAACTGCCCAAAAATGTATTCACATGGATCATAGGGATAGAAAGCGGTTCTGAAATGGGGATCGTGCTAATGACAAAGTCCAGTGTATCCAACGGCATTTGTTTCAGCTTATAAAGTTCAGTGGTTCCCACGATATCCAACCTTGAACCGAAGACCGATTGAAGCTTATAATACAGCAGCTTAGCACTGCCGAGTCCAGAAGCACATACGATCATACATCTTTTGGGTGCATCCTCCATTTTCTTTCTTTCCATCGCGACTCCGATATGAATGGCTAAATATCCAATTTCATTTTCCTCGATGTGTATATGAAGCCGCTGCTTGATGACCTCCGCAGCAATGATACCTGCTTCAAAGGCAAGCGGGTAATTGGCTTTGATTTCATCCAGCATAGGATTACGCAAATTCATTCCGTATTGATAACGGTTGATCACTGGTTTGAGGTGAAGGCAAAATGCAATCAGCAATTCTTGATCGTGTTGAATGTTCATCTTCAACTGCTGATCAATTTGGTCTAGTATTTCGATAGTCAGTTCGTAGATATCTTTATCAATGATCTTTTTAATCTCCACTTCATCCATACGTGCACTAACGACGGTCCTTACACCCAACAGGTGAACAGCAATGTACGCAACTTCAACAAGTGGAAAGGAGGGCTTCATGTTTTGTTCCAAGGCGGATACGATCTCAGTCGCCACCCTAAACTCTTTTTGCGCTTCGATTTTTTTCATCTCTTGCGGATAATACGACACATACCTTTCTTCACGAATTCGCTTACATGCTATAGCAATATGAATGACCAGATTGTTCAGGGCAATGTCCGATAACTGAATATCATGGATCTCAATACGATCCAGAATCACTTCTCTTATGAATTCCATCTCTTCGTTAGAGATCAGAGAAGGGTGGGACATCTGCTGCTCGCCTATTTCATCTGTCCTACTGAATATATAGTCGGAAATGCAATAACGCAGCTTGGCCTCATTCCCTTTGACTCGAATACCATGATAGGGTTTATTCTCCAGAGATAGTCCGTAAGTTGCCAGCAGCTTGCGCAGTTCTTTGAGGTCATTCTGTAAAGTGGATCGACTAACATACAGGATCTCGGCTAAATCATCAAGTTTGACATATGCATTGGTAAGCAATAGCTTTTTCATTAAAAAACGATTTCTAGCTTCAGAAGAACTCGCTAATGGATAGGGCCCATTATTTTCATCATCCTTTAATTGCTTCAGCAGATGATGAAATGCTTGTTCGTCCCGAATCTCTAACTTGTAGCCTGTTCCTTTAAGGGGTTTAACTGCTGCTCCATGCTTTGACAACAGCGCACCCAATTCCTTTAAATCCGTTCGTATCGTTCGAGAAGATACCTTCAATGCATTTGCCAAGTGTGCTCCTTTGACCATCTGTTCAGCAACCAATATACGAAGAATATCAAAAATACGCACAACGAGCCCCCTCTCTTAGCTGTTTCTGATGAACAGTATACAACGGTTAGAGCGTAACCAAAAGAAGGGTTGACAACAGCGTGAATCCTAGATGATCTTGACACACTCGCAGATTCGGCGATATAGTAGATACAATAGGTCTTTGATTGAGGTGTAGTTATGAAATTTACAAAAGCAACGAATTATGCTCTGCACACTATGCTCATGCTCGTTACTGATTCGTCGGTTAAGCCGGTAGGTGTTCAGCAACTGGCTGAATCCCAAAATGTTTCACCAACTTATCTTTCAAAAATTTTGACGAGGCTTGTGAAGGCTGGAATGATCGAATCCGTTTCTGGAGCCAATGGAGGTTATCGCCTATCCCGTCATAAAGATGATATTACTTTTTTGGATATTATCCATGCCATTGAAGGTACGAATTCTTTGTTTGAATGTGATTTCGTCCACGGTTCTGAGTGCCTGATTCAAGCTGTAATGAGGGAAGCAGAGGAGAAAATGGAACGACATCTAAAAAATACGAAATTGGTCGATTTGGCGCAAAAGCAAGCACAAGTGTAAAGTGAGCGATTTTATATAGAAAGAGGGTGGTTGCCAGTTATGTAAAACGGTGTTTTTTTGGTTCTATCGCAGACATAAAGAGTCTTTAATATCTTTTAAAAGGAGTTGGGTGTTATGCTATACGATTGCGCTATTATTGGCGGAGGGCCTGCTGGGTTGAATGCAGCCCTCGTGCTGGGCAGGGCAAGGAGAAGTGTGGCCTTGATTGATAATAATCGGCCCAGAAATGCGGTTACGCATGCGTCGCACGGTTTTATTACAAGAGATGGCGTAACGCCATCTGAGTTCCGCCGTGTAGCTTATGAGGAAGTGCTGCGTTATCCGTCTGTTCATCATTTGCAAACCGAGGTTGTTTCGATTATGAAAAACGTATCCGGATTTGAGGGGTTTGATTCGTCAGGCCTTCGCGTTCAAGCGCGAAAATTGATATTAGCGACGGGCGTGAAGGAGATATTCCCCAAGATCGAAGGTTTTTATCCGTTATACGGGAAAAGTTTGTTTAATTGCCCTTATTGCGACGGTTGGGAGCTGCGGGATCAACCGCTTGTCCTTGTCTCTGAATCGGCGGCTATATTTCATACAGCCAAACTACTCCTTAATTGGAGCAAGGATTTGATCGTCTGTACGAACGGTCATGCATCCCTGTCGGACGAGCAAAAAGAACGGCTTCAATCCAAGGGGATAGTAGTAATAGAGCAACCTGTTGCGGCGTTCATCGGCCACAATGGAAAGCTTGAGCACGTGCGCTTTACGGATGGCACTCAAGTCCCGAGGATCGGCGGCTTCGTGACTCCCCAGTTTGTACAAAGTGCACCGTTTGGAGAACATTTGGGCTGTGAAAGAACGGAGTCGGGCGGGATCAAGACGGATGAAGCGGGGAGAACCTCCATACCTGGTGTATATGCTGCTGGGGATTCATCGTACTTCATGCCTTCTCAGTTGATTTTTGCCGCGGCCGACGGCAGTCGAACTGCTGCGAGCGTAAATATGGATTTGACAGAGGAAGATTTCAACGAATGACGAGAAATTGGAAATGTCCAATATGGAATCCGATAATAGAAAAGGCCGCCAATATGGCGGCTTTATTCTAAAATCATAGAGAGAGTAAGCAATAATGAACCAATGATCATAGGTCATTCTGTGACTAAACAAGACCTTCTTTCAATAACCTCTGTATTCACAAGAACCTGAGTATGATGCCCCTGATGATGGTTAAGCCTCTCCATAAGCAAGTTTACAGCCGTTCGGGCCAAAATATCCTTTTTCACATGAATGGTTGTGAGTTCCGGGCTAATGACCTTCGCTTCATGTATATTATCAAAGCCCATGATGGAAATTTGTTCAGGCACTCGAATGTTCATTTCCTGAAACGTTTTAATGGCACTGATCGCCATATAATCATTTTCGCAAAATAGGGCCGAAGGTAGCTCGTCCAATTCATGAATAGCTGTTCTAAATGCGTCCTGTGACATCACAAGCATGGGATGCATATCAAATGTAAGCCCATTTTCTATGGAAAGATTGTGCTCCTCTAAAGCCGCCATAAACCCTTCCTTTCGTTTTTTAAAGTTCAGAATTCTGGTACTGGATTGTACGTATCCTATCTTTCTGTGTCCTGACTGAATTAAATATTGGCCTGCCTGATACCCACCGAGATAGTTATTAATAGATACGAAACTGGCATCGACGTGTTCAAAGCAAGTATCCAAAATAACAATATTGGAATGAATGGATTGTATGGAATGAATAATCTCGGAAGTTAAATTGGTGCCAAGTAGAAGTATGCCTGAAGAGGGCTGATCTTTTTCCAAAGTAGATAATTCTTCTTCGAGGCTATGGCTATCAAAAGACGAAAAAATCAAGGTGTTTCCATGTTCTCTCACCTGATTGGTAATATGATGAATTAATTCGTTAAAAAATGGAAGTGAATCATAGTGCTCTGTTACGATGTCTGTATTTTTACAGGCCACAAAACGAATCACATGATGATTTTTAATGGCTTCCTTGTTTGTCTTCATGGTGCGTGGTTTATATCCATGCTCTTGGGCTATTTTTAGAATGTGCTCCTTGGTTTCTTCACTGACTCCGGGTTTGTTATTAAAAGCAAGAGAAACAGCAGATTTAGAAACACCTGCAAGCCTTGCAATATCATCAATTTTCAATGTGGAACCCCCTATTGAACTAAACTACATAAATTATATCATTACTCAGCAAGAAAGTTTAGCTCATAAACTAAACTAAACTAAATAACTAAAAGTAAAAATTTGTTGACCTTTTATAATTTATAATGTTAATATTCAAGTGTAAAGCGCTCTAATTTAGTTTATTTCACGTAAAAAACACATAAGTTTAGTTTTTTATTTAGTTTTGTTTAGAGAATTTTGCGCATACAGCAAGAGAGGAACGGTGATTCATTTGAGTTTAAACATGGCTGAAAATCAAAGAAGTTTTACCAAAGAGGAAAAACCTTTTTTTTATTTGGCAGATACGGTGTGGAGTGTATTTACCAACGCGACGATAGAGGAGTGGAGCGATTATCTTGACTATCGGAAGATGCAAGGTTTCAATGTGTTGCAAATCAACATACTCCGACAATGGGACGCAAGTGAATCGGATCTGAATCTACAGCCGTTTGCATTAATGGAAAATGGGGATTTCGACTACCATACATTAAACGAAGCTTATTTTGACCGGGCAGAAATCATGTTGAAGATGGCTACAGAGCGTGGATTTGTTCCAGCACTGGTTCTGTTGTGGTGTAACTATGTGCCGGATACATGGGCTGAGATGTTCCAAAAAGGTAATAAAATGCCGTTTGAATGCGTTGAACCCTATGTAACGTACGTGGTAAACCGTTTTTCTCCATTTGATCCTATTTTTCTGATTAGCGGGGATAGTGATTTTCCGACCGAACGTGCCAATTCCTATTATTTAAAAGCACTGGATATTGTACAACAATTAAGCCCTGCAAGCTTAACTACGCTGCATATTCAAGGAAGATTGAGAGAAATTCCTCCAGCCTTTGAGAAACACCAGGGTCTTGGATTCTATATGTATCAATCAGGACATAATTCCGAGTTCCAACATGTAGCCCATGAGATTGCTCAACATTTCTATTATAAGCCGGATATACGGCCTGTCATTAATGGAGAGCCATGTTATGAACAAATTAGTTACAGCCGCAATGTGTATGGCAGATACACAGCACTGGATGCCAGAAAAGCGGCATGGCAAAGCCTCCTTGCAGGCGGGGGTGCGGGCATTACCTACGGAGCGCATGGCATTTGGAGCTGGCACAAGAAAGGAAAGAAATTCGGCATTGTAGAAGGGGAAGGATTCGATAGTCCCTATGATTGGAGAACTGCATTGCAATTTGAGGGCGCATGGGATTATTCCTTTATTAAATATCTGTTTGAAATGTACAACCTGATTGGCGTAAAGCCGTTGGATATTGTTTTAAACAAGACAGAGGAAATCAGAGCTGCGGGGAACGAGAATACCATTGTGTTGTATGTCCCGGTTAACACAAAGGTACGACTAAGTATCAACGTGCAGGAATACAAGTTTACAACGATTGATTTAGCCGGGAAGCGGTTTGCTCAAACCGACGTGTCCGTCCAAAAGGATCAATCGGTGCTAGACATGCACAGCTTTGAAAGTGATGTTGTAATCATCGGAACGAAATAAAAACAGAGAAGAATGTGGATGGAGTGAAGCAACATGTGGAAAATCGGCGTTATTGGAACGGGATATTGGTCGGAGAAACATATCAAAGCATGGCAGTTTATCTCGGATGCAGAAATCAAAGGATTTTGTGATCGAAATAAAGGCTTACTTTTTGAAAAAGCAGATCAATTCCATGTCCCTACTGAATATTGTTATACCAGCCTGGAGGAGATGCTAAGCGAAGCGGATATTGATGTCGTGGACATCATTACACCTCCTGAGACACATCTGGAACTGGTTCGACTGGCGGCCGCAGCCGGAAAACATATTATGTGCCAAAAACCTTTTGCCCGTTCTGTTGAGGAAGCTGAGCAGATAGTAAGTATTGCTGAAGCAGCAGGAGTCAGACTTATGGTGACAGAAAATTGGCGTTGGCTTGAACCTTTTCAAATTATAAAAAAATTGCTGGCAGAGAATATCGTTGGAAATATGAATGTTATACGTTATACGCATACCGATTTTTATTCACCGAGGTTTGCTCCGGAAAAAGAGCTGCCGCAGCCATTTTTCAGAGATATGCCCAAGCTTTTGTTTTATGAAATGGGAGTTCATTGGCTGGATACTTGGCGTTTCTTATTCGGTGAACCTCGGCGTTTGTATGCGGAAACCAAGCGGGTCAGTCCATACACACAAGGAGAAGACACGGGCATTATCATGTTAGGTTATGAACATTATTTCGGTCTTATGGACATGAGCTGGGCGACTCGCAGGGAACTGGATGGGCAGCTGTCGGAACAGGTTCTTCCCGATCATAAAGAACAACTGGTGATTGAAGGCGATGAGGCTACCCTAAAGCTGTACAACACAGGTAAATTATGTCTCATTAATAATCAGGGAGTCGAAAAAGTATTGGTTGAAAAGACTGAATTAAACTATGAGGAAAGCCATAAAAAGCTACAGGCTCATTTTATAGATTGCCTCAACACGGGAAAAGAATTTCAAACGAGTGGTCACGACAATATCAAGACCCTACAGCTTGTATTCGACACCTATGACAGCGCAGAAAATCATAAAGTTCATGTGTATTAAGAGGCAACAGGATGTCCATTAACGATATTGTGATGTATGTTATCGCTCTTTTTTTAGTGTTGGGTGCATTGGATCAATGTTTGGGAAATCGCTGGGGTTTGGGACAAGCCTTCAACAATGGGTTTATGACCATGGGCTCTCTTGCTCTGGTCATGATAGGGATTGTTTCCTTGGCCCCTGTACTGGCCGCGTGGTTGATCCCCATTGTTTCACCGTTATATGTGGCAATGGGTGCCGATCCGGCATCCTTTGCTAATACGATATTGGCGGTAGATATGGGGGGATACGCACTTGCGGCAGAAATGGCGCACAGCCAGCAAGCGGGCGTGTTTTCATGGGTTTTTCTAGGGACCATGTTTGGCCCAACGCTCGTATTTACGATTCCGGTTGCCCTCGGCATTTTGGAAAAAGGGGATCATCCATATTTTGCAAAAGGTATCTTGATCGGTATTAGTACCATTCCCGTTGGCTGTTTCATAGGGGGAATGATCGCCGGATTTGACGTGATTATGATTTTAAAAAATCTGATCATTCCCATGCTTCTTTCAATAATCATTATGCTGGGTTTACGTCTATTTACGGAGTATACGATCCGATGGTTCAAGTGGTTTGGTAACGGCATTAGGCTTCTATCCCTTGTCGGTTTGGCAGCGATTGGGGTCGAAACCTTAACTGGATTTGTGATTATTCCCAATATGGCTCCGTTGTCTGTCGGTGTGCAAACGGTTGGAACGATTGCTATTGTATTGGCTGGTGCGTTTCCGTTGGTTGCTTGGATTACAAAAATATTTAAAAATCCGCTTCAACGGGCAGGACGTTTGCTAAACATAGATCCATCGGCTACTGCGGGTCTTGTGGCTAGTCTTGCTCATAATATTCCTACCTTCACTTTAGTTAAAGAGATGGAGCCCAGAGGAAAAGTGATCAGTATTGCCTTTGCTGTCAGTGGATCTTTCGTTCTCGGAGGACATCTTGGCTTTGTAGCTGGAATGGACAAGAATATGGTGATTGCCATGATCGTGGGAAAACTTACAGGCGGGATTAGTGCCGTAATTGTCGCAGTTATTGCACATCCAGCTACTACGAATAGAAAAATAGAAAGCGCATCCAAGAAGGAGTGAACATGATGGATCATAAAAAAACAGCCAAAGAAGTGTTGAGAGCCGTGGGCGGAAATGAAAATGTGAACAGTGTCATTCACTGTGTCACTCGATTGAGATTCAAACTGAAGGATAATCAATTGCCAGATAAAGAAAAGATCAAGCAGATTGACGGTGTCATTACCGTTGTAGAAAGTGGTGGCCAATTTCAGGTGGTCATCGGGAATGAGGTTCCCAAAGTATATGAAGCTCTTTTGGATACAATGGGAGTAAAGCATGGAGATCAGATGGTTGAAGACGATCAAAAAAATGAAAAAGCGAGCCTATTCAGTCGATTTGTCGATGTCATTTCAGGTGTGTTCATGCCCGTTGTGGGTGTGCTCGCTGCTGTGGGGATTCTAAAAGGACTATTGGCCTTATGCACATCCCTGGGCTGGATGACGGATCAGATGGGCACGTATAAAATTTTATATGCGACAGCGGACGCTATGTTTTATTTCTTTCCGGTTATTCTAGGGTTTTCAGCAGGTAAAAAGTTTGGAGGAAACCCGTACCTGTCCGCTGTTTTGGGGGCCGCCTTGGTGTATCCGACCATTACTTCGGCCTTTACGGATAAAACGGCGCTGTCCTTTTTGACCATACCTGTCGTTCTAATTAATTATACTTCTTCTGTTATACCTATCATTATTGGGGCGTTCTTGGCAGCTAAGGTCGAAAAAATGATAAGCAAGTTTGCACCTGCTTCCATTAAAATGTTCATTGTTCCTTTTCTGACCTTGGTCATCATATCACCGATTGTTTTTCTGGTTGTCGGACCGATCGCAACTATTATCAGCGATGGGTTAGCCAAAGGCTCTATGTGGATTTACCAGTTAAGTCCGGCTGTAGCTGGTCTCGTTCTGGCCGGATTCTGGCAGGCTATTATTATCTTTGGTCTCCATTGGGCGTTTATTCCAATTCTCTTGAATAATGTAGTTACGAACGGGTTTGATCCGATTAACGGTATGTTGTTCTGTACTACGTTTGCCCAAACAGGTGCAGCTTTTGCCATTGCTTTGAAATCACGGGACCCTAAATTAAAACCCATCGCCACTTCTGCCACAATTGCGGGTTTGATGGGGGTTACTGAACCAGCTATTTACGGGGTTACGCTCCCCACCAAAAAACCGTTTATTTTAGCCTCGATTGCTGGAGGTATAGGAGGAGCTGCAGCAGGCTTACTCGGCTCAACGGCATATGGATTTGCCTCAGGCGGTATTTTTGGTATACCTCTATTCATTAATCCAAAAGGCATGGATGCAGGCTTCATCGGCTTTATTATATCTTTGGTTGTAGCTTTTGTAGTCGCATTTATTCTGACCTATCTTATCGGTTATAAAAATGCACAATCTGCGTCTGAAATTAAGGTTGCAGATGAAAACAAAGAAGAAGAAAAAACGATATTCAGTCCTCTACATGGTCAATTGATTCCTTTAACCACAGTGAAAGATGAAGCTTTCTCCAGTGGTGCGATGGGTCAGGGAGCCGCAATTATCCCCCGAGAAGGAGTAGCTTACGCACCTTTTAACGGAACTGTTGTTACCGTTTTCAAAACAAAACATGCGATTGGACTGATCTCTGAGGATGGAGTTGAACTGCTCATTCACATTGGAATTAATACGGTCAGCTTGAAGGGAAAACATTTCACTTCCTTTGTGTCTGAAGGAGATACGATTCAAAAAGGGGACAAGCTGGTTGAATTCGATCCCAAAGCTATAGAGGATGACGGATATGATATTACCACATCCGTCATTGTAACCAATACAGCCGTGTACACGGATATTTTAGTTGAAGATTCCAAGGATATTCATGCAGGAGACCGCTTACTAAAGATTAGATAGATTCCAATTCCAATATTCAATAATAAAAAAGGCAAGATAAAGCTGACGATGCCCCGTATATAAAAAGGGTTGTCGTCAGCTTTTTTTTTAATTACCTCACACCTAGCGTGTTCATCATCTGTCTGAAGGAACGCACATATTTATCCGGTGCCAACAGGTTAACGATTCGCGCCAGTCCTTTCTTGCGGATAGATTCGCGTTGAGGTACGTTGTTCATCAGGTCTAGTCCTTGCAGTATCGCCTGCAAGATGTCCCCCTGCTGATAAAATTTACCGGTTTCGTTGTGGTCAATGAATGCTCGTACTCCGTCTGAATCAGAGCTTAATACCGGGCAACGACAGGCCATCGCCTCAGCAACTGCATAGCCGAATCCCTCCACCAATGAGGTCGATAGCAAGTAGCCGCCTGAGTCGCCAATCATGGAGTAATACAGGGGCATATTGGCATGAGGTACGCTTTTAAAACGCTCGATAATGGAGGACATGCCAAGCTGAGTAAGCATTTTTTCGAATTGTATTTTATCCTCCGGCTGTGACAATGTTTCATCATAAAACATCCAGATTCGAAGATCCGCACGGTTTTGCAGCATCCAGTAAGAAATATCGACAAAATGCCTCCAGTTCTTGTTGGGCTCTAGCCGTCCAACCCAGGCAATAACCGGATTAGTTGGAGGAGTGTTAGGTACATAATTAAATACGCTGGTATCCAGCACGTTTGGAAACACATAGCGATTAAGCCATGGACACATGGTGGAGAAAAGATTCACTAAATGAGTCGTATCTGGTAGGAGCACTGCATCGGCGTAATTTTGAAGATACGGAACTGCATCTGCAACAACCCAAGCCGCTTCTTCGTGAGGGCCAAAGCCCTGCGATTCATAGATCAATATCCCCTGATAGCCCAACATTCGCAATCTGGGGAGCATAGGGTAGTCCGAAGAGACGATAATTGCATCGTAGCGATGAGTCTCCACCAGCTTTCGAATTTCTTCTTCAGAGGAAGTCGTGAACACTGGAATATCGCCGTGCAGGTTTTGCATCCCTGTACCCTGCTGATAATAGAGAAGATGACATTCGATCCCGTCCTGAATGAGCGCTTTACAACGCTGGCGGTTCAAGGTTTCTACGCCGCCGCTGGGTATATAAAAAGTAAATAGAACTTTGATCTCAATAACCTCCTTTGCCAACCACAAGCTTTAATACCAAGTTATTCAACCAACAGGACGGGGTGTGGGTTTCTATGGAAGCCTGGATTGAATTAGCGCATAATTATGACTGAGGCGAGAATCTTCCGGGGAGCGTTCTGTTGCTTCTTTCGCAAATTCACATGCTTTGTGTAAAAGGCCTAACTCGTAGCAAGCGAGGGCACCAAGATCATACAGCGTGGCGTCCCAGCAAAAATCCTCTTGCATGTACGTATCCGGTCGTGTAGAAATTTGCAGCGCTTCTTCAACCATATGATAGACGGCGGGCCAGTTCCGCGTATGATAGGCCAGCTGAGCCATTTCCGTGTAAGGTTCACGTAAATACGGTGCTTCCGCAATAGCCCGGTATAACCAACGTGTTGCCTCTTGCCATTGTTCACTTGCTTTATAGGCTCTAGAAATAAAGCGCATCGAAGCACTGCGTTCATCTGCCCAGCGTGCCTGCGGCATGGCAAGATGTTGTTGCAGCGTAGCAATGCACTCGTCCCAACGGCCATGATACATATATTCCCGCCCCAAGTAATGCATGTTGCGGTCATCCTCGGGAAACTCGCGCACAGACTGCTCCAGCAGTGGAAGGTATTGGCTGCGGGACTTGTGCGGATCGGGATCATGATACAAGCGGAGCTGGTCTGATCGGATGTTGCGTTCTTTACCCTCTCCGATATATTCAAGCACCTCGTGAACTGGGCGTACCCAGCGGTACCCGTGACGAGTGTGTATTTTTTCTTTCCAGAACCATGTATAAACGGTATCTTGCCCAGGCTGTCCATGTGTAAAGGCATATAGCATCCGGGTAGTTCCTTCCTTCCAGTTGCGTTCCAGCCGCGACCGCCAACCCTCCTCCCAGACTTCGTCCAGATCCGTACAGACACAAATATCTATATCATCAGGGACCAGCCGTAGGGACTCATTGCGAGCTTTGTCAAAACGCCAAGGAGTTACCTCTATACGATGCACCTCTGCACCCGCTTCGTGTAGCAGGGAAACAGTATCGTCTGTAGAGCCGGTGTCCGCTACAATGACAACATCGGCTTCACGCATGGTGTGCATCCAGCGTTTGGCGAATCGGGCTTCATTTTTGCTAATGGCATAGACAGCTATTTTGTACCGATTCGATTGTTGCATTCCGCTTGCTCCTCCTTTGACTTACTTAAAGATTAAGGGGTGAGTGTGTGGGACATTTTTATTGGGGAGGATTCAGGATTGGGCTGAAGAACTGTCGATTATGCAGGACGTACGGGTCGTTGGGAATGTAAATGGCAGCTTGCTCGTTGTGCCAATTCGCACGTGTGTAATCCTTCATCCGAAAATGGCAAATGCATAGCTGGATATGAGGAAACCACGTTTGGTACGCGTCTTGTACCGGGCCCATCGTGTCGGGAGGATTCAGAGTGGTAGCCATGTCGTACCAGTAAATAGCTTTGGAGATCTCATTTTTATGCAAAAAATAATGACCCATCCGACAGCACAGATCAGCCCTGGGCGTATCGAAGGTCAAACTATGGAGAGCCGCCGTAATGCTTTGCTCCAGCTTGCCAAGCTGTTGTAGACAATCAGCCATTTTGCTACATGCACTAATCGCGTCCTCTGCCCAGCATTGTCCAGTATACAGAAAATCCTGGTAAACCTGCACAGCCTGCTCATATCTTTTATTGTCTCTTAACTCGTTAGCGTAATAGTAGAGGTCACGAGGAGAGAAGGCATGACCTTGGGCGAGCAATTTCTCATAGATTCGCAGGTTTCGTCCTGGAGAGACCGTGTGTGTTCTAGTGTGAGTTATGGCGATATCGGCATGTTGAATATTCCCGTTTACGGCGAGGTACTCATGCACGGCTCCGTGCCAACGGAACCCGGCTGACCTTCTAACTAAGCGGTTTCGACGAAAATGTAGGGTGACATTGCCATGATCATCAAAGGCATAATGATAATTCATAGACACGGAATCCACGATTGGTGTGGCTGAGGAATCAAGGGTTTGCTTCAGCTCAAGCAGCTTGACGGCGTCCTGTTCCTTCAAAATATCATCGGCATCCAGCCAGAGAATGTATTCCTGCGTAGCTTGTTCAAACGAATAGTTACGTGCAAGGGCAAAATGATCTACCCATTCAAATGGAAAAATTCGATCTGTAAAGTTGCGACATATGTCAATGGTCTGATCCTGTGAACCCGTGTCCACGATGTTGATTTCATCCACAATAGGATGGATCGATTCCAGGCAACTGCCAATAGTATTTTGGTCATTTTTGACGATCATGCACAGGCTGATACTGATCAATTGAGTACCACTCCTTTGGGAACCTTCTAAGGATTCAGGTCGAACATAAAGCTTTATTTATCAAGAGGTCTGATTATAGAAGCCCTGCCGCAATCGCGGCAGGGCAAGGATGACAAAGCCTAAACGGGCTGTGCGGCTTTGTCGATAAGGTATGGTACGTCGCTTAAATATAATGTGGTAGAAAAAAGAACGTTAGAGTCCGGTAGGCCCTGTAGGTCCAGTCGGCCCCGTAGGTCCGGTAGGTCCAATCGGTCCTTGTGGACCAGTGTCTCCTGTTGGTCCAATCGGGCCAGTAAATCCAAGGCCAAACGGTCCGGTAGGTCCAGTCGGCCCTGTTGGTCCAGCGGGTCCCGTAGCGCCTGTGTCGCCAATAGGTCCGACAGGCCCGATAGGTCCAGCAGGTCCGGTAAAGCCGGTGGCACCCGTAGACCCGACAGGTCCGGTAACACCTGTGTCACCCGTGGCGCCTGTAGGTCCGACAGGTCCAGTAGCACCTGTATCACCCGTGGCACCCGTAGGCCCGACAGGTCCGGTAACACCAGTGTCACCCGTGGCGCCCGTAGGCCCAACAGGTCCGGTAACACCGGTGTCGCCCGTGGCGCCCGTAGGCCCAACAGGTCCGGTAACACCGGTGTCGCCCGTGGCGCCCGTAGGCCCAACAGGTCCGGTAACACCAGTGTCACCCGTGGCACCCGTAGGCCCAACAGGTCCGGTAACACCAGTGTCACCCGTGGCACCCGTAGGTCCGACAGGTCCGCTAACGCCTGTAGCGCCTGTGGCACCCGCAGGCCCTGTAGCACCCGTAGGCCCGGCAGGTCCGGCTGGGCCCACAGCTCCAGCTGCACTTGCTTTAACAAGAGCAATAGAATCAATGGCTACATCAGCAGTGTTAGCCAAGGCATTTTTACTAATAACCAAAAAGGCAAAGGCTGCGTTGGCTGGAACAGGAGCTGTTACTTCATACAGGCTTTGCCATGTTCCGTTCACAGCGTCTGGCAATGTGCCTGCGCTCAAATAGGTAGTCAGCCCCGTGCTAAGGAAGCTAAAGGTTGCGTCATAGTAATACAGAAAAATGTTAACTTGAGGACTGGACAGGCTTCCTATTTTTGCAGCTGAGAGGCTTAATGTATAGCTTTCGCCTGGTGCAGCAAAAACGACCTGGGAAAGAGATGCATCTACTGCGCCTCCTGTCAGGATCGCACTATAAAAGTTTGTCTTTTTTACGGATAAGTTAGTGACGGTCACATTTGCAGCGTTCCAAAAAAGGGTAGATCCAGTCTCGAAGTCGCCGTTATTAACTAGATTGGTAAATAGTACGGTCATCGTTTTTTATACACTCCCTTCACACGTTGTAATGATAGTAGATGCGAATCCACGCCGTGGCGAACCGTACAAGTTTACGAGGGCAGATGCGCATTTCCATGTTCACATTTTAGACACATTATTTTAAGCTTCTATTTAAGTGACGTTAAGCTGGAGTTATATGTGGGGGGGTATCATTAGAGTTTAAAAGTGTAGCATGAGGCGAGGAGAGACCGTTTCGCGAAGGCTTTGGGCTTCCGATCGCTGGTGCTTCTCCAGCTCCAAACCCTCCGCTCCACTGCTACCCGCTACTCATGCAACATTTTAGGTGGGAGAGTAGTAGGATGAGAGCGCTCGCCCAAAGATTGATTTGGTCGTCCAAATCTATCGCTATGGAGTTTTTTTGATATGTGTGTGTAGTTCGATATGATTTGTCAATACGATAAAGGAAAGGGTGGAACATGTGCTCAAAGTACAGCAGGTGAGCAAGTGGTATGAGGGCAACCGGGGTGTACATAAGCTGGATTTTGAAATGCAGCGCGGTGAAATTGTTGGTTTCCTGGGGCCGAATGGTGCGGGTAAAACGACAACCATGCGCATGATTACAGGGTATCTTCAACCCAACGAGGGAGTGATTACGATTGATGGTATCCCGATTCAGGATAAGGGCAGACAAGCTCGTTCCAAAATCGGTTATCTGCCGGAGACGCCCCCTTTGTATGAGGATATGTCCGTAAGATCCTATTTAAAGTTTGTAGCTAGTATTCGGGATGTGCCTGCGAGAGAGCAGAAGCTGCGTATTTCAGAGATGATGTCCAGGCTGGGACTGAATGGGCGGGAAAAACAATTAGTCCGCAGTTTGTCCAAAGGGTATAAACAGCGCTTGGGACTGGCAGGTGCGATTATTCATAACCCGGATTTACTGGTGCTAGATGAACCGACCTCGGGTTTGGACCCCAATCAGATTTTGGAGATTCGTCAGCTCATTCAGGAGATTGGCGAAAATCATACGGTATTGCTTAGCACGCATATATTGCCTGAGGTGGATGCGTTATGCAATCGTGTTCTCATCATCCATGAAGGCAAACTGGTCATGGATGGGCGCCCTGACGCGCTCGGCGGTTCGATGGAAGATGGATTTAAGGTGAAGGTGGAGGTTAAAGGCAAGCGTGAGCAGGTGCTGGATGTCCTGCGTACTTGGGGAAAAGTAGAGGTTGAATCTATGGCGACCACGCTGCCTTCAGCGAACACGGAGCTAAGTGCCGCAGAGTCAGAACTGACCGGATTGCTACTCACAGGAGCCTCCGGTGAGGATTTTCGCGAAGAACTATTTTATGTGCTGTCTGATGCGAAGCTTCCGATTTTGGAGATGAAAAAAGAAAGCCTTAGCTTGGAAAATATCTTCCAGCAGTTAACGACACGCGAGACGGAAGAAGGTCAGGTCGACGATCCAGCAGTACAAGACCTACATTCCTCGAAGAATGCAGCCCCTACGGCTATCACGGTGGAGCATGGAGATGCTGCGTCCGGGGACGATAAGGCCGAAGAAGATAAGGATACAGGAGGTAATCGGTCATGAGGCGTTTGTTCGCGGTTTGTCAAAAAGAGCTGCAAGCCTATCTGTGGACACCAACGACCTATTTTGCGCTTGCAGTGTACATGCTGCTGACGGGGTTACTTTTTTATACCAATTTTGTTATGTATCAGCCAAGCATTCTGGACTATCGGCTGGTACTCGGTGACACCTTGTCCATGCTGGTGTTCGTCGTCCCATTGCTCACGATGAGGCTGGTTGCGGAGGAATTCAGGCAAGGTACGGATGAACTGCTGCTTACCTCACCTGTGAGTGTGACGGAAATGATCGTGGGTAAATTTTTAGCGTCGTTGGGCATGTTGCTCATATTAGTGCTGTGCAGTCTAGCGTATCCGGTCGTGATGTCCTTTTATGGGTCGCTGGATTGGACGCTGGTATTAACATCTGTGATTGGTCTGTTTATGCTTGGCGCAGCCATGATGGCGATCGGCTTATTCGCTTCGACGCTTTCACAGCATCAGATGATGTCGGCGGTCGTCAGTTTTATTATTTTACTTGTGTTCTGGATGCTGGATTCGTTTGGTGGACAGACGGGTGCATCTGCGGCGGTACAGCAATGGCTGGAACCTTTTTCACTAACCGCACGGTTTGACAGTTTCACCAAAGGATTGCTGAATGGAGCCGATGTGATGTACTACGTGACGGTGGCGGTACTCTTTTTGTTATTCAGCATCCAAGTGGTTGAACGGAAACGGTGGAGGTAATGTATATGAAAAAATGGCTGGGTCATACCAATAGTGTGGTACTATCGATTGCTGCTGTAGGGATTTTTATTTTATTGACGTTATTTCTGCGTTCGCTGGGTGGCTTTCAACTGGATCTGACGGCAGGGAAGCAGTATACGCTGTCTGACCAAACGTTGACGACCATCCAGGATGTAAAGGAAGACGTACGATTGATTGCCTTTACCGTATCCACCTCGCAAAATCAGAAGCTGAACCGGGATGTTACGGATATGCTGAATGAATACGCCAAGCGTAACAGCAAGCTCAAGGTCGAGCAATACGATCTGAATCAGGAACCGATACTGGCCAAGCAATATGGTGTTACTGCAGCGTCTATTGTGTTGGTGCAGGGGGAGAAGAAACGGGTTATAGATATTGGGAGTCTATTTACGCAAGCTCAGGGGAGTGGTGAAGGGGCATACCAATTTACGGGGGAAGAAAAGCTGACGAGTGGATTGTTGGGATTATCATCTACCCGTCAAGGAAAAGTGGCCTTTCTAACTGGACATGAGGAAATCCCATTGTCCCAAATGACTGAATTAAGTAGCTCACTGTCACAAGATAATGTGAAAACAGAGGAAGTTCAGCTCAATCAGGCGGGTAGTGTACCCAAAGATGCGTCTGTATTGGCTATTGTTGGACCAGAACGTGATATCAGTGCAACAGAACTGAAGAGTATTCGTACGTATCTGAATGGTGGCGGAAAGCTTTTTATGGCACTAGGCTTTCACCCGAACATGGGGTCCGATTGGAAAAACCTTGATGCATTAGCGGCTGATTATGGAGTGAAGGACACTCATGCCATCGTGGTGGATCAAGAACAGACGAATACACTTGGACCGCTATGGACGGTTCCTACCTTCGGCAGTCATGCGATCACCGATAAGTTGGCGGCTTCCAATCTGTACCCTGTTCTTTCATTGTCTATTGCTTTGCAGGCAGGAGAGCAGAAGGATTGGAAGACGACGCTTTTGATGAAATCTTCTGGAGCTAGCTATGGTGAAACGAATATCCAAGGTCTGCTGAACAACGAAACACAGAAGGATGACAAGGACCCGCAGGGGCCGCTGGATCTCGGTTATGCGGTAGAAGGGAAAGACGGCAAGCCCAAAGCCGTTATTCTCGGAACGTCTGCCCTCTTAAGCGACACTGAGATCGGCACAGGAGGCAATCGAGACTTTGTGCTGAACAGTCTGTATTATGTGCAGGAGCATTCTGATGGGCTCACTATTCGTCCTCGTCAGGAGCAGGATTATAAGGTAGCTTACTTGACTCCTGCACAAGCGAAAACGATATTGACCATATCTGTCATCGGATTGCCGTTGCTGTTCGCGGTCATCGGAATCTTATTATGGTGGAGGCGAAGAAGAGCATGAGAAAATGGATACCCACAGTGCTGCTGTTAGTTGTATTGGGAGCGGGGATAATCTATGCAAAGAGCCAAAACTTTTTTCATGAACAAGCGCCGGCTGCTCGTCAGCTGATTCAGCTTACGCAAGAGAATATTACGTCTTTCGCAATCACTGGAAAGGACGGCAAGTCGGTGGAACTTGAACAACATGATGGCCAATGGAGTATGAGCAAGCCACGGACTTACCCGCTAAACCAATATACAATAGACCATTGGCTAGCGGCGATTCAAAATGTAAAGTTGGGTGAAGTGGTGGAATCTTCCCCTACAGACGTAGCCAAATATGGGATCTCCGCTACCCATGATCAGATTGAGATTAAGACCAAGCAGGGTGACGTTCGTACCTTTGCTTTCGGTGAAACGTTGCCTTCCGGAGATGCTGTTTATGTATTATCAGACAAAAAAGAGATAGCTTCTGTACCTATAGATACTCTTTCAGGGTTATTGCTGGGTGCTGAAGATTTTATAGATACAACGCCGTTCGATTGGGACGATACCAAGCTGAGCGGAATAGAGTGGGAAGGCCAAAATGCTTCATGGATGCTCAAATCCTCCGGTAACAGCGGGACCGGAGACAGTGCCTCCACATCTTGGACGCTGAACGGAAAGTCAGTAGCCAGCGACACGGCGACTTCCCTCTCGCAGCAGATCAAAAACCTGGCCAGCAGTCAGGCCTTGCGCAAAGCCTCTGAGCTGAGCAAGCCTGTCCACCGCTTTACGCTAAGTGTATCGCTGGGTAAGGATGATTCCCAGCTGGTCTATCAGGGCTGGACGCTTAAAGATGATCCAGATACCGTATGGGTTGTACCGCCACAAAGTAACTGGGCTTATGGTCTGTCAGTATCTGACGTGAACCGTACTGAACAGAATGCCCACGACCAAGCTCAGGCTGGAAAATAACCATTAGTAATTAAATTAGCTGCACAAAGAGGCTCCAACGGCGGATGATCGTCGTCTGGAGCTTCTTTGTGTTTGTTATTCGTCAGGTTTGCTGCTTTTGGAAGAAGAGTTGTTAGTGTCGTTTAAATCTTGGATTACTTGAATCAGCTCATGAAGTGAGACGTCCAGCTTATCCAGCTTTTCCTCCATCGTGTGCAGGATGTGCCGCAACAAAATAAAACAAAGTCCAGCCGGAAAGCCTACGTTGGTAACCAGAGAAAGAGCATCATCCATTTGCAATGTATTCCCTCCTTTTTAGCCATATATAAAGGAAGGTAAATTAAACGAACCATATACAACCGATTGTAAAAATAGTATAATAAATAAGAACAAATGTTCTGTTTTTGGTTGTGAAATAGGTTTGGAAATTACCCTATAGTATGAGGATTAGAAAAAGTCAAATCCAAAGAGAAAGGGTGATTTACAATGGATCAGTCTCAGCTAACATTGGTAGAACAATATCGAAAGAAGCTGTACCGCATTGCCTGGAGAATCCAGTATCGTGCTCGGGTACAAACCAATCATGAATTTGTAATGGAAAAGAACGAATCCGTCAGTGGCCCATCTTTTACAGAATCTTCAAACTCTCATATGTACACATTACAGCTTATCAACTCTCTATCTTCTGAGATCGGAAAAATGATCATCTTTGACCTTTACATACTAGATAAAACCGAAGCACAGATTGCAAAAGAGTTAAAGCTATCCCAACAGGCGGTGAATAAATGGAAAAAGAAAATGCTGAAAGAGTTATTTCGGATGCTGAGTTCGTCCAATTGCTAAAATTAGTACAAAGTGGAGATCAGGAGGCCATGTATAGGATACTTCAATTGTTCGAGGAAGACATTCAAAAGACCAGTCGATATATTCGTATGTCCCGTGAAGATGCTGTCCAAAGCATTGTGACTGATTTTATAGAAGAACTGCGACAAGAGTTAAAGACAGTGAAAAGTGGACAATGGATATAGCCTTGGCTATCCTTATCCGTAGGTTTACTTATTTAACGGAGGGCTTATAAGTTTATGATTGATAACAGGGCTTCTTTTGAGAAAAGTATGAAGATGTACCCAGTCAACAGTATTCGTTCCAATGTCATCATTCTTGTTTTATTACTGTTAGATCTGTTTCTGGTTATCCCCTTAGTGGGAAATCCATACATTGCAGTTTACGTGTATGTACTGTTGCCACCGATTGTTTTGATAAACATTTGGGCTCTAGTACTGGTCATCATGCCACGCAAATTGCAATTGAATTACATTTTATTCCGTGGTGTATTTGGTTTGATTTGTTCTATGGGCTTCATGATCATGACACAAAAGTTTGCTTATGGCATGTTGGGTCTGGATACTTCATGGTATTTTATAGGTTCTTTTGCCCTTTATGGAGTCGCTTTGTATTACTTTATAAAATATAATTTGGCGAAATTCAAAGATCCTTCAAAACATAAGAAGAAACCAAAAGTTAAGAAAAAAAACAAGAGAGCGCCTCTAGTGACGATCACCACATTTACTGGGGCTGGTTATCTGATAGCGAATGTTTCCCTCGGATTTGCTACACAACAATTAGTTGCCACAGTATTGATCAGTGTATACTCCATGCTGGCATTTGTTCTTTTTCATTTTATTATGGATTTACACCGCTACTATTGGCTTCATAAGCTGAGGAATCAGACAACAGATTGAACACAATGAAAAAAAAGCCTGCAAATGCCCCAACTTAATAGGGATTCGCAGGCTTTTTAGGCTGTAGATTTATTTAGTCGACATACTTGTTGCCGTCTGCATCAATATAAATGGATTGAACAGCTGTACGGCGGTACGGATAACCTGCCTCTGTGGTGCCGCTAATTTCATAGGTTACAGAATAGATGCCGGGCTTGTCCGCTTTGGATAGCTCAATTTGCCCATTAGGTTTAACCGTTTTTTGCTGTGCCGTCAAACCTTTAGGTGCAGAAGTGACTCCTTGCTGCGGATCACCATAATATTGAACTTGGTAGGTGACTTGTGTCACGCTGTCCGGGGAATCCTGTGTTTTCAGGTTTAGCTTCGGACCCACTGCATTCAGATTGTATTTCAGTTCAGGAACTTGAACAGCCTGGTAACGTGCAATCAGGAGATACGCTCCTTGATCAGGAACTGTGACGTTCAGTTTATAGGTGCCCGGTTTTGGATTTTGAATGACGGCGTTATGATGCCAGGCACCAGCAAAAATATCGTCATCATAGCCTGCTTTCAGATTAATAATTTCACTAGTACCGTCAGGCTTGGTTAGTTCCAGCTGACTCACACGTTTATCGCTGATCCAGTCCAGATCAATGGATTTGACACCATTTTCAACAGTCAGGGTTTCTGAGGCTTGTCCATTATAATCGCCGCCTCGAATAAAGTATGAATTGTCGATCTCGCTATAGGTGGCTTGTACAGCAGAAGCAGTCAGGGAAGATGCTGAAAGTGATTCAGTTTCCTGATTCAATGCTGGAGTGTTTGCTTGGAGGTAGGGTTGGATCAGGGAGAAAACGTAGGAGCCAGTACGAACCTTGGCATGATCCCAAGATCCGACTTTAACTACACGTCCGCCGGGAAGCTTAGCGTTGTCGACTGTGACCACTCCATCATTCTTACCAAAGGATGAGAGGTAAAGTCCGCCCATTATGTAGGAAGCAGTGCCGCCAGACCAGTTATCACCAGCAAACGTGAAGAATGGAATTGTAGTCGCATTACTGAGTGCATCGGTCTTGGATCGGAAATACTTCATATAAGATGTTTGTAAAGTGGAGGTACCGGGATTTTGTGAGCCGACGATATCTGCCAGCCATCCGGCCCAGCTACTGTAGGCGAGATCTGCAAGTTGTGAGCCATGATGAGGACTGCTGAGGGTGATGACACGTTGTACATAGGGAGCGGCTCCGTTATATACGAGAGCGGTTTGAGTATCCACTCCACCTTTGCTGTGGGCGATAACGATAAGTTTTTTTCCAAAGTGATTACTGATGACCTTAATTTTGTCGGCCAGAAGCTTACCATTGTCCCACATATCTTGGGAGGTGCCATTTGTATCGTACAGATTAATGGTGGCTGTCTGGTATCCGGCGTCACGTGCACGCTGAAGCATATCGTTATTATTCTTGGTCCAGACTTCAGCACTACTGTTCAAACCATGTACGAACAAAAGTGCTGGCTTGGTAGGATCAACGCGATTAGGTGGTGGGCCTTCTACCCAGCTTCCAGCGGGATCTTTCGGGGGTTGGGGGGTAGTGGAACCTGCAAAAGCGCCGACGGGGACAAGAGTTATTGATAACAAAAAAATGAGCATTAAAACAGTGATCTTTTTCAAACTGAAAATCCTCCTTTGTAAAATAAAGTATTTTTCAAGCTTATTATACATGCCATCTTGTGGTAAATCATCAATTGTATTTCATATTTACATTAAAATTTTATTTTTTTAGTCATTTTTTAGTCAGGATATCCCCATGATCCATGGCGCATGATAATCTCGTCACACATTTTATATGTATGGAGGATGAGTTCATGCCAGGAACTAAGAAGGTCATTAGTTTGACGATTTCTGCTGCTTTACTTGCAAGCATGGCTACTTTGACAGGATGTGGGACTGCGAATCATAACGTCCGCACGAACGCTACCCGCTATAACGCACAAAGCACGCACCATATGGATGGAGTGAATCGTTATGGCTTGGATGGTGTGAACCGTAATGGTATGGATGGTGTGAACCGTAATGGTATGGATGGTGTGAATCGTTATGGGGTTAAGTCGAATGGTATGGACGGGATGTCATTGAATGAAAATGGCAACCGAACCGGACATCCAGTCCGTAATCTGCAAGTCGATCGCAATTTGTCCAAACGTATATCCGAGATGCCGGATGTAAAGTCTGCGACAGTGCTGGTCGGTGAACGACATGCCTATGTAGCCGTTTCCTTGAAAGACCAAGCCAACGGAACAGGTGTCGGTGCTCCAAGTATTGACGGTACTCCAAGTGCAAACAGTACTGGACGTAACGGGAATGTACCGAGTGTGAATGGCGTTAATGGCACTAGAGGAAACCGTACTACGGATACTACAACGCCTGGAATGACAGACAATGGAGTTACCGGGAATGGAACACCTGCGCGTCGTGATGACGGTTTATTTGGTACGATGGGTACAGGATCGTACGGTATGTTGCGTGGCTTAACGGACAACAACAATCGCACAGATAACGGAAACACCACAATCGAGGGAGCAAGAACTGCATATGAACCAAGTGATGCAGTCAAGAGCCGTATCGCGAATAAAGTGAAGCAATTTGCACCTTCGATTGAACAGGTACATGTATCCGCTAACCCGGACTTTGTCAAACAAGCCACTGACTTTACACACAGTGTGCAAAATGGTCATCCGATTAGAGGCTTGAGCAATGGTATGATGGATGTAATTGAACGTGTGTTCCCGACCTCGGCGGCTGATACAAACCGTCCAATGAATAATACAGCACCCACACGTCCACAAAATCATACCCCTGCCCCGATGAATCATCGCTAATTCAAACCCTATAATTGTGCAATGCCAAAGAAAGAGCTATCCATCTCAGCGAATACGCTGGTGGATAGCTCTTTAGTTTTGGGAGAATGATAACTATAATTGAATTATTTGCGCAATCCTTTAATCCATACGCCTTGCAGCTTTAAGTCTCCATCCAGTAACAGGATATCTGCTTGTTTACCTGCTTCAAGCGAACCTGTACGATCAGCAATGTGCAAGGATCGAGCCGGATTCAGGCTGGCCATTTGTGATGCCGCAGGAATACTCATACCCACGTGTTGAACCAAATAGCGGAAGCCTTCAATCATCGTTAGTGTGCTTCCGGCCAATGTGACGCCATCCTCCAGTCGTGCTACATCGCCCTGCACAATCACTGGCAAATCGCCGAGTGTATATTTCCCGTCTTCGAGACCAGTAGCAGACATGGCATCGGTGATGAGAATGAGATTATGATCCTGTTTTAACCTAGCGAGCAGGGAAATGGCGGCGGGATGCACATGAATGCCGTCCGCGATGATTTCTGCTTCAATGCGCGGATCAGCAAGTACGGCTCCGGCGGCTCCCGGCTTGCGATGATGCAACGGAGTCATCGCATTAAACGCATGCACCGCATGGTTCAGCCCTGCCGTCGCTGCCTGTTCAACCTCTTCATACGTAGCATCCGTATGACCGAGAGCTGCGGTAATGCCATGGCTGCGCAGCCATGCAATCAGTTCCAGCGCTCCTTCCCGTTCGGGCGCAAGCGTGAGCTGGCGAACAAGGCCCGGGTAGCGCTGCTCCCATTCTGCTACCCATGAGAGATTCGGTGGCACGATATGTTCCGGGTTTTGCGCTCCCGGCCACTTCGGACTGATGAACGGTCCTTCCAAATGTACGCCCTCCAGTTGCGCATAGGGCATAGGTAGTGCCATGTATGCGTGAACTTCACTCAATACCCGGTCAATCTGTTCCTTGGGCGCGGTCATCGTGGTAGCCAGCATAGCTGTCGTACCTTGTGAACCGTGAAAGGAGGTGATCGTATCCAGAACCCTCGGATCGGAGTCCATAAAGTCCTCACCGTTCCCGCCGTGAACATGAATATCAATAAAGCCTGGCAGCAGATAGCCTCCTTCCAAACGCACAATTTTGGCGGTTTTCGCTGCGCTTTCTTCCTGATTTGCGAAGACTAACGCTGTCCAATCGGCGGGCAAATTCGCTTCTGAACCAGCGTATACAATGGATTGCCCCTCAATGACGACAACCCCTTTTTCAATGATGTCATTCCCAACGACAACTTGCCCATACAGTAGCTGGGGTACGGTACCACTCATTTCATCTGACTTCAATTGAACCATTCTCCTGCCTCCTGATCTAATAAAATAAGTACGTTGGGATGGCATTGCAGCAGGGAAGCCGGACACGCTGTCGTGACGGGTCCAGTTAAAGCCTGCTTTATAATGTCAGCCTTATCCGCACCAAAAGCTACCAGTATAATTTGCTTCGCCTTAAGAATCGTGCCTACTCCCATCGTAACTGCTTGCCTGGGTACAGCATCTATTTCGCCAAAAAATCGAGCATTCGCCGAGCGCGTACTTTCTTTTAAATCTACAACATGTGTAGCTCCAGCCAAGCTGTGACCAGGTTCGTTAAAGCCGATATGTCCATTATGACCAATGCCAAGCAATTGCAGATCCACGGGGCCATGATCCAGAATAGCCTGCTCGTGCGCTGCACATTCTGCTGCCAGATCCAGTGCATTCCCGTCAGGGACACGTGTGTGGGATATCGGAATATCGATATGTTGGAACAAGTGCTCATTCATAAAGCTTCGATAGCTCTGCGGATGTTCTGGGGGAAGACCAACATACTCATCAAGATTCACGGAATAGGCGCGTGCAAAACTGACCTGTCCCTTGCGGTACATATCTGCAAGATGTCGGTAAATGCCAATCGGCGTACTACCGGTGGCCAGGCCAAGCATGGCCTGTGGTTTGGATTGCAGCAAGCTAGCGATCACAGCGGCGGCAGTAGCGTTCAGGTCTTCACGGCTGTTCAAAATGCGTATGTTCATCTTAGTGACCTCCCGGTTGTTTTTTGAGCTTGCTCACTTGTTGATATGAACCTTCCAATCTCGGAATATATTTGTCAAAATCCGCGCTCACCATACCTGTAAACAGAATATCTATGATATGAAGCTGGGCGATGCGGGAGGCCATATCCCCACGTCGCATTCCTTCCTCCAATGAGGAGGAAAATAGCGCAATATCCGCAAGGCCTGCCAGCGTGTTGTTTCCGAAGGAGGTCAGGGATAGTGTCTTGGCCCCTTGTTCCTTGGCGCAGCGTAGAGCCGCAATGGTCTCCTGGGTTTCTCCTGAATAAGAGACGGCAAAGGCGACATCTCCCACTCCGAGCGAGGAGGCAGAGGTAATCTGCATATGTGAATCTGCAAAGGCAGTGCTGTTCTTGCCAATACGGATGAGCTTCTGGTAAAAATCCTGCGCCACAATCGACGATGTCGCCATCCCATAGAGATCAATGCGGCTCGTGGCTGACAGCCATGCAATAGCCTGCTCCAGCTTGTCGTAATCCAGCAGTCGGGTCGTGTCTGCAATGGATGCGGTGTGGTTCGCCTGAATAGCTTGCACGATTCGGGGAAGTGAATTTCCGGCGACAATATCCTGATAGGATTCTTCACCATTACGGTTGGAATGGGACAACTCGGCGGCCAGCTTCATTTTGAAATCGGGATAGCCTTTAAAATGTAGTGATTTGCAAAACCGCGTAACGGTCGCTGCACTCACACCACAACGCTCTGACAGCTCCCGAATACCCAGATGTAACACATCTTCCGGGGATTGCAGGATGGATTCCGTCAGCTTGCGCTCCTGTACGGGAAGCAGCTCCAGTCTTTGGGCTAATGTATGAAGAATGGGGGACATGAGCTGTGCTCCTTTGGCTGTAGAGTATTTGCGTGAAAATAAATATCGTTTATAAGAATGATATTAAGAAAAACATTTTCACGTGTATTGTAAAATAATTCTGTCGCTCATGCAAGAGATGTGAGAAGAATTTTTATTAAATTTTGCGAAAAAATAGCCAGCGAAAATTGTAGAAGTTATCATACATTAATTTACATATTGCGAGTTTTACTTACAAAACAACCTATTGACTTGTCTCTTCATTGGAGGAGTATAATTGAATAAAGTTCCAGTGAAGGAATTTTTCTAGGAGCTTTCTTTGCAGAGGGCATCGTTGGGTGGAACGAACAGAATCTCATTCACAAGGAGGAGTTTGCTATGCAAAGCCAAGTGATTGAAATGATCAGCGCAGTCAAGGAAGATCCTGAACTGGTCGCAAAGCTGGATGGACATTCGGACATTATTCATGATGCGGGACTGGATTCGTTGCAGTTGGTTCATTTCATGCTGCAAGTGGAGGATGCATTTGATGTGGAGATTGATTTTGATTCCTTTGAACTGGAGCATTTGAGCTCGGTAGATGCGTTTTGCAGCTACATTCAGGGGATCAGCGATGCGGAACAAGCGCCGCATCTGGAGGGAATGGAGACGGTCTGACGTACAGCTAGGTACATGTGCCTGAAAATCCATTAAACGAGGTGTTAGCATGCAGCCCAAAAGCAATGTGCTGATTGATGAGAAAGCGTTCAAGCTCATCAAGCGTAACCTGAAAAACGCTTCTGTATCTTACCGTAACGCCACACAGGACCCTGCTTTCAAAACGGACATGCCCCAGACGATCGGCATTAAGCTGACTAACCGCTGCAACCTGAGATGTACCCACTGCTTTGAATGGAACGAGGAAGGCTACCATCACCAAATGGATAAAGAAGAACAAAACATGGATCTTGCTCCAGACATGCTCCGGCAAATTTTGAGCGAAACCAAGGAAGCCAAGTCCAGACTGTACATGTGGGGCGGCGAACCAATGTTTCATCGGCGTTTTGATGAAATTTTGGACGTGCTGGCGGAAGATCGGCGCGAAATGACCTTTTGTACAAATGGATTACTTATTGATAAATATTTGGACCGGATTTTGGATTTGTCCGAAAATCTGGAGTTATTAATAGCGATTGAAGGTTTTGAAAGAGAACACGACCTAATTCGCGGTAAAGGCACCTTTCAAAAAACAATGCGGCAGATGGATAAGCTGATTGAACTGCGCGACCAGGGATTGTACAAGGGACGGGTAACTGTCCATGCGGTCATTAACGATAACATGATCGGACGGATGTACGAATTTCTGCAAATGCTGGAGGACAAAAGGCTGGATCTGGTGCTGCTGACGTTCCCCTGGTACATTTCCAAAGAGACCTCCCTCAAAATGGATGAATATTTTACACGTAATTTTTCTTGGCTCCGACAACTCGAAGAAAAAAATATTAGTAGCTGGCATGCTTTCAAATATAAAATCAACCCGGATAACATCGATCCTCTGATGCAGGAACTACAGCGGATCAATGAGCGAGTATGGAACATTCGCGTGCGCTATCAGCCCGGTTTGGATTATGAGGAAATTGATAAATTTATACATGGTGAGGAAATGGTCAGCCGTTGTTCCAATCATTGTTTGGCGCTCACCTCCAGAACAGATATTTTACCAGACGGGAAGGTCATGCCTTGCAAATTTTTCAGTGAGTTCACGATTGGAAGCATGCGTGAGCACAGTCTGAAGGAGATATGGAACTCGGAAGCGTATGAGAAAACCCGTCAAAAGATTAATCATGAAGGATTGACTCCGGTGTGCTCCAAATGCAGCGTATTGTATCTGCACGGGGCAGGCTCTCTGAAATACATTTAGCTTTCTATGAATGTTGTTTGTTACTGGATGGAAGAGAGAGGGATGATGATAAGTCGTGACGACTAAAACAATTAACCTTGTGGAAGCGCTTGCGCATGAACGGGACCATGGAGTCCTGATTTGGCTGTTTAATATCGGTGCAGAGCAAGTATGGCATCCATCCCCCCGCAAGGGGGGCATGGTAGACCGGGATGAACAGCAGGTCGTAAATCGGATGGAGGAAATGAACCTTCTGCTATGTCGAAGTCAGGATGTCATTGTACTTCGGGAATATCCGGATGAGGCGTTTCTGGACATGCTTCAACGGTTGGGCTTTAGCCTGCCGCGTATTGAGGTGCCAGAGCCTTCTGATCCGCTAACGCCGATTTCAGAGCTGGTGCTGGCGGATGAGGCGCTTTTGGCACGACTGCGTACGGTTGCAGATGCAGGCCACAGCAGCAGTGGAGCCAAAGCGTGGCTCGTCCCCTATGCGGTCACACCGCAGGAGGAAGCGATTGCGGAGCTTTGCGGGCTAGAGTTGATTGGCGCTCCATCCGCGGTCAGTGCTCAGGTGAATGATAAAATATTCAGCCGCCTGACCGCGCAAAAGCTTGGTTTTGCTGTCAGCGAAGGCGCTGTATGTACAGACGAATCGGCGATCCGCAGGGAGTGTGCCAGACTGGCTGACTTATCGGATGGACCTGTGAAGCTGATTATCAAGCAGCCGCACGGTGCCTCGGGACAAGGCATGTATATGCTGGACGAGCTGTCCAAGCTGGACACGCTGCTGAGTGTGATGAGGCGCTTTGGCGGCTCGTCGCCATCATCCGGCGGCTGGCTGGTGGAGCGCTGGCACAATAAGCAGATGGATCTGAACTACCAGCTCTGCATTGACGAGGGCGGTGGTGTGACGATGTTTTCGCTAAAAAGGCAAAACGTGGATGGCACCGTGTATATCGGATCTCAAGTGCCGGCTGAGATTGGCGATGCGCTGGAGGAAGAAGTGAGACGCTGCGCCTATCAGCTGGGTACGTATCTCTATTCCATTGGGTATACGGGAATGGCCTCTATTGACGGTTTTGTTGACGAAGAAGGTTTGCTGGTTCCAGTCATTGAGATAAATGGTAGATTTACGTTGTCTACCTATATTTCGTTTTTGTCATCCGTCCTGGGAGAGCAGCACAAAACATTATCCCGTTATTATCGCAACGTTACCGCCACACCTCTCACCTACAGCCGCTTGTGCGGGCTGCTCGCTGAGGAGGGCTTGCTCTATACGCCCGAACGTCCAGAAGGGGTGTTTGTGTATACAGCGGGTACATTGTCTGGTATCCCTGTGAAGCGGGGCTATGTGAACCGGATTTTCACACTTATTTTGGCAGACAGCTGGCAGGAAGCTGATGCGTATGCGCACAAATTGGAAGGTATCATTGCTGGATTAGGATGCTCATAAATGGGAGGGAATCAAAAATGAAAACAGATGTATACCATGTAGTACCCTTGCTGGAAAAGATTTTGAAGCTGGCTCCGGGCGAGCTGGAACAGTTGACTCCGGATCAGGATTTGCGAACCTTGGGGCTGAATTCCTTATCCGCTGTGGAATTAATTGTAGAGTTGGAAAATGAGCTTGATATTACGATGGAGGACGACGATCTAGTGCTGGAGCATCTATCTACACTGCAAGGCATTGAGCGTCTGCTGAGCAAATATGCATAAGGGCGCCGAAAAGACAAGGTTGATGCAGGGATCCGATATGGAGACTCGTCAAAATTCCGTTGTGGACTATGGTACAGAAGAAGTGGCAAACGCTCTTCCAGGGAAGCATTGTGTATATTCTTCCCTGCGTACCTCATTGCGGAGGTACGGGGTGACCATGGCCGAATCCGAGCTATTCATGCTGTGTGGGAGTATGTGCGCAGAGTATGGTGGAGATTTGAAGCGCTTCGGGCCTGAGAAATATCCGGAGCAGCTTCAAGAAATGGCAGCCAGTGGTGGACCTGTTATTCGGGTGGAACCGTGGGTCGCTGGTGTCAGTGATGAAACCGACTTGTTGCGGGTACTTACATCGGGCTACGGTACCATGCTGCATACGTCAAGCACCGCTTTAACCTATCACGATGTATATGTGAAAAATTACCCAAGGGGCCACGTGATTGAGTTGTGCGGGTTGGACTTGCAAGAACGGACAGCACAGGTGAATGATAGCTTCCTGCTCGATTCCTCGGGACATGCCATGACTTATGTGGGCTCAGCCCGGCTCGACGATCTGATGCAGGGCATTATTGAGTATGCATGGCTGGTGGAGCAGCCTGCCCCGCTTTCGCCAAGTGAGATGCATGCTGCGTGTGCTCACCATATACGACAGTATTTGACTGGACACGAAGCCATCTGGAGAGGCGTACCTACGTCTAATGAGTCGGTCAGTCAAACAGGGAAAGCTGTAACAGGCAAGCAGGTCAAGCGGGGAGATGAGGGGTACCGGGCATTTGTTGATGACTTCCGTCTGTTGGCAGACATGGAGGATCAGGATTTTCGGACGTACTGTCATGAAATCTATTACAATCTGCGATTGGGCAGTGCTCTTCATTTGACGGATTATACAGCTGATTATTGCCTGCTGCACCAAGCCACGCTGGGGCCACAAACACAGCATGTAATTGAATTGGCACAGGGGCTGTACGCGGATTGGCACAAGCTTAATCTGCATATTTACAAAACAGGGCTTCAACTGCGCAAGCATCGGATGCCTGAGATTACGGAACGAGCTTTGCATTTAATTGAAAGACAGCGACATATGCTGGAGGAACTGATGATTTTAGCAGAGCAAGCAGCCGAGTAGTCCAAGCATTCGGTCGTATCAGACCGTTCATCCAGGTGTCCTGCACAGAGGAAAGAGGAGGGGGATTAATTGCCGTCCATTACATTAAACCAATTGTCGAAAACATTTACGTACTACAAAAAGGAGCCGGGCGTGCGCAAATCGTTGCAAAACTTGTTCAGGCGTGAGCAGCTGACCAAAGAGGCTGTGCAAAATGTCAGCTTTAGCATTGAGGAGGGGGAAATTGTCGGATTTCTCGGTCCAAACGGGGCAGGCAAAACAACGACGCTCAAAATGCTGTCTGGCATTCTCCATCCCACGGACGGGGAGGCATCGGTACTCGGCTTTACCCCGTGGAAACGACAAAAAGAGTTTAAACGTCAATTTTCCATTGTAATGGGACAGAAAAACCAGCTCTGGTGGGATTTGCCTGCAAGCGAGTCATTCGAGCTGAACAAGCTTATCTATGAAATCGATGAAAACCGTTATAAAGAGGCACTGGATGAACTGGTCACTTTGCTTGGGGTGGAGGAGCAGCTTCATGTGCAGGTTCGGCGGCTGTCTCTCGGTGAGCGTATGAAAATGGAACTGATCGCTGCGCTGCTGCATCGTCCACGGGTCATTTTGCTGGATGAGCCGACCATCGGACTGGACCTTGTTTCTCAGCGGCGGATTCGAGAGTTTTTCAAAGCCTATAACCGCACGCACCGGACGACCATCCTGCTGACAAGCCACTATATGAAGGATATTGAGGATTTGTGCAGTAGATCCATCATTATCAGCGGGGGCAGATTGGTCTATGACGGAGACTTACACAAGGTGAACGAGGTCATCGGTGCCCGTAAATTGCTCAAGGTTCGACTGGAGACCCCTGTATCCAACCTAACGTTGGCGAGCCTCGGCAAACTTCGCTCCAACTCGGAGCTGGAGGCGGTATTCGAGCTGGATGCAGAAGATACCTTGGCTTGGTCCAAAAAGATTTTGGACGCACTGCCTGTCGTTGATTTTACGATTGAGGACGTCCCGCTGGAAGAGGGGATAGCCAATTTGTATGATGGGGGCAGGCTGGCCGATGCGAAATAACAAATATGTGAAGGTACTCCAGCTCGGCATGCAAAATGAAATGGAGTATCGGGCTAATTATTGGCTCCAAATGGCGGGATTTATGCTGCCCATCATGACGCAAATTTTTCTCTGGCTAGCTGTATTTGGTTCTTCGGGACAAGCAAGAGTGCTGGGTTATTCTCTGCCAGAAATGCTAGTGTATGTGGTCATGGCGGGAGTCACTGGAAAACTGATTGCTACGGGCTTTGAATATGAAATTGCTACAGATATCAAGGAAGGTGGACTGGCAAAATTCATGGTACAGCCTGTGCATTATTTCGCTTACCGTTTTTGCCGGTTTATCGGAGGCAAAGTCATACAGTCCGCGGTCGTGCTGCTGGCGGCTGCTATTTTGCTGTTATGTCTTAGCCTGGAAGGACAAATCAGCTTCGGGCTATCGTACATCTTGCTTTACATATTGGCGTTGCCGGGAGCGCTTGTGCTTAATTTTGTGGTCTATTATGCGTTGAGCGGCATAGCCTTTTGGGTGACGGAATCGGCGGGACTATTTTATACGCTATCGCTTGTCATTTACGTAGCTAGCGGTACCGTGTTTCCGCTGACGATTTTTGGAGATGTTTTGGCCCGTCTGTTCAGTCTGCTACCGTTCAGCTACACCGTATTTTTTCCGGTGAATGCGTTGACGGGCAAGCTGACTGTACTGGAAGCCGCTAAAGGCATTGGCGTACAATGGCTCTGGATTGTAGCGCTGGCGGCCCTATCACGCTGGGTGTGGCAAGCCGGGGTCAAACGCTTTGTCTCGGTGGGGGGGTAACATGAAAAATGTTTTCCGAAACGTTAGGCGCTACATCAGACTGTACTGGAAGTTTGTCCAGTTTTCCGTCATGTCGCAGATGGAATACCGCATTAATTTTATAACTGCATTTCTGGTTGAAACGGCTTATTTACTCATCAAGCTGCTGTACGCATCGGTACCATACCGCGCCGGGACGGACATTAACGGCTGGTCTCCTGACGCCATATTGTTATATATCGGCGTGTTTACGATGATGAGCGGATTTTATAGTGGATTGTTCTACAGTAATTTTACAAGCCTGCCTGACAAAATTCGTACCGGCTCACTGGATGTGCTCATGACCAAACCCGTATCGCTGCAATTTATGGTGACACTGCGTCAATTTGAACTGGGCTATACCGTGCCAAATGTAATTGGCGGCGGAATTATGACGGGGATCGGCTGGTATCGACTCGGATTGCCGTTTAATTTTGAAACCGCAGGAGGGTTCTCTGTGCTGCTCGGATGCGGAGTGCTTACGGCATACTCCGTATTTTTGCTCCCCCAACTGCTGGCCTTCTGGATTATCCGCACGAACGGCGTTACGGAGCTGTCCAACAGCATTTTCGAGACAAACTATGTGCCGATGGCCGTGTACAGTAATCTGATTCAGCGTATCGGTTTGTTCGTGCTTCCGGTGTTTGTCATTTGTAATTTTCCGCCCATGTTCATTCTCGGCAAAATGGAACCCGGGTTGGTGGTATGGGCATTTCTCGCACCTCTCTGGCTGCTGGCGATCATCCGCCTGATATGGCAGTTTGCTCTACGTGATTATACGAGCGCGAGTCAGTAGCGCTACCGTGTAGTGGGCCAATAATGAAGCAGGAAAGGAAGCGAATCATATGAATGCGATACCGAATCAGCGTCATTTGTATATGGGAACATTCGAAGCGGAGGCTTACTGGCGGGATGCCCAGTTAGCTTCCCTGCCAGCCCTGCCTGACCGGGCTTCTTCAGCGATTGTAGCAGCCATGGATGAACTGCTGTTCAGCTTTTGCCAGCCGGGAGATGCGTTATTGACCCGTTATGCCATTTCGCCCGTACATCGTCAGTATATCGCGCAGTTGGGCTTTCATCCGGCTGTCAACGAACGGGATTTGACCGATGGCATGGAGCGTGCAGGCAATGTATCGACCGCTTCCGTATTTGAACTGCTGGGTAGTCGCAAGGCCGATGCCGGAGAGGGATTTCCTCAACTGGAAGGCTGTGTGCTTAGCCCGTTTGCGGGTTTACCGCATGTGGAGGAGGCTGCACGTGCTTGGGGAATAACACTACATCAGCCACCGCTGGAAACGATTCGCAAGGTAAATGCCAAAACGTATTCCTCTGATCTGAAACGCAGCCTTGGTCTGCGCAACCCGGGTTATATTGTGACTTCGTTTGCAGATGTCGCTGAGGCGGGGCGTAAGCTGCTGCGGGATGGAAGCTTTTTAATCAAGGATGATTTTGGCGTATCGGGCAAAGGAAACCTGCACATTACCTCGACACAAATGCTGGACCGGATCGTGTCGTATTTACGTGGACAGGAGCGCAAAGGCAAACAGGTGCTTTTCCTTTTGGAGCCTTTCCAGGAGAAAGAGCAGGATTTTTCATGCCAATTTACGATTGGTGATAATGGAAGTGTCGATATCATATCTGTACAATGGCTGGCTAACACACAATTCTCCTATCGGGAATCCTTGTCGCCGGACGGGGCTTTTTTGGAGCGACTGGAGCGCGAGGGCTATTTTAGCTTAATGCAGGACGTGGGGCGGCAATTGTATCAGGATGGTTATTACGGCGATGTTTGCATTGATTCCATGACACTTCGTGGTGGGAAGCTGGAGCCTATTATCGAAATTAATGCCAGAAAGTCGATGAGCTTGATCAAGCATCAGCTTGATACTTTTCTGGCCGGAAAAAATATGCGTGGCACGCTGACGAATTATTCACTGTCCCATGATGGCAGTCTATCCTATGAAGAACTGCTGGAGGGGCTGAAAGGTGAAGGATTGCTGTTCACAGGTGAACGTGAAGAAGGTGTCATGCCTCTGGGTGCCAATACGTTATATGTGAACACAGGTGGACGAGATGGCGAGAACAAGATTGTGGGCCATACAAGCACGCCAAGCAGAAATGCAACCGGGCGCGGAGGCAGATCGCCTGCCAAGCAGGTTCGTGTGAGCGGAATTGGGGCCAGCGGTGGCGGATCAGAAGGGATTGGCACGGCTAAGCCGGACTTGAATGGTGAAAAAGAAACCGCTGGAAGCGAACGGGCACGAGGCAAGGGGCGCCTTTATTTGGAACTGGTTGCCGCGAGCGATGAGGAAAAAATGCGATTGACTACAAAGCTGGAGCGTTTTTTGGCAGAGCATCATTTTACAGTGCTGAATTAAACGGGAGGCGTATGAGCATGCGTAGGAGTACCGATAAGCTTATGAAGGTAACGATTTTATGTTCCGGTTTCGGATTGGGCTTTTATACCCCTGGCTTGTTGTTGCAAGCGGGTCTTCGCAGGCTGGGCATGGATACGGCGATTCATGTATTTGAAAATGTACTGCCGGAATCGGCTCGTCTTAAGGTCGACAAAAGCCGCAAAGCTTACCATGACAATTTTGCGGTGGCCTTAATGTCGCAGAAGGTTCCGCAGGATATGCGTAATTCACTGGATCTCGCTGCGATGGAAGTGCTGTTGAACCAATGGATGGAGGAGGATCGGCGGTATTTTATATGCTTATCCGGTCATTGGATGTATGTGTTGGAAGAGTATCGCAAGCGCAGAGAACCTGAATCGGTGCATGTGGACATCGTGTACATGGATTCGACGCCTTCCCCATCTTGGAAGAATCTAGCCAAGCATAATCCGCATTTTGCAGATGGCTGTGGAGAAACGACCTTTTTTGAAAATGATAACAATAGAGTCAGCTACTATATTGATATTCCGGCTGTGGAGTATGTTCCGTTTGAAGAACGGCAATCCCGCTTATTCGTACATGGCGGCGGTTGGGGGATGGGCACCTACCGTGACAAGGTTGGACGGTTAGAAGAAGCGGGCTGGGAGCTGGATCTGCTGTTGTATGATCAGGATCAACCGGATGAACAGCGGGACAGTATACGCTATTTTCAGATGGATCCGCAGTGGAGGACATGGCAGCGTAATGAAGCCGGGGAGCATACATTTCCGCCTTTCGGAGAGGTGAAAAAGGGCGAGAAGACCGTGTATCAGGTCGGACCGGATTACCATAGCATGCTGGACCAAGCCTGTCATGTCCAGGCCATTGTCAGCAAGCCAGGAGGTGGCAGCCTAACCGATTCGTTTGCTACAGCCACTCCACTCATTATGCTGGAGCCATTTGGTGTACATGAAAAGCATAATGCCGATCTATGGGAACGACTGGGGCTCGGTATGCGGTACGATACGTGGATACAAACCTATGACGGTAGTGCTCAGATACTGGAGGATATGCATCGCAGGATCGTAGAGCTGCGCAGTCGAACGCCGCGTTATATAGAGTCCTATGTGAATAGCATCCAAATGTTAGCAGGCTCACCGGGAATGGAGCAGGGGTCATGAACGCTGCGGCGGCTGCGCGAGAGCCTGCGATGCGAGATATTCGCTTTGGGATCATTGGCTGTTCTGCCATTGCTCCCCGTGCGTTGCTGGAACCGATCCGACATGTTGCAGGGGCACGCGTGACCGCGCTTGCGAACCGGACGGTTGCCAAGGCAGGAGAAATGGCAGATCGTTTTGGCGTCAGTGTCGTTTATCGGCATGCTGAGGATATGCTAAAGGACCCGGAGATCGACGCTGTATATATTGCACTCAGCAACGACTTGCATGCCGAGTGGATTGGCAAAGCACTACGGGCCCATAAGCATGTGCTGGTGGAAAAGCCGTTATGCCTGAATACGGCTGATCTGGCACCCTTGGCAGCTATAGTCGAGCAGAGTAACGTTCACCTGCTGGAGGGTGTCATGGTGCAGCACCATCCGTGGCAGCGTGAGCTGCGGAGGATCGTAGAATCGGGGCGTTATGGTCGTTTATGCTCCATAGAGACGAGTTTATGTATTCCGGCAAAAGAAGGGCATGCGGACAATTACAGATCCCGTCCGGAGCAGGGTGGGGGATGTTTTTGGGATTTAGGCGTGTACTGGCTCCAATTGCTCCAGGCCGTCGTTGGATTAGATCAGGCGGAATTCCACAGTCAATCGGATTTCGATGGTCCGCATGGTTGTGACTGGACATTTCGTGCGCAAGCCCGTTATCCGAGTGGATTGGAGGCATCTGCCCTCTTTTCATTCGAGCGCCCTTATCGCTGTGCTCATGTACTGACCTTTGATTCGGCAGTAGTCACTTTAAAGGACTGCTTTCGAGCAAATTTAGGCTTTTATAAAATGACACTCAAGACGGAGATCAAAAAGAATATCGCGTCAAATATAACGGATGCGGACGCACTGCCTGTGTTATCACAGACATCTTCGCATACCAAAACGGTTTTCGAGCCTATGAACTATTATGTCAATCAGTTGAATACCTTTTGCGGTATCATCCGGGGAGAAGCGGAGCCCATACCATTTCGCGAGGCTGCGGAACGCGTCAGACTGCTGGCAGCCATTCATGAAGCAGCACGCTCGGGCGAGACGATCTATGCAGTATGAGCATGATTGTGTTTTCGAGCGGTGGGAAGCGAATGATGCAAAATACGGAGTATCAAGGCAAAGAGAGGAGGGGAATTCAGTAGATGGATAAAAAGGACGAAGCCTTACTGGAACGATTCGGCGAGCATCCGACGCCATTTTACTATTATGACGGGGACGCGCTGCATGCTCATGTCAGCTCGTTGCTGTCCCGATTGCACCCGGCTGTGCGTGTACATTACGCGCTCAAGGCTAATGGTAACGTAGCCTTGGCTGGGTTGCTGCGCTCGTTAGGTTGTGGTGTTGAGATTGCTTCGGCCGGAGAAATGTTCGTCGCTATGGAGGCCGGGTATGCTGCGGAAGACGTGCTGTACGCCGGACCGGGAAAAACAGTAGCCGAGCTGAACGAGGCGATAGCCTATGGAATCGGCTGTATTCATGTCGAATCGGTGAGGGAGCTGCGTCTGCTGGAGGACATTGCGGCCCAAGCGGGCCAGCTTGTCAGGGCAGCGGTTCGCATCAATCCTGATAACGATCTGTCTGGAGCAACGATTAAGATGGGCGGCGTTCCGCGCCCCTTTGGAGTAGATGAAGGACAGCTGGATCACTTTTTTAAGGTGCTGGAAGATTGCCCACACGTCCATTTTCAAGGTATTCAGGTATATACAGGTACGCAAAT
Source organism: Paenibacillus sp. FSL H7-0442 (assembly GCF_038593105.1). Lineage (NCBI taxonomy): Bacteria > Bacillati > Bacillota > Bacilli > Caryophanales > Paenibacillaceae > Paenibacillus > Paenibacillus sp. FSL H7-0442. The sequence goes on along the minus strand of NZ_CP151963.1, from coordinate 4,460,891 downwards.
GTTGAAATCGGATCAGATTTTAGCTTCATTTGCGAATACGCTGCAGTTGGCAGAACGGGTACAGGCTCAGTATGGTGTGGCAATGCATACGGTCAATTTGGGCGGCGGGTTTGGCGTACCTTATTTTGCTCATGAGGAGCCGCTCGATATGGATCACGTCATTGACGGACTGAACGCACTCGCGGAGCAGACCCGAACCCGCATGCCCGGGGTTAAGCTAATCATCGAAAGCGGCAGGTATCTGGTTGCTCAATCGGGCATGTATGTCTGCCGAGCATTGTATACAAAGGAATCCAAGGGAGAGAAGTTTGTCGTGGCTGATGGTGGCATGAATCACTACGCCGCAGCTACTTTTCGAGGACGCCGCATTAGGGACAACTACCCGGTACGAATTATGCGCAGGCAAGTGGGAGAATCGAAAGAACCCAAAGAACGAGAGTTGGAAGCAACCCTACGGATGGGGCAGAGAGACGTTTCTGCTCAAACGGCTGTTGCTGTCGAACAATCATTAGAAGAGATTGCAAGCCGAACAGGAGGGCCTTTGGAAGAAGCATCCATGGAGCTGGAGACGGTAAGCATTGTCGGTCCACTTTGTACACCCGAGGATTGTATTGTGAAAAAAGCGCAGCTTCCTCCGATTCACGAGGGCGATTATATTGCTTTTCCGAATGCAGGAGCCTATGGATTAAGCTATAGTCCACTACAATTTCTGGGACATGCTACCCCGGCGGAGCTGCTCGATTTTCGTGGGGAGGTACATGTCATTCGTGAACACGGTGACCGTACGGACCTGCTGCGTCATCAGCGCATGATTCCGTTGCCTGAGGATGTGATATAAGTGGGCATTTTGCATAAATCCCAAGAGCGTTTTTAAATCAGCAATATATAGATCGAAACGCTTTAGTTCGTCTATATATTGTACTTACGAGCGTTGGGAATCGAATGATGCAAAATGCTGAAGTATATAAAAAAAACGCCAAACTCATGGGAACCGATACAAATCGGACCTGTGATTTGGCGTTTTTTTACATGATGAGTAGGGTAGTATCGACTTAATGTTGCTTGGAGCTGCGCATTTCCTGACGCACAAGCTGCCATACCATAAAGATCAGTACAGCGATTTGTGGGACAAATGTTTCCCAAGTTGGATACATTCCCAGCCAGCTAATGGACGGAAGCGAGGAGGCAGTGTGCCCCGAAAGCTTGCCAGCCACCTGAAGCGAATGAATACTTTCGCCCAGAAATCGGAATACGAGATAGTAAATCAGTGCAGTGGCAGTCAGGAAAAAGGCGCGAATCGGCAACCGTACACTAAATTTAATGATCGCAAACGCCAGAATGACCAGAATAAACATCGCCGAGCTAATGCCGATCAGCAATTGCGAGGTTTCGATGGCTGGAGCCATACCGACATAAAAGATAGCTGTCTCGGCTCCTTCACGCAGAATTGCGAGCGCAGAAACCGCAAATAGCGACCACAGGCTTCCCCGTGCTAACGCGTTGCCCACGCTGTTTTCCACAAAGCGGTTCCACGCGGCAGCATTGGATTTGCTATGCAGCCAGCTACCAACGGTCAGCATCAGCACGACCGCCACCAGCCCGGTGACACCTTCCAGCAGCTCACGCATGCTGCCCGATGCGGCAGCTGCCACCAGCGTGGTGAACAGCACCGCCAGAATTCCGCTCAGCACCAGCCCCGTTCCAGCTCCTGCCCATATCCATCGTCCAGCCACGGCTTCGCCGCTTTTTTTGGCATACGCCAGCAGAGCTGCGAGCACGAGGATGGCCTCCAGACCCTCACGCAGCAAAATCAGTGCGGCATCCCACGCAGTGTAAGAACGTTCTTCCGTCAACGGACGGAGCCTGTCCAGCATCTGATCAAGAGTCTGTATGGCTTTGTCTGTATTCGGTGGAGAAGACAGCAGATATCCGGAAGCCTCGGTCATTTCATTTTCAATCGCAGTGTAAGACGTCGGATCGGCAATTTGTACATGTCCTTCGACAGAAGGCCACAGAGCGATAAACTGCACTACCTTGTCAGCCGCTTGCTCTGATTGATTAGCTACAGCATCTTGGCGTGCGGATTTGAGCAAGGTGACTGCATCGCCCAAGGAAGCTGTCGAACCATTCGTCGTTCCGGTAGCCGTATTGCCTGTATTCGTTCCTTGACCTGTGTTCACAGATTTGCCCTGACTATAATCAGACAACAGAGTCGTTAATTCCTGCATTTCCCTGAGAGCCTGTTCTTGGCGAATGGGCTCAGCTTGCATGGAGATGCGAATGAGACTGATTTTAGTTTCGAGCGAACTGTATACCGGAAAATTGTCCAAACGAATCGGTGTTTCTACCTGATACCAGGCTTTGACGATTCGGTCGTAATCCACCCGGGCGGCAGCCCAATCGCCTTTTTGCATGGCGGCCAGACTGCCCTTCGCCATGGGAAGCAGTTTTTCCGCTGCTTTGGCTCCAGCCGGGGCTGGTTTGTCCCCTTCGGCAGCAGTGACGTACTCATTGACCGAGCGCGCTAGCACGGATAAGGCAGCTTTCGCTGATTCCCCGCCGCCACTGGCGAGTGTCTGCTCCGCATCGGTGAGTGCTTGATCTACAGTCGCGATGTGAGCTGAATCTCCACCATTTGTCTTGGCGGCCTCCCACAGCGTGCGGAATTCTTTCAGATCCTTGGAGGCTTCCGTCCATTGGGCTTGTCCCGCCTCCACCAGCGCTCCGCCTACTACAGGCATTAGCTGATCATTGGTGACAGCTTTGGCATCTGTTTGTGCAAAAGCGACCGACCCGAAGCTGGATAGGAACGGAGCTACGGTCAGCAGCAGAGCTGCCACCAGTACAAACACCCATCCCAAGCTTTTATTGCGCCGATTCATATAAATCCCCTTCCTTGCCTGCTGCTAAAATAACGTATCCCCGATGTAGCCGCCTTGCGATACACCCGGGAAGCAGGCGAACACCGCACTGCCTTTGTGTACAATGTATTCGTTCAGTTTGTCATTGCGTGCAAGCTTCTCCTGAATATGAACGAACTGCTTGAACAGATCACGCTGGTAGCTGATGAACAGCAGCCCGGCATCCAGCTGTCCAGTTTGCTTGTCCAATCCGCTTGAATACGAATAAGACCTCCGCAAAATGTTAATGCTTCCGTTCCCATGAGCCAAAGCCACATGAGAGGTAGGAGGCGTAACTGGCTTGCCTTCTGGATTTTTGGCCGCCAGATCAAGCTTGTCGAACTCCTTGACCTTACCGAGTGGGGCCCCGCTGCTGCGATGACGTCCAAAAGTATCCTCCTGGTCGCCCAATGTTGAGCGATCCCACACCTCTACCCGCATGCGTACGCGGCGTACAGCCATATAGCTGCCGTCGCCCATCCATGCTGGTCCGTCACTGGTCTGTGTCCACACCAGCCGATTCATCTCGTCTGCCTTGGAGGTGTCCGGGTTCCCCGTACCGTCCTTGAAGCCCAGCAAATTGCGTGGTGTGCTTCCCGCAGGATCAGCTTGTGCAGTCCGCTGAAAGCCTTCCTGCGTCCAGCGAAGCACCGCCGTTCCTCTGGCGATACGCGCCAAATTACGCAGGGCATGGAAAGCGACCTGCAAGTCATTGGCACATACCTGCACTCCGATATCGCCACCGCACCATTGCTCCTCTAGGGCATCCCCTTGAAAACGGGGCAGCTCACGGAACCCGGCAGGTTTAAGCCCTGCCAGGCCATATCGTCCATCAAAAAAGGATGGGCCCACACCAAAGGTGATCGTCGTGCGGGACGGCGACAATCCTGCCGCCTCGCCCGTATCGGACGGAGGGAGGTTGAGGTTTTCATTATCGTTGCCAAGGAGCACGCCAGAAGTCATTGTAGTGCTTGCTTCCGTCCAGGCTTTGAAGAGGCTACGCACCTGTTCCTTGTCGCTGGTTGTTAGATCGAAAGCGGCGAAGTAGATGAAATCCTGTGCCGGAGTCACAATACCTGCCTGATGCTTCCCGTAAAAAGAGATTACATCTTTGGTATCCGCATCCGTCATCATGCTTTCGAGACGTTGACCGGCTGACAGCACGGCTCCCACGCCCCCGCCGCCAAGCAGGAGACCTAGTCCACCTACCCCGGCCAGCTTCAATAGGTCTCGGCGTGATACGGATTTGCTTTTTCCTGACGGATCATCTTTCACTAGCGTCGCATCCTTTTTTACCAGATCGCCCTGTTCATTATGGGATTCCGCATACTGCGGCTTTTCTTGCCCTTTTTGCCGCTTAAAGCCTTTCATATCATTACACTCCTAACAATTTCCCCATTTGGGACAACGGTTCTGCCAAGGCATCGAGGTTTTGGCTCAGCTTTTTAACTTCTTCCGGTTTCAGTTTTGTATACGATACATAGCCTTCTCCGTCCTTGAAAGGAGCCAACTCCTGCTGTAAGGCCGTAAAGCGCTCACCGATTTGTTTTTCCAACGCGGCATCTTTTTGGTTCAGATCTGTTTTCAAAATGTCATATATCTTTTGTGCGCCCTCTACATTGGCTGCAAAGTCGTACAAATCCGTATGGGAATATCGTTCCTCTTCACCCGTCACCTTCGAGGTAGAGACTTCATTCAACAACTCGACTGCACCCGTTACCATCAGGCTGGCGTCAATATTAACTGTTTCTACTTTGGCGCGCAGCAGCTTGGCATCACTCAGTAGTCGGTCGGAGAACTCGTCCATTCCTTTGGTTGTGTTTTCTTCCCATAATGTTTTTTCAATCCGGTGAAAGCCGCGCCAATCCGCTGCATCCACATCACCGTCACGTGCATCAATATTTGGGTCAAGATCACCCAGCGCTTCTGCAATTGGTTCAATCCGTTCATAGTACATGCGTGCAGGAGCATACAGCGCCTTGGCTTTATCCAGCTCGCCAGCTTTGACCGCGTTCGTGAATTCTTCTGTCTTCTTCACAAACGTATCGCATTGCTCGATGGCATAGGTGCGGTAAGCTGCTACCGCTTGATCAAAATTGGGAGCAGAAGCGGCAGGAGTCGTTGTCTGTGTTGTGGCTCCTGCATCTTTGGTCGTTGCAGCAGGCTGCTGAGTAGCAGTTCCGGTTTGTCCGCAACCTGAGAACAGAATAGAAGAGACCAGCACTCCGGCCGGTACGGCATAACGTAGTTTCATAATCAATGAACACCCTTTCTGGCCAAACTGGCCTTGAACCATAGTCTGTTGCGATATCTATATCAAATTATCATTTTGATAATGATTATCAGTCGCGGTTTTTCTTATCATAAGGCTGGCCCATATGCCTGTCAATACATAAATTAGACGCAGAGTCCAACCGTCCATCGAAGGGAGTTAGTAGGGTGCCTATGCCCATTTTTATCCGCATATTGAACCATACCTAAGCGCATGACATAAAATGTGTTGACTGTATCCCTTAACCTTGTTACACCACACAAAACCCGAGCAAGGAGGGGTGAAATTGACGAAGGGTAACGACCATAAAAACAAGTTTTTGTTAACTCACCGTGAACGTGAAGTATTTGAACTGCTCGTGCAGGACAAAACAACACGTGACATCGCCGGACAGCTATTTATTAGCGAAAAAACGGTCCGAAACCATATTTCCAATGTAATGCAGAAACTGAACGTAAAAGGTCGTTCACAGGCGGTCGTGGAATTAATCAGGCTTGGCGAATTAAAAATCTGACCTCTCGTTCCTTGCGGGGTACAAAGTCTTCTCGATGATCCTTCGACAATGAAGGGTGGTCGGGAAGGCTTTTGTTTTGTGGTATATAAAAAAGTAAAACGATTAAACCGCTGAAATAGGTGGGAAATTGCGTGTAAATGATGTACTATATATAGAAGGAAGAAACTACCATTGGAGATCATGGTAAACTAGCAGAAGTGATCAAATCAGAAGAATTACCACAAAGTTATACAAGGCTAGAAATGCATTCGGTGATAGTCTAAGAATATAAATCCCTACAAAAACAGTATTCAGCATGACGACAGGATGGAAGATGGATTGAAGAAGAATCACAAGGCAGAAAAAGCTCGTTGCTTCAGGTAGCAGGAAGTAGCTTTTGCCTAGAGCTACCTGTGGTATATTCTTGATCGGAGGTGAATGTTAAGACATATGACACCCAACCAACACTTGATGACTTATACGCTGAACAGCGGTATAAAGGGAACTGTCGACCTAACCAGTAAGCAGGTGCAGGAATGGATCAAAGCATATCGAATTGGCAGCAAGTTTGTAACGGTTGTGGGAAAACAGTATTTTGGTTTAAACCCTGAGTTGGTAGCAGATTTCAAGGTACATAATGAATACTCGGAGCAGAGAGAACACATATTCATAATACAGCCTGTAATGGAACACAAAGCTGTAGAGCTGGACCCACTGGTAGAGGCGTACAGCCAGTATAAAACATTAATTCAGGTAGAATGTAAATGTGGTGCTTCCTATATAGAAGAGTCACCGCATAAAAGAACCAAGTGGTCATGCAAGGAGTGTAATAACATTGTGTTCCTGGATCGTAAAAAGGGCATGGTGGATACGGATAAAGGCAAGGCGTGGTACATGACCAACAAATACTATGTGGAAAGACAAAGCAACTGACAGATTGTCAGTTGCTTTCTAACCATATACTCACAATTGTTGTGTGCCTACCCAAATGATATAAGTCTTTTGGCAAATAATAAAATTGATGTTTTTTGCGCTTTGTAGTACATTATCAAGTGTATTATAAGGAGGCTTCTCATGTACGGACATAGACAAGATGATACTTTATACATCATGACTTACACATTAAATAGTGGTATCAAGGGCACAGTGCCTTTGTCTAATCAACAGATACAGGAATGGCTTGAGTGTTACAGAATCGGTAAGAAATTTGTAACCGAGATTGGCAAAGAGTACTTTGGACTGCATGCGGAACTGGTGGCTGATTTTAAAGTGCATAATCAGTATTCAAGCTATCAGGAGGTTATTATCCCCATTCAACAACCGGATACTGGCCTAAAAGAGTTGTCCCAGGCTTACAAATCAACAGAAACTTTAATTAAAGTAGATTGCAAATGTGGTACATCGTATGTTACAGAATCTCCCTTTAAGCGGACCAAGTGGTACTGCACCAAATGCCGGGAGATTGTTTTTCTCGACAACAAAAAGGGAATGGTGGATACTTCCAGAGGCAAGGCCCATTATATGACCAATAAGTATTTTGTGGAACGGGAAACAACTGGCGTATAAGCCGGTTGTTTTTTTGTTCGCAAGGTTTGTGTACGTCCTGACTTTTCAAAGCCATTGCGCTATAGTGAAAAAGGGGGCTTATGGAAATGTGGAGTATTTTGCTGAATCACGTTTTGTTGATAGGATTCCTGGCTGTTTTGATTCAACGGATCTATAAGCATCGCTTTCATCAGCAAAATGGTAGCAATTTTCTGCTATGCTTGTGGGGGATCTTGCTTAATCGGTACAATAGCTTGTTTGAACTGACCACGTTATATACGGTGTATACCGTTTTTTTTGCTGTAGGTGCATTGTGGTTTGGAGGTTGCTGGCTTGTGCAGCTATTGGAAAAGGGGAAAGATAAAGCTTGATATAAATGATAGTCAGGTGGTGAACGTCATCCGGGAAGATCATACGAATGGTGCAAGAAACCGCATGAGCACGAACAATGTGTACATACACGAAACGCTTCATTTGGAACAAATCATAAGTGACCTGCGGGTGATGGGCTATGTGGCTTTTCATCATCATCCGCAAATCACAGGTGACCTTGAAGAGCTGGAGGCGTTAAAAAAGCAACTATTGTCGTTTTTCCAACAGCATCATGTATTGTGGATTGAGCTTGACCCGCTAACACAATATGTGGTGGTGAATAACATGGGGAAGGCCACGGTGCTGAAACTCATGGGTCGGAAAATGAACCCGCTACGGGATCTGAGAGCAAACGCTGCTTTGGCTGGACAGCCGCTGCATGAGTTCGATCGGGAGATAGAACGGCTCAATCGGCTGGCTCATCTGTTGCGCTATACCCGTTTTTCTTAAGCGACAGAACTAACGAAAAAAAAGCATTCACGAAGCAAGGATGGTGCCATGCTGTGAATGCTTTTTAGTTTACTTACACCGATTTCAAAAACTCCACAATCGTCAGCAGACCCTTGTCAAAATTGTCCAAGTTGAAATGCTCGTTGGGCGCGTGCAGGTTCTCATCTGGCAAGCCGAAACCCATCAGCACGACTGGGGCAGTCAGCACACGGGAGAAAGTCTCCACGATTGGGATGGAGCCTCCATCCTTGGTAAAGAGGGCACGCACACCGTATACCTTCTCAAAAGCATCGGCCGCCGCTTGCAGAAACGCGTGTGACGGGTCGATGTTAAAGGCGTTCGCTTTTTCGCCCTGTTGAATATCCAGGGTAGCTCCTGCCTGAACATGGGCGCGCAAATGGCGCTCGATTTTGTCCAGAATATCTTGCGGATTCTGGTTAGCCACCAAGCGGCATGTGATTTTAGCGTGAGCTTCTTTCGGAATGACCGTTTTCGTACCTTCCCCTTGGAAGCCGCCGTATACGCCGTTCAGTTCCAGTGTCGGACGAGCCCCCACACGCTCAACGAAGCTGAATCCTTCTTCACCAAAGAGGGAATCAAGTGCAAGATCTTGTTGCAGCTTGCTCTCATTGAAGCCTTGCTTCATGAATTCTTCTCTCATCTCTGCCGATAATGGAGTAACATCGTCGTAGAATCCTTCGACGCTTACACTGCCTTTGTCATTATGCAGGGTTGCCAGCAAGGACACCAGAGCATGCAGGGCATTCGGCACGCCGCCACCGAAAGAACCGGAATGTAGATCTGTGTTCGCCGTGTGAATGGCGACTTCCAGTGAACATAGTCCACGCAAACCTGTGCAAATGGCAGGCTTCCCTTTTTCGATCAAGGAAGTGTCGGACACCAGTACAGCATCGGCAGCCAGGCGTTCAGCTCCAGTTTGCAAAAACTCAAGCAAGTTCGGACTGGACACTTCTTCCTCGCCTTCAATGCAGAATTTAATGTTCAGCGGCAATTTGCCTTCCTGCTTCAAAATGGCCTCAACTGCTTTAATGTGCAGGAAAACCTGTCCTTTATCATCTGTCGCTCCGCGTGCATACAATTTTCCATCACGGATGGATGGCTCAAACGGTGGCGTTTCCCACAGATGAAGCGGGTCTACGGGTTGTACATCATAGTGTCCATACACGAGAATCGTTGGTTTACCAGGTGCGTGCAAATGATCCGCATATACCAGCGGGTGCCCTTTGGTTGGAATGATTTCCACGTTTTCCAGACCGGCAGCAGTCAGTTTGGCAGCCAGCCAATCAGCTGCTTGGTTAATGTCCTTTTTGTGCTCCGATAATGCTGAGATACTCGGAATGGACAACCACTCCTGTAACTCGCCTAGTTGTTGCTCTCTGGCTTTTTCAAAATATTCAGAATAACTCATAAACTATGTATCCTCCTTTTTCAATGTAAATCGTGTGAATGTTGCGCTATCCTCCGAACCGAGGTTGTGGACGATATGTCTAGTTTACTACGTTTTGTGCTGAACGAAAAATAGGGAGATAAAAAAACGATTCTACCCGGGTCTGTCCAGACCTGAGCAGAATCGCCCCTAACCAAGCATATGGATGTACTTATGCGCGAATGTCCAGTTGACCCCCGAGATGAGGCTGTACGCTTTTTTCCATCATCTGCACTAAAGCCTGTCCTTGTTCACTGGCCTGATCCGTAGCCATACTTAATACCTTCACACTTGCGGCTTGAGCCAAGCTGGCCTGACTCATACCTGTTGATAATGCTGCGATATCCATGTTCCAACCCTCCTTCATTGTGAAGACTCTTTCTCTGTATTTATCGGTTGGAACGGTTATTTTGTTTCATCCAATTGGAATTGTGTCAGCAAATCTTGAAGCTGCTCTGCCAGACGGGTCAAATCTGCGGCAGACGAACCGATCTCTTCCATGGAGGCGAGCTGTTCCTCAGCGGCTGCGGACACGGTCTCCGTATGGGATGCCGCTTCTTCAGCGATGCGTGTAATTTCCTCCATGCTGCTGACGACTGTACTTGTTCCATCTGCGACTCCAGCGGTAGAAGCTGCGACGTTATCGAGCTGCTTCGCTGATTTGGCTACCGCTCTACGGATGCGGGAGAAGGAGCGACCAGATAGGTCAATGGAATTGATACCTTCGCTTACGCGTTCCTTGGCGGATTCCATAGCGGTCAGGGCTTCAGATACACCGCTCTGTATCCCTTGAATCTGTTCACGAATTTGTTGAGCGGAATGAGCTGAGTTTTCAGCCAGCTTGCGGACCTCTGTGGCCACGACAGCAAAACCTTTACCATGTTCCCCTGCGCGTGCCGCTTCAATAGAAGCGTTCAATGCGAGCAGATTAGTCTGGCTGGCAATTTCCGTAATGACAGTAACAATCGTTCCGATTCGTCCAGATCGATCATTCAAAGCACCGATAATGGTGTCCAGTTCTTCCACGGTAGTGCGAATGCCATCAATGGAAACGACGCTGTTGCCGATATGCTCACTGCCTGCATCCGACGCCTGAATGGCCTGTGCGGAGTAAGTAGTCATTTCAGCCATAGTTTCGGTCATCGCGGTGATGTCTGTTGCCATGCCGCTAACCCGTGTCTGATTAGCTTTAGCACTGCCCACTTGGCGTTCGCTGCCAGCAGCCACATCTTGAATGGCTATGGTCACATGCTCGATAGCCCGGGTCGTTTGTTCTGCACCTGCTGCAAGCTCTTGCGAGGATGCCGACAAATTGCCAGTCATCGCTTGAATTTCTCTAATCATGTTACGCAGGTTATCTACCATTTGTTGAAAATATCTTGATAATTCACCAATTTCATCTGTACTGGTCGTAGCCACGTTAATCGAAAGATTACCTTGGCTGATGGCATCCATAGAATTACGCAATCTTTGGATAGGCTTAAGTATACTGCTGATTAGCCACATTGCGAGCACGCCAATGATGATGGCTGCAATCACCAACACTACGATCGTCGTGATAAGAATCGGTTGGGCGGAGGCACTGGTTTCTGCTTTGTCCATTGTGCCGGCAATTTTCCAGCCTGTCAGCGCATTGGTTTTGAAAATCAGGTGTTTATCTACGCCATTAAGATCGTAATTAAAGCTGCCTTCCTTAGAGTCAAACAGTTTGGGTATTGTTTCTCCCATTTTGGTACTTCCGCTGACTTCTGTCGGGTGGGTAACGATACGTTTGGTACCATCTAATATCATAATATAGCCATTTTGTCCGATTTTTAAATTTGTGATTTCTTTCAAATTTTTCAGGTTCAGGGAAAGGCCGAGAACACCGCTGTTGTCGGGAAGTGTACGTGAAATATACACAACGGGGATCTTAGCCGTATTGAGTCCAACAGGGCTGATTACGGTTTGGCCGGGTTTCTCCAGGGCCTGTTTGTACCACGGGCGCTCACGAGGATCGTTTGTGGAGCCTACGGCTTTGCCAATAATGAGCTTACCTTCGGGGGTTCCTACAAACATATCAACAGCTTCCGCGTGCATTTTCAAATAAACTTGTAATCTTTTTAGAATGGCATCATCTGCTTCAGCACTGTTATCACTAGCCGTCATCGTTGTAGAGTAATATTCGAGATCCGCGATTTTGGCTTGAATCGTTTGAGTAACTGCACGATCGGATGCAGTAACGCTAGTTGTCGCACTATCAAGTAATTGGCGGTCCGTCTGGTTATATGCTGCTTGATAAGAAAAAGAACTTACAATAATACTAGGAACAAGCATGACCAGAAGGAATGCTGCGGTCAATTTCTTGCGTAGTGTTAATGTTTTCAGTCGTTTCATCTAACCCCTGCTTTCTATCTATATATTCAATTCTAAAGCTTATATCATATGTATTTACTATCGGTTATTTTGAGCTGAATTGATAGATTTATTACTAATTTGTCCAATACGCCAAAGAATTTCTTGCATAACATGGAGTATCTTGCAATTTGGAGGGATAAGGTATGGGTTTTTTTCTGGATATGAGAAGCTCCACCAATTCATCAAAGACAGGTGAAGGTCCCGATATTCAACTGGGTCCTATACCGGAGCGATTCGGTTTGATTACTCTGCGAACCTTTCTTGTGCCAGGTCCGATTGTGACTTTTAGTGGTTCCATTGGTCTAATCGGTGAGCTTGGCGATACGTATGCAGTTGAAATCGTGCGTGGAGCCGACTATGATCCGAGCGAGGTAGTCTACCGCGCTGAGGGGGTACTGGGCGTGACCGGATCTAATGAAACGCAAGCTTTTAATGCACAGGATCTGTCCGCTCCCTGGGCAATACAAACAGTATATTCTTCTTATATTTCTGGTGTTTCGACCACTGTTCGTAACGGTCCAGAGGTATTCACGGGCATCGCTTCGACTCCGTTCTTGTAAATATATCAGGTAAATATTTCTTTCGTAAATGCTCGCTGCCTGTTCATGGTTCTCCTAGGATAGGCCGCTGCACCCAAGCTTAACTAGCCACGAGCATAGACAGACATCTGCCGCAGACTCGTGGCTATAATTCTCAATAGCAACACCCAGAGCACAAATGACCTAGTTGTTACAATTTCCTTTATGAGCGTGTTCTACAGAGTTGATTGTGCTTCTCGGATTCTATTTCTTTAGAATCTCTCGCAAATACACTGTCAACTCATCTGCCGCTTTGGTATGGGCGGGGAGCCCGGGATGGCTGCGAGATCCTATCGTTTCTTCCGTCGTGTTAGGCAGTTGGAATACGGACACATTCCAATCCCTCGTTCTTTTCTTGTACGCGTCTACCGCTCGGTAGATTGAGGGCATCATAGGAGTACCCAGCATCCCATAGGCCCATACAATATGAGCCGCAGGATTGCAATTCCGAAGCTTGACAAGAAAACATTCGATAGCGCTTTCAAAAGCTTGTAAATCTTCTTCATTGAATGTGCCGTCCTCGTTCAAGCGTTGCTTGTACACTTTACCGCTTGCTGGGTCCGTCCATGCAGGAGAATAAAAGGCTCCCCCGTCATTAGTCCCCAAATTCACTACGACCACGTCCGGCTGCCATGAGGTAAAATCATGATCTGAAAATGCCCCTAATGCTTCATTTCTCTCACCGGTCAGCACACCACATATCTGTTCATAATATGCCGGTATGTTCGTATCCGGATTATTATCCCAGCCCGTTAGGACACCCCAGCCGCTTTGTGAAAACACTCGGTAGTCCGCATTTAGTGCTTCGGCTGTTATGGCTGTATAATTGCGTAGTGCTGTGAACAGCATGGGAACCCAGTCTGTCTCGTCCTTCGCTCCAATCGTTCCTTCTCCCGAGGTAATGCTGTCACCGATAAATTCCACCTTGAGGGGCTTATCAGTGACCGGTAGCAATTCTCCGTCAACCTTCAGGGCATGAATTTGCAACAAGCAGTGCGGGTCCGAACTCATAGGCTGGACATCCTTGACCACACGGACATTTTTGACTGTATCAGGGTTTAACCCTCTCAAAAGACAGATCCAATGCCGTCCTGCAGTCACCATCAGGCGACTCATCGGGACACCATTGATGACAATACTGATCCAGGGCTCATACACCTGGTAATCGGCCTCAATTTCAATCCACAGCTCTGAGCCTTTGATATTCAATTCAATGCCACTGCCTGTCCAAAATAGAGTAAGCGGTGTACGTGTTTGCGTAGTTCGACCATGAACCTTTATATGCTTTGCTTTTGTAAGTGTGTATGTCTTCAATCTCTTGTTATGTGACATTTCAACACCCTCCTAATGGTTTTTAATGAATGCTAGTTTCTGTAATATTGTAAAAGAAGTGACAGGAAATCTCAAATTCTATTTCTAAACAAGCAAGGGCTCAAAGCTTTATATGGATTATCCTTTTTGATCACGCTTTAGAACCACATATGGTATCAAAAAGGCACCAGCAAAATTGAAATTTGCTAGTGCCTTTTCGATATACGGAGCAAAGATTACTTGCTAAGTGGATTTTTTCACAAATATTATTTTATCTATTAATTAGCTTTGCCGAACATGACGATATTAGTCGCCTTGCCGAAGTCTATACCTACTTTGCCAGTGATTTCTGCTGTTTTTTGTGCTAACACGACTGCATTGACACCACAAGAGAACAGGGCAATGTCAAAGTCATCTTTGTGTGCTGCGATCCATTGGAGTGTTTCAGGCATTTGTTCATATTGATGAAATGCCAGCGTGTGCGCGATATGCAGCTTGTACGGATCAGCCTCAAGAACAGGCTTTACTTCAGCGGCCGTCCGGGTGACCAGCAGAATGCGTCGATTTTTCAGCATGTCCCAGAAAGCGGGTGTCCCAGCCAAATACCGATTCAGGCAGGCGTGGCAGGTCAGCGGGGGGGAAAGAGCATAGTGAGCAAAGACCTGATCGGTCAGCTCCCGCTTCATATAGGATGGTGCTTTAATAGATTCGTCATCATATGGCAAAATGCCAGTAATGCTGGCTTTGCTCACTGCCTCAGCCACCGCGTCCCGTAGCTCCGTATTTGGTAGAAACAGTCCCTTTTGACCGAGATTGGCTTTGACCGCCCAACGTTCCTGTAACACCTTTTCCATCGGCCAGACGGTATCCTGCGCCAACACCAAATTTTCACCATCTCCAATACGAATGAGCGAAAAGGACTGGTGCTGATCGAGTGCTAGCTTCAAACGCTTCAGTACCTCGTCCATCTCCAGATACTTTGGATTCGTCATATCATGTTTCCTCCCTGTCGTTCCTGCTTGTTCAACTTTTCAGATGGAGTAAAAAACTTTGTATTCTATCATATGTCGAAAGCGAAAAGGTTTTTGTATGAACGGCTATTCTTTTTGGATTCTACCTATTTTTACAAGATTCGTTGTATCTGTACGTGCCGTTTCAGGAGCGTCTTCATAACTTGAGAGAAGACGGTTGAAAGGGAGGAAGATCAATGAATCGCAAGGTTGTAATTGAAATTAATTTTAATAACTATGGGATGAATCCCAACCGCCTGACACGTGAGTGGATCAGCGAGCGACTGGATATATTCAGAACCTTTACGCTGCGTAGTTTACTCAGTCAGACAAATGCGGATTTCCTATCTGTCGTCAAGCTGGCGGGCGGATGCAGTGACATCGTGGAAGAGGAGCTGGCCCGACATGAGCCCATTCCCGACCACATCCGTTTTGGTACGAGCATCGAAAGTAAACGTCGTATCCATGCGTACATCGAAGGTGCGGACGAACTGCTCATTGCTCGAATAGATTCCGACGATTTGTATCACCAGTCCTTTGTACAACAGTTGCATGATTACAAGTTTCAATCGGAGACGGTTGCGCTGGTGAACCAGATGGGTTACCTGTGGGATGCGGTTGAGGGGCAGATGGCACCGGTGTTTCACCGTTCGCCTTCTTTTTATGTGTTTCGCTATCAAGTGGAAGATTTTCTGAATGATTACCGTGTGGTCATTCCTGGAAAGGGTACGCACGGATATGTAACGGAGCTGCCGCATGAGATCATTCCACTTCGCAACTATGTGAACGTCATTCATGCTGCCAATACTTCGGTGAAAAAAGTGCCGGCGAAGGATCGGCTGTCAGAGAATGAAATGAATGCTGTGCTGGCAGAATTTCTGGGAACAGGCATTGCCAATTCGTAACGGTCAGGAGGAGATTATATTGTTCAAAGGAAAAAAACTGCTGGTGACCGGAGGAACGGGATCTTGGGGGCAACGCCTAACCGCTGAATTGCTGAAGGAGGACCCGGCGGAGATTCGTATTTTCTCACGCGGTGAATTTGCACAGATTGCCATGCAGCGGCAATTTCTATCGGATCCTCGCCTGAATTTCATGATTGGAGATATTCGAGATCTTCAGGCATTACAGGAGGCATGTCGCGGAGTGGACTATGTATTCCATTTGGCGGCATTAAAGCATGTCCCTGTGTGTGAGAGACAGCCGGAAGAGGCTTTCAAGACGAACGTACACGGTACGGAAAACGTGATCCGGGCCAGCATTGAGCAGGGAGTCGCCAAGGTAATTGATGTCTCTACAGACAAGGCAGTAGATCCGGTGAATGTATATGGCATGACGAAGGCGATAGGTGAAAGACTGATGATCCGCGCCAACACTTTAAGTGAGCGTACTCGCTTTGTGTGTATACGCGGCGGCAACGTGTTGGGGACGAGTGGAAGTGTCGTGCCCCTGTTCAAGCGCCAGATCGCGGATGGGCAGGATTTAACGCTGACGAGCCCAGATATGACACGCTTTTTCCTCACGCTCGGAGAGGCGATTGGCTTGCTGCTGAAGGCTTCTGTCACGGCGGTTGGGGGAGAGACGCTAGTGATGAAAATGAAGGGCTGCAATATTGCAGATCTAGCAGAAGTGATGAAAGAACAGGCGGGGCAGCCTGCGTTGAAAGTAAAGGAGATTGGTATACGTGGTGGGGAAAAGCTGCATGAGGTGCTGATTTCGCCCTATGAGGTGCCGCATACGTATCGCTATGATGATCGCTATTTTGTTATTCTTCCCCAGCAAGCAGACAAGCGCTTACTGAGCCAATACGGTGGATTGGAACGAGTGAGCTTCGATCAATATCGCTCGGACGATGAGTTAATGGATCGCGCTGGAATTGCTGAGCTACTGCGAGGCATGGAGTAATGATGAAAGAGGTGGGTATTTTGCAGCTTATGGAAAAAATAACTAAAGGAACTATAAAGGTTGCGGTAATCGGCCTCGGTTATGTAGGGCTGCCCATGGCAGTGGAAATGGCAAAGGCTGGTTATGATGTATATGGTGTGGATTCCGATCCCGTCAAAGTAGCCAAGCTGCTTCAAGGAAAGTCGTACATCATAGACATTGGTGATGATGCATTGGAAGGTCTGATTGGACAGCAATTGCATCCGGTTACGGATATCAAGGTACTGGAGCAAGCGGATATCGTCGTGATCTGCGTGCCTACGCCGCTGACGGACGGACACCAGCCGGATACGTCCTATATTGAAACGGCTATTGATCAGGCTATACCTCATTTGCGTAGACAAACACTGTTGATTCTGGAAAGCACCACCTATCCGGGAACGACCGAGGAACTGATTCGACCGGTGATAGAGCAGCGCAGGGGCTGGACGGTAGGTAAGGATTTCTATGTGTGCTTCTCGCCGGAACGTGTGGATCCGGGTAGCGTTCATTTTAACATTCGCAACACACCCAAGGTGATCGGCGGTTGCACGCCGGATTGTCTGGCAGTGGGAGCAGGGTTTTATGGGTCCTTTTTGGACCAGATTGTTCCGGTAAGCTCGACGACCGTGGCGGAAGCCGCCAAGCTATTCGAGAATACGTTCCGCAGCGTCAACATTGGAATGGTCAATGAGTTGACAGCCGCCTGTGAGAAAATTGGCATCAATATATGGGAGGTACTGGATGCAGCGGCCACCAAGCCATTCGGCTATATGCCTTTTTATCCGGGACCTGGCATCGGGGGGCACTGTATCCCGGTTGATCCGCTATACTTGTCATGGAAATCCGAGCAGCATGGTTTTCCATTGGAATTCGTGGACTTGGCAGATCGCATGAATCGGCGTATGCCGCTGTATATTACGGAGCGAATTGAAGCTATGCTTGCTCAGAAAGATAAAGCCATAAACAAAGCCAACATCATTCTGGCAGGTGTGGCCTACAAAAAGGACATTGATGATGTTCGCGAATCCCCGGCTCTTGTCCTGTTCGAGCATTTAACTAAAATGGGTGCTTCGGTTAGCTTCACCGACCCGTATGTATCAAGTTTTAAGCTGAACGGTGAAGAAATCCCATCTCGGACGGCAAATGCCCAGCTATGGGAAAGTGCAGATATCGTAGTCATTACGACAGACCATTCTGTGGTGAATTACCAACAGCTGGTCGACCATGCCCCGCTGGTCTTCGATACACGTAATGCGACTGCACATTGCACAGGTGGACATGTCGTGATCTTGGGGCATCCCGGAGGGGGCGCCGCTGTTGGCTAACCGTGATCAGGTAAACGAACGTTATTACGGGCAGATTAATTCGGAGGAATCTCATGAAGCCACCCGCAATAGAATTCACTGGATTTGTCGCCATGTACAGGGTCATACGGTGTTGGATGTTGGGTGCAGTCAGGGCATAACGGCTATTTTGCTCGGGCGGGAAGGCTTTGAGGTAACGGCAATTGATTTGGAAGAGGGCAGCATTTCTTATGCAAAAAAAGAACTTCGTCAGGAATCCGCACCCATCCGGGGACGAGTCCACTTTCAGTTAAAGGACATTTCACAATTTGAGCGTCCTCCCGGTGGATTTGACACCATTATTTTAGGGGAGATTTTGGAACATTTTGCGCATCCCGACAACCTGCTGGCTCATGCTTACCGCTTGTTGAATAAAAAGGGTACGCTCGTCTTGTCTGTACCTTATGGTTACCATCCGTTTCATGATCACAAGCGGACTTACTATGCCGGGAGCCTCTCCCGTGTGTTGTATCCTTATTTTGATGAACAAGCGTTGGAGGTGCATCACAAATATTTGTGCTTTGCAGGCCGCAAGAAGTCGAAAGAACTGCGTGAGGTCAAACCAGAGGCAGCGCATCTGAATGAGTGGATGAAACTGGACGAGGAGCAATTTCGACTGGTGGAGCAGCAGCATGTTCGCAAAATGAATCAGCGAAAGGCCGCACTCGACAAGGCGGTACAGCGAATCCGGTATATGGAGGAACAACTTTTGCCGATGGAAAGGTATGCACGTGTCGAACAGTTAGACAAGACGCAGGCTGAAAGGAGAGTTGCATATACTGCTGGCGAGTCTACCGGAAAAACGAGGGGAGAATCAGCCAAAGGTAAAGGGGATGACGTGAAGTCATGACTGAGCATCCAATGACCATCAGCTTGTGCATGATCGTAAAGAACGAGGAGCACACACTTACCCGCTGTCTGGATTCGGTCTCAGACCTGATGGATGAAATCATTATTGTGGACACGGGGTCGACGGATCAGACGAAGACGATAGCGGCGCGCTATACGGATCGGCTATATACATTTGAATGGAAGGATGATTTTGCAGCCGCCCGTAATGAATCATTTGACAAGGCGACGTGTTCCTACGTCATGTGGCTGGATGCGGACGATGTGCTGCTGGAGCCGGATCGTGAGCGCCTGCGTGCCTTGAAGCAGCGTTTGTCTAAGGATATCGACGCAGTGGTGATGCCACTTCATTTGGCAGAGGGGGAGCAGGGTGAACTGTTGTTCACCTCACGCCGTATCCGTCTCGTGAAGCGCGAGCGACAATACCGCTGGGAAGGGCGTCTGCATGAGGATCTGGTGATACCTCAGGGGCAAATCGTTCATTCAGATGTGGCAGTAACACACCGCCGAATGCAAGACCACATGCTCCGTAACCAACGTATTCTCGCCCGGTGGATCAGCGAAAGCGGCAAGCTGGAGGGGCGTCTGCTGTATTTGCACGCCAATGAATGTTTTGACCGTAAAGAATATGCCGAGGCGGTAGAGGCGTTCAATCTTCTGTTGGAGGAGCCGAGCGGCTACCGTGAGGATCGGATTACCGCTTGTGCGCGGTCGGCGGAATGCTATCTTCACCTCGGGAAGCCGGAGCAACAGCTGGATCGTCTGTTACGTTCCTTTCGATACGGTGTACCGCAATCAGACTTGTGCTGCATGATCGGTGACTGGTTTTTCACAAGAAACGAATGGAGCACTGCCGCGTACTGGTACGAAAAGGCATTGGAGCAACAGCATCACCTTCCGGGTATGCGACCTGTTCCACTACCATGCTACTCCTGGTTACCTCATGTGCGGCTCAGCCATTGCTATGCCCATGTAGGTCAGCTGGACGCTTCGTATGAGCATAACCAGACCGCTTTACGCTATTTACCTGACGACCCGCATTTACTGGATAATGCACGCAAGCTCAAGGAGGCTATTTCCAACTCCCCACCCTCAGCCCGTTCCTCAAAATAGTTCAAGCTGTTCCGGCCCGTTATTCTCTTCGTGTGGCTTGCGAGGGGGAAAAGGTTTAGGGTCCATGCCAAGCATGGTCATGAGCTGCTTGGCATTAGCAGCGGCGTCTCCACCTGAGTTGTTGTTGAAAATAACACACACCTCGCGGCTTTGCTGCTCCAGCTCCAGCAACCTGTCTCTCCATTCGGTCAACTCTTGTTCATTGTACCGATACAGATAACGAACCTCCCGCCAATTCGGTGCAGAGCTTTGATTCCAGCCCGATATGTTCCGCCCGTGGAGACGTACGATTGTCAGATTACCGTCTGTAGCCAACGGCACAATGGGAACCGACCCTGGTCCTGCCTGCGGCTCGTCGCATACGCTGTGTATCCAGCCTTCTTCACGCATGAATGCCAGCGTTTGTTTCCGAAAATCGGGTGTGAACCAGCTTTGATGTCTGAATTCAAGTACGGATGGGACCTCTCCCATCCTATTTTTTGTGTCTCGCAGTACAGCGACATTCTCACGTGTACAGTCGAACCAGGGTGGGTACTGAAACAGCACGGCTTTGAGCTTGCCCGCTTCGTGAAGAGGCTGTATCGATGCATGCAGTGCTTCGTACATGGCATCTATTGTTTTGAAGTAAGGTTGCTTGCCGCGGGTATGTCCAGTCATGCCTTGGTAGGCTTTGACGAGAAATGAAAAAGAGTCAGGGGTTTCCGCCGCCCAGCGTGCCATACGATCTGTGGGCTGCACCGCATAGAAAGAGCTATCCATTTCTACTACCGGAAAATGGCTTCCATAGATACTTAGTTTTTGGTTAGCTTTGGTACCCGTTGGATACAAGTCATCGTGATCGCCCCAACCCGTAAGTCCAATTTGAATCATAATTTCCCCGCTCCTTTCCTTCATGAAAACTTCTAAAGGCGTTCCCATGAATCATTTTAATGATAAAATGGGGTGAATCACATGAAGTTGGTATGAAGTTCCTATGAATATTTAAGCTCAAATACGGTTATTGTAACATGTTTCCTTATTCAGGATTTTGCAAAACCCTTATTCGTAATGCTTTTGAGTTTCCAGTTTGAAAAAGCTAATATAGTATGTAATAGAGCGAAATGAGTTCATGGAGGAGAAACGATATGGCAGAATGGTACGAGCAAAGCTTTGGGGAAGATTATTTATTGGTATACAAGCATCGCGACTTTCAGGGAGCCTATCAGGAAGTGCAAAAAATGATCTCCTGGCTTAAATTACCGCAAGGCTCCAGCGTATTGGATTTATGTTGTGGGATGGGACGTCATTCGCTTGCGCTCGCAGATGCAGGTTATCAGGTGACAGGTGTGGACCTTTCCAATGTGCTGCTGAGAGAAGCTCGTGCAGCTGATTCCGAAGGACGGGTAAGTTGGCATCAAGGGGATATGAGAGAGGTGCCGCTGGATGAAAGCTATGACGCGGTGATGAATTTGTTCACCTCCTTTGGTTATTTTGAACAGGATGAGGAGCAGCTTAAAGTGCTAAAGGAAATATATCGGCTGTTGAAGCCGGGAGGACGCTTTATCATAGATTATTTGAACCCTGCTTACGTAGCCGCTCATTTGGTACCGCATTCGTCGCGGGAGGATGAAGGGAATTGGATTGAGGAGCATCGGGTCATTGAAGATGGATTTGTGAAAAAGCAAATTGCGATTCGGTCAGCTGCATCCGTTACGGGCACTGAGGCAGCCTCTGCTCTGGGCACGACTCCTACTGAGGGAGAACCTGCGCGCGTGTATCATGAACGAGTGAAGCTATATCCATATGAGAAGTTTCGTGGATTGCTAGAGCAAGCCGGACTATCTGTAGAGCAGGTACACGGAAGCTATAATGAAGATCAATATATTGAAGATGCTTCGCCTCGAATGATTTTTGTCGGCGTGCGGGCTTGAAACAGAAAGGCGGGTGGAAGCCATGAAAATGCCAGAGCTTACACCGTGTGAGCGAATAGACGGAGGCTTTCAGGTCAAAATATCCATGTCCTTTCCGCTGCGCTGGGTGAATAGCTATGTGCTCAAGGGAGAGCACGGTTTTACAATTGTAGACCCGGGGCCGCGCAATATGGACACCGAGGCAGAATGGGCGCATGTCTTCCACCAGCTGGGAATGTCCTTTGGGGATATTTCGGACATTGTGGTCACTCATCATCACCCCGATCATTACGGATTGGCGGGCTGGATGCAGCAGCAAAGTCAGGCTCGTGTACATATGTCAGCCCGAAGCCATAAGGAAGCGATGATGATGTGGGACGCTCCAGAATCGACGGTCGCTATGGAGAACAGGCTTCCCAGCTTTTTTGTCCAGCATGGTTTTCCTTTGGAGCAAGTGCCGGCCTTGGAATTACATATGCGGCAGGCTTATTTGCAAGTGAATCCACAGCCTGAGATTACCGTTATTCCTACCGGCATAGACGCTCGTCTGGAATGGGGTGGACGCAGTTGGCTGCCCGTCGAGACGGGAGGGCATGCGCCCGGACATATGTCCTTATATGACCCGAATAGCGGTGTTATCCTCTGCGGTGACGCAGTTTTGCCGCAGATTTCTCCTAATATCAGTCTGCTGCCGGGCAGTGATGCCCAGCCGTTGAAGTCTTATGTAGACGGCTTGCAGCGTCTAGGTAAGCTGGAGGTAGCGTGGGCATATCCGGGGCACCGCAATCCGTTTGGTTATTTTCGGGAGCGGACGCAAGCGTTGCTGGCACATCATGAAGAACGACTGGAGAAATTTCAGCAGCTGATCCAACCGGAGGGAAGCACAGCCTATGAGCTGTGCATTGCCATGTTCGGTGGCAAGCTGGGTATTCACCAGCTAAGGTTTGCCATGTCCGAGACGCTGGCTCATCTGGTGGAGCTGGTGCGCCGTGAACGGGCCTCTATGAGCGAGACGAACCCAATCACGCGCTTCTATCCCTTTTGCCGTCAATAGTCACGGAAAGTTGACCAACAAGTGACATAACGAAACAACATGACAAGCGGCATGCATGCCGGAAAAGAGGACTTTATGAATTTGCTGCTGCTGGGAGCTACCGGACGCGTAGGACGGTATATATTAGATTATGCGTTAGCGGACGGTCATACCGTTACGGTCCTTGTTCGTTCACCGGACAAGTTGGAGGATTACATACCTGGATATGGGAATCAGCTGCAAATCGTACAAGGCGATGCCACTAATGGAGAGGACGTAGCACAGGCGCTGAAGGGTGGGGCGACGACTGTGATCAGTGCGCTGAATACGGATGGAACGACTACCTTATCCGTTAATATAGCCCTGCTGATCCGGCTCATGCAGGAACAGTCCATTTCTCGGCTCATTACGGTAGGAACGGCAGGAATTTTGCAAAGCCGGACCGAACCGGACCTGTATCGTTACGAGTCCTACGATACCCGACGACGCAGCACTCGTGCGGCCCAGGAACATCGGCGAGTGTACGAATTGCTGCGTGAATCGGCACTAGACTGGACAATCGTATGTCCAACCTATCTACCGGACGGAGCGCGGACAGGTATTTATCGCGTGGAAAAAGATTTTTTGCCTGAAGGTGGCTCACAAATTACCACCGCGGATACGGCTGATTTTACTTATTGGCAATGCAAGAGTTACGAATTTATCCGTACACGGGTAGGTATTGCCTACTGATCGTGAAACACCCAACATAGCTTCATTTTTAAGCAATCAACCAGAGCACGGTAAGTGTATCTACTTATTGTGTTTCTTTTTTTATTTGACAAATACTCAGGCTTAGAATACTATGATTCTTAACGGAAACACCGTTTCCCGAAAGTCTTGTGTAGTTCTTTAATTTATTATAGTAGCAACAAGCAACAGTTTTTAATAAGCCAGGATTTTGCAAAATCCTCAAGCAAAAGGAAGTGCATTCAATCATGTCCGAGCCATCGCCTCCCTATAAAACCTATTCGGAAGTGAAGCAACAGCAGCAGCAATTGCTACGTAAAAATGTCATCGATGCCGCATGCATCCTTCTTGTGGAAGAAGGGCCTGAGGCTGTGACCGTACGGCGAGTTGCGCAGAAATTAAGCTGTTCCACCAAGATCATTTACAATATTTTTGGCAGTAAGGATGGTCTTGCCAATGAGATGTACCTGGATGGATGTCGGCTATTGGCTGAAACCTTCCAGCAAGTACCTGTTACCGAAAGCGTACTCGCTGATCTGGAAGCTCTATGCTGGGCGTACTGGGAATTTGCACAGCTCCATTCAGCCTATTATAAAATGATGTTTGGCGGGGCATTGTCTGATTTCAAGCCGGATGAACAGAGCTTGGAGGGGACCACAACGGCACTGTCACGAATTCTGCAAACCGTCATACACGCTATGGAGCAGGGAGCATTGAAAGAGCATGATCCGTTGCTGGTTGTCCGGATGTTTTGGTCTGCTTTACATGGGGTCATACATCTTCAGTTTGCAGGTCATTTTTCAGATGTAGATATGGCTCAAGGGGTGTATGCATTTACACTGAAGAATACGCTCGTAGCATTTAAAACATCCTCATCCCCATCGTAAAAATGAAGTGTACTGAGGTCGTCATAGTAGATGACTTCAGTTCATTATAGAGTAGTGGTAACAATGTTTCTAAAATAAAACAACGATACTATGGAGGTTATCATCATGTTTATGTACGCAAACAAAACAGCTCTGATCACAGGGGCATCATCCGGTATTGGCGAGGCATTTGCCTATTCGCTCGCAGCTAAGAAATGTGACCTCATTTTGGTAGCTCGGAATGAAACCAAATTAGAAGCGCTGGCCAAGGAGCTCATAGCTAAATATAACGTAAAAGCAACAGTGATTGCGCTGGATCTTTCCACACCCGGAGCATCCCAGACATTGCATCAGGAGGTTCAAAAACAACAGCTAAAGGTAGATCTCCTGATTAACAACGCGGGTTTTGCCACCTATGGATACTTTGAGCAGGTTTCAGGAGAACGACAGCATGAGGAAGTGATGCTCAATGTGGCTGCTTTAGTCGATATCACACATGCATTTATGCCTGATTTATTGCGTAAGCGGGATGGGGGACTCATCAATGTTTCTTCCACAGCCGCATTTCAGCCCGATCCATATATGGCCGTATATGGAGCAACCAAAGCATTTGTGCTTTCTTTTACTGAAGCGCTATGGGCCGAAAACCGGAAACGGGGGCTTAAGGTTCTGGCCCTTTGTCCAGGCTCAACAGAAACGCCGTTTTTTGATATTGTTGGCGCAAGTGAAGCGTCAATTGGAATTAGGGAAACTCCCCAAACCGTTGTGAAGAACGCGTTGAGAGCATTTGAAAAGGGGCGTAGTCACATCATTTCCGGTCGCCAAAACTATTGGGTAGCTCAGGTGTCCCGGTTCTTCTCTCGTCAATCCACGCTGGGAATTGTAGAACGTGCACTGCGTCCACAAAATGGATTGTAATTTATGAATGAAGGTAATCTGAGCTTGAAAGGTTAGAATGGCTAATGAATAAGCTGTGAGTATTATGCACCGGGTCTGATCGTTTATAGCTCGACTTGAATCAGACCCGGTGTTCCTATTTGTATAGATCAAGCGCTTAGATCCTATTCTAGTCCTCGGGAATATAGTAAAATTCCATCCCGTTTCTCCCAGCCATTAGCTGACCAGAAGCGTTGACCCCCTGCGTTATGCTCCATCACAAACAGATGACATTTATCAATGCCTTCTCTCAGCAAAGCAGATAACGCTTTATCCACCAATCTGGGCGCGATCCCTTGACCACGATGTGCTGCAGCTACACCCAGATGATACAGAAACCCCCTGCGACTATCGTGGCCCGCTAAAATCGTGCCTATGATGTTCCCGTTGTACTCACAGACAAAGCTAAGTCCTTCATTTCGCTGTAAAAAGCGTGCAATTCGCTCCGGTGAGTCGGCCTCGCTTAATCCCAATCCGTCTAAGACATTCCACAGCTCAATGGCTTGATCATAATCATTAGCCTGCATCGTACGGAATGCATACCCTTCAGTAATGTTTGCCATGTCTAGTTCTCCTCTAACCCTTATATATCTGTTATATTCCCACGCGTTGTTTGTTATTTAGCATGTTATTTAGCATGTTGTTTAACGTGTTGTATTCGGTGCGCTTTCTTCCCCAAGCTCTTGCTCACGCTCTGCCTGTTTGCGATGGGCGATACGGCTGCTGGCCGAAGCTGCGATAGCGCCCACAATGTCGTCCAGGAACGTATGGATCGGCCCGAGGCTTTTATCATTCAGGCGTTCCAGCACACCTGGTTTGAGTTTATCGACATAACCGTAATTGGTGAATCCAATGCTGCCGTACACATTTACAATGGAAAAGGCCAGAATTTCATCCACCCCGTATAATCCCTCATCATTTTCAATCATGTCCTGCAATGGGGGAAGAAGAGCGCCCTGTTCTGCAAGGATATCCAGTTGGATGCCCGTGAGCACGGCATTTTGAACCTCGCGCTTCATCAGTACCTTGTCCACATTCTCCATACATTCTTCCATCGTTAGGGTTGGGTAATATTTTTTCTGTAAAAGCATGACCAGTTCTGCGATTTCAGTCATGTTAACGCCACGCTTGTGCAGCCACTCGCGGGTGGCATCAGCTACCTTTTTACTGTTCAGGCTGTAAGGTACTTTTTTCTTGTCCATAAAATTGAAGTTACCCTCCTCGTATAGATCCTGATTTCTACTGCAATTATGACCAGTGTGTCCAGTCTGCTGAAAAAGTAGTTATTTTTTACGCGAGGCTTGTATACATATTAGTACAATCTGTACAAAATTGTTAGGGAGGAACTTCACTTATGAATATAAAACACCCATGGCGTATGACCTCTGTAGCTGGACTGCTATCCCTACCCCTGTTGTTGTCAGGCTGCAGCCTTTTCGGCAACGAATCGGCATCCATTGACCCCCCGCCGTCCACGACAGAGCAGTCCATGATTAAGGCTGTAACCGGAAAAGCACCTGCCAGTACAGGGCAACTGAGGGCTGTTTTTTTGCAAGATCATAACGGTTTGCTGGCCCCGGTATCTTTACCGATGGCTACAGGGGATGTACAGGCAGATGCCAAGTCGGCGCTGGAAGCCCTGGTTGAGGGGGGGCCGTATGCCGGATTATTGCCAGAGGGATTTAAAGGTGTAATTCCCCAAGGCACGGAAGTGAAAAGTGTGACAGTGGACAAGAACAACAAGCTGGCTGTTGTCGAATTCAACAAATCTTTCGCCAACTATAAGCCACAGGATGAACGAAAATTAATGGAGAGCTTGACCTGGACCCTGACCGACCGTCCTGATATTGAGAGCGTACAGATCTGGGTGGAGGGCAAAAAGCTGAACGAAATGCCTGTTGGCGGCACACCGCTGGATCATCCGTTGACACGTGCAGTAGGTATTAACTTGGAGATTGGTCATGGCGTAACACCACTGGATTCTAGTCCAGTCACTGTGTATTTCTCTTCATCTTCTCCTGCTGGAGTTCAATACTATGTACCTGTAACACGGTTGGTCAGCCCTGAAAAAGATCGTGTCCAGTCAGCACTGCATCAATTGATTCAAGGGCCGCAGACCAAAGATGGGTTACAAGAAGTGATGACAGGAGAGACGGCACTGAAATCAGTAGAACGCTCCAAAGACAACGTCATTACGGTATCGCTCTCGGATGATATGTTTGCTAAGGGAGAAGCCGTGCCTGCTGAATTTTTGGAATCGGTTGTGCTGACAGCGGCAGACAATTCAGATGATGCAGTCAAAACAAAAATTCGGATTGAACTGAATGGTGAAAAAAGCGTGATTGGACAAAATAATCAAAATTATGGAGAGCCTGTAGCCAAGCCGCAGCATATTAACGAAATCCCTCTTTAAGGGCGTGTTCAAAAGTCGGCTTTTCAGGACCGAGAAGATTGGATGAAGCTAGGGACTGAGTAGCGGAGCGTAGACAGATCTACGTGAGCAACGGAAGGCCCGGCTGAATTCAAGATTCGACGTTGAATCCGCTTCTTGATTAGCTTCGTCATGGAAAGACGACTTTTTGAACAACCTCTTTAAGGGCGGGAATCGTCCTTGGGGTGCTTTTGCCTGCACACTTTGGTAAAATAAACATATAAGAACAGGTTGCATATGACGTAGGAGGAAAAAGCATGAGTAGATCTAACGGACGAAACGGTGATGAGCTGCGCCCGATGAAATTGACAGCAGGAGTAAATAAATACGCGGAGGGCTCTGTTTTTATAGAGGTTGGCGAGACGAAAGTCATTTGCACGGCTACTGTAGAAGAACGCGTCCCCCCCTTTATGAAGGGACAAGGAAAAGGCTGGGTAACCGCAGAGTATTCCATGCTTCCGCGTGCGACTCATAGCCGTAATCAGCGTGAAGCTGCGCGTGGCAAGCTGACAGGCCGTACCATGGAAATTCAGCGTCTGATTGGAAGAGCATTGCGTTCGGTGGTCAATTTGCAGGCGCTTGGTGAACGGACGATTACGTTGGATTGTGATGTCATTCAGGCGGACGGCGGAACACGTACAACCTCAATTACCGGTTCTTTCGTAGCGTTGGCGATTGCGGTCAATAAAATTGCTACCCAGCACAAGCTGCCTGTTTTTCCAATTACCGATTTTCTGGCTTCCGTCAGCGTAGGGGTTGTAGGTGAAAAAGCGTTGCTGGATCTGAACTATGAAGAGGATTCCAGGGCCAAAGTGGACATGAATCTTGTCATGACTGGCAGTGGAAAATATGTCGAGCTGCAAGGTACAGGTGAAGAAAGCCCATTTGACCGTAACGAATTGGATCAACTGCTTAGCTTGGGCGAACAAGGGATTCTGCAAATGATTGAGCGCCAAAAAGAAGTACTTGGACCGATTGCTGATAAGATCGGTGCTGGACGTACAGGAGCTGGCGCCTAATGCAGCTGGATGGCCCGGTCGTCATTGTCGCTACGAAAAATAAAGGAAAAGTGCGGGAATTTGCGCATGCTTTTGCGCCGTTTGGCAAGGAAGTCAGAAGCATGTACGATTATCCCGACATTCCTGATGTCGTTGAAGATGGCAAAACCTTTGCCGAAAATGCACTGAAAAAAGCTAAAGCGGTTGGAGATGTGCTCGGATTGCCCGTGCTGGCCGATGATTCAGGCCTCTGCGTGGACTTGCTGGACGGTGCACCGGGGGTATACTCTGCCCGTTATGCTGGAGAAGGTGCCAGCGATCACGAAAACAATATTAAGCTGCTCGACGTTCTGGAATCGAAGCAGCTGGGTGATGATACGGGACAGCCTTTGCTTAGCCCGGCTCAATTCGTCTGTACCTTGATTCTGTATAATCCGCAGACTGGCGAGACGCTGGAATCGACAGGTTCCGTGGAAGGCTGGATTACTACTGAAACCGCCGGCAGCGGTGGGTTTGGGTATGATCCGCTGTTTTATTTGCCAGAGTTTGAGAAGACAATGGCCGAGCTGACGTTGGAACAAAAGCAGGCTATCAGTCACCGAGGGATAGCTCTGCGTAATTTGGCAACAAAGCTGGGTAATCCACAGGCATAGCTTGGTAGCAGGGGCGAAATCATCCCCCATTCACATAACGAAATAAGGCTATCCGTCAGTCATGAGCTGCGGATAGCCTTTTTGGTATTTTTAGCTTATCGAATAGCTACCTTGTAAGTGCGCAACCAGTTATCCACTTGGGCCAAATAGGCAAACAACTGGGGACCCGACATCAGTTGACCAAACCAAGGCAGATTGGTGGATGCCTCTGGTGAGGCGGCAATATCGCGTACCTTTTGCGCATCAATCAGCTTGATCAGTGGGGAAGAGGAGTCATCCAGTAGCTGCAGCGCCTGCCTTTTCACAGCCTCAAGGTAGGAAGGGTTATGCGTTTTGGGATATGGGCTTTTTTTGCGATACAGCACATCATCCGGCAGTACACCCTCAAGCGCCTTGCGCAAAATACCTTTTTCACGTCCGCCTGTCATCTTGATGCTCCACGGAATGTTCCATACATATTGCACCAATCGATGATCGCAATACGGCACCCGCACTTCGAGTCCGGCTCCCATACTCATCCGATCCTTGCGGTCCAGCAGAGTAGGCATAAAGCGGGTGATGTTCAAATAGGACATAACGCGCATTTGTGCAGCTTTTCCTGTTTCTCCTGGTAGCTTCGGCACTTCTCCTACCGCTTCGGAGTAGCGGTCGTTCAAATACTCCAGCGGCTTGATCCAGTCCCGCACTTCGGGAGACAACAGACTGGCTCTCATGTCGGGTGCAACTGCCCACGGGAATGTACCCGAATTCAGCATATCCTCCCGGTGGAACCAAGGATATCCGCCAAAAACTTCATCCGCAGCCTCGCCGGAAATAGCGACCGTAGCTCCTTTTTTAATCTCCCGGCAAAAGAGATACAGTGACGAATCCACGTCCGCCATTCCGGGTAAATCCCGCGTTAGCGTGGAGTTGTTCAGAGCTGCTACAACTTCTGGCGTATCGAATTCAATCCAGTGATGATTTGTCCCTAATTCATCCACCATCCGCTGAATCCAGGGGGCATCGGCTCCGGGTTGAAACGCATGGGCTTTAAAATGCTTGTCGTTATCCACATAATCGACCGAATACGTATGAACTTGTCCCTGCCCGGTACGTTTGTAATAATCGACAGCTAATGCGGATAGAGCGCTTGAATCCAACCCGCCAGACAATAAGGTGCACACCGGAACATCCGAAATGAGCTGCCGCTCCGCCGTATCCAGCAACAGTTCTCGTACCTTAAGCGCCGTTTCTTCGGTGTTATCCTCATGCGCAATGCTTTCCAGTGTCCAGTAGGCTTGAATGCGCACGCCGTCGCGGCTGTAAGTTAGCGTATGCCCGGGGCGTAGCTCCTTCATAGACGAATAGACGCCGTGTCCGGGGGTACGTGCAGGCCCGATGATAAAAATTTCAGCCAATCCCTCGGCGTCCACTGCTGCTTCTACCGCTGGATGCTGAAGCAGTGCTTTGGGTTCTGAGCCAAATACGAATACTTCTTCGGTCTGGCTATAAAATAGCGGCTTCACTCCCAGCCGATCCCGTGCCAGAAATACCTGCTCCCGCTCACTATCCCAGACTGCAAACGCAAAAATGCCGTTTAACCGATCCACACATTCGGGGCCCCATTCGATATAGGATTCGAGCAGCACCTCCGTGTCGCATTGTGTACGGAAAAAATGCCCGCGCTGTTGCAGCTCTTTTTTCAGCTCAGGCGCGTTATATATTTCCCCGTTATATACAATCGTATAAGTGATATCCTCCAGCTGCCGGATCATGGGTTGAGCGCCATTTTCCGGGTCCATAACGCTCAGTCTTCGGTGTCCGAAGGCACACGGATTGGATATCCAGGTACCCGCAGCATCTGGTCCGCGATCGGAGAGCGTTTGTGTCATATTCAGCAGCAGCTCAGATTGATGCATTAAGTCTCCGTTCCACTGTA
The DNA here is from genome assembly GCF_038593105.1 of Paenibacillus sp. FSL H7-0442. Lineage (NCBI taxonomy): Bacteria > Bacillati > Bacillota > Bacilli > Caryophanales > Paenibacillaceae > Paenibacillus > Paenibacillus sp. FSL H7-0442. The sequence goes on along the minus strand of NZ_CP151963.1, from coordinate 4,429,432 downwards.
TGAAACCTGTAATTCCGCACATGTCTGTTCATCCTCTCTTTATCGTGTTCATCCAGTGTTGGAATGAATCAAAAACTAAATCCCCAGTTCAACAGTATATATGCCGAAAAGAAGCATAAAATGTCTGTCCGTTCCGAAAACTACTGATGGGGCAACCCGTCTACTCGCAAGGAAGGAGGAAGACCATGTACTACATCAAGGATGCCAAAATCCGCCGCTTCACTGAACTTGACGGAGTGCGTTGCGCTGAGGTAGAGGTGCGGCCTGGTGCCGCGGATGACCCGGAACTGCTGGTCTATATCACGGCCAAGGATCAGACGGATGGTCAGCATGACTACGACATGGTACGGATCATCCGCAATGACGCCGATCTGGAGCTGGATTGGTACGACAATAACCTGCATTCGGCATTTGAGGAAGTGACAGACAAGGCTTTTACCGATTCTACACACATTACTGCTGGTGAGGAGCGAGAGAAGTTCAAAAAAGAATTGCTCTCGTATGGGCAACTCAGTACAGAGTTCGCCAAGGAGTTCGGGGCATGAGGATATGGTGTGCTATGCCTCGGCTTTTGTTGATTTGGGCCCCGGCGCCATCGCCGGATCAGCGTGAAAGGAGGGGGAAATCATAGACGGCAAAGCGAATTATAAGAAAAATAAAGGCAGCAGTTATATTCATAACAATGAGTTTGCAGAAGAAGTGCTGGAGAAAAACGTAAGACATGAGGTACGTAGAAGCCCTAAACGCTTTGGGAATAAATAAGTAGCCATAGCCATTGAACTAAATAGCAACAGCAACTCATCAAAAATAACCCTAAAGAAGCCTCTGTATCCCGCCAAATTTGCGGAATATAGGAGGCTTCTTTTGAACTAAGCCGCTTCACGCAGCGTCATAATTCCTTTGTAGATGTTATACACAAAAACCCCGAGATAGACCACTACGAATAGCAGTACAAACCCGATCACTGAACCTGCATGATTCGCCGTTATAATAAAATACACTAGCGGAATCGCCGCAATAATGGGGAAAATATGCGATAAAATAGCTTTTTTTGCATGTCCCTGAACATATTCGTCCCGTACTGCAATCCACACAATGACAGGCACTAGAAAAGGTGCGAAGAAAATGCTGAAATAACAAAGTGACGACAAAAGACCTCTCACGGATTAACCCCTCCTTTATGCATGGTTCTTTGTACATAATACCCCGTTAGCGTCCAAATGATTCCTTTGCAGCCAGCTTCCCTACATCATGAAAAAAATGCTTTTGACAGTTGCTCGAAATGTGATATAATAATCAATGCGCTGAATACATAAAGTTTTATTGATCACCATCTTGTCCCAGTAGCTCAGCTGGATAGAGCAACGGCCTTCTAAGCCGTCGGTCGGGGGTTCGAATCCCTCCTGGGACGTAATTTAATCAGTCACAAACCGTTGATATAATGGATTTGTGAGAAATTAGGGCTTCGGTCAGGGCTTCGGTCACTGATGCAGAATCCCTTTTTTTTATATTACGGATTGTCAAGCTAAGTGGGACAGTTCCTCTGAAAAGGAGGGTCTGTCAAAAATTTTGTGAAAACTCTTTTAGGCACAGATTCCCCCGAGGGGGAAGTAGCGATTTATCGCAAGTGTTGACCGACCCGATCGGGGAAAAAGACCGACATCTGGAGCAACATTTGGCCTCAGTTTTGGACACGACCTGTCCATTTTCGAGTGACGTCGATGGTAACGCTCAATCCTATTGGTGGTGTAGATGAGTCTGCGAATCTCTAGCGGGTATTTAAAAAAAAGGTAGCGAGCTCATCCCAATAGTTCGTCAAGAACGGATTATAAGGGGATATTTGGCTCCACAGACCTCCTCAAAACGGTCGAGTTCAAGTATGGCGCCTTCTTCGGTAGCTGTCTTGTAAATGGGCTTTAAGTCGGCAGTTACTTTCTTAATATTCTTGTACGAAACTACCGAGTGGAGCTACGGATTTGGTGAATGACACACTTTTGGATTTCAGTTTAGGATAGCAGACTGCAATTGCCTGAGAGAAACCCGAACAAGTTATCCACGCAGATAATGAGAATGTCTTGAACTCCACGATTCTTGAGTCATTCAGCACACTCAGCCAGAACTGAGGGCTCATTCTCACCAATCCACATGCCTAGCACATCCTTGTTTCCGTCCAAATCGATGCCAATGACCATGTAGGCGGCCTTGTTGATCATGGCCCCGTCTTGTTTGCCCTTGAAGTGGGTGGCATCCAGATTGACGCAATATATTTTACAGACTCGCTCTGAACACATACCACGACTAAAACTTCGAAACGATAAGCTTTATTGAAATGTTTGTTCTCCTAGTCCAATAATTCCTATTATAGTACAATTAAATCAAATACTTAGAAAAGTGGTGGATGATGATAATGAGTAACTTTTCTTTTTTTAAAGGAGAATGGGAAGTATTAGCGAAGCTTGGAGAAAGTGCCGAGCATAATTTATATAATGATCCGCATACTTCCATTATGAAATTACGTTTATTAGGTGAATCAATTGCAAAAGCTGTTTTAGCATCTGATAACATTCGTGAAGCGTATGATACAAGGCAAGTAGACCGTTTAAATACAATGAAAAAAGAAGGATTAGCAGAGCCAGAAATGTTAGATATATTCCACACGTTACGCAGAAAAGGGAATACCGCTTCTCATGAAGCATCCTATGGTACGACAGAAGAAGCAAAACAGTTACTAGCATTGGCGTATCAAATCTCGATTTGGTTTATGGAAGTATATATTGATTGGGAATTTGTCGCACCTACATATAGAGAGCCAGAAAGAGAAGAGAGTTCTAAGGAGCTTCAATTGAAGGTGCAAGCTTTAGAAGAAGAAATTGCTAAAAAGGAAAAAGAACTTCTAACGCAGCTTGATACAATTACAAAGGATGAAATTACAAAAGATGTACGTGTAAGACGTAAAGAAAAATCAAAGCTACATATTCAAAAGCATCGTTTATCAGAAGCTCAAACACGTATTTTAATTGATGATAAATTACGTGCAGCTGACTGGCTTGTTGATACAGAAAAATATAATCAAAAGAAACATAAAACGATGCCCGAAAAAAATAAAAATATGGCGATAGCAGAATGGAAAGTTGGTTCGAAATATGCGGATTATGCTTTATTCATTGGGCTGAAATTGGTCGGTATTGTCGAAGCAAAAGCAAAGCATCGTGATATTCCATCAGCACTTGAAAGCCAAGCAAAAGTATATGCACGTGAAGTACAAGCAATAGAAGGTATTGAATTATTGCCATCAAATGGAGAATATAAAGTGCCGTTTATTTTTGCTTCTAATGGTAGACCGTATTTAAGACAGCTTGAAGATCAATCGGGTATTTGGTTTTGGGATGCACGTAATCAAACGAAGCGATCCCATGCTTTAGAAGGTTGGCACTCACCATCAGATTTAAAGATGCTATTAGACGTGGATGATAGACAAGCAAATGAAAGCTTAAAAAACGAGGATATTACGAAGTTTGGTTTACGTGACTACCAACAAAAAGCAGTATTAGCAGCAGAAGAAGCATTAATGCAAGAAGCTAGAAAAATGCTTGTTGCAATGGCAACAGGTACAGGGAAAACCCGTACAGCAATCGCTCTTATGTATCGTTTAATTAAAGCGAAGAAATGTCGTCGAATATTATTTTTAGTCGATCGTAATTCACTAGGTCAACAAACGGCAGATGCTTTAAAAGATTCTAAGATGGAAAATGGTTTACCGTTTTCATCGATTTATGATGTGAAATCACTTGAAGATATGACACCAGATGTGGAAACAAAGTTGCAAATTGCAACAGTTCAAGGCATGGTAAGACGCTTATTCTATAGCGATCAAGAGCAATTACCTTCTGTTGGACAATATGATTTTATTATTGTCGATGAAGCACACCGAGGTTATACAAGTGACCGAGAAATGACAGATGATGAGCTACTATTCCGAGATCAAAATGATTATGTAAGTCAATACCGTAGAGTTATTGATTATTTCGATGCGGCAGTTCTTGGTCTGACAGCTACACCAGCACTTCATACGACAGAAATTTTTGGTTCACCGATTTATAAATATTCTTATACAGAAGCGGTTTTAGATGGCTATTTAGTCGACCATGAGCCACCTTATTTATTCGAAACGGAATTACAACAGCATGGTATTTCGTTTGAAAAAGGCGAAGAAGTAGAGGTTTATGATCCAGAAGAAGGCGAAATCATTTTAGAGCAGCTAGAGGATGAACTGAAATTTGAAGTAGAGCATTTTAACAAACGAGTGATTACAGAAGGCTTTAACCGGGCAGTTTTAACAAAATTAATTGATTATATTGATCCAGAAAGCGAAGAAAAAACATTAATTTTTGCAGCAACAGATCAACACGCTGATTTAATCGTTCGTTTACTAAAGGAAGCATTTGCAGAAAACGGTGATGATGTATCAGATGATGCAATTGTTAAAATTACAGGTTCGATTTATCAACCAAATGAAATGATTAAACGTTTCAAAAATGAACGCTTACCAAATATCGTCGTAACAGTCGATTTACTAACGACAGGTATTGATGTACCGAAGATTACAAACATTGTTTTCTTACGCCGTATAAAGTCACGTATTCTATACGATCAAATGTTAGGGCGTGCTACTCGTTTATGTCCAGAGATTGAAAAATCTCATTTCCGTATTTTTGATGCGGTGGGAATCTATAATCAGTTACAGCAATATACAGATATGAAGCCTGTTGTGAAGCAGCAAAAGGTAACAATAGCAGAGCTGCATGAATCCTTTATACAAGCAGAGACGCAAGATGAGGCACAGCACTTTTTAGATCAATTAGTGGCAAAGGTGCAACGTAAGAAACAAACATTCAATGATGAGGCAAAACGACAATTTGAGCAGCTTTCAAAAGGTGTAACAGTAGATGAATGGGCGAAAGAATTACAAACCTACACACCTGAGCAAGCACAGAATCATAGCGTATTGTTTGATTATGTAGCGACATATAAAACGAAGAAAGAGCTACAAGTCATTGCAAATCATGAAGATGAAGTGACGGATGTAAAACGTGGGTACGGGGAAGGTAACGAGCGACCAACCGATTATTTAGATGGTTTTGTACAGTTCATTCGAGAAAATATGAATGAAATCCCTGCACTTCAAATTGTGTGTACACGACCGAAAGACTTAACTCGTAAAGACTTACGTGAAATTGAAGTTATTTTAGCAACAAAGCACTTTAAGCAAGATCATTTACAAACAGCATGGAAACAAGCGAAGAATGAAGAAATTGCAGCTGATATTATTAGTTTCATTCGTCAAGCAGCATTAGGTGAAGCTTTAGTGTCTACTGAATCACGTGTGAAAAATGCAATGAAAAAAGTATATTCTATGCATGATTGGACACCGAGACAGCGTAAATGGCTAGAACGAATTGAGAAGCAACTCATTGAAATGCCTGTTCTTTCACCGAATCCACAAGATGCTTTTTCAGAAGAGCCATTTAAAAGTCAGGGCGGATATAATCGTTTGAAGAAAGAACTAGGTGAAGAAGTCGATCAAATTGTGAAGCTAATTAATGAGAATTTATATGCTAGTTAAAAAGCTGTGGTAATTTATAGATTATTTTTACATTAAGGACAATTATTGAATAATGTGTGAAGGAGTTCTTATATTGGAACTCCTTTTTTGATAGTTCTAATAGAGCGATTAACCTAAAAAGGTTATAATGTACAAAGATTAAAGGAAACATGGAGGAAGAACATGAATAACACAGAAATCGTCTCAAAACTTTGGGGCTTAGCAAACGTATTACGTGATGATGGGATTACATACCAGCAATATGTAACCGAATTAACATATATTCTATTTTTAAAAATGATGAAAGAGCAAGATGATAATGGTGGAGAACGAAAAGGTGAATCAGTTATTCCAGAAGCTTATCGTTGGGATGACTTATTAAATAAAGAAGGAATTCAACTAAAAGAATTTTATCAAGAATTATTATTAAAATTAGGATCATCAGAAGTTAATAATGAACGCTTACGCCAAATTTACAGCGGTGCATCAACAAGTATTGATGAGCCAAAAAACCTCGAGAAATTGCTGAAATCAATTAATGAGTTAGATTGGTACAACGCAAAAGAAGAAGGTTTAGGCGATTTATACGAGGGCTTACTTGAAAAAAATGCGAGTGAGAAAAAATCAGGTGCAGGACAATACTTCACACCACGTGTATTAATTGATGTAATGGTAAAACTGATTGATCCTAAAGTAGGTGAGCGATGCAATGACCCAGCAGCTGGTACATTTGGTTTCATGATCGCAGCAGACCGTTACTTAAAAGAAAAAACTGATGATTATTTTGATCTTTCACCAGAAGAGGCTGAGTTCCAAAAGAAAGAGGCTTTCACAGGAATGGAACTTGTAAAAGATACCCACCGTTTAGCCTTAATGAACGCATTACTTCATGATATGGAAGGGCGTTTAGAGCAAGGAGATACTTTATCTACAAATGGTAAATGGATGAAGAACTTTAACGTCGTACTAACAAATCCACCATTCGGTACAAAAAAAGGTGGAGAACGTGCTACACGTGATGACTTAACATTTGAAACATCTAATAAGCAGTTAAACTTCTTACAGCTTATTTATAATTCGCTTGTAACAGATGGTACAGGACGTGCAGCTGTTGTATTACCTGATAACGTATTATTTGAAGATGGTGTAGGTGCTAAAATTCGTCAAGACTTGATGAACAAATGTAATCTTCACACAATTCTTCGATTACCAACAGGGATTTTTTATGCGCAAGGTGTAAAAACAAATGTCCTATTCTTCGAACGTGGAACAAAAGATGAAGGCAATACAAAAGAAGTTTGGGTATATGATTTACGTACAAATATGCCAACATTCGGTAAACGTACACCTTTAACAGAAAAGCATTTTGATGGTTTCATCGAAGCTTATATGTCTGAAGAACGTACAAAAGTGCAAGATGAAAGATGGAATCTATTTACACGTGAAGCGATTGCAGCTAAAGGTGATAACTTAGATATTGGTTTAATTGCAGATGAATCATTATCAGCTTATGACAATTTACCAGACCCTATTGAATCAGCAGAAGAAGCGGTTGATAAATTACAACAAGCAATCGGTTTATTAAATGAAGTAGTGGCTGAATTGAAAATGCTTGAGGTGAAAGAGCATGAGTAAGAAGAAAAAGAGTTTGGATGAGTTATTAGAGGAAGCGTTAGTGCCAGAAGATGAACAACCTTTTGAGGTTCCTGACAAGTGGGTTTGGACAAGATTGGGTACATTATTTAAACATGTTAAATTGCAAAAAGATCCAGATGGCAGTGAGTATTATGTTGGTCTCGAACACCTACAAAAAGGCGGAGGACTTTTAGGGATAGGTGATGCTAAAGAGTTAAAAAGTAAAAAAGTTGTATTTCAAAAAGGTGATCTACTTTACGGTAAATTGCGTCCTTATTTAAATAAACATTATATAGCAGAATTTGATGGAGTGGCATCGACAGATATACTGGTATATAGAACTTCAGAGCAAATTTATACAAAGTTTTTAAATGATTATTTAAACATGCCATTTGTTATTGAATATGCTAATTCTAATAGTAGTGGGATAAACTTACCACGAGTATCACCAAGTGTTATGAATGAGTTACCTGTTCCATTACCTCCAGTATATGAATTGAAAAAAAATGTTAGTAAAATTGAAATTTTATTTGCTAAAATTGATGAAGCTAAACAACTGATTGATGAAGCGAAAGAAACTTTTGGACTTAGACGTGCAGGGGTTTTAGAAGCAGCATTAAAAGGTGAATTGACAACTTCATTTAGAAAAAATGAAGTTGTAGAAGATGCACATATTCTATATAAAAAATTGAAATCAGAAGCTACTTTTAAAGCGAAAATTAATCCTGACATTCTTGAGTCTGATATTAGACATTCTATACCTTCTACATGGAAATGGGTTAAGTTAGGTGATGTTTTAAAAATAACTTCTGGTGGTACACCAAAAAAGGCATTTAAAGAATATTATGTAGATGGTAAAGTACCATGGATAAAAACAGGTGAAATTAAATGGAATAGAATTTCAGAAGCAGAAGAACATATCACTCAATTAGGTGTAGAAAAAAGTTCAGCTAAATGGTTGCCCAAAAAATCGGTATTAGTGGCGATGTATGGACAAGGTTTAACCAGAGGTCGAGCAGCTATTTTAGATATTGAAGCAACATGTAATCAAGCTGTTTGTGCATTATTACCTTCTCCTTATATAACACCTGAATACTTATATTACTACTTTATGGAGGGGTATAATAGATTTAGGAGTATTGCTAAGGGTGGAAATCAAGAGAATTTAAGTGCTACTATGATTAGTGAATTTCTATTACCGTTACCTCCTTTAAAAGAACAATTGAAAATTGTAGAATTATTAGATGAATTCTTTAATAAGGAAATTCAAGTTAAAGAATTATTGAATATAAATGTCGATGAAATCAAGTCTGCTGTTCTCTCAAAAGCCTTCAAAGGTGAACTAGGTACAAACGATCCAACAGATGAACCAGCAATTGAATTATTAAAGTCAATTCTTCAAGAGAAGTTATAGTTGTTGATTAGATAATAGATACACAGGCGGTATTTTCCGATATATCAGTGTTTTCTATACTAAGAATGGTCGTACCTGATACACGTATGGAAAGTGGATTTTGAAAACGAAATGATAAGTATTGATTAAAATATCAAATAGAGTTATTGTATTGATTAAAGATACTTTCGGTCTTAGAACGTAATTTGACCGAACCCCTAGTACGAATTGAATACGTCTCAAACGCTTGGTGTACCTAATATAAGTAGTGAAAACTGTAGTAGTAAGCTAAGCCGTCGGTCGGGGGTTCGAATCCCTCCTGGGACGTCGAAGAGTTCAGATATGTAAAGTTTAAACGAAATTTAAAATGCTTCAAATCCTTGATATATATGGGTTTGGGGCGTTTTTTATTTTATGGGGGTTTACGATAGAAAACGTTAGAAAAAGGTGTGATTAATACACCTGTTTACACAAATTACACACGATTTTTACACGCTATATAAACTAATACCCCTATATTGTAGCACGCCTGTTGAATAACCAAAAAATGGAAGAAAAAGGATCGTCTTTTCTTCAGAATCGTTATTACCATCCAAACGAATCCGAAAGAAGACGATCTTATGAGAAATTCTATCACGATTACATCTATCTTCAATTCATGCTGACTCCTGAAGAAGTTCAAAGGGTTGTGAAGTTAATAGGTTATGAAGACAAAGCCCGCAAGTTTACGGTGTACCATTTACTCCAATACTGGTGCATGGCTGCGTTGGAACAATGGGGTAGCTATCGATCCATTGGGTTCCATATCACGGAGAGCGTGCAGCTATTAAACTTCATGTCGCTTTACGAGCAGAAAATGGGCAACCCCTTCAGGGGGTCGAAATAGATCAATAAGGCTTGATGGCAGACACCTCTTGTTTTATGAATTGAGTTACTCAACAGGCGTGGCAGAATCTAAAAATATCTATAATCATAAAATATTTTTGCCATTTTTAGATAAGGATTGAGAAGACCATTTCAGCTAACTGCGGCTTTAGTTTAATAACAATCTTCCATAAAAGATCGCGATTCTATAATAAGGATCAGTTCGTTTTCATTAAAGGGCCATATTATATCTTTTAATTTAAGTGAAACTGCCTAAAAAGTATGTTAATATCAGATTTAACAGACAGACAAACTAGTATTTATAGAGGCGAAATTATGAAAAAATATAGAATATATCAAGTAGACTCATTTACAAAAAATAGATTTTATGGTAACCCTGCTGGGGTTGTTCCAAATGCAAATGGACTTACAGATGAGCAGATGCAGAGAATTGCAAGAGAATTAAATAATTCGGAAACTGCATTTATTTTTGAAACAGATTCTTCAAATTATGATGTTGAAGTAAGATTTTTTACTCCAACAACAGAGGTTCCAATTTGTGGTCATGCAACAGTAGCAGCGCATTATATTTATGCAATTGAGAAAAAAGCTGAAACTGGAAGAATTATTCAAAAAACAAAAGCAGGTATATTGCCTGTTGATGTTATAAAGTATGAAGATGACTATTCTATTGTAATGACACAGGGAGAACCTTCTGTATCAGAGCCTTTAAATGATGAAATAAGAAGTCGGATTGCAAATGCGTTAGGTATTTCTTGTAAAGATATTTGCATGGAATATCCAGTTGCAATATCTTCAACAGGTCATTCTAAGGTAATGGTTCCGATTTACTCCAATGAAATACTACATAGTTTAAAACCTGATTTGCAGAAGCTTACAGAAATCAGCAAGCATATTGGATGTAATGGATATTATGTTTTTACATTAAATCCACAAGAGGATATATTGGTTCACGGAAGAATGTTTGCTCCTGCAATTGGAATAGCTGAAGACCCGGTGACAGGAAATGCAAACGGACCGCTTGGAGCCTATTTGGTACACTATAACATTTTGCAAAATGAGAATGAGCAGTCTTTTGATTTTAATATTTTACAAGGTGAGGCAATCAAAAGGGAGGGAACAATGCATGTTCATGTGAAAAAGGAACAGGGAAAACCCGTATTAGTTCAAATTACGGGGAAAGCGGTTATTGCTTTTTCAACGGAGATGATACTTTAAAAAAGTCTAACAAAATTATCAATAAGCTTAATGACGGATTGTCAAGCCAAGTACAAACCAATAACACCAATGTCCCAGCAAGTACTCCTGGGACGTATAGCAAAGCTTCCTACATGTAGGAAGCCAGGCTGTCGAGAAAGTCTCGACAGCCTATTTTATGTTAATTTTGTTTAAGACGACACCGCGTTAATGTTGTATAATATAGGTAACTATTGTAGAACGGATGGTGTTGATATGCTACGCTCCAACCGCGAAAAACAACAATCCTACGAATTTGTTTCCATCGAAGATCTGGTTCCTCAAGATCACTTGCTCCGCAAAGTAGATAAGTATATCGATTTTTCGTTTATCGATGATAAAGTTCGACCACTGTATTGTGCAGACAACGGGCGTCCTGCCATTGATCCTACCGTATTGTTTAAAATGATCTTTCTCGGTTATTTCTATGGCATTCGCTCAGAACGGCAACTCGAGCGAGAAATTCAGACGAACCTAGCTTATCGTTGGTTTCTGGGGTTGGGCTTAACGGATAAAGTTCCGGACCATACGACGATTAGCTGGAATCGTCGCACTCGCTTTAAAGACACCACGATCTTTCAAGATATCTTCGATGAAATTGTGCTGCAGGCGATCTCTCACCGAATGGTGGGTGGGCGTGTTCTCGTCACCGATTCCACACACGTCAAAGCCAATGCTAACAGGCACCAGTACACCAAAGAACAAGTGTTGCAGAATACTAAAGACTATATGGACGAGCTGAACGAAGCGGTGAAGGATGACCGGAGAAACCACGGAAAAAAGCCTTAAAATCCCGAGAGGAAGTGAATGAAGAAAAAGAAATTAAAGTGAGCAAAACAGACCCGGACAGCGGCTATATGATCCGTGATGGCAAGCCCGAAGGCTTCTTCTATCTGGACCACCGCACGGTGGATATGAAGTACAATCTGATTACGGACGTGCATGTGACACCGGGGAATGTACATGATTCTGTCCCCTATTTGTCCCGTTTGGATCGCCAAAGAGAACGTTTTGGTTTTCAAGTAGAAGCTGTTGCACTAGATTCAGGTTATTTAACAACGCCGATTTGCCGAGGTTTGCAGAACCGAAAGATTTTTGCCGTGATTGCTCACCGAAGATTCCATCCCAGACAAGGACTGTTTCCGAAATGGAAGTTTGAATACGATGCCAAACGCAATGCGTATAGATGCCCAGCCCAACAGGAACTGCCCTACCGAACGACGGACCGTAAGGGATACCGGCAGTATGCCTCTGACCCAGCTCAGTGCCAGCATTGCCCACTGCTAAGTCAGTGTACCCAGTCTCGAAACCACCGCAAAGTGGTGACTCGGCATGTCTGGGAAGACAGCAAAGAGTGGGTACGGAGCAACCGGCTGAGCCCATCTGGTAAAAAGCTGTACCGCAAACGAAAAGAGACGATTGAGCGAAGCTTCGCGGATGCCAAAGAGCTCCATGGGTTTCGCTATTGCCGTTTGCGCGGTCTTCCAAACGTCAGGGAACAAGCCCTTATGACGGCAGCCGTGCAGAACATGAAGAAGATGGCGATCCACCTAGATCGCCTGGAGAAACAGGGGTAACCCCCCTGCTTCTCCAGAGACCAGAGCATTATGATGTAAAAAAGAAACCCACGTCTCAAAATGACGGGGTTTCTCGACAATCTGGCTTCCTACATGTAGGAAGCCTTTTTGTGTTCCAGCAGGATGATTGCTGCTAGCTTTATACCGTCGCCTTCTCCTTATGAGCAAAGAATTGAGGTAGATGCTCTTGGTGTGCTTCTAGTAATTCATCCAGCACGGTTTGAGCAATATCCCCGCTTGGCACGAGCGGATTCAGGGTGAAGGCTTGTAGTGCGGTTGCATAGTCACCGGTGGCCGCTGCTTCTATCGTCAGCTCTTCCATTGCCTTCATCACTTGCAGCAAGCCCCGCTGTGCAGGTGGGAATTTGCCAAAGTTGACAGGTTCGGCACCATGAGCGCGAATGACACTGGTCACTTCGATGGCGCTATCATAGGGAACATCATCAATCGCACCATTGTTACGTGTACTAACCACCATCAATGTGCCTTTGTTGTTATAAATGGAATTAATGATTTCGCAGGCTGCATCGCTGTAATGCGCACCACCGCGTTTGGATAGTTCCTCTGGTTTGTAATCCAGATTTGGATCTTTATACAATTCAAACAGACTTTCTTCCAGACGTTTGACCACTTGGCCCCGAGTTCCTTCGTTTTTGGCTTCCTCTAATTCTTCCTTGAGCATGTTATCCGTCATATAGTAATACCGATGGTAAGGACAAGGCAGCATTTTCAGTTGACGAACTTGATCATACAGAAAGCGCATGTTCTTAATATTTTCTACGACTTTCTCTGGCTTTGCGCCCGGAGCGTACAGTCCTTCAATAACTTGCTCTGTTAATTCGACCCCTGTTTTGTCATAAACTTTGTGCCAATGAAGGTGGTTAATCCCTGCAAATTTAAAGAATAGCTCTTCTTCCGGTTTGTCCAGCACAGCCGATGCACTCTTGATCGCGCCGATTGGAACATTACATAATCCGATGACTTTATCCCACTGACCATAACGAAGCACGGCTTCGGTGACCATACCCGCAGGGTTGGTAAAATTAATCAACCATGCATTCGGACACAGTTCTTTCATATCTTCGACGATACTGAGGATAACGGGGATGGTACGAAAAGCTTTGAACATTCCTCCGGCCCCATTGGTCTCCTGACCGATTATGCCGTGTTTTAACGGAATACTTTCATCCTTAATCCGGGCTTCCAGCAAGCCTACCCGAAATTGGGTCGTTACAAAATCAGCGTCCTTCAACGCTTCCCGGCGATCCAGGGTCAAATGTACCTCACAATCAATGCCTGCAGCCTTTACCATCCGTTTGGCCATGGCGCCTACGATCTCCAGTTTTTCACGACCTGCCTCAATATCTACCAGCCATAATTCCCGAATGGGAAGCTCTGTATAACGTTTAATGAAGCCTTCTACTAGTTCTGGTGTATAGCTGGAGCCTCCGCCAATGGTTGCAATCTTTATGCCTTTTTTCATAGTTAGTGCCTCCTAAGTATGTTTTGTAAACCGCTTTCTTAAGCACAAACTCACTGTAATCCCTGTAATGCATTACAGGTCAAGCGCTTTTAAAAAACTTATTTTGGGAAGGTGACAATTATAGGGCGGACACCACGAACATGCTAAACACGAACATGCTAAAATAGAAAGAACGAGGTGAAAAAAATGGCGAATATTCATGAAATTGCAAAGCTGGCGGGGGTATCCTCGGCTACGGTGTCCCGTGTCATTAACAACCATCCATACGTAAGTGAACCAACAAGACAGCGTGTGCAGGAGGTCATAGATCGACTGGATTATGTTCCTAATCTTAATGCGGTATCTTTAAAAAAAGGCATGACCAAGCTCATAGGGATTATTTCACTTTCTTTTAATGATTCATTGGGTTTATTTGTGCGCGGATTTACAATGTATGCCCAGGAGCATGGCTTTAATATAGCGCTGTTTATTACCAATGGGGAGAAGGAACAGGAGCTTGAAGCGCTGGAAATGTTGCGGAGAAAGCAACTGGACGCCTTGGTCTGTATGATTCGCGTTAATGAGTGGAGTGTGATTGAGCATTATACAAAATATGGCCCGATTGTGACCTGGCAGCGTGTAAACATTGAGGCAATCCCGTCTGTATTTATGGATCAGTATCAGGGCTATACGCTGGCATTGGAACATTTGTACACCCGAGGATATCGGAAAATTGTGAATGTGTACGGCAGCATGCGGGGATTGAATACAAAAGAACGCATTCGAGCTTATCATGACTTTTGCGAAAAATATGATTTGGACGCTGAGGCCTTCCCGCATTTTTATGATTTAAATTCAATAGAAGCTGGTGAACAAATAGCTCATTGGTGGGCAGAACGAGCACCAACAGACAGGCCGGACGCCTTCGCCTGTTCTACCGATTATTTGGCAGCAGGTCTTTTGACTGAAGCGCGTAGGCTAGGTGTTTCTGTCCCGAGTGATTTTGCAGTAGTAGGCTTTGATAACACCGAAATCTCGCATTTGCTTGATTTAACTACGATTCATTACCCGATAGACAAGCAAGCTGAGAATGCGTTCATTATGATTCGAAATGCCCTCGAAGGGCTGGAAGAAACGATACATCATCTGGAATTCAAATTAGTAGAGCGAGCGACCACCTGAATTCTGAAAGGGTTGTGTATCAAAGCTTCTCAATGAAAATGATGGAGGTGTTCACCCATCCATTGTTACAAATATTTAAATGCTAATGAATATATGAATTAATGTGGTATTTTCACCTTTTTAAGGGGTACTAATAATGTGGATATTGACTAATGCTCATTGACGTATGTTAAAATTTGGACAATAATTTGAGATGAGATTATAAAAATTTGGTATTTTTATATGAAAGGTGGTTATGACTTGGGACATACACCTACGATCTTAGATAAGTTTGAGAATTTTTTAAAACAAAACAATTTGACTTTGGCGCAATTTTCCGAACATTCAGGTGTTCATCAAAGAACACTTAATAATTGGATTACTAAGCATCGTCCTGTTGCTATACATCAGTTGGATCGAATCACGCTAGCCATGGGATTACCGGAAGGTTTTTTTTACGAACTATACATAGATAATTATATCATTGAGCGTTCCCCAGATTGGCGGCGAATTGAGCCGTTGTTATTTCGCTGTGCGGAACTGGACAAGTTACATGCGATCCAGCTTGTAGTGGCCCATATCATGGACAACCTCCTTTATTCCCCGAAGCTATTCGATGCGGCAGAAAAGTTATTCGCACAAGGTCAGCGTAATGCTGCTTTGTTACTCTATGAGGGGATTGCGGAAGGCGAGAAGTACCAGCACTCTGAACGCTTGGCTATCTGTCAGTATCGTCTGTTTACGATTCAGGTAGGGAACGATCAGATCCGAAATCTCAAGGCGGCTACTCGATTTGAGCCCTTTGTCGAACGTCTGGATGAAATAGATCAACTTGATGCGTTGAAGGATCTAGCGAATGTGTATCGTTCATTACACGAGTGGGATATGCTTTATGAAACAGCTCAAAAAATGAGACATAAAGCGGAAATTTATTATTCTATGAAACAACGGCAGAAGAAGCAAAAGAGTGAGGAGTCTTATATGAGGCTAAGTCGTCCCATATTTGTTTACATTACCTATGCTGATTTACTGTGTGCTAGTGTCTGTGAAGCCCAAGGCAATTATCAGCAAGCTTTACAGTTTACATACGCCTACGCAAATTTAGATTGGGTGATTGAGACGGACGAGGAAACCCGACACTGGATCAACTTGTTCGAGCATTGGGCAGTAGGTAATATCTTTGTAAATAAACTTCTGTCTGGGGATACCAGTGTGCTTCCAGATTATGTTGAATATATTGTAGCCACATCAATTACTAACGAAGATGAAAAGCTCTCAAAGCTGTTGAACATTATAATAGCGGCTAACCGATATGCAATAGATGTTGATGATGTACTCTCACGTTTTGAAGTGGAGTTTAATTCTTTTGATCCAGCATCTACTGATATGTACACACATCAAGTCGTACCAGAACACATAACGCTTTTTAAATATGAACTTGCTAAATATTACTTGAATAGAGGTAGCTACTCGCATGGCTTTAAATACTTGCTAGACGTTTTATCTAAATCATTAACCATTAATAAAGAAGCTTTTTTCATTAGGTGCATAAGACTATTTGAGAAGTTTAAAGCGTTTGCAGATGTTAAGGCTCATATGAAGTACGAAAGTTTAGTGAGCGAAGGGCAAAGAGAAAGATCGTTTTATTATTGGTAGTAGTATCCTTTTATTCATGTAGGATTAAAATCCTGTATGTAAATATTATTAATAGAAACTAGAGCCTCTGCTCCACTTTATTAGTGGAAACGGAGGTTTTTTGCATATTTTAGGGACGCCCTTATTTATGAAAACTTTTGTGATATTCTCTTTTTGTTAGGCGCATCATCCGAAAAACCAAAAAACGTCTTTTTATTCTAAAATGTGACATAGAGGAGGGGATCATACTGATGAACCAAGGTGTGACTTTACTTCGTGTCGAGAGAGCTAGGAGGAAACTGTACCAAGTCCAGAAAAAGTATGGATTTTTAACACACCCCAAAGTAATTGAGCAATCTAAAAGGTTGGATTACCTGTTGAATCATTACCAAACATGCAGATCGAATCATTAAGCTCTGGTGTATTACATGTTGCGTAATACATGATTCCAAAAACTAAAACTTGGAGGTAGTGATGTTGAATCATCGAAATTCTGTAACCCCTTTTGGATGGGAGATCAAGCAAAAACTGCTCGAGAAAAGAATGGATCAGAAAACTTTTTGTAGTACATATCATATTCCAGCTTCCAGATTGTCAAATCTCATTCATGGGACACGCAAGGCTACAAGATACAGAAAACAAGTATCCGAATTGCTCGGAATTGAAGAATAATGTATTATTTCTATTTTTGAAACGACTCTGTCTGAACATAAGTATTAATTAAAAGCGACTTATGCCATCGTGTTTCTTTTGAGATAAATAAAAATAGGATAATTCCGAATAAGATCATAAACATAATCAGTTCTACGATCGTATCGGTTATAATACTGGTCTTATATAAAGTCTCGACAACCTAAGAAGACGATCTGATTAATCATATCGTCTTCTGCTGGGTATGAAACGAGAAATTATTTAGTCAATCGAAACAATTTGCTATGATCCATACATCCCTCGATTTTTGATGCCTAGCACTACCTTTTTCTTTAATTCCTTGACCGTACCTCTAACCTGCTTTGTCTGTGTCACGGCTGAAATCACCGCTACACCATCTGCACCTGCACGTGCGACTTCCTCAACACGGTCGACTGTAATACCTCCGATCCCAACAATTGGCACATCAATTCCCGCTTTACGCATCTCATATAAAATTGCTGGCCCATGTACAGCATGGGCATCATCCTTCGAGAGGGTGGGATAGATTGGCCCGACGCCGAGATAATCAGCACCTTGCAGAATGGCTCGACGTGCTTCCTCAATGGTATGGGCAGAGACGCCTAGAATTCGATTTCCGATTCGCTCGCGGACGGTTTCGGCAGATTCATCGTCCTGACCGATGTGAACACCGTCAGCATCGATTTCAAGAGCCAGCTCCACATCGTCATTGATGATGAAGGGGACACCATCGTGGCGGCACAGTTCCTGTAGCTGGCGCGCAAGTTCGAACATAGGGATACCCGTTAATGCGCCATGGCCTTTTTCCCGAAATTGGACCATGGTTGCCCCGCCAGCCAGAGCCTCCTGCACGACCCAGCCTGGTTCCGCTAGGCAATTCACGCTTCCAAGCACCAGGTACATCTGTAGCTGGCGGCGCACCACCTCTGACAACATTCTGCCGCTCATAGAAGCATCTCCTGACGACGACGGAAGGCCCAATGATTGGTGGGCCCATGTCCCTGTCCAAGCTGCAAAGATTCCTCAATCGCCGCCTGGATGAAGGCTTTGCCATTCGAGATAGCCTCCGGTACAGACATCCCTTTCCCTAATTCCGCGGTAATCGCTGCCGAGAAGGTGCACCCAGTTCCGTGTGTATGGACAGTCCGTACTCGCTTGCCGCTCAGCTCTGTAAAGGCGGTTCCGTCAAAGAGCAGGTCAACAATCTGTTCGCTGCTCTCGCTCTCGTCAGCGTGGCCACCCTTGATCACAACGAATTCTGATCCCATACTGCTAATATGTCTTGCAGCCTCGCGGCGATCCTCCATCGTACGGATGCTGATCCCTGTCAGGGCTTCCGCCTCCGGGATATTCGGTGTAACGACCAGGGCCAAGGGGAGCAGTTCGTCCTTCAAAGCCTGCACCGCTTCCAATTGCAGCAGTTCAGCGCCCCCCTTCGCAATCATCACGGGATCGACGACGACCTTTTTCCAGCCGAACTTTCGGATCTGCTCACTCACAAGACGGATGATACCCGCATTAAACAGCATGCCAGTCTTCAGGGCATCCACTCCAAGGTCTAATCCTACAGCTTCGATCTGTTCCGCTGTTGCTTCCTGTGGCAGCGGATATACGCCGTGGACCCCTAAGGTGTTCTGTACAGTAATGGCCGTAATAGCTGACATGCCGTATACGCCAAGCTCTTGAAAGGTTTTGAGATCGGCTTGAATTCCGGCCCCGCCGCCACTGTCTGAGCCGGCAATCGTCAGTGCTCTGGGTACACGAGTGTCTGTCATCGCGCACCACCTGCTGTAGTTGTTCCAGCTTCACGGATCGTGACATGCCCCTCTAGCGAACCAGTATGTAGTTTGGCGAGCTCGTCGAGAAAGGCAATCTGGAAGCTGCCTGGCCCTAGCTCTGCGGTACGTGCTGCGGCTCGGGAAGCTGCTGCACTGTAAAATGCCAAGCCTGCTGTACCTGCGAGCAGCAGGTTGGGTTCAACAGCTGCAAAGGCACCTAACACAGAGGTCAGCAGGCAGCCTGCTCCGGTTACCTTCGTGAGCAGTACGTCTCCGCCGCTTATCATTCGTGCTTCGGCCCCATCGGTGATGACGTCTTCTTTTCCAGTGATGACAACCATTGTATTGAGCACTCGAGCAGCCCGAATTGCCAGATCGACATGGCCGCTGTCAGCACTGTCACCAGCATCTACGCCTTTAATCTCACGCGCTTCTCCAACAAGATGCGCGACTTCGGCCGCGTTGCCTCGTACCAAGGAGATTTTGACTTCATTCAGGATTCGCAGTGCAGACTCGGTTCTAAAGCTTGTTGCTCCCGCACCGACCGGATCTAGCAGGACTGGAACACCGTGTGCATTTGCTGATTGTCCAGCAATGATCATGGCATCCACCAGTTCGCGGTTCAGCGTACCGATGTTTAATACGACGGCTCCCGCTATTTTTGCCATGTCTGCTACTTCCTCGGGTGCATAGGCCATCACTGGGGAGGCACCCAATGCATACAGGCCGTTGGCGGTAAAGTTGGTGACTACCACATTGGTGATATTGTGAACGAGGGGTTTGCTATTTTGTACCTTCGTTAGGAGATCCGAATAACTTTTTTCCCATGTACTCATCATGATTATCCTCTCTATAGTTGGTGGTTTAACAGGACATTAACCGTACTTCACTCATCGAATTGACAGGCTGACTATTCCAAGACCGCTGCCTGCATCTGGACCGGCCATTCTTCCTGCTTATAAGCCATGTCCCAGAACTTATATTCCAGCTGGCAGCTCAGTATAAAATGCTCAATCATCCGCTCCCGCTCAGCAGCCGTTGCCCCTTCCGCCCAAGCATCTACACGTTCTCGGAACTTGAGTGTTGTATCATCAAGCTGGTCTCCATAAAAGCCAATCCATTCATAGAACGGATGGGACTTATCCGGCTTTACTTCATCTAGCAGCCTGCGGCCAATCTCGGCATACGTCCACATACATGGCAGCAGCACAGCCAAGATCTCGCCCAGGTTGCCCTCATGCGCAACCGTCAGCATGTGCCGGATATAGTGATGAGCCGACGGAGCGAGCGGATATCCCTGCAATTCTTCATAGGTCACCCCTGCGACAGCACAGAAATTTTGATGCGGATGAACCTCGCTGTGGAGAATAAAAGAGATTTGTTCATTAAATACATCCATGTCCTCCCGATTCGTGCATTTGGAGATTGCGATGCCGTATATCCGCATGTAGGCGTTCAAATATTCAAAGTCCTGTTTTACATAGTGAATCAGCTGTCCCCTTGTCAAACTTCCTTCAGCAATACCTCTCACAAAGGGATGCTCAAAAATCGCTTGAAAAATGCCGTCCGCCTGCCGACGGAGTTCTTGTGTAAAACTCAATTTCGCCACCTCCATAAAATTGAAGAGCAAGAAGTCCTGTAAGAATATAATTCCGGAACAACGCTAAAAAGCCGCCCCAGAAAAATGGAGCGGCTTCAACAATAGGCCCAATACGCAAAAAACGCTTGAAACCTTATATACGAAGGCTCCACTTTCCTACGCTAGTACGAACTAGATCAGGTTCAAAGGGTCCAAGATACGTTCTTGTCTCAGCCATAGCGGCTCCCCTAGTGGACTTCTATTCTTTTGACTATTACTGTACATACGTTCATACGCTATGTCAAACATGTCTATCTGGTCAAGGGCCAAACGACAGAGCTGAAGTTCGCTTCCGAGAGGGAAAAAGGCGCTGGAGAAGATCAGTTCCGTCTACACGAAGGAATTCGCGGCAGGCTCCAATGTCTAAATAATCAGCATTTATACCAATAGAGAAATCAGTACTGGGAGTGTAACGAGCGATATGACAGCACTGATGACAAAGGAGGAGGCTGTTTCTGATTCCAGGCTTTCAAAACGGGTGGCGATCATAGCAGCGACTGCTGAACCCGGGAAGGAAACGAGCAGAACTGCCTTCACAGTATCTGCAGACGACAGACCGCATAGGTAGGCGATCAGCAGCATTAATAAAGGCTGTACAATTGTTTTTAACAGTGCGATGGCAAAGGCACTTACACTAAAACTAATGTTGCGTACGCCAATGGTCACTCCGACAGCGAATAAAGCGGCCCCGGACGTAATGTCTCCGATTTGATTCAACGATTTGTTCAACAAATCCGGTGAATGGAAGCCGAACAAGGTCAAAATTACACCAATCAGTGGAACCAGCGCCAGCGGTTCTTTTAATCCATGAAGAATGGAGTCCCAGATTAACCTTCCGAGGTGACCGTTCCGTTCTTTGCCTGAATTCCTGCTGGCTACGGTAGCTATAATGGTAGCCGCCGGGTCAAGGACGGCATTGACTACGATCCCGGTAAGCGCAATCGGAATGGCGACAGCAGCGGAACCGTAGATGGCTCCAAGCACAGGAATGCCCATAAAAGCAAAGGTCGGCTGTGCCGAGTTCAAAGCAAACATGGCGGCATCCTTGACCGACTGCTTCCCCGCAAAGCGGGACAGTAGAAGGAGAACGGTAAAAAAGCCGACAATGCCAATGAACAGGGCCAGCAGGAATGGCCATTGCTCGATGAGCGCTTTCCTGTCCGTTGTCGTAATACCGATGAATAGATGCGCAGGTAGTGCAAATTTGGTAACGAGCGCATTTAGGGTTTTGGAGGAAGAGGCATCAAAGCTTTTGTAATGCCCCGCTAACCACCCTAAAATAATAACGAAAAAAATCGGCACCAAAATATACAAGATATGTCCGACACTCATAGATTGATTCTCCTTGCTTGAACTGACGTATTCTGCCTGTCTGAACAAGGCAATCTCTTTCTTAAATGGAGCATTAGTGAGGGTGATGTATTACGCTTTCCACTGCTTTGACCTTGACATATTCCGGTTTCCACATTGCATCCCGTATAGCTTGTTCAACATTTGAAATGTGTGCCTGAGCTACCTGATCCTGAATCGCTGCTTTCGCTACCGCAACCGCAACAACGTACGAAACATCACGTAATTTTTGGATATGAGGGAGCAACGCACCGCCAGGCTTATTCGAATCTACGCCATTGGCAACGGCATCTGCTGCGGCTGTAAACATCGCAGGGGTAATCCTTTTGGCTTTAACCACAATCGCACCCAGACCCAGTCCCGGGAACACAAAGGCATTGTTCGCCTGTCCAATTTCAAATTTCGTACCGTTATAAGTGACGGGGTCAAAGGGGCTTCCGGTAGCAATTAATGCCTTGCCATCGGTCCACCGTATTAGATCCTCAGGTATAGCTTCTGCAAGATTTGTAGGATTGGACATGGGCATAATGATCGGGCGTTCTACATGCTTCGCCATCTCTTTGATGATCTCTTCAGAAAAGGCACCGGCTACTCCAGAAGTTCCGATTAATATGGTAGGCTTCACCTGACGGATGACCTCCAGCAGCGGTATTTTGCCGTCATCCGACCGCGTCCATGAGCTGACTTCCTCTTTTTTACGTACATACGGTTTCTGATAATCCAGGACATCTTCCATATCGTCCGTTAACAGCCCGCGGTAATCAAAAGCCCAAAAGGACTTGAATGAATCCTCCTCCAAAAGACCATCCGCGATCATAGCGCCCCGAATTTGGTCAGCGTTACCGATCCCTGCTGCTCCTGGGCCGAAGACAAGTACCTTTTGCTCACGCAGCGGAGTCTTGGTGACACCCACCGCCGAAAGAATTGCAGCCAAGGTCACCGCTCCTGTACCTTGTATATCATCGTTGAAGGTGAGTATACTTTGACCGTATTTTCCTATAATATGGCGTGCATTTACGCTACCCACATCTTCCCAATGTAAAAGCGCCTTCGGGAATTGCGCTAACGTTTTGCTGATAAAAGTATCAATAAACTGGTTATAGGCTTCTCCGCGAACCCGTTTATGGCGGTTTCCGATGTACAGTGGATCATTCAGCAACTTTTCATTATTCGTACCTACATCCAGTACAATGGGCAGCACCCGCCCGGGATGAATGCCTGCCGCAGCCGTATACACTGCAAGTTTGCCAATAGCAATGTTAATCCCCCCGACACCCCAGTCCCCAATCCCCAAAATACTTTCGGAATCCGTCACGACGATCAGGTCCACATCCTCGCCGCTCAAACCGGAATTATAGAATGCTTGTCCAATACCGTTCGGATTATCTATCGACAAATATACGCCCCCAGGACGGTTGTACTCGTGACTGTATTCTTGAATCGCAGTTCCTACGGTCGGCGTGTAGACTACGGGCAGCATTTCACTCAAATGATCGGTTAACAGCCGGTAGTAGAGTACGACATTTCGATTATGAAGGTCGTTGAGAGAAGCATTTTTACGCAGCATGGTGGGTTGTGCCAGAAACTGCTGATATGCCCGTACGCTCTGTTTCTCTAATGAAAGGACGGTGGGAGGAAGGATTCCATCCAAACCCAGTTCTTTGCGTTCTTCTTCTGTAAAAGCAACGCCTTTGTTCAAAAGGGGATTTGCCAACACATCCTTCCCCCGTAAAGGAGTAGATAATGACCCATCGCGATTGACATAAAATGCTTCCATAGAAAGACCTTCCTTCTGTTCATTTACATAACTATTCATAACGAAAGATGACATGTTATCCATAGTATGGACGTGTCAATTTGTTTTATTCGTTTATTTATATATGACAAAATAACCATATTCATTTCTTTCTATTGATCTAAAAGGACTAACTTTCGATATGGATTCGCTAACTAATACTAAGTATTTTGGTTCTAATGAATCAGGTCTAAATACTCTGTTTTTATCAAATATGAAAATCAGTTTTTCTTCTCTTATTCTCTTATATATCATGGAGTGTCAGCTATTTTGTTAAGGAAATATGAAGTATTTGGACATTAATTTAATCCCTATAAACAAACATTCTTAATTCTTTTTCAACAAAATAGAACTATTCGGAGGAAAAGGAGAGGTTTGTGTGCAGGGACCTATAGCCATTTTTAGCGATAATGACAGGGCTATTGATTATCCCAATGTAATTTGTTTTTACCAATATATACAGTGCAAGGACACGGAGGCAGCTTCAGTCTACGAGAACGCATGTTGCTGCTTGATTGATTATAGGGAGCCGGGGGAGGCGGTGCGGAAAGCCAATCAGATCCGCAGCCAATTTCCGCAAATGCCATTGTTACTGGTGACGGATGTAACATTTCCGTTCAGTGATCAGCATATGGTGCAAATCACCGGAGTAGGCCGTTTGCGGCTGCTATTTTGGCAAGCCAATGACACCGAAGAAATGCTTTCGGAAATACAAAGCTTGCTCTATCCCGAGTATTCGACCAAAAGCCAACATATTGCATTTATCTTGTCTGTATATAACGAAGAGCAACGTTTTGTTCATGTCAAAACCTTTGCTGAACGACTGCAAGCCTTTATCCGCAGCCATATTATTGAAGGTTCGATTTATCTCATTGATGATGGCAGCCACGATGGCACCCATGCCTTGATTAAAGCGCTGGAGGCAGCAACGGACTTGTCCGTAAACCGGATTAATCAGAATCTTAGTCCGCTGCTTCAAACAAGGGAATTGGGACGCAATACACGTAAGGCAGGGACGTATCTGGAAGGGATGCGGACCATTGGTGCGGATTACTACGTATTTGTGGACGCGGACGACTCTTTTTTTATTGAGGATATTGCCAGAATGATTAATGTTGTTCAGCAGGGCTATTATGATGTCGTGATCGGAACCAAGGATATGACCGCCGAGAATCGATCTTTATTGCGATCTGTTGTCAGCTTTGGTAAACGGGTCATTTCACGTCCTTTTTTACCCACAGGTGTGGTGGATTCGCAGACTGGGCTTAAAGTGATGAGTTCGGTTGCAGTGAAGCGGATGTTTCCACATTTAAAGGAACAGCTCGGATTGGCGCTGGATCTGGAAATGATGTTTATTGCCAAGCGGCTCCAACTCCGTGTACTGCAATTACCCGTCAAATGTATTGACCGCGATGGCTCGCACATCCATGTCTGGAAGGATTCTATTCGTTTTTTGCGCTCCATCATTGATATTTGGCGACTGGATCGGAGGGTGAGATAACAACGTGAACAACCGATTGCGATCGTTGATGTTTCCTCTCTTTAATGTGCTGCTTAACGGATTTAATTTTTTCTTCCACATTGCAGCGAGCTGGTATCTTACCGGACAAGCCTATGGTCAAGCGAATGCGCTGCTGGCCCTTTTTGCACTGTTGTCCGTTTTGGGCTTATCCATCCAGCTATTGACCGCCAAGCTGGTATCCAAGGGTGGCAAGATGCTTGCGCTACGTAGCTTACCGCTCGGTTCTCTATTACTAAAAGCACCATTGGTGCTAACTGTGCTTGCCATGATCATTTTACTCATCATTCATCCGTTATTGCGCTCGCTTTTAGGCGTCGATTCCGCCCCGCTATTCATGCTGTATGGCTTGATCGGCCTACATATTTTGGTGAGTTCGTGCCGTGGAGATTTACAGGGTAGGGAACGCATGTTGGCGCTCAATGTGAACTATTACATTGAAGTAATAGGGAAGCTGAGCTTGTTTTTTGTTCTGGCTGCACTGGGGTTAAAGCTGGAAGCCCTACTATTGGCGAGCTGTGGGGGAATGTTGCTGTCGCTACTCCACGGCTGGATCGTTTCGGCTCGTGGCTTGTCCTTATTCACAACCAGTGGAGAACATATCCCTTCTGGGCTATGGCAGTCATTGGGTCAGGATTTCACCGATAGCCTTATGACGAATTTATTCATTTTGTTTTGTATCTCTATCGACATGTTGTATGTACAGCATTACTTTCCCGAGCAGGCCAGCAGCTATGCCATTGCGCTGAAGTACAGCCAGTTGGTCTATTACGTTTCGTATAGCCTGATTGCTGCCTTTATTCCAAAGCTCGGTGCGCAGGGGCATGACCGCCAAGCTTTGGGCAAGTTGATTGCCGTCTATGCCGGATTAATGGCTGTAGCTGCGATCTGTGTATATGTGGGCACGACCTTTGTGTTCCCATCCTCTATACCCATATTATTCGGAGCCTCTTACCAATCGGCCGAGGCCTATATTCCATGGGGGGGATGGGTGTACTGGTTATTTTCCATCGTGCTGTTTTTTGTGCATGTGCACGTATTGGTGGGCAGACGCAAATTTATGTTCAGTCTGATGGCAGGAGCCGCGGCTTTATTAGTAGCCTTTCATATTGCCCACACAGAGCCGGTAGATTTCTTGCTATCTGAGTTCATGGTTTACGGAGCTATGGCTCTCTACTTTGTGATAGACGCCTATGTGCATTTGTTCAAAATAAAGATAAAGGGGGATGTACCCCATGAATACCATACATGAACAGGACGGTAAAACCGTAGTTCTATTGCTGTCCTGGCGTGACATACGTTCACCTAAAAGCGGAGGAGCAGAAATTTTCACCCACGAAATGCTTAAACGCTCACAACAAGGCCGCTTCCAGTTCATTCATTTTTCACCCCAATTTGAGGGGATGCCTGAGCATGAAATTATCGACGGTATTACGTATATTCGAAAAGGAAACATATACAGTGTTATTTATTATGCGATGCGCTATTACCGTCGTCATCGAAGGAAGATCGACTATGTGATTAACCAGGCGAATACGCATCAATTCTTTACCCGATTTTGGGTGGAGGCATCCAAGCGGATTTTTTTCATACATCAGCTAACAAGGGAAATATGGTTTGAGAACGCCAAATTCCCGCTAAATGTTATTGGGTTTCATATGGAACCCTTGATGCTTAAGCTGGCTCGTAAGGATCGAACGCTTACGGTATCTCCGTCTACTCGGTATGATCTACTTAAGCTGGGCTTTCACCCGGATCGTGTTCATCTTTTACCGGAAGGCATTGAGTTTGATCATTGGCCGCGCGAACAATTTTTAACGAAGGAACCTAATCCGACCTTCATGTACGCTGGGCGCTTCGTCAAATATAAAGGCATTGATCTGGTCGTTGAGGCCTTTGGGCAGCTCAAGGAAAAGTTCCCTCAGGCTATGTTATGGATTGCCGGAAAAACCGATAAAACCTATGTGGCAGAACAATTGTTGCCGATTATGAAACGGTATGGATTAACATACGGAGAACCGGATGAACAGGGGCAATCGCAAGCTGATATTACCTTTTACGGATTTGTTTCAGCAGAGCATAAGCTGGAGCTGATGAGTCGTGCCCACGCGCTGGTGTTTCCTTCCTTGCGTGAAGGTTGGGGGTTGACAATTACCGAAGCGGCAGCGGTTGGAACGCCCAGCATTGTCAGCAATTCACCGGGTCTGGTGGATGCAACGGATTTTGGGAAGAGCGGATATCTATGCTTTCACGGCGACATCCGGGGATTATCTGAACAAATGGAAAGAGCAGCGAAGGGCGGCGAAGATTACATGGCCATCCGTGAGCGGGCGTATCAATATGCGTTAAGATTCCATTTTGATCATACGGCTGCTGCGTTTGAGCAGTTGATGGAAGATTGGGTAGAGGAGGCGGAACAGAGTGGACAAAGTGGTCATTCTCTTCTCCACGTACAACAATGAACGGACGATAGAGCCTTGTTTGCGAAGCTGTATGGGGCAAAATTACAAGGATCTGCATATTGTAATTGCTGATGATGGCTCCAATGACCGGACCGTCGAGACGATTCGTATGCTGTCGACAGGGAGCGCAGTACCCGTAACGGTATTGGAGCTTCCCCATGGGGAGCGGGGAGTCGCTAGGGTTAGAGCGGTTGAGGAAGCGAAACGCTTGGGTGCCGAATACATATTTGTATTGGATTCCGATATGATTTTAGCCGAACATCTGATTCAGCAGAGCATCGACTTTTTTGATGATCATCAGGATATTGGCGCTTTGGTCGTTCCGGAGGAGGCGTATTCGGAAGCGGACAATTTTTTTTCCAAAGTGAAAGTTTTTGAGCGAAATGTAATTAACAATGCGGGTGAGACCTTGGGAAAACGCTCCATTGAAGCGGCACGCTTCTGGCGAATGAGCGCTTATGAATCGACGGGCGGGTTTAATGCGGAGCAGATTGCTTTTGAAGAAATACAGCCGACCTTACGTTATATAGAGTCTGGTGGAGTCATTCGCCGGGCGGTATTTACACGGGTATATCATGATGAAAAACAGGTGTATCTGCACGATGTATTACGTAAAAAAGCCTACTACTTTTCAGTGATGGATCGTACGATGTCATCTGAAGAGGGCGGATTACGAAAGGCGCTGGAACGTTGGTATTTCTTCCGTCCGGTGCTGTATACGTGGGGGAATTTGAAAAACTATATCCATCACCCGTTGCTGACGATGGGAATGTTGTGGATGTATGTATGCCTAACTGTGATTGGGGTAGCCGCCGTGTTAAAGGGCGGCACCCGTCACTCAGGCGATCTCGCTAAGGCGGATAAGGCGTAACGATGAATGTCCGAGGGTCAGCGTATCCAGCGTGTACAGGTCGGGATCGGAAGATTCCGACTCCTCATACGGTATGTATAATGAATGCGTGGTTAACTGAATACCTTCCCCGTCAGGATGACGTAGTGAGCGGCCAACAGGATACAGCTCAGCAAGTGCAATGTGTACAGCAGTTACGATATCTTGTTCATTCAGCAGCACATAGGGTCGGTACGGGGCATTCAAAATGCTGTCTATAAATACTGACAGGTCGGAAGCTACGTTCTGGTCTGCTGCATGCAGGCTGTTTCGATTGAGTTTGGCTTGATCAAGCGCCTCATACAGTATTTTTTTTAGCGTATCATCATCCAGCTCCAGCGGTTTCGTCAAAAAACGGAACACACCGACTTGATTAATCGCCGATAAAATGGACTGCGTATGCAGGTGACCAGACAAAATGATTCGTACGATATGTGGATAATCTTTCTTAATCATGCGAAGGAAGGTAATCCCATCCAGACCAGGCATGAGCAGATCGGAAACGACCACATCAATCGGGTGCTGTTCCAGCACTTGTAGGGCTTCTTTGGGCGTGTGAGCGGTATGTAAGGTGAATGCTTCTTGCGTCAAGGTCCGTTCAAGCAGGGACAGAACCATAGGGCTGTCGTCAACAAATAGAATGTTTTGGGGTGTCATAAGAACTGCGCAACTCCAATCAGGAAGTAAGAAATGAGGAACTACATGTATAATATCAGCGTTTTGGCATTTTTGAAAGATGTCAATACAGAACGGGCGTTGCGTCTTTTTTGTGAACGATTTGATTCGGCTGAGCATGCCCTCTGGGAAAAAGGTATGCGTCTCCTTCATCAGTATCATGCTGCACGGCATACAGGGGTGACCCTGGTTGTCTCCAGCGCACTTCAGCATATGGACGATCGTCATGATATTTACGTTGTTGATCTGCGGGAATACGGCGAGGAAGAGTTGGATCGCTTATATATCGCAAAAACATGCGAGTTGATCCTACTGACGGACGGGGCAACGGAAACCGCTGCGAGGTTTGCTGCCCTCCAGCGCCGCACTCCCCGTTTGCTGTGCGCACGGCTACCGCTGGTCAGCTACGAGCTGGAATGCCTGATGCAGGCTATTTTGAGCCGTCGTGAACAAAATGGAGGGGACAGGGAAGCATGAAACAATGGGCTTTGTTGAAACCAGGTTGGCAAAAGCTGATCCTGTACCTGATCGTACTGGGTGTGACCGTGTTTTTGGCCGCTGTGCTTCAATGGTTTGTCGTGCGACAATTCAGTGTTCACTTGGCGGAGATTCAGAATGAACAGCTCCAGTATGAGGTACAGGAACTTTCTAGCAGCATAACCGAGCGTTATGCCGCATGGCAGGCTGAATTGAAGGAGCTGTCGTCCAGTCTGGGCAGAGATATGCTGAATCAGGGAACACGCCAGTATCCTGAGGGGTTTAAGCGTGAAAGCGGGGCCTTTTATGTGCTGGATGAACAGTATCATGTGATGGTCGGACGAGATAATCGTGAGATGAAAAGTGCGGTCCAGCAGATTAAGTGGCTGCAAAATGGTTGTGCAGTAAGCTCTTTTGTGACAGAGGATCATCAGCCTGCCCAGTATATCGCATGCAGGATTCAAGGAGCGCAGATGGGCGGTTTTATGGTGCGCAAGGTTGACGCTGATATGCTCAGCGGAATTATTAAAAGTAAACCGGTTAACCAGTATGAGACTTTATTTTATAATGGTCAATTTAAAGTTGTAGCTTCCCGAAGTAATCCGGATATTAACCGAACGGACATCACGGGCGTCACCCGTAGGCTGCTGGAGGGCAATACAGGTGTCATTGAAGATGACGGTGAAAAATACGGGATAGGATTTAGCCGCATTGGGGAAGAAGCCCTTTACATATCGGTTAAGGATGTCAGCGAGGATACAGCACAGCGAATCAGCTCCTTCGGCAAACAGTTGTGGATGGTCATGGTTCTAATATTGTTCATTCTGTGGGCCATGCTCGTACAGTTCCGCAAAAGGATTGTGAAGGATGCCATCGTGAACAACCAGGTGCGTGATCAACGGCGAGATGAAGATATGCGACAGCAGCAGGACATGTATTATTTGCCGTTAATGCAGACGATTGAGCAGCAGCTACAAGAGCTGCAAGAGCAGACTAGCCGTCTCACAGGTGGTGATGATTTGAAGTTGCTGGGATTCTATCATGATCTAGCAAACCGCTTTGAAGCGGCTTCCAGTCAGGGAAAAGGAGCCTCTCATGAGGAACTGGAGTATTTTCGCGAGTTGAATGAAAATTTTATCCAGGGTCGCCTCAGACAGGAATCCTCACTGGGAGAGTTACTGACGGGAGTTCGTAGCTTGCGCGATGAGCTGGAAGAGAAGATGCATGATAATAGTGGAATTAGCTTTACAGATATGAATGAAATATTGTCTGAGTCGCTGAAATGGGCGAACCGTTCATTGAACATGAAGAACATTCAAGTGATCTTGCGGCAAGAGCCTGTTCCATCGATTGCAGCACAAGCACCCATGCTGTACAAAACGATTCAGGGACTGCTGGAAAATGCAGTGCAGGCCATGGGACGCCAAGGCGGAGAACAGCCTGAGGATCAAGAACAGGGCCAAACAGGTCTGCGGTCCAAGCGACAATCTCAAGTGCTTAAGGTTAGTTCACGGCTGGAAGAAGGAGAAATTGTTATTATCATTGAGGACACAGGCGGCGGGATTGATGATAAAATGCGTTGGAGCTATTTCCAGCCAGACTATTCCCAAAACTCGCAGGAGCATGCATTCAGCTTGTACCATATGGATGCATACCTGAAGACCATAGGCGGCCGTTTAAAGCTGCGTAATACCGATCAGGGCTTGCAGGCAATCGTTCGTTTGAGAAGATAGGTCCAAGATAACCGACAGATATACGAGAAGTTCAAGAGAGGGGGACAAGCATGAAAAAATGGGTATTTCACTATCGTTACGATATGGCGGCAATGATGTTGATGCTGATTGCGATTGTTGCATATCTTGCACCCATCTATGGACCAGGGCAAATTGTGTTTAGCGACATTGCTTTTGGAGCCACCTCTCATCGGTATCTGGAGGAAATAACCGGGGTATGGAACGAGCGATGGTCTACCTCGACCTTGTTCAATGCTCCACGTATCCTGTACATCTTGCCCTTCTATGGACTGTCACTCTTATTTGAGGAAAGCGGACCGGTCTTGCTCAAGTCGTTTATTACAGGCTTGTTATTTGTTTCGGCATTTTCGATGTATGCCTTTGCCAAACGATTGGTTAGCGTGTATTATTCACCAAGCTTTACGAAGACCCGTATTTTTGCCATCATGGTCGGCTCGTTGTTTTATGCGTTGAATCCGTGGGTTATTTTCCGCATTCAGCATATTTATTTGCTCTGTGGATATAGTTTATTTCCGTTAATGCTGCGGTTCTTTTTCAGTGCGGTGGACCCCAAGTTTCAAATTCAACAAATTAAAAACTATCATTCCCACAAGCTGTATCAGCGGAACTGGATCGACCTGTTTCTGTTGGCTGCGGTATTCACCGTTAGTGCTGCGGCAATTCACTATTTTTTCTTCGGCATGATTTATTTGGGCTTGTTCACCATGTTGCTATTGATCAAGCTGACCTGGACCCACCGTAAGGCTGGTCGCACCTATTTGCAGCCGTTATACGGCAATTTTTTGCGTAAAGGGATCATTTTTGGCATGTTTTTCGGTCTGCTCAGTTTTTATTGGTTGTCTCTATATGTCGGTAGCATGTTGATGGACGCTCAAGCGTCTCAGCATAATATCAATGTCGTGGATACGTTGTCTCTGTTCAGCCGCAACAGCAGTTTAAATAATGTGGGTTATTTACTGAGCTATTGGTGGCCCATGTTTTCCTTGTCCTCACTGCCTGTCATGTTTTATGTAGGAGGGGGATTTTTGTTGCTATTGATCGGGTATGCGATGGTGACACGTTCACATAAAAATCCGATCATTCTGATCTTCTCGCTACTTACGCTGCTGTTTCTGGTTGCAGCTACCGGGACGACGTTCCCATCGATTGCCAAGTGGTTTGTCATTCTGGTTACGAAAACCCCTGTGATTGGTTCGGTTTTCCGTGATCCTAACAAATTTATTGGACTGATTGCCCTTAACTTCGGGGTGTTGCTGACCTTTGGTGTCATTCAATTTATGGAATGGTTCGGATCCTCGCCGCTACAGCGTGTATATAAAAAGCTGGCGGTCGTTATCGTTGTCTTGTGCCTGGGGGTATATTTTGCTCCCTTGCGCACTCAGTTCATTGAGGGGTACTACAAGCCAGTACAAGTGCCAGAGGCTTATGCTCAAATGGCTGAAAAGCTGACTGATCCGGATCGTTTCGATAGCAAGGCATTATACTTTCCGATTGCTGACAATATGATTCAGAGCTATAACGGAGTAGCCACGCCCAAATGGAATAAAGGGAAGACCGCAAACGAAAAGGCAACGGGAGATTTTCAGGTATACTCTTCTCCTAAAAATACGATCTTTCATCATGAGGGCAATGATCCCGGTATTACATACTATATGAATTTTCTACAGTATGTCATGGACAACGGATTAAGCTCCCGATTAGGTTGGCTGTTCTCTACCTTTGGTGTTAACCAGTTGGTCTACCATGATGAATATGTGGGACAGGAGAAGCGTCAGGATTTCCACCTCTCTCAGCTGGAAGGTCAGACCGGGCTGAAACGTACGTACCAGAACGGGCTATTTTCCATATTCAATCTCGACCAGACACCGCCCTATATGAACATCCTTGCCAGTAAAATTGTAACACCTTACGGTTTTAGCCGACTAGAGAGCTACAGTCATCTGCCTGGTTTTGATTTTAGCCGCTTTGGAGTGCTGTTCAGTGCGTTAAAGCCTGAGCTAAAAACCATCCAGACGATTAACAAAGGGGATTATGTGGAAGCGGCGTCCTTTAATGACTTGCTATTGTCACAGCTTCCAGCAGAGGATTACTTACGGCCTTTTGATGCCATTGAGGATGGTAATGCCTTTTTAAAATGGTCCAAAACCTTTGCCTCGACCAACGATTGGTTGTGGTATTTATCCTCCCAAAATATACGGAACTTTCCGTTCGATATGGAAATGGATGCAGGGATTGCGGTCACCTTTGCCAGTAAGAAGCTGGATGTGGCCCCGTATCAGATGAGCAGCATCGAAGGGAAGACGGTTGTGGACTTTGATTCCATGTTGCGGACCGAAACCTTCTTCAAGCCGGATAACCCGCAGTTGTTCAGTGTGCAGGCTAATCCCCGTGAGGAATTGAATGATGTGCCAACTCTGCATGGCGAAATTATGAAGGGTGACCCGAGTAATATATGGCAGGTCGCTCGATCGGGTTTGCTGGAAGCCAAGGAAAATAATCCGTATCAGTTCCAAATTACTGTTTCCGGTCGCGGAACGAACAAAATGCATGTGAAAATGAGATTTTACGATAAGCAAATGCGTGAACTGGGGGTTAGCTATGTCGTGGCGCCTTCGGAGGGATATAATTTTGACAGTGTGAAATTTTACGGGGAATACGTGTCGCCGCCCGGCAGCTATTGGATGCGAATGGATTTGTTAACCCTGCAGCGTCCACAGCAAAAAAATTACTGGTGGATTCATGATATCCAGCTACGTGATTTGGGGCAATACAGTAAGCCTAACACGTTTACGATGCACAAAAAACTGGATCAACCTCAAACCTCGCATGTATATGCCAGAGTGTTTATGAATAAGGCAGGCGGGAAATTACAAGTCACGTTACCGGACAAAGTGGTTAGTATCAAGACCCAGGATGATGGTTTAAACCAATTTCAATGGGTCGATCTGGGAGAACATGTTTTTCCAAAAGGAGATACTCCAGTCACGGTTAATAACCTGCAAGGTTTTAATGCGGTCAATCAATTTGCGATTGTGCCTGTGGATCAGCTAGATCAGTTATCTTTTCCAGTGGAGCAGGCATTGAAGCGGGGCAAGCTCTTTTTCACCTTGGAGGCAGAGAACGATTTTAACGCCCAAGGGAATGTGCAGACGGAGCGTGCTTTGCCAAGACTTAGTATGGGGCGAGGGATCAGCTATCAGAAGGGGACGTTAAGCAGGGATGTGGAAGTCGCCAAAACGGGAACCTATGCCACAGCTATTTTGGCCAATCTACCTGCAGGATACCATGGGTCATTAACGATGAAGTGGGTGAATGAAGAGACGGGAGAGGTGCTGACCAGAACGATTCGTACGGAAGAGTCGTATAAGCGGTTACCCGCTACCTCTTTATCTGAAAAGCAGGTTATTGAAACGGTGCCCGATCAGGATGGTTTTGCCAAGAAAATCATACAAATTCCCGGTCTGCTGAACGACTATGGCCGAATAGAATTCAAAAATCTGTTCCTAACCAAGGGAAAGTATCACTTAACCCTTGTGCTGGACAGCCAAGTACCGTCATTGAGCCGTTTTGGAGATATTCATCGAATGGGCGGGCAGGAAGTGACGGTAATGCCTGGGGAGAACACGAAGGAGTCATTAGACACGGATGTCGGATGTGTAGCGGATATACGACCTGGCCAGACGAACCTGTCATTTATGGACGAAGGACTCTCTATCCGTTACGCACCCAGCTATTCCTGTGACTGGAATATTTATGCGTCCAAGAAAATGAAGGCCGAGCCGCTGCAAGAGTATGCCGTGCAGTTGGATGCGCGATCCGAACAAGTTGGAAGTCGGCACATGAAGGTCATTTTTTTGAATAAAGTGTCCCAGGTTCTCCAAACCTCCTATATTGATGAGGTGGAGGAGAGAGATAAGGAACAATGGAATCATTATGATCAAATTGTGAAGGCACCGGCAGGAACCGCCATGATGCAGTTTCAAATTTTAGCGCATGCGCACAAGAAGCAGTCAGGCTTATTTCAAATGAAGGAATATTCCATTATCCCTTATCAAGCCATGATTACAGTGGATCAATTTACGTTGTTTGAGGGAACGGATATGGATACCTTTTTTATGGCACCACATGCTTCGGAAAGCATTCAGGCTACTCGTGAGAATTCCATGGAACGTAGTTTTACGCTATATAATCCGACGCATCAGCAGGTGCTGATCCGGGAGACCGAATCACCCAATCCACTATGGGAGTTCAGACTGGGTGGCGAAAATCAGCGAGCCCGTCTGTCTGTGAATGGAGTAACTACCGGATTCATTACCAATGGTAACGGGAACGGGAAAGTCGTCGTTATTCTGGCTTCCGCCTACCGTTTTGGATGGGGATTGTTCCTCATAGGGATACTGGGTGGAGCAGCTTGTTTTCTTCCTTATCGGCGATGGAAGAAGCGAAACCTTCCATAAAAAGCAAGCTGCTCAGTGGGGAAATGGGTAGCCATGATACGGCTACATCTCATATTTGTAGCCTCTGCCCCAGACGGTACGGATGTGCTGAGGATTTTTAGGGTCACGTTCTATTTTTTTGCGGAGGCTGGAAATATGTACGTCGATAGTGCGATCCAGATAAGCGCCATCTCCGCCTTTGATCCGATCCATCAGCTCGCTGCGGGTAAAGACTTTACCTGGATTGCAGGACATTTCTTTTATAATAGAAAATTCGATTTGAGTGACTTCTATTTCTTGGTCATCGACTAACAGACAATGACGGTAATCATTCACCCATACCCTTACCTTTTTATTCTTTTGAGTTACCGTTTGCGATTCAGTGAGCATGTTGCGGCCGCAGCGGCGCAGCAGGGCTTTGATGCGGGCATTTAACTCTATCAGACTGAACGGCTTGCATAAGAAGTCATCTGCTCCGTCATCCAGAGCTTTTATTCTTATATTCAGCACGGTGTTATTAGAGATGACCAGCATAGGGACTGTGGTAAATTGACGGATTTGGCTGATCAGCGCACATTCGACTTTACCGGAAAACATTAGAGCAGTCACAATAATATCCGGCTTAAAACGCATGAGTGTAGGAATTGCAAGTTTAGAGTCATAAATAAGCTCGGTATGATAGCCTTCCTCCTGAAGGTGAAGAGCAATCATATCTGCCAAACCTTTTTGATCTTCAATGATGAGTATTTTTATGGGCATGACTGACATCTCCTGTACAGACAAAGATACAATAGCATTGCATAATCATGTATTTGCCACGATAATACATACTTATGTATTCGGCAGAAATGCGAAAAATGAACAGTCTTATAATGTAAGAAAAATATTAATTTACAGGAAGAAGGTTGCATCTTTGCGAATGATTTTATTATCTGGAGGTTCGGGTAAACGTCTGTGGCCCTTATCCAATGTGAACCGTCCCAAGCAGTTTCTTTCCATACTACGTCACGACGAACGGCCCGAAAGTATGCTGCAACGAATATGGAGGCAATTAGATGAGGCGAATTTGGCAGATGAGGCCTATTTTTCGACGAGTGGAACTCAGGCCGAGCTGATTCGAGGACAAATTGGCGGAGATGCTGTAGTGATTGAGGAGCCGACTCAGCGAGATACTTTCCCGGCCATTTCACTGGCTACGGCCTACTTGCATGACGTTGCAGGCGCATCACTCGACGAGATCGTAGGGGTCATGCCTGTGGACGGGTATACGGGAGATGAATTTTTTGAGCATCTGCGCAGGCTTCCTTCCATATTAGAGCAATCAGGAAGCCATATCGCATTAATGGGGGCTGCTCCGACGGAACCCTCTGATAAATACGGATATATTGTGCCTTCAGCCTCTCCTTCACTTGACCAGCCATATTATAGGGTTAGTTCATTTGTAGAAAAGCCGGATCTGATTCGTTCAGAGGCGTTGATCCGTGAAGGGGCCTTATGGAATTGCGGGGTGTTTGCTTTTAGACTGGGCTTTTTATTGGATATTCTGAAGCAAATGGGTATACCAGCCGACTATGAATCTCTTTCGACAAATTATGCAGACTTGCCTAAAACTAGCTTCGATATCGCGGTAGTAGAGCATACTCATAAGCTCTCTGTGCTTCCATATCATGGAGAGTGGAGAGACTTGGGCACATGGGATTCGTTGGTGAGAGAAGTAAGCTCGAAGCTGAGTGGTCCAGGATATATTTCAGAAGCTTCACATGACTCGCATATCATCAATGAACTGGAGATTCCGGTCAGTATCTGGAATGTCCCGGACATTATCGTCGTTGCCGGGCCGGATGGCGTGCTGGTTACGGATCGGCAGTCATCCACAGGAATTAAGGATATGGTGGCGGAAATTGAAATCGGACCACGTTTTGAGGAGCGCTTCTGGGGAAAGCAAACGGTGTTATCCCATCAAGCGGCAGCAAGTGGATTGCAGACAGTGACCAAACGCGTGGTCATTTCAAACGGGAGATTTATCAGCTATCATGAGCATCAGTTTCGTAAAGAAGTTTGGACTATAGTTTCTGGAACCGGGAGTGTCTCTATCAATGGCGTGATACAGACAGTCAGCCCCGGTGAGGTCATCGTCATTGAACCCGGTACAAAGCATTTTATAGGGGCAGTAGAAGGAGATTTAGAATTCATTGAGTCACAAATCGGACATATCGTATCCGAAACGGATATTATCCGTTATGAATTTCCTGATTCGATTGACGACCATACTCATGAAGTGTCTACAATATAGGGACTGATAGATACGAACGAGGTTTATCAGAAGGCAGTGAAGAGTAGTAGGAACTATTTTTTATGGGTATTCGGATTTTATGGCGGAGAAGGGTTTATAGCTGGCCCTTCTCCAATTTCTCGATCAAGGTGGAAAAATCGATTCCCAGCAAGATTATTTCTTCTGGCTTACGAACAACTTCAATAGGTGGCATATTAAACATCGGGAAGTTTTCCTCCCGTAGATCGTAGCTATCAAACCGCCTCTGGTACTTAGGCTTACGTTGCTTTTTAAGTCCCTCTGTAAAGAGTATTTTGGCTCGTAGGGCTTCAAAAGAGTATCCCCTGCTTAAACGATTAATGACTCGAATAAGGCTGTTTAGAGACTCCGTATAAGCGTTTGTAATGCGATGGTCGAAGTAGGCGAATATTTCCTCTTCCCAGTTCTTCATAGCCTTTGTAAGTGGTTCAAAAGCGGATTGCAGTTCAGTTGGTATTTTAGCTTTCCATTCGTTGTATTTAAGGAATGCCGTCTGTCTGCTATCACATTCCCAAATATCGAAATATGATTCCTTTAAGTCATAAGCAGTGCCGAGAGAAGGATGATTCTTTGTCCAAAGGTCAAGCGT
This sequence comes from Paenibacillus sp. FSL H7-0442, assembly GCF_038593105.1. Classification (NCBI taxonomy): domain Bacteria; kingdom Bacillati; phylum Bacillota; class Bacilli; order Caryophanales; family Paenibacillaceae; genus Paenibacillus; species Paenibacillus sp. FSL H7-0442. The sequence goes on along the minus strand of NZ_CP151963.1, from coordinate 4,390,500 downwards.
AATTTTATCCATCTCTGTAAGCGCTATATGGCGTTTTAGGAGGATAAAACGGTCGTGCCTCAGCCCGCGGCGTTCTTTTGGCGATAATCCTTCTCGGAGCTGCTTACGAATGGTTTCTAACGCTTGGTTTGCCATACGGAGAACATGAAACTTATCGACGATGATAAGAGCTTTTGGCAAGATAGCCCTCACGGCGTCCTTATATGGTTGCCACATATCCATTGTGACGTATCGTATTTGTCCTCTATTTGGAAGGCGTGAGAGGCAGTCTATAACGGTTTCCTTGTTACGATTGGGCAAAACGTCTAACAACGTATGTTCCTCAATATTGGTTAAAACGCATCTTGGCTTAATAATGTGTATTTCGTCAATCCCAAGCCAATTAGGAGTTTCAAAACGAAGCGTTACTTTAAGACGATTGAGGTAATCACGAAAGATGTTACGTATCGTTTTTTCATGCAATCCAACATCCTCGGATATGCTGACAAACGTGCGTTTAAGGCTTTGCTTCTCTATATAAGACAATAATCGTTTGGTACAGTTTCGCTTTTCGTCTATGGTGTGATCTAAGTGTTCCCAAAAGGTTCGATTGCAATCTTTACAGCGATACCTCTGACGCTTTATAAGAAGGCCTGCACGCTTGCCATGAATGGGCAAGTCCATATAAACTTGTTCCCTGCTGTCGTGTTTGTAGAGGTTGGCTATGCATCCGCAATGAGGGCAAGCCAAAGGTGGAGAGTTCGTCACCACTTGTATTAGAAAATCAAATTCATTTTCACTAATACTTAATATGTTGAAGTTTGGAAGATTTAAAATATCCATATGAATTTCTTCTATGCATTTATGATGCAAACTCCTTCTTTGTTTTCGCGTGACTGGTCAAAATACCGCTGAATATAAAAGATAACAACGAACCGGCAAAGCATATAGCCGCAAACATGCCTACGGCGGAAAAACCGTTAAAAGTCGCGTAAATCAGGCCTGCGATCCAAGAACCGAGCGTTGTCGCAGCGTACATGTTTGAATTGGCCAAGCTGGAGATCGTGCCGCGGATGGTCGGATTTAGTGAATTCAGCATTCCCAATATTAGGGGAAAAGAGATCCCCATGTTAACGAATATGAAAAAGTAAACACTTTCGAAAGCCGCAACCGACGGCAAGAGAGGCAACACAATAAAACATATGATAGAGACAAGAAAGCCTACAACCAGCGTATTGAAACGGTTTAACGTTTTGATCACATAGGCACCGCCAAAGCTCCCGACTATATTCCCAAGACCTAGAAAAAACATTACGTATCCCGTTTGATCAATTGAAAGGTGAAAGCGATCCGTCACCCATTTTCCAATGAAAGAAAAGGCAGCAAAGAATCCACATTGAAATAAGAAATGAGCGAGGAAAGCCTTTCTTGCCATTCGGCTATTCAATAGTGGGATGTATCTACTGAAAATCGGAGTCCTGGTTTTTTGGCCTTGATTTGGTTTCATTTCGGGCAAAGCATAGAAGATGAATACTGCTACCAATAATGCACATGCACCGATTGTAAAAAAAGGATAATACCAATGGGTTGAGGCAAGCAGACTTCCAATAGGGATACCGAACGCTTGGGAAGCAGCCAAGCCTGCCATGACGAATCCTGATACTTTGGCGATTTTTGACGTTGGAAACAGAGTAGGGATCGAGGCCCAGACTTGAGGCGCCGTAAATGCTGCGCTGACTCCGGCTAAAAAACGGAAGAAGAACATCGACCAAAAACCTGTGGCAAAGCCGCATAACATGGTTGAAACAGAGAAGCAGATCATGCCGGAAAGCATTACTTTTTTGCGATCCCATCCATCGGAAAGCGGTCCAGCAATCAGTGCAAAAATGGCATAACCTAAAGCATAAGACCCTACCATCCAACCGGAATATTCAGTTGGGATATGAAACAAGCTCTGAAGAGTGGGGATGAGCGGAGATATCAAAAACGTATCCGTACCGATAACAAACATGATGAGGAAAAATAAAGCAGTTAATTTGATCATTTTATTCACCCTTTTTAGTTAGTTCTATAGTTCAAAGATTATTGAACTAATGAATAAAAAAAGAATTTCTTTCTACAATGTATCCAGAAATCCAGGTAAGTAAGTTTGAAATGTCTCCAAATCGATGCTCATATACTTCGTTTGAGCTTCTTTTCGTACCTTGATCAATTTCGCCTCCTTTAAAGCACGCAAGTGATACGAAGTATTCGATTTCGTAGTATCGCGAATGTGTCCTACTTCTCCACAATTCATTTCCTTCTTGCTGGCGTATAGAGCTCGTATGATGTCCAATCTTGTTTCATCAGCTAACGCCTTAAATATTTTGACTCTGAGCTCATCATTTATTATTTTTTGAGTAGTCATAAAACCATTGTACTAAGATATCGCTACAAATCAAGTCTTTAGAAAAATACCACCATATTCTCCGATTTTTAAGTGAAATGTTTTGATTTTGTCTCCACCATAAAATCCGAATGCCCCTTTTTTATTAGAGCTTGGAAGACCTGTGCATTCCTAAAAAGGTATTCATGCGTTATACGAATGAATACCTTTTTTTTGCATAAACAGTTCTCTGTGTTTGTAATGAATTGAATAGAAAAGAGACTTATAAAATAATAATTTTCTTGGAAGTCAGCCACTCTTTTACAGCATCCGTCCTGAGGTCTCTTTTGGGCGTCCATTCTATTTTATCAACCAGCTTGCCGTTTCTGAATTCTGCAATAGTGGGGGTGTATTTAACATTGTAATCCTCTTTGAATTTATTCCATTGAGGCTTGTCCTTATGGATTTTGTGAACGTTCAAAAAAGTAATTTTAGAGCCTAGATTATACTGTTCGATCATCTTGTTAAAGTTAGGCTCAAACCGATTGCAGTCTCCACAACTGGGTCTGCCGACATAGACAAACACACTTTGATCCTGCTGAATCAAACGCTTAAAACCATCTAGTGTAACCGCATTCAAGTGGTCATATATTTCGGGATAATTGCTTTTGCTTGCTTGGATCTCTTTATCTTTCTGCTGAACAACCTGCTCCAGATCTTGAAATTTAACTACAGCTGAAATAGCGATACCAATGAGAAGCAATACAATGACACTTAACCCGGCGATATATCCTTTTTTCACAGAAACCCTCCTTTTTTTACAATCTCAAACTTACAATAAATGATTTTTTCGTTTTTCACTGTAACACTTGTCTCATTATGTATAAAAAAGAAGCTTTCCCGTAGGGAAAGCTTCTTTAGTCAGCATTTTGCATAATTCGATTCCCAACGCTTGTAAGTACAGTATATAGACGAATTAAAGCATTTCGATCTATATACTGCTGATTTGAAAACGCTCCTGGGATTTATGCAAAATGCCCTAGTCTGATAATTAAATGTTAGACCACAACAGTCAACAAGTAATCCTCACGCTTCACTTCAGTTTCCATTGTGTTCAATACGTCCAGGTATTGAGCGGAATTTGTTACGATAATCGGCGTAGTCGTTGTATAGCCTGCCGCCTTAATTTGTTCGATATCAAATTCGAGCAACAATTGCCCTTGCTTCACTACATCACCCTCTTTGACGCGCTTGTCAAAGAATTGTCCTTTCAGCTTCACTGTATTCACACCAACGTGAATCAGAATTTCTGCTCCGTCATTGGAAGTAATACCGATGGCATGTCCGGTTGGGAATACGGTCGTAATCGTTCCATTGACAGGAGATGTCAGCACACCCTCTGTAGGATCAATAAGGATTCCTTTCCCCATAGCACCTGAAGCAAAAGCAACATCAGAAGATTGTTCCAAAGGCAATACTTTACCTTGCAGTGGGCTTACGAGAATTTCTTTCTCGATTGTCACTTCTTTCTTTATAGGCGCAGCTTCTGTTTTTGCAGTTTCTTCTTTTGGATCATCAAAGCCCAAAATCATAACCAACACAACTGCGAGTACAAAGGCAACGAGCAAACCGATGACTACCCACAAGAATCCAGCTCCAAAATAAGTTGGCAGCGCCAGTAAACTAGGCAGGGAGAAGGATTTTGCAGTCGCTCCGCCAGAAGCGATAATAGCGCCCCCAATACCACCGGATATGCAAGCATAAATGAAAGGTTTTTTCAATTTCAAAGTTACACCATAAATCGTTGGTTCTGTAATCCCGAATACAGCCGCCAGTGTAGAGGAACCCGCCAAAGCCTTCATTTGAGTATTTCGTGATTTCAGGAATACCCCCAGTGTTGCACCGGCTTGAGAAAGTACGGCTGCTGTAAGCATTGGAAGCATCGTGTCATAACCCAATGTTTGAATATTGGACAGCATAATAGGAACGAAGCCCCAATGTACACCGAAAATAACAAACACTTGCCAGAATGCACCAGCCACAGCTCCGGCGATCAATGGGCTTAAATTGTATACCCATGTAAAACCGTTCGCCAAGCCTTGACTGATCAGGTTACCGACTGGACCAAAGGCCAAAAACGTCAACGGAACAACAACTAGCAGTGATAGCATAGGGACGATAATGTTTTTAACCGATTGATGAACAAAGGAATTAAACCAACGTTCCACATAGGACTGTACCCATACCGCGAGAATAATTGGGATTACGCTGGAACTGTATTTTATCAGAATGATTGGAATCCCGAGAAAAGCCAGTTTTGCCGGATGATCCACCGCTGCAATAACATCCGGGTACACGAGTGCTCCAGCAACTGCGACCGATACAAAGGCATTTGTCTTAAATTTACGGGACGAAGTAATAGCCAGGAATATAGGCAAGAAATAAAATACGCTGTCCGAAGCGGCGTTCAAAATGAGATACGTACCGCTTGTAGTATCAATCCAATGAAGCGACGCAATTAAGGCCATAATCCCTTTGAGCAAACCTGCTCCGGCAAGAGCACCCAAGAGAGGTGAGAAAATGCTGGAAATGATATCGACCGCTTTGCCGAGAACATTTGTTTTTTCGGAAGATTCTTCCTTTTTGGCATTAGGATTGTCTGCATCCTGCAAATTCGTTTCTGCCATCATATGCTCAAATACTTGACCTACATTGTTGCCGATGACCACTTGGAACTGGCCGCTGCTTTCCACCACTGTAATGACACCAGGTGTTGCTTCCAGTGCAGCTTTGTCTGCTTTTGTGCGATCTTTTAATTTAAATCTCAAGCGTGTAGCGCAATGGAATACGGAATTGACATTCTCTTCGCCGCCAACGAGAGTCACTATTTTTTTAGATAGTTCTTTATCACTCATATTTAGAACTCCTTATGGGTTATTCTTGCTACTGATAGGGTTTACCGTTTACATTTGTTGCTAAGATGCGCCGGCATGCATCTTTTTAACCTTGTAAACAAGAAAAACCTAAACTCGTGGTGAAAACTGCGCACTCTTCCTATAAGGGAACGTCGATTTCACCATCAGTTTAGGTTTTGCCTGCCTTACCAGTCACAATCCATGAACGATGAGGGGTATGAAGTTGTTAGTCTTATATGTTATTACGCTCAGTTACCCGATGAATATGGATAGTTAGATATACGTATTCATCCTTGCTTAAATATTGATCGTATGTTTTTTCCAGATACTCATTGATCTTTTGGGCGCAAGCAAAAGCTTCGGCATACGTCTGCTTCACCTGGTTGTACAAGAATTCTTCACCACTGTGAATGACTTCTTTACGAATCACTCGCATCGCAAAATATTGCAAATGTGTCAAAAATCTCGAATAGCTAAAAGAAGACTCATCCAGCACAATCCCGTAATGGTACGTAATAATGTTCAATATATGTTGGACAATCTCAGTCATTTTCAGTGTAGATTTCATTTCGTTACCGTCAATCCGTGCATTCACCATATGCAATGCAATAAATCCCGCTTCATCTTCGCCCAATTTTACTCCGAGCGTATTTTCAATTTTTTGGAGAGCATCCAGTCCAACTGCAAATTCTTTTTTGTAAAAGCGTTTAATTTCATACAGCATCGCGTTTTGGAGTGCCAGTCCTTTTTCTTGCCGTTGTATGGCAAAATGAATATGGTCGGTCAACGTTAAATAAATATTATCGCTTAACTCCGTATCCAACACTTCTGTTGCATGGGTTACGATTTCATTCACGACCTCCAGATGAGATACAGGAATATCGTTCAGCAGCTCGGTTAGTTTGGCCGTGAACTCGTTTTCATTTAACATGAAAATCTTATCTATTTTATCATCATCGACTTGATCGCCAGCCACCTTTTTGAAGGAAATACCTCTTCCCATCACGATGACCTCTTTGCCTTTATCGTTTTTAGTCAATAGGACGTTGTTATTGAGCACCTTCTCAATAATCATTGAAGTTCCCCCTCCCATCCTTTACCAATAAAAAATGCCTAAGCACAATTCAATACTATTGTTAGCAATAGTACTCAATTGAACTCAGGCATTGCCCGCATCACCGGTCACAATCCTTCGATATAGTGCTATTGTAGCACAAAAAAAAGCGATTTCAACATTTTTTATTCTGTTTCGACAAAAAACATTTTATATCAAGACCCTTTTGCCTAATTTGCAAGTAAAGCGTTACCTTATGTGGTCGTACGTTCAATGAGGCTGTACTCTAGCGAATGAAGCTCCATTTGGCGTCCAATCAGCTGGGGGGAAAGCATGAAAAAAGCATTTTGTGCTTGAGCCATGATGGGATTTTGAATGGTTGTAATCCCCAACGTATGCGACAGCTCCGTGTTATCAAACCCAACAATCGCCAGATCTCCCGGTACGTTCAGCCGTTGTCTGCGTGCTTCGCAGAGAATGCCCACAGCTACATAATCGTTAGCACATAAAATAGCCTCTGGGAATTCCCCCCGATGCTGTAACAAATCCCGTACGACCTGTTCGCCATCACGGATATTATAAATTGAAGAGTGATTCCAGTGTTGCAACACTGACAGATTGTGCTCACTCATGATCTGTTCATAGGCTCGTTGTCTGCTATGGGTATTGATGCTGCTCGGACGACCAAAAGCATTGGCTATACGGGTATAGCCTTTTTGTATCAAATGCTTTAATGCTAGCATGTAACCTTCATATTGATCCATTGCCACGGAGCGAATATCGGTATGCTCCATTCGTTGCCAGGCCACGATCGGGCCATATTTACAATAGGTACTCAAAAAATCAGTGTCATTCACGCAGGAAATGATGACCAGCGCGTCGACTCTTTTTCTTTTTAAATCTTCAAAAGCTTGAAGCTCTTTCTTTTTGTCTTCTCCCGAAGTATAAATAATGGTCTGGAATTCATATTGTCCGGCGATTTCTACAAAGCTGTCCAGAAAAGCAAGAACAATTTCATTAATCGTTGAAGTGATGATACCAATCTGAAGCGTCTGACCCTTGGATAGGGAAATGGCATTCCGATTAGGAACATAATCTAATTCCTGCATGATTTTCAAAATCTTAGCTCTTGTTTCATGACTGACATGGGGGGACTGATTTAATACTCTGGATACCGTAGCCTTGGAAAAGCCCGCCAGTTTTGCAATTTGATCAAGATTCGACATGGTGCTTCTCCTCACATAAGAAAAAAATACTTGACATGAAACGCGTTACAACAATTAGGATGCTTATGAGGGCATTACATCTATTTTAAAGCATCTGTCAATGCATTTCAAAGGAGAACGGTTACCGTTAGGTATGGATTCACATTTGCAGCATTTGATGGGATTACTTAGGCCAAAGTAAAAATCTTATATACGGAAAGAGGTCTTTATACCATGACGAAGATGCTAAAAGGATTTCCGAAAAACTTCTTGTGGGGCGGGGCAACTGCAGCCAACCAATTGGAAGGTGCTTTTGACGTAGATGGAAAAGGCTTGTCCAGCGCAGACATGATTGCTTATGTACCCAAAGCGGAACGTAAGAACGATCACGCTATAGAGATTTCGTCCGAGCGACTCGAAGACATTTTGGCAGGCAAAGTCAATGCCCGTTTCCCAAAACGTGAAGGTGTGGACTTTTACCACCACTACAAAGAAGATATTGCATTGTTCGCTGAAATGGGCTTTAAAGTATTTCGTATGTCCATCCACTGGTCGCGGATTTTCCCGAATGGCTATGATCACGAACCGAATGAAGCAGGATTGCAATTCTACGACAATGTATTTGATGAGCTGCGCAAATATAATATTGAGCCCTTGGTAACATTGTCACATTATGAAACACCGCTAGGTCTGACTCAGAAGTATAATGGCTGGCTGGGTCGTGAAGTCATACAGCATTACGTCAATTATGCCGAAACGGTGTTTACACGCTATAAGGATAAAGTAAAATACTGGCTGACCTTTAATGAAATCAATGTAATGACCATGAGTCCGTTCACCGGTGGCGGTGTGGTTATTGACCGTGTAGAAAACAAACAACAAGCGATATATCAAGCATTGCATCATCAATTTGTAGCTAGTGCACTGGCAACCAAACGGGGACATGAGATCATCCCGGGTGCTCAGATCGGCTGTATGTTGGCACGTATAGAAAGCTATCCACATACGTGTAACCCAGCGGATATACTGAAAGCCCAGCATGAAAATCAGATGAACCTATTCTTTACGGATGTGCATGCCCGTGGGGAATATTCCAACTATATGAATCGTTATTTTGTAGAAAATAATATTGTGATCCAGACAGAACCCGGCGATGCCGAAATTTTGAAAAATAATACGGTTGATTTTATCTCATTTAGCTACTACATGACCTTGACCGTATCGGCAGGTCCAGAAGGCGAGAAAGCAGCAGGAAACCTGATTGGCGGCGTGAAAAATCCGTATCTGCAGTCCTCCGACTGGGGATGGCAGATCGATCCGATCGGCCTGCGTGTTACACTGAATACGTTTTATGATCGCTATCAAAAGCCGCTGTTCATCGTGGAAAATGGCTTGGGTGCATATGATAAGGTGGAAGAGGACGGCTCTGTGCATGACACGTATCGCATTGATTACTTGCGTCAGCATATTGTCCAAATGAAGGAAGCGATTGCTGACGGTGTTGATCTGATTGGTTACACCAGCTGGGGCCCTATCGACCTCGTGAGCATGTCTACTTCCGAAATGTCCAAGCGCTACGGATTTATTTACGTTGATCTGGATGATGACGGTAACGGAACGCTCAAACGCTCCAAAAAAGACTCTTTTAACTGGTATAAAAATGTGATAGCAACCAATGGTGAAGAATTGTAATTTCATATCGTCTCGGGCGGGTATAGCAGAGGACATCCTAAGGATGCAATCTGCTGTACCCGCTTTTTTGATAGACATAATAATATTTCAGAGGGCTTCACAAACTTTTCACTTGTAATAAGCTGAAAGTTTTCTGTATAATGAATAAAAATTTCATATGTCTGGTTGATGTTTGCGGGAGATGGAACGAAAGTTCCGACCGAAGGGGCAAAACTCTCAGGTGCTTAGGCTGTTTACAGCCACAAGCGGGGACCGTAAACGGACAGAACTCTGGAGAGACCCTTAATTGGGCGCCGAAGGTGCACCGCAGAGAACATCTGCTTAAACTCTCAGGCAAAAGGACAGAGACGCGAATAACCTGTGACAGGGAATGCCCTAGGCTTTTTTATGAGCTATTAGAGGCAGAAACCTGCACAAGATGGTTGTATTTTTTCGTGCCTTTAACCTCTCCAGGAGTCGAATCAGCTGATTTGACTCTTTTTTGTTTTCTAATATGCTGGAGGAGCGGGTTGAAATGAATTTGGTACATGTGTTAGAAGCGATTAGCAGTTGGATATGGGGGGCGCCTCTCATCATTCTTGTCATGGGAACGGGGTTGTGGCTGACCATACGTCTGAAAATGTTGCAGGTATTCCGCCTGCCCCTGGCGATCAAGCTGATCGGTAAGGCCCCGAATGAAGGCAGCGGGGATGTAAGTAGTTTTGCGGCTTTGAGTACGGCGCTAGCGGCTACAGTTGGCACAGGAAGTATTGTCGGCGTAGCGACAGCCATTAAGCTGGGCGGGCCGGGTGCCTTGTTCTGGATGGTCGTTGCAGCCTTTTTTGGGATGGCGACGAAATATGCGGAAGGTGTACTTGCGGTAAAATACCGGGTGAAGGATCGGAATGGACAATTTTCCGGCGGCCCGATGTATTATATTGAGAAAGGTCTGGGACGCCGTTTTAAACCGCTGGCGATGCTGTTTGCTTTTTCGGGCATGCTGGTAGCGTTGTTCGGGATTGGAACGTTTCCACAGGTCAAAGCGATTGTATCTTCGACGGAAAACAGTTTTGGTGTTCCGCCCATTGTAACGGCACTGATTATTGCTATCCTCACAGGACTGGTTACTATTGGAGGACTCAAAAGTATTGCCAAGGTATCGACGAAGGTCGTTCCTTTTAAAACAGGCTTGTACGTACTGATCTGTCTCATCGTACTGATTCGGTTTGCTGACCAGCTTCCTGCCGCAATTGCGCTGGTGCTCCATTCGGCATTTTCAACTACATCGGCAACGGGCGGATTTGCCGGAGCTACGATTATGCTGGCGATGCGAAGTGGGGTAGCCAGAGGTATTTTTGCCAATGAGGCCGGATTGGGAAGCGCACCGATTGCAGCCGCAGCTGCCAAAACCAAATGGCCTGCGGAACAAGGGCTGATTTCCATGACAGGCGTGTTTATTGATACGATGGTTATTTGTGTGATGACCGGGTTGACGCTACTGGTTAGCGGTGTGTGGAGCGGGCCTACCGATGCGGGCCTGATGACTCAGCAAGCATTTTCCAGCGCATTCCCGCTGGGGGCAGAACTGCTCACAATTATTCTGATTATGTTCGCGTTCACCACCATGCTCGGCTGGAACTATTACGGGGAACGCTGTGTTGAATACTTGCTTGGCGTCAAGTGGATTAAGCCATACCGTTATCTGTTCATTCTACTCGTTGGCGGGGGCGCGTTCATTAAACTGGATGCGATTTGGCTGCTGGCAGATATCTTTAACGCAATGATGGCTTTCCCGAACCTGATTGCACTGCTCGGCTTATCAGGCATTGTCGTTGCAGAAACCCGAACCTATATGGATTCTCTGAATTCTAGTAAGAAAAAGGGCATTCTTGCAGGTGCCAGTGTAGGGGCAGCTATTCAAGTAGAAGAAAAGGGACAAACAGTTAATTCATAAATTCCAAAAGGGAGTGCCTTCAGCCATCACAGGCTTGAGGACACTCCTTTTTGAATGTTATAACGATGCACGCAAAATAGCTAAAATATCTTCCTGTTTCAGCTTTTTATAATTACCGAAGCCTCCATATTCCATTTCACGGGCTGCAATGGTTGCGATTTTTTCCAATTGCTCATCATTAATATTGTAACCGGCCAGGGTGGAAGGGGCACCGAGACTTGTCCAGAATGCACTAAGACGGTCAATACCCTCCAAAGCGATTTCTCTATCTGTTTTATCTACGGTGTCTAAGTCAAACATGCTGAGCATCAGCCGTTTCATGCGTGCAGCATCCTGATCCACCGTATGTCTCATCCAGTTGGGGAATAGGATCGCCAGACCGCCAGCATGAGGAATATCATATACAGCAGATAATGCATGTTCAATCGTATGCGAAGCCCAGTCCCCGAAGTAGCCCATTTGCAGTGTTCCGTTAAGAGCAATCGTTCCGGCATATAAAATCGTTTCGCGATGCTCGTAGTTGTGCAAATCCTCCAACAGCTTAGGTGCAGTTTCGATTACGGTTTGCAGCACGGAAAAGCACATACGATCTTGCAACGGTGTATTTTTAACATTGTGAAAATACTGTTCAAATACATGGCTCATCATATCCACCATGCCATATACCGTCTGATCACGTGGCACAGAGAAGGTGTTTTTTGGGTCCAGAATCGAGAATTTCGGATGCGTCACCGCGCTGCCCCATACGTATTTTTCGTTTGTTTCCCAGTTGGTGATAACAGAATCTGGATTCATTTCTGAACCGGTAGCGGCGAGTGTGAGGATGGTACCGAATGGCAGAGCCTGGGTAGGCATGTGCTTTTTATTGATAATATCCCACACATCGCCGTCATATTCAGCCCCTGCTGCGATGGCTTTGGTGCAATCAATAACGCTTCCGCCGCCTACTGCAAGTAAGAAGTCGATGTTTTCATTTCGGCAAATGTCGATGCCCTTCTTAACGGTGGACAAGCGCGGATTCGGCTCTACGCCGGACAATTCATGAATGTTAAGATGTAGCGGCTCTAACGCGTTTAATACCTGGTCATACAGACCATTTCGCTTGACACTTCCGCCTCCGTATATCAGTAAAATATTTTTGCCGTAATTCAGCAGCTCCTGCTGCAGTTCTTCAATTTGATTGTCTCCAAATATTAATTTGGTGGGGTTATAATATGTGAATTTGTTCATCTGGAAAGTTCCCCTCAGTTCATAGTTCATGTTCAAATCGTAAATCGCTTAACCTGATTGCCTGTTGAATACCTAACTTTACCATGTAAGCTATTTGAAATGACGATTAACTATTATACATGAAATGAATAAGGGAATTCAAATAAATCTAATCTTTGACCGCTCCGGCGGCAAGATCGGAAATAAACTGGCGGCTAATGAAAAGAAATAAAATTATAAGTGGCAGTACAGCAAGCAGGGTGCCCGCAATGACCATCGCATAATCCGTATTGTATATCCCGTTTAATTGGGACAGTGCAATCTGGAGTGTGAATTTACGCTCATCCGTTAAGACGATTAACGGCCATAAATAATCATTCCAGGCTCCTATAAAGGTAAACGCGCCGAGAAAAGCGAACGCAGGACGTAGAATAGGCAGTGCTACATTCAAGTACAGCCGAAAAAAGCTGCATCCGTCCATCCGCCCCGCATCCAGCAGCTCCTTTGGAATGGATTCTTCCGCATATTGACGAATCCAGAAAATGCCGAAGGCATTTACCATCCCCGGGATAATAAGCGCTTTGAACGTACCTACCCATCCAAAGGTGGCCATCATGACAAAGGAGGGGACAAGCGAAAGTTGTGAAGGGACCATCATTGTAGCTAGCAGAACGATAAATAGCACTTTTTTGCCCGGAAAATCAAACTTGGCGAATGCGAAACCTGCCAGCGAATCGAAAAACAGAACCAATAAGGTAACAGAACCGGCTACAAAAAGGGTATTAAAAAAGGCTCCGGCAAAATTAATCTGCTGCAATACTCTCGTTATGTTATCCAAGAAGTGGCCGCCAAACCACAATTGCGGTGGAAAACGATAGATGTCTGAAGTTGTACGGGTTGCCATGACGATCAGCCAGTAAAATGGAAACATCGACAGGATGATTCCCACCAACAATCCGGCATATAAAACAAAGGATTTTGCACGTGTCTGCATCATGTTGTGAAGCTCCTTCCCATCGTTATTTTTTACCTTGAACGAGTTTCCAGTTGATGATGGAGAATAGAGCAATGATGAGGAACATGCCCCATCCGACGGCTGCACCATATCCAAAATAGTTGTTAATGAACGACTCGCGGTACAGGTATAAAACGATGGTCATGCCACTTGCCCCGGAACCGCCGTCATTACCGACCAGGACCTGTGGCTCGGTGAAGAGTTGCATACCGCCGATGGTGGACGTAATGACCGTAAACAGAATGACTGGGCGCAGCATGGGGATAGTGATGCGGAAAAAAGCTTGCGCTCCGGTTGCTCCGTCTATTTTGGCGGCCTCATACAGCACATGCGGAATACTCTGAAGTCCGGCCAGATAGATGATTGCGTTATAGCCCATCCATCTCCATACGACCATAGAAGAAATGGCAATTTGGATACCCCATGGCACATTCAGCCATTGAACCATGGGCAGTCCCAAGAGTTGCAGAAGGTAGTTGAGAAATCCGAAATTGTTGGCAAATAAGGCACCAAATATGATGGCGACAGCCACAATAGACGTCACATTGGGCAGGAAGAATCCAACTCGCCATAAGGTGCGCATTTTCACAAATGGGGCATAAAGCAGAAAGGCAATAATCAGTGCGAAGAATAGCATTGGAATTGTTGCATACACCCAGATCACAAAGGTGTTGCCTACAGCCTGCCAAAATTCATGATCTGTTACAAGGTAGCGAAAGTTGCCCCAGCCGTTGTAGGTCATGTCTCCGATTCCGTCCCAGTTGTGAAACGCCAGGTATAATGAAAAACCAATCGGAAACAGTCCAAAGATGCCAAACAGCAGATAAAACGGCGAGATCGCAGCATAAACGGCACGGTGCTTCCAGATTTCTCTCAGCATATTGTCCACACGCCTTTTTTGAATTTTGTTTTTTTATCGCTGTAATTCCCGTTCGATTCGTTCCATGGTTTCCGTCCATAATGCATCAGGATTAGCATCCTGCTTGGCAACATTAGCAAGGCGACGGGTCACAATGCCGTGGATGACAGGGTAGCGCTCGCCGAAATAGCTGCTTTTCACATGACGTGCGGAGGCGGCGAAGATGAGTCCGGTGGCCTGACCCCCAAAGAAAGGCTCGGGTGTCCCCATGATAGGATCGTTATAGACGCCGGGAGTGGACGGGAACAGACCGATTTTGTGGTAGGCTTCCAACTGGTGTTCCGGGTTTTGCAGCCAGGTCAGGACTTCAAAGGCTTCTTTGGGATGTTTGCTGGATTTGAGGATAGAAATGAACGAACCACCCAGGTTGCCGTCTCCTCCAGGAGCACGGGCGACTCTCCATTTGCCAGCTGTATCCGGCGCGGCCTCTGTGAGAACTTGCTTCATCCAAACAGCCCCTACAAAAGAGGCAATTTTGCCGTTATTGACCGAAGCGTTCCATTCGGGAGTCCAGCCATCCGCATTGGCGAGCAGATGCTTCTTGTGGAAATCGACAGCGGTTTTCCAGCCCAGACGGATGTCAGGAGATTGATTGCCAATATAGCTGCCATCCGGCTTGAAGTAGAGGTTTGTATGCTGAGCGAGCACTTGATTGTAAACGTTTACAATATTATCAGCCAAAAACGAACGGCTTCCGAATTTCTGCTGAAGTTGTTCTCCGGCTGCCATGTAATCATCCCATGTGCGGATCGAGGCACTAACCTTTTCAGGATCACTAGGCAAGCCTGCTTGCTTAAATAGATCGCTTCGATAGAAGAGGGCAGTAGGCCCAGTATCCATGGGAAATGCAATCATTTTACCATCAGGAGTGATCCCCTGATTCCATTTCCATTCCAAATATTGATCTTTTAGGCGGTCTGCTCCGAGCTCCCTTAAATCATAAAAACGATCCGCACTTGGAAATAGCTCCACCATCCAGTCGTTCAGAGCTACGATGTCTGGTTCACCAGAACGAGCTGCGAGCGTTGTCTTCAGTTTAGCTTTGAAGTCACCACCTATTTTTTGAGTTTTTAATTCAATGTTGGGAAAGTGTTTTTCCGCTTGGGCGAGTAGTTCATCATCAATGGAACGGTTCCAATACCATAATGTAAGCGTTATCTTTTTTCCATTTGACAAATTAGTTTCAGATGATTGACTTTCAGAGAACGAGGGTCCACTACAAGCACTGAACATAGTGAGAAAAGCAAGACATAATACCAACCATTGTACTGTCTTCACATCATTTCCCTCCTTGCTGTCTGAGATAATCTGCCTGCTAAACAAGTTGTAAATGGTTTAGCTCCATCATATGAAGCTGTTACCCATTTATGTGCATTGCCTTAACCAAAAACAAAAAATTTGAAACGTTTATCCATAAAAAAAAGCACGTGCGTCTGTTATATGAAGAACGCACGTACTTAAGTTAGGGATTCAGCTCATGACATCAACCGCAGTATTTCATCTTTCAGAATTTCGGACCGAGTCCCGAAAATAACCTGTAGGGTACCGTTACCAAGCCTGATGATTCCCGACGCTCCGAGCCGCCTGAGAGCTTGATCGTTAACTGCTTTGTCGTCTTTGACGACAAGACGCAGCCGTGTGATGCAGGCATCAATACTTAGGATATTGTCCGAACCACCGAGATAGGTTAGTATTCTGCCTGCCTGACTGGACGGAGTGTCGGATGTGGCGCTTGCCTTTCCAATGGGTACAGATTCGTTAGCCTCAGACAGGTGACTGTCTTCTCCATCATCTTCACGCCCAGGAGTTTTTAGGTTGAATTTGAGAATGATAAATCGGAACAGAAAGTAATAGATGAGGGCGAAGACAAGCCCGACCGGGATCATTCGCAATGGGTGAGTGGAGAGCTTCATATTGACCAAATAGTCAATGAGTCCTGCTGAAAAGGAAAAGCCCAGTTTGACATCCAATAGGTATACGACCAGGCCGCTCAGGCCTGTCAGCAGAGCATGAACGCCGTAAAGCAATGGTGCAATGAACATAAACGAAAATTCGAGGGGCTCGGTAATTCCGGTCAGGAACGATGCCAGCGCAGAACCGATGAAAATGGAAGCGACGGCTTTACGTTTTTCCGGTTTAGCCGTATGGATGAATGCGAGAGCGGCTGCCGGGAGAGCAAACATCATAATAGGGAAGAAACCGGACATGAATAGACCAGCTGATTTATCGCCTGCAAAGAAACGGGTCAGGTCACCATGAACAACTTCGCCAGCTGCATTCGTATAGTTACCAATCTGAAACCACGCGATTGAGTTTAGTACATGATGCAAACCGAGCGGGATCAGCAGCCGATTGGCAATCATGAATACCATTGATCCGATTCCGCCAAACCCGACAATCCAGTTGCCGAAGGCTGCAATCCCATCTTGTACCGGACTCCAGATCATTCCGAGCAGAATGGCCAGAATCATGGTCGTGAAGGCGGTAATCATGGGGACAAAACGTTTGCCTGAGAAGAAGCCAAGCCAATCCGGGAGCTGAATATTATGATATTTTTTAAACAGAAAAGCAGACCATCCACCGATAAAAATACCACCCAATACGCCCATGTCCAGCTTGACGTCGTCTGGAATATATGCAAATATACCCGGCACTGCCGCCAAAATACGGGTCAACACCATATAGGCAATGACTGCCGATAATGCGGCTACTGCGTCGCCTGCCAGACCAATGGCAACACCAATGGAGAAAATGAGCGCAAGGTTACCGAAGATAGCCCCCGCCCCCTCGTTCAGAAAAGGAGTGACATAATGATTCAGAAATCCGCCAACTACGGGACCAAACGGTATATCCGTTTCATAATTAATCAGAGCTAATCCTTGCAAAATCCCTGCGGCGGGTAGAGTAGCTACTGGAAGCATTAACGACTTGCCGATTTTTTGCAGAAATTTCAGCATAACATTCTTCCCTTCTTCATCGAGTTTGGGAGTGTCGTATTCATCCTGAAATCCTTACTTGTGCCCATTTTTTTACATCATAAATCGGGGGATCTAACATGGTCAACGATTATTTTAAGCTATGAAATGACGTAAATCCGCAGTTGACATCGCTTACATGCTTATATAGTATCAAATTTAAGTTAATAATCGTGACGGAGACAAGAGAGCCACGCAGACATCCCATGGTACAGCACAGGGTTGATTTGTGATGGCTTTTCTTTTTTTTGTGCGATGAAAGCGATCAAAATCGGGTGATCTATTGAGGAGGTAGGTTGTATGTCGCCATACGCAGCCGAATTCATAGGGACAATGATTCTTATTGCCCTAGGTGGCGGAGTGTGCGCAGGGGTGTCCCTGAAAAAGTCATTTGCCCACGCTTCCGGCTGGATTGTGGTCGGAATGGGTTGGGGGCTTGCGGTAGCTATTGCGGTGTATGCAGTGGGTCAAATCAGCGGAGCGCATTTGAATCCGGCAGTTACACTCGCGTTGGCATTTCAGGGTAGTTTTCCATGGCAAGATGTATCCGGCTATATTGTGGCTCAGCTTCTCGGGGCCATGGCGGGTGCGATCATCGTCGTTTTGCATTATTGGCCCCACTGGAAAGAGACGGAGGACACAGCAGCCAAACTCAGTGTATTCGCGACAGGACCAGCTATTGATCATCCGTTTGGCAACGTGCTTAGTGAAATGATAGGTACTTTCATCTTTGTGCTTGCTTTACTGTCGTTTGGTGCCAATTCATTTACAGACGGCCTGAAACCGCTGATTGTTGGTTTTTTAGTTGTCAGTATCGGTTTATCCCTTGGAGGCACAACGGGCTATGCCATCAATCCAGCGAGGGATTTTGGGCCGCGTCTGATGCATTATTTACTACCGATTCCCGGTAAGGGGGCGTCCAACTGGAAATATGCATGGGTGCCCATTATAGGACCGCTATTGGGGGGATCTTTCGCAGGGCCATTTTATCAGGCTGTTTTTAAGGGGAGTGTGACTCCAGCTTTCTGGATTTTACTAGGGATCATCGTGATTGTACTCTTGATTACCTTCCGTATGAGTCGTACTTATAAAAATCATAAAACGGATCACAAACTTACAGCGTAAAAACGATGGATTTACACGGGGAGAGATGAACAATGGGAAAATATATTTTGTCACTAGATCAGGGAACGACAAGCTCAAGAGCGATTTTGTTCAATAGCGAGGGAGATGTAGTGTACTCGGCTCAGCGAGAATTTCCGCAATATTTTCCTCATCCCGGCTGGGTAGAGCAGAATGCGAATGAAATCTGGAGCTCTATTCTCGGAGTCATTGCCTCCTGTCTTTCCGAATCCGGTGTAAAAGCAAATCAAGTGGCTGCCATCGGCATTACCAATCAGCGAGAATCGGTGGCTGTGTGGGACAAAAATACAGGAGTGCCCGTATATAATGTACTCGTATGGCAATCACGCCAAACCTCGGACATCTGTGAAGAATTGAAGCGACAAGGGCACGAGGAACTGTTTCACAGCAAAACAGGGCTGCTGATCGACCCGTATTTTTCAGGCACTAAAGTAAAGTGGATACTGGACCATGTAGAGGGCGCGCGGGAAAAGGCGGAACGAGGTGACCTGTTATTCGGTACGATTGACTCGTGGCTGATCTGGAAACTATCCGGCGGAAAGGCACATGTGACGGACTACTCGAATGCAGCCAGGACGCTCATGTACAACATTTATGAGCTAAAGTGGGACGAAGAGCTGCTGGACATTCTGGGTGTTCCGAAAATCATGCTGCCCGAGGTAAGACCTTCTTCTGAGGTATATGCGCACACCGTGGATTATCATTTCTTCGGTCAGAATGTACCGATCGCCGGTGCAGCAGGTGACCAGCAAGCAGCCTTGTTCGGTCAGGCATGTTACGAAAAAGGGATGATCAAAAATACTTACGGCACAGGCTGCTTTATGCTAATGAATACGGGGGATCAGCCTGTTGAATCTAAACACGGCCTGATTACGACCATCGCTTGGGGACTGGAGGAAGGCAAAGTGCAATACGCACTCGAGGGGAGTGTGTTTGTAGCGGGGTCGGCGATCCAGTGGCTGCGAGACGGGCTGCGTATGTTCCGTGAAGCGAAGGACAGTGAGCCTTATGCCGCTCGTGTTTCGTCTACGGAAGGAGTGTATCTTGTCCCCGCTTTTGTCGGACTGGGGAGCCCCTACTGGGATAGCGAGGTGCGCGGAGCGATGTTCGGCCTAACACGAGGGACCACGAAGGAGCATTTTATCCGCGCCACATTGGAGTCACTCGCTTATCAGACCAAAGATGTGCTTACAGCCATGGAGATCGATTCAGGTATTGCGGTGAAGACGCTGCGGGTGGATGGAGGAGCTGTATTGAACAATTTTCTGATGCAATTCCAGAGCGATATTTTAGATGCAACGGTGGAGCGGCCAGTGATCCATGAGACGACGGCACTGGGGGCTGCATGTCTGGCAGGTTTGGCTATTGGATATTGGAAGAGTACGGATGAACTTCGTAAGCGGGTGAGGGTGGAAACCTCTTTTGCCCCGAATATGGATGAATCAAGACGTGCAGACTTGTATGAAGGCTGGAAAAAGGCTGTGAATGCGACGATGGCCTACAAGTAATGATTAAGCGCTGGGTCTCTGAATATTAAACTGCAAAAAGATGACTTCTGAATCTTATCAGGAGTCATCTTTTTTAAGGCATGAGCTAACCTTTGACCTTCGTATGGTTCCAATGTTGGCCGGCTCCGCAGGAACTACGAATGACCAGTTCCGGCTCGACTTTAATACATTTGGTATCCATTTGTTTATTCATCAGGTCAAACAGCACCATAGCAGCTAGACGGCCTATTTTTTGCTTGTCTTGTTTTACAGTTGTCAGTGGAGGTTCGGTATAACGACAGGCTTCTATATCATCACATCCCACTACAGCAATATCCTCGGGTACCCTCAAGCCGCTTTCCTTGAAAGCACGTATGGCACCAAAGGCAAGCAGGTCGGTAGCCGCAAAAATAGCTTTTGGTAAATTTCCTTGCTGTATCCACGCCTTCGCGACCTGGTATCCATCTTCTGCCGCGTAGTCCTTACCATATACGACCCATTCAGGTCTGACATCAAGACTAAACCGTTTTAGTGAAGCGATAAAGGCCTCCTCTCTCTCTTTAATAACCAAGGAGGGGCGTTCAATGCCTATAAAACCCATGTCGCGGTATCCATTCATGTAAAAGTGCTCAACAACCTTCATTGAAATCTTCTGATTGTCGGACATAATGTAGCAGGAGCTGGCTCCGGTTAGCTCAATATCGACACCGATGCAGGGGATAGGGCTGGCGTCGAGATCAAAAACACTCTTCTCCACTTCATCTCCAGCGATAATAATGCACCCGTCCACTGAAAAATATTTCGAGCGTGCCAAATAGTCCTCTCCATTATCCAGAAATTTCTCATTTGAAAAAAACAGCAGATCGTAACCGAGCAAGCCAATCTGTTTTTTGAAGACATTAATGATATCTACAAAAAAAGGATGACTAAAATCAACATTCAGCTTACCAGCAAATATAACGCCTACCAGATTAGATTTTTTGGTAGCAAGTGTTTTAGCCGAGGAGGAGGGTCTATAGCCTGTTTCCTCCATGATTTTAAGTACCCGCTGCCGGGTTTCCTCACTGATGTCTGTGTAATTGTTAATGATTTTCGAAACCGTTGCTACTGAAACGCCTGCCATGCTAGCTATTGTTTTTATATTCATGGAATCCTCCGCAACTAAACTGATTTAGTTAAATTGACTTTGTTTTTCAAAATTAATGATTACTCGTATTCTATGCTACCTCATAGAAGTGAGTCAACCGTGCTAATAAAGGATGGTTCCTAATATTTTAAGGAGTAATAACGGTGATTTGTATTTTATTTGATAATTTACAAATCTCTATTTACAAATACAGGCTATCCGATACATAATAGTAGCTGTAATTAACTAAACCGCTTTCGTAAAGGTAAGTGCATTTATTCTAAGATAGCCGGAGCTGTGAAGTCTTGATTCCTGAAAGGATGATACCAAGTATGAATGAGAATACCTATACATTCCCCACCACGTTTATGTGGGGAACTTCGACCTCTTCTTATCAAATTGAAGGTGGCGTGGATGAGGAAGGAAGAACGCCTTCTATTTGGGATACTTTCTGTCAAGTACCCGGGAAGGTGATCGGAGGGGACTGCGGAGATGTGGCTTGTGACCATTTTCACCGCTTTAAGGAAGACGTGCAATTAATGAAGCAACTTGGCTTTTTACATTACCGTTTTTCCGTGGCCTGGCCGCGCATTATTCCCGCACCTGGCGTGGTTAACGAACAGGGGCTACTCTTCTATGAGCGTCTGCTGGATGAGATTGAGTCGGCTGGGCTAATTCCAATGCTGACGCTGTATCATTGGGATCTGCCGCAATGGATTGAGGACGAGGGTGGCTGGACGCAGCGAGAGACTATCCAACATTTTAAAACGTATGCCTCTGTAATCATGGATCGATTTGGACAGCGTATAAGCTGGTGGAATACGATAAATGAGCCCTACTGCGCCTCTATTTTGGGCTATGGCACAGGCGAGCATGCCCCCGGCCATGAGAACTGGAGGGAAGCTCTTGCTGCCGCTCATCATATTCTGATGTGTCACGGGATAGCCATGAACTTACACAAGGAAAAGGGCCTGACGGGCAATATCGGTATTACGCTGAACATGGAGCATGTCGATGCAGCCTCTGAACACTCCGAGGATGTAGCCGCTGCTGTCCGGCAGGATGGCTTTATTAATCGTTGGTTTGCCGAGCCATTGTTTAACGGGAAATACCCTGAGGATATGGTGGAATGGTACGGGGAGCATTTGAACGGATTGGATTTTGTACAGCCTGGTGATATGGAGCTGATTCAGCAGCCAGGGGATTTTTTGGGCATCAACTACTACGCCCGCAGTATCATTCGAGCGACTACAGACGCTTCGTTGCTTCAGGTCGAGCAGATTTCCATAGAGGAACCGGTAACGGATATGGGATGGGAGATTCACCCTGAATCCTTTTATAAGCTGCTGACACGGATTGAGAAGGATTTTACCAGAGGATTACCCATCCTGATTACAGAAAACGGAGCAGCGATGAAGGACGAACTGGTGAATGGAAAGATTGAAGACATTGGGCGTCAGCATTACATTGAGGAACATTTAAAGGCATGCCATCGCTTTATTGGGGAGGGAGGTCAGCTTAAGGGCTATTTTGTATGGTCATTCCTCGATAACTTCGAATGGGCCTGGGGATACAGCAAACGTTTTGGTATTATACACATCAATTACGATACGCAGGAACGGACACCCAAACAAAGTGCGCTGTGGTTCAAGCAAATGATGGCGAATAACGGGTTTTAAAAAGAAAAGGGGTGCACGATGCAGCAGTATTATTTTGACGATCAAGGACGTTTTGTGATTGAGAATTTTGCGCAGGCCAAGCCCTTTTCCAGTTTTCTACCCGGTATTGCTGGTGTTCAGGGAATTCCTCTGTGGGCGTATTATGTTAATTGTGGACAAGGAATTGCGAGCTTTGGTGTGGAGGATAAGAATGGAGCTATCATGGAGTTTTTTCCGGCCAACCGAACAGCTCCTTTATTGCTAGCAGTGCTAATCCTGATGCAAGTTTGCATGGAACGGGATATATCGCGAGGCTGAGCGGATCTACGGCAGAATTTATTCATATGTGGATATGGATGATGACGGGCGGGCAGCCGTTTGGCTATGATCATAGGGGCCTATCCTTGAAGCTGGAGCCCAAGCTGCCAGGCTGGCTGTTCACAGCTACAGGTGAGCTATCTTTCTGTTTTCTCGGAAGCTGTCAGGTGACTTATTTTAATACGGATCGCAAGGATACTTATCCACCGGAATGCATAGTGACCCAGTATGTACTGCATTACGCTAGTGGCGAAAAGAAGACGATAAGACAGGCTATATTAGATCATAAAGAGGCACAAGATGTGAGAGAGCGGTTGATTTCCCGTATCGAGGTATATTTGGGGACATAGCTCCATTCATTAAAGCGGTCATGCTGCAATAACAGAGCATGACCGCTTTTTAAAGTTTCATAAATCCTTGTGTCAGGGCAGGGGACTTATGCTGAAATATCTTGCAACTCCAATATCACAGGACAGTGGTCACTGCCTGTAATATGACAATCAATGTTCGCATCCATCAATAGCGAACGAAGTCTCTCCGAGACGAGGAAGTAATCGATCCGCCAGCCAATATTCCTTTCTCTCACCTTTGGCATGTAGGACCACCAGGAATAAACATCCGTCCGGTCAGGATAAAAGGTTCTGAAGGTATCTATAAATCCGGCGTCTAGCAGCTGTGACATGCGTTCCCGTTCCTCAGGCGTAAAACCGGCATTTCCGTAGTTAGCTTTGGCGTTTTTGAGATCGATCTCCTGATGAGCTACGTTCAAGTCTCCACACACGATGACAGGCTTCAAAGCATCCAGTTGTTGCAGGTAGCTGCGAAAACGGTCTTCCCATTCCAGTCTGTAGGGCAGTCGGGATAAGTCCCGTTTGGTATTTGGTGTGTACACATTGACGAGATAAAATTTTTCGAATTCCAAAGTGATGGTTCGGCCCTCCGGTTCTTCATTTTCTTCAAGTCCATAATGCACAGAGAGCGGCTTGATTTTGGTGAAAATAGCCGTGCCGGAATATCCTTTTTTCTCAGCATAATTCCAGTATTGTGTGTATTCCTCCATGTTCTCCATGAGGATCTGCCCTTCTTGAAGCTTCGTTTCCTGTACGCAAAAAATATCGGCATTCGTTTCTTTTAAATAAGTATAAAACCCTTTGGTCACACAGGCTCTTAAGCCATTTACATTCCAAGATATTAATTTCATTTGATTAATCTCCTTGCTACTTCACGCGGTCAAGCGATGTGATTTGTATATCCTTTGTTGACATAAGCTTATAAATGTCTTCTATCTGGACTTCATAGGTCTTTTCATCAAAATGGTCCTGACCAAACATATAATCGTTTAGTTCTATTGCCTTAAGGTTTCGGTTGGTATTCATAGCCGAAGGGAAGTATTCGATGTCTAATGAGGCTTTATTTCCGGCCAACACTGTTTTGAGAACTTTTGCAGTTTGTAATACCCGTTCTTTTTCCAATGACAATCCTGAGTCAGTTAGATCCTCGAATACAATTATACGAATATATTGATCGCCGACCGCTTCGGGATTCAGTTTAAAATCGTCGTATTCTTTGATCATTTTATCTGTTTCCCCTTCTTGCACCCCAGAATGAACAGCGGCTGCATCATCGTATAGCTTCTGTATAACAGGTTTGAGCTTCATGTCCAGTTGGCTCTCCCAAAGGGCGTTAAGATATTTTTCTCTAAATGGGACATCCTCATAAGGACGCTTGGTCATGTTAAAGAGGACGGAAGGATGACGATTAGAGATCGCCTCCATGGTATATTCAGTGAAGGGAATACTATGATAGCTAATATTTTGAATTTGAAAGTCCTCTCCGTATTTCTGCTCCAGATATTGCTCTGATTCTGCGGCTACGTTGCGTTTATTTTCACCTGTTTGTGTAAAAGGTTCTATAATATCTACGTATTTCATTGTGACTGCAAGAAGTAGAAGTGTAGCCCCCACAGTGAGACTGAGCAACATGCGCCATTTGGAAGGCAACGATGCACTTGTCGGCGCGCTACCCACATTGCTTGTAATTTGAAAAGATCGTATTGTAAAAATAATGCCTAAAATGTGGAGAATAATGGCCAGCGGTCCCGAAATAATAAGCAGGTATCCGAGAGAAAATAATGTAAAATAGATCAGAATTCCCTGTGTGATGATCAGAGCCGCTCCTCCAATCATATAGGAAGGAATGGCGAGATAAAACATACCCAATCCAGTACCTAATATAGAAAGCAAAGTGGCAACAAAACGATGAATTTCCCGCGACTTTTGGAGTTTATTCGTAGTCAAGGGAGTCAGCCAACCTCCTTTACTTCAAAATGGTGTAACATGATAGATGATAGCAATATCTGCGTTTTATTGAAAGAGTAGTGACTTGAAACCAGCGCCTAAAGTAGCGTGGCAGACTATTCTTTCTACATTATTTATCATCAAAAAAAGCTCCCTTGCGGAAGCTTTTTTTTGATGTAATTTATCAAGAGAGATACTCTCCCTATGGTTGACTGCGAAGTATAGGCTAACGATGCCGATGGGCCGACGTTACCCTGTGAGTTATCTCATGAGAACAAAAAAAGCCTCCATTATGGAAGCTTCTTGTTATGACGTCCCAGGAGGGATTCGAACCCCCGACCGACGGCTTAGAAGGCCGTTGCTCTATCCAGCTGAGCTACTGGGACATAAAATTCAAGCGAATATTAATATATCATATGGATAAAAGAAATTCAAGTCTTATTTTGCATATATCGCTTATTTAGGCTTTATACAGCATAAATTCTGAGTAGACGTAGTTTTTTTTGCCTTATAAAAGGGTATGTTAGAATACAGGTGAATATGTGTAAGACGAGTGGTTGGACTTCGGCTACTGTTTCTCATATAATCTACAAATACTTGAGCTTGTGAAGGAGAGGGGGTGCCTTGAATAAAGGACTCCAAGGTGACGACAAAAGAAAATAATATTGTATTGTTTCCGAAGACACTGGACTATTATCAAATCCAACTTACTGTGATGCTTGAAAACGAACGTTACGGAGAGGCGATGGCGATGCTGCGTTTTTTAATGCAGTGTCAGGGACAGGAGCAGAAGCAATACGATGAATGGAACGCTCTATTACAATGGCTGGAAGCTGCATTTCCACAGTACGCTGACAGCGGGGCGATAACGGACGCTGTGGAAGAAGAGGTCAGTGAAGTAGAGTTAGCTCGCCGTCATGCACGCTTTAAGCAGGAGCAGGATGCGGGCTACGGCAACAAGCTGTTGCGGATGGCTATGGATGAACCCTTATCCGAACAGACGATTTTAGCGTTGGAGCAGTTGTCCTATTTGGAACTGCCAGAAATCGACGATGCCTTGCTTCGCTGGATTATGGACCGGGAAATCCATCCTTTACTTCAATTCCGTGTTCTACAGACAATGCGACGACGCGGAATGGAAGGGACGATAGAAATCAGACGGGGTGATGAACAAGCGGAAATCGACATTGAAACGGTTCCGTTACAGCCTGGTGATTTTCCAGAGTCGATTATGCGTATTTTGGAACGGGTGGCTGATCAGACTGAGGTGCACGAGCCTACACTATTCTATTTTGCACAGGAGTTGTGGTCACAGTTTGTGATGGCAGTATACGGTACGAATGATTATAGATCCATGTTGGTGGAAGAGGACGGAATGCCGGATATTTGGGCTGCAGCACTCCATCAGACCGTTTCGGAAAGTTTGAACGGTAATAATAATGAGGAAGAAACCCGTGCTATATATGGCATTACAGATGCGTTGCGCTTCCGTTTTGAGCAGGCGTATCGGTCGATGCGACTATTCGTAGCGGCGGGAATGCACACTCCTTAGTGACCGGAAACGTTTACCTGTGAAGCATTCAAAGGGCTGCTCTTGAAAAAGACAGTAATGTTAGATATACTATAGTGGTTATTTTGTGTGCGTTGATTGTAATGAAAACTAAGTGAAGATTTTGTTGGAGGGGAAAGCATAAAATGAAAGCAACTTGGGAGAAAATAGAGAAGAACCTTGGGGTTCTTGAAGTTGAGGTTGACGCGGATCGTGTAGCCGCTGCACTCGACAAAGCTTTTAATAAAGTGGCAAAACAAGTAAGTGTACCTGGATTCCGTAAAGGTAAAGTACCACGTCCTATCTTTGAAAAACGCTATGGTATTGAAAGTCTGTACCAAGATGCAATTGACATCCTGTTGCCAGAAGCTTACAGCCAAGCTGTAGAGCAAACGGACATCTTCCCGGTTGACAGCCCTGACGTTGAAATTGATCAATTTGCTAAAGGCGAATCTTTCAAGTTCAAAGCAAAGGTTACTGTTAAACCTGAAGTGACTTTGGGCGATTACAAAGGCGTAGAAGTGCCTGTAAGCAAACTCGAAGTAAGCGACGAAGAACTGGCTCAAGAACTGGAGCGCCTGCAACAACGTCATGCTGAACTGGTTGTCGTTGATGAAGATGCTGCTCAATCCGGTGATACAGCTATTATTGACTTCGACGGTTCCGTGGACGGTGTACCATTCGAAGGCGGACAAGCTGAGAAGTATTCTTTGGAACTGGGATCTAACACATTCATCCCTGGTTTTGAAGAGCAAGTGGTTGGTTTGCACACTGGCGATTCCAAGGACGTTGAAGTAACGTTCCCTGAGAACTACCATTCTGCTGACCTCGCTGGCAAACAAGCGGTATTCAAAGTGAAAGTTCACGAACTGAAACGCAAAGTTCTTCCTGAGCTGGACGATGAATTTGCTAAAGATGTAAGCGAATTTGACACACTGGCTGAATTCAAGGAAGACTTGAAAAAGCAATTGTTGGATCGTAAGGAAAACGAAGCTAAAGCAGCTCGCGAGGGTGCTGTAGTGGAGAAGGTTGCTGAGAATGCAACAATCGACATTCCTGAAGCAATGGTGAAGAGCGAAGTGCAAAACATGGTTCGCGATTTCGACAACCGTTTGCGTAGCCAAGGTATGAACCTTGAAATGTTCCTTGGATTCTCTGGTCAAAGCAAGGAAGACCTGGAAGAGCAAATGAAAGCTGATGCTGAGAAGCGCGTACGTAACAACCTCGTGCTGGAGCAAGTGGCTAAAGCAGAAAACATCGAAGTTTCCGAAGCGGAAATTGATGAAGAACTGAAAAACATGGCTGAAGCTTACAAACGTTCAGTTGAAGAAATCCGTAGCATTCTGGAAGGTAACGGCTCGTTCGCTAACCTGAAAGAAGAAATTTCACTGCGCAAAACCATTGCTTTGTTGGTGGAAAACAGCAAAGAAGTAGAAGCGCCAGTTGAAGCTGCTGAGTAATTCAGACGATAAAATATACGGAGTATGCTGTAACAAGCTGAAACGTAGTAATTAGATAGGGATAAGGCACGTAGTGAAAGTTACGTGCCTTATTTTTACCTTTGATAACCCAAATTTTAGTCGTTTATGGAAAGTGCTGTGAGTCGCGTTTTCTTGTTTTACATAAGTCACTACCGTATATTTGCACATACATACGAAACATGGTTAAATATGAGAAGGTCTCGGCAGAGTGTACTGTAAATAGCCCGCACTGCATATATGAGCGCATGCAAATATGACACGAGACTCTGAACATGTTAAAATATTTTGTAAGGTGTTCACGTTTCATGCTTGCTGCTTCCGTTTTAATGGGACATAAGGAAGCGGATGAATACAGGTGTTCATTTTAATAAAGAAAAGAGGTTGGTCGTGATGAGTCTCGTCCCTATGGTTGTGGAACAAACGAATCGAGGAGAACGATCTTACGATATTTACTCGCGGTTGCTTAAGGATCGTATTATTTTCCTAAGTGGCCCGATTGATGACGATGTCGCCAATCTCGTCATTGCACAGCTATTGTTCCTTTCTGCGGAAGATCCAGAGAAGGATATTAATTTGTACATTAACTCGCCAGGCGGTTCTGTAACTGCGGGCATGGGTATATATGATACAATGCAATTCATTAAGCCGGACGTATCGACGATCTGTGTAGGCATGGCTGCAAGTATGGGTTCGTTGCTGCTAACAGCGGGTGCGCCAGGTAAGAGATACGCGCTTACCAATAGTGAAGTCATGATTCATCAGCCACTTGGTGGCATTCAGGGGCAAGCCTCCGATATGCTGATTCATGCGGACTGGATTATCAAAACACGTGCTAAGCTGAATCAAATCTATGTAGAGCGTACGGGTCAGCCCCTCGAAAAAATCGAACGTGATACTGACCGGGATTTCTTCATGGAAGCGGAAGAGGCAAAAGCATACGGTATCATTGACCAGGTGCTGTCTAAACCGATTAATCTGTAAAGGGGTGGCTCTATGTTTAAATTTAATGATGAAAAAGGACAATTGAAATGTTCTTTCTGCGGTAAATCTCAGGATCAGGTTCGCAAGCTTGTTGCCGGACCGGGCGTATATATATGTGACGAATGCATTGAGTTGTGTACGGAGATTGTAGAAGAGGAATTGGGTCATGAAGAAGAAGTAGATCTGAAAGACATTCCGAAACCAATGCAAATCCGTGACATTCTGGACCAATATGTTATTGGTCAGGATCAAGCGAAAAAATCGTTGTCTGTAGCGGTATATAATCACTACAAACGAATTAATACTCAAAACAAAATTGATGATGTGGAACTGCAAAAAAGTAACATCTTGATGCTTGGACCTACAGGTTCGGGTAAAACGTTGCTTGCGCAAACCATGGCTAAAATTTTGAACGTTCCTTTTGCTATCGCAGATGCCACTTCCCTTACGGAAGCAGGTTATGTGGGTGAAGACGTTGAAAATATTTTGCTGAAACTGATTCAAGCTGCCGATTATGATGTAGAAAAAGCCGAACGCGGCATTATCTACATTGACGAAATTGATAAAGTAGCCCGCAAATCCGAAAACCCGTCCATTACGCGTGACGTTTCGGGTGAAGGTGTACAGCAGGCGTTGCTTAAAATTTTGGAAGGCACGGTTGCTTCTGTACCACCTCAAGGCGGTCGCAAGCATCCACATCAAGAGTTTATTCAAATTGACACCACGAATATCCTGTTCATTTGCGGTGGTGCCTTTGATGGTCTGGAGCAAATGATCAAACGTCGTATCGGTAAAAAGGTTATCGGCTTCAACGCTACCAGCGAACAAAAAGACCTGAAACCAGGCGAATATACTTCAATGGTATTGCCTGAGGATCTTTTGAAATTCGGTCTGATACCGGAATTTGTAGGACGCTTGCCAGTAATTTCTACGCTGGAGCCGCTTGATGAGAACACATTGGTTCGTATTCTGTCCGAACCGAAAAATGCGTTAACCAAGCAATACCAGAAGCTGCTTGAGCTGGATAATGTGCAACTGGAGTTTAAGCAAGATGCTCTGGAAGCCATTGCTCGTGAAGCGATCAAGCGTAACACGGGTGCCCGTGGCCTTCGTGCGATCATCGAAGGTATTATGCTGGACGTAATGTATGAGGTTCCTTCCCGTGAGGATGTGACTACTTGCGTCATCAATGAGCAGGTTGTAAAAGACAAAATCGCACCGGAACTCGGTGGTACAGATAAGGATAAAAAACAAGAAGAGAGCGCCTAAGGATTGATACTTCGCGATCTCTAAAACATGAGAAGCCGGATCTCCACTTCACTAAACCTGTATGAGGTTTTAAGGGGTGGAGGTTTGGCGTTAATGGGAGAGAAAAGTACATGTTCTTAAGACAAGACACACGTCCCGTTAAAGTCGGGAATCTGACGATTGGCGGCAGCAATGAAGTCATCATCCAAAGCATGTGTACAACTAAAACAGCAGATGTGGAAGCAACTGTAGCCGAGATTCTTCGCTTGGAAGAAGCCGGATGTCAACTGGTGCGGGTTACCGTCAACAATGAGGAAGCTGCCGCAGCCATTAAGGAAATTAAAAAACGGATTCATATTCCGCTAGTTGCAGATATTCACTTTAATCACAAGCTGGCTCTACTGGCAATTGAAAATGGGATTGATAAAGTTCGCATTAATCCAGGTAACATAGGACGACGTGAAAAAGTAGAAGCTGTCGTGAAGGCATGTAAGGAAAAAGGGATTCCGATTCGAATTGGTGTGAATGCCGGGTCATTGGAACAGCATTTACTTGATAAGTATGGCTACCCTACGCCAGAAGCGATGGTAGAAAGTGCGCTGTATCATATCGGGATACTGGAAGAACTTGATTTCCATGACATTATCGTGTCACTGAAGGCGTCTGATGTTCCTATGGCGATTGCTGCTTATACGAAGGCCGCTGAAATTATTAAGTATCCGCTCCATCTGGGTATTACCGAAGCGGGTACACTCTTTACGGGTACAGTTAAAAGCGCGGCAGGTATGGGCGCTTTGCTAGCATCAGGCATCGGCTCCACAATGCGTATTTCACTTAGTGCTGATCCGGTGGAAGAAGTGAAGGTAGCCCGTGAGTTGCTCAAGACGTTTGGATTAATCACAAACGCAGCTACATTGATTTCTTGTCCGACTTGCGGACGTCTGGATATTGATCTGTTCTCTATTGCCAACGAGGTAGAAGACTACATTGCAAAACTCAAGGTACCGATTAAAGTATCAGTACTGGGTTGTGCAGTAAATGGCCCGGGTGAAGCGAAGGAAGCTGATATTGGAATTGCCGGAGCGCGCGGTGAAGGCCTTTTGTTCCGTTATGGAAAAATGATTCGCAAAGTACCTGAGGCTGATATGGTGGACGAATTGAAAAAAGAAATTGATATCATCGTCAAAGCATATGAGGAAACAGGGAAAATACCTGGACGTGAAGAACGTCATACCGCCGAGAAGGTGTAGGCAAAAAGCAGTTATTATAAAGAGGCATAGTCATAATCTATTGTCATCATTTAAACGCCGTGGAGAGCAGCTCTGCTACAGAACTGTTCTTCGCGGTGTTTTTGTATTTCTCTCTGATCTTTTGAAAGACCGCCGTTTAGCTATCGCGGAAAAGGAAATACTGTTTTTCATAGAGCGGCATTTTTAAAATTGCTGAGATGAGAAACGGAGGAAATACGATGGACTTGACTATGATTTTGTTATTGGTGCAAATGTTTTTCGGGATTGTTATTGGTCTGTATTTCTGGAACCTCCTGCGGAGCCAGAAAACGAACCGTAGTGCGGTGGATCGGGAATCCCGCAAGGAATTGGATAAGCTACGCAAATTGCGTTCTATTTCACTTACCAAGCCGTTGGCTGAACGCACACGTCCTGCCACATTACAGGATATCGTGGGTCAGAAGGATGGACTGCGCGCGCTCAAGGCTGCGTTATGTAGTGCGAATCCGCAGCATGTCATTATTTATGGCCCGCCGGGTGTAGGGAAGACAGCTGCTGCACGCGTTGTGCTGGAAGAGGCTAAGAAGAATCTGTCCTCTCCGTTCAAGGGAGACGCCAAATTCACGGAGATTGATGCTACGACGGCCCGCTTTGATGAGCGCGGTATTGCGGACCCGCTGATAGGTTCAGTGCATGATCCAATCTATCAAGGGGCAGGAGCGATGGGGGTAGCGGGTATCCCACAACCTAAACCCGGAGCTGTGACGAAGGCGCATGGGGGGATGCTGTTCATTGATGAGATTGGTGAGCTGCATCCAACGCAGATGAATAAACTCTTGAAAGTACTGGAGGATCGCAAGGTATTTTTGGAGAGTGCGTATTACAACTCGGAAGATTCGAATACTCCTGCTTATATCCACGATATTTTCCAAAACGGTTTGCCAGCCGATTTTCGTTTGGTGGGTGCGACGACCCGTTCGCCGCATGAACTGCCACCTGCGATTCGCTCCCGGTGCATGGAGATTTATTTCCGTGCCTTGCAGCCACAGGAGATTGCTCGTATTGCAGAGGATGCCGTCCACAAGCTAGGCTTTGGCCCTTGTCCTGAGGCGGTAGAAGTTGTACAGCGTTACGCAACGAACGGTCGGGAGGCGGTCAATATGATCCAGCTGGCTGCTGGTTTGGCACTTACCGAGAAAAGGGAATGTCTCAATGCTTCCGACGTCGAATGGGTAGCGGGCAGTAGTCAAATTCAACCGCGTCCTGACCGAAAAATACCAGGCTTGCCGCAAATCGGATTCGTTAACGGATTAGCTGTATATGGCCCGAACATGGGGATGCTGCTTGAAATTGAAGTTACAGCAGTTCCGGTTCCTGAGGGAAAGGGCAGCTATAATATTACGGGGGTTGTGGATGAGGAAGAAATCGGAGGCGGGTCCCGTACACTGCGCCGTAAGAGCATGGCTAAAGGTTCTGTAGAAAATGTTCTAACTGTTTTGCGTACGCTCGGATTGTCTCCGTCGAATTACGATTTGCATATCAATTTCCCTGGGGGTACGCCGGTAGATGGCCCGTCCGCAGGAATTGCGATGGCAACAGCCATTGCTTCCGCGATGCGGGGAATTCCGGTGGATCATGAAATTGCAATGACTGGCGAAATTAGCATCCATGGTCGTGTCAAACCGATTGGTGGTGTATTAGCCAAGGTTGAAGCCGCTTTTCAGGCAGGAGCCAAAAAAGTGATCATTCCGCAGGACAACTGGCAAGCTCTTTTTGACAGCATTGAGGGTTTAAAAGTGATTCCCGTACAGTCGGTTACCGAAGTGTTCCGACATGTGTTCGGGGAAGAGATAACGTCGGATTCGCCTGTACATGCGCCAATTGAGACTTTTCGCCCATCCCAATCTTCCTTGTTACAGGCTGATGGAACGCATAACGGGACGATATCAGATACAGGATCTTGCTGATGAACCACCCTTTCATTGGTTTTTTCATAAAACATTTGATAAAATATGAAAGATAACAACTTGAGGATTGTAAAATCCGGAACCTGAGAATCACTGGAGGTGCGAAAGCGATGGGACCCACCAAGACAAAAGGTCGTCGTTTTCCTTTGCTGCCTTTAAGAGGGCTTCTGGTCTACCCGAGTATGGTTCTGCATCTCGATGTGGGCCGGGAAAAATCGGTCAAGGCTTTGGAAAAAGCGATGGTTGAAGACAATTTGATTCTCCTGTGTTCTCAATCAGAAGTAAATATTGAAGAACCTACACAAGAGGACATCTTTCGAGTCGGCACGGTAGCCAAGGTACGCCAGATGCTCAAACTTCCTAATGGAACCATTCGAGTATTGGTGGAAGGGCTGGAACGGGCCGAGATTATTCAATATACGGACAATGAAGAATATTACGAGGTAATGGCGAAGGAGCTGCACGAGGCAGAAAACGTACAGCCTGAGACGGATGCGCTAATGCGCACTGTATTAACTCAGTTCGAGCATTATATCAACTTGTCCAAAAAGGTAACACCGGAGACTCTCGCTGCGGTATCGGATATTGAGGAGCCGGGACGGCTAGCAGACGTAATCACAAGTCATTTGACGCTCAAAATTAAGGAAAAGCAGGATATACTGGAGACGATCGACGTTACTCAGCGTCTGGAGAAGCTTCTGGATATTTTGAACAATGAGCGTGAAGTGCTGGAGCTGGAACGTAAAATCAACCAGCGTGTGAAGAAGCAGATGGAAAAGACGCAGAAGGAGTATTATCTGCGTGAACAAATGAAGGCAATTCAGAAGGAACTTGGCGAGAAGGAAGGTCGCGCGGGAGAAGTTGAAGAACTGCGCAACCAGCTAAGTGAACTAGAGTTGCCTGTTCCGGTGAAGGAGAAGGTCGAAAAGGAAATCGATCGTCTGGAAAAAATGCCGGCAAGCTCTGCCGAGGGTGGCGTCATCCGTAATTATGTGGATTGGTTGTTAAGCTTGCCATGGAACAAGTTTACCGATGATGATCTGGATATCGTCAAAGCTGAAGAGGTACTTAATAACGACCACTACGGATTGGATAAACCCAAGGAGCGTGTATTGGAGTATTTGGCTGTACGCAAGCTGGTGAAGACCATTAAGGGACCGATTCTGTGTCTCGTGGGTCCGCCAGGGGTCGGCAAGACCTCGTTGGCCCGTTCGATTGCCAAATCCATGGGTCGGGAATTTGTCCGCATCTCTCTCGGAGGTGTGCGGGATGAAGCGGAAATCCGTGGTCACCGTCGGACTTATGTTGGTGCGATGCCAGGGCGGATCATTCAGGGGATGAAGACCG
Organism: Paenibacillus sp. FSL H7-0442; assembly: GCF_038593105.1. NCBI lineage: Bacteria > Bacillati > Bacillota > Bacilli > Caryophanales > Paenibacillaceae > Paenibacillus > Paenibacillus sp. FSL H7-0442. The sequence continues at coordinate 4,355,408 of NZ_CP151963.1, read as the reverse complement.
CAGGAACGTCTAATCCAGTATTTTTGCTGGATGAGATTGATAAAATGGCTTCCGATTTTCGAGGAGATCCATCGGCGGCATTGCTCGAAGTGCTTGATCCTGAACAAAACAATACGTTCAGTGACCATTTTGTTGAGCTGCCGTTTGACCTGTCCAATGTGATGTTTGTAACGACAGCCAATGCTGCACACAACATCCCGCGTCCGCTAATGGACCGCATGGAGACGCTCTATATTCCTGGCTACACCGAACTGGAGAAGCTGGAAATCGCCAATCGGTACCTATTGCCCAAGCAGAAGAGAGAGCATGGCTTGGACGAGGAACAACTGGTTATCGGGGAGGATACGCTACTGCGTGTCATTCGCGAATATACGCGTGAATCTGGTGTGCGGAATCTTGAGCAGCAAATGGCTTCTCTGTGCCGCAAGGCGGCGAAGTCCGTTGTATCTGGTGGCGAAGGACCAATTCAAATCACACCGGATAATCTGAAGGATTATCTGGGTATCGCTAAATTCCGTTACGGTGTTGCAGAACTGGAGGATCAGATCGGTACGGTTACAGGCTTGGCATGGACAGAGGTCGGTGGTGAAACACTGATGATTGAAGTGACGGTCGTACCTGGTAGTGGTAAACTGATTCTTACGGGTAAACTGGGAGACGTTATGAAGGAATCTGCACAGGCGGCATTCAGCTACACCCGTTCCAAAGCAGTTGATCTGGGCATTGAACTAGACTTTTATGAGAAAAATGATATCCACATTCATATTCCTGAGGGTGCGATTCCGAAGGATGGTCCATCTGCGGGAATTACTATTGCTACCGCGTTAATTTCAGCTTTGACCAACCGTCATGTATCCAAGGATGTGGCTATGACGGGCGAAATTACTCTACGCGGCCGTGTATTGCCGATTGGTGGTTTAAAAGAGAAGTCGCTGGCTGCCCACCGGGCAGGCTACAAAAAAATTCTGCTTCCCAAAGATAATGAACGGGATTTAAAGGATATTCCCGACAGTATCCGGCAGGATGTTGAATTTGTCCCCGTTGCCCATATGGATCAGGTGCTAAAGCATGCTTTGGTTGAGCAGGCAAGGGTACATTAGAGAGGAATTAAGGACACAATGAAAGTAACAAAAGCAGAATTTATAATAAGTGCGGTTGGTCCCGATCAGTTTCCTGTGGACGCTTTGCCAGAGATTGCTCTGGCGGGGCGCTCCAATGTAGGAAAGTCTTCATTGATTAATCGGTTGATTAACCGTAAAAATTTGGCGCGTACCAGTTCTACGCCAGGTAAAACCCAGCAACTCAATTATTACCGGATTAATGATGATCTCTATTTTGTCGATTTTCCCGGTTACGGTTACGCCAAGGTATCCAAAACGTCCCGCAAGGCTTGGGGGCAGATGATTGAGTCTTATTTGCTGGAGCGTGAGCCACTCAAACTGGTGCTTCAAATGGTAGATTTGCGCCATCCGCCGTCCAAGGACGATATCATGATGTATGATTGGCTGCGTCATAACGGGCTTCCCGTATGTGTTGTAGGCACGAAGGCAGATAAAATCCCTAAAACGCGGCGAGAAAAGCATTACAAGGTAATCAAGCAGGAACTCGGAATACTTCCCGGGGGATTGCTTATCCCCTTTTCATCCGAAGAAGGTATGGGCAAGGAAGAGCTGTGGTCTGTCATCTCCAGCTATATAGAGAATGACGAAGAAGAGCAGACGGAATTGTAAGGCTAGGGACGTCCTTGAGGACGTCCTTTTTTCATGGTTCGGGCTTCAAAAAAATAAACTTACTAAATAGGTGGGAATAATATATAATAACAAAAAGAACTCGTGGATTTTAAGCCGAAAAGTGAGTATATGGGGGATAATGCAGTCTCAACCCCATCATTTTCCGTTTATTTCCGATGTATGGCGGGAATTTATGATTTGATGTGCAAGAAAAGCACTTTAGGTCTGATGTATAATAAATTTAAAGCTTAAACTTATAGGTTCAGGAAAGAATTGAGGAGATGGGTATGGCTCAGCGGTTAGCCACAGAGTATGTTAAAACCACTTTGACCTTGTCGGAAACCCAAATGGACGAATTTTTGCGGGCAGTGGATGATCCCCAGGTGCATTACTATATTAAAGTTCTAGATAACGGAAGACAGGAAATCGTTCTGGAGCATAGTGCGGGTGAGGAAGTTCATTTGTTTTTTGAAGCCAAAGAGGGAGCGTTTGTGTGTGAATTGACTTGTCGCTTAATTCATCCGCAACTAACCCTGTTTATACGCAAACTTTTTGTTCGTTTTAAGGGCGAAGGCATCGTTTACCGAATGTATCAAGGATTCACTATGGTGTATTTTTATAATGAAGGTACGGTTCGTAAAATTATGGAGAAGAATGCCGGAGGTTCCAGGCTGGTATTCGAATATAAAAATACGGTGCAGGAATTGCAACAGCTTTTTCAGCATCAGAACGTTGAAAATGAAATATCTGACGTATATCATCTCATTAATTCGTTGCTTGACCAGCGGAATTTGGCGCGTACTTTCTCGGAGTTGGAACAGATTGACCACAAGCTTCGAATGAGTTGCTCAAAATTATTTGCACTGGAAGCTTAATAAGGCATGAATATATGGAATGAATCGTTATGCCATGTAGTCCCTTTCTTTACCGAAATAGGCTTTTTTATTCTTAAAAAATGATTGCATTTGCTGCACATAGATGTTATTTTTAATCTCGTTGAAAATGAAATATAGGAACCAGGATTCACTCAGGACATTGAATGTTGCGAGAGGTTATTCCCTCGGGAAGTGAATGACGTAGGTCCTAGCGGATGAAATTTTTCCAAACATTTTATTCCTAGGAAGGGGGAACCGAAAGATGGAATTGGAGTACTCAACTTTCGGAAGACACGTTGCCGTAGATACTTGGGGTGTTGAGTTTGAATTACTGAATGATGCGCAGTTTTTGGAGGCTCAATTAGTTGAAGCAGCTGAAGCTTGCGGAGCAACGGTGATGTCCGTTCAATCCAAGCAGTTCGAACCACAGGGAGCTACCGTGCTTGTACTGTTGTCGGAGAGTCATCTCTCTATTCATACGTATCCTGAGAGAGGGTTTGCCGCTATTGATTGTTATACTTGCGGTGAGACTGTCGATCCGCAGCTGGCTATTGATTACCTGGTATCCGTTCTAAAACCGAAAAAAACATATGCGAAAAAGCTGATTCGCGGCTTGGGAGAACTTCAGGTGGAATCACCAGAGTGCAAGCTGGCTGAGTTAGTGTAAATCGTTTTTTATGGAGCCATTTGTGCGTCCTATATTATAGCCATGGAACATTTCCATGGTTATTTGTTTTAAAAGTGGTCTACACTAAATCAAATCATACAGAACGTGCTGGTTTCATGAAAGCTATTCAATTTTCATAAACAATTCATAAAACAGCCGGAGGAGATTCGGACTTCTGTGATATAATTAACATAGTTTATGATAACAGTGGTTATTCTTATTACAGTTTAGGCAGGTGAATTTGCAATGCACATCGTCGTTGTTGGGTTGAATTATCGTACGGCGCCTGTGGAAGTCAGAGAGCGTTTTACATTTGCAGAACAAGATTTGCCAAAAGCGCTGGAGCAACTCAAACTTACCAAAAGTGTGTTGGAGGGCGTAGTTGTCGCAACCTGCAATCGGACTGAAATATATGTTGTAGTGGACCGCCTTCACATGTGCGGCTATTTTATACGCAGTTTTATGGAGCAATGGTTTGGCATTCCGCGTGATCAATTTACACAACATTTATATATATATGAGGACGAGCAGGCGATTCGGCATTTGTTCCGTGTGACTTGTGGTCTTGATTCTATGGTAATCGGAGAAACACAAATTTTGGGACAGGTAAAGAACGCTTTTCTTCAGGCTCAATCCCAGAAAATTACGGCAACGTGGTTTAATATGTTGTTTAAGCAGGCCGTCACATTGGGCAAGCGTGCCCATTCAGAGACATCTATTGGAGAAAGTGCCGTATCTGTCAGCTATGCAGCAGTTGAGCTAGGCAAACGGATTTTCGGGATGTTTACCGATAAAAAGGTACTGATTCTCGGTGCTGGTAAAATGAGCGAACTTACGGTTAAGCATTTGTACAGCGGCGGAGCAGCCGAGGTTATTGTAGCCAACCGAACCTTGTCCCGTGCGGAAGACCTTGCCTCCAAGTTCCATGGAACGCCGGTTACGATGGAGGAAGGCATGAATCGGTTGGCGGACGTGGATATTGTTATTAGCTCGACAGGTGCCCAGGGGTATATTCTGGATCGGACTCGGGTTGAAGCAAGTATGAAACGTCGACAGTCCCGTCCTTTGTTTATGATTGATATTGCGGTTCCGCGTGATCTCGACCCGGCTATTGGTGAATTACAGAATGTTTTCTTGTACGATATTGATGATCTGGAAGGGATCGTGGAGAGCAATTTGGAAATGCGCCGTACCGAAGCTACAAAAATCGAGCATATGATCGAAGATGAGCTTAGCGAGTTTTATCAATGGTTGAAAACGATGGGAGTGCGTCCGGTGATTCGTGCATTACAGGAAAAAGCGGAGTCTGTACATCAGGATACGTTGGAAAGCTTGTTCAATAAGCTTCCCGAGCTGGATGAACGGCAACGCAAAGTGATTAGCCGTTTGACGAAGAGTATGCTGAACCAGATGATGCATGATCCGATCAATCGGGTAAAGGAACTGGCTGTCCAAAAACAGGGAAATGAGGCCCTAGACATGTTTAGCCACATTTTTGCTCTGGAGGATCGTTTGGATGACGCCGCTCAGAAAGTAGATAAAAGCGATGCATCTGCGTTAATAAAACCGGAAGCCGGTGTTCATGAAAAAACCGTTCAGGCTCAGGCTTTGCCAGCGTCGTTTGCGCCGGCCAGCCTGTAAAAGTGGGTGAACAGACGTGGCTTCAGGCATGCTTATATATGATTCAATGATTTATGTTTTTGCCCTGAGCCTTCTGTTTGTATTCTCGGATGGGATTCGTCGCAATGCGAATGCTAAACGGACAGGTACAGGGCTTCTTGTTGTCGTTCTGGTGCTCCAGCTTGCTTATATGGGGATAAGAACCTGGAATGAAGGGCACCTTCCTATTTTCGTGACCTACGATTTTCTATTTCTGTTTTCAGTTATTTTAGTGCTGATTTCTTTGATTTTGACACGTTATCAGCGTTCCGAATTTGCGGTATTGCTGCTTAATATTATTAGTTTTGCAGTGCTGGTGCTCAACAATATATGGATGGAGCCTCTCGACAATCCACTTGGAAATTGGCATACCGTGCATGGGCTGCTCCTGATTCATATTGCGCTGGCTAATCTTGGTTTTGTAGCGATGACGGTAGCAGCTGTATTTTCGGGGTTATATCTGTTTTTGCATCGTAAATTGAAAGTAAAGAAATGGAATGACACGATCAGACGCCTGCCGAGTCTGGAAATGATGGATCGGTATACGCATATGGCGCTGTTGATTGGTACTCCTTTGCTGGGAGTCTCTATTGTAGTTGCCGTTATTTCTATTATTGCTGAGGAACGCTGGCTTCTCTTGCTAGATACCAAGGTGCTGATGACAGCGATTGCCCTGTGTGTGTATATTATATTTTTAGTGAGCAAAAGATTGAATCAGCGTTCAGGGCTTGTGATGGCAAAGTGGGCATTGGTGGGCTACACGCTATTGATTCTTAATTTTTTGCTGAATTCCTGGTCTGTATTTCATCAGTGGACGGGAGAGTGAAAAGCCATTTGCAGCATTTTGTCCCGATTTCGTTGAATTGTAACAATAAGATCTGTTGTATTGTAGGCGGCGGCAGGATTGCGGAACGAAAGGTTAAGGGGATGATGGAAAGTGGGGCGTCCATTACCCTCATTAGCCCGAATATAACGCCGGATTTACAGGTCCTGGCCGATCACAAGCAGCTCCACTGGGTAAATCGCGTATATCGCGAGGGTGACCTCCAGGGAGCCTTTCTTGTATATGCCGCTACGAACCAGAGAGAAGTGAATAATAAGGTTGCGCATGAGGCCAGACAAAGGGGTATACTGGTAAATGTGGCGGATCGCTCGGAAGAGGGAGATTTTATAACGCCGGGCATCATCCGACGAGGGAGACTGACGATTAGTATCTCTACAGAAGGGGCAGGCCCCGCTGTGACCGCTGATATTACATCAGCCTTGGATACGTTGTTTGGTAGCGAATACGAGCCATATCTGGATTTCATGCACGATATGCGACAGATCATCAAACGTAAGATAAGTTCCCCACAGCAAAGGACTAAACTACTGAGGCGCTTGGCGAGTAGCGGAATTTTGGATCAAATACGCCGTCATGAATTTATGGCTTGGACCGAACAACAAATAGACCTGTGGATTGCGCAAAATCAGGAGGAATAACATGCGAACAATTGTGGTAGGCAGCAGACAGAGTGCGCTGGCGTTAACTCAGACCGGGCATGTCATTGAAGATTTGAACGCGCTATGCGCGGAGCATGGAATGGATTTGCAATTTGTCGTAAAGAAAATCCTGACCAAGGGTGATCGAATATTGGATGTAACCTTGTCCAAAGTGGGTGGCAAAGGGCTTTTTGTCAAAGAGATTGAACAGGCCATGCTGGCTGGTGAGATTGATATGGCAGTACATAGTATGAAGGATATGCCTTCCGAATTGCCGGAAGGGCTTGTCAACGGCGCTGTACCGCGTCGTGAGGATCCACGTGATTGCCTGATCACATTGGGCGCCGAGAGCCTGGAGGATTTGCCTCAAGGGGCAAAGGTGGGCACGAGTAGCCTGCGCAGAGCCAGTCAAATCAAGTCCATGCGACCTGATCTACAATTGGAGCCTGTGCGTGGGAATATTGATTCCCGTCTGAAAAAGCTGGAGACGGAAGGTTTTGACGCTATCATTTTGGCGGCAGCAGGTTTGCATCGGATGGGCTGGAAAGATCGAATTACATCCTATATACCGGAAGAAGACTGTTTGCCGGCGGTTGGGCAGGGAGCGCTGGGTATTGAATGTCGCGCGAGTGATGAAGAGCTATTGGCCTTGCTGCGCCTTTACAACGACCGGGATACCTCGGCTACCGTTGCGGCAGAACGAACCTTTTTGGGCGTGTTAAATGGGGGGTGCCAAGTGCCGATCGGGGCTCATGCCGTCTGGGCTGGTCAAGAAATCAGCCTTACGGGCATGGTAGGCTCGCCAGATGGCGAGGTTATTTTGAAGGAAACGCTCCAGGGAAATGATCCGCAAAAGCTGGGAGAAGCGGTGGCGGCCAGTTTGATAGCCAAAGGAGCAGAACAGATTCTGGCGCAGGTGAGGGGATGATAGCATGGCAGGAAAAGTATATTTGGTAGGTGCAGGACCCGGAGACGCAAGATTAATTACGGTCAAGGGTTGGGAATGCATTCAATTGGGCGATGTCATTGTGTACGACAGACTGGCAAGCCCGCGCCTCTTGGGATTGATGAAGCCAGGGGCCCAAAAAATATATGTTGGAAAGTTGCCAGATCGTCACACTATGAAGCAAGAGGAAATTAATCAGCTGTTGGTGGATTTGGCCTTGGAAGGAAAAACAGTTGTTCGTCTTAAAGGGGGAGACCCTACTATATTTGGACGAGTCGGCGAGGAAGCCGGGCTACTGCGTAAACATGGTATTTCCTATGAAATTATACCCGGCATCACATCAGCAATCAGTGTGCCCGCCTATGCGGGGATTCCAGTCACACACCGGGATATGGCCTCATCGCTATCTATCATTACAGGTCATGAAAGTCCGGATAAACTCGACAAAAGTATTCATTGGGATAAAGTGACGAACGCAACGGGCACACTGATCTTTATGATGGGTGTAGCAAAGATTGGCTATATCAGTGAACAGCTGATAAAACACGGCAAGCCATCAAATACTCCTGTTGCCTTGATCCGCTGGGGAACCCGTGCCGAGCAGGATACGCTGGTGGGTACGCTTGCGGATATTGAAGCTAAGGTGAAGGCTGCGAATTTTCAGCCTCCCGCCGTCATCGTTGTTGGAGAAGTGGTCAATCAACGTGAACAGTTAAAATGGGCTGAGGACATGCCTTTGTTTGGCAAGCGAATTTTGGTTACTCGCGCGCGTGCGCAGGCCAGCAGTCTGGTCCATCGGATAGAAGAGCTTGGTGGCGAGCCTTATGAATTTCCAGTTATTCAGACGGTCGCCCCTTCGGACGAGCCAACCAAACAGGAAATTAAAGAGGCATTTGCGCGACTGCCAGAATATGATTGGGTGTTTTTTACCAGCGTTAATGGAGTGGAATACTTTTTCACGCACTTAAAGGAACAGGGCAAGGACGTACGTATGCTGTTCAAAGCGCGTATTGCCGCAGTCGGACCGGCTACAGCAGCCGCGCTTCGGACACACGGAATTGTGGCAGAACAGATCGAGGGCCCATTTCAGGCAGAGGGCTTGCTCGAAGGATTTGAGCAGGATTTGCAGGCAGGGCAGAACGTATTTCTCCCAAGAGGTGATCTAGCTCGGCCGTGGCTGCCAGAAAAGCTGAGGGAGATGGGACTTCATGTGACCGAGGCTGATTTGTATCAAACGGTGCTAGCAGCCAACACACAGGATGATGAACTTCTCAAGCTGCTTGAGGAGCGTGCCATTCATGCGATTACGTTTACCAGTTCCTCAACTGTAACCTTTTTCTTAGAAGCCCTCAGACAAATGGGGATCCATGATCCGGTGTCGCTGCTGGAGGGAGTTACGATTGCTGTGATAGGTCCTTTGACCGGTGAGACAGCTACCCAAGCCGGCTTGACTGTAAGTTTTATGTCAGAGAAGGCGACCATTGAAAGTCTGATCCAATCGTTGTGTGAGTGGAAACGTTCAAGTACTGTTATGACATTATAATTTTTTTGTTTTTACTAATGAATGTATAAAAAATGGAGGTTTGTAATCATGAGTGTTCCTTTTACCAGACATCGCCGTTTGCGCCAGTCGGCTGCAATCCGCAGTATGGTGCGTGAGACCGTATTGAATCCCGCTGATTTTATCCAACCGATCTACGTTACATTTGACACTGGGGTGAAACAGGAAATTAGCTCTATGCCAGGTGTATACCGTTTTTCTCTGGATCGGCTGGAGGAAGAACTGAAAGAGATTAGTGAGCTCGGCATTCCCGCTGTGCTCCTATTTGGCATCCCAGAAACCAAAGACAGCGTAGGGACTTCGGCTTTTGTGGACGATGGTATTGTTCAGGAAGCTACTCGTCTGATCAAGTCGCGTTATCCCGAACTGCTGGTTGTGGCTGACACTTGTTTGTGTGAGTTTACGGACCATGGACACTGCGGTATGGTGCACATGCATGAGCATGATGGTGAGGTATGCGGTGAGGTATTGAATGATGAATCTCTGGAGGTGCTGGTACGTACAGCTGTATCTCAGGCCAGAGCTGGTGCAGATATTATCGCGCCATCTAATATGATGGACGGTTTTGTACAGGCGATTCGGCAGGGGTTGGATCTAGAAGGCTTTTCACATATTCCAATTATGTCGTATTCCGTCAAATATGCGTCTGCTTTTTACGGTCCTTTCCGGGAGGCCGCAGATTCTGCGCCGCAGTTTGGTGACCGCAAATCCTATCAGATGGATCCTGCTAATGCACGTGAAGCATTGCGAGAAGCAGAATCTGATGTGCTGGAGGGGGCAGATATGCTGATGGTGAAGCCTTCCCTTTCTTATCTTGACGTAATGCGCACGATTAAGGATCAATTTGATCTGCCTATGGTGGCTTACAACGTTAGTGGTGAATATGCCATGGTCAAGGCAGCGGCACTTCAAGGCTGGATTGATGAAAAAGCAATGGTGCTAGAGATTTTGACAAGTATGAAGCGTGCGGGTGCAGATATGATTATTACCTATTCGGCCAAGGATGCGGCAAGATGGTTGAAGCAATAAGTCTATTTTCAGAAGATAGGAGTGGTCAGAATGATCGACGAACAACGAACAGTGCGCAAGGATACGAACTCCAAAGTAGCCTTTGATGAGGCAAAACAATACATTCCGGGTGGCGTAAACAGCCCGGTACGGGCTTTTAAATCTGTTGGAATTACACCTGTGTATATCGACCATGGCGAAGGATCGCGCGTATATGATATTGATGGTCAATCCTATTTAGACTATGTATGTTCATGGGGACCGCTTATTATGGGCCATGCACATCCCGAAGTGGTTAAAGCTTTACAGGCTGCTGTTGTAAAAGGAACCAGCTTCGGCGCACCAACGTTGGCAGAAACCGAAATGGCCAAGCTCGTATGTGAGCGTGTTCCTTCTATGGACATTGTACGTATGGTTAACTCCGGTACTGAGGCGACTATGAGTGCGATTCGACTCGCACGCGGATTTACGAGCCGTAGTAAAATTCTTAAATTTGAGGGATCATATCACGGTCATGCGGACAGCTTGCTGATTAAAGCAGGCTCTGGTGTTGCCACATTAGGCTTGCCCGATAGTCCCGGTGTGCCTGAAGTTGTGGCCACCCATACCATCACTGTCCCTTATAATGATCTAGCTTCGGTGAAGCTAGCTTTTGAGAAATTTGGCGAAGAGATTGCCGCAATTATTGTCGAGCCAGTAGCAGGCAATATGGGAGTTGTACCGCCACAGCCTGGATTTTTGGAAGGTTTGCGTGAGGTAACCCAGCAGTACGGAAGTCTGCTGATTTTTGATGAAGTGATGACTGGATTCCGGGTTGGACTTCATTCGGCTCAAGGTCGCTTTGGTGTGACACCGGATCTTACCTGTTTGGGTAAAGTGATTGGTGGTGGACTCCCTGTAGGTGCTTACGGCGGACGTCGTGATATTCTGGAGCGGATTGCTCCATCGGGGCCCATTTATCAAGCGGGTACGCTTAGCGGAAATCCACTGGCTATGGCAGCAGGTTATTCGACACTTAAATTGCTGACGCCAGAAGTATACGATCGCTTGGAAGAGCGGGCAGCACGACTTCAAGCCGGATTCGAACGTAATGCGAACGAGCTAGGTATCCCTGTCACGATCAATCGCGTGGGTTCCATGGTTTGTCCATTTTTTACAGAAGAAAAGGTTGTCAATTTTGATACAGCTAAAACGAGTAATCAGGACCACTTCCGTCGTTACTTTACTGAAATGGTGAATGAGGGAGTCAGTGTAGCACCATCTCAATTTGAGGGTATGTTTGTATCGGGCGTGCATACGGTAGAGGATATTGATGCCACCATTGAGGCGAACTATCGCGCGCTCAAACGTCTATGAGCTGGCAAGGTGGCTGGAAAAGAAGAGGACCCTGGCTGGAAGTCACGCCAGGACGGGAAATCACAGACGGGGAAAAAAACAGCGCTGATGCTGTAGATCAGTGGTTGCTGAATCGTTTGGAATTACCGGAAAAGCTGTGGCGCAGACTGCGCCATGATAAAGAGATTGAACTTACAGGGGACCGGCTGCGGCTGGCCCTTTTTCCTGTAATGAACCTTGGCATCACCCCTCGCTGGTATGATTTGAAGGTACTGTATGAAGATGATTTTTGTCTGGTAGTACATAAACCAGCAGGTATGGCAGTACATCCGGACGGTGGTGTGCAGGATGGTCCGCTGACGTTGGATCATGCTGTCGCATCCTACTATGAGATGAATGGCATTCATGCGGTGGTACGGCATGTACATCGTCTGGATGTGGATACGACGGGCCCGGTGCTATATGCCAAAAATGAGTTTGCGTTGCTCAAGCTGGACGAGCAAATGAGAGCTAAGGATATCGACCGCCGGTATGTAGCTTTGGTACGAGGGGAAGTACCTCCATCGCTGCGAACGTTGGATTGGCCGATTGGCAAGGACAGGCATCATAAGCAGCGCCGTCGTGTATCTCCGACTGGGCAGAAGGCGGTTACCCATATTGAACTCGGGGAAGTATGGGGAAGCGGTTCAAGTGCAGTGAGTCTCGTATATCTGACGCTGGAGACAGGACGGACGCACCAGATTCGCGTACATCTTAGTCATGCTGGCTACCCGTTGCTTGGGGATGTATTATACGGGGGGCGTGCTACTGATTTTGGCAGGCAGGCGCTACACGGAGAGCGTCTTACCTTCTGTCATCCGCTGAGTGGCGAAACGATTACTGTGGAGGATGCTTGGCCGGATGATTTTCAAAAGCTGCACAAACAGCTATAAAAGATGGCATGCCTTCTATTTTGGCGCATATACTTGAACCTAGAAACGGTTTGCAATATGGAGTTTCCGTGCGCCTGACCAGAAGTCAGAGGATGTGCGGAGACTGCCCAAAGGAGGATGCCATCCTTGAACAAACAACAGAATGATCAGCCGCAAGGCTTGCGTTTTGATATTTATGAACGCATTCATTTGACGGAGGAAGCTGCCGGGATTGCTGAGTTGGAGGAAATCGAGCTTCTGCCACGCATTCAGGTTGTAACCCACGGCGACCATGCCGCTTTGCGAGGGCATTTGCTGCTGGAGGGCGTGTACCGCACACCTGAACAGTTCACGAGCGAGCTTCATCATTTGATCCCTGTGGAAATTACCATTCCGCTAAACCGCGTAGGGAGATTGGAAGATATCTCTGTCGAGATTGAAAATTTTGATGTGGACCTGCTTTCTTTACGTAGTCTAAACATTACAGGCGTTCTTTCTTTGCATGGTGTGGAAAGCTCGCACGCGGAAGAGACGGCGGTCTGGTTGGATGAAGAATTTACCGTAGTGCATGCACCTGAGCATCCGGTTCAATCCCTTTCCGCCGATGAAGAGTATCGTCAGGCAGAGGCCTATTCTACCAATGACTCGACCTCTGATTACGTTACAGATCCTGAAACCTCCTACAGTGTGCCAGTACAACAGGAGTCCATTTCCTGGGAACAGCTGTCTGAGGACCAAGGGGAACAGCAATCATCGTCGGAACAGCAAGCTTATGAGCCAGCAGTAGATCCTAACCGATTCTATGAGCCTTGGACGGGCAAAGCAGTTGAAGATAACTCTCCCGAGGTCAAACATGAGCATGGGTCTCCGGAAGTGTGGGGATTTCAGCAAAAGGAAGCATGGGCAGGGGGAAATGAGTCCAAAGTATCTTCCGCATCTCCTAATGTAAATTATGACCCTTTGCTGTCTGAACCGCATCCTGCTACGGAGTCCGAGGTCTATCTGGAGCCACAGTTGGAAGCGAGTCAAGTAGATAGCTTCGACTTCAGGCCTGAAGCGTCAGAACAGGTGAATCACGAGGCCCATGACACTTTTACTGAGGATAAGCCAGAGATGCGTGTGGCGCTTAACAGTAAAAAGGATGAAGAGGCAGACGAGCCAGACCCGGTTGTCTACTCATCATTGCTCCAATCCAGCCGTTCGGTGAAAGAAGCGGAATACCAGCAGCAATTGGAGCAGGAGCCGCAGGATCAGAAAGCCGAAGAAGAGCGGGAGAATGCCAAGTGGAAGAACCTTTTTTTTCATACACAAGATGAAACACCTTTTCGTAAGGTGCGGTTATGCATAGTACAGCGCGAGGATACACTGGAAACCATAGCTGACCGTTATCAGCTCAGCACGCGTGAGCTTCAACTGTATAACAGATTGGCGGAGCATCATGTGGAAGAAGGACAGGTATTGTACATCCCTTGATCCGGTTGCTGAAAAATGCACAGCGGGTGTTGACTATAGTCAATGGGAAATGTATGATGTGGTATAGTTATTGAAAGACTGAGATCGGGAAGAGTAGGCAGCAAGCCCTTCAGAGAGTGGAATTGCAGCGCTGTGAGGTTCCGCAGGAAGCTACTGGCCGAAGTCACCCGGGAGTCGCCTGTTTGAACGGTTCCTCATTTAATTCCTACGGAAGATAAGAGGTTCACGGTAGAATAAGGCCGGTCCGCAACCGTTATCTGCATAAAGTGTCACACCATGTGTAATGGATCAGTGGATACATACACTAGGGGTGAAACAAAGGTGGTACCGCGAGAGAACAGCCTTTCGTCCTTTGAGGATGAAGGGCTTTTTTTATTTGCCAATTGAAAAATCATGGAGGTATCCTGATATGTCAGAACAAGACAACAAGACAACCTTGGAAATGCCAACAACGTACGATCCAAAATCAGCAGAACAAAAATGGTACAAAACGTGGATGGAGAAGGGCTATTTCCGCGCTGGGCAACATCCAGAGGCAGAGCCTTTTACAATCGTTATTCCACCACCGAATGTTACAGGTATGTTGCATATTGGACATGCTCTTGACTTTACTTTGCAGGATATTATTATTCGCGCCAAGCGGATGCAGGGCTATGATGCCTTGTGGCTGCCAGGGGCAGACCATGCGGGTATTGCTACCCAAACAAAGGTAGAGCAAAAGCTGCGTGAAGAAGGCCTGACACGTTATGATTTGGGCCGCGAGAAGTTTTTGGAGAAAGTGTGGGAGTGGAAGGATCTTTACCTAGATAATATCCATAACCAATGGGAAAAGATGGGCTTTTCTCTCGATTATTCTCGTGAGCGTTTTACGCTGGATGAGGGACTGTCCCAAGCGGTACGCGAGGTATTCGTTAAACTGTACAAGAAGGGTCTGATTTATCGCGGTAAACGCATCATAAACTGGGACCCTGCTGCACGTACTGCATTATCGGACATTGAGGTGGAATACAAAGAGGTGAACGGAAATCTGTATCACCTGCAATATCCACTGAAAGACGGTAGCGGATTTATTACGGTAGCCACTACACGTCCTGAAACGATGCTGGGCGATACAGCTGTAGCTGTACACCCGGAAGATGAACGCTACAAGCAAATGATCGGCAAAACGCTTGTGCTCCCAATCATCGGACGGGAAATTCCGGTCATTGCGGATGATTATGTTGATAAAGATTTCGGTAGCGGCGCGGTTAAAATTACACCGGCTCACGACCCGAATGACTTTGAAATGGGACAACGTCACCAGCTGCCACAAATTACAGTGATGGACGAAACGGGAACGATGAATGCCGAAGCAGGCAAATATCAGGGCCTTGATCGTAGCGATTGCCGTAAGCAAATCGTCGCTGATCTGAAAGAGCAGGGCGTACTGATTCGTATTGAAGAGCACGTACATCAAGTAGGCCACAGCGAGCGTACAGGTGTAGTTGTAGAACCTTATCTGTCCACACAATGGTTTGTGGAAATGAAGCCTCTGGCAGCTAAAGCCATTGAAGTGCAGAAGGCTGGCAACGGGGTAAACTTTGTACCGGATCGCTTTGAACGTACTTATCTGCATTGGATTGAAAATGTGCGTGACTGGTGTATTTCCCGTCAATTATGGTGGGGACACCGTATTCCGGCTTGGTACGATGAGGATACCGGAGAAGTGATTGTATCGGCGGAGGACCCTACAACTTTGCCTGAGTATGCTGGCAGAAAGCTAAAACAGGATGAGGATGTGCTGGATACTTGGTTCAGCTCGGCTTTGTGGCCGTTTTCGACACTGGGCTGGCCTGAGCAGACAGAGGACCTCAAACGCTACTATCCGACTAATGTCTTGGTTACAGGCTATGACATTATTTATTTCTGGGTATCGCGTATGATTTTTACAGCACTCGAGTTTACGGAAGAGATTCCGTTCAAGGACGTACTTATGCACGGGTTGGTTCGTGATGCGGACGGTAGAAAAATGTCCAAATCCCTCGGCAACGGTGTTGATCCGCTCGACGTGATTGACCAATATGGTACCGATGCCATGCGTTATATGATTTCCACCAGTAGCACGCCTGGGCAAGACCTTCGTTTCCGCTGGGAGCGGGTGGAGCAGGCCCGCAACTTTGCCAATAAAATCTGGAATGCGTCACGCTTTGCGCTGATGAATCTGGAAGGCGTCACTTCGGCAGATATAGACATTACTGGTGACCTGAGCACCGCTGATCGTTGGATTCTGCATCGTCTAAACGAAACTTCACGCGACATCACGCGTCTAATAGATGCTTATGAATTTGGCGAGACAGGCCGCCTTCTGTATAACTTTATTTGGGATGATTTGTGCGACTGGTACATTGAGTTTGCGAAGCTTTCCCTATATGGCGACAACGCAGATGCGAAAAAGAAAACGCAGTCCGTACTTGCATATGTATTGGACCGGACGCTGCGCATGATTCATCCGTTCATGCCGTTTATCTCTGAGGAAATATGGCAGCATCTTCCATATGAGGGAGAAACGATTACACTGGCCGCTTGGCCTGTTTATGATCCGGCTTTTGAGGATAAGGATGCAGTTGCAGAAATGAATTTGCTGATCGACGTAATTCGTGCTGTGCGCAATATCCGTGCTGAAGTCAATGTGCCGATGAGTAAAAAAATTGAGTTGCTCATAAAACCCGGCGATCAAGCCGTTCTCGATATCATTAACCGCAATGGGGAATATGTGCGTAGATTCTGTAATACGTCTGAATTCGACGCGGGATTAGAGTTCACCGTTCCAGATAAAGCGATGACATCTATAGTTAGCGGCGCAGAGTTGTACCTGCCGCTGGCCGGACTGCTTGATATTGCCCAGGAAATTAGCAGACTGGAAAAAGAACTTCAGCATTTGAACAGTGAAGTGGAGCGCGTGGAGAAAAAGTTATCTAACCAAGGCTTTGTGGCGAAGGCACCAGCTAAAGTCATCGAGGAAGAGAAGGCCAAGCAAGCCGATTACTCAGATAAGCGCGCTAAAGTTATCGCACGTATTGAAGAACTCAAGGGATAATTTCACTCACAATAAAATGACCTGAAGGTGAAGAGGATGTCAGATACGATCAGGGGCGGAGATACGGCTCCTTTACAAAGCTATGATGAGGCAGTGGAATGGATTAACGGCTTGATTCCGTTTGGTATCAGACCTGGACTGGAACGAATTGAACAACTAATGAGTAAATTGGGTGATCCGCAACGACATCTGAAATTTGTGCATATTGCGGGAACCAACGGTAAAGGCTCGACTTGTGCCTTTCTGACCTCTGTGCTACTTAAATGTGGGTACGATGTCGGGACTTTTACGTCTCCGTACATCACCCGATTTACGAACCGCTTTCAATTCAATGGGACCGATATTCCCGATGAAACGCTGGTTTTGCTTGCCAATCGCTTGTATCCGTTGGTGAAAGAAATCGCAGATAGTGAATTGGGATCACCTACAATGTTTGAGGTATCGACAGCGTTGGCTATTTTATACTATGCTACGGTATCTTTCCCAGATGTTGTGGTATGGGAGACAGGTCTTGGGGGAAGGATGGATGTAACTAATATCGTGAATCCAATCCTCTCGGTTATTACAAATGTCGGCTATGACCATACGGATATTTTGGGAGATACGCTCGAACAGATTGCAAGGGAAAAAGCCGGTATCATCAAACCGGGTGTACCTGTCGTCAGTTGTGTTTCCCAACCCGAGGCTATTCAGGTCATACGTGAAACGGCGACAAAGCAAGGAGCTACCTTGTACCTGGCAGGAGAACAATTTACGTATGAACGGCTAAACGGAGATGAAACAGCTCAAACCTTTTCATTCGCGGGGCCCTTCCGACATATGGAAATTGACATCACGTTGTTAGGCGAGCACCAATGTTCTAATGCGGCAGGAGCTATGATGGCACTTGAGGTCCTACGTCAGTATATGGCTTTTGTGTTGGATGATGCAGAACTGCTGGAGGGCTTTAGGCAAACTGCCTGGGCAGGGCGTCTCGAACAAGTCAGTACATCACCGAGAATTGTTCTTGACGGGGCTCATAATCCAGAAGGAGCACAGACGCTGGCCAAGAGTCTTCCTCAAGTGTATTCGTACAAAAAATTGGTTTTAATGATGGGGATGCTGTCAAACAAGCATCATGAAGCATACTTGCAGCATATACTGCCACTAGTGGATACGCTTATCCTGACCGAGCCCGATTTTCGGCGCAAAATGAATGCCGCTGAATTGGCTCATCTCGTGGAGAAGCTGCGGCCGTCTTATGCCAAAACGGATTTAAAAATAATTGTAGAAGGTGACTGGAAAAAGGCTCTTGGCCTGTTTCAATCACATACGGAAGCGGAAGATCTGGGGGTGGTGTCCGGCACGCTGTACCTTATTGCGGATGTACGGGCTACCCTTATGTATCAAACCGATTCGGAAAAAGGTTGGTGAAATTTGTTGATTACTTCGGAACATGTTCATTTTATCGGTATCGGCGGCTACGGGATGAGCGCGATTGCTCGAGTCATGCTGGAGATGGGTTATACCGTGACTGGCTCAGATGTGGCATCACAGGAGCTGACAGAAAAACTGGCGGCAAAAGGCGCAAAAATATATATTGGACACACGCCTGAGCATATTGCAGGCGCGGATATCGTCGTCTATTCAACAGCATTATCACGTGACAATGTGGAGCGGGTGGCAGCGGAGGAATTGAATATTCCAACTCTGCACCGTTCGCAGATGCTGGCTCGCTTGCTTAACGAACGTAAGGGAATAGCTGTTGCGGGTGCGCACGGTAAAACGACAACCTCTTCCATGATCGCTCTGGTTATGGAGAGATGTAACGTTGATCCAACGTATATTATTGGCGGCGAAATCACGAATTTGGGGACGAATGCCAAAGCAGGTAAAAGCGAGTTTGTCGTTGCTGAGGCGGATGAGAGTGATGGTTCTTTCCTGCAATATCATCCTTGGCAAGGCATCGTAACCAATATTGAAGCAGATCATTTGGAAAATTACGATGGCGACTTTAATCGTCTGAAAAGTGCTTATGTACAGTTTTTGAGTCAAATTCGACCGGATGGAGCGGCTATTGTATGCGCAGATGATCAGAACATCCGGGAAATGCTGCCTCAACTCCAGACTCGGGTCATTACTTATGGAGTGGAGCATGAAGCGGATTATATGGCGACAGATATCCAATTAGGTGACCGTCGATTAAGCTTCACTATGAGCCGTAAGGGAACAGCACTCGGAACAATCGAACTATCAGTGCCGGGTAAACATAACATGTATAATGCGATGGCGACTGTAATTTCATGTTTGGAAGCAGGGATTCCATTCGATCAAATCGCTGCTACAATTGTGGAATTTCACGGAGCGAAGCGTCGGTTTCAAGTACTAGGTGAAAGCAATGACATACTGATTATTGATGACTATGCGCATCACCCAACAGAGATTGAGGCTACGATTAGCGCAGCGAGAGCGACTGGCAAGCGTATTATTGCTGTATTCCAGCCGCAACGCTATAGCCGCACCTTTTTCCTGCTCGATGCGTTCAGCCGCGCGTTTAGCGAGGCTAGTGAAGTCATCATTACCGATATTTATTCACCAGCGGGAGAAAAACAGATTGAAGGCGTGCATTCTTCCAAGCTCGTGGATTTAATCGTCCAAAACAGCAATGCTAATGCAATCTATTTGCCGACCAAAGAAGCTGTGATCGAGGAGTTGAAAGATCGATTACAGCCGGGTGATCTTGTGCTGACGATGGGAGCGGGAGATATCTGGAAAGCAGGTGACGCGTTAGCGCGCCATCTTCGCGGACAGCAAGTGTAAACCGTATAAAAATGAGCTGTTGCACCAATGAATTACAAAAAAAGGGTATTCCGAACACGACTGTGTTTCGGGATACCCTTTTTTGTAATGCTGGGGCATATATTCTTAGCTTAACTCATACAACAGACTATGAGGAAGTATGGGACAAGGAGGGAGTGCATCCATGAACAAGACCAAGATGACATTCCGGTTCGACCAACAGTTGCCGGAGACAAGCCGGGAGGATAAGCTACAGGTGCTTCCGTACAAAAACGAGTCGATTACGAACGAACAGCGTGAAACTGATAACCCGCATAAAGGAACGGAACGGAACAGAGGAATGGAGAAAAATACTGCAACTACACAAGAATCAAAGATCAATGAGCCTGAGGATCGGAATAAACGCATTTCAAGTCGGCGTTTTGCTCCGACATTAAGAGTACAAGAGGGATGGGATGACCCCTTTGGTCGTTCGGCGGCTTCCTGGTCAGATGCGGAAGTTCTACCGGATAGCCTGGAAGAGGATGAGGAAGCTTATCATTCTGGCCAAGAGTACAGAAGACGTCCGCCCAACCCTTCTAGATGGAAACTGGTTGGCTCTGTAGCCAGCGCACTGGTGACCGGAGGCATGTTTGGATATATTATGTTGTTACTGTTTAACGGAGGAAGCATGGTTCCGGGATCAGATCCTTCAGTAGAGGAGGCTGTACCGGTCTTTAAAGAATCTGTTGGTGTGGATGCAATATCTGCAAAAGAGAATTCTGTCCCTGTCACTGTCATAGAGGCTCAGGTACCACCTCAAACCTACTATTTGTTGCAATATGGGGTTTTCAGCACCCCAGAACGGGCCTTACAAGCAAAAGAAGAACTATTAAAGGCAGGTATTGCAGCAGGAGGGGATACCGAGGACCAAAACCGGGTATATGCAGGAATATCACCGGATAGGGAGCAAGCCAAGTTGCTCAGCAATCAGTTGAAAACACAAGGAGTCGAATTGTATGTTCGTGAGCTTGAATTGCCTGGATTTGAAAAAGCGGCTTACGGAGGCGAAGGTGATAAACTCACTAGCTTTTTTCAGTTAAGTAGCTCATTGGTGGGTAAGTTGAGCGGACTTTCCTCAAACTTGCTCGGAGAAGGAGGTCCGAATACGGTGCCAGCCTCCGACATGAAGGAGCTGAACGATCTGCATCAGCAGTGGACACAAAATATCACTGTACTTCCCAGTGGTCTTCCGAAGGAAGCGGTTGCCTCCGCAACCTCACTTGAAAAGGCGATGAACAGCGCGATCTCTGCACTTGGGGAATATAATAAGAATACAGCCAAGGAACACATTTGGGAGATTCAGTCCTCCATGATGGAATATGTTTTGCGTGAGAGGGAATTTATCCAATTCATAAAACAATAGGCTAACCATATTTTCCGGCAAGGAACTGGAAATAGTTCCCCATGCCGGATTTCTGTTTGTATTGCAGTACAAATCACCGTATAATAATGAAGGTGTCAAAAAATGGCGAGGGAAGATCAGGATGAAAAAAAATGTAGGAATGCTTATACTGTTTTTATTGCTCGGTTGGCTCTTGGGTGCATGGATTGCCAAAGCCCTTCAATCGATCAAATTCCTTTCTTTTCTGACCCACCCCACTAGGATATCTTGGTCGCCGAGAGCGGACCTGGATATTATCAGCTACAACATAACAATAAATTTTGAATTGAGCCTGCTTAGTCTGATCGGCATCATTGCCGCGTTCTGGCTGTACCGCAGGCTCTAACTGATGAAAAGGAGCTTCCCTTATGGACGGGAAAATTACGCCCCGCATTATTTTGGCATCGACTTCACCAAGAAGGAAGGAATTGCTCGCATTTTTGAGACTCCCCTTTGAGGTGGTGCCAAGTCATGCGGATGAGAGCACGCCTGAGAGCTGGACGCCTCAGCAAATCGTGGAGACCCTTGCGGCACGCAAAGCCCAAGCGGTCGTGAACACCGTCACTCAGTCGAAGGAAGCCGGACTGGTGATTGGCAGTGATACCATTGTCGTGCTGGATGGTTCGGTATTGGGCAAGCCAGCCGACCATGCGGACGCAGTTCGCATGCTGACTGCATTGCAGGGAAGGACACACCGCGTGTACACCGGGGTAGCCTGCATACATACCGGAACCGGCGAAGTGCTTGTCAGACATCGCCAAACGGAGGTTACAATGAAGCCTCTGAGTCAAGAGCAAATTGTGGCATACGTGAATACTGGTGAACCGTCTGACAAGGCAGGAGCGTATGGCATTCAAGGCATGGGTGCTACGCTGGTGGAATCTATTCAGGGTTGTTATTTTAATGTCGTAGGATTGCCGCTTTCCTTGCTGTCGGACATGCTGTCCGATTTTGGAGTGAATGTGTTGCGTCCATAAAGGGGATAAACATATGCTGGAGTCGCCAATACTGATGCTTCGCGACCTCCCCCATGAAGAACGACCAAGAGAGCGCATGATGACATATGGGGCGGATGCCTTAAGCAACGCGGAGTTGCTGGCAATATTGCTGCGTACAGGAACGCAAAATGAGTCTTCGGTGCATTTAGCGCAGCGTATTTTGCAGCAGGCAGGAAATTTGCGTCAACTGGTGGATATGAGCTTGAACGAGTTGACCCAGATTAAGGGCATTGGGGATGCTAAAGCGATACAGCTAAAAGCGGGTATCGAACTGGGGCGTCGATTAGCTTTGTCTCGCCATTTGGAGACCCCGGTGATTAGTTGCCCGCGGGATGTGGCAGATCTGTTGTTTGAGCAGCTTCGTTATTTGCAGAAAGAGCATTTTGTATGCTTGTTCCTTAACACTAAAAATCATGTCATTGCTCAGGAAACACTATCTATGGGTAGCCTGAATTCTGCCATCGTGCATCCACGTGAAGTATTTCGGGCAGCAATCAAATGCAGCAGTGCTTCAATAATTTGCGCTCATAACCATCCGAGCGGTGATCCGAAGCCAAGCCCCGAAGATGTCCAGTTGACTCGCCGCCTGATGGAAGCGGGCAACATCGTGGGTATCGACGTGCTTGATCATATAGTGATCGGGGACGGGACCTTTGTAAGTTTGAAGGAACAAGGTCTGATATAATATAATATTTAAATCAAACATTTAAACACGACCGGATAATCCGGCCTGAATAAACCGCTTATACATTGGATAACAGATTTCAGGGAAGAGAAAAGGAGATTACATCATGCTGGGTGGCTTTACAAAAGATTTGGGAATAGATTTGGGGACGGCAAACACGCTTGTATACGTAAGAGGTAAAGGAATTGTGGTTCGTGAACCATCTGTAGTCGCTTTGCGTACAGATACAAAAACCATTGAGGCTGTTGGTGAATCTGCGAAAAAAATGATCGGTCGCACACCGGGAAATATCCGTGCGATTCGTCCGATGAAGGACGGTGTCATTGCTGATTTTGATACGACAGCAACGATGATCAAATATTTTATCCGTCAGGCGCAAGCCCAACGCTCTTTGTTTCCACGCCATCCGAACGTGATGGTTTGTGTGCCTTCGGGCATTACTGCGGTGGAGCAGCGTGCTGTTGAAGATGCGACGAAGCAAGCAGGCGCAAGAGAGGCATATACGATAGAGGAGCCGTTTGCAGCAGCAATTGGCGCTGATCTTCCTGTATGGGAGCCTACAGGCAGTATGGTTGTCGATATCGGTGGAGGTACAACCGAGGTGGCAGTCATTTCCCTGGGTGGGATTGTAACAAGCCGCTCCGTGCGTGTCGCTGGCGATGAAATGGACGAGTCCATCATCCAATACGTGAAGCGCCAATACAATCTGATGATTGGTGAACGGACTTCAGAGCAACTGAAAATGGAAGTGGGTTCAGCTATGCCATTAGAGCAAGTGGAAACCTCGGAAATCCGCGGACGTGATCTGGTAACAGGTTTGCCGAAGACGATCACGATTACTTCTGATGAAATTAGTGAAGCATTATCGGATACAGTCAATGCAATCGTGGATGCGGTTAAAGTAACACTGGAAAAATGCCCTCCCGAATTGGCAGCGGATATCATGGATAGAGGTATTGTACTTACTGGCGGTGGAGCACTTCTACGTAACCTGGACAAGCTGTTGGCAGGTGAAACCGGAATGCCGGTGATCGTAGCAGAAAATCCTCTAGATTGTGTGGCAATCGGTACAGGCAGAGCGTTGGAAAATATTCATTTATTCAAATCGCGCAGCAGTTCTGCCGTCCGTTCCAAACGTTGAATCGGGGGTGTAGGAACTGTTTAAGCTGTTTGGCAATAAAAGACTATTTGTTCTATTGATAGGAATCGTTCTGTTTATTGCCCTTATGGGGATTACACTTGGACAGAGGAATTCCTTAACCTGGCCCGAGAAGTTCGCCAGAGATTCGATTGGCTTTGTGCAAGGTATCTTTTACAGGCCCGCTTCTGCAATAGCGGGCTTCTTTGAAGATATCGGGAATATGCGCAGTATCTACGAAGAAAATGAACGGTTAAAAATTGCTGTGGCAAAGCTGACTCGTGACCAAATTCAGACCCATAATTATGTTGAAACAAATGCCAGACTGCAGAATGAACTGAAGTTCACCCAAACGCAAAAGGCGAAAAATAATTATGATTATCGTGTTGCTCAAGTGAACAGCGTCAGCAATGATTCCAAAACGCTTGTGATCGATATTGGTGAGAAGGACGGAGCGAAGGTTGGTCAGGAAGTCAGTTCGCTTGAAGGATTTGTCGGAGTCATTAGTCAAACGGGGAATTTTACGTCCACCGTTACCCTATTGACTACATTGGATCCTAAAAATCCGAATTCTTATGCTATTGCAGCGACAGTCTTGGGCAAGGAAAATCAATCGTTTGGTATGATTGAAAGCTATGATCCGGGTACGAACAGATTTCAAATGACTCGCATTGAGGAAAAAGATCCAATCGCAAAGGGTGATCAGATTATTACATCTGGCGCAGGTGGTAAATTCCGCAAAAACCTAATGGTTGGAACGGTAGAGAAGATTCAGGTTGGGGAGTTTGGCAAAACACGGACAGCGATTATTAAACCGGCAGCCAGCTTTGTGGATTGGAAAGAACTGCTCATCCTCTACACTCCTGAGGTACCGGAATAATGAAGATGCGCGGTCAGGTTCTAATACTGCTGCTGTTTGTACTGTTTATAGCTGAAGGGACGATTCTTCCATGGCTTCTTCCGGATAGTTGGCATTCAAGAATGGTTCCGAATTTTGTGTATGTCGTGATCTTGTTTGTGTCTGTGTATTATAGCCGTCATACAGCATTGGTGCTAGGTATTGTTTTTGGACTTATTCATGATGTAGTGTTCTATGGGTTTATCATTGGGCCTTATTCTTTTGCAATGGGGTTGTCTGCATACTTATTGGGGCTTGTTTTTACAGCTCGACGTGCGCAGATGCCCATTATGATGGCAGCCGTGTTGATTGGTAGTTTCCTCTTGGATTCTATGCTTTTTGCCATTGACCAGCTGTTCCAGCTGAATCATCAGACTTTCAATTGGGCACTTGCTCAGTATATAATTCCTGATTTATTTATCCATTTTCTGTTCGCCCTCATCATTTATGTCCCAGTTCGCAAGCAGTTGCAGCGTTTGGGTACCCGTGTGAAAAAGGAAGAGGCTGTCTAGGTCTTTTTACACACATTTTGTCCGGGTTAGCAGGGATTTGACGTCCCGGGGACGAAATGATTGAGATAGGAGGGACAGGCTAATGGCAGTGAAATCGAATCATGTCACGATTAAAGGCATCAAAGATGGCCTGGTATTCCTGCTGGACGATCAATGCGAGTTTGAGAATTTGCTGGGTGAGCTGCGTTTTAAGCTGGAGCACAGTCATCAAAATATTTTAACAGGCCCGATCATTCATGTGGATATTAAGCTGGGAAGCCGAGAAGTGACAGAGGAACAGAAGGAAAGTATTCTGGAGATTTTGAAGCAAAAGGGGAATCTGCTCATCAGGTCTGTAGAATCACCTGGACTGCCTGTGGAAGTGCAGGGAAAGCCTCCTATTCATACGGTGACAGGGATTATCCGATCTGGTCAAGTGCTTCATCACAATGGGAACCTACTCTTTTTGGGAGATGTAAACCCGGGTGGAATTATAACATGTACTGGTGATATTTATGTCCTCGGCGCTCTGCGAGGCATGGCGCATGCAGGGATGGAGGGAAATAGTGAAGCGATTATAGCGGCTTCCTATTTTGCACCGACACAGTTGCGAATTTCTGAAATGATCAGCCGTCCACCAGACGAATGGGAGACACGTGAATCCGGTATGGAATTTGCGTATCTCAAGGATGGCGCTATGCAAATAGATAAAATGAGCAATATTGTGCGTCTGGGCCGCGATTTTAACGTGTTCAAAGGGGTGTAGCACATGGGAGAGGCTATCGTCGTCACTTCAGGAAAAGGCGGCGTCGGCAAAACGACGACGTCAGCCAATATAGGAACAGCGCTTGCACTGCTCGGCAAAAAGGTATGTTTGGTGGATACGGATATCGGTTTGCGTAATCTAGACGTTGTGATGGGTCTGGAAAACCGAATTATTTACGACCTTGTTGATGTAGCGGAAGGTCGTTGCCGTTTAAATCAGGCACTGGTTAAGGACAAGCGTTTTGAGGAGCTGTATATGCTGCCAGCCGCTCAAACCAAGGACAAGAGTGCTGTTACGCCGGAGCAGGTTAAGGATATTATTTTGGAGCTTAAAAAGGATTTTGAATATATATTGATCGATTGCCCTGCGGGTATTGAACAAGGCTTTAAAAATGCCATTGCTGGGGCGGATCAGGCTATTGTTGTGACTACTCCGGAAAATGCAGCCGTACGCGATGCAGACCGGGTAATTGGTTTACTGGAAAGCTCACATGTGATATCACCCAAGTTGGTGGTTAACCGCATTCGCAATAGCATGGTTAAATCCGGAGATATGTTGGATATTGATGGGATTTTACAAGTGCTTAGCATAGACCTTATTGGGATTGTGCCGGATGATGAAATGGTAATTAAAGCAGCTAATACAGGGGAGCCTACCGTTATGAATCCAGATTCACAGGCCGCGATTGCTTACCGTAACATTGCGAGACGGATTTTGGGCGATACAGTGCCCCTCATGCAGCTAGACCAGAAGAAAAGCGTGATGACACGTTTTAAGAAGTTTTTTGGTATGGGTGGATGAGGAAAACCGGAAGTTATGGCTGGTAAATTGCTTCCACGCTTCCTAAGTGATTTTCTATTGGTTCTAAGGTAGGAGCTGTAGTAGTATTCATTTGTAATACTAGACACTTAAATAAGTAATAATCTTATTTAAGTGTTTTTGGTTTGTCTTTTTAAATTCCTATAATACGGCTTCACAAAATTTAGGGTCACTACATAAATATTATAAACACAAAACAAATCCGGTGCGTTAGCGCCGGTTTTTTTGATTTTTAGGTACTTATTCCCGAGCGGGACAACATAAGTTGAAGCCCGTCCTCATAAGATGTATCAAACATACCTCGCTGAGGGGGCTGAACAGGATGAATAAAAATTCCGGAATCAAGCAGCGCAGAGAAGAACGTATACAGCAGCTAATCGCGGGAAGCAAAGCGGAGACGTATCCCTCTGGCATATATCAGTACAGGCACGGGGATAAAGATATGAGGTCGATGCCTATAGTCAGTGCCAACTCGTCCAGAGACCCAGAAACGGAGTGGAAAAATGAGCGGCAACACTGGCAGCAATCTTTTGGGGCGAATCGTGCTCCGTCTTTTTGGACTTCCTTTTGGCGAAGATCAGTCATAGCAACGGTGTTATTTGGAATGGTATGGGGAATGTTTCGTTGGGATATTCCCTATGCAGTGAATTTGAGAATGTTTATTGCGGATGCCTTGAATAAGGATATGGATTTTGCAGCCGTCGGACAATGGTATGAAACTTATTTTGACGGAGCTCCTTCCTTTTTGCCGATTTTTGGCGAGGAGCATGAAACGCACAAGGTAGCCGCAAATCGAAAGGGCTCTCCACCGATCGAAGGCACTATAACACAGCCTTTTGTACTGAGCCTGAAAGGGGTAGAAATTACGCCGAATGTCACTGACAACGGGCCAATCGTTGTTAAAAGTATAGATGCAGGACGAGTATTAGACATATTAAATCATCCCAAAAGCGGGATTTCGGTTACAGTTCGACACACTGGCGGTATCACAGCAACTTACGGGAGGCTTTCCCGCTCTACCTTAAAAGTGAACGACTGGGTTCAGGAGGGAGATGAGATCGGTGTACTGCCAGCAAGTCGCAGCGGCAGCGAGGCGGCAACTTTATTTTTGGCAGTTCAGAGAGGGGATCACTACATTGACCCGTCGGAAGTGGTAGCCCTTGATTAATGTCCGAGGGGTGACCTTATCACTACATCCACTGTTTGTATTGGTTATGCTGACCTCTATAATAACGGGACATTTTATCGAGATCATCACTTTATTTACATTGGTGTTTATTCATGAGCTAGGTCATGCGACAGCTGCTTCGTTGTTAGGCGCGCGGGTGCTTTCCATACAGATGTTACCCTTTGGAGGAGTTGCGGTCATTGAGGATCAGGGGAAGCTCAATGCGTGGAAGGAGATTGTCATTGCGCTAGCGGGGCCCCTGCAAAACGGAATCATGATCATCATCCTTTTATGGTTCAAAAATGTGAGTGGACCGGAGTATGATTATGTAAATTATATAATTCAGGGGAATGCAGTTATTGCACTGTTTAATTTGCTGCCCATTTTACCACTTGATGGTGGGAAAATATTGCAGGCAATGATTAGTTTATCCTTTTCTTATCACCGCACATTAGTGTGGACCTTTAGGGCCAGTATCGTAACGAGTCTGCTATTTTGTATGTATGGTATTTCACCGTTGTTAAGGCAAAATGGGCCTATGCATTTAAATCTGCTGGCGGTAGGGATTTTTTTGCTTTATTCTAATATTGTGGATTATCGGAATATCCCTTACCGTTTTATACGGTTTTTGCTGGGGAGGGACGAGCTTTTTTACCGCGAAATAGCTAAGGGAAGTATTGCCTTACCTATTGTATCCCTGCCAATGAAACATTTGGAGCCTATTTTGCGTCTTTTCAGAAGAGATCGGTATCATATGGTTTATGTTATGAATGAACAGGGACGAATTGTAGCCGTACTGCCGGAGCAACGCCTTATTCGCTCTTATTTTGCGACACGCCCGCCAGATGGTGGAGAACCCAAGCCTAAATAATGTTTTATGAGTAAGAAAGAGGCTGTATCCAGAGAGGTTGAAAAACCATGAAGCAAATGATTGTACAATGCCAGCAGCAGATGACCCAAATGGCGCTGTTGGAAGAGGGACGATTGGTTGAATATGCGGCTGAACTACCGCGAAAACGGGGGATTCTAGGTTCTTTTTTCAAAGCGAGGGTGGTCAATGTGCTACCAGGTATGCAAGCCGCCTTTGTTGACATTGGACAGCGAAAGAATGCCTTTTTGTACGTAGATGACGTACTTCACGCTCATTTGGACAAGCAGCCGGAGGTAAAGCCATCCATTTCTGAAGTGTTAAAGGTGGGGCAGGAAATTGTAGTACAGGTATTAAAAGAGGCAGTTGGTAGCAAAGGAGCCAGGGTCACCACTCATTTTTCACTTCCGGGTCGCTGGATCGTATATATGCCCCGTGCTGATTATGTGGCCGTATCCAAGAAGATCGAACGTGAGGGCGAGCGCATCCGTTTGAAAGCAATGGGAGAGCAGCTACGCACAAGTGAGGAAGGACTCATAATCCGTACCGTTTCGGAGGACATGAGTATAGAGGCGATTGAAAATGATCTGAATCAACTACGTAAGCAGTGGGCGGCTATTCAGCGTAAAGCTGGTGAACACTCGGCTCCGTGCGAATTACACCGGGATTTAAGTATTGTTCAGCGATTGATTCGGGATGTGTTTACACCTGAACAGGATGAACTGGTTATTGACAGTGAAGAGCAAGCAAAGGATGCAGAAATCATGCTGCAACAGATTTGTCCTGCGAAAGCTCATGTAAGTATATTTCGTGGTGCAGAAGAAACGATTTTTAAAGCTTATGGCATTCATGAGCAGCTGGAACGCGATTTTGCGCGAAAGGTATGGCTGCAGGGCGGTGGATACATTGTCATTGATCATACGGAGGCACTAACCGTCATTGATGTGAATACCGGGAAGTTTACGGGAGGCAGTAATCTGGAAGAAACGGTAACCCGGACTAACATTGAAGCAGCTGAAGAGATTGCCCGCCTGGTACGTGTGCGTGATATTGGTGGTATCATCATCATTGATTTTATTGACATGGAACAAGAGGAGAACCGTCGGGAAGTATCCTCTGTGCTGGAAGCAAGATTGAAGAAGGATCGGACCAAATCTTATGTTGTCGGTTGGACGCGGTTAGGTTTGCTGGAAATGACCCGCAAAAAAGTGCGTGAAGAAAAGACGCTCGTGTAGAGCGATGCGTAACCCAAAATCATTTTAAAACTAAAGGTTGAATGTGTATAAAGCTTGTGCTACAATCATTTAGTATGTGTGATGCGTAAGATTGGCTGCACATGCTGTAACCGCTCCAATCAGGTACTGAAGTGCAGTATCCTAAGGGAATCTGCCACCTGCTATTAGGCGAGTCTGAGACATAAGGAGGTGCAAGCAAATGTACGCAATTATCGAAACAGGTGGTAAGCAATACAAAGTTCAAGAGGGCGACGTATTGTTCATCGAGAAGTTGGAAGCTAATGATGGTGAAACTGTAACGTTCGATCGTGTTCTGGCAGTGTCCGGCGACAATGGCTTGACAGCAGGTACACCGCTTCTTTCTGGAGCTTCTGTAACAGCTAAAGTTGAGAAGCATGGTCAAGGTCAAAAGGTCATCGTATACAAATACAAACCTAAAAAGAACTACCATGTGAAGCAAGGTCATCGTCAACCGTACACGAAAGTGACGATTGAAAAAATCCAAGCGTAAGAGGGTGCGATAAGTGATTATCGTGCGTATTACACGACTGGAGGATGGCAGCATACAGGGGTTTTCCGTTAAAGGACATGCAAATTTCGCTAAATCTGGCGAGGATATCGTATGTGCTGGCGTTTCGGCGGTAACAGTAGGAACTGTCAATTCGATTGGAGCTCTTACGGACGTTGAGATGGAAACGGAAATGGAAAACGGCTTTTTAAGCGCGTATCTTTCTCCTGAAAGTTATCATGATGCGAACGCACAGGTTCAACTGTTGCTGGAGTCCATGGTGATTATGCTGACAAGCATTGCTGAATCATACGGTAAGTATATTCAAATAGAAAATAATCAAAGAAGGAGGTAGACATCATGTTGAAATTGACATTGGATCTTCAATTATTCGCATCGAAAAAAGGTGTAGGTTCCACAAAAAACGGACGTGACAGTAAATCGAAACGTCTTGGAGTGAAACGTGCTGACGGTCAAGCAGTTACCGGCGGTAGCATCCTGGTTCGTCAACGCGGAACGAAAATTCACCCGGGCACGAACGTGGGCATCGGTAAGGACGACACCCTGTTCGCGAAAGTAGACGGCGTTGTGAAGTTCGAACGTTGGGGCCGTGATCGCAAAAAGGTGAGCATCTACCCGATCGACGTTGCTCCAGTAGCAGCTACTGTAGAAGCTTAATAGCGGCTTAGACACGCTGAAAAGCCTCCGGCACTTTTGTCGGAGGCTTTTTTGCATGATGGTAATGAACTGGAAAGTTAGTCTGTGCTATACTGGATTAAGGTTCTTTAATAATCCATTTAATTATCGCAGAACGGAGAGAAGCCATGTTCCAGCGGATAAGAGCGCCTTATCTGGCGTTGGGTTCCATTCTGATTCCTTTGGTTTTTTCACTGCTCTATCCCGAAGTATTAACGATTATCTTATTAGCAGTATGGTCTGTAGTTGCTGCATGTTTTGGTATGTGGTATACGAATAGACAGGTTGAGTATGAGCGGAAAGCTGCTTTGCGTTCTTTTGAGCGTACAGCGATTGCAATGCTTAACCATCATCGGCATGACTGGATGAATGACTTGCAGGTGCTTTATGGATATATTCGCATGAATAAGCATGATAAATCTGTTGCTTATGTGGAAACAATAAAAGGGCGCGTGGCGGAAGACAGTAAAATATCTAAGTTGGGTATTCCCTCACTGGTGTTTTATTTACAGTCTTTTCGCGTGAACGCCGGTAATTTACAGTTGTCGGTACAGGTTGAGGAGCAGTTAAAGTTAGACGCTGTCATGTCTCCCGAAGACGGCGAGTCGCTTGCCTCGGCCGTCATAGAAACGGTGCGTGCGTATCAATATGGCGGGGGCCGGTCGTCCTGGGGAGAAGTGCGCAGATTGACACTTTATTTCGGTATGGATCAGAATGATGTTATCGTCCGTTTTGAAGGAAGTGACATACCTGCGGATTTGAATATCCTTAAGCGGGTCAGATCCGTACCCGGAAGTGAACGCATTCGAACAGAGAAGCTCCCTACGGGCGAAATGTTTCAAATTCGGATGCAGTGCCAGACATAAGGAAGGTGTAACCATGTTTGTAGATAAAGCGAAGATTTTTGTTAAAGGCGGAGACGGCGGAGACGGATTAATTGCGTTTCGTCGTGAGAAATACGTTCCTGAAGGTGGCCCAGGTGGTGGTGACGGAGGGAACGGTGGAGATGTAATTTTCCGTGTAGATGAGGGTTTGCGTACCTTGATGGATTTTCGGTACCAACGACATTTTAAAGCCCAGCGTGGAGTGAAAGGTCGTAACAAAAGTCAACACGGAGCCAATGCGGAGCACATGATCGTACGTATACCGCCGGGAACGGTCATCATAGATGATGATACTGGTGAAGTAGTAGCAGATATGACACGTCATGGTCAACAAGTCGTCGTAGCTAAAGGAGGACGCGGAGGGCGCGGGAACATCCGTTTTGCTACGCCGAGTAATCCAGCGCCTGAGTTGGCTGAGAACGGTGCAGAGGGACAAGAACGTTATATCACGCTTGAGTTAAAAGTAATGGCTGATGTAGGCTTGGTCGGGTTTCCTAGTGTTGGGAAGTCTACCTTGTTGTCGGTTGTATCTTCCGCAAAACCGAAAATTGGGGCCTACCACTTTACAACGATTACTCCGAATTTGGGTGTTGTGGATGTGGGTGATCATCGTAATTTTGTGATGGCGGATTTGCCTGGTTTAATTGAAGGGGCTCATGAAGGTATTGGGCTGGGACATGAATTTCTGCGGCACATTGAGCGGACGCGTATTATTATCCATGTCGTGGATATGGCGGGCTCCGAAGGACGTGACCCGTTTGAAGATTGGACTAAAATTAACGACGAATTGAAGCAATATAATTCAGCATTGGCTGAGCGTCCGCAAATTGTGGCGGCCAATAAAATGGATATGCCGGAAGCTGAAGAAAACCTGGCTCACTTCAAAGAGCAGATTGCTTCTATACGTCCTGATCTTGAAATCATGCCTATTTCCTCACTGACACGTCAAGGTGTGAAGGAACTGCTCTACCGGGCTGCTGATTTGCTGGATCAAATACCGGACGAGCCGGTTGTTGAGGAAGTAGCAGAAGTTAATGAACGTAAGGTATTTAAGCTGGATACAGCAGAAGACGAGGGCTTTACAATTGTACGTGAAAACGATACATTCGTGGTGCAGAGCCCTAAAATTGAGCGCATGATGAAGCGCATGCAGTTGAACTCGCATGATGCCATTTTGAAATTAGCAAGAACGTTACGCCACATGGGTGTGGATGCTGAGTTACGCAAGCGTGGCGCCAAAGATGGTACATCTGTACGCATTGCTGATTTCGAGTTCGAATTTGTTGAAGGCAGCAGCTACTACTAAATTTCAAATAAAGGTCTAAAACCTGAACGGTTACTGTACTATAGGAAACTCTATAGAAGGCAGTAGCCGTTTTTTGCATTGTTTGCTTGCCGATTTTCATGAGTTTCGATATAATGTCCTCTATACAAAAACATAAGTCTTTGAGGAGAGGACGTTCTTGAAAGAGCGCTATTACTTGGTACGGGAAGATATTTTGCCTGAAGCTATTGTTAAGACCATACAGGTGAAACTGCTGCTGGCTTCAGGAGATGTTAAAACCGTGCATGATGCCGTGGAGCAAGTTGGGCTAAGCCGAAGCGCCTTTTATAAATATAAGGATGGCATACATTTGGTTAACCAGCTGGAGCGTGAGCGAATTGTTAATATCTCTATTGATTTGGAACATCAATCCGGAATGTTGTCCAGGGTACTTGGCAGAGTGGCAGATTTCGGAGGCAATGTGCTGACGATTCAGCAAAGTATTCCACTGCAAGGCAGAGCCAACGTAGTCATCTCGGTAGAAATGTCCAGACTCAGTGAAGAGTTGGGTGTTCTACTGGAGGGCTTGGAAGATATCTCTGGAGTCAAACGTGTTCGCCTGATTGGGCAAGGTTAAGGCAATACAGTTCATTAGATAAAAGTTATCAGGAGGGGAATGGATGAAACCGGTCAAAGTAGGATTGTTAGGTTTGGGGACGGTAGGAACGGGGGTCGTTCGAATCGTAGAAGGCAATCAGGAAGACTTGAGCAGACAAGTCGGTTCACCGATCATCATTGAAAAAATAGCTGTAAAAAACATAGAAAAATATCGTTCCATTGAAGTGGAGACGAGCAAACTTACTGAGGACCCATGGGAAGTTATTCGGGACCCTGAAATTGATGTAATTATCGAAGTCATGGGCGGCGTTGATCAGACGAAGGAGTACATTCTTGAAGCGCTGGAGCGGGGTAAACACATCGTAACGGCAAATAAGGACTTAATGGCTTTGCACGGTTCTGAAGTATTAGCAAAGGCGCAGGAAAAGCAGTGTGATATTTTTTATGAAGCGAGTGTAGCGGGTGGTATCCCGATCATTCGTACACTAATTGAAGGTTTCTCCTCCGACCGCATTACCCGCATTATGGGGATTGTGAACGGTACGACAAACTTTATTTTAACCAAAATGAGTCAGGAAGGGGCCTCGTACGAGGAAGTTCTCAAGGAAGCACAGGAGCTTGGGTATGCTGAATCCGATCCGACCTCAGATGTGGAAGGACTGGATGCAGCCCGTAAAATGGCAATTCTCGGCACGCTGGGTTTCCGCTCTAATGTAGAGCTCAAGGATGTAAGTGTCAGCGGCATTTCAAAGGTAACCAGTGAAGATATTGCTTTTGCTAAAAAACTAGGATATGAAATGAAATTGCTAGGCATTGCAGAGCGCCAGGGTGATGAATTTACGATTAACGTTCAGCCGACCATGGTACGCAAGCAACATCCATTGGCTTCGGTGAACGGGGTATTCAACGCGGTGTATGTATGTGGTGAAGCAGTGGGTGAAACCATGTTTTATGGTGCGGGTGCAGGTGAAATGCCGACGGCAACATCAGTTGTAGCCGATTTAGTTGCTGTAGTGAAAAATCTCAAACTTGGTGTCAATGGGCTTAAAGCCATCGTTCCTTACAACCCTAAAAAAATTAGTAACGACGAAGATGTGTATTTCAAAAACTTCGTGCTTCTGCATGTGGATGATAAAGCAGGGGTGTTGGCACGGATTACGCAAGTATTTGCTGAATTTGATGTCAGTCTGGCATCTGTTGTGCAGCAACCGAATGAGGTTAACCCCGATGCTGAAATTATTATCGTGACTCATTTAGCCAGTAAAGCAAGTATGAAAAAGGTTTTGGAGCATTTTGAAACTTTGGACGTCATCCGTCGCATCAAGAGCGTATATCGAGTAGAGGGATAGTCAATAAAAGCAGGAGGAATTGTCTGTATGACCGTTTTAAAAACAGTAAGAGTGCGTGTGCCCGCGAGTACGGCCAACTTGGGTCCGGGCTTTGATACATTGGGCATGGCGTTGTCCTTATATGCATGGATTGAAATGAAGGAGGCCGAACAGACGGCTTTTCATTTATACGGAGATGAAATGAATGGTGTTCCCCAAGATAAAACTAATCTGATTTTCAAGGTAGCACAAATGGTTTTTCGGGAAGCGGGTGTATCAGTTCCTGAGCTCGATATTTCGATGTACTCAGATATTCCACTCACTCGTGGTTTGGGCAGCAGTGCTTCCGCCATTGTGGGCGCCTTGGTCGCTGCAAATACGTTGATTGGCTCGCCTCTGCCGGATTCCAAGTTGTTCGATATGGCAAGCGCCATTGAAAAACATCCGGATAATGTTGGAGCTTCTCTGTTTGGCGGTATTATTACAGCGATGTGGGACGGTGAGCGTGCTAGGCATTTACGACTTGAACCGGATACCAATCTGGAGGTTATGGTAGTTATTCCAGATTTTCAGCTGTCCACGTCGAAAGCCAGAGAGGTTCTACCCGCACAAGTATCATTGAAGGATGCTGTATATAATATAAGTCATGCTTCCATGTTGGTAGCAGCATTGGCATCAGGGCGAACCGACTTAATCGCTGAAGCGATGCGTGATCAGCTTCATCAGCCTTACCGCGCGGCACTTGTGCCAGGTATGACAGAGATCTTGCAGGATGCGCACCATTATGGTGCTTTGGGTGTGGCTCTAAGTGGGGCTGGACCAACGTTGCTGGCATTGACAGATCGGCGGGAAAATCGGAAAGCAGAGCTGGAGCAGTATTTAACGGATACCATGAACAAAGAGGGGATCACTGCTTCTGTTTTAAAATTGCGCCCTGAGAATGAAGGAGTTAAAGTATATACAGAAGGGAATACTCTCCCTTTTATGGATATGATTAAAGGGGAACTTACGATATGAAACGAATTGCACTTCTTCCTGAGGGGACTGTTTCTCATGAAGCGATTAAGTATTTGTTAGGAGATACGTCCCATGAATTACTTTTTTACAAACATATCGCGGACGTATTTCAGGCAGTAGACAAGGGTCAGGCAGACTATAGTGTAATTCCCATTGAAAATACGATTGATGGCTCTGTAAGTTTGCATATGGATTGGCTTGTACATGAAGTAGACATTCAAATGCAGGCGGAATGGGTATATCCTTCAATTCAAAATCTTATTGGTCATCGCAGTGAATTTACGAAGGATTTGGACAAGCTAGATTTGAGCAAAGTGGTCAAAATTATGTCTCATCCTGTGGCGCTTCCCCAGTGTAAAGAATTCATACAGGCTTCCGCTCCTCAGGCCGAGTTGGAGAGTGCAGGAAGTACGGCGGAAGCCGTCGAAATTGTTAAACATAACCCCGGTAAAGGCTGGACCGCTCTCGGAACCAAGCTTGCGGCTGCCAAACACGGATTGGATATTTTGGCCAGCAAAGTGACGGATCACGATAACAACTTTACCCGCTTTGTCTTGATCGGTCATCAACCTATAAGTCTCCCGGGTACGCCTGAAGGTCAGCGAACCAGTATTTTGGTCACGCCGCCGCAGGATTTCCCGGGAGCGCTGCATCAGGTTTTATCCGCATTTGCATGGCGCAGGT
Organism: Paenibacillus sp. FSL H7-0442; assembly: GCF_038593105.1. Classification (NCBI taxonomy): domain Bacteria; kingdom Bacillati; phylum Bacillota; class Bacilli; order Caryophanales; family Paenibacillaceae; genus Paenibacillus; species Paenibacillus sp. FSL H7-0442. The sequence goes on along the minus strand of NZ_CP151963.1, from coordinate 4,318,419 downwards.
TAAATCTGTCCCGTATTGAATCGCGTCCAACCAAAAAGCAATTGGGGAATTATTATTTTTACATTGAAGTTTTGGAATCTCTGCATTCCGTGCTACTTCCGGCAGCCTTTGCAGAGATCGAGGCTTTGGGGTGCCATGTACGTGTTCTTGGCTCTTATCCAAGCTACAAGTATGTTGAAGCAGCGATCGAACCTATTTTAAAGGAACATTAATCGGAGGTGTGATTTTAATGGCAGAACAATGGATCTATCTGGATGGGCAGCATGTGACTAAGGAAAACGCAAAGGTTTCCGTATATGATCATGGATTCTTGTACGGAGACGGTATATTTGAAGGCATTCGTATTTATAACGGAAATATTTTTAAATGTAAGGAGCACTTGGAGCGCCTGTATGATTCTGCGAAATCCATTCAATTAAACATTCCGTTGTCTTCTGATGAAATGTTGGAAGCAATGGCTGAAACGATTCGTCTTAACGAAATGCGTAACGGATATATCCGTCTAGTTGTATCCCGAGGTGCAGGAAATCTAGGTTTAGACCCTCTTCGTTGTGCGAAGGCGAGTGTCATCATTATCGTGGAGCAGCTCGCCATTTACCCAGAAGAAGCTTACTTGACTGGCCTGAAGACAATTTCTGTCTCTCAGCGTCGCAACATCCCGGATGCTTTGAATCCGAAGATTAAATCATTGAACTATCTCAACAATATCCTCGTGAAGATCCAGTCTAACTATGCTGGTGTAGGTGAGGCTATTATGCTCAATTCCCAAGGATATGTGACGGAAGGCTCTGCAGACAACATTTTCATTGTCAAAAACGGAGTGTTGTATACACCTCCTTGCTATTTGGGAGCGCTTGAAGGAATTACTCGTAATGCTATTATCGATTTGTGTGCTAAGCTTGGGTACTCCCTTAAGGAACAACCTTTTACACTGCATGATGTATATGTTGCGGACGAGGTGTTTTTTACAGGAACTGCGGCAGAAGTTATTGCAGCTTATGAGGTGGATGGTCGTACGATCGGCTCCGGCGTTGCTGGCCCAGTGACTTTGGAGCTCCTGACTGAATTCCGGAAGATCGTGGATCAGGATGGCTACAAAGTGTGGCAGGACTAAAATAAAACCGAATCCTTTTAACTGAATGCTCGCGAGAGTATTTAGTTAAAAGGATTTTTTTGTTTGTATGGGGTCATTCGCCCGGTAGGTGCATAGGATGTAATAACAGAAGCCGGGCGTTTATCCCGCCCGAACGAAAGTCTAGGAGGTTTGTGACCTGTGAAAATACACATCGTCAAAAAAGGTGACACTCTATACTTGCTGGCACAGAAGTATAATGTGACGCTGGAGAAAGTTATTGCCGCCAATCCCCAATTGGCAGACCCTAATCAGTTGAGCATCGGAGAGAAAATTAAAATTCCGACAGAGCCTGTCACGATGGAAACACAGCCGTCAACGGTATATCAACACAAGGTTAAGCAAGGAGATTCATTGTGGAAATTGTCCAAGGCGTGGAATGTACCGCTCAAGCTAATTATTGATGCCAATTCCCAGCTTAAAAACCCGAATGCACTACTGGTTGGAGAAACAGTTAATATTCCACACTACAAAGAAGAGAATTCTGATTTTACTGAGAATAAAAAAAATACCGCAGTCAAAGAAGAGATGACACAGCCTAAACCTGAATCCCCCACTAAGCAAGAACTTACCCAGCCCAAGGCAGAGATGACACAGCCTGAGCCGGAGAATATGCCTAGCCCTAAAGAGGAGATGACACAGCCGAAAGAAACAGTGAATCCTCCTAAGCTTCCTGAATTAAAACTGCCTGAAGTTCCTATGGCACCCGTAAATCCCGCTCCACCTCAAATGCAGCCCATAGTTACACCACCTGCTCCACCTCAAATGCAACCTATAGTCACCCAACCGATTGCATCTAAGCCACAGCTTCCTACAACTGTTGTGAAGCAACCTGTAGCTGAAAAGTTTTGCGGCTGCACAAAATCGGAGCCGATGGTAAATTCCGAGTGGTCGATACAACAGCCGACATCTGATTATAGCCCACAAATAAATGCAATGCCGAACTCGTGGTATCCGGGGATTGGGTCTCCTCAAGCGCCTATAAATACCTCCTTAGCAGAATATGCCTCTCCTACTGTAGTTTCTGATCAGGGCTATCATCATGACTGTGAGCATCCATGGTGCTGGGGGCCTGTGCAGACACCAATTATAAATGCCTATCCAACTCCTTATCCTGCCTATTCAGATTGCTGCGCCCCCGGATATTATCCGAGCCATGAAGCGTCTGAAAATGCATCCTATCCTGTCTATCCTCCATTTATCCATCAAGGGCATCCGCCGCAGTATTCAGAGAGTACAGTCCAGAGCAGTCAATGGAGCCAGGCATGGGGAGGACCTCCATATGGTTTGCCTGCGGCTGGACACGTATCCGACTATAGCCAACTACAAGGGCAACAATCTGCGAATTCCCCTTATCATCCGTTTGCGCATGGGAATGCACCTATGTATCCATTAGAGGGATATACAACACCCTATATGTTTATGCCAGACTGTGGATGCCGGGAAGAGAACGTCCAGTCGGCACCAGCAATTCCAGGAACGCAGGAGGTAGGTAACAATCTGACTATAGCATCCCAAAATGAAATTGATTCTTCTTCTAAAACAAAGGATCGTAGCGTGAGTAAAGGTAAATCAAAAGACAGCTCTGGCAGCACATCCAAAGAAGAGACGTCCAAAGTCAAGGTTTCCAGTAAAAATGCTACTAATAAGAAGCAAAAATCCCGTAATTCAACTGGAGGAGAAACTCGTTCCTCATCCTTTAGTGCTCGTTCGCGTAAAAATCCATGGATTAGGGACTGACGTGGCTAAAAGTAAAAAGTAAAAGAAGAGAGACTCCTAGTAGTGCCCCGGCTTTATTAGTCATTAAGAGAAAGAAATGAATGTTAAAGAGACTGTTATTCTGCTTGAGGGAATAATGGTCTCTTTATTTAAATGCAGTGATTTTAAAGATGAGAAAATAATTTTTAAAAAAAGGTGTTGCTACTAAGCTTATATATGTGGTATATTCTTATAGCTGTCTTTTACAAGATAGTTAGCAATACGAAAACAAAGCAGAGTTGATTATAAAATCCTCTTAAAAAAAAGTGTTGCAAAGACGCGTAAAACATGATATATTATTTAAGTCGCCGCTGAGATGCGGTGGTGAAACAAAGTGAGATATGATGTAGGTTTGATCTTTGAAAACTGAACAACGAGTGAGTGCGGATTTTGCTTGCAAAATCCAACGCTGAGATTTTGGTACATGCCATCAGGCTGTATAAAATGGAAGCAAACAAGAGATATTTTTTATCTCGTCAGTTTCAAAATGAGCTTATCGCTCTTTCTATAAACCGACTTCGGTTGGTCT
>NZ_CP151963.1:2645000-4312500 GCF_038593105.1 Paenibacillus sp. FSL H7-0442 | reverse complement strand
CGGAAGGGGAGTGAAATAGATCCTGAAACCGTGTGCTTACAAGAAGTCAGAGCCCTATTTATGGGTGATGGCGTGCCTTTTGTAGAATGAACCGGCGAGTTACGTTCCCGTGCAAGGTTAAGGTGAAGAGCTGAAGCCGCAGCGAAAGCGAGTCTGAATAGGGCGAATGAGTACGTGGACGTAGACCCGAAACCGGGTGATCTACCCCTGTCCAGGGTGAAGGTGCGGTAACACGCACTGGAGGCCCGAACCCACGCATGTTGAAAAATGCGGGGATGAGGTGGGGGTAGCGGAGAAATTCCAATCGAACCCGGAGATAGCTGGTTCTCCCCGAAATAGCTTTAGGGCTAGCCTCGGAAAGAAGAATCGTGGAGGTAGAGCACTGATTGGGTGCGGGGCCCGCAAGGGTTACCAAGCTCAGTCAAACTCCGAATGCCATAGATTTAGTTCCGGGAGTCAGACAGTGAGTGCTAAGATCCATTGTCGAAAGGGAAACAGCCCAGACCATCAGCTAAGGTCCCCAAGTGTGTGTTAAGTGGGAAAGGATGTGGAGTTGCACAGACAACCAGGATGTTGGCTTAGAAGCAGCCACCATTGAAAGAGTGCGTAATAGCTCACTGGTCGAGTGACTCTGCGCCGAAAATGTAACGGGGCTAAACACACCACCGAAGCTATGGCTTGATGCTTGCATCAGGGGTAGGGGAGCGTTGAATGCGGGTTGAAGGTGTACCGTAAGGAGCGCTGGACTGCATTCAAGTGAGAATGCCGGTATGAGTAACGAAAAGATCTGTGAGAATCAGATCCGCCGAAAGCCTAAGGGTTCCTGAGGAAGGTTCGTCCGCTCAGGGTAAGTCGGGACCTAAGGCGAGGCCGATAGGCGTAGTCGAAGGACAACAGGTCGAAATTCCTGTACCACCGTAATCCGTTATGAGCGATGGGGTGACGCAGTAGGGTAGTGACGCGGACGGATGGATGTCCGTCTAAGCAGTGAGGCTGGTGTGTAGGCAAATCCGCACATCGTAAGGCTGGGCTGTGATGGGGAGCGAAAATTATAGTAGCGAAGGTCATGATCTCAGACTGCCAAGAAAAGCCTCTAGCCAGGAGAAGGTGCCCGTACCGCAAACCGACACAGGTAGGCGAGAAGAGAATTCTAAGGCGCGCGGAAGAACTCTCGTTAAGGAACTCGGCAAAATGACCCCGTAACTTCGGGAGAAGGGGTGCCTCGGTAGGGTGAATAGCCCGAGGGGGCCGCAGTGAAAAGGCCCAAGCGACTGTTTAGCAAAAACACAGGTCTGTGCGAAGCCGCAAGGCGAAGTATACGGGCTGACGCCTGCCCGGTGCTGGAAGGTTAAGGGGAGTGGTAAGCTCGCAAGAGCGAAGCTATGAACCGAAGCCCCAGTAAACGGCGGCCGTAACTATAACGGTCCTAAGGTAGCGAAATTCCTTGTCAGGTAAATTCTGACCCGCACGAATGGCGTAACGACTTGGGCGCTGTCTCAACGAGAGATCCGGTGAAATTTTAATACCTGTGAAGATGCAGGTTACCCGCGACAAGACGGAAAGACCCCATGGAGCTTTACTGCAGCTTGATATTGAATTTGGGTACGATCTGTACAGGATAGGTGGGAGCCGTCGAACTTTGAGCGCCAGCTTGAAGGGAGGCATCCTTGGGATACCACCCTGATCGTATCTAGGTTCTAACTTGGTACCGTAATCCGGTGCGAGGACAGTGTCAGGTGGGCAGTTTGACTGGGGCGGTCGCCTCCTAAAGAGTAACGGAGGCGCCCCAAGGTTCCCTCAGAATGGTTGGAAATCATTCGAAGAGTGCAAAGGCAGAAGGGAGCTTGACTGCGAGACCTACAAGTCGAGCAGGGACGAAAGTCGGGCTTAGTGATCCGGTGGTACCGCATGGAAGGGCCATCGCTCAACGGATAAAAGCTACCCTGGGGATAACAGGCTTATCTCCCCCAAGAGTCCACATCGACGGGGAGGTTTGGCACCTCGATGTCGGCTCATCGCATCCTGGGGCTGAAGTAGGTCCCAAGGGTTGGGCTGTTCGCCCATTAAAGCGGTACGCGAGCTGGGTTCAGAACGTCGTGAGACAGTTCGGTCCCTATCTGTCGTGGGCGTAGGAAATTTGAGAGGAGCTGTCCTTAGTACGAGAGGACCGGGATGGACGTACCGCTGGTGTACCAGTTGTTCCGCCAGGAGCACCGCTGGGTAGCTATGTACGGAAGGGATAAGCGCTGAAAGCATCTAAGCGTGAAGCCCCCCTCAAGATGAGATTTCCCAGTATGTAAGACCCCTTGAAGACGACGAGGTAGATAGGTTGGGGGTGGAAGTGCAGTAATGCATGGAGCTGACCAATACTAATCGGTCGAGGGCTTATCCTAAGATAAGACGCAATGAGTTTCGGATCCAGTTTTCAGGGTGTAACCTTGAAGGTATGTACAAGTGACATACAACAAGCGCATGGCTATTCATTCACACGATAAGTGATGAACTGAATAGCCGTACGGAAGAATTTGCGTAGCAAATTCATGTTTGGTGGCGATAGCGGAGGGGTTCCACACGTACCCATCCCGAACACGACCGTTAAGCCCTCCAGCGCCGATGGTACTTGGACCGCAGGGTCCTGGGAGAGTAGGACGTCGCCAAGCAGAGCTTTATGATTATTATTCCCTGATAGCTCAGTTGGTAGAGCACTCGACTGTTAATCGAGTTGTCACAGGTTCGAGTCCTGTTCGGGGAGCCATATGGAGAGGTGTCCGAGTTGGCCGAAGGAGCACGATTGGAAATCGTGTAGGCGCCAAAAGCGTCTCGAGGGTTCGAATCCCTCTCTCTCCGCCATAATTATTTTATTGTATGGCCCGTTGGTCAAGGGGTTAAGACACCTCCCTTTCACGGAGGTAACAGGGGTTCGAATCCCCTACGGGTCATAAGTAGTATGGAGGCTTAGCTCAGCTGGGAGAGCATCTGCCTTACAAGCAGAGGGTCGGGGGTTCGAGCCCCTCAGCCTCCACCATTTATTTAAATAGCAGTCCCTAATATTATCGCGGGGTGGAGCAGTTCGGTAGCTCGTCGGGCTCATAACCCGAAGGTCGCAGGTTCAAATCCTGCCCCCGCAACCAATTAACTTTTGAATGTAAACTGCTATGGAACTGTGGTGTAGAGGCCTAACATGCCTGCCTGTCACGCAGGAGATCGCGGGTTCGAATCCCGTCAGTTCCGCCATTTTCACAAAGTTATGTTACCCTGTTGGGAGCCATTAGCTCAGTTGGTAGAGCACCTGACTTTTAATCAGGGTGTCGAAGGTTCGAGTCCTTCATGGCTCACCATTCATGCACTTATATGTCATGGATATAATGATATTGCGGACGTGGCTCAGCGGTAGAGCATCGCCTTGCCAAGGCGAGGGTCGCGGGTTCGATTCCCGTCGTCCGCTCCATATTTGCGCCCTTAGCTCAGCTGGATAGAGCGTTTGACTACGAATCAAAAGGCCGGGAGTTCGAATCTCTCAGGGCGCGCCATTAACTTCATAAGCCGGTGTGGCGGAATTGGCAGACGCGCGCGACTCAAAATCGTGAGGGAAACCGTGGAGGTTCGAGTCCTCTCACCGGCATGTATTTCGGGATGTAGCTCAGCTTGGTAGAGCACCTGGTTTGGGACCAGGGGGTCGCATGTTCAAATCGTGTCATCCCGATTCAAAAGGAAAGTCGCTGGAAGCAGCGGCTTTTTTGTTATATTAATTATCTTTTTGTATAAATCAGTAATCGCCAGGTCACACTAACACAAAAAGTGGGACGGAAGGGATTACTGTGAAGCGATTAAGTTGGAAAAAACAGATGAAACGGCGCTGGAAACAGTGGAGAAGAACAGTGTGGGCCTGTAGCATTTTGGGCGCGGCTTGTTTGCTGGCAGGGTTGGGTATTCTGTTATCGAATTATATGCAGGCTATGTTGTCACAGCCACTCGCTACTACCGTCATGGCAGAGGAGGGCATGGAGGAGGCTTCACATCTGGGTCCAACTGAAGATCACTCCTCACATATGCAACTATTACAAAGTATTCGTGCTTCCGGTATAAGCAGGAAGACCCGTCTGTTAACCACCTACGTATGTGGTACGGAAACACTTTCCTTGGGAACGCTAAGTTCACAGCAGCTAGAGACCTTACTGAAGCAACATCCCGATTGGAAGGGACGACTTAATACCAAAGGAGAGGTGTGGCTGGAACGCAGGGTGGAAGACTTGTCAGAGTCATGCAAAGAGCGTGGATACATGGGTTTGAGCACTGACGGCCAGCTTACATTGTATGAAGGGCTGCCTAAAAGAGAAAAAGTAATCCGCACTTTTTTTCAATTGGATGTGGGTTCCATGGAGACGGCCTTGCCAGAAGGGGTGTATAAACAACTTCAGCAGGGAATCCGTGTACAGGATATAAATGAGTATAACAGTGTAATTTCCACTTTTAGTGACTTTGCCGTGGAGCGAACACAGAGGGTATTAAAACAGCACTATTGATTACAACTGCGAGACGTTAGGCTTTGCCCATGAGGTAAGGCTTGAAGCGTCTCTTTTTATGTTTTTACTCATGTTTAAATTTTTTCCTCTATTAGATACAAAGTTTTGTTATAATGAAAAGAACGACACATATGTTCGCTTTATATGGTATTTGACCGTGAGTATATTCAGGATAACGCTGGCTATTGATTAGTTACGCCATGATTGAGCGATAGGGGAGAGATTTTTTTGCGTTTTCTAGGAATTGATCCGGGTATTGCTATTGTGGGCTTCGGGTTTGTAGACAAGATTGGCAGTAAAGTGGTGCCTGTGCAGTATGGCTGCATCCAGACGGAGGCTCATACACCGGAAGAAGAAAGGCTGCTTCATGTGTATGAAGGCATGTTGCAATTAATAGATAAATATAAGCCTGATGCGGTAGCACTGGAAAAGCTCTTTTTTAATCGCAACGTTACAACCGCTATGTCTGTAAGTCAGGCACGTGGGGTGCTGGTGCTGGCTGCAAAACAACGTAATTTGCCTATAGGTGAATACACGCCGATGCAGGTAAAGCAGGCTATTGTAGGGTATGGTAAGGCTGAGAAGAAACAGGTACAAGAAATGGTTAGAATGTTTCTAAAGCTTCAAACTGTGCCGAAACCGGACGATGTAGCGGATGCTTTGGCGGTGGCTATTTGTCATGCGCACTCCTATGGACTAAATTCAAAATTAAATGAGGTATTGCGAAAATGATAGATTTCTTGCGTGGTTCTGTGGCCCATTTGGAAAATGAATATGTCGTTTTAGATGTACAGGGTGTAGGGTACCGGGTATTTTGTCCGAATCCTTACGCGTTCGCCAAAACTGAAGGTTCAGTGGTTATTTATATTCACCATCATGTAAGGGAAGATGCTATTTTACTGTTCGGTTTTGCGACCCGTGAGGAGCAGCAGCTATTCCGTAAACTGATTGATGTATCTGGTATTGGACCGCGTGTTGCGCTTGGTATTTTAGGAGGCGGTACGCCTGCTCATGTGGTAACGGCGATTTATCAGGAGAATATCACATTTCTCACCAAGTTACCGGGGATCGGTAAAAAGACGGCACAACGTATGATTCTGGATTTGAAAGACAAGCTGGACGGTATTGGCTCGTTAGGGATGGCAACCGGATTGTTTGCTGAGCCTGTCGTAGAAGAAGGCGAAGGTTCATATTGGGGCGAGGCCCGTGAGGCGCTCAAGGCCCTCGGTTATACTGATACTGAGTTGGATAAGGTATGGAGCAGAATGAAGAAAGATGCAAAACCTGATGAATCTGCCGATATTTTGATGAAGCGGGCTTTGCAACTGTTGTTTGCCGGATAGGACGCGGATGTCCGTTAACAAGTGTCTGGTGAAAAGAGGAGCGATGGAATATGGATGACCGGATTATTTCCGCCAATTTGATGATGGAAGACCAGACGGCGGAGCTAAGCCTTCGCCCCCGTTATCTAAATGAATATATCGGGCAAAATCAGGTTAAGGAAAATCTGAAAGTATATATTGAAGCGGCCAAAATGCGTAAAGAAGCGTTGGACCATGTACTGTTGTACGGACCGCCTGGGTTGGGTAAAACAACTCTTGCTAACATTATTGCCAATGAGTTGGGGGTTAATCTGCGTACGACTTCAGGTCCTGCAATTGAAAGACCGGGAGATTTGGCAGCATTGCTGACCAATCTTCAAGAGGGTGATGTTTTGTTCATTGATGAGATTCATCGCCTTCATCGTACGGTGGAAGAAGTCATGTATCCGGCGATGGAGGATTTTGCGCTGGATATTATGATTGGTAAAGGCCCGAGTGCACGCTCAGTCCGTCTGGATTTGCCACCCTTTACACTTATAGGGGCCACTACGCGCGCTGGGCTGCTCTCTGCGCCATTGCGTGATCGGTTTGGTGTTATTAGTCGATTAGAGTTTTATACGACAGACGAGCTGGCTTACATTGTGTCCAGGAACGCGGATATTATGGAGATTGAAATTGTCGGGGATGCGGCGGAGGAAATCGCATTGCGTTCACGGGGGACACCGCGTATTGCCAACCGACTATTAAAAAGGGTGCGTGATTTTGCCCAGGTTGCCGGAGACGGAATTATCCATTCTGAGTTGGCTGCAGAGGCACTAAAGAGACTTCAAATAGATCCTCTCGGGCTGGATGAAATTGATCATAAAATGCTTAAGGCCATGATTCATTCATTCCGGGGCGGACCTGTAGGATTGGACACAATTGCTGCAACCATTGGTGAAGAGAGTCAGACTATTGAGGACGTGTATGAACCCTATTTGTTACAAATTGGTCTTTTACAAAGAACACCTCGGGGACGAACAGTGACTCCGGCGGCATATGCCCACCTTGGAATCCCCATGCCAACGGATCCACGGTGATTAGGAAACATGATGCACTTTTTAAAAAAATTATTGCATGGTTACATGCAGTATGGTGAATACGATATCGGCTGACGGATGACTGAGGGAATGAGAGTATAAGTAAGATTTTGGCGGGTTTATATTTTGGTTTATTCCGCCGATGTATTTAAAGGGACAGACAAGGATCGAGAGCCCGATAAATTACGCAAATATAAGTGCTAGGCAGCTAGATTGGGGGAGCCAGAAATGAGTGGAAAAGCATTTAACCGAGAAAGTATTTTCGGTGCATGGATGGGCCGGGCCAAACGAGCAGCAGCGATTATGGTATTAGCTACAGTGTGCATACCTTGGTCTTCGGGCGTTCACGCTGCCGCCGCCCAAGAGGATATTCGTGTAGTGATTTTTGCGGATCTAGGCAGCAAATATAAAGCGACAGTCCCCGCTGTAACCTTGAAATCATCAGGAGGTCTGAGTGTTGGACAGAACAGTGGAGGCAGCTTTCAAACTTGGATGGGACTGCCAGATAGTACAGCTCGTTTTAGTGTAGACAGCTATCGGGTGAAGGTACTTGAAGGAAATGAAGCAGCGGCGATAAAAGCGGCACAAGCCCTGCAAAAGACTAATGATAAACCTACGGTTTTTATCGGTTCAAAAAATGGTAGCTCTGTGTATCAAGTGTACGCGGGAATATATGCTAGTGAACAGTCTGCGCAGGCTGCTGTACAGCGGATTTCCTCGGCAACCGGAGCGCAGGCCGAGGTGAAGGGAAACAAGCATTGGTCCACTGGAAGCTACGGAAGCGAGCAGGAAGCTAATCTCGTTCGAACGACAATTGCTGCGGCGGGCTTTGATGCTTTTACTGTGATTCAATCAAGAGGTCAGTATGCCGTGTGGGTTGGAGAAGAAAGTAATGACAGCAAGCTGTTGGCTTTGAAAACTGAGCTGGAGAGCAAGCAGCCGAGACTCACGTTGTCTAAAGTTAATGCTACTCAAGCCGGCCTCATTATAAGACAGGAAGCAGGAGTCACGACCGGCTCGCAGGTGATGTCTCATTACATGCTAAGTGGTTCTGATAATAGCAAGATAATTGTCAACGGCGGTAATAATGGAGTACAAGTGATGGAAAGATCACAGCGTACATATCGCGGCGAGATGGAGATTGGCATGACGTCAGGCCAGCTGGCGCTTGTGAACGAAGTTCCTTTGGAGCAGTATTTGTATTCCGTGGTAGGAGCAGAGGTCTATTCCTCATGGCCAGATGAAGCGCTCAAGGCTCAAGCGGTAGCGGCTCGTAGCTATGCGCTTGCCCAAGGCAATCGGTTTCAGATCGGCAATGTGGTAGATGGCACGTTAAGCCAGGCTTACAACGGGAAGAGCTCGGAACATGCCAACGTCAATAAGGCTGTAGATGCAACGGCTGGTGAAGTCATTAAAAGTGGCGGTAAAGTGGTCGAAGCTGTATTTTCATCTAATGCGGGCGGTGTGACAGCAGATGCCTCTGAGGTGTGGAACAGTGGTGGCGAAGCCTTTGCTAGCGTAGACAGCTCGGGGGATACTTCGGCGCAAAAAGGAGCACAGGAGTGGTATCATGTACTTCTCTCCAGTGGCAAGACAGGGTATATTCGTGAGGATAATGCTAAGGAACTGGAGGGTGTCACAGAAGCGGGGTTAGACAAAATCACCGTCACTGCGGAAAATACAAATGTGCGTCCTATTCCCCAAATTCAATCGACGGTTACACCAATAGCCAAGGCGCAGCCGGGCGAAGAGATCATTGTATTAGAAAAGGTGCCTCAGTCCGGAGACTATGCATGGGTGCGGGGGCCCTTTACGTCAGCTCAGCTTGCTAAATCCCTGCAAGGGAAAGTAACGGGCACAGTGCCTTCCTCTATTAATCACCTCGATGTCACCAAACGTGGTCCATCAGGGCGAGTGTTGGAGGTTGAAGCGAACGGAACCCCTTTGAAAGTGAAATATCCGGATATGTTTCGCTCAGCAATGGGCGGCCTCCCGAGCACACTGTTTGATATTGCGAGTACCGGAAGTTATACTGTATTAGGCGCTGATGGGGCTACTTCTCATGTAAGTGGTACACAAGGCACTCAAATCCTGTCCGCATCTGGCAGCAGTACTTCAAGTGGTAACGGGGTGATCGTCATGAATGAAGATCGTCATGCACGAGTCATTGACAAAACACAAAGCTTTATTTTTACAGGTAAAGGAAATGGTCATGGTTTGGGCTTATCCCAATGGGGTGCCAATGGTTTGGCCGAGCAGGGGTATGATTACAAGAAAATTTTGCAACACTATTATAAAAATGTGGATATAGTTAAGGACTGACCAATATATGAACGTAAACGACTACGATTTTGAACTGCCTGAAACATTAATTGCACAGACGCCTTTGCTTGATCGGAGCGCTTCCAGATTACTGACATTAAACAAAAATAACGGTGAAGTGGGCCATCATACGTTTTCGGATATTGTGCAGTATCTCCAACCAGGGGATACGTTGGTATTAAACGATACGAGAGTGATTCCTGCACGCTTGTTTGGCATCAAGGAAGACACGGGAGCTAAGGCTGAGGTTTTGTTGCTTAAGCAACTGCAAGGGGACCGATGGGAAGCATTGGTGAAACCTGGTAAAAAGCTGAAAAAGGGTGCTGTTATCGTTTTCGGTGATGAGCTGAAAGCAGTAATTGAGGAAGAAGGAGATATGGGCGGAAGGGTACTGTCATTTTCATATGACGGTATTTTCCAGGAGATATTGGACCGCTTGGGCCAAATGCCGCTTCCGCCGTATATCAAGGAACAACTGGATGACCGCGAGCGCTATCAGACCGTTTATGCTCGGCATGAAGGTTCGGCTGCGGCTCCAACGGCAGGGCTGCACTTTACAGAAGAATTGCTGGACCAGATTAAAAAGAAGGGCGTTACCGTTGCCTTTATCACACTTCATGTTGGCTTAGGGACGTTCAGACCGATGTCTGTGGATACGATTGAAGAGCACGTAATGCATGAAGAATACTATTCATTGTCACAGGAAACAGCCGATGTACTCAATGAAACCAAGGCGCGCGGTGGGAGAATCGTGGCAGTGGGAACAACCAGTTGCCGAACGCTGGAGACGGTGGGCAATACATTCGCAGATGGAGTGCTGCAGGCCAGCAGTGGCTGGACACAGATTTTTATTTATCCAGGCTATGAATTCCGTGTGGTGGATGCGATGATTACGAATTTTCATTTGCCTAAATCTACCTTGGTTATGCTGGTTAGTGCACTGGCGGGCAGGGAGAATATTATGCATGCTTACCAGGAGGCGATTGACCGACAATATCGGTTTTTCAGCTTCGGGGACGCAATGTTCATTTATTAATTAAGGATGGTAGAGAAAATATGGCACCAGCAATAAGATACGAACATATTAAAACCTGCAAGCAATCGGGAGCTCGTCTCGGGCGTGTACACACACCTCACGGAGTTATTGAGACACCAACTTTTATGCCTGTGGGAACTCAAGCAACTGTTAAAACGATGAGTCCTGAGGAACTGAAAGCGATGGATGCTCAAATTATTTTGAGTAACACGTACCATTTGTTTCTTCGTCCCGGCCACGATATTATTCGTGAAGCGGGTGGACTGCACAAGTTTATGAATTGGGATCGCCCTATTTTAACAGACAGCGGCGGATTCCAGGTGTTTTCTTTGAGTGAAATGCGTAAAATTTCAGAGGAGGGTGTACATTTTCGCTCTCATTTAAATGGAGATAAGAAGTTTCTTTCACCAGAAGTGGCGATGGAAATTCAAAACTCGCTTGGCTCAGATATTATGATGGCCTTCGATGAATGCCCGCCATTTCCGGCTGAATATGAGTATGTGAAAAAGTCACTGGAACGTACCAGCCGTTGGGCTGAGCGTTGTTTAGAGGCACACGCGCGTCCTCATGATCAAGGGCTGTTTGCCATTGTTCAGGGAGGCATGCATGAAGATCTGCGCAAGCAAAGCGCTGCGGATTTGACTTCCATGGATTTCCCGGGGTATGCTATTGGTGGACTGAGCGTAGGTGAACCGAAACATTTGATGTATGAAGTGCTCGATTATACGGTTCCTCTGCTTCCCACCAACAAGCCACGTTATTTGATGGGCGTGGGTTCGCCTGATGCTTTGATTGAAGGCTCTATCCGTGGTGTGGATATGTTCGATTGTGTACTTCCAACCCGAATTGCTCGCAACGGGACAACGATGACCAGCCAAGGTCGTCTTGTCGTTCGCAATGCCCAATATGCAAGTGATTTTGGCCCGCTCGATCCTGCTTGTGATTGTTATACCTGTCGCAATTATTCACGTGCTTACTTGCGACATTTGATTAAAGCGGATGAAACCTTCGGGCTCCGACTGACAACGTATCATAACTTGCATTTCTTAATACAATTGATGCGTAATGTCAGACAAGCGATTATGGATGACAGGCTGCTTGATTTCCGAGATGAATTTTTTGAGCAGTACGGTCTTCATGATAATGATAAAGGATTTTAAGTTTTAGGGAGAGTATACGAAAGGGGGATTTAACATGTTTCATTTTGCTACAGCCGCTGCTACACCCGGTGGAACTGGCGGACTTTTTCAAATGATCTGGCCACTGGCTCTGATGTTTGTAATCTTCTATTTCTTGCTGATTCGCCCGAATCAGAAAAAACAAAAGCAACGTCAAACGATGCTTCAAGCTTTGAAAAAGGGAGATAAAGTCATTACAATCGGAGGTCTTCACGGTACAATTATGGAGATTACGGATGATGTAGTAGTTTTGCGTGTGAATGATGTCACGAAGCTGACCTTTGACCGCAGTGCAATCAGCAACGCGATTGCAAAAGACACGGCATCTGAGGAAGTTGTTTCCAAATCGTAAAATGCTGGTGACCGTTATACAAAAACCGAGCCTTTGAGGAGGCTCGGTTTTTTGTGTTGTTTTATTACATGGGTACAAACATTTTGATTACTTGTTGAGATTAATGCCAAACATCCCACCACCTGCGCCTATGACAAACGCGAAACCTAAGTGTAACAGGTCCTTGCCGACCATGCCCGCATCCAATGCCAGAAAACCGACCAGCAGAACGATTAGTCCATACAGGATACCTGTAATACCGCCTTGATACCAGCCTTTGTTTGCTGATCTTTTACCGGCGACGAAGCCACCAGATAGCATGGCGAATGCATGGACGATGTACGTATACAATGATAAGTCCTGTTCCTGCATCTGTGTCAGCCACAAGAGTAGTGAAAGAATCAATGCGCCAAGCAGCATCCATGCAAAAGCATAGAATAAGCCGGATAAAATAGGATGGGCCAGACGAAACGAACACCAGCGGCGAATGAGCTCCATTGATAATTCCTCCTGTACCAAGGTTTGAACTATTATCATTCTATGGCCAAGCCTCACGGCTTAGTACCAAGTCGCAAGCAGTCTTTCTCTTTATTTCAATAATTTAGCCTTTTGTTTTTTGTATGAGCCAAGTGAGGAACGGTCAGAATACGTGTACAATGAACGACTCATGTCTTATTGCAAGTACAGGGGAGGAGGCGAACATATTGAGTCACGATATTTTTGCTCATATTTTTCGGACGCTGCTCATGTATTTTATTGTATATCTGGTGATGCGCTTGATGGGTAAAAGGGAGATCGGTAAATTGTCTGTTTTCGATCTCGTCATATCCATTATGATTGCAGAAATTGCTGTATTCAGTCTGGAGGACATAAAACGTCCACTTTACGAAGGATTGATTCCTTTAGGAGTGCTGTTAATTTTGCAAATTGGGATTTCCTATTTCAGTCTGAAAAGTCGGCGACTGCGCTTACTATTTGATGGTAGGCCCAGTGTATTGTACTCTAATGGACAATTAAACAAGGACGAAATGGTGAAACAACGTTACAATTTGGATGACTTGCTGTTACAACTTCGTGAACAAAATATAGAAAGTCTGGACGAAGTTGAATATGTTATTTTGGAAACGACAGGTAAGCTAACGGTTATAGGTAAGGATGATAACGTCGGAGTGGAACACGAAAAAATGAAGCAGGAATTAAACGGAACAGATTTGGCAAACAAAGAGCTACAGGTGGATAAAGTCCATCCTTCTCCACAAATCGGTGGAAAGTTTAGATATGAGGGACTGCCTATTCCATTAATCATGGATGGTAAGGTGCTGGATCGAAATTTGGAACGAATGGATATGAACCGGTTTTGGCTTAAAAATCAAATTCAAGCGAAGGGACACAAAGATTTTAAGGATGTTTTTTTATGCTCGGTTAACCATAGAGGTGATGTGTACATTACACCACCGGCCTATGGAAAATCTTCGGATTAGATTTCTTATGCTTTAAACCATCTTCTCAGGATTGGAATGCGTGTAAGGTTGTCCCAATCAATCATTTTGATCAAGGTCATCAGGAAAAGGTACAGAATAATTCCCAAGCCTGCGGCAAAAATAAATTGGAGCCACATTTGGTCGAACATCGTTAAATGTCTGTAGGTATATAACACTGCTGCTGCCATGATGATCATGCCTATCCCGGTCTTCCAGAAATCGAGCAAACGTACGCGGAAGCGAAGTAGCCTGCTGACACTGAAGCCATGAAGGAGAGTAACAATGGCACTGTTAATACAAATGGCGATGACAGCTCCGTAGATACCGTACTGAGGTTGGGATGCAAGCCAGACGATCAGCACAATTTTGATAACGGCTCCGATAAAGGTATTTAATAAGGCACTTCCAGGACGGTCTAACGCCTGAAGTGCTGCCTGAAGCGGGGCCTGAATGTACATAAAAAGAGCAAAAGGTGCCATGAGCTTAAGCATTCCTGCAATATCGCCATTATTGTAGAGTAGCAGACACAGAGGTTCCGCCAATACATACATGATCACGGCAAATGGGGCTCCTGCAACCAAAGCGAGCCGAAGCGATTGATGTAGACGTTTGTGAATGGCTATAATATGCCCCTTAGCCGCTGCTTCGGATAACGAAGGAACGAGTGAAACAGCTAATGAACTGGTCAGAACCCCAGGTAGTAATAACACAGGAATGACCATGCCCTGCATGGCTCCATATTGTGCGGTTGCCACGCCAGTTGCAATGCCTGCTACGGCAAGGCTGCGCATGCACAAGATAGATTCGAGCAAATAGGATAAGGAACCGACAAGCCTTCCAGCAGTCACGGGAACGGATATAGACATAAGACGTGACAAAACAGATGATTGCTCGGGATAAACCTCAGAGGAGGGGCCAGGCGAATTCGGCTGAAGGATGCGATCTTTTCGCTGGTTACACACGTATTGCCATAGAAGCACAATCATGCCAATGAATTCGCCCGCCAGAGCACCGAGCATGGCACCTGCAGCAGCGTAGGCTACCCCATGGGGAAGTAACAAGTAAGCAAACCAAATGACACAAAAAATGCGCATAACGGTCTCGGCAATCGAGGAACTAGCGGAAGGAATCATATTTTGCTTTCCCTGAAAATAGCCCCTATAAGCTGAAGAAACAGCTACAATGACAATCATTGGGCTCATGCTCACGAATGTATAATACACGCGGCTGTCGGTCAGAAGATGGCTTGTGATCCAAGGCGCGAACACAAGACAGAGAACCATGGCGATCAGACTGAGTGTAATGGTTAAGCGCAGGCTGGTGTGCAAAATACGCCGCGACATTTCGGGCTGTCCCGCCGTTTCGGCTTCGGCTACTAGCTTGGCTACCGCAAGAGGGATTCCCCCTGTAATAAGCGTCACCAGAACGATAAAAAAGGGATACCCCTGTTGGTACAAGCCAACTCCTTCGGGGCCGATGATACGCGGGAGTGCGATTCGGGGAATAAAACCTAGTATCCGGTTGATAATTCCTGCTGCCAATAAAATAATTGCTCCATGGATGAATGTCTGCTTTTTCAATCGCAACTCCCTCTTCCCCAAAATGTAATTCTGCGTCTATACATTACTTTAGAAGATATGCTGGACCTGTCCATCTTCATGACAAGCTTTTCCGTTCAGAAACAAAGTGATTTAGACAACAAGAGGGAGAGTGGTGAATTCTGCTATTGACGAGCGAAATGATTGCATATATTGTTGATTTAAGGCTATTTTCAACGAGAAGAAGGGTTTTCCAGGATCAGGACAGAAATGTTCTACAAAGCAGTCAATAACCCCGCTAATTGCTGATCTGCGGAACCGGTAGTCGCTGGGAGGAGGAACGGCCATCGTGGGTATGGAAGAGGTGGATGAGCAGGATTGGGATGACGCAATTCAGATGCTTTGTCAAAGTAAGGCGGACGAGTTGATTCTCGTAGGCTATGAGCATGTCACAAGTAAGGACGTGTGGAATTGCGTCAGCCATAAATATGAAAAGGAGGGTATTCCTCCGCTGCACAAGCTCGTTAACGATATACTTTCCCTTAAAGCGACGAGCTTTATGAACTATTTGACTATGTCCGCATTACGGGGCTCCACTTTCGAATAGAAGGGGGTCTTTTTTTGCGTTCAAATTGACTGCTTTTTGAGGGGTAGCTATAATAGGAATATTGAGAATGAAAGGGGAACATGGGACGGAATGAAGAGAATTCTAAGTTTCATCGTGGTCGTGCTCATAACTACTGGTGTTATGATCGGGACAAGCCCGGGCCTACTGAACAGTTTAAAATTAGGCCTCGATTTAAAGGGAGGCTTTGAAATTTTATATGAAGCCCAGCCTTTGGAAGCCGGGCAGAGTGTAACCAGACAGTCTCTTATACAAACAGCTCAAAGTCTGGAGAGACGGATTAATGCGCTCGGTACGACTGAGCCGGAAGTAACAACAGAGGGGAGCAACCGTATTCGCGTGCGGCTTGCTGGTGTCACTAATGAGGCAGAAGTTCGCTCCATGCTGAAAAAGCCTGCAGAATTAACGTTTCGCAGTGCAACGGCAGCAGATGCTAAGAAGCCAGGTCAATACAGCAAAATTGAGCTCCGCGGTAATGATTTTGTGGAGAATGGCGCTGTTGTAGGCTATGATCAGCTGAATCAACCTGAGATTAGTATCAAAGTCAAGGACAAAGCTAAATTTGCAGAAATCACAAAGCGGCTTCTGAATAAAGAATTAGCTATTTTCCTTGATCAGGAATTGCTGTCTGCACCCACAGTGCGTGGGGAATTAACGGACGGTAGCGCGTCAATCACAGGTAGCTACACTCGTGATGAAGCGAATAAACTGGCGGATACGATTAATCTGGGTGCCCTTCCGCTCAAACTGACGGAAAAATATTCTCAGAGTGTAGGTGCTACGCTGGGTCAATTGTCACTGGATCAGACGATTCGTGCTGGATTGATCGGCTCGATCATTATTCTGGTATTTATGATTGCAATGTTCCGTGTACCGGGATTAGTGGCCAGTTTCTGTCTCATCGTTCATACCTGGGTAGTGCTTGCGATTTTCTACTTGGGTGGATTTGTACTCACACTCCCAGGTATCGCCGCCTTTGTGCTCGGGATCGGGATGGCGGTCGATGCCAACATCATTACGTATGAACGGATTAAAGAAGAAATCAAGTCAGGCAAAACGATTCGTTCTTCTGTCATTGCAGGTAGTAAGGCTTCGTTCCGTACCGTTATGGATGCCAATGTTACGACAATTATAGCGGCAGCGGTTATGTTTGGTCTGGGAACAGGCTCCGTTCGAGGATTCGCTTTGGTGCTCATCGTTGATATTGTCACCAGTATTTTGACGAATATCTTCTTCTCCCGCTTCTTACTCAATCTGCTGGTTAAAGCGGATGCTGTGAAGAAGGCCAAGTATTTTGGTGTGAAGGAGAGTGATATCAGTGCGCTTTAATTGGAACTTGAAATATATTAAGATGAGCAAGTGGTTTTACACGTTCTCGATTATTATCACACTGCTTGGTATTCTAAGCTTGTCAATATTCGGCTTGAATTACGGGGTAGACTTTCGTTCCGGTTCCAATGTGGATGTCAATTTGACTAAGGTTGTTACACAGGAACAGATCCAAACTTTGCTGGACAAGCAGAAAATCGGTAAAGAGGTAGATTATACACCGGGGAAAGAGCGTTTCGGCATTCGCTTCTCACAGGTGTTGACGGATCAGCAAGTGAATGATTTTAAGATTTCTTTTAATAAACAGCTGGATCCGAAGGCTTCGTTTGAGGTCAATACAGTGGATACGGAAATGGCACAAGAACTGGAGCAGAATGCAATATGGGCGATTTTGCTAGCATGTGTAGCCATAGCGGTCTATATTTCGATCCGGTTTGAATGGCGGTTTGCCATTGCAGCCATCGTTTCGTTGTTGCATGATGCCTTCCTCGTTATCAGTATTTTCTCGCTTTTCCGGCTTGAGGTGGATTTGACCTTTATTACGGCAATTCTGACGATTGTTGGTTTCTCCATTAATGACACCGTCGTTATTTTTGACCGTATTCGGGAAAATCTACGATTTGCGAAGAAGAAGTCCAGGGACGACTTAGAGCAGGTAGTTGATCACAGTATTGCGCAGACAATGACTCGGTCACTTGCAACCGTGTTTACGGTGTTTATTGCCTCCGTATGTTTGTTCATATTTGGCGGCGAATCGATCCGTATGTTCTCACTTGCAATGGTCATTGGTTTGTTGTTTGGTGCTTATTCCTCCATTTTCATTGCCAGCCCGCTGTGGGTGGCATTGAAAGGAAAACAAAAATCTCCGACAGCTGGCGGGGGCGCGGCCAAAACTGCAAAGTCTTAAGTTACGCAAATACCAGTAGTATAAATTAAAGAGAAAGCCGCGTCTGCTTGGGCGCGGTTTTCTAAGGTTTTAAGATTTACCTTAAGTAAGGCTCAGTAGTGGCACTTAAATGTGAATGGTTTTTGATTTTGAGAAATTCGGTTATTTTAGATTGAGCTTTATTGGGAAAGGGTTAGTTCAGGATTGAGGGGGAAACGTTGTGAATAGCGAACGCAGCCGATCATTGGAAACTGCGGCGTTGAGCGGGATTGTAGGTAATCTCGCGCTGGCTGTTCTAAAGGGAGCCGTCGGTTATGCGGCAAACAGCAAGGCGTTGTTGGGAGATGCACTGCACACGGCTGCAGATAGTGCTTCCCGTTTGCAGGAGCTTCTGTGTTCCAAGGGTGCTACAGGGCACGGAATGCTGGCACGGTTGCGAAACGGTGAAAAGGTTCGAACGGTCATATCTGTGGTACTGGCTATTTTAGTGCTGATGAGCGGTCTTCAGCTAGCTATCTCGGCTGTTCGTTCATTAAGCAGTTCGGAACCGCAGGCACCCGGTCTGTATGCATTAATTACCGTATTTATTGCGTTGGTATTGAGAGAAGCGCTATTTCAGTTTCAATATCGCTACTCGATTAAACATGGTCATAAAGAGGAAGCAGATCGGTACGCAAACCATGAACGTTACTCGCTGTATGCATCGTTGATTGCATTGATTGGCATGATCGGCGCAATGACTGGCGAAGCAATGGAATGGCCTGCATTATTATATCTTGATCCAACCGCAGCTTTGCTCGTAGCCTGTCTGGTGCTGCGTAAAGGATATTTGATGGTAATGAATACCGCTTACCAGGTTCCTGCGCAGCCCTTGCAGGAGGAAGACTCCCGACGCTTTATGGAGACGATTCAACGGGTGTATGGTATTGTAACGGTTGAACACTTACATGCCCAGGAAACAGGGCATTTCATAACAGTGGATGTAACGATAAGTGTGAACCCGCGGATTACGGTACAGGAAGCGCAGGAAATCGCCGATCGAGCCAAAAATTTACTGTTAGCCCGTTTTCCACAGGTGACCCATGTACAAATGCAGTTCATTTCTTATCAAGCCGGATATCCATACAAATCCAATCATGAACTGCCAGATAATGATGTGTCGTCGTTGCTTCAATAGGGCAGGACGACTATGAAAGAAAGGTGAATAGGATTGCTTCATTCGCAGTACAGATGGAAGACCCCAGAGGCTAACCTGGAAGCGGCTCAGCTGTTGACAGGGGAACTGGGGATTTCACCATTGTTGTCCCGGCTTTTAGTGAACCGGGGCGTCACTACCGCCGGGGAAGCAAACCGCTTTTTGTACGGAAGTGTGGACGATGTACACGACCCTTTTTTGCTTCTTGGTATGGAAGAGGCTGTGCCGAGAATTCGTCAGGCTCTGGAACGTGGCGAGCATATATTAATCTATGGAGATTATGATGCGGACGGCGTATCCAGTACATCATTGATGATTCAGCTCATGCGTTTTCTAAAGGCTTCCTATGATATTTATATTCCTCATCGTTCTAACGAGGGATATGGTCTGCATAACCATGCCCTTGATTGGGCACATCAGCAGGGAGTTACACTGGTCATTACGGTAGATACGGGAATTAGTGCAGTAGAGCAAATTGCTTATGCAACTTCCTTGGGGATAGACGTTATTGTGACGGACCATCATGAGCCGCCTGCAGTACTTCCCGAGGCATATACTTTGATTAATCCGAAGCTCCCCGGTTGCCCATACCCATTTAAAGGTCTTGCAGGTGTTGGTGTTGCCCTGAAGCTCGCTCAGGCGCTGTTGGGTGAAGTGCCGGAGGAATGGTTTGAAATCGTCGCTATCGGCACGGTAGCCGATCTGATGCCACTACATGGTGAAAATCGGACGATGGTACGCAGAGGGATTCAATCCATGAGAAACTCTGCTTTTCCGGGGATTCGTGCGTTGCTCCATGTAGCGGGCGTAGATATATCTACAGTGACTTCAGTCAACATCGCATTTGCCTTGGCTCCGCGGATTAATGCCAGCGGGCGCCTGGATCATGCGGGACGAGCCGTTTCTCTGCTGACGACAGAAAAAGAGGAAGAAGCAGACCAACTTGCGCATGCGCTGGACCTGCTCAATCGTGAGCGTCAACAGGTGGTCGAACGTATTGTGGAGCAAGCCGAGCAACAATTGGCATCCAAACTGAACGGAGGCAAGCTACCGTCAGTTATTGTATTGGCTGGTGAAGGCTGGAATGTCGGCGTTGTCGGAATTGTGGCATCCAAGCTGTTGGATCGCTATTATCGACCGACCATTATTCTGGGTATAGATGCTGAGACAGGTATGTGCAAAGGTTCCGCCCGTTCTATTCCTGCATTGGATATTTACAGTGCTCTTACGGACAGCCATGAGCTTATGGAGCATTTTGGTGGTCATCCTTCGGCAGCGGGTATGACGCTGTCCTGTGATAATCTGGAATTGTTTGAAGAGCAGCTGAACCGCTATGCGGGTTCCATTTTGACACCAGACGATCTCATTCCTGTAGCTGAGGCTGATATGGTCTGTCGTTTGGACGAGGTATCTTTGCAAGTGGTTGAAGAACTGGAGTTGCTTCAGCCTTTTGGTATGGGGAATCCATCTCCACGATTCGTATTACAGGGTCTGCAATTGCGTGAGGCTCGTAAAATGGGACGTGAGAAAAATCATGTGAAGCTCCTGCTGGAGCAGAACGGTTTATCGCTGGACGCGATTGCCTTCCGTCGTGGCGATTTGGCTGATTTTTTACAGCAAGAAACGGAGATAGATCTGCTGGGTGAATTGTCAATTAACGAATGGAACGGTAAAAGGTCTCTCCAGCTCATGATGCAGGACATTCGAGTGCAGGCGCCGCAAATTTTTGATTATCGTGGAGTGTCGGACCCTTTTGCCGAATTAGAGCGGGGACTCAAGATCTTTCATCCACGCATAGAGGAAAGAAAGAAAGACGTTGCGGTGTTGGTCCACCCGTCATCTAGGCTTCGTACATCTAGCTCCGTGGACACTGAATCCTTATGGTTATACGATAAAGATGGCAGCGTTATTTCCAGTGATGGTCAAAGAGATGCACAGCACTCTGTGAAGTCGCTGTTCGTACTGGAGCCGCCGGATACACCGGATCAGTTCCAGGCATTATGGTCTACCTTTGAAAATGTAGAAAACGTATTTCTCCTTCATTCAGTCAGTGAACGTGGCGGTCGACTCGTAAGCCCAGACAGAGAGCTGTTCAAGCGCATTTACGTTGTGCTTTCCCGATTGGGAACACAGCCTATTGATGAAAAGGCAATGCTGCCTGCTCTTAGTCGACAGTGTTCCTGTTCAGTACGCATGTTATCCAAAGTATTGGACATCTTCGAAGAGCTTGAGTTTATGACGCGTACAGATGGTCAATTCCGTTTTGTATCCAATCCGCCCAAGCGGGATTTAACTGCTTCTCCGCGCTATCAGGAATTATATAATATGGCTGAAATGGAGCGGTATTTGCTGGATGCGGACACCACCCAGATGACGAGCTGGATTATGTCTCTTATGAAGGGTGCGTCTTGAGATACTATTTCGTAATTTATGTTGTAAAATGTATATACTAATTTGAAGTTTACAGTAGGAGGAACTAAGTTGGACTACAAAGAATATATTCGGGTGATTTCCGATTTTCCACAACCAGGGATTAGTTTTAAAGACATTACAACCCTAATGAAAAATGGTGAACTGTACCGCAAGGCTATCAACGATATGAAGGAATTGGTATCGGATTTAAAAATTGATTTGATTGCAGGTCCAGAAGCACGTGGATTCGTTATCGGTGCGCCTCTGGCTTATGCGCTTGGCGTTGGTTTTATTCCCATCCGTAAAAGTGGCAAGCTCCCTGGAGAAACCATTGAGGAAGCATACGGTTTGGAGTATGGTAAAGATACGCTGGCGATGCATAAGGATGCTATAGAGCCAGGCCAAAATGTTTTGATTGCTGATGACCTGCTTGCTACAGGTGGAACTATTGCTACATCCGTAAACTTGGTACGCCAGCTTGGTGGCAATGTGGCAGGGGCTGCTTTTCTTATCGAGCTGTCTGATCTAAACGGTCGGGCGAAGCTGCCTGACGTAGATGTATTCACCCTGATTACGTATTAAGTATTTCGAAACCTGGGTTTCCCGGGAAATAATTATGTATGGATTGCCTAAATAGTCCGATGGAACATCTCTTTATCTAAAGAGTTGCTCCATCGGGCTATTTTGTTTAGAAGCGTTTTAGGTGTGACTTTGTTTGACTGGTGCAAATTACCACTGTTTTTATTGGGAATAGTTATAAAAAATTTAAAATAAATGTCGATAAATAATTAAAAAGGAGCAGAGGTGGTCATATTGGGTTTATTTCGATTTAAGAGTTTACAGGCACGGACATTTTCTACCTTGATTCCGCTTGTACTTATAACGCTGATTTTAATCAGCTTTTTGTCTTATTTTTTTGCCAAGCAGAAGCTAGATACGGAAATAAGCCAAAATGCTGCTCATTCCTTATCGAGGGTTAAAGCAGATATTGCAGCTAACGTAGATCGTCATGCTTTACTTGTTTCGATGCTGACTAAGAGTGCGGAACAACTGGGAACAGGAATGAACATTGAGGGTTATGGACGATTCTTTGAACAAGAGCTGGCATTAAATGATATGACCTATGGGTTAGGGATTTATTTTGCTAAAGGTGCGTATGATCCGGGAGTGACTTACCGTTCCATATATGTGCATAGAGATGGCCAGCTAGTGAAGCAAACGATTGAATATGATGATCCACAATATGACTACTTAACACAGCCATGGTATACAGAAGCCGTGGAACGTGGTAAGGAAATAAATTTTACGGAGCCTTTTTACGATAGCAGACTGAAAGTCAATATGATTACTGCAGGGAAAGCATTTTATGACAGGGAAGGGAAGCTGTTAGGTGTCATTACTGGCGACCTGAATATGACAAACATTCAAACGTTTATTGAAAAAATGAAGTTTGGTGCTAACGGTAGTGCGATCTTGATGGATAAGAATGGAGCCATTTTGTCATCCGGTCTTCCGTCCTTAAAAGCAGGCGAGCCGTTAACAAAAACGATGAATGCGGAAGCAGCACAATCTATTCAAAGTGGTACGTCCGGACAACTATCCGTACCCATTGATAGTGAGGACTACCGGATAATGTACGAAACACTCCCACAAACCGGATGGAAAATCGGCGTATTACTGCCAGAATCCGATTTGAACCGCTCTGCGAACGAAATGCTTAAACTTCTTCTTATTGTTAGTGTTATAGGCATCTTGCTAATTATGGGAGCGTTATTAATTAACAATTCAGGTATGATCAAAGAGATTAAAAAAATTATGCAGATAACCAATCGTATGGCTCATGGGGATTACAGCGTTGAACTAACACAACAACGTAAGGATGAATTTGGCCAAATGGCTGACGGGATCAATAAGGTGATTGCGGCAACCAGAGGAATGGCATCACGTTTGAGCGAAGAGTCAGATGTTATCTCAGGCGTATCTATAAAAATTTCCCAAGAGATTTCTGGGGCTACTAAAGATGCGCAGCATAATGCAGGAGAACTGGCACAGGTGAAGGAAGGAGCCGAGCTTCAATTGGTCGCAGCAGCAGAGAGTGCGACTGCGATGGAAGAAATGGCTGTTGGCATACAGCGTATTGCTGAATCTATCCAGCATGTATCCGAGGCTACCACTGAGATTGAACATAAGGCACAACAAGGAAATGAACGGTTGACCGTGGTCAACCAAGGAATGCATAAAGCGAAAATATCTATGGATGAGGCAGGCAGGGTAGTAAGCTCATTGAATGAGCGGTCCGCCCAAATTGGCAGCATAATTGGAATGATTCAGGAAATTAGTGGGCAGACCAAGTTGCTATCACTGAATGCTTCCATTGAAGCCGCACGTGCAGGGGAGCATGGCCGAGGGTTCGCTGTGGTGGCTTCAGAAATCGGCAAGCTGGCTGTAAACGTGAGCGAGTCTGCGGAACAAATTACGAGTCGAATCCGATCCATGCAGGAAGAAACCAAATTAGCTTTGGAAGGAATGCAGCAGGGTGCTCTGGAGATGGATGAAGGAGTATCTATTTTACTTGAGGTGGAAGAACGTTTTATTGCGATGAATCAAGATATTCAGCAGGTGGCGATAGAAGTGCAGGAGGTTTCATCTGCCTCAGAAGAAATGTCGGCAGGTTCAGAGGAAGTTGCAGCCTCTATTGGATATCTTGCAGACATTGCGAAAGCTTCAGCTAAACGTACAGAGCAAGCCTCGGAACGATCCGAAC
Source organism: Paenibacillus sp. FSL H7-0442 (assembly GCF_038593105.1). Classification (NCBI taxonomy): domain Bacteria; kingdom Bacillati; phylum Bacillota; class Bacilli; order Caryophanales; family Paenibacillaceae; genus Paenibacillus; species Paenibacillus sp. FSL H7-0442. The sequence continues at coordinate 4,288,479 of NZ_CP151963.1, read as the reverse complement.
GGCAGCTTAAGGATCTGGAAGGTATGGACAGCTCTGTCAAGACACTTACAGGTGTCTCTGATACGCTTAATCAGGTCGTATCTCGCTTTCGTGTGTGATATCTTTAGAAAAAAAGGCCGTGCATAAAAAAACGCCGCTCCATTGAGATATGGATCTTTACACGCTTGTCTATACAGCCTGAGCGTGTTGATCCATAACTAACATGGAGCGGCCTTTTAAAGTTGAAAAAAAGATATCAATCTGGTGTTTTCTCGGTTAAAGGTTCCTGTGATTTATCGTTGGACCAGCCGAGCACGTCAATCAGCTTGAAGAACAAGCTGAGGATGATGCCGATGATTGTAGCCAATGCCATACCTTTCAAGGTTACAGCGCCCCAAGTGAGCGTAGTACCACTGATTCCGACAACAAGCACGATGGTCGCAAGCAGCATGTTAGTTGGCTTGGCGAAATCAACCTTTTGCTCAACGAAGATTCTTAGACCGGAGGCAGCAATGACACCGAATAATAGTAAGGATACGCCACCCATAACTGGAGCTGGAATATTAGAAACAATCGCTGAGAACGTGCCTGAAAAGGACAGCAGGATGGCAATGATAGCCGCTCCGCCAATAACCCATACAGAGTACACTTTAGTTAATGCCATGACACCAATATTTTCACCATAAGTCGTATTAGGCGTAGAACCGACAAAACCCGAAATGACGGTGGAAATACCGTTACCCAGCAGAGAGCGGTGGAGACCAGGATCTTTGGACAACTCACGCCCGACAATGTTGCTAGTCACAAGTAAGTGACCAATATGCTCTACGATGACGACCAGAGCAACAGGAAGAATCGTCAGCATAGCAGAGGTATTAAAAACTGGAGTGGTAATTGCAGGATGTCCGAAAAAAGGAGCGTCTGCGATGGCCTGTGTATTGACCATGCCCATAAAATAAGCAAGCACATAGCCCACTACGATACCGATCAGAATATGGATGATTTTGGCAAACCCGCGAAACAACACCGCACCCAGAACAGTAACCCCGAGTGTAACGAGCGAAAGAGTAATCGTTTTGGGATCTGGAGTCCATGCTTTAGTAGGATCGGCATTGATAATGCCTGCCATGCCTGCTGCAACCGGAACCAGCTCCAGACCGATTAAGGCTACGATGGAGCCCATAACAGCTGGAGGAAAAACGACGTCCAGCCAACGGGTTCCGGCATATTTGATCACCAGTGCGACGAGGCAGAAAATAATACCTGTAATGATGAAAGCACCGAGGGCCATAGCATAGCCGTTGCCGCCGGGATTGTTTTTAAGCACAAGACTGACGGGAGCGATAAAAGCGAAGCTGGAGCCGAGATAGGCGGGGATTTTGCCACGGCAGATCCAGATGTACAACAATGTGCCAATACCGTTCATTAGCAAAATCATGCCGGGATCGACGCCGAAAATATTCGGCACCAGCACGGTACTGCCAAACATGGCAAACAAATGCTGTACGCTGAGCAGGAACCCAGGTCCTGCCGGTAGCTTTTCATTAACTTGAATTTCGCGTTGCAACGCAGTTCACTCCTTAGTTCTTTCAATTATTCTTATATACATTAATTACTTTTCGTAATTTTTTCAATATAATTCGTTTCAATTCGTCAACATTCCTCATTTTACTTATCCATGTGTGACAGAATAATGCTACAATGCCAAACCTGTAATAGTTGACGTGTGACGTGCTAACCGTCATAATTGTAGGAAATCACTTTTAAAAGGGAACCTTTGCGCGACATTGATCGGCGGGTTCCATTTTGCATAGAAAGGACACGGAATAGAGCAGAATGGGGATAGAGCAATTACTTAAAAAGGCCGGGGCCTATACCAGAGAAGCAGATCTTATCCGCATCAGGGACGCCTATGATTTTGCCGAACAGGCCCATTCCGGCCAGACTCGTAAGTCCGGTGAACCTTATATTCTGCATCCGCTTGCGGTTGCTGATATCGTCGTTAATATGCAGATGGATACCATCTCCATTATCGCCGCTCTTTTACATGACGTTGTGGAGGATACGACGGTGTCTTTGGCGCAGATTCGCGAGCATTTTGGCGATACATGTGCGATGCTTGTCGATGGTCTGACGAAACTGGAGCGTATCCAGTTCCGTTCCAAGGAAGAACAACAGAACGAAAATTATCGAAAAATGTTTATTGCTATGGCGCAGGACATTCGTGTCATTGTCATTAAGTTAGCAGATCGTCTGCACAACATGCGTACCTTGAAATATCAGTCAGAGGAAAGCCAGCGTCGGATTGCTTATGAAACGTTAGAGATTTTCTGTCCGGTTGCAAACCGACTGGGTATTTCAGCCATTAAGTGGGAAATGGAAGATATTGCTCTGCGCTATCTGAATCCTCAGCAGTATTATCGCATTGCTAATTTGATGCATAAGAAGCGGGCAGAGCGGGAGCAGTTTATTGATAATGTCATACAGCGTATCAGAGAAAAGCTGGAAGAGATGGGCATTCAGGCTGATCTGTCCGGACGCCCTAAACATATTTACAGTGTGTTTAAAAAAATGACGACGAAGAACAAGCAGTTCAATGAAATATATGATTTGCTGGCGATTCGAATTATTGTGGATAACATTAAAGACTGTTACGCCACACTGGGGATTATCCATACGTTGTGGAAGCCGATGCCGGGGCGGTTTAAGGATTATATCGCTATGCCTAAGGCCAATATGTATCAGTCCCTTCATACGACAGTAGTAGGTCCTAACGGGGAGCCTACCGAGGTGCAAATTCGCACAGTGGATATGCATCGTACCGCTGAATTCGGGATTGCGGCCCATTGGGCCTATAAAGAAGGCAACGGAGCAAACAACACTAACTTTGAGGATAAAATCACCTTTTTTCGAGAAATCCTGGAGCTGCAAAATGAAGCGAAGGATGCGTCGGAATTTGTGGAATCGCTCAAAATGGACTTTTTCTCAGACCTTGTGTTTGTGTTTACTCCTAAGGGAGAGGTCATTGAGTTGCCAGCCGGATCCGTTCCGCTGGACTTTGCTTTCCGTATTCATACCGAAGTTGGCAATCGAACGATTGGCTCTAAGGTAAATGGAAGAATCGTACCTTTGGATTATCGGCTTAAAACTGGGGATATTGTCGAAATTATGACGTCCAAACATTCTTATGGACCTAGTCAGGACTGGCTCAAAATTGCTCAGTCCTCTCACGCGCGCAGTAAAATCAAACAATGGTTCAAGAAAGAAAAGCGTGAGGAGAATGTTGAAAAAGGCCGTGAAAATCTGGAACGTGAGCTAAGAAAACGCGATATCGAGCCATCGGTGTGGATGAGCGACGACAAGCTTCAGGAAGTGGCACAGAAGTTCTCTTTTAACGATTCCGAAGATATGCTGTCTGCGATTGGTTTTGGTGGTATAACCGCAGCGCAGGTCTGTACACGTTTGACAGAGAAGCTGCGTAAGGAACAAGAAGAGGCACGGTTGATCGAATTGACGACCGAGGTCAAGGAGTACAAGCCGCAGGGCGAACGGAAAAAAACACCTACCAACGGTGTCAGCGTCAGAGGCGTCGATAATTTACTCGTTCGTTTTGCACGATGTTGTAATCCCGTACCGGGAGATGACATCATTGGCTATGTAACACGTGGACGCGGCGTATCCGTTCACCGGACGGATTGCCCGAATATTCCTTCGGGTACGGGCGAAGACCAGGCGCGTGTGATTGAAGTAGAGTGGGAAGAAGCAGCGGAAGTCAATTACAGTGTCGATATTGAGATTACGGGCCATGATCGCAACGGTTTGCTGAATGAAGTGCTTCAGGCCATTTCTGAGAACAAAACCAGCTTCTCGGCCGTTACAGGTCGTACAGATAAAAATAAAATGGCGATGATTCACATCACGATTCTCATTCGCAACACGGATCATTTGCATTCTGTTGTCGAACGGATTAAACGGGTGAAGGATGTATACACCGTGCATCGGATTATGCAATAACCTTATGAAGCGTACAGATAGGTTTATAGCCTTTGTAACATATCTTGGGTAGAAAGACCCATAGGCTGCTAAAAGAGCCGTAGTACGGCTGTGAGCACCTTTTAAAAGGGAAGGTTAAAGGAGATATCGGATAGTCGATGAAGATCATTATTCAGCGCTGTAAAGACGCTCAGGTAACGGTGAATCAAAAGGTGGTTGGCAAGATTGGAACCGGATTAATGCTGCTGGTTGGTATTGGTCAGGGAGATACAGCAGCCGATGCCGTTTATTTGGCGGATAAAACGGCGGGATTACGTATATTTGATGATGCTGAAGGCAAAATGAATGACAGCGTTCTGGATGTCGGTGGAGCCATTTTGTCTGTCTCTCAATTTACGTTGTATGGTGACTGCCGTAAAGGAAGAAGGCCTAACTTTATGGGGGCGGCCAAACCTGAGGAAGCGGAGAAGCTGTATGATTTCTTCAACAGTCAGCTTCGAGCCAAGGGCCTGAAGGTAGAAACGGGAATTTTTGGGGCTATGATGGATGTTTCATTGACGAACTGGGGCCCAGTCACACTGATTTTGGATACCGAACGTTCGTAACTATACATTCACGGCGAGGTCTGAGTAGAATAAAATAGCTGTTCAGAGGGACCATAATGTCATCCCAATTGGTGATTAGCCAGGCGGATAGCCTAAGGGTGACAGGAGAGACGAAGCTATGCGTCAAACCCCAAAAATGGACGGGCATCGAAGCACTATGCTGCTTTTTCCCGGTAGTATGCAGGAGGCAATCAGCCTTACTCGTAATGCTGATACGTTATTACAGCATGTTGCAACAGCCATAGACAAGCCAGGACGCGGCGCTTTGCCGCGCAGGTAACATTGGGTTAAATGGAGCGTTAATAAGGTGCCACCCGAAAGTAGCATAAAGTGGCCAAAAATAAAATATGTAGCATTGAATTAGTGGAGGAGCCGAAAGGCTCCTTTTTCTTTTCCGCCGCTGCGAATTGTTATAAAAACAGATCAAGCGGGTAATAACAAATCGTGGTAGAAAAATAAGCTTAATTTTAAACTTGTATCAGGGATAACCGGAAAGGAGATCTGAACATTCATGAGTAAAATTGCATTTTTATTGGCTGACCAATTTGAAGATTCCGAAATGAAGGTACCTTATGATGAATTAAAAAAGGCTGGACATGAGGCGGATATTGTTGGGCTGAAGCAAGGTGAGAAAGTGAGCGGTAAGCAAGGTAAAGTAAGCTATACTATTGAAAAAGCCATTGCAGATGTGAAATCAAGTGATTATGATGCAGTTGTTATTCCTGGTGGATCATCTCCGGAAAATCTCCGTTTGGATGCAAATGTTCTGAAATTTGTAACTGAAATTAATGAGTCCAAAAAAACGATTGGCGCTATCTGTCACGGGCCACAAATTTTGGCGAGTGCCGATTTGTTACAAGGCCGGACGATTACAGCTTATCCTCCATTGAAAGATGACTTGATTAATGCGGGTGCTTATTTTGAGGATCGAGAGGCGGTTGTGGACGGTAACTTTATTACGTCTCGGACCCCTAAGGATGAGCCCGCTTTTGTGCGTGAGTTGTTAAAGGCATTGTAATTTCCGTGAATGCTTCCTAGATTTATGCCAGTACAATTCCCTAACGAGGAGGATTTGATATGGCTAAACAGATTCAGGCTTATTTTCGCACAGAAGATGAAGCTGAGGGCGCTAGAGCTTCGCTTCAGGCTTATAGAACTGAACATTTGGAAGTAGGTGCTCTGGATGAGACGCTCGGTCGGGAGACGAGGGTTTTAATTCCGTTGGTCCCTTATAACAATACTGGCTCTGTGAGCACAGGAGGCTCAGCGGGTGCGGCAATCCCTGCGGCGGGTGCTTATGGCGAGAATATTTTACCAGATGTGAAGGATGGCCAGATTAACTCTGGCTCAGCCCAAAGGGATCTGGATGAAGATCGGAGCGGAACAACGAATCATGACGGAGGGTTGCTCCGTGCAACAGATGTGTATATTAACGGTGATCAAGATGAATTACGGTATGTATTATCTGCAAAGGTGAATGATGCCGATTATGATGAGGTCATTTATAAGCTGCGTTCCAATCGTGGATATGTATCGCAGTTGGATTAAAGTTGAGAGCACGGCACAAGATTGTCGATACTTGAGAATTTAGCTACAAAAGAGTGACTGTAATACAATTGTAATATTCGAAACATCATTCCTTAATATTAGCAGTTTATAATAACAGCATGACCCCCTTTTGATATATCTTTTTGAGCCTGCGGACCGTTTCCGCAGGCTATTTTCTTTTTTAGGACTTATTTGTACAGTAAGTTGCTATGAGGCTAACGATACAGGATACAAAAAAAGTGAAAGATTATTTAATTTGACACTGACTGTCTTTTTGTATAAAGTGTAAAAAGATACTAAGTCCCGAAATAATAAAAATATAAACAATAAATATACCCATTTCCAATTACGGGACCGAAATATTACAACTGAAAAAGTTAGGAAGTGTCAAAATGGGTAATGAAATAGAATGGTTTGCAGAGATAACTCCTGAGCTGCGGAAATGGACCGGAGGCAAAGGAGGGATGCTTGCTAGGATGCTTCAAGCTGGTTATCCGATTCCTAATGGTTTTATTGTTTTTCCACAGGCCTTTCAAGGGGAAAAACTTAAGGAAAAGACATGGAAAGAAATGATCAGGTATTTGGAAAAGCTTCGTAAGGATTACCCTAATGTCTCATTTGCAGTAAGGTCTTCAGCCTTGAGCGAGGATTCAGCCTTAGCTTCTTTTGCAGGAGAGTTTGAAAGTGTCTTAGAAGTACAAACAAACGAGGACGTTCTGAAAGCCTTGTATGTGGTTCACCATTCTCAATACAGTGAGAGGGTGCGGGCATACAGTGCAGTTAAGGGTTTTGAAGAAGCACACCAAATGGCGATTGTAGTCCAAATCATGGTTCCTTCTGAAATCTCGGGTGTTCTTTTTACAGCAGACCCTATTACGGGCAATCGTTCAGTAATGTCTGGAAATTTTGTGTTCGGGTTAGGGGAGCAACTGGTATCTGGTAAAGGAAATGCTCGTGTTTTCTCCTTATTTAAACCCTCAGGTCGATATAAAGGGCCAAAAGAATTACTTCCTTATATCAAAAAGCTATATTGGTATGCTTCCCGTCTGGAAAAAGCGATGGGAGAACCACAGGATATTGAATGGGCCATTGCCAATGGCCAACTCTTTTTTTTACAAGCACGACCTGTTACTACTTTAAGCCCTGGAAATATGGATACATTTGAATGGAATGATTCTTTATCAGGTGATTTTCTTTGGACGAATACTAATGTAGGTGAATCCATTTCAGATGTTGTTACTCCCTTAAGCTGGTCTATTATTCGTGCTTTGGACGAAGAACATAATGTGATTCCTGGTCATTATTTAATGTCTGGTAATATCTGTGGAAGAGTATACTCCAATGTGAGTGTACCATTGTCCGTTTTTTTTGCATTTGGGTGGAATAAAAAGTCAATATTAAAAAAAATGAGCAATGTTTTTGGGGAAATTCCAGATGAAATCCAAATTCCTATATATCCGTTTTCTAGGAAAGAGCTCATTAAAATAATGCTCCCCAAGATGCTGTATGCTTTTAAACAGACCCGAAAAGCGATGAAATTATTACCACAGCACATAAAAGAAACAGCGGCCTGGTGCACTCAAACGGAAGAGTTAATTGGCAATGTCCAGTCCAAGGAAGAATTGATTACATTATGGCGTGAGCAGCTTTGGCCTAAAAATATTGAAGCGATGTGGATTGCACTGGAAGGACCTAGTAGCAAGATGCAAAATTTTGTTCGATTGAAGGAAAAGTTGGAGAAATGGCTTGGACGTGATGATGCTAGTGTACTTCTATCTAATCTGAGCGGAAGTACAGGTTTGGCCAGCTTGGGACCTGTTGTTGGTATATCTTCAGTCGTGAAAGGTGAAATGAGTCAGGAGGATTATCTATTGGAATATGGGCATCGAGGCCCACATGAGTTTGAGCTATCGATACCTGATCCAAGAGAAGAACCGAGTTGGCTGGAAAAGCAAATCCAAGAAACAAAGAAATCTGGAATAAATGTTGACGATTTATTGTATAAACAACGTGAACAAAATGAAGTGGTTTGGAGAAGATTGGAGCAGCGTTTTCCATACAAGATAAATAAGTTGAAACGTGTCATAGCAAAAATTTCTGAAGGACCGCATTTAAGGGAAGCTGTTCGTTCGGAATGGACGCGTGTCTTCAGATTAAATCGCTCTTTCGCGCTGAAAGCAGGCGAGTTGATTGGCATAGGAGAAGATGTATTTTTTTTATATGTAGATGAGATATTGGGCTGGCTTGCAGGAGGAAGTGTTATTGAGGAGAGAATCTCGACCAGAAAAGTGAACTATTTAAAATATAAGCAACTGCCTGCGTTCCCCTCGATTATACGTGGGCGATTTGAACCTTTACAATGGATGGAGGATCCCAATCGCAGAGTAGATTATTATGATCCATATATACCATTAGATAGCTCTATCCATTCCGAAATCATTGAAGGAGTTGCTGGAGCGGCAGGTAGAATTGAGGGGACTGTACGTGTACTGAGGAATCCTGAGGATGGACACCAGCTCCTTCCTGGTGAAATACTGGTGACCTCGACAACGAATGTAGGCTGGACTCCACTTTTTCCAAAAGCAGCTGCGATTGTAACAGATATAGGAGCACCACTCTCTCATGCTGCAATTGTAGCCAGAGAGCTAGGCATTCCAGCTGTTGTAGGATGTGGAAATGCTACTACAAGAATGAAAACCGGCGACAGGGTTATTGTTGATGGTGGGCAGGGAATTGTACTAACGAGGTGAGGAGATAAATTTTTTGAATTTCTCAATAGAACCAACCTGATTCAACCTATCAGCTTCTGTACGCCGCATATTCGCCTATAAAAGCTGAAATTGGAGTGGTTTCAAGTTTTGATGTATTGCTTTACAGTCAGGAATAATACAATCCTGGGTATCGTGAAGTACAAAGGATCATGATAAACTGAGTGTAAACGCAAAATCGGGCAATAGTGTGCATGTGGTCAAAAATATATGCTGAAGCAAATTGCTCGATGAGGAGTGAAACTTGAATGAGCAATCTATTGAGGAGTGAAACAAATGTCACTTGAACACCAGCAAAATCTTGGGCTGAGGGAGCGAAAAAAAGCAAAAACCATTGCATCGATTCAAATGCATGCGTTACGCCTATTCAGCGAACTGGGATATAACGAAACTACTGTGGAACAGATTGCAGAAGCAGCGGAGATTTCACCAAGCACCTTTTTTCGCTATTTTTCGAGCAAGGAGGATGTGATTGTTACAGATAACTATGATCCCCTGCTTATATCTGCATTTGAAGAACAGCCAGCTCATTTAACTCCACTTCAAGCTGTGCGTAATGCTATGTTAGCAACCATGTCTGACATGTCCGGCGACGAAATGTCCACTACACGTGAGCGTAACCAACTCGTGATGTCAGTACCGGAACTCCGGGCTGCAACCTTGAATAATTTGACTGATACAATGCATATGATTGCTGAGATGGTTTCCAAACGGGTGGGACGAGATCCTGGAGACTTGCAGATTCGAACTTTTGCAGGCGCCGTCATAGGTGTTAACATATCTGTTATGTTGCATTATGCGGAAAATCCAACTGAAAATTTTTCTGAATTATTATCTGAAGCATTAAATCTCTTGGAGACTGGCCTTCCACTATAAACAATTGAGCCTATGTTTAAGAAGAGGCTTCTGTTTGCCTCCTTAAATCTCATTTCATAATATTAAATAAACAAGCGGTAAGCTGTCTTCGGTATCTGGTCGGAGGCAGCTTGTTTGGGTTCACAATACATAAAATATACTGATTATATCAATTTATGATTTTTTCATGGTAGTGATGGACCATCCTGTTCGTATAATTTTTATGTATAGTAAAATTAAATGCATAAATTCAACAAATGATATTAGTGTAAAGCTGTTATATATTCATGATACCGTATGATATCAGGAAATGATTTAATTGGATAAAAAATAGATAGGTGTCGAAATTTGTATGAAATTAGTTGTTGATTAATGTTTTTCCTTTTGATAATATCTACTTCATAATATAACTATAAAAGGGAATAAATATAATATTTAAAATTGAAATATTTCTGCGTCTCTACTGAGAAGGGATTGACAGCGATTATGAGCTGGTATGTGCTGCATGTCGAAACCGGACAAGAAAATGTGGTTCGAGCGATGATACGTAAATTCTACAATCCGTCGTCAATGTATGCGATAGTTCCCAAACGTAGGCTGTTAGAGAAAAGACAGGGCCACATCTATGAAGTTTGTCGAACGATTTTTCCAGGTTATGTATTTGTAAATACGGAGATGAATGCAAAAACTTATAATGATCTTAGGCGGCTTCCTAAATGCTATCGACTTCTAAATAATTTTAACCATCGTTATCATCAAATAGAGTCTAAAGAAATAAGAGTGAATCCGGAAGATAGAATTGAGTCCTATTCGTTCTCAAAAATTGACGACGAAGAAATGAGACCTATTCTCCAACTTATTGATAAAGATGAAATTATAGGATATTCGTCTTTATATCTAAGAAATACAAGGGCCGTTGTATGTGACGGTCCGCTAACGGGTGAGGAAGAAAGAATAAAAAAGATTGATGCGCGGAAAAAAAGAGCGAGGATTATCTTGAGGCTGAATGGCGCAGAAAAATATATTGATGTGGGAATTAAGATTGTTTCAGTATCGGAAAATGCCCAAATGAACATTACCCCAAAAAATCAGAGTGAAGCCAACTGATGCTTCGGTACATTGGTGTAGCGATGAGGTCATATTGCAGTTGTGTGTGTAGTCTATTGAAAAATAGATGAGTGGGCGAAGCTATGTTCATTTCGAAATTAATACAGTTGATGTAGAGGGCTTCTCTAATTAGTTCTAAATATATAGGGTCATATTCAGAGGATGCTAAGCATCCTTTTTATTATGTTTATAGGTTGATCAGGAAGCGTATATTTTGAGTAAAAGGAGATGTTGAGGTGCATGTCGAGTTCTGAAAATCCTCATAGAAAACAAAATGATATCGCTATTATAGGGATATCTGGGATATTTGCCTCTGATGCTACAATTGATCAGCTCTGGGATCATCAAAAAGAGGGGAAAGCGTTTATCAATAATTTATCAGAAAAACGACAGCAGGATATGAATTCCTATTTAAACTGGATCATGGGGAAAGAGGAAAACAGAGCTATTTCATTTGCACGCCAAGCCTTTTTGTATAACGTTGATTATTTTGATTATCCTTTCTTTTCCATCTCTTTCGAAGAAGCATGTGTGATAGACCCTTCTCTTCGTTTGTTGTTGCAAGTAGTATGGCATACGCTGGAAGATGCGGGGTACGGTGGCGATTCATTGTATGGAACCAGAACAGGTGTGTTTTACGGAGAAAGTGATCTGCCGGAATATTCATATGCTCAGATGGTCGCCGATGTTAATCCTGTCCTAGGTGATCTATGTGTTACGGAGAATTTATCTTCGTTAATTCCTAGTCGGATCGCTTATATCATGGATTGGCATGGTCCCACTGTAGTAACCAACGCTTCAGATGCTTCATCATTAGTTGCAGTACATCAGGCTTGCCAATCGATACGGGCGGGAGAGTGTGAACAAGCACTAATAGGGACGTCCCGCATTAATTTGTTTCCAATACAATCAGGCGATACTCAAGTAGATTATGGAGAAGGAGTTATGGCAATCCTGATCAAGCCCTTAAACAAGGCGATGCTGGACGGAGATCACATTCATGCTGTTATAAAGGGCTCGTCGACGAATCATCATGGACGAGTACGAGATAGCAGTACATATAAGGATTTGCTTGTACAAGCATGGAATAATGCAAGTATCGATCCTTCAACTATTTCATTTATAGAAACACATAACATTGAAAATAACTTGGAATATGTCAGGGAAAGAGAGGGGATACAGTCTGCATTTTCACATTTGAGGGGAACACAGAGTCAGCTTTTCTTGGGATCTGTAAAATCCTCTATAGGACAGTTGTATCATGCTTCTGGTCTGGCAGGGCTATTGCAAGCTGTTATGGCCTTAAAATATAAGGAACTGCCGTCAGGAGCATACAAGCAATGGGGAGATGCTAATATCACTCCAGATGACTCTGCTGAATGTTATAGCGATGTTATCCAATTCTCGACAAAAAAAGAAGTTTTGCGGTGCGGGATCAGTTCCTTTTCTAGAGGAGGGGCCAACTGTCATGTCATTTTAGAAAATTTCTTGAAGACACCCTCAGAGGAAAAAGGCCAAGATTGGGAGATGTTGGCTCTTTCGGCTCAGAGCGAATCGAGTTTGCTAGAGTTAATAAACAGTTACAAAGAGTGGATGACTCAATCTGAAGGATATCGGTTAGGTGATTTATGCTATACCGCAAATGCTGGTCGCAAACACTTTGGATATCGATTGGCTATTATAGCTTCGAATAAAGAGGAAATGCTAGATAAACTGACAGCATTATGTACAACAAGTTTAGAACTGATGGATGTACCAGCGGTATATTATAGTGAGTTGGACAATCATCAACCTGTTATTGAGAAAGTAAGGGAAACATATTTGAAAAAAAATGAAGAGCGTGAAAAAGCGATGAACGAGCTTGGTCAGTTGTATGCACAAGGGGCAGAGTTCGTTTGGGATGAAATATACAAAAATAGTGATTATCAAAAGATCAGCCTGCCTGTATATCCATTTTCAAAGCTGCGTTGTTGGATAGATTCGTCGGCGCCAGTCATAAAAAGTATTGGCACTGAAAGGGAGAAAAGAGAGGTAATCATATTAGAATTATTTAAAAAATACCTTGGCTTCTCTCACATTAAATTGGCGGACAATTTTTATGAATTAGGTGGAGATTCTATTACAGCTATCAAGATTGTGAATGAATTGAATGCTATATTGCATACCGATCTAAAAGATGTGGATGTGCTTAAAAACCCGTCTGTTGCACAACTGACTGAATTGTTGAGGAATACAGAAGGGATGGTACCTGGTCCATTCAGCACTATAAAAAAGCACCCTGTTAAACCATATTATCCATTATCGTCAGACCAAAGCAGGATATTTGTAATGATGCAGTATAATCCTGATTTTACGATGTATAACAAGCCTTTGGCCCTTATTGTGGACGGAAATATGGACTTTAACAGACTACAAATAGCTATTGATCGAATTGTGAGAAGACATGAGGCGTTACGGACGTCATTTGATGTTATGGATGGAGAGCCGATCCAAATTATTCATGATGATGCGAGAATAGAAATGGAAATGTATCCTTCAATATTAGAGGAAGACGAATTGAAAGTGATGATGAAAAAATTCACGAACCCGTTTAATTGGAGAACGGCGCCTTTGGCACGAGGAGCTCTAGTTCAATTAACAAATGGCAAACAAGCGCTGGTATTTGATTTCCATCATCTAATCTCTGATGGCACTTCGCTATTGATTTTTTTCAAAGAGCTAATCCACTTCTATAAATCAAATCAGGAGCTGGAGCCGCCTACAGTTCAATTTAGAGATTATGTGGTATGGCAAAATGAACGAAAACATTCTCCAGAGAAGGAACAGATGCGGCAATTTTGGATATCCAAATGCGCTGCACCAATCCCTCAATTGAATTTGCCTGTAGATTTTGAAAGACCAGCCCATAAAACCTATCAAGGTTCACAAATCTGTTTGCAAATGAATTCAGAGTTAGTAGAGAGCATATATCGTTTTTCTAAGGAAACAGACTCAACGATATATATTGTGCTGCTCGCCGCCTATCATTTACTGTTAGAGAAACAAACTGGACAAAACGACATTATCATCGGCTCTGTATCACAGGGAAGACCTCATAGAGATGTTGATCCTGTAATTGGCATGTTTGTTCATACCATAATCATGCGTAACTGTTCCAGCAAAGAGATTACGTTCCATGAATTTATCAATCAGGTTAGGACAAATACGTTGCAAAGTTTTGAGCATCAAGACTACCCATTTGAAGATTTGGTGGCAATGCTACAGCTGAACAGAGATAGAAGCCGTAACCCTTTATTTGATGTAGCATTTATTCTGCATAACATGTACACCTCTCTGAAAAGTCCAGAGTTTTATGATATATACAATTATCCGTATCACAACGGAGTTTCTCTGGTTGATCTTGCTTTGGAAGTACATGAGACTGTAGAGGGAATTTCATGTAACTGGGAGTATAGCACTTCGTTGTTCCAGCAAGAAACCGTGCAAACACTAGGGAAGGAATTCATGAAAATCTTGGCACAGCTTATCTGCCAACCGAATATTCCAATCGGTAAGCACCCTTGTCTTCACAAAAATGTGAATATAGTGGAAGATGTTGAATTCTTGTTTTAGATGGCTGATCTGGGATCGGCAAGTAGGAGGGTAAACAATGGAGACTATATCTAAAGAAGGAATAAACCAACCTGCAGATCGAGTTGGCTTGGAATTTTGGAGTCGTACTTTGGATAAAAAATTGGACATGACTGGCTTCCCTCATGACTATACTGGACAAGAGTTGAAGACGAATAAAGTTTTGAATACTCGTCTATTTTCTGGCGAAGTACAGACTGGATTATTTGAGATGACCCGGCACTCTCATTTGGGTGTTTTTATGATTTTGGTATCTGGCGTAAAATATCTGTTATCCCGCTATACTGGCCTGCGGGATATAGTTGTGGGGACACCTGCTTTAAAAATGAAAGAAAGTGAACCGGCAGGTAGCTCATGGGTTTTGCTTCGTAGCAAACTTATCCCAGATATGACGATCCGCGATTGGATCAACGGAATGAAGGAAACTATGACAGAAGCATTCCGGCATCAGGATGTATCGTTCCACGCTATAGCGCAGCGAGCTGGAATTGTATACTCGGATGACACCAGACCGCAGATAAAAACACTTGTGTTATTTAACCCCATTCAGTCAAGGGAAAGCATAGATGAAATTCATTCGGAGATCATTTTTGACTTTGATATGATTGAGGGAGTATTATCTTTGACAATTAAGTACTCTCCCCAATTGTTTTCTGCCGCTACGATAGAGCATCTAACAGATGCATTGTTTCTGTACTATGCCTGTATATTGAAAGATACGCAAACAATTCTGGAAGATATTAAACTTCTTTCTGAGAGCAATCGTCATCAGTTACTGTATCAATTTAACAAGCCGCAAGAATTGCAATCCGGTACTGCTTGCACATTTCAACAATTATTCAATGAGCAGGTTCGAGCACAGCCTGAGAAAACCGCTTTAATTTTTGAACATCAAGAATGGACGTATCAAAAGCTCAACGATCAGGCTGATCGTTTGGCTTTTGATCTCGTAAAAAACCATCAACTGCTCCCAGAAGAAGCAGTTGCCGTATATATGAATAGATCACCTTATGTATATATAGCCATGTTAGCGATTTGGAAGGCAAGTGGCGTGTTTGTTCCTATTGACCCGGCTGTTCCATTGGAACGTGTGACAGATATTCTTCGGGAAGGGAATGTACGCATTGCACTAACAACAGCTGCTAACAAGCAAGCTTTACGGGGAATTAAGCCAAAATGTGAATTGCTGGAAAGAGTTTTCTGCGTAGACACAGATGATCTTAGTGTCATGGCAGTAGAGCCCTTATTAATGATCAGCTCAGGTGGATCGCTGGCCTATATCATTTTTACATCTGGATCAACCGGGAAACCCAAGGGAGTTGAAATTGAGCATAATTCTGTCGTCCGATTCCTACATGCTATCGATGAAGTAATCGCTCCTGTTTCCCCTCAAGTTATTCTTAATGCTGCCAGTATAGCCTTTGATTTATTTATATCTGAGGCCTTGTATGGTCTTTTCAAGGGAATTCAAGTCGTTATTGCCAATGAACGAGAACATATAGATTCTGCTGAGTTGGGGCGTTTGGTAGAAGAACATCATATCGATGTCATGATGATTACACCTTCGCGACTGCAACTGATGATGCTTCACAAGGAGTCTGCGAAAGCACTGCAGCGTATCAAAATGTTTCTTATTGGCGGTCAAGAATTGAAGATAGGTTTTTTACGTGAGATTCAACAAATGACCAAAGCTTATATTGTGAATGTCTATGGACCAACGGAAGCGACGTGTTTGGCGACATCAGCTGTATTGAATCAGGCTTCCCAAGTCACGATTGGTCGCCCATTGGATCATTATAGATGCTACATTGTAGATGAAAAGAATCGGTTGCAACTGATCGGTGCAATTGGCGAATTGGTAATAGCCGGAACCGGGGTGGCGCGGGGCTATGTGAACAATCCAAGGTTGACCGAGGAGAAATTCATTGAAGACTTGTTGTATGAGGGACAAAGAATGTACAAGACAGGCGATCTGGCACGTTGGTTGCCCACTGGGGAGATTCAGTATCTGGGACGGATTGATAGTCAGGTCAAAATAAGAGGATACCGCATTGAAACCAGTGATGTTGAAACCGCTTTAATCTCTCACCCAGATATTCGTGAGGCGGTTGTGCTTGTCAATCCAGGACCCAATGGTGTTGGGGAACTGGTCGCTTATTTGATTAGCGATCATAAATTGAGCTTCAACGTCCTATACGACTTTTTGAAGCTGAAGGTACCTGAATATATGGTTCCGGTGCGCTATGCTCAGGTGTCTGCTCTACCTCTGACGGTAAATGGAAAAATTGATAAATCTGCTTTGGCAAGCATGGATCAACTGAAGTTGTCTGGAGCTACACTTTACCGGGCACCCATGAATAATATCCAGAGAGCTTTAGTTGAAGTATGGCAGCAATTGCTTGAAGTTGAACGGATAGGAATTGATGATAATTTTTTTCAAATTGGAGGAACTTCCTTGTCCGGGGTCAAAATGGTTGCACTGCTGAGTGACAGATACACTATCTCCATTAACGACTTATTTGATTATCCGACTATCGCTCAACTGTCTCTTCACGTGGTTGAACATGCAGGGTATTTTCATCATTTGCTTGAGGTGATGAAGCCTTCAGCTGTTCATACGGATGTGGATATGGTTGCGTCACTCGGATCAAGAGAGGAGGCACTACGGACATACCTAGCAAAAGTGGAGGCTTGGCGGGATCGAGATCTCACGCTGCAAAAGTCCTACAAGCATATTCTATTGACAGGTGGTACAGGTTTTTTGGGTACACATCTTCTACAGGAGCTTCTCAACAGATCGAATGCCCGAATTACCCTTCTAGTAAGAGGTGAGTCTCGAATAATATCAGAGGACTATCTCCAAGAGAGATTTCAATACTATTTTTTAGAAGGACATCATGAAGTAGGATGGGCAAGAGTATCTGTAGTTTGCGGTGATGTAACACTATCGAATCTGGGATTGGAATCTACAGAATATGAGAAATTGGCTGAGGACGTGGATTGTATCATTCATACGGCATCACTGACAAGACATTACGGCACAGCAGCGGAATTTGAAAAAGTGAACATCGATGGT
Organism: Paenibacillus sp. FSL H7-0442; assembly: GCF_038593105.1. Lineage (NCBI taxonomy): Bacteria > Bacillati > Bacillota > Bacilli > Caryophanales > Paenibacillaceae > Paenibacillus > Paenibacillus sp. FSL H7-0442. Next base: position 4,270,918 of record NZ_CP151963.1, on the reverse strand, counting down.
ACTCGACACATACTTCATTTTGCTGCTTTCAAGAATATCAAGGACATCCACTTTACGTCCAATATGAGCATCGGTACGGGAAGTAATATTCAGTTGTTTGACGAGTATATTGAAGAGGTAGGGCCTATTCGAGCGGATATTAATAATCACTTTCTAAGAAGTAAAATGGAAGCTGAAGCACTGTTGAGGACCGCTAGAGATAGGGGACTGAGTTGTACAATTTATCGCTTAAATTCTCTTAATAATAACACTCAAACAGGAAAGTTTATGGTTAACAAGGAGAGTAACGCATTTTATTCTTTTGTAAATGCAATGAATAACATCGGTCTGTTTCCAGATTTGCATGAACCAATATTGGATATGACAGGTGTGGATCAAGCTGCCAAAGCTATTGTTACTCTATTCGACCGGCCTGCTCTGCATAATCAAAACCATCATGTATTTAATCCTCATCGAATCAGTTGGGGACAGTTGGGGAGAGAACTACAATCTATCAATGAAAAAATAGAACTGGTCGACTATGAATTATTTATACGTATCATAACTCAAAAGTTTAATGACCCTTCTACTCGCAAAGAAGTCATAAATGTCATTCTCAATCTTTTTTTACTCCGCAATACTGAATGGTTGAATTATTTACGTGTATGTGACCGAACAGAACTCATACTTGACCGTCTTGGATTTAAGTGGGGAACTATCGGGAAGCAACAGACCGAATGCTACCTTAGCTGATAATTATCGACTCTTATATACATATGACACGAGGGTAGGGAGGTGCAGTGGTTGAAGCTGATAGACCATTGAAGGAGGAAACAGAAGATGAGAATAATTGGGTTAGTCGGTGGATTAAGCTATGAATCGACGTTATTTTACTATAAGTATATTAATGAGCGTGTTAATCAGCAGCTTGGAAAAACTCATTCGGCCAAGTTGATTCTAAACAGCTTGAATAATGAGGAAGTTTTGTCTCTTGTAAATGCTAATCGAATGCAGGATGTTACGGAAATATTAGTCAATGCTGCAATCGTAGTTGAGAGAGCCGGGGCTGATTGTCTGCTGATATGTTGCAATTCGGTTCATCAAGTAGCGGAAGAAGTACAACGTCATATTCGTATACCTCTTCTTCATATAACAGATGCAGTTACAAATAAAGTTTCCGAAACAGGCGTTAAGCGGGTTGGACTTATCGGAACCAACTTTACAATGAAAGAAACATTTTATAAACGCAAGTTGGAAGAAAGAGGCATTGATGTTATCCTTCCAGATCAGCCTGATCGCAATTATATACATCAAGTGATTTTCAGCGAATTGGTGCTGGGCCTGTTTACCACGGAAGCTAAGAGAAAGTTCCAACGCATTATCCTTAAATTAATCTCTGAAGGTGCTCAGGGAGTCATACTGGGCTGCACAGAGATTCCGTTGCTTATTAATCAAAAGGATGTCAGCGTTCCTGTTTTTGATACTACTGCATTGCATGCAGACAGTGGAATTGACTTTATGTTTGGAAGTGCGAATACTAGAGAGGAGTTATCGCTATGGAAACAACAAATGTGAACAAAGTTGAGGTTAAGCCGCAATCTATACCGCCACAGGCTAGTGTTATGGGGTATATTGGTAGTTACTTTTTCTCGTTTGTGATTAAGACTGCAACAGAGTTGGGTGTGTTTAAAGGTTTACAGCAAGGGAAAAAAACGAACGACGAGTTAGCGACTCATTTGGAGCTAGACTCAGTTTCTTTACGAAGATTGTTAAGAGCATTAGTCGCCATGGATCTTCTTAAGGTTGATGCATCTGGAAATTACGAGGTAACTGCGTATGGAGCTACATTGCAACCAGGGGAAACCCCTCAATCGATTGAGCCCATTGCAAATTATTTGCTAGGGGATTTTATTATTGAACCTATGATGAATTTGGGATACAGCATCCGGACCGGACGGCCTGCATTCGACAATTCCGCATGGTTTGAAGCTGGGAAAATAAATATTGAGCAGCAGCAAGTGGTCAACCGTGCGATGGAAGTATATTCAAAAGTAAGTTTACCAACAATACTGAATTCATATTCATTTGACGAGTTTGATGTCATTGTGGATGTTGCGGGTGGTCTAGGACAAATATTGGCTGGTATTCTAGAGGAAAATGTAAATAGTCGCGGGGTTTTATATGATTTGCCATCAACGATCGAGCGAGCAAAGGAATATATAGATTCTGTAGATATGACAGGACGTTGTGAGTTAATTGGTGGAGATATGTTTGAAACGATTCCGGCTGGTGGAAATCTCTATATTATCAGCAAAGCGTTAAACGATTGGGATGATGAGCACGTTCTGTCCGCACTCAGTAATATACGTTCAGCGATGTTAAATGACTCTAAATTAATTATTATAGAGATGCTTGTTGATGATAAGCATCCGACAAAAGAAGAGGTAATTCGGGATTTACTGTTTCTGGCCGTCACTCCGGGTGGAGGCGTTAGAACTCAGTCGGAATTCGAGGTGTTGATACATCGATCCGGTTTACAAATTACACGTGTTATTCCCACTTCAGATCAATTCTGCATTATTGAATGTGAGCGAAAACAATAATTATAGTTTTTATGATAATCTAAAGTCCGTTTTGTAAAGTTATGTTCATCAAAAGGTGAACATAACTTTTTTCATATGCATTGCAAGTGGAGGTGGTGTTGTGTATGAATCAGTCAGTTGTATTTATGTATCCGGGTCAGGGATCGCAGTATTATCACATGGGAATTCAGCTGTACAAACATAATGATGTGTTTCGAGTGTGTATGGACACATTAAATGACCAGGTATACGGACTTATCGGGGAGTCAGTACTGGATATCATTTATGACCCGGGCCGTAGGGTGGGAGAACGTTTTGACCGTACGTTATACACTCATATTGCGATTTTTATGGTCGAATGCTCACTCACCAAGATATTTCTGAGTCATGGAATTGAGCCGAATGCTGTCATTGGAACAAGCTTGGGAGAATACGCAGCAACGGTAACCGCAGGAGTATGGAGCATGGAAACGGCTCTTCAAGCGGTCGTTCGACAAGCAGAGCTGCTTGAATCTACCTGTGCTGAAGGAGGAATGTTAGCCATTCTGCACAATTTGAATATATATTCGTCTGATCCGTTGTTGCGTGAGCTTTGTGAACTTGCAGCTGTAAATCATCAATCACATTTTATTGTATCAGGTAGTGCCCGAAATATTGATCGTGTAGAGCAATTGCTTAAGAGCAAGGAAGTTGTCTGCTTACGGCTCGCGGTTTCGCATGGGTTTCACTCGTCCTGTATTGATCCCGCGGAGAAGCCATACCTGAGCTATGTGCAGGAGCAGATCCTACATAAACCTGTGATTCCTTATGGATCAAGCGTATACGGTAAAATTATTGGACGACTGGAGCCAGATTACTTTTGGAAGGTTGCCCGTAAACCGATCCGATTCGCTGAGGCAGTAAGTTCTATAACACACGAACAAAAGAAAGGCATCTATATTGATATGGGGCCTTCGGGTACCTTGGTAAATATTGTGAAAAATCTGCCTATATATAATCAAAAACAAACGGCTTTGTCTATAATGACACCCTTTCATAAAGACTGTAATCAATTGGATGACATTATACGGCGTTATGCTGATTCAAAGGAGAATGGCGTATGTTAGCATTTGTTTTCCCTGGACAGGGCTCGCAGCGTAAAGGAATGGGTGAAGGATTATTTGAGGAATTTCCTGAGCTTACACGGCAGGCTAATGCCATTCTTGGTTATTCCATAGAGGAATTGTGTTTAGTGGATGCGTACAATCAGTTGCAACAAACGCAATTTACACAGCCTGCTTTATACACAGTTAATGCACTTATGTATCTAAAAACGTTGCAAGTAAGTGGTGTTTCTCCCGAAATTGTAGCAGGGCACAGTCTGGGGGAGTATAATGCATTATTTGCTGGAGGTGCCTTCGATTTTGCCACAGGTTTGAAGTTGGTGAAAAAAAGAGGAGAATTAATGAGTCTCGCCGCTGGTGGCAAAATGGCAGCCATTATAGGAATGGATATGAACAATATCCAACAAACTTTAACACAGAATAGACTGGACGGCATAGATATAGCTAATCTGAATTCTCCACAACAAGTAGTGATTTCTGGATTAGAAGAAGATATGGGGCGGGCAAAGTTGATTTTTGAGGCGACTTCTACCATTACTTATATCCCACTTACTGTGAGCGGAGCCTTTCATTCCAGATATATGGAGGAAGCAGGGAATAAATTTGCTGCTTATTTAGATGGGTTTGCATTTTCTAATTTAAAAATACCAGTTATATCGAATTTTAGTGCCAGACCCTACACTAAGTCAGAATTAAAATCAAATCTAGTTCGACAAATGACAAGTTCCGTAAAATGGTGTGAGACCGTGCAGATTCTCTTGGGGTTGGATCATGTGGAAATCAGAGAAATTGGCCCAGGTCATGTTTTGACAAGTTTGACGCAAAAAATCAAACAGGGAGCTGCTCCCATTACGTTATCTCGGGAAGAATGGAATTATAAAGAGTCTGAACAAATTCAACTAACCAATGACACTAGGACACCTACTAGTCCGCTAGTGTCTGGGATTACACCAGAGTTTCTCGGCTCTGAGGAGTTTAGAAAGGATTATGGCATCAGATATGCCTATCTGACCGGAGCTATGTTCAAAGGGATTTCATCCAAAGAGATGGTAGTTAAGATGGGCAAAGCAGGTATGATGGGCTTTTTGGGAACTGGAGGGTTGTCTATTCCTCAGATTGAATCTGATATTCAATATATTCAGCAGGAGTTGGATGAAGGACAAGCTTACGGAATGAATTTTTTACATACACCCGGCAAGCTTGATAGAGAAAGAGATCTTACGGAACTTTATCTCAAATATGAAATACGTAAAATAGAAGTTTCAGCATTTATTAATATAACAGAGTCACTAATCCGCTATCGTGCTAATGGTTTATACGATAAACCGGACGGAACGGTAGAGATTCGCAACCGCGTTCTCGCTAAGGTATCGAGACCGGAGGTTGCGGAAAACTTTCTGAGTCCGGCCCCTGTTTTATTAGTGGAGAAAATGGTCCAGGCTGGTCAAATTACGCAAGAACAAGCGAAAAGGCTGGCTCAGGTTGCAATGGCGGATGATCTATGTCTGGAAGCTGATTCGGGAGGACATACAGATGGCGGAGTAGCCTACGTATTAATGCCTGCTATCACGAGGTTACGTGACGACATGATGAAGAAGTATGAATACAAGAAAAAGGTGAGGGTCGGCGCAGCAGGTGGTATTGGTACTCCTGAAGCCGCAGCAGCTGCATTTATGTTGGGTGCCGATTTTATAGTTACCGGTTCTATTAATCAATGTACTGTGGAGGCAGGTACTAGCAATAATGCCAAAGATATGCTTGAACAAATCAATATTCAGGACACGACCTATGCTCCGGCAGGAGATATGTTTGAATTAGGGGCCAAAGTACAAGTTCTAAAAAAAGGTGTGTTCTTTCCAGCACGGGCTAACAAGCTCTATGATCTATATCGTCAATATAATTCATTGGAAGAGATTAGTGATAAGGATCAGAAGCAAATTCAGGAAAAATATTTCAAGCGAAGTTTTGATGAAGTATACGAGGAAGTTAGACGACATTATCCACAACAGGAGATTGAAAAAGCGGAACTAAACCCCAAGCGTAAAATGGCTTTAATTTTCAAGTGGTATTTTGCTTATTCGTCGTATTTAGCTTGCAGTGGGGAAGCAGACAATCGACTCGATTATCAGATCCAATGCGGCCCAGCACTGGGCTCATTTAATCAGTGGGTTAAAGGTACAAAATGGGAACGCTGGCAGCATCGTCATGTAGATGACATTGGCATCAAGATCATGACAGAAACAGCCCAAATACTGAATCGTAGATTTATTGCGTTTCATGGAGCAGTTTATGAGTAAAGTTCAATCGGGAAGAGTGAGGCGGATGAGATCCAAAAAGGCAGATATCGCGGTGGTAGGTATGTCATGCCGTTTTCCAGATGCTTATGATTATAACCAATTTTGGAATAACCTCGAAGAAGGTGTAGACTCTGTTCGGGAACTTCCTCCTGATCGCTGGGATGTGAAGACTTATTATGCAATGGATATGGACAAGTCTGGCCAAAGCATAAGTAAGTGGTGCGGTATATTGAACCATGTTTATGACTTTGATCATCAATTTTTCAAGATATCTCCTCGTGAAGCTATTCATATGGATCCTCAGCAAAGATTAATGCTAGAGGAAACTTGGCATTGTATTGAAGATTCGGGTATCTCTTTAGCCACACTTCAACATAAACAAACTGCCGTCTATGCAGGTGTTATGACAACGGATTATCGTCAAGAGATGATAGATACAGAGCATGGAATGGACAGTTATGCATGTTTAGGCAACTTTGAAAGCCTATTATCCAACCGCATTTCCTATACGTTTGACTTTCAGGGAGCCAGTCAAACTATCAATGCTGCTTGTGCTTCTTCACTTGTTGCAGTACATGAAGCGAAGCAAGCTCTAAGGCTTAGGAAATGCGACTATGCGTTGGTTGCTTGTGTGAATCTAAATCTTCATCCATGGAAATATGTCTCTTTTTCAAAATCTCGTATGCTAAGCCCTGATGGTATGTGCAGGGCTTTTGATCTCCATGCTAATGGTTATGTACCTGGGGACGGGGTAGCTGTTCTTTTGCTACAGCGTTTGGATGAAGCGGTTAAAGACCAAAATCATATCTATGGCATTATCAAAGGTTCGGACGTCAATCATTCCGGAAAAAGTCAGTCGATTACAGCTCCACGTATACAGGCACAGCAAGATGTCATCAAAGGTGCATATCAAGATGCAGATTTGCGTCCCGAAATGGTCAATTATGTGGAAGCTCATGGAACAGGCACTTCATTGGGAGACCCGATAGAACTGGAGGGTTTGACACGGGCGTTCCGAGAATTTACAGATAAGAAGCAATTTTGCAAGATTGGATCTGTCAAAACCAATATCGGCCATTTGGAGAGTGCTGCAGGGCTAGCAGGTATAATCAAAGTGTTAATGATGATGAAGCACAGAAAAATCCCCAAAACCCTCCATCTTAAGACTCTAAATCCGATCGTGAATTGGGCTAACTCTCCGTTTATCCCTGCAAATGGTTTATCATCTTGGGAATCCGTTGAGGAAGGCGGTCCATTGCGTGCCAGTGTCAGTTCTTTTGGTTTTGGTGGTGTTAATAGCCATGTATTGCTTGAGGAGTATCAGGGCGCCGAGACGGACGAGGTATTCAATACAAATAGAAGTGAATTTTTTGTTTTATCTGCAAAGACTCCTCAGGCATTGGAAAATTTACAAGAGGCATGGAGGACATTCGTTACCACTGAAGATTTTAAAGCTCACATTTTAAGCGATATAAGCAGTGTATTGCTAATGGGCAGAGAGGCATTCCAGTATCGTTGTGGCATACTGGTACACCATAAAGAAGAATTGAAAGAGAAACTGTTGGCTGACTATTTGCCTCAAATGAAAGCGACGAAATGCTCATGGGAACTGAACATTAGTAATCTCTCTTGGGAAAGTTATGCAGATATTGAGCCATTATATGTAGAATGTAGTTTATTCAAGCAGGTTATCGATGACGCCATGAAGACATTAAGAAGCTTGCATGTAGGCAGGAAAATAAGCAGTGGTTTCTTTCAGGAGTCCTGGATTGGGCTAGAAAAATCACTATACCAGTTAATTACAGGGTATGCATACGCCTTTTCATTTATATCTCTTGGGCTGACTCCGTCCGTCGTAACTGGACATAAAGATGGCTGGTGGGTTGCGATGGCTATAAGTGGCATTCTGACACTGGAGGATATACTAGCTGTAAAAACGGGGAAATGCGAGCTAAAAGACGTAATGTTTTCTTGTCCTGTTATTCCTATTCGGGAGCCAGTTATAGGTGAAATTTATGCTTCATTACAATGTAATGAAGCATATATCCATGATCTAATCAGTTTGACAGAACACGGAGTAAAAGAACAGTCAGGTTCTTCAGTATCCAAGTCACCAAATGATAATGGACTTCAAACATATATCCAAAAATCCAAGCTGCTATACCCTGTACAGTACACCTTTAAAGGGTACATTGACGATTGGGAATCGGTCATCCAAAAAGAGACAAGCTGCAGTATTGTCGGTATATTGTGTGATGAGCAGCTTTTAAATACAGGGAATGTAAACCACGATTTACTCTTGATTGTGCTTGCGAGTTCTCTGAGAAAGCTGTATCGAAAGTGGAATTTAGAGGAACAACAATTCATTATTGGATCACGATTGGAAGAGATAATGGACTTACTAGATGAGGGGATTTTGCCCAAGGAAACGCTTGTGCAAATAATGATACAAACCAATACAGTAGAACGAGCAGTTGAAATTATAAACAATAATTTGATGAAAATTCATCCTGAACGTAAATATCCATTAATGAAAAAATACTATCAGAATGAAATGAAAGTAGCTATGAATCCCGAATGGATCAGCAGGATAGAAAATGTAGATCATGATTTGTCACAACAAGCGGATGTGGAGGTTGTATATATAGACAGCTGCCATACGGTCGCTGACCCTGGCATACATTTTGGAGCAACAATCGATACAGTTACGCAGTTTTACCAAGGTGTTTTTCAGCTGTGGTTGAAAGGTGTACCTATTCGTTGGTACCGATTATTTCAAGACAAGCCATATCATAAAATTGGCTTGCCAGTGTACCCATTTGATCGGAATACGTTTCGGATCAATGGACGAAAAGAGCAGGTATTGGTAAACAATGCTTCCGAATTGGAGGACTTGAAGCTTAAGCAACTGCTGCAAAGTCTTGAAAAAGGTGAACTGGAAATTGATGACATCAAAAGGGAGATGGGGGATGCGTGGTGTCAGACGATCAATTCACAATAGATGAGATTTTACATTTGATCAAAGAAGGGAAGATGACTTCAGACAAAGGATTTGAGCAGATTCGTAAAATCAGAGATAGTTTGAAATCGACGGAACGAGCAACCACATACTATCAGCCATTGTGGAGAGAATGTCTTCCCAATTCCGACGGAGGAGTTCCCGAACAGGTCATCGTTTTCGGTACAGATACCGGCCTTTGGAATAGCTTGAAAAAACGCGGCATCAAGGCTGTACTTGTACAGCCAGGGGATGCCTATCGCTCTGTGCAAGGTGATATCTATGAAATAGACCCTTTGAATCCGAAGCACTATGAGATGTTGTTCAGCACCATAAAACAAAACCAGCAGACCGCCGAAGCCCTTATTTACGCTTGGTCGGACCAACGGTTTGTATCGGAAAAAGAAGAATTGCAAACCGAACTTGAGCGTGGAATCTATTCTTTGTTCTACCTCAGTAAAGCATTAATGAGGGAGTCTTTGCCCAAGAGATGTAAGTTGCTTTACGTTTATCAAGGAAGTGGTCAGCCGCAGAACGCGGCAGTATCAGGATTTGCTAGAACACTTCGAAAAGAAAATCCTGCATTGATATATGCTACTGTAGAACTTAGTGAGTCGGCTGAAACATCTCTTGATCAATTGTTAAGTGAATTTTCTGTGGATGATGAAGAGGTTGAAATTCGTTATCAGCAGCAAAAGCGGTTTGTACGTTATATGTCACTAATCAATGAATTAGGTACATCTAGCATTTCATTGAGGGAGAAAGGTACTTACATGATTACCGGAGGATTGGGAGGATTAGGCTCCATTTTCGCTGGATATTTGGCCAGTAAGTACAAAGCTCGTCTGGTTATCGCAGGACGTTCGCCTCTCACATCCGAACATGAGCAAAAGATCAAGCAATGGGAACGGTGTGGGGCAAGTGTTCTGTATGTGCAGGCAGATATTTCGTTGCGTGAACAATGCATTGCAATGATTGCCAAGGCGAAAGAGAGATTTGGTCATATTCATGGGGTGATACACGCGGCAGGCGTGCTGCGGGATGCGTATATTTTGAGGAAGTCTATTGATCAAATAGAGGAAGTACTGGCTGCTAAGCTGTATGGAACAGTGTGGCTGGATGAGGCGACCCGTCATGAAGAGCTGGACTTTTTCCTAATGTTCTCTTCCATTATGTCGGTCATAGGGAATGCAGGCCAGTGTGATTATGCATATGCAAACGCCTTTATGGATTATTATGCTCATCACCGTACAAGCATATTGCAGATGGAGGGACGCAGTGGAAAGTCTTTATTGATAAATTGGCCACTCTGGAAAGAAGGTGGAATGACAGTAGACGCCCCTACCCTTGCTTTCATGGAGAATACCATGGGAATTCTCCCCATCTCCACTGAAGAAGGGATAAGAGCATTTGAAGATGCGTTACATATGTCGGGAGATCAGATGATTGTTTTAAAAGAGAATCCGTCGAAAAAAATAAAATTGTTTAACTCCACTTCTAGTATTAAGGAGAAATTCTCGGCGAAGGGGCAACTTTCTGAATCGGATGAACAGATGATTTACCGTGGCTTGTGCGAGGATATCCGAATGATTACTTCGGACATTCTATTCGTTGATAAAGATACGATTGAAATGGATACCGACTACAGCGAATATGGATTTGATTCCATTTCTACCACTGATTTTATTAATCGGGTCAATCAAAAATTTCACTTGGAGTTGACTCCGCCTGTATTCTATGAATTTGTGAATATGGGCTCTTTTGTTTCTTATTTAAAAGATAACTATACAGAACGAGTGGCTTCTTTATATACTGTCAATTCTTCAACTTCTTCATTCCACTCGGATGAATCCGCGAAAGAAGCAGTAGTAGAACCAGCGGATATTCCATCGAATATTCCTGCTCAAGCCTTTGAGAACGCAAATGAACCGATTGCTATTATTGGTGTTGCTTGCAAGATGCCTCAGTCAGATAATCTTAACGAATTTTGGTTGAATCTGGAGGCAGAAAAAGATCTGATTACCGAAATTCCGCCAGATCGATGGAATTGGGAGGAATATGATGGCGATCCGACCAAGGAAATGGGGAAAACGAATATTAGATGGGGCGGTTTTATGAAAGACATAGATGCTTTTGATGCCTTTTTCTTTGGTATTTCCCCCCGCGAAGCAGAATTAATGGACCCGCGTCAGAGAATATTTTTAGAGACCGTTTGGAAAGTAATTGAAGATGCAGGTTACAAAGCTTCTGTATTGTCCGGCAGCAGAACGGGGATTTTTGTTGGTGCTGGAAGCTCTGATTATGACGATTTGTTAAAAGAGCACAAGATAGAAATGCAGGCGTACACACCGACAGGACTGTTTAACTCCATTCTAACCAATCGTATTTCATATTTACTGAATTTTCATGGCCCAAGCGAACCCATTGATACGGCTTGTTCAAGCTCTTTGGTTGCTATACACCGCGCTGTGGAAAGCTTGCGTAGTGGTGAATGTGAAGTTGCTATTGCTGGTGGCGTGAACGTATTGGCGAGTCCCAATCTATATATTGCTTTGGCCAAAGCCGGAATGTTGTCTGAAGATGGAAGATGCAAGACATTTGACAAGAAAGCGAATGGATATGTTCGGGGGGAAGGGAGTGCAGCGGTGATGCTAAAGCCCCTCTCACAAGCCAGACGGGATGGTGATCATATTTATGCGGTGATTAGAGGAACAGCGGTCAATCATGGAGGCCGTGCCAATTCACTTACTGCACCCAATCCAAATGCACAGGCAGATTTAATCGTAGATGCATGGACGAAATCAAGAGTGGACCCTTCCACTGTGAGCTATATAGAAGTACATGGTTCGGGAACATCTTTGGGCGATCCAATTGAAATTAACGGACTGAAAAAAGCTTTTGATGAATTATATACCGCTTGGGGACGGCAACCAACGGATAAAACCCATTGCGGGATAGGTACAGTAAAAACAAATATAGGTCATTTGGAATCAGCAGCGGGTATCGCAGGTCTAATCAAAATTGTACTTTGCTTGAAGCACAAAAAGCTACTTAAAACATTACATTATAAGGAACAAAACCCATATATCAAACTGGAAAATAGTCCGTTCTACATTGTAGAAAACACGAAAAAATGGGAAAAGACAGGATATGATATTCCTCGACGTGCAGGTGTAAGTTCCTTTGGTTTTGGTGGGGTAAATGCCCATATGGTTGTAGAAGAATATAAACAGAGCTATGGTCGTAAACCAAATGAACCACAAATTTTCTTGTTTTCAGCCAAGAACAAAGACACACTTTGTCACTATATTGAGGAAATTCGTACATTTTTATTAAAACCTGAAGCCAATATGGGTGACATCGCTTTTACGCTCCAGATCGGCAGAGAAGCTATGGAGGAAAGACTAGCTGTGGTTGCGTCAAGTATCGGGGAGTTGGTGGGGAAACTAGATCTGTATCTTCAAGCGAAAAGCAATATAGAAAATGTTCACACGGGAAATGTAAAGTTAAGTAATTCCTCTTTGCAGGTTTTGATAGAGGGAGAAGAGGGAGCTGCGTTTATGAACCTGCTCCTGAGCAAAAAGAAGTTGGAAAAGCTTGCCCAGTTATGGGTGAAAGGTCTGGATATTGAGTGGACATTGTTGCATTCTCATACCAGACCGCAGCGAGTATCGCTTCCTACGTACCCTTTTGAAAAACAACGATATTGGGTGCCAGTCACAAAAATAGAAGAAATCACAAAAGAAGAGCGTGTATCCCGTCTACATCCATTACTGCATGAAAATACTTCTATCTTATCGGAGCAGCGGTTTTGCACAGCTTTTACCGGGCAGGAATTTTTTGTGAAGGAAGAACAGGGGGCCGACTATAAGATTGTTCCTGCAGAGGTCTTGGTAGAAATGGCAAGAGCGGCAGTAAAGTGGTCAACCGAAACCCAAGCGGAAGAGCATAAATATATTCAATTGGAAAATATTGTTTGGGGAAGCCCCGTTTTAATTCAAACAGCAACTATTCAAGTAACCATCGCACTCTATGCCGAGGATCACGATGAAATCAGCTTTGAGATTTATCAGGCCGGAAAGCAAGAGCAAGAAATGGAAATATTTAGTCAAGGTTATGCCAGTCTGAAAGATAGCATGGACCTTAATTATGTTGATTTACAGGCCGCGCGTATGGATTGCAATCAACAGCTGTTATTGTCTGTTGATCACCTGCCGGAAATTGGGGATATTTACGCAGGTGCGGATATGATCCTAGTAAGGCTGTCATTACCACACAATATGTCTGAATCCATACAGTCATATGCGGTTCATCCTAATTTGATTCATGCAATTACCCAATTGTCTGCGATATGGCAGACTCACATGGAAAATAAACGTTCCCATGCTGACATATCCTATCATCCTGTGTCCATAAAAGAACTTGACATCTATCATTCCTGCACATCCAATATGTGGGCTAAGCTTCAATATGCTCCCAATAGGGGGAATGAGGATTGTATACCGTCACTGGATGTAGAAATGTGTGACGAGCAGGGGAAGGTATGCATACGTATCAGGGGGCTGGTAACGGTGTCAAATGAATATCCTGCTATTCAGATCGGATTCTGATTATGTTCTTGGAAGAATTCAATTATAGAAAGGGTTTTGGCCATGACAAGTACAATGATGCTTGAGCCGAGATGGAAAGAACAGGCTATCACAGAGAAGAGAACGCTGTCAGTACATTTTCGGCATGTTGTCATGCTTTGTGAGATGGATCCATCTATGTGTGAACTCATAGATGTTCAGCTTAACGGAACAACTTGTATTTCTCTACAGTCCGAACACACTTCTGTAGAAGAGCGGTATCAGGCTTACACCGTTCAGGTATTTGAAACTATCCAGCAGTTAATTCAAGACCGAACTTATCAGGATATCCTTGTTCAAATTATAGTTAGCCGTGAAGGTGAAGGCAGGCTTTTTACAGGGCTTGCCGGGATATTGAAAACGGCGCAGCTTGAATATCCAAAACTATCTGGGCAGCTGATTGAAGTGGATACGAATGAAGACGAGGGCCTTTTGATTCAAAAACTTGCAGAAAATAAGAATAGTCCGTCAGATAGTCATATTCGTTATATCAATGGGAAAAGGCAGGTTATGCATTGGGAATTTATATTAGAGGACGAAGGTATCCAAGATTGGTTGGAACAGGCTACACCATGGCGAGATGGTGGTCTGTATTTAGTGACAGGAGGTACTGGAGGGTTAGGAAAGATTTTTGCCAGAGAGATTGCGGAGAATACACAATCTTCCACTATCATTCTTATGGGTCGTTCTCCTCTGGATGAGCATAAGGAGAAGTGGATATGTGAGCTTCAGAAGTTAGGGGCACATGTTATTTATAAAAACCAGGATTTGAATGACAAAGAGGGAGTAGTTGAATTCATAAATACCATAGAGAGAGAGTATGGTCATGTTAACGGTATTATTCATAGTGCCGGGATCATTCAAGATCATTACATTGTCAATAAAAATTCAGAAGAGTTTAGAGCTGTCCTTGCGCCCAAAGTGTCAGGATTATTGTGTTTGGACGAGGCAACCAAAGGCATGCAATTGGACTTTATTATATTGTTTTCATCAGTGGCTGGTGCGCTTGGAAACCCCGGTCAGGTCGATTATGCTGCAGCAAATGCATTTCTGGACGCCTATGCAGGCTACCGGAATGATTTGCGGGAGCTTGGATCTCGGCATGGTCGGACGCAATCCATAAACTGGCCACTGTGGAGAGAAGGCGGCATGCAGATTGATGAATCCATTGCCAAAATATTGGAAGAGCGTACGGGGATGTTCCCCATTTCAACAGAGACAGGCATTCGAGCTTTCTATAAAGCATTCAGTCTGGGTCAGGAACAAATAATGTTGGTCAAAGGGAATCGGTTAAAAATAGGTGATTATTTGAAAAGGGGTATTGATGGGCAGTCTGCAGCTGCAATTATAAAACAGCCAGTGGAAGTAGACCATGAACGGCTAATGGAAGAAACAGTGTCTAAGCTCAAGTCGTTGCTTGCAGAGGAAATAAAATGGGATGAAGAACGTATTGATATCTTTGAACCATTAGAAAGTTACGGAATTGATTCTATACTCATCTTGCAGCTAAATCAGAAGCTGGAGCGTATTTTCGGGGAATGTTCAAAAACTATCTTTTATGAATGTAGGACTTTACAAGAATTAGCCCTTTATTTCATTTCTAATTTTCGGGAAGCTTGTATACTGTGGACAGGATTGACTTCCTCATATGCAGCTCCAGAGGAATCTTTGAAAACAGCAAAAGATGTCCGGCAGAGAGGACCGGTTCTGGTGCCGCGTCATGGAGCTAAGCGAAAATCCCGAATTGGAATTCCGTCGTCAACTGAAAAAGAGGTGGATCCAATTGCCATTATCGGTATAAGTGGTCATTATCCTCAAGCAGATCATCTACAAGAATTCTGGTCCAATTTAGTAAGTGGAAAAGATTGTATAACAGAACTGGATGAGGAACGATGGGAGCTGGACTCTTTTTATCATCCGGATCGTGAAGAAGCAATTCTTCAAAATAAAAGCTATAGCAAATGGGGGGGATTTGTCCGAGGATTTGCTGATTTTGATCCTTTGTTTTTTAATATCTCTCCTCGGGAAGCTATGAGCATGGACCCACAGGAGCGCTTGTTTATACAAGCTTGTTGGGAAGCACTGGAGGATGCAGCTTATACACGCGAGCAACTGAAGACACGTCACCAAGGAAGAGTGGGTGTATTTGCGGGAATTACCAAAACAGGATTTAATCTGTATGGGCCAGATATGTGGAGGCAGGGAGAGACTTTGTTTCCGCATACATCATTCAGTTCGTTAGCGAATCGGGTGTCTTATTTGTTGAATTTGAATGGACCTAGCATGCCGATTGATACAATGTGTTCATCATCTTTGACAGCTATACATGAAGCTTGTGAGCACCTTCGTCATGGTCAATGTGAAGTAGCCATTGCAGGAGCCGTTAATCTATACCTGCATCCTTCCAGCTATGTACAGCTATGCGGACAGCACATGCTGTCGGTGGATGGAAAATGTAAAAGCTTCGGGCAGGATGCCAACGGATTTGTCCCCGGGGAGGGAGTGGGCGTATTTATATTAAAGCCGTTGTCCAGAGCGACAGCAGATAAAGATCATATTTATGGCTGTATCCGTGGAACAAGTATAAATCACGGCGGTAAAACGAATGGATATACGGTCCCTAATCCATCTGCTCAAGCAGAGCTTATTCGGACTGCTATGGATAGAGCGGGTATAGATGCTCGAGCCATCAGTTATATCGAAGCTCATGGAACTGGAACTCTCCTAGGAGATCCTATTGAAGTTACCGGACTTACGCAAGCGTTTAGGGCATCTACGAAGCAATCACAATTTTGTGCAATTGGCTCAGTTAAAAGTAATATTGGACATTTGGAAGCGGCTGCTGGTATGGCAGGCATGACTAAGATAATTTTACAAATGAAATATCGAAAAATTGTACCCACTTTACATGTGAAACAATTGAATCCCAACATTCCTTTTTCAGACACTCCATTTGTGGTTCAAAGGCAATTATCGGATTGGAACCGTCCTGTGGTGGAGATGGATGGGGAGCGAAAGGAATATCCTAGAATCGCTGGCATCTCCTCTTTTGGAGCGGGTGGGGCCAATGCACATGTAATTATGGAGGAATTTACGGAACCTGTTGAATCCATAGCTTCATTTGATGTGAACTCAGGTGAAAAAGCCATCGTTGTATTATCCGCAAAAAATGAAGACAGGCTGTTTGCAAAGGTACATCAGCTGCTGGCTTTTATAGAAGAAGGGCAAATTCAAGATGATCATTTACGGAACGTGGCTTATACCCTTCAAGTAGGTAGAGAGGCTATGGAGGAACGTTTGGGTTTGATGGTGGGTTCTGTCAAGGAACTGGAAGAAAAACTCAAGTTGTTTTATGAGAAAAAAGGAGATTTTAAGGATATTTATAGGGGGAGAAGCAAGCGTAATAAAGAGTCGGTGATGTTGCTATTAGCAGATGAGGATATGAAGAAAGCCGTATCGGCATGGATTCAGAAGAAAAAGTACACAAAACTTCTGGATCTTTGGGTAAAGGGAGTAGATATCGATTGGACTCAAATATACGAAGCGGACATTCCTAAAAGAATGAGTCTTCCAGTATATCCGTTTGCCAAGGAACGGTACTGGATATCCGAACGGTCCCGAACTGACATAAAGGACAGCGTATATTCTTCAGCGGCAGGATCGGCCTATATTCATCCGTTGCTTCACCGCAATACATCAGATTTAACTGAGCAAAGATACAGCTCCACATTTACGGGTGAGGAATTCTTTTTGACTGATCACCAGATCAGAGGACATAAAGTCCTGCCAGGTGTGGCACATTTGGAAATGGCAAGAAAAGCCGCAGAGTTGGCGACAAACATGTCTTCAGCAGATCAACTTACCATCAAATTAAAAAATGTGGTATGGGCCAGTCCGGTGATGGTTGATACGCTGCCTGTTGAAGTACATATCGGATTATACATGGAGGATGGAGGAGAGATTGGTTATACCATCTACAGAAAGTCTGAGGATGGTTCGGATAATTTTGTAAACAGCCAGGGCCGAATCGAAATATGCACGAACATCAAAACACAAACACTGGATATCTCAAGTCTACAAGCAGCCTGTAATCAAACTAGCATGACGGGGGCAGCTTGTTATGAAGCTTTTGAAAAAATGGGTTATTCTTACGGTGAAGGACATCGAGGAATTGAAGTGCTCTATGCTGGGACAGATCAGGTTCTAGCGAAACTGCGTCTGCCACTGGTGACGAGTGGTTCAGGGAAGGCATATGTTCTGCATCCGGGTGTGGTCGATTCAGCATTGCAGGCAACCATCGGATTGCTTAGTCAGCGACAGACAGGGAACAATCCACTTTTGCCGTTTGCCTTACAAGAAATTCTTATCTTACAGTCCTGCACTTCTACCATGTGGGCGTGTATTCGTTACAGTGAAGGATATGATGCAGGAAGCTCATTGTTAAGAGTGGATGTCGATATCTGCGATGATGCGGGGAATATCTGTATTCGAATGAATGGACTTACTTCAAGAATTTTAAAGGAAGAAGTAACGGATAAGCCCGATATTTCTACATTAATGCTGTCACCTGTATGGAAACAGCAAACCATTGAACAGGCAGTCCTAACTACGGAATGCATCAAGCACGTAGTCTTGCTTTGTGAACCTGATGAAAGATGGATAGGACCAATACGAAAAGGACTTCGTGATGTGGTGTGTGTCTCCCTGCTTTCCAAGGCCATACATGCGGTAGATAGATATCAGGATTATGCATTACAGGCATTGGGAGAAGTACAAAAAATTATTCGAGATCAGGCCAATGGACAGGTGCTAGTGCAGATTGTAGCTTTCAATCCGCTAGAACGTTATATGTTCACTGGCCTATTAGGCTTGCTCAAAACCGCGCAAATTGAAAGCAGCAAAATTATAGGACAAATGCTGGAGATTAGTACAGTTGAAACGGCGGATCAACTTATTAGAATGATTACAGAAAACGCTCAATGCTCACCGGGTCTGCATGTTCGTTACCATGAGGAAAGACGTTGGGTCTCGGAGTGGGAGGAAATTAGTAGACAGTCCGAGGCCATGAAGCCTTGGAAGGATAATGGAATATATCTGATTACCGGTGGTGCAGGGGGATTGGGACTTATTTTTTGCGAAGAAATGGTAAGAAACTCTCGCTGTCCGACTGTGATTCTCGCTGGGAGATCTCCACTGAATGAACTTGTGAAGTCCAAACTAACTGAATTTGAAGCATCCGGGGCTAGAGTTTTATACAAAAGGACAGATATTACAGATCGTCAAGCAGTCCGTGTGTTGATGGAAAGCATTAAAGAGGAGTTTGGGGCTTTAAATGGTATTATCCACAGTGCAGGTGCGATCTACGACAGTTTCATTTTGAACAAGCAGGCGGAAGAAGTAAAGAAGGTAATGGCTCCCAAGGTTGCTGGCACATTGTATTTGGATGAAGAAAGCCAAGAGTTTGATTTAGACTTTTTTGTTCTATTTTCATCTGCTGCCGGGATTTTGGGGAATGCTGGACAATCTGATTATGCGATGGCCAATTTGTTTATGGACAGCTACGCTGAATATCGGTCCGGATTGGAGACTTCTTGTCAGCGAAAAGGACAAACTCTGGTAATGGATTGGCCCCTTTGGAGGGACGGAGGTATGCGTATGGATACGGATACCGAGAAGTTCATGCTACAAAATACTGGCATGCAGTCAATTAGCATTCAAACCGGATTGGATATTTTTTATCAGGCCATGTCTTCAGGGAGAAAACAGGTTATGGGCATATATGGTCAGGTTTCGCGAATGAGGGATAAACTGCTTACCTTAAAAAAAGCGAAGACCAAGCCGATTCAACCACGTTCGACAGCTGCTGATAGTACGGAAAAACTGTTGCATAAGGTGCTTATGATTTTGGCGGAAGCAATATCCAATGTTTTGGATGTGAATGCTAAGGATATTGATGATGATGCTGAATGGGGAGAATATGGATTTGACTCTATTTCATTAACTCAACTGGCTAATCGTCTTAATCAGGCTTACGAATTGGATATAACGCCAGCTCTATTTTTTGAATATTCAGGAATTCGGGAATTTGCGAAGTATCTGTTACTAGAACACCGTGACTTTTTCAATTGGCAGGCGCCAGAGCAACTAGGGTATGGAGAAGCATTGCCAGAACCATCGGAAACGAAAAATGACTTAGGAGCTTGGAAATGGGAAGAAACAGCAAGCCTTCATTCCAGACGTATGAACCCCAGATTTGTTGCTCCTGTCCTACAAGAACATGCAGTTCTGGAACCAGTGGCTATCATCGGAATAAGTGGAATTTTCCCTATGGCCGAAAATGTAGATGAGTTATGGCAAAATCTTGTCCAAGGTAAAGACTGTATTACTAAGATTCCTCGTGAACGCCAGGAATGGGGCACCTGTGATCCAGGTGTGAATTCGGAGGTGCCGTGGGGAGGTTTTATAAGTGGAGTGGATGAATTTGATGCCCTGTTCTTTGGGATTACTCCTCGAGAAGCCGAACTGATGGATCCTCAGCAGCGTTTGCTAATGACCTATGTTTGGAAGGTTTTAGAAGATGCTGGGTATTCGGCTAAAGCAGTATCAGGAACCGGAATGGGATTGTTTGTAGGCACAGGAAGAACTGGCTACAGTGAGCTGCTTACCAAGTCTGGTACAGTCGTCGAGGGATATTCATCCACAGGGAAGGTGCCCTCCGTGGGACCGAACAGGATGAGCTACTTTCTTGATATTCACGGTCCTAGTGAGCCTATTGAAACTGCTTGTTCCAGTTCTTTGATTGCAGTTCACAGAGCAGTTCAGGCGATCAGAAATGGTGATTGCGAAACGGCTGTGGCAGGCGGCGTTAATACGCTGCTTAGTCCGGAAGATTATAAGAGCTTCCATAAAGCGGGGATGCTCAGCAAGGATGGAAGATGTAAGACCTTTTCGGACCAAGCGAATGGTTACGTCAGAAGTGAAGGAGTTGGTATGATACTCCTCAAAAAATTGAAGGATGCTGAACTGGACGGTGACCATATCTATGCAGTTATTAGAGCAACGGGAGAAAATCATGGAGGAAGAGCCAACTCTTTGACCGCGCCTAATCCGAAGTCACAGGCAGAATTATTAAAATCTGTGTACCAAAGGGCTGGGATCAGACCTGATACAGTAGGTTATATCGAAGCTCACGGTAGCGGTACGCCTCTAGGAGATCCTATTGAAATCAATGCACTGAAGCAGGCCTTCCAGGAATTAAAGAATCGGGATCATAACGGTAGTGACAAATCCGGCTATTGCGGATTGGGAACTGTGAAAACTAATATCGGACATTTGGAGATGGCGGCTGGCATCGTTGGTTTAATTAAAGTTGTGTTGCAAATGAAGAATCAAACGCTTGTGAAGAATCTGCACTTAGAGACAGTGAATCCGTATATTGAGCTGGAGGAAAGCCCCTTCTATATCGTTCAGGAGACCTGTAAGTGGGAGCCTCAGTTGGATAATGAGGGTAAGGAGCTGCCAAGACGAGCAGGAATAAGTTCCTTTGGTTTTGGAGGAGCGAATGCACATGTGCTGGTGGAGGAATATATTCCGCAGGAGAACCGTAAGGAGCATTTCGGAGCAACACCGCGCACACCCGTAATGGTTGTTCTGTCAGGTAAGGATGAGCAGCGGTTGCAAGAGCAAGTGCTTCAATTGCTTGAAGCGATGGAGCAGGGGGATTACGGCGACGACAGGTTGGAGTCCATCGCCTATACCCTACAGGTTGGACGGGAAGCCATGGAAGAACGATTGGGACTGATCGTGGAATCCGTCTCGGATTTAGCAGCACAGCTGAGGGAATATGCGGAGCATCAGAAAGCTGGCAGATGGTTTCGCGGAAATGTCAAACGCTATAAGGAAACGATATCCGCCCTGGAGACGGATGAGGATATGCAGGAGACGATCCGTCAGTGGATTTATAAAGGGAAATATGCCAAGCTGTTGGATTTATGGGTTAAGGGGTTGAGCATGAACTGGCAGGCGCTGTACGGAGAGAACCGGCCGTGCCGTATCAGCCTACCCACATATCCATTTGCGCGGGATCGGTACTGGGTTCCGCAGGCGGAAGGGAAGGAAGCGGCCGGGCGAAGCCGGGAGGATACGGATTCTCGATTGCATCCGTTGCTGCACCGGAATATTTCGGTATTGTCGGAGCAGCGGTATAGTTCCACTTTTAGCGGTGAGGAATTTTTCCTGACGGATCACAGAGTGCAGGGACGTAAGATGCTGCCAGGGGTAGCCTATCTGGAAATGGCACGAACAGCGGTGGAGCAGGCGCTGGAGGGGAAGCCGGGAGAGTGGATTACGTTGCAATTACAGCAAGTGACCTGGATGCAACCGATCACAGTCGAAGAGCAGCCGGTAGAGGTAAGGCTCCGTCTGATGGCGGGCGAGGAAGGTGACATTGGTTATGAAATCTACAAGGGATCAACGGGAGCCATGGAAGATGTGGTGTACAGCCAAGGAACTGCTCGTGTGGTGACAAACGTGGAAAGCGTGCGGGAGGATATAGCGAAGCGGATTGCGGAGCACCGGGCTGCGGGTGCACAAGAGGTGCCGATTACCGCCTGTTACGAAGCGTTTGCGGCGATGGGGATTGAATATGGAGCAGGCCAGCGCTCGCTGGAAAGCGTGCAGGCTGGAGCGGACCAGGTATGGGCAAGAGTGTCGTTACCTTCTGGTGTGTCGGTAACAGCCCACGATTACGTGCTTCATCCCAGCTTGATGGATGGGGCGTTGCAGGCAGCCATTGGGCTGACCCTACTGGGGCCGCAAGAAAACACAGCGGGCGCTCCAGCCCTGCCATTTAGCCTGCGGGAGCTGACCGTGTACGGTCCGTGTACAAGCCAGATGTGGGTACACATGAGCGAAGAAGGGGAGCGAGTACAGGAAGAGCGGGTGCAAAAACGGAGTGTGGATGTCTACGATGACACAGGCAGGCTATGCGTAAGTCTACGCGGATTTACCTCACGGCTGCAGGGAGGAGGTTCGCGTTCTTTAACGCAGCCTTTGACGTATCCTTTGGCACCGTCTGAAGTAGAAGTGGCAGCAGAGAACGTGATTGTAGCGCCCGTATGGGAGCCGTGTAGGATCACGGAAGAAGCGGACCCTTCCGGGTCTGCTCAGAGCGACATAGTTCTGATTGGCGGGAGCCGGGAGCGACGGGAAGCTGTGATGGCATACTACCCGCAGGCGCAGGTTGTGGCTCTCCATGCCGGAGAGCCGGTGGAGGACATTCAGGGGAAACTGGAGGATTGCGGAAGCATCCGCCATGTGATCTGGATCGGTCCGGAAGCGGAAATCCCGGCCCTAGAAGAGAAGCGGATTATTGAGGGCCAAGAAGATGGGGTAATCCAGTTATTCCGACTCGTCAAAAGTATGTTGCAGCTGGGGTATGGACATCGGACGTTGGAATGGACGGTGATTACGGTTCAGGCCCAACCGGTAAATAAGTACGACGAGGTCGATCCGACCCACGCGAGTGTACACGGTTTTATCGGTTCGATGGCAAAGGAATATAGCCATTGGAAGGTTCGGTTAGCGGATATGGAAGCGGGAGTGGAGTGGCCATGGTCTGAGCTGCTGTTCCTGCCGCCCAATGCAGAAGGAGACGGGCTTGTGAACCGGGAAGGAGAATGGTACCGCCAGGAACTTGTCCCTGTGACGATGGAAACGGGTTATCCAACGCGCTACCGCCATGGGGGCGTGTATGTAGTCATAGGTGGAGCGGGGGGATTGGGAACCGTCTGGAGTGAATATATGATCCGTACGTACCAGGCACAGATCGTTTGGATCGGGCGGCGGACAGAGGATGAAGCCATTCGAGGCAAGCGGGAACGGTTAGCGGAGATAGGAC
The DNA here is from genome assembly GCF_038593105.1 of Paenibacillus sp. FSL H7-0442. Taxonomy (NCBI): domain Bacteria; kingdom Bacillati; phylum Bacillota; class Bacilli; order Caryophanales; family Paenibacillaceae; genus Paenibacillus; species Paenibacillus sp. FSL H7-0442. Next base: position 4,247,433 of record NZ_CP151963.1, on the reverse strand, counting down.
CCGAGCCGATGTATATCGCAGCGGATGCATCGGACGAGACCGCCTTGGGAGAAGCGTGTCGATTAGTACGTCAGGCGTATGGAGATATCCATGGTGTGGTACACTCGGCGATCGTGCTGTCAGACCGGAGTTTGGGACAGATGGAGGAGGAGGAATTCTGTAAATCGCTGCGGGCTAAGGTAGATGTGAGCGTACACCTGGCGAGAGCATTTCAAGGAGAAACATTGGATTTTGTATTGTTCTTCTCTTCCTTTAACGCATTCACCAAGGCAGCGGGACAAAGCAACTATGTGTCAGGCTGTACCTTTAAGGATGCATTCGCGCACCAGCTATCCGTAGAGTGGTCGTGTGAGGTGAAGGTGGTGAACTGGGGGTATTGGGGCCAGGTTGGGGTAGTATCAGGAGAACGATACCGCAAGCAGATGGAGCGGCTAGGGATCCAATCCATACGGACGGAAGAGGGGATGCGAATATTGGAGCAACTGGTATCGGGACAGCTGCACCAGTTGGGGGTCATGCGAACGACAGATCCGTTGGGAATCAAGGAAGTGAACTGGGGTGAGTTCATTACAATGTAGGTATGGTGCGCACAGATTTTTAAATTTCATGGATAATGCAACGCGGCGAAAGGGCGGTATATGTGAAGTCCGCTATGCCCCTAATGGTCTGGCGGAAATAAGCAGATGGAGAGATGGTCATGAAAATAACGAAGCGTCTGGATTTATTTAGCGAGTCGATGAACTTGATGAACACATTCCTTCTGAAATGGTTAGGTAGCCAGCTAAAACAATTAGGAGTGTACCCGGATTGTAATTTGGAAATCAACGAGATACGTGTGAACGGGAAAATTAACAGCATGTACATGAAGTGGCTAAACGAAAGTTTAGCCATACTGGCTAGAAACGAGGAGTCTAGTTTTATGCCATTAGATGAACTTGTGGAAGAATGGGACAAAAAAAAGAAGGAATGGATTTTGTACAATCCAGACTTACAATCCAGAATTCATCTGTTAGAGCCGATGTTGTTTCATTTGTCTGATATTCTGAGCGGGGCTTATCCTGCTACCGATATTATGTTTCCGAATGGATCTATGAAGCTGGTGGAGAATGTTTACCAGAACAATCCTGTTGCCGACTATTTTAACGATATTTTGTCCGATCAAGTTGTTGCATATGTTACGGGGTGTATCGATCGAAACTTGTCTGCACGTATTCGCATATTGGAAATCGGGGCGGGCACCGGGGGGACCAGCGAGGCGGTGTTAAGCAGACTGGAACCTTTTCAAGAATATATTGAAGAATATTGCTACACTGACGTATCTAGAGCTTTCCTCATCCATGCGCAGGAGAAATACAACTCACGAAAAATACCGATGACGTATAAGCTTTTGAATATTGAAGAGCCTGTTGCCGCACAGAACATTGATGAAGGTGGTTTTGATTTGATTATCGCCACTAATGTGCTGCACGCCACTCACAATATAAGACACACATTAAGGAATGTAAAAGCTTGTACGTCTCGGAATGGATGGCTTCTTTTAAATGAGGTTACCGCTAATACCCTATTTACGCATTTGACTTTTGGTTTGTTGGAAGGGTGGTGGATGTATGAGGATACGGCAGTACGTATCCCGGGGTGCCCGGGGCTTTATCCTGAAATGTGGGAGAAAGTGCTGCATCATGAAGGATTTCATTCAGTAACTTTTCCTGCGGCAGGGGAACATCGATTGGGACAACAAATTATTCAGGCTGAAAGTGATGGCGTCATTCGTCAAAAAAAGCAGCTAAATATATCGCTTAGGAGCGGGCAACACGAAGAGACAGAGACTTACACATGTCAGCGATGGAACCAGGTGCCAGTAGCGACACATATGTCTCAAATGAACGGAGGCCTGTTTCGTCAAAAAAGTGAACACTTCTTTAAAACGCTAATTGGCAAGGTGTTTAAAATTCCTCCAGAGCAGCTGGATAGTGAGAAGCCTTTAGCCGATTACGGTCTGGATTCTATTCTTGTGGTTCAAGTGACAAGTGAATTCAAAAAAATAATGAAGAATGTAAGTAGTACTTTATTTTTTGAGCACTCCACGATCCGTGAATTGGTGGATCATTTTATCCGTACTAGAGAAGCTGATTTAATAGCACTTGTCGGTATTGAAGAGGAACCGAAGGAGAATCAGGCTATACAGAATTATACAGCCCTAAAATTCCCCAATGTACGAATACGGGCTAACGCTTTTGAAAATCATCTATATCTGCCTGACGAGCCTGATTTTAAGCTAGAGGTGAGTTCTAATTTTGACCATGAAGTGGCTGTAATTGGTTTGTCCGGACGTTATGCGCAAGCCAAAAATATTAATGACTTTTGGAATAATATCCAGAAAGGGAAAAATTGTATTCAGGAGATTCCACAGGACAGGTGGAATTGGGCGGATTATTTCAAGGGAGCGAAAGGCACGAAAGGATCAATTTATACAAAATGGGGTGGATTTATTGACGATGCTGATAAATTCGACCCTTTATTTTTTCGTATATCCCCCCGTGAAGCAGAACTAATGGATCCGCAGGAACGCATTTTTTTGGAAACCGTTTATACCACAATTGAAGATGCAGGGTATACTCCTACTTCTCTCGGTGAACATCAAAGAGTGGGAGTGTTTGTGGGGATTATGAATGCGCATTATCCGACAGGTGCTTCATACTGGTCTGTCGCTAATCGAATCTCGTACACTCTTGATTTCCGAGGACCCAGTCTAGCGGTAGATACGGCCTGCTCCTCTTCGCTGACAGCTCTTCATTTGGCGATGGAAAGTTTGCGAAGTGGGACTAGTGACTGTGCTATTGCAGGTGGAGTCAATTTGATTGTGGATCCCGCCCACTACTTGAAACTAACAGACATGAATATGTTAAGTACAGGCAAACAATGCAAGTCTTTTGGTGATGAGGCAGATGGTTTTGTTGATGGTGAAGGTGTAGGAGCCGTCATTCTAAAGCCTCTCCGTAGAGCCGTAGCAGACGGTGATCATATTTATGGAATTATCCGTGGAAGCATGTTGAACTCTGGAGGAAAAACTAACGGCTATACGGTGCCTAGTCCCGCGGCACAGTCGCAAGTTGTTTCCGATGCACTGGAGCGTGCTGGAATTCATCCAAGGTCCGTTAGTTATGTGGAAGCGCATGGTACAGGAACAGCCCTAGGTGATCCCATTGAAATAGAAGGCTTGAAGCAGGCCTATGAAAAATCTACCCTTGACAAGCAATTTTGTTCTCTTGGCTCTGTTAAGTCCAATATCGGACATTGTGAAAGCGCGGCAGGCATTGCGGCTTTAACCAAAGTATTGATGCAAATGAAGCATGGTCAATTGGCTCCAACGCTGCATTCAAAGACGCAGAATCCGGAGATCCCATTTGAGGATACTCCTTTCGTACTCCAGCAGGAACTGGCAGAATGGAAACGACCTCAGATTGAAATGAACGGTACGGTAAAGGATTTTCCGCGTATTGCAGGCATTTCATCCTTTGGAGCCGGAGGAGCGAATGCACATGTGCTGGTGGAGGAATATATTCCGCAGGAGAACCGTAAGGAGCATTTCGGAGCAACACCGCGCACACCCGTAATGGTTGTTCTGTCAGGTAAGGATGAGCAGCGGTTGCAAGAGCAAGTGCTTCAATTGCTTGAAGCGATGGAGCAGGGGGATTACGGCGACGACAGGTTGGAGTCCATCGCCTATACCCTACAGGTTGGACGGGAAGCCATGGAAGAACGATTGGGACTGATCGTGGAATCCGTCTCGGATTTAGCAGCACAGCTGAGGGAATATGCGGAGCATCAGAAAGCTGGCAGATGGTTTCGCGGAAATGTCAAACGCTATAAGGAAACGATATCCGCCCTGGAGACGGATGAGGATATGCAGGAGACGATCCGTCAGTGGATTTATAAAGGGAAATATGCCAAGCTGTTGGATTTATGGGTTAAGGGGTTGAGCATGAACTGGCAGGCGCTGTACGGAGAGAACCGGCCGTGCCGTATCAGCCTACCCACATATCCATTTGCGCGGGATCGGTACTGGGTTCCGCAGGCGGAAGGGAAGGAAGCGGCCGGGCGAAGCCGGGAGGATACGGATTCTCGATTGCATCCGTTGCTGCACCGGAATATTTCGGTATTGTCGGAGCAGCGGTATAGTTCCACTTTTAGCGGTGAGGAATTTTTCCTGACGGATCACAGAGTGCAGGGACGTAAGATGCTGCCAGGGGTAGCCTATCTGGAAATGGCACGAACAGCGGTGGAGCAGGCGCTGGAGGGGAAGCCGGGAGAGTGGATTACGTTGCAATTACAGCAAGTGACCTGGATGCAACCGATCACAGTCGAAGAGCAGCCGGTAGAGGTAAGGCTCCGTCTGATGGCGGGCGAGGAAGGTGACATTGGTTATGAAATCTACAAGGGATCAACGGGAGCCATGGAAGATGTGGTGTACAGCCAAGGAACTGCTCGTGTGGTGACAAACGTGGAAAGCGTGCGGGAGGATATAGCGAAGCGGATTGCGGAGCACCGGGCTGCGGGTGCACAAGAGGTGCCGATTACCGCCTGTTACGAAGCGTTTGCGGCGATGGGGATTGAATATGGAGCAGGCCAGCGCTCGCTGGAAAGCGTGCAGGCTGGAGCGGGCCAGGTATGGGCAAGAGTGTCGTTACCTTCTGGTGTGTCGGTAACAGCCCACGATTACGTGCTTCATCCCAGCTTGATGGATGGGGCGTTGCAGGCAGCCATTGGGCTGACCCTACTGGGGCCGCAAGAAAACACAGCGGGCGCTCCAGCCCTGCCATTTAGCCTGCGGGAGCTGACCGTGTACGGTCCGTGTACGAGCCAGATGTGGGTACACATGAGCGAAGAAGGGGAGCGAGTACAGGAAGAGCGGGTGCAAAAACGGAGTGTGGATGTCTACGATGACACAGGCAGGCTATGCGTAAGTCTACGCGGATTTACCTCACGGCTGCAGGGAGGAGGTTCGCGTTCTTTAACGCAGCCTTTGACGTATCCTTTGGCACCGTCTGAAGTAGAAGTGGCAGCAGAGAACGTGATTGTAGCGCCCGTATGGGAGCCGTGTAGGATCACGGAAGAAGCGGACCCTTCCGGGTCTGCTCAGAGCGACATAGTTCTGATTGGCGGGAGCCGGGAGCGACGGGAAGCTGTGATGGCATACTACCCGCAGGCGCAGGTTGTGGCTCTCCATGCCGGAGAGCCGGTGGAGGACATTCAGGGGAAACTGGAGGATTGCGGAAGCATCCGCCATGTGATCTGGATCGGTCCGGAAGCGGAAATCCCGGCCCTAGAAGAGAAGCGGATTATTGAGGGCCAAGAAGATGGGGTAATCCAGTTATTCCGACTCGTCAAAAGTATGTTGCAGCTGGGGTATGGACATCGGACGTTGGAATGGACGGTGATTACGGTTCAGGCCCAACCGGTAAATAAGTACGACGAGGTCGATCCGACCCACGCGAGTGTACACGGTTTTATCGGTTCGATGGCAAAGGAATATAGCCATTGGAAGGTTCGGTTAGCGGATATGGAAGCGGGAGTGGAGTGGCCATGGTCTGAGCTGCTGTTCCTGCCGCCCAATGCAGAAGGAGACGGGCTTGTGAACCGGGAAGGAGAATGGTACCGCCAGGAACTTGTCCCTGTGACGATGGAAACGGGTTATCCAACGCGCTACCGCCATGGGGGCGTGTATGTAGTCATAGGTGGAGCGGGGGGATTGGGAACCGTCTGGAGTGAATATATGATCCGTACGTACCAGGCACAGATCGTTTGGATCGGGCGGCGGACAGAGGATGAAGCCATTCGAGGCAAGCGGGAACGGTTAGCGGAGATAGGACCCGAGCCGATGTATATCGCAGCGGATGCATCGGACGAGACCGCCTTGGGAGAAGCGTGTCGATTAGTACGTCAGGCGTATGGAGATATCCATGGTGTGGTACACTCGGCGATCGTGCTGTCAGACCGGAGTTTGGGACAGATGGAGGAGGAGGAATTCTGTAAATCGCTGCAGGCTAAGGTAGATGTGAGCGTACACCTGGCGAGAGCATTTCAAGGAGAAGCATTGGATTTTGTATTGTTCTTCTCTTCCTTTAACGCATTCACCAAGGCAGCGGGGCAAAGCAACTATGTGTCAGGCTGTACCTTTAAGGATGCATTCGCGCACCAGCTATCCGTAGAGTGGTCGTGTGAGGTGAAGGTGGTGAACTGGGGGTATTGGGGCCAGGTTGGGGTAGTATCAGGAGAACGATACCGCAAGCAGATGGAGCGGCTAGGGATCCAATCCATACGGACGGAAGAGGGGATGCGAATATTGGAGCAACTGGTATCGGGGCAGCTGCACCAGTTGGGGGTTATGCGAACGACAGATCCGTTGGGAATCAAGGAAGTGAACTGGGAGAAGCAAATTGTATGCACTCATTAAAACAAGGAGGACAACCATGAAGAATGGTGAGCAATTCGACATTTACAGAGAACAAATAAAAGCCGTAGATAGACTTTTAATTCAGATATTACAAGCTCAGTTGCGTACTATGGGGCTGCTGAACGCAAATCCAGAAGATGATCGTTTGTGGGCAAGCTATGGATTAAAGGAGATATATAGATTATGGATGAAAGAAAGTTTGGATATCTTTACACGTAATCCGGCCGTTGTCTCTACCGTATCCGATATTCATGAAGTTTGGGGGAAATGGGAACAAAGCAAACAGCATTGGACTAAAGATGCTAATTTGAGAGCCCAGGTTCTACTGGTTGAAGCTACGTTAAAAGCACTACCAGAAATCTTAACCGGAAAAGTTCCCGCAACTGATATTATGTTTCCCAAAGGTTCCATGCACCTTGTCGAAGGTATTTACAAGCATAACAAGGTTGCTGATTATTTTAATGAAATGCTCTCGGATCAGGTAACTGCTTTCTTGGAACAGAGGCTAAAGCAACATAGAGAAACAAAAATACGTATTCTGGAAATTGGTGCGGGAACAGGAGGAACAACATCAATAGTTCTCGATAAACTAAAGCCATTCCAACAATATGTTGAGGAATATTGTTACACAGACATTTCCAAAGCTTTTCTAAAGCATGGGGAACGAGTTTATGGAGAACAGAATCCTTTTCTGAAATTCGAGGTTTTAAATATTGAAGAAGCCGTAACCGAGCAAGGGATTGAGGTAGGGAAATATGACATTGTCATTGCGGCTAACGTATTGCATGCTACCCGGAATATCCGGCGAACCCTACGCAACGCTAAGAGCTTGATCTCTAATAACGGTCTGATTCTCTTAAATGAAATTTCAGACAAATCCATCTTTACTCATCTGACCTTCGGTTTGTTGGAGGGATGGTGGATGTATGAAGATCCTGCCGTACGTATTCAGGGATGTCCAGGCTTATATCCAACTCAGTGGAAAAAACTATTGGAAATCGAAGGGTATCACCATGTTGGCTTTTTGGCAGCGGAAGAAACCCAGCTTGGGCAGCAGATTATTAGTGCGCAAAGTGATGGTATAGTTCAGGTCACTCGAGGTACGAAGCGGGACAGGGGAAGAACGTCGGTTTCAAGTCAACCATCATCTGGTGCCCCAACACAGACCAATCTTAAATCGAATGGAATGGACATCGAAACATATGTGAAAGAATGCATTGTCCATACATTATCAGAATCTTTAAAGGTAATGGCTCACCTAATTGACCATGATGATTCGTTCTCCGATTTCGGTGTCGATTCTATTACGGGAACACAATTGGTGCAGAGCATTAATCGCATATTGCACATCGAACTTGAAAGCACTGATCTGTTTGATTACAGCTCGGTTAATTTGCTTACAGCATACATCTTGTCACAGTATAAGGAAGTGTTTTCACCAGCAGTCCCTTCTCGGATATCGCCTTCTTCAAAACAGAATGTGCAGTATTTTGTAAAAGAAACTTTGCTTCAACATTTGTCCATTACTCTTAAAGTCGAAGTTAATATGATAGATTCTGAGGAGTCCTTTTCTGATTACGGTATTGACTCTATTACGGGAGTCCAATTTATTCAAGCGATTAACCATACGCTTGGCATTGAATTGGAAACTACTGATTTATTTGATTATAGTTCCATTCGTCAATTGTCCTCCTATATTTTGTCGCAGCATCAGGATGTAGTTGCACGGACATGGACCAACCGGTTTCAAACTGACGGCTTGTCTCGAAAAGGAATATCTGCCAACGAAAAAACAACAAAAGCAACCGACAATGCCCGTCCACTTGCCAGAAATGACTCTATTTTAAATAAAAAGACTTCTGAAGGAATTCCAATACAAGATAAAAAAGATGATATCGCCATTATTGGTATAAGCGGGCGCTTTGCCCAGTCGGCATCGGTTGAGGAATTGTGGGATCACTTGGTTCATGGAAATGACTTAATCCAGGAGGTATCCCGGTGGGATTTATCCCAGTATTACGATCAAGGGAAAGAGTATTGTAACTATGGTAGTTTTATAGAAGATATTGACCGATTTGATCCCAGATTTTTTAATATTACAGGACTGGAAGCTGCATACATGGACCCGCAGCAACGTATTTTTCTGGAAGAGTCTTGGAAAGCCTTGGAGGATGCTGGATATGCGGGTTCGGGGATACAAGGTAAGGACTGTGGCGTTTATGTAGGTTGTGGTCCTTCCGATTATGCAGAATGGCTCGACGATAACCCTCCAGCCCAAGCTTTTTGGGGAAACGCTAGTTCTATTCTCCCTGCCAGAATCTCCTACTACCTAGATTTGCATGGACCAGCGATTGCAGTAGATACGGCTTGTTCCAGTTCACTGGTAGCGATTCATATGGCCTGTCAGGGGCTCTGGACGAGAGAAATAGACATGGCCTTGGCGGGCGGCATATTTATTCAGACAACTCCCAATTTTTATGTGTATTCTAATCGTGCCAATATGTTGTCCCCAACTGGACGGTGCCATGCTTTTGATGATAGAGCAGATGGATTTGTGCCAGGCGAAGGAGCAGGTGTAGTTGTTCTGAAGCGTTTAGAGGAGGCCATTGCCGATGGTGACCACATATACGGTGTCATTAAAGGTACTGCGGTCAATCAGGATGGTTTTACTAATGGGATTACGGCACCAAGCGCGAAATCTCAGGAACGTTTGGAACAAACTGTATTCGATCGTTTTGGGATTCATCCAGAAAATATACAAATGGTTGAAGCGCATGGGACAGGCACACAGTTAGGTGATCCTATAGAATATAAGGCCTTGAATCGGGCATTTACTAGATACACCAATAAGAAGAGCTATTGTGCGTTAGGTACCATTAAATCGAATCTTGGTCATACCCAATATGCTTCTGGTATAGCTGGAGTGCTGAAAATATTACTTTCTTTACAGCATCGGCAAATGGTTCCTTCCCTCCATTATCAACATGGAAACATGAATATTAAAATGGACGATAGCCCCTTCTATGTAAATACAAGTTTCAAGGAATGGTCTGTTCCTTGGAATACAAAACGTTGCGCGGCCATAAGCTCTTTTGGATTCAGCGGTACCAATGCTCATATGGTGATTGAAGAAGCTCCTGAAATGAATCGGCATTATGCACCTGTCTCCAGTTATTTAATCGTTCTGTCTGCACGAACAGAAGAACAGTTGCAGCAGCAGGCCCATCAGTTGAGCGCTTATTGCAAGAAGGTGGAAGAGCCGGATTTAGGTAATATGAGTTACACCTTGTTACTGGGCCGTAAACACCTTGATTATCGGCTGGCATGCATTGTAAGTCATACGAGCGAGCTTGCTAATATACTGGATAACTGGCTGGAAACGGGAAGAACTGCGAATATGTATGTTTCCGCTCTGAATGGATCTGAGAATAGGGATGATCTGGAATTAAAACAGCATGGAAATGAATGTATTACGAAATGTATAAATGAAAATGATAAAACTCTTTTCGCTAGAAATTTGTCTACTATAGCTGAATTGTATGTGCAAGGATACGGGCTTAATTACCATCAATTATTTGCAAATGGGGGATATTCTAGAGTTTCATTGCCCACCTATCCTTTTGGCAAGGAAAAATTTTGGGTACCCCAAAAACAAACTATCTCAGATGCGGCCACCATTGCTCCAGACTCGCGAAAAGCTAGTATAGACGATCATCACAGATCAGAAACTCGAAAATTGTCTTATACAACGAAGCAATGGGCAGCAAGTCCGCTTGTCGGAAAAAGTGATATCGTTGGTACAGTTGCAATCTTGTCCACTCATGATACAGGAGAGCTTGCAGCCTGTCTGGCTTCTTATTTTTCAGATGTGCGAATATTAGGTAGAGATGAAATTAAAGATGATCTGTTGATGCAGGATCACATGTGGAATAAGTATACGGGCTGTATTGACCTGATTGGGTGCGGTTATGCTCAGGAGCCGGAAGTTGAATACATTTCCTGGCTGCAAAAGCTTATTGAGTATGGGAATAGAAACAATTTGATGTTGCTTTGTGTTACAAAAGACTTGGAATCTTATAAGAATGAAAAAATCAATTTATCAGGAGCTTTGAACGTTGGTTTGTATCGTATGCTGCAAAGCGAGTACAGCTATATCCGCTCACGTCATATGGATGGACAATCTGGAATGGCTGATAGATTGTTTGCAGAGCAAATTGCCTGCGAATACATGGACAACAATGAGGATACTGAAGTGTCTTACCGCGATGGACAGAGATATTGCGCGTTTTTGAATGAAGTCAATGTACAGCACAATCCAGTTCATGAACGGAAATTCCCCGAAAATCATGTTTTATGGGTGACAGGGGGAACGAAAGGACTAGGCCTACTCTGTGCGCGTCACTTTGTACAGCATTATGGTGTAAAGAAGCTGATGCTATCGGGTAGGGAACCACTGCCGCCGAAGGAGCAATGGAATTCACTTGAGGCTGTGGATAGCGCAACTGCTGCAAAGATACGGGCAATTCAAAGTATCGAACGCCTTGGAGTAGAGGTATTTGTCCTATCGGTTGAATTATCAGACGTGGAGGCCATGCGAATTACGGTGGAAACCGTCAAGCGTTTTATGGGTCCTATTGGTGGCGTCATTCATTGTGCGGGTCTGGCTGATTTGGAAAATCTGGCGTTTATAAGAAAATCTCCACAGGTGATTGGACAAGTATTGAATCCCAAAGTGCTGGGTCTAAATGTCATGTATCAAAGTTTCAGAAATGAGCCTCTGCGCTTCTTAGTGCTATTTTCTTCAGTGTCTGCCATTATTCCAGCACTTGGCGCAGGGATCAGCGACTACGCAATGGCCAATGCATATATGGATTATTTTGCTGAGTCGGTTACAGGACCTTGTTCGATAATGAGTATCCAGTGGCCTAGCTGGAGGGAAGTGGGGATGGGGGAGGTCACCAGTAAACCATACAAACAAGCAGGTTTGCTCAGTATGTCCAACGAAGAAGGATTGAATATGTTGGACAGCCTTCTGGCAGATTCCCGCTATCGAGTCATTCTTCCTGCATGGGTAAATCCGGTTATATGGGACCCTACTCAGTTAATGAAGCGGAGACTCTCGGTAACAGAGTTCGTGAAAGAGGAGAGAGGGCCAGTACAGGCTCCCATGCAAAATCTAGGAAGTGGATATCTGGATAAAATTGATCTTACGGAAAAGACACAATCATGGTTGGTTTCACTTTTTGCCAAAGAATTGAGAATTGACAAAGCCGAATTCAAACCGGATACTCCATTTCAACAATATGGAATGGATTCGATTTTGCTGGCTCAGGTCATCACCAGAATGGACTATGAATTAAAGGAAGTCTCACTTGATCCGTCCGTAATTTTGGAGTATCCAACCATGAAAAGTTTGACAGCCTATCTAACTGAGAACCACACGGATATACTTGAGACTTTTTTTAACATAGAAAGTCAAGCACAGGGAGTAACAAATACAGAATGTGAACAGAAGCCCGTTTCTCCCTTATTAGAAGAGAATATAGCGTTCCTAGACAGGGAAGAAAACGATTTATATAAAAATGATAAAATAGCTGTAATAGGAATTGATTGTCAATTTCCGGATGCTCATAATAAATATGAATTTTGGCTTAATCTAAAGAATGGTATGGATAGTATACGTGAAGCCCCCATCTCACGGGTGGGGCATATTAGACAAACGTTTGCCGGAAAAGCAATTGAGAGTGTGGGTGGGTTTATGGATCAAATTGAGGATTTTGATCCTGATTATTTTAACATCCCTCCATCCCTTGCCATACAAATTGATCCGTTACAGCGTAAAATTCTGGAGTGTGGCGCGGGTGCGATTGCAGATGCCGGATATACGAAAGAAGCTTTATGGAATAAGCAAGTGGGTGTATTTGTGGGCGCGAGAACCAATAAATATTATCAAAAGCTGAAAGAAAACGATAAAGATACCATTATCGGTGTTGGTCAAAATTTTATTGCTGCCCATTTGGCTCATGTCTATAATCTGAAAGGCCCTAATATGATAGTAGATACGGCTTGTTCCAGCTCATTAACCGCAATACATGTGGCGGCCAAAAGCGTATTGAACGGTGAGAGTGAGATTGCACTGGCTGGAGGGGTGGACATTATATTGGATGGGACCATATACCAACTTCTGGGAGCCGCTAATATCATATCTCCTGAAGGGCGCTCCAAGGCATTCAGTGCCGATGCTAATGGTATTGGTGTGGGCGAAGGATGTGGCGTAGTCGTTCTAAAGCGCCTGCAACAAGCCATCAAGGATAACAATAAAATCTATGGTGTCATTGACGGATCAGCGCTCAATAATGATGGAAATACCATGGGTATCACTACTCCAAACCCGGAGGCCCAGAAGGAACTTATTGAAAAAGCGATTGCAGATGCCCATATTCATCCTGAGACTATTAGCTATGTGGAAGCCCATGGAACGGGTACCCTTATCGGTGATCCTATTGAACTAAAAGCATTGACAACTGTGTTCTCAAAGTTTACAGGTAACAAACAGTTTTGCGGAATTGGTAGTGTTAAAAGTAATATTGGACACCTGATTAGTGCAGCAGGGATAGCAAGTTTCATCAAGGTTTTACTGTCCATGAGTAGTGGAGAGCTGCCAGCAACACTGCATTGCAGCAATCCCAACCCACGGTTTAATTTTGATGACTCTCCGTTTTATATTGTAAAGCGCCATTCGAAGTGGACAGGTATAGCGGGAATTTTACGTGCAGGTATCAGTTCATTTGGGCTTGGAGGGAATAATGCTCATATCATCGTAAGTAATGAAGGTGTTCCACATGCACTTCAGGCTGTATTGAGTTCAGATGATGAAGGGATTCGCTTTAACCGCCGACGCTATTGGCCAGAGCCAATGGATATTCCGGAGTCCATAAAACCGGTCACGCGGAAAGCGGAAGAATGGAAGCAGGGATTTTTTGAACCCATTGAGATTTATAGGGAGGGGAAACTGCAATGAGTAAAGGAACAACTCCCAAAACCTATGCACAGCGGCTAACTCATAACAATTTAATTGTACGGGATCATCAAGTGCATGAAATACGCACGTTGCCCGGGGTGGCTTTACTGGATATGATCTATAGACTGGCAGATTGCTATTTAGGAACCCAGGCCATCGAATTACGTCATGTCCTGTTCATGCAGCCTATCATCACATCCGAGTATTTTGACCAGCAGATTCTAGTTGCTTTCATTCCAAAGGAACGATATTGGGAGGTGAAAGTGACCAGTATAAAAGTAAAGAATGAGGAAGCTGTGGATACATCTGAGGTTATTAATATGAATTGTTTGATGTATAGAATAGAGCATATTTTCATAGAACCATGCCCCGATATTGCCGCCTTCGCGGATGATGCCACAGAGCAGTGGGACATGGAGGAGATGTATGAATTGGCCCGCAGATGTAAAATTCGGCATTTCACGTTTATGAAAACACTGGGAAACGTCTATCAACGGGGCAATCAGGAAGTAATGAAGCTCCAGCTAAGTGAGCTAGCGAAAAATGATGCCGATTATTTTTATGCGCATGCTGCATTGTTGGATGGGGCATCGATGGCAGGAATGTCTTTTTCCAAAAATGGAACGCAACATTGGGTGAACCAGGACGGTTCGCCCTATATGCCTATTTCAATAGAACGATTTTGTATTTATCAAAGGCTTCCGAGCACCATCTATACGTATACAGAGGAACGAGAAGTTGTAGACGGTCTACTGATCAATCCAGATCTCATATCCCGAGATATCACTGTATATAGTGAGACAGGTGAGGTGGCTGTTGAATTTCGCAATTTTTCAGTTAAACGTATCCGAGACGCCCAACTGATTCAAAAACTGATGGAACCTGTAGTTTCTCTGCCTGAGGAGAAGGATAAAGCGCAATCTGTTCAACAAATAAAACCTGTTTCGAAAGATAAATATGTGGGAATAGAAGAAAGTGAATACTCTTCTTTAACTACTAAAATCGCTATTGAGAATTTCCTGCGGCAAGAGATTGCCAAGGTACTCAAGGTAGATGCAGATACGATAGAAGTGTGTGCAGGATTTTACGAATTAGGATTGGATTCTATCGAACTGCTCCGATTGGTTAAAGTATTGGAGGAAAGAGTAGACACGATAATGTATCCCACTTTGCTATTTGAGTTTTCCACAATCGACAGCCTGACTGGATATTTACTTGAAAATCATGCTCAAGCGTTCAATGAAAATGTGGGGAGCGAGGACAATTATGATACGCCCACAGTACAGAACGAACGTACTCTTAAAACTGCTATTGAACGTTATTTGCAAGAGGAAATTTCAAGGGTTCTTCATGTATCTGCCAGTGAGATTGGAATACAACAAGGGTTTTATGAGCTTGGATTGGATTCCATTGAATTGTTGAAGCTGGTAAAGGTTTTAGAGGAGAAAGTGAGCGGAGCATTATACCCTACACTTTTGTTTGAGTACCCTAACATTACAGCATTAACTGAATTTTTATTTGAACATAGCGGAACTGCGTTCATAGAGGAAAAGGAGGAGCATACAGACCAGGGATCGCAAGTTGCTGTCGATCCACAGTCTAGTTTGCCTCAAGCATTACTCTTT
Organism: Paenibacillus sp. FSL H7-0442; assembly: GCF_038593105.1. NCBI lineage: Bacteria > Bacillati > Bacillota > Bacilli > Caryophanales > Paenibacillaceae > Paenibacillus > Paenibacillus sp. FSL H7-0442. The sequence goes on along the minus strand of NZ_CP151963.1, from coordinate 4,232,333 downwards.
GAACGTTTCTGGAGCCATGAATCGATACCGGCAACCCAAGTGCAGTATCCTGAATATCTCCATATCACGCTCATGTATAAGGGAAGCAAAAAGCTGTTATCCTGGTTCGAACGGCAAAGTAACGATGCATGGAAAATATTAGACCTTAATTCTGTTAGTACACAGTCCATCCAGCAATTTGAGGATTGTTTTGAACAAGTTTTTCATCTTATTCAGACGCACATTAAGAAATCAGGAAGTTCCGAAATCCTGATTCAGCTTGTTGCTGATGTGGATAAAGACCATAAAGCTGTATATGCATTGGAGGGTTTACTGAAAACAGCTTCTTTAGAAAATCACAAAGTTCATGGTCAAATTATTATGATTAGACATATGGCTACAAGGCAGGCAGCGGAAATTAGGGATATTTTAATACAGGAAGCCCATCATCTCGAAGATGGTGCCCGGACAGTTTTGTATCCAACCGATTCTACTGAACGTTTTGTTAATAAACTGTATGAAAAAAAGTTTCAGGAAATGGCTTCTCCCTTTAAAGAGCAAGGTGTATATGTAATTACTGGTGGTTTTGGTGGATTAGGATTTCATGTTGCCAATCATTTAGCTAGATGTAAGGCTAAGATAGCATTGATTGGAAGATCCGGATTAACTGAGCCACAGAATAGGCAAATGCGCTCATTAGTTCAAATGGGAGCAGAAGTCCGGTATTATCAGGCTGATGTTGGTGATCTGGCTGCTATAGAAAAGATAATGACAAATATTCGTGATCATTGGGGTTTTGTAACGGGAGTGGTTCATGCTGCCGGTGTCGTAAAAGATCAGTTTATTATCAATAAACAAATGCATGATGCACATGAGGTGTTTCGACCCAAAGTCAGTGGTATCTGGAATCTGGATCAGGCAACAAAACATGATGCGCTGGAATACTTCGTCATTTTTTCATCTGCTTCAGCTATTACTGGAAATTTAGGACAGGCCGATTATGCAAGTGCAAATGGATGGATGGATGCATTTGCATGGGAACGACAGGGTCGAGTAGAACGGGGAGAGCGCTGTGGACAAACGATAACGGTGAATTGGCCATTGTGGTCTGAAGGCGGCATGCGGATCAGTGAAGATATGCAGGATTTGCTGTATAAAGCGGGAGGAAGCGAAGCACTGCCTACGTCCAATGGGCTTCATATACTGGATGCTGTATTGGCAAATGGGAGCACTCATACAGTGGTTCTCTATGGCAATGTTCAAGCAATCAAGGAGCAGATGAAATCTAATATAACGATAAATCCAGGTATCTCTATTAGGTTAACGGAAATGAACGCGGATCAGGAAGAGGAAGCTGAATCAAGTGTTAAGAAAAAGCGAAGTCAACATGACGACATTGCTATTGTGGGGCTATCTGGGAAATATCCTATGGCAGATAACATAGAGCAATTATATCTTAATTTAAAAGAGGGAAAGGATTGTATTTCCAATGTTCCTACCGAGCGTTGGCGGGACAATAAACTGTCTTATGATGTTAGAGAGATCTATAATCACGGCGGCTTCCTGGGCAGAATCGATGAGTTTGATCCGTTATTTTTTAATATATCAGCTGCGCAAGCGGAAATGATGGACCCCCAGGCAAGAATGTTTTTGCAGACAGCTTGGGAAGCTTGTGAAGACGCGGGGTTCTCGCTTGATAAAAGTCATCATCAATATCCCTCCACCAGTGATCAGAGTGTGGGGGTATTTGCAGGGGTATTTTGGAATAACTATGAACTGTTTAGTGCGGAGATGACGCAGCGTGGAACGCCATTAGCATTTGGGATTGCAGCTTCATCAATAGCTAATATGGTTTCGTATTGTCTGAATTTTCATGGGCCATCCATGGCTGTAGACTCAATGTGTTCTTCTTCTCTTACTGCTATTCACTTGGCATGTGAGAGCATTAGACAGGGAGAATGTGACTATGCTGTTGCAGGTGGTGTTAACCTAGTTACTCATCCCCACAAATACCTTTTTTTGAAGCAAGCTCAGTTTCTCTCGACTGACGGCAGATGCCGAAGCTTCGGCAAGGATGGAGACGGATACGTTCCCGGTGAAGGGGTTGGAGCAATTCTTTTAACCAGTCTAGCCGAGGCAAAAAAGCAAGGTTATTCCATCTACGGAATCATTAAAGGTTCTGCAGTAAATCATGCTGGGAAAACTTCGGGAGCTACGGTACCAGATCCTGTAGCCCAATCGGAAGTCATTTCAAACGCTATTAAGAAATCAGGGGTTGATCCTCAAACTATTGGTTATGTGGAAGCCCATGGCACAGGGACCTCATTAGGGGATCCGATAGAAATGCGTGGCCTTGAATTGGCTTTTAGTGAGTGCGGGCTTAACAAACAACAGTGTGTGATAGGGTCTATTAAATCGAATATCGGGCATTTAGAAGCTGCTTCGGGCATTGCAGGACTAACTAAGATTCTGCTTCAATTTAAATATAAGGAGCTATTTCCTTCATTGCATGCCAAGGAAATCAACCCCTATATTGATTTTAAAAATTCATTTTTTCAAATTCAGCAACAATATGAAGCATGGGTAGCACCAGAAATCGAAATGAACGGAGCATGCTCTTCTTTACCTAGACGGGCTGGTATAAGCTCATTCGGGGCAAGTGGAAGTAATACTCATCTTATTCTGGAAGAATATGTACCATCGGAAACGAAGGGAACAAGCTCACTTTCAGGCACGGAAACATTGGTTATTATTCCACTTTCAGCCAAGAAAGAGGAAAACCTTAAGCAGATCGTGCATAATCTGCTCCAATTTCTTAAGATTCATAGCTCATCAGAGCGGGGAGCAAGCTATGAAAGACTTAGGGAACTGGCCTACACGCTACAAGTTGGGCGGGAGTCTATGTCTGTGCGAGTTTCTTTTGTTGCTTCTTCTGTGGATGAGCTGCTTCATAAGATGGAGCAATTTATTCAGGGAGAAGAGACAGTGTCAGAGAGAGCATGGACTCATGATTCAGACGATTTGGATTTTTTATTGGAGACATACATCGGTTCAGCTGATATGGAAGGTATAGCTCGATTGTGGGTAGGAGGCTTACATGTTGATTGGAGCAGGTTATATGGTGAGGATAAGCCGCATCGCCTTCATCTACCGACATATCCTTTTACCAAAGAACGTTACTGGGTTCCACATGAGACGGCCCACCCAGCAACTGAAGGATCTATGTTCAATGTTGCTACAACCGCAGCAACATCATCGCACCCTCTACTTAGAACGCGTCCCATGGTTGCAAAACGTGAAAATAGACTTGAGAATTGCTGGAATTTCACTGAGCAAACAGAAGTATAGTTAGATAATAAAATAATAAACAAAAAAAGCAAACCTGGGCTTTAAAGCCTAGGACTGCTTTTTTTTGTATTTGTTGAAATTCTTCGTGTCCATTTGTGACAATGATAGAAAGTTGCAGAGAAGCTATAGAATGTCTTGACTTTGTCGAAGCGGTTCATTAAAATCATAAAATAATGAAAAATGATTTGATGACGGGACCAAGTACTCCGAACCCACAAGCGCAGAGAGGAATTTCCAGGCTGTAAAAATTCCCTTGATGAACGGATGAATGACCTCCCCGAGAACAGGCGGCGAACAATTGAGGAAACCCTACTGAAAGTACATTGTAATTGTGCCGACAGTGGATGGTCCTGCATAATAGCCGTACTGCGCGTTACGGGCGTTATACGTATGAGCGGAGTCAGTATATTGCTGACGGGCAATGAGTGATTTTATGCTGGTTGTCTGGACAAACTCCGGAATGTGGGTGGTACCACGGGTGATTTGTAAACGACAATCCCTCGTCCCTGTTAATGTTAACAGGACGAGGGATTTTTTGTTTTATATTGAAAGTGGAGCAAGAAGAAAGAGCACAATATGAAATACAACGATGGGGGGATACGTTAATGGCCTTTCAAAAACCGACGGGAACACAGGATTTGCTGCCGGGCAGTGTAGAAAAATGGCAAGTGGTCGAGGAAAAAGCCCGTGAGATTAGCCGCCGCTTTAATTATCGAGAGATTCGTACACCAATGTTCGAACAAACGAATTTGTTCGTTCGAGGTGTGGGTGAAACGACGGATGTAGTGGAAAAGGAAATGTATACTTTTGAGGATAAAGGGAAGCGCAGCATGACTTTGCGTCCGGAAGGAACAGCAGGGGTTGTCCGCTCCTATGTGGAGAACAAACTATACGGGGAGCCGGATGTAACTAAGCTGTATTATATCGGTCCGATGTTCCGTTATGAGCGTCCACAGGCTGGGCGTCAGCGCCAGTTTCACCAATTTGGAATTGAGGCATTTGGGGCGGTCGATCCGGCACTGGATGCAGAAGTTATTGCTTTCGGGTATCAATTCTGCCGTGAACTGGGTCTGAAAGGAGTACAGGTGGAGATTAACTCCGTCGGTAATGCAGCCAGTCGCGCAGCTTATCGGCAGCATCTGGTGGACTTCTTGATGCCAATTAAGGATACGTTGACCAAGGAGAGCCAAGCACGCATTGAGCGTAATCCGCTGCGAGTGCTGGATAGCAAAGATGACCAGGACAAATTTGGAGGTGCACCTTCGATTTTGGATAGCTTGGACGAGGAATCTCGCATACATTTTGAGAAAGTGAAGCAAAATTTGGATGCCATGGGTGTGGAATATACAGTTAACCCGCGTTTGGTACGGGGGTTGGATTATTATACGTTGACAGCGTTCGAATTCAAAGCTGAAGGAATTGGTGCCATAGACACGATCGGTGGAGGCGGCCGCTACAACGGATTGGTTGGAGATCTGGGCGGACCGGATCAGCCAGGGATTGGTTTTGGCATTGGACTGGAGCGAATCCAGCTGATTTTGGAGCATCAAGGTGTCAAACTGAACGAATCCAAGCCGTTAGATATCTATATGGTGGCGTTGGGTGAGGCGGCAGAAACGGAAGTAACCAAACAACTATTCAAATTGCGTCAAGCTGGATTTTCCGCAGAACGAGATTATCTGGGTCGTAAAATGAAGGCGCAGATGAAATCAGCCGATCGCTTTAAAGCAAGGTATACTGCGATTCTGGGTGAAGATGAGCTGGTTCAAGGTGAAATTGCACTGAAAAACATGGAAACGGGCGTGCAGCGCACTGTTAAGCTGGATCAGCTGGTGGAAGAACTAGGATAAAGAAGATGTGTAACATCAGTCAGGGGGAGTCTCCCTCTGGCTGTCATATAGCATTAACTACTAAATATAAACAGGAGTGTGTATTATGAAAAGGAGTCATCAATGCGGCGCATTGACTCATGCGCATATCGGAGAAACAGTTACATTGAACGGTTGGGTACAAACCCGTCGTGATTTGGGGGGCGTACTTTTTATAGACCTGCGTGACCGTAGCGGAATTGTACAAATCGTATTTAATCCGGCATATTCCGGTGACGCACTGCAAATTGCGGACCGTGTTCGTAGTGAGTATGTGCTTGAGGTTACTGGTACCATTGTCAAACGGGATGCAGAAACGATTAACCCGAACCTGCCTACAGGTGAAATTGAAGTGCGTGTCACTGAAATCGAAGTATTGAATGCATCCAAAACACCTCCGTTCTTCATTGAAGATGGCGTGGAAGTAGACGAGTCACTGCGTTTGAAATACCGTTATCTGGACTTGCGTCGTCCGGAAATGCATCAGACCTTGAAGCTGCGTTCCAAAGCAGCAAAAGTATTCCGTGATTTCCTGGACGGTGAGGATTTCATTGAGGTGGAAACACCGATTTTGACAAAAAGTTCCCCAGAGGGCGCCCGTGATTATCTGGTACCTAGCCGGGTACATGAAGGTGAGTTTTTCGCCTTGCCGCAATCTCCACAACTGTACAAGCAATTGCTGATGGTTGGTGGCGTGGAGCGCTACTACCAAATTGCACGTTGTTTCCGTGATGAAGATTTGCGTGCTGACCGTCAGCCTGAATTTACGCAGGTCGACATTGAGACCTCCTTCATGCAACAGGATGATTTGCTGCCTATGATGGAGCGTCTTATGGTGAAATTGTTCAAAGAAACCGTTGGAGTAGAACTGGAAACACCGTTCCAACGAATTACACATGCAGAAGCAATGGATAAATACGGATCAGACAAGCCTGACCTGCGTTTTGGTCTGGAGTTGATTAATGTCAATGATATCGTGGCAACCAGTGGTGTGAAAGTATTTGCTTCAGTAATTGAAAAGGGCGGGGAAGTTAAAGTTCTCAATGCCAAAGGATGTGGCACGTGGAGCCGTAAGGACATTGATGACCTGGGTCCTTTTGCAGCACGTTATGGAGCAAAGGGCTTGGCTTGGATCCAAGTGAAAGAAGGCGAATTCAAGGGGCCTATCGTTAAATTCTTCACACCGGAAGAAATCGAAGCCTTGAAAGAGCGTACGGGAGCTGAAGAAGGCGATCTGTTACTCTTCTCTGCGGATAATAAAAAAGTAGTTGCTGATGTATTGGGCGCACTTCGTCTGAAAATTGGCCGTCATTTGGGCCTCATCGACGATAACAAATTCAAATTTGCCTGGGTCGTAGACTTCCCGCTTCTGGGCTATGATGAAGAACAAAAACGTTATGTAGCGGAGCACCATCCGTTCACTCGTCCGAAGGAAGAAGACCTGGCCCTCTTGGACACAGATCCAGGTCAAGTTCGTGCTCAGGCCTACGATATCGTGCTGAACGGCTACGAAGTGGGTGGTGGCTCGATGCGTATTTTCAAGCGTGAAGTTCAGGAGAAAATGTTCAAAGCGCTCAACCTGCCGCCTGAGGAAGTGAAGGATAAATTCGGTTACCTGCTGGATGCATTTGAATATGGTACGCCTCCACATGGTGGTATTGCCTTCGGTTTTGACCGTCTTGTGATGCTGCTTGCAGGTCGTACAAACCTGCGTGAAACCATTGCATTCCCGAAAACAGCTAGCGCGACAGACCTGCTTATGGATGCGCCAAGCGAAGTGGATCAAGCTCAATTGGAACAGCTTCACATCCGTCTTGCCCCGAAACCTGTTACTCCTAAAGCTTAAGATGAACGTTTGTCTTTGCAAGTGCACCGAGTGGCTTGTGGATAGATTATAGAATGCCGTGAACCCGTTACCCTTTTATGGATAATGGGTTCGTGGTTTGTATGCTGGAGTTCAAGTATAGAGTTTAAATCAGTGAGGGAGGATATACCATATTGTTGCATCAATTTTCACGAACGGAACTGGCTATCGGAACTGAAGGTCTTGAGGTTATGAAAAATAGCACGGTGGCCGTGCTGGGTATCGGCGGTGTCGGTTCGATTGCAGTGGAAGCACTGGCGCGCACAGGTGTTGGACGTATCATTTTGATTGATAAAGATGTTGTAGATATCACCAATATTAATCGCCAAATACATGCGTTGACAACGACGGTAGGTCAAAAAAAGGCGGATCTGATGGTAGAGCGTGTGAAGCTGATTAATCCTGAATGTGAAGCGATTGCACTGAACATGTTTTATACGGAAGAAACGTATGAGGAGTTATTTAAGTACGAACTGGATTATGTGCTGGATGCTTCAGATACGATTATTTACAAAATTCATTTGATTAAGGAATGCCTGAAACGGGGGATTCCGCTGATCTCCAGTATGGGCGCTGCGAATAAAATGGATCCAAGTCGTTTTCAAGTAGCGGATATTTCCCAAACCAGAATGGACCCGATTGCCCGTGTCATCCGCACCAAGTTGCGTAAGGAAGGCATTACCAAAGGCGTCAAGGTTGTATTCTCCGATGAGGAACCAAAGAAGCCACGTGAAGAAATTACAAAAAAAATTGTACCTGCCAACGCACCTGAAATCCGGAAAGCGAAGCAGCCGCCTGCAAGCAATGCATTTGTACCTCCGGTAGCAGGACTGATCATGGTTAGTGTAGCCGTGAAGGATTTATTAGAACACGCTGGTGTGTAAGTTGTAAAAATAGCATGGCAGTGCATTCGTTAGATTTACAGCAGTATGTATTCACTTTAAGACCTGTAGTTCTGTGCATCACATCCTTTGTGTCACAGTTGCTACAGCTCTTTTTTGTTTTGAAAAAGTGCAGCTTACTGTAAACAGATTGAACAACTTGCTGGAGGGTTTTGGTATGAAGGATGGACTATGGTCCAGAAGTCTCGGTTACAAGCCCGAGCATCATTGGAAAAAGGAATTAGCCGCTGGGGCCATTTCTTATTTTTCCGTGGTATACATTGTTATGGTTAATGCGACTATTTTGTCAGATGCCGGGATTCCCCTCCAAGGGGCGATGCTCGGGACACTGCTGACATCGATGATCGGCTGTCTACTGATGGCTTTTGGTGGGAAATCTCCAATGGTCGTTGTACCAGGGATGGGAATTAATGCCTTTTTCACTTATACGCTGGTACATTCCATGAAGCTGAGCTGGCAGGAAGCGTTGATGGTAGTTGCCGTCACAGGGGTGATATTCGCCATTGTGGCCTTTACATCATTGTACAAGCTGATTAGCCAAGCGATTCCCCATAATTTGCAGCACGGAATTACGGTAGGCATTGGTTTGTTTTTAACCTTTATCGGTTTGCAAAAAAGCGGCATCGTGATTGCTCATCAGACGACTTTTGTGGCTATTGGCCATTTTAATGATCCCAAGGTAATTACGGCTTGTGTAACGTTGCTGCTCGCTATTGTATTGTTTGTGCGTAACGTTCAGGGAGGTTTACTAATTAGTATTTTGGCGGGAACTGGGCTTGCTTATATACTGGGAGCTGTAGAGCCTACAAGCACGGTACGAACCTCTGAAACGGTGCGACAGTATGGGCAATTGTTTGGAGAGCTTTCCTTTTCAGGCATTGTCTCGGTAGCTTTCTGGATCGCTGTCTTTTTGCTCCTACTCATTGTGCTATTCGAGAATATTGGTATGATTACTGCACAAACCAACATGATTGGTAGACCGGATTTATTTAAAAACAGCTTGCGTGTGTTGGCTGTAACCAATATCTTTGCCGGTATTTTGGGCAGCAGTCCGGCGGTAGCCGCTGCGGAATCGACGGCTGGTATTGCAGCAGGGGGACGCTCGGGAATGACACCGCTGGTAACTGCTATTTTATTCGGGGCGACGTTTTTCTTTATTCCACTGTTGGCTTATATTCCTGATAGTGCCATTGCACCCGTGTTGATCATCATTGGGGGGCTAATGGTGCAAAATGTGCGAGAGATGGATTTCAGTGATTTTACTGAAGTGTTTCCTGCATTTCTGATCATGGTGATGATGCCCTTTACTTATAGTATCGTAGACGGAATGGCATTTGGTTTTATTGCATACCCCGTAGCCAAGCTGGCAGCAGGACGGGGCAAGGAAGTACCTATCGCATTATATATCATATCTGTACTGTTTGTGGCAAATTTTGTGCTTCATTCTCTGGTGTAGTAAACTCGAAGATAGATTGTACTGTTCATACCCGCGCAGAGCGCGGGTGTTGTTGTTTGAACAAGAATGGTCAGACAGGAAGCGAGGTTGATGGTATATGGAAAAAGAACATCATATACACCAAGAAGAGCAGGAGGACCGGATGAAGGAAAAGCCGGGTAAAAGACCGGATAAGGCTGGCATGGGGCGGTTTATCAAATTGATTGCGAGTGCGCATCCGCCCAAAGCCATTCTGATCATCGCCCTGATTCTGACCCTGATTCAGACCATGGCTGGTTTAATCGTACCCATGATGACTAAAGGGTTGATTGATGGCTTGACCTTTTCTTCACTAAACCGTATGGTCATTGTTGGTCTGCTTGGCGCTTTTGTGATTCAAGCGGTGGCTTCGGCAGTTTCTATCTATATGTTGAACTATGCTGGGCATAAGATTGTGGCTAATTTGCGCAAACGCTTATGGCATAAAATCTTATCTCTACCTATACCTTACTTTGATAGAAATCGGTCAGGAGATACGATGAGTCGCGTCACTAATGATACAAGCCTGATTATGAACTTAATTACGGAGTATCTAGTCAATTTGATTTCTAATGTGATTGCAATTATTGGTGGTATTGCATTGTTATTTTATCTGGATTGGGTGATGACGCTCATTATTATGGCTATTGTTCCGCTAACAGCTCTAATTTTATTTCCGGTAGGCAGAAAAATGTACCGCATCTCCAAAAAACAGCAGGATGAGATGGCAGATCTGACCTCAGTGTTAAGTCAGGTTATCGGCGAAATCAGACTGGTGAAGGCCTACGGAACCGAAAGCAGAGAGGCTCAGGCTGGTGAGGATCGTATTTACCGGATGTTCCGCTTCGGTTTGCAAGAGTCACGTATCCTGGCCCTTGTAGGTCCAATTTCTACCTTCTTGTTGACTGCAGTACTGGTCATTATATTGGGGGTTGGTGGTGTTCGCGTTGCATCGGGTGTGCTGACCGCGGGGGATTTGGTGGCATTTATTTTGCTGCTATTTCAGGTGATCACACCGATGGCACAATTCACGACTCTGTATTCACGTCTGCAAAAGGTGGTTGGGGCTACTGAACGGATTCAGACGATTTTAGATCATGAAGAGGAACCGCTCGAGTTGAAGCAGGAAGCGGCAAAAGAGAGCAGAGATATTATACTTCGTGATGTTGTCTTTTCCTATACCGAAGGTGAAGAGGTTCTTCATAATGCAAACTTGGTCATTCCGGCTAACCGGACGACAGCATTCGTGGGTCCGAGCGGGAGTGGGAAATCCACCTTATTTTCATTGCTAGAGCGCTTTTATGTGCCAGATACAGGGGAAATTCGTTATGGAGACGAACCGATATCGTCATATACACTTTCCTCTTGGCGCTCCAAAATTGGTTATGTATCGCAGGAAAGCTCAATGATGACCGGAACGGTCAGAGATAACATTACATATGGCTTGGGGCGCGAAGCTGACTTGGAAGAAGTGAGACGAGCAGCTACGATGGCGTATGCGGATACATTTATTATGGATCTACCTCAAGGCTACAACACTGAGGTGGGAGAACGGGGAATGAAGCTGTCCGGAGGCCAGCGTCAACGGATCGCTATTGCGCGTGCGCTTCTTCGTAGCCCTGACATCCTCATGCTGGATGAGGCTACATCTAGTCTGGATAGCTCATCTGAGCATGAGGTACAGAAGGCCCTAGCGAACTTGATGGAAGGACGCACGACGATTGTCATTGCTCATCGTTTGTCTACGGTGGTTCACTCCGACCAGATTATCGTGTTGGACAAGGGCAAGGTGACCGGTGCAGGAACTCATACAGAGTTATTAGAGTCCCATCAGGTGTACCGTGAGCTGGCTCAAAAGCAGTTTGTGGAGATGGGGGAGAGAAGTATGGAGTATTAGAGGCCGCTTCGCGTGTGACTTGATCCTCCGATCGCTCCGCTTCTTCGGATTCAAATCACCCGCTTCGCTGGTGCCGAAAAGCTCCATACTTTTGTGAAAGAGTAGGGAAATAGGGGGATTAGAAATAAGGTTGGATTTTTATGGTTAAATGTGTTACGCTTACTTTCCTTTTTTTGTGTCGGAGCAAGTGGATGATGCAGAAATCGAGACTTGATATTCTTAGGAGGTAACTGAAATGGAGAATGAGTTTCAAAGTGCCTATCAAGAAGAACAGCACAGGCTGTCGCTTGCTATGGAGGAAATTGATCGGAGATTGGAACGGCTTCGCAATACGCCAGTATACACTGGGCATGATTTTACAGAGCAAGTGCTGGAATCTGCACGGGAGGAAAAACGCCAGGCTTTGGCTAAAAGCTCGCAGGAGCCTTATTTTGGGCGTATGGATTTTGACGAGCGTGGCAGAGGGCAGCGGAAGCCGCTTTATATCGGTAAAATTGGAGTAGAGCGTGAAGAAACGTCAGCGTATCCGCTGGTGATTGATTGGCGTGCACCGATTGCCAGCTTATTTTATTCATTTACAGGTGGTGAAGAAACCGCGTCCTATGAAGCTCCTGAGGGAACTATTGAGGGTTTGGTCTATCTGAAGCGCAACGTTGTCATTCGGAAAAGAATTCTGGAACGGGTAGCCGATACGTATAATCGTGAAAGCGACGAGCCGGCCGTTTCCGATGAGTTTCTCGTTTATCGTTTAGGTGAAAACAAGGATAACCGTTTACGGGATATCGTATCTACCATTCAGGCGGAGCAGGATCAGATCATCCGCGCGGCTAAAAATACTGCCCTCGTTATTCAGGGGGTAGCGGGTAGTGGCAAGACGACGGTAGCGCTGCATCGTCTCGCATTTTTACTGTATCAATACAAGGATCAGGTATCAGCGGACAAAATGGTCATTTTCGCACCAAACCATATGTTTCTCGACTATATTTCAGATGTACTTCCTGAGCTGGGGGTCGGAGATATTCAGCAAAGTACATTTGCAGACTGGGCGCTGGACTTGTTGGGTTTGGATTTACCTTTGGCTGATCCTGCCGAAACATTATCTTATTGGTTTGAGAGTGGCAGTCTGAGAGAGGAATCCATGGATGAGGCGCCGGGAAGATTCAAGGGTTCAGTTCACTTTATGGAGTTACTTCAAGCTTTTGTTGAACGACTGGAGCCCATTTCCGTTCCCGAGGAGGATTTTTCACCATGGGATGGAGCGATGCTGCCGCGAGCTGAGATTTTGAATTGGTTTAATGAGGAGTATAAGCCTTATCCGCTCGCGAAGCGGAAGGAGCGTGTGCTGGCAAGAGTGCACCGCTGGATTGAAATGGAGCTGAAAAAGTCGCCTTCGGCGGCAGCACTCAAGGAACGCAAAAAAAAGGCAGGGGCACGGGAAAAGGCATATGCTAAAAAATGGCCACAATACGACGCACTGACGCTCTACAAGCAGCTTTTTCAAGCAGCTAAAGGGTTACCCGCAGATACGGCTGCAGAGATGAAGGCTTCTCTGCCGACTGCTATTTTTAAGGCTACACAGTCGGATCTGCGAAAACAGATTATCCGTGAAGAAGATCTGACTGCGTTAGTGTATCTCCACGTGCTGATTCATGAGGTAGAATCATCTCAACGTTTTGACCATGTGGTCATTGATGAAGCGCAGGATTTTTCACCTTTTCATATCGCATTGCTGGATTTGTTCGTCAAAGGACATTCCTTTACTATACTGGGCGATTTATCGCAGGGCATTCATGAATACCGTGGCGTACATGCATGGGAGGAAATGAGTTCTCTTTTTGCACCGGAACATACCGGGTATTTTGCGCTTACGCGGAGCTATAGATCAACCTTGGAAATTATAGAATTTGCAAACACGATTTTGGAGCAGGGAGTTCGCGGCGGTATTACGGCAGTTCCAGTATTTCGTAGTGGCGATCCGGTGCGCACTATATCTTACGACTCATCGGTGCGTGAGCAGAGTTTGCTCACCGCTCTAAAAGAGCTGTCCTCCAGGGAGTATCGTACTGTTTCTGTGCTGACACGTACCTTAAAAGAGGCTGTGGAACTGCATGAGGTTTTCACAAGTGCGGGGATGGATGTGAATTTGATTGACGGTGGTAAAAAGCAATATGAGGGCGGTTTGTCGGTACTGCCTGTGTACCTATCCAAAGGTCTGGAGTTCGATGCAGTTATTGTGGCGGATGCCGACCATGAGCATTATGGAGAACGGGCATGGGATGCCAAGCTGCTGTATGTAGGATGTACCCGTGCGCTGCATGAGTTGTGGCTATTGCATGATGGCTCACTTCCTAGTTACGTACAGGCACAGACGAAGTAAACAGAAAAAGCGTTGTAAAGTACCGCCTGAGTTGTTGTATTCCTTTTTGTTTACTGTTTATCTTAGTGATGAAATTATGAAATCATGCCAGTCGAAGAACAGCCACGAAATCATCTTTCGTCTAAGGCTGTTCTTTCTTTTTTATGGGCGACTGACTTGAAGACCTACAGCTGTGCCATGACCATGCTATCTGCAACTTGTTAACGGATATGGTAGAATAAGAGTCGGTTTACACCGTATCAGAATTATAGATGACTTGAATTTTCATGTTTTTCAACCGTATGAGCGAGCCTAATATAGTATGTTTTCAAAGATAAAAGAAAGTGTTCGTTCATAATCATAAGGAAGTGAAAGAAATGGACTTATTTTCATATTCCCAAGAGTCAACGCCAAGCAATCGGTTGCTTGCGGATCGCTTGCGTCCGACTTCACTGGATGAATATATTGGACAGGAGCATGTTGTGGGTCCAGGTAAGCTGCTGCGAAGAGCCATAGAGGCAGATCAGGTTTCTTCAATTTTGTTGTACGGACCACCGGGATGCGGCAAAACAACGCTGGCACATATCATCTCGCAACACACGCAAGGCGATTTTGTACGTCTGAATGCTGTAGAAGCATCTGTGAAAGACGTAAGAGAAGTCATTGACCTTGCACAGACGAATAAATCGATGTATGGCAAAAAAACCATTCTGTTTCTCGATGAGGTACATCGTTTTAACAGTTCACGTCAGGATGCACTGCTGCCCGCGGTGGAAAAGGGCACGATCGTGTTTATTGGCGCCACGACTGAAAATCCCTTTCACTACGTCAACGGCGCTTTGATGAGCCGTTCTACGTTGTTCCAGCTTGAAGCGTTAACGCAGGAACATTCGCTGGCTGCTATGCGCCGCGCCTTAAGCGATGCGGACAAAGGGCTTGGCTACATGCAGCTCCAGGTCGATGAAGCTGCACTGGCTCACATCGCTTCCATGGCGAACGGCGATATCCGCCGCGCTTTAAACGCGCTGGAACTGGCGGCGCTCACAACGCCTCCGCTGGCAGACGGCACGATTCACGTGACACTGGAAGTCGCTGAGGAATCCATTCGCCGCCCGATTGTCAAAGCAGATGAATCCACGCAGTATGATGTGTTGTCGGCCTTCCACAAAAGCATTCGCGGCTCCAGCGATGCCGCGCTGTTCTGGTTCCTGTACGCCGTAGAAAAACTCGGTATGGACCCGATGACCTTTATCCGCCGCCTCATCGCGGCAAGCAGCGAGGACATTGGTCTGGCGAACCCGCAGGCAATGGTGCAAGCGGTGAGTGCGCTTGAAGCCTATCGCAATAACGGCTGGCCCGAGGCCAAGCTGAACATTGCACAGGCCATTTTGTTCGCTGTAGAAAGCCCCAAATCGAATGCCGTATATACGGCGATTTCACGGGCCATGTCGGCTATGGACGATATCAAATCGGCCGAGGTGCCACTCCATTTGCGTGACGCACACTACAAAGGCTCGGAAAAGCTCGGTCATGTTGGCTACCAATATCCACATAATTATCCGAATCACTATGTGAAGCAGCAATATTTGCCCGATGCGATAGCAGACCAAACCTTCTATCAGGCTACTGAGCAGGGGAATGAGTCAAAAATCAGGCAAAACCAGCGTTGGCGGGATTCACAGTCTTAATATATGTGCGACTTAATATACAGAGTGTGTACGATATCGTCACGTTACGCCATGATCGTGCAAGTGCGAAGAAGGGGATAAAAAAATGAAAGACATGTTATTCGTTGCCGCGGGCGGAGCACTTGGAACCTCTACCCGTTATGGCCTGCAATCGCTGCTGCCTGCGGCGGGTGCGGATTTTCCACTTGGTGTGCTGCTAATTAATTGGATCGGCTGCCTGTTTCTTGGTTGGTTCTTTACGGTAACCTTGCGATCATGGCGGATCAAGCCGCGATTGCGACTTGCCATCGGAACAGGCTTTACAGGGGGCTTTACCACCTTTTCCACTTTTGCAGTGGATGCTGTACGCCTCACAGTTCACGATCGTATGCTGACGGCTGTGTTGTACCTCCTGCTAAGCGTAGGCGGAGGGCTATTTTTGACATGGACAGGTATCCGTCTAGGTACAAAAATGACGCAGGCTGCTCCGAAGGAGGAACGCTTATGATCTGGTGGGCGGCGGCAGGCGGGATTATGGGTACACTGGCGAGATACGGGCTTGGTATGTGGGCCGGCAAGAGGTTGGGTACCGTATTCCCGTGGGGGACGTGGATCATTAACGTCAGCGGTTCATTGCTGCTAGGCTGGCTCTATGGTGAGTTTACGCAACACCAGTTGTCTCCTGCACTCTGGATGCTGTTAGGAACAGGTTTTTGTGGCAGCTACACCACCTTTTCCACATTCGGCTATGAATCTCTTCAACTGATGGAGCGCAAAGAATACCGACGCATGGCTACGTATGTACTTTCCTCTGTCGTGGTAGGAGTTGTAGCTGCGGCTATCGGGTACAGAGTCAGTTAAGCTTTATACATTTTCGAAATAACACGTAAAAATGCAATAAAAAGCTTCCAATCCCGACTCAAGGCATTCTCAGCCGTGATACGGTTTTGGAAGCTTAGTGCTGTACCTATACAGCTATTTTTTATCTCGTTCTTTGTACAATTCAGGTAAAAGGGATTCGAGTTCAGGTCTTGGATCAGGATCAGACAACTTCATTTCCTCCAGCGTTTGGACGGCAATCCGCAGCACAGTATAATCCCTATACCAACGGTTGTCTGAAGGAACGACATACCAAGGAGCTTGTTTGGTTGCGCTTAGCTCTAATACATCCTCATAATACTGGGTATATTGCTTCCAAAATTTCCGTTCCTGCAAATCACTTGGATCGAGTTTCCAGTTTTTGTGAGGCTTTTCAATTCGGTCGATCAGCTTTTCTAACTGAAATTGCTTTGAAATATGTAAAAAGATTTTAACCACCTTTACACCATTATCCAGCAACAACTGTTCAAAATGCTTGATATGCTTAATATTCCGTTTGGCCTGCTTATCGGATATCTGTCCGTGAACACGTGTAATTAGCACATCCTCATAATAAGAACGGTTAAATGCTGCAATATATCCACGTCCTGGGGTAACGCTATGAGCACGCCACAAGAAATCATGACTTAATTCCTCAGCCGTAGGCGATTTGAAGCTGTGGACCGTCACCCCCGCCGGATTCAGATTAGAAAATACCTGTTTGATGACGCCATCTTTGCCGCTGCAATCCATGCCCTGAAATATAAACAAAACGGATTGTTTTTTCTCTGTAAATAATTTGCTTTGTAATTCCGTGAAGCGTTCCTTCAATTGATCTGTTTCCTGTCGGATTTCTTCTTTATTTTTGATATTATTTGTATCCTTAGGGTCCCATTCTTTCAAAGAAACTTTTTTACCTGGTGTCAGCATTCCTAATGAATCAGACATAAAGGCACGCTCCTTTTCAATTGAAGTATGATCTTGTTTACATCATATACCCAAATGAGGATGTTATCAAAAGTTACTTACCTTAAAGGAGGAATTCAATTGGCGACGATAGCTGAGATTTCTGAAGATTTAGAAAAATGGACTGTATTTCTTACAGCTTTATCTCCATACTCAGATGAGCTACTTCGTAAACCCATAGTGGGTACATGGTCAATACAAGATATGATCAGTCATATTATGGGGTGGGACAAAAGCTTCACTAAGACACTCATACAGATTATCAATGAGGAACAAATTACGCTCCAAGAACATCCTGATGTACAAGCGTTTAACGATTCGTCCGTTGCATTCGGCAGAAATATGAAACCACATGATTTGTTAAATGAAGCTATTGCAGAGCGTAGGCGAATGATTGTGAAGCTCAAGATGGTTTCAGAATCAATGTTTATCCGTCAATTTCCTAATAGCTCATACACCATGGGAAATTTTTTGCAAGAAATGTTTGTCCAGCATGACAGACATCATAAAGAGCAGATTATGAATTCTTTACAAGCCATGAACTAAAATAAACTTTCATAAAAAAAAGTCGCCCCTTCCAAATCTGGAGAGACGACTTTTTTAATTCCTGCTATATCAATGCAAAATGGCTTTCATTTAAACCGTTTCAGGCTGAAGTTTTTCAACCTTATCAATGGTTCCTCCACCCAGACAGCGTTCCCCGTCGTAAAATACAACAGCTTGTCCAGGCGTAATGGCCTTTTGATGTACATCGAATATGACATGCACGGTCCCATCCGCAAGCCATTGTAAAGTTACTTGCTGATCAGGTTGGCGATAACGGAATTTGGCTGTGCAACGGAATTCGCCGGTCGGACGAGTATCTGCGCCTTCAATCCAGTTCACATCTGTTGCAATCAGGCTGGTAGAATACAGGCTGTGGTGACGATCACCCTGTACCACATACAGAATATTCTTCTCCAGATCCTTATCCGCTACGAACCACGGTTCGCCTGAACCTGAGCCGCCAATGCCCAAGCCTTGACGTTGACCCAGTGTATAGTACATCAGACCATCGTGGCGTCCTTTGACTTCACCAGTAGCGATATCCACCATGTCTCCACCTTTTGCAGGTAGATATCCACTCAGAAACTCCTTGAAATTACGCTCGCCGATAAAACATACGCCTGTGCTGTCTTTCTTCTTGGCCGTATACAGTCCCGCAGCTTCCGCAATTTTACGCACTTCTGGTTTCGGCAGATGACCGATAGGGAACGTGGTTCGGGATAGCTGCTTTTGGCTTAACGCATTCAGGAAATAAGTTTGATCCTTGTTGCTGTCCACGCCTCGCAGCAAAGTAAAGTGGCCGTCTTCTTCCACAACCCGTGCATAATGTCCAGTAGCAACATAATCTGCTCCCAAATCCAGCGCTTTATTTAGAAACTCGCCGAATTTAATTTCACGGTTACACATGACATCCGGGTTGGGTGTGCGTCCAGCTTTATATTCATCAAGAAAATAAGAGAATACTTTATCGAAGTATTCTTTTTCAAAATTGACGGTATAGTAAGGAATGTCGATCTGTTCGCAGACACGGCGCACATCCTCCGCATCCTCCTCAGCCGTACAACGGCCAAATTCATCCGTGTCATCCCAGTTTTTCATGAAGATGCCGATTACGTCATAGCCCTGCTCCTTCAGCAGCAGCGCAGTAACGGATGAGTCGACGCCACCGGACATCCCGACGACGACACGGGTTTCATGATTGGCTTTAGCCATGGTCATCACCCAATTCTTTCAATATAGTTGTAGAACCCACCTATTGTAACATAAACGATAATAAGATACGATGTTTGGACGATCAAACGACACGGCGAACGATGGAAGAAAGCTACATAAAGCGGGCTAAAGCTGTTCCAAATCGCCCGAAAGCAACTTTTTTTAAGATAGTTACCGTAATGTTTCCCTTTACCTGCCCTAATATGTTAACATAAGCTGAGGGTTAGGATCGGAATAGAGAGGTTTACAACACCAGTTATTCCGCGTGTTTAACGGAATTGTTACTATAAGTGAGGTGGCACAATTGAAAATATCAACGAAAGGCCGTTACGGCCTGACCATTATGATGGAACTTGCAGCCAGGTTTGGCGAAGGTCCAACTTCTTTGAAAAGTATTGCCGAAAAAAATCAGCTGTCAGAGCATTATCTGGAACAGCTCATTGCGCCTTTGCGTAATGCAGGTTTGGTAAAAAGTATCCGTGGTGCTTACGGCGGTTATATTTTGGCAAATGAACCGGCAGGAGTAACAGCGGGAGACATCATTCGTGTACTGGAAGGTCCGATTTCTCCGGTCGATTTCACGGAAGAAGACGATCCGGCAAAACGTCAGCTGTGGCTGCGAATTCGTGACAGCATCGCTGAAGTGTTGGATTCTACTACACTTAAGGACTTGATCACATACCAAGAACATGATGAATTGGATAATTACATGTTCTACATTTGAGGTGGATAACATGAACAGAATTTATCTGGATCATGCCGCATCGACTCCTATGCATCCTGAGGTTGCGCAGACTATGATGGACATCATGACTGGCCAATTCGGCAACGCTTCGAGCGTTCATGCCTTTGGCCGCGATGCCAAGCGCACCGTCAGCGCTGCTCGGGATGCCGTTGCGGCCTCTTTGGGCTGCAAGCCTGAAGAAATTATTTTTACGAGCGGAGGAACAGAAAGTGATAATCTGGCCCTGTTTGGGACGGCTACGGCAGACGGCCGTACTTCAGGGCATATGATTACAACTGCGGTTGAACATCATGCAGTGCTTCATGCTTGTGATGAGCTGGAAAAAGCGGGGTATGAGGTAACTTATGTCCCGGTCAACGGGTTTGGACGCGTGAACCCTGCGGATATCGAGGCTGCCATTCGACCAGATACTTTTTTGATCAGCATGATGTATGCCAACAATGAGGTGGGCGTCATTCAGCCGATCTCAGAAGTAGGGCAGATTGCGAGAGAACATGGAGTTGTATTCCATGTAGATGCGGTTCAAGCTTTCGGTCATATATCCATCGACTGCCGGAACCTCCCGATTGACTTACTGAGTGTGTCTGGTCATAAGATTAACGGACCGCAAGGGGTTGGGGCATTGTATATCCGCCAAGGTACACGCCTTCAGCCGCTAATGCATGGGGGACTTCAGGAAAAGAAACGCCGTGCCGGAACAGAAAATATCGCCGGTATTACGGGGCTGGCTAAAGCCGCAACTCTTGCTAATGCTTCCATTGAGGAGCGTGGGGCGCACGATACGGTTCTTCGCCAGACGTTGCTTAAAGGGTTGGAAGACACTCTGGGTAGCCAAAATTTTGTGATTAACGGTGACCCTGATCATTCTTTACCTAATGTTCTCAATGTTAGCTTTCCGGCCATTGGTACAGAGACCATGTTGATGAACCTTGATATGGAAGGAATCGCAGCAGCAAGCGGATCAGCCTGCACTTCCGGATCTTTAGAGCTATCGCATGTATTGCAGGCGATGGATCTTCCTGAAGATGTTTTACATTCAGCGATTCGGTTTAGCTTCGGTTTGGGTAATACTACGGAAGAAATGGAATACACGGCCAAGAAAATTGAAACCATATGGAAGCGGCTGCGTACTAGGTACTAGGGATTTCTCCGCATTTTAATAAGAAGGGAGGGGCGGTTTTTCCATTTCATTGCATGAACGGAAGCAAGGTCTGACAGGCATGTAGGAAAAGGACCGCACCTTCGTTCAGATTGCAGAATGAGGAGGTACCCTATATATGAAGCTTCAAGATATGATCGGACTTGCCGTTTTCGATGTGGAGGACGGGAAGCAGATTGGTAAAATACATGACTTTATGGTGACAGCGGATTGGCGAATCTCAGGGATCGAGTTGGAAGGAAAGGGACTTTTTTCTTCTCACGTGAAAATGGTTGCTTGGGATGACATCGTTGCTTACGGTGAGGATGCGATCATGATTCGCAATCAGCAGGCTGTGCGTAAAATGGAGGCCCATGATATACAACATACGTACTTGCTTGGGCCTTGTAAACTGAAGGATCTATCCGTGCTAACAGAGGAAGGGCTTATGCTCGGGCACATCTCGGATGTTTATTTTGACCAGGAAATGGGCAATAACATAATAGGCTTGGAAATCAGCGATGGTTTTGTATCGGATATTATAGAGGGGCGGAAATGGCTGCCCTGCACCGAAGAGATGTCCATCGGGGAAAATGCTGTTATGGTTCCCCCATTAAGCGAGCAGCGTCTGGAAAAAGCCATATATTCTGTTAATGGATAGGGTGAGTTTATTGAGATGTCCGAATTGTAATTCCAAAGATATCGGAAAAATTGGCTCCCATCAATTTTATTGCTGGGGATGCTTTATCGAACTTCAGGTGAATGGTGAAAAAATGTCTGTCTACCAAGTGGAAGAGGATGGAACGCTCAGTTCGCTGGACGACCTATTCTTTGGAGATGAGATGGCACAACAGGACTTGCCGCAAATTCACGCTTCTTCCTAAGCTGGACACCAAAGGTGGACAGGCTGCTTACTAAGAGGTGTGATCTACATACGGCTTAGTAGGTTGTATAACGCTTGATAAAAAACAACGAAGAGGGTGCCCCGTACGGCCATAATGGCTGAGGGCACCCTCTTTTGTATACCGTTATTGTGAAGATGGTTAGTTCTACAATTTAAAGCGTTTGACCTCTTCCAATAGAAGATCTGCATGAGAATCGAGTTTGGCAGAAAGGTCAGCAATATTATTCATGGCATGACCTTGTTCTTGCACAGAGGAGGCCACTTCCTCTGTAGATGCTGCACTTTGCTCAGAAACAGCGACAACGCTGGAAATGACGTCGGAAATATGCCCGGCATTCACACGGAGATCATCTGCGGCGGCTGTAACGTCCTCAATTTGGGCAAGCATATGCTGAGAAGCGCCACGAATGGACTCAAACGCCTGTCTCGTTGCAATGGCAGCGTGCTCCTGTTCTACAGTTACAGCAAGAGCCCTCTTCATTTCCTCCGCGCTTTGTACTCCTGCAATCTTAATTTCTTCCAGCTTACTCATGATACTGTCACTGGAACTGCCCGCTTGCTCAGCCAGCTTTCTCACTTCTCCGGCGACGACGGCAAAACCTCGTCCGTGTTCCCCGGCCCGTGCTGCTTCGATGGATGCATTAAGGGCCAGCAGGTTTGTTTGTGCGGCGATATCATGGATGGCTCCGGCCAGCCGCTCAATATCCTGAGTTTTTAGCGTGAGTGAATCTACGGCTTCCCCTGCCGCAGTCGTCGTTTGCCTGGACTCGGCGGCCAGTTTCGCTTGACGTTCAGCTGTTTCATACCCTGCAAGCACGGCAGAATCTGTTTCGAATACGGCAGTTTGGGTCCGTTTGACACTTTCGCCAATCTGGTCGATGGAGCCTGTCATGTGAGTCAGCCTCTCAGAGCCGGAATATACAGCCTCAGCTTGGTCGCTCGCTCCTTGGGCAAGTTCCTGAACTGCGCTGGAGATTTGTGACGCGATGGTTCCAGTATCCTTAGCGTGCTGATGCATATCATGGGAAGCTGAGCTGACATCGCCTGCAGTATCTGATACCTTGCGCAACAGGTGAGAGAGATTATCAGACATGATATTAAAATCTGTACCCAGGCTGGCAATTTCATCTTTACCCTTAATATCCACACGAGCTGTCATATCGCCTTCAGCTATACGTTTGACGTTCACTTGAAGCTTCCGAATTGGCTTGATAAAGTTGTTTGCCGCCCAGATCGCCAGCAGCATAGCAACGACCAAGATGATAGCAACGGTAATAATCAACTGATTACGAGTGGAGTAATACTCCTGAAAAGCAATATCTTTTGAAATGGACAATCCTACAATCCAGCCAGTGCTAGGCATCTTTTTAAAATAAAGCTGACGGTCACTGCCATTATAGGTATAGTCTGTTTTTCCCGAAGCTGTGCTCAGCAGGGCCGCAGTTGATGAACCCAACTCGGGCGTATCCTTAAGGTTTTTACCGGCCAGCTTGCTGTCTGGGTGTGCGACCACAACTCCATTCTGGTCAATCAGAAATGCGTAGCCTAATCCGTTCAGGTTTATGTCTTTAATGATTTTTGTCATATCATTTAACATAATATCCTCGCTGACTACCCCGGTGATAGAGCCGTTGGAATCTTTGAGAGGTTTAGCAATAGAAATGGTGAAGTCCTTGCTGCCTGCATCGGTGTAAGGTGAGGAATAATACATTTCTCCCTTGGTTTTGGCATCCTTGTACCACGGACGAGCGCGAGGATCATAACCAGCTTCAAACCAGCCAGATCCATCCCAGTAGGATCCATCTTCAAAGCCTGCGTAGATGTTGGAAATATTTTGATCTTTATAGTTTTCAAAGGCTGCTTTCAGAGATACGGTTTTGGCATCTGATGAAATATCACTCGATTCCAGACCTGCAGCCAGTGTCTCGATAATTTTGGCATTGCCGCTGGTCCATCCGTCGAGCTGATTGACGGTTTCGGTGGCTTTACTAGTCATAAGCTCTTGTATGTCACGGTTGGCCTGTTTTTTGATACTTGTCATGCTAATAACGGATAAAGGCCCGGCTGCAACGATAACAATGCAAGTGAAAAGGAGAATAAGCTTGATTTTTAAGTTCATGTAATGACCCCCGATGTTTCAGAAATATGAAATCCTAAAATAGTGCTTTGTACTTATATCGTCAGATGGAATGACTTTGTTAATTATTTTCATCCGTTTTCATCATTTTTTTACAATGGTAATCGATGGAGCATTCCAGACTCGCGGGAAGGATTAAAGTAGAGGTACAGGCATATACTTAAAGAAGGCTAGTCCGGTAAGGGGGCACGAAATGGAGCAATTAACGAAAAGTAGACTGTTCCGGTACGGAATATGGACGCTGCTGGGACTTGTCATTCTATATTTTATCTGGCTGCTGCGACCTTTGTTTTTTCATTTGTATGAATTTCTGAAAACAATCATTGCTCCGTTTGCGGTAGCGATGATCATCTCCTATGTACTTAATCCTGTTGTCAATATGCTGGGCGGTCGCAAGGTGCCTCGAAGCGTAGCTGTGCTGCTCATCTATGCTGTATTTTTGGCCAGTCTCGTTGTGATTCTGATGAACCTGATTCCGATGTTTATTGAACAACTGGATGAGCTGAATGAGCATCTGCCTGAGCTGACCATGCATGCACAGGGATTAATGACGAATATGGATAGCGGCATTTTGCCCCAAGGGGTGCGAACGGGTATGAATCAATGGTTTTTCCAACTAGAGAATCGGATGGCAACCGGAATTTCTACCTTTATGGATAACATCGGCGGGATGATCAACATGCTGTTCAATGTATTCATTGTACCGTTCCTCATTTTTTATATTTTGAAAGATTTTGATGTGTTCGAGCGGACGATTGTGTCTTACCTCCCGCGTTCTCGTCGTAAGGCGATTGTAACGGTACTTAAGGAAATTGATCAGGCGCTTGGCAACTATGTCAGGGGACAATTACTGGTATGCGTCATTATTGGCGTGCTGGCTTATCTCGGATATATGCTGATTGGCATGCCTTATGCGCTGTTGCTGGCAGGAGTGGTTGCGGTTTTTAACATCGTTCCATATTTGGGCCCCTTTTTGGGAGCCGCTCCGGCAGTAATCATGGCTTCTACAATCTCCTTCAAAATGGTGCTTTTGGTCGTGGTCGTTAACACTTGTATTCAAGTGTTGGAAAGCAATGTCATTTCTCCCCAGGTGGTAGGACGAACGCTGCATCTGCATCCGATAGCCATTATTTTCGCTCTGCTAGTGGGTGGTGAAATTGCGGGAATTACCGGCTTGATTTTAGCGGTTCCCGTGATGGCGGTATTAAAGGTAGGACTTCAACATTTTTTTGCTTATTACGTGAAGCGGAAAACGATCTGATTTTGTCCTTACACCGTATGTATCTTGTCTGATATCGCGTTGACACGGCTAAATGACACGGATATACTGAATTGAGTATGTTTAAATGTGTTTATCCAGTAGGGAAAGCTCATTTCGAAGTGCGGGCTGAACCCGCCGGGATGCTCCCGTTACCAGTGAAAACAAGGCGATCGATCGTCCGTTAAGCAAATGTTGGTGTGCAGCTTGCGCATGGGCATTTCGTACAGAGGGGACGGCGTTAACCAGGGTGGTACCGCGATACAATCGTCCCTGATCCGTTCAGGGGCGTTTTTCTGTTTTTTTATGGCCTGTGCCAGGAACCAGTGACACCATAATTAGGAGGCTACTTATATGAAGGCTAGTGAAATCCGCTCCAAATGGCTGGAGTTTTTTGAAAGCAAGGGACATGTGATTGAACCAAGCGCGCCGCTTGTTCCACATAAAGATCCTTCCCTGCTGTGGATTAATGCGGGTATGGCACCGCTTAAGCCTTATTTTGACGGACGTGTGAAGCCAGAAAATCCACGTATCGCCAATTCGCAAAAATGTATTCGGACGAACGATATTGAGAATGTCGGTAAAACGCGCCGCCATCACACCTTTTTCGAAATGCTCGGCAACTTTTCTATTGGCGACTATTTTAAGGAAGAAGTCATTACATGGGCATGGGAGTTTCTGACGGATCCAAAATGGATTGGTTTTGATCCGGAACGTCTGGCTGTAACTGTGTATCCTGAGGATGAGGAAGCGTACAAGCTGTGGAACGAAAAAGTTGGACTTCCTGCCGAACGTATCATCAAACTGGAAGATAACTTTTGGGATATCGGTGAAGGTCCTTGCGGACCTTGTACGGAAATCTTTTATGATCGTGGCGAAGCCTACGGTAGCGACATGACGGACCCTGAAATGTATCCGGGGGGAGAAAATGAGCGTTATCTGGAAGTGTGGAACCTCGTTTTCTCACAATTCAACCATAACAAAGACGGTAGCTATACGCCGCTTCCAAACAAAAATATTGATACAGGGGCTGGATTGGAGCGTTTTGCATCCATTCTGCAAAATGTGGATTCCAACTTTGATACGGATATCTTCCAGCCACTAATTCAAAAAACAGCGGCGATGGCAGGAGTGAAATATAACGAAAATGTGGACAGTGATGTGGCTCTTAAGGTTATTGCTGACCATGTTCGTACCGTAGCTTTTGCAATTGGTGACGGTGTGCTGCCTTCTAATGAAGGACGCGGTTACGTGATCCGCCGTTTGCTGCGCCGGGCTGTGCGCTATGGCAAAATGCTGGGCATGAACCGTCCATTTATGTTTGAGCTGGTGGAAACCGTTGGGGATGTCATGGGTGTGTATTACCCTGAGGTAGTGGACAAGCGTGATTTCATCATCAAAGTGATCAAAACGGAAGAGGAACGCTTCCATGAAACACTGACAGATGGATTGGCAATTTTGTCCGATATCAGTGCTCAGGCGAAGGCAGAAGGTCGCAATGTCATTAGTGGAGCAGATGCCTTCAAACTGTATGATACGTACGGGTTCCCATTCGATCTCACAGAGGATTATGCAGACGAGCAGGGCTTGAAAGTAGACCGTGAAGGCTTTGATGAAGCGATGCAGGAACAACGCAAACGCGCCCGTGATGCACATCAGGACAGCGCCAGCATGAAGATTCAGGGCGGAGCTTTGTCCGATCTGGCGGTTAAAAGTGAATTTGTTGGATATAATGACCTCGTAACTGAGTCTAAAATTGTGGCGATTGTATATGAAGATGTACTGGTGGACACTGTTAGTGAAGGGCAGTCTTGCCAGGTCGTGCTGGATGTGACTCCTTTCTATGCCGAAAGCGGAGGACAAGTCAGTGACCAAGGCTTGCTGCGTGGAGGTACGGTAACCGCGAAGGTCGAAGGATTGTTTAAG
This sequence comes from Paenibacillus sp. FSL H7-0442, assembly GCF_038593105.1. Classification (NCBI taxonomy): domain Bacteria; kingdom Bacillati; phylum Bacillota; class Bacilli; order Caryophanales; family Paenibacillaceae; genus Paenibacillus; species Paenibacillus sp. FSL H7-0442. Next base: position 4,205,288 of record NZ_CP151963.1, on the reverse strand, counting down.
GCGCCACAAGGTCAGCATGTGCATCAGGTTGTTGTAGAAGCTGGTGAGCTGAACGTTGGCGATACGGTGAAAGCTGAAGTTGATCAAGCTTCACGTGGAGAAATTGAGAAAAACCATACGGCTACGCATTTGCTTCACAAAGCGCTTAAAGAAGTGCTGGGTGACCATGTCAATCAGGCGGGTTCTTTGGTAGAGCCTGGGCGTCTGCGTTTTGATTTCTCCCATTTTGGAAGCATTACACCAGAAGAACTGGCGGATATTGAACTGCGTGTAAACCGTGCCATCTGGAGCCAACTGGACGTTAATATTGAACTGAAACCGATTGATGAAGCCAAGGCTCTCGGAGCAATGGCGCTGTTCGGTGAAAAATATGGAGATATCGTGCGGGTCGTTAAAGTAGGCGATTACAGCATTGAACTATGCGGTGGCTGTCATGTCAGCAATACTTCGCAAATTGGCTTGTTCAAGCTTGTCAGCGAGAGCGGCATTGGATCAGGTGTACGTCGTATTGAAGCGGTGACCGGACGTTTTGGTTTTGAATATATGGAAGGTCAATTAGAGCTGTTGAAGGTATCGGCTGGACTTGTAAAATCCAAGCTGTCTGAGGTACCAAAGCGTATCGAATCATTGCAGCAACAAATTAAAGACCTTAGTCGTGAAAATGAATCGCTGCAAAGCAAGCTGAGCGTTATTGAGGCAGGCCAGCTGACCGATCAGGTCGTGCAAGCAGGCGGGGTGCAACTGCTGGCTGCGCGCGTGCAGGCTTCCAGCATGGACGCGTTGCGTGCGATTGCTGATGAACTGAAAGGGAAACTTCCGGCTGCTGTGCTGGTGCTCGGCGCTGCAATGGACGATAAAGTTAATTTTGTCGTAGCAGTTCCGGCAGAGCATACCAAGGCCGGACTTCATGCAGGCAAGCTCGTGAAAGAAATTGCTGCCGTATGCGGTGGCGGCGGTGGCGGACGACCTGACATGGCGCAAGCCGGTGGTAAGGATGCCAGCAAGCTGGATGAAGCACTTCAACGTGCGCATGAACTGGTGGCGGCAGCCTCACAAGGATAAAGTTCGATATTTTTTGCAGATTTTTGGGAAAAAACGGGCTTAGATATTTCCTTGTAGGGCTTTGCTTATGGTATGATGTAAAAGAATAAGCTGGCATAAACATGTACACATGTTTTGTGGAAGCGAGGTGTCAACAATGGATTCCATGGACAAAACGGTCAAATTTAATGTCAAGGCAGATGAAAAGGAAGCTTCTGCTCAGGAGATTTTGTTGACCGTATATGATGCGTTGGTAGAAAAAGAATACAATCCGATCAATCAAATCGTCGGCTATTTGCTATCCGGTGATCCGGCTTATGTGCCACGGCATAATAATGCTAGAAGCCTGGTACGTAAAAAAGAACGCGATGAGTTGATTGAAGAGTTGGTTCGTTTCTATCTTGCTAAGCATCGTTAGGAGACAGGCATGAAAGTAATGGGATTGGATTACGGGGATCGCCGAATTGGGGTCGCCGTAAGTGATGCCTTCGGCTGGACCGCCCAAGGATTGGAAGTCATAGAACGACGCGGTGACGACAGCGAGTTCGGTAAAATTGCAAATTTGGTTCGTGAAAATGAGGTCGGCGAGGTTGTTGTTGGCTTGCCGAAAAACATGAACGGAACCGTGGGTCCACGCGGTGAGATTTGCATCGAGTTTGCGAACCGACTCAAGGAGTTACTGGGTTTACCCGTTCACCTTTGGGATGAACGGCTGACGACGCGTTCGGCGGAGCGTACGCTTCTGGAGGCCGACGTCAGCCGAAAAAAACGCAAGCAGGTGGTAGATAAACTGGCCGCAAGCCTGATCTTGCAAAACTATTTGGACGCACACAGTACAAGGTGAGGGGGATTTCGTAATGGCTGAAAATCAAGTGGGTATGGAAGAAGAGCCGGAAATTATTTATATTGCCGATGACGAGGGCAACGAGGAAGAGTTCGAGGTCATTATGAAGTTTGAGGTAGATGGTTCCGAAGCGAAGTACATGATGGTTGCGCCAGTGGACCCTGAAGCTGATGAGTCCGATGTGTACGCCTTCCGTTACGAGGAAGAAGGCGATGATATTAAATTGTTTGTGATCCAAGACGATGCCGAATGGGAAATCGTCGAAGAGACCTTTAATACATTCGTAGAAGAAGAGGAAGAGGAAGACGGGAAATGACGAGCTATTCACGTGAAGACCTGAGTTGGACCTCTGATTTGAAGGAAACGTTCGACGGCGATGTAGAGTTGCAGGATGAACAGGGCCATGCGATTCGCATGGAATTGGAAGCAGAGTTCAAGGTAGGGGAGCAACGGTACGCCGTATTGCGTAGACCCGGGGCTGCTGTTGGCGAACATGAACTTTACCATGTAAGCTCATCCACAGACGGCGAAATCTCTATCACCACCATTGAAGATGATGATGAGTGGGAAGATATTTCCGAACTGTACGATGAATGTACGTTGCCGGAAGAACTGTAAGTCTGGATAGCGATGAGATCAAACCTGAAAGGGCGGACCAGTCCGCCCTTTTTGGCTGTGAAGGAGTTGGGTGGATGTGAAGCGAAGGACGAGGATGTTTACGTTGTTGCTACTGCTTATCATTATAGCAGGAGGGGTAGCCCTCTATATTTGGAATGCCATGCAGCCTGTTCAGCCCCAAACACAACCCGTTGCTTTTACGGTGGTGCAGGGAACAGGAACATCGGCAATCGCAGATACGCTGGAGCAAAAGGGACTTATACGTAATGCGCTCGTGTTTAAGGCTTATGTAAAATTCAAACAGCAAGGAAGCGCATTTCAGGCCGGAAAATATGAGGCGCAGCCTGGCGCAACCTTTGATCAGTTGATTACTAAGTTATCGGCTGGAGATGTTGTCAAAGAGGAAATGATTCGTTTTACAATCCCGGAAGGTTTTACGATTAGACAGATGGCTGATAAGCTGCAAAAGGAAGGACTGGCAGACCGGCAGCAATTTTTGCAGCTGGCCAACGATCCGTCCGCTTTTGACGTCGCGCTGGTGCGGGACATTCCAAAGCAGGCGGGGCTTCGCTATGCGCTGGAGGGCTACCTTTTCCCGGAAACCTATGAGCTGAAAAAGGGCAGCACGGCCAAAGATATGATACAGGTGATGCTAGAACAGACACAAAAGCGGTTGGAGACTGTTTCCGATCTGGATGCCAAGCTGAAACAGCGGGGTGAAACGCTGCATCAACTGCTGACGGTTGCTTCTTTGGTAGAGCGCGAGGTGGTTGTGGAAGATGAGCGGTCTGTAGTAGCTGGCGTCATTTATAACCGGCTCAAACAGGGTAAGAAGCTGGAAATTGATGCTACGGTTCAATATATGCTGGACAAGCAAAAAGAACGGCTGTATTACAAGGATTTGGCTGTGGAAAGCCCTTATAATACGTATTTGCATCTGGGACTTCCACCAGGGCCGATTGCAAGTCCCAGTCTGAACTCAGTGATAGCGGCTTTACAGCCGAAAGCTACAGATTATTTATTTTATGTGACCAAAAAAGACGGGACACATGAACATTTGTTTGCCAAAACGTATAAAGAACATTTGCATAACATTCAGGTAAGTAACCGTAAGACAAATTAGGAGGTGAGCCTATGGCTTACAAACCCGAACTACTGGCAACTTCCAGCTCTCCGGAGGATGCCCGCCATATGCTGGGGGCTGGAGCTACTGCATTACTTATTGGAGATGACCGCTTTGGAATGCGACTGCCGGGACATTTTACACCGGACCAAATCCGTGAAGTGGTAGAAGAAGCACGCAAGCATGCGGCGCAGGTATATGTATCTATGACGAATTTGATGACGAACGAGCTATTGCCGCTCATTCCCGAATATGTGCAGACCCTAGCTGGATGCGGCATAGACGCCATTGAGTTTAATGATCCCGCAGTGCTTATGGCCGTGAAGGAGTATGCCCCGCATCTGAAGCTGTTCTGGAACGGTGAGATGATCTCTACCAACTTCGCAACCGCCAACTATTGGGGTGAAAAGGGGGCTTCCCGGGTCATTTTGGCTCGTGAGCTGAGTATGGATGAAATTACCGAAATGATACCAAAGTTGAACATAGAAGCACAGGTTCAGGTACATGGCATGACTAATATTTATCACTCCAAGCGTAAGCTTGTTCAAAGTTATATGCTGCACCAGGGACGTAATGTAGAAGGGGATTTGGGTAGAGGACGCGGCTTGTTTCTGATTGAAGCAGAGCGGAAAGAAGAGAAGTTCCCTATTTACGAGGATATAAATGGGACACATATTATGAGTTCAGATGATTTTTGCATCATGGAGGACCTGCATATTCTAATGGAGGCGGGCGTGCATAGCTTTAAGATCGAGGGCTTATTGAAGCCTACGGCTTACAATGAGGCGGTTGTTCGTGCTTATCGTAAAGCAATAGATAGTTATACAGCCGACCCAGATGCTTACGCTTATGATGAAAGCTGGCTGGATGAAGTTCGCCGTCTTCAAGATCCTGAACGGGAACTTTCCTTCGGATTTTTCTATAAAGAGCAGGTTTATTAATTTTAAAATGAATTTACAGAGGGGGGAACGTCATGGGGACGATAACCAAAGCGAGAAAATATATAGGTAAACGGAATCGTTTGGACAAGCCGGAGCTGTTGGCTCCTGCCGGAAATCTGGAAAAACTGAAGTTTGCCGTTCACTATGGCGCGGATGCTGTATATATTGGTGGACAAAAATATGGTCTGCGTTCTAACGCCGATAATTTCAGTTTTGAGGAAATGCGCGAAGGTGTAGAATTTGCGAACAAGTATGGTGCTAAAGTGCTTGTGGCCACCAATATCTATGCCCACAATGAAGATATTGCCGGAATTGAGGAGTACTTGCGCAATCTGTACGAGGCGGGAATTCATGCCGTTATCGTCGCTGATCCGGCTATTGTATCCGTGGCATTGCGCGCTGTTCCTGGATTGGAAGTGCATTTGAGCACACAGCAGTCCACGCTGAACTGGCAAGCGGTAAAGTTTTGGAAAAACGAGGGGTTACCGCGTGTGGTACTTGGACGTGAGACCAGTCTGGAGGAAATCGAAGAAATTAAAAAGCATGTGGACATCGAAATCGAGGCTTTTGTCCATGGTGCGATGTGCTCTTCATTTTCCGGCCGCTGCGTGTTGTCCAATCACTTTACAGACCGTGATTCCAATCGTGGGGGATGTTGTCAGTCTTGCCGCTGGAAATACGATCTGTTTGAGGATGCCCGCCCAGGTGAGGTTTGGATATCTGAAGAAGAGGCACAGGTTAGCAATGCACTGAAACAGTTCCAGCTCGGTGTTAACCAGCTTCCATTGTTTGAAGAGAGTGATAATGCTTTTTCTATGGGTTCCAAGGATCTATGTATGATTGAAAATGTCCCTGATCTGATTGATGTAGGTGTAGACAGTTTTAAAGTAGAGGGACGGATGAAGTCTATCCACTATGTGGCAACGGTCGTGAATGTCTATCGTCAAGCGATTGATTCCTATATGGCTGATCCTGAAAATTATGTGCTCAAACCAGAATGGATTGAAGAAATTAACAAGGCAGCTAATCGTCCGCTGAATACAGGGTTTTTCTACGATACACCGGATCATGAGGATCATATTTATGAGCCGGAAGAAAAGGCAGTCCCTTATGATTTTGCTGGACTAGTCATGGACTACGATGCCGCGAGTGGGATCGCAACTATTCAACAACGGAACCATTTTAAACCCGGTCATGAAATTGAATTTTTCGGTCCGAACGGAACATTCTTCAAACAAACGGTCGGAACGATCTGGGATGAGGAAGGCAACGAGTTGGATGCTGCTCGTCACCCGCTTCAACGAATTAGAATGAAGGTAGATCAGCCCGTATCGTATTTTGATATGATGCGTAAAAAGAAATAAATAAGCCTTAAGTCACAGGTGAAAGAATCAAAAGCCTCTCCTATCGGTTGGAGAGGCCTTTTTTTGAATAGTTTTCTAGGAAAAAAGTTTCACAAAATTTAGTCGATGCTCAAAGGAAAGCTACATTCCTTGTCGAATAGTTCCGATAGAAGTTATATAGATAATAGATACATAATGGATGACGTGGAATTAGAAACTAATTATATGGTGGTAGGTGAGAGGAATGGGTTTACGGAAAAAAGAGGGGAATACAGTAAAAAGGCAACCCAAGAAAACGGATCAAATGCAGGGTTTGAAAGGCAGTAAAGCAACGAATAAAGGGGAACAAACGGTTGCGATGTCTTCGAAGGTTGCGCCCTGGTTAGCTAAGGCGATTCGTAAGGGTACACACAATTTAAAGCGTTTACTTAAGCCAGAAAGGTACAGTAAAGATTTCATGCATTTGGTCAAAAACTATAATCCGATACGTTCGGTTGGAATGAAGTTGTTTCTGATCTTTTTTGCGGCAATTATGTTATTTGTGGTCAGCTTGGGGATGCTCTCATACTACAAGGCTAAAAGTACGATTGAGCAAAATGCAGCAACGGCTTATCAGCAGACCGTTCAGCAAACTTCAGAAAAGCTTGACATTATTCTAGAGCGCTTTCAAGACACATCGACACAGGTATTTTTTGATACTGAATTAAGTGATCAGTTGCAAAAGGCTGTAAAGCAAGATAAAAATCCCTTTGCATCTTTTGTTGCTATGGGCGAAGTAAACAAGAAATTAACGAATATTGCTTTTACGAATAAAGCGATTGATTCATTGTATTTGTACCCGGAAGAAACCAAGTTTGCTGCTATGGGCACTGGAACACAAAAAGATGTACGGCAGGAAGCATGGTTTAAGGATATTTTGAAAAACAAGGGAATTGTTTGGTTACCTACACAGGTGAATGACAATGGCAGCAAGACCTTTCGCCTAGCACGCTCCATGAACAGTATGTCTGGGTTGGGAGGGACTTACGTTCTGGTTATGGATTTAAAGTCCAGTGCGGTGGAGGACGAGTTGAAAGGTGTTAATTTGGGCTCAGGCAGTATGATTAGCCTTGTGACAGACAAGGGGGAGTTTGTAGGCTCTAACAATGAGAGCTTGGCTGGAGGAAAGACAAAGCTGGATTACGTTTCCAAGCTTGAGGGGATCGAAGGAAATCAAATTATGGAGCAGGAAGCAGACGGCAAAGAGCAAAATGTGCTTGCGGTTCATAATACGCTGGGAACTTCCAAATGGATTCTCGTGGGTGTAGTACCTGTATCTGAGCTGGTGAGAGACGCTAAGGGGATTCTAACCACGACCTGGATATTTGCTGCAGTGGCTGCACTCATTGCATTGTTCATTGGCCTATGGATCGTGCGTCTCGTGGCTCGTCCATTGACACACCTGAAGGATTTAATGGTCGAAGGCGCCAAAGGCAACTTGCAAATTCGAACGAACTATAAGGCTCAGGATGAAATTGGGCAGTTGTCAGAAAGCTTTGATATCATGATGGAGCAAATTACATTGCTGGTAGAGCAGACGAATGCCTCAGCTCAGGAGGTTCTGAAAACAGCGACGGAACTAGGCGATGCCTCGAAGAAGACAGCCATTTCAGCCAAAGAAATAGCAGCAGCAACGGAAGAAATTGCTCATGGCGCCGCCAGTTTGGCAACAGAGGCCGAACGTGGCAGCGGACTAACCGGGAATATATCTCAGCAAATGGATACGGTTATGGCTTCCAATCATGAAATGAGTCTGGTCGCACAAGAAGTTGAACAATCCAGTGAACAAGGGACAGTTCAACTGAAAACTCTATTGAGCAAGACTAAGGTTACGGAAGAAACTACGCATGCTCTGGTAGGCAAAGTAGATGAACTGAAGAAGACAACTTCCGATGTCTTTAAGGTGCTGGACGTATTACAGGATATTGCTAAACAAACGAATATTCTATCACTGAATGCGACGATTGAAGCAGCACGAGCGGGGACGGCTGGGCGTGGTTTTATGGTGGTAGCTAATGAGGTTCGGCAGTTGGCTGAACAATCACGTCAAGCTATTCGCACAGCTACGGGTATTACTAATAACATCGTCAATGAGATGAATGAAACGGTACAGGCATTATCTGAGGTGTACCCGCTGTTCCGGGAGCAAATGGGAGCCGTGCAGGAAACAACGGACATTTTCCAATCGGTGCAGCAGCAAATGGGAGAGTTCGCGCTTCGGTTGGGAACGGTCACCGCCTCCATTCATCATCTGAGTGAATCACAGACCACATTGTCCGAGGCAATGACCAATGTAAGTGCAGTAGCTGAGCAATCCTCGGCCACTTCACAGGAAGTCGCTTCACTCAGCACTGAACAGGCCAATATTGGTAATCAACTGGTAGGTTTGTCGGATAAACTGGAAGGAGTATCAGTGAACTTGAAGGAACAGCTTTCGCGGTTTACGGTGTAGATATAACTAAACCATGGGAATCAGGATTGTCACTGATCTCCGTGGTTAACCCATTCAACGTTAAAAGTTGAGTGGGTTTTCTTTTTCAACTACAGGACATACTACTGGAAAAAAGATGAAAGAAGGATGGGTGTGCCGAGGCGTGGTAGCAGTTTCATACGAAAACGTCGAATTGCATATATGGCCTTGGGGGTGATGGCGCTACTGCTGATTTTATTATTCCGACTGGCTTGGCTTCAGGGGACAGCGGGCATTCATATGTCCGTTTATGGGGGGCATTCGCTTAAGGAAATGTCAGCACGTCAGCGACAGGAGGGCATTTCTATCGACTCTGGACGTGGACAGTTTACGGACCGGCATGGGCGACCCTTGACTGGCGGAGTAGTATGGACGCCAGTACTTTTTCCCGATGTAGATGGCAAAGCGGCTTTACATGGCGAAGAACTGGCCGAGCTACTGCGTACGAATAAGAAGCAACTACTGACACGATGGAAAGGGCTGCAATCCCCGCTCATATGGCGAGATGGGCGCGGAGAGCCCGTACAAATCAATCCGCATGAAGCAGGCAAGCTGCTGAAGTTAGCCCCTTCGCTTATTGAGCTTGTACCTTATGCGAAACGTTACAGGGATTTCCCCAATGGCAGGCAATGGCTTGGCTTTTTGTATGAACGTGCCGACCGAGCGAGTGAACTGCCGATGGGGGCAGCCGGGCTGGAAAGAACGCTGGAGCCGCTACTGAGCGGCGTCGGTGAAACGTTCGTCTCCCGATTTGTAGATGCGCAGCGTCGTCCATTGGCTCATGTACCGCTGCGTGTCAGTGCTCCATCCAATGGTCACTATCCATTACAGGTACAGACTACAATTGATCTACCTATACAGGAACAGATTGAAAAGCTGACGGAATCTAGTCATTTGGCAGAAGGGGCGGTGGTAGTGCTCGATGCAGGCAACGCGGATGTACTGGCGATGGTGTCTCGCCCTTTTTATAATCCCGGTCATGTTGATCCCCAGAAAAAAACAGACTGGTCTAATCGTGCACTTAAGGCGATAACGCCTGGTTCCATTTTTAAGTTGGTTACGGCTGCTGCTGCACTTGAATCAGGTGTTGTCCAACCGCAGGAACAATTCCATTGTCATGGAACTTATGGCAAGTACGGTTTGGCTTGCTGGAAAAAAGAAGGACACGGTACCCTGAACCTGGAGGAAGGGCTTGCCGTATCCTGTAATAGTGTGTTCGCTCATCTCGGCGAACGGCTTAATCCTGAGCAAATTCAGGCCACAGCCTCTGCACTGGGATTGGGCCGAACTGTGGGCTGGCAGGAGCGGAATCTTGCAGGACTACCTCAATTCAGACCGCTGGATCACGAAGAAAAGGGAGCCGTATTCGGCCCCCATACGAACGCGTCTGATCCGGGCGTACGTGTACAGACAGCTATCGGCCAACGTGATGTGCTGGTGACGCCTCTCCAAGCTGCCAATCTCATCGTCACCTTGCTGCATGATGGTCAAGTACATGCACCACGCGTCGTCAAACGCATCAGTTATGCAGATGGTAGCACCTTACTGGAACTACCTACTCACGCTGCACCTTCACCTGAGGGTAGCCGCTTGATTCATACATCGACGGCTCGCACGCTTCGTGAAGCAATGGAAAAGGTTGTGACACAGGGGACTGGTGCCTCGTTGCGTAATAAATCATGGAATCTGGCCGGCAAATCAGGTACGGCCCAAGCTTTGAAGAACGGTCACCCCATCAATCACCAGTGGTTTATAGGGTATGGTCCGATAGAGCGGCCTCGTTATGCGGTCGCCGTCCTTGTGCAAAATGCTTCAACACATTCTGCAAATCAAGCTACAGCATTGTTTGGTCAAGTGATGGATCTGTTAGCTCAATCCTCCTGAGTACCACGAGTAGCTTCACGATCCTCCTCCTGTATTTTAACGATAAACGGAGGCTCGTCAAATTCCTCTGTCGGAAACCGAATCCATTGCTGCAGATAGCCTTGCTGCCACAATTCCTTGAGCAAAATGATCAGAATGGGGGATAGGATTAATCCGGCCAGTCCAAAGATGGACAACGATATAATGGCAAAGGAAAGCATCAGATAGGCAGATGAAACACCGATGGAATTACCAGTGATTTTAGGCTCTGCCAGCTGACGAACGATAACCGTGACAGCCATGACAATAAGCAGGCCTACTGCCAGGCCGGTATTGCCTGTGATGAACAGATACACGGCCCACGGAATAAAAATAACAGGTACACCCAACAGGGGCAGGATATCAAACAAAGCTGCCACGAGCGCCAATGAGAGGGCATTATCCACTTGCAAAATGAGTAAACCTATAAATACGAGAACAAAGGTAATCCCTACCAGTAGAGCTTGAGCCTTGAGAAAAGCGGAGATAGCTTTAAGTACGTGGTTTTTCAGAAAAAGATAAGCAGTTTTTAGTGTCTTGGGTGTTTTACTACGGGCAATGCTCTTCCAAAGATTAATTTCCATACTTAAAAAGAACGCTAAAATGATTGCAATGGCAAAGTTGCCCATAAAAACAGTGAAAGAACTGAGGAACTGTATGAAAAAGGATAAGCCTAGCTGTGCCCATTTCGTAGCAATGGTGGTGGCAGTCGCAAAATATTCATTCACACGTTCGGTAACACCCGGAGGTAAAGCAGCGATTTTATCTTGAGAAAGATGAAGATACCGCGTGAATTCCGCTTGGATAATCTGAGTATACTGTGGGAGGTTTTGCGCGACTTTCGTAAATTGCGTAACCAGAATCAGACCCAATCCGAAAAAAATAGCAAGTAAAAGGATAATAAACAGCAATACGGAGAGTGCGGAGGCAAAAGTTTTTTTCATTCCTTTTCGATGAAAATAACGGGCAGCAGGTTCAATGCACCAGAACACGACGAACGAAAGGAACACAGGTGCGGCAAGTTGATACAGTTTGCTGGATACGAACATAATTAAATACACGGTTAATACGATCAAACCGATATCAAAAACGGTACGCCAATATTTTTTGTACAATGGAAGCATATGGATACAACGACTCCTTTTAGATTTTTATTTATTGTACACTAAATTGGACCTCAATGCTGACCATATGAAGTAGCGAAATCTCGGCATGTTTACGTCATTGTGATAACATATAAGTAAGTGAGTTTTCCTCAGGAAGCCTGCTTGGGGAGTTCAGAATAGAAAAGTGGGGATAAAACGTGCAGACTTTGCTGTTATGGATGTTTTACATTTCAACTTTTTATGCTTTTATTCCGGCGCTGGTTAGTCGTATATTTGGTTTCCGGGTGTTCAGGCGCGGCAAAAGTGAACAAGAATATGCGCTCACCTTTGATGATGGCCCTGATCCAGTGTATACATCGCAGCTGCTTGATTTACTGAAGTGTTTTGATGCCAAAGCTACTTTTTTTGTTGTTGGGATAAATGCAGAAAAACACCCTGAGCTTCTGAAACGCATGCATGATGAAGGTCATCTAATTGGTATTCATAATTATGTGCACAAATCGAATTGGCTTATGCGGCCTGTTACTGTTAGAAGACAAATTGCCCAGACAGAGTCAGTCATTCGTCGAGTAACTGGCGAGGGAACGACCTTTTATCGCCCACCTTGGGGGATAGTGAACTTCTTTGATATTTCCAACACCAATGGTCGTCGAATCGTATTATGGTCTTCCATGTTCGGGGACTGGAAGGCAAGCATTGGAGCTAAACAATTGGCAGAGAGAATGCTTAAAAAGCTAAGGGGTGGCGAGGTGATGCTGCTCCATGACTGTGGTACGACATTGGGGGCAGACGCGGAAGCGCCACAGAATATGCTAATCGCACTGGAGAAGCTACTGAGGGTCGCCCAAGAACGACAATTACGCAGCGTGCGGGTGGATACATTGTTTTGCCGTCAGTCTGTCAATCAACCTACTGCCTCCGAGATGTCCAGTACGGGTTGGTATAAAAGAACGCTGGTATTTGGATGGCTTCAGTATGAGCGTCTATTTCATGTTTTGTTTCGTCTTCGTCCCGTAAGTCAGGAGGATACGATCTTTTATTATCGTCGCCGTATCTATCATGGGCCAAATGTAAATATGGAGAACAGCAGGTGGCTAAAAAAAGGGGACCCGGTAATCGAACTTCATTTTGATAATAAAAAGTTGTTCCAATTGGGTTCGACGGCAAAGTCGATGGTACATCTAGCTATTCAATTAATTCGGATTGTAAAAAAACAACTTCCTGATCTGACCCAACGCATTGTACATGATTCTGAAATGAAGGGTGTAAAGGCGATCTATGCAGTAAGTATGATTCATCGGGGACCAGAGAAGTTGGGATTTCAAGTTCGAGAGCTTCCCAAAGGATTGTTTAAGCATGTGTCCACTGTATATCTTAAGCTGTTATTTCGTGTTATCCATCCTTCGGGCTTAGAGAAATTGAATGAAAAAAAAGATGTAATGGTACCGAAAATAATTGTGATGCCACTGGATACCTTGTTTGAACGTTTTCATCAGGGAGACTCACACCGCTCAAACGAAGCTCTTGAGCAAACAGCTCAGAGAGATGATGTCCATGCACTCAACAGCGAGCTGACTGAATAGGCTAACCCTGATGACCTAATAAAAAAGCCTCTCGATCCTTTGTTAGGGATCGAGAGGCTTTTTAGCCGTTCATAAAGTAGTCCTATCTTAGCAAAGCATTTAGATTTTCATAATTCCGCCGTTACTTGCGTTCGTCACCAGCTTGGAATAACGCGCCAGGTAACCCGTTTTCACCTTCGGCTCAAAGCCTTTCCAGTTGGCGCGACGACGTTCGAATTCTTCGTCCGTAATCTGGAGCTCAATCTTACGATTGTTCAAGTCCAGCTCGATGATATCGCCGTCCTCAACAAAAGCGATAGGTCCGCCTTCTGCAGCTTCGGGGGAAATATGACCGATGGAGATACCACGGGAAGCACCTGAGAAACGCCCGTCTGTAATCAGACCCACCTTGGCACCAAGCCCCATGCCCACGATTTGTGAAGTTGGAGCGAGCATTTCAGGCATACCAGGTCCGCCCTTTGGACCTTCATAACGAATAACAACAACGTGTCCTTCATTAATTTTACCGTTGGCGATACCTGCCAGTGCATCTTCCTGTGAATCAAAGCAGATAGCAGGACCTTTGTGATAACCACCAACCGAAGGATCAACTGCACCGACTTTAATGATGGAGCCTTGCGGTGCCAGATTACCGAATAATACAGCCAGACCGCCACGTTCGGAATAAGGGTTGTCCAGTTTGTGGATGACGTTAGTATCCAGAATTTCCTGACCCTCTACGTTTTCACGAATGGTTTTTCCGGTTACAGTAATACAGTCTCCATGCAGTGCGCCTGGTTTCTTCAACAATTCATTCAGTACTGCGCTTACGCCGCCTGCATTATGAACGTCCTCAATATGATAGTCGGAAGCAGGTGCCAATTTGGACAAATGAGGTACGCGGTTTGCGACTTCATTAATACGTTCGATAGGGTAGTCAACTTCTGCTTCATGGGCAAGTGCCAATGTATGCAATACTGTATTTGTGGAACCGCCCATTGCCATATCCAATGCAAATGCATTATCAATAGCTTCTTTAGTCACGATATCACGTGGTTTAAGATCCAGCTTAATCAATTCCATCAATTGGCGTGCAGATTGTTTAACGAATTCTTTACGTTCTTCTGCTACTGCGAGAATGGTGCCGTTACCCGGCATAGCCAGACCCATTGCTTCTGCGAGACAGTTCATGGAATTCGCTGTGAACATCCCTGAACAGGAGCCACATGTCGGACAGCCATATTGTTCTAATTCAAGCAAGCTTTGATCGTCGATTTTACCAGCCTGATATGCACCTACGCCTTCGAAGACGGAGGTCAGGGAAATAGAGCGTCCGTTCTTGTCTTTACCAGCTTTCATAGGACCGCCGCTGACGAAAATAGTTGGAATGTTAACGCGCAATGCGCCCATCATCATGCCAGGGGTAATTTTATCACAGTTAGGAATACAAACCATGCCGTCAAACCAGTGAGCGGACACGACAGTTTCCAGAGAGTCAGCTATAATTTCGCGACTGGGCAGAGAATAACGCATACCGATGTGGCCCATGGCAATGCCGTCGTCTACACCGATGGTGTTAAACTCAAAAGGTACACCGCCTGCGTCACGAATGGCTTGCTTGACAATTTTGCCAAACTCCTGTAAATGGACGTGGCCTGGTACGATATCAATATACGAGTTACATACCGCAATAAACGGTTTGTCAAAATCTTCTTCCTTGACACCCGCTGCGCGCAGCAAGCTGCGGTGAGGAGCGCGATCAAAGCCTTTTTTAATCATATCGGAACGCATTTTCGTCTTAGCTGTCATGATGCTGGTTTCCCCCCAAAGTATAAAAATAGTATGGCGTTCAATGGACGCCGTGATAGCGCAGATGTTTTCTAAAGAGTCTATCATAGATGTGAGCTTTTTTCTACATATATGAAGATATTGAAAAAATACAAGAAGTGTTCTGTAATCAACAATATATAGACATGAGCAGTTTTATTTGTCTATATATTGCATTTAGAAGAGGTTTTAATTTGAATCTATTAGAAATATCTATACTGATAGGTTTGTGTATCAGGGAAAATATGAAAGAGCCCATACCGCAATAAAGCAGATGGGCTCAGCTTGTTTATATGTTAAAGGAGAGCGGAAGAGGACATTACACCTTAATTTCTGCCACCTTTACGACCGATGTCTCTGTAGAAATTTTTGTCGTGCGACTCAGCTGTAGCATCGCCGCCCTTTTTGCCGATTTCCTGATAAAATTCTTTATCGTGAGAGTTTGCAGTTGCTTCCCCGCCTTTTTTACCAATCTCCTGATAAAATTCCTTATTGTGCTTCTTGGAAGTAGCTTCTCCACCCATACGACCTGCCTCTTCGCGACTCATTTTCCCCTGATTTTGATTACGTGCCATTACAAATCACTCCTTAATAAAAAAGTTGTTTTTTGTTGCGCGCATCCTTTACTTACCACGTCACGCCTGTATGAAACAGGCTCCAAGTGGAGTAAAGAGGGGGTAGACTTGCTCACATGTTGGTCTGTAAGTGGGTTGTGGCGTGTTCAATGTTAAATAAAAAATGGATAAAAAAATTACGCGGACCGTCTAAAGGGATAAGGAGCTGGCCTTAGCATCCACTCTACCTGTGGCTCAATCAGAGGTCGTGTTGCAGTTCGAACCCAAGGCATGGTCAACATACAGCACAGACCAGCAGCACACACCACAATCAACATGACTTCCACTGGAGTATCTATATATTCGTAGACTCCCTTCGCAACGACGGTACGGACGATCAAGCCATGCAGTAAAAAGACATATAGTGTCCGTCTTCCCATCTCGGTTATACGTCCTGTGACAGCTGGAACAAAGCTTAGGAACGCCATGGATGCTATCCATTGAACTCCATAAATGCCGATGCGGTAAATTCCTGCGTACCATTCGGTATGGCCCAATTCACCGTAAGTCATATTGCCATACAGCCAGCCTGCCGGGATGTCGAAATACGACGTTCCCGCCAGTACCATAAGCAGAAGAGATATAAAGCCAGCGATTATGCGGACAGGAGCTGTGAAGAACCGCCGAACGTCCGCATAATTCAAATGATAACCTGCTACAAAGTAAGGCAAATAAACAAAGGTTCTGCATACGCTCAGCCATATACCATCCACAGGGAGATACCCGACGAGGATACCGAGCAGCACGGATATACCCAATTGGAGGACAGGTGGTATTTTCTGAAAAGACAGCATTAGCAGTCTCCAACAGATATGGCTGGCAAGGAACCAGAGTAGCAAATAAGGAGCAAAGAACGAATGATGGATATGGGGAACGTGGAAGAGTGCAACATCCAAGATCGAATAGAGCGATTGAAAAATAAGATATTGCATACCAATCTGAAGCAGAACTTTTCGGCCTGCAGATCCGGTCAAAGATGTTTGGGCAAAGTAGCCTGTAACGAGTACAAACAACGGCATATGAAACATGAATATCCAGCTGAACCATTGTTGAGCAATATGAAATGAACCGACTAGAGGCTCCAGAGCATTTCCTGCAAATACGCATATGATCAACAGAAATCGCAAATTGAGAAAGAAGCTTTCCCCTTGTACATCATGGCTTGTCGTCATGTGTTTCCCTCCGAGCGGCTTCTGCCGAATAAACTATTTAAAAAATAATTCTTTACAAGGAACAAGGTACGATACTCTGGACTTTATCATTGTGATTTTATTCACAATAGTAAGCGTTATCATAACCTTATTGTGTGGCGAAAGCTTGAACACCGGACAAAGACGGGCTAATACTTGGAAATGTATGCTGATTTGACCCTGTGTGTGCAACGATGTTACCCTAACAAGGCTATAGTTACGCTGAGAATACAGCGGCACATTTTATATTCAAATTACGAATTACGAGGTACGAAAGGCGAAAGGAACTTTTACAATGAGAAGAAGAACAAGAAGATCATACAATTCATATGGGACACGTGGTCCTCGGAGAATATGGAAAGTTCTCTTAGGCATCCTGATTATTATTGCACTGATAGCAGGGTGGGGAGCATGGAAGGTATTTACGCCTTATCAGCCTGACGAGACGGCGGCGGCTGCATTAGCCGAAGTAGCGGATGCTGTGAAAGTAAATGAACAAGAACATTGGGTTGGTTTTGAGCCTGTAAAAAGAAGCGGAGCTGGAGTCATTTTGTATCCAGGGGCGTTGGTGAAGCCCGAAAGCTATGCGCCTTTGGCACGCCGTCTGGCGGAAAAGGGTCATCATGTGATTATTGCAAAAATGCCACTCAACCTTGCATTGATCTCCCCGGATCTAGCGAATGAAGTGCTAAAGGCATATCCGAAAGAAGCGTTTGTTATTGGAGGTCATTCGTTAGGTGGAGTGATGGCGGCCCGATATGCAGCTGCGCATCCTGATCAGGTCAAAGGTGTATTTTTCCTTGCCTCCTACCCGGATAACAAAGGAAATTTAAAGGATAAAAATCTGCCTGTTATTTCTCTACTGGGAAGTGATGATGGAGTCGTCCAGATGGAAAATGTCCAAAGTGGTAGAACTTATTTACCTGCCAACACGCTGTATTTTACAGTCGAAGGGGGGAACCATGCCCAATTTGGCAGTTACGGTGCCCAGAAAGGGGATAATCCTGCGAAAATTAGCGCCGTCGAGCAATGGAACCAGACGGTAACGGCTTTACAGGATTGGATGAAAGAGAGTGTGGATTCAGCTTCTAAGAACCCGTAAAGGAGGTGTAATGCATGTCTGAGCTGATCGTGCAGGGGAAGCGATACCCATGCCGTGGCATCTTATTCGATAAAGATGGCACGCTGCTGGATTTTATTCAGTTGTGGGGCCCCTGGGCTCGTTCTATACTGGATATGATGGAGCAGCATCTTGCCGTGGCGGGTGCCGGTTTTACGGTGGAAAAAGGTACCGTTCTAGGTACTGTTCACGATCAGGAGGGGCGTGTGATCGGTTACGATCCTTCTGGCCCGCTGGCCATGGGGACGGTGGACGAAAGTACAGGGGTACTGGCTTGGCAGCTTTATACTGCTGGTGTACCGTGGAATGAGGCTGTGCGGCTTGTCCGCGACTTTAATAAAACGGCGATGGCTGATATTCGGCGACATCGGGCAGCGAAGGTGTTTCCAGGATTGCGGACATTGCTGGAGCAAAGCCGCCATGCCGGGCTGAAGCTGGCAGTTGTGACCTCTGACAGTACCGAGGCTGCACAGGAGCATTTGGAGTGGATGGGGCTGACATCTTATTTTGACGAGATTATCGGACATGATAGGGTTACATACGGTAAGCCTGACCCGGAAATGGCTGAAAAAGCCTGCGCGTTACTAGGACTGTCGCCGGCGGACGTGGTAGTCATCGGAGACAGCAATGGGGATATGCAGATGGGCAAGCGTGCCGGAGTGCGGCTCGCTATTGGATTTGCGCCAGAAGCAGAACGTTCTGGTCATTTACTGGATGCGGATAAGGTTGTTCGTGGATATGAAGAACTGGAGGTGCGTAGGGTATGAATGTTAATACGTTGGCGGAATGGATACAGCAATCGCAGAATGTTGTTTTTTTCGGCGGAGCAGGCACATCTACGGAAAGCGGTATTCCGGATTTTCGTTCGGCAGCAGGCCTGTATCAAAGTGAGGAGAAATTGCCTTATTCCCCTGAGGTTATGCTGAGCCGTTCATTTTTTGTGAAGCATCCTGAGGTGTTCTTCGACTTCTATCGCAGCAAAATGCTGCATCCCGATGCGGAGCCGAACGGTTGTCATCATTTCCTCGCGTCATTGGAAAAACAAGGCCGTCTAAAAGCGGTTGTGACCCAAAATATTGACGGTTTACATCAGGCTGCAGGTAGTGTGAATGTACTAGAACTTCATGGCTCGGTGCATCGCAACCACTGTATGGAATGTGGACGCTTTTACAGTCTAGATGAAGTGATGAACAGCTCTGAGGTTGTACCCAAATGTCCGATAGATGGAGGAATTATCAAACCGGATGTCGTTTTATATGAGGAGGAGCTGAATCAGGATACCATTATTCAATCCGTTCAGGCTATTTCGCAGGCTGATCTGCTGTTAATTGGAGGAACGTCGCTGACAGTACATCCCGCTGCGGGCTTGATTACTTATTTTCGTGGTAAACATACGGTGCTGTTGAATACAGATCCGACCTCGTATGATCATAAGGCGGATCTTTTAATCACTGATCCAATCGGTAAAGTTATGGAAAAACTTGCTCATCAATTAGGTTTGTAATCGTTTTCTTGTCAACGCCTGGATAAAAGCGCTATGATGATGTTGTGATGGACATTACAATGTTTCGAGAGAGGCTGGGATAGCATGGTTTATTTAGCTGGCGAAGATCGTTATGAAAGTATGAAATATAACCGTACAGGGAGATCAGGTCTAAAACTGCCCGCTATTTCGTTGGGCTTGTGGCACAATTTTGGCGGGATTAACAACGCGGAGAATGGCCGTAGCATGATTACCCGCTCCTTTGATCTGGGAATTACGCATTTTGATTTAGCTAATAACTATGGCCCTCCTGCGGGATCAGCTGAGGAATTTTTTGGACAAGTTTTAGCCAGTGATATGAAACCGTACCGGGATGAGTTGGTCATCTCCACCAAAGCGGGCTACAATATGTGGGCAGGGCCTTATGGAGACTGGGGATCTCGCAAGTATATGATATCTAGTCTGGATCAGAGCCTGAAGCGGATGGGGCTGGACTATGTCGATATATTCTACTCTCACCGATTTGATCCTGATACGCCGCTGGAAGAAACGATGGGAGCACTGGATCATATCGTACGTTCTGGCAAAGCGCTGTATGTGGGTGTGTCCAATTATAGTGCGGAGCAAACAGCGGAAGCAGCTCGCATTCTGAAGGAACTGGGAACACCGCTTCTGATTCATCAGCCGAAATACTCCTTGCTTGACCGCTGGATTGAAAATGGATTACAAGATGTACTGGACGAAAACGGGGTAGGCAGCATTGCCTTTTGCCCGCTGGCGCAGGGATTGCTGACCAATAAATATTTGAACGGAATTCCTGAGGATTCACGTGCAGCGAGTACATCGGTTTTCCTGAATGAGAACCATGTGACGCCAGAGACACTTCGCAAGGTACGCGCCCTGAATCAGATGGCTGCTGCACGCGGACAAAGTTTGGCTCAATTCTCGCTGGCCTGGGCTCTGCGCGGCGAACGTCTGACCTCTGTCTTGATTGGGGCAAGCCGTGTAAGCCAAATTGAAGAAAATGTTGCTACTTTATCCAATCTGGACTTTTCTCAGGAGGAACTGGATCGGATTGATTCGATTCTGAATGCCGGGAACTGACAGGACGGCGGCACAGCCTAATGGCGAAAGTTAATTTGTAGTCATCGGCCTAATTTCGTGTTCTCTTATACAATATAAATTAACAGCCCGTATCCGTTTAAAGGATGCGGGCTGTTTAAGTCTGTTTTACGACTGTGGATACTGCTTAACCTTGCTTCGGTACTCGGTTGGAGACTGACCACAGAAGCGCTTGAATTGACGTGAGAAATATAAGGCATCAGTTAGTCCGACCGAAGCGGCCACTTGCTCTACCGATAGTTCAGGACGCTCACGCAGCAGTTGACGTGATTTGTCAATTCTTAGCTTAAGCAGATAGGTGACGGGGGAGATGCCCGTTTCCTTTTTGAATATCCGTGACAAATACGCACGGTTATAACCAAGTCCTTCAGACATTTGCTCAATGGAAACGGGATGTGCGTACTGAGTGGACATATATTGCACCATCTGCTTGACTGTACGTTGAATTTGTGAATCCGCCCCGGACGGATCAGTCCAGTCGCTCAGGTAATTGCCTGCTTCCCCCATAATCAGATACAAATAGCCCAAGGCTGATAAATGAGAACTAGATTTTCTGCTATAAAAGGCCAATTGCATTTGCTTCAAATAACCGGGGATTGGACTTTGATCGGAAGCATGGAAGACAGGCTGGTGAACACGCAACCCTGCCTCCTGCACCACCTGCTCAGTATGGTGTCCAGTAAACGCAGACCAACGATAACGCCACGGTTCCTCTTCATCAGAGGTATAGCTCACCAGCTGACCAGGATGGATAAGGAAAAAATCGTTTACTTCAAGCTGATATGTGTGCTGTTCCGTTCGGAAGATGCCTTTGCCCGATTCTACAAAGTGGAGCAGATAGTAATCATAGATTTTCGGCCCTACGGCATGACCGGATTTGGTTTGGCTCTCTCCTGCAAAAAGCACATGCAGTGGGCTATTTTCATAAAACACTGGATTAGAGGCGACAGCATAACTATATGAATGCGTTTGCAAAACAGGGTCATCCTTCCTGCATTTGTGAATAGTTTAGCGTATGCGGTATACTTACATTGTACATATCCAAGTCACATTTATCCATAGCTTAAACACATGGATGCATTACATTGTGTGACGCTTTCATTTATACTGAAATCATAAGAGATGTCAACCTGATTAAGATGTTACAGGGAAATCAGGTGGCCTTTACTAACGGTATACGAGGTGGATGCGGATATGAACTCTACTGAATTAAAGAAACATTTTATTAAAAAATATGGTGGAAGCAGCAATGAACTGCGGATATTTCATGCACCTGGACGTGTCAATCTGATTGGAGAGCATATCGACTATAATGGTGGTTATGTACTCCCGGCTGCGCTGGAATTTGGAACGACGCTGATCCTTCGTGCGCGTAATGATGATGAGATTCATTTTGCTTCGACAAACCTGTCGTATGAAGTATCTATCTCCCGCGGAGAAATAGGTAAAAACAAAACGGATGAGTGGGTGGACTATCCGGTGGGCGTGTTGGTAGAGCTAGCTGATAAGGGAGTTTATCCGTCTAAGGGATATGACCTGCTCTATCACGGAGAAATACCGAACGGTGCTGGATTATCCTCTTCAGCCTCCATTGAGGTTGTTACAGGATACGCGTTCCTCACTATTGAAAAACAGAAAACAGATACGGTCGAAATCGCTTTGTTGTCCCAGCGAGCAGAAAACAATTACGTTGGTGTCAATTGCGGCATTATGGACCAGTTCGCTGTAGCGAACGGAGCAGCTGATCATGCAATTCTACTGATGTGCGATACGTTGGATTACCGCAAAGTTCCATTCCGTACGGGAGATTATAAGTTGGTGATCGGCAATACAAATAAGCGTCGCGGTTTGGTGGACTCGGCCTATAACGAGCGTCGTAGCCAATGTGCCGAAGCACTGTCCATTTTGCAGCAGCAGGAGCCGTCACTGGAATACCTCGCTCAGCTGGATGAGACGCGTTTCGGAGAGCTTCAGCACCACATCACGGACGAAACAGTGCGTCGGCGGGCACAGCATGTGGTGGAGGAAAACGCTCGTGTATTGGCCTCTGTCGATGCTCTCGCGGCGAATGAACTTGCAGCTTTTGGTCAGTTAATGAATGCTTCTCATGATTCATTACGCGATTTGTATGAGGTCAGCTGCACGGAGCTGGACGTCATGGTTGAAGAAGCCCGACGCATTCCTGGCACGTTGGGTGCTCGTATGACGGGAGCTGGATTTGGAGGGTGTACGGTTTCGTTGGTTCATGAGGACGATGTTGAACGTTTTGTGAAGGAAGTCGGCGAAGCTTATCAGACCCGCACAGGGCTGGAAGCCAGCTTTTATGTATGCAAGGCAGGAGACGGAGTTAAAGAACTGAAGGAGGACGAATAACATGGCCATTTTAGTAACAGGTGGAGCTGGATATATCGGTTCACATACCGTAGCAGAATTGTTGAATCTGGGAGAAGAAGTTGTGGTGCTGGATAATTTGCAAACAGGGCACAAAGCAGCGTTGCTTGGGGGCAAGTTGTATGAAGGGGATTTGAGGGATAAAGAATTACTGTCCAAACTGTTCTCTGAAAATAGTATCGATGCAGTTATCCATTTTGCAGCCAACTCGCTGGTTGGAGAAAGTATGCAAAATCCTGGTAAATATTACGACAACAATGTATTTGGCACGCTGAGCTTGTTGGAGGCGATGAAAGATGCCGGAGTGCGCCGAATTGTATTTTCCTCTACTGCGGCTACCTACGGCGAACCGGAAAAGGTGCCGATTGAAGAGGGTGACCGTACAGAGCCAACCAACGTGTATGGTGAAACAAAGCTGATGATGGAGCGCATGATGTCGTGGTTTGATAAAGTTTTAGGCATCAAATATGTGTCTTTACGGTATTTTAATGCGGCTGGTGCGCATGAGAGCGGCAAGATCGGCGAAGATCACCGACCAGAAAGTCATCTGATCCCATTGGTGCTCCAGACAGCCTTGAAACAGCGTCCACACATCGCTGTGTTTGGTGAGGACTATGCGACACCTGACGGCACATGTGTTCGGGATTACATTCACGTAAGTGATCTGGCGGATGCTCATGTGCGTGCAGTAAATTATTTGCGCGAAGGCAATGACAGCAACGTGTTCAATCTGGGCAACGGACAGGGCTTCTCTGTGAAAGAAGTAATTGAGACAGCACGCAAGGTCACCGGGCTCGAGATTCCAGTTGTGACAGAACCTCGCCGCGCAGGCGATCCAGCGATATTGGTTGCATCTTCTGACAAGGCTCGTTCGGTGTTGGGCTGGAGTCCAGCGCGTACCCAACTGGAGGATATTATTAGCGGAGCATGGGGATGGCATCAGTCGCACCCTCACGGCTACGGCGACGAATAGACGGGAGACGATGACATATGAGCGAGCGCCAATCTGCAGATAAAGGCCAAGGCCGGGAACATTCCCGGCATCTGGCCCATGACATCGACGAAACTGTACAGCAGTCGGCTCTATATGCGGTGGAGCAACTGGTTGCATTCGCACAAAATAAGGGCTTGGTCGGTCCGCAAGACACAGATTACAGCCGTAATTTGTTATTGGATCAGTTTGGTTTTTCCGAGCCTTATTCAGGTAGGGATGTAGGGGGCATTATGGCCCCTGAAGCCCTCCAGCCTGTGCTTAATGTATTGATAGATTATGGTTTTGCCATAGGCCTTATCCCCGAAAACACAGATACGTATCGTGATTTGCTGGATTCCAAAATTATGGGACTACTGATGGCGAGACCATCTGAAGTCATCCGTGACTTTCATCAAACGGAGGCTGAACGTGGCATAGAGGCGGCGACTGATGCTTTTTATCAATTATCTATCGATTCGAACTACATCCGAATGGATCGGGTTGCCAGCAATGTGTACTGGAATCAGTCGACATCTTACGGAGATATGGAAATTACGATTAATTTGTCCAAGCCAGAAAAAAGTCCCAAGGAAATTGCGATGGCGAAGCTTTTGCCGCCGCCTGTTTATCCCAAGTGTCAATTATGCCGTGAAAACGTTGGATATGCAGGAAGAGTAAATCATCCGTCCCGTCAAAATTTGCGTATCATTCCGGTGGAATTGAATGGGGAACCGTGGTTTTTTCAATATTCACCCTATGTGTATTACAACGAGCATTGCATCGTGTTCCATCATAATCATGTACCGATGAAGCTCACGAAGGATACACTGCGCCGATTACTGGCCTTTACGAAAGCGTTTCCGCATTATTTTATTGGCTCCAATGCGGATCTGCCGATTGTCGGCGGATCGATTCTGACCCATGATCATTTTCAGGGTGGTCGTCATACATTCCCAATTGAAAAAGCGGGTGTGGACGGCGTATACCATAATGAAGCGTTCCCGCAGGTTACAGCAGGGATTGTAAATTGGCCGATGTCGGTCATCCGTTTTACGTCAACAGATGCCGAGGCGCTGTTGGAAGCGGGAAATGCTGCTTTTGAAGCCTGGAAAGCTTATAGTGATCCTGTAGCTGATGTCCTCTCTCATACAGAGCAAGAGGGGGAAACGATTCCGCATAATACTGTGACGCCGATTGTGCGCCGTGATTCCGAAGGCAGGTATCAGATGGATCTCGTACTGCGCAACAACCGAACGAGTGAAGAGTACCCGGAAGGTATTTTTCATCCTCACCGCGAGATGCATCACATCAAGAAGGAAAATATCGGTCTGATCGAAGTTATGGGACTTGCCATATTACCGGGGCGGCTCAAGGATGAACTGGATGGAATTGCAGATATTTTGTGTGGGGATGACAAACTGGCTGTGGCTGTACAGCAAGAAGGACATCCGCTGTTTAAGCATGCAGACTGGATTTACCAGTTAAACACTCGGTTCGGTCGTTTGCCTGACAAGGAGACGGCTGTTCGTACCATACAAAATGAGGTTGGACTGAAATTCAGTGAAATTTTAGAGCATGCAGGAGTATATAAACGGAATCCGTCCGGACAGCAGGCCTTTGGTCGTTTTATGAAACAATTGGGATATACTTTGGGAGAATAAAATTGCTTGCGAAGCACATACTATACTACGAGAACCCTCCCAAGATATGACATGGAACCATGCTCCTCAAGGAGTGTGGTTTTTTTCTGAAAACAAAGCAGATTTGTTTCCTGTAACCGAAAAGGTTATAATAGAGTAGTTTCTTAATATTAAACTTTAGAACTATTGGAGGCGAGCGTTTGCGATGAAAGCATTCGAATTTTATAATCCTACACAATTGATCTTCGGTAGGACAATTGGAGGCTCTCAAGCGTGAAGTTCCTAAATATGGTAAACGTGTATTGCTTGTATATGGCGGCGGCAGCATTAAGCGCAGCGGCTTGTATGATAATGTAATAGGTTTGCTTGGTGAAATCGGTGCAGAGGTAACGGAACTGGCTGGTGTGGAACCGAATCCTCGCTTATCTACAGTACATAAAGGCGTGGAATTGTGTAAAACACATCAAATCGACCTCGTTCTGGCTGTAGGAGGCGGTAGTGTGCTGGATTGTTCCAAAGCCATTGCTGTTGGTGCAAAATATGATGGCGACATGTGGGATTTTGCAGAGCGTAAAGCGGCACCACAGGCAGCATTGCCATTAGGTACGGTTTTAACTATGGCAGCCACTGGTTCTGAAATGAATGCGGGTTCTGTTATTACAAATGAAAAAACACAGGAAAAATTGGGCTGGGGCAGCGTATTTGCGTTCCCTGCGTTTTCTATTCTTGATCCAGTGAACACATACTCACTGCCGCAAAATCAAACGGTTTACGGAATCGTAGATATGATGTCACACACGCTGGAGCATTATTTCCATCTGGAATCCAATACTCCGGTCCAACTTGGCTGGTGCGAAACGATTTTGCGTACGGTAATGGACGCGGCTCCAGGTCTGGTCAACGATCTGGAAAACTACGAGCTGCGTGAAACAATTATGTATTGTGGTACGATGGCGCTGAACGGCTTCCTGAACATGGGGCTGACAGGTGACTGGGCTACTCACAATATCGAGCATGCGGTGTCTGCTGTTTATGATATTCCACATGGTGGAGGACTGGCTATTCTGTTCCCGAACTGGATGAAACACAATCTGCATGTGAAGCCTGAACGCTTCAAACAACTGGCTGTCAATGTGTTCCATGTAAACCCAGAAGGCAAGAGTGATGAGGAAGTGGCGCTGGAAGGTATTCAGGCGTTGCGTGATTTCTGGAACTCGATTGGTGCACCAAGCCGTCTGGCTGATTACGAGATTGATGCGTCCAAAATCGATGTTATGGCTGATAAAGCTGTGAAATTCGGATCTTTTGGTGGCTTTAACAAGCTCAATCGCGAAGATGTAGTCGAAATTTACAAAGCATCCCTGTAAAACGACATTTGTATCATTTAAAGCACGTTTGTGCGTCATTAGACGTACGAACGTGCTTTTTTGGGTTTGATTTGGGATATTGGAGGAAAATTTTGAAACTTTTTTAGGTTGAATACGTAAACATAGTTATAGACTGGAAACCAGACTGAAAAGGTACATGGAAGGAGGAGTCGCATGGAAACCATATTTTGGTGGCTATTGGCAGGGGGCGCTATCTTTACCGTGGTCAGTGTGCTGATCGGGGATGTACTCGGTAGTTGGCTGGATGGTGCATTGGAGCTGCCGGGCCTTGATTGGTTCAGACCTGTCGTTTTACTTGGAGCCATGACCGCTTTTGGCGGAGCTGGAGTACTGCTGACAAAGTATACCGGGCTGAGCACGGGATGGGTCGTCGTGCTTGCTTTAGGGATTTCGTTTGTCATCGGAATACTCGTGTTCTTTGCGTTTATCAAACCCATGGCGAATTCGGAGGTATCCAGCGGCTTCTCCATGCGTGAGCTGACTGGCCGGATTGGTGAGGTCACCATTCCTGTTCCTGAGGTTGGTTACGGGGAGGTTATGATCCGCTTGGGTGCAGGCAACACCATACATACAGCATCGAGCTTTGATCACAAACCGCTTGCTGCGGGAACCCGTATCGTCGTGGTTGAGGTCGCAGAGGGCGTCGTCCGCGTAGCGTACCTGGACACCTAGACGGCGCAATCGCTTAACTTGAAGGGAGCGTGATCGGGAGTGTCAAATTTGCAAGATATTGTGCTGGTCCCTGGGATTGTTGTTATCGTTATCGTCATATTAGGGATCGCTTTTTGGGCCCGCTACAAAACGGTAGGGCCGGATGAAGGGATGATTGTGACGGGTTCTTTTCTGGGAAATAAAAATATTTCCGAGGATGACTCTGGACGTAAAATTAAAATTGTACGCGGCGGGGGGGCCTTCATTTGGCCTATTTTCCAGCAGTCCGAATTCATCTCTCTGTTGTCCCATAAACTGGACGTAACCACACCGGAAGTGTATACGGAGCAAGGAGTTCCCGTGATTGCGGATGGTGTGGCGATCATCAAGGTCGGCAGTTCTATTGAAGATGTGGCTACAGCAGCCGAGCAGTTCATCGGGAAGCCACTGGAGGCTCTTAGGGGAGAGGCTCAGGAAGTGCTGGAAGGGCATTTACGCGCAATCCTCGGCTCGATGACAGTGGAGGAAGTATATCGTAATCGGGATCGGTTTGCGCAGGAAGTACAGGGCGTGGCTGCTCGTGATCTGAAAAAGATGGGCTTGCAAATCGTTTCCTTCACCATCAAAGATGTGCGTGATAAGCACGGATATCTGGATGCGCTTGGTAAGCCGAGAATTGCCGCTGTGAAACGGGATGCTGAGATTGCGGAAGCCGAAGCTGTGCGGGATGCCCGGATTCAGAAGGCGCGTGCAGAACAGGAGGGCCAGAAGGCCGAACTGCTGCGAGATACCAACATTGCCGAGGCAGCCAAAGAGAAAGAACTGAAAGTGGCTTCGTTTAAAAAAGAACAGGATACAGCGAAGGCAGAAGCCGATCAGGCTTATCACATCCAGGAGGCCCGTGCCAAGCAGACTGCCGTCGAGGAGCAGATGAAGGTCGAGCTGGTGCGCAAAGAACGGGAAATTGACCTTCAATCCAAGGAAATACAGGTACGTGAAAAGCAATATGATGCGGAAGTGAAAAAGAAGGCAGAAGCCGATCGGTATGCGGTCGAACAAGCGGCGGAAGCAGATAAATCGCGTAAAATGCGTGAGGCTGAATCACTGCAATACTCGATTGAGACACAGGCTAAAGCGTCAGCTGAACAAAAACGTCTAAACGGGCAAGCAGAAGCGGATGCCGAACGCGCCAAAGGTACGGCAGACGCAGATGTCATCCGTTTGCGTGGACTTGCAGAAGCGGAGGCCAAGGAAAAACTGGCGGAGGCGTTCCAGAAGTTTGGAGAGGCTGCCGTGCTTGATATTATCGTAAAAATGTTGCCTGATCTGGCTGGACGTATTGCCGAACCGATTGCGTCCATTGATAAACTCACCGTAGTTGATACAGGAAAAGGAGAAGGAGCAGCGCGTGTCAGTAATTATGTCACCGAACTGATGGCTACGGCGCCCGAGATGCTGAAGAGTGTATCCGGTATTGATGTGGAACAGTTAATCAAGGGGCTTACCACTGGGAAAAAAGGCCTTCATTCCGTGCCGTCCTCCGGTGAAGCGAACAAGCAGCCTCTTCCAGCCTCGGTGGAGGCAGCACTAACAGATAAAGAATAACGATAAGTCTTTGGGAGCTTCTATCCCTAACCAAAAGACCGCTTTTCATCACAGCATTTTCCGGCAATGTGATGAAAAGCGTTTTCTTTTTATTGACCTTTAGCCGAATATTTGGTACTTTAACGTGGATTCCTCTGAGCTTCATGCTATAATTCTTAGGATCAAGGTTCTGATAAAAGAGGTGCGGATGTGAGCAGCCTAAAAGTGGCCAAAGCGCTGAATAACAATGTGATTATAGGAATGCACCCCGAGCATGATGAGGTTGTCGTGATTGGAAAAGGAATCGGTTTCAATCGCAGACCCGGCGATCTTATGCCGTTGGATTCAGTTGAAAAATTATTTATATTAAAAAGCCATGAAGAACAGGAGCAATACAAACGGTTGCTTCCTGAGCTGGATGAAAAGCTCATCGAGGTCATCGGTGAGGTGCTTCATCTTGTTCAGCTTCAAGCAAAGAAGCCTCTAAATGAGCACATTCTGATTGCTTTAACTGACCATATCGCTTTTTCCATCAACCGTCATAAACAGGGAATTACGATTCATAATCCGTTTTTGTATGAGACTAGGGAAATATATCCTCAGGAATACAAGATGGCTGAGCAGGCTGTTGCTTTAATCAGGGATAAGATGAATGTAGATCTGGGAGAAGATGAAATCGGATTCGTGGCCCTGCATATTTATAGCGCCATGACAAACCAGCATATTTCCGAGGTTAGGAAGGATTCTCGTCTGATTGCTGATATGGTTCAGGTTGTCGAGACGACACTGGATTATCGAATCCCTCTCCAATCCCTTGATTATTCTCGACTGCTGACTCATCTGAGGTTTGCGATTGAACGTGTGCGCCGGGGAGAGATTGTGCAGGAGATTTATCGATTGGACAAGCTTTTGAATGAAGAATATCCAGAAATGTATATGCTGTCCTGGAAACTGACGAAGATTATGGAGAAAAGGCTACGTAAACCTGTTTATCCGGCTGAGGTTAGTTATTTGACAATGCATCTGCAGCGGTTGTCCCAACGCAAAGAGCAGGGGGAGCAACAAAAAGTGATAAAACCGGAATAAAAAAGTATTGCCTCGCATTTAGTGGGGTGCTATAATCAATTTTGCAATGAGGAAGACAACAACTGAACATTTAACGTGTTACTGATTCGATCAGGCATGAGTTGTTTTAAGTTATGATTGTTTACAGCCTACTGGGGTAAGCTATATCCCAAGGTTGTTTTCAAACATACTTAAATCGGCTCATGCCTTTTTTGTTGTTTTGCCTCTGTTCTAAATTTCAGAGAAGGATGTGGAAGGTATGTTTAAAAAGCTTTTCGGCGTTTTACAGCGTGTCGGTAAAGCATTAATGCTTCCTGTAGCGATTTTGCCAGCTGCGGGGCTTTTATTGGGTATCGGTAACATGCTGGTCAATCCTGATTTTCTCCAGTATATTCCGGCATTAAATGCGGGCTGGGTTCAATCGGTTGCGACGATCATGATGAATGCCGGACAAATCGTTTTTGATAATCTGGCACTGTTGTTCGCAGTCGGCGTAGCCGTCGGTCTGGCGGGCGGTGAAGGTGTAGCAGGTTTGGCTGCCATCATCGGTTACCTCGTTATGAACATTACTCTGGGTACAGCCGTGGGTGTCACACCTGGTCTGATTGCTCAAAAAATACCGGGTTATGCGAACGTGTTGGGAATTCCAACGCTTCAAACCGGGGTGTTCGGCGGGATAATCATCGGTATACTGGCCGCAGCCATGTACAACCGCTTTTTCAAAATTGAGCTTCCTTCGTATCTGGGCTTTTTCGCGGGTAAGCGTTTCGTTCCAATTGCAACGGCGGTATCCTCACTTATTGTCGGACTAGCACTGGTTCTGATCTGGCCTCCAGTTCAACAAGGACTTAACGCAGTATCTCACTTTATGGTGTATTCCAACCCGACTTTGTCGGCGTTCCTGTTCGGGGTTATCGAACGCGCGCTGATTCCATTTGGTTTGCATCACATTTGGTATTCACCGTTCTGGTTTGAGTTTGGTGAATATGTTAACAAAGCAGGTCAAACTGTTCACGGTGACCAGCAGATCTTCTTCAGCCAGCTTCGCGACGGAGTGGCTTTGACAGCAAGTACGTTCCAAGTGGGTAAATTCCCATTCATGATGTTCGGTTTGCCAGCAGCAGCGCTTGCGATGTACCATGAAGCAAGACCAGAACACAAAAAATATGTAGCAGGTATTATGGGTTCAGCAGCATTGACTTCGTTCTTGACAGGTATTACGGAGCCACTGGAATTTTCCTTCCTGTTCGTAGCTCCACTGCTGTTTGCAGTACACTGTATATTCGCAGGTCTGTCATTTATGACCATGCAAATTTTACATGTCAAAATCGGTATGACCTTCTCAGGCGGATTTATTGACTTCCTGATTTTCGGGATTATTCCAACCCGTACGCCTTGGTGGTATGTAATCATCGTCGGTCTGATTTTGGCAGTTATTTATTACTTCGGATTCCGATTCATCATACGGAAATTCAACTTGAAAACACCAGGGCGTGAAGAAGCCACAGAAAATGTGGATGGCGCAGCAACTGGTAGTAGTGACGAGCTCCCACACAACATTTTGGCAGCTTTCGGCGGTTCATCGAATATCAAGCATCTGGATGCTTGTATCACACGTCTTCGGATCGAGGTTAATGAGAAATCGAACGTTGACAAAGCTCGTTTGAAACAACTTGGCGCATCGGGTGTCCTTGAAGTCGGTAACAATGTACAGGCAATTTTCGGTACACGTTCCGACACCATTAAAACTCAAATGGCTGATATCATGGCTGGACGTACACCTGCACCAGCTCCGGCGCAACCTGCTCCACAAGAGGAGAAGGAAGCTGGAGAAGAACAACAAACCATTATTGTAGAAGATATTGTAATGCCTGTTAACGGCGAATTGGTTGATATCTCGACGGTTCCCGATCCGGTATTTGCAGAACGTATGACAGGTGACGGCTTTGCGGTCGTGCCGAATGATGGAACGATTGTGTCCCCTGTTTACGGCAAAGTATTCAATGTATTCCCGAGCAAGCATGCGGTTGGTATCCAATCCGATGGCGGTAAAGAAGTGCTTGTTCATATCGGGGTGAATACAGTGAAGCTTAAAGGTCAAGGATTTGACGTTTTGGTGAACGAAGGCGATCTTGTGTCAGCTGGCCAGCCTATTATGAAAGTAGACCTGGAATACGTGAAGGCAAACGCTAAATCCATCATCTCACCTGTCATTTTTACTAACCTTCCTGAAGGTTCTTCGGTAACTTTAAACAAAACTGGAGTATTGAAGGCTGGCGAAGATGGTATAATTACGATAAAATAAACTCTATGTGTTTCGGATTAGTTGATTAGGCGGCTTAGGCCGTCTGATCAATTATTCGGTATACTGCGTGTAAACAAATATTATCTTTAGGAAAGTGGGAGGAACAAATTATGCAAACAACTTTTAGAATTACGGATGAAGACGGTATCCATGCACGTCCTGCAACTGCGCTGGTAAATACAGCTAACAAATTCAGCGGTGCTGAATCTTTTGCCGAAGCTAACGGTAAAAAAGTAACTTTGAAATCCATTCTGGGTGTATTGTCTCTGGGTCTGGAACAAGGCGATACTATTAACATTATCTGCGAAGGCGCTGAAGCTGCCGAAGCACTGAAAGCTCTTGAAAATGTAATCGTCAACGAAGGGCTGGGCGAAGTTCATGCTTAAGATTTCTGGGATTGCCGCTTCGGCAGGCATAGCCATTGCCCGGGCGTTTATCTTGGAGCATCCGAATTACGCTGTAGAGAGACGCGCGGTTGGTGATGTTGAAGCTGAAATCGCAAGATTGGATGCGGCTTTGGCACAATCTCAAACCGAATTGGAATCGATTAAGGAGAAAACGCTTAAGGAACTGGGAGAGAAAAAAGCAGAAATTTTTGCATCTCACCTGCTCATTTTGAATGACCCTGAATTGATCGATCCGGTTAAAGCTAAAATCAGAGACGAGCAGCTTAATGCTGACTATGCTTTGAATGAAGTAGCTACACAGTTCATTTCCATGTTTGAAAACATGAAAAGTGCCTATTTGCAAGAACGCGCATCGGACATGCGTGATGTAACCAAGCGGATCCTGAATCACCTGCTTGGTGTTCATTTTGTTAGTCCTGCAGAAATTGCCGAAGAAACGATTGTGCTTGCAGAAGATTTGACACCTTCCGACACAGCTCAGCTGAACCGTGAATTTGTTAAAGGTTTTGCAACGAATATCGGCGGACGTACTTCGCATTCGGCTATTATGGCTCGCTCACTTGAAATTCCTGCAGTTGTGGGAACGAAAAATATATTGTCTCAAGCTAAAAGCGGCGATTTGATTATCGTTGATGGTTTGGATGGTCACGTATTCGTGAACCCTACCGAAGAGATTGTTGCAGAATACCGTGCTAAACAAGTGGCATACGACAAGCAACGCGAAGAGTGGCGCAAGCTGCGCGGCGAAGCTACGGTTTCTGTCGATGGTGTCCATGTCGAACTGGCAGCCAATATTGGTACGCCTAATGATGTAGCTGGTGTCCTGGACAACGGTGGTGAAGGCGTTGGCTTGTACCGTACGGAGTTCTTGTACATGGGACGCGATAAGCTTCCATCCGAAGAAGTACAGTATACAGCGTACAAAACCGTTCTGGAAAGAATGGAAGGTAAACCGGTTGTAGTCCGTACTTTGGATATCGGTGGTGACAAAGAACTTCCTTATCTGGACCTGCCGAAAGAAATGAATCCGTTCCTCGGATTCCGTGCTATTCGCCTGTGTCTGGATCGCCAGGATATTTTCCGCACTCAATTGCGTGCTTTATTGCGTGCGAGTGTGCATGGTAACTTGCGCATCATGTTCCCAATGATTGCTACGCTGAACGAATTCCGTGAAGCTAAAGCTGTTTTGTTGGAAGAAAAGGAAAAGTTGGTAGCTGAGGGTGTATCCGTATCCGAAGAAATTCAACTGGGCATCATGGTAGAAATTCCTTCTACAGCGGTATTGGCTGACCAATTCGCAAAAGAAGTAGATTTCTTCAGTATCGGTACAAACGATCTGATTCAATACACAATGGCAGCGGATCGCATGAACGAGCGGGTTTCTTACCTGTATCAACCATACAATCCATCCATTCTGCGTCTGGTGAAAATGGTTATTGATGCTGCTCACCGTGAAGGACGTTGGGTTGGTATGTGTGGCGAAATGGCAGGAGATACAACAGCAATTCCGTTGCTGCTGGGTCTCGGACTTGATGAGTTCAGTATGAGCGCCACTTCCATTCTGCCAGCACGTAGTCAAATTTCCAAGTTGTCCCGTGCGGACATGGAAAAACTGGCTACAAAAGCTCTGGACATGCAAACAGCAGAACAGGTTGTTGAATTGGTTCAAAGCATCGAAGGCTAAGGAAGGGTATTACATTTCAAAGGTTATATCTTTTTCCAACAAAAAATTGCTGTGTACATACAGCAGCCGGTATCTAATTAGATACCGGCTTTTTTGCATGCTTTAAGTAGAATTTGTTTTAACTGCATGAGCAATTCAGTACAGGTTTGCGGGCTGCGGTAGTTTCGTCCAATCGTGTGACTGGAGTAGTATATGGTGCATTGAGCACCAGCTCAGGGTTCTCTTCTGCTTCCCGCGCAATATGAATCATAGTGTCGACAAAAGCATCAAGTGTTTCCTTACTTTCCGTTTCCGTGGGCTCGATCATGATGCACTCCTCTACATTCAGCGGAAAGTAAATTGTAGGTGGATGGTAGCCGAAATCAAGCAGCCGTTTGGCTACATCAAGCGTGCGCACTCCAAATTTTTTCAAGCCTCGCCCCGACATCACGAATTCGTGTTTGCAATGTCCAGGGTAGGGCAGATCAAAATGTGGAGCGAGCCGATGCATCATATAATTGGCATTGAGTACAGCGCATTCGGACACTCGCTTCAAGCCATCAGGACCGTAGCTGCGGATATAGGCATAGGCTCGGACGAGAATGCCGAAGTTTCCGTAAAAGGCTTTGACCCGCCCAATAGAATCTCCCTGCTCCCGATCCCAGCGGTACACACCCTGCGGATCACGTACGACAAACGGCTTGGGCAAATAGGGTATCAGCCGCTGCTTTACGCCGACGGGTCCAGCGCCAGGGCCGCCTCCACCGTGCGGAGTACTCATCGTTTTGTGCAAATTGAGATGCACCACATCGAAGCCCATGTCCCCGGGGCGGGTAATCCCCATGATGGCGTTGGAGTTTGCCCCGTCATAGTAGAGCAGACCACCTGCGTCATGCACGATCGCGGCAATGTCAGTAATTTGCTTCTCGAACAAGCCCAGCGTGTTCGGATTGGTCAGCATGAGCGCAGCGGTGTCGTTGCCTACCGCTTGGCGGAGCGCGTCCAGATCCACCAGCCCCTCAGGGGTGGAGGGAAGGGTGATTGTTTCGAAGCCCGCGACGGTTGCACTGGCGGGGTTCGTACCGTGCGAGGAATCCGGCACGAGCACCTTGGTACGTCGCTCACCACGTGCCTCGTGGTACGAGCGAATCATCATCAGCCCGGTCCATTCGCCATGGGCGCCAGCAGCGGGCTGGAGCGTGACGGCATCCATGCCGGTCAACGCAGCCAGATCGTTTTGGAGCGTATGCAGCAGCTCCATAGCCCCCTGGATGCTATTCTCCGGCTGATATGGATGAATTTTAGCGAAGCCTGCGTAACGGGCGACATCCTCATTCACTTTTGGATTGTATTTCATCGTACACGAGCCAAGCGGATAAAATCCGTTGTCGACGCCGAAGTTGCGCTGGGACAGGGCGGTATAATGGCGAATAACATCTACTTCGTATACCTCGGGTAATGCCGCAGGTTCGCTGCGCAGCGCATAATCCGGCAAAAGCTCTGCCACCGGGCGACGAGGAACGTCGCACTCGGGAAGGGAATAAGCGATGCGACCCGGACGGCTCAATTCAAAAATGAGCGCTTGATCGTGTTCCTTCAACAGCTCTTGTTTCTGGTCCGGTCCGGTGTGTGTCATAGCAATCCCTCCAAGGTGTGTACAAATTGGTCGATCTCTTCTTTGGTTCTTTGCTCCGTCACGGCAATCAGCATGTGACCCGCAAGTTCCGGATAGTCCCGGCCCAAATCATAGCCTGCGATAAATCCAGCAGCTAGCAGATTGTCCTGAAGTTTGCTCACATCCGTACCTTCAGGCAGCCTAAGGGCAAACTCGTTAAAGGTCGGTGCGTGAAATGAGGCAGTTACGCCTTTCAAGCTCAGCAATTGTTCTAACGCATAGCGGCTTTTATGCAAATTCAGCTCGGCTACTTCCTGGATGCCCTGTCTCCCCATGACGGACAAGTACACAGATGCAGATAATGCAAGCAACGCTTGATTGGAGCAAATGTTAGACGTGGCCTTTTCGCGGCGGATATGCTGTTCCCGCGCTTGCAAGGTCAGCACGAAGCCGCGTTTGCCGTTACGGTCTGTGGTTTGGCCTACGATACGCCCAGGGATACGACGCATATGTGCCTGAGAAACGGCAAAGTAACCGCAGGTCGGACCGCCGAGGGAGGACGAGATCCCAAGCGGCTGCGCGTCTCCTACAACAATATCCGCGCCCTGCTTACCGGGCGCCTCCAGCAAGCCAAGTGCCAATGGGTTGGCACTGACGACCATTAGCCCCTTGTGTGCATGGATCAGGTCAGCCATCGGCTTCAGATTTTCCACGGCTCCAAAAAAGTTGGGGCTTTGGATCAAGACAGCCGCCGTCTGTTCCGATACGGCCGCGGCAAGCGCATCGACATCCGTTACGCCGTCCGAACAGCCGATCTCCACGATGTCCAAGTCCAATCCGCGCGCATAGGCTGCCAATACCTGGCGTGCCTCTGGATGGACAGACCTTGATACGATAAGCTGTTTACGGCGCGTGGCTGCGGCGGCCAGTGAGCCCGCTTCCGCCAGAGCTGTCGCTCCATCGTACATGCTGGCATTCGCTACTGCCATGCCTGTCAATTCGCAAATATACGACTGGAATTCAAAAATGGCTTGCAGCTCGCCCTGGCTTACTTCCGGCTGATAGGGGGTGTAGGCTGTGTAAAATTCGGAACGTGAGGTGATGTGCTGAATGACGGACGGAATATGATGATCATAAATACCTGCACCAAGAAAGCTGGCATGTGTATCTGTATTGGCATTGTGCCCGGCCAGCTCGGCCATGTGGCGAGTTAAGGCTCTTTCGTTGAGCCGAGAGGAAAGAGGGAGTTCCCCTTGATATCGAATGGCCTCTGGAATGTCACTGAATAAATCATCAATGGATGATACGCCCACCACACGCAGCATTTCGGTTTGATCTTGTTCGGTCATGGGGAGATAGCGATGCTGCTTCATAAGTTCTGGCTCCTTTCGAAAAGCAAAATTTAGATAGTAAATTAGCTAATACATAATCGTAGTTGGAAAATCCAGAATTTCGTATCTGACATGATCATTTTTTTGAAATGAAGAGGATTTAGGATCAGCGTGGCCGTTTATAAAAGGGGGCTGCGACCACTTCCGCACGCAGGCGTTTACCTCGAATTTCGACCTCTAACGGTGTAGATAGGGTGCTAAAACGACTGTCCACCAGGGCTAGCCCCAAATTACGCTTCAAGGTGGGCGATTGAGTCCCCGTTGTGACCTCACCAATGTGTTGGCCTTCCGCGAAGACTGGATAATGAGCGCGCGGGATACCGCGGTCAATCATTTCCAGCCCGATCAACTTGCGAGGAATTCCTTGTTCTTTCTGGTGTTGCAGTGCTTCCCTGCCGATAAAATCTCCTTTATTCAGCTTGACGAAGAAACCTAAACCAGCCTCAAGCGGTGAAATGGTGGCAGATAACTCCTGTCCGTACAGCGGCAGCCGTGCCTCAAACCGCAGTGTATCGCGAGCACCAAGCCCAGCGGGAATTAGCCCATACGATTCACCGCAACGAAGCAAACCATTCCACACGGTGGGTGCTTCCTCAGCAGGTATATAAAATTCAAAACCGTCTTCCCCGGTATATCCGGTTCGGGAGACGAGTGCTTTTGCTCCGAACAATTGCACGTTCTCATGGAATCGGAAGGATGCGAGATTCGTAATATCTGCATCTGTCACGGCTGCGGCAATATGTGCTGCTTCCGGTCCTTGTAATGCTAGCAATGCGATCGCATCAGACACATTCTCCAGATGAACCGATGCAGGTACGTGGCGCATGAGCCAATCCCAATCTTTGTCGATGTTGGAGGCATTCACAACGAGCATGTAGCGCTCTGGTCCTTTGCAGTATACAAGCAAGTCATCCACTACGCCTCCATCGGGGTAACACAGGAGTGAATATTGTGCTTGGCCCGGTTCCAACTGGCTGACATCATTCGTGGTTACCCGTTGCAAAAAAGCCTCGGCTTCTTTGCCCTCAACCAAAAACTCGCCCATGTGCGAGACATCGAATAAACCCGCGCGTTGCCGGACGGCCTCATGCTCTTTTTGGATGCCGCTAAACTGAACGGGAAGCTCCCACCCGCCAAAGTCAATACAACGAACCCCGGGCTGCGTCCCGTAGGACGGAAATAATGGTGTTCTTCGCAAATTAGACATTTTTTCACTCCTATCCAGTGTAATCGGCTAAACAAAAAAGACAGGCTGAAAGAAACGTATAGACGGCAGTCCATACTCTTCTTTCAGCTCTGTCCTTGATACCAGAAAGTTACCCCGGTGTGAACCAGGTTTCCCCTTGGGTGATCCGCTCTAATCGCGAATGCTCTCCAGAGATGCGTCCGGCAGAGGTCCTTTTGCCTGAGAGATTCACCTGCAATGCAAGTTTACTCCTTCGGCGCTACCTTTTGGATCAACGGTAGGTTACCCGGTTTTGCAGGTAACAACTTGATCCGAGTTCGCGTGCACAACTGTCTCAGAAACGACAACAGCTATGCGAATCTTTTGGGTAGTCTCTCCCTCCGCGTTCATCCGCGTTTGCAGTTGTCGGGGTATTTCCAAAAGCATTTGCTATAACCCATTAATACGCAAATCCATTCAAAATGTCAATAAAAATGTCATATAAAACAATCCAAAAAACATTTAATATATAAATAAGGATATGTAAGCGTTTGTTTCAAGTTACCATTTTTTAATATTCTATGCTATATGAGATAACATGAAGTATTTTTGTTAGTATTATTGACATGAGTGTTCATGTTGTCATAATCTTAACCTGTCTAATACAGGTGATTAAAAGCATTTTATTCATGTGGAAGTGAGGCGAAAGCAGGATGAGTGAAGTGAAACGGGAACTTTGGTATACAGACGAACATGAGTGGGTTCAGCGTACAGTAGACGGGACGTTGCGGATCGGCATTACAGACTTTGCACAGCATCAACTGGGTGATATTGTTTTTGTGGAATTACCTGGGGCGGGAGCAACGATTGAACAGGGGGCAGAGATTGGTACAATTGAATCGGTGAAGACCGTATCCGACCTTTTTGCTCCGGTGGCGGGAACCGTATTGAAAGTAAATGAAGCTCTGGAAAGCACACCTGAGCTGGTGAATGAATCTCCCTATGAAAAGGGTTGGATGATCGAAGTAGAGATGGGCAATGATGTCGAGGAAGCTCTGAGCAAGCTGCTGTCTGCGGATCAGTACGAGAAGTTGATTTCGGATGAACAATAATGAGCAATATAAGATGGAATATTAGCGCTTTATTCTAAATTTTTATATGGATATTAAATTGAATAAAAGCATCGTTAGTCCGCTCGTTTTGTGTATAAAATAGTCGCTATGACCTGACATGGCGGCTATTTTTTTGTTGTCTTTTAGAAGACGTAATTACGTCGATTTATTAGATTTAGAGGTGAGCTCCTCTATATAAGGTGCAGATTTACAGCACTGTTTTTTCGACTAATTTCCATTGTTATCGGTCATATTAAGAAGAATTATGCAGGTATAATACGTTGTCCGTTATTTTAAATTTAAATGTTGTCATCAACGTTCATGACGAAAGTACGTTTTCATTTCGTTGATGAAGATAGCGCTGTCATTTAGTATGAATTTTAAGAAAAGGTAGTGATGCTATTTACTCACAAGGAGGATATGAATATGAGCACAGTGGACACAAAGTCCAGTTCAAGCGGTGGCGCTCGTGTCGCCGTCCAACGTTTTGGCCGTTTTCTCAGCGGTATGGTGATGCCGAATATGGGAGCCTTTATTGCGTGGGGATTAATTACAGCACTCTTTATTCCGACCGGGTGGTTCCCGAATGAGGGTTTTGCACAACTGGTTGATCCGATGAAAAATTATTTGCTGCCGCTGCTGATTGGTTATACAGGGGGCACGATGATTCACGGACAGCGTGGAGGTGTGATCGGTGCCATCATGACGATGGGTGTCATAGTAGGAGCCGATATCCCGATGTTCCTGGGCGCGATGGTAGCTGGTCCACTGGCTGCGTGGATATTGAAGAAGTTCGACAAGGCCATTGAAGGCAAAGTCAGATCAGGCTTTGAAATGCTGGTCAATAATTTTTCGGCCGGGATTATCGGTGCCATTCTAGCACTGCTTGCCCATGTGGCGATCGGCCCGGTTGTACAAATGATCAGTCAAGTGTTGTCGGCAGGGGTACAGTTCCTCGTGAACGCGGGGCTATTGCCGCTTGTCAACCTCATTATTGAGCCCGGAAAAGTATTATTTTTAAACAACGCGCTGAATCACGGAGTATTGAGTCCGATTGCGTTGGAGGAAGCTGCAAGAACAGGCAAATCCGTACTGTTCATGCTGGAATCCAACCCTGGGCCGGGGCTTGGTATTTTGCTGGCCTACTGTCTGTTCGGTAAAGGCTCTGCGAAGTCGTCAGCTCCTGGCGCAGTCATCATTCATTTTTTCGGCGGGATTCATGAAATTTATTTCCCTTATATTTTGATGAAGCCGATTCTGATTCTTGCAGCTATAGCTGGCGGTGTTGTGGGAACCTTCTGTTTCATGTTGACAGGTGCCGGACTGGTTGCTGCTCCTTCACCGGGTAGTATCATCGCCTATTTTCTAATGACGCCAAAAGGTGGATATTTGCCAATGCTGAGCGGGGTGATCGCTGCTGCGGTCGTATCCTTTGCTGTTGCAGCAGTGTTACTCAAGACAGGTAAGCAACAAGAAGAGGGGCTGGAGGAAGCTGCATCTCGCCTGAAAGATATGAAAAATCAAAGCAAGAGTGCCAGTGCTAACGCCACTGTAATGGAAGATAACCACGAATCTGATCGTGCTGCCGAGATTGTCGCAGATCGAACGCTCAAGGATAAATCCGAAGTGAACAAGATTGTCTTTTCCTGTGATGCAGGTATGGGTTCAAGCGCGATGGGTGCCTCGATTTTACGCAAAAAAATGAAGCAGGCGGGCGTAGGCGTAACAGTTACGAATACGGCAATCAGTGAAATTCCACAGGATGCGGATATTGTCATTACGCAAAAAACGTTGACA
Source organism: Paenibacillus sp. FSL H7-0442 (assembly GCF_038593105.1). Lineage (NCBI taxonomy): Bacteria > Bacillati > Bacillota > Bacilli > Caryophanales > Paenibacillaceae > Paenibacillus > Paenibacillus sp. FSL H7-0442. Next base: position 4,163,796 of record NZ_CP151963.1, on the reverse strand, counting down.
GACCGGGCTAAAACAGTAGTCCCGAATGCTGAACACATTTCCATTGACAATTTTCTGAAGAGTCCTGAATACGAAGCGCTGGTTGAACGTCTGAAATCCGATTCTTAATCCCCATCATAGTCAGGCGGACTGTATGCAGTGTACGTCTCCTGCTGGAGGGATGAGCTTGGGAAGGAACGGTATGCGCTTATGAATATTACGAAACGACAACGTGACATCGTGGAATATCTTCTGGAGCAGTCCAAAGAGGTTACTGCCGGGGAAATTGCCACGAAGATCAATGTCAGCACAAGGACGGTTCATCGGGAACTGGGCGCAGTCGAGCATTGGCTGGCAACTCATGAGGTGAAGCTGGAGAAAAAGTCAGGGATTGGTATCTGTATAGATGCAGACCCAGCTCAGCTTGTATGCCTGCGAAAGCAATTGCTGTATACGAATCCAGACGAATATTCGGCTGAGGAGAGAAAGATCGTGGTTCTCTGCATGCTGCTGGATACACGGGAGCCGATCAAGCTGCTGGCGCTGGCTTCAGATCTGAAAGTCACGGTAACTACGGTCAGTCATGATCTGGACGAATTACAAGACTGGATCGGAGATCGAGGGCTCGTGCTTGTCCGCAGACGGGGATATGGTGTCGAGATTACCGGACGGGAGATAGACAAAAGACGGGCGATTTCCGAGCTGGCCCTCGAACATTTGGATGAATCTGATCTGTTTTCCAGCCAGGGAGAGGTTCGTTCTGTGACCCGTGTCTCCGACAAATTGCTGGAGATGATTGGCAGAGGGAACTTGCTGATCGTGGAAAAGGCCCTCTGGCAGCCCCATGAAAAGTGGCTGGAAAACATGGTGGAAAGCAAATATATGGAGTTGCTGATTCAGATTTGCGTTTCGCTGGCACGTCTACGACTCGGGTATGTTATGGATCCTCTTCTCTCCTATTTAAAAACAGATTCGGATGAGAATATCATTCTGCGTACAGCTATGGTAGAACGCATATGCGCAGAATTGTCAGCGGCGCTGGATATTAACTTTCCGGACCCGGAACGATCTTATTTCAGGCTGCTGTTCCGTGATGCCGAGGATCATTCTACCCGGCTGCTGCCGCTCGATGATCTTGTACTGCTGGAGTCGGTTCATGAGTTGATTCGTCGTGTGGAGGAAGAAACAGGCACGCCATTGGAAGAGGACCGTGTTCTGCGTGAAGGACTGATTGCCCATATGGCTCCGGTATTCAAACGTTTGAAGGAAGGCAAGTCGATTCGTAATCCCCTCCTTCAGCAAATCCGCAAGGATTACAGCAGCTTATTCGACTCAGTGAAAAAGGCTGCGGCGGACATGACAGAAATGAAAGTCCCTGATGAAGAGATCGGATTTCTCGTCATGCATTTCGGCGCTTCGCTGGAGCGGCTGCGACAATTGCGGCGGGAGGTGCGGGCCATCGTAGTCTGCACGAGCGGCATTGGTTCATCCAGACTTCTGGCAACAAGGCTCGCCAAAGAGCTGCCACAGATCAAAATTGTGGATAGGGCCTCATGGTACGAGGCGGCGCGGATCCCCAAGGAGGATTATGATCTGATCATTTCGACAGTAGAGCTACCGCTTGAACCAGATCGCTATCTTAAGATCAGCCCGCTGCTGACGCAGGAGGAGAGTGATCGCCTGCGTCAATTTATCCAGCATATTACACTCAATCATCCTGATGACCATCAGCAGGAACAGGTTGTTCAGCCCGGTCAGGACATGGAGTGGCTTACCGGTCTGCGGAAAAGTCTCGATGAAATTGTACACATTGTACAGCAATTTCAAGTGTACCCGCTGGAAAATCAGGAGATGGATATGGCGGCGACCGTAGAGGCTATATGCATGTTGGAGGCGGGGCGGGGGAATGTTACAGAGCCTTCTGCGGTTGCTGCACAACTCATGGAAAGAGAGCGCCAAGGTAGTCAGGTGATCTCTGATACCTCCATTGCTTTAGTTCATACGCGTAGCCACTATATTCGCAAACCTTCGCTTACCTTGTATAAGCTGGCAGAGCCGCTGTTGGCGGATACAGGCGAACAGGTAGAATGCGTGCTGCTCATGTTGGGACCTCGTGAGCTGCCGAGAGAAAGCTTGGAGGTATTGAGCGAGATTAGTGCATTACTCTTGCAGGAAGACATGGTTACGCTACTGGAACACGGTAGCAGGGATCATATTGTCAATTATATATCGAGTGAGCTAGCTGGATTTTTCCACAGTAAATTAGGGACAGGGAGGAACCTACCGTGAGTATTATGACGATAGACAAAGTAAAAATGAATGCAACCGCCAAAGACAAATATGAGGCGATTCGTATGGCTGGACAAATCCTGCTGGATGCAGGACATATTTCAAGTGAGTACATTGACAAGATGCTGGAACGCGAGGAGATCGTGTCCACCTATATCGGGAACGGGCTGGCTATTCCACATGGCACCAAGGAATCCAAGACGCTTATTCAATCCACAGGCATTTCCATCGTCCAGTTTCCGCAAGGCGTAGATTTTGGGGGAGAAAAAGCATACATGGTAATCGGCATTGCAGCACAAGGCGGCGATCATATGGAGATTTTGACGAGTATCGCTGTGGTGTGTGCGGAGGAAGAAAATATGGATAAACTTCGCAATGCGGTGACCCCACAGGAAATTATAGATCTGTTCGAAAGTGAGCTGGAGCTATGAGAGCCGTCCACTTTGGAGCAGGAAATATCGGTCGCGGCTTTATCGGATTGATTCTGTCGCGTGCAGGCTATGAGGTTGTTTTTTCAGATGTCAACGACACCCTTGTATCCGAGTTACGCCGTCGTAAACAATACACCGTAGAATTAGCCAATGATACAAAGGATACGGAGCTGGTCACGAATGTGACGGCGATTGACGGCAAGGATGCAGCGGCTGTAGCCGATGCAGTAGACCACGCAGATCTGGTAACGACCGCGGTAGGGGTCAGCATCCTCAAGCACATAGCAGCAGGTATTGCGGAAGGAATCAAGCGGCGGGTAGAGAGAGGAGCGAGGCCGCTGCATGTGATTGCCTGTGAAAATGCAATCGGAGGCAGTGCGCAACTGAAAGAGCATGTTTTTGCGCTATTGGATGAGGCGACCCGTGCCAAGGCTGAGGCTTCGGTGTATTTTCCAAATGCTGCCGTAGACCGGATTGTGCCGATCCAGCAACACGAGGACCCGTTACATGTGCAGGTAGAGCCTTTTTATGAGTGGGTGGTGGATCGTTCGCAAATGGCATCTGAGCATGAAGAAATCGAAGGTATCCTGTACGTGCAGGATCTAGAGCCTTACATTGAACGAAAGCTGTTCACGGTAAATACGGGACATTGCGTGGCAGCTTATCTTGGTTATACCGCAGGTTATGCTACCATTCAGGAGGCCATGAAGGATAGCAAGGTGGTGGATTCGATACAAGGGTCACTGGAGGAAACGGGAGCGGTGCTTGTGAAGCGCTTCGGTTTGGATCAAGAGGAGCATAGGAAGTACATCTCTAAAATTTTGGATCGCTTCCGCAACCCTAATCTAATAGACGATGTTACTCGGGTCGGACGTTCACCATTACGCAAGCTGTCTCCCAATGACCGTCTTGTACGTCCCGCGCTCCAAGCGCAGGAGTATGGCATTCCGACGGATCATCTGGCGTTAGGAATGGCTGCTGCCTGTAAATTTGATATTACGGAAGACCCCGAGGCAGTCGAGCTTCAGCAGGTGATCCGCAACGAAGGGCTGGGTGTGGCGCTGACGCGTTATACTTCCATAACCGCAGACCACCCGTTACATCGGCAGATATTGGAGCAATATGATATTATAAATTCATAAAACAACGTATTACTAACATTAGATTTCGATAATCCTCTTGAAGACAAAGCATCCACATCAACACTAGCGTGTTCTGTAGAGATGTGCTTCAAGAGGATTTTTATATGCGTGATTTACATCACATAACAACCTGCTTAAATTGTTTATATTGATAATGATTATCATTATCTATAAAATGAAATCATTACTATTATAACTATTAGGGAGGATTATAGTGAAACCGATCTATATTACCTTAGGGTTTTTATTTTTGGCGCTTGGAGTTATTGGTGTAGTGCTACCATTGCTACCGACTACACCGTTTCTGCTGCTCGCGACCTTTTTCTTTATGCGGGGGTCCGAAAGGATTCACCAGTGGTTTTCGAATACCTCCCTGTACCAAAAGCATCTAGAGAGTTTTGTTCAAACAAGGTCGTTGAAGCTGTCTACGAAAATCACGACATTGGGCTTAGCGTCAACGATGCTGATTATAGGCTTTATTTTCACCCCTAATGTGTGGGGCAAAACGCTCATCGTCTTGGTCATCCTTTTTAAATATTATTACTTTATATTCCGAATCGGAACAGTGAGAAACGCTGCAGCAAAAATAACACCATCATCTTCACCTGCACCTACTCCAAAAAAAGAGTCTAAAATGGTCGACAGCCGTCTGCTCGGTCTAGTGGAACATTCTCGAAAATATATCGTATGGGGTGTGCTTGTGCAGTGGATCGGTCTTTTGGGGAGTATAGCCGCTGTGTTGTCTATGGCCTTTGTTATGCAGCAGGCATGGGAAGGACAAGTGACTCGCAAGCTGATTCTATCTATGACGGTCATTGTTATTGCTGCTATTGCAGTTCGCTGCCTGAGCAATTATGCAGCCAGTATGTTATCCTATCGTGCTTCGGTAAATGCTAAAAAAACGCTGCGCTCGCAAATTTACAGCAAGTTGCTGAAGATAGGGCCCGCATATACAGATCATACCTCCACCTCGGGGGTTATTCAGGTTGCTGTAGAAGGGGTAGAGCAGCTTGAAACCTATTTCGGTAGATATATGCCTCAGCTATTTTACAGTCTGCTTGCCCCCGTAACGTTATTCATTACCCTCTCTTTTGTCAGATTCAAAGCAGCCATTATACTATTGATCTGCGTTCCCTTAATTCCAGTGTCGATCATTGTCATTATGAGGATGGCTAAAAAGCTTTTTCGGAAATATTGGGGTAGTTACGTCAATTTGGGCCACAGCTTTTTGGAGAATGTGCAAGGTCTGACTACGCTCAAAATGTACGGAACAGACCAGGATAAACATCAGGAAATGAACACAGCAGCTGAAGATTTTCGCAAAATGACGATGAAAGTGCTGACTATGCAGCTTAACTCCGTGGCCATTATGGATCTTATCGCATTTGGTGGTGCCGCTGCGGGTGTACTGGTCGCGGTAAGCGAATATTCTTCTGGACGAATTGGCTTGGCAGGAGCAATCATCATTGTTTTGCTGTCGGCAGAATTTTTTATTCCTCTGCGTCTTCTGGGTTCTTACTTTCATATCGCCATGAACGGAATGGCTGCAAGTGACAAAATATTCCAAATGTTGAGCACAGAGGACCTTATCCAAGGACAAAAAAGCATAGAAACCACAGATATTCGTCTGGAACAGGTGAGTTTCGCCTACGACGAAAGAGATACCTTACGAAATGTATCCATGGATATTCCCCAGGGCAGCTTTGTATCCATTGTTGGGGAATCAGGCTCTGGTAAAAGTACGGTAGCCGGATTGATTGTTGGGCATCACGAGGGGTATCGAGGAAGCCTGACGATTGGAGGAACCGAGCTTACCGATATTTCGGAAGAAAGCCGCATGCGTCATATGACCTGGATCGGTTTTAACAGCTATATTTTTAAAGGCACCGTGGAAGCAAATTTAAAAATGGGCAATGAGCACGCGGATGAGCAACACATGCTGGAAGCTTTGCGACAAGTGAAGCTGTATGATTTTATCCTCTCAGAAGGAGGTCTGGAAGCAGAACTGGAAGAGCAGGGAGCCAATCTGTCAGGAGGACAGCGCCAGAGGCTAGCACTAGCCAGAGCATTGCTACATGATAGTCGTGTCTACATTTTTGACGAGGCCACCTCTAACATTGACAGTGAAAGTGAGGAAGGCATTATGGAGGTTATACATGCGCTGGCAGGTCAAAAAACAGTGATTCTTATCTCTCACAGACTGGAAAACGTAGTCCAATCCGACTGTATCTATGTGCTGCAAAACGGTTTGGTGGCAGAATCCGGGACGCACCATGAGCTGTTGAGCCAGCAGGGGCATTATGCGGAGATGTATCTCAGTCAACACCGGGTAGAGCAGTTTGGAAAAGGAGGGGCTGTATATGCGTAGACACGGATTACGGATCATGGGCCAATTATTGGTACTGGCGGGACCTCTTTTACCTGTGCTGCTCATCACGATTGTTACAGGAGTGCTTGGTTTTGTTTGTGCTATTGGCATTATAGTGTTTGGAGCCCTGGCTCTGCTTACAGCAACGGGCATCACGACAGGCTACACCCTATCGTTTTTGCTGACAACGATCGTGGTTTGCGCCGTACTGCGCGGGGTATTCCGTTATGGCGAGCAAATGAGTGGTCACTATCTCGCTTTCAAGCTGCTGGCTGTACTACGTGACAAGATGCTTCAAGCCCTGCGAAGACTCGCTCCAGCCAAATTGGAAGGCAAGGACAAGGGAAATCTGATCTCACTCATTACAAGTGATATTGAGTTGCTGGAAGTATTTTATGCGCATACGATAGCTCCTGTTATGATTGGCATCATCACCTCACTGCTCATGGTGTTTTTTATCGGTTCTTATGAGCCTCTGCTAGGCTGGCTTGCTGCGCTTGCTTACCTAACTGTCGGTTTATTTATTCCTCTGCTCACGTCACGTATGGGCAAGCGTCAGGGGATGGAATACCGCAGCAGCTTTGGCAAGCTGAGCAGTTATTTTTTGGACAGCTTACGGGGGATGAAGGAAATTGTGCAATATGGACAAGGAGAACAACGTTTGAATGAGATTAACCGTCGTACGGATCAGTTGGATGCCAAGCAGAAGGACTTGAAGCATCATGAAGGCATCACAAGAGCCATCACAGATGCGGCTGTAGTTGGATTCTCATTCTTGATGCTGCTGGCTGGATTGTACGGTATGTCTAATGGTCAGGTTGACTTTACAGGTATGCTGATTTCTGTCATTGCCCTGTTTAGTTCATTTGGTCCGGTCATCGCACTAAGCAATCTGTCCAACAATTTGCTTCAAACGCTGGCGAGCGGGGAACGAGTGTTGAGTCTATTGGAGGAAACTCCGGAGGTAGAGGAAAATATCGACGGGATGAGTGTCGCCTTTACTGGGGCACGAGTAGACAAGGTGACTTTTTCATACGATGGTCAAACGGTGCTGAATGATGTAAGTCTCATGATACCGCATCAGCGGATTTTAGGCATTCAGGGTAAAAGCGGCTCTGGCAAGTCTACACTGCTAAAGTTGCTGATGCGATTTAGGGACCCGCAGCAAGGTGCAATTTTGCTATCCGGACACGATCTGAAGGAAATTGGGACCCGACATTTGAAAGGCTTACAGAGCTATGTCGACCAGCATACGTTCCTGTTTGATGATTCCATTGCAGCTAATATCAAAATCGGAAAGCATGATGCTACACATGAGCAGATTGTGGAAGCAGCGCGTAAGGCATCCGTGCACGATTTTATTATGACCTTGCCTCAAGGGTATGACAGCCGAGTTGGAGAATTAGGGGACAGGCTGTCTGGTGGAGAACGTCAACGCTTGGGGCTGGCCAGAGCCTTTGTCCATGATGCGCCTCTCTTACTGCTCGACGAGCCTACCAGCAATTTGGACAGCCTGAACGAGGCCATTATTTTAAAATCGTTAAAGGAACAGCAGCAAGATAAAACGATTGTCCTTGTTTCGCACCGAAGTTCTACCATGCGGATTGCTGATGATATTTTTCAAATGGATAATCGAAGACTGTCCTGACTTTTCTAACTATTGTTATATCCTAAGGGCAAAAGTTGTAGCCTGTTCATGGTATTGTCATAAAATGGAGTGTGTGTTGAAATGGAAGCGTCATCCTTATTTAAATCATCCAGCTTTTCAAGCTTGTCTTATTTTGTTAGCCTATTAGGTGAAGATTTTATAAAATCCTAAGGTATATTGACAAGTCATAAACATCATAAATGATGGATGAACAGAGGCTGTAAGCCGATGTACAGAAATGGGTGGTGAACAGAAATGTCAGATTTCAATCAGCTTAAAGAGCTTGAGCACACAAAATATCCCATATATGAAGGCTATGATTTGGGTCTTACTTATACGCCTGCGGGCAGCAAGTTCAAGGTATGGGCCCCGACTGCGAAGCAGGTCCATATAGCGTTGTATAGCGATGCAGGGGCGTACGATCAGGAGGGGAACGTTCAGGAGCACGGCGGGGGCCAGGAATTTCTCATGATCCGTGATGATCAAGGGGTATGGTCTATAGAGCTGGAAGGTGACTGGAACAAATATTATTACATGTACAGGCTGGAGTGGGCGGACAACACTGTTCATTATGCTGCCGATCCATATGCCACAGCGGTATCAGCCAACGGGCAACGTACAGCGATCATTGATTTGGCTCAAACCAACCCGGATGGATGGGAATTGGATGCGGGGCCTACCCTTAAGCGGCCGACGGATGCCATTCTCTATGAGGTTCATGTGCGTGATTTTTCGATGGATACCTATTTTAATACAGGGAAAAAAGGCTTATCTGCTGCTCAGGGACGGTTTGAGGCCTTTACGTATACGGGATTGAAGGATCCTGAGGGGAACAGTATCGGGCTGGATCATCTGCTGGAACTGGGCATTACACATGTTCATTTGCTTCCGGTAGCTGATTTTCATACGGTGAATGACTTTGCGGAATTAGATACTGAATATAACTGGGGCTATGATCCCCAGCATTATAATGTGCCGGAGGGGTCTTATTCTTCCAATCCGGCTGATCCGGAGGCACGTATACGAGAGCTGAAACTGCTGGTACAGTCTTTGCATTCTGTCGGCATCGGTGTCATTATGGACGTTGTATACAACCATACGTATTCGGTGGAACAGGGGCCATTTGAGCCTGTTGTACCTGGATATTATTACCGCACGGATGAACAAGGGCAGCTCACCAATGGATCAGGTGTAGGCAATGAGGTGGCAACCGAACGTCCGATGGTGCGCAAGTATATCAAGGATTCACTACGCTATTGGGCAGAGGAATATCATATAGACGGCTTTCGATTTGATCTGATGGGTCTGATTGATACACCAACCGTGGTGCAGCTTACGCAAGAACTTCGCTCTGAAGTGCGTCCGGATCTGCTGATCTATGGTGAGCCTTGGACGGGAGGAGAATCTCCACAACCCTTGCTTACGCTAAAAGGAACACAACGGGACAAAGGCTTTGCTGTTTTTAACGACAACTACCGTTCTGCTATTAAGGGGGATAGCGACGGTACTGGAAGCGGGTTTGCCACGGGGGCAGAACATCAGGAGGAGCAGGTGCTCAAAGGTGCTTTTGGGGCTATTCATGATTTCACAGCTCAGCCATCGGAGACCGTCAATTATGTAACTGCCCACGATAATCTCAATCTGTGGGATAAAATTTTGACGGTAAGACATTTGCGGGAGCACTGTCGTTTTCCACAATGGGAGCAGGGGAAGCCACAGGATGGGAGGACACCTGAACATGCTGTTGCCGAAGCAGATCCGTATGGGGAACTGGATGAAAATAACCTGCTAGAGGACGAAACCGTGCGCAAGTCCCTGTTGGCCAACGGCATGGTACTCACATCTCAAGGTATTCCTTTTATTCATGCAGGGGATGAACTGTTGCGCTCCAAATATGGAGACCACAATAGTTACCGGAGCTCAGATGTGGTCAATGCGATTCATTGGGATAACAAGGCGAGGTTTCGCCCCGTGTTTGATTACTACCAAGGCTTAATTGCTTTGCGACGCAGCCACCCAGCATTCCGAATGGACCAACGTGAGCTGGTGGAGCAGCACATGGAAGTGCTGCAAAGCAGTGGGCATGTGGTGGCCTTTGCTTTGAGGCACCATGCTAACGGCGATGCCTGGAATCATATTGTGGTGATTTATAACGGCTCGGATACGGAGCAGACGATAGTATTGCCTGCGGAATCGGATCGTTGGCATGTGGTCGTGGACGCACACGGGGCTGGTAATGAGACACGGTATGAAGTCGTAGGCCATCGTGTAACTGTATCGCGCTGGTCAATGATGGTGTTATATGATCAGGAAGAACCTGCACGAGTCTCCTTTTTGACTGAACAAGATCAGGCTAATCGTCAGGCGGAGAACGAATTGGAAGACTCGGATGAGGGAACAGATCAAGAAATTGCAGGTACAGCCATGGCTTTGACAGATGTGCAGCTTGGAAACGATAATGAAGTCGCTCCATTTCGTACGATTGAACTGATCTACGAGCGTACGGATCGGCAATACACTGGCTGGAACGTATGGGTATGGGGAACTGGGCATCGCGACGGACATGTCGAATTTCGGGATTTGGATGACGGTCGTGCAATAGCGCGTATTCAGGTGGCTCCTGATATACAGCGAATTGGCTACATTGTCCGGCTTAATCACTGGGATGCCAAGGATGTTGAGGCAGATCGATATATTGATATAGACCAGAACCAGTCTGTGATGCAGGTACTGATTCATAGTGGCAGAGAAGAATATTTGTTACTGGTAAATGATAATCGGGCCGGTTAGACTTGCGTGCTTGGTTGCGTATATACACAAAAATAGCATTTTTCGATCATTTCGAGAAATGCTATTTTTTTATGCAAACGTGTGTCAGTTTCAGAAAAAAGGGGTAAAATAAAATTATGGACTTGTTTAGTTTTGCCAGCTAGCTGGCTTACATCCTGTAGTACGACTGGTAAACAGGCAAGATTCTTGGAGGAAAATCATTTGTAAGGTAACCTGAAGGAGGTTGTATATCATGAGTTCTAATGGAGGAAGTATTCAACTGACCGCCCAGCCGAGAACAGAGAAGAAGGGTTCGGCCATTCGTGGATTGAGGTTAAAAGGACGGATTCCAGCTGTGGTTTACGGCTCTGAGCTTGAAGGAACCCCTGTACATGTCGATGCCAAGGAATTTAATAAAGTAGTCAAAACCGGACGTTCAGAGGTGTTTAACCTCACAGTAGAGGGTGGAGAAACCATTCCAGTTATTATTAAAGATTATCAACAGCGTGATAACCAATGGTTGCATGCCGACTTTCTGAAAATCTCCAAAAACAAACCGCTTCGCGTGCGTGTTTCTATTGATTATCAGGGTACACCTGCAGGTACAAAAACAGGCGGTATTCTGCAAGTTCAGGAAACGGAAGTTGAGGTCGAAGGTCTTCCGGCTGATTTGCCATCTACCATTGAGGTGGATGTATCCGCGCTGGATGTTGGCGACAAGCTGAGCGCTAGCGACTTGAAACTCCCTAAAGGAGTAACACTGCACGTCCCTGAAGAAGAACTGCTTGCTTCTATTATCGTTCCACGTGCAGTTGAAGTAGAAAATGCTGCTGTGGAAGGTGATGCAGCGGCAACCGAAGGCGCTGAAGAGGCTTCTGAAAACAAGGAATCCTAATATTATCAGTGGTACATGAACCTTTTCCAATTGCAAAGATCATCAAAAATGAATTCAAAATCGCTCCCTGTCAGGGGGGCGATTCTTTGCATTCATTTATTTACAATTACATACTCTTTCCCTTTAAGAGTTGTCCTGTTGTAATTTGACGATTAAAGGGAATGTGGAGTGTTTGCATGATTTTCATTCACTACGTGTTCTGATATGACGATATATAAAGTATGGTATTTACATTTTTATTTTATAAATACCTAATATATATTCTAAGGAGCGCGTACACAATCATGGACAGAACGAGTGAATTGTTGTGGCAAAGAAACAAATTGGTGATCATTATTTTTTGGATTATGGCCTTGAGCGGCATCGTCCCGGCATTATCTAATCCCTCGATGTGGGTATCTAATGGTGTAGGATTTGTAGTCGCGGCAGTTTTAACGATCCTGAATGTGAAAAAGAAAGGAATCCGCCTTATTCCGTGGATTACTACGTTTTTTAGCGTATTAATGTGTATATTTTTGAACTTATCTAGCGTCGAGGTAGTGACCACCATATTAATCTGCTCTTTGTTTTTGCTGTATCCATCTTACCGATATTTTCTGGTAGCTATGTCCTTAAATCTCTGTAATATTTTTGTGCAAATAACAATCGGTACGCCCGCAATTCCCCCGGCTACCGGTTCTTTGCGTTATGTGCATGAGTTTATTATTGTTTTACTCATTGGTTTGCTACTGTTAGTGGTGTCGGTGTTAAATCAAAAGCAGTTTAAGAAAAGTGAAGAGCAAAATAAAGATATCGATGCTACAAGGCAACGAATTGAATTTCTGTTTGAGCAAGTTAGACAAGCAGTGGCTGGATTGCATAGCTTTACAGAACGATTCAGGAATCAAGTAGATGCGACGGGCAGCGTGACAAATGAAGTCGCTATCGGATTTCAGGAGGTTGCCAAAGGGGTAGAAATGCAAGCTTCGAATATCACCGAGGTTACGGATAACTTGGCTCAATCTGACCAGCACGTGCGAGAGGTAGCTGATCATTCCCGAGAACTGAAGCAGCTTTCCGAAGATACGAAAAATGCCGGGGACAGAGGGAGCAGTCAACTGCTTGCATTGACGTCTCAAATTAAGGATTTGGGTCAAGTCATGAGTCGTACCAAAGAAGAACTGGACGAGTTTAGAGTACAAAGTGATAACATGTCTGCCATGCTTAAAGATATTACTCAAATCTCGAAACAAACTAATTTGCTGTCCTTGAATGCATCCATTGAGGCCGCCAGAGCGGGAGAGCATGGAAAAGGATTTGCCATCGTAGCTGGCGAAGTGCGTAATTTGGCTGAAATGGTAGGGAACACCTCGGTGGCGATGGAAGCTATTTTGACTCAACTGAGAACTCAGATGGATTCTGTCGTAAGCCAATTTGACATGGGACAGCACAGGCTACAGCAAAGTATGGAATCGGCACATTCGACCGAAATTGTACTGGAAGACATCCTGCAAAACGCCAATAAAGTGCTGATGCAGGCCGTGGATGTGGAAAACAGTACGAATAGCATGCAGCAGTATTCATCTCAGGTTGTTCAAGAGATGACGGAATTTTCAAGTGTAACGGAACAGGCGAGTGCAGCATCAGAACAAATTTTGGCTGGAGTAGAGGAACAACGAAATATAACCTCCAATATGGTGACCGGGTTTAGTGAGCTAGAGGCGTTGATTATCCAATTAAAAGAACTGGTACATGATCAGAAGGAGTACAACAGTCCTACCGAAATCAGCAAAAGCAAATAACCGACAAGCTTCTTCATCGGACTAGAGAGCCGGGGAGTATCGCTATCAAGCGGTACTCTCCGGTTTTTTTCTGCGTTTGAAGAAGGGAAATGAAGAAGAGGCGATTTCTAGAAGCTATAATTAGATGGAAGTTGATGGTATAATTTGTGGCAGTTTAAATGCTTTGTAACTAAGGGGGGATAAATTCTTATGGAGCTTAAATATTTGTTATTCGGCGTGTTGAGCCTATTGGGTAGCGGAGTGATATATACGATGGAGCGCTTTATAGCGGTCATTCAATGGGCTGCGAATTCCGTACCTGTTAAATTGAATAGTTCGGGCATTTCTATGTCAGAACCTGATATGCCGAGTTTTGTTGACAATATATTTGTTATTATTTTATTCGTATGTGGCTTGATGATACTTGGGTATGGTGTGTATGAACGACGTACACGATAACATAAGCATATTCGTTTTTATTTGGGAGGAACGCAGGTGAACGCCTTGTTGGAAATGCTGATGCAGCTGTTTGAGCGCGCAGCGTTGTTACTGATTTGTTTATTTTTTATTACACGTATCCCCCGATTTAAGGAAACCTTGCAAAAGAACAGTCATTCTCCGGCAGAGCTGGCCATACTAACATTGATTTTTTGCATGTTTGCACTGTTCGGCACCTACACCGGGATTGAAGTTGAAGGTTCGCTTGTTAACGTTCGAATCATAGCAATTATGGCAGGCGGTATTTTGTTTGGACCCTGGGTTGGGATCGTTACAGGTATTATATCGGGTATCCATCGTTATCTGATTGATATCGGGGGAGTGACCTCGATTCCGTGTCTGATTACGAGTATTCTGGCAGGTGTGGTGTCAGGATACATCGGCCGCCGGGTCAATCGTTCCAAGAGATGGCTGGTCGGTATCGCCGCAGGTATGGTCTGCGAAGCGTTGACGATGCTGCTCATTATGGTGATGGCACAACCCCATAGCCTTGGAGTGGACATCGTTTCCAAGATTGGTCTACCGATGATTATCGGAGAAGTCAGTATCGGTTTAATCGTTCTGTTGATCCAGAGTGTGGAGGGGGAAAAGGAGAATATCGCGGCCAGACAGGCCAAGCTGGCACTGGATATTGCCAATAAGACGTTACCTTATTTTCGCTCCATTAATGCCGAATCCTTGCATACGATTTGCTCGATCATAAAAGAAGACATCAAGGCAGACGCGGTGGCGATTACGGATACCAGAGATGTGCTGGCCTATGTCGGTTTTGGCGAAGAGCGTTATCACATCGGAGATGAGATCATTAGCGATGTGACTAAATCGACAATCCGCAGCGGTAAAATCACGATCCGCAATCATATTGCAGACGATAAAACACCCCAAATCCAGTCCCTGCTCATTATCCCGTTAGAGGAGCGGGGAGAAGTAACCGGAACGTTGAAGATTTATTATCGCAAAGCTTATAAAATCACGTATCCGTTGCAGACGATGGCGATTGGCTTGTCTCAAATCATTTCCACGTTAATGGAAGTATCGCGTGTGGAGCAAATTAAGGAAGCGGCGAATAAGGCCGAGTTAAAGGCACTCCAGACTAAGATCAATCCTCATTTTCTGTTCAACGCGTTGAACGCCATTGCCTCGACGACACGCACCAAGCCGGATAAGGCCCGAGAGCTGATCATTAATTTATCGGGTTATCTGCGCTATAATTTGGAGCTGAATGATGATTTGATTGAAATTCATAAGGAGCTTCAGCAGGTGTCTGATTACGTAGAAATTGAAAAAGCACGCTTCGGCAACCGGCTTCAGGTAGAGTATGTAATGGATGAGGTGTCTGTGCGTATTCCAAGCCTTATTATCCAGCCCCTGGTTGAGAATGCGATTAATCATGGAATCCTCAAGAAAAAGGGGGCAGGTACAGTAACCATTTCTGTAAAGGATCGTGGAGAAAAGGTGCGTATTTCTGTGGCAGATACCGGGGTGGGTATACGCGATGATGTTGTGGATAACCTGTATCATGATCGGGTTCCGGCTAAACAGATCGGCTTGTACAATGTGCACAGACGGCTCAAGCTTATGTACGGCGAAGGAGTTATTATTCTAAAGCATGAGCCGGGCACCGAAGTTTATTTTGACATACCAAAGGAGAAGTCATGAAGGCCATAATTGTAGAAGACGAACTTCCGGCACGTGAAGAGCTGGAGTATCTTATTCAGACTCATAGCAACATTGAGGTGACCGATAGTTTCGAGGATGGGCTAGATGTGTTTCGGTTTCTGCAAGATCAGGAGACGGACGCGATCTTTCTGGACATTAACATTCCTTCATTGGACGGGATGCTACTGGCACAGAACATTAGCAAATTTGCCAAAAAGCCCTATATTATTTTTACGACCGCCTATAAAGAACATGCGGCGCAGGCTTTTGAACTGGAGGCGTTCGACTACATCCTCAAACCATATGATGAAAAAAGGATCGCATCTATGCTACGTAAGCTGGAAAATGCTTATGAGCAGCAGAACGTTCCAATACAGGAGCCTGTCCAGACGGCGCAACCCCGAGCTGCTGAAGCCAGCACCGTTGCTGCGCCAGGTCGTATTAATCTGCTGAAAAATGACAAAATCATCGTAACGGATGCGAACGATATTTACTATGCGTGTGCGCAGGAAAAGGTGACCCGTGTCTTTACTAGGCACGAAGAATATACGATGCCGATGAGCATTTCAGAATTTCATAGCCGGTTGCCGCAGCAGGACTTTTTCCGCTGTCACCGATCGTACACAGTTAATCTGTCGCAGATCCGTGAAATTGTACCTTGGTTTAATCATACGTATCTCCTGCGTTTGCGTGGACTAGAGGCTGAAATTCCAGTAAGCCGTAGCAAGGCCAAGGAATTTCGGCAAATTATGCGACTTTAAAGGCATTTCATTCCGCTATATGTGCATTTCATTCCTCAAACGATTTCTGGCTGACATGCAGGGTTATAATAACCCGTGTAGAGAGAATCCTTACAGACTTGCTCCTCCTCAGGCGCAAAGTATACTGGATTCCCGGTTATCATAATCACAAATTGACGCTGTAGAGCCGGAATGAAAAGAGGAGATTGAAATGAAAACAAACAGCGGAAATCGTTGGCTTGTCGTACTTGGAACAATCATTGTCCAGATGGGATTAGGAACCATTTACACATGGAGTTTATTTAATCAACCGTTGGTGGACCGCTTTGGCTGGAACCTCAGTTCGGTTGCCATTACATTTTCAATTACCAGTTTTGCACTGGCATTTGCTACTTTATTCGCAGGCAAACTACAGGATAAATGGGGACTACGTCGTTTGATTTTGTGTGCAGGTGTCGTGTTAGGAGCAGGGCTCATGCTCAGTTCACAGGTAACTTCGTTATCCCTGCTATATATTTTGGCGGGTATTGTCGTAGGTTTTGCGGATGGAACGGCATATATTACATCACTTTCTAATCTGATTAAATGGTTTCCTGAGAAAAAAGGACTTATTTCCGGTATTTCGGTTGGGGCATATGGAACAGGCAGTCTTATATTCAAGTATATTAATGGTTCGTTGATTCAGTCCGTTGGTGTATCGCAAGCGTTCTTATATTGGGGAATGATCGTGCTGATCATGATTGTGGGTGGTTCTTTCCTGGTAAAAGAAGCTGTAGTCGTGAACAAGCCTTCGGTACAAAATGGGGTTGTACAGCGGGACTACACCGTAAAAGAAATGCTGCGCACCAAGCAGGCATACCTGCTGTTCGTCATGTTCTTTACCGCTTGTATGAGTGGTCTATACCTGATTGGAGTCGTCAAAGATATCGGCGTACGGATGGCCGGCCTAGATGTAGCAACAGCCGCGAATGCGGTCGCTATGGTCGCTATTTTCAATACGGCGGGTCGGATCATTTTAGGTGCGCTATCGGATAAAGTAGGTCGTTTGAAAGTAGTAGCGGGTGCGTTGCTGGCAACGGCGGCTGCAGTTACAGTGTTAAGTTTGGTACCGCTGAATTATGGTTTGTTCTTTGCCTGTGTAGCAGGAATTGCTTTTTGCTTCGGCGGCAACATTACAGTCTTTCCTGCCATCGTAGCTGATTTCTTTGGACTGAAAAATCAAAGTAAAAACTATGGTATTGTGTATCAAGGCTTTGGCCTTGGTGCGCTGGCGGGGTCATTTATCGCAGCCTTGCTCGGCGGATTCATCCCGACCTTTACCACAATTGCTGTGCTGTGCGTCGTATCGTTCCTGATTGCCCTTACCATTCGCACTCCAGAACAAGGTAAAGGCAAACTGCGCAGTGAACGGAAGAAAAATACGAACAGTGTGCGTAGCATGAAGCCCGGAACAAAACTGGGTTAAAGGATTTGAGAAAAAAGGACCAGATGAATGCCAAAAGACCTGTCATCATTTCTCTGTGGGAGATTATGGCAGGTTATTTGTTTTTCCAATAATCTATTTTACGGTATAATAAAAAGATGTGTAATAAGCCGATATATACAAAAGACATAAGCTAAGAACCTGACAGGAGGACGAGTCATGATCGTGGATACAAGCGGGAATCTGCTTGCCCGCAATACGAAGCTGCGAAATACATATCAAATTCGAAGCGCCTTGTCCCGCAGTGAGCTGGCCATCGTGTATACGGCAAGGCTGTTGGATAACCGAGAAAAGGTCATTGTGAAGGAATTTTTTCCGAATGCACTGGCTTTGCGGGGGATGGATCGAAAAACGGTCACTTGCGGTGCTTCTATGCAATCCAAATACGTGGAGTTTATGCATTATTTTTTGCGTGAAGGGCAAATGTTGAAGGAGTTAAGTCACCCGGGAATTGTCGGTTATATAGATCACTTTGAGGAAAATGGAACTGCCTATCTGGTCATGGAATACTGTGCAGGCAAGACACTGGATCGAATGATGAAAGAAGAGGCTGCGCCAACGTATGACCCCACTTTTTTGTACCATACGCTGCTACCTTTAATTGATGCCATGGAGTACATTCATGACAAAGGAATTATTCATCGGGATATTAAGCCGGGCAACATTATGATTGGGGAAAATGGCAACGTCAAGCTGATTGATTTTGGTTCGGCTGTGCATTTTGAAGGCAAAGAGCATCCGATTTTCACCACGGCGGGCTATTCTCCGCTGGAATTTTACTCTAATCGTTCGCAGCAGGGACCTGTGTCGGATATCTATAGTTTGGCCGCTACGCTGTATTATTGCCGAAAAGGAACACCTCCGCCAGATGTGCCAGGCCGATTATTTGCAGATCATGCTGAGCGGATTCAGATTGAAAATGCGGGACTTTCTCTGCTGCCGTATGTCATTCGGCGTGGTCTGGAGGTACAGGCTAACAAGCGCTGCCGCTCACTTCGATGGTTTAAAGCCGCACTACGTGCGGAATATTGGATAAAAAAAGGGAAGCGCCCTACTCTTACGGTTCGTTAATCGTAAGAGACGGCGCTTCTCTTTTTTTACGTTGTGACCGACATTATCCTGTCGGAGCTTGGATATGGTCGGTGTACACTGAAGTATTTGGTTTAATCGCTTTGTATCGCAGCTCGATTTCAGTGACACCATCCTCGAATGTAATGTACAGTTTGTCACTGTACTCCATGACCGCTTTTTTGTTGCGAGCTAATCTGATCTTTCCATGCTGTAAGGCACAGCGTGTATCATGTTTCACGATCAGGCTCCCTTTTTTACCTGCGGAAAATAGGATCCGTTCCGCTTCTGGCAACGGTTCGTGAACGTCAAGCGTACGGAACAACTCCTGCAAGCTGACCTTACGACCCGGAAAGGAGGTGAGCGGCCAGGATTTTACCGGAATCTCCTGCCCACTTGCTGTAGCGAGAAAATATCCTTCGATTCTTCCGGCAAACTGCGGCTTCGGCCGCAAGAACCAATACAGAAGAGCGGCTACCACGATACTGATGGCTACTGTCCATTTAATGGCTGTATACCGAGATTGTACGGTAACGGTTAGTGTAGCGCTGCTGGATGCTCCTTCCGGATCGGTGGCAGTAATCTTTAGCTGAGAGTCACCTGTGCGGAGCTCGGATAGCAGCAGATCATTACCGTTAATCTCAGCATGGATCGCATCCCCAGAGGCTTCTGAATCCAACTTATAGTTCAGCTTGTCATGATTCGGGTCAACAATAAAATCCGATACACTTCGACGGGAATCACCGTCTTCTTTCACCAGGTGAATCGTCAGGTCTTTTAAGACCTGTGGCGCTGCATTGGCCGCGTGAACTTTATGTACAGTTCCCTTACGGTACCATTGCGGACTATCCAGAGATAGCTGCCATGTATAATCCCCGGTTTGAGGGAACGCATATTCGGTATGGAAGGCTCCTGACTTATAGGTCATAGGCACCTTTTTGGCTGTGCCCCCCTTTGGAGTAACAATAATATGGGCTTGGAGAGACGTATATACGGCTTCATCCGTAAGCTTTTGACTGTCGGGTAACAGGAGCTGAGCTTGAAACGGTGTGGCTTGACCTTTCAGCAACTGCACAGGCTTGTCGCCATGAGTTGCCGATGCTTGCTTTCCTCCTATGGTTGCTTCGGCTTCCAGTCGGTAGCTGCCAAGTAAATTGATTTTCACCAAATCCCCGCGTATGCCCCGTAGTTTCAACTTCACTTTGCCTGCCTGTGGATGCTCGATTTTTAAAATCGCATATCGGCTCGACTTGTACCTGCGGACATTTTCTGAATTGGAATATAGCTGTGTTTCCAGAAGGGGATGCTCCGACAAAAGCACCAGATTGGCTTCCTCCATACTGGAATCAGGTAGAGTTACAGTTAATTCCTGCATCTCGCCAGTGGTCGTAATTGCAGCAATTGGAACGAGCTTGGAGCGAATTTGACTGGCGAAAATACGGTTCAGAATTTCCGGCAGATCCTCGGCACTACTCGTAATAAAAGAAGCTCCACCCGTTTGAGAAGCGATCCGTTCGAGTTCTTGTCGGTTCACTGTGCCATCATGGTTCAGACCAATCGTGTACACCGGATATCCTTTGGTCTGTGCAGATTTGATGACAGAGGATACATCGTTATTGGAGTCACCTTTGGATCGGGAACCAGAGGAGGCACCAAAATCAGTCTCTCCATCTGACAATAGAATCATAAAAGGCTGACGCCCTTGGGATGCTCCTGCGGCTAGAAGCTCCGAGCCTTTGCGCAACCCAAGTCCCAAATCCGTATAACCGGAACGGTTAAGTGTTCTGATTTCCTGCTGGATCTGGGATTTTTGCGCTGCCACGGCAATCGAAGTGAGTGGTTTCGAGGCGACCACGTGATGATTGTAGGCAACGAATCCGACGCGTGTGCGGTCTGCATCACTCAAATCCATAAACATATTGATGACTTCCGCGGCAATGCCCTCAGGATCGGTATCCCTCATGGAATAACTGGTATCCAATACAAAAACGGCATCATAACCCTCGATCGGGACAGCACCTAAAGATGCTGCATTAGCCTGATTTACACTGCAAATTTCCCCATTTAAGCCCATTTGTAAAAATAGTACAAAAGTCATGAAAACAATAATCGCTAGTTTCCTTATTCTGAACATAAGCTCCTCCATCGCCGAGGCCAACGTGAGGGGATCAACTCTCCTAATCCTTGGGATATAAGGGATAAAGGATCAAAACAGCTGATAACCCTCACATTAGCCATGAATTTGATTCTTTTACGCTTATCAGAAATATCCAATGGACTTCTATCGGTAATTGAGTTCCATTTGTGAATATTTCCCTGAAGAAACAGGTCTAACATATCATAAAAACTACGTATTCACGCATAAAATGAGTCAAAATGCCCTGTTTCAATCTGAGACTACAGAAATTGACAAAACTGAAGGGTGCTTTGTATGATAGCTCTCGTATCAACGGCAAAAATTGGGATTGAAGTTAGGAATACGAAATCATAAATTTAAAATTTCTGTGTTATCTGACTTTGTGATTTAAAAAAACATCTCACTTGCATGCTTTGCCGTTAAAAGCCGAATAACGCTTCGGACCGATTTTCGAGGTTACATGCCTGTACCATAAATGTGGTATAAGCTCAATCCTTTGACGAATTTAAATGTATAAGTAGGGGGGAGGAGGCAAAAGAACTAAAAATGAGTATTCGTCCGTTTCAAATTGGACATCCCGTGTCCGTGTATGGAGCAATGGACCTATAACTCATACTTTATTCATTTGCCGACAGCGATGGAAATCATTTATCAAACCAACCGGACAATGCTTTTTGAAGAGATTAACCCGGAAAAGCTGGACCTGATCACCATAGTAGGTGATGTGAAGGGTATTGACAGCTTGAGCGATGAGAAGATCAAGGAGATTAATCAGCACCTTCTGGTGCGCAGCTTTGACGAATTTTTGGATAAGTTTTCACCGACCGTGTATTCGTTTTTTAACGCGGCCAATCAAAAAGTCGTCTACACCCTTAAAAAGCCAGAAGGAATTGATGAGGATAGCATTTCTGAAATTCGTGTAAATCAAAGTAATGACTTTCTGAAAATGTTGTTTACGCTCATCGATACCAAGCGCAGTCAAGGAATCACTAATGTAGATTTCAAATTTGAAAATCTGCTGGATATGATTTCACCGAAAAAGGTCATGGATGATATTCGCCAAGTCCGCAAAGAAATTCACTATATGTATGGTGAATACGACAAGCTGGATGATGGTGACCCGAAGAAACTTGACATGGGTGACAAGCTGAATGGCATGTTCGAGGAAGCGAGTCAAAACTACAACAACGTTATGGCTATGCTTCCACTGGCAATTGAGGACATCAAAACCCGCCTTCTGCTCGGTGGCGCGCAAGAGGAAAACTCCGGTGAACTGATCCAGGTGGGCATGCTCTCCATTGGGGAAAGCGGCGAACTGAAAATTATTGAAGCGCCGAAGAGCGACAGCACTGAGCTGATGTTGTTGGATGAGAACAGCACTGGCGATCTCTCTCAAGTATTCGAAGAAGATTATAACTCTATCACAGATACGCCTTCTGATTATGTGAAGGATTTGGTAGTTCGCACGTTTGTGCCACTGCCAGCTGTTCAGACCAAGGTGGATACAGCAGTTGAGGTTCAGAACTACAACACGTATCTGGAGTTCTATAAAAATGCCAAGGATGATTTCGTAAAGGCGGTTAAGCCGCTTGTGGAAAAAATTCTCGGTGTCAAAATGTTCTTCGATCAATATGCAACGAAGAGCAAAGGCATGCTGCCGACAATGCTGGTGGCGAACAACAAGCTGGACATGCTGGTAAAAAGCAGCAATATCCCGCGCCTGGAAACGTACCTGAACACGGTGAATGCTAAGAATGAATTCAGCGACACGATCTGGTTCGGTATCGTTCCATCCGTCGAGCTGGAAGCAGCCGGTAAGGTAAAAGTTTCACGTGAACGCTTCAAGGGCAACGAGAAGGTCGTTAAGCAGGGCGGCAATTCAATGGAATCGCTCTCGATGCTGCTGCAAGTCGTGAAGGATTACAAAATTCAAATGTTCTTTAATTTTGAATCCGGTGAAGAAACGACTTTCAACAGTATGGCAACAGCAGGCATTGATAAATATGTCGATAAATGCGCTAGTCTCGTTCGCAGAGAATATAGCGAATTTGCAATTCCTTGTGTACCGAACTTTACGATTATTCCGAAGGACAAATCGGGTGTCATTATCGACAGCAAAATGCTACAGACCGAAGATGGTGTACAGCTCTCTAAGGAGAAAGAGGATATTCTCAAGCTGTGGATCGAGGGCGTTTATGTAGGTGCAGCCTACGTTGCCGCCGGCTTGGTCGCTTCCTATCAGTGTCCTGAATACCTGCGTGAGACGTTCAAAACGGTCAATAAGAACTTCCCTGGCGTACGCTTCGATATCGAGGCAGGAGACAACAGTCTGCGCACGGTGACGACGATGGCCAAGGAAATCACCGGTTTCACCAACACGATCAAGGATGCCATCAACCGTAAAAACTTCGGCTTTGTATTCTCGTCCGAGAATGCACAGATCCAGGATAAGGATATCCGCCGGATTACCGTCTACAAGGCGAGAAGCATGGCGATGTCTGAGGACGGTTTTGACTCCATCTACAAGACGCTGGTCAGCACGTACATTGAACGTATTTTGCGCTACCAGACAGGGGACTTCAAACACGAAAATATCGTCCGCTTCTTCAGTAACAATCCGAGCAGTCAGAAGAGCAAGTGGCTGAGCAGCAGAGGATCTGTTAACTCGATCATTCAGGACGGAGACGATATGAGCTTCATTATTGATGAGAAAAGCAATATGTGCCATATCGACCTGGTCTTCAACGGTAATGTGAAGAACCTGGAAGTCATGATCACTAAAGGAACCAGCTCGGTCAAATCATGATCCGAGCCCTACGAAAGATGTTAGAGGCGTTTCTTTCTAGAACCGCCTTTATACATAAATCGCGAAGAAGCTCTGCTTCTTCCGCCATCATATTACCTAATTTCAAGGAGGCAACACACATGGGATTCAGATTGAAAGTAGAAGGACAAGAAACAATTGAGCTGGGCTTGGATAACATCCAAACGGTTATTTATGACACCGATACACCGGACGATTCCAATGCACGCTCCACTGACGTAGGCTCCACGCTGCGCATCAGCGGCAAAATCATCACAGCAGTAGACGGTGACAGCGCGGATGACACGCTGAAACTGGCTTTGTGGTCTCTGGTTCCTGCTGAAAAAGCAGACAGCTACCGTAAAGTAACACTGGAAGTTATCGCAGCTGATCAAGTTGTGCGTAAAATCCACTTCCCGAATGCTTTCGTTGTAGACTACAACGAGCACTTCGGCGACACAGAAGGTGTAGGTGCATTTACACTCTACATCAAACAAAAGAAAGACAAAACCGAGCTGGCTACAATCGACGGCGGATATCCGGTTTAAGCTTAACGTCTTCACGTTAAGTGCAGCTTAAACACACACTCACCCGGCACACAAGTGCAGGGTGGATAAATATTAAGAGGCCTACGGGTCTCTTAATATTTATTTTTTTCGGAGAGGGGAACATCACACAATGACTAACTACTATGAGCTGCTCGGTGTCAGCCGGGATGCTTCGGAGGCAGAGATTAAGCAGGCTTACCGTAAACTGGCCAAAAAGTATCATCCTGATACCAACCAGGGAAGCGAGGAAGCAACGCGCAAGTTTAAGCTGATTCACGAGGCTTACAATACATTGCGTGACGAAGCATTGCGGCAGGCATACGATGCCGAGCTCATCCGAAAAACCGAGGGAGCTGGCGGGAAACAGCAAGAGAGAGGGAGAGGGGCTTCATCTTCCGGCGGTGCGCGTACGGCAGCCAAAGGATTCAATCCGGCTGATATAGGAACTGATTTTGAGCAATTTTTTGGTTTTCATCCGAAAACGAAGGAAGGCTCACCAGGGAAAAAAACGAAAAAATCCGGTGATCCGACGGATACCTCAGCGATGTTTAACCAATTTTTTGGTATTCGTAAAAAATGATGATTTCAGGATAGAAATGGGGGAAGCAAGCAGTGAAAACGGCGCAGAACAGATGGGTTTTCATCATAGATGTTGCCATGTTCGGGCTGATGCTGGCGATCGCCTTTTATGTGTTTAATCGTACAGGCTACAGCGGTTTGAAAACCGTGGTCGCGACAGGTATTGGAATCGGCGTGCTTGTATACATACTGCGCAATCTGGTGTCCGTTGTACCTGTGGCCAAGTCAAGGGCACAACGTCAGCGGATTGCCAAGCTGGTGTTGATTGATGAAGAGGGCGAGTCCATTAAAGAATGGTATATCGAAGGCGAAACGTCGCTCTTAATCGGCAAAACGACGTCACGTTCGGAGGCGGATATTGATTTGGCAGGTACAGATTATGCCTCCCTGGTAAGTGTGGAACATGCGGTACTCAACCGGGTGAACAGCGACTGGTTTGTGGAAGATGTGGATTCCGGTAATGGTACAGGCTTGCGGTCTGCCAACGAAAGTGTAACCAAGAAATTGGAAAGCGGTGAGCCATACCGGATTTACTCAGGTGACTTGTTATATATTGCCAATACAAGGGTGCTCGTTAAATAGATGAGGATGCTGCAAAATCCTCAGATCGCTGAAAAGACAATCATGACAATGGGGGAAGGAACCGACTATGAGTTTGACAAGATGCCCGAACGGACACATGTTCAGTACACGAAAGCACGGAAATACGTGTCCTTATTGCAACACGGTAGTAAATATAGCTGCACCCAAGAGCGCGGAGCCAGCAGCGAAAACAAACGTCGCGGGAGATAATGACAAAACAATGCCGTATTTGGGTGAGACGGTGGGGATTCATCCGGTAACTGGATGGCTGGTATGCATCGAAGGAGCACAGGTGGGTCAGGACTATCGCATTATGGCGGAGAAGAACTTTATCGGGCGCGCAGAGGAAATGCATGTCCGCATTATCGGGGACAACACGATTTCTCGCAGAAATCATGCGGTTATTGTGTATGATCCGAAGAAACGCAACTTTTACTTGCTGCCAGGCGATTCATCGGGTTTGGCGTACCACAATAACGAGGCGGTATATTCACCAGCAGAGCTGGCTGCCTATGACGTGATTCAGCTGGGACACAGCAAATTTATCTTTATCCCGCTGTGTGGCGCCCATTTTGAGTGGGATAACGAAAACTAGGATGGAATTGGGCAATGGTGCAGGGAGGTAACGATATGCAGCCTTATTTTGTTGTAAGTGGAGCTGCGGTACTATTCGCTGTTCTTCTCATGATCCGTATACGACTGACGCGAAGTTCCGGCAGCCGTACCGTAAGTGGAATTGAAATCGGAAATGGTCAAACGATCGGGAGCCGGAGCGAGCAGGATGATTATTTCTCCAGTATGACGACAACTGTCGGTACGCTGGCTGTTGTCGCAGACGGTATTAGTGGACTGGCCAATGGACGTATGTCCAGTACCTTGGCTGTGACGACTTTTACAAAGGCATTTGCCAAGCTGGAAGATGCAACGAATTTGAACGGCTATTTTGCAGAAGCGGCAACTCAAAGCAATCGCGGCATTTTGCAAAATTTGAATGGACAGGGTGGAGGAACGACGCTGGCTGCGGTCATTGTGTGCGGATATCAGCTGCATTACGGAGCGGTGGGTGACAGCCTGATTACGATTTACCGTAATGGTCATTTCCAAACAGTCAATTCCAAGCATACAGCAGAAACACTGCTGGAGGAACGAGTGCTTGCTGGACAAATGACCTCGGAGGAAGCCAAAACGAGTCCAGTGCGCAATCAACTGGTCAACTACTTGGGCTATGAGGGCTTTGAGAGCATGGAACTGGGGAGTGCACCGATTCGTCTGTATTCGGGCGATCATGTGCTGTTGTGCAGCGATGGCATTCAGGAGGCGCTGACGGAGATTGAATTGGAAGAGATTATGCGCAAGGGTGGAACACCGCAGGAAACAGCGGATGCCATGATCGACGCCATTAATGATAAAGGCTTTAAAAGTCAGGATAATGCAACAGTACTTATTTTGGCGATAGGATGAAACAAGAAAGACGGGGGTAGCGATGCGCAAGGACAACAGCGATTTTAGTACCGCCTTTGTGTCGGAAGCGGGCTCTTACATAGACAACCGGGACTATTTTGCATTCATGGAGACGGACGACATGGCCTGTTATGTCCTCGCAGACGGTCTGGATTCGGATCAGGAGCTGCGCAGCGCAGAAATGGTTGTCAAAACGGTGCTTGAAAACTTCATGGAGAAGCCTTCCATGTCCAAGCGGCGCTTGATGAGAGATCTGCGTGAAGCGCAGGAATGGCTGCAATTTGAAAGCCGTCGTGTTCGGCTCAAAGCCAGTCTGCTGATGGTAGTGACCAACTACAACAAAATGGTGTACGTTTCGTGCGGTAATGTGCGGCTATATCATTTTCGCAATGGAAGGCTTAATTTTCGCAGCAAGGATCATAGTCTGGCTCAGTCATTGGCAGATGATGGACGCATTCCAGACGAAGCGACCAGCACACATGAGGAACGAGGTAATCTGCTGGAATACTTGGGAAATCCGAATGGAGTTCATGCCCATTACGCCAAAAAGACCCAGCTTGCAGATGGAGATGTAATCCTGCTCGCCACATCCGGGATGTGGGAGGACGTTGAGCTGGCGGAAATGCTGGGGGCGCTAGAGGAAGCGAAGGATCCGGTCATGCTGACGGACACATTGGAAGAGGTTCTGCTAAGCAAACAGCACCGGACGGTGAACAATTACACGGCTGCGGCCATTTATGTAAATAAAGTTTTTCAGGAAAAGCCTAAAAACCGCCGTAAGCTGATCAAACGGATTTTGATTGCGTTGCTCGCCTTTGTAATCGTGGGCGGGGGAGCATGGATTACACTGGCGCGTATGGCAGCGAACAAGGCGGCTGCGCTGGAAACGATGGTCGAATCGGCACAGGCCGCGGATGATTATGCCAGGGCAGGAGATTATGCGAAGGCACTCAAGTCCTACAGTGAAGCGAAAAACGCGGCGGTTAAAATTAACGATAAGATTCATAAGCGACTATATACAGCCGAGCAGAAACTATCTCAATTACTGGTGGACGGAGACGGCTACGTGGAAAAGGCGGACTTTACCAAAGCTGAAGCCAGCTACGAGAAAGCACGGAAAAGCGCTGGTCTGTACCCGCCTTTCAATGTGAAGGATATTGAGCATAAAATCGACCAACTGGACAGCTATGCTGAGACGGCGAGCTGGATGAAGGACGGAGATTTGAAATTTCAGGGCGGCGATTACACGAATGCACTCAAGCTGTACAAAAAAGCAAATAAGGCTGCGATGGAATCCGGTTATACGTCTGCGCAAAAAGAACTGGAGAAGAAAATTACCGAGGCCAACGATAAATTGACTGCTATTCAGCAGCAGCTCAAGGAGATTCAAGCTGGCAAGCTTCAGGCTAAAGGGGATCGAATGATGAAGGATCTCGATTATGAAGGAGCCATTGATGCCTATAGCGGGGCACAGGAAATTTATCAGGAGATCGATAAGCTCGAAAGTGTTCTGGCATTGGAGCGGAGCATAGCCAAGGCGGAGGAAAAGCAGAGCGCTGAGCAGCAGAAAAACGGTCAGCTTCCTGCTGGATTGGGATTGTCTGACGGAGCGTTGAACGACACGGACGCAGGGGACGCAGCGAGTAATGCTTCAGCTTCCGTCGCTGCAACCCCTGCTGCAGAATCGCAAACGAAGGCTACGCCAACGGCTTCAGCGGGAACTACACCCGCGAAGAAGGAAGTCTCTTCAGCGGCAAAAAATAGCGGTACGGGCGATGGAAATGCCTCTTCGGCCAAGGCGGGCACCAGCAAAGAACAAGGAACTGCTGATTCCGCTTCTAAAGCAGAAGGAGCGTCTGATTCAGAGAACCAAGATCGGGCTGCTGCGAATGGAAGTTAAGTTTTCATGTTCAATGAAGCTGGAGCCGAAAGGAGTGAGACGTCGTGAAAGAGCTGGTACAGGACCGTTTGAGCAAGATGGACGATTTGGAGCAGAGACGTTTACTGAAAAATATGATGGCGGGGGTATTTATGAACCTTGTCGAATATCAGGAAGAAATGACCCGCCAGCTAGAACGGCGGGTATTTGAGGAAATTGAGAATACGGAAGAAAAGATTGATGTGTACGTGTCATTGACATCGCGTGAGGACTATGACCCGATTCATGAATTTTTATACCCTGTGTTACCGTCGGATACGGAGGAAAAGCAGATTGACATCAGCCATGTGGCAGAGGTGGTACGCGAAGGCGGATCGATGCCGCTGTTTACGCTTTTCCTTGAGATGGAGACCGAACGAATCTCAGCACTGGTGCGCAGCAAGCGAATTTTCTCAGGAATGTTGGTCACGGAAACCGGCAATTATCCGATTCGTTTTCGTCTGGAGCATAACCGTTCTTATATTTTAGAGATTGAGCAGTTATATCACACGTTTATGCAAAATGGCATGCCGTGGAAAACAATTAATCACCCGTACGCTTATAAGTTTGTGGACTGTGTATTGATTGGTGGAAACGGCGAGCCGGCCGCCCATGAAGAAATTCATGAAATTACAATTTCATTGGAGGAATTCGACGGTTTTAAGAAGGGTGACGTTTTTCCGCTTTGGAACATTGAAAGGCTATCTCTAAAGAACAGCGGCTTTCCTATACCCGCTATGGATCGTGTGAATTATGAGCATGTGCTGCCTTTGCGAAAAACAGGTCCTGAGCATGGTTACTTGATTGACGGGACTGAAGGCGATATCCGGTATATCAAGCGTACAGAAGAGGAACTGACGATTGTCACACCACGTGATAAGTCTGGCGAATGGAATGTGTTGAAGGTTACGAAGCCTGTTACAACGAGACTTAGTCGTCAGACTTATCCGTTATTGTCCAATCGGCGACAGGACAGCTTTTTGGGCCGCTATGCAGGAAAACAGGCCGTGATTGTCCGTGCCAAAGCGGAAATCATGCGCATCGTAAACTCGTTTGAAGCAGCGCAGGGGCTTGAGCTGGAACGTGTAGACATCTGGGGAGGTGCAGGGAGAAATGATGTAAGCAACCTTTTAACCAAAACCCAGACGTATCCGTTAAATCCGTTTGTCAGCGATAACGTACGGACAGAGGAAGGCAAGCAGATCATGCGTTTGGGGTTCAGACGTGGTTCTGACGATGTTTTGCCCACCGCGCCCGCTTATATTTTATCCGATTTAATGAGCTTTCTGGTATCGGAAGTGCAGATGTATTTTCCGGAGTACAAGTGTGAAGGAGAATGGGTGTGAATTACGTCTGGGATTTGCTCATGCGCGCGAGGGAACAGGGGCTGGATGTAGATAAATTCCGCTTCGTACCCGCTGTCAGTTACTCTCCGTATATGGAGCTTAGTCTGGCAGAGTTGAATACTTCCCATTTGGAGCAGGTAGTGGAAATCAATCCGTACTACCGCTTTTATTCTATTTTTCGGGATCTGTTTCCACCGGATGCTGAAGAGTATCTGGAGCTGAGAGAATCGCTATTTGATATTATGATGCATTTTCTGGCGGAAATGGACTTGTATCAAGGGATGAATCGGCGGGAGTACCATATCCGGTTTGTTCAGCGTGATATTGCAGAGGGCATTTTTGGCCCGAAGGTAAAGGAAGGCTTTGGACAATTAAACCGTGAGGATCAGGACGCGATTGCTGAAGGATTGCTGCGCCTGTATGAAACAGGAGAAGCCGTACATCTGCTAAAAGAAACGATGCGGCGCGTCTTTCATCGCTCAATCATCTACACCAATTGTGAGGAAAAAGACGAACTACTCATCTATATCGGCCAAGAGGAGACGCCATTGTCACGGATTAAAGTGGATTTGATTCTGGATTTGTTTCTTCCGGCACGTTTTACGACGGAATTGTATTGGACAAGTCATTTCGGCATTTTGGAGGAAGATCCTACGATGAAAATAGACGCTATCGCCCTCTATTAAGGCTAAATGGCTAAGAAAGGACATGTGAACGATGAACGGACCCTATACATACAGGTTGCTAGACCCGCTCACCGATCGAAAAAGCATACGCTTCACGGCGAAATACACGCGGGCGGAATTGGAGCAAATGACGACCTTTCAGTTACGCGGAATATGCGATAAGGAACGACTGGTCGAGGGCTTTGCCAATCGCCTAGCACGTGAAGAGTTGATTCGCGTGATTTTGCGATTTCGGAGCGCGGAAGAGCATTTACTCATCACAAGGCCGAATCCTGGCGGCTTTGAACGCATGGAATCGGCACTACAGCGAAACTGGAACGACCGTCGGCAGGAGAGCAGCGGTATCCGGGTTCCCGCCAAAATCACGCTGTATCAGGGTGTACGCACAGGTCGCATGGACAACTACCGGATTGAATCCGATTTGCCTTGGCTGAGCTCATCTAATGTGCTGCTGGTGAATGCAACAGGAGAACTGTGCGGTGTTTTGAATTTGGTGAAGGATGAGGCACGAACAGGCGTATATTATCTTTCTCGTCATCGTGATGCTGAACTGCGAGAGACGTCCAATCATAGTTATAGCCTGCTGTTTCTGCGAAGACAGGAATCAGAATATTTTTATAACCTCTACTATGGAGATAAGCCCATGCTGCCGCTGAAGCTTCAAGGCCACCGGGTTCCTGTGGCAGAGCTGATCATTCGGGGCACGGAAACAACAGATGCGGTGCTTGCGATTGATTTTGGCACCTCGAACACCACAGCAGGTGCTTATTTAGATAGTTCCTACGTTACGGCTCCTGATACAGGTATGAGCAGCACGGTAAGGTTGAACGCCATCAACTATGTGTCATTCCCCGGCCCACAAGGGGCAGAGGGTGACTGGATCGAAGTATTGCCGACTGCTATTCGCGTCGCAGACTGCTCCAATCCGGAACATATCCTTTATGTATTTGGGGAGGATGCACTACGTGGATCTGACGTGGCAGGCAGCCGTGCAACAGTATTGCGGGGGATCAAGCGGTGGGTCAACGATTATAAGCGAATCGAGGAATTAATGGATTCCGAGGGGAATACAGCAACTGCTTCCCGCAATGATATTTTAGCTGCTTTTATCCGTTATGTGATTGCTACAGCCGAGCAGCAATTTAAGTGTCGGTTCCGCAACCTGCACTTTTCTGCTCCGGTCAAGCTACAGCCCCAGTTTATAGAGATGTTTAGCGATATTTTGCCTGATTACCGGATTGAAGCGGAGGATGCGCTGGACGAAGGGTTGGCTGTGTTGTACAACACGCTGGCAGACCAGATGGAACGAGGGACTTTTGCGGATGGTGAAGAATATCAGGCACTTGTCATTGATTGTGGTGGAGGCACGACAGATTTGTCTTCCTGCCGATTCCGAATTGAGGACGGACGTATTGCTTACAAGCTGGATATTCACACAACATATGAAAACGGGGATACCAACTTTGGCGGCAATAATCTGACGTATCGGATTATGCAGTTTATGAAAATTGTATTTGCAGGTTATTATGCTGCCGAGACGCGTTTGCCTGACACCGATATTGATGCCCTGATCGGCATTCCTTCGGGAGATTTGTACCGTCATGTGGATGAGTTTGGTGTAGATGCTGTATATGCGGGACTGGAGGAGCGCTACCGAGAGGCAGAGGCCATCTTGCCTACCGCGTTCAAACAGTATGAGCATGCTACACGGGATGAATATCAGCGGGTACTGAGTAATTTTCATCTATTGTGGAGCGCGGCAGAAAATATGAAAAAGGAATTTTTTCTACGTACGGGGATCTTGCGCAGCCGCTTCGAATCCGAGCAGGTATTATCTGCTGAAAGCGACCTGAACATTGCAGTGATGGACCGTTGGCTGGTTTCAGTCATCGAGAACGGACGGTTTCGTGATGAATATGGTTTGCCTGATGTGGTGTTTAACATTCGGGAAATACAGCAGCTTCTTAAGGCGGACATCTACAATATTGTGCGCAAGTTTCTGGATGAGTTTTATCTGGAGGGACGCTTGCAGGATTATTCGATTATCAAGCTAACCGGGCAATCCTGCCGGATTGACGTATTTCGCGAAGCACTCAAGGAATTTGTACCGGGGCGCAGTATTGAGTTTCGTCAAAAGGCAGAGGACCTCAGCCGGGTACCTGAGTTGAAAATGGCCTGTCTGCGCGGGGCTATCCGTTACCTGAACGCTAAAAAAATGGGCACGATTGAGCCTGTCATTACCAATCATATTCCGGCTATTCCGTACACGGTCAGCGCATGGACGCATACGGGACGCGAGAAGGAGCTGATTGCGAGTTTGGAAAGCAATCGGGTACGCGGTTCTATTTCCCGGCCGTCTCATGCGGCTGAGGTGGAGTTCTTCCTGACGGCCGACGGCGGCAAGCTGCGTCAGCGCCATGTGTATCGTAGTCGGCCAGAAGCTTTTGAACCCATGCCGTATGAGGAAATTGCAGTGCTGTACGGGCGGGATATCCCGCAGGATGATACGGACTCCATCCGTAATGGGGAAACGAAATATTTTGTTTTTGTCGGAGATAGCCGCTGGGGCTTTTATGTAGTGCCGATTACTCGCCGAGATGAATTGCTGCATCTGGGACCCAAACGCTTTTTTGCCTTCGAGAATGATCTCTCCGAGCTGGATTTCTTTGACGGCACGAAATAGTAAATTAAGGGTTTTGCAAAATGCTGAAATTAGAAAAGTACACAACACTTGGAGGGGATAACGTGCTGTATGCAGGTTTTTGGAAACGAACTTTGGCTTATATCATCGATGGCCTTATTCTATGGTTTGTATTTTTAATATTTGGATTGATCTGGATGGTAATTCGGACCTTAGGGGATTGGGTACCGTCTCCGGCAGAAAGCTCTTTGCTCTCAGACGGATCGTCTTCTATTGTTACCATGAAAGTAATAGGACAGACCTTGCTGAATTGGGGAGCTATATGGCTATATTATGCGCTTATGGAATCATCCAAATGCAAAGCCACGGTGGGCAAGCTGGCTCTCGGCATCGTTGTAGTAGATGAGTTTAATCACAAGCTCAGCTTTGGACGTGCTAGTGCCCGCTACTGGAGTAAGCTTCTATCAGTCATCATTTTGTTCGCCGGCTTTATTATGGCAGCCTTTACGGCGAGAAAACAGGCTCTCCACGATCTGATTGCCCGTACCTACGTTGTGGACAAACGCGAGCTGAATTATATCCTTCGTGAGCAGGCTGGGCGCGGAGCTGGAATGTAACATTTAGGTTGGCACACAGATTCAAAGATTCTGATGAACAGCAGGCTTTAAACAGGAGGAGCAGCAGGATGTACGCTGGTTTTTGGAAAAGATTTTTAGCCCATTTGCTAGATTATACTATTTTATTTGTGACTATTCGTTTGATTGATACGTTGCCGTTTGTGACGATAGGGTTTGTCTCTGCGTTCGTAAAAATGCCGAATTTTTCGGAGTTTGTTTCACACTTAGACGATGTGTCGGTG
Organism: Paenibacillus sp. FSL H7-0442; assembly: GCF_038593105.1. NCBI lineage: Bacteria > Bacillati > Bacillota > Bacilli > Caryophanales > Paenibacillaceae > Paenibacillus > Paenibacillus sp. FSL H7-0442. The sequence goes on along the minus strand of NZ_CP151963.1, from coordinate 4,129,507 downwards.
AGAATTTTGGGAGCTATTATTATTTTTGGCCCTCTTTTATTGGATTGGCTTTACCACACCATCATGGAATCATCAAAATGCAGAGGAACGGTCGGCAAGCTGGCTGCGGGGATTGTCGTTGCGGATGAAAATAATGAAAAAATATCTTTCGGACGGGCCAACGCCCGCTACTGGGGTAAAATCATTAGCTTAGTCACTATATTTGTAGGCTATATCATGGCAGCTTTCACTGAAAAAAAGCAGGCGCTGCATGACAAAATCGCTCGTACCTATGTGGTGAACAAAAATTGGCTGGACTACTCTGAGTATATTAAGCAAAATCCATCGCTGACAGAGATGCCTGTCCCGGCTCCTGCACCCGGTGTGAATCGGTTGTCCGTTCCCTTGAATAAAGAAGAGCAGTAATGACGTCGCAGAGCGACCCGGCTGGCGCATAACGTTGCTAACGCAATGTCATTACTGAGGTGCCGGGCGACACTTGTGCCGAAATCGGCACGGAGAGGAGGAAACCACATGTTAACCCATATCGTGCCGAAGTTCGAGAAAGGCCGTATTCTCAAAACCGAGATGCTAGAGAACCTGCGGGACTACCCCCGCAGCTTTCTCGATATCCGGTATCAGGATTATTCGGATGGCATCATTACAGGAATGAACGTAACTGTCGGGGAGTACACGCTGACCATTGGTAGAGGCATCGTGAAGCACAAGGGTAGATTGTATCTGCTGGAGCAGGAGCAGGAAGTGCCGTATGCGGCCACAGGGCGGCTGTCGGTGTTGAAGCTGCTCTTTTTGGAACAAACAGATCGCCCGGATTTCACAGCCCATCATGCAGATATCGTGCTGGAGGATGAGGCAGAAATCGGTCTGGATGAGATGGAGCTGGGCCGATTCAAGCTCAAAGAGGGAGCCGTGCTTCGCTCGGATTATCAGGATTTTGCCGACATGGCAACGGAATTCAATACATGGAGTGATATCCATGCTCCTTTTGCGGGTTTGAAGCAGAGTACATTGCGCCCGGAGACGATGCGCTACTTCGCATCCGAGCTGCTTAAAAGTGGTGCATCCGATCCGATGGATTGTATGTTTGCCCTCATATGCCTGAACTCAGAAGCCGTAGACAGGGAGTCCATTCAGCATTACATCGCAAACCGAAATGGTGCGGAATACAGAGATTATTCTCATGCTCAGTTGCATAGACAGCTAGTTCTTATTCTGGAAGGCGCCGGACGTGGAAAACGAACAGCAGGCCGTTGGCAGGGCGGCGGAGCCGGACGGATGATTGTGGATTAGAAAATCAGGTAGAGGAGTGTGCATTATGAAATATGAGGATGAAAAGATTTTGGATCAGCTCCGTGAGATGGAGAAGCTGAAGAGGCCTAACAATATTTTAGCAGGACCCATAATCATTGACGGTCAATCCTATGTGTTTGAAGAGCGGTCTTTCTTTAAGGATCGGCTGAAAATGCATGTCCCCTCTATCTTTAGTCCAATGCCCAAGCATTTGCAAAAGATTAAATATCCTCATGAGCAACGTCCAGAAATGATTTTGACGAATGATTTGGGCAGTGTGGATGTTACCCTGAATCGGGTGGACCAGACGCTACAAGATGAATGGGTGGAACAGCTCACTTCTGGCATGAAGGCAATGATGAAAAATATGAATCCTGCCCATGTATTTTATGAAGAAAAAATAGAAGAGGTACATGGTAAGCAGATTGGCTATTTTGACTTTAAAAGTCCTGCGCTGGACCAGCCCATCTACCACAATATGTTCTACTTTGAGCTGGAAGGAAAGACGGTCATGGGAACATTTTGTTGTCCGTATAAGCAGTATGCTGAATGGCGGGATGTCGCCCTACAGATGATACGCACCATTCAAACGGTTGACGAGGCAGAAAAGGAGGGATATGAATGAGTAACCCCATTTACACCACGGCAGATGTACAAGTGGCCCCTTATCAGTTTCAGCGTGTATTAAGTATCCATCTCATTAAACAGTTAAACGAACATGTGAGCTTCTGCATACGTGGAATTGTTTCGGAGGACAAGCTGGATCAATACGTAGAAAAAGCAGATGAAGATGAGCACATCGAAGTCTTCTTAAAAAGTGAAGGCAAGGAGATCCGGTTTTTTCAGGGAATCGTCACGAATATTGCTGTAAAAGCTGTAAACGGAGTACGCGAGCTTACGATTGAGGCTAGCAGTGAAACCTTAATGATGGACATTCGCCCTAAACGTCGTTCATTCCAAAAAACAGGAGAGTCGTATAACAAACTGTTTTCGCATGTTACAAGTTCATATACTGATGCAGAAGTGATTGATGAGGCTTCTCATAGCGCAGCTATCGGTGAATTATTAGTGCAATATAATGAAACGGACTGGGCCTTTGTCAAAAGAATTGCTTCTCGGCTACATGCTGCTTTAATTCCAATTACGATGCAACAAGGACTGAAATATGTGATTGGTGTCCCCCATTCTAGTGCCCCTCAATCGCTGAACGAACATAACTATTCCATAAAAAAAGACTTGAAGGAGCACAAGCTCATGTCCCGTAACGGACTGCCGGAATATGGCGAGTCTAACAGCTTGAGCTATGAAGTGACCAGCAACAAAGTGCTAGAACTCGGTAGTTCCGTCATTTTTCACAAAAGAACGCTTTACATAGCCAAGGCGGAAACGACCACAGAAGGAAATCTGATCGTGAATCGTTACATTTTACGTGATGAACATGGGTTAAAATGCCCAACTGTCTATGCCTATGATCTGTCAGGAGCCTCTCTGTTTGGCAAGGTGATTGATATTTCCAAAGAGAAAGTAAAAATCAAGCTGGAAATTGATCAAGGCTCGAGTGCATCCGGGGCTATGTGGTTTCCCTATTCTACGGTTTATTCTTCTCCTGATGGCAGCGGCTGGTATGTTATGCCGGAAGCAGGGGATCAAATCCGTCTGTACTTTCCGGATGAACGGGAGCAGCATGCTTTTGCCGCCAGTTCTGTCGATCTTGCCTCCTCTGATCCTGTTAAAAGAAGTGATCCTGCGGTTAAAAGTATCAGCACCAAATACGGCAAACAAGTCGTTTTCAAGCCTGGTGCAGTAGAAATTATCAACAGTGGGCAAATGCTCATGCGTCTCACGGATGAAGGCGGGATCGAAATTAATAGTAACAAAAAAATAACCCTGTCTGCTCAGGAAGATATCCAAATTACAGGGGGAGCGAAAATTATTATGGAGGGGAAAGAAGGCGTAAGTTTTATTCAATCCGGAGCCAAACTCGACATCATGGACGATGTGAGATTAACCGGGGGTAAGGTGAACATTGAATGAAGCTCATGGATCGGGATGCTGCGTTGCAGGATTTGCTGGAAAAGCACGTATTTACGGAATGGATACATGATTTGGCTCTTATTGAAAACAACTTTCTGACGCGCCAGCAAGCCATTGAAGACGAGCTTATAGCAGCTCTAGAGTCGCTATGCCAGCTCGCTACCCTTCAGCACGAGCAAGGTCGTAAGGGGGATATTCGATATATTTATATCTCCTTGCTCAGAACTCGTGTTGCGAAAAATAAAGCGGTTTATCGTCTAGATGCCTATGATGAAAATTGGTTTCTGGATGAGACTGAATGCGCTGTGGAATGGTCGGCAGACTTTGTTTTCGAGCCTCTGTTCAATCGTATGACTAAGCTGGAAAAGCTTAAATCAGATTATGCCCGTAAGATCTCGACGATGGATATTGAACAAATTCAACAAATTGAGGCGGTCAAATACCATCTGCTCACTGTAGAGTTCTTGAAAAGCCAGATGCCAGTTTTTATAGCTTCCCCTTCGTTAGAAAGGATGCCAAAAGCAAATGTATGCACGATATTTGCTGGAGAGTATCGAGATGATAGCGAAATATTGTGCCGTTTTACGCGTAGTGAGGGAGCTGAGACACGAAAGGAGGAATCTTTATGGATTATTTCCTCTTAAAACAGGATGTGCGGTATACCCATGTTCCTGCGCTACAAAAGGTGATGGAAACGATTGATCCGTGGAAGCTGTATGATTTGCAGCCGGAGGATATTGTCAAGCCATTGATGTTTCACGTGAAGGCAGATGCAGAAAGTATTTTTATTGATTATCTAGAAAGTCCCATCCCACTCATTTCAGATGCTTTAAAACGCCTTGTCCAGGCCTATGTGCCGGAGATGCCTATGAAATTAACGATACTTACTCAGATCGAACAGAGGATACAGAAGAATTACTATATTCCTTTTGTGGAGCGGCTTGCAGCAGTACATCCAGAAAGCGAATGGAATTTAGATCAAAGTGTGCTTAGAAAGCTGGTATTACGTGCAGATGCTATTCGGGGCCACAAGATATTTACAATCCAGGAGAGTGCTATCCCGATGATCATCGTCCGTTTGGACATTGCAGAAAGTATACTGCGGCGTGATTATACCGGGATCGCTTTGGAGCAAATTCAGGTGAAATAGGGAGGGAAAGGGCACATGTCAGACAATGAGTATTATGTCGTACGGGGGGCTTGTATGCGTTGCACTTGCGGGACCCATCCTCGAAAGATCAATTTGCCGAACAGCCACGGGGCTTATGTTAACGGTAAACCCATGATGAATGAAGGAGATTATTCTCCTGAGAATGTCCCTCATTTTGGAATTTGTACCAGTCCAGAACAGCCGAGTGCCGAGACTATATATCTGATCGCCGAAGATGGATCCACAATCTCAGGGAAGCCATGCCTACCAATGCTGACGGATAAGTGGAAAAACACAAAAGAACCGACAAAGGTGGAAGGCCAGCCAGCCTTGACGACCTCTTCATTTCAGAGTTGTTTATATCATGGATTTATCGAATTTCATACGAATGGCCAGCAGGAGGAGTAGCTGGAAGGGAGGTTTGAAACATGATAGGATATGATCAGATTCGAATAGATTCCCCCTACCCCATTCAGGTCTTAAAGGATGTTCAGATCGAGTGGAAGCCGGGTGAGCATGGGCGTATTACACTCACAGGCATTTGTAAGGAGTCGAGTCATGCCACGGCTGCGCTGGATGCGACCTCAGAGGATCAGCTACATGTGTATGCGCAGAATGGACAAGAGGAAATCAGCTTGTTTAAGGGTGTCGTCCATACGGTAGAAGTTGAGAACCATAATGGAGTGTATACACTTACACTGGAAGGAATCAGTGGCTCATTTGAGCTGGATATTGTCAAAAGAAAGCGGTCTTTTCCTGAGGAGAAACACACATATAAACAGTTAGTGAATAAGCTTGCTCAAGGCTATGAGCGAAGTGATGTCTTGTACCAGACTGGAGAGCAGTCGGTAGGCGAAGCCATTTTACAGTATGATGAAACCGACTGGGAGTTTATGAAACGGATGGCGAGCCGTTTACATACAGTGGTGGTCAGCGACATATGGGAGTCCGCATCGCCGAAGCTGTATTTCGGCATGCCTGCTGGCACCCAGCGAACAATTCGGAAGGATACGCCATATACGGCAAGTAAGGATTTAAAGGGCTATCAGCGGGCAGGCGGAAAGTCAGCCGGGCTACATGATACCGACTTTTTCAAATACGAGATTGAAAGCGGAGAACGGTATGCTCTTGGAGACGAGGTGCAATTTCGCCAGAAAATAATGATTGTAACTGAATTGCGAAGCCGCATGGAAAAGGGGCATTTGCTATTCAGTTATGTGTTGGCCCGCGCAGAGGGCATTCGCAGTGATTTCATCCCCAATCCCAAAACAATCGGAATTTCTCTGGAAGGAGAGGTCATTGCGGTACGGGGAGAGGAAGTGAAGCTGCGGCTGGCGATTGATAAGGATGATGGGGTATCCGAGCCGCATTGGTATCCGTTCGCTCCCCCAACGGGAAGTGCGATGTACAGTATGCCGAAGGTGGGAACACAGGCAAGCCTGTACTTTCCAGATGCGTCTGGTTCCAGAGCAATGATTTTGGGTGCGGTTCGTACAAATGGAGACGGTTGCGCGAAAACGAGTAATCCTAATGATCGATATTTTGGAACGGAGCATGGAAGTGAGCTGAAAATGGCACCGGGTCGCATCCATATCATGGGTGATCCGGGTGGGACATTGCAGATGAGTCTGGACGATGCTACTGGGATTGAATTAACTAGTCCCAAGAAGTTATCGTTAGAAGCAGAGCAAGAAATCATTCTGAATACGCCGAAGAAAATCATTATTGATGGAACCAGCCAGGTCATGGCGTATCAAACGGGAGGAAGCACGGGGCTTTCGGTAGAAAACGAATACCACGTGTTGGGAGGAAACGTCTGGGCGGACGGTAGCGACCGAACTGCATACCCGCCGTTTGATGATGAACCGAAGGAAGGCGAGCCACCTCCACCGCCGCCACCCCCTGAACCGTTTAACTGGGGCAAGCTGGGGATGAATATTTTGGGCGGTTTGGCAGTTGTGGCAGCCGTAGCCGTGGTAGCAGCCATTACGGTAGCGACGCTTGGAGCGGGTACGGTGGTCATTGCAGCGGTAGCCGGAGGAGCGCTGCTGGCGGGTGGCTTGGGTGTAGCAAGCTTGGCCGCATCAGATATCGCCCGAGGGGAAGTGAGCGACTTCAGCGACTATGCCCTGACCGGCTTGAAGGAAGCGGGAATCGGGGCGGTATCTGGAGCAATCTTTGGCCCTCTCGGTGTAGGGGGAACCTTACTGAGGAAAGCAGCGATCGGCGGTGTCACAAATGCTGCGGAAAATCTAGCGAGTCAGGTGCTGAGTGGTGAAAAGATCAACTGGGGCTCAGTAGCAAAGGACGCGGGATTGGGTTTTGTCACCGTAGGCGTACTGGATTCCAAAGTAGGCAAGGCCATTGGCGGATTCGCTGAAAAAGTAGGCAGCAAAGTTACACCGCAATGGATTAGCAAAGGTGTAGATGCAGTCGGGGCAGGCTTTGGCAAAGCTGTAACCAAGCTGGAGCAGGCCGGCAGTAAACTGGGCCAGAAGTTCAATGAGCAGCTGAGTAAAATGGCAGACGGCCTCAGCCCCGGGAAGTTGGCCACAGCCAACGGAGCGCCAGTTCCGCACGTTAATAAGATGGACAGCGGACCACTTCCACAGACGGATGTGCAGAAGAATTACAACAAGGTCATGAAGGAAATGGAAGAGAACGCGGCGAAAAAGGTTGAGGGAACAGTAGGAAGTAAAGAAAAAGTAACTGTTAAGAAGTATGGTGAGTGGAAATATGATAAATCTGGGAAGCAAAAGCATCACCTTAATCAAGATGCTGCATTTAAAAAAGATGGGAATGGCAAACAGGTAATCCCGTCAGATGAAGGATATACTATCGAATTAGAGGGCAATGCATTTAAGGATGTTGGTTCACCACATTTTATGGCACATAAAACTATGGAAGAATTTTTTAATAGATATAGAAAAGGGGATAAAAAAGGTTTAATTCCTACAAATGCTGAATATAACGTAGCATTATATAAATCGTTGAGAAAGGCCGGATTAACCGAAAAACAAACCTTAGATGTAGTGGAGAAAGCTAGAAGCCAACGGTTAAAATATGGTTTACAAGATGATGATCCAATACCAAAAATACCAGGACAAATAAATTCTATATATAAATATTTATTTCAAAAAATAAAACTAAACTGAGGGGAAGAAAATGAACGAAGTAAAGGATTTTTACGATAATACAATATCTAAAATTGACTTTTTCAGTAACTGTGGGGATGCTATTAATGCTACACTCAATGTTAATGTTACGCAAGTACGTAACTGGGTTGATGTTGAAAAAAAAGTTAATTCTACTTGGGATAATGTTAGACTCCAAATAAGAAATCAACTAACTTCGACTCTACATGAGAATTGGCGAGAAGAATACAGACAGTGGAATAATATTACTATGGAGGCTAAATTATTACTTAAGGATGGAGTCCTTAAAAATATTTCTACTTTTATAGAAAGAAATAAATTAAACAATTGTATATATGAGAGCGTTGAGTGGGATTTGCTTACTGCAATGATGGAATATGCCTATAGCACGTATGTAAAACCAGGCTTTCATACAGAATTGTTGGAAATATATAATTCAGGACATATACCTTGTGGTTGGAAAGGGAAGTGGCCTCAAGGAAGCCTATTGGTATTCTAACAGCCTATGGGAGGACTTCAATACAAAGAGATTGCTTATAAGAGGAAGTGATAATATTGGATATAAATAATCAATTATTAGAACATTATAAGAAATACATTGGTGAGCCAGATTTAATAAATATAGAGACCGTTTCAGAAAGTCTAAATATAAACTTAATCATTTTTCGAGCAAACGACCAAAGAGACTTTCATACTATTATAACGTCAGGAATGAGCTTACTACCTGCACAAGTTTCAGAAGATAATAAAGATTGGGAATATACAGAACTTATCATGTATCTTCCGGCATCATGGCCTGTGGCTAAAGAGGATATTAAAGATTTTAAAGATTATTGGCCATTTGGTTGGCTAAGAAAACTTGGCAAGTTCCCGCATGAAAGAAACACATGGTTTTGTTATGGAGACACTATACCTAATGGGGATCCTCCAGAACCAATTGCAAATGACAATAATTTCACTTGTATGCTATTATTACCTCCTATTCGTGAAGATGAAGGATTTAGCTCGTTAATGTTAAGTAAAGATAAAACAATACAATTTTTAGTTGTTTGTCCAATATATCAGGAAGAAATGGAATTTCAACTATCAAAAGGTTTTGGTGCTCTTCTTGAAAAGTTTGATGAATACAACGTAAATGATATTGTTGAAGTTAATAGATTAAATGCATGTAAATAAAGATATTAATAGCTAATTAAAAGAGCGAGAATAACAGATTGTAAAAAGAATTCACACAATTAATTGGCCCCAAAATTATAATTTATCTTAAAAAACTTATTTCACTCGAACATGAGAGGAATAAGTTTTTTTCTCGTAGAGAATAACCAGTTGTGCGCTATGGTGACACTATAAAATATTGGTGAATAGTCCCTAGTCTCCAAAACAAGCAGTGAACTCTTAGAAGGCTATTCAATGATTAGCTTATTTCTAATTAAATCGACTCTATGAAAGCCTATACATTCTTTTAAATAAAAAAGTTGACATATGTCTAAAAACAGGCAAAAAGTCACTAAGACTAAAGTCTCTTGTTAGATGAATTATGCATTCCTTAATCTGATGAAATTCGACATTTTTTATGCTAGATGGATTGTTCGAAATTAAGCTAGAAGTCAATGGGGTTGTCGTATCAAGGAATAAGCCCCGTTTAGGAATTCATAAGTAGGAAACTGGAACGGAGAAGCAGTGCTATTGCGCAATTGTGCTTGTCCTTTATGAGTATTTCTAATCGTTCATTCACATTTTATTAATTCAGTTCGATTAGATTAGAATATTTGCATACATATGTATAAAAATGAGTATTAAGTCTCGGAAACTCCCTTTGCTACTGTGAATTGACAAAATATGAAGCAGTGGCTAATATGGTTGGGTACACGGGAGATATTGGAATTTATAAAGGGGTAATGAGTTTTGAACAAGAGACTAGATAACAGATGTAGTAACAAAATGAAATGGGGCCAAACGATTTTTGGAGCGCTGTTGGCGCTTAGTCTGGTGTTACTCAGTGGGGGTAATGCGTGGGCCTCATCCAATGAACAATTAAAATGGATTGAGGGTGGCCGAAAGGTAGATCTGGGAAAAATGGCTACGGTTGAACTGGACTCATCTCTTCTTTTCTTGGATGCAGCTAACACAGCAAAGGCAAGCGAGATGAATCATGATAAGCCATCTGGTAAGGAGATTGGGAGTATATTTCCGAAAGATGAAAATCAAAATTGGGAAGTTGTTTTTGAATACGATGAACTTGGACACATTAAGGATGATGAAAAAGAAGATATCGATGCAGATGCCATTCTAGATAGTTATAAAAAGGGGACGGAAGAGAGTAACAAGGAAAAAGCGGAAAGTGATCGCTTGTATGTTACGGGCTGGGATGTCGAGCCTTTTTATAATGAAGGGACCCATAATCTAACCTGGTCTATGCTGGCGGAGGATGGGAACAAGGAAAAACTGATCAATTATAATGTTCGATTGCTCACTCGTCAGGGTTATATCTCTGCAATATTAGTGTCCGATCCTGCGCATTTGGACGCAGATAAGAAGTTTTTGAATGAGAACATATTACCCAAGCTGATAGTCAAATCAGGTGAGCGGTACGAGGATTTTAATGCTTCAACGGACAAAATTTCCGAATACGGCCTGACCGGATTGATTTTGGGAGGAGCAGGCTTGGCAGTAGCTAAAAAAGTAGGCTTGTTGGCATTACTCATTGCTTTTTTTAAGGGCGCGGGAATTAAGGTTATCCTACTTATTGGTGCTGCTTGTGCAGGTGTGTTTGGCGTGATAGGCAAGTTTTTTGCCAAATTATTTCGCAAGAAAAAATCGGAATCCATGCACAATGAAACGAACGCCCAGGATCAGTCAGAAACACTACAGTAAAGATAAAAAAACACTCTATAAAATTGCTGATAAATAGGGGATGATGATTGAGCGCAAAACACAATCTCAGGCAGCCTGATAAGTACACACGAACATGTAGCTTGGGCAGAAAATTATGAACAGATGATCATGTGACGTTAGACCCGTGAATCATCTGTTTTTCGTTTGTTTTATCCCTTGTAATACTTTCGGTACACCGCGGGCGTTGTGCCTTCATACTTTTTGAATATTTTGATGAAATACCCCGGCTCATTAAAGCCGAGCTCGCTACTGATCTGAGATACAGGAATATCTGTAGCTTCGAGCAACTGCTTCGCCCATCTAATCTTCAAGCGGGAAAGATAGCTGGAAAAGTTCTCACCCGTTTCCTTGGCAAACAGCCGACTAAAATAGCTTGGGCTAATGTGGCACAAGTCAGCCATGGCTTTCAAAGAAAAAGTTTCACCCTTGTGCTCAAAGATATATTCGAAGGCGGGTTTGAGTACGGGATTTCCGCACGGAATATCCACATCTTCTGAGGAATTCAGATAGGCATCTGCTAAGAAATTATTCATTTCTTTCTTAAGGTTTTCGATATGCTCCAGCGAGTAGCCAGGAAGGATCTCGGACAACTGCGGAGTGGACTGTGTGGCCGACGCCTTCTCGAACATTTCTGCGAGGAGATTTTTGTTCATCGCTTCTTCAACAATATAATTACACAGTAAGGATAACATGTTGGAGATCGTCTGAATTTCCTGATAGGTCATGGAGGGCAGATCGGCGTAGTCGTTCTTAAGTTCCTCCCATTTGGAACTGTACAGTTTTTCATTTTTTGACGTGAGGATTTGCTCCAGCTGTAGGGCACTCGAAGGATCGGCTAAGCGGACCTGACCTGCCATGACGGCGCCAATGTACTTATCGTCAATAATGATCGGTACCGCGATGTCGACGATGTCATAATGACAGAGATAAATATAAGGTTTGTTGGAACGTACCGCTTCAAGTCCACCGCGAGAGTCACATTTTTGGCAGTAGGGAAGAAGATTCTCATTCTGACGAACCTTCTTGCAGAACGATTGGCATTGGCTGTGGCTAGTTACGGGATTCCCCTTATAATCGACGGTGAGAATGGCTAATTGGGTAACGGATGCTAATGAATCCTGCAACTGCTCCCACTTTTTTAAATCAAAGATTTTCTGGATGCTCAAATGTTCACGTATCAAGATCTCATCCCTTAATAGTAAATTATCTTGTAAGCGATAACAAAAAAGTACAATTCGTGATCCTTAGTGCAAAAAAATACGATTGTAGATTATAATATATTCCTTGATTCCTCCAATGTAAAGTTTACATGGTTCGGTTATAGTTTTAATCAGAACGAAGCCAACACAATCATAAGGAGGAATTATAGATGAGAAAAGCTTTTATCAGCCCAAGCAAATATGTACAAGGTGAAAATGAATTGTTGAATTTGGGTTACTATGTGAGCACCTTCGGCAAATCCGCTTTACTGATTGCGCATCCTGCCGACGTGGCGCGGGTAAAAGATAAACTTGATTCCACTTTGGGTAAATATAACGTGACTTTTATTGAAAGCGGTTTTATGGGTGAGTGTTCCAGACAGGAAGTATCCAGACTTCAGGAAATTGCTACTGCAAACGGATGCGATTGTATCGTAGGTCTTGGCGGCGGGAAAGCGATCGACGCGGCGAAATGCGTAGCTCAAGGGGAAGCGCTTATCATCTGTCCGACGATTGCTGCGACGGATGCACCGACAAGTCACTCGGCCGTTCTGTACACTCCGGAAGGTGCTTTCGACGATTACGCCTATTTTAAGCAAAGTCCGAGTGTCGTATTAGTCGATACCACCGTAATTGCCAATGCACCAACCCGATTCCTTGTGTCAGGTATGGGTGATGCACTGTCAACTTACTTTGAAGCCCGTGCGACCTCCCGTTCTTACTCCAGGGTCAATGCCGGACTGCCTAATGGAGTACGCGAAGGACAGTGTGCGCCAGCAGTAGGCACAAATGCGGCGATTGCACTTGCAACGCTATGCTATGAAATGCTGTTGAAAGACGGTGCCAAAGCAAAAGCGGCATGTGATGAAAACCAGGTTACGCAAGCACTCGAAAATATCATTGAAACTAATATTTTACTCTCAGGCCTCGGCTTCGAGAGCGGTGGACTTGCGGCGGCCCATGCGATTCATGATGGACTCACGATTTTGGAAGGCACGCATCATTATTATCATGGAGAGAAAGTTGCATTCGGCACGATCGCACAGCTGGTGCTCGAAAACGCACCGACGGAAGAATTACATCAGGTACTTGATTTCTGTTTAGCCGTCGGTTTACCGGTCTGCTTGGCTGATATCGGCGTCGATCATATCAGCCAGGAAGAACTTATGGAAGTAGCTGCAAAGGCCTGCATTTTGGAGGAATCGATTCATTCCATGCCGTTTCCGGTCACAGTGGAGCAGGTTGCAGCGGCAATCGCTGCGGCCAACCGTATCGGGAGCCAGTACAAAGCGGAGGTAAAGTAGCATGAAAAAGGTCATCAACCGTGCGGAAAATTTGGTCCTTGAGATGTGCAGTGGTATTGCGCTCGCGCATCCTGAGTTGGAATTTCTGCCAAAATACAAAGTGCTCAAGAAAAAGGAATTGAACGCGGAGAAAGTAACGCTCATCAGCGGCGGTGGCAGCGGGCATGAACCCGCCCACGCCGGCTTCGTTGGCCAAGGGATGCTCGATGCCGCGGTCTGCGGTGATGTCTTCGCCTCTCCCTCACAAATTCAAGTATATCAGGCCATCCGAGCGACGACCGGGAAAAAAGGTGCGCTGCTGATTATCAAAAATTACAGCGGCGATATTATGAACTTTAGAAACGGCGCCCATCTGGCCACTGAAGACGGTCTGGAAGTGGACTATGTAAAGGTTGAGGACGACATCGCGGTAGAAGACAGCCTATATACAGTCGGACGGCGCGGAGTGGCGGGAACGGTACTCGTCCACAAGATCGCGGGTGCAGCGGCGGAAGAGGGCCGGAGTCTGGCGGAAGTTAAAGCAGTAGCCGAGAAAGCCGCTGCGAATGTACGCAGTATCGGATTCGCATTGACTTCGTGTACCGTGCCGGCGAAGGGCACGCCAACATTAGAGCTCGGGCATGATGAAATCGAGTACGGTGTTGGCATTCACGGCGAGCCTGGGACCAGCCGCGAGAAGCTGACGGATGCAGATACGCTGGCAGCCAGAATGGTAACCGATCTCCTTCGAGACATGCAGATCGAAACTGGATTCAGCGGAGAAATCGCCCTGTTGATCAATGGTTTCGGCGGTACGCCTCTGCAAGAACTGTACCTCTTCAACCATTCGGTCACTCGCGAACTAGCAGCGAAGGGGGTCAAGATTGATCGTACTTTTGTCAACAATTATATGACGAGTATCGATATGGCAGGTATCTCGGTTTCCATCATGAAGCTGGACAAGGAACTGAAAACGCTCCTCTCTCATGAAAGCAACGCGCCTGCGTTCAAGGTGGCTGGACCTGTTGATCATGTCGTATTCACGGATATTTCAACTGTAGCAGACGAAAAGCGGCAAGTATCCTTTGAGGTAGAAACGGACCCTGCCTTCGCAGTTATTGAAAACAACAAAATTACGTTGAACAATCTTACCTACCTAGTCGATAAGATGAGTGAGGTTATCATCAAGAATGAGGTACCTTTCTGCGATCTTGACGCTCATGCAGGCGACGGCGACTTTGGCATGAGCGTTGCTAAGGGATTTCGTCAGCTGAAACGGGAATGGAGAGACATCCTGAATCAAGACTCTTTGACGATGGGAGCCTTTCTTCATTCATGCTCGCTCGTCATCATGGAATACTGCGGTGGCGCTTCGGGTCCGATCTGGGGCTCAGCATTTCGCGCAGCGGCACGATCTGCTGGCGAACGAACCGAACTCACCGTTTCCGAATTCGCAGATATGATGCAGGCTGCGGTGCAAGGCATACAATCAACAGGCGAACGTTCTTTCGGCAGAGGAGCCGTTGTTGGCGATAAAACACTTATAGATGCATTAGTGCCATGTGCAGATAGCTGGTTGGAGAGCGCAAAATTAGATTTTGACGTGAAGACAGCCTTTGTAAGTGGTGCTCAAGCCGCTGTATTAGGGGCCAAAAAGACGGAAGACATCGTGGCGCGTATGGGCCGTGCCGGAACGGTAGGAGAGAGAAGCCTTGGTTATCCAGACGCGGGGGCTTATGCGCTTGGCGTGATTTTTACGGAGCTTGCTGATTGTTTGAACTGATTTTCTATAAATCCAAAATTACTGGCACGAACACTTCGTTTAGATTTCCATTCCTGCCCGTACCACTCGCTAATTCTTAAAAATTCAAGGTTTGTTCATTGCAATTGATGTGCATTAGGTTTATAATTTCAGACGGATTCAACGGGCTTATCCCGGAATCCATGGGAGTTCATCCCATCTGAGCTAGCTTACTGCATGCTCAAATATGAATTAAGCGAGGGATTTACAATGAAAACCTGCTGCACCATCCAAGTTGACGAAGACAGTTTAGTTATTGATTTGCCAGAAGAAGGAACCACGCTAGAGTCCCTGCTCGGTGATATTGAGAGCTGTGGAGGTAGTGAAGAACCTTGGCTACAACTTATTGACAAGGTAATAGGTAACTCATCTGAGACTGTACTGACAGAGCAAGCGACGGATGGCGGCGATATGAAGAAAGATCAGACGACCAAAGAACCTCAAGCAACTGCTCAGGGGTAATAGGGAGATCATACGTTAAGACGATATTTGTAACATTATTCGATCACATATAAGATCATCTATAAGACTGCTACCGAGCCAAGGCACGGGAAGCGGTCTTTTTTTATTAAAATAACTAAAATTCTCCGAATTTTGCAATTAGTAAATGAGTCTTTTGTCCCTTTAGTACTCCATAGTAGCCAACCAAGTAGAACACATCCCAAAACCGTGACTTCCTGTTCATTTTCTATCATAAAGTCGAAATGTAACATGGAACTAACTATAATAGTAGTATCATCCATATACAGGTAAGTGACATCGATGTTTGGACCTGATCCTCTTGTTGTATAAAGGAGGGGGTAAAAGAGCAGAGAACAACGTACTGATAAGTCTCATCTACTTTATAAAAAGGAAGGAATGTGTAAATGATGAATGGGCAATGGATCCTGTCAAGGATCGCAAAAAGAGTAGCGGTGATGCTAACAGCAGTATTACTATTAACGTTAACGAACGGATTCAACTGGAATACGCAAACAGCAGAGGCTGCTGGGACGACACCTGTGGAACGTTACGGACAACTTTCAGTAAAGAATGGTAAATTGGTGGATAAAAACGGTAAACCTGTGCAACTCAAAGGTATTAGCTCTCACGGCGTCCAATGGTTTGGGGATCTGGTAAATCAGGACTCTATGAAATGGCTACGGGACGATTGGGGCATTTCCGTATTTCGGGTTGCACTGTACACTGAAGAAGGTGGTTATATCGCCAATCCTTCTTTGAAAAATAAAGTGAAAGAAGCGATTGAGGTAGCACAGAAACTGGGCTTGTACGTCATTATCGACTGGCACATTCTTTCAGATGGCGATCCGAACATTCATAAAAATGAAGCCAAAGCTTTCTTTAATGAATTTTCAACTCAGTACGGCCATTTACCTAACGTAATCTATGAACTTGCCAATGAGCCGAATGGAAATGTGAACTGGAACAATCAAATCCGACCTTATGCGTCTGAGGTATCTCAGGTTATTCGCGCTAAGGACCCGGACAATATTATTATTGTAGGAACAGGCACATGGAGTCAGGATGTACATGATGCAGCAGACCATCCACTTCCAGACAAGAATACAATGTATACCGTACATTTCTATGCGGGTACGCATGGACAATTCTTGCGCGATCGGGTCGATTATGCACTGAACAAAGGCGTGGGCATATTTGCTACCGAGTGGGGTACAAGCGATGCTTCGGGTAACGGTGGTCCGTTCCTGAATGAATCCAAAGTATGGACTGATTTTCTGGCTAGCCGTGGAATCAGTTGGACTAACTGGTCGCTGTCAGATAAAAATGAGACCTCTGCTGCGCTGATGTCTGGTGCTGACCGTAAGGGCGGATGGCCTGATTCACAATTGTCCGCTTCTGGAAAATTCGTAAAACAGGCGATTCTGGAAGGCTCCAGCAACATTGGTGGAGGCGGAAACAACGGTGGGGATAACGGCGGAGATGGCAACACTGGCGGTAATAACGGTGGTGGCAACAACGGCGGCGATAACGACAACGGAGGAAGTACACCAGGCAGTAACGATCAAGGAATTGTGCTACAGTATCGCACCGGTGACACAAATGCCAAGGATAACGCAATCCGTCCTGAATTTAATATCAAAAATACAGGGAAAACAGCTGTGAAGTTGAGCGATCTAAAAATTCGCTACTATTACACAGATGAAAGCAAACAAGCTCAGCAGTTTTTTGTAGACTGGGCCAGGATTGGCAATGAGAAGGTAAAAGCAACTTTTGTAACATTGCCGAATCCAAAGGCCAAGGCTGATAAATATGTGGAGATTTCTTTCACAGATGGAGCCGGAACGATTCAGCCCGGTGGGGAAAGCGGAGAAATTCAACCCCGTATTCATGCTGCAAATTGGAGCAATTTTGATGAGACCAACGATTACTCCTATGGTGCTACCCAAAAAGCATTTGCAGACTGGGACCATGGCACTGTATATCAGCAGGGTAAGCTGGTTTGGGGTATAGAACCTTAGGAACCTTAGAATTTAACCGTTATTAACTTTATCGGAATGAGTAAAGAATGGGACTTTTGGGTGCAATTTTTCCAAGGTTTGGAGTATAGAATATGCGCCTTTGGTATATACGAACTGGAACTTTAGGAGGTAACAACTGGAACTTTAGTTTCGATGTGTATACTACCAAAGTACCATATGGTGTTAGACTTTTGTAGTGCTTGAATTACTTCCATAGTGTAGATGGGTTGGTTCCAATGAACCCTTCTCTACGACAAACCCCCGCTGTTGCCATTATAGGCTGGCGGGGGTTTTTTATGTTTCTGAAGCTCAGCCTCCGTTCAACGGCTGTCTATACCAAATCAAAAGCTTTGGCCAGCAGACGGTAGGACTGAACACGTTTATCAAAGTCATGAATGGATGAAACGACCAGTAACTCATCGGTACGATACTGCTCAGCCAGTCTTAGTAGCTGTTCCTTACACTGTTCAGGGGTACCAACAACACGCCATGCTGCGGACTGACGCAGCCGCTCACGATCCAACTCTGTGTATGGATAGGACATTGCTGTTTTCACCGACGGAAGAGAACTCATTTCTTTACCTTGCATGAGCAAAAGGAAATACAAACTAGCACTGGACGCCAGCTGCTCAGCTTCTTCTTCGGTTTCAGCGCAGGCCACCGTAACTGCCGCCATGGAATGGGGCTTATCACCCAGGATCGAAGGCTGAAATTGCTCGTGGTAACGTGCAGTAGCTTCTACACCGCCTGGAGTCCCGAAAAATTGGGCAAAGGCATAGGAGGCCCCCATCATCGCGGCCAATCGGGCGCTCTCTCCGCTGGAGCCGAGCAACCATAATTCAGGAACGGTCGATATCATCGGGGAGGCATGAAGACCGGCAAACCGATGATTGTCAGGCACCGAATCATGGAAGTAGTCGATTAAATCGAGAATCTGCTGTGGATATTGTTCGACAGATTGGTACTTGCCTTCCTGCAGGGCGCGAGTAGCAAGCGGTAAACCGCCGGGAGCCCGTCCTATTCCCAGGTCGATACGTCCTGGATGGAGTGCCTCCAGCAAACGGAAGTTTTCGGCGACTTTATACGCGCTATAGTGTGGCAGCATAATACCGCCTGAACCCACACGAATGCGTGATGTGTGAGCAGTCAAATGCGCAATCAGCACCTCAGGGCTGGAATGCGCTAGTGTTTTGGAAGCATGATGTTCGGATACCCAATAACGGCTGTACCCCAGTTGGTCAGCTTCGCGGGCTAAATCTGTTGTATTGGATAATGCATCCTGAGCAGTACCGCCTTCAGGAATATGAGACTGGTCCAGTATACCCAGTTTAAGCATTTATAATCACCTCTTACACAACTCTATCAGACACAACTCACTAGGTCAAAATTCAAAATGGATAGGTTGGAGTTTGGGGACCTTTTCGTTATAATAAAGGATGTGTAAAGGATGAGAGTACATCCTTGCTAATGGAGAGGGGATTGAAATTGTGTTAAGAACACCTTTAGGGCGTGTCCGACTCATGCTCTGGATTCAAGCTATAGCTTATTTGGCGATACTATTCACCCACCAGCCGCTGCAAGCAGCGGGCATGGCCCAGGCGGTTATGGTGATTGGTAACATATACCGGGTGAGCTTTTTGTTGCTCCTCGTTGCTTTGATCTATGGGAAAACAGCACTGCATTGGTCTATACGGCGGCCTCTTTTTATTATGTTTGCCTCCTTCATTCCGTTTGGTCTGATGATTATGGATTTTGTTTGGGTGCGAAAATGGACAGGGGATTCGGCAGCAGAACAGCGAGCTGCATCGTAATCTTAGAAGTTTTGTTTTGTGTGAGTTGTCGAGGAGTTTGTCTGGCGTAAGCGGGACTGGCCCCGATGCAGCAGAAAAGAACATTACGCAGGTTGATGCGTGGTGTTCTTTTTTTTGTGCACCGGAGGAATTATGAAAAATGCTGCACTAAAAATTCAACTGTTTTACGTCTTTGAAAGCCTTCAACCCAATGTCCGGTAAACGGATAAATTTCAATCGTTTTCGGTGATTCAATACGGTTATAAGCGGCGAAAATCGTCTCTGGCATACACACAGTATCCTTGAACCCTACCGATACCATGATCGGGATACGAATACGATGAGCAAGATTCATCACGTCAAAATAACTTAATGTATGTAGCACCTGCTCCAAATGCTCCGGAAATCGGTTAGCAAATTCAGCTGCTTCCGTCAGCGAACTGGTAGAATTCATCATACCAAAATCCATATGACACATATTGGGGATATCCGCTACTGTAATAGCAGCTTTATCGCTGAGCGCAGCCACCATTAATGAAAGTCCGCCGCCCTGACTGGCGCCACTGATTGCGATTTTAGCCGAATCGACATCCGACTGCTCCGCTACCCAATCTACGGCTCTAAGGGCATCAGTTGTAATCGTTTTGTAGTAGCAGGTATCTTTGTCCAATATTCCTTTCGTTACCCAGCCTTTAACCGTACCATGAGCATCACCCAGACGGTCTCCCGTTTCTCCACCTTGACCACGTACATCTACTGCCAATACAGCAAAGCCAAGCATAAGCCAGGAGGAATAATCTTCAGGATAGCCTTTTCCGCCTGTATAGCCATGAAACAGAACGATACATGGCAGCTTTTGATCTCCGGCAAATCGGGGGCGTACATACCAGGCATGCAGAGGCGTATCATCGACACCCTCAAAAGTAACCCGGTAGGCAAGAATATGAGGATATGGCGTTTCTACGAGAGTTTTGAACGCATGTACAGGTTTGGCGTGGACTTCTTCCAGTGTTTTGGCCCAGAATAAATCTATATCCTTCGGGGCGGTAAGATCGGGTCGATATTGCTTCAATTCGGCAATTCTTTTTTCAATAACGTTCATAATCAAAATTCTCCTTCATATAGAATGAACTTCTCCTTAAGTTTTACCCGGTAAAGTTGACTCCTCTAGCTCTCTCAGTAGCTGATATGCTCTTTCATTAGTGCTTCCGCACGTATCCTCATCAGCATGGAACCCACTGCATACAACTGGGCGCTCAGGTTTGCCAAACAATCGGCAACGGTAATCGGAAGTTAGCTGAGGGCAAGGAACACCAGCTGGTTTTCCATCTGGCATGCCGGGAATAGGGGAAGAAATCGTAATGGCAATGCAGCACGCGGCACATCCTACTCGACACTCCAGTTGGGGTCACTCCTTAATAATCTGTTATTTTTGTAACTTATGCATGAAGTGACATTGATGAAGCCATAATGTGAGGATGGCACAAAAAAAGCAGGAATACAAGGATAAACGCATATGAGACACACTTTTCACACAAGGGGTATAAATAGTCGTAGAGGCACGTAAGATGGTATCAAGTCCCTAAATCAGTGTTCCATACTGTGGTAATATTAACCAATCGTCTTTTGTGTGTTCAAAAGGAGTTCGAGTGGTTAATAATAGAACACAACGATAAAAACTTAAACGAGGTGACGCAAAATGAGTTGGTTATGGGCATTGATTGTTGGTGGTATTATTGGTTGGTTGGCAGGAATTATTGCAGGTCGTGATGTTCCGGGTGGCGTGATAGGTAACATCATCGCTGGTTTTATCGGCGCATGGTTGGGTAGCTTGATTCTGGGAAACTGGGGTCCTGAAATCGGATCATTCTACATCGTTCCTGCATTAATTGGTGCGATTGTGCTGGTCGTGATTGTAAGCTTGATCTTCCGTTCCGTTGGACGGACTAGAGGCTAACTTTACGAATCATTGAATAGACTAGCCCCTATGGGGCACAAGGCTAAAATGGAAAGAAGCTGCTTCCGCAAGGTTCGCAAATGAACCTGTGGGAGCAGCTTTTTTTTGAGGAAAAGTCCTATTGAAAACGCCTGATATGAGGAACACTCAGAACGCCTAGCACGATACACATGCCGATGGTTGCAAACATACCCATGGTGAACATACCACCAAGCTTATCCGCCACAGCACCTACTGCCAGATAGCCGACAGGGAGCAGGGCAAAGGAAAACATTAGATCCAGACTAGCTACACGTCCAAAAGACTCGGCTGGGACTAATTCCTGAAGGCTCGTCTCCCAGATAATCGCAAATATCATAATGCCAAACCCTTCGAGCATCATGCTCATAATCAGTCCTGGCATCCAAGTGACTACAGACAACAGTAGTAAAGCAAGACCGCTGACAAAAGCTCCTAAGTAAGCGAGCAGGCCACGATGCTTCCAATGCTTGCGTGATCCATACACAAAGGCCCCCAACATGGCGCCAATACCGCTACTTGCCATCGCAATGCCATATACGACTGGATTGTAGCCATGATGAACCTTGAACAGCCATGGAATGAGTACAGCGATAATGCCTGAATAACAAATATTAATGAATGAAAAGGCAAGAATCGTAATCCATAGCCAAGGATGGCTTTTGAGAATGGTAAAGCCTGCGATAAAATCCTTGAGAAAATGCTGTCCCCCCTGATCTTGCTGTTCTGGATCTACCTGACCTTTGCCGATGATGGAGGCCAAATGAGCGCTCAGCATCCAAAAACAGGCAAAAGATATCAGATAAGCGATAGAATCCAGCCCAAAGCCCACACCCGGTGAGGAAAAAGATACAATGAAGCCTCCTAACGGAGGACCAAGTAGACGGACGGCTTGTATACTAATCTGGCTAAGCGCGTTGGCTGCATTGCGTATGTCCGGTGTGAACACCTGTGCACGTAAGGCAGAATAAGCGGGATTAAAGATACCGTCCATCAATCCGTATAACGCTAGGCCAACGAATAGAAACGGCAATTTCATCCCGCCCGTAAACATCAGCACGGCCGCAATGAACATCAGCCCAAACCGGGCGATATTCGTAAACAGAAGGAGACGGATTCGGTCAATTCTGTCCACAATCATTCCTGCGAAAGGCAGAATAAGTACATTAGGCAGCATATAAACCGTCATCGCCAGTCCCATGATAGTAGTCGAGCCTGTTAGGGAATAGATAACCAGTGGCAAAATGACTGTGGTGACTGAGCTCCCCAACATTGCGATCCAATGTCCAAGCCACAACAAGGTGAACGCTTTGGATTGTTTTAAGGGTGAAGTGAAAGTAGCCCAGGCCGAGGGACTGCCTTCAGGTGAAGTAGAGGATAAGGTTGAATTCTGGGTATCCATGATCACACTCCGGTACATATTTCTAAATTGCATATTAAAACCTATTATACGAAATCTCCAACGTGAGGGTACAGAAAAAGTTGCTGTGAGGGGAGTTATAATGAATAACCTGCCAATGAAAGAGTCAACCTAGAATAACTTTAGGCCACAAAAATATATAACTTACCTTTTTCATAGGGATTATTGGATAAAAGCATTGACGCGTGAAAATGAATGATGTACTATTCAATGACCAGCCGCGTGCTAGGTTATCAAGAAAAGGGAAAGAGTGTGGATACCATGAAAAAATTTAGTTTTTTGCCGATTGTACTCATCGTGATGGCATTGCTGGTTTCGGCCTGCGGGAACAACGATAAAGGCGCCAGTACCAATAATGCATCTACCGGAGAAAACGGATCTAATAATGGAAAAGCAGATACCACTGCTACAGCTACTCTTGAATCTGTAAAAGCAAGCGGCAAGCTAAGAATTGGCACGGAAGGCACCTATGCTCCGTTTACCTACCATGATGCTGCTGGTAAACTGACGGGCTTCGATGTCGATATTGCGACTGAAGTGAGCAAACGCCTGGGTGTACAACCGGAGTTTATCGAGACGCAATGGGACGGCATATTCGCAGGGTTGAACTCCAAGCGGTTTGACACAGTGTTCAATGAAGTATCCATTACAGACGAGCGCAAGCAAAAATATGATTTTTCCGATCCGTACATTGTCTCCAAGGCAGTTCTGATCGTAAGCGAAGACAATACAGACATCCATAAATTTGCTGATCTAAAAGGGAAAAAGTCCGGGCAATCCCTGACCAGCAACCTGACTCAAATCGCGAAAAGCAACGGTGCGGAAATTGTGGCAACAGAGGGATTCAACCAAGCCATTGACCTCCTCACTTCCAAACGGGTGGATGCGACCGTCAATGATGGATTATCCTATCTCGATCTGAAAAAGCAAAAGCCAGACGCACCCATCAAAAAGGTGGACGAATCTCCAGATGCTTCACACAGCGCAGCTGTATTCAATAAAGGCAGCGAAGATTTGATCAAGGAAGTAAACAAAGCGTTGGCTGATATGAAGGCTGACGGTACGTATCTGAAAATTTCCGAGAAATATTTTGGAGCCGACGTATCCAAATAATAAATGAAGACCAAACGTTCGCCAAGGCGAACCGAATCTTCTCAAACCTATCTTTTCAAAGGATGTCTGTACAATGGATGATCGCCAAATACAAATCATTATGGATTCATTATTGCCTCTGCTAAAAGCAGGGGTTTCTTTTACGATTCCGCTCACGCTTATCTCCTTTGCTCTGGGACTCGTGCTGGCGCTGATTACAGCGTTAGCCCGGCTGTCCAAATGGAGAATACTCAAGCTGATTTTCGGCTTCTATGTATGGGTGATTCGAGGAACTCCGTTGCTGGTGCAATTGTATATTATTTTCTATGGTTTACCTTCCGTAGGTATTACATTGGACCCGTTTATTGCTTCAGTAATCGGTTTTACCCTCAGCGTAGGGGCTTATAGCTCTGAAATTATACGTGCGGCTATCATATCTATTCAGGAAGGCCAATGGGAGGCGGGATACTCCCTGGGGATGACGCGCTGGCAAGTATTGCGACGTATCGTGCTACCGCAAGCATCCCGTGTGTCCATACCTCCGTTGGCTAATTCATTCATCAGCTTGGTGAAGGATACCTCACTGGCTGCGACCATCACCTATGTGGAAATGTTCAGAACGGCTAACCAGATTGTAGCTACCACATACGAACCGCTATTGGTGTATACCGAGGCGGGGGTTATTTATCTGCTGTTTAGCACTATTTTGACTGTGCTGCAAAATTACCTGGAGAAGCGACTAGGCCGTTTTTCCGTCAGATAAAGGAGATTGTACCGGTGATCCAAATTCGGAATATACACAAATCGTTCGGCTCGCTGGAAGTGCTTAAGGGTGTTGACGTAACGTTGGGTAAGGGGAAGGTGCTTGTTATCATCGGTCCTTCCGGTTCTGGTAAAACAACGTTTTTACGCTGCTTAAATTTGCTGGAGATTCCTGACCAAGGAGAGATTCAAGTAGGGGATATTGCACTGAATTTTGCGAAAGGAACGAAGCTCCGGCAAGAAAATATTTTGGCGCTGCGCAAGCGGACAGGGATGGTGTTTCAATCCTACAACCTTTTCCCACATATGACAGCAGCACAAAATGTGATGGAGGGACAAGTCACGGTTCAGAAAAAGAGCAAGGACGAGGCGCGCAAACGTGCATTGGAATTGCTTAAAAAAGTGGGGTTGGCTGATAAAGCCGAATCCTATCCGCATCAGTTATCAGGAGGACAGCAGCAACGGGTCGGTATTGCCCGGGCAATGGCGGTCGAACCTGAGGTGCTTTTGTTCGACGAGCCGACCTCCGCGCTCGATCCTGAGTTGGTAGGCGAGGTGCTCAAGGTCATGAAGAAACTGGCTGCTGAAGGAATGACGATGGTCATTGTCACCCATGAAATGAAATTTGCAGCCGAGGTCGCGGACCATGTGATTTTGATGGATCAGGGCATAATCGTTGAGCAGGGTACGCCGCATGAGGTTCTGGAGCAGCCCACCAGTCCACGGGCTATTCAGTTTTTGAATCGTCTGAGCGGGGAAGTGGAATAAAGGGAACTACAGTATTTATTAAAATAAGCGTTTAGACTGAATAAAAGGCAGCTACAGCCGGGCATTGAAAAATAAGCCTCGCACCCGTAGCTGCCTTTTGCTCATCAGTTGTCTTCTTTTATTTCATTTTTAATGTAAGCAAAAAAGTAATCAACAGAATACAACAGCCTGCTATAAATGGAGCGAACAGATTTGCATCCAATAAAAAACCCGCTAGAGTAGGGCCTAAAATATTCCCAACACTCATATAGGCATTATTCATACCAGCTACATATCCTTGCTCATTCCCGGCCATCTTCGATAATTGTGTATTAAGAGCTGGACGAAGCATAGCTGTGGCAAAGAAAATAAGGGAAGTGACAAGGAAGATACTCCAGAAATCTTTGGCTAAGAGAAATAAAATATAAGCAACAGAGGTGAAAAGAAGCGATCCTTTGATCACTCTTTGTTCACCAAACTTATTGATTATTTTAGCAACAACTAATGCTTGCATACCGACTCCGATCACAGCACCTGCGGTCAGAATGACAGCAATATTTTGCGGCGAGAATTGGAAGCGGTTCGTTACATATAAACCAAGAACAGATTCAAAATTAGCGAGTCCAAAGGTCATCACCAGGACAAGTACAAAGAGCATTGTATATTTTGACTTCAATGATCTCGCGTATTGTTTATAAATAGATTCCTTCTGAATCATTCTTGCCCGTGCTGCTTTCATTTGCTCTTTCGATAAACTTTCAGGCAAACAAAACACTGAAAAAATAACAGCAGCTATAGCAGCACCTGTCGCTGTGTAAAGCGGCACTCTCGTTCCATATCCTGCAAGAAGACCACCCAATCCAGGTCCAATAACAAATCCGAATGACATGGCTGCGGCGAGCAGGCTGTTCCCTTTGGCGCGTTCTTCGGTTGTTGTAATATCCGCTACATATGCCATCATGGGTGGAACAATCAAGGCTGCTGCCATTCCTTCCAGAAGTCTTGAGGTATACAGCATCCATAATTCATCTCCGATAGCAAAGATAAATTTAGCTACAGCAAAAACAATGACACCTACGAGGATAAAAACTTTTCTCCCATATCGATCAGACAGCTGTCCAGTCAGGGGAGAGAGCAGGAACTGCGTTATGCCATAGGCTGCTACCAATAAACCGATTGCCCGCCCACTGGCTCCAAACTCAATGATCAGTTCCGGCAGGATGGGGGTAATTAAACCCACGCCCACCATAACAATGAAGATATTAATCATTAGAATCCCAAGTATTCTTTTCATGCAAAAAACCTCCTTATCCATTGGTTTCTGGATAGGAGGCAGACATACGAACAAGAAGATACACTGCTCCCGTCAAAGAAGCAATGCTCTTATCGTTAATACCCAAAAGCCTACACTAATCCTATCCAGAAAATTCGTAAGATTACGATTTTTTTCTTTGGTGGAATAGGATTAGTAGATCATTGGCTTAAGGTCACCCTTTCGATACTTTATTGTTTATCAACGTAACATAAATTTCTTGATAAGGCAATGAAAGGATAAATCAGAAGAACCCGACTCGTCCTTCGGCCACATTTTTTAGCCAGTCCTGCTTACGGCTCTTATCGAGCTCGCCTCGCATACCTTTGATAATCAGTTCAATATCGGCTTTTCCCTGCTCATGCCACTCCAGAGCCGTGCTGACATAAAGTTCTCCGAGCTGTGCCAGCGAAAACCCGTCAGTCATGGCTGCCGCCTTCTGTGTACCCGTTTCTCCTGCAAAAACAAGGAAGTTACGCAACTTGAGATATGCCAGTCGCAGCGCTTCGTCAGGCAAACTGATTTCATAAGCCCGGTCGAAACGCCCTGCCCGGTTCATCAGACCCGGGTCGATTTTTTCGGGATAATTGGTCGTTCCGATCAGGAAGATGCCCTCCTTGGATGTAGCACCGTCGAGGGTATTCAGGAAAAAAGAACGCACCTCCTGAGGCATGGAATCAATGTCCTCAATGACCAGCACCATCGGAGCCAGGCGAGTAGCCGCCTCGAACACCTCTTTGACCGATTCACTGGTTGTATACTCCGTAATTTGCCAGTAGGCTGCCGGACCCGGTACACTGCTGGCAATTGATTTTACAAGTGTTGTTTTACCATTGCCCGGATGGCCGTATAGCAGAATGCCGCGCTTGTAAGGAATGTTATAAGTCTGATAGAAGGTACGATCCGCTTCAAAAAACTGATCAAGTGATCGGAAAATATCCCGTTTGATTTCCGCTTTCAAAATCACGTCATCTCGCGTAATTGCGCGGGTTATCGGCTCTGCCTGCCGAGAAAGTCCACGGCTTGTGTCGGTAAACACGGTGACACGCTTCATATTCTGCTTACGTTCACGACCGCGTACTCCCGCGAGGAAGCCTTGCAGCTCCTGGTCGCCTATCGCAAATACGTAATCTTCATTGTACACGCCATTATCACGGAAAAAGGGAACTCGCGCCAGCGCGATGCCCCACTTGGGATAGGCGAATACATTATTACGCATCGACAGATGCACGCCGTATTCAGGAGTCGGCCCGTCATCGTCATACTGGATGGTGCGTTCCTCCAAACGATCGAAGACCCGTGCCACATGCTCCAGGTCGGGACTGCCTGAACGAATATCCTCCTCCAGCAGATCCCAATACTCAATATTGGGATCATCGCTGGCATACAGCACGTATTTTACGCCATAGCGGTTATAGAGTGCTTCACTGATACCGTCGATCAGACGGGCATAAGCGGCATAACCGGTAATGCGTCCATCTGTACGTTCATCAAATTCATAAATAGCTGGGATGTCTATACTCAAATTATTTGGCTCCTTTCAGGGCAGCTAGCGGCTTGCATTTGGCTACAACTGCTGCGAGTCCTGCCCCGGTGACACTTTCGATAATATCATCTACATTTTTGTAGGCTTGCGGAGATTCGTCGATAATGCTTTCCAGTGATGCCTGATTGACCACAATTTCGTCGTCTGTCCCTACACCCAGGGCCCCTGCAAAATCGTCCACACTGACGAGTCGTTTGGTCGCAGAACGCGAACGAATACGGCCTGCTCCATGGCAAATGGAGTGGAAGTTATCCTGACCGCCCGGTAAGCCTACCATAATATAAGAGGCTGTTCCCATAGAGCCGGGAATCAGGGCCGGATGCCCTGTCGCCTGATAAGGCCGCGGATTGTCGGGGTGTCCTGCTGGAAGAGCACGCGTAGCACCTTTACGATGCACAAACACACTACCGTGATCCGGATGGGATTCCTCCCAAGCATAATTGTGCATTAGATCGTACAAAGTACGCAACTCGCACTTTGTACCAAAGACATCGCGAAAGGCTTCACGCACGGAGTATGCGATGAGATGTCGGTTCACCACGGCATAATTCAGCGCCGAATACATCATATCGACATAATGTGCAGCTTCGGGATGGTCCAGCGGTGCGAATACCAGTCTCGGGTCAGAGGTACCGAGTCCGAGACGGCTCATCGTCTTGGCAATGGCAGATGAACTAGCCTGGCTGACTGCTCCACCCCAAGCCCGCGATCCAGAATGAATCATCACAGCCACCTGACCGTCGAACATCCCCCAAGCTTCAGCTGTTTCACGGTTTTCCTCCGCGATTTCAATCGCCTGAATTTCGACGAAATGATTGCCTCCACCCAGTGTGCCGAGCTGTCGGTGAGCCCGGTGCCATGTACGGTCTTCGACAAGATTCAGCACCTCCTCGTCAAAGGAGAACTTACTGTGCTCTACATGGGTGAGTGAGGTGGATTTCTTAGGAGTGTAGCTGTCCGGAATATATTTGTTGGGTAAGCCGTGTAGACCCTTGCGTACAATATGCTCCAGTCGGATATCCGAATAATGCCCGCGTTGGTGGGCTTCCATGGGCAAATATTTGTCGATGGTTTTGACCAGCTTACGGCGCAGCTTGGTTTCCTTCAAAGCATCCTTGTGCAGATTGGTCAGGTGTACGCGCATGCCGCAGCCAATATCACTGCCGACGATGGAGGGAGATACGTAACCATCCTCCATTCCCCATACAGCAGTCGTACCGATGCAGGTTCCGACGCCTACATGTACATCTGGTGTGTATCCCATATAGCGGATACCTGGAATTTGTAAATTGTTATTAGCCATCTCGAACACTTTGTAATCCAGTGAGGAGAAAAGTTGCTGAGAAGCATAGACGGTTAGATCACCTGCCGGAAGCTTCATCAGATGGCTGTATGGTCCTTCATGCAAGGACGAGTCGGTTGTATGTTGTATATTCATATAAATGGGTAGTTCCCTTCTTCAAGTAAATTCATAAATACTTGCATAAAAAGATTTAAAAAACAAAAAAAGCCGCAGACTTGTCGTCTACGGCTTCTTGCACCGAAAGTGTTATTACATTTTATGATCAACACATCATAAATACGTAAAATAACTTGTTCTTCCAAT
The DNA here is from genome assembly GCF_038593105.1 of Paenibacillus sp. FSL H7-0442. NCBI lineage: Bacteria > Bacillati > Bacillota > Bacilli > Caryophanales > Paenibacillaceae > Paenibacillus > Paenibacillus sp. FSL H7-0442. The sequence goes on along the minus strand of NZ_CP151963.1, from coordinate 4,099,970 downwards.
AGCATAAAAAAATAAAAAAGCCTGGCTAATCACGCCGTCAGACAGCGTGATATCACCCATCATGTCGCCCGAACGGGGCCGATGAGACGAAAACTCAAATATGTGGTTGTATCATGCTGCCTGTCTGTCGTTATCATGTAAAGCACGGTCATGTCTGTCGGCCCCCTTTTCTTAAAGTTAATTGCTATGTTAATGGAAACCTGTGGAAGCTGTCAACCCCTGAAAGGTAGAAGTGTGGAAAAATGTGACTTTACTCATGGTGAAGTGTGAGTAACATCATAGTTCAATTGGCCCGAAGCTGTTATTGTACTAAATATTCAAATATTCAGATATTGTTGATCGTTTATAGGACAATTCTGTGAGGGGGACGGAGCAGGCATGGAAGGAGATCTCCAGAAATTTAAGGCCGACTTTTTCAAAGCATTGGCTCACCCTCTGCGCATCCGCATTTTGGAGGTGCTGAGTGAAGGGGAACGGAATGTGAACGAGCTGCAGACTGCGCTCGGTTCTGAAGGTTCTGCCGTATCGCAGCAATTGGCCGTTTTACGAGCCAAAAATTTGGTGAACAGCTTCAAGGAAGGTACATCGGTTGTGTATTCACTACGTGATCCGCTTTTGACGGAGCTGCTTGCAGTGGCGCGACGGATTTTTGACAATCATTTGGTCGAAGCTATCTCGTTGCTGGAAGGTATACGTAACGAGAAGTAATGCTATTACAGAAAAGAAGGGTTACAGGAATGAAGTGGATAGGAAGGTTCGAAGGCTATAACGCAGGGGCTTTGCGAAAGGATCTCATTTCCGGAAGTATTGTAGCGATTGTGGCGATTCCACTCGGTATGGCGTTTGCCATTGCATCAGGAGTAAAGCCGGAATATGGGCTGTATACGACCATTGTTGCGGGAATTTTGGTTTCGCTGCTGGGAGGATCCAAATTCCAGATCGGAGGACCTACAGGCGCGTTTATTCCGATTTTGCTAGCTATTGTCATGCAATACGGTTATGAGAACTTACTCATAGCCGGTTTTATGGCGGGCATTATGCTCATTTTAATGGGTGTACTCAGGCTGGGGGCATTGATCAAGTTTATTCCCAAGCCAGTAACGATTGGCTTTACGGCCGGAATTGCCGTGACGATATTCAGTGGTCAGATTGCTAACTTTCTCGGCTTGCGCGGGGTAGAGAGGCATGAAACTTTTCTGCCTTCCATGGCAGAGCTCATCCATCGACTTCCTTCACTGAATGTGTATAGTATCCTGACGGCTTGTATCTGTCTTGCCGCGCTTATTTTGGTGCCTAAAAAATGGCCCAAGATACCCGGATCACTGGTTGGTCTACTCTTGTCAACGCTGGTGGCAGCTTTACTTTTTCCAGGGCAGGTGGCTACGATTGGCTCTGCGTATGGCGCAATTCCAGCATCTTTGCCTGAGCTACATATTCCTGCGGTGACGTGGGATTTGATCGTGAAACTCTTGCCGCCAGCACTTGTTATTGCAATGCTGGGAGCTATTGAATCTCTGCTTTCAGCGGTGGTAGCTGACGGTATGACGGGAGCCCGGCATAGCAGCAATCGTGAACTGGTTGGACAAGGGATTGCTAATTTGCTGACACCGCTGTTCGGCGGTATTCCTGCGACAGGTGCAATTGCCCGCACCGCCACAAATATCCGTAATGGTGCTGTTTCTCCTATGTCAGGCATCGTACATGGGTTCGTGGTGCTCCTCATTCTGGTGCTTTTTGCACCTTATGCATCTAACATTCCGTTGGCCAGTATGGCTCCGGTGCTGATGGTAGTAGCGTGGAATATGAGTGAGCGCAAGCATTTTGCGCACATTCTCAAAACGCGGACAGCGGATTCTATTGTGCTGGTTGTCACCTTTTTGTTGACGGTTTTTACGACGCTGACAACGGCTGTGGAGGTAGGCCTGATTCTAGCGGTTGTATTGTTTGTTAAACGTATGAGCAGTACACTTTCAGTAGACAAGGTACTTCCTGATCCTTCTGTAAAACATGAAAAAGTAGGCGCGCATATGGTTACAGATCAGCATGATTGTCCACAAGTGGCTATTTACAATGTGGAAGGCCCTCTATTTTTCGGTGCAGCCTCGGTATTGGAAAACTCAGGTGTGGGAGGCCGGACGGATCACCTACAAGGGATTTTGTTGTTACGTATGGGAAAGGTTCCTTTTATGGATATGACGGGAGAAGGTAACTTTACTGCATTAATTCAGAAATACCGGAAGTCTGGCGGGACAGTGCTTGTTTCCGGACTCCAGCCTCAACCGCTGGCATTACTACAGAAAACTGGATGCTACGACATGATTGGACAAAAGCATTTTTTTGAACACACAGGAGAGGCCCTTACGGCTGCTCTTGCACTGGTGAATCAGGATCATTGCTGTGGATGCAGGCAAATGGCTTTCCGAGAATGTACGAGTCTGTGCCGCAGACCGCAGCCAACCAAATCATCCTTTCCAGATGGAGCCGTCTCGGTTCCCATACCTGTAAATAGCGGCAGATAACACTCTTTTAAGTTTCTTGCTGAATGTCGAAAAATCTCTTCTGATCTCCGAAACCAAGTGCACAATGAAGACTTGCATTTGCTTCGAAAATGGAAGAGATTTTTCTTTTCTTCAAGGAAAAAAGGAATAAAATTCAAAAAAATGCTTGAATATCTGATTTTATGACACTATACTAGATTCAAAAGATACCATATGTTTCATTCTTTTGTTTTAAATTGTATTTTAATACTTGCACATTAACCTCCTCGATTACTTCTAAATTTCTTATCCTACCTTTCTCTTCATTTTTTTCACTTATCATTTTCAAACTTGTCCACCTGTTTCTACCCGATGCTCGTTTTTTACGGTCTGCACCAAGGGTTGTTCACCTCAGAATGATGATCTATGGATTTCACCCCGGCGGAATCTATATTTTTTAAAGGAGGTGAGTACCAGAGGCTATTTTGTGAGCTTTTGACGTAGCTGTCCGGAAGGTTGTCCTTGAGAATTAAAAAACCAAGTAAAGGGAAATGGAAAGTATTGATTAAGTCGAAAAATATCAAAAAGACGCTGTCGGTCAGTTTTACCGCTCTTCTTGCCTTTTCTCTAATTTCCCCGGTATATGGGGATTCCAGCACAACCACCTCAGAGGAGGATCAACCATTTCCGCCAAGGTTTCAGCCAAGCTGAACCAACAATTCAGTGCCAGTGAGTATGTCACCTATCTGGTTAAATTGAAGGATCAGGTGGATACGGAGTCCGTTGCCAAGCATGCTTTCCAAAAGGCCTCTGCAGAGCAGATTTCACCCGCTGCTGCTAAGCTTTCTGTACGTACAACAGTTGTGAACTCTCTCATGGATACAGCAGAAAAAACGCAACAATCCGTGGAAGAATACTTAAAGAAAGAAGTTAATAACGGAAGCGTCAAAAAGTACAAGAGTTACTTTATCGTGAACGCTTTTGCGGTCACCAGCACCAAAGAGGTCATGGATAATCTGGCCACACTTCCTGAGATCGACAAAATTTTACCGGATGAAAAGCGGGAACTGCAAAAGGTAGAAATAGATAAGGATGCCCAGCCTGTGGTTGAGGAATCTACAGCTGACCAAGTGGTTGCAGATCAGGCCGCTGTAGATACGGCTGTGACGGAAGAGAATGCGCAAAAATCGGTGGAAGAATCCGTATATAAGGATGCGGTAACGCCAAGCCGTGTCGAGTGGAATATCTCTAAAATCAAAGCACCACAGGTTTGGGCCAAAGGCATTGACGGCAAAGGCATTGTTGTCGCCAATCTGGATACAGGCGTTGAATATACTCACCCGGCGTTGAAAAGAAAATGGCGTGGTCTGAATGCTTCCGGTCAGGTCGTGAATCCAGAACTGAGCTGGTATGATGCGGTTGATGGAGCATCGCTGCCAACTGATTCAAATGGACATGGTACACATACGATGGGTACAAGCGTTGGCTCGGACAGCAACGGTACGAATGAAATCGGTGTTGCTCCTGGCGCCAAATGGATTGCGGTTCGAGTATTCAATCCAGATACCACCGACTCCATCTTACTGGACGGTGGACAATGGATTCTTGCTCCTGTAGATAAAAACGGTAAAAAGCACCCTGAGCTTGCACCGGATGTGGTGAATAACTCTTGGGGCGGTGGACCTGGCCTGGATGAATGGTATCGTCCAGTCACCAAGGCGTGGAGAGCGGCTCAGATTTTCCCTGAGTTCTCCGCAGGCAACACAACACTGTCCAATCCGGGCGGACCTGGGTCTGTAGCCAATCCGGCAAATCTGCCGGAGGCTTATGCGACAGGAGCCACGGACGTTAACAACAAGCTAGCCAGCTTCTCGCTGCGCGGTCCTTCTCCTTATGGCGAAGTGAAGCCTGAAATTTCGGCTCCTGGTGTAAACATCCGTTCTTCTGTACCGGGCGGAGTGTATGAGGGGGGATGGAACGGTACCTCCATGGCAGGCCCGCATACTGCCGGATTAGCAGCATTACTGCTTCAGGCCAAACCATCTTTGACCGTGGACCAACTGGAGGATGTTATTTCAAAAACAGCAACTCCGCTGACAGACAGCCAGTATCGGACTTCACCGAACAATGGTTACGGATATGGTCTGATCGACGCGCTTGCTGCGGTGAACTCCGTACTTAAGTAAAAATAATCAGACAGGATTAAGAAAGTCTTCCGAAAATCCCTTTGAGCGGCTCGTACAGAGATTGCATACACCTGCTAACCGTGTAATGCACTAATTACGTAGCCGCTAAAAAGGGGTTTTCGTACATAAAAGAATATAAAAGTCATAGAATTTCAAGAAAAATGCAAAAAAATGACTTGTATATCTGTTTTGATAACTTTATACTATTCCATAATATATGATTATATATCAATTTTTAATATAAACTGTAATGATATAACATGTTTTTCTTCGAAGTTCTCCTGCTTTTTCTCCTTGGTTTCTACTGAATTTCATCGCTCTTCTATTGGGATTGTAAACTCACCTATGAAGTACTGCCATCTATGAACAGCCAAATATTTTTGTGCCTCTATATTCTATGAAGGAGGTGGTCGCCAACCACATCATGTTGCGCAACCCGTGTGTTTGATGTGCAAGGCATGAGGTCTTACTCTGTACAGGTTATTTCAGAAACATTAAACCTAGTAAAAGGAGTGGAAAAGTAATTGATTAAACCTAAACGATTCAAGAAACCACTGTCTATCGGACTATCTTTACTAATGGCCTTTTCCTTTGTTCAACCTGCTTTGGCGAATAACACACCGGATGGCTCCAAGCTGGAGCTGAAATCAGCCTCTCACAAGGTCACGACCGCGAAGGTATCTCCGAAACTGACCAAACAGTTTGATGAGAATAACTATGTTACCTATCTGGTCAAATTAAAAGAACAGGTAGACACCAACAAGGTTTCCAAAAATGCTCTCCAAAAGGCCTCACTTGAGAAAATAACACCCTCCGCTGCCAAAATGGCTGCACGCAGCCATGTGATCAGCTCTCTGCGTGAAACCGCTTCAAGAACCCAATATGGGCTTGAAAATTACTTGGACAAGCAATCAGAGAGCGGCGGAGTGAAGGAATATAAAAGCTATTTTATTGTCAATGCATTGGCTGTAACAAGCACCAAGGAGGTGCTGGATCATATTTCGAAACTACCTGAGGTCGATAAAGTCTTACCCAATGAAACGCGTTATCTGCAAAAGGTGACAGTTGACAAGCAAGCAGAGGGAGCAAATGCCAAAACGGCTGAAACAGCTGCAACAGCGACAGCAGCAACGGCGAAGTCTGCAACGGTAGAGAAAGCTGTAGAACTGGAGAAGGACGATGGCAAAACATCGGCTAAGCCTGGCAATGCAGGTAAGAACGCTGTAGACCCATCTACGGTGGAATGGAACATATCCCATATTAACGCACCACAAGTGTGGGAAAAAGGAATCGACGGAACCGGAATCGTAGTTGCCAATCTGGATACAGGTGTAGATTATACACATCCGGCCCTTCATCGCAAATGGCGGGGTCTGGACGCGGCAGGCAATGTCGTGAATCCCGAGCTGAGCTGGTACGATCCGCATAGTCATGCGACGCTTCCGGTCGATCAGGAAGACGATTCCCATGGTACGCATACGATGGGCACGATGGTCGGCTCCGAGGAGAACGGAACGAACCGAGTGGGCGTTGCTCCTGGTGCGAAGTGGATTGCAGTTCGGATTTTTAATCCGGAAACGACGGATGCGATTATACTGGATGGCGGTCAATGGCTGCTTGCGCCAAAAGATGCTCAAGGGAATCTTCATCCCGAGCTTGCTCCAGATGTAGTGAACAACTCGTGGGGAGGCGGACCGGGTCTTGATGAATGGTTCCGGCCTGTGGTTCAGGCATGGCGGGATGCTCAAATCTTCCCCGAATTCTCTGCAGGTAACACCTCTCTTTCCAATCCGGGCGGACCTGCCTCAGTAGCCAATCCGGCGAACTATCCGGAATCCTTCGCTACTGGAGCCACGGATAGCAATGATAATCTGGCCAGCTTCTCATTGTTAGGACCCTCACCCTATGGTGAAGTGAAGCCCGAAGTTTCCGCGCCGGGTGTTAATATCCGGTCATCTGTTGCTGGTGGCGCCTATAAAGGCGGATATAACGGTACTTCTATGGCGGGACCTCATGTTGCGGCCCTTGCAGCGCTGTTGCTGCAAGCGAATCATTCGCTTACCGTAGATCAACTTGAGGAAATTTTGATGAATACGGCTACACCACGAACGGACAGCACATATCCTACTTCACCAAACAATGGCTACGGACATGGTGTCATTAATGCGCTGGATGCGGTCGGTTCGGTCATGCAGGGTCTGGGCTCCGTGTCTGGTAAAGTTGTAACGGGTGGCGACGATCTGGAAGCACCTGTTCTCGAGCATACACCGCCCGCTGCGGCATTCGAGGGTATTGATATACCTCTGACTGCTCATGTAACGGATGATGTCGGCGTGACAGCCGTTGAGGCATTTGCCAAAACAGCGGGTACGTCAAACTATGTATATATTCCGTTGGAACGGACCTCCGGCGACAGCAAAGATGGTACATATCAAGCATCCATCCCGACTTTTTTGGTGGATAGCGCTGGTCTGGAATACTATATTCGTGTAAATGATTACGGTAATAACGGATTTGAAACTGAAGTATATAAGGTGAAAATCTCTAAAGGGGTAAAACCAGGCTACACACAAGACTTTGAAAAAGACATTGCCGGTATTAATATCGGTGGACAGGGCAGTGTTTGGAAATGGGGAACTCCAACAAGCGGCCCTAAAAGCGCACATTCGGGTACAAAGGTCATCGCGACCAATCTCGAAGGCCAATATCAGACCAACTCCAACAGTTATTTTATGGCCCCTCCGATTGATCTGACCGAGAGCTCAAAAGGGGCACTGGTCAGCTTCAAGCATTGGTACGATCTTGAAAACAATTCTGATTTCGGCAAAGTGTACGTAGCAACCACAAACAATCAGAATGCGTTTGAGCAGGTATTATCATTTACCGGCGCCAGCAACGGCTGGAAAACACAATATCTTGATTTGCGGGCATTCGCGGGTCAAAAGGTATACCTCCTGTTCAACTTTACTAGTGACAATACGGTTGTGAAAGATGGCTGGTATATTGACGATCTGTCGATTCAGGAGCCAGACACCGTTGCACCTGCTGCGCCGAGCAATTTGACTGCTGAAGCAGATACTGTGGGCAACGTCACGCTGGCCTGGAATGCTTCCTCCGATGAAGATGTGAAGCAGTACAAGGTGTATCGTTCTACCCAGTCAGGTAAAAATTATGTTTCCGTCGGTACAACCTCAGCACTGACATTCACAGATACCATCACGGTCGGTGGAGCGACCTACCATTATGCAGTGGCGGCCGAGGATTATAGTGGCAATGAAGGAATCAAGTCGAATGAGGCTTCTCTGAGAGTAGACGTGCCGGATACGCTGTATAGCGATCATTTTGATGGCAGCTCGGATAATGGCTGGACTCATTCCGGCACCAAAGATGAGTGGGAACGCGGCATTCCTAAGGAAGTAGGACCAGAGAGCGCAGCGTCCAGACCCAATGTGTGGGCAACCGATCTGGATAGCAATTATGAGAACGGAGCTGAATTTTCGCTGGTTTCACCAAAAATTAATTTGCAAGCTGTACGCAACGCAACACTGACCTTCAATCACTGGTTTGAAATTGAGGCTGGCTATGATTACGGTTATGTGGAAGTGTCCAAAAACAATGGTGACACGTGGAGCGAGCTGGGCAAATTCTCTCACAATACGAACGGGAAAAAGTGGGCTCCAGTTTATTACAATCTGGATAGCTACGCCGGCAATGAAATCCAAATTCGCTTCCGTTTGAAATCGGATAACAGTGTGAACAAGAACGGCTGGTATATTGACGATTTCCGTGTGCTTGGCATTCCAGCTACGACAGTGACTAAGGACATCGTACCTGAGTCGAATATCAAGCTGGAAAAAGCGGAAGAACAGTTCCCGCTGTACAAAATTACAAGTACTGAAAAGAGTGAATTCCAGGAGAAAGTGAAGCCGGCAGAAACAACGGTGGAACGTGGACGTGTCGGTCTCGACAGTCTTCCAGCCAGCGCTACGGTTACGGTATTGGAAACCGGACGTTCGGTAAAAACGGATCCGACCACGGGCAAATACAGCTTCACCCATGTAGCCGGCGACTATACGCTGAAGGCTGAAGCCTACGGTTACGTTCCTCAAACGAAAGCAGTCACGATTGAGAATAACAAAGTCATCAGAGCAAACTTTAGTCTTCAGGCCATACCTCACGGTACGATTCACGGGGTCATTACCGACAAGCAATCCGGTGAACCGATCCAAAAAGCGAAAGTGTTGGTGGTGGAGGATGCACGCATTGCTCCGGTAGAAACGAATGAGGCTGGAGAATTTACGCTGGACGTGCTGGAAGGAACATACACGTTGTCCATTGCAGCCGAAAATTATTATAGCGACAGTGTATCCGTTACTGCTCCTCCGAACGGTAGTGTGGAAGCGAATGTCATGTTGAAACCTTTTATCGGGTTCCAAGGAGGCATTGCTTACGATGACGGGACAGGAGAAAATGCTAGAGCCTTTAACGCGGCAGGCAATTCATGGGCAGTCAGAATGACACCTGAGTCGGAAGTGACTCAAGTGACAGGAGCATCGCTTTTGTTCTGGAACTCTGCCTTCCCGAATCCGGGAGGAACGGCATTCCAATATTCTGTCTATGACGCCTCCGGTGCCGCAGGAGCACCTGGACGATTGTTGGCTGGTCCATTCGACGGGACTGCCGTACGGGATGAGACACAATGGACGACGGTACAGCTCCCAGAGCCGGTGACGGTTCAAGGTGACTTCTACATCGTATATACACAGTCTGCTGTAGGCACACAGTCGCCGGGTCTTGCTACAGATGAAAGCAGTCCCAATGCGCTTCGAAGTTGGCAAGGTGTAAGCGGCACATGGAGCCAATCACCTGAGGAGGAGGGTAACTACATGATCCGGGCTATCGTCAGATATCCGGTGAATGCTCCAACGATTACGACTCCTACGAAGGCTACCTATACGCAGGAAGAGACGATTACCGTAACAGGAACTTCTCCGGCAGAAGGAGCCGATATTCAGCTCTTTAACGGTAAGGAGCTGGCTGGCACAACGAAGGTGAAGGATCGCCAGTTCAGTTTGTCGGTTGATCTTCAACCAGGTGCTAATCCGCTAAGTGTCCAAGCAGCGGTATACGGCAAAATAACGGATCGTTCCGAACCGGTGGTCGTGACACTTGACCAGACTAAACCGGGTCTGATCCTGACTTCGCCAGATGAAGGAGCCCGTACGAATGCGGGTGTCGTGAGCGTCACCGGTACGGTGTATGACGAATTCCTCACCGATTTGACGATTAACGGCGAGCCAGCCGAATTTGGAAGTGACGGCACCTTTAACAAGCGATTGCTTATCAACGAAGGTGAAAATCAAATTACGGTGACGGCCAAGGATCTTGCCGAAAACGAAACAACCGTTACGCGCTCGGTGTATGTCGATACAGCTCTGCCGAAGCTTGAAAACATTAGTCCTGCTGAGGATGTGCGTATTACTCCAGGACAGTCGGTACGAGTATCCTTTGACAGTGCATCCGGTTTGGAAGCGTCCTTCCATGTGGAGCTGCCTTTCAACCTGTCCACTTTGGGTCGCAACGATATTCCATTAAATGAAACTTCGTCAGGCCACTATGAAGGTACTTATTTCACTTCATCTTCTCTGAACCTGGAAGGCGGAGTCATCGTGATCCGGGTAAGGGATGCAGCGGGAAATGAAGTGGAGACGGAGGCACCGGGAAGATTGTATGTAACCAATGGTGGAGGACAGAACCCTGATCCGAATCCACCTACATCCAATGAAAAGCCAGTAGCCATTATTCAGGCTAATGAATCCGCTAAGAAGAACAAAAATGTACAATTTAACGCCAAAGCTTCCCGTGATGTAGACGGTGAAATCGTCAGCTACAGCTGGAATTTTGGCGATGGCGATACGGCAGTCGGTTCCAAGGTGAAGCATAAATTCACCACAGCTGGAACGTATACCGTGGAGCTAACGGTGACGGATAATGACGGCGCAAGCGGTAAGACTGTGCATACGATCACGATCCGTTAACACCCAGTAGGAAATGGAATGCTTGTTTTAGAGTATCAATGAAGGCCCACAGCAAGCCACGGTTTATAGAGGCTGCTGTGGGCCATTTTTAATTGTCGAACCGTTCAGGAAGCGATACAATGAGTAGAACTCTATAAAGTGAATCGTTTCACAATAATATTTTAGCAGGAGAGGATCATATGATTCATTTGCAAAAAGAAAGCGGACGTATCCGTCTTGTACTGGATGCCTATTTTATGGGGGAAGATATCGTTGTACTCATTTCTGGCGGTGATCAGCCCCATTTGGGAACGATTACAGCAGGGGCCAGACTCGAGCCGATTCAAACTGTGCAATTGCAAAATCACAAGGAGTTTTATATTACCGAAGAAATTGCAGTTCGCTTACGAAAAGAGTTTGCGGGCAATTTTGCCATTTGCTGCGGGACACATTTGGACCATGCATCCAAGGACGAAATCCGAGTGCTGACAGATATGGCCATACAACTGGGAAAAGAGCTCATTGGAGAACTCAAGCAAGCACGCTAGTAGCAACCTTTTTAAGTGAACTCTCGAAAGAGCAGATTGCGATAGGGGTATTTACTAAAGGAATACTTAAAAAGCAATGCAAAGCCATCGTCCTCAATTTGTACGGATTTCAGCGCAGAGGATGGAATCAAACTACGGATCATGACATGAACTGCACGCTGGTCTTGTCTGTTGATCGCTTTGGCTAAGGCAGAAGCAAAACATGGATTACGTGCTAATTCGCGATACAGCGGAAAAACGGCTTTTGCGATGGCGCGATGAACTCTCGGCTCAAATGTAAACTGCACAGTCCCCGGTGGAATCGTTGTTCCATTCGTATAATAGAGCATCGGTGGCTGAGCTAAAAAGGAAATAAAGTAGCCGATGCCATTCGTGCCTAAGCCTTGTTTGGCGGCAAATGGAGCTACTGAGCAGAGAAGGGATTTCATCCGATCCAAATTCGCCTGAACGACAGCTCGTGACCATTGAACTGCAAACGCACGGCGAGTTGCTATAGCTTTGTAAAATGGCAGCATGGCAGTGGATATTATCCTAAGTGTGTTTGCATTTAAACGTTTGTGAGGCGAGCGCTTTCTGTGGGATGTTGCACGATATAGCATAGCTCCGACCTCCTTGGCAGGATGCTCTCATGGAGCACAATTGATCTGTAACAGGTAAAATACTGTATGCCCAGTTACCTCAAAAAGTGCTAATATCGCTATGTTTCTTCTTTTTAACGTTCTAATTTAAAAATTCGAAATAAGTACTGTCCTGATTTGTAAGATTGTGGTACCCTAGAACTTATATAATTGCTATTTTTCGTATTGGAGTTGAATTTAACAGATGAGTGATTTGTACAAGGAGCCTCGATCTTCCGATCCTTTTCAGGAGACGAACGATTATAACGCCCCATTTAACCCGCCCCCAGTAGTTCCACCTACCAATAGTAAAGCTGTTGCCTCGATGGTGCTCGGGATTTTATCTGTTGTCATTCCCTATATCGGGTTGATTATCGGAATTGTGGGTATTATTTTGTCCAGTCTTTCCCTGAAGGAAATTAACCGTCATGGCGAGCAAGGCAGAGGTATGGCCATTGCTGGACTGGTATGTAGTATTATCGGTACACTGATTTATACACTGATCATCATTTTTATAGTTATTGTTTTTATTGTAGCGGCCTCCAGTGGCGATCCGGATATTTTTTCAGACATTTAATGAATTGAAGAATGCTTGAGTCAGACAAACCATTCACGATTTGACTATTGGATGCTATGATAAAAGGAGTCCAATGAAGGAGAGTGAAGCCGTATGGCACGTACTCAAACACAAAAAGCGCTAAGCAAGGCAAAACGCGCTGGAATCTATTGCGCGGCACAGAGCCGCAAAACAAATGACCATTATGGCGAGATTTCACAGCACATACGAATGAAGCCGACCAAGCAGGAACAATTACAAAAGGTCAAGCACAAGAAGCGAATCGTTCAGAGCGACGCTTCTTTTTTTGTCTTTAGAGAGAACAGCAGTGTCCTTTTCAGCGTGGATTTATAAAGTAGCAGAGAAATGATTGTATACAAGCGAAAAGCGCTTTTCTGTACCGAAAAAGGACTTGATAATAATTATCATTCTTGTTAGAATATCATAAGAAAGAAGGAACCCGGGCATGGGCTCCTTCATTATAAAGCTAGGCTTGAAATCAAAGATTTACTTGGCTTCGAAGGTTTTGCAGTCTGTTTCTTCAGACTTGTGAGTGTCTTCTGGTCTGTTGCTTACGATGTAAATGGAGCTAGCGCTGCATTTATTCTCTTGGGCCCAGTACGTACAAGAGTTGACTTCACACAGAACGTCTTTTGCCATGTTGTGCACCTCCTTATATGGGTGTGATGGGCTGAGCAAATAGTATCACGGTCAGTCAAGGTAGGACTTGTCCAACTGTGTTTACCCTCTTGTTAGGAAGAGGGATTTTGCTATGCCTACCTGTACAATATCAAATGAAATTTAAAATTGCAATGATAGCATCATTTGCAGTTCAAAGCGGACATAAGTGTCCCTTTTAATTAAAAACAAAAGCTGTCCTCCATGCAGAACGAAATGTTTCTCTGCTGGAGAACAGCTTTTTTTGTTTTTCTAACATAGGGACAGCACTAAAAGACTTAGCGCACGTTAGGAATATTTATGATGGGATCAATATCAGCATCATAGTCCACACCTTCGAACTCAAAGCCGAACAGTTGGAAAAATTCGCGACGATATCCTTCAAGATCTGACAATTCGTAGATATTGTTGGTCGTCAGCGCCTCCCATATCTTCTCAACCTCTGCCTGCACGTCTTCGCGCAGTTCCCAATCATCAATGCGAATACGTCCTTCTTCATCTACAGGAGTTTCTGGTGCGTACAGACGCTCAGCAAACAGGCGGTAGCTCTGTTCTACGCACCCTTCATGCAGCCCTTTTTCCTTCATTACCTTATATAAAGCAGAAATATACAGAGGAACGACAGGGATAGCGGAGCTTGATTGGGTAACGAGTCCTTTGGTGACTGCGACGAAGGCGCGTCCGCCTGTAACTTTCAGCTGATCGTTCAGCTGACGTGCTGTCTCCTCCAGATGATCCTTTGCACTTCCGATACTGCCCTCTCTGTAGATGGCTTGTGTAATATCTGAACCGATGTACGAAAAAGAGAAGGTCGTTGCAGTATCGGCGAGCACGCCGCCAGCACGCAAGGCGTCAATCCACAATTTCCAGTCCTCACCGCCCATAACTTCTACAGTTCCTTGTACCTCTTCTTCTGTTGCGGGTTCGAGCGTCACGCTGCTGACTTCCCCGGTGTGGAAGTTAACGGTCTTGTTTGTGTAAGGCTTACCAATAGGTTTAAGCACGGAATTAAACGTTTCGCCTGTGCGGGGATTTGTACGGCGACCTGAAGCGACACTATAAACCACTAGATCGACTTGTCCCAGTTCTTCGCGAATGGCTTCCACCGTTTTGGCTTTGACCTCATCCGAGAAGGCATCTCCTGTCACGCTTAAGGATTTAAGCCCAGCTTCCTGAGCGGCTTTTTCAAATGCAGCAGAATTGTACCAGCCTGCCGATGCTGTGCGTGTAGCCGTAGCATTGCTAGGACGATACACGCCAATTGTATTGGCACGCGCACCGAAGGCGGCAGTAATGCGAGAAGCCAATCCATATCCGGCAGATGCCCCGATTACAAGTACATTACGGGGGCCTTGGATAGCAGGACGGGCCTGTACATAGTCAATTTGCTCCTGAACATGTTGGGCACAGCCCACCGGATGAGCAGTGGTGCAGATAAAGCCACGTGTTCTTGGTTTGATAATCATGTTATTGTAATTCCTCTCTTCTTGTAGCGATCTTCACCCTTACTATTTTAACTTTTAACTATTTTTTTTCAAACGTGGATTTTAGTAAGTATCCTTTTTACCCAAAAGTGAATCTCTGTACAGGGTGGCAAGTGCCTAAGGGTCTGCATATGATGCTGTAACGATAAACATGAGAAGGGAGAGAGCTGCTTGAAGAACAAGAGCCGAAAAACCAACAGAAACAAAAAGCCGCTCTATCGTGTAATTGACCCGGATATGAATGAGTTAAGTATGATACAACGCTCAAAACCACTGCCTGCGGAGAGGGAGACAGAAGCAAGACTTCATCAAGTTGCTTCTCCGCCTCCCCCAACTACAGAGGAGTCGGAGCTAAAGACAGTTTTCGAGCCTGAAGTCGAGGCTCTGCACGAGAAAGAAATTGAGGTTGCAGATGTAGAGGAGACTCCAGCTTTGATGGAAGAACCCCCACTGCCAGAGCTAGAGCCAGAGCCAGAGATAGAGCTAGAGCTAGAGCCGGAACCAGAACCAGAACCTGATCCAATTGATGTGGAAGAAATTTTGAACAATAAGAAGGCTCCGCATGTAAACAATGCTTTCATCTATACAGACGATTTGAGTGATTTCGCTGTGACAGGTGAAAAGATCGCTCCCGCTTCCATAGATTCCAGCAAGCTGAAACAAGAGAGTATCCAAACGGAATTTCTAGCAGATTATGCTGTTCATACAATTAAAATAGCTGACGGTGCTGTGACTGCTTCGAAGATTGCTCCCGACTCCATTACGGTCGAGCATCTGTCAGACGCATCAGTGGCAGGCAGTAAATTGCAGGATCGCTCTATTAGTGGTGAAAAACTTCGTGATGGCAGCATCACTCCAGAAAAGCTGGCGGATAAAATTATCAGCGGCGATCATATTGCCAATGGCTCGATTGAAAGCCGTCATTTCAAGCAATGGATCGTGTCTTCAGATATGCTTCAAGATCAGTCGGTCACCTCCGATAAAATTCGCAGCGGTACGATTCAATCGAACAATTTGGCGAATGAAGCTGTTGATAGCTCCAAGCTGGGCGATCAGTCTGTGACCACCTCCAAATTGCGGGATGGGGCTGTGGATGGAACTAAAATCCAGGCAGGCAGCATTGAGAGCGCGCACCTGACCGAGCATGCCGTTCATGCAAGGCATTTGGCCCCCGGTTCGATTAATCGCAAGCAGCTATCCGACGGAATTGTGGGCAGGGAACAATTGGAGGAAGGTGTTGTCAGCGGGCGTCATCTGGAGTCTGAGGCAGTCACCAGTACGCACATTCAGGCAGGAGCGATTGAAAGAAAGCATCTGGGTCCTGGCTCCATCGGGGAAGAGCAGCTTGGAACGGGCCAAGTAACAGCCCGGCATATCGCGGATCGGAGTATTCAATCCAATAAACTGGCAGATCAGTCTGTAGGCTCATTGCAGATTGTTGATCAATCCGTCACTTCATCCAAAATATCGGATCAGAGCATTCTCCCACACAAAATTGCCGATGAGGCAGTACTTACCAGACATATTGCAACAGCAGCCATACAAGGACCTCAGATTTCTCCAGAGGCAGTTTCTTCCGTGCATCTTCAATCCGAAATTATTCGGAAAGATCATATTGCACCAGAGGCGGTTACGGAGCAACATTTGCATTCCGGGGCTGTGACAAGCGAGAAAATAGGGAAGGGTGCAGTTCTGGATTACCATGTGGCGAATCAGGCTATCAAGGAAAATCACATCGCTTCGAGCGCTATTAAGTCTGACAAAATCGCTGACGAGGCGGTTATAGAAACTAAAATTGGCACAGGGGCGGTAACCGGAAATAAAGTTGCGTCTCAAGCCATTACCCACGTACACATTGCAACGGGAGTAATCCGTGAAAACCACCTTGCCGACAACAGTGTGGGCGGAAAGGCGTTACAGGCTCAATCGGTGGATTCAACCCATTTGGCCCAGAGCTCTGTACAGAGCAAGCATCTTGGGGAAGAAAGTGTCGGAACCGCGGCGTTGCAAGAACAGTCCGTTACCGCAGACATACTAGGCGAAGGCGCTGTTCATACCGCGCATTTGGCCAGTGGTGCGGTATACTCCCACCATTTACAGGATCATGCCGTTACTTCGTTGAAACTATCGCCGGAAAGTGTGGCTACGGATAAAATTAATGATTTGGCGATTACTGCGCCTAAGCTAGCTGAGGGCAGTGTCACTTCCTCCAAGCTGTCTGCTCGTTCGGTGCAGCCATGGCATATTACGGATAAAGCAGTACTGAGCAACCATCTGGCTGTTGAAGCAGTGGAGGCGAATCATCTGGCGCCGGAATCCGTCACCTCCAACCATTTGCAGTCTGCTTCGGTCCAAACCAAACATCTCGCCCCAGATAGTGTGTCCGGCCATGCACTTCAGTCGGAAAGCGTCACTTCCGAGAAGTTAGCGGCTCGGGCTGTGCAGGCTTCCAACCTGGCGGAAAACAGCGTGGGACCCGGGCATTTGGCTGCACAGGCCGTACAAACCAGACATTTGGCCGCAGGATCAGTAGAGGACACGATATTAGCCCAGAATGCTGTGAAGTCTGAGCATCTTACAGCAGAATCCATCCAATCCGAGCATTTGCAAAGCGGGATCATTCAGGGAGAGCATATTGCATTGCAGGCTATAGCGACTCAAGCCATACAGGATGAAGCGGTTACCTCTGCCAAACTATCAGAGGAAAGTGTAACCTCTACCAAGTTGTCGGCCCATGCAGTGCAGTCCGAGCATATTATGGATGAAGCTGTACAAAGCAACCATTTGGCCGTGGCGGTTGTGGACTCGACCCATCTGGCATCTGGAGCGGTCACCTCGGTGCACCTACAGGCCTCCTCGGTGCTAACGAGACATTTGGCTCCGGATAGTGTGTCCGGTCGTGCACTTCAAGCGGAAAGTGTAACCTCGGAAAAGCTGGCAGCCCGCTCGGTACAAGGATTGAACCTTGCAGAAGGCAGTATCGGCCCTTCACATCTATCTGTGCAGTCCGTACACACGCGGCATTTGGCAGCTGGAGCGGTACAGGATAGAGTGCTGGCAGAGGGAGCGGTGAAGTCCGTGCACATTGCCCCGGAATCGATCCAACCACACCATCTGCATACTGAAATCATTCAGGGCGAGCATATTGCATCCCAGGCCATTTCGACCGATGCTTTACAAGATGAGTCTGTGACATCTGACAAACTGGCAGATGAGGGCGTGACTGCCGCCAAGCTGTCGGCCCACTCCGTACAGTCGTGGCACATTACAGACGAAGCAGTGCAAGGAAATCATTTGGCAGCAGAATCCATCCAGTCGAACCATCTGGCACCGGAAAGTGTCACTTCAGCCCACTTGCAGTCTTCGTCAGTGCTCACGAGCCATCTGGCCCCGGATAGTGTGTCCGGCCGTGCGCTACAAGCGGAAAGCGTCACCTCGGAAAAGCTGGCAGCCCACTCGGTGCAAGGAACGAATCTTGCGGAAGACAGCGTCGGCCCGTCACATTTGTCTGCACAGTCGGTACACGCCCGGCATTTGGCAACTGGCGCAGTACAGGATACAACGCTGGCAAAGGGAGCAGTGAAGTCGGTACACATTACCGCGGGGTCAATCCAGCCACATCACCTGCACACAGGAAGCATTCAGGGCGAGCATATCGCATCCCAGGCCATATCGACCGATGCTTTGCAGGATGCGTCTGTTACCTCCGATAAATTGGTGGATGAGGGTGTGACTTCCGCCAAGCTGGCGGTCAACTCGGTACAGCCGTGGCACATTACAGACGAAGCAGTGCAAGGAAATCATTTGGCAGCAGAATCCATCCAGTCAAGCCATCTGGCTTCCGAATCCGTTACCTCTCGCCATTTGCAGGCTTCCTCAGTGCTTACGAGTCATCTGGCGCCAGATAGTGTATCCGGTCGTGCACTACAGGCGGAAAGCGTCACCTCGGAAAAGCTGGCAGCGCGCTCGGTACAAGGGACGAATCTTGCGGAAGGCAGCATCGGACCGTCACATCTGTCTGCACATTCCGTACACAGCCGGCATCTGGTAGCCGGAGCGGTACAGGATAGAGCGTTGGCAGAGGGAGCAGTGAAATCCGTGCATATCGCTCCAGAATCAATCCAATCACACCATTTGCACCCTGGAACCATTCAGGGCGAGCATCTGGTATCTCAGTCGATATCGACTGATGTTTTACAGGATGAGTCTGTGACATCTGATAAATTGGCCGATGAGGGTGTGACTGCCACTAAGTTGTCGGCTCACTCGGTACAGCCGTGGCACATTACAGATGAAGCAGTGCAAGCTAATCATTTGGCAGAAGAGGCCGTTCAATCAAGTCATCTGGCGCCGGAATCTGTCACCTCAGCCCACTTACAGTCTTCGGTGATACTTGCGAGTCATTTGGCGCCGGATAGTGTATCCGGTCTTGCGCTACAAGCGGAAAGCGTCACTTCGGAAAAGCTGGCAGCACGCTCGGTACAAGGGACGAATCTTGCGGAAGACAGCGTCGGTCCTTCGCATTTATCTGCACAGTCGGTACACACTCAGCACTTGGCAGTCGGCGCTGTGCAGGATACAGCGCTAGCTGAGGGGGCAGTGAAGTCAGTACACATTGCCCCGGAATCCATCCAGCCGCATCACCTGCACCCTGGAACTATTCAGAGCGAGCATCTAGCATCCCTGTCGATATCGACCGATGTATTACAGGATGAGTCCGTTACGTCTGATAAATTAGCGAATGAGGGTGTGACTGCTGCCAAACTGTCGGCTCACTCGGTACAACCGTGGCACATTGCGGACGAAGCAGTGCAAGCCAATCATTTGGCAGAAGAGACCATCCAGTCGAGCCATCTGTCACCGGAATCTGTCACTTCAGCCCACTTGCAGTCTTCGGCGGTACTTGCGAGCCATCTGGCCCCGGATAGTGTGTCTAGCCGTGCGTTACAAGCAGAAAGCGTCACCTCGGAAAAGCTGGCGGCACGCTCGGTGCAAGCGACGAATCTCGCGGAAGGAAGCGTCGGCCCTTCACAATTGTCTGAGCATGCCGTACACCCCCGGCATTTGGCACCTGGTGCAGTACAGGACAGAGCGCTGGCAGAAGGGGCAGTGAAATCCGTGCATATCGCACCGGAGTCCGTCCAGTCGCATCATCTGCAAATGGGAACCATTCAGGGTGTGCATATCGCCTCACAAGC
The DNA here is from genome assembly GCF_038593105.1 of Paenibacillus sp. FSL H7-0442. Taxonomy (NCBI): domain Bacteria; kingdom Bacillati; phylum Bacillota; class Bacilli; order Caryophanales; family Paenibacillaceae; genus Paenibacillus; species Paenibacillus sp. FSL H7-0442. The sequence continues at coordinate 4,080,209 of NZ_CP151963.1, read as the reverse complement.
AATACCGACCGATGCTTTGCAAAATGAGTCCGTTACGTCCGACAAACTGGCGGATGAGGGCGTGACTGCCGCCAAGCTGTCTGCTCACTCAGTCCAGCCATGGCACATTACAGACGAAGCGGTGCAAGCCAATCATTTGGCAGAAGAGGCCGTCCAGTCGAGCCATCTGGCTCCTGAATCCGTCACCTCTGATCATTTGCAGGCTTCCTCGGTATTTGCGAGACATCTGGCCCAGGACAGTGTGTCAGGTCGTGCGCTTCAAGCAGAAAGCATCACCTCGGAAAAACTGGCGGCACGCTCGGTGCACGCGACGAATCTCGCGGAAGGAAGTGTTGGTCCTTCACAGCTGTCTGAGCATGCCGTACACCCTCGGCATTTGGCACCCGGTGTTGTACAGGACAGAGCGCTGGCAGAGGGGGCGGTGAAGTCCGTGCATATCGCACCGGAGTCTATTCAACCGCACCATCTGCATCTTGGAACTATTCAAGGTGTGCATATCGCCTCACAAGCAATATCGACCAATGCTTTGCAGAATGAGTCCGTTACGTCCGACAAACTAGCGGATGATGGCGTAACTGCCGCTAAAATATCTCCTCATTCGGTCCAGCCGTGGCACATTACAGACGAAGCGGTGCAAGCCAATCATTTGGCAGAAGAGGCCGTCCAGTCGAGCCACCTGGCTCCTGAATCGGTCACCTCTGATCATTTGCAGGCTTCGGCAGTGATGACTCGGCATATTGCGCCGGGGAGTATATCGGTTCACGCGCTCCAGGCAGGCAGCGTGAACGCTGAGAAGCTTGCACTTCGGGCGGTGCGTGCTTCGAATTTGGCAGAAGCCAGCATAAACTCCGTGCATTTAACGGAGCATGCCGTACACGCTCAGCATTTGGCCGAGGGGGCGATCCAAGGGTCCGCACTGGCAGAAGGCGTGGTGCAGTCCAGGCATATCGCGCTGGATTCAGTCCAGTCGGAGCATCTGCAAGCAGGGGCTATTCAACCACAGCATGTAGGCTGGCAGGCGGTGGTTGAGGATGCTATACAAGAAGGAGCGGTAACATCCAGCAAGCTGGCAGATGGAACGGTACAGTCCCGTCATGTGGCTGAGGAGGCTATTGAGAGCCACCACATTGGAGAGGAAGTTATTGATTCGCATCACCTAAAAGCAGGCTCAGTGACACGGGCTCAGCTGTCCACAGATATTCATCTCTCGGGACTTTTGCCAGAGGAAGGTATCAGTGGCGACAGACTTCAGGCAAACAGTATATCTCGAAACCATCTGCAAGCTCAGGCCGTCGACAGAGAGGTGCTGAGCCCGGGAGCTGTGGGAGCAGAGCATCTGCAGGCCGCTGCGGTACAAAGCCATCATGTGGCAGAGCAGAGCATTGAAGGCCATCATCTGGTGGAAGGCACTGTAGGCTCACGTGAGTTGGAGCTGAACGCAGTGAAGCCGGAGCATTTGAGCATCACTCCGGTTCGTACGTGTGCGAATCAGCCCGCATTGCAGCAGTTCGGCAGAGCGCCGTTTCTTTTGAAAGGCAGTGAAGGAGAGACGGAAGTGACCATTGTATTCGGGGAGCCTTTTGTAAACCCGGACTACACATTAGTAGCGATGACGAACCACCCTCTCTTTCATGCGACGCTGAAATCTCAGACGCCGAATGGAGCAGTGATCGTCGTAACCAAGTGGAACGAAACCGCGCATAACTACGGTATTATTTCCTGGATCGCCATTGGCTAGTGAAGACGGTTATTGTAAAACTCATAGCGTGCAGACTCATGTATTTTCTAAATACAGAACTGCACGCTTTTTCATATACTTTTCACACATTTGCTCCACAATTATGCCGAATTCTCCTGATAAGCTAAAGATACTTTAAAGGAGAGGTGATTCAATCATGAAAAAATGGACTAAAAATGCAGCAGCCGTATTGACCGTAGTAAGTGTACTGGGAGGAGCAAGCAGCGCATTCGCCGCTACAGCAACAACGACTCCAGCGAGCACTGCACCAGTAACCAAAGCTCCTGCGGTTATGACACCAGCTACCAAAACACCGGCAAAAGCACCTGTGACGAAAACACCTGTGGTAAAAACACCGGTTAAAAAAGCTGTAACAGCTCATAAAACAACAACCAAAGCAAAGAAAGCCCCTGCCAAAAAATCCGTTGCGAAAAAAGCGGCAAGCCACAAAACAAAAGCAGTGAAAGGGCAGCACCGTACAGTTAAACATCATGCCAAAAAACATAATGTTGTTAAACACAAAGCAACAGCTCATAAAACTCGTACACATCATGTCGTAGCTAAAAAAGTGACCCACAAAACTCCAGTTAAAAAAGCAGTCCCAGCAAAAACAGCTCCAAAAGCAGCAGCCAAAGTAGTAACAACCAAGAAATAAGTTTGATGCGTAGTTAGCACTCAGCTCGCCTGGCATATACAGCAGCGATTCATGATAAGAAAGACGGGACCGGGAACGGTATACCCGTCTTTTGTCTATTCTGCTAGGCTTCTGTTAAGCTTAAAGAGAGGATGGAAGCATCCAGAACAACGGCAAGGGGTTAAGGCCATGACAAAAATAGTAGTAGTGGATGACGATGTGTTCATTCTGCAATTAATATCTGAATATTTGAAAAAAGAATCCTACGAGGTGACTTCCTTTTCCAGCGGTAAAACACTGGTAGAGCATATCCGTACGAACCGTCCGGATTGTCTCGTTCTTGATATTATGATGCCTGGCATTGATGGGCTTTCTCTACTGACTCAGCTTCGTGAGTTTACGGAAATGCCGATCATTATGATCTCTGCCCGTGGAGAAGAGAACGACCGTATTCACGGGCTGGAGCTGGGCTGCAGCGATTTTTTGACCAAGCCCTTTAATCCAAGGGAGTTGGTAGGAAGGGTCAAAGCAATGCTGAGACTGAGCAAGGCCGGAATGTCTGCATCGGACGATAGGCAAGCGGCAGAAAACGCAGATCTATGCCATGCGGGCAATCTGTATATTTTTGCTGACTTTCGTAAAGTCACAGTGGACGGACAAGAGCTGAATTTAACCTCACGTGAATTCGATCTGTTGCTGTTTCTTGCGAATCATCTGGAAAGACCTTTTGGCAGGGAACATCTGATTCAGCAGGTGTGGAGCTATGATTTTATAGGTGATGTGAGAGTCGTGGATGATCTGGTCAAACGGATTCGTAAAAAGTTAGCTGAATATCACTCTACGCTCGTCATTAACACCGTATGGGGTTTCGGATATAAAGCAACGGTTCAGGAGTTGTAATCATGCGTACGATGAGAGCTAAAATACTGCTTTCCCTGTCCATCGCCATGCTTATTACCGTCTGTATTACAGTGGTCTTATTCATCAGACTTATCGACGACATTCTGGTGAATCAAGCCAAATCCAAACTTCATGAGCAGGCACGCAAAGCCGTCCATATTATGAGTGATGGAGGCTTTGATCGACTGGATAATGCTGAATTTAACTATGTTATCAAGGGCGTGCTTTTATCTACCGATTACTTTATTTTAAGCACGGATAACCACATCATCGACTCAAGCGTTTCTGGAATGGAAGGCAAAAAGATCGAACATTTGCTTTTGATCCGCCAGGGATTTTTTGCATCGGTTCATCCGTCTGCCCAGGATCTGACCGCTACACATGAAGGGGTGGCTGTGCTTCAAGGTAAAAAGGTACTGTTTACGAATGAGGAATTGCCCGGACAACCTTTTCGTATTTTTGTATACTCACCCTTATCTTCTTTGAGAGCCCTGTATGTACCGTTAATGAGAACCACATTACTGTCTATCATCGCGGGTTTTTTAGTGATTCTCGTCATTGGTCTGATGGTGGTCTCGCGTCTGGTGCGTCCGCTCAAACGATTGAAAGAGGCGGTTGGCAACTATGAGCCGAATCAGCCGCAGGATAGTGATTTTCCACAGGCGGATAAAAGTGAGATTGGCGAGCTGATCGGCACCTTTCATTCCATGTCCGCCCGTATTCAGCAGCACCATCACGGTCAAATTGAATTTCTACAAAATGTATCTCACGAGCTAAGGACACCGTTAATGTCGATTCAAGGCTATGTATATGCCATACAGGATCAAGTGGTATCCCAGGACGAGGGACTGAGTATCATCAAAGTGCAGTCCCAGCGGTTAATTGACATGGTGGAAAAGCTGCTGCAGCTATCGAGGCTGGAGGCGCTGAATGAAGAGTGGCCTGTCTCTCTGGTTGATCTTAGAAGCATGGCGGAGGATGCTGTTCATCTATTGATGCCGGTGGCTGCTGAACGTTCTATCTCGCTCCGAGTGGAGGGAGAGGGTCTGCATGTGGCCGTTCCGGCCGAGCAATTGTTCCGCATGATATTGAATTTGCTGCAAAATGCAGTTCGGCATACCTCTGCGGAGGTTGTCATTCATTTGGAGACAGGGACAACACCGGAGGTTGTATGGGTTATGCATGTGGATGATGATGGGGAAGGGCTGACCGAACAAGAGGCAACCGAGGTGTTCGGAAGATTCTATGCGGGCTCGAATGGTGTCACAGGTCTTGGATTGGCTATTTGTCGTCAAATTGCTACCCGGTTGAATGGAGAACTACTCTGCACACGTTCGCCATTGGGTGGAGCACGCTTCAGCTATATCCAGCGCATGTTATAAATGAGTACAAAAATGGTTAAAAATGATCGTTTTTTCGGAGAAACATTTCATTTATCTAACATCGAATGGAAGTTTTTCGGTGATATTTGAGATATAGCTTGACTGGTAGGTACTAAACTGAGTAAAATTAATCGTATATACCTTGACTCATGGACGTCGTTTTTTTAGATAGTGGTCAATAATAGTGATGAATAATAAATGAAAGAGTGATGAGATGAACCGCCTTTTGGAAGTGAAGGACTTAACGATATCTTTCAAGACCCGCCAGGGACTAGTGCAGGCCATTCGTGGCGTAAACTTTCATGTCAATAAAGGAGAGACGCTGGCGATTGTGGGCGAATCCGGCTCAGGTAAAAGCGTAACCTCACAAGCTGTTATGAAGTTGATTCCGACCCCTCCGGGCATTTATCAAAAGGGTCAAATTATGTTTGACGGACAAGAGCTGATTAATAAAACGGAAAAGCAGATGCAAAAAATTCGTGGTAAGGAAATTGGCCTGATTTCTCAGGACCCAATGACTTCGCTTAACCCGACGATGAAAGTGGGCAAGCAGATTACGGAAGTGCTTTTCAAGCATGAAAAAATATCCAAGGATGCTGCTCGCAAGCGGGGTATTGAGTTGCTGAATCTAGTAGGTATTCCACATCCAGAACAGCGTTTTAACCAATATCCGCATGAATTTAGTGGCGGTATGCGTCAACGTGTCGTCATTGCGATGGCATTGGCTGCTAATCCGAAACTTCTGATTGCCGATGAGCCGACGACTGCGTTGGACGTAACGATTCAAGCTCAAATTTTGGAACTGATGAAAGATCTTCAGAAAAAGATTGATACTTCCATCATCTTTATTACTCATGACCTCGGTGTTGTGGCGAAGATGGCTGATCGCGTTGCTGTTATGTACGCAGGACAAATCGTGGAAACAGGTACGGTTAATGAAATTTTCTACAACCCGAAACATCCATATACATGGGGCCTTCTCGCCTCTATGCCAAGTTTGGACAGCCATGGTCAGAAGCTGGCAGCTATTCCGGGAACACCTCCGGATCTGCTTCACCCACCTGTAGGGGATGCTTTTGCAGCTCGCAGTTCTTATGCTATGAAAATTGACTTTGAGAAAGAGCCTCCACTCTTTCAATTATCCGATACGCACTTTGTGAAATCATGGTTGCTGCATCCAGATGCGCCAGCGGTTGAGCCGCCAGATGCGGTAAAGGCTAAGCTTCGCAAGCTGGATAACGCATTTGAAAAGCCGGTTTTGGTAGAACAATACGGCAGTTAATGTGCGCTATAATTTGTAATTAAACAAATGAAAAATAAAAAAAGGGCTGTTCTCTCCGTGTGGAATCATTCTACGGAGGAAACAGCCTTTTTGGTGTAAAATCGCAGGTTGTATGCGTCTGCGGTTATTTGTGTTAACGGGCAGTGTTTACAGCTTACCAGAGCCAGCTTGGGAAGTGACTTCTGCCTTCACACTGGCGGATGGGGAAATTTTATCGTTCAGCGATGGTTTCCAGCCTACAGAGGAGCTAAGACCCGCGCTGGAGCCTGCATTAACAGCTTGTATACAGTGAAGGATATTCGGAGCGTTTTACATCACCTGTATAGTAATTGTTGTACAGATGGACTTGTCCATACCGCACGCGTGGTGTGCGTTGTACCGTGTTTTCATAATAATTGTGATGCAGGGTTACACGTAAAGTCCCTTCATCTGCTGTTTTACTGTCGCTGTTGCCAATAATCGATGATTTATCATGATCGTAAAAATGATTGTAAGAAACCGTAACCAGATCGCCCTGGTTAATCACATCGAGAAGCCCATCATGATGCTGGTATTCTTGACCGTAAAAGGAGCCGTTTTGGCTATCTGGGTGAGATCCATCATTGAAGGTATTGTGGTCTACCCATACATGTGTGGCGCCGTTAATTGTAATGCTGTCATATTCCGAATTCCAATTGCCTGTGCTGCCGTCCGTTGGGTCCCATTGAGGAAAATAATCGTAGGCATCCTGGAACTCAATATTACGGATAATGACATTATCTGTCCCTTTTTTTAGTTGAAGGTTCGCGCCGTTAATGACGGCATTGCTACCCTGACCGACAATCGTTGTATTAGAAGGAATCTCAATGACGACACGACTGGCCTGATTTTTTTGTGAAGCCTCACGTGCCTTTTCCAATGTGCCGGACGGAGCCTTTTTACCCCAAGTGGATGGGTCATAAGCTTTGAGGTAGGCGTCAAAATCATATTTAGAGTCCTTGTAATCGTTCAATCCCAACGGCTTGTTATTGTCATCGACGTTGGCGTTGACCGTGCCTTTGACATAAATGATTTTAGGCGTACTATTGCTGTTTTTGCCCAAAGCATCGACTAATTGCTTGCGATTCGTTACGGTGAAAATATTAGAAGAAGAGGCTGCAGCTCCGCCTGTTGTGCCTGTAGAAAAGGCTGCCCAACCGTTTTTGTTACCAAGCGTTTCTTTACCAATATCGCTGGCTGCATGAGCAGGTGAACCAAGAGGGGACAGGGTAGTGAATAGCAGAGCTGCTGCAATTCCGAGTGAAAATCTCTTTTTCATAAAATACCTCCGTATATTGGATGAATAGAGTAGACAAACGAAGGGAGTCCCGGGTGCTCCTGTGGTTTCTACATTTTCTATCATACTTCGTGTTCCAGTATTTGTTAATATAATAAAAGTTACATACTAAAATTTTTGTCGAATTTTTTATATAATTCAATAGACCCTTACTTTTTCCAATCAAGACGTATATGTAATAATGAAAACGTTAACAATCACACGGAATAGGAAATGTATATATGAATATATGGAATTGTTTTTGTGTTTTTTCTCAAAATGTTAACGATTTCAATCTATACATTCTGGAAGGTCGATTTATAGATTTTTGCAGAATCCTCAGGTAAAATGGCTTGTAATAAAGCTGAGGAGGAATGGGCATCATGGCAGAGCATTTAGCAGATATCTTGAAGTTGTTGAAGCAAAAAGACTGGGTAGATTTGTCCCACGCTTTTTATCCTGAAATCCCTCATTTTCCAGTATTCGATAATGTTCAGGTGGATACCCTGTTTACCCACGACGATGGCTTTTTTGTAAAACAATACTGCTTTCCAGGTCAGTATGGGACTCACATTGACGCACCCGTTCATTTTGTGAAGGGCAAACGTTACTTGCATGAGCTTTCATTGAAGGAGCTGGTTTTGCCGCTCGTTGTCATTGACCGTTCAGCAGCCGTTGCAGCTAATTCTGACTATGAACTTACGGTTGCGGATATTTTGGACTTTGAGAAAGAGCATGGACGCATTGCTGATCAGTCCTTTGTCGCTTTTCGCAGTGATTGGAGCAAACGTTGGCCTGATTCAGATGCCTTCTCGAACAAGGATGACGCCGGAGATGCACACTGTCCGGGCTGGTCGCTAGAGGCGCTACGCTTTTTGGTAGAAGAACGGAATGTGGCTGCCATTGGACATGAAACGCTAGATACGGATTCTTCTGTAGCTTATCGCAAAGCTGGCAAGCTGGTAGGGGAATATTACATATTGGAGCAGGATCGGTATCAAGTTGAGATGCTGACAAATTTGGACAAGTTGCCCCCGACGGGCGCGGTCATATATAATATCGTTCCGAGCATTCAAGATTCCCCCGGATTTCCAGTGCGCTCCTTTGCTATTTTGCCTTAATCATACAGTACCCAGTCATTTGAAAACGATTGTATATTCATCTTGAGCTTAAAAGACCGATTCAGATATCGACATCTGAATCGGTCTTTTCTAGCTTATACGGGGTAATGTACAGTGTGAATGACCGTTCAGTCCATCTTGAATCAAAAGGATGAAACGTCTTAAGTGATAATTGTTACGGTAGGGGCAGAGATGGTGGGCTGAGTTGATATGGTGGAGGTTGTGCCGCTAAAATCAGATATTTCTATGACAGCGGGGACACCTGGTGTAATATCTACAGAGGCAATGACCAGACTTGCCGTGGTCAGGGTGAATAAGGAACTCTGCTGAATAACTCCATTAATATAATAATTAGCAGAATCAGTAGCCGTTAATGTTGGTAAAGCAACTACTGGAGCGTCGGCGTCATCTACGAAGCTTGCAGCAGGAATAGTTGTTGTTGTTGCTCCGATCATCCCGGCTGTAATTGTTGCAAAAAAACGAGTCACGGCTGGGGTTACAGTCGTGCTTATGGCACCACCAGTTGCTACGGGAGCAGTAGCTACTGCTGTGTACACAGGTTTTATGATGGGCATAGTTTTCATCTCCTTTCTTTACTGGTATGAGCCATTCGGTGGCTCTTAATCAATAAATGATTTCTCAACCTATTCGGAAACGGCATATTAACCTTTCTATTAATAATAGGGTGAATGGAGAAGGCCTATTTTGCTACAAATACAGATGGAAGCGAATACTTGGAATCGGCATCCTACAAATGCCTAAAACCCTAAAGAGGGATATGCATACAATACATAAATAAGCATGTGAGAAGGAGGTGTATACGACTGGTATGAGGAGACGCGATTCATCACTAAGAAGGCAAGGAAAAAGAACCGTACATTGCAAGATCAACAAACGTAAAAAGTGTAAAACAAGTTATTCACTCAAAGGTAGAACAAAAACGGGGTTCCATGCCAAAAAGCATCCAAAGCTAATCATGCAACGGAGATGTAGAAATGCTCCTACCAAGCGGAGGCGGAGAATGGGCAAGACGGGAAAGCCGGGTGTTCCAGGTTCGGCAGGAGCACAGGGTATTCCTGGTTTGACAGGGAAGCAAGGCGAAGCCGGGTTAACAGGGGTACAAGGTATTCCAGGTTTAGCAGGAGCACAAGGCATACCGGGAACTGCGGGAACACCGGGAGTCCAAGGAATACCAGGAATACAGGGTCCAGCAGGAACACGGGGAGCGCCAGGTCCGGCTGGCGTCCAAGGTAGTTCAGGTGCAACAGGTGCACCCGGCCCTACTGGAGCACAGGGCATAGCGGGCCCAACCGGAGCCCAAGGAATAACAGGCCCAACCGGTCCGGCAGCTGACATTTCAAATATTGAAATTATACCCATAGCCGAGCGATATTTTTATTTTGCACCTGCTACAATTGAGTCTTCAATCACGATTATGGCGGATCAATTTTCTGTAGATGGTGTACAGGAGCCCTTTCAGCGGTTTAATGTCGGAAGCAACAGTTATGCCAATCTATACATTAATGGAATGATACAAGAAAGCACATTGTATAGACTGACACCTGAATCGCTGACGATTCGCCTTAACGAAGGGGAGGCAATTTCCTCCGGCACACCTATTATTGTGGAAATTGTTCAATTTAGTGTGCGAGCCAGTGGATGATACTGTTCGCGGTGAGGCAACCCAGAGGCAGATACAGCTGTTTTTGGGGCAACGAGCCTTTGCGTCCGACATGCCAAAGCTGAAGACCGGCCTTGGAGCTTTGGTTATGGATGGCGTGCACGACTTTTTGCAGCGGGGAAATGTGCTCGTCGCTCATATGCCAAGACTGCCTGAGTCTTTTCCCTGCTGGGTGACTGCATGCACCTTAAGCATAATGAGTCCCGCCTGCCCGAGCGCCCGTTTTATTCGATTACATATCTATTTTATATGAATAAAATGTGGCGATACACGTATCATTAATTGTATTTATGATCATTCACTTATAAAAACATGGTATTTAGGTTTAATACAATATATATCAAATGAAAGTATGAAGACAGAATGAGCCTGCATAAAAATATAATTTGCATTTTAGTTAGTTATCACTTACTATAATTTTATGAACAAGAAAACACATATAGACAGCAAAAAGAAAGATATTCTGCAGGCAGCGATGTGCTTATTTGCAACCAAAGGAATTGACGGGATTTCAGTCAAAGAAATTGGAGAGGCTGCCGGTGTGACGGATGCCGCGATTTATAAGCATTTTAAGAGTAAAGATGCGATGGCCTTGGAAGTATTTGGGCAGTATTGCAATAGCTACACCACCTTAATTGACTTCTATCGCAAGCAGAGTGGGAACTTCGTTAGTCGTTTCCATCAACTGGTGGATGAAGTGCTGAATATGCATGATGAGGACCAGTATGGTTTGCTTCTACTATCACAGCATCATGAGCTGTATGTTGAAGCAAGCCAGAGCCAGAATGTGCGTCAGCCGCTGGAGGCGTTGACTGAATTCATCGAACAGGGGATTCAACAAGGTGAACTGCCGAAGCAGGATGCTAAGCTATCCGGTGTGCTCATCATTGGAGCTATTACACGCTTGTCCGTATCCAGCCTGGAAGGTGAACTTCCACAGCAGTTGGTTCCATTTGCAACAGAGGTCAAACAACGTTTAACAGCTTTATTAAGTAAAGGTCAGTAGTGACCTTTTCTTTTTAAATATAAAGTTAGTGTTTTCTAACTAAAATCATAATGTGAAGATAGGAAGTGGCTTATATGTCTAAAAAAATATTGGTGATTCAAGGGAATCCAGTCGCTGGCAGTTATGGAGAAGCGTTGGCTCAATCCTATGTAAAAGGAGCGAAGGCTGCAGGAGCAGAGGTTCGTTTGTTGCAGTTATCCGCGTTGGATTTTAACCCAAATCTATTAGGTGGATATCGTAATAAATTGCCGCTGGAACCTGATTTGATCCAAGCACAGGAGTCGATTAAATGGGCAGAACATCTTGTTTTTGTCTTTCCAATCTGGTGGGGCAGCTTGCCTGCATTAATGAAAGGCTTCATTGACCGTACCATTATGCCGGGGTTTGCGTTTAAGTATCAAAAAGGAAAATCCTTGCCTGACAAGCTTCTAAAAGGAAGAACAGCTCGCCTCATTACAACGATGGACGGTCCGCACTGGTACTACCGATTTTTCCAGGGACAGCCTGGGCATCGGATGATGAAGGATTCCACGCTGCATCTATGTGGTGTCAAACCAGTGCGTTCTACGACCATTGATCTTATGAATAAGTTATCGGATCAGCAGCGCAACGATTGGCTGAGCAAGGTGGAGCAGCTAGGTCGAAGCATGAGCTAGGTGTTCCCCTGACCCAAACCCATTGGCCTACAGGTAAACCATAGCGGTATCTGAGCATAATCGACCTGCGAGAAGGAAAAAGACCGCAATGGGAGCAACTAGCTCGCATTGCGGTGTTCGGAATAGCTTATGTTTGCAATCAACGTTAAATAAATATCGATGCAACGATTAAAATAAATCCGATCGCTAGACCTGCAGGGCCCCAATAATGCATAGGGATAAAAAACAGACTGTGCTGGGTTCCCATTCGATAGCGTTGTCCCGTTTCCATATCAACTAGCACTTTGTCCGAGTCGGAGTTGAGTGCTTTCCCCAAATACCAGATAATAACTCCCGACACAATGAACACAAAAGCCATTGGCAGCCGGGAATCTATGGAGTCAAGCCCTAGAGCGGATACTAAACTACCGACAATAACAAATAAAATCCCTGGAATAATAATATTTAAAATACCAAAACCCTTCCAAATAATCACATGAATACTTCCTTTCTAAATTAAAATCCAACATATGTATTTATCGGTTGAAAGAGAGATTTAGTTTACAAAATGACCCATTCAATGGGGAATTTACAATGTGTAAAACTGGAAGAACAAAAAAAGCCGTTTCTCCACATCTTCATAGCCCAGCATAATCTGGCCTGAAGGAGGGAAATCGGCTTTTTTAATTAAGTGAAGTTGAAGGCCTGTGCCTATTCGGCTGCTGCTTCCGCTTGCTGGGCTACGGAAACAACAGGCTTCATAATTCGACCCAGCATATCTTGCTTCGGACGATTCCAGGTAGTCCAGTCATCCAGCAGCAGACCGCCTGTGTCGCCGCTATTCGGATTCAGGGACCAGTACGTAAAGTACAGGTTGTTGGCACCAATATAGTCTACGAGTGCATTTTGCCATTTCCCCTCAGGAGTAGACAAATCAACATTACGACCGCCGAATTCACCGACCAGTACCGGAGCTATGTTTTGCTTGCTGATGTAGCCCCAGGTTTGATCCCAGATCGCTGGCAGGTTGGACGGGAAGGCCGGGTCGTTGAACCATGGCTGCGAAGAAACACCGGGGCCGTAATCATGTGGAGAATATACGACACGGTTCGGTACGTCCAGAACGACAGGATAGTTGGCTACACCTGTCAGGTTGCCACCCCACCAGTATTGGCTATTGTTGCCTTGTACATTGTGGTCTACACCTTCTACGAGAATCAGCCAATTCGGATTTACGGACAGAATCGCATTCCCTGCACGTTGTGCCGCCAGACGCCAGTCTGTGGAGGCATTGCCTGTACCCCAGCTTGCTTGACCGTGTGGCTCGTTATGCAAATCCGCACCAATGACGGTGGGGTTGTTTTTGTAACGATCAGCCAACATTTTCCAGTCACTAATCCAGCGAGACTCAGGGTACTGGGATGTGTACCACAGCTCGGATTGCCCGCCTGAGCTTGGACGGTGACGGTCAAGGATAATCTGAATACCGCGTTGTCCAGCTTTTTCGATCAGCTTGTCCATAATTTGAATCGGAGTTAACCCGACTAGATCAGGGTTTTTGTGATAATCAATACTGTCTGGACGGGAACTGGAATCGAATAACTGATTGCTGTAAGGCAGACGAATCAGATTGTAGCCTTCTTTCTTCACCTGATCCAGCATGTCGTCCATTGAGCGACTCCACAGTCCATGCAAGGTGTAATTAGGAGTTTCCAGACCGAACCAGTTCAGGCCGTTAAATGCCGCTTCTTTCCCGGATTCGTCTACAATCTTGTTTCCTTGGGTGTGATAATATCCTTTCACACTGGCTGCATCTGCAGAAGCTGGTGTATAGCCATACAGTGTGAAGCCCATTACGAGGGAGGCAATGACGAAAAATGTTTTTTTTAATCCTTTTTTCTTCATAATTCTGCTTCCTCCTTTATTTAAAATAATTTGTAATCGATTACATTTTTATTTTATGTTCAAATCTTCCATCAAACAAGTTCATAAAATTCGTGTATTTCTAAGATTTCGTTCGAAATCAATAGATTTATAACAACGGATTATCAAGCTAAGTAGGAAAGTTCCTCTTGTAAAAGATTCGTGAAGGAGTTTCCACCCCGTATTTTTGGCCGCGCTTGTATATGAGGTAGAGGCACGCTCTAACTCTTTATTTATTATATTTTCCTGCTGTAAAAGAAGGTATATAATAAAGTGAAATTCACTTTACATACAGGTTGCAGAATATATATTTGAAAATTAGCACGCATGACATGCAAAAAAGAAAGGAGGGTAATTATGGTAGCAACGATGAAGGAAGTGGCAGAACGTGCCGGGGTGTCGAAGAGTACAGTTTCGCAGTTTCTACAAAAGAGATACAACTATATGAGTGAAAACACCAAGAAGAAGATCGAGCAAGCGATTGAGGATCTCAGTTATATACCCAATGAGGTGGCACGTAGTCTCAAGCAGAAGAAGACCTTCATTGTGGGGGTTATTTCTTCAACCATTTTATCGAGATTTACAACAGAAGTCGTGCGTGCCATTGAAGATGAATGCCAACTGGAAAATGTCCAGGTCATTGTCTGCAATACCGATGATGATTCGCTCAAAGAGAAAAAGTATGTCCAGTCGATGATTGCTCGGCAAGTGGATGGACTTATCATTTTCCCGACGGAAGAGAACAAGAAATTATATGTTTCCCTTGCCAAGAATGGCTATCCCTTCGTGTTTGTGGACCGAAAAATCGATGAAATCAGCGTAGATACGGTGCTATTGAATAATGAAAAGGCCAGCGAGCTTGCGGTTGAAGCACTCATTGAGCATGGTCATAACAACATTGGGATTATCACGTTCCCCTTAGGCAAAAAAGCGATCACCACACGAAGTGAGCGACTGTCAGGTTACCGAAATACGCTGGGTAAACATGACATACCCGTGAATGAAAACTATATCAAAAGCGGCAGGTTGGATGAAATGCCTAATCTGATTGGACAACTATTCCACATGGAGAACCCGCCCACCGCAATCATTGCTACGAATGACATGATTTTGGAGCAGGTGCTGATCTTTGCCAAAAATAATCATCTGACCATACCTAATGACTTTTCCTTGATTGGCATAGATGATGTATCCTTTGCGTCTTTTTATAATCCGCCGATCACAACCGTTTCCCAGCCGAGTTTTGAAATGGGGAAAAGGAGTGCCCGGCTACTGCTGGAGAAAATTGATCAAAAAGAACAGGATCATGAGGAGCTGTCAGAAATCATCCGTATGAATCCGGTCATCAACCACAGAGAATCGGTCCTAAAGCTGAACTGAATGTTTGAATAAGTCCTTTTCTTTTTTTTGAAAACGTTTTTATGAATTCTATTGTAAAAAGAAAATAAAGAGCTATAATGATCTTATGATTCGAGTCATGAATACCCTTTCATTTATGGTTGTCCTGAATTTAGTGATGATGGTGATTGAAGAGAGGGGAGGAATGGAGCTTAAGCGAATAATGTATGGAGTAATTTGTGATTTAATTCACAAGGAAATGATTCTGCTTCTTTTTACATTCCCGGAAGGGAAATTTTTTTCGAGTATTACTAAATCGATTTAGTAAGAATGGAAAATAATAAAAGAAAGTCGGAGATCACTATGGAAATGTTTATGAGCATTATCAGGGAGCCATCCATCATTATCGCGATTGTGACATTACTCGGCCTTATATTCCAGAGGAAGAAAGTATCAGAAATCATTACGGGAACTACCCTTTCTTTCATGGGCTTCACCATGATCAAGGTCGGCGGCGGCATTTTAGGAGGCGTTCTCACTAACTTCAGCCAAATTTTTTCTTATGCGTTCAACCTTAAAGGTGTCGTACCCAGCAATGAAGCCATTATGGCACTGACCATTGATCAGATCGGGGCGGATGCTGCGCTCATTCTGCTCTTTTCCATGATCCTTAACATCGTGCTTGCACGTCTGACCAAGTTCAAGTACATTTATTTGTCTCTTCACTTGATTTTGTTTATGAGCTTTGCCGCTACAGCCGTTATGAAAGGTCTAGGTCTCAGTTCGCTGACTACGATCATCGTCGGTTCATTGATCATTGGGAGCTATATGGCGGTGTTTCCTTACCTACTCCGAAATGCCAGCAAAAACATTATTAAATCGGATGATTATACGATTGCTCATGCTTCCATGACCTCTTACATTCTGGGCACCTATTTAGGGAAAGTGTTCGGCAACCGTGAAAATGACACCGAAAATGTAAAAATTAATGACCGCATCAGTTTTTTGCGCGACCCCAATGTTGCAACGACCTTGACGATGCTTGTGCTTTTGCTGGTATCCGGACTGGTTGCTGGTTCTGATTATGTCAGCAAATTATCGGATGGCAAAGAATATATCGTCTTTATCCTCGAACAGTCAGCTATTTTTGCTGCCGGCTTGTATATCGCAAAAGCAGGTGTTAAGCTGTTCACAACTGAAATTGTACCCGCTTTCAAAGGATTCTCCCAAGTGTTCGCACCTGGAGCAATCCCTGGTGTGGATGTTCTGGTACTGTTCGATAAATCACCCAATTCCGCGTTGGTAGGCTTCTTGGTCAGCTTCTTCACAGGCGTTGCCTGCGTCTTTCTTTTCCCGTTTGTCGGATTGCCTGTCATTGTGCCAGGGATCATGGCCTGCTTCCTCGCTGGTGGTGCAGCCGCGATATTCGGCAATTCCAGCGGTGGTTTTAGAGGAGCTGTTATTTCCAGTTGTCTTAATGGATTCTTGCTCTGTCTGCTACCAGCTCTCACCTTGCCGCTCTTTTCTTTTTTGGGTGCCGAAGGGGTAACGTTCGCCGATCCCGACTTTACTACCCTTTCCGGAGTACTTTGGCTTATTTTTCGCTGGTTTTAAACTAAACCGATTTATGAATTTTTTCAAAATAACTCATCTAAATCAATTGTGCTTAAAAAGAGGAGGAATGATCCATGTTTTTTAATGACCAAGATATTCAAATTGATATCGTTGACAGTAATACCACCCGGAAAGTGCTGGCCCACAGCGACCAGCTTATGTATGTCAAAGTGATGTTTGCCAAAGCCCAAACAGGGGAAATCCTGTTGCATAAGCATGTCCATGAACAAGTCACTTATGTAATAAAGGGAAGTTTTAAGTTCATGATTGATGATGGCGAAACCAAGGAAGTCCAGACCGTCAAAGAAGGAGACAGCATCCATTTTCCATCCGATACTCTTCATGGCTGTATCCCACTGGAGGATGGCGGCATTCTGCTAGATGCATTTACACCCGCACGTGCAGATTTCCTGTAACGTCCGATCATTTCATTTTTATCTTTTTTAGAAGAAGACCGGCAAGTATGTTATATTTAACAAACGGCAATCGTGATGAGCAGTAATATAGTGATTTTTAGAAAAGGATGAGACAATTTTGGAAAACAACGAAACTCAGCAGGAATTTGCAGAAGTATATGAGCAGCTTAAAGTAGCTGCAAACCGAACCTCCGATTGGAAAACACGCCTAGCTGCGGTAAATGATCTGGGTGCATGGAAGAACCAGCAGACGATTGACTTGCTGACACATCGTTTGAATCATGATACGGTATATGCCGTTCAGGAAGCCGCTTACCGCAGACTTCAGGAATGGGGCGAGAATGTACAGCCGCCTGTGCGCAAAGAGGGTGAGCTTGTTAAGGGCCTGACGAAGATTCTGGTGCGGATTAAAAAAAGCTTGCCAGCCGACCATACCTACAACGATTTTCGCGAGAAGCTGCACAAGATGAGAGTCGATATTTATGACATCTATGAAGGCGACAAGGGCGCTGAATTTGACCAGTGGCTGGAGCAAAAATGGGCTTCATTATCCACAAGGTAATTTCTGAACCCTGTAATTGTATGTATTTTAAGGATGGTTGCAGGTGATACAGACAGAGCCTTAACAAGGATAAGGGATTATCTTTGTTAAGGTTTTTTTGTATATATACTTCGGCAATAGGGTACGATGGGATCGGATTATTTTAGTGTGTACATGGGAGGGACTAACATGAGCAAGGCGAAGCTGTGTTTTATCGGGGCTGGCTTTCACGCTTCAACGAATATATATCCTGCTGTTATTGGGGCAGGTGCTGGAATTCAGGCGATTGCGACTAGAGATTTAAGCAGATCGAAGAAAGCACTTCAGCGGTTTGGAAGTAGTGGCACACCTTATGACAATTACAAGGCTATGCTGGAGCAGGAAGACTGTGATGGAGTTGTCGTGATAGCACAAGCGGCAGATCATCCTTCGCTCGTACTAGACTGCATTAAGGCTGGAAAACATGTCTTTGTAGACAAGCCACTGGGTTGGAATGCCGAGGAAGCGGCCCAAATTGCAGATGCGGCAGAAGCAGCAGGCGTCGTGCTGATGGTCGGTTTCATGAAGCGCTACGCACCTGTATACATAAAGTTAAAAGAATGGATTGAGGGTGGCTCGCTTGGAGCCGCACGCTCATTTCAGGCAAAATTTCTCGTGGACAGTACCCAGTTTTGTAAAACTGGCGAAGACTTCATGAAGCTGGCGGCGGTTCATATGGTCGACCTGGTACGTTATTTGTTCGGGGAAGTGGTACAGGTTACCGGATTTGCGAACGATAACGGTGAGTGTATTTCCCATACGATTGCCTTGAAATTTGAAAATGGTGTAGTGGGCAGTCTATACTTCGCAGGTATGACAGCATGGACACGCGAGAGTGAAGGGATTACGGTAACTTTTGATCACGGTTTTGCGAACGCGGATGAGGTGAATACACTGATCATTCACAAGTCGGAGAGTCATACAGAGCTTCCTTGGAAATCCCTTGCGGAAAATGATACGGTTCTGACACCATCAGCTTCCGCGATGTCGGGCGGATACCGTGATTTGTACTTGCGCGGTTTTGTCGGTGAAATTTCTCATTTCATGAACTGCTGCCAAGAAGGACGGACGCCTGATTCAAGTGGACGAGACAACGTGAAAACGATGGAGCTGTGCGACCGCATTTTGGCTGCACTCCAATAGGATATCGATACCCATGTAATATACTAACTTTGCAACCTGAACGATACCTTTGTTTGGGCACTTAAAAAAAGTTTCGGTTTAACTAGCTGTTAGATGGCTCCTGCATTTGTCGGGGGTCATCTTTTTTAATTAATATCAATTAAAAATATGCCAACAAAGTGGAACGATGCGCTAGAATGGAAAAATAGAAAGCGTTATCATTATCAACTTTTCTGCGATGATTCAGGGGGAGAAGGCATATGCGTTCAAGGTCAAGGTTTCAACCATTAAACACATTACGTAATCAGATTTTTATCGGATTTATACTGGTGATGCTCATTATGATGAGTGTGGCGGGAGCGTTCATTTATCTCAATGTGTCTCACTTGTTAAAAGACAGTGCCGAGCGACATATTGGTCAGACCGCGGTACAAGCAAGCGGCAGGCTGGATGCATTAATCGGCCAGATGGACAGCCTGACGGAGCAGGTCGCTAATCACCCGTCTGTTCAGCATATTTTGCTGGAGGAGCGCAACGGGGGCAAGGTGAATTTTGGACAGCGTCAATCCCTACTGCAAGTGATGCATAGCTATCAGGCATATATGCCGAGTGTCGGCTCACTGGAACTGTATACTGCTGAAGGGAAGATGTTGTTTCCGATTAGAGAGGGCAGTCTGGAGGAACGTATCGGACAGGCAGACATCCGGGAAGCGAATCAGATGAAAGGAAGACTGGTCTGGATCGGCATTGATCCCGAGGACCCCAGGTCACTGCTAGCAATTCGGCAGGTCAGCTTGGTGGATCGCTGGTTCTCACGCGGAGGGTACCTCATTACCCGTATGGAGCGAAGTTATTTTGGACTGAATGGTTCGTCAGCAGTCAATGAAGAAGCGGATGAAACCATGCTGCTTGTAGATCGTCAAGGCCAGCTGCTGTCGGGTGAACCAATGAACCAGACGGATTTGTCAGGTGTACTGCACAGCAAGACACAGACGGTTCATATTGGGGAGCGGGAATATGTGAAGGCGGTTCAGCAGTCGGAGCGGACGGGCTGGTCGCTGCTGATCCTGATTCCGGTTAGCGTCGTCACAGACGGAATTACGGTTTTACGGACTACACTTATCATTTCCGCGTCTCTTGGTGCCGTGCTTTTCCTGTTTATGTCCTTTATGTTGTCTACGTTGATTACAAGACCGATAGGTCACTTGATTCAGGCGATGCGTCGTTCACGGGAAGGGGCGTTGGCTCTGAATCCAGAACCGGCAGCAGCGGTCGAGCTGCGAGAATTGAACGCAGAGTACAATACGATGATTGTCGATATCAATGAATTGATCCATGTCATTTACGAAAAGGAGGTTTTACAAAGCCAGACCGAGCTTAAAGCTCTGCAGGCGCAGATCAATCCGCATTTCCTTTTTAATACGCTGGATGCTTTCAACTGGTCGCTACAGGAGAAGGGAGAGGAGGAGCTTGCCGGGCTGATGGTGTCTATGTCGCGGCTGTTTCGTTATGTTATCGAACCGGCTCACCATGACTCTTGGGTGACCCTCGGGGAAGAAATGGCGCAAATCCGTCGTTATCTGGAACTGATGGAGATGCGTCTGGGTGAACGTCTGAGCTGGCAAATTCATATGCCTTCAGAGGCAGCCAGAATTCCGCTTCCTAAACTGCTGATCCAGCCTATTCTAGAGAATGCTATTTTGCATGGTGTGGAAAATCGCATCGGCAACGGCCGTGTTGAAATCAGTGTCACTCCTTCGACCAGACCGGGGTGGACCAGGATCGCGGTCATAGATAACGGACCTGGAATGACAATGGAAGAACTTGCAGCTGTGCGTACAGCGTTGATGGGGGGAGCAGCCTGCGAGAGCAAGGGAACCGGTATGGGACTGGTTAATGTGCAGCGCAGGCTCGCTCTCTATTATGACAGCGCATCTTATCCAACGGACGGTGTGCTGATACATAGTGCTGAGCAGGAAGGAACGGTGGTCGCTTTTGAAATTCCTGATGAATATGGAGGGCGGTAGCAATGAGTGTTTCATCCAAAACCATTGTCATTGTAGACGATGAACAGCGAACACGTCAGGGGATACACCAGACACTGGAGCAATGGGCAGCCGGGAAATACCGGATTGTGACATTCGGTAATGGTTTGGAAGCACTAAATATACTGCGTGCAGAGACGGTTCATCTGTTGATTACGGATGTCCGGTTGCCGGAATTCAGTGGGCTGGATTTAATCCGCTCTCTGGAACGGGATTCACGACGACCAGCGACCATTGTCATCTCAGGGTATGCGGAGTTTGATTATGTCCAGCAGGCTCTTCGTCTGGGAGCCGTCAATTATTTGCTCAAACCGATTGATAAACAAGAGCTGCTGAATGCGGTCAATGAAGCGCTTCGGCTGGAAGAGGAGCGGCAGCGGTACGAGAAGCTAGACAAGCTGGCTGACCCTGTTCTGCTAGAGCTTGACCTCCAGGCGGCTACCCTTAGTGATCCGGTACGACGTGCCTTCACCTTTATGGCGGAGCATCTTCACGAATCCATTACGATGGCGCAGACTGCCGCGCATTCACACCTGAATGCGAGCTATTTTAGTGTTTTATTCAAGGAGCAAAGTGGTTTGTCCTTCAGCGAATATCTGCATCGGCTGCGGATGCAACGGGCCAAGGAGCTGCTGCTGCATACCCAATTGACGATTGCCCAAATCGGCGAACGATCAGGCTACCGAACAGATAAATATTTTATTAAAGTATTCAAAGCGACCGAGGGGATAAGTCCCAGCCGCTACAGGCAGCAGATGCGTACAGGGCCGGAGAATATCGACTGACAGTAGGCAGATCAAACCCAATAAAAGTGGAATTATACCCAATGAGCGTACCCTGTTGAAAGCAGGAATAGAGTGCTAAACTTACAAATGATAACGGTTACAAAAAATATAAATACAACAAACGGAGGTCTAACGATGTCCAACGAGTATGGTTTACGTAAGCGCTCACATCAAAAATGGTTTGCTGGGTTGACCCTGCTGCTGTCATTCATGCTGGTGCTATCCGGTTGCGGTGCTGGTAAGGATGGTCAAGGCGGTTCCAGTGGAGACGGGGGAAAGGTTACACTCAAAATGATGCACCTCTGGCCAGAGGGAAGCTCGGCACAGCAGAGCAAGCTTGTGACTCAGATTATAGATCAATACCAAAAGGATCATCCGAATGTCGTCATTCAGCAGGAAGTGCTGGAAAATGAACAATATAAAAACAAACTCAAAGTGCTGTCAGCTTCCAATGAATTGCCGGATATCGGCATCACCTGGGCAGCAGGCTTTATGGAGCCTTACGTTAAAGGTGGATTATTTACGCCGATGGATGACCTGCTGCAAGGTTCCAAGCTGAAGGACAAATTCGTACCGGGAACGACCGAAGCTTATGCGCTAAATGGCAAAACGTATGCGCTTCCGATTGAATTGAATATTACACCTATTTATTACAACAAAGCCATATTCCAAAAATACAACTTGAAGGTACCTACGACTTTTGACGAATTTAAGCAGGTTGTGAAAACACTTACGGATCATGGAGTAGCACCGATTGCATTAGGCAATAAGGACCGCTGGACCGGCTCGCTCTGGTATATGTATTTGGCGGACCGTATAGCAGGTAACGAAACGCTGAAAAAAGCGATTGACGGCTCAGGATCGTTCGATGACCCTGGTTTAATTCAGGCGGCCTCCGAAGTTCAGACGCTTGTGGATATGAATGCATTTAACAAAGGATTTAACGGCTTGTCCAATGATGAGGGAAAATCCGAATTTATGAACAACAAGGCAGCTATGTATTTGATGGCTACTTGGGAATTGCCGAATTTTACGACCAATCCCGCAATCCCGCAAGCATTTAAAGATCAAATTGGCTTCTTTAAATTCCCGATGGTTGCAGGCGGCAAGGGCAACGAGAACAGTTGGGTAGGAGGTCCGGGAGTAGGTTTGTTTGTTTCTGAGAATTCCAAGGTGAAAGAAGAGGCCAAAGCGTTCGTTGAATACTTTGTAGTTAAATGGGGAGAACAATCGGTCACACAGGCGGGCGTTATTCCGGCGACGAAAGTGGACACCTCCAAAGAAAAATTGCCCAAGCTGTATGTCGATTTGCTGAACGGACTGAATCAAGCCAGCAGTATTACGTTGTTCGCCGATGTACAGATGAAGCCGAATGCAGCGCAGGTACATTTGAATATGATTCAGGCGTTGTTTGGTAAAGCGGTGACACCGCAACAATTTGCCGACCAGCATAAGGCTGCCATCGAGAAAGGAAATTGAAATTGACCACCTAAGGAGGTCCAACCGTGGAAAAGGTCATGTCCAATAAGCTTGTCATTGCTCTCTATGTATTGCCTTCTCTGCTGCTGTTATTAGCCGTAATATATGTACCCATCGTACTGACCGGCTATTACGGCCTGAATCAGTGGAATGGAATCGGTTCTATGACTTTTGTGGGGCTGGACAATTATCAACATTTGCTCACAGACAGTGCATTCTGGCAAAGTGCCTGGCATTCGCTGCTGCTGGCCTTGTTTTCAGGCATCAGTCTGATCGGTTATCTGGTCATTGCGATGATTTTGTCAGGAAAAATCAAGGGAGCGAATCTGCTGCGGAAAATTTATCTGATTCCCATGCTGTTGTCATCTGTAGCGATCGCACAGCTGTGGCTCAAAATGTATCATCCAACGAACGGAGTGTTCAATTCCATACTGGCGTCGGTCGGAGTCCACAATCCGCCTGAATGGTTAGCTAATCCGTCCTTGGTGCTGTTTGCTTTGTTCATTCCGATTATTTGGCAATATGCAGGCTTTTATATCCTGATCTATTATGCCGGGCTGAAAAACATTCCCGAAACGCTGATGGAGGCTGCCCGGATTGACGGGGCCAGTGCCTGGCAGATTGCGACTCGTATCAAATTGCCCCTGTTGCGCGAGGTGATTAACGTTACGATCATATTGTCCATTGTCGGCTCGCTCAAATATTTTGACCTCATCTACGTCATGACGGATGGTGGGCCGAATGGAGCCAGTGAAGTGATGGCTTCGTACATGTACCACCAGGCATTCCGCAGCTTTGATTTTGGATACGGTAGCGCTACAGCCTTTGCCCTGTTGCTCATCTGTCTGATCGCTACGTGGCTGATCCGCAAGGTTACGGCTACTAGTGACACCATCCAGTATTCATAATACGGTCATGCAAATAGATGAGGGTAACAAAGGACAGGAAGAGGGAGGAACGGATATGAAAACCCAGGCAGCCGCCAACTATCCGCTTGGAGTCGGTACCCGCGGCAAAATGTTAACTCGGGTCGGTTATGCCGCTTTGTATATCATTTTAATCATCTTGGCGGTGACGCAGCTTTTACCGCTGGTGTGGCTGATGCTTTTCTCACTTAAAAATAATCAGGAAGTGTTTAACCTTCCGCCGTTTGCACTCCCGTCCCAGCCACATTGGGAGAACTATATGAATGTGTGGACCAGCGGCAATATCGGGCGGTATTTCTTCAATAGTGTGTGGATTACGGTCATATCCGTGGCGTTAACGGTGCTGCTCGCCAGCTTTGTAACGTTTGCCATTACGCGTATGCGGTGGAAAGGAAGCCAGCTGGTTCTCGGGCTCTTTATGGTCGGACTGATGATTCCAGTCCATTCCACCTTGATTCCGTTGTTCAGTATGTTTCTCAAACTGCATTTAACAGACACTTCACTCTCTATCATCCTGTCGTATGTTGCTTTTAATCTGCCGACAACGATGATGATCTTGCTGGGATTCTATTACGCCCTGCCCCGTGAAGTGGAAGAAGCGGCTGTTATGGACGGTTGCTCCGTCAACCGAATGTTCTTCCGGATTGTGCTGCCCATGACAACCCCCGTTATGGCAACGACGTCTATTATTAATATGATCTATAACTGGAATGAGTTTATTTTCGTGAATACGTTTATTAGTTCGGACGAAAACAAAACACTGACCGTCGGCGTTCAAAACTTTATTGGACAATATACGACCGACTGGGGAGCTATCGGAGCAACGCTGATGATCAGCATTTTGCCCATTTTGCTCGTGTTCCTCATCATGAGTGACCGGATTGTGGAAGGGATCGCAGCCGGGTCGGTTAAGGGGTAAAACAAATTCCCCTGGTTAGAATAGCACCCCCTAGTGTAGACATTGGATCAAACCTCTTGGTTTGTCCGATGAATGCTAGGGGGTGCATTTTTTGTGCGGGTCTGGGTTGAGTTGAAGGAATATATAAATGAAGTAGAAAAAACATAGATTTAAGCTTTTTTTAACTACTCCCGACATTTCGAGCAATCATCTCATAGGTGGGGTAACACTGAGCCTTGTCGCTCATATAAGCGATAAGGTCGACCAGTATCAGCTTCTCATACTGGCTCAAGCCATAACAACGATGGATTTTAAGCGGCACTTTGGTAAATACCTTATGAAGTGACGTGAACTCGCTATCTTGACTTACCTTGTCCATGTACTCGTTAGCGACTTGGCGGTTTTGAATCAAAACGAAACCACTCGCTCTTGTTGTCATTTCAATCCCTGCCTTATGCGTTTTTGATTACTCCGCCGCACGGCGGCTATGAAGTCAGGAAGGCGAGCCTAGAACGTATCCTTACCTGCTCTATGTCAACTGCTCGTCAGCAGAGTTCTTTCTTCGCTGTAAGAATCGCTGAAATGTTCCGTTAAGTTGCCGACGTATGAAAAATCTTTCGTTTTTGCCGCCCCTACTCTAATAGTGGCGGTGCCTATCCTAAAAGATGCGATTTATTGCTATTTTATCCTCCCTACCGGGGCGGCGTATTCTACAGTTGCGAGTAAATTTGAAAAAACGCAAGAAAAAACGAAGATAACAAAACAGGTTAATTATGGTGGTATCTGACCATAATTAACCTGTTAGATGTAACGGAATAGCGTTATTCAGGTTATAAAATTAAAGCATTTGATGTGCGTACAACCGAAATGGAGGAATCTTTATACGGGTATTACATGGCTTATATGTGTTATTGGTTGAATGATGGATTCATTCGTCATTTGGTAGTCCCACCACCTTTAAAATGTTCATGATTCGAGTGGATTCATATCCAACAAGCATTCTATAGCCTGCTTTCAGTTTGATAACTGTTCGAAAATATATGGGTATCGCAGTGAAGTAATTATCTTGTTTGATAGATACTTTTTCTGGTATTGATCTAGCTTTGTATTTATGAATACAGTAGCATTTTCTTTTCTGAATATTTGATCTGTACCATTTTCCACAAACACCATGTCAGGATTAAAAACCATTAAAATATTACCGAAAATTTTAAATAATACTTCTAGTCCTTCCTCGAATAATTTCCCGAATAATTGAATCCCAATTTCTGCATTGATGTCCATCCCATATTCTTCTCTTAAAAAATCAATACTAATAATATCTTCTGTTTCAATATCAAGTGTGAAGTATTTACAGCTAAGACGAGAAAAATCTTCGTAGTTAGTTACTTTATCTTCAACTGTATCGCATACTATTTCATAAATTATTCTTTTAAGTGTTTCTTTATCCAAATTTGAGACTAAGAATAACGTACAGTCCATCTCACTTTTAACCTCCAAACACTCTTGTAATCTTTCCATCCTTCACTAGAATTAATTCTTCTAGTCTTTTTAAATCTCCATTCGGATTTGCTTTTCTTAAAATTGTTTCAATAATTTCGGTAACTTTTTCATTTGGAAAGTTGTCTATGTTCAAAACAATTCTTCCAGACTGTTTCTTCGTCTTTCCTGCTATTTCTTTAATTATACTTTGTATCTTTCCATCTGGTTTTGGTGCATAACAATCAAATACATTTCCTTCGATTAGAAAATCTGGATTCGACCCTTCTGCAATGCCATGACCATTTCCACCATCAATTTCATCTAACATCTCAATGTCATAGCCATTATCAGCCAATACATCGGCTGTTTCATTTTGCTTCTTTATTCCATGGGAATCTCCTTCTCCATAATTCCCTTTAGGTTTGCCACCCTTTGGTAAAGAAGGTTCGGTAAGTTTAAACTTTGGAACTTCTCCCGTCCCCTTAGTGCTCTTACCTGTATACTCTCCTGATTCTAACGCATCAATCTGTTTTTGTCTCTCAGGCAAAATCTTTGCACCGGAACCTTTAGAATGTGGAACGTCAGGACCAGGATCATGAAGCCGATAATGATCTCCAGCCGTTGCGAAGATGGGTGACCTTTTAGTTATACGGATATTCATCTTTCTAGCTACACTTTGCAAGTAACTTCCTAAGGATTCAAAATTGGTTGGAAAACGGATGGCATTCGTTTTGAATTTTCCATCTCCAACTTTGGCAAGAGCAGAGTCGGCCTTTGCTGAATCTCCGAATAACCCCGGAGTCCCTCCTTTACCGGCTTTCTTTTCTTCAGCTTCCTTGAGTCCCTTAGATAAGGAGGCTTCTTCTTTACCCAACTTACCCAGCTTTCTAACTAACTTTGCGCCGCCTTTGACAAACCCATAAATATCTGCTACACGTTCCACGGCCTTGATACTGTCATATCCTGCGTCGTAACTTTCCTGTTTGGTATCGGTCAATGGATTAGGGAAGAAATTATTCAATTTTCGCTCAATCGGATCGGGTATGCTTTTTATGCCGTCCCACACGGTTTCAAGGTCGTGAACCACATCTTTCTTTGTTTTTTTTCCTTGGAATGAATCGGCAATATAGTCCCAGCCAAACTTTGCACCGCCCTTAATACCCTCGAGCGTCTCATTGCGTTCCAAAAAACCTTTACCAGTGTAATTTCCCGGCATAACGAAAGGAGTCATTACCATGGTTCCCATATCCGCTATGTCGACAACTGAGTCCCATACACCGCCTAAAAACTCTATACCCGCATCCCATTCTCCCTTGAGGGTCGCACCTACGTTTTCCTTAACGCGTGCTCCGAGCACACTTTGGATTCCCTTTTCAGCGACTTGCTTCTCAAAGTCAGACAAGATCGGTTCTGGGTAGTATTGATGGAGGGAAGCTTTAAGTTGGATTTCTGAGCTCACGCTATTAACTTCCTGCTCCAGATCCAACGTATCGGTTGTTGTATTCAAGTGTAAGCCGTTGGTTCCTTGCAACTGAATGCTACCTGCCGAAAGACTGAGACTGCCTGCGGCTTGGATTTGTATACGTTGGGTGCTGTTCAGGCTGACACCGTTATGGGTATTCATGGAAATGTACAGTGACCCTTCCTGCGCACTCATCGACAGTTCAGAGTTCCCTAAGGAGATTTCTTTTCCCTGTGGATTTGCAAAGGATTTGACCCCGGGATCGGCTGTTTTGCGCTGGTGGCGTTCTGCAGACGATTCGACCACGGCACCTTGAGCTGCGTGAGATGAAGGGACAGCAACGCTGGATGGTTTTGTTCGAACCGATTGTATGACCATCGCATCGTCTTCGTCTGCACTAGGAAAATACAACTTCACCTGCGCACCTTTTTCCGGCATTAGATACCACACCTGATTCCCTTCAGCAGAATAGGGGAACCATTGGGCATCCTTGGGATTCTGCTGATCGTCTATATCTAAATGCAACCGCACCTGATTCCGGCTGACATCTAGTATTTTTCCTTCAATAGCCGCGCCAATGATGGTACGATTATAGATTTTAGGGACCTTCAAGCCTTGTGACAATGCGCATTCATACGACCAGGTCATTAAACCGCGAACCAACTGTCCTTCACGTTTGGTGATGACGTAGGTTTCGTGATTGGGCTCGACTTCATCTCCCAATTGCAGCATTCGATTCCACTCAAAGGTATACCGGGTGTAATCTCCGATGCTGGCAGATCTCCAGCCATTCGCCTCTTGATCCAGATAGGGAGCAATCTTGCGTTGAAGCGTAAAAGGAACCTCTTTCAAATGAATATGCTGTCTGGCCTGCGGTATACCGATCCAAATTTGAGCATGGTGTGAAACGATATTAGGGACGAGAAGGGCTCCCACATGCGAAGCCAGCCGTTTTAAAAAAGTCCAATCTGTCTCCTGATATTGCATGATGAATTGGCCTGTTTCTTTTTTCTCAAACGCTTCATCAATCTTATCCGAGCCTTTATAATCGGCCAGCACCGCATCTACAATCTCCGCATACTTTTGATTGATGTGTTGAAAGGAGCGGTTTTTGAGCTGCGTATCTAGTTTAAAACTATGAGAAATGACGTCGAGAGTTACCACGATCTCCTGATGTCTGTGCTCCACATCTACGCAGTACAGTTGTCCCATAAATAAGGGATGCTTCTGGTCTTTGGCATCGGAATACCATAGCTCAACTTCGTCGTCACTGCTTGCTTTGGTAATGATTGTGTCTGCCTGATCGGCTTCTAGACTACCCGTGATCACCAGTCTAGCATGTTCTCCCAGCTCGTGACTCATATGGACGTTATGAAGACGCAGCTTGCCATAGGGCCAAGTGACATGTAAGTGCTGATAGGTAAAGCGGTCTTTCGCTACGATGTTCATCCTTAATCTCCTTGCTTGATAAAATCAACCATCCTGTCCGTCATCTGTAATGGAGATGATACCTCCACCACCTGATCCCGTGCTGTCTGCACCAAAAAAGGAGGATATCGCCTCTTGTACACCTTGGCAGCTACACATTAAGGTCGAATTGTTGAGTAGGGCGGGTGCCCCCTCAACCAATACGTCTTCCTTCCCGCCTGTCCACTTGGACCCAAACGCAATCTCAGGTTCACAAGGAAGGCCTTGCTTCAATTTACACAGTCCAAAAGCATTAATTTTGCTAATATTGGCTCCACAAATAGCATCGTCCACGTTCAGAACGGGCTTATCTTTAATGAAGACACCGTGGCTGTACATCATATTGAGCACACCAGGATCTGTACCTTGACTGCACTGTAACTTGGCTCCTCTCACCACATAAGAATGTTCTCCGCTGAGTGCACCTTGAGCCAGAGCTTTAATAAGTAAAGGTAAAAACATATAAGTACCTCCTTGAATAAAAGGTATAGAATCAAGAAAGCCCCGACCACCATGTTGCGGTGTGCAGCATGGCATAGGTTAAGGGAACCCAGAGGGGAGCATCCTCCAGTTTAAATTGACAACTCCCGATCACAGCCTTGCCATGCCAGGAACGCACAAAGACAATCTGATAATAGGGAGAGGGGGAAACTAGAAAAACAGCTTCATAGCAGCCAATGGTGGTATCTTGAATAGAAAGAGCCTTTTCATCTACGAGCTTCATACTTGGTTGTGCACGACTCGTTTGCTCAATCATTTGTTGTTGATAGATTTCTATTTGCGAGGGGTCCAGTTCTTGCCTGCTTTGGTGCAGACCGAACAGGATTCCGCCCAGCTTGTCCTGAACAACGAAGCTTTTCGACGGATCAACCGTCTGTCCAGCCCGAACTTCTGGAATAAGAGAGTCAGGCAGGGAAATGGTGAGTTGATTTTCAAAGACAGGAAGGGTTTGAAACCGGATTTCCTGTTGATCCGATAGGGTTAGCGAGCCTTTTGAAATTCCCTCCATCGCTTCTTCAATAGTTACCATCATCCAGCTTTCATCGTTTTCCGCTGTACTTAATTGCTCTTTCAATATTTGTTGATGATGCAGTTTCAAAAAAAATTCATCCCAATGCTCCGTCAAGGTTGAACCTCCTTATAAGAGTTCTAGCTTTTGTAGCCGAAAACCACTCAAACTCCGCCGCAGTAAGCTTTCAGCAGCCTCCAAGCTAACAATGAAATAAGGTTCTCTCACGTTAGACAGTCGAAAAAAATGGTGTCCATTCACCTTTTGACTATCCAGCACAAGTCGTTTTAAGGTTTGGTCGTGCGCATAAAATTCAGTCTGTTCTGAAATGCCATCCACAGAGGGAAGGGATGAAATCCAATATAATTCTTGACGGCTAGGTTCACGGTTCACGATATACACCTGTTTAAAACGAGCTTGTGTATTGTATAGTTCTAGAATCCGTTTCATAGAATCGGAAAATAGCGGTTGTGAGGGTGAAAACGGTAGCCAGTCCGTGTACTCGGCATCTTCTGTCGCATGAACATCTAAAACCTGAGCCGGAGGCATGCCAACAAATGGCGTTTTAAAAAGGTCTAAATTCATCGGTTTAATGTTTCGGGAAATACGATGATCATCGACCAGCACATAATAATGGCGCATACACATTCCTCCTTATTCCGTCCACACAATAGATTGAAGCTGTGCTTCGCTTAGTTTCCAATGCTGTTGGTACTTTCGTGGGACAAGAGTTCCTTGCATCGAAGCCCCCTCAAAATATGCATGTTCAAACGAATGTACATCCGTAAAATCGGCCCCATTCAGGTTGGCGTGTTCGAAATGAAGCCCACATAGCCCCGGCACCCGAACTCCATGTTCCCGATACGGCTGTCCGCTGGCACTATTGAAGTTAGCACCTCTCAAATCGCTATATCTAAAATCCGTATCGGTCAGTAGACATCCCCCAAAGCTGCCTCCTTCCAGATTGGCTCGTTGCCAGATGCTTCCGATCAATATGCAGCTGTGAAACTGGCTTCCCCGTAAGTCACTGTGGCTAAAATCGTTATAGCGCAAATCCTTTTGCATCAGGTGAAGGTGGGGAAGAGAATGCCGCTTTAGGTTTTCGTAAACATAGGGCTCTTCTTCACTGGAATGTATCAATTGCTCTTTCACATGATCTGCAAGAAGTGCTTCCTGATCTTCGGCATATAGATTCTCGCTGATATCCTTGTACTCGCCCGTTCGGATAGCTAAACGATCAGCTTTATAAATGGCGAGATACTCAGGCATTTGAACCACTTCTGCCATCCCTAAGCGCAGGAGGGAGTTCACAAACTGGTGAAAAAAAGGAGCGGATTCCAACATCAGTCGTTCAACGTCCACTGAAGTGATCGTCCCCATATATATTTTTCGTTCCTGCTCCAAGGTTTCCAACATGGTATTCATTGCTGCGTAAGCCCATGATGCGTCATAGGTTAACTTGCAATCGGAATCATCTTCGTACCATTCAGCAGAGTAAGCCTCGACCATATACAGGTAGGATTGCTCCAGCATCTGAGTGCGCAAGAACGAGTAGTGAATATATCCAATGGGTTGTTTTTGACCTTGTTGCTGCATGCTCAGAATGTGTATACACAAATCCCTGAACGATTCTTTGAAGTCGAAGATCAGTTGAGCTTGGCAACGCTGAAACTTGGCTTCCAGCATGTCCAACTGAATGTCCAGCAAAGGTGTAAAATGGTGCTCTTTAAAATGGTGTAACGCCGCTTGTTTATCCATCTGCTAGTTCTCACCTTCCGTTAGTTCATCTTAATTTCCGTGCCGGAGAAGGTGGTTTTGTCATCCAGCGTAATCGTGTTGCCTTTACCAGACAGCTCAATTTTTCCGGCGGAAAGCTGGATGTTACCGGAACTCATAACAATATCCGAAGCCGCACTAATGCTCACATTTTTTCCGCTTACAATATCAATGCCTGTTTTATCGTTAATGACAATGGACATGCCATTGCCAGAAATAACGATTTGATCCGGGGCGAGCATGATTTCTTTGCCGTATTTGGTTCGCAGCGTCTTAATGGCAGGGTCAGCCATTCGATCTGGGGCAGGAGCTGCTGCGGATAAGGCTGAAGAAGACTTTGATCCGGCAGACAAAGTAGAAGCTGTGGCATGTCCAGAAGTCGCAGAAGATTTTCCCGTGGAAGGCTGCGGTTCTCTTTTAACTGAGCTGATCGCGTATCCTTCTTCTTCCTTATAACTGGGGAAATAGATACGGATGCTATCCCCGTCCTCAGGCATACAATACCAGCCCGTGTTATCCGCAGATGCATAAATGGTAGAGTAGGGAAACCAGTAATCCGTGTTCGGGTCTTGCTGATCGTCCATATCGAGCTGGGCGCGTACTTTGTCCCGACGAACGCTCAGTACCTTGCCATGAATGGAAGCGCCGATAATGGAGCGATTGTAGTCTTTAATTGGACGTAAGCCGCTTCGTGGTGACAGCTTGGCGGTATGGGTCAGCACCCCGTCTTTCATCTCCGTTAGCACCTCAGCTACGATCAGCTTATGACCTTGAAAGGTTACTTCATAGCCAGGTTCCAGTAATTTCTCCGTTTCGACCTCATATTGGATAAAATCAGCATCACGTACGCCGGGGATATGGTTTTCCGAGGCGGTCTGGAAGTCAGCTACTCGTTTGGTTACTTTATAATTCGTAGATTGTATTTCTCCTTTGCTGAGTCCCATAGGCAGGCCAAAATAAAACTTTGGTACTCCGTAGCCCACCGCAGGAATGAGTGGAGAGTAGAAGTGGGAAGCCATTCGTTTCAGAAATTGCCAATCGGTTTCATCATATTGCATGATAAAGGTGCCGATGGGCTTCTTGTGGGATACAACATCCATCGCTTCGGCTTTGGAATAGTCCGATACAATACTTTCAATCAGACCTGTATAGGTGAGCTTGGGGTTCTGGAAAGAGCGTTGATGCCGCTTAATATCTAACTCGTAGGTATGAGAAATGGCTTCGACGGTCAGATAATGAACCCCATGAACGACTTTTTCCTCCACATCCAAGGCAATGCCTCGAAAAAGGGGCTGTCGATTGCCATTTTTGTCTGTAACAAAAGCTTTGACCTGGGTTTCCTCATCCGAAGCACGCACATACAGCTCGCGCTTTTTCTCCGAGATGATACCTGTACAGATCATTCGGGCATGATCATTGACTGTTTTTAGGATTTTAAGTTCATGAAGGCGTACAAATTCATAAGGCATGATTTCGATATGACCGTACGTCACGGTGTTTTCCATAGATGTCTCCTTCTATAGTTGTTTTTGGTAAATGTTATTATGAGATTCTCAGCTAGATATGTTGTTAATGATAAATCCAGCATATGTATTTATCGGTTAAAAGAGAGAGTTAGTTTACAAAATGCCCCATTAGTTGTGGTATTTACTATGTGTAAATCTGGAATTGGAAGATATGAGAGGGACGTATAAAATGGAAAAAAGCATATAATAGGTGGTAAGAGGAGTATAAAGAGATATTTATAAAAGATTGAGTTTAATGAGAGAGGAGGGTTCATGTTATGCCAAAAAACGATAATATGCTGGCCATTCTATGGATGTTGAATTCGGGTGTAAAAATGACCGCAAAACAAATATCCGAAAAGTTAGAAATAAATATAAGGACAGTTTATCGGTATATTGATGCTTTATGCGCCAGTGGAGTGCCTATAATATCCGACACGGGCCATAATGGCGGGTATAGCTTGCTGAATAATTTTATTAGAGCACCTTTACTATTTGATATGGAGGAGAAAAAGGCACTCCTTCATGCTGCTGTTTTTGCAAAAGAAGCTGGATACCCTTTGAGTGAGGCATTAAGCAGTGCGACATCAAAATTGAAAATGTATTCGAATCAGGAGCAGGAAAGTATACTTAGCCGTCATTTAGCCGGATTTGAAGTGATAAATCGCATGGGAGATCCTTCTCTTCAGCCGGTATTGGCAGAATTGGAGCAGGCTGTAGCCAACGAATTCTCTGTAGAAATGGATTATCGCACAGGCCATGAAGAACAACCCAAGAATAGGGTGATAGACCCCTATGGAATGGTTTACTGGAACAGTAAATGGTATACTGTTGCTTTTTGTCACCTACGGAATGAGATCCGTAGCTTTCGGGCAGATCGGATTCTACAAATCAAGCGTACTCCAATCCTATTTAAGCGTCCTGAGGCTTTTTCGGCTCGTGAATTTTTTATGCAAAATCTGTTGCCTGATTTAGTAGGCAAGGACGGTTTAATTTCTTTAATGATCGAAGGCAGGTCGGAGGCATTGGATGACTTATGTCTGCATTGGTTTTTGGGGCATCATCTGAAAGAGCGCACATCCAATCAAGCCATCTTTTTGCTTGAGGAAAAATCACTTCATACCTATGTCCCTTATTTGCTCCTAACCTACGGGAAATCTATTCAAGTCATCGAACCACAGAGTTTGAAGAAAAAACTTGTTGCTGTTGCGTCGGAGTTAATGGAATATTATCAGCGCTAAAAGCTTCACTGACAGCAGATGTCAGTGAAGCTTTTTTATAATGAGGATAATCATGGATTACCGAGGGCTGGTATCACTTGATAAATTATAAAATAAGGAGAACCTGTGAATGAATAGTACGGTATATCTGTATGTGTTTGACACCATGGCAGACTGGGAAATCGGTTACTTAACTGCCGAACTGAACTCGGGGAGATATTATAAAAAGGGGCTGTCCCCATCCAAAATTGTTACCGTGGGACTGGAAAAGACTCCTGTCACTACCATGGGCGGATTGACAATCCTGCCAGATATCAAACTGGATGAGTGCAAAATTGAAAGCACGGATGCATTGATTTTACCCGGTGGAAATACATGGACAGAAACCATTCACCAACCGATTTTAAAAATCGCTGAGAGGTGCTTAGAGGAAGGGATATGGGTTGCTGCGATTTGTGGTGCTACTATGGGACTTGCCCAAGCAGGATTGCTGAATTCACGTTGGCATACAAGCAATGATTTGGAATACCTCAAAATGATCTGTCCCACCTACACGGGCGAAAAGTATTACAAAATGGAGTCTGCTGTAACCGATGGAAAACTAATCACTGCATCTGGAACAGCTCCGTTGGAATTTTCCGTACACGTCTTGAAAGCTCTGGGTGTGTTTTCTTCTAAAACATTAGAAGCCTGGTATAGTCTAAATAAGACTCGTGCATCCAAATATTACTATGAGTTGATGAATTCAATCCAATAAAGGAATAAGCATAAAACTGAACTGTTACGATCATTTAAAGGAGGAGTCAAAATGACTGAAAGCAGAGAATATATGGGAGTGTCAGGTAAATATACAAAGAAGGGGATACCCAACGGCTTTACATCTATTACCCCGTTTATTACCGTGGAGAATCCTTCGGAAGCAATAGAGTTTTATAAAAGTGTTTTTAATGCAAGGGTTAAGGATATTACTGAATTTCCTAATGAGAATGGCAATAAAATAATCGTTCATGCGGAATTAGATTTTGGAAATGGTTTTTTGCAGCTGGGAGCAGCGAATCCGGCATATCAATTGGTCTTGCCGCCAGATGGAGACCATGCGTGTTATTCTTTCGGAATTTACGTAATGAATGTGGATCAGGTCATTGAAAATGCGGCAGCAAGAGGAGCGAAAGTAAGGGAACCCGTTACAAACTTTGTTTCAGGTGATCGATTCGGAAGTATACTGGATCCTTGTGGAGTAAGATGGTCTATTATGACCAGAATCGAGGATTTGTCAGAAGAAGAAAGTAGTCGTAGGGTTGCTGAATGGGCCAAAAGCTTTAGTGGAGAATAAATGTAATCACTTTTAATAAAAAGTATTAAGAGTGACAGTTTGCTGAAATGTGTAATAGAAATACTGGTGACCCTTAAAGATGTGTTAGGAGCCACCAGTAAAAATTCGATACACACTTTTATTTTGATTAAGAATTATTGTCCAATTTGTTCTAAGATTTGTGTGTAAGCATTCCTATAATGATCGGGGTTAGGATCTTCTCCTATTATCTTGGGTACGTCAAAGTCAGACAGCAGGAAATGGTGTTTGGCTTGAACCTCATGTCTTGCTAAGCAGCTCTTGCAACAGGACAAGGGACAGCCGTCAATTGCAATGATGTCACGTCCCGATTTTGCTGTTCTGACAAGCGGTTTGACATCACCACCAACACCAGCAATACAGGACATTTCAGCAACCTTTTCTCGATCCATTTGTATAGCGATCATGTTAGCGGTTTGTGCTGCAGAGGAACATCCAGAACATGAATAGACAAGAGGTAAATCAGTTCTTTTCATCTTTGTACACTTCCTTGTTTTTTCTTTGTGATCGATCACGGTATCTTTGGTTTCAGCTGAAATAAATTTAAAATTGTTTGTATTTTAACTTAAATTTACAGTCTAAACCGTGATCGTGATCACGACATTATTTTTGTGAAATCTGCTATAAGGCTAACTGTGTGTATGTAAATCAGCTAGATCTTTAGAAAAAAAGCTTATCCCAACTCATAGATTTAAGTTGGAATAAGCTTTTGAAATTTTAATATTTAGGTGCAATTAAACTTATCAATTTCCTGGTTGAAGAATTTTAGATAATTTTGTACCATCAAACTTATCACCCCATCCTCTATTTTCTTCTATAGAAAATTTTAGAAATGGGTCGATACTTGGCAATGGAAAATTGTAATCTATCATGAGCTTTATAATTCTCTCTAAAGATTTCAAACTGCTTTCGCCGTATCCTTCGATTACAGTGTACGCATGACTGATACCAAGGTCATAAATACCTCGTAGTAAGGCGTCGACTGATCCATCAATATTTTGATATAAGCTATACAAGTATATGAATTCATCTTTACTCAACTTCTCAAACTCTTCCTCCTCGTATGTTTTGAATTCTATTAAATTCTCAGGAATTAATTCAACGACTATATCGTTCCAATCATCCAAGTATTGTATATTAGTGAATTCCCATAAATAATTTAAAACGATCTTCCAATCATTAACATTATATTTCAAGGCTATAATAGCGTTCTCAAAACAGCTAATACCATATGCAACTCTACCCCTCATTGAAATATGTCTGAATTTTTCCATGTGCATCATCGCTGGTCTCCTTTATACCATCCGGTTAGTGCGTCAGCAATATTTCTTTTTAAAGTAAATGTGCAGTTTTCGCAGGCTATTTTTGCTGCTCCAAATTCGATGTGGAGTTGTTTTAATAGTATATATATAAATCATTCACATTAGCCTTTGATTTAGTGCTTGATTCACTGCATCTATTTCTGTGCAATTTCCCACTGCATATTCATTAAGAGAATCTTTTGGCAATAATCCTGCTTTGTCTTTGCTTCCAGATAACACTGCATTCTTTTTGTTATTAGAGGAGGAAGAGGATCAGAAAGAAAAATCAAGGAGCGAGTCGATGAAATCATTCAAGTACTAAGCTCACGGCAAGATATACTGGAACAATTTGATGATAACCTATTTAATGCGTTGGTGGAGAAGATCACGATTCTCTCACCAGCGCATTTTGTTTTTACCTTGAAAAGTGGAATGAGCATAGATGAAATATTGGACTAACAGAATCATAGGCTAATGCGATAAAAAGACTAACGAGTAACTGTGGGGTGTATGAGGAGGAGAATCAGTCGAATCCCGTCTTTTACTCCTTCCATATACATGGATTGTTTGTCCTGGCTTAACTGGTAGCCAATTGCTTCTTCCCATTCGGATAGTGGTTGCTGAATATCCTCGTTTTGGTTAATTTTGAATTGATCCATTTGAGTGAATAGATTGTTGTCCTCTGATGAACATGAAGCCTTTTGTTCATTAGCGAGTTCTAAATGATAAAATCGTTGGCGTAATGCTTCGAGAAACCAATCTGGCCAATTTGACATAGCACATTTTCCTTCCCGTTGTTTGAGTGTGTGTATGTTAACTCTGATGGGGAGGAATGGCAAGTCATTATATTGTGTGGAGGGATGTTGAATTATCTTTAAAAATATATTTTTCATTAAGAGAATTTGGGTTTATATGTAGATTGAAATATTGGGTGAAATACCTATTTAAGTAATAAGGATAACAAAAAAAGGTCAATCATAGTAGTATCTGACCATAATCGACCTGTTCAATGTAACGCAGTAGCGTTATTTAGGTTATAAAATTAAAGCATTTGATGTGCGTACAACCGAAATGAAGAATTTTTTTTATACGGGTATTACATGGGTTATATGTGTTATTGGTTGAGTGATAGGTTCATTCGTCACCCACCTCCTCCAAATAAACCTTGAAAAGTATTTAACAAATCAAGATTATGACAGTATTCGAGTAGATAGATTAAGATTTTGGAAAAGGATTATCATTTAGGATTTTGCATGATATTTTTTTTGCCACTATGATAATCGGCGGGCTATCAAAACCCTCTACACTTATTTTGAAAATGTAATTCCCAAATTCCACATTGTATTTTTGATTCATTTCC
This sequence comes from Paenibacillus sp. FSL H7-0442, assembly GCF_038593105.1. Lineage (NCBI taxonomy): Bacteria > Bacillati > Bacillota > Bacilli > Caryophanales > Paenibacillaceae > Paenibacillus > Paenibacillus sp. FSL H7-0442. The sequence continues at coordinate 4,041,477 of NZ_CP151963.1, read as the reverse complement.
ATTGCTTCTTCATCATTTGCCAATTCAATAAATATTTTAGATGTATCCCCATGCCATAAAAACAAAGTAGAAACAAAATACGGTTGTTCAAACTCAATATCAATTGCATACTCATCACTACTTTGATCTATGCTACCTGACAACACAATTTGTCCTGCGTTCATACGACAAAACTCAAAATCCATCCATAAGCATCTACTTAAATAAGTATTAATTTTGTCAATCTCTACATTTACCTCATCTAAATTCATAATAAACACTAGAATCATCTCCTATGGTAAATTTATATGTGTATTTTTTGCTCCAGTGGCATTAAAATTAGGGTTTTTCGTTCCATCCTTAAAGAATTCTTTAAGTTCACTTTCCTTATACCACTTACCATCCGTCCCCAAATACTCAGTACCACTTCCTTGAATTTTAGGATCAGGATTTGGAGCTGACTTTCTTGATACTCTATAAATACTATTCGCATTCGTATGTTGACTATTACCGGGATGTATTCTTACCTCAAATACAAATCCATCTGCTGTCCAAGGATGCTTAAGTCCCTTTGGTATACTCGTCAGACCCTGTTGTTCCAAAGCCTCATCAAGGAAATCCTTAGGATTTGTAGTGTTAAGGAGATTCCTACCACCATTACCCATCCCCTCAAGGGCATTCTTCTTCTCTATTTCTTTAAGTAATTCCTTCTCTTTTCTTAAATATTCATCGTAATTTGAAGTTTCTCGGGCGGCTTTACTTTTCTCAATATTCTCCAATACACGCTTTTTGGTATTCTCTTCTTCTCTCTTTTTATTAGGTTTACCCGTCCCCTCATTTTTAGGAGTTTTCTCCTTGGGTTTACCTGCTTTTGAAGGCATAACTTCTGATGTGTTCTCAATAGGTTCGGATGCATTTTTTGTGGTGATGCTCTTCTGATCTATTCGCTGTTGGATTCCCCTCACATTTTCTCTTGCGAGCCTAGCGTTCTCAGATGCCCCTTCTTTGCTCATTTTGGAGAATTCATTTTTAAAGGCTCTACCTTCACCACCTCGACCGTCGAGTGCAAACGGCTCTGCTGTTAGGTTTGCATAGCTCATCCATCGTTGTTCTTCCGGTGTGATGCCCTCTTGATTAGATAGAACCAAAAAATCTCCTGGATAGTTTTGTTTCCAGTCATCGTAGTATTTAAAATCTGGATCTCCATTCGCCATACGAACCACCCCGTCCTCAGCACGGTAGCTTCCTAGCGGAATTTCAGGTCTGCGATCACCTTCTAATGAAGCCCAATAGACATAATCACTATAAATTCTCTCATACTCTTCATCTGTAAGCTCTGGTGGCGCAGCTTCTTTTTTCGCTTTAAGGGCTTTAGCTCTAGCTTCTTTTTCTGCTTTAAGAGCAGCTTCAGCCCTAGCTTTTTCTTGTTCTTTATATTCCCTCAGCATTCTATCTTTAACACTTTTAGGTACCTGTTGATAGGCATGAACCATGGTTTTCGATGTTGTCAGCAAGTTTTGGATCAGCTCTAATCGGCTGCCGGAATGTACTATTTGACGTGCGCTTGTATACACTTTCCCCAGAATCCATTTGCTATAGTAGGCATGTCTCGCTTGCTCATGTTCATACTGAGTAATTAACCCTTGTAATGCTAGACCAGCCAAGTGTTTCAAAGGATGAATGCCGTTCCCCTTACTGCCTCCAACGGTAGGGGTTCCTTTGCTCCGAACAGGGATCGCTGCGGTTGCTTTCATAATGACACCCGTTACAGGCCCACCTAAAGCTCCCGCAACAACGCCAGCCACTTTTCCCATCACAGGAATGGAGCCTAATAGCTTGGATACTGTCCCCATCATGGCATTCGCCTGTTGAAGCTCTGCTGGACTGGTGACTTTTGCTTTAGGGGTAGAGGCTTGGCTGCTAGATGAATCCTTGGCTGCTGACTGGGCTGCTTCATAGGCTTTTATGCTCATGAGTGGCGGCTCAGGCACAGGAGGAAGGTCAGCTACGAAAACTGGAGCTTTTACCGTACCTTCTTGATAAATCACTGGGGCTTTGGTGTCTGTCTCACCATCCAATATCATGCTGCTGGCTCCACCTTTTAAGTATAGCGCCGTGCCAGCTTCCAGTGATAGTTCCTCGCCTGCACCCAGTTTCACATGACCACCCTGAATCTGCACATTCCCCGGACTGTTGATGGTAATGCCGCTACTTTCATGCAGTGTAATGGAAAATTCACCGGAGGTGGATAGGGTCAGTTCATGTTCAGACATTTCTACGCCGCTACCTTGGATATGTTGCCATACCTTCACATTCGGCTGTCCATGGGTGTGGCGTTGTTGTCGCAGCGAATCCGTTACATAGGCATCCTGTTCGCGGTGTGTTGGCAGATACAATTCCACCTGTTCCCCGATCTCAGGCATATCGTACCAGCCGCTATGTTCTTCGGCAACATAACGGGTGGCTACAGGGAACCAGCAGGCTTTAGCCGGGTCTTGCTTGGGATCAATGTCGAGTTGAAGCTGGACGAAATCCTGCTGTACCTTCAGTACCGTTCCTATCAGCGAAATTCCAGTAGCCTGATCGTTTTCATACCGCGCATAGCGGATATCTTGTTCAGCTTGAAGATCATAACGGGTGCGCAGTAGGCCGTCCGCTAGCGTAGTCACTGCTCGAACCACGACCAACTCTTTACCTTGTCCAATGGGTAACGTAATGAGGTCGCCAAGCGCATAGTATTGCAGGCTTTCAATCATATAGGTGACATACGAGCCAGCACGTTCTCCCGGCTTTTCCGCATCCAACTCATGAAACGTTTTCCGTACTCGATAAAATACATCCCGCTCTACCTTATGCTGCTTGCCTTCAGGCATCCCGAAGAAAACCTTGGGCGAAGCTGCGGTTACCTCTGGCACAAGTACGGAACCAAAGCGAGAAGCGAGGCGTTTTAAAAACGCCCAATCCGTCTCATCATATTGTAAAACAAATGTCTCTAGTTTGGCATAGTGGCTTACCGTATCAATGGCATCTCCGTACTGATATTTTCGAACCAGCGCAGTGACCAAATCATCATAGGTACGATGAATATCTTGGTAGGAGCGTCTTTTACGTTTGATATCCATCTGGTGCGAATGGGAAGCGGCCTCCAGTTCAAACGTATACACGCCTCGCACACAGTGTACGGACATACGTGTAACAATCCCATGGAACAGCCTTCTCAGCGATTGTCCCTGCTCATCCAACTGACGAATCACAATCGGCTCTTGCTCCATATTTTGACCGATACAAGCTGCTCCCTGTTCTTCGGAGAGCATGCCATTGATATGTAAAAAGGCATGATCATTAATGGCGCGTGTTATTTGAAGTTGTTCGATGTGTAATGGCTGAAAGGGACCATAAAAGCGTAGGCTTTCATATCCGATCCCATCTGATAATACGCTCAAGTGAGTTCATGTCTCCTTTCTAGATGCGATGGGTATTTCTAAGTAAAGGACGTCTTCTTGAAATTGCTTTTGATTAAAGAAGCCGCAGATGAGTATAACAGTGAGTCAATATAAATATGTATAACAAGGTTTGTACGCTAAAAAGGGACGAGAGGCGATATTTAACAAACAACCCAACATATGTATTTATCGGTTAAAAGAGAGATTTAGTTTACAGAATGACCCATCGGTTGGGGGATTTGCTATGTTTATTTTTGGAAGTAGGAGGATGAGAGGGAAGTGTAACAAGAGTTAATATAGGAATATGGTAATACGCCACATGGTTTGCTATTTCGATGCTTTTCCATGCTGCCAAAATAGATACTTAAAACCAAAATGATACCCTATCCAAACGATCTAAATTTAAAAATAATGGAGTGATAGAATGATAAGAGGACTTGTACTTTTAACTGGTGGGAATATTGAAGATTACTTACCAGACTTATATGATTGGAGTCTTACTGAAAGCGAAAAAGAGCAACATACTTGCCGACCCATAATCGAACTTCCTCCATATAACAATTATAAAGAGAATGTACTGAAAAGGCTTGCAAATGGGCAATTAATATATATCTTGGTTGATAAAAGTAACGGTAATAAGCGGATAGGAAAGATACAGCTTTTTGACTATAATTCTCGAAATAAAAGTGCCGAGATCGGATACTATTTGCCTCTAAAACATAGAAAACAAGGATATGCGAATGTATTGTTAGAGCTATTTATAGATACCATTTTTGAACGTAAGGATTTGGAGTTGAACAAAATTTATGCAACGGTTGCAGCATGTAATCAAGCTTCTATAAAATTATTAGAAAAATTCCATTTTAAGCTGGAGGGAACTTATCGAGAGCATTATTGGTTTAGTGATGGTTCGATATGCGATCAATACCATTATTCTTTGCTAAAAAGAGAGTATGCTAGCTTAGCTGAAAAAGAAATAGAAGGAAATTGAACTATTATTTTTAAAATGGAACGAGTTAATTTCAAGTAAATCCGTTCCATCCTCTCGACACACGTGGAGGCCGTAGTAAAGCTATGTCGAGTCGATATATAGAGGTGCTTAATTGTAGCTTCCTATGTCCTTTACGAGCTGGGGAAAAGCTTATAGAAATAAGGTATGGCACAACAAAATAAATGTTTTGATTTTTTTGGATTTAAAGTGGTTGGACACATCCGGATGTATTTAACTGAAAATGTGAGTATTCAAGAGAGCGTCCTTAGTTTGGCGTTCTTTTCTTTGTACGCTACCTGTAAGAATTCCTTAAGCAATAAGGTTATTCCCTTCTGTGACGTGCAATCAACTTGCTGTGGTTCAATTACTTTAAATAAATACAGATGCAGGGAAGGTGAACCCTTTGGATAAATTTAAAGATCTGGAGAAATTGATTAAGCTTACAGGAGATCGCGCCAAGTTGGATGCGAAAGCGAACGATACCTATATTGTATATAAAACGCCGGATGGCCAAATTGTAAAAGAATACAACAATGGAGACATTGTTCCTGTTGCGGATACGGATGTTCTCATGCATAAACATATACCAATGATGTATGTATTTGCGGGGAATAATGGAAGCGGTAAAAGTACGATTCAGAACCTGGTTGTTGACCGACTGGGAATTAGCGTAAATATTGATCCTGATGCCTTACCCAGAGGAATCGAAGAGACTTTCTGAGATGGATATTGTGAACAGACCTGAATTCTCGGAATGGGAGGATAAGCATCATTACAAGCAAGCATTGGAGAATGAAGCTTTGTACTGGCAGGGCATGAAGGACGGAGCACAGTTTGTATATGTTGTATTAGAGATGATGCTTCATGATGAAAAAGAGAAAGAAGAATAGCCAATGGAGATTAGATGATTATAGAGAATATTAAAAAAGATGCTGGGCACCTACCAATCTGGTCATACCCCTGTCAAGTAGACAGGGTATGACCTGGTTGGTAGGTGTTTTAATTTGTCTTACGTTATGAGACACAGGCTCAGGCTTTTCAGTTCAATTCGTCTTGATTGACTATGCTTGCAACTTACCCGCACGAATATCATCTGTCATGCCCGCGTAAGGTGCCTGGGCAATCAACTTCTCGTTGTTCACACCTGCATTTTCAATGAAAGTAATATATGCGAATTCAGGAACTACATGCTTCGGATAAGTCTCATACTTTTCACGCGATTCTTCCATCAGAGGGATGAAATCATTTTGATAGCGTACTTTAATCTCTGGATGCTCATGCACCCATTTCGGAAAGAAAATAATACCATGCATGGTCAATGAAATGGCTGGATGGGTTCATTATCGGAGAAGCTTCGCCGAAAGAATCATAAACTTTAAGTCGGTATAAGTCGATTAAATAATTAAGGGCTTATATATACACAAATTTCTATATTAGAACATACCTAGCAGTGAACTTAGGCCCAAGCGTAGAAGCCGTATCTAAAAATAGAATTCATTCCAGGAGGTAAGCTATGAATAAGAGAACAGGCTTTAGATTTTTAGTTGTAATTATGATGATTTATGTATTTACTTTTAATCTGGGTGTGGAAACTGTAAAGGCAAATTCCGTATATTATGTTTCTACAACGGGGAATGACATCACTGGAACCGGTACACTATCAAATCCATGGAAAACCATACAAAAGGCAGCAGATACCATGAAAGCCGGAGATACCTGCATCATACGAGGTGGTACATACCGGGAAACAGTAACACTTCATACTTCCGGAACTTCTGCAAAACCCATAAACTTTGAGGCTTATACAGGAGAGAACGTAACGGTATCCGGTGCCGATCCGGTTACTGGCTGGAAAAATTACTCCGGATCCATCTATTATGCGGAAATGAAGGGTTCCCTTGGAACAAAAAATCAGATATTTGTTAATAAGCAAATGCAATTTGAAGCCAGATGGCCCAATTCACCAACACTTGATCCCTTAAATTTAACATATGCAACAGTTGATTCCGGTTCCACTACAACCATCAAGGATGGAAACTTAACTCAGCCACCTGGATACTGGGTTGGCAAAACGGTTTGGAGTGTTCCGGGAACAGGCTACAAATCTTATAAAAGTACCATTACCAGTTCAAGTGACGGCTCCATTACCTTTGATGAAATAGATACTGCAGCGACAGGCGGTAACAGCTATTATATTACTGGTAATCTTAAAGATCTTGACAGTGCGGGAGAATGGTATTATGACAGCATTACTGGCAGACTTTATTTATGGGCACCTGGTGGAGTTGATCCGAATACTTTGACAGTAGAAGCAAAGAAGCGGACTTATGCATTTGATTTAAGTTCCCGATCTTACATAAATATTACCGGAATTAATATCTTTGCCTCTAGCATTAAAATGTCTAATTCTAATTACTGTAAAGTTTCTAATATGATTGCGGAATATGTCAGTCATGATTCGGATGTTACCAGACAATACAGTACAGGGATATTTATGTCCGGTACCAATAATGAGCTTAGAGACAGTACTTTGACCTACAGTTCCGGTAATCTGGTGAGTATAGAGGGAACAGGAAATAAGGTAATTAATAATCTTATTCATGAAGCAAATTATTCGGCAGCGGATATTCCGGCAATCTATCTATTGGGGGCAAACCATCTAATCAGTCATAATACGGTATATAACGCTGGGCGTCATCTGATATTTATGCCTACCCAAAACAGCCAGATACAATATAATAATCTGTACAATGCAGGAAAGCTGACAAAAGACTGCGGAATACTCTATGAATTTGCCTGGGATGGGCAAGGGACGGTAATTCATCATAATTACATCCATGATAATCTGGCAAAGAATTATTCCGGCACTGGTATCTATCTGGATAACGGTAGCAAGGGCTATATTGTGCATCATAATGTTGTATGGGGAAACTATACAGGGATAAGATTGAACACACCCAGTAATTTTAACCTGATTTATAACAATACCACCTACAGTAACGGAAATGTAGGATATTGGGGAAGTAATTTTCAGTCAGATATGTACGGCGACAGAATTTTCAACAATATCTTTACTACAGCCTTTACACTGCCTGGTACTCATATAGAGGGAAATAATATTACCTCAGAAACCAATCCGTTATTTGTGAATCCCACAGCATATGATTTCAGGTTGCAGTCTACTTCTCCAGCTATTAATGCAGGGGTTGTAATATCTGGAATCACGAATGATTATGTTGGTGCGGCACCGGATATTGGAGCATATGAGTTCGGTGGAACTGACTGGACTGCCGGGCATGATTTTTCTTCATCTCCGGACCCGGTTTTTGAGAGTGTCAGCTTACTTTATGATAATAACGTAAGGCAATCTGATTTCGAGAAAGGGATAATCTCACCATGGGCAGCAACATATTCAGATACTGCTGCAAGTGTATCGGTACCAAGAAGCGGCTCTAAGAGTGTTAGATTGGGACCCGGAGAAGATGGTATCGAGCAGGTACTTACGGGGCTAAGTCCTAATACCAGCTATATGTGTACCGCCTGGGTTAAGGCAGACATAGGAGAGCGGATTCAGATTGGCGTTAATGGCTTTGAAGGAACGGATGCATCCGCAACATCTGACAGTACATCCTGGACAATGGTAAACATTCCTTTTACAACCGGAGCAGGCGCTACCAGGGCAACAGTGTATGCTTACAAGAATCCTGGTACAGGATATGTTTATGTGGATGATTTTGGGGTAGTTGAGCAATAAATTATTTTACTGGTTTTATGTTTGACAGGATTGTCAGAAAGTCAGAAAAACCAAGACTGCCTTGAGGCAGATGGATCAGGAGGGACACTTTCAGTAGAAAATAAAAAAAGAAAGATATAAAGACTCTGATCTAAAAACGATAGATTTTCCGCCAAGGGGCGACCAGGCCTTAGGGTCATCATTTTTGTACACTCAAGGCATGTGGAGTGCGTGGTGTTGATGAAATTAAGGTGTAGCCAAGCAATAAACTTTTGACATTCAAAATAAACATCTGACACTGACAGGGTAAATGATTGAGGAAAACGGGAAAACCAACAACCTCAAGTTTTCCCCTGTTTTTATTCCAATTCTTTATTCTCAAAATAATAATGTTTTGGTTGAAAAAATGTTATGAAGAGTACGGCTTTAGCACTAAAGAAGAGAATACGAAAAGTTCATTATGGAAAGTTGTTTATACTTGAAAACGATGAAAATTGAGCGAAAAGGAATGGATGAAAATAAAGGATACGCTAGTTCTGTATATTTTAACCTTAGCTTATAGGCTGGAATGTGATGATGGTCACTAAACAGAGGTTGAAAATGGAAAAACATCTGCTAATCCTGTATTGTTGTAATTGCCACATCCTTGTTGTCAATAATACGTAATCCATACATGTGAAGTCGGTTGCTTTGCTGAAACGAGTAAGGTGAGATGTTTAACAAGAAGCATCGATGCCTAGTCCCTTTCTGCAATGACGGAAGGGTTTTTTTAAAAAATGGAATCTATCGTTTTTGCATATGTTTAAAAACAAACTATTAGGAGGTTTTGCTTTGCATGGATCCTGAGAAATTCGCTAACATTGTATCCAAATTCCCCTGCTTCTCCGTAGTTCCTCTCGAAAAGTGGCAAAATACAGGGGCTTCCATCATAAATCTTTCCGCCCAACCGGTTCTGGAGGAGGGACACATTTTCGAACATGCCTCTTTCGTGTTACGGGGGAGTGTGCGCATCTACAAAATAAGCCCGTCTGGGAAAGAATTGACACTGTATCGGGTGAAAAGTGGCGAAGTTTGCGTCATTATGATGGCCAGCATTCTAGGTGAAACAGGGTACGAAGCGTTAGCGGAAACGGAAGAAGAAACGGAATTGCTCGTACTTCCCGTCGCCTTGTTTAAACACTGGATGGATACATATAAAGAGCTAAACCAATTCATTTACCGTCTGTTCATTAAAAGAATGATTTCGGTTACTAGTCTTATTGAAGATATTACGTTCCTTCCTATGGACCGCAGAGTGGCGGAACTGTTACTACGGAAAACGAATACCAATTCCAATTCAGAAGCACCCCTGTATGCTACCCATGAGGCATTGTCTTTGGAATTAGGCACAGCAAGGGAAGTAGTAAGCAGGGTACTGAAGGAATTTGAGAGGCTTGGATGGATTCAATTGGGACGAGGTAAAATTTATTTGCTTCAGCGCTTCGAGCTTGAACAGTTGGCTCAAGTAAAGTGATTATGTCACAGAAGCAAAGCGTTTTTATCCCTTAAAATGACCACAGGAGGGATGAAAACATGAAAAACGTCGGATATTTGGATCGAACTATACGATTCATAATTGGGATTTTTCTGGTATTAATGCTTGTATTTGTCGAAAGTACATGGAAATACGTAGGACTAATAGGTATTCCATTTATACTGACTAGTCTGCTAGGTACCTGCTTCGTCTATCGGATTCTTGGCGTCCGTACATGCTCTACCAAATCATATTGAAAAGGAGGTAAATGATATGAAATCATACCTATCCCCAACTAATCTACAACGGATTCCGGAATTAATCAAATTAAGTCCCGAGACGGCCGCTTCTTATTTTCATTTCGAGCATCAAGTTTATCAAACAGCAAATACATTACCCCAAAAGACAAAGGAATTAATTGCCGTAACAGTAGCCCACGTAACGGGATGTCCCTATTGCATCGATGTTCATGTGAAAAAATATAAGACTCTGGGAGGTACCATGGAAGAAATAATGGAAGCCCTTCTTGTGGCAGCATCAACACGAGCCGGTGCCATTCTGAGTCACGGAGTTAACGCTCTGATATCCTACGAAGAAGGTGAGGAAAATAAGTCTCAAAAGGGACCTAATGATGTACCTGAGTGTTTTTGCTAAGTGTAGGAATTTTCTAGAGGATGTAAACTAAACTGAACTCCTATAATGCTTTGCATAGAATTATTGTAATAATCAAATCATAAAGCCTATGATTAATAGCAGATGCTCCAAGTGTACTTGCACTAGGGGGAAGTATCTATCTCAGTAGAAGGGAGCCTTGGTCAAGGCTCCTATTAGTTTTTATATGGGATGATTTTGTAATCACATCTTTTTGATTTGTCATTAATATTAACTCAACACATGTGGAGAGTGTGGTAGTAATATGTCGAGAGGAAAAGCATTGATACACGAGGGATTAAGAGCAAATTGAATATGTTCCTGCATTCAAAAAATTGCTTTAGGGTTGAGTGCGGGAATATATTTTATTTACATACATAAGGCACATGTGTAAGCTGTTTGTTCCTTGATTTGTAAGGGGTTTGAGTGATTCCAGCAAATATGCACTGAGCAGTAAAGTATATTGTGAATGCTGTGGAGTCATTTTTAAACGCCGAACCTGGAACAGCAATAACCCATCCAAAAAAGTGGTATGGCAGTGCAAAACGTATGTCAATGAGGGTAAAACAGCATGTGATGCCAAATCGGTTGATGAGCAAGTTTTACATTCCGCGTTTGTACGATTGTTCAACCGGATGTATGAGAACAAGGAAAGATTGATTAAAACGCTGAAAGCCAATATTGAATCGTACTTTCCAGCAGAGTAGAGCAAGAACCGCTATTGGATATCGAAGGGCAGATGCAACAATTGAAATCTGACTTGAAGGAATTAGTGAATCTCAAGCTACGGAATCAGATTGATGAGATTATATATGATGAAGAGACGAACAGACTTTCCAGCGAGCTAAACAAGCAACGACAACAGATGCTGATATTAGAGGAGGAAGAGGATCAGAAAGCATAAATCAAGGAATGAGTTGATGAAATCATTCAGGTACTAAGCTTGCGGCAAGATATACTGGAACAATTTGACGATAACCTATTCAATGCGTTGGTGGAGAAGATAACCATTCTCTCACCAGCGCATTTTGTTTTTACATTGAAAAGTGGAATGAGCATAGATGAAATATTGGATTAACAGAATCATAGGCTAAAACTATCAATAGGCTAACGAATAACTGTGGGTTGTATGACGGGAAGAATCAATTGAATCCCGTCTTTTACTCCTTCCATATAGATAGATTGTTTGTCCTGACTTAGTTGATAGCCTATTGCTTCTTCCCATTCCGATAGCAGACCTTGAATATCTTCGTTTTGGTTGGTTTTGAATTCATCCATTTGAGTGAATAGATTTTTGTCCTCAGATAAACATGAAGCCTGTCGTTCACTGGCTAGTTCAAATTGATAAAAACGTTGGCGTAATGCTTCTTGAAACCAATCTGGCCAATTTGACATTGTGTATTTTCCCTCCCGTGGTTTGAATGTGTGTATGTTAACTCTGATGGGGAGGGATGGTAAGTCATTATATTGTGTGGAGGGAAGTTGAATTATCTTTAACAATATATTTTGCATTTGGATTTATAAGTAGATTTAATTATTGAAAAAATACCCTATTTAAGTAATAAGGATAACAAAAAACAGGTCAATCATGGTGGCATCTGACCATAATCGACCTGTCAATGTAACGGAAAACCGTTATTTAGGTGATGAAATTCAAGCATTTATGTGCGTACTACCGAGATGACGAAATCTTAATACGGCTATTACATGGGTTAAGTCTGCCTGAGCTTAGCCACCCGATGCATTCCGCACTGGGTGGGTTCTATAGATCAACCGCTGAGACAGTGACAGAAACAAAGAAGACCACATCACGGGCGGCTAGCTCGCAATGTGGCGTTGTTGATTTTATGTTGCCCTCTTCTGTCGGATTGTAACTTAAATTTGCTTTAAATTATTGAAAGACCTTAAAATTGCGACTAAACATAAAGAAACGTCTGACAAGCAGCAAATACTCGTTTGTCGAAAGTAAATAATTCCTTTGAATCTTAGACATCACTATCATCCTTTAGATAAGCCTCAAATTCTTCATCAGTCATACTGTCATCATAATTGTCTAGATGATATGCATGTGACATCCCGTTATGATCCAGAACATACTCTACAGTAGACTTCCTATCAGAAATAACTAAAGAAAAGTGATCATTACCTTCAAACCCACCTGACTCTAATTTCGATAATACCACCCAAGCAAAGCCGTCAATATCCATAATACTTTCATAGAATACTACCGATTTACTTATGTCATTTACAATAATACCTGGAATTTTATACTGTTTATGATAAGTTTTAGCAATTTTTAATGCTTGTTCTGCTGATATATTTGTTTTCACTACTCTACCTCCATCACTCTTCAAAACCTTTCCAACCTTGAAGTGGCCATTGACCATTTCTTACATAATATATATATTTTTGTGCCTCTAGAATCTCAGCATCACTATATCTACTTTTATTTTTCATAATTTCACTATAAACATGTTCTTCTCTCTGTAAAGTGCTTTGCTCGAGATATTTTTCTTTGCCAAGTTTATTCCATTGAGCAACATGATATGCTTCATGTTCAGCTGCTAAAATACTAGGATTTCCTTGTAGTACAATATAATAATCTTCGGGATGAAAACCACCTGCCTGAGTTGGTGATAAAATTTTTCCGTTTCTATCAATCTGCACTTCTATACCATACAAATCCTTCATTTTTCTTATATACTGTTTCTGTTCCTTAATACTTAACAGCCTCATTCCTTTAGCATTTAATCGTACTTCACCGCTAATAGGCATGTCTGACCATTCTTTATAATCAAGATCTCCCGTCCCCTTAGTTTCAGGCAGTTGCGATTTAACAAGTTCTTTTTCCTTTTTTAAATATTCTTTTATATTTGAAGATTTTCTTGCATTTGTACTCTTAGTTACATTATATATGACCTTCTTTTGAATTTGACTATTTTCTTCTCTAGCTGCCTTGGAGGCACTCTCCCGTAATGTTTTCCTTGCCTGTTGATCCTGTTGTTTATATTGGTTTTTTGTTGTTAACCTTTCATTTGGTTGTGGCTTGTAGCCTTTGGTTTCAAGAGTTTGGTTAATTTTTTGGGAAGCTATGTTTTCTGTAGCTTCTATTTGCTGTCTCGCTAATAATTCCTGGACTCTTACTTTTGCACTTACTCCAGAAGAAATATTAAAGAACCCTTTCCCTCTACCCAGTTTTGAAAGTATCCCCTCTAATTCTTCAGTATTGTCCACACCCCCTCGACCTTCAATCATAAGAGGGTTTTCTATGGAAATAGCATAGAACATCCACTTTTTTTCTTCTTCGGTTATACCTTGCTTCCAAGTTTGCATGAAGAAATCATCATCTTCGGGATAATTATGTTTCCATTCACTATAGTATTGGACATCAGGTTTACCGTCACGAGTACGTACAACACCATCTTTTCCTCGATAACTCCCCGGTTTAAGTTTGGGCCTACGGTCTTCGGTATATATGTCCCTTCGATAATCTCTATAAATTTTCTCATATTCTTCATCTGTAAGCTCTGGTGGCGCAGCTTCTTTTTTCGCTTTAAGGGCTTTAGCTCTAGCTTCTTTTTCTGCTTTAAGAGCAGCTTCAGCCCTAGCTTTTTCCTGTTCTTTATATTCCCTCAGCATTCTATCTTTAACACTTTTAGGTACCTGTTGATAGGCATGAACCATGGTTTTCGATGTTGTCAGCAAGTTTTGGATTAGCTCTAATCGGCTGCCGGAATGTACTATTTGACGTGCGCTTGTATACACTTTCCCCAGAATCCATTTGCTATAGTAGGCATGTCTCGCTTGCTCATGTTCATACTGAGTAATTAACCCTTGTAATGCTAGACCGGCCAAGTGTTTCAACGGATGAATGCCGTTCCCCTTACTGCTTCCAACGGTAGGAGTTCCTTTGCTCCGAACAGGGATTGCTGCGGTTGCTCTCAGAATCACACCTGCCGCAGGTCCACTTAGCGCTCCTACAACAACGCCAGCCACTTTCCCCATTACCGGAATGGAGCCTAATAGCTTGGATACTGTCCCCATCATGGCATTCGCTTGTTGAAGCTTTGCTGGACTGGTGACTTTTGCTTTAGGAGGAGAGGCTTGGCTGCTTGATGATGTCTTAGCTGCTGATGGAGCTTGCGCCGCCTGATATGCTTTGATGCTTATCAATGGAGGTTCTGGAACAGGAGGGAGGTCAGCTACGAAAACTGGAGCTTTTACCGTACCTTCTTGATAAATCACTGGGGCTTTGGTGTCTGTCTCACCATCCAATACCATGCTGCTGGCTCCACCTTTTAAGTATAGCGCCGTACCAGCTTCCAATGATAGTTCCTCACCTGCACCCAGCTTCACATGACCACCCTGAATCTGCACATTCCCCGGACTGCCGATGGTAATGCCGTTACCTTCATGAAGTGTAATGGAAAATTCACTGGAGGTGGATAGAGTCAGCTCATGCTCAGACATTTCTACGCCGCTACCTTGCACATGTTGCCATACCTTCACATTCGGCTGTCCATTGGTGTGGCGTTGTTGTCGCAGCGAATCCGTTACATAGGCATCCTGTTCGCGGTGTGTTGGCAGATACAATTCCACCACTTCTCCTACTTCAGGCATATCGTACCAGCCGCTATGTTCTTCGGCAACATAACGGGTGGCTACCGGAAACCAGCACGCTTTGGCAGGATCTTGCTTCGGGTCAATGTCCAGTTGAAGCTGTACAAAATCCTGTTGTACCTTCAGCACCGTTCCTATCAGCGAAATCCCGGTGGTCTGATCGTTTTCATACCGGGCATAGCGAATATTCTGTTCGGCTTGGAGATCGTAACGGGTACGCAGCAATCCATCCGTTAATGTGGTCACTGCTCGAACCACGACCAACTCTTTACCTTGTCCAATGGGTAACGTAATGAGGTCGCCAAGCGCATAGTATTGCAGACTTTCAATCATATAGGTGACATACGAGCCAGCACGTTCTCCCGGCTTTTCCGCATCCAATTCATGAAACGTTTTTCGTACACGATAAAATACATCCCGTTCTACCTTATGCTGCTTGCCTTCTGGCATCCCGAAGAAAACCTTGGGTGAGGCTGCGGTTACCTCTGGCACAAGTACGGAACCGAAGCGAGAAGCGAGGCGTTTTAAAAACGCCCAATCGGTCTCCTCATATTGTAAAACAAATGTCTCTAGTTTGGCATAGTGGCTCACCGTATCAATGGCATCTCCGTACTGATATTTTCGAACCAGTGCTGTGACCAGATCATCATAAGTGCGATGAATATCTTGATAGGAGCGTCTTTTTACCTTAATATCCATCTGATATGAATGGGAAGCTGCCTCCAGTTCAAACGTATACACGCCTCGCACACAGCGTACGGACATACGTGTAACAATCCCATGGAACAGCCTTCTCAGCGATTGTCCCTGATCATTCAACTGACGAATCACAATCGACTCTTGCTCCATATTTTGACCGATACAAGCGGCTCCCTGTTCTTCAGAGAGCATGCCACTGATATGTAAATAGACATGATCGTTAATGGTACGTGTTATTTGAAGTTGTTCGATGTGTAGGGGCTGAAAGGGACCATAAAAGCGTAGGCTTTCATATCCGATCCCATCTGATAATACGCTCAAGTGAGTTCATGACTCCTTTCTAGATGCGATGGGTATTTCCAAGTAAAGCACGTCTTCTTGAAATTGCTTTTGATTAAAGAAGCCGCAGATGAGTATAACAGTGAGTCCATATAAATATGTATAACAAGGTTTGTACGCTAAAAAGGGGCGGGAGGTGATATTTAATAAACAACCCAGCATATGTATTTATCGGTTAAAAGAGAGAGTTAGTTTACAGAATGACCCATTCATTATGGTATTTACTATGTGTAATACTGGAGGAGAGAATGCTGACAGCAATTTTGAGCAATTGCCTTTCAAAGTCAGGAACTGGGCTGATTAATTGTGATTATGGATTCAGGTAAATTAAATACGCCTCTTCGCTACTCGACATGGGTAAAAGAGATTGCGATTTTATATGGAGAGGTGGTGTGAGGAAAAGATTACTATGATCAACTAAAGTACCGTATCTCTATATTCTTAGCATTCAAAAAAATAAAAAAACAACACTTCAAATCTAATCGTTTTGAGGTGTTGTTTTTTTATTATAAAAGTTATCTCTATTCTGAAAATTTACTCAAGGCAGAATTTTTAAGCTTCTCAAAATGCTCACTTTCAACTGGATCTCCTACAAAATCAGTTTTTTCTAATTCTAAGCTAGAAATTTCGGTAGATTGAGTTTTAAAAGTGTTTGTTGGTTTTGTATTAAATTTACCTTGATAAGAGCCAACAATCTTAAACTTTGAGGGTTCTACTTCTTGTAAAAATAATAAGTAAGGATCAGTATTATTCATTTTTACATACCCTTCCAAGGACTCATAAGTACCATTATGAATCAATCCATCTTCCGAAACTGTAATCTGTTTTCCTTCAGAGTAATCTCCTTTAAATGTTTTGTCTATTGTAAAGGGAACGAAGGCCCTGCGATCAATGACTGTACCTGAGTCTGCCTTAATTTCAACAGGTTGTTGTTCACCAGTAACATGCCCTATGACTATAGCAGTTGATTGTTTTTCTAACGCCTCTACATCTTCGAAATAAGGCATGTGCGCTTTAGAAACGGCTATTTTATATTTTTGATCGCTACTAGGCTGCTTTTTGGCTAAGTTAGTATCTGTTAGTCCATGAATACTAGATACTATAATAAATCCTAAAGCTAATATGACAATTAATGAAGGCACAATAATTTTTAATTTTTTCATTTTCAGTACACTCCTACTCAATTAATATTTCCAACCAACATTTCTATAATCAAGAGGGTAAGGTGCTTCTCTTCCAGGTGTACGTGAATTCATAATAGATTGAACATCATTATCTTGATGTTTTAAATTAAATGAATGCCCTAATTCATGCACTGCTATATCTACTCGTTGAGCACGAGATTCGTAATATGTTCTTAAGTTATAATCATTAAGAATAAGATTTGATTTATAGAATGATTTATTAGGATTATCTGCATCACTATCAGAGAAGGCATTACCATTTGAATCAAAGGGTTTAAATTGCCCATCGTAACCTGCGTAAGGATCATCAATTAAGTAGAAACGGAGATATGCGGATAATTCAGAAGAGGTTTTATTATATCCGATATTAGCAGATGGTGCGGCATCCCAAGAATTTCTGGCAGTACTTAGAATACCTGCATAACCATAAGTTGTTACACTAGAATCCTCCCACCATGGCATTGAAGCAACACGAGAAGAGGAAAATCCTTGACTCTTGTAAAAAGCGTTACCATCATAGAGAGCAGCAGCATCAGTCTGGCTCGATACCGCAAACGTAAGCGGCAAAGCAAGAGCAATTATCTTTATAAACCATTTTCTCATACGATATTCTATCCTCCCAATTTAAATTAATGTTTTCTCACTCATTCTTAGGTTTTCAGCCATTGACTTGTAGCCTACATGGCACGCGAAGTTGGTAAGTGAGATTGGTGTATTTACCTATATAGAAAAGTTGAACTCAAGTGGGAAACTGCTTGAGTTTCTTTTTAATAATTATGTGAATCAATGTAAAAAAATATATTTAGAGAATGTGTAGGGAAATTTGCGAAAAGGATATAATTCCCTGAAAAATGAAGGTATAATCAAAAAAGAGATTAATTTCGACAAAATGGCCTATAAATTTTAGGAGGAATGGCGCATGTCTAAAATACCTTTTAATGTTCATGCTTATACAGCCCGTTTAATAGGTAGAGAAAATGTATCCAAGCTAGAGGGGGCTGTCCTTGAGTTAGTCAAAAATACCTATGATGCGGATGCATCTATATGTATATTGTATTATGAAAATTCTACAAGTACTCTTTACATTGCAGATAATGGAAGTGGCATGACTGAAGATACTATTATAAGCCATTGGATGACTATAGGTAACTCATCAAAAATAAAAGACTATAAAACACCTAAAGGAAGAATTCAGACAGGGGCTAAGGGAATAGGGCGATTTGCATTAGATCGCATTTCCGATGTTTGTAAAATGCTTACAGTGACGGAAAAAACTAAGCTTGAATGGAATGTTAATTGGAGTGACTTCGATGCAGGAACAACTATTACAGAAATATATGCAAGTTTAGAATCAGTGGATTATACCATAGAAGATTTCTTTAATACAGTAAACAATACTTTTCTAAAGAAAATAATATCAGAAAAATTCAAGACTATAGGGACTGTATTTAAATTGAATTCTTTAAGAGATGAATGGTCAGGAGCATTAGTTGAAAATATAAGAAATAACCTAGCCACATTAATTCCTCCTGAGATTGAAAATATTTTTAAAGTATATTTCTTTTGTGAGGATACAACTGAAGAAAAAGCTAGAGTAAGTCTTAAAGATGGCCTTTTCTCTTACGATTATAAAATTGATTTTAAAGTAGGATTAGATGGACAACTAGAAACTAAAATATTTCGAAACGAATTTGATTTCAAAGATCAATTTGAAAAGATAATGGCTGAAGCGGGATTTATTCAGGAAGACAGAGAATATTTTAGGGGTAAACCTAAAATATTTAAAAATATGTTGTACGAAATGTTGCCAAGCGAAAAATCACAAATTTCTAATAAAATAGGGAAATTTGCAGGGACATTATATTTTTCAAAGTTAGCAGCTCCTAAAGCGGAAAAGGAAAAATATTATTATAAAGATTTTTCAGATAGAAAAGACTTTAGGGATACATTTGGTGGAATTAAGATATACAGAGATAACTTTAGAGTGCGCCCTTATGGAGAACCCAAGACATCTAATTATGATTGGCTTTTATTATCCAATAGAAAAGCTAAATCACCAGCCGCCATATCTTCCACTGGCAAATGGAGAGCTAACTCTGATCAAATTTTAGGATCGCTTCATATATCTAGGACAAACCTAACTTTACCTGACCAAGCAAATAGAGAAGGGATTGTTGAGACAAAGGAATTTATTCAACTTAGAGAAATAATGCTAGGAGTTATTAGGCTATTTGAAGAAGATCGGCAATATGTCATTAGAAAATTAAGTAAATATTATGATCAAACACATTATACAGAGCAAATTGAACAAGAGATTTTTTCCAGAGCTGACAAAGAAGAGAAAAATAACAAAAAAGGTAAAGATAAAAATAAAAATACACCTCCAGAGTATATAGAGATTTCTAAAGTTAAAACAGTAATTGAGAATAAAGACAACCTGATCCGCGATTTAGAGGATGAGAACCGTTTGTTAAGAGCGCTGGCGACAACCGGCATAGTTACCAATACTTATATTCATGAGATTAAGGATTCAACCCACAAACTCAGCATGAAAATCGTAATGGCAAAAGAAGCATTGGAATTGGATGATGATAAAGTAGAAGCTATTGAATACATTAATGCAGCCAACGATATTAAAGAGTCTTTCAATTCATGGTTTAAAGTTACAATTGAATCTGTTAGAAGAGATAAGAGGACTATGAAGACTATAGATTTACAGAAACTGTTATCTGAATTAATTACTTCTTGGAATGATGTTGTAAATAATAAAGGTATACAAGTAAATTTAGAAATGAATGAAATTTATTTCAAGTGTTTCCCATTTGAAATTGAAAGTCTAATTAATAATTTAATTACAAATAGTATTACTGCCTTCGAGGGTTTTAGATCTGAGAACAAAGAAATATTAATTAAAGTAATTCAGAATAATTTAGGAATTGTAATTGAATATCAAGATAATGGGTTAGGGCTCAGCCCAGCTTATAAAAATAATCCTGAGCGGATATTAGAACCATTTGAAAGTGCTAAAAGAAATGAAATGGATGAGTTAATTGGAACAGGTATGGGGATGTGGGTAATTGATAAGACTGTAAGTGAATATAATGGAACAATTGATTTATCACAGAATAAAGTAAGTGATAAAGGATTTTATATAAAAATAACATTAAAGATTAAAAAATGAGGTCTTGGGGAGGCAAGCATCGTGTATAAGGTTGGATTTGTAGATGACGATTATGATGCCTTTGCTGATTATAAAAAAAGGATGCGTCGTAAAGGTTTTGAATTATGTTTTGTTGATAATTGCTCTTCACTTGATGATATTTTAAATTGGATTTTAAATAATTCTATTGAATGTCTATTGGTTGACCATAAATTAACTGCGAAATATGAATTCCATGGGACAAAAGTAGTTGCTTATATAAATAACCAACTTCCGGATTTACCTTGTGTTATATTGACTAATTACCCAGAACACTCTATAAATGACAATTTAGTGATTAAAAATCTTATTTATGATAGGAATACTTTGTCTCATACAGACCTAAGTGAATTCTGTAATATTATCATACATGCAACAGAAGTTTTTCGAAATCGATTAAGAATTCATTTAGACGAATACTCTGAATTATTCAGAAAAAAAAGAGAACATGTAATTACTGCTGATGAAGAAGATAGATTTTTAAATCTTTACAGAATATTGAAATCTTATGGAGAAGTGGATGATATCGCAATTGAGTTGTTAAAACCTGATTTCAATAAAAAAGTTGACACATTAATGAAAAAATTGGATCAGTTTATTGATTCTAAGCAGCAGGATTGAAGCATTGTATGTAATAATGGGGGAAGCAAATGCGTGTTCATGGGGATATAAGAATAACTAGAAGTAGCAATGTAATCTTGGAAAAAGACTATTCAAATTATCGTGACCCACTATTGGCTGATTTTAGTAACATATGCGGGTATTGTGGAAAACATATTTCAGTTGCAAAAAAGGGGTTTGAAATAGATCATTTTGTGCCAATTTCAACTGATGAAACTAGAATATGTGACTATAACAATCTTGTGATGTCTTGTTTCACTTGTAACAGAAAAAAAGGCCCAAAATGGCCGACAGAAGATAAAGAATTATGCCATGACGGTTTTCACGGATTTGTAGACCCTGCAACGGATGAGTTCGATACACATTTAGGGCGTGATCTCAATGGGGCCATAGAACATTATACCGATGTAGGCGATTATATGTGTGGTGTATTTAAATTTTCAATAAGACCAACGGATATAGTTTGGAAATCAATGGAGCTTGTTAAGAGGAAAAAACAGTTATATAATATTAGGAAAAATTCAAAGCTAGATAATGACGAAAAGGAATTATTTATAGAGATACAGGAAGAATTGGACAGACTATTGGAATATTTACTTGGTGAAGGAGAATAGGTGTGAACGCAAAGCAAACAGGATCATTTTATACGCCTAAATCCTTAGTTAATTATATGTCTACTTATGCATTAGAAAAAGGTCATTCATTAGCTGTTCTTGAACCGTCGGCGGGTGATGGAAGATTCATTGAAAAGTTTTATAATTATGCAAAAAAAATTGATGCTATTGAAATAGATAATTATAAAATAAATAATTTGACTGATAAGTGGCATGAGAAGGTTGAATTAATATGCGCTGACTTTGTACAATTTTCGCTAGAATCAGAAAGAAAATACAACCTAATAATTGGAAACCCTCCTTATATAACCAAAAAGGTACTCTCTGAGACTGAAAGAAACAAGTCTTTAGAATTAGTGAAATATTGGTCGCTTTCAGATTCAATCTTCCAAAATCTTTGGGTTTCTTTTGTTTTGGGAGCTGTAAAACTATTAGATCATAATGGTGCTATTTTTTTTGTTTTGCCTTTTGAATTTCTTCAAGTTCATTATGCTGAGAAATTGAGGGTGTTTCTCGAGGAAAAATTTAATGTAATTGAAATTACTACATTTAAAGAAAGTGTATTTCCAGATATTGAGCAAGATGTTTGTTTAGTTTACTTGACAAATAAAGAGGGTATTGAACCTATCGTTAAGTACACTACAGTTAAGAATGTAGAGGATTTCAAACCTCTAGAGTACAGTGAAATTAAAAGAAATAAGCCCTTAAAAAAATGGTCGAACTCAATCCTTAATGATGATGAAATAGAATTATTAAAAGATTTATCTGTAAAATATACAAAAATATCTGATTTAGGAGATATATCTCCAGGGATTGTAACTGGAGCAAATAGTTTTTTTATATTGAATAACTCAGCCATGCAAAAATTAAAATCCGAGCCATACACAATACCAATTCTGCAGAAAGGTTCTATCATAGGTAGTTTATTATTGTTTTCTGAGGATGATTTTAATCAGTTAGTAACTGCTGATAAGAATACATGGATGCTTAATCTTAATGGGATAGAGACTTCTGAGTTATCTTTAGAGCTTCAAGACTATTTATCCAATGGCAGAAAACTAAAGCTTCATGAACGTTACAAATGTGGTAAACGTAAACTATGGTATGAGGTTCCGGTAATTCAATCTGGTGAACTAATGTTCTTTAAGAGGTATAATAGACTGCCAAGATTAGTAGTCAATAAAGCTGGAATATACACAACAGATATATCTTATAATGTTAGGCTTCACGGAGAATTTGATGCACAATCAGTTGCATTTTGTTTTTATAATTCGCTCACGATAACCCTTTGTGAGTACAATGGCCGATTCTATGGCGGTGGAGTGGGTGAACTAGTTCCTAGTGAGTTTAAGTCTCTTTGTTTACCGTATAAACGGGTAGACAAACAAAAAGTGCAGAAATTAGACAGTATGTTAAGAACAAATAAACCAATTGAGAAGGTTATGGAATTTGTTGATAGTGTTGTCTTAAACGATTTGACAGAAAATGATTTAGAATTACTGAAAAAGATTCGAATGAAATATTTAATGCGTAGACTAAAAATTGAAGTTTAATTATGTTCATTATTTACGTATATAAGATAAAAGAGTTTAGAAAAAGGTAAGGTTTCTATTTAATGTAGAGGAAGGTTCAAGTAATTAAACTTGGGCTTTTTTTGATATGTTTTTACTGAAACTTTGATGAATGATATTTCTTTAGATTCTGTTTATGTGATCAATTCGCTATGGGAAACGATAAAATCTTAAATAATCAATATCAAAACATTTGAATGGGATATTATAATTTTAACTTGTGCATCTACATTTAGATAGCCGAGGGTATATACCCTCGATTTTTCTTGTTTTCCTTAAAGTCTTGTCTTCTGTATAAACAATTCTCTTTTGTTATATTATATACGAATATTAGTTCCTGTCGATTGCAAGAAACGAGAAGCATTAGAATTGTCGATCCAAATCATAAAATTCTCATCTAAACCAACAAACAGGAGGCTAAAATTTGTCCAGTAATTCAACGCGCAATCAATACCAAATCAAACTGTTCCATTTTAACGAAATCATGGTTCTAAGCGACCAACTTAACGCGCCACAATCCAGCACACGTACCATCACGTATCGAACAGCATCTATCTCGATCAATTTAAGCGAGTCGTAGCAGAACGTGATCCTCTAATTGATGCTACCAAGGTAATCTTTATGCTCAAAGCTGATCAAATTGACGAAGATGATCCATCTCAACTAGCTTTGTTTGAACGTATGTTATGAGAGGGAATCTACTATAATAGAAGAAAATATGCCGGTTTGATCAAGTCACCTGCAATGGGACGTACACAACGAACAGAATTTATCCAAGAAAAGTATATTGCTGATTTGTATCAACATTTTACACTCGACAAAATGCCACCACTCACCAATATCCATAAGTGGGAAGCTGCACTTGATGTGGTTGTTCCGCAGCACAATCAGTTCCATATATTCCGCGTATTTACGTCATTCTGGATTATGAAAAGGATACGATCATCGAGGATGCATGGAATGTGGAAAAATGTGCTGAAGATTTGGAACAGCAGAAGTTAATATTCGATGAAAAGACGAAGCAACGTTAATATTTCAAAGCGAGGAAAGAATGGAAACCATCTAAGGAACAATTACATAAGTTAGAATGTATACCGAAAATAAAACGATCTCGTGGAATGGCGGTACAAAGTCTGTTCCTGATCAAAATGAATCTAGAAACAAAATCTTCGTGTGAAGCTAAAATAATATTTAATTCATCTAATATTACGTATCCACGTACCACATCCAGCATCATCCTTTGCTACACTTTGAATAAAAAGGAGATGATAACTTGGATATCCAACCTAAGATACTAAAGAGCGTGGAACATAAAAATTCATCTGAAAATACAGCTGAAGAATACGAGAACTTGGTACAGCAAGAAGACGAACACATAGAGAGACTTAAAACATGCACAAAGCTCATTTGGGATGCGCTAACTATTATTTCTCAAAAGGCAAGTGTACTGCACATGGAAACCGTCAAAGAAGCGGCCGATCATCTTCATATCATGGAACTGGATTTACGAAGAGAACTGTTTAAAGTTCGATTGAAAAAAAGTATTTTGGCAAACAAAATGAAGCAAACCCAAGCATAGCAGCGGAGGGGACGGAATCGTTTTGAAGAAGCGGAGCGTTTGGGTGAAAGCTTTCCGTAGGAAAGCTGCTTCGTAAGTATAACCTTCACCGGATTTTTACTGTTAAACTATAATCAAAAAAATCTGGGGTCAACAGCGATCGGAAGAATGATCCGTCTACGTAGCGGCCTCATAGGCACGTACTTGCTCAACTCACCCAGTAATCAAGCAACTCAAGCAAACCTGACATGACCCTTCACGGTCCGGTCGGGTTTTCTCATTTCAATCCCTCCATCCCACACATGAAATTTTCACTCCCTTCCAAACCACTTGCCACCCAGATAGTTACACCCACTCCCAACATCATGTATAGTAAAGTTATGGGAAATAAACATGTACCCGCATATGATCTTAATCGCTTAGACGTACAATATGAAACATGGCAAAAACGAGGAGGAACGTGATGATACATCCAACACAGATTCAGGATATGCTGCAAGCCGCGCTGGAGACGGGCGGGGATTTTGCAGAGGTGTTCGTCGAGGACCGTACCAATGGACAACTGGGCATGACTGGGGGCGTCGTGGATACGGCGCTGTCAGGCCGAGATTTTGGGATTGGTATTCGGATCATGAAGGAGCATTTTTCGGTGTATGCGTACACCAGCGATATGAGCGAACAGAGCCTGATTCGACTGGCCAAATCGGCTACCAAGGCTATTCGCGGTGGTGGAACGCCAGGTACACACACCATTACCCTCCATCCCCATGCGATCCCTAACCAACATCCGATTGCGATCATCCCTGACGGTTCACAGAAACGCGCCAAGATCGACATGATGAGACGGGCGCATGAGGCGGCAAGCCAATATGACCCTTCCATCACGCAAACCTCTGTTGGGATTAGCAACTCGATCCAGAACGTCTTGATCGCCAATAGCAACGGGCTGCTGGTGGAGGATACCCGTACGTATACCCGCATGAGAATAAGCGCGATTGCGACGGATGGGGAGCATAGACAGTCCGGTTTCCGTGGGCCGGGAGCGTATGCTGGGACTGAATTCCTGGAGAATCTGAATATCGAAGAAAATGCCAGACACGCCGCTCGGATTGCGTCCACGATGGTGAAAGCGGGATATGCGCCTAGCGGCAGACTGCCTGTCGTGATTGAGAATGGCTTTGGCGGTGTTCTTTTCCACGAGGCGTGTGGACATGGGCTGGAATCTACGGCGGTGGCGTATGGAACCTCTGTGTTTGCCAATAAGATCGGGCAGCAGGTGGCTTCACCGCTCGTCACAGCTATAGACGATGGAACGATTCCGAATGCGTGGGGCTCGCTCAATATCGATGATGAAGGTGCACCGACACAGCGCAACGTATTGATCGAGAACGGCATTTTAAAAGGATATCTGATCGACCGCATGGGTTCGCGCCAGATGGGTGTACCTGCGACAGGGTCAGGACGAAGACAGTCCTATAAATTCGCGCCTGCATCCCGTATGAACAATACGTTTATTGCGAATGGGGAGTCTACCCGTGAAGAGATCATTGCCAATACGGAGTACGGGATCTATGCCAAATCGCTGGGCGGTGGTTCGGTGAACACCTCGACGAGCGAGTTTAATTTTGCAGTCGAAGAGGCATACATGATTCGCAACGGCAAAATTGCCGAGCCGGTCAAAGGCGCAACACTAATCGGCAAAGGCATTGAAACCCTGCAAAATATTGATAGGGTCGGCAACAATCTGGATCATGGTCAGGGGATGTGCGGCTCGGTTAGTGGAAGTCTTCCGGTGAACTGCGGACAACCGACGATTCGAGTATCCGAAATGACCGTCGGCGGACGAAAGGGGGAATAGCGATGAATATTCAGCAATTTCAGGAAGCGTTGTTCGCGAAAGGTCGGGAAATGGGCTACGCGGATATGGAAATCTACTATGTAAATGGAAGTTCTACCTCGGTGAAGGTACTGAAGGGAGAAATTGACCAATATACCATCGTTGAAAATGGCGGACTTTCCTTCCGTGGTGTCATTAACGGCAAAATGGGCTATGCCTCTACGGAGAAGCTGGAACCGGATGTGATCGACTTCTTATTGGAAGAAGCACTTAGCAACGCGGACATATTGGAGAGCGAGGAGCAGGATGAGCTGTTTGCAGGCTCTGAGAGCTACCCTGAGCAGCCTGCCTATGCCTCAACGCTTGCTGACACGTCTCCTGAGATTCTGATCGAAGCGGCGCTGGAAATGGAGCGTACAGCGCTTGCCGCAGACCCACGGATTGTGATGGCTCGACATTGCTCGGTCAGCATTCGTGAGAATGAGGTCCTGATTGTGAATACCAAAGGACTGCACTGCCATCGTCACAAAAGTCTGGCGACCGCTTATGTGTATGTGATTGCAGCAGACCAAGGTGAGACCGTTACCGGGGGCTGGCATGATTATTCGCTGCGGAGCGTGGAAGAGATCGATATTGCGGATGTGGCGCATAGAGCCGTGAAAGAGGCTGTTTCCAAGCTGGGTGCGCACACGATCCAATCGGATAACTATCCGGTCATTTTCCGCCATGATGCAGCCGCGCAATTGCTGGCTGCCTATACGTCGGTATTTTCAGCCGAATCGGTGGATAAAGGCTTTTCACGCTTGGCTGGGAAGCTGGGGCAAAAGGTGGCAAGCGAACATATCACACTGATCGATGATCCGCTGATGGAGAACGTTCCAGCAGGCAGCACGTTTGACGCGGAAGGCAGTGCGACCCGCCGCAACGAGATCATCAAGGATGGAGAATTGCAGACGTATTTCCATAACCGCAAGACGGCCCGCAAGGCCGGGGTACAGAGTACCTCTCATGCTTCCAAGGGCAGCTATAACGGTAAAATTGGTGTGTCGTATCATAATCTGTACGTGGCTCCAGGCGCGTCTTCGTTGGAAGACATGATTCGCAAGATGGATCGCGGGCTGATGATCGTTGAGCTGCAAGGGCTGCATGCAGGTACGAATACGGCGTCCGGTAATTTTTCGCTGGCTTGTCTGGGCTACTGGATTGAGCAGGGGCAAGTGGTCAGAGCGGTTAATCAAATTACCGTATCGGGCAACTTCTTTGACGTACTACAGCAGGTAGAGGAAGTGGGCAACGATTTGCGTTTTACAGGAAGCTGCACATCTCCTTCGCTCAAGCTGGCTGCACTCTCGATTTCAGGCTCCTAATGGCTGAAGCAGCCTGCTTTTTTTCAGACTTACGACCTGTTCCTGACGTTCTGATTGTCTAGCAATGATAGATGCCTGATGCATCGGGGTATGGTAAAGTAGGAGAAAGTCTTTAAAATATGAAAAAAAGGCTTGGTTACAGCACCGCGACAGGGTATTATAGACAATAATATATTCGAAAAAAGGTTCGAATTGAATTTTTATTGGGGGATGTATATGAGATATATAAGCACTAGAGGTCGAGTAGAAGCCAAGGGATTTATTGATACTGTGCTCATGGGGTTAGCTGACGATGGAGGTCTAATGGTACCGGAGCAGATTCCGACCGTGTCGGCAGCTACTTTGGAGCAATGGGCGACATTGAGCTACAGAGAGCTGCTGCTGGAAGTTTTTGCGCTGTATATCAATGATGAGATTCCTCGTGAAGATTTGGAGCAGCTGGTAGAGCGCAGTTATGCAAGCTTCCGCCATCCAGAAGTTACGCCAGTGAAGAAGATCAACGATTCCCTATCTATTTTGGAGCTGTTCCACGGGCCTACGTTCGCGTTCAAGGATGTGGCGCTACAATTCATGGGGGAATTTTATTCCTACGTGTCCAAAAAGCAGAATGAAATCATTCACATTTTGGGTGCAACCTCGGGCGATACCGGGGCAGCAGCGATTCAGGGCGTGCGCGGCAAGGAAGGAATTAAAATCTGTATTTTGCACCCACACCAAAAGGTGAGCAAAGTACAAGAGCTGCAAATGACGACGGTAGACGATGAGAATGTACTGAATCTGTCCGTAAAAGGGAACTTTGATGATTGTCAAAAGGTCATTAAGGACCTGTTTGCCGATCTGGATTTCAAAGCCAAACATCATTTGCGGGCGATTAACTCAATTAACTTTGTGCGCATTTTGGCGCAAACCGTATATTACTTCTATGCTTATTTTCGGGCACAGGAGTCTGCGGGTACGAAGAAGATCAATGTCAGCGTGCCATCCGGCAACTTTGGCAATATCTTTTCCGGCTTTCTTGCGAAGAAAATGGGTCTGCCCATCCATAAGCTGATCATTGCCACGAACGAAAATAATATTTTGGAGCGCTTCGTGAAGACTGGCGAATACCAACCGGGCGATTTCAAAAGCACATACAGTCCTTCCATGGACATTCAGGTGGCAAGCAATTTCGAAAGATACCTGTACTACTTCCTCGGGGAGGATGCGGCCAAGGTATCTGAATACATGGATAAGCTCAAAACCGAGGGACGGATTGTGATCGGTGCAGAGGATTTGAAGCGTGTCCAGCAGGATTTTGAAGCGCTGGGTGCTTCGAATGAGCAGTGTCTGGAGCTGATCAAAAAATACAAAGCCGAGTACGATTATTTGCTTGATCCGCATACAGCTTGCGGTATTGCCGCGTATGAGGCGTATAATGGCGCGGACGAAGTATGTGTGACCTTTGCGACAGCGCATCCAGCCAAATTTGATGAGGCCATTCGTCTGGTGGATATCAAGCAGGAGTTCCCGGCGCAAATTGAACAATTGTTCTCGAAATCGCAGCATCAGCAGGTGGTAGAGCATGACGAAGCAGAAATTGTGCGTCAGCTTGAAGCCTTTTATGTGTAACAGAATGGGAAAAGAGGCTACGCCCTGTGCGCAGCCTCTTTTTTTATATCCATATTTTCCAGATATGATGTATGTATTAGTTTGAATTTGTTCACATTATAATGCCATATAGAGTAAGGTGTTTGGGCCTTAGAAATCGTGAAAAAAGCCCGTAAATCAAGGGATTTAGCTTCAGGAAACTAACAGGCAATGAGAGGTTCATAGAGTTATTTAATGAAGGATACAAAAATCTTTTATAGGCGAATTTGCTGTATTATTATAAAAAATCATGTATAGTTAACTAAATTTTATGAATACATAAGGTTCCACTCTCAAAGGTGCAGAATCAAGTCGTTCCGTCATTTAACAGAGGGGCTAATTATAAAAGGGGTGTATTAAGTAATGACCATGATCCGTCCAGAGCAGAGTCAACAAGCAGCAGCCGAATATGTGCAGTCCGTTTTTGAGAAGGTTATCGCGCGCAATCCTCATGAGAATGAATTCCATCAGGCCGTCAAGGAAATATTGGATTCGCTAATTCCGGTATTGGCTAAGCACCCTAAGTATATGCAGCAGGGGCTTTTGGAACGGCTAGTGGAGCCGGAGCGGGTCATTACCTTCCGAGTACCTTGGGTGGATGATGCGGGGGTTGTACAGGTCAATCGTGGCTTCCGTGTGCAGTTTAACAGTGCGATAGGGCCTTATAAAGGTGGACTTCGCTTCCATCCGTCTGTCTATCTGGGAATCGTCAAGTTTTTGGGTTTTGAGCAGATTTTCAAAAATGCATTGACGGGTCTTCCCATTGGTGGTGGTAAAGGCGGCTCAGATTTTGATCCCAAAGGGAAATCAGATAACGAAGTGATGCGTTTTACACAAAGCTTCATGACGGAATTGTATAAATATATTGGTCCAGATGCCGACGTTCCGGCAGGGGATATTGGTGTAGGCGGACGTGAGATTGGCTATATGTTCGGGCAGTACAAGCGGATTCGCGGAGGACATGAAGGCGGCGTCCTAACGGGCAAAGGAATTCATTACGGAGGCAGTCTCACACGTACGGAAGCGACCGGCTACGGTTGTGTGTATTTTGTAAACGAGATGCTGCAGGCTCAGGGATCGTCCTTTGAAGGAAAGCGCGTCGTCGTGTCGGGATCGGGGAATGTATCCATTTATGCGATTGAAAAAGCACAGCAGCTCGGTGCTACAGTCGTGGCATGTAGTGACTCGAATGGCTACATCTATGATCCAGACGGTATCGATCTGCAGCTGGTGAAGCAGCTGAAAGAAGTGAACCGTCTGCGGATTAGCGAGTATACGCAAGAGCGTCCAGGCGCAATCTATACAGAAGGCTGTTCGGGGATCTGGTCGATCCCATGCGACATCGCACTGCCATGCGCCACTCAGAATGAAATTGACGAGCAAGCAGCTCAGTTGCTGGTAAGCAATGGCGTAGAAGCTATAGGCGAAGGTGCCAATATGCCATCCTCGTTACAGGCCATTGAAGTGTTTTTGGACAATGGAGTTCTGTTTGGGCCAGCCAAGGCTGCCAATGCAGGCGGAGTAGCCGTGTCGGCGCTCGAAATGTCACAAAACAGCATGCGTCTGTCTTGGACCTTTGAGGAAGTGGATGCCAAGCTGCATGATATTATGAAAAATATCTATGCTAACAGTGTGAAGGCGGCTGAGGAATACGGTGTGCCGGGCAATCTGGTTGTCGGAGCCAATATCGCAGGATTTGTGCGTGTGGCTGATGCTATGCTGTCTCACGGGATTATCTAACTCAACGGCACAACTCCTTATCTCTATTGTACAATGATTGAATAACCTAGCTAATAAAAGCAATATTGAAGCTGAGCGACTCTGTGTGAGTCGCTCAGCTTTTATTTGGCATGAGACACTTTATTTTTCTCAGGGACTTGATTTATTTTTAAAGAGGATGTATATTACTTGATAGATCAATAATTGATGGATCAAAGGTTGGATCGTGAAACTCAGCGATATGCTTAAGGGAGGAGAGATTGATATCACCCAGACACCATCCGAGCCTGAGTATATTTTTGACATGCTGTTGTTGCTGAACAAGCAGATTAGCTCCAAGTTTGAGCGTTGTGCAGGAGTCAGCGCATCCAGATTGCAACTATTGTGCAAGTTGTATCAAGTGAAGGAAATCAGTCAAACTCTGTTGCAAAAAGAGGTTGGCATTGACGCTGCAGCCGTAACACGCCATTTGAAACAACTGGAAGCGACAGAAATGGTCACTCGACGCACAAAGCCAGAGGACAACAGGGTTACCTTGGTAAGCCTGACCGATTATGGGCGTGCACGCATTGTCATCTTTAAGCAGGAGCGTTCACAGTTTGTAGCTCAGATGCTACAGAGCTTCGACGAGACCCAGCGGCACCAGCTAGCTGATATGCTGCAAGTGATGAATAGTCATATATCCGATATGGACTGACAACATTTTTTTAACATTACTATACCCACAGAGGGATAAGGAGAGATTGGAATGAATAATACGAATACATCCAGTACTGTAAAAACGAATGATTTTAAAGAAATCGCCCTGGGACGCCGTTCGGTAAAAGTATACGATCCGTCCGTGAAGATCAGCCGTGAGGAAATGACTGAGATTTTGACAGAAGCTACACGCGCACCATCTTCCATTAACCTGCAACCTTGGCGTTTCCTCGTCATTGACAGCCCTGAAGGTAAAGCCACACTGGCACCATTGGCCCGTTTCAACCAACGTCAAGTGGAGACATCTTCGGCAGTGATCGCTGTGTTTGGAGATTTGAACAACTTTGATAATTTCGAACAAATTTTCGGAGAAGCTGTAGAACTGGGCTATATGCCAAAAGACATTAAAGAAATGCAACAGGAAAAAGTAGCAGCTCACTTTGCAGCGCTTGATCCCGTTGTGAACAAAGAAACGGTCCTGATCGACGGTGGTTTGGTATCCATGCAGCTTATGCTGGTGGCGCGCGCTCATGGATACGACACCAACGCTATCGGCGGTTATGAGAAGGATCAAATTGCTGAAGCCTTTGGTCTGGACAAAGATCGTTATGTCCCTGTTATGCTCATTTCCATGGGTAAAGGAATCAACGATGGTCATCCTTCCACACGTTTACCTATTGATCAAATTGCACAGTGGAAATAAGTTAAGTTATATCTATATGCAACATAAAAATATACGCAAAATAAAAACAGGCGGAGCAAAGGCACATCCCTTTGCTTCGCCTGTTTTTTTATTCGCCAGGATGCAATGCAGATCCGGGGCTTGATGACGTGTCGATCCTCTGGTTATTTTTGTACTATATTCGCTCCCGACGTCTGTGTTGGGTCAGCGGGGTCATTCTGAGTAGGATGGTAGCGCTTGGGCCATATAATCTGGTGCGAAGTATGACTAAGCTCCTCATAAAATAACGGTGCTTTCTTGAATAGGCGTATGACTAGATGGAAAAAGAACCATCCGTTCATCACCAACAGCACAAGGCTGATCATAACATTTATCCAAGGAGACAGATGAGATCCCAGTACAGATCCACCTAGTACGTAATTAAGTCCAAAATACAACCAATACAAGAGACTGTAGCGCTTAATGAGCTCCCACAGGGCAACTCTTTTTCCTCTCCCTATCAGATGAATGCGTACCAGCCACTTCCCCGGAGTTCGTCCATTTGTCAGGTAAGGAACCACCATAAAGTAAATTCCACTGGAAACCCAGAAAGCAGCAGATACATGCATGGACTCCATAATGCTGAGCAACCCTGCCCAAAGGATAGAATCCACGAAAAAGGCAACACCCCGTCGGGTATAGGACACCCGTTTGGTCGTAATGTCCAAATGCTTGTCCAGATGCTCCAAGCGAGGCAGGAAGCGTGAAAACCATTCGCCTAATAGAAAGCCTAGCATACCGCCCAATGTATTAGCCAGCAGATCGTCCACATCGAATACACGATACGCATGGTCAAAAAATCCATATAATCCTGTCAGCTGTGTCACCTCAAAGAAGAGGGACAGGGTGAAAGACAGAATCAGACACCATCCCCATCGTGCACGGAAATAATAACGTAAGAACATACCGAAAGGCATGGTCATCACAACGTTAAAAACGACTTGTAGAAAGGCACGCTCCTTCAGCAAATGAACATAGCTGGAGGGATGAGCGGGTGAGACGGATGTTTCTCTTATAATGTCTTGAACGAACTGCAAGGGCATTAACTGCAACGCTCCCCCGGTTAATGCAGCATTATGACGCGATGCCGGAAGCGGTAATATGACCAGAAAGAAGGCGTTCATCAAGTATAAAAGCATCAGGTAAAGCAGCCATGCTCTAGCCTTGTGAATATAGCCATGCCTGCGATATTGCACGATTAGGAAAGGCAGTGTGAACAATAACGCAGCAAAAGGAAACGCAAGAAAGGCATATGAAACAGGAAATAAGTACGATTGAATCATATGCTGCTTACGCCTGCTTTCTCCGGAACTTCACCAAAGACCAAATGACCAGAAATACCATGAAAGCCACGCACACGCTAATGCTGATGCGATTTTGCGGGTCAAGCAAGAATAGAACCGCGATTATCCATAGGCATCCCACTGTAATCGCCGTTACATAAGGGAATCCCCATATCTTGAAAGTAGGCTCCACTGGATAAGATTTGCGCAATTTCAATTGGGACAGACAAATGCAGCTCCAGACGAGCAGCACGACGAAGCCCGGCACAGCCATCAAAATACGGAAAAGCCCGTCCTGAGCGATATAAGCAACCATGGAACCGACAATCAGGATTACAGCACACAATTTGAGACTATTCACTGGAACCCCATTGGAAGACAGGCGGGCAAGTGACTTGGGGCCTTCTCCATTGACAGCCAGCGAATGGAGCATACGTGTAGCCCCATAAATTCCCGAATTGGCGGCAGACAGTACAGCAGTGATCAGAATAAAGTTCATGACATGAGCCGAGCCTTGAAGCCCTACAGAAGACAATACCTGTACAAACGGGCTGGTATTCGCATCCAGTTGGTTCCAGGGAATCAAGCCACAAATGATGAGAATTGGCAACGTATAGAACAAAACAACGCGAAGAATAAAGCTTTTAACCACTCTAGGCAGTACTTTTTCCGGATTTTCTGTTTCCGTCAACGTCAGTCCAATCAGCTCGGACCCTCCGTATGAAAAGGTTACGACCAGCAGCGCTGAAAAGATAGCCAACCAGCCATTGGGTAGAAATCCGCCGTGCTGCGCGTAGTTGCTTAGATAAGGTGGAGTTTCAGTGGGAATAATCCCGAACAGTATACAGCCACCTAAGGCGATGAAGATAATAATCATGGCAATCTTAATACCTGCAAGCCAAAATTCCAGTTCCCCAAATCCGCCGACACTCAGCATGTTGACGACAATAATGAAAGCCGCACTGACTAAACTGAGTACCCATAGAGGGACATCTGGCAACCAATATTGCAGGAAGCTACCCGCAGCAATGACCTCAATGATACAGACGGCCAGCCACATGAAGCAATACAACCAGCCGATAATAAAGGACAGTCGTTCTCCAAAAGCTTTGCGAATAAAATCCTTCATATTCATGTTGGGATAGACGGTAGCCATCTCGGCAATTGCGCCCATAACGACCAAGAGCAGGAGTCCTGCGAAGACATAGGATAAAATAACTCCTGGTCCCGCCAAGCTAATCGTTTCGGTGCTTCCTTTAAAAATACCCGTCCCGATGACTCCGCCCATAGCCATAAAGGTAATATGCCGTGGGAGCAGCTTTTTGTGCAAAGTGGGTTCATTTGATTTCAATATGAAATCCTCCTTCATATAGTGTATAGCTTCAGCATAGCCCAAACAGGGTTACTTCAATTAGACTTATACTACATGAAAATATCCAATTAGGAAATGAAAGAAATAGGATATGGTAGGGAGATTGAAATCGATAGAGGACAAACTGAAGATAACAGAGGCAGAATGCTGGCGCTGAGGATTGCTTTATCAGCGATCATTGTGCCTCTTATTGCTCTACTTGGTGATATTTAAGTGATCACGCAGGGGGCATGAGGGCGTTAATCTGGTGCAGTATTGGCGTTACGGCGGGAACTAGCTCCGCAATATTCCTTTAGCCCGTACTTGCTTGAGCCAACTAGGAAACTCATTCAGCAGACGGTCGTACAATTCTGCATCTGTCACGGAGTCAATGTCATCCAAGGCAAAGAAATCTGCATTATCTACTACGCGGCCGCGCATCTTATCCAACTTTCGAAGAATTCCGTAATCGGCTTTACCAAGACCTACAAATTGCCAGAAAATCGGAGTGCTTGAGCTTTTAATCAGCAGCTGTTCTATTTTTTTTTGTTCATAAATACCTCCATCACTAAAAAAGATAATGTAGGTCGGGATCATGTCGTTGGGATCTTCTTTTGTGTATTTAAGTATGATATCCTTCATGACTTCTGGCTCGTTATTGCCCCACCCCAGCTCACTATCTTCACTAGGCTCAGCATAATTCCTATGAATGTAATTCTCGAAATTCCTCTCTGTGACGCTTGGAGCACGTTTGGCTTTGTCCGCAAAAAACCATACATCCATTTCACCATCGTCATCCATACAGGCGGCTACAGCCAACACACGTTCGCAGGCTTTTTGCACAGTCCCACCCGTGTACAATTTGAACATAGAAATAGAAGCATCGAATACAACCGCTACACGTGCTTTTTCACGGTCTATTTTTTTCTTTTTCAGTGAAAATTGTACATTCTGCTTGTGCAGATTAATTCTTGCGTTAATGGGGGCAGTCTCTTTTCCGCCAGCTTTAGCACCTACCGCGCTTAAGATCGCCGATGTAGGGATGTTCATCTGAACGGTATCCACTGGCGATTCCGTTTCCTCCACGGTCACACCATGAGCTTCGGCAAGCGGCTTTAGTCCTCCGTTGAAACCACGCCCAACTGCGCGAAGCTTGAAGCCAGACGTATGACGATACACTTCTGCCAGCACAAGCGATGTCTCACTGGTGGCTTTGGTGATGCTGTAGGTGATATGGGATTGCTTGCCTTGAGCAGTAACTGAGCAGCCGACCACATCGGCAAAAGTACCTGGGCCGTCCAGTGTGGCCGCAAACACACATTTTTCCACCCCGGTTCGTTCCAGTTCCTGGAGCGCTACAGTAAACTCAGTGGTTCTGTCATTTGGACGCTGTAACCGTACATGGCCGTGCGGGTCAGCGGGTTGATTGTAAAAAACGAAATAGTCATCTGAGGAAACCTTTCCGTCTGCTCCTACCATAAAACAGCTAACATCCAGTTCGGCAGGTGCATGCTTCCATGTAATGGTGACCCGCACTGTATCTTCCTTACCGAATGGTGCATTAGCTCCTGTACTCAATGCAACGTTGGGACCGCTCATGCTGTCAAACCCCCTATGTATTTTAAATCTTGTATTATACAAATTGTACCATGGAAATGGTATATTCACTTTGTTTCGTGCAGGAATATTTGTCTCATGGTAGACGCAGTAAAAGATGATATATAATGAGGTTGGTTTGGATACAAAGTATGATATTTATGAAGCGGAGGCCTTGACAAGTGAAGCAGGACCGGAAAAAGCAGACAGGTTCCCACACCGGGACGAGTAAGGAGCATGAGGCTGACGAGCTGAACGAGCTGCTGTCCTTATGGCTCCATTCGTCGATCCGTGTCATGGATGTCCGGCATATTCGACTGGAATCAGAAGAGTTGCTTCAACCGTATCGTCTTCCAGCGCAGGCTTTTATATTTGTATTGCAGGGTAGCGTGCGTTTGGATGGTGATTGGAAGGATACGCCACATTCAGGGTACGTACTGCATGGCAGCAAAGGCTTTGAACTGAATATGAAACCCTCGCAATGTGGGATTGAATATATCCTTGTACTATATAAAGCGACTTCTCTATCAGGACATACGGTGTATAATCATCCTTCGATAGTTCATGGTTTTGCACCGCCTTATCCGGTTATACTGTATCAAAAGCTACAACTACTGGATGACGCATGGCAGGATCAAGAGGCGCTATCCAAGATTCAGGCTCAGGGTCGGTTCTATGATTTTGCATATGAATGTATACGGCAATTGCAGGAACCGAAGGCTCGAACTTCTGCGCGGGGTATCGTGACACAGGCCATTCGATTTATGCAGGATTGTTACGCGGAGTCCATTACGCTGGAACGTTTGGCCGGATTATTGGAATGTAGTCCGCGGCACCTGACCCGGTTATTTAAAAAACAAACAGACTGTAGCCCGATTACGTACTTGATTCAACTGCGAATGGACAAGGCGAAGGAGCTTTTGCGGAAGACGGATGCCACTTTACAGGATATTGCTGTCAGTGTGGGGTACCCGGATGTCTATTTCTTTAGCCGAGCATTCAAAAAATATACTGGCGTATCCCCGGTTCACTATCGGGACAGCCTATATTCATCTGCTTTTATGGGAGATACACGTCTAGATAATCCATTGAGCATGTCCGAATGTTCCATTGATTCGATAAGTGGCGCCCTGCATACTGGTATTGAGGATAATAATCATTATCAAAATTATGATGAAGGGATTTTACGAATGAATAGAAACGCAAAGCATTCCATGGCATTTATTTTATTGCTTAGTTTTACCCTGCTGCTCAGCGCGTGCTCAGACACATCCAGTCCTACGGCAACCGATGGTGCTTCGCAAGGGAACAATAATACATCAGCGGAACCAACATCACAGGAAAGGGTGCTGAAGGATGCACTCGGGCATGAGGTGAAGATTCCGGCTCAGCCTCAACGTGTGATCGCTTCTTATCTGGAGGATCATCTGGTGGCGTTGGGTGTTAAACCGGTAGCCCAATGGTCGGTGGGTAAAAATTCAGTTCAAGCTTACTTGCAAAAAGAACTGAAGGATGTTCCTACCATCGCTTCAGATCTTCCGTTTGAGGCGGTTCTGAACTTCAAGCCTGATTTAATCATTATGGACAGTGCGAGCATGGTGGAAGGCGACAAATATAATCAATACTCTAAAATTGCTCCAACCTACGTGGTAGGCAGTAATATGAACAATGATTGGCGTCAAGAACTGCTGACCGTGGGTGAGGTGCTGAATAAGAGCAATGAAGCGAAGCAGGCATTGAGCAACTACGACAAAAAAGCAGCAGAGGCTAAAGCCAAGCTGAGTCAGACGGTGGGACAAAAAACTGCGGCGGCATTATGGGTAACGGATAAAAACGTGTATGTCGTAAACCAGAATCTATCCAGCGGTGATGTATTGTATAAGGATTTGGGATTCAAGATTCCACAAGTCGTACAGGAGATTTCCAAAACGGCTAAGGCGAACTGGAGTAATTTATCGCTGGAGAAGCTGGCCGAGCTGGATGCGGATTATGTCTTTATCGTGAACAGCAAAATCGTAAGTAAAGAAGATATTGTAAAAGATCCTGTATGGGCGGGAATTCCAGCCGTTAAAGAAGGCCATGTATACGATTTTGGCAAGGATTCCAGCTGGTTGTATACAGGTACAATTGCAAATAGTCAAATGATTGACGATGTTCTGAAAAATGTAACTAAGTAATGTAACTCAATAAACTAGATTATAATAAAACAGCGCTATTCTCACTTAACGGCAGAAGCCACAGTAGGAGAGCGCTGTTTTGTCTTTTTAATTCCGTATGAACTCTTGCCGTGCAACCCGGTTTTATAATAAAAGATGTCTGCATAGAGCAGACATCTGGTTTATTTTCTAAATTAGGCTTGCGGAGATACCAGGATTTTAACCTGATTTTTCTCTTTCAGGAGTCCTTCAAAACCTTGCTCAATCACTTCTTCGAGCTTAATGCGTTTGGTAACCAGCTTGTCGGCTGGGAAATATCCTTTTTCCATCAGGCTGATAACAGCCGGGAATACATCACGGTAGCCGATAATACCCGTCAGATTGCGTTCCTTCATGACAATATTGTTCGGTTTAATCGGAGCTTCTTTTTCAAAAATGCTGACGATCATGATTTGTCCGCTGATCTTAGTGGATTCAATAGCTTGAGTCAGCACAGGAGGTACTCCAGTGACTTCATAGGCTACATCTACGCCGCCGTTGGTCCGTTTGTGCAGTTCTTCCACCACATCATAAGTCTTAGGATCAATCACGATAGCACCCAGCTCTTCAGCTTTAGCTTTACGCTCCTCGGAAAGCTCTACTGCATAAATCTCAGATGCGCCCGAAGCTTTCAACGCTTCAATAACCAGCAATCCGATAGGACCAGCGCCAAATACTACGGCTTTGTCGCCGACTTTCAGTTGGCTTTGACGAACAGCATACAAAGCAACGGCCGAAGGCTCTACCAATGCGCCTTGCTCGAAAGATACGCTTTCTGGAATTTTGTGAACCATGTGCTCGTCAGCTGCGACATATTCAGAAAATCCACCGCCGCCGCCTGCCAGACCGAGGAAGCCCATTTTATCGCAAAGATTATATTTGCCTTGTTTACATGCATCACATTCTCCACATGCAAAAACCGGTTCTACAACGACACGGTCGCCAACCTGAATCTTGGTTACACCTTCGCCGATTTCGACGACTTGTCCAGAGAATTCATGTCCCATTACGATCGGTGCTTTTTCGCCAGTCAATGGATGCTGAGCATCTTGGGGAATAAAGATTGGTCCTGCTACATATTCGTGAAGATCACTTCCGCAAATGCCACACCATTCTACTTTGATTTTTACTTTTCCTGCCAGAGCGGCGGGCTGCTCAATGTTTTCCAATCGTAAGTCTTTTACTCCATGCCATCTCAATGCTTGCATGTTTGTCATCTCCTTGAAGAATATATGATCATTGCCTCTGTAAAAGTGAATGAATTAGGAAACGTTTCCGAAAAATAATATGTCACAAATTTTACACATTGTCAAACCAAATTCATACAAAAAGCACTTGATTTTTTTGTGAATATAATCACTTGTGACTGCAGTGCTATATTCGGCTCGTTGCTTTTATACAAAGATATTTTGTGGATTTTCCAGATGAAGCAAAGATAAGAAGAAAGCGACTTCAATTTTTAGACACTCATTCTGTGGTATAATATCAGTATTAAGACTTTATTTTAGGAAGTCAGAAAACGATTCCGTTCTTGAAAGGATTTTGGGCGTGACAGATCAAAAGAAAGTAACCATAGAGGATGTAGCCAAGCGGGCAGGAGTCGGTATTGCGACTGTCTCCAGAGCTATTAACGATAGTGAGGGCATCAGCCCGAGAACGAAAGCCTTGATTTTGCAAGTGATTGAAGAGATGGGGTTTACGCCCAACACCTCGGCTCAGAGCTTGAAAGTGCGTCAGACACGACAAATCGCGCTGGCCGTGCCGGACATTCGTAACGCGATTATTCCGGAAATCGCTTGGTCCGTAGAGCAGGCCGCCAAGCAGCATGGTTACCGTGTCGTGCAAATCAATACCGCCGGGAATGCCAGAATGGAGCTTGAAACGGTGCGTGAGGTTAAGAAGCTGCATGTAGACGGACTTATCATTATGCCGCTGGCATATCCTAAAATGCTGGTAGACCTGATTAATAAAGCTAGCGTTCCCGTGTCCATTATTAACTATGGCAAGAAGTTGGGCGAAGATGTCAAAGCGGATATCGTCAGTCTGGCCCGGCAAGAGGGAAGACTCGTGATGGAGCATTTGCTTAAAATCGGAAGAACAAGAATTGCCTATGCAGGTGCTGCGAAGGACAAAATCGAGGAAAGATACTTTGCTTATGAGCAGTCTCTCCAGCATGTGGACCCTTCACTCGTTTATTTTGGTGATGATTTCTCCTTTGAGACAGGGCTGCGTGCTGCCGATTATTTTTACAGCTTGAAACATATGCCGGATGCTATTTATGCGGTTAATGATATGGTGGCGATAGGGATCGTCAATCGATTTAAGGATTTGGGCGTAAAAGTGCCGGATGAGGTTGCTGTAGTTGGTATTGATAACAATCTGTGGGCTATGGTAACGACTCCTCAGATCAGCTCAGTTTCCATCATGGGGGAAGAGGTGGCACGGTTGGCTGCGGAACTGCTGCTCAAGCGGATTCAGGAACAGACACCTGGGGATTATGAGCGTGTGCAATTCGAGCCTCGTCTGATCGTGAGGGAATCGAGCGTCTCCATGATCCGTAAGCCTACGGTGGGACGTGACGTATAGAAGTTTAGATGGAATCTTCCTATTGTTAGATGGATGAACGGTTGCAGGCGTAGCAAGATAGGAGTGGATTTTGGGCAATTATAACGACCATTGTTTGTTCAGACAGGAGAGTGGATTCATGTTAAAAGGTAATGGGTTCGTTTCTGCAACTTGTACTGCACTAATGATGGCTGTAACCATAGGGTGTACTCCCCATCCAGTGGGACAAGATGCTGAAACTGTGGCGCCGTCCGGAGCAAACCATGGGGAGTCCAAGCAAACTGCAGCCGATACGCAGCATACCCAGCAAAGTAAAGAGGAGCTTGTGCTGTCCTTTTATAAGGATTCTTCCCTCAGTGATGAAGCAAAAGTACGTCATATAACGGACCATTTAGCAGGAATCCAATGGGGAAAGATGAACGAAAACAATGAACATCAAAGCCTGGAAATTATCGAATATTTGTATAGGCAGCGAGCTTTTATTCCATCGAAAAGTTTTCCAAATGTGATCCGAGCTTCTGAAGGATTGGATGGAGCTTTAAGCGAAAGCTATGCTGCCCTTATGGGAGATTTGTTTACAAGAGACAGAACTGCGATGACTCGAGCATTGGCAAATATGGATAAAACCAACCGCACACAAGGTATAGGAAGCATCGGGTATGCTCTCAGCTATAGAGAACCCAAGGAAGTCAAGAAAGAGATTCAACAATGGCAGGCAGGACAAAAGCTTACTACGGCAGAGAAGGATGTCATTCGAGCTTTGTTCGTCAAGCTGGATAATCCGTATTGATGCATGCATAGAGGAAATATTGAACAGCCGCGTCTCTACCGGAAGAGCGGCTGTTTGTGCTGTTTTTTACATCCTGCCATCTATGATTGGGATAAGCGTTAGTAGGACCATTGGTTTCTTGTGTTCATCTAACAACGTGTTCAAGTGGTCGGGTGATCTTGATCCGAGCGCAAGCGTTTGATGTCACTAATTGGAGGCAGGCCGAACAAACGGGAGTATTCGCGGCTGAATTGTGAGGGACTCTCGTAACCTACCTGAAAACCGACATCTGCCGCATCCGCTGATTCGGATAACAACAGGCGGCGGGACTCTTGTAGACGTAATTGTTTTTGATATTGCATGGGGCTCATAGCCGTAACCTCTTTAAAATGACGATGTAGTGACGAAGGACTCATATTCGCTAGTTTGGACAATTCTTCAATACGCAACGGCTTATCATAATCCTGCTTAATCCGCTTTATGACTTCTGCAATTCGGTTGGAATGGCTGCCGGTCATGACCAGTTGTTTTAAGGATTCCCCCTGATTACCCTGTAAAATCCTATACAGTATCTCACGAATGACTAATGGAGCAAGCACCGGAACATCTTGCGGGTTTTCCAAAAGATGCACTAGCCTTACCACGGCATCCAGCAGTAGTGAGTTGGTTTGACTTACATACAAGCCTCGTCTGGAATCAGGCATGGGGCTTGTGGGAAAAGCAGATTCCTTGATCAGGTCCAAAACCTGATGCGGATCAAAATTGAGCCGGAGGCACAAATAAGGAGCTTCTGATGACGCTTGGATGACCTGCCCCGAGATCGGCAAATCCACCGACACAACAAGGTAGTCGGATGTGCCGTAATGGTAGCTTTCCTCTGCGAGCATCACGACTTTTCTGCCTTGTGCCACAATACATAAGGCAGGTTCATGGACTTGATGTACCGGAACGGTTGTATTTGAACTTCGGACGAAGTGAAGCGAAGGTATGGCTGTAGTGAGAACTCCGTCCTGATTTGAAAATCGTTCTATAAGCCTTGCCAATT
Source organism: Paenibacillus sp. FSL H7-0442 (assembly GCF_038593105.1). Lineage (NCBI taxonomy): Bacteria > Bacillati > Bacillota > Bacilli > Caryophanales > Paenibacillaceae > Paenibacillus > Paenibacillus sp. FSL H7-0442. The sequence continues at coordinate 3,997,989 of NZ_CP151963.1, read as the reverse complement.
CGGCTTGTTTTTCCATGGTAGAACCCTCTATTTTGGTTGCCCCCATCGTGACACATCCCTTCTTTCAACGTAGCCCGTTTTCATTTTCAGTAGTTTATTACATATTAAGGGTCTTTGGAGGATTAGGCAATAATTTGCTCTGATTCTTCTACCAGCTCGATGGACATTCCTCTCATAATAAGATGCAGATACAACACCTAATGAGCAAATGAGAAAAAAATAAAAATGCAAAGGAGTGAAATAGTCATGGAGAGCAAAAAAACGGAAAAAAGTGTACACGCTTCGCAGCATCCCTATATAGGGATGTGGGTAACTGAAGACGGAAATATCCGTCAGGAACTCTTGCCTAATGGTCGTTATGATGAAGCACGTGGTCAGAGGCAAAGTGCCTATACAGGAAGCTATATCATCGTAGAAGATGACTATATCGAGTATGTGGACGACACTGGATTTACGGCAGATGGTGAATTCAAAGATGGTGTCTTGTATCATGCAGGGATGGTTTTTTACAGGGAAGAGAAAAAGTAATCTATTTTATCTTTTTTCAGTGACATTTTAAACTAGAGGAGGAATAAGCATGTTGGATATTAAAGGGAAAGTCGTAGCTATTACGGGGGCAAGCAGTGGGATCGGTGAAGCTACTGCCCGTTTACTTGCTCGCCATGGGGCTCATGTGATATTAGGGGCCAGACGCACAGAGCGACTGGAGGCTCTGACATCCGAGATTCGTTCTAAAGGTGGATCGGCTAATTATCAGCAACTGGATGTGACGAAGAGGGACCAGATGGAAGCGTTCATTAACTACGCGGAAAAAACATTTGGGCGTGTGGATGTCATTTTGAACAATGCGGGAGTGATGCCTCTTTCAAAATTAGAGGCCCTGAAGGTAGAGGAATGGGATCGCATGATTGATGTAAATATACGAGGCGTTCTGCATGGGATTGCGGCAGGGCTTCCGATTATGAAAAAGCAAGGATTTGGTCAGTTTATCAATATCGCCTCTATTGGCGCGTATAGTGTAACCCCGACTGCAGCGGTGTATTGCGCTACAAAGTATGCGGTTCGGGCGATCTCTGAAGGATTGCGCTTGGAGGTGGGGGGAGATATTCGTGTGACGCTGGTATCGCCGGGAGTAACTGAATCTGAGCTTGCTGACAGTATTTCAGATGAAGAGGCCCGGCAAGGAATGAAAGAGTACCGTCGTATTTCGATTTCGCCTGATGCCATAGCCCGTTCCATTCTGTATGCCATGGAGCAGCCAGCGGATGTAGATGTTAATGAAATTATTGTCAGACCCACGGCAAGCCCGAATTAATGCTATGGCATCCATGATTCTCCCTTTACACTCAGATCATTTTTTCCTCCATCCTTTTATGGATGGGGGATTATTTATAAGATGAGAAAGACCATCATTCACACCACAGAGTGTAAAAAGGCAGTGTCTTTAGAAGAAACGGGTTTACTTTTACAAATGTTTGTGATAACTTTATTTCGACAAACATCGAAATTAAGACTGAAACAGAAGGGAGCCGAACAGGGTGAAAGATACAACGGAAATGCAACAAGCTGTAAAAATATATAAAGCACTTGGAGAACCAACTCGTCTCAAGATAGCACTTCTGCTAAAAGAGGAAAGTGGCCAATGCTGCTCTGTGCTGGGCGAGAAGCTGAACAGTGTAGCTATTTCAACGCTATCGCATCATCTGAAGCAAATGGCAGAGTCGGGGCTGCTCACATACCGTAAAGAGGGGACGTTTATCTATTACAGCTTGGATGTGGAAGCAGCGCAGAAATATGCCCCGTTCCTGATGACATAATTTTTTTTAGTCTTAATTTCGATATTTGTAAAAATATAAAAACAATATAAGAAAAGAGGCGTTATTTAAAAATGCAGAGCACGTGGAAAGTGTATATTTTGGCCATTGTTAGTTTTTTGGTAGGCACATCCGAATACATTATCTCAGGCATTTTGGATCAGATTGCGACAACCATGGGGATTACGGTGTCCGCAGCGGGACAGTTGATTACAGTCTTTTCTCTTGCTTACGCGATTGGCACGCCGATTCTGATGGCAGTAACCGCTAAATGGGACAGACGCAAGCTGCTCCTGAGTTCGCTCGGATTATTTGCAGTAGCTAATGCCCTCTCCTTTATTCTGCCGGGTTTTGGAATGTTTATCGCCGCACGTATTCTTATGGCCCTCGGGGCGGGGATGGTTGTGGTTACAGCACTGAGCATTGCTGCGAAGATTGCTCCAGCCGGCAAGCAGGCCAGTTCTATTGCTACAGTTACTATGGGTTTTACAGCCTCGCTGATTATCGGGGTGCCGCTTGGAAGAATGATATCTTCTGCATATGGCTGGAAAACCGTATTTCTCGGCATCGCTTTGACAGCGATTATTGCTTTGATCGTTATCGCTATGACAATCCCTCGCTTAAAAGGAGATCAACCGATTCCCTTACTACAGCAATTTGCTCTTCTGAAGAAGCCTGAAGTTGCTTTGGGATTGGCGATTACCTTCTTTTGGGGAGGGGGATATTTCCTCGCGTATACTTACATTTCACCGTACTTGCTGAATGTATCAGGTGTAGGGGATAATATGCTAAGCTCAGTATTACTTGCCTTCGGGATTGCCAGCCTGATCGGGTCGAAAATCGGTGGATACAGCGCAGATAAAAAGGGTATTTCCTTTACATTATTCGGGGGCATGGTGTTGCATGTCTTTTCCTTGCTTTTACTTCCTGCCGCCGCTCATTCCCTGATCGCAGTATTTGCTTTATTGATCCTTTGGTCGTTCGCTGCCTGGACAACTGGACCTACTCAACAATATAACTTGGTCACTCTTGTGCCTGAATCTTCCGGTGTGATGCTGAGTCTCAATCAGTCTACGATGCAGCTTGCCATGGCGGCCGGAGCTGGGATCGGTGGTGTAGTTGTTGGTCAGGTTTCGCTGGCTTCCATCACCTGGTTTGGAGCAGCAGGGGTCGTTATAGCTATTGTGGCTGTATATTTACTTTCACGAAGATCCTCAGTCCACACGGAATTGGGTGTTACGGAGTAAAGCTTATAGATAAGTGAAAAGGAGGCCCAGTGATGAAGGTGACATTGTGGTCTTCTTTGATTTTGAATGAACAATAATATGCTCTCTTGCAGTAGGAGGACTTATTCAAACGTAATATCAGTGATTTTGCCGGCTTCCTTAAAGCCGATATTTTTATAAACTTGATTGGAAACCGATAGCTCGGATACCATTCCGCTGGCAAAACCTTTCTTTCGTAAATTAGGCGGGGTATACACAGCATTAATGCGAGCATGTCTCGGCGAGCGGTGAGCAATATTAGCCATGGACACAGGCATGTTATTTACAATCCAAAGATACAAATTTCCTGTCCCGATGGTCTTCTCCGCAACCGATATTTGACTAACCGGATCAATAAAACTACCTAAAGCTTCTTCTGAAAAACCAGCTAGAAACTGGGCAACTAATTGTACATCCTCTGGGATGGATTGTCGGATCATTCCCTCAACGCCCGAGGGCTTTTTATATTTAGGACAGAAATAAGATTCCATGACCATATGGGTATGTACCTGAGCAGCATGACGACGTTGTGCGTAAGCATTTGCGAACTTCTCGACTGTTTCGGCATCACCACATACACCTGATAGGGTGGTTCCTTTTAAATAACGTAAGAGTTCTCCTATATAGGTCAATTTATGATTATCTGTGATTTGTTGTGAGATCCATAACCAGGCCTTATGTCCGGGTGATTGAGCAAAGACCATATTTTTATCGGACGTTTTGAGGCATGTTGATCCTTCTGACTCACAAATTCGATGGATCAAATGGTATCGAACTTCATCAGCCAAAAATAGATTTTGATTTAATATATCGTCGTTTGGGACTAGTTGCTCAATCATGACTCTGCCTCCTAATGAGCTGTGACCTAAGCACTTGTAAAGTGCTATGAAGCTATGAAGATTCGGTTGTTATATCTACTAGGATTTAAACTTCCGCGCTATACGTTTCTTATTTTTTTGTCGCCAAATCCATCTTTCGATAAAGTTTTTTTCTTTTCTTTCCTGAAGTGTTTCCTTCATACCCTTAATAAGAAATTCGGATCTTCGCTTGTCGTTTCTGCTAATTTCACGTAGTTCCTCAATAAATTTATCGTCCATGTCCGCATCTCCGTTAGTTCAGGATTTTCCAAATTGCTAAGCTAGATTATACAGAACATATGTTCCTTTTTCAAGTCTGCATCGCTCTATTCAATCACATAACCATTTTTAGATGGATGCTGCGAGGCCCGCGCCAATCGGATGGTGAGGCATAAGATAAGTTGAAAGGAGGAATTACAACATGGACAACAAAGCATATGTATCTCAAACGTATCCACGTCTTACAGTTTACAACGAAGAAAATTTTCGGGGTTCCAGGAGAGTATTCAGAGGAAACCTAGGCATTCGTAATACCGATAACATTCTCGACGGCATCGAAAGTCTGCGTTTCTTTTCTACCAGCAGCAATGCTACACTGGTACTCTTTACAGGCACGCGGTTTAGAGGTAACTTCCGTGTGTTTAGAGGCAATCGCAGCATCGCCGACCTGGATGATCTGATTCGTGGGAATGATGTGGAATCTATTATCTCTACCAATCAACGTTTGACGTTGCAACAAATCCGTAATATCCGCAGTAGCGGTAGACTTCCATCTGGCTACCGAATCATCTAACGGCCTTATTTCGACTTCATAACCATTTTACAAGACTGTTTCAGGAGCTTGCAACTTTCGGGCTTTTGGGACAGTCTCTCTATTTGCACACGCGACCCACATATTTGAATGATGAGAGGAACTGTTTGGGAAAATGGGACCTTGTTAGTAGTCAACACCAACTCAATATTTATGAAAATAAATAAAGGAGGACATACGATATGCCCTCCTAATGACGTATATTGTATTTACTTCAGTTCCCAATTCGTTGCTTTGATCACGGCTGCATCTGCGTTCTTAAGATCTGTTTCGCCAGAAGCTAAGAGAGAACTCCATTGTTTCACACGATTCTTACCATTGGGAGGTTGGTTATAATCGTTGGTATCGACAACCAATGTACGCTTAGCATAGAAGCTAGTCATGAAATTCTTCTCATTCGTACTACTGCCTGAACGTGAGAGGATTCCTTCAAGACTACCTGAATCACCAGTAGCGCCTTGATTGAGTGCTGTGTCGACAAATGATCCAATCGTTAGAGCAGTATTAAATCCGCGTTTATGTGCTTGCTGTACACTATATTCGATATAGGTGTCATAGAACGTACGCCACATGGCTTCTCTCCAAGCTTCATTGTTTTGGAGAGCGTTGATCTTCTTCTTGATTACACTATCGCTATCGCTGAGCTTTAGAATCGAACCATTCATCTTCCCCTTTAGACCAGCACGTGTTAATCCACCTGCAATGGAAGGGTTGCTAGCTCCACTAGCAGCATCAAAAGCTTTAAATAAGTACGGGCCATCTGGTCCCGTATCATTTGAACCGCCTGTTGTTGCTCCAAAGATACCAATGGTGTACCCACGATTATCGCCGATATCTTCAGCATAGCCATAGAATTCAGTCCATTTCAAAGAATCTTGCTCTGGTTTGTTCACTAGCTTCATAATATTATCCCACTGCTCACCGTCGAGTCCTGTATTAGCCTTCAGGAACTGAAGTGTTGAAGGTGAGAAATTAGCATCATGGTCAATAGTTGTAACCGCTGCTTGGCTAGTAGCTTCTTCGCTGGTAAGGGATAATGGCTGTATACTAGCTTCATTTGAGTTGTCGAAGCCCTCATTTAAATCGATCGTTTTCTGCACCGGAGTCCCATTCTCTTCAGCAAAAGCCTTGCTAGGTGAAGAGCCGGACAAGCTAGAGAAAGAAGCGACTACAGTAAAGCTTAGCAAGATCATAAGGAACTTTATTTTATACATATAACTCCTCCTATAAAATGTAATTGTGAAAGGCTAAAAGCGTAGATTTCCATCTAACTCGAATGGATTTAGCAAGAGTATAGATAAAAAGCATAGGATTGAATAGAGCTTAAATAACCGTTTTTTTCAAAAATTATGATTTATATGTGAATAAATGGACCAAGTTGTTCCTAGATTCCTACAGACCATAAGTGCAAGAATGAGGACGAAACAAAGATAGCCTCTTGATAAAATGAGTTACATCACATATCAGGAGGCTATATTTATGAACAAAATCCAGCAGTTTCATGCACTTCACACATTAGAGGAACTTTTATTTTTAGGGAACGCCTGGGATCTGCTATCTGCGGTGGCTCTGGAGAAAGCAGGTTTTAAGGCGATAGGTACGACGAGTTGGGGGATTGCCAATACGTTTGGATTTTCAGATGGAGAGCTTATTGATTTTGACCAGCACGTAAGTATTATTCGGACGATTGTTGAGCATGTTCAGATTCCAGTGTCGGCAGATATTGAAGCAGGATATGGAGAGGACACGGCAACGATTGTTGAGCATGTTTTAAGGGTAGCCGATGTGGGAGTTGCAGGGATTAATATTGAGGATTCTTTGAAAATGCAAAAGGGACTTCGAGAAGTGGGTCTGCACAGTAACCTATTGTCCAAAATTAGAGCGGCCTTGGATGCGCGTGGGTTTCAAGCGTTTTTTATAAACGCAAGAACGGATACATATTTGCAGATGAATACTCCACTTTCAGAGACCATAGAGCGGGCCAAAGCGTATGAGGATAGTGGTGCGAGCGGAATTTTTGTTCCAGGATTAAAGCGTGATGAAGAGATCAGGGAAGTTGTGTTTCATATCCATGCTCCGCTTAATGTTTTATCCCTGCCGGGTCTGACGAATGTCCACCAGCTTCAGCAGTTAGGAGTTAAACGGTTTAGCTTTGGAAATGCATTTTCTGATAAGATAATAGTTGCTTTGCAAAAGAATGCAGAACAGTTGATAGAGCTACAAGATACATCACATTTATATGAGGATTTTGCAAAATCCTTGAGCTAGATGAATATGAACTATAGAAAGGACGGAGCATTCGATCATGGCTAACCTTAGTCTTTCTTTTGAAGAAATGTGGGAGAAAATTATAGCGTGTGATCGTAAGTATGACGGGTTGTTTTTTACCGCTGTGAAAACAACCCGCATATACTGCCGACCTTCCTGTCGATCCAAAAAGCCGAAGAAAATAAATGTAGAGTTTTATTTTGATTTGGACAAAGTGGAAAAGGCGGGTTTTCGTGCTTGCAAAAGATGCCAGCCCCATACAGACCATTCGCCGTATATCAGACTTGTGCAGAATGTGGTAACCTTCTTGGTTAATCATTACAAGGAAAAACTTGTATTGCAGGATATTGCGGACCATATCGGAATAAGCTCCTTTTACTTGGATCGGATCTTTAAACAGGAAACCGCCGAAACCCCGCGCACGTATTTGGAAAAAATAAGAGTAGATAAGGCAGCCTATCTTCTTAAAAGTACAAATCTTACGAATCTTGAGATTTGCTATGAGACGGGCTTCCAAAGTCCCTCCCATTTCTATAAGGCGTTTCGTAGCTTGAACCATTGTTCTCCTAGTGAGTATAGAAAGTTGAGTAGGGAATAGAAAAGGAAGGAGGTTGTATCCTTCTTATGAGCGAACTATACGTAATGAAGTATGTATCGCCGATTGGAGAGATAGAGATACAGGGCACAAATGAGGCTGTCTATTCTATTATGTTCTCTAATCGGAATGAGCTCTTAACGAGGGCTATAGAAGAGATTCCAATCCAAGTATTAGCGGAATGCGCTATCCAGCTTGACGAGTATTTTAAAGGTGAGCGCTTTGAGTTTACGTTTCCTTATGCCTTTGAAGGTACGGATTTTCAGCAAAAAGTATGGAATGCTCTGGTGTCCGTGGGGTACGGTAAAACAACAGCTTATAAAGATATTGCTCTTGCTATTGGAAATGAAAAAGCGATCCGAGCCGTAGGCAGTGCTAATGGAAAAAATAAGCTGAGCATTGTGATTCCATGTCACCGAATTATCGGTTCCAATCAGAAACTAACGGGCTATGCAGGAGGGCTATGGAGAAAAGAATGGTTGCTCCAGCATGAAAAGCGTTGTCTGAGGCCCTAAGGAGGGTTCGTAGATGAGAGACATATATTTGAAAGAGTTTAAGCCGGAGAACTGGGCCAACATGGTTCAGGTCTATCAGGAGCGGTATGCACAGGTAGATCCGGCTAAAAGAGCAAAAGTGGCCAAAAGTAAAATTCCCAAGGAGATTCAGATTGTGCTGCTGCCCGATATGGGGGAGTATTTGCTGATTTGGATGGATCGAAAAGTCCCCGCACTCGGCAACGAAACACCGTCGGATTATTTGAAAAGCGAAGAAGGGACTAAAGCACTGAAGGCGGCTATATTACGTATGCCACGTTGAAGAAGCGGACCAAGAAGATACATATGAACATTGAACAGAGCGCGAATGATGGAAAAAGTGAGTTCCTATATCCATAACTGTAATCAGATGGAATGAACTTCATCTAACCCTATGCTATGATTTACCGACAAGAATATAGATTTAAAAGGGGAAATAAGAATGAAGCTCAAAAAAATGATGTTCCTACTTTCGTTTTTAACGATATTTGTAGGGTTGATCACTTTGTGCACAGAAAGTGTTCAGGCTGCCAATTCGACAGTATTCAAAGATGGAGATAAGCTTAAGCTTATTCTTGATGATGGTAATGGAGTAAACAGAGTGTTTAAATTTGATCTCCCGTTTACGATTAAGCCTGATACACCAATTCGTCTGTATAGCAACAACATTGAAATTCCTTCTGGTGACTTTACGATCGATTATGCCAACTCCACAATTACGATTGCGGATTCACGACCAGCACCTGGGCCAGGATCAGAAAATCATATAGAACTTCCTATAGCTATAACTATGAAAGGGACTGTGCAGTCAGTCGATGAATCTACAGTAACTCCACTTGCGGAGGAGCCGAAAGTAACGCAGCCTGAGGTGGAGACCCATATAAAAGAGATTCCCACTCCCAGTGAACCCAAAGTTGCTCAACCTGTGGATGAACCGAAAGTAATTGAACCGCAAGTAACCCAGCCGATCGAGGAGCCTAAAGTGGACCAAGCGGTTGATGAGTCACCGGAAATCCCTTTGTCTATCCCATCTGGAGAAAATTTTCCGGGTACATTTACAATCAACTCTTCAAGTACATCATTTTCAGTTCGTTTGAAGATGAAAAATATTCAACCCACGTACACTTCATATGTTATGGTCAAAAATGCGGATGCTCAATTAATTAAACGGATTCAGTTCGATCCGGAAACAACGTTTAGCTACCCTTTGAGTAACCTGAATTTATCTACAGGTGGATATTACTTTTATATCAAAATGATCGATCAGTCGGGAAATTCGGCAGCGTCTGTACCCCAATTTGTTCCTATAAATAATAACAAGGCTCAGCAGGTTGAGGTGTTTATAGACGGTAAACTGCAACAATATGAGCAGCCTGCGACCTCTATTAGCGGAAGTATGCTGGTGCCATTTCGTGCCGTTTTTGAGGCGCTTGGGGCGAAAGTGAAGTGGGATGGAGCTACCAAGACCGTTACTGCAACCAAAGGAAATACAACGATCAAGTTAACTGTAGGCTCCAGGGATGCCTATATCAACGGAAAATTAGTGCGTCTCAATGCGGCGCCAAGACTCATTAACGGCAAAGTAATGGTTCCTATTCGCTTTGTTAGTGAGGCGCTGGGTGCGAAGGTGAAGTGGAATATTGCAGCTCAGAGCGTTGTGATTTTCCTTGCTCCACCGCAGGTTTTGACAACTAGCGAAAGTGAACAATTAATGGAGGAAAATGAAGATGCTTCCGAATCACAATCCAATCCAACGATTCTGAAAAAGATATCCACCACCTTCTCCAAATCTACGGATATTGTGTTCGTCATAGATGTTACGAGTAGTATGACAGGGACGCTGGATTATGTGAGACAGAAGGTGAAAGGCTTTGTTGATTCCGTTCCAGCAGGTTCTCATTTTGCTGTCGTTGCATTTCGGGATATCAATCTGAAGGCAGATAAAGATTTAGAATTTTTGGAGTTTACGACCGATAAAAATAAGTTAAAAGGTAACTTGAATATGCTGCGCCCTTCCGCTGGCGGGGATTTGAAGGAATCGGGATTAGAGGCTATTCAGTTAGCTATAAGTAAATTTCCCAAAAATTCTAATTCCAAAACAATCATATTCATTACAGATGCACCAGTTCATGATAAGAATACAGCCCTGGGTAAAGCCCGTTTTTCAGTAGATGAAATTAACGAGCAATTACAGAAAAATGATGTTATTTTTAATGCAATCGTGCCTGCAAATGGACTAGCCAACAAACAAATGAAAAAGCTTGTAGATTCCAACGAAGGGACTTTGTATGATATCAAGGAGGCCAAGCTGAATTTGGCGAAGTAGGTTTGTCCAAACTCAATTAAAGCCGTTAAAGGGAGCCGATGCCAGGCTCCCTTTTGTTATCACAAGCGACCTGTGCTGAAAGAGTTCTAATGGGCTGAAAGCTCACTCTCCGTCACCCATTTATGATTTTTGACAGGCTCTCCTCCTGTAGTCGGCGTATAGTCTACCATATATACGGTCGTTGGCTCGGCGGGATCAATGGTAGCCTTAGCCCCATCCATCCCCTTCATATGATCTGCTGCAAGGATAACCTCTGTGCCCGGTGCATAGGGCTCGCTGCTTGCATCCTTAATCTCTTCATGAATAACCCACTTATGATTATTCACTTTCTCTTCTCCAGTGGTTGGTGTATAGGAGACTGTATAAGCAGTAGTCGTATAAGCACCCACAATCGTGGCAGTAGCCCGATTCATGCCTGCCATATGGTCAGCTCGTATAGTCGCTTGACCACCAACTTTGAAGGCTGGATTTTCAGCTTCTTTTAATCCGGCAGGAAGCTCACTGGAAGTGGAATGGTTCATCTCCGATGTGTCGTGCTGTTGACTGCTGTTTGCCGTGTGCTCTTGGTTTGGCGCGTTACTGTTCCCGCACCCACTCAAAATCATCATGACTGTACCAGCGAGCAAAGCCCATTGCATTCTCATATTTAATAGCTCCTTTAGGGTTTTATTTTCATATCAATTATACCCCCAGGGGGTATAATTGAAACGGAATAATATTACAAACTTGTGAAGTGTTTTTACCTACAAGGGGATCGCCTGTTGTGATCCCTTATTTGTTATGCAGAAGATGCGTAATTAAATGTTGTTGACAGTGAATAAAAAATCATTGTAATATCTATAAAACGCATCAAGTTACTTGGTATTTTGAGCGACTGTAAACATTCTAACTCACCAAAAGTAGAAGATATCAAGGAGCAGGGGGAGACATCAAATGAAGAAACCATGGATTTCATTTATATTGCTGCTGGGAGCAGTCGTGCTTTTTATTTCAGGCTGCGGCAGCAAGAATACGTCGGGCAATGCTGCGGGTGAAGAAAAGAAAACACTGCATATCGGCTTTAATCCTGGTCCATATAGCGATCAGTTTAAGAATGGTGTGGCTCCATATTTGGAGAAGAAAGGATATAAGATTACATATAAAGAGTTTACAGACGGTGTTCAGCCCAATGTAGCCGTGGCTAAGGGGGATATTGATGCTAATGTGTTTCAGCATTCGCTTTACCTGGATTCTATGAATAAGCGGGAGAATATTGATCTGATTGGTGCTGTACAGGTCCCGACTCCTCCAATGGGATTGTACTCCAGCAAGCATACCAGCCTTGACGAAATCGGCGATGGAGCCCAAATCAACCTGCCCAACGAGCCAGTCAATATGCTGCGTGCGCTGAATATTTTGAAGGAAGTAGGCTGGATTACGTTAAAGGACAATATCGATCCATTGCAAACCTCGGTGAACGACATCACCTCTAATCCGCATCATCTGCAATTTGTTGCTACCGATCCGGCACAGGGGCCACGTGTACTGAAGGATGTTGATTTTGCGGCTATACAAGGGAACTTTGCTGTATCGAATGGAATAAAGCTGACCTCGGCATTAAAGCTTGAAAATATGACAGATCCGTTCACGAACGTGGTCGCTGTGGACAGCAAGAACAAGGATAAGCCCTTCGTCAAAGACATTATTGAAGGATATCATTCAGATGAATTCCAAAAGTACATCCATTCGAACCCTGATTATGAAGGCTACAAGTTGCCAAGCTATTTCAAATAATATGGGGCATTATCTTCTGCGGGCTGACGTTGTCAGCCTGTATCTTATGGATAGAAGGTGGATATGAACGTGATTTTTTCATCCTCTGATCTCGTCAAGGCTCTGCCTGACAACTATTTTAGCGCAATAGATGACAAAGTGAATCTGTATAAAAGTAAAGGAATAGATGTAATTAATCTGGCAGCCGGCAACCCGGATCAGCCAACATCGGCGCATATTATCAGCGCTTTGAAGGAAGCGGTTGATCAACCGATCAATCAGGGCTATCCGCCTTTTCATGGAAAAAAAAGCACGCTGGAGGCTGTCGCCGCGTTCTATAAACGGGAGTATCAGGTGGAGCTGGATCCTGACCGGGAGATTGCCATATTCAACGGCTCAGCCATAGGCGTAATGGGGATTCCACAGGCGCTGCTGAATCCCGGTGATTGGTTATTGACCACCGATCCGGCATATCCCCAATATTATTCCGCTGCTGCGCTGGCAAGAGCCCATATTCATACGATTCCGCTTGATGAGAAGCTTGGTTTCTTGCCTGATTATACAACCGTGCCAGAGGAAATCGCAGAGCAGGTCAAATTGCTTATGATTAATTATCCGAACAATCCGACTGGAGCCGTAGCTACTGCAGATTTTCTGACGAAGACGCTGGATTATGCCGCTCGGTATCAGTTTCCAGTTATGAATGATTTTGCTTACGGTGCTCTTGGATTTGACGGGCATAAGCCGATTAGTTTATTGCAAATCCCCGGCGGCAAGGAGTATGGCGTCGAGACGTATACAGCTTCCAAAACGTATAACATGGCTGGATGGCGCTTCGGATTTGCGGTTGGAAATGCGTCCGTTATTGGTGCGCTCAAGCATTATCATACGCATGCCTACAGCACTGTTTTTGGCGCGGTACAGGATGCGGGAGCTGTCGCATTGCTGGGCACCCAGGAGCCAGTACAGGAGCTCGCGAAGTTATATGAGCGGCGCCGTAATGTTCTTATTGCAGCGTTACGAGGTATTGGCTGGGATGTAGCAGCTCCCCAAGGGTCTTTTTTTGCCTGGTTCAAGGTGCCGGAGGGGCATACATCGGCTTCCTTTGCAGACTTTTTATTGGACGGGGCGCACGTTGCGGTCGCTCCTGGAGAAGGCTTTGGTCGTGCAGGAGCTTCTTATGTGCGGGTCAGTCTGGTAAACAGTGAGGAAAGGCTGCTGGAGGCGGTGCAGCGTATCGCAGCGACGGGTGTTTTTCAAGTATAAGCCGGAATACAAGGAAGTTATTTTGCTGCAATCAGGAATTGGCAAAGCGAACGCTGCCTCGACTACGGCCCTGCTGATTGAGCGTTTTAGCCCAGAGCTTGTCATTAATACCGGGTCTGCGGGTGGGCTCGATCCAGCGCTGCTTGCTTTTGCGACAGAAGCGCTGGCGGAGACCAGGATTGAGGGGAAGATCGTCAAGGGTTTGATTACGACGGCAGACTCCTTTATCCGCAGCCAGTTTGGTATTCCATTTTTGGCTGCGGCCAATTCGGCCGCATATGATAGAGACAAGCTTTGATATATTCAATGGCACTATTCAGGAACGTTTTTTCTTCGACTTGCCATGCTGGTTAATGAGAGTTCGAAGTTGTTTCCCGGTTTGGTTCAGCTCTATATCGTTCAACACATAGTCGGTGCTGACTTCCCAGGTGCTGTGGTCATTCAGATGAAAAATAAAGGCGGGAAAGCGAGGGCGCAGCCATTTGCGGATGGAGGCCCCTTCGAATTCGACTTTAGTGATTGCAGCCCACGGGACAGTTCGAATACCATCTGAAATGCTGTGCTCGTCAAAGATGAACAGGTAGGTATCCTTTCGAAGCGTTCTGCTCAAACAAACCACGAGATAGCTACCGAAAAAAGGAAGTCCGACAATGGCGGACGTAATAAAGAAGAAGATTTGTAGAGCTGAGATATCTTCGTCGATAAAAATGAGCAGCAGCAAAAACAGACAAATAAGCACAAACATCAAGCTGCCCATGGCTTTCCAAAATGCCAAAGATCTTCGATATACAATTTTATCCACGGAATACCGCCTCGTCGGGAACAAACGCCTGAATGAAATAAGTTATCCGTTCTATCCAGTCAGCTTCGGTCACACTTTCAATTCGCAGACATGGAGTGGCCTGCATATCCAGTTCTGTATTTCTTACAATCCACACATCATTCTTTCCTTTAAGAACAAATAGCAGATTTGTAACAGAAGGACCATTTTCATCCGTATCCGTGTATACCATTTGGCTCAAATTATCAAGGCTACACTGATTACGATCAAAATCCTCCCGCCAGTCTTGTATCATTTGTTGAGCCGACTCATGAAGCTTCCACGTTGTCATTTGCTGCATGGTGAAGTTGGATGAGGTTAACTCATTCCACTGTTCTTCGGTCAGATCGACGTATCGGCTGTGCGCATTGAAGTTCGGAGCAGACAGGCCGAACAGTTGATCAATGTCGTGATGCCAGTCTTCTGGAGAAGACCAGCGAAAGAAATGGAGTTCATTGTGACTGGAGAAATGATACAGAAAACGTTCATTTCCATGGTGTATCGTTAACGTATTTTGCTTATCTTGTTGCTCCTTAAAGCCACGTAGCATCTGACGACTTTGTACCAGATGAGCTAAAATTTCAACAATGAACGCATCAAATTCGAGCTGTTGTTGCTCGTCATCCCGTTGTTCCATCAAACCCTTGGATATCATGCTATGCGTTGCGGCATGAAAAAGTAGTTCCCAGCGATCTTCGGTTAGTTCCCCGTAATAAGATTGGAGCAGACCAGAAGCCATATCTTCTGCGCCCAATGCGGTCAAGGCAAAACCTAGCTCCTCAAGCGTTAAAATTACCGTTTGTTTGTCCATAGTCAGGCTCCTTCTCCATCTGTTAGGTGTGTATATTATTTAAATAATTTGCTGGCCCAGCGTATCCCTTTTTCCGCAAATTTGGCGACTTTTCCGCCTGCCCAGCTTCCCACTGTACCGCCGACGTATGCCCCGACGGCTGCGCCGACCGGACCACCGATAGCACCGCCTATGGACCCCAAAACGACAGCGCCGCCATAAGTTGCGGCGGTTTTAATCGCTACGTTAGAAGCAGATACAGCTACATCCGTTCCGGTAAGCTTCCCGCTTTTCCATTTTCCAGCCAGACTGATACCCTCGCCCACAATATTCATGGTGGCATTAATAGGGTAGAGCTTTTTGGCAATCATACCGGGAATTTGGCGGGTGGCTATGCCGTAACGTCCTTTTTCCACCCCGGCGATGACGTTCCGTGTCCACTGAGGAAAGCTGTTGGCTTTGTTGAATCCGAGGCCGAGCTTACCCATTTGAAGCTTTCCAGCTAAACGATCGAAGCCCTTTAACCCCTTCATCACAATACCCGGTTTGGCGAATTGGCGGTTTAGGCTTTTGCCTAAATTACGCATAAAAGCATTGTTACCCTTGCCTTTCACCCATGCCGCATTATGTATAACCGCTCGAGTGGGATTCTTCAGACTTCTCTTGAATTCTACTGTTTTGGTGAGCACAAGTGTGGAAGCCAGACCGCTATAGATCGCTGTTCCGGCAAATCCTAGTTGCCCGCGCCATTTGTTGGCCTCTGACAGGCTGTTAATGGCTATATCTGCTGGATCGGGTCCTTTTTTCCCGGAAGTTGCCCCTTCGCTGTTGCTGATCTGTCCGCTGTGATCTCCTTTGGTAATCCCCGTGTCTGCTTGGGTGTCTGTTTCCTTGAATTTTACTGCAATGGAACGCAGCTCTGTGCTGACAGAACTGACAGTTTGAGTGAAAGCATCCATTTGTCCACGAGCTTTATGAAAATCCTGATAAAAGCGCTGCTGTGTTGTTCCTGCCCAGCTATTTTCTAACATCTGAATATGCTGTGACAGTTGTCCGCAAATTTGTGCCCCCAGCTCACGTGCCTGTGCGAACTGCCTGGAAACTGCTTCTAGTTTCTCAGGAGGAACCATAATTTTAGCCATGATGTCCACCTCGGATGATTAAAATAATTACTTATATTTTAGTGAATCCAGTGGGGGTTAGCAAAAAAAGGGGGGGATTTTAGTGAAAAATAAGTCATTTGTATGAGTTCATGAGGGTGCATAAGGGAGAATAGTAGGAGGTGTATGATCCGAAGTTCTTATAGCCATTCATAACGAAACGAAAAAAGCCACTCTTTTCAAATGGAGCTTTCCATTAGAAAGAGAGGCCTTCTTGCGTAGAGACTAATATATATTTCGCGTCGGTTTAATTACTTTAGCGGAATCTGCTTGGACAGCTTTTCAAACTGCTGCAAGTGAGGAGTGACCTTGGCAGTAATACCTTTGAGATACTTAATGGACGCTTGTCTTTGGCGTTCTTTGGTAGCAGTCTCTTCAGGGAACATGGAGTATTCCTTTTGGACAGAGCCATTTTTATAATTTACGGAGAAGAGGTCTCCTTTTTGCCACCTTTGGACCAGATCTTGATTACTGTGTAAGATATTTATTATTTCATTGCTATTTTTATAAGTGAAGCTGTAGTCTGGATCGGCCACAGCGTGGATCACTTGGTAGCCGTTCTGTAATCCATTGTTCTGAAAAGTACCTACTTGGATCTCGTTCGAACGTACGGTTCCATCCGTTTGCGTCACTTTTTCAGTCTGCGTACCCTTGCCGCTCATCGTGTCATTGCTCCATGTTCCGTTGTATACGACTTTATGATTCTGTCCATCTGCATCCGTGTATTGATTTGTATATTTTCCGGTACCTGATCGCTTGCCATTCACAAAATCACCCGAATACTGCTTATATTCGCTCCATTTGATCGTACCACGTCCGTTAGGCTGCCCATTCTCGACCTCTCCATAGTAAGTAGTCTGACCGGATAGCTGAAGCAATTCCTTGGTTGCAGCCGCATTCGCCGCAGGTGTACTTACAGACAGCGCTCCAGATATCAGCGATGCGGACACCATAATAGGCAGTGATAGAGCCTTCCCTTTTTGCCAAAGTTTTTGCATCATGAGTTCTCCCCTTTCGAAGCTTTGAATTTCTAAAAGTTAAGTTCAACAACCCAGCACCGTTTTTATACTATTTTGTGCTTGGTGATTTATAGTTTAATATATATTGAGAATTATAGGAAACTGTAAAGTGAAAACAGCTAGTTAGGAGAGAGATTCATGAATTTACCCGAACATGGGAGTGAGGATGTATCGAGCATCCTTGCCGTGGAGTTGGAACATGAGCCTGTCAAGACCATAAAAGGAATCCATCAAGTGGAGCCTGATGCTAATATCTATTGGCTGATTGATGTGGAATTTAGTGGTTTTACGTTGTCAGATGAGGATATTTTGCGATTGCTCAAAGGATATATCGTGTATGGGCATGTTCATGATTTACAGGTGTGGACTAGTGTGGGGCGCAGACCAGCAGGCGAATGCCATTTTGATAAAATTTGTGTTTGTATAGATATATTCGATAATGTAGAGATGCAGGTTTGTTTGGATGAAGTCAAGGTTGCAGACTTTATGAACACACTGCCAGCGCGTTTTCAGGAGAAGGGAACTGTTCATGTGCTTCCTCGAGAGGATGCTCACCATGCACGTGCAAAGGCGGAAAAACTTAAAGCATTTACAGATCAGGAAGGTGAAAGGGAACACGCTGTCATGCTTAGGCTAGTAGCGGATCAAGGCCAATCTTACCGTGGAGCGGATATCTGGGATGTCATGCTGAGTCTCGGAATGGAGTGGGGAGATATGGACATTTTCCATGCACACCATCACGGGACGGGAGGTTATGATGAACTATTTAGCGTACATACGGGAACCGAGCCTGGCTTTTTTTGGTTGAGTACACTCGCAGAGGATCGCTTTGCAGATTTAATTTTCAGTATGGATGGGGTGCGAACCGCGCAGCCGCAAACGGTGTTTGAGGTGATGTGGAAAAGTGCCGAATATGCACGCACCAGACTCGGTGGGACATTAGTGAATGAACAGGGTCTGCCAGCTGTGCCGGAAGATTATCTACATCAGATTCAAGAGATGGAAGATCGAATAAGAGAGTTTGGATTTAAAGCAGGCGAGGATGTTGTTCTGTTTCTATTCTAGATTAGAAAGGAGTGATTTCGTTGTCCAGCAACGCTATTGAGAAGCTAAGAACGATTCTAAAACGTAAAGCTACGATTTTTCATACAGGGGGTCGTAGACCGTCGGATTCCCTTGAACAAAGCTGGATTGGTAGAGTTACAGTGGCTTTGCCAACAGAGGAACGACCCATTGATGTACAGGGGAATGCTATGGCTCCGATCATGCAATTGTATTTGCCGACCTTGCCCTTTGTCCCTGAAGCTATGCGTAGCATCAAGCTGTTGACAGTCTTCCTGTCTCCCGATGTGCTGGATCATGAGGACATGGAAGGGTATATGTGTATTCGTGAGTATACGTCGGTAGAGGATTTGGTCGAAAAAGATTTTGGTCCGTCATTTATGCAAATCAAAGCATTTCCGCTGTTCCCTGAACTCAAAGAGAATGATTATCCGGTCTGGGACGGTGATGACATCCCTGAGGAATACGGCGATGCCCTTAACCAAATGGACGAGGAGGAACCCGACTATTTTGAGGACATCGTAGAGGAAATATATGCGGTTCACAAAATCGGTGGCTATCCCAGCTTTATTCAATCGGGCATTGACTTTGGCGAGGGCTATGAATTTGTATTTCAGATTGCTTCGGATGCCAAAGCCCAATTGAATATTGTGGATGGAGGCAGCTTTTATTTTGCCAAGCATCAGAATGACGGAGTCTGGCGGGGTTACTTTGATTTTTACTAATAGGCTCATTTAGAGAGCAGTCTGGAACCGATCGTTTTGTAGAGCATGGCAACCCTATATACTCGTAAGTTAGATACTATTGAAGTGGAGTGAAAAGATATGAATGTTTTAGGTCAGCTGGGATCTGCTATCCAGAGTAGTTTATTTATTCAATCCGAACTGAAGAAAGCTCATGCATTTATTCAGGAGCACGATCTGCCTGTAGAGCAGGTAGAACATGATTTTCACAAGCAGATCATCGTGCTGGAGCAATATGCGGGAACTCGCGTTTTTCAGCGAGGGCTTGCCAAATACAAAGTAATCAATGCAATGCTTATGATTATATCAGTGATCATATTGCTGGCAGCAGGCATCGTTGCAGCAATGGAATATTTACAACCCGAACGACATTTGCTGCAAGTGCTGGCGAATGCCATGTTTGACTATTGGGTTCCCTCTATTACTTTGCTCAGTGTTGTATTCGTGGGTGTGATCGTTCTCGCCATCGTTAGAACTGTTTATGCCAAACAATTACATACGAGGGTGCTAGATCGGGCCTGGCAGGCCATTTTCAATCATGTGGACAAATAAGGGCAGAGAGCAACTGTAGGAGATTGGCATAATAGCTGAAGGAGTGGCAGCAATGAATGACTGGGAATCGGGAATCATTCAGGTCGATGGTGAGCGTGCGATTTACTCATCTTTAACGGAAGATCAGTTGTTAGAGGCCGATTGGTATTCGAAATATTTTCATTCTGTAAGAAAGCTAGGAAATGAGTATATCTGGTATCATTTCGATCAGGTTTCTTTGCTGCGTCGGCATTTTTTTGTGTCTGTATGCTTTAAGGATACCAGCCTAGTTGTCGCGGAGATTTCGCTCCAGGGCAATGAATTTCCAACTTCGTGGGATAATTGGTCTGAAGAAGG
Source organism: Paenibacillus sp. FSL H7-0442 (assembly GCF_038593105.1). NCBI lineage: Bacteria > Bacillati > Bacillota > Bacilli > Caryophanales > Paenibacillaceae > Paenibacillus > Paenibacillus sp. FSL H7-0442. Next base: position 3,978,020 of record NZ_CP151963.1, on the reverse strand, counting down.
GGAGAGAAAGCGGCAAAGGGAGCATGATCGTTTGTTACAGCAACATTTGTCCGTAAAGCCAAGCTATCGTCAAACAAAGCCTTACCCCTATATGGAATATGAACTGAACTGGGGGAAAATCTCTTCTTATTTTGACCCCCGGTCGGGAAATACGGCCATTGCTTTTAAGTATAAAGATGAATAGTGATCTTACATAAAATACACGACAACCCTGCGCTTTGTGCTGGAGGTGAGGGTGTTGGATGAGTAAGGGAGATATGTTGTGGATAAAAAGGCGAAAAAAATACTGATGAACACATTCTGGTCCTCTAGCGGCTGGAAGCAGGAGCGGGGATCTTTTTCGGGTGAGGATTTTGAATATGCCAAAAGTAAGGGCTTGATGTTCGATCCGATCACCATTACACATAACGAGATTATAAACAGGCTGCATGAGCTGCACCAGCAAAAGGCTACAAAAGAACGAGTGGCAGCAGCATTTTTGCATAGTCTTTCCACGAAAAAGGTTCATTTACGAAGCGCCTTATCGAGCTGGGCATTAACCGCAGGGCTTCCTTTGCACACCTATGGGGAGCGGCCTGTCGTCCTGCCCAATTACAGTAGCTGTGGGGATTGTAATTTTAATAAATTGATGTCCGATAAGGAATACGTCAATAAAGATTTGAATGTGCTAAATTTTGAACGAATCAAATGGGGCGGTATTCGTCTGAACCACCTTCTGTATTGCTGGATGGACCTTGAATTGTTCAGTCAAGAAGAGGATGTTCAGGTTTCCGATGAGGATCTAGCTATACTCCATAACATGCTCGAAGCTGTTCAGAACTGTGATGCTCAAAGCAGTGCACGTCAATTGGAAAAGCGCTGGAAGGATGTGTTTCCATCCAGCAAAAACGAGCGTGATGTCGTCATGGAGGTGTGGGGATATGCCGGACTGCTGGTCCCACAGGACACGCCTCGTAAACGACAGCACGGCAATCATGATTTTTATTCCGTAGCAGCCTGGCAAGGAGATGACGGATACTCACAAGAGGCGTTGGACTATTTCTTTGGTACGTTTTTATAGAGAATGTGAATCGTTATGCACATCTTGATTATGACGGTTGCTCAAACAGCAAACGTTCTTCTTCCCGACTATGAATGGCATTGACAACCAGAAGCGCGTGGAACTGTTGAAGAACTTCAGGCGTAAGCCCTTCTTCACGGATCCCGGCTTTGAGTTCTTTTACAATGATTCGGAGCAGATCATGATCTCGTGTAAGTTTGACGACAGCCTCCTGCAGTTCCGGTTTTTTCTCGACCATTTCCTGATAGAATCCTTCCTCTTCTGCATCAGCATGGCTGAGAATGCGGGTTTCCCAATATTCGATCAAGTGGTCGGCAGCCTGGCGCGCCACCTGGAATTCTTTCGCTTCGAGTAATTCCTCTACTTCTCTCGTCTTATCTAGAGCGCCAGATAGCCCGCCTTGATGAATGGCATGATGAGCATGCAGTTGACGTAAAGAAGGTCCTCCCATAACAGTTCATCCTTTCTTTGTTCCCTTTTTTAGTACAGTATAGCATAAGAAAATAGCGTTATTTTTCCGGTTAGGATTTTCCCCTCTAAGGAAAAGGGAACTCCCTAATTGGTTCAATTTCATATAATACTTAGAATGAAGTTAGAAGATAAAACTCAATCTTGGGGGAATGGATGATGAATCGATTAACCGAAATAACAGACATAAAAAAGATTGTGAAAAAAGGATCAAGGGTTTGAGGGGGATGAGCAGATACATACCCAATCAACATGGAGCCTGGGCTATGCTCATTCTTCCATTTTTATTCGGTTTAGCTGCTTCTCGAGGGGATCTCATTCATATACCCCTATTTGTGTGCTGGTTTTTTATCTACTTATTCAGTTTTCCTGTCCTCCAATGGATCAAAACAGGCAGCAGTGAAAGATACCGCAAACCCGCCGTTGTATATGGAGTGATATTACTTCCTTTGTTAATTTCACTGATATGGTTTGAGCCTGCCTTGATCTGGTATGGAGTTCTTTTATTGCTCTTTTTTATGGCTAATATTTATTTTGCGAGAACGAAAAATGAACGTGCTTTACTCAATGACATTGTTGCAATTTTACTCTTTTGTTCTTTTATATATCCCGTTATTTATATGGGGGGAGGAGAGGATTGGAGGGTAGCAACAGAGCTATTCTTGCTTTTGGTGCTTTACTTTATCGGAACTGCTTTGTATGTCAAAACGATCATTCGTGAAAGAAAAAATATACGTTACCATTATGCTTCCGTTATCTATCATGCGGTGATTTTGTTGTTTGCTATTTGGTTAAAGTTATTTCTGTTTATTCCTTTTTTAATTTTTTTGATAAGAGCCATTTGGCTTCCTAAACTCGGATTAAAGGCAAAACAAGTTGGCATGGCGGAAATTGGATTTTCAATGATGCTCTATGTTTTTGTGTTGTTTTTATATTTCTAAAAGGAGAGACATCAATGATATCTTTGAAAACGCCGCGTGATTATCATACTGACCCGTTTATAGTCATCTGGGAGGTTACACGAGCTTGTGCTTTAAAGTGCCTTCACTGTAGAGCGGAAGCTCAGTACAAACCTGATCCTCGCCAACTGACACTAGAAGAAGGTAAGAAGCTAATAGATCAAATCGCTGAAATGAATCATCCGTTGCTTGTATTCACAGGCGGAGATCCTTTAATGCGTCCTGATCTGTTTGAACTGGCTCAATATGCAATTGAAGAGAAAAATCTGTCGGTTTCAATGACCCCCAGTGCCACTCCTAAAGTGACACGAACAGCGGTAGAAAAAGCAAAGCAAGTTGGATTATCGCGGTGGGCATTTAGTCTGGACGGTTCATGTGCCGAGATTCACGATCATTTTCGGGGTACAGCGGGTTCTTACGATACGACCATGCGAGGAATTGGTTATTTAAAGGAACTGAACATCCCTATTCAAGTGAACACTACGGTATCCCGGTACAATCTTCATGATCTGGAGCAAATTGCAGAAAGAGTAAAGGAAATGCAGGCCGTGTTATGGAGTTTATTTTTCCTTGTTCCAACTGGACGTGGCATGGAGAAAGATATGATTACTCCTGATGAGCATGAAGCCGTAATGAAATGGTTGTATCAAATACAGCAACAGATGCCGTACGGAGTGAAGGCTACAGAAGCTCCTCACTACCGGAGGGTCGTGCTGCAGCAAAAGCACAGCGCAGGTGAGAACAGTGTAGCAGACGGACAAAAGAGGGCAGATGTTTTAGGACGTGCTCCTAAAGGCGTAAATGACGGAGATGGATTTGTTTTTATTAGTCATATCGGCGAAGTATACCCGAGTGGTTTCCTGCCTCTTATGTGCGGGAATGTACGAAAGGATAGCTTGGCAGACATTTATCGCAACTCTCCGATCATGATGAATCTTAGAGATAAGTCCCTACTTAAAGGTAAATGTGGAGTCTGTGAATTCAAGGCTGTCTGTGGGGGCTCCAGAGCAAGGGCTTTTGCAATAACAGGAGACTATTTGGAGAGTGACCCTTATTGCGCTTATATACCCGGGGTTGGAGAGGAAAAGTGTTTTCATGAAGAAAAGTTCTAAAAAAGTCGTTATTCTCGGTGGAGGAATAAGCGGTTTAAGTGCTGCCTTTTATGTGAAAAAGCTGGCTGAGGATCGGCAACTTGAAGTGGAGATTACACTGGTGGAGAAAAGTGAACGTCTAGGAGGAAAACTGCAAACCGTTCGCCAAAACGATTTTATGATCGAAAAAGGACCGGATGCTTTCTTGGCCAGAAAGACGGCAATATTGGATTTGACTATGGAGTTGGGGCTGGAAGCAGATCTGGTATCGACAAACCCGAAAGCCAAATCTGCTAGTATTTTGCATAAGGGCAAACTTCATACGATGCCGATGGGCTTCATTCTGGGCATTCCAACAAAGCTCACTCCCTTCATTCGGACAGGACTTATTTCTCCGCTGGGAAAAGCACGGGCAGCCCTGGATTTAATCATTCCGGCAAAGAAAGGTGATGCAGACGAATCTCTAGGTGATTTTATCAAACGGCGTCTCGGCAAAGAAGTTCTGGACCAGATTACGGAACCTCTGCTGTCTGGAATTTACGCTGGGGATACTCATTCCCTGAGCCTCATGTCAACCTTCCCTCAATTTAAACTAATGGAACAAAAGCATGGAAGTCTGATTAAGGGTATGTCTAAAGGGGCGGGGAGAAAGCCAGCAGTACAAGACAACCTGCCGGATATCGCTAAGAAAAGTATGTTTCTTTCTTATCGGCTAGGATTATCTTCGATCGTGGAGCGGCTAAAGGAAAGGCTGGATACCGTACGTTTTGTTATGGGGCAAGGTGTAGTTGAAGTAAGGAAAGAAAGCGGTTATCAGGTCATTTTAGAACATGGACAAAAAATAGATGCGGATGCGGTGATCTGCGCTGTTCCAGCTTTTGAAGCGGCTACATTATTCTCCGGCGTTGCAAGCGCTAGCTGGTTACACAAGATTCACTATGTTTCCGTAGCCAATATTGCTCTTGCTTATAAAAACACAGATCTTAATCTTAATTTTGAGGGAACGGGATTTTTAGTACCCCGCAAAGAAGGCAAAAAGATTACAGCATGTACTTGGTCTTCGACGAAGTGGAGCCATACTGCTCCTGAAGGATATACGCTTTTACGGACCTACATTGGACATGCAGGTGCACAGGAGTGGATTCAGATGACAGACGATCAACTTGTGGATGCCGCGCGTAAAGATTTGAAAGATTTAATGGGCCTGGAAGCGGAACCGGAATTCACCGAAGTCAGTAGGTGTGATCGATCAATGCCGCAATATCCGATTGGACACAAAGAGCATATGGCGAAGATTAGACAGGACTTCGCACAGGATTTACCGGGTGTTTTTCTATGTGGTGCCGGCTATGGGGGCGTTGGAATTCCAGATTGCATCGCTCAAGGGAAAGAAGCGGCTGAACAGTTGCTTTCTGATTTTTTATAATCAGGCTCTTTCCACGAATGAAAGAGGGAACCCCCTGATTGGTTCAGCTTTAAGGGAGACGTAGAATGAAAGGTAAGTATAAAATCGAAGTAAGATGGAGGAATGGAAGATGAGCCAGTTAACGGAAGAAACATGGGTGGCGGACATTGTGAAAGCAGTACCCAAAACGGGAGATCTGTTCCGCAAACTGAGGATTGATTTCTGCTGTGGAGGGAAAATATCGCTCCGTGAAGCAGCAGCCAATCAAGGTCTCCACGCTGGTGAACTGCTGAAGCAGATACATGAAGTGGAAGAAAAGCAGGCACAGCATAAGCAAATGCAACCTCCTTCACTCGAACCCAAAGAACTAATCGCCTATATTCAAAATGAGTATCATACGAAGCTTCGGGAAGAACTATCGGCGTTAACGCCGTATGTAACCAAACTAACGCGGGTTCATGGCGAACGTTATCCGCATCTAAAGCGAGTTAATGAACTGTTCACCTTGCTTAAACAGGAAATATCGGAACATATTCAATATGAGGAGGACCTTGTGTTTCCGATGATTGAAGCATTTTTACAAGAATCAACAATGGAACGAGCAGATGAGTTAAATCCAATTTTGTCCAAGTTGCAAAACGAACATCAAACGGTGGTGGAATTCCTGAAGGAAATGCGCTTGATCACAAATGGCTTTGAGCCGATGCAGGAAGCTTGTGGTACGCACCGACTCGTATTGAAGCGGTTAGAAGACCTGGAAGCAGATATTTTCAATCATATTCTTCTTGAAAATTGTACATTGATCGAACGTACGAAACAGGCACAGCTAATAGCGAAACCCATTAATTAATGATGAACTAACATGAGGAGCCGAACCAATTGCATAAATTAATTAAAAGTAGCACTGTTTTCGTTTTGGTTATTTCCATCATTTTATTACTTTCAGGGTGCGGTGCGGGGCAACAATCAGCTTCAAATGGTAGCAGCACGGCCCAGAACAACGAGGTCTCCAGCCAGGATTCTTCGAAAAAGGCTGAAACTGTTGAGCTTACCATATCCGCAGCTGCAAGTTTAACGGATGCGCTCAAAGAAATTCAGCATTCATACGAATCAACCCATACAGGCACCAAATTGAATTTTAACTTCGGCGGCTCTGGTGCGCTGGAAAAACAAATTGAGCAAGGAGCGCCGTCGGATTTGTTCCTGTCCGCTTCGAAGAAAAACTTGAAGTCTCTCGTAGATCAACAGTTAATAGAGAGTAATAAACAAAAAACATGGCTGACGAATGAATTGGTCGCGGTTATCCCAGCAGATGGGACGATGGACATTGCGAGTGTAACCGATTTAACAAAAAGAGAAGTGAAGAAAGTTGCGATCGGAATTCCTGAAAGTGTTCCTGCAGGCAACTACGCACAGGAAGCGCTGACGAAAGCGAAGCTTTGGGACACGTTACAGAGCAAGCTGGTTCAAGCAAAAGACGTTAGACAAGTGCTGCAATATGTGGAAACTGGGAATGCTGATGTCGGATTTGTATATAAAACAGATGCATTGACTTCACAAAAGGCAAAAATCGCCTTTGAGGTGGATCCCAAAGCCTATTCACCTGTTGAGTATCCAATCGGAATTATCAAAGGTTCAAAGCACATTCAAGAAGCCGAAGACTTTTATGCATACCTACAATCACAAGAATCTCTGAATATTATGGCTAAGTATGGATTTACCATACCGAAGTGAGCATGCAAGATATAGATTGGAATGAATATTGGCCTCCTATCCGCTTATCGTTGCAGGTTGCACTGTTATCCAGCGTTCTAGTAATCATATTAGGTTTGCTTGTGGCATGGTCCATGTCACGGTTAGGTTTATTTAAAGGGAAAACGGTTGTTGAAACTGTGCTTATGCTGCCCTTGGTACTCCCACCGACGGTTGTTGGTTTTTTACTACTAATATTACTAGGACGAAAAAGCGGGTTCGGACGTTTTGTGGAGCAATGGTTTGGAGAACCTATTATATTCTCGTGGTGGGCTGGGGTTATAGCAGCGGTGGTAGTGGCTTTTCCTCTTGTCTATCGGACACTGAAAATGGGATTGTCTTCTGTTGACCAGGACTTGGAAAACGCGGGACGTTCGATGGGTGCAAGTGAATGGCAGGTTTTCCGGTATATCACCTTTCCTTTAATTTTCCCTTCTTTTAAAGCTGCCTTTATACTCGGTTTTGCCCGCGGTCTGGGCGAATTTGGTGCTACGTTGATGCTTGCCGGAAATATTCCGGGTAAAACACAAACGATTCCGACGGCCATTTATATTGCGGTGGATTCTGGGCATCTTCCTATGGCCTGGGCCTGGACGTGCTCTATCATACTCATTTCTTTTATCATGCTCCTGTTAACGGGCCAAAAGAACAATTAACCTCTTCATATAAGCTTCCTTTAGCAGAGGGAGGCTTTTTTGTATCTTTCGATAGAACGAGGGATTTCCTGTAGCGCTATAGGACATTCCCTAATGGGAACAGCGATGAATGAATTACATAATGAGAGTAAGCGAATGAACCTTCCCATGGAACTTGCGTTGGGATGATTTATTCTAAAAAGGAGTGTTGGTCATCGATGAAAAAAAAATACAACCTCAACTTTTTTAAACCGATCGAAAGCTATTCGGGAAATTGGTCAATCCTTGAGGAAAAAAATAGAGAATGGGAAAACGTGTACCGACAGCGTTGGTCTCACGACAAAGTGGTTCGGACGACTCACGGAGTGAACTGCACGGGTTCCTGTAGTTGGAAGGTTTTTGTGAAAAACGGCATCATTACCTGGGAAAATCAACAGATCGATTATCCTTCCTGCGGTGTAGATATGCCAGAATTTGAACCGCGAGGATGCCCGCGTGGCGCTACATTTTCCTGGTATGAATACAGTCCATTACGTGTGAAATACCCTTATATGCGCGGTAAGCTGTTGCGGCTTTGGCAGGCTGCCATCCAGGAACATGCCAATCCGGTGGAAGCATGGGCAAGCATTGTGGAAGATCCGGAGAAAGCCAAGCTCTACAAAGCAGCTCGCGGAAAAGGCGGTCATGTCCGTGTCGCTTGGGACGATGTCCTGCGTCTGATCTCGGCGCAACTCATCTATACCATTCGTAAGTATGGTCCTGACCGGATCGCGGGCTTTACGCCAATACCGGCGATGTCAATGATAAGCTACGCTTCAGGAGCCAGATTCATTTCGCTTCTTGGTGGACAGATGTTGAGTTTCTATGACTGGTATGCCGACCTTCCGCCTTCATCTCCTCAAATTTGGGGTGAGCAGACGGATGTACCGGAATCTTCTGATTGGTACAATGCGGGTTACCTGATCATGTGGGGATCGAATGTACCACTTACCCGGACGCCAGACGCTCATTTTATGACGGAAGTACGTTATAAGGGGACAAAAGTTGTATCAGTGGCTCCCGACTTGGCGGAGAATGTGAAGTTCGCTGACAACTGGCTTGCACCACATCCGGGTACAGATGCTGCTGTAGCCCAGGCTATGACACATGTTATTCTGGATGAGTTTTACAAAGAGCGCCAAGAACCGATGTTCATTAACTATGCCAAACAATATACAGATATGCCGTTTATGATTCTGCTTGATCCGCACGAGGGAGCCTGGAAAGGTGGACGTTTCCTACGGGCGAGTGACCTTGGAGATGCTTCGCAGCATGCGGACTGGAAGCCAGTCATATATGACGAAGCAGCGGGGGAAATGCTGGTTCCGAACGGTACGATGGGACAGCGCTGGGAGCAGGATAAGAAATGGAACCTGATTCTGGAGCGGGAAGACGGAACAAAGGTTGAGCCCGCACTCACTGTGGAAGGTCATGGCGAGCAATGGGAAGAAATCGTATTCCCTTATTTTGATAACGCAGGTAATGGAACGTTCAAACGTGTAATTCCAGTCAAAAAAGTACGCTTGGCAGATGGCTCGGAACGTTACGTAGCAACCGTGTACGATTTGATGATGAGCCAGTACGGTGTCGCACGCAATGACAGCTCTCATAACGCCAAGAATTATTACGACGAAGCTTCGCATTATACCCCTGCCTGGCAGGAGAAGATCACAGGTGTGAAGGCGTCTGTTGTGGTACAGATTGCTCGGGAATTTGCCCAAAATGCTATCGATACCAAAGGGCGCTCCATGATTATTATGGGTGCGGGTATCAACCACTGGTTCAATAGTGACACCATCTATCGGTCCATCTTGAACCTTGTCGTGTTGACGGCTTCCCAAGGTGTAAACGGGGGAGGCTGGGCGCATTATGTGGGTCAAGAAAAGCTCCGCCCAATCGAAGGCTGGTCAACGATTGCCTTTGCAAAAGACTGGCAAGGGGCGGCTCGACAGCAAAATGCTACATCGTTTTTCTACTTTGCAACAGAGCAGTGGCGTTACGAAGAAAGTGGAACAGACACCTTGAAGTCACCGACTGGCGGGGATGTCAGTTACAGACATCCAGCAGACTACAACGTGCTCGCAGCGCGTCTGGGTTGGCTGCCTTCTTATCCACAGTTTAATAAAAATAGTCTGTTGTTCGCCGAAGAGGCAGCGCAATTAGGCAAAAAGTCCAACGAGGAAATCATTAATCATTCTGTGGAAGAGATTAAATCACGTAAGACACGCTTCGCTGTAGAAGATCCTGGGGCAGCCGAGAACTTCCCGCGTTCACTCTTTGTTTGGCGATCCAATCTGATTTCCAGTTCGGCGAAGGGGCAAGAGTATTTCATGAAGCATTTACTCGGAGCATCTGATGCCCTGCTTGCCCGGCCGAACGAGGAGCAGAAACCGGAGGAAATCGTCTGGAGAGAAGATGTAGAAGGAAAGCTTGATCTGATGGTTGCACTTGATTTCCGGATGACGACAACCCCATTGTACGCGGATATCGTGCTTCCGGCGGCAACCTGGTACGAGAAAACGGATTTGTCGTCCACCGATATGCATCCTTTCGTACACCCGTTTAATCCGGCCGTTAATCCACTGTGGGAATCCCGTGCGGACTGGGATATTTACCGCCAGCTTTCCGAAGTCTTTTCTGATATGGCGAAAGAGTACCTGCCAGGTATATATAAAGACCTTGTGACCGCGCCGCTTGCACACGACAGTGTGGGTGAAATTTCACAGCCGATGGGTCTTGTAAAGGATTGGACGAAGGGTGAGATTGAAGCGACCCCGGGTAAAACCATGCCGAATTTCAGCATCATCGAACGTGACTATACTAAAATTCACGATAAATTTATCTCACTCGGTCCGAATTTGACTACTGGGAAAGCAGGTGCGCATGGCGTCAGCTTCTCCGTAGCAGAAGAATATGAGGAAATGAAAAAGTTGAACGGAGTTTATTACGATGAGTCCATTAAAGACGGACTGCCAAAAATCCAGACAGCTCGCCAAGTGGCCAATGCAATTCTTCATCTTTCATCCGCGACTAATGGACGGGTGTCGCAAAAGGCTTATGAGCAGGCAGAAGAGCTTCACGGTGTTGAACTTAAAGACATCTCGGCTGATCGGGCAGCGGAAAGAATCACTTTCCAAAGTATCACGGCACAGCCTCGGGAAGTTATACCGACACCAGTATTCACTGGATCGAACAAGAAGGGACGCCGCTATTCACCATTTACAACGAATATTGAACGTCTCGTTCCGTTTCGTACTTTGACGGGAAGACAGCATTTCTATATTGATCATGAGATTTTCCAACAATTTGGAGAATCATTGCCGATCTACAAACCGACGTTGCCACCGATGGTGTTCGGTCCTCGGGATCGGGAAATAAAAGGCGGACAAGATTCACTCGTGCTTCGCTATCTGACACCGCACGGTAAATGGAATATTCACTCCACCTACCAGGATAACCAGCACATGCTTACGCTGTTTCGTGGAGGTCCTACCGTATGGATCAACAATGAAGACGCAGAGGCGCACGATCTTGCTGACAATGACTGGGTAGAGGTATACAACCGTAATGGCGTCGTAACCGCCCGGGCCGTTGTCAGCCATCGGATGCCAAGAGGGACTATGTTCATGTACCATGCTCAGGATAAGCACATTCAAGTGCCAGGCTCTGAAATCACGGATACACGCGGCGGTAGTCATAACGCACCAACAAGAATTCATCTCAAACCAACCCAGATGGTCGGTGGATATGCTCAGCTTAGTTATGGATTCAACTATTATGGTCCAATCGGCAACCAGCGTGATGTGTACGTTGCGGTACGTAAAATGAAGGAGGTTAACTGGCTTGAAGATTAAAGCTCAAATTGCCATGGTCATGAACCTGGATAAATGTATTGGCTGCCATACGTGCAGCGTGACATGTAAAACAACCTGGACGAACCGCAAAGGTGCGGAATATATGTGGTTTAACAATGTGGAGACTAAACCCGGTATCGGTTATCCGAAGCGCTGGGAAGACCAGGAATTATATAAAGGCGGCTGGCAGCTCCGCAAAGGGAAATTGGAATTGAAGTCAGGCAACAAGCTGTCCAAGATAGCACTGGGTAAGATTTTTTACAATCCAGACATGCCGGAAATGAAAGATTATTATGAGCCCTGGACTTACAATTACGAGCAACTGACCAACGCTGGTGAACAGAAGCATTCACCTGTGGCACGCGCGCACTCTGCGGTAACGGGTGAAAAAATGGATTTGGAGTGGGGTCCAAACTGGGAAGATGACCTGGCGGGTGCGCATGTAACTGGTCCGCTTGATCCAAATATTCAGAAAATCGAAGAAGAGATTAAATTTAACTTTGAGAAGTCGTTCATGGTTTATCTCCCACGGCTTTGCGAACATTGTTTAAATCCGAGCTGTGTCGCGTCCTGTCCTTCAGGTGCTATGTACAAACGGGACGAGGACGGAATTGTGCTCGTGGATCAGGAAGCATGTCGCGGCTGGCGGTATTGCATGACGGGCTGTCCATACAAAAAAGTGTACTTTAACTGGCAGACGAACAAAGCGGAAAAATGTACCTTCTGTTTCCCACGTGTGGAAGCAGGCCTGCCGACAGTCTGCTCCGAGACATGTACAGGACGAATTCGCTACCTCGGTGTTATGCTGTATGACGCGGATCGGGTGCTTGAGGCCGCTTCTACGCAGGACGAGAAAGAGCTTTATAAGGCGCAGTGTGACCTGTTCATGGATCCTAGTGATCCGGCAGTGATCGCTCAAGCGAGAAAAGACGGCATCTCGGAGGACTGGATTGAAGCAGCGCAGAACTCGCCGGTCTACAAGCTTGCCATTGAGCACAAGCTGGCATTCCCGCTTCATCCGGAATATCGTACATTACCTATGGTCTGGTATGTTCCACCACTTAGCCCGATCATGAATTACTTTGAAGGGAAAGACTCGATTGAGAATCCCGATATGATTTTTCCGGCTATCGAAGAAATGCGTACCCCTATTCAGTACCTTGCCAATATGCTGACGGCGGGCGACACCCAAACCGTGAAGGAATCCTTGCAAAGAATGGCTATGATGCGCTCCTATATGCGTGCTCAATCCACAGGACAATCTTTTGATGAAAGCCGTCTTGAGCGCATTGGCATGACACCTCGGCAGACTGAGCAGATGTATCGGCTTCTGGCGATTGCCAAGTATGAGGATCGTTTCGTCATTCCAACGTCGCATAAAGAAGGATATTCGAATCCGTACCGGGCTCAAGGATCTGCGGGTTACGGCGATACCATGGGAAATATGGGTTCAGGATCTGGATGTGACGGCTGTAGTATGGCAAGTTCAATGGGGATGGAAGAGCCTTTGAAAACGGGAAAAGAAATGTATGAAGAAAACTTCTACGGGGGTATTTGGCGTGATTAATGTAGCGAAGCTGTATGAATGCAAGCCATCATTCGGGTTTTTCGCCCAACAACTCATGTACCCGGAAAAGCTGGATTTTCATCCGGCTTTTCTGGAAGCATCGTTTGATCCAAACCATCCGGCATATACGTATGCGAACACCTACTGGTCCCTTATGCAAGAGTTCAGTATGGAAGAGATTCAGGAAATGTATACAGAAACCTTTGATTTTCAAAAAAATTGTGCACTATATATGACTTACTTCAAATTCGAAGATGCAAAAGAACGGGGACAAATGTTGGTCAAGTTAAAGGTGCTATACGAGATGTATGGTCTTGAAATGCCAGATGGTGAGCTGCCAGATTACCTTCCGCTCATGTGTGAATTTCTGTATGCCGCCGAATGGTCGCAAGATCCGAAGACGACAGAAAACTTCCGCATGCCAATCGCGATCCTGGAAGACGGCACATATCATTTACTTAAAGCGCTGGAGAAAATGGAAAGCCCGTATTTTCATCTGGTCAAGGGACTGCGCGAAACGCTTAAAGCATGCGTAGAACAGGAGGCAGCTGCGCAATGATGATGCTAGAGCAGTTTTTATGGGTTATTTTCCCTTATATGTGTGTGGTCGTCTTTATTGTAGGGCATATTTTCCGCTACAGAAATGATCAGTTCAATTGGACAGCGAAATCAAGTGAGTTTATTGAAAAGAAACAATTGATGATCGGAAGTCTCTTATTCCACCTGGGTATTATCCCGGTTATTATGGGTCATGTATCCGGTCTGGGCATACCCAAAACCTGGATGCATGCACTGGGTGTAAACGATCATCTATATCATATTGGAGCAGTTTATATTGGTGGAATATTTGGAGCGATGACGTTCCTCGGTATGTTGATTCTTACCTCTCGTCGATTTACAATACGCAATGTGCGCCATTTAAGTACGGCGTCTGATTTGATAGTAAACGTATTGCTTTTGGCCATTGTATGCATGGGGATGTTTGCGACTCTCGTAACGAATGCGGTACAGCCAGAATTCGATTATCGAGAGACGATCTCAATCTGGTTCCGCGGTTTATTCGTATTCCGTGTCGACCCGACACTGATGAGAGACGTACCGATGTCCTTCAAGCTTCATATTCTTATGGCCTTTGCGATTTTTGCATTCTGGCCGTTTACCCGGCTTGTACATGTGTGGAGTGTTCCGTTGAATTATGTGCGCAGAAGTTATATCCTTTACAGAAGACATAAATCGAATTAGGAAAGCGGGCTCTGCCTTCTTTCCTAATTCTATTAGGAGAGAGCGATGAATAATAGGATGGATTATCAAAGGGAGCTTGAGCGAATACGCGAACATTTCGGTTATGATTTCATGGCGCTTGCTCTGGTTGAACCGGCCGAATATCAATACGTAATTAAATGGAAAAATGCAGCCGGTAATTTAAATGATCGCTTTAAGCGAATTGTACTGCAATCCGGAAAGGGCATAGCAGGAGTCGTGTTCAAAACTGGGAAATCCGTTTTCATTCCATCTGTTCATCAATATGTGGGGGCAGACAACCTGTTTAACTACCCGATCGTTCAATCCGAGAAACTCAAGAGTCTCGGGGCTGTTCCCCTATGGAATGATGCTCGCGTCGCGGGCGTACTGCTTGGTGGATTTCGGGAAGAACTGCTGATGACCGCAGCCATGATGCGTGATTTGGAAGCTTTGGCGCATAGGGGATTTGGAGAGTTGAACGGGAAGGAAGTGATGTAATTGACATTATCTGTAGGGACTGGCTCTTTGAATGCGCTAATGGTGAAGTTGTTTGAGAACAGTACAGAAGCCATTTTCTTTTTTGATGGGCAAGGGAACACCCTAGCTATGAACCCGGCAGCGGAGGAGATTGTGAGCGATGACGTCCTCATTCAACTCTATGAAGGGAAGGAAAAAGCTTTGTGTGGAACATGCAGGGGCTATACAAGCGAAACGGAGCCCCGTACCTGCCTTGATTGTTATTTCAATATGCCAGAATCCAAGGATTTCGCTTCTTTTCAGGTATATCTGGAAACAAAGAGCAACGGAATGATCCCCTATGCCGCTTCTTTTCACACCATTGATTCTGAACATGGAACAAGGGTGTTGATGTTGAGGGACTTGACTCCGCAATTTCAGACGCAGGAAAAATTGTATCAAAACAAAATGATGAAGCATGTCATTGAAGCGCAGGAAAATGAGCGTAAACGGCTTTCCAGGGAACTGCACGACAGCGTCGCCCAGGAATTGATGAGTGCGGTTGTTGAGCTGCGGGTGTTAAAATACATGACGAATGATGAACAGCTCATCAAAAACATGAAGCAGACTGAAGCATCCATGACGCGATTGCTGGATGATATCCGCAACCTGTCTGTGGAACTACGCCCCGCCACACTTGATGATTTTGGGCTTGAAGCGGCATTTCGTTCCCACTTTAAGAGGGTTGAACAAAGCTTTGGTCTTGTCGTTGAATTTGTGTCGGATCTTCCCCAAAAGCGATACGGAAGTGAAAAGGAAACGGTCATTTACCGTGTCTGCCAAGAGGCTGTTCTCAATGCCTTAAAATATGCCCAGGTAGACATGGTTAAAGTTTCTTTGACTGAGCACGATCATACGCTTCGTTTGACTGTAGAGGACGATGGAATTGGCTTTGAAAAGGGGAGCCAGCCTATTGGAACGGGATTAGGTTTATATGGCATGCAGGAGCGAGCAGAGCTGGTAGGCGGAAGTTTTGGCGTCCTATCAAATGTGGGTCAGGGAACCAAAGTCTTTTTGCAAATTCCGATTGGCCAAGAGGAGGAATAGAGACTTGATCAAAATTGTGTTAGCGGATGACCATGCTATTGTACGAAGCGGATTTTCCATGATTTTGAACTTCCAATCGGATATGGAGGTTGTCGGAACGGCTGCGGATGGCATTGAAGCGTATACGATGGTAGCTAAATATCGTCCGGATATTCTAATCATGGACCTCAGCATGCCCCCAGGCGAAAGTGGATTGATCGCCACAGGCAAGATTAAAGAAGACCACCCTGATACTAAAATTCTGATTTTGACCATGCATGACGATGAAGAATATCTTTTTCATATTTTAAAGAATGGTGCTTCAGGATACGTTTTGAAAAATGCTCCAGATGAGGAGCTATTACTTGCCATACGAACCATTCATGGGGGTGGGACTTATATCCATCCTAAAATGGCTACTTCTCTCGTTCGTGAGTTCATCAAAAAAGATACAACGTCACAATCAGAAGATCCTTATGAGATCCTGTCCAAGCGGGAACTGGAGATTCTGCCTCTGGTCGCAAAAGGTTACGGTAACAAGGAAGTTGCGGAAAAGCTGTTCATCTCTGTCAAGACGGTGGAAGCAAATAAAGCGAAGATCATGGAAAAATTGAATTTAAGAAGCCGGCCTGAACTGGTCCAATATGCATTAAAGAAAAAAATGCTGGATTTTTAGCCGATGAATGGAGGAAATCCGCGTGCTGGAAAATGAGAAACTGCGCTTTTCCAAACCTGCCATGCGTATTCTTGAAAATGAGCATCGATATCTAACATATCTGATGGATGAATGGCATGCCATTGTATTGTGGTTTGAGCAGCACAGAATACTAGATTTGGAAGAAGGCCGCAAGCAACTGGAAAAACTGAGAATGCAGATTCTCGACTTTAGGGTACCCCTCAAGAAACATACCGAAAAGGAAGAAGAACACTTCTTTTCTATGCTAGGAACCTACATTGGTTTTGAGCAGGGACCGCTCGTCGGTATACAGGAGGAGCACCGTGAAATAGAGGGCTATATCGATCATTTTCTTCATCAGACGGAGGGCGATTTGAGTTTGCTCACGCTTGATGACATTCAAGAGGCAGCCAAGAACGCGGGAGAGGCCTTTGAAGTGCTGACTGTACATTTTATAAAAGAAGAAACTGTACTTTTTCCTATGGCAGAGCAACAGATCAATCGGAATGATCTAACCAAGTTATGTGACAAATTAAATACACTTATCTCTTAAAAAGACCAAGCCGCTTCCTATAGAAGCGGCTTTTTTATATTTTCAGGGAGTCCCCTGTCGGGTAAAGGGGAGTCCCCTATATTCGAACAGATCGGCTAGCGGCTACAATGGGGACAGAAATTCAATTTAATAATTCGACAGAAAAAACGTTGAAAAGGTGAGTTAAATGATTAGAAAAATGCAGTTACCGTTACAAACATTGAACTTGATTCTTGGATTCATGGTATGGGTTATCATTTCTTCGCTTATGCCGTTCATTACGGAGGATATTGCTATTCCGCCCGGAAAATTGGCCATGGTCACGGCGATTCCGGTCGTGCTTGGTTCGATTCTGCGCATCCCGCTTGGTTATTATGCCAACATCTTCGGAGCAAGAATCGTTTTTCTCGTTAGCTTTATTTTGCTTTTGTTTCCCGTCTACTATATCAGTGAAGCTTCTACGATGACGGATTTAATTATTGGTGGCTTGTTCCTTGGGATTGGAGGAGCTGTGTTCTCGGTTGGGGTGACTTCGCTGCCGAAGTATTATCCAAAGGAAAAGCATGGGTTTGTAAATGGAATGTATGGTATAGGAAACTTGGGAACAGCCGTCACTACCTTCTCGGCCCCTATTGTGGCTACCCAAATCGGCTGGGCCCCTACAGTGAAGCTGTATCTCATTCTGCTGCTTGTTTTTATCGTTTTGAATTTCTTCTTTGGGGATCGTCATGAAGCTAAAGTGAAGACGCCCATTATGGAGCAGATCAAAGGGGTTTATAAAAATGAGAAGCTTTGGTTTTTCTCGCTCTTTTATTTTATTACATTTGGCTCATTTGTAGCGTTCACGGTGTACTTGCCGAATTTCCTGGTATCAAATTTTGAACTGACCAAAGTGGATGCAGGGATGCGTACAGCTGGCTTTATTGCGATTGCTACTTTCTTCCGCCCTATCGGTGGCTGGCTGGCGGATCGGTTTCAGCCTCTGTTCCTGCTGGTAGGCACGTTCTCTGTTTATACGGTCGCTGCGATTCTTTTGGCTTTTTCACCAGGGATCACCCTTTATACAGTAGGCTGCTTGGCGATCGCTGTATGTGCTGGAGTAGGGAATGGCGTCATCTTCAAGCTAGTTCCATTTTATTTTAATAAACAAGCAGGTATAGTTAACGGAATTGTATCCATGATGGGCGGTCTCGGTGGCTTTTTCCCTCCGATCTTGTTGTCGACGATTCATGCCGCTACTGGCCATTACTCCATTGGATTCATGCTGCTCTCCCAAGTGGCGCTGGCTAGCCTGATCCTCGTCATATGGCTGTATTATCAAGGGACACAATCTAATGAATGAGCGTTATTCCAGACAGATCTTATTTAGACCCATTGGTGGCGAAGGGCAGCGTAATCTATCCGCTGCTGTCGTCACCATTATCGGTTGCGGGGCACTGGGTTCTGCCATCGCCGAAACACTGGTAAGAGCGGGCGTTGGGGAGCTCCATCTTGTTGACAGGGATTACGTAGAGATGTCGAATCTGCAACGTCAGCAGCTGTTCACGGAGCAGGATGCCGCGGAAATGCAGCCCAAGGTTATGGCAGCCGAAAAAAGGCTGAAAGCCATACGAGAAGACGTGCGCTTGCACACATATCTCGATAATTTAGATGCTGAGCTTGTTCTAGAACTTGCCAGCAAGAGTATATTACTGATGGATGCTACGGACAATTTCGAAACTCGTCTGCTGATCAACGATGCTGCACTGAAGGCAGGAATTCCATGGATTTATGGAGCCTGTGTTGGAAGCACAGGCGTTGTTTTTCCATTCGTGCCGGGCGAGTCAGCTTGTTTACGCTGCCTTCTGCCATCGCTGCCTGCGATCAATCAGACCTGCGATACGGCTGGAATCATCTCACCCGCAGTCCAGGTGACAGCCGCCCTCCAATGTGCAGAAGCCATGAAGTGGCTGAGCGGCGGACGTGATAAGATGCGTCGCAAGGTTCATCTATTTGATCTATGGGAGAACACGCAGATGGACATAGGGATTTCCCGCATCCGTAACCAAGATTGTCCAGCCTGTGGAGAACATCCTACGTTTCCTGCACTGACAGCATCACGTCGCTCGGCGTATGCTGCTCTGTGCGGACGGAACGTGGTACAGGTTCTTCCAGACCCACAACGTCCGATCACGCTCGATGATGCAGAAAAAATGGGCAGGCTTATAGCAGATCGTGTAAAAAGAACCCCTTATTTCGTTGAATTTTATGCTTTTAAGCATCGAATGATTTTATTCAAAAACGGAAGGCTTCTCATACACGGTGTACGGAGTGTTGCCAACGGTCAAAAACTATATCATCAGCTGTTCGGTTAAATGAGATATAGATACAAAAAGCAGAAATATTTAAAGAGTCTGTCACCGGAGAGTGGATTGTCCGGGGGCTGGAAGGTGGAAAAGATGAGTGTATTTGAAATCGTGACGGAGCCCATTATCCCGCAGGGTTATGCGGATTATGTCCTAAGGCCGGAAGCAGGAGCGGTGACTATTTTTACAGGGCACGTACGAGAATGGACTCAAGGCGTACGGACCTTATACCTTGCTTATGAGGCCTATGTCCCCATGGCCCAAAAAAAACTCACAGAGATTGGTCGCGAAATCGAACAGAAATGGGAAGGGACGCGAGTGGCAATCGCGCACCGCATTGGCAAGCTTCAAATCGGTGATATCGCCGTTGTCATTGCCGTTTCTTCACCTCACCGTTCGGATGCGTATGAGGCAAATGAATACGCGATCGAACGAATTAAAGAAATAGTTCCTATTTGGAAACGAGAGATTTGGGAAGATGGAACGCAGTGGGTCGGAGATCAAAAGAAAAAGCCGGGGGAGATCAGTCATGATTAAGCTGTACTACTTTGCGGGACTCCGTGAGGTGACGGGAAAAACAGAAGAATTGGCAGATTTGGCGGGCCAAACGGTAGGCGATTTATCCAATTGGATAACAGATCAATATCCAGATATGCCGATCGAGTCTGTGCGAATTGCGATAAACGAGGAGTATGCGTTGTCTACGGATGTATTACAGGATGGAGACATTGCAGCCTTCATTCCCCCAGTCAGCGGTGGCTAATAATAACGATGCTAAACAACTAGAAAGGAGAGGGCGTATGAATTTTTATCCACTGAAAGACACGTTGCAGCGGCCAATTCGTGACCTGCGTATATCGGTTACGGACCGCTGCAATTTCCGTTGTTCCTATTGCATGCCCAAAGAAATATTCGGTGACGATTACGCCTTTCTTCCTCAAAATGAATGTCTGTCGTTTGAAGAGATACACCGGCTAACGAAGCTCTTTGTATCCCTGGGTGTAAAAAAGATCCGACTCACGGGCGGCGAACCATTAATGCGCAGGAATCTATCCGACCTGGTCTCCCAAATCCTGTCCATTGACGGAGTGGAAGATATCGGCTTGACCACCAATGGTGTGCTGCTAGGACAGCAGGCTAAGCCTCTCTATGACGCGGGGCTACGACGGCTTAATGTCAGTCTGGACGCTCTGGACCCTGAGCTATTTGGGCGATTGAATGGGCGGGGGATTAAGCCTGATTTTATTTTGAAGCAGATCGAATATGCAAGAGAAATCGGCTTTGAAATCAAGGTCAATATGGTCGTTCAAAAAGGCGTTAATGACTCGGAGATTTTGCCGATGGCCGCTTATTTTAAGGAGCAGGGAATAACCCTTCGCTTTATCGAGTTTATGGATGTAGGGAATGACAACGGATGGAGCTTCAAAAAGGTACTAACCAAAAAACAAATTGTTGAACGACTTAAGAATGCGTACGAGCTGGAGCCGATGGATCGGGATTACTTTGGAGAAGTGGCAAAACGTTACCGTTATAAAGACAGCGACGCACAGATTGGTTTTATTACTTCGGTTTCTGAATCATTTTGTTCGTCTTGTACACGCGCCCGCTTATCGTGCGATGGCAAGTTTTATACATGTTTGTTTGCTTCAGGCGGATTCGATTTACGCCAGATGCTTCGTAATGAAGCGGATGACCAGGAACTACTCGATGTGATTACTTCAGTATGGGAACAACGTACAGACCGGTATTCCGATGAACGTACGGAGCAGACAGCTAACAACAAAAAAAAGATTAACATGTCCTACATTGGCGGATGACATTTTATACCATGATAGTGTGTTGTATTTGATGTGGTTGCTCCGAAAAAGAAAGCGCAAACATTTTTGTTGGCAAAACTTAAATTCGATGTTATTATGATTTTGGGATTGTTACTGAAAAGGCAAAACCCGAGGCATGGAATTCAATTTCCATGTGTTGGGTTTTGCCTTTTCTTTTTAGAATACATGATTTGCGATATCCTGCATGATATGAAAATCTGCCCAGCCATAACGCAGAAAGGTGAGTGATATAAAGCCTTACAAGTGCTGAACAACAAAGATGATGACGTCGACCAACGAATCGACATCCCAAAAATGATGTCATGGGACGTGGTTAACCGACTATATCCATTTTCAGAACGGAATATCAGATCGGTTTGGGAGCACTCAAGATCAATGATGGAAAACGTAAGGCTTTGTCTCTTATTATGAATGCGTTTTCATAACACGGAATTGTAAATCAATACATTTGAATTTGATTTACGACGAAGATTTGATCGGCTATTACCATCTTGTGACCTATCTGAAATTTCGCCCAGCATCTAAATCCTTTTTTAAATTTGATGGGATAAGGGGGGCAGTTAGATGATCATAACGAAGATCTTTAATAACAACGCCATAATAGCCAAAGATCAAAAAAGAGATGAATTTGTTGTTATGGGTCGTGGTATTGCATTCAAAAAGAATGCAGGCGAACAAGTAGAAGAGCATCTAATTGAAAAGGTCTTTGTGCTTAAACATAAAGATGCTTCAGAGAAATTTAAGTTATTGTTAGAGGATGTTCCATCAGAATATGTTTCGTTATGCTATGACATCATTGAATATGGAAAAAGCATATTAGAAGTACAATTGAGCGATTATATATATGTTTCGCTTACGGATCACATGAACAATGCATTTAAAATGTTTGATGAAGGGTTTAAAAATGCAAATCCGTTAATTTGGGAGATCAAAAAATTTTATCCTAAAGAATTTGCGGTTGGCTTAAAAGCACTGGAGTTTATTGAAGACGAAACAGGCAAACGATTGTCAGAAGATGAAGCAGGTAATATTGCTCTTCATTTAATCAATGCTCAAGTAAACAGCTCCTACAACAAGGTAGCAGATGTTGCTCAGCAAACTCAAAAAATACACGACATCTTGAATATTATTAAATACTCTTATAATACCACCATAGATGAACACTCGATCAGTTATGAGCGATTTATTACACATTTAAGATTCTTCTTTCAGCGATTAAATAAAAAAGAAAAAGTAGAACTGGAAGACGACTTTTTATGGAGGCAAGTGAAAGCAAAGTACAAAAAGGCTTATGGCTGCATGCTGAAGATTGAGAAATACTTGGATATGGTATTGTCAGATGAGGAAAAGCTGTATATCACGATTCATATTCAGCGTGTGACCCAAAGACAAAATTGAATAACTCTTGGATTGTTACTGGTAATGCAGGCGAAACCAACCTAGATCGAATTTGATCTATTTTGGTTTCGCCTTTTTTTATAAATACAATTAAAGGGGAAATTACAATGAAGTATGAGACATTAGCAAAAGACATCATCAGAAATGTCGGCGGCAAAGAAAATGTGAATAGTCTAACTCATTGTATTACACGCTTGCGCTTCAAACTAAAAGATGAAAGTAAAGCCAATACAGAGGTTTTGAAAAATATGGATGGTGTTGTCACTGTGGTAAAGAGTGGCGGGCAATACCAGGTTGTTATAGGTAACCATGTACCTGAGGTTTATGCTGATGTTACTGCTGTGGGTGGTTTTCAGACAGGAGATTCAGAAGAAGCATCTGGTGAAAAAATGAGTTTGTTCAATAGATTCATTGATACTATTTCAGGTGTATTTACACCCACGTTAGGTGTCTTAAGTGCCACAGGTATGATTAAGGGCTTCACTGCCCTATTTGTAGCTTTGGGCTGGCTGACCACTACATCGGGTACCTATCAAATTCTCAATGCTTTAGGTGATTGTTTATTTTACTTCTTTCCTATTTTCCTGGGGTATACGTCAGCTAAAAAGTTCAATGCCAACATTTTCATAGGTATGGCTATAGGTGCATCCCTTGTGTACCCCACATTTAGCATGATAACAGCCTCGGGCAAACCACTATACACTCTATTTAGCGGTACTATATTTGAGTCACCGGTATATATCACCTTCTTAGGCATTCCGGTCATTCTGATGAGTTATGCGTCAACAGTTCTTCCGATTATCATATCCACCTATGTAGGCTCAAAAATAGAAAATTTCTTTAAAAAGGTAATCCCTAGCGTAGTGAGAACATTTTTGGTTCCGTTTTTCACATTGTTAGTTATTGTACCCTTAGCATTGATTGTGATTGGACCTCTCTCGACTTGGGCAGGTCAACTGCTTGGGGCAGCAACCCTCTTTGTGTATAACTTAAGTCCAATGATTGAAGGCATAATCATGGGCGCTTTCTGGCAAGTGTTTGTTATCTTTGGATTACACTGGGGACTTGTTCCTATCGCTATGAACAACTTAGCCGTGCTTAAATTCGATCCGATTCTTGCGGCTACGCTGGGAGCTTCCTTTGCTCAGACGGGCGTCGTACTGGCAATTTTGTTTAAAACCAAAAATGTAAAACTGAGATCACTTTCCATTCCAGCTGTCATCTCCGGGATTTTTGGTGTGACAGAACCAGCGATTTACGGGATTACATTACCACGTAAGAAACCATTTATTTTAAGCTGCATAGCATCTGCAGTAGGCGGCGGTATTATAGGAATGATGGGAACGAAAGGTTATATCATTGGTGGATTGGGTATTTTTGCTATCCCGAGCTATATCAGTCCGGCAGGAATAGACAGCGGATTTTATGGGGCTGTTATCGGTATCCTGGTAAGCTTTGTATTAGGCTTCTTGCTTATGTTCTTTGGCGGATTTAAAGATGATGAAGTGAAAGAAGCTAAAAAGGAAGATAACACCTCGGGAGCAGCTAAAGGAGAAGTTTTAGTAAAACAAGAGACGGTGATGAGTCCATTAAAAGGTGAAGTGAAGTCTTTATCTGAAGTAACAGATGAAGCCTTTTCGACAGGTGCCTTGGGTAAAGGGATTGCCATTGAACCTTCTGAAGGTAAGGTCGTTTCACCTGTAGATGGTGTATTAACATCATTATTTTCGTCAGGTCATGCGATTGGCATTACAAGTGACCACGGTGTTGAGGTCCTCATCCATGTAGGCAAAGATACGGTCAAATTAAAAGGCAAACACTTTTATCCTAAAGTAAAACAGGGGGATGCTGTTAAAAAAGGCGAGCTGCTTATGGAGTTTGATATGGAAGCTATAAAAGAGGCTGGTTATGTTTTGACCACACCTGTTATCGTTGCCAATACTACGAATTACCTGGATGTCATTGAAACAGAGAAAAAGGCAATTGAGTATCAAGAGGACTTATTGACCGTCGTAGTCTAATCCTAATTAATGTTGAGGAGGAATTAAACAATGAAAAATACAACTACATTGGAATTTCCACAAGGATTTTTATGGGGAGGTGCAACGGCTGCCAACCAATTTGAAGGTGGATATAATGAAGAAGGTAAAGGCTTAAGCACTGCTGATGTGATTACGGCTGGAACGCATACGACTTCCCGAAGAATTACACCTATGCTGGAAGAAGGAGTGAACTACCCGAGTCACGAGGCTATTGACTTTTTCCACCGCTATCAAGAGGATATCCGCTTATTTGCAGAGATGGGATTCAAGGTCTTTAGGATGTCCATTGCGTGGTCAAGAATATTTCCTAACGGAGATGATGCAGAGCCGAATGAGCAAGGCTTGCAGTTCTATGATCGTGTATTCGCAGAATTGAAAAAGTACAATATTGAGCCTTTGGTTACAATCTCACATTATGAAGCACCGTTTCATTTGACCCAAAAATATAATGGTTGGTCAGATCGCAGAGTCGTAGATTTTTATGTGAGATATTGTGAAGTGCTTTTTAACAGATACAAAAATGTCGTAAAATACTGGTTAACCTTTAATGAAATCAATATTTTAACCTTGTCATTTGGAGCATTCATGGCTGGAGCTATGATGCCGGAGGGGAATGGAGAGCTAGCCCATGCTACAGTGAAGGATGAGCAGGTTCTGTATCAGGCGTTGCATCATCAATTTATTGCCAGTGCAAAGGCTGTAAAGCTGGGTCATGAAATCAACAAGGACTTTAAAATCGGTTGTATGATTGCTTATATGTGTTCCTACCCACTTACATGTCATCCTGATGATATTCTGCTGGCTCAACAAAAGGATAACTTAAGTAATTTCCTATGCTCAGATGTCCAAGTAAGAGGAGCTTATCCGGGATTTGCCAAACGCTATTTTAGAGATCATAACATTCAGATCACAATGCAAGAAGGAGATGAGGACATCTTAAAAGAAGGCTGCGTAGATTTCTATACTTTCAGCTATTATTCTTCTACTTGTGTCAGTGCCGATCCTAACCAGGAGAAAGTGGGAGGGAATTTATCTATGGGCTTAAAGAATCCTCATTTAAAAGCAAGTGCCTGGGATTGGCAGATCGATCCACAGGGATTGAGATGGTCCCTCAATAATATTTATAACCGATATGAAATCCCGTTAATGGTTGTTGAAAATGGTCTTGGCGCCGTAGATACCGTGGAAGAAGATGGCTCCATTCACGATGATTATCGAATTGATTATCTGAAGCAACACATTGAGCAAATGAAAGAAGCGATTGCTGATGGAGTGGACCTAATAGGGTATACGCCATGGGGATGTATTGATCTGGTCAGTGCGGGAACCGGAGAAATGAAAAAGCGTTATGGGTTTATATACGTCGATAAGGATAATGAAGGCAATGGGACACTTGCCAGATCTAGAAAAAAGAGCTTTTATTGGTATAAGAATGTGATCGAAACTAATGGAGAGCAGTTGGATTAGATCTTAATGCCTGTTTCATAAAAGTCATACCATCAGCGCGTGCCAATTTTAATCGGTACGCGCTGCTTCACTAAACACATGGGATGAAAATGACGAAATAGAGGGTAGGGCTGATATCAAAATTTGAGGAAGTGGATACATATTACCTGCTTGGATTAAATGCTGGATTGAAGCTGCTCGGGTGGGTGACGCAGGAGCAGGTTTTGGGGTTTTCGCTACAGAAATCTGCAAAATGTCTACGGGCACCAAGGAAGCAACAGGGCGTATTGAACAATCCTTGCAAGCCGTCAGACAACCAGTGTATAAGATGGGTGGTTTACATGTATGAATTTGAATGAGTTGAATGAACAGAGTTACACAGAACTAGAAGATTATTGGGTGCGTGTATTTCTAAATGTAGTACAAGATCAGGATAAGGAGAACTGGGAGATTCCTTATTACAACACATCCTTTTCTAATGGTCAGAAAGTCATGGATATGAACCCCATTTTTTCGGCTAAATCAAAAATAAGTCATAAATCCATCAGAATCATTCAAGAAACGGTTAATGAAGAGGATGACGTTCACTATTGGTTAGATACGAATGGGAAAAACGAATTAGTTATTATTTGTTCCTTATCCCAGCAACATGTGCACAAGGTAAAGGGGATCATTGAAAGTTGGATTTATGAATGAGATCCATTATCCATAAGCAAATCTTTTCCGATATAATAGGGAAGAGAAGCGATAGAACAGAGACTACTACCTCAGAGAGGTGATTTACGTTGACCGTTGATATTCTCCTACGTAATAATATAAAAGTGCTGGGCACAGGCAGCCAGACGATTGTATTTGCTCACGGCTTTGGATGCGATCAGGATATGTGGCGTTATATCGTCCCTAGCTTTATCGACAACTACCAAATCGTCTTATTTGATTACGTTGGTTCCGGAGATTCTCAAATAAAGTATTATGATTCGAAAAAATACAGTGACTTGCAAGGGTATGCCCAGGATGTGCTGGATATTATGGAAGCGTTAGACTTAAGAAATACCATATTCGTCGGACACTCCGTTAGCAGCATGGTCGGAATGCTCGCCTCCATCCGCAGCCCTCAATATTTTGAACGCATTGTCATGCTCGGTCCTTCTCCACGCTATGTGAATGACCTGCCTTCTTATTATGGGGGCTTCGATAAGAGTGATATTGATGAATTACTGGATATGATGCAAATGAACTTTATTGGCTGGGCTAGTTACATGGCGCCCATTGCTATGCAGAATCCCGAGCGAGGGGACTTAACCGAAGAATTGGAAAAGGCATTTTGTTCAAGAGATCCTCATATTGCACGGCAATTCGCAGAGGTTACATTTTTTTCAGATTGCCGTGTTGATCTTCAGCATGCTTCGGTTCCTACACTTATTCTCCAGTGCTCAGATGATAGTATTGCTCCGATTGAGGTAGGGGATTATTTGCATACCCATCTTAGAAATAGCAGACTTCAGCAGATGAGAGCAAAGGGGCATTATCCTCATTTAAGCCAACCAGGAGAAACGAGCGATTTAATCAAAGAATATTTAGCTAGTGTGTAATATCGAAAGAAAGGCAGTCATTTAATGGATATTCAATTAGATAAAGCTCCCTGTGGATACTTTTCAATTTCGGACGCTGGGATCATTCAATCGGTAAACCAAACTTTATTGGACATGCTTCTTTATGAACGCGATCAATTGCTCGGATGGCCGATTGAAATAACAATGTCTGTTACCAACAAGCTATTTTTTCATACTTATTTTTATCCATACATCCAGTTGTACGGGCGTGTCGATGAGATGTACTTTTCGTTTCGCACAAGTGATCGACAGGATGTGCCTGTACTTCTAAACGGAATTCGCCAGGAACGAAATGGAGAAGCAGTGATTGACTGTGTAGTGCTTGTGATGCGTAAGCGTATTGAACACGAAAAAGATATACTACAGACCAAAACCAAGCTTCAGGAATTATATCAGGCGACGAATGAAGCCAACCAGAAGCTTGAACGGTTGCACGAAGAATATGAAATCAAGCAGCAGGAATTAGTGAGGATCAATCTCCAGCTAGAAACGATGGCATCAACCGACCCGTTAACTGGGCTAAAGAATAGAAGATATTTTCAAGATCAATTACTAATCATCCTAGCCTCTTTTCAAGAGACTGGAATACCTTTTTCGCTGCTGCTCATTGATATTGATCATTTCAAAAGCATTAACGACACTTATGGTCATCCGGTGGGCGACCTGGTGCTCACTCATCTGGCAGAATTACTACAATCCATTTCACGGAATGTTGATATTGTCGCTCGTTACGGTGGCGAGGAATTTGTAATTATCCTTCCCGGCAACGATCAACAGGAAGCCATTCGTACAGCAGAAAGATACCGCTCCATGACGGCTTCAAGGGATTGGGGAGAATACAGCATTACTGTGAGTATCGGTGTGGCAACGGTTACGCAAGCGGATACGGAACAATCGATAGTTCATCAAGCGGATTTGGCACTGTATGCTTCTAAGAGTGGCGGGAGAAACCAAGTCACGCATTCAGCAAGTCTCGTAAAGAAATAAATGAGGCTTCAATAACCGCATGAAGAGTTGGGGAGTGATAAACATGGGGGAAGCGTACAAGCTGGACTGTGATACCTGTGCTTATACTAAGAACATATTTGTAGGGTTTGGTTTTTCATATATGAGTTTGGAATCCATTGCTTCGTTTGTACAGGATACTGTCCTTAAACGACGTATTGGGGAATTCATA
This sequence comes from Paenibacillus sp. FSL H7-0442, assembly GCF_038593105.1. NCBI lineage: Bacteria > Bacillati > Bacillota > Bacilli > Caryophanales > Paenibacillaceae > Paenibacillus > Paenibacillus sp. FSL H7-0442. The sequence continues at coordinate 3,949,339 of NZ_CP151963.1, read as the reverse complement.
GGCAACCCTTCGACGAGATATGATGCTTATGACGCTATGTATGTGTGTCCTGCCTGTCAGGCCATCCGTAATGAATTGTTTATTGAGATGAAATCGGACTCATCACAGTATAAAATTTCTTATGCTTGTCCTAGATGCGCGAGTGTTATGGAGCAGGAACACATTGAAAACAATGTGCCTGTTCATTTAAGTTGCCCAGCATGTGAGAAGGGCAAATTGAAAGCAACGTTTTATATGGATTGGGATTAATAGATTCCCCGGATATCTTCACAGCATACTCCAATAAGTCTGGTCAAATCGTTCAAATTCAGCTAATATTAATGATAACGATTCTCATTTGAATCATCAAAATGAATGAAAACCTTTGAGGTGGACGCTTGTGAATTCAAATTCGTTATCATTAATATATCAGCATTATTTGGAAAAAACTCCGTTTAGAAAACAAAACGAGCATACGTATATGATGTTACCGGAAGCAGGTGACGGACATATCTACAGAGTTACGACTTACAGCGGTATCGAGATTGTGTATTCGCATATCCAATATCACGAGCCTTACCAGACGAACTTTGCTTCCAAAGGACAAATGATTGAACTTCAATTTGCACTTTCGGGTCAACGTCATGTGAATATAGCTGGTCTGGACTACACGCTCCCGATAGGGTGGGGTGCTCTTATTTTTTTACAGGATTTCAAAGCACGTTTTCATCCTCCGATTAACGAACAATACCAATCCTTTGCACTTGGCATTCCTGTTTCGTTGTTTAATTATGCGGCTTCACAGTTGGCGGCTCGTCGCCAGGTAGCTATTGAATTTAAACAAATTCTGAAGGGTGCTGCGTTCCATCACCTTAGTTTTGAGCTGGATCACAGAAGTATAGTGATGATTGAACATTTGATCAAAGATTTGAAAAGTGTGCATAGATCGCCTTTATTAATGGAAGCAGCGGCACTAGAGATTTTGAATAGGTTTATGATTCAATTATTTGATTTAACTCCCATGCCCGAAGGCTTATCTAAAGAAGATGTCAGAAAGTTGCATATGGCTCGGCAAATCCTTGAATCCAGCATGATTGATCCTCCTTCACTGATCGCATTATCCAAAAGAATTGGATTAAACGATTTTAAATTAAAAAAAGGATTCAAAGCATGTTTTGGAACGACTGTATTTGAATATTTGCGCCAAATTCGTCTTGATTATGCGATGAAGCTGCTTAGAAGCCAGGAAAGCAATGTAACAGAAGCTGCGATGGCTGTAGGATACAGTAATGTGAGTGCATTTTCAGAGCAATTTTTTCGGGAATACGGAGTGAAACCATCATCTTTGAAGAAAGTATTTTAAAAATTCTGTTTTGACCATTTTAAAAAAATATCAAGGTAACAAAAAGCTGGAACCCTGTATAGATAGGATTCCAGACTTTTTATTTGGTGCTTATTTCACGAAAGTTTCAATGCCATCTGTATTGATGGTTGAAGTATGGGTACGAGACGCTTCTTCAATATTTTTGAATGCCCAGTAATCTGTTGGTACATCCTTCCATGTAGCCTGAATGGTTCCTTCCAGGGGTCCTCGTTTTAAGATCGTGTTCAAAATGGTAACCGTTTCTACTCGTGTTATATATTTATTGGGTTGGAAGCTGTTATCGTTATAGCCGGTAATCCATCCTGCATTAGCTAACGCTACAATGGAATCCCTTGCCCAATGCTTTTCGATATCGGTATAAGGAGACGCTGTGGTTTGCGTTCCTTTAAGCTGCTTCCAGGATGCGAGTATTGCTGCCATTTCTGCACGGGTAATGGGTTGCTCTGGTCGAAATGTTCCATCTGCATATCCATTCATAAGGTGCTGTGTCGTAAGTGCTATAATCGAATCCTTTGCCCAATACGTGCTAGGTACATCTTTGTATGTCGTTGAGCCTTCTTTTGTCTCCAACTTCATAATCCTAGCCATCATCGCGGCGGTTTCAGCTCGTGTAATTGACTGGTCCGGTCGGAATGTACCATCCTGATAACCCGTTATATATTTTTCATGCGCAACCTCGGATTGCTCTACTGGCATGATTTCCGCAGTCGGTAAAACCGTTGAAGAAGCCGATGGTGATGAAGATGCGGTTGTTTCACTTGAAGAAGATGAGTCACTGCTATCCGCGTTATCCTTCTTATCTTTTTTATTGCTACTGCTGCTGTCGTTATTGCTAATATCACCCGTGCCTGCATTTCCATTTACATTTACAACCTGTATATAGGCATCAGAGGTGCTCGGCGCGAATCGAGCATCCCCACTGTATATAGCAGTAATTGCGTGACTTCCCACACTTAAGTTGCTTGTAGTGTAGTACGCATTGGCATAGCCATTCGAAATGCCCACTGGCTCCATCGTCAGCGTATCTAATATATTCGTACCGTCCATAAGGATGACCGTTCCGGTTAAATCGCCCGATGTTTGTGGGTTTGAGGTTGTCCTCAAGCTAAACCTTACTTCCTGACCTTGATTAGACGGATTCAGCGAACTCAATATTGTAGTTACTGTAGGTCTCAGTGAAGGTGTAGGCGCAGATGCATTTACGACCTGAATGTATGGCTCAGATGTACTGGGGGCAAATCGAGCATCCCCACTATATATAGCAGTAATTGGGTGACTTCCCACACTTAAATCGCTTGTGGTGTAGGTCGCAGTGGCATATCCATTCGCAATGCCATTTGGCCTCATCGTAAGCGTATCTAATATATCTGTACCGTCCATAAGGATAACCGAGCCGGTTAAATCTTTCGTAATTTGTGGGGATGAGATGGTTTTGATGCTAAACGTTACGGATTGACCTTGTTTAGAAGGATTTGTCCAACTCGTTACCGTGGTTTCAGTAGCATACACAGCATCCGTTACACTTGGTACTGGTGAGGAGGTTGCATACACAGCACTCTCGGAAAAACTCCATGTCCAGGTCCCTAATAAGACGATAACAGCAAGATAAGATAAACAAAAAGACTTGATTTTACGCATAAACTTCCTCCATAAATTTCCGGTGTCACGATGAACTTACTAAGATCCTCCATGATGACTAACCTACTAATATAATTTTCTTTCTTACATTACTGATTTACTATACTAAATGCCTCTGAACCAATTCTGAACCAAATCGACAAAAACCGTGCCCAATTCACATCGCTAGAAGGGGATCACGATTTGCGAGCCTTTTCAGTAATTTCTCAGAACAAATGCAAAAAGGGTCAACCCAAAGGAACGGGTTGACCTCATAATATGAATGACAGTTTAGCGTAATATTTTGGAAAGATTTATTCCGTTAATATTTAAATTTGACCGTTAGATCCTGTAACTTTTGTGACATATCCGACAAGGTCGTGGCCAGACTGGTGATCTGCTGCATCGAAGCCAGTTGCTCTTCTGCAGACGCTGCAATATTCTGCGAGTTGTCCGCCGCTTGAAGCGCCAGACCTGATACGTTCTCTCCGCCCGCCGAAATTTCTTGGACACTTGCGGTTATTTGCTGCGTGATGCTTGCGAGCTCTTCTGTTTGCTGCGCGATATGATTGGTGGACGTCACAATTTTGTTAAACTGCTGCTCTGTCTCATTGGCAATTTTAATACCAGAGTCGACATCCTGTTTTACGCGTTCCATGGTCTTAAGCGAATGCTCCATATCTTTGCGCATATTCTGAATCAACCCGGAAATTTGCCCGGAAGACTGGTTCGATTGTTCGGCCAGCTTTCTCACCTCTGCAGCAACTACGGAGAAACCGCGGCCTTCCTCGCCTGCACGGGCAGCCTCAATCGAAGCATTTAAGGCAAGCAGATTGGTCTGCTGTGCGATATCCGTAATGGCATGCAGCATCGTGTCGATCTGTTGAGTACGTTCATCCAGCATCCTCATAACCGCATCGGTTTCATTGACGGAATGGTTAATCAAGTCCATTTGCTTCACCGTATGTTGTACAGCAGTACCGCCAAGGCTCGCCATTTCCATCGCGTCTGCAGACGATTCAGCAATAGTCAAGGAGCTATCCGTGATCCGCTGCATGCCTATTGAAATTTCTTCAAGCGAGCTGGTTGTCTTCTGGAGCATCAGTTGCTGCTCCTTCGCACCGGCCGCCGATTCTTGAATCGCGATGGTGATATGCTCGGTTGCCTGCCCAGTATGCTCTGCACCAAGGGTTAATTCTTTCGAGGAAGCTGCTACCTGCTTTGTGGACAGGTTTACTTCACCGATCAAATATCTAATATTTTTAATCATATGATTGAAATCCTGTGCCAGCTCGCCAACCTCATCTTTTGAATTCATTTTGACTTCTTCGACCGTTAAATCACCGTCCGCAACTGAGTTAAGCCGCTTTGCAATCATGATAATAGGCTTCGTAAAACGTCCCGAAACAAAGCTTACGATAATTGCTCCCAGAATAACTGCAATAGTCGTAATAATCAGGACAATATAAAGGACCTTGGTCGCCCCGCTGTTAAATTCGTTAAAATATGCTCCAGAACCGATGATCCATCCCCAATAAGGATCCCTTTCAACGTACGAAATTTTCGTCTCCACTTGATCTGTACCAGGTAAAGCCCATTTATAAGTGACGAATCCACCGCCGTTTGTACCGGCTTCTACAAACTCTTTTCCCACATGCACACCGTCTTCCGATACGGCATTTATTAAATCCTGGCCTTCATTTGAAGGGTTCATCACTGAAACGGCATCTTGGTTGACTGCCCACGGATAACCTGTTTTACCTACAGTATATTTAATCTTTACCGGTCTTTTGTTATTAGCATCTTTTACACCGAGCAGCTCGATGCGCAGTTTTTCCTGTGCTTCTTCCAATGTTAAATTACCGGCTTCGACTTGCCCATTGAGGAAACTAATCATACCAATTACCATTTGCACACTATTCTTAAGTGCTACTTTGCCTGATTCATTCATTTCATTCTTGGAAACAACATAAGAACTGATTCCAATCACGAATGTGGGTACAATTAAAATAATCAAGCACATTATGGTTAACTTCGTTCTTAACGATCTTACCTTCATGATTGATCCTATTTTTGTTTTCACTGAGATTTCCCCCTTAGACATCGATATACAGACTCAACCCACAGCTACGCTAATTACTAAAGGCAAAAGACTGTACATCATATATCGTAATAACATGCCAGGAAATGAAGCCCTTCCATCCAGTCAGCGATGAAGAGACCGATGTAGTTCATTTCACAACGAAAGAGCGACTCTATAATTAACGACGCCCATTGGGCCATAGAATGCAGGCCATTTTTTACTGTCTGAAGACTGGCTGCTGTTTTATACGCAAAATTAAATCCGTTTAACCGCAAATTTATCCGTCTATAGGCAGTAGCGTTTTGGTATGCTCCGTATACTTCTGCATAGAGAGAATCTTTAACAGAGGAGTGTGCGAGGATGAATAGAATAAAAGGGAGCATCTTTTTCAGTGTATTTGTGGCTATGCTAGGGCTCATGCTCATTGCTCCAATTATGCCGCCCCTTATTCGTGAATTAGGCTTAAGAGAAAGCCATTCCGGATTAATTATATCGCTTGGTTCTATAACGATGGCCTTAATGGCTCCAGTATGGGGAAATCTAAGTGATGCAAAGGGACGCAAGCCGGTGATTCTGCTTGGTTTCATAGGGATGTGTGTAAGCTGCCTGTTGTTTACACTTACTCTTTTTGCAGGATTAAATGGTTGGCTCAGTGGGGGGCTGCTGTTAGTCCTGCTGATTGTTACACGCGGCTTAATTGGCGGCTTTATCCCGGCGGTGTTGTCATCGTCCCAAGCTTATATGGGAGATGTAACGGAAGGAGAAGAGCGTGGAAGTGGTATGGCTATTATTAGTGCGGCGAATGGGCTTGGGCTGGTATTTGGTCCCGCGATTGCAGGTGCCTTTACTTTAATAGGGCTGTTATGGCCCTTATATTTTGGAATTGTCATTGCCGCTGTTGCATTCGTGGTGTCTCTGCTGGCGATTCCGGCGGCCCAGCCCGTTATTCAGCAAAAACCCGCTCGAATTAACCCCCTCCAGCCAGGTCTAAGAATGTATTTGTTTGCAGGCTTGGTTACGATGATAAGTATTGTGACTATTCAGGTTATAGGTGGTTTTTATTTTCAAGATCAGTTAGGTCTTACATCCGAAGAAACAGCAAGAGTCGTGTCCTTTGGACTTATGTTCTCCGGGGCAGCGATGCTGATTGTGCAGATCATCCAGATGAAATGGCTTAAATGGCAGCCTAAGCCGATGATTTTACTTGGTTCTCTATTCCTGATTGCTGGAATGGCATTATTTCTGATTTCAGCCAGCTTGGTCGTTTACTATGCAGCGTTCTTTATGTTTGGCATAGGCACAGGCTTACTGATGCCCGGTTTTATGGCAGGTGCTTCGCTTTCAGTCAGTCAAGAGCAGCAAGGGGGAGCAGCGGGGCTGGTAGCTGCGGTACAGGGAATTTCCGCGATCATTGCTCCTATTTTGACGACCACCTTGTATCGAGTGGACAAATATATTCCCTTTACGCTTATAGCAGTCTTGGTAGCTGTTATGGCTGTTATTATGTGGGTAGTGAGAAAAAGAAACGGGAATAGTGAGCCTGTTCCTCATAAGGCAAAATAAATAAAAGATTGGTTAGATGAATCCATAGGCTTCCGGGGTATACTCACCGGAAGCCTATATCTATTATAATAAGTTATAAGAAATTTCAGGAAAATCAGAAGGAAGTGGGGGGCTTATGGAAATCCAGCAAAAATGGGTGGCACTAAACAAAAGATATAGTTTGTACGCACCCAGTCCCGAGGCTGTACAAGCCATGTACCAATTGAAGGAAGAGCTTGAGGGCTTAGAAAGCGAGCAGGCTGCCAGAATTTTGACAGAGTTGTATCTTCACCTGCATCAATACGAAGAGGCGCTAGAGGTTTTTATGTCCGTCATGAACCGGAAAAATAAAGCAGATTTGAAGAAACAGTGGAGTATTCAAGAGATGATTAATAGCCCGATTCGACTGCCGGTGATTAAGCCTTTAATCAAAGTAGCCAAGCGCAAGAAAACTTCCGATCTCCCTGTGTTTACTTATCATCAAGACCCTGTACGCACTCAGATCCTTAAATCAGGCTTTTTGAAAACGTGTTCCTGTTGTGGACGGCAGACCGATATCTGGTACGCGGGTCCCTTTTATACAGCATTATCTTATGAGGCGATCTGTCCTTGGTGTATTGCGAATGGTAGCGCTGCGAGCATGCTACAGGGAACATTTCATGACCCTGCTTGCTGTGCACAATTGGAGGAACCAAAGCTGGATGAGCTACTGCATCGGACTCCCGGTTATGAGGCATGGCAGACCGCCGCGTGGCTGGATCACTGTGATGACTACTGTGTTTTTATAGATTTTGTTGGCTGGAAGGAACTTGTCAGTAGAGAAATAGAAAATGATGTCAAACTGATGGTTATGCTTATTCTGGCTTTGTATAATGAAAAAGAGGCTAAGAGTCGAATACGAGAAAGCATGGAACGTGACGGATCGTTTCGGGGTTATTTATTTCAGTGCAGGCATTGTAAGGAATACCTCTTATATGCGGACTATGACTGAATCCAAGTGAATTTCCTGAGGTGAATGAGAAGGTGAAACCCAATTTAGGGGTAGTTCTAATTAAGGAGGAGTTCATAAAATTGGAGGAATGCAGATGGGGTGGGAGTATGGAATTAAGGTCGCAGATGTTAAGGATATTAAAGCACTAATGGAACGCTTAGCTGAAGCATTGCCTAGGATTGACGGATATCGGATGCAAAGGGATGAGGATGGTTTTGTTCTGCTTCAGAATAATTCTGATTGGCCTGAAGCGCTTCAGATTTCAGTGGAAGAGGCAAGAAATATTGAAGGGTTAGAAGATGATGAACCTTATATCTATTGTCTATTTCATATCGGCGGCGGAGATGCGATGGGGTTGAGGGAAGGAATGTGTAGGGCACTGGAAGAAGAGAAATGCGCTGCGGATTGGTTCGAGTTGTAGCCGAAGAGAGGAGTAAGAGAGAGTGACTAAGAAAGGAAAAACAGAGATTCAGACACTAATCTATCGCTATAGTGGTCCAAGAGCCAATATTGGATATACTTTTGAACCGCTGCGCTATGGGGATACAGATGAGCCAAAGCTGGAGGAGATGATCTTCATCTACGCAGATGACTTTGATATCGTGCTGTCTGTGTTAAAGTCCAAATACCCACTTGTCGATCCTGACACGGGGGAAACGTATGAGGCTTTTGATGCCTGCTGGGATAATCCGATTCAGGCGTCGGTATGGCATGAAATATTAACAGAATTGGATGCTTGGCCTGCCAAGGAGCCAGAATTACGCATATTTATCGATTCCTTTACAGCATGGGTCAGAGCGCATTTGAAGCAAGCAGATGGTATTATCGTGACCGGAAATCTGTAGAGGAAGGCAATGCACTGCAATCCGTATTTTCGCTGCCCCTCGCTTCGAGGGGCAACTGGAAAGCGAGCTGCTGGGTCAAATGCCTCGTTCTTTACATTGCATGCGACAGGCTCCTTATGGCAACTGGATTATTGACGTTGCTTCCGAATCCGGAGTAACTTTTGCTCCAATTTGGTATCACCCATAAATTTGCTGACAGATACAGCAAGCTGATATTGAATGGTCCCCATATTGTTAGCGGCAGGTTGAAGAACCCCTTTTATCGTTTGCCATAACGAAGTAGCCTGTCGGCTTTTTGCTCCAAAATGCATGATGATGTGGATACAGGCTGTAATTATATTGCGGCCAAGTCCGTACAGGAACCATTCTTTTTCCTTAGTAATAAGCGGAATGATGGTTGCCATCGTTTCCCAAGCTTCATCCCATCGTCCTGTTTCAATGAGCTTTTCTGCCAAGCTGGATGCAGTAGAACAGTAGTTACTAGAATTTTCTTCTATTTTCTCCATTTCAGCCAGCTTTTTGAGGGCTTCAATTTCACCTTCTGGATGGTTGCGCCATCTCTCATGATAAACGAGTGTCCGCAAATTTTCTTTGTCCCAATCCGTCTGCTCTCTGATCCACAAATCAATAAATAATGATAGGTATACATCTTCCCCGAGTTCACTCGCGATATTGATGCAATCTTCAAGATCAGCTGTATCTTTGCTGAATAAATATGTTTCCAAAATCAACTCAGGATCAAACCCGGCGTATGTATCGAAATTGGCTTTCTTGGCCTGCTGGAACAAAATTTGGTCCTGTTCACGCTCATACTTTTGCAGTAAAAAAACGGCATAGTATAGAGCATCGCCAATCCCCTGAAAACTGTTCGTTTCCCTATCTATAATCTCATTAACGAGCAGCCTTCTCACAATCGGTTCGTAATGCGGGGAATCTCGATCCTCACGATTATACAAAGCCAAAAGCACCTTCAAGCGATGGGTATAATTGGCATCACTTTTTCCATATTCCTCACTGTGTTGCTCCAAATAGTCAACCTTCGAAAAATCGGCGTGATCACTTATTAGACTCTGCAGCATTTTATCATAGGGTGCCATCATCTGATCCAGCAGCTTTTTGTAGTTCGTTTCCATTACTGTAATTCTCCTTTCACTGATCGGCTTAATACTACAATCCATATGTACAAAAAACAAGAGTTTTCCTTTTGAGTACTGCGCTGTCACACGTACATATTTTTCTAATAGACCCATTTTAAGATTCGATATGAGGGATGGACATTCAACACCTGTAAATCAAGCATACAACATGCAGGGATACAACATTGCGCACAACTAATGGAAGCGTTTTAATTTGAGTATAGAAACACAAAAGAAGATCTCAGGGAGGACATAAGATGCTAAAAGTGAAAGCGCTTATATGTGAACATGTAAACAATCCGATTGGACTGGGTTGTCTAAAGCCTCGATTAAGTTGGCAAATTGAATCTGACAACATATACGTTTTCCAAAAACGCTTCCAATTGCAGGTAGCCATAAATCCCGCTTTTGAACCGCTGCTCTGGAATCATTTTTCCTATTCGGAACAATCCATTTTGTTTCCCTATGAAGGTCCTCCACTCGAATCAGGACAAAGATATTATTACCGGGTAAAAGTATGGGCTCAGGGAGCGGGTGACACCGAACCCGAGGAATCGGAATGGAGTGAGATTGGCTTTTGGGAAATGGGGCTGCTCCATGAGCAGGACTGGAAGGCACAATGGATTACAGTGCAGGAGCGAAGCATCCATGAAAAGTTTCAGACAAGAGCCCCTTTTGCTGCTTCCAAGTGTTTTTCAGTTGAGGGAAAAGTGAAAAAAGCAGTCATTTATGCCACAAGCCTTGGTCTGTATGAGCTGGAGCTCAATGGACAAAGAGTAGGCGATGCCTACTTTACCCCGGGATGGACAGATTATAACGATCGTGTTCAGGTGCAAGCCTATGATGTGACTTCTACCGTTCGAGAACAACATAACCGCATCACAGCCACGGTGGGAGAAGGCTGGTACAGCGGCTATCTAGGCTGGCAAAAGCGCAAGGATACCTACGGGAACACAAATGCTTTGCTATTTCAAATGAAGATTAGCTATGAAGATGGCCGTTCAGAACTCATTTGCTCTGATTCTTCCTGGGAGGAAACGAGCTGTGCCATTTTGATGTCAGATATTTATAACGGCGAAATCTATGATGCTCGACTGGAGCAGCAGGCAGCCGAACATCGCTTCTTGAACGAACGGAAAATGATGCAGGTCGCCCCGTTTCCGTTAAGTCATCTGGTTGCTCAGGAGAACGAGCCTGTCCGTGTAATGAACCGATTAAAGCCTGTTGAACTGATTTGGACTCCTAAAGGCGAACTAGTACTTAACTTGGGTCAAAATATGGTAGGCTGGCTGGAATTTAAAGTGGAAGCCCCCGAAGGTACGGTTCTGAATCTGGTTCATGGTGAAGTACTGGATCAGCAAGGGAACTTTTACCGAGATAATATTCGTGATGCAGCGCAGCAGATTACGTACATTTGCAGCGGCAAGGGGACGGAGATATTTAGGCCGCATTTCACTTTTCAAGGCTTCCAGTATGTGAAGCTTGAGGGCTTTCCGGCTGGCGTAGCCATTGAAGATTTTACAGGCGTTGTTTTGCATTCAGACATGGCGACAATTGGCTTGTTCGAGACATCCGATCCAAAGCTGAACCAACTCCAGCACAATATTGTATGGGGACAAAAAGGGAACTTCCTGGATGTGCCGACCGATTGCCCGCAGCGTGATGAGCGATTAGGCTGGACCGGCGATGCACAGATTTTTGCCAGAACGGCCAGCTTCAATATGAATAGTGCTTCCTTCTTTCGAAAGTGGCTGAAAGATTTGGCTTACAACCAGCTGGAGAATGGGGCTGTGCCTTTTGTCGTGCCGGATGTCCTCAAAGGAACCTTTGCAGACAATATGGACCAAACGACAGCCGCATGGGGAGATGCAGCAGTTATATGTCCGTGGACGATCTATCAATGTTATGGGGATAAGCAAATTCTAGCTCAGCAGTATGACAGTATGAAAGCATGGGTCGATTATATTCGTGCCCAGGGGACCGAGGAACATTTGTGGGATACTGGTTTGCAGCTGGGAGACTGGCTGGCGCTGGATAGCGAGGAAGGAAGCTATTTTGGAGCGACCGATGGAACGTTGGTAGCGACTGCATACTTTGCGTATTCGACTCATATCTTGGCGCAGACCGCCAAACTGCTGAATCGCTATACCGATTACAACACTTATCAAAGCTTGCATGAGGGGATTAGAAGCGCTTTTGCGAACCGTTATTTTGATGACGCTGGCAAACTGACTTCTAATACCCAGACTGCACAGGTTGTGGCTTTGCACTTCGGATTGGTACCAGAAAAATATAAAAAGCAAGTGGTTCAGGAGCTCGTACGGCTGATAGAAAAAAATGATATGCATCTGGATACTGGCTTTGTAGGCACACCCTATCTATGCCTGGTTTTATCCGACAATGGCTATACAGATATAGCTTATAAAATTTTATTTCAGAAAGATTATCCTTCTTGGCTCTATCAGGTTGAACGGGGAGCAACGACCATGTGGGAGCATTGGGACAGTATCAAAGTGGACGGCTCGTTCTGGAGCACCGATATGAACTCGTTCAATCACTATTCGTACGGTTCAGTTGGAGACTTTATGTACCAAAATATTGCCGGTATCGATGTGCTTGAAGCGGGCTACAAAAAGTCACGGTTAGCACCCAAACCGCCTGTTAATCTTACTTCGGCCCATGGCAAGCTGGAGACACCTTATGGTGAGGTTGCTGTCCATTGGGAAATCGTGAATGAAGAAATGCGGATGACGGTTCACGTACCACATAATACGACAGCTGAGATTACGCTTCCGGGCGTTCTAGAGCCAGATGCATTACAACAGACCATTACTAAGCAATACCCGTCGATTCAGTATCCGCCTGGTAATGTGCCACAAGAGCTGGCCGGGAAATCAGGTTCTCCCGGAGAACAGGCGATTTTCGAACTGAGTGGAGATCATGAATTGACGTTTACCGTCGGATCTGGACAGTATACGTTCCAGTACAAATACAACCAGAGGCTAAATAACATAGACTAGAGGTGAGAAGCTTGATGAATATTAAAAACAAAATATGGTTTAAAACAGCATTGTTGTCCATTTCCTTAGTCCTGACATCAGCGAGTGCTATTTCAGCTATCATCCCGATGATGCTGAACCAATTACCGGGAGTCTCCAGTTCACTGATTGAAAGCATAGTTACAATCCCATCTTTCTCGATGATGCTGTTTGTGCTGTTGAGTGGCCCGATCTCTTCCCGCTTGGGTAAAAAAAATACAATCCTGCTAGGACTTTTGCTCGTGGTCATCGGCGGAATACTTCCTATGCTCACTACGAACATTACATGGATTCTCGTGTTGCGTTTGGTGCTAGGTGCAGGTCTGGGGATGTTCAATTCGCTGGCTGTCAGTTTAATTAGTGATTTTTTTGAAGGGGACGAACGTGCTCAATTGGTAGGTTTTCAAAGCGCTGTACAAGGGCTCGGAAGCAGCTTGGCTACCTTTGTGGCAGGACAGCTTGCCCTAATCGACTGGCCGTTTGCTTTTTTGTGCTATGCGATCACTATTCCTATCGCACTGTTGTTCTTTTTTATCATTCCTGAACCAGAGCGTGAGGAGCCTACAGTGAGCACGACAGGAACGGGCCAAAAGAGTGGGGGAATGTCCCTACCTGTACTTGGATTAGGGGCTGCACTTTTCCTGTTTATGACCTTTATCATGATTGTGTATACCAAAACAGGTATTATGATTGCTGAAAAGAGTATGCCTAACGCAGGGTTTTTAGGGACCGCTTTGACGCTGTTCTCCTTGTCAACTATGATTGCAGGCTTCTTGTTCGGTAGAATATATAAATGGTTCAGAAATTACGCACCTTTTATCTCCAGTTTATTAACAGCGACAGGTTTTGTCCTGCTGTGGTTTGCTCAGAATGTGACCATGGTTACGGTTGCCATGCTGATCATTGGCTTTAGCTTTGCGCTGTTTATTCCTTATATTTTTACGATACTAACTAAAATCGTACCTAAAGGCAGTGAGACGATATCTATTTCGATTGCAATGGTAGGCTCCAATTTGGGAGCGTTTGCTTCGCCTTATGTTATCAAGTTAGTTGGGGTGTTGTCTGGGAATGAAACTGCCTCATTTTCCTTTCTCGTCTCTGCGATTGTATTTATGATTGCTGCGCTCCTCTGTCTGGGAATCGCTATTAGAGGAAAGGGAAGCAAAACACAGACGGCAGTTCACAGTTAATGGGAGTCTGAAGGAGGAGTCTGTGTTTATGAACCTTCATGAGTTGGATCAGTTGCTGAGAAGTAAAACTGAAATTGAACTTTTACAATAGCAAAACAATCAAGTGATTAATGATCTCTCCAAAGAATCGGAAAATGAGCGATTTTTTGATATAAATCAGAATATGTATCGAATGCCTGCTTTATTTTTCTTCGGAGAACATGATATTTATATTAGCAAGCACAACAGGTTTGCTCCGATGCTGGAGCACATGCATGAATTTATTGAGTTAAACTATGTTTACTCAGGTAAGTGCAACCAAATCATAGCGGGTAAAGAAATTGAGCTTTGTGAAGGCCAAGTGTGTGTCCTCGATAAGGATGTACCGCACAGCATCGCACCTTTGGGAGAAAACGATATACTGATTAATATCCTCCTGCAAAGAGAAACGATTTCATCCCTATTTCTACAGCGGCTATCTAAGAAAAAAAGTTTGATCGGCGAGTTTCTTGCCAATTCAGTCCTCCAGCATCAGCATCATAATCACTTTATTATTTTTGAGTCACAGCATAATGAAAACCTTCAATATATATTGCGTAGAATCTTGATCGAATATTTTTCCAGGCAAGAGGATTCAATGGAGCTGGTCAAGGCTTATTTGTCCATTGTATTTGGGGAATTGGTCCGTGTATTGGAAAGCGAGCATAATATTCACTTAAACCAGCAGGAAAGTAATATTACTTCTATTCTGAATTACATGGAAAAGCATTATCAGCATTTAAGCCTCCAGCAATTATCTACTCATTTTAATTACAATAGTACGTATTTAAGTAATAAGTTGAAAAAAGTAACCGGTCTTACTTACACGCAGCTTATTGCCAACATTAAACTTAATGCGGCCTATTCTTTGGTAGTCAATACCAACCTGCCATTCGAAATGATCTTTAAGCAGGTCGGATATAACAGCATGAGTTTTTTCTATAAAAAATTTAAAACAGCGTATGGTGCCACCCCGCAGAATATCCGAAACAAACAAATGAGGAAATGAAGGATACACAAGGACGTCCAATTCTAATGGGCGTCTATATTTGTTATAATATCGGCAAATTCATAAGCGGATGTTTAATAGGGAGGATACATTTTGGAAGCGGTATTAAGACGGCACTGGCCGGAGTGGGACGGGACACTACAGAGACGAACCGGAGGTTGGAATAATACGACGTATTTTGTTAAGAGCGGTGGGCGAAGTGGGGTACTGCGCATCTACGATACACACAGGGATCGGAACAAAATAGAATTTGAGCATGCGGTTTTGCAGGAACTGAGCAGGCATTCTCTATCATTCAGGGTTCCAATGCCAATCCGAACGATTACGGGAGAGACACTTGCACAGGTTGAGAAGGATAGTGGAAAATATGTGTGTCTGTTCGAATACATAGAAGGCACATCCCCATCGGAGCAGGATCCTAGCTTTGCCTATTCTTTTGGCGAGGCTGCTGGCGAATTATCTGCTGCACTTGAAACACTCAATCTTGATATGACTCCAGTCTATCGGCCGTATTATGCTTTGCAGCAATCCTATCCATTATGTAACCGGGAAGTAATCCAAGGCTTTTGTTTAAACCCGCCGGAGCCTCTAAAAGATTTCCATGAGGAGCTGCGTTTGATAGGAAAAGTATATGAAGAGATTATAGATTCACTTCATGCATTGGAAGAGTTGCCGCATCAGCTTGTACATGGAGATTTGAACGCTTCCAATTTGTTGGTAAAGGATTCTGACCCTAGTCAGGTGGCTGTACTGCTTGATTTTGAATTTTGTACGCTGGACGTTCGGGTCATGGATCCGGCGGTCATTTTATCAGGATTTTTGGGACAACCGGAGGAAACGACAGCTGTTCGTGATTTTTGCCGGGGCTTCAGCCGTCAGGTTCGTTTAAGCCAATCCGAGGTTGACGCTTTGCCTGTGTTAATGCTGCTTAGGAAGGTAGACGTTTTTCTTCATTTTATGAGTCGCTTTCTGGAAGGAACAGATCAGCCACACGTGCTGCAAGAACAGATCAAACAGATCACGGCCGACTTGCTCCAACTGTCTACTAGCAGTAGCTGGATTCAGGAGGAGTTAGTCCAAGCTAGAATAATGTATGAATAAACGAGCTACATGCCGTGTTATGTTATAATTTCTGGAATAACAGAAATGAAGTCTACTGAATTGTACTCGGAACAGGAGGAGCAGATGAATAGTTGGTTAACGAACGCGTTACGACCCTATTTTGGGCTGGAGACGCTGGAAGAACATTGGGACGTAGTAGAAATTAAAGAAGGATATTTTATTTGTATGGATGGAGATGTTATTCGCAAGCGAATTTCTTCCAAAGAGGATGCTTATGGAGAAGCTGATGTAGAGATTTTTACTCGTGATCGGGCATTTGTTCTGCCTAAAACGGCTCGTGGCAAAGAGAAAAAACTGAATTATACAAGTGTTTCGAGCATCACAGCAGAAGGTGTGTCCTTTTCAGCAGGCATTCGAAGAGATCGTAATATTAGTTATGTTACTGCTGTGAATAGCAAAACTGGCGTGAGATTGCCCATCACTGGATGTGAGCATTTACATAGTAAAGAAGAGATCATCGATTGGCTTCAACGTTACCCGTCGCTTGTGCCTAACGACTATGATCGTAAGGTGGAACGATTGAAGCATATGAAAAACCTGCGTTATAAAACCATTCCGGGAGACATCTTCCGCGTGGAAATAGACCTTTTTACAGATGGCTATGTACTGGTCGTCGGAGATTTGCGCCAAATGCAAAAGGATCAGTTGTTTGCAAAGGAGAGCATATGGAATAGTGTCATGACAATGCCTTTGTTCGTACGTCCGTATTTGTGTACAAGTCGTGACCGTTCAATAACTTTGGAATCCATCACGGCCGCCCCGTTATCTGATACAACCTGGATTGTCATGGATGATTCCTTTATGCGAGGGTCCTACGAGCGGATAGGGCATAAAGCGTTGGCGGAAGAGGATATTGTGTTTCCGATTGGTTACGGCAGTAGCATAGATAGCAGTAAAGAAAGAATATATAGACTGTCCTGGGGAACGGGCACAATTTCCAAACCGGAAGAAAAGACAGTGTTCAAGTCTTCGCGCGAATTGTTAAATAACGGTGTATATTCAGGTGTCATTGCAGACTGTTTTGGTCCTTGGGAAGAGCGGGAGTGGCACCACACGCTGGATAACCCGTTGTATCGGGAAGAGCGCCGAAAAGCACTGGCCGAATTCGGATTCCCGGAAGACATTTCGTACGATGAGTTCAATCGCCAAACAGGAGGACTGACGCGTTCGGAATATCTCGCATATTTGACAAGGACTTATAGCGGAAAAAGAAAGATGAAATGACACGGTTATACATCCTTTTAGGAGGTACGAATGAAATATCTTAAAGATTGTCCGGAACCAGGCATGGGAACCTGGTATTTTGAAATAGACTCAGACGGCGTAGCCTATCGGCAAATTGTGATCCAGGATGACGGTACTTTTATTGCTTCTAATCGTAAGCACGAGCAATATCATTTCTTGTTAGCAGAGAAAGCGATTGATGATACAGAGCCCTATTATACGAAAATTACAA
This sequence comes from Paenibacillus sp. FSL H7-0442, assembly GCF_038593105.1. NCBI lineage: Bacteria > Bacillati > Bacillota > Bacilli > Caryophanales > Paenibacillaceae > Paenibacillus > Paenibacillus sp. FSL H7-0442. The sequence continues at coordinate 3,931,929 of NZ_CP151963.1, read as the reverse complement.
AAAAAGAGTTTGAAGAAATCTGGTCCAGCAATCTTCACACCTCCAACAAGGAATGGCATCAAGTCAAAACCGCACTGCCGGTTGGGACTAAGGTAACTGGATATATTGAAGCCTTTTTTCCACACGGAACACTAATTCATATTTTCCAGCACAATGCAGTCGGATTGGCAGACACCCATTCATATGCGGAAAAGGCCCCATCCGAGTGGATGTATCCGAGGCATGAGATCACGGCGATTGTCCAAGGCTACGACGAGCTGAATCAGTGGGTGATTTTAGAGCAAACGCAGGTTTTCGAAAATCAGTTCAAAGGTTGAAAGATAGATATCGGAATACAGGAAGGAGAATGGATATGCATACGTTAACGGTTGATGAGCTGGTGGATCAGGACAACCATGCATGGGAAGAGGTCAGAAACATTCTGCAAGAAGGGAATAATCCATTTCGCATTGTACCGGCAGAATCGGAATCTGTTAGGGGAGATTCGCTCTACCGTTTGCAAGTGAGCACCAAATCGTACTTGGGAACGGTTGCCTATGAAACAGGAGGGATCATATTTGACCACGGATGGATCACCTTACTGGGTGCAGGTGGGCCTGAAATTTACGGCAGTTTGGCTTCGTGGAACGGGCTGCAAGAGCCAGTGAGCGTTGCTGCACTTGGGGGAATGCTGATTGTGGCCTATGATGCAGCAGGTGGCTTCTTTGGATTGGATACAGGGAAGTTTGGACGTAGCGGCCATATCTACTATTTTGCACCGGATGCATTGGAGTGGGAATCCACTGAGCTGGCCTATTCCGGTTTCTTGAGCTGGTTGGCTGAGGGAGATTTGGGCTTGTTCTACCAGACATTCCGCTGGAATGGTTGGCAGTCGGATATGGAGCAACTTCAGCCAGGAGAGGTATTTGCTTATTATCCGCCGCTATGGACTCAGGAAGGTGGCGGAGAGACCAGCCACAAATCACCTATAGCACTAACAGAAGCGTGGCAGGCGGTGACGGATCGGGAATAGCCGCGAGTGGGGAGGGGGACATAAGATCATGAATCATTCCATTCAATCCAAACTGATGCAGCTGAATGAAATACTTTCTCAAAATAACATTGACCATTACTACATTTATGATTATACAAGTCGCCCCAAGCTGGTACTAGCAGGGAGCTTTGACTTTAGCTATTATCACAACATAGAGATTACATTTTACGAGGTCTCGTTTCTTTCCTGTCCGGGTGGTGTATTTTCAATTGAATGCTTTAGACTGGCTAATGACAAGGAATTGGAAATGTTAAAAACTGTCTCTTACGGATTTCTTGAGGGGCCTGTGATTTGTATGGAGGATCAAACGTTTGGTACCCGATTTTTCATTGCTGCGGAAAGCTTGGATTACGAGCTCAAGACCGTTTTTTACTATAAACGTGAGAACCTTCAACCTCATGAGAGTGTGGCTGAATGGGTTGAAAAAGATGGAGAAGGTTGAAAAAGATAGCAACAACAACTTTTAGAGACGTGAAGGTAGGAGGGTGGTTATTATGTGGAGTATTCACTTTGAACATCAATTTATAAAATGTCCGGAAGCAACTGGTGAACAAATCGCGAATTTTTTGAGCACATGGAACATCAAGCTATCGAAGCAGGAAATTCACGAAATCCAACAAAGACAAGTGAACCCTTTTCCGAAATCGTCTCCATTTTATGATCAATATAAACCGCTAGATCCTGTTAGCTGGCATTTGCCCCAAGGACAATTTCCTGATAGTTACATAGAATTGCTGAAATATTCTAATGGCGGTGAATTTCAGAATGGAGAACGTTATTTCCAGTTTTTCAATACTGAAGATTTGAGAGAAATGAACCTCGCCTACGAGCTGCCAGAGTATATGCCGGGTGCCGTGTCGTTTGCGATGGATGGATGCGGTAACCACTATATGTTTGATATGAGAGAGGAAAAAAGAAACAATGAATATCCCATTCTTTTTGCTCATTCTGGTAGTTTGGGATATGACGAATGTGAACAGGTTGCCCATTCATTTATAGAGCTGTGTACGGAAAAATGGGCATTGTATTGATATCTTGACTAAACATACGCTTTATTCCCCCTAATTCATCCAGTAGAAAATGTAAAACCCGCAAGCTGGACCCTTTTTGCCAGGTCTATTTTGCGGGTTTTTAACGCTACTTATTTTCATTTATCATTTCCATTAAAACTTGAGAGACGATCGGTAAGGTGGTAAAGCCGTCACTTTGTAAAAAGTGTCCTCCATGATCTAATTCGTGAAAATCAGCCTGGATATCTTCCGCTAGTTTCTTACTAAGTGCAAAGGGGACAATCGCGTCGTCCTTTGAAGCTATAACTACACGCGCTTTTAGCGAATCCATGATCTGCTGATGATCCAAATGGTCATTTGTAAATTCATCTAATGACGGCAGGCTTGGCAATGGATCAGTAAAACCGGAAACGAAAACGGCACCACCTAGTGGTTCCGGGATATTGACTTGCTGCAGGTACCTTAATATGGATACACAACCCAAGCTATGACCAATAAAATAGGTGTCTTTATGTAAAGCTTTAATATTTTGCAATAGATGCTCAATCCACTCATTAAGTTTGGGGGCTTGCGAGTTGGGCATATCTAGTATATTTACCGAAACCCCGTCTTCCTGTAATTTATCTTGTAACCAAGGAAACCAATGATCTGTTGGCGAAGCTGTGTATCCGTGGATTATATATACTTGTTTTTGATTTTGTAGGTTTGTCACAGTGTTTTTTCTCCCATTATTCAGTGTTTAGTTCATGCATCAGCTTATAAATCTGACGGGTTGTGTTCACATTCCGCACCGTCATTTGCTGATACAGCTTGGTGCCGACTAATTTCGTTAACCCGCTTTTTGTGACTTGTTCTTTGCTGACAGAAAACAGAATGGCTCCGGTCGTATAGATGACATGTCCAATTCCCGGTTTTAAAGGAAGCTTGTCCAGAACGGAAATATCGTTAATTTCATCCCACAGAAACATTACATCACTTTTCATCTGTGTATCATTAGCCCATTCATTCGGCAGTGCCTCCATAATGCTCTGAATCTCCTTCATATTACGGACGATGACGCGGATGGGTAAGCTAAAATCCTCCAGAATCGCCTGTTCCAGTATGAGTGATAGCTCCTGGTTGGGCCGCTCCTGACTGGAAAAAATAATGTTTCCAGAATTAATGTAAGTTGTCACATGCCCCATCCCTGCATGTTCAAACGTTTGCTTGAGCTTCTTCATCTCGATTTTGTTATTGCCGCCCACATTGATGCCCCGCAGTAATGCGATATAGATCATAAAAAGCCCCACCTCTCTTTAACAAATAGGATTTCTAACAAAAGGATAGGTAATTCAGCAAATACGTGGTTTGGTTTTCGCCCAACAAATGATGTAGCAATGGTTTTACGTGCTCGATATATTCTGCTTTGGTTTCGTATGTATCTTCATCTATCAATTCTCCCTTAAAGGTACAGGCACCTTCAATCAGGATGGAAAGAGCCGTAAAGAAGTTAGCTAAAGAGTCAGCAACTTGCTGCGCTGCGCCACCTTCAATTGCAGCATATACAGGGGAAGCAGGTGCGCTAGTATCGACAATGACTGGATCATCATTAAACGTGGCAATTACAACATGGTGGGAGGGCCACGAAGATGACTCATGAACAAGCTCTCCAGATGTAATGAAGCGATAGCCCAGCTGTTGGCGATATAAATGTTCTGGTGCGACAAAAAAGAGAACAGCAGCATCCCCGATTTCAACGGCCGCATTTTTCAATTTGTGTGTTCCCGCTGCCTTAGCATCGATCATTTCATAATGGCTATATAGGTACTCCAGCTCAGGGGATAGAGGAATCCGCTTGTCCCAGCAATCTGTTATACTCTCTGAACGGGGCTGGATATAGTGGTCTTGGAACAGCCCGTAGGCTGCATTATATAAGTTTTGCTGGTGTACAAACCGGGTAATCGCTTCGCTTAACTGTTTCATAGGTGTGTATTCCTTTCTAATCGTAGACTATGACCTGTGACATCACGTTTTACTTTTAGCATTAAGATATCATAATATAGAAATGAAGAACATATGTTTCTGTAATTATGCTACCTTGTCAGTCGATCCAGAATAATTTTACAATATAGGAGTTCGAAAATAAGGTGCATGGAGGAGAGAAATGTCTTTTTCTATAATATACGATTACAAATTAAGAGCCTACTTTAATGAGCGCATTTCTGATTTGAATCATGAAGATCTATTTTATTCCTATCCTGATCAAGAGCAAAATTTAAGAATATTAACTCTGAATATAAACGAGCAGAATCATATTTCTTTAGTACGATGGCACGATTTATTTGATAGGTCGCTATTTACCAAAATGGATCATCCCATTTTAAGCGTAGCGGATGCTGAACGTCTAATTCGATTGCTTTCGCTCATGTTTAACGTTTTTGATATACATAAAGATGTTGCTTATAGCCGAAAAAACTTATGTTGTGTTTATTATCAATATCAAGTTTCACATCTAGCAGAGAGAGGGAATGAATTCTCGCTTACTCAGGACAGACTATTTTTCCTTCACCAGCTTTTATTTGAACTGGGTTTAGGTGATGACATTTATGATCGTCTAACGATTGAAAATAATAAGATACTGTACAGCATGGAAGACGGACAGCAGTATGATTTGCACATTCTAATTGACATGTTGCATGAGCATATTAACAAAAATAAGATGGATATGGATACCCGAGCAGCGCTGGGGAAAATAAAAATTTTGCAAGGACAGTTGGTCAACTTCATCTTGGGCAGTCATGATGTATATGATTTTCCGTATGATGATTTCAACAAGTCGTTTGCAGAAGCAACGATGTTTATACAAGCCTATAACTCTAATAAAAATAGGGTATTAGAGCTGCTGATCGACTCTATTAATGAGCATCAATCTCCAACAGAGCAGTTCATCTCCAATATGATTTTGATGAATTACTCCTATTTTGTTCTCAAAAGTAATCCTAGCGAAATTACATATCTTAAACTATTATGTAAGAAAAAACCGGGAGTTTTTATGAAAGTATTGACTGCATTGCTTGAACTCAGATTTTTTGTCGATAAATCCAGCTTCACAAATACGGGTATAAATTATTATTTATCCAGATTAAAAGGGGTTAAATGATGCCATTTCATCACGTTTCTTTACCCGATTTACCACAGACTATCGGACGTCTTACGGCCATTCATCCACTAAAGGGTGGCTCTCAGGGAAGCATAACCCTGCTAGCACTAAACACACAGGCAGAACTGTGGAGACTAGAACTTCGCTCTGGCAGCGCAGAATTATGCACACATATTTGTATTCCTGATTTTAATCCCCTGCAACCTGTCCAAATGGTGACCAGTCCTGACGGCAAGTACGTGGCGATCTCCAATCGATTTGGCCGACATGCGGCAGTGTATGATTTAGTCCATGCTCAAGAAAAAATGCAATTATCACGGGACGAATACCACTACGATAAAAGTATGTTCCCCCTGGCATTTGTACATCAAGACGGTGCATGTATCCTTGTTCATGGTACGGAATGGAATCGGCTGGATCTGACGGATGTAGAAACAGGGAGGCTTTTAACAGCAAGACCTACCCCAGTTTATAACAGCGAAAACAAAGATGAGCATTATCTAGATTATTTTCATGGGAGGCTCCTGACTTCTCCAGAGGGAAAGTGGATTGCGGATACGGGATGGGTATGGGCTCCATTAGGAGTAGTCCGAACTTGGTCCTTATCTAATTGGCTGCTGAACTCATGGGAATCGGAGAATGGTCCGTCAGTTCGCCATCTTTGGCAAACCATAGATTGGGATGGGCCAGTGTGCTGGACAGGACCTGATACATTGGCGGTTTGGGGACAGATGGATGCCGATTTACTGGAGGAGGAAGATTGGGGAGAGGAAGGAGTGGAACCGGCGGTTGTCCTATTCGACATGGCTCAGCCTGGGTATCGACGAGTGCTTGCTGCGATCCCGCCACTAAATTGTAAGCCTGAAGAAGACGGGATTTATCCATATCCCCAAGCGGATATGGTCGTTTCTGGCGACCGATTATTCTTATGGGGGAAAGGAGTCCCGCTTCAGGTATGGCGGCTTTCAAGAGGTGTGCGTGAAGATGTAGATACGGAGCGATTTCCACTCATTTACCATCAAGAGGCAGGAATTTTCATTGAATTAAAACCGGATAGCGGTTGTACAGCCTTAAGCTACGAATAATGGCGTTACCGGATTTTCTTCCTTCCAGTGATATGGAAATATATGCATTAGCTATAACAATTATTAAAGGAGTGTACATCAAAATGGCACTGATCAAGGATCGTTTTTATGGAAGTCTCGCTGGACTGGCCGTGGGTGATGCTTTGGGAACCACTGTGGAATTCAGCAGTCCAGGTACATTTGAACCTGTAACGGATATCGTGGGCGGCGGTGTCTTTGGGTTAAAGCCGGGGCAGTGGACCGACGATACGTCTATGGCACTTTGTTTAGCCGAGAGTATGGTGCAAAAAGATAGCTTTGATCCAGCGGACCAAATGCGTCGCTACACCAATTGGTATCACCTGGGATATATGAGCAGCACGGGAACGTGCTTTGATATCGGCGGTGCGACGAGAGCAGCATTGCATCGCTTCGAGGCCACTGGAGAGCCGTACAGTGGGTCCGTTGACCCCATGACTGCTGGTAATGGCTCGATCATGAGGCTTGCACCTGTTGCCATGGCCTATGCGAACCGTCCGGAAGAGGCCGTGATGTACGCCGAACTGAGCTCGCGAACCACCCATGGAGCAGTCGAAAGTGTGGAGGCCTGTGCTGTGCTTGCTTCAATCCTTGTGGCAGGTCTGCGGGGAGCGGACAAAGAATCCATGTTATCAGCCGACATCTGCTATAAGTGGCGGCGGCAGGAACAGCCAGCTTATTCGGCAGCCATTGAAGAAATCATTCAGGGATCTTACAAGGATAAGGAGCCGCCCGAAATACAGGGAACCGGCTATGTCATTCGTTCCCTTGAGGCTGCGCTGTGGGCATTTCACCATTCGACTTCGTTTGAAGAGGGGGCACTGCTGGCCGTAAATCTGGGGGATGACGCCGATACGACCGGGGCGGTGTATGGGCAAATTGCAGGAGCTTATTACGGGCTAAGCGGTATCCCGAATCACTGGCGTGAGAAGCTGGCGATGAAGGAGATGATCGATGAGCTGACTGAGGCTTTATGGCAGAAGGCCGACAAGGGCCAGACACTTTAAGAGGGACATCTATAAAGATCAAGCTGGGTTACTTTTATTATGAGCAGAACCCGGCTTTTTTTGTTCCCAATATTTTTGCCGATGCCTCATCTCTTGGGATCACTATCCATATCGCCATACTTCCGCCCTCCTCAGTAGCATGTTGTTATGACAAAATGAAGTCCAGTACAAATCATACTTCACTTTACTGATCTTTCAGAGGAGGAACTACATTGTCACATCTAAATAAACAGCTTCATTCATTTGTCGATATTTCCAACTATACTAAAGGGTTTGAGATTGTTTCAACCCAATTTGGCCCTGATGGGCGCGTGTATATTTTGCTAATTGATAAAATCCCGGAACGAGTACGAGGGATGTTCCCGCCTGCCTCTCTTAAAGAGAGACGTACTTACAAGATACTCATTATAGACGATCATATTGAAGAAGTGTATGTGGAGGGACAGCAGTTTAACTATCATTATGTACAGCCTCTACATCATCATCTACTGCTCGTCGGAGCGCGATGTCATTATTATGGATCGGGCCAATATGATTTAAATGGTAAAATTATTGATTATGAAGGTCGTACTGTGAATGAACTGCTGCTTGGAGACGGTATCCAGAGTGTTCAGGTTACAGGGGAAGGTACGATCTGGACCAGTTATTTTGATGAAGGTATATTTGGGAATTATGGTTGGAATGAGCCTGTGGGATCCTCCGGCCTTGTCGCTTGGAATAAAGAAGGACACAAAATATATGAAAACCAAGCGGCAGACATTCATGATTGCTATGCTTTGAACGTGGTCAGCGAACAGGAAATCTGGTTTTATTACTATTCAGACTTTTCGTTAGGGCGTATTTCCGGTAGCGACCGTACGAATATTACGTTTATGAATCCGAGGATTTCCGGCTGCTCGGGGGTGGCTACAGATGGGTATCACTTTTTGTTCGATGGCGGGTATGGAAAGAACGGACAATATGTCTTGAAAAAGAATGTGAAGCCAGGCAACTTAAGCAAAGGACAACACATTCGATTTTTAAATGACGATCAAGAGTTCCTTCAGCCGCACGAACAGGATTTCAGAAAAGACCGCCTGCTGCTCCGTGAAGGTTCTCTGCTGTATCAGGTGACTATAGGAGAGTTAGCGTAAAAACCCACGTCAGACGTGGGTTTTTCCTTAACACCAAAAATGCTTATTCATACGTTTTTACAAGCTCATTCAGGGAGGTAATGGTGCTTCCTTCTCCAATAGCACCGAATTTCCACTCCCCTCCATAGCGGTATACTTCACCTACACGGATACTACACATCCCTTTATAGTCCTCTGTCAAGTTGTATCGGAGAATCTCTTCATCTTGGGACGCATCCAATACTCGAATATAAGCATTGTTCACCATACTGAAATCTTTACGTCTACCAAAGCTGAAAAAACGGAATATATTCACAATAAATACGACTCTATGCACTTCCGGTGGTAGTTGCTGGAGGGAGACGGTAATGACTTCATCATCACCGTCGCCATGTCCTGTCAAGTTGTCACCACTATGTACGACGGCCCCACAAGGGCTATTTTTGTTTCCGAAATATACTAGATTTTTCGTCTGGGTCAGCTTGCCGTTCTCATTAAGAAGCAGCGCTGACGCATCAATATCCATGCTTCTACCCTTCATAGGGTCCCATCCAAGGCCTACTTTTAGCACGGATAAGTATGGATTATTTTTGGTTAGGTCTACCTTCTGTCCTTTAACTAGACTAATACTCAACGTTATGCCTCCCTATCATTATTTTCGTTCTACTCTGAAATTGTAGCATATATATAGAAGGATATAATCTATTCGTAACTTCACAGACTTTATTCCGTATAAAGATAAAAACATGATCCAAATTCGTTCCCTCAGGGAGAAATGCAACCATGTTTAACAAAATGAGAAGTTGAGGTAATGCATCATATGAATGAAAAATTTCAAGTCGATACAGGATATCAGCTGGCTGAACAGAAGGCGCTTCAGTATTTTGCATCACTCTATAATCAGGTCAAGAATAAAACTTATGTGACCTCTCTTACAGAAGATATCCATATATGGAAAAGGAATCATATCCATTCTTCTTCATGGTTATCCTTCTTTTCGCGGAATAAGAGAAAGCCGGATACCCGGGATTATTACAGATATATTCAATGGCTGAGTTACACAGGGAAACTGGATGATTATCTGAAGCGGAGTGTCTCTTATATTTACATGAGGGATCTAGGCAAGGCTCTAGATTCTGTCGACACACAGACCCGGATTCAGCGCGTCATTGCTGACGTAAAAAGATATTTGCTTCAACCCACCCATGCTAACAGGAGAGATCAAGCGGAGTTTATGAATTTAGCCGGGGTGTATCGGTGGTCTCAAAAGGAAGGGATCGAAACCACTGTAATCTGGCTAATCAACAAGCTTAACTCTGTAGCTTCTCATATTCCTGAGGAAATGGATGCAGAGCATGCCCAGCGCAAACTGATTAAAATCATCATTGGGGTTATTCTGCATGTGATGGAAGAAATGGACGAAGCCGTGACACCTGTTGAACGTTCGCGCAGACTGGATAAAGCCATCAGGCTTGGGTATTCCTATGGGTTGACTTATCCTTTTATTGATGATCTGCTCGATTCTCAGCTGTTGACCGTTCAAGAGAAAGAACAATATTCCCATATGATACGTACCGCGCTTCTTACCGGATCTGTGCCAGAACTGGGCGACTGGTCCGGCGATCATATGAAGTTCATTCGCTATATCCATTCGGAGCTCTCGGATGCTTTTGAGTATATTAAGGCACATCAGCGGCCAGACACACAGCAAACCTTTTTCGAGCAGTCCTATGTTTTCTTTCATTCTCAAGATATCGACCGGGATAAGGATATAAAACAAGCTAATTACACCAATGAAGAGCTTTATATACCCGTTATTTTAAAATCTGCTTCTTCCCGCCTGATTGTCCGTTCCGTGATTAGCGCTCCTGAGGATGAAGGGTTTGAGCAACGAACATTCTTTTATGGTATCTATAACCAGCTTGCTGATGATTTTGCAGATATGGCCGACGATATGAGGGACGGTGCGGTAACACCCTATACCTATTATTTAAAATATCATCATCAAAGATCGGATTTGATCAATCCCTTCGAACTATACTGGGCGGTCATTTCTCACTTGATTCATAACGTGTATGACTCGGATGCTATGGCTCGTGAAGTGATACTGGACCGTGCAATAAATGGACTCAAACGTTGTAAAGAACGGGTAGGTGCAGAAAAGTACAATGAAATAATGGAGATTTTTGCATCCGGAAATCCGGAATTTAATCGTCTCATCCAGAAGATGGTGGGTAAAGCGGAGGATGTAGATTTCTTCGATAAGCTGCTTCGGGATCAGATGATTACTCAACTGAAAAATGATTCGAAGGAAAAAGAAGACTTTATGAATACGATCAAAACCGTCCGTGATCAGATTAACAACCAATTGAAAATTACCAAGCCTTCTGGGATTGAGGCCATGAAAGAACAGCTTATTGATGCTGCCAATTATAGTCTTGAGGGGGATGGGAAAAGGATACGCCCTATATTGACCTGGGTCATGGGTGTGAACGAATATGGCTTAGACGCATCGGCAATCGTGCCCCTTCTGAGATCATTGGAATATATGCATACAGCCTCCCTGATTTTTGATGATTTGCCTTCCCAGGATAACGCGTCTACCCGTAGAGGGCGTCAGACATTACATCAGGTGCACAATAGCGCTACTGCGGAATTAACCGGACTATATCTGATCCAGAAGGCTATCGGGGAACAATCGTCACTGAACCAATTCAATGCTGAGACTGTACTTGCCTTGATACAATATTCGGCTCGTAAGGCAGAGGATATGTGTATGGGGCAGGCGATGGATCTGGATTCCAAAGGAAAGGCTTTGACATTGGAACAGCTGAATATGATGTGCTTTTACAAAACAGGAGTGGCGTTCGAGGCTTGTCTCGTTATGCCAGCCATGCTCGCACAGGCCGAGGAGCTGGAGATTGCTGCTTTGCAGAAATTTGCCTATCATATGGGAATTGCTTTTCAGATTAAAGATGATTTGCTTGATGTGGAAGGAGATACGCTGTTACTTGGAAAACCTGTGGGTCAGGATTCAGATAACAATAACTCGAATTTCGTGTCCATCCTTGGTTACGAAGGTGCCAGTAAAGAAATGTGGGAGCACTACTGCCTTGCCATGGAAGCATTAAAAGAGGTACCCCGCAATATCGCTTTTCTGAAGCACTTAATGAATTATATTGTGAACCGGGATCGTTAAAAAGAATTGTGCCCCATAGCTCCATAGGAGTGGTGGGGTGTTTGTACGTTGAGACAGTAGAGTTGCTCATACTTCCTTGCCCCTCTTTGGTGATCATCTAATGTAACGCAGATACGTCTGGATAAACAAGCAAAGATGTGAATATCTGGTGACTTCAGTACCGTATTTTGTCCGTTACGGCGCGTTCTACATTATAATGTTTAAAAACGGACAAGGAGATGAACTCCAGATGAAAAAAGGAATCTTGGTCGCTTCAGGGTTGGTTGTTGCGGCATTGGGCACGTACCTGATTGCAGGAAATATGCAGAAAGAAGGAGCGGACAAGCTTGGGACAACAGATATCAAGCAATTGGTGCATGATTTCAGCGCAGGCAAGGCAACAGGTCAATCCGCTTCCATTAATTCCAGTCAGTTAATTGTTAATGGAGACAATACACAACCCATAACTTATAATTTGCCTGACAACGAGTTTTTTGTTTCGATTGCGCCATATGTAGACCAGACCCACCCTTGTGCAATTCATAGTCTAACCGGCTGCCAAGGCGAAATAAAAAACGGAGAATTCAATGTGACCGTTCACGACTCCGAAGGGAATGTCATCATGGAGAATGCTGCCATGAAATCACAACCCAATGGTTTTATTGATCTATGGCTGCCGAGGGATAAAACCTACCGCATTAGCGTCAATCATGAAGGTAAAACGGCTGAAACTGAATTCTCTACATATGAGAAAGACGATACATGTATCACAACGATGCAGTTAGGTTAACGACAGAGAATAAAGGGGTTGAGCTTACTGATCGCTCGTACACTTTAAGTCCACATAACCCTGCGTTCATACATAGCTTTTAGTAAAGAGCCTACGTCTGACGGAGGCTCTTTGTGCTGCCCTAATCTTTTGCTGGAGTTGCGGAACAGGTTAGGTGGGAATCTATGAGGAATCAGATAGCGAAACTTTAAATTGTATATACTAAAAACCTATTGAAATAGCTGCAAACTTCCGACATATTATCTAAGAGCTTTTCGCTCAATATTCCTCGGGGAGATGGCAGCATGTCACAAAATATGAAGAAGCGCGTATCCAGATCATCCAGCATCGCGAACACATTGGCCATGGTCTTGTTAGTTATTATCGTTGTCGTCTTTGCAATCTTGGGGACGTTCATGTTTGCAAGCACGCGAAGCATACTTGTCAAGCAGCAAGAGGCCATGCTCCAGACCAAGACGCAGGCCATCGTTAGTCAATTCGATGCGTTGTTTAAGGAAAAGGGCTCACTTGTCCAGCAAATGTCAACGAACAACACTTTTAAGCAATATTTAGAAACCACCCCATCGGCAGAAATGGTGAAAACTTCTCCTTATGCTGCGGAAACAGTAGCGACTTTGGCAGCCATTGTAAAGGCAGAGCCATCTTTTGCCGACGCCTGGATTGCAGGAATATCTGGTAAAGGCTTCTTTCTTCAGAATGATGGTGTTGCTTCCAAACCGGATTTCGATATCCATACACGCCCGTACTTTAAACCGGCAGTTGAAGCAAACGGTTTATACTACTCAGAACCCTATAAGGACGTCAATTCGGGTAATGTGCTCATGGGCATTTTCTATCCGATCAAAGATAGCAGTAACCAATTAATCGGATTTGCTGCTGTCGATATTGCTTTCAAAGACATCCCTGCCGTTATGCAAAGCTATTCGCTTGGAAGCACAGGCTATTCAATTCTTGCATCCAAAACAGGTGATATTTTGTATCACCCCGATCAAAATAAAGTGCTGAAAGAAAAGATTAACGAAAGCACAGGTGATCTTAGGGAGATCGGAAAGAAGATGATTGCTGGTGAGTCCGGAGTACAGCTCATTAATGATAATGGGGAACGTCGTTATATCGGGTATGCAACCAGTAAAGACACGGGGTGGTCCGTAGGTGTAACTATTTCTGAACAAGAGGCGCTCGCAGAATTAAAAGCCTTTACCTGGATTACGATTGGCGGTTTTGCTGCAGCCACCATTCTGCTGGTTGTGATTTGTTATATAACGCTCCGCTATCTGTTGAGATCAATCCCGAAATTGCTTGCCAAAATCAAGCTGATTGAAAATGGAGATTTGACCGTTCCGTTTGATACGCATTCCAACAACGAAATCGGGCAAATTTCTCAAGGGGTTCACAATATGGTTCAAAAAATTCAAGGCATGCTCCAAATGGTAGGCGGCTCAGCTCAAGTCTTGAATCAGTCTTCAAATGATTTGCAATCCATTTCTTCCAGAACCGCAATCACGATGAACGATACTGCGACAGCAATTAATGAAATAGCCAATGCAACGAACTACCAATCCATCGAAACGGATAACATTTTACAAAAAACCGGAGCCTTATCCGGCCAAATTGACGAAATTGCCAATGATACGAAAGCCATCGAATCGATGGTGCAAACCTCTGCCGAACAAAGCGGACAAGGGCTTGCAGTAGTAGATCAGCTATCCAAATGGGCGGAAGAAAATCACAATTCTACCCAAGCGATGTCGGCCATCATTCAGGATATCGATCTGAGCCGTCATGAGATTTCGGGGATCGTGGATACGGTCAACCAAATTGCAACACAGACCAACCTACTGGCGCTCAATGCTTCTATTGAAGCTGCGCGTGCAGGAGAACAGGGCAAAGGGTTTGCTGTGGTTGCCGGGGAGGTTCGCAAGCTGGCTGAGCAGACGGCACTAGCGACACAGGAAATCTACAAGAAGGTCCGTGTGATTGAAGAAAAAACCAGTGTATCGGTTGAGCATACCGTTCATGGTCTGAAAATTGCAGAAGAAAATGCCAGATCGGTAGAGGACACCAAGCAAGTATTCTTTAGCATTAACAAAGATTTGGAAGATTTGAAATTGCGAATGATCCAGATCAGCACGAACACCTCCAAAGTCCACAAGCACAAAGATGAGATTTTGCAGGCGCTGGAGATCATCTCTTCCACCACCGAAGAGAATTCCGCTTCAACCGAAGAGGTCAGCGCTAGCACGCAGGAACAATTGGAGAGCTTCGAACAGGTTGCTGAACTATCCAAACAATTAAACCAATTGTCCACTAAGCTGCAAGACGAATTAAAACAGTTTAAGGTTGAGTAACAAGGCTAGGCATGATTTTGACTAAATATACAGCAAAGCCCGCGTTCAGCGGGCTTTTTAGCTTCAACAGCTGTTGTGGGGTAGAGGGCATGGTAGCTGGTGCGGGATACAGATAGACCATATGTATAAACTGAAATATTAGCGGGGTGAAGATATGAATTGCTTTGAAAAAAATATGGTGTCCGTCTGGTACGGTCACTTTGCCTCTGAAGATGAGTTGTTTGAATATGTTGAGATCAAATACCCGGAAGATGAGAATGAGAATATTTTTAGCGGTTTTTTAAATGACCATGAAATAGATGATTTTGACGAAGATTTTGCTGAAGGAGTCTTTCTGGTTGATGGGTCAGATGATGGTATAAAAGATGTTTCCTATGTTGATTCTTTTTTATCTCCACTATTACATGATTTGAGTAAAATAGATGGTAAATATAATTCGTTGCTCTTTATATATGATTGTAATACAAGCGGTTTATCTGAAAACAATGGCGACAAAATGCGCTTTTTAGCCGCGTATCCTTATACAAGAGATTAACGTTACACTATTCTTTTGACTTCGGAGTCTCATTCCAAGTAATTATGATAATGAAAATTGAACTTAAAGGATCAATAATTTGATCCGAAAGAATCAGGGCCTTAAGGTGAATTTCCATCTTAAGGCCCTTTTTTTAGATTTCCAAATTTTTGAACGGCTGATATACTAAGGAGACAAGCGAGATGAAGATTACCTACTTTATCGGAATGAAGCAGGAAGGTTCGGCAAACGCTGCTTTCCGAAGCGGCGTTTGCGGCGGTCGAGCAGTACATAGGGGATAGCTGCCGGAAAACTGGCTGTTTCCAGGGCAGAGGGAAGGCCGTCACCTGACAGAACGATCAGCGCAGAAAGTGTTTGAAAAAAGCGCTGGTTGAAGCGGATATTCGCAGACAGATGAGCATTCATTCGCTAAGGCATTGCTTTGCGACCCACTTACTGGAGAATAGGATCGATCTTCACTATATATTCAGGAACTGCTAGGGCATCAGAGTGTGCGAACGAGGAGCGGTATACACATGTGAGTAGACAGGACATTGGGCGGATTCAAAGTTTGTTGGATCGGCTGGGCAGGGTGAAGGATTGAAACGCAGAAAGTGCGGGAATCAGGAACAAAGTGCAGGATTCACGAAGTTCGTGAATATGACAAAGAGAACATTTTTTCTGAGGTTCGTAAATAAGTAGTTATCGGAAATTAACGCAACTTCGAATGATGGAGGAATACTTATGAATGAAGAAGTAAGAATGAGATCTTTAGGACTCTCACAATCTGAAATAAAATCATTCAAAAATATAAAAGTTGAATTCAACAAATTAACAGGAACAATAATGAAAAAGAGCCGGGCGGATTCTAAAAGATTGAGATGTTATATCTGTAATACTGAGTGCAGTAGTTTTTGTAATTCCCATTCAGTTCCAAGATTTTGTTTGGACAATATTGCAATAGATGGCCGCCTACTTTATTCAGGCAATTTAATTGACTCAGTTATGTTTGATAAACCTAAAGGGATCAATGAAGCAGGGACATTTAAAATAATATGTAACGATTGCGATAGCAAAGTTTTTAAAAATTACGAAAACCCTGAAAACTACTTTAAAGAGCCGAATGATAAAATGCTTTCACAAATGGCTATGAAAAACTATTTGAAGAACATTAGTAAAAGAGAACTTGAAAATGCACTATATCCTAATATTGAGCAGTTACCGGGCGAATTTGTGGAATACATTCACTCTATTAATGAGCTTGATTTAAAAGAGTATGTTATGGGATTTGAATACTCTAAAAAGGCTACGGTATCAAAATGGAATGATCATTTTTACTTGGCTTATTTCGAATCTCTTGACTATGTTGTTCCAATAGCTTTTCAGAATTGTGTATCATTAATAGCTGATTTTGAAGGTAACACTATAAATGATATCTATAGCGGTTCTCAAGAGTATCTATTAAGTGAAATGCACATAAGTGTATTGCCATTTAAGGATCATAGCGTTGTATTGATTTTTATAAAAAATGAAGAGAAGAGATACAGAACTTTCTTTAGGCAGTTTAAAAAGCTCACAATTCAGGAAAAATTAAAAGTGATTAATTATATAATTTTTAGCTATTCGGAAGATGTCTTTATTTATAAAGGATTAGATAAAGAAATTTTAGAGAACCAAGAATTAAGGAAGGTAGCGCAACAGACAAATGTGGCTGAAGCAACTACTCCATTTGCTAATTCACTTGAAGAAGCTAAAAGAGTATTCGATCTACAGAATAGAAATTCGATTCCTAATTTATTGGATAAATCTTATAAAGTAAGATGAAATTTTCAGTAGAATCGAAGAAGGCGTTAACATCCTATAGCATAATATTCACGCTGCGGGCATACGCCCTGGATCCGGCGCTCGCCGGACACCCAGCATACGCTGGGTCGTGAATACAGGAACGTTAGGTGAAACTCTTGAAAAACTATAAAAATGAGAAGATGGCTGGTATAAGATTTGTTAGATAGATTTTAGAAGACCAAAACGTTATATAAGGAGACAGGTAATGAAAGAAGAACTTACATATATACAAAGTGGGAAATACAATTATTTGGATAGAACTAATATCACCAATATGGTTTATTTGTGCTCATGTTCTGCACTTTCATTTCATAAAAGTCTTATTGGTTTATCAGAATTAAGGGCCCTTGAATCAGTTAAAGATGTAGAGAGTGCTGGGGGATTAAGAATTAGTAGGGCAGTTTTGACTTACTACTCGGTGTATCATTTATTTATTTCGTTAATGTTATTAGATGAGCGTTTTAACTTAAAAGTTCCCAAAAGGTTATGCTCGAACGGTATTGTAAATCTTGGAGTCAATTTTAATGATTTATCAGATCCCTCCGAATTACCAAATGTATGGAATGAGTTTAAATTACTTGAACAAGACCTTTCAACACTGATAACACATACTGACGTTAAAGAATATTGTGATTGTTTAAGAGAAGAAAGTGAAAAATTGGATGAGGTATTTAGAATACTTTATAACAACTTTATATTTGCTGATGAAAATAAACCAAATGAAAGTATTAAAGGGCTTTATGAAAAGCTTTGTTATGTAAGAGACAGAGCTATATACCGACCTTCTAATGTAATTGATGTAGAGGGTGGATATATTCAAACCTCGAAGTATGTCAGAAAAGAAATAGATGAATTACCTGATTCGGCATATATATTCGACGTAATCAGGAAAATTTACAGGGAAATATTAATAAAATCCAATATCAAAGGGAGGAGTATGTATAAATCGTTCTATTCCCTGCTTTGGGTTAGTCATGTTTTCGAAACGGTAGAAGAAGTCAAAAAACTCGGTATTACTGATAGCGAAATAGATGAATTGAGATTTATGAAGTCCTTCAATGCAGATGAACTGAGCTTTAGTAGTTATATTTCACAATTGATTGAATTAGTAAACCCAAACCGTCTATTTAGTGATTTGGAAGATTTTTGGAATGAATTAATTAGAATGTCCATGGAACATTATGGGGCGTCAGAATGGCATTATTAGAACCGCACTCGCTCGAGTTCGTGTTGTTAAAGAGCGTTAGGAGAAATTTTTGAAGTTTTTATAGAAACGATCAAAAAACAAATAAAAAGTATTCTCCGCAAGCTAACTGAAATTATCATCGGATTTGCATCAAGGTACTAGTGAATTTTGTCAAAGAAAGAGTAAAAAGACTTACGAAGAACTGGTGAATTTATTCGAAGATGCCGTTAGCCTCGCCTAACATAGTGTTCAAGCAGCAGCTCCTTTGGAGCCTTGGTCTGCGAGAAGGATTTCAGGGAAGCATTTTAGCAGACAACCCTTCGGGGTTCATGAATACAGGAACGTTATACGACAGAACAAATAAATAAGGAGAAGGATATTTATGAGCTATATTAGAATAAAAAGCATTAGTGTTGAAAACTATAGATCATTTGGAACAAGACAGACAATACATTTTCCTGATCAGAATCATAAGAAACCTGTAGCTATCGTTGGGTATAACAATTCAGGGAAAACAAATTTTCTCAACGCAATTCTATATGGGATAAAAGAGAAAAATGTTAATAAGGATACATTCACAATTAACGATTTTCACAACCGTGATTACAATAATCGTCCTTTTATTGAAACTGAAATTGAAAGCAGCATAGAAGTTAAAGGAGACGGAAACCAAGCAGAGCTTAAAGGATTTCATTCATTAAGAATAAGCGTAGTGGATAATGAAATTGAGCACGCTGGAGTCCGATCTTTTCGTGACAAGGAACAATTAACAAAAAATCCTGATGCTTCGGGAGCAGCAAAGTATTTTAGGATTTTCTATGTGAATTTTCATGATGTAAAAAAAGAGTTATCAACAAAGAAGACTACCTGGGGAAATCTTACTTCGTTTTTAGCGAAACATATTAAAAAAATTGTTGAAGCAGATGCGAATATGAAAGGAAAAAGGAAAACTTTTGAAGGAGAAGTGAAGGATTCAACTGATAGGGTTCTAGCAGATTCGAAGTTACACAGTTTTCTTGAGGATATAAGGTCAAATTATTCAACAAATCTAAGAGACAGTAATTTTTTTATAGGTTTTGAATTGCCTGATTATGAAGATATTTTTTTGGATATGATTTTTAAAATCGGTTTAAATGGTGATACCGAAAACCTTATTTCTATAGATCATTTCGGTGATGGATATATTTCTATGTTTGTTATGGCTATCATTCAAGCAATTGCTGAGAGCAACAAGAGTGATAAATGTTTATTTTTATTTGAAGAGCCTGAAAGTTTCTTGCATGAAAATCATCAAGAGTACTTTTACAAAACTGTCCTCTGTAACTTGGCAGAAAAAGGGCATCAAGTTATCTATAGTACTCACTCGGACAAAATGATAGATGCTTTTGATACACGAGGACTTATTCGTTTTGAATTTGATGATGAAGCACACGAAACAATTTTGAAATATAACAAACCAGATGAGAATATTTCAGAAGCTGATTTAGAAGGTTTCTCTTTGGATCAAGTAGCAGACTTTAATAATTACATTAAAATGATAGAGCCAAATTTGAATAAAATTGTGTTCAGTCAAAAGGTGGTTTTAGTAGAGGGGCCAAATGATTTACTGACCTACAAAGAAATTATAAAGAAAAAGGTATATCTGTTAACTAAAGATTCTATGTATTCAGAGACATACTTAAACTTTAAAAACATTTCTATAATTCCTCATCATGGTAAGATTACAGCCAGAATCTTGGTTAAGTTATGTAAACATCTTGGAGTGGACTTTTTTTGTATAAATGATTTTGACTTCAAAAACAATTTCATTTCAGAACTTTTATTTGATTCACTTGAAGATTTAAAGAAAAGTGAATTATACACAAAAAGGATATTGGATTTAGAAGAATTTAATTCTAAAGGCAAACTTCTAAGTGACAGTACAAAACGACAAATGGTTACTACAAATTGGGGATTAATTAAAGAAGCTTCTTTGGAAAAAATACATTTCAACATTCCTAAGTTAGAAGCTGTGATAGGTTACGAATCAAATGATAAAAGCAGTTTAGGCATATGGACTAAACTCCAAGAAACATCAGAATTCGGAGAAGAAATTTTTCCAACATCTCTAAAGAAATTCGTTGGAATTGAAACTTTAGAACAAGCATGTTCCAAACATTAATCGAATCAAATACTTCATGTAAATTCAAGTAATGTTCCGTCGTATAACATAATATTCACGCTGCGAGCATTCGCTCTTGGTCCGGCATTCGCCGGACACCCAGCGTGCGCTGGGTCGTGAATACAGAAACGTTATGTGTAATTATTGAAAAGATCATGGAGGGGAAATCTATGAAAAAGAAAGAATATAAAGATAGATTAATTGAATTACTTAATGAAGGAATTGAAGAACTAACAACAGACCAAGTAATCCACAAAACGAAATTATTGATTTTTGAATATGAGAAAAAACAAGCGTATAGTACAGAAAATAAGGGGAGACCTTGGACAGATGAAGAGTTAAGAGTAGTATTATCATTTGCCGCAACTAAAGAAAACATACTGAAGTTGGCCAAAGGATTTAAACGTAGTTACGGGAGCATTGAACAAATTTTTAGATGGGCTGTAACCACCGATGAAGAGATTATAAATAAGGGAAGGGAAGATGATAGTTTTATAAAACAGATTAGAAGATTGTATAAAGAGATGGGTTGGAAGGCGTAAATTAGAATGTCAATCAATGGAGTGATAACTACACATAACATAATATTCAAGCTGCGGCCCCGTTGGAGCCTAGGTCTGTGAGAAGGATTTCGGAGAGGCATTTCAGCAGACAACCCCTTTGGGGTTCATGAATACAAAAACGTTATCTGAAATCAGGACAAATATGTAATATCAAAATCTAGGAGTGTGATTCGACTTGGAGAACTCAAATTTAAAAGATCTTATTGAAAAATACCTGAGCGCATATAACACGTTTAACATTGATGGAATGATAGGAGTTTTGAATGAGAATATTCATTTTCGAAACATTTCTAAAGGTGAAGTGAATTCGGAAACAAAGGGGATTCAGGAATTTCGCACATTAGCAGAGCAGTCAATTCAGGTATTTTCTCAAAGGCGTCAAGTAATAAAGAACATTACTTTCACAGGAGATAAAGCAGAGGTTGACATTGATTATGAGGGAATATTGTCCAGTGATCTCCCTAATGGAATGAAGGCAGGAGAAACATTAAAACTTCAAGGGAAATCAATATTTCAAATGAAAGATAAGAAGTTGATACTGATTGAAGATCATAGTTGAAACACTGTTGAAAGTTATTCATAGATTACCCTGAAATCAGATAACAATATATTCACGCATCGGGCATACGCCCTCGGTCCGGCAGAAGCATTTCAGGGAAGCAGAGGCTGCTGGACACACTTGGCATACGCCAAGCGTCGTGAATAGGGGAACGTTATCGGAAATTCGGGGGGAACCCTAAAAATAAGGAGAAATAAATGAACAGCATTAAAAGATTTCTAAAAGATGTAAGAGATAATAATTATAAAGTTCCTAATGGAACAGACATAGATCAAGTAGTTCATGAAATGATTAAACACATTGGGTCGATTGATGACGAATTAAGGGATAAGCTCATTTATGGAACTTTATATAGATGGATAATGAATCAAGAACTAAGTATAGAATTAGTCAGACAAGTATTATACGTGACTTTAGATGATGATCATTTATTCTATGGAATTGGTGATAACGATCAAGATACAGTGTTTACACGTTCTTTTTCAGCCCTGTTCATTCCGCTTGCTTTACATTATAACGATATTTTTAATTATTTAACTGAACATGAATATGAATATATTTACTCTAGAATGACATTATATTTTGAACTTGAGAAGGATTTTAGAGGATATATATTAGATAAGGGATGGGCACATTCGATTGCACATGCTGCTGATGGTTTAGATTCTATTTCAGCCGCATCTTATTATTCTCAGAAACATTTATTGGTTATTTTAGAGTTGATAGGGGAAAAGGCTTGTGTTAATAACTATTATTTTATAAACGATGAAGATGAAAGAATGGCAGAAGTAGTAATTCAAATTGTAAAGCGTGATATCCTTATGAAAGATATTTTAATTAATTGGGTGCAACAGCTTGGGGGCATTGAAAGATTAGAAATATATCCGCAATATTACATAATTAGAGGGAACATCAAGAATCTTTTGCGAAGTGTATATTTTAAATTACTGAATATTAGCGGATCTGAGGATATAACTAAAGAAATACTAAAAACATTAAACCAGCTCTAAAAAAACTAAACTTTAGTTAAATCGAAGAAGTCCCGAACATCCGATAACACAACACTCCTACTGCGGGCATTCGCCCTTGATCGCTAGGAGGATTTGCAAGAAGATTATTCAGGCGATACATTCAACCAGCTAAGTCTGACGACCTGTTCCCTGCGGTCACTTAAGCTGCTTGAACGTCAGGAATGCCAAACGTTATCAGAAATTGGGGCTTTTAAGTATAATATATATAAGATCAGAGATCCACATCTAGGTAATTCGAGGAGGCAAAGACAATGTTAGTTAAAGGCTTCAATCATTTGACCATTAATGTCAAGAATCTGGATAAATCATTGGATTTTTATACTCAGATTCTTGGATTGATGATTAGACATAAAGGAAATAAAGATGCATATTTAGAATGGGGAACTGCTTGGATCTGCCTAGTTGAACAAGAAAATTACTCTGAGAATATAGAGAGAAAGTTAGGATTTGACCATATAGCTTTTTATATTGAAGAGGAGTATTTCATGGATGCTGTTAAGGTACTTCAAGAGAATGAGGTTCACATAGTGAGAGGCCCTATACAGAGAGGATTAGGTTGGACAATCAATTTCTTAGATCCAGATGGAATACAGCTTGAATTACATACTTCAAATTTAGAAGAAAGAATGAAGATATGGAAATAACAATAATACAAGAGATAATGTAGGTATTCTGAAGGGGGCCCCAACATCTGATAACATTGCATTCAACGCAGCGGGGCGGGACAAGCCCGACCCTTGGTCCGGCAGAGGGATTTCGGAGAAGTAGAGGCAGCCGGACACATCCGACTTCGTCGGACGTCGTGAATACGGGAACGTTATACGACAGAATCAGAAATAATAGAAATAGAAATAGAAAAAGAGGGTCATATGACCCTCTAAATACTAGAATTTTGCAATTCACTAAATAGTTGTAGAGCATCTTTGAAACCTTGTATGTAGATACTTCTTTCTAGGATGGATTGTAGAGAAATTTGGGCGTCTTCGTAAAGAAAAACCGTATGTTGAAGTTGATCGGGCAAAGCATCACGAAGCGTTTTAAAATATTGATCTGTCTCCGAAGAAAGCTGAGTGTACTCCTTATGACACTCCAGAAGCTCAGTATAGAGTAATTCTAAACGTATTCTTATAAGCGGCTCTGTTAATGATTCTAATGTATTAATCATATGTTATTCCTCCTCCAATTAACTCTACAGAGTTATTATATAACCTTATAAAGTTAATTGCAAGGTGAATATTTGACGTTATAGAGTTAAAACTTCGCTTTTCGTTGATGATTGCTGGTATGGGAGATAAGATAGAATTATGGAGGGGAAAAGATGAACGTAATCAAGTGCAATATACGAGAACTCATGGCAGAACATCGAATAGATGATATAACAGAATTGATGGCGAAATCGGGCTTAAGTCGGAATTCAATCAACAAGTTGTATAGGGAAACGAATATAGAAACAACAAAGCTGGAAACTTTATTCAAGCTATGCGATACATTTAACTGCAAATTATCAGATTTAATTGAGTATGTACCCGAAGAAAACCAGTAGTGAAGAAGCGATTCCGTCATATAACATAATATTCAAGCAGCGGCTCCTTTGGAGCCTTGGTCTGCGAGAAGATTTCAGGGAAGCATTTCAGCAGACAACCCCTTCGGGGTTCATGAATACAGGAACGTTAACTGAAATTCCGACAAGTTCATGATTGAAGGAAATATCAAAGGAGGAATTAATTTGCCTTGGCCTATGGTACACTTTGCAATTTCAGAAAACCTTTCTATTAATGACCCCTCACCCAATTTTTTATTAGGCAGTATTGCTCCGGATGCGATTCATATGAGAGGGAAGGTATCCAGGGAAGAAAAAGGTGTGACTCATCTCGTACATAACGATAAATTACCAGCCAAGGAATTGATCATGGAGAAGTGCAAGGAATATTTACTGAAGCAAGCGGGGCCAGAATGGAAGGACTTTGTTATAGGTTACTTTTCACATATTTATACAGATTTAAGGTGGACAGATACCGTCTATTTCGATTTTGAGAAAAACTACAGAGGCGAAAAGAATGATATTAGAAAGACATATAACCTTGAAGTTAGCCAAGTAGAATTTGATCTCTTAAGATCAATGGGAAGTACTGAAAAACTGTTTACAAAACTCTTAAAAGCTAAGGGATATACAATAAATCCTTACATTACGCAGCTTGAAGTCAATCAGTATAGGGATAATAAGGTGAGATGGCTGCAAGATCTAAAGAATGAACCTCATATAGCACCTATCTATTTTAAAGCAGAAATTATTAAGATCTTTGTTAGTGAAACATCAAGGGAATTGAAAGAACTATTTAAAGACCAGAGTATTGATTATTTCGAAGGAGGCCGGAACATTAGTTAACATCGTATATACGCTGCGTCCTGACGGCCTTGGTCTGCAAGAGGGATTTTGAGGAAGCCTATTCACCAGACAACCCTGCACCACCTAACCGCATCGCGGCCGGACCTACGGTCCTTAAGGTGGTGAGGGTTCGTAGATACACAAACGTTATCAGAAATTAATGCAAATCTGAAATGCTCAAATATAAATATCTACTAAGAGAAGGTGCCTTCATGGACAAGAATTCATTAAATAGAAGAAGCATTATTGTTGACGGGGAAAATGGTGTCGGCAGCTCGGAAGACTTAAAAAAGAATGTTGTTCATAAAACAAACAGCCTATATTGGGATACCAAAGGCAATGACTTCTTAAAAGCAATCGTGCTCCCTTATTATGGAGCATTTATCTCAGAAGAAAATTGCCAGCTCTTTGGTGATATCTCAGGAAAAAAACTGCTGGAGATCGGCTGCGGAAATGGTCAATCCTTGCAATATCAAGGGGAACGAAACGCATCTGAACTATGGGCTGTGGATATTTCAGAAAGACAAATAGAAAAGGCAGCGCAACATTTGAAGTCATGTGGAATAGCAGCAAAATTGATATGTTCTCCCATGGAAGAAGAATGCGGCATCCCGACGGATTATTTTGACTATGTTTATTCAATTTATGCCATAGGTTGGACCACCGATCTTGAGGGTACCTTTCGACGAATATCTTCTTACCTTAAAAAAGACGGGCTATTTATTTTCAGTTGGTCTCACCCTATACACAGATGGGTTACTACAGAAAATGATAGGTTTGTAATTAATAAGAGTTACTTTAATGAAGGTTGGTATCCGGTGGCAGTTGATGAAGGTGAGCTATTGTTAGCGGACCGTATGCTGTCAACTTATGTAAACGCGCTTGCAAAAGCTGGGTTTGTAATTGAGCTAATGATTGAGGAATGTGATTATGAGTTTATGCAATTGCGGGATGATAACAGCGATATGGCAAAGAGAGCAAAAATGCTTCCAGTAACTTTTGTGATAAAGGCAAGAAAACTATAAGATATAAAAACAAAAGCGAAACTGACTCCAAGATTTTTAGAGGTTCGAGGAAGGTATTGACATCCGATAACAAAACATTCACGCTGCGGGTCGCTGTCGCGCCTCTTGGTCCGCCCGAGGATTTTCAGGGAAGATTAACAGGCGGACAACCCTGCACTGCCTAACCGCATCGCGGCCGCTCCCGTTGGTCGCTTAAGGCAGTGAGGGTTCGTGAATACAGGAACGTTAAGTGAAATTCCGAGGCAAAATTGAAAGGAAGCTAGAGGATGATTAATGGAGATCAATTAAATCAATTTGAGACTGCAAAAAATTATCAAGAAGCCTTTCTGTCAACGAAAAGAGAGTGGGACAAAGGGAAGCGTGACTTGAGTATATGCTTGAATTTAGCTTTTATATCCTGGTATTTGAGTGTCGAATCTGGAAATACGTTTGTTACTCAGGGGCTTGATGATAACGATTATGAAATGATTGAATTGACATTAAACGAAATTACAGAAGAAGGGATACATAATTTCTCGAAAGAGACGCAGTTTTTATTGATTTTCGGTTATATGATCACTTTGTTTCCTCATCATTTTGGAGACTATGAGCATTGGGAAAGCATAGGGAAAAACATGCTGTCCAAAGCATACGAGTTGGAACCAAGTGATCCAATAATTGAAATGGTTTTTCTTGCGGACAGTATGAGAAGTGAAGGTTATAAAAATGCTTGTTTAAGAGCAAAAGAACATATTAAAGACAGATTTAAGAATAAAGGATTAATGGATAAATATTTTCAAGACGTATTTGATAGGTAATTCAGAGGAACATCACTTAACATAATATTCACGTTGCGGACATTCGTCCTTGGTACGGCAGGAGCCGGACACCTCAGCATACGCTGTGGTCGTGAATACAGAAACGTTATCTGCAATTTCTCAAATATATTTAGGGAGGGAGAAGTAATGAAAAATCATGATGATGAAAAATCTGCCTTAGAAGAAGCTGCCGTTAGCATCTTTGTAGATTTATATAATTTAAATCGCGAAGATCACTTAGAAGTAATAGAGAGACGTGAGCGTCCAGATTATATCTTAAAGAGCATAAAAGATGGATTAGTAGGTCTAGAAGTAACTCACCTATTCTACGATGCCGACGAAGCTAAAATGTTATTTGGAAGATCGGCTGAGGAAATGCATGGATTAGAAAATTCAGCCAGCTATATGCAGGTTCTTAATGAACTACTGAAACAGAAGGAAAAAAAGATAGAGAAGTATGATGCTGCATATCCAATAGCGCTTTTAATTAGGAACGCTTCACCTATATTCGGAATGAGTGATTTTCTTAGAAATAAAAATGAGATATACAAGCCAGAAAAATACACTCATATTTGGTTTGTTTCAAAAGACGGAAATGATAATGAATGGTCGTTAAAAGACTTGCTTACTGTTTAGTCAAAGAAGTGAGAAACAGCAGATAACATAATATTCATGCATCGGACATTCGTCCTCGGTCCGGCAGTCGCCGGACACCCAGCATGCGCTAGGTCATGAATACAAGAACGTTATATGAAAGATCGGTAGACCTTTAAAAAGAGAAGAATTAGAAAAGGGGATAATAAAAATGGATGAAATTTACTTTTTAAGACATTACCTCTCGTCTCTCAGGTATCGATGTTCAAAAGCAATTCTAAATGCTCCAAGTAATTACCCGAATTATGAGCTCGGTAACGGTGTAAGAACTCCAATTGAAATTTTGGCACACATGTCTGATGTCATAAGATATGCCCAATCCGTTTTTGATAACCAAGTACAACTTAAGAAAGAATCAGGAAACTGGAATGACGAAGTACAGACATTTTTTAATGAGCTGCATAACTTAGACAATTTAATGAAATCAAATGGAATACCAAACAAAGATAGAATTATCGAAAAACTGA
The DNA here is from genome assembly GCF_038593105.1 of Paenibacillus sp. FSL H7-0442. Lineage (NCBI taxonomy): Bacteria > Bacillati > Bacillota > Bacilli > Caryophanales > Paenibacillaceae > Paenibacillus > Paenibacillus sp. FSL H7-0442. Next base: position 3,904,021 of record NZ_CP151963.1, on the reverse strand, counting down.
TTCAAGGACCATTATCAGATGCAATGACACATGTTGGTCAATTGTCAATGATAAGAAGAATGGCTGGAGATTCAATACCTGGAGAGAATTTCTTTATTGCTGAAGTAAAGGTTGAATAGTTATTTTAAGGTGGTGGGGCGTCGTGAATACAACAACGTTATCTGAAACCAATGCTCAATGCAAATAAAAGACAAAATTAAGGAGCCAATAATGCAATTATCTCAGAATAGTATGAGTGGAATTAAAGGCTGGCTGCTTTTCTTTGTGATCTATTCTTTTTATCTACTTATAAGTAATTTAATAGGTCTTTATTTCGAATTTTATGTTTATATGTTAGTTGGAACAATTGGTTGGAATCTTGCTAGAACTATTTCTGTCGGAATATATTTATTTTCTGAAGTCTTAATTTTTGTTTCTCTAGTGCTTATATTGAAGAAGAAAAGGAAAGGACCAAATATAATAATTCAAATTGAAATAATCACTATAATATTTGGATTTTTAAACTTCATTCTCACAATTAACAAAATAGATGAACTCCCAAGTTTAATCTCTACAATTATTTTTGGATCAATATGGATTTTGTATTTTAAAAACTCAAAACGAGTCAAAGCAACATTTGAAAGTTAATCAAGAAGGCATTGGCATCAGATAACAAAATATTCACGCATCGGGCCATTCGGCCCTCGGTCCGGCAGAGACATTTTGGGGGAGTGGAAGCAGCCGGACAACCCTGCACTGGCTAAGTCCGTCGGACCCGGCGCGTTCGCTCCTTAAGCCAGTGAGGGTTCGTGAATACAAGAACGTTATCTGAAAGATCTGCCCCAGAGAGAGTGAAAGTATTATATTCGCAACGTCCTGTTGCTCGAAGAAATTATACAGATTCATGGGTGGTGTTTTATGAATTCAGGATTTCATGGGAATACATTCGCAGTAATAATAGCAGTGGAAAATTATCAATTTAGAATCAAGACAGTTGATTATGCGAGGAATGATGCAATAGCATTTCAACAATGGCTTATAAATAATCTTAAAGTACCTCAAGAAAATATTAAGCTTTGGCTTGATGTTGATGCGACAAAATCCGCGCTTAATGAAGAACTTCAATATGAGATATCAAATCTTACTGAAAGTGATCGATTTATTTTCTATTATGCTGGTCATGGATTTTATGATGGAGGATATAACAAAATAACAACGTGGGACACTCACCCAAATAATATACAAGAAACTACTGTTTCACTAAACCGAATATTAATGGAGCCACTAAGAAACTCAAGATGTAATCAATGTTTGATATTTATAGATGCATGTGCGAGTTATATTGATGAGCAATTAGTTAGCAGAGATTTTATTGCTGATATGAATACCAAAGAGTTTAGCGATTTTGTGCGATCAAGCAATTATAGAGCTATGTTTCTGTCATGTTCACGTGGAGAGAAATCATACGGTAGTCCAGAACTAGAACATGGAATATGGACACATTTTCTGATAAAGGCATTAAATGGAGAAGCCCCCGAAGCAGTTGAACGTGAACGATTTATTACTAGTACATCATTGCAGAATTATTTAGGAAAAATAGTTCCGGATTATATTAAATCTAGTACAGACATAAGAGGAACTCAAAAACCATGGGCCGAAGTCTCTAGCTCAAATACATTTATTATTTATGAAGTTTCAGGAGCTAATTCTGAAGTAAGTAATAATTATATTGATTTTATATTTATTCCTGAAAGGCTTATTATTGATTTTGAAAATGACTTGATAATTGCTCATCTTAGAGGTCTCGAGAATGATGGAAGACATTTTCCAATGTATGATTATGAAGGATTGAAAGAAATAGATGTAGAGGCGTATTGTATAAGGATTAGTAAGGTTAAGAATGAAATAAGAAAGATATTAGAAGAAATTATGGATTTTCTAATGGAGTACGAGTGGGAGGAAGAAGTTATATTTGAGAGAAGTGATGATAAATTCAACATTAGTGCATTTCTTTACGAAGATGACAAAACGAGAGAAATAACTGTTTCTCTGGGGCTATCCTTAAAAATTTCAGGCCTACACCCAATGGGTGATACAATATTTAATTCTGAATTCGACGTTGCTAATGATGAACTTAAAATATATACAGATTCTAGTGATTACAATGTAGAGGAAGTAGAGATTCAAGAAATCTTTTCGGATTGCTGGGATGAAATTAGAAGATATTTTTTGCTTGAAAAGGAAATTGAAAAAGAATTATTAAATGAAATTGACGAGTAAATAGATATTCAGTTGAAATATATTATAACATTAGTAATTAAATGTGGGTCGACGTCCTGTCTTAATTCGGAGATGTGGGGCAGATCCATCAGATAAAAACATATTCACGCTGCAGCTCCTGGCGGAGACTTGATCTGCCCGAGGCATTTCGAGGAAGTGAAGTCAGGCAGATAACCCTGCGAACCTAAGTCTGCAAGCGAACCCGCCCGGTCAAGCCGGCCTTAAGGTTCTCGGGTTCGAGAATACAAGAACGTTAAGTGAAATCACCTAAATACTAAATTGGAGGTTGATCTTATGGAATTTTCTGAGGTGATTGATTTTCTAAGTAATGATAATAGTTATTGGAGTTCTCGTGGACATGAAGAAATAGATATACCATTTGATGTTACGCCTTCAGAATACTTGTCCTTTGCTGAATTTGATTTAGAATCGGGAACTGAAAAACACAGTTTAATAAATGCTCTCTCAAATGCAAAGAGATCTCTTGACTGCCAAATTGATTGTTTGATGATTGCATTCGGTTTTTTTGGAAATTCAAAAAAATGGAATGTACCTAAGAAGATAGAGACTTTAAAAAACTTAGGAATTATTGCTCCTAGAATATTAAATAAAATAAATTCTGTAAGGAATTTAGTTGAACATGAATTTGTTGTTCCAAATAAAGAACAAGTGTCAGACTTTATAGATATTGTTGCACTATTCAATGCAAGTACAGAAAAACATATTTTTAATTTCCCGGGAGATAGTCAAATAGAACACGGTTTAATAAAAGAAGTTTTTCTAGATATCAAGTTTAAACGTAACCAAAGAAACATAAAAATAGAAGTAAGAGAGAAAGGTGTAACAGATAGACAGATATTTAATATTGATTCAAGTCATGATAATTATATAATTTTTATGAAACATTATATTGAGAATTTTTCTAAATCGTGACGAATATAACTCGAAGATAAGTGACTTTACTTAAACAATATACTCACGCACCGGGCATGTACCCTCGGTCCGGCAGAGGCCAGACATCCCAGCATTCGCTAGGGTTGTGAATACAGGAACGTTAAGTGAAATTCTAATTAAATGATATAATGTAACCATAAAAGGACAGGAGGGATTAATGTGAAGTGGCAAGAAGTACAACAAATCTTCCCGAATCAATTTGTAAAGTTTGAAATTCTTCATTTCGAAGAGACAGAAAATAAAGAAATCATAGATGACGTCGCTGTGATTGGTCCTGTAAGTGACGAAGAAGCAACAAGAGAGTTGTTGAATAGCCGAGACAAAACCTTGGTTTATCATACTTCTAAGGACCAGGTCATTGTGAAGGTTCGGAAGAATGTTGGTTTAAGGAGAAATCTATAAATGAAAATTGAATATAGGGATGGGCTGTTGTTCACCGAAATAACAGTCCATTTTAATGGAGAAAAGAAAGTCATAAATAACATAGTTATTGACACAGGAGCAAGCCATACATTGATTTCACAGGATGAAGTAGATGATATTGGGATTCAGGTCGGGATGGATGACGAAATCATAACAAGTTACGGAATTGGAGGGAAAGAACACGCATTTTCCAAACGGATCAAGGGAATACAGGTAGGAGATTTTATTTTAAGAGATGTACTCATAGATTTTACTTCATTTAAATATCACAATATCAACGGATTATTGGGATTAGACATATTGGTAAAAGGCAAATTCAATGTAGATCTAGAGAACTTTAAACTCTCTCGTTCATAAAGCCATTAAATTTAAAAAGGTTATTCAAAAAAAAGTTGAACTTCACTTAACACAATATTTACACTATGTTTTCGATGGAACCTTGGTCTGCGGGATGAGTTTCGGAGAGGAATTTCAGCAGACACCCCCTAACGGGTTCATAAATACAAGAACGTTATAGGAGATACTTGATAAAAGGAGAAAGCAAAATGTTTTAGAAATATCTGCGGACGAAAGGGTATTAAAGATAGATGTTTCACCGAATATGGCTTATGAATCCAAAGGAACATTTTATGAGTTTCCACATTCAGAATTTAATGAAGAGCATCCACAAATTTATCATACAAACCTCTGTTGTAGTTTCAATGGAACAAATGGATATGGAATGTACATTGACGCAAGAGGTAGAAATCAATGAAAAGAAAAATATTCTTTTGAAGAAAATGAAGATCAAATAGTTGTTGCTAGATTAGAAATAACGGAACTCCCAAATGAATGGAAAGAAAAAATGGGAGATTCTTGGTTTTATTGGCTTGATACATTAGACGATGATTATGCAGTAATTAGTAAAAGAGCTGATAGAATTGTAAATGAAGATATAGCGGTTTACATGTCGCATTAGTCCGGCTGAAATGTCGCAAAAGTACATGGTAACGCGATGTGGAGATATATTATACTCGCCTTATATTTCGATAATGAAAATCATTATCATACATAAGGAGGATTCACCATGAATAAAGGAACAAAGAGGCAAGCTGCCGGAAGCATGGCACATGCTAACCATAAATCACGATTTTTAATGGGCTGGATGCTGGCCCTTGTTCTTGTACTGACGGCTTGCGGTGCCGGAGCAGGTACAAATGGCGGCAATGAGTCTGCTACAACTCCAACGGACACGCCTTCGAATGGAGCGTCTCAGACTGCCGGAGCCTTCCCGGTTACGATCTCGCATATGAAGGGTCAGTATACGCTTAACGAGAAACCAAAGAAAATTGCTGTGCTTGATGTCAAATTTCTGGATCAATTGCTAGCCGTTGGCGAGCAGCCGGCAGGCAGTGTTATCGCTGAAGGCAATACCACATTTCCGGAATATTTAGGCGATAAGCCGGGTGACGTACAGGTTTTAGGTACACGGGACAAGCCCAATCTGGAAGCGATTGTAGCATTGGACCCGGATCTTATTTTAATGACTGATTTTCAAGAGAAAGAGTATGAGAGTGTAAGCAAAATAGCACCCACAATCGTACTTGACTTCTACGAGGATTGGCGAGATACGTTAGCTACGGTGGCTGCGATCACAGGTAAGCAGGCAGAGGCAGAAACTGTGCGTAAGGCTTATGAGGACAAAATTGCAGGACTGAAGGAGAAGCTGTCGGAGAAGTTGGGAGAGGAAACGGTAGCACTTATTCGTCCGAGAAAAGAAGGCATTCGTGTTCATGGTCTTGAGCATCGAACAGGCGGCATTCTGTATGAGGATTTGGGCTTAAAAATGCCTGCATTAGTCCAGAAGATCAAAGATGATACCTCCGTTGAAATCTCGATGGAGAAAGTTCCTGAGATTGGTGCAGATCATTATTTTGTTCTGTCTGATGAGTTGTTTGCGGCAGAGGCAGAGGCTTTGGATAGCAGTTCAGTATGGAAATCCCTTGATGCAGTCAAAAATAACCGTGCATATGATGTTAATTCTACACTTTGGATCGCTTATTATGGCCCACTTGCAATTAATATTATTGTAGATCAGGCATCGGAAGCACTGTTGGGATCGAATTAAAATGGACCATTATCTATCGACTGACTTATGGCAGCAAACGGTGGATGAACACTCGATTCGGCTTGGTGAGCCATCTGAAGATAATGTCCGTATTATTGCTTTGAGTCAACTACATGAAGAAGCTGCATGCCGAGAGTATTTAAGCTGGCTTCAAGAGTATATTGGTGCGCCTGACATGAGGGTAGCTGCTTCGATGTTAGCTAAGCGAATCGGCTACCTGTGGATTGCTCCGTTGCTGACCGCGATGACCGTTCATCATCAGCATGTTTCTTTTCGGCTAGACAACAGCTTTCTCTATCATCCGACGCTCACAGCTAATGAGGGGGGGACGCATTTTCCTTTTCTAGCTATGAACGGGCTTCGGGCAGAAGCACTAACTGGAGACAGGGAAGTGTGGCGGGAAAAGGTGGTAAAGGAGATGTTTGCGTTACACCTTGCACCGCTGTTAAAGACGCTTGCTGCGATTGCTCCTCTTTCGATGAGTATCCTTTGGGAGAATATCATGATACGCATTGTCCCATTATATACTCCTGAAGTAGACAATGCTGAGCAAGAAAGTCAGCACATCCAGGCAGATTTTTCATATCTGACGCAAGGAGCGCCCGGGCATTTGTTCGGTGTAAAAAGAAATCCGTTCACCCGGTTCACAAAAAATAAGGACAGCATTCCAGCCGTGAAAAGCAAGCGTACCACCTGTTGTTTTTATTACCGGATGTCAGGGGAATATTGCAGAAAATGTCCGAAAATTGACAATGAGAATAATTCTCAATTAAAATGACAACAGCAACAATTTTAGTTTGCTAACAGGCCTGGTTGTAGTTAATTGGTTAATCCTAGTCATGTGAGTCACTCTAGCAAAGGATGCTATTGTCAGGAGATGAGAGAAATGCCGCTACAAGAACAGACAAGTCTATGGAGTGATACAACGATCAAGATGCTTGACGAGTATAGCGGTACTTTGCAGACAGGCAGTGTTCTTCGCGAAACGGAATTAACTTCGAATGTGTTGTTGCTGGCATACGGAGGGGAAGGGGAGCTTGCAATGAATGGTGAGGTTTGCCACATTGGAGCTTCTTTTGCTGGTCATGTTGTTAAGGGGACATCCTTAACGCTGACGGCCAGATCAGACGACATTTATTATATCGTGATCATGTACAAGGCTTCTTCTATGGAGGGAGCCTCTCTTGTTTTGCCTTCATATCGAAAACATCCGTTGCGCACTTCATTTGTGCAAAATTCGGTAACCCAAGCAGAATGGATCGAGAATGCAGAAAAAATTGTTGCCAAATGGCGTCGTGGCGAAGGGATGGAACGTTTTCATGCCAATGCGTTGCTTCAGGGCATGATCTACGAACTGATCATGGATTACGAACGTGATCAGGGAGGAGAAGCGTCTGACATGGTGGATGTTGTCGCTTCATATATAGCGTCGCATTATCGCCAGAATCTGGAGCTTAAAGAGCTGGCAGCCCTTGCTGGATGCAGCTTAAGACAGCTGCAGCGACGATTCAAACAAGAGAAGCAGCTCGGACTGACTGAGTATGTCATTCAGTTGCGCATGGAGAGTGCATCGCGGATGCTGCGTCACACGGATGCTCCCATCGGTGAAATTGCTGACAGAATGGGCTATCGCGACATGTATTATTTCAGTAGGGCGTTTAAGAAATATTATGGCATCCCTCCGCTGCGTTATAGGCTTGATGCCGCTTCGAAAACAGATATAGACTATGCTCATTCCTTGCAGCGGAACCGCACAGCTTCTTCATATGAGTCGGCCCAAGGCTCGGTGATATGCCATATGCGAGGGGAATACTATGTTATCGGATCTCCGAAGCGTATCGCTGTACTCGATGTGCAATATGCTGATCATTTGCTTGCGCTGGGGCTCTCTCCAGCAGGTAGTGTAGGACTAGGCAATGCAGTGTTACATTTCCCTCAAACGATCAGGGCAGGACTTCAGAATACTGAATTACTCGGAACATATGAGTACCCCGACCTGTTTGCAGTGGAGCGACTGTCTCCGGATCTAATTATTTGCACCGAGGTACATGAGCCGCACTATGAACAGTTAAGCCGGATCGCTCCAGTTCTCATGTTTAAGCGCAATGAAAACTGGCAGACTATTTTGACTCTTTTCGGTGAACTGACAGGCAAACGAGAAGAGGCAAAGCGTATTATAACGGATTATCACCGACGAACCACATTGCTGTCCGAAGAACTTGCTCCCGTTCTGGCAGGCAAGAGCGTGGCACTGATCCGTCCGCTGGATTCTCTGGTTCGCGTGCATTCTGCCTCTCATCGTACAGGGGCTGTGCTGTACCATGATCTAGGTCTGCCTGTTCCGTTATTTGTGGCAGATACCTCCGACACGGCCTATCACATCTCAGTTGACAGACTACCGGCTGTACACGCCAGCCATTACTTCTTGCTTAGCCATGAACTCATGCAGGAGGGAATATCCGCAACAGAGCAACGTGTCTGGGGAATGCTTGATACCGTTGAGCGCCAGCACATACACTCGGTCGATGCCGCGACATGGATTGGCTGTTATGGACCCACAGGCATCAATGGCATTGTGGATCAGATCGCTCAGGCTTTGTTGGCTTGATGGGAGAAGAAGTTGCTACTTGTGCGCATAGAGATTTTAACAGGAACTAAAGACAGTTCATCTTTGCCTTATGTCATAGAGGGAAAGTTGAACTGTTTTTTTATGGCCAATCCATCAGATAACATCATATCCACGCATCGGAGCCTGGCGGTTCCTCGGTCCGGCAAAGAGGATTGCCAGGAAGTGGGGGCAGGCGGACACAAACGCACGGCGGCCGCTCATTTCGTTCGCATAAGTCAGAGGGACATCGTGAACACATAAGCGTTATATGCTAGAAATGATGGACAACAGATAGAATAAAAGAAAAATGCAAGAAAATAGATGGGAACACTTGTTTGCAGGAGTGAACACAGGTAAAATATAGATACAATTGACTCTTGGGTGGGTATGGTTTTCCTTCGAAAGTGAGACCATGGAAGTAAAAGATGCGATGACTCTAATGTTACTATTTTGGACATCTATTCTTGCACTTTTAACATGCATCAATAACAACAAGAGAAGGTAAAAAATCACCTAAAGGTTAAGAGCCGAAGGTGGGTTTTTATTATCTGAGACTTAGAAGGGAATAAACCCTCCAAGCCAATTGTAATGACCAGATGTTGACCGTAATTGGTCTTTCTTTAAGTGTGCTAACAGATGAAAAAAGATGAATTAAAGAAAAAATAAGATAAGTGAAGTGAAAAGCAAGTTAGTAAGCAAACTCATATGCGAAATACTATGCAACAATTTTAAAAATCTATTAAAACAAAAACAAGAAAATGAGGGATGTGCCCAATGACATTACAGGACCTATTTAATGAAAAACCAACTCAATTGTAAAAACAAAAGAATGGTTGAATACGGAGATGACCTTTTTACAGAAGAGAGATTATTAATGTGTGATAAAGTCCTTGATAACTATCTAAACCAATTAATATTATTACAAGAAACTAAACATCCTGAAAGTATTATGAAGGCTGTAGAAGAAATTGTAATTACGTTTAATGAATTGAATGAAAAGAACACTATTTTATTGAAACGATGGAACGTGAAGAACTGGCTGAATTTATAGATAAGGCAGCAAGACTAGCTGGATTAGAAATTGAGGAGGATCAAGATATTACAGAAGAATGGAGAGAATGGTGATGGTGAATTAAACAGGATTTCTAAGTAGATTCAATGAATTCATGGTACCTCTGTATAACATCACATCCAAGCATCGTCGCATTCGCTCCTCGGTTCGGCAGAAGTTGAGAAGCCATGAAGTAGAATCAGCCGAACATATTCGGCATACGCCGGACGTCTTGAATACAGAAACGTTATGTGAGATCAGCTAGGAATAAAAAGGCTATATTTAGGAGCAAGTACTATGAAGCGAATTTACAAGCATATCGAAGAATACACAGATCAGGAAATAAAAGATATTTTAACTCGCCGAGAAGTAGAAAAACTTATATATTTACCACTTTCAGTTGGAATGTATCATCACAATTGGAAGTTTGCTCAAGATATATGTCTTAAATCAGCGCAACATGATAATCCAAATGTAAGAGCGAATTCTGTATTGGGATTAGCACATATAGCAAGAACTAAAAAACAGTTAGATAAAAGACTAGTAAAACCAATCATTTTGAAAGAATTAAAAAATAATATAGAACATAAAGGAATAATATTAGATGCTATAAGTGATATAAATTTATTTATGAAGTGGAAACTAGCAAGGAAGCATAATTATTAGTTGACTCGAAGAAAAGCTGACCTCATATAACATCGCATCTACGCTGCGGGCGTTGCCCTTGGTTCGCTAGAAGTGGAAAGCAGAGAGAGAAGCGGGATCAGCTCACAACCCTGCGAGGCTAAGTCCGATGGACCCGGCGCTTTGCGCCTTAAGCCTCTCGGATTCGTAGATACAAGAACGTTATGCGAAACTGCTTAGAGATGGAGGAATACCAGATGTTTTTGAATTCTCATGTCTTTGAGTTAGCCAAAAAATTAAATACAGAAGAGAATCATAAGCAATGGACAGGCTTAAGAAGAAATTCTGTATTCTATGGCTTGGTCTGCTATATTAACAATTCAATTTCTTTATGTCTAAGTGATAATTATACAAGTTCAATATTGTTTTTAAGAAGAGCAACATCGGTTCAAAAGTTTTCGAAGAAGCTTCGCATAACATAATATCGGAGCCTAGGCCAGCGAGTTGGGGTTCATGCATACAGGAACGTTATTAGAAAGACTATGAGGAGGAAAATAATGAAGCTATTTCATGGAGAACAAGTCTTAATTAAAGAAAACAATCTCTTACAGCCACAAATACATACTCCTCTTGGAATAATTGAATTTTCAATCACAGTCTCTGATAACTTCTATTATCCAGAAAAAAGTTATAAACTCAAAAATGGTGGATCATTATATAAATATTATTATGATTCATTTGATTGTGAGCTAGTTGTCTGTAGACCCAAGCTCAATCTCGCTTTACATCTGACAGTAGAAGAATGTTGGGGAGCAGTTTTTAGAATAAAGCCTCATGCGAACACTCAAATAAGTACGTGCAGCTTTTCTGCTTCTTGGAAGGAGGGTTACAGTTGGACAGATTATGGATCTAATACTGGGGAAGATCTTGAAGCTGTCGAATACGAGAATCAGATATACCGTTTACACTTGGGGACACAAGACGGGGATATGTTAATGGCAAGAAGAAATCAAGGAGATATGATTCCTAAATCGCTATGTTTAAACTCTGACTTTGAAAAGCACGGTTTTATCCTAAGTTCTGATAAAGGCATTAAAATTCCTATGACACTAATTGATTCTAATGAGATATGCCAAGTACATTTTTTAGTTGCTTGGAATAAGAATATCAAAGAGGATGTTTCGACGTGGTTGGCTGTGGACCAGTTCTCAAATGAAATATTAAAGGGAAAAGAAATTTTGTAGATACCCTCAAAATTGTCATAGTTCATCTGATAACATAGTATCACACATCGGCATACGCCCTCGGCCCGGCAGAAGGATTTCGGAAAAGGAGATCACTGTAGGACACCTGAGCACTCGCTGGGATCGTGAATGTAGAATCGTTAGATGAAAGCCCCCGAATAAATAAAACCATCTAAAAAGGATGAAAAGAAAAAGTGATAAAATCTATTAGTATTGATGAATGGATTGGGACCACATTCAATGAAGAAATAGTTATGAATCCTACGTGGGCAGACACTTTAAGTTTTTTTTAAAAACTCGATGGAGATAAATTTACATTAGTTTTTTTTGAGGTATCAGATACAGATTCAGCATTGGTTGGAGGCGGACCGGAATATTTTATAGTGTCTATTACAATTGATGGTAATATATATACTCTTATGAACAATAAACAGGGAAACGGTGAAATTCATCTGGTTGCTGGTGGCCAGTTAGGCAATTATTGCGATAACATTTGTATAGAATTAATTCCTATGCTTGAAGTAATAAAGTATTTTTATGAAACTGGAAAACTACTCGAACACATAAATGGAAACGAGAATAATAATTACTTAACTCGAAAAAAGTCAACGTTATTTAACATAGCATTCAACTCATCTGGCCGGGACAAGCCCGACCCTTAGCCCGGAAGATGCATTTCGGAAGGGCGGATTCAACGGAAACATTCAACCGGCTAAGTAGCAGAGCCACCCGGACTACGTGCCTTATCCATTGACGAAAGTAGATTTTAGAAGTGAATCCGTCATATAACGTTAAATTCAAGCAGTGGCTCCTAACGGAGCCTTGGTCTGTTGAAGGATCTCAAAGGGGCGTGAAGAAATTGAATTACATAAGAGAATTAAGAGAGTTAGTAGGTACCCGACCTATAATTATGGCAGGAGCATGTGTGATTCTCATAGATGATGAGGGACGATTACTATTGCAGCAAAGAACTGACAATGGTCTATGGGGATTACCAGGAGGTTCAATGGAGCCTGGTGAGAATATGAAGGAGGTTGCAAGCCGGGAACTTTTTGAAGAGGTAGGCTTAGAAGCCGAAGAGTTAGAATTACTTGATATATTTTCAGGCCCGGAACTCTACTATCGATATCCGCATGGAGATGAAGTATATAACGTAGTTGCAGCTTATATATGTAAAGAATACAGTGGAATAATTAAAGGTGATAAAGCTGAAGTACAAGATATACGATTTTTTGATTTAAACAAGATACCTAATCAAATAAGTCCTCCCGACCTACCGATAATAACAAGATTTTTAAATGAAGTAAGATCATGAAAACATTTTTTACGTAAATCGAGGATGTCCCCGATATCACCTAACAAAGGGCTGTTTGAACTTCGGCAATTCCCTACATTATGTGAAATCAACGAAATTATTTTAAGAGGTAAACATGGGTGTGGCCGCTTGGCGCTTTTTCTTATTCCACGTGCAAGTTGCAGTAAAATGAACATGAAGTAGACGGAGATGAGTGTTTACTTCATGCTCGCTTAAATTTTTAAAAACTGAATTACAGATGGATCAATGGATCTTTGGAGGTTCAGAATTCATCAAATCGTTAAGCTGGGTCACAAAAACACCTTCGTTCGGGCCAGGGTTATTTCGAAACATTTTCGCTTCTTCCACCAGAACTTCGTCTGTATCCGTGCCAAGTATCTTTATTGTTTCATCAATGAATGAAGCAAGTGGCATCGCCCGTGGTTCATCGTTGTTGCTTTGAACCCATGGGGGTACAATTTCTATTACTTTTACCGATGTGTCTTTAAGCATGTACCTTTGGGACAGCGTATAGGTATGAAGTGCTGCCTTCGTCGCGGAATATACAGCAGTTGTCGCTAACGGTACAAATCCAAGTATTGAAGTCGTGTTGATGACAACCGCTTCTTCTTTGGACTTCAAATGCTCGATGAATGCAGAAGTCAACCGAATGGGACCTAGAAAGTTTGTCGTGACAGTCGAAATCAAAACATCCTCATCGATCACGCCTGCCGCGTTATCAGACTGTATGATGCCGGCGTTGTTAATCAAGACATTAACATCCGGGTATTCTTTGATTAACCGCTTGGCGGCCGCCTTTATGCTGGCAGGGTCTTGTACATTCAATTCCACTGCGGACATGCCGGGATTCGCTTTGATCGTCTCCTCCAGACGCTCTTTACGTCGACCGGCGATAATAACTTTGTTTCCAAGATTGTGGAGAGCTTCTGCTAACGCACGTCCAATTCCCGAACCGCCGCCTGTAATAAAAATCGTGTTTCCTGTAAGTTTCAATTTTTAAACCCTCCTAATTCAATGTGATTTAAATAATTCCAAAGATTGTAAAACAATAGATTTCATGATTACAGCTCCACTAAAATTGAACATATGTTGAATCATCAACATAAATTTTATAAAGTGAATGTATCAGAGCGGTATATGGGGTTCAATGGTTAAAACAAGCGTGGTTGTTGATTTTTCAACAGAGGACTTCGAAGTGTTCATTTTTTCGGATAGCACAAAGGGGAGAAGGATATGGACAGGCGTATTCAAAAATCGAGGCAAGCCATTATTGATGCTTTTATGAGGCTGATGTCAGAAAAGGAATTCGAGAGAATTACGATCAATCAAATTGCTGAGGAAGCGAATGTCAATCGCGGAACGGTTTATTTGCATTTTGCTGATAAGTACGATCTGCGCGATCAATGCATGGAAGCTCAAATTAAAGAGTTACTACGCAATTGTATGTCTGAAGATAACTTCTTTCATCTCCCTTCCAAAACCGCACTACTGCGTACGTTTGAATATTTGGAGCAGCATGCTTCATTCTACTCAATAATGCTGACGAACAAGGGAAGTACGGTTTTTCGAAACCAAATAGAGACAATGTTCCGGCAAAGTCTGTGCGAGCATCTGGATTCGATCAACCTCGATCAGGATATGAACAGGGACATTACGGTGCAATTTTTAATTTCAGCGGCAGTGGGGGTATTGGAATGGTGGATTACCCGTTCAATGCCATATCCGGCATCGGTCATGGTCGAACAATTTTGGAATTTGCTGAACCGTGGTGTCGAGGGACACGAACAATAGTGGTTCAAATGATAGAAATAGAAATAACAGAAGAAGAGTCACTAAAAGCTCAAAAAAGTGAAAGAGATGCAGATGAACTAATAATCAAATTACAAAATAAAAAAAGACCATATAAGAAAATTCGCTGATAAAAAAATTGCAGATTGATTTTGAATGCATAATGAAGAAGTTCGGTAACTTCTGATAACATAATATTCAAGCATCGAATCCTTACGGAGCCTTGACCTGCTGGTATAGAGTTTGGGGGGGGCATTTTAGCAGACAACCCTGGAAAAAATAAAAAGATAATGGAGGTATGTTTGGTGCTGACATTAGAAAAAGCTGGAAAAAATGATGCGCAAAGACTTGCTGAAATACAAAAGGCCAGTTTTGAGGATGAATCAAAGCATTTTAATAATAACGAAACCGTTGGGCCCATAGGATATGACTCCATAAGTTGGCAAGAAGAGATGATGCAAAATTGCGAATATTTCAAGGTGCTCTTTAATGGAGAAATAATCGGGGGAGCTATGATATTTGTAGAATGTAATCAAGTGCATAATCTAGGAAGAATTTTTATTGATCCGAATTTTAAAAATCAAGGAATCGGAACGAAGATGATGGAGAAAATTGAAAGTAAATTTCCAGACAGCACTGAATGGTGGCTGGATACTCCTAGCTGGAGTGTGAAGAATCATCACTTCTATTCAAAGTGTGGGTTTACTAAAGTTAGAGAAGAAGGTGACTTATACATTTTTAAAAAGACTTTATAAACTTATGTAATGTACAAACGTTATGAGACATCAGTGCTGAGTGTTACCAAGAAGATATTCGAAGAAAAGAGTGAAAGGGAGAATTTACAATGAAGATTGATTTTGCGATTGAATCAGATTATGAGTACATCTTGTTAAGAGACAAGCACATACATAAGACACTGATAAGACCAAAAATAAAAGAAAATGAAATCCTAATAATCAGAGAATCCAATCAAGAAATAGGTTGGATGAGATACGGATTTTTTTGGGACAACACACCATTTATGAATATGATATGGATAGATGAGGAGTATAGAGGAACAGGTATTGGTAAAAAAGTTGTCCACTATTGGGAGGAATTAATGAAACAAAAAGGTTTTGAAATGGTTATGACCTCAACACTTTCGAATGAAGAAGCTCAACATTTTTATAGGAAGCTTGGATATAGAGATGCTGGATGTTTAATGTTTGAGAATGAACCTCTGGAAATAATACTGACAAAGGTTTTAAACAAAAATTGACGTTGAGGAAATCAATGTAAAAAGCATTTTAAGAAGAGAGTGCTAATAATATGTGGTGTATTTCTTCCAATATAGAACTAAAAAAGGAATTGACTTTAGACTACAGAGATTTTTCTAATAGAGTAATCTAGAATAGACGAGACCAAATAATATTAAACAAGGATTGAAGAATATATTAAATAAGAACTAGAGGTATCACATAACATCGTTTTCCTGAAAGTGAAAGTCAGGTAGACAATCCTGCGAGGCTAAGAACCGAAGCTAGCCGGTCGCTACGCTTCTTTAAGCTTCTCGGGTTCAGGAACACAAGAAAGCTATTAGACATAATTGCTGATAAAGTAATGTTGAGGTGAATGATGAAAGTATTTCAAAAAAAAGCAATCCCAATCATTGTTAGACATTATCAATTTATTTGCATTGTTGACGAGAAACCTTATGAGGTATTGTTTAGAGCTTATTCAAGGAAGTATAAAACTTCTTTTATTGAAATTTCGTTCGACTGGAAAGAATGTTATTACATTAACTTATATAGACCTTTAATAAAATCCATATTAATTGAATATTGTATAAAGCTTGGTTGGATATATGATAAACCGAAGCAAATTCTAAGAATAAAGGACAGTAGAAAAATTGTTCAAGAACTATCATTAAGGGATTATGATTACAAATAAATGTTGGCATTTTCATGCGAAGCAATTTTGTCTACGATTAAGAGAATTGCTTATAGATATTTTATTGAGAATTATAAACAGCTCGAAGGCGAGGATCATAAAGGGCTGATTTTGTAAGTGAATCGAAGAAGTTATGTTTCGTTAGCTCCTATGGAACCTTGGTCTGCGAGCTGGATATCGAAGAGAAATTTCAGCAGACAACCCCTGACGGAGCTCATGAATACAAGCGTTATAGAAAAGGGACGCAAACCATAAAAAGAAGGTGTTTAAGTTGTTTGGTTTATTTAAGAAGAAGATAATATTTGAAGATCAACTAAACAAACTTTCTGAATTGGGCATCTTCATGAGTGCAGATTTAAAAAAAGAATTACTTTTGGAAGAATTTTCGAGAAATGAATATGAAGAAGATCCCTACAACTTGCTACTACTTACTTTAGGTGGAGAAGTTGAAGTGAATGGTGAATTTATAAATGTATCTGAGGAAATTTGGTATTTAGATACTGAATGTATTGAGGACCATGGAGACTATGCAAGAATAATAATACGATTAGAGAATATGACAAAACTTAATTTAAATAAATATAACGGATTACGTAGATATTCAGAATGGTACTGCATGGGTCTCTTTTGAATATATGAATGAACTTATCAGATGGGAAATGAAAGTATATGATGATTGGTTGGATATGGAGATATTCAAGAAATTTAACGTACTAATAAAGACTGAACAATCCATGAAATTGTATATTTCAATTTTAGATCAAGGTTGCCTAATGGGCTATTTTAATAAAGAACAAGTGATCGAATTAAATAAATTAACAAAATATAAATTTGAAGAATATCAGTAAGTATATCAGTGAGCGACCCTAACCTTTAGCAACGCATTGAAGGTTGTAGGGGAAGAATTATCAATTTGTAAAGTACGAAGAAGAGAACAATCAAAAATTCATAGATGATGTTGCTGCAATTGGCCCCGTAAGTGATGAAGAAGTGTCGAAGAATTATTAAATAGAAAAGATAGGACCTTGATGTATCATACTTCTAAGGATCGGATTCTTGTGAAAATTCGGAAGAATGTTGGTTTAAGGATATAAATGAAAATAGAATAAAGGAAATATACTTTTAATGAATAGAACGGTAGCCGGTTTTTAAATTAGTAATTTTCAAGTCTTATCATTACCTTCTATTCGTGTTTAGTTTTGTTGTTCTTCTTTAAGGTTTTTATTACTTTTAAGTACTTTATTGCTTTTTGAATAATTGGGAAAATTATATTTTTTATACAATCAAACAGCGATTGTCACTTTTATACTCCTTTAATGGCTCCATAACTGTTAGTTTTATATCTTTAGTATCTTCATTCTCTTAAATTCTTGATAATGTGAGTAGTGTTCACACTCTAAATAATCAGGTTTTTTTCTAGTTTCTCTATTAACCTTTTCTGATCAATTACAATAGCAAATCTTCTCTTCCCTTGCTCCTGCGTAGTCATATTCCTAATGCATATTAAAGCTCCACATTCATTCTCCTTTACATTGTGAATATATTCCATTATTAATAATACAAAAGATTTGATATCCTCTCTTGACATTTGATAATTTTTTCAGTGTATGATAGGATAACTCCTGTAAATAGATTCCATTATAAGGCTTCATTTGGTTCTATTTTACTATTATTTCTAAGGAGTGATTGATAAAGTGAAAAAATTTTTAAGTTTGTTTGTTGTGTTGATATTATTTTTAGGTGTTCTTCCTTACTCAGTTAACGCACAGGATTCTTTAACTATTAACACCCCAGAAGACTATATTAACTATTTAAAAAACAATAATAAAGGACTCAACTCTTTGAACGATAATGATTCCTCTACTATTCTAGAACAGTTCACAAGTCTCCCCAAAGAAGATCAACAAAAATTTGTGGATTATATGAATGATCCCCATGTGATTAAATCAATTTTTAATGGAATACAAAGCGGAAAAGATTCAGATTTATATAATGGAGATATAAAAGTGAGAGTAGACCAAAACAAAGAAAACTCTACTACTCCTTTCGCAACTGAATATACACCTTATTCTGAAATAGTCGTTTCTACATTTGGTATCAATATAATTACGACAAAAGTATATATACATTACAGAGTTAGTGAGGGGAAAGTGACTGATATTCTAAATGGCGGTGGAACTGTTACAAGAAACTGGTTCCCTGTAGTGAATGTAACCATACAAGAAGATAAACCATATATTAACTCTGACAACAGCGCCTATCAGACCGCATATTTCACTTGGACTTTTATTCATCCGTCTCTTGGAGAGGTAGTCGAAACTGGTACACATACAATTTGGGGATATGCAGATGGTACATGGGAATCACAATTTTTAAAATAATAACAAAGAACGCAACTAATATTATGAATTGAACCAGTTACGATAATAGGGCAGTGCTAAGCGTACTATTGGTTCTATATAATAGAATAACTGGCATTGTTTTAAAAAAAAGAGAAGCGCTTGAACCTATTTATCCAGCGCTTCTCTTTCGTTCTAAAAAATAGTATATTATTATTATTAAGTTTTAAATTCCATTTATTTGGGTGTAAATACAGGAAATTAATTTGATAATTAAAGCTCAATCAACAAACTCACCATACCTAAGATAGGATCTGTCTAAGACTGAAGCATTTTGTGAATGCAGAAACATGAGCTGAAAATCGTCAAACGAAATAACAAGAGGGATTTTATGTCTGAATATTTTTGGAACAATAAAATTGATTATCTAAGAAATACCCGCTGGTTGTACTATAACGATGATTATTTGGAATTTCTTATACAAAAGGTTTGGAAGATAAATAAACCTGTAAAGATCATAGATTATGGATGCGGCTTCGGATATTTGGGACTAAAGCTTCTTCCATTGCTACCAAATGGATCAACATATACTGGCATTGACAAAGGCAGGGAATTAATAAAGCAAGCCAACGAATTACTTTCAAAACTCTCTTATGATGCTGAATTTATAGGGTGTGATATTGAAAACGTTGAATTAGAAAAGAAGTATAACATAGCAGTCAGTCATGCTTTTTTATTACATATGCCTAATCCAAAGAGTCTACAGGAATTATATGAGAGAGTATGGGTAAAGACGGGAATATAGACATACAAATACCGATCATGCTAAGCCAGTTAGGCTTAAGAAATGTAGGATGTAGGGTTAGCGATAAGGTGAATTTTCTTGATCAAAATATAGACATGGAAAGTAAAAACATGCTTTATAGTTCTTTGAGAGAAGAAGGCTTGGGACAAGAACTTAATGATGTTTTAGAAGTTCTTAATAATTTGTTGTCTAGAGGATTAAACGAAACGGAAGCTCAAAAACATATGAAGCAGAAGCAACATTTTCTAAAGAATTCAGTGATGAATCCTGGTTAGTTGCACCTAATATGAAGATTTCTTTTGGTACAGTACAGAGATTTTAAAGTAGAATATGCAAAAATATTATGGGAGGTTATAAGGGCACAGATATTTGGTTTTTTGTAGAGAAAAGGTATTTCAGAGACGAATATGAACAGATTGATGGTACTTGGAGAAAAATTAAAAAGAGTAAGCAAAAATTCAATGATGCTGCTACTTATTGATTTTAAATGGGATGAAAATTATTATTGTGATCAATTTATGGAATATAGAAATATTATGGATACATGTTCGAGGTTCATCAATGAAACAATTCCAAAATTATTGAAATTAGGGAATGCTGAAGATGTAAGAGTGATTTTCTGGTTTGGTTAGGACAGCAGACAGCCCCTTTGGGGTTCATGAATACAAATACGTTATTCTAACTAACTCAAATTTGAAAAGAGGAGTCGGAAACCATGAATGAGAGGTCGCGGTTACTAGAGGAGTTCAAGGAATGGATACGTTTTGTTTCTGAGATTCGTGAAATGGATTGGAAAATAAAGATTGCTGAAGATAAATGGTCAGTTCACGATATCGTAAGTCATATATTACTGTGGGATAAATACTTTTATGAAGTAGCCATAAATCCGATATTAAACGATGCGCCTTTGACATTAACACATATGGATTTTGAACAATTTAATCAGGATGCTGTTGAATATGGAAAAACAAAAACGAAAGAAGAATTAATTAAAATGACTATTCAGTACCGTAACATGATATTGGAGAGTATAGAGAGTTTTGAAGACGACAAGTTTACTAAAGAATATGCTGACGGGAAGTTTACTGTAATATCATATTTAAGAGATTTTATCTGGCATGATCAACATCATATCAGACAGATTGATGAGCTTAAAAGAAGAGCTATGTGAGTATATAGGCGGGTGAATAATATGAGAGATTATTGGAACAAAAGGTTTGCTGAAGAAGGAATGATTTGGGGTTGTGAACCAAGTCAAACTGTAACCCAAGCTATAGATTTGTTCAAAAAGAATAATGCACATAATATTTTGGTTCCCGGTTCTGGGTATGGGAGAAATACCAAGATGTTTTCTTCTTATTTTCAGGTTGATGGAATTGAGATATCTAGTTCAGCTATAGATCTAGCAAAAGAATGGGATTTAAGAACGAATTTTATTCAAGAATCGGTGTTAGAGTTTAGTACAAGCAAAAGGTATGACGGCATATATTGTTATGATTTATTACATTTATTTTTGTTAGAAGACCGAAAAAAATTGATACAGAATTGTGTGATGCATTTGAAGGAACAGGGAGTGATGTATTTTACGTGTTTTTCTGACCGTGATTCTAATAATGGTGTGGGTAGGAAAGTTGAGGAAGGAACATATGAATACAAGAAAGGGAAATATGCTCACTTCTTTACTGAAAAAGATTTAAAAGAACATTTTAATGATTTGAATATATTAGAAACGGGTTCCATGAGAGAAACTCTGATACATGCAGAGAAACAACAGAAAGAATATGAATTAAGATATATAGTTGTTCAAAATATTGGATAGCTATTTCGAGGAAGTAATTCAACAGACATGTCCCATCGCTTAGCTGCCGCAAGTGGCAGCCGGACTGTTAATCTTAAAGCGCTGGGACATCGTGAATAAAGAAACGTTACATGTATTTGGAACTGAAGGGAATAAAAAATGAGAATGCAAGATAAACCGATAGTAAGTATTATAGGCTTGGGATTATTTAGTCTGACACTAGTGGTGCACATTTGTTTTAGATCAATAAGAACAATTGATGTAGGAATGGGGATATTATTGTCTCTAGTAAATGCCGTATTTTTAGTATTTACATTGCTATGGGGAGTATTAGGCGCAGTAGAATTCTCAAGATTAATGAGTTGGAGAGAGAAAATAAAGAAAAGAGAAGTGAACGAAGAAGTAGATTTACATAAATACAAGAAAAAAATTAAAATATATCTATGTATAAACGTAATTTATTTATTACTAGTTATATGTCAACTCGGCTATGTTATTTATAGATGGGATGAGGTGAACGTATAGTGCATAGAGCAATGCGATGCTATTCGAAGGCGAAATAAGTTCCAGTTAACAACGTATTTTTGTACCGGCTATCATCTCAATCTGGTAGAAGAATTTCGGGAGATGTGGAACCAGTCAGAAACTTACGCCAAATCGTCAGGACGTAGAAAAAAATCAGCTTTGGAATTCTATATAAGGTCGCTTCACTCGGCTCAAGTTGATTTTTTATGTACTTTTTAACAAAGCAAATAAACTGCCATGAGCCAAATCGCTTAAGGCAGTTTATTTGTCTTTTGAACCTGTATATCCGTTGAAACTTTTTATTCCTCTCCGGTCGCCACCGGATTCTCCTCATAGCTGATCCAGTCGCTCCAGCTTCCCGGATATAAACGGACCTTACTAAATCCAGCTTCATTCAGGGCCAGTACATTGGGACAGGCGGATACGCCAGAACCACAATACACGATAATTTCTGCGTTTGGATCAAGATCGGCAAAGTGCTGCTGCAATTGTTCCGCATTTTTAAAGCTGCCTTTTTCGTCCAAGACCTCTTTCCAGAAGAAATTCACTGCACCGGGGATATGTCCCGCTGCTTGATCAATGGGCTCCTCCAGCCCCAGGTAGCGAGGCCGCTCTCTGGAGTCGATTAATATAGGTGAAAAACCGATATAGGAGCCAACAGGAACAGAATCTTCGGATACACGGTGCACCTCTTGCATACTTGTGAGCATTTGTGGCTGTACATTTGGTGTGAATGTACTTGGAATGCGAATCGGCTGGTCTACCGTAACGGGGAACTTCGCTTCTTTCCAAGCGCTGTAGCCCTCTTCCAGCACATATACCTGCTCATGCCCGAGATAGCGCAGGAGCCACCAGAAGCGGGAAGCCATCATACCGCCTTGGTCATCATAAGCGACGATGCGCGAGGCAGCATTGATTCCGGCACGACTTAGACGTGCAGCAAGTGTATCCACATCAGGTAAGGGATGGCGACCCCCATGCTCAGCAAGAGGAGCGGTAAGGTCTTCTTCCAAATCGAAATGAACCGCCCCTGGAATATGGTCTTCATTAAATTGAGTCCGCCCAGCTCCGGCTTGTCCGAGCAGGGAACGGCAGTCGGCGATGATCATGTCCGGCTCATACAATCGGGCTAGCAGCCAGCGTTTGGATACGATGGATTTCATAGAGAATTCCGCCTTCCTTTTTTTAGAAGTGAATTTAATTCATTGAGTATGGTTTATGAAAATGGGGTAAATAAGTTAAGAGCTGGCCTTCAGGGGGTGCTCAGTGTCGGGCAACTCACTTTGATGGACAACTTTCTTTTTAAAATCCGTTCCGTATCGGATAAAAATCCATACCCCGAACAGGATGAAAAAGCCTGCACCAAATTGTAAAGTAGACAACCTTTCCCCGAGCAGCACCCAAGCTAGCAAGGAAGAAATAACGGGCTCGCCGAGTACCGCCATCGACACCGCAGTTGCGTTAATGTATTTGAGCAGCCAGTTAAATAGGTAATGTCCGAACAGCGTAGGTACAATGGCTAACAGCAGGAACAGTCCCCATTCCCGTGGAGCGTATCCGGTAAAAGGAATGGCATTGACCACATTATACAGCGCAAGTGATGTGGCTGCGATGGCAAAAACCCAAAAATTATACACAAACGCGCTCAAATGCTCGCGCAGATGCTTGCCCATCAGCATATGGATGGACACGGCTACCATACCCAAGAAGGACAGTGCGTCCCCGAGCAGGGCTTGTCCTGAGACATGGAAGTCTCCAGCTCCGATGGCCAGCGAGCCGATAAAAGCCATGCCCATCCCGATGAGCATAGCGCGATTCGTGCCCGTCCGGAAAAACAAAAATGAACCGAGCATGACAAGGATCGGCTCCAATGTCATAATAACGGTAGAGCTTGCAACGGTGGTCAGTCGCAGTGAGCCCATCCAGAGCAAGAAATGCAGCCCCAGCGCAATACCGGACCAGAGGATCAGCATCCACTGCTTGCGGGTCAGGCTAAACAGCTCAGTGCGGTACTTCCAGACCAAAGGCAGCATGATCAGATTGGTTAGGTACAAACGGTACATAGCGATGACGGACACCTCGGCTTCAGACCATCTTACGAAGATCGAGGAGAACGAAATAGCGATAATACCTATGATGTACAATAATTCAAAGGAAAACGACGGTTTGTGTGCTTGATTCACGTGGCAGCTCCATCCGTATGGGGGAAAATAAATACGTCTATGTTCCTTCCAAGCGGTATCTCGAAAATTAGGTTAATACAGCCCATTATACCGTACCTAACATTCCCGTGGTATTAGGATTTTGCAAAATCCTGAGAATATAATAAACGGGAGCAGGAGGTAGGATTTTGGATTTTAAGTGAGATGCTGCGTAGAACTTTTGCTGCACAAGCTCGTCTATCATAGTGGAGGTGGATTTTATGAAAAAACAAAACACAATTTCAATCATACTACTGACTGTAGTGGCAGTGCTGGCTCTGTCAGCCTGTGGAACGAAACCGCAAACCAATAACACCGCACCTCAAGGGTCAGACCAACCGCAAACGCAACAGCAGCCGCAGGTTAAACCGGAGACAATCGCTGAGTCGGAGGTTAAAAAAGGCACAGGTGTATACAATGGAGCTGCTGACCCGCATACGGTAGAGATTGGAACCAATGGCGAAGCCCAATCCTTCCAATTGGGGGACGGACTGGACACGGTAATAGCTGGACTTAAGGAAGGCGATACAGTAGCGTTTGAATACACCGAAAAAGCAGTAGAGGGCGACGCGACGGCGAAGCAACTGACTTTAACGAAAATACAAAAAACAGAGGCTGCAACAGATGGCAATCAAAACGGAAGTGCTGGTCAAGCAGTAGGCGGAGAACGCACAAAGACTCAAACTTTTGATCTCACCCTTGAGGGAAAAAAGGAAAAGCAGACTGCGACATTAGCAAAAGGAGAGGGATATTCGCTGTATGTGTTTGATCCGATGTCCCTGTTTCCTGATCAAAACCGTGTTGCCTTGGCTGTAGATGATAACTATTATGCTGAAATTACGAAGCTACCCTCCGATTTTAATCTGGACGAACTTCAAAAAGAAGGCGAAAAGGATCTAGCTTCCATCGGTAAGGTGCAAAAGCTGGACAAAGCAGCCATACCTGAAGCGTTATCCAGTAGCCGTCTGTTCTTACAAGCGAGCAGTTCGAAGATGACACAGCAATATATAGTTGTAGAAAATAAAACAGGCGGTTTCATCGTGAAAGTGAACATTCCACAAGGTGAACCTGCTGAAGGATTCCAATCCTACATTTATACATCGCTGGAGAGCCTGCAAGCTAATAAATAACCCTACTTTGATGCGGGATGATCGGCGGCTTACAATCATGAATTTAAGGCAGTCATGCCGCTGAAAATGGTTATTTTAAGGGCTAGGTTAGAGCTATAAGGGTCTAATCTATAATTGCGAGACCTGCACTTTTGTGCTATAAAGGATGAGAGAATAAGATCATTCCGGCTTGCGAAGTCGTATGAAGCGATGAAGGAGTTGTTAGATTTACTATGTCCATCGAAATGAATACACAAGAAGTCATCAACGTGATTAAAAACAGCAAGAAAAAGACGCCTGTTAAAGTATATGTAAAAGGAGCTTTGGCTTCCGCATCATTTGGCGAGAATGTTCAAGCTTTTATTTCTGGAGACAGTGGTGTTGTATTTGGGGATTGGGCTGATATCAAGCCGGTACTGGATAGCGCAAACGCTAAAGAAGAAGATTATGTGGTGGAAAATGATCGCCGTAACTCCGCTGTTCCAATGTTGGATCTGAAAGGCATTAATGCACGCATTGAGCCAGGCGCATATATCCGTGATATGGTTGGCATCGGTAACAACGCAGTCATCATGATGGGTGCAGTGATTAACATCGGTGTCACCATTGGTGAAGGCACGATGATTGATATGAATGCTGTGCTGGGCGGTCGTGTTAAAGTAGGCAACATGTGCCACATCGGTGCAGGCGTTGTCCTGGCGGGTGTCATTGAGCCACCGTCCGCACAGCCTGTTATCGTAGAAGACGAAGTATTGATCGGTGCGAACTCGGTTGTACTGGAAGGCGTACGCATTGGTAAAGGTGCAGTTGTTGCAGCCGGAGCGGTCGTAACTGAAGATGTGCCTGAATACTCCGTAGTGGCGGGTACACCTGCACGTGTGATCAAACAGGTCGACGATAAGACCAAATCTAAAACTGAGATTTTGAAAGAACTGCGCGTTCTGTAAGAATGCAGAAGTTTTTTATGTACCAAAGGTGAACGATTCCTTGTCAGAAGCATGATGCACTGACAGCATAACTTAGGGACGAAGCACAACGGACAAGGCTCGGCGGCTGCGCCGGGCTTTTGTCCTTTTGTTCTTTTGCCCGATAAGAGCTGATGAGCTATAAAGAGGAGGCGTGGCAGCAATGAGTACGGTCGACTATCGTTCTTTTGTCCAAATACGAAGAGATTTACACCAAATTCCCGAACCGGGTTTTGAGGAGTACAAAACACAACAATATTTGCTGGATTATTTGGAAACGCTCCCTCAGGAGCGGTTGGACATTCGTACATGGCGTACAGGCGTGTTAGTGTTCATTCATGGATCAGCTCCTGAACGCCGCTATGGATATCGTTGTGATATGGATGGTTTACCGATTGAAGAAGAGACAGGTTACGATTTCCGTTCGACCCATCCCGGCTATATGCATGCTTGTGGACACGATTTACATATGACGATTGGATTGGGAATTGTTACTCACTTTGCAAGCCATCCGATTAAGGATGATCTGGTTGTATTGTTTCAACCGGCTGAGGAAGGGCCGGGCGGAGCCTTGCCTATGCGGGACAGCACAGAGCTGGCAGACTGGATACCCGATGAAATTGTCGCGCTGCATGTTGCACCTGAATATCCTGTCGGTACAATTGCGACTCGCCCGGGCATCCTATTTGCCAATACGTCGGAGCTTTTCATCGACCTGAAGGGTACGGGCGGGCATGCTGCGTATCCACACAAGGCGAATGATATGGTAGTGGCTGCTTGCCAACTGGTGGGACAATTACAAACGGTTGTAGCCCGTAATGTGAATCCACTCGATGCAGCAGTCATTACTGTGGGTAAGGTTAGCGGAGGCACGAAGCAAAATATTATCGCAGAAACCGCCCGGTTGGAGGGTACGATCCGAACGTTGTCTGCCGATACGATGGCGCTGGTTAAATCGCGGATCGAAGCGCTGGTGCGCGGTGTGGAAGCTGGGTTTGAATGCCATGCCGAGATTCATTATGGCTCCAATTATTTGCAAGTGTACAATGAAGCTCAGGTGACCGAGGAATTTATGAACTGGGTCAGTAACCGGCAGGATGTGCAGCTTATTGAATGCGGAGAAGCGATGACCGGAGAAGACTTCGGGTATTTTCTGGAGCGAATTCCCGGTCTGATGTTCTGGCTTGGCGTTGATACGCCTTATGGTTTGCATCATGCGAAGCTGGAGCCTGCGGAAGAAGCGATTGGTGTAGCCATTCGTGTGCTGACAGACTATTTTACATGGAAGTCTCAAGGGTAAATGAGGCGCCCTGAATAATTATGTTTAATAAAATGGAATGAAGTCGAATTTTTGAAGGAGGGTGTTATGGGAGAGCAAACCATCATCCGATTTGAACGGGTGACCAAGCAATATGACAACGATCCCCCAGTGCTGGCGGACGTCAGCTTTGAAATTGAGCGTGGTAAATTTTATACACTGCTGGGGCCTTCCGGCTGTGGTAAAACGACGATTCTGCGTATGATTGCAGGTTTTGCGGAGCCGACAGAAGGCTCTATTTATTTAAATGGAAAACTCATTAATCGTGTTCCAGCCAATGAGCGGCAGGTCAATACGGTTTTTCAAGATTATGCGCTATTTCCGCATCTGAATGTGTTTGAAAATGTAGCCTTTGGTCTGCGAATCAAAAAGATGAATAAAAAGGACATCCAAGAGAAGGTGACACAGGCGTTGTCCTTTGTCAATCTGGAAGGCTACGGCGAGCGGGAAATTTCTGAGATGTCCGGAGGACAGCGTCAGCGTGTTGCCATCGCACGGGCTATCGTTAATGAGCCTGACGTTCTCTTGTTGGATGAACCGTTGTCTGCATTGGATTTAAAGCTGCGTACTGAAATGCAGTACATTTTGCGCGAAATGCAGCAGCGCCTTGGAATTACCTTTATTTTCGTTACGCATGATCAGGAGGAAGCACTGGCCATGTCGGACGAAATTTTTGTCATGAACAAAGGTAAGATTGAGCAGAGTGGTACGCCTAATGATATTTATGATGAGCCGATCAATCGGTTTGTTGCTGATTTCATCGGCGAATCCAATATTGTCCCAGGACGGATGATTGCGGATTACCAAGTGGAATTTAACGGCCGACAGTTTGAATGTGTCGACGGAGGCTTACGTCCGAACGAGCCCATTGAAATCGTGATCCGACCGGAGGATCTGGAGATTACGAGTGTTGTTGAAGGCAAGCTGCGTGTAAAAGTGGATACCCAATTGTTCCGTGGTGTTCACTATGAAATAAGCTGCTATGATGATTCGGGACAGGAATGGCTCGTGCATTCTACCAAAAAGGCGGAGCTGGGCAGTGAAATCGGTCTGCGATTTGACCCGGAAGCGATCCATGTGATGCGGTTCGGGGAAACAGAGGAAGAATTTGATCGGCGTCTGGAAGCCTATGAAGAGGTGGATCAGCATGTCCGGTAATACAAGAGCAGCGTATCTGCTGCCTTATTATTTATGGATTGTGCTGTTTGTGGCGGCTCCGGTTGTACTTGTGTTTTACTATTCACTATTTGATGTGGATGGTCATCTCACATTCAACAACTATGCTCAGTTTCTGACACCTGTTTATTTGAGCATGACGCTTAGCTCGTTTTGGTATGCATTTCTGATCACTGTATTTTCACTGTTAGTTGCTTACCCGGCAGCCTATTTACTCACACGCACCAAGCATAAGCAGCTGTGGCTGTTGCTCATTATTTTGCCGACCTGGATTAACCTGTTACTCAAAACGTATGCTTTTATTGGGATTTTCGGAACCTATGGTCCGGTGAATGCGGTGTTAGGTATGGTTGGGTTGGGAGGTCAGCAATTATTGTTTACCAGCTCCAGCTTTGTGTTTGTGTCGGTTTATATTTTTGTGCCTTTTATGATTTTGCCCATCTATAACGCGTTGGAAGGGTTAAACCCTTCATTGCTGGACGCAGCCCGTGATTTGGGAGCCTCCAAGTGGACTGCGTTTCGCAGGGTTATTTTTCCGTTAACGCTTGCGGGTGTGCGATCTGGTTGCATGGCTGTGTTTATTCCAGCGTTGTCGCTGTTTATGATTACCCGCCTGATTGCAGGTAACCGTGTGATTACACTGGGGACGGCGATAGAGCAGCATTTTCTGGTTACTCAGGATTGGGGTATGGGCTCTACGGTTGCCGTGTTCCTGATTTTGGCGATGGGGATCATTATGCTGCTCACCTCGGGAACGAAACGGAGGGTGCGGCATGGTAAATAAAAACCGATTCGGAAATATTTATTTGGTGATTGTTTTTCTCGTTTTGTACGCGCCTATTTTGTATTTGATGTACTATTCCTTCAATAGCGGCGGGACGATGCATGAGTTTGAGGGTTTTACACTCCAGTATTACAAAGAGGTGTTTGCAGACACTCGCTTGATCATTATTGTCATTAACACCTTGGTGATTGCTTTGCTGTCATCTGCGTTGGCTACGATTATTGGCATTATGGGTGCGCTGGCTATCCATCAGATGCAGAACCGTCGAGTCAAAAATACGCTGCTGTCGCTCAATAATGTATTGATCGTGAACCCGGACGTCATTATCGGCGCTTCCTTCCTTATTTTGTTCACGATGGTCGGGATTAAGCTGGGTTTCTACTCCGTTTTATTGTCCCATATTGCGTTTAGTGTGCCGATTGCGGTCATTATGATTTTGCCGCGGCTTCAGGAAA
The DNA here is from genome assembly GCF_038593105.1 of Paenibacillus sp. FSL H7-0442. NCBI lineage: Bacteria > Bacillati > Bacillota > Bacilli > Caryophanales > Paenibacillaceae > Paenibacillus > Paenibacillus sp. FSL H7-0442. The sequence goes on along the minus strand of NZ_CP151963.1, from coordinate 3,874,244 downwards.
TGAGTCCATCCCTGGTGGATGCTGCGCGTGATTTGGGTGCCAGCCGGCTGGATGTACTGACCAAGGTGATTTTGCCCTTTATCAAGCCAGGGATTTATGCGGGCTTTTTTATGGCGTTAACGTACTCGCTGGATGATTTTGCGGTGACCTTTTTTGTGACAGGCAGTGGCTATTCGACTTTATCGGTGGAAATATACTCACGTGCCCGGCAAGGGGTTTCCTTGTCCATCAATGCGCTGTCCACGCTCATTTTCCTATTTACTGTGTTGTTGGTAGTGGGCTACTACTTTATTATGCGCAAGGCGAATCGCAATGGTAAAAAAGAGCCTGCGGCAGAAATGGGGGTGCCTAGATGAAGTCACTTGTGCGCGTGTTTCTGTCGATTTTCATCATCTCGTTTGGGCTGATGGGAGTGGCGGCATGGCTGAATTCCAGTCAAGGCTACTCCGGTGGCAACACACTGACGGTGTACAACTGGGGAGACTACATTGACCCTGAGTTGTTGGAACGGTTTCAGAAGGAGACGGGGATTACTGTCATTTATCAGACCTTTGATTCCAATGAGGCGATGCTGACGAAAATCGAGCAGGGAGGAACTTCGTTTGATGTAGCGGTTCCCTCGGAATATGCTTTGGCTAAAATGAAGCAGGAGCACTTGTTGCTCCCGTTGGACCATAGCAAGCTGCCGAATTTGAAGCATGTAGATTCACATTATCTAAACCTTTCGTTTGATCCGAATAACCAATATTCGGTTCCGTATTTTTGGGGTACAGTCGGGATTGTGTTTAACCCGGAGCTGACGAAAGGCATTGATTTTCATAGCTGGGATGGCCTGTGGGACCCGAAGTTACGTAATAACCTGTTGCTGGTTGATGGAGCTAGGGAGATTATGGGCATGTCGCTGAACAGTCTCCACTACTCCTTGAATGATACGAATGAGGCACATTTGCAGCAGGCTTTGACGAAGTTGGAGAAATTAGCGCCCAATGTCAAAGCGGTTGTTGGTGACGAGATTAAAATGCTGCTGGCAAACGAGGAAGCTGCTGCCGGGGTTGTATGGTCCGGTGATGCGTCTGAAATCATGGATGAGAACGATAAGCTCGATTACATCGTGCCGGATGAAGGTTCCAACCTGTGGTTTGATAATATAGTTATTCCAAAAACCGCTACCCATGTGGATGCGGCCCATAAGTTCATCAATTTCATGATGCAGCCCGATGTAGCCGCTCAAAATGCCGAATTTGTAGGATACTCCACGCCAAACAAGGATGCAAAGAAATTGCTGCCTAAAGATATCTCTGGCGACGAGCGTTTTTACCCTCCGTCCGACATTACAGATAAGCTGGAAGTGTACGACAATCTGGGCAAGCGCATGCTCGCTCATTACAACGAATTGTTCCTGCAATTCAAAATGCATTTAAAGTAGGGGAGTGGCGTGAGGATTCAGGTTTGCGCTTTAGAGGTCGCTGCGGAGGCGGATGGTGCTTACCATCGCTGTTAAATTCCGATTTTTATGATTACCGCATAAAGGTGGAAATCGGAATTTAAAGGCGACCGCTTCGCTTGTCCAGTACCATTCCGCCCCCTCCGCTGCACCGTGCTTAAAGCTAGTCACCCATGAATCCCTACACCGATAGCGCGTGGGAGTAGTGGAAGAATAGGCCTCTGAGCCACCCGTAGGGGTGCCTCAGAGGCCTATTCTGTTTACTCACCGTGTAAAGCGGTGAGTATTCTTTTATCCTGCTGCTCCACACACACGTTAGAGAATTTTGGGACTTTAAGGTGGGCAGTGAGCGAAGCGGGTCATTTGAATCTGGAGAAGCGGCAGCGTTCGCTTTTGTGGCGGGATTCTTACCTATAAATGTTTTATCCAATTCAAGAATCCCCCAGCAACAGCGATCGGAAGATCAAATGGACTGCGTAGCGCCTCTAACCACCTTAACCCCTCACCATTCCTCTAACAAACTTCTCTATTTTATCCAATCCTTGCTCCAGCACATCCTGTCCGTAAGCATAGGACAAGCGAACGTATCCTTCGCCATAGGAAGAAAAGGCATCTCCAGGTACTACAGCCACTCCATGCTCTTCCAGCAGCTTCAAGGTAAAACCCATCGAGCTTAATCCAAAATGGGCGATGGAAGGGAAGAGATAAAAGGCTCCCTCAGGCTTCTCTAGTGGAATTCCCATATCAGTCAGTCTTCCGTGTACATAGTCGCGACGTCGGCGGTACTCCTCGCGCATCGGAAGTGCATCATCCACCCCGACGGTCAGGGCTTCGAGTGCTGCATATTGGCTAATTGAGCTAGCGCAGGTCACGTTGTACTGATGGACTTTGACCATGTGCTGTGTAATTACAGCGGGTGCAAGTGTAAAACCAATACGCCATCCCGTCATGGAATGTGATTTGGACAGACCGTTAATGACGATGGTGCGCTCCCGCATACCTGGAAGAGCTGCAATGGACACGTGGGGGGTATCGTAAATCAGTTCGCTGTATATTTCGTCCGAAATGATAAACAGATCGCGCTCCTTCAGTAAATCGGCGACCGCTTCCAGTTCTTCGCGGCTCATCACTCGCCCGGTCGGATTCGAAGGATATCCGAGAATGACTGCTTTTGTCCGTTCGGTCAGATAAGGCTCCAGCACCTCGGCTGTGAGCTTGAATCCGCTACTGCGGGTATCGGCAAACACAGGAATGCCGCCTGACAAACGGATCAATGGCTCGTACCCTGGGTAGATTGGCACGGGTAGAATGACTTCATCACCGGGTGACAAAATCGTGCGTAAGGTAATATCCAGCGCTTCACTGGCTCCGTTCGTTACGATTACCTCATCCTGTCCACGGTAATTTAGGCCGTATTTACGGGCTACAAACGCCGCTGCGGCTTCTCGTAATTCCGGCAGTCCCGGATTAGGTGTATAAGTGGTCCGGCCTTCATCAATCGCCCGATGGGCAGCTTCCATAATATGCGCAGGGGTAGGGAAATCCGGCTGTCCAATCGTTAAGGAGAGCGTTCCGGGTAATGCGGCAACTTTATTTGCGATTTTGCGGATGCCGCTGATTTGAATATTTTTGACCTGATCGTTAAGCAAATGCTCCATAGCGTGTGTGCCACCTTTTTCTGTATTAGAACAAGTTTACAATAATATGATCTGATTACGCTACGGCAAGAAGAATTCATTTTTACATAATTTAAGTACTAAATTGGCTAATTTGTGGTATCTTAAATATAGGATATGTTTGTAAGCGTAATCATGGCTAAATTGGGGAAGGGAACAGCTTCTAAATCCAAGAGTGGATGATCAAGTGGATCAGGATGAAAAAACATCTGAAGCCATTTTGTTGTACAAGCCTATTCTTGGTGTAAAGCAAGCTAAGGGACAAGGTAAGAGTTGTTAGTTTAATTGCAAATGTCAGATTGATTGACTTTGTGAGGTAGTTAAGTTATCTTTTGTGGAGAAGTCGTATGATAAAGTAGAATGAAGAGGTGAAGCATCGTGGGAGTAACAGCTAAACAAATTTTTGTGAATTTACCAGTTAAAAACCTACAGCACTCCATTGATTTTTTCACTACAATTGGATTTGAATTTAACGCTCAGTTCACTGATGAACATGCAACCTGCATGGTTGTTAGTGAGCATATTTTTGTCATGCTATTGGTTGAAGAACGTTTTAAAGCGTTCACTACAAAGGAAATTTCAGATGCCACGAAAAGCACAGAAGCGATTGTTGCTCTATCGGTGGAGAGCCGAGAAAAGGTGAACGAGATCGTTCGCAAGGCTTTGGAAGCAGGCGGCCAGCCCTCGAATGAACCTCAAGATCATGGTTTTATGTATGGATGGAGCTTTCAGGATTTGGATGGTCATTTGTGGGAGTTCTTTTATATGGCAGAGCAGTAATAGAAGTAAGGGTGATTAAGTAGTAAACAAAGTACCATGGAAAGTAAGCTATCCTAAAAAGATAGTTTACTTTCTTTATTGTATGTTATCGAACTCACCGGGAGGAATCACAATGTCTAACGAAGTGAGAGTTTACCCTGTTCAAGCTCTGAACGAAGCCCTGACAGATTCACTGAGTCGACTGTTAATCGACGTGGTTGCAGACGGTGCATCTATAGGTTTCTTACCTCCATTAGGTTATCAGGAAGCAGCAGCTTATTGGAATAATGTACTTGAGGATGGCGTAGTTCTGTGGATTGCCGAGAAGGACGAAGTACCTGTAGGGACGGTCCAGCTTCATTTGGCTCAAAAAGCTAACGCTATTCATCGTGCGGAAATTGCAAAGCTTATGGTACATCCGTCCGGGCGCAGGCTTGGGATCGCACGTCAGTTAATGAAGGCAGCGGAAGAAGAGGCACTAAGTCAGGATAGAACGTTACTGGTGCTAGATACGCGGGTGGGTGATCCCTCCAATGGACTATACGAGTCGATCGGGTTCGTGGAAGCTGGTGTTATTCCGGGTTATGCTCAATCAGCCGATGGTCAACTGCATGCCACTCGATATTATTATAAGCCATTAAATCCGTATTCCAGTCATAGCTGAGCATTTGCCGAATAACCGTGGTATATACGGGTAATCATAACTTGTCATAGGATTACATAACCTTTTTCCGCGTTTATTCGACTGGTAAAGCACGGGAATCGGAACGTATAATGAAGAGGGGATCAGAAGAGGTCTTTTTATGTCAATTTGGCTGTACTGAATTGAAGAACGTAGCAAACACAGCGGAGGAATCAGAGAATATGAGGTTGGAGCATGATTTTTTAGGTACCAAGGAAGTACCATTAGATGCCTATTACGGTGTACAAACGCTGAGGGCAAAAGAAAATTTTCCAATTACAGGCCAACGACTGCACCCTGAGTTGATTAAAGCCATGGCGATCGTGAAAAAGGGAGCAGCGACGGTAAATATGGAACTAACCCGTTTACACCGCCCCAAAGCAGAGGCCATTATTCAGGCTGCTGATGAGATTATACAAGGACAGTTGCATGATCATTTCATCGTCGATCCCATTCAGGGCGGCGCAGGCACGTCCATTAATATGAATACAAATGAAGTGATTGCGAACCGCGCGTTGGAGCTGATTGGCAAGCAACGCGGAGATTATCAGGAGATCAGTCCTAATAATCATGTTAATATGGCGCAATCGACGAACGATGCTTTTCCTACAGCCGTACACTTGGCTGTATTAAGCATGATTGATAAACTGTTGGATACCATGAGTGAGCTTCAGGAGGCATTTTCCCGCAAGGCCAATGAGTTTGATAGTGTGATTAAGATGGGTAGAACCCACTTGCAGGATGCAGTGCCAATCCGATTAGGACAGGAGTTTCAGGCTTATGCGCGTGTGCTGGGTCGTGATATCGGACGCGTGCGTGCGACCAAACAGCACCTGTTAACGATTAATATGGGTGCAACTGCGGTGGGTACTGGCCTGAATGCAGACCGTCGTTATATTCAGCGTGTTGCAGAGGTACTGGCAGACGTCAGTGGCTTCCCTGTGGAAGCTGACGAAAATCTTGTAGATGCTACACAAAATACGGATGCTTATACCGAAGTGTCTGCCGCCTTGAAAATTTGTATGATGAATATGTCTAAGGTGGCAAATGACATCCGCTTAATGGCTTCCGGACCTCGTGCAGGTCTGGGAGAACTGAGTCTGCCTGCTCGTCAGCCAGGGTCATCCATTATGCCAGGTAAGGTAAATCCGGTGATGTGTGAGGTCATTAACCAAATTGCTTTTCAGGTCATTGGTAATGATCATACGATCTGCCTGGCTTCAGAGGCGGGTCAGCTGGAGCTGAACGTGATGGAGCCTGTGCTTGTCTACAATCTGCTGCAATCGCTGGAAATTATGAAGCAGGGCTTCCACGTTTTCCGTATACATTGTGTAGAAGGAATTGAAGCAAATGTGGAGCGGTGCCGTGAATATGTGGAGAACAGTGTAGGTATTATTACAGCACTCAATCCCCACCTTGGATATGAGGTAGTATCACGCATTGCCCGCGAAGCAATTACGACGGGGAAATCGGTGCGCGAGCTGTGCCTGCTGTATAATGTACTGACCGAGGAAGAGTTGGACATTATATTGGACCCGTACCAAATGACTCAGCCTGGTATTGCCGGAGAATCTTTGCTGAATCGCGAATAATGATGCGGAGTATGGAATTTAGACAGCTTTGAGGCAAGACGAAGATAGCCCCGTCGAATCTGGCGGGGCTATTGTTATGTGATAAAGAGAGATGTAATAGGGGAGCCAGCGTGCATAGGGGAGTTCCCTGTTAAGGATGATACGGCTACGCTTATGGTAGAAAAGGGAGAGTTGGATGTTGCTAGAAAAATTATTGGCATACAAGGAATTAGGAATAGGGCTCATTGTACTTTTAGTGTTGTTTGCGCTCATCATCAGAGGACTGATACGCGGTCGCAGAAATCGGATTTTACGTGATCTGGACCCACGCAAAATTGGAATTCAGGATATAGATCGTATGGAGGATGGCTCGGAATTTGAGCTTTATTTGCAACGGTTATTATCCGCGCTTGGCTATAAGGACATCTATAAAACAACCAGTAGCCGGGATTTTGGAGCGGATCTGGTTTTTACAGACCGTGAAGGCGTCAGAGTTGTCATACAGGCCAAACGTTATGGCGTACAACATCCGGTGGGCTTGGGAGCAGTACAGGAAATTTACACCTCTATGCGTTATTATGCGGCCGACAAGTCTATCGTTATCACCTCCGGCCGTTATACGGAATCTTGTAAAACACTTGCTGCTGTCAACGGGGTTAAATTATTAGATCGCAACGACTTGATCGACATCATAGATTTATTCAAGGCTAGGCACCGCGAGGAGGTTATGGACCTATTAGAAAGTAAAGTAGATGTGATTGCTTCCAAATGGAGTGAAAGATAATCATAAAAGGGACTGAACTACTGGCGACGAGTTTGAAGGCCAGTAATCAGTCCCTTTTATTTTTTAACATGGTGCTTGTTCTTATACTGTTATCATTAGATGCCTGTCCAGACATCCTTGGCATAGCGTTTTTCCTGTTGGAGACGATCCAACCATTGCTGTGCTTCTTCTTTACTGGTATGGTGTGCTTCCGCGTAAGCAGCACAAAGGGTGTTTTCTACATCGGGAGCCATCCGGCTACCATCACCGCATACATATAGATGCGCTCCTTCATCAAGTAAGTGAATCAGAGTGTCCGCATCTTCTTTCATGACATGCTGCACGTATCTTTTGGGTTGATCGGGCAGACGTGAAAAGGCTGTATGAAGCGTAACGATTCCTTCCTGCTCCCAGGCTTGCAGCTCTTGCTTGTACAGATAGTCAAGCTTAGGATTACGGCAGCCATAGTATAGGTGAGCCTCGCCGAGCTGTTCCCCTCTTTCTTTAAGTACATGGCGGGTTTGGAGGAATCCGCGGAATGGTGCCACTCCAGTACCTGGACCGACCATGATGACAGGCACCGTCGGATCTTCCGGCAAACGGAAGCCCGACTGAGGCTTACGCACAAAAATGACAATTGGATCATCTGGTTGGAGCTGCGCCAAATAGTTGGAGGAAATTCCCAGGTATTCGCCCTGTCCGCTACGGGCTGGTCCACGCACGACGCCCACGGTTATACTCGCTGAATTCTCCGATTCAAGCGGAGAGCTTGAGATGGAGTAGTACCTAGGCTTGAGTGGAGGTAACAGCGAGATAAAGTTTTCAAATGGCAGCTCGCAGGCTGGATACTTCTCCAGAATATCCAGCATCGTGACGTGCTTCTGTCGTATTTCTTGATCAAAGGTAGCATCCTCTAGCAAAGCTTCGATTTCTTTCTTGTGCGGTGGACACACTGTAAAGGATGCTAGTTGCCGTAGCTGGGCTCTCGTTGCCGGTTCTTGCAGTTCCACACTGAGAGTGAGCAAATCTCCTACGCTGACAGGCCGATCTAAGGGGAGATGCGCCGCATCCCGGTCACTGCCTCTCAATACGATGTAGTCTTGATCCTGTAACTTAAAGCGTTGCATTACTCTATTCGCCAACGAAGCAGGATTACGCGGCAAAACACCCAGATGATCACCCTCGCGATAGGACAATCCGGTTGGTAATTGGATCTCCAGATGCCGTGTACTGCGTTCACTTTCAGCAGCGTGCAATTCACGATTCGCGGTAACAACGGCAGTAGTTGCCTCATAGTTGGCCGCCAGAGGAGCGCTAAGTACGTCGCTTACAAACTCTATGCTCAGACTGCTGGTGTCCTGTGGTTCTGTATCACTGTGCTCTATGCCGAAAGCATTCAGCAATTCCGGCCATAGGCCGCGATTCCAGACTTCCCAATCCTTCTCGAAGTCACCACTGGCGTCGCCCTCGCCCCGATCATACAGTCGCTTTGCCCCTTTGGCAGCCATTAGCTCATCAATCATCCTTGGAATGCGCTGATACGTGCTGGCCCAATTCCGGTCACCGCAACCAAAGACAGCGTACCTTATGCCTGCCAGTTGGCCCTCGTCTACCTGCTTCAACCATTCTACAAAGGCATCAGCATTATCCGGCGGATGTCCGTTATAAGATGCAGTCGTAATAAGTACCACGCCTTCTTTAGGCAAATGGTCCACACGATCATTCAGAGTTGCTATGCTGCTGTTAAAACCCCAATTCCGACCTAAATCGGCTAGTTCACCCGCAAGTCCCTCAGCTGTACCCAGATTCGAGCCGTACAAAGACAGCAAAGAAGTATCATGTTTTTCGGCATGAGGAGCTGCAACTTTTTGTTCCTCCTGTTCATGAAGTTCTTGAGCGGCACCCGGCAGCATGACGGCAGTCTGTGTGCTACGCGGTCGTACTTGAATGGTGAAGCCCTCAGGCTTGAGTGTGAGCGTCTCTTTGACTTTCAACTCATAATGAGTATGATCAATCAGCTCAAAATGTTTCAGTACCATACCCAGCACAAGGGTGGCCTCCTGTAAGGCAAACTGTTGTCCAATACAGGCCCGTTGACCGTTGCCAAACGGTTTATAGGCATCTTGTGGAATGGCGGATGGGTCCTCAAAGCGTTCCGGTCTAAATTCCTCAACATCTTCACCCCAAGCCTCGGTATCACGGTGCAGTTTCGGGATGAGTACATTTACACTGTCGCCCTTTTTAAGCGGATAGGTTCCGTCGAGCAGTGTATCTTCTTTGGCGAAGAGCGAGAAGGCGGGCGCTGTCGGCCATAGCCGCAGAGCTTCATTCAGTATCATCCTTATGTACTTGAGCTCACGCACCTGAGTATAGGAAGGCAGCGAATCGGTGAGCACGCGATCCACTTCTTCATAGGCTTTGGTTAGCGTTCGTGGATTTTTAAGCAAATAGTAAATGGCAAAGGATAAAAGCCCACTGGTCGTTTCATGACCGGCGATGAGGAAGGTGATGATCTGATAACGGATATTTTCATCATCCAGCGTTTCACCTGTTTCCGGGTCCTTGCCTTCCAGCATACGTGCCAGTAAATCCTCTTCACCTTGGTTGCCCAGGGTTTTGCGTTCTTGAATAATGCTGTCCACCAGAGAGAACATCGTTTCGATGTCGTGTTTAAACTGTTTTTTCTTCGATAACATCAGCTTGTTTTGCAAATTGAGGCGTTGCAACTGACCCATTGCTTCATCCAGTGCGCGTGTCATACTGGTCACGAACGGATGGGGCTGGTCGCGGTAAAAGCTGTTAAAACGATAATTAAAGCCGCATAATCCGATGGTATCCAAAGTCAGCCGGGTCATATCTTCCGGTACCTCTACACTTTCATCTGGATTGAGCCGAGACCATTTCTGCACCAGCTGAACCGCAAGATCAAGCATCATATTGTGGTAACCCTTCATAGCCCGCTGACTGAAGCTTGGTAGCAATATTTGATGGGCCTTGCGCCAGTTCGGTTCCTCAGTCCAGCTTGTGAATAGTCCGTCTCCGGCAAAAGCTCGTACTTTTTGTAAGGGAGCCCACACCTGCTTATCGAAACGGGATTCATCACAAGCATCTGCCACTAGCTTATGATCGGAAATATAAATGTTCGTTCCTTCAGGCAGATCCATGCGAAAGATGGGACCGTACTCATTAGCAAGCTTAACCAGAGACTGGACAGGGGCATGTGTATCAATCAAGGGCAGATTTCCTAAGGGACCATATGTTTTGGGTTGTGGAATTAAATGGGTCGAAGTCATTTTAAATGTTGCTCCTTTCAGATTGAAATAGGGTGATGGTTTCAAAGTACCTATGTTTTCCAAATTACACTTTATTCTTCCGGTATAAACGAAAATAAATGAATTTGGACAGTTCGTATAATAAAAACAAAGCAAAATATACATTTTTTACATAATAAACAAAGACATCACACTTATCACACTTCTATTAACAATGAATTTACAGAAACTCTTATGAAAAAATATGCTTTTATAACCGATATAAAGATGTTGGGGATTTGCATTTTATGTTGAGGTGATATGTCATGAAGAAACGAGCTCTATTATTAACTTTTAGGTGGATTCCCATTGTCACGATCTTTGCATTATTGGTAAGTGCATGTGGGCAATCAGACGTACAAACCAAGGCCGAACCCATTAAGGTGGGAATCGTACTGTCAGATATTGGTCTGGGTGACCAATCTTACAGCGACGCGGCTTTTCGAGGTTTGGTCAAGGCACGGGATGAGGGGAAGATTGTTTTTGAATACCGGGAAATAACGGAGACCAAGACGTATGATGAGGCTTTTGAGCAGCTTGCTCAAGAAAAAGCGGATTTAATCATTGGGTTGGGTTATATGGTGAAGGACAGTATGGAATCCATTGCCAAAAAATACCCAGACCGTAAATTTTTAATCGTGGATGAGAAATCAGATTTACCGAATGTGGCCTCTATTAGCTTCAAAGCAGAAGAGGGCAGTTTTATGGCTGGGGTCGTTGCCGGTTTGACGAGTCGCACCGAACAGGTGGGTTTTCTTGGAGGTGCGGAATCTCCTCTGTTGAAAAAATTTGAAATTGGGTACCGCGCAGGGGTGCAATCAGTCAAGCCTAATGCCAAAGTTACTGCAACGTATGCAGGAGATTTTGGAAAGCCGGAACTGGGTACGAAAATTGCAGATGACATGATTAATCAGGATCAGATTGATGTTATCTTTGCAGCCGCAGGTCTCACGGGCGTAGGTGCGCTACAGGAAGCGCAAAAACAGCAAAAATTAGCCATCGGGGTCGATAGCGACCAGTTTTTTATTGCGGAAAAGGCGGTAGTGACCTCGATGTTTAAAAATGTAGACATTGCAATTTATACAGCAGTCAAAGGCTTTGCAGATCATCAAAGAAAATTTACGGAGAAGGATATGGTGTTTGGTCTTGCAGAAGATGGCGTAGGTTTAGCGCCTATTCGTGTCGTGACACTGAGTCCGGATCAGCAAAAGTTGTTGGATGATTTAAAGGAAAAAATCAAATCCGGCACACTTACTGTTCCCACCCAATAAATTTTCGCAAACGGAGGATGAAAGCTGATGAAACTGCAAGGTAAACTGGTGCTGAATGCGATGATTTCCTTGATCGCTTGTCTGGCTTTAGTGGCATATATCATTTTTGAATTAATTCGTATTAACTCGCAAAGTAGTAATTTGGTTCCGGCTATGTTGAATGTACAGCAGCTCAATGCCTATTTGATTCAGTCGGGACAGGCGTTGCAAAATTATTCTGCTTCCATGACAGAGAGCAACAAAGCTGATGTGCAAAATCAACTGACTCAGTCTGAAAAGACGATTGCTTTGCTTTCACAGGGCATGATGCAGACCGAAGAACAGCAAAAACGACTGAATACGATTAAAACAAAATTCAGCCAATTGAAAGTAGCAACGGAGAAAGCAATGAGTACCCAAAACAGTCCGGAGTCCAAGCGGGAGGCCATGCGCGCCCAGGGGATTCAGAACGATGTTTTTATGCTGGATCTGCTGACCAAGGCACGTTATGACCAATACACAGAAGATTTGACCAAGAGCATTCGTTTTACTTGGCAATTGGCCTTAGCAGGTGCAGTTTTACTTCTGGTGGCAGTTGGGCTATATAATACATACACCTCCAGGCAGCTTGCCCTTAGAACACGTAAGTTAACGGATGCCGCAAAGCAAATTGCCGAGGGGAATCTGACCGTTCAGCTCGCACAAACGAAGGGACGCGATGAGCTGGACGAGCTCAATGAATCTTTCCGGGTAATGATCGGGAACTTGCGCAGCATTGTACTCTCCATTGATCAGGCGGGTAATCGTGTCGATCTGATGGCTCGGGATATTGATCACCATAATGAGGCCATGAAGGAAATTGTGACACAAGTCAGCACGTCAACAGAGGAACTGGCGATAGGCAGTCAGAAAATTGCTGAGGATCTGTCGTCGACAGTTGGTGTTGTGGACGAGATGCAGCAAAAGTTTGAATCGAATCTGCTGGAGACCACTCAATCGACCGCGTATAGTGAGGATGCTTTGCGTGTCATTGAGCAGGGTACGCGGGTCATGAGCGATCAACTGCGTATTGTTGCAGAAAATCGTTCAGCCATGTCCGAAGTGGAGCAGACAGTCAAGGAGCTGGAAGCTAATGCAGCCGAGATTACAACCATGACTGGATACGTATCCGAAATTGCGAGCCAAACATCGCTGTTGTCCTTGAATGCTTCTATTGAGGCTGCACGTGCGGGTGAAGCAGGAAAAGGTTTTGCTGTGGTTGCCAATGAAGTGAAAAAGCTGGCGAATCAATCAGAGTCTGCTGTAAAGAAAATTTATACCGCAGTTGACGGTATTACGCAGGCTATGGATAAAGTGAAGACTTCTGTGGCGCAAAGTCAGGAGCTGTTCCGTGAGCAGGAGAAGGCAACCTCCTCGACCGGAGAATCGTTTACAGAGATTAGTGGCAAAGTGCAGCAAATTGCCGGCCAAGTCAGCAAGCTATCAACGGACATGAATGTATCGCGAGAATTGAGCGTACAGGTGCAGCAAGCTATCGAAAATATCAGCGCAATCACTCAGCAATCCGCCGCAGGCAGCGAAGAGATTACAGCTTCCACGGTAGAGCAGAAGCGTTCATTTGAGGAATCGGCTGAGAAGGTAAAAGAGCTTCGTCAGATTCGCGAGGAAATGCAGCGGGAACTGGATCGTTTTCAGGTGGAAAAGACAAGCTAAAACCTGTGAAGCGAGTATCTGTTTTTGCTGAATAATGAATATAAGCAGCCAAAGAAGAAGTTCTACCTAACACAGGGAGACTTCTTCTTTTTTTATTTTAATGATGTACTCATATGAAGTTTTATTAAGTTTGATTTACATAGGCAGGGAATTCCAACTCTTACGTCAAATAGAGTTAGGGAGAATATGTCACCACGTATATGGGCAAGAGGAAGATGGACAACGAAGTCCGGAAGGATGAAGTTACGGGAATGTTGCGACTTAAGCTTCGATTGATACTGAAAAATAAACAGACAAGACTGATTCTACTGCTCACTTTGTGTGTGTCGCTCGTGATTAGCGTGATCGGCTTGCTATCGTATTCAGGATACCGTGAAGGTTTGGATACCGAGCTGAACACACCCAATATAGAATTATTGCAAATCAATCTGGATGTAACCAATCGGGCTTTTCGTGAGTCTGATAACAAGGCGCTGGATGCAGCATATCATCCGGATGTAGAGGCTTTTGTACGTGTCCAAACGGATAGGAAATCGCTGGAAGATAACGCCTCCGTCATAGATCGGCTTCATAAATACTTGAAAACCCTTTCTTCACACGAAGAAATTTATTCGGTTGAAGTGATTTCTTTGGACAATCATGCTCTCGTATCCAGCAATTATGGTTACATGCCTGATTGGAAGCAGGCACCGGATACCACATGGGTTCCCTGGATTCAGGACATTCAAAAAAAGCCGTTGTTGATTAAGCGGAGATGGTACGGCACCGATCGTGAGCAGGGGACGTTAGAGCTGCTTTCGCTGGCCAGGCCCATAGTAGAGAATGGTCAGGTCATGGGTGCGGTGCTAATCAATCTGGATTACGACCGTTTTTTCTCCAAACTATATATTCATTTATCCAACTCGCAATACGTGTATGATCTGGAGGGCGAGTTGATCTATCCCAAGCTGAGATCGTCCTTACCCTTAAATGATATGGGCAGGGTTTTGAAAGAGCTGGATGTGAGCCCCTATGCTTATGTGGAGATAGGGAATATGGAATATATGGCGAACCAAACCTTTTCTGATGTAACGGGCTGGCGTCTAGTCTCGCTCGTTCCGATGGACAAGCTGCTGAAAAATGTTAAGCTGGCGCGCAATATGATGCTGTGGCTGGCCTTTATCTCTATACTGGCTGGGTGCTCAGCAGTTTACTATTACAATTATGCAGCTTTTCGCCCCATGAAAAAAATTAATAGCCTGTTGAATTCGGGCAATAAGGGTACGCGCCAAGGAGGATTGTATGACCTGGAACCTGTGATTAGCAAACTGGTTGGAGAGTTTCATCGCAAATCATTGGTGGTAGAGCGAAGCCTGCCGGAGCTGCGTTCCAAATATATGGAAGATGTCATCCAGCGTAGAATGGGCATACAGGAAATGCGTATGAAATGGGAACAGTATTTTTCCGATTGGGACGGTAATTCTTTGTTTGTCATGATCGTGTCCATCGACCGATATTCTGCGTGGGCTGCAAGCTTTCCAGAAGAGGATAAAATGCTGCTCAAGTATGCGCTGAACAATATTTTGCTAGAGATGCTCGAACCTTACTGGAAAGCAGTATGCTCGCCGGAAGAGGAAAGTGGTTTTATTGTGCTGTTACAGTACAGCGAGAGTTCGAATGAAGTTGAAGTTGGTTCGGAGACTGCCCTCCAAGAGAGTATTTTGCTTCACAAAAGCGTTGATAGACTGATTCAGGTTGTCGGTGAGTATCTTCCTTTGACCATTTCTATAGGGATTGGTCATATGGTCACGGATATTCAAGAGGCACGGGCATCTTTTATAAAAGGAAAAGAGGCCCTTAATTTGCGTTTGTACGAGGGGTATGGACGTTCATACACGAATATGGACAGCAGCCTAAGTGTGAAAAAGGATAATACAGTGGATGAACAGTCAAAGGAGCAAATTCAGGATTCAACATTGTTTGACAATTGGCGTTTGGAAATAATTCATGCCCTGGAGTCGCAGGAACCTGGTGCAAGTGTAAAGCTAATCAGCCACTGGGTAGAAGAACTTCGACTCCACAGAACATCCCCAGCCCAGGTCTACTTGTTTGTTCATGAATTGCTGGAAGATTTGCTAAAATGGTGTGCCACTCAGAGTGTGACGCCGCCGGATCAGCTTGCTGATTACCACTGGAATCAGATTCTGACGCTAGACCTTCAAGACATTGAGGTATTGCTGGTCACTATGTTGACTGATATTGAAGAAAAATGGCACGGACGCATTCAGTCCAAAGATTTTGTGCGTGTACAAGAGATGATCGAGTATATGGAACATCATTTGCATTTGAACATCGGACTTCAGGAAATTGCGGATCATGTTCACATGAGCGTGTCCTCGGTGAGCAGTATGTTCAAGGAAGAAACAGGAACTACCGTTTACGATTATTTGACTGGATTACGCGTAAAAAAGGCAAGCACTCTACTATGTGAAACCCATTTGAAAATCAGTGAAATTGCAGAGCAGGTCGGATACCGAAATGAGAACAGTTTTATTCGGGTATTCCGCAAGCATAAGCAAGTGACCCCAGGGAAATTCAGACAAATCAGCAAATCTTCCAATGAATATGCAGATCGGTCAAAAGGCCGATACTTTGGCGAAATAGAAGATAAATACGAAGATTAAGCGATAGCTGTAGCCCTCCACGTTGCGGTACATTGACTTCATGTAAACGCAAACAACAAGACCGAAAACGGTGGAGGTGAAAACGGGCGCATGACGGGCCCAGTTCATTTTTGGAGAAGAGGAAACGTAATGAAGAAAAAGCCATGGCAAAAATATGTGCTGGTTGCGGCGGGAATAGCTATGCTTTCTGCCTTGAGTATCAGTGAATATGTGGATCACCGCACCTTGCAGGATCACAGCCGTATATTTCCTACGAAGCCAATAACACTCGTCGTTCCTTATGCAGCCGGAGGCGGTACGGATATTACCGCGAGAGCGTTGGCGAAAGCTGCCGAAAAGCATCTCGGTCAGCCGATCATCGTCGTTAATCGAACGGGAGGAGGCGGTTCTGTCGGGCTGATGGAAGGGGCTGAGGCGCAGGCGGACGGTTATACTGTAACGTATCTGGTCGCTGAGCTGACTACGTTGCCTCATTTGGGACTGCTACCGCTCACCTATGAGCGATTTAAGCCGCTGCTTCAAACCAATATGGACCCTTCTGCCATTACGGTCCGGGCGGATGCACCATGGAAGACAGCAGAGGCATTTCTGGAGGATGCTGAGGCCCATCCCGGCAAACTCAAAATGGGGAATGCAGGCACAGGGAGCATATGGCACCTTGCTGCCGCAATGCTGGAACAGAAAAGTGGAGTCCGCTTTACCCATATCCCTTATGAGGGAGCAGGCCCAGCCGTCTCCGCTTTAATGAGCGGATTTGTGGATGCTGTACCCGTCAGTCCCGCAGAAGTGAAGAAATACGTGGACGAAGGGAAACTTCGCATACTGGCGATCCAGTCAGACACTATTTCGGAAGCGTTTCCAAAAGTGCCGACACTACAGCAATCCACTGGGCTGCGTGTACATTTTATCGGCACTTGGAGAGGGCTGGCTGTGCCTAAGGATACACCGGATGCAGTTGCTCAAACGCTAACGGATGCACTGATCAAGGGAACGAAAGACGAGGAATTCAGGGAGGAAATGCGTAAGCATGGGTTGGGATTGCGTGTCCAGGATGCAGACGCATTCGCGCGACAACTGAAGGAGAGTCATGATACCTTCGCGAGACTGATTCCCGAGCTCGGTTTGAGCCGCAAGTGACACGGCCTTGTTTTTGCATTGGCAAAAACGAAAGGGTTGAACGAAGTTATGAAAATCAAACAAAACATTGATAAAATTCCAGGGGGCATTATGCTGGTGCCGCTGTTTATTGGCGCGCTTTTTCATACATTTACTCCATGGGCAGGCGACTATTTTGGATCTTTTACCAAGGGGCTGATGACAGGTACGGTACCCATTTTAGCAGTGTGGTTTTTTTGTATGGGGGCTTCTATAGATGTGCGAGCGACGGGTACTGTATTGCGTAAATCAGGAACGCTCGTATTGACTAAAATCGCGGTCGCGTGGGTAGTGGCGATCATTGCATCCAGATTGCTGCCTGTTGGGGGTGTAGAAAGTGGGCTATTTGCAGGTTTGTCGGTGCTGGCGCTGATCTCGGCTATGGATATGACGAACGGCGGGTTATACGCCTCCATTATGCAGCAGTATGGCTCCAAGGAAGAGGCGGGAGCATTTGTACTGATGTCACTGGAATCGGGTCCATTAGTGACCATGATTATTTTGGGTAGCACCGGACTGGCCGTTTTCGAACCGCAGACATTTGTGGGGGCGGTATTACCATTTTTGATCGGCTTTATGTTGGGCAATCTGGATCATGATTTCCGAAAGTATTTTGGGAACGCAACGCAAGCCTTAATTCCATTTTTCGGTTTTGCACTTGGTTGTTCCATTGACTTGAGTGTCATTGTCCAGACAGGTATGCTCGGTATTTTATTGGGTATTTTTGTCATTCTCGTTACAGGTATTCCACTAATTTTGGCGGACAAATATATCGGTGGTGGCAACGGTACAGCAGGAATCGCAGCTTCCAGTACAGCAGGTGCAGCAGTAGCGAACCCAGTCATTGTCGCCAATATCAAGCCTGAGTTCCTGCCTGTTGCGCAATCTGCAACGGCCTTAGTTGCCGCTTCGGTCATTGTGACCTCGATTTTGGTACCTATTCTGACGGCATACTGGGCCAATTATATGAAGCGTAAGGAGAAATCCCGAGGAGCAGGGCCTGTAAATCCAGGAGCGAATATATCTAAATAAGGATTTTGCAGTATCCTAAAATCTTTCCATTACCCGGGAAATGCTTTTGCAGTTATGCCTTCAATCCTAACATCACAAAACTTGTCCTAAAACACTTCTGCAAACATACATATGTAAGCAGAGGAGCGTGATGGGATTGGAAAACAAGGTGCGCCGATACTACCAGTTAAAGCAAAAGCAAAAAGAAATTGAAGGTGAACTGACTGATTTGCGTAATGACATTACCGCTCATTGTGCGCAGAAGGAAGTGTCAGATTGGGAAATTGGCAACTATCGGGTCAAGATTGTGCAGCAGCACCGTAAGGAATACGATCATACAAAGCTGTATGATTCACTGCCTGATCCGCAGCTATGGCGCTTGTTTTCCAAGCCGGATACGTCGAAGATTGCCAGTTTGCTTAAGCTCAAGGTCATCGCAGAGGAGCAAATAAAAGATGCTGTTTCTCTTAAAACGGTGACGCTATTGCAAGTGGATAAAAAATAAATAAAAAGAGCTGCCCCCGTTTTCGGAGCCAGCTCTTTTTATTGTCTGTTGTTACTAGTCTTCCACCTTCACACTCTATGAGTTATTTATCAGACAAACTTTTTCCCACTCCTTTGAGAAAATGAATGCCAAATCCCATTGCACGGTTTACATCTGGATCATTCATCGCCTTCATAAGATCGCGCAGACGAGTCTTTTTATTCTGTTTTAGATGTTCATTGGCTTCGTTCAGGCCATTAGTAACGCTGTTTGTCAGCTTTTTCATCAGCTCGGGGTCTACCTCAGACAGCATTCCGGCTGCTCCCATGAGATTATTGATGATGTTCGTCACAGGCTTACGCGTCGCTTGTCCTACAGCGATTTTGGCGATGCTTTCTTTAGCCTTTAGCATAGACTGGGCTGCTTCGAGAAGACCACTATCGTGCAGCTCACGTACGATTTCAAGTGTCTTCTGCAGTGCCGCCCCATTGTCCGCCAGATCAGCAGTAAGCTGATCTAGCGATTGTTTTTGCCGTTCTTCTTCTGTCAAAATGCGTTTTCTCACAATTGAAATAGGCTTAGCCACGGTTCGACCTCCTTATTTTTGATCCACCAAATCGACGTAACCGGGACGATTCCACTTACGGTCCACTTCAACCCCATTTTGCGGATGACGCTTTTTGTAACGCGGATTGATACGTGGTAGTGGATTTTGACCGTCTACCTCCAAAATTTGCATCCTTACTTTGGCTTGTTTATAGGCCGGTGTGCGAGTGACCACATCGAATGCTCCACCAGTTAACAGATTGACCGCACTATCATGGCTGGTAGAGTGCATCGGCACATAAATTTCAGTTCCTTGCACCCGGTCTGTCACCAGAACTCGTAGCTTGACCGCACCATAAGGAGATTCCAGTCGAACCAGCGATCCATTATGGATTCCGCGCTCCTCAGCCAATTCAGGTGACACTTCCACAAATACTTTTGGGAGTTTGAGCTGAATGCCTGCCGATTTGGTCGTCATATTTCCCTCATGAAACTGTTCGAGCAGTCGACCATTATTTAAGGTCAGATCGAATTCAACAGGGTACTCTTTTGGTGGTACATATTCGAAAAGTCCCAAACGCGCTTTTTTATCTGGAAAGTTAAAGCCGTTGGTGTGCAGCAGCGGTGTATTGCTACCATCCGGCGATCCCCAGTGGAAGCTGTTCCAGCCTTCCAATACGTCATAATTACATTGGGAGAAAAATGGAGTGAGCGACGCCATTTCCTCAAAAATTTCACTTGGATGGCTGTAATCCCAATCAAATCCCATATGCTTGGCAAATTGGCTGAAAATCCACCAATCCGGTTTACTGTCTCCCATAGGGCGGAGTGCTTCGTATAAACGCTGGACACGACGTTCGGTGTTCGTAAAGGTTCCGTCTTTTTCAAGTGAAGGTACGGCTGGCAAAATAACGTCAGCGAATTCAGCTGTCTTGCTCAGAAATACATCTTGAACGACAAGGAAATCCAAATTCGCCAGCATTTCTTGGGTATGGTTGGAGTCGGCATCCACCCATGCCATCTCTTCTCCAGCGATATACATCGCTTTAAGCTTACCTGTTTCAATGGCTTCCAGCATCTGGATGTTGTCCAGTCCGCGTTGACCTGGAATTTGTACGCCGTAGGCCGCTTCAAACTTGGCACGAATGTCATCGTTCGTCACGGGCTGATAGCCCGGGAAAATATCCGGCATCGTACCCATATCGGCAGCACCCTGAACATTGTTATGTCCGCGAAGCGGATATGCGCCTGCACCCGGACGCATAAAGTTTCCAGTCACCAGCAGCAGATTGGCAATCGCAATCGAAGTGTAAGAGCCTGCGATGTTTTGCGTCACACCCATGCCCCAGCAAATGGCAGTGCCGTCGGCTTCGTGAATCATAGTCGCTACCTGAATCAGTGTCTCTTTGGAAATACCAGTTTCCTGTTCGGCAAAGTCCAGGGTGAATCGCTCTAGCAATTTCAAATATTCAGGATAGAAGTTTACATGCTCTTCAATGAATTTTGCATCATGCCAGTTTTGCTCAATGATGTATTTGGCTACAGCGGATAACCATACATAATCAGTACCTTGCTTCGGACGAATGAACAGATCAGCGCGTTCTGCCATTTCATGCTTGCGCAGGTCGACCGAGATTAACTTTTGACCGTGCAGCTTATGCGCACGTTTGATACGCGTAGCCAGCACGGGATGACCTTCTCCCGGCGCGCAACCGACCAGCATGACCAAACCTGCTTTGGCAATATCTTTAATCGTACCGCTGTCTCCACCGATGCCTCCGGTGTATTGCAGCCCCCATGACGCAGGAGATTGGCAATACCGTGAGCAATTATCGACGTTATTCGTTTGGAAGACCTGACGAGCCAACTTCTGCATCAAATAGTTTTCTTCATTGGTAAATTTGGACGAAGAAATAAAGCCGAGTGCTTCGCCACCGTAAGTTTCTTGAATAGCTCCCATTTTACTGGCCATCAGGCTCAGTGCTTCTTCCCAGGTTGCTTCCACAAATTCGTCACCTTGACGAATTAAAGGGGAGGTCAGACGCTGATCGCTGTTTACAAAATCCCAGCCGAATTTTCCTTTTACGCATGTCGAGATACCGTTAACAGGTCCCTCAGAGGTAGGTTGTACCTTCAAAATTTTGCGGCCTTTGGTCCAAACCTCAAAGCTGCAACCTACACCGCAAAACGTACAGACGGTTTTCGTTTTTTGCGTACGGGTTTCGCGCATCGCTGCTTCGGCTTCGGAAATAGCAAAAATCCCACTATAGCCCGGTTCCACTTCCTTTATTAAATCCACCATCGGATTTAATAAATCCTTGCTCATGCCACTCATGAAGCCTGCTTCTCCCAGCATAGATTTCTCCATCAAGGCATTACATGGACAGACGGTTACACACTGACCACAGCTAACGCAGGAGGATTCGTTAATCGCAACCCGGTCATCCCATATGACGCGAGGACGTTCAGCCTCCCAGTCGAGGGACAGCGTTTCATTAACCTGAAGGTTTTGGCATACCTCTACGCATTGGCCGCATGCAATACATTGATTGGGGTCATATCGGTAGAAGGGATGAGACATATCTACTTCTGTTGGGCCAACTTTCGGTTGATATGGATATTTTTGATGTTCAATTTCCATAAGCTCTGCTGTATTATGCAAAGTACAATTACCGTTGTTATTATCGCATACGGTGCAGTAGAGGAGATGATTTTCCAGCAATCGGTCCATAGCCTCGGTTTGAGCTGCTTTCGCGCGATTCGAATGTAAATGAATATTCATTCCATCCGAAGCCAATGTCGAGCAAGAACGCATAAGTTTTCCGTCCACTTCCACGATACATGTGTCACAGGTACGGATCGGATCGACCTCGGGAACGTAACACAGCTGGGGATGGGCGATATTGTTTTCGTTAATCACTTCAAGAATCGTTGCGCTGCTCTTCGTTTTCAGTTCCTGTCCGTTTAATGTAATTTTGATCGTACTATCAGTCACGGTTCAGGCTCCTTTCAGATTTTAAATTTAAAAATTAGGAATAAAAAAACTCCACCATAAACACAAGTGCTCATGTTCCAGCACTTGTGTTTATGGTGGAGTAGTGACCAAGCTCTAGGTCCTGGAGGCCAATCCGCCATTTGAATATGTATTAATAACAAACAGTACGCACCGTCTGTATATCAATAACTTCTGAATAACTTAGATATGTCATTTTCTGCATGTTATCTCGTGTAACTATAACGTAAAATTTAAGATAGTTCAACGGTACATTACTAATTTTTTAATTGATAATGATTATCGTTTGAGAAAACGAAAAATCATTGACAAACGTTCCAGGATTGCTAACAATAGGAATGTAGTCTATTTCTGAGCAATCGTAAATGGAGTGTACGTGGGAATCGCGTATATTTTATTTGTCGCAGCGCTTGTTAGTTTGATTTTTCTATATCGCATGATGTGGGATTCGTAAAATCCTGATGTAGATAAATTAACCGGCATTTAGCAGATTCTTCGATATTCATAAGCGAAGAAGTTGTTGTGATGCCGGTTTTTTGGTTCAGTATAAAATGAATGGAAATACCGTTCCGATTTAAAGGGTAAAGAGTTTTATTAATGAAGACGGATTGAGGTGAACAGGATGGCGAACCGGAGCGACGATCAATGGAATCGTCCGTTACGGGACTTAAGAATATCCGTCATAGACCGATGTAATTTTCGGTGCCGATATTGTATGCCGGAAGAAATATTTGGCCATGACTATCCGTTTTTGCCAAAAGAAAAAATATTGACCTTTGAGGAAATCACACGCCTTTCCCGTATTTTTGTCTCGCTGGGCGTTACGAAGCTGCGTATTACTGGTGGTGAGCCGTTGCTGAGGAAAAATTTGTCCTCGCTTATTCATTCGTTAACTCAACTCGATGGGGTTGAAGATATTGCAATGACGACAAACGGCGTATTTTTGCCTAAATATGCTGCAGCACTGCGAGAGGCGGGACTGAAGAGAGTGACGGTTAGTCTGGATTCGCTCGATGATGATCGGTTCCGCCAAATGAACGGGGGCAGAAGCAGTGTAAAGGCGGTGCTGGATGGTATTGAGGCTGCGGATCAAGCAGGGATGCAGGTGAAAATAAATATGGTCGTGCAAAAGGGCTTTAACGATCAGGATATTGTACCCATGGCCGACTATTTCCAAAAGAAAAAGCATATTTTACGTTTTGTTGAGTTTATGGATGTAGGCAACACCAATGGCTGGAAATTAGATCAGGTCGTTTCCAAGCAGCAGATCATCGAAGCCATTCACGAGCATATGCCGTTAGAGCCTGTCGCACCCCAGTACAAAGGTGAGGTGGCGACGCGCTACAGGTATCAGGACAGAGACGGGGAAATCGGTATTATTTCGTCTGTTACGGACGCCTTCTGCTCCACATGTACACGAGCGAGAATTTCTGCTGAAGGCTCCTTGTACACGTGCCTGTTTGCCTCTCAAGGGTACAAGCTTCGCGCGATGCTACGTTCCGAACAGTCCGATGACGAGATTAGAGCTTACATTGAGCGTGTTTGGAGAGAACGTACCGATCGTTATTCAGAGGAACGACTGAATCATACACAGCAAGCAACGTCTAAAATTGAAATGTCACACATCGGCGGGTGAGCCGGAGAGCCAGCCTGTCAGAAATGAGGGAGTGGAGCACATGGAAAAGCCAGCTGAGGTGAAACGTGAGATTTTCCGTTATCGTGACGGTCAGATCAAGCGTTTTGAAGACACGGTGGTGACGGAGCATCCGGTGACCATCAAAATCAATCAGCAGGAATTTGCTACCATGGTTTGTACACCGGAGTATGTGGAGGATATGGCAGTAGGTTTTTTGGCCTCTGAAGGCGTCATTCAACGGTACGATGATATCGAAGATATTTGGGTTCAGGAAAAAGAAGGCTTTGTTCATATTAAAACCCGTCGAATGAATGAGTTTTATCAAAACTTTCATTCCAAACGGTACATTACCTCCTGTTGCGGAAAAAGTAGACAGGGCTTTTATTTTATAAATGATGCCAAAGTGGCAAAAAGAATGAATGACACCCATGTTACGCTGTCTTTTGACGATTGTTTCCGTTTGATGAATTTAATGCAAAACTCGGCACTTACGTTTCAGGAGACCGGTGGTGTTCATAATGCAGCGCTGTGCGATAAAAACGGGATGATCCTATCCAGAATAGATATCGGCCGACACAATGCGCTAGATAAAATCTATGGGCATTGCCTAAAACATGATATTGTATTACAAGACAAAATCATAGTATTCAGCGGACGCATTTCGTCTGAAATTTTGTTGAAGGTTGCGAAGATTGGCTGTGAAGTTGTTTTGTCCAAGTCAGCTCCCACAGAGCTTGCACTTGAGTTGGCTGAGGACCTGGGGATTACGACCGTTGGCTTTATACGCAGTCGTTCTCTGAATGTATATACGCATACCGAACGGATTGATGAACTAGTTGAATCTAAAATATAATATAATAATCTTCAATGTACACCGTCATAGTTAACCAGCATGGAATAAAACCTTTCGAGGTATTCATTCATGTTGGTTTTTCTTGGTACATATGTGGTGGGCAGTCACTGTACTGAAAAGGAGGGGATGTTAAATGAACTATCATATTCAAGTATTTGCTGGACTTGCGGAACAGATGGGAGGGCCTATAATTATGGTGCCTACTGAGCAAAAAACGATGACCGTTGCCGCATTAAAAGACTTGCTATCCGAGCGTTTCCCTGAATCAGCAGCTCAGTTGCAGGGTTCTTTTGTTGCCAGAAATCAAGCCTACGCCGCTCCTGAGGACCTCGTGAGTATACATGATGAGATTGCGATTATTCCTCCGGTTTCAGGAGGGTAGATTTTATTTAATAGGATAGGTGAATTCGATAGAATAGGTGCAAGGGGGCAGATCATATGCAATATCGTATTCAACTATTCGCAGATATGGCGGAGCAACTTGGTGATGTGATCACGGTAGAACTTTCACAGGAAGCGGTGACCATTGCAGACATTCGAAAAAGGCTGAATGAGCTGTACCCGGAAGTGGCTTCACAACTGCCAGGTTCTTTTTTTACCCATCATAAAAAGCTGGCTTCTCCAAATGAACTTGTGCTTCCATCAGATGCAATTGCTCTTCATCAGTCAGCATCCGGGATGGAGACGGTCGTTTCAAAATGTGGTTTATTTGCCATTACGTACGACCCGATTGATGCCGATGAAGTAACCTCAAAGGTACTCGACCCTTCTCATGGCGCCTCGCTGACCTTTAATGGTACGACTCGG
The DNA here is from genome assembly GCF_038593105.1 of Paenibacillus sp. FSL H7-0442. Lineage (NCBI taxonomy): Bacteria > Bacillati > Bacillota > Bacilli > Caryophanales > Paenibacillaceae > Paenibacillus > Paenibacillus sp. FSL H7-0442. Next base: position 3,848,907 of record NZ_CP151963.1, on the reverse strand, counting down.
GAATTTACGCAAGGTCAGCGAACGGTGTTGCTTGAATATGAGGCGTATGTCCCGATGGCCATGAACACGATGAAGCAGATTGGTGACGAAATTGCAGAACGTTGGCCTTCCACACGTACTGCGATTACACATCGGCTTGGCACGGTAAGAATTGGAGAGACGAGTGTGGTGATTGCTGTCTCAGCTGCACACCGCGATACTTGCTATGAAGCCAGCCGCCATGCCATTGAACGGTTAAAGCAAATCGTACCGATTTGGAAAAAGGAAGTGTGGGAGGACGGCTCAGAATGGAAGGGGCATCAGCTGGGTGGCTGGAACCCTCAAAGTACCCCAAAGCTTTCAAATAAGGGCGAGGACATCTAAGCTTTTAGCTTGTCTGATCAACTTGTAGCTATTCAATGGATAAGTATGGAGGCGTAAATCAACGATGTCAGAAATGGACAAGATCCAGAAAATAGAAGTTGCTGCACATGCGCATACGTCTCATGCCCGTTATTCTAGACAGGAATTATTCTCGAAAATTGGACCGACAGGCCAGCAAAATATCCGTAGTAAGCACGTGCTGATGGTGGGGGCCGGCGCACTGGGCACTGCCAATGCTGACATGCTGGTGCGAGCGGGCATCGGACGGCTGACGTTGGTAGACCGTGATTATGTAGACTGGAGTAATTTGCAGCGCCAACAGCTCTATGACGAAGCGGATGCCCGTAATCAGATCCCCAAGGCAGTGGCCGCGCAGAAGCGATTGCAGCAAACCAATTCGGACGTGGACATTCGTGCGCTAGTCCGGGACGTCTCGCTGGAGGAAATCGACGATATCGCAGCAGGGGTGGATCTCATCGTAGATGCCACTGACAATTTCGATACACGTTTGCTTATGAACGATTATGCGGTCAAGCACAGAATACCCTGGATTTACGGGGCATGTGTAGGTAGTTATGGGACAACCTTTACCATCGTGCCAGGGCAGACACCGTGCCTGCATTGCCTGCTCGGAACTGTACCGCTCGGCGGTGCAACCTGTGATACGGTCGGTGTGATTAGCCCGGCTGTACAGATGGTAGCGGCTTATCAAAGCGCCGAGGCATTGAAGCTGCTCACAGGGGACGATTCGGCTTTGCAAAATAAGCTGATTTCTTTCGATCTGTGGAACAATCAGCATCAGGCAATCCAAATCAGCGCTATGAAGAAAGCCGATTGTCCAACGTGTGGTGAGCACCCAGTGTATCCTTTTTTACAATCGGAGCATCAGGCTAAAACGGCTGTCTTGTGCGGACGAGATACGGTTCAAATCCGCCCGGCTTCGGGTGCTGTACGTGATCTGAATGAAGCGGCACGTTTGTTATCCCGTCAGGGGGGCAAAGTGGAGCATAATCCATACCTGGTATCCGTTGTTATCGGGACGCATCGAATCGTTCTTTTTCAGGATGGTCGCGTCTTAATTCATGGCACGAAGGACATCGCCGAGGCGAGATCAATTTATCACAAATATTTGGGTTGACCCAATAGATTCGACCCGTTATGAGATGTACAATGCTTCCTTATTTTCGCTATCTCATTTTGGAATTTATAGGATAGGGGAAGAACAAGTTGAAAAAGAAATTTGGGTACATATTCACGTTCGTTGGATTGTTGGCATGGGTTCTGGCTGGGTGTTCGTCTCCGGCTGCTGTACAGTCGGCACAGTCCGCACCCAAGACAGAACTAGTCGTTTCTGCCGCTGCGAGTCTTCAAGATAGTCTGAATACGCTCAAGGGCCAGTATGAGAAACAGCACCCAGATATCAAACTTACCTTTAACTACGCTTCATCTGGTACATTACAAAAACAAATTGAGCAAGGCGCACCCGCTGACGTATTTATTTCGGCAGGCATGAAGCAAATGAAGGCATTAACCGATGCTTCATTGGTGGAAAAGGATAACGTGCTACTTCAAAATAAACTGGTTGTGGTTATTCCGCAAGATAAGGCGAAAAGCACAGATAACAAAAGCATTACGCTCAATGACTTGATGGGTCCTTCTTTCCTGAAAGTGGCTGTTGGGGAGCCTACTACCGTTCCCGCCGGACAATATTCTAAAGAATCGTTAACGAAGGCTGGGCTATGGGACAAGCTGGAACCTAAGATGGTATTCGCCAAGGACGTAAGACAGGTATTAAATTATGTTGAAACAGGCAACGCCGATGCAGGACTCGTCTATCTAACGGATGCCAAATCATCCGATAAAACGGTCATAGCACTGGAAGTGCCCGAGGAATTGCACGCACCCATCCTGTATCCTGCAGGTATTGTAAAAGCAACCAAACACAGCCAGGAAGCAGGAGAGTTTCTTGATTTTCTACGAACAGATGAAGCTATGAGTGTGTTCAGTAAAGATGGATTTTCAGCCCCTACAGAAATGACGGGAAAATAGAATTTACAGATAAAGGAGGGGGTCCCGTTGGATTGGTCAGCTTTTCTTCCTCCGGTTATCGTATCTGTTAAAGTCGCTGTCGTCGCCAGCATCATCGTCTTTTTATTAGCTACTGTGGTAGCGCGGATGATGGCGAACTGCACGTCGCGGAGGGGAACCAGCGTGATTGAGACCGTCCTACTTCTTCCGCTCGTTTTGCCTCCTACTGTTATCGGCTTTATTTTGCTCATCTTGCTGGGAAGGAAAAGCTGGATTGGCACTGCCTTCGAAAGCCTGTTCCAGCAGACGATTGTATTTACGTGGGGAGCTGCAGTGGTGGCGGCCGTAGTTGTTGCTTTTCCACTGGCTTACCGCACCATTAAAGCAGGTTTTGAAGCTGTAGACCCAGAGGTAGAGCAGGCTGCACGTGCGCAAGGTGCCAACGAATGGCAAGTGTTTCGCCACATTACGATGCCCCTTGCCTACCGACCCCTCATTTCAGGATACATTCTCGGATTTGCCCGAGGGTTAGGGGAATTTGGTGCTACGCTGATGCTTGTAGGTAATATTCCTGAACAGACTCAAACCCTGCCTACAGCGATTTACACCGCGTCCGAGGTCGGAAATATGACACTCTCTTGGAGCTGGGTAGCTGTCATCATTTTATTCTCTTTTATCATGTTGATGCTTTCTAATCGACTGGTAAAGGATTAGTCCGTTTGGAGTAAGAACATGCGCAGTCTGCCGACAGGGTAGCTGCGGCAACGTTAGCAGCTTTGATCACCAAGAAACCTTGCGATTACTAAAACGCAGGGTTTCTTGTTTCTTTCGACAGCAATTACGGTGACCTCCTGGTCCTTGGTATGGCGCATTAGGTTGCACTAATGGCCGATGCCAAAGAACAGATTTAGTGGAATTAGGGTACAATTTACAAGAAAAACAAAGGGGGATGAGGAACATGAAGAAATTCGGGCAAATGTTTCTGGTAGGTTTAGCCATGGTTTTCGGGCTTGGTCTGGTGGCCGGAAATGTGCAACCTCCCGTCGCTTCCGCGGCCGGTTCAGAATATTATGTGGCCACGAGCGGCAGCGACTCTAACGCCGGAACGAACGATGCGCCGTGGAAGACGTTGCAGCACGCGGCCGACGTGGCTCCTGCGGGCAGCACGGTTTACGTCCGGGGCGGCGTGTACAAGCAGAAAGTAAAGATCACCCGCTCTGGCTCCGCTTCACAGGGTCCCATTGTGTTCACCAACTATGGGACAGAGACCGCCATTATTGATGGCAGCGGACTTTCGGTCAGCGGGAACGAAGGGCTGATCGAACTGGCCGATGTCAATTACGTTACTGTTCGGGGGTTTGAAATCCGCAATTTTACCACTGCTTCCAAGAACGTGGTGCCTGTAGGTATTTATGTCCACGGTTCGGGCGGCTTCATTAATCTGTCCAACAATAAAATCCATGACATCAAAAACATGGTCACTCCGACCGGCAAAGATCGGCTGGGCCGGGATGCTCACGGTATCGCTGTTTACGGCACGAAAGCTCCGGCTTCGATTCACGATCTTACGATCAGCGGCAATGAGCTGTACAATCTCGTGCTGGGCTCCAGCGAATCGCTCGTTTTAAACGGCAACGTGGATGGCTTTGCGGTGACCGACAACCTCATTCACGATAATGACAACATCGGGATTGATTTGATCGGCTTTGAGGGCACCGCGCCGAATACGACTTACGATCAGGCGCGGAACGGGTTGGTGAAGGGCAATCGGGTGTATAATAATTCAGTTCAAAATAACCCATCTTACAAGAGCGATGACAACTCGGCCGGGGGCATTTATGTAGATGGGGGCAAGGACAGTATTATTGAGCAGAACTACAGCTACAACAACGATATCGGCGTCGAAATTGCCTCCGAGCACGCCGGTAAAGCCACCAGCAATATTACGGTCCGCAGCAACGTGATATATAACAACCGACTGACCGGCATTGCCATGGGCGGTTACAATGAGGAGCGTGGCTCCACGGTAAACTGCAAGATCGTGAACAATACACTATACAAGAACGATACATTTGAAGATGGAAGCGGCCAGTTTTTGGTTCAATATGATACGCGAAACAACGTGATCCAAAACAATATTTTCGTGGCCAGCTCCACGGATATGCTGATCTCCAATGGATACACCAAAAATTCCGGCAATGTTGTGGATTATAATTTATATTTTGCTCCGAGAGGCAGCTCGGAAGCGAATTGGATCTGGAAAAATAAGGAGTATACGGGTTTCTCCGCGTACAAATCGGGGACCGGCAACGATACGCATTCTCTATTTGCCGATCCTAAATTCGTGAGTGCCGCGAACAGCGACTTCCATTTGCAGTCTTCGTCACCTGCGATCGATGCCGGGAACACGGACCTTGCCATCATTGGAACACTGGATATCGACGGGAAGCCAAGAGTACAGGGAGTCGCTGTGAACATCGGTGCCTACGAGTAAGCCGTATATTTTATGACAAACAGTGCAACCGAAACGATGTGAGGCCACTGCTTGTACGTTTTTACAATGTTCCTTGCAATTAAAACACCTTCAAAGTGAAACCCCATGTCGTAAGATATGGAGATAACCTTGGAGGTGTTTTTGCGTTGGCAACAAGATTAAGCTATCTTCGGAAAGTAAAAATGAAAGTCATATAAATGAGATTAGAAAGTTGTTCCTGTTCGATAGGCTCCGATTAACATAGTTGTTGCACACCTTTGAACCATACGGATTTGATCGACAAAGTATCAGAGATGTTGGTTGTCGGATCACCGTTTACTAGTATAAGGTCAGCGAGTGAACCTTCGGCAATACAGCCGCGATCGTTAAGCCCAAAGCAACGGGCCGGTTTCGCGGTAGCCGACTGAAGCGCTTCTATGGGAGTAAATCCGGCCTCAACCAGCAATTGCATTTCATGATGAACGCTGGCTCCATGAGCAAGGCCGCCAAGATTGGGAACAGGAACGGGAGCGACATCCGTCCCGACCAGAATATCCACACCGGCACGGTGGAGATCCATCACATTTTTAAAGCTATTCTCCAAATTGCCTTGCGGGAAAGTATGGAAGCTTGATTTCAAAATATCGATCCATTCCGGACTTAATTTGGAATAAACACGTGAATCATTCGCCAATTCTGATGCTGGATTCCCCAGAATGGATGAGTTCAATACTAAGCACGGTATAACAAATGCGCCTGAATCCGCTATGGATTTCACCAACTCAGATGTGTATTCGGGCCTGTCGAGAAATAAGTGACCCAATCCGTCGACTCCAATGTCGATGGCGGTTTGCGAAGAATGAGCCGTCAAGACGTGGGCTATGACTATTTTATCGAACTTATGGGCTTCTACCACAGCTGCTTTTAAAATCTCGTCGCTTAAAATAGGCAGTCCAGGGGCACCCAAGACCGTCCCTTCTTCAATCATGATTTTAATAAAGTCGGCGCCACTCTCCACTTGGGTATGCACATGTTTGATCGCTTCTTCCACTGTCGTCACTTGGGGCACTTTTTCGTGATCGTGAGCGTAAGCGGCTAGCATAGCTTCCCGGTCTTTCTTGGGTAACTTCTCCAATTCCTTTAATACGAACTCAGGAATTTCATCCTCATCCTGCAATAATTCATCCGGATGACCACCTGGAGCAGTGATCGCTGTGCCGGCGGAACGGACTTCAGCGGCATCATTCACGTTTTTCAACTGGATTTTGCGCCCTCTTTCTGTAAAACTGCCGTTCATTTCGAGTTCTGTCGTGACGCCGAATTTTAAAGCATCTTTTAACCCTCCGATTGAAGTGTGAACATGCGCATCAATCAAGCCGGGTAATAATGTCCCATTTTCCCCATCGATGATCGTTGCATGCGTCGGAAGGTCTCCGCCTACCGAAATAATAGTTTCCCCCTGGATGATAACATTTCTGGGCTCAATAACTTTTTCTCCATCGAAAATACGTACATTCGTAATCGCTGTAACTTTTTCTACCGTAGAGCTTTGAGTTACATTCTTCATGTCGTTCCTCCTTAGTGTTCATCTTCAAACAATTAGAATTCTAACTGTTAGTTATATAACTGTCAATAAACTGATTTTCATTTGACAAACAGTTTATAGATTTATATAGTTTATTTACTGACAATTAGACTTCTAATAATTTGAGGAGGTACGATGATGAAAACCCAACAGGATACGGTTTTTCTGGATTTGTTTCAGGTTATCGGTCTTAAGCTAAAGAAAAGAGCGGACGAGAGCATAAAAGAGTTGGGATTAAATGCTCAACAAGGAAAAATGATTAGATATATCTACGAGAATCAAGAAAATAATTTAATTCAGAAGGATCTTGCCGATCGGTTTCATCTGCGCGGAGCCAGCATTACAAGCATACTTCAAGGTCTTGAGCAAAAAGGATTCATCGAGCGCAAAATCCCGGCCAATAATGAACGGCAAAAAAATATTTATGTTTTACCAAAAGCCATTGAATTGATTGAAGCTTTTAGTGACTCTTTCCAAAAGGTGGAGGACGAAGTTGTTCAGGCCCTGACCGAAGAGGAGAAGCGAATTTTAGAGGGAATGTTAAATAAAATTAATGAACGCCTATAATTGCGTAAAATCATGTTCCAAAAATCACTTTCGCTAGTCTCTGTTTTATATGATAGGAATCGGTTATGATGGAAATAGTAATAGGGATTTTAGTAGATTTTAGGAGAGCGGTGCGATATGAGAAGGGAAACGGGTTTTAACGAAATTATTCGAAAAGTACGTAAAGAGCTATTTGGGAAAGGCCCGGAGCGCATACATACAACCTTTGTAGATAATATGGCCATCACGATGCTATATGGAAATTTAACCCCATCCGAAAAGTTTCTGGCACAAGAAGAATCCGGGAAAGAGATGGTGCATGCAGCCCGAACCAAAATGGTTCAAAAAATATATCCCACACACTTCAATAAAGAACTGGAGGATTACATGGATTCTCGGCTGCTGCACCTCTTTTCAGATATTAAAGTGGAGGAAGATATAGCCATATCCGTTTTTGTATTTGAAGATAATATTACTGCAAAATAAAAAAGAAAGCGGAACCGACATCGAATCCATATTGTTGGAGAGTTCGGCTTCACCCTCGATTTAATTAACGATGTCATAACCCAAGCGACCAACAGAAAAAAGACGGCAAGAAGCTGATTAAACCTTTGCTGTTCTCGGTCCTCCTGCACATACGAGGAGGGACTTTTCTTCAAGAAAAGCTTGGCTATCCGCACCCCATATCCCCTGTACTGCGTACGTAAATCACGGATCATGAAAGGAACCTACATAGTTTATGAAAAAAAATGATTTTGGAAATAGGATGAAGGAATATGAAAATGCCTATAGATTAAGCCTACCACGCCGTTTACCAGTAATCATCAGAATTGATGGTGCGCATTTTCATACCTTTACGCGTGGGATGACGAAACCTTTTGATGAGAAACTAATTTTTGCATTATGGGAGACGTGTAAATATTTGGCCTATAACATTATGGGATGTAAATTGGTGTATCATCAGAGCGATGAAATCTCACTGCTTCTTACGAATGATGACAAATTAACGACGCAATCCTGGTTTGAAAATAATCTTCAAAAGATGGTGTCCATATCTGCCTCTCTAGCTACAGCCAAATTTAATGAGGAAATCCAAAAGGTTTACCCAGGTCAGCCTTTAGCCACTTTTGATGCGAGAGCTTGGGTTTTGCCTCAGGATGAGGTTACAAACTACTTCCTATGGAGACAACAAGATGCTACTAAAAACAGCATTTCTATGGTTGCTCAAGCCCATTTCAGGCATTCAGATCTAGAAGGATTGAACGGAAATCAGCTCCAAGACAAGCTTTTTGTGGAAAAAGGGCTAAACTGGAACGACCTTCCGGTCTGGCAAAAGCGGGGAATTTGCATTACCAAACAACAATACAACAAAGGCGAAGCCGTTAGAAGCAAGTGGGATGTTGATCATGAGACACCGATTTTTTCGCAGAATAGAGATTATATTAACCAATATGTATACTTGGACAAGGATGTGTAGATTTGGAGTGTGTTATTTTTATAGGAATTCAGGCTTCGGGCAAGTCGACTTTTTATAAAGAACAATTCTTCAAAACACATATGCGAATAAATCTGGATATGCTTAAAACACGAAATAGAGAAAATATTTACCTTCAGGCCTCCATCGAAGCAATGCAGCGCTTTGTTGTAGATAATACAAATGCCACTGTTATCGAACGGAAGAAATATATAGATGCTTGTAAAAATAAGGCGTTTAAAATTATTGGCTACTATTTTGAGCCCGATTTTGTAGAATCTATTAAACGTAATGAGCAACGTACAGGCAAAGAGTATATTCCTGAAATCGGTATTAAAAGTGTTATGCGTAAACTAGAGGTTCCGAGCTACGAAGAAGGATTTGATGAACTCTATAGCGTGATTTCCATGGAAGGAACGTTTCAGATTAGAAGGCTACCGGAAAACTATACAATATAGGGGGACTACCATGAACATACCTGAGAGATTCATCAAACGTTTTCCAGCATACGAGGACGTATTTGCCAGCGATCTTGAACATCATCGCAAGCATTTTCTGCCGATTTGCTCGATTAATCTTCAGTTCTTATTTCCAGAGCAGGACGAGTGGTTGCATTTTGTTTCCGTAAAAGAAATCTACGAAGGCTGTGTGGGTGAAAATACTCAGGACTTTCATACCTCATATACCAAGGAAGATATGCTGGGATTCGATGTAGTTGACGGCAAATACAAGTTCGAAGCAGACTGGAATTATTTTAGTCTTCATCAGAAGGAGCAATTGGAAGCTACCTATGAAGCGCTGAAATCAACCGGGGATAAAGCGTACCTACGTATGAAGAGAGAAGTCATGGCGTTGGGCGGACTGGAACAGGTGTATATGGATAATGAACAAGACTACCAAGCTCGCAAAGCGTTTTTCCTGGAAAATAATAAAATTTATCCATATTCCTCCTTTGGAGAGGCCAAAAAGTCTGTTGAAGAACTTACCCGTGATTTTGAGGAAAAGCAATCCAGTGGTTGGGGGCTGAGTTACCCTGAAGTTAACGGAATTTTAGATGATATCGCTTTTCAGTCTGACAAGGCTCAAAGTTACATCAAGGAATATGATGAATCTCTGGAAGAGATGCTCCAGTTCGAGCAAACCAATCTGCTTCATGTGCCTAAGCGTCCCAATGGTGAGACTTTTACCTATATCGGTTCCATTACCGGGTATTATTTTCAAGCGTGTGGGGCGGATACCGTCTATTTATTTTACGACCAAGAATTAAGTAAAGCGGTAATTTGCTTCGAATATTCATAAGTGAGGATTTTGCAAAATCCTGAAGTGAAAAAACTCCCATAATGGTCGTTTCAGGCTGTCGAGAAAGTCTCGACAGCCTATTTTATGTTAATTTTGTTTAAGACGACACCGCGTTAATGTTGTATAATATAGGTAACTATTGTAGAACGGATGGTGTTGATATGCTACGCTCCAACCGCGAAAAACAACAATCCTACGAATTTGTTTCCATCGAAGATCTGGTTCCTCAAGATCACTTGCTCCGCAAAGTAGATAAGTATATCGATTTTTCGTTTATCGATGATAAAGTTCGACCACTGTATTGTGCAGACAACGGGCGTCCTGCCATTGATCCTACCGTATTGTTTAAAATGATCTTTCTCGGTTATTTCTATGGCATTCGCTCAGAACGGCAACTCGAGCGAGAAATTCAGACGAACCTAGCTTATCGTTGGTTTCTGGGGTTGGGCTTAACGGATAAAGTTCCGGACCATACGACGATGAGCTGGAATCGTCGCACTCGCTTTAAAGACACCACGATCTTTCAAGATATCTTCGATGAAATTGTGCTGCAGGCGATCTCTCACCGAATGGTGGGTGGGCGTGTTCTCGTCACCGATTCCACACACGTCAAAGCCAATGCTAACAGGCACCAGTACACCAAAGAACAAGTGTTGCAGAATACTAAAGACTATATGGACGAGCTGAACGAAGCGGTGAAGGATGACCGGAGAAACCACGGAAAAAAGCCTTAAAATCCCGAGAGGAAGTGAACGAAGAAAAAGAAATTAAAGTGAGCAAAACAGACCCGGACAGCGGCTATATGATCCGTGATGGCAAGCCCGAAGGCTTCTTCTATCTGGACCACCGCACGGTGGATATGAAGTACAATCTGATTACGGACGTGCATGTGACACCAGGGAATGTACATGATTCTGTCCCCTATTTGTCCCGTTTGGATCGCCAAAGAGAACGTTTTGGTTTTCAAGTAGAAGCTGTTGCACTAGATTCAGGTTATTTAACAACGCCGATTTGCCGAGGTTTGCAGAACCGAAAGATTTTTGCCGTGATTGCTCACCGAAGATTCCATCCCAGACAAGGACTGTTTCCGAAATGGAAGTTTGAATACGATGCCAAACGCAATGCGTATAGATGCCCAGCCCAACAGGAACTGCCCTACCGAACGACGGACCGTAAGGGATACCGGCAGTATGCCTCTGACCCAGCTCAGTGCCAGCATTGCCCACTGCTAAGTCAGTGTACCCAGTCTCGAAACCACCGCAAAGTGGTGACTCGGCATGTCTGGGAAGACAGCAAAGAGTGGGTACGGAGCAACCGGCTGAGCCCATCTGGTAAAAAGCTGTACCGCAAACGAAAAGAGACGATTGAGCGAAGCTTCGCGGATGCCAAAGAGCTCCATGGGTTTCGCTATTGCCGTTTGCGCGGTCTTCCAAACGTCAGGGAACAAGCCCTTATGACGGCAGCCGTGCAGAACATGAAGAAGATGGCGATCCACCTAGATCGCCTGGAGAAACAGGGGTCCCCCCCCTGCTTCTCCAGAGACCAAAGCATTATGATGTAAAAAAGAAACCCACGTCTCAAAATGACAGGGTTTCTCGACAATCTGAAACTCCCATAATGGGAGTTTTTTTGTTTATTTCTTATTCAAAGTCACATCATGCTCTTTGGCAAGTGTGTTAACCTGTTCACCAAAATCCCTGAATAGCTTTCTACCCTCGCTTAGCTTGGTGTTACTTTCATTAATTAAGTTCAGATCCCCTTTTTCCAACGCATCGAGCATCGTAATGAATGCTTCCTTTTGAGTGCTAACCGCCTTGACGTAGGTTTCGTGGACAGCTCGCACCTCAGGGGTTTCCGTCTTCACTGCTTCAACTTTATCAAGGTATTTGGTGTATTGTGGGATAATTTCGTCTCGTAACGTATTATATAGTGTTTCATCATCTGTGAAGTTATCACCGGTCACGGATCCATATTTTTCAGTTACTGTTTTTTCATCTTGTGCTAACGGAAGCATTCCATCATTCACATAGGTAATTAAATCTTTTTTAACCGGATCGGTAGAGCAGGCTGCCAAAATGGAGAAGCAACATAATACTAACATAAACACGCTAAGTTTTTTCATCTGTATTCCCCTTTTTATGTATGTTATGGGTAATTCGATTCATTTCATAGTCGAAAAGAACTATCCATATTATTTGATTATATCGTATAAATAAGAGAATGGTAGGGATTTTGTGGTAAAATAGTGTCAAAATTAAGTTAATTAACCTAAACCCTATTCATACGGATTACAAATAAGAATATTTTAAGAATTATATTCCATTGAAACCAGAATTGCTTTATGATAGAACAGGACATCCTAGAATTTTCCTGTATATATTTAGGGAATAGCTGAATATCTTTAATACATTTGAGAGGAGATTTCAGTATGAAAAGGTTTAAAAGGGTAGTTTCAGTTACATTAAGCTCAATGCTCCTGCTTTCATTCGGGATGACGGCAAACACGAGCGCAAGTGCGGGGGAGAGGACGGATCAAGCGATTCAGGCAGTTTCCAATGTGCAGCTAACAACTGATAAGGAAAGTATTATTGAACAATTAACACGCGCGGACAAGCCTGCTAGTACCACAGATTCGGTGTACACCATTACAGAAAATATGAACTTGGCGACACCACAGAAATCTGTATTGAAAAAGAGAGTTACCCCTTCGCTCAAAGCCAGCACAAACTCAGTATCATCTAAAGCCGCAGCGACAGCGTCTACTGCTACATATTCCGGCACGATTACAGAAGAGGGAGGCACACAGTTTTTATATCCGATCTATTTGCAACCGGGTGAATTGTTACAGGCTCAGTTGGATGGTCCGTCTTCAGCCCAGCTAGACTATGACTTATACCTGTATGAGTTTGATATGGCGACAGGTGATATTAATTCCAATCCTATAGATGTTTCCAACTACGGGACTTATGTTAACAATTATGAGCAAGGAGCTGCTTCTCTTCCAGAAAACGTAGGAACTCGCAACTCAATCGGAGCCGAGAAGGCTTACGCGCTTGCAGTTCATGCCAAGAAGGGGTCTAGCATTAATGATCTTTTCTATTTAACTGTAGCAGTAAGCTCCAACTATGATGCCTATGAGCCGGATGATAGTGCCTTCCATGCTTATAATTTTACTGTTAACGACAAAGGCTCCTCGATTAACTTCCGTACCATCCATTCGGCTATAGACAACGATTGGTATCAAGTTACAGTACCAGCCAGCCGTAATTATGATGCATTAAATGTGAAGCTGGACAGCACTTCGGAAAGCTATGGGTACAAAGCGGAAGTCTATGCAGCTCTTACGGGCAACCAAATGGTGCTTCTACCACAAACCAATCATAATGTTACCCTAAACACAGGGACTTACTATGTACGAGTGTACAGCACAAGTCAGTATTCAGCCGACCATTTGTATACATTATCGATTAAACCGGTGCTTCGAGCTGGCAAAATTGAAATTACCGGCTATAACTCCAATGGCTACTATGATTATCCGACATATTCTTACGGTCGTCATTATCGTATTAACGGAGGCAGCAGTCTGATCGTGAACGGTGTTGTGAAAACAACAGATGGTCAACTGGTTCCCAATGCTCCTGTCACGGTCGTTTGGCTGGATAAGAACTGGAGCGAGAGTAGCGGTAACCGTACGAGAATGGCTTCTACGTACACCGATGATAGTGGTAAATTCAGTGTGACCCTTTCTCTTCCGCAATCGACAGCAAAAAATGTAGAATATATAAGTGAAATTGCTTCCACACACTATTTTGATCTTACAGGAGTAGCGGCTCAGGTCGATGGAACTTCGATTAGTGCGACGGACATTATTTATCTATTTGCTTACAGCTTGAGAAACTAAGAAATGCTTTAATGTCATTTTGATCATGAGAGAGTCGCCTTTTCTGAAGGGTTAGCCGAGGCTTCCATTTCTGAAAGAGCGACTTTTCATGTTTATTTAGCAAGGTTAAGAAAATAGTCTTGTTTACATATATTACAATTAGAAAATGTTTTGCATAATATATTCCAATAGAACCAAAGATGATTTATGATAGAGCCATGCAGCCTAGAAATCACCCTGCTTTATCCGGGGATAGCGGGAATTCCTTAAACCATTTGAGAGGGGATTTCAGTATGAAAAGGTTCAAAAAGGCTATTGCAATGATGTTAAGCATGATGCTTCTGTTTGCTTTCGGAATGACTGCGAACGCGAGTGAAAGTAAGGAGGCTGCATCGGATCAAGCGATTAAGGTAGAATCCAAGATTCAGCTAACAACTGAAAATAGAGACTTAATTAAGCGTTTAACGCGGGCAGACAAGTCAGACAGCGTTACGTCTTCGGTTTATGTCATGCAAGAAAACCTCAACTTCAAGACATCAGAGACAACCTCATTGAAAAGGGAATCCATGTCTACGCTGAAAGAAAGCCCAATGGCTGCTTCAGCCACAGCTTCTTCTGCTACGTATTCCGGTACGATTACGCAAGAGGGAGGTACACAATTTTTATATCCGATCTATTTGCAGCCTGGTGAATTGTTGCAGGCCCAGTTGGATGGTCCATTTTCAGCCCAGCTTGACTATGATTTATACTTATATGAGTTTGATATGACGACAGGGGACATTAATCCTAATGCCATTGACGCATCCACCTATGGTACTTATTTTAACAATTATGAACAGGGGGCTGCCTCACTTCCTGAAAACGTAGGAACCCGCAACGCTTCTGGAAATGAAAAGGCATATGCGATTGTTGTCCATGCCAAAAAAGGTTCCAGTATCAATGATCCTTTCTATCTAACGGTCGATACAAGTTCCAGCTACGATGCATATGAACCAGATGAGAGTGCTTTCCATGCCTACAACTTTACCTTTAGTACGGGCGGTTCATCGCTTAATTCACGCTCCATTCATTCAGGCATTGATAATGACTGGTACCAAGTTACGATCCCAGCCAGCCGCAATTATGACGCTTTGAACGTCAAGCTTGACAGTGTTTCGGACGGTTATGGCTACAAAGCGGAAGTCTACGGAGTCCTTACCGGAAACCAAATGGTGCTTCTGCCGCAAACGAACCATAATGTTAGCTTAAATACAGGAACCTACTATGTGCGAGTGTACACAACCAATCAGTATTCACCCAATCATTTGTACACACTTACACTGAAGCCGGTGCTTCGGGCTGGCAAAATTGAAATTACCGGCTATGATTCTGCTAATGGCCCTAATGATTATCCGAACTACTCATATGGTCGTCATTATCGGGTTAATCAACGCAGTAACCTTACCGTGAAGGGTGTAGTTAAGACAACTGATGGTTATTCAGTGGCAAATGCACCTGTTGATGTGACATGGTTGAATCAGAACTGGACTGAAGGCAGCGGGAATCGTACTCGTACAGGCACAGCTTATACGGACCAGAATGGGGCCTTTAGTGTGACTCTTTCCCTGCCATCTTCCACTGGAAGTATAGCGGAATACCTGTCTGGAGCCATCAGTTTTACACACTACTATGATCTATCAGGGGTAGCCGCTCAGGTGTCAGGTACTTCGATTATAGATACGGATATTGTATATCACTTTGCCTATAGTATTTATGGCGGTTGATAGATAGGTTATTAAGCTAACCCTTAAGGTAACTTGTTGCTTGAGTATTTTATATTTGAATCAAAAGTAGTTTGCTTCAATATTTGTTCATTTTTGGGACAAAGCATATATTCATTCCATATATGCTTTGTCCGATATATATAGAAACAGGGTCACATTACACTATACATACGCCTTAGATTGCCTGTTACAAACATGACAGGAGGAAATAGGATGAATTTTGGGCCTCTTAGAGCACAGCAAGCGATTCTTAATGCGAGTAGCTTACGGATCAATCCGACAAGCAAGCAAGCTCCACCACCCCAGCTTCATGAAGAACAGGTCTCCAGAGTGGTAGTTCAAGACTCCGTGGAGATCAGTGAAGCCGGCAGACAGTTGGCCGAAGGAGCTATTGTATCACAGTCTGCCAAGTATTTCGGTACAACCCAAATCAATGATTCATTAAACCGGGTTTTGGAAGGTCAGTCAGAAGAAGTGTCTAATGCAGTGTACAGTATGATTCAATCTAATTTTATCGTCGACGGAACAGTAACGGATGAGAGTCAGCGAGCTGTGCTGCTGGAGATGGGAGTCACTCAATCCAAGTATATTGCTGATCATTACATGGAAGGCGACAAGGCCAAAGAATTTCTGGAAACCATGAACCAGATCGCTGGTATTGCTTCAACACGATCGACTGATCCAGAGACCGGAGATATTAGCTACACGACTCCAATAGATCGTCCGTCAGGTGCTCCTGAGGATTATGTCAAGCTATCGGAAGTGATGAAGCAGGTCGATCCTCAAAAATATACGGCGTACATGAATGATATTAAAGGTGGAGGAAATGGGCTGAGCCAACTGTTAAATTTTGCGCAAAAGGTTCCTCAACATCCCGATTGGATTGAGAAATACAAGGAACGCACGGGACAGAACGCAGAGTTGCTAAATAACACACCGTTAAACAATCGGTTTGACAAAGCTGATACGACATCAGCTTCTGCATTTATGAACAGTATGCAAAATCTTCTTAAGGAATCTTCCGCTACTCAGGATTCTTACATGCAAAATATGCGAGGATTTTTTCGGAACTTGGGCGTTCAGATTCATAATATCCTCAAATAATTTGTCAGTTCTGTTTACATCCTGCTAGGAACGAAGTATAATAACTTCAAAACATA
This sequence comes from Paenibacillus sp. FSL H7-0442, assembly GCF_038593105.1. Classification (NCBI taxonomy): domain Bacteria; kingdom Bacillati; phylum Bacillota; class Bacilli; order Caryophanales; family Paenibacillaceae; genus Paenibacillus; species Paenibacillus sp. FSL H7-0442. Next base: position 3,832,336 of record NZ_CP151963.1, on the reverse strand, counting down.
CTCGTGATATAGAGGAAGCACCTCAAACCTAGGCATTAACGCCTTCGTTTGAGGTGCTTTTTCTATTTTACCCGAAGCGAGTTTGTAAAACTCTTTGAAAATAAAATAAAGTAAGGAGAAGTGTATGTATCGAAAAAATAAGCGAAAGGTAAGGAAGTATAGGAAATGGGTGTATGGATTTTTGGCTGTATTCCTACTATTAACGATGATTCCCATATTTCCGGAAAGGGTATCAGCTGCTACTCAGGAGATCATGGGAGGACCTTTTTGCCAAAACAATTTGCCGGGTGGAGGCGACAGTTGGGGCTCTTGGTCAGGAAGTGGGATAGGAGCAACGGAAGTATACACTGGCATGGGTTCGGCCAGGTATAAATGTGATGGTACTACGCAGCCGACAAATCGTTTTATTGATATTGGAAGATCCATTAAGACTTCGGATTACAGGATTTTTGTTTACATTGAAGGGTCTTATCATACTGATATACATGCATCTAATAACGCAGCAGGCGACAGTTGGAGGCCTAATGGAACGAACTTATATACATGGACTAATGTAACGAAATTCTATGCGGATAGATATTATCAGGGAAAATGGTTAGATATCACCGACTCTATTACATTAAGAGATGTTCGATATTTCAGAGCGGTGGGAGATAGCCAACAGACAAGTGCTGAAATATCCAAGTTTGGAATCCGTGTTATTCCCAAATCGGACCTAATGCCTAAACCACCTCAGATCCATGCAGGTACAGAGGGACAAGCGATCACAGGATGGACCAAAGAACCTGTAACCGTGTGGATAAATGGGGACGTGGCTCCTGAAGGACTAAAATACTATGAATATAGCCTGAATGGAGGAGCATTTCAGCAATACACCGGGCCTTTCACTGTCTATGAACATGGTGTAAATACAATTTATGCCCGGACGGTGGACGTAAATAATCAGTATAGTGGTCTTTCTTCTGGGAATGTCCGAATAGACAAGATGCCTCCAACTCCACCCACCCTAAGCGCAACGGGAAATAGTAATGACTACACCATTTCATTACAGCCGGGAACAGACGATTATTCTGGACTAGCCCATACTCAATTTCGTTTGACAGGCGTTGTGAATCAAGATTGGCAGGGCTATGTTGGAGTGTTTCATGTGAATAAAGATGGCAAAAGCACGGTTTATGCACGCTCCATTGACAGCGTCGGTAATGTGAGCCAAGAAGTAAGCAAAGAAATCACGATTGATAAAAAGGGACCGACTGCTCCTGTCATCCGGGCTAGTGAAACAGGTCCAACGAACCGTGATGTGAATGTTACCATTGATTCAGGAAGTGACTCTACAAATGGAATTAAGATGACACAGTATCGCTTGGGTCCATTAGGGGAGTGGCGGACATACAATGGCACTTTTACATTAAACGCAGAAGGGACTTACGAATTAGCAGCACGGACGATCAATAATCTCGACGTGTATAGTCCAATCGTGACTCAATCGGTTATGATTGATCGAACCCAGCCAACGCCTCCAAAAGTTACGTTTTCCGAGGTGACGACACCTACTCGATATACCAATAAGCCAGTGGAGTTTGCTCTATCGGGTGCGACGGATACTACAGCAGTACATTATGAATATCAATTGGGTTCTGGCACCTATGTGCCTGGTTCGTTGGGAATTTTAAAGGATTCGGGTATCATAAAAGTGACTGCCCAAGCTGTAGATGCAGCTGGGAATCGAAGTGATCCAGTATCCGTAATGTCTTATATTGATTTGGAACCACCGACGATCCAACTGACGCCGGATTCGCGTGAATGGAAAGATACCCCTATTCATGTGAGGATACGATATGCCGATCAGCATTCGGGGATTGAGTCGTCGACAATGCAGTATAAAATCACGAACAGCCCTGATTCACCCGAAAACTGGGATACTGCAGCCGATACAACAATCCAGAAGGATCTTTCAGATGAAGGTGAATGGTATGTTCATGCCAAGGTCAAAGACAGGGTGGGTAACATTTATGAAACGGTCAGCAGTGCACTTCGCATTCAAAAGCAGCCCCAGTCGGTTGTGCTCTCTGCGACATCCGTACGAAATACAGAAGCTGATTTGCAGTGGACTCTCCCGTCGGGCCTTGATGATGGTTACGTTTATACAGTCCGAAATCTAACAACTAATGAGGTTTGGGATGTTACGCATCCAACAAATTCTTTTACAGTTAGGGGGCTACAAGAAGGACGGCAATACGAATATGAAGTGCGTTCCAGTAACCATGTAGGAGGCAATGCATATTCCAATCGAGTCCATGTATTAACGTTACCTGATGCTCCTGATCATATCCAGTTACGACCTTTCCCTCGTCATTCTACAGAAATCTTGGCTGACTTTACGCCAGTTTCATCAGCTAACAAATATAATATTACAGTAGCAGACGTAAGTACGGGAGAAACCATATTTAAGGATACGGTTACACAGGATGTGTATAATCCAATTACGGGAATGAAACCTGGTCAATATTACGATGTTTCTGTATCAGCTATTAATGACACTGGAGAGGGTACAGCAAAGCATGTATCTTTTCTAAGCCTACCAGACAGCCCGAACGGATTCCGGAATGTAACTGTAAGAGAAGATGGAATCGATTTGAAGTGGAATTCTGTAATCACTGCCACCTACTACGCCCTAGAACGTGACAAAGTATCGGTTTATAACGATGTGTATACAGAATTCACCGATAGTGATCTTCAGGCGGGAACAGAGTATGGTTATAACGTTTCCGCTGCAAATGCAACAGGATTCGGAGACTATGCTCATCTGGGAGTCATCACTTTACCTGATCGAGTAACTACAATATCGAGTGTGACGAAGGATGTGTATGCTATCGGTGTTGCGTGGCAGGATGTGCAGGGGGCTGAAGGATACATCTTGAATGTTAACGATGAACCGAAGGTGCGGGTTGCGCGTGGTATCCATTCTTATACTTTTGAGGGCTTGCCTGCGGGTAGATCTGCCAATATTAAAATACGAGCCTACAATCGAAGTGGTACAGGTAAAGATACATCTATCAACGCATTAACACTACCTGATTCGGTTGTGCAACTTGCAGCTGAAGATGTTCGTGAGCACGATGCCACATTGATATGGGCCCCGGTTGATGGGGCAACTCAATATAAGGTAACGATCAACAGTCAAAATTTTTATAGTACGGAACCACGTGTGGTTGTATCTGGTTTAACAGGTGGGAGAAACTATGATTTTCAAGTGAGCAGTGGGAACAGTAGTGGTTTCAGCCAGCCAGCGTTGGGTGAGCTGCTGACACTTCCTCCTGAAGTACAAAATGTTAATGTTACAGAACTTGAGGGTGGCCAGATTTCACTGAGTTGGGATGAAATCAAGAGCTCTTCTCAATATACTGTAACCCGTAAAGATACGGGGGAAGTTTTTAACACCAGAGATGCCCATATTAAGCTTTCAGATATCCAGCCTGGTATGATTTACTCTTTTGCTATACAGGCCGTGAATACAACGGGGGTAGGTAATATAGCTCCCTTTACGTATCGCGCTTTGCCAGGTCAAATATCAGACAATAGATTGACTGTGAAAGAAGTAACAGATACCGATTTGGTTGTTACGTGGAAAGAAGCTTCGGGTGCAGATACTTACAATGTCTACCAAAACGGGGTGCTTATCGGTCATACGACCTCCCATGAATTTAAAGTAGATGGATTGGATAGTTCTACATTGTATCGTATTACCGTCAAGCCATTGAACACAAGTGGTGAAGGTAAGCAGACAGAAGATCAGGTCGAGACGCTGCCGTCTCCAGCGTTTGCGTTTTTGAAGACGGAAACAACGAATAGTGAGTTTATCATCCATTGGGAATCAGACCATGAAAATGATATTTTTGTTCTCGCTAGTAAAGGAGGAACAGAGCTATATCGTGGTAAGGATCGAAGCTATATCTGGAGACAACTTAAAGAGAAGCAGTTGTATACAGTTCAACTTTGGGCAGAAAATAGTCAAGGAAAACGCACAGAGGCAAAACAAGCGCATGGAAAAACAACGGGAAATACTGTGGACGTAGGTGGCGGAGCAGGAGGGGCGGAGAGTGTAAAACCGATTCAGCCTGTTATAAAGGAACCGATAGAAACAGAGCACATTCAAGATTCAACCGTTGAAAAGAAGCCAAATCGTTTTAGTGACATTGATCGGATATTTAATAGAGAAAAAATAAATGTGCTTGCTGATTTAGGTGTAGTAAAGGGAACAACCCACACGCTATTTGAGCCGAACAGACCTGTAACACGTATGGAGTTTACCTCTATGCTGGTCCGTTCCTTGAAATTACCGCTCGAAACGGATGTGACTTTAGGCTTCGAGGATATCAATCCATCGGCGTGGTACGTTGATCTGCTCAAAACGGCGATTAAAGATCAGGTTGCTCGCGGGTTTAGTAATAGAGAATTTGGCCCAGATCGTGTCATTAACCGTGAGCAGGCGGCTAAAATGGTGAATAACATTGTCAAAGCTATACCACAGCAAGAAAGCAGTGCATACTCGGATTCCTCTCAAATTGTAGAGTGGGCCAGAAAGGATGTACTTGGTCTAACCGAAATTAATTTAGTACAAGGATATCCAGATGGTAGCTTCCGTGCCAAGCAGGAGGTCACACGTGCAGAAGCAGCAGAGATGATTTATAACATGCTTCAAATGAAATAGAATGAATCAAGGGGCGGCGTTGGCCAGCCCCTTTTTTGTGTGTACTTACTTATTCCGCAATAGCGGGGTTTAGACTAGATGCTCTGTAGGCAGGAACGCCATTAATGAGTGCGGTTCTTAGTTGAACATATCGTAAACCATAATAGGAGGTTGTACTACTCATTCCAGATGAAAGTACAGTTATTTTATAATATGAAAAAGGAATCTCATTACTAAATTGATAGGTTGTTTTTGCAGTGGTTGGCAAAGTTTCGACTTCACCTAACCTAAACCAATTTTCTCCGTCTCTAGAGCCGTGAAAAGAAAATGAAAGTATAAAAGCTCGAGAGGATGGCTGAGCTAAAAGAATATCATTGATCGTCTTACCTGTATCTAATTTAAAGATGATTTCTCCACCTTTACCGTTTAAGCTGCTTTCCCAATAGAGATTATTATCAATTAAAACATTTTTCGGAAAAGTATTTTTGGAATCTCCGTTGGTTGATACATTTTCCTCTGCTATAACAACAGGATCCATGGAAAAAGTATAGTTGTCTGGATTTTGACTGAATTTTGCCATGTTGAAATTCCTCCTTAAGTTTAATTTTTGAATGTGTTGAAAAGGTTGATATATATCATTTATATGAAACTCTCTATGAATATATTCCTTGATCATGGAATGCATACTAGTGTTTAAGCGGTCTGACATCATAATAGCAAACTCATTTGCGGGCGGGGAGTTGCATGTTTAGAATATAAATAACTAAATGAGGTGCGAGAAAGGAAATGGATCGAATATGAAAATATACACTTATTATTTGGGAAATGGCATATTCCCTTTGGATTGGGAAGTTTGTTTTAGTACTGTTGAGGAATATAAAAGAAAATTATTTGAGAAGTACACCGCTTCCCAAGAATACAATGATTTTGTAATAGGCGGATTTAATGTGCTTACCGACAAAATAGATGCGATTTTGAATTATGCTTTAGAGAACTTTCGAAAAGAATTTCCTCATAATTATGAGTTGCGTTGTCCGGCTATGATATTCCCGTTGCCAAGAGGTGATGAAAGTAATGGTGCTGAGTTTGCTATTGTTTTAAAACGTGATGAAGATGGAGATACAATGGTCTATTCTCCACTCCCATTGTCATATTTAGAAAGAAGTTAATACTCTGCTGAGAGAAAATGGGAAACCAATTGTTGGATAATGTAAGGCTATTCCGGGTTTTCCTCTGGCTATATGGAGTGCGTTGATTTGTGTCGAAGAGATCTCTATGTTTCGAATTAAGTATTGGAGGTTGCTCCAGCAAGATATCCGGCAAATTGTTACGGAGCAGTTTTCGGAGTACAGGCACGGATGGGCACCTGCCTACATACAATAAACAGACCGCAAGCCCGGTAAGTAACAAAGGCCGGTAAGTTCGCAACTACCTCAGGAGGTGTCATCCGTGCCCGGACTATTTAGCGCTATCGCTCTGTTCATCAAGGAATTGACGCTACTCGTTTCCTACGTGAAAAACAACGCCTTTCCGCAGCCATTGACTGAGAAAGAGGAAGCTCGACACCTAAAGCTTTTTGCCGAAGGCAACGCACACTCTCGTAACACACTCATTGAACATAACCTACGGCTGGTGGCCCATATTGTGAAAAAATTCGATAACACCGGTGAAGATTTGGAGGACCTTATATCCATCGGCACCATCGGACTGATCAAGGCCATCGAAAGCTTTCAGACCGGGAAAGGCACCAAGCTGGCAACATTTGCAGCCCGTTGTATAGAAAATGAAATCCTGATGCATTTACGATCCCTGAAAAAAACACGCAAAGACGTATCACTTCACGATCCTATAGGGACTGATAAGGAAGGCAACGAGATTACTTTGATTGATATCCTCGGCACCGAGGCGGACGATATTGTAGATAAAGTACAGCTCAAAATCGAGAAGAGTAAAATCTATCGCAACCTGGATATTTTAGATGAGCGTGAAAAAGAAGTAGTTATTGGTCGATTCGGCCTAGAAGCCGGAGGTGAAGAACGTACACAGCGGGAAATCGCCAGAGAGCTGGGGATTTCGCGTTCGTATGTGTCCCGCATTGAAAAGCGTGCATTAATGAAGCTGTACCATGAATTTTACAAGCAGAAGGGGTAATGGATAAGGAGATATATGAACCCACTTGAGGCCCTTTACAGGGCCTTTTTAGGTCTTTTTCATAATTCAATTACTTGCTTCTTTACGCTGAAAAGCGCTAGGGAATTTTCCTATAAGTGTGGTTACTCGTTCAGCTAGTTGGCTCTCTTGGATTGAATTTATTTCCCTACATATTCATCCAAAAAGTGATCTACTCTTTTGAAATATTCAGTGGGGTAATGGTTGATGGCATCGATGTGCTCCGTATTTTGCGGGTACCATACTTCTGCTTTTGGGTTATCTTTTAAGGACTCGTAAATAATTTCTGTATTTTTATAACTAATTTGCTGATCTCCAGTACCATGAATGAGCATAACTGGCTTGTCTTGCATCTTTTTTACCGCATCCATAGGAGATATGGAATCAAGATCAACCTTAAAGGCCCAATTTGCCATCCATGTCGATGTATAACTGAATGGAAACGCAGGTAAACCTGAAAAGAAGGGCAAACCCTCTCTCAGAAATAGACCAGCATTACGAAAAGGACTATCCGCAATTACGGCTTTGATGTCATCACTTTCACTTGCGGCTAGCAAAGAAGTAGCAGCACCCATTGAAAAACCGATAACTCCAATGTTATCACCCGTATGGTCTCTCGATTTTAAATAGCTTACAGCTCCTAGCAAATCATATTTTTCATTGAGGCCCAGCGTAATCAAATCACCATCGGACTTACCTTGTGAACTGAGGTCAAATGCCAATACATTGTAGCCTTTCGGAACGAAGTGCTCTACTAACTTTTGGGTCCGCCCTTTGACTAAACGATTGCTCGTATATCCATGGACGACAATAATCGTTTTACTACTTGATTTACCAGAAAGACCACTTGCAGGAAAGAAGGAACCTCTAATCGTATTATCATTTTTTTCACTCTTGAACTCGACCTCTTCATAGGGAGTTTTATCGATATTTAATCCGTAGCTGACATTAGTGTCTCTAGGATGGTGCAACAAGGTGTCTACTACTTTATAAGATATAAAAAATACAAGAGCCGTCACAAGCAAAAGCACGATCCCTAGGCTCCATAAAATTTTCTTTCGTTTTTTCACACGAACGTTAAATGTCAGATCGGGTTGTAATGATGCTTGACTCATTCAGACTCCTCCAGTTTTTCTTTAGGTTGTATGGGTGCGAACAAATAAAAGGCATGCCCCTTCAGATTTTCCCACTCGGGATGATGAATAATACTTTCTCCAAGAGTTAAGCCCACTCCATTTAAGAAAGAGATATAGGCACGAGAGATCATTGCTGGAGAAAAGCTTTTGTTGAATTCTCCCATTAACTGTCCCTTGGCATAGACGCATTCGATCGCATCTGTCATTACCTTTATACTTTCAAGGACCTTCTGTGTAAGTTCGGGGAATTTTACTCGTTGTCCTAAGACAGATTGAACAAGTCGCAATTCATTTATATAGGAGTAGATATGGTTGAATTGTTCTGCCACCATGCTTTTAATCAATACGCCCGGCGTCCCCTCTTGTTGTAGACAAGCAAGTGATTTCGCCTGAATATCAGCAAGCGGCTCAAGGACAGCAGCGTAGTATAAAGCTTCTTTGCTGGGGAAATATTGAAAAATGGTTCCAGGAGTCACTCCCACACTCTGCGCAATGATCGCCGTTGTGGTATTAGAATATCCACTTTCTGCGAACAGGACAACAGCTTCTTCTAGAATACGTTTACGCCGCTCCAGTCTTTTTTCTTCATTGATGGGTCTTGCCAAATGTATTCTCCTCTCTTTAAACTAAACTTCAATTAATTAAATGAATGATTATTTAATTAATAATATATCTTAAATTATGACTTATAGCAAGAGTGAAATTTATCTTACTTACGAGCAGGATGAACCTCAACATATAAAAATAAGCCGAAGGCTGCCCAACATGCGCCTCCGGCTTGTTTTATAAGGTTATTTTGGATGAGTACACGCTCCACCTTCCTTAAATGAATAAAACAATGAATATTTGGAGGATCTCATACCCTTCGGTACCATCGGCCTGATGAAGGACATTGAAAGCTTTCAGACTGGGAAAGGCACCAAGCTGGCAACATTTGCAGCCCGTTGTATAGAAAATGAAATCCTGATGCATTTGCGATCTCTGAAAAACATGCAAAGACGTATCACTCTTACGGAACGCAGACGTTGAGGCGAGTCAAAATTTTCGCACGATGACTCTACGAGAAAATTTGTTTATACTTTAACTACTTAATAGTGAATGTAATGGATATGAGGTGGAACTAATGATTCTGGTAAGTTCGTGTTTGGCGGGCATGAAGGTACGATATAACGGGACGGATAGCCTGGATGTATATATACAGAAGTTGGTAGAGGAAAAGAAAGCTGTGACAATCTGTCCTGAGCTTTTGGGGGGCTTTGTGACTCCGAGAGAGCCTGCTGAGATTGTTGGAGGGACAGGCGAGGATGTGCTGAACGGCACAGCCAAGGTGGTTGAGTTTTCAGGCAACGATGTCAGCGATATGTACATTAGGGGTGCGTACGAAGCCTTGAATATAGCCAGAGAGGTTAACGCAACGCATGTTGTTTTAAAAGAAAACAGCCCGTCCTGCGGATCAGCAGCAATATATAATGGGTCATTCGAAAATCGTAAAATAGCTGGTAATGGGGTAACCTCGGCTTTGTTAAAAAAGGAAGGCTTTAAGGTCATATCGGAAGAACAAATTTCGGATATTTTCTTGGATTAGAATATGTAATGGTAAATCAAGCGCCTTGCTAGCTTACAGGCTTATACCTGCGGAGCGTAAGACGCTTGTTTGTGCTGTATGCCGCTATATGATATAGACATCACATTATTTAAGCTTTAATGCAAGAATTCCTAGGTATTCCTTGAGGGCTGTTCCGGTTGTAGACATGGCCCCAGCAGACGGCGAGAGTTTGCCAGCATACAGTGACAGCTTTTCACTTGCCAGATAGTCGGTAGGATAAGCTACGACCTGCATGTCTGCACGCTGAAATTCCATTGCAGCACGTGGCATATGGAAAGCGGAGGTCACCAGAACAGGTCTAGTGAGTTGATGTTTTTTTAAAATTTGCGATGTATATACGGCATTTTGCTGTGTGTTCAAAGAACGGTTTTCGATCAGAATGTCCTTTGCCGGAATACCGAGTCCCAGTAACTGTCTTTGTGCAATATTCGCCTCATTACCACTGTCTCCAAACACTTGCCCGCCGGAGAAAAGAATGGGTATGCCTGTTGCTTCATGCAATCTGGCCGCAGTGAGCAGTCGATTGGCCGCAGATCCTAGCAGATTGCCTTGTCCATTGATGTCAGGGGTTCCTTCTGTGGCTCCGCCCCCAAGTACGACAATGACATCACCTTGAATGGTACGGGGCTGTGGGTACTGTTTTTCCAGGCTACTGATTAACAAATCTCCAGCCAAATTGGTCGAGGAAACATACAGCAGCAATGTGACAAGAAGCAGTACGACCGCAGGTATACGTGCCCTTTTCCATAGCCAAATCACGAGCCCTGCCATCACGAGGATGAACAAACCGGGAGGGAGCACAAAGCTGTACAAAAATTTGATGATATAAATCAAGTGCAGACAACCTCCTGTCCTTATAAGCTTTATCTGTCTTTTTGGTATATTGTAACATAGGCAACTGACTGGATTCCTCTGTCCGAAGACATACCTCGATGAAAAAACGGGCATGAAAGTTGGAGCTTTCCAATACATATTTTTTGTTTGATAAAGTTGTTCTGTAGGCGTAGTATATAAAGTCTAGTGATTTTTTTCATAGAGGAGCGATAGCGTCATGGGAGAGTTAACGACAGCCAAGCGGATGATGATGATCGCGCTACTGGTTGTGTTGTGGGGCATTTCTTGGCCCATTTATAAAGTTGCATTGGAATTCACACCTCCACTATTGTTTGCAGGACTACGTACACTGCTGGGCGGTCTGCTATTGGGAGTGATTTTAGTACCGAGATGGAATCGCATTCGTTGGAAAGAAAATTGGCGGGTGTATGCTATTTCAGGTATTTTTAACGTGGTATTGTTTTATGGTCTGCAAACGGTGGGACTGATGTACGTCCCCTCTGGCTTGTTTTCTGTGCTGGTATATCTCCAGCCTGTACTGGTCGGCATTTTTGCATGGATGTGGCTAGGGGAAGCGATGTCCAGACTTAAAGTGCTTGGATTGGTCATCGGATTTTTGGGCGTTGCGGCTGTCAGTGTCGGCGGATTTTCAGGACATGTGGCTGTGGCAGGTGTAATCCTCGCCATTATTACAGCCGTGAGCTGGGCATTGGGAACGGTATATGTGAAAAAGGTAAACCAGCGTGTGGATTCGCTGTGGCTGGTTGCATTTCAATGTACACTGGGAGGCATCGTGCTGACGGGAGCTGGAACGGTGACGGAAAGCTGGTCGGATATCGTATGGAATGTCCCGTATGTGTCAGGGCTGATATTCGGCACGGTGCTGGGAATTTCACTTTCCTGGTTGCTGTATTTCACACTTGTTAATTCAGGGGATGCGAGCAAGGTTGCGTCTTATACGTTTTTGGTGCCTGTGATCTCGGTGTTTGTCAGCTCGTTGGTGCTGGGCGAAGCGATTACGGCTTTCCTGCTGATCGGGTTGATCTTAATCGGGCTTAGCATTTATTTGGTGAATCGCAGAGTGAGAGTAGTACGGCAAGCTTGAAAATAGGATATGGTACAAGCAAGGACTCTGCGCAGGTAGCAGGGTCCTTTTTTAGAGGATTTTAACACCTGTCCGGCGAATTTTTAGGAAGAATGAAACGGGTTCGGCTGAAACGAATTTGATCTATAAGGAGGGGTTCAAGCATGATCCAGCTTCAAAATGTCAAACGGTATAAGTCTGCCAAGCGGATAATAGTTGCATTTGTTTTATTGGCAAGTGTGGCAATCGGACTGAACGATGGAGAGTTTGCTCAGGCAGCGGGAACTTCTGCATCTATAAAGCAAGGTCAGAGAACTGCAAGTGTCCGTGTTTATTTTAACGGAAATATGATGTCGTTTCCCAAAGGAGAGTCATTCATAAACAAGGGACAGGTCATGATTCCTATTACAGATGCTGCTCTGCCAGGAATAGCCACGGATTATGACCCCAAAACACAGACGCTTACACTTACCAATGGTATAGCCAGTCTGGGTTCCGGTCGAATAAAGGCTAACTCCAATATAGGTTTTGTACATAACAGGAAGGTTACTTACGACGTTTCAGCCAGTAGCATTCGTGGAACGCTTTATGTTCCTCTGGCATTTATCAGTGATGTGGTCGGAGGCAAGCTCGAATGGAAGAAAAACGAACGAATGGCTAGCATAAGCTATCCTCAGTTGGTTGGGGAATCGGAGGAAAGCAAGGGCTATTTGCTGGATGCAAGCAGCGGAGTATTGTACCATAAAGAGGATGGCGGCCGTATCCGTGCGCTCAGTCCAACAAATATTAAATTGAAAGAAGATTATTTTGGCATGACGAAAATCATATCAACCAAGGTTACGGAGGATGCAGATTTGGTTACGGTATGGCAAGCGTATGGCGAGCCCATGATTAATGACGATTTTTATACGCTGTTCGTCCAGAAAGGAAAGGTACTTCGTCAGGCAAAGGCTCATTATTGGAATTTTAATGCCAACAATATCAAGCTTTATAATGGTAAAGCAGTCATGAACGATGGACAGACCGTTCGTCTGATTGACGCTAATGGTTCTGTAAAAGAAATATGGAATATGGGGAAGCTTTCCGGTCGTTTGAAGGACAGCTTTGCGGTGGAAGGCATGGGCGAGGGGTTTATTCTTGCCAGATCGAATGATGAGGGCTTTTTAATATTAATTAATCTTAAAACCCACCAGTCATTGTTGGTGTATGAGTTGCTTCAATTAGCTCCTGAGCAACTGAACGGATTCAGGGAAGATGGTATTAAGTTTATCGGTCAGAACAAAAATGATGGTGAACTGCGCTTCGAGCTACATGATAGTAAAGGACGGCCTCAAACGTTCAAATATGCTTTGTGAATGGGTTTAAGGCGTCGATCAGACGCCTCTTATTACATAAAACTTCACAAATATCCGAATTGTTCACTCCTCAGGACACTCCTTTGTTCATGAAGCATGAGAGGCTTCACTTTTTATTTTGAATGCGCTTACATAAAATATAGTTATACGGCGGCAGTGCTACAAACCTTGCTGTCGGCAACGTATACAGAGGGGGAGTGACTCACATTGAATCAGCCTATGCCCAAAAATTCTGCAATGCTTACAGCGGATTCCCGCCTGAACGGTAAGAGGCTGGGAACGGGTAGAAAACACGGTTTTTTCTATGAACTGTTCCGCAATCGAGTATTATTTCTGATGTTGTTGCCCACTTTAATTTTTTTCTTCATTAATTCCTACATTCCTATGGTGGGTATTTATTATGCATTTACCCAGTTCGACTTTAATACCAGCCTGTTTGATGCCAAGTTTGTCGGACTCCAAAATTTTCGCTTTTTATGGCAATCCGGCACGCTGACAAAACTGACATTGAATACGGTCGGATACAACGCAGCGTTTATTTTACTTGGTAACGTTTTAGCGATTGTTCTCGCTATTTTGTTGAATGAGTTGCGAGGCCGCTACTTTAAAAAGATCGCTCAATCTGTGATGTTCCTGCCTTATTTTGTTTCTTTCGTTATTCTAAGTGTCATCGTGTATAACATATTTAATTATGATAATGGTTTTCTGAATACGCTGCTGCTGCAACTTGGTGGTGAACGCGTGGATGTATACAACAAACCATGGGTATGGATTTTCCTGATTATCCTGTTCTATTTATGGAAAAATCTTGGCTACAGTATGGTGATCTATCTAGCAGCGATTACAGGTATCAGTGACGAATATTATGAGGCAGCGAAAATGGATGGAGCCAACATTTTTCAACGAATCTGGTACATTACCGTTCCTATGCTTAAATCGACATTCGTTGTGCTGCTGTTGTTTGCGCTTGGTAGTATTATGAAAGGACAATTTGATCTTTTCTATCAGTTAATCGGCAACAATGGGGTGCTGTACAATACGACGGATATTTTGGACACTTATGTGTACCGATCGCTGAAAGTGACTTTTGATGTGGGTATGGCTTCGGCGGCAGGCGTATACCAATCATTGTTCGGCTTTGTACTGATCATGACCGTGAACTATATCATCCGTAAGTTGAACGACGAGTATGCCTTATTCTAGAAAGGAGGACCCAAACGGATGGCGATCAAAGAGGATGTATACACTCGAATTTTTAAAATTATCTCTTATGTGATTATCATTATGGCTTCCATTGCTTGTTTACTCCCGTTCCTACTTATTATTTCGGCTTCACTGACCAGTAATGAATCGATTATCAGGGATGGATATCACTTTATACCACAGCAATTCTCACTGGAAGGTTACCGGACGGTGTTCACCTTTCCTGAAGAGGTGTTAAGGGCGTACGGGGTGACGATTTTTACCACGGTTGTAGGCACGACGTTGGGCCTGTTCCTGATGACGATGGCAGGATATGTGCTGGCACGCAAAGATTTTAAATACCGCAATGCGTTTTCATTCTATATTTACTTTACGACGCTGTTCGGAGGCGGGTTGGTGCCTTGGTACATTATGCTGACGAAGTATTTAGGATTGCTTGATACGTATACAGTGCTTATTTTCCCGGGATTGATGACTCCGTTTCTGATCATTTTGATGAAAAACTTCATTCGTTCTTCCATGCCGGAAGAGCTGTTCGAGTCCGCTAAAATAGATGGTGCAGGTGATTTTAAAATTTACTATCGAATTGTACTGCCTTTATCCACACCGGGTATTGCCACTGTGGGGCTGTTTCTGGCCTTGGCTTACTGGAATGACTGGTTCTCATCCTCACTCTTTATTAACGATCCGCATAAATACCAGTTGCAATATTATCTGTATAATGTAATTAACTCCATGCAATTTATCGCTCAAATGGGTGCAGGTACTGGCGTATCCCTTTCCAGTGATATGCCGACAGAATCGACGAAAATGGCAATGGCGATCGTGGTTACTGGACCCATTTTGCTGCTGTACCCGTTCATTCAGCGTTACTTTGTCAAGGGGCTGACCATTGGCGCGGTAAAAGGCTGAAGCGACACTAACGGGCTGAGATGGCATAACGTGCTGACGGTATGCCATCAAAGCAGCACTTTTTGTAAGCGTTTTATTTAAACAGACTACCATTTCAAAGGGAGGATTCACATGACATTCACAAAGAAAAGAAAACAACGCATGTCCATCCTGATTGCAGTAATGGTCATCATGGCGCTATTAGCCGGATGTGGAGGCGGTAGCGGAAACAGCGCACAAAAAGCAAATGGAGAGGATGATAAATCCCAAAAAGTGCAGCTGCAATTTTATATGCTGGGTGATGCTCCTAAGGATCTGTCTACCATTGAGGCAGAGATTAATAAGTTGGCGGAAAAAGATCTGAATGCCACCGTCAAATTTAACTATACGACGTGGACAGACTGGGATCAAAAATATAAGCTGTTATTGTCTTCGGGTCAGCCTATCGACCTGATATTCACTGCAGATTGGACGCAGTATCAGGCCTATGCCAAGAAGGGCGCATTCCTGCCGCTAGACGATCTGCTGCCTAAGGCCGCACCTGCCCTGCAAAAATTTGTGCCTCAGGACATGTGGGATGGAGTTAAAATTGGAGGCAAAATTTATACCGTGCCTGGCACGTATAAAGAGTATGTCACTAACGGCTTTGTATGGCGTGAGGATTTACGAGAGAAGTACAATTTGCCTAAACCGACAGATATCAAAAGTTACGAGGCTTATATGGATGGGATACGTCAGCATGAACCAAATATGAAAACCGTATCTCTGAACAGCGATATCAAGGGAAATCTACATGACCGATATACCGAATTAGTAACGAAGAGTATAGGTGCCTTGCCTTATGGCATTGGTATTAAATATGAAAAACCAACAGAGGTTTATAAATTTTGGGGCTCGGATGAGCAAAAAGAAGAGCTGAATACTTACAAACGCTGGGCCGATAAAGGATTCATTCCCAAAAATGTATTAAACGTAAAAGATACGCTTCAGGATCAAGTGACTTCTGGTAAAGCAGCGAGTATTTTCGGTGACAATCCAACCCGGTTTAATGATATGGTCATTAAGCTCAAAGCATCTCACCCGGACTGGAAGCTCGAGTATTACCCATTCCCTTTGACGACAGGTTATGCAACTCCAGTGCACCCGATTCATAACGGCTTTGCAATTCCAAAAAGCAGCCCAAATCCGGCGCGCGCATTAGCTTTTTATGAAAAGCTTGTGACGGACAAACGCTATAACTTGCTCACGCAATATGGTATTGAAGGCAAAAACTACGAGGTCAAAGATGGTTACTATCATATGATAGGTAGCGGCAGTTCTAATGGATTTTCACGCGAAGGTATGAACAGTTGGGCTTGGCGTAATCCGGAATATATGCTGTTTGATTCTGGCTTTGACCGTGTGAAGAAAATTTTTGCCGAGCTGGATAAAATCCAGAAGCCTGACCTGTTTACCGGCTTTGCAGAGGACTACACGACCTACCAAGCAGAAAAAGCAGCTCTAGAACAGGTTGAGAAGCAATATCTGTATCCGCTCCAAGCTGGACTGATCGACAATGTAGATCAAGGCTTGCAGACCTTCTTGCAAAAGGCAAACCAAGCTGGTTTGGAGAAAATTCAAACCGAGTATACAAAACAATGGGAAGCTTATGTAAAGGAGAAGGGGATTAAATAAAACATAAAGATTTGTGATAAAGAAGAAAAGCAAGTCTCCAGAAAGTTGGAGGCTTGCTTTTTTGATGTCAGTTTACTTATTGCGCATTTGCTCTAGAACGGCGAAAATCTGTCGGTGTTACGCCCAAGCTACGTTTGAACATGCGATGGAAATAAGAGCTGCTCGCAAATCCGGTTTGTTCTGCTACGTCAGCCACGGACCAGTCGGTCTGTTCCAGTAATTCACAGGCCTTGCGAATACGGAGTTGTTGGATGACGTCCACGATAGTAGACATGGTCTGTTGCTTATATAGCCTGCTGACATAGATCGGCGACATATCCAGCTCTTCCGCAATCTGATTGAGACAAAAATTGGGATCCATATAGGTTTGCTCCAATCGTTCATTAATTTGCCGCACCAATCGTTCCTGTTTCGTGTTTCGTTTTTCCGATAGACTGGAGCGAATATGATCAAAGACTAATTGATAATGATCAATTAGGTTTTCAGCGGTCTCTAACCGATCTGCGGATGGTAATTCAGGTTTAGATTCTATAGCAAATCCATTGAGCTCACTGATATGCCGAACAGCATTATTCACACTCATGATGAGCCGGGATATCGCCTCTCGAACAGAGGGAAACGGATATTTTTCCATATGCATCAATAATTCTTTGATCATACTGTGTGCATCCTCCGTATGACCAGACAGTAGCATATCCAGCATTTTTTTCTCTTTATCGGCTGGATATACGTAAGTATTTTGGATATCTTCATCTGTAGTGTTTTGCGCATTAATAATGCAGCCATGTCCCTGAAAAAATCGGTGCATAGATGCGTTTTGTACCTGGCGGTACAGCAAATGTAGCCGTTCTGGTTGACTCGTGATGGCACTGTAAGTCAGTGAAACGCTCAGCTTCAAATATTCAAAGCAAGCTTCGCGTATTTGGCGTAATAAAGTTTCTAGTAGTACAGTGTCTGTATGTTCTGCGGGATCGAGAATGTTAAGCATCAGCAGTACACTGTCCTCATCCATATCAACAGTCTCCACCCGGTACGTCTGTCCGCATATTTCAGAAGCAATGTTCATAATTGCAAACTTATAGGGTAGCAGATCAGGTCCACGTTCGCTTTGCCATCGGGTATATTCATCTATGCGTAGCAGCACAAGGCGGTAGTCTTTGTCGAACTGGAACGTAATCCCAAGCTCGCGCAATCGTTCCGGTTCTTCACTGGCAGGGATATTTTGAATTCCCCGAATCACATTTCTTAAAATGTTTTGCCGGATCGTGTACATACTGTTTCGTTTCTCCGATTCCAGTGAATTCATATGCACAACGATTTGGCCAATAGGCGTATACAGCATTTTGGACAGCAGCCACGAAGCCACGAATCCTGCCAATGCAATGATGGCGGCTATCAGTAACATCGCATTACGAATAACACTCGCCATTTTGATAACGCTTTCATATGGTGTGACACTAATATACTGCCAACCTAGTCCGTCCGGGGAGGTGTAGGAAATGAGTGATCTTTTACCATGAAAGTCTTCTACAAAATAGCCTGTTTCTTGTTTTTTGACTCTCGTATGCAACCATAGCTGCTCTTTTTCGTTCAAAGTTTCGTCTGTCAATGTTGTACCAGACAACAGCCTGCCCTGATCGTCTAAAATATAAGCGGTCCCGCCTGAGATTGGATTCGCCGCCATTTCCTTGTTCATCCAGGCCGCCGACACATTCACAATCACAGCCGAATTTATCGCTTCGTTCGAGTTAATTGCGTCATAACATAAATACGTATAGGCTGCGATATCTGGGCTTGCTTGCTCTACTCCAGCTCTGGAGTCTGAGGCAGTCAGCAGCGGATACGTGCGTGGAATAGGCGTAAAGGGTTTATAGTCCTGATAATGATCCAGTACGCGAATGATATCTGTATCAGCCAGTTCATGTTTGCTGAATAACCCGTTTTGACCTTGTGAAGACGCAATGTAGAAGGTGCCGCTTTTAGGGTTAAACACGTAGATGGATTCGATATACGGCATGGAGTTAAGATAATTGTTCAATTCGGTCATGGCAGCGGTTACATCATATACATTAGGTTTGGGATAATACAACAACTTGGATAGGGTACTGCTGCGATACATTTGGAATGCCAACGATTGAGCGATAGATGTCATGTTAATAACCTCTCTGCTTCTCAACGTCAAGCTGTTGTGATTGGCCTCGAATGCCTGCTCCTTTTCCACACGAATATAGTAAAAATAATACACAGTGGTGGATACCAGCAACGTTAGCGTAATACATAACGTAATGCTGACCAGCAATTTGCTGTGAAGCTTATGATGCTTTTTGAAATTGCTCATTTGAACAGGCCTCCTGTCTGTGTGCACGTAGCTGTAAAGTACACCCTATTTATGTATTCATTATACGTGTGATCTTGTGAACAGGACAGTGAACAAACCGATTCTTTGTGAAAAATAATGATTTTTCGTTAAGTAGCTAACCCGTTGGTCAAGTACCGATTTCTAGGTTGAGCCGGAAATCCTCCAGCTAATCTCTTGTTATTTGCATGCCAATGCTTTATATTGACATAATAGTAGGTCAAAAATAAAAGAGGTGAACGGACGAGATGAGTCCACGCACGAAGGAACAAAACGAAGAGATTCGACTGCGGCGTCTGGAGCAAATCCGGAAAGCCGCTGCCGATGTATTTTTGAATAAGGGGCCTTTACTGGAAATCCGCGATGTGGCCGCGCAGGCGGGACTCGGCTATGGCACGGTATACCATTATTACAGCAATAAGGGCAATTTGCTCTACGATCTGCTATGGGATGCGTTGGAGCGGGCCGGGGGATGGCTGGAGGCCTCGTTAGAGGCTCCGCTGAAGGTTCCGCCGGAGGTCCCGCACGTTTCGGCTTCGGGGGAGGAGCCGGCGGGCGGGCATTTTGGCTTGGCTGATGCGGCGGACACTGGGATCTCGGCTGCCGCAGAGCTTAGCCCCGTCGCCGCTGCCAGCGTCCGGCTGCTGCAGCTTTGGGCGGAGGACCACGCCCTGTACCTGCTGAATAAGCTGGCCGGTGAGGGCTTTGCCTCGCTACCTGAAGCGCGCTCGGCCCCGCTCTCGGCCGCCTTTCGCCGGGAGGTGCTCGCGCCGTTTGCCGCGCTGCTGGAAACCGGGTGTGTGGCGGGCGGGTCTACCGCTTCCGGCGAAAACGCGACGGAGCCGTCGTATCGGCTACAACGCGCGGAAATGCTGCTGGCCGCTTTGGTCGGTTGCGCCGCGCTTTCGCTTCGCCGCGGAAAGCTGCACGAGGAGGCCAGGGATATCGTCCGACTTTTAAAATTATAGAATGGATAAGGAGCGAACAAACAAAGATGATTATTTTAAAATCACCTAGGGAAATCGAAGAGATGAAGCCGGCGAGCCAAATCGTTGCGGACTGCTACCGCGAGGTGGCCAAACTGATCGAGCCTGGGATCACCACCCGGGAAATCAATGACTTTGTTGCCAGACACATCACCAAGCTGGGCGGCAAGCAGTTTACGAAAGGGTACAACGGTTTCCCCGCCGAAACCTGCATTTCGGTCAATGATGTGGTGGCTCACGGCATTCCTTCGAACCAGATGCTTATGGACGGCGACTTGCTGAAGCTCGACATCGTCGTGGAATACGGCGGATGGTTCGGCGATTCGTGCTGGTGCTATGCGGTGGGCAATATCCGGCCGGAGGCGCAAAAATTAATGAAGGTGACAAAGGAATGCTTGGATCTGGGGATCGCCCGGGCCCTCCCTGGGGGCCGGCTCGGCGACATAACGTCGGCGATTCAACAGCATGCGGAAGCGAACGGGTTTTCGCTCGTACGCGATCTGCTGGCCCACGGGATCGGACGGAGCCTGCATGAGGAGCCGAGCTACGAGCATATCGGCGTAGCCGGCAAAGGCATTCGGTTAAAGGAAGGCATGGTGTTTACGATTGAACCGATGGTCAACGAAGGTACGTTTCGTATCACGATCGACGACGATCAGTGGACGGCGAGGACGGCCGACGGCAAGTTGTCAGCGCAATATGAGCATACGATCGCAGTCACGCCGGACGGACCGCTGATTTTAACGGCCCAGTAAGAATAAAGGCGAACGGACGGGAATGCGTCATTTCAGGAAATAAGTCGCCAACCCGGCCTGTTTGGCCTGACGAAAGTTCGTAATCCGAAACCACGAAAAAGCGCTGGGCCTACCTGGATCAGCGCTTTTTTTGCCTGGTTTGAAACTTTTACCGATTTACGGAAAACCGTTTCCCCGGGGAAAATGGCCTAGAAGTAAAACACTCCCATTAGCCTAGGGGATCGATCCTGAAATAACGTAAGCAAAGAGAGGCAGTACTTCATCAGTCTGGAAATTGAACGTTACCTTTAACGATATAGGCTTGGCCTGTGCCATTTTCCGCTAGAGCTGGGATGGTATCGTTGAGCACGGCACCACGAATGTCCGTAATCCTTATTTTCAGAGGCTGTTTTCCTAAGTTGGTACCCAAAAAGTGGTTGTAATCCTGTTTTTCGAGATTGAGCCATTGTCCGTTTTGTTGGACTTCCATCTTCAAGACCGGATATTTATGATTGCGTACTTGAATGGCTGCCCACCATTGGCTGCTGCCTTCTTTAATACGGTAGGAGACATTGCCGCTAACAGGAGCTTTGACAACTTTCCACGAAATATTAATTTTTCCGTCTAATTGATTGCCAATCAGGTTGAACGCGTTCGGGGACAGATCGAGTGCGCCACTTGGACCTTCGGGGTAAAGATCAGTTACATATACGGTTGTTTTCCCTTTGGGACCTTGAACTTCCAAATAGGCTCCGGCTAATGCAGCTTTGATTCCGTTATAATTCAGTTGTGTGCGGTTAAGCGCTGTGATTTTGGCATCCGAAGGGATGGGATCAAGTAGTAATGCCCCTCCAGAGTAACCTGATCCCGTATATGTGGCGTAGCCTGTGTATGTATCATTCCAAGCAGCTGAAGCGGGAAGGGCGAATAATACAAGACTTAACAACGATGTCAGACCGAGGGTTTTGAACTTTCGGAACGTCGATTTTTTTTGCATAATCATTTCCTCCTTATTCATTTAATAGATTCATATAGTAAATATAAACACTATATTACCTAATATTTCAAATTGTACAATAGGACTTTAAGGCAAAAAGAAAATATTGAAGATGTTTGTCAACTTACTCATAGGCCATATGTCTTGTTTTTTTGAATATGGTTGAACAGTGCTCTTTTTCGCAGAAAGTTTGCAGGGCAGCCGATAAGTTCAGGAAGATGTATCCTTATAACACAGGACAGGGCTGACTGGAGAGTAAGGACAGAGGAGGGGGTTAATAATAAGGACGAATGTCTTCTATGCACCGCCAGTAAAATACTTTAGAGCGATTAAACTAGGACTTTTGAATGAAGTCTTTTAAATAGAATAAGCGAACTATTGTTCTCCTTTTGTTTGTCGTATACAATCGAATCATGCTGATTCAAATGGAGTGATGTTGAACTCTGTTGTATGCTGCAACGAAAGGATGTTTTGCACCATGATGGGAAGAGCCCATTTGATTATTGGAACCGGGGTCTCCCTGTCGGTATTAGCTCTAAGTGGATACGAAGTGACCCCGGCTGCCGTGGCAGCTGCTGTGGTCGGTTCACTGTTGCCGGATATTGACGAGCCTAACTCCATGCTCGTGAGCCGTGCGCTGCCAACCAAAATGCTTAGATTCGTACAGCTTCTAATGATTGGGGCTGCTGGTTGGGTATTTTTCACCCGTTTGGCTCCGCCGCCATGGAATCTTGTTCTGGCTTTGCTGATGATTAGTGCTTCTTTTATGCCTTCACGATCCATGCGCAAGGTTATTATCTTTCTAATTGGTATCGGCCTCGCCTGGTATGGAGAATCATATGCACCGTGGAATTATATCGCTGGGTGTCTGCTGATCATTTGTACGCTAGTCCCACACCGGGGGTTAACTCATACGGTATACGGGACAGTCGCATGGACTGCGCTGCTTTATGGTACAACACGTTTGCACGGTGACAGCATATGGCTGGCTGGAGGTATGGCGTACTTGCTGCATTTACTGGCAGATTCCTTGACGAATAATGGAATTAAACCTTTGCCGCCGTTCAAATGGAAGCTGCGATTTAAATTGATGAGTACCGGAACCCGGAAGGGAGCTAAGGTAGAAAACGTCTGCATTGCTCTAACTGCTGTACTTGTAGTGATTGCTTTGCTTCGTTATAAGCATTTGATTTGAAATGTTCTATCTTTTGTTTCTATTAAATTAAAAAAACAGTCAATGCACGTTGTACGTGTCTTGACTGTTTTTTATAGATAGCGATTCTCTATTACACCTTAAGCTCGTTCAATAATGGTATTCAGCGTTGTACGATCCAGGTTTTGAACCAGCTTGATGATCAGCTCTTTGGCTGCATCATAATCATCAGTGTGAATAATAGACGAGGAAGTATGGATGTATCGTCCACAGATGCCTATGACGGTGGATGGCACGCCAATTCCGCTCAAGTGCACTTGGCCTGCATCGGTTCCCCCTGTGGAGATGAAATATTGATACTTGATTTTGTGAGTTTCCGCCATGTCTTGCACGTATTCCACAATCCCGCGGTGTGTAATCATACCCGGATCAAATACCCGCAGCAGTGCGCCTTTACCGAGGTGTCCGTAAGCATTCGGGTCACCGCCCATATCATTGGCTGCACTGCAATCCAGTGCAAAGAAAATATCGGGCTGAATCAGATTGGCCGCTGTGCGTGCACCGCGCAGTCCTACTTCCTCCTGAACAGTGGCCCCCGCATACAATGTATTGGGAAGCTTGTCTTTTTCTTTATGTAACGCTTCAAGCAGTTCAATAGCCAAGCCTACACCGTAGCGGTTATCCCACGCTTTAGCCATGATTTTTTTAGGATTTGCCAGTGGTGTGAAATCACAGATTGGCGCTATGGCTGTTCCTGGTACGATCCCCAGATCCTGAGCTTCCTGTCTGCTGTCTACGCCAATATCCAGATACATATGCTTGATGTCCATAGGTTTACTGCGTTGCGATTCATCCAGCAAATGAGGCGAGATAGAGCCAACTACACCGATAACTGGGCCTTTTGGAGTCAATACTTGAAGACGTTGTGACATGATGGCTTGACTCCACCAGCCTCCAACCGGCTGAAAACGAATCATTCCATTTTCCGTAATACCATTCACGATAAAACCGACTTCATCCAGATGGCCTGCCACCATTACACGTGGTCCACTCTCTTGACCGCGTAGCACCCCAAAAAGACTGCCCAATCGATCTTGCACGATTTCATCGGTATAGCCGGATATCCGTTCCTTAACCCATGCCCGTAACTCTCGCTCATGCCCAGGAATGGAAGGAAACTCCGTTAAGGTTTTAAACAATTCCAATGTTTTTGATTCCATGATGTATACCTCACTCCTTATTAATTAACCAGTGGTCGTCATGTATTTAGTATGAATGGATTTGTACGGAATGTCCACGATATCATTTTCCTGACATAACATTTCTCCAAAAAGCTCATAATGAAAAAGACCCAAGCAATTCGAACCGCCAAGCGCGAAAACTTACAGATAAGGGGTGGTGAATGATGCCAGCTAAATCCGGGCAGCGCGGTTTTCGTACCAATACGTCGCCGCTGTCCATAAATGAGAAGGACTATCAGAATATTTCACAAAAGCATGAGCCCTCGAGAAAAGTATTTGCCAATTGTGTGCGCGCTTTTCTGGTTGGAGGCGGGATCTGTGTGATTGGACAGGCGATTCAGGAGGCTTTTATGGCAGGGATGCACATATCAGCCAAGGAGGCCGCCCCGCCGACCTCATCTATGATGATCTTGCTGGCGGTCATATTAACCTGTATCGGGGTTTACGATAAGGTTGCCCAATGGGCGGGAGCGGGAACCGCTGTGCCAATTACAGGCTTTGCTAACTCCATGTGTTCGGCTGCATTGGAATATCGTTCTGAGGGGCTGGTGCTCGGAGTGGGCGCGAATATGTTCAAACTGGCAGGCTCGGTTGTCGTATTCGGGGTGGTGGCTGCATTTATCATAGGCGTTATATATGCCATCCTTGGTGTAGGAGGCAATCACTTATGAGAAGACAGGGAGGACAAACCTGGAAGTTTGAATCGAGACCACGCATCATTGGAAGTGCCACTGTTGTGGGCCCGGATGAAGGAGAGGGGCCGTTGTCCACAGATTTTGATTATATTTATGACAATATAGAAATCAACGAGAAAACGTGGGAAAAAGCGGAACGTAGATTGATTGAGCACTCTACAGAGCTGGCGCTAATTAATGCCAATTTGAACAAAGAAGAAGTGCAGTTTTTTATTAGTGGTGATCTGATGAATCAGATTGTCAGTAGCTCCTTCTCGGCTAGCAAGCTGGCCATTCCCTATTTGGGTGTTTTTGGAGCATGCTCAACATCCATGGAAAGCTTAGCCTTAGCCGCACTTATTGTGGACTCAGAGGCCGGTGACTACGTGATGGCGGGTACGACTAGCCATAATTGTACTGTGGAAAAACAATTCCGCTATCCTAATGAATACGGATCGCAGAAGCCTCCTACGGCTCAGTATACTGTTACCGGTTCCGGCGCCGCAATAGTGGGCCATGCCAAGTCAGGGACGGTGGTGGATTGTGCTACCATTGGACGTGTAATGGACATGGGCATTAAAGACCCCTTTAATATGGGTGGAGCCATGGCTCCCGCGGCTGCGGATACGCTGTTGTCTCATTTTCGAGATACTGGCCGTGACCCTAGTTACTATGACCTCATTGTAACGGGCGATTTAGCCTCTGTGGGGCTGCCGATTGCCAAGGAGTTGCTCAAAAAAGATGGGTTTGATATGAATCAGACGGAATTTAATGATTGCGGTTTACTGATTTACGACATTAATAAGCAAAAGAAAGTCATTTCAGGAGGCAGTGGTTGTGGCTGCTCGGCTGTTGTAACCTACGGGCATTTGTTGAAGCGGATCGAAAAAGGAGAGCTACAAAAGGTACTGGTGGTGGCGACTGGAGCGTTATTATCTCCTTTGACTACACAGCAGGGTGAGAGCATTCCTTGTGTTGCACATGCTGT
This sequence comes from Paenibacillus sp. FSL H7-0442, assembly GCF_038593105.1. NCBI lineage: Bacteria > Bacillati > Bacillota > Bacilli > Caryophanales > Paenibacillaceae > Paenibacillus > Paenibacillus sp. FSL H7-0442. The sequence goes on along the minus strand of NZ_CP151963.1, from coordinate 3,806,565 downwards.
AGCTTTTGAGGCGGGAGGAACAGTATGATATTTCTATGGGCTTTTTTAGTGGGTGGTGCCATTTGTGTCGTGGGCCAATTGATGATGGATGTGTTCAAAATGACGCCGGCACATACGATGAGTACGTTGGTAGTTGCAGGTGCAATTGCTGATGCTGTTGGGATATACGATCCGCTTATTAAATTTGCAGGGGCGGGTGCGACCATTCCAATTACCAGTTTTGGTAACTCACTTGTACACGGCGCATTAACCGAATTGGAGAAGGACGGATGGTTGGGTGTCATTACAGGGATTTTTAGTCTGACAAGTGCAGGGATTTCCTCTGCGATTATTTTCTCTTTTCTGGCATGCTTGTTTGTTCGTCCAAAAGGAAGCATATAAAAGCAGCGTACTTTAGATTTGACATCGTAAGATAAATAATTGTATACATGTGCCCTTCGGATCTAATGACCGAAGGGTTTTTAATTGTTCTGCACATGAGAGATCGAAAGAAGGATGGAGTTTGAATAATATGGGCAGGGGGTTAAGTGTACTCTGTGCCTACCTTCATGTACAATAATAGGAAACAGGTTGCTATCTAGGAGGTTTACAGAGCTATGCCCGTACGTCAAGAATCTGTGCAGATTGTATCTGCAATCCGTTCTAATCTGGAATCATGTATATTAGGTAAATCCTTTGAAATAAAATTACTGCTTACGGCTATGCTGGCGGGTGGACACATTCTGATCGAGGATGTTCCGGGTACGGGAAAAACGCAAATGATCAAGGCTCTTGCCAAATCCATGCGCGGTGATTACCGCCGTGTTCAATGTAATCCTGATATTCTCCCGAGTGATATTACAGGGGTATCCATATTTCATCCACGGGACGAGCGTTTTTATTTCCGTCCGGGTCCTGTGATGACTAATATTTTGCTGGCGGATGAAATTAACCGAGCGACGACGAAAACCCAGTCAGCTCTGCTGGAGGTTATGGAGGAACGCAGTGTGACGGTGGATGGGGACACTCATATGTTGCCTCATCCTTTTATGTTGTGTGCGACACAAAACCCGATTGATTTTGAAGGTACTTATATGCTGCCGGAAGCACAGTTAGATCGTTTTATGCTCAAAATCAGCTTGGGTTATCCTGATATGGAGACGGAGCGAAACATGCTGCTCCATCATCAGGCAGGCCAGCCAGCAGATCGTCTGGAGGCTGTAGCTCATATGGAGCAGATTGCTGACATCCAGCAGGAAATTAGAGGGATTTATATGGACAAAGCAGTGACGTCCTATTTACTTGATATCGTACGTGCGACAAGAGAACATCCATCTGTGCTGCTGGGAGCTAGCCCCCGGGCGGCGCTTGCTTTTGTAATGGCTGCGAAGGCATACGCTTTTCTGGACAACCGTGACTATGTGCTGCCTGATGATGTGAAGGCGCTGGCACCTTATGTGCTAACGCATCGTTTGTTGCTGCGTCCCGAGGCGCGCCTGGATAGTTCCAATGCCCAGTCCGTGCTGGAGGCTGTCCTTCGGCACGTACATGTACCCGTACGAATGGAGCGTCCTTAGGGAATGAATATGGTCAAAAGGAAGCGCAGGCTTCCCCGGCTGTCAGGCCGCATCTGGCTTCTGATGGTCATATGGGTGGTGTGCCTGCTATATTTGTTGTTTCAGGGCGGCAAGACGTCGGTCATGCTGTTGTCTATGGTTACGCTGTTAATCGTTTATTTATGGATCGTTGGTCTGAGCGGAGTTCGCCGTGTGCAAGGCTCCCGGCAGCTTTCGCAAGGCTCGGAGTTTGGAGAACTGCTGCATGCAGGAGATCAAGTGCATGTAAAGCTGAGCCTCAGCATTCCTGGATTTCTTCCGTTACCCTATGTCATTGTCCGTGAGGTCCTTAAGCGACATACAGGTGAGTCCTGGTCGTTTGAGGATAGTGTCATTCCCAGTCTAAAAGGGGGCGGTCAGCTTACATTTCAGACTCCCGCTTTAGAGCGAGGAAGCTATCACTTTGAGGAAACGGAATGTGTGAGTGAGGACATCTTCGGTCTGTTGGAGCACAAAGGCAGCTTGAACGCACGCGGTGAATTTCGGGTTCTGCCCCGAACGGTATTCATTCCGTATTGGCAGATGAATGACCGTCGCTCAAGGATGTCTGGACCGCAGACTGTTCAAACTCGAACGCGGCGTGAAACGACACAAATTAACGGTGTACGGGATTATGTATATGGAGATCGGTTTTCGCGCATCCACTGGAATGCGACGGCGCGTACAGGTAGCTGGAAATCCAAGGAATTTGAGCATGAGACCGTTCCTAAAACGATGCTTGTGCTGGACGTACACATGAAGCATTATGTGAACGCCGAACAGTTTGAGCTAGCTGTATCCTCTACCGCTTCATTGCTGGAATATGGTGGACGGGAGCGAATGGGGGTTGGATTGTGCACAGCTGGAGAGAAAGGCACCGTCTTTCAACCAAGTGAGCAGACAATGGAACGACAACGAATGATGCATCACTTGGTAGACATACACACCACTTCACAAGGTAGCTTGAAATCCGCTGTAGAAAGCAGTGTGCGCCAGTTTCCGCAAGGCTGTTATTTTATACTGATTAGTCCGCTGAAGGATTATCAGGCGATGGAGCTTCTTCGCTGGGCCGATACCCGGGGGATGACTCCGTGCCACGTTTATATCGGAGAAGGTTCTGCTGAGGGAGAAGTTGAAGAATGGATGAGCATGCTTCGTGCAAGGGGAATTAAGGGCTACGATGTTGAGAGCCTTGAAGAGCTCCCGGCTGTAATGGGGGGAGGGACACTATGAAGAGCTGGTTACAATCGTTAAAGGGTTCCTGGGTCCCCGCTTTTACATTTTTATGGATTATTATTATTGCCATGCAATGGGTTTCTTTTGCTTCCGAATTATGGTTGGAAGAGACAAGAGCACTCGTACTAATGACCATTACAATGCTGGCTCTGGTGAAGATTGTACTACCAGTTCGTCCCTGGATTGAATTTATTGTTAAGGCGGCGGCGCTGTTTTTTATTTTGTATCGGACATTGGTGTCTTATTCAATCATTATCCCCTTCGGAGGGGTAGCCAATCGCCTGGACCAGTTTATTTCCAATATGTCACCTTATATTTGGTTTTCCCTCATTGCTTGGCTAGTTATTGAAATGGTGCCGCTCATCGTTACAACGAAGCAGCGGATTCTTGTTTTTGTGGGTATTAACATTGCCGCGCTGGCAGTACTTGATTCCTTCACGCCAACTGTGCTGTGGGAGGAGGTTGCTTGGATCGTCTTTGCTGGTATGGGTTGGCTGGTGACACAGCATCTGCAGTATTTTCGGCAGCATTATCCTCAAGGATGGAAGCATATTCGGCGCTATCCATATAAAATAGCAGCCAATATTGCGGTCATTTTTGCGCTCATTATTATGGCTGGTGTCAATATGCCCGAGGTACAGCCCGCTTTGACGGATCCCTATACAGCGTGGACCCAGAGAAATAGCTCAACTACCGCCGGGATCAACAATGGATCTGGGGCACTGGATCAGCGGATGAACACTGCATCGGGTTATAGTCGCCAGGATAATCGGTTGGGGGGAGGTTTTAATTTTGACTATTCTCCTGTCATGACCATCACGACCACTCAACGAAGCTATTGGCGGGGGGAAACGAAACGAACCTATTCCGGTACAGGCTGGAGTGACAAGGGCAACGATGATCAAACGTTAAATGATGTTCCAATGACCGCAGAGCTTGAAAACACACAAGAAACGCGGCATTCGACTGAGCAGGTCGTTCAGACCATTACGATGCAAAACGACCAAAGCTATCCTGTTCTATTTGGCGCTTATTCGGTGCAGCGTGTTCAATCGGTGGACAGAGATTCACGGGCAGACGGGTTACGTTGGAAGCCGGAACAGGCGGAACTGCTTTGGAATCCATCCTCCCGAAGAACTGCTTATCCTAAAACGTATACTCTGGTATCGCATGTCCCTGTGATCCCTGAGAAAGAGCTACGCACAAAAACTTTTAATGAGTTGTACGGAAAAAACAAACAGGAAGCCTATCTACAAATTCCAGATGAGTTGCCACAGCGGGTTCGTGATTTGGCTCAGAACGTAACGTCAACGGCGAAAACGCCATATGAAAAAGTCGGATTACTACAGCAGTATTTGCAGCAAAATTATGCATATACGAACAATCCGGATCTCTCACGGAAAAGAAGCAGAGATTTTGTGGATGCCTTTCTGTTTGAGATTCGGGAGGGCTATTGCGATTATTATTCCACCTCATTAGTCATGATGGCTCGCTCCGTTGGGGTTCCGGCCCGTTGGGTTAAAGGGTATGCACCTGGTCAGCAGACGTTTTCAGATGATGCAACAACGGATGAAGGTGACGAAAATATGTCCTCTTACTCCGTGACAAATGCGGATGCTCATTCCTGGGCGGAAGTATATTTAGGTGAATACGGTTGGGTTCCTGTAGAAGCAACTCCTGGCTTTGATATGCCGCTGCTTACGGAACAGGAGGATTCAAAGACTCCAGAAGCCCCAGAGGTTAAAGATCAGTCTGAACCGGAACAGCCTGAGCAGACCCCGCAGACTAATCCGGAGGAAGCTTCAAAGATTCATCCTGTAATTATAGGTTCTGCTGCTGCAATTCTGCTGTTGTGGGCTGCTTATGTCGTCTGGCGTAATCGGGCAGACCTTCACTTTTACCTGCTGCGTTTACGCAGAGGTAAGCCGTTGACTCCGGATGAAAAGGTGGTCGTCGAAACTGAGCACTGGTTAAGGTACATGCGAAGAAGGGGATTTGTCCGCGCCAGTCACGAAACACTGAGGGAATCAGTTGATAGATGGTCGCTAGAAGTACCGGAACAGGCTTCAATTTTACATCAGCTGCTTGGACGATTTGAACAGGCGCGTTATAGTCCCTCATCCGTAACCGCAGAAGATTGGCATATGGTTCGCAAGCAAGCCTCTCTGTTACACAAAGAAGGCTGGATAAAACGTCTATTTTAGTCTTTAGCTATATATTTAGTGAAAAAGCTGTCCGTTTGTTGCGGATAGCTTTTTACTAAGCCATAGTAATATGGTATAGTTTGTCGTATGAAACTGAGGTGACCGACGTTGTTTGAAATGCTGATGCCCAAATTACGGGTGAATACCGTCTTTGATATTGATCTTGAAGGCTTATATGCTCAAGGATATCGCGGCATTATTACGGATCTGGATAACACGCTGGTCGGCGCAAAAGCGCCGAATGCAACTCCCGAGCTGGTGGCCTGGTTTGAGAAGGTCAAACAGGCGGGTTTTAAGCTTGTCATCGTGTCTAACAACAATATGGACCGTGTATCCGTGTTTGCTACGCCTTTGGACATTGAATTTATACATGCCGCACGGAAGCCCTCCAACTCGTCTTTTCGTAGAGCCATCCGTATGATGGGGCTGACTCCGGAAGAAACTATTATGGTCGGAGACCAAATGTTGACGGACGTATTGGGAGGTAACCGACTGGGGTTGCATACGGTGTTGGTGTTACCGATATCCATTCATGATGAAGGAGTCATGACTCGATTTAATCGGCGGTTGGAGCGAATCGCGCTCACAAGGTTACGTAAGAAAGGCTTATGGCTTGAGGAGGAAAAGAAGAATGACTGAAAGACCTGACGGCGGCACTGCCGTCAAATGTAGTGGTTGCGGTATAACCGTGCAGACCACTAGCCCGGAGCTTCCGGGATTTATTCCTGAAAAATTGCTTACTCGCGAACCTGTCATTTGTCAGCGTTGTTTCCGAATCAAAAACTATAATGAGACGTCTTCAGTGACAGTGGATCAAGATGAGTTCTTGAAGCTGCTCAGCCAGATTGGCGACAAGGATGCACTCGTTATCCACATTGTAGATATTTTTGATTTTGAAGGCAGCTTGATTTCCGGTCTGCAACGCTTTGTAGGCTCTAATCCGGTTATACTGGCTGTAAACAAGACCGATTTGCTGCCTAAGGTAACGAATTGGAACAAGATACGTAACTGGGTACAAAAGCAAGCGAAGGAGCAAGGGCTTCGCACGGAAGAAATCGTACTGTGCTCAGCTAAAAAAAATCAGGGCTTTGACCGTCTTTTGGATGTGGTATCTGAGCTCCGTGGTAACCGCGATGTATATGTGGTTGGAGCGACAAATGTGGGTAAATCCACGCTCATTAACCGTTTGATTCGTGATTATAGCGACATGGAGCAGGAGCTCACAACGTCCCGTTACCCGGGAACTACACTCGATATGGTGAATATTCCGCTCGACGACGGCAAGCACATTATTGATACTCCGGGTATTGTATACCCTTGGCGATTCAGTGAGATCGTCTCCCGTCAGGACTTGAGCGCTATTATGCCGGACAAGCCGCTGAAGCCTGCTGCGTATCAGCTTGATGCCGGACAAACATTGTTTTTCGGCGGTATGGCCCGATTTGATTTTGTCGACGGTCAGCACCAATCTTTTACCTGCTACATTAACGGTGGTCTTAAGATACATCGCACGAAGCTGGAGCGAGCTGATCAGTTGTTCGCTGATCATGCCGGGGAATTGTTATCTCCGCCAACACGCGATCAATTGGCAGAGATGCCGGAATGGACAAGACATGAGTTCCGCGTGCCACGCAAGTCTCCATCGGACATCTATATTTCCGGCTTGGGATGGATCAGGGTAAATAGCGAGAACGGAGCTCTGGTTGCGATTCATGCTCCTCGGGGAGTCCGTGTGCTTTTGCGGCCTGCGTTGATATAACGTTGCTGTAACCATGTTATAGGGCGGCAAGGAACAGGTACTGTACTGGTTCCTGCCGCCATTCATGTATTTGTGCGGCCTAATATTTTGCAATATGGGGGAGAGCGACGATGAACAGCGGGGAGTCTGAAGCGACTGAACAAGGTCTTGTACTATTGGGCGTATTGGGTGATCCAATCAAGCACTCCAAATCGCCTCTTATGCATAAAATAGCTTTGCAGGCAGCGGCGATTGAAGGAGATTTTGTACCTCTTCATGTAAAACCGGATCAGCTGGAAGATGCCATGAAGGGGATTCGCGCTTTGCATTTCCGCGGAGTCAATGTGACGATTCCCCATAAAGTCGAGGTTATGAAATATCTGGATGAGATTGATGAAGGTGCCAGACTCATTGGCGCTGTCAATACGATAGTAAATGATAATGGACGGCTTAAGGGGTATAACACGGACGGAATTGGCTACGTACGTTCCCTCAAAGAAGAGACTTCTGTTGAGTTGAAGGGAGCAAGAATTGCTGTGCTTGGAGCCGGAGGGGCTGCTCGTGGCGTGATTCATGCTCTGTTGGAGGAGCAGCCGGAATCGGTCATTATTTTGAACCGAACACGTGACAAAGCTGAGCAACTGGCATTAGAGTGGACGACGGAAGCGATCCCAGTGAGGGGTTATTCCAACGAGGATGCCAAGAGCGTGCTCGCCACAGTGAATGTGTTGATTAACACAACCTCGGTGGGAATGTCTCCTTTATCGGATGAACTTCCACTGGAAACGAGCTTGATTCCGGAGGGAATCATTGTGAGTGATTTGATCTACAACCCGTTGGAAACGAGACTTTTACAGGAAAGCCGTGAACAGCGCGGCTGCACTGTACATGGGGGCTTGGGCATGTTCGTGTACCAGGGGGCTGTGGCTTTTGAGTATTTTACAGGGGTTGTCCCTGCTGTAGAGCAAATGAGAGCAGCTGTGCTGAGTAGCCTGTCGTAAGTAAGAGGGTACATTAAAATTATGGAAATGCTGCATTGCATATGTGGCGACGAAGGGGTTAAATATACATGTTAACAGGTAAACAAAAAAGATATCTGCGCTCAATGGCGCATCATTTGGACCCGGTTTTTCAAGTAGGCAAAAACGGTACGAATGAGCATCTTATGCGTCACATCAACGATGCGATTGAAAAGCGTGAGCTGATGAAAGTACAAATTTTGAACAACTGTTTGGACGACAAGCATGAAATTGCGGAAGAACTGGCCGCGGAGACAGGTTCTGAGCTTGTACAGATCATCGGGAGCACTATTATTTTGTACAAAGAATCCCGTGACCATAAGGAAATTGAGTTGCCTAGAGGATAACATGCGGGGAGAAAATTATGAAAATCGGTATTATGGGTGGTACATTTGACCCGATTCATATTGGACATCTGCTGGCTGGAGAAGCGGCAAGAGATGCCTATGGACTAGATCAAGTATGGTTTATGCCTTCTCATATTCCTCCGCACAAGCATCAGGCGGGGGCGAGCGGTAAAGAGCGTCTGGAGATGACGAGTGAAGCGGTGGCGGGTCATCCTGCTTTTGAAGTGCTGGATATTGAAGTGCTTCGCGGGGGAGTATCCTATACCATTGACACGATCAAGGAGCTTCAGGAGTTGCATTCTGCTGTGGATTTTTATTTTATTATTGGTGCGGATATGGTGAACTACTTGCCTCATTGGCAGGGAATTGAGGAACTGGCGCAGCGAATTTGTTTCATTGGTGTTCGGCGACCAGGATTCCAGCTTGCAATGGATGAGTTGCCACATTATTTGCAGGACAAGGTACTGTTGGCAGATATGCCAGTGGTGGACATTTCGTCCACGGATATTCGAGAGCGTGCTGCGGAAGGGCGCACTATCCGTTATCTTGTGCCTGATCGAGTGCATGACTATATTACAAGGGGCGGTTTGTATGAAGTACAGCCGTGAGCAATTAATGGAAGCCGTATCTGGTCAAATGCCTGAAAAACGCTGGAAGCACACACTAGGTGTTATGCATACCTCAGTGGAGCTTGCGAAGCGTTATGGAGTAGATCCGGATAAGGCCGAACTGGCGGCTATTTTGCATGATGTAGCGAAATATTGGCCTGTTCAGCAGATGGAAGAAGTGATTCGCAGTCATCCCGAATGTGATCAGGAGCTTTTGGAACATGACAAGCAGCTCTGGCATTCAGAGGTAGGATACTGCGTTGCAGCAAGAGATTACGGAGTGGATGATTCTGAAATAAGGAATGCGATCCGCTGGCATACGTCAGGACGCGTAGGTATGAGCCTGCTGGACAAAGTCGTGTGTCTCGCTGATTACATCGAACCGGGACGGGATTTTCCCGGGGTTGAGCATATCCGTAAACAGGCAAAGAAAAGTTTGGAGCAGGGCCTTGTCGCTGGATTTGACTCCACAATTTCATTGTTGCTGGAGAAGAAAAAGGTTATTTTTCCACTGACAGTCTTGTCGCGCAATGACTTGATTCAACAACTAAAACAGAGAAAAACGGAGGTTCATGAATGACCCTAACTAATGAGCAATTAATGCAAACAGCGGTTGATGCCGCAAATGATAAAAAAGCAATGAATATTGTCGCACTGGATTTGCGGGGAATATCACTAGTAGCTGATTATTTTGTCATCTGCCACGGTAATTCGGATACACAGGTACAGGCGATTGCAACAGAAATTCGCAAACGCGCTCATGATGAAGGTGTAACTATCAAAGGAATCGAAGGGATGGATTCCGCCCGTTGGGTTCTAATGGATTTGGGGGATGTCGTAGTGCATGTCTTCCATCGCGACGAGCGCGAATATTACAACATTGAACGACTCTGGTCGGATGCTAAGGTTGTGGAAAAGGTATGAGTTTGATCGCCGGTACTTATGTCACCATTATGGTGGATCGTGAGGTATCTCCTTTCGGCTACTTTCTCACTGTTGGTGAGCAGGATGTGCTGCTGCACTATACGGAGCTGACACGTGAAATTGAAGTTGGTGAACGGTTGGAGGTATTTATTTTTCACGATACAGAGGACCGTTTGGCCGCAACCATGAAAAAGCCGTTCTTGTCGTTGGGCGAAATGGCTAAGCTTGAGGTGGCCGATGTGCATCCGCGTTTGGGTTGTTTCCTGGAGATGGGATTGGGTCGTCAGCTTTTGCTGCCGATTCGTGAGTTGCCAGAAAACCGAGATTTGCATCCTCGGGTGGGCGACTACGTGTATGCCATTATGGAGCATGACAAGCAAGGCAGATTGCGGGCTAAGCTGGCAGGGGAACAGGAACTGGCTCCGTTGTGCTTCCACGCCCCTGATTCGTGGCTGAATACGTGGGTGCAGGCGACTGTGTACAAGCCGCTTCAAATGGGCACATTCGTTCTGGTGGACGGAGGGGTGCTTGGTTTTGGCGCGATTGGGATGATTCACTCCTCAGAACGCAACCGGATGCTTCGCTTGGGCGAAGAGGTTAAGGTACGGGTCACGCTTGTTCGCGAAGACGGTCGGGTCAATCTGGCAATGTCGCCACGCAAGGAAGTGGGCCGTGATGAGGATGCGGATCGATTGATTGCTTTTCTGAAAGAGCGTCCGGGCGGCGGTATGCCTTACTCCGACGCAACACCGCCGGATATTATCAAGCAACGGTTTGGTATTAGTAAATCCGCCTTCAAGCGTGCGATGGGCAAGCTGATGAAGGAAGGAATGGTTACACAAAAGGAAAACTGGACCTACCTGGTGGAGAAAATGCCGAAACCGAAGGACGGGAATGGGGAATAAAAAATGGCTTCTTACCGGAAGTTTGCCTATGTGTATGATGAGCTGATGCAGGACATGCCGTACCCGGACTGGTTGCGCTTTGCACGGCAGGCTTGGGATCAGTACGGGATGCCGCATACGGTGGCCGAGCTGGGCTGCGGAACGGGTTCAATTACGATTCCCCTGGTTAACTCAGGGTTCGAAGTGGCTGGAATCGACTTATCCTCTGACATGCTGGCAGTAGCCCGTCGCAAAATGGAAACCACTCCACAGGGACAGCGATTGTTTCGTGAGGGAAGCGTTCGCTGGATACAGCAGGATATGAGAGAATGGATTTTACCCGAGCCTGTGGATTCTGTAATTTCTTTTTGCGATTGTCTGAATTACTTGTTGGAGGAAGAAGATATCATTTCTACTTTTCGCAGAACGCATGTTGGTCTGAAGCCTGGCGGAACCTTTTTGTTCGATGTGCATCATCCCCAGACGTTTTTACGTTATGATGAAGAGCAGCCTTTCGTACTGGACGAACGCTCTATCTCATATATCTGGACATGTGCGTTGGACACTCCCCGTTGTGAAATTGAGCATCATCTTAGTATCTTTGCGAAAGCAGAACATGAAGGACGCGATCTATACCAGCGTTTCGAGGAAATACATGTACAACGTGCCTATGACCCAGACTGGATGAAGGCAGAATTGTCCAAAGCGGGTTTTCGCGATGTGAAGGTATATGCGGATTTTGAATGGGTAGAAGCAGAAGATGACGCGGCGAGACTGTTTTATGTTGCTGTAAAATAGCAAAGATTCATTGAACGAATATGGGAAAAAAAAGACGCTTTTCATGATGACATGAAGGGCGTCTTTTTGCACTTATATATTCACTTTATAGTTCAACTGAAGCTCATCACCCGGTACACCCCGAATGCCCCAGTTCTGTTTGGGTGTTTCAAATATAGTAATCTCAAGATCCTGTGGAGAAATACCCAAAAGATCGTTAATTCTTTGGAATAACAGGCTAATGAGTTGCTTCTTAGCTTCTATCGTTCTGCCTTCAAAGATACTGATTTCAATAATGGTGTACGCCTCAGAGCGACCATCGGCATATATAAAATCTTCCTGATCCATAGGAAAAAAACGATGAAACCTCTTGTCAGGAGGATATTTGAACGCATCCACCACAGCAGAATGAATCACCTCTGAAAGTTGCTTTTTGATTGGATTTAGAGTCTCTTTTATTCCGTAAATTTTAATTTGTGCCATGTCTCAGCTCACCTTTCTTATCTCAACTCATCTCAGCTTGAAGCGATTTAACTCGGAATTATTATAAAACATTCGTATGCATGTGTCATGAAAATTTAGTATGGAGAGGGCTCTTAACACCAAAGGTAGTCCTTATTTGACTTTTTTCGCGGTTTTCAATATAATAGTGCCATTATTAACGGTTAAACAATCGCTGATGAGGAATAGTAGCTTTGTCTGGACATGTAGAGAGCCGGCGGGTGGTGCAAGCCGGTTGACAGCACAAAGTGAACTCGCCTCGGAGATATGCGTCCAACGCAGGAACGCCCTATACTGGTGCTTGTATCCTGTTATTAACCCGCATCGGATCACCTCCGTTATCAGGTGCAAAGGGAGTAGAACGCGAAGAACGCTTTCTGCTAACTAGGGTGGTACCACGGGAATATAACCTCTCGTCCCTAGCGCTGACACGCTACGGGATGCAGAGGTTTTTTTGTTGCATACCGTTTGAGGAGGAAAAGACAATGACAGACACACAGCCGAAGCACGGCTATCAACCGCAAAGTATTGAACCAAAATGGCAGAAATATTGGGATGAGAACAAGACGTTCCGCACCGGGGAAGAACCGGGCAAACCGAAGTTTTATGCTTTGGATATGTTTCCGTACCCATCTGGAGCCGGCCTGCATGTAGGCCACCCGGAGGGCTACACAGCTACGGATATTGTTTCACGTTATAAAAGAATGCGCGGCTACAACGTACTGCATCCGATGGGTTGGGACGCCTTCGGTCTGCCTGCGGAGCAGCATGCGCTGGATACAGGGGAGCACCCACGCGAAATTACGGTGAAAAACGTAAATAACTTCCGCCGTCAAATCAAATCGCTCGGCTTCTCCTACGACTGGGATCGTGAAATCAGCACGACGGATCCTGATTATTACAAATGGACACAATGGATCTTCATCCAGCTGTACAAGCGCGGCCTTGCATATGTAGCTGAAGTACCTGTGAACTGGTGCCCAGCGCTGGGAACGGTGCTGGCGAATGAAGAAGTTATTGACGGTAAGAGTGAGCGTGGCGGTCATCCGGTCGTCCGTAAACCAATGCGTCAATGGATGCTGAAAATTACGGAATACGCGGATCGTCTGCTGGATGATCTGGAGGAACTGGATTGGTCTGAGAGTATTAAGGATATGCAACGGAACTGGATCGGTAAGTCTACCGGGGCAGAGGTTCGTTTTCCGATTGAAGGCTATGACGAGCAACTCACAGTATTTACAACTCGCCCAGATACACTGTTCGGCGCAAGCTACTGTGTGCTGGCACCAGAGCAGGAATTGGTGGATATTATCACTACGCCTGAGCAAAAGGATGCTGTACAACAGTACCGTGAACAAGCTGCTCGTAAAAGCGATCTGGAGCGTACGGATCTGGCCAAGGATAAAACAGGCGTATTCACAGGAGCTTATGCAGTGAACCCAGTGAACGGCGAAAAGCTGCCGATCTGGATTGCTGACTATGTACTGGCAGGCTACGGAACTGGAGCGATTATGGCTGTACCTGCTCACGATACGCGTGACTGGGAATTTGCCAAGCAATTCGGATTGAATATCATTGAGGTTGTCCAAGGTGGAGATGTGGCTAATGAGCCATATACTGAGGATGGACCGCACGTGAATTCAGGCCCGCTGAATGGACTTACCAACGAGGAAGCGATTCCGAAGATGATTGAATGGCTGGAAGCCGAGGGCAAAGGACACGGCAAAGTCACCTACCGCCTGCGTGACTGGCTGTTCAGCCGTCAACGCTATTGGGGCGAGCCGATTCCGGTAATTCATCTGGAGGATGGAACGATCAAAACGGTTCCTGAGGACCAACTTCCGCTCGTACTGCCGGAGATGGACAATATTAAGCCTTCAGGTACAGGTGAATCCCCGCTGGCGAACGCAACAGATTGGGTGGAAACCATTGATCCTGAGACAGGTATGAAAGCACGTCGCGAGACGAATACAATGCCGCAATGGGCAGGAAGTTGCTGGTATTACCTGCGCTTTATTGATCCGAAAAATGACAAAGAGCTTGTATCCAAAGAGAAACAACGTGAATGGATGCCTGTTGATTTGTATATTGGCGGAGCTGAACATGCGGTTCTTCACTTGCTGTATGCCCGTTTCTGGCATAAGGTATTGTATGATATCGGCGTAGTGGAAACGAAAGAGCCTTTTTATAAGCTGGTCAACCAGGGTATGATTTTGGGCAACAACAATGAAAAAATGAGTAAATCACGCGGTAATGTCATTAATCCTGATGATATTGTCAATACGTTTGGCGCCGATACGCTGCGTATTTATGAGATGTTTATGGGGCCGCTGGAAGCGACCAAGCCATGGAATGAGAATGGGGTAGAGGGAGCACATCGTTTTCTGTCCCGCGTATGGCGCCTGTTTGTTTCCGAGGATGGTAGCCTGAACGATAAAATTACAAATGACGGCGGTAGCGATGAGTTCAATCGTACTTGGCATAAAACGCTGAAAAAAGTAACTGAAGATCTGGATGCACTGCGCTTCAATACAGCGATCAGCCAGCTGATGATCTTCACCAACGATGCATATAAAGCAGACCTTCTGCCGCGTGCAGCAATGGAAAACTTCGTGCAAATGCTGTCGCCGCTTGCACCCCATCTGGCCGAGGAATTGTGGCAGCTGCTGGGGCACAATGATAGCATTACCTACGCGGCTTGGCCTGCTTATGATGAAGCATGGACGGTGGACGCCGAAGTGGAAATTGTTATGCAAGTGAATGGTAAAATTGTGCAGCGTGCAACGATTGCCAAGGATCTTGATGCTAAAGCGATGGAAGCATTCGCTGTGTCGTTGGACAATGTTCAGCAGGCACTGGCCGGCAAAACGATCCGCAAGGTAATTGCTGTTCCAGGTAAGCTGGTTAATATTGTTGCCGGTTAATTGGCTTTAAGCCGAAGGAGACATCTATCTTTTGCATGTCCTCTTCATATTTGTTGTGCGTTACCTGTATCAGCTCGGGAAAGACACTATGCAGGCTGATGTCCAACAGTGCGAGAGCTTCGGCGGTAATACCTCCGGGAACCGCTACTCTGGCCTGTAACTCGGCTGGTGTCATCCCGCCTTCCGTGAGCAGCTTTCCAGTGCCGATGATCATTTCACCGGCCAGAGCGCATAGCTCCGTGCGGTCCATACCTGTAGCTTGAACTGCGGCTTGAATCCACTGGTCCATAAAAAAGGCCAAGAAAGCAGGACCACAACTCGAAAAATCCGACGTGATCCGAGTATAAGATTCTTTAACCCGAATCGGCCTGCTGATGTGGGACATAAGCTCTTCCAGAAGGAAGCGATCCTCCTCTGTAATCCGGCTTCCATGGATGCATAGTGAGGCTCCGCTGCCTACTTGGTGGGTGATACTGGGAATAATTTTGGACACTTTAGCTTTCATTGCATGCTCTAAAATACGAATCTGCACCGGGCTTGTGATAGATACGACGATTTGCTCTTCTGTAATGACGTTGCGTATTTCATCCGTTACGGCTTTTGATTCCAGCGGCTTCACACAGATAAACAGAACATCGCTTTCCGCTGCCGTTTCACGGTTGCTTTGGGCTGCATGCAAACCTGGATAACGACGGGCTAGCTCGGTTACCTTGGAATGCGTTCGATTACTTGCTGATATTTGCTGCGGCTTGAGTGCGTTAGAATGAATAAAAGACTCAATTAGCAGACTTCCCATGCTGCCAGTCCCGATAAATCCAACTTTCATTGTTCAACGTCCTCCTTTCATACTTTGCGGTATAGACGCTGTGCTGTCAGCTGTCATTCTTCTTAGTGTATGCGCCTGGTCTTGGCCGACATGACGAATTTTATGTCTGAGCATGTTAGATCGTGCCCGGGGTCGTACCACTTTATTGTAAAAATGCTCACAGCGAGACCGTATGGAGGTTGTTTACATCCTCCGGCTAAACGGGAATTGGACAGACGTGCTCTGTTTGATAGAGACGGTGTTTTCAGTCGGCTCAATTTCCCGAATCCATGTGGAGTAGGGGACGATACGGAAATGAAACGCGTATGGACAGGAACAGCGATAACGCTTGCTGTAATCGGCAGTGGACTTATTTTATTTGCCGGAGGACAGCGTTCTGAGCCGCAAGAAGAGTGGACTTTACTTAACCATAAGGTGGAGCAGGCTGTGGCGATGGATTCAGAGCCAAATGAGTCGCAGCGCAGCAGTGACTATGCCCAGGAAAAGCCTGCTGTAAAAGAACCTTCAGACAAAGCTGAGCGCAGTAGGAATGCCGAAGCCGCTTACAAAGTGAAAAGTGATACTGTGCAGATATCTACTGGTATATCTGCTGCTCTGAGCGGAAACTCTATTGCGGGAAATTCGAGTGCCGTAAAGCAGTCAGGTGTTGCGGATCCGACCTCAGACACAGGTATTGTTAGTTCGAGTGGTGCAACGACGAGTAGGACCAATACGGTAAGTGATTCGGTTACTACACCCCTTTCCGGCGAAAAGAAGGTAAACATCAACACGGCGACTGCTGCCGAGTTAATGGAGCTACCAGGGGTTGGGGCTAAAAAAGCCGAGGCTATTTTGAACTACCGTAATCAGCACGGGGCGTTCAAACGTGTGAATGATTTGGATCATGTAAAAGGAATCGGAGCTAAAATGTTGGCGAAAATGAAGCCGTATGTCAGCTTGTAACTTATGTAATAATTACATTGTACATGCCCTGAGAACGACGGTAGCGGATATGGTTTACGTTTTAACTTGTTTATACGGGAGAGATGGAAATGAGTGCAGATGTACGCAAGGACTGGGACACTTACTTCATGGATATCGCTTATATGGTATCCACCCGTTCGCGCTGTGCGCGGCGTCATGTTGGAGCCGTACTTGTACAAGGTAAAAAGCTCTTGGGGACGGCCTATAATGGAGCACCATCGGGGGTGCCTGACTGTTCAGAGGCAGGTTGTATGATTTCAGAGGAGTATGAGGTCGTTCACCGTGATGGGCACGAGGAAATGGTTAAAAAGCAGCGTTGTATTCGCACTATTCATGCGGAGCAGAACCTGCTGCTGTTTACTGACCGAATTGATCGTGAAGGCTCTTCAGTATATGTCACCGATCAGCCATGCTGGACGTGTGCCAATATGTTGGCGAACAGCGGTATTGTGGAGATTGTATACCACCGACCTTATCCCAAAGATGCCGACAAGGTTCGTGCTATGATGGAGGAAAAGGGCATCGCTTTTCGTATGCTGAAGACCTATCATCCGCCAAAAGAAACGCTGATGGATGTTATGAATTAAAAAGTAAACGAGGAAGAACCTCTGACGAATGCTATTTTGTCAGAGGTTCTTTTTGTTTTGTGTTTGTGAACAGAAAGCAATGTTTGCTACCGGAAGGTGATCGTATTCAAGCTAAGCTTGTGTTAACTAGACCTATATTGACCCTTACTGTTTGTTGGATTACAGGAAGTGTGGGAGCATGTCTGTATTCTGGACGTATGCTTTTGTTGCTCTGGGCGGGGGTTACTCTGATCTTTCCGCTTATAGCTTTATTGATAAAAATCCCCATTCGGCATATGGTATTACTTTGGCTTGTATTCAGCGGGGGTGGATTTCATTGGTTTTGGCATGATATGCATAATGTTAGCAGTATTCCCGATGCTCTTCATGTATCGTCTTCTATGGTGGAAGACATGCCTGTTCAAGCAGCAGGGTTTATCGCTTCTGAAGTACAGGTAGATGGTGATCGAACACAGTTTGAGATGAGAGTTACTTCAATCAATCACTTCGGAAATCATTCGAACAAGGACGAGAATCGTGCACCAATTTCTGAACAGGTCATTGTTCATATCAAGTTGGCTGCCAAGCAGGAACAGCAACTTGCGGCAGCATGGCAACGTGGAGATGCGATCCTACTGCGTGGCACCTTAAAGGCTCCTGCAAAAGCGGGGAACTTTGGTGGCTTTGATTACAGTGAATACCTGCACACACAGGAAATCCACTGGCTTTTCAAAGGCGATGGGGCAGCCTCGTTACAGAAGCAGGATGCTTCACTATGGAACCGCTACACTTTGTTCAGGTGGAATGACCAGCTTAGGGAGCAGCTAGGACAGAGAATGGAACTGGCATTTACATCGCTTCATCACGCAGGATATATGAAAGGACTGGTACTTGGGGTAACAGATGAGTTGGACCCAGCAACCTATAACGAGTTTACGCAGCTTGGTTTAACGCATATTTTAGCAATATCGGGCATGCATGTGGCGGTATATGCAGCTACACTATTATATCTACTCAGGCTGTTACGAGTTAGCCGCGAGACATCTCTTACGGTCGTGATGATACTCATTCCGGCTTATGTCCTGCTGACTGGTGCTTCTGCCTCTGTTGTGAGGGCAGGAATTATGGCGATGATCGGCTTGTTTGCAGCCCGACGAGGGTTGCTCAAAGACGGACTTAATATTCTAAGTATATCCGCGCTGCTCATGCTGATTTGGAATCCATATTATCTACTTAGCGTCAGCTTTCAGCTTTCCTTTTTGGTGACAGGTGGGTTGCTCATTTATATGCCGCTTATGAAGCCGTTTTTCGCCAAATGGCCTTTCCTGATCGGCGGTGAAGTTGCGATTACAATTACGGCACAGCTTGTTTCGTTTCCAATGACGGTATTCTACTTTAATCAATTTTCGCTGCTATCATTTGCGGCCAATTTTGTGCTTGTACCTCTTATTACATATATCGTGCTTCCATTGGGTACGGTGGCGATGGGAGTTGCCTTTTTGTGGGGGGATGGGGCTCGCATTTTTGCTTGGCCGGCAGAGCAATTGAACGATTTGACCTTTTTACTAGTAAAATGGCTGAATGTGGATGATGCTTATGTGAGTATTTGGCCGTCTTCCTCCATTCTGTGGGTCATAGCGTATTACGTAGCTTTGTACAGTGTTTTGTACTGGCTCACAACGTGGCTGACATCCCGCAGAAAAACGAACGACATTACCGTCTTGGACTCTACTCCCAATTCATCAACTATCTATACAGGATTAGCAGCTTCTTCAGAGTGGGCGGCTATATTGCATACGGCTCTTGAACCTGAGGGAGCAGGGAGATTTGCGCGTCGACAGTGGAATGGTTATCGTCATTTGGCACTGGCTCTAAGTGTTATTGCTTGGCTTGGAATATTGTATACAGGTTACCAATCTCCTGGTGAGGGTAATACGGGAATTGTTCAATATCTGGATGTGGGCCAAGGTGACAGCATTTTAATCACAACGCCGGGCGGGAAACATATCTTGGTTGATGGCGGGGGGACAATGGACTTTGCAACAGGGAAAAATGCTTGGCGCAAGCGTGCAGATCCCTACGAGGTAGGTAAAGATACGCTTGTACCCTTACTAAAGCAACGAGGTGTGCATCGACTAGATGCTGTCATTTTAACACACGGAGATCATGATCATGCCGGAGGATTACAAGCTGTGCTTGACCAGATTCCCGTATCTACCTTGTTTTTTAATGGTACCCTGACAGATAAAGCTCCATTCCGTAAGCTGTTGAACACGGCTTTAGATAAGCAGATCAAGCTGTACGGGGCACATCATAGCATGGAATGGGAACCAGACCAGGCTACGAAAATCCGCTTTCTCTATCCGTTTACGCTACCGGATAACGAATCTGAACAGCTGCCTGTTATGAAGGAACAAAATCATTACTCTGTTGCCATGATATTGGAGATGGAGGGAGCCTCCTTTTTGTTCACAGGAGATATGGATGATGCAGCAGAGTCATTGTTGCTTGCTGAATTAACCCCTTCTTCATTCCGTTTGAAAGATGAGGGAGCAACGGGAGGGGCAAGGAATGCTATAGATGTCATGAAAATAGCACATCACGGCAGCAAGTATTCTACCTCGGAAGAGTGGTTATCCTACTGGCGACCGAGAGTATCTGTTATTTCGGTCGGTGCGACCAATACTTACGGACATCCGAATGAAGCGGTATTGGAACGTTTGTCAGCAGTTGATTCTGCTATATATCGAACCGATACGATGGGAGAGATACAGATTCGAGCACAGCAAGGAAAACTGAGTGTGCGGTACCAACGCAAACAGTACAAAACAGATACGAATACAACAACACACTAAAACGGGTGCTCACTCTTAGGAGTGTGTTGTTTGCTTTGAATCCAATCTACATGGACAGTAGCTGTAAGCTTTGATAGAATCAAATGAGTTATGAAAATGAGAATCATTATTAATAGGGGGAATATTGTGAGTTATTTTAAATTTAGAGCTTCAGCTTGTTTGTTCATCATTTCGTTAATGCTGGTATTGAGCGCAATGCTACAAGTGGGGGTGAGACTGCAACGGAAAGCGGTCAATCGGCTGCTGCCAAGACCACATCAACTGGAGATGAAGCTGCCACGCGTACATATGAAAGTGATAAAGGTACAATTACTCTTCTTATTTAATGTTGGGTATTAGAGGTGATGGAGCAGCCAAGGAAAAGATATTTTATCTAAAAGCGTGTGAAGAACCTTTCTGCCGTTAAATCAGGTAAAGTATATCAATACTCAATCGAAGATTTTTATTTTCAAGATCCGATTGCTCTGACTTATCAATTAGAATGCATATCGGATTTTTTGATTTCCAAGAAGTAACAATATGATCTTGCAGCTCGATAGGCTAGCATTTAGATGTAGTAGGAGCTAAGGGAAGGTGACTACCTTCCCTTTTTCTGTTATTCTAAGGGAGGATACGCTGGGGATTCTGGGCTTTTTGGTATAATTTTTTTTGTTGAAAAAATAAAATTAGTGTCAGACGTCTATCCTGCAACAATTTGTAAAAGGGATACGTCTGTAATATTGCAGGGAGAGGGGGATCCTTTGTGGTAGAGCAGGGACTCATTCGAGCCGCTCAATCGGGCGATCGCGACGCTCTCATTACCCTATTAAGAGAGATAGAACAGCATGTGTACCGTACGGCATATTACATTCTAAACAATGAGCAGGACGCCATGGATGCTTCACAAGAAGCCCTCATACGGATCTATTCCAAAATTAACTCTTATGAGGAAAAAGCGCAGTTTAAAACCTGGGTCCAACGCATTGTAACGAATATATGCATCGACAAATTCAGAAGAACGAAGCCCTCGGTTTCCATTGACGAGCACGACATGATATTCAACGATCCCCAAAATGTGGAGGTCGAGGTGTTGACCTCTTACATGGCACAGGATGTTCGTGAGGCTATACAACAGCTTCCGGAGCACCACCGGACGGTAATTGTCTTAAGATATTTGCAGGATTTCTCCTATAACGAGATTGCAGATTCTCTGGATTTGCCGCTAAATACGGTCAAGTCATACTTATATCGTGCAAGACAGCAATTGCAAGGGCTACTTCAGGAATATCAGAAAGGTGGTGTATCAGGATGAAGTGTGGGGAAGAGGTGATGGATTGGATGCAGCGTTATGTGGATCATGAGCTGGGCGAAGAAGAGACGTCCCAATTAATGAACCATATTGCGACTTGCCCGGACTGTGCGGAAAAATTTCTTATTCTTCAGACACTCTCTCGCGAGCTGGAGGAATTGCCTGCGGTTTCCCCGGCGTTCAGCCTGGTGGATTCCATCATGCCTCAGCTTGATGCCATTGACCGCGCACGTGAAGAGCAGGGAAGTGCGCTTCAGGAAATGCAGCCTGTGGCTGTAGAGCCTGGACCAGTGCCTAGACAACGTACCCAGCCTATACCTTGGTGGAATCGAATGGCTGGGCGCGCTGCTATGGGCGTGGCTGCCGCTGCTGTTGTACTGGGGATTGTAGTATTTAACTTCGAGCCTAAAACAGTACAAGATGCGGAAGGCATACTTACTACCCAGTCGCCCGAAGTGACGAATCCGCAGAATCAGACGGAAACTTTTCCAGGTACAGCCAATGGCAGTGGAGGACATGATGCAGCCATTGGTTCGGATTCTACAAAGCAGCCGTCGGAGCAGGGGCAAGAAACGGATGCATCTCAGCCACCTGCGGATAAAGATCCTGGCCTGAGCAAACAAGGTGCAACCAATACAGACGATGAAAAGAACTCTTCCAAACGGGATGCTGGGAAACGTGACGATCAGCGAGCTGGGGAGGAAGATTCGACGAAGTCTGCACCAGCCGAACATTCTTCTCGTCAGGATGAAGGGCAGGGACAGCTACGTACGGATCGTCAGGTGACAAAGGAAAATCCGTCTGCTGGAGATGCTCCTAAATCTGAGGACAAACAGCTAAGTCAGGAAAAATCTGATCAATCCACGATTGCTCCTGATGAACAGTTGGAACCGAAAATGGAAAAAGCACCCTTAGCGGGTACGGGTACTGCTCAGGACGATAATAATGGTAACACAAGTACGAATGATTCATCCTCGTCGCTTAGTCAGGATTTGAAGGTACAGGATCGAATTGCGTCAAATGAAACGTCGAAAGAAGCGACTTCCAGAAGCATCACCAAGGATTCGGGCAATGCCTTGGGAACGGATAGCAGCAATGCAGCTTCTAATGATCAGCAATCATCCGTGTCACAAGACCCGGTTCGTAAAGAAGGCTTTGTATCTAATTCACTGGTCTCTCCGGACAACAATAATGCTTCCAACTATAGTGCCCAATCTGCCTCTACAGATCAGCTCAACTCGCCTGATGGTAGCTATGCGGTGGCTATTGAGGGCAAAAAGCTGAAAGTGTATAAGCTTTCCGATAACGGTGTAGACCGAACAACACTGGAAGTCCGTACTCTAAAAGGTGCCTGGGTCAAAGGAAGCTGGTCGGAAGACAGCCAGACCTTTATGTATGAGACGGAGCAGGATGGGACTGCAAGTAAATATACGTACACCGTTCCGCGCAGCACTGGAAAATAGTTTCCGTAAGTTGACACACTTTTAAAAACAGGGAATAAACTATATGAACCGACGTCGTATCCCGACGGCCGAAAGTTTCTAGAGCTTTCTGCTGCCGTGTTGATATAGATGGTGGTGAAGGGATCCTGCCTATAGGTAGGGTCCCTTCGTTTGTGTCATGACTTGCCTTCCGCTCGGATGTCAGGTACGATCAGTGGGTGGGGGGAACGGAAAATGGATGTAAAAACAGCCTCTAAGGCTATTCGCAAAGGTGACATTTCGCCAGTGTATTTGCTATACGGTAGTGAAAAATACCAAATGAAGCAGTTTGTTGAGATGCTTAAAGAGAAAGTGGTGGAAGAGGAGCATCGTGACTTCGCCATCATTCCTTATGATTTAACCGAAACGCCAATTGAGGTGGTCGTGGAGGAGGCGGAAACAGCGCCTTTTCTTGTGCCAAAGAAGCTGATTATTGTACGGGATACCAGTGTATTTGCAGCAGGCAAAGATAGCGGTAAGATAGAGCACCGGCTTGAGACGCTGTTGACTTATATGGATAACCCGACTGACTATAGCGTCATCGTTTTTACGGTTCAGGCTGAAAAGTTGGATGAACGGAAAAAGATTGTCAAAAAGCTAAAAAGTGATGCTTCGGTTATTGCCTTTGCTCCAATGGGTGGAGATGATCTTGTGGCTTGGATCCATAAGCGTGCAGGAGAAAGAGAAGTGCAATTGGCTGCAGGAGCTGCTGAAAGCCTCATTCAATTCACAGGTACCGGACTACAATCTTTGGCTGCCGAGATAGACAAGCTCTGCTTGTACGCAGGAGCACAGGGAACGATCTCATCCGCTGATATAGAATCTCTGGTGCCTCGTAACACAGAGCAAAACGTATTTGCGATGGTTGAGGATCTGGCTAATTTGCGGCTGGATAAGGCGCTCAGTATTTTTTATGAGTTGCTTAAGCAAAAAGAGGAACCGATCAAGATTGCCGCTTTGATCACGCGACAGTTCCGTATTATGTTGCAGGTCAAAGAGCTGGCAGGTCAAAGCTATTCCCAGCAACAAATTGCGAGTCAGCTTAGTTTGCATCCTTATGGGGTGAAAGTTGCAGGGGACCAAGCGCGGAGGTTCCGCCCTGAGCAGCTACGTCAGCTTCTCTACGAATTGGGCGAGCTGGATTATCATATGAAAACAGGTGTCGTTGACAAGGTACTGGGATTGGAGCTGTTTTTGATGAAAATGGGTGCGGGGGCTTCGATCTAATTCCACTCATGTGCTGCTAATAGAGTCAGCTTATGTAGCGCAGAACGCTGATGCTGTAAACAAATAAAAGTTATAAACTAAAAAAACCTGATCAGCCAAGGCTGGTCAGGTTTTTTTCATTAACGTATGAAAGTAGCTCTTGCTTACGCTTGAGCTGTAAGAGCGTTAAGTTTTTTCGCCAAGCGAGATTTCTTGCGAGCAGCTGCGTTTTTGTGGATCAGACCTTTAGTTACAGCCTTGTCCAGCTTTTGGGAAGCTACTTTGAAAGCAGCAGCAGCAGTTTCAGCTTCGTTACCTACCAACGCTGTATCGGCAGCTTTTACTGCTGTACGAAGCGCGGATTTTTGAGAAGCGTTCAACGCACGGCGTTTGTCGCTAGTTTTAACGCGTTTGATAGCGGATTTGATGTTTGGCATTACATTCACCTCCTGTAAAGGCATTACTTATGAACACAAACGTTTCACAACTTAAAATATTTTAGCATGCCACACCTCAAATTGCAATAAGAAAACATTCTGAGGCGATGCGAATTACAGGATGAAAATGGATGTGCATAAACCTGTTGGGTGTCTCGCACACTATAGTCAAAGATGGCATCCAAGGAGGCTCAAAAGATGGATCTGGATTTGCAGAAGTACGCGGTACGCACGGATTTGGCATTAGAGGCAAGAGAATTGGCCGAACGGGATCAGCCTGTACCTCTGGCGGGCATAAGTGAGAACGTGGAGGAAGATGACGGAATCAAAATCACACGGCTGGATGTACTGAATGAAGAAGGAGCCAACCGTATCGGGCGGGTACAAGGGCATTACGTTACACTGGAAGTACCCGGCTTGCGTGAAGGCGATACGGGGCTCCAGCAACGTGTAGCTATTGCATTTGCAAAAGAAATGGAGCATTTTATACAAAAAATAGGGATTTCTAATACGGCAAAGGTACTGGTGGTAGGTCTGGGCAACTGGAACGTCACTCCCGATTCACTTGGTC
This sequence comes from Paenibacillus sp. FSL H7-0442, assembly GCF_038593105.1. NCBI lineage: Bacteria > Bacillati > Bacillota > Bacilli > Caryophanales > Paenibacillaceae > Paenibacillus > Paenibacillus sp. FSL H7-0442. The sequence continues at coordinate 3,781,636 of NZ_CP151963.1, read as the reverse complement.
CGCTTGTCGTTGAGAATTTGATGGTGACTCGTCAATTTTTTGAACTGACACCTGATCAAATCAACCCGGGCTATCGGGATGTGAGCGCAATTGCGCCGGGCGTCCTGGGTATTACGGGGATTGAGTCCAGTGAAATCGTTCAAGGCATCGTGGATCGCACAAAGCCAGAACTGATTATTGCCATTGACGCACTGGCGTCACGTTCACTGGAGCGTGTCAATACGACCATTCAGGTGGCCGATATCGGGATACATCCGGGTTCAGGTATTGGCAACAAGCGGCGCGGTATCACCAAGGATATTATGGGTGTTCCTTGTATCGCTATCGGCGTTCCAACGGTATGCTACGCTTCGACCATTGTCAATAACGTAATTGAACTGATGAAAACACATTTTACCAAAGAAAAGGCTTCTACAAAAGCAATCCTGGGGATGCTGGACGATATTTCAGAACCTGAGAGACTTGGGCTGGTGAGAGAGGTACTGCAACCGCTGGGACATGATCTGATTGTGACTCCTAAAGAAATCGATGAATTTATTGAAGATATCGCGAACATCATTGCTACTGGATTGAACGCTGCTCTGCACGAAGCTGTGGATCCTGGCAATGTCGCCGCATATACGCATTAATCAAGGGTTGATAAAATCGTATTTCACACAAAAGTCTCTATTTAACAGGAATCTAATCTCTTTCAAAAAGGGAGGTGATATACCTGTGGTAGAGATTTTTTGTGTTCTAGTAATTGTTCTCCGTTCATAGAGTTGAAATATAAGAGATTTCCGCAGCAGATAGGAACCCTATGTTCCAAATATAAAGCGGGTTTCGACGGGACGAAGGAGGACAAGGCTCACATGAAAAAAATTCAGACCTGGAACGTCGGAAGATGGAGAAGAAAAGGGATCGAAATTTTGGCGATGGGACATACGCTTGTGCTGCTGATCATGGGCTCGGCGCTTTTATTTGTCATTTTGGGGCTAGGGGGATTGGCAGAAAATCGTCTACAAACATCTCCTGTTTCTTCGATGAAAGGATTGGCAGGCTCGGTGTCCAGCGGTTTTTTTGCGGATATGCTAGGTATGGAAGTACCTCATTTGGCACAAAAGAAGCAGCAATCTTCGTTGTCGGGTGAACAATGGTCGCCTTTTGTATTTCAGATGCTTACAGGCATTAATCCGCAGGATCCCAAAAGTCTCATTTCTCGTGAGATTCCTGGCATGTCTGCAGGAGCACCTGTCTTGCTGCGCAAGGGTTCGGGGAACATCAAGGTAGAGGGTCCTACGGATTATCAGCCCGATCAGGGAACGACGGATGCTCCTGGTGGCTCAGATGCATCTGAGAACCCACCGACTAATACGCCGAATATTCCGACAACACCGGAAACAGATCCGGTACGTGAGGATCATCCAGGTGATACGGCCAAAGGGGACAAGCGCATATTAATCTACCATTCTCATCCCAGAGAAGCATATAACCCACTACTTAGCAAAACCAGTTCCAATCCCAATTCAGGTTCTAAATCGGCCAATGTGTCAAGGGTAGGGGACTTTGTAAAGAAGAGGCTGGAAAAGCAGGGGATATCCACACTGCATGTAAACAAGGATTATGCTACTACAGTTCAAAATTACAATTGGAACTATTCCTATAAATATTCACGCGAAACAGTCAAGGAAGCTTTAGCAGGAAATAAAGGTTTAACTTATTTGCTTGATATCCACCGGGATTCACAACGCCATGGAAAAACAACAGCAACCATTAATGGACTTTCTTATGCCAAGGTGTATTTTATTATCGGACATGACAACAAAAATTGGCGCGAAAATGAAGCCTTTGCTGCTCGTATTCATGAAAAGCTGGAAAAATCGTATCATGGCGTATCACGTGGTGTATGGGGGAAAGATGGTGGCAAAGGCAACAACGGTGAATACAATCAAAGCTTGTCTTCGCATAGCATTTTAATTGAAATCGGGGGTATTGATAACACCGAGGAGGAGTTGAAACGGACCTCGGACGTTTTGGCGGACATGATCGGTGAAGTGTATTGGGAAGATCAGAAAGCTCAGAAAGCGGGCACTAATGTATCGGGTACAAAAAAGAGCAACAGCGGCAATTAAATGAGGTAGCGGTAAGGGGGGAAGGTAATGTCTGGACATTTTCGTAAGAAAGCACTTGGATTTGTACTGCTTATGGGGGCAGGTATTCTTCTTGGTATGCAACTGGCAGGATCTGGTCTGCGTTCAGTGTATGGGCCGGAATGGAACGGAGGGGATACGATTCAATCGGTAAATCAACAGAAAGTTGGATATGAACAGACGATTATTGAGGATACACCCGCAGCTAACACTCGTGCATATAGCGGTACGTATAGCACAAGTGGAGAAGTTAAGGTTGAGCCGAAAACGGAAGCGGGTATAAATGAAGCTGGTGGAAGGGAAGAAAATGAGGAACAGACGCAGCTCGGAGCATCCAGATGGTATTCGACGACTGCGCAACATGTCAATACTCAGGGTCTGGAGACACCGCGTGAACTGCTAGCCGTCAAGGGACAGCAAGCCTCGGTGGATACTATGGCGGACAAAACAGCTGGGTTGCTTCAAAACCTGTCGAGACAGGGCATTCGATGGGTCGTATCTGTATTTGATGGAGTAACAGAATAGAAATATTGCTGACCCCCCTTACAACTGCTATAATAAGCTGATTGACACTAGGCATTGTGTGGGGGTAAGGCATGACTGACATTTTGGCAAGACAACGTAAAATTCGGAACTTTAGTATCATTGCACATATAGACCATGGTAAATCCACGCTGGCTGACCGGATTCTAGAATATACCGGTGCACTCACTTCCCGTGAAATGCAGGAGCAAGTGCTTGACCAGATGGAGCTGGAACGGGAGCGCGGAATTACGATCAAGCTCCAGGCAGTGCGACTCACTTATAAGGCCGATGACGGCGAAGAGTACATTTTGAATTTGATTGATACACCGGGACACGTCGATTTTACGTATGAGGTATCCCGTAGTTTGGCAGCCTGTGAAGGTGCTTTGCTGGTAGTAGACGCCGCGCAGGGAATCGAGGCACAGACGTTGGCTAACGTATATTTGGCGTTGGACAACAATCTGGAGATTTTGCCTGTGCTTAACAAGATTGATTTGCCAAGTGCTGATCCTGAGCGGGTAAAGCAGGAAATCGAGGATGTTATCGGCTTGGATACGAGCGAGACAGTACATGCCTCAGCCAAAGCTGGAATCGGCATCAAAGAAATTTTGGAACAGGTGGTCAGAAGTGTGCCTGCTCCGCAAGGTAATCCGGATAATCCGCTCAAGGCACTCATTTTCGATTCGCACTATGATCCTTATAAAGGCGTTATCGTATATGTTCGCGTTGTGGATGGTAGTATCCGAGCCGGTTCGAAAATTAAAATGATGGCGACTGACAAAACGTTTGAGGTTATTGAAGTTGGTGCTTTTATGCCGCGTATGAACATCGTGGACGAGCTGAACATCGGTGATGTTGGCTTTATCGTTGCCGGTATCAAGCATGTGGGTGATACGCGTGTCGGGGATACAGTGACAGATGCAAAAAATCCAACATTAGAACCGATGCCAGGTTATCGGAAAATTAATCCGATGGTATATTGTGGCTTGTATCCAATCGAAACATCGGAGTATAACGATCTACGTGAGGCGCTTGAAAAGCTACAACTGAACGATGCTTCGCTCAGTTTTGAGCCGGAAACATCAAGCGCGTTGGGTTTTGGCTTCCGTTGCGGCTTCCTTGGTCTGCTTCATATGGACGTTATCCAGGAACGGATTGAACGTGAATTTAACATTCCGCTGATTACAACGGCACCAAGTGTTATTTACCGCATAAAGTTGACGAATGGGGAAACGATCCAGATCGACAATCCATCGAATTATCCGGAAATCGGACGGATTGAACATGTGGAAGAGCCCTATGTAAAAGCAGGCATTATCGTCCCTAATGATTACGTGGGTACGGTGATGGAGCTTTGTCAAACCAAACGTGGTGAGTATGTAAATATGGAATACCTGGATACGACACGGGTAACCATTACGTATCAAATTCCACTGTCTGAAATCGTATATGATTTCTTCGATCAGCTTAAATCAAGTACCAAAGGCTATGCTTCCTTTGATTATGAGATTTCAGGCTATCGCCAGTCCAACCTGGTGAAAATGGATATTTTGTTGAATGGCGAGCAGGTCGATGCACTGTCGTTCATCGTGCATAGAGATCGGGCTTATCATCGCGGACGTATTATCTGTGAGAAGCTGCGCGAGCTAATTCCGCGTCAAATGTTTGAGGTGCCGATCCAGGCATCTGTAGGAACAAAGGTTGTGGCGCGTGAAACCGTTAAGGCGATGCGTAAAAACGTCTTGGCCAAATGTTATGGCGGCGATATTTCTCGTAAACGGAAGCTGCTTGAAAAGCAAAAAGAGGGCAAAAAGCGTATGAAGCAGGTCGGTAACGTAGAAGTACCTCAGGAAGCATTTATGGCGGTACTGAAAATAGATGAGTAAAGTTGTTTGAAGTATTCGTCCATTCTTTCATGGGGCATTTGCCGTGCATGGAGAATGGACGTTATTTATTTGAGCAAGCTATCCAGAGATGGAGTGTTTGTTATCTCAGTTGCAAAAATAGTATAACAACAGTATCTTTAGCGTATTTCTATAGATGCTTTACTCTTACTGCAACACCTACATTACAAAAAAATGATCGATGGTGGTAGGCAGCAGCGAGTGGTCCATTTGAATCTGGAGTAACAGCGATCAGAAGATCAAATGGAACACGAAGCGGTTGTCGAGACCTCGGCGCATTTTTTCACTATTCCCTGAATTGACAAGGAGGATCGGTATGACCGCATCCATACAAAAACATGAACATTCATCCGCGCCTCAAGCGGTTTACCTGCATATACCTTTTTGCACGAATAAATGCTTTTACTGTGATTTCAACTCTTATGTGCTCAAGGATCAACCTGTTATGGAATATCTGTATGCACTGGAACGGGAGATGGAACATACAGTTAAGCTTCACCCACCAGGAGAGATTAAAACCATTTTTGTCGGGGGTGGAACACCAACTACCCTAAATCCGAAAGAAATGGAATATTTCCTGAAGAGCGTCCGAACCTACTTCCCGCATTGGGCGGAAGATATTGAGTTCTCCATGGAAGCTAATCCAGGTACCACTGATTTTGAAAAACTCTCTGTGATGAAAGAAGGCGGCGTCAATCGACTCAGCTTTGGCGTACAGGCTTTTCAGAATGAGCTACTCACAGGCATAGGTCGTATTCACAGTACAGATGACGTATATCGTAGTTTGGAAAACGCACGTAAGGTTGGCTTGGACAACCTGTCGATTGACCTGATGTTCGGTTTGCCGAATCAAACAGTGGAGATGCTGCATGAAAGCGTCAGTAGAGCGCTAGAGTTGGAGCTTCCTCATTACTCTATCTACAGTTTGAAGGTTGAAGAAAACACGCTCTTCCACACGCTGTACCAGAAAAATCAGCTACCGCTTCCACATGAGGATGACGAACTGGAAATGTACTTACTCCTCATGCGTCGCATGAAAGAAGCGGGCTATGAACAGTATGAGATTAGTAATTTCGCAAAACCAGGCTTGGGGAGCAAGCACAACATGACCTATTGGCGAAATGAGGACTATTACGGTCTCGGAGCTGGGGCACATGGATATGTTGGCAGAGAGCGCCATATGAACATTAAGGGCATTAACCCTTATGTGGAGGCTAGTCGTAATGGTTTGCCGCGTCTAGATAGCTTTGAGGTGCCAGCGGCGGAAGCCATGGAGGATTTTCTTATGGTCGGTTTGAGAATGCTAGAGGGCGTTTCCAAGTCTCGCTTTGAAGCTCAATTCGGTCAGGCGTTGGAGGATACGTTTACTGCTCCTCTTGGAAAAATGCTCAATGCGGGGTTAATCGAATCGATTGAGGACGGTTATCGTTTGAGTGAACGTGGCATTTTATTCGGAAATGATGTATTTGCAGAGTTTATTGGTTCAATCACGGTAAATTCATAAGTCGTAGCTTCAATACAGCGCGTTTCAACTTCGTAAGCTGGGACCATCATTTTATTACACCATTCTGTCACAGCAGGGTAAATGGAGTATTGCGATTCTATGCGTGATGTTGTATATTTATTCATTATATGCGGCAAGCGGTAGGAGGAGAGCAAGATGGCTTCAGTGTGTAAAGATGTATTGTGCAGAAGTGCGGTTCCTGAGGATGTGGAGCCTTTATATCAAATGATTAGCGGCTATGCAGAGCGGGGGATTATGCTGCCACGTTCGAGGGAAGTGCTAACGCGCCAACTGGAGCTGTTTATTGTTGCAGAGGTGGACGGCGAAGTTGTTGGTTGTGGTTCTTTATGCAAATTGGGCGCTGACCTGGTAGAGATTCGCTCCCTTGGCATCTCTGAGGGACACAAAGGTATGGGTATTGGCTCTAAGCTCGTGGAGGGCCTTATGATAGAAGCACGGCGGCAACGTATTCCTAAAATTATGGCATTGACCTACGAGGTCTCCTTTTTTATAAAAAACGGTTTTGATGTAGTAAGCAAAGAGATTTTCCCTGAAAAGGTATGGACCGACTGCATTCACTGTAGTAAACAAAACAATTGTGATGAAATCGCAGTGTTGAAAGTACTGAACTGACCTGTCAATAATGAGGTCAGTTCTTTTTTCATCAGGACCTAATCATGCGTATATTATACAGCCTACATTGTTTAATGCGGGTTTATTTCTCATATGTTTTGAGCAACCACCAAATGAATTGATGATGAGGCTCCAGCTCGGAAGGTATTCCATTCAGGCTTCTTATGGGATGGTCCTTATGATAATCAGTATCATTATAAAAATATGCAGTGCCGTCTAATGGAACTCGGTGTTTATATTTATACAAGGCGACAACATATCTTTCAGACTCTCCGCTTCTGCTTGGACTATGTGTATATCTTCCCCAATCGGCTAGTGTTAAATCATCGTAATGTTGTATTGCCGATATACTGTATTTTATTTGCTTGGGAATACTTGGACTGAATTCTTGAGGGTAAAACAAAATGGTATTCCATATGCTTAAAAGTATTGTAGGAACCAAGAGTAAGGCACAACATAGGGGGCTTAATTTACGAATTAAATGGATGACTGAAATAATAAGGGCTGCATTCAGGATGAAAACCAATGGCAAAGCAACTATTCTTCCTAGTCCTGTATACGGAAACAACTCGATTAAAATCTGAAACATACAAATTGTAGGTAAAAGTGCGATCGATGCGTATAAAAGGTTGCGGCGATTAGTTCTCAAATTTAATTCCTCCTCAAGGACAAAGAAGTTATAATGGTATGGAGACATAGTCTCGAATTTTTCTATTTTCTGTGTCACTATACATAAATACGGTTTTTATACGCTGGATATTGAGGTTTTTCGTGAAAAAGTGTAAACGTTCTGGATTCATTCCAGTAAACTAAACTGTTGTGATAAATCTTGTTTATTGAAAATACTGATCTGACTTGACAATGATCAGGTCGGTTTGGTATTTTTGTATTATCGGTTAGCACTCAACGCGAACGAGTGCTAATGATTCCATTTAACAATCATGCTATTATGGATAAACAACAAGGGGGGATTCGCTTGTTAACCGAACGTCAGAGACTCATTCTGAATGCGATTATTGATGACTACATTCGTTCGGCTGAGCCAGTGGGTTCCCGCAGCATATCCAAAAGGCAGGATGTCGGATTCAGCCCGGCCACGATCCGTAATGAAATGTCGGATTTGGAGGAACAGGGCTATCTGGAGCAACCCCATACTTCTGCGGGACGCATCCCGTCTCATAAAGGCTATCGTTATTATGTGGACCATCTGGTACCACTGAATACACTGAAGCCTATGGAAATGCGGGAACTGAAAGCCTTTTATGCCGAAAAGCTGAATGTAATGGAGCAAGTGATCCAGCATGCGTCAGGCATTCTGTCCCATATGACCAATTATACTTCCATCCTGCTTGGGCCGGAGGTTTTTCATACTTCATTGCGTCATTTTCAGCTACTGCCGCTCAACGAAACGACGGCTGTGGCGATAATCGTGACCAATACCGGTCAGGTGGAGAATAAAACGGTAGATATTCCACCGGGAATTTCGATTTCCGAGATGGAGAAGGTTGTGAATTTACTGAACAGCAAGCTGGTCGGTGTGCCGATTTATCAGCTTAAATCACGCCTTTACACCGCACTTGGTCAGGAGATGGAGAAGCATGTGTCTCATTTTGAGGACGCTATGAAGGTGCTGGATAAAGCACTGGATAATGAATCGGATCAGCGCTTGTATTTGAGCGGTGCGACAAACATGCTTAATCAACCTGAATTTAAAGATGTAGAAAAGGTTAAACATATTCTCGATCTGCTGGAGGAAACACCAACGCTGCTTAAACTAATGACACCTGTTGTCGGGGCACCTGAAATTCAAGTCCGCATCGGCACTGAAAATGATCATGAGGCGTTTGCCAATTGCAGCCTGATTACTGCTACGTATGCAGTAGACGGAGAAGCGTTGGGCACTATAGGCATACTGGGTCCGACACGGATGGAATATGCGAGAGTTATTAATATTTTGGGTATCCTGTCTAAGGATTTGACCGCAATGCTAACGCAGCGGTTTAAATAGAACAAAGCCGCATAGGTTGCGGTACTACATGTTCCGCGTCTGGATACGGTTCGTATCCTGCGCGGGTGCATTGTTGCGTGTTTTTGTAAAGGTAGTTATGACTTGAAGGAGGTGAAACATTTTGAAGGAAGAACAAGCGTTCCAAGAAGAAAAAAAACAAAATGTAAGCACAGAGGAAGCCGCCGAAGCGAGCCAGCAGGAAGAGCCGGTTAATGAAGCGGCGGCACTGGAAGACCAAGAAAGCGAAACAGAGCTGAATAAGCTTCGCGCTCAGGCGGAAGAGCATCAGCAACGGTTTTTACGCGCTCAGGCGGATTTTGATAATTTTCGCCGTCGTACGCTGAAAGAAAAAGAAGACCTTGCCAAATATGCATCTATGAAGCTGGTTACCGAGTTGGTGCCTGTTTTGGATAACTTCGAGCGTGCGCTGGCAACGGCACCGCAAGGAGCGGAGTCTGAGTCATTCAGCAAAGGCGTGGAAATGATTTTCCGCCAGTTTGAGAGTGTGCTCCAGGCAGAAGGAGTAACGGCCATGAATTCGGTGGGACAACCGTTTAATCCTGACTTCCATCAGGCTATTATGCAGGTGGAGAGCGAAGAGCATGAGGAAGGCATTGTTGTTGAAGAGGTACAAAAAGGGTACATGCTGAAGGACAAGGTGCTTCGTCCAGCGATGGTAAAAGTGAGCATGTAGCTTTTTCAATATACATGAGGATTTTGCAAAAATCCCATAAGCGACTTTCAATGAACAATATTGCACTTTGGAGCGACTGGAATCGAATTTTGCAAAATTATGACATTAGAAATACATCATTTTGATTCAACCATTCTGGCCTGCGGGCCTCGTATATACAGAAGGAGGAATTGTCCGATGAGCAAAGTAATCGGTATTGACTTAGGTACAACCAACTCTTGTGTGGCTGTTATGGAGGGCGGCGAAGCAGTCGTTATTCCAAATCCGGAAGGCGCACGCACAACCCCTTCCGTTGTTGGTTTCAAAAAAGATGGAGAACGTACTGTAGGGGAAACAGCAAAACGCCAAGCAATTACAAACCCGGATCGTACAATCATGTCCATCAAGCGTCACATGGGTACAAATCATAAAGAAAGCATCGACGGCAAAGAATATTCCGCACAGGAAATTTCCGCTATGATTTTGCAAAAGCTGAAATCCGATGCTGAAGCTTACCTGGGACAAACCGTTTCTCAAGCTGTTATCACTGTTCCAGCTTACTTCAATGACGGTCAACGTCAAGCAACCAAGGATGCAGGTAAAATTGCCGGTCTGGAAGTTCTGCGGATTGTCAATGAGCCGACAGCAGCTGCATTGGCATATGGTATGGAAAAATCCGAAGACCAAACGATCCTGGTATATGACCTGGGTGGCGGTACATTCGACGTATCCATTCTGGAACTGGGCGACGGTTTCTTCGAAGTTAAAGCAACAAGCGGCGATAACAAGCTGGGTGGCGATGACTTTGACCAAGTGATTATTGATTACCTCGTAAATGAGTTCAAAAAAGATCAAGGCATTGACCTGAGCAAAGATAAAGCTGCTGTACAACGTCTGAAAGACGCAGCGGAAAAAGCGAAAAAAGAACTGTCTGGCGTACTGACAACGACGATTTCTTTGCCGTTTATCACAGTAGCTGATGGCGTTCCACAGCATTTGGAGTTGAACCTGACTCGTGCGAAATTTGAAGAATTGTCTGAAGGTCTGGTAGAACGTACTTTGGGACCTACTCGTCAAGCGATGAAAGATGCAGGCATGAGTGCCAGCGACATCGACAAAATCGTTCTGGTCGGCGGTTCCACACGTATTCCGGCTGTACAAGAAGCAATCAAAAAGCTGACAGGTAAAGAGCCTCACAAAGGCGTAAACCCTGATGAAGTGGTAGCTTTGGGCGCGGCAGTTCAAGCGGGTGTACTGACTGGTGATGTGAAAGACGTCGTTCTTCTTGACGTAACTCCACTGTCCCTCGGTATTGAAACCGCAGGTGGCGTATTTACTAAAATGATTGATCGTAACACGACGATCCCTACGAGCAAATCGCAGGTATTCTCGACATATGCCGACAATCAGCCTAGCGTAGAAATTCACGTGCTGCAAGGTGAACGTGAAATGGCAGCAGGCAACAAAACACTGGGTCGCTTCCAATTGGGAGATATCCCTCCAGCACCACGTGGTGTACCGCAAATCGAAGTTACCTTTGATCTGGATGCGAACGGTATCGTGAACGTATCCGCTACAGATAAAGGCACAGGCAAAAGCCAAAAGATTACGATCACATCTTCCAGCGGCTTGAGCGACGAGGAAGTAGAACGTATGATGAAGGATGCCGAGTTGCATGCGGAAGAAGATAAAAAACGCAAAGATTTGGTAGAAGCGAAAAACGCTGCGGATCAACTGATCTACTCTGTAGACAAAACGATTAAAGATCTGGGCGAAAAAGCGGATGCAGGCGAAGTCGAAAAAGCAAATGCAGCAAAAGAAAATCTGCAAAAAACGCTGGAAACCGACAACCTGGAAGATATCAAAAAGGCTACTGAAGAACTGACTGAAATCGTTCAGCAATTGTCTGTAAAGCTGTATGAGCAAGCTGCTCAAGAAGCACAGGCTCAACAAGGCCAAGACGGCGCAGCAGACAGCAAAGGCCGTGACAATGTGGTTGACGCGGACTATGAAGTTGTTGACGAAGACCAGAAGAAAGACTAAGTTACGGATCGGGTAGTGGTAGCTTTACGGTACACCGATGCGTTATGATATACTGAATAGTAATTGCAGCGTAGCTGCCTTGATAAATAACAATTAGCCGAAGGGTAAGAGTTATTTCCAAGATAAATAAGCATATTACGGGTTGTACTGCCTTGAAATGATGGGAAGGTCAAAGCCGGGTCATCCCGTGCCTTTGGCTTTCCTTTTATATGTAGTGCAGACACGTTGTAGGCATGGGGGTGGAACATTGGCTGATAAGCGTGATTATTATGAGGTGCTGGGCGTCGCGAAGGGCGCTTCGGATGATGAAGTCAAAAAGGCTTACCGTAAGCTTGCGCGTCAGTATCATCCGGACGTGAACAAGGCTGCGGACGCGGAAACTAAATTTAAAGAAGTGAAAGAAGCTTACGATGTTCTCAGCGATGGTCAGAAGCGGGCAAGATATGACCAGTATGGTCATGTAGACCCGAACCAAGGCATGGGAGGCGGCTTTGGTGGTGGTGCCGACTTCGGTGGCGGGTTTGGCGATATTTTTGATATGTTCTTTGGTGGCGGCGGTAACGGCCGACGCGATCCGAATGCACCGCAGCGTGGGAACGATCTTCAATATACGATGACGATTGAATTCAAGGAAGCAGTGTTCGGTAAAGAAACCGACATTCATATTGAACGTACGGAAACATGTGATACGTGTCACGGTACGGGAGCCAAAGCGGGTACTCAACCACAAACCTGCTCCGTCTGCCACGGCAGCGGACAGGAAGAAGTGGTGCAGAATACACCGTTTGGTCGTATGGTTAATCGACGCGCCTGCTCTAATTGCGGCGGTTCCGGTAAAATCATTAAAGAAAAATGTACGACTTGTAGCGGTTCCGGTCGGGTACGCAAGCAACGTAAAATTCATATTCGCATTCCAGCGGGTGTGGATGACGGCGCACAGATGCGTATTAACGGTGAAGGCGAAGGTGGTGTCAACGGAGGACCGGCAGGTGACTTGTACGTCGTGTTCCGTGTGAAATCGCACGACTTCTTTGAGCGTGAGGGAGACGATATCTACTGCGAAATTCCGCTGACGTTCTCACAGGCAGCATTGGGAGATGAAGTCGAGATCCCGACGTTGACCGAGAAAGTGAAGTTGAAAGTTCCAGCAGGTACGCAAACAGGTACTTACTTCCGTCTTAAAGGAAAAGGTGTGCCAAAACTGCGTGGCGTTGGTCAGGGTGACCAGCATATTAAGGTAGTTGTGATAACGCCTAGCAAGCTGAGTGAGGAACAAAAGGATTTACTGCGTCAGTTCTCTTCGCTTAGCGGAGAACAGACGCATGAGAATGAGCAGTCTTTTTTTGACCGTGTGAAGCGCGCCTTCCGAGGCGACTAAGCCCAATTAGAAATCGCGGAGCTTCAACCATGAATCAAAGGAAACTATTCCGCAATTGCGGGGTAGTTCCTTTTTTTATATTCAGGTAAACACATACATAACCATTTTTGTATAGGCATGTTGAACTATCGAGACTTAATATCAAGTAGAAAGGGGTGAGTTCCATCGGAAATGTACAGCTCAAGCTGCGTCGGGGTAAACCACTATTAAAGCTCAGAGGCCTAATTACACTGCTAGTATGTCTAGTTATGGCACTTGTGCTTCTGCCTGTAACCCTGTTATTTGCGGAGAGAGTGGAGCAGGAAACTGAGAAGGGACTGGAAGAAAAGGCAATGTCCATCGCGCGTACACTCGCCCATACGCCGCTTATTGTCAAGCAATTGCAAGGGACAGGTTCGTCTCTTTCCATGCAGGAGTATGTAAAGAGGGTCTCAGTAGCAAATCACATCCAGTTCATCGTGGCTATGGATATGAAGGGAATTCGTAAAACGCACCCGGATGCTAGGATGATCGGCAAAGCCTTTGTCGGTGGAGACGAGTATACTGCACTTCATGGCCATGAGAGCGTGTCCGTTGCGAAGGGTACATTGGGCTTGTCCATGAGAGCCTTTTCCCCCGTGTTCAGTTCAACGGGGAAGCAGGTAGGGGCGATTGTTGTTGGTATATCCATGCAAGATGTACAGATGGCTCAGGAAGGCAACAACCGTCTTATTGCTATCGCCCTTGGCATCGGAATATTGATCGGCACTGGAGGTGCGGTAGTGCTGGCTCGTAAAATCAAAAATATGCTAGTCGGTCTGGAGCCGCCGGAAATCGCACGCTTGCTGGAGGAACGCAGTGCTATGTTGCAATCCATCAAGGAAGGAGTTATTGCGGTAGATGAATTCGGTCGCGTCATGCTGATGAATGCAGAAGCGATTCGTCTACTTAGACAAGCGGGGATTGAAGATTTCTCATTCTCCGGACAGGAAATTACCGTTTATCTATCCGCTTTTCGATTGCAAGAGGTCCTGGAAGCGAGTACTCCACAAATGGATGAGGAAATGGAGCTGGGTGGAATAACTTTGCTGACTACCAGTGTTCCGATACGGGTCAAAGGGGAAATTGTGGGGGCAATTGTAACCTTTCGAGATAAAACGGAAATGAACCAGCTGGCAGAACGTTTGACAGGAGTGTCCCTGTACACGGAAGCACTACGTGCGCAGGCTCATGAATTTATGAACAAGCTGCATGTCATTATGGGGATGGTGCACTTGCAAATGTATGATAAACTGGAGCATTACATTATGGATGCCGTCGAGCATCATCAAGTGGAAATTGGCTCTATCACCCGGCAGATTAGGGACCCGGTTATGGCAGGGTTTGTGTTGGGAAAATTAAGCCGGGCCAGAGAGGTAGCGGTAAGTTTTGAACTGACTCCAGGTAGTTACTTGCCCGAATCCAGTCAAACTCAAACGACGCATGAACTGATTACTATTCTTGGCAATCTGTTTGATAATGCGGTGGAGGCGATGGAATCTTTCGAGCACAAGCGAATTACCCTTTCACTTTATTATGAAGAAAGCCAGAAGAACGGTTATCTGACCTGTATCATGTGCGACAATGGTCCAGGTATACCGGAAGGACTTGTGAAGGCTATATTTGAAAAAGGTTTTTCGACCAAGGGAGAGTCACGAGGGATGGGTCTTTATCTAGTGACGCAAAGCGTGAAAAGATTACAGGGAAGTATAAAGTTAATCCCAGCCGAGCAAGGGTGCTGTTTTCAGATTACGATTCCATACATTATAGCGGGGAATGATGAACATGATTAATGTCCTGATTGTAGAAGATGATCCGATGGTTGCGGAATTTAACCGCAAATATATGGAGCAGGTAGAAGGTTTCCGATGTGGGGGTTGGGCTTCTTCTGTGGAAGAGGCTAAGAAATATATAGCTGAACAAGCCATTGATCTGATATTGCTAGATGTGTATATGCAGGAAAACAATGGCCTCGATTTACTGTCATTCATACGGGAGACAGGTGTAAATATAGATGTCATTGTCATCTCGGCTGCAAGTGACATGAACAGTGTCAAAAAAGCAATGAACTTCGGCGCGGTGGATTACTTAATTAAGCCGTTCCACTTTAACCGTTTTTTGGAGGCCCTCACGGGGTACCGAGAGCACATTAGCATCGTGCGTGAGCGCAGTCTACTTTCTCAGGAGGAGTTGGACCGACTGATTTATCATAAAAGCTTGACTAAAGACTTGGCACGATTGCCCAAAGGCATAACTAAATCCACGCTGGCTATGATATGGAATTGTATCCAGCGGCACAATAATAAGGTACTATTTTCCACCGAGGATATTGCGGAGAGTGCAGGGATATCCAGGGTGTCTATGCGCAAGTACCTGGCTTTTATGACAGAGATTGAGGCTCTTTCCATGGAAACCATATACGGAACCATAGGACGCCCTGTTTACCAATACCGAATATTGCCACAGGCAGAAGACATCATGAATAGTTTTATTTAAGTCTTCTTTCCGATTACTTTAATTACAAAAGTGAATGATTAGTTTTAAAACCAAATAAAGCGTTTTCCAAGGTGTAGAATGGAAACATGATCATCATTCTTCACTTTATGGAGGGAGATTTATGGAAAATGCTACGAACCAGCCTGTCATTCAAAAGGGGCAAAGATGGAGCAAAAATTTTGTAGATGGCATGAGAATGCTGGGCAGGGTAAAGGTGGGGGTTATTCCTCTTCCGCTCTATGCCGTGATCGCGCTGATTGTTTATGCAGCTGCAATTACTGAAAGAATTCCGAACGATCTGTTAGGCGGGTTTGCCGTCATCATGATTTTAGGTATACTGCTCAGTGATCTAGGGGCCAAACTTCCGTTGCTTAAGCATATTGGCGGGCCGGCCATTTTATCTCTTATGGTTCCATCGTTAATGGTATTTTGGAATATGTTCAGTCCATCTGCGATGGGTGCTGTACACACGCTTATGAAAACCTCGAATTTTCTTTACTTCTACATCGCATGTCTAGTAACGGGTAGTATTCTTGGTATGGATCGGAAAATGCTGATGAACGGAATTGTCAGGATTTTCGCCCCCATTATTATAGGATCTATTGCAGCAGTTGCCGTGGGGATGATAGTGGGTATGGCTTTTGGCTATAGCGCCTATCATACATTTTTTTTCATCATCATTCCGATTATCTCCGGTGGGATTGGGGAAGGCATTTTACCGTTGTCCATTTCGTATGGATTGGTGCTGGGCAAGGATTCGGCAATATTCGTGTCTCAATTTATCCCCGCTGCAATTATCGGGAACATTGTTGCAATCATAGGTGCGGGTATTCTGAAGAGATTAGCGGAGAAAAATCCAAAAACTTCAGGTAACGGGAGGTTATTGAAACTAGAAAAACATGCAGAAAAGCTAGCCCCGGCAAGTCTGGAACAATCGATTTCTTTTCCATTGATGGGAGGAGGTCTGCTGTTAGCTTGCACTTTCTTTATTGTGGGTAAGTTGCTGGAGCCGTATCTCCATATTCCAGGTCCGATCCTCATGATTCTGGCGGCGGCGTTAATTAAGTGCATTCAGATTATGCCGAACACATTGGAGCAGGGAGCTTTTCACTTATACAAATGTATAACGGCAAGTCTGACATGGCCCTTGATGGTGGGATTGGGTATTTTGTATGTACCTTTGGATAGTGTGGTTGGGATCTTAACGGTTCCTTATGCCATCACCTGCGCATCTGTTGTAGTTGCATTGATTGTTACCGGATACTTCACAGGAAAATGGATTCACATGTATCCTGTAGAAGCTGCTTTGGTGACTAGCTGTCGCGGTGGATTAGGGGGCACGGGAGATGTAGCCATTCTGTCTGCGTCCAATCGGATGGAACTGATGCCTTTTGCGCAAATTGCAACACGTATTGGTGGGGCAGGCACGGTCATTTTAGCAACTTTGTTACTCCAATTATGGAGCTGATGAGTTTTATACACAGGACTGAGATTCATATCCAAAAAGAGACATGAAAGGACGGAGAAAAATATGAGCAGTTTAATAGATGAAATTAGAGAATTACACGCAGGTGGCAAAATGGAGACCTTACCGAAGAAACCAATTGAAACGATGGAGGGGCTGTCCAAAGTGTATACGCCGGGTGTAGCTGAAATTTGTATGGAAATTGCCAATGACCCTGCCAAAGCGTTCGAATTAACGATCAAAAAAAATACTGTAGCGGTCGTATCAGATGGAACAGCAGTACTGGGATTAGGAGATATCGGGCCGGAGGCTGCTATGCCTGTAATGGAGGGTAAAGCGGTGTTGTTCAAACAATTTGCAGGTGTCGACGCCTTTCCGATTTGTCTCAACACGAAGGACGCTGATGAAATTGTTCAAATTGTTAAAATGATTGCTCCTGCTTTTGGCGGCATTAATTTGGAGGATATATCTTCGCCACGCTGTTTTGAAATCGAGAGACGGTTGAAGCAGGAACTGGACATTCCAGTATTTCATGATGATCAACATGGTACGGCAGTCGTTGTGTTAGCGGGTCTGGTCAATGCATTAAAGGTATGTGGCAAAAAAATGGAGGATGTCAAAGTCGTATTTGCAGGAATCGGTGCAGCGGGTATGGCCTGCTCCCGTATGCTGCTTAAGGCAGGTGTGCGCAATCTGATTGGCGTTGATCGACAGGGAGCTATTCACCGTGATGTGGAGTACAGTAATCCGCATTGGACAGAGTATGCGAACATGACTAATCCGCACAATTTAAGTGGGAGTTTATCCGAGGTGATTGTGGGAGCTGATGTATTCATCGGTGTGTCAGGCCCGAACATACTGACTGTAGAGGATATACAGAGCATGGCAACTGATCCTATTGTGTTCGCCATGGCGAATCCGATTCCGGAAATCGATCCGGCTGTAGCTGCACCTTATGTACGTGTGCTCGCTACTGGCCGCTCCGATTTTCCAAATCAGATTAACAATGTGCTGTGCTTCCCGGGAATTTTCCGGGGTGCTCTAGATTGTCATGCTACGACGATTAATGAGGAAATGAAACTAGCTGCCGGACTTGCCATCGCTGATGCGATCTGTCCTGAGGAGCTAAGTGAAACTTATATCATACCGAATGTCTTTAATCCGAAGGTGGTTCAAAAGGTACGGGATGCAGTTATTCGCGCTGCTTGGGAGACAGGAGTAGCTAAGTCAGGTGAAGCTCCAGCAGCTGTTTTACACCCGTAAAAGTTATGCTCTTCACAAACTCTGGTTCACTGTCTTGGCCTACTGTTCTTGATATCGTCTGCATCCGTCGGAATATAAAATCGTGCCAATGAGCAGGATATAACAAAGCGTAACGCTCTATGCTCTTGAAGAGCAGTTGCGCTCAATACTACACAGGGAGATTTTGAGATGGGCGAAAAAAATATTTTGGCGTATTTCAAAAGTCCTGAGGAAGCACAGGGAGCTGCTAGAAAACTGGAAGCTCTCCGGGCAGCCGATGTGTCGATAGACCGATTTAGCCGGTATCCGCGGCAGTCTACTGGCAACGCCGGATTGCCTGTATTTTCAGGACAGATTAGCAGCTTGTCCTCATTGACACAGGGCGTGGACTTTACAGATGCAACTCCAGCAATACTGGCTGCGGCTGATCCGTCCGCCAGTGGCATGAGTGATGGAGGACAGGGCGGACCGACAGGCCGCGATATTTTGTTGACTGCTGTGGTGGATGAATCCATTCATCATCAGGCAATGTCCATCGTGGAACAAGCGGGTGGAATGCTGTGAAAAGTTTGGAAGGGGCAGTGACCGATGTCTAAAAACAAACGGTTTGATAAAGTGCTAACCAAAACAGAGAAAATCAAACGCATGCAATCTGCTAAAAATGAAGATGTTGAGTTCTCAGCAGATCAGGCAGATGCTGAGGATCTGGAAGCGATCCGGCGTAGCGAAGGAGCTGACCGTCGTCAGCAGCGTATCATAAACGACAATGAGTAGAATTTAATAAGACGGGTTATCTCCATCAATAGGATGATTTGTGGGATAGCCCGTCTTATTTGTGTTCTTTCCTTTTTCTATTCATTATCCGCTGTATGCTGTTGCACTAAAAACAAGAGGACCGGCGACGAAAGCAGTAGTCGCAGGCGTTTGATTTTCAATAATTAGTTGGTAGTTTTGCACGCCCAGAGGCGCAACGTCTACCGTTTCGACATTAAGAATAATATTGTTATCGAAGACATTGGATTCCAGTCCGTAATAAATTTCCTTGCCGGCTCTCCATATACGTACAAGTACTCGAATGTTGCCGACACCGACGAAACGTAGTCCAATCGAGGCTTTTAACTCTACACGGTTGTTGACAGCACCAGAAATAGCAGGATCAATAAATACAGACGTCGTAGCAATTCCAAGTCCGGCTGGAGAAATCGGAAAAGGACGATTACCAGCTTTTTTGAACTCCTGTGCATGTATATAGTACAATGTAATGTATGCATGTGAAATGAGGAGGAAATGAAAACCATGTTGTGGAATGAAATTACAATACATACAACCGAAGAAGCCATCGAAATGATTTCGAATTTTCTGCACGAAGCAGGTGCAGGAGGGGTTTCCATTGAAGAATCCGGTTCGCTCAACAAGCCGCGGGATACGTCCTATGGACAGTGGTATGATCGACCTTTGAACGACATACCTGAAGGACAAGCGATCATCAAAGGCTATTTTGCCGAAGAAGTGGACATGGATAGTATTCGTTCGCAAATTGAGCCGCGCGTCGAAGAATTGAGAACTTTCGATATTGACCCTGGTGAGGTTCAGTATGAACTGAAAACAGTTGATGAGGACGACTGGGCAAATGCTTGGAAGCAATATTTCAAGCCTTTGCGTGTGTCGGACCGTCTGACGATTAAACCCACTTGGGAGGACTATGAGCCTGCGAGTGAAGAGGAAAAAATCATTGAGCTGGACCCTGGTATGGCCTTCGGGACTGGAACGCATCCTACGACATCCCTTTGTCTGAGAACGCTGGAATCTGTAATTAAGGGCGGGGAAGAAGTCATTGATGTCGGCACGGGTTCCGGTATTTTGGCCATTGGAGCTGTAAAGCTGGGAGCGAAGCATGTACTTGCCTTGGATCTCGATCCGGTGGCAGTATCCAGTGCGCGGGAAAATACGCGTCTGAACGGGCTGGAGGAACGCATTACCATTAAAGAAAGTGATTTGCTATCGGTGCTTAATGCAAGCGATCCAACGCTGGGTATCCAGTTACCCGTCAAGCTAGTGGTAGCTAATATATTGGCAGAGATTATTTTGCTGTTCATTGACGATGTATATAAAGCCCTGGAACCAGGTGGTATTTATATTGCTTCAGGGATTTGGAAGAACAAAGAAGAAGTTGTCGAAACTGCGTTGAAGGCAGCTGGCTTTGAGATTGCCGAAATAAGCCGGGATGAAGATTGGCTGGCGTTTGTGGCGAGAAAGAGGTAAGTATGGATTTTTTACAAAATATTTTTCGTGTAAATTTAAATGTTCTTCCATTTTATTTGCTGGCCGTGATCATATCGTTCACGGTTCATGAGTTTGCACATGCATTTTATGCCAATAAATTTGGTGACCCTACAGCCAAGCTACTTGGGCGCGTGACTTTAAATCCGGCAGTGCATATTGACCTGCTGGGTACGCTACTGCTGCTGATCGGAGGCTTTGGCTGGGCCAAGCCAGTTCCGGTTAATCGTGATAACTTTAGTCGTCCGCGCCTCATGGGCATTATTGTATCGGCTGCGGGTCCGCTCAGCAATCTGCTGCTTGCATTTGTTACTACTTTAATCTATGCCGTGCTCCTTCATTTTCAAGTATTGCCGGGGATGGAGAACCAACGGGTGGCTCAAGCAATCTATTTGTTTATCAATGCTTTGATCAATTTAAATCTGTTTTTGTTTATCTTTAATTTGATCCCATTGCCTCCACTGGATGGATACCGGATTGTGGAAGATGTGGCCCCCACTCCTGTACGTCGCAAACTCCAGCAGTTTGAACAGTGGTCGATCTTTATTTTTCTGCTTATCCTGGTCATTCCACAGGTTCGAGTTGTAACGATTGAACCTCTTTACACGCTGGCCCAGATGATTTATATACAGTTTTTGCAGTTCTCTTTTTATATCACTGGATTGTTCGGAGCCTAAGGGCTCCTTTTTTTACGAGAATGGTAGGTATACCTTGAATAGAAGAGTGAACAGACTGGTCATACAGGCGCAAAAGATGATATGATGTTGCTTGGTGATTTATTCGGATTTTGTACGGAACATTAGTGGATAACAGTTATTTTTAGAATGAGGATTTTTGCAAAATCCAGGAATAGGTGTGAGAGAGAATGCAGCGTTATTTTATTCCGGCAGAGCAATTTCTAGAAGATCACGTGATTGTTGCGGGTGAGGACGCGCGGCATATCGCTAAAGTCATGCGGGGCCGTAGTGGTGACAAAATTATAGTCAGTGACGGGGTATCTAGGGAAGCACTGGCTGCATTGGATACGATAGAGCAGGATCATGTTACGGCGACGATTATTGAGCCGCTGAAGATGACCTCTGAACCGCA
Source organism: Paenibacillus sp. FSL H7-0442 (assembly GCF_038593105.1). Classification (NCBI taxonomy): domain Bacteria; kingdom Bacillati; phylum Bacillota; class Bacilli; order Caryophanales; family Paenibacillaceae; genus Paenibacillus; species Paenibacillus sp. FSL H7-0442. The sequence continues at coordinate 3,760,249 of NZ_CP151963.1, read as the reverse complement.
TGTGCAGGTCACCATCGCTCAGAGTCTTCCTAAAGGAGACAAGATGGAGACGGTGATGCAAAAATGTACAGAAATCGGAGCAACCGGGTTTGTACCGTTTTTGTCCGAGCGTACAGTAGTGCAGTATGATGCCAAAAAAGAAGGCAAGCGACTGGAGCGTTGGCGCAAGATTGTGAAGGAAGCGGCTGAACAAAGCCACCGTAACCGGATTCCAGAAATTAGTGCGCCAATGACGTGGAAAGAACTTCTGGCTTCTTTTGCTGGGTATGATTTGATATGTTATTGTTATGAAAAAGAGCAGGGTCAGCAGCTACGGGATGTAATCCAGCCATTGGTAGGACAATGGGCGTCGACGGACATGCCGCGTGTTCTGCTGGTGGTAGGCCCGGAAGGCGGCTTTACTGAAGCGGAAAGCCTGGAGGCCGAGCAGGCTGGGGCCCAGTCTACAGGACTGGGAAGACGTATTTTGCGTGCTGAGACCGCAGGAATGGCTGCATTGGCTTGCATTTTATATGAGACAGGAGAAATGGGAGGGGTTTAATATGCCGTCAGTGGCATTTTACACATTGGGCTGTAAGGTAAACTTTTATGATACAGAAGCGATCTGGCAGCTGTTTAAAAATGAAGGTTATGAACAGGTGGACTTTGATGAGCAGACCGCGGATGTCTATCTTATTAATACATGTACCGTTACGAATACCGGTGATAAAAAGAGTCGTCAGATCATTCGCCGCGCGATTCGCCGGAATCCAGATGCCATTGTGGCAGTGACGGGCTGCTACGCCCAAACTTCTCCTGCCGAAATTATGGATATTCCTGGCGTTGATCTCGTTATCGGGACTCAAGATCGGGACAAAATCATTCCGTTCGTGCAGGAAATTCAAGGGACGCGTCAACCAGTGAACGCCGTGCGCAATATTATGAAAACGCGTGTATTTGAGGAAATGGATGTGCCTGATTTTGCTAATCATACTCGGGCCTTTTTGAAAATTCAGGATGGGTGCAACAACTTCTGTACCTTCTGCATCATTCCATGGTCGCGGGGGCTATCCCGCAGTCGTGACGCTGCGAGCATTATTGCACAGGCGCGTCAACTGGTACACGCAGGCTACAAGGAAATAGTACTCACTGGTATCCATACTGGCGGTTATGGTGACGACATGGATAATTATGACCTATCTGATCTGCTGTGGGATCTGGAGAAAGTGGAAGGGCTGGAGCGTATCCGCATCAGTTCGATTGAAGCCAGCCAGATTGATGAAAAAATGCTTGATGTACTGAACCGTTCCACCAAGCTGGTTCGTCATTTTCATATACCGCTTCAGGCGGGGGACGACACTGTATTGAAACGGATGCGTCGTAAGTACACCACAGAAGAGTTTTATAACAAAATGCTTATGATTCGCAAAGCAATGCCCGATGTTGCGATTACAACGGACGTAATTGTCGGCTTCCCTGGGGAGACGGATGAAATGTTCCGCAATGGCTATGAGCTGATGAAAAAAATCGGTTTTTCAGAAATGCATGTGTTTCCGTACTCCAAGCGTAGTGGAACTCCTGCGGCGCGTATGGAGGATCAGGTGGACGAAGACGTGAAAAATGCACGAGTGCATGAGCTGATACAACTGTCAGAGCAAATGCAACTGGCGTATGCTGAGAGGTTTGTAGGTCAGGTGCTGGAGGTCATTCCGGAAGTTGCGCCGAAAGGGACCGAAGATAGCGGCATACTCCATGGATATAGTGACAATTATATTCAACTGGCGTTTGAAGGTACTGAGGATCTGGTTGGCAAGGTATGCCGCGTGAAGCTAACGAAGGCAGGCATTAATGAAAGTGAAGGCCAATTGGTTCGCGTACTGGAGAATGGGCTGCAAACAGCTCTGTAAGAACAAAAAAAGCCTGAAAAGGCAATAGAGATGGCAAACAAGGATTTCGCCTTTCCTTACAGAGAGGACGGAATCCTTGTTGCGCAAGGAAGGGAGATTACAGGATGGCAGCAAAAAAGGAAATTTCAGCAGGCGGTGTTGTGTTTCACAAACAGGGGGAGCAACTTGAAATTCAGCTCATTACTGACCGATATGGCAAGGTATCCTTGGCTAAAGGAAAAATGGAGTTGGGAGAAACAATCGAACAGACGGCTTTACGTGAAATTCGCGAGGAAACAGGGTTGAACGGGCGGATTATCCAGCATGTAGATATGATTGCTTATACGTATCAGCATCCGGAATTTGGGGAAGTGGATAAAGAAGTACACTATTATCTTGTAGAGGCACTAGATGGGGATTTACAGGCACAAATCGAAGAAATTAAGGGAGTTGCATGGCATAAGCCTGAGGAAGCATGGCTTCTCCAGCGCCAGGGCGGATATGACAATAATGATGTCATTTTGAGCAAGGCGCTGTCCATGCTAGGAATTAACGTTTGATTCTGTGGGGAGATATACGATCCTCTAAACGCGTCCATACAGGTAGGTAGCACAGAGGCAAGACCAGCAGAGAGCTAATGACGTTAAACAGGGTTTGGGCATGGGCTACCTTGGCTCCGGGCTCGGTAGATATCCAGGCGGCGGCCATTTCTAGCCCAGGGATCAACGGCATAAAGAGCAAGGCTCCGCCTACGTTCAGCAGCACATGGGACCAGGCTACAAATTTGCCGGACACGCTGCCACCAACAGCGGCAATCAGGGCGGTTACGCAGGTGCCTACATTGGAGCCGATGACGATGGCGATCCCCACATCGGCTGGCAAGGCACCCGCAGCGGCAAGGCTGATCGCCATGCCAATAACGGCTGCGCTACTGTGAACCAGTGCGGTCAGGCAGGCACCCGCAGCGAAGGCCCACCACATGTTGGCCGCAGCGTGATCAAGAAACCAGCGGAATAGTCCGGCCTGCTCAATCCATGGGCCGACCGTTTGCATTACGCGGATACCCGCCAGAATCAGCGAAAATCCAGCAAATACGAGGCTGATATATTGTACAGCCTGCGGACGGCTAAGCCCATTGGAGCCGGGTGAAATTCCGGCAGACGCGTACTGGCGAACGGAGACGGATTCTCCCCACAGTACGGCGGCGCTCCAGCAGAGCAGTGAGCCGCAGAGCAGCGGAACAGCCAGCTTGCCAAGCTGGAGCCCCATCAGCTCGGTGGTGAGACAGGTACCGATATTGGTGCCAAGAATGATGCCGAGCGTACGGCCATAGGTCAATAGCCCGGCGTTGACCAGTCCGATCGTCAGCACCGTTACAGCGGTGCTGCTTTGCAACAGGGCGGTAATGCCTGAACTGAACAGCATACCCCGCCAAGGGGAAACGGTGGCGCGGTTCAGCCAACGGGTGAGGAAGGGGCCAGCCAAATGCCGGAGGGCTGCTTCCATCAGCTTCATCCCGCCCAAAAAAATAAACAGTCCGCCGCACAGCGGGAGTATAACATGTATAAGCACGGGCATAGCCCCCTTTTCTAGGTGAAAATACTTATGTAACAGCCTATGATCTGTCGAGGACAGCCATGACAAGCATGGCTAAGCTCTTTTTAGGAAAACGATAATTTTTGTAGTATCTTCACAAGCTTTAAAAGCGTGACGCCGATATACAGGCGGGCAGTAGCGAAGCGGATCATTTGAATCTGGAGAAGCGAGAGCGTTCGCCTGAAAGCTTTCCAAAGGAAAGCTGCTTCGGAAGTATAAACCTAGGGGGATTCTTACCATTAAAATCATTTATAAAATCCAAAGAATCCCCGTGCAACAGCGATCGTAAGATCAAATGATCCGCAGAGCCGCGCCCCTATCGAACAACGTTTTAACACTTTGAGTAATCCAAGAATGGGAGTGAAGGATTTTGCCTTCAGTAATATTAGAACGCAGCCGTAAAAAAAGGCTGGAGCACGCACACCCTTGGGTGTTTAAAAACGAAATAGCCAAGATCGAAGGAGACCCAGAGGCAGGCGATTTGGTCAGTATTGTTAACCATCAGGGGCGTTATTTGGCGACAGGTTACTATAATCCGGCTTCACAAATTACAGTGCGTGTGATGTCCTATGAGCCGCTGGAAGCGATGGATCAAAACTTTTTTGCCCAACGCTTTCGCAAATGTCTGGAGCACCGCGAACGTTTTGTGACCGGGGGAGACGCTTATCGGTTGGTGTACGGCGAGGCTGATTTTTTGCCTGGACTGATTGTAGACCGTTTTGGTGATGTGTTGGTTGTGCAGCTGTTAACGCTTGGCATGGATCGGCGCAGGGAAGAAATCAGGGATGCGCTCGTTGAAGTATTGGGTCCTGTTGGTATATATGAGCGCAGTGATGTATCCATCCGAGAGCTGGAAGGATTGAAACAAACGAAGGGTCCTTTGTACGGTGATTGCCCGCGTCATGTAGTGGTGACGGAAAATGGCCTGCACATCAAGGTTGATATCGTAGAGGGCCAGAAGACGGGTTATTTCTTTGACCAGCGTGAAAATCGTGCGGCCATAGCACCGTTGATGACAGGTTGGGGAGCACGTAGTGGAATTACGCTACAAGAAGTTGCTACAGACTCAGGGGACGCTGCCACAACGGTCATGAAGCCAGTGAATAAAAGTGGTAAGGTTGTTGAATTCCCATTCTGGGACGGCGCAACCGTATTGGAATGTTTTTCACATACGGGAAGCTTTACGCTCAATGCCTGTAAATATGGTGCTAAAAAAGTAACTTGTCTTGATATTTCTGAGCATGCGATTGAAAGTGCGCGGGACAATGTCAAGCTGAACGGTTTTGAGGAACGCGTCGAGTTTGTCGTCGACGATGCTTTTCAATATTTGCGCAATCAGGTGAAAGGTGTAGAGGAACGCAATGCACGAGCCGGGGGCAAAGGAGATACGTCTAAGCCGCTGACAGCGGGTGGCGGACGCACCTTTGACGTGGTCATTCTTGATCCGCCAGCCTTTGCCAAAACGAAGAACGCTGTCAAAGGGGCTACACGTGGATATAAAGATATCAACCTGCACGGGATGAAGCTCGTTAATGAGGGCGGCTATCTGGTGACAGCGAGTTGCTCGTTCCACATGCGGCCGGAGTTGTTTTTGGACACCATTAAGGAAGCAGCGGCAGATGCCGGCAAAATCCTTCGTCTGGTAGACTGGAGAGCAGCTGGTAAGGACCATCCTCAAATTTTGGGTGTGGAGGAAGGCCATTACTTGAAATTCGCCATCTTTGAGGTGCGCAGCCGGACACAGTTGTAGTTTCATACAAAGTCAAAGTCAATCGCCCTTTTGGTGATTAAATAGGTAAAATAAACTCGTTTTAGGTATAAATCAGTCCTGTAGAGAAGGCGTGCACCAAGCCAATCTGCGGGACTGATTTATTTTTTAGAGGGAGAAAGAATTGCTACAACATGGCAAACGTACGTTCTTTTCTCTCTTGCCTGATATGCTATACTGTTTAATAGAATGTTGTTCGTTGGAAAGGAGGCCGCATCATGTCGGTCCGTTTGTTGATTGGCCGCTCTGGGAGTGGTAAAAGTACGTTAATCCGCAATGAAATGACGTCTATGTTACGCGAGGAGCCGCTAGGTAAGCCTATGCTGTTACTTGTACCGGAGCAATCGTCATTTGCTTCTGAGCATGCGTTACTTACAGAAGCCGGAAACGGTATTCAGGGGTCGGTGCGCGCCCAAGTGATGGGATTTCACCGTCTTGCCTATTTAGTTATGCAGGAAACTGGGGGTTCAGCGCTGGTGCCTGTAACGGAAGAAGGCAAGAAGATGCTTTTATATAAAATTATTCGTCGTCGCAAGGATGAACTGAGTTTGTTTAAGGATTCGGGAGACCAGCTCGGCTTTGTGGATCGGTTGAATACATTGTTCACGGAGCTAAAGCAGTATGGAAATGATACTCGGTCTGTACCCGAGCAACTGGAGCGAATGAACGCTGCTGGAGAGTCAACTCCGATTTTGCGCGGCAAGCTCAAAGATATCAGTCTAATCTACGAGGATTTTGAACGAGAGCTGACGCTTAAATATATTGACGGTGAAGATACGCTGCGCATGCTGGCAGAACAGATTGCAGAGTCTTCCCTTGTGCGTGGAGCAGACATTTGGATGGATGGCTACCGTAGGTTTACACCACATGAATATAAAGTGGTGGAGCAACTTATGCTGCATGCCTCTTCGTTGACAGTGGCGCTGACTTGCAACCGCAGCTACGAGAGCGGACAGCTTCCGCATGAGCTAGATTTGTTTCATCCTTCGGCGGCTACGTATGTAAAGCTCAAAGGAATGGCAGACGAGCTGATGATAGAGACGCAGACACAATTACTTCGCCCTGATCCGCCGCCGAGATTTAAGGAGCGTCCGGCGTTGGCGTATTTGGAGGCTAACTTTGAATATCGTACAGGGTTACGGAATCAGGAACAACGGATGCGGCTGCAGCAGCTACGAGAGCAGTGGACAGAAGAACAGCCGGAAGGCATAAAACTGTATGCTGCGGCGAATCGCCGCGCTGAGTTGGAAGGTGCTGTACGCGAAATGCGTCGTTTAGCCCGAGATGAGGGCGCGCGTTATCGGGAGATGGCCCTGTTTGTGCGTCATATTGAAGATTATGAGTCATGGGTGGAACCGATATTCAAACAATATGAGGTTCCAGTATTTCTGGATCAGCGGAGAAGTGTATTGCATCATCCCTTAGTGGAATTGATTCGGGCTTCACTGGATATCGTGCAGCGACGCTGGCGATATGAGGATGTATTCCGTGCGGTCAAAACAGATCTTCTCCTGCCGCTGGATGGTCGGGTGAGCCGCGAGGAGATGGATCGTCTGGAAAACTATGTACTGGCCTGCGGAATACAAGGTAGCCGTTGGACAGACGGTCGCCCGTGGCAGGCTGTGCCCAGCTTGTCACTGGAGCTGGAGGAGCAGGAACGGAACCGTAGGCGGGATGAAACGTTGGATTTGATGGAGCTGTGTCGGGATGTAATCGTGACGCCTTTACGTGCGTTTGAGAAACGTGTGGGCAAGGCACGAACTGCACTTGAGAAGTGTGAAGCGGTATATCTGTTACTGGAAGATGCAGAAATCGGCCACAAGCTGGACGCCTTCATTCATCAGGCAGAGGAAGCGGGAAAACCTGAGCAGGCGAAGGAGCATCGTCAGGTATGGGATGCAGTGCTTGAACTACTGGATCAAATTGTCGAAATGATGGGTGATGAAAGGCTGGATACCTCTTTATTTGCGGGTGTGCTGGAAACGGGATTGGCCGAGTTCCGTATGGGACTTGTTCCGCCGGCTCTGGATCAGGTTCTAGTCGGAAACACGGACCGTACACGTGTGTCCGGTATTCAACATGCCTTTGTGCTAGGTATGAACGAAGGTGTGATGCCGGCTGTCTTTCATGAGGACGGTGTGCTGAATGAGCAGGAGCGTACGGCATTAAACGAACGAGGCGTAGAGCTGGCGCCCGATATGACAAGACGTCTGTTGGACGAACGTTTTCTCGCTTATACGGCCCTTACCTCAGCCGGTAAAAGCCTGTGGATGAGCTATGCAGTGACTGATGAAGAGGGCAAGTCATTGTTGCCGTCTGAGTTAGTACGACATGTGCGGCACCTGTTTCCTAGTCTGGACGAACGTCCGCTGGCTGGATACCCTTTGCCTGGGGATGCTTGGACGACGCAATGGGAGTATGCTTCTCATCCGTCCGAGGCTTTGCCGCAGCTCATTGCGCAATTACGGCATTGGCGACGTGGCGGTGACATTTTATCTCCTTGGTGGGAGGTATATAACTGGTATGCCAGCCAACAAGGGCGTGAGAAGGACAAGTTGCGTCAGCTGTTGACCTCACTTTTTTATGAGAACCATGCCGAAATGCAGAAGGAAACGAGCCGCCGTCTGTACGGGAGCAAGCTGCGTACCAGCGTATCTCGTATGGAACGTTTTGTGGCATGTCCATTTTCGCACTTTGCCTCTCACGGTCTTCGTTTGAAGGAACGTCAAATGTATCGCCTGAAGGCCCCGGATATCGGACAATTATTTCATGCAGCGCTTGGTGAGATGGCGATCAATCTGCGTAATCGCAATGTCAGCTGGGGCAGTCTCAGCACCGAGGAATGCCGACAAGAGGCGGAAAGTACAGTGGAGCGTTTGGCTCCTCGTCTGCAAGGCGAAATTTTAATGAGCTCCAAGCGGTATGGCTACATTTTACGTAAATTGAAAGACATCGTGAGCCGTGCTTCGTTGATCTTAGGTGAACATGCGCGAAGAGGTAGCTTTGAGCCGATTGGGCTGGAGTTGGACTTTGGGCCGGGTCAGCAGCTTCCTCCATTAAGCTTCCAGTTAGATAACGGTGTTGTGATGGAAATTGTCGGACGGATTGACCGTGTGGATGTGGCAGAGGGAGAAAAAGGTTTACTTTTGCGTGTCATCGATTACAAATCCAGCCAAAAGGATCTCAAGCTGCATGAAGTGTACTATGGCTTGTCTCTGCAAATGCTCACGTACCTGGACGTGCTGCTGAATGCGGCGGAGGAATGGTTGGGCGAGACAGCTTATCCAGCGGGTACCCTATATTTTCACGTCCACAATCCGATGTTACAGTCGCCTAACGGTCTTAGCGCAGAACAGGCCCGTCAGGAGCTTTTGAAACGTTTTAAGATGAAAGGATTATTGCTTGCGGATCGGGATGTAGTTGGGCAGATGGATACATCATTGGACAAGGGATATTCTTCTATTTTACCTGTTGCGGTGAAAGCAGACGGTAGTTTTTATAGCAGTGCCTCGGTTGCTTCGCCGGAACAGTGGGACAGCCTGCTAGCTTCGGTGCGTAATAATATTCGGACGATTGGTACACGGATGACAGAGGGCGATGTGGCCATTGAACCGTATCGTATCCAGCAAGAGACGGCATGTACCTTCTGCTCTTTTAAGCCTGTTTGTCAATTTGACGACAGTCTGGAGGGCAGTGGCTACAATCAATGGGGTAAACCCGGTAAGGATCAGATTTGGAATCTGCTGGGTCATACACAGGAAGGGAAAGGAGGAATGGACCAATGATAGGCATGTCAAACATTAAGGGTTTACCGAAGCCGGAAGGCAGTATGTGGAGCGATGACCAGTGGCGTGCCATTTCGGAATCTGGTAACAACATGCTGGTTGCGGCAGCGGCGGGGTCTGGTAAAACAGCGGTGCTTGTAGAGCGTATTATTCGTAAAATTGTCGATCCCCAGCTTGGCTTCAGTGTGGATCGGTTACTGGTAGCGACCTTTACGAAGGCAGCCGCCGCCGAAATGCGTCAACGGATACGCGAAGCGTTGGAACGTGTATTGGAGCAGGAACCGGAAAGTGAACATGTACGCCGTCAGCTATCGTTGCTGAATCGGGCCTCGATTACGACGCTTCACTCATTTTGTATGGAGGTCATCCGCAGGCATTATCAGGCCATTCCCCTTGATCCTGGTTTTCGGATTATGAATGAGCATGAGACAGAATTGCTGCGCCAGGAGCTTCTAGAAGAACTGTTTGAGGAGAAATATGAGGCTCATGATGAAGGCAGTACATTCCGCAGACTAGTCGACTGGTTTAGTGGAGAACGCACCGATGATGCGATGTATGTGCTTGTTCAGCGGCTGTATGATTTTTCTCAAAGTCATCCTTGGCCGGAGCATTGGCTGCGGGAGACAGCAACTGCATTTCGTGTGCAGGATGTAGCGGCTCTCGGAGAGACGCCTTGGGTTCGCAGCATTTTGGCGGATGCTGCACTTTCATTGCGCGGAGCAGCGAGCTTGCTGGAACAGGCGCATGAAACTGCTATGCAGCCCGGCGGTCCTGCACCTTATACAGTGACGCTGCAAGAGGATACGGCGATGGTGAAGGGATTGCTGCAGGAATTGGAGACACAGCCGTGGGCATCTCTATATGATCATTTTCAGGCAGCTGCCTTCGGTAAGCTCAAGCCGGTCAAAAAAGATCAGACTGAGCCTGCATTGCAGGAACGGGTTAAGACGCTGCGCGAAGCAGCCAAAAAAATGATTACAGATATGAAGGCTTCCCTGTTTGGCAGGAGAGCAGAAGCCTATTGGGAGGAGCTGCACGCCGCAGCTCCGTTGATGAACGAACTGGTAGAAACCGTGCTTGTATTCGGGGAACGTTTTCAACAGCACAAGCAGTCAAAAGGGTTGGTGGATTTCGGGGATTTGGAACATTATTGTCTGAAAATATTACGACATCCCGATTCTACTCCGTACAGGCTACTACCTTCCGATGCTGCGCTCGAATACAAGGCGCAATTCGACGAGGTGCTGCTAGATGAATATCAGGATACGAATACCGTACAGGAAGATATCGTTAGGCTGGTATCACGGGAGGAACCGGGTAACCGTTTTATGGTGGGCGATGTGAAACAGAGTATTTATCGGTTTCGGCTGGCGGAGCCGGGTCTGTTTTTGAATAAGTATCAACGGTACGGCATGCAGGAGCAGGAAGATGGATTTTTAATTGATTTGGCGCGTAATTTCCGCAGTCGGGAGGAAGTTGTCGATGCGGTCAATTTGGTGTTCCGCCAGATTATGAGTGTGGATGTGGCGGAAATTGAGTACGATGAACGAGCGTGGCTGGTACACGGCGCATCCTATCCCGACCCGTCGGATCAAGACACCGCATCTGTATACGCACCTGAGCTGCTGTTAGTAGATAAGGGTGGCCATGGTCTTTCCGAGGCTTCGGAGCTGTCCGAAACGGAGGACGAATCTGTTTTTCAGGAAAGTGAGCTGGCTGAGCTTGTGGAACTGGAAACGGCACAGTTAGAGGCTCGTGCGATTGCGCAACGGATTAAAGAACTGACCGGAGATACCGGACAACCACTGTTGATTTACGACAGAGGATTAAAAGCGATGCGCCCGGCAATCTACGGCGATATCGTCATTTTGCTTCGTTCGGCAAGCGTGTGGGCCCCCCTAATTGTAGAGGAACTGCGGCTTGAGGGCATTCCGGCCTCCGGGGAGCAGACGACAGGCTTTTTTAAAGCAACGGAAGTTGAGGTAATGTTGTCTCTGCTGCACATTATTGATAATCCACAGCAGGACATCCCGCTTGCATCCGTGCTTCGTTCGCCGATTGTCGGCTTGACCGAAGATGAACTGGCACAAATTCGGTTGGAAAAGCCGGATGGATTGTTTTATGGCGCATTGCTGGCGGCGGCAGAGGCGGACCCACTGAAGGAGAGCGAAAAAGGGACCACTGCTGACATCATGGAGTTGGATCTTTTCCCTGAGGACTCTTTATCTTCATCTGACTTTGGTAATAGAAATAACGGGAATACGTTGTCTGCCCGACTACGTTCATTTTTGCATAATTTGGAAGCCTGGCGGCAGGAAGCCCGACAAGGTAGCTTAAGTGCATTGATTTGGAATGTGCTGGAGGAAACAGGGTATCTGGATTGGGTCGGTGGACTGCCTGGCGGCTCACAGCGTCAAAGCAATTTGCGGGCGCTATATGACCGAGCGAGACAGTATGAGACTTCAACGTCCAACCGAGGATTGTTCCGATTTCTGACCTTCATTTCCCGTCTACGGGAGCGAGGCGGTGATTTAGGATCCATTAGCGGGGGGACCGAACCCGATCAAGCTGTCCGCATTATGACCATTCATAAAAGTAAAGGACTTGAATTCCCTATCGTGTTTATAGCCGGGACGGCAAAAATGTTCAATCAACAGGATCTCAATGCGCCGTTTCTTATGCACAAGGAGTTGGGGTTTGGTCCTAAATATGTGGAGGAACAAAATCGTGTCAGCTACCCTACGCTGCCCAATTTAGCGATCCGCCGACGCTCACAGCTGGAGCTATTGGCTGAGGAAATGCGGGTGTTATATGTGGCGCTTACACGGCCGCGTGAAAAGCTGATTATGACCGGAACCGTGAAGGATCTAGCTTCACGCGCAGCGGGTTGGGCACGTGCCAAAGAGCATACGGAAACGGTCTTACCAGACTATATGCTGGCGGCAGGCCGCAGCTATCTGGACTGGGTAGGTCCCGCTTTGATTCGGCATCCTTCTGCTACTTTGTTGAGGGAAGCGGCAGGTGATCAAGATGGGTACTATCACAAATTGGAACATATGCCGGGAACAGACTGGTTATTTAAAATTGTGGCCTCGGAAACATTTTCCGGCTCTCGTGTGAACTCAGATCATGAGGAAGAGGTGTCGGGCGAAGAGCGCCAAAAGAAGACAGAAGCACTGAGAAATGCGGAGCTAATCGACTTGAACGAAAAGAGTGAAACGGACATTGAAGCTGCTCTTTCCTGGACCTATCCGTATGAGCGGGCCGGCAAGACGGCAGCCAATACATCGGTTACTGAGATGAAAAGATGGCTGGAAATGCAGGAGATGGGATCGGACGACTGGTTGAATCTATCTACCACCGTACTAGCAGAGTTACCGGAGGATCGGGAGGATTCTCACACTGGGGGCAGTCAATTACACTTGCGCAGACCTAAGTTTATGGGGAATCAGCGACTGACTCCAACGGAACGAGGAACGGTCTATCATACGTTGATGCTGCATTTGCCACTAGATGGGGGGATGAGCGCCGAAGTTATTGAGGAAACAAAGGCTCGTTTGCTCAATCAGCGTATGTTACTGAATGTCCATGCAAAGGCGCTAGATACGAATAAAATATTACGCTTTTTCACTAGTGAGCTGGGTAGCAGAATGTTGGGGGCATCGCATGTTCAAAGAGAGCTTCCGTTTACTTATACCATGCGGGCAAACGATTACTGGAACCACAGCTTACCATCGATGTCACCAGGACAAGAAACAGATTCGGAAGGTGGACAGGACGGAGATAAAGTGCTGATGAACGGCATTATTGACTGTCTATTTGAAACTCCCGAAGGACTCGTGCTGGTGGATTATAAAACAGATCGGATATCTGAGTATCGTACACTGTCCCATTTAACAGACCAATATCGTTTTCAATTGGAGCTGTATGCCCGTGTGATCGAAGAAATTACAGGCAAAAAGGTTGCTGAGAAGTGGCTGTATTTTTTAGAAGCTGGAGAGAGTGTACAGCTGTAGTTATATAGCTAGGGAGAGGAGGAATAACATGCGGATTTTGCATACAGGTGATTGGCATTTGGGTCGCACGTTGGAAGGACGCAGCCGTTTGAAGGAGCAGGAGGCGTTTTTGGAAGAACTAGCGAAAATGGCTGACGATCAGCAGGCCGATTTGATTATGATGGCTGGAGACGTATACGACTCAGTCAATCCTTCAGCCGCAGCCGAGCAATTGTTTTATGAAACGTCTGCCCGTCTTACGGCTGGAGGAAGACCACTAGTCGTCATTGCGGGCAATCATGATCAGCCGGAAAGGGTATCCTCGGTCACACCACTGGTGAGCGGGCGCGGAATTACATTGCTGGGACTGCCCCATGGGGAAGCGGTACGCGTTCGTACACCGCGAACGGGTGAAATGGCATGCATTGCAGCCTTGCCATATCCCTCCGAGTCTCGTCTGAACGAGCTATTGTCTGAAGACGGAGATGAAACAGTCTTGCGCGAGGCATACAGTCGCCGTGTGGGCTTGCTGATGTCACAGCTGGGTACAGCATTTCGGCCTGACACCGTCAATTTGTCAATGAGCCATATTTATGTGCTCGGCGGGCTGGAGTCGGACTCGGAACGCCCGATTCAGGTCGGGGGGGCGTATACCGTAGATCCGTCTGCTTTGAGCATTGGGGCACAGTATACGGCTCTAGGACATTTGCATCGTCCCCAATATGTGAAAGGAGACGGGCTGATGCGTTACAGTGGCTCGCCGCTGGCTTATAGCTTTTCCGAAGCCGGACAAGCCAAATCGGTTACGTTAATTGACGTGGTTGCTGGCAAGCCTGCTCAGGTCGAGGAACTGTATATTACCAGTGGACGCCCATTAGTGAGGTGGCGCGCACGGGGAGGTCTGGAGGAAGTATATCGCTGGCTGGACGAAGGACTAGATGCCGATGCCTTTATTGATCTGGAAATTACGCTGGATGAAGCAATGTCAATGGGAGATATTCAGCGGCTGCGCAAAAGCCGTGAAGGTATCATTCATATTCGCCCCATGTATCCAGAAATGGCTGCCGCACAGCTGGAGCACCAACGATCAGAACTGCCAGTGCATGAGCTGTTCCGGGCATTCTATCAGCGGCAGACAGGCGGAGCACAGCCAGATGACGGATTAGTGCAGTTGTTTCTGGAGCTGGTGGAACAGGATGATGCAAGAGATCACGCTGAGGAGGAGGACGCATGAAACCAATCCTTCTAAAACTGGCGGGGTTGCAAAGCTACCGGGAGTCGCAGGAAATTCGCTTTGACGATTTGACCGAAACTGGATTGTTCGGAATATTCGGCCCAACGGGTAGTGGTAAATCAACGCTGCTGGATGCTATTACGTTGGCTATGTACGGTAAAGTGGAGCGGGCAGTGAATGGTACACAAGGCATTATGAATCATGCCGAGGATACGTTGTCTGTTGCATTTACGTTTGAATTAATGTCAGCTCAAGGACCTCGTCGTTACCGTGTAGAACGACGTTTCAAACGTGCTGGAGGCGTATCGGTTAATAATACGCTTAGCCGTTTTATTGCGTTAACAGAGGATGGCGAGGAAGTGCTTGCCGATAAGGTGCAGGATGTGACGCGCTGTGTGGAGGAGTATATCGGCCTGAAAATGGACGATTTTACACGAGCTGTCGTATTGCCGCAGGGAAAGTTTGCGGAATTCTTGTCCTTAAAGGGCAGTGAACGCAGACAGATGCTACAGCGTTTGTTCCATCTGGAGAAGTACGGAGATCAACTTGCACAGAAGCTAAGCCGTCGTGTGAAAGATAACGATATCGCACTGAAAGCATTAGAGGCGGAGCAGCAAGGGCTGGGGGATGCGAGTGCTGAAGCACTTGAACATGTAGAGTTGCGTCTCAAAGAGGCGATTGCCAATGCAGAAGCTTCGCGTCGCGAGCTAGAGCGTGTCTCACGTGAATCGGAGGCGCTAAACAAAACACGTGAGCTAGTCATCGAGCTCAGCCAAAGATCGAAAGAGCTGAAGCAGTTGGCAGCACAGGAGCCGGGCATTGCTTTGCTGGAGCACAAGCTTCGACAAGCAACTTCAGCCGAGGCATTGCTGCCTGCGCTGACGGATTGGAAGGAAGCCATTGCTGAAGCGGAAAAACGGCATAAGACTGCCGAAGAAGTGGCAGTCCTGGCCGCTACCGCGCAGGAGGCTGCGCTTGTCTCTGCGCAAGCAGATGAGCAGGCCCGGCAAGCACTCAGTGCCGAAGAACCAAAGCTATTGCTTCGGATCGACCAACTAGAACAGGCGCTTCAACTGGAGCGTGATACGGAAGCGTTGCGGACCGAACGGGACCGTCTGGCGGCCGAGCTTGGGCATAGCGAACAAATCCTTGCTGAACATGCAGAAGGACTCGCAAAGGAACAAGAGCTACAGACGCGAGGCTTGAAGCGACAGCAAGAGCTTCAACAAGAGCTAAAGCAAAATGAAGTGCGAGCAGATGAGCGGCGTATGCTGCAAGAGGCTGTGCAACGGTTGCAACAGCTGGAAATCGCGAATGAGCAATTGCGTGAAGCTGAACTGGAGTACGTGACTCAGGAGAAACGGCTTGCGCAAGCTGACGAACGTCTAAAGCTGACGGACCAGGAGACACAGGAGACGGAGGCACGGCGTTCTGCCCTTGCTGCACAGGCAGCTGATGGCATTGAGGCATTGCTGACGTTGGAGGCAGAAATCACCGCCGATATGTCGTCACTGGCTGCCGAGGAAGAACAGCTGCGTCACGAGCTCCGTGCCGAGGAGCTGGGGCGTCTCGCTCAGCATCTCGCTGCCGAGTTGCGCGAAGGCGAGCCGTGCGCAGTGTGCGGCTCGCTGCATCACCCCGCGCCTGCCGTCGTCGCGGCGCATAGCGCGGATGCCGCTGCGCCAGATGAGATGCACCGCCTGCGGCTTGGTTTGCAGGAGCTGCGCCTCACACTGCGCCAGCAGTTGCACGAGCAACGCAGCTTGCTGGCGCAGCCCGCCACCGCAAACAGTGGCGCTGCCGCCACGGGCGAGCCTTTCACGCCTGCGGCAGCGCCAGCAGAGCCGCGTGGTGCCGCAGCATGGGCGGAGCGCTGCGCGGCGCTGGAACGTGCTGCAGCCGAGCTAGCCGCACGTGCGCATGCGCTGCCTGCCGGGGCACTGGCGCTGCGCGAAGCAGACGCCGCTGGACAGCAGCGGCGTATCCGTGCCGCCGCCGAGCAGGAGGCAGCAGCTGTAGCGCTGACGCAGGCACAGAGCAAGCGCGAGGCATGCACCACGCGCAGCGAGGGGCTGCGCGCCGAATGGGCGGCGCAGCTAACGGATGTCGCTCCGGACGAAGCCGCGGAGCGTTACCGCGCCATGCAGGAGCGCGATGGGCGCGCGGAAGAGCTGCGGTCCCGGCTGGAGACGAGTGTGACCTTCCTCGAAGAAAAGGCGGCGCGTGTTCAACAGATACAGCAGAGTATCATCGAGGAAGACAAAATCATTATTGCCCGTCGTACAGGGCTCCAAAGCAAAGATGATTCGCTTCGCGAAAAGCTGGCCCAGCTCCGAAAGTGGGTTGGAGATGGCCAAGCGGCTTCATTGCTGGAAGAAGCGACCTCGCGACTGTTGGGGCTGAAAAACGGAGCCGAAGTCGCGGCACGACAACGTACTGAAGCGGAAGAACGCAAGCAGCAAGCCGTTCATGCTTCACTGATTGCCCGGCAGGCCTCCGACTCGGCAGAAGAAAGACGTCAGATGGCAGAGTCCCGTTGGGGCAGTCGTCTGGAAGCCTCCTCTTTTGCTACGGAAGCAGAGGTTATGGAATGCTGCCTGGGACCGGAAGAAGCCGCACGCTATGAGCGTGAAGTGAGTTTACATCGAGAACGGGAAAAGGAGATGTCTTCCCGCTTAAAGCATGTCGAAGAGCAGCTGAATGGAGCAACGGTAACAGAGGAACAGTGGGAAGCGGCCACTGCACAGCTACGTGATTGCCGTGCACGCGATGAAGAGGCGCTTCAAAATCGCGCCAAGGCTGAGCGTGATTTAGAGGACTTGCAGCGTCGGCACGTCCGCTGGATGGAGCTGGAGTCCAATCGTGTACATTTGCGTAGTGAAGCGGAAAAAATGTCCAAGCTCCAGACTGTTTTTCGCGGCAATGCCTTTGTTGAATATATTGCTGAGGAGCAGCTCATGCAGGTCAGTCAATCGGCTTCACGCCGCCTGCGTTTTCTGACCAAGCAGCGATACGCGCTAGAGGTAGATTCCAGCGGTGGTTTTGTCATTAGTGACGATGCCAACGGTGGGGTCAAACGTCCGGTATCGACCTTGTCCGGTGGCGAAACGTTCCTGACCTCCTTGTCGCTTGCGCTTGCGCTGTCGGCTCAAATTCAATTGCGGGGCCAGTACCCTCTGCAATTTTTCTTTCTGGATGAAGGCTTTGGAACGTTGGACCCTGAGCTGCTTGACACGGTGATCACCTCACTGGAAAAGCTGCACCACGATCAATTGTCTGTTGGTGTGATTAGTCATGTGCCTGAACTACGGGCCCGTCTTCCGCGCAAGTTGGTTGTTCTTCCAGCAGAGCAGGCTGGAGGCGGATCACGTGTGGTTATGGAAACTTTTTGAAGTAATGTGATACAGGTCACAGATACAGTTTCAAACTATTGTTATAATACAGCCAAGCCGACAAGTTAATCATACAGCACCCCGGCGGACGTATGCTGCGGAAGAAATCTTCCCATCATACGTCCGTTCAGAGGGGCTCTGCCAAGAGCTCCCGGGGTGCTTCTTTTTTTTGCAAGCCGGAATTCGCCCAATTTGATGTAGCAAATGGCCCGTTTTTGAATAACATACGGTATACATGCAAGAGCCTAGGAGGAAACAACCATGGAAAAAAGCATGACAACCGAAAAAGTTACAGCACCGGAACAGACGGATGCTAAAACACTATGTCAAAAGCATATGCATCGTTATGTATGCGTATGGGTGAAGGACGGGACAATGTATGATGGCATTGTAGAGCATGTGGATGATGAAAAGATATACTTAGCCGTTCCTATGGGTGGAGACGAGATGGAGAATGTCAATGTTAATCTCCCGTATCCGCCTAACAATTGTGGCTGCGGTTCCCGTGCTTATGGTGGCTATGCATCTTATCCTCCGTATCCGTACCCGTACCCGTATCCAGTACCTGCTTATGCATATGGGTTCCCCTACGGACGCCGTCGCTTTAATCGTTTGATTCTGCCACTTGCAGCCTTGACAGCGATCAGCTTGCTGCCTTATTACTAATCCTAATTTCTTAGTCGCCAGATATAGTGAATTCTCTGCTCTCTCCCGCCTACAGCTCTTGTACAGTACAAGGGACTTTAAGGCGCATCCATACATCATCACCATGCAAGGCTGTTTCTTCCATCATGAAGAAACAGTCTCTTTTTCACATATTCTATCCCCAATATGATCCAATAATTGAAACTGTATCAGTACAGTTCAATGAAATGAGGTATCCTGTTTATCCATAAAGCATGGTAACATCTAGCGTGTAAAGAAACATAAGACGGAATAAGCATGTAATGAAATGAGCATGTAATGAGTATGTAAAGAGCAGGTGGGTGGATATTGTGAAAAAATATGTATCAATTTTATTGGATATAGAGCTTAAAATTCGCGAGGGACAATATAAATCAGGTTACAAGCTACCGTCGGTCCGTGAGGCTTCAGAATTATATAGATGCAGCAAAAGCACGATTCTGCGGGCATATTCTGAACTTGAAAAGAAACACGCCATCTATTCCATACCGCAAAGTGGATACTATGTAGTGGAAAATTCGGGCGATTTACACCATAGTCATATGCAAGACTCCGTTGATTTTGCTTCGGCCTCCCCGGATTTAAATGTATTCCCTTATCTGGATTTCCAACATTGTTTGAATCAGGCTATTGATACCTACAAATATCATCTGTTCACTTATGGCGATTCGCAAGGACTGGAAACACTGCGTCATACGTTGGTTTCCCATTTGGCTAATACTCAGGTGTTTGCAAAAATGGATCGGATTATCGTTACTTCGGGTGTTCAGCAGGCATTGGAGATACTCGCTAAAATGCCGTTTCCCAATGGCAAAGAAAAGGTTTTGGTCGAGCAGCCAAGTTACGATATTTATTTGCGCTTTCTGGAGGAAGAGAACATACCCGTCAGTACCATCGTCCGGACAGCGAAAGGTATGGATTTTCACGAATTGGAGAATCAATTTAAGAACGAGAGCATCAAGTTTTTTTATACCATGTCAAGATATCATAATCCATTAGGGATCTCATATAACACAGAGGAGCGAAAAGCGATAGCTGCCTTAGCCGCCAAATATGATGTGTACATCGTAGAAGATGACTATATGGCAGATTTGGGGGCCGATCATCTTTTTGATCCCATTTATGCATACGACCATTCGGACCATGTTATTTATTTGAAAAGCTTCTCGAAAATCATTTTCCCAGGCTTGCGATTAGGAGTTGCGGTATTGCCAGAAGTCCTATTAAAGACGTTTAACGCTTATAAAAGATATGTCGACACATCTATGTTGTCTCAGGCGGCGCTTGATATTTATATTAAAAATGGAATGTATGAACGCCACAAGCACACGATATGTAAACTGTATTCGGAGCGCATTCGTACTCTGAACAAGGCCGTGGAACGATACAATCAGGCCGGATACGTTCAGACTTCAGCTGTAACCTCAGGAGTTTATATGCAGTTTAAACTGCCTCGGACAGTGAATTTGGAACGCTTGGTACAGTGTCTTTCTGCGAGGAACATCCAGGTTGTAGCTGGCAAAGGTTTTTATTTATCAGGCTATAGGGAACAAGAGAAGTTTTTGCGCATAAGTATTTCGCGCGCGCAGTTGGATCAAATTGATGCAGGGGTGAAAGCTATTATAGAGGAAGTTAGTAAGGGAAACTGGTATTAAGACCCTTTTTCCGTTATGATACATATAGAAACATAAGTATAACCAAACATGGCTGTATATGTTTCTATTCAGTGTGGGAAATACATAACTTTGAATGCCGAGAGCAAGGGCTGTTTATGCCTATTTACTTATGATCGGCTCACTGCCAAAGGAGGGTTTTGAATGGACGATCTGTTTTTGAAAATTGTGGATGGAACCATCCCCAGCAAAAAGGTGTTGGAAACCGACAATGTGCTCGCATTTCATGACATCCAGCCTGCGGCGCCAGTACACGTGCTCATTATTCCCAAAAAATATATTCCTTCGATGAACGCTGTGACGGAGGAGGATCTTCCTATTATCGCGGAGATTCATCGTGTTGCGGTTGAGGTTGCGAAAAAGTTAGGAATCGCTGAGTCTGGCTATCGGTTGATTAACAACTGTGGCCCGGATAGTGGACAAGCGGTGGGGCATCTGCATTATCACTTACTGGGCGGCGCCAAATTGGGTGCCCTGACAGGTATTTCGGACTCACATTCTTAAAAAATGACAGAGCTTGTCTTTTCAGTAATACGGATGTGAATGGAGAAAAGTGGCCCTTTATGTATTCATTTTTTCTTATAGGTTGACACCTGGTTTCCGTTTCACCTATAATAAAATTTGATGAACCGTGTTATTGCTCTTGGACGGTCTGGTCGGAGGGAGGGAAAACTGGTGTCTGAAACTAAAGTTCGCAAAAACGAGACAATTGATGCTGCACTTCGTCGCTTTAAACGTTCCATTGCTAAGGATGGCGTATTGGCTGAGGTGAAGAAACGCAAGCATTATGAAAAGCCAAGCGTAAAGCGCAAGAAAAAGTCCGAGGCTGCTCGTAAGAGAAAGTTCTAGGAGGATCTAAGCAATCATGAATTTGAGCGAACGATTGAACGAAGATATGAAGCAAGCAATGAAGAGTAAGGACAAGTTCAAACTCTCCACCATTCGAATGGTTCGTTCTACGATTAAAAATCTTGAAATAGATTTGAAACGGGATTTGGACGACAACGAAGTGCTTGATATTCTGAGTCGTGAGATCAAACAGCGAAAAGATGCCCTCCATGAATTTGAAAAAGCCGGTCGTGATGAACTTGCGACAAGCACTAAAGCAGAAATAGAGATCATCGCTCAGTACCTTCCCGAACAACTTTCTGAGGAAGAAATTAAAGTTATTGTACAGCAGACCATCCAGGAAACCGGTGCTTCTTCGAAAGCCGAGATGGGGAAAGTAATGACGGCCTTGATGCCTAAGGTAAAAGGCCGCGCTGACGGTAAGCTCGTGAACCAAGCGGTTCAGCAATTTCTGCAATAAACCTGCGACAAACAGGAAAACACAACACCCTCTGTTTACAGAGGGTGTTATTTCTATATATGTGTTGCCTACCATAGAATGTAATGATGAGAAGATTCTTATATGTAAGCGCTATTGTTAATTATGTGAAACGTGATGTTCATTGGGTGCGTAAAGTATTTGGCAGCCGTCAGGATTAGCAATATACCCAATAATTTCACATTAAATCCTGAAAACTGTATAGTTTGTCTAACAAAGTTTGGTATGCTGTAACATAGAGAGATCGAAAGGGGGAGAGAAATGCATAGAGAACATCACCACTCCAGTCGCAAATGGATCCTTTTAACGTTGTGGATTATGGTATCCGTTTTGCTGTTGCCCTTAGTTCATTCCGAATCAGCGGCGGCCCAAACTAAAGGTGGAGCTGTGTTTGTTATACCAGTCGATCAGGAAATTGAGCATGGCCTGGGCAAATTTATGGAACGTGGATTTGCAGAAGCAGCAGATTCCAAAGCAGGTCTGATTTTACTGGATATTAACACTCCCGGTGGACGGGTAGATACAGCGGAGAAGCTGGGCAAACTGATTAAAGACAGTCCAATTCCGACCGTAGCCTATATAAGGGGCGAAGCGGCCTCAGCGGGTAGCTATATTGCGTTGAGCGCAAACAAGATTGTTATGAAACCGGGGAGTATTATCGGAGCAGCAGCGTTAGTAGACGGCAGGGGGCAGGCTATCACAGATCCAAAAACGATAGCCTGGTGGAAGAGTAGCATGGCATCTGCCGCAGAAGCTGGCGGACGTAATCCGGATATTGCCAGAGGTATGGTTGACTCTAAAACGACCATATCTATTCCTGAGATGAACTTTAACAAGGAAAATGGTCAGATCATTTCTTTAACCAGTGAGGAAGCGCTGAAGTTGGGTTATGCGGATCACATCGCGTCTTCCGAACAAGAGGTTATTCAGTGGATGGGTTACAGCACGGATGATGTCATTCATGTGGAGCGAACATGGGCTGAAAAAGCAGCCGAGATATTGACCAACCCAATTGTACAGACGTTGCTTTTATTTATCGGTATCGCAGGTATTGTTATTGAGTTGATCGTACCCGGTTTTGGTGTACCGGGAATTTTGGGCATACTCGGATTTGGTTTGTATTTTTTCGGCAATTATATCGCTGGTTTTGCAGGTTCGGAGACGTGGTTGTTGTTTATTATCGGTCTGGCTCTGCTTATACTTGAAATGTTCATCCCGAGTTTTGGTATTTTGGGCATTCTGGGTTCCGTCAGCCTTGTCGCCGGAGTTGTTCGTGCAGCATACAACATGCAGCATGCGTTTATATCTTTGGGCATTGCCTTTGCAGCTGCGGTTGCCGTGGTAGCGATCATCGCGGTTGTATTCAAGGACCGAGGGATATGGAACCGTTTTATACTTAAAGAAAGTTTAACGGCTGAACAAGGTTTTTCTTCAGTTGTGAACCGGGAAATGCTATTAGGTCAAAGGGGTGTCAGTCTGACTCCACTTCGTCCAGCCGGAACGGTGCTGATCGCTGATGAGCGAGTCGATGTTGTAACGAACGGCGAGTTTATTGCTACAGATATGCCGATTATAGTATCCAAAGTAGAAGGCGGGCGAATTGTGGTCAAGGCAGACACTAGCGTCTAAACAAGCAAATAACAAAGAATTAGATTAATGGAGGATGATGCGAGTGTTCGAATCGGGTATTGTCAGCGTTTTGCTGATTGCCGTTGTAGTGATTATTGTATTGAGCGTATTTTTTAGTTTCTTCCCGGTGATGCTGTGGATTTCAGCATTGGCTTCGGGTGTGCGCATTGGCATCATTACGCTGGTAGCTATGCGCTTACGGCGCGTCACGCCAAGCCGAATTGTCAATCCGCTCATTAAGGCAACCAAGGCGGGTCTGGGCTTGAACATCAACCAGCTGGAAAGCCACTTTCTCGCAGGAGGGAATGTAGACCGAGTGATCAATGCGTTGATTGCTGCGCAGCGTGCTAACATTCCGCTTGAGTTTGAACGTGCGGCAGCGATTGATCTTGCTGGACGGGATGTTCTGCAAGCGGTCCAAATGAGCGTTAATCCGCGTGTTATTGAGACACCTATTGTTGCTGCGGTCGCCAAGGATGGTATTGAAGTGAAGGTTAAAGCTCGTGTTACGGTGCGTGCCAACATTGATCGACTTGTTGGGGGGGCTGGAGAAGAAACGATTATTGCACGGGTCGGTGAAGGTATTGTTACGACCGTAGGTTCCAGTAACTCGCATAAGGACGTGCTGGAGAACCCGGATTCAATTTCAAGAACCGTATTGTCCAAAGGTTTGGATGCCGGGACAGCATTTGAAATCCTGTCCATTGATATTGCGGACGTTGATGTAGGTAAAAATATCGGTGCTTTTCTGCAAACAGAGCAGGCGGAAGCCGACAAACGTATTGCGCAGGCAAAAGCGGAAGAGCGGCGTGCGATGGCTGTAGCGCAGGAGCAGGAAATGAAGGCACGTGTTGTAGAAATGAGAGCACGCGTGGTGGAATCCGAATCCGAAGTACCGCTGGCAATGGCTGAAGCGCTACGCGGCGGGAAGCTTGGTGTCATGGACTATATGAATTTGAAAAATATTGAGGCGGATACGCAAATGCGTGGCTCCTTAGGCAAACCGAATGAGAACTCGGGGAATGACAACAAAAACCGGGATTAATAACGGGACATAGCCGATGAATTACGGCAGCTAGGTGGTGAGTAATGAACTTTATCAGCTGGATCTTTGAACATTTGTATATCCTGATCGTGATTGGCTTTGCTTTGGTGTCCTTTTTGGGGAAAAGCATCCAAGGTACAGGGCGGAAATCACCGCCGCGAAAAGGTATGCCTACCTTTGGTGGTGATCATGGTTCTCGTGGACCCTCGACGTCATCCAGACCCTTCACAATGGAACATGGGCAAGAGCAACGTCAGCAGGATATTGCTGGAGAGTTGCAACGTCAATTTCCTAATGAACGACGGACGGTTATGGAAGCTCGTCGCATAGAAGAAATGGGCGATCGGTCGGAAACCGAAGAACGGATGGACCGGGATTTATTAGATAATGGTTCGACTCTAGAGGACCGGATCCGTGCTATGGAAGAAGAACGAAAAATGGTTTTAGCCCGTCTCGATCGTATATCCAATGCGAGGGAGTCAGGGGAAATTACAGATGCGCCAGAGATAGCTTCGCAAGACCGTAATACGGTGGATACGGCTGATCTGCGCAGAGGTGTGATTTGGGCAGAAATATTAGGTCCTCCACGTTCCAAGCGCTACATGGGTGGAGGAAGACGTTAAAATGATAGTGGATCCGTCACGGCTTTGGCTGTGGCGGATCTTTTTTTGTGATGCTTTAGGAATACATAACCATGCTCGGAATAAAAAGTGAATTAACGACAAATGCTCTAATTACCTGACAACGAATGTGATAATCCCTTGTGTGCTCTAGCTTTCTCACATTTGTTGTCATCTAAAATGGTGGCATTTTGTCTAATTTAGCGTCTCATTTATGAAAATATATTCCTGAAAAATGATCAAATGTAACAATATGAATGGAGCTTTCCGAAAGCAGTTTTCATTTTTTCTTTTTTATATATAATGTTCTCAATGATAGATACTTATGAAATTCACTCCAAATTTACCTAAAATTTTATTTATATCGAGGTGATACAACAAGGTCATAAAAATGGAAAAATTAATTTTTAGGAGGATGGGATCGATGGGAAATAGCTTGTTTAGAAAGAAGAGCATTGATCAGTTGATTGCCGCTACGCGAGGGGAAAAAGCACTCAAAAGGGAATTGGGTGCGTTTGATTTAACGATGCTTGGAATTGGAGCCATTATCGGAACGGGAATTTTTGTGTTGACAGGTACAGGAGCAGTTACGGCTGGTCCAGGCTTGGTTCTTTCTTTTGTGATTGCGGGACTCGCGTGTTTATTCGCAGCATTGGCTTATGCGGAGTTTGCATCCACCGTTCCAGTATCCGGTTCTGTTTACACTTTTACATATGCTACGATGGGGGAGCTATTGGCCTTTATTATTGGATGGGATTTAATTTTGGAATACATGCTGGCAGCCAGCGCCGTTTCCGCAGGTTGGTCGGGTTACTTTGTATCATTTTTGAACGGAATTGGCCTTCACATTCCGCTTGAATTCACTGCTGCACCGGGGGCTTTGAAAGACCAAACTACTTATTTTAATCTCCCAGCTTTTTTAATTTTGATGGGTATCACGTTCTTGCTTTATTTAGGGATAAAAGAATCAAAACGGATAAACAACATCATGGTAATCATAAAAATTGTTGTTATTTTATTATTTATCATCGTTGCTTTTAAATATGTGAAGCCAGATAACTGGACACCGTTTATGCCGTTTGGGTTCAGTGGGGTGTTTGGAGCCGCAGCTCTTGTGTTTTTTTCTTTTATTGGTTTTGATGCTGTTTCATCGGCGGCTGAAGAAACTAAAAATCCCACTACTGATTTACCGCGAGGCATTATTTTCTCACTCATTATTTGTACGTTTTTGTATGTCATTGTTAGCGCGATTATGACTGGTATAGTACCGTTTATGCAATTTGAAGGTATCTCTCACCCCGTGTCATTGGTATTGCAGGTTGCGGGCCAGAACTGGGTTGCAGGTATTGTAGATATAGGAGCCATCTTAGGGATGACAACGGTCATGCTGGTAATGCTCTATGGTCAAACTCGTATTATGTTTGCTATGTCACGTGACGGCTTAGTCCCCAAAGTATTATCCAAGGTTCATTCCAAATACAAAACGCCCTACATTAACACGTTGTTTTTCGGCACTTTATCTGCATTAATGGGTGGACTGATTCCGCTGGATGAGTTAGCAAGTTTGGTGAACATTGGAACCTTGTCAGCATTTATTCTGATTTCGGTCGCCGTTATCGTTATGAGAAAAACACAACCTGACTTGCCAAGGGCCTTCCGATGTCCTGGAGTTCCGTATATCCCGATCCTGGCTATCGTTTCATGTGGGGTGCTCATTCTTAATTTGAATGGCCAGACATTTATTCGCTTTATTATTTGGCTTGTCATTGGTATGGCTGTTTACTTCTTATACTCTAGAAAAAACTCTCTTTTAAATCGAGATAGCGAAAAATAACCGTGTCATTTAATGAAATTCAAAAAAAGACAACCTTTGTTCTCAATATGAAAATGAGGTTGTCTTTTTTGTTGGGAATTTTGAAAGGACACATCTTTTTCCTCTGCAATATAGTAGCTACTACGAATTGTAAGTTTAGCCTCATAAATGCCGCGACTGGATCATAAAATGTACAGTACAGATATCTGTGGCACTGGTGTAATGGTGTTCACTGATAATAAGAATATAAGATGGAAAGCCAGCAGCGTAGCTGCCTTGAAACATCTATGGGTACCGGATGGCAATAACAGAAGATGAAAAAATAGCAGCGTGCTGTCATCAAAACAACTCTAGCCGTTGGATAACAAATATTTTGATGACAGGAAGGGAGATTTCGCCGTATGAGCAGGATGAGCCGCAAACTGCGAAAGTGGGCCAGCGAGACGCTGGAGCTTCCGCAGGACATTCTATTTGACCTGCCGCGGTTAACCCTCATCGGCAGCCGTCAGCTTTATGTGGAGAATCACCGGGGCGTGGTGGATTTCACGCCGGATCAGCTCGTACTTGCACTTGCGCAAGGCAGGCTGAGGGTGTCCGGCCATGATCTAGTCATTACGTCTATTCTGCCAGAGCAGGTAAGTGTGGAGGGACATATAACGGATATCCAAATGGAAGGAACGGAGGAAGGCTCGTGAAACATCCTGCTTTAGCAAAGCTGCGTGGTACGGTTACCCTTGCTATCAAGGGCGAAAGTGTGGAAGCTTTCATTAATTTACTCACCGATCACCATTTACCTGTGTGGAACGTGCGGCCGATGGGTACTAGACATGCAGAAATGAACCTTCTACTGCCGCACGTCTTCCTCCTACGCCCGCTTTTGAGAAGGACAGGCTGTAAAATGCATGTTCTGAAGCGGCAAGGGCTTCCCTTTACTGCTGCACGACTTGCCAAACGTAAGTTTTTCCTGGCTGGATTGGCTTTGTTCTGGATAGGTCTCCTGCTGATGTCTTCACTTATCTGGGACATTGAAGTAAAGGGGAATGATAAACTATCGACGGAATCCGTTCTCAAAGCCGCTCGACAGGAGGGTCTGTATCCATTTCAATGGAGCTTTCGTCTATCCAGTCAAGACAAGCTTTCACGTGCGCTCATGCAGAAGCTTCCAGAGGCATCCTGGATCGGTGTGGAAAAGCAGGGTACTTTGGTGACGATTCAGGTTGTTGAAGCTTCACAGCCTACCCCTGCGCCGCTCTACAGCCCTCGTCATATCATTAGTAAGGCAGATGCGGTAGTTACTGAAATTTTTGCCGAGCAGGGTCGTCCTGTCGTGCATAAAAATACGCGTGTCAAAAAAGGAGCCATCCTCATCTCTGGAACGCTTGGAGATGAGGAGAACCAACAGCAGGTCGTAGCCAAAGGAGAGGTTAAGGGTCTTGTATGGCATGAATACGAAATTAGCAGTCCCATGGTGCAACGCAGCAGCACGTATACAGGTACCAGTCACGACCGCTTGTATCTGGTATTAGGCAACCGTGCGATACAATTATGGGGATATGGGAAAATACCTTATTCTACACATAAAACAACAGTTGAACATGATCCGCTAACATGGCGTTCCTACAAACTTCCGGTGGGTTGGATGACCGAAAGTGTGAGAGAGACAAAGATACAGGAGCAGAAGCTTACGGAAGCAGAAGCGAAAATGTCAGGTTTAGAAGGCGCGCGAGCTGATATTTTAGCTAAATACGGCAAAGGAACGAAAATAATGAGCCAAAAAATTTTGCATGAGAAGAGAGAGAATGGTAAAGTTTATATGAAAGTGCTTTTTGAAGTGGAGCAGGATATTGCGGAAGAACTTCCGTTAGTTCATAACCAAGGAGAATGAGGCTATTTGGCAGAACAACAACGCAGCATACAAATTGCATTGAACAATGCGGGAGAAGGACAGGCGTTATTTGGCCCGCAGGATTCCTTTTTGAAATTAATCGAAGCAGCTATTCCCGCAAAAATAGCATCTCGAGAGGCAGAAGTTAATGTTTTTGGTAATGCTCACGAGGTGGAAGTGCTCGAACAATTGTTCGACGTATTACTCCAGTTAATTCGCAATGGGTATATACTGACCGAAAGGGATGTCCATTATGCGATTGAACTGGCAAAAGATTTGCGCGCTGATCAGCTGCTCGATTTGTTCAAGGGTGAAATTACGACGACGTTCCGGGGTAAACCGATTCGCGTCAAAACGATTGGACAAAAGCACTATGTAACCACGATTAAGAAACGCGATATTGTATTTGGAATTGGCCCGGCGGGTACTGGTAAAACCTATCTGGCTGTAGTGCTGGCCGTAGCTGCCCTGAAGGAAGGTTCAGTCAAGCGCATTGTACTGACTCGTCCTGCGGTGGAAGCAGGTGAAAATTTAGGTTTTTTACCAGGGGATTTACAGGAAAAGGTTGATCCGTATTTACGCCCATTGTATGATGCCCTATACGATGTGATGGGCCCAGAGCAGACTGCAAAGGCACTGGAGCGCGGATTAATAGAAATTGCACCTTTGGCTTATATGCGGGGACGTACGCTGGATGACTCCTTTATTATTCTGGACGAAGCGCAAAACACTACACCCGAGCAAATGAAAATGTTTTTGACTCGACTTGGCTTCGGCTCCAAAATGGTCATTACCGGCGATGTCACGCAAATTGATTTGCCTCGTGGCAAAAAATCCGGTCTGATTGAAGCAAATGCGATTTTACAAGGGATTGAGGAAATAGGCTTTGTCCAGTTTGCAGAAGAGGATGTTGTCCGTCATTCCCTGGTTCAAAAAATTATTGTTGCTTATGACCGAGTTGCCGAAAATCAAGGATAGTCATTCAATCACGAGTATGCCGTGTACGACCAGAAAAAGTATAAAATGAGCAGTGTAGCTGCCTTGAAAAAGATGATGGAGAGGGATTGTTTTAGATGACCTCGAAGGAATTATCTAAAGGGAAAACGTTCCAGCATAGAATGAATGGATGGAAGTATAGCGTGGCGACACGCTATCTTCTGTTTTTATTTTTGGTGGTTCTTTTTTATGTAGGCTTTGCGTCCAAGCTGCTTCCCGAGCGTTATGATATTCGGGTAAATCAACCGAGTGAAAAGGAAATTGTCGCCCCGATGCAGCTTCCTAACAGTAAGGCGACTTTGAAGGCTCAAGAGGAATCAGCTGAACGTGTGCAGCCCATGTATACCATTGTGCCCGTTCGCAACGATAACCTGATTACTGGTATTTTGGATCGAATTGAACGGCTCAATCAGGATGACCAGGTCTCCAGAGCAGATAAGATTTCGATTTATAAGGATGAGATTCCGCAACGTGCACGGGAATTTGTACAAAATTTTGTGAATAACAGCCGTAATGCGGATGCCTACCCAGATAAGTTGCTGGATGAAGTGCTGGAAAAAACGAAAGAGCAAACGTACCGAATTCCAGAGGAGACATTCATTAAAATTCCGCGCCTTACATCTGAGGATATTGCTGAAATGCGGCCTGTTGCCCGTGAGATTGTGACAGGGTTGATGAATGATCAAATTACGGATGCTCAGACAGCCCGAGCGAAAGTAGCTGAGCGGGTTAGTACAAGCTCGCTTACTAAGCGTACTTCACGGGAGGTTGTTCAGGAACTTGCAAGGCTTGTGATTACCGCCAACAAGTTTTATGATGATACAGCTACGAAGGACGCAAAGGTACAGGCTCGTGAAGATACACCGACAGTTTACATTAAACAGGGTGAAGTACTCGTCAAGAAGGGTGAGATTATTACCCAGGAAATCTATACACTGCTTGATGAAAATGAATTGCTCAAGGATAAAATCAATTATTGGCCACAATTTGGACTGCTGATGCTGTCTATGATGCTGGCATTGGGCCTGTTTATGTATATTCGTCAATTTCAATCACGAACACGAAACTTCAAGTATAATAATGCGCAGTTGCTCATGCTAGTATTAATCTTTGTGATAACAGTTGGAGCAATGATGTTAATTTCCATACTGCAGAACAATGAACGTTCCTATCTCGGCTATCTGGCGCCTATCGCGCTTGGAGCTATGCTTGTAACGCTGTTGCTTGATATGTCGTTGGCTTTCGTATGTGCCGTTATATTCAGTATATTGGCAAGTGTTATTTTGAATGTCCGTCAGGGACAAATTTTCGACTTTAATTTTGGATTTTTTGCTATTGTGGTCTGTCTGGCAGCGATTTTCTCTACTCATCGAGCCAGCCAGCGTTCAACACTGTTCAAAGGGGCGATTATGGTATGCCTGTTCGGTGCCCTGTCTGTTTTTTCTCTGGCACTGATTGACCAAGGGAATTGGACTCAAACGACGACGCTCTATGGGGTAGCTTTTGCTTTTGCAGGCGGTCTGATAACAGCAATACTTGTTATTGGGCTAATGCCATTTTTTGAGTCTACCTTTGGTATCTTGTCGGCACTGAAGCTTGTTGAGCTGTCAAATCCCAATCATCCATTGCTCCGCAAGCTGCTTACGGAGACACCGGGAACGTATCATCATAGTGTAATGGTGGGTAATCTGTCAGAGGCCGCAGCGGAGGCTATAGGGGCAAACGGCTTGTTGTGCCGGGTTGGTTCGTATTATCATGATATTGGTAAAACCAAGAGGCCTTCGTACTTCATTGAAAATCAAAATGGGTTGGAAAATCCACATGATACAATAGAGCCCAAGCTGAGCAAATCCATCATTATCGCCCATGCTCGTGACGGCGTGGAAATGCAATTGGATTACAAGCTGCCCAAGCCCATTCGCGATATTGCCGAGCAGCACCACGGAACGACATTCTTACACTATTTTTATCACAAGGCGTTGCGCGAAGCTGAAGAGCGGGGGGTGGAGCCTGACTTCACGGAGGATGATTTCCGTTATCCGGGACCGAAGGCTCAGTCTAAAGAGTCTGCTGTGGTGGGAATTGCTGATAGCGTGGAGGCAGCAGTTCGTTCCTTACGGAAGCCGACAGTGGAACAGGTTGAATCCATGATTGAGAAAATTATTAAGAGCCGTCTTGATGATCACCAATTTAACGACTGCGAGCTGACCATGCGGGAGCTTGATATCGTGGCTCAAACCCTCAAGGAAACAGTAATGGGGATTTTCCATTCCCGTATTGAGTATCCGGAGGAAAGGCCCAAGTCTGAAAACGGAAAAGCTTAATATAACTTGTGCATGAAGTACGGTTAGAGCACTAGAATTAAAAGGAGCGGTTGGCATGGGCCTTCAATTAGCTTGGAATAATGAACAAAACGATATGGTAATTAACGAATCCTTGATTACGCTGCTGAACACCTTATTAGAGGAGGCAGGCAAAGTGGAAGGAGTCACTGACGGTGAGGTAGCCCTTACCTTCGTTAATGATGAGCAAATTCATGAGTTGAACAGGGACTATCGGGGAATTGATCGTCCCACCGATGTGTTGTCTTTTGCTATGAAGGAAACACTGGATGAAGAGCTTGAAATTATTTACGAACCGAATGATGAAAATTCATTGAATGATGTACCTGATGTTTTGGGGGATATTATAATCTCTGTACAAACAGCGCAAGCTCAGAGTGAAGAATACGGACATTCGATTGAGCGTGAAATCGGTTTTTTGTTTGTTCACGGCTTTCTTCATCTGTTAGGCTATGATCATCAGGATGATGTGAGTGAAGCTGAAATGATGGGCAAACAGGAAGCTGTACTGGCTCAAGCGGGGTTGACAAGGTAATGAGACGTCAGCCTTGGAGAATGACTTTTCGCTATGCGGCAGAAGGCGTGATGTACGCTCTGCGTACGCAAGTAAATATGCGGATACATGTGGCCGTGGCGCTCCTTGTCATTGTAGCAGGCTTAACTCTGCACATCTCCCGGCTCGACTGGTTATTCGTCTGCGTGGCTATCGCTATAGTCATTGTAGCCGAACTGTTCAACACCGCTGTTGAAGCAGCGGTGGATCTCATCTCACCTGATATTCATCCGCTGGCCAAAGCGGCTAAAGACACCGCCGCCGGAGCCGTGCTCCTGGCAGCGGTTTTTGCTGTAATTATTGGTATATTTGTGTTTTATAGGCCTATGTTGACGTTAATTAGTTCGCTGTTTTAATGGAAAAACCCAAATAAAATAGGTGCTTAATCGCGCTGGAGGAAATGAAATGGCTAAGAAACACTTTAAATCAGGCTTTGTCGCAATTGTTGGCAGACCTAATGTCGGAAAATCAACACTGATGAACCACGTCATTGGGCAGAAGATCGCCATTATGTCAGACAAGCCACAAACTACACGCAACAAAATTCACGGCGTATTTACTACAGAGGACACGCAAATTGTATTTTTGGATACACCCGGGATTCATAAGCGTCAGTCAAAATTAGGCGATTACATGAATCAGACTGCTTTTAATACGTTGGGTGAAGTAGAAGCGGTACTTTTTCTTATTGACGCTGCTGAAGGTCTAGGCGGTGGCGACCGTTTTATTGCGGAACAGCTTAAACAAGTAAAAACGCCAGTTATTTTGGTGCTGAATAAAATTGATCGTATTGAGCCAGAAGCATTGTTACCCCTGATTGAGCAGTATCGCAAGTTGTACGACTTTGCAGAAATCGTACCCATCTCGGCCAAAATGGGCAACAATGTAAACACCCTGCTGGAGCAGGTGCAAAAATACTTACCAGAAGGTCCGCAATATTATCCGGATGATCAAATTACCGATCATCCAGAACAGTTTGTCATTGCCGAGCTGGTGCGTGAAAAAATTCTGCATATGACACGTGAGGAAGTACCCCATTCTATTGCGGTTATGATTGAAGACATGAAAGTGCAGGATAATGGTGTAGTGCATATTATGGCTGTTATTTTTGTAGAACGTGACTCCCAGAAGGGGATTATTATCGGCAAACAGGGAGCCATGCTCAAAGAAGTGGGCAAACAGGCACGCCAGGATATCCAAAACCTGTTAGGCTCCAAGATTTTCCTGGAACTTTGGGTTAAGGTCAAAAAAGACTGGCGCAACCAGGAACGCGTCCTTCGTGACCTTGGCTTTCATCGCGACGCTTAAAAACAGAACTCGATTCTACGTCACTTTAGTTCAAGGGTTTATTGAGGTTAAAAATTGATATTATATAAATATGTATAGTTGTAGTAAGCATCATAAAAAAGCCGTCCCGATCTCTTGGCTGAGATAGTAATAGTCTCCTGATCATTTAAAGCGCCGCGTATGTGCGGCGCTTAACTTCTTGCTCTTTTTATCCTTTTCTTCCAGCGATGAAATAGGTGTGCTTTAAAAAAGGCCTTGTATGCACGATGTGCGGAGCGAAGGATTTGAATCTGAAGAAGCGATAGCGTTCGCCTTTACCCCCGAATTTAACCCTTTGTATGTTTTACATTCAAATAAATTCGGGGGTAACAGCGATCGTAAGATCAAATCATTTGCGAAGCGTATTCCATTCTACATACAGCAGCCTTTTTTAACGCAATCCATTTATTTCATCGCATACTTCCCTTCTCTTCGCATCATCCTAATTTTGAGATGCAAACGTCATTTCCGAAGAGAGGATGAATACGATTGCGAGATTTTTCGTGGAAGTATTTTGCGATGACTGGAGATGTCGGTGCGTATCTGTTATACCGGGAGAGCGCCATGACAAGGGAGCAAGATACGGATGAAGGAGAGTCGGACGAGCATGAAGAAGCCCGTGAATAGTACAAGCCACTGGCTTCTTCGCGAATGTTTGGGGGAAGAGGCATGCTTTACAGGGTGGAAGGAATCGTCATCCGCAGCATGGATTACGGTGAGGGGAACAAAATTATTACGCTTTGCACCGAAAGCGGAGGCAAAGCAGGCGTGCTGGTCAGAGGTGCAAAAAAGTCCAAAAGCCGTCACGCTGCTTTAACGCAGCCGTTTACGTACGGTGAATTCGTTTTTTTTCGAAACACAGGCTTAGGCACGTTGAATGCCGGTGAAATCATCCAATCCCACCATACATTACGCGAGGATATTACTAAGGCTGCTTACGCTTCCTATGCTTGTGAATTACTCGATCGGGTGTTACAGGATGAGGAAACAGGTGCGTTCTGGTTTAAGCAGCTAAAAGCATGTTTGGAGGCGCTGGAGAGTGGCAAAGATCCGCTGATCGTCATGAGTATTTATGAATTTAAAATATTGCAGGCGGCCGGATATGCTCCTCAGCTTGATGCATGTATTTCAAGTGGTCAACAATGTGCTGATGAAGATATGTTTGTCAGTCCGAGACTAGGCGGAGTTTTGTGTCGGAGCTACAAGCATTTTGATCCAGCGGCATTGAGCGTGACTCCACGTACATTGAAGTTGCTGCGCTTGTTCGCCAGAATGGATTTGAATCGGCTCGGCAACATTGACGTGAAGGACTCCACCAAGCTGGAGATCAAACATGTCATGCGTCAGTTCATGGATATGCAGTTGGAGGTCAAGCTGAAATCCCGCAATTTCTTGGATCAGCTCGACAAATACGATATGTGAAACGCCCTATTCTCTTGACTGTATTGCTGAAACCGTGTAATATCCTACTATATATCTCCTTCGGGAGCAGATGCATTGAACGAGAAAGTAGCGGGATGTATTCTCTGTAATTAGCGAGTTGGGGACGGTGTAAGCCCAGCGGGAATTCTTCGTGAACAAGGCACTCGGGAGCGTCTGAATGGACACGGAAAAGAGGATTACGATCTGATTGGTGATATAGGATCGCAATCAAGTAGGGTGGAACCGCGGGAGTCAGCTCTCGTCCCTACGTCTGTACAGGCGTAGAGGCGGGGGCTTTTTGCTGTCTCTAGCAAGGCTTTTGGGATAAAATAGCCCTGTACATACGAGCTTAATGAGAAGAAATCACCAACATTTGAGAGAAGTGGAAAGGGAGCGTGTACCAATGAATTTTCAGCAGATGATTTTAACGCTGCAACAATTTTGGGCTGAACACAACTGTATTATTGTACAGCCGTATGACACGGAAAAAGGGGCAGGCACGATGAACCCAATGACGTATTTACGTTCGATCGGACCTGAGCCGTGGAATGTAGCTTATGTTGAGCCTTCTCGTCGTCCGTCAGACGGACGTTATGGTGAGAACCCGAATCGCCTGTATCAGCATCATCAGTTCCAAGTCGTTTTGAAGCCTTCACCGGATAACATTCAGGAATTGTATTTGGAGAGTTTGAGCCGTTTGGGCATTAACCCTCTGGAGCATGATATTCGTTTCGTTGAAGACAACTGGGAAGCACCGACGTTGGGAGCGTGGGGCTTAGGTTGGGAAGTATGGCTGGACGGTATGGAAATTACCCAATTCACCTATTTCCAGCAAGTGGGCGGTATTGATGCCAGTCCGGTTGCGGTAGAAATCACGTATGGTATGGAACGTCTTGCTTCCTACATCCAGGACAAGGAGAATGTGTTCGATTTGGAGTGGGTCAATGGAATCACGTACGGTGATGTCTTCCACCAGCCTGAATTTGAGCATTCCAAGTATACGTTCGAAGTATCTGACGTCAAAATGCTCTTTACTCTTTTCAATATGTACGAAGAAGAGGCAAATAAAGCGATGGCGCAGCATCTTGTATTTCCAGCCTATGATTATGTGCTGAAATGTTCTCATGCGTTCAACTTGCTGGACGCTCGCGGAGCGATCAGTGTGACGGAACGGACTGGGTTTATTATACGAGTGCGCAATTTGGCGCGTCAGGTGGCTGCGACCTATCTGGAGGAGCGCGAGAAGCTGGGCTTCCCGCTGTTGAAGAAAGGAGGTGCGGCAAATGTCTAAGGATTTATTGTTTGAGATCGGATTGGAAGAAGTCCCTGCACGTTTTATCCCGAATGCAATTCAGCAGTTGAAGCAGCGTATGACGGCGTGGCTTGACAGCTCGCGTATTGCTTATGGTGCTGTAGAGGCTTATGCTACACCTCGCCGTTTGGCGGTACTTGTCAAGGAAGTAGCGGAGAAGCAAGAAGATATTAACGAAGAAGTTAAAGGTCCTTCCCGCAAAATCGCACTCGACGAAGCTGGTAACTGGAGCAAGGCTGCACTAGGCTTTGCTCGTAGCCAAGGTGTTGATCCTGAACAGTTCACGTTCAAGGAGCTTGGAGGCGTCGAATATATTTACGCAACTAAGAGCAGCATAGGTGTACCAACAGCGGAAGTGCTGTCCGAAGGTTTATTGCACATTTTACATGCCATGACATTCCCAAAATTTATGCGCTGGGCGAGTTATGACTTTAAATTTGTTCGTCCGATCCGCTGGTTGATTGCCTTGTTTGGTAACGATATTGTTAATTTGGAGATTGCCGGCGTGCAGTCAGGAAATGTGACAAGAGGGCATCGTTTCCTGGGACAGGATGCCGTAGTAGAAAGTCCAGCCGACTATGTTGAAGTGCTTCGCAAGCAGCATGTCATTGTGGACATTGAGGAACGTCAATCGCTTATCGTGAAGCAGATTGAAGCGCTGGCTGCCGAAAAAGATTGGACGATTGCGGTAAAAGATGATTTGCTGGAAGAAGTGCTGTATTTGGTGGAAACCCCAACAGTACTGTTCGGAGGTTTTGATCCTGCGTTCCTGAACATTCCGAAGGATGTACTCATTACTTCCATGCGTGAACATCAACGCTATTTTCCAGTGCTGGATCGCACAGGAGAGCTACTGCCATATTTTGTTACGGTACGTAACGGAGGAAGTCAATCGCTGGAAGTCATTGCTAAAGGGAATGAAAAAGTATTGCGTGCGCGGCTGTCTGATGCCAAATTCTTTTATGAAGAAGATCAGAAGCTGGAAATTAAGGATGCACTCTCCAAACTGGAAAGTATCATCTTCCACGAAGAGCTGGGAACGGTTGGAGACAAAGTGCGCCGGATCCGCCGTATTGCTGATGCTCTGGCAGAGAAGCTTCGCGTTTCTCCAGATACACAGGAATCGGTTAGTCGAGCAGCGGATATTTGTAAATTTGACCTGGTAACACAAATGGTATATGAGTTCCCGGAACTGCAAGGTGTGATGGGTGAGGATTATGCTCGTAAGGCTGGAGAGAAGGAAGAAGTGGCAAGAGCGGTGTTTGAGCATTACCAGCCGCGTTATGCAGGAGAAACGGTTCCTTCAACGAATGCTGGAGCGATTGTAAGTATCGCAGACAAGATAGATACTATTACAGGCTGCTTCTCCATCGGTATTATTCCAACAGGTTCACAGGACCCTTACGCGCTTCGTCGCCAGGCAGCAGGTATTGTGCAGATTTTGTTGGATCGTAAGCTTTCAGCTACGTTGTCTGATGTGTTCAATATCGCGCTCGATGTGCACGGCAATCTTGGAAATATGAAACGTTCCGCGGATGAAATACGTAAAGAATTACATGAGTTTTTTGGATTACGCGTGAAGAAACTATTGTCTGAGACACTTCGTTATGACGTTGTGGATGCTGTGCTTGCAGCTGGATATGACGACGTTGCTTCCGTTGTTAACCGTGGAGCTGCGTTAATGACTGCCGTACAAACAGGTGAGGTATTCAAAGCAACAGTTGAGTCCTTTAATCGTGTAGGTAATCTGGCTGCTAAAGCAGTGCATAAATCAGTTAATACGGGTGAGTTTACGGAACAAGGCGAAAAAACGCTTTACGAAGCATGGTATAGCGCTTATGAATCTTACAGCGTAGCTTTACAGGAAGGTGATGCGACACGGGCGTTAGCGCTAGCTTCATCCATTACCCCTGCGGTAACGGCGTTCTTTGATTCCGTTATGGTTATGGCTGAGGATGACGCTGTTCGTAATAATCGTTTGGCATTGCTGGCTGTTATTGACTCAGAACTGAAGTGTTTTGCCGATTTTTCCAAGCTTGTAGTTTAAACGTCAGTTGTGGTAGTATGAACAACTTGAAAAAATGGGTATAAATATACGGAACGGTGTAAGAGTAATCTTGCAGCCGTTCCGTATTTTACTCGAATGCGGATGGGGGATGCTTATGGGGGGAACCGGAACTTTACTGGGTGTGAGGATCGTTGTTGACGGGGACGCTTGTCCTGTTAAAAGTGAAATTGCGGAGATAGCTTCCCGTTTTCATATTGAGGTTATTATGGTATCTTCATATGATCATCTCATTCAGGGCAGCAAAGGTGTAAGCGTCGTTAAAGTAGACCGAAGCGACCAAAGTGCCGATCTCTATATTGCCAATCATATCCGCCGCGGAGATATTGTAACCACCAATGATTATGGTCTTGCTGCACTTGCCTTGGCAAAAGGTTGTGAAGTGATGTCTTTTCGCGGAGCTATGTATCGAAACGATTCGATAGATTTCATGCTTGACCGACGTCATACTTCTGCCAAAGAACGGAAAAAGGGACGTTATGGAAAAGGCCCTAAACCGTTTTCATTAGAGGATCGTGAAGTTTTTCAACATAAACTGACAAAACTTTTACTTCGCTTGCAGGAGAATGAGTAACGGTATCGAATTATATTTACGTGCTAAAGAGATGAAGGTGGTTAATATGAGTGCCGGACAAGGTAACATACCGGACGATATCATTGAGTCAGTTTTACAACATCATGATATTGTAGATACGGTAAGCAAGTACGTGCATTTGACCAAGCAGGGGAAATATATGAAAGGCCTCTGTCCTTTTCATTCCGAAAAAACCCCTTCATTCACCGTGACACCGGATCGTCAGATTTTTTACTGCTACGGCTGCGGCGCGGGAGGCAATGCCATCAAGTTTATGATGGAAATCGAAGGACTATCCTTTCCCGAAGCTGTCAGGACAATGGCAGAAGAAAGTCATATCCCGCTCGGCGAATGGCAGGGACGTGATTCATCGCATCAGCATCCTGAGTTGGACAGGCTGTTGCAAGCGTATGAGTTAACTTCTAAGATGTACCATTTTTTGCTTAAAAATACGGAGCACGGCAAACCAGCTATGGAATACTTGCGCTCACGAGGATTCAGTGACAAGATCATTGATCAATTTCAAATTGGCTATGCACCCAACCGATGGGATACGATCGTTCAGTTTCTGGATAAGCGTTCTTTTGATCCCGTGGAGATGGAAAAGGGAGGGCTTATTTCTCCCCGGCATGAGGGTGATGGATATGTGGATCGATTCAGAGATCGTATCATGTTTCCCATTTGGAATCGCAACGGAAAAGTCATTGCCTTTGCAGGCCGTATACTTGGTGAGGGACAGCCGAAGTATTTGAATTCACCGGAGACCAAGCTATTCAATAAGAGCCGAACGCTGTACAATCTCCATCATGCTAAAACCTCAATTCGCAAGCTTCGCCAAAGTGTTCTTTTTGAAGGCTACGGTGATGTCATCTCGGCATGGGAAGCTGGCGTACAAAATGGGGTGGCCGCCATGGGCACTGCTCTAACAGAGCACCATGCTACGATGTTAAAAGGACTGTGCGACGAGGTCATTATTTGTTATGATGGTGACCGGGCAGGACAAGCTGCTGCGCTTAAAAATTTTCCGCTGTTGGAAAATGCGGGGCTTCACGTGAAAGTAGCGCTGGTCAGTGACGGTATGGACCCGGATGATTTTATCCGGCAATACGGCGGCGAACGATTCCAGCGCCAAATTATCGAAAGTGCTGTTTCAACGGTGAAATTTAAGCTTATATATCTGAAAAAAAACCATATACTGCAAGAGGAAGAAGGAAGAATCGCGTATTCCCGCGAAGCATTAAATGTCATTGCACCTCTGTCATCCCCGACCGAGCGGGAAGTGTATCTGCGCGAAGTGTCAGCCGAAGTCAAGGTGGATTTTGAAACCTTGAAGCAAGAATGCAATTTACTGCGTCAATCCCTGCAAAAAAAACAGAACTTTGGGGATAATAACGAAAATGGGTGGAATAATGGTAGGCATAAAAAAGGGCAGGTCTCCACACCTAATCTGTTGCCGGCTTACCATGTGGCTGAACGCAGACTGCTTCACTGGATGATGCAGGATTTAGAAGCTGCAGAGTATGTAGAAAAGCATCTGGGCGACGCCTTTAATATTGAGGATCATGCAGCAATTGCTGCTTATCTATATGCCTATTACGCGCAAGGGAAGTTACCGGATACAAGCCGTTTTATTTCATCTTTGCAAGACGACCGACTGGAGAAGAACGTAAGTTCGATCATGATGATGGATGCTCCAGGCGTATGGGCACCGCACATTTTGGATGATTATATTCATCAAGTGCGAAAATTTCCATTGCAGGAGCAACTGGATTTGAAGAGGGAAGAAATGAGAGCCGCTGAGCGCTTAGGTGACTTTCTGCGCGCAGCACAAATTGCAAGTGAGATTATAGCCCTAGAGAGACAATGAACACACAGAGGTCGGATGTTTCTAGGGAGGAGGGAGTCGAAAGATGGCGAATGATCAGCATACTGAACTGGAGACGGAACTAACACTGGATCAGGTTAAAGATCAACTGATTGAGTTGGGTAAAAAAAGTTCTTCTCTGAACTACAAAGATATCATGGAAAAACTATCGCCGTTTGATCAGGACCCCGAGCAAATGGATGAGTTTTATGAGCAGCTGGGTGACTTGGGGATTGAGGTTGTGAATGACAACGACGAAGAAGTTACCAGATTGCGTCAAAATGACGACCCGGAAAACAATGATGGGGATGATTTTAATTTCGATGACGATCTGAGCCTGCCTCCCGGTATTAAAATTAATGACCCAGTCCGGATGTACTTGAAAGAAATCGGTCGTGTACCGTTGCTTTCTGCTGATGATGAGGTGGAGCTTGCCAAACGGATCAATAACGGCGATGAAGAAGCTAAGCGCCGGTTGGCAGAAGCGAACTTGCGTCTGGTTGTAAGTATTGCCAAACGTTATGTTGGTCGCGGAATGCTTTTCCTGGATCTGATTCAGGAAGGTAATATGGGTTTGATTAAGGCAGTAGAAAAATTTGATTACGAAAAAGGCTTTAAATTCAGTACCTATGCAACCTGGTGGATTCGTCAGGCCATTACGCGCGCGATAGCCG
Organism: Paenibacillus sp. FSL H7-0442; assembly: GCF_038593105.1. Taxonomy (NCBI): domain Bacteria; kingdom Bacillati; phylum Bacillota; class Bacilli; order Caryophanales; family Paenibacillaceae; genus Paenibacillus; species Paenibacillus sp. FSL H7-0442. The sequence continues at coordinate 3,718,810 of NZ_CP151963.1, read as the reverse complement.
ATCAGGCGAGAACGATTCGTATTCCGGTGCATATGGTGGAAACGATCAACAAGCTGATTCGCGTATCGCGTCAACTGTTGCAAGAGCTGGGGCGCGAACCTACGCCCGAGGAAGTGGCTGCCGAAATGGAGCTGAGCGTGGAAAAAGTACGGGAAATTATGAAAATTGCCCAAGAACCGGTTTCATTGGAAACACCAATTGGTGAAGAGGATGACTCACATCTGGGGGATTTCATTGAGGATCAAGAAGCGTTGGCGCCTGCAGATGCGGCTGCCTATGAACTTCTGAAGGAACAGCTCGAGGATGTACTGGATACGTTAACCGAACGGGAAGAGAATGTTTTGCGTCTCCGCTTTGGTTTGGACGACGGAAGAACCAGAACCCTTGAAGAAGTGGGTAAAGTGTTTGGTGTTACACGTGAACGTATTCGTCAGATTGAGGCCAAAGCGCTACGTAAGTTGCGCCATCCAAGCCGCAGTAAGCGACTGAAGGATTTCCTCGAATAGAAGCGTTACATTGCGGACCTTCTGCGGCTTGAAGCGCGCAGGAGGTCTTTTTTTATCTCATGGCAGTCTTGGTGGAGGGGAAGAAGCTTGGACCAGGAGAAAAAGCGGGCAATACTGTTACATGAAATTGAGCATTGGCGGCGAAGTCGGCTGCTCCCTGAGCAATATTGCGATTTTTTGTCTAACCTGTATCGGGAGGACGAAGATCCGACGCAGAGCCAGAACCGTAACAACACCGGGCTGCTTACATATCTTAGACACGGGCATGGGATCGCCTGGCTTCTTGGTTTTGTCATTATTTCCTGCATTTGTTTGATCGGTTTTTATTTTACCGCTTTTCCGTTGGCAATGCAAATATTCTCGGCGAGTGCAGTTACTACGATTTGCTATGGAGTGGCCGCATTTTGGCGGTCTTCTGAAAAGAGTATGAGTGCGATGTTGAGCACTTTAGGCAGTGCGATTATGTTGGGTTCGGGTGTATGGATCATTCAGCTCCATCAAGGTGAAGCTAAGGTTTGGTTTCTTTTGCTCGTAGGCCTATGCGGTGTGGTATGGTGTCTTGTGGGATTAACTTTGCGGATCAGCTTGCTTCATTACTGTGGCATTGCTGGGCTACTTTTAGTGTACGCGATCCTTATAGGCCGCTACTGGCCTACAGCAACTTTAGTGATGCTTGAGGCATTTTGGATTTTGCACGCAGTATTGTTGATCTGGTTAAGCTGGTGGGTACATCGCCGCTTTCCGCGTCTCGCTTTGGTTTATTTCGCTATAGGCATGACACTAGCATTCATGGCTGAAGCAGACACGTTTATCCTGCGCCATCAAGCGGCGGGAGATGTGGTGTTTTACAGCATACTGAAGTTGGCATTTGTTGTTGGAATTTTATTTTGGACTCGAAAAAAATGGATTACGTGGGTGACGTTATGAAACTTTCTCAACGATTACAATATATTATGGAACAAATACCTGCCGGGAGCAGACTTGCGGATATTGGCTCGGATCATGGACTACTCCCCGTGGCCGCAGTGCGTAGTGGCAGAGTACCGCAAGCTGTGGCGGGTGAAGTCAATGATGGACCGTTGCGTGCGGCTCAAAAGCAGGTGGCCGAAGCAGGTCTCACGGATCGCATTGCGGTTAGAAAGGGAGATGGCTTGGCTGTAATTAAGGTCGATGAAGTTGATGTTATTACGATAGCCGGGATGGGTGGTGCCTTGATCGCTACCATTTTAGAGCAAGGGAAAGACAAGCTTGTTTCAGTGAAACAACTTGTTCTACAGCCTAACGTAGGAGAGGATATCTTACGCCGTTGGCTCATCGAACATCAATGGGTACTAACAAGTGAACATATTATGGAAGAAGACGGGAAAATATATGAGATTCTGACGGCAGTACCTGATTCGGTAAGCCCACTGAAACAGGATGCGCTGTATCAACCATGGAAAATTCCCGATAGTTCGCTGGTACTGACACCGGATTTGTTGATGCAACTCGGACCACTATTGGTCAAAGCACCGAATGAAATCTTTTTTTATAAATGGAAATTGGAGATTCGCAAGCTTGAGGATGTGCTGGCACAAGTGGCACGATCAGATCAGGAATCCGCACAGCATAAGCGGGAGCAATTGCGCAAGCAAATTGAACAGCTAGAGGAGGTACTTGCATGTTTGCCAAAGGACAGACAGTAATTAGCTATATGGAGCAGCTGGCTCCGAAATACTTGGCAGTTCCGGACGATAGAATCGGGCTTCAGCTGGGTAGTCTGCAAAAGGAAATCAAAAGCATATTAGTAGCCCTAGATGTTAATGATGAGGTTGTCGAAGAGGCACTCCGCATAAAAGCTGACCTCATTATTGCGCATCATGCGATTATATTCCGCCCACTTAAAGCTTTGAACACAGATCAGCCTGCGGGTAGATTGTATGAAAAACTGATCAAGAATGATATTGCTGTCTACATCAGTCATACGAATCTGGATACAGCTGAGGACGGCATGAATGACTGGATGGCAGAAGCACTGGGTATTCAAAGTGAAGGTACGCTTGAGGATGTTCACACCGAGCAATTATTCAAGCTTGTTGTTTTCGTACCCAAAACACATCATCAACGGGTACTGGATGCCATACTGGGGGCGGGAGCTGGACATATCGGCAACTACAGCCATTGCAGCTTTAACATTGACGGCTATGGAACTTTTGTGCCGGGTGAAGGCACACAGCCGTTTTTGGGTGAGCAGGGTAAAATGGAACGTAGTGAAGAGGTTCGTATTGAGACCATTGTACCGCAGGGTGTACGCAATAAAGTTGTTCAAGCGATGCTGAAGGCTCATCCTTATGAAGAGGTGGCTTATGACCTGTATCACATGGATTTGCAGGGCCGTTCCTTTGGTTTGGGACGGGTGGGCAAGCTTAAGGAAACTCGCACGCTACGGGAGTTTGTCGATGTTGTGAAAAATGGCCTCAACGTGGAGCATGTACGTGTGGTGGGCGACTTGGACCGTATGATCAAAAAGGCAGCCGTGCTTGGGGGCTCAGGCAGCCGCTATGTGAATAAGTCGCTTTTCAAAGGTGCTGATGTATTGGTCACAGGGGATATTGACTATCACACGGCTCACGATGCCCTGATGGCGGGGATTGCTATTATTGACCCTGGACATAATGCTGAAAAGATTATGAAGCCTAAAACCGCAGAATGGATGCGCAAACGCTTGGTAGAAGGTCGTTATTCAACGGAAGTACATGTATCTCAGGTAGAAACCGAACCTTTTCAATTTTTGTAAAATCTCAACATCTATGAGAAAATGAAGATGCTCTATTATTTTTTTCGTAGGGAGAGGTTCTATGCGGACGCTGATAGCTGATTCTGCAATTCATGCCTATCCAGGTATGGTCGCTGTTGTTACTTCCCGCTATGAGGGGGAAAATAATGTAATGGCCTCAGGCTGGCATACCTATATCGGATCATCACCGGGCATGTATGGCATTTCACTGAGGAAGGAAACATATTCTCACGGACTGATCGAGAAAAGCGGAGGCTTTGGTATTCAGTTTCTGCCTGCGCACAGATCGGAATGGATTCAGGCTGTAGGTACCTTTAGTGGTAAAGATGTAGATAAGTTTCAGCAGTTTGGCATTGCATATGAGGATGGAATTTCAGTCAATGTGCCTATATTGCTGGAGGCTTATCTTGCTTATGAGTGTAAAGTCGTGGATATTCATACCTATGGAGATCATGATTGGATCGTCGGTGAAATACAGCAGACCTACCGAGATGATGAACTGTTCCTAGATGAGGACGTTCCTGATTTTAGTAAGCTTTCTATCCCGCTATACGTGGGAAGGTCTGCTTATTATGTGGCGGATGATTCATTGCAGAGAAAGGTACATCCGTTTTATTTGGGCAAGTAAACAGAGATCTATACGTTTTACAATATTTTCAGGGTTGTATCATGCGCGCGTTCCCTGTATACTATGTAATGTTGTTCGGAAAGTTTGACAGACAATCGCTGGTGGCGTAAGCCGCGAGAGGAAAGTCCGGGCTCCATAGGGCAGGATGCTGGATAACGTCCAGTCAGCGCGAGTTGAAGGATAGTGCCACAGAAATGGACCGCCGATGGCCGCTTGCGGCACAGGCAAGGATGGAACCGAGGTGTAAGAGACCCCGAGGAACGCTGGTGACTTCGTTCCTGGTAAACCCCATCTGGAGCAAGACCTAATGGGACACAGCTTCTTCGCGAAGCAGCCTTAGCCCGAGGCGTGTCTAGGTTGGTCGCTGGAGCTGGATAGCAATGTTCGGCCTAGATAGATGATTGTCGCTTGTAGTGGGAGGGTAGTTCCCGTCTGTACCACGAATAGCACAGAACCCGGCTTACGGAAAACTTTCCCCACTGCAACACCTTAAAAAGTATGAATTTAACTTTTGTAAATGACCTGTTTGCATGAAAGCCTTTAATCCAAATGTATTTATTGAATTAAAAAGGGTGTGTCATATTCCTGTGGGAATGATGGCACACCCTTTTTAACATACCGTACTTACGCAGATATAGTGCATTCTTAGAATGAAGCCCCCAGCATAATTACTGTGGGCTTTCATCCTAATTTTTACTTCTCTACCGTAAAACCGTTCGAGAATGAGGCACGTAGTCAGCGTAGCAAACGCATTTGAATCTACAGAGGCGAGGCGTACATCTTTGTCCCAGATTCCAACATGCTATTCAAATTCCAAACGAATCAGAGGGAACAGCGATCGTAAAATCAAATGATTCGTGAAGCGGCCTCACGTACGTGTCCTGCCAACTCCATCATCGCACGCTGTTTACAACACTTTCCTCTGTGTACATCTTCAGTGCCCGATCCAATCGGTCAACTGCTTTTGGAAGCAAGGAAGGATCCGTATGCGTGAAGTTGATTCGCATATGGTTGCTGCCACTTAGGTCAGCATAGAAGACTTGTCCAGGCACAAATGCCACTCCTTCCTGAATTGCGAGTTGCAGCAACCGATCAGAACGGAATCCCTCGGGTAAAGTAACCCACATAAACATACCGCCAAGTGCATCATTCCAGGTGATTCCTTCCCATTGGCGTTCTTTCATCAGCGACGTGAGACGTAGCATACGAGTATGGTACTCAGCAGACACAGTACGAATATGTCCGTCCAAGTCAAAAAAGTCCAATAACTCATTCAAAGCACGTTGATCAATACTGCTGGAGTGCAGATCGGCAGATTGTTTGGCATTGGCGACTTTAACGACAATCGCTTGATTAGCTACCAGCCAACCAGATCGAACACCAGGAGCGACGGTTTTGGAGAATGTAGAAGTGTACATCACATGACCGTCTCCACCTAGCTGTTGATCGATTGAGAAAAGGGATGGAAAGTTAAGGTTTTCGTCAAATTTAAGACGTCCGTAAGGATCATCTTCAAAAATCAAAGTGCCGTATTTACGGCATATTTCAACAACGCCTGTTCTTCGTTCCATACTCCAAACACTTCCTGCCGGGTTGGAGAAGGTTGGGATGACATACACGAATTTAGGCTGATGTTTTTTGATCTTGGCTTCAAGATCTTCTAATCGCATACCGTTAGAGTCTGTATCTACACTTACAATGTTGGCACCATAGGAATTAAATACCTGAAGAGCTGCCAAATAAGTAGGGGACTCCACCAATACAGTATCCTGCGGATCGAGCAATACACGCGAAACCAGATCAATGGTCTGCTGTGAGCCCGTCGTCATGATGATGTTATCTCTGGTGACGGAGATGCCTTGGGATGACATGATTGCTGCAAGACGTTCCCGTAGAGGAATGTAGCCCTCGGTTAGGCCGTATTGAAGAGCGGTAGTACCGCCGAGGCGAAATACCTGCTCATAGGCTTTAGCAACAGCTTCGATGGGGAAAAAGGCATCGGCAGGAAGGCCGCCTGCCAGAGATAACACATCTGTTCCCTGTGTCAGCTTTAAAATGTCCCTTACCATGGACGAGCCCTGAGTACGAGCCATACCCGAAAATTTGTGTTCCAATCCAATCATCTCCTGTGTTCTATACTGTACTATGAAATTTGTTGTATTATATCGATAATGAAGTATAACAGTAAACGTCTAAATGTAACAGTTGATTTTTGGAGGGGACGGTTCCGATGCATATTGATCTCAGCCGCAATAGCAGTGTTAAATTATATTTACAGATTGCCAAAACATTAGCAGATCGCATCCAGTCTGGACTGTTGCCTCAGGGCACAAAGCTTCCCTCTGTCCGTCATTTGTCCAGTTTGCTTGCGGTAAGTCCCGTAACTGTAAGCAAGGCATATGCTGAGCTGGAGTCTATTAATCTGGTTACCTGTACACAGGGAAAAGGTTGCTATGTAGCAGAGCCTTCGGTAGCTGTTCAACGTGAGGGAGCGCAGGATTTGTCATGGCAAATGTCGCTGATCGATTATTTGCCACGCGCACAGTTATGGAGAAACTTTAACCATAGCAGACAGGTTCCCTATTCTTTTCATATAGCAGCAATTCAACCGGAGCTTCTTCCTACACGCGAAATCATCGCTGATACTCAACGTCTATCCTCTGGAAATCCTGATGCAATGGCAGCATACGGTACTTTTGAAGGTGATTTAGCGCTGAGGGAAGTGTTTGTAGATCACCTGAACGAACGTGGCCTATGCACTGTTGCAGAACAGCTGCTCGTGACCAGTGGTGCCCAACAGGGCATTGACCTGGTGGCACGTACTTTTGTTGGTTCTGGAGATGTTGTCTACATGGAGGCTCCTACATATACGGGGGCCATTGATGTATTTACCAGTCGTGGTGCCAAAGTAATTATGATTCCGATGGATGAGCAGGGCATGCGGATCGATATCCTCACGCGTCTTTGTGATACTCATCCCCCAAAACTGATCTACACGATACCCACCTTTCATAATCCTACCGGAGTAACTTTAACGACGGCCAGACGCACACAATTATTGGATCTAGCTCAAAGTTATCATTGCCTCATTGTTGAGGATGATCCATTTTCTGACCTCTACTATAAAACAAAGCCGCCACTCTCTATCAAGGCACATGATCAATCCGGACATGTGATATATATCAAAAGCTTTAGCAAAACCGTTGCTCCCGGCTGCCGTATAGCTTGTGTAGCGGCCACTGGCAGTGTAATGGATCGTTTGGTGGCTGCCAAGTCTACTACGGATTTGGGGAGCCCTCTATTAACGCAAAAAGCGCTATTGCCCTTTATCAGGAACCGTCTTGATCGACATCTTGTCTGGTTGCGGGAACAAATGCGGGATCGGTTGACAGTCGCATTGTATACGCTCCAGCGCTATGCTCCGCCAGAGGTTAGCTGGTATGCTCCCGAAGGCGGCTTAAATGTGTGGATTAAGCTTCCTCCTAATGTTGATATTCCAGAATTGGAGCGGCTGGCTGACCGAGAAGGCGTTTCCTTTTTACCTGGTGCAGTGTGCTATGCAGGTGGTATGGACAGTAATCATATCCGTATTTCTTTTTCGTATGTGGACAAGGAAACACTTATAACAGGTCTTCACAAACTGTGCCGTTTGTTGGGCGAACTGCTTGATCATTCGGTCATTGTTGAACGGAAGCCTATTTTATAAGGGATATTTGTATTAGGGGGTAAACATCCAAGCACAGCACATGCCTTCTTAATATGCTGTACTAATTCACCGAAAGGAGTTGCACATTATGAGTCATTGCCCTTACGACCCGATCGTGTGCCCGCCGATCCAATTTGTAAATCATCAATTTTTCCCACAAGTCGTGCCTGTGGTTCATCCAATTGAAATTGTTAATCAGACGCACATTGTACCTGTACCACATCACGTATTTCCGGTGAGTATAAAGGATCCTGGAGAACCTTGCTGTCATACTCGCAGTCATAGCAAGCGTCCTGTTCGCAGCAGTTCCAAGCGTTAATAAAGCCCAAAAAAGCAGCCATGGAGCAACATGGCTGCTTTTTTCCAATAAGGAATCTTACGTTTCCAGTTTCTTTAAAATAGATTTTAACTTGTCACTTAAATGCTGTGGATAGAATTGCAAAGGAACATATGGACGTTGTGCTGCTTTCAACGCTTTATACACGTCAATTTGACCATATCCGAAATATTTGTCATGCCCTGGTGTGCCCAAGTCAATTACGCTGCTTCTCATTAAATCCATAACCTCTTTGTTGGTCAGATCGGGGTTAACGGATCGAATCAGGGCAGCAAGTGCTGATACATGGGGACTGGCCATTGAAGTGCCCGACAGTGCAGCATATTGATTCCCTGGGTACGTACTGGCAATACTTGCACCTGGAGCCATGACGTCTACATAATCTCCATAGTTAGAAAAGGATGCACGGTGCATAGAAGAATCTGTAGCGGAAACGGCAAACACTTCAGGATACGCTGCTGGATAGCCAGGTCGTTCCGTATTGTCATTGCCTGTGGCTGCGATTAATACGACATCTTTATCATAGGCGTATTTGATCGCATCATGCAAAAATTCAGCTTGTGCGTAATTGCCCAGACTCAAATTGATGACCTTGGCACCGTGATCAGCTGCCCAGATAATACCTTCTGCAACCGAGTAAGTCGTGCCGGAGCCGGATTGGTCAAGTACCTTGATCGGCATGACTTTGTTGTACCATGTCATGCCAGCGACCCCCTCACCATTATTCACGAGGGCAGAAATGATGCCGGCGACGTGCGTTCCATGACCGACGTCATCATAAGGCTTTTCAGACGGGTTTACCACGTTATGACCTGAAAGGATTTGACCTTTTAGGTCGGGGTGATTCAAATCTACTCCCGTATCTACGACAGCGACAATTACGTCCTTGCTGCCTTTGCTTAATTTCCAACCTCGGTTGGTTTCAGTTGCCGGCAGATTCCATTGATAGCGGGAAAAGAGCAAATCATTGGGAATAGAGCTGTCCGCTTTGATAGGTGTGCTCTCATTGGTTAGATACATATAGTGAGGTTCCGTATAAAGCGGGTTCCACTTTCTTGAAAAATATTGCTTTAGCTCCTTAAAGTTCATCTTATCCGAATGAAATACATAGGTATAACCAAGCTTGCGGCCTGGCGCACAGTGTAAATCTGCTGCAATTTCCTGCAGTTGTCGTGAATCAGGATTATGATGGAAGCGAACGACAATTTCATTTTCAAAATAATGGCTTGCATTTTCGTTGTCGTGGCCCGTCTTGACAGTAATATCGTGCAATGTGTCGGGATGTACGGATTCGATTTTGTAGCTGCCTTCTTTTGGATAGGGAATCAAACGCAAATTTTTCCGCTGATGCTTCTCCACGTCACGCAATACTTGCTGACTGACCAGAGCAGCAACGCCGCATGTTCCGTCAGCCGATGGTTCTGCCATGACAAAATATTTACCGCCTTCAGCCTGAAATGCAGCAGATTCGTAGCATTTATTTTGCATGACGGAACGGCGAGCCGCAGCCAAGCTGCTTTTAATTTGAGGATGACTGAGCAGACGAGTTTGTGCTTTGCTGCCCGTATAGGTGTTCGTATTCCCGTCGCTTGTGTGAATCCACTGTAACGTATGAAGATGACTGTGCGATTGCTGTAGCGTGCGGGTAAACTGCCTTTTCTGATCAGCAGTTTTACCATCAAGTTCCCGCATCACGTATTGAATATCCTGCCTTGCATCCATGCGTGTGAGGGTATCCGTAGCAGACAGGTCCAAAGCCAACATTCCTTTTTTGAGCTGCTTCTCTTGCTGTGGCACCATCTTGGCCGTATATTGGGGCTGCGGTGTATGGCGGTGATCACGGGAAGGCAGCATCAGTGTGATGAGAAGCACCCCGGCAGCTGCTCCTAGCAGGGGTTTTAACCATTTTCGCCGAGACATGGGACCGTCCTCCTTGAGTAATCATAAATTTATGGTTTAGCGTGAGGAGGTTGGCATGTTTTTATACCTTTCAATGCTTATTTGTGGTAGGATAAATACTGAAAATTACAGCTCTTTCGGTTAGAAGGGACTATTTTCGGGTAACCAAATTGATGAACAAGCAACAAATAAGGGGGAGCTGCCTTGATGTCAGCAGTCAACGTACAAAAATTATGTGAGTCGGCGCAGGAGAGACTGAAAACTGCCGTGAAACGGGTGGAAACATTCCTCAATGAGCATGCTCTGCCGCAACTGGCTGCAGATAGCAATGAGGAGTCCGTGCTCTTTTACAAAGGCTTTTTGTCGGATCTCCGTCATGTCCTTGTTTTTTCCGAAGTATCTTATGAAAAGTTGGGCGTGGCTTTACGCCGTGCCAATTTTGACGTCGATTTTGCGGAAAAGGCATTGTATAACGTTTACCATGACTGCGTGAACAGCTTTTTTTATCCCAAAAATGAAACTTACGCAGAGGATGGACGTTATGCGTATACGGGGCAAGATGCTATCCGCTTCCGTAAAACGCCAGTGCCAGCCGCTCGCGAAGTGATCATGGACATTACGAAAAATTTTGAAGAATTGCGTGATGATCTGACTTATTATGAAAGTGACTATTTGACTCAGCGCCGGATGCAGACTCGCCGTACTCATGCCTAAAGCATTCAACGGGGAAGATCATTTCTAATCAAAAACTAAAACAAGACAAGCAAGCCGTTTTCTACTTGCTTCCTGCCATTTTGGAGGAGGTGAAGGAAGCGGCTTTTTTCGTATGTCACCAACTGCCATATACCATAAACGCATAGGTGCAGGATAGCGGGGGGACAATGAATCCGAGGTGATGATCATGAGCCAAGAGGCCAAGCCAATCGTTAAGTGTAGCGTAGCCAATTGCCATTATTGGGGAGAAAACAACTTGTGCAAGGCAGATTTGATCATGATTGAAGTTGATGGTCATGCCGGAAAAAAATTTAAAGAAGAATATGCGGGGGAAAGCTTCAGTTCAGAAGAACGTGATAAGGCCGACACGTCAGCCGCAACCTGTTGCCACACTTTTAAACCGAAGTCCGTGTAAATTTTATTACGCGATTCATTTTGCATTTGGAGGTGCAGTTTATTATGGAAGATCATGAAAACGACAAGCATCAGAATGAAGAGCATGTTAGCCGCAAACGTGTAGATTACCCCCGTCACATTCATGAACGATCTGCCAAGCGCCGTAATGATCGTGAGGAATATGCAGCAGAGGTTGCTCCCGGCTCAGTTGCGACTCGACATGAGGTCAAGGGTGAAGAGCAAGTTATAAACAATAGTGGTCGTATTTCTGGCTATGTTGGTCTGGCTGCGGGAATTGCCTCATTGTTTATGTGGTCCATTGTACTGGGGCCTATTGCTGCAGTTTTAGGCTTTTTTGCTTATGTGAATGGCAGCAAAACGACCGGCATTTGGTCGATTGGTCTTGGGGCGCTGGCGACATTGAGTTATTTTGCTTTTATCCCGTTCGTTCGTTGACCTTACTGGAGGAAAAAGCATAGTTTTCTTGTGTATATCCGAGAAAAATCATCTTAGTGATATAATTACATTTAAGCTGATCTATAAAGCTCCGCTGTCTTTTCGACAGAAACGGAGCTTTTTTTCATTAAAAGGTATGGAAGTACATAGTAAAAAGTTGTATCATAGCAATAACGACAAGCTATTTGGGATATAACAACTATAGAAAGTTGGGAACACCACATGCAGATTGATCCGCGCGTGTCCAAGTCCATGTTAGACATGCAGCTGTTAAATAATATGAGTGCTACAACCCAGACGGGAACAACGGACGCTTTTTCCGGATTACTGGAACAAGTAGGTCAGTTGGAAACAGATGGTGCTGTGACTCGAGAAAATTCAAGTGATGTTACCAGAGACGAAAATGGTTTGCTTTGGCTTCAATTGGGACCTTCGAGGGGAACGGCTTCGTCATTGTATCCCGCTCCTTCCAGCACAGCAACAGACGGACCTACAACACCTACGGCATATGATGATTTGATTAACGAGGCTAGTCAGAAATACGGCGTTCCAGTAGCGTTGATTAAAGCAGTTATTGATACGGAATCTTCATTCAATCCGTCGGTCACTTCTTCGGCCGGGGCCAAAGGGCTTATGCAACTTATGGATGCTACGGCTCAAGGTCTGGGAGTCAGTGACCCGTATGATCCTGGACAAAATATTGATGCTGGAGTTCGTTATTTGTCTTATCAGATTAAACGTTTTAACGGACAAGAAAATATGGCGCTGGCTGCATATAATGCAGGTCCCGGACGGGTGCAGCGGCTTGGTGTAAGTAGTGATGAACAGTTAATGTCTGTACTGGATAAGCTTCCGCTGGAAACGCAAAGATATATTAACAAGATTCAAAATGCACGTGAAAAATATACGATCTAAGCCCTATAGCTTATAACGAAAAAAGTGCGTAATTTCAATTAGATTAGGTCCGCAGAACAGGGTCAATATGGGGAAAGGGTGTCGCTATAATGTAGCGGCCTTTCCCTGTTTTGGTCTTTTTTTGTTGCAGCAGTTGTAGGGCAGAAAGGGGAGTTTAATGAAATATTTTGATTATGCCGCGACAACTCCGCCTTTTGAAGAGGTGATTACAACCGTTGCCGAGATCATGAGACGACACTATGGCAATCCATCTTCGATGCATCGGTATGGAGAGGATGCGGATAAGTTGCTTAAGCGTTCGCGCGAAGTATGTGCTGCGGCTTTGGGAGTGTATCCATCAGAGATTGTCTTCACATCTGGGGCAACGGAAAGCAACAATCTTGCTATTAAGGGAGTAGCTTTGCAGTATCAGACCAGAGGTAAGCATATTGTTACTGTATCGACAGAACACCCGTCTGTGTATGAAGCTTGCAGACAACTGACAAATCTGGGCTTTGAGGTTACATTTTTACCTGTCGATGCGGAAGGGCATGTGAGCGCCGAACAGGTTTGTGCCGCTGTCCGTAAAGATACGATTTTAGTCAGTATTATGCATGTCAATAATGAGACGGGAAGGGTGCAACCGGTGCATGATATCGGAGCTGCGCTGAAGAAACAGTTCCCCCGTATTCTATTTCATATTGACGGTGTACAGGGGTTTGGAAAGCTGCCGGTTGATATCCGGGGCTGGCAGGCTGATCTGTACAGCCTTTCTGCGCATAAGCTGCGTGGACCTAAAGGTGCTGGACTACTATTCGTTCGGGAAGGTGTAGAGGTTTTCCCACTGCATAGTGGCGGCTCTCAGGAGCAGGGTTTTCGTGCAGGTACGGAAAATGTGCCACTGCTTGTTGGTATGTCCAAAGCGGTACGACTAGCGGGCGAACGACAAGCAGAAACAGCACGACGTATGACCGAGTGGAGAGAACGGGTGGTCGCAGAAGTGCAGACAATCCCTCAACTGCGGCTAAACAGCGGGGAGGAAGCACCGCATATTGTCCACTTTTCGTATCCGGGTATGAAGGCCGAGGTGCTGCTGCATACGCTGGAGCAACTAGGTGTGGTCGTATCCACCAAATCGGCTTGTTCTTCGAAGTTGGCCGAGCCCAGCCGGGTGCTGCAGGCGATGGGCCGCAATGAGGCAGAAGCATCTGGCGGCATTCGTATCAGCTTCGGTGACGAGCATACGGAACAGGATATTGACGAGCTTATACTTGCACTGCAACAGGCTGTAGCCAAGCTGGAATCCCTTGAAAGGTGGAAACGTTAAAATGCACTATGATATGCTGTTACTTCGCTTCGGTGAATTTACATTAAAAGGGAAGAATCGGACTCGTTTTGAAAAGGCAGTACTGAATCACGTGAAGCTGCTGCTCAAGCCGTTTCCCGGCGCTTCTTTGCGGAAGGAATTTGGACGGATTTATGTGGTACTCGGAGGAGAGCCTTATGAACAGATCATTCAAGTGTTACAAAAAGTGTTTGGCATCACGACAATAAGTCCTGTCAAAATGGCTCCTGTCGAGCTGGGTGCTATAATTGAGACCGCTGTAGCTTTGATGCGTGAGCTGAATGTGGCCGAGGGAACGACTTTCAAGGTAAATGCCCGCAGAGTGTGGAAGGAGTTTGCTCATTCCTCACAAGAGATGAACCATTTAATTGGTTCTCCTATTTTGCGAGAGTTTCAAGCGTTGAGGGTCGATGTGCATCAACCAGATATTGAGTTGCGTGTGGAGGTCAGAGAGCAGGCGGCCTATATATTCAGCGATGTTATTATGGCTGTAGGGGGCTTTCCGTTAGGAACGAACGGTAAAGCTATGCTGCTGCTGTCTGGTGGAATCGACAGCCCGGTAGCAGGATGGTCTTCCATGCGTAGAGGACTGGAAATTGAATGTGTACATTTTTATAGCTATCCGTTTACAAGTGAGCGTGCGAAAGAAAAGGTCATTGAATTGGCAAGGGTATTAGCAGGCTATGCAGGGCGGATCAAAATCCACCTTGTACCGTTTACAGAGGTGCAGACGGCCTTTACGCGCACTGGACAGGACAATCTGATTATAACGCTAATGAGACGGTCTATGCTGCGAATTGCAACGATGCTGGCTGAGCGTGAAGGAGCGCTGGCACTCGTGACGGGTGACAGTCTGGGTCAAGTTGCTAGTCAAACGTTATCCAGCATGAATGTGATTGGCCGTTCAACAGAATTACCATTGCTGCGACCTCTCGTCATGATGGATAAGCAGGAGATCACGGAAATCGCTAAGCAAATTGGCACCTACGATTTATCCATCCTTCCATATGAAGATTGCTGCACATTGTTTGTTCCTAAATCCCCAACGACCAATCCAAATTTGTGGGTTGTTCAAAAGATTGAAGCCTCTATTCGGGATTTAAATGCCTTGATTGAACAGGCTGTGGCTGCAACGGAAACGCTTGTCCTGGAGTCAGGCGGAGCTATAGAGGGGCGTAATGAGGAAGTTATACAGGAAGATTGGTTTTAAACAAAAAGGCAGACCCACTGTTATTATGGGGTCTGCCTTTTTTGATTTTAGTTAAAACAGTTTTTGAAGCATTTTAAACAGCTTTTTCTCGACTGGACATTGCTTTGCGATTTTGAAGATATCCCGTGAGCAAAATACCAGCCATAACTGTAGCAATAAACAAGATACGCAGCGCAGGGTGCTCGGTAAAGTAAGGTTCCAGCTTACGTTCTTCAGTAATCATATTAGAGGCCGTATAACCAAGTACAGCCGATCCCAAATAGATAATCCAGGGGAATTTATTGATCAGTTTGATAAAAAGAGTGCTTCCCCATACCACGATTGGCACGCTGATTAACAGGCCCAGCACTACAAGTAGCAAATGCTGCTGGGCAGCGCCAGCAACAGCAATCACATTGTCCAGACCCATAGCCGCATCGGCTACAACAATCGTGCGGATAGCACCCCATAATGTTGTTCCCGCTTTGACTTCGGTATGGTCCTCCTGGTCTACGAGCAACTTATACGCAATCCAGACTAACATAATCCCCCCGATGAGTAACAACCACGGTACTTGAAGCAGCCAGAGTACCACAATGGTGGCTGCTATGCGAATAAGCAGGGCACCACCGGTGCCGTACAGTATCGCTTTTTTTTGCGTTGCAGGAGGCAGCTTTCTGGCGGCAAGTCCAATTACAATCGCATTATCCCCTGCGAGCAGAAGATCAATAAATATCACATTAAGCAGTAGCCAAAAGAACTGAAGTCCGGACATATCAATCGTTCTCATCTCCCTGATTAAACATCCTAAAATCGTTGTATGTGTTTATTTTAATACCCGTTTTCCGGAAATACGATTCATTATATGGCTGTTTGTTATTGATTTCAAGGTCTTTACTCAACGAATTTGACATCATTTTTTAATAAAGGATGACTTATTTGACAAAGCTTATAAGCATAGCCTCGTCCTATTTCGCATACAAGTAGGATGGGGGTGTTTGTACACATGGAGCATATCATTTTGCTGTTGAAAATATTAATGATTAATTTGGTGTTAAGCGGTGATAATGCGGTTGTTATAGCCATGGCGAGCAAAAATTTGCCTGCAAGGCAGCGGAGTCAAGCTATATGGTGGGGGGCAGTCGGTGCAGTCCTCCTGCGCTGTGTTTTGACTTTTGTAGCTGTCATTTTGCTGGGCATACCCTTTATTCAGGCGGCAGGTGGTCTACTTCTGTTATGGATTGCGTTTAAGCTGCTTTATGAGAGTGAGGATCATGTAGGAGTCAGAGCAGAAACAACCATATGGAAGGCTATACAGGTGATTCTGGTAGCGGACTTTGTGATGAGTCTAGATAACGTATTAGCTATTGCAGCACTAGCAGATGGGGATATCGCCATTATTGTCATTGGTATTGCAATTAGCATTCCGATAGTTGTCTGGGGCAGCAACGTAATTGCGATCTGGCTTCACCGGTTCCCTGTACTTGTTTTGCTCGGATCTGCAATCCTGGCTTTTACGGCAGGAGAAATGCTACTGCGTGATCCCCGATTGGGTGTATGGTTAGCAGGTACGGGAGAGCTTATACATGCATGGTTACCAGGACTCTTAGCCTCAGCAGTTGTGATTGCAGGAATATATCGTCAGCTACGTGCTCATCATATTTGAACGTAGTTTTTTTGGAAAACATCGGCTAAAATATACTTAAAAACAATCACATTAAGCGACCTAAAAACAAATTCAGCAAACAAAGGAGACCACGATGAATTCCGGAAAAGAGCGTATGATCGGAGTGGGCATTGTTGCCGTAGGACTGATTATTTTGTTGGGGAAACTGGGGACGTTCTCCTTCTTGGGACGAAACTTTTGGCCTTTGCTGTTTTTAATACCTGGAATCGTACTGCATGCAATGTACATGAAGCGTAAAGTTTCACCCTTTATGTTGCTGCCAGCAGGGATTTTATCGGTTTATGGCTTCTTATTTTTGCTCTGCAATATTTGGGGCTGGAATTTAATGGCCTATTTATGGCCTTTGTTACTTCTAGGTGTGGCGGTTGGATTATGGGAGTACGCCATTAATGATATTTCGCTTTCTCGTAATGTATATACGGGGGGCGTGATATTGGGCTTGGTATCGGTGTTTTTATTGGTCATTACCCTGTTAAGAACGGGTATCATATATGTTATTGCAGTTTTACTGATCGGCGCTGGAATCTGGTTGGTCGTAAACAACCGTGGCAAACGCAAATGGTAAACGACAAGCAATGAGATTTTATGGCGGTAAATTACGGAACAGGCAATAATGTCTTGCTTTATGACATATTTCAACTATAATATAATGGATATGATAAGAGCGTCGGAATGATTTCTGACGCTTATTTTAAGGTTTTCACGCGAATCGGAGAGAGAAGCTGTCTGTACAAAGCCTGAAACATATAGAAGGCTGGCAGGGAGTGGGCCTAAAGAACGATTGTTAGCCTTGAATCAGCACTGCTTCAGGATAGAGACACTATTTTGATATACGGAAAGGATATGGATACAAACCATGCATGCTAGAGAAAACATTCGCAATATTGCGATTATTGCCCACGTCGACCACGGAAAAACGACGCTTGTCGACAAGCTGCTTCAACAGTCCGGAACATTTAGAGAACACGAGGCTGTTCAGGAGCGCGCCATGGACTCCAACGATCTGGAGCGTGAACGCGGTATTACGATTTTGGCTAAAAATACAGCTATCACTTACAAAGATTATCTGATTAACATTGTAGATACACCAGGACACGCCGACTTTGGTGGCGAAGTGGAACGGATTATGAAAATGGTTGACGGTGTTTTGCTTGTCGTAGATGCTTACGAAGGTTGCATGCCGCAAACGAAATTCGTACTGCGTAAAGCGCTGGAACAAAATCTGACGCCTATCGTTGTAGTGAACAAAATTGACCGTCCGGCGGCTCGTCCGGCAGAAGTTATTGACGAAGTACTGGATCTGTTCATCGAGCTGGGTGCGAATGATGAGCAACTGGAATTCCCTGTTGTGTACGCTTCGGCGCTGAACGGAACATCCAGCATGGATGCTGAAAAGCAAGACGATAACATGCAAGCATTGTACGAAACAGTTGTAGAGCATATTCCGGCTCCAACTGAGAATGTAGATGAGCCTCTTCAATTCCTCGTAACACTGATGGATTATAACGAATACCTTGGCCGAATTGCAGTAGGTCGTGTAAACCGCGGTATCATCAAGCAGGGGCAAGCAGTCACAGTTATGCAACGTGATGGTAGTAGTAAATCGGCGCGTATTGAGAAGCTGTTCGGCTTCCAAGGCCTGAAACGTATTGAAACGGATCAAGCGGGCGCTGGTGACATTGTAGCGATTGCGGGAATTAAAGATATCAACATTGGTGAAACCATTGCTGATCCAAACCATCCTGAAGCGCTGCCTGTACTGAAGATTGATGAGCCGACACTGCAAATGACCTTCTTGGTTAACAACAGCCCATTCGCAGGTCGCGATGGTAAGTGGGTAACATCCCGTAAATTGCGTGAGCGTCTTCTGAAAGAACTCGAAACGGACGTCAGCTTACGTGTTGATGAAACGGATAGCCCGGACGCCTTTATTGTATCCGGACGTGGTGAGTTGCATCTGGGTATCTTGATTGAAAACATGCGTCGTGAAGGTTACGAACTGCAAGTGTCCAAACCGGAAGTTATCGTCAAGGAAATTGATGGTAAGAAAATGGAGCCAATCGAACGTCTCCTTATTGATATTCCGGAAGAAAGCATGGGCGCAGTTATGGAAAGTTTGGGCTCCCGTAAAGCCGAAATGGTTAACATGATTAATAACGGCACCGGACAAGTTCGCTTGGAATTCCTGATCCCTGCACGTGGTCTGATCGGCTACACTACAAACTTCCTGACTTTGACTCGTGGTTATGGCGTAATGAACCATGCGTTTGACAGCTATGGACCATTTGTTGGCGGTCAAGTAGGTGGACGTCATCAGGGTGTACTCGTGTCAACAGAAAACGGCAGCTCTACATTTTATGGTATGCTGGGCGTAGAAGATCGCGGTATTTTGTTCCTAGAGCCAGGTACTGAAATCTATGAGGGTATGATCGTTGGAGAGCACACACGTGATAACGACATCGTCGTTAACATTTGTAAAGAAAAACAACTGACAAACGTTCGTTCAGCAACAAAAGACGATACAGTTAAACTGAAAACACCTGTAATCTTCTCTTTGGAGCAGGCGCTCGAATACCTGAATGATGACGAGTATTGCGAAATTACACCTAATGCCATCCGTTTGCGTAAAAAGATTTTGAACAAAGGTGAACGCGAGCGTGCAGAGAAGCAACGTAAAACAGCACAAGCAAATATGTAATTGATTGGATTGGTCTTTGGCCACAGCGGCGACGCCCGGGAACGGGATGCGCCGCTGTGTGTGTTTTAGGATTGTAAACTTGGAGAAAGCTATATTTCTCAAAACGCAGGAAAAGGTGTTGAAGCATGAGTAATCTTTCGAACGGATTGCCTCCCCGGACACAAACCGGGAAAAAATCCGCCAAACCGAAAAAAACGAAAAAGAAAAAAAGCTTTTTCAGATCGTTTATGAAGTTTGTCTTGTTTCTGCTCATTATAGGTATTTTAGCAGCAGGTGGTTATACCTACTATCTTTACAATCAGGTAGAGGAAGTTTTGGATACGGGGATCAACAAGGAAGTACCCAAAACACAATTGGCAGAAGCTAAGCCTTTGACTATCTTATTGCTAGGAACCGATTACCGCCCTGATCATCCGACTTATTTGTCCGACGTTATTATGGTAGCTACATTGAACCCCAATACTAAATCGTCTACCATCGTGTCCCTACCGCGCGATACGCGTCTAGAAATGGATGGATATAAACCTCGCAAGTTGAATGAGTATTATCCGGTGTTTAAGGCTAGAGAAAAAGAATCTGGTGAAGTTGCTGAAGAACAGATGAAGAAGATGATCGGCAAATATTTAAACATTGATATCGATTATGTGACGGTTATTAACTTCCAGGGCTTTAGAGATGTAGTAGATAATTTGGGTGGCGTAGATGTGACGGTTGATAAAAACATGTGTTATCGTGACCGTGCAGATGGTACCGATATTAATCTGACAGCTGGAGCCAAGCATTTGAACGGTGACCAGGCTCTTGATTTTGTTCGCTACCGCAAATCGAATTGTCGTCCGAGAACAGCTGAATCTGACGATTTTGATCGCAATCGTCGACAAAATCAGGTGCTTCATTCTCTAATTGACCAAATGCAATCCTTTAACGCTTTGACCAAGTTTAGTGCAATTATTAAATCGGTTGATAAGAATATGATGACAGATATTGAGTCACAGCAAATGAAGAATATCGTACAAACCTATTGGAATATTTCCAAGCAAAATGTGAAATACAATCCGGTAGCGGGAACATGGCGTAGCCCGTATGTGTACATTGATGAGCAACAGCTCGATTTGGCCAAACAAGCGCTACAAGAGGAGTTAGCTAAAAAAGCAAGCGACAATACCGCAGCTTCTTCCAATTCCTGAGTATGTATATTTCTTCCCGCTTATGTTATACTCGCAGCGAGTAAAGCTCTTATATAACATAAGGGGGTTGAGGTATGTCTAAAGTTATAGTGAACCAAGTCTAGGTCCAGTGAGCAATCACTGGGCCTTTTGTGTCTAAATTCAAAAATGGACAGGCTCAGAGGCTATCTTCACTTACAACTTTTCGTTGTTTTATGCTGCTTTGGGGTTCTTTTTTTCAGGGAATCAGCAAGTATTAGGTACCCAGTGAATAGGTATAGGTATGAAACACGAGATTGTCCACGCCGCTTTGGAGGGGATTTAATGAAGAAAATTTTTGTGCTGGATACGAATGTGCTGCTGCATGATCCGAAAGCCATTTTTACCTTCAAAGAACATGAAGTTGTTATTCCAGCTGTAGTTCTGGAAGAAATCGACTCCAAAAAACGCAACGCGGATGAGATTGGACGGAATGCCCGCAATGTATCGCGATTGTTGGACGGATTGAGAGAAGTGGGCCATCTGCATAGTGGCGTTCCACTTCCCCAAGGTGGAAGGCTTAAGGTTGAGTTGAACCACCGAAGTTTTTTGAAAGTTCAGGAGATGTTCGGGGAGGTTTCGAACGATAACCGGATTTTGGCGGTCGCCTTGAATTATCATCTGGAAGAGCAGGAGCAGCCTGAGCCGCGTTCGGTCGTTTTGGTCAGTAAAGACGTGCTGGTCAGGATCAAAGCAGATGTATTGGGACTGCTGACTGAAGACTACCTCTCCGATAGAACAGGCGATTTAAGTGAGCTATACCCCGGATACTCGGCAATACAGGTGCACCCGTCCATCATAGATGAATTTTACTCTAACCGTTTTTTACTAATCAAGTCACTGGAACTACCTTATACACTGTATCCACATGAATTTGTCATTCTGAAAGATGAAATGGGAACTGGAAAATCAGCATTACTGAAAGTTAACCAGGAGGCAGAGCGATTAGAGCCGCTGTACTTGAGTAACGAATCAGTATGGGGAATCAGCGCGCGCAATGCTCAACAGAGGATGGCATTGGAGCTTTTGCTTAATGATGATATCCCTCTCGTGACCATTACAGGAAAAGCGGGTACGGGCAAAACGTTGCTGGCGCTGGCGGCAGGTTTGCTTAAAGTAGAGGATGAACATCGCTTCAAGAAACTGCTGATTGCTCGACCTGTTGTTCCTATGGGCAAGGATATTGGTTATTTACCAGGAGAAAAGGATGAAAAGCTTCGTCCATGGATGCAACCAATCTACGACAATCTGGAATATCTGTTTGATGCCAAAAAATCAGGTGATATCGACAAAATTTTGATGGGCTTGGGCAGTATTCAGGTGGAGGCACTTACTTATATTCGCGGACGTTCGATACCTGGGCAATTTATTATAGTCGATGAGGCGCAGAATTTATCCCGACATGAGATTAAAACGATTGTGTCTCGGGTGGGTGAGGGAAGCAAGATCATTTTGATGGGAGACCCGGAGCAGATTGATCACCCTTATCTGGATGCAGCCAGCAACGGTTTAACCTATGTAGTGGAGCGGTTTAAGCAAGAAGGGATTAGCGGGCATATCATGTTGGAAAAAGGAGAACGCTCCAAGCTCGCACAGTTGGCAGCCGATCTGCTATAAAGTCCATATCGTTATTACAAATAACAAGACCTCGGGAATATCCCGGGGTCTTGTTTTATACGCGTGAAAATTCAGAACATTGAAGGCAAGCAAAAGCCAGTTTACTTAAAATTTAATTCGAGCTTAACTTCAAGCATTCCTGCTAAAGTGCGTACTTCTGTGGCTTTGACATAGGAAATAAGCTGCTGTGGGTAGAAACCCAGATCAAAATCCCTTTCCAGCTTGTTGCGGGTCGTATCAGGTAGTTCCAGACCATTAAATACTAATCGATCCACATGAAATAAAATTGAATTTTTTGGTTCATTCTCCACCGTGTAGTGACCTTCTACCCTTAATTTCATCGTTCCTTGTTGGCCTTCTACCATAATTTGATCCTGCGCAAATGTAAAGTTGAAGTGATTAAACAATTCATTTTCTGACTTTAAAAAACGGTTAAAGTCCTCTTCACGAATGCTTATCGTAATGACTTTTCCATTTGTAACCATGGCACCTTGTTGTTGTTGAATGAATTGCGGTAAATCCTGCATAGCTTGAGCTAATGCTTTAAAGTGTTTATTTACCTCGTAGACACCTACATTCTCCCAATAAGCTGTCATTTCGCCAATTAGCTTGCGTAGGGTATCCGGGTCATTACTGGCGTTAACGCCGTCATTTACACGCGACTGAAGCAGGACAATGCGTTTACGTTGAGCCAGTAAGCTTGTTTTGACTGTCTCCAATTCCATTGAGGCTTGGGTGACTTGTTGTTCTGTTTTTCGCATAGATTGATAATTGGATTCGTATTCTTGAAGCACATCCTGATCGTGACTAATCAATAACAAGTAGTAATCGTACAGAGAGAGAAGTTGCCTTATACTTTTTGCCCCTAGCACCACACTTAACAGCTTGTCCCTTTCCCCCATATAATAAGATCGCAGCACAGAGCCTGCACGCTTCCGTTGTATGGTCATTTGCTCTTGCTGAACGGTGAGGTTACTTCGCAGTTCCTGCTGGCGCTGCAAAAGAGTCTGTTGCTCCTGATTGATTCGCTCAATTTCATGGTCTATCTCTACAATCGACAGGCTATCTTGTAAAATCTGACTTTCTTCTTGGGAGGGAGCGGCTAGAGTAGGACGTACATATATGAAAGTTAGCAACATAATGGTGCTCAGCAGGGTGCTGATTGTGATTTTTATTCGTTTGTTCATTTGGTTTCCCCTTTTATGTATTCCCGAAAAAAACTAATAGTAATGTATATGATCCTTTCTGTTTCTTTAACCATTCATTTTATTGTACAGCAGTCTGAGCATGCTTGAAACCCGAAACTGTTTACGTTCACGTATGAGTTCTTGCAGAAATGGAAATACAATTTAGTATCAAATAGATTCTATGAACTCTACGAGAGGCATAGGAATGAATAAACAGCTTTTATACCCTATTCAAATACCGGCAGGATCGGTTCATGAAGACGGTTATTTCAGGATGTTGTTAGGAGGGCTAGAGGCATGACTGCAATAAGACAAGATGCATGGAGTGTGGAAGATGACTTGATATTGGCGGAGGTGACATTGCGGCATATCCGTGAAGGTGGAACGCAGCTTGCTGCGTTTGAGGAGGTTGGACAAAAGATAGGAAGAACCTCTGCAGCATGCGGCTTTCGTTGGAACAGTTGCGTGCGCAAACGTTACGATGAAGCAATTAGCATTGCCAAAGCACAGCGCCAGAAGCGCAGTTATATCCGCAAGCAGAACCCGGTAGGTGTATCACAGGTTGCGGCTTTTGCCTCGCTTGATACAGTTGAAGGTGGGTACAGAACAGATGGTACGAGTGAGGATACATTATCTATTGATGCAGTAATTCGTTTCTTGCGTCAATGGAAGGGATCCGTCCAGGAAACGAATCGGCAGATTAAGATGCTGGAGAAAGATTTACGGGAAAAGGAAGAAGAATTGAATCAGCTTCGCTCCATTAATGACCGGCTGTCCAAAGAAGTGAATGAGGTGCAAACCGACTATCGTGTTGTGAATGATGATTATAAAGCTCTGATTCAGATTATGGACCGGGCTCGGCGCTTGGCTCTAATTACTGAAGATGAGGAAGAGCTTAAATCCAGATTCAAAATGGACGCCAATGGGAATCTGGAGCGCATTGAGTAACAAGATTACTTCTGCAATTCTGAAATAAAACGTCAACTAGCGCTTTGCCGTAGTTGGCGTTTTTTGTATTTCTTTAGAGTGCATATGATATAGTAGAAAAAAAGATGGAAGCGAGACGATACAAAGGTGATTGATATTATTGGAGCGGGTTCGCTGGGATTGTTGTTTGCCGGGAGGTTATCTGCCTCGGGTACAAAAGTAAGGCTGTGGACACGTACACTTGAGCAGGCACGCGTCATTACTCATGAAGGAATTACTGTGTTTGATAAGGAGGGACAGGTGGCAATACATGTGTCCGGAGATAAATTGAAGGTAGCGCCATTGGCAGATTGGCAACGGTTAAATTCACAGGCTCCGGCACGATGGATAATGCTTATGACCAAACAGGGGGCGATTGAGGAAGTATTAGAACAGATCCAGCCTGCAGCTCAAATGGACAGAGCTATAGGAATCGTTTGCTTGCAAAATGGAATCGGTCATATAGAACGCATTAGAAAGGCTTGGCCTAAAGCTGTGGTATATCCTGCTGTGACGACTGAAGGAGCCAAGAGGCAGGGAGTCGCATCTATTGTACATGCAGGATCGGGTGTTACTGAAATAGGTTGTTCGGAGGAAGGGGAGGAGTCGAAGAACAATAATTTTAACCAATGTGTGCTAAATCGGCTGCTTGCAGCAGGATTTGACGCTTGCTTGTCGAAAGAAATCGAGAACGGTATGTATCGCAAGTTGTTGATCAATGCTGTAATCAATCCGCTGACGGCGGTATGGCGAGTTCGTAATGGCGAGCTGCTTTCGCACCCTATTCGAATACATATGATGCGCAGGTTGTACGATGAAGGCATTCAAGTGTATGAAGCTCATGGTATCCACTGGGAAAACGCATGGTGGGAGCAAATTATAAATGTATGCCGGTCAACGGCAGAAAATCACTCGTCCATGCTAGCTGATGTACTTGCACAGTCCATGACGGAAGTTGCTTCAATTAACGGACAACTGGTGCAGATGGCAGATCAGGCTGGGGTTACTGCACCAACTCATGAGGTATTGTGGCAATTAATTGAAGGTATGCGGCTAAAAGAGGGGTGATCAGTTGAGTCTTATACAAGGTACTATTATCACTTTCAGTATTCTTCCCTTTTTTCCGTTTTTGATCGTGTTTGCGGTTTGTCGCTACATTCTTAAAATGGAAAAAAAGAAATCGTTACTTACTTCTATGGATATTACCACGTTTTTTCTGATATTTTCCGTCGCAGCACTCTTTAACGTCATTTTTACATCTCGATTCGGTTTTTATTTGATTCTACTGCTCCTATTACTGGCCTTGGGTTTAATTGGAGGAGCTCAAAATCGAATAAAAGGAAAGGTTGATGGTAAAAGATTATGTAGAGCGGTCTGGAGATTAACTTTTATAGCAATGACATTGGCGTATATTTTGTTGACTGTTGTTGGTATATTTAAGAATATATTCAACATCATGTGATATAAGATGACATGGAATGGTGAAAAAATATGAATTAATCATGTTTTTTTGAAAAAAAAGCTCAATTTGAAGAAATGTAATGTAGATTTTTTTGACCGCTGGTTGTATAATCTATAAACATATACCACTTTAGAACTAGGGGGAAAACGCTAGATGAAAAGGAAAAGCTTTTTAGTCCTTTTGACACTCATTCTTGCAGTTGGCGCATTGCTCGCAGGTTGCGGCTCCAGCAAGAACGATACCAATGGTAAGGGCGCACAAGAAAACACCTCGACTACGCCGGCTCCGGCCGACAAGCAAATTTTGCGCGTTAACCTTTCTTCCGAGCCGCCAACCTTCGATCCGGCACAAGCTCAGGATAGTCAAACGAACGCGGTTCTGAAAACTTTGTATGAAGGTCTCGTACGTATGGGCCCTGACGGCAAAGAAATCCCTGGCGTTGCTGAATCTTGGAAAATCTCTGATGACGGCAAAACCTACACGTTCAAACTTCGTGATACTGCAAAATGGAGTAATGGCGACCCAGTTAAAGCAAGCGACTTCGTATTTGCTTGGCAACGGGTATTGGACCCTTCGACGGCTCCGGCACCTCCATATGCTTACCAATTGTACTATATCAAAAATGCTGAGGGCTACAACCTGAGCACTTCGAAATCTTATAAAGGCACTAAAGTTACAGATTTTAAAGATGTAGGTGTCAAAGCTGTTGATGACCATACATTGCAAGTAGAGCTGGATCACCCAACTCCGTACTTCTTAGGATTGACTTCTTTCTACACTTTCTATCCTGTAAATCCTTCTATTAAAGGTAACGATAAGTGGGCTGTTCAGAAAGATAGCATGATTACTAACGGACCTTTCAAATTAACGGCTTGGGATAGCGGTCAAAAGATCGAAGTAACCAAGAACGAAAACTATTGGGGTAAAGACGAAATCAAGTTGAGCAAAATTACGATGTCCCTTGTAAACAGTGGTGCAACTGAACTGGCTTCGTACAGAAGTGGACAACTTGATTATGCAGGTATGCCAACAGGTGAAATTCCTACTGACCAAATTACGGCTGTGAAAAACGAATTGTCTAACGAGTTTAAGGCTAAAGGAATTGCAAGTACGTACTACTACCTGTTTAATGTAACTGAAAAACCATTTAACAATGCCAAAATCCGTAAAGCGTTTGCGATGGCTATTCAACGTCAACCGATCGTTGAACGTGTAACAATGGGCGGTCAAATTCCTGCTTACGGCTTTGTACCTCCAGGTATCAAAGGAGTATCTCAAGAATTCCGTAGTGAGAATAAAGATGATTACTTCAAAGAAGACTTCACTGAAGCGAAAAAATTGCTTCAAGAAGGTATGAAAGAGGAAGGCATAACTACACTTCCTACAATAACCATGCTGTATAACTCCAGTGAAAGTCACCAAAAGATTGCTTTGGCAGTAGCTGATATGTGGAAGAAAAACCTTGGTGTGGACGTTAAAACCCAAAATCAAGAGTGGGGCGTATTTATCCAAACACGTAACAAGCTGAATTTCCAAATCGCTCGTGGTGGTTGGTCTGCTGACTATAATGATCCGATGACATTCCTGGATATGTGGACAACAGGCAATGGTAACAACAATGCGGGTTACGCTAACCCTGCATATGACGCTTTGATTAAAGCTGCCAAAACAGAAACTGATCCAGCTAAACGCATGGAAGATTTTGCGAAAGCAGAGAAAATTCTGGTTCAAGATGATATGGTAATGCTTCCGATCTACTACTATTCAAATGTTTCCTTAACGAAACCGAATGTAAAAGACATCGGGCTTGACTTTAGTGGAGCAATTGATTTCACAAGAGCGTATATTACACAGTAACTGAAGCTCAATTCTGAAGTTTGATAGTTACTTCGGGATATATATGTGGATAGAACCATATATATCCCGTTTTTTTTGTGTGTTCTAGTCTTTTCCATCATCATGTAACCATGCAAATAAGTAGATTGGACAGTCCAATTCTATTTCGATAAAATCGAATGGTGTCGAAAAAAATTTATGGGGGGTGTAAACGGGCAATGACGCGTTATTTGATCAGTAAATTCTTCTATATGCTGCTGTCTTTATTCATTCTGATCTCTGCGACGTTTTTTCTCATGAAAGCAATTCCGGGTAACCCCTTCATGAGTGAAAAAGCGACTTCTCCTGAGATTCAAGCCCGGTTAATGGAGCAATATGGGCTGGATAAGCCTGTATATATCCAATATTTCAAATACTTAGGTGATATTGCTTCAGGTGATTTTGGCATTTCTATGAAAAAACTGAATCAAAGTGTTACTGACATTATCGGACAAACGTTCACAGTTTCCTTGAAACTGGGTTTTGTTGCCATAATCGTGTCGATAATTGTCGGTCTCTTGCTAGGTATGCTGGCAGCTTTGTACCATCGTAGGCTCATAGATAACGTCGCAATGATATTAGCTATCATGGGGATTGCGGTTCCCAGCTTCGTTCTGGCATCGTTAATTCAATTTTACTTTGCTCAACAGTTAGGTTGGTTTAATGTCATGGGCTTTGAAGGTCCGATGGATTACGTTCTACCTGTTGCGGCTCTATCCGCTTCACCGATTGCGTTTATCGCACGACTAACGCGTTCCAGCATGCTGGAAGTGCTCCATGCAGATTACATTAAGACTGCCAAAGCTAAAGGCTTAAAATCCATTACAATTATGTTCAAACACGTTGTACGTAACGCCATTCTGCCGGTTGTTACCTATGTAGGACCAATGACAGCCAATATTATTACAGGTTCAGTTGTTATTGAACGTATCTTCGGGATTGGCGGTATTGGTAAGGTATTCGTAGATAGTATTACAACCCGCGATTATACCATGATTATGGGAGTTACTATTTTTTACGGTATTTTGCTGATGGTGGCACGTTTTATTACGGATATTGCATATGGATTTATTGATCCGCGGATTAAGCTTACTGGCGGGAAGGAGGGATAACTTTATGTCTGTTAAAGATAATGCTGTGAACTTGGATAAGCTTCAGGTAAAACCGGAAGATTTCCAGAAGGTCGGAGCGGATGAAAAGCAGTCTGAAGTTATTCAGCGCGAAAGCTTGTCCGCTTGGCGAGATGCTTGGGAGCGACTTCGTAAAAATAAACTGGCTATGACGAGCTTGAGTGTTTTGGTTCTCATTGTGCTTGCTTCAATCGTTGGCCCGATGCTGTCCCCATACGATGACCGCACGAATGATTTGTTGAGCACCAATCTTCCTCCTTCGGCGGAACATTGGTTCGGAACAGATGATCTGGGGCGTGATATGTTTGTACGTACTTGGATGGGCGCTCGGATTTCCTTGATTATTGGTTTGGCTGCTGCAATGATTGATTTGATGATTGGAGTTATTTATGGTGGAATCATGGGTTACTTTGGTGGCCGCGTTGATGAAATCATGAATAAATTTTCTGAAATCCTGTACTCCATTCCGTACTTGCTTGTTACGATCCTGTTGCTGGTTGTACTGGAGCCAAGTATTACCACGATTATTATTGCGCTCTGTGTAACGGGATGGATTAACATGTCGTGGATTGTGCGTGGTGAGATGTTACAACTTAAAAACCGAGAATTCGTACTTGCTTCCCGTTCAATGGGTGCTGGTGCAGGTCGTTTGCTGTTCCGTCACTTGTTGCCTAATGCGGTAGGACCAATCATTGTCACACTGACTTTGACAGTTCCAAGTGCTATTTTCTCCGAGGCATTCCTGAGCTTCCTTGGATTAGGGGTACAGGCTCCTCAGGCGTCGCTGGGTTCAATGATTGAATCAGCTCTGACCGGGTGGATGTATTACCCGTGGCGGATGCTTTTCCCGGCAGGTTTGATCAGTTTGATTATGCTTGCGTTCAACCTTTTTGGCGACGGCTTGCGTGATGCGCTTGATCCGAAGTTGAAGAAATAGGAGGTGAGATCATGGTGAGTAGCAACAATTTAATTGAGGTTGAAGGTCTTAAAAAGTATTTTAATGTTGGCAAAAACCGTGTGCTCAAAGCGGTGGACAACCTGAATTTCTATATTCGTGAGGGTGAAACGCTGGGTATGGTTGGCGAATCCGGCTGTGGTAAATCTACAGCGGGTCGTACGATTTTGCGCTTGTATGAACCTACAGCAGGAAGCGTACGTTTTAACGGGACGGATATTTACAAATTATCACCGAGTAAAATGAAAGCCATGCGCCGTGATATGCAGATGATCTTTCAAGATCCGTATGCATCATTGAACCCGCGTTTTACTGTTTCTGATATTATTGGTGAGGCGCTGGATATTCACAATATGGCGGGTAGCCGTGCAGAACGTAAGAAACGGATTGAAGAGTTACTTGATCTGGTTGGTTTGAACCCTGACCATGCAACACGCTATCCGCATGAGTTTTCTGGTGGTCAACGTCAGCGGATCGGTATTGCACGCGCACTAGCGGTTAATCCTAAATTCATCATTTGTGATGAGCCGATTTCGGCTCTTGACGTATCTATCCAGGCTCAGGTTGTCAACCTGCTAAAAGAGCTTCAAGAACGTTTGGGTCTGACATATCTGTTCATTGCGCATGATCTGTCGATGGTTAAGCACATCAGTGATCGGGTAGCTGTAATGTATATGGGTAGAATGGTCGAGCTTGCAGAAAGCGCTGAGTTGTATGCAAATCCGATCCATCCTTATACGAAAATGCTTTTGTCGGCGATCCCACTTCCTGATCCAGAAGTAGAAGCTAACAAAAAACGGATTATTATGCCAGGCGACCAAGCAGGCCCGATTCATGATGCATCTGGCAATAAGACAGGGGCTTATAACCTGGAAAATGCCACGCTCATCGAAGTGTCCAAAGGACATTTTGTAGCTGAGCCTTACGCCTGATCTTGTTTTATGCAACAACCGCCGAGTTATTCGGCGGTTTTTTTTGTAGGAAGCTTTGACGTGGACATGGGCTTTCGGTACAATCAAGCAGTAAGGTTTTGGTGGAGACAGGAGGCAGACCCATGAAAATAATTCCGGAAACGCTTCGCGGAGGGTCGGCTTTGGCAGAAGATTATATACAGGGTACGGGACGCGCAAGCGATTTGTATGAGTATAATGTGCTGCACGCCGATGCTTATGCCCAACGGGCGAAGTGGCTGGATAAGACGGGGCATCTGCGATTAAACCGTAAGGATGTCGTAGCATGTCTTCGTATATACAATGAGAAATACAATTCGCATGAGGCGGTTCGTGCTTCATTGGACCGTCTGGATAGTCCAGATGCCTTAGTAGTAGCTGGCGGACAGCAAAGCGGACTGTTCACAGGTCCGATGCTGGTCATTTACAAAGCCGCTACAATTATTAAGGCAGCGAGAGAAGCTGAGGAACGGCTTGGACGTCCGGTTATCCCCGTCTTCTGGATTGCTGGCGAAGATCATGACTGGGACGAGGTCAATCATACATACGTAATGGCAAATGACCCACAAGTCGTCAAAATCAAGCTGAATAAGCAACCTGAACGCCGTTCTTCGGTTAGTGCGATTAAAGTTGATACTGTTGAGTGGAAGCAAGCGATAGCGGATATAGAGCAAAGCTTGCCAGATTCAGAACATAAGGCTGATATAATGCGCATGATTGAGAACGGATTAACGGACTCATATGGACTGAGTGAAGCCTTTGCCAAGTTGCTGGGCCTTTTGTTCGGCAGCTATGGATTAGTACTTTTGGATTCAGCAGATCCTTCGCTACGCAAGCTGGAAGCATCCGTTTTTAAGCGGCTGGTTCAGTACAATGATGAGTTGGAGCAGGCTTACCGGACGACTGCCACGCGGATCGTAGATTATGGCTATCATTTACAAGCGGATGTGCATGAAAGCGGCGCGAATCTCTTTTATATCCATGAAGATGAACGTTTGCTGCTTTTCAAAAAAGCTGGGCTATTCACAGATCGACACGGTCTGGTAGTGTTTACTGTGGATGAACTGCTTGAAGAGATAGATAGACATCCCGAACGTTTTAGTAATAATGTGCTAACTCGTCCTCTAATGCAGGATTCACTGTTTCCGGTGCTGGCATCTGTGCTGGGTCTAGGAGAGATTGCTTACTGGGCGATTACACGGGATGCTTTCGGGGTGTTGGAGATGCAGATGCCGATACTGCTGCCACGAATGTCTTTTACGTTGGTAGAGTCAGGTGTGGAGAAGCATATGCTTAAGTATGAATTAAGTTTTGGTCAAGTTCGAGACGGACTTGAGGAACGGAAAAAGCAATGGATTGCCACTCAAGATCAGCTTGGAATGCAGGATCAGTTTTCCGGGGCAAAGGAAGCTTTTGTCCGCATGTACGAACCGCTTGTGCAGCAGACAGGTTTGATTGAAAAAGGTTTGCTACGGCTTGGAGAAACCAACCGCGATAAGATTCTGTCACAGATCGCCTATCTGGAGGCAAAAGTTCAGGAAGCGTTGCTTCGACAAAATGAAACAGCACTTCGCCAGTGGGATCGTATTGAATGGTCGCTTTTCCCATTTGGACAGCCGCAGGAGCGGGCGTATACGATCTATCATTTTCTGAATCGTTATGGTCTCAGTCTGATGGATACGATTATGAATGTACCATTGGATTTGACGGGTACGCATCGTGTTATTTATGTATAATTTGTTGTTTTATATAGGATTTATCATGGAATAAAATTAACCAATTTGAAGGAGGAAACAAAGTATGACTTCCCATTCTCTGCAAAATAGCATAGTTCACGATCTTAAATTGGCTCCTGAAGGTCATTTGAAAATTGATTGGGTAGAAGCACATATGCCGGTATTGAACCGTATACGTCAACAATTCGAGCAAGAGCAGCCTTTTGCTGGTTTGAAGGTAACCATCTGTTTACATCTCGAGGCCAAAACGGCTTATTTGGCTAAAGTGGTACAAGCAGGTGGAGCGCAGGTAACTATTACGGGTAGTAATCCATTGTCCACACAAGATGATGTTTGCGCCGCATTAGTTGAAGATGGCGTTACAGTATTAGCTAAATACAATCCGGACCCAGAAGAATTCAAAAATTTGCAAATCAAGGCACTGGAAACAAAGCCGGATCTCATTATAGATGATGGTGGTGACTTGGTTACTCTGTTGCAATCCGAACGGCCTGATCTGATTTCTACGATCCGTGGGGGAGCAGAGGAGACAACTACTGGCATTATTCGTTTGAAGGCATTGGAAAAAGAAGGGCAACTTCACTTTCCGATGGTGGCTGTTAATGATGCTTACTGCAAATATTTGTTTGACAACCGCTATGGTACAGGACAGTCAGCTTTCGACGGCATTATTCGTACGACTAATCTGGTTGTAGCCGGAAGTACAGTGGTTGTGGTAGGTTATGGCTGGTGTGGCAAAGGGGTTGCAATGCGTGCGAAAGGGTTGGGAGCCAACGTTGTTGTAACCGAGGTTGATCCAATCAAGGCTGTAGAAGCCCATATGGATGGTTTCCATGTGTTACCAATGGTAGAGGCTGCCAAACTGGGTGATTTCTTTATTACAGTAACTGGTAACAAGGCTGTAATTACAGGGGAACACTTTGATGTGATGAAGGATGGGGCTGTGCTGTGTAACGCAGGGCATTTTGATGTGGAGGTTAGTAAGCCTGAGCTTGCTAAACGTTCCGAATCCATTCGTACGGTGCGTCGTAATATTGAGGAATATCGCTTTAAAGATGGACGTAAAATGTATTTGCTGGCAGAAGGACGCCTTGTGAATCTAGCTGCCGCCGATGGTCATCCAGCAGAAATTATGGATACGACATTTGCGCTTCAGGCGCTTGGCTTGAAATACGTGAATGATCGTTATAATGAGCTTGGTAAGGCCGTTATCAATGTACCTTATGAAATTGATGAGCAGGTAGCTCGATTCAAGCTTGATAGTCTGGGAATTCAAATTGACACGTTAACTGAAGACCAAAAGATCTATTTGGACAGCTGGAACGCGTAAGCGGATTTTTCGTCACGATTTTCGCTGCAAAAGTGTTGTGTTTTTAATGCAAGTGTTTGTTTAGGTTGACATAATGGACAGAGAGTAAGCCCTTTATTCCGTGTGGTTTCGAAACCTGATGCATATTGTCGGGTGCCGGCTTCATAGGATAAGGGGCTTTTTTGTATCTTATGACGCAGGGCTACAATAACAGACATAATGCTATGGATCCAGCTTCTATCACTTTTTGGTAATGAAAAAGAGGTCTTTGATTTTTTAAAGCGAATCTATTATGCTTAGGTGGTGGAAAGTGGGCCAAAGTGGGAGAATGGGGTAAGGGGTGACGAAACCAATGTTTATGGGGGAGTTCCAACATAGCATTGATGAGAAGGGTCGGCTTACTGTACCGGCCAAGTTTCGTGAACTTCTCGGTGCCTCGTTCGTGGTTACCCGCGGGCTGGACCAATGCCTCTTCGTGTATCCTATGGATGAGTGGGCTGTCATGGAGAAAAAACTTAAAGCACTGCCTCTGATGAAGGCCGATGCGCGGGCGTTTACCCGTTTTTTTTTCTCGGGGGCGACTGAATGCGAATTGGACAAACAGGGCAGGGTAAATTTACCGGGGAATTTGTGCGAATACGCCAAGCTTACTAAAGAGTGCGTCGTATTGGGAGTGTCCACCCGTGTAGAGATTTGGAGTAAGCACACTTGGGAGCAATATTTCAACCAATCAGAGGAAGCATTTAATGACATTGCTGAGAAATTGGTTGATTTCAACTTTGAATTGTAATTTAGGAGGTCAGCCGTTTGTTTCACCACATTACCGTACTCAAAGAAGAAGCAACACAGGCACTAAACATCAGGCAGGACGGGATTTATGTGGACTGCACGTTGGGAGGGGCAGGACACAGTTCCGTCATTGCATCACAGCTTGGCCCTGAGGGAAGGCTTATTGCCTTTGATCAGGACGACTGGGCATTGAACAATGCGCGAGAGAAGCTGTCAGCCTATGAAGGAAAGATTTCATTAGTGAAATCTAACTTCCGCCACTTGCAGGACAAGCTGACTGAATTGGGATTGCCCGAAAAAGACGGCGTCCCGCAGGTCCAGGGTATTTTGTTCGATCTGGGTGTGTCCTCGCCCCAGTTCGATGAGGGGGAACGGGGATTTAGTTACAATCATGATGCGCCGCTTGATATGCGGATGGATCAGAGTAGCTCGCTTACGGCTTACGAAATTGTCAATGAATGGTCGGAAGCAGAGATTGCGCGTATTTTGTTTCATTACGGAGAAGAGAAGTTTTCACGGCGGATCGCAAAGATCATGATTGAACGTCGATTGAACAAGCCTATTCACACAACAGGGGAACTTGTCGATATTATCAAAGAAGGAATTCCGGCTGCGGCACGCAGAACCGGGGGACATCCGGCTAAACGCAGTTTCCAGGCTTTGCGGATTGCTGTAAATGATGAGTTGGGTGCACTGGAAGATACTTTGCATCAGGCAATAAGATGTCTGGCTCCAGGAGGCAGAATTTCGGTCATTACATTCCATTCTCTGGAGGATCGGATATGCAAGCATATTTTCAAGGAGTATTTGGCGAAAAGCATCTATCCATCTGATTTGCCTATTTTGGAGGACAAAATGATAGGCGATCTGAAGCTGGTGAACCGTAAGCCGATTGTAGCGTCAGAGCAGGAATTGGAGCTTAATCCACGGTCCCGGTCAGCGAAGCTGAGAGTTGCCGAAAAATTGTAAATTTAATGGAGAAGGAGAGGCGACATGGCTTATACACGCGGTAATTTGGCTGTAAAAGAAAGAGCCCGTCAGGAACAGGTTCAGCAACAACGGTATCGTGAGACCACCAAAGTCGTTACACGCCGCAGAGAGCTGCCGATTCGAGAAAAGCTGCTGTATCTATTGACACTTGTAGCGTGCATTGTCATTGCTGGTATGTTGATTGGCAGGTACGCTCACATTTATCAAATCAATTATTCGATTAATACGGCAAGCAAGGACATTTCCAAATTACAGACCAATATCGCCCAACTGAAGATTCAAAAAGAGCGTCTGGAAAATCAGATCGTGCCGACTGCAAAGGAACAGGGATATATCGAACCAACAAGAGAGCCCATTCGTGTGGAAAAGCAGGCTGCCAAATAGTTAAGGGCATAGCATCAAGCTATGCTCTGACGTACATTTTTTTGCAGAGAGGTTTGAGCTATGGTCAAAAGAATAAAGCTTCGTACACTGCTGATAGGGGGATGTATTACCCTCTTTTTTCTTGTTCTGCTACTTAAGGTATTTTGGATTCAAGTTGTGAGCGGGGAGTACTGGCATAACCTGGTAGTTACTCAAGTGGAAAAAGATCAGGTGATTCAGCCCAAGCGTGGAACCATTACGGACCGTAAAGGAAACGTATTGGCTACGGATGCACCAGCTTATACGGTAGTTGTCAATCCTACCATTATTCAGGAGTATGATTTGGAGAATGAGGTTGTAGCTAAGCTACACCAATTACTCAAAACACCTGAGGATGAGCTGAGAAGGCATCTTTCTGCAAAGGATAAAGCGGGGAACTACTTAAAAAACCGCGAGATCCGCAATGGAGGCTGGAAGGTAGATCCTGAGGTCAAGGCACAAGTGGATACGTTCAAAGAGTATTTGAAGGATAAGTATCAAGTAATTGGAGCTGTGGACACTGTTCAAGGATCCAAACGCTATTATCCAGAAAATAAGCTGGCTTCCCATGTTCTTGGCTATCAAAGAAAAGATGGCACAGCAGGTATGGGGTTGGAAGCTTATTATAATAAAGAGCTCTCGGGGACGGCTGGAAAGCTTCTGTATCAGCGGGATCGGAAGGGAGTTCCTCTTCAAGGATCGGGAAGTGTCTATGAGCCGGCACAAAATGGTAAAAATTTAAAGCTGACGATTGACGATACGATTCAGTATTATATAGAGGATGCCATGCAGGAAGCTATTGCAAAATACAATCCGAAAACGATGACTGTGGTAGCGGCTGATCCCAAAACGATGGATGTTCTCGGTATGGCGACCTACCCGAATTTTAATCCCAATACATATGGGAGTACACCTTTGGAAAATTTCCGTAATAATGCTACTCAGTCCATCTACGAGCCGGGCTCCACGTTTAAGATTGTGACCTTGGCTGCCGCGGTTCAAGAAAAGGTATTCAATCCGAATGAATCCTACCAATCTGGTATGATTCGGGTCGGAGGTTGGGATATTCGTGACGTAAGCCGTAACTGGGGAACGTTAACTTATCTTCAGGGAGTCAAGCGTTCAAGTAACGTCGGCTTTGTCCATCTGGGGCTGGATAAGTTGGGTGGCGAAAGGCTGAAGAAATATATTAATAACTTTGGTTTCGGGGTGAAAACGGGTATTGATCTTCCGAGTGAGTCTACCGGAGCTATCACATTCCATACCCAGTACAAATCCGAGGTCGCAACAGCTTCATATGGACACGGACGTGTCCAGGTGACGCCAATCCAGCAGGTAGCTGCCATCTCGGCAATTGCTAACGGGGGGAAGCTGATGCAGCCTCATCTGGTAAAGGAAATTATAAACCCAGATACAGGCGAAGTGCAGACGATTCAGCCAAAGGAAATCCGCCAAGTGATTACTCAGGAATCTGCAGCTCAGACAAGTAGCTATCTGGAGCAGGTTGTGTCTGACCAGGAAATTGGTACGGGACGCCTTGCTTATATCGACGGATATCGTGTAGCTGGTAAAACAGGTACAGCGACGAAGGTCGTTGGAAAAGTATATGACCATTCGAAGGATGTCGTGTCCTTTATAGGTTTTGCACCGGTAAATGATCCGAAAATGGCTGTTTTGGTTGTTATGGACGAACCTAACAAATCGGTAGGCGGCGGTACAGCAGCAGCGCCTGTATTTAAAAAAATCGTATCCCAATCGTTGCAATATATGGGTGTTCCAAAAACGGGAACTAAAACGAATAAATCAGGCAGCGCTGTTGTAAAAACAGTGAATTTGCCAACGGTACCACAATTAACGGGTCAGGTGAAGAAGGATGCGCAAAACGCATTGCTCAAACAGGGGATTGCCTATGAAACGGTAGGCAAAGGCTCCAAAATTGTTCGCCAGTATCCTGAAGCAGGCGTCAAAATGAAACCCGGACAACGCATTTACTTGCTGACTGAGGATAGTGCCAACATGACTATCCCTGATTTTACAGGTGTTTCGTTGCGTGACACACTTCAAGTTCTAACCCTTATGAGGGTTGGTGTGCAGGTAAGCGGCGAAGGTTATGTCGTCTCTCAAAAGGCGCAAATGGTAAATGGAAAGCGAATCGTCAGTGTGATGCTTCAGCCGGCCAAAGAAACGGTGACCGGAGTGAAACCGGAGGATACACAGGACTCGACCAATGGAGTTGCAGCTAACCAGATTGGGAGCGCAACAAAAACGGAGGCCGATAATAAAAACGAATCCGGTACTACTGCCGAAGCTGGAACAGATGCGGGAGCTCCTAAGAGAGGAATATCGGCTGTTGCAGATGAGAAAAGTGCTGCTGAGATTAAAGGCGAGGATAACTGATAGCTTGTTCTAATGTTCGTTCTTTTGAATATTCATGAGGTAAGACATGTCATGAGTATTTGAGGAACGGAGGGAGCGCGTTTGAAAAAATCTAACGTGACCATGCGGCGAAGGCTGGTATGGGGGCTAATGGGATTATTTGTACTGTTTGCGGCCTTGTCGATCCGGCTCGCCTATGTTCAATTGGGTAAAGGAGGCGAGCTCTCGGCCAAGGCTGAGGATTCGTGGCGCCGCAATATTCCATTTGCCGCCAAGCGTGGCGAAATTTTGGATCGG
The DNA here is from genome assembly GCF_038593105.1 of Paenibacillus sp. FSL H7-0442. Taxonomy (NCBI): domain Bacteria; kingdom Bacillati; phylum Bacillota; class Bacilli; order Caryophanales; family Paenibacillaceae; genus Paenibacillus; species Paenibacillus sp. FSL H7-0442. The sequence continues at coordinate 3,680,333 of NZ_CP151963.1, read as the reverse complement.
CAGGGTACGGCGCTGACCTACAATGTCAGTTCGCCCACAGTCATGGCGATACCAGTACAGATTAAGAAGCCGGAAGAAACGGCACGCAGGCTGGCGCCCTTGCTGGATATGAGTGAGGATAAAGTGCTCAAGCTGATTACCAAACGAACAGCAAGCCAAAAACTTCAGCCCGGCGGACGAAAAATTACGATGGAGAAAGCGCAGCAAATTCGTGATTTGAAGCTGCCGGGTATCGTTGTTGCTGAAGACAACAAACGTTATTATCCTTATGGTGATCTAGCCGCTCATATTCTTGGGTTTACAGGAATTGATAATCAAGGGCTGACAGGCGTAGAGAAGCAGCAAAACAGTAAGCTTCGGGGAATTGACGGAAGTATTGCATATTTATCAGATGCAGGTGGTCGTCTGATGCCAGGTTCTTCCGAAAAATACATTGAACCGAAGGATGGACTGAATTTACAATTAACCATTGATAAGTCTGTGCAGTCCATTATGGAGCGGGAGCTTGACCAAGCCATGGTCAAATTTCAGGCGAAGTCCGCGTTGTCTATAGCTATGAACCCCAAGACGGGTGAAATATTAGGCATGGCTGGACGACCAAGCTATGAGCCAGCGCTATACAAGCAATATGCGCCTGAAATCTACAATCGAAATCTGCCTATCTGGATGACATATGAACCTGGGTCTACTTTTAAAATTATTACATTGGCGGCTGCCTTGGAAGAAAAGAAGGTCAATCTCAAAAATGACCGTTTTTTTGATCCGGGATATATTGAAGTCGGTGGAGCACGTCTGCGTTGCTGGAAGAAAGGCGGACATGGGAGCCAAACTTTCCTTCAAGTGGTGGAGAATTCTTGCAACCCTGGTTTTGTAACATTGGGGCAGCGGTTAGGCAAAGAAACACTGTTCAAGTACATTCGCAATTTTGGCTTCGGCAGCAAAACGGGGATCGACATGATTGGTGAGGGCAACGGCATTTTGTTCAAGCTACCTCAGGTAGGTCCTGTAGAACTGGCGACGACCGCTTTTGGTCAAGGGGTGTCTGTCACCCCGATCCAGCAGGTTACGGCTGTATCAGCGGCAATCAATGGCGGTAATCTTTACAAGCCTCACATTACAAAAGGTTGGGTTCAGCCGGGAACCGGAAAAGTGCTGGAAAAAGTAGAACCAGAACTGGTACGTAGGGTCATTTCAGAGGACACCTCCCGACAGGTAAGGGAAGCGCTGGAAAGTGTCGTTGCTAAAGGTACAGGTCGTCCTGCTTTTATTGAAGGCTACCGGGTGGGAGGTAAAACGGGGACAGCACAAAAGGTGATTAACGGGCGTTATTCTTCCTCGGAGCATATTGTATCCTTTATTGGTTTTGCACCGGCAGATGATCCGCAAATCGTCGTCTATACCGCTGTCGATAACCCGAAGGGCATTCAATTCGGCGGGGTTGTTGCTGCGCCAATCGTGCAAAATATTTTAAAGGACGCGCTGATTGCCTTAAAAATACCACCTCGCACCAATCAAATTGCCAAAGAGTACAAGTATGGAGAAAATCCGATCGAAACGGTACCTGATCTGGTAGGTGCTACTGCAGCTGATTTGTACGAAGATATGAATATGAACTTTATGCTCGTAAAATCCGGGTCAGGCAAGACGGTCGTGAGTCAGGCGCCGAAGCCGGGCTCCAGATTGGAGCGGGGATCAACGATCCGTATTTACATGGGGGATTGATAGGTTCATTTTATACCATACTATGAATAACGAGAGAGCAATGGAGGAATGAAAGATGCAGCTTCAACAATTGGCTTCACTGCTGGCCGTCTCCCGTGTCGTGGGTGACGGTACAGTGGATTGCCGAGGAATCGGGGCGGATTCACGTCGAGTGCAACCGGGAGATTTATTTCTGTGTCTGCCAGGTTTTACAGTGGACGGACATGAATATGCCGAGCAGGCAATTGCGTCCGGAGCGGCAGCTTTGGTCGTTGAACGGGAACTGGATGTACCTGTTCCGCAGCTTGTAGTTAAGGATGCACGACATGCCATGGCGGTTTTGGCGGATTATATGTTTGATTCACCGAGCCGACGCATGCGCATGATCGGCATAACCGGAACCAACGGTAAAACAACGATAACTTATCTGATTGAAAAGATCATGAAGGACGCCGGGGTGAACACCGGACTGATTGGTACGATTCAAATGCGTTACGGTGGTCAGTCTTATCCAATGTCTGGCACTACGCCCGAAGCGGTGGAACTTCAACGTTATCTGGGAAATATGGCAGAGCAGGGGGTTCAATGCTGTGTCATGGAAGTATCCTCACATGCGTTGGAGCAGGGTCGCGTCAAGGGAACTGATTTTCGCACAGCTATATTTACAAACCTGACGCAGGACCACCTGGACTACCACAACACAATGGAGGAGTACCGTGCTGCAAAAGGACTTTTGTTCTCTAGGTTGGGAAATGCTTTCTCGCGTGATGCATCAGATAGCAAATATGCTGTTCTGAATGCAGACGATCCGGCTTCTTCCTATTTGCAGGCTCAAACTGCGGCCCAAGTGATTACATACGGCGTGGAAAAGGAATCTGATGTGCAGGCATCTCGTATCACTATTGGTGCCAAGGGAACCTTCTTCCATGTGTCCACTTTTAAAGGAGATACCGATATTGAGCTTCGAATGGTGGGCAAGTTCAATGTGTACAACGCACTGGCGGCCATTACCGCAGCTCTGCTGGAGGGAATTTCGCTGGCGGATATCAAGAGGAGTCTAGAGTCTATCGCGGGCGTAGATGGGCGGGTAGAGCCTGTAGATGCGGGTCAGCCCTTTGCTGTTATTGTAGACTATGCCCATACACCGGACGGATTGGAAAATGTCCTTCGCACCGTAAAGGAATTTGCGGTCGGTAAAGTATGGTGTGTATTTGGATGCGGCGGTGACCGGGATCGTACGAAACGTCCGTTGATGGGGAAAATTGCTGCGCGTTACAGTGATCATTCGTTTATTACTTCCGACAATCCGCGAACAGAGGACCCGAAAGTGATTTTGAAAGACATCGAACAAGGGCTGATTGATGAAGGTATACCCGCAGAACGATACGAATTGATCGTGGATCGAAGAACTGCAATTCATAAAGCTGTTGAAATGGCAAGCCCTGACGATGTAGTATTGATTGCGGGAAAAGGTCATGAGACTTACCAGTTGATCGGAAAAACGGTGCATGAATTCGATGACCGCATCGTAGCCAAAGAAGCGATAAGGGGTTTATCCAAGTGATGAAAAGAACAATCGGTCAGATTGCATCTATGTGTGAAGGAACACTTCACGGAGAAGCGGACGCCGAACAGATAGTCGAAGGCGTTTTTACAGATTCTCGCAGGCCGCAGAGCCAAGGGTTGTTTGTTCCACTCGTGGGCGAACGATTTGATGGGCATAATTATGTGCAGCAGATCGTAAGTGAGGCAGGTGCAGCTGCATTTTTATGGCAAAAGGATCATGGCGTACCTCCGGCTGAGAACGCTATTGAGGTAGAGGATACGTTAGAAGCCCTTCAGCATCTAGCAGCTGTATACTTACGCGAAACTGGCGTTTCTGTCGTTGGGATCACGGGAAGCAACGGCAAGACGACAACGAAAGACATCGTAAACGCTCTGCTGGGCACAACTTTTAAAGTACACAAAACCGAAGGAAATTATAACAATCATATCGGTTTGCCTTTAACGGTACTGTCCATGCCGCAGGATACAGATATTCTCATTCTGGAGATGGGCATGAGTGGACGTGGAGAGATTCGTCTGCTGGCTAATATTGCCCAACCAGATGTAGCTATCATAACGAACATAGGCGAATCGCACTTACTGCAGCTTGGTTCTCGTGCGGAAATCGCTCGTGCAAAGTTGGAAATCACAAGTGGCCTTAAGCCCGGTGGTTTGCTGATCTACAACGGGGATGAACCACTGCTTTCACAAGTGTTGGCGGAGTCTGAAACGGTCAAGCCTGAAGGTTTAAAATTATTTACGTTCGGGCTAGCTGCAGGCAACGATGACTATCCAACTGAAATCACTTCGGATGGAGAAGGTAGCTTATTCATAACAGCCCAATCTGGCAAAGAGGCTTTCCGACTTCCCTTGCTTGGACAGCACAATGTTGTAAATGGTTTGGCAGCACTGGCGGTAGCGCGTCATTTCAATGTCGATGCAGACCATATACGTAAAGGGTTGTCGTCTTTAAAACTGACGGGCATGCGTATTGAGGTCGTGAACTGTCCTAATGGACTTACTGTGCTAAACGACGCTTATAATGCCAGTCCGGCTTCAATGAAGGCTGCAATTCAGACGTTGTCTGCGTATAAAACGGATGGACGTAAAGTCGCCGTACTTGGTGACATGCTGGAGCTGGGACCTGAGGAAAAGCAATTCCATGAGGAAATTGGAATTTTTGCGGCAAAGCACGACGTAGAGGTACTGTTTACCTACGGTGCGTTAGGCACTTCGATTGCACAGGGCGCGCAAGGGTTGATGCCAGCTGTTAACGTGCACGCTTATACAGATAAGCAAGAGTTGATCCAGCATTTGCGGGTTCATCTCCACGCCAATGATATTGTGCTGGTTAAGGCATCCAGAGGGATGCGACTAGAAGAAATTGTGGATGCGCTGAAAAACGGTCCGCTACAGAACTGATGTTGACGAGAGGGAGACTCCCATGGATATTCAATTATTACTGCTGACGATCGTCGTATCGTTTATACTGGCGGTCATTGCCGCTCCACTGCTCATTCCGCTGCTGCGGCGAATGAAATTTGGCCAGCAGGTCCGGGATGACGGGCCACAAAGCCATCTTAAAAAGATAGGTACGCCTACAATGGGCGGTATCGTGATTCTGGTGGCTTTTACGCTGACCTTTCTTAAGTTTTCAGCTATCAAAAATACGGACTTTTACGTTCTGCTGGTTGCTACACTCGGCTTTGGGCTGATCGGATTTTTGGACGACTATATCAAAATTGTATTCAAACGCTCGTTAGGCCTGACGGCGCGTCAAAAGCTGTTTGGACAATTATTGTTTGGCGTGATCATGTGCTGGCTTCTGCTTAGCAATGATCATAGTACTGCGATCGGCATCCCTGGAACGTCATGGTCATTTGATTGGGGCGGCTGGTTCTATTATCCGTTCATTATTATCATGATGCTGGCAATTAGCAACGCTGTCAATTTCACGGATGGGCTGGACGGGCTGCTGTCCGGTACAAGTGCCATTGCCTTTGCTGCTTATGCCATTGTCGCGATTCAGGCAACCTCGCTTCCGGCAGCAGTATGCTCAGCAGCTATGATTGGCGCTGTACTAGGATTTCTCGTATATAATGCTCATCCTGCCAAGGTGTTTATGGGTGACACAGGCTCGCTGGGAATCGGCGGCGCCATAGGTGCCATTGCCATCGTTACGAAAAGCGAAATTTTGTTTCTCATTATCGGCGGTGTATTCGTAATTGAAATGCTGTCCGTGGTCTTGCAGGTAGCTTCCTTTAAAACACGTGGCAAGCGTATTTTCAAAATGAGCCCGATTCATCATCATTTCGAGCTGTCCGGCTGGTCCGAATGGCGCGTAGTTATTACATTCTGGGCTGTAGGACTGCTGTTGGCAGGACTCGGACTTTATCTCAACAAGGGGTTGTAGACCAATGAACCATCCAGACGCATACAGAGATCAGGAAGTCGTCATTATCGGTCTGGCCAAAAGCGGCGTGCAAGTTGCCAAGGTGCTGCACCAGGCCGGAGCGAAGCTGACAGTCAATGATAAAAAAGATAGGGAACAATGTCCCGAAGCTTCTGAATTAGAGGCTTTGGGAATTTCCGTTTTATGCGGGGGTCACCCAGAGGGGTTGATTCATCCTGGAGTGAAGCTGGTTGTCAAAAATCCAGGCATTCCTTATACGGCCCCTCCCGTACAGAAAGCTGTCGAGCTCGGCATTGAGGTTGTGACCGAGGTTGAGGTCGCCTACCATCTATGTAAAGCTCCGATCATCGGAATTACTGGCTCCAACGGAAAGACGACCACGACCACTTGGGTAGGCAAGCTGTTGGAGGCATCCGGCATGAATCCAATCGTGGCTGGTAATATCGGTACGCCCTTATGTGAGGCGGCTGTGGACGCCAAGTCGGATGAGTGGATGGTTGTGGAGCTGAGCAGCTTTCAGTTAAAAGGAACAAAGGATTTCAAGCCCGCTGTGGCCTGCCTGCTCAATGTAGCAGAGACCCATTTGGACTACCACGGAGGCATGGAGGACTACGTTGCATCCAAGGCGCGTCTATTTGCCAATCAAACGGCGGCGGATACTGCGGTGGTGAACTGGGACGACCCCGTCTGCCGGGAGCTGGTACCCTATATAAAAGCGAAGCTGCTTCCGTTCTCTACGACAGAACGTTTGCAGGAAGGGTTGTTTGCTGATCCGCCATACATACCGGATGTGACGGACGATATTGAACGTAGCATCGTATACCGCGATGGAAATGGTGTGCTGCATCCCATTATAGGCATAGCTGAGATTGGACTTCCGGGTCGTTTTAACGTAGAAAATGCTCTTGCTGCCTGCGCAATCGCCATTGCTGCAGGCGCAGAACCAGCAAATTTGGCGGAACCATTAAGTACTTTTCGCGGCGTAGAACATCGGCTTGAATATGTTTTAGAACACGCTGGTGTAGCTTATTACAATAATTCCAAAGCAACCAATTCGAAAGCAACGATGATGGCCTTATCTTCCTTTAAGCAGCCTATTGTACTCATTGCCGGAGGATTGGATCGTGGCTCTGATTATACAGAGCTCGTACCTTCTTTACAGGAAGGTGTGAAAGCCGTTGTGCTCCTGGGTGAGACACGGCATAAGCTGGCTGAGCGGGCCAAGCAGGCCGGAATAGAGCATGTCAAGGTCGTCGATAATGGGGAGGATGCCGCCGCTACGCTCGTGGAGGCTGTGAACAAGGCTTCTGAATTTGCTGAGACGGGAGATGTGGTATTACTCTCACCCGCCTGTGCAAGCTGGGATATGTTCCGATCCTATGAAGAGCGTGGACGTATTTTTAAAGAGGCGGCGCATAAATTGTAAGTAGGGGGGTTGGATAAGCCCCTACTTTTATGCAAGGGGTGGCCTCCTGATGAAGCAGTCTCGTCCAGCGCCGGATCTATGGCTTTTCGTTTGTATTGTAAGCTTATTAGCCATCGGCATGGTTATGGTATATAGTGCGGGCGCCGTCCTCGCTTTTCACGAGTACGGGGACTCCTACTATTTTGTTAAGCGACAATTGCTGTTTGCGGGGCTCGGCCTAGTAGCGATGTACTTTACTGCCAGAACGGACTACCGGGTCTGGCAGAAATATGCCAAGGTCGTATTGTTGATCTGTCTAGCGCTGCTGGTTGCCGTATTAATTCCCGGCATTGGTGTAGTAAGAGGCGGGGCACGAAGCTGGCTCGGTATTAGCTCTTTCGGCATTCAGCCTTCCGAGTTTATGAAGCTAGGTATGATTCTTTTTCTCGCTCGTTGGCTCAGTCGTCCTGATTATGATATTAGCTCTTTTACGCGCGGCCTGTTGCCGCCGCTTGGACTCATGGGACTGGCTTTTGGGCTTATTATGCTCCAGCCCGATTTGGGCACAGGTACGGTAATGATGGGAGCGTCCATGCTCATCGTATTTACGGCAGGCGCGCGTATGAAGCATCTCGGTCTGCTAGCTCTGTCGGGAGCAGCGGGGTTTGCTGCACTGATTGCAGCTGCGCCTTATCGACTCCAGCGCATCACAGCTTTTCTGGACCCTTGGTCCGATCCGCTTGGCGCAGGCTATCAAATTATTCAATCGCTATATGCGATTGGTCCTGGCGGGCTGGCGGGCTTGGGACTCGGCATGAGTCGACAAAAATATAGCTACGTTCCTGAGCCGCAAACTGATTTTATTTTTTCCATTTTGGCGGAGGAGCTTGGCTTTATCGGTGGAATGACGGTGCTGGGGCTCTTTTTGGTTCTCGTGTGGAGAGGAATGCGTGTCGCTATAACCATTCCGGATACCTATGGTAGTTTGCTTGCGGTGGGTATTGTCGCAATGGTTGCCGTACAGGTCGTCATTAATATTGGTGTCGTTATCGGTTTAATGCCGGTGACAGGAATAACACTGCCCTTAATCAGCTATGGAGGTTCTTCTCTGACCTTAATGCTAACTGCTCTGGGCATTTTACTAAATTTATCACGTTATGCGAGGTGAACGTTTATGCGCGTCGTGTTGAGCGGCGGCGGCACCGGAGGGCATATTTATCCGGCGTTGGCCGTAGCCAGACAGTGCGAAGAAATTGATCCAGACGCTGAATTTTTATACATTGGCGGTCAACGAGGACTCGAAAGTAAGTTGGTTCCTCAGGAAAAAATTCCATTTGAGGCTATTGATATCACAGGATTTCGTCGCAGCTTGTCTGTGGAAAATATAAAAACGATCATGCGTTTTTTCAATGGGGTTCGCAGATCCAAAGCATTATTAAAGAAATTTAAGCCAGATGTCGTTATTGGAACTGGGGGATATGTATGTGGCCCCGTCGTTTATGCAGCTTCCAAGTTGGGAATTCCCAGCATTATTCATGAGCAAAATGCAATTCCAGGGCTGACTAATACATTTCTGAGTCGCTATGTGGATACAGTGGCTGTTAGCTTTGAAGGCTCAGAAGGAGCTTTTCCCAAAGCTAAAAATGTACTGTACACCGGAAACCCGCGTGCTACAACAGTTCGTTTGGCTAACCGGGATCGGGGATTTGCTACGATTGGGGTTCCGATGGACAGCTCAGTTGTCCTTGTGGTCGGTGGCAGCAGGGGAGCGAAGGCCATTAATGACGCCATGATTGCAATGGCTCCGCAACTTTCGCAACTGAAAGACGTCCATTTTGTATATGTAACCGGAGAATCTTATTACGAGCAAACGCTGGATAGCATACGGAATCAGATCGGCTCATTGCCCAATCATCTACATGTGCTTCCCTATATTCACAATATGCCAGAGGTGCTGGCCTGTACTTCTTTAATTGTTAATCGCGCAGGTGCGTCCTTCTTGGCAGAGATTACATCGCTCGGCATTCCGTCCATTCTGATCCCATCACCTAATGTGACGAATAACCATCAGGAGGCTAATGCTCGTACCCTTGAAAAGGCAGGCGCATCCGTCATGATTGTAGAAAAGGAACTGAGTGGCCCGGCCCTGTTTCAATCTATAGCGGGAATTATGAAGGATAAGGCATGGCGGAGTCGCATGGCGGAGTCGGCGTCTGCGCTTGGCAAGCCTGACTCAGCGGATATTTTAGTAAAAGAAATGGAACGTCTTGCCCGTAAAAGGTAGTTTGCAGCGTAGAATTGGGCGGTTGTCACACACCGGATGGTATTTACATAGGATACCCTATAGATTGTGACCATCACTCAGGCTGCCGGTTGTCAGGTGAGAGCCTTATAACCATGCGGGGCAAGCAACAAGGAGGTTTCAGTACAATGCAGCAATGGATGCCATTATTAGCGGAGCATGATATCGGAAAAGTGCTGGAGCATGAGCCGCTGTCCAAATATACGACATGGAAGATTGGAGGCCCTGCGGATGCACTTGTCATCCCGGATACCAAAGAGCAGCTGGCAAGAGTTTTGAAGCTGGCTAGCGAGCACGGAATTCCCTGGATGCAGTTGGGGCGGGGCTCCAACATGCTCGTCTCTGACAAAGGGATACGGGGACTTGTGATCAAGCTGGGACCAGGATTTGATTATGTTCATTTTGAAGATGAACAGATCGTTGCTGGAGGAGGCGTTTCACTGGTCAAACTGTGCGTTATGGCCAGCAAACAGGGCCTATCCGGTCTTGAATTTGCTGGTGGTATCCCAGGATCGGTCGGTGGGGCTGTCTACATGAACGCCGGTGCCCATGGGTCTGATGTGTCACAAATATTCCAGTCCGCTGAGATTGTGCTGGATACAGGGGAATTGGCTGTGTACGATGCCGAGAATATGCATTTCAGCTATCGTCACTCCGTGTTGCATGAGCAACGTGGAATGGTGACAGAGGCAGTGTTTCGGATGAAGCGGGGCGACCGCGAGGAAATTTCAGCAGCGCTTGCGGCTTTTAAAGACCGCCGTCGGCTGACTCAGCCGCTACAGTTAGCTTGTGCAGGAAGCGTGTTCCGCAATCCTCCAGGAGACTATGCTGCCCGTCTTATTGAGAGCGCAGGTCTCAAGGGCTTGAAGGCGGGAGGCGCAGAGGTATCTGTACAGCATGCCAATTTCATTGTAAATACCGGTCAAGCGACAGCAGAGGACGTGCTTACCCTAATGAAGCATATTCAAAGTACAATATCATCTCAAACCGGCATCAAGCTAGTTCCGGAGGTTTTCGTAGTGGGTGAGCGGTAAACTCGGAGGTGATACATTGGACAAATTGGTGATTGAGGGAGGCCGTCCCCTGTCAGGCACCATACGTATCCATGGGGCAAAAAATGCGGCACTACCTATTCTTGCAGCGAGCTTACTTGCACAAGGTAAGGTAGAAATTCGGAATGTGCCCCATCTTTTAGACATTAAGGTCATGCTGCACATCCTTGAAAGACTCGGCTGTACATGCCGACATGAAGAGGAAACGGTATACGTGGATACGTCGTCCGTCCGAACGTTCCAAATTCCGGAAGATTTGATGAAGCAAATGCGCTCATCTATCTTTCTGATGGGACCGCTGCTCGCCAGATATGGAGAAGTTTCTATTTACCAGCCCGGAGGCTGTGCCATAGGCGAGCGCAAAATTGATCTTCACCTAGAGGGCTTAAAAGCTCTTGGCGCAGAGATAGAGGAAAAAGACGAGCAAATCACGTTTCGAGCCCACAAGCTGATCGGCTCGGACATCCACATGGATTTCCCGAGTGTAGGTGCAACGGAAAATATTATGATGGCCGCTGCGTTGGCTGAAGGACGAACAACGATCACCAATGCAGCGAGGGAACCGGAGATTCAGGATTTACAAAACTTCTTGAATGCCATGGGAGCCCGCATTATCGGTGCTGGAACCGACACGATTACAATTACGGGGGTCAGTTGCCTCAATCCGTGTACGTATGAGGTCATTCCTGACCGCATAGTTGCTGGAACGGTTATGATCGCAGCTGCAGCTACACGAGGAAGTGTGTCGTTGACACACTGCAATCCATCCCACTTGTCTGCTCTGATTCATGTCCTCAGGCGGGCTGGTGTTCAAGTCGGCATCTTGAATGATATAATGACCGTAAGTTGTATGAGTCGTCCCAAAGCAGTGGAGAGGATCGTTACCTCCCCTTACCCGTCTTTTCCGACGGATTTGCAATCTCAGGTCATGGTTCTGCTTTCTTTGGCGGACGGATTCAGTGTCATGAAAGAGACCGTCTTCGAAAGCCGATTCAAACATGTGGATGAACTAAATGTAATGGGTGCTGATATTACGGTTGATGCAAATGCTGCCTTTATAAGAGGAGTTTCACGTCTGTACGGGGCTACGGTAGAGGCTACCGATCTGCGGGCAGGGGCTGCGCTGGTCATAGCGGGTCTAGCGGCTCAAGGACGTACCGTTGTCGAGCAGGTTCATCATATTGACAGAGGATATGACCGGATCGAGCGTCTTTTTCAGGGACTGGGTGCCCGAATGAGCCGTCAGTCTCCGGTGCCGGAGCAACTGGATTTCGTAAATTAATGCCTGTAATGTCCCTCCATTAACGGGGGGACAAAAGGCTTTTGTGGAGAGAAGCTATGCCAAATGCTCAAATACCTGTTCTTAGAAAGAACAGAACGAAAAAAAGAACAAGCCGGAAGATTACTATTCTTCTCATTTTGTTGTTTATCGTATTGCTCGCTGTTCTCTTTTTCCGTTCTTCGTTGAGTCGGGTTTCTGAAATTCGTTTTGATGGTAATGTATTTTCGACCCGAGACCAGCTTCTTAACCGAAGCGGTCTGGCTGTTGGAGATCAGTATTTCGGAGTCAGTTCATCTGACATCTCTGAGAAGTTGCGGGAAATTCAATCGATACAGCAAGTCACAGTGGACAAGCAGTTTCCGGGTATTATTGCTATTCACATTAAAGAGTTTGCTACGGTCGCTTACGAGTTGCAGAGTGACGGGAGCCTTCGTGCTATTCTAGCGAATGGGACAAGCGTGGGCGTGGGGAGTAGCGGAATAGCCGTTGAGAAGCCTATTTTGACCAAATGGAAATCTGATGATCCGTACAAAGCAAAGCTGTGTGATGCTTTATCACGCATTCCGGGGGAATGGACTGCCGATATTTCGGAAATCATTCCTGCGCCGATTCCTTCTTTTCCGGACCGCATCAAAATGTACACACGTTCCCAGTTTGAGGTTATAACAACCGTTTCTCTACTGAATTCTAAAATCAGCTATTTGAATCAGGTGCTAGAAACAGAAGATCCAGGTTTGATCACCATGTTGGAGGCGGATTCCTACGTTCCGTTCAAACCAGATACGAGTGAAGAGAGCCAAGAAAAAGATACTACTCAGTGATGTGAAAAAATGCTAGAATTGATTTTATGGGTAATAGACTTGCCTCCTTCTTTTTTCTTCAAATTTTTATGTGACTGCAACCATAAATTGGCTTCTAAAAAATTTGTAGAAAAAAGAGGGAAAGCATGGAGTTTGTTGAATATGTACAGAGTGTGTTTAAAGAACGAAATTCATTTTGGAGTCAGGAGGTGCCACAGACTTGAGCAACAATGACATCATTGTTAGTTTGGACATCGGTACATCCAAAGTTCGGGCTATTATTGGGGAAATGAATAATGGAACCTTTAATATTATTGGAGTTGGATCTGCCGACTCGGAAGGGATTCGCAAAGGTGCAATTGTAGACATTGATCAAACCGTGCAATCAATCCGTAACGCCGTGGATCACGCAGAACGCATGGTTGGTATTCAAATAACAGAAGTGTATGTGGGGATTTCAGGCAATCATATTGGCCTGCAAAATAGTCATGGCGTAGTAGCTGTGTCCAACGAGGACCGTGAAATCGGTGAGGAGGACATTGAGCGTGTACTGAAGGCAGCTGAAGTTATTGCCGTACCACCGGAGAGAGAAATTATTGACGTGGTAGCCAAGCAGTACGTCGTAGATGGCCTTGAAGGCATTCAGGACCCTCGCGGTATGATTGGAGTTCGTCTCGAAGTAGAGGCTACGATTGTTACTGGAGGCAAGACCCCGATACATAATCTGTTGCGCTGCGTTGAGAAAGCTGGCTTGAGGATTAAAGATCTGGTCTTGCTGCCTCTTGGAGCCGGACAATTGTCTCTTTCGAAGGATGAAAAGGTGATGGGTTCAGTTCTGGTGGATATTGGTGCAGGTTCTACGAATGTTGCCATTTTCCAGGAAGGAACGATTGTTGCCACATCAACACTTCCGATTGGTGGAGAGTTTGTAACCAATGATATTGCCTACGGACTGAGAACCCTTACCGATCAAGCCGAAAAAGTAAAGCTTAAATACGGCTGCGCATGGTATGATGATGCGGCAGTCGATGTCGTCTTTAAAGTGACACGTATCGGCAGTAATGTGGATAAGGAGTTTAACCAGCAGGATTTGGCTGCTATTATTGAGCCGAGAGTGCAGGAAATTTTTCAACTCATTCAGGCGGAAGTTAAGCGCTTGGGTTACACAGAGCTTCCGGGAGGTTATATACTTACCGGAGGCACCGTCTCCATGCCTGGTGTACTTCAGGTGGCACAAAGCGAACTGGCTGCTTCCGTAAGGATCGCCGTACCTGATTTTATCGGTGTAAGGGATCCGGGCTACACGAGCGGAGTAGGAATCTTGCATAATGCTATTCGTTACTATCGCGGAAGATCGACTAGCGTTAGCAACAGTGGCGGAAGTGCCAAGAAGCCGACTAACCGAACCAAAAGCAGTAGTCCCGTTGCGGAAGGCGAGCAAAAGCAGGGGTTGATTGAACGCTTAAAAAATATGTTCAGTGAATTTATATAACGTTCATTGCTAATTATGCCAATCATGGACGGGCCATCCATGCACATTGAGGGGGAGATGGAATAGTATGTTGGAATTTGATTTTGAAATGGAGAGCTTGGCTCAAATTAAAGTGATCGGCGTCGGAGGCGGCGGCAGCAATGCGGTTAACCGAATGATCGAAAATGGTGTTCAGGGTGTGGAGTTCATTACAGTCAATACAGATGCCCAGGCACTTCATTTAGCGAAGTCTGAGCATAAGCTTCAAATTGGCGATAAGCTGACCCGCGGTCTGGGTGCCGGCGCTAACCCGGATGTGGGTAAAAAAGCGGCTGAAGAGTCGCGTGAGCTCATTATGAATACGCTCAAAGGTGCGGATATGGTATTCGTAACGGCGGGAATGGGTGGCGGTACAGGAACCGGAGCGGCTCCTGTCATTGCTGAAATTGCCAAGGAATGCGGCGCGCTGACTGTAGGCGTGGTAACCCGACCGTTCACGTTTGAAGGGCGTAAGCGCTCCAATCAAGCTGAACTTGGTATTGAGGGATTAAAAGAAAAAGTAGACACTTTGATTGTAATCCCGAATGACCGCTTGCTTGAAATTGTGGACAAGAAAACCCCGATGTTGGAAGCATTCCGTGAAGCGGACAATGTTCTGCGTCAGGCGGTACAAGGTATTTCAGATTTGATCGCTGTACCGGGTCTAATCAACCTTGACTTTGCTGACGTTAAGACGATCATGACGGAGCGTGGCTCCGCTTTGATGGGGATTGGCGAAGCAACTGGTGAAAATCGTGCGGCTGAAGCAGCACGCAAGGCGATCATGAGCCCGTTGTTGGAGACATCCATTGAAGGTGCTCGTGGTGTGATTATGAACATCACTGGCGGCAACAACCTGTCTCTGTATGAGGTTAATGAGGCAGCTGAAATTGTAACATCGGCTTCCGATCCGGAAGTAAATATGATTTTTGGTGCTATCATTGACGAAGAGTTGAAAGAAGAGATCAAGGTTACCGTCATTGCCACTGGCTTTGAAGGCAAGCCAAGTCAACCAGCACCGGGACGTAAACCGGCAGCTAACCCGGCTACTTCTGAATCGGCGGAAAAAGGCTCTCCTAACTTGCGTCCATTTGGTAACACTCAAAGCAGTGATCAATTAGACATTCCTACATTTTTACGTAACCGTTCGCGCAATAATAATAACGATAACTAGTTTCAATTCAGACTGCCCGCATTCTCCCTGGAGATGCGGGCTTCTTTCTGTTTTACGTATCCTGCAGTTCAGGTGCTTCTCCTCTTTCCGACAAAATTAGTCGGTCACCGTCCCCACCGTTAGACAGACTTTGAACAGCATGACTACTATACTTAAGCCTATCCTGCAAACGCTGGGCGGGTGAAGCCTTGGTTGTTTATATCGACTTGATTTTTTTGGCCAATTTGTTCATTGATGCTGTGCTGCTGATGGTCACCGCTTGGATGAGAAAAATCCGTCCGGTGTGGTGGAGGTTGATGGCTTCAGCTGGAATCGGCGCAATGTACGTGGTCATGATGTTTGTGCCGGAACTGTCCTTTTTATTTACGTTCCTGATCAAACTGGCATTATCGGTCATAATGCTGCTGGTGGCTTTTGGATTTGGCAGCATGCAAAAGTATCTTCGTACAATGGGTGCCTTTTACATGATCAATTTTGTAGCTGCAGGTGGCATTTTGGGGATGCATTATTTTCTCCAAAATACAGGGGAACTGTTTAATGGCATCTGGTACACCGCTTCAGGAGGAATGTCTTTTGAACTGAAAATTGCATTCTGGTTTATTTTATGCGCATTTGGCGGAGTGATGCTTTTCTTTCGAATTGTGCAGTCCTCAAAGCAGCGCACAGAAAGGATGAGTGGGTTTCTGGGACAAGTGCAGGTGTGGATTGGACAGGATCATATTGAGTGTACAGGCTTGTTGGATACAGGTAACCAGCTCCATGATCCTTTGACCCGAACCCCGGTGATGGTCATGGAGGCAGCATTGTGGGAGTCGTATTTGCCCGCTTCCTGGCTCCAAAAATGTTCTGAGGGTAATGCTGACCAACTGGTGATGGAACTGGGAGACGAATCGTTTAGCTGGCAGGATCGTGTTCGTCTCGTCCCCTATCGTGGAATTAACCGCAGTCATTCCTTTATGCTTGCCCTTAAACCAGACCGGGTAGAGGTGGTGATGAATGGGGTTCATTTTGTACATCATCGAGTGTTGATTGGCTTGGACGGGGGAACATTGTCGGCAGAGGGGAAGTATCGCGCCATCATCCACCCGGATGTGACGGCACAAGAAGGGGGCAGTGCTGATACCAACCAGAAACGAGATGCACATTTGAGTGAACATTTTACAGAATCAGGATGATGGAGCATAAACACAAAATGATGTTTGAAGGCGACAAGAAATATCCAATGGTGAAATGCACGGAGCACAGCAGGAATTGCACTATTTTCAAAAGGGGGAGAATGATATGCGAGAACAGATGAAATTGAAGATGAAAATTAGGCTAGCGTTGCAACTGCAATATTATCGTATTTTATTTTTACTTGGGCTGAAAAGTGAAGAAATTTATTATATTGGCGGCAGCGAGGCGCTCCCCCCACCGCTGACGAGAGACGAAGAAGAATATTTGCTGGGAAAACTTTCTTCTGGAGATGCGGCAGTACGGTCGATGCTAATCGAAAGAAATTTGCGGTTAGTCGTATATATTGCCCGCAAATTTGAGAATACGGGCATCAACATTGAGGATCTCGTATCCATCGGTGCTATTGGACTAATCAAAGCGGTTAACACTTTTGATCCAGAGAAGAAAATCAAACTTGCCACATACGCCTCTCGATGCATTGAGAATGAGATTCTGATGTATTTGCGTCGCAATAGTAAAACGAGAACGGAAGTTTCTTTTGATGAGCCTCTCAATATTGACTGGGATGGTAACGAGTTGTTGCTTTCTGATGTGATGGGAACGGAAAATGATACCATTTACCGTAATATTGAGGAGCAGGTGGACCGTAAATTATTGCATAAGGCACTGGATAAATTGACGGATCGAGAGCGTTTGATTATGGAGCTGCGCTTCGGCTTACAAGACGGAGAGGAGAAGACACAGAAGGATGTTGCTGACCTGTTGGGTATCTCGCAATCGTATATTTCGCGTCTGGAAAAGCGAATTATAAAGCGCTTACGAAAAGAATTTAACAAAATGGTATAATGCATGGGTATATCCGGAAGCGATGGAAACGGCGAATAAAAAAATGCCCTCAGGAGATAATGTACATTAATGTTGCTCCTTGGGAGGTAAGACACGATGACCCGAAACAAAGTGGAAATTTGCGGTGTGGATACCGCCAAACTGCCGGTATTAACCAATGCAGAAATGCGCGAGTTGTTCACATCACTTCAGCAAAATAATGAACGATCAGCCAGAGAAAAATTGGTCAACGGCAATCTCCGACTCGTCCTGAGTGTGATTCAACGATTTAACAATCGGGGAGAGTTTGTGGACGATTTGTTTCAGGTAGGATGTATCGGCCTAATGAAGGCGATTGATAATTTTGACCTTTCGCAAAACGTAAAGTTCTCCACTTACGCGGTGCCGATGATTATCGGAGAGATCCGCCGTTATTTGCGGGATAACAATCCGATCCGTGTATCCCGTTCGTTACGGGATATTGCATATAAGGCGCTTCAAGTGCGGGACAGTCTGACGAATCTGAACTCGCGGGAACCAACGATTTTTGAAATTTCAGAGGCACTGAATGTGCCTAAAGAAGATGTTGTGTTCGCGTTGGATGCAATTCAGGATCCGGTTTCGCTGTTCGAGCCGATATATCACGACGGGGGCGACCCAATCTATGTGATGGATCAGATCAGTGATGACAGAAATAAAGACGTCTCATGGATTGAGGAAATCGCTCTGCGGGAAGCGATGCATCGCCTGGGCCAGCGTGAAAAGATGATATTGTCTATGCGTTTTTATGAAGGAAAGACGCAAATGGAGGTTGCCGACGAAATCGGTATCTCTCAAGCCCAGGTTTCAAGATTAGAGAAGTCGGCTATTCAGCAAATGCAAAAACATGTAAAGTCCTAATGAAATGAATGCTTGAATGATTCAGCGATAAAAACGATCCTATCCGGATCGTTTTTGCGTTTACAGGACATTTTTTGGGCTCTTTCGCTCATATAGTGAATTAAAGGATGTGATGCGTGTGAGTGCACCGGAAACGTCAGTAAGAGCCATGAAAATTTCCGAGTTTCAAACCAAGGATGTCATTAACATTGTAGATGGGCGACGTCTGGGACAAATCAGTGATCTGGAGATTGACGTACGACAAGGGAAAATTGAAGCTATTGTGGTTCCGGGCAGCAGTCGATTCATGGGCTGGTTTGGAGGGGGAAGCGAATTGGTTATTCCGTGGCGCAACATTGTGAAAATTGGTTCGGATGTTGTGCTTGTTCGATTGGAGGGATTGCATGATCCACCGGATGAAAGGGAGGAAAAGCCGTATATCGAACGTCAGGAGCGGAATGACCGACGGGTCTTTTGAACAAGAGGGACACGTAATTTAGTATGTTGTGAAGACACAGCGGCGGCTTTTTGGTACACTGGGCAGTAGAGGTGAGAATGAATGGAACCATTTGTAATGAATACCGAGGCTACGGGGGCTATGCCAATGCAAGATGGCGGACGTCCCGTACCGGAGTTGTTATATATTCAATCCTGGGAACGACAGGTTCAGGGATTAACAGCGGGTTTTACAGGTCGTCATGGAGGTGTCAGTGAGGTTCCCTACGCTAGTCTGAACTGTGCGTTTCATGTAGGGGATGACCCCGAGAAAGTCATTCGTAACCGGCGGCTCATTGCAGAGCAACTTGGTTTTGCTGCTGAAGCATGGACGTGCGGTGAGCAGGTTCATGGTCATCATGTTGCTGTGGTCAAGGCTACTGACCGCGGGCGGGGCTTTATAGATCGTGCATCCGCTTTTCAGGACACAGATGGACTGTTGACGAATGTACCTGGCATTTTGCTGACGTCTTTTTATGCAGACTGTGTACCCTTATATTTTTGTGATCCAGTGCGCCGTGTGATTGGGTTGGCGCATGCAGGCTGGAAGGGAACCGTTGCGGAAATCGCATTGAAAATGGTACAGACCATGCAAAACGAATATGGATCTCAGCCGTCTGATATACTAGCAGCTATTGGTCCTTCCATTGGTTCTGAATCCTATGAGGTGGATGAGCACGTGATGAACCAAATTCGGGTTTTGGAGCATGATTGCCCGGGTAATGATAAATGGGAAGGTTCTGTTTACTTCCCCTTAGCCGACGGTAAAACACTACTTGACTTGAAACAATGCAATCGACACATTATGATGAAAGCAGGAATATTGCCGAGCCATATCGAATGTACAACCTTATGCACGAGTAGCCGTAGCGATTTGTTTTTTTCATATCGCAAAGAAGGCGGCGTCACAGGAAGAATGGCGAGTTGGATTGGTCTGGAAGAGAGGTGAGTCCTCCCGTGTCTTTGGAGGAACGAATTAAAGAAGTGAATGCCCGTGTAGAAGCGGCATGTGCCCGAAGCGGACGTTCGCGTGATGAAGTAAATGTGATCGCTGTCACGAAATATGTTTCGGCGGCGACAATGACATCGGTATTGGATAGCGACTTAGAGCATGTGGGCGAAAATCGCTGGCAGGATGCTGCGGATAAATGGAGTAAGCTGGGTGACCGGGGAACGTGGCATTTTATTGGTCATCTCCAAACGAATAAGGTTAAAGATGTAATTGGAAAATTTAAATTTATACATTCGCTTGACCGCTTATCACTCGCTCAGGAATTGGATAAGAAGGCAGCTGCTCTGGGACTGCGAGTTAAAGCTTTTGTGCAAGTCAATATTTCTGGGGAAATGTCCAAATATGGCTTGTCCTCTGAGGCGGTTGTCCCCTTTTTGGAACAAATTCGCGAGCTGGAACATGTGGACGTGATTGGCTTGATGACGATGGCTCCTCATGAGGAAGACCCGGAAAAAACTCGGCCTGTGTTTCGGGGATTGCGTGAATTACGGGATAGGTTAAATGGACAAGCCTTGACCAGGGAACCCATCGTTCACTTGTCTATGGGGATGTCCAATGATTTTGAAGTGGCGGTTGAAGAAGGAGCGACCTGGCTGCGGCTTGGTTCCGTACTGGTCGGACGAGAGGAGGATTTCCATTGGGCGTAATGAATAAGTTCATGAACTTTCTGGGGCTTCAGGAAGAAGAGGAAGTTATAGAGCGAGAGGTTATGAATACGCAGGAAGATCAAGAAATTGAAACCCCAAGCTTTGATAAACGTAAGAACCAGAAGGGCACTAATGTTGTCAGCATCCATTCACAGAAAAATGTGAAAGTTGTCCTGTATGAGCCGCGTTCTTATGATGAAGCACAGGAAATTGCCGACCATATCCGTTCCCATCGCACCGTCGTAGTCAATTTGCAACGAATTCGCAAGGATCAGGCGCTACGCATTATTGATTTTTTGAGTGGTACTGTGTATGCACTGGGTGGTGGTATTTCCAAAGTCGGGAACAATATTTTTCTGTGTACACCAGATACGGTTGAGATTCAAGGCTCTATTACGGAAATACTGGCTGACACTGAACAAGAACTTAACAGAATGAGGTGAACTTTTCTTGATCGAGGTAATTTACTGGCTATTTCAGATTTATTCGTACATGATCATTGCATATGTTCTGCTGTCATGGCTTCCTAATGCTAGAGAGAGTGTGATTGGTGATTTACTTGCCAAGTTTGTGGAGCCGTATTTGTCTCCTTTTCGCAGGTTTATACCGCCAATCTTCGGGATGATTGATATTTCTCCCATCGTTGCGCTGATTGCTCTGCGTTTTGCGTCGTACGGTTTGATTTCTTTAATTGGTAAGCTCGTCTAGGAGGAGTTATGCGAACTGAGATTTATGAGCATTTTCACCCGGATGAACGGGATTATGTGGATCGTGCTTCCGAATGGATCAGTCATGCGGGGGCTTATCATGAGCAGAAGCTGACTGATTTTTTGGACCCGCGCCAACAGTACATATTGGAGACACTTGCTTCGAAGGAAGACAAGGTCACGATTAGGGTAGATGGCGGATACATGGCTTCGGAACGAAAGCGGGCGCTGATTGCGCCCGATTATTCGTATTTGGACGGTGAGGAGATGGGGATTCAGGTCCTTTCCATCACATCTGACGATCTTAAAATAGGTACCCTTGAGCACGGTGATTATCTAGGTGCCCTACTGGGACTTGGAATCAAACGTGGGAAAATTGGAGATATTCATGTACTGGATGATGGGTGTCATGTATTGGTAGCTTCAGAGATCGGTAATTTTATGACGATGCATTTGCAGCAGGTACACCGTGTTCATGTATGGACAGAACTATTGCCTGTAGCGAGTCTGCGAACGAAGGAAGTTGCATTAGAGACGCTAGACCTGACGGTCGCTTCTTTGCGTCTGGACGGTATTGCTAGCGATGTGTACAAGCTAAGCCGCAGTAAAATATTAACACCGATTCGGGCGGGACGGTGCAGGGTAAATTGGAAGGTGGAGGAGAATCCATCCACTCCACTTAAAGCTGGAGACGTTATTTCCATGCAGGGTTTTGGGCGTTTCAAAGTGCTTGAAACAGACGGGATGACAAAAAAGGGAAGATTCCGTGTCAAAATTGGTAAGTTTGTATAGCTGTAGGCAGGAATCACGAGCTTTCTGTCGAAAGAATTAAGCTATAGCGAAGAACTGGAACGATTTTGCTCTGTACAGTATTCACAAAACGGGGTATGATGACCGATAGATGATAGTGAGCGTCGTGACGCGGAAAATGTATTTTTTGTCAATCTTATAGGAGGTGGACGGCATGCCATTAACGCCATTGGATATACATAACAAGGAATTTGCCCGCCGGCTTCGCGGTTATGATGAGGATCAGGTTAATGAATTTTTGGATCAGGTGATCAAAGATTACGAGGGCGTTATTCGTGAAAATAAAGAACTGAGCACCGAGTTGTTGAACGTACAGGAGAAGCTCGATCATTTCGCGACTATTGAGGATACGCTGAGTAAGACGATTATCGTAGCGCAGGAAGCCGCAGATGAAGTTCGTAACAACGCCAAGAAAGAATCCCAACTGATCGTGAAGGAAGCGGAAAAAAATGCGGACCGTATTGTGAACGAAGCATTGTCCAAATCCCGCAAGATCGCGTTGGAGGTTGAAGAGCTGAAGAAGCAGGCATCGATTTACCGAGCACGGTTTCGTACACTGGTGGAAGCACAGCTTGACTTGTTAAGCCAAGACGGCTGGGAAGCTCTTGAAAACCGGGAACGCGAAGTACTGGAGCGCGAGCGTGAGATGAAAGAAATTTACTAATTTCATTTCTGACAAGCTTTTATTAGACGTTGTTAGGGTTGACTTTTCACTTTAAACAGGCTATAACTGTAAATACTATACTGAATTCAACGATTGTCCGTCCGTCGGCTGATGGTTGTTATTCAAGGCAACGATGTTGCTGTTTAATATTCGATGAATTTAACATGTTTAATTCGTTGATGGGAACTAGTACGTCATGATTTGTCCCTCAGAGAGTTGGCCTTCCGGTGCAAGCCAACGTTCAGAACATGACCGAAGATCCTCCCGGAGAAGTGAGCTGAAGCGCTTAAGATGTATGGCGTGTGTAAGCAATCACCGTTTGCCATGCGTTATAATGGCGCCCTGCTGTAGTTGAGTGGGGCTCAGAGAGCCGTGATGAGACTGTATTTTTAGAATGGTCTATTTTTACGGAATCAGGGTGGTAACGCGAGCACAGTCTCGTCCCTTTACAGGGATGGGGCTTTTTTTGTTGCTTTTTTTAGGAAATGCTAGGGAAATCAATGATGAGCAGAGAGGGAGTATGACAGTATGAACAGAGTGGATGTTAAAGAAAAAGCACGGTCCCGTGACCTGCGCATCCTGAGCAAATGGAAGCAGGAGGACACATTCCGTAAATCCATTACAAATCGTGAAGGAAAGCCAAATTTTGTGTTCTATGAGGGCCCACCAACAGCTAACGGTAAACCGCATATCGGTCACGTGCTGGGCCGTGTAATTAAGGATTTTGTGGGCCGCTATCAGACAATGAAGGGATACCGCGTCGTACGTAAGGCAGGCTGGGACACGCATGGCTTGCCGGTAGAATTAGGTGTACAGAAGCAACTGGGGATCTCCCATAAACCTGAAATTGAAGAATACGGCGTTGAAAAGTTTATAAAAAAATGTAAGGCGAGCGTGTTTGAATACGAGCAACAATGGCGTGATCTAACCGAAGCGATCGGATACTGGACAGACCTCGATAACCCGTACATTACATTGGATAATAACTATATCGAGAGCGTATGGAACATTTTGGCGACCATTCATGAAAAAGATCTGCTGTATCGTGGTCATCGTGTGAGTCCGTATTGTCCGGATTGTCAGACAACGCTTAGTTCTCATGAAGTAGCGCAGGGCTACAAAGATGTAAAGGATCTGAGTGCCACGGCCAAATTCAAGCTGCATAGCAGTGGTGAATATGTACTGGCTTGGACGACAACACCCTGGACCTTGCCGAGTCACGTGGCGCTTGCCGTCAACCCTGAACTGGAATATGCACGTGTGAAGCAGGAAGACGGTGTATACATCGTTGCTAAAAATCTGGTTGAAGACGTCATTAAAGGCGAGCATGAAGTGATTGGCACGCTATCTGGTTCAGAACTGGTTGGCCAAACCTATACCCCGCCATTTACGTATTTTCAGGTTGAGAAGGGTAATCAGATTCTGGGTGCGAAGTTCGTAACAGATTCCAGCGGTACAGGTATTGTTCATATGGCTCCAGCGCATGGTGAGGATGATTACCGGGTATGTCGTGAAAATGGTGTTGAGTTTATCAACGTGGTGGATCTTCAAGGTAACTATGTAGAGGAAATCACTGATTTTGCAGGCCGTTTTGTGAAAGACTGTGATATAGATATTGTTAAAATGCTGTCCGAAAAAGGCCTGCTGTACAGCAAGGAAAAATACGAGCATAGCTATCCGTTCTGCTGGCGTTGCGATACTCCATTATTGTACTATGCTATGGACAGCTGGTTTATCAAAACAACTGCGATCAAGGATCAACTGATTGCCAACAACAGCGAAGTCGAATGGTATCCGGGTCATGTACGTGAAGGACGTTTTGGCAAGTTTTTGGAGGAACTGGTGGATTGGAACATCAGTCGTGATCGCTATTGGGGTACACCGCTAAACATCTGGGTTTGTGAGGAAACTGGAGAACAGTTTGCTCCGCATAGTATTGCTGAATTGAGGGAACGTGCGATTGGCGACGTACCAGCGGACATCGAGCTGCACAAACCATATGTAGATGATATTAAGGTTCGTAGCCAATGCGGTAAATACGAAATGACTCGTACACCGGAAGTGATCGACGTATGGTTTGATAGCGGCTCCATGCCGTTTGCACAGCATCATTATCCTTTTGAAAATAATGAAACGTTTGAGCAGCAATTTCCGGCAGATATGATCTGTGAAGGAATTGACCAGACTCGTGGCTGGTTCTATAGCTTGCTTGCGGTTTCGACTATGCTGACTGGCAAAGCTCCTTATAAAGCTGTCATGGCGACAGGCCATGTACTGGATGAGCAAGGGCAGAAAATGTCCAAATCAAAGGGTAATGTTATTGATCCGTGGGAAGTGATTGACGAGTATGGTACAGATGCTTTCCGCTGGGCATTGTTGTCCGATAGTGCACCATGGAATAGCAAACGTTTTTCCAAAGGAATCGTAGGTGAGGCTAAATCGAAGCTGGTAGATACGCTTGTGAATACACATGCTTTTCTGACCTTATATGCGGATATCGACGGATTTGATCCGGCACAGCACCCGTTCAAACCATCGGCTCATAAGTTGGATCGCTGGATTTTGTCCCGTCTGAACAGCCTGATTTTGGTAGTGGACAAAGCGCTGGCTGTAAATGACTTCCTGAACTCATCCAAAGCAATTGAGTCGTTTGTGGATGAGCTGAGCAACTGGTATATCCGTCGTTCACGCGACCGATTCTGGGGCAATGGTCTTACAGAAGATAAGCTGGATGCATACCGTACACTGACTGAAGTGCTGTTAACGACTGCCAAACTGCTTGCGCCGTTTACACCACTGCTTGCAGAGGATATTTACCTCAACCTGAGTAACGGGGAAAGTGTTCATCTGGATGATTATCCGACTGCCAATGAATCCTTGATCGATCTGGAATTGGAACGAGATATGGAAACGGCACGTCGTGTTGTCGAATTGGCGCGTAACGTCCGCAACGAAACGGGTTTGAAAACGCGTCAACCGTTGTCCGAGTTGATTCTATCCATGGATCAAGATTTTGAACTGAGTGGCTATGAGGATATCATCAAAGATGAGATTAACGTGAAGCATATTCATGTTGAGACGGACGATAGCGGCTTTGTAGATTTTACACTGAAACTGAATTTGAAAGTAGCAGGCAAGAAATACGGCAAAAATGTCGGTTTCCTACAAAACTTTTTCAAAGGAATGTCTGCTGAGGATACCCGTACTGTTGTAGAACAGGGAATGTTAAATGTCGCTTCTCCAGAAGGTGAAGAGCTACAAGTTACAGCTGAAGAATTGCTGGTAGAGAAAAAAGCGAAAGAAGGCTTCGCTTCTGCTTCCGGTTATGGCTTAACGGTAGCGTTGAACACGGACATTACACCGGAGCTGGAGCAAGAGGGCTGGGTACGTGAAGTGGTTCGTGCGGTACAGGATTACCGTAAAAAACTGGATCTGCCGATTGAAAAGTATGTGGCATTGACGTTGGATGTAGATAACGAGCTGCGCCAGGCCATCGCAAGCTTCGACACTGTGTTGCGTGAGAACGTATTGGTTACGACTGTGACATTTGGTCAAGCCGAACCGGCAGAACATGTGGAAGTGAACGGTAAAACCATCGGCGTTCATATTGGGGAATAATTACAAGCCCCCTGTCCCATAATACAATAACAGGCAGCATATAAAAACGAGCCTAAGCATCGGAAACGGGTTTTCTCCGTTACGTGCTTCGGCTCGTTTGCTGCGTTCAGGGCAGCCATGGGAAAAGGGGGATTGTGCACATGACGGCACGATCAAGGCGTAGACAGAAGAGGAGTCTCCGAGGGATGAACGGAGAAGGAGCTGCCATAGCCACAGATAAAAGCAAAATAGGTAATCAGACAGAGCGATTAAGTCGTGTTGAAAAGCTGATACGTGCTGTCTCAGAGCAGATGGAACGGACACGTATTGCAGATTACGCTTTGCTGTTGAATAAGCCTTGGCGATTGCTCTGGCTAAATCTAATATCAGGCGTTTCCCGGGGAATCGGCATTGCGCTAGGTTTTACTTTTTTTGCCGCTACCATTATTTATGTGCTGCAAGTGCTCGGAGCGTTGAATTTGCCGATTATCGGTGATTATATCGCTGATATTGTACGGATCGTACAACGACAATTGGAGCTTACTACCTATTAGGAAGCGATTTCCACCTTGAAGTTCACGATTCGTCTTCGTGCGTATCCGGCTCCAGTAGACCTTCGCCCTCGCCATCTTCGATATAACGCTGATAAATGGAGCTGCGAATAACAGATACATTTTGTCCATAAATGTCAGTAGCAACAAAGCTTTCGTATGGTTCTACGAAGCCCATATTATCGTCGCCTGCTTCAATTTCCATATCATCATAACTGTGGATTTCTCCGCATTCGGCCATGGCTGGGGTGTTAGATGTACCCCAATTTTCGACGATCTGCCAGGCATCTTCACCGTCGAAGCCATTTTGATCATCACGCTCATCCAGACTCGTTCTGCCGAACGAGGGAGCGAGAAATTCTTCCTCCACTGGGCGGCGGTTAGACACTTCTGTTTCGGGACTGTACTCTTTGCAGTAAATGGTATAGGGAACAGCCAGTAGCCGTTCATAGGGAATAGGTTTACCGCTGGCGGCGCAAATGCCATAGGTCCCCTTGTCCATTGCCATCAAGGCTGATTTGATACGTTCCAATTGAAACTCATCATGCTCCAATAAGGAAATATCTTTGGCTCGCTCGTAGGTTTCGGTAGCCAGATCGCCTGGATGGTTATCAATGGGAGAAAGCTCACCGGTTTGATCGCGCTGTGAATCACCGAGTCCGTAATGGTCGTTGTTTTGCAAGCGATGCTCAATTTCCTTTTTGCGTTCCAGCAGTTCGTTACGCAGACCCTGCAATTGTTGCTCCGTCAATGGGGACATGGAATCATCTCCTTGTTCTAGGTTTCATGCGCATGCGTTGTGTCGAGTATGCTCCTTGTAGTTTGCACCGGGAAGACCTCTTTTACATAGGAAATTCTAATCAAATGCGAAGGAGTTTATTTTATGGATGGTCTGTGCTTGATAGCTTGCGGGTTTCGTGGACGATCTGAGAACGCTTATGCTACAATAAATGGGTTCAACAACGGATATAAGCGGATCGGAGTGACGAAGGACTGTGATTTATTTTGGTATTGCGCTAATAATTTTTTTGATTGATCAGGGAGTCAAATATTTGGTGGCTACACGAATGGAATTGTACGAACAAATACCAGTCATCGGCAATTTCTTTTTAATCACCTCCCATCGTAATCGTGGAGCCGCTTTTGGGATTTTGGAAGGTCAACGTTGGCTTTTTATCGTGATTACAATTGTAGTGGTGATTGGTATCGTCTGGTATCTGCGAAAAACAGTTAAGGCTGGACAAAAGCTACTTCCTGTTGCGCTAAGTTTAGTGCTGGGGGGAGCAGTCGGTAACTTTCTGGATCGAGCTATTTCAGGGGAAGTGGTTGATTTTGCGCAATTTAATTTTGGAAGCTATACGTTCCCCATTTTTAATGTGGCAGATTCGGCAATTGTCATCGGTGTAGCACTGATTATTTTGGATACATTGCTGGAATCGCGTCGGGAAAAGGGAAATGGCAATGATAGCATTGAAGGGAAGTCATAGCATGAGCGAAGTGAATGAAAACGGCGAAGCCGCAGGTCTGTCTTATGAGGACGAACTGGAGGGTGAATCTCTGGAATGGACGGCCGATTCCAGCGATGCCAAAACGCGTATAGACAAATATATCGCCGAAGAAATGAAGGAAGTGTCTCGTTCTCAGATACAGATGTGGATCGGAAATGGTCGCGTGCTGGTGAACGGTACGACGATTAAGGCGAACTACAAGCTGGCTGAAGGAGACCGGATTGTATTATCAGTACCGGAAGCAGAAAGTGTAGATATTGTTCCAGAGAATATTCCGTTGGATGTCGTTTACGAGGACTCGGACGTTATTGTTATTAACAAGCAACGTGGTCTGGTCGTGCATCCTGCACCGGGACACTCTGCAGGAACATTAGTTAACGCACTGATGTACCACTGTCACGATCTTTCGGGCATTAACGGGGAATTACGTCCTGGTATTGTTCACCGTATTGATAAGGATACATCAGGACTGCTGATGGCGGCTAAAAATGATCAGGCTCACGCATCACTTGCAGCACAGCTTAAGGATCATAGTGTAACTCGGAAATATATAGCCTTAGTTCACGGTCATTTGAGCCACGATCAGGGAACGGTAGATGCTCCGATTGGCCGTGATTCGGGTGATCGCAAATTGTTTACAGTGACGGAACGTAACAGCAAGCATGCCGTCACCCATTTTCTCGTCATTGAACGATTGGGGGATTATACCCTCCTTGAACTTCAATTGGAAACAGGACGAACACATCAAATTCGTGTTCACATGAAATTTATTGGACACCCATTGGTTGGTGACCCTATGTATGGGCGCAGCAAAGGGGTTCGTATGGATGGTCAGGCGCTGCATGCGGCGGTACTGGGCTTTAAGCACCCATCCACTGGAGAATACATGGAATTCAGCAGACCGATTCCTCCTGATATGGAGGATGTGTTAGCATCCTTGCGTAGTCGTTAAAACAATGGTGATTTGCATTCCTATTCACAAACCTGAATAAATTATTAAGTTAAACCGCCTAAATGGCGGTTTTTTTATTGTGAGACAAGGTATGGGTAAAAACAACTATGGATAATTATACAATGACATTGTATAATTATTAAAGTGCTTCCGGTGGTTCCGGTTGAACGGGTGTTGACACACGATTTTCAATCTGTCATACTTCTTGTAGTTGCGATGAACTTTGTCCAAGAGATGGCTAACCATCTCACACTATGAGAAGCAGGACAAAGGAAATCCTGAATAGCACCTTTAAATCAGTCCCGTGAGGCTGGCAAGGTAACGTGAATGGATCACTGATCAGTGCATCCGCTGCGGCGGTATGTCTTCAGTGTGTCCGAGAGATCGGAGAACAGTAGAAGACTGTTCACACGAGACTCCTTGCCAAACTTGGGCAAGGAGTCTTTTTTGTATCCGAACACGGGACCAGGTCTGAAGGGAACATCACCTGAGGAGGCTGGAAGCATGAGTAATGAAACACATGTACTGATGGATGAAATTGCGATTCGTCGGGCATTGACACGGATTGCACATGAAATTTTGGAGAAAAACAAAGGTATTGACGATTGTGTGCTAGTAGGTATTCGAACACGCGGAGTTCATCTGGCGCAACGCCTGGCTGAAAAAATTGCTGAGATTGAAGGCGCACCAATTCCATGGGGAGAGCTGGACGTCACAGCCTACCGGGATGACCGGAACAGCGTAGCCGAAGCTAAAGGAAATGGAAAAGAGCTTTTGATGAATCCTGCTGACGTATCGGTTCATGATAAGAAAGTCATTCTCTTTGACGATGTGCTGTACACAGGCCGCACCATCCGCGCGGCGATGGATGCATTGATGCACTGCGGACGACCGCAAATGATTCAGCTGGCAGTACTAGCGGATCGCGGACACCGTGAGCTTCCGATTCGTCCGGATTACATCGGCAAGAACATCCCGACCTCCAAATCTGAGGAAATCGTAGTAGCCCTTCAAGAGACGGACGGTAAGGACGAAGTGACAATCATTCAGAACCGGGGGGAACAGCTATGATCACCACAGCCAGTCAACTTAAAGAACGTAGCCTACTCGGGTTAAAGGAACTCAGCCGAAATGAAATCGAGTCCATTCTGGATCGCGCTCATTATTGGGAATCTCAACCAGAAAAACTGGTTCCAGTACTGCAATCACGCTTTGCGGCCAACATGTTTTTTGAAAACAGCACTCGTACCCGCTTTTCTTTTGAAATGGCAGAGAAGCGGCTGGGCGCTCAGGTTTTGAACTTTTCCGCTGCGGCTTCCAGTGTGGAAAAAGGGGAGTCCATTTACGATACAGTACGTACGCTCGAATCCATGGGCATTGATGCAGGAGTCATCCGGTTAAAGCCAGCCGGAGTGCTGCAAGAGCTCGCTGAGAAGGTCAGTGTCCCACTGGTTAATGCGGGGGACGGCAACAATGAGCATCCAACGCAGGCTCTGCTGGACCTGTACACCATGCGCAAAACTTTCGGTGAGCTTAAAGGCTTGAGAGTGTCCATCATAGGAGATATTCTGCACAGCCGTGTCGCTCGCTCGAATCTGTGGGCCTTGCAAAAATTCGGAGCCAAGGTAAGCTTCTGCGCTCCTGATAATATGCAAGCACCTGATCTTGCGGCCTACGCGCCTTATGTTCCGATGCAAGAGGCACTACAAGCGGACGTGGTCATGATGCTTCGGGTACAGCTGGAACGGCATGCCGAAGGGATGTTGCGCTCAGCGGATGAATACCGAGAGCAGTACGGTTTGACAGAGAAAAGAGCAGCGAACCTGAAGCCCGGAACGATTATCATGCATCCAGCTCCAGTGAATCGGAATGTGGAAATTGATAGTGCAGTTGTGGAAAGCGAACAATCGCGAATTTTTCCTCAAATGGCAAACGGGGTTCCGATCCGCATGGCGGTTATGGAACGGGCAATGAAGCTGTAGAAGCTGTCAGTAGGATCGTAGGGAAAAGTTGCAAAAAACTGAGCGGAGGAATATTTCAGATGAAACAATTAATTATGAATGCAAGCGTATTGAACGAGCAGGGCGAGGCTGAATTGAAATCCATCCTAATCGCCGACGGAAAGATTTTGGCTATCGCAAGTGCGGATGCTGGAATCAGCCTACTTATGGAAGAAGGCGCATCTGGGCAGGAGCGCGAAGTCGAGAAAGTTGACGCCCAGGGGAAGCTGGTCATCCCCGGTTTAATCGACATGCATGTGCATCTGAGAGAACCCGGCTTTGAATATAAAGAAACGATTGAAACGGGTAGCCGCGCGGCGGTGAAAGGCGGATTTACGACGATTGCCTGCATGCCAAATACACGTCCAGTGACGGACAATGTGGACACAGTTCAGCTGGTATTGAAAAAGGGACAGGAAGCGGGGCTAGCCAAGGTTCTTCCTTACGCAGCCATCACGAAAAACGAACTGGGTCGTGAGCTGACAGATTTTGAAGCGCTCAAAGCAGCAGGTGCCATCGGCTTTACTGACGATGGTGTCGGGGTGCAAAGCGCGCAAATGATGAAGGACGCCATGACGCGGGCCAAAGCACTGGATATGCCGGTTATTGCACACTGTGAGGATAACACACTTGTTGAAGGAGCGGCAGTGACGGACGGCGAATTTGCCAAGCGCCACGGGCTTAAAGGCATTCCGAACGAATCTGAAGCGATTCACGTCGGACGGGACATTTTACTATCCGAGGCAACCGGGGCACACTATCATGTATGCCATGTCAGCACGGAGCAGTCAGTGCGGTTAATCCGCCATGCGAAATCTTTTGGCATCAAGGTAACGGCTGAGGTATGCCCGCACCACTTGGTATTGTCAGATGAGGATATCCCTGGGCTGGATGCGAACTGGAAAATGAATCCTCCGCTACGCTCCCCGCGTGATGTGCAGGCATGCATCGAGGGACTGGAAGACGGTACGATTGACATCGTCGTAACCGACCATGCAGCGCACAGTGAGGAAGAGAAGGCAAGGGGGATGGAGCTGGCGCCATTCGGGATCGTTGGATTTGAGACGGCCTTCCCGCTGTTGTACACGAAATTCGTAGCTACCGGACAGTGGACGCTGGACTTTCTGGTGCGTCGTATGACTGCTGATCCAGCGCGTGTCTTCCGCCTTGATACGGGACGCCTGGAAGAAGGGGCTCCAGCTGACCTGACCATGATTGATCTGGAGCAGGAGCAGGCAGTTGATCCGCAAACGTTTGCCAGCAAAGGACGCAACACTCCTTTTACAGGCTGGAAGCTCAAAGGCTGGCCTGTGAAAACTTGGGTAGATGGCAAACTGGTATGGTCTGCTGACGAAGCAAAATAAATAGAAACCACTAAAAAAATAGAACCTTATAGCAGGAAACAATATAGAGGAGTGAGACGGGATGCAGGCAAGATTGTTACTTCAGGACGGCACGCTGTTTACAGGCACATCATTTGGTGCGGAAGGTGATAAAACAGGCGAGGTCGTTTTCAACACAGGGATTACAGGCTATCAAGAGGTGCTTACTGATCCCTCTTACTGCGGACAAATCGTAACGATGACTTACCCGCTGATTGGCAACTATGGAATTACTCGTGATGACTTTGAATCGGTACGGCCTTATGTCCATGGCTTTGCTGTTAGACATTACGAGCCAGCGCCAAGTAACTGGCGTGCTCAATACAGCGTGGGCGATTTGCTGAAGGAATATGGCATCATTGGCATTAGCGACATCGACACCCGCATGCTTACCCGGATTATTCGCCATCACGGTACGATGAAGGGCATTTTGACGACTGGTTCCCAGCCGCTGGAAGAACTGAAAGAAATGATGTCTGACTTGACCATTGAAGAACTGCGCAATCAGGTTCCTATGACTTCCACACCTCATCCGTACAGCAGTCCTGGCAACGGAGAGCGGATCGTATTGATTGACTACGGTGCAAAAAGCGGCATTTTGCGCGAACTGAATAAACGGGACTGCGATGTAGTTGTCGTTCCACATGATACGACGGCTGAGGAAATTCGTCGCTTGGACCCAGACGGTATCCAGCTGTCTAACGGCCCTGGAGATCCAAAAGACGTACCCTATGCCGTTCGTACGGTAGCTGAATTGTTAGGGGAATATCCGATTTTCGGAATTTGCTTGGGACACCAGTTGTTCGCTTTAGCTTCGGGAGCGGATACGGAAAAGCTGAAATTCGGACATCGCGGTGGTAACCATCCGGTGAAAGAACTGGAGAGCGGACGCTGCTTTATCACATCACAAAATCACGGCTACACGGTGAATGAGGATTCGATCCAAGGGACTGAGCTTGAAGTGACACATATTAATAACAACGATAAAACGATTGAAGGTCTAAAACATACCAAGTATCCCGCGTTTTCGGTGCAATATCATCCAGAGGCTGCACCAGGACCTTACGATAATGGCTATCTGTTTGATCGCTTTCTGGACATGATCCGTGAGCACAAAAGAAATCATCCAAAGCAACCGCGTCAGGCTGCTATCGCCGCCGCAGTGAGAGGAGAGCGCTAATATGCCGAAAAATACAGAACTTAAAAAAATACTCGTGATCGGTTCCGGTCCTATCGTCATTGGTCAGGCAGCAGAATTTGATTACGCTGGTACACAAGCTTGCCAAGCGCTCAAAGAAGAAGGCGTCGAGGTAGTACTGATCAACAGTAATCCGGCAACCATCATGACAGACACCAACATGGCAGACAAAGTATACATCGAGCCGATTACACTTGATTTTGTAACACAGATTATCCGTCAAGAGCGTCCAGATGGTCTGCTTCCTACGCTGGGAGGACAGACAGGTCTGAATATGGCAGTGGAACTGGCTCGCGCCGGAGTGCTGGAGCGTGAAAACGTTAAGCTACTGGGAACTCAACTGAATTCGATAGAAAAAGCCGAAGATCGTGATCTGTTCCGTGATTTGATGCGCGAGTTGGAACAACCTGTACCAGAGAGTGTCATTGTAACAACCTTGGAAGAATCTTTAGAATTTGCTAACGAAATCGGTTATCCAATTATCGTTCGCCCGGCTTATACGCTAGGGGGAACAGGTGGCGGTATCTGCTCCACAGAAGAAGAACTGCGTGAAACCGTCAGCTCTGGCTTGAGATACAGTCCAATCGGACAATGTTTGGTGGAAAAAAGTATTGCAGGCATGAAGGAAGTCGAGTATGAGGTCATGCGTGACGGCAATGATAACTGCATCGTTGTCTGTAATATGGAGAACTTTGATCCAGTCGGCGTGCATACTGGCGACAGTATCGTCGTAGCTCCGAGTCAGACGCTGTCAGATCGCGAATACCAGATGCTGCGCTCTGCTTCTCTGAAAATTATCCGCGCCCTCAATATCGAAGGCGGCTGTAATGTACAGTTTGCGCTTGATCCGCACAGCTATCAATACTATGTCATTGAAGTAAACCCACGCGTAAGTCGCTCCTCGGCACTGGCCTCCAAGGCAACCGGATATCCGATTGCTAAAATGGCTGCCAAAATTGCACTCGGCTACACGTTGGATGAAATTGTGAATCCGGTAACGGGACAGACGTATGCTTGCTTTGAGCCAACACTGGATTACATCGTGAGCAAAATACCACGCTGGCCATTTGACAAATTCATTTCTGCCAACCGCAAGCTGGGCACGCAAATGAAAGCAACGGGTGAAGTCATGGCCATCGGACGCACATTCGAAGAGTCCATCCAGAAAGCGGTACGGTCTTTGGAAATCGGTGTACACCGTCTGCATCTTAAGGGAGCCGATCAGCTGTCTGATGACGTGCTCAAGGATCGCTTGATTAAAGCAGATGATGAGCGTTTGTTCTTGGTAGCCGAGGCGTTCCGTCGCGGCTGGCAGCAGCAGGAGATTCAAGATTTGACGAAAATTGACTGGTGGTTCCTCGATAAGGTAGAGGGAATCATCAAGTTCGAAGCCATCATCGCTGGAGAAGCTGAGCTGACCTACGAAACACTCTATCAGGCCAAACGTAAAGGTTTTACCGACCGCTCGATCGCCGAGATTCGCAGTATGGGCCAAAACGACAGTATGACAACCGAGCGTGAGGTACGTGAATTCCGTCTAGCTCAAAACCTGCGTCCGGTCTACAAAATGGTAGATACGTGCGCAGCCGAGTTTGAAGCCACAACTCCGTACTACTACTCCTCTTACGAGGTGGAAAATGAAGTGATTCCATCTAGCAAAGAGAAAGTTATCGTACTCGGTTCCGGACCGATTCGGATCGGGCAAGGGATTGAATTTGATTACTCCACCGTACATGCGGTATGGGCTATTCAAAAAGCGGGCTACGAAGCAGTGATTATCAATAACAACCCGGAGACGGTATCTACGGACTTTAACACATCCGACCGCCTCTACTTTGAACCGCTCTTCTTCGAAGATGTAATGAATGTTATCGAGCAGGAAAAACCGATTGGGGTTATCGTCCAGTTCGGGGGTCAAACGGCCATTAATCTCGCAGCTCCACTGAGTGCGGCAGGCGTGAATATTTTGGGTACGAGTCTGGAAAGTATCGATGAAGCGGAAGACCGGAAGAAGTTTGAGCAACTTTTGTCTCGTCTGGCTATCGCACAGCCTAAAGGCAACACGGTCACATCAGTTGATGAAGCAGTAGGAACCGCACAGGCGCTGGGCTATCCAGTTCTGGTACGTCCATCCTACGTTCTGGGCGGACGCGCTATGGAAATCGTGTACTCAGATACGGAATTGCTGCGGTACATGGAAGAAGCGGTTAAAATCAATCCAGAGCATCCGGTGCTCATCGACCGTTATATGCTGGGTAAAGAAGTAGAGGTCGATGCCATCTGCGACGGCGAGACAGTATTGGTACCAGGCATTATGGAGCATGTGGAACGGGCCGGGGTTCACTCAGGTGACTCTATCGCGGTGTATCCACCACAGCACTTATCTGTCGAGTTGAAACAAAAAATTGTGGAAATTACAATCAGCATCGCTAAGGAATTGAAAACGATCGGTCTGGTAAATATCCAGTTTGTTATTCATCAAGACGAGGTGTACGTAATTGAGGTTAACCCTCGCTCCTCGCGGACGGTTCCTTTCTTGAGTAAAGTAACAAATATTCCAATGGCAAATCTGGCGACACAGGCTATTTTGGGCGGTAAGCTTAAAGATGCAGGTTATTCAGAAGGTCTATGGCCTGAAAGTAATTATGTCTCGGTTAAGGTTCCGGTATTCTCCTTTGCCAAACTGCGCCGTGTAGAGCCGACGCTGGGCCCGGAAATGAAATCGACAGGTGAAGTTATGGGACGCGATATTCAGTATGCCAAAGCACTGTACAAAGGACTTGTGGGAGCTGGTATGAAAATTCCATCCACTGGGGCGATCATCATTACAGTGGCAGATAAGGATAAAGAAGAAGCTGTCGAGTTGATGCAGGGCTTTTACAGACTGGGCTATAAAATTATTGCAACAGGTGGAACGGCGGCTGCTATGAAGCAGGCCAATATTCCAGTGAACACGATCAACAAACTGAGCGAAGGTAATCCGAACATCCTGGATATGATTCGCACGGGTGAAGCCAACTTTGTCTTCAATACGTTGACCAAAGGCAAAACGCCAGAGCGTGATGGATTCCGTATCCGCCGCGAAGCAGTTGAGAATGGCATTGTCTGCATGACCTCACTGGATACAGTACGCGCTTTGCTAAGAATGCTGGAAACGATCAATTTCACATCCGAATCCATGCCGGTCCTGAGCAAATAATGCGTTACGAATAGATGTGAGGAAATAAGTAGCACAGGGAAGGACATTCATCAGCTTCGGCTGACGGATGTCCTTTATCACGGGCAAATGCACCCGAATTGACGTAAAAAGGGGATGGAGAACGGTGAATGGAGCATTTCAGCAGATGGCAGGACGGCTGATGGTTGCGTTAGATTATCCCAATGCACAACAGGCTGAGCAGTTAATTCGGCAGCTAGAAGGGATTCCTTGTTATATAAAAGTAGGTATGCAACTGTTTTATAGTGCAGGGCCAGCTTTTGTAGAACAACTAAAGTCCAGAGGATACTCCGTATTTCTGGATTTGAAAATGCATGATATCCCTAACACGGTGCGGGGAGGGGCAGAGAGCATTACCCGCTTAGGTGTAGATATGTTCAACGTACATGCTGCTGGGGGCGTTAATATGATGTCAGCCGCTAAAGCTGGTGCAGAAGCAGCTATTTCCGCAGACAGCTCGCTTTCCATGCCGCTCATTATTGCAGTCACACAGCTGACCAGCACGGATCAGACGACCATGAATAAGGAATTAGGTATTCCTGGTACGGTACAGGATGCAGTGGTTCGTTACGCACAACTGACCCGTGAGGCGGGACTAGATGGTGTGGTAGCTTCACCTTTGGAAGTGCCTGCCATTCGTGCTGTATGTGGTTCAGACTTTAAGACGATAACTCCTGGCATACGCCCGGCAGGTAGTGCTACAGGCGATCAGTCGCGTGTGCTTACACCTGGCCAAGCCATTGCACAAGGCAGCAGCTACATTGTCGTTGGACGTCCTATCACCGCAGCAGCAGACCCACGCGCCGCAGCGGAACACATTATTGAGGAGATGATACAAGTATGACCACATTCAATAGTATACCTGAGCAAATTGCATCCCATCTGTTACGTATTCAGGCGGTGGCATTGCGCCCACAACAGCCTTTTACATGGACATCCGGCATTAAATCGCCAATTTACTGTGACAATCGCCTGACCATGTCCTACCCGGAGGTGCGCGAGCTGATCGCAGACTCATTTGCTGCCCTTATTCGTGAGCAATACCCCGAAACTGAAGTCATTGCAGGGACAGCTACAGCAGGGATTCCTCATGCAGCCTGGGTGGCGCAAAAGCTAAATCTGCCAATGGCCTATGTAAGGGACAAAGCCAAAGGACATGGGAAAGAAAACCAAATCGAAGGCCGTATTAGCGCAGGTCAGAAGGTTATGGTTATCGAGGATCTTATTTCTACAGGAGGCAGCTCCATTAAAGCAGCACAGGCCGTAGCACAAGCAGGCGCTCAGCCATTAGCGGTACTGGCCATTTTCAGCTACCAGCTAGACAAAGCGACTCAAGCCTTTGAAGAAGCGGGTGTGGAGCTGCAAAGCTTGTCCAATTATACAGCCCTGATGAACGTTGCCTTGCGTGAAGGAACCATTCAGGAAGAAGAGATGCAACTGCTGCGTTCCTGGCGCCAGGACCCCGCTTCCTTTGGTAAATAAGATGAGCTATAGAGGCCAATAGGTCTAATGATTAGAGCGATTCGTACTCTTTGCTAACCATTGTAGATTGTTATGGCCCAGGCCGTGTAAATCGAATTCGATCCGGTTACACTAACTCCTACCATCATGTGAAAAGAGGGAGCTCGGATGTATTGGATTTACTATGGCAGACTGTACACGACTAAATTTCAGGCAGGATGTCTGGCAAAAAGGTTGGAGCACGACGGCTGGATGTATGGCTACAATGATCCCCGCGCAGTGGAGGTGTACCGCTCGCGCAAAGGTCGTTATGGTGTCCGATTTATTCCGTAAGTCCACAAAAATAATTTTTAAAAAGAAAATTTTCGAAAGACTATTGACGAAACACAAGAAAATGTTGTATATTAATTAACGTTGCTGTTATGAATATGTGACGTGAATATACATGTTTTTTTGAGGGCCCTTAGCTCAGTTGGTTAGAGCGGTCGGCTCATAACCGATTGGTCGGGGGTTCGAGTCCCTCAGGGCCCATTTCCTCAAAAACCCTTGCGTAGCAAGGGTTTTTTTGTTTTTCCTAGAGGGAAAAGGAAATTTTGAACTGCCCACGGTATTCATTGAGACAGACCTTGTTTCGGATAAGGCTCGTACTCCACCGCTGGTTGGATCATCGAGGATGCTTTTTTATGATGTTAAATTGAATTTGCCAAAGCCTCTTTATTAAGCTAGTGCTAATGCGGGTTCAAGGATGGAGTGGTATTTTGAAAATAGATCAAGTTTTTGAACATGACATAAGTGAAGAGTTAGCAGCCAGTATACAAACATTATTAATCGACAGTTTTTCAGAAATCTACCCTAAGGATAGAATTTATTTCAAGCAACTTCCTCATTTTAGACTTCTAGCTTTTAACCATGAATATCAACTTATAGGTCATGTTGGATTAGATTATAGGATAATGAATCTAAACGGAGAATCCATAAGAGTACTGGGTTTAATTGATTTGTGTGTTTCAAAAAATGTTCGATCACAGGGAATAGCTTCAGCGCTGCTTTTAGAAATTGAAAAATTATCCGTTACAGGAAATATTGATTTTATACTTTTATGTGCAGATAATATGAACTTGTATTTAAGAAATGGATATAAGCCTGTAAAGAACAAAATTAAATGGTTAAAAATTGATAATGAAAAAATGATTACAAATGGAATAGGCTTTGAGGAAATTGATGGAATAATGATTAAAAAAGTAGGAAAGATCGATTGGAGCGAGGGGGACTTGGATTTTTTTGGGTATCTTTATTGATCTCACGAAAGTTTAGAAAAGAGGACGTTCGAGCAGTTTTGAGGATCATTTAAATAAAACTTCTCAAGAGGTCGTTAAATAGAGTTCAATGAAAATTAATATAGAGTTCTACTGATAAAATAGCAGTATGAGTTCTACTCGCCCCATAAAGAAGCACTGTCCCAATAAACGGACAGTGCTTAAAAAACTCGCTATCAAATCACCATTTTGATAATGATCGTTGACTCCGTACTCCCAGGAACGCTTATTCCAACCTTAGTTTACCTTGACGGTATACACCATTCTCAATTTACCGTTACCGCCGTAAATTTCTACTCTTGCGCTCGTTGCAGTGGTGGTTGTTACCACGCCGGAAGAGGAGACTGTGACATTTCCGCTCACCACTTTATAAGTATCGCCCGGGTAATTTGACAGCGCATAGGAATAATTTCGTGGCAATGTAGCCGTTCTGTAATATACTCCGTTAACTTCTACAACAGGCGTAATTACTGGCGAAGGACCTACTGCTGCGGACGCACTAGGGACGATGATACTACCAATTAGCCCCAAAGACATTGCTGTTGTTAATAAGATTTTCTTAGTATTCATAAAAAATTCCTCCTGATGTATGATATGGGCTCCTAAAATATACCATGTAAAATTATTGATTTCGCTTTATTCGACAAATGTTGTCAAAATAATACAAAAAAAACGATTCTAAAGTCCTATAAGATACAAAATAATTAAAATATAACAATTAAAGAAATTCATTTTATTGTACTGTATTTTTGAACTATTCTCCTGGCTGTATAGTCTTTGATCCACACGGAATAAAAAACGGACGTCAGAGTGATTAGCTCCAAGCCCGTTTTTCGTATTTGTATTCTTTCTAGTTCTTGATATCAGTTGACAAGTTGATGTGCAAGTCTCTCATCGCTGTCTAGATTCCTTTCTACCATACGCTGTTTTAATGCAGACAGTTCCGCACACTGACGAATGGCTTCCGCTATAAGCTGGGCGACCTGTTTGGCTCCTTTGTCAGAAAAATGGGTATTATCCGTTATACCAGCGGGGTAATTAGGGTGCGCTTTTTCAGGCAAATACATAAATAGCTGCTGGGACTCTTTTTCACCCATGGAACGATAAAGCTGCTGAGAAGCTTCAAAAATATCGAGCAGGGGTGTTTTGGTTTCCGCGGCTACTTGTCTCATGGCAGCGGGATAGGCTCCTACAGCCAGCGGATCAGGTTCACCGTTTGCGGTGAATCGGCGGCGGCTTACAGAGGTCAATAGCACTGGAATTCCACCACGCTCTCTAGCGGACTGAATGTAATGAATTAAGTTTTGACGATAATCTCCATCAGGATCGGTATAGCGAGTGGGGTCTTCTTTTTTCTCATCGTTGTGTCCAAATTGAATAAACAGATAGTCTCCAGCTAGAATATCTTTTTCAATATCAGCTAATCGGCCTTCTGCTATAAAAGATTTGGTGCTTCGCCCATTGACAGCACGATTGTCCACATGAACAGACGGTGCCAAATAGCTTTGCAAGTGTTCACCCCAGCCTGTCATCGGTTTTTCGGTAGCCCCTTTTTGAGCTGCAGTGGAGTCCCCGGCGATAAACAGTCGAGTTGTGATCTGTTGTCTCGCCCGAGCATATCCATGTTTTTGAAGCCAAGTTTCCGCCAGATTGAGCCATTGATGGCATTCATGGTTGTCCTCTGACAGTCCCAAGCCGTGTCGTCCTTCCTCAAATACATGCAGTTCAAACGGAATACGTTCCCTGGATAATGAAAAAGCGAACAACAGACTATTTTCTACCGGTACAGCGCCATCATTGGCTGTAGTCCACATCAAAGTTGGAGGTGTCTTTGAAGTCACTTGCCGATCGGATGAAAAGGCTTGAAGCTGTTCCAGCGTCGGCTGTTCCCCTAAAAAATGCGTACGGCTTCCGATATGTGTATAAGGCTCATAAAATGAAATTACAGGGTATCCCAACAACAGAAGATCTGGCTTTACCGTCCCTATAGTGGAGACAATGGAGGCCAAGTGACCGCCTGCTGAAAAACCGATGAGCCCCACTTGGTCAGGGATGACCAGCCAGTCATGCGATGTTTGGCGAATCCATTGCAGAGCATGTTCTACATCCTCCAACAAGGAAGTAATCTCGAAATCACCGACTTGATACTCCAGCACACCCGCATGAATACCTAGATCGTTTAACCACCGAGCTATAGGCTCTCCTTCATGTGAGGCCAAATGCTCGTAACCACCGCCAGGTAATACCAATATAAAAGGACGAGCTTCACCAACTGCTACGGGATAGAGGGAGAGAAAGGAAGTTTCTGACGGAAATTCTTCTTTTACAATCGGTTCTTTAGGACTAACAACATGTAACATAAGTAATTCCTCCAAATTTCTTTTTAACTGCCGCCAACCAAACAAAATCGACTTAAATTGGAATGATACGGATGTAAAAAATAATGCACACGTGAAAAAAATGATTTAAACCTTGTTATGAAAGCGCTATAATTTTGATGTGATGCAAAGAGCCAGAGGGGGAGCGCAATGAAAAAAGGAAGAATGTTCTACACCATTTTTATTACGATTCTGGTTTTAGGAATAGGATTTGTGGCCAGTTTTGGCAGCTACATCTATTTTACAACAATTAGCTCCGTTGTGGAGAGGGTTTCCAATACCAAGCAAAGCTATATGGCACAGATCAGAAAT
This sequence comes from Paenibacillus sp. FSL H7-0442, assembly GCF_038593105.1. Taxonomy (NCBI): domain Bacteria; kingdom Bacillati; phylum Bacillota; class Bacilli; order Caryophanales; family Paenibacillaceae; genus Paenibacillus; species Paenibacillus sp. FSL H7-0442. Next base: position 3,638,062 of record NZ_CP151963.1, on the reverse strand, counting down.
AGCCTGGAGCAGAAAATTCAAACGATTGAATATGCTTTTAATACGTATAGCACGACCAGTTCCTTTAATGATGTTGTGAAAAATCCCATTACAGAAAAAGATTTTATAGCGTATCGGAATGTGAATACTCAGCTCAATTATATTGCTACAATGGGATTAGAGGGAACGGAATATTCACTCATCAGTCTGGATCAGAATTGGAGAATCTCCAATGGAAGCCTGTCTTATTTGACGAAAGCAGAAAGGGAGAAGCTGGTTAATACCTATATCGACCATCAGAATCAGGGACTATTCTGGGTTAAAACAGATAAAGGGATTCGTTTTGTTAATACCTTGCCTGTATTCTCTAAGAAGAAGCAAGCCATTGCTCTGTCGGATATTTCGCTGCAAACATTAAATCATACGATTCAAACCGAGGATCATATGGCTGTTTTTATCTTGAATAATCAAGGCGATTTAATGTATGAAACCCAGCCTGCCGAACAATTATTGTCCACCCAGCAGCTCCAGCATATTTCAGAAGCCACAGTGAAGCCGAGCAACACAGGTATGCTAACTTTGGAGAAAACGGATCAGCAGCCTGCACGACAAGTCATTTACGCCAAATCTGCCTATAACAATTGGACTTATTTAACAGTATTAGATAAAAAAGAAATTGCGGATGCCTTTCAAACGACCAAATTTGGGATCATCATGATGGGACTTGTATTAACGCTCTTAATGGTGGTAGTGGCGTACTTCATTGCCATTTACTTTACAAAGCCATTTCAGCAAATAAAACGAAGCTTGCCTAAAAATCCTAATTTTGCTTTCAAAAATGAACCTTCTAAAAATGAAATTGAATGGATTATTAATTCCATCGATAACATTGTAACCGAGAAGGAAAGCTTGGAAAGTCTCATTCAGTCCGAAATGCCACAGTTGGAAACCCAATTGATTCTCAACCTGTTCCGCAAACGTATTTCTGCAGAGGAATTGGCACGAAAAATGCCACGCTTGGGTTATCCGCAGATCGAGAATCAAATGTATATTACCTTGTTAGTCCAACTGGATAATCTGGGAGATCGAGAGCCCTCGGATAAAGATGTTTTGCTGCTGGCTATTAACAAAATCGTAGAAGAAACGATTCCAGAGCAGCAGCGAATGCTTCCCATCATTTTGAACGATAACACTCAGGCCACCATATTAATTTTGACAGGGTTGAGCGAACAGGAAATGAGAAAGCAAGTCTTGGATGATGCGACCCTTTTGGTTCGAAACGTAAAAGAGTATTTAAATGTTTCCATCAGCATCGGCATTAGTACGGCGTATGATAACTTATTAGAAAGTAAAGAAGCCTGTGAGATGAGCAAGCAAGCTTTGCATCACCGTTTAAATTTAGGCAAAGAGTCGATTATTTTTTATGAAGATATTTCCATGGTCATTTCAGGTCCGGTGCTGCTCCATTATCCTACGGAATTGGAATCAAAACTATTTGATGCCATCCGAATAGGGGACGAAGAGCAGGTATATCATACCGTGCACTCATTATTGGAGGAAATGATGGTAAAAAACAATCATTCCATGAACTTTGAGGTGCTGTTGGTACGGTTTGTGAATAACCTCATCCAATTAGAGCAACTATTAGGGATTGAAGTGCTGCTGACGCAAGACAATCATGCCTTGTATCATCGTTTGCTGGACATCCGTAACCCGGAAGAGATAGAACGTATGCTGATAGAGCAAGTTATTTTCCCCATGGTAAAAAGCATGAAGGAGAAGACCAACCAGCAATTCCGCTGTCTCTCGGAGAAAATTGCTGCTATTATCCGTGCTGAATATGACCAGGAATTATCATTAGAACTCATTGGAGACCGACTTCATTACAATCCGAATTATTTAAGCAGTATTTTCAAAAAAGAATACGGAACGACGTTTAGTGAATATCTGATGGGCTACCGGCTGCAAATGGGTAAGAAGTGGCTCGTTGAGACAGATATGACGATTAAAGAAATCGCCGAGCGACTGCAATATCATAATTCGCAAAACTTTATCCGCTCTTTTCGGAAAAAGGAACAGGTTACACCGGGAGCTTACCGAAAGATGAAGCAAGCCAATTAACCTTTAACCGCTCCTAACAAAGCTCCTTTGACAAAGTGCTTTTGCACAAATGGGTACACGATTAACATCGGAACGGTCGCAATGACAATGACCGCCATCTTAATCGTCTGCGCAGGCGGAATGACATCTACAGCAGTTCCTTCTGCCTGCATACCACTGGAAACGATTACAATTTGACGTAGCAAGACTTGAATCGGCCATTTGGCAGAATCATTGATATAGAGAATGGCGTGCATATACGTATTCCAGTAGGCAACAGCGTAGAATAGAGAGATGGTTGCAATAGAAGGCAGGGCTAATGGCAACATAATTTTAAAGAAGATACCAAAATCGTTGCACCCGTCCATCTTGGCTGATTCCTCCAGATCATCTGGCAGCGCCTGAAAGAAGTTACGCATGATAATCAGGTTAAACGCATTAATGGCGACAGGAAGAATCAAGGACCAATACGAATTGATAAGCCCCATGCTTTTTACAACCAGGAATGTTGGAATCATCCCCCCACTAAACAACATAGAAAACACGACAATGAAGTTAATCGTATTGCGGCCGAGTAGATATCTTCGGGATAATCCATAAGCCATAAAAGCAGTAAATATCATACTTACAACTGTACCGACGATCGTTACGCCGACCGAAACCCCGAGACCTCTAAAAATGGTGGGAGTCGACAGAATATAGCGGTAGGCATCCAAGGAAAAAGTAACTGGGAATAAAATGAACTTCTTGGCTATCACTTCTTCGGTTGAGGCAAAAGAGCTGGCGATGATATTCAAAAAAGGTAAGAGACATGTGAGGGCAATGAGAATCAATAGTGTACTGTTTACAATGTTGAAGATACGGCTGCCCAGCGATTCTTTTTTTCGTAATTTTTGTTTTCGTAATGGCTGTGTCAATGTGGTTGACCTCCTCGTAATCGTTTACATGGCAACCTTATCAAGAGGAAAGAATTCCGTATATAATCAAATCTTGAGGTGTTCCCTAAGCCTGGAAAAAAGCGAATGATCATTAGGTTGTGTAGTAATCATTAGCTAAGGTGAAAGGTTGAAAAGTAGGCTGCACACCCAATTTTGTAAACGCTATCATTTGGTGATTATATGCGGAATGCTGAAAATCGCATACTCTTGAAAACGTATACAGGAACGTTTGAAGGAGGTCGAACTAATGAAAGTTTCAAGTGTCCCCGCACCAAACATGAAAATGAAAAAGAACAAAAGAACGACGGAAAGCCTTTTACGAATGCAGAAACACAAGCTGCTCTATCTAATGGTTTTACCCGGACTGGTATACTTCATTATTTTTAAGTACTTTCCTATGGGGGGATTGGTGATTGCATTTCAGGATTATCAAGCTTTTCAGGGAATCACAGGCAGTCCATGGGTAGGCATGAAGCATTTTATTCGTTTGTTTACCGAGCCTACGTTTTTTATGCTGCTTCGCAATACGCTGGTTTTGTTTGCATTGAACATTGTAATCTTTTTTCCATTGCCCATCATTTTGGCGCTTATGCTGAACGAAGTCAGGAAGATGTTCTTTAAGAACATTATCCAAACCATTATCTACATCCCGCACTTTATGTCATGGGTTATCATTGTTTCGATTTCTTATGTATTCCTAACCGTAGACGGTGGGGTGCTGAATGAAATGATTGCCGCGCTAGGTGGTGAGAAGATCAGTTTCTTAACTTCTCCGCAATGGCTGCGAACAGTCTACATCGGGCAAGTGATTTGGAAGGAACTGGGATGGTCTACCATCATTTATCTATCTGCGATTACAGTGGTAGATACGCAATTGTATGAGGCAGCAGAGATGGACGGAGCTGGACGCCTGAGAAAGACATGGCACGTTACCTTGCCTGCGATCCGCCCAGTCATTATTACATTGTTAATTTTGAAGATCGGTAGCACGTTGGATTTGGGCTTTGAGCATATGTATCTGCTATTGAACTCCTTAAACCGCGAAGTTGCCGAAATCTTTGACACTTACATTTATACTGCGGGCTTAAAGAATGGACAATTAAGTTTTAGTACAACGGTAGGGCTTTTTAAAGGTGTGGTAGGTTTAATCCTGATTATGGGCTCCAATCGACTGGCCAAGAAATTTGGTGAAGACGGCGTTTACTAATGACGACGGGAAGGATGCAAAATGGTGCGGTTTGTAGAAAACATGAACAAATGGTGCATGCGCCTGCTACGCCTGGTCTACCTTAACTTGCTTTGGACGGTTGCGACGATTCTGGGCTTGGGTTTTATAGGCGTTGGGCCTGCAACCGTTGCTATGCTTAGTATTTTAAGACAGTGGATTCGGGGCAATGAGGAAGTCGCCATTTTCTCGACGTTTGTACGTTACTTTAGAGAAAGCTTTAAAGAAGCAGCCATCATTGGGGGGCTTTACAGCCTTGTGGGTTACGTGCTCTACGTGGATATCGTCAACGTCTCGTCCTGGTATGTTCGTGTGGTGACGCTTATTGGAGCCTTTTTGTATCTTATCTCTTTGGCCTATATTTTCCCGCTGCTGGCTCACTATGATTGGAGAGGCATCAGACTGAAGGTCAAGATGTCGATCGTGATTGGATTTTCGTATTTACAATACACGCTTGTTCTTTTTGTAGCCATTGTCGTGCTATTTGCATTGATTCTAGGCTTGTACCCAGGAATTCTAACTTTTGCCGGAGCAAGTATTATGGGCTATCTCGTGATGTGGATGACGCATCAGGTATTCAGCAAAATAGAGCGAGAGGTTCTGGTGAAAGAGGAAGATATGGCATGAATATACAAACAGAAAAGGAGCAAACACGATGAAAAAGGGAATCACGACGAAAAAGGGAGTATCAGGCCTTCTTGCTGTACTAATGGTCATGAGTGTTTTTTTAGCAGCTTGTGGTGATAAGGGGGGAGAGGATCAAAGCGGCCAAACCTATGATCCGAAATCCAAACTGGAATTTACCTGGTTAAACGTATTGCATACAGCTTCTCCGCCTACAGAAACGATCAAAAGCAAAATTGAAGAATACACCAATTCTAAAATCACGTTCAACTGGGTGCCGGATGCTTCCAAAGAAGAGAGAATTACCACCGCACTGGCTTCTGGTGAACTGGCTGATATGGTGACGCTGACGATGATGACTAACTCTTCAGTGCGTAGTTCATTGAAATCAGGACTATTCTGGGATGTAGGAAAGTATTTGGATGATTATGAAAATTTGAAGAAGATCCCGCCTGAAGTGCGAGAAGCCGCATCCATTGAAGGGGTACTGTATGGCGTTCCGTTCCAGAAGAATCTGGCTCGGGCAGGTCTGGTCATTCGTCAGGATTGGCTGGATCGCTTAGGATTGAAGGTGCCGACGACACTGGATGAGTTGTATGAAGTTGCGAGAGCGTTTACAGAAGATGATCCGGATGGGAATGGAAAAAAGGATACGACTGGATTTGTTGACAGATCGGATCTACGCTACAGCAGCTTCAAAACTTTAAGTTCCTACTTTGGCACACCTAATGGCTGGAAAGTAGATGAAAGCGGAAAGTTTACGCCGGAATTTGATACTCCCCAATATTTGGAGACCTTAAAGTATTCGAATAAGTTATACAAAAACGGATATCTCTCTAAAGACTTTGCTGTAACCGCTAAAACGGACCAGCAGCAACAATTTGCACAAGGTAAAGCAGGTATTTATACAGGCATGATCGATATCTCTAACCTCAGAACCTTGTCCCAAGGCCTGCAAAAGGGGCTGAAGCTGGTACCAGTTAACAAGATTTCGAATGGAGATGGCAAATACCACGTATGGTCTGAGGGAAGCGGGGTAGGAGGTTTGCTGGCATTTCCGAAATCCGAAGTAAAAACAGAAGCTGAGTTGAAGAGACTGCTGCAATTTGTAGATGATTTAATTGACAAAGATGTATATATGTATATGACCGGTGGTATTGAAGGCACTCATTATAAAATCGAAAAAGATGGAGCCTTCAAAATTACGAATACAGATTTGTGGCAAGCAGATGTTCAGCCATTTTCAAGCTCCAGACCAAGTGAAGTGACTTATAACTTAAAAGATGCCAATCCAGAAAAGGAACTGGCTAATGAATTAGTCCGAGAAAATAATGAATTTGCTGTTCTGGACCCGACCGTGCCACTGGATTCAGTCACCGCTAATGAGCAAGGAACAGAGCTGGAGAAAATCATTACCGACGCCTCCTTCAAATTTATTATGGGTGAGCTTGACGAAGCCGGATTTAAAGCAGCCGTAGAAAACTGGAAAAACTCCGGTGGATCACGGATTACTGCTGAGTATGAGGAAGCGTATAAGAAAACGAAAAAATAAAGATATAGGTTGAGCATGAGTGTACATGAATTGCCACTACGCAGGCGGAAGGTGCTTACCATCGCTGACACTTGTCCAGCACCATTCCGCCTATTCCGTTTTCCAGTGTATTTTCAAGCCCAGTCTATAAATCATTTTCGTATTCACAAAAAAAGACAGGAGAGAACGAAATGCAATTGTATAACATTGTAGAATATGGAGCAGTTCAGGATGGCACGACGTTGGCTACGGGAGCGATTGCGGCTGCCATTGAAGCGGCCAGCAATGCTGGAGGAGGAACCGTTGTTGTTCCGTCTGGGACGTATCTGACAGGTGCTATCTTTCTGAAAAATAACATTGAACTACATGTAAGTCCTGGCGCAATTCTGTCCTTCAGTACGGATCTGGCTGATTACCCTGTAGTGGAATCCAGATGGGAAGGCGTTCAGCGGGAAGTGCATGCGTCATGCATTTATGGACAGAATCTTGAGAATATTTCAGTTACAGGTAGCGGAACGCTGGATGGAAATGGTCAGCCGTGGTGGGAAAAGCACCGAAATCATCCAGAGGAGTTACAGTATCCGAGACCCAAATTAATCAGCTTTGACCGTTGTCAGCGGGTTACCATTAAAGATGTTATGTTAAAAAATTCCCCCAGTTGGACTGTGAACCCCATCGCTTGCTATAACGTTACGATTGATAATTTGTCCATTCTTAACCCGGCGGACTCCCCCAATACGGATGGCATTAATCCTGAATCCTGTTCCAATGTTCGTATTAGCAACTGCAATATAGATGTGGGCGATGATTGTATTGCGATCAAAGCGGGGACCGAAGATACACAAGAGCGAATTCCATGTGAAAATATTACGATTACCAACTGTACGATGGTGCATGGACATGGCGCAGTTGTACTGGGGAGCGAAATGAGTGGTGATATTCGTAATGTTACGATCAGCAATTGTGTGTTCAAGCAAACAGATCGGGGTATACGTCTGAAATCCAGACGGGGACGTGGCGGAATCATCGAGGATATCCGCGTCAGCAACATTGTGATGGAGGAGGTCATTTGTCCATTTATTCTGAACCTGTATTATTTCTGCGGCCCTCGGGGCAAAGACAAATATGTGTGGGACAAAAATCCCTATCCGATTACCGATGAAACCCCGTGCTTTAGACGAATTCATTTTTCCGATATTACGGCACGACAGGTTCATGCGGCTGCTGGATTCTTATACGGACTAGCAGAACAATATATTGCTGAAATTACATTCTCCAATATTGATATTTCTATGGCTAAAAATGCAATTCCCGGTCGTCCGGCCATGATGACAGGGATCGAAGATATGAATAACCGTGGTTTTTATCTAGGTAACGTGAGGGATATTCGTTTTCAACAGGTGACGATTGAAAATCATCAAGGTCCTGCCTTTTATATTGAGAATGGGGAAGACGTTGAAATCAATCGTTGCCATTCGAAGAATACAGCTGAGCCCGAAAAGCTGATAGAACAAGTAACGATACAACCTTCTGAACAAAATAGGATGAATTAGGAGGACATGAAAGGAGGTACAACGTGGATAAATTACAAGCATTGTTGGGAGACCTTCCGGCAGATCGCCCTATAACGGCAACTCTGTTGAATGAAGAAGAGCGTGAGGGGTACCGACTGGAGTGTCTCCTGCTCGACTTGAACGGGATCGAATCTGTACCCGCTTATGTAGCTACACCCTTGCAAGGGAACGGTCCGTTTCCAATGGTCGTTTTTAACCATTCGCATGGGGGCGATTATACGAACGGACGCAAGGAACTGCTCCATAGCAGCTCTTACTTGCAGCAGCCCTCGTTTGCTACAACCCTGACAGACATGGGGTACTGCGTGTGCTGTATTGACATGTGGGGCTTCAATGAACGTGGGGGTAAAACCGAGAGCGAGCTGGTAAAGGAAATGCTCTGGCAGGGCCAAGTGCTGTGGGGCATGATGCTGTATGATAACCGTCGCTTGGTGGATTATATGTGCCAGCGTGAAGACATTGATGCTTCCCGTATCGCAACAATCGGTATGTCGATGGGCGGACTCATGGCATGGTGGATGGCTGCGTTAGATGAACGGATACAGGTTACGGTTGATATTTGTGGACAGGTAGATGCCCATACGCTAATCGCTAAACGGGGATTGGACCATCATGGCTTTTATTCCTATGTCCCCGGCTTGCTGAAGCATTTTACCACCCTTGATATTCAAAAGCGGATCGTACCTCGTCCACGGATGAGTATAACAGGTCAAAATGACCGGATGTGTCCTATTGAAGGAGTCGAGCATTTGGCAAAAGGGTTGCTGGAAGCTTACCAGCAGGCAGGTCACCCAGAGCATTGGCAGCCTGTGATTGCAGGCGGTGGACATATGGAGACGCTGCAAATGCGCACGGCGTGGCAGACATTTTTAGCCAAGCACCTGTAAATCAAATGAAAGGATCGGGGTAATCATGCTAGTTGGAAAAGAATCCTTTTGTGATTTCCATACGATTCAGGAGGCAATTGCTGTATTGGAGCAGTCGGCTTCCAATGAAATGGAAACGTTAACTATTTTATCAGGTATTTATGAGGAAGAGGTGCGAATTTACCGTTCGTATCTTCATATTATAGGCATCGGGCAGGTAGAGATTCGAATGAATCGGTATGCCAAGGAGCGGAATGAAGCGGGTGAGGAAATAGGGACCTTTGCGACACCCACTTTATTTTTAGGCGGTAGCCATCTGATCTTGGAAAATCTCACGATTTCCAACACGGCAGGACAGGGAGAAGCCATTGGGCAGGCCGTTGCGGTATACGCTCATTGCGATGAAACGGTCTTTAGAAACTGTACCTTTAAAGGGCACCAGGATACTTTATTTACAGGCCCTCTACCTCCTGCACCGAAAGAACGACTCCAGTTTGGTGGAATCCATTTGAAGGAGCACCATAGACACTATCGGCAGCTCTATCAGCATTGTTATATAGAGGGTACGGTGGACTTTATTTTTGGTGGGGCTACCGCTTATTTTGAAGATTGCGAAATTCGCAGTTTACGCCATCATGAGAACCAAACGAGCTACGTCACAGCCGCCTCTACGCCGCAAGGACAAGCGTATGGCTATGTATTCAACCAATGCTACCTAACTGCAGAGCCTGATATTACCCCGGTTTTTTTGGGCCGTCCGTGGCGGGAATATGCCAAAACCGTATTTGTCGATTGTAAAATGGGCGATCATATTGACCCACGTGGCTGGGACAATTGGAACAATGTTGCGAACGAGAAAACCGTCTGTTATCAGGAATATAACGGACCCGATGAAGTTGCTACGTTACGTAAGCAGCGTGTTCCGTGGGCGGATTGTTTTGAGGCGGGAACAGAAGCATGGAGCAAGGAACAGGTTTTTGCTGAAGTCACATTTTGGAAGTAAGGAGAAGTGAGGTCTCATGATGATCCAAAATCCCATATTAAAAGGCTTTAATCCCGATCCGTGTATTACACGAGCCCTGGATACTTACTATATTGTGGTGTCATCGTTTGAGTGGCTGCCTGGAGTACGGGTGTACCAGTCCAAAGATTTGGCCCATTGGGAGCACTGCACAGATATTTTGACCGATCAGGTTGACTTAAGAGGTAATCCTAAAAATTGCAGTATTTGGGCACCACAGCTTAGTTATGCGGATAACCTTTTTTATCTGCTCTATACGGATGTGAAAAGCACCAAACGTCCGTTCAAGGATGTTCATAATTTTGTGATGACGGCGCCTACGATCCAAGGACCGTGGTCGGAACCCGTTTATCTGAATAGTAGCGGATTTGATCCGTCTTTATTTCATGATGATGACGAACGCAAATGGCTGTTGAACGCATTGTGGGATTATCGCATGTTGGAAAGCAATAAATCTTCCGGTATCGTCATGCAGGAGTATGATAGCAAGCAACAACAGCTCATTGGGGAGCCTGTTAAAATCTTTGATTGTACTCCTTTGAAGAAAACAGAAGCGCCTCATATCTACAAGCAAAACGGATATTATTATCTTGTTACAGCGGAAGGCGGAACGGGTACGGGGCATGCCGTTACCGTAGCACGCTCGAAGCAAATAACCGGACCATATGAAGTAGACCCGCACAACCCGATGCTTACATCACGTGATCGACTGGATTTCCCGTTACAATGTGCAGGACATGGCAGTCTTGTACAAACACCAGACGGCGAATGGTACATGGCTCATTTATGCACACGCCCGGTAGAGGGGAAATATGCCATTTTGGGACGGGAAACAGCCTTGCAGCAAGTGTACTGGAATGATGAAGGCTGGCTGCGATTAACCGCGGGGGGCCATACGCCTCAATTGGAGGTGCCTGCACCTCAAGGGACAATTTCGGTTAAGCAAGAGCAAAAGAGTAATATTTTCGAGGATTTTTTCGAGGGAGCCCTATTAGATAAAACGTGGAACACATTGCGTATCCTAGCGAACGAGAGCTGGTGTTCATTAAGTCAGCGCCCGGGCTATCTTCGAATCCATGCTGGGGAATCCATACAAAGTCTGTTCCAGCATCACGTGCTTGCCATTCGGCAAACGGATCATCATTTCCGGGTAGAAACAGCACTGGAGTACCAGCCAACAAGCTATTTGCAGATGGCGGGGCTACTACTGTACCTTAATGAAGAAGATTATTTGTACGCCTATATTAGCTATGAGGAAGGACAAGGGAAGGTACTACGCTTGATGCGATGTGAAGCCAATACATTTACTTTAGTTCCCCAAGCGATTACGCTTCAGGACGATCTTCCTATACATTTAGCTGTGGAAGTCCATGCATCCCACGGGCAATTTTATTATGGAGTCGGAGATAGACCTGCTTGGAAGCGACTTTTTGAAATGCAGGATATCAGCTTTTTATCCGGTGGTTTTACAGGGAATTTTGTAGGTATTGCTGCTCATGATATGCAACAGTTCCAAGGAAGCTACGCTGATTTTTCTCATTTCTTATATCATGGTATGGATCATCTTTCCTCATAAAAAATATTATAATGATGAATGCTGAAAGCACCTTTATGGGTGCTTTTTTGTTTATGCACGTTATCTTTTCACATTATAACTTCGCAAAACCTCCAAAAAAGCGGTGCATGCTTTCGTCTCAAATACTGCAGAAGGGGTCAGAAAAGAAAATTTCCGAATGAACGGGAGATTGAGAATATCCAATACTTCTAATGTTCCCAAAGCAAGTTCCTTCTGAATGACCCATTGGGACAGCAAAGAAATCCCCAAGCCTGCTTCTACAGACTCTTTGATGATCTGTGTACTGCCAAAATTCATCATATGAGAAGGATAAAATCGAAGCTGTGCAAACATCTTTTCAGCCGCCTCCCGGGTTCCAGAGCCTTCTTCCCGCAGAATCCAGATGTCCTCATGCAGCTCATTTATATCCACTTGAGATTTACCAGCCAAACGATGATTTTGCGGAACGACGATATACATTCGATCATCAGCAAATGATTCAATGTGTAGATGGTCATGCTGAAATTCTCCTTCGATAATCCCCACATCCAGTTGATTATGGATCACGAGCTTTTCAATTTCCAATGTATTGCCGATGGTAATGGAGGGCTGAATGAGTGGATACTGGATTCTCATTTGCGCAATCACATGCGGCAGCACATATTCGCCATACGTGTAGCTTGCACCAATAGACAGGTTACCCTTTGCCGTATGCATTAGCTCATCCACCAAGTACTGCATACGTGTATGGAGTCGGATAATCTCCTGGGCATGATGATACACAATTTCACCTGCTTTGGTTAAGCGCACATATTTATTACTACGCTCCAGGAGACGGGTTCCTACGCTACGTTCCAGCATTTGAATATACTGACTTACCGCAGGTTGGGTCATGTGTAATACCTCGGCAGCTCGTGTGAAGTTTTGTTTCTCTGCGACCCTAACAAATACGATTAAAGATTGGTCCAAAGCCCATTCCTCCAAATTTATTATATCTATTTACTTATTATCATAATTATAATGATTTATTTTTCTTATGACAAAAAACATATTAAGCTGGATGTATGTAGAATTGGAGGGGTTCACCATGAATAGTCATACACAACATACCAAATTATTTTCGAACAGAGGGCGATTATTCCAGCGTATATTTGGCATTATCCTCACGATGTTATTTGCTTTGGCAGGCTACGGTCTGAACGAATTGCCAGGCTTTCATTATGTAGGTCCATTGGCTTGTGCCATGTTTCTCGCTATTCTGTACCGACAGTTGTGGGGATACCCTGAAGCTGTGCGCTCAGGGGTTGAGTTTTCAGCAAAGAAAATACTACGCGGAGCGATTGTGTTATTTGGGCTGAAGCTGAATATGGATGTTGTCATTCATCATGGACTGGGTTTACTTTTGCGTGATGTGGGCACCGTTGTATTTTCCATCTTTTTTACGGTTTGGCTGGCAAAACGTTTCAAGGCAGATGCTTCGCTTTCGCTTCTTCTTGGTATTGGAACAGGAGTTTGCGGTGCAGCAGCGATTGCAGCGGTTTCTCCCTTGTTAAAATCCAAAGATGAGGATACAGCCATAGGAGTAGGACTCATTGCCTTGGTTGGTACGATATTTGCCATTTTGTTTACCGTGCTTCGACCCTGGCTTCCTTTGACGGATATGCAATATGGGATCTGGTCGGGCGTCAGTTTACATGAAATTGCACATGTGGCCTTAGCTGCAGCGCCTGCCGGACAGGATGCTCTTGCAATGGGCTTATTAGCCAAACTGGGGCGTGTTTTCTTGCTCATACCGCTCAGCTTTGTTTTAATGGTTTGGATGAAACGAACCGGAAAAATTCGTACAGATGCTAAAGTGGAGTTTCCCTGGTTCCTCATCGGCTTTATGGCTACAAGTGTTGTGGGCAGCTATGTTTTTGGAAAATATATTGTAGTTCCATCTAGTCTGACAAACGGAATTTCTCAAGTTACCACCTTTATGTTAACGATGGCTATGGTAGGTATGGGGCTGAATGTGAGCTTTAAGGCTTTGCGAGAGAAAGCAATGCTTCCCTTACTGGTACTGTCTGTTACCTCGATTATTCTTATAGGTTTAACATTTTTAACAGTATGAACATGAAGTATTCGTTTGTGATAAGATTGCTAGTAAACCAGATTAATAAAACTGGAAAAAGCTCTGCTTGCTATATAGCTGGTAGAGTTTTTTAGTACTTTTGTATGATAAAACTGAAATATGTACTGAATCAATCGTAACTTTTTACATATGATTCGCGTCTATCAAAATGGAGGTCCTGAGAATCATAGAGTGCAAGAATTTCATAAGCGAAAATATAGAGAATGGTAGGGTACATAATGAAGAAAATTTGTTTATTTGCTTTTTTGTTTCTGTTTCTACTAGCATTTCCAAGAGAGAGTCACGCTGCCTCTTCGAGTTCACATCTTCAGTTAGACGGTAAAGATATAAGTGTTGGCAAAGGTGTTCAGATTCAAGAAGTAAAGGGGAATATACTGGTTCCACTCCGTCTCATTGTAGAGGAATTGGGTTATAGCGTGAATTGGGAGTCCAAGACAGGGACCATAACTATACATAAGCAAAATCTTAACCTCAGTCTTCAGGTCAACAATCCCATGGCCTCTGTTAATGATCATCAAATGGGATTGGCTGTAGCGCCTTTGCTTAGAGAGGGGACGACTTATGTTCCGCTTCGCTTTGTATCCGAACAGACAGGGGTTGATGTGGTCTGGAACAACGAGCTTAAAACCGTGTTCCTGACGACTCCACCTGCTTCAAGCGGGAATAGCGAGTCCACTCATGATCATTCTGCTACTCCAGCTGTAAGTAATCCTAAAGAGAGTGCGCGCACGGCTATAAACCAAATTAGCTTCGCTAATCACCAATTGACTATAGCTGTTAATGGAAAAGTAACCCCCAAAGTAACTACGTTGACTCATGCAGACCGTATTGTTGTAGACATACCGGATACAAAGTTTGCTGAGGAATTTCTAGCATCGCAATCATTTGACAATAGTGGACAAGGAAGTTTTCCAGTCACAGAAGATCCAGATGTTTCCCAAGTAAGATATTCCATGTTTAGTACAACTCCCGCATCGGTACGTATTGTGGTTGATCTTAATAACAGCACACCTTTTCATATACTCAATGCAGATGATGGTAAGGTTGTTATAGCATTGGATCAGGAAACGGAGGAGCCATCAACTACCGAGAACGTTTTACCTACCATACCTGTTGCACCTGTGATTTCTTCCGATGGACACGCGCAAGGGATTGACGTCTCACACTATAATGGCAATATTGATTGGCAGCAAGTGGCAGCGGCAGGTAAAACATTTGCTTTTATTAAAGCTACAGAGGGCACAAAATATCAAGATAATCAATTTTTGATAAATGTACAGGGTGCCAGAGAGGCTAACATCTTGGTTGGCGCTTACCACTTTTTGAACGCAACTACCGCGGATGGAGCTCGTCAGGAAGCTGCTAACTTTGCTAGGGCTCTAGATTCAGCAGGAGGCAGGCTGGATCTGCCCCCTGTGATGGACTATGAAAATAACCCCAAAGGTCTTACTCCTGCACAAATTAATGAAGTGGCTCATGCCTTTTTGGATGAAATGGAGAGGCTTACCGGACGTCAGCCGATCGTATACACGGGTAATGTCTTTGCTTCCAAGTTTGATCCTACATTTTCTATGTATAAACTGTGGGTAGCCCGATACAGCACTACGCAAAAGCCGACCGCGGTTCCAGCTTGGAATAACTGGTGGGCTTGGCAGTACAGTAGCACAGGCAGTGTTCCGGGTATTCGAGGCCAAGTGGATTTGGATGAATACAACGGAACGATAGATGAACTCCGGGCTTCACTTGGAGGAGAGCTCGATTAGCATAATCATATCATGATCAATCCTCGCGAATCCGGAATAGGATCTGCGAGGATTTTTAATGTCTGTTTTGTTTAGTTGGGCATGATCCATACGATTTCGCTGATTCGAACAAAGAATTTTTTCCCATATACATCTAAAATGACATGGTCGGGCTTACAATCAACTACGCATCCATCAATTCTGCCACGAGTGGTCTCAAGTACAACGTACTTGCCGATCACCGATTTTAATGTTTCTACGACGTATGGATCTACAGGGTGCACCACGACGTGATGAGAGGTAGGATGGTGAGGAAAAGGTTGATTAACGTTGTAATTGAGCATTTGATTTGAATTCAATTACTTCACTCCTTCAAGATTAGTTGTGTTATCCTATGCTCCTGCCTAGGAAAGGTGTAGGCTAATGCCCATCAGCGAAAACATTCATAACATTGCCAAAAAGCCCGGTCCATAGGAAAGCTCAATACATAAGCTATGTTGTACCTTGAATTGAAGGAGGCAATGACCATGAGTGAATGTGAAAGAGGTTGTGGCGGCGGTTCAGTAGGAGGCTACCCAGGAGTTTGGACATCGACAGGAGCTATTCTGGTACTGTTCATTCTGCTCGTTATCATTACGAAGTCTTTATGGGTTTAATTTAAAATGAGTAGCTTAACCCCCCATCGGTATATAACTGATGGGGGGTTAAGTGTTTTAGAGGATGGAATAAATGATAAAACACCTCAAATAACAGCGTACAAGCCCTACACAAATGGTGCCGGGCGAGACAGCTGTCATTTGAGGTACATTGGCATCTATAGACAGGAACGGACAATGGGTCAGGGATTAAATTAACGCAATCGCCAGCAGGGTGAACAGGCTCAATGTTAAGATTTGATTCCCATACCCGTAGCCAGGGTAAAAGGCAGACGTTTGTACACGTCCGTTCCGTTCTGTTTTTAAGTACACATTATTACGATCCACATCCATAATGGTTCCTTCGTACTGTTTTCCGTCCATGGTGAGAATACGTACCTTTTTATTCATGCAGTTCAAACAGTTGTAGTAAGCGTCCATTCCATCACCCCCTCTTATACATTGGCATTTTATGAGAGGGACGGTCTTATGGTAACGGCGAACATACAGGGAAAAGGTATTCCCTCGAACTTAGGACCTGACTAGAGTTAGCCTATTCTTGATAGGGATTAAAAGAGAAGCCAGGATATCCGTTAGTATAGGCGTAATCTCTTTGGGGGACGGCTTGATAGTGTGGTGAAGTATCAGCAAGCCTCACATGTATCCCAGGTTTTCGGGGGGGCTGCTGCTTGCAGTCATTGGGAGGACCGATGATGACAGGCTTTTTAATAGGGACGAGCGCTTCCTGAACCTTATTCTCATCCAGGCAGTAAGTATGAGCCATAATGTTATTTGGCGTTAGGCGCAAAATGTCAGATCCCAGTATAAATTCAGGGGTCGGGGCATCAAAAATCGTCAACAAATGAGTGTTATCCATCGTGGCGACCAGATAATGCCACCATCCTTGAGGGACGTTAGCCACTTGGCCAGGTGTGATCGGAAAATGCCGTAACTCGCGGGTAAAGGGGTTAATCAGTGACACGGTTACGGCTCCAGAGATGCAGTAGACCAGTTCTGTGGCATTTTGATGATAGTGAGGCTCCACAACATTAGCAGTGCTGAGGCGAATATCCAGCAGCGATACATTTGCCAATGTATTCAGCTGCTGGATCGACAGCTCGTTGATCGAATTTTGAGCATCCTTCTGAAACAAAACATTGTCTCTTAAATCATAGGTGAATTGTACAGTAGGAGAGGTGTAATCCATATATGAATTCACGCGTCGTTTCCAGCCTTTCTGTTATTCGAAATTTGAGGATCGTACGCTACTCTATGCATACGCCCATATATGTGTGCGCGGAAATGTGATTTGAATTCATAGAAATCAGGCTTCGGTCCCGGGTAAGTTAAAGCGAAAAATAGCGAAAAAAGTCACGTATTCAAGTGTATCCAGAACATGCTCCATTGCTTTTAATACACGTCATTCCTTTAGGGATGGCGTTTTATTTGCTTGGGTAGTCTTAGGACCAGAGCCGGATGATACGTAAATGCGGCTTGTGGTATACTGCAACGGACGTGTGAAAGCATGATTGTCCCATTCCGTATGTAGCCACGCGTCATTTCTGCAGCTAGGCATAAGTTATGTCATAAGAAACATCATCGGATAAACGTCCCTGAGTTGTACAGGCCGGAATGGTTGCACCGGACAGAACATGAAAGAGGAGGTTGTCTGGAATATGAAAAAATTATCTATTTTAATCCTGTCCTGCGCATGTATGTTAGGTACTGTATTTTCAGCCGCACCAGGACAAGCACAAGCACAATCGTCAGCTTTGAAGAAAGGGGTTCAAAGCGAACGGGTGCTGGAGCTTCAACAGCAGCTTCATTCGCTCGGTTATTTCAAAGCCGGGTTTACTGGGTACTATGGTTCTCTGACCAGTAAAGCGGTGACTCGTTTTCAACGGGATAACGGTCTGACACCTGATGGAGTAGCCGGAGCGGCTACACAAGCCAAGCTGAAATCCTTCGGTAAGGTGCGCGTAACCGCGCTGGATCAACTGGCTCGTATCATTTATTCTGAGGCGCGCGGAGAATCGTTTGAAGGTCAAGTGGCTGTCGGCGCTGTCGTATTAAACCGTGTTCAGTCCGGCGAGTTTCCAAGCTCGATCCCGGACGTTATTTTGCAGCCTGGCCAATTCACCGCTGTACAGGATGGACAATACCGCCTGAAACCCAACAAGACTGCGTACCGCGCAGCCAGACAGGCACTTAATGGTGCTGATCCGACCAATGGGTCCTTGTTTTATTACAACCCGGCCATTGCCACAGCCAAATGGAGTAAAAGTCGCCCGGCTGTCATCTCACTCGGTCGCCATACGTTTACGAATTAATTTCACATGAGAATACGCAAATTTCTAGCCGTCAGTTGCTTCTTTAGGAGCAGTGACGGTTTTTTATATTCGCAAATTTGTAATATTTTAGTGGTGATTTATCTGATTTAATATTAAAAATTCTACCTATTATTCCGATACTCTTAATAGACAAAAAAATGAAATTAAAGGAGTCTTTCTAAAATGAGTCAACATCCTTACACTATCGAAGTAGATCAAGCCATGAAAACGGTACATATGGCGGTGAATGGAGTGTTTAGCCAGGAGGAGTATGATAGCTTTGTAAAAGATTATGTAGCCAAAACCTCATCCATTCAGGCGTCCAGCTTTACACTCAAGGTAGATTGTACCCAGATGGCACTTTTGGGTCCGGGAGAAGTGGAAAAATTGAAGGGCTCATTTGTACGTTATAAAGAAACCGGATTTGCCAAAGTAATCTTTGGTATCAGCCTTCAACAAACCATTATTAAAATGCAGCTTGGTCGAGTAGCACGCGAAGCAGGATTAAACAACGTAGATATTGTTGTACAATAATGCGCTGACGTATGTGTAAGGGGGAAGCCTGATGAGCCATATCAAAATAAAAGCACTGGGTGTGTACCATCCGTCCCATTCGTTGGATAACGAATACTATGTTCGCCATTTTGACGAGCGGGGCAAGGATATTCGACGTTTCATGGAGCATATGGGCAGAAGACAGCGTTATATCATTGATGACCCGAACGAAAACGGTTTAACCATGGGAATTGCGGCTGCACAAAAAGCTCTGGAACAGGCTGGTATGACAGGCCGTGACGTGGATATGATCGTGTTCTCCACTCAAGTTCCTGAGTCACTGTTTCCGATGAATGCCTTGTTTGTTCACCATGCGATTGGGGCCAGACATGATGTGGCCGTGATGGATTCCAACGCGAATTGTGCAGGGATGACAGTCGCTGTCGATCAAGCCAGTCGGTCGATGTTATCTAATCCTGACGTGCGGACAGCGCTTATTATCGGGTCGGATTATAATTCACTCATTTCCGGTCCGGAGGATGAGATTACTTATGCGAACTATGGAGATGCTGCATGTGCGGTTATTTTGGAGCGTACAGAAGAAGACACCGGATTTATAGATTCTATGTATTTTACGGACCCAGTCAATATAGATAAAATTTTGTACCCGGCTCAGGGATTAGCGGCAACACTCCAAAGGAATGCTCCCGGAAAATATATTCAGTGGCTTCCGTTCGATGCTAATATGGCCTTGCCTCCTACATTTGATCTGCTTGAACGCATTTTAAAAAAGAATGGGCTGTCGCCTCAGGATGTACGGGCTTATTGTCTGTCTCAGTTCTCGTTAGCAAATGTATTAAAGATTCAGGATCACTTGGAGCTAGAGGATACCCAAATGATTTATGTGGGTGATCGATATGGTTACACAGGAACCAGTAGCCCGTTCATTGCTCTACATGAAGGTATTGAATCGGGTCGTATCCGGCGCGGTGATTATGTGCTGTTCTGGACGATTGGAGCTGGGTATCAGCTGGTTGCTATGTTGTTTAAATATTAGTTATGCGAAGACCTTGCAGCTGCAAGGTCTTTTTGTGTATCACACAATGACAATTGTAATGATTTGGTTGTGTTATGTTTGATTATTTTGTAAAATTTAAACATTGAATTCATAAGGGAGAGCTTATATTGCGGACATCGGATAGCATGACAATTGTGACAGAAAACATAGCACACATTTCATAATAGGAGCTGAAGGGTCATTAAGATCGAAAATTTATTTTATGGAGAACGAATAAAGCTGGCCGCAGTCAGGGAAGAAGATGCCGAAGTGATGTTCAAATGGGGTGAGGATGCGAAGTATCTGCGAAATGTAGATACGGATTTAGCGCTTCCTTACACGTTGAAACAGATGGAGTCAGAAGGATCTCCCAGATCTAACGAGGTCTATTTTCGATTAAGAACATTGGCAGATGATGTCTTGATCGGATTTGTTGCTATCCACGGGATTGAGTGGAATAATCGCAGCGGACAACTGGCAATAGGTATAGGTAATACGGAGTACCGTGGCAAGGGCTTTGGGGCAGAAGCTGTAGGTCTCATTCTTCGTTATGCGTTTTATGAGCTCAATTTAAATCGGGTCGGCTTGGATGTGATTGAGTACAATACACAAGCGATCCGAACTTATGAGAAGGCGGGGTTCCAGCTTGAGGGTAGAGTTCGTTCCGCTGTTCTTCGTGATGGCAACAGTTATGATCGTATCATGATGGGTATCCTGTATTCTGAATGGAGCTCGACTGTTCAAGT
Organism: Paenibacillus sp. FSL H7-0442; assembly: GCF_038593105.1. Lineage (NCBI taxonomy): Bacteria > Bacillati > Bacillota > Bacilli > Caryophanales > Paenibacillaceae > Paenibacillus > Paenibacillus sp. FSL H7-0442. Next base: position 3,617,510 of record NZ_CP151963.1, on the reverse strand, counting down.
ATAATAGATACACAATTTGTTCATAAAATATTCCATAATAAGCCTTTTAATAATGTAAAAAGAGGTTTATAGTTAAGGGGTCACATGCCCAAATGGTTATTAATTTGAGTATGAGTCAAAGCTGAGGAGGAATTTACATGGCAAACGTTGTAAGATCCATCACTTCACCCAAGAAATTTATTTCTGGACAAAATCTGCTCTCGTCGTTAAATGACTATATTAAGGATTATGGCGATAAAGCCTTTGTTATCTGCGATGAGTTCATACTTGAAAGGGCCCAAAAGGAGGCAGGCGCTTCAATTGAAGCAGCTGGTAACCAAGTGGTCTTCGAGAAATTCCAATATGAATGTACAAAAGAAGAGATTGATCGTAACCGCGAATTGGTGCGTAAACATGGTTCGAACATTATCATAGGCATTGGCGGGGGAAAAACATTGGATACCGCTAAGGCAACGGCTTATTATGAAAAGCTGCCTGTTGTTATTTTCCCAACGATTGCTTCTACAGATGCTCCTTGTACCGCGCTTGCGGTTATATACAAAAAAGATGGCTCTTTCGATGAATATCTGTTCCTGCCTACTAATCCAGACGTTGTACTGGCGGATACAGGCATTCTGGCAGCAGCGCCTGCACGTTTCTTTGCAGCTGGAATCGGTGATGCACTGGCCACTTATTTTGAAGCTCGTGCTTGCTATCAGGCCAACGGGGATAACCTGGTTCTGAACAAGCCTTCCACTACAGGGCTGGGACTTGCTCGTCTTTGTTATGATACGTTGCTGGAAAATGCTGTGAAGGCCAAACGTGCTGTGGATCGTAAAGTATATACTCGTGCGGTGGAGGATACGATTGAAGCTACCATTTATCTGAGCGGTGTTGGTGCAGAATCAGGTGGATTGGCAGCAGCACACGCCATTCATAATGGTATGACGGCTGTTCCTTCGCTTCATAAAGCACAGCATGGTGAGAAAGTCACATTCGGTTTGTTAACCCAGCTAGTGCTGGAAAATGCACCGAAAGAAGAACTGGAAACCGTGATTAAACTGGTTAAGGATGTAGGCCTTCCATTGACACTTCGTGACTTGGGTGTAGAGGAATTTGTTGAGGCTGAATGGCGCCAAGTGGCTGAAGCTGCTTGTGCATCGAATGATACAATGGTCAACATGCCGTTCCCGGTTAGTCCTGCTGACGTGTACAATGCAATCATTGCAGCGAATGCAATAGCAGAATCCTATCAAGAATAGTTTCTTCCTAAATCACGAAAATGGGTTTGCAAAAACGGGTCTGTCACATCACTGGCAGACCCGTTTCGTGTACGTGCACTACATGTGAAACGAAAGAAGGATACCAGGGACTTATATCCTATCTTGTTCTGACCGATATACATGTAACAGGGAAATTAGGTTGGTTACACAGCAGGAGGAGATTTGATGTTGGTGCATGGTAAAACACGTAGGGGCAACTTGTACATCCATATGTCCAGCGGTTTTCACAAAATTGGAGATTATCGGGAAGAATACTCTGTAGCACCGGGTGATCGGCTGATGTCTAGACTGTCCAAGCGGATCTACACCATTGTATCCGTACATCTTGGAGAAGAGGCATATGCCGATATTGATCTAGAAGAGGTTATCAGGAATAGTTAGAGAACTTTATTTGGATTTTGGTATAAAAAAGCTTTCACTTTGCTTCTAGAGCGAAGTGAAAGCTTTTTTCTTTCAGTCCAGAGATTCATGAAGAAGGTCTCGTGTAATGATATTATTTTGGTTCATAAAATGTCTGATTGCTGCTTGTGAATTGGTTGCCGACAGTTCCTTACCCCATGTCATGGCATAGGCCCAGGCTGGCTGGTTCTGCAGCACCTTCGCACTCGGCAGAATATTACTTTCTCCGATTCCCATAGGCTTGCCCTGCGCAAGCTTTAGTAATTCGGTGTAGTAAGAGGATTTGTAATCATTGTTATAGATATCAGCTGCAAGAATATCTACCCGGTTAATACCTGGGAAGGAAAGATCATAAGGAGTGCTATATGCGTTTGGGGCATTGGGACTCCACACCCACAACAGGTTATCCAGATGATGGACATGAGTAAATCGATCATACATTAAATTCCACAACTTGGCGTAATTTTGCTTGTCTCCCCACCAAAACCAGTTGCCGTTCATTTCATGATAGGGCCTCCATAAAACAGGTACATCCGCGTCTCGTAAGGTCTTAAGGGACAGAGCCACCTCATCCAGATCGGCGATCAGTTGTTTATATTGCGGGGTACCTGGCGTGATGTAACGATTAAATTCAGCTTGAGTAATTTTTGCTTGTACGTTTTTCCACGTTTTGGGTTTGCCCGGTAGCGCCTGATGGAAGGTAACAGCTACGATTCCGCCGCCCCGACTCCATTGGATAGCACTATTCACAACATGCTGACGTTGCTCTCGTAGGGCCGTAAGAGACTGATTGGCTAATCCTCCAAACTCATAGCCGTGAAGCCCTGCGTATTGTCCGCTGATTTGTTGTAGCTTGTTATTTTGTTCATCCGGTGCCTCTAAGTAATCATGCTGCCCGGAAATTAGCATACCATCCGGTACATTAGATAGGTAGGCAAGTAATTGCTTGGCTTTGGCAGAGGCCTGAACATTAATTGGCGGGGCGGCATCGGCAACAATGAACGATTGCTGAGAGCCGCTGAAGAGTAAAACAAGCATTAGCAGTAGCACCCTCTGTAACCAAAAGCGTGTTGAGTGAGATTTCATGGCGCTCCTCCTTTGATGCATGGTAATGGGATTAGTATTTTTCTTTTTGCTTTCTAAGCTGTATATAGGCACTAATAATAATCACCAGCAGACTAATCATGGCCCATCCATTGAATTCCTGTGAGTGTATCCAGTTGTCCCATACAAGGAAGCCTAAAATTACAACGAGCAAACTCATTGTGAGATACATTTTGGTTTGTGCTGGACGTTGAGTGCGTTTCGAAATCCAATGTATGATGCCGAAAACGATGGCTGCCTGAAATAAAAATATACCCATTATCATTAAACTTGCTAAAAAGATTGGGGACATCGGTATCCTCCTCCTGGGTTTACAAACAGAATATGCAGGTTGTAAACGGAATGTGGATTCTTGGATGTGAATTTAATTGCAAGTTGAGTAAACAATTGAGCACTGGTTACGATCTTGAACAAGTTGACTAAATTATACCATAACTACCGTCCTGCAATGAAAGACGTCTAAATACCCACTCTACCTTGATTCGACATCAGACTTTATATTCAGCGAAATATTGACATAAGGGGGTACACTTCACATATATGAAGATGCAATCAGAAATATGTGGTAAGTATATACATAAAAGCAACGCGAAATCGACGGAAAAGTTTGGTATGATTAAAGTGGATTGAAAAGGAGGTACTCTTATGAATGAAGAAAACAGACCCTTCTCTAGATCAGCAGATGCTGAAGGAGCAAAAGCGAACTTTGATGCCAATCAGCGGAAGCTTCACTCCGAGGGAGTGCCTAGCTTATGGCGTCAGGTCAGCAACCTGCTGATTCTGGTTGGTGTGATTGCATTGATTATCATTTTAGGTCGAGTGCTCTAATGAGATATCCCAAAAAAATCAAAAAAAATTTAAAGAATTAGGGATGTGAAATGGTGCTAAAGGCAGCTTTACTTTTTATATTGGCTGGCATCGCTGAAATTGGAGGAGGATATTTGATTTGGCAGTGGCTGCGGGAAGGGAAGACATGGTATGTCGGACTTTGCGGCGGATTAATTTTAGCTGTGTATGGAATTATTGCTACCTTTCAGGTATTTTCCTCCTTTGGGCGTGTATATGCAGCATATGGTGGTGTCTTTATTGTTCTTTCCATTGCATGGGGCTGGTGGATTGATAAAAAGACACCCGACTTGTACGATTTCATTGGTGGATTGATTTGTTTGGTCGGTATAGCTGTAATCCTGTTTCCGCGATCAGGATGATAGGACGAAAAACCCTTTTTTTATTTTTAAAAACATGACTATAGGTCTACAAAAACAAGCTTCATATTCCGAAATAGAACTTAAGGAGGGGGTTCTATGAACTGGAATCAAATGAAGCTTAGATTGAAATTTGGCAGTACCATGCCAAAGAATGAAGGTAATTTCTCTTTTGGTATCATGTGTGGACTCTTAATCAGCATCGTGCTGTGGATCTCGATCATTGGCTGGATCATGCTGATCTTTAAGTGATTTTACGAAATCGCTGTACATATCAAAACAAATGCATTAAGGGCTACTTTAAACCTATGTCCTATTACCCATGCTTTATTTTGTGAAATCGTTACGTAACTTGTCTATCCCGCGACCTATGGCTTCATCGATCATATCAGTAGCAGCAGGTGTATCTGCATCAGTGTCAGGAATGCGATTAAATCCTGGCTCGCGCTTGTCCAGGGATTGTTTATGTTCAATTTGATCGTCAGTACGATTCTTTTCAGAGTTATTATCTCTCATAGCACATCACAGCTCCTTTTATTAGGTACATTCAGCTTCTATACTTTACATAAACGTTTGTACTCCAGACTAAACGTTGATAAAAATAAAACCGGGGGGAGTAAATCCCGCCCGGCACTTCCCAAACAACTAGCGATGCTCAATCAGATCAATCGCTCCCAGAACAACATGAGCCAGTCCGAAACCGAGAATGCCTGTAGCTGCAAGTTTGTACTTACTGCTCAGCAACACAGCGCCTGAAGCCGATACTACCGTTCCAAGAACAGCTGGAATCATACCTTCACGCATTCGTAACACCCCTTCTGGTAGTTTGGAAAGACGTTTATTAGTGTAATTCAAATGTGCATAAGTTATACAAAAAGAAAATTTTATTATTTTTTTTAAAAAACACTTTACAATCCGATGAAATTATCGTATTATATGTTGGTGCCCGGTTGAACGACATTTACATAGCGAGAACACTTCTGTGTTTCTCAGATACTTGTAAGACAAGTAAGTGTAAAGAGTAGCGTTCCTAAGATTATGCCGGGGTGGCGGAATTGGCAGACGCACAGGACTTAAAATCCTGCGGTAGGTGACTACCGTACCGGTTCGATCCCGGTCCTCGGCACTATCGTTTTTCTTTTGGATCCCTTGATTATCAAGGGGTTTTTTATTTTTTAGTGATTGAAATCCTCGTTTCCATATCACAGGATCACAGGGAGTGAGCGCCTTTTTCGCTCCTGGGGACGGATTGGGGACGAACTTTTGGATCGAAGACATCGAGGTGTGCTGTTGTTTTACGACTAAGCTTCTTGGTGATGTGAGCATAGGTATCTGAAGACACCTGAGATGTGGAATGTCGTATCGATGTTGAATCTCCTTGATAGATGCTCCCTAGCCAAGCAAATACGTTGCATTTGTATGGCGGAGATCATGAAGTGATACATTACGGAAGCTGTGCCGCTCACACCAGTTTTTCCACTGCTGGGACGGCGTTGTATGGTAATAGGGTTTCCCTGTACCTGAATGAAAAACAAAGTTACGATCCCCGCCTTTCCATGTCCCATTTGCCTTTGTCTCAAACCTTAATTTCCGCATGCTTTTAACATGGACGGCCAGTTCCTCCATGTACCATTGTGGCATATCTACATAATCGTTAGATGCTTCATTCTTGGTAACTGTAATGTCCGCCTGGCCATTTTTGGTGCTGTCAACCGAATACTGGATTTTGTCACCAACGACTATGGACGGGGACGAAACGAAACAAGAAAAGTGAAAATGGACTCAGGATGCCAGAAGTAAATTAGACCGTAAGGGCTTAAGCCTTTGCGGTCTTTATTGTAGGTGTCTAAAGTTCTAGACTGAAAAATAAAGTAATAGTCTGAATGAGAAATTATCTAAGATCAATACATTGGTCTCCTCATCAAGATACCAACCAGGTGTTTATCGTGCTCGAAGAAGAGATGTTCATTGATTTCCGCGATAGCCAAGTAAAAATTTCCCAAGAAGAGCTGCTCACGTTGACGCTTCATCTCTTCGAAAACTCGCGTAGCGACCGATTGGTCGATCCAGGTTCCTCCATTATAAATAAGTTTCAAGGCTTCCTTCATCTCAATTTCCGAATGATTCAGACCTATCATGCAGTATAACTTCCCGATCCGTCAAGCGAAAGAGGGTGGGGTAACAGCGGTTAGAACGTAGCTTAGCAAGCACGTCATATAAGACAGTTGACAGTTTGTCATGCGGTATATGTGACAGGTCCAAGTACGATGTCATCAAAAGCTTGGCGGTTTTATCACTGTTCGATTTAACAATATCGGAGGTAAGGTGAGGGAGTAAAGCAGAACAACATTCAGAAATAATAGGAGCGATTGCGTTATGAAATCATTCACCATTCGAAAAGGAGTTGCACTTACTATAATAGCTATATTGGAGACGGATTCCTAACGCTGCTCTTTAACGATTCGCTACTTCAGGGATTTGGACTCACGTTCTTATTTAGCTGTATATTTCTGACAGGTGGTTGGTTGTTTACCAGGAGACGGACGGTCTAAATACGCTCTTGAGGCAGGAGACGAATCAAAGTTATTTGACTTGTAATCCAATCAAAAAAATGAGGGAGCGGTTACCTTAGGAGGAACCATGGATAATCTGAGAAAATTAAGAAGAGAAATCGCCCCTTCGGCACGCGCTGCACACTGCTTTAATTGAAGGTTTCCGATCAGCATCGTACCGATGTGATTCGGATCATCCGGACTTTTCAGAAGGAGAAGCCATCCTATCGGCATTACCTGATTTGATTGTTAGGAGTGCAAATGAATCTTAACTAGCATGTAACGAAATTATTTTTGGTCGCACTTATATATCAAATTAAACTTGAGCGATCAGCGATGTGCATTAAATTGAGTGAAGGCCCCGTCTCAAGACGGGCCACCAACCAGTACCTCAGCCCGTATGCTCTTTTGGTTAAATCCTCTATCATAAAGTTAACAGAAATGAGGAATTCACATAGAAATATTATTTCAGTTTGACAATTTCAATAAAATTCGTCGATTAAAATAAGAATGAGGGATGGTTGGATCAATGTTGGTTCGTTTACGCAAATCTTCAATGCAGGCGGCCTGGATGGTGTGGGAAAGAGGGTTCGATTGGATTTCACGCTTTCGCGGCTCGCATACATCGCACTTTGGAATTTGCAAAGTCATGATTAAGAAACACCGAGGGGAGAGTATCGTCTGTGCGGACTCCACCATCATCGATAAAGGCGATCTGGTCGGGGAACTCCATCTCAATAATGAAACGATTCTGACGCTGATCAAATCCGAAGACTCAGACCGCGCGGCGCTCATGACGGCCCGGCTTACACGGAAATCCATGCAGCAGATCAGCGAGGCATTCGCAAGTCAGCCGGAGTTCAGAGAGGTGAAGGCGTTAGTCGGCATTACGCTGCTTCATCGTGGTTTGATACATGGTCTTGGTTTCGAACAACAACCGATGAAGTCCGATCTGTTCCAACGCATTACAACGGCTTATCTACGATTATTGTTATCCGTCATGCACCCTGAAGGCAAGAAGCGGATTGGCCGCAAGACCGAAAAATTGATACCGATGATGCTGATTCACTCCCGCAGCTCGCTGAGGAACCGATTTATGACGGTGAAGAGACACTCCGTTTCAAAGGAGTTATGTCTACCCAAATCAAGCTCCAATTAATTAAAACAAAAGAAACTAAGAGCGTGGTGAGTAAGTTCCTGGAGGGCGGTATGGAGTTGGAACACAGCGAGTGGAAACCCATACCGCCCGGAGGCAACCTATTTTTCATCATGCTCTGTAACAAAGGCGGGATAGGCATTCATGGATAAAATTATGGAATTTTTACAGAACTTCGGAGCGACGGGACTTTTCATTCATGCTATGCTCGATGCGATTATTTTCCCCATCCCGGCGTTCTTCCTGCAGCTTTCTTTAAGTGCGGTGCAACCGGAGTCGGCTTTATGGCTCGCTACGGTTGGCTTTGCAGGAAGTCTGCTTGGAACACCGATCGGTTATGGGATCGGCAAGGTGTCGGGAAAGCATGTTATGGGCGGTGTAATGAAGAAAAAATGGCTGGATTCGGCAAGCGACTTATTTGCCCGCCGCGGCGAGGCCGCAATCCTGATCGGATCGTTCACTCCGATCCCGTTTAAAATATTTACGATTTTATCCGGATACATGAATTATCCGTTATGGAAGCTGCTCAGCTATGCGGCCATTGGCCGGGCGGTGAAGTTTTATGTAGTCGGTTTTCTCTTCTATATATATGGACGCGCGGCAGAGAATATGGTGAACCAAGTTCTCACGATTACGCTGGTGGGCGTTGGTGTTGCGATTGCGGCAATATGGTTCTTGATACGGAAGCTGTGCGAGCGGAGGAAGATAAGGGATGAACATCAACCGATCGAAAAAACAGGGAATGGAGGCGGAAAACAGGATGCAATGGATAAGACGAATTGATCAAATGATGTTCTTCTGGTGCAACCAGCGGCTGAGCAGTCGGGCAATGGACCGATTGTTCGGATGGATTACCCATTTGGGCGGAGCTTTGTTTACCATCATTTGCGCAGTGTCCTTGGCATGGTTCGCCGAGGGGGAGTTCAGCAGAATCGGGCTGCAAAGCTTGATCGCACTGGCCGCTAGCCATATCATTGCTGTCCTGATCAAGAGAAAGGTGCGCAGAGACCGGCCTTTCCGCAAGCTGGAGCAGGTGAAGGTAGGCAAATTCCCGTTGAAGGATTATTCCTTCCCATCCGGCCATACTACCGCTATTTTCGCCCTGGTTACACCTTTTATGTTGGCCTCATCGCCGGCAATTATGCTTGTCTTGATTGGTCTGGCCTTGTTGGTGGCCATATCCCGGGTTTATTGGGGCTATCACTATCCGATCGATTGTGTGGCTGGTGGGATGGTCGGATTCCTAACGGCGGTGCTGGTTGTTTTGTTCATGCATAGTTAAATTTCACGAGGGAGGCGATTGTTGATGAATAGCATGAAACGGGAAAAGCTGCTGATTCTGTCCGGCGCGCTCGGGGATGGACATATGCAGGCGGCCAAGGCGATTTTGGAGGCATCGGTGCTGTACAAACAGGGAGTAGAGGTGGTCGACTTCATGCAATGGATCCATCCCCGCATGCATGTGGTTGAACGGTATTGCTTCCTGCAATGGGTGAAGTATTTTCCTTCCTCATACGGATATATGTATCAGAAGACTCGGACGGACAGTACACTTACTTTCTTCCTGAAGCATTTTCTCACGACCAGCCTGCAGCGGCTGCTCAAACTTCTGAATGAGGAACAGCCGACGTTGATTGTCAGCACGTTCCCGCTGGCATCAGCCGCCATTTCCTTGCTTAAGGAAAAAGGGATGACGGATCTGCCTGCGGCAACGGTCATTACCGACCATTCCGATCACAGCTATTGGATACATCCGTCTACGGATCTGTATCTGGTTGGCTCCGAAGGCGTGCGTGCAGCTCTGCAGAGAAAAGGCGTTGCTGACCACAAAATCGCTGTAACGGGCATCCCTGTTCGCCCATCCTACAGTCAGCATGACAATAAAGACCGGCTGCGCGAGAAGCTAGCCTTGGCTCTTGACGCCTTTGTCGTGCTGGTGATGGGCGGCGGCTGCGGGATTATCGATAAATCCTTCATCGAGCAAATGCAATCTGACTCTTTTCCCCCTAACGTGCAATTTGTCATTGTGTGCGGACGCAATGTGAAGCTGCTGTACCGTCTGCGTGAAGCATTGGGAGACAGGGATAACGTCATACTGACAGGCTTCCTGGAGGGAATCCATGAATGGATGGCGTCCGCAGACGTATTGATTACCAAGCCGGGCGGACTGACGACCTCCGAAGCGCTGGCGCTTCAGCTTCCCATGCTGCTGCTAGAGCCACGGCTGGGGCAGGAAAAGGATAATGCCGATTATTTGATTCAAACGGGAGTAGCTTATCTATGTCAGATTGACAATTTGCAGGATCAGCTTCAGCGGCTGGTTCAACAGCCTTCCCTATTGGAAGAAATGAGGGAGAAAGCAGGGCTGTGCAGACAGCAGGATTCCGCCAGACATGCGGTCATGCAAATTCTGAGCATGCAGAACGATACACAGGAAGAAAGATGGGTTTGCTCCTTGCAGCAGTATGCTTAAGCTTAATTTTCACTAAGGGGGATAAAGACGTTGCTTGTTAAATATTTGTTGATTGGGCTCATAGGCTTCATCAGTCTGTATATGTTAATTCCAAGTTTTCTTCCAAGAATAATCAGTTTTGGAGCCTTTCGTAAGGGAACCACCAAGAACCAGGTAGCGTTCACGTTCGACGACGGGCCGCATCCGAGGTATACACCGGAATTATTGGATTTATTGCAGGATTATCAAGTGAAGGCCACATTCTTCGTGCTTGGCTCACAGGCGGAACTGCACCCGGATCTGATCAGAAGAATGGATCGTGAAGGTCATCAGATTGGAATCCACAATTACAATCACATCTCCAATTGGCTGATGCTTCCCTGGACGGTGCGGCGTGATCATATGAAACGGACCGCAGATATTATTGAATCCATAATTGGAAAAAGGCCGGATCACTATCGCCCGCCTTGGGGGCTCATGAACGCTTTCGATTTCTTTCATCCCAAATCGTACCGCATCGTACTCTGGTCCTTGAAGGCGGGGGACTGGCGCAGCAGAAGCTGCCGCAAAAAGCTGAAGGCAACGCTGTTGAACGGAATTACGGACGGATCTGTTATTTTGCTGCATGACAGCGGAGATTCGCCGGGAGCGGACCGTCACGCGCCATATTTTATGCTTCGGGCTCTGGAGGAAGTACTGCATCAATTACAGGGACGCAACTTGCAATTCGTTCGTCTGGATGAAATGGCTTGACAAAGGAAATGAGGTGACAATAGTGGGACAGGAACCGCAAATTTTAATTTTAACGGCTGATTACGGAGAAGGTCATCATCAGGTGTCCAAGGTGTTGCAGCAAAGCTTGATCCGCAATGGTTATAGCCAGGTGGCGGTTGTCGACTTGTTCCGGGAAGCTTATCCTGTGCTGAACAAAATAATCCGCTATCTGTACCGGCAAAGCCTGTATGCAGCCAGCCTGGGCATTCCCTATTACGGATGGACCTACCATCTGACCAACCAGCTTCCCATGAAGGGAAAGATCGCAGCCTGGATGAACAGTCTTGGCGGCGACAGGCTCAAGAAAATCATCCTTCAGTACCAGCCGGAAGTCATCATTTATACATTCCCGTTCGGCAGCTTGCCAAGCAGTGAGGCATTATCTGCGATCCGTCCCCGGACTGCTGTTGTCATAACGGACTTTGACGTTCACCGAAGATGGCTGTTCGCCAAGCCGGATCATTATTTTGTCCCTGCCAGCGACGTGAAAGAGACCATGGTCAGGCAGGGCGTCCCCGAGAGTCGTATTACCGTGACCGGAATTCCGGTCAGGGAGTCATTTCATGATGCGGCAATGATCGGTTCCGACTCCATTAAAGAAGCAGATGAGTATGTGATTCTGCTTATGGCTAACGTCTGTGGCACATTGCATTCGCTATCGAGGCTCATCGGGAAGCTGCTACTCTTGTCAGGCGTCCGAATTCAAGTGATTTGCGGCCGGCAGGAAGGATGGAGACGGAGGCTTGCGGAGAGCTGGGAGGATGATGCAAGAGTGGATGTATTCGGCTTCACCGATCAATTGCATGTTCTGATGAGCAGTGCCTGCTGCGTAGTCACGAAAGCGGGAGGCGTTACACTATCTGAGACGATTCAGGCCGGGGTTCCAATTTTCATCCTAAATCCGTTTCTGGGGCAGGAGAAGGAAAATGCCCTGTATTTGCAGCGCAAAGGAGCGGCAGTCGTGGCCTTTACGATTCATGATCTGGTGTTGCAGATACAAGCGATGATCTCCTCTGAGCAGATCAAGCAGTCGATGATGAACGGGTTGCTCGCAGCAAGGCAGAAAGCGGCTGCGGACCATATTGTCCGGCATTTGTTTCCGGAGGCAAGTCCCTTAAGAAGGAGTGGAATATGATGAGCGGGAGGAGCGCGTTCAAGCTTTCTACTCTGACGCTGTTCACGGTGCTTTTTTGCACAGAGTTTGTCCGAAGCGCTTTCTTGTTCTCGTTCCTGCCGAACTTTGCCGTCAACGAGTCGGGGCAAACCGTTGCTTTGGTCGGTCTTGCCGTCTCGCTTCATTATACAGCCGATACGCTGATTAAATGTGTGGCTGGATATTTGCTGGACAGGTTTTCGCTGCGCTGGCTGCTGCCCGCCACTTTCGTCCTGATGCTGTCCGGACTAGCCGCCGTGTTCTTTAGTCCGTATGCCTGGGGGCTGGTTGCCGGTTCCGTGATGCTTGGGATGGGGGCGTCGCCTATATGGCTCATTTGTCTGGAGAAAGTCCGGCTGACGGAGCGGGCAGCCCAGATGGGGGCGATATACACCGTGTGGCTGGCCTGCATCGGTCTGGGGCCGGTCACAATCAATCTCACCTTCGATTATGGCTTCGAACCTGCCTTCCGGCTGATGGTTGCGCTGCTCGCCGTCGGCTGCATCGCATCGTTCGGGATTAACAGAACAACCCCCTTGCATCTCCAGAACGTCAGCTTTTCCGAACAAGCGGCAGGACTGCGAAGAAGGCTCGTTCAGCTGAAATGGCTGCTGCCAGGCATGGTCCTGCAGATGACCGCTGCGGGACTGCTGCTGCCGATACTGCCCGGTTTTGCCGCTGACCATCTCGGTCTGAGCCAGCCGCAATATTCGCTAATGCTCATATTAGGCGGGGCTGGCGCGATGCTGTTTCTTGTCCCGATGGGAAAGCTGGCCGATCGATGGGGGCACAAGCAAATGCTGGTCACCGGTTTCGTATCGCTTACGGCCGTATTGGCTCTGTTAGTCGTATCCATGCCGCCGCCTGCATTAACGATGCTGTTTGCCTTTATGCTGGGATTCTCTTACTCAGCCGTGCTTCCGGCCTGGAATGCGGTGCTGTCGTACCTTGTTCCGGAGGATCAGAAGGGGACCGGGTGGGGAGTACTCTCCGGGATTGAAGGGCTCGGTATTATGATTGGCCCGGTCATCGGGGGATGGATAGCCAGCCAGTATACGAATGCCGCTGCCATTAGCATCAGCGCTGCTTTACTGGCGGTTCTTGCACTTTTTTATTTGATTTTGCCGCAAAACAAGCTGGCCTCGGCTGGCGGGACTTTGCAGCACAAGAGGGAGAATGCTCATGGACCTGATCGAGTTAGTTGAATAATTGTTTCACGAATATGGATACCTGGTCTTGCTCATCGGCTTGCCGCTGGACTTCATCGAGCTCCCCATTCCACCGAGTACACCTGAAATCCAAGCCATCGAAAATCATCACGATACAAGCCTCAGTTCATCTATCTCAGCACAAGAGGCTGGTGAAGGTGTCGATTTTAATTACGATTCTTTAAAGGAATACATTGCCTATGGTCTAACTTATGATAAGAAAAAGGACAAATTTCTCTTCCATGAGCAGCAAGTCAGATTGTTTGTTGATGAGGAAATAATGAAGGTAGATCAAATAATTTTTACTATGATGCTAAAGGTAAATCCGATTTCAAAGTGATTAGAGACGATAACAATAAGATAATCAAAATAACGAAAGTTCATGAGAGTGAGTTACAAGCCTTAAATAAAACATTTGGATTTCTAATAACTGATGGAAATTTACGGTTTGAATAATTAGAGTCATTATATAAGCTACTGAAAAAGCTTTAAATCGTAAAAGGTGAAAGAAAACCAGTGAAATGATGGTTTTCTTTCACCTTTTTTAATAGACGGATTGTCAAGACAAGTACAGTTCCTCCTGAAACGATTCGTGAGAGGACTTCCATCTTAAGTTTTTCGGGGTCGGTTGTTAATCAGGGCGAGAGCCTGTTCCAGATCAACATCTTTCACCTGAGCGAAGTTATGACCCTTTGAGATGAATTCACGCTCAAGACTTGGCATTCTCGTTGCCAGGATGAGTACGGATCGGCGAAATAGACACCCACGCCGTACAGTCGTTCCAACTCTCTGTGACAGGCGAATTCTTTCCCTCGCCCACGGTCGCATTTTCATCGATAATGCCGTGCGATCGTCATTTAATCACTTGGTAAAAACGTGTTTTTGCCTCCACGATGTGTCGACGCAAGCTTACTCTTTCCTCGGAAACGACCGTATCCGGCTCCCAGTGACTGAAGGTTTTCCGGCTGTGGATCGTATTGGGACGCTGCAAATCGGCCGGGTGTTATGAATCGATATCCCTCCAGCTTCACCCCTTCAGGGTCTAAGGAGTCTTTCCAAACTCGTTTCAAGATCGCATAAAGTTTCTGATTCACCTCGCCCAGACAGGTCCGGCGAACATGACCTGTATTTAGTCTAATGTGGTTAAGATATTGTTTCTCCTCCTGGAAGCTATCCGCTTAGCGACCTCGATGATGGCATCAGAAGGCCGTTGCAACTTCGGTGCCAAGGCTGTTCAAGTAATTTTCCCAACACTCTTCTGCAGATCTGAGCGGGTACTCTACAGTTTCCTGCTCTGGAGAGACATCTGCGGCGGGTCTGACATTATCCGTAGTAACAGAAGCGGAAGGACGGACTGATAACTGCAACCGAGGCTATGCGACAGATCGATATGAAGAGGACGACTTTTTACCGACGAGTCAGAGAAGTCGAAGAGCAAGGGAGTCAGAAAGCACAAGAAGCAGAAACTGAAGTTTAATAACAGTTGAAGGCATTAATATATTCGGCATCATTGCCTTTTAAGCTCACCTACAATCCTTAAACTAAAATAAAAAAAGAACCAATCACAAAGAACTGGTTGATCACATAATACGAACGGGCAGCATTCCTATTATGTTGAAATAAGGGGTTTGAGAATGAAAAAGACTCCTTGGTATGATGTAAATGGGTCCACGATGCTGGCCAGCGACCGGATCCAAAAACAACCCAAGGAGACTACAAGATGAATTCTACTCAAAATGGACGTATTAATCAAATCACTTCTTCTACCTTAATTATCGGTGTAGACATCGCTAAATTCAAACATGTCGCCCGGGCACAAGACTACCGCGGAGTCGAGTTCGAGAAGGCCATTACGTCTGAGAACGACCGTGAAGGCTTTGAATTGTTCGTTAGCTGGTTCAGAAAGATTGCGACGGAGCAAGGGTTCCAGGACGTCATCGTTGGCATGGAACCGACCGACCACTACTGGTTGAACCTGGCCCATTTTTTGAAAGAACAGCACGTGACCCCTATATCGTGAGTACCATCGGGAAATTCTCCAGCTACACGATATTCTTCGTTCGCGCCATTTCTAATGCTTCTTCACGGTTGTTGACGCCGAGTTTCGAGTAGAGAATCGAGCAGTAATTGCGGATCGTTCCCTCCGATAAAAATAGCTTGGCGGCAATCGATTTGTAGCGCAGACCGCTCGACAGATGCTCCAGAATCTCCATCTCGCGTTTCGTAAGCCCGTACGGGTAGTTTCCCTGACTTGAACCGATTTTCTCCAACTGCTCACGTTGACGCTTCATCTCTTCGAAAACTTGCGTAGCGACCGATTGGTCGATCCAGGTTCCTCCATTATAAATAAGTTTCAAGGCTTCCTTCATCTCCCGCGGATGAATCGACTTCAGCATGTAGCCTTCTGCCCCGCGCTCCAATGCAGTTGCTGCCTGCAAGGAATCCTTAAACGTTGTCATGAATACAACCTTCATATCAGGCCATCGTTGCTTCATCTCAACTAAAGCTTCAATCCCGCCCATTCCCTGCATACGAATATCCATTAGCACGATATCTGGTTGGGAGCGATCACAATGTTCTAATGCTTCGCGCCCGTCCCTGGCTGTACCAACGACGTTAAAATCAGCATGCTGATCCAAAATTTGCTTCAAGCTGTCGGTAATGATCACCTGGTCATCAACGATCAGCAGGCGGATCGCATCATGTACAGGCTCTGTCTGCAACGGAATATTACATATGACGAAAGTTCCTTGTCCTGACTCGGAATGCACGGACACCGTGCCGTGAAATAGTTCAAGTCGTTCCTTCATTCCATTGAGCCCAAATCCAAATTGGATTTCTTCCATTCCGATGCCGTTATCTTCGATCTGTAATCGAAGCTGCTGACTATTGAAATGTAACTGAACGGATATCACGCTCGCCTTACCGTACCGAACCATGTTGGTTAGAGACTCTTGAAGGCAACGATATAAACAAATGTTTATTTTTTGCATAACGAGAGTCTCACTGCCGATCACACGGAATTTGACCGTTATACCTGTTGACTTCATAAAATCTTCAGTTAATTGCCGCAGCGATTCACTTAACGAATGGTTCAACGGAGTATGAGAGAGCTGATGCAGATGCTTTCGGATATCAACCAGACTGTGTTGGGCGATTCCGACAAGCGAATCGATCCTCTCTATTTGCGCATCTGGTACGGACGATCGCAGTGATTGGATGCCGACGATGAGCGAGGTAAGCGTATGGCCAATCGTGTCATTCAGCTCATGTGACAGCCGGCTGCGCTCCTCCATCAGCGTAAGTTCCTCAATCCGCTTAATATGCTGCTCCAGCAACAGCTTTTGCTCTTGAATAATTCGGGCTTGCTTGTGGGACTGAATTAAAATATTAAACGCGAAGCCGATGGCAAAACCAAGGCTGCAGCTAACGATAAACTCATACGGGAGACGATCAGCAATCCAACCGTTCAATACCGGGAATACGATTCCGCTAAGGATACCTGTCCACACATAGGTTCTTCGACTGCTCGTCAAGCCGATAGTTATCACG
The DNA here is from genome assembly GCF_038593105.1 of Paenibacillus sp. FSL H7-0442. Classification (NCBI taxonomy): domain Bacteria; kingdom Bacillati; phylum Bacillota; class Bacilli; order Caryophanales; family Paenibacillaceae; genus Paenibacillus; species Paenibacillus sp. FSL H7-0442. Next base: position 3,600,693 of record NZ_CP151963.1, on the reverse strand, counting down.
AGTAAAACAAAAGACCAAAGCAATCCCGGGGCTGCGTAGGCTAAATATAGATAAAAAAAGCCCGTTACCGTGACTTCGATTGTGAGATACCAGTCTTCTTTCCTATAGAGGATGATTAATGGAACGAGATAAACGACGAAAGCGAGAGAAAGTACAACCCAAAGCGATACAACGGTCAATGACGGATCGACAAAACCAGCGCTTGCGATAATGACCAGCCAAAGCGTTCGTATGGCCACAAGTATCCAATCATACCAGACCCTTTTTTTCATTATCGAGAACACGAATTACGCACACCTTCTTATATTTTTTTGCAAATCAAATTCCGAATGATTCAGACCTATCATGCAATATAACTTCCCGATCCGTCAAGCGAAAGAGGGTGGGGTAACAGCGGTTAGAACGTAGCTTAGCAAGCACGTCATATAAGACAGTTGACAGTTTGTCATGCGGTATATGTGACAGGTCCAAGTACGATGTCATCAAAAGCTTGGCGGTTTTATCACTGTTCGATTTAACAATATCGGAGGTAAGGTGAGGGGGTAAAGCAGCACAACATTCTAAAATAATAGGAGCGATGCGTTATGAAATCATTCACCATTCGAAAAGGAGTTGCACTTACTTTAACAGCTATATTGGCGGGTACACTGATATTCCCTGCTTATGGAACTGTCCACGCAGCGGGTCAGACGGCAACCTATCAAGCAATCGATAAAGCTGCCAATACCGACAATATTCCAGGCGTTGTCGTTACCGTGAAGAAAGGAGATGCGAGTTGGTCATATGCTTCCGGTGAAGGGAATATCGAAAGAAACCATAAGATGCACGCCGACTTCTCTTTCCGGATCGGAAGTACAACGAAGACGTTTGTCGCTACGGTTGCCTTGCAGCTTGCTGGCGAGAAGAAGCTGTCCCTTGATGATACGGTGGAGAAATGGCTGCCGGGGCTCATACAGGGCAATGGGCACGACGGCAATAAAATTAAGATTCGTCAATTGCTAAATCATACAAGCGGACTTCCAGACTACTTGACTCCAGAATTCAGGACTAAATTACTCACAAATCCTGGCGAAAATTATACAGCTGAGCAGTTAATCGCCCGTGGCTTGGAGTTAAAGCCGGTAACAGGGTGGGTATACTCGAACACGAATTACGCGATTATTGGCCTCATTATCAAGAAAGTCACCGGGGAAACATATGCGGAGCAGATTAAGAAACGAATTATTGAACCGCTTCAACTTAAAGAAACGTTCCTCCCCGGCAGCTCGACGGATATTCCGAAAAAAAATGCCCGCGGCTACTTGGACATTGGAAGTAAATTAGTAGATATTACTGTGCTTAACCCATCGTTTGCTAACGCCGCCGGAGACATGATCTCGACAGGGGAAGACATGACGACGTTTTTTCGCGCCTTATTGGGTGGAAAGCTGTTGATACCGGAGATGCAGAAAGAGATGGTGACCAGCACAGCCGACTCCCCATTTGGAAAGTATGGACTTGGCATACACCAAACAAAGCTACCGGACGGCACCATCGTATGGGGACATGCAGGAGGTATTCCTGGATTCACCAACTTCGCAGGCGGAACGGAGGACGGTCAACATGTCATCTCGATAAATATCAATGTACTGGGAGATGCGGTTAAACATATCGACAATATTTTAGCGTCGGAATTCGCAAAAGAAACCAAAAAAGAACTCAACGAGAAAGAAAAGAAAAGCAAGCATCGGGAAGAAGTCAAACGCGTCCGTCAAGCGAAAGAGGGTGGGGTAACAGCGGTTAGAACGTAGCTTAGCAAGCACGTCATATAAGACAATTGACAGTTTGTCATGCGGTATATGTGACAGGTCCAAGTACGATGTCATCAAAAGCTTGGCGGTTTTATCACTGTTCGATTTAACAATATCGGGGGTAAGGTGAGGGGGTAAAGCAGCACAACATTCTAAAATAATAGGAGCGATGCGTTATGAAATCATTCACCATTCAAAAAGGAGTTGCACTTACTTTAACAGCTATATTGGCGGGTACACTGATATTCCCTGCTTATGGAACTGTCCACGCAGCGGGTCAGACGGCAACCTATCAAGAGAAAGAAAAGAAAAGTAAGCATCGGGAAGAAGTCAAACGCGTCATGGATCAGGTAGTTACCAACAAAAGAGTCCCAAGTGTCGTAGCAGGCGGGCTACAGGATGGGGAACGCTGGTCCTACGCTACGGGTACAGCCAGTTTCGAAGTACCACGCCCGGTGGAGCCGGATTTTTCATTCCGTATTGGAAGCATCACGAAGACATTCACTGCTACCGTTGTATTGCAGTTGGCTCAGGAGAAAAAATTGAACCTGGATGATTCGGTCGAAAAATGGCTGCCAGGGGTCATAAAGGGTAATGGGTATGACGGCAACAAAATTACGATTCGTCAGTTATTGAACCATACAAGCGGGCTTGCGAGCTATACTGATCTTGATTTTCGAGATATTACCTTGCCTCAAAATCCATTCCGTTACTATTCGTCCGACGAGCTTATCAGCATGGGACTAGCAAAGCCGCCTGTATATGCGCCAGGGAAGGGCTGGAATTATTCGAACATGAATACTATACTAGCCGCTCAAATTATTCAGAAGGTAACAGGAGAGACGTATGCGGAGCAGATCAGGAAACGGTTGATCGAACCGCTCGGTATGACAGGGACATTTGTAATGGAAAATAGTCACGATATTCCAGGTAAGCATGCCACAGGATATAATATGGATAGATCGGGTCATTTGTATGATTTAACAGAAATGAATCAATCATGGGCAAATGCAGCTGGAGATATAGTCTCAACAACTAAAGATTTGACCACCTTCTTCAGTTCGCTGTTGGGCGGAAAGCTTCTAAATCAAGAGATAATGAACCAGATGCTCACGACAGTAGATTCACCTATAGGTAAAGTCGGACTAGGGATTTATGAAATAAAAACAGCTGACGGGCAATCATACTGGGGGCATGCCGGCGGTACTTTCGGATTTGAATCGAGAGCCTTCGGATCTCTAGGCGGGCAGCATATTTTGGTAACGTGCATCAACTCGGTAGCTCCGGAAGTGGAGCCGGCTCACAATAAAATAATCAATAAGGAGTTTGGCCGTTAAGTTTAAAGCCGACATCGCGTCCTTTATTTGAGGGCGGATGTCGGTTTCTGCTGTGATTAACCGTCGTTTCATGCAATCGAGACACATATGTCCGCATTCAGAATAAAACGACATCAAAATAGACAAGATGCACGAGGGGCATAACGACGGCGTATTTTATATTCGGTCGGTCAAGCTCTACTATCGACTTCTTTATCACTCCCGCCAACAGATGGTTTACCGCCGAAATCGGTAAAATAGGTTAGACGCAAATTCGATATAGAGAATAAGAAGATATATGAGATTTTTAGAAATACATAGTAGGTATAGACAACGTAATATTACTAACCTACACATTGCACCAGACTACAATTTCTATTTAAAGACTTCAAGGAAAATCAAACATTAAGACTAATGTACAAAAATATCAGAATTTCGTATATGTTATTCCGCTAACGGGATACGTTAGTTCAATGGAACAGCGACAGTCTAGGACATTATTTTCTCGTACTGGTTGTCACTGTTCCAATTTCAAAGTCCGTCTAAAACTTATTTTATGGAGACTAGCGGTATGACAATTCGAAAGATGCATGGAATAATGTCGATACAATCGTATGGAACAATATAGGAGATGAATTTGAGGGAAAGAAACTTAATCATTATTCAAAACTTGATCTAACCAGGTGAATATGCGGTGGTTAGCCAATTTTAATGCTCCAAAATTTTCATTTTATCCCCCTGATTTTGTATTTTCGTCTAGTCTATCAGACCTAGGAATATTTTTCTAGGACAAAAGTTTTGGATTCGGTATGCAAAAAGCCTTGTCTAGAACGTATGTTCGGAATATAATTTCTACATAATACATCAGGAGGCTACATACATGTCGAAAAAATTAGAAGGTAACGGCTTATGGGAAAGCAGCAGGATTATCATACCAGAACACAAGGAAGCATACTTAAAACTCATGAAAGACCGTCAGCGGAGAGGCAAGCCGGAACTTGACGATCAGGAAGTCCAGTTGATCGAGCAAGCGCTTATAGAGTCCTACAACACACGTCAACCTATAACACTAGTGGTTTTTAGCCCATTCGATGACGAAGAACTCACAGGTGTAATCACGTCTATAAATACTACTCGCAGGGAAGTGAAACTGTTTCGTGGCGAGGATGATTTTAGTTGGATCAAGTTGGAGGATATCATTTTCAGCAAGTATCTAGCAAAAATCTAAGGGTAGTAAATATTCTACTGATGTTATTCAACAAACAAGAAATGTCTCAGCTGCCTTATCTACGACAATTCAGCCGAAGTCTTTCTAGGAGCATTTGATGCTAGTGTTTTAGCTGAGCAGATCAATCCTCATATCGCAATCGAAGACTTCCTGATGATGATGCGTTACACCCGCATCAAGTTAAAGAAAGAGGCTTACAGAGTGGTACAAAACTACTACGGAGAAGCTCACTTTTACAGAAAAAGCCTGATGAGCTACAACAACATCGGGCTGGGCAAAGGTAACTTTTTCTTCGCTAACGGTCCATTTGTTGTGCAAAAAAATGGACCGCTAGCGAAGAAAGAAATCAATTCAGGTTAATGAAACAATTCTATGCGCTCTTGCTTGTGTACTTGGAAAATTAACAAAAGAGGCAGCTGGATTCCTGCCTCTTTTGTTATTATTCTACGTCTGAGAAAAGCGGAGTGGACAAATAACGCTCACCTGTATCAGGTAATATGACCACGATCGTCTTGCCTTTGTTTTCTGGAAGCTTTGCAATTTGTGTTGCTGCATAAACCGCAGCCCCAGAAGAAATACCAACAAGCAGCCCTTCTGTTTTGGCAAGCAGGCGTGCAGTTTCAAATGCATCTTCGTTTTTAACTTTGAAAACCTCATCCACATATTCTTCATTAAAGTTATTTGGAATGAAACCAGCACCGAGTCCTTGTAGTTGATGTGAACCTGGAGTACCGCCAGACAGCACTGGTGAATCGAACGGTTCGACGGCTATCACTTTTACAGAAGGTTTTCGTTCCTTCAATCCCTGGCCAACGCCCGAAATAGTCCCACCTGTACCTACGCCCGCAATAAAAATATCTACACCGCCATCCGTATCATGCCAGATTTCTACAGCTGTAGTTTTGCGGTGGATTTCTGGATTGGCAGGATTGCTAAACTGCTGTGGTATGAAAGAGTTTGGTGTTTCGGCAGCCAATAGTTCAGCACGCTTGATAGCGCCTTTCATCCCCTCGGATCCCGGTGTTAACACAAGCTCAGCACCGAACGCAGTCAAAAGCTTGCGACGTTCGATACTAAACGTTTCAGGAAGTGTAATTATAAGTTTATATCCAAGAGCCGCAGCTGCAAATGCAAGTCCGATTCCAGTATTGCCACTTGTTGGTTCGATAATAACGGAGTCTTTATTGATTAAGCCTTTCTCCTCAGCGTCTTTAATCATAGCATATCCAATGCGGTCCTTAACGCTACCAGCCGGATTGAAATATTCCAACTTTGCTACCACGTTTGCCTCAATATTTTGGATTTGGCTGTAGTTCAACAGTGCTAGCAAAGGAGTATTTCCAATTAATTCAGTCAACTTTTGGTGAATTTTAGTCAAAATTATCCCTCCAAACGATTAATTCATATCTACTTACTATGACATAGATATTATCACGAATTTTTCTTCATAACCATGTTCTGTTAATTCATAGTGAGGAGCGGGAACGGACGAAACAGTTTAAACCTAAGGTACTACTCATAAAAAAGTAGTCCAAGCTTATTCAGAACCTGAGAGTCATTAAGAATGTATACAGTGTATCCTTTTACCCGCTAACCTAGTGGTCGGCGGATAACGAATTTGTATTTAGTAGAAGGCAAAAAGAGCAGTAAGGAATTAATCCTTCTGCCTCACTGTTAACATACGGGGAGGCGTTTTTATTTTGGCAAGCTTACGGTGTATCAATTCGCGCCATCAAGTTGCTCTTGCGAGAGCTTACGACTAAATGCCTACAATACGAAGTAATTTATGTTCTTAATAAGGATATCGATACATCATCTAAAAGAATTGTGGCAAAGGTATCCTCTGCTGTAACACGGAACACTAAATCTCTGGAAACAGTTCCCGAATTTCCTGAGATTGAGAAAGTGCGGGAGGATATGACAGGGGCTGCGCCTTTTCCACTTTTCTTTGGTTTCATTTGAATTAACCCTCTTTCTGTAGACATATTTGCTACACTAGTAGTTTATGAAATATGAATAAGAGTGTTCATAGAGAAGAGAATACAAAAAAGACCGTCTATTGACGGCCTTTTCTATGTTTCGACTCGAAATATATCGTGGAGGCTATCTATGCTATAAAAAGGATAAAATTAAGTAGATCTATGCGAAAAAATAGAAATTATAGGAATACAAGAAAAACGAAATAGCTAAAAACGAAAGAATCAGCGCCGCGGTGTATACCTTTCTTAACAAAGTAGCCTCCGAAACGTTACATTTTCTTACAGCAAGATAGGCAGCCGGTACAAAGGCGAGCCCAAGTACCCAGAAAAGGATAATATTGAAATTGAAATTGGACATAGGCTGATAGGGGTCGCCTATCAATTGGATGCTTGAAGCAATGAGATTGACGATCACAAGCAGACCCAGCAAGGGGATTACGGTTACACTGTCAGGCAAGGGAAGCCGCGAAGCACTCTTCTGCTTTCTTGCGTCCTTGAGCTTCCGCAGCCATCCAATAATACCGAAAATAGACCCAAGCGCAAACCAAATACCGCATCCCCCGACCAGAATATAACTGAAGATGGATGTTTGCAGGAAGGATATCGGCAATTGGTCATCGATCACTCCATATGACAACTGCGTCACTTTACCATCGGCATTGGTTATGAAAAAAAGACGGCTGATGTTTAGGCCCGCGTGATCATAAGGAGTGCTCCCGGGAGTCACGCGTTCAAAAAAATAGGGTTTGGTTTCTACATAATCAACATGAATATTCATGGATGGAATACTCAGAGTGATTCCGCCATTGCCGTTGGCTGTGACCACTTCTTCCGCATTGGATAATACGGGTATAAGCTTCAATATACCAGATGATACTGCGCGAGCAGAACGGTATTTTCCCTCCACATCCGCGCTATGCTTCAACGTGTTGTCCGCTTGCGGAGTAGCGTGGGAACCCCCGACAAACAGGTCAATGAGTTCGCTTCTTGCCCCGGACATTTCATTTTCCACATTAGTCAGAATACTGATCCCAAAGTTTTGATCCGGCACGATAGAGACCAGAGAGGAGAATGAATCTGTATTTCCACCGTGCTCGATAACACGATAATCTCCCGCGAACCGTTCCCAAAAGCCATGGGCATTCCCCGGAAGCTCGGGATAGTGGGTATACGAAGCCTCATGCATTTCTCGCAAGGTTTCATTCTTGTTGAACAGCGAATATTTTAAGGAATGGTCCATGTTCAGATGAGCAAGCATAAAATGAGCCATGTCCTCCGAAGTAATGTTTAACGCACCAGCCGGCACATCATTAAAGAAAACATTCGGCTTTGCCACCCAGTTTCCATCCTTCTTGGAGTAGCCTGTTGCTTTATGTTCGATAACCTCTGGAATAAGATCATACCGTTGTGTAAAGTAAGAATGTTTCATGTCTAGAGGCTCAAATATATGTTTCTGAATATAGGTTTCAAAAGGCATTCCGGATACACGTTCTATAATATAACCGGCCAGGTTGGTCCCATAGTTGGAATAAGCAATCACTGTTCCAGGCTCATAAATCTGTTGAGGCTGGTTTCCGGGTGCGACATGCTCCTTGAGAGGCCTAAGATCAGCAGGATCATGAACCAAAAGTTTTTCCAGGCGCTCCTCAAAACCTGCCGTGTGGCTTATCAGTGATTTCAGGGTAATAGGCTTATCAAAAGAAGGCTTAAGAAAGCCGTCAGGCAAGTATGTGCGGATGTCCGTATTCAAATCCAGCTTTCCTTGCTCAACCAGTTGCATTACTGCCGTCCAGGTGAACAATTTCGATACGGAACCGGCCTCCATATAGGTTGTTTCCGTACTCATGGGTGTTTGTTTCTCGATGTTTGCGTATCCGTAACCTTTTGAAAGAACAATTTTCCCGTCCTTTACTATGGAAACCGCAGCACCAGGAATCGCTGTTCCTATATATTTTTTCATAATTTGATCTGTTCTGTTTTCGATTTCGGAAATCGGAATTCCAGAGGGAGTAGTTGGAACGGACTCAGAAGCATATGCCTGGACCGGGATAAATGCCATCAATGCCAACAGGAACAAAGAGGCAAATCGTTTTTTCAATTTCATATCATGTCTCCTTTTTGCTGCGCTTGAATCTTTAAGGGCAGTCTGTTTTTTGGAACATTTTTAGTGTAGCAGTCAAGTCTTTCTTATTTCTCTCCTGTTCCTTACTTTTTTCTTTCTCAAATGAAGCTTCAACTCTCAAATGATTTACCGAAAAAAAGCTATATTTACGTTGGTACAGCTTTATATGTATGTTGACAACCTATAAAATAAAGACAAGAAGAATCCTCATAGTTGAAAAAAATAGGAGATGACAACAAATGAAAGCCTGTGAACCTCTAACTATTTCATCTGAAAGCGGATACAATCTTCAAACCAATGAAAGTGTGCCCATTGCCCACGCTTGGAACATGATTGCGCGAGATCATAAGCAAGTGTTTGGCCTCGAGCCATTGCAAACAGAAATAGAGCCCTCGATCATTATCCGTTATGCGCAGGAAGGAGATAGCTGTCCGCACTGGCCAGAGAGCTATTGTCTACGTTTTGTTGCTGGTCGCAAGGGAACGGTACTCCATATTATTGGCCGTGATGAATTAGGAATTATTTATGGACTGCTTCATTACAGCCGTTTCGCTTTGGGTGTGGAGCCGTTCTGGTTCTGGGCGGAGCTTCTCCCACCTAAGCGGGATACCATAGTTTTACCGAGTGAGAATGTTGACAGTATACCGTCCAAGGTTCGATATCGAGGATGGTTTGTCAATGATGAGGTATGCTTGATTGGCTGGAAGGAAGATTATCCACCGACGGAGCAGGTGTGGCAGCCCGTTTTCGAAGCGTTACTGCGGTGCGGTGGAAATATGGTGATTCCCGGAACCGATTTACCACGCACAGGTATCCATCATAAGCTTGCAGCAGACATGGGCTTATGGATCACACATCATCATGCTGAGCCGTTGGGGGCGGAGATGTTTTTGCGCGCGTTTCCGGGTAAACAAGCTAGCTACAGAGAGCATCCCGAGTTGTTTGAACAGCTGTGGCAGGAAGCGATTGAACGGCAAAAGGGAGAGAAAATTGTTTGGGTGTTGTCTTTTCGCGGGCAGGGTGACAAGCCTTTTTGGGAAGATGATCCTTCCTTTAATACGCCGGACAAACGCGGACAATTAATCTCGTATGTGGTTCGCAAGCAGTACAATATGATCTGTGAATTTGTGGAGCAGCCCGTGTGCTGTATGGCGATGTATGGTGAGATTGCCGAGTTATACAAGCAGGGGCATATTGAAGTACCCGAAGAGGTGATCAAAATATGGGCGGATAATGGTTACGGTAAAATGGTATCCCGGCGTCATGGGAATCTTAATTATCGTGTACCAGCATTGCCTGAGACGCAGGATGGGGGCAAGAATGGAGTGTATTACCATGTGACCTTCCACGACTTGCAAGCGTCGAACCATCTTACCCAATTTCCCTCCTCAGCCAGCTTGATTGTAGACGAATTAACAGCAGCGTTTACTACAGGGGCGGACGAGTACCTGCTGGTCAATTCAGGTAATATTTTGCCGCATGTATATACGCTGGATTTAGTAGCAAATTTATGGACGAATGGTAACGTAGATGCCGCAGACCAACTTACTGATTTTATTGGGCGCTTGTACAGTAGTCAGCTTCAAGAGATTTCCCAATTATACCGGGATTATTCCCGTTGTACTATCGTTTATGGCCCGCATAAGGATGATCGGGCAGGGGAGGAATTCTATCACCATCCGACTCGGCAGATTATGGGGTATTGGCTACAAGGCAAAGAAAGCAGTGATGAACGGCTGTACTGGGCTACTGGAGAAAGGCCTTTTCCTGAACAGGTTCGCTGGTTCAAGGAAAAAGCCGAGTCGGCAATTCCCGACTGGGTTGAACTGCGAGAGCGGTGTCTACGAATCATGAAGCAGTTGTCTGAAGATGAATGTCGTAGGCTGTATAATCAACTGCTTGTGCAGATTGAACTGCATCTAAGTGGTTCACGTGGACTGGCAAGCTTATGTAGCGCTTATGGGCTGTTCCTTGAAAAAGATTATCCACGAGCATTTATACAAGCTTCTCATGCCGTTTGGAGCTACCGGATGGGTAAAGAAGCTTTATCGCTCGCAGGAACTGGAAGATGGGAGCATTTCTACCGGGCAGATTGGTTAACCAATCTGGATAATACTATTTCACATGCGGACACTGTGCGGAGATTTCTTCGTCTTCAGGGAGACAGTCCGGATATGTTCCTGTGGTCCAAACAATATTTAATGCCAGAAACAGAGAAATATATCTATCTAGAGAATACGCATCGCAAGCCCCTTTCCGATGATGAGTTGGCACGCTGTCTGGAGAAGGTATTATATTAAAAAGGAAGACATGTAGCATAAGAGTTAACAGCGTCGCCTGCAACCTTTCCATCTTATACTACGTCAATGAAGTTGTTAATGGCCAAGCGGCCCAATTCAACTACAAGGTGGAACTTAACATGAGTATGAGAAAAAGTGCATTTGCAGCCATTACAACTGTAGCCATTTTGTCCTTCTCCGTTGGAGGTCAAATGTCTGCGGCAGACCGTCAATTCAAAGATTTGGATAACGTAAGTGGTAAAGAAAAAATTATATCCCTTAAAGATCAGGGTCTGCTCAAAGGTATCTCTGATACGCAGTTTCTCCCGTCATCTAAAGTGACCGCTGCTCAAGGCATTCAGTTGATCTCCGGCGGACTCCAGCTCAGTTTGTCCACCATTGATTTGAACAAGGAGCCACAGGTCAGTAGACTGTTTACCCATGTGAAGGATAATGCATGGTACGCCGAAGCTTTTATCAACGCGCACTATAATGGTGTGGTTATTCCAAAGGATATTGATCCTGCCAAAGCTCTGACTAAGGAACAGTTCACCCATATGCTGATTCAGGGCATGGAAAAAGCAGGCGCTCTTCCGATGATTAAAATCGCACCTGCGAATATTGCGGATGACAGCGAACTGGAGCCTTCTTACCAAGGTAGCATTCAACGCTCGCTAGTCTACAAGGTCAATACCTTGGATGCAAATGAAAAGTTTTATCCAAAAAGCGAGATTACACGTGCCGAAGCTGCTGTTATGTTATATAATGCATTGGAATACCTGAATACTCATACAAAATCGTAATAAATACAGCAATAAAGAGCTTTTCTTCTGAGGGAATTAAGCTTTCAGTTACTTGACATCATTATCGTTAATGTTATAATAAGGAAATCGAATTTAGACCTGCGGTAGCTGATTACCGTAAGGATATTTTCCTGGTCCTTCGGCATATAACACAGGTAACGAATAAATAAGCTGGCTCCGGATGAGGAGTTCAGCTTATTTTTTTGGATCAAAAAGCTTACCGTTTTCACAGATTTACATATTGAGAGGAGACAGGAGTATGTTTGGGAATGACTGGGATGATGTACTACGAGAAGAGGTCGAAAAGCCATACTTTAATGATTTAAGGTATACGTTAGCCCGAGAGTACAAGTTACATAAGGTATATCCTCCAAAAGAAGACTTGTTTTCCGCACTCAAATTAACGCCATTTCATCTGACCAAAGCGGTTATATTGGGGCAGGATCCATATCATGGAGAAGGACAAGCTCACGGTTTAAGCTTTTCTGTTAGACCTGGTGTGCGAACGCCACCGTCTCTATTAAATATATACAAGGAGCTTCGCGATGATATCGGTACTCCCATTCCGAATCAGGGATACCTCGTTCCTTGGGCTGAGCAAGGTGTGCTGCTGCTGAACAACGTGTTAACCGTTCGTGAAGGACAACCGCAATCTCACCAGGGAATAGGTTGGGAACGTTTCACGGATGCTGTCATTGAAGCGATTAATGAGCGCGAGCAGCCAGCAGTGTTTATTTTGTGGGGGAGCCATGCTCAGAAAAAAGCAAGCTTCGTGAATACCAGCAAGCATTTGGTGCTGAAATCCGTTCATCCGAGTCCATTGGCGGCTCACAGAGGTTTTTTTGGCAGCAAACCTTTTTCGCGTACCAATGCATTTTTGCAGGAGCATGGAATGGAACCGATTCGGTGGGATATTCATAGCCGCTAGCACTGGAGGTGAGGACATGCGTCAATGGAAGGGACGTCAGGTCATTTTATATCACGGCAACAATGATCATACCCAGAAGGTGCGCGGCACGCTTGAAAAATGGGATGAAATACGAAAGTGTGTTATTTTAGGCCCGAAAATGCTGGCTATTCCTTTTGAAAATATTACGCATATTACCATGTTTCCTCCGGGGCGTGAGCGTAGAAGCCGCCATCCGGCGAAGCTGAACGCTACTGGTTATGTAATGAGCGTTCCGTTACAGTTTGATAATGCCATTCATTTTCAGTCGGCGGTGACGATTTGGAGAGAGGATCAGCTGATTGCTTATAATGTAAAGCTGGTTAGTCACTCGGCACACGATGTAATTCTTGAAGATGGACAAACCTTATCTAAGGAAGAGCATTTGTTTGTGGTAAGGTCACTGCGTGGAGAACTTTAACTGTAATAATTCACCTTTTTTTGATGAAGGGTTCAATTTAGTTAACTGCTTACCGATAAAAGATAATGGGATTGTTAATAATACCCTGTTTTATAGAATGAAACAAAGGGAGCGAAACGAATGGAACGTATGAAACGTATGAGCAAACGGAGTACCTTCTTACTTGCGTTGCTGATGTTTGTATTTGCAGCATGGCCAGCAGGTTTGATCCGGGCTGAGGAGAGCAAGACCTCCACGGTAGAGTGGGATAGTCAAAATCCGACTACATTGAATCTGGGTGGAAGCCCCGCTCAATTAAAAGTGTGGTCATTGACAGAAAAGGGCAAGGAAGATGTTACACAAAAGGCAGAATGGATCTCTGGGGATTCAAGCATTTTAAAGGTAGATAAGGGACTCATTACTCCTGTGTCAAAAGGGCAGATTAAGATTGTTGCTACATATGAGCAGCAAACGGTAAGTACAACGATTACAGTAAAATCGCCTTACAGCAAGCTGCAATTAAATCCGTCTAGTCCCATTAATTTGACGATTGGCGGGGAATCGAAGCAATTGACTGCTCAAGGTGTACTTACTGGAGGTGGGACGGAAAATGTATCCGGTGTCGAATGGACTTCTTCGAATGCGGCTGTTGCTACCGTTGAAGATGGTCTTGTTCGTCCACTTGCCAAAGGCGTGACTTACATTAAAGCAAGCAAAGATGAACTTAAAGCACAAACGATTGTGTATGTGCGTTCTTCTTCTCAGGCGTTAGTATTGAGTGCAACTGGGTCCAAATCGGTCTTTCTGGGTAGCTCCCCAATTCAGGTTAGTGCAACTGATGTCAACCTGACTGGCAGCAAAACAGATGTGACCAACACGGCAGAATGGACTTCCTCCAATCCGCTGGTTGCCACAGTCGAGCAAGGTAAAATCACACCGATGGATGCAGGCAATTCGACGATTACAGCGTCCTATCACGGTTTGAGCAAGACTCTAAAGATTAATGTACTTCCGACGGTTGAAAAACTGGTTTCAAGCAAAGCCAGTCTGACTCTCGAAACAGGAGGCAAAACTTCTCTTCCGAGTATATCTGCTTATTTGGTCAATGGAACAAAAAAAGCAGTTCAATCCGATGTAAAATGGAGCTTAAGCAGTGAAAGTGCAGTTAAAATAGCAAATGGTAAGCTGGTTGCAGTGAACCCAGGCAGTGCAACATTGACAGCAACGGTAGGTGCGCTCAAACTGGATATTCCAGTGACTGTGCAATATAAAGTGCTCAAGCTGACGGCTTCTGAGAAAAAATATGTACTGGTTGCAGGCCAAGAAGCAAGTATTCCGACAGTAAAAGCCCACATGGCTGGTGGTGGAATCCTGGATATTACCAATCAGGTAAGCTGGGTAGGTACAACAGCCGCAGTTACAGTAGCAAATGGTAAAGTAAAAGCGGTGAATGGCGGTAACTCTGGAATTAAGGCTATGTATATGAATAAATATGTGAAAGTACCTGTCATTGTGGAAGGAGCCATTTCTACATTGACACCAAGCTTTTCGAATGCCGAAATGAATTTGAAAGGAAGTAAGTCCATCAAAGTCATCGGCATATATACGGATGGTAAAAAAGTTACCCTGAGCAGTAAAGTGAAATGGACAACATCGAATGCTTCCGTAGCGATCGTAAAAGGCTCTTCCATTAAAGCCGTTGGAATTGGAAACGCAACGATTACGGGCACATATCAGGATAAGTCGTTTAACATCGAGATCAAGGTCACACCTAAGCTGCTCAAACTGGTATTGAGCAATAAAAACCTGAAGCTGCCTAAAGGCTCCTCTCAAGTGCTTAGTGTGAATGCAGTTTATGATTCAGGTGCTACTACCAATGTGACAAGCTCAGCGGTATGGACATCCTCCAAACCGTCGATCGTACAGGTTACAGCTGGTCAGGTGAAGGCCTTGGAAAGCGGAAGCTCCAGTATTAAAGTAGTCTATGGCGGTAAGAAGGTAACGACATCTGCCAAAGTGTTAAAATAGCTACGTACATTGCCACATCCACTTATAAAAAATAACCCCCGGTCCAAAGACCGGGGGTTATTTTCAGCTTATTCTACGCCGTCCTGATAATGATTTTTCCAATGTTTATCGCCTTTGTGTGCGAAGTCTTCAACTGTCTTTTCCAAAGTAGCTACCAGTTGGGCTTTAATCTCAGAAATTGTGTCTCGGAACAGTCTTTCTTCCGTACCATTGATCTTTTCACCATATAGAGCCTGAGCGGCTATAAATTGACGATGTTGCTCCACAAAACTGTCAATCGAATGCAATGCATGCTCCACGTATTGGGAAATGCTATGATGCTCGTTAGGCAGTTGCAATTTTAATTCATGAACTCTGTTTAATAATGCCATGATGATCACCTCGTACGTTTTGTTATGTCAATAATTATACATCATTTTCGGAAAACTTTCATTAAATTTTGATTAAAATGTGACTTTTATTATGTCATGATTGCATTTTCAATGGTGATCAGGCATAATTTTCGGAAATTTCATTATTTTCCTTTGTATTGTGATTTTAAAATTTAAAATATATGATACGAAGATGATGCAAGAGCAAGCTGCGACAGCTGTCTTTCTGACATGTTATAATGGGGAAAAGCCCAGTCGGAAAGGTTGTCAGTATGGTATGAAGCTTTTTAAAGGTTTATTTTGGGGGATTCTGATTAGTCTTCTTCTGTGGTGTGCCTTGTTTGGGCTTGTCCGCTGGATGTCTCATTAAGTCGCTTCCTGTATCTTATACAATAACTCTTGCGACTGTATCCACGTCATTAACAGAAATCGTATATACGTGTTCGTCATCATAGAGCTTGAATTGCTGAGTTTCTTGGTCAGATAGGAGCTTAGGCCAGCCAATTACGGTACTTCCATTCAGTAACCGGACTACAACGGCTTGCATTTGGCTCACGGCCAGTTTGATCTCATCGTTCATTCGTGCAACCTCCTCTCTATACTATTTGTCGTCCAATATTCAACCTTTTTTTATAGTTAGTAAGGGGTTACAAAAAATAAAATCCGGGGATCACCTTAGTTGAAGGCATCTATTGGAATAGCTTGAAGGGAAGAGAGAAATTGAAGAAAAAGTTGCTAAGTTTTATAGCTTTAGTTCTGCTAGCTGCGGGCGCGTACTGGTTTGAAGGAGGCAATCTTCTTACGAAAATAACAGGAGAGAACCCGCCTTCCTCGGCGGCTCAGGTAACGCTGCAATTCCCGTCAGGTCGTTACCCTGAAACGGCGCAGCATATTAAGGAAGCCATTCAGGCGGGAAAATCACCAGTATGCACAATTGACCGTGAAGGAGCCGAGCAAAATCGCAAGCATTCGCTTACAGGTGTCCCCACTCGTAAGGGATACGATCGTGATGAATGGCCGATGGCTATGTGTTCAGAAGGTGGCAAAGGTGCAAATGTCAAATACATAGCCCCTAAGGATAATCGTGGGGCAGGATCATGGGTTAGTCATCAATTGGATGAGTATGAGGATGGAACTCGTGTGAAATTTGTTGTGAAATAGTTGCCGTTTAGTATATTTACTTTTTATTTCCTTTCGCTGTTTCCTGTTTGGCCTTAACCAACGCCAGAAAATCAAAAAAATCACCTAGTGTATTGAAGCCGGCACCTAAAATGGCCAAGTCTTCAGCGGATAGTTGGTTAAACCATTCCATTTGCTTAGCATCAAACATATTATCACCGCCAACCATTGATAATGTAGTGTATGTACTGACGGCAACAAAGGTCAGGGCTCAGGCATACCAATTAAGTATGCCTGTTTCTTGTGCAGAGGATGTGTAGAACTCATGTTTAAATTTAATTTTTATACTAAAATCGTCTCCATCGTTATCGTATTGCTTATACCTCTGCTGATCCTGTATGTCTATTCTAATCAGACAACGACAGGTGTACTACGTGAGGAGCTGAATCAATCTAATTATAATCAGCTGACTTTTTTTCAAAACCAGGTGAATACGAATATTGAAATGATTTCCTCCTGGCCGCATCTGCTGATTCATGATCCTGATGTAGCCAGTTTTCAAGCGATTTTTTTGAAGGACAAAGTTCTCAATCTGGATGGAATTAACCTTGTCAAACGGATTCAAACCAAGCTTGGGCTTCAGGAAAGCTCTTCTAATTGGAGAACCGGACTGAGTATCTATTCTCCTTCGCTTGGACGGGTTGTATCGGAAAATGGAGCAGGTTTATATGACCAGAAAAAACTAAATCAGCTGATAAAAGACGGCTGGCAGGTATCCAAAAAAAGATCATACGGGAAAGACCAATTTATATTTTCATTGTATACATTATCCCCGTTTTCTTCACTTGGTAATCCAGAAACTGCTAACACGATTATTAAGGTTGAATTTGACAGCAGTAATATTCAGGATATGCTTGACCGCTTCAAAGGTGATGGACGCAAGGAGCCTTTTTATTATAAAAAAGGCGTAGGAGCGATCTATAATCGTACTGCCAATGAAGAGCTGTCTGGACAGCTGATTTCAAAATTGGAAAAAATGGGACTCCATGAAGTTGACAATCTGACTGTGAAAATTGGAGAAGAAAGCTACCTGGTTCATGCCGTTCTTTCGCAAACGACGGGTTGGTATTTGATTGATTACATGCCTTTGTCTGATATGATGTCTCCGATTTACTCATCGAATCGACTGTTTTATATAACGGTTGTTGGCTCGCTGCTGGTAGGCCTGATTGGCGCTTACTTGCTTCATTCACAGGTACAAGTGCCGATTCTTCAGCTTGTGCGGGCATTTCGGAGACTAAAGGACGGAGACTATGCTGTTCGATTAAGTCTAAGGGGGAGTCACGAGTTTGCTTTCCTGTCTAGTCAATTCAATCAGATGGTCGAACAGATTCAGGAGCTGTTTGAGAAGGTGTATGTTGAGCAGCTACATGTCAAGGAAGCGCGACTAAAGCAGCTCCAGTCACAAATCAATCCACATTTTTTTTATAATTGTTTTTCGTTTATCACAAGTATGGCGAAGCTGCGCAATCATGAGGCGGTCGTGGCCATGGCTCATAATTTATCCAGGTATTATCGATATACAACAAGACAGGAGCGGGATTTAGTTCCATTATCAGAGGAAGTCGAGTTTGTTCAATATTATCTGAGGATACAGCAGATGCGTATGCCAAGGCTAACGTTCTTAGTTCATGTTTCTTCGCAGGCCAGCAGTCTGCCGATTCCGCCGCTTATAGTGCAGCCACTGGTGGAAAATGCGGTGCTGCACGGAATAGAGCCTCAAGCGGAGGAGGGTCTAATTCATATTTTGACTGAGCGTGTTGGCTCGTATATGTACCTGATTGTGGATGATAACGGACTCGGTTTGAGTAGAGAGGCTATAGCTGCCCTGACATCAACGCTTGACAAGCCTGTGGAAGAGGATCATGGATACGGTTTGTGGAATGTGCATCACCGCATGCGATTACATTTTGGGGAAGATGCCGGACTGGAGTTCTCTTTGTCTCCATTGGGAGGATTGCGTGCAGTATTAAAATGGTCGATCTCAACAGAAGGAGAGCATGCGAATGGTTTAATTGAGCCTTCGCCAGATTCGAATATAGTTAAAACGGAGGGACCAGATGGTTCAGATATTACTAGTAGATGATGAGAGTTATGTAACAGAAAGTCTGGCAGCTACCATTCCGTGGGAGACGCTAGGCATCGAGAGGGTTCATCAAGCGGTTTCCGCATTAGCAGCAGTGGATGTGCTGGAAGCGTACGATATTGATATTCTGGTAACAGATATTCGTATGCCTGGTATGACGGGACTGGAGTTGATTGTTGAAGTAAACGGGCGATGGCCGCATATCCGAAGTTTGTTACTGACAGGCTATGCCGATTTTGAATATGCTAAAAAAGCGCTTCAGCTTAAGGCTTTTGATTACATTTTAAAGCCGGTGGATGATGAAGAGTTTATCAAATGTGTGTCAGCCGCCATGGATTCGCTAAAGGAAGAATGGGAAGCATTTGACAAGGTTCATCAATTACAATATAGCCGCAGAAACGATTTTGGTGTACTGCGGACCCATTTGATGCATGATTTGCTACTCGGGCGTGATTTACCAGTACCAAAAATAGAGAGCAAAATGTCCGAGTACGAAATCAAGCTACGCACGGGACATCCTGCCAGTATGCTGCTTATTCAGCTAGGAAAGCATTTTTCTGATATGGACTATCATTCAGTCTCCTTAATTGAGTATGCGATTGGAAATATTGCCGAAGAAGTGTTCGCACCTGATTTTCAAGTTTGGCATTGCAAAGCGCCGCATGACTGCTTAATTGTATTAATAGAAGGAAATTGGAATGCATTTCCTGAACGGAGTGTGGATGAGCAGAATCGTTGTTTGAGTGCGGCGATTGAGACCTTTCGAAAAAATGTGAGCAATTATTTGAAAGGGGAAATTTACGTCGCATTAACCGGCTGGTTTAAGTTTCCAGAGGAGCTGCCTAAGCTATATCAGACAGCGATTAGATCCTTATACTGGAACCATCAAGAGGAGACGGATACACTGCTATTCATAGAAGAACAGACAGAACAGCCACACAGTTCAGTTAAGTCACTAGAGGGGCTTTATATGCACCCTACGCTTACTCATCTGCTCGAATCCAGGCAATGGGACGAGGCTGAAGCGAAAGTGAGCCGTGTATTTGGAAAAATGGAAGAGGTGGGATATACACGCGAGCATTTATATGAGCTGTTTATTTCGGTGACGAGCGCCTTTATGTATACAGCGCACAAACAAGGACGTTTCATTACACAGATGGATCAAGTAGGCTTCGATCCGTTACATGCGCAGAAAATGGTTCATTCGTTCCCCCACCTCAAAGAGTGGATATTTTCCATGATGAACAAACTTAAATCTGAATGGTCCGCAAGCGAACAAAGCGCTAAAAGTTATGTGGTCAAGCAGGTTCAGGAGCTCATCTCCCAGGATAAAGGCCAGGAGCTGTCTGTTAAGACGATTGCTGATCAGGTTTATCTTCATCCAGTCTATCTGTCTAAAATTTATAAAGCTGAAACCGGAGAAGGTCTGGGTGACTATATTATCCGAATGAGAATGGAGCGGGCTCTTTATTTGCTCAAATATTCCAACAAAAAAATATACGAAATTACGACGGAACTAGGCTACCAGAATCCCCAATATTTCAGTAAAATGTTCAAAAAGCATTACGGAATGACTCCGCACGAATTTCGAGATCAGTAGAGATGGGACCAGTAAAGACGAAATCAGTAAAGATCAGTTGGGAAAGGTGCAGAAATATTTATTTTGTGACATAGGCTGTGAAGAAAAGCCCTTCTATAATAAAAGAGTAGAAAATGATTTCTAGAGGGGGAACAATATGCGAGTTCATTCGAAGAAAAAGCTGTTGTCGTTGCTCGCCGCAACTATGGTATTAGGAGTTGGCCTTGTGGGCTGCTCAGGTGCGGAAAATGATGGGAATGCGGACGGCACAGCTAAAACTGAAAACGTATACAAAGAAAAATACAATCCAGAAGTCACAATTTCCACGGTATGGGGTGTAGATCCCGCCTTAAAATTTAAAAATGGTGAATCTATCGAAAATAACATTGCGACCAAATGGGCTAAAGAGAAATTCGGTATTAATATCAAATCACTCTGGTCCGTCACGGATACGAATGGTGCATTTGCTACGAAGCTGCGTTTGGCTATGTCCTCCGGTCAGGAGATGCCGGACGTCGTTGTACTGGGGACGGAAAATGAGCAACTGGCACAGGACATGATCGATTCCGGTATGTTTGCAGAGGCTGGTCCGTTGTTTGACAAGTACGCTTCGGATTCATGGAAGCAGGCGATGAATCAGGATACGAATGTATGGAATCAGTATAGCCGAGATGGTAAGAAAATGGGTATTCCTGTGCTTGATTTCGCCTATAACCATGATTATGTATTGTGGGTACGACAAGATTGGTTGGATAAGCTGGGTATGAAGGCTCCTGAGACGATGGATGATCTGGAAAAAGTGATGGATGCCTTTAAAAATAAAAATCCGGACGGACTGGACAAAGTGGTTCCGCTCAGTATCGGTTTTAAAACATCCATGAACACTTGGATGGGTGACCCGTCCTGGATTTTCGGGGCATATGGCACACTACCTCAGCAGTGGAACAAAGGTACAAATGGCAGTTTGGAATATGGCTCCGTGCAGCCTGGCATGAAGCCGGGTTTGCAAAAGCTGAGCGAGTGGCTCAAAAAGGGATATATTCCTCAGGAAGCAGCATTGTGGGATGAAAATAAAACGGCAGAACCTACAGTCGCAGGAACAGCCGGTATGATTCCTGGACCATATTGGATGAGCGGCTGGCCGCTTCAGGATACAGTCAAAAATGCGCCGGGTGCCATATGGAAGCCGATTAAGATTCCAGCAGGTCCTGACAACAAAGCCATGCGTCACGGTACGCAATACACCAATGGTGTTGTACTAATCAACAAACAAATGCAGCATCCTGAAGCTTTTTTCACTTATCAAAACTATTTGTTTGACCATTATGCTAATGCCAAACCGGATAGCGATTTGTCGAATGGGCTGTTTAAGGGCTACGATTATGATTTGGATGCGGACGGAAAGCTAATGTCTATCGATAAAATACCAGGCGGTTATGTAAACTCTATTCGTTATTTGCTGGTTCGTGATGGTGCGCGTATACCTGATGCCCAAATGAAGGCTTTGCTAAGTTTGGCTAACGGCGCAGAACCGAAGACCCGTCTGGAGAAAGATGTAATGGTGAACTACGGGAAAGGTACTCCTGCAGCTGCCAAAGTGCTTATGGAACAGAAGGATATCTCCATGAAAGATCAGTTCACAGGTCCAACTACGCCAACCATGAAGGCTAAAAAGGACTATCTGGATAAAATTGAAAGTCAGACCTTCAATGAAATTATTTATGGCAAGCAGCCGATCTCTGCTTTTGATACCTTTGTGCAGACGTGGAAAACAGCGGGTGGCGAACAAATTACAAATGAAGTAAACGAATGGTATAAAAGCGTCGAAAAGTAAAAACCAATGATGTTGTAACAGAGTAGGAAGGCTGTCCCGAGGTGGGCAGCCTTTTTACTACAGTTTCACCCGTATCGAGTGGAAATGAATGCGCTATCATGGTGTATTTGAAAAAAAGTTTTATTCGTTTGGCGAGCTTAAAAAAATGATTGCTTTTGTGCCATGTATGTTGGTTTTTTGAACTGTCGGGACTGCGAAAACGCTTTTATAATTGAAGTATACCATGAATGAAAGTTACAGGAGGAACTGCAATGAGAAGTCTGCAACGTACGTGGCCATTTCATATCATGCTGCTGCCAGCCATCATTTTCTTAATTGTATTCAGCTACATTCCGATGGGCGGCATCGTGATGGCCTTTCAAAATTACAAGCCTTGGCTAGGCATAACGGGTTCCGAGTGGGTTGGACTGGATAACTTCCGCTTTTTGTTTCAACGGGAGGACAGTCTTCAAGTTGTCTGGAATACACTAATTATTGCTGTGTTAAAGATGTTTTTCAATCTGGTGGTTCCGTTTGTTTTTGCTATACTGCTGAATGAAATTCGCAAGGTCGGACTTCAGCGATCCATTCAGACACTGGTTTATCTACCACACTTTCTGTCGTGGGTCATCTTGGGCGGAATTCTGATTGACCTGTTGGCTACAGATGGATTTATGAACCGTATTCTCGGTAGTTTGGGGATCCAGCCTATCTTTTTTCTGGGAGATAATAACTGGTTTCGATTTACTGTCATTGTTTCAGATATATGGAAGGAGTTCGGCTACAACACCATCGTATTTCTCGCTGCACTGGCGGGTATTAATCCTTCGTTGTATGAGGCTTCTGAAATGGATGGAGCGAGCCGCTGGAGACAGACGCTACACATCACTGTACCTTCGTTAATTCCGATGGTAGTCGTTGTTGGAACGCTTGCACTTGGCAATGTACTGAATGCCGGTTTTGACCAGATTTTCAACCTTTATAATCCACTGGTTTACCAAAAAGGCGATATTATTGATACATTCGTCTACCGGACAGCGTTAATCAATGGGGAAATGGGCTTTGCCACCGCTATCGGCTTGTTCAAATCCGTTATCAGTATGATTCTCATTCTGATATCTTATCGACTTGCTTACAAATGGGCAGGTTACCGCATATTCTGATTCCACGAGGCTGAAAGAGGGAGAGTCATGTATCATAAAACAACGCCATACCGCATCTTCAATGTGTTTAATATTTGCTTACTAGTGATGTTGTCTATCATGTGTATCGTTCCACTGATTCATGTGTTGGCGGTATCATTTAGTGCTAAATCAGCAGCAGATGCCAATCTGGTTGGACTGTGGCCAGTGCAGTTTTCATTAGAAGCCTATAAGAAGACAATGAATAACCCGATTTTTCTGCACTCCATCTGGATTTCTGTCTGTCGGACTGTATTGGGAACCGGCTTGACACTGCTGATTACCTTTTTAGCTGCTTATCCACTTTCAAAGGAAACATCTGTGTTCCGTAGCCGAAACGTATATTCATGGTTGTTCGTGTTCAGCATGATTTTTAACGGTGGTCTGGTTCCATTCTATATGGTTATTCAAAAGATCCATCTCATGGATAGCTTCTGGGTACTTGTTTTGCCAGGAGCGGTCAACACATTTCTGGTCATCCTTATGTTGAACTTTTTTAGAGGAATTCCCAAAGAGATGGAAGAGGCCGCATTGATCGACGGAGCAGGACATTTTCGGACATTGTTTAGTATCTTTTTACCGATATCCATGCCTTCCATTGCGACGATTGCGCTGTTTAGTATGGTATTTCATTGGAACTCCTGGTTTGACGGTCTACTCTATTTGAGCAATGCAAAGGACTATCCGCTCGCGACGTTCCTGCAAACTGTAATTATTCAGAAGGACATGAGTTCCATGAGCATGAGTCCAAAGGAGATGGAATTACTTTCTCAAACGACGGTTAATGCAGCGCAAATTTTCATTGGTGCAGCGCCTATTCTCATTGTATATCCATTTTTACAAAAGTATTTTGTTAAAGGTATGACGCTAGGTTCCGTCAAAGAGTAATAGAAATAATAAGGAGATGATTTACAGTGACGTATCAAAACATAACTAAGTACCCCCCGATTAGTGAGCGAATTCCACGTATGCTGCATGGAGCGGACTATAACCCGGAGCAATGGCAGCATTACCCTGAGGTGTTAGCGGAGGATATTCGTCTAATGAAACTAGCCAAATGTAACGTGATGTCTGTTGGCATTTTCTCATGGGTATCATTGGAGCCTGAGGAAGGTGTATTTACGTTTGAGTGGCTGGATCGTATTCTGGATTCGTTTGCTGAGAACGGAATCTATGCATTTTTGGCTACTCCTAGTGGAGCAAGACCAGCCTGGATGTCACAAAAATATCCTGAGGTGCTGCGTGTGGAGGCTAACCGTGTCCGTAATCTGCACGGGTTTCGCCATAATCACTGTGCTACATCGCCTGTTTACCGGGAAAAAGTACGTATCATGAATACGAAGCTAGCCGAGCGTTATGCTAACCATCCGGCTGTGATTGGCTGGCATATTTCCAATGAATTTGGTGGAGATTGCCACTGTGATTATTGTCAGGAGGCATTTCGCGCTTGGGTCCAGGATAAATACGGTACGCTGGACAAGCTAAATCACGCATGGTGGACGACCTTTTGGAGTCATACGATTACGGACTGGAGCCAAGTTGAGTCCCCGGCACCTCACGGTGAAACACAGGTTCATGCCATGAATTTGGACTGGAGACGGTTTGTGACCGATCAGACCGCAGATTTTATCAAGCATGAGATTGTGCCGCTCAAGGCTGCAAATCCAGCAATTCCGGTCACAACCAATTTGATGGAGTTTTTTGAAGGATTGAACTACTGGAAGTTTGCTGATCTGCTCGATGTTATATCCTGGGATAGTTACCCAACATGGCATGATCGTGAGGGAGATGATAGCCGTCAGGCTGCTAAAGTGGCCATGATGCATGATATTATTCGTTCAATCAAGGGAGGTAAGCCTTGGATGCTCATGGAGAGTACACCAAGTTTGACGAACTGGCAAGACGTTAGCAAGCTGAAGCGGCCGGGAATGCATCTGCTCTCGTCTTTACAGGCTGTGGCACACGGGTCAGACACCGTTCAATATTTTCAGTGGCGGAAAAGCCGCGGTTCGAGTGAAAAGCTGCATGGTGCGGTTGTCGATCATGTCGGACATGAGCACACTCGGGTATTCGGGGATGTGACCCATGTCGGTAATACGCTGGAAAAATTGGAGGAGGTTATCGGTACATCTGTACCGGCGGAGGCCGCAGTCATTTTTGACTGGGAGAACCGTTGGGGAATCAACGATTCACAGGGACCGCGGAACAAAGGTGTGAAATATGAAGAGACAGCTGAAGCGCATTATTTGGCGCTGTGGGAGCAGGGTGTGCCTGTAGATGTCATTCATATGGATGCAGATTTCTCCAAATACAAACTTTTGGTAGCTCCGATGTTATATATGGTCCGCAGCGGTGTGGGGGAGCGTATACAGAAGTTTGTTGAAAACGGTGGTATTTTCGTAGCAACCTATTGGTCTGGTATCGTAGATGAACATGATTTGTGCTTCCTTGGAGGCTTTCCGGGCCCGCTTCGTAAGACGCTGGGGATCTGGTCGGAAGAGATTGACGGATTGCATGATCATGACCGTAATCACATTTTGCCGGTTGAAGGCAATGAGCTGGATCTGCAAGGGGAGTATGAAGCTGTAGAATTGTGTGATCTCATTCATACAGAGGGTGCAGAGGTACTGGCTGTGTACGGTTCAGACTTTTATGCAGGACGCCCAGCTTTGACGGTGAACCGTTTGGGACAAGGAAAGGCTTATTACATCGCATCACGCAACATCGGACTATTCCACAGTCATTTTTACAGAAGTTTAATTGATGATGCAGGAATCAGTAAAGCGCTCAATGTGAAGTTGCCTCATGGAGTGAATACGGCGATTCGTACCGATGGAGTTCATGATTATATTTTCATATTGAATTTCACGCATGAGCCGCAAAAGATTATGTTGGATGGGCGAACTTATGCGGATATGCTTGAAAATCATGTGATAGAAGATGGTAGCATTCAATTGGATGCCTACGCTGTTAAGGTTTTAAAGACAGAGCGCAATAAATAGAACATGATATTTTAAGTGTGATCTCTATCGTTTTCCCGAGTGGGAGCTGGTAGATTGGTCAGAGGCAATGAGAAGTATACAATTCGGATGGGAGATGACTTATGAAAACAGGTAACCGCACGATGGTATTTGCGATGTTGATCTTGTTATCCAGCTTATTGTATCCGTTCGGTTCTGTAGGGTTGGGTGCGGCTTCGGCCGCCCCTGCTTTCGCCAAAGGAGCAGATATAAGCTGGGTAGCAGGAATGGAAGCGCAAGGTATGAGTTGGAAGGATAAGAAGGGTGTTCGTCGAGATATACTGCAAATTTTGCGAGATGACTATCAGATCAACTCGGTGCGTATCCGTGTGTGGGTAAACCCTGACATGAAAGATTATGCAAGCGGATACATGAATGCCGAAAAGGCAGCAGAACTGGCGCAACGAGCTAAAAAGTTAGGTATGAGCGTTATGCTGACTCTACATTATAGTGATTCTTGGGCAGATCCAGGGCAACAGAACAAACCTTATGCGTGGCGCAATTTCACATTTACACAACTTATGGATGCAGTCTGGTCCCATACGGTCTATGTTATGGACACGATGAAAAGCAAGGGGGTAACACCGGACTGGGTGCAGATCGGTAATGAGACGAACAATGGAATGCTCTGGGAAGATGGCAAAGCTTCGGTGAACATGAAAAACTATGCCTGGCTCGTCAATACAGGTAATAATGCTGTAAAATCGGTAAGCAGTAGTACTAAAACGATCGTACATTTAGCCAATGGAGATAATGATTCCGTGTTGAACTGGAATATCGGCGGGCTGATTGATAATGGAGCTCAGTTTGATCTCATCGGGCTGTCTCTGTATCCGTCTCCTTCGGACTGGCAGGGCAAGGTGGATCAGACGATTACCAATGCCAATAACCTCATTGCAAAATACGGCAAAGGTATTGTCATCAGTGAAATCGGGATGGAATATAATGAACCTGCGGCTTCCAAGTCATTTATATTTGCAATCAAAACGAAGGTTCGGAACATCGGAGGCGGTAAAGGTACAGGGGTATTTTATTGGGAGCCTGCTGCAACTCCAGGTTACAATCAGGGTTATAACAAAGGTGCTTGGCAGGCTGACGGTAAGCCAACTTCAGCTTTGGAAGGATTTATAAATTAAGAAGTACGTAAGAGTATATCAAAGAACCTCTGATGCGCATTATATGCAGATTAGAGGTTCTTTACTGTTATCTATGGCTATTTAGAAGTTATAAAATTAGGCTTCTCGGTTTACCTTGAAGAAAGAAATAAGCTCTTCCAGCTCGCCAGACATCAATGTAAGCTTGTCAGAAGCTTGGACAATAGAAGCCATAGACTCAGCCTGTTCTCCAATAGTATGCTGAATTTGTTTGCTGCTGTCGACTGTTCTGCTAACTGTGGAAGACAGCTCGTCAGAGGTAGCTGACATTTCCTGCGTGCTGGCTGAAATCTGCTCCGTTGCGCTGGATACCTCTTGAATTTGTGACGACACTTTATTAGACGCATCTAAAATTTCAGAGAACATTTCGCCTGTTTGCTTCGTAACTTCTAGCCCAATCTGAACTTCTTTTGTACCAAGGCTGATGCCTTTTACAGTCTGTTCAATTTCTTTTTGGATTTCTTCAATAAGCTCTGCAATTTGTTTGGCAGACTCTTGAGACTGTTCAGCCAAATTACGCACTTCTCCTGCTACGACTGCAAAACCTTTGCCTTCTTCACCGACTCTGGCAGCTTCAATAGAAGCGTTCAGTGCAAGCAGATTCGTTTGACTGGCAATGCCTGTAATGATGCTGACGATATTGCTGATTTCGTTAGAACGGTTCTGCAGCGCATTAACGGAATCAGCTGTACTTTCCATTGTAGTGGAGATGGAGTCCATTTGAGAGGAAAGCTTTTGGGCTACCTGATTGCCTTCAACGGAGCGTTTTTCCATAGAATAAGCTTGATCGGCTACGGAAGAGGAGCTTTCGGCAATCGTTTGGATAACTGTCGACATTTCATTCATAGCTCTGGAGCTTTCATGTGCTGCGTGATCCTGAGCTTCAAGCCCCTGGGTTATTTCCTGAATATTGCTGTTAATGACGTTCGTATTCGTACTGTTTTTCTCGCTAATACTTAACAATTCCTGGGCAGATCCCGTAACTTCTTGTGTCGTATCCTGTACTTTCACCATTGTATCGTTAAGGCGTTTGATCATAGAATTAAATTTTTGATTGATAATGCCAAGGTCGTCCTCACCTGTCTTGATTTTTACATTCAGATTACCCTCGCTGACTTCTTCAATGCCCTTCATCAGGCTACGAATCGGGGAGAGGGTGCGCTTTACCAGTAAATATTGAATCGTTAAGAAGATGGCAAGAAACAGAATGAGCAGTGAAACACCGTATACAAGCAATTTATGAAGGCCGGTAGGTACAGAGCTCGCATCTACGTCAAAGTAAATCGCACTTGTGACTTTCCCGCTTGCATCTGTAATCGGGTAAACAATGGTAGTCCATGTGCCATATTCGTCCGTGTAAAAGCTGCTTAATGCTGATTCATTAGATTGAAGCATTTTATTTACGGCTTGTGCATTTTCGTCAGGAAGAGTGTACATGTCCCCAATGTTCATCTTTAAGTCTTGGAAAGCTTGGACTAAATTTGTGGGAACGCCAATAATGGAGGTCTGATTACCTTCTGTTAGCTCTGTACCAAATATGTAAGCTTGGGCAACATTCGGATAAAAGGCGTGAATAGAATCGAGAAATTTGCGTAGATCTTGTTGAGCAGAGCCGTTATAATCTTTTTCATTCAATGCTTGTTGTACTTTTGTTTTATCAACATCTTCTGCCCATTTTTTAGTCAATACCTTAACTTGATCTTGCAGCTGCGTGGTGAGAATGTTCTTTTGAAGTATATAGCTGGATGTGATGAGAATAGCTCCTATTAATACGATGTTAAGAAAAGAGATTAATAGATTTTTACCAAAAAAGGACATAGTTCTCCACTTCAAGTTTTTCACGTTTTCTTCTCCTTTGAATTAGCAATTTAGTTTCATATACAACCTACCCCATATATATTTCGACAATTTGCTTTCTAAATGTTAGGTATTTATTAAAAGGGAGAGTAGAAGGTTATTCAAAAAGAACGGCGGCCCCCTAGTGAATGAAACGATGGGACCGCCGCTTGTCGGCAAAACTGGATTTTATGTTGTTTTTCCAACTCAATTCTTACTAAATCACTTTATTGTTTGAACAATATTTAAAAAATAAGATAAAAAAGAACAGACGGGTATGCTTTACACCAATAAATACCTGGATTGAATTGAGGGTTCTTAACTTTTCTGTCCCTTATAAAAGAAGTGAAATGAGCAAGGGTAGTGAAATGAGCGATAAGACTGAACTAATAACAAATGCAGATGCAGCTTCCGTTTCCAGTGTTTCATAACGGGTAGCAATCATAGCGGCCACAGCCGAGCCGGGAAAAGCGACAAGCAGTACGGCTTTGCTTACATCTTCATGGGATAGTCCTATCAGAACAGCAATACCGAGCATAACAATAGGCATTACGATGGCTTTCAGCACAGCAATGCTAAGTGCTTTTGGACTGAACGTAATCTTCTTGATACCAATGGTTACCCCGATGGCAAATAGGGCTGTACCGGCGGTAACATTGCCGATTTGATCAAACATGGATTGTAAAAGTTTCGGAGCGTGGAATCCACATAGAGTCAATATGACACCAAACAAAGGTACGCAGGCAAGTGGCTCGCTGAGTCCATGAAGGACTGATTTCATAGTGACTTTAAATAAGTTGCCTTTAGTGCCGTCGGATTCTGTTGTTTTGCGCTGGCCGACCGTTCCCAAAATACTTGCAAGCGGATCAAGAATGGCATTAACGACGATCCCGGTAATTGCAATCGGGATGGCGACTGCCGCACTTCCGAACAAGCTGCCCAGAACCGGAATTCCCATGAATGCAAAAGAAGGCTGTGTTGAATTCAATGCGAACATAGAGGATTCAGTCAGGCCTTTTTTGGCAATTAAGCGATAAACAATGAGCAATACAATATAAAAGCCGATTACACCAAGTAGCAAAGCCACAAGAAAGGGCCACTTTTGAATCAACGTCTCTCTTGGTGTCGTCGTAATCCCAATAAACAAATGTGCGGGTAGAGCAAACTTCGTCACGAGTGTATTTAATCCCTTAGAAGAAGCGGGGTTAAAAGCTTTAAACAATCCTGCGAAATAACCAATTAAAATGACAAAGAAAATAGGAATTAAGATAATAAAAATATGACCTGTAGCCATGATGTCGCCTCCAATGAAGATGTCCGCCAAAAATGGCGGACATCAGTTAAATAATCACTTTGCGTATGCAAGTATAAATTTGATGTTGTTCGCTATTTTTTAAACCAGGACCGCTTCCTGACCATATTGTTTGATGGGTTTATATTTACAGTCCCACATCGCATCTCGAACTGCTTGTGCGATATCGTCCGGTTGATGACGCGCTACTCCATCCTGAACTGCTGCCTTGGCCACAGCCACGGCTACCGCTTCAGATACTTCGCGTAATTCATTGATTTTTGGCAGCAGGGAAGCACCAGGCTGCGACAAATCCACCATTTGAGCTACTGCATGGGCAGCTGCAGCAAACATGCTATCTGTTATGATTTTGGATTTTACCACGATTGCGCCAAGACCAAGACCCGGGAACACGAAAGCATTGTTGGATTGCCCAATTTCAAACTTAATATTGTTATAGATCACCGGCTCAAAAGGACTTCCTGTTGCAATCAGGGCTTTTCCTTCGGTCCAGTGGATCAAATCTTGCGGAGTTGCTTCTGCAAGTGGAGTCGGGTTGGACATAGGCATAATTATAGGACGTTCTGTATGTTTGGCCATTTCTTTAACGATTTCCTCACTAAATGCCCCACTAACACCGGAAGTACCAATCATAATCGTCGGTTTCACGCGGCGAATGACTTCAAGCAGAGGGATTTTTCCATCTTCAGCATGTTCCCAGTCACGGCATTCTGCAGCATCACGCGCATAAGGAACCTGAAATGGAAAAAGTCCTTCTGTTTCGTTGGTAAGCAGGCCACGGTAATCATAAGCCCAGAAGTTACGTCTTGCTTCTGCTTCTGACAGTCCTTCCAGCATCATGGCGGCGCTAATTTGGTCTGCATTGCCGATTCCGGCAGCTCCTGGACCAAAGACTAGAACCCGATGCTTGCTCAGTGGGATTCCGGACAATTGAACACCGGACATCACACCTGCGAGTGTAACCGCTCCAGTACCCTGAATGTCGTCATTAAAAGTCAAAATACTATTTCCGTATTTATTGATAATGTTCCGTGCATTGACATTGCCCAAATCTTCCCAGTGCAGCAGAGCATTCGGGAAAAAGGAAAGTGCAGCCTGAACATAAGTGTCAATAAATTGATCATATTGTTCTCCACGTACACGTTTGTGACGATTCCCCATATATAAAGGATCTTCCAATAGCTTCTCGTTGTTTGTACCTGCATCAAGAACAACTGCCAGCACCCGGCTAGGATCTATACCAGCAGCAGCTGTATACACAGCAAGCTTACCAATAGAGATATTAATACCTCCGACTCCCCAGTCCCCGATTCCCAAAATACTCTCGGAATCTGTGGCTACGATCAGGTCGATATCATCAGGGTCCAGGTTCAAATTCTTAAAAGCCTCTCCAATACCCGCCAGATTATCAATAGATAAATACATACCACCAGGCTTGTGATATTCATGACTGTATTCCTGTATAGCCTGGCCTACTGTTGGTGTATAAACAATCGGGAGCATTTCGCTTAGGTGCTCAGAGAGCAAACGATAATAAAGGACCGTATTGCGATTAAAAAGATCATTTAACGCAACATTTTTACGCAAATTATCCGGTTGGCTCTGAAATTGCTCGTAAACCCGTTGAACCTGCTCCTCAATAGTTAATATCGTAGGAGGAAGGAGACCGTCAAGTCCAAGTTGTTTCCGTTCTTCCAAGGTAAAAGCCACTCCTTTATTCAGCAGTGGGTTGGCAAGTAGATCTTTTCCGGTTAATTTGGTTTCGATAGATCCGTCTTCCGTAAAATGAAAAGCACGCATTTTTAATTCCTTCTTTCTAGAAAATTACATTTAGTTCATCCTTGAACAATTCGTGAACAAGTATACGCCTTATTTTAAACCAAGTGAACAAGTATGTTGTGTGAAAAATGGTTATATAAGTGTTTACATAAGAGAAATTATGAAAATGAAAGCGATTTTCAATGTTTTTTAAATGAAAATTTCATTTAATTTTCATAATATTTTCGGAAAATATTGATCTAATGTGATGTTTATCATAGTTTTTATAGGTGTGATTCGATTGAGTGTGCATAAAAAATAGCTTAACTTCATTTTATATAAACGAAGTTAAGCCATTTTTTGGGCTATAGGGATGTTTGAGGAACAATTCAATGCTTCGCAGCTTTATATTTAATGAATATCAGGCATTTAATTCTCCAATGCGATTGACGGCTTCATCAGTAGCTGTAGCAGAGCGTCGCATCCAGCTGTTACGCCATTTCAATTGCATTATGATGACGAGGGTAAAGGCACAGAACGTAAGTAGGCTCAGACAGATGAAGCCCGGCATATAGGAACCCGTTGATTTGTACAGATGACCCAGTATAAGAGGGAGAAAGTACCCGCCTATGCCACCAGCAGCGCCGACGATGCCGGTCATGAGCCCGATTTCGTTGCCGAAGCGCTGCGGCACGAGCTGGAATACAGAGCCGTTGCCAGCGCCAAGGCACATCATGCCTACGAACAGCAGCACAACTACCACGGTAAGTGGCGGTAAAAACGCAATGCCGGCGAGCATAATCCCGGCCCCCGCATACAAGTACATTAGCATGCGTGAACCACCAATCCGATCGGATAAAAAACCACCTACAGGACGAAAAAAGCTTCCGGCAATCACACAAACGGTTGCAAAATCGGCGGCATGTACCGCGGAGAGGCCATACTGGGTATTGAAGAAAATAGTCAAATAATTAGAAAGGCCAACGAATCCGCCAAACGTCACGCAATAAAAGGCACAGAATACCCAGGCATCCCTCTGTTTGAGCACCGAAGCATATTGCGACAGATTTTTTGGTGCCGGGCGGTGAGGGCTGTTGCGGGCAAAAATACTGAACAGAATGAAGACGATTAAGATGGGGAGGATGGCCAATCCGAAAACGGCTTCCCAACTGCCAAAATGTTGAGCAATGCGGTTGGCGAACAAAGTCGCAAGGACGGTACCGCTATTACCGGCTCCGGCAATTCCCATAGCCAAGCCTTGATGCTCTTTGGGGTACCATTGACCGGCTAACGGCAGCGCAGCTGCAAATGAAGCTCCAGCTACGCCCAGGAGTAGGGCAACAACGTATAATTGCTCCAGCGAATCAACCCACAGCCAGCCGAGCAAAAGCGGGATGATCGTGACAAGCATACCAATCTGTCCTGTGAGCTTGGGACCGATATAATCCGACATGAATCCGAGCACGAGCCGCAGCAGGGAACCACCGAGTATGGGTAGAGCGACAAGATTGGCTTTTTGTACAGGGTCCATTGGATAATCATTGGCAATTACAACGGCCAACGGTCCGATCATCCCCCATATCATAAAACTGATATCAAAATACAGAAAGGAACCAAATAAGGTGGGCTTGTGTCCGCTTTTCCAGAAACTTTTTTTGTTCATTCTCCATCTCTCCTGTTCTAATTGTTGTTCTTTGTCTGCAAAATGTAATTTGAACATGAAAAGCCGCAAATCGCCCCTACATGGTATCTAGGAAACGGTTTGCGGCTTCATTGCCGTGGTTGACACACTTCATTGTGAGTCGACTTGGTATGATCACGTTGGAGTGATTTTAATTCAAATTATAAAAAAGGATCTATTGTATGTCAATATACATAACACAAATGCGGGAAAAAATTAAATAAAAGGTGAAAATATAGTTTTTATGTATTGAATGTTGACATGACATTCACAATTCAGTAATCTTAGATACATATCGGCACAACGATGTGCCGACTTTTACGGCAACGGTGCCCTTTTCCATTGAATGGAGAAGGGCTTTTTCTGTCTTATTTTATTCGGAGAATGGGGCTGGTTTAACATGATGAAAAAACTGGTCGTCGTCGGCAATGGTATGGCAGGCATCAAATGTGTGGAGGAAATACTCAATTTGGAGCCAGAGCGGTTCCAAATCACGATATTTGGTGCAGAGCCCCGTCCCGGGTACAACCGAGTGCTCCTGTCCAAAATGCTTCAGGAGGAGAGCTCATTTAAACATATCGTTACCCATGACTGGGACTGGTATGAAGAGAACGGGGTAAAGCTGTACGCGGGTGAACGCGTCTGTCGTATTGATGTTGCAACCGGGATGGTGGAAACGGAATCCGGCATGAAAGAACCTTATGACATGCTCATATTGGCAACGGGCTCATTACCTTTCATTCCGCCCATTCCTGGAGTGCGAAAACAGGGAGTAATTGCTTTTCGTGATGTGAATGATTGTGAAACCATGGCTAGATATGCCAAAACATACCGCAGGGCCACGGTTATCGGAGGGGGGCTGTTAGGACTTGAAGCTGCTCAAGGCCTGCTGAATCTAGGGATGGAAACTGAGGTTGTTCATAATGCGCAGTATCTTATGAACCGTCAGCTTGACCGGACGGCAGCTGTGCTTCTGCAGCGAAAGTTGGAGGAACAGGGCATGAGGTTTCATTTGGCGAAGGAAACGGTCAACATCATAGGCCGAAACAGGGCGCAAGGCTTGATGTTTGCGGACGGGAACAGGCTGGACACGGATTTGGTTGTGCTGGCGGTTGGTATCCGACCGAATATCGAATTAGCTCAGGATAGCGGTCTGACTGTAAACCGCGCCATTGTCGTGGATGATTATATGCGCACGAGTATTCCTGGTATTTATGCCGTCGGCGAATGTGCTGAGCACCGGGGGATTTCATACGGACTGGTGGCGCCGCTATATGAGCAGGGCAAAGTGCTGGCAAAAGTTATTTGTGGTCGTGAAACGGCTCCCTATGAAGGGACGATTCCGTATGCGCAGCTCAAGGTAGCGGGGATCCATGTGTTTTCCGCAGGAGACATTCGCGATGAGGGAAACGAGACAGCAGTTATGGAATATAACGGGATGCTGGAGGTTTATAAAAAAGTGATGATGCACGGCGGTGCTGTCACTGGCGCCATTTTGTACGGAGATACGGCGGAAAGTACCTCGTTGCTCGGAATGGTACGGCGCGGGGCGTCCGCTACAGAGCTTACATCCCGGGATAACAGCCGGAGCAAAGCAGAGGATGCGGCAGCCGCACTGCCGGAAGAAGAAACGGTATGTGCGTGCAACGGCGTGAGTAAGGGGGCTATTTTGCGAGCGATTGCCACGGATAAGCTGAAGACGGTGGAAGAGGTGAAGAGCCGGACCAAAGCGTCCGGTTCCTGTGGGGGATGTCGGCCGCTGGTGGCTGCACTGGTCAAAAATAGTTTGTCCCGATCCACAGATTCCGGACCTGTAGTTACTCCAACCGCCCAAGAAATTGTCCCTGTTTGTGGATGTACGCATTACGATCATGATTCGCTTAAAACAGCTATGGTGGACGCAATCTGTCAGACTCCAGGTGAAGTAGTATCCCGTCTCGGTTGGACTAGACAGCAGGGGTGTGAATTGTGTCGTCCGGCTGTACTTTATTACTTGGAATCTCTCGGGTTGCGCGACAGATCTGCGACAAATCCATTAGGGGCTGGCGTTGCGGTTCAGGTCACACCGCAGTACGGAGGAGAGGCGCCCTCTGCGGGTCTGCGCTTTACGAACCTAAATGCCGAGGATCGGTCTTTTGTTGAGTCGGATCTGATGGATCAGGCATTTGTAGAAGTAGCCTGGCTAAGAGAGCGGTTGGCAACTTTATGGGGAAGTCTCGCATTGCCAGCATTAGTTAGAGTTGCTATTTGTCCTGGATCGGCGTATCCCGGAGGTGTACTTGTCCACGATATTGGAATATCTCGTTCTCCAGCAGGCTGGGAGGTCTATGCGGGTGGCCAGGCAGAGCATCCGGTTCGCCAGGGGCACCTGCTTGGATTGGAGGAAGACCCGACAGAAGCGGTTCTGCTGACTGCAACTTGCTTGCAAATATACCGACATAGTGCCCGGTATGGGGAAAAAATGTGGGAGTGGATTGAAAGGACTGGTGTTCTGGCATTACGGGAAAGTGTGCTTGACGCTGCTCTTCGAAGTGGTCTAGCGGGTAGTCTGCGGACCACAATGCTGACAGGATGACGGGTTGAGTTGGAGTTATGGCGAATTATCTATCGTGCAGACGATAAAATTCCGAAAAATGGCGAAAGGAAGGTGGCTTTGATGTGTCAGTCGGGAGAAGGCAAACCGGAAGCTGGGCTACATGTACCGTCAGTAATGGATACGCAGTGCCCGTTTTGCAGCGTGCAATGTAAGATGACCGTTAGCACGGGTACAGAGACACTTGCGGGTATCATTCGTACAGTGTATAAGGCGGAAGGGAAGCATAATGCAGCCTCGCAGGGTAGGTTGTGCATCAAGGGAATGAATGCGCATCAGCATGCGACTCATGCGGAAAGGCTGGTACAGCCCCTCATTCGCAAAGAGGGCCAACTGGTTCCCGTCAAGTGGGAGGAGGCGTTGGATACTATAGCTAGCAGTTTCTCTACGCTACTGTCCACACAAGGTCCTGATGCAATCGGAATTTACGGTGGAGGTTCACTCTCCAATGAAACGGCTTATTTACTCGGCAAATTTGCAAGAGTGGCTGTAGGTACGCGATATATCGACTATAACGGGCGCTTCTGCATGTCGGCAGCGGCATCCGCTGGCAGTAAAGTGTTTGGCATTGATCGCGGACTGACCTGCAGGCTGGCTGATATTCCGTTGGCTCGTTGTATTGTGCTCGCAGGTACGAATATCGCTGAATGCCAGCCGACGTTAATGCCTTATTTTCACGAGGCGAAGGAAAACGGCGCCTTTGTCATCGTAATTGACCCGCGCGCGACACCAACGGCGGCCGCCGCCGATTTGCACCTGCAAATCAAGCCGGGTACGGATGCTGTGCTGGCCAATGCCATGCTAAAGGTCATCGTGGATGAGAGATTTGCGAATGAAGAGTTTATCCGCAAGCGGACCAACGGCTATGACCAGCTGTTGACTCATTTGAAGGGTGTGGATCTGAGAGAATCGGCTGCGTTGTGCGGAATTGAAGTAGAAATGATCCAGCAGGCAGCACGTGCCTTTGGCAGTGTGGAGACGGGCATCGTTTTTACGGCCAGGGGTGTTGAACAGCAGACAGATGGACATATGGCGGTGCGTGCATTTCTTAATCTGGTGCTGGCCACTGGCAAGATTGGAAGGGAAGGATGCGGTTATGGAGCTATCACAGGTCAGGGAAACGGGCAAGGGGGACGAGAGCACGGCCAAAAGGCTGACCAGCTTCCTGGTTACAGATCGATTGAGGATGAAGAAGATCGAGCCTATGTGGCGTCCGTATGGGGAGTGAAACCAAGCAGTTTGCCAGGAAAAGGGGTGTCCGCCTATGAAATGATGGAGCTTGTCCATCAGAAACAAATCCAAGCTTTGTTCGTGATGGGCTCTAATCCTATTGTATCTAACCCGAATGTCCGGCTGGTGGAGAAAGCCCTCAAAAAGCTGAATCTGCTGGTTGTGGCGGATATGTTTCTCACGGAAACCGCGCGAATGGCTGACGTTGTTTTGCCTGTGACATCTTATTTGGAGAATATGGGGACGATGACCAATCTGGAGGGCCGCGTTCTGCTACGGGAAGCGGCGAGGCCCGCACCAGGCGAGGCTAGAGATGACTGGAACATTTTGTGTCAGGTGGCTGCAAAGCTAAACAAGGGCGGCTATTTCTCGTACAGGGATGCCGAGCATATCTTTGAAGAACTGCGGCTCGCCAGCCGGGGCGGTCCTTCCGATTACTACGGGATCACATACGACAGGCTGCGTCGTGAAGAAGGAGTATATTGGCCATGCCCGTCTACGGACAGAGCCGGTATGGATACAATGTTTCGGGAAACCTTTGCCCATTCTGATCAAAAGGCTGTTTTTACGGTGGTTGAAAGCTGTGGAGCAGGAGAGGAGATATCAGAGGAGTACCCGCTTATTTTGACGAACGGCCGTGTACTGGCTCACTATTTGACCGGTGCACAAACGCGCAGAAGTCCGTCGCTGGCCGCGCGAGAGATTGAGAATTATGTGGAAATTCATCCGCGGACAGCGCGACGCTGGCACATCAGGGACGGGGAGTGGGTAGAAATAGCATCACAGCGCGGCAGCTTCACTGTCCGCAGCCGGATCAAACCACATATCCGCGAAGATACGCTCTTCGTGCCCATGCATTGGGGTGGGATACAAAATGTTAATCGGGCGACCCGCCCTGATCTTGATCCGTTCTGTCGGATGCCTGGCTTCAAAACGGCAGCTGTACGCATCCGTCCCCTTCATCTGGCTGCAGCCGCAACCAGTGCAGATAACGAGGAATGGTCGGAGTTCTAGAGCAGGACGGAGTAAGTGACTTTTTCTTTGCATAAAAGGCCAGCCCCCTTGTATGAGTGAGGGAGCTAGCCTTTTTGAGTTGGACAGTTTAGGGCTCGTAATCACAGACTGCGTGACGCCAGTAATTATAAATGCAATCGGGTTTCAGATCTGTCTGCTCCCGTTTTTATTTCTGTTCTGAGCATGGCTTCCCGCCAGTGACAATACAAACCCCAGGCGTGCCCATTTTCTAGCAGCGGTTTGCAGGTATACAAACCTTCCTCTATGGAGTCAACTCGCCCTGCAACGAACAGTCGGACCGCACTGTTGAGTAACACTTGATTCGAAAAGGCTAAAGAAGCTATGCCTTGTAGCACTTCCTCCGTAATGCGCAGTTGTTCAGCGGGGGTCCAGTTATGCTCTGGTACCACCGAATCCAGTCCGTACATTTCCGGATCAATAACCTGTAATGATACCTCGCCGTTAGCAAGCAGGTAAGTCCGGGTCGGCCGATCGATGAACAGATCCTCCGATCCTTCGCTCCCTTGGACGATCAGAGCTCTGTGGTAATTCAGATTTTGTATGAGTTTCGCCGTCTTTTCGAACACGGTATTGTGGAAAACGCCGAATACAATATATGGGGAAGAACCGTAATCAACCAGTTTCTCGGCAGTATTCAGCACTGTGCGAAGCCCCAGTTCTTCGCGAATGGGCCGCATATCTCGCAGGGGCACACACCACTGTTCGGAGGCTACGAACAGTACACCAGTCAGCTTCGCGGCATGAACGGCGATTTCACGCGTCATGTTCCGGGGCGTTACTCCCATTTCCTGCAATAAAAGCGGGAGCGTAACACCCCATTTGGGAGGGAGGGGTGCACTACCATGCATCGTTACAGGAATTCCGCATGAGGCGAGTAGAAAGGCCGTTGCGAAGGTGGCAATAAATGAAGACTTCCTGCCATCATACGGACCGGCGAAATCAATACCTTTATGCATCGGGTAGCGATGGGTATATTTACGGCAGACGTTTACGAATGCTTCCAGCTCGCCAACACTCTCCATTTTAATGCGCTCCGCGGCAAAGAAAGCTCCGATTTGAGCAGGGGTTGCTGACTGGGTCATAATAAGTTCGGCAGCAGCTTCGGCTTCGGCGTAATTCAGATCCCGGGCGCCCCTTTTGCCACGACCCACTTCTTTTAATATTTCTATGATATTCATGTTCAGGCCCCTTTCAGATTTATGCTTTTAGCATTTGCTGTGCTTTGACGATGGAAATTGCCACATCAACGATACGTTTGCGTTCGTTCATTGCTTTTTTCCGCAGCACATCATATGCTTCCGCTTCCGGGATACCGTTTACTTCTCCAAGTATTCCTTTCGCCATATCAATCCATTTGCGTTCTTCCAACCGAGCGGTCAGTTGCTTGCGTTCACTTTGCCAGTGCTGGCGTTCAAAAAAGCGTTTGGCACTAAAATGAAGAGCCCAATTCAGCTCATGGGCTGCCATAGAAGGGGTTAGAATGCCATCAACAGTGACATCAGCTTCACAAGCCTCTGTCGATGATAACGCTGATTCTGCGCTGCACCACCAGAGCAACGGGACTGCTTTGGCTTGCTCCAGCCTGCCACCCCACATGCTGATCGTGCCGACAGGCATGTCTAGTACCGCCGCATCTGCATTAAGGATTAGCTGTTTGATTTCAGATTCATTGCGGCAGGGCAGAGTTAGGTATCCGTTGGATTCTAAAAGGTTTTCAGGTCCTGCCTGCCATGAGGAAACGGCGTGTGTCTGCTCAGATACATGGTCAGAATGTAAGTGAATTACCAACAAGGAACGCAAGCGGGCTCCTCCTCTCTGTAATATGAAGGGTAGTTAGCGATGGGGATGGTATTCATTGATAACAAATATGACATTGGATTTTATCCGTTTGCTTTATTTTTCCACCATCATCAAGTTAAAACGGACTTTTAAACCATTTTGGCGTGTTTTGGTCTGAAAATCAATCCTAATTTTGTAGGGGAGTGATATTTTATACGTCATAGACATGTTACATGGTGATAAAATATAATTTTTTATAAGTTAATGCGTAAGGAATGTTGACATATCATTTGAACCATTATATATTAGCTACAATACTTTTTAATTCCATACTCTGATGGATACAACGGCGTATTCGATGAAACGGCAATGGAGCCTGTTTTCTCATGTGGGGGATATTTTGAATCCCCATATGTGAAGCGGGCTTTTTATGTTTTGAGGATACAAATGGAAGGGGAGTGACCTGATGAACAATATCCAAAAGTTAGTGTTGATCGGCAACGGAATGGCGGGGATACGCACTCTCGAACATTTGCTGAAGCTTGCACCAGGTAGCTATGAGATTACGGTATTCGGGGCCGAGCCCCATCCAAACTATAACCGGATCATGCTGTCTTCCGTTCTGGCGGGAGGGGCTGGTTTGCAGGATATTGTCATCAACGACTGGAGTTGGTATGAAGACAACAATATTCGATTGTATACCAATGATCCTGTCACAGCTATCGACACGGAAAAGCAGCAGGTGACATCACGCTCCGGCGTATGCATCTCTTATGATTTGTTGTTGTTGGCAACGGGGTCTAAAGCCTTTATTCTGCCGCTTCCAGGGGCCGACAAGGATGGTGTTATCGGTTTCCGGGATATTCGTGACTGTGAAACGATGATGGAGACGGCGAAGACGCACAAAAAAGCAGCCGTCATCGGTGGCGGATTGCTTGGACTAGAGGCAGCCAGGGGGCTGCTTAACTTGGGGATGGACGTCACAGTTATCCATATTAACGGATATATTATGGATCGGCAGCTGGATGAGGCTGCTTCCCTTATGCTACGGCGCGAGCTGGAAGAGCAGGGAATGACATTTCTGGTCAATAAGCGGACGGCGGCTATAACAGGACGTCGCCGCGTGGAAGGGTTGAAATTTGCCGATGGCAGCGAGTTGGAAGCGGATCTGATCGTTATGGCGGTAGGCATCAAACCAGACATTGAACTGGCGGTGTCGGCGGGAATCCCTGTAAACCGCGGGATCATCGTAAATGATCACATGGAAACGAATATCCCCGGCATCTACGCCGTTGGAGAATGTGCAGAACACCGGGGAATCACTTACGGGCTGGTTGCTCCATTATATGAGCAAGGTGGTGTACTGGCTCAGCGACTCGCGGGAATGGAGACTCCCGGCTACAGTGGTTCAGTTACCTCGACAAGGTTGAAGGTATCGGGTGTCGACGTGTTTTCAGCAGGGGATTACAAGGATGAACCGGGAACACGTTCCCTGCGGTATCAGGATGATATTGGTAGCGTCTACAAAAAAATCGTAATCAAGGAAGAAAAACTGATCGGAGCCGTTCTGTTTGGGGATACGTCTGACGGAGCCATGCTGTTTTCGTTGATCAAAAGTGGCGAGTCGGTGGTTGGCCGAGAGAAAGAGTTATTACTTGGCTTCAATCCTGGTCAACCAGAAGCTAGTGGCTCCATGATGCTGGAGCAGATGCCTGATGACGAAATTGTATGTGGATGTAATGGTGTATCCAAGGGTGACATTGGAGAGGCGGTTGCGGCTGGCTGCCGGAGTGTCGGGGAGATTAAGGCATGCACAAAAGCATCGGCCTCATGTGGCGGCTGCAAGCCATTAGTGGAGGGACTCTTACAGCTATACGCAGGCGCAGAAGCCGGAGAAACGATGAAAGAGGGTATTTGTAGTTGTACGACGCTTGACCGGGAAGCGATCATTGATGGCATTCGGGAGATGGGATTAAAGAGTGTCAAAGAAGTGATGAATGTGCTGGGATGGAACGAACCGGAAGGTTGCACTAAATGTCGGCCGGCCCTCAATTATTATCTAGGTATGCTATGGCCACTGGATTATGAAGATGAGAAGGAATCCAGATTTACGAATGAACGGTACCATGCCAATATACAAAAAGATGGCACCTATTCTGTCGTGCCCCGCATTTATGGAGGAGTTACTTCACCTGCCGACCTGAAGAAAATTGCTGCTGTCGCGGAGAAATACAATGTGCCTCTGGTTAAATTTACGGGTGGTCAACGTCTTGACCTGCTTGGTGTGAAAAAAGAGGATTTGCCAGGGATCTGGGCCGAGTTGGATATGCCGTCTGGATATGCCTATGGAAAGACGCTGCGAACGGTTAAGACGTGTGTAGGTAATACCTTTTGCCGCTTTGGCACGCAGGATGCTATGGGGATGGGCATCCGGTTGGAAAAGGCATTTGAACGTCTGAATGCTCCATCCAAAGTCAAACTGGCTGTGTCCGGTTGCCCGCGTAACTGCGCTGAAGCGACGATCAAGGATTTGGGCGTCGTTGCTATTGACGGTGGCTGGGGGATCTACGTTGGAGGTAACGGGGGTATCAAGGTTCGGGCAGCTGAACTACTTTGTACCGTTAGAACCGAGGATGAAGTGATGGAATGGACCGGTGCCTATCTGCAGTATTATCGTGAGCAGGCCAATTGGAACGAACGCACAGCCCATTGGTTGGAACGGGTCGGAGTGGAATCCATCAAACAGGCACTTTCGGATGCAGAGACGAGGAAGCAACTGGTGACCAGAATTGAAGAGACATTAAGCACGACGACTGATCCGTGGCACGAAATTATTCACAACGAAGAGCTGCGCAAAAATTTTGTGCA
The DNA here is from genome assembly GCF_038593105.1 of Paenibacillus sp. FSL H7-0442. NCBI lineage: Bacteria > Bacillati > Bacillota > Bacilli > Caryophanales > Paenibacillaceae > Paenibacillus > Paenibacillus sp. FSL H7-0442. Next base: position 3,557,327 of record NZ_CP151963.1, on the reverse strand, counting down.
GCTGCCGGAACTTAAGCCAGTAATGGAATAGGGGGCTGACAAAATGGAGACCAATACGACAACCAACAGAATCAGAATAGCTAATTTGAACGAAATTGACCGACGTGGAGCAAGGACAGTTCGCATTCATGATACAGAAATAGCTGTATTCCGTCTGAGCGATGGCAGCGTGCATGCACTTGAGAATCGTTGTCCGCACAAAGGGGGACGGTTATCCGAAGGAATGATATGTGGCTCAGCAATCCATTGTCCGCTCCATGACTGGAAAGTTGACCTTTCCACTGGCCGGGTGCAAGAGCCAGATACTGGATGTGTGACTGCTTACCCGACGGAGATTGACGGTGAGAGCGGGGCGGTTTATATCGTAATCTAAGAGTTCTATGCGTATTGTGCTGAGGTCCTGTTTTTTTTCTTCTATATAAATAGAAGGATTAAGGTGAAAAGCTTTGCTGAAGAAAAAATGACATTGTTAAATTACAATGATCTGAGTATACAGAAAAGTCGACCCTATCTTTCCGGGCGGCTTTTTTATCTTATAAGTATCATTTTGATTAAAAAACAGGATAACTGGATTTATCTCTAGACAAACAAAAAAGCCTTGAATATCAAGGCTTTTGACGAATAGGACGGATGGGGATCGAACCCATGACCCTTACCCTGTCAAGATAATGCTCTCCCGCTGAGCTACCGTCCTTCGGTTATTAGATAATATCATGTATTAACCATATATGTAAAGTGAAAAAATAGAAGTCAGCCTGTACTTCATGACCATTTATATATATAATTCGAATTTAGTGAGTTTACAAATTTGGAGTTAATGATAGGGGGAACAGGTGATGGCCGCAGAAATTATAAGTGTAACAACAGAGGAGCAGCTACAGGAGGCAATATCGATCCGTACCAAAGTGTTTGTCGATGAGCAAAAGGTTCCTCTCGATTTAGAAATTGACCATTATGACAAGCTGGGAGATACGGCCCATCATTTGCTAATTTGTGAACATGGTGAAATGGTGGCCACTGGTCGGTTGACATACTATGAGGAAGATACAGCTAAAATGCAACGTATTGCCGTTCTCAAGGAGCATCGTGCCGCAGGCTATGGACGTGTATTACTGCTAGCACTGGAGGAACGTGCACGTGAATTGGGGTTAAGATACTCGTTGCTAGATGCCCAATGTCAAGCCGAGAAGTTTTACGAAAAGCTTGGCTACGAGACGATCTCCGATGAACCTTTTGACGATGCGGGAATACCGCATGTTCGTATGCGCAAAAAGTTGTAGTCGGCAGCGCAAGGTGCATACAAATCTGTACAATGCGCATGCTAGTAAAAGTTCCTCCACTATACTATGGATAAGGAGCGATACAGCATGGCTAATACAGAACGGGAGCAAATTACAGCAGTACGTAAAAACGGGGATGGCGACCTTATGTCTTTTCAGACATCTACCGGTCGGATTTTAGATTATAGCCAGGCTTTGAATGAGATTGAGACAGGCTCAATTGCAGGCGTTAACGTTTTCAAGGCCAAGGATGGCAGCAAACGAATTCGGGGAGATGCCGACGGAGATCCTTCTAATAACCTGGATCAACTGCCATTGTTCTGACCTTAACTCGCAACACTAGCATTATATTTAAGAACAGCAAGCCGCCTGGCTTTCCTACAAAGGATAGCCAGGCGGCTTTTTGTTAATTGTTAAGCTGTATTTAGCATGCTACTCTGCACGTTCCAACTCTGCAAGTTGATATAATCGTTGCTGTTCCAGAAAGGACATGACGCCAGCTTTATCCCTGAATTGTTCCATATCATCACTATAGTGCATCAGACGAATCAACTCTTGAAGAGATGGCGCCAAGCTTAGCAGCTCGTCCAACGTCGTATGGACTTCTCCGGCACCTTGTAATTGAACCTCATGCAGAATACTCCGACATCCTCGTTCATGCACCAGATGATGAAGCAAATCAGGGTCAAAAACCATATCTGCACTATAAAAAAGGCGGTCATTTATGAATAAGGAATAACTGTTTTTACCAGGAATATGCCGTGTAGGGATCAGCTCCACCTGGATACCGGATACTAATGTAGTGGGCACGCCAGGCGTTATTACGTTTACCTCGAATACATCTTCAAGCTTGTCAATCATACCCTGCTGTGACATCCCGCCCTTGAGTGTATGCTCCCATAAAGGGTGGATTAGGGGTTCGGCGATATAAAGTAGAGGCTTGCGACGATGGAGAATGTTCATTTGAAAACCGAATTCCTCCAAACCTCCGACATGATCTGCGTGAATATGTGTGATTAAAATGGCGTCAATATCAGGCAAAGGAACGCGCATTTGGTGTAATGCTAACGAAGCGGTTGTACCACAATCGATTAGCAGTTTGCCTTCTCCGCTGTCCAGCAGCGCGTTGTTGTTGTAATAATGTTTGGCAAAGGCACTGCCTGTGCCAAGCATTTGTATCGTTAGGCTCATAATGGATCTATCCTCCAGACTTTGTGTACTAGGACATTCTACAGTCGTATTTTACCACCTATGCTGCTGGAACTAAAGATTTGGCTCCTTCTGTAAAAACTTTGGACAATTTGTGAAACACAGCGCAACTTGTGCGGCTGAGCTAGGTATAAATGTACGACAGAAGGTTTTTAACAGATGACGATGGAGGGATTAGTAGTGATGAAATGGAGAAGAGTGATGGCCCTAATGATGGCCTTTTCAATAATGGGAGGGACCGCCATTTCGGCGGAATCCGCCAAGGACCAAGTGCAGTTGATTATTAATGGAGAGGTGTCAAAAGATGGTGCAGTTGTCATTGATGGGAAGACTTATGTGCCCATCCGTGATTTTAACGGACTTGTAAATTTTGATCCATCCGGTGGAAAAGTTGTTTTCGACCAGCCTAACGTGCATATGTTCCTGTTCAAGGGAGATACTGTGTTTGGTAACGTGAATAAAGGCAATAAAGTGAAATTTAATGTATTTAGTCAAATTGATACCTTGAAAACAGATATCTCCGGAGTGAAGGTAGCGATCACCGACCCTTCGGGCAACGTGAAGGATATTCAGTCTCAAGATATCAAAGGAGCGCAAAAGGATAACTTCTGGTTCCGTACGAACGACTTTACGTATGATTTCAAAACAGCAGGGAATTACCGGGTTGGTTTCTATATTAAAGAGAGCAAAGACGGCAGCTATACCTTGGTGTCCGAAAAAGTCATTACAGCGATAAATTAGGCATACCACAAATTGACCTGCACCCTTGATCATGTTACGATACGGGGGAAAATAAAACAATTTGAAGGTAGGTATTTCCATGAGTGATCACAAACATGAACACGGTGAAGCCTGCAACCACGATCATGACCACGAACATGAAGAAATGGTTCTTACGCTAACTGATGAAAATGGTAAAGATGTAGAAATGGTGCTGGTAGAGACCTTTGATGTAGAAGATCACGTTTATGCTCTTCTGCTTGAGCGAGGCAATCCCGAAGCGGATGGCATTATTCTTCGTATGGAAGAAGAAAACGAAGAAATGGTGCTTTACAATATTGAGGACGAAGATGAGTGGAAACGTGTAGAAGCTGCATATAGCGAGCTTGTTGCCCAATACGAATAGAATTGGAAATAGCAGCTGTTATAAGCTCTTCAAGAAAAAAAAGCCCCCAAATAGGGGCTTTTTTTGTTAACTATCAACATATTTTGTAAGCATGTGTTGTCCGATCAATATTATGAAATAGCGTCAGTCTCGACGATAACCTTCACCTGATGTACTGTTCGGTCCTCAGGTCCTTTAACAGGCAGGCCTACTTCTACATGATCAACAATATAATCAATATTGTCCTGCGAAATAACTTCTCCTGGCAGTAAGATCGGAATACCCGGTGGATACACATAAATGAATTCTGCAATAATGCGACCAGCAGATTCCTTGAAGGGCACGATTTCCGTATCTCCATAAAAAGCGTCTCTTGGAATGAGGGAGAGCTGAGGGATATCTGGTATCTTTACAACCAGCTCATGCTCCTGACCTGTGGAATAGTGCAGAGAAGCCAGCTCACGCAGAGCTTTCAACAAAATTTCAATTTCCTCTTTGGTATCCCCAGGGGTCACCAAACAAAGAATATTGTACATATCGCTAAGTTCAACCTCGATATTATAGTGATCTCTCAGCCAATTTTCCACATCGTATCCGGTAAGGCCCAAATGGCGGATATGAACCGTAATTTTGGTTGGATCATAATCGTAGGTAGCTTCCGTGCCGAGAATTTCACTACCAAAGCAATATAGCCCTTCAATCTTGTTAACCTCTGAGCGGCAATATTCAGCCAAATCAAGGGCGCGTTGTGCTATTTCATGACCGTTAAGGGCCAGATTACGTCGGGATGTGTCTAACGAAGCCAACAGAATATACGAAGTCGACGTTGTTGTCAGCATACTGAAAATCGTTTGTACACGCTGCGGATTAACGAATCCGTTTTTCGTATTTACATTCAGGATTGAGCTTTGAGTCAAGGAACCACCCAGCTTGTGAACGCTTGTAGCTGACATGTCTGCTCCCGCCTCCATGGCGGACATCGGTAGATCAGAGTGAAAATGAATCAGTACTCCATGAGCCTCATCGACCAGGACCGGCACATTATAGCTGTGAGCGAGATCTACAATTTCCTTCAAATCGGCGCACACACCGTAATATGTCGGGTTGATAACAAGGACGCCCTTGGCGTCAGGGTGGCGTTCCAATGCCCGGCGTACGGACTTGGTTGTAACCCCGTGGTGAATACCGAGATTCTCATCACTGACTGGAGAAATGAATACCGGCTTCGCACCAGCGAAGATAATGGCAGACATTATAGATTTGTGTATGTTTCGGGGTACAATAATTTTATCACCAGGCATGCAAATCGACATAATCATGGTGATGATGGCTCCGCTTGTCCCCTGTACACTGTAATACGTATAATCAGCTCCGAAGGCCTCTGCTGCAAGCTTTTGAGCTTCTTCGATGACGCCTGAAGGCTGATGCAGATCGTCCAATGGAGCGATGTTGATCATATCTATGGAAAAGGCATTATCCCCCATAAATTCGCGAAATTCCGAATCTGCTCCCACTCCCTTTTTATGACCTGGGATGTGAAATTGAACCGGGTTGCTCTGAGCATGCTTTTTCAAAGCAGTAAAAAGCGGGGTGTTGCTTTGATTCATTAGTGTTGTCACAACCTTTCGTGCAGGATTTCGACAATCCTGTGCAAGTGATAATAGAACAAAATTGAGTATAGCAGTTTAAAGTAGGAATGCAAGCGATTGAGGGCGCATTTATTTGCGAAAGAGTGGAGTAGGCGGAGAACCCGGTCTTTATAGCCAAAAAATGAAGGTGGAGGATGTGGATTAGATGAGACAAATAGGACGAAAAAAAGCTCCGCAGCGGTTGTGGGTTCCTTTCTTTACTAAATTATGGGTTTTGGTATTTCTGGTCGAATTTATGAAAGGATCACTTCTGGTATCCATCCTGCCGGTATATATGGGAGAAACGCTTGGTTTGTCGGCCGGGATTATTGGTTTGGCCTTTTCACTTCAGTATTTTGGAGACAACGCGTTTCGGGCACCGGCGGGCTGGATGGCTGAACGACTCGGCTACCGTGGAACGATGTCGACCGCGCTGTTGTTTACACTTGTAGCGATTATTATGCTGAGCGTACTGACAGAGCCTGTGTGGCTCGTCGTCGCGTGTCTGCTGCTCGGTCTAGGTACTTCTCCGCTCTGGCCTTGTGTTATGACCGGAACGACTGAAATGTCCGGGCCTAATAACAGCAATGGCGCGGCGATGGGTACACTGGAAATTGCGTCTATGGGCGGAACGGGATTGGGCCCGCTCATTATGAACTTCGCCATATCCCACTATGGACATTCTTACGGCATGGTGTTCATGATGTTGATAGGATGCAGTATTGTGTTGTTGTTGGTTGCTCTGATGCTGCCAGGACCGAAAAGGTCTGCTGACAAAGATGACCTCAAACAGAGCGCTCTAGTGTCGTCTGATGGGTACATAAAGCAGAAGCGGGGGACTCTAAGGGGAATCCAAGAGACGATCGGCGTACTCAAAACAAAGCTTAACGTCAATCCGTTAATTTACCCGGCGCTGTTTTTGCAGTCTTTTGTTATCGGTTTGATCAGCCCAGTACTTACGCTATACGCTCGGACGGACCTTGGGATTTCACCGAACTTGTACAGCGTGCTCCTGATTGCAGGCGGTGGGGTGACTGTGCTGGCACTGATCCCTTGCGGCAAATTGGTCGACCGACTTGGAACGGAGTATTTTCTACATGTTGGCTTTTTGTTAGCCGGAATTACGCTGTTTTTCTTCTCAATCGTTCGATCTATTCCGCTGGTGTTTGTATCCGTAGCGCTTATTGGTTTGGGATATGCGCTCATTTTGCCTGCATGGAACACGTTTCTTGCCCGACTGATTCCGGAAAACGAGCGAGCAACGGTATGGGGCTTTTTTTTAACACTTCAAGGCTCCGGCATGGTTATAGGCCCGCTCGTTTCAGGAGTGCTATGGGACCGTGCTGGACACACAGCTCCATTTATCATCAGTGGGGTCGTGATGCTGCTCATGTTTGGCTGCCACTTGGCTCTGGCGCGGAATCCACGCAGGAAGACTGTGGAGGCCTGAACAGCGCCTTGAAAAGCAGCGAGGGCTACTCTTTTGAGAAAGACATTCGGTACAGCGGCAGCAAATGCTCAAAGGTGGAACGCACCGTCTGCAGCAATGCTGCTCCGTCACTGGCGAGAGGGTCATTACGATCAATACGGAGCCCACACATGACCTCGGCTTTTTTTACCTGTTGCAGCTTGTGGATGATCGTTTGAAACTCTTCAGTGTCCATGTGCTGCTGTTCTGTACCTTCTGGAGCCATATGATCCATGGACCAGTAAAAATGGCCCGGTATGTTAGAGCGCACATCGCTCAGGTTGGCTTCAAGCGCCTGGGCAAACGTTATTTTATTGGGACTTTCATAAATGACTGCGAATATGACGAAAATATGGGAAGCAAACATACCTACCTCGAAATGGGGCAACGCCTTATACCCGCGCTTATTTGCCGCCCAGGCTACCCATGTATCTATCGGGGGATTGACTTTGCGTCGTGCATGCTTGGCAACGTGAACATACATAGGCTCCCCACATAAGTCTGTTAGAAATGGAGCTAATTCCTCGCCAATCGCTTCCAGCTTGGGCCGAATCTGCTGAATCAGCACTTCCATACGAGGCTCCAACCCCGGTATTTCAAAAACATCGAAGTCCTTTGCAGTAAATCCACTAAATGTCATTCCTTTTCCTCCTGTAAATGGGTTAAGCCATGTCGTGTGGCGTAATATGTCCGATTATAGCATAATGTCAGCGGGCTTGACCGACTTTAGGCCAGGCTCGGTACAAGCATATAAGGCAAAAGTAGGATTGTGCGCTGTTACTCATAAAAATAGGTCAAATAACCAAGTACCCTTACATAAAATGAAGTATAAAATAGAGCAAGGGAAGATCAAGCGGGAAAGCCGCAGGCTTGCTGTAGCCGGACTTCTTGAATCGGACTTGAAAAAGGAGGGAATGCCGTGAACAAGGGCTGTGAGGTAGAATATTGCAATCTAGAGCTCCGGTTTAGCCGTCGGCATATCCATAATCTGATCAAGGATTTGATATCGGAAGGGTATTCGCTGTACTGGAGCGAGGATGAGTCGTATCTGGTTTTGTCGGTGAGAACCGGGCGCAAGCTGGTGAAGCTCCGTTTTCAACAATTGCGCACAGGACACTACAAGCTGGCTGGAGATTATGTAATTCGCGATGCCAAGCTGGCTGAGTGGCTGGAGAAGCTGATTGGAAGCACCCGGGGCCATGCCATTGTCAAAAGAGTCAAGGACCATCATATTTTAGTAGAAAATATTTTGTTTGGTGAGGTCATTCGTCTGGTCGAGGTTACAGGCTTTAAGCAGCGTGTTATTTATCAGAAGGGACCGGTGCTGTCAGCACAGGAAATGGAGGATATGTACGCTTCCAATGAAGGAGAAACCCGACTGCTGCTGCTTAAAATGGAAGTGGACGATGCATTGGAGAAGCTGTTCACAGCGATGACAGATGGAGATAAGGCTGAAATCGGGAATTGCCATGAGCGCCTGCAAACGCTATCCCACCAACTGCTGATGATGGAAGCGTAGTACATCTGAACACCTCATGTAAATGGGGTGTTTTCATCTGTGAATAGACAGGGGTTCACTTCTTACACCAAAAACGTTAAAATAGAAGTGCACGTATTCCGATTCACATAAAGTGTAATGCGGTAAAGCGGCGATATAGAAGACAAAATATGTTGCAAAGGATGAGGAACCAGATGGCAAAACAGCAAATTGGTGTGATCGGCCTGGCGGTAATGGGTAAGAATTTAGCCCTTAATATTGAGAGCAGAGGCTTCACTGTCTCGGTTTTTAATCGTTCTCCAGAAAAAACGCACGATCTTATCAAAGAAGCAGAAGGTAAAAAACTGACGGGTACTTTCTCCATTGAAGAATTTGTGAACTCATTGGAATCGCCCCGTAAAATCCTGATCATGGTTCAAGCTGGTAAAGCTACAGATGCCACGATTGAACAGCTTGTGCCTCATCTGGACAAGGGCGACATTATTATAGACGGAGGCAATGCCTACTTCCCTGATACACAGCGCCGCAGCAAGGAGCTGGAGGAAAAAGGACTTCGCTTTATTGGTACAGGCGTGTCCGGTGGTGAAGAAGGTGCCTTGAATGGTCCTGCGATCATGCCGGGTGGACAAGAAAGTGCCTATAAACTGGTAGAGCCGATTCTAACGGCAATCTCTGCTAAAGTGGAAGGCGACCCATGCTGTACATATATCGGTCCCGACGGTGCTGGTCACTATGTAAAAATGGTGCATAACGGTATCGAATACGGTGACATGCAATTGATCGGTGAAGCGTATCACCTGTTAAAATCAGTCCTAAACGTGAATGCAGAAGAGCTGCATGAAATCTTCACGGAATGGAATAAAGGGGAACTGGACAGCTACCTGATCGAAATTACAGCTGACATCTTCTCCCAGTACGATGCTGAAACAGGCAAGCCAATGGTAGATGTTATCTTGGATGCTGCAGGTCAAAAAGGTACAGGTAAATGGACAAGCCAAAGCGCTTTGGATCTGGGTGTGCCATTGTCCATGATTACTGAATCTGTATTTTCCCGCTTCTTGTCTGCTATGAAAGACGAGCGCATTGCGGCAAGCAAAGTGCTGAGCGGTCCTAATGCTGAGTCCTTCAGTGGCGACAAGAAAGAATTTATCGAAAGCGTACGTAAAGCACTGTTTGCAAGTAAAATTGTGTCCTATGCTCAAGGTTTTGCTCAAATGCGTGCAGCTTCCGATGAATATGATTGGGATTTGAAATACGGAAAAATTGCTATGATCTTCCGCGGCGGTTGCATTATCCGCTCGCAATTCCTGCAAAATATCAAGGATGCATATGACCGCGATCCTGCCTTGAAAAACCTGTTGCTGGATTCTTACTTCAAAAATGTAGTTGAAACGTATCAAGATGCATGGCGTCAAGTGATTTCCGTGGCTGTATCCCAAGGTATTCCAGTGCCTGGTTTCTCCAGCGCGCTTGCATACTATGACAGCTACCGCACTGAGCGTTTGCCAGCAAATCTGTTGCAAGCACAACGTGACTACTTTGGTGCTCATACGTTCAAACGTGTGGACAAAGAAGGCGTATTCCATCATCAATGGTTCTAATGAACGAACGGATATGTATGAATAGCATTATGTAATACAACGGAAGCTTTTTTGCCCTATGGGTAGAAGAAGCTTCCGTTTTTTAATTTATAATTATGGATACGATTATGATGGCAGTAGAGGATTGTGTAATCTTTTGGCGCTATGTTATGATAGGGACAAAATATTTTAATGCATTACCGCGTCTAAGCTTTGAGTTAAAACAAAAAAGACGGGAAGGTTCCCGTCTCTTTTGTGAAGTAGGTATTCTATTGCTCCTGTGACCATTGCAGCATGCCGCCAGTCATGTTAGTACAGCCTTCATAACCTAGCTGCTGTAGATATTCGCAGGCTCGTTCACTGCGATAACCGCTCCGGCAAATAAAGATAATTTCACCGGTGCGTTCAATTTCTTCAAGACGACCCGGAAGCTGTCCGAGCGGAATGTGCTTGGCACCTTCAATCATGCCTTCCGCTACTTCTTCCGCTTCGCGGACGTCAATTAGTTGCAATTGCTCTCCTGCTTGCAGACGTGCGCGCAACTCAGAAGGTTCAATCAGGGCGATTTGCGTCATGGCCGGACCTCTTTTCTGATATATAATGGGTGCTACGTATGTTTTTGACGTGTGCAAAATGTCACACACACTCTATGTATGATAGCTAAGCTATCTCTAGGCTGTCAATCGGCTTAATCCTGAAGGCAGGTATAGATTAAATAACCGACGGGATTCACTCGGGTGACCTAGATTAATATTTCTTATTTTTTTGGGTGGAGAAATGAGCTACAACTTGTATAATTAACGTATAATAGGATGGTTGAACCGAAAAGGAGCATGTACATTATGGATGTTATCGTTAGACCTACCCCTTCCTTGCAAGGAGAGATTGGGGCCCTGTCCTCTAAAAACTACACTACTCGTTATCTGCTCACTGCGGCACTTGCTGAGGGACAAAGTACCATTTATTATCCTGCCCATAGTGAAGACAGTGATGCTATGCGTCGTTGTATCGCCGATCTGGGTGCAGTACTGGAAGAGGATGATGAAAAAATAGTTATTACAGGTTTTGGTAGCCATCCTCAAGCTGTGAAGGAATTGAATGTGGGAAATGCAGGAGCGGTGCTCCGTTTTTTGATGGGTATTGCATCTCTATGTCCGGATGTTACATTTGTTAATACATATCCCGACTCATTGGGCAAAAGACCACATGATGATCTAATCGATGCACTGGGGCAATTGGGTGTGAAAGTAGACCATCGTGAAGGTAAGTTGCCAATTCGTATTCAGGGTGGTCAGGCGAAAGGCGGTAAAATTCAGGTGTCCGGCTCGGTTAGCTCACAATATTTGAGCGCCCTGCTATTCCTTACGCCTTTACTGGAGGAAGACAGTGAAATCGAAGTGCTGCATGATTTGAAATCCAAGGTGGTCATTGGGCAGACTCTGGAGGTATTGCAAGAGGCTGGTATTATCATTCATGCAAGCGATGATTATATGTTTTTCCGTGTCCCGGGACGGCAATCCTATCAGCCACGTACGTATACGGTACAGGGAGACTATCCAGGGAGTGCAGCGGTGCTGGCGGCTGCTGCAGTAACGAATTCCGATGTTACCATCCATCGTCTTAAGGAGCAGAGCAAACAGGGAGAACGCGCTATCGTAGATGTGCTGCGCATGATGGAAGTACCACTGACACATGAGAACGATACCGTCGTTGTGAAGGGCAATGGTCGATTGAAAGCAGTCGAATTTGACGGTGATGCTGCAACAGACGCTGTGCTTGCAATGGTGGCTGCGGCTGTATTTGCTGAAGGCACGTCCCGTTTTTATAACGTGGAAAATTTACGATATAAGGAATGTGACCGCATTACCGATTATTTGAATGAGCTGACCAAGGCTGGAGCTCAGGTAGAAGAACGCCAAGCGGAAATTATCGTACATGGCAGACCGGAGGGTGTCGAAGGTGGCGTGGAAATTAATGCGCATTTTGATCACCGTGTTATTATGGCCTTGACGATTGTTGGTTTGCGCGCACAGAAGCCGTTAGTGATTAAGGACGCACATCATGTCGCCAAATCGTATCCGCAGTATTTTGACCATCTAACGACGCTTGGTGCTTCTGTAGAATGGGTAAAATAAAAACAAACGAAGATGCGAATAGGAGGGAACAGGATGGCTTTTGAAAATCCGTCGAGAGAAGAGATTAAAACCATTTTGGAACAAGTAGGCAATATAGCGGTTGTTGGTTTGTCTGATAAATCAGATCGAACTTCTTATATGGTTTCTTATGCCATGCAGAAGCGGGGATACCGGATTATTCCGGTTAACCCTGCAGCGGCAGGGCAAACGATCCTTGGGGAGACTTGTTATGCCAGTCTTGCTGAAGTACCTGAGCCTGTGGAGCTGGTCAATGTATTCCGCCGCAGTGAATACTGTGCAGAGGTTGCGCGTGAAGCAGCTGCTATTGGAGCTAAGGTTTTGTGGCTTCAACAGGGAATTATAAGCCAGGAAGCCGCTGACATTGCGCAGGAGCATGGAATGACGGTTATTATGGACCGTTGCATTAAGGTGGAGGACTCAGTGACCCAGGCTGTGCGTAAAGGATAAACATGGATCAGTAATCTGTGCTATACGCAGATGAATAAAAACCTTCTTCCCTTGCTTCACAGGGTTGAAGGTTTTTGGTGCGAAATGAGGAATATGGTACAGTATATTATCCTCTCAGGAATTCATATAATGTATGTATGCCTTGTTGATGAAATGGATCTAAACGGATTCATAGTGTTATCTTGTGATGATAAAGCTTTGGACCTGTAGTAGCGTAAATAAATATTTTGGCAGATGGAATCATTGCTTTGACAAAAGTATTTATTCGGCTTACCATCAGGGATAGAAAGGAGAGGAATGCCATGAATTGGCTCGGATCCTTACAACAGCTCGGTCGTGCTGTCATGCTCCCGACGATGGTGCTACCAGCCGCTGCAATATTGCTAAGTCTCGGCAGCCTTCCTTGGTCGACATGGGGATTCCCCATGGTGTCTGATATGGCAAATGCGGCGGGACACGGGATTTTTTATTTTTTGCCATATTTATTTGCGGTTGGTGTTGCCCTGGGTATGTCGAATCAGGCAGGTCAGGCGGGACTGGCAGCATTGGCTGGTATGGCTATATACGATCAGGTCACATTGAGATTTGGAAACGGACTCATTCAACCGGCGACGCTCATTGGTATCATTTTGGGGGTCATTTCAGGGGTGGCCTATAATCGCTTCAAAAGCATCAAATTGCCCGAGGTGCTTCAATTTTTTGGAGGTACCCGATTTGTTCTGCTGCTTATTGGTCTCTTCTCGGCTGTGTTTGCAGGACTCATGCTAATTATTGCCCCACTCATACAGAGAGGGCTGCAATTTATAGTAGGTTTGGAATCGAGCTTGGGCGGCTTTGGACTGTTTATCTACGGTATTCTATACCGACTACTGGCGGCCTTTGGTCTTCACCATCTGCTTAATAATATTTTTTGGTTTCAACTGGGTACATATAAAACACCGTCTGGTAACGTTGTGCAGGGAGATTTACCCCGGTTTTTTGCTGGCGATCCGACAGCGGGCTATTTCATGTCCGGGTTGTTCCCCATTATGATGTTTGCGATCCCTGCCATTGCGCTGGCGATCATTCAGGAAGCGCGTGAAGATTTGAAGCCAAAGGTGCAAAAAACATTTTTGACTGCTGCGCTTGTTTGCTTTTTTACTGGAGTGTCGGAACAGATTGAGTTTGCCTTTTTGTTTGCTGCTCCTTATTTGTTCCTCGTGCATGCAGTTATGTCTGGGCTGGCCATGTGGCTTACCTTTGAGCTGGATATTCATCACGGATTTTCCTATTCGGCGGGTTTTATAGATTATGTCCTTAATTTTCATCTCTCACATAACGCCTGGTTGTTAATTCCAGTGGGAGTCGCGTACGGGCTTGTGTATTATGTACTGTTTCGATGGGCTATCCGGCGGTTCCGTATTCCAACTCCTGGACGCGAGGAAGGTTCGGTTCTGGAGGATTGGGCCGGCAATATTCCTTATAGTGCTCCGCTTATTTTGGAAGCACTTGGCGGGAAGGAAAATATTGTGCAAGTAGAGGCCTGCATCACACGTTTGCGGCTGACCGTCCACAATGACAGGCTGATTGATACCGGAGCGATGAAGGCTTTGGGATCGGCTGGGCTTATCAATCTGGGTGGGGGTAATTTGCAGGTTGTATTCGGAACGTATTCAGAACTGATTCGTGAGGAAATCGCGAAGCTGATGGAGCGTGATCTCCCTCAAATTTTGTTCAACGCTCCTGTACATGGAAAAATGCTACCGATTCATGAAGTGCCTGACAAAATTTTTGCGACGAAGCTGGTTGGGGACGGTGTTGCTTTTGTTCCTGAACGCGGTGAACTTGTTTCTCCGGTGTATGGTACTGTGATGCATTTGTATCCGACCATGCACGCTTTAGGCATCTCCACACGAGAAGGACTTGAAGTTCTACTTCACATCGGGATTGATACTTCACAGCTAAAAGGGAATTTTACTGCTATGGTAGAAGCAGGCGATACGGTGGAACCGGGGCAATTGCTGATCAAATTTGATTTGCAGGCGCTACGAGAGCAAGCTCCATCGCTGGTGACTCCTATGGTCATCACGAATCCGGATCGCGTCAAGTCGTGGAGCTTTGCTCCGTTTAAAACAGTAAAAAAAGGTCAGGCCTCGGTAATGTCCGTTGTGCTGCATGACAGGAATGTTGGAGGGGTAGAAACATGATAGAAGGCATCGGCGCCGCAGCAGGTGTGGCAATCGGGAAGGCATTTGTCCTGCCGAGCTGGGAGTGGGATTTACCTGATCAAAAAATGGATGCGGTAGATCTTGCAAAGGAATTTGAACGTTTGTATGAAGGGATACGCACATCCAAAAGTGAAATCCAGTTTATTAAGGATGAGTTTCGAGAGATGGTGGGGCCAGAAGAATCCAGCATCTTTGATGCTCATCTTGCGATATTGGAAGATCCGGAATTCATGAATGAAATTCGTGGAATTATTGAGCGTCAGTACAAGGCGGCCGAGGTGGCCGTGAAGGAAGCCATTGATCATTTTGTGACAATGTTTGATTTACTGGACGATGAATATATGAAGGAGCGGGCAATCGATATCAAAGATGTGGGGAACCGGCTGCTCAAGCATTTGCTGGGTGCACCGGAGGTGACTCTTCCCAAGGACACACAGCCCTATATTCTGGTAGCCAAGGAGCTCTCACCCTCCCAGTCGGCACACTTGAATCCTAGCTATGTTTTAGGGATTGTAACTATGAATGGTGGTAAAACTTCGCATTCTGCGATCATGGCCCGTGCACTTGGGATTCCACTCGTTTCAGGACTGGAGAGCAATCTGAATTTGCCCGTTCAAACGGGAGACATAATGGTTGTGGACGGAGACCTGGGCAAAGTTTATGTGAATCCGGAAAAAACGGTAACTGATCATTATAAAATTTTGCGCGACGAGCAACGACGTAGAAAAGAGCAGCTTCAGGTACTTGCTTCTGTAGATGCCGTGACTAAGGATGGAACCACCCTGAGGCTGGCGGCCAATATTAGTTCGATTAAAGAGCTGGAGGCAGCTTTGAAGCATGGCGCTCAAGGTGTAGGACTGTTCCGCACGGAATTTTTATACATGGATCGCAAATCTGCTCCAGATGAAGAGGAACAGTATGAAGTATATCGGCTGATAGCAGAAAAGGCAGGAAACCACTCTGTGGTCATCCGTACCTTGGATATCGGTGGAGATAAGCCGTTGGACTATCTTCAACTACCAGAGGAAGAAAATCCTTTTCTGGGTTACCGTGCTATACGGATCAGTCTGGATTGGAAAGAATTGTTTAAAACCCAGTTGACTGCAATTTTGCGAGCCAGTGCAATGGGAAATATCAAGGTAATGTATCCGATGATCTCATCTGTAGAGGAGGTCCGCCAGGCAGATGCTCTTTTGAAGGAGGCTATGGCGGATTTGGATGCAAGAGGGCTTGCCTATAATCCGAACATTCAGCGAGGAATTATGATTGAGGTACCGGCTGCAGCGATGATCGCTGATTTATTGGCAGCTGAAACCAATTTTTTTAGTATCGGAACGAATGATCTGGTTCAATATGTGCTGGCTGTAGACCGTATGAATGAGCAGATTGCACATATGTACCATCCATACCATCCAGCTGTACTTCGAATGCTGCGCATGACTGCACAAGCGGCACATCAAGCAGGAATTGATGTGAGTGTATGTGGTGAGATGGCTGGAGATGAACGGTCCGTTCCGCTTTGGCTGGAACTGGGGATTCATCAACTCAGCATGTCTCCCCAATCTTTATTGCGGGTCAAGCATCGTGTGCTGAATACGACTGCATCTGAGGCAACGACGGTCGCTCAGGTTTGCTTTGGCATGTCCACTGGTGCAGCGATTGAAGACAAGCTGACTGCAGCTAATGTCAGCTGCACTCCGGCCGGGCCTGGACGGCAGTAATATGTAATGTCCGCAAAGCTTCGCAATTAGCATACACTTTTGGGGGGAGCCAAAAACTCCATACTGTTAGACTTGTCGTGACAAACCTTAATGGCGTAGCATGGTTTGGACGAAAAAGAACCTTCAAAACCACCTCATTCATGGTTTTGAAGGTTCTTTTTTCATCTTGTTGACAGTCTGTTGTGATTACGGTTTAGGTGTTATCTGCTAACAAATCGCAGAACGCTTTTCCGTAAGGTGGAAGATCGGGCGGCCGACGAGCAGAAACAATATGCCCATCCGTCACAACAGCTTCATCCTTCCAGGTAGCTCCTGCATTTTCCATATCATCACGAATACCTGGTGTGGAAGTTACCGTAACACCATCCAAAATTTTAGCAGAAATCAGTACCCAGCCTGCATGACAGATTTGTCCAATCGGCTTATGAGCAGCATGAAACTCCTGTACGAGTTGAATGACCTTGGGATAACGGCGCAGTTTATCAGGTGCCCAACCGCCAGGGACAAGAATCCCGTCATAATCACTGCTATTCAGTTCCTCAAAGGCATATTCCGCTTCAGCAGGTACGCCATATTTTCCAATATATTTTTTACCCTTTTCCGCACCGGCTAAATGCACTTCTGCACCTTCTTCACGAACACGGTAAATTGGATACCACAGCTCCAGATCCTCGAATTCCTCATCCACTAGGGCGATAACCTTTTTTCCGGCAAGTCTTGACATCCAACCATCCTTTCGTGCGTCACATGATGACACCTCTGTTTTGTAATCTGTACTTTTACATCTTAAGAAAAAGAACGCCCGAAGTCCATTCCTTCGCAGATTCTTATGTTAGTAGTCTGCTCTTTGACGGCAATTGTCGTCATTTTCTGACCCGCCAAAGCTTTGGTAATTTGTTCATAGCTGCAACGTGTGGAAGGATTTGAAGTCCCAAAGTCGAAATAAAACAAGGTATGATAGATTTAATGGAGTTAACAAATATTTATTAGACTAGTAGATAGATATATTTGGATTCTGATGAGATCCTCGTATAGTTTGATCCTACGTAATGAGGTGGTTAAATGCAAAAGCAATGTCAATGTGGCAAACCGATGGGACTGGAACTGCGAAAGGTAATCTATGCGGACAAGGTTGAAATTTTGCACGTCCCTGTATTCTCATGCTCGTCATGCTTTTCCAGTGAGGTTTTGCAGCATGTGACGAAGGACATTAAGGCACTATTACAAAGTCTAGGGAGCAAACCTACGGCGCGGAGAATTTCTTTTGCTCGCAACAATGAACTGGCAGAAATCATTCGCAAGCTTGTACTGGAGGAAGCGGACAATCCCAATGTAGATTGGCAATCTGCTTTGGAGGAGCGGATGGAGCTTCGAATTAATCTCTTACTGGATCTTTATCGCTATGCGAGAAGTCTGGGAGACGAAGATTGGATGAATGATGTAGAGAAAAAATTGGTCCAATTATCCGGTTTTACCAGTGAATCGGTATTTACAAATACAAAAAACTAAAAAATATGAAAATTTTCATGGTCACCATTGGATTTTACATGTTCTTTTTGTTACGATGGGAATAGGCCATACGACAAGACACAGAAAGGAATGTATATCCAATGGCGACGATGACAAAAATGACTACTGTTCAACAATTAGATACGGCTCTGGAAGCGTCATCAGACAAGCCGTTGCTTCTCTTTAAACATAGCACACGTTGTCCGATAAGTGCAGGCGCATATCAGGAAGTGGAGTCCTATTTGCATGACGCTCCCAACGAAAATATTGAATACGGTATCATTTATGTAGTAGAAGATCGGCCGGTGTCCAATGAAACCGCGGACAGGCTTCAGGTGAAGCATGAATCCCCGCAGGCCATTTTAATCAAGGGCGGAGAAGCTGTTTGGCATACATCCCATTCGAATATTACAGCCCGTGCACTCCACGATCATCTCACATAGATAGAATGTGTGCTGTCGTTGCATAAAGTAGTATTTTGTCGTATCATGGTTCTAATTAGTTGATCTAGGATTCGGTTGAAAATTTATTGGCAATGGAGAGAAGGAATGTGACGGTAACGATCTATGATGTAGCTCGCGAAGCTGGTGTCTCAATGGCCACAGTGTCCCGCGTAGTTAACAATAATCCTAATGTGAAACCTCAGACCCGCAAGAAAGTGTACGAAGCGATTGAACAATTGGGATATCGCCCAAATGCGGTCGCTAGAGGTCTGGCCAGCAAGAAGACAACGACCGTCGGCGTGGTTATACCGGATATATCGAACTCAATTTTTGCAGAAATTGCACGCGGTATTGAGGATATAGCGAATATGTATCACTATAATATTATTTTGTGTAATGCCGACAAGCGAAAAGAAAAAGAGATTCGTGTCATCAACACATTGCTTGAAAAGCAAGTGGATGGTCTTCTGTTCATGGGTGGTACAGTAACGGACGAGCATATTCAGGCGTTCCATACAGCTGCGGTCCCTATCGTTCTATGTGCAACGAGTGATGAAAAAGGAAGCTATCCTTCGGTCGATATTGACCATGAAGCGGCTGCTTTTGATGCAGTAAACACGTTGATCCGCCATGGACACCGTCAAATCGCAATGATCAGTGGTACGCTTCAAGACCCTGCAAACGGTTATGCACGTTTCCAAGGTTACAAGAGAGCATTGGAAGCAGCCGGAATTGATTATCAGGAGGATCTGGTGCGAATCGGGAACTACCGTTATGAATCTGGTGTTGAAGCCATGAAATATTTTCTCGGCCTGAAGAAGAAGCCAAGTGCGATTTTTGCTGCAACGGATGAAATGGCAATTGGTGCGATCCATAGTATTCAAGATGAGGGATTGAAAGTTCCTGATGATTTTTCGGTAATCAGTGTTGATAATATTCGTATGGCCTCTATGGTTCGTCCTCAGCTGACAACCGTCGCGCAACCGATGTACGATTTGGGTGCGGTAGCGATGCGTTTGCTGACCAAGCTGATGAAAAAGGAAAACGTGGAGAACCCTCGCGTTATTTTGCCGCATGAAACTATTTTGCGGTTGTCAGTTAATTATTTAGACTAGACGCAGTGCTGAATAGGATATACCTTCGATGAAAGCTCCTTTGATGGAGCTTTTTTCGTGGATATAAAGCTTCTTCTGGACATCATCATCAAACTAAGAATAGAGGGATGCGTAATGAGCCGACTTTATGGATTAATGGGTGCTATGGATGAAGAGATTGAATTGCTGCTGGCAGCGATGACGGAAGCGAGTAAGACGGTCAAGGCTGGAATCACTTACACTACAGGAATCATTCACGGGCAAAGAGTCGTCGTCTGTAAATCCGGTGTAGGCAAGGTTAATGCGGCGGTAACAACACAAATCCTGATTGATCATTTTGGTGTAGAACAGATTATATTCACGGGAGTGGCAGGGGCGGTTCATCCTGATTTAAACATTGGAGATATTGTCATCTCATCAACATGTATGCAGCATGATATGGATGTAACGCCTTTGGGTTATGCCAGAGGGGTCATTCCTTATCAGGACACCTCAGAGTTTGTGGCTGATCCCGAGCTTGTAAGTCTAGCTGAGCAAGCCTGCAAATCGTTTGGCGATCGGTATATTGTCGGCAAGGTACTTTCTGGCGATCAATTTGTTGCACATCGTGAGTTAGTGACTGCATTGCATCAGGAAATGGACGGCGCTTGTACCGAAATGGAGGGTGCGGCTGTGGCTCAGACAGCTCATATGAACGCTGTGCCTTATGTTGTACTACGATCTATGTCAGATAAGGCTGATGGATCGGCCCACGTTAATTATGCTGAATTTACGGTAGAAGCTTCACATCGTTCGCATCGTATTGTGGAGTTCATGCTCAAGCATTTGGGCTAATGGTATAATTTTTTTAATACATGAATCTTCGGACAAATCGGATATGGTCAAACTGCTCTTGTGATGCGAGGGGCACATCCTTTCCCATTCGTACCATCAGACAGTTAGCAGGATGTGAGCATATTTCAGGATCATCCGTGGCGTACCAGACCATATCTACAGTTTTCATTAGACGCTCCATCATGCGGCGGTATTCCCATACGGAGAGACCGCTGCCTTTTAAATCCCAATGCCAATAGTATTCGGTCGTAAAAATAATATAGGATTCAAGCTGTCCATCCTCAAAGGCAATCCGAATCATTCGGCTACCCAGGCCCAGACCACGATAGTCATTGGCTACCTCAACAGCTCCGAGTTCCAGTAAATCCTTCATGCCAGCTTCCGACCAGCGCTCCATCTCATCTGGGTAATGAAAAGTAACATATCCCAAAAGGGTTTCCCCGTTGTGGGCAATGATAATTCTGCCTTCTGGCAGTTCCGAAATATCCACCAACGCGTCGAATTGCTCCCTTGGTTTGCGAAAGGCATCTAATTGCTTGTGCATTTGAAATGAACGCAGTTGATCCGCAGATACGGGGCCTTCTACATAGATTGTTTGTCCGTTATGATCCAGCGTATCCGAGTGGTACAGTTTTAAATGCTGCATACGTACGCCCTCCTTGTTCGCCATGAGCTCGTTCCTCATATCCCATACTTATAGCAAAAAAACAATTAAATGAAAAGGATGGTCGTCACATCGTGACCTATGATATACTGTTTTAGACATAAAATGTTCACAATTTAAATCAACCAGTAAATCAAAGGAATCTATCTGCTTTATTGATTTTTGTAAGCGTTATCTTGTCCTGCGTGTTTCTCATTAATCCATTGTGAGGAGGCTGAACGCATGAAGATTGAAGAACTCCAGACTGTAGTTCCCACATCCAACATGGGCCCGTATGAACAAGCTTACAACAACTTTCAGTGGGAGGATGCAGAGCGTCATTTTACGTGGTATGAAACAGGCAAGGTAAATATGGCACATGAAGCCATTGATCGACATGTACAGGAAGGACGGGGTGAGAAAGCGGCACTATTGTATTGTGACGCAAACCGTCATGAAACCTACACCTTCTCTCAGCTTCGTGCTAGCTCTAACAGGTTCGGAAATGTGCTGCGCAAATACGGTATTGGTAAAGGGGAGCGGGTGTTTATTTTCATGCCACGTTCACCTGAGCTGGTTATTAGTTTACTTGGTGTTCTAAAGGTAGGGGCTGTTGTCGGTCCATTGTTTGAGGCGTTTATGGAAACTGCGGTTAAGGATCGATTGGAGGATAGTGGGGCAGTTGCATTAGTGACCACACCTGCGCTTCTGTCACGGGTAAAACGTGAGGAGCTTCCTGAGCTACGGCATATTTTTGTGGTTGGTGATATGGATGAACGCGAGCAGGGAATTATCGATTTTGAGACAGAAATGCTTACGTCCTCAGAGGAACTTGAGCCTGAATGGTTGGATCGTGAAGATGGATTAATTATTCACTATACATCAGGCTCAACAGGCAAGCCCAAAGGCGTGTATCATGTGCAAAATGCAATGATTCAGCATTACTATACTGGCAAAATGGTGCTGGATTTGCGGGAAGATGATGTGTATTGGTGTACTGCTGATCCTGGCTGGGTCACGGGAACGTCATACGGTATTTTTGCTCCATGGCTAAATGGAGCGACGAATGTCATTCGTGGGGGGCGTTTCAGCCCGGAAGACTGGTACCGTACGATTGAGCGTCACGAAGTGACCATATGGTATAGTGCTCCTACAGCGTTTCGGATGCTGATGAGCGCAGGGGAGCAGGTTGTTTCCAAATATGATCTCAGCAGTCTGCGGCATGTATTATCCGTTGGGGAACCGCTGAATCCCGAAGTGGTGCGATGGGGATGGCAAGTATATACACAGCGCATTCATGATACTTGGTGGATGACGGAAACAGGCGCACAGTTGATCTGTAATTACCCTGAGCTGCCGATTAAGCCGGGTTCGATGGGAAAGCCACTCCCAGGTATTCAAGCTGCTATTTTGGACGACAGAGGGCAGGTGTTGCCTCCTAACCGGATGGGTCACTTGGCGATCCGTACACCATGGCCATCCATGATGAATCGTATATGGAACAATCCGAACAAGTTTCAGGAATATTTCCGCTTTCCCGGTTGGTATGTATCGGGTGATTCGGCTTACATGGATGAGGACGGATATTTCTGGTTTCAGGGTAGGATTGATGATGTCATTAACTCCTCTGGAGAGCGAATCGGCCCTTTTGAGGTGGAAAGCAAGCTTCTGGAGCATCCTGCTGTAGCGGAAGCCGGAGTCATTGGAAAACCAGATACCGTGCGGGGAGAGATTATCAAAGCTTTTGTTGCACTGCGTGAAGGCTATGCACCGTCTGAAGCTTTACAGCAGGACATCTATCGCTTCGTTAAGGAAGGGCTGTCTGCCCATGCTGCTCCACGCGAAATTGAATTTAAGGAAAAGTTACCCAAAACCCGCTCTGGTAAAATTATGAGACGCGTGTTGAAAGCCTGGGAGCTTAACCTTCCTACAGGTGACTTATCTACCATAGAGGATTGAAGTACTGTGTATATTAGAATTAAAAAAAGGAGTCTCCAAAGCCCTAATGGCTAAGGGGACTCCTATCACTTTCTACTCTTGTCTTCAGTTATGGACGGACGGCTCCGGAAGGAGCCGATTCCCCCATGGCATTCATGGAAGTGACACGAAACCAGCCTTTTGGCTTTTTCTTCGACTTATATTCAAAGCTGGTAGATGCGGTAGAGCCTATATTTGTAAAAGGCTCCGCACCGCTTTCGCTGTAATACACGTTATAGCCTGTAATAGCGTCCGCCGACTTACCTGCGCTCCATTGGAGCGCTACGGATGAGCCTGCGGCTTTAGCTTGAGGCTGTCCAGGGGCAGTAGGGACCTCTGTAGGCTGCTCACCTGTTCCATCTCCCTCGCCCGGAACGTCTGGAGACTCAGAATCTGCAGGTGGCACTACAGGTGTTGCGCTTGCTTTCGTGCTTGGACCGGACTCATGGCCGCCCACATCAACGGCGGTCACGTAGTAGCTAGAGCTGCTGCCCCCAGGGCTGTCAGAGAACACCTTGGAGCTGTCAGCCATAACGACCTTGCCAAGCCGTTGGAAGCTCCCCCCATCTGTAGAACGATACAGACGGTATCCTACGACGTCGCTGTTTCCGCTTGGGCTAAAGCTGATTATGGCTTTACCATCACTATAGCTTACGTTGACGCTAGATGGAGCGTTAGGAGCTGCTCCATCGTCCTTGCGTGGATCAATCTGAGTAGGAGCTTCCTTATCTGCATCCTGAGGCAGATAGTAGGACAACGAATTATGTCGTCTCATCACCTTAAAGGCTTGCTGAAGCTCTTTAATCAATTCTGAGATTGACTTTTCCCGTTTCCTAACGGTCCGTTCATATAACATATCATCCGGTGTACCATCGCGTGGAATATAATTCACACCTTGGTAGGTAATATATTTCGCACGACTCACACCATTTTCACTGTTTTTAGGTGGATACTTACTGTTATAAATGTCCGAACCATATGCGGATGCTGTACGGCTTACAATGCCGTCAGGTCTCTTGAAGCTGTCCGTTTGGAACAGCTGAGCATCTTTAGCTGTTACTTCATTCATGATTAGAGCCCATAAGCGGCGAGCCCGCTCTTTTTGGACTTTCGTTTCAAGCTTATTGACAGGTTGCTTGTAACCAACCCATACACCCAGTGTGACGTCAGGCGTAAAGCCCTCGAACCAAACATCAGTGTAGGATTGCGTAGTGCCTGTCTTGCCGGCAATCGGAATCTTACCGGATTGGTCAAAGTTCCGCTTCACCAGTCTGCCTGTGCCCTCCGACACGGCTGTACGCAACATATCTGTCATCAGGTAGGCGGTTTGCGGTGAGAAGGCCTGCACAGGATTAGGCTGATGCTTGTATATAATATTGCCTTGCGAATCCACAATCTTTTCGATCATATAGGCGTCATTAAACACACCGCCATTTGGAATGGCTCCATATGCATTCGTAAGCTCCTCGACGGTCACCCCATGGGCCAAGCCGCCAAGTACACCCGTTTGGGCGTTGTTATCACTGGATTCCAAGGTGGTGATGCCCAGCTTCTTGGCAAAAGCCCAGGCTTTGCTGATCCCTACTTTTTCGTTAAACAGCTTGAGTGCTATCGTATTGAGCGATTGATTCAGTGCATAACGCGCCGTGACCAATCCTTGATAGCGGTTGTTAGAATTTTTCGGAATGTGATACCCATTACTGCCATCTTTCAAAATAATAGGGGCATCATCCACGATACTACCAGGCTGCACAAGACCGCTGTCCAATGCAGGGAGATAGGCAGCAATCGGTTTCATTGCCGAACCCGGCTGACGAACCATCTGGGTGGCATAATTCATCTGCTCCTTTTGGAAGTCCCGACCTTCCATCATTCCAAGAATGGCGCCTGTTTTATGCTGAATCAGAATAGCCGCTGCTTGTTCGTCACCCTTGGTTTTACTAGTGGCAGAGAAGTTATTCTTATTTTCTGCAATTTGACGCATAGATTTGTATACGCTCTTATCAATGGTGGTGTACACCATATAACCGCCTGTGCGAAGCTGCTGTTCAGCTTCTTTGAGCAAATCATTATCGTCCTTGGTTTTGGCATCTGCACTGGCATTAGCTGCTTGACCCGGATTGGTGACAGACATGAGTGCCTGCGCAGCTTGTCGTTCTGTTTCTATCATAAGATATGGATAGGTGTTATAAGCCTTAACAGTACGTGGTGCGAGAGATTTTTTGATATCAAAAGCCATCGCTTCATCATACTGTGCTTTATTGATTTTGTTCTCCTCCAGCATTCGACTGAGCACCAGGTGCTGGCGGTTGATGGCTCTTTTAAAGCCAGCTTCATTAAACTCACCCTTACCGTTGTAAGCAGAATAGGAAGAAGGAAGCTGTGGCAAACCTGCCAGATAGGCAGCCTGGGCTATATTAAGCTCGTTCAGATCATTCTCATTAAAGATACCTTTGGCCGCTGCTTTAATGCCAAAGACGTTGTAACCGCTTGAACCGTTACCAAAAGGTACTTTATTAAGATAGGCCGTAATAATTTGTTGCTTGCTTAGGAAGCGCTCAAGGCGCAGAGACAGCAAAATTTCTTTGACCTTGCGATCATCCGTGCGATCGAGATTTAGAAAGACACGACGCGCAAGCTGCTGGGTGAGGGTACTACCCCCGGTTTGTACGGATTCATGCAGCGCCTTTTGCTTCACAGCACGCAGTGTTCCCGATAGATCGACACCTTTATGCTCGTAAAAATGATTATCTTCAATGGCAATGACTGCGTCAATGACGAGTTGTGGAATCTCCTTAAACGTGACAGGTCTTCGATCTTCTTCTGTCCGAAGTTGTCCGATGGGAGAGCCATCATTGAAATAAGCGAAGCCTGTAATTGCATTCTTATCTACTTCCTGTAGGATCATGGATCTGGAACGCACGGGTTCGCTTTTTACAATAGAAGCAACATAGCCGGCGGCCGCCCCTCCTGCAAATAGTGCCCCCATAAAACCGATGATGACGACCCACTTTATGACACGGCCGAGCCTTCGCATGGTTGTCCGCAAGCGGGAAGGCTTTGGCTCTGATACATTGTTTTTTTCTTCAACCATTAAGTCTTCCTCCTTTATAACAGCCATTATTATAGCATAAAATTACAAAATGAACCCATATGCTAAAAAGCCTGTCTTTTGGTGTCGTTGACTACATAAAAGCAGTGTGTTATAAATAGGTCAAAGTAAATATCGTGAAAAGCAGAGAAAGACTTCAGTAGAAGGCGGATTCACGTTGTACAGAGAGCCGATGGGTGGTGTGAATCGGTAGCGTCCCTCCTTTGAATTACCGTCTGGAGCTGTCTGGATGAATGGAAAGCTTTTGCAGGTTTGCGAAGCACCATAGTAATCCAGTACCGGGTGTAGGCCCGTTATAGGAATGAAGTGAAAGAAATGTCTGTCTTTGACATGCGTTTCTTTAATTAGGGTGGTAACGCGAGTAGCTCCTTCTCGTCCCTTGGGATGAAAGGGGCTTTTTGGTTTGTCTAATATGTAATATTTTGGATGGAAAATAGGAGGTATACAGGATGAAGTGGGAAGAATTGAAGCCAGAGCAGCAGGTAGAGGTAGAACGACAGCTAGAGGTGATACAGCGGGGTGTAGCGGAAATTGTACCGGAGGATGAGCTGAAGCGTAAGGTGA
Organism: Paenibacillus sp. FSL H7-0442; assembly: GCF_038593105.1. Lineage (NCBI taxonomy): Bacteria > Bacillati > Bacillota > Bacilli > Caryophanales > Paenibacillaceae > Paenibacillus > Paenibacillus sp. FSL H7-0442. Next base: position 3,530,852 of record NZ_CP151963.1, on the reverse strand, counting down.
TCAAATCGGTCGTTAGCGGCGAGCCACTCAAAATTAAGCTGGGCCTTGATCCATCTGCTCCCGACATTCACATCGGACATACGGTTGTTATGCACAAACTGCGCCAGTTCCAGGAATTAGGCCATCAAGTACAACTGATTATCGGAGATTTTACAGGCAGAATTGGTGATCCGACAGGTAAATCGGAGACTCGTAAGCAACTGACTGAAGAAGATGTACAGCGCAATGCCCAAACATACAAGGAACAAATTTTTAAAATTCTCGATCCTGAAAAAACAAAGGTATTTTACAATTCCGAATGGTTAGGGCCAATGTCTTTTGCTGATGTAGTAACCCTGTCGGCCAAAGTAACGGTTGCCCGTATGTTGGAACGGGATGATTTTACAAAAAGGTACCAAAACGGATTGCCGATCAGCATCCATGAGTTCTTTTACCCGCTGATGCAGGGCATGGATTCCGTGGCTCTCCAAAGCGATATTGAATTAGGGGGAACGGATCAGAAGTTTAATCTTCTGATGGGTAGAACCCTGCAAAAAGAATACGGAGTTGAGCCACAGGCTACTATTACTTTACCATTGCTTGAAGGGCTGGATGGAGTTCAGAAGATGAGTAAAAGCTTGGGGAACTACATTGGTGTTGATGAGGAGCCGAACGAAATATACGGAAAATCCATGTCCGTTCCTGATGAGCTGATGCTGAAATATTTTGAGCTTGCAACGGATATCAACAACGAGGAGTTGGCAGAGCTGGCGAAAGGTGTTAAGGAAGGCTCAGTGCATCCACGTGATGCCAAAATGAAGCTGGCTGGAACGTTAGTGCGCATGTACCATGGTGAAGAAGCAGAGGAAGCAGCGAAGCAGCATTTTGTGACCGTATTCCAGCAGCGCGCGCTGCCTGACGATATTGAAGAGTTCACCTTGACGGCTGATCAGTTAGAAGAAGGTGGCATTCGTGTGATCCAGTTGCTGACTCATCTGGGCTTTGCAGCATCTAACGGTGAAGCCAAGCGCAGTATTCAGCAGGGTTCGGTCAAAATTAACGAAGAGAAATGGACCGATGTGAACGAAGCATACACGCCGAAGGAAGGCGACATTGTGCAGGTAGGTAAACGGAAATTTGCTAAAATCAAGCTTGGATAATGAAAATATATTCAAAAGCAGCGCTGAGATTGTCTCGATCTCAGCGTTGCTTTTTTATTTCTGCCAAGTGAAAAGTCATGGTAAACTTAGCACAAATAATCAAACATGTAGGTGAAGAGTTATACATAATGAAAACGTGGGTTGCACAATTTGGGTGTAGGATCGATAATCAGAACAATTACGAGTGTGGGGAAGGATTATATGGACTATTTTAAACGAATTCAGTGTGCGATTGAGTTTATTGAATTGAATCTCCGGGAGGATCTAAAAATTGCCGATATTGCTTCACAGGCATGCTTTTCAGCTTTTCATTTCCAGCGGGTTTTTCAGGCCATTTCGGGTTTTACGGTTCAACAGTATATAAGAAGGAGAAGATTGTCCGAGGCGGCTGAACAGCTAAAACAATCCAATCAAAAAGTGTTGGACATTGCTATTGAGTTTCAGTACAACTCGCAAGAAGCCTTTACCCGCGCTTTTGAAAAGAATTTTGGGATCACCCCTGGGAAATATCGTAACAGTGATATTGAGCTTCCTGGACAAAGCAAAATTAATTTTCTGGATTATCAAAAAAATACGAAGGGGGATTTGGATGTGAACAAGCCAGTGATATTGCAGCTCGAAACGACCAAAATTATAGGGTATGAATATAAAACAAATCTGAATAATGAGCAGCACTATAAAGAAATTCCAGGATTTTATGGGCACTTTGGAGCCAATGAATATTTTATGTGTATCCCGAACAAGATCGCACCGGGAATGTCATATGGGGTTGCCTGTCGATTTGAAGACAATGGTGCATTTTCATTTGTGGTGGGCGAGGCAGTTGAAAAAGAGTCAAATGAACTGGCAGAGGGTTTCATATATATGGAGATTCCAGCAGGGAAGTATGCTGAGTTTGACGCTTCGGGTTCAGATGGACGGGTTCAGAATATACGAGACTTTATCTATGGCACATGGCTTCCTAATTCTAATTTTGAACGGAGGGAGGGACCAGATTTTGAAATTACGGACGTGATGAATTCCTCCTATCCAGATCATTTGAGCATGAAAGTATACATCCCCATTGAATAAAACTCTCAGGCTCGATCATAAGGAATATAAAAAAAGCACCCGAATAAATTCGGGTGCTTTTTGGTGCTAATGCAGGGATTAGCGGTTGTAGAATTCGACGATTTGTTTTTCATCGATATCTTGGGACAATTCGCCACGCTCAGGCAAACGAATGAATTTACCTTCCAGAGCTGCGTCATTGTACTCCAGGTAAGCTACCAAGTGGTTGCGGTTTTCCAAAGCTTCTTTGATGGAAGACAGGGAACGACTTCTTTCACGAAGACCGATCACGTCGCCAGGGCTTACTTGGTAAGAAGCGATGTCAACTTTTTTACCGTTCACAGTAACGTGACCGTGAGCTACCAATTGACGTGCGCCTGCACGGGAATTAGCAAAGCCAAGACGGAATACAAGGTTGTCCAGGCGGCTTTCCAGCAAGAACATAAAGTTTTCACCAGCGATACCGTGCATGTGTTGAGCTTTGTTGAACAGGGTACGGAATTGTTTTTCACCCAAGCCGTACATGTGACGCAACTTTTGTTTCTCTTGAAGCTGCATACCGTAGTTGCTGATTTTTCTCCGTTGGTTTGCACCATGTTGTCCCGGAGGGAAAGGGCGTTTCAATTCTTTACCTGTGCCGCTCAGGGAAATACCGAGACGACGGCTCAATTTAAATTTAGGACCAGTGTAACGTGCCATTATAGAGTTAACTCCTTCATAATTAAAATTTGAGTTGGGGCTCTCTTTGCGCTCCAATTTGTTCGGCGCTACCTATTAAGGTGAGACGCACTACTGACAGAAAAGTTCAGCCGCTGTCCTGTCAGCAACAAAAAAGATGAGGGTGACACAAACTGTTACGCCCAAAATTTAAGATCCGCACAGTAGATAGTTCTGCCGTACAGTCTTTTTCAATAATATATACTACATGTAAGAGTAGGTCAATGTCAAGAAGAGAAAAAGAATGAAAACGTCAAATTTTGTCGATAGGGCTTTAGAACTAAAAAAGTGGGACGAATTTCTGGAAAATGGATGCAAATTTCTAGAGTTGGGAGTAAAATAGATCATATTATGAGCTATAGTGGTGTATAGCCGCTGTCTTGGTACAGCTAATTTTGCTGTGAAGGAGCGCCTTAATATGTCGGAATTTTCAACAACGGATCAGCAAATGCTTGACAGTAAAACGGTCCAGGCTAGCGGTGCTCCGCTGTTTGATGATAAAGGATATACTTCTTTTGCCTGGCTCCAGAACATGGATATGACACCCTATGATTTCCCCTATATTAACCAGCTGCTTGTCCAAGGATATCGGAGTTGGTTACAACAGGGCAATGGTATATCCTGGATTAACGAAGAATATACTGCTGTTTTTAATTTTATAGGTGTTCGTGTTGCTGGTAAAAAAGAAGATGATGACGAGGATTTGGATTTGGTCGAACGTTGTTGCATATCTAGAGAGATGGAAGTGAGCCAGCGCAAACTTCGTGATGGAAGCCTTTCGTTTGTGTATATGGTTCCCATACTATGCCGTAATTACAAGAGCGAGCCCTTTGCCGCTCTTCGTTTTACACGGCCTGCTCAACATTCTGTCCCAAATCTGGACACATTGTTATCAGCTGCTTTACATTTTAAATCCTGCTTTTACACGAAGTTTGAGTACATATTTATGGAAGATGTCCTTGGGATGCGGAATCGAAGCGATCGTGAAGGTAGACGCCGTTCTATTTTATTTCAGATTGTAAAACGGATGCATGACAAAATTGACGTAGAAGGCGTGCTGGATGAGGTATTCGGGAGCATCGCCTATTTGTTTCCCCATGTAGATATCACCTTGTATATGAGTCAGGATCGACATAGTCGCAATCCGCAGGTCAAACCTTTACTGCTGCATGAACGGGACGAAGATGTATGCGTCCGTGCATTTATGAAAGGGCAAATGGCTGTGAATGAGCCTGTCGGTACACAAGATGAAATAACTGAAATCGGCATCCCATTACGTGGTAAGCAGGGCGTATACGGTGTTTTCCATATGATTCTTCCATCGGGCGCGGATAGTATGAAAAAAGTGGATGTAGAGCTGATTGCCATGATGGCGGATACGGCTGGCACCGCATTTGAAAATGCGAAGCTGCTTGAGCAATCGAATGTACTTATCCATGAATTGCGTCTCATTAATGAACTGGTTCAGCGCTTGAATCAGAGCCTGAAGTTAAATGAAATATTTGAATTTGCCGTGCAGGAGTTATTAAAAATGTTCATGGCGGACTTTTGTTGTATTGTACAGCTTGACCAGGATGGAAACTGTTTTAAGGTCATGTCGAGTAATGTGGAAAGCTTAAGACTGGAAAGTTACCCTCTTGAAGATGGATTTGCTGGACTAATACGCTTAACAGGGGAACCAGTGATTGTGTCGGACTATAGAAAGGATGGGAAGATATCCTCTCATTTTATGGATGCGACGCACTCCCAGTCTTTGATGGCTGTACCTATGAAGACCAGCGGTACTCCTAAAGGGGTTATACTATTGTCCAGCAAGCTTCCGCACTTTTTCTCTTACGATAATTACAAAATGTTGCAAATGCTAGCCCCTCATATCGGGTTGGCGGTAACCAATGCTATGCTGCACGCTGAGGTGCGGCGGTTGGCTAATATGGATATGTTAACAGGTCTGTATGTACGTCATTATGTGGACCAAATCATTCAGCAACATCAGGAAAAGGATTTCTGTGGATCTCTTATTTTGGTAGATATTGATCAATTCAAACAGGTGAATGATACGCATGGGCATCAGACGGGTGACGAAATTTTGAAAAGCGTCAGCAATATCGTTCGTTCGGCGACTCGCGATGAGGATGTATGTGCGAGATGGGGCGGCGAGGAGCTTGCCATTTATTTACCGCAGCTGGGGGTACAGCAAGCGCTCGGATATGCAGAAAAAATACGTTACCGCGTACAGCATGAAACTGAGCCTCAGGTGACTGTTTCTTGCGGGATTGCTGAATGGAACTGGCTGGACGAGCAGATCAGTATTGAATCTTTATTTTATAGGGCTGATATGGCCTTGTACGAAGCAAAAAATGAAGGACGCAATCGAATAGTTGTTGATCATGTAGCCAATGTGTAGAGAATATTCCTAGGGAATGTTCTCTTTTTGTCTTGTATAACCCATTGCGGACAGGTAATCCTAAACGTAGCTATATCGTGTGTATGATTGAACTATAGGGATAACACGATGAAGTGAACCAGGTAGCATAACTGGCTTGAAGCAGGATTATTGCTCATGAGTACAGTTATGTTCAGGATAGGACGGATGATGGGATGCATTGGAAAAAGCAATGGATGATGCAGGTTTGTGGTGTGTTGCTTGTAATAGGTGTGTTAAGTGGTTGTGCACTGGATCGACAATATACGCCTGAGCAGATTTTTAAGAGAGCAGTTGCAGGAATGGCTGGCAAAGAGATGGTAACGTTTACTGGACGGACTGCAATTAGAGCAGACAGTGGTCTGCCAACGAATAAGCAGTTTGAATATCGCGGTAGGCTAAGAAATCACGATGAATTGACCATGCACTGGGGTTCTGCAGAGGCTTTCCGTAAGCAAGGTGGCTACACAGCTCTGAAACAAGGTAAGTCCGAGCATGATGTTACACAGGAACGTTTTATTCGTCAGAGTGGGAAATGGGTTTCGCTGACATCCGGTTATCCTCCTGTGGTTGGAAATGGTATGTTAAATCGCTTCAATCCGATTCAGGAGCTTGAGGAATTAAATACACTGAATAAGAGCATTCGTATGGAAACGGGAGCTGCCCGGGGAACTTGGGTGTTGAGGATTGAACCGGAATCTGCTTCGGCAAAGCGCTGGTTGAAAGATCGTTTAATAAAAGAAATGAATACGTTAAACCCTCAAATCGTGATATTAAAAACTCAGCAGACAGGAACGAATCGAGAGCTGCGAAAGAAGCTGAGCCAAATATGGGCGGAAAGTTGTGAGGATATGAATAACCAGCTGAAGCAATCCATTGTGCATACGGTGTATCATTTGACCATAGATCGCCAAACAGGTTTACCCTTAAAGCTTTCATCCGAATGCCAGATTACCCGACAGGGAGAAAATGAAGATCTGCATCAAGAGGCTTTGATAACCAGAGTTACTTTTGAGGACTACAAGTAACGTGGCGGGCGTGATACAATGAATTTTGAATTAACCATCGTTCAAAAAGAATGAAATAGAGAAGGAGAGACACTACATGAAAGATCCTAGAATACTTAAGCTGGCGGAAAATCTGGTAGGTTACTCTGTTGAAGTGCAGCCTGGAGAAAATGTATTAATCGAAATGATTGGTACAGAGCGCGACTTACTTAACGCCATCATTCATGAAGTTGGTAAAAAAGGTGGAAATGTTTTTGTACAACTTACAGACCGTAAGGTACAGAGCGCCATGCTTCGTCACGCGACAAAGGAGATGCTGGAGACCTGGGCTCAGATTGACCTTAACCGGATGAAGCAAATGCACTGCTATATCGGAATTCGTGCAGGTGAAAATGTAAATGATTTGTCAGATGTGCCGGAAGATAAAATGAAATTGTATAATTCCATTTATCAGCATGCGGTACATAGCGAACAACGGGTGAAACACACCAAATGGGTAGTGCTGCGTTATCCGAATGACAGCATGGCTCAATTGGCGAATATCAGCACAGAAGCGTTCGAAGATTTTTATTTCGATGTGTGTAATCTGGATTATGCAAAAATGGACAAAGCTCAAGATGCATTGGCAGACCTGATGAATCGGACGGACAAGGTACGGATTAGTGGACCGGGTACGGATTTGAATTTCTCTATTAAGCAAATTGGAGCTATCAAGTGCTCAGGTCAATGTAATATCCCGGATGGCGAAGTATACAGCGCGCCTGTACGTGATTCCGTTAACGGAACGATCAGCTACAATGCACAAACCCTGTATAATGGCATTACTTTTGAAAATGTTAAATTCCGTTTTGAAAATGGTAAGATCGTGGAAGCAACGAGTAACGATACGAAGCGGCTGAATGATATTCTCGATTCTGACGAGGGAGCACGTTATATTGGCGAGTTTGCCATCGGGTTTAATCCGCACATCTTACATCCAATGAAGGATATTTTGTTTGACGAGAAAATCGCCGGCAGCTTACATTTTACACCGGGTCAAGCTTATGAAACAGCGGATAACGGTAATCGTTCATCGATCCACTGGGATTTGGTGTTGATTCAGCGTCCAGAATATGGCGGTGGTGAAATTTATTTTGACGATGTTTTGATTCGTAAAGATGGCATCTTTGTACTGCCTGAGCTGGAGCCATTAAACCCTGAAAATTTAAAATAACGATATCCGTTCTTGCTGAGAAAGCGATTTCAATGTATCATTATGGATGAGTAACGATACATGACAATTCAGTAAAGCGAGGGATTTCTATGTCCAATAATAACGCGGCGGTTGTTGAAATTGCACAGACGGCGAGCAAGTTCACCTCTTCCATCGTCCTTCATTCCGAAAATAAGTATATTGATGTGAAAAGTATACTGGGCTTGTTTACGACCCTAGTCAGCAGCCATAGCTATGAACTACACGTTCATGGACCAGATGCGGAGGAAGCCAAGAAAGCGATCATCGAGGTGTTCGAGAAGCACGGACTTCATATTTCAGTAGCCAGCTAACTTTATTCTTGAAGCAAAAGCATCCCTACCTGTAACTGTAGGGATGCTTTTTTTGTCAGGTTCTTGTATTAGCCTGCAATTTGGTCTAATATTAAGGATAGGACGTCTTGTGCGACATTGAGACATAGGGGGGAAGAATCCATGACTTCATCTGATTTGCAGGAACAATTGAATATCAAGGCTATTAATCTGCTTCAGGAAGATGCAGATAAAATAAAGAAGCTTATTGAAGTACAGATGGAGAATCTGGCAACCCGTTATTGCCCTCTCTATGAGGAAGTGCTGGATACTCAGATGTACGGATTTTCCAAGGAAGTGGATTTTGCGGTTCGCGCTGGACTTCTTCCGGAAATGGTAGGTAAACAGCTGGTCAGTGAGCTGGAACGCAATCTGGCTATTCTATATGAGGCCATGAATAATAAGGCCAATTAGGAAGACGGTTGAATTGATGAGAGCATGCGGAGCTTGAGAGCATGCTTTTTTTGATGCCTTTTTTTAAAAAAATGTTCTTTTAGGATGGTAAAAGCGCATCCCCTTCCACCATCCTAATGAACATTTTAAAACCTTAAAAAGCTACACAAGAAAGAAGGATACACCTAACAATACATACACTACCAATAGCATGAGCCCCTCATACCAGTTGGTTGAGCCGTCTTGGGTGATGGATTTGGCGATAAATACAGCGACAGCAATGGCGACCAGCTCAATAGTAGTGAAAACAATATTCATCGTGTTTCCCATAAAGTAACTGACAAATATCAGCACAGGGGCAACAAATAGCGCAATTTGCAAACTGCTGCCGACAGCTATTTCAACCGATGCACCGATTTTATTCTTCATCGCCAGTAAAATAGCAGCGCTGTGTTCGGCTGCATTACCAATAATAGCGACGAGGAAGGCACCTACGAACAATTCGCTGAGCCCAAATTGGGTCGTAAACACCTCCAGCGTACCTACCAGCCATTCGCTGACAAAAGCGACCATGACGGTAGCAAGTATCAAATAGGCAATGGATTTGTTTCTGGACCATACAGGGGCATGCTCATGTGGTAATTCTTCATCTTTTTGTTCGGTCACATCAGATAAATAGTCCTTATGCGTAATCATAGAAAAAATAAGCCACGCAATATACGCGACAATGAGCGTGCCTGCGACAATGAGGCTGAGCGTATCTGATTCGCTATCCGTGATAACGTGTGTGTTCAAAAAGACAGCTGGAACGAACAAGGCAATAACAGCCACAATCATCAGAGAACCACTTAATCCAGCCAGCGATATATTGAAATTTTGTACTTTGTACTTTAAACCGCCAGCGAACAGACTTGCTCCTAGCACCAACAGCAGATTACCGATGATAGAACCGGTAAGACTGGCCTTTACCATATCGTAAAGACCTTCTTTAACAAGAAAGATGGCGATGATCAGTTCGGCTGCGTTACCAAAGGTGGCATTTAAGAATCCACCTAAACGTTGGCCAGCATAATGCGCGACACTTTCGGTCGCCCTGCCGAGGAAACCGGCTACGAATACAACAGAAATTGCACAAATGACAAATTGGGCTATAGCGTTCCAATGCGTGTAATGAGCGACTGCGCTAAGTGCAAATGTCGCTATAAGCAAAGCGGGAGATAACCATTTTTTCAATGAAGAGCACCTCGATATCAATAAATGTGTACAAGTTTGGTGAAAGCTGTCACTTGTATGGATTTTCTAAATTAATATACCCAAAATGATATAGGTTGTAAACGAAAGTTGTTTTTCATACGTAGGGTTTGCATTTGGAGTGGCTGAGGCTTTACAATACAAATAAAGGATGGATGAAGGGGGACATAGGTCATGGCAGAGCAAATTCAACAACTGGAAGCAGGAAACATCAAGATTTCCAACGATGTCGTGGGTAAAATTGCCGGGATGGCCGCATTAGAGACACCGGGCATTGCTGCAATGTCAGGCGGTTTATCGGAAGGCTGGGCCAAAAGGCTGAGCGGTAAAAATGTGCAAAAAGGCGTATCAGTGGAGGTTGGACAGCTGGAAGCTGCCATTGATCTACGTATTATCGTACTCTACGAAACACCTATTCATGAGGTGTCCCGAATTCTTCAGCAAAATGTACGAGAAGCCGTCGAAAGTATGACAGGTTTGCGGGTCGTGGAAGTGAACGTAAAAGTGGAAGGTGTCGCGTTCAAGGACGACGCAGTGTAATAGAATCAAGGACCGATAATTCTACATTTTTAACCAATTGTATACATGCCGGGAATTCCGTAGGATAACCCGAATAAAAACACGAAAACTGGTGGTTATAGAATCGCCAGTTTTCGTTTTATGAATCAACAGCATAGCCATTTTTGCAGAAGGTTTCCGTATTTTTATACATAACCAAAAGAACTTCCAAAGCCACCGTTGTAAGTGGTCCTTGGAAGTTCTTTTTTTAGCGAAAACGGTTGGTTCTACGAGTTTGAAAGCGATTGGGTACTTCATTACGGACAGCTACCCCTGTGGTGCGTTCCTGCACCGCTTGTTTGGTGTTCTCACGAGAAATACTGAGCATAATGCCCATCGAAAACATCATGACAAGCAAGGAGGAGCCACCAAAGCTGATAAATGGAAGCGTTACGCCAGTGATTGGAATTGTTTGGGTTACACCGCCGATGTTAATGAAGGCCTGAATGGCGATCAAACCCATGATACCGGTGCCTACCAACGTTCCGAACGGATCATGGCAACGCAGAGCAATGATCATGCCTCGCCAAATGAAATACAAATATAGCATCAGGAATATGGCTGTTCCGATAAATCCGAATTCTTCACCAATTACAGAAAAGATAAAATCATTAAATGAATTAGGAAGATAGTGAAGCTTGATAATACCTTTACCAAATCCTGACCCGTTTAAGCCGCCTTCACCTATAGCTTGCAAGGACTGTACCAGATTGTATCCCGTTCCTTGTCTATATTTCTCGGGATTAAGAAAGGCCTGAAAGCGTCCGATTTTGTAATCTTGCTTGGCAGCAGCTTGTCTATCTGTGGTTCCAGAATCTCCTCCAAACAACGACCCAATACCAAATACAATGGAGGCGCCTAGCACGAGCAGAACAATTGATGCTGTAATATGCTTGACACTGGCTCCCCCGGCATAAATAATCAGACCACTCGTAGCAACCAAAATGAAGCAGGAGCCTAAATCAGGTTGAAGCATGATGAGTCCTGCAACACAGCCTACAATGACGGTTACAGGTATGTAGCCAGTCCGCAGATCTCTAAAGCGATCTCCTTTTTTGACAATCAGTGCAGATAAGTAAAGAATGATGGAAATTTTCGCAAGCTCCGTTGGCTGGAAGCCAACACTACCAAACCTGAGCCAGCTTTTTGCGCCGTTAAGTGAGCCTGTAAAAAGAACGATGATTAGCAGTAATATAGTTATGAAAAATAAAGGTACAAAAAGCTTTTTATATTTTTCCATCTTAATATTCATAGCTACCAACATAATAAAAAGTCCAAGTACAGCAAATGCAGATTGGCGCTTCACAAAATATAAAGAGTCAAAATTGTATTCTTTATTCAGCAAAGCTACGCTGGAGCTGGAGCTAAATACCATAATTACACCGAATCCAACCAGTAACAAAGTGAGGATCAGCAATTGGAAATCCGGTGTGCCTCTTCTTCGAGTCTCCGGCTTCGTATTTCTCATATCAGCTTCCCCCGGTATTCGCCACAAGGTATATTCCTCGCAGACGTTATCATTTTATCGTTTACCCATTTTATCATATTATGTTTGATGGGCTTCTGCAACCTCCCTGGAGCAACAGATATCACAACAATTCCATATCTGCTACAATAGGATAAAAATGAAGACTTGAAAGCAGCGGTGCATACGTGGTGACGCTGCATGATGAATCGGGAACTTGCCCGGTGCTTTAAAAGGAGAGGTGGAGCATTATGACACAACATGCGATAGACAAGACCTGGTTTGACCAGTTGCAAGAAAATATGGTGGAGTGGCGTAGACATTTACATAAGAATCCCGAAATTTCCTTTCAGGAAAGCAAAACCGCAGCTTTTGTAGCGGATAAGTTGGAGAGTTGGGGAATCGAGATTCGCCGTCAGGTAGGGGGACACGGTGTTGTAGGCACCATTCGTGGTGCTAAACCCGGGCCTGTCGTCCTGCTGCGTGCCGATATGGATGCTCTTCCTATTCAGGATGAAAAGGAATGTGAATATCGCTCCAACGTAGACGGAGCCATGCATGCTTGCGGCCATGATGGACATACATCCGCGCTACTTGGAACGGCTTACTATTTCAGTCTGAATCGGGACGAGCTGCAAGGAGAAATTCGGTTGTTGTTCCAACCTGCGGAGGAATTGCTGCCTGGCGGAGCGGTCAGTGTAATAAAGGATGGTATATTGGAAGGTGTGGACGTCATTTATGGTATCCATTTATGGACACCTTTTCCTGTCGGAACGGCTGGGAGTTGTGCAGGGCCGCTGATGGCGGCGGCAGATGATTTTTATATTGAAATCACAGGTAAGGGTGGGCATGGTGGGATGCCTCAGTCCACTAATGATAGTGTCGTGGCGGGCTCAGCTCTTGTCATGCAATTGCAAAGTGTCGTAAGTCGTTCAGTCGACCCATTACGACCTGCCGTGCTGACGGTGGGAACCATCCAAGGGGGCTCTGCGCAAAATGTGATCGCAGAAACGTGTCGCTTGAGTGGAACGATTCGTACGTTTGATGAGGAGACACGAACGGTGATGAAGGAGCGACTGCATGAGGTAACAGAGCTCACAGCCGCAACATACGGTACAACAGCACAGGTTCGCTATATTATGGGATACCCACCAGTTGTCAATGACGCACATGAAGCATCTCGTTTCTTTAATGAAGCAAAATCTGTTTTCGGCAAGGAGAATGTACAGGAAGCGTCGAAGCTGATGCCTGCTGAAGATTTTGCGTATTATTTGGAACGTGTGCCAGGTTGCTTCATGTTCGTAGGAGCGGGTAACCCAGCTAAAGGAGCGGTTTATCCACACCATCATCCTAAATTTGACTTTGATGAGGATGCTATGATTAACGCGGTTCGGTTGTTTATTGCGATGTCTACGGGATACGCTGCGGAACGAAAAGCAGGGGCAATTAAGGGCTAAAATGAGTTGAATTGGGAACGGTTCAATCTGGAGTATGAGCTGAATGAAATGGGGTACCCTACTCTTGAAAAGGAGGGAGTACCCATGAAAAAGGTTCAGGAAGTTATGACTAAAGAATGCGTAACGGTTACCCCGCAGGACAATATTTATGAAATTGCGGTCAAAATGAAGGACAATGATACTGGTTTTATTCCGGTTGTGGAAAGCGAAGGCAGTGATAAGTTGATCGGCGTAGTAACGGACCGTGATCTTGTCGTTCGCGGTTATGCGGCTAAAAATTCGGGTTCGGGTTCAGTCGATACGGTTATGACGACAGGTATTCGTACAGCCAGTGCGGACATGTCGGTGGACCAAGCAGCTGAACTGATGGCGGAGCAGCAAATCCGTCGGTTGCCTGTGACGGAAGGAGACCGTCTGATCGGGATTGTCTCAATCGGGGATTTGGCTGTTCGTAATATTTTTGCAGACAACGCTGGAGAGGCGCTTAGTCATATTTCCGAGCAGGTCCACTAGAAGAATAATTAAGGTAGGCATTTGTTGGGGGGTCTTAACCCCGGGCGTTAAATCAGGAGTTCAACCCGAATATGGGTTGGACTCCTTGCTATTCTGGTTGATATTCGAATAAACGGATAAGCTATTTATTATATAACTGAATCAATTTCATAATACCTTTAGCTGCTTCAATCAAAACTAGATATAGATCAAAATGATTCGATTTGTCTGTATCTAATTACAACCACCAAACTTTAATGAGTTATGAAATTGATTCAACTTTAAAATGATGTATTGTTAGATTATCAGGAGGTAGTCATGAATCCAGATCATCCTTGTATTGTACAACGTGATTTTACCGTTCTGCTGGAAATGGGCTTGCCCGGTTCGGAATGGGCTCGTTCACAGTTGCAGATTTATGCGGAGCTGGTTAAAAGTCCGTCCGCTTTTCATACATACCACATCACTCCACTGTCTTTGTGGAATGCAGCTGCCCTCGGATGGAGTGCTGAGGACATTCAAAATAGTTTGTATTCCATGTCCCGTTGGGATATTCCACGTGATTTGTTGAATGATATTGAACAGCTCGTTTCTCGTTATGGGACGTTGACGCTTTCACGAGGTACGAAAGAAGACGGAGGTATAAAGACAGGGAAAGCCAACAGCTATACAATAGGTGATCACTTGATCTTGGCAGCAGAGACCCCCGCTTTACTGGATGAGCTACTGACCAAGCAAGAGCTAAAACAGCTTGGTTTACTTCGCGTTGATGAGGAAAGCGCATCGGTCCCGCCCGAAAATCGGGGCTTGCTCAAGCAGGAATTAACTCGCTTGGGATATCCCGTTGTGGATACGGCAGGCTATCTTGAAGGGAATCAGCTTAGTTTTACCTTGGGAAAGGGACAAACGAAGTTGCAGCTTCGTGATTATCAAGTAAAGGCCGCTGATGCGTTTGAAGGAGCGGACGGCTTAGGGGGTAGTGGTGTACTGGTGCTTCCATGCGGAGCTGGAAAAACAGTGATAGGCATGGCGGTGATGAATCGGCTTCAGTGTGAAGTGCTTATTCTAACATCTAATACTACTTCTGTACGGCAATGGGTAGAAGAATTAAAGCAAAAGACGGATATTTCTGCCGATTCCATCGGGGAATATAGTGGTCAGAAAAAAGAAGTGCGCCCGATTACGGTGGCAACATACCAAATTTTGACACACCGTCGCACCAAGGATGGGGATTTTGAGCATATGAAACTGCTGAGTGAGCGGAAGTGGGGACTCATTATATATGATGAGGTTCATTTGCTGCCCGCGCCAGTATTCCGGGCGACGGCTGACATTCAGGCTACCCGTCGTTTGGGGTTAACGGCCACGCTGGTTCGAGAGGATGGTTGTGAACGGGATGTGTTCTCTTTAATTGGGCCCAAACGGTATGATATGCCATGGAAGGAGCTGGAGCGACAGGGCTGGATCGCTCAGGTCGATTGTGTGGAGTTGCGGCTTCCAATGACAGCTGAACTTTTGGAGCGCAGTATGCGTGCTGAGGGCAGACAGCAGTACCGAATTGCAGCCGAAAATCCGATCAAACTGGAGGCGGTGCGTAGCCTGATGCAGCAGCACAGTGGTTTGCCCACGCTCATTATTGGTCAATATTTGGACCAGTTGCGTACATTGGCTCAGGAGCTCGGTGTCCCACTGATTACGGGTTCAATGAGCCAGACGGAGCGGGTGCGTTGGTTTGATGCATTCCGCAAGGGTGCAATTCGGACCCTATTGGTGTCCAAGGTTGCAAACTTTGCGGTGGATCTGCCGGATGCAGCAGTAGCCATAGAGGTATCGGGCAGCTTTGGCTCTCGCCAGGAAGAAGCGCAGCGACTGGGACGCATTTTGCGACCAAAGTCAGGCGAGAATAAAGCTTATTTTTATGCTCTAGTGACGGAGAATAGCAAGGAGATGGATTTTGCAGCTCGTCGTCAGCTGTTCCTGATTGAGCAAGGCTATGAATATGCGGTTCGCAGATTTAGTGTGACAGAGGCTATTGGAAGCAGGGATGCTAAGTCTGGAGATCGTGGAAAGAAAAAGGAGGCCTAATCAAGAATGGGCGTAACGAACACGCAAGACAGCTGGAATGAGCTTTCATCGGATGAGCTGCTGGTACTTAGACGATGCTTTATTCGGCACGCGGGACAGCCCATGAAGGAAGAAGAACCTATACAGCTTACCCGGGGATCGTTAAGCGGAGTCGAAACGAAACTGGCACTGCGTGGATTACGTGCCCGGGGCTGGCTGGAGGCTGTTACCAAATCGTGGGGCGAACGAATTTTATATATCCCGGTTTATCGACTACCGGATCTGTACGATATGTTGTTAGAGGAAAATCCAATGAACATGATGCATTCGGATCATCCGATAACGGTACATGAATCAATGACAGGCCTGGAGTCGGAATTGCTGCATGCGTTGTCACGTATTGCAGTACAGGGCGTCCCTTTGACGGCCAAAGGAACCATACATAAGCGATCATTGCAAAAATTGAATGAACTGACCCCCTTTCGCCCGGAGGACCTGATGGGTCTTGGGTTGCATTATGCGCATGCAGAGCTGTATCCTGTGCAAACGGTGGTCATGATGGATTTGCTACTCAGTTTGGGGCTGTTAGTGAAAGAAACGGTGTCTTTTCGCATTCAGGAAACGGAACTGGCGACTTGGATTCGTTTGTCTGCTTGGCAAATGCGCAAGCATATTTTTGCTACACTCATGGAAAGATACGGCAAGGCCGAAGCATCCATGCAGCATTTTCGCTATATGCTGTGTGCCGTCTCCCAGTATATGGGAATAGAAGGGTGGATATCTATCAAGTGTCTGCTGCAATGGATGCTTCAAGTAGGCCTAATCCAGCAGGAGAGTACGAGCGGAGCTGATTCCAAGAACGGCGCCCTTTTAGACCTTATTCCTACAACCTCAAATCCGGAAGGGTTTGCGGGAGAAACGGGTTCTGATTTTAATTTTAATGGATCTTTCATGGAGGGATTGGAGGGTTGGCTGAAGGCCCTGACTGCGTTTGGAATGGGTGATTGGGGCCAGACTGCATCGGGTAAACTGTGTTTTCGCTGGAATGTATCTGTGTTAGACATGCTTCGTCCCAATAATTACGAGGATACAAATCAAGAACAAGGTACTTTTTATGTACAACCTGATTTTGAAATATTGGTTCCGCCAGATGTGGCATATGATGTGCGCTGGCGACTGGAATGCTGCTGTGAACGTGTGACAGGAGATCGGATGGCAATATACCGGATCACCAGAGAAAGTGTTACAGAGGCAATCGAGTTAGGGATGGAAGCTAAAGCAATTCCTGCTCTACTGGACAAGTTCAGCCGGACAGGCGTGCCTGATCATGTACGTATGGCGGTAGAACAGTGGGCAGGCGATGTCGGACGGACGGCATTTGCAACGGTAACACTTTTGCGATGTAGCACACAGGAGGATGCAGACATGGTTGCACGCCATCCCGCGCTGGAAGGATTGCTGGAACGGCTTGGCGACAAGGACTTTATTATTCCGGCGAGCTCTGTTGTCAAAATACGAAAAACGCTTGCTGCAATAGGATTAGGTCCACGTCGTGAACCCGAAGGTGTGGACGAGCCAGCTCATCATTATCCACTGATTTCGGAAACAGAGAACATAAATTCAGGCAGCCTCAACAGTGAAATGGAGTCCGAACCTATTCAAGCCCGTTCTATATTTTCCCAAGAGGGGAGAGCAGGTTTGGTTTATACAGGGCGAACGCTGCACTTTTACGAACAAGAGCATACACTGCCTGATCCGTCTGACTATTTTCCAGAAAGATCTACAGTCCCCTCCTCATGGACAAAAGAATGGAGGAGTTACCATACTTCCACTGCCCGGCAGTTGATCGAGCAAGCGATTCGTTGGCAGGCTGCTGTGGGGCTGCGAATCGGTGGGAAAGAGGTTAAATGGATACCGGAGGCGGTGGTTTCCGGTGCACCATGGAGTGTCACAGGCTGGTATGCCTCAGGAAGGGATGACGAAACACTTTCTCCTGCGACCTTACAGCCAAGTGAATGGTCAGACATGCGCTTGCTGGTTCCTTTTACATAGTAGGGCCAGGAAGTGCATGAAACTCCTTCTTCTCAAAAGAAGGATGTGGTATGATAAATGAGTCTACTTTTACAGGGTAGAACTTTATATAAAGTGAGATGAACATTCATGAGCGTAGCCGAATTGAACACGGTCAATATGGCAGAAGTGCTTATTAACGCCTATGAATTGGGCGATATGGTCAACCGATCCTTTGAGGTATCGGATTATTTATATTGGAAACAGCGTGTGGAATTGAATCCGTCTATTCAGGCGTGTGTACGCAAGCTGGATGCCAAAAAGGAGCTATTCGCGGAAACGGAGCGTTTTGGGCATTTTCATCCGAACTATCATGAAGCGAAGGATGCAGTGCAGGTCGTTGAGCTGGAACTGGAACAATTCGTGGATGTTAAGGAGTTCAAACGAGCCGAAAAGGCGCTGGATGATATGCTTCATGCCATGTCTGAAACGATTGCATATTCCGTGTCCGAGACTATTAAGGTGCCGAGCAACGATCCGAATGTGAAAAAAGGCGGATGTGGCAGCGGAGGGAAATGCTCCTGTGGATAGGTCATAGGAATGATACCGAATGGAGGGGAGATGAAGCGAATGTTTGCCGAGCGGACAGGGTACATCATTTGGGTAAGCGATATCAAGGCTGCCCGCAATCTGGAGAAATACGGAAATGTCCACTTTATTTCAAAGCGTATGCATTATGTAGTGATATATATGAATGCGGATCGGGCAGAAGACACCGTTAAAAATATTCGCAGACTTTCCTATGTGCGTAAGGTCGAGCGCTCTTTTCGAAATGAGATTAGGACGGATTACAACGACGATAAGGAAAAGATGAAAGAATATGAAATATAATCTCAAATGTCTATAAATTGTAAACTTTTCTTGAAAGGTCAGCCTACAGGCTGGCTTTTTTTTGTGAAGTCAGGACTTTTGCATAATGGTCTTGATGCTGTTAGACCTAAAAAATCTTAAATATCACCCATAAACTTCAATTTTGTAACTTGTAGTCCCGGGTCTGTTGAGGTAACATATGAATATATTGGTAGATATAAAGACCTATCTGGTGGGGAGAGTGATCCCGTGCGTGACAAAGCAATGCAGCGATGGAGTACATACGAACCGTTCTACGTGGAGATGGGCGATAAAAAAGTCGCCGATATCGTGATAACAAATCATGCGAAAACACGTTACTTAGATCGGGTAGAGCAGAAACAGTCCGAGACGAATCATATCGCCGCCTGGCTTTGGGAATGCCTGAAGCAAAACAGGATGGAGTCCTATTATCATAACGAAGAGGATGTATATTTAATTGATGGTGATCTGGTCGTCGTGGCCGAATTTGGAGAGTTGCCCGGCGAGATGGATATTGCGGGGAATCCGCTTCACAAAATGATTGTCATTACCTTTTTGGGCCGGATGTCGGAGACCATTGAATTAAGGGATTTGAAGTCATACTATTCATGGTTACGCCATTCGCGGCGCATGACACTGATGAAAAGCACTCGTAAGCAAAAATAGACGGTCATTTGGAGAACGGCTTCAGATGAAAAAATCTCCAAACTTCTTGAATACCGTTAAGTTTAAGTAGAAAGTATGCAGTTATTAGCTGCATGCTTTTTTTATTTTCCAATAATAAAACTACCCAATTCAGTAAGTTTACTTGGAAATGCTTTCGACAGACGTTTTTCTTATGTTAAAATAGGGAGAACAGAGGGGAGAGGGCTGTCAGTATGAACTTTCATCAGTTGCACATTTTTTATACCGTAGCGGAACGCGGGAGCTTCTCGGCGGCGGCACAAGCGCTGCATATGACACAACCTGCGGTGACGATGCAAATTCAGTCTTTGGAAGATTATTTTGGCACGAAACTGCTGCAACGTTCGACTAAAAAAATCGAACTTTCAGAGGCGGGAGCGACACTCCTGCCTTTTGCGAAAAAAAGCATGCAACTGATCAGGGAAGCTGACGAGGCGATGTCTGCTTTTACTCACATGTTGGAGGGAAGATTGCATATTGGCGCCAGCCTAACGATTGGTGAGTATATTGTACCCAGAATGTTGGGACCGTTTGGTCAGGAATACCCTCATATACGCATGGCGATGAATGTGATGAATACAACTCAGATTATGGATGATATACTAAAACATCAGCTGAATTTAGGACTGATTGAGGCCCCAGTCCAGCATCCGGATATCGTGGTGGAACCTGTGATGCAGGACGAACTGAAACTGATTGTGCCTTCAGGACATGCGCTGGCCAAGGCTAAAAAAGTGGTTCTGGAAGATGTGTTCAAGCATCCTTTTGTAGCCAGAGAAAAGGGATCTGGTACACGTCAAGTAATAGAAGATGAGCTGAAAAATCGTGGTATGGATGCCTCCCGACTTGGGATTGTAATGGAGATGGGGAGCACTGGAGCGGTTAAATCGGCGGTGGAGGCTGGACTGGGTATTACCATGCTATCACCTTCTTCGGTGAAGCATGAAGTTGCGCTCGGATTATTGAAAATTGTAAATATTTCAGATATCACGTTCAAACGAGAATTTTATGCAATTCATTTGAAGTCGGCGTTGTTGCCGATTCCGGTAGTAACCTTCCTGTCTTACTTGCGTCGTCATGATCAGGGAACGGACGTCCTGGGGGACTCGCAGGACGAGCTTGCAAAGGTGAAAGAGAAGGAGGATGTATAATGAAGGAGCAGATTAACGTAAAACGATATGATTTACACACACACACCCAAGCATCTGACGGAATGCAACCACCTGCAGATAATGTGCGCTGGGCCAAGGAAAAAGGACTGGCAGGTGTGGCCATTACAGATCATGATACGGTAGCTGGCCTGGAGGAAGCTCTGGAAGAGGGAAAACGCATAGGAATTACTGTGGTGCCGGGAGTGGAAATTAGTACTCGAGCTGGCGATAAGGATATTCATATACTCGGTTATTTTATGGATTACCACAATAAAGTGTTTTTGGAACGGTTGGAAAAGCTTCGCCAGGCACGGGATACCCGTAATGATTTGATTTTGAGTCAATTGCGTAGTCTGGGTGTGGAAATCACACTGGGTGAAGTGGTGGCTACGATGGGCAGACCGCTGGCACCAGATGAAAGCATTGGACGTCCGCATATGGCGGATACGCTGGTTCAAAAAGGATATGCGAAGGATATGCGGGACGCGTTTGACCGTTACTTGGCGGAAGGAGCGCCCGGATATGTGTCTGTACCCCGTGTAGAGCCTGCGGAGGCCATAAACTGGATTCGTGAAGCAGGAGGGGTACCCGTGGTGGCCCACCCTGGCTTGTACGGAAATGATGAGCTGGTTCGTTCTATTATAGAGGAGGCGAAGCCTGCGGGCTTGGAGGTGCGACATTCGGACCATGATGCTGAGGCTGAGAGCCGATATACTGCGATGGCGGCGCAATATGGCCTCATTGCAACTGGCGGCTCGGATTTTCACGGCGCGCGTCAAGGTGTTATTTTTCACGGTGATCTGGGTAGCCGTAGTGTGGAAGGGCAGGTAGTCGAGGAATTGAGGAAGGCTGCTATTGGACAAAAGTAAATAAAAAGCCCCTTGCCTTATGCATGGAACACAAGAAGTGTACCGTGCAAAGAACAAAGGGCTTTTTTTGTGGGTTCAACAGGCTAGTAAGATTTAACCGTTTTTGATGCGATTCGGCAGCTTTTTGACTAGTTCCTCATCGGGTGTAATGAAAAGCGTACGCTGATGGTCGTAGATGACAAAGCCAGGTTTGGCTCCGCTAGGCTTACGTACATGTCGAATCAGGGTGGCGTCCACAGGTACACTGCTGGACTGCTTGGCCTGACTAAAATAAGCAGCGAGTTGAGCTGCTTCCTCCAGCGTCGCATCTCCGAATTGCTCAGCACGTATAACGACGTGTGACCCCGGAATATCCTTTGTGTGCAGCCAGGTGTCATTTGGTCCGGCCAGTCGATTTGTTACATATTCATTTTGCAAGTTGTTTTTGCCAACCAGTAACTCGATACCTTCGGATGATGTATAGACGTGCAGGGTTGGACGGTCGTTTTTCTTCTTTTTCTTTCCTTTTTTGACCCGATCTCTGAGATAGCCCTGCTGAACCAGTTCTTCACGTATTTCCTCAATGTCATTCATAGAGGCATGGGCTAGCTGCTGAAGAAGACTGTCCATATAACGGATTTCTTCGTGCGTTTTCTCCAGTTGTTCGTCAATGACAGCTAGGCTGTTTTTATATTTGTTGTATTTTTTAAAATACCGTTGCGCATTATCCGACGGGTTGAGTAGTGGGTCCAGTGGGATGGACATTGGACGCTGTTCCTCATCATAAAAGTTGATGATCGTCACTTCTTTGTCCCCTTTTTTCACCTCATGCAGCGAAGCGAACAGCAACTCTCCATAAATGCGAAATTGATCGGCATCTTCCGCCTCGGCCAAATCCTGTTGGAGATAGTCGAGTTTTTTTACGTTTTTACTCCGCTCATTTTGCAGAAACCGCAGTAGGTCACTGACCTTTTGCTTAACCGTATCCCTTTCTGCTTTTTCACCGAAGAAGTCTTCCATACACTCACTGATCGTAGCGTACTCCTTACGTTCTCCTTGGATCAACGTCAGTGGAATGGCTGAGAATATCACTTTATCTTGTGCGTTTAGTCCAGATACCGGCTGAAAACGATGGTTCCGCACGTCATCCATGATGTGACTGAATGTACTCCATAGTGAATGATCACTATCACCAGATACTTCATTAGTTACTCGAGTTAGTATCTCTTCAGCAATGAGGGGACTGAGTCCAGTAAAAGTGTTCACGATCCAGCGTTTGGGAGCTTCTCCGGCCTCGAGTGCTGTTTGATACGAGGATATGAAAGCTGCCTCTTCTGTTTCTAGTGGATTTAGCTTGTTTTGTTCAGGAGGCTCCGTGTATTGAAAGCCGGGCATAATGACCCGATAGCTGCTAATAGACGGTGTAACATGATGAATGCCATCTAGCATCACGCCTGTTTCCGGGTCAAGCAAAATAATGTTGCTGTGTCTGCCCATCAGTTCAATGATAATTCGTTTGAGTGAAACATCTCCCAGTTCATCACGTTGACGTACATCCATGTGAATAATACGCTCCATGCCCACCTGCGTGATTTTCTCAATAACGCCTCCTTCGCAATGCTTGCGAAGAAGCATACAAAACATAGGGGCTTCTGTCGGATTAAGAAAGCTTTGTTCTGTAAAATGTACACGCGGGAAGGTCGGATTAGCTGACAGCAGCAGCTTTACGCTTCCGCCTTGTGCCCGCAGATTCAGCACGATATCGCGATCGTTTGGCTGATGTATTTTATTAATGCGCCCGCCTCGGATGCCTTGCAGTTCGTGTACGATAGCGCGGGTTACGATTCCGTCCAATGCCATAATTATGTTCTCCTTTGAAGCAAATGTATTTTCGCCTTCCTACTATGATACATAACTTTGGGACAAAACTTAAGCGGCTTTGTGATATTTCAGATCCTGTCCGAATAGATTGAATCTAGAAAGTCTGTCCAGCTTATCAGCAATCGCGGCACAAAAATATAATAACGGGCAGCCATCCTACGCACAACCGACGGAAGCGGACTATCTGACCGGGAGGGAATTGGGGAGAATGGAACAAGCACACTGGCACCAATTAAGCAATGAACAGCTTTCAACAAGTCTGGAAGTCGACCCGAAGCAGGGTCTTTCGGAGGAACAGCTTGCGGAACGAAGAGAAAGGTCAGGATGGAATGAGCTGAGCGAGGGGAAGCGAGTTTCGGCAATCTTGCTGCTGCTCAACCAGTTCAAGGATTTTATGATGCTTGTATTGATGGGAGCGACCCTGATATCCGGCCTGCTTGGCGAGTATTTGGACGCGATTACCATTATTGCTATTGTTGTACTGAATGGAATTCTTGGCTTTGTACAGGAATTCAGAGCTGAGCGTTCATTGCGAGCTTTGAGACAACTATCGGCTCCGACGGCCAAAGTGTTGCGGGGCGGAAAACGAATTCAAGTTCAAGCCAGAGAACTGGTACCGGGTGATATTGTGCTGCTGGAAAGTGGTGATCGCATTCCCGCAGATGTAAGGTGGTTGAGTACGAACGGCTGTGATGTAGAGGAGTCCGCCCTGACAGGTGAATCGGTTCCGGTGAGTAAGCATTGCCGCCCTATTCATGCCGCCGAGGTACCACTTGGGGATCAAAAAAACATCGGTTTTATGGGCACGATGATGACTAGAGGAACCGCACAAGGAATAGTTATACGTACAGGTATGAGTACCGAAATGGGTAAGATCGCAGACTTGATAGAAAATACGGAGTCGCAGGAGACACCGTTGCAGCACAGATTGGAGCAATTGGGCAAAATTTTGATTATCGTAGCGTTGGCGCTAACGGTGCTCGTTGTCGTAGCAGGCATTTTACATGGACAGCCAGCCATGAGCATGTTCTTGGCCGGAGTGAGCTTGGCTGTGGCGGCTATACCGGAAGGGTTGCCAGCTATTGTGACGATTGCGCTCGCATTGGGTGTGCAGCGTATGATTAAACGAAAGGCGATTGTGCGTAAGCTGCCTTCTGTTGAAACGCTCGGCTGTGCATCTGTCATTTGTTCCGACAAAACGGGTACCCTGACCCAAAATAAAATGACGGTTACCAAGCTATGGCTGGACGGCCGCTACTGGGGAGTTACGGGAGAGGGCTATGACCCTCACGGGCATATTATGGATAGAGACCTTCCTGCCGATCTTAAAAACGGACAATCTCTGCGTAGACTGCTGCAAGCCAGTGTGCTTTGCAACAATGCGGAAATTGTTCAAGCCGATACAGAGGAGCTACGTTCGAAAAAGAAAACCAAAGAGCCGACGCCGTCCTCCGTTTGGGAGCTAAAGGGTGATCCGACGGAAGGAGCGCTGGTCACGTTAGCTGCCAAGGGCGGAGTCACGCGACAAGGGCTATATGAGCTATACACAAGGGAGCGAGAATTTCCTTTTGACTCGGATCGGAAGCGAATGTCGGTACTCGTACGCCACCAGGGAGGACACATTGTCTTTGCCAAAGGTGCACCGGATGTATTGCTGGGCCAGTGCTCCTACATTTTATGGGAAGGAAATGTCGTTCCGTTAACGGGTACGCTGCGCCAAAAGGTACTGGCAGCTAACGAAGGAATGGCCTCGGAGGCGCTACGTGTACTTGGTGTCGCTTACCGTGATATCCGCTCGCATGAGCGTGTCTCCACGGTTGAGGAGGCTGAAGCACAACTGATCTTTATCGGGCTGACAGGCATGATTGATCCGCCACGTCGCGAGGTTCGCGAAGCCATTGGCAAGTGTCGTCGTGCTGGCATTCGCACTGTGATGATTACCGGAGATCACGGTACAACTGCAGAGGCCATTGCACAGCAGCTGGGCATTTTTCAGCGCGGATCCCACGTGTTAACAGGACAGGAATTGTCTGCGATGGATGATGCGTCGCTGGACAAAGCCGTTGATACCGTCTCTGTATATGCACGGGTTTCGCCGGAGCACAAGCTACGGATCGTCAAGTCACTGCAAAGGCGCGGACATGTCGTAGCCATGACTGGAGATGGCGTCAATGACGCTCCAGCGATAAAGGCGTCGGACATCGGCATTGCAATGGGTATTACAGGAACGGACGTGACCAAAGAAGCGGCTGCGCTTGTTCTGAGTGATGATAATTTCTCTACGATTGTAGCCGCAATTGAGGAAGGACGGAATATTTACGAGAATATCCGTAAATTTATCCGTTATCTACTCGCCTCCAATGTGGGTGAAATTTTGACGATGTTTTTTGCCATGATGGCCGGGCTGCCATTACCTTTGTTACCGATCCAGATTTTATGGGTGAATCTGGTGACAGATGGCCTACCAGCGATGGCTCTGGGGGTGGACCAACCAGAAAAGGATCTCATGGAGCACAAACCTCGTGGCGCAAAGGAAAATATTTTTGCTCGTCGACTGGGCTGGAAAATCATTAGTCGTGGCTTGTTGATTGGTTTATGTACGCTAGCGGCCTTCTGGCTGACATTACGTATTGCACCGGATGACGCAGGACAACTGATCAAAGCACAGTCCGTTGCCTTTGCTACGCTAGTTCTGGCGCAGTTAATTCATGTGTTTGATTGCCGCAGTTCCCGTTCTATTTTCCATCGTAATCCGTTTCAAAATAGTTATCTTGTGCTTGCCGTGCTGTCTTCAATAGTACTAATGCTAGTGGTTATGTACGTGCCTATGCTGCAACCTATTTTCAAAACGGTACCGCTCGGTTTGCGTGAGTGGGCGCTATCCATTGTCGCAGCTGGGATTCCGACGTTTCTGATGGGAGCGGGAAGTGTGTGGGGCGGTCGACGCAACCGTCGTCGCGGCGGAAATACACACTTTTCAGCGGGACGTACGAAGTTTTCATCCTAGAAATCGGGTTATGCATATCGCATCGCTTTCCCACTATTGCCCTGTATGATATCATGGGATCAAAGCTTCATGAGGAACATGACATCAGCAGCAACGGCGGAGGTAAGCTATGGAATTCACAAAAATGAACGGTCTAGGTAATGATTTTATCGTTTGGTTTGGGCATCAGGAGTTGCCGTCTGACGCCTCGGAATTAGCTGTTCGGCTATGTGATCGACATTTTGGTGTTGGCGCCGATGGGTTGGTATATATATTGCCATCAGAAAAAGCGGATTTCTGCATGCGCATTATTAACTCGGACGGCTCAGAGGCCGAACAATGCGGTAATGCTATCCGTTGTGCTGCCAAATACGTATATGACCGTAAGCATATCAACCGTGAACAGATCACGATTGAGACGCTGGGTGCAGGTGTACAGCAGGTCGAACTAACTGTAGAGAATGGACTTGTTCGTATGGTGAAGGTAGATATGGGAGAGCCAATTCTTGAGGGTTTGAAGATTCCGACTACTCTGGATCTGACTAGCGTAATTAATGAGCCCATTGAAGCTGGAGGAAGTGGTTTTCGCTTTACGGCTGTATCTATGGGGAATCCGCACTGTGTCATTTATGTGGAGGATGCGCCAAGCTTTGATCTGGAAGCCTGGGGGCCAAAGCTGGAATGCCATCCGTTATTCCCTAAAAAAACAAATGTTGAGTTCGCCACGGTACGTAGCCGTAAGCATATAGATATGAGAGTATGGGAGAGAGGAGCCGGGCCGACGCTAGCTTGTGGAACCGGAGCCTGTGCTACGCTTGTTGCTTCTGTACTAAACGGATATAGCGACCGCCACGCCATTGTAAGCCTGAAGGGCGGCGATCTGGATATCGAATGGAGCGAGGAAGATAATCACATATATATGACGGGTCCGGCTGAGATCGTGTACGAAGGTCGTCTGTTCTGAATCATGTGACTATAAAGATAACGTGCAACTACTTATGAATCGTATAGAAGTGAGTGAAAAGAAGACCTTAGTAGGTCTTCTCAGATTGTCGAGAAACCCCGTCATTTTGAGACGTGGGTTTCTTTTTTACATCATAATGCTCTGGTCTCTGGAGAAGCAGGGGGGGTACCCCTGTTTCTCCAGGCGAGCTAGGTGGATCGCCATCTTCTTCATGTTCTGCACGGCTGCCGTCATAAGGGCTTGTTCCCTGACGTTTGGAAGACCGCGCAAACGGCAATAGCGAAACCCATGGAGCTCTTTGGCATCCGCGAAGCTTCGCTCAATCGTCTCTTTTCGTTTGCGGTACAGCTTTTTACCAGATGGGCTCAGCCGGTTGCTCCGTACCCACTCTTTGCTGTCTTCCCAGACATGCCGAGTCACCACTTTGCGGTGGTTTCGAGACTGGGTACACTGACTTAGCAGTGGGCAATGCTGGCACTGAGCTGGGTCAGAGGCATACTGCCGGTATCCCTTACGGTCCGTCGTTCGGTAGGGCAGTTCCTGTTGGGCTGGGCATCTATACGCATTGCGTTTGGCATCGTATTCAAACTTCCATTTCGGAAACAGTCCTTGTCTGGGATGGAATCTTCGGTGAGCAATCACGGCAAAAATCTTTCGGTTCTGCAAACCTCGGCAAATCGGCGTTGTTAAATAACCTGAATCTAGTGCAACAGCTTCTACTTGAAAACCAAAACGTTCTCTTTGGCGATCCAAACGGGACAAATAGGGGACAGAATCATGTACATTCCCCGGTGTCACATGCACGTCCGTAATCAGATTGTACTTCATATCCACCGTGCGGTGGTCCAGATAGAAGAAGCCTTCGGGCTTGCCATCACGGATCATATAGCCGCTGTCCGGGTCTGTTTTGCTCACTTTAATTTCTTTTTCTTCGTTCACTTCCTCTCGGGATTTTAAGGCTTTTTTCCGTGGTTTCTCCGGTCATCCTTCACCGCTTCGTTCAGCTCGTCCATATAGTCTTTAGTATTCTGCAACACTTGTTCTTTGGTGTACTGGTGCCTGTTAGCATTGGCTTTGACGTGTGTGGAATCGGTGACGAGAACACGCCCACCCACCATTCGGTGAGAGATCGCCTGCAGCACAATTTCATCGAAGATATCTTGAAAGATCGTGGTGTCTTTAAAGCGAGTGCGACGATTCCAGCTCATCGTCGTATGGTCCGGAACTTTATCCGTTAAGCCCAACCCCAGAAACCAACGATAAGCTAGGTTCGTCTGAATTTCTCGCTCGAGTTGCCGTTCTGAGCGAATGCCATAGAAATAACCGAGAAAGATCATTTTAAACAATACGGTAGGATCAATGGCAGGACGCCCGTTGTCTGCACAATACAGTGGTCGAACTTTATCATCGATAAACGAAAAATCGATATACTTATCTACTTTGCGGAGCAAGTGATCTTGAGGAACCAGATCTTCGATGGAAACAAATTCGTAGGATTGTTGTTTTTCGCGGTTGGAGCGTAGCATATCAACACCATCCGTTCTACAATAGTTACCTATATTATACAACATTAACGCGGTGTCGTCTTAAACAAAATTAACATAAAATAGGCTGTCGAGACTTTCTCGACAATCTGAGAAGACCTTAGTAGGTCTTCTTTTTTTGGACTTAGATGCCCCTGTATACAAGGAATATGATGAACAAAGCAACATTCTGTCTTTTTTTGGCGCCTGAACGATGTATAATATAGAAAATGAAAAACAATAAGGAGGCCGTTCATAGTGCGGAAATTTCGTTGGATTTCAGCAGTTGCAGTCCTCATATTTGTAGCCACCGCGCTTCCGGTTCAGGCGGCGACCATTCCGGCCGCCGCGGAAACGACGGATAAGCAGGTTGGGTCGCTAACTCCGACAGTGGTAAGCCGTTTAGAAAAAGCGGTGCAAGAACTCATCGGCTCGAAGACAGCATTTCAATTTGACGATGTGACGGATATGGGGAAAACTTGGATTGTAGAGGGCGGACTGGAAGATGGAACTGCTACGTTACAGACAGAATATAATAAAGAAAAAAATAGAGTAGATTCTACAACCATACGATATAAAATAAGCAGCTTGGGAAAAGCGATGAACGCGCCACTCAAGACGAAAGTGCTAAACAGCGCCAAAGCGTTTGACAGCAAGCGTCCTTTGCAATTTGAAGCATTTTGGCGGGTCAAATCCCCTTATCAGTCCAACAAGCCATCAAATTACTGGGTATTTTGGGGCGCAGGTGAACAGGCTTCCTCGTTGTATGTGGATGTGGATCGAGGTAACGCTATTACCATCAACGCGGACTATGCGCTGAAGCGGGTGGACCCTCTGATACTGAACCGTGCAATGAACACATTTAAGCGTGTGAGTGGACAGCCAATTAAGGTGCAGCACGCTTCACGGTACAAGGACGAAACGAAGGGGCTTTCATATTGGTCGTTTGAGGATGCAAACGAGGCCAGTGAGGTCAAAATTAGCGCGGTAACCGGTAAAGTGCTGGCCGTATCCACCTATGGGGTGGATTGGAATGATGACGCAGATTTCAAAAAAACATTTGCAAGCCCGAAATATACTGCCTCAGAAGCTTTGAAGCTAGTCAAGCCCAAGGCTCAGATGTTGTTTAATATCAATTTGACCGGCTATAAAGTGAAAGTTCAAGGGAATCAATATACGTTCTACAAGCAGCAAAAGGGAACGGATTCTATTGTGGCTAAAGTAAATAAAAAAGGGACTTTTTACGCTTACTCTCTCCATTCTTCCGTTGGGAAAATGTAGTAGGAAATAGAAAAGATGAATCAAGCCGCTCTACTCCTGATATCATATTGTCGGGGAGTGGGGCGGCTTTTTTAGTTTTTGGCTTATGTTTGAAGTCTCTTTATGTTACATTAGTATGAAAATAAAGAGCGGGGTGGAGCAGAGGACATGAAACCGGATTTGCGTACTGTGCTGAATCGTGAAATTATTGTCGGAGACGGCGCAATGGGGACTTTTTTATATCAGCTAGGATTTCCAGTAAATACGTCTTTCGAAGAACTGAACATCACTTCGCCTGATGTTATATCAGACGTGCATGGTCAATATTTAAGTGCAGGAGCTCGATTGCTGGAGACTAATACATTTTCTGCAAATGATTATAAGTTAGCCCGGTTTGGACTGGAATCTAAGGTAGAAGAGATCAATCGTGCTGGTGTGAGAATTGCCAGAAATGCGGCCGGACCTGAACATTATGTGGTAGGTGCAGTGGGTTCCATATGTGGGGGCAAACGGCTTAACATATCAAAGCTGGAGCTGGCAAGAAACTATGAACAGCAAATTGATGCCCTTCTCTCCGAAGGAGTCGACGGTATTTTGTGCGAAACGTTTTATTCACTGGATGAAATACGCATAGCGCTTCACAGTGTACGTAAATATAGTGATATTCCGGTGATTTGTCAGTTTGCGGTCGATCAGGTTGGTCGTACTCAGGATGGTTTTTTAGTGGCGGAAGCTTTTTCGGTGCTGCGTAATGAGGGGGCAGACATCCTTGGATTTAACTGTCACTCGGGTCCGCAGGGAATTATGAGTGTAATGGAGCAGCTGGACGGCCCTTTGTCTGTACCGTTGTCCGTATATCCGAATGCGGGACTAGCAGATTATGTGGACGGTCACTATGTATACGGTGCATCACCTGAATATTTTGGAGAATGTGCCAAAACCTTTGTAGACCTGGGAACGAGGCTGCTCGGTGGTTGCTGCGGAACTACACCGGATCATATTGCTGCTATATCCAAAGCCTTGAACCGTTTGCAACCGCCTCCTCTTGCTTCAAAAGAAGCTTTGTCGAAAGAGTCCTTTCAAGTGGCGGAGCAGATTGCAGATGAAAGGGAACGAGGAAATGGCAGACATACCAGTGAGCCCAACATCGTGGATCTTGTAAAGGAACGACATACGGTCATTGTAGAACTGGATCCTCCGCGCGATCTGGACATTACGAGGTTTATGCAAGGTGCTCATGCGTTGAAGAAAGCCGGGGCCGACGCGCTTACACTGGCTGACAACTCGCTTGCAGTCACTCGCATGAGCAACATGGCGCTTGGACATTTGGTCAGTATTGAAACAGGCTTGCGTCCATTAATTCATATAGCATGTCGTGATCGCAATCTGATTGGTACTCAATCCCACATGATGGGTTTTGACGCGCTCGGTATTGACCATGTACTGGCGGTTACTGGAGATCCGGCGCGGTTCGGTGATTTGCCAGGCGCCAGTTCGGTGTATGATATGACCTCTTTTGAAATCATACGCATGATCAAGCAATTAAATGATGGTGTCGCATTTTCCGGTAAGCCACTGAAGCAGAAAGCTAATTTTGTGGTAGGTGCCGCATTTAATCCTAACGTCAAGCATTTGGGTAAAGCCGTACAGCGGTTGGAGAAGAAAATTGCCTCCGGAGCCGACTATGTTATGACTCAGCCCGTATACGACCACGAGTTGATTGCAGCCATCGCGGAAGCGACACGACATTTGGAAGTACCGATTTTTATCGGTATTATGCCGCTGGCTAGTGGGCGCAATGCAGAATACTTGCACAATGAAGTACCAGGCATTCAGTTATCCGATGAGGTGCGTGCACGTATGTCTGGTCTTGAGGGTCCGGAAGGACGAACAATGGGTGTGTCTATTGCCAAGGAGCTACTCAATACGGCAATGGAACATTTTAATGGTATCTATTTTATGACTCCATTTATGTTCTATGAAATGACAGCTGAACTGACTTCTTACGTATGGCAAAAATCAGGCCGCGCACAGGCCCCCTTGTTTCGACTATAATAATCAATTACAATAGTATAATGGATGTGATGCCGATGTCATTGAGTATGACCGGATACGGTCAAGCTATCCTTCATTATGAGGGCTATAAAGTGCGCTTGGAATTGAAATCGGTAAATCACCGCTATTGCGAAGTGATGATGAGAATTCCGCGCGAATGGACTCGTTACGAAGATGGCTTGAGAAGAACGGTTCAACAGCAGATTAAACGCGGTCGTATCGATGTCTTTATCCACAGGGAACGTGATGAAGAACAGATGCCCGCCGCGCGGTTAAATGACACTGTGGTGCAGGCTTACCTGCATGCAGCGGAGCAGCTGGCGGATCGTTATGGAGTGAAAGGAACGTTAGGGATAAGCGATATTCTTGCTTTGCCTGACGTTCTGGGTGAGCCTGGAGAGGCTTTCCATGGAGACGAAGAGGACTGGGAAGAGCAACTACAGCGAGCTTTGAATGAAGCTTTGCAAGGTTTACTGGAGATGAGAAGGCGAGAAGGCGGGCATTTGGCGCAAGATGTGAAATCCCGTATTTTACGTCTGGAATCCCTGCATCATGAAATGACGGTGCTGGCTCCTCATGTTGTGAGCGACTACCGTAACAGGCTGAAACACAGGCTTAAAGAGCTTCAGGACGGTTCATTTACGCTTGATGAACATAAGTTCGGAATGGAGATTGCGTTATTCGCGGATCGCAGCAATATTGATGAGGAACTTACCCGGCTTCAAAGTCACTTTGGGCAGTGCAAGGGGTTGCTGCTATCGGACGAGCCGGCCGGTCGCAAATTAGATTTTTTAATCCAGGAAATGAATAGAGAAGTCAACACGATCGGCTCCAAGGCTAATCATCTCAACTTGGTTAATTTGGTCGTTGAGATGAAAGCAGAGCTCGAGAAAATTCGTGAGCAGGCTGCAAATATTGAGTAGCTACCTGGTAGCGGCACGGCTGCAAGAGTCACATGTATAGGGGGAAAGACCTGAATATGGCAATCAAATTGATCAATATTGGTTTCGGCAATATCGTGTCGGCCAACCGAATTATCTCCATCGTCAGTCCGGAGTCTGCTCCGATCAAGCGGATTATACAGGAAGCCAGGGACCGTCATATGCTAATTGATGCTACCTATGGCCGCCGGACGCGGGCTGTTATTATTACAGACAGTGATCATGTAATCCTGTCTGCGGTGCAGCCGGAGACGGTCGCTCATCGCCTATCCACTAAAGATGATGACAATGACGAATAAAAATGGAGTGTACTATGGCTAAGGGATTATTATTTGTAATATCCGGACCTTCGGGTGTCGGTAAAGGGACGGTAGGCAACGCATTGCGTGACAAGCTACCAGAGATAACGTACTCCGTTTCTGCTACAACTCGAACACCTCGTTCGGGTGAACAGGATGGAGTGACCTATTTTTTTAAAACGCGTGAAGAATTTTTGGGTATGATTGAACGAGATGAAATGCTGGAGTATGCTGAGTATGTAGGGAACTATTATGGTACTCCACGTGATTTTGTAGATCAGACGCTTGCGCAGGGAAAAGATATTTTTCTGGAGATTGAAGTTCAGGGAGCGCTAAAGGTTAAAGAAAAATTTCCAGAAGGCATATTCATTTTTCTGCTTCCGCCTTCGCTAGATGAATTAAAGGATAGAATCAGGGGACGGGGCACAGAAACTCAAGCGACCATAGACCACCGTATGTCGGTAGCTGTGGATGAAATGAATCTGTTGCGTCACTATGATTATGCGGTTGTCAATGATGAGATTGATTTCGCTTGTAAACGAATAGAATCCATTATTATCGCCGAACATTGTAAGGTTCATCCTTAAACGAGGGCTTTACATATGCCAAGCGTACCTAAAGAGAAATAATACTGTATAAGCTGAGCTTGAAGGTGTACACTGGAGTTCAGCTTATACAGTCCCAAAACTACATGAAGAGGTGTCTATTCGTGCTGTATCCTTCCATTGATGAAATGATGAAAAAGGCAGATAGTAAGTATTCGTTGGTTGTAGCGGCTTCACGTCG
This sequence comes from Paenibacillus sp. FSL H7-0442, assembly GCF_038593105.1. NCBI lineage: Bacteria > Bacillati > Bacillota > Bacilli > Caryophanales > Paenibacillaceae > Paenibacillus > Paenibacillus sp. FSL H7-0442. The sequence continues at coordinate 3,496,995 of NZ_CP151963.1, read as the reverse complement.
TGCCAGACAGTTGCGCGAGGGTGAAAAGACGACTCTCAAGAATCCTAAATCCCACAAACAGGTTGGAGTGGCGTTGGAAGAGATTTACGCGGATCATCTGCGTCTTGAAAGCGGCGAAGACGAGTAAGAATTATACACAACTATTATAACCGGGCGCAATGCCAATTCCTTTGACAACCGCAAGGTTGTTATTTTTTTAGGTCAGGGGGAGTTAACGATGTTGAAGGGGAAAGTTATTATTCTTGGTATAACCGGTGGAATTGCTGCTTACAAAGGGGCTGCGTTATGTAGTAGGTTGACACAAAAGGGCGCCGATGTTCATGTGATTATGACAGCCTCTGCTAAGGAGTTTATTACCGAGCTTACACTGCAGTCGCTCTCTCGTAATCCGGTGTACAGTGATACGTTTGATGAAAGAGAGCCGTCCGTCGTATCCCATATTCATCTGGCAGATGCGGCTGATTTGGTGCTTGTTGCACCTGCAACTGCGAATATTATTGGAAAAATGGCGCATGGCCTTGCTGATGATATGTTGTCTACAACGTTGTTGGCTACAACAGCGCCTATTATGGTGGCACCTGCGATGAATGTACATATGTACACTCATCCGGCAGTCATGCAAAATATGGAGACGCTTGTATCACGTGGTGTGAAGATGATTGAGCCTGGTGAAGGATTACTGGCTTGCGGTTACGTTGGCAAAGGACGTTTGGAAGAGCCGGACACAATTGTGCAAACGATAGAGCACTTTTTTGATCAGCAAGCCCAGGAACAAAAAAACAACATTAAGTCTGAATCCCGATGGTTTGGTGGCGAATCTGTGGAGGCTCAAGTGCCTGAGTCACCTGTGAATGAGAATGAATCGGTGTTTTTAGGTAAAAAAGTCATTGTAACGGCTGGAGGCACGATCGAGCGAATTGATCCAGTGCGTTATATCACAAATGATTCATCTGGAAAAATGGGCTTCGCCATTGCAAAAGTGGCTCAAAAGATGGGGGCAGAGGTGCACTTGATTGCTGCCAATACCAGTGCGGAACCGCCTGCTGGTATTATGCTTGAAAGAGTCCAGTCGGCTGAAGACATGTACGCAGCTGTATTAAAACAATGGGAAACGAGCGATATGGTCGTTATGGCTGCTGCAGTTGCAGATTATCGACCACGTGAGATAGCACAGACCAAGATCAAGAAAAAAGATAGTGTATTTACGCTAGAGTTAGTGAAGAACGTCGATATTCTAGAATCACTCGGACGGAGTAAGAAACATCAATTTTTAATTGGCTTTGCAGCTGAAACTGAACATTTGGAGACGTATGCGAAAGATAAATTAGAACGTAAAAATTGTGATTTGATCGCGGCAAACGATGTAACTGTGAATGGTGCTGGTTTTGGCGTCGATACGAATGCTGTTCAAATTTATGACCGAAGCGGGATCGTTGAGCGTATTCCTGTACAGTCAAAGGAAGAAGTTGCGCGTAAGTTGCTTACTATAGCCGCGGGACGCATGGGTGGGGTGCTGCATTAATGGAGACGGGCAATTTAGTTGCCAAGGTCATTGTCGATGTACCTGCCAAGGATACGGACCGCACCTTCGATTATCTGATACCGGATTCAATGAGACCTTGGATTGAGCCGGGTAGTCGGGTAGCTGTGCCATTTGGCAAACGGACGGTGCAGGCTTTCGTCATCTCGGTAGTCCCAGCTGAGGAACCACCGAAATACAGGATGAGAGCGATTCAGGAGTTGCTGGATTTGGTGCCACCTTTATCTGCCGACCTAGTCGAACTGGGCAAGTGGATGAGTGAACGTTATGCTTGTAATCAAATTATGGCATTGCAAGTGATGATTCCTACCGCGCTCAAAGGCAAAGCAGAACGTTATATCTCAATTGCGGAACAGCATGAGTTAACGCATCCACAGCGTAGTATACAACCGAATCAGGGCGATGAGCTCGAATGGGCACTTCTGACCGACGATGGTATGAGTGATCCGACAGAGCGTCGGATTGTCAGCTTCATTCAGGAGAAGGAGCAAGTCCCGTTGCAGCAACTCAGTCGACGTTTCCCTGAGGAAGCGGAGGTTATTAAATCACTGTTACGCCGGGGTGTGCTTCAGGAAAGTCAAGTTATTAAAGACAAGCTTGGCAAAAAGACCATGAAATCCGTTGATCTGGCTATCGGCATAGACGAGGCATCAACGGTACTGGAGCAATTTTCTGCCAAAGCACAGCGTCAGCGGGAGGTACTTGCTTTTTTGCTGGAACGTAGCGAGTTTTTGCCTCTGTCGCTCAAGGAAGTCATGACCTCATTGAGTGTGTCTGCTGCAACGGTTAAGGCGCTGGAAGATAAGGGCTATGTGTTGCTGGAGGATGTCGAAGTGTTCCGCGACCCGTACCGGGGCAGACACTTCAAGCCTACAGAGCCACTCCCTCTCACAGCAGAGCAGCAGTCGGTGTATGAACGGATTATTCGCCAGCTGGACACGCGTGAGCAAGGAGCTTATTTGTTGCATGGAGTCACGGGGAGCGGTAAGACGGAAATTTATCTACAGACGATTCAACGTTGTATCGAGCAGAATCGGCAGGCCATTGTGCTGGTACCTGAAATATCGTTAACCCCACAAATGGTTGAGCGTTTTAAAGGTCGGTTTGGCGATCAGGTAGCAGTGATGCACAGTAGGTTGTCTGGAGGAGAACGGTACGATGAGTGGCGCAAAATACGCGAAGGCCGTGTGAAAGTGGCGATTGGTGCTCGCTCGGCAGTATTTGCGCCTTTTCGTGAGTTAGGTCTTATTATTATGGATGAGGAGCACGAAACGTCCTATAAGCAGGAAGAGACACCTAAATACCATGCGCGTGATGTCGCCATTCGCAGAGCCCATCAGCATGGGGCTGTCGTTATTCTCGGCTCGGCTACACCGTCGCTGGAAAGCTACTATGCGGCTCGCTCACAAAGCAACGACGAGTTTGCGCCGTTGCTACTTGAAATGCCAACTCGCGCATTGGGGAACACGTTACCCGAAGTACATATCATGGATATGCGTGAGGAACTGCGTGCTGGCAACCGCTCTATGTTTAGCCGTGCGTTGCATAATGGGATTGCAGAGCGGTTAGAGCGTAAGGAGCAGACGGTGCTCCTGTTGAATCGGCGTGGACACTCCACATTCGTCATGTGCCGTAGCTGTGGCTATGTGGCGGGCTGTCCGCATTGTGATATTTCGCTTACGTATCATCAGCGGTCGAACAATTTACGTTGTCATTACTGTGGTTATTCCGAGCCTGTGCCTCAGACTTGCCCTGAATGCGGTAGTGAGCATATTCGCTATTTCGGTACAGGTACCCAGCGAGTGGAAGAAGAGCTGGCGAAGCTATTCCCCGGTATACGTGTTGTTCGAATGGATGTTGATACAACGACAGAAAAAAATGCCCACGAAAAGCTCCTCAAGCAATTTCGTGATAAAAAAGCGGACGTGCTGCTCGGTACTCAAATGGTTGCCAAAGGCCTGGACTTTCCCGATGTGACACTGGTTGGTGTCATTACTGCGGATTCAGCTCTCAATTTACCGGATTTTCGGGCTGCGGAAAAGACATTTCAGCTGTTAACACAAGTAGCTGGACGTGCTGGGAGACATCAATTGCCAGGGGAAGTATTCGTACAATCCTATACTCCAGAGCATTATTCGGTGATTCACGCAAGTCGCCATGATTATGCTTCTTTTGTGAGGGAAGAATTGAAACACCGCCGCAATTTGCACTATCCACCATATTGCCGTCTTATTTTGGTAACCTTTTCTCATGAACAACTCCCGGTGCTGGTCCGGCTGGCAGAGAATTATTCAGCAACACTACAGGGACGGGCCAGACAACGAGGCTGGTTCGGGAATATGGATCGTCTTACATCGGATGTACTCGACATTTTGGGGCCAGTAGCTTCTCCCATTTCGAGAATCAAGAATAGATACCGATTTCAATGTATGATAAAATGGCGTGGAAATATCGACGCGATTAGTTTGGCTCAGCAAGTAGCTGATGAAATGGCCGAATCCGCACAGGCGCAAAAGTTGCTGATTAGTCTGGATGTTGATCCACAAATGCTTATGTAGAGCGTTGCCACAAAAGTTATTAGCACAATTAATGCGGACAAGTCGTCCGTACATAGGATAATGTAGCAGTCGCGTTTGTGATGAATACAGTTAAGCCTAAACGAAGGAAAAAGGATAAAGAGGAAGGTGTTCTGTTGTCATGTCAATTAGAATTATAGTGTTGGAGCCGGATGATGTATTGCACAAAGTAGCAAAGGAAGTTACTAAAATTACACCTAACGTGCAAAAGCTGCTCGACGATATGGCAGATACGATGTATGAAGCGGAGGGTGTAGGTCTTGCTGCTCCGCAAGTAGGTATTTTGAAGCGTCTCATCGTTGTAGATGCTGGAGATGAACATGGTTTGATTAAAATGATCAACCCAGAAATCGTGGCCGAAGAAGGGGAGGAATTGGGTCCAGAAGGCTGCCTGAGTATACCAGGGTTGAACGGGGATGTGCGTCGTGCCGAGAAAGTTACAGTCAAGGGACTGGACCGCGAGGGTAAGGCCATTACCGTTACAGCGACAGGATTGCTTTCTCGTGCTTTTCAGCATGAAATCGACCATTTAAATGGAATTTTGTTCACGGATATTGCAGAAAAAGTATATGAGGTTGCGCTGGAACAGCCAGGACCGAACCGTCAGATAGGAGAGTGAGGTTCGATGAGTCAAGACATTCGTATTATCTTTATGGGTACGCCTGAGTTTGCAGTGCCATCGTTGAACATGTTATTGGATAATGGTTATAACGTGGTCGGTGTGATTACACAGCCCGATAAGCCACAGGGACGGAAAAAAATATTGACGCCTACACCAGTTAAGGAAGCGGCAGAAAAACGCGGATTACCTGTACTGCAACCGACCCGCCTGCGCCAGCCAGAAGCGGTGGCTCAGGTGGCGGAGCTGCGTCCTGATCTGATCGTAACCGCAGCCTATGGGCAAATTTTGCCAAAATCCGTACTAGACCTGCCTCGTTTCGGCTGCCTGAATGTGCATGGTTCGTTACTTCCCCGTTATCGGGGAGGTGCACCGATCCAGCGTGCGATTATTAACGGTGAGACCGTGACGGGTGTGACGCTGATGTATATGGCGGAAGGACTGGATACTGGCGATATGATATCGCGAGTTGAGGTTGCTATAGGACCGGAGGATACCTCCGGTACGATTTTTGAGAAGCTAAGCGTAGCTGGAGCAAAGCTTTTGCAGGGCGAGCTGCCTAAATTGCTGGCTGGGCAATCAGACCGTACGCCGCAAAACGAGGACGAGGCGACCTATGCTCCGAATCTGAACCGCGACGATGAGCGTATTTCGTGGAGTGACAATGCACAGCAGATATACAACCGGATCCGCGGCCTTGTTCCTTTTTCGGGCGCGTTTACGCTTTGGGAGGAAAATGTTTTTAAAATATGGGCTGCTGAGCAGCCTTTCATAAATAATGAAGTGAGTGGCTCAAATGCTCCAGCACCCGGAACGGTTCTTCAATTGACCGCTCGTGGCATTGAGGTGCAGACAGGCGAAGGAACTCTTTGGCTGACTCAGGTTCAACCGGCTGGCAAAAAGGTTATGGATGCCGGAACCTTTGCGCGCGGCGGACAGATGAAGCCAGGCACGGTGCTCGGATGAGCGGGAGTCACTCCCGTCGGGGAGGCCAAGGCAAGGGAGTGGGTGCCAGATCCGGCAATACTCGCAAACAGACGGCGCGGGAAGTTGCACTTGATGTGTTGACCGGTGTGGAGCAAGAGGGTGCGTATAGCAATCTTGAATTGAATCGTCGACTTCAGCAGGCAGGTTTATCTGCAAGTGACGCTGGTTTGGCGACTGAACTTGTATACGGTACAGTCGCACGCCGAAATACACTAGATTATTTTTTGAATAAATTTGTTCAAAAAGGAACGGCCAAGCTTCAGGCTTGGGTACGTTCGTTGCTGCGGATGAGTGTGTATCAGGTGGTGTATCTGGATCGAGTTCCAGATCATGCAGTCGTTAGTGAAGCGGTGACCATTGCCAAGCGTCGTGGACATCAGGGGATTTCCGGTATGGTCAACGGCGTGCTCCGCAGCATGCTGCGTGAGCCGGACAAGCTGCGTATTCCTGACGATTTGTCACCAGAGGAACGGATTTCATTAGAACATTCTCATCCACAGTGGCTGGTTAAGCGTTGGATTAAGCAATACGGTGCAGATACTGCTGAGGCTATTTGTCAGGCTAATAATATGCCCCCTGCGGTCAGCGTACGGGTGAATACGACAATGACCAGCCGTGATCAGCTGCTGGACGAGATGCGCTCAAAAGGACTTGATGCCGTTCCTTCGGCAGTTAGTCCCTATGGCATTGTTGTTCGTAGCGGTGGCAATATGGCGCTTACCTCGTGGTATACGGACGGCTTGCTGTCCGTACAGGATGAAAGCTCTATGCTCGTTGCCGAAGCAGTTGCTCCTGAGCCCGGTATGCTGGTACTGGATTGCTGTGCCGCTCCAGGCGGCAAAACAGCTCATATGGCTGAGCTGATGAAGGATCGCGGCCAGATCATTGCAAATGATCTGCATGCCCATAAACATCAATTAATCCGTGAACAGGCTAAACGACTTGGCCTGGATGCCGTGGAAACAGTCACTGGTGATGCGCTAGAACTGAAGGAACGATATGCCCCAGCTTCTTTTGACCGTATTTTGCTGGATGCGCCATGCTCTGGCTTTGGAGTAATTCGTCGTAAACCGGACCTGCGTTGGAGTAAAACTGCGCAGGATGTTCGCGACATTACACAGCTTCAGCATGAGCTGCTGGATAGTGTAGCGGGACTGTTGAAGCCAGGTGGTATTCTGGTCTACAGCACATGCACGATTGAGCCGGACGAAAATGAAGGACAATTGACTCGGTTTTTAAGCGAACATCCAGAGTATGAATTGGCAGAGGGTCATTCCTTCCCGGACGTGAGCCGCGAAAAGGATAGTATACAGGGAGGCTCGGTACAGCTGTTACCGCAGCATTTCCACAGCGACGGATTTTATATCGCGCGCCTGCGTCGGGTGAAATAGCGCGGAAGAGAATTCCATGCAGCTGCCCACCAGCATTTCCACATTCCGCCGGAACATTTCCGGCGGTTTTTTGCATGAAAACGAAAAATTTTTACCCCCTCAGGGATTTGTGCTAAAATAGGAAGAATGAAAAATACGATCTGCGATCAAACAGAACTTAATGAAGAAGGAACGGGTGCAAACATTGATGAAACCTTTTATATATGATTTAACTTTGGAGGAGCTTCAGGACTGGGCCAAGAACAATGGCGAGCCTGCTTTTCGTGGAGGACAAATTTTTGACTGGCTGTATGTGAAGCGGGTCAATGATTTCAGCGAGATGACGAATTTGCCCAAGGCGCTGAGAGAGAAGCTTGAGGAGCAATTTAGTTTTGTGACGCTTAGTGAAATTACAAAGTTGGAATCAAAGGACGGTACAGTAAAATTCCTGTTCGGTTTGCATGATGATCATGCCATTGAAACGGTCATTATGAGACACAATTACGGAAACAGTATTTGTGTAACGACACAAGTGGGTTGCCGAATTGGTTGTACTTTCTGCGCTTCGACGCTTGGAGGCCTCAAACGAAACCTGACAGCTGGTGAAATTACTGCACAGGTAGTACAGGCTCAGAAAATTTTGGATAAAACGAATGAACGAGTGAGCAGCATCGTGATTATGGGCTCGGGCGAGCCTTTCGAAAACTATGAAGCGACCATGACGTTTTTGCGTACAATGGTTCATGAAAAAGGTCTGAACATTGGTCAACGTCATATCACAGTGTCGACCAGCGGTATTGTACCGAATATTTATAAATTTGCCGACGAGGATACCCAGATTAATCTGGCAATATCCATTCATGCGCCTAATGATGCACTTCGGTCGAAGCTAATGCCTGTAAATCGGCGTTATCCCTTTAAGGATGTTATGGATTCTCTACGTTACTATCTTGCTAAGACGGGGCGGAGAATTTCGTTTGAATATGCCCTGATTGGTGGGGTAAACGATCAGGCAGAACATGCTGAAGAGCTAGCGGATGTGTTAAAGGACATGCTGTGTCACGTTAATTTGATTCCAGTCAACCATGTGCCTGAGCGCAAGTATGTGCGCACATCGCGTAGCGATATTTTTAATTTTCAACGTATTCTTGCCGAAAAAGGCGTCAATGTGACGATCCGGCGTGAACAGGGTCACGATATTGCCGCTGCCTGCGGTCAGTTGCGTGCAAAGCATATGGAGTTGGGGTGAAACCATTTGATCAAAACAGTTCATGTCAGCCATGTCGGACGTGTACGTTCGGTGAATGAGGATTCTGCCTGGATCAGGCACTTAGAGCAAGGCTATATTCTTGGGATTGTTGCCGATGGTATGGGGGGGCATTTGGCCGGTGATACGGCCAGCCGCCTTGCGGTAGAGACACTTGCCGCTGATTTGGCGACGCTGGAGAGCGGATTATCCGCACATTCTTTGACGGCGGCGCTCAGCGACGCTATTTTGCATGCCAATGAAGTCATCTTCCAGACGGCTGCACGCGATGAGAAGTATCATAATATGGGAACGACAGTTGTTGCGGTTTTACTATACGACGCATCCGGAATTATCGGACATATCGGTGACAGTCGCGCCTATGTCATATCCAAAGGAGCGGTACGTCAGCTTACAGAAGACCATACTTTGGTTAACGAGCTGTTCAAAAACGGTCAGATCAGTAAGGAAGAACGGGAGAACCATCCTCGTCGCAATGTACTGACACGGGCGCTGGGCACTGATTCCGAGGTGAAAGTGGATATTGACTCCATTACGCTGGATAAAGGCGATGTACTGTTACTGTGTAGCGACGGATTAAGCAATCTGGTAACGGAAGAACAAATCAGTAAAGTAGTAGGTGCCGCAGAGAATCCTTTGGAGGAGCGTGCGGATCGTCTGCTACATCTGGCGTTGCTTGCCGGAGGAGACGATAACATTACTGTAGCTTTGTTTGAATTGCCCGATGACACGGTTTCATTGAATGAAAAGGGGTGTGACGCATGATCGGGCACCTGCTAGGGGGAAGATACGAAATTATTGAGCGTATCGGTGGCGGCGGTATGGCTCTGGTGTACAAGGCTCAAGACATTTTGCTGAATCGCAATGTCGCAGTTAAAGTGTTGCGCCAGCAATTTGTTCATGACGAGGAATTTATTCGCCGGTTTCGGCGTGAGGCGCAGTCTGCGGCTTCGCTTTCGCATTCGAATGTGGTCAGTATTTATGATGTCGGCCAAGAGGATGAAATCCATTATATTGTAATGGAGTGCATCGAAGGTAAAAATTTGAATGAGATTATTAAAGAACGTGCGCCATTGCAAGTGGATGAAGCAGTACGGATTGCTTCCCAGATTTGTGATGCGCTGGAGCATGCTCACCAAAATCAGATCATTCACCGAGACATCAAGCCTCATAATATATTAATTGGACGTAATGGACGGGTTAAGGTAACCGATTTTGGGATTGCTAGAGCTGTTACGTCAACGACCATTACCCAGACGGGTTCTGTTGTAGGTTCTGTTCATTATTTTTCACCTGAGCATGCAAAGGGTGTCGTCACCGGCGAAAAATCGGACTTATATTCTTTAGGTATTGTCTTATATCAAATGCTGACGGCGCAGCTCCCTTTCCTCGGAGAAAGTCCAATTAGTGTAGCGCTCAAGCATTTGCAAGAGGAGTTTGAGGAACCGCGTAAAATTAATCCGTTGATTCCGCAAAGTGTGGAAAATGTCATTCTAAAATCCATGCGCAAAAATCCAGAAGAGCGTTATCAATCGGCAGATGAAATGCTAAAAGATTTGGAAACCTGTTTGCTGCCGGGACGGCGTAATGAATCCAAGCTGGAGTTTACACATTTGGATGATGAGGATCAAACACGGGTTATTCCGGCTATTAAGCCTCAACAATTAGGGATGTCTTCTAGCGGGGAAGATGTACCTGCCCAACCGCGTGAGTCTGAACAGCTTCCGAGCAAGCAATCGTCCAAGAAAAATAGAAAAAAAGCGATCTTGTGGGTAACACTAGTGTTGGTGTTACTTCTGTGCATGGGCGGAGTGGTGTACTATGTGCAAAGTGTACTTGTCGTGCCTGAGGTAAAAGTACCAGGTGTATTGACACAAACAGAAGACCAAGCGAAGGTTAATCTCAGTAAAGCGGGTTTACTCATTGAGGAGCCAATCCAGCATGAATACAAAGAGGGGATCGCGCCTGGAATTGTATTTTATCAAAGCTATCCTGCAGATTCTTTAGTCAAGGAAGGAACCAAGATTAGTCTGAAAGTCGGGATTGCCAAGCCGCTCACCCCAATGCCGGATGTAAAAGGCCAAAGCTACGAGAATGCTGTTAAGCTGCTGACCGCCCAGCAAATTAAGGAGACGCAGATTCAGCAAAATGAGCAGTTCAGTGATCAGGCCGTTGGGACCGTCCTTAGTCAGACTCCAGCTGCAAATGAGCCATTTGATAAGGATTCAGTCCAAGTTGTGCTCACAGTCAGCAAGGGCGCTGACACTGTAAAAATGCCAAGTCTCGTAGGGAAAACGCAGAACCAAGCGGAAAATGAGGTCAAAAAGGCAGGGCTGAAGGTTGGCTCGATTAAAGAAGAATTTAGCTATGAGCAGGAAAAAGGAAGAGTAACCAAACAATGGCCGTCCGAGGCAGGCAGTGAGTTGCCACCAAATACGGAAATTACGTTTTATGTAAGCACTGGTTACCCGCCAGAAGCGATTACGCTGCCATTTAATGTGCCTGTTGCACCGAAGGAAGAGGGTAAAAACAGCAAAATTCGTATTACTTATACGGATGCACGTGGAGAAAATCAGGAATGGGGAAGCCGTACAATTAATACGACACAGGTGTTCACTATCAACCTGCTAATGGCTCCGAACAAAGACAGTGTTGTCTCAGTATTTAGAGATGGTGACTTTATTGATACGTATCCGGTTTCTTATATTGATGCGAAAAATGGAACAGTGACGATGCCTCAAATTGCCCCACCTGCTGGAACTTCACCAACGGATACACCTGATGGTAATTCCTCGCAAAATGGAAGTGGAAACGGCGAGGAAGGTGATAACGGGGGATCTTCTAATGATAGTGGTGACGGTGGAGGCGACTCGAACAATCAGGAGGGCACAGGAGGTAATGGTGACCCTTCCGCCTTTGTTCCTGGAACGAATTCCACGGGGGCTACGCGCAGTGAGTTGGCAGTTAGCCATAAAAACAACCCAGGTCACGCTTCCCACAAAAAGAAGGAAAAAGTGATTGAGGCTGTTCAGCATCAGTAAACGTGCAATAGGAGATGTTCAACCTGCTATACGCAATAAAACTTAAACATTATGAAGGAGGACATCTTACACATGCCTGAAGGTCTGATCGTCAAGGCGCTTAGCGGATATTATTATGTCTCCAGCCTGGATCAGGATGGGCGTCCGGTATCTGGCGAAGCTACGGTACAATGCAGAGCACGCGGCATTTTTAAGAAAAAAGAGATCACGCCTCTTGTCGGTGATCGGGTCGTTTACGAACTGACTGAGAACGGGGAAGGTATGGTCAAGGAGATTAGAAAGCGTACAACGGAGCTGATTCGTCCTCCGGTAGCTAATACCACGCTTGCTGTGCTGCTGTTTTCCTTGCGTGAGCCGGATTTAAACCTGCCTTTACTGGATAAATTTTTAGTCCATATTGAGCACGCCGGGCTGGATACGATTATCTGTCTGACTAAGCGCGATTTGTATGAAGGCAGCCCTTCAGAGGATGACACCGTGCTGACCGTTCAGGAAATGTACCGGAAGATCGGTTATGAAGTGCTGGTAACCAGTGCCCGTACCGGAGAAGGAACGGTTGAGCTTAAGAAGCTGTTGGCTGGTCAAATCAGCGTGTTTTCCGGGCAGTCAGGTGTAGGGAAGTCTTCCATGCTTAATGCTTTGGAGCCTGGGTTAACGCTCGAGACGAGCGCCATAAGCAATAAGCTGGGCCGAGGAAGACATACGACTCGTCATGTAGAGCTTATTCCTTTAGACAACGGAGGGTTTGTAGCAGATACGCCGGGGTTTAGCCAGTTGGATTTTCTGGAGCTGGGTGTGGATGAACTATCTCCCTGTTTTCGTGAATTCCAGCAGTATGCGGAAGGATGTAAATTTCGGGGGTGTACCCATATTCACGAGCCTGGCTGTAAAGTAAGAGAGGCCCTGGAAGAAGGACATATTTCACAGGGACGGTATGATAGCTATTTGCAGTTCTATCAGGAATTAAAAGAAAAAAAACGGAGGTACTAAGTTTATGTTAAAAATAGCACCGTCGATTTTATCCGCTGATTTTGCTCGCTTGGGCAGTGAAGTTGCGGAAGCTGCGGCAGGAGGGGCAGACTGGATTCATGTGGATGTAATGGATGGACATTTTGTATCCAATATTACATTGGGTCCACCTATCGTTCAGGCTATTCGTCCGCATACGACTCTTCCCTTGGATGTTCATCTGATGATTGAGCATCCTGAACGTTATATTGGCGATTTCGTAAAAGCAGGAGCCGATATCATCACTGTTCATGCTGAGGCGTGTGTTCATTTGCATGGTGTCCTTCACTTGATCAAGCAGCAAGGCGCTCTGGCTGGAGTGGCTCTCAATCCGGGTACTTCACCATACGCGATCAAGGAAGTGCTGCCAAATGTAGATATGATTCTAGTGATGACGGTCAATCCTGGCTTTGGAGGACAGTCCTTCATTCCAGAGACGTTGAATAAAATCAGACAAATCCGTGCTTGGTTGAACGAATTGGGTCGTCCAGACGTACATATCGAGGTTGACGGAGGTATTGCGGAGGAGACGGCACCAGCCGTATTTGAAGCGGGGGCTAACGTGCTGGTGGCTGGTAGTGCGGTATTCGGCAGAGCAGACCGCGCAGCGGCTATTGCTACGATTCGGGACAGTGCAGCTCGTTTGTCCAAGTGAAGCTGACCGAAGCATTGTGGATGACTGCCGCGAGCATGGCGACGGGGTTGACCCTTAGCTGTTTCTCGCTTGTGAAGGCTCCTTGGAATGCCGTTCTTTCACTTTTGGCTGTTCTAGTTGTGCTGTTTTATTTTCGTAAAAATGAACGGCGTGGTTTACGAATAGGTTTTGTGGTGTGCAGCGTACTTTATTATATCCTGTTTATTTTCATACTCTCAGCATATCTCTATGTTCGCGGACTTGTCTGATGGTATAGCCTGGGATGGTTGTGCATAAATATGGTTACATGAGCGGGATTCTCATGTAGCCTTTTTTTGTGGGGTAACAACCCTTGACAGGTTGCATAAACTACAGAGAACGGATGCAGGAGGATGATGGGGAGGGTGAGGCATGAAGTTTTACACAATCAAGCTGCCAAAATTTCTGGGTGGATTCGTTAAAGCCATTTTGAATACATTCCAGAAAAACTGAATTCAACGTAATGTAAACACAGGATGTAGGATGAAAGCTAGAGGTACACAGGGCACGCTTCCCGGGCATAACAGATAGGTAGCTCGGTAGTAAAAGATAAGAACGCACGGGAAGGTGCCTGACATTTTGTTCTCCTGAACTAGGCGGATATTACTTTTCGAATAACCAAAAAAGCACCCGTTTAAAACGAGGTGCCTTTTGTTTATAACGATATTTTTTTACGACTACACGCGAGTCACTTTACCGGCTTTCAATGCACGAGTGCTGACATAAACGCGTTTCGGTTTACCGTTAACGAGAATGCGAACTTTTTGTACGTTGACGCCCCAAGTACGGCGATTACGGTTGTTAGCGTGAGATACGTGGTTACCGCTGCCAGGCTTTTTGCCTGTTACAGAACATTTACGAGACATGATTCCACCTCCTATTCTGAAAATAACCAAATTCCATATGGAACGGGTCTCTCTTCAGGCCGACTGGGTCAGCCGGACTTTGTAAGTCACTAACCTGAACAAAACAATACTTAAATATAATATCATAGTCAAAAAAGCTCCGTCAACTGATTCAAAAACTTTATTTATTTCTCTTTCGCATTATAGTACAATATGGGATAGTTATTGTTGCGATTATTTTGTATTTAAATGGAATGTGAATTCTTATTCCAGTCATGCCGGCGGTTCAGAGGCGGGACTATAGTTATCATTCCAGCCGATGATTTATTGTGGGGCAGTTGACTGGTTTTTCATTGTATATGACCTGTAGAAGAACAACCAGACGTGAGTACAAGAGCTTATGAAAGTGTGACATTCGTATTCGTCGTCTGGCTTTAGTATAATTTAATTGAACCTGTAGGCACAGTTGAATAAGGTGTGGTGAAGGTTGATAGTAAAACAAGTGTATTAAGCTAGGAAGGGGAATTCTCTTGAGTAATCGTTCTTTGAATGGAACAGATTTTACCGCAATGGTTTTAGCCGGGGCGGAACAATTACAGCAGCATGCGGAACATGTCAATTCACTAAATGTATTCCCGGTGCCAGACGGTGATACGGGGACCAACATGAATTTGACGATGAGCGCGGGCGTAACGGAATTAAAGAGGGGGGATTCTTCCTCCATCGGTGTCATGTCCGGCATATTATCCAAAGGTTTGCTGATGGGAGCCCGCGGCAATTCAGGGGTTATCCTGTCTCAGTTGTTTCGTGGCTTCAGCCGTTACGCTGCCCCATACGAGGAATTGAATACCCTTCAGTTCGCATCGGCATTGCAGAGCGGGGTGGATGCGGCCTACAAGGCGGTGGTTAAGCCGGTGGAGGGTACAATTCTTACCGTGGCGAAGGAAGCGGCCAGGCATGCTGTGTTTTTCTCGCGCCGGACGAACGATATCACGGAACTGATGGAAGAAGTGCTTGCCAAAGCGAAGGAAACGCTTGCCATGACGCAGGACATGCTCCCTGTACTGAAGCAAGTAGGAGTTGTAGATTCGGGTGGGCAAGGTCTTGTGTATATTTATGAAGGCTTTATGCAGCATCTTGGAAGCGGCTTGGTGACGTCTCCAATTGCAAAAAGTGATAATGCACGCCAGGTTTTTGCTCCTCACGTATCGGAGAGACCTACTGCTCCTGCAGTTGTTCCTTCCCCAGATGCGCCGATTTCTGCGCAAGCGAAGCTCGAAACGGATAATATTGAATTTTTGTATGATATGGAGTTTTTTATTAATCGACAACTGGGCGATGCGCAAGGTACCTATTTTGATGAGGAAGCCTTCCGGAAAGCGTTATCTGTAGATGGTGATTCTATTATCGTGATTTCAGACGATGACGTCATCAAGGTTCACGTGCATTCTAAGGCTCCTGGTGAAGTACTGAATTTGGCACTGCGTTACGGAGAAATTACACAGATTCGTATTTTAAATATGCGCGAGCAGCATCGTGATTTGTTGTCTGCGGGTATGGATGTTGCTCCTGAGCCTGAGTGGTTTGCTGAAATACCAACAGAGCCTGTACGTGAGGAAGAGCCGTCTGAGCCTCCCGCTCATGAACTGGCATCCTTTGGTTTTATAGCTGTGGCTTCCGGTGAAGGAATTGCTGATATTTTCAGAAGTTTAGGCGTCGATGTTGTCCTTGCTGGCGGCCAAACAATGAATCCGAGCACAGAGGACTTCGTTAATGCGGCCCGCTCGATTGCGGCTCAACATATTTTTATTCTTCCGAATAATTCCAATATTATTTTGGCGGCAGAACAAGCACGTGAACTGCTAGAGATGGAACGTTTGGTGTCGGTTATTCCGAGCAAAACAATTCCTCAGGGCATTGCGGCAGCATTTGCCTTCCAGGAGGAAGAGGCTTTTGAGGTGAATCAGGACAATATGCGTGACGCAGTCACCCGGGTGAAGTCTGGGCAAGTGACCTACGCGGTACGGGATACGACGCTTGATGATCTGCATATTACAGCAGGGCACTACATCGGTATTCAGGATTCCAAGATTGTTGCGACCGAGGAACACTTAATGGCAACGTCCCGTCTTTTGCTAGCGAAAATGCTGGTGAATGGCGATGAAATTGTTACGATTCTTACAGGTTCGGACGCGAATCAACAAGACACAGATCAGCTTGTTGCATGGATTGAAGAAAATTATGCGGATGCTGAAGTGGAAGTTCATGAAGGTGGTCAGCCGATTTATCCTTATTTGTTCTCAGTGGAAACCTGATGTGCTTTTGCGCGTCCATGGAAGTCCACTACAAAAGGAGGTCTGACTGATGAGTAGTACCATCATTTTGACGGATAGCACGGCTGATATTCCACCGGAATTAGCAGACCGTCTCGGTATAGTCGTTGTACCACTGACAGTGATGTTCGGCAGCGCAGCTTACCTGGACGGCATTGAGATGTCAGCGGCGCAGTTTTACAGCGAACTGGTACGGGCTGATGAGCTGCCTACGACTTCACAGCCTTCACCAGCCCGTTTTTTGGAGACGTACACGACACTGTTGGAGCAATACCCTGAGAGCCAGGTTATCTCTATCCATTTATCCTCGGGTGTGAGCGGAACGTATCAGTCTGCTCTGCTGGGCAAATCCATGCTGGAGAAGCATGAACATAGAGTGACTGTGGTGGATTCCAAATCAGCTTCATACGGATACGGTATGCTAGTGGTTTATGCGGCAGAGCTGGCGGCAGCTGGGCACTCCCCGGCTGATATTGTTCGGGCTGTGGAACGTCGTGGAGAGCGCCGTTGTTTGTATTTCTTGGTGGATACCCTGCAATACTTACAAAAAGGCGGACGTATTGGTAAGGCAGCGGCAATGGTGGGCACGTTGCTTAACATTAAGCCGATACTTTCGATTGACAAAGAAGGCATTATTTATTCGGTTGATAAGGCGAGAGGGCATAAAAAAGCGACAGCGAGAATTATTGAACTACTGGAGCGGGACTTAAAAGGCCAAAAAATTAATATTGCTGTGGGTCATACGGCAGATCGCTCAGCGGCAGAAGCGTTCGTGGCTCAGCTGGCAGAGCATTTTGAGCTAGGAGATCGAATATATACTGAACTTGGCGCTGTGATTGGGACCCATGTAGGGCCAGGAACGATTGGCATTTTTGTGTGGCCGGCCGGAGATGAGAGGTAATATGCTGCAATTGGATCAAATACCTTTAAAACAAATACATGGCGTGAGTGCTCTCAAAGAGGGAGAGCTTCACGCTTTTGGCATTTTTAACATACAGGATATGCTGGAATATTATCCGTTTCGGTATGAAGATTACCGACTGCGCTCGCTAAGCGAAGTGAAGGACGGAGATAAGATTACGGTACAAGCCAAAATTATGGGCATTCCAGTGCTTCAGCGTTACGGGCGCAAATCAAGGTTGACTTGTAAATTGATGGCCGAGGATTGGATGTTTACCGCAACGTGGTTTAATCGGCATTTCATGAAGGAGCAGCTAACCTCAGGTCGTGAAATTGTGGTGACTGGTAAATGGGACCTCAAACGTATGCAGATGACTGTTGCAGATTCTGAGTTTCCTGATAAAGGGGTAGCCCGCTCGGGGACACTTCAACCGGTGTACTCTATAGGCGGCAAGATCACCCAAAGCTGGATGCGAAAAATAATGAACCAGACGCTCCAGCAGTTTGGTGAAATGATCCCCGAAATATTGCCTGAGTTGCTTGTACGCAAATATAGTATGATGCCGCGCAAGCAGGCTATTGCGGGTATACACCAGCCTCAGGACAACCGCGAGGGGCAAGAGGCTCGTCGGCGGATGGTGTATGAGGAACTGTTTTTATTTCAGCTGAAAATGCTGGCATTCCGGGCGTTAAATCGCGGTCGTGCGGACGGGGTGGTACATACGGTGGATAACGCCACGATTCGTGAATTTGTAAGGGCTTTGCCTTTTGAATTAACGGATGCACAGAAGAAGGTAGAGCTTGAAATACTGCACGATCTACGCTCACCTTATTGTATGAACCGTCTGCTTCAGGGGGATGTTGGGTCAGGTAAAACAGTTGTTGCTGCCATCGGTTTATTTGCCACAGTACGTTCCGGTTTTCAGGGAGCGCTGATGGTGCCAACCGAAATATTGGCCGAGCAGCACATGCGATCGCTTCACAAGCTGTTTGAGCCCTTTGGAATCAGCGTTGGTCTACTGACTGGGAGTACAACCGGGAAGAAGCGTAAGGAACTGCTAGCTGCTCTCCAAATGGGTCTGCTGGACATTGTAGTAGGCACCCATGCTCTCATTCAGGAGGATGTATATTTTCGTCAGCTTGGGCTTGTTGTAACGGATGAGCAGCATAGATTCGGAGTGAACCAGCGAAGTGTACTGCGTCGCAAAGGCTATAATCCCGATGTGCTGACGATGACGGCCACACCGATCCCTCGTACGCTGGCCATCACTGCGTTTGGCGATATGGATGTTTCTACGTTGTCAGAGCGGCCGAAGGGGCGTATTCCAATTTCCACCTATTGGGTGAAGCACGAACTGATGGATCGGGTACTTGGTTTTATTTCCCGCGAGGTAGACCAGGGACGGCAGGCTTATCTGATTTGTCCGTTGATTGAAGAGTCGGAGAAGCTAGACGTACAGAATGCCATCGATTTGCATATTCAAATGCAGCAGGCTTTTCCACATTACCGCGTTGGGCTATTACATGGACGAATGACTCCCGCAGAAAAGGAAGAAGTTATGCGTTCTTTCTATGCGAATGAAATTCAGTTGCTCGTTTCAACGACGGTTGTGGAGGTAGGGGTAGACGTTCCCAATGCGACACTAATGATCATTATGGATGCGGATCGTTTTGGACTATCCCAGTTACATCAATTACGTGGACGAGTCGGACGGGGTGCACATGCCTCGTATTGCGTATTGATCGCTGACCCTAAGTCGGAGGTTGGTCAGGAGCGGATGAAGGTTATGACCGATACGGACGATGGTTTTGAGGTGGCTAGACGCGATCTGGATTTGAGGGGGCCGGGTGACTTTTTTGGTACCAAGCAGAGTGGGCTACCCGAGTTTCGTTTAGCAGATATGGTAGCGGATTTTGAGGTGCTGGAAAAGGCGCGTGAGGATGCAACTGATCTAATCAAGGATGCGTCCTTTTGGACATCTCCGCAGTATGAAGCATTGCGCGGTTATTTGCAAAAAGAGCAGATTTTTCAGGGGGATCTCATCGACTAATCCACCATGAATTATGAGATTGTTTTAAACGTTTTAAACAGATAGGCACAATGGACAGGCTGGCCGTCATATATTTGGGAATGACCGAATGATATGGGAGGTGTGGCAACTTTGAGCTATCAGCAATATGGAATCAGTCCGCAACTGGTGGAGCGGATTAAGTTGAAAATGAAGAATCGTGCGCTCAAGGAGCGGGTTAAGCAGCAGATTGAAGGTGTGACTAAAGCGGACCTGCAAAATAAAGCTAAGGTGCGTCATCTTGTGAAGTCCACTTCTGCTATTTTAAACGAGCGTTTGACGGCTGCGCAGGAGGAGCAATTGACCGCCTTCGTATTGGCACAAAAAATTGATCCGTCCAATACATTTCATCTAATCAAGCTGTGGGGAATGTTCCGTTGATTGCTATTTGAAGAGGTGCTTCAAAGCGTTCTCCATGTTTTTTTGTGAAGCACAGATAAAAAAAGGATTGCCTGATATCAGGCGATCCTTTTTGGTTTGTTTTAGTTCATTCCCCGGGCAATAGCTAGTGTGTACTTATCATGAGACTTTTTATTTGTAATGACCGCCAATTTTGATAGAGCGTTCTATGGCCTGCCCGGCATCTGTTAACGATGATGCTCGCATGATGATGGACTGACCATACCGATCCTTTAAAGTGTCCGTCACCTTTTCCAAAGCACGGGATCGCTCCTGATCCTCAAATAAATCCAACTGATATAGTTGATCATCCACCAATCCGCTTAAAGTAACCCCTGCGCGCTTCACGGGCATATGATTCCAAAAAGTATAAAAGATTTTTTTAACGGTTTCATATACTTTTTGGGTATGGTTTGTAGGATCGGGTATCTTCATTTGTCGGGAGAACCCAGTTGGTGCCTCGTAGGGACTGCATATACAATGAACAGTCACAACTGAGCCCATATATCCTTTGCGGCGGGCGTCCCGACACACCTCTTCTGTTAGTTCAAGCAGGATGGTTTCCACTTCCGCAGGCTGGAGATAGTCGCGGGGAAGAGTCATCATATGACCGATGGATTTGGGAGGTGTATTAAATGTTTCCGGCTTGACCGGGCTGTGATCGATCCCGTTAGCAGTCCGCCATATCACCTCTGCCTGAATATCGGACTGCTTGCCGAAATGAGACCGGAATCTGTCCTGTAGCCGGGGTAAGGGAGTACGTGCGATATCTCCAATGGTGTGTAGTCCAAGCTTCTCCAAATGCCGTTCCATACGCGAACCAATGCCGAACATAAGACGTACTGGCTGAGGCCACAGCAACGCTGCAATATCGGATGTAGGCAACAAGAAAATGCCACTGTCATTTTTTTTAGCCCATATATCTGTCGCGGTTTTAGCCAGCATTTTGTTGGAGCTGATGCCAATTCGAATCCATACTCCTGTTTGTGCCAGTACCTTTTGCTGAATTTCACTTGCAATACTCACCGGATCTCCGAACAGAGAGAGGCTTCCGCTCATATCCAGAAACTGTTCATCAATACTGAAAACCTCAACCAAATCTGTATATTCATTATAGATTTCTGTTATTTTTAATGAGACATCGATATAATGCTGCATACGCGGGCGTACAATGATAAGGTCAGGACATTTTTTCACCGCTTCTCCCAGACGTTCTGCTGTAGATATACCGTATTTTTTGGCCAGCGGACATGCAGCTAAAATAATGCCTGAACGAAGTGCAGGGTCACCGGCCACAACGAGTGGCTTATGGTGGTATTTGGGATCATCTGCTTTTTCGATGCTGGTATAAAAACTTTGGCAGTCCGATAAGAATATGGTTCTATTTCTGCGTTCCTTCAAAAATTCGACCTCCTCTCCTGATAGGTGTTGATCATCCTACCAAAATATTCTTGAATGTATACTCTTATAGTAGTATTATATACGGAACAAGTGTTCCTAATACAAATGTATTTTTTGGAACGTTAGAGTTTACGTAAAACCTAACATGGCGTATCATAATATCTTGAGCAAAAACAAGTTGGAAATGAATGAATATTGAGGGGAGAAAACCATTTTTATGAACCCAAAACGTCGACCATCATCTCAAAAACGCAGTAGGTGGCGTATTTTTGGCAGAGTTTTGCTAATTAATATCAAGTGGTTCTCGTTTGCGGGTGTACTTGGAGTGCTATTTGCTGGAGGTCTTATATCCGGCTATGTAGCGGCACTGGTTCATGATGAACCTGTACGATCACGTCAGTTGATATATGAAAAGGTAAATGAGAACGCTCTGACCAGCTTTGTATTTTTTAATGATCAGGTAACTCCGGTTGGAAGAATGCGCATGGAGGAGGATCGACAGCTCGTTGATCTGAAGGATGTCCCTCAGTCGATTGTGGACGCCCTCATTTCAACGGAAGACAGCCAATTTTATGAGCACCGTGGTGTGGATTTAAAGGGAACAGCTCGTGCCGTTAAGCAGAAGCTTTTGAATGAAAACCGCCAAACAGGCGGCAGCACACTGACGCAGCAGGTAGCCCGAAGGGTTTTTCTCAGTCTGGATAAGACGGACAGCCGCAAGGTGAAGGAAATGCTGCTAGCATTGCGTATGGAACGGTTTATGGGCAAGGATAAAATATTAACGGCTTACTTAAACAAAATGCCTTTTGGTAATGGTTCCGCTGGTTACAATTTATATGGAATCAAGTCTGCTTCGTTAGGAATTTTCAATGTAAGTGATCTACATAAGCTTCATATTGCTCAGGCGGCTTATTTGGCAGGTCTCCCGCAACTGCCATCTGTTTATTCCGCTTTTGATGGTAAAGGGAACTTTGATGAAGAAGGCTTCAATAAAGCGATGGAGCGTCAGCGTGTCGTGTTGGGAAGAATGCTGGCAACAGGTAAACTTACGCTATCCGAATATAATGAGGCGCTTCAATTTGATGTGAAAGCCACTCTTGCGCCACATCGCGAAAAAAGTTATAACACATTCCCTTATTTGATGCTGGAGACAGAGCGGGAAGCCGCCCAATTGTTAGCGCTCCAGCAAAATCCGGATATCACGCCAGCCGAAATTTCCAAGCCTGAGCATGCCGAGCTTCTTCAAAATACGCGAGAAGAGTTGCAAAGGTCCGGATATCGAATTTATACAACGATAAATAAGAAAATTTATAATAATATGCGGCAGATTGCAGCCAATCCACAAAACTTTTCTCCATACAGTAAGAAGAAGGGATTAGAGCAGATTGCAGCAATCATGATTGATCATAAAACAGGGGCCATACTTGGTATGATCGAGGGCAGAGATTTTAATACCGAGCAAATGAACTATGCAACTCAAATGACACGTCAGCCCGGTTCTGCCATGAAGCCTATTGCTGCTTATTTACCTGCTTTGGAAAAGGGCTACACTCAGCCAGCCGGTCTTATTGATGATTCACAAATCATACTGAAAGACGGACGTAAAGGTTATCATATTCCTAAAAATTATAACAGACGGTACGAGGGGCTTATGACAGCCCGTGAAGCACTCAATCGGTCAATCAACATCCCTGCGCTGAGGCTGTTCCTATATGAAGTTAAAATTTCTAACGCTTGGAATTTTGTGCGTTCTCTTGGAATTACGACGATTCAGCCGCAGGATGAACATGCTCAGACAGGGGTTTTGGGTGGACTAAGTAAAGGGGTATCCGTCGAGGAACTGACCGCAGCATATGGAACGATTCCCAATATGGGTGTATATAATGCACCTCATCTGATCAGCAAAATTACGGATGCCAACGGGAAGATCGTATATGAATTTAAACCGCAGACGAGACGTGTATATTCGCAGCAAACCGCATTTTTGATGACGGATATGCTCAAAACGGTTATATCAGATCCGAGGGGAACTGGCAAACGTCTGCAAAATACTTTTAAAAGCTACGGTGCCATTGATATCGCCGGTAAAACCGGTACGACACAAAACTTTGGTGATGTGTGGTTTATGGGGTACACACCTGACGTTACACTAGGCGTCTGGGCTGGTTACCGCCAACAGGTTAATACATTATCTCAAGAAGGTCATTCCAGAGCACAGTCAGTGTGGGCACTGATCATGAATGAGGCGGTCAAGGACCAGCCTGAGCTTTTTAAGAATAAGCACTTTATACAGCCGGAAGGTGTTGTAAGAGTTACGGTTTCTAGCCTTACAGGTAAGCTACCAGGGCGTTATTCCCGTCAATCGGGTCAACTCGTGACTGACTGGTTTAATCAAAAATATGTGCCTACCGAGGTTGGAAGAGAACAGATTCCGCGTTCTGCTAGACCAGTGGTCCCATCCAAACCAGATATCAAGGAAAAAGCAGTCCCAGAGGTTGAGGTCCCTGCAATAGATCAAGAGAAAATTCCACCAGAGGAAACGGATCCTGCTGTTCCTGACGCAGACACAGAGGTAGATATGCCTGATGAGAACAATGATGTGCCATCAACAGATACTTCGCAACCTTCTGTTGAAAATGAACAGGAGACTCCTTCTGAATCGGAAAGCCAGAGTGAGACTCCAAAAAACCAATCTGACGAAGTTACTTATCCAGAAATAATATCTGATCAACCCAAAAACTAAACGACAGGAACGGTTTAGTTTAAAATGCCGTTCCCAACAATGTCTACAGTGACCTGCGGATGAAAACGATCTTCATTCCAATCTACACTTTTCCATACTACTGGATGATGAGCGATCAACTGTCTGTCTACGCCAAAGGCATCACATCCATTTTCCTGATTGCTTTGAGGATCATCTACAGTCTCTAGCGTTTGCGACAACACGCCTTCAGGAGTGAGATCATAAGCTGATGCATTTGCCAATCGGGCATCCTTCAAATTGTTCTGATCCCAGCAGCCTGTTATAAATATGAGTAGAGCCAGCATTCCAAGCGCTCTGCTCTTTTTTATGTTTCAGGACCCTCCTTTTTTTTGAAGAGATAGGATAGAATTAGCAGCAGAAAAAGGGAACACAATTAGCGGGAAATAAGTAGAATTATTGGGCGTAGAACCAATTCCTAGTTATTATTTGATGATATGCGCCAGCTCTAATGGCAAAATAGCACGGGAGCTATTAGAGTAGTTGGGCTACCATCAGCCAAAATCGCAATCCGTCCCTCCATTAGATTGGCGGTCACACGATCCGGTCGTTCCGTCTGAGCTATTGAGGGAAGAGAATAAGGATTGTCCTCCTTAAATTCTTGAATAAAAACGGGAGGGAGCGCCATATCGGAGGAGATTGCTTTAATTCTCATTTTCACTGCTTTCACCAGCTCAGGATTAGCCAAGTCTTGAACATAGACAATAACGATTTTAGTTCGGGTTTTAGATCCCACATAAAGAGCGTACAACCAGTGACGGGGTGACAATTTGTTTGCGAATCAGATTCAGATTGATGGATAACTGCTCAAACATTTCTGTTTAATTCAACGGAAGCTGCGTCATGTCCAGCCAAGAGAGCACCTCCTTTTGGATGAGATAGGCATAATGTGTGCCCAATGGAC
Organism: Paenibacillus sp. FSL H7-0442; assembly: GCF_038593105.1. Lineage (NCBI taxonomy): Bacteria > Bacillati > Bacillota > Bacilli > Caryophanales > Paenibacillaceae > Paenibacillus > Paenibacillus sp. FSL H7-0442. The sequence continues at coordinate 3,472,302 of NZ_CP151963.1, read as the reverse complement.
TGAGTTTATCCATGATCTGGTGACTTATCCATTCTTGAATCACCAGATTACAAGGAGGCTTAATCTTGCGTCGGATCAATTCCTAGATAGTGTCCCAGTTTCCGCCGGACCTCGCTGCGAGCAAAGGATGAAAGCATGAAAAATCGCCTTTGATAGCCACGGCATACATACAAAACCTCTACGCCTTCATGATTTCGGATTTCGCTGTAAATTTTAATTCCTAGTGTTTTCATTCGCGCTTTTGTCTCTGCTAATTGAACAGCTACGCGCTGTTGTACTCCAGTCAGGCTACGAACATACAAATCGGGCATTTTTAGAGGAGAGGTATTTATAATACGAATGTCTCGTTCCAGCACATCCAGAACAAGAGTTAAAAGTACACACATCTTGACCAGCCCTGTGTCTTCTTCAGAAGGTAAAGGAGCTTTGCTCTTGTGGTTCAGTATCTTTTGGCTTGGCATAAAAATCTCCTTTACTCCGAGTAAGAATACAATATATAATCAGTATATAGAACGTATGTTCTATTTATACCTCATCATAGGAATTTTTCCATGGCTAAAGCAATCATCAATTATTGGAAAAGTGATGGGGAGCGATACCCATGTGCCATTATGTAAAGAATCTTACGTTTATCGCCAATGACAGTCAAACAGAGTTTATGTTAAGCTAATGGATAAAAACTTACATAAAAGGGGAGATCGTTCTGACTGCGGTCAGCCTTTACTATTTAACTAAAGAAAGTGGAGAAAGAAGGTATACATATTGTCACGTTCGTTATATGCAGCTTTATTACTGTTGAGCCTCATTTGGGGCGGTTCGTTTATGTTTATCAAGGTGTTGTTGCTACATCAGGTAGGGCCGTGGACTATTGTATTTCTCAGGTCCAGCTTTGGGCTTATTTTTATTGTCTTGTTAATGATACTTATGCGCAGGCCGTTTAAAATCAAAAGCATTCCGTGGAAATCGGTTACTCTGGTAGCTTCGGTCAACATGGTCTTGCCATGGACATTGATCGGTTTTAGCGAGACCAGAATAGCTAGCAGCATGGCTTCTGTATTGAATGCTACCACGCCCATATGGACCATGTTGGTGGGGCTTGTTTTTTTCGGAGCTATTTTTCATCGAATGCAGTGGTTAGGAATGGGTCTCGCTTTTGTAGGAATTATTATTTTATTGGGTATTAATCCTGCATCTATTATTTCTGTTGATCCTGTGGGTTTTGGGTGTATGCTGCTTGCGACTCTTTGCTACGGATTTGGAACACAGCTCTCCAAACGTTTTCTTTCCAATCTTTCCATGTATCAGGCTACCTTTGCGACACTGCTTGGTGCGGCGGTAGGGGGTGGCATTATGATGGCAATGGTGGAGAGACCTGATTTGTCGATTGTTTCTGATTCAGGTGTATTGGGTTCTCTTATAGGACTGGGAGTTTTGGGATCAGGAGTAGCATATATTTTGTTCAACTACATGATTTTGCGGGGGAGTGCGGAATTTGCTTCTTCGGTGACGTATTTTGTACCAGTAAGTGCCATTGTATGGGGCTTTTTGCTCTTGAATGAACATATCGGCTGGAACGTTCTAACCGGGCTGGTCCTTATACTTGGAGGAGTGTTTATGGCCAATCAGCGTAGAACCGCCAAATTAAGTGGATAATAATCTAAACAAAAATAAAATACGATTTGGGTTATATTAAATGTACATTCGCCAAACCTTCGGTATAATGCGTTAATTCACACATACAATAAAGCATGCTCACACATAAAATAAAATATGGTGCAGCAAAAAAGCAAGCTGTTTAGCAGGTGACAAGGTGTGGTATAATAAATTATAGAATTATATGTACCACAGAAATGTCGGAGTTTTATTCCACAAAAGAAAGGATCAGGATACCATGTGTCCCCGAAGGATACTTCCCCAAAGGACGATTTGGAAACGATTTGATCTGTCTTATACTTAGCTTTTCCGCGGAGTAACGTCAAGTTGCGAAAGCCAACTCTGCGGAAGAGGGGATTGTACATGCGAAGGACCAAGTCCTCCAGGCACATCTTACCTGGTAGTTTCCGTAAGAGTGGGTTCATCCACATCAAACTTACGAGAAACCGAGGGAGCCTGTATGAGGAAAACTTACGAATCTATCGTGAACAATGGAGCATTGAGACAGATTGCTGTCATGTTGCTCGGAACATGCATTTTAGCTTTTACGTACTATCACATTAATGCCCAAAATCATTTGTCAGAAGGCGGATTTGCAGGCTTGGCCCTGCTGGGACATTACGCGTTTGGCATATCTCCAGCATGGAGTATGTTGCTGCTTGATATTCCCGTCATATTGCTGGCATGGGTACTGAAGGGCAAAAGATTTATGCTGCTTGCGTTAATCGGAGCCGTCGCTTTTTCACTGTTTTATGCAGGATTTGAGAAGTATTCGACTCTGGTTATAGATCTACATGGAAATCTGCTGATAGCTGCTCTACTTTGTGGGGTGCTTACAGGTTTGGGAGCCGGAATCGTACTGCGATTCGGTGGAGCAACCGGGGGCGATGATATCTTATCTCTGCTGATCAGTGAGTGGCGCGGGTGGAAAATCGGCAACGTGTTTATTGTCAGTGACATCATCGTACTGGGATTATCACTCTTGTATCTGCCTATGAAGGAAACAATGTTTACAATACTGGCTGTGTGGCTTGCCGGAAAAATAATTACATGGACGACCACGTTCCAACTGCACCGACCTGTGAAAAAGGTACTGCCAGCGGCTATTCCCGCTAAAAAGGTAGTTGCCAAAACAGTGCCGGTCGTCCACAGCCTTCGTCAATAAGGAAAGGGTGTTACGTTAGGAGAGAAATCTTCTTACGTAACACCCTTTCGCTGTATTCAGCTTCTATCAGGAAGGTTTTAAAGTAGACTGAATGCGTCCGTTTTATATTTTTTCTACTGTTTCTCATCTTGCTCGGCTGGATGATTATCGTTCCATTCCTCGGCTTGGGAAGTGGCAATCGCAATCGAGCGACCTTCTTCATAGCCGTCACGGAGTAGAGCGTTAGCAATATCAACGGCTTTTTCTCGCACACGAGGTTCCAGGTTTTTCATGGATGGAGGGTAATCATGTTTGTTCCAAGGCATAGTTGCACACTCCTTATAGCAGATGATGTACTATGTATTACCCGTTGTAGGATTAAACAAACGGAAATCAAAGAAATGAATATATTGTAAAATGTATCTTGAGAAAAAGCGTATAATGGTGTGCAGAATACCAGAAAAAGGAGTGAAGCATTTGCTTGCCTGGGGTTTTGTTTTTTTGCTGACTATCATCATTCATACTACAGATAGCTTGTCCTATGCTCTGCGGCTTGGTGGTTTGCGAGCGCGTCGGATTGGATTAGCGTTAACCGTTGCGGGAATGCTGCTGTTGGTTTCACGCACCTCTAACATGGCGCAGGGGCCTTTACTCGGAGGGATGGTCGATCAGGCTAAAGCTGCAGCACAAGTGGGCGGAACGGATATTAGACTGGAACTATATATGCATGGGGTACTGCTGGCAGCAACCGTTGGAACCATACTTGCTATATTACTGTATCCAACAGTGGTACGCATGTCAGCCAGATGGATTGTGCATTTGGAGCATACCGGATCTATTCCGGCTTTGGTGCGTCATTTAATGCTGCGAAGTCGCTGGAAACATGCAGGCTACTACATAAAACGTCCCACCTGGTCTATGCTTACTTCATTGATTAGCGGAGCGATACCCAAACGTCTAATTATTCTGAATATAACCGTTACTGCGATCTATACAACAGGAGTAGTATCTGCTTTATATGCTTCATTCCTGTGGCCTGCTCAAGGTACAGCAATGTCAATGTCGTCAGGTCTAATCAATGGCGTTGCAACGGTATTATTGACCTTGTTAATTGATCCAAGATTGGCGGTACTGTCGGAGAAAACGCTACGAGGGGAGCTACCCTTAACTCGGATGAACAGTATGTACGGCTGGATGATCATGTCGCGTTTGGCAGGTACTTTATTAGCTCAGCTATTGCTAGTACCGCTAGCAATTTGGCTTGGATGGGTAATGAGTTAATTGCTAGCTTTCGTAATGATGTGCTGTTGCCATATCCCAAAAAAGGGCTGACCCGTGATCATCTATTAAAGATAGATCGCGGGTCAGCTCCAATGATTTTATGGTTACTTACTGTTCAAATAATGACTTATATGCTCCGTATCCTTCACGTTCCAAGTCTGCTTGAGGCACGAAGCGGAGCGCGGCGGAATTGATGCAATAACGCAGACCATCTGGACCAGGACCATCATCGAATACATGCCCTAAATGGGAGTCAGCTTCGCGACTTCGCACCTCGGTACGGATCATAAAATGGCTGAGATCGGTTTTTTCTTTGACATTATAGCTGCGCAGCGGACGGGTAAAGCTGGGCCAACCGCAACCTGCATCATATTTGTCCAATGAACTGAACAAGGGCTCTCCTGATACGATATCTACGTAAATGCCTTCACCCTCATGATCCCAAAACTCATTTTGAAAAGGGCGCTCGGTCGCGTTCTTTTGAGTTACTTCGTATTGAATAGGCGTCAGCCGATCTTTAAGATCGGATTTATCAATCTTGCCAGACCAATTTTGTTCGATAAAATCCTCACGTCCCGAACCTTTGCGGTAGCGTTTGTAATGAGCGGGGTTTTTCTTATGGTAGTCCTGATGATATTCTTCTGCTTCATAAAAAGTGGTCGCAGGCAGGATCGGTGTAGCAATGGGCTTGTCGAAGCGGCCACTTTGAGCCAAAGCTTCTTTAGAAGCTTCTGCCTTGATTCGCTGCTCTTCATTATGATAGAAAATAACCGTTTGGTAAGATGAACCTCTATCGTGAAACTGTCCACCTTCATCCGTCGGATCAATCTGCTGCCAGAATAGCTCCAACAGTTTTTCATACGGGAAAACTTGTGGATCAAATGTAATCTGTACGGCTTCCACATGCCCCGTTGTTTCAGAGCATACCTCTTCATAGGTAGGATTTTCGGTATGTCCCCCTGTGTATCCAGATCTAACCTTCAAAATACCGGGTAATTCCTCAAAAGGGGAAACCATGCACCAGAAGCAGCCACCTGCAAAAGTTGCTTTTTCTACCGTGTGTGGATTGTTGGTGCTCATATTTGTCACTCCAATCTGAGAATGTTTAATTAGTTGTTATTTAAATAGCTTACAATTAAATTATATACGAGATTTTTGCAAAATCCAACGAAACGTCAGAAACCAAACGGCAGTGTAACTGGCTCTGTCCTCAAAATCGCCATGAAACATCCTACAGAAACGGTAGCAAACTGTCGCATTAAATTCTATTGATGCGTTGAAGCCTTTTTCGGTAGAGTATAAAGCCGCCGCCCACCAATGCAGTATATAGCACCAAAATGAGCAAACCAGTGATTGGGTGTTCTGCAAAGGTGCCGCCAGCATAAGCATACACCGCAATTGCGGGAAGCTTGCCAATAGCTGTACCTAGGATAAAGCTCCAGAACGGAAACCCCGCTACTCCAGCGTATACATTTACCGCTGCCTGGGGGATGACCGGAATCAGGCGAGCCAGCAGAACAGCAGCAAAAGGCTCCCTTTCCATGACCCGATTGAAGCGCTCCAATGCAGGAACCCGCTTCAAATAGGCTCGTCCTTTGTCACGAAACAGGGTACGTACTGCAATGAAAACGACCAGTGCAGCCATGGTAGTGCCTAGCCAGCAAATCAGAGCACCTTGCCAAGGACCTGCGGCATAAGCAATAGAAGCGATAATCAGCTTGTAAGGCACAAACGGTATTAACGCGAATAAAAATGCGAGCAGTAGCAGAACTAGAAAGGAGGTTTGCTTGTCCGCCCAGGCGAGCCAATCATATCTGTAGATAAACGCGATGCAAAGCAGCGAAACATAAGCAGCGGCAAGTAGCCATTTTTTCATTTACATACCTCTTTCAATATCCCTGTACGGCTTATCGCTTATACAGAAAAAAATAGGGTTCACATTCCTAATAATGTGTGCTATACTGCCACTAATAGAATAGTTCCCAAAGGGGAGTAGCTCAACGAGTAAAGTCGTCATTACGGGATTTTTAATCCCCGGCTTTATTGGCAACGTAATGTTGTAAGCGAGACCTTTGCCAGGATTTTAGGAATCCGGGTAAATGGTCTTTTTTTGATGCCAAATTTGGGTCAGCGCCGTTTCCGGATTCCGTGAAATGGCGCTTTTTTAGTATAAAGCGCTGAACTATGTACAGTATAACAAATAAATAAAAAAGGTGGGAGAAACGTATGGATTTGTTGTCAATTGAGTTTTTAACCGCATTAGTATCCATCATTATCATTGATCTGGTGCTAGCTGGTGACAATGCAATCGTAATCGGTTTGGCGGCTCGCAATGTTGATAAGGCCAATCAAAAGAAGGTCATTATTTGGGGGACGGTCGGAGCGGTCATCATTCGTGTGATTGCTACGGTGCTGGTCACGTATTTATTGCAAATTTATGGATTGCGTTTGATTGGGGGACTCGCACTTATCTATATCGCCTATAAGCTACTGGTCGAAGAGAAGAAGCATGAAATTTCAGCCACGAATCAAATGTGGGCAGCGATCCGCACCATTATTATCGCGGATACGATGATGGGGCTCGACAATGTACTTGCTGTAGCGGGCGCAGCTCATGGAAATATGCTACTCGTTATATTGGGTCTTGCAATCTCTGTTCCAATCATGGTGTGGGGAAGTACGATTATCTTGAAGCTGACAGAACGTTACCCAGTAGTTATTACGATTGGGGCTGCTGTACTTGCTTATACTGCTGCCAAAATGGTGGTGGCGGAACCGTTGATTGCACACTGGTTTATGAACGGGGTCGTTAAATACGGCTTTGAGGTTCTGGTTGTGGTTCTGGTTGTAGCCATTGGGATGCGTGTTAAAAAAATCAAAAGTGAAAAAACAAGAAAGCAAGTGCAGCACGCCTAAGCTAACTTACATTGAGGTAAACTTAGCTGAAGCTGAATGTTCATGCCATAGAGGCTGTTCCGTTATTGTCCAACTGGACCCGGAGCAGTCTCTTTTCTTTACTTGTCAGCAGACTTCCATGTAAACTAGACAACAGATGAATGAGTGATTAGAGGTGGGAATGATATGGACAAGCAAACGAAGACAAGGGTAGCCATTGCGGGACTGGGTGGTATTGCTCGTAAAGTATATTTGCCGTTACTGGCTGCACACCAAGGTGTAGACATTGTAGGTGTCATGAACCGTTCACAGGAGCCGGTAAGTTCCGTCATGGAGCAATATAGGTTGCCTAGAGGAACGACAGATGTGAAGGAGATGCTGGCATGGGAACCGGAAGCTGTATTTATACATGCCGCGACCGAAGCTCATTTTGATCTGGTTATGGCGTGTATTGAAAAAGGGATTGCCGTGTATGTGGATAAACCGTTGTCCTATGATGTTCGTCAGAATCTGGAAATGACCGCTTTTGCGGAAGCACAGGCCGTGCTGCTGGCGGTGGGATTTAATCGGCGTTTTGCCCCGCATTATGTTGCTGCTAAGGCTTGGTTAGAGGAAGCGGGTGGATTCAGTCAATGTGCGGCTATTAAACATCGTACTGGATATGATCGAAGACCGGCGGCACAGACGGTTTATGATGATTTAATTCATATGCTTGACTTGCTTTTGTGGCTGGGTGGCGATGATTATGAACTGCTGCATAGTAGTCTGAATACGACGAGTGAAGGATATATGGATGCTGCGTTCGGGACTGTACGTTTGGGAAATGCCACCGGAAGCTACAGTATGAGTAGACAGGCAGGAGCTGACATAGAAAAACTGGAGCTTCACGGGGCAGGACGGTCTGTTGAAGTAACAAATATGGAACAGGCTGTTTTTATGCAAAAAAATCATTCACCATTAACGCAAGCTTTTGGAAGCTGGGATACGATTTTGGAAAGACGAGGATTCACAGGAGTCGTGAATCATTTTCTGGAGCATATTCATCGTCCGGAGGAGTGTGCTGTACGAGCTGGAAAAGTATTGGAAAGCCATATGCTGGCTGACGAACTGATCAACCGTTTGAGTGATTAATATGGAACGTCCGAACATGATCTTAACAGTCCAGACAGACATCAAGAATTAGGTTGAAGGAGAAATGAATGAATGGAAGAAGATAATCGTGGTAAACAGCTAGAAGAAGCCATCATCGAAAATTATAAGCAAGAAGAAGATATGATGATTCTTGTATTTGCGCAATGGTGTATCAATCACGGGTTGGAGCCAGAGGAATTATATCGTGTAGCGTATCCGCATCAGGATAGCAACGAGCGTCTGCTACGAGTACGCAAATTGACTGTATCGCGTGAAGAAGCGGGTGATATTCCGCTGGATACAGTATTAGGGGTACTATCCATGTTCGGAAATGAGGACTTGGCGATGGTCGTATCCGAGGCGGCTGCCAGCCTTCCGTCGGAACGGAAATAGGGCTAGCCAGAATAAAGGATATACTGTTATCATTTATGGCATCATGGACTCACTATATTTACTTAAGACATTGTTGATGGGGAGGTAAGCTGACGATGGAAGATATACCTGTGCCAAGCACCTGCAAAGGTTGTGAAAGAGATATCTCGATATCGGAAGAGCAAATTACCAGAATTCTAACCAACATGAGACCCAAAATGGAATGTGTAAACGATGAAGTGTACGAAGCCAGACTGTTGGCCTGCTCACAATGTGAAGAGTTAATGTCCGGACATACGTGTGGTATCAGCGGAAGTATTGTTCGTGTACGTGCTTTGGCGGCAGCTCAAAATTGTCCCAGTTACCATGGTTCACGGTGGATAGGAACAGCCTAAAAGATACAATGCTCAGGCTCGGCTGAACCTGGATTACGGGTTAAAGTAGTCATACCTTGGTCTGCCTTAATGGCAGGCTTTTTGGTTTGATTGGACCTTTTCTTAACGATTGACAAAAAGTAGACAATAAAATATATTAAACACGTGAAATATTTTTGTTTAATTATTAATATTTATATTAATATTTACTAAAAGTAATGATGCGTAAAAATTAAGATCGAAAGAAAATTGGTGGTATGAGTGGTATTTAGGCCAAAATGAAAGCGTAAACATTTGTGCGGGTGTTCCAACAATCTTAATATTTTTGGGGAGGGTTTGTTGTGAAGGGTTCTATTGTTGTTAATACCGATTGGAAACAAGGCATTATTAATAAAAACATTTATGGACAATTTGCTGAGCATCTTGGACGTTGCATTTATGAAGGCATATGGGTTGGAGAGGACTCACCGATTCCGAACACAAACGGAATTCGTAATGATGTGGTGGAAGCGCTGAGTAAGCTGAATATTCCTGTGCTGCGCTGGCCGGGAGGCTGTTTTGCCGATGAATATCATTGGAAAGATGGTATCGGACCCAAAGGAAATCGTAAGAGAATGGTAAATACGCATTGGGGCGGTGTGGTTGAAAATAATCATTTTGGCACACATGAGTTTTTTCAATTGTGCGAGCTGTTAGATGCAGAGCCTTATATTTGTGGAAATGTCGGCAGTGGTACAGTTCAGGAAATGTCGGAATGGGTAGAGTACATGACCTTCGATGGAGAGTCCCCAATGGCTGCATGGCGTCAGGAAAACGGTCGTGAGAAACCATGGAAGCTCAAATATTTTGGAGTGGGTAACGAAAACTGGGGTTGTGGCGGTAACATGCGCCCAGAATATTATGCCGATCTGTATCGCCGCTATCAGACATATGTCCGTAACTATGGCGAGAACCGCATTTATCGGATTGCAGGTGGGGCGAATGTGGACGATTATCGTTGGACCGAAGTGTTGATGCGTGAAGCTGGGCATCTTATGGACGGTTTGAGCCTGCATAACTATACGATCCCGGGAAACTGGGAAGGGAAACGGCAAGCACTCGGCTTTGATGAAGCGGAATGGTTCGAGACGATGAAAAAATCACTGCACATGGATGAATTGATTACTCGTCATTCTGCTATTATGGACCAATATGATCCTGACAAAAGGGTCGGACTGATCATCGATGAATGGGGAACTTGGTTCCTGACTGAGCCAGGGACCAATCCGGGCTTCCTGTATCAACAAAATACGATGCGCGATGCGCTGGTAGCTGGGCTGCATCTACACATTTTCCATAATCACCATGACCGAGTACAGATGACGAATATTGCTCAAATGGTCAATGTTTTACAAGCAATGGTTCTGACCGAAGGTCCTGCTATGCTGTTGACGCCGACATACCATATATTTGAAATGTTTAAGGTGCATCAGGATGCGCAAGCACTGGCTGTTCATGTAAAGGTAGGCGATTATGAATATGACGGGGATTCCATCCCGCAAGTAAGCGTGTCCGCCTCCAAGGCGCAGGATGGTAATATTCATATCAGCTTTTGCAACGTCCATCCGGGCGAGTCGGCAAACTTGAATTTGGAGCTAAGAGGACTGGAAGAGGTTAAAAAGATCAGTGGTGTTGTCCTTGCCAACGACGATATGCAGGCACATAATACGTTTGATCAGCCAGAGCGTGTGAAAAAGGAAGCTTTCACATCCTATCAGCTTCAAGGTCAGCATTTGGATGTTACACTGCCACCAATGTCAGTAGTGATGCTGACAATTGCTCCGTAAAAAAGCTGGGTCGTGGTATGTAAGCAGTATCCACTATTATTGGTTATGAACAAAGAGAGCGTTCAGGTAAACGCTCTCTTTGTCCTACAATTGCTCGCGGTGAATCACCCTGAATTCTTTGGGCGACATACCGAAGCGGGAACGAAATACACGGTGAAAATACGTGTAATTTGCAAATCCTGACGATTCGGCGGCTTGTTCCAGTGACATGGGACTGAAAATGATTCGTTCTCTCGCCATGTTAAGCCTGATGTCCAGCGTGTACTGCATAATGCTCGTATCGAATGTTTCCTTAAACAGATGTACTGCTCGGGATACGCTGATACCGACGTGTGAAGACACGTCATCCAGTTTGAAGTTAGAGGATGCATTTTCTTCAATATAATTTTTAATCTGATACGCAAGATAGTTATGATGAGTAGCGATAGGATGATCGGATAGCATACGGTCAAACTCCAAACATAAAATGCGTATGTAATAACTTGATATTTCCGGGTAAGGATTAGAAATACGTCGTTGCTCCATCACAAGCTGACGAAATAGGCCAAGCAGGGCTTCTGTGAGCTGAACCTTAATTCTGTTGGGTCGTTTATGATGGTTCCACCACTCATCTACCCAGGAACCACCGAAAAAAATGTGATAATCTCCGCTTTCCACGACCAGCTCTCCCATGGGATTCAACTCACTATGAATATCCAGTTCATAAGGCTCGGTAGGATTGAATAACAGTAGGTCACCTGCCTCAATCCGTGTCATTTCCCCGTTAATGCGGGCTTGGCAACGTCCATCTGTTTGCAAACGGAATAAATAATTTTTGATCCCCTCAGGCTGGTTCGAATAAAAGGGCTTTCGATGGAAGGAATAGCCTGCGGTAAGAACCTGACAAGGCTCGACGATAGACATGATGATGACTCCTTTGGGCATATGGCTGTTTCAAATATTGACCAGATTGTTCATGTTTTAATCATATTATTCATTTTAAACGAAACAGAAATAGAATACTATGTGAACTGTAAAGCTTACATGTTAGATGAGAAAGTACATGTTGGAGGCCAAGGAGTGTGACGACGTGGAACGAATGAAGGCCGGGATTATCGGATGCGGTACTATTAGCTCGGTATATCTTGAAAATCTCCAAAAGAGCCCACTCATTGAAGTGGTGGCCATCGCTGATTTACTGGATGAGAGGGCAAAGGAGAGGGCCGATAAATTCAACATTGAAAACGTATACAAATCGGATGAATTACTGCGCCAGCCTGAAATTGAGCTTGTATTTAATCTGACCGTGCCTGGCAGCCACGTATGGTCAGATATAGCGATACTAGAGGCAGGCAAGCATGTGTACAGTGAAAAGCCTTTGGCGCATTGAAATTCACGGACCATCGTGCCAATGCTGAGCTGGCCTACCATGTGTTAGAAGCCATGCATGCTTTTCAGCACTCATCATTGGAAGGCAATACATTACGCTGGTAAGTACGTTCAAGCCGGACGAGGATGTGTATTATGGAACAGATATAATGGTTCCTAACTTAAAGAGGTGAAGGGTAATGGCTAAAGTAGGATTGCAATTGTACACCGTAAGGGAAGAGCTTGAACAGGATTTTGAAGGTACATTGCGCAAGGTAGCTGAGCTTGGCTATAAAGGAGTAGAATTTCATACCTTTTTCGGACGCAATGCCAAGGATGTCAGAGCGCTCTTGGATGAACTGAATCTGGAAGTTGTCGGAACTCATGTACAATATTCTCGCTTGCTGGATCATTTGGATGAGGAGATTTCATACCACAAAGAATTGGGCAATAAGTACCTAATCGTTCCTTATTTAACCGAAGAACAGCGGGAGTGGGATGAACTTTTTGCTAATTTAAATCGTATTGGTGAAAAAGTGAAGGAACAGGGTTTGATACTGGCTTATCATAATCATGATTTTGAATTAACAGAAAAGATCAATGATCGCCCAGTATTCGATGCTTTATATGATGCAGTTTCCGATGATTTGTTACAGGTCGAAATGGATACTTGTTGGGTATACTACGGGGGCTATGATCCAGTGGAATACATCGGACGTTATAATGGACGCCTGCCTATCATTCACTTAAAGGATATGGCACGTGACGAGCAGCAAAAAGCAGTGACTGTAGAGCTTGGCAAAGGCGAAGTGCAGCTTCAGGCCATTACAGACGCCGCTATTCAGGCAGGTGTGGATTGGGTCGTCGTGGAACAGGATTTCTGCTCAAACCCTCCAATCGAAAGCATTGAAACCAGCATTAAATGGCTCCAACAATACGCAGCTCAGGGAGGAAATATTCATGTCTAAAACACTTAAAATCGGGATTATTGGTTGTGGAGGCATTGCCAACGGCAAACACTTGCCGAGTCTTGCCAAGCAGAAGCGTGCGGAGATCGTTGCATTTTGTGACATCATTCAGGAGCGCGCTGAAGAGGCAGCAGAAAAGTTTGGTGTTGATGGCTCGCAAGTTTATAGCGATTACCGTAAGCTGTTAGAAAATAAAGACATTGAAGTCGTACATGTATGTACACCTAACGACTCGCACTCGGAAATTACCGTAGCGGCGCTTGAGGCAGGTAAGCATGTGCTGTGTGAAAAGCCGATGGCTAAAACTGCTGAGCAAGCACGGGAGATGCTTGATGCGGCCAACCGCACAGGTAAGAAGCTGTCCATAGCGTATCAAAACCGTTATCGTGATGACAGTTTGTACCTGAAGCAATTAGTCGAGCAAGGAGAGCTTGGAGAAATTTATCTGGGCAAAGCCATTGCTCTACGCCGTCGCGCGGTTCCGACTTGGGGAGTATTCTTGGATGAAGAGAAGCAGGGCGGTGGTCCTCTTATTGATATTGGCACGCATGCACTAGACCTGACACTCTGGCTGATGGATAATTACAAGCCTAAAAGCGTACTAGGTTCAACTTTCCATAAGCTAGGGGATCGTAAAGATGCGGCAAATGCCTTTGGGCCTTGGAACCCTGAGGAATTTAAGGTAGAGGACTCAGCTTTTGGTTTTATTACGATGCAAAATGGAGCTACGATTGTACTGGAATCCAGCTGGGCATTGAACGTTGTAGAGTTTGGCGAAGCGAAGACACTGTTATGCGGTACCGAAGGCGGAGCCGATATGCAGGATGGATTGCGCATTAACGGAGAAAAGAACAGCCGTTTGTTTGATACGAAAATAGATCTGGATGCAGGTGGTGTTGCCTTTTACTCTGGGGAGACGGAAAATGAAGCAGACCGCGAAGCCCGCCTGTGGATCGAATCTATTCTGGACGACAAAGAACCTCTTGTGAAGCCGGAACAGGCACTGGTTGTTACTGAAATTTTGGAAGCTATCTATGAATCGGCACGTACGGGAAAAGCTGTCTATTTTGACTAAGCCGTAATTATCCCGAATAGACCATCGTTATAATGAAAGCAGCTTTTTTCACATATGATACAGGGGGGATTTCTTTTGAAACTTGGAGTATTTATGGTGTTGTTCGGTGGCCGTTCGCTGGAGGAAGCGTTGGATTATGTGGCTTCTCAAGGATTGGATGCTGTAGAAATCGGTACAGGCGGCAACCCGGGGGATAAGCATTGTAAGCCGGATGAATTGCTGGAGAATGATGCAGCGCTCAAAAATTTTAAAAAGGCAGTAGAGTCCCGCGGACTAACGATTAGCGCACTTAGCTGTCACGGCAATCCTCTTCATCCGCAAAAGCATTTGGCCCAGGCTGATCATGATACGTTTCTTAAAACCGTTCGATTGGCAGAAAAGCTGGAAGTTCCAGTTGTGAACACTTTCTCCGGCTGTCCGGGAGATCATGAGGATGCGAAATATCCAAACTGGCCTGTGGCTCCGTGGCCTAATGATTTTCAAGAAGTGTTGAAGTGGCAATGGGAGAATAAAATTATTCCTTACTGGACCGAGACGGGGAAATTTGCAGCAGATCATCATGTTAAAATTGGATTGGAGCTACACGGAGGCTTCTCCGTTCATACACCAGCGACCTTGCTTCGTTTACGTGAAGCTGCGGGAGAGGTTATTGGTGCTAATCTCGATCCGAGCCATATGTGGTGGCAGGGAATTGACCCTGTGCAGGCAGTTCAAATTTTGGGCCGAGAGGGAGCTATTCACCACTTTCATGCCAAGGATACGACGATTGATCCGATTAATGTAAATAAATATGGACTTACCGATATGCAGGAATATACGAAAATGCTAGATCGCGCTTGGCAGTTCCGTACTGTGGGTTATGGACATGATGTAAAAACCTGGGCAGATATTATCAGTGCTCTGCGCCTGGTGGGATACGATCATGTAGTGAGTATTGAGCATGAAGATGGTCTGATGTCCGTGGAAGAGGGCTTTACTAAGGCTGTCCACAATCTTCGCCAGGTACTGATTGAAGAACCGCTGAGCGAGATGTGGTGGGTCTAACCTAATAGGGGGAAATGTTGATGATTAACGTCACCATTTGGAATGAATTTTTGAACGAAAAGTTGAATGATGAAGCCAAACAGATATACCCTGACGGGATACACAAAGCGTTGGCTGACGGCCTGGCAGGAGAGGGATTTGCCATTCGAACAGCTACACTGCGTGATGATGCAGAGCATGGTTTGGGAGAAGAAGTCTTGAATTCCACAGATGTGCTGCTGTGGTGGGGGCATAAAGCCCATGATCAGGTGAGCGATGAAGTTACGGCGCGTGTTGTCAAGCGAGTGCAGGAAGGAATGGGCTTAATCGTGCTGCACTCAGGCCATTTTTCCAAGCCATTCAAAGCCCTGATGGGCACTAGCTGCGATCTGAAATGGAGGGTGGCAGGTGAACAGGAGATTATTTGGTCGGTGAATCCGTCACATCCCATTGCAGAAGGCATTGACGCCAAAATATTGTTGAAGCAGGAAGAGATGTATGGCGAGTTCTTTGATATTCCTACGCCGGATGAACTGGTATTTGTTAGTAACTTTGAAGGCGGCGAAGTATTTAGAACCGGATGTACCTTCCGCCGAGGTAGCGGTAAGATATTCTATTTCCGCCCAGGCCATGAGACCTATCCGACTTATTACCAGCCTGACATTTTGAAAGTTATTGCAAACAGCATTCGTTGGACTTCTCCGACAAGTATTAACAAACCAATATATGGTAGAAGTGAACCAGTAAGACCTCTCGGTGGAGTGTTGGTATAATGACAATCATCACATATTGATGAGCTGTATAATGAACAGATTGATAGGCGGAACCTCTTGGGATTCCGCCTTTTTGTATTTAACGATTTAGACATATACCTGCTGTGTTGGTTTGTTGTATAATCAGTTTTGGTCATGGCAACTTTATCGGCGCAGGTATTTAATTTAAGAAGAAAGTGTTTTCTTTCGGGATAAAGTATGCTAAAATGATATATACTAACAAAAGGAAAGCTTTATCAAACCGAAATGCAAAAGAAGGTGAAAAATTTGGAAAGTCAACCGCAATATACAAAAATGTGTCCGCGTTTTGAAACCGCCTTTTCATGTTTGGGCAAGCGTTGGAATGGATTAATTATTCAATCCATGATGAGCGGTCCTAAGCGGTTTAAGGATATTTCCAATCTGATTCCCACAATGAGTGACAAAATGTTATCAGAGCGGATGAAAGATTTGGAAAATGAAGGAATTCTTACACGTCATGTATATCCAGAAACTCCTGTCCGCATTGAATACGAGCTAACAACCAAAGGCCGTGCACTTCAGCCGGTTATGGAACAGATTCAATTTTGGGCTGAGGAATGGATTAGATGAGCACCAAACTAAATAAGTGTTTTTCATAGCAAAACAGCCTTTTCCTAGAAAAAAGGCTGTTTTTTATATGCGTTTAGGACTACTTATCCATTTTGCAGAAATGATGTGCTTAGGCAGCACGACTTAATAGCCTTTGACGCGCCCTGCAACTGAGAATAATGCTGCTGTTGCACGGCGAGGCACACGGGTTTGAATATCCAGCGCGGCCGAACGGAATGTACCCAGACAGGAATGACAAAGTCTCCCTGCATAAATAGGGGAACGGCAGGACTCACAAGGATAATCAAGCTGACTGTATGTGGAGGGAAATTTGCCTGCTCTTACCCAATCTGTGAGCAATTCTATAGGTGTACCAGTTACGTCACTGAGCTGGCGAGTATGAGTAGAAGGATGCTTCCATAGATAGTTAGAACAGCGATCCAAGAATATATTTTCTTCCTGAATACAAGTACTACAGAGGTTTCTAAGGTTTTGACGAAAAACGGAACCGCATTTTGGGCAATTAGAAGTATGTATCTCCATAGAAACCAGTCCTTTGTATCGAAATAAAGTGAAATTTTAAAATTTATTAGTTACATATTACTATGACATTATACCTATATCAATCTTTATTTATAGAATCTTTGACCTTTAAGTGTATGTTAAAATCTGTGTTGACATGACTCTATTACTTATGTATCATCACTTACATAAAGTTACTTGATGAATAAAATAAATTGTTTATGATAAGGGGATCTTTATATGATGCCATCTTTATTTTTGGCCCATGGCTCACCGATGCTTGCTATTGAACAGACGGACTATACTTCATTTTTAGAGCAACTGGGGAAAAGTATTCGTCCTAAAGCAATAGTTATCTTTACTGCTCATTGGGAAACACAAACGTTGACAATCAGTTCGATGGATGACGTGTACGATACCATTTATGATTTTGGCGGTTTTCCACCGGAACTGTACACAGTGAAATATCCAGCACATGGTTCTGTGGAACTGGCCAATAAGCTGAAAAAATTATATGAACAAAAGGGCATTGACGTAGAAACTGATCGGGTGAGGGGATTGGATCATGGATCTTGGACATTGTTGTATCGTATGTATCCTGAGGCAGACATTCCGGTAGTTCAGATCTCTGTAAATCCATATCTCTCGCCCAAAGCACAATATGCTATTGGTGAAGTGCTGCGAGGACTGGGAGAACAGGATATTCTGGTCATTGGTAGTGGAGTGACTGTTCATAATCTGCGTATCGTCAAATGGGGGGAAACGAAAACAGAACCTTGGGCTATAGATTTTGATGATTGGATTATTGAAAAAGTACAAAGTAGAGATATAGAGGCTTTGGATCACTATGAAAGCGAAGCACCGTATGCTCGCCAGGCCGTACCCAGAGCAGAACACTTTGTACCGTTGTTTATTGCAATGGGGAGTGGCAATCCTGCAAACAAAGCCAAGGTTATCCATAGAAGCTATGAGATGGGGAATTTAAGTTATCTATGCTTACAGTTTTAAAGAGTGTTGCCAGAAGAAGGACTGTCATTAAAATGCTTCGCTACTGCTCCTGTATAAGTAGGGGAGTGGAAATAAATTAGGGAGTGTTATAAGCTATAGTGGCTTATAACACTCCCTTTTACATAAAAAAACGATTTATTATATCCGGCAAATCTCACGAGGGCATAGTTCACAATGACATACACCTTGCAGCATTTCCAAATCTTTGACAACAATCATACCATTATCATATTCAACTGCATTTTTCTTACGTAGATCACTAAGCATCCGGTTTACGCTTTCCCGGGTCGCACCGATCATATTTGATAAGTCAGTATGAGTAATTTTTTTATGAATCAGGATATGTTCGCCGTGAGGCTCACCATAGGTATTGCATAGACGAATGAGCGTTGAACATAAAGCGCCTGGCTTGCCGTACATCATCAAATCGCGGAACTTAGTCTGAGTAATGCGGTGATGTGAACCCATCCATTTCATAAAGTCAATCGCAAAATCACAATGCTGGCAAATAAGCAGTTCCAAATCTGTATGATCGATTACGCCAATATCACTGTCTTCCAGAACCTCAGCAGAAAAGGAATGCTTAGTACCGAAAAATGGATCGGCTTGACCAACAAGATCGCCGCTTTGATACATATATAGAATAAGTTCCTTGCCCTCATCCGTTGTTTTGGTTACTTTCACGCGTCCGCGCTTAATATAAAACAGCTTATCCGCTGTATCTCCTTCCCAGAACAGATGCGAGCTTTCTGGCATAACTCGATCTTTCATCATTACTTGCAATCGGTTGAAGCTGGCCTCCGAGAAGCAACAGGTGTTGCCGCGGGCTTCCATTACATTTGTAGGGTTTCTCATCGTCCATTTCCCCTTTGTATCCTATGTTTTTTATCTGCAACTTGATCAATTCAAATTCATTATATACTTGTGCAATGAGTTTTTGGGGCAAGAAGAGGGGGTAAAAGTGGCAGAATTCCAAACTTTGTGATTTAATTCACTTCATAAAATAAAATTTTAAATAGATTGTGAAAAAAATCACAATATATCTTGAAAAGCTGTGTTACGATCAGTGCGTGAACAAGAGATAGTACACGAGATAACAGGAGGATGAGGGAAATGGCTGTTAAAAACGAGGTTATTCAAAAAGAGCAAAGCGCAGAGCAGTATATTCAAACGCTGATTGACCGGGGGAACCGGGCACAGCAAGCTTTCATGAGTATGAATCAGGAACAGATTGACGAAATCGTACAAGCTATGGCACTCGCAGGGATGGATAAACACATGTACCTGGCGAAGTTGGCTGTTGAAGAAACAGGACGCGGTGTGTACGAGGACAAAATCACCAAAAACATGTTTGCAACAGAATATATCTATCATAGTATCAAAAATGAAAAAACCGTCGGTGTCATTGAAGACAATGATTTTGACAGTTTTCAAAAGATAGCAGAGCCAGTCGGTATTATCATGGGGATCACTCCAGTGACAAACCCGACTTCGACTACGATGTTCAAAGCGCTGATTGCCATTAAAACACGTAACCCAATCATTTTCGGTTTCCATCCATCTGCTCAATCGTGTAGTGCGGAAGCAGCCCGCGTCTTGCTCGAAGCAGCTGTTAAACATGGTGCTCCGGCCGATTGTATTCAATGGATTGAAGCACCTTCGATGGATAAGACCAATGTATTGATGAACCACCCTGATGTGGCGCTAATTTTGGCAACTGGTGGATCAGGCATGGTTAAGGCAGCTTATAGCTGCGGTAAACCAGCACTTGGTGTAGGTCCTGGTAACGTGCCTTGCTTTATTGAAAAAACAGCAGATATCAAACAGGCCGTGAACGATCTTATCCTCTCGAAATCTTTTGATAACGGTATGATTTGTGCTTCGGAGCAAGCGGTTATTATCGAAGAGCCAATCTTCGAACAAGTGAAAAAATTGATGATCGCTAACGGTTGCTATTTTGTAAATAAAGAAGAAGCAGCTAAGCTCACTCAAGGAGCTATGAATGTCGAGAAATGTGCAGTGAACCCAGCTATTGTCGGGCAGTCTGCTGTGAAAATTGCTGAAATGAGTGGTATTACAGTACCAACAGGAACTAAAATTTTGGTCGCTGAGATTGAAGGGGTAGGAACAAAATTCCCATTGTCTGCGGAAAAATTGAGTCCTGTATTGGCTTGCTATAAAGTAAAAAATGCGGAACAAGGTATTCAACGCGCTGCTGAAGTCGTGGAATTCGGGGGCATGGGTCACTCGTCCGCTATTCATTCGAACGATGAGGATGTTATCGCTCGGTTTGCAAACCGTTTGCAAACAGGACGTATCATTGTAAATGCACCTTCCACACATGGTGCGATTGGCGACATTTACAACACCAATCTTCCTTCGTTGACACTTGGTTGCGGTTCGTACGGTCGTAACTCGACTTCGTCGAACGTATCGGCAGTCAATCTGATTAATGTGAAAAGGGTGGCGAAACGGACGGTGAATATGCAATGGTTCAAAGTACCTTCCAAAATCTATTTTGAAAAAAATTCGACACAGTATCTTGCTAAAATGCCTGATATCACACGTGTAGCTATTATCACAGACCCTATGATGGTACAACTGGGATATGTAGATCGTGTTATTCATTATCTGCATCAGCGCCAAACACCAGTAGCTATCGAAGTGTTCTCTGAAGTAGAGCCAGATCCATCGACAGTTACGGTAGAACGTGGTACTGAAATGATGAGACGTTTCCAACCGGATTGCATCATCGCACTGGGCGGCGGTTCGCCAATGGATGCCGCTAAAGGCATGTGGATGTTCTATGAATATCCAGATACTGATTTCAATAACTTAAAACAAAAATTCATGGATATCCGTAAACGGATTTACAAGTACCCACGTCTGGGCCAAAAAGCACAATTTGTAGCTATCCCTACAACATCGGGTACAGGTTCCGAAGTTACATCGTTCGCAGTAATTACGGACAAAAACCTGGGCGACACGAAGTACCCACTGGCTGACTATGAGTTGACTCCTGATGTGGCAATTATTGACCCAGTGTTTGTATATTCGCTGCCTAAAACAGCTGTAGCGGACACAGGTATGGACGTTCTGACACATGCTATCGAGGCTTACGTGTCCGTAATGGCTAATGACTACACAGATGGTCTGGCAATTAAAGCCATTCAATTGGTATTCCAATACCTAGAACAATCGGCTCTGACCGGTGATAAGCTGGCTCGTGAAAAAATGCATAATGCTTCCACACTTGCTGGTATGGCGTTTGCTAATGCATTCTTGGGCATTAACCACAGTCTTGCACATAAATGGGGTGGACAATACCATACAGCGCATGGCCGCACGAATGCCATTTTGATGCCGCACGTTATTCGTTATAATGCGAAAAAACCGACAAAATTTGCTTCGTTCCCTAAATATTCGCACTTTGTTGCGGATGAGCGTTATGCAGAAATCGCGCGCATACTGGGACTGCCTGCACGCACCACCGAAGAAGGGGTTAACAGCTTGATCGAAGCGATCCGTAAAATGAACAAAACACTCGGTATCGAGGAATCGTTCCAACAAATCGGTTTCGATGCGAAAGATTTCGAATCACGTGTAGATTATCTGGCTGACCGCGCATTTGAAGATCAATGTACAACTGCGAATCCTAAGTTGCCACTGGTTACTGAGTTGGCTGATGTCTATCGCAATGCCTTCTACGGACGTTTTGACCAATAATATAATAGGTAAGAAGAGGCTTGTGAAAAAGCATTTTCTCGTTCAATACCGATGCAGGCTCTCTATATAGAGGGCCTGTTGGTTTGGGAAGGGAGGTGAACGGCAAGGCTAAGGATATAGGCGCGAAGCTAGGGAAAATAAAGTGACAAAAATCACTCATATTGTGATTTTTGTCACATACTACACTCTATCATTATTCTACAATAAGGGTGTAAGAAAGGTCCCGACACTGAGCGTAAGGCATCGGTGAACAGGCCGGGCTCAAGAAATAGCTTTATCGTGAAAAAAATCACAAGTCCGGAAGACCAAACAATTTGGAGGGATTTACATGTCGGTGATTGAGAGAGAATTACAAGAGCAACAATCTGGCTGGAGAGGTTTTAAAAAAGGCAAATGGACTAAAGAAGTCAACGTCAACGATTTTATTGAAACCAATATCTTACCTTATGTTGGCAATGAAGAATTTTTGGTTGGTCCTACGGCCAACACAACTGCATTGTGGGATATTGTATCCGATCTTACCAAAAAAGAGTTGGCAAACGGCGGCGTGCTTGATGTAGACGTGAATACGCCATCCACTATTATTTCACATAAACCGGGTTATCTAGACCGGGATAAAGAGCAAATTGTCGGTGTACAAACAGATGCTCCATTCAAACGTTCTTTACAGCCGTTTGGCGGAATTCGAATGATGATCGACGCTTGCAAAGCCTATGGTTTTGAAGTGCCAGAAAGTATCATTGATATCTTCACTCATATTCGTAAAACTCACAACCAAGGTGTATTTGACGCTTATACAGATGAAATGAGAGCGGCTCGTAAAGCTGGTATCATTACTGGTCTGCCAGATGCATACGGCCGTGGTCGTATTATCGGTGACTATCGTCGTGTAGCTTTATACGGTGCAGACTTCTTGATCCAAGATAAAAAGCTGCAACTGAAAAGCCTTGAAGTTGATTCCATGGAAGAAGACGTAATTCGTCTGCGTGAGGAAATTTCCGAGCAAATTCGTGCTTTGAATGAACTGAAACAAATGGCTGCTGAGCACGGTTTTGATATTTCAAAACCTGCTAACAATGCGAAAGAAGCTTTCCAATGGGTATATTTTGGATATCTTGCAGCAATCAAAGAACAAAATGGTGCAGCAATGTCCTTAGGACGTGTATCTTCCTTCCTTGATATTTACTCTCAACGTGATATGGAAGAGGGTACAATGACAGAAGAACAAGCTCAAGAACTGGTCGATCATTTTGTTATGAAATTGCGTATTGTTAAGTTCTTGCGCACACCTGACTATAATGAACTGTTCAGTGGAGATCCAACTTGGGTTACTGAGTCCATTGGTGGTATGTCCGTAACTGGAGAAACTCGGGTAACTAAAAACAGCTTCCGTTTCCTGCACACCCTCTACAATCTGGGACCTGCACCGGAACCGAACCTGACTGTACTGTGGTCGGAAAAATTGCCTGAAGGCTTCAAAAAATATTGTGCGAAAGTTTCTATTGAAACTAGCTCCATTCAGTACGAGAATGACGATCTGATGCGTCCGATTTATGGAGACGACTATGGTATTGCTTGTTGTGTATCGGCAATGAAAATCGGTAAACAAATGCAATTCTTTGGTGCTCGTGCTAACTTGGCTAAAGCTCTGCTGTATGCAATTAACGGTGGTAAAGATGAAAAATCTGGCGTCCAAGTAGGGCCTGAATTCCCAGCCATTACAGGTGAAGTTCTGGATTATGAAGAAGTGTTGAGTCGCTTCAAACCTATGATGGAATGGTTGGCCAAACTGTATATGAACACTTTGAATGTTATTCACTACATGCATGATAAATATAGCTACGAACGCATTGAAATGGCGTTGCATGATCGTGATATTCTCCGCACCATGGCTTGTGGTATTGCGGGTCTGTCAGTTGCTACCGACTCCTTGAGTGCCATTAAATTTGCAAAAGTTAAACCAATCCGTAACGAAAAAGGGATTGCTGTTGACTTTGAAATTGAAGGCGAATACCCTTGCTACGGTAACAACGATGACCGTGTAGATAACATCGCTGTGGAACTGGTAGAGAGCTTCATGAGCATGATTCGCAAGCATAAAGCTTATCGTAATGCGCTTCCTACTCAATCTGTACTGACTATTACTTCTAACGTGGTGTATGGTAAGAAAACAGGTACAACACCGGATGGACGTAAAGCAGGCGAACCGTTTGCACCAGGGGCAAACCCAATGCACGGCCGTGATAAAAAAGGTGCTTTGGCATCTCTGAGTTCCGTAGCCAAATTGCCTTATGAACACAGTCTGGATGGTATCTCGAACACCTTCTCTATCGTGCCTAAAGCACTGGGTAAAGAAGAAGAAACACGCAAAACAAACCTTGTTTCGATGATGGATGGCTATTTTGGAAGCCACGCACATCATCTGAATGTCAATGTGTTTGCTCGCGAACAACTGTTGGATGCAATGGAACACCCAGAAAACTATCCACAGCTGACGATCCGTGTTTCCGGTTATGCCGTTAACTTTATCAAGCTGACTCGTGAACAACAATTGGATGTTATTAACCGTACTTTCCACGGTACAATGTAAATAAGTATTACAATGACGCACGCATAGCGGATGCGGGAAGGATGATGCAACATGTTGAAAGGACACATACACTCATTGGAAACCTTCGGGACCGTCGATGGTCCCGGCATCCGCTTCGTGCTCTTTATGCAAGGATGCTTGTTGAAATGTCAGTATTGCCATAATCCGGACACTTGGGCCTTGAATGAAGGCAATCCAATGACCCTAGAGGAAGTATTGGCTGAAATTGAACCGTATTTAGCCTATTACCGTTCTTCGGGAGGCGGATTGACCGTATCCGGTGGAGAACCGACATTGCAAGCTCATTTTGTAGCAGAGCTGTTCAAAGAAGTGAAACGTCGCTGGAATTTGCACACGACACTGGACAGTAATGGCTTTAATGATGCGGGCCGTATCCATGATCTGCTGGACGTAACAGACTTGGTGTTACTTGATATAAAGCATATTGACAACGACAAGCATATTAAGCTTACAGGCAAGTCCAACGACCGTATGCTAAGCACAGCTCGCTGGTTGTCTGAGCAAGGGCGTAAAATGTGGATTAGACACGTATTTGTACCGGGTATTCATGATGACGAGCAAGATTTATTGAATTTGGGACGGTTTATCGGAACGTTGAACGGAGTCGAGAAATTCGAAATTTTACCTTACCATCAAATGGGTGTTTACAAGTGGGAAATGCTCGGTAAGGAGTATCCGTTGGAGGGAGTTCCATCTCCTACAGACGAAGAAGTTCAACGTGCTTACCGACTCATTGAAGAGGGTCGTCTGGAGACTGCAGGAAAGAATGCTGTCTGTCGTCCATCATAATGTAAATGGTGCAAAAGCTATTTCTTAGTAATGAAGCCGCCGCCACATCAGGTCAGATGGGTGGCGGTTTTTTGTTGTTGAATTTTTTGCAGTCACAGGAGAAAGTTCCCTTTTTTTCATGATAAGCAAAATTTCCAGAAACTTTTTAACAACTGACGCGTCTAATAGTATGACTTTTTACGGGAATGATAATAATTTGGTGATAGAAGGAGACAGACAATGAATTTCAAGAAATGGACCATGCTCACCGCTTTGGCGGTAGCTCAGGTGGCCGCAGTAGCCCCTGTAGGAGCAGAAGCAGCATCAACAACCGTTCAATCCACCGATTCGGTTAGCGCACAGCAGGCTCAGACCAATGTTGCTGATTCCAGCGTTCAGAATAGTATCGGAGCTCAAGAGGGAACAGGCACACAAAACAACACGGTAACACCAGATAACACAGGCGTAACCAATGATCCATTGACTGGCCTGCCTACGGATACAACCAACGGATCGAACGTATCCAATGATGTATACGGTGGAGACGGAACGATCACCAATCCTGGTGGAGCTCCAACAAACATGGGGGCTAATCAACTGATTTTGTATTTAAACAGTGCGAAAATGGAACAAAACGGACAGGTATATACGGCAACTCAGCCGATGACTGTTAAGGACGGAGTTTCCTATGTAGCTATCCGTTCTCTTGTCAGCCGTGTCGGATTGCAGTTTAGTTATGACACTGCCACCAAAGAAACCGTAATCACACAAGGAACAAATGTCCTGCGCTTCAAAACAGACAGCAAGGTTTATACGGTTAACGGTGAAGCCAGACAAATGAAGGGACCGGCTTTTCAGCAAAAGAACGTATTTATGGTGCCGTTGACCTCGATTACACAGGCCTTAAATATTCCTTATACTGTGAATAATACGACTAAACAAGTTATCATGGATTTGAATCAGAAGCCTAAAGCTTCCTTCACGGTTCAGCAAAAAGATATCTATGCGGGCGAAACCCAAGTTACGTATTTGACGAAGGAATCTTCTCCTACAGGTCTACCGATTGTGAACCAACGTTGGGAAGGTAAGCAGGACGTATTTCAGGAGCCGGGTACATATGTAGTTACCTATTCTGTTCTTGACTCAGCTGGAAACTGGAGTGATCCTTACTCAGTTACAATTACAGTAAGACCGCCGAACCAACCGCCAGTCGCTCTGTTTACTACAGATAAAAAAGAGTACAAGATGGGTGAAAAGATCACCATTACGGACCTGAGTACGGATGATGAGAATGCTATTACTAAGCGTGATTGGGAGAACAAGAAACTTGCCTTCTTCCAACCAGGTGATGTAACGATTACGTTAACCGTGACTGATAAGCACGGCGCAACAGGTACCAAAAGTGAAACGATTAAAATTACGAATGAACTGCTGTACAACGAAGATGATTTCAATAAAATCTTCACACCATATGGTGATAAATATACAGTAGACGGCAGTCAGGTGCCTACCATGGCTACCATTCCTTTGACAAGTACATCTTCACCGCGTCTTTTGATCCGTGCTAACAGCCCGGAACGTGTATTTCAGGACGGAATTGTGTATCAGGAAACCGGATCAGGAAGCACGCGCATACTCGTCCATCATGTGAATGAAACGGGTCGAGATGTGAAAATGTACGTGATTGCAACCAACAACAATATTACTCCTGCCAACATGAATGTCGAAAATTCCGGTTTTGCCGGACCATCTGAATTTGCAACGGCTGCGGGTAAAGTCTCGATTCAACGATATTTTCAATCCATGCAGGATGGAAGCAAGCGTTCTAGCACAGTTCTAAATCCTGGCGAAAGCCGCGTTATTTTACAGGATCTGAACGCACAAAAAATCAAGCAAAAACAAGTCATTTCTCTGTTATCCGATTTATATACGGATCAACCTATTCAATACACGGTTATTGTGTTAGATGCAAATACAGATCCGTTGACCGTGTTGCCTACTTTGGCAAAACTGCCTAAGGACGGTATTCATAACCGTGGAACGTACGCTAATTCGGATATCTCACTCAATTATACCGAAGAGGTTGGTAAAACAGCTCAACGTATCGTTCTTGGCGATAATAAGGTAGACCCGAACCTGATTGGTACGGATGGTCTGGACGGCTCTTCTGCTTCCAATGCCGGTAATTTTGGTGTTGTATATAAAGTTAAATTGGATCATGTAGCGCCGTATTCACTGATTACGTTCAACCCGCGTGGAGGCGAATATTCCGGCTATGCGATGGTAAACAATCAGGTTGTGGGTATCCCGACAAACGGCTCGGTATGGGCTCCAAATGAGATGAGTGTGCTGTATCGCACAGGGCATATCGAGGAAAGTGTAGAGATGTATTTCACTGCTGCTGCAGGAAGTAACTTGCCGGTTTCCGTAGTAGTTATGCCTTTACCAGCTATTAAAAATTAATATGAATTAACCGGTACTGTTTACCGGCTTAGACCTTGGGTCTCGTCATTCACCGTTTAAAAGTCGATGTCACTTGCAGAATATAGGCGTTCTCCTGCTGCGAATTTGATCGTAGCGCTGGAGAGCGTCTTTTTCTTATGTATAGATGCGAATATCTCTTATAATATTGACTTTAATCGTGGTATAATAAATAGATGCAAGCCTAAGCCTGCATCAGAAAACCTGAAACTACAGACAGGGGAGGGTGAAACGCATGCTGACAAAGGATGAGATTATTGCAACAATGTCCGCTCAGGGGCTGCGTATTACAGATCAGCGCAAAACGTTGGCCACGTTATTTTCCGAGAATGAAGGGTATCTGTCCCCCAAAGACGTTTATGAATATATGGGTAAGAAGTACAGTGGACTTAGCTTTGATACAGTTTATCGTAATTTGCGTGTAATGCAGGAATTAGGTGTGCTGGAACAGGTATCTTTTGAGGATGGAATGAAGTTCAAGGTGAGCTGTAATGAGCATCATCACCATCACCATATGATTTGCTTGAGCTGTCAGAAAACATTACCGATTTCTTTTTGCCCAATGCAAATGACGGATACAACGGATCAATTCCAAATCGTCGAGCACAAGTTTGAAATTTTTGGTTATTGTAAAGAATGTCAACAGAAGAATGGACATACTGATAGTAATTCGGATGGGGGATTCAGACAGACGAGCAGTCACACTCACAGCCACGGGGGCTACTGAAATGAAAATCACCACACGCAGAGTGGTACAGGCTCCGATTAAGTTTTATCGTTCCTATATTTCACCGTTTAAGCCGGCTACCTGCCGATTCTATCCAACGTGTTCAGCGTACGCGTTGGAGGCGGTAGAAGTGCATGGTGCGCTCAAAGGTTCATGGCTTGCTACTAAGCGTATAGCCAAATGCCATCCCTTTCATCCAGGAGGCGTAGATTTGGTTCCTCCTGCAAAAAAGGAGACAGACAGGTCTAGCGAAGATCGTTTGGCTACTCATTCCGAGAAGAGTCTGACTTGACAGCGCTATGCGGATTTCGTTATATTTTGGTTAATATTGTTTTCCTGCGAAGGGATGAGTAGGGTGAATTGTCCAGTACAGAGAGCCGGGGTTAGCTGCAAACCGGTCTGGAGCGAAGCCTGAATATGGTCCTGGAGGAACCTTTTTCGAGCGTATTTGCCACAGTTATTTGTGCACGGGAGGCAAACGTAAGGGGGAGGCGTGTTCCAGCGTTAATGGGCGGTCAGATGTGACCGGTGAAGCCTGTAGTCTGCGAGGATACAGGAAAATTGGGTGGTAACGCGTGAGGTGACTCTCGTCCCATAGGGACGGGGGTCTTTTTTGTGCCCAATTTGTGCCAAATTCATAAATTGGAGTACCATCATGTCAGCAGGTCTTATCGAGCTGCCGTGAACAAAACAGGAGGCAACATACATGTCCAATGAGAACACATTTTACATTACGACACCGATCTATTATCCGAGCGACAAGCTACATATAGGTCATGCTTACACGACAGTTGCGGGAGATGCAATGGCCCGTTACAAGCGGCTACGCGGTTATGAAGTGCGTTATTTGACAGGAACGGATGAGCATGGTCAGAAGATTGAGCAAAAGGCAAGTGCAGCTGGCAAAACGCCACAACGTTTCGTAGATGACATTGTGGCAGGCATCCAAGACCTGTGGCGGAAGCTCGACATTTCCAATGACGATTTTATCCGTACTACGGAGGAACGTCATAAGGCTGTCGTACAGGAAATTTTTGATCGTTTATTAAAACAAGGCGATATTTACAAGGGAGAATACGAAGGCTGGTACAGCATCCCTGACGAGACGTACTACACAGAAACTCAGCTGGTTGACGTGGTGAAGGACGCTAAAGGCAATGTGACTGGAGGTAAGAGCCCGGATAGTGGGCACCCTGTAGAATTGGTCAAGGAAGAGAGCTACTTTTTCCGCATGAGCAAGTATGCTGATCGGTTGCTGCAATTTTATGAAGAGAACCCGCAGTTTATCCAACCGGAATCCCGGAAAAAAGAAATGATTAACAACTTCATCAAGCCGGGGCTAGAGGATCTGGCTGTTTCCCGTACAACTTTTGACTGGGGTGTTAAGGTCAAGGGAGACCCGAAGCATGTCGTATACGTTTGGATTGACGCACTTTCCAACTACATCACAGCCTTGGGATATGGTTCTTCTAATACTGAGCTGTACGATAAATTTTGGCCAGCAAATGTGCATATCGTGGGTAAAGAGATTGTACGGTTCCACACGATATATTGGCCAATCATGCTGATGGCATTGGATATTCCGTTACCTAAAAAAGTATTTGCACATGGTTGGTTACTTATGAAAGATGGTAAAATGTCGAAATCTAAAGGCAATGTGGTAGACCCGGTAACGTTGATTGACCGTTATGGTCTGGACCAACTTCGATACTACTTGCTGCGCGAGGTGCCTTTTGGGGCAGATGGAACATTTACACCAGAAAGTTTTGTAGATCGAGTTAATTCGGATTTGGCAAATGATCTGGGCAACTTGTTGAATCGTACCGTGGCGATGGTAGATAAATATTTTGACGGCAAGGTTCCGGCTTATGAAGCAAATGTAACAGAATTCGACGGAGCTCTGGAAGACATGGCAACATCGACTTATAGCAAAGTAGAAGAAGCCATGGAAAACATGGAGTTTTCCGTGGCATTAACGGCGATTAGCCAATTTATTAGCCGTAGCAACAAATATATTGACGAGACGCAACCATGGAATTTGGCTAAGGATGAGGCAAAACGTCGTGAATTGGCATCGGTTATGTTGCATTTGGTAGAAAGCTTGCGCATCGCTTCCATCTTACTTCAGCCATTCTTAACCCGTGCTCCTCATAAAATTTGGGAACAGCTCGGTATTAGCCAAGGTGAGCTGACTACATGGGATAGCGGCAAGCAGTTTGGTCGTATTCCGGAAGGAACACAGTTGGTCAAAGGTAATCCGATCTTCCCACGTCTGGATTCAGAGCAAGAGGTTGCTTTTATCGTGGAAGCAATGACAGGAGGTAAGAAACCAGAGGAAGCTACGACACAAGTTCAACCACAGAATGCATCTGAGGCGAGCCAGGAAGCGCCGGAGGCAAAGGAAGAGATTGGCATTGAGGATTTTGCCAAGGTGGAACTGCGCGTTGCTCAGGTCGTCGCCTGCGAGCCTGTAAAGAAGGCCGATAAACTGTTGAAGCTCCAACTTGATCTTGGTTATGAGCAACGGCAGGTAGTATCAGGGATTGCGAAGTTTTATACACCTGAAGATATCATTGGGCGCAAGGTGATCTGTGTGACCAATCTTAAGCCAGTAAAACTTCGGGGAGAGCTGTCGCAAGGTATGATTTTGGCAGCTTCACATGGAGATCAGCTTACGCTCGCCACCGTACCGGAAGGTATGCCGAATGGTGCAGTTGTAAAGTAGTACGCTAGTTAATAAAAGAACGTAATGAGCGTATGCCCGAGAATCATTCTTCTTGGGCATGCGCTTTTTGGCGTGCATCATATTTTGCTCCCGCTACACGTATGTTTAGTTGGCAGGGCTTGTTTGCTCGTGTTCACTTAAGACAGGGGAGGAAATGAGGATGACAGATATTAACGCCGGATTGGCGATCGTAGCCGGACTGGTTTCTTTTTTTTCACCGTGTTGTTTACCGCTGTATCCATCTTATTTATCGTATATGACAGGGATGTCTGCGCGTGAACTGGCTGAAGGACGGCATAAGGCCGAGGTTCGTTATCGTACGATGGGGCATACACTTGCTTTTGTACTGGGCTTTTCGGTCGTTTTCTATTCACTGGGTGCAGGTGTCGGGTTGCTTGGAGAATGGTTTGCCAATTATGGGGATACGCTAAGAGTGGTAGCAGGGTTACTTATTTTACTAATGGGACTGGTATCTCTCGGTGTGGTAAGTCCTTTGATTCTAATGAGGGAGCATAAGCTTCGCTGGACATGGAAGCCTGCCGGGTACGCCGGCTCCTTTGTAATCGGAATTGGTTTTGCGGCAGGCTGGTCGCCCTGTATCGGTCCCATGCTAACAGCTATTATCGCTTTGGCTGCAGTAGAGCATCACATTTGGTTCAAACTGATTACAGGCTATGCGCTCGGGTTTGCGATTCCATTTTTTGTATTAGCTTTGCTGGTAGGCTCTGTTCGGCTATCCTCTCGCTATACCTCCATCCTCATCAAAACAGGTGGCATACTACTTGTTATCACTGGCATTTTACTGGTAACGGATCATATGACCGATGTAACGCTATTTTTACAACGGATTACCCCGGGTTGGATGCTAGTTATGTGAAATACTCAATACGACTTAAAGGAAAATGTTCAAAAATACGCTCTGTGATAAACTCTCGCAGTGCATTTTGCTGTTCATCGGGATAAACGTATTTGTTTTGTCCCCAGCGTCCCCATTTTTTCTTGCGTTTCTCTATGTCCATCTCCAGCTTGGTTTTCGGATAACGTTTCTCGATGACAGCTTTGGATGTTTTGGTGAAGCGATGCTGTATTAATTCGAACGTCAAATCTTTTGTAGCATGCTGGGGCAAGGTTTCTCCCAATTTGCGCAGTAACTCGCCGTAACCTTCTTCCCAGCCGTCATACCAGATGATGGGTGCAATGATGAACCCAAGCGGATAACCGGCTCGTGCGATTTTGCCCGCGGCTTCAATACGTTCCTCGAAGCGGGAAGTTGCAGGTTCAAACTGTTTAATAACATAATCGGAATTAATGCTAAAGCGGATGCGAGTATGACCATTATGTTTAATATCCAGCAATGGATCAACATGATGATATTTAGTAACAAAACGCAGACGGCCAAATTCCTCATCTGCCATGAAACGAATCAAGTCTCCAAGCGTTCCGGTGATATGCTCCAAACCAACCGGATCGGAGGTACAAGCTGCTTCAAAACGGGTAATTTCAGGCGCACGCTCCTCGATATAAGCTTTAGCTGCTGATAAGATATCGTCAGTGTTGACATATACACGAATATACGGCTTTGCTCCCAAGGTTGTTTGTAAATAACAGTAGTGACAATGCCCCATGCAACCAGTCGAAATGGGGATGGCATATTCAGCAGAAGGCTTGGATTGATCAAAAGTTAACGTTTTACGGATACCAACTACCAAAGTTTTTTTTGCCATTCGGTACTTTTCAACTTCAGTTTCACCTGGTAAATTGGTAATTCGGTTGTGAGAGGTAGTCATCCGGTACGGAATATCCTTGGCTTTAACCCAATCCATAATACGCTGGCCCTTGGGATAATTTAGTGCGTCTGGCTCAAAAAACACCAGGTCAGGCAAAAATGGCTTGGTTCCTCTGGTTTGGACAGGAGTACGCTCAAGCGTAGACATGGCTAACGCTCCTTTCAAAATAAATCCACAGTGCTCTGGTGTCCAACTTTAACATATTGCCGCAGAAGTAAATGATACAGGGACGACGATATTAGTGTACCCGGCTTAAATTGAACAAATCGTGGCAATAGATGTGAGTGAAGGGATGAGACTTGCCAATGGGCAATGATAACATGTATCATTACATAGTAGGTTTAACGCAGGAAATGAAGGCGGTAAGCGCCCGTTCAATAACAGAAAAGAGGGAAACAAGTGCCAACGCCAAGCATGGAAGATTATTTGGAACGCATTTACCAACTGATTGATGAGAAGGGATATGCTCGTGTCTCGGACATCGCAGAGGGTTTAGAGGTGCATCCTTCGTCCGTCACCAAAATGATTCAGAAGTTGGATAAGGACGATTATCTTGTATATGAGAAGTATCGGGGACTGATTTTGACACCAAAAGGGAAAAAGGTCGGCAAACGGTTGGTTGATCGCCATCAGTTATTAGAGCAATTTCTGGATATGATTGGGGTTGAGAAGGACCTGATATATAAAGATGTGGAAGGTATTGAGCATCATTTGAGCTGGGATTCCATCACCCGTATCGAAACATTGGTTGAATATTTTCGTCGGGATGAAGATCGCTTGCGCCAGCTTCATGACATACACAAGGAATTGAGTGGAGATTCCTAAAAGCATCTGTCCTTATGGACGATGCTTTTTTATTTGTCCCGACCGCAACAAATATCCGGTGATTAGCGTCTATCCATTATATAGCAGGACAAGATAGGGGTTAAAATTAACAGGGTTAGCGGAGGATTGTAATAATATGAATCGAAAGAAAATAGTGGCATTGGCTGCAGGCCTACTCTTAGCAGTGCAGACTGCCATCGTTCCTGGAGTTCAAGCAGCTCCAACTGGTGATATTGAAATTATATTGGACGGACAGTCCCTGCAAAGCGACGCGTCACCGTATATTGTACAGGGAGCCAATGTTACGATGGTTCCTTTGCGCGTGATTAGTGAGGGAATGGGCGCTCAAGTCAACTGGTCGGAATCGTCCGGTATGGTAACGATTACGGCTCAGAACAAAAATATATCTATGGAGAACGGTGCACAAAGCGCTACGGTGAATGGCAAGTCAGTTCGACTGGATGCATCTGCCCGTATGACAAGCGGGAGAGTCATGGTGCCTCTGCGTTTTGTTGGAGAAGAGTTGGGATTAAAAGTGGATTGGCAAGCTTCAGAGCGAGTCATTACGTTAAGCAGTGGTAAGGAAGGTGTCTCAACGGGTGGGAGTAGCTCAGCGGGAAACAGTGCTTCCACATCAGATACGTCTGCATCTGGCAATCAGGAGAGTGTAAGTACGGATCAGGGAGCCAGCGATAATGAGCAGACGGTTGTCACTTCACCGTCAACGTCTACTAGTGAGGACGGTTCAAGTTCTTCACAGGCAAATGTTGTTCAGGTAAAGGCTTCAACTTCCATGCGTGGGGCATGGATTTCTACCATCAATGGAGATTGGCCTTCTTCCGCTGCCCGAAGCAGCTCCGAGAAGCAAAAGCAGGAGTTTACTAAAATGCTCGATGATTTGCAGGGGATGGGCATCAATGCGGTATTTGTTCAGGTTCGTGCCAGCGGTGATGCGCTCTACCCGTCGAGTCTCGTACCCTGGAGCAAGTATTTGACCAACACCCAAGGTAAAAATCCAGGCTATGATCCCTTGAAATTTATGATTAGCGAATCGCATAAGCGAGGGATGGAATTCCATGCCTGGTTTAATCCGTTCCGTGCGAATTCTACAGGAACAACCAGCGGTTTGGCTGCAAACCATTTGGCTAATCAGCACCCGGACTGGATTGTTAAGAATGGTAGCCAATTGTACATCAATCCAGGAATTCCGGCTGCACGTCAGCATGTCATTGCGGCGATTATGGAGGTCGTGGACGGATATGATATTGACGGCGTCCATTTGGACGATTATTTTTATCCTTACAGCGGGACTTTTGATGATGATGCGACCTTCAAAGCATATAATGCCAACAAAATCTCTAATAAGGGCGACTGGCGGAGAGATAATGTGAACAGTTTTGTTCGCGATTTGGGCAAAAGCATTCATGCCAGCAAGTCTAAAGTTCAATTCGGAATTAGCCCATTTGGAGTGTGGCGCAACAAATCTCAGGACTTAACGGGTTCAGACACGAAGGCAGGCGTTACAGCGTATGATACGACGTTTGCGGATGTGAGAACCTGGATTAACAAAGAATGGATTGACTATGTAGCTCCACAAATTTACTGGAGTATCGGTTTCCCTGCGGCTGGATA
This sequence comes from Paenibacillus sp. FSL H7-0442, assembly GCF_038593105.1. NCBI lineage: Bacteria > Bacillati > Bacillota > Bacilli > Caryophanales > Paenibacillaceae > Paenibacillus > Paenibacillus sp. FSL H7-0442. The sequence continues at coordinate 3,437,058 of NZ_CP151963.1, read as the reverse complement.
TGACAAGCTTGTCGCATGGTGGTCCAATGAGGTCAAAAATTCAGATGTTAAGCTATATATCGGTCATTCTCCGTATAAAATCGGCACCCCTGAAAAGGGCTGGCAAACGGCTCAAGAGCTAATTAAGCAGCTTGAACTGAACAAAGATTATAAACAGGTCAAAGGGGATATTTACTTTAGTGCACAGCATTTGCGTAAAAATCCATATGGACTCATTCAGCTTCTTCAAAATTATTATCAAATGTGATATAAATTGGATCATATAGGTTCTATTTGGGCCTCCGTTCTCATAGATAAGCAGTAGAACTGCTTACTCCCAAGAGAACGGAGGTTTTTTGATCTATGCTGATCAATGCTGTGTTCCAGGGTGGAGGGGTTAAGGGAATTTCGCTGGCGGGTGCAGTTAAGGCTGCGGAGGAGCATGGAATTGTATTCAATCGTTTAGCAGGTACATCATCAGGTGCTATTGTAGCTGCTTTATTGGCTGCGGGATACTCTGCGGATGAAATGAAAGCCGTAATAGAGAAAACCCCCTTGGTTAAGTTGTTACGACGTTCTCCAGTGTTCAATATTAAGTGGGTTGGACCAGCAGCTCGTATCTTTCTTAAAAAAGGTCTCTATTCAGGGGAGGCACTGGAGCACTGGGTACGTGAGCTGTTACGAGCTAAGGGAGTGCGTACGTTTGCGGATTTACCTCCTGGCAAACTGCGCATTATTGCATCAGATATCACGAATGGACGCATTCTGGTGCTTCCTGAGGATATCAAACGTTTTGGTATAAATCCTTCTTCACTGGAGGTAGCAAAGGCCATTCGGATGAGCACAAGTATCCCTTACTTTTTTGATCCCGTTATGTTAAGACTTGATTCTGCACTTGCCAAGGGAAAAACCTTTTCCCAGCAATTTGTATTTGTAGTTGATGGGGCTTTACTAAGCAATTTGCCTTTGTGGCTTTTTGATGAGCCTGTAAATGAACGTGAGGCCAAAACGATTCCAACGGTAGGGTTTCAAATGGTGGGCAAGACGGGTACGGAGACCAAAGTTTCTTATATACGGGGTCCTTTGACCATGCTGCAGGCTATTTTCGATACCATGCTATCAGCACACGATGAACGATATATTGAGCAGGAGAATCGGTATCGGACGATTAAAATTCCAACATTGGGGATCCGCACTGCACAATTTAACATTTCTACAGTGCAAAGTGATTTGCTGTATGCTTCCGGTGTGCAGGCAGGGGATGCTTTTTTCCACAAATGGAGCATCACTTCTTACCAGCAGCAGTATAGCAAATACCAATTGATGAAGGATACCATGTACGCTATGAAATGAACACTAATTGGCAGTTAAAGTAATTTAAAAGGGTGTGAAAAAAGGAGCCTCTTCCCGTCATATTTTAATACGCGGGTGACGGCTCCTTTGTGTTGCATTTTAAAGGATGATTATTATCGTTAATGATATTTAGGTTGTTCTTCTTCATTTTTGCCCTTGGAACCTTCAATCACATGAAAAGGATACGCTTTGCGCTTGCCCGTAGTCTGCTGCTTACGTGCGTTGGCTGTTTTGGCCATGGTGCGCACAGAGGGTTTGATTTTGGGAGTACGATTGCTTTGTCCTGGCAGGTATTTGTATAGCAGAAATATAACTGCAAAAACAAGGACGGGAATGAGTAAACTCATGAGAAAGCCCCAACTTCCTCTCCACAGCATATCCACAATCCCATATGCACCCAAAGCAAGGGTAAGCCAGAAAATAACAGCATGTCTGTTCATTATTCACTCATCCTTTCACAGGATCAAGGGCAGGACTGTTGAAGGTCTCCTTTACAGGTACATTTTCCAACTCAGCATCCAATTCAAGCATACGCTTAAATGAGGCAATGGATACCTCCACTTGATCATCAGTCGGTTCTTTGGTGGTAAGTAGTTGCAGCCACAGACCGGGGTAACCTAAATAACGAAGTACCGGAATTTCACGAAGAGCATTGGTCAGCTTGAGAAATTCAAAAGAAAGCCCCAGTACGATCGGAAGCAGTAGAAGCCGTTGCCCCATACGCTCCCACAGATTATCGTAGGTGAATAGGGAATAGACAAGTACGCCGATGATCACGGTCAGCATAATAAAGCTGCTACCGCAGCGGTAATGCAGACGGCTGTATTTTTGCACATTGGCCGGAGTTAGTTCTTCCCCAGCTTCGAATGCCGTAATTACTTTATGCTCTGCACCGTGATATTGAAACAATCGTTTAATTAACGGAGTTTGGGAAATGCCCCATAAATAAGCTAGCAGCAGAATCAGCTTAATGGCTCCTTCGGCGAGGTTATGCAAAATTTGGCTGTGAAACAAGCCGTCGAACAGGAAATTCTCTACAATAACCGGAACGAGGGTTAACACAATTTTGCCGAACAAAAAGGAAATAATCCCGACTGCCGCTACACCGATCATCATACTCAGACTCCAACGGGACTCTTCTTTTTTCTTTTGTTCAGCGCGTTCTTCCGGATCTACTTCATCATCAGCATACGCATCGGCTGAATAGTTCAAATGCTTGGTACCTTTGGCGCTGGAGTCGATGATGCTTACAATCCCCCGCAATAAAGGAATTCTGCGGAATTTGGATACCCAGGATTGCTCCTTACGTGGTACTTCCAAATATGTGATTTCGCCAGTTTTGCGGCGAACTGCCGTGACATTGACACGCTTGCCGCCGAACATGACACCTTCAATGACTGCCTGACCACCGTAGCTCACAGGCTTGGATGCTTGTGACAACCGTCTCACCTCTCTTAATACATGCTTTTTTGTATATTGTATCGAATTTGGAAGGGAATATCTAGTTAGATGAAACTGGTGTAACCACAGGCTTATAAAAAAAGCATTTATGGAGCGTCAGACTGCTCACATAAATGCTACTCATTATAAAACTTCGGAAACAACCTATTGCGTAATTGCCCCAACAACCTGGTCAACCAGTCCTTTTGATGAGAGGGGGCCGCCAAATGTCCATGTCGTACCGTTCAGTGGATAGGTGCGTTTTTCTTTAACGAAATTCAGACCGTTCCAGACCGAATTATTTTTCATAGGTGCCCCGAAAACATCATCGTCCGGCTGCACAATATAGATAAAGTTGCTGTTCTGAACAGCAGACAGAGCTTCAATACCGACGGTTGTAAAGCCATACGGTTCAACTTTGCTTGGTTTCCAATCATTAATCATACCGATCTTGGCCAGTGTTGCCACGACCACTGAGTTATCCGAAAACATACGGAGGCTGGCCGCATTTTGCGAAGTGAAAGCTTGTGTCAGTACATAATGATAATCCGATTTGCCAGCAGCGGCGAGCTTTTCTTTGGCTTCAGCATAATGCTGATCCAGTTCGGCAAGCACCTGCTTAGCTTTTTCTTCTTTTCCCAGAGCAACTGCGATGCTATTAAAAATTTCTACCATTTTATCATGATCGTAGCCATTACCATTGTTCAGATTATATTCGATCGTAGGAGCGATGGCCTTAAGTTGCTCATAGATAGCTTCATTCCCATCAACATTGGAAATGATCAGATCCGGTTTCAATGCAGCAATTGCTTCCAGATTCGGCTCGTTACGCGTGCCGACATCGACCACGCTACTATCCAGAGCCGCCTCCGGTGTCACGTATACCTTGTAGTTGGCATTGTCAGCATTACCCACCGGCTGAACGCCCAACGCAACCAAATCCTCTGTAAATGTCCATTCCAGCACTACGACACGCTGTGCGGGCTTGTCGAGCGTGATCTCACCACGATTATGCTTTACCGTCACAGGACCGGTCGCTGTGTCAGTCGGTTTACTACCCGATGTGGCTACCTGATCTTTGTCCGATGCATTGTCGGCTGCTCCGCAACCTGCCAGAGTGAGCGTAAAAACCATTAACAATAAAATCCCGATGAATCCCTTTTTCATAGAAGCGTTCTCCCGTATATATGTTTTTATAAAATGATAATGATTATCATTTTCACCATTATATTATGATAGAGGATTGAAATTTTGTCAATGTAAAAAACGGGTCCGTACCCTCAAGTCGAAAGCTGCCATTATTCAGCATTCCTGTTCATTGTTAAACTCTCCTCCCTTGGAGCATACTACCAGCAAAATGGAATGCAGAATCCGATGGAAGTACATGCATATCCGATTGCGATAGTCTTTACGATGGGAAAAAGTTTTCATATTGAAAGGGGATTAAACAACATGAGCGAAACCTTCTCTATACCCAAGATAGGACATGAACAGGAGCAACCTCGTGGATCTCAGGATCAACGTAATCATAACGACAGTGGTAGAGGCAGGCAGCAGTCAGGCAAAATACATACGCCTCTCATTCCTTTTGCGCTTGAGTTGGGTTTTTTTTCGGGTTTGCTCTGGGGATTGCTGCGCTGGCTGTTTTATAAGTTGCACTTTACTGTAGTAGCGCCTGGCTTTCTCGCAGAGCCTTTTTTCAAGCATTCATTTATGAACACCATGGCGGGACATCTGGTAGGGCTACTGTTTTTTATTGGATTATCCGTCGTAGCTTCACTGGTGTACACTCTGTTGCTGCGCAGATTTAAGGGTCCTTTACCCGGCATTGTGTATGGCCTGATTTGGTGGGTTGTTTTATTTGTATTAACAGGTCCTAAGCTAGGGATGATGAATGCTCCTGATCGGTTAACATGGAATTCCCTGTATACGGAAATTTGTGTGTTTTTACTGTGGGGACTATTTATCGGATATACCGTTGCTGTCGAGTATACGGATGAAAGAAAGCGCGAGCCTGAGAAAGCTGAGGGCTGAACGTAACAAAAACTTCTCAAGCGCCTATTCCCTGTGTTAAAATAGCATTTGGTTATTTGACAGAGGGGAGCGGAATGAAAGATGAAGAATGACCGGGTGTTAAAGCTGCGGCAGGCGCTGGGCGAGCATAATCTGCGGGCTATGCTGATTACTAGCCCTGTCAATCGTCGATATTTGACAGGCTTCACAGGTTCGGCAGGTTATGTGCTGATTACGGAATCCCATAGCTATTTGCTGACTGACTTTCGCTATATGACGCAAGCGACCGAACAAGCCGAAGGCTTCACGGTAGTGCAGCACGCTGCACAGGTCATGGAAACGGTGAAAGAATTGCTGTCTTCCCATCAGATCAGCGAAACAGGCTTTGAGCAAGACGCTGTAACTGTTGCGACGCATAAAGCTTATAGCGAAGATTTGTCACCTATTTCACTGGTTCCGGTGTCGGGCATTGTAGAGAAATTACGGGTGTACAAGGATGCGGAAGAGCTGGAAGTGATGCAGCGGGCAGCGGATTTGGCAGATGCTACTTTTGCACACATTTTACCTTACATCAAACCAGGTGTCAGCGAGCGTGAGCTGGATCTGGAAATGGAATTCTTCATGCGCAAGCAGGGAGCTACATCCTCTTCATTTGACACAATTGTGGCTTCTGGAGTTCGTTCGGCATTGCCTCATGGCGTAGCCAGTGCTAAGTTAGTACAAGCAGGCGAGCTGATTACGTTTGATTTTGGTGCGTTGCTGGATGGCTATTGCTCCGATTTGACACGTACAGTGGCCACACAAGGGGATTTAGCGCCCCAGTTGCGTGAGATCTACGATATTGTACTCAAGGCGCAACTTCACGCACTTGAACATATTAAGCCGGGCATGACAGGCCGTGAAGCGGATGCACTGACCCGGGATATTATTGCAAGCCATGGCTATGGAGACAATTTCGGGCACAGTACAGGTCATGGTCTGGGTCTTGAAGTACATGAATCTACACGCCTGTCGAAGGCGAGTGATGATATTCTGGAGCCGGGTATGGTGGTAACGGTCGAGCCAGGTATCTATGTGCCTGGATTGGGCGGTGTACGGATCGAGGATGATATCGTTATTACAGATAGCGGCATCAAATTATTAACACATTCGAGCAAAGAATTTACAGTCGTTTAATAACGATAACAGTCCTGTAGGAGGGGTATTTTAGTGATTAACGTTAATGATTTTAAAACAGGTTTGACCGTCGAGGTAGACGGAGATATTTTTACGGTGCTGGATTTCCAACACGTAAAACCGGGTAAAGGTGCAGCATTCGTACGCTCCAAGTTGAAAAACTTGCGTAACGGTAACACCGTTGAACGTACATTCCGTGCGGGTGAAACGATCGGTCGGGCGCAAATCGAAAATCGCGGTGTATCTTATCTGTATGCTAGTGCAGACGATCATACATTCATGGATAATGAAACATATGATCAATTCACATTGTCCAGCGATCAACTGAAATGGGAACTTAACTTCCTGAAAGAAAACATGAATGTAAATATCGTTAGCTATAACGGCGAAATCCTGGGTATTAACCTGCCTACCAGCGTTGAACTCAAAGTAATCGAAACAGAACCAGGTATTAAAGGTAATACAGCTACAGGTGCTACCAAAAATGCCAAATTGGAAACGGGTTTGAATGTTCAAGTTCCTTTGTTCATTAACCAAGATGACGTATTGTTAATTGATACACGTGACGGTAAATACATGTCTCGCGCATAAAATTTGCTGCTTTTAGATTTCCTCTGTCCTTGTAAGGGCAGGGGATATTTTTATAAGCACTAATATTAAAAAACAATGGCTCCGCACAGCACTTTCATATTATACTGTACTAAAGTTATTCCGCAGGATGTCACGTTCAAGTCGTTGGGTGCCATCTCAAGGTTACATACTGAGTCTGAGGGAGTGAATATCGTTGTCTTTGTATGTCATGAAATTCGGAGGCAGTTCCGTCGGTGACACGGAGCGCATGAAACGCGTGGCAAAACGCGTTGTTGAGAAACAGAGTGAAGGGCATCAATGTGTAGTGGTCGTTTCCGCAATGGGAGACACGACAGACGAACTGATTGACCAGGCCAAATTGTTGAATGAGCAGTTGCCTGCACGTGAGTTGGATATGTTGATGACGACAGGTGAGCAAATTTCAATCGCCTTGTTGTCGATGGCTATTCAGCAGTTGGGTCATGAAGCGGTATCGTTTACGGGATGGCAGGCTGGTTTCCGTACTGAATCTGACTTTGGTCGAGCACGAATTACGGACATTCAACCTCAGCGAGTGCTGGAAGCACTGAGCAGCAACAAGATCGTTGTTGTAGCTGGCTTCCAAGGGATGTCTGCAGAGGGAGACATTACAACGCTGGGACGTGGTGGCTCTGATACGACGGCGGTTGCGCTGGCGGCGGCGATTCAAGCGGATGCCTGCGAAATTTACACGGATGTGGACGGTATATATTCAACTGATCCACGGATCGTAAAAGTTGCTCGTAAGCTAAAAGAAATTTCTTATGATGAAATGCTGGAATTAGCCAATCTGGGTGCAGCTGTATTGCATCCTCGTGCGGTAGAATATGCTAAACATAACCGGGTACCGCTGATTGTGAGGTCCAGTTTTAACCATAATGAAGGAACGGTCGTAAAGGAGGATGCAGTAATGGAACAAGGCGTTGTAGTCAGTGGGATTGCATATGATAAAAATGTAGCAAGAATCAGTATTTTGGGCGTCGCCGATATCCCCGGTGTACTGGCGAAAGTATTTGGAACACTGGCGGCAGCCAAAATTGATGTAGACATTATTGTACAGAGCGGGGTTGAAGCTGGTAAAGCGGATTTCTCCTTTACAGTAGCTCTGACGGATCGTGAAGCAGCACTGAAGACGCTGGAAGGTATTCGTGGAGAGCTTCCGTACCGTGAAGTAACGTCTGAGGAAAACCTGGTGAAGGTATCCATTGTAGGTGCAGGAATGGTTAGCCATCCAGGTGTTGCTGCGCAAATGTTTGCCGTACTGGCAGAGCAAGGCGTTAGCATTAAAATGGTAAGCACATCTGAAATCAAAGTATCGTGTGTAATTGAAGCGGGTAAGCTTCATGAGGTTATTCAGGCGTTGCATACAGCTTATAACCTGGACACCGAGGAGCAAGCGTTTGTGGGTGGACCGCAAGACCGTCGTTAATAACTGCAACGTGATCTAGACACTGAATATGGCTAATGTGAACGATGCTTATGACAGATAAAGGTTGATACATTATATGCCCTCTATTTATAGTTTGATAAATCATAGAATACAGCAGTAGGTTAAGAGGTTGTTCCATCAGTGAGAGTTAAACTGAGGGGAAGCCTCTTTTTTTCTGAATCTATCTTTTCTACCCAAGGGTTTCCCTTAGCCGACAAGGCTTTGAGAGGCCCTTTTTTATTTGTGCAAATTAGAGAATGGTGCTTAAACAAGCGGGAGAAAGGTCTGTTGAGTGTTGATAGGAGTTAGCAAAAGTTTGCCTAGGTTTTCAATATATTTTCGGCATAAAAAGCGAGAGTCAACCATAGACTTGTCTTAAAGAAAAAGGACAACTGTGAGGGGGCTGCATCGGTATGGAATGGCTGGAGTTATTTCCCGAACCGTTGCACGGTATACTCGGAAGGCTTCCAGAAACGGTATTTGAGCAACTGGAAGAAATCCGGGTCAGGGAAGGAAGGCCGTTGGAAATTAATGCAAACGGTGAACATCATTTTGTAACGTCTGCTGGTCAGCTGACTTTGAACCATGTGGAAGCCTATAAGCCTGACCGTGAGGATGCCCACCGACTGCTGGATTTTATCAGCAATCATTCCCTCTATACGATGGAAGAGGAGCTTCGTAAAGGGTTTATTACGATCCCTGGCGGTCATCGTATTGGCTTGGCAGGGAGAACCGTGCTCAACCGAGGACGAGTGGAGCATTTGAGGGATATAAGCAGCTTTAATGTAAGAATTGCGCGTGCAATTCCCGGCATAGCTGATCGGATATTGCCTTATGTAGCAGATCGAATGTCCGGGAAAATCCGGCATACCCTCATTTTGTCCCCTCCTCAGCATGGCAAAACGACACTGCTTAGGGACTTGGCTCGGCAACTCAGTTACGGAGGGATGGAAAGCCATGGGGGGCGACGGAATGGACTCAAGGTAGGCATTATAGACGAACGCTCTGAGATCGCTGGTAGTCACAAAGGTATCCCGGGTTTTGATGTCGGGCCTCGCACCGATGTATTGGACGGATGTCCGAAAGCAGAAGGCATGATGATGATGATCCGCTCGATGTCACCGGATGTCCTCATTGTTGATGAAATCGGACGACCGGAAGATGCGGAGGCGGTGCGCGAAGCGCTCCATGCAGGCATTGCAGTCATTGCTTCCGCACATGGTCGCGATGTGGCTGAAATGGCGACCCGGTCTGCTTTTGCTGGATTAACTACAGGACAAGAGCTATTTCAACTCTACGTCATGCTGGAGCGGACGAGCCGGGGCGTCTCATTCCGACTGGCAGATGCCAAGCAACGCAGGCTTACACTGTCTGGAGAAGGGCAGAATGGGGGTATCTCCTATGCTTAAGCTGCTGGGTGCAGCCTTGGTTATACTGGCCGCTACGCTGGCAGGTTGGCAACGGGCAAGGCAGTTTGCAATGAGGCCGCGGCAAATCAGGGAGTTGATTCTTGCGCTGCAAAGATTGACCACCGAGGTTTCCTACGGGGTGTCTCCGCTACCAGATGCTTTCGCCAAGACAGGAGAGCCCTTGCGAGAGCCCTTACGCACTCTGTTTCAGCAAGCCTCACGCTGGATGCACCCCTCTTTTGGCCTGACTGCCAGAGAAAGCTTGCATAAAGCCATTGAAGACTCGTGGAGCCGTTCCTCTATGAAGCAAGCCGAGAAGGAAGCGATGCGGCAGCTTGCTTACAGTCTTGGAACCAGCGACCGTGAAGACCAGATCAAGCACATTGCGTTGACCATCCAGCAGTTATCCCATGAGGAAACGCAGGCGCAGGCAGATCAGGTGAGGTACGAGCGTATGAGCAGGAGCCTGGGACTGCTGATCGGAGCATTGATCGTCATTTTGATCTATTAGCGGGGTGCTCGAATGAATTTAGAAGTGAACGCAATTTTCCAAATTGCCGGAATTGGCATTATTATCGCTATGATTCATACCGTATTAAAGCAAATGGGCAAAGAAGACATGGCGCACTGGGTAACGGTCATCGGCTTCGTCGTGGTCCTGTTCATGGTGGTGCGAATGCTGGATAACCTTCTGCAAGAGATCAAATCTATCTTTCTTTTTCAGTAGGTGGACACATGGAAATTATTCAGGTGGTGGGCTTCGCCCTCATTGCCACAGTCCTTATTTTAGTCATTAAGGAACAGAAGCCGATGTTTGCCTTTTTGATTGCAACAGCTGCGGGAATCGTCATTTTTTTGCTGCTGATTGGCAAGATCGGATCTGTGGTTGCTGTACTGGAGCGACTGGCCCGGTCTTCAGGCATGGACATGATCTATTTTAAAACCGTCTTGAAAATAATCGGTATCGCTTATATTGCTGAATTTGGAGCGCAAATCGTTCGGGATGCAGGACAAGACGGGATTGCTTCCAAAATTGAGCTTACCGGAAAGGTACTCATTATGGTGCTCGCAATCCCAATTATCAGCATTATTATTGATACCATTCTGAAGCTGATGCCCGCCTGAGGGGGTGATGCCATGAAAAGGCTGGGGGGCATGCCGAATCTCAAAGTAATTGCAATGTTGCTGCTATGTTTCTGGTGTGCCTCGGCTGCGTTCCTCTTTGCAGATAATACACCGACAAACGAATGGATCAGACAGCAGGCGGAGCAAATGCCCAAAGACGAAGTAGAACATTATTGGGACGGGCTCATGCAGCAATACGGCGGATTTTTCCCTGATCAGAAAACGCCTTCCTTCATGGACATGCTGCTTCCAGGCGGTGAAGGGTTCAGCATAAAGGGTGTATTGAGCGCTATAGCTGATTTTTTCATCCATGAAATCCGAGTAAATGCCAAGTTGCTCGTCACCATCGTCATGCTCAGCATTATGAGTATGGTGCTGGAAACGCTGCAAAGCGCTTTTGAAAGCAAACAGGTCAGCAAAGTGGCCTACGCTATCGTATACATGGTCATTATCATTTTGGCGATTAATAGCTTTAGTGTAGCGATTGGTTATGCCAAAGAAGCGATTGATAGCATGATTCACTTCATGATGGCAATGTTGCCTTTGCTGTTTACCATGCTAGCCTCGATGGGGAACGTCGTAACAGTTTCGGTGACCCACCCGCTGATTGTATTTATGATCAACACAGTCGGAACAGTCATTCATACGCTGGTTTTCCCACTGCTGTTCTTCTCGGCTGTGCTGTATTTGGTCAACTCGCTGACGGGCAAATACAAGCTGACCCAGCTAGCCGATCTGTTGCGGAACGCTGGAGTAGCAGTGCTGGGAGTGCTGCTGACCATTTTTCTAGGAGTCATTTCGGTACAAGGCTTGACATCGTCCGTTACTGACGGATTAACGATCCGTACAGCCAAATATATTACAGGTAGCTTTGTTCCGGTGGTCGGCAAGGCGTTGGCAGATGCGACAGATACAGTTATTTCGGCTTCGCTGCTCGTTAAAAATGCCATTGGTCTGGTAGGAGTCATTATTATTTTGTTCCTATGCGCCTTTCCCGCCCTCAAGATTCTGACGCTGGCGCTCATTTATAAAGTGACAGCAGCGATCATGCAGCCTTTGGGTGATACGCCTATCGTGGCATGTCTGGATGCGATCGGCAAGAGCATGATTTATGTTTTCGCGGCGCTGGCAGCAGTGGGATTGATGTCCTTCCTTGCAATTACAGTCATGCTCGCAGCAGGCAATATGACAGTCATGATGAGGTGAACCAATGCACGTAAACCAACAAGGGGGGAGGAGAGTGACGTGACCTGGCTGGCAGGCTGGCTCAAGGAACTGGTGCTAATCGTGTTGCTGGCTTCTTTTGTCGATATGATCTTACCGAGCCGATCTATGGAGAGATATGTCAAACTCGTTCTCAGCCTGCTTATTCTGCTGACGTTGCTGTCTCCGGTCGTGCGCTTACTGAGCACCAGTCCTTCCGAGGTTCTAGGGCGAGCATTGGATCTTCAACGTCAGGCTGAGACAGGCAAGAGGGAACCGACATTGGAGGAGATTCTAGCAAAAGGCAGCCAGTTAAAGCTACAGCAAGAACAAAGCTCCATGCAATGGGCTGGCAAAGAGGTAGCTAAGGAAATGAAAGGACAGTTGGAACAGTATACTGGGTTAGCAATTCAGTCGGTCCAGGTTACCCTTGCAAAGATTCAACAGGAGGAATCAGGGCTGGAGGCAGGAACGGGTGTCCAGTCGGTAGTGGTCCAATTGGCAGAACAGCAGCCAGAAAAAGAAAAGAAAAACACAGACGTCTCGCCTGGTGCAGATGTCAAGCCGATTATGGTGGAGCCTGTAGCCGAAAAGACAGTGAATATTCGTGTAGAGCCAACACATGCAAAAACTTCAGATTTTAATGAAGGAACGCGAGAAGATGATCGTAATCCTGACAAAACTGTTGAGGACGGAAAGCCAACAGATACGAAAGCATTTGGCTTAATTACAGGACTTTTACGTGAAAAATGGGGGATAGATAGCAAAAATGTTCAGGTGCTTTCTTCGCAGGATGGAACACATGAATGGTAACAGGAGGTGAGCAGAAATGAGCAAATGGCTGAAAAAGCTGGAGCAATGGCTGGGTGGAGGGGCGGATGGGGCGAAAAGGTTCAATTCATTTCGTTGGTTGCTTATTCTTGGCCTTATCGGTGTAGCGATTATGCTCTTTAATTCATTCGTTAATGTAAAAAAGGTTGATCCAGAAAACGTAGGGCGTGAGCCGCCTGGCGTGATGAAAAATGAGCCTACGTTAGAGACAACAACAGGTGAAGAAAGTTCTTTTGCCGGGATTGAGAAGGTTTTTGAGGACAATATGAAACAGATGCTGGAGCAGATTGTTGGCGTAGGAACCGTTGATGTCATGGTTACGGTAGACTCCACCGAAGAAGTTATCGTTCAACGCAATGTAAAGGACATGCAGGAAGAGAACAATGAGACGGACGCCAATGGTGGACAACGGCACACTACTCAATATACACGTGATGGCGAAATTGTCACCTATGAATCATCTGGTGGTCAGCACACCCCGATTGTGACAAAAAAAGTAAAACCGCAGGTGAGGGGAGTGCTTGTTGTGGCTATGGGGGCAGAAAACCCTACAGTGAAGCAGCTAATTGTCGATGCTGTACAGAAGGGGCTAAATGTACCTTCCTACAAAATTTCAGTCGTACCGCGCAAGCAGGGATAATTTGGAATTCAGGAACAAAGAAGTTTATATTTTAAACCATTAATGAATATGGAGGACGGAACATGAATAATAAAAGACAAACCGTTTGGCTGGTGTCCATGCTGAGTTTAATGGTCGTGCTGTCTGCGTATTATTTGTTTACGGAGGACTCAAGCCCTGCAAATCCACCAGTAGCCGATAGTGAACAAGTGAGCAAGGTTAAGCAGGATGCCGCACAGGAAGCAACGACGAAGGCAGAGGAACAATTGAACGAACTGAAGGTAAACGAAGTAGTGACGAATGGAGAAGTAACTGATGGAGCATCAGCAAATTCCACAAAGTCGGATACGGCTTCTACAACTGACCCAGCAACAGAAAACTCAAAAGGCGACAAAGGTACGGCAGCTACCCCTACTACTGAACCGGCGACATCCAATCAAAACACAACAGCGACTAAGACGGACGCGACAGCACAAAGTGACGACAAAGCAGCCTCTACAGCCAAAACCGACCAGCAGGTACTGGATCAAGTGGCAACTGATCAAGCTGCCCAACCTACAGCAGCAGCTGTGATTGACAACTATTTGCTGGAACGGGACGTGGAAAATCAGAAGAAAAATGATGAACTGACTACCGCAATGAACGACAGCACACCAAAGAAAGCTGCGGAGGCTCAAAAGGAATTACATGTACTTGAAGATAAGCAGGCTAAAATTACTGGAATTGAAGAAGAGCTTCAGCAACAGTTCGCCAATGCGGTCGTCCGTGAGGAAGACGCTGATAAATACAAAGTAGTGGTTCTGAGTGAAAAATTGGATGCTAAGCAAGCGGTAACAATTGTCGACAAAGTCATGAAGGAACTGAACGTAACGCAGGATAAGATCAGTGTCCAATATGTTACACAATAAGACAAAAAACGCGAAAAAGCCCGGATTTCTGCATTATTCCGGGCTCTTTCTATTTTTAATGATTGTGATATAATACATAAAGCTGTTTCAACAATGTTATCAGCAACCGGCAAAATGCTGAAGGAGTGATTAATAGAGATGTTTAAATTAAGCGAGATTAAGGAATTGATCAAGCTGGTGGATGAAACGTCTGTGCATGAGCTTGAAATTGAAAATGAAGGAACTCGCCTGTTGATCCGTAAACCGGGCAAAAGCGAAATCGTTACAGTACAGGCTCCTGTGGCAACACCTGCTTATGCAGTGGCACCACAAGCTGTTATTCCAAATCCACAAGTACAGTCCGATGTTGGATCTACAACTGCTGGAGAACCGAGGGAATATGCAAGCAATCTACATAAAATCGTATCTCCGATGGTAGGCACTTTCTATAGTTCTTCATCACCGGATACGGCTCCGTATGTGAGTATCGGCAGCAAAGTGGGCGAAAAAACAACGGTATGTATCATTGAAGCGATGAAGCTGATGAACGAGCTGGAAGCTGAAGTGAAGGGCGAAATTGTGGAAATTTTGGCCGAAAACGGACAGTTGGTCGAGTATGGCCAGCCATTGTTCCTTGTGAAACCGGAGTAAAAAGCTTGTTTGCACCCTCTTTTGAGGGTTCGGCAAGACTGCTCCCAGGGAGGATAAAGTCATGACATTTCAAAAAGTATTGATTGCGAATCGTGGAGAAATTGCGGTTCGTATCATTCGCGCTTGCCGCGAAATGAATATTTCGACAGTTGCTGTATATTCGGAAGCTGACAAGGATTCGTTACATGTGCGTCTCGCAGATGAGGCTTACTGTATCGGACCGACGCTATCTAAGGACAGCTACCTTAATTTTACGAATCTGATGAGCGTTGCTACATTGACTGAATGTGATGCCATTCATCCAGGTTACGGATTTTTGGCGGAAAACGCAGACTTCGCTGAAATTTGCGAATCGTGTAATATTACGTTTATTGGTCCTTCTCCTGAAGCCATTAACAAAATGGGAGATAAAGCCGTTGCCAAGCAGACCATGAAGGATGCCGGAGTTCCGGTTATTCCGGGTTCAGACGGGCTGGTTGAGGATTTGCAGGATGCGATCGGCATCGCACGTGATATCGGATATCCGGTAATTATCAAGGCCACAGCAGGTGGCGGAGGTAAAGGTATTCGTATCGCCGAAGATGAGGATAACCTCATTCAGCAAATCACTACTGCTCAGCAGGAGGCGCAAAAGGCATTTGGCAATGCGGGTGTGTACCTAGAAAAATATTTGACCGGTATGAAACATGTGGAAATACAAATCATAGCGGACAAGCATGGTAATGTTGCCCATTTGGGCGAACGGGACTGCTCTGTGCAGCGTCGTCGTCAGAAGTTGTTGGAGGAAGCACCATGTCCTGTACTTTCACAGGATGTCCGTGAAGAAATGGGTCAGGCAGCTGTTCGTGCAGCTTTGGCCGTTCAATACTCTGGTGCAGGTACTCTCGAATTTTTGCTCGGCCCGGACAACAATTTCTATTTCATGGAAATGAATACACGTATTCAGGTAGAACATCCCGTAACAGAAATGATTACCGGTGTAGACCTGATTAAGGAAATGATTTCTGTCGCTGAAGGGCATCCGCTTTCCTTTACGCAGGAAGAAGTCACCATCAATGGTTGGGCGATAGAGTGCCGTATTAACGCTGAGGATCCGGATCGTAATTTTATGCCTGCACCGGGTAAAATCGGGTTTTATCTGCCTCCAGGCGGTCCTGGGGTACGGGTAGACAGTGCAGTATATCCAGGTTATAGCATTCCTCCTTATTATGACTCTATGATCGCCAAGCTGATTGTGTGGGCACCTACACGGCAGGATGCAATTGCCAAAATGAAGCGGGCTTTGACTGAGTTTGCTATTGAGGGCATACCCACAACGATTTCTTTTCATCAGCGCTTGCTAGAGCATCCGACCTTTATTAAAGGCGATTTTGATATTAAATTTTTGGAGGAAAACGAAGTTTAATCGGTATATTTCCTCCGTTTGTCATAATGAACGCCAAATGATATAGTATGGATAATAAGTGAGCATGTCTGCTTTGAAATCCAAAGCTGGAATGAAACTTATTTTGACCGAAAGGTGTTGAAGGTATGAGCACAGTGCCAACCGAATTCGAACGTACAGAAATTGGGGAGATTCAAATTGCCCCAGAAGTTATTGAAGTCATTGCCGGACTGGCTACCGTTGAGGTACCGGGCGTTGCGGGAATGAGTGGCGGATTTGCTGGTGGGTTTGCCGAACTGCTAGGCCGCAAAAATTTATCTAAAGGTGTAAAAGTGGAAGTCGGACAGCGTGAAGCTGCTGTAGACGTCTCCGTCATTATTGAGTACGGTAACCGTCTGCCTGAGGTGGCTGCTGCTATTCAGCATAATGTTAAGCGTTCGATTGAGAACATGACAGGTCTTAACGTTGTTGAAGTGAACGTGCAAATTCATGATGTTCAATTCAAAAATGCCGATAAAGTAGAAGAGCCGGAAGTGCTGGGCGCCGGACGGGTTAAATAGAGCGATACTTTGTACAAACCCCCGACCCTTATGGGTCGAGGGTTTACTCTAATTTAAGGAGGCTGTGCGTTTCGTGGCTAAAGTTATGGACAGACTTCTGCTGTTCTTGTACAGCTTAAGTATCGGAATTATTTCCATTCTCGCCATCCTCCTCCTGAGCGGGGCCATTCCGTATGTTTTAAGTATTGAGGATGAGCGAGTAGTGTGGTTTACCAGCCTGATTATTGCAGGGGTTCTGTTGTTATTGAGTCTTCGTTTTTTTTATATCTCTATTCGACGGAACCAAACCGTACAGCATTCTATTGATCAACGAACGGAATACGGTGACATTCAGATTTCAGTGGATACCATTGAAAATCTGTGCCTCAAAGCAGCTTCCCGATTTCGCGGGATGCAGGATTTGAAAGCACGCGTTCGTGTGTTGGATTCGGGACTTGATATTACGATTCGGGCGGTTGTAGACGGGGAAAGCTCCATTCCGGTGTTAACCTTCGAGGTACAAAAGGGGGTACACGATCATGTGGAAGAAATTACAGGAATTCCTGTGTCCAATGTATCGGTGTACATCGCTAATGTTTCTCAGTCACCCAGCTTTAAGAGTCGTGTGGAATAGAGGTGATTTTCCCTGATGCCCTGGAAAGAAATATGGGGAAGTTACAAGGGCCGGATCATGGGGATCACGGCTGGTATTTTTTTCGGTTTTATTTATTTGTGGGCAGGCTTTTGGAATATGTTGTTCTTTGCATTGATGGTGTTCATCGGATATACGCTAGGAAGACGTAGCGATTCAGCGCTCGGTTCATTCCTCCCTTGGAAGGAATGGGGCGATTGGTTGTCGCAACGTTGGCGTCCTTTTAAATGAACCCTGTGATACGTGTTCTCCAAAAATAGAGCTGTAGCTTCTTTGCGCCCAACGTTTTGGAGGATGCGTTCACAGGTTTTTTTGTGGAAATTGGTTAGAATGAAAAATAGATATAGGCAAGCGTAGGAGGCAGGGCATGAAAAGACGTCTGGCGAGGGAATTAGCGGTACAGAGTATGTACCATATGGAAATGAATGAAGTGGATGCGGCAGCAGCCGTGGACATGTTGCTTCAGGAAGCCGCTGAGGAAAACGAAGCGGAAGTTGTCGTTAAAAATGCAGCAGTGTTAAGAGCGTATGTCTTGGAGCATGTGCGGGGTACGTGGGAGCACAAGGAAGCCATTGATGGGCTGCTGGTGGATTATCTTAAAGGCTGGCAGATCAGCAGGCTTTCACGTGTAGATCGTCAAATTTTAAGGCTTGCGGCATATGAGATGATTTTCCGTGAGGATGTTCCAGCCAAGGTAGCTGTTAATGAAGCGATTGAGTTGTCGAAGCACTTTGGTACCGAGGAATCCGGTAAATTTGTTAATGGCGTACTGGGGCGAGTGATACAAGAACTGGAGCAATTGAAAGCACGTTTTTAAGTAGAGACTACTGAATCAGGTTGGAGAGTGGTAAAACATGTCAGCACCGATCATTGATGGTAAACAAATCTCTCAGGATATTCGCGCAAGCATTCAGCAAGAGGTCATTCGTCTGAAAGAGCACAGCTTTCAACCCGGACTGGCTGTTGTATTGGTAGGCGAAGATCCCGCTTCGCAAGTGTATGTTAAAAACAAGGAAAAGGCATGCCATGATCTCGGCTATTACTCCGAGGTTCATCGGTTGGCAGCAGATACTTCGCAGGAAGCATTACTGGAACTGGTAAACAAGCTGAACCATCAAAGTACCATCCATGGAATTTTGGTGCAACTGCCGTTGCCAAAGCATATTCATGAAAAAGCTGTCATTGACGCGATTGCAGTGGAGAAGGATGTGGATGGATTCCATCCGGTGAACGTAGGGAATTTGGTCATCGGTGACGATAGTCTATTGCCTTGTACTCCTGCTGGAGTCATTGAGTTAATTAAGCGTGCTGGAGTGGAGATAGCCGGTAAACATGCGGTAGTTATTGGTCGCAGTAATATCGTGGGCAAGCCAGTGTCTTTATTGTTGCAGCGTGAAAATGCTACGGTTACGATGTGCCACTCCCGTACAGCGAATATTGCGGACCTAAGTCGACAAGCAGATATCTTAGTCGTTGCGATCGGCAAAGCCAACTTTATTGATGCTTCGTTCGTGAAGCCCGGAGCGGTAGTGATAGATGTAGGGATGAACCGTCTGGAGAACGGAAAGCTGGCGGGGGACGTTGATTTTGAGAGCGTGAAGCAAGTGTCTGGTCCGATTACGCCTGTTCCCGGCGGAGTAGGGCCGATGACAATTACGATGCTGATGCAAAATACGCTCGTAGCGGCCAAGCGGTCGCACGGTTTGGCATAAGGACAGCTGCCTGTGGCTGAACAACGTATTTACTCTATAAAGGACCTGAATCGTTATATCCGGATGAAATTGGAGTCGGATCAGGTGCTGTCTGATGTATGGATACGCGGGGAAATTTCTAATTTTACGCATCATTCAAGTGGTCACATGTACTTTACGCTCAAGGATGAGGGGAGCCGCATACGTTCGATTATGTTTGCAACCCATAATCAGCGGCTCCCTTTCGTACCGAAAGAAGGTACGCGTGTTATTGCCCGGGGAAACGTATCCGTGTACGAACGAGATGGACAATATCAGTTTTATGCGACTCAAATGCAGCCTGATGGTATAGGAAGCCTTTATTTAGCTTACGAGCAGCTCAAGCAAAAGCTGGATGCAGAGGGACTGTTTGATACTGCTCGTAAGCGTAACCTCCCTGCCCATCCAGTAACCATTGGCGTGATTACGTCACCGACTGGAGCGGCTGTGCGTGATATTATTACGACACTTCAGCGGCGATACCCGCAGGCTGGAATTGTGTTGTATCCTGTGCTTGTACAAGGAAAAGGTGCCGCCCCCTCGATCGTCAAGGCAATTGAAACTATGAATCGTATGCAAGAGGTTCAGGTGATGATTGTCGGACGGGGAGGTGGCTCGTTGGAAGAACTGTGGGCGTTTAATGAGGAAGCGGTTGCGCGCGCCATTTACGCATCGGTCATTCCGGTTATTTCGGCAGTTGGACACGAAACGGATTTTACCATTGCCGATTTTGTGGCTGACTTACGTGCGGCAACGCCAACCGCAGCAGCCGAGTTGGCCGTGCCTAATCAGGCAGAGCTACGGGATCAGCTGCTCCAGCGGGAGCAACGGTTGCGTAACGCCCTCCGGCAGCGGCTGGAAACCAGCCGTGTACGCTTGGCGAGGCTTCAGCGTTCACCAGTCCTGCTGCACCCACGCCGCTATATGCTACAGCATGCAGAGCGAATGGACATGCTGCATCAGCGTCTAATCCGCGCAGCGCGTAACCGTTCTCGTTTGAACGCAGAAAAGAACGCACGTATGCGTCAGGTACTAGAACGGTTTAATCCGCGTGAACAAATTCGTTCAGCACGCAAGCAGACGGATATGGCGCAACGTCAGCTGGAGTCTGCGATGCGTGCTATTACGAAAACGGGACGGCAGCAGTTGCACACGGGAATTCGTCAACTGGATGCGCTGAGCCCACTCAAAGTCATGGCCCGAGGCTATAGCTTGGTATACGATGAGCAGGAAAAACGGCTGATTAAGTCGCTCAAAGACGTACAGCCGGGAGATTCCATCAAGATTAAAGTGAGTGATGGGCAGTTGGACTGCCAAGTATGGGGAATGAAGGAGGACGCGAAGCACGGTGGCGAATGAAACGGAATTGAATTTTGAAGCGGCTATGGCTGCTCTTGAAGAAATTGTCGGACAACTGGAGCATGGAGACGTTCCTCTGGAGCAAGCCATTGATTTGTTCCAGCGGGGGATGAAGTTGTCTCAACTTTGCAGTCAGAAGCTGGAGCAGGTTGAACGTAAAATTGAAATGATCGTGGAAGAGGATGGAGATTTGCGCAAGAAGCCTTTTGGTGGGGGACTGGATGAAAACGGCGGTGAAGGACTTGAATAGACCGTCGTTCAAGGAATATTTGACCGGGACGACGGATGCGGTTTCGTCCGCACTGACCGAGCAATTCCCGGTCGATTGGGACATTCCCGATGTTCTTCGAGAATCCATGAATTATTCACTCACCGCAGGCGGAAAACGGCTGCGGCCTCTGCTTGTGATCGCTGCTGCTGAAGCATTCGGTGGAAGCAGGGAAGCTGCGCTGCCAGTGGCATGTGCGGTAGAAATGGTACATACGTACTCCCTCATTCATGACGACTTGCCAGCCATGGATGATGATGACTATCGGCGAGGTAAGCTGACGAATCATAAGGTATACGGCGAGGCGGTTGCCGTCCTTGCGGGTGATGCTTTGTTGACCCATGCCTTTTACAGTATTGTGCAAGCAGGACGGCGTCACGGTGTTTCGTCTGATTCGCTATTGTCCATAGTTGAGGATTTGTCCGAAATGAGTGGCGCGCGGGGCATGGTAGGCGGACAGGTCGCCGATATGTCAGGCGAGCAAGGAATGACGGGGATCGAGGAACTGGAATATATCCATCTTCATAAAACGGCTGATTTGATTATTTTCTCGCTCTTGGCAGGTGGACGGATTGGTGGGGCGGACAAGGGTCAATTAGAGGCGCTTCGACGCTTTGGACGAGATTTGGGGCTGGCTTTTCAGATACAGGACGATATACTGGACCTCATAGGCGATGAGAGTAAAATGGGTAAGAAAACGCAAAGTGATGTTGAACAAGAGAAGGTCACCTATCCGTATTTCATTGGTATGGACGCATCTTTGCAGCAGGTAGAGGAACTCACCGCATCTGCTAAAAGAGTGATAATAGAGAGTGGTATCCCCGATTCTTCTCGTTTGCTGGAGATAGCCGATTACCTGATGAAGCGTGATCATTAGTTGCGTTAGAGCTGTTTTGACTTGTCTGCGTTTAAGCACAGTCAAAAAGTGTGATATAATACTTGTTAACTTTACTCACAAACTTGAAGGAAAGCGGGGAGATATGCGTGCTGCTTCCACACATAAAGCAACCAGGCGATCTGAAATCACTGTCGGTTGAGGAGTTGGCTTCTCTAGCCGAGGAAATCAGGAGCTTTTTGATTGAGAAGCTGTCCGTGACTGGGGGGCATCTGGCATCGAATCTGGGAGTGGTTGAGCTCACGATCGCCCTGCATTATTGCTATAACAGTCCGAAGGACAAGATGATTTATGACGTTGGGCACCAAGCCTACGTACACAAAATATTGACAGGGCGAATGGACCGTTTTGATACACTTCGTCAGCGTGATGGACTTTGTGGTTTTGTAAAAAGAAGTGAGAGCGAGCATGATGTTTGGGAAGCCGGTCATAGCAGCACTTCTCTGTCGGCCGCAATGGGAATGGCTTTGGCTCGAGATTTGAAGGGCGAGGACAATAAAGTCATTGCAATGATCGGAGACGGCGCGCTGACTGGGGGGATGGCCTTCGAAGCGTTGAATCATATCGGACATGAGCGCAAAAATTTAATGGTCATTCTGAATGACAACGAAATGTCCATAGCACCTAATGTAGGGGCCATGCATAATTATTTGAGTAAAATCCGCTCGGACCGCCATTATTTGCGGGCAAAAGATGAGCTGGAAGTTTTGCTGAAAAAAATACCCGCGATCGGCGGTAAACTTGCCAAATCGGCTGGCCGTGTCAAGGACAGTCTTAAATATATGATGGTGCCTGGTGTACTGTTTGAAGAGCTGGGACTTACGTATCTCGGTCCAGTGGACGGACATGATTTGCCGAAGCTAATCGAAACCTTCCAGCAGGCTGATAATGTCACTGGCCCTGTATTGGTGCATGTCGTAACCACCAAGGGCAAGGGCTATAAACCTGCGGAAGCAGATTCACACAAATGGCATGGAATCAGTCCCTACAAAATTGAATCGGGTCAGGTACTCAAAGCTGTAGGTAATCCGATGTATACGGAAATTTTCGGTCGAACGTTGATTGAGCTGGCTGAGCAGGATGAGCGCATCGTTGCGGTCACACCCGCTATGCCTGGCGGATCAGGTTTGGTACCGTTTAGTAAAGAGTTTCCTAGCCGTATGATTGACGTCGGCATTGCTGAACAGCATGCAGCTACCATGTGTGCTGCGTTGGCAATGGAAGGGATGAAGCCGGTGTTTGCGGTGTACTCCACTTTTATGCAGCGTGCTTATGACCAGATTGTGCATGATATCTGTCGTCATAATGCGAACGTAATGTTCGCGATTGACCGTGCAGGTTTTGTTGGGGCTGACGGGGAAACTCATCATGGCGTGTTTGATGTGGCATTCTTACGTCATATCCCCAATCTTGTGCTTATGATGCCAAAGGATGAGAACGAGCTACGTCATATGATGAAAACAGCGCTCGACTATGAAGATGGTCCAATTGCTTATCGTTACCCACGTGTTAATGTGGTTGGCGTGCCGTTGGATAAAGAATTACAGGCTATTCCCATCGGCAGTTGGGAGCTCCTGCGTAAGGGTGAGGGCTTTGCTGTAATTGCATCAGGACCGATGCTCCAGGTGGCGACAGAGGCTGCGGAGGCGATGAAACGGGAAGGTTTGCAAGTGGGCGTCGTGAATGCTCGTTTCCTGAAACCTTTGGACGAGGATATGTTGCGTGAGCTGGCTCGTCAGCATACGAAGCTGATCGTATTGGAAGAAGCTTCTGAAGCAGGAAGCTTGGGTAGCGCTGTACTGGAATTTTACGCTAAAGCCGAAATACAAGAGGCACAGGTGCGCCTAATGGGGATTCCCGATCTGTTCGTGGAGCATGGCTCCATCAAAGAGCAGCGTGCTGAAGTAGGTCTCACCATTGAAGATGTATGCTTAAAGTTGCGTAAATGGGCTGCTGAGCCAGCATATGGCATGGGACAATCTGTATAGGGTAACTTGAAGTGAAGACCATGACGTTTATAAAAAGTATGACAAGAGCAGCCTGGCTGCCTAAAGGGAGATTAACATGTCTGTTCCGAAGGAACGCATTGATGTATTACTTGTAGAACAAGGCTTTTTTGAAAGCCGTGAAAAAGCTAAAGCTGCGATTATGGCTGGGCTAGTGCTGGCGGACAGCGAACGGATCGAGAAGGCGGGGATGAAGGTACCACGCGCCAGCGAGCTTAAAGTTAAGGGTTCGGTGCATCCGTATGTAAGCCGTGGAGGATTGAAGCTGGAGAAGGCCATCCGTCAATTTGAGCTGGATATGAAGGGCAGGACAATGCTGGATATTGGCTCGTCCACTGGAGGTTTTACGGATTGTGCGCTTCAGCATGGAGCTGAATACGTATACGCCATTGATGTGGGTTATAACCAGCTGGATTGGTCGCTTCGTAATGATGAACGAGTATGCGTAATGGAGAAAACGAATTTCAGATATATGACACCCGCGGATTTGAATGGTTCCGTGCCGAATTTTGCTAGTATTGACGTTTCCTTTATTTCATTACGTATTATTTTGCCCCCGTTGCTTGCCTTGTTGCATCAACCTGCTGATATTGTAGCTCTAATCAAGCCGCAATTCGAAGCTGGACGCGAAAAGGTCGGAAAATCCGGTGTGGTCCGTGATCCTGCTACGCATAAAGAAGTGTTGCAGACCATTCTGATGTTTGCACATGAGCTTGGACTTACGCTGCAAGGTTTGGCTTATTCACCTATTACAGGTGGAGAAGGCAATATTGAATTTTTAGCGCATTGGCGTTTGGATGGGTTTCCTGCTGCAGAATCGCAGTTGGAGAAGATGGATTTCAGACCACTGATTGAACGTACCGTTCAGGAAGCAGGTCAGACTTTTAATAATGGTCCATCGCGTAAGTAACATTCAGGGGTTCTCCATGAGTTCTGTGAACTTAAGGGAACCTCTTTTTGGTGTGAGGGATTGATTATAGAACTCACGTTCGCCTATAATGAGATGTACAAAGGAAAAGGGATTTTACATCTTGTCCTAGAATATGTCCATGAGGTGATCGGTCCATGGACACAAGATATGATACGGTTATCATCGCTGTGATCGGGGTGATATTAGGAATATGGGCTTTGTATAGCCTACGTGCCTGGTTGAAGGAGCCAGAGCCGCTTGTGCTAAAGACGATACCGATTAACGAGGACTTGGACGAAGGACCTGCCACACACCTACTCGAAGAAGCAGGATATGAAGTAGTGGGCGGGAAGATGAAAATACCGCTTGCTTTTAAAGTGAACGGACATACCGTGTATAGCCGTTTGTTTATAGACTACGTGGCTGTACGAAACGGTTCGACATATATGGTCAAAACGTCACGCCGCAAGAAACCAATGGAGTGGAGTGGTCCTGATTTAAGGGACAGGCTCATGCCGTATTTATTGCTCTATCCGGGTTGCGCGGGTGTATTGTACGTTGATACGGACGAGCGAAGTATTCGCCTTATTACATTAGTGGAAGACCTCGAAGAAGAGGAATATGAAGGTTAATCCATAGGAGGATTATATGAAGGGTCAACGACATATTAAAATTAGGGAAATTATTTCACAACATGAGATTGAGACGCAGGATGATCTGGTTGAAGCATTGCGTAAGGCTGGTTTTCAGGTCACACAGGCGACCGTATCGCGTGATATCAAGGAGCTACTGCTCATCAAGGTCCCAATGGACGATGGCAGATATAAATATTCGATGCCTTCAGATCAGCGCTACAATCCAGCCCAGAAACTGAAACGTACGTTGGTTGATAACTTTTTGCATATTGACTACACAACCAATCTGATTGTGATGAAGTGTCTGCCGGGAACAGCCAACTCGATTGCTGCTTTATTGGACAATATTGAATGGTCCGAAATTATGGGTACGATTAGTGGAGATGACACCATTTTGATTATTTGCCGATCGGAAGAAAACAGCGAAGCTATCGTGAATCGTCTTATGGGCTACATTTCCTAATTATAATGGCTACGCATATTAGGCGTTTTAATTTGTACATCATAGAGGTGAAAGAACGATGCTGGTCACTTTGTCTATACGGAATTTGGCGGTCGTAGAGGCCGTCGATGTTCATTTTTATAAAGGGTTTCATGTGTTGAGCGGGGAAACAGGTGCTGGTAAATCCATTATTATCGATGCGCTTGGGCTAATTGCAGGCGGTAGGGGCTCTGCTGATTTAGTACGTTACGGTTGTGATAAAGCAGAGATGGAAGCCTTGTTTGAACTGCCAGTAAAACATCCCGTTTGGAATACACTTGAGGAACAAGGGATTAAGGCTAATGCGGAGGAGCATTTGCTAATTCGTCGTGAACTTACGGTTCAGGGAAAAAGCTCTTCTCGAATTAACGGCCAGATGGTTAATTTAACGATGCTGCGTGAGGTAGGTGAACAACTCGTCAATATACACGGGCAGCATGAGCATCAAAGCCTGCTACGTGCAGATCGCCATCTGGCGCTGCTGGATACGTTCGGTGATTCGGTGATCGGTCAGGTCAAAACGCTTTATCGGGAGCGTTACAATGCTTTTGTCAAAGCGGAAAAAGAAGTAAGAGAACTGCAAAGCTCCAGTCAAAAGGCTTATCAGCTTTTGGATATGTACCGATTTCAACTAGAAGAGATCGCTGCGGCGGAGTTGAAATTGGGAGAAGATGAATTATTGGCAGAAGAACGGGTCAAGCTATCCCATAGTGAGAAAATGATGGATGGGATATCAGGAGCATACGAACTCTTAAGCGGCAGAGGTGGACTGGATACGATCAATAACGTGTTGTCCAGATTGAACGATGTCCAAAACTATGACAGCAAAAGCCTTCAGCCCATTGCAGAGCAGATTCAGTCTGCTTTTTACCAGTTGGAGGACGCAGCATTCCAATTACGTTCTTATCGTGAGGATATTGAATTTAATCCAGGCAAGCTGCATGAAGTGGAACAACGTTTGAATCAAATTACCGGATTACAGCGAAAATATGGTGATAGTATAGAGCAGATTTTGGAATACTATAGCCGTATTGAGCAGGAAACCGATCTGCTGGAAAATAAAGATGAGCGGCTGGAGCAGCTCATTGCAAAACGGGACGAGTTGCTGTCCGATTTGCTTGAGATTTCGGAAGAGCTTACAGAAGCACGTGAAATTTGCGCTGAAGAGCTTGCAGAGCAAGTGGAGCAGGAGTTAAAAGACCTACAGATGGAAAGAACGTCACTCAAGGTGCGCATTGATCCAATTGAAGATCCACGCGGATATGAGTACAAAGGTCTGAAGGTAAGACCTACCAAGCAGGGCATTGATAATGCTGAATTTCTTATTTCCCCTAATCCAGGTGAGCCATTACGTCCACTTGGTAAGATCGCTTCAGGCGGTGAGCTATCACGTATCATGTTGGCGATGAAAAGTATTTTTGCGCGTCATGATCAAATTCCAGTACTCATTTTTGACGAGGTGGATACTGGGGTGAGTGGTCGTGCAGCTCAATCCATTGCCGAGAAGCTATATCTTTTATCTTCCGTTTGTCAGGTGTTCTCCATTACTCATTTGCCACAGGTGGCATGTATGGCAGATCATCAGTACCTTATTGAGAAAAATGTTCATGACGGACGGACCATGACTCAAATTGAGGGACTTACGGAGGACGGGCGTGTTAAAGAATTGGCACGGATGCTGGGCGGTGTGGAAATTACCGAAAAAACATTGCATCACGCACAGGAAATGCTGAATTTGGCGGAAGGAAAGAAAGCCTGAAAAGAGCGGCCGGCGTAATGTTTAACAGTTATAAAAGCCTGGGGGCAAGGTTACCTTATAGGTACGCAATTGGCGACCACCTTTACTCGTCAAGCGAAAGAAGCAAAGGGAGCGTGACAGCCATTGAATTTTTACTCCAGGATCAAATTGCTCGGTCTTTTGCTTGTTTTTCTTATGTGTTCTATCGGTAACGCTCAGCATGTGCAAGCAGCGCTGCCTCCACAAGCTTCTTTGGATTTGTTCGGTTCTAAAAGCGTGAGGACAACCCAAGAAAGTGTAATTCCCGATTTAAAAGTATACCCGGGAGGGCAGACGATTGGGGTTAAAGTAAAATCTTCAGGAGTGCTTGTCGTCGGTCACCATATCATTCAGGAAAGTAATGATCGTAAGGTATCACCTGGTGAAACAGCGGGGATTCGCCTAGGGGATCGGATTACACACATGAACGGCAAACCACTCAATAGCCTGGCAAGGGTTGCTGAAGTAGTAGACGAAGCAGGTAAGAATAAAAAGGCGCTCGACATTACGCTTTGTCGAGGTGAGCAGACCATTTCCACCAAGTTAACACCAGCATATGATCAGGATGATAAAGCATGGCGGCTTGGGTTGTATATTAGGGACTCGGCTGCAGGTGTAGGTACATTAACGTTTTACGCACCAGACCAAGGTGTATACGGGGCCTTGGGCCACGTAATTACCGATATGAATACCCAAACCCCTATTGTCGTGGGAAGCGGAGAGATTGTGCAGTCCAATGTGACATCAATTGCGAAAAGCCAAAGTGGGGAACCAGGAGAAAAACGCGCTCATTTTCTCAAAGATCATCGGGTATTAGGAAATATTGAACGAAATACGAATTTCGGAATCTTTGGGAAAATGTCAGATGAGCCGCAATATGGATTGTATTCGACTCCTATTCCGGTGGCTCTTGCGAATGAAGTAAAGGAAGGACCTGCAGAAATTTTGACTGTACTGGAAGGTCAACAAATTCAGCGGTTTCAGGCGGAAATTGTACACATTTCTCAGCAGGACAAACCGGCAACCAAAGGACTTGTGATTCGTATTGTAGATCCAAAGCTGTTGGATAAGACCGGGGGAATCGTGCAAGGAATGAGCGGTAGTCCGATCATCCAAAATGGTAAGCTTATCGGGGCTGTAACACATGTATTTGTGAATGATCCTAAATCAGGTTACGGTTGTTTTATCGAATGGATGCTGCGCGATGCAGGAATCATGCAGAATAACGTAAGCTTAAAATCATCTTCTAATCTTAAGGCGAGCTAGTGGCCTTAAGATTTTTTTGTCGAAAAGCAGGGGAATAGCTCATAATTGCAAGATAAAGAATCAATTATAATAGAAACTATAAAAAAAATAAATAAAAATAATTTTCGACAGAAGGAATTCATAATTCGATGTCGAAATCATATACTCCGACAAGAAATATTTATATACTGTAAACAGATATCACAATGGAATATCACTCAATGAGGAGGAAGTACATTGCAAAAAATTGAGGTATTGTTGGCTGATGACAACCGGGAATTTACGAATTTGCTTGCTGAATATATTTCCGATCAGGAGGATATGGAAGTTACAGGAATCGCCTATAACGGCGAAGAAGTGCTCCAACGCATCGCAGAATCCCGCAACATACCTGATGTACTTATTTTGGATATTATTATGCCTCATCTGGATGGTCTGGGTGTATTGGAGCGTTTGAGAGAAATGAACCTGACTCCACAGCCGAAAATCATTATGCTGACTGCATTCGGTCAAGAAAATATTACACAGAGGGCCGTACAGCTCGGGGCATCTTATTATATTTTGAAGCCGTTTGACATGGAAGTGCTGGCTAACCGTGTTCGCCAATTGGTGGGACCTCAGTTAGTTAACAGCAGTCCGGTGACCATTTCATCCATGCGGTCCAACGTTGTACCTATGGGTAAGACGAAAAACCTGGATGCCAGTATCACGGCCATCATACATGAAATTGGTGTACCAGCTCACATCAAGGGCTATCAATATTTACGTGAAGCCATTACGATGGTGTACAATAATATCGAAATTTTAGGAGCCATCACCAAAACATTATATCCGGCAATTGCCGAAAAGTTCAAAACGACGGCATCTCGCGTAGAACGCGCCATTCGTCATGCTATCGAGGTAGCATGGACCCGCGGAAATATCGACAGCATTTCACACCTGTTCGGTTACACCATTAATATCAGTAAGTCCAAACCAACCAATTCAGAGTTCATAGCGATGGTGGCAGATAAGCTGAGAATTGAGAACAAGGTGTCCTGAAAGGGCCAGAATGATTGATGAAGCAAGGAATTCTTGGGTTTTGACGTTTATCAATGATAATTGTAGGGACGGCTACGAATCTCCACAACAGCCGTCCCGATACCGATATACTTCTGAATAGTGGACAACTAATACCGCCTTTTTATTGGTTCTTCCAGACACCAGTAAAGGAGCGGTATTTTTTATAATTAAAACAATCTTTCAAATGAGGTGAATCGGATGTCTTTCCGTACTGTTCGAAGTATTTAGTTTCCGGGTTGGAAAAAACGCGTACCAGCCGTCAAGGGGGGAGTCTATCCTTTTGACTAAACAAACTAAAATTTTGAATATCGGTCTGCTAGCCCGTAGCTTTTATCCTTATTTGGAAGGTGAAAAGTAAATGAATTCAATAGAGTATAAAGAGTTTTATGATAAGATTGGAAAAATCAACGGATGGGATTTCAGTAACGTGAAATGTATCTCCAAAGGCGTAAAATGGGACTTCTACAATGAAGTAGCGAAGACATGCAAGAAGTCGGACATATTGCTTGACATCGGTACTGGCGGCGGGGAAGCCATTTTATCAATAGCAGATTCTGCATTACTTCTAGTTGGGATTGACTATTCCACCGGAATGATTGAAACAGCAACCAAGAATTCTGCTGAATCAGACATAGCAAATGTTCGTTTTCTCCAGATGGGTGCTGAAAATCTAAATTTTCCTGAGAACTTCTTTAATGTAATCTCTTCTCGACACTCATGTTTTTATGCAAAAGAAATAGAAAAGGTGTTAGTAAAGGGTGGTATGTTCCTGACACAGCAAGTAAGCGAAAACGACAAATTAAATATTAAAGAAGCGTTTGGAAGAGGACAGGCATGGGGTGCTAAGAAAGACTCGTTAAAAGCTAAATATATTACGGAATTAAGTGATGCGGGCTTTAACGACATACAGTCATTTGAATTCAATGCAACCGAATATTATCAGACTCCTGCAGACTTAATATTTCTCTTGAAATACACTCCAATAGTTCCTAACTTCGGAGAAAAAGAAATTGATTTTCAAATACTCCAACAATTTATTTTGGAAAACCAAACCGAAATAGGAATAAGGACAAATTCAGAACGATTTATGGTGATTGCTAGGAAGTAAAACATAAAGAGATACCCGTTTTGGGTATCTTTTTTTTAAACTTAGAAGTTTGATGCAATAAGTGAATAAAGATTTGCAGCATCTCTCTTGCTATATATGACGGTACAATTGTTGGGAATTATAAAACATAATACTCTACAAGAGGTATATAATATAAACCTGAATTAGTTCCGCTAACCATCACAAAGAAAAATTTTCCTTTTGTAGACAGTTCTGAAATTCTCTTTAATTTTGATATAAACTATGTGTCGTTTCTTGTCGATATAGTATCTAATATAAAGAGAACTGAGGAGCGAATATATGAAATTTAACATTCGAACAAAATTGATATTGGGTTTTCTTGCGGTAATAATATTATTGATTGTCATTAGTACAACATCTATCTCAAAAATGAAAAATTTAGGCGACACTTCGATGGAAATAGATAGCCATTGGATGCCAAGTGTGACTATCCTGGGAACACTAAATGGTGATATATCTGATGTAGAGCGGATCTCATTAAACATTATTGTAGAACGCGACGCGGAGGAAATGGAGAAGGTTCAGGCCGAATTTGATAAGGTTCTAAAAAAGGTTGAGGACGGCCGAAAAACATACGAAAAATTAATTGCTACCCCTAAAGAACGCGAAATGTATGAAGAATTCTCCAAAAATTATACGGAGTATTTGGCTAAGTTGCCAGAAGTGATTGAAGCGGGTAAAGCTAATGATTACACTCAATCAAGCATCCTTCATCAAGAGTCCTATAAGTTATGGTATAGTTCAAACGATATGATCAGTCAGCTCATTAAATTGAATGCAGACGGATCTAAACAGACTACGAAAGAAGCTGTTGATAACTTTATTTCAGGGAGACAATTGGTCATCGTTTTGAGTATAGCAGCCGTTATATTAGCATTGATCATGGCAATCATCATAGCCCAAATCATTTCTAAACCTATCTTGCGGATCAGTCGTGCTGCTGAAAGTATTGCATCGGGTGATCTTACAAGTGAAGCTATCGATGTGAAGGGCAAGGACGAGATCAGTACATTGGCACATTCCTTCAATGTTATGGTTGAGAACCTTCGTGAACTGATTCAATCTGTGAGTAAGACGACTGAGTTGGTAACCACTTCCTCAGAAGAATTGACGGCCAGTGCAGAGCAAAACAGCCAAGCTTCTGCACAAATAACCGAAACGGTGCAAGAAGTAGCTACTGGAACAGGAGACCAGGTGGATATGGTGACGAAATCGTCCCAAGCTATTGAGGAAATGTCTATCGGTGTTGAGCAAATCGCCATCCGCGCGCAAAATGTATTCGCATCTGCGCAAGATGCAGCCCATAAATCGGCTGAAGGTAACCAGATGATTCAGCAGGCAGTTACGCAGATGAATGCCGTGAATGATTCCATGAATGGATTAGCAGATCTCATGGGTGGATTGGGAGAGCGCTCAGACGAAATTGGCAAGATCATTGATGTTATCACCAATATTTCTAGTCAGACCAACCTTCTTGCCTTGAACGCTGCGATTGAAGCGGCCCGCGCAGGGGAACATGGTCGCGGATTTGCTGTAGTTGCAGGCGAAGTTCGCAAGTTGGCCGAACAATCAGCTCACTCTGCTCAACAAATTACGGAGCTTGTGGGATTGATTCAAAAGGATACTTCCCATGCAATTGAGGCGGTAGCATCCAACGGGAAGGATGTCATGACAGGGCGTGAAGTTGTACAAAATGCAGGCGCATCGTTTGAACTCATTCAGGAAACCGTCAATAAAGTGGCCAGTGAAATTGAAGAGGTCTCTGCTGGATCGGAGCAAATGTCTGCAAGTACCGATGAGATTGTTGGCTTTGTTAAACAAATTTCAGCAATTGCTGAAGAGGCTGCAGCCGGGACACAGCACGTGTCTGCTGCGACTCAAGAACAGCTGGCATCGATGGAGGAAATTGCTTCCTCTGCAAGAAACTTGTCCAAAATGGCAGAAGATCTGCAAGGGCAAATTGGTAAATTCAAAGTATAATCCATATACTGCTTTTTATGTTTCAGAGAATAGCTGCTCTATGTGAGCGGCTTTTTTCTGTTTCTTATTAATACATTGCGATCAAAGAGTGGAAGATAAGAAGAGCCTGTAATTGGAATGATATGATATAATGGTGGGAAATTCTTTGGGTTGGAGTGACGTCATGAACAATAAGACTGAACTTAAAGCAAGTGACCTACGTCAGTTAGCGATAGATAAAATTATAGCTACACCATTTTTGAATGATTTTAAATATCTGAAAAGCAGAAAAGTTTTGAAAAAAGACACCAAGGAATTTATATTTGAAATTTATTTTGGTGCGACTAAATATGGTGCATTAAAAGTTTATATTATCGTGGAATCCAAAGAAATAAAAAAGAAGTATAGTACGGGGGCTTGTTTTCACAGTGAGTTGATTGCTTTGACCAAGAAATATACGGAAAACAGGGATTACCTTGTGTCCACAGAAGCAGAAAGAGAGCGCGTGATCCAAGAGATTATTGAAGATATCTACACTTTCGCGTTGCCTTTTTTCAAGCGATTTGAACATGTAGAAACACTAGCAGAACAAGTACATAAGTCAGGTTTTTTACCGCATCGCAAACGCTTTGATAAGTTTAATCCGTTGACGAAAAGATTCATTGATTTTTATTATCAAGGGGAGTAATGTAGCCATCTGAGGCATTTTTGTTCTTGTTCTCACCATTGAGCAGTAGATAAGCATTTTGATAAGGAGAACGATTTCCATAGAGTAGATATTATCGTTTTTCAAAAGGATGATGTACAATTTGTAAAACGGTCAATGTACTCCTCAGGAGAAGATGATTTACCTAACATGCTCAATTTCTTGCTAAGAGGTGAGTCGGATGTTGCATTGGAGGGTACGGTTTTTATGTGGGTAGGCATTGGATGAACAGCACAGAGGCTGTACACACGGGTATATTGTAATGAATAAAACTATAGGCTAAGTCATCGCATTGAACGGGCTAGTGGTATTAACCCAATTGATTCTAAAGCAAAGGCGGGGATGAGAGCATGTGGAATAGTCTGACTTGGGTGTTCTTCGGCGTGTTGTTGGTGGCATTGGGTTTGATTGTTAAAGCAAGGCGTAATCGCAGCAGCAACAAACAAGTGAATGAACAGCGGGGCAGTAATGTCGTTGAATTTCGTCCTCGTAAGTCTGCTCGACAATCCCGCACTGGAAATGAATCTAAGTCTAAAGGGTCTTCCGGTTCACGCGTGAATACAAAAGCAGCAGGTATTCAGGCCCAAACTGGATTTGGACTGTCTGACTCAATCCAGGGCACTGGCAAGCAAAAATGTTCCTTTTGTAAAAAAGAAGAGAAATTAACCTTCTATGCGGATGACAATGGATCGCTGTATGGGGTCTGCAAAGAGTGTAAACATAAGGCGGAAAGACAAGATATGTTGCCACTTTAGTCTATACAGACTGTTGAGGACCATCATTAAGAGAATTCTTAAACTAATAAAAACTCCCAACCCATGTAGTAATTGGTTAGGAGTTTTTTGCCTATGTTCTACATTGTTATCTAAGTTGCCTGTCAATTAATTCCTCAAGCGCATCTGCTATGTGATCTGGTCCATAGGATAGCTCTTCCCGGCTTAAGCTCAACCAGGCATGACGCTCATCCATATCAAAGGCACTCTCCAGCCAACCAGACAACCCTCTGCCCCTGCGGTCTACTTCTACAAGCACATGCACACCCTCGGGTTCCAACTGCATAACCAACTCTAGTTCCTCGATATCCCGTGCATATTCCGAGCCGGGCGTAAATTCAAACTCCTGCACGAATGGAACACTGCGTCCAAGCTTGGGGTGACGTTCGCATGAGGAGGAGCGGAATCGGAAACCCAACAGGTGAACCGCCTCAAACACTGTATTCATATAGGGATGTGGCTCAATTTTGAGTGAATCACGATCGGTCGGGTCCAAAGCCATGCCAATATCTAATGCTGTTTCCAGCCAGACGGGCTGTTTGGCGTGAGTAACAGGAGTTTCCAACGGCAATCTGAAGGAAAAAGGAATTTCAAGCTCTTGTCCTTGCTCTAGATGAAAGCCGTCAGATACCTTAATTCGTGCAATGCAGCAGGTGGTGGTAGTTTTTTTATCATCGTGCTCCACGATATATTCAGTCTTGAGCTCGATGTCAATTTTGCCGATTTCCTGATCAATTTTGCCGCCTTTGATGCGCATGACGCCACTAAGTTCTTCCCCAGGCACATATACGGCTTGATCCACCAGCGTATCAACTTTAGCTGAACCGATTCCTGCGCTTGCTAAGATTTTGTTAAAGAAACTCATTATTCCTTCCCCCCATATAATCTCATGGTCATGATATACAAACGAAGACTAAAAACTTGTACAGCTTAACCGGATATACGGGGGAATGATTCGAATCGTTCCAAAAAAATGCAAGAAAAAAGTCACTGGTACTCACGTAGGCATATTGCAGTTTGTCGATCCATCTGTCTACTAATCGCAGTTCACTTTATGAGGAGGTATAAAGCAATTTCGACAACGAGGCTCATAAGCCTCAGAGTCGCCGATCATCACAATAGGTCCCACAGTGGAAGGTTTACCATTTACCATACGTTGCGTAAATACTGCTTCCGAGCTGCCACATACAGCGCAAAAGGAAGTCAGCTTCTCGATGTCATCCGCCATGGCGAGCAGACCACCGACATAGCCGAATTCCTTGCCTCGGTAATCCAGATTCAGCCCATCGGCAATGACATGCTTGCCGCAATAAGCTAGCTCTTGTACGAGCGACATAATATGACGACTGAAAAACTGGACTTCGTCAAAGGCAACCACATCGGCATCTTTCGTTTCTTGCAAAATACGCTGAACGAGCTCATCTGTGAGTTTTCTGGGGATAGAGATAGCGGGCAGGCGATATCCGATCCGGCTTACTATTTCGTCCTCGGCATAACGGTTATCTTCAGCGGGTTTGTAAGCGACCACTTTACGATGCCCGTATTGGATTAGTTTTTGACAGCGGCGAATCAATTCGCCGGATTTTTCACTGAACATGGGGCCTGTAATAATCGTAATTCGTCCTGTAGGCAAAGCGAATTCCCCTCTCTCTAACATGTACATAACACTGTTAATCTTCTTCTCCGAAAGAAAACGCCATTATAGATTACCATAACCAGCCGTATACAGACTAGAGAAAATATATTGATTTTCGACATGTTTTTGTATGTCCATTCCTAAAACGTAAATGTGGTCGTCATTGCTCTGCCGCCGCGGGCATGATATGGTGAAGCGTAGTGGAATGAAGGGAAGAGTGAAAGGCATGGACGAAAAAAATACGGATTATAGTGCCAAAAAAGGAGCATTACTGGAGCAAGGGCTTATCAGCCCGCAAGCTCTAGAACTCATCACTGAGCTGGAGACAGAGCTGAACTTTCTGCGCAAGCAAAATGAATCATTTCGCAAGGCGCTGCGAGCCAAATCAGCACAAAGTCCAAGGATGTCTACCAAATTACGAGATGCGCTGTATGAATGATATGGAAAGAGATCTAGATTAAAGGGTTAACTTTTTTGTAGCCTATGCCTAAACGCTATATTTTGTACAGTGAAATAAAGAGAGTACAATAAGCTATATATAATCAATTGTTAATGGAGGAGAAACATGACTATACATTGTGATGTCGCTATTTTGGGTGGAGGAACCGGGGGGTATGTAGCAGCTATTCGTGCCGCCCAGCTTGGCAAAGAAGTGGTTATCATCGAAAAGGACAAGCTTGGCGGAACCTGTCTGCACCGTGGTTGCATTCCGAGTAAGGCCTTGCTGCGCAGTGCGGAAGTATATGCGACAATTAAGGAAAGTGCACAATACGGTATTGAGACATCGGGAGCACAGCTTGTATTTCCCAAGGTTCAGGAGCGTAAGGAAGCCGTTGTGGAGCAGTTGCATCAGGGCGTTCAATTTTTGATGCGTAAAAATAAAATTACGGTGCTGAGCGGTAAGGGACGCGTGATTGGGCCGTCTATATTTTCTCCAAAAAGCGGGGCAGTTGCTGTGGAATTAGAAGATGGCGAGATGGAGACGATTGTTCCTGCACATCTCATTATTGCAACGGGATCACGCCCGCGTGTGCTGTCCGGGCTAGAGCCAGATGGCGAATTTATTCTGAGCAGTGACGAAGCGTTAACGATGGAGGAGCTACCCGCATCCCTGATTATCGTGGGCGGTGGTGTGATTGGCGTGGAGTGGGCTTCCATGCTAAATGATTTTGGCGTAGAGGTTACGGTGGTTGAAGCCGCGAATCGCCTCATCCCCACGGAAGACGAAGACGTTTCGCGTGAAATGCAGCGCTTGTTAACCAAGCGTGGTGTCAAGGTGCTGACGGGTTCACAAGTGCTGGCTAAAACATACGACAAAGATGAGGAAGGCGTACAGATTGACGTGCAAAAAGGGGAAGAAACCGAAACCCTCAGCGCTTCCAAATTGCTCATTTCTGTAGGGCGTCAGGCCAATGTGGAAAATATCGGGCTGGAAAATACGGATATCCGCGTAGAGCATGGCTTTATCTCGGTTAATGAGCATTTGCAGACGAATGAGCCACATATTTACGCCATTGGAGATTGTATCGGCGGCTTACAACTGGCGCATGCGGCAAGCCATGAAGGTTTGCAGGCGGTTCATCATCTGGCGGGCGAAGAGTTTCACAGTGTACCTAACCATCTGATTCCGCGGTGTATTTATACACGGCCTGAAGCCGCGAGTGTCGGCTTAACGGAGCAAGAAGCCCGTGAGCGTGGACATCAGGTGAAGACAGGGAAATTTCCTTTTCAAGCTATCGGAAAATCGCTAGTATACGGCAGTCGGGACGGCTTCGTCAAAGTAGTGGCCGACGAGAAGACCCATGATATTCTCGGTGTACATATGATCGGTACGCATGTGACGGATCTGATCAGCGAGGCCGCTCTTGCGCAACTGCTGGATGCTACGCCGTGGGAAGTCGGACAGCTTATTCACCCGCATCCGACGTTGTCGGAGATTTTGGGAGAAGCGATGTTGGCCGTTGATGGACAGGCGATTGGCATATAGACCTTTCAAATAAATCGGTGCTTTTCTTTTTGGGCAGAAAAGGATTATAATGGGGTTAGCCAGAGTTTAGTACCAGGTTTTAAGACAAGATGGTACTAGGTACTGGAAGTAGGATGTTTGACACTTAAGGAGGTGCCTCAATGAGTTCTAAAGGCGCTGTAGACGCTGGCTTCAGACATGAGCAGCTGGGACTTACTCACGGACAAGTTATTGATATGTACAGATATATGTTGCTCGCAAGAAGATTTGACGAGCGCAACATGCTCCTGCAACGGGCAGGGAAAATTAATTTCCACGTTTCTGGCATTGGACAGGAGGCGGCACAAGTAGGTGCAGCTTTCGGCCTTGACCGGGAAAAGGACTATTTTCTTCCCTATTATCGGGATTATGGATTCGTGCTTGCGGTAGGAATGACGCCGCGCGAACTGATGCTGTCGGCATTTGCTAAGGCAGATGATCCCAATAGCGGTGGTCGCCAGATGCCAGGTCATTTTGGTAGTAAACGGCTACGTATTGTGACAGGCTCCAGCCCAGTAACGACACAGGTTCCGCATGCAGTGGGTGTAGCTTTGGCTGCCAAAATGCAGAAAAAGGATTTTGTATCATTTGTTACGTTTGGGGAAGGCTCCAGCAATCAGGGAGATTTTCACGAGGGCTGTAACTTTGCTGGTGTACAGAAGCTGCCAGTCATCATTATGTGCGAGAACAATCAATATGCGATATCGGTTCCGATTCATAAACAGTTGGCAGGCAAGGTAAGCGACCGTGCATTGGGATATGGATTCCCAGGGATTCGAGTCGATGGTAATGATGCGTTGGCCGTATATGCGGCGGTGAAAGAAGCACGGGAACGTGCTGTCCGTGGTGAAGGTCCTACGTTGATCGAAGCCATGATGTACCGTCTGTCTCCTCACTCCACCTCGGATAATGATCTGGCTTACCGAACCAAGGAGGAAGTGGATGAGAATTGGGCCAAGGATGGCGTAGCCCGTATGAAAAGCTACTTGATTGAATGCGGCATTTGGGATGAGGCCAAGGATGCGGATCTGTCGGCTGAGCTGCTGCTCGAAATCAAGGAAGCGATTGAATATGCAGATAATGCGCCTTTTCCAAAGCCCGAAGATACGCTGCTGCATGTGTATGCAGATAGCGATGGGGAGGGCCTGTAACGATGGCGATTATGGAATATATTGATGCGATTCGTCTTGCGATGAAAGAAGAGATGGAGCAGGATGAAACAGTTTTTGTATTAGGTGAGGATGTTGGGGTGAAGGGCGGTGTCTTTACAACGACAAAGGGACTGATGGACCAATTCGGTGAGCAACGTGTCATGGATACGCCATTGGCTGAGTCGGCTATTGCCGGGGTAGCGATTGGTGCAGCCATGTACGGAATGAAGCCGATTGCTGAAATGCAATATTCGGACTTCATGCTTCCGGCGACGAATCAGATTATTAGTGAAGCAGCTAAAATCCGCTACCGCTCTAACAACGATTGGAACTGTCCTGTTGTAATTCGCGCACCAATCGGTGGAGGGATCTTTGGCGGTTTGTATCACTCTCAGTGTCCAGAATCTATCTTTTTTGGTACGCCGGGTTTGAAAATTGTTGCTCCATTTACACCTTATGACGCAAAAGGATTGCTGAAAGCAGCCATTCGTGACCCTGATCCAGTGCTATTTTTTGAAAATAAAAAATCCTACAAGCTGATCAAGGGTGAAGTGCCTGAGGATGATTATATCGTTCCGATTGGCAAGGCTAATCTATTACGTGAGGGTGACGATATTACGGTCATCGGTTATAGCCAGCCTTTGCATTTTGTCATGCAGGCTGCTGAGGAATTGGAGAAGGAAGAGGGCATTACTGCACAGGTTGTGGATTTGCGCACACTCCAACCGCTGGACCGCGAAGCCATTGTTGAGGCTGCACGACATACGGGTAAGGTATTAATCGTGCATGAGGACAACAAAACGGGCGGCATCGGTGCCGAGGTATCGGCTATTATTAATGAGGAATGTCTGTTCGAGCTGGATGCACCGATTGAGCGCCTATGTGCTCCTGATGTGCCAGCCATGCCGATTAGCCCACCGATGGAGAAGTTTTATATGTTAAACAAGGATAAAGTGAAGGAAGCCATGCGCCGTCTTGCAATGTATTAATATAGGGAAGATTGGACGAAAGCATTCCAAAAGTGTAGTGGGGTAGCGGTAAAACGCGCCCTTCTATGATGTTAAGGAGTTGAAAAAATGTCAGACCAAACACAATGGAACGACGTGACCATGCCACAATTGGCAGAATCGCTCGTATCGGCGACAATTGCCAAATGGCTCAAACAACCTGGGGAAACGGTAGAGCAATTCGAGCCGATTTGCGAGGTTATTACAGATAAAGTGAATGCAGAAATTCCATCCACATTGGACGGCATTATGGGTGATCTGTTGGCAGAGGAAGGTCAGACAGTAGCGGTAGGTGAGTTAATTTGCCGTATTCAGACGAAGTCGGCTGCACCTGCAGTGGCATCAGGGGCGACACCTGTTGCACCAGCATCTCAAAGCACCGTACAAACACAAACTCAGCAGAGTGCTGGATCGGATCAGTCCATGAGAGGACGGTTTTCCCCAGCGGTGCAAACCCTGGCTGCTGAGCATAATGTGGACTTAAGCCAAGTACCAGGCACGGGCATGGGGGGACGAATTACCCGCAAAGACGTGCTGAATTATGTGCAGCGGGGCAGTTCCGCTGCCACTGGAGCATCTGGACAGCCGACTGTGACGGCAACAGGACAAGGCTCTCCTTTTGCAGGAAGACAGCAGTCTGCCCCTCAGTACAGTACACCGATTCAAAATATGGACCCTGCTATTCCGGTTCGTAACAGTGGGATTCATTTGACGGAGGCTCCAAAAGCTCCTGTGATCGAAGTTGAGGGTGGCAACAATAACAGATCCGAGTATTTTATTGATGTTACACCCATTCGCAGTGCAATTGCTCGCAATATGCGACAAAGCGTTTCGGAAATTCCACATGCATGGACGACGATTGAGGTGGATGTGACCAATCTGGTGATGCTCCGCAACAAGATTAAAAACGAATTTAAGCAAAAAGAAGGAATTAATATTACGTATCTGGCTTTCCTCATGAAAGCAGTCGTGAATGCAATCAAGGAATATCCGATTATGAATTCGGTCTGGGCAGTGGATAAAATTATCGTCAAAAGAGACATCAATATTTCGCTAGCCGTGGGTACAGAGGACTCCGTTCTTACCCCTGTTATTAAAAAAGCGGATCAGAAAAATATTGCTGGATTAGCTCGTGAAATTGACGATTTGGCACGTAAAACCCGGGAAGGCACGCTCAAATTGGACGACATGCAAGGCGGAACGTTCACTGTAAACAACACAGGCTCCTTTGGTTCCATTTTATCTTATCCGGTGATTAACTATCCGCAGGCTGCAATTCTTACCTTTGAATCCATTGTCAAAAGACCCGTGGTTATCGATGATATGATTGCAGTTCGCTCAATGGCTAATTTGTGCTTGTCGCTGGATCATCGTATTTTGGATGGAGTGATCTGTGGACGATTCTTGCAACGGGTTAAAGAAAATCTTGAAGGCTACACTTTGGATACGAAGCTGTACTAATCATCCGAACAGTTGAGGAAATGTACGGAGAGGAAGTGACAGGCCGTGAACAGACGACCGCTTGATGTAACCTATACGAATAGGATGGAATATGCCCATGCATGGGATGTCCAGAAGGAGATTGTGGGAAAGCTGGATGCGGGAGAGGCAAGAGAAACGCTTATGCTTCTCCAGCATCCACCGACCTACACGATTGGCTCTCAGCGGCATCCTGAGCATTTGCTCCTCACACCAGAGCAACTGAAGGAGCAGGGAATCAGCGTCTTTCAGATTGACCGTGGGGGAGACATTACATATCATGGGCCGGGGCAGCTTGTCGGATATCCTCTACTTATGCTCGGCAACCGGGAGGCGCTGAATCTGCATGGATACCTTCGAAGTCTGGAGGAAGTGATCATTCGGTTGTTGGCATCTTATGGGGTTGAGGGAAGTCGTAAGCCTGAATATACGGGGGTATGGATCGGGAATCTTAAAATTGCGGCCATTGGTGTCAAATTCAACAAGTGTAAGCACCGCCGGGGCTTCGTAACCAGCCATGGCTTTGCCTTTAACATCAAATCAGGGATACAGCATGAGGGCTTTGAGGGCATTGTCCCGTGCGGAATTCAGGAATACGGTGTGACATCATTGGAGGACTGCATACAGAAGCCTACGTCGGTGGAGCAGATTGCGAAGGAAATTGTACCGTACTTTGAACAGCAATTTTCATTTGCTGCGCAATGGCAAACGCATTCTTTCCAATAAAGGTAAGGCGGGCTATTGTGTATTTACACGGGAGCCCGCCTGTTTGCTTTACGTAACAGCTCGTCCACTCAAGGCTTCATAATGCCTTAGAGCAGCCGGATACCTTGAGCGGTATAGTTATTATAGTGGCATAATAAACGGCTCAATTACCATGAACAGTGTAGAACCAATCATAGCTGCGAGCATAATGTAGACGAAAAAACGAACCCATTTTTTGTTCGACATGTGTAACTCCTTTAGGATAGGTTTAAGTCATAGATAAGAACATCTATCCGTATTGTAGCGTAATCGGGAAAGAGAGGAAAGTTTAATGACAGTAAAAGTAGTAAAAGACCGAATCGTACAGGAATTTATGGAACTCGTACAGGTGGATAGCGAAACGAGAAATGAGCAGGAAATATCACGCGTCCTAAAAGAAAAGTTTAATGCTCTCGGGCTGGAAGTAATGGAAGACGATTCTCGTGAAAGAACTGGACATGGTTCAGGCAATCTGATCGTCACCTGGAAAGCGGAAGGTGTAGAGCAAGCACCCAAATTATTTTTTACCTGCCACATGGATACCGTTACTCCGGGTAAAGGCATTAAGCCGCAGTTGGGTGAGGATGGCTGGATTCGTAGTGACGGTTCAACGATTCTGGGGTCTGACGACAAGGCGGGAATTGCTGCTTTGTTCGAGGCGATTCGTGTCGTGCGTGAACAGAATATTCCCCATGGTCAAATCCAGTTCGTGATTACGGCTGGCGAGGAATCTGGTTTGATGGGGGCACGTGCGATGAAGCCAGACGTGCTAGATTCTGATTTCGGATATGCTTTGGATTCGAATGGTGAGGTCGGCTCTATTTGTATAGCTGCCCCCACGCAGGCACGTATTGAAATGAAGATTACTGGGAAGTCCGCTCATGCGGGGGTAAATCCCGAAGATGGCATTAGTGCCATTCAGGTCGCTTCTAAAGCAATTTCTAAAATGAAACTAGGACGGATTGATAAGGAAACGACCGCTAACATCGGCAGTTTTGAGGGCGGCGGCGCGACGAATGTGGTATGCGATTTTGTGTTGATCCGTGCAGAGGCACGTAGTATTGTGCAGGAAAAGGTTAATCATCAAATTCAGCATATGCGTGAAGCGCTGGAAACCACCGCACGCGAATTTGGTGCACAGGGAGAGTTCCGCAGTGAAGTCATCTATCCGGCATTCAGCTTTACGGAGCATGATGAAGTTGTACAGGTTGCACAACGTGCAATTCAAGGACTGGGACTGGCAACGCCAACCTTTCATTCCGGTGGTGGCTCAGATGCAAATGTGTTCAACGGGCTTGGAATTCCGACGGTGAATTTGGCTGTGGGCTATCAGAACATCCATACAACAGAGGAAAAGATCAAGGCCGATGACCTGGTGAAGGTTGCTGAAGTTGTCGTAGCTCTGATTCAAGAAACCACAAAATAAACTTGTATCATACACTTGCAATATATTGAAAAAAGGTTCAGGTTAAAGACAGGAACAGTGTTCCTTCGTCTTTAGACCTGAACCTTTTTTGGAACAACTAGCGAAGCGATAGTGGCTGTAGGTCCGTGTTCCTTTTGCCATTGGCGC
The DNA here is from genome assembly GCF_038593105.1 of Paenibacillus sp. FSL H7-0442. NCBI lineage: Bacteria > Bacillati > Bacillota > Bacilli > Caryophanales > Paenibacillaceae > Paenibacillus > Paenibacillus sp. FSL H7-0442. Next base: position 3,393,229 of record NZ_CP151963.1, on the reverse strand, counting down.
AAGAGTGCTTGAATCTGCCAAGCTTTACCAACGATATGGAGGGTGCTTTCAGTACGGTAGCTTTTCATTTCTGCATCTCCTCATGACAGGAAGTTTGTTATTCTACCACCAACTTATGTACAAAGTGGACAAGTTAGACTAACTTTGGTGATAATTAATAAAGAAAGATAGATATGAAGGAGGAAACTTACTGATGAACGAGCAAACGAATGGACAATTGAACAATTCAACAAACGATGCACCTCGCAAGCCTTATTCGAATCCTGCGCTAGACGAAAAGACCGTGTCCACACAGCCTATCTTTGAGGGAAAGGTTATTACATTACAGGTGGACACGGTAGAGCTTCCCGACGGCTCCACTGGAAAGCGTGAGATCGTAAAGCATCCAGGTGCGGTGGCTGTTTTGGCTCTACATGAAGGGAAAATGCTGGTCGTGGACCAGTACAGACAGGCGATGGGGCGCTGTGAGGTGGAAATTCCTGCAGGTAAGCTGGAGCGGGGTGAAGACCCGATGGAAGCAGCGGGACGTGAGCTGAGAGAAGAGACAGGTTATACTGCCAAGTCGTTGAAGCTGCTGCATTCCTTTTATACCTCTCCTGGGTTTGCGGATGAAATCATTCATCTGTATGTGGCCGAAGAGCTGGAGTTAGGTGAGATGGAACCGGATGAGGATGAATTTCTGGAGCTGTTTGAGGTGACGCTGGAAGAAGCACAGACGCTCATTCGTGAAGGACGGATTAGTGATGCCAAAACGATTCTGGCCGTCTATGCATGGCAACTCCGCCAACTTACAGGGAGCTTCTAAGCGTATGGATGAAAATATAGTAGAACTTAACGACTACTTTGCAGACTTGCATATTCATATTGGCAGGACAGAGAAGGGAAATCCGGTCAAAATTAGTGGCAGTCGCGATCTGACCTTTGCCAACATAGCTAAGGAAGCCTCCGGTCGCAAAGGAATTGGGCTGATCGGTATCATTGACTGCCATGCACCTAATGTACAGGAGGATATTCGTACCTATTTACATACGGGTGAAATGAAGGAAATCAGCGGCGGCGGTATCGCATACCAGGATACGGTTATTCTCCTTGGCACGGAGCTGGAAATACGTGCTGAAGGTCGCCCTGAGGCGCACGTACTGGCCTACTTTCCAGATCTGGCGGCGATGGAGGATTTTACCCAATGGCTGGCCCGGCATATGAAAAATGTTAATCTCAGCTCACAACGAATCTATGCACCGCCACGCGAGTTGCAGCAGCAAATTTACGGACGTGGAGGCATTATGGTGCCAGCGCACGTGTTTACTCCTCATAAGGGCATATACGGCAGTTCAGCGGCCCGTATGGAGGAACTGCTGGATATGGAGCTCATTAGTGGGGTGGAGCTGGGACTGAGCGCAGATTCGTCTATGGCCGGTTTAATTTCGGAACTGGATCGCTTCAGCTTTCTCACGAATTCAGATGCCCATTCACTCGGGAAAATCGGACGAGAATACAATAAATTATCACTGGCGAAGCCGTGTTTTGATGAATTCAGAATGGCTTTGGAGCGGCGGGAAGGACGACGGGTGCGTGCCAACTACGGATTAAATCCAAAACTGGGCAAATACCATCGCTCTTACTGTCAAAGCTGCGGTACGATTATTGACGAGCAACAGATGGCGGATGAACGCTGTCCTGACTGTGGTCATACCAAGCTGGTGCGAGGAGTGCTGGATCGAATATGGAGCATTGCCGACCGTGAGCAACCCATGATTCCCTCCCATCGTCCGCCGTACATTTACCAGATTCCACTGGAATTTATTCCAGGTCTGGGCAAAGCCAAGCTGAACCAGCTATTGGCTGCATTTGGAACAGAAATGAATATTTTACATGAGGTTACACAGGAGGAGTTAGCAGCAGTCGTCGGAAAAGTGCTGGCAGAGCAAATTGTGCTTTCACGCGAGGGGCGACTGTCGCTTGTATCCGGTGGTGGTGGAACATACGGCAAAATAGCTAAGTCCTAGTAAAGTCTTGTCCCTCTAAAGGCATATCAGCGTCTGCTTGTTCATAACCATAAATTATCTATGCCGCTGGCTTGGCACATCATTCGTGATGTTTGATCCGCAGCGAAAGCTGCCCCATTTCTAGCCATCAGCCGTCGGATTACGGTTGTTTTTTGGACAAACAAGCAGATGAAAGGGGCAGGACGCCGATGCAATGGTTTCGTCATACGTTAAAGGATCAGACGCCATATTATGTGTTCTTGGCTGTGCTGTTTCTGGTGGGAGTCGTCTTTGGCGCACTTATGGTAAACGCACTCTCGCTGGAGCAGTTACAGGATTTGTCCCGTTACCTGAAGGATTTTTTTGTAACGGTCAATCAAAACGAACAGGGATTCGCTGATTCGCAGGCGGCTTCGACCTTTTGGGATAGCGTATCTTTACATCTGAAATGGGTCGGCCTAATTTGGGTGTGTGGCCTTTCGGTTATTGGTCTACCGGGTATTCTTGTATTGAATTTCCTCAAGGGTGTGCTAATCGGATTTTCAGTAGGTTATCTGGTGGGGCAATATTCGTGGAAAGGACTGCTATTTTCTTTGGTTTCAGTTGCTCCCCATAACCTGCTCGTGATTCCGGTACTGCTCGTCTGCAGCGTGGCTGCGATGGCTTTTTCCATCCATATGATCAAAACCAAAATACTCGCTACCCGGCCGTCAGACGGAATGCTGCGTCCGTTGCTGTCTTACGCAGGGTTGACTGCTGTGATGATCGTGCTTCTTATTGGTAGCGCGTCCTTTGAAACTTGGATCACCCCGGTTATGATGCAATGGGTCACTCCTATGCTGACAGCTTCCGTGTCATCTTGATCCCTTTCAAAATGTTTGACTTTATTTGTATAGACCCCCTATAATAATAGGAGTGAAAAAAGTGCAGTAGGCAGTAGCTTTGCAGGGGGAGGGAGACACATGGAAGCACGGATCGAAAAAATTAAGCAGCAGCTGCAATCCCAGGGCTACAAACTAACGCCTCAGCGGGAAGCCACCGTCAGAGTTTTACTTGAGAACGAAGATGATCATCTGAGTGCGGAAGATGTATTTATGCTCGTCAAAGAGAAAGCTCCCGAAATCGGTCTGGCAACCGTATACCGTACCCTAGAACTGCTAAGTGAACTGCATGTCGTGGAGAAAATTAATTTTGGTGATGGCGTTGCGCGTTATGATTTGCGCGGCGATACAACCAAACATCACCATCACCATTTGATATGTGTGCAGTGTGGCAGTGTAGATGAAATACTGGAAGATTGGCTTGGACCATTGGAGGAGCGCTTGGAACGGGAATATAACTTTACCGTAGTGGATCATCGTTTGGACTTCCACGGTATTTGTTATCGTTGTAAGGCGAAGAACGATACGACCGCTCAGAAATCTTTGGGCAAATCCAGAAAAAACAAATCTCAGGACTAAAAGCTGACTACCCAAGCTCTCACCGACGAAGATGCGTTCGGGAGAGCTTTTTTGGTTCGGAGCCTGTTGTTCGGGATTAAGCGGTATAAAAAGGAATAGCTTGTCATACCCTTCCATAGAGAGTCCTAATTAGGACCATATTCTGGGGAAAAGGCGGCTGATCCACATGGTACTATCGTTGCGGAGAGGACTAAAATGGCTACGTTTGGTAATCTTGTTCGGGGCGCTGGCATGTATGTTCTTTTTTAGCCTCAGGCTGTTTACAGATTGGATAACACCTGTAGATCATTACCGAATACCGGAAGGACATGCAGTGAAGGTATTTGGCGGACAAAAAGTAAATGAAGGGTCCGAGCATCGAATAGCAGTGTTGGAACGTTTACGTTTCTTTTACTGGTATGGTGAATAGTCTAAGTAATCGGTCTTGATGAGCTTATGAAATGATGAAGGTAGCACACGAAGAAGCAGGCGCTGAGACTGAACCGCTGTATGCAGAACAAGGAGACTTTTGGAACTCATGAAAATGTACATTCAACCTTTCGTTCAATTTATGGAAGAGGAAAAGGGTTTGTCGCGCAGCACTTTGGAAGCGTATCAACGAGACGTACAGCAGTTTGTCGAGTTCGCAGAAAGCTGTGGTATTGAGCAGCCGGATAATGTCCAACGGTCACATCTGGTACTGTATTTGGGCCATTTGAAGGAACAGGGAAAGGCTGCGGCGACAATATCACGTAGCGTCGCCTCCATTCGCTCCTTTTTTCATTTTCTTATTCGGGAGGGAATTACGATCCATGATCCGTCTGTTCTGCTGGAGCTGCCCAAAGCGACTAAAAAGAAGCCCTCGGTGCTAACGCAGGATGAGATAGAGCGTTTGCTGGCCGCGCCAGATGTGACTGCCCCGCAAGGGGTGCGAGACAAGGCGATGCTGGAGTTGCTGTATGCGACGGGCATTCGCGTATCAGAGCTGATTGCCTTAAACGTGCGTGACGTGCGCACCGATCTGCGCTTTGTGCACTGTGGCGGCGAGGCAGGCAAGGAGCGTGTTGTACCGATCAGCCGTGAGGCATCACAGTGGGCACAAGCCTATATGGACGAGCAGCGTCTATTATTGCTGAGATCCGGGCAGGGTGAAGAAGCTCAGGTAGAGCAGGATGCCATGTTCCTGAACGTATCTGGACAGCGTCTCAGTAGACAGGGCTTCTGGAAAATGATTAAGAAGTACGGCCAGGAAGCAGGCATAAGCGAGGATATCACGCCCCACACGCTGCGGCATTCCTTTGCGGTACATATGCTGGAGGGCGGAGCGGACTTACGCTCTGTACAGGAAATGCTGGGTCATGCTGATCTGTCAACGACGCAGGTATATGCGCAGACGGCCAGACGGAATATGAAGGAAGTATATGAAAAGCATCACCCGCACGGCGGCAACCGCACTTCTCATGAAAGCAAAGATCGAACATAACGATACTTTGGTTTCATAGAAAATGTGATAATGACTATAACTTTACGATTGTACAAGTCAGGAGAGATATTAATGTCAACAGCCAACCAAGCTACAATTCAGGAAGCAGCAGATTATATCCGCGCCAAGAGCGGAATACGTCCAGAGATTGGCCTTATTCTGGGATCGGGTCTCGGTATTCTGGCCGATTTAATTCAGGATGGAATTAGTATTCCTTATCAGGATATTCCCCATTTTCCTGTATCGACGGTAGAAGGTCATGAGGGTGAATTACTGTTAGGCACGATTGAAGGTCGCGCTGTCGTCATGATGAAAGGGCGCTTCCATATGTATGAGGGCTATGGCCCGCAGCTGACGGCTTTCCCAGTTCGGGTGATGAAGCAATTGGGGATTCAAAGTCTGCTGGTGACGAATGCAGCAGGTGGTGTAAATACTTCCTACGAAGCAGGCGATCTGATGGTCATCTCGGATCATCTTAATCTGACAGGACAAAATCCGCTGATTGGACCAAACGATGCCGGTCTGGGCGTTCGTTTTCCAGATATGTCGGAGGCGTACAGCCGCCGTTTGCGTGAAATTGCCAAGCAAACGGCTAACCAACAGGGCTTCAGCCTGCAGGAAGGTGTATATGCTGGATTGCTGGGACCTAACTATGAAACGCCTGCTGAAATCGTCATGCTGCGTACACTGGGTGCAGATGCAGTGGGTATGTCGACCGTATCTGAGGTTATTGTAGCCCGTCATGCAGGAATTGAGGTACTGGGCTTCTCTTGTATCACAAATATGGCCGCAGGCATTCTGGATCAGCCTTTGTCCCATGGTGAAGTGATGGAGACGGCAGAGAAGGTACGTGAGCAATTTTTAAAACTTGTGCTAGCGATTATTCCACAAATGTAGATTGGGGATCATGTTCAACCGAAGTGGTGGACATATATCCCAAGAGCCCCATATCCAAACGCCTTTTGATGGCGTGGGTATGGGGTTCTTTTTTACATACAGCGGTTGATTTGAGTAACATCTCCTAATGGAGAGGCTGTGTGCTCAATGCAGTTGAATTCGCTTTTTCTGCTACAGCCAGTGTATGTCGTTCTTGCACCTTGATCACAATAACCATAAAAATAATCCAGTAAATGGATAGCGAGTTCAGGAAACGGCTGTCCGTTATATTGTTCAATATGATAAACAGGAAAAAAACAGCTGCCGTCAGCCATGTATACATATCTGCTTTGCCAATTCTAAATTTAAATAAAGTGGTTATGGCGAGTGTAATGGTTGCCAGTAGTCCTGTAAGGCCCACATCGATCCACAGATCTCGGAAACCGCTATGGCTGCTTGTCAGATCAAAACGAATTCCATTCGCATAGATACTGGGCCGGGCTGCCCAGTAGGAGCCATAACCATGTCCGAACCAGTAATGGCTCTGAATCGCACCAGCAATCCCCTGCCAGATTTCCGTTCTTCCAGTTAAGGTCGTTGTCTTTCCGAATTCCGACGCAATCGCATCTCCATAAGTAAAAGTGAACACCAAACCCAAAAGAACGAGCAAGCAGGAACAGCTAATGAAGAAACCACGCAACGCAATGCTTCGGATTCTCTTGAATAGCAATATAAACAATATAAATACGAAGAACGAAGATGTCAGCATCAAAGAGGTGGTAGATTGGCACTTGATGAGCAATAAGGCATTGAGTAAGATGAAGCCAATATGCAAAACTTTATGTTTACCCCTGAAAAAGTAAATGACATGTGAAACAAAACCTAACAGAGAGAGAGTTCCGAGTGTATTTTTATGACCAGAGATGCCCTTCCATAGCCCAGTATGTTCCACGCCACCATGAATAGCAAAGGAGGGAACGAGCAAAACGGCGAGTAAATTGAGTATGCTCAAAATACTTAACGTAACGACTAAGAGACGAATGCAGCCCTGTATTGTATAATGGGTGGCCAAATAGAGCCCAAAGGTAGAGAAGGCAAGAAATTTGAGAACCATCAGCAAGGAAGAGGTCTGCTCTTGTTCAGCCCACAAACAGGAGGCAGCGATGTACAGCATGAGTAAAGTCAGCAACGGATTGTCGGCTAAGGTTGCGATCAATGATCTGAGTGAAGGTAGTAGCATGATATAGCTAAACAACAAGATGAGCAGGGAAATCGTGATAACTCTGGGAGACAAACCCTGACAAGCATAGGGAATCGAAAAAGCCAGTAAACCAGCTACTGTAAGTATATGTTTCACGGTTCCACCGCCTAGATACGTTATGTATCTATAATATACAAAACGTATCTTCTTGTACAATAATAATAAAATATTTATTTTCATTTTTCCCACGCCTAGAGCAAGCCCTCTTGTGCATATACTCAGTCCATGCTAAGAAAATGAAGGATTCTTCGGCTGGTCAAAGAGGAACTTTTTACGTTTTTAAACATGGGGGTGTTCGGGTGGCGGATCATTTTTTTACAGACCGTTTGAAGTTGAATTTGAGTGGTACGGGCAAAGAGTTAACGCCGCAGCAATTAAATGAAAATTTTAAAACCATTGAAAAAGAATTCATTGAACGCAGTGTAAACGTAAGCTGGTTTGGAACTGCTGGTGATGGTATTCAGGATGATACGGCAGCTTTGCAGGAATTGATTAATAAGACCCCCGATTATTCTATTCTTCACATTCCCAGTGGACGATACAAAATAACCTCTACCCTACAGATTCGCAAGCAGGGTGTACGCATTTTTGGCATTCATAAGGGCAGATACCGACAAGGCAAAGGGGTTACGTCGATTGAATATTATGGTACGGGCCCTTGTTTTCAAATTGGAGATGAAAGTCTACCAACGTTTAGCGGATTTCAAAATGTGCAGTTTCATGACTTATCGATCCGGTACGAGGGGGCTGACAGAGCCACATTAAATAATCCGTTTTCGCAGTCGGTGAAGCGTGGATATTATGGTAAAGGTACTTTGGGTATTCAGGATTGGAAGGGCGGCGGAGTTGCCCTGGATAATGTCCTAATTGAGCATTTCGAAACGGCTTTTTGGGGCTACGAAAGTGATGTCAATTTATTTAAATGCACAGAGATTAATTACAATAAAACAGGGATTCACTTGCAGAATAGAAGTTCACAGTTTACTAGCATAGCGCTTTTTACATTGGGGAACGATACGGCATTGGATCTGAATAGCTCCAACGGGGCTAGATTTTTGGCTAGCCAGCACATTAAGGATGGAAGTTCCAATGATATTCCCATTCTCATTAATGATTTTATGAACGCTGAATTTATAGGCTGCTGGTTTGAGGGACTAAGCAGAGAGCATAAGATGACAGTACCTTCTTTTATTCAAATTGGTGCTACTAAAGAAACCAAAAATGTGGCATTGCGTGACTCCATTTTAGCGATAGCGGATAAATTCAATGATACCCAATCCGTATGTAACTATTTTGTAGATGTGGTCATTGGCAAAAAAGTTTTGGTGGACGAGGTGGGAGGGTATCCCCGTAATCTAAAAAAGCTTATTTCTTTCTCTGGTAGTTCTTCCACACAGCAGGTGACACTTCGCTCACATTTGGATTTTAACTATAACAATAATCGTTATGACGAGAATAATGGGACAGGGCAGGCTTTGCTGCTGGTCGAGAAATACTCGAACAACGGAATTGAGCATTTGGACGAAACCTTTGTTAAAGCCTACCTGGGAGCGAGACAAAATCTTCCGGCAGGTAGTTGGCAGAAGGTGAAGTTCAATCAAATCAACCAGGATGAGCTGATCGAATTCGATGCGGTGAATAGTCGATGGCGAGCCAAGCGAGCTGGGAAATACAGAATACAAGTCTACATTTCGACCGATCCCCAAGTTGATGGAAACCGTACACGGTTAGCACTTCACTTGAATGATGAGCAGCTTGCCGGGAGTTCCGCCTATGCTTATCTCGATGACAGGATAATTGGCGGACTGAACTATAGTGCATTGAGTGGAGCAATGGAACTTAGACTGGAAGCGAATTCTTTTATTGATATACGGGTGTTCAGTCAAAATGCAATGGATATTCTACCAGGTGGAGGTATCACATATCTCAACGTAAGCCGAATTTAAACAATTATTTCACAGACGATAGATGTTCTGTCATTTTAGATATTGGAAAATGCGCACCATGCTGACTCAGCTTGGTGCTATTTGATGTTTTTAGTCATATGGAATATTTTTCTTTCATTCTGACGACAATGGTTAGCAGCACAGCGAATAGGCCGGAGGAGTAAGTAAATAGGCTCCGGTGGTTTACGCCAATATGTTGAGGAGGGAACCGATTGTGAAGAAAAAAGTGGTGGCGTTCATCCTGGCTTGCCTGGTAGCCTTGACTGCCGTCCCTGTCGGCGGTTGGGCCGAAGAAAGCATACCTGATAGCAAAACCAAAGAGGGATCAGCGGCTGAGCTAGCTCCCCAGGCTCTCTCGGCGATCCTGATGGATGCAGATACGGGCACAGTCATCTATGAAAAAAACAGTCGTGAAAAGCTTCCTCCAGCGAGCATCACCAAGATTATGACGATGTTGCTAACAATGGAGGCCATTCAGGATGGCAAGCTTAAGCTGACCGATAAAGTTCGTGCCAGCGAATATGCATCTTCAATGGGGGGCTCGCAAATTTTCTTGGAGCCGGGAGAAGAAATGACGGTCGATGAGATGCTGAAGGGAATTGCGATGGCTTCAGGCAACGACGCCTCTGTGGCGATGGCTGAGAAACTTGCAGGGTCTGAGCAGGCATTTGTTGAGATGATGAACGCCAAGGTGCAGCAACTCGGGCTCAAGGATACGCATTTTGCCAATTGCAACGGTTTACCCGTAGAGAATCACTATTCTTCTGCGCATGATATTGCGGTTATGAGTCGGGAGTTGTTGAAATACCCGCAAATTACGAAATATACGGGAGCCTATCAGGACTATTTGCGTAAGTCCTCAGTCAAGCCCTTTTGGCTGGTGAATACGAATAAACTTGTCCGTTTCTATACTGGAGCAGACGGGCTGAAAACAGGCTATACGGCAGAAGCAAAGTTCTGTCTTTCCGCTACCGCGAAGCGTGATGGCTTGCGTGTCGTGGCTGTCGTGCTCGGGGAGCCAAATACGAAGATACGCAACAATGAAGTGTCTTCCATGTTCGACTATGCATTTTCTCAATATACAATGAAATCCATATACAAGCCGGGTGAATTGCTGGGCAGCGTAAAAGTTGAAAAAGGCGTGTTGCCAGAGCTGAAAATTCAGGCTGATCGTTCTTACAGTGTGCTGGTGAAAAAAGGTGGCAACAAACAAACGTTGCGTCATGAATTGCAACTGGCCCCAAGCCTCAAAGCTCCTGTCCGGGCTGGTGATCCAGTTGGTAAGCTGGTCGTCTATCAGGATGGACAACGGCTTAAGGAGTTTAATATCACTTCGCCTGTGGCTATCGAGAAGGCCGGATGGTGGAAATTGTTTAAACGTACCATGTCGAACCTATTTTCTTTGTAGATTTTACGGGGTTTTCTTCTAGTTTTGTCGGAGGGCAGGAATCGTCTGCGGCTACGTAGAAATCCTTGTCCAAGACCGGGAGGAGAGTGAGCAAGCATGAACCTGCAAATTGAAATGGAGCATCACCGGGGGGTACTGATTGTAAGGCTGTCTGGTGAGCTTGATCACCATACGTCGGACATGGTCCGTATGCAAATGGATGAGGCGATTCAGCGCCGGCAATGCGAGCATATTGTGCTCAGCCTGAAGAATCTTCAGTTTATGGATAGCTCCGGCCTTGGCGTTATCTTGGGACGGTACAAACTGATCAAGCAAAAGGGCGGAAAAATGGCAGTCTGTGATGTCAATCCGCCAGTACACCGACTGCTGGATATGTCAGGGCTGTTCAAAATCATGCCCATTTATGACAACGAGGGAAATGCGCTCACGGAACTGGAGGTAGTGTCATGAGAGAAGGCACGGGTAACAATTTCATGAGCTTGCAGTTTGCTGCAAAATCCGAGAATGAAGCATTTGCTCGTGTGGCTGTCGCGGCCTTTATTTCCAGGCTTGATCCCACAATGGATGAGCTAAGTGATTTGAAAACCGTGGTGTCTGAAGCGGTGACAAACAGTATCATTCACGGCTATGACAGCGACCCGTCAGGTGTCGTAACGATTAGAGTCGGGATTGAAGCGGACGTGATCACGTTGGTTGTTGAGGACGCAGGCCGAGGAATTGAGGATCTAGAACTCGCCAAGCAGCCTTTATATACGTCCAAACCTGAATTGGAACGCTCCGGCATGGGCTTTACAATTATGGAAAATTTCATGGATGAGTTTGAAGCAGTCAGTGAGCCGGGCAGAGGCACGTCGGTCCGGATGAAGAAAAGGATTGAATCCAAGAAAGCTTTATATAATTAGGAGTTGATCCTATGGAAGCAGGAGGAAAAAAAACTTCGCACAGCTATTTAGAGGATGCGGAAGTCAAGCGGCTTATTGCATTGAGTCAATCCGGTGATAATGAGGCTCGTGAGACACTGGTCAATAGTAATATCCGGCTCGTCTGGTCTGTCGTGCAGCGCTTTATGAACCGGGGGTATGAACCTGACGATCTTTTTCAAATTGGTTGCATTGGCTTGTTAAAATCGGTGGATAAATTCGATCTCAGCTACGAAGTCAAATTTTCAACATATGCAGTACCGATGATTATCGGTGAGATTCAACGGTTCTTGCGTGATGACGGTACACTCAAGGTTAGCCGTTCCTTGAAGGAAACGGCCAATAAGGTCCGCAAAATGAAGGACGAGCTATCCAAACGGCTCAACCGCCTGCCTACAGTCAAGGAAGTTGCTGATGAGCTGGGAGTGACGCCAGAGGACGTTGTTTTTGCGCAGGAGGCCAATAAGCCGCCTACTTCAATTCACGAAACGGTGTTCGAAAATGACGGTGATCCGATTACACTTATGGATCAGATTGCTGACGAATCCCAGGAAAGATGGTTTGACAAGCTGGCACTCAATGAGGCCATTGGCGGACTATCTGAGCGGGAGCGGTTGATTGTGTACCTGCGCTATTACCGGGATCAGACGCAATCAGAGGTTGCAAGTCGGCTTGGTATTTCTCAGGTGCAGGTATCACGGCTGGAAAAAAAGATTTTACAACTGATCCGCGATCAGATTGCCCAATAATAACAGTCAGGATCTTAGTGAAATCCTTATGCTTACGTATTTTTAAAGGGTATTCCAAAGCCATTTTAATGGTCAGGGGTACTCTTTTTTGCGTGGGATAAAAGACAATACACAGAATAGGTTTCCTTGCTTCGTTCCATACTAACTGATAATTACGAGGATAAGGAGGGGATCGGATGACTCATACTCCGGCTCCTACAGTAGCTCCTATTGTCTACTTGCGGCTCCGCAGCCGTGTCCGCATGATACAAGGACAGGATTTACATTTGGGTGATGTAGCCAATTTGCTGACTAATCCTGAATGGGAAAAGGAACTGCTTGAGCTTGTTCTCAAGCGGCCGCAGCACCAGGACGGTAATCTGATACTGATAGATATGCTGCAGATCATAGCAAAAATTAGAGATCATATTCCGGGGGTCGTAGTTGAATCTCTTGGGAAGCCGCATGTACTTGTCGAACTCGTGGAGAAACCCCGTAAGCCGTCCAAAATACTGTTTGTTTTGGTATGGGTGCTTCTGTTTTTTGGCTCTGCGCTGACAATTATGAATTTTCATGCCGACGTTAGCATGATGGAAGTACAGGTTCGGATTGTGGAGATGATTACGGGACATAAGGATGAGCATCCGTACCTGTTTCAAATTGCTTACTCAATCGGCATCGGCTTTGGCATGATCGTTTTTTTTAATCACTTGTTCAAGAAAAATTGGAACGAGGAGCCGACACCGCTGGAGGTGGAAATGTATCTGTACCAGGAAAATGTGGATCAGTATGTTGTGGCAGAGGAATATGAAAAGATGGCCCGTCTGCAGACAAAGGCTAAGAAACCATGATATTTGTACAGGCTGCACTTCAGATTATTTTAGGTATTGCTGGGGGCCTTGCGGTGGGTAGCGGTGTAATTGCTTTTTTTATTGTGCTGGATATCATGCCGCGATTAGCTCAACTCACCCGTACGTATAAAAAATCACGTGCATACGAAAAGGCAATGATTATAGGTTCAGTGCTGGGGACTGTGGTCGATTTTTGGAACATTTGTTTGCCACTACCGGGCATATTTACATGGATACCTGGGCTATTTTGCGGAGTGTTTATTGGTTTGCTCGCCGCGGCTTTAACGGAGGTATTAAATCTCCTGCCTATACTCGCCAAGCGACTCCACATGACCGTGTATATGCTCGGTCTGCTAATGGCAATGGTGCTTGGTAAGGTGACGGGTTCCTTATTTGACTGGTTTGTATACAACCGTTAACAACGAAAGCGAAGGGGACAAGGAATATGGATCACAGAGCGGATCAAGAGCATCGGGAGCAGCATCAAGAAGACGGGGTAATCGGAAGGGAATATCATACTGGCGAAGAAAAGTTGAGTCCATGGCAGGAAAAGCAGGCGCAGGAATCTGCACGTTTTAAACACAAAAAAGAGAGTGAGCGATCTGATAACGTAGAGGAGTCCGTTCGCTACTGGCAGGCCGAAGATAATATATCGCCGAGGATGAAGGATAACAAGAATACACTTGAAACAGTATTAGGTTTGGGGGAGACCTTTGATGTCGTATTCAGGGAAATGACACTGGGAGGGCGTCATACTGGATATCTGTTCCTGAATACCTTTGCGAAGGATCAAATTATGCTTGAAGTGCTAAAGCGGCTCACCTATCTGACGCCGGATAATCTCTCTTCCGATGGACTACAAGCGTATTTCGAAAACTTTATTCCACATATTCAGGTGGAGAAGACAGATAAGATGTCAGTCGTCATTAACAAGGTACTGACGGGGATGAGTGCCTTTTTCATGGAAGGTGAACGTTTTTCCCTTATTCTGGATACCCGTAATTATCCGGTGCGTAGTCCAGAGGAACCCTCTTTGGAGCGGGTTGTGCGCGGTGCCCGCGACGGGTTTACTGAAACAATGCTTACAAATGTAGGTCTGGTACGCCGGCGTTTGCGGGACCCAGGACTTAAATTTGAGGCTATGCAGGTCGGACGCCGAACTCGAACGGACGTATGCTTGGGCTATATTGACGATATTGTAGATAAGGTGATGGTGGATACTGTACGAGACAAAATTAAAAATGTTAATTTGGATGGTATTCCGCTGGCCGATAAGCAATTAGAGGAGACGATTATCAATAAAGGTTGGAATCCATATCCATTAGTACGATATTCGGAGCGACCAGATGTCGTGGCATCGCATATTATGGAAGGGAGACTCGTTATTTTCGTAGATACCTCACCCAGCGTGATGATCTTGCCTACCACTTTTTTTGACTTGTGTCAGCATGCAGAAGAAAATCGGCAAACCGCTTTTATGGGAAGTTATTTGCGGTGGGTACGTTTTTTAGGCATATTCGCCTCAATGTTTCTGCTTCCGATGTGGCTGCTAATGGTCATCAATCCCGAATTAAAACCAGCTTTTCTTGATTTTATTGGTCCTCAAAAGGAAGCACATCTTCCGCTGATTGCACAGTTTATCATCGTGGAACTAGGGGTCGATCTCATGCGAATGGCGGCTGTGCATACTCCGACACCACTGGCTTCCGCTATGGGCTTGATCGCAGCCATTCTGGTCGGTGATATAGCGGTTAAGACGGGACTTTTCGTGAATGAGGTCGTGCTGTATATGGCTGTCGCTGCCATAGGAATGTTCGCAACACCGAGCTACGAGCTGGGGCTGGCAAATAGACTGATTCGACTATTCCTGCTGGTTGCTGTTGCGATTTTTCACGTACCGGGCTTTGTCGTGGGTACGACACTGATCATTTTGATGCTGACGCTGCATCGGTCATATAATTCTTCGTATTTGTGGCCGTTCATTCCTTTTAATGCCAAAGCGTTAGCTTCCATCTTGTTCCGTATGCCTGTACTAGATGCGGCTAACCGCCCGTCATCTAACAAAACGAGGGACAATACGCGTATGCCCCATACGGATGCCGACACAGATTCGAACTCAGGCAATGGACAGGAGCATTAATATAAATGATCTGCATAAAAATCCATTGTTCTTGATGTTTTTTTTGCTATACTGGTGTAAACATTCGATGGAATATGACTAGCTTGTTCCAGAAAGAGAGGCGCCAGAACATGTATTTGCATGGAAGCAGTAAAATTAACAGCAATGGACATTTGGAGATCGGCGGTTGTGATACAACGCTTTTGAAAGAGCGTTTTGGCACGCCGCTATATATTGTTGACGAACAGTTAGTCCGCCGGCGTTGCCGGGAATTCATAGAAGCTTTTCGTGAAACTGGATTGAAGTTTCAAGTTGCTTATGCAAGCAAAGCGTTTTGTGTTATGGCGATGTGCGCTTTAGCTGCTGAAGAAGGGATGTCGCTTGACGTTGTTTCCAGTGGAGAATTATTTACTGCGCTACAAGCAGGGTTCCCGGCAGAACGAATCCATTTTCACGGCAATAACAAAACACCGGAAGAAATTGAAATGGCGTTAGATGCGCAAATTGGTTGCTTCGTCGTCGATAGCGAAATGGAGTTGCATTTGTTGCAGGCCCTTGCCTCTGAGAAGGAACAGCAGGTGAATATCTTACTGCGGGTTACACCAGGGGTTGAGGCGCACACGCATGAATATATGGCCACAGGTCAAGAAGATTCGAAATTTGGCTTTGACATTGGGAACGGTACAGCACGCCAAGCAGTGGAACAGGCTATCAAGCTAGATCATCTTAACCTGCTGGGGGTACATTCTCATATCGGTTCGCAAATATTCGAAGTGAATGGCTTCCAAATGGCTGCTGAACGGGTTGCAGCTTTTTCCAGAGAAATTAAGGAACAGCTTCAGTTTTCTTTCAAAGTGATTAATCTGGGTGGGGGATTTGGCATTCGCTACACAGAGGAGGACACACCGCTGAAAGTTTCCACCTATGTGCAGGCTATCGGCGAAGCGGTGAAAACTTATTTTTCAGGACTTTACGATGAACTTCCAGAAATTTGGATTGAGCCGGGACGCAGTATTGTAGGCGATTCAGGCACGACCTTATATACAGTAGGAAGCATCAAGGATATTCCGCAAGTACGTAAATATGTTTCGGTAGATGGTGGGATGACAGATAATCCACGCCCTGCACTGTATCAGGCCAAGTATGAAGCGATGCTGGCTAATCGAGCGCAGGATACGAACGAAGAGACGGTGTCCATTGCGGGCAAATGCTGCGAAAGCGGCGATATGCTGATTTGGGATGTAGAGCTGCCTCGTATAAATAGCGGCGACTTGCTCGCTGTTGCCTCAACCGGAGCCTACAATTACTCGATGGCGAGTAATTATAACCGAATACGTCGACCTGCAGTTGTATTTGTCAACAACGGTGAGGCCGAGTTGGTGGTGCGTCGGGAAACCTACGAAGATATCGTACGCAACGATGTTGTGCCACAGCGCTTGGTTCGTGATCAAGCCAGTCCGGCGGTTCAGCCCAACGCCAAGATTACGGTTTCGTCCTGATTTTAACATTGTAAGATCAAGCAGGCCATTGAGTCGGTAATCATATACCGGGGTCAATGGCCCTTTTTTTTGGACAAGACTTTGCTAAGCGCGGCAATTCATAGTAAACTGGAACTTGATGTTATTTAGTTCTCAAAACAGGTTGAAAAGGAGATACAAACAATGAAAAAAGGTAGAATAGATCTTGAAAACGGCGGTATCGTCGAAATTGACTTTTTCCCAGAAGAAGCTCCAAACACCGTTGCTAACTTTGAAAAGCTGGCAAACAGCGGTTACTACAACGGTTTGAGCTTCCACCGTGTCATTCCTGGCTTTGTTGCTCAAGGTGGTTGTCCGATCGGTAACGGTACAGGCGGTCCTGGTTACACGATTGACTGTGAAACAGCTACGAATACAACAAAGCATGCCAAAGGCGTTCTGTCCATGGCTCATGCAGGTCGCAACACAGGTGGCAGCCAATTCTTTATCTGCTACGCTCCACAACCACATTTAGATGGAGTACATACTGTATTTGGTAAAGTAACCAAAGGTATGGAATTCATTGATGCTGTAAAGCAAGGCGACAAAATGAAAGAGGTTAAAGTATTTGACGTGTAATTTTACCGTTAATTACATGATCTTTTTTTAATAGCGTTGCACCTAAGCCGTTCTGTCTTTGGACAGGGCGGCTTTTGTTGTCTTTTGTTTGACGGTTTATTGATTTTCGCAATCACGTAGGCATTACAGTGCGTAAGATCACATTCGAAAAGTAAGTGTTGTGATAGCCTTTTCATAAGAATGCAATTTCCAATTTTTTTTATATGAGTATTCAAACTCGTTAAGGATTGGAAAAGAAGGGGGCTTATCACATTGTCTATTTTAACGAGCACAAATCGACTCGGATTTTTTGAAATCCGGCTGGAATCCATTGGTGGACTCGGCGCTAATCTGGCTGGCAAAATGTTGGCCGAAACCGGGGTGCTTGGTTTGGGGCTGAATGCTTCAAATTTTTCGTCCTACGGTTCGGAAAAAAAGGGAACTCCGGTTAAAAGTTTCGTCCGTTTCTGTGAGCCAGAAGTCGATATTCGGGATCACAGTCCGATTGAGCAACCGCATGTGGTAGGCATTTTCCATGAAACGTTATACAAAACGGTAAATGTAATCAGCGGACTGCCAGCGGATGGGATTGTAGTGGTTAATTCCACGCGTCCAGCAGAAGAAATACGGGCTGATTTGGGACTGGTATCCGGAACATTAGCGGTGGTGGATGCGATGGGCATCGCACTGGAAGAGCGAACCAAACTAAATACGTCCATGCTCGGTGCCTTGTTCCGTGTCTGTGACTTCCTGGACCCGGAAGCGATGAGATCGGTTATACGCAGTACCTTTGAAAAGAAAAATCCACTGTTAGTGGAACCTAATCTGCGTACGTTTAACCGTGGTTATGATGAAATGGAACTGCACGTATATCCGGTTACTGATGACGCGCAGGATCGGGTTTTTGAACGTCCGCAGCCATTGCTGGGATACGAAACGCAATTACTGGGGGGCGTTATTGCAACTCAGGGAAACAGCATAACGAGAGATGTTAGTGGTTCACGTCAGGGGTATGTGCCTGAATATGAAGTTGATAAATGTACCCATTGTGCCAAGTGTGATTCGATTTGCCCGGATTACTGTTTTGTATGGGAAGAGCAAGCAGACAAACGCGGAAGAATGATGCCATTTTTGCAAGGGATTGATTACCAGTATTGCAAAGGATGTCTGAAATGTGTAGATATTTGCCCATCGGGGGCACTAAGCTCGCGTCGCGAGCAATGGGGATGGGCTGAACAGAATCGAGTTGCCCACCAATTTCCGGTATATGAAGGAGGGCGTGCGTAATGGCAAAACTGGAGGAAGAACTCAAACAGACAGGCGCCGCGCAAGTGACAACGTTCGAATCCGGTAATGAAATGGCAGCAACGGCGGCTGCGCAGATTAATTATCATATGATGGGATATTTCCCGATTACTCCATCTACCGAGGTAGCGCAGTATCTAGATCAGATGAGAACGAGAGGTCAGCATAATATTAAGCTGGTTGCAGCAGACGGAGAACACGGATCGGCAGGGATTTGTTATGGAGCTGCCGCAGCGGGAGCGAGGGTGGTGAACGCCACTAGTTCGCAAGGTTTCCTGTACATGCTGGAGCAGTTACCTGTTCAGTCAGGTACCCGTTTTCCTATGGTTATGAATCTGGTGACACGAGCTGTCAGTGGTCCCCTAGATATTCGCGGAGATCATTCGGATCTGTACTATGGTTTGAATACAGGCTGGGTCATTTTGACGGCAAGTACACCACAGGCTGTGTATGATATGAACATTATGGCACTAAAAATTGCAGAGCACAGCGATGTTCGGCTGCCTGTAATGGTCGCATATGACGGTTTTTATACGTCCCATCAAAAACGTAAAGTGCAATATTTTGCCGATGCTGAGACCGTGCGTGGTTTTGTAGGTCCTAACCCGAACTTAAATTATCCGAATATTACGGATTTTGATCATCCTGTTACTGTGGGCGCGCATATGAACGGCGATGACTTGACGAATAATCATGTTCAGCTGTCCGAAGCACTGAAGCTGTCAGAAGGAGTATATGAGCAGGTAGCAGCAGAATATGCCGCTTTATCCGGTCGGGAATACCCGATTTTAGATCTGTATCAAATGGAGGATGCTGAGGTTGCGGTATTTCTGTTGAATTCGGCGGCTGAATCGGCCAAGGATGTGGCGGATCAACTCCGCGCGCGCGGAATTAAAGCTGGTGTGATACGTCCGAACATCATCCGACCGTTCCCAGCCGCACAACTGCGGGAAGCATTACGCAATGTCAAGGCGTTGCTGGTAGGTGAGCGTGCAGACTCGTATGGGGCAGACGGCGGTAATTTAACGCATGAAATTAAAGCGGCCTTGCAGGAGGACCCGCTGAATCGGACACTCGTGTTGAGCCGTATCTTTGGCTTGGGCGGCAAAGATTTTTATGCAGAAGATGCAGAGGCGTTCTTCCAGCTTGCAATCGAGGCGGCAGAGGCCGGACGAGTAGAGAAGCCCTTTGATTACTACGGAATTAATTCGGGTTCACCGGACAAGGTGATGCCGCAAGTTATGCAGCCGCCACGTGGTAATGATTACCGTACGGGTCTGATTCAGGTTACGCCGGACGAGGAGACCGGGAAGCTCAAGGTCAAGGTACCCCCTTTGCGGTCGTTGACAACCAAACCACGGCGTCTTTCACCAGGCCACGGAGCTTGTCCAGGATGTGGGGCATTGTCTGCGCTGGAACTGTTTTTCAAAGGTATTGAAGGGGATATTGTCGTGCTGTTCCAGACAGGCTGCGTATATGTGACGACGACAGGGTATCCATATACATCACACAAACAACCGATGATCCACAATCTTTTTCAAAACGGGGCCGCTACCCTTTCAGGAGCGCTAGAAGCTTACATGGAAATGAAACGGCGTAATGAAATTGAGATGTCGGACGATCCGACCTTTATCATGATTAGTGGTGACGGTGGGATGGATATTGGTATGGGTTCTGCGATTGGTGCGGCTCTGCGTAATCATAAGCTAATCATGCTGGAATATGATAACGAGGGGTACATGAATACAGGTTCACAGCAATCTTACTCCACTCCGCTCGGTCACATGACCAGTACGTCGGGTGTAGGTAAAATGCAAAAAGGAAAGCAAGGGCATCACAAGGATACCGTGCAAATCATGGCTGCTTGTAACATTCCGTATGCTTTTACCGCTGCTGAAAGTCATCCGCAGGATATGCTGCGTAAAGCAGCCAAGGCTCAATGGTATGCAAACAACGTGGGTACGGCCTATGGTAAAATCCTGTGCGCCTGTCCGCTGAATTGGAAATCCGAAGACAGACTGGGTACCAGCATTGTGGGCGCCGCAGTCGAGTCCTGTTTCTTTCCTTTGTACGAAATAGAGCAAGGCAGTACGACGATTACGTACAATCCGGAGGACAAAGGAAAACGAATTCCAGCTGCTGAATGGCTGAAATTAATGGGTAAAACGAAGCATCTTATTAAGGAGGAGGCTACGCTGGCGACCTTTGAACAGGAGATTGAGCGTCGCTGGACTATCCTGAAAAAGAAACATGAAATTTCAGAGCTATAATCCTGTTTTTTGCATAATCATCGATTAACATTGTTAGCCGCTGTTACTGTAGTGGCTCGATCAAGATTCTTTGCGCTTTTTGCGCAAAGAATCTTTTTTGTCGTTTATGGGTTGAAGCATAAAAAAACAGGTAATGATTTCCGATATAGGAGTGGAGGCCTATAAGAGGCACGTTAAAAAGTTTTCTTCTGAATTTTAAGATGCAATGAGGTGCAGGTAATGATTAAGCTGAATACAGTTGAAATAATCGAAATTATAAAGAAGCAAATCCCTAAGGTTATGAACATCAAGCCAGTGGAACTCAAGTTTACGGATGATTTTGGACGGACCTCGCTGGCAGCGACAGAACACAAATTTACGCTGACGAACCAGCATTATTCTGCCAAGGTGATGGATTGCGTGTTAGAAACACAAGTACGCCCCATTTTAATGTGCGAAATTATTTATTTTCTAAAATGCGAGTTTATTGACGGACATGTTGATGTACGACTGGATTATGAAGCATGTTCTGAGGAAGGGCGAGGACCGGTTGCTTCAGCCGTAATTACCTTTGATCATGCAACAGAGCTGGGAGTCGAGGAACTGGCCGATCTGATTGACTTGGCGCTTCATATGAACGATAAAACCTGGTTTGAAGAACTCTCCAGCCAATATGTCAAAACCAAAGCAGGAGCTTCTATTTGATAACTTGCTTTTTTTAGAAGTCGGTGCTAATATACGTAACAAGTTTAATGTTAATTCAATTAAATAAGAGCAAGATCCTTCGGGGCGGGGCGAAATTCCCCACCGGCGGTGATGACATGTTTGTGGATCGTTTTTGTGAGAAACAGCATGGCTTAGTCCGTGACCCGGATGCTGAATGATCGGCAGAAGGTGGACCTGGTGCAAATCCGGGACCGACAGTATAGTCTGGATGGGAGAAGGATACGAAGCGCATGTGACGTGACATGTGCCAATTTTTAGCATACCCAATTGTGCGTACGGCTTATTTCGTTGTAGGACAGCATCGGGCGATAGCTTGCTTAAGCTTTCTTTTTGATGGTGTTCAGAGCGTATTTGGTTGTATCCTCAGTCATGCTTTCTATTGGCAAACCTATGATTTCATGTCGTCTTAAGATGCATATGAACTGCGCTTGTATACTACAAATGTGACTCTCATCACCCCCATGACGGATTGAATCCGAACTGGGGGTTTTTTGCGCTTATAGCTGATGAATTAGGGATAAACTGAATGTAGTGGAAAGGAGTGAAGGCATGTTTACCGGATTGGTCGAGGAAGTGGGTCGCATTCAAACTATTTCCAAAAGCGGTGAAGCGATGGTGCTGGGGATTTCGGGTTCCGTGGTGTTGGGCGATTTGAAAATAGGAGACAGTGTCTCAGTGAATGGCGTTTGCCTGACGGCGATACAGATCGGTACGAAAGACTTTAAGGTTGATGTGATGCCGGAAACCTTTCGCAGCAGTAATCTGAAAGAGTTGAGATCAGGCAGCCGAGTCAACCTGGAGCGAGCGATGACGGCGAGCGGAAGGTTCGGAGGACATATCGTGCAAGGACATGTGGACGGGACGGGAACGATTCGCGGGGTAACATCAGATCAGAATGCAGTTGTGTTCGAAATTGAGCCTAAAAATCAAACATTATTTAAATATATTCTTCTCAAAGGGTCAATCACAATTGATGGTATCAGCCTCACAGTCGCACAGCGTACGAGAGATACCTTTGCCGTATCCATTATTCCCCACACCTTATCCGAAACGGCCTTACAAGCCAAACGTGAGGGAGATACCGTCAATATCGAATGCGATATTTTGGGCAAATATGTAGAACAGCTTTTAAATTACAGAGGTGCAGCGGAGGCGGAGAGAGTAGAAGAAGCTCCTCTCAGTTTGGACTATTTGGCGAAACACGGCTTTGCCTGATATTGAAGGGTAAGCCTGTTTAGGAGCATTCGTGGCACAAGACATAAGGAGGAAAGTGTTATGGATAGAGGTAGCCAAACAAGTGCAATGGCAAACGTCATAGAGCATGGCGAGTTGGAACATGACGAAGAGATTCGTTTGGATTCCATCGAAGCAGCGTTGGAGGACTTAAAAAACGGTAAAGTTGTTATTGTGGTGGATGATGAACAGCGCGAAAATGAAGGCGATTTTATCGCTTTGGCTGAAAAAGCGTCGCCTGAGGTCATTAATTTCATGATTACAGAAGGTCGCGGGTTGGTCTGTGTGCCAATTACACGACAAAGAGCCGAGGCCTTGGAATTGCATCCTATGGTAGAGCAAAATACAGATTTCCACGGTACTGCCTTTACGGTATCGGTAGATCATATGGAGACAACAACGGGTATTTCAGCGGCCGAGCGTTCCTTGACTGTACGCGCCTTGGCAGACGAAGCAGTCACAGGCAGTGATTTCCGCAAGCCTGGTCACATGTTCCCGCTGATTGCTCGCGATGGTGGTGTCTTGCAGCGTGCTGGTCACACTGAAGCGGCTGTTGATCTGGCCCGACTCAGTGGCTTCAAGCCTGCTGGGGTCATTTGCGAAATTATAAAGGAAGATGGCTCAATGGCCCGCCTGCCTGATCTGGCAGTGGTCGCCAAGCGACATCAATTGAAACTGATCAGTATTCAGCATTTGGTGGACTACCGTCGCCGTTTGTCATTGTAAATAATTTAAATTAAGAGAGGTTGATTAATATGGCACGTTTTCTAGAAGGTAATCTTGTATCGAACGGTTTAAAATATGGTATTGTGGTGGGCAGATTTAATGAGTTTATTACGAGCAAGCTGTTAAGCGGTGCAATTGACGCACTTCAACGACATGGTGCACAGGAAGATGAAATTGATGTAGCCTGGGTTCCGGGTGCATTTGAAATTTCACTAATTGCGCAAAAAATGGCTGCAAGCGGCAAATATGATGCCGTAATTACGCTGGGTACGGTCATCCGTGGTTCTACTTCACATTATGATATCGTCTGCAATGAAGTGGCCAAGGGTGTGGCAGCGAGCAGCCTAAAAACGGGAGTACCTGTTATTTTTGGGGTAGTGACTACAGAAAACATTGAACAGGCTATTGAACGAGCAGGTACGAAGGCTGGTAATAAAGGTTGGGATTCAGCACTGGCTGCGATTGAAATGGCCAATCTCGGCAAGCAATTTTAATGATAGGAATAGCTGAATAGAACGGTATAAACTGCAAGGGGAAAAAAGGGATTGGATTGTTAAGCAAGGCGATGACGTATATACTACAGAAAGAGGGATTGATAACGCAGAGCATAAGTGCTATAGGGAAAGGTATTGTTGAATGATGATTGGAGTAAGGCAGGGGGAAGCACATTGACAGTCGTAAACTACAAGCTGGAAACATTCGAGGGTCCGCTGGATCTACTGTTGCATCTGATTGATAAAGCCGAAATCGACATTCAGGATATCCCGATTAGCGATATTACTGATCAGTATATGGCTTTTTTGCACAGTATGCAGGAGCTGGAACTGGACATTACGAGCGAGTTTCTGGTGATGGCGGCGACGCTCTTATCCATTAAGAGTAAATTGTTGCTTCCCAAGCCACCTGTGATGGAATATGACGATTTGGATTTTTATGAGGAAGAGGATTATGATCCACGTGAGGAACTGGTCCGCAAGCTGGTGGAGTATCGTAAATATAAAGGGATTGCTCGCCATCTAAGTGAACGTGAGTGGGAGCGGAGTCTAATTTATGGCAAAGAGCCAGAAGATCTGAGTGCATTCCTGCCCACTGAACCCGTAAATCCGGTGCATGGGCTGCATGCAAGCGATTTGGTCGCAGCCTTTCAGCGTGCTTTGCGCAAAGCAGAACGACGTACGACGGTAACCCGTGTTCATCGGGACGAAATTTCAGTCAAGGACCGTATCCGGCAAGTTATCGGGGCTTTAGAGATGGTGGGGAATGGAGGACGGCTGCTGTTCTCCAAGCTGATGCATGAGGATATGTATCGGCATGAAGTGGTTGTGACCTTTTTGGCTATCCTTGAACTGATGAAAATGAAGCAAATTTTCTGTTATCAGGAGAAGCTTTTCGATGATATTGTAATGGAGTGGAGAGGGGATTTACGGGTTAATGGATTATCTGAAGCTGAAATCAATTATTGAGGGACTGCTGTTTCTAGCAGGAGAGGAAGGGTTGTCCACCAAGCAGATCGCCGACATTGTAGAGCAGCAGCAAGAGCTGGTTGAACAGTGCCTGGAAGATATGAAGCAGGACATGGAGCAGGGGGGAAGAGGCCTGCAACTTGTCCGTATTGCCGGTCATTATCAGCTTGCAACTTTATCCGAACATGCACCTTACTTTGAAAAGCTCGCATACTCTCCGGCACGTGCGTCACTGTCTCAAGCTGCTTTGGAGACGCTGGCCATTGTGGCCTACCGCCAGCCCATTACAAGAGTTGAAATCGAAGAGATTCGGGGGGTTAAATCCGAGCGGGCCATACATACACTGGTCAACAAGGAGCTCATTGAAGAGAAAGGTCGAGCTGAAGCCATCGGACGGCCGATATTGTACGGAACGACGAAATCATTTTTGGATTATTTCGGTCTGGGCTCTCTGGCAGATCTACCGCAACCGGAGCTGTTCGAGAATTCGGACAATTTGGAGGAAGAGACTCAATTATTGTTCGAGCGTCTGGAGAGTAGCCAGCCTGCGGCCAACGATCTAGATCTTGAATTCCAATAAAGTTGCTCCGGATCTTGCGGCTCACTTATGTAAAAGTTCAAACAGACAGCCAGTCCTCATATCGTTGGGGGCTGGCTGTTGGTATTTTAAGATGCATGATTTTCCGGCGAACGGTCATACTATTTTTGCCATGATATTCTATAGCAAAAAGGTAGGGAGGACACGCCAGTGTGGAAATGGATCAGTATCGCCATCATCGTCGTTATATTACTTGTACTGGCAGTTCTGCTCTCTCGTATTCGTTTGAAGCTGAATATTGCCAAACATGACAATGATGATCGGGCGCATCTAGAGATCAGATTTCTATACGGGATGATAAAAATGAATTACGATGTGCCGGCCATTCTCATAACAGGGTTGAAAAAAGGGCTTCTCTATCGGCTAGATCGCAACAAAAACATACATAAAACGGATGCTTCCGTGGATAGCGGTAATATTGATACAGTAAAAATCAAGCAATTTATACATGATATACGGGTTTTGCTCAAGGGAACGAAATCCTTTAATAAATGGTTGCGACATACATTGGCACATGTGACGATGTCCAAAGTGGAATGGTCTACCAACATTAGTCTTGCTGACGCGGCATATACAGCTACCTCAACTGGTATTT
Organism: Paenibacillus sp. FSL H7-0442; assembly: GCF_038593105.1. Classification (NCBI taxonomy): domain Bacteria; kingdom Bacillati; phylum Bacillota; class Bacilli; order Caryophanales; family Paenibacillaceae; genus Paenibacillus; species Paenibacillus sp. FSL H7-0442. Next base: position 3,367,243 of record NZ_CP151963.1, on the reverse strand, counting down.
TGTGGGGATTAAAAACAACCTTGATCGGTTATGCTTCAAGCTTTGTACGCATGGATTGTACCCCTAAGCTGTATGTTGTGCCCTATTGGGTGGATCGCTTGCGTTTTACCACCACTTTGAACTGTGAAGCAAACGTATCGCTCGGCTATTTAATGTTCTCCATGCTCATCTTATCTTACCGCATATGGCGCGTTCCGGGTGGACCGGAGGCATGGAAACGGGTTTTTTTCAAAAAAAATGCGGCGGATCGTCAAGCTAACAATGAATGATAAACAGTGGAGAGAGGTGAGACTCAATCCTTTCTGAACTATCGAATGACATACATATTTCCTTGAACCCCTGCGCACAATAGCGAAAGAAAAGGCAGTCTACGCTTGAGATAAGCAGAGGAGGAATAAATCATGTCAGATCACCCGATTCAAGGGCTCATGCAAACCGCAATGGAAAACATCAAAGCCATGGTAGACGTGAATACGATTGTAGGAGACGCAGTGGAAACACCCGATGGTTCTGTTATTTTGCCAATCAGTAAGGTGGGATTTGGTTTCGCTGCCGGGGGAAGTGATTTTAACGTAGACGAAGAGGCACTTCATACTTCTTCGGCGTCGGGTAATCATAGCGGGAAGGAAGGGCATCCTTTTGGAGGCGGTAGCGGTGGTGGTGTATCTATTCATCCCATTGCTTTTCTGGTTGTTGGCAAACAGGGGGCACAAATCGTTCCATTGGACAATCAAACGCATCTGATTGAGAAGCTGATTGACTCCACGCCATACCTGATTGATAAGGTTCAGTCTATCTTCCGGAATTCAGGCGGCGACTTGCAGACTCCCCCCCCACAGGTACCTGTAGATGTTGCTACGGATCACAGTAATTCTGGCCCGGCTTACTTGTAAAAGTTATTGAAATTAAAAGCATTCTCTCAGGAAGGTATCCCAAAGCCGAGTATAGGCTAAGGAATACCTTCTTTTCTGCTTGTACTTGGGCCTATCCCCGAATAAACTGCCTTCCCCCAATGACAGCATGTATTTGGTGACAGTATTCCAGTTGATACAAAGTATGCAGCGAGGAGATTTCATTTTTTCGATTTCCTTCGGCAGCAAACTGCGATAGGTAGATGAAGTCCGGATAGATCACTTCATCCGTCAAATAAGCAGATACCGTGGCTTCCGGTCGACGATGTTGATTCAGGGAATCGATAATACCCTTCGCCGGCAAGATGCCAATCCCATGTCCATAAAACAAGTCTTCCTTCAGCTTAACGACATTTTCTCCTTTCCATTCTAATGTTTCAGGCGACACATCAGGATTGTTGAAATACAGAATATCGCCAGGAGCCGCTTTATGACTTCCTTCCTGCTGTATGAGCCTGAGGTCGCTGTCATAGTGCCAGTCATACAGCAGCATATCTGCAAAAATCCGATTAAACTCACTTTCCAGAATGGAATCCAGCACTCCTTTGTACAGCACAATAACCATAGCTGTTGCACATTCAAAAGCGTATTGATGTCCGTTTAAAAAGATATCTCTGATCCCCTGTGCCGGTGTGACACCTGCTTTGATCTGAAAGCCACCTTTTTCCGTTAAATCCCAAAAATGCGGGTTGCAACGTGCGGTAGCAAAAGTGGCAAAGGATACACCGCTTCGATGCAATGCTTCTGCGGACTCTACAATCCGCGATCTTAAAATCATTTCAAACTGTAGTCGCTGCATGTTATAACCCCTCGATCCATATTTAACGTTTAGTAACTAATATATATGTGCTCAGGAGGGCATGTTGCTTGGTTTGTGTAGAAAGAAAGCGAAAAAGGAGCAGCTAATGGCTAGTCCTGTAAAAGGAATTTTCTGTTATAAAGGTGGACATACTTTGAACAGCTTGGACATAGAATGGTACAAGACTTGCTCAAAACCGGAGGAATCCAAATGTTTAAAAAAAAGCAACACATTCACGCGGACCACAGCCATTTCTTGAATAAGGCACGCGCATTTGTTTTGCCGCTGGTACTACTGCTTATTTTATCATTGCCGCTTACGTTGCTAAGTCCGCAGTCCGTTCGGGGAGCGATAAAAACAGAAGTAGCGCCGCCCGCATTAGGAACCCATGCACAGGCTGCTTCTTTAATTGATGTCACATCAGGAAGAATCATTTATTCTACCGAAGGTGACCGGGAGCTACGTATTGCCAGCCTGACCAAAATTATGACAGCGATCGTGGCTATTGAACATGGACGCTTGCAGGACCGGGTAAAGGTGAGCCCAACCGCGTATGCCAAAGAAGGGTCCTCGCTTTTTCTGCAAATGGGTGAACAAATGTCATTGGAAAATATGCTGTACGGCTTAATGCTCCGTTCTGGTAATGATGCCGCTTCTGCCATTGCTGAGCATGTGGGGGGGACAGAAGAGGGATTTGTTCATTTGATGAACGACAAGGCGGTTCAGCTTGGGCTAAGCCATACACATTTTGCTAATCCGCACGGGCTGGATGCCGAGGGACATTATTCCTCAGCCAATGATATGGCCCGGCTTACTGCTTATGCGCTGCATAATCCAACTTTTGCACGTATCGTAAAAACAGAATTGAAAAAAGCACCGAATCCCAACGACTCTTGGGACTACTCATGGCACAATAAAAACAAAATGCTGCGGCTGTATGACGGAGCTGACGGGGTGAAAACAGGCTTTACCAAAAAAGCGTTTCGCTGTCTGGTCAGTTCGGCTACACGGGACGGTCGCCAGCTCGCTGCTGTTACCTTGAATGACGGGGACGATTGGAACGATCATGCCCGTATGCTTGATTACGGATTCCGATATTATCCGCTCATTCCGATTACGGACAAGCAGCAACCTATCGATGGTTACCCACTATTAACAGGTACAAGCTTTGCCTATCCTTTACATGATGGCGAGAAAACCCAGTTGCACAAAAGACTGGTGTTGTATAAAAATTCCGCTTCTGCCGATAGAGCGGACGTATCTTTTGGCTTACGAGGACGGGTTGAATTCCTTTTGGAAGGTAAACTTATCGGTTCTGTTCCTGTGTATGCAAAAGGTAGTAAGCTGCCTGCTCAAAATACCGTACAGCCACAGAAGGAGACTCCAACTGCACAAGAACCTGCGAACAATACTCAGCAACGAGGTTGGACGAGCAGATGGAACGAAATCCTTAAAAATTTGTTTGGAGCATAGGGCAACCAGGAAATAGAGCTGTACGTGTCACATCATTGGGAAAAGGAGGAATCAGCCATGATTCATCTCATATGGGTGGCTTTGATTTGTATTGGATTTGTATTTGCTGCCGCGCAGGGAAATATTGAGGTGGTGACGAAAGCGGCTTTTGACGGGGCAACTACGGGGGTTACAGTGTGCTTTGGACTGATAAGTGTGCTGGTGTTCTGGATGGGCATGATGCGGCTGGCTGAAGATGGCGGGCTCTTACAGAAAATATCCAAGCTTCTTTCTCCTTTGGTTGCCTTTCTCTTCCCTGATGTTCCGCGTAATCATCCCGCTATGGGTTACATTTTGTCCAATATGAGCGCCAATCTGCTGGGCCTGGGGAATGCAGCCACACCGATGGGAATCAAGGCGATGCAAGAGCTGCAGACGCTCAATCCAGATAAGCAAACCGCCACACCAGCCATGTGTACGCTACTCGCCCTGAATACAGCCAGTATTACGCTTATTCCTACGACGTTGATCGCGATACGGCTAAATTTTCATTCCGCACATCCGGCAGAAATCGTCGGTACGACACTGGTAGCGACCGCAATAGCCACCTTTGCTGCAATTGCGGCGGATCGTTGGTACCGTAGTCGAGAATTGCGCCGCCGTCCTCCAGCGATTCCGCCGTCCCAGTCATCCTTGGCGCCACTCGCCCCACCAGCACCAACACCAACATCAACATCTACTGCCTCTTCAACGACGTTGCCCGCATCTTTACCTGCCGTTCCGCGAACGGGAATCACGGCTGCCAAGGGCAGGGACACCACTTGGAAAGGATGAGGGAGGCATGCTTAATTTTATAAACCTCGTATCGACTTGGGCCATTCCGGTTATTCTCGCTTTTATTCCTTTATATGCATATGCTAAAAGGGTCCCTGTCTACGATTCTTTTGTGGATGGAGCCAAAGACGGATTTTCTACCGCCATCAGCATTATTCCTCATCTCGTAGGCATGATGGTGGCAATTAGCATTTTTCGAGCATCCGGCGCCTTGGACTATTTGATCTCTTGGGTTACCCCTTGGATTAAACACTGGGGTGTACCGGGCGAGATATTGCCTTTAGGTTTGCTTCGTCCATTGACGGGCACTGGCTCACTTGCGTTTACGACGGATCTAATTCGCACCTATGGCCCGGATTCCATGATCGGTCGGATCGCTTCAACGATTCAGGGCAGCACAGACACGACGCTATATGTGCTAACTGTATATTTTGGTGCGGTAGGTATCCGCAATGGACGGTATGCTTTGAAGGTAGGACTATTTTCAGATGTGGTTGGTTTTGTGGCAGCCATTGCGATTTGCCTGCTTGTATTTTAATTTCTGCATCGTTTTTTGAACGGGGGTTGTGATTTTGCTCATGGATGGGTATCATTAGCATGAGGTGAATTAGCGAACATGGAAAGATTGCAGAAAATATTGGCCCAAGCTGGTGTAGCTTCCAGACGTAAATGTGAGGAGCTTATTCAGGCGGGTAGCGTGGAAGTGAACGGGGTTGTCGTAACTGAACTGGGAACGAAGGCAGACCCTGATCAAGATATGATTACGGTAAAGGGACGCCCGATCAAAACCGAGAAAAAAATCTATTTGATGATGAACAAACCTAAAGGGGTCATTACGAGCGCTTCCGATCCGGAAGGCCGTAAAATCGTGTCAGACTATCTGAAAGGCGTTAAGGAACGCGTATATCCGGTGGGACGTCTCGATTACGACACCGAAGGACTGCTGTTGCTCACCAATGATGGCGAGTTCGCCAATCTGCTGACCCATCCCAAGCATCATGTGCCCAAGACATATGTGGCAACAGTCAAAGGCGTTCCACATGGTACTGAGCTGGACAAGCTGAAAAAGGGAATCGTGCTGGAAGATGGCATTACTGCACCAGCCGAGGTAGAATATAAAGATGTAGATCCGAATGGTAAGGAGTCTGTGATCCAGATTACCATTTATGAAGGCAGAAATCGCCAAGTAAGACGGATGTTTGAGGCCATTTCACACCCAGTCATCAGACTCAAGCGGATAGCCTTCGGAGATCTTTTGCTACAAAACTTGAAGCGCGGTCTGACCAGACCCCTAACCAAGGACGAAATCAACCGTCTCATTCAACTTGCCAAATCAGACAACACGAAAAAGAAACGGACAGGACGGGGGTCATAACCCCGGCCTTTTTGGTGTAAAGAGACTGTTGGATGAGAGTAAAGTTTGACCAAGCACGGGAAAATAGTAAAATAGAGAGAATGCTTTTTTTAGCGAAGGGGCTGGGAATATGTCAGAACAAAGCAACCGCATATTAATTGTAGATGATGAAGAACGCATTCGACGCCTTCTGCGGATGTATCTGGAAAAAGAAGGATATGCAATTGACGAAGCTGAGGATGGCGAGATTGCCCTCCAAAAAGCGACTGCAAGCGATTACAGCATTATTTTGCTCGATGTGATGCTTCCAGGGATGGATGGGATTGAGGTGTGTACACGGCTGCGTCAGACCAAAGCTACACCTGTGATTATGCTGACTGCCAAAGGCGAGGAAGTGAACCGTGTACAAGGCTTTGAAGTCGGAGCTGATGATTATGTGGTTAAGCCCTTTAGCCCGCGAGAAGTCATTTACCGGGTGAAGGCGATTTTACGCCGTTCGTCGGAAACTGCCTTTTTAACGAAAGAGGCGGTACCCAGCAATAGTATTGTTTTTCCGAATCTTATCATTGAGCATGATGCGCACCGGGTAACTGCGGGTGGGATTGAAATCAGTCTCACGCCTAAAGAGTACGAGCTGTTGCATTATTTGGCGGTGTCACCAGATAAAGTCTTCTCACGCGAAGAACTGCTGAAAGACGTTTGGAATTACGAATTTTTTGGTGACCTGCGCACTGTGGATACGCATGTGAAACGGCTTCGTGAAAAGCTGAATAAGGTATCGCCAGAGGCAGCCGCTATGATTACGACCGTGTGGGGCGTAGGTTATAAGCTGGAGGTTCCAAAATAACGTGAACTTCTGGAGATCGCTGGTAGGCAAGCTGTGGATCACCATCATTTGCCTTGTAGGCTCTGTGCTTATTTTTTTAGGGCTTTTTTTATTGCCGTACATCAACAGAAATTTTGCGGCGTATGAATCGACGGAAATCAAGCATTTGTTCACCTATACATGTATAGTCGGATTTTTATTGACGACCTTTTTTGCCCTATTTCTTTTTACTAAAATCACACAGCCTATGCAGCTGTTGATTCAGGCGGCGAATGCCATTCGTGAGGGAAGGTATGATACTCGGCTTTCGCTGGTGACCAGTGATGAAATTGGAGAACTGGCGAAAACTTTTAATCATATGTCTACGGAACTGGAAGCAACGATCCGCAGTCTGAATGAGGAGAAAAACCATTTATCCAGCGTACTGCGAAGCATGTCTGATGCAGTAATCACCTTCGACAGAAGCGGACAAATCATCTTGACGAATCCGCCGGCACAAAGTTTGCTGAATATCTGGGAAAAGCTGGAGTGGCAGGAACGTGATCTGGAGGAGTTTGGAGCTTCTGTACCTGAGCCTTTGCAGTCTCTGTTCCATACCGTTATGGACAGGGGAGAGGATGTCGGAGACTATATCCATGTCAAGAAGGGCTCCTGGTCGGTGCAGATGGCGCCTCTGTATACGGATAATGCAATCCGCGGTGCAGTAGCTGTGCTTAGAGATATTACGGAAGAAGTGAAGCTAGAGAAGATGCGGAGCGATTTTGTGGCCAACGTATCTCATGAAATCCGTACACCTTTATCTATGATGCAGGGCTACAGTGAGGCGTTGCTGGATGGTATGGCGGGTTCACCAGAAGAATCCGAGGAACTGGTGCAGGTCATCCATGATGAGTCATTACGCATGGGAAGGTTAGTCAAGGATCTGCTTGATCTGGCCCGAATGGAGGCTGGTCATACAGACATGCACCGACAGGAAGTGGATGTGAACGAGTTGATCGAGCGTGTTCACCGTAAATTTACGGTACGATCAAAGGAACAGGGACTGACACTCGATTACCATGAGCATGGCCAACGTTTGCTGCTGCCTGAGGCAGATGAAGACCGATTGGAACAGGTATTGACCAATTTGCTGGATAATGCATTTAGACACACACCCGGTGGGAAAAAGGTTACTATTGCGGCGGATCGAATTTTGGGAGAACGGCATGAGTTAATCCGTATTCGGATTAAGGATGAAGGTGTAGGCATTGCCAGCGAGGATCTACCTTATATTTTCGACCGCTTTTACAAGGCAGATAAAGCCAGAGTACGTGGTGAGGATAAAGGGACTGGCTTGGGGCTTGCTATTGTCAAGAATATTGTAGAGGCTCACGGAGGCTCTGTCTCTGCTGCCAGCGTATTGGGGGAAGGGACGGAATTTACTATTTTGCTGCCCATCTCCAGCAAAACTAAGCTGGGTCTGTAACAGGCTTATAAGCCCAATCTGATATACCCCGGTTTGCAGGCATCCTCGGAAGAGGGTGCTTTTTGTTGAAAAATCAACATTTATCTTGTTCAACGTGGAACATCCTGTTTCAAAATGATTACTCACATGATAGATAACTCGGTATAAGAAAAAGACGCCTGGGTAGCCAGGCGCCTCTCTTTATTATAAAACCATGGACTTCTCAATAGGGTCTGGAACTAATCTAGCACTACTTCTTGGGCAGTATTTAGTTCTGGCAAACCAACGAGTTGAATAAGTACGTCTTTCGGCACGGCTTTATCGACGGTCAGGATCATGATAGCTTCTCCGCCGACAATTTTACGCCCTACTTGCATAGAAGCGATATTGACGCCGTTCTCCCCAAGCAAGGTGCCGACACGACCGATAATGCCTGGTTTATCATTGTGCGAGATGAGCAGGAAATGAGCTTCCGGTGCCACGTCTACTGGGAACTGGTTCAACCTAACAATACGTTCGCCATAGCCTGCCAGCAGGGTGCCAGATACACGTTGCTCTTCGCCGCTCTGCGTTTTGAGTGTAACGGTAATCAGGTTGGTAAAACCCTTGGTGGCGGGCGCCTGAGATACGACAAGATGGATGTCACGTGTTTTGGCCAGATGTACAGAGTTTACAATGTTCACATCGCTGCCCAGATGACGGCTAAGTACGCCTTTCAAAATATACCGTGTCAGCGGCTGTGTATCCACAGAGGACAAATCGCCAGCGTAATCTACCTGAATTTCACGTACAGCCTGATTCGTGATCTGAGCGGCAAAGCTGCCCAGCTTCTCTCCAAGCGAGAAATATGGCTGCAATTGCGTCATGACGTTGGATGGTACTGGAGGCATGTTGACCGCATTTTTAAAAGGCTCATCACGCAAAATATGCAGCACTTGCTCGGACACGTCGATAGCTACATTCTCCTGAGCTTCGACAGTCGAGGCACCCAGATGTGGTGTAACGATAATTTTCGGGTGGCTCAGGAATGGGTGGTCCTGTGCTGGCGGCTCTGACTCAAATACGTCAAAAGCTGCACCGGCAACGATACCTTCATCAATGGCTTCAACAAGAGCCATTTCATCGATAACTCCGCCCCGGGCACAGTTGATAATGCGCATTCCTTTTTTCATCACTTCAAACTGTGGACGAGCAATCATATGTTTCGTTTCCGGTGTTAATGGTGTGTGTACGGTCATAAAATCTGCGTTGCGGATAATTTCATCCACGCTCGCAAGCTTAATGCCCAGCTTCTCAGCGCGTTCTTCCGTTAGAAATGGATCATAGCCGAGGATACTCATGCCAAATGCTTTGGCACGTTTAGCCACCTCACTGCCGATACGTCCCATGCCGAGGACTCCAAGTGTTTTGTTACGCAGTTCGACACCGAGGAATGTTTTACGATCCCATGTACCGCCAATGGTTTTGGCATATGCCTGTGGAATATGACGTGCTAGAGCCATCATCATCGCAAAAGTGTGCTCACATGTCGTAATCGTGTTGCCGTCAGGAGCGTTAATAACGATAATCCCGCGTTGTGTTGCTGCTTCGAGGTCGATGTTATCCACTCCGACCCCAGCTCGCCCTACAACCTTGAGGTTCTTACCTGCCGTCATGATGCGTTCGGTTACCCGAGTTTGGCTTCGAACGAGTAATGCGTCATAGTCACCAATAATTTGAACCAATTCATCCTCGCTGAGACCTGTGTTCTTGTCCACCGTGACATCGTCTGCATCCATCAGTTGCTGGATGCCCAGGTCACTGATTGGATCGGATACTAACACTTTAAACATTTGGTTTCCTCCTCAAAGTTAACTTCTTTTATGGACAGGATGCACTTCAAACTGAAATACATTCCATAAAGAACATGAAAAAACTTGAAATGCTTCTAAAAGTACAGGAGAGCGGTGTGAAATACTAGTGTGATAACGCATTGACGCAGAAAAGGGATGGAATAGCATTATGCACCAAACTAACGACCAAAAGTCTTATGCGGAGACGCTTTGCGGTTTTCGGGCATCAAAAAAACCCCCGAATCACATACTATCTCCATAGTAAGGGACGAGAGTTATCGTGGTACCACCCTAATTCGCAGCCATTTCGCAATGGACTGCCTTCAGCGGTCATAAAATGACCGAAAGGATAACGGTTTTCTGCCGATTGCATCTAATGCCGGGAAATATTCCCCAGACCTCGGTGCAATAACTCAGGAGCGCTGAAAGTAGTTACTTCGTCACCGGCTTCCACCCAAGCACCGGTTCTCTGAGGACGAAATCAATACCTTTTCTCCATCATTGTTGTTGTCGCTAATAATTTTTTCATAATGTATCATGGCTTACATGGGCATGTCAATAGGACATGCGACATGTGAGGATAGCAGGCTAGATATATAGCTACAGAATGCGGAAAATTAAGATTTAAGTCTTCTTGAATCCGCCCGACTTTTTGGCTATGATGCTAAAGAAGACTATGCAGAGGACTAACTAACTATGAAAAAGCTTAAAGTGAAATGGAAAAGAGCGCAAATTCATGAATTGAACGACCGCTTGCTGCTTTACAATTTGTATCTAACTCAGGGGCTGACCCTGCTGATTGGCGCAATCTGGATATTTTTTCAGAAAAGAAATTTGTTAGAACTATTTGCATTGCCGAACACTCTGCACGTCTTATGGTGGGGATTGGGATTGGCCGCCGCTATGTTACTTGTGGATCTGTTGCTATCCCGGATTATGCCTGAGGATGCTATGGATGACGGTGGTATTAACCAAATGCTATTTCAAAATCGTCCGGTTTGGCATATTATTTGTATAGCAGCTATCGTTTCTATCTGTGAGGAACTCTTGTTCAGAGGTGCGATTCAGTACAGCTTTGGTCCTTATTGGACAAGCATTTTATTTGCGGTGATTCATATCCGATATTTACGGCATTGGATTCCCACTGGCTGGGTTTTTCTTAGCAGTTATGGATTGGGCTACATATATGTGCAGACCGGTAGTCTGTGGGCACCGATCATTTGTCATTTTGTGATTGACCTTATATCTGGTTTAGCGTTACGTTTTCGGAGGTATGAAGAATGAATCAGGAACTTAGCAGAGTGCAGACCTATGGTAGCCGTCGAAATGGTCGCAAAGGCAAGGAAGAGGACAGGTCAAAATCTAAACCAGTTCGCTCCCGTGCTTCACGGCCCGTGCCAGAATTGGCTCACGTTGCCGCTGCACCAGAAGTTGCTGTGACGATGGAGGGTGACACTCCTGCCAGTGAGTACCGAACGCGGGCAGAAATGTTTCCGTCCCGCCGTATTCGGGTAAGCAAGTGGTTTTTAAATTTTTTGAGCACTCTTTTTGTGCTGATTACTGCAGCATTACTGTGGTGGGGCGTCAAGGGTGCACCACCCATCAGTGAAATGCTTTGGTAATATAAAGTTATTATGGACGTCTGTGCTTAGGTCAAGGCGCGTAATGATACGGCGAAAAGGCCTCCATCTCCACATGAATAACGGAGAATGGAGGCCTTTATTGCATCATCTATAGTTAATCCGGAGTATACGCAAGTGTCTACTAGCTAGCAGGAACCTCAATCCCTTGCGGATCGACAAATTGGTAACCCTTTTGCTCAAGGCGCGTCAATAGACTGTCCAGCGCCTCAGCTGTCCATGGCAGTTCGTGCATCAAGATATTGCTGCCTGGATGAAGTTGTTCTGTTACATTTTTGAGAAGTGCCTCCGTTTTATTAGGCTGATTCTTTTTCATTGTCCAGTCCAGAGAACCGACGGACCATGTCATGTATAGGAGACCGTTTTCCTTAGCGACCTTGCGACCTACATCCCCGCCTGCACCATGAGGGGGGCGGAAGAAGACGGGGGCTTGGCCTGTAATGTCCTTAACAGCTTTTTGTACCGTTTCAATCTGTTTTTTGACCTCGGGCTCAGATTTATTCTTCAGCACGATGTGATCCCAGCTATGGTTGCCGATGGGCTGTCCACGGTCATGGATAAGCTTAAGCAACTCAGGATGCTTTTTTACACGGTAACCGTTTACGAAGAAAATTGCTTTCGCTTTGTGTTTGTCCAGTACATCTATGATTTTGTTAATCATGGCTGCTTCCTTAGGACCATCATCAAAGGTCAATAACACGACTTTTTTTTCGGTACCTTGTTGGTCAGGGATTACATTGTAAGCTTTGTCCAAGTGATACATTTTGTTATTGATAGTTGCAGATGTCGCAGCTCCTGTTTCGTTGCTTTCGCTGGTTTTATCATTTTGTGCATTGGTTTTATCCGCTGAGTTATGTTCATCACTGCCTGCTTGCTTACTGCTGTTTTTTGGGGAAGAGACGTTGCTCTGATCTTTGGCGCTGTTACTTGAGTCAGATGCTACCGAATCCTGCTGGTTGCTTGTTGCCGCAGATTCAGGCTTGGTTGCAGTGCAAGCACTAAGCAGCAGACATGCGGTGAACAAAATGGCTGCTGTTTTTGTACCCATTATTTCATCTCACCTTCCTGTATTTTATACCGTATGAGTTTGTCACTACTGACGAACACTATGCTTGATTCTACCACAAAGGGAGGTTCTAATTGTGAAAACATCTTCATTTTTCCTGGGAATCGTTTTGGGCGCTGTCGCAAGCTCTATGATCTCCCGTAACCGCAACATGTTGGGCTTATCTATGGACATAGGTGGAAAAAAAGGCGGCAATTTAGTGCAGCAAGCCCGCACTAAAATGATGGACGCGGCATTCCCCGGGATGGGCGAGATTACGCTCAATAAAGAAGACACCCATAAGGATCAAGACCATCATTCACAAACAGATAAAACCGCTTATAACGCCCATACTGCCAAGAACAAAGAAGAGAATATGAAGTTGATTAAAGACTTCATCAGCACAAGTCCCGATGTTAAACGTGAGGTCGAGCAAATTTTGAAAGAAACTCATACAGCCGTACCGGGATTGTAACCCAGAAACCTTTATTCCGAATCATTTTGCGGCTTTTTTGTAAAAGCCGTTCAAATGATTCTTTTTTTTATCTTTTTATTGCGTGCATTTACGATTATAAAATGATAACATGATTACATAGAACCATTTTCATCACAGGCATCATAATTGCATCATAATCTGTTAATAACACTCGGCTGCCAGGAGGAGGGTCCAGTATGAAAATAGAAAGATTAAGTCAGGACAAGATACGGATTTTCCTTACCTTTGACGATTTGAGCGAACGCGGTATTCAAAAAGACGATATGTGGCAAGAAATTCCTAGAGTTCATGAGCTGTTTACCGAAATGATGGATCAGGCATACAGTGAGCTGGGCTTCGACGCCACGGGACCGTTAGCTGTCGAAGTCTTTGCGCTTCCTGCTCAAGGAATGGTTGTTATCGTCACTCGGGGTAAATACGACCATCAACAGTATGGTTCGGGTCCCGATGAGGAGCTTCCAGAGGAAGTCTACGAAATGGAAGTCACGTTGGAGCATAGTGATTCCATCGTTTATGCGTTTAGCGATTTCGAAGTACTCATAGAAGCGGCTCATATGCTTCGTAGCAACACTACGGAAGCAGGTAAGCTGTATCATTATAGAGGAAAATGGATTCTGCATTTGGAACCAGAAGAAGTAGAGGAGTCCAAGCTTGCCGCTTTAATCGCGGTTCTTGCTGAATTTGGAGAAGGCTCATCCGTTACACCAGCTATGTTGGAAGAGTACGGCAAACTGGTCATTCCTGAACAGGCAGTTGCTGTCATCTGCACTCATTTTGACAGCCGTTCTTGATTCGTTTTATCAAAAGTGATATTGAAGTGAATTTGTCGGCTCTGCGCTGAAAGCAGAGCCGACTCATTTTTATGGAGGGATGATCGGTGCTTCTGTTTTCAGTTATAGCGGCAGCCACAGCGCCGGGTCTCGCCTTATTGATGTATTTTTACTTGAAGGACAGGTATGATTCGGAGCCACTGCACATGGTTATTAAAGTGTTTTTGCTCGGCTTTTTGGTGGTTCTTCCTGTCATGATTTTTCAACGAGGGCTGCTGCTTTGGCTAGGGGATCACACGTTAATCCAGGCGTTCGGCATTTCAGCCGGAGTGGAAGAGTTTTTTAAATGGTTTCTGTTGTATCACATCATCTATAATCATACCGAGTTCGACGAGCCTTATGATGGTATTTTGTATGCGACCGCAGTCTCACTCGGATTTGCAACGGTTGAAAATCTGTTATATGCCTGGGCGGGCCATGCTTCGGTTAGCATGATGCTGATGAGATCATTGCTACCGGTATCCGGTCATGCGATGTTTGGCGTAATGATGGGCTACTACATGGGGAAGGCCAAGTTTTCAGAAGGCTTGAGGAGCAAATACATGTTGCTGCTGTCATTGGTGCTTCCATGGTTCTGGCACGGAGTATACGATTTGATTTTAACGAAATTTTCGCATGACTGGATCTGGTTTATCATTCCACTTATGGCCTTTCTATGGTATGGAGGAATGGCGAAGATCAGTCGGGCTAATAACCGTTCTCCTTTTCGTTTGTTAAAACGGGAAGAAAAGGTTAACATGTAACAAAATGGGACACACTGATCTGACAAACCTGTTAGAGAAAGAGGTGTCTTTTTTGCGTATAAAAGTTAGAATTCATTGTAAAAGATGCGGAGAACGCTTTGTGCTGAGAGGACGCATAGAGCAAGGACAGATTCAGACCGGCTTTAAACGCTGTATTTGCGATAACTGTGAGTTTATTGTTGAAGTCATGGAAAACCATGCATAAGAGAGCTTTCTTCTTGTCACACTATCGGTAGTGTACTTGAAGAAAGGAGACTCCCAATATGTATAAGCGACTTAGTTCCGTATTGTTCCCGGTGGTTACCCTGATGATGATAGGAGCATTTGTGTGGGGTTATCAGCAAAGCCAGATGAGAAAAGAGGTGTCTCTTCAGGCAAATAGCATGTCGATAAAAGCGGAAAATCAATACCAGCGTGCGTTTCACGATTTGTCGTTTCATATGGATCAGCTGCATTCTCAACTCGGTAACGCGGTTGCAGTCCATAATACTTCACACGCGATGCACCGCAAATGTTTGATGAACGTGTGGAGGATTACAAGTGAGGCTCAAAATGAGGTTAATCAGTTGCCCCTCAATGTAATGCCTTTTAATCATGCTAAAGATTTGCTGTCACATCTATCTGCATTTTCGTATCAGACCGCTGTCCGTGATCTGGATCACGAGCCTTTAAACGAGAAAGAAATTTCGAACCTGAAAACGTTGTATAACAATTCCAAAGAAATTTCGAAAAACATGCAGGAAGTGCAGCAGAAAGTCATTAGCAAAAATTTGCGCTGGACGGATGTGGATATGGCGGCAGGTTCTCAAACTGGGCCGAAGGACAACACCATTATTGATGGCTTTAAAACCGTGGACAAAAAGGTGGAAAACTATAAAGAGCTGGATTGGGGACCGTCTGTAGCCAGCATCTATGATAAACGCTCTGTGAAAAAATTGAGTCTCCCGCCAGTAAATGCAGAACAAATTAAACAAAATGCTGCTGAATTTACAGGAAAACCGGAAAGTCAGATCAGGGTGAACGAAAACGGTAAAGGAACGGAATGGGCATCTTATACAGCTACCCTGCTAAATAAGAAGCAGCCTGTGGCCAGTATGGATTTTACGAAAAAAGGCGGCAAGCTTATTTCTTATCATGACATGAGGGCAGTAGGTCCTAAGAAAGCAACACGTAATGAAGCGATTCGCTATGCTAGTGAATACCTTGAACAAAAAGGTTACAAAGACATGAAGCCCGTTGCGTATGATGAAAGCGGGAATTTAGCTAACATTACATTTGTGAGCCAACAAGGGGATGTGATTATCTATCCAGAAAAAATCGCAGTCAGATCAGGCCTTGATAACGGACAAGTGATCGGTTTTCAAGCCAGTGATTATGTGTATGAGCATAGTCATCTCCGCCGCATACCGCAAGCGAAATTGAATTTGAATGCAGCACGAGCAAAATTGAATCCTGAGTTTCGTGAAACTTACCACCGTAAAGCCTTAATTGAAAATGAACTTTCGAATGAAGTTCTCTGTTATGAATTTGGTGGTAAAATCAATGGTTCCGTTTACCGGATATACATTAACGCCAATACGGGGATGGAAGAAACGATTGAAGAGGTTAAAGATTCAGATGAACCTCAGGTTACTGCAAGTAATGCCTAGTTGATTACATGAAAATGAATCAATAGTCACTCTAAACCTCCTTCATGAAGGAGGTTTTTTGTGCTTTAGTCATAGATCAAACAAATATTATGCTTAATATAGGCACAAAGTCGTGGTATTATATACCTTAATTAGAGCTTTTAATGGACAAGGATGGTGGATCATTTGTTTCCCAAAATTAATGATGTGTTATACATACAAGTGGCAGGTACTGACCATAAGGACGAGATTTTTGAATTTAAGTCTCGTATTGCAGAAGAGGAGTCACAGAACTTTTTAATTGAAATTCCTATGTCACAAACAAGTGGGCATTTGAAAAAATTGTTTCTAGGGGAAGAACTGTCTATATTTTTTATGAGCGAGGGTGGGATTAAAAATTATTTTAATACCCACGTTACGGGTTTCAAAGAGGATATCCTCCGGATGATTCGTATCCACAAACCTGCTCCAGACAGCATCAGCAAAATTCAGCGTCGAAACTTTCTTCGGGTTAAGGCCAACTTGGAAATTGCTGTAAAGCATGGTGCGGACGAGTCCAGATTTGTAGCAGAGACACATGATGTAGGAGGCGGGGGTGTTTCTTTTCACACCCAGGGAACTCATCATCTTGAAGAAGGAGAATCATTGTCTTGCTGGATTTTAGTTCCATATAAAAACGGTACTCAGGAGCATGTTCCGTTCCAATCTGAAATTGTGCGCATTCAGCAGATGGAAAACGGTCGCAAACTCATTATGCTGAAATATGAGGAAATCGCTGATCAGGAGCGCCAAAAACTGATTAAATATTGCTTTGAAAGACAGCTGGAATTCCGGGGGAAATCTTAATCATCCGAAAATTTTCTTTTTTAGTAAACCTGTCGCTTATTTTGCATCGCCTATAAATGTGTGGTATAATTTTCACGTCGCAGGCAATGCCTGCTTTTTTCTTGAGGTTAGGTTAGGAGGAATTCCCTGTTGGCAAGGCAACATGTATCTTCAATTAACAAAATAAATGTAGCCATTGATGGACCTGCTGGTGCAGGGAAAAGTACAGTGGCCCGCTTGGTGGCGAAAGCACTTTCTTATGTATATGTAGATACTGGAGCCATGTACCGAGCAGCAACGTGGTACATGATGCGTAAGGAAATTCCTGCAGAAAATGTACAAAAAGTGCTTCAACATATACCTGAGCTGGTGATTGAATTAGTACCGGACCCCACAGGCCAAAAGGTTTATTGTAACGGGGAAGATGTAACCACTGTGATCCGTTCGATGGAAGTGACTAGCAACGTGTCACAGTATTCAAGTATTGCTGGTTTACGGACACGTTTGACTGAAAACCAGCGTGAGATGGCTGCACGCAAGGGTGTCGTTATGGATGGTCGCGATATTGGAACAACTGTACTTCCCGATGCGGAAGTCAAGGTGTTCATGACCGCAAGTGTTCAGGAACGTGCCTCCCGCCGTTTTAAAGAACTGAGCGAAACTGATGATATCACTCTGGAGCAACTGGAACGTGACATTGCGGCACGTGACAAGCTTGACGAGGAGAGGGAGGTATCTCCGCTTCGTTGCAGTGAGGACGCCATCGTGCTCGATACGACCCAAATGGGCATTCAGGATGTCGTTGATATGATCGTATCTTATTGCTTAACGGAGAAGGATGGAGAGATCAGCCAATGATATATACTGTATGCGCCAGTATTTTGCGTCTCATTTACCGCGTTCTGTTTAGACTTGAGGCGGTAGGCAGGGAAAATGTTCCTGCTGAGGGTGGAGTGCTGTTGTGTTCTAATCATATTAGTAATCTTGACCCTCCTACAGTTGGTATTTTGCTGAAAAGAAAGGTTCACTTTATGGCAAAAGCCGAGCTGTTTAATGTTCCTGTACTGGGTCCACTAATTGGGAAACTGGGAGCTTTTCCAGTCAAACGTGGCGGTGTAAGTAAGGAATCCATTAAGTTGGCATTGAACATTTTGCGTGATGGTAAGGTTATGGGAATCTTTCCCGAAGGTTCCAGAGGAGCTGGGGGAATCGGTAAAAAGGGTGCTGCAAGCTTTGCGCTACGCAGTGGAGCGGCTGCCGTTCCGGTCGCCATTATTGGTGATTACAAGCTTTTCCGTAAAACGAAAGTGTTATACGGTAAACCTGTCAATTTGGAAGCTTACCAAAAGGGTGCCGATATCGAAGGAGATCCACTTGAACTGGCAACAGAAGCAATTATGTCTCGTATTCGCACGATGAAGGAAACGGGTAAGCCTACGAATAACTGAAAGGCTTGTATGAATTGTGTCTAAGCTCGGAAAACTAGAACAAAAGTTTATTTATGTTTTGAACTCTGCCATGCGCAGGTTTAAATAAATGGTTTTTTTTGAATTGAGGAGGGTATTGACATGTCGGAAGAAATTAAAAATCAAGAAGCTGCTGAAGCGGCAAATCAAGACGAGCTCGATCAAATCGTCTCCCTGAAAAAAGGTGACACCGTTAAGGGTACAATCGTGAAATTGGAAGATAACCAAGCGGTAGTAAGCATTGGATATAAATACGATGGAATTATTCCAATTCGCGAGTTGTCTTCTGGTCTGGATAACGCAGAAGAAGCAGTACAAGTAGGCCAAGAGGTTGAAGCTAGAATTATCAGCATTGACGATGGCAAGGAAAAACTTGTTCTGTCCAAACGTGCAATCGACAGTGAAAATGCTTGGGAAAAGTTGGAGCAACTGTTCGAAAGCAAAGAAGTATTTGAAGTCGTTGTAAATGATGTCGTTAAAGGCGGCATCGTGGTAGACGTGGGTCTGCGCGGATTTATCCCTGCATCCATGGTAGAACGTCACTTCGTAGAAGATTTCAGTGATTACAAAGGCCGCACATTGCGTGTTGTTGTAAAAGAACTGGATCGTGAAAATAACAAAGTGATTCTTTCTCAAAAAGACGTTCTGGAAGCAGAATTCGAAGCCAACAAGCTTAAAGTAATGGCTGAGCTGAAAGAAGGCCAAGAAATCGTAGGTACGGTTCAACGTCTTACTCAGTTCGGTGCTTTCGTAGATGTTGGCGGCGTGGATGGTCTTGTTCACGTATCTGAAATTGCTTGGACTCATGTCGATAAGCCTTCTGATGCAGTTTCTGAAGGAGACCAAGTGAAAGTAAAAGTCTTGAAAGTAGATCCTGAAAAAGGAAAAATCAGCCTGAGCATGAAAGCTGCACAGCCTGGTCCTTGGGAATCGGCTGCTGGACAATTCAACAACAATGACATCGTAACAGGTGTTGTAAAACGTCTGGTTAACTTCGGCGCATTCGTTGAAATCGCTCCTGGCGTGGAAGGTTTGGTTCATATTTCCCAAATTTCCCACAAACACATTGGAACTCCACAAGAAGTTCTGGAAGAAGGGCAAGAAGTGAAAGTTAAAATTCTTGAAATGAATCCTTCCGAAAAACGTGTTAGCCTGAGCATTAAAGAAACTGAGGAAGCTCCTGAAGCTGCTCCTAAAGCAGAAAGAGCACCACGTGCATCTCGTGCACCTCGTGAGGAACTGAATAATCCTAACGTTTCCCTCAATAATTCCGGTCTGAGCATCACGCTCGGCGAGCGTTTTGGCGATAAGCTGAACAAATTTAAATGAGTTTAAATCAATACATTTTATAATATGCATAACGTACACCATCGGCGGACCCAGAGGGTTCGCCGATTGTTGTTACGTGACCATATCGCCAATAGGTATGTTTTTTGCTATGATGATAGCGGAAGAATTGACAGGAGGAGTGAATTTATGGCAAGACCCGTTGTGGCTATCGTTGGTCGTCCGAATGTGGGCAAGTCCACTATTTTTAATCGGATAATCGGGGATCGTTTGTCCATCGTGGAAGATAAACCCGGAATCACTCGTGACCGTATATACGGTATATCGGAGTGGAATGGTAAATCCTTCAGTATTATTGACACCGGCGGCATTGAGATTGATGGTGAGGATGTCATTTTAAAATCCATCCGTATGCAGGCCGAACTTGCAATAGAAGAAGCAGATGTAATTGTATTTATGAGTGATGCGAAAGCAGGAATTACACAGTCAGATGAAGAGGTTGCTCAAATGCTATATCGTTCGGGTAAACCGATCATCGTAGCTGTCAACAAGGTGGACAACCTCAGTCGCGCCGATCTGATTTATGAGTTTTATTCTTATGGATTTGGTGATCCAATCGCTGTTTCTGGTAGCCATGGTACAGGGATAGGCGATCTGCTAGATGCCATTACATCCAATTTGCCTGAGCTGGAAGAAGATCACTATGATGAAGACGTTATTCGTGTTGCCTTGATCGGCCGCCCGAATGTAGGTAAGTCTTCACTGGTTAACGCCATTCTGGGAGAAGAGCGGGTTATCGTTAGTGACATTGCAGGTACGACACGTGATGCAATTGATACACCTTTTGAAAAAGACGGTCAAAAGTATGTACTGATTGATACGGCAGGTATGCGTAAACGTGGCAAGGTATATGAAACGACCGAAAAATATAGTGTAATGCGTGCCATGCGTGCTATTGAGCGTGCAGATGTTGTATTGGTCGTTATTAACGGCGAGGAAGGCATCATTGAACAGGATAAGCACATTGCTGGCTATGCTTATGAAGCGGGTAAAGCATCGCTGTTTGTCGTTAACAAATGGGATGTCGTGGACAAGGACGACAAAACGATGCATCAGTTTGAAACGAAAATTCGCGATCACTTTTTGTTTATGACATATGCTCCGATTGTGTTCTTGTCTGCAAAAACGAAGCAACGCCTGCAAAAGCTGCTTCCTGTTGTACAGCATGTGGCACAGCAGCATGTGTTGCGTATTCAGACACATTTACTGAATGATGTAATTTCCGATGCGGTTGCCATCAATCCTCCACCAACAGACAAGGGACGTCGTCTGCGCATTAACTATGTGACCCAGGTTGCTGTTAAGCCGCCTACGATGGTTGTATTCGTAAACGATCCAGAAATAATGCACTTCTCGTATGAGCGTTATCTGGAGAACAAAATCCGCGCCGCCTTCAATTTTGAAGGAACTCCAATTCGAATCTTTACACGGCGCAAGTCTGACGAAAGTTAGGAGCGAATAGGTTGATTTTACAAATCGTTGCCATCGTACTCAGTTACTTGCTTGGCTCTGTCAGCTTTAGTTTGCTGTATGGAAAATTAAAAGGAATCGACATTCGCCAACATGGGAGCGGCAATGCCGGTGCGACGAATACGCTGCGTGTGCTTGGAAAAGGCCCAGCTATTCTGGTACTGCTGCTGGACGTTCTTAAAGGGGTTATTGCGGTACTAATAGGGCACTGGTTAGGTGGGGAATCATCCTGGGTACCGGGTTTGTGCGGCATTGCGGCGATTGCGGGCCATAACTGGCCGGTATATTTTCACTTTCGTGGAGGAAAAGGTATTGCGACTGCTATTGGTGTATTGGCATCGCTTGCCTTACTGCCCGCACTATATGCCGGAATCATTGCGATACTTGCAATTGTAATGACTCGTTACGTATCCCTTGGATCACTCATATTTGTCATTTTGACCCCTTGGATATTACTCGTGCTTGGTTTTGCATGGCCGTTATTCTGGACGGCTCTAATCATTTGTCTGTTCGCTGTGTGGAGACACCGTACCAACATAGTCAAGTTGGTACGGGGGAATGAGAATAAGCTTGGCTCCAAAGGAGGAGATCGTCTTGTCTGAGAAAATAGCTGTGCTGGTCGCGGGGAGTTGGGGAACAGCCCTGGCTTCCGTTCTTGCGGCCAATAACAACGATGTCTCTGTCTGGACGAGAAACGAGCAGCAAGCAGCTGAAATCAATGAGAAGCATACAAATGAGCATTATTTACCGGGCTCTATTTTGTCTGATCGCATTTCAGCTACAACTGATATGCAGACTGCGGTATCTGGTGCTAAAGCAGTGATAATCGTATCTCCTTCTGCTGCTGCTCGTCAGGTAGCACGTAGTCTGAAAGCTCATTTTAGCAAGGATATGCTGGTAGTGCATGCCATTAAAGGTTTTGAAACAGAAACGCTTAAACGTATGTCCACGGTGATCTCGGAAGAACTGGAAGTCGCGGAGGGCGATATTGCCGTGCTGTCTGGTCCGAGTCATGCGGAAGAAGTGGTGAGGAAATGTCCTACAACGGTCGTTGTAGCTTCCTCCAATGAGCAGGCTGCACAGGCTGCTCAGGGGCTGTTCATGAACTCCTATTTCCGTGTCTATACAAACCGCGATTTGCTAGGCGTGGAACTCTCCGGGGCGCTAAAAAACATTATCGCATTGGGTGCGGGAATGTCAGATGGACTTGGTTTCGGTGATAATGCCAAAGCGGCTTTATTGACCCGTGGATTGGCTGAAATTACCCGTGCCGGAGTTGAGATGGGTGCTAATCCATTAACCTTTGCCGGTCTGGCTGGGATTGGCGATCTAGTGGTCACGGCAACGAGTCGTCACAGTCGCAACTGGCGTGCAGGGTCACTATTAGGACAGGGCCAACAGCTTGATGATGTGCTGGAATCTATGGGCATGGTCGTAGAGGGGATTCGAACGACAAAAGCGGCATACGCCATCTCTCAAAAATTAGGTGTTCAGATGCCTATTACAGAGGTACTGTATGGAGTACTGTTTGAAGGACGTGACGTCCGTAAGGCCGTTGAGGCGCTGATGGGTCGCGACCCTAAGACCGAGATGGAAGTCATGCCACTTCAGACTTGGGAGCAATGGCATTCTTAAAGGCTCAGATGAGCTTTAATAATATAAAGGCTGTCTCATGGTAGATTTTTTCTATAATGAGATAGCCTTTTTTAGTTAGGCGTTTGGCATGTCTTATGTACGCTTAATCACCTTTTGTCTCCGCCACTCATAGACTGAGTTGAGCAATGGCGGAGGAGGGGAGATTATGAATAAAAACTTTCCGAAAGATGCATTGAAGGCCATTAACAAAAAAGGCGGCAAAAACATATCCGAAAATGCAGTGAAAAAGCTGGCAGGCACGGTAAAGGCGGACACGCTTCAAAGCGAAGCGCAACTGCGTCAGCTTATCAAGCAAGTGTCTGCGATGGCCAACATTCCGGTGTCGGAAGATACAGTAAGGGATATTGTTGGTGCCGTCAAAAAGAGCGGAATGAATCCTTCCAATATGGAAGCGTTGATGAAAATGATGATGAAAAAATAGACCGCTGGCCGCACGCCAGTTAGTATTATTCACCGTGGACCGGGAAGGTTCGCGGTTTTTTTATATTTTGGAGTGGGTAACCGCTTTTACAGTACACAAAATATCGAACTGCCCTGTCGAACATGTTATAATGATGCCCATCAGGAAACGGAAGGAAAGACAGCAAAGGAGGAAACAATGTTGAAGGAGGCAATATCATCGGTGTTAGTAGACAGGCTTCCTCACAATCTGGCAGTTGCGCTGAGTAGCTTGGCTGAGAACTGGTCAACAGTGTCGGTTCCGTGGATGCTAGGCGGGAGTTGTTCACTACTTGTACATGAAGTTGAACTGGATCGCCTGCCTCGGGACATTGATATTTATGCGGATATTCATGCAGCAAAGCAACTTCATGCGCACCCCCTGGGTATAAGTATAGATCGACAGCAGGTTGATCGTAGCGGCTCTTACGTTTCATTGCTGAGCCACTATGATCTGGAGGGATTTCCAGTCGAGTTGGTGGGGGGATTTGAAGTATTATGTGACGGAGCGTTATACCGCTTAGAGATCGAGCGACTACTTTGGTCGGCTGGTGTTCAGCTTGAGCTGGGGAGTGCTTCACTGCGTCTGATGCCGCTCAGTCATGAACTTTTATTCAATATATTGCGAAATCGACCCGACCGATATAAAGCGATTGCAGAAGTCATGAAGCGCGACCCGCGACGTCATATAATTGTACTGAAGCAGCTACTAGTCAGTAATATTTGGAATGAGGAGCAATTGGACAAGCTTGTAGAACTTCTGCCTTGGCCAGAGTTGCACTCCGTCATCCAGATGGGCAATGAAGTATAAGTTGTGTGTGTTAGGAGAAAGACAACTGGAGGACTATTCATGAATGTGCAGATTACGTTTAGGCCGTCAGGTAGGCGCGTACAGGTCGGTCAGGGTACGTCATTGCTTCAGGCTGCTCGTAAAGCGGGTGTATATATCCCCACTCGTTGTGACGGAAAAGCAGCCTGTCTGATGTGTAAGGTACAAATATCACCGGAATGGGCTGAATTTGCAGACCAACCCAGAGATGCAGAGCAGCGTAAGCTGGGGCCTTTACTGGATGAAGGAATGCGCTTATCCTGCCAGGCACGTGTCCAAGGCGATATGGAGGTAACCATACCGGAGGATAGGCTCAAGGCGGCTATCAGACGGCAACTGGAGCGTCAGGCGCTGGATGATGAACTGTGGTAATGCCGATTATATCAGGAGAATAGAAAAAGGATGTTTCCGACGACTCTAAACGGTCAGGAGAAACATCCTTTTTTTATTTAATCTAGCGACGAAGTCATGGGAGAGTCTTGCCCCGCATATATTAGGTGAGTGGAACCAAACGTAAAATATCGTTTCTGCAATGATCGCTCTGTCGTAATCTATTTTTCAAAAAACTAAACATATTTTACGGAGGGGATACATATGATGGTATCAGTCCAAATGCATGTACGAGTTTACGCCGTTTCGCCGATTCCATCAGTCTCCTGAATCTCGGCGGCGGACGACTTCCGGGCATTTTAAAGGCTGTTCTGCCGCATCTGGGATCAAGCAGTTGGTTGAACACGAAGCGGATGCTCTTTAAGCATTTTTCCTTCGGAGACTTTTTAGGAGGGGATTTCATTGGAGAAAGTAGACATTTTTAAAGACATTGCCGAACGTACCGGAGGAGACATTTATCTTGGGGTCGTCGGCGCAGTCCGAACAGGAAAATCAACGTTTATCAAGCGGTTTATGGAGACGATTGTTCTGCCAAACATTACAAGTGAGGCGGACCGTGCCCGCGCCGTAGACGAGTTGCCGCAAAGTGCGGCAGGCAAGACGATCATGACGACGGAGCCTAAATTCGTACCGAATAATGCCGTCCAGATCAAAGTAACGGAAGGACTGGATGTGAATGTACGTCTGGTTGACTGTGTAGGATATGCAGTAGAAGGAGCAAAAGGGTACGAGGATGAAAATGGTCCGAGGATGATCTCCACACCATGGTTCGAAGAACCCATTCCTTTTCAGGAAGCGGCAGAAATTGGTACACGCAAGGTTATTCAGGAGCATTCGACGCTCGGTGTGGTAGTCACTACAGACGGCACGATTGCGGAAATCCCGCGCAGCTCTTATGTAGAGTCGGAGGAACGCGTCATTGAGGAGTTGAAGGAAGTTGGCAAACCATTTGTTTTGGTTATCAACTCCACGCATCCTCGCAGTGATGAAACACTCCAGCTTCGCGGTGAGCTGGCTGCCAAGTACGATATACCAGTTATGACACTCAGCGCGGCGACGATGACGGAAGATGATGTTACAGGCGTACTTCGTGAAGTATTGTATGAATTTCCGGTGCATGAGGTGAATGTAAACCTGCCGAGCTGGGTCATGGTACTGAACGAAGAGCACTGGCTGCGTAGCAATTATGAAAATTCCGTTCGCGATACGGTTAAAGATATTCGACGCCTGCGTGATGTAGATCGAGTGGTTGGCCAGTTTATGGAATATGAATTCATCGACAGGGCCGGATTGAGCGGGATGAATATGGGGCAGGGCGTAGCTGAAATTGATCTGTATGCTCCCGATGAGCTGTATGACCAGATTTTGGTCGAAGTCGTCGGGGTAGAGATTCGTGGCAAGGATCATTTGCTGCAAATGATGCAGGATTTTGCCCATGCCAAACGAGAGTACGACCGCTTCGCCGAGGCGCTGGAAATGGTCAAGACAACGGGATATGGCATTGCCGCGCCGTCGTTATCTGAGATGGCACTAGACGATCCGCAGTTGATTCGTCAGGGTACAAGGTTTGGTGTGCGGCTCAAGGCGACAGCACCTTCTATACACATGATTCGTGTCGATGTGGAATCGGAATTTGCTCCGATTATCGGAACAGAGAAGCAAAGTGAAGAGCTTATGCGCTATCTGATGCAAGATTTTGAGAATGACCCAATCAAAATTTGGGAGTCAGACATTTTCGGACGTTCGCTGCATTCCATTGTACGGGAAGGCATTCAGGGTAAAATCGCCATGATGCCGGACAATGCACGCTATAAGCTGCAGGAAACGCTGGGTCGTATCATTAATGAAGGCTCCGGCGGTCTCATTGCTATTATTCTTTAAGGGTAAGCCACACCTAAAAAATGTATAAAAGAAATACCGTGGAGAGCAATTTGCTCTCTACGGTTCGCAAAAACAAAATATTAGACTGACCTCCAAAACCAGACAGGGGTAGCCATGGACGAGAAAATAAAGTCCTAGACTACCTCTGTTTTTATTGAGCTTTTCGTTTCTCGTAGCAGGATGTAGGTTCAAATATAACAATCCGATTAATGAGTTTCACAAGTAGAGAGCTAGGCTCCGCCTTGATTTTACATTTAAACAGCAACCGTTTTCCGGTATTCAATCGGGGACGGTTGATTTTTGTGTTCTGGCCTATAAAACAGAAATTTTTCTATATTTCATAAAACCTATTTACATACTTGGTTTAAAGCGATATATTAAGTATCAAATTTGAATCATTTTGTGGTTGAACGAGGGGGAAATGAAATCATGGATATCCAAAAAGAGTTCCAAAGACACAAAAAGCTAGGACTGGGAGGTATCATGCTACTGGTGCTGGTTTTGCTGGTCACTGCATGTGGCGTGCCGAAAACAGAGAGCGGCACTCAAGGGACAAGCACTGCGGAATCGAATACAACAAACGAAAAAACGGACAACTTAAATCTAAAGGGTAAACGGGTTGCGTTGATCATGGAGTTTAACACGGGCACATTTTCGCAACAGTATGTTCAAGGTGTGGAAGAGGAAGTTAAAAAATTTGGCGGTACGCTGACTAAGTTTGTGGCAGATAACGATAAGGCTAAAATGGCTTCTCTGCTTGATAGTGCGATTAACCAGCAGTTTGATGTCATTTTGACTGATCACGGTGATGCATTACTGGAAACAGGGTTGAAAAAAGCAGTTTCCCGCAATATTCCAGTTATCGTGTTCGATGCTGCCGTCAATGTTCCGGGTGCGGTAGTGCTCTCACAGGATGACCAAAGCATGGCTGAGCTAACGCTGGAGCAAATGAAGAAGGATATCGGTGGCAAAGGCAACATTGTGAAAGTATGGGTTGCCGGATTTGCGCCGATGGAACGTCGTCAGGTTGCTTATGGTGCATTTTTGAAATCCAATCCGGATATTAAAGAAATTGCGACTTTTGGTTCGGCTCAGAATCCTGCGTTGGATACGCAAGCCAAAATGGAAGCTGTATTAAAGCAATATCCTAAGGGTGAAATTACAGCCGTCTGGGCGGCTTGGGATGAATTTGCCAAAGGCGCAGCCCGTGCCATCCAACAAGCGGGACGTACAGAAATTAAAGTCTACGGCATTGACATGAGCGACGAGGACTTGCAAATGATCCAAGACCCGAAAAATCCTTGGGTGGCCTCGGCAGCCGTAGATCCAACAGATATCGGGCGCGTACAAGTGCGCTATGCATATCAGAAGCTGCATGGGGATAATCCGGAGGAGAAAGTCGTACTGAAGGCTGTATATGTGCAACGCGAAGCGTTGCCGGATAAGCAAATTTCCACATCCGAGCTGTCCCAATATGTGAAGGGCTGGGGCCAAAGCGAACAGGGCTATAAGGATTGGATGAAGGAATATGAAACGTCCAAATAAAATGTTTGCATAACGCA
Source organism: Paenibacillus sp. FSL H7-0442 (assembly GCF_038593105.1). Taxonomy (NCBI): domain Bacteria; kingdom Bacillati; phylum Bacillota; class Bacilli; order Caryophanales; family Paenibacillaceae; genus Paenibacillus; species Paenibacillus sp. FSL H7-0442. The sequence continues at coordinate 3,339,545 of NZ_CP151963.1, read as the reverse complement.
AAGGCGCGCTTCGGCGCGCTTTTATCATAAGCAGGCGTGAGGGGGCACCATGAGTTCACAAGTATATACATTGGAAATGAAGAAAATTAGCAAACAGTTTGCTGGTGTAGATGCGCTGCGAGCCGTGGATTTTACAGTGCAGGGTGGCGAGATTCACGCTCTGCTGGGCGCCAACGGGGCAGGGAAAAGTACATTGATGAAGATTCTGTCCGGTGCGTATCATTCCGATCAGGGAGCTATCGTAGTTGGTGGCAAGGAACTGAACATTAGTTCACCGTGGGAGGCCAAAAGAGCGGGAATTCACTGTGTGTATCAGGAGGTCGATTCAGCGCTTGTACCACAGTTAACTGTTGCTGAAAATATTGTAATGGACGATTTGTCAGCCCCTGATGGTCGATGGTGGACTGCACCGGTTTCTATGCGCAGACGAGCGCGTGAGGCATTAGCACGTCTGGAGATAGATATTGACGTGCGACGATATGTGTCTGAATTGACGTTGGCAGAAAAACAGCTTGTACTTATATCACGCATTCTGACACAGCAAGCCAATGCCATCATTTTTGACGAGCCTACGGCGCCGCTCAGCGAAGAAGAAACGCGACGTTTGTTCCGCACAATCCATACACTCAAGGATGAGGGAGTTGCATGTATCCTCATCACACACCGATTGCCGGAGGTTATCGAACACAGTGACCGTGTTACGGTGATGCGTGATGGTGAGCGCGTGTTCACGGGACCTGCGTCTGATTTAAGTGTAGGCGACATCGTTACGCATATGCTTGGGAAAACATTTGAGGAGGAATTCCCAAAAACAGAGGTACCGATTGGTGAAACGGTATTGGAAGCGAAAGGGCTTCACAAAGGATTACGAGTGCACGGCATTGATGTACAGGTCCGATGTGGTGAAATTCTCTCTATTGTAGGTTTGGTTGGTGCAGGCAAGACAGAGTTGTCACGACTTCTTACAGGAGCAGACAAGCCGGATAAGGGAGAGCTGACCTTTAAAGGTCGCTCCATTCGATTGAGAGAACCAGCGGATGCGGTAGCTCAAGGAATTGTGTCCATACCCGAGGAGCGACGGAAGCAGGGGGTGCTAATTGAGGAGAGTGTGGAAAGAAACCTTAGTCTTCCGCTTTTGGGCAAACTGAGTGTCCTTGGTTTCATCAGTCGGCGTAAAGAACGAAATAACGGTAATGGGATTGTCGCCTCTCTCGGTATTAAGACACCATCGCTCCGTCAGAATGTTAAATATTTAAGTGGCGGGAATCAGCAAAAGGTTGCTATTGGGAAATGGCTGCATTCCGGAGCGGATGTATTTGTTTTTGACGAGCCAACCAAGGGTGTAGATATAGGGGCAAAAAGTGATATTTTTCGTATCATTGGTGAGTTGGCGGAGCAAGGAAAAGCGATCATTTATCTAACCTGTGAATTTGCTGAAGGGATTGGCATTGGTGATCGGATTGCAGTGATGTATGATGGCAAAATTATAAAGGAATTTGCTCGGGGCGAAGTGGAACAGGAACAGCTTCTGTTGTATGCCAGCGGGGGTGAAGAGGTGCATTCATGAAGGAAAAATGGTTAAACATCTCATTTCGTTACGGTGCCGTAGTTGTCATTATAGGTGTGTTGGCGTTTTTTTCATCTACATTACCTTATTTCTGGACTTATGATAATTTAATGGACATTCTTGGCTCCATTGCCATTGTGACTTTCGTTGCCATTGGTGTGACATTGTCACTTATCGTGGACGGTTTTGACCTGTCAGTGGGAGCTACAGTATCTTTGACAACGGTCGTTGCCGCTTCTTTAATGGTCTGGTATGAGCAGCCTGTTGCGGTGGTCATTGTTGTGTCTCTGGTTGTTGGCGCTTTGGTAGGACTGTTGAATTCATTATTGATCATTAAACTGCGTATTCCTGATTTGCTCGCAACCCTTGCAATCATGTATATTGTAAGCGGGATTCACAAAACGTACGCCCAGGGCTATACCATATATAATCATATGCAGTTTCCCGATGGCAGCAAGGCGCCGGGGGAGATATCTCCTGCATTTCTTTTGCTGGGGCAAGGTAAATGGTTGGGTATCCCGATTTCGGTTATTTTACTGTTGTTGGCTGTGGCGGCGGTGCATGTTTTCTTGACCTATACAAAGCATGGGCGTCAAATGTATGTAACGGGTGGAAATAAGGAAGCTGCTCGTCTGTCGGGTATACGTGTAAAAAAAGTCCGTACTCTGGCCTATGTTGCTTCAGGCGTATTTGCGGCGATTGCCGGTATTTTGTATGCATCGCGCGTAGGCTCAGGCCAAATTGACGCGGGTTCCCCCTTGCTTATGGAAGCGGTAGCTGCAGTATTCGTCGGTTTTTCGGTCTTTGGTGCTGGTAAACCCAATGTCATTGGTACATTTATTGGTGCGGTTTTGATCGGTGTGTTGGTTAATGGACTAACGATGATGAATGTGCAATATTTTGCCCATGATATTGTCAAAGGAGTAGTGCTGGTACTTGCGCTGGCCGTTACTTTTTATGTGTTAAACCGTCGTCGTACTTGAAATTGTCTGTGGACTGTATTACTATAAACCTTGTTCCACGCAAGCAGGGTGCCATAAAACGCCAGTTTCGGCCTATATTGCGGAGGTTAGGTATATTCTATGTATATTTAACGACGAAACGGAAACAGATGATAACATTATGGAAGGCAGTACGCCGCCCGGGTTATTTTATACAGGCGACCTCATATCGGTCATTAACACCGATAACCTAAATGCTGGACTACACTTGAATTGGGAGGTGAATATGTTGAATAAAACGGATTTGATCAATCAGGTTTCTGAAAGCACTGAATTGTCCAAGAAGGACGTAACCAAAGCAATCGATGCAGTATTTGAGGCGATCTCTGGAGCGCTGCAAAGCGGAGATAAAGTGCAACTGGTAGGTTTCGGGAACTTTGAGGTTCGTGAACGTTCCGCACGTAAAGGACGTAACCCGCAAACAGGAGAAGAAATCGAAATCCCTGCGAGCAAAATTCCGGCATTTAAACCGGGTAAAGCGCTTAAAGACGGAATTAAATAAGATTTCTTACATATTCCCAATGCGCTGAAAAGACCGTGAATTTGATTCACGGCCTTTTCTTTTTGTCCTGTTTACTTCGTGGTAGGGGTGCTATGGACTGGAGAAGAGGAAGCTGTCCTGCCGTTTCGCGAGGCATAAGCGATCAGCACTAGAGGTTCACCTGTTAGCTCGGCAAATTCATGCTCTAGCTGTTGAAGCCGTTCGATTTGGGCAGGACTGAGATTGGCGGGAAGGTAGTTTTTCATCAGATCCGTTCCTTTCTTTAATGGATGGGACTGCACGAATAGTATGGCTCGGGACATGCTAATTGTTGCAGGTAGCGTGGGAAGCATGTAGTTGACAAAACAAGCTTGAATCTCCATCATAAAAAGTATAGCTTTGGCTCTCAGGGAGGAAAAGGACATGGAAGATAACGTGACGGGTAGCAGTGAGTACGTCGTAATTAAAGCGAAAAGCAACGGATGTCAGGTTTTTGGTTTGACCAGAGGTCAGGATACACGCTTGCATCATTCAGAAAAATTGGACAAGGGCGAGGTACTGATTGTTCAATTTACGGATCATACTTCTGCTATTAAAATTCGCGGCAAAGCCGTTGTGATGACCAAGCACGGGGTAGTAGATACGGAGGATTAAAATGCAGGCATAGCCTGCTTTTTTTTGTTGTAGAATGAGAGTGAGGACCTTTACCGTAGCAAACCCACATTATGAGGTAGAGGTCAGGGGAGGCTCTGATGAAACCTTGGATTGTATTCGGTGGCTCCATTCTCATAACCATCGCAGCAGCTGTGCTGCTGCCGTCTTTACAGGCGCTGGACTCAGGAACCGCAGCAGTTCGTGAGACACAGGCGACAATTTCGCCTCAGCAACGGGTGCTGCTGTCAGATGACAATCTGGTGGATACGCTGAACGAGCTACCGTTGACTACACCGATTGCAAGTGCAAGCTGGGAACATTCAGTCCTGACCCTGGATGTCAAACTGTCCAAGGAAGAAACTGCCCCACTAGAGATTTATCAAAACATGGCGGAGATTGCCGCTTTTAGCTTTTACGGAACGACGAATGTGCGGCAATTGCTGCTTCGGGTGGTGACGCAGGACGAATGGTCAGGAGAACGTCATTTGCTGCTTGCATCCGATATACGCCGGAACGAGTGGACGAACGAGGCATTGGAACAGCTGAGAAGCCGGGAAGGCGCAGAATTGCCAGAGGATTTGAAATCCCGTTTCCGCATTACAGTAACGCCCATGTGGCAAAACAGGTTTAACGGTGTATATACAGATTAGATGTTTCTGCCGGTGGACCTACAGTACTTTAGTCGCGAATCATTTTAAATTGTGATATAATATAAGGCATTGCAATTATTTGAGTATAGCAGAAAGTCATGTCTCGGAGGCTTAGGATGAAACCGTATCGCGTACCCCAATTAGCAAGGAAATATGTGGAATACGACATGATTCAACAACATACGGAAATGCCGGCTTTTCCTGACAGCCGTACCCGTTTGATGTTTGTGTTTTTGAACCGGAATGCGCAGGAGCTGCATGCCAGTGAGGACGAACTGTACGCATTGGTAACCTCACTTGTGCAGATGGGGCTGGATACGCATGATATGATTGATACTTTATCCGGTATACGGAGCCCGGAGGAGATGCGTTCCAGACAGCTGAAAGTGTTAGCTGGGGACTATTTTAGCAGTCGTTTTTATCAGCTGCTTGCACTGGCAGGCCGCATTACGGCCATTTCGAAGCTGAGTGATGCTGTATGTGAAGTGAACGCAGGGAAAATGAGTCTGTACTGGGGAATGAAGCAATTCCGCCTGGATGCAACTCAGTATTTAACTCAGATGGTTCGTTTCAAAAAGGAGCTTTTTTTATCATTCACTTCACTTGTAGCAGAACAGGATCAGGAAATTTGGAAGCAGCTTCTCAACAAATTTGCCCTCTGTGATACCTTGGTGGAGGAATGGGGTAAGCGGACAGAACCGGACAAGTCCCGTTTCGGATATATGTTCTGGCATATTTATGGTAACGGGGACCGGAACGAGCAAGCGTTGCTTTCAGAGAGTGGTACTGACACTGAAGCATGGCGTAAGCTTGTTCTGAAATACAAAGCCGAGGATGCGATACTGGACAAGCTTCGCACGGCAGTTACACACATCCGGCAGATCCTGTCAGATGATCAAAATACAGGGATCGAGGAATTTGAACGCATGCTTGAGCCTTTCCTAAAGCTGCTAAATAGTCCGCACCCATTTGTGAGGGAAGGTTAGGTGAACGTGATGGGATCAAGCGACACCAAGCCGAAAGAGCAATTCGTTCATGGCGTGTTTGAAAGCATAGCAGGTAAATACGATTTGATGAACGATATACTGAGCTTTCGCAGACATAAGGCTTGGCGGAAATTTACGATGAAAAAAATGAACATGCGTCGCGGCGATACGGCAATTGATCTTTGCTGTGGTACATGTGACTGGACGCTTGCGATGGCGCGAGCAAGTGAAAGTGGTCACATCGTAGGACTCGATTTTAGTCAGAACATGCTCAATGTTGGCGAGCGTAAAATTATATCAGAATCCCGTGAAAAGCAAATTAAGCTTGTTCAGGGCAACGCGATGGAACTGCCTTTTGAAGATAATTCATTTGATTATGCAACGATTGGTTTCGGTCTGCGCAACGTACCTGATCTGCGCCACGTGTTACAGGAGATGCAACGAGTCGTCAAACCTGGCGGGCAGGTCGTATGTCTAGAATTGTCCAAACCTACTTGGCAGCCGTTCAAGGGAATTTACTACACATATTTTCAACACATCTTGCCCATGCTCGGCAAATTGTTCGCCAAACGTTATGAGCAGTATAAATGGCTCCCTGATTCGTTGGCGCTTTTTCCAGGAAGGGATGAGTTGGCTGGCATCTTCCGTGAAGTCGGATTGAAGGATGTTCAGGCTCATTCTCTCACCGGAGGCATTGCGGCATTGCACATTGGAATCAAGGAGAGTCAGCATGTTTAAGAAAATTGCTATTTTTTTGGAAATGATTAAAATTGAACATACGTTATTTGCGCTCCCATTTGCATTCATGGGGGCTGTATTGGGGTCAGTTGTCGTGACAGGCAACCTTCCCTCGTGGCCGCAGATCGGCTGGATTCTGCTAGCTATGGTTGGCGCACGCAGTGCTGCTTTTGGCTTCAATCGTATGATCGACCGGGTGATTGACGGGAAAAATCCGCGCACAGCAGGACGCGCTATCCCGGCAGGGTTGCTCAAATCAAGCGAAGTGGTAATTTTCATTATCGTCAGTCTGGTGTTGTTATTCTGGGCATCATTCAAGTTAAGTCCGCTGGCGTTCAAGCTGTTCCCGCTGGCCTTTTTTATGCTCGTTTTTTACTCTTACACCAAGCGTTTCACTTGGCTTTGCCATATTGTACTTGGTCTGACCATTGGTTTGGCGCCACTAGGCGCGTGGGTTGCGGTAACGGGACAAATAGATTTGACCGCTATCGTTCTGTATCTCACGATCGCATTTTGGACGGCTGGATTTGATGTTATTTATGCTTGTCAGGATATAGATTTTGACCAAAACGAAGGAGTTTATTCTATTCCTGCCCGTTTTGGTGTAGCAGGTGCATTGAACATCGCTCGGGCATTCCACGTCATTACGGCGATCGGATTTATTGTACTGTTCTTTATTGCAGATTTAAGCTGGTGGTATCTGGCGGGCATGATTATTTCGTACATCATTTTATTTTATGAGCACTATATCGTATCTCCAAAAGATTTGAGTCGTTTGCAGACGGCATTCTTTACTATGAACGGTGTACTTAGCACTGTCGTATTTGCCTTTACACTGATTGATTTGGTGGTGCGTTAATACTAATGAATAATCAGGTGAGCGAACATCAAGGCAAACGAATCGTTATTGGCATTACAGGCGCGAGCGGAAGCATTTATGGTGTGCGACTGGTAGAGACTCTGCTGGACTTGCAATACACAGTTCACCTGATCGTGTCTAATGCTGGCTGGCGGGTGTTGAAAGAGGAGTTGGGCTGGAATGTGACTGACCGGGAAGGGGCTTTGAATGAACAATTCGGAGGCCGTCCCGGTTCTCTTGTATACCATCCGTTCACAGATATTGGAGCTTCGATTGCGAGCGGCTCTTATTTGGTGGATGCGATGATTATCATGCCATGCTCGATGGGGACGTTGTCAGCAGTAGCACACGGTTCGTCCGATAATCTCATGGCGAGGGCAGCGGACGTGATGATAAAGGAAGGTCGTCCGCTGATCCTTGTGCCTCGTGAGACACCTCTACATGCCATTCATTTGGAAAACATGCTTAAGCTTGCGAGACTTGGCGTCAAAATGATTCCGGCTATGCCGGCTTTTTACTTTCATCCGAAGACGCTGGATGATATTGTGCTGTTCCTCGTAGGCAAAGTATTGGACAGCTTGCGTATAGAACATCAACTGTTTACGAGATGGGGGGATTCCGATGCCGACACCGGACACCAAGACAATCACAATCGGAAAAATTAAATATACAAACGCTTGGCCTATTTTTCATTATTTTAATCCTTCTGAGCTTCTCCATTCGGCGGAGATGGTTTCTAAAGTTCCGGCTGAATTGAATCAAGGTATGTTGAATGGGAGTTTGGATATCAGTGCGATGTCCTCCTTTGCGTATGCATCCGGTGCTGAGGAAATGCTACTGTTGCCGGATTTATCCGTCAGTGCAGATGGTCCTGTGCAATCCATTTTACTATTTTCACGCAAGCCGCTGGACGAAATCAAAAACGGAACCATTGCACTAACGAATACGTCTGCTACATCCGTGAATTTGTTGAAAATTTTGATGCAAAAGGCATGGGAAGGTCAGCCTTCCTATTTTGACTGTGAACCGGATCTTGACTTGATGCTGGAACAGGCAGATGCAGGGCTACTGATTGGAGATCACGCGATTAAGGCATCATGGCGAAGCGAAGGTCTGTATGTTACGGACCTCGGAGAAGAGTGGAAGCGCTGGACGGGCTACAGTATGACTTTTGCTGTATGGGCAGTACGACGTACTGTTGCTGCTCAAAATCCCGCAGCGGTGGCTGAAACTGCGAGTGCGTTCCGCGCAAGCAAGCAGCGTAGTCTGTCGGACTTGACGTCTGTTATTTCTGAAGCATGCGAGGAAATTGGAGGTCTGCGAGATTATTGGGAGCGCTACTTTACTAATCTGTGTTATGATTTTGGAGAGAAGCAACAACAAGGTTTAGAGCTTTATTTACAGTATGCGCATGAACTGGGGCTGCTTGACCGACGAGTGAAGCCGCTTCTCTGGAGTGACAATACGCTGACACGGGTGAAAGAATGAAACGATTGGATTTGTTCGGTTTATTAAAGAAGGATATGAACTTTATAGAAGAAGAGTTGTACCGCAGTATCGATAGTACGGAGCCGTTGATTAATGATACGTCGCTTCATCTGCTTAAAGCAGGGGGCAAGCGTTTGCGTCCCGTATTTGTATTGCTGGGAGGCAAGTTTGGAGAATATGATCTGGACAAGCTCAAGCGTATAGCGGTACCTCTGGAACTGATTCATTCTGCCTCTCTCGTTCACGACGATGTGATTGACGATGCGGAAATGAGACGCGGTCAACCCACCGTGAAGTCCAAATGGGACAATCGGGTGGCTATGTACACCGGAGACTACATATATGCACGTGCGCTGTCTATTGCTGCTGGATTGCCGAATCCCGACATTCACCGGGTACTGTCTAAAGCGCTGGTGCAGATGTCCATTGGTGAAATGGAACAAATTCGTGATTTTTTTAATGTGGATCAGAGTGTGCGTAATTATTTGCTTCGCATACGGCGCAAAACGGCTTTATTAATTGCGGTTAGTTGCCAGCTGGGAGCTATGGCTGCAGGGGCACGGGAAAGTGTCAATTCCCTGCTGTACAGCTACGGCTATAACGTAGGTATGGCTTTTCAAATTCAGGATGATCTGCTCGATCTGTGCGGAACAGAAAAAAAGATCGGCAAGCCCCCGGGCAGCGATATGAGACAGGGTAATATTACGCTTCCGGTGATTTATGCGCTCGAACAGCCTGAGTTGCGTGCAGATCTACTGGCTGAAATTCGCCGCATTCAGGATGGGGATGGGCAAGGAGACGCACGCAAAGCGGTGGATATAATCAAAAAAAGTGAAGGAATCGCTAAAGCTGAAATTCTCGCCGACCGATATATTAATAAAGCGCTAAACGCGCTGGACTTACTACCAGATGTCAAAACAAAAAAGACGCTACGCGATATCGCTCATTTTGTAACACGCCGCTCCTACTAAAGTTGTGTTTTGGGTTTGCTGTGACAAAATACTTTAACCGTTTCCAAGCTTTCTGTTACAATACAGTTTAGTACTGTATAAATACATTAGATTGGATTGGGAGTGAGCCGATGGATCGTACTTTTTTGATGGTTAAACCGGATGGTGTACAACGTGGATTGATTGGACGTATCATTAGTCGTCTGGAAGACAAAGGCTTTAAAATGGCGGCTGGCAAGCTTGTACAAGTATCAAGAGAACAAGCAGAACGGCATTATGCGGAGCATGTGGGCAAGCCTTTTTTTGAAGAGCTTGTAGGTTTTATCACATCAGGCCCTGTGTTTGCTATGGTATGGGAAGGGGATAACATCGTTACGCTTTCCCGCTTGTTGATTGGTAAAACACAAGTAACCGAAGCTCTTCCGGGCACAATTCGTGGAGACTTTGCAGCACATACACCGTTTAACCTCATTCATGGTTCAGATTCACCGGAGAGCGCAGAGCGCGAGATTGCAAATTTTTTCATGCCGGAAGAATCCGTTCGGTATGAAAAAAGTGTGGCGACCTGGATGTAAGTTTAATTACGTATGAAGAAGGATGGTAGCATGACGGATATGGAACTGGGTCAGACGGACCCCGATTACACAGCGTTTATCCGCAAAATCAAGGACAGCACAGGTATTGATCTTGCACAATACAAAGAAGCACAGATGAAAAGGCGGTTAACTACGCTTCGCAACAAAAACGGGTTTCCCAGTTTTGTTTCTTTTTATGATGCCATGATGAAGGAAAAACCTCTATTCTATGAATTTCTGGATCGGATGACGATCAATGTTTCGGAATTTTGGCGTAATCCCAATCGGTGGGAAGTGCTGCGAGATACAATCTTGCCACAACTGCTTGTGGGGAAGCAGAAGCTTAAGCTGTGGAGTGCGGCCTGCTCGACTGGTGAAGAGCCTTATAGCTTGGCTATGGTTCTCGACGGTAAAGGGATTTTGGGGAATTGCTCCATTACGGCTTCCGACATTGATGATGGTGCATTGGCAAAAGCCAAGGAAGGCAAATATTTGGAGCGTTCGCTCAAGGATGTGCCTGAGCAGGTAGCTAGCAAATATTTTAAGCCGGATGGTGCGATGTATCGAATTGATAACCGTTTGAAACAAGCCGTGAAATTTCAAAAGCAAAACTTGCTGCTGGATCGGTTTGAGGATGGCTATGATCTCATTATCTGTCGAAATGTAATGATTTATTTTACAGAAGAGGCCAAACATACGTTGTATCAAAAGTTTGCAGCCAGTCTTCGTCCCGGCGGAGTATTGTTTGTCGGTAGCACAGAGCAAATCTTTTCTCCTAACCAATATGGTCTGGAATCGACGGAAACCTTTTTTTATCGCAAAAAAGCATAAGCCTGCATACATCATCCAAAGTTTTATAGGGACTTATTTATATCTTTGAGTAATTGATGGTTGGCTTATTAGCAAAGCACGTCCTTTAGCCCCTTTGGCTAAGAGGCGTGTTTTTGTTTATCTGCATACACGTGGCTTTTCTTGTCAAAGAAAGGTGCGTATACTATAATGAAGCACAGTTAAAGATTTTAGCGATGCACAGTTTAACAGTTTAAAGGGGGAACGCGTCATGAGTTTACGTTATTTAACCGCGGGGGAAACGCATGGTCCCCAGCTAACTGCCATTGTAGAGGGTATGCCGAGCAATTTAAAATTGGATTTTGAGGAATTGAATTTTCAGCTGCACCGTCGTCAGAAAGGATATGGACGGGGTCGGCGTATGCAGATTGAAAAAGATACGGCGAAGATTGCTGGAGGCGTACGTCACGGATACACCACGGGTGCACCGATTGCGCTGGTTGTGGAAAATAACGATTGGAAGCACTGGCAGAACATTATGAATATTGAGCCTATTGAAGGCAGTGATGAAGAAAAGCGTCGGGTTCACCGGCCACGTCCGGGTCATGCGGATTTGAATGGCGGAATGAAATACAACCTGAAGGATCTTCGTAACGTGCTGGAGCGCTCCAGCGCACGTGAAACAGCAATTCGTGTGGCATGCGGCGGTTTGGCTCGTCAATTGCTGGCTGAGTTCGGAATCAAGGTGGCAGGTCAGGTCATCCGTATTGGGGAAATCGAAGCTCCTTACCGCGATTTGCCGATTGATGAGCTGATTGCGGTGACAGAAGCTTCCTCGGTGAGAGTAACCGATCCAGAAACCGAAAAGAAAATGGAAGCATATATTGATTTGATCAAGCAAGAAGGTGATTCAGTCGGTGGGGTAGTGGAATGTATTGTAGAAGGTGTTCCGATTGGTCTGGGCAGTCATGTACAGTATGATCGGAAGCTGGATGCACGTATCGCACAAGGCGTCATGTCGATTAATGCATTTAAAGGCGTGGAAATCGGCATCGGTTTTGAAGCAGGAGAGTTGCGCGGTTCACAGGTGCATGACGAGATTCTATATGATGAGGAACGTGGATATCACCGTCGTACCAATCGTTTGGGTGGTTTTGAGGGGGGCATGACGAATGGAATGCCAGTTGTGGTTCGTGGCGTAATGAAGCCGATCCCCACACTCTACAAGCCTCTGCAAAGTGTCGACATTGATACGAAGGAGGCGTTCACTGCACAGGTTGAGCGTTCGGATGCATGTGCAGTACCTGCGGCTAGCGTAGTTATGGAGCATGTGGTAGCTTGGGAGATTGCAAAAGCTTTGCTAGAAAAATTCGGCGGGGATTCGATTGAAGAGATTCGTGCGAATATTGCATCCTACGAAGAACAATTGGGGCGGTACTAAAATGAGTACGCTGACGGTACAGCTTGGCGAACGTTCTTATCCTATTCATATTGGACGAGGACTGCTATATCGAGCGGGAGAGTTGTTGAAGGAACGAGGAATTGCGCAAAAAAGCCCGTTGTTGATTGTTTCTGACGAAAATGTAGCGGGATTCTACTTGGCAACATTGGAGAGCAATCTTCAGGCATCTGGCTACAAGACAGTGTCCTTTGTCGTTAAGCCAGGTGAAACCTCCAAGTCGCTTGCTGTATTTGAGCAGGTCATAACAGCAGCCATTGAGGGCGGCTTGGATCGCAATTCAGCCGTTATTGCACTTGGGGGTGGTGTCGTGGGTGATTTGGCTGGATTTGTGGCAGCTTCTTATATGAGAGGTGTCAAGTTTGTACAGATCCCCACTACGATTCTGGCCCATGACAGTAGCGTGGGCGGTAAGGTCGGCATCAACCATCTTTTGGCGAAGAATATGATAGGAGCTTTCCATCAACCGGAACTTGTATTGTATGACGTAGATACGTTGTCTACACTGCCTCCTCGTGAGGTATCTGCGGGGCTTGCTGAAATGATCAAGCACGGCTTGATCTGGGATGCTAATTTCGCCCAGTGGTGCCGTGACCATGCGACTGATTTGCTTGCACTGGATGCGACAGCTCTGGAGTACGGTCTGGAAAAGGGATGTTCCATTAAAGCCGAAGTGGTGTCACGCGATGAACGAGAACATGATTTGCGCGCTATTTTAAACCTAGGTCATACGATTGGTCATGCGATTGAAGCTATTGCGGGATATGGTGAGTTTTTACACGGGGAAGCCATTTCGATTGGAATGGTCGGCTCCGCACTTTTGGGCGTGAAGCTGGGGGCAGATCCTTCTTTGGTAGATGCAACGAAGGATATGTTGTCTTCACTACGGCTACCGACCTCCCTTCCGTCACATCTCGATACAGATCGGCTACTGGACGCGATGATGCATGACAAAAAGTTCAAAGAAGGCAGCATTACTTTTGTCGTCCCACGTAGCATCGGGCACGTGGAGGTTGTGAAGGATATTTCCGTCTCTTACATCCGAAGAGTTATTGAACAGTTAAAAGAGGGGGTGTAACGATGTACAATCGTGGAATTCGTGGCGCGACGACCGTAGCGAATAATGAAGAAAATGAAATTTTGGAAGCAACAAGCCAACTACTGGAGGAAATTGTATCCTACAATGAAATTCAGCCAGAGGATATTAGTAACGTATGGGTTACGGTGACCCATGACCTGGATACTGCCTTTCCAGCCAAGGCCATTCGTCAGCTTGATGGCTGGGATATGGTTCCGCTCATGTGTTCATTAGAAATTCCTGTGGCAGGCAGTTTACCCAAGTGCATCCGTTTGATGGTACAGGTGAACACTGATAAATCCCAGCGTGAAATTAAACATGTATATTTGAACGGAGCGCAGGCGTTAAGACCGGATCTGGCTTCCCAAGGGAAATAAGCGCCCGGTTTTAAAGTTGGTGGTTGCCAAAGTAACATCCCATGAGATATAGTGTGTGTAGCAGAGTTAAGTAGAGTAGAGTTAGCCAGAGACAGAGTTGAGATGAGAAGAGTGCAGCCTTAGCCAATTCCATATGAGATTACAGAGATCGGCAGTAGCGGGTGAGCTTTTGTCTATGAAGAGATAATCTTCTACAGAGAAGCTTATTTGAGGCAACCTGCGCGGTTATACCAAAGGGATGAGTGTATACTTATCTATTTGCTGTAGTCATTTTACATATGGAGCATTCTTATAATTTCAATAACTGACAGCCTCTACCTTACCGGTAGAGGCTTTTTTATATTCTCTCCTTTGGTTCTGCGCCAATTTGGAAAGGAAGTGATCTCATGTTAACGCCGCATGTGGAGCAAGTGATAACGATGGCGAGTGAATTTAACCTGATTCCTGTGTACAAAAAAGTGCTGGCTGATATGGAGACGCCGATTCGGATTTTCCGTCGGTATGCCGAGCGGGACCATGCCTTTCTGCTAGAGAGTGTAGAGGGAGGCGAGCAGTGGGCGCGACATTCGTTCATCGGTACAGACCCGTTTCTAATGGTCTCGGGTAAAAAAGGACGTTTGATATTGGAACAACACGGTAAACGGCAAATATTAAACGACAAGCCGATTGAAGCGCTCAAAGCATTGCTACGTAAATACCGCAGTCCGAAACTGAAAGAAATGCCTCCATTTACAGGCGGGGCTATCGGATTTTTTGGATATGACCTGCTTCAATACTATGAAAAGCTGCCAGAGCACTCGGTAGATGATTTGAATATGGATGATATTCGTTTTATGTTCTGCGATCAAGTCATTGTCTTTGATCATGTGAAACAGCAAATTTTGCTGGTTGGCAATGTTCATGTAGGCGAAGGGTTCCGCGATGAGGACATTCGAGCTGCTTATGCTGATGTGGAACGCAAGTTGGAGGAAACGGCACAGTATCTGCGCAAGCAGCCTCAGCCTGAGCGATTAGGATCGGCCTCCATTCCAGATGATGTGGAACTGGGTGAGATTCAATCCAATGTGACGAAGGAACAGTTTATATCAAACGTAGAGCAGGCGAAGGAGTATATCCGCTCCGGTGATATTTTTCAGGTTGTACTATCCCAGCGTTTTCACATTGATACAGAGGCCTCTCCTTTACAGGTATACCGCGTGCTGCGCACGATGAACCCGTCGCCATATATGTATTATTTGAAAATGGATGACGAGATCATCGTAGGCACTTCGCCTGAGGCACTCGTCAAGGTGGAAAACGGCCGGGTAGAAACCCGTCCTATTGCAGGAACGAGACCGCGTGGGGTAACGGAGACAGAAGATGCGGCACTTGCTGAAGAACTGTTAAACGACGAAAAAGAGCGTGCAGAACATCTGATGCTGGTCGATTTGGGAAGAAATGATTTGGGCCGTGTATCACAGTTTGGCACAGTCAAATGCGATACGTTTATGGAGATTGAACGCTATTCCCATGTCATGCACATTGTATCCAATGTGTCAGGTGAGCTACGTGAGGACAAAGATTTCTTCGATGCTTTCCTGTCTTGTCTGCCAGCCGGTACCGTATCAGGGGCACCAAAGCTGCGGGCCATGGAGATTATTGCTGAGTTGGAGCGGGAAGCACGTGGACCCTATGCAGGGGCGATTGGATATTTGGGCTTCTCGGGCAATATGGACGCTTGCATTACGATTCGCACAATTGTGTTTAAAAAGAACCGGGCTTATGTCCAGGCAGGCGCTGGAATTGTGTGGGACTCAGTTCCGGAAAGCGAGTATCAGGAGACGGTGAACAAAGCAAAGGCATTGCTGAAGGCAATCCGCACGGCAGAAGTGATGTTCCCGGCAACGACACAGCCCTATAACAGCGTCATCAACCAGGATTATTTGTACACTCCGTAACACGCAAAAATCTGATTTTGAGGAGGAGACGACAATGGAACGACATGACATGATGCAAGTGGGGTTAAGCCGGATCATGGAGGGACAGCATCTTTCGCGTACGGAGGCCCGTAGCGTAATGGAACAGATTATGAGTGGAAGTGCTACACAGGCGCAAATTGGCGGGCTGCTGACGGCTCTTCGCCTCAAAGGGGAAACGGTAGATGAAATCACTGGTTTTGCCGAGGCTATGCGTAGCTACGCTAGTCCAGTGCAAGCTGAAGAAGGCAACGGTCGTCTGCTGGACACATGTGGTACTGGAGGTTCGGGGATTCACAAGTTTAATATTTCCACGATATCCGCAATCATCGCAGCTTCGGTGTCTGTACGGGTAGCAAAGCATGGCAACCGTTCTGCAAGTGGCCGTGCCGGGAGCGCTGATGTCCTGGAGGCATTGGGAGTCAACATTCATTTGACGAGTGATCAGGCTAGGTCATGTCTGGACCGAATCGGCATCTGCTTTTTATTCGCACAGCTGTATCATCCGTCTATGAAGCATGCCGCCGCGCCGCGCCGCGAGCTGGGTGTGCGGACGGTATTCAATATGCTGGGTCCATTGACGAATCCGGCTGGTGCGGATCGGCAGTTGTTGGGCATTTATGACGCCAGCAAAACGGAAGTCATTGCCGAGGTATTGAACCGGCTAGGCTCCAAACGGGCCATGGTTGTCAGTAGTCTGGATGGACTAGATGAAATTAGCATTTCAGCTGCGACACGAGTATCCGAGCTAAGGGACGGCAAGGTTCACACGTTCGAGCTTCATCCGTCGGATTTGGGCTTGCAGACGCATTCTCTTGATCAGGTGCTGGGCGGTGACGCACAGGTTAACGCAGATATCATACGACGAATTTTAAACGGAGAGCATGGAGCTTATCGGGATGTTGTGTTAGCGAATGCAGGAGCGTGCATTTATGTATCAGGCACAGCAGCTACCTTGACGGACGGAGTAGCACGAGCGGCCGAAGCCATTGACTCTGGACGGGCACTTTCCAAGCTGGACCAATTAATACAGGCAACGGGGGAATATCAATATGTATCTTGATAAAATTGTGGTGACGAAGCGACAAGAAGTGGAGCAGCTTAAGGAGCATTTTCAAATAAGTAAAGCTGAACGATTAATTGCTGATTTACCTGCGACGAGAGGATTCGAAAATGCGATCGCGAGCGGACGCAACCGTCCGCTCGGACTGATTGCTGAGGTGAAGAAGGCTTCCCCATCCAAAGGGCTGATTCGACCGGATTTCCATCCGGTGGACATTGCACGTGCATATGAGGGAGCAGGAGCGGATTGCATTTCTGTACTGACAGATGTGACGTATTTTCAGGGAAGTCCTGAATATTTACAGCAGATTCGCGATCAGGTGAAGATTCCGCTGTTGCGAAAGGATTTTATCATTGATGAACGGCAAATATATGAAGCTCGTTTGCTGGGAGCGGATGCGGTGCTGTTGATTGCCGCTATACTGGAACGGCGTGTATTAGGGTCCTTTTTACAAATCGCCAAGAACCTTGGGCTGGACGCATTGGTAGAGGTGCATGACAGTGAGGAGCTTAAAGCGGTGCTGGAGCTGGGGACAGCAACCTTGATTGGCGTAAATAACCGAAATCTGCGAACATTCGAGACTCGTCTCCAGACGACGGAGGAGCTGATCTCACTAATTCCTAAAGGGATTACGTTCATCAGTGAGAGCGGAATTGCTGGACCGGAAGATGTAAAGTATCTGCATTCGGTGGGTGCACACGGCATCCTGGTAGGGGAGCATCTGATGCGCAAGGAAGATGTGGGACAGGCTGTAACCGAATTGATGGACGGGATTAAAGTATGAACAAAACGGGCGTAAAAATTTGTGGACTTCAAAGCGTTGAAGTGCTAAAATCTATGGTAAACTTACCGGTCGATTATATAGGTTTTGTGTTTGCCGACAGCAAGCGCCGGATTGACGGCGTACAGGCTGGAGAGCTGCTTCGCGTATTGGATGAATGGACCTCAGGCAGCAGACCGCGCAGCGTGGGCGTATTTGTGAACCCTGGTGATGCACTGTTAAATGATGTGATGGAGAAAGCACCCTTGGATGTCATACAGCTGCATGGACAGGAGAGTCCAGAGCGCTGTCGGGAAATCAGGGAGTATTTTGGTATACAGGTATTCAAGGCATGGTCTGTGGACAGTCAAGGACAGAGAGAACGCTCGGCGGACGAATTGGATGCCTATGTCGGAACAATTGATGCTTTACTGCTCGATACATACGATCCCCTGTATGGTGGCGGTTCTGGAAAAACGTTTGCGTGGGATCGAATTCCTGCCTATCAGGCTTGGACCCATCAACATGGAATTCCTTTGTTTGTAGCCGGCGGGCTGACTGCTGATAATGCGGAAAAGCTGGTTCATGAGTATCATCCCGAAGGGCTGGATGTATCCAGCGGTGTAGAGACGAACGGAGTCAAGGACATTGCAAAAATCACAGCATTCGTAGAAAGGGTGAAGCAGGCATGACACAATTACCTGATAACAACGGACGTTTTGGAACATTTGGAGGACGTTTTGTACCGGAAACGTTGATGAACGCACTGATTGAATTGGAGGAATCCTACCGTAAGTACGCGGATGATCCCGAGTTTAAAGCAGAGTTGAACGGGCTCCTGAAAGACTATTCTGGTCGGGAAACCCCGCTTTATCATGCGGAACGTCTGAGCCAGCATTTGGGCGGGGCTAAAATTTACTTGAAGCGCGAAGATTTAAACCATACTGGCGCCCACAAAATCAATAATGCATTAGCTCAGGGATTGCTGGCGAAGCGTATGGGTAAACAGAAGGTTATTGCTGAAACAGGCGCAGGACAACATGGTGTCGCGACAGCAACTGTGGCTGCGTTGCTCGGATTGGAATGCAAGGTGTTTATGGGCGAAGAGGATACTGTGCGCCAGCAGTTGAACGTTTTTCGGATGCAGCTTTTGGGTGCAGAGGTCATTCCAGTGACATCGGGTACACGTACACTTAAGGATGCTGGTAATGAAGCCTTGCGTTACTGGGTCAGCCATGTCCATGATACGTTTTATATTTTGGGTTCAGCTGTCGGCCCGCATCCATATCCAATGATGGTGCGGGACTTCCAACGTGTGATTGGTGATGAAACGCGTCGCCAGATCCTAGAGAAGGAAGGCAGATTGCCGGATGTCATCGTGGCAGCGATCGGTGGCGGAAGCAATGCCATCGGCATGTTTTATCCTTTTATTGAGGATCAGGGTGTCGCTTTGATTGGCGTGGAGGCCGCTGGAAAAGGTGTCGAAACAGAATTCCATGCAGCTACGATGACCAAGGGAACACAAGGGGTCTTCCAAGGCTCTATGAGTTATCTGCTTCAGGATGAGTACGGACAAGTGCAACCTGCGCATTCCATCTCGGCTGGACTGGATTATCCAGGTGTTGGACCGGAGCATTCATACCTGAAAGATATTGAGCGGGCCAAATATGTTCCGATCACGGATCAGGAAGCGCTGGATGCGCTTCAGCTCCTCTGCCGTACCGAAGGAATACTTCCTGCATTAGAGTCGGCACATGCAGTTGCGCAGGTTGTCAAGCTGGCACCCACGTTGACGGCAGATGATATTATCGTTATTTGTTTGTCTGGACGCGGGGATAAAGATGTGGACTCCATTATCAAGTATTTGGGAGGAAATCCGTCATGAATTTAATTGATCAGGCGTTTGATCGCCTTAAAAATGAAGGCAAAACGGCATTAATTCCTTTTCTGACGGTAGGCGACCCGGATGTGGATACGACGATAGAGATCATTCGGCAGTTAGAGTCGGCCGGAGCTGACATATTGGAACTGGGTGTACCCTATTCCGACCCGCTGGCTGATGGACCTGTAATTCAGCGCGCGTCTGAGCGTGCACTGAAACGGCAAATTTCCATCCGCACGTGCATGGAGACAGCTTCTCTGGCTAGGGCGGCAGGTTCAAGCCTGCCTTTTATTCTGTTCACGTATTATAACCCTGTATTACAGATGGGGATGGATGCTTTCTTTGCAGGCTTGCAGGAGCACGGTATCAGCGGTCTTATTATTCCGGACCTTCCGCTTGAGGAAGCGGAGGAGCTGGGAGGACGGGCAGCTGAGGTGGGTGTGCATCTGATTCCTCTGGTGGCTCCAACGTCTGAACAGCGGATCGAGCGAATTGTCCGTCAGGCACGTGGATTTGTATACTGTGTATCCTCGCTGGGTGTAACTGGGGAAAGAGCTTCCTTTTTTGAAGGTATAGAGGGCTTTATCGCGCAGGTCAAACGGCATACGGATATTCCGGTAGCGGTGGGCTTCGGGATCTCTACTCAGGTGCAGGTAACCCGTTTCTCAAATATTTGCGATGGTGTTGTAGTTGGTAGTGCTATTGTACGTCAGGTAGAGGAGGCCATTCCACTACTGAATGATTCTGCACGCAGGCAAGAAGGTCTTTTGCAAATTCATAATTTTGTGGCACAATTAAAGCAATAATGGGTGTCAAAATATAAAGTAGTAAATATAGTTCTGATTGGATAGAGGAGGTAGGGGCATGCAACCTAAACCGCATATTGTACATTTGCCAGTATATCAGCCCGGTAAACCGATTGAAGACGTAAAACGTGAGCTGGGACTCGATGAAGTCATCAAGCTCGCCTCGAATGAGAATCCGTATGGTAGCTCTCCTAAAGTATTGCAGGCCATTCAACAGGAGTTTGCTAACATTAGTGTATATCCTGACGGAAGTGCGGTAGCTTTGACACAGGCATTAGCTAAACGGACGGGTTTAAAAGAGGATCAGTTTATCTATGGCTGCGGATCTGACGAAATTATTGCGTTGATTACGCGTGCTTTCCTCCTTCCTGGGGAAGAAAGCATTATGGCCGATCAGACATTTTCCGTGTATAAAAGTAACGTGGAAATTGAGGGAGCGGTTGCAGTTGAGGTGCCTTTGCGTGACGGTGTACATGATTTGGATGCTATGCTGTCCCACATCAATGACCGTACAAAAATTATTTGGATCTGTAATCCAAATAATCCGACGGGCACGATTGTACCCGAAGCGGAGCTGATTTCGTTTTTGAACCAAGTACCAAAGCATATCATGGTTGTGCTGGATGAAGCTTACGCCGAGTTTGTGACGGATCGTTCTTATCCCGACGGCATTCGTTTGTTGCCAGTGTATGAAAATCTGGTTGTACTTCGCACCTTCTCCAAAATCTATGGCCTTGCTTCGCTACGCATTGGTTATGGTATGGGAGCTGAGTCAATTATTCGCTTGATAAATCAGGTTCGTGAACCGTTTAATACTTCACGGGTAGCACAGGCTGCGGCCATTGCTGCTTTGGAAGATCAGGAATTTGTTCAAGAATGCCGGGATCGTAATGCAGAGGGCAGAGCTTATTTGCAAAATGAGCTGAAGCGTCTGGGATTGGAGTCTTTCCCAGCACATGGTAATTTTATTATGCTGGACGTACGTCGTCCATCCGGTGAGGTATTCCAGGAGTTGCTTCGTAAAGGTGTGATTATTCGCGCAGGTCATCACAAATATCCGACATATATTAGAGTGTCCGTTGGATCACAACCGCAAAATGAGTTGTTTATTCGTGCGCTGGAACAGGTCCTGGGGGCGGAAGCGGCGAAAGTACGCCTATAATTTCCGCAGATGGGATTTGATAATTGATGAAGATTGCCATT
This sequence comes from Paenibacillus sp. FSL H7-0442, assembly GCF_038593105.1. Classification (NCBI taxonomy): domain Bacteria; kingdom Bacillati; phylum Bacillota; class Bacilli; order Caryophanales; family Paenibacillaceae; genus Paenibacillus; species Paenibacillus sp. FSL H7-0442. The sequence goes on along the minus strand of NZ_CP151963.1, from coordinate 3,318,224 downwards.
TTCGGCGTGGGACTGATAGGTGGGTCCCTCGCACTTTGTTTTAAAGGGAAGCCGGATATTTCGGTTGTCGGCCATGCCCATCTCCCTGAACTGATGGAACCGATGTTAAGCCGTGGTGTCGTGGACACCGCGACTCTTTCGGTTGAAGAAGCGGCAGAGGATGCCGATTTTATTTTTTTATGCGTACCTGTGGGCTTATTGGAGTATTATCTCGAACTGTTAAGCAGGCTACCGCTTAAAGCGGGTTGTATTATCACCGATGTAGGCAGCACGAAATCGGCAATTGCCAAAAAAGCATCAGAAATTTCTTTGCGCAATGCTTACTTTATCGGTGGTCATCCGATGGCTGGTTCGGAGCGTTCCGGTGTAAAGGCTGCTTCCGCGTTGCTGTTTGAAAATGCATATTATGTGCTTTCCCCGGCAGAGGGTGTGCCTGAGGAAGCATACTGCTCGCTGGAACGTTTATTAAAATATACTAATGCTCATGTTGTGCGTGTCGAACCAGCTATGCACGATGACATTGTCGGTGCGATTAGCCATCTTCCGCACATTATTGCAGCAGCGCTGGTGAATCAGGTGCGAAAGCACAATGATGAAAATCCGTTGTACCGTACATTGGCTGCCGGTGGGTTCCGTGATATTACACGGATAGCCTCTAGTGATCCGGTTGTGTGGCGGGACATCTTACTGAGCAATCGTGAAGTTTTACTAGGTCTGTTGGAAGAATGGAACGGACAGATTGAGCGTTTTACCCATTTACTGAGAATACAAGACGGTGAGGGAATCGCTGACGAGTTTTTAACAGCTGGGCACTTCCGCAGTGAACTGCCAGAGCGTCGTAAAGGAGTCATCGTCTCTACGTTTGATCTGTATATTGATGTACCGGATACCCCAGGGATTATCGGGCGAATTGCTATGGAACTGGGGAATCACAGCATTAATCTGAGCAATATGCAAATCATCGAAAGCCGGGAGGATGTCCCAGGCATCATGCGGCTTTCCTTCCGTCAAGAGCAGGATTGGGAGCGTGCCAAGACACTGCTGGATTCGATGGGCTATAAAGTGGTGGTATAAAGGGTGAAGAAAGTATGAGTGTTCGTTAAAGGAGGGACTGCGCTCCGCGATTCATTTGATCTTACGATCGCTGTTGTCTGCGGATTTTCTGAATATATGTACAAAGGGGAAAATCCCGCAGGCAAAGGCGAGTGCTCCGCTTCTCCAGATTCAAATGAACCTCTACGCTATGGACCGCCTTAAAAGCACCACACTTTCTGGGAGTGAAGTAGTAAGAAAAGATCTAAAGCGGGTGAAGGTTCTCTTCGCTCGCTTTTTTGTTACTTGAAGAGGTAGTGGAGCTACGCGTTATTTTGTAATTACTATCTTTCTATACATACCGTTGAACATTATAGGTGCATCCTCTTTGATCCGCAGTTTTGTTTTTTGGGTTTCAAACAGTTCTTCAAAATTCAACCCTATATCGGTTCCTAACACCTTAATAACGGGCCTTATCGTTTTTTTGAATAATGAGGGCTTTTTTCCTTTAGGAGAAAACTTATCGAAAATAATAATTTCCCCGTCTTTTTTCAAAACCCGCACCATCTCATCGAAGCATTTATTTGCGTTAGGTACTACTGAGAGAATTAAACTTCCTACTACTATATCAAATTGCTCATCCATAAAATTCATTTGTTGAGCATCCATTTCCAAGAATTTTATGGATGTTTTGGCAAATTTATCTTTTGCTTTGTTAAGCATTTCAGGTGAATAATCTATGGCAGTAATATCCAGCCCGTAGTGATTTATTAATTCTAAATCTGCTCCAGTTCCTACACCTACAAAAAGTATTTTTTGCTCGCTATTAAATGACTTTTCTTGAAATATGATCTTTCTAGAATTGAGGAAGCTACCTGAATTGAAAAAGTTATCATAAATTGGAGACCAAATCTTATATACAGCCTTGTTCCACTTATTATTCATTTCCTGCCCCCTATCTATTGAAAAAATTAATTATATAATAATGTGTTTTAATAGGACAACCAAATAATTGGTGAAATATTGATGTATTTTATCAACCCACATATGGGGTAGGTGAGTAAGGTAAAGAGGAGTATTGGAAAACAAAAAAAAGACCACCCGGGTAAAGCCCCGGGTGGTAGCTACTTTTAGTGAAGTAGCTGAGTAGGATAGGAGTGGAGAGAAACCATACTGTACTTTTATTATATGTATACGTTTTCATTTTGTCAATATTTTTTTAAAGCGTTTTCTTTTTTTGTGTAATTATCCTTATTGGTTTATTTGATGGCACGCTTTCAGTAGGTTTGTCATTTAATCTTGAAAAAATTTAAAATCCATTGAAAAGCTGTATAAATGAATTAGTTGCCAGCGTTAGGGAGGCATTGATGGAAATCGTGGGGATTTTGGACTTTTTTACTGGCGGTCATTTTGTGGTACAATGGGTAAGTCCATTTTGTGGTACAATGGGTAAGTCCATTTTGGACGTTGAATATTGTTGGGGATAGCACCGTTAATGTTGGCACTACATAGGGTAAGAAAATAACAAATGTTCCCATGATGCTGTTTCATCCATTTGCGCAGAGGGCGCAACTTTTTTTGACCTGTTCGGTATATATAGACAGAATCGAACGGGAAAACAGCACATGTATGGGCGAGGAGGGTCTCACTCGGATGATGACAGATTCCCAGATGATTCAGGAAATCAAACAAGGTAATGTTGAGGTTTATTCAGAATTAATGAGGCGTCACCAACGTAAAATTTTAGCTTTTGTTTATCATATGCTGAAAAGTTCGAACCTGGAAATGATTGCTGAGGACTTATGCTCGGAGACGTTTTACAAAGCGTATCGGAGCCTGCACTCTTTTCGCGAGGTAGACGCATCGTTCTCCACTTGGTTATATACAATTGCACGCAATACGGTGCTAAGTGAGCTTCGCAAGCACCGTAGCGGTCAGGTTCCATTGGAGGAGAGCGGTTATGTACCGGTAGCTCCATCGGATGTAATTCCGGAGCAGGCTGTCCTTCGCGGTGAGAAGGTAGAGATGGTTCGTGAAGCGATCAATAGATTGCCTGAGAAGCAGCGATCTGCGCTGATTTTGCGTGAATATGAGCAATTAGATTATCAGGAGATTGCGACTATTTTAGGACAGACCGTCAGTGCGGTGAAGTCGTTGCTTTTCCGGGCAAGAACCAGTGTGAAGACGCAGTTGGAGCCTTATTTTTTTGAGCCTCTCTATGAGGAAAACGAAGGGATGAGCAGCCAATGAAATCCAGGGACACTGAGGATTTGTTCGCTACAGGCAAAAATGTATCGAAACAAGACTCGGAGCGCAGACGGGCCAAAAGCTCGTCTGCTGGGTGGGAACATGGTTCGGAAGAAAAAGAGTGGGATTTGTCAAAAGAAAATCGATCCGCTATTCGTGATATTTCCTTTGAAATAACAGATGATAAGCTAGAGGCCATGAATCGCAGAGTCATGGATCGAATTTATGAAGAATCACCGTGGCTTGTTCCGGGTGAGCATCGACGTGCGCGTGTGAACCCAGCAGCCCGTAAGTATATGTCTGTATGGATCGCTGGCTTCTTGGCCGTATTTTTATGCAGCTTTTTGTTTTTGAACTGGAATGGAAGCTCCTCTAAGGAAAATCCCCCTCAAGCAGCTCCTGTCATGGATACGGGTATTTTACCGACAGGCCTGTTGGAAACTACAAGTACATCTCCACAATATCAATACCACATTAAAGATGTGAATAGTGGCATTATGGACCCGCTGGTTGCTAGCATTGTTCCTACTTATCCGCAATACTGGATGCTGTTGTCTGTATTGGCACTTGCGCTTGCTTTATTTTCTCTGGGCTGGATCCATCGGACGAGAAGGGTCAGAAGTTAGCAGGACAGCTGGACTCCAATATGAATTCATAACAATGCCTGAATAACAAAACAGCGGAGGAAAAGACACGATGCTTATTGGCTTGATCAGACATGGATTGACGGATTGGAATGCGGTAGGGAAAATCCAGGGCCACAGTGATATTCCGTTAAATGAGGAAGGACGCCAGCAGGCACGCTTGCTTGCAGAACGATTAAAGAGAGAGTCTTATCATTGGGACGGGCTTATTACAAGTAGTCTCTCCAGAGCGAAAGAGACCGGGGAGATTATTGCTTCTGCTCTGCATCTTCCGTTGCTAGAATCTGATGATCGACTAAGAGAACGTGCTTATGGTCAGGTCGAGGGCATGACACAGGCCGAGCGTGAAGAGAAGTGGGGAGTCGACTGGCATCTGCTGGATCTAGGGCAGGAAAGCGATGCGGATCTTCAGCTTCGCGGGCTAGGTTTTATGGAGGCCATTTGGACGGAAAATCGGGACAAGAATCTGCTGGTCGTTTCCCACGGCGGTTTTTTGGCTAATTTGTATAAGGCTCTGTATCAGGAAAAATTCACGGAACGAATCGGCAATTTGTCACTTAGTATACTTCAGCGTGAGGATATGGATTGGGCACCACTTTTGTATAATTGCACGAAGCATTTGCAAGAGAAAAGTGACTGTAACTCAAAAAGTTAGTAAAAGACCACGGCTTCTACTCATCGTAGAAGTCGTGGTCTTTTTTGTTTTTTAATTATACCTTTGCAAAAAAAGAGGTTTAGAGTTTGAACAATCCGTCAAAGCTGTGGGTACAACAGGTAAGAATCAATTCCGGATGACAGTCCAGTGACGAGGCGATGGAACAATGAATCTGGCGGATATGCTGACATTTGCGGATATTGTGCATTTGAACAGAATCGCGGTGTATTACGATTGTGACTGTAAACCTAATTCCAAGCATGAGTTGATCCAGGGGATTTTGACGAAGCTCGGCAGCAGTAGTTTTTTTGAGGCGCAGGTCAAGGAGCTGAGGTTGTCAGAGGTAAGGTTTTTGAACGCACTGCTGTTCGATGACCGACCGTATTTCAGCATGGAGGAATTGATTGCAATAGCCAAACAGTCTGTTGAGGAGGACGAAAATCCTGGTGAGCGGCCAAGAGATATTGTGACCCGTCTGCGTTCTAGTGGCTGGTTGTTCAACGGTTCGACGCACAACACGAGGTATTTGTTCCAAATTCCGTTGGATATGAAGGAGCGCTTTCGACGTGTTATGGTACATGACTTCCAAAGCGGAATGACACGGGTAAGCGAACCGTCATCGTACCGGGATGAAGGGCATCTACTGGCAGAGGATTTACGGCTTTTCCTTCAATACATGGGGCAGCATGAGGTCCCGCTAAATCCCGAGGGGGCTTGGTATCGTCGCAATCAGCAGCAGCTGATGGAGCATTTGCACATTGCGGAGCCGCTTTTGGGTAAGGGAGGATGGCGTTTCGGGTATGGTTCCTCTTTTAAGTTTTATCCAGACCGAATGGCCCTACTGTATGATTATGCCCGTCACTCCAAGTACATCGAGGAGAAAGGGGACCAGGTTGTGCTGACAGCAAAGGGAGAAGCGCATCAGGAGCATACAATTGAGGAAGAAATGATACAGCTATTCAGGTTTTGGTTAAGACTGTATAAAGGAGCCGTTCCTAATTTGCTTTCTCTAGTCTACTGGATTGGAGAATGTGCCAGGCCGTGGACGTCCTCAGAGTCGCTTTTTGTACATATCGGCCCACTGATTCGACCGTTTTACTATGATACGCCCCGTTCGGTCTTTGATCAGAGAATTATACGAATGATGCTTCACTTGGGTATGCTTCGTCAGGGTGAACATCCGACGGGATCCTCTGTACAGATGACGGCCTGGGGGCTGAAGTTGGCGGGAGAGTGCCGCATTGGGCGGAAGGACTCGGGTATACGGCTCCATTGACAAGCAACACACATGTTGATAGAATTTCACCCAAAAAGAGAGGGTGAAGTTGATGCTGATTCACTATACCGGAAACATGCCACAGCTCCATTCATCTGTCTATGTGGCAGAAGGAGCAAAAATTGTCGGAAAAGTAACGATCGGCCAAGATTCCTCTGTATGGTTTAATGCCGTACTGCGCGGAGATATGGCGCCTATCATCATCGGTGAACGCTGCAATATTCAGGACGGTGTCGTGGGACATGTGAACACGGATCAGCCCCTGTTGCTGGCGGATGACATTTCGATAGGTCATGCTGCAATAATCCACGGTTGTACGGTAGGCAAAGGCACTTTAATCGGTATGGGGGCCATTGTACTCAACGGAGCGGAGCTTGGTGAATATGCTTTAATAGGAGCAGGGTCGGTCGTTACGGAAAATACCAAAATACCACCCTATACTCTTTCTCTCGGTACACCTGCCAAAGTGGTGCGCGAATTGACAGATGCAGATTTGCAGCGGATGTCACGAACGGCACTCAGCTATGTGGCGAAAGGAAAAGAATATAGGATCTCTTAAACTCATGTTGGAGGTGCATCCTATGGATAAAATGAAGGTTACTTATGAAGTAATGTTGGGCCTGTCTGCTGAAATGGTTTTGGACGAGGCATTACGTAAACACCGGAGTGAAAAACTCTACAAGGATATTGATGAGGCGCTAGCCTCCGGAGATGAAGTAGCTTTTCGTCATCTTACGGATGAGCTGAAAGCAATGAGTTAGAATAATCTTAGGAACCCTAAGTTGGATTTCAGACCAATTGTTAGTTCGAGATTATAATCATCAAACCTGACTGTAGCGGCGGTCAGGTTTTTTTGGTACGCTTGGATATGATATAGTTTTTGTAGGATGGGCCTGTACAAGGCAACCGTCGTATGAACGGAGGATGAAGGGCGTGTCGTTATCTTATTTGTGGAGCCGGTCGTTCTTGACGAGCCGGCCTTTTTTGTGGCTGCTGTTCTGGTGTAATCTGGTAGGAACAGTGTATGGGTACATATGGTATGGGGGGCAGTTGGAATATACTCTAAATTATCATCCGATGTGGCAGATTGTATTTGTGCCTGATAGTCCGACGGCGAGTCTGTTTTTTACGATCTCTATAGCATTTTTGCTCTATTCTCCGCGTCTCAAGAGCTTGAAGGTCATTCGACAGATCATGGAGGCGTTGGCTGTTGTCACGAGTGTAAAATATGGCATATGGGCTTCAGCTATTATTTTTTGGGGAGTTGCGCAGGGGGGACATATGATATGGCAGGATTGGATGCTGGTGGCATCTCACACGGCAATGGCGGTCGAAGCGTTACTGTTCGTGCGTTTTTTCACCTGCAAATGGACTGCTTTATGCCTAGCCGCACTCTGGACATTGTTAAATGATACGATGGATTATACATTTGGTATATATCCGTATCTTCCAAAGACGCTAATGGATAATGTACCGCAAGTGCGTGCGTTTACCTATATGCTAACCCTTGTCAGTATCGTAGCAGCATGGCTTGCCATGTTTGCGCGCAATCGAATGAGAGTAGAAGTGAAGAAATAGAAAGGAATCCGTGATGATCATAAAATAAGAAAGAGCTTTAATCATTTAGCTACACAAAGTTTTGGTTTTGATTTTGAAGAAAGTTCTAGTCCCGGTAACCTTGCCATACAGTAAGGTGAGGAGGGATGTCCCATGATTAGGGGTCAGACGTTTCAAATTACGATACGTATTGTTTCGAGTGTTGTATTATCTATGGTCCTGATGCTGTCCGTCTGCGTCCCTCCAGGTGTGGCAGAAGCGCGTGATCAATCAAAACCCATAGGAAATACAAAAGAAATTGAGGAACTGGATCATGCAGCTGCGATACTGTACCGGGATGTGATGGACGGGAACATTGAAAAAGCGCGCGCGGATGTAGCCGAGGTGAGTCGATGGTTTGGCACCGGACAGGTGCAGGCAGCGTTATCTGTAGAGGCCATTCATGCTTTGTCCGGCAGCATCCTTGAGGTGCAGCAAGCTACACAGTCCGTCCAAGTATCACCAGATGAGTGGGTGAAGGCTGCGGCCACTTTACGACTTGCGACAGATGCGCTTGCACATCCGCGTCAGCCCTTATGGCAGCAGTATTATAAGATTTTAAAAGAAGATGTTAGCGGTTTGAACAGCCAGTTTGCTAAAGGTAACATGAAGGGTTTCAAAGCTGGAGCCGCAGTGCTGGAGGACCATTATGAGACGATTCGTACAGCAGCATTGATACATGGCAGAACAAGTGAGGTTGTCCGGGCTGATTCATGGATTTCCTACGTCAAAGGATTGGGTGATCAGCAATACGCAGATGCCTTAGCCATTAGAGGGGCGTTGGATCAGGGAAATCCGACGTTTAATGCCTTGTTTGGACGTGAAAAAGACGCCACTGCACTGGCGCCATTTATCCCGCGTGAAAGTGAGCGCCGGGCAGAATTGGCAATCGGCATGATTGTTCTGCTGGCGCTGGTCTATGCAGGTTATCGTAAATATCGAGCTGGTTTCTCTGGATAACGATGCAAATTCGAACATTCGCGTCGTTGGCTGCTGAGCCATCCATATATGTTAGCCCATCGCCCGGATTTCCGGGCTATTCCTCTTTGAACCCCTCTCCATGTACATCATGCACATCCTGTATGATAATAAACGCCCGTGGATCAACCGATTTAACAATTTGGTGCAAACGTCGTATTTCCTGACGAGGCACGACACAATAGGCAACATGCTTGGCCTGCTTGGAAAATGCACCTACAGCCGGAATAATAGTAACTCCGCGATCCATGTCTCTAATAATAATATCCGCAATGTCCATCGTGTGGTCGCTGATAATCATAAAGGCTCTGGCGGAATAGGCGCCTTCTTGTATAAAATCAATAATCTTGGACGCGATGAACACGGCGACTAATGTATATAGAATTTTTTCTTTTGGTATGTAAAGTAGTGAAGCACCGATAATGACGATATCAATGACCAGCATAATCCTTCCCATACTCCAGCCAAACTTCCGGTTTAGAATACGAGCGATTATATCCGAGCCGCCCGTGGTGCCGCCAAAGCGGAACACAATACCTAATCCGGCCCCAAGCGTAACCCCCGCATATAATGAAGAAAGTATAAAATCGTGTTCAGTTTGAAATGTTCCCATCCATCCGAGATGAATCATTTTTTCATACAACCACAGAAAAAAAGTGAGCGACCCAATACCTACCCCTGTATATAGAATTTGCTTGCCCCCAAGCATTTTCCATCCAATTAAAAATAAAGGAATGTTCAGAAGCAATGTGGAGAGAGAGGGTGAAATCGAAAAAGCATAATTGAGCAGCAGGGTGATCCCAGTAATACCACCTTCCATCAGTTTACTGGGTATAATAAAATAAAGCAGACCGAATGCATAGATGGCGGTCCCGAGCACAATGGGTAAAATCATTTTAAGCTGTTCCATGGACTTGGATATCTTCATATAATCCCTCGCAGTAGCAGTTTAAGGAAGAACGACTTCATACTGATTTTGCTAATCGCAGCTCCTTATATGTAGTATACCTTTTTACGGTAGCTTTAAAAGACTGATGACAGTAAGTTGGGGTCGTAAGTTCACAATTAAAAAAAATTTGTTTTAAAATGTGCTTTACGATAACATATGAATAAACCTGCACATGGGGGGATTGCGTGTTTCATGGAAAAATCATTAGATGAAATTCAACGTGAGGTAGACCAGTATATATCTCAATTTAAGGAAGGGTATTTTAGCCCTTTAGCGATGTTGGCCCGGATGTCTGAGGAAGTCGGGGAACTGGCGAGGGAAGTCAATCACTCCTTTGGCGAGAAACCGAAAAAAACGGATGAGGCGGACAATTCCATTGAGCTGGAGCTGGGGGACATTTTGTTCATCACCATCTGCTTTGCGAACTCGCTAGGTATAAATTTGACCGAGGCACATGATAAGGTTATGCATAAATTTAACACGCGTGATGCGAATCGTTGGACCAAAAAGGACACCGATTAGGCGCTTTGTACATATGCTGTACCAAACCGGTTACCCGGAGGTGCAGTGTCATGAAGGCGGAGGAATACGTTCAGAAAGCTTATCAGTGCATTTTGCAGAACGATTTTGAGCAGGCCGTGGAATGGTTTGAAAAAGCAATTTCAGCTCAGCCTGATCATGCGGAGCATTATTTCCGGTGCTCGGTTACCTATGCTCGTAGTGGTCGTTTGGAGCAGGCTCTCGCATATGCAGAGCATGCGGTTCGTCTCGCTCCACAGCAGGATGAATATGTTCTCCATCTACATGCGCAGGAAGCCAGGCAGCATACGGAGAAGGCCAGAAAAATGCTGGATGTCGACAGAGCTACGCCGCAGGTGCGTCAGGATGCGATCTTGTTACTGGAACGAGCAATAGCCCTCGATCCGTTATGTGGGGATGCTTTTTTGCTGCTCGCATTGATTTATGACGAAATGAATGAGTATAAGCTGGCTGTGCAGGCTGCTCGTGAGGCGGCTGCACTGTTTCCTCACAATGTGCAGCTTGCCAACCTCATGAAGAAGTTATGCCAGCAGATGAATGAACAGATCTAGCACAAATGGATGCATAAGGAGTTGTAGGGATATGTCAGAACCAATAAAAGTGGCTGTTGTAGGAGCAGCAGGGCGTATGGGCCGTGAAGTTGTCAAATTGGTTCTTCAAGATGAGGAACTACAGCTTGTGGCCGCAGTGAACAGAACACATGCCGGCAGTGATGCCGGCCTTCTCGTCGGACTACCGGAAGCGGGTATCGCTATTGTGGAGGATGTGGAGCAGGCATTACTGGATAGCCGAGCGGATGTCATGGTCGATTTTACGGGGCCGCGTTTTGCATATGCACATACAGAGCTTGCTATCAAGCATGGAGTTCGTCCGGTTATCGGAACAACAGGGTTTACTCCCGAACAGATTGATGAACTGGACAAGCAGTGTCGTGAGCAGCAAATTGGTGGTCTGATCGCGCCAAACTTTTCAATTGGCGTCATTTTGATGATGCGGTTTGCGGCTCAGGCAGCGAAATACTTCCCACATCTGGAAATTATCGAATATCATGGTGACCAAAAATTGGACGCGCCATCGGGCACAGCCATTAAGACCGCAGAGCTGATCGCCGAACAGCGTGAAGAGCTGCGACAGGGTAACCCGGAAGAGGAAGAAACGTTAGAAGGATCACGGGGAGGTTACTATCAAGGGTTTCGTGTCCACAGTGTCCGTCTTCCCGGTGTGTTCGCACAGCAAGAAGTGATATTCGGAGGGTTTGGACAATCTCTGAAGATTCGTCAGGATTCTTATGAACGGGCGGGCTATATGCCGGGTGTTAAAATCGGTATTCAGAAGGTCATGGAGCAGCCAGGGCTTGTATATGGATTTGAGCATTACATCGATTAAGAATACGCGAATGATTGGACGAATGAAATTATAGAATGAGGCAGGAGGAACTTCGAATGTTAAAGATTGCATTTATAGCGCATGACCGAAAAAAGGATGAAATGGTAAATTTCATAACGGCCTATGAGCATGTTTTTACAGATCACAAGTTATTTTCAACAGGTACAACAGGTCTGCGCATTATGGAGCAAACCAAGCTTGAAATTCACCGTTTCATGTCCGGGCCGCTTGGAGGAGATCAGCAAATCGGGGCTATGGTTGCGCAAAATGACATGGACTTGATTATATTCTTGCGTGATCCGCTCATGGCACAACCGCATGAGCCGGACATTAGTGCCTTGTTACGTTTGTGTGACGTGCAGGGGATTCCTTTGGCAACAAACGTTGCAACTGCTGAAATACTGGTGAAAGCGCTGGACCGAGGCGATTTTGCTTGGCGTGAGCTGGTACATAAATATAAACCGGGCATTGACCAGCAGGGTGATATATAATGACGCTGGACATCCTGATTTTCGGAGCTCATGCTGACGATGCAGAAATAGGAATGGGAGGCACGATTGCCAAGCATACAGCCGCTGGTTTAAAGGTGGGCGTGTGCGATTTGACGCGGGCTGAAATGTCATCCAATGGTGATGTGGATACTCGTATGTCAGAAGCTGAACATGCTTCGAAAGTGCTCGGGCTTGCTGTGCGGACGAATTTGGGTCTGCCTGATCGTGGATTATATGTAACTCCTGAACATGTAGCTGCAGTTACAGCAGAAATCAGGCGCCATGCACCGAAAGTCGTATTCGCTCCTTATTGGGAGGATCGGCATCCAGACCATGTCATGTGTAGCAAGTTGGTGGAGGAAGCGGTATTTAACGCGAAGTTGCGACGTTTTATGCCAGAAAATCCTGCGGTACAGGTAGAGCAATTATATTTTTATTTTATCAATGATATTGGCAGAACGGATTTGATTGTGGATATCACCGAGCATTATGAAGTCAAGGAACAGTCATTATTGAGTTATGCTTCGCAATTTCAGGCAGCGCCTGGAAAGGATACAGTATCCACTCCATTAAATCAGGGATATGTGGAACGCGTAAAAGCTCGCGACTCGTTGTTGGGTCAGCGCAAATTGATTTCGTATGCGGAAGGCTTTGCGTCCAAAACGCCATATCTGGTTAAGCTATTCACATAAGAATTCTATACTTGAGCATTTTGCAGAGTGTTAAAATAAATCGGCAGAAAAGTTATCACTGGTGAGCGGAAGGAGGCAGCTAGCTTGAATGACAAACTGAAAATTGGGATTACCTGTTATCCGTCGCTGGGTGGTTCCGGCGTAGTGGCTACTGAGCTGGGCAAGTTGCTGGCAGAAAAAGGGCACGAGGTTCATTTTATTGCCAATAGCATTCCGTTCAGATTAGGCGGGACGTTTCAGAAAAATATTTTTTATCATGAGGTTGAAATTAACGATTATTACGTGTTTAGATATCCGCCCTATGATTTGTCACTGGCGACCAAAATGGCCCAAGTCGCACAAATGAAGAATTTGGATGTACTCCATGTTCATTATGCGGTACCACATGCAGTATGCGCTTACTTGGCGAAGGAAATGGTGGGTGATCATCTGAAGGTGGTAACCACCCTACACGGTACGGACATTACAGTCTTGGCACAGGATGAGTCGTTGAAGGACCTGATTCGGCTGGCTATTAACAAAAGTGACGCTGTGACGGCGGTTTCCAAAGATTTGATTCGGGAGACGATAGATGCGCTGGAAATTACACGGCCTATTGATTTAACCTATAATTTTGTAGATAAACGGGTGTATTATCCACGAGATGCCGCTGCGCTTAGAAGAGACTTTGCCCAACCGCATGAAAAAATAATGATGCATATTTCCAATTTCCGTCCTGTCAAAAGGGTGGGCGATGTGTTGGATATATTTGAAAGAGTGCAACGAAAAGTGCCTGCGAAGCTGCTGCTGGTGGGGGAAGGACCGGATCTACCAAAAATCCGTTGCAAAATTGAGGATTTAGGACTTCAAGACAAGGTCTTCTTTTTAGGTAAGCAGGATCAGATCGCAGAAGTGATTTCTATGGCGGATGTGCTGCTGCTTCCCTCGGAAAAAGAAAGTTTTGGTTTGGTTGCGCTGGAAGCAATGGCCTGTGGAGTGCCGACAATCGGTTCTCAGGCCGGAGGAGTTCCTGAACTCGTTGTGCATGGAAGTACGGGGTATCTTGCTGAAATTGGTAATACTGAGGCGATGGCTGATTATGCAGTTGAGCTGTTGTCCGATGAAGCGATGGCGGAACGTTTCCGTGAAGCGTGTCTGACCCGCGCCCGTACCGTTTTTTGTGATGAGCTGATTACCCGTCAATATGAAGAAATCTATTACCGTGTGTTGGGACGCGAGGTGCCGGATCTTAAACCGATCAGCGTTTAAGGGGGCGGACTCGCGTCCGTTTTTTATATTGAATACTTGCAAAGGGGGAAACCCTATGAATACAAATACTTGGCAATGCGCTGACCAAGAGATGGCACTTCATGGCAGAGAGGTCATACATACACTAACAGCAGCAGGCCACGAAGCTTACTGGGTTGGCGGCTGTGTGCGGGATGAGATATTAGGACGAGCTATTCATGATATGGATCTGACCACTTCGGCTGAGCCTGAACAGGTCTTAGCGCTATTCCCTCATGTTATTCCGACAGGAATCCAGCATGGGACGGTAACGGTTATGCAGGGTGGCCATGCGTTCGAGGTGACCACTTTTCGTACAGAAAGCGGTTATGCCGATCACCGCCGTCCAACGGAAGTTGCCTTCGTGAAGGATATCCGTGAGGATCTGATGCGACGGGATTTTACTATGAATGCGATTGCGATGGCAGAACACGGAGAGCGGGTGGACCCGTTTGGGGGAGGAGCCGATTTGCGAGCTGCTCTCGTTCGTTGTGTGGGACGAGCTGAGGAACGCTTTGAGGAGGACGGGCTGCGAATGCTGCGTTGCATCCGTTTTGCCTCTGTATTTCGGTTCCGGGTGGCCTACAATACCTGGAAAGGTATGATCCGTCGCAGAGAGGGACTTCGATATATAGCCATGGAACGGGTACGAGTCGAGTTAGAAAAGATGCTAGCGGGGCCTGACCCATTACGTGGATTGGAGATGCTGGGACGTAGCGGATTGCTTGGCTGTACGAAGGTTCCGGTTCCCTGGGAACAATGTGACGCACAGGCGCTCAAGGAGATCGTGCAGCTGCCAGCAGAGCTACGGTGGGGTCTGCTCCTTATGTCTTGTAGACTTAGCTCCGAGGCAGCGGACGAGCTATTAAGAGCTTGGACCTTTTCCAACGCCGTACGTTTGCGTTTGGTTCATTTATTGGAATGGGAGACCGAGCTCATCAGCCATGCTGTTGCCATAGCTGACAACTCTGTTTCGAGAGATTCTGACCCTATCAACGACGAGGTACTGCGTCGTAACTGGATTCGATTGTTAATTAAGCTGGGAAAGGATACAGCTTCAGACTGGCTGGAGCTTCACAAGACACTGCCTTCTTCGTTCCGTGGATTACCACCGTGGGTAGAAAAGCATGTGAAGAAGATTGCCGAACTGGCAAACTCGTGGACACAGCAGGCTGTCGTCGTTCGTATCAAAGATTTAAATATTACTGGAAATGAACTGGTTCAGGCAATGAATCGACCAGGTGGACCTTGGCTGGGGCAGATGATGGAAAGGCTTTTACAAGCGGTCGCTTGCGGAGATATCCCGAATGAAACAGAAACATTGCTTCAGGAAGTGAAACGGGTGATGAGTAGTGAATAATCATGATAGACTGTTAGGCATACTGGAGGAAGGTTCATCCGATTACGTATCTGGTGAGGAGATTAGCCGACGCCTCTCCGTTAGTCGCACAGCAATATGGAAGCAAATCAACAAACTGCGTGAGCTGGGTTATAATATCGATGCCTCTTCGCGCCGGGGCTATCGGTTGATATCTCGGCCTGACCGATTGGAAGTATCCAAATTGGCAGATCTATTAACTACACAATCGTTTGGCCAGCGTATCATAGTGCTGGATTCGACGGTATCCACTCAGCAGGATGCTATGCGTTTAGCAGAAGAGGATGCGCCGGAGGGAACGGTAGTGCTGGCAGAAGAACAGACGGCGGGTCGGGGACGTCAGGGACGTAAATGGTATTCCCCTCGCGGCAAAGGGATATGGATGAGCATTGTATTGCGCCCCACCCAGCCCTTAGCTTTTACCCCCCAGCTAACGCTACTTACAGGTGTAGCAGTGTGTAGAGCCATTCGTCGGCTGACGGGTGTGGAGGCAGGAATCAAATGGCCAAACGATCTGTTGATTCATGGTCGCAAAGTATCCGGTATTCTGTTGGAATCTGCAACAGAGGATCAACGGGTCCGCTACTGTATTGCAGGGGTCGGCATTGACGTAAATTTAAATAAAGAAGATTACCCGGAAGAGCTATCCCATGTAGGGACATCCTTGAAAATAGAAGCAGGGCTTGAAATTGACCGTACTGCACTGATTGCTGCAGTTCTGGAAGAAATGGAGCTGCTAAGTAAGTTGTATGCCGAGCAGGGGTTCCAGCCCATAGCCATGCTGTGGGAGGCGTTATCCGTGACGATGAACCGCAGCGTTCGGGCACATACGGGACAAGGGATAGCGGTAGAAGGTACAGCGGTGGGCTTGGACCCTTCAGGGGCACTAGTGATAGAAACGAACCAGGGTGAGCGGATTCAGGTTATTTCAGGGGATATACAATTGTAGAAGCGACCCTAGCTGAGTATACGACCACAATCTTTCTGTTTCCTGTGTGAAACTTCACGTGAAAAAGCTGATGTTTTTTGTTATACTGTGCAGGAGGCGGCATCGGACGGTCCGAGCTGCACTCCAAGGGCACATTGCTCTACTTTAGCAAGTTTGTAAGACCATCATAACTTCATTTGAAGGTTACGTTGGATTCTGCTCTGAGCCGAACAGGACCGAGACAGAAGGGACGATCTCAAAATGAGTGTCTTTTTTGGCTGTTCGGACCTTTTGATGACGCAGATGTACAGGCGTTCATAAAAGGTTATTTTTTGTGCCAAAAAAAGATGGAAGGGAGCCATTCGCGATGGCAGGAAAACAAGCGCTGAATATTGTAAAAATGAAAAAAATGAAGCAGGAGGGCATTCCGCTCAGTATGCTGACCGCCTATGATTATCCATCGGCTAAGATAGCCGAGGAGGCGGGAATTGACATCATTCTCGTGGGGGACTCGCTGGGTAACGTAGTTCTTGGTTACGATTCGACCATCCCTGTGACCTTGGATGATATGGTGTACCATTCCCGGACAGTTGCAAGAGGCGCTGAGAATACATTTATCGTAGCGGACATGCCTTTTATGACATATCACGGCAGCATATCCGAAAGTCTTCAAGGCATCCGCCGTCTGATGCAAGAAGGACATGCGCATGCTGTTAAATTGGAGGGCGGAGCTGAAATTACCGATGTCGTAAAAGCGACTGTTCAGGCAGGTGTACCTGTGCTGGGACATATCGGGCTTACTCCGCAATCAGTTAATCAAATTGGTGGCTATCGCATTCAAGGTAAGGACGAAGCAGACGCACGCCGGTTGATGGCAGATGCCAAGGCATTAGAGCAGGCGGGTGCCTTTGGTATTGTCTTGGAATTGGTGACTGAGGAAGTGGCAACGGCGATTTCTAAAGAACTTTCCATTCCAACCATTGGAATCGGTGCAGGACGTGGATGTGACGGTCAAGTACTTGTTTATCACGATCTGATTCAGTACGCATCTCCTTATTTCAGCAAACGCTTTGTTAAAACCTATGCCGATGTAGGCGGCTTGATCCGTAGCAGCATTGAGCAGTATGTGAGTGATGTGAAAGGGCGGGCATTCCCGGCCGCAGAGCATGTATTCAGCGCGGATGACCGTGTTGTGGAGTCCCTGGAGTCCTTGTACGGACAGGCAAAAGGACAAGCGCAGAAACAAGCTAAGGAAAAGGTGGAATCTCAGTCATGATCATCGTAAGAGAAGTGGCTCAACTACGCAAGGTTATTGCCGAACGTCGGCAACTTGGAGCCAATGGAGCAAAAACGGTACACGATTCTGCCTCTTTACTGCAACATAAAGTCGGCTTTGTACCAACGATGGGATACCTGCATGAAGGACATGCGAGCTTGATGCACAAGGCGCGTGAAATGGCAGATACGGTGGTGCTTAGCATTTTCGTAAATCCGATCCAATTTGGACCGAATGAAGATCTGGAAAGCTATCCCCGCGATGAAGCTCGTGATTTGGAGGTAGCACGGCGTGAGGGCGTGGATATTGTATTTTTGCCAACTGTAGCAGAAATGTATCCACAACCAACCCAAACCAAAATTCGTGTATCCGCTTTGACAGATCGCTTGTGCGGTGCTTCCCGTCCCGGCCATTTTGATGGTGTGACTACGGTGGTAGCCAAGCTTTTTAACATGATAGGTCCTGATTTGGCCTTTTTTGGGATGAAGGACGCACAGCAGGTTGCTGTGCTCCAGCAGATGGTGACTGATCTCAATATGAACGTGACTATCGTACCTTGTCCCATCGTCAGAGAGGCGGATGGTTTGGCCCTCAGCTCCCGTAACGTGTATTTAAGTGCAGAACAGCGCGAGCAGGCATTGGTGCTGTCCCAGTCACTGCGTAAGGTGCAAGAAGTGAGCGAAGATATTGTAACAAACACAATTACGATTCGTCAGTTACATCAAATGGTGGAGTCCACCATTACTTCCTCTCCTTTAGCAGACATTGATTACATTGAAATTTTAACTTTTCCCGGTCTGGAGCCCCTTCTTCCCGAGCAGCGGCTATGTGATGTTCAGGAAGACATCATCGTAGCGCTAGCTGTAAAATTTGGCAGTACCCGACTGATTGACAATATAAGAATACAGAAGGCGGAGGTGCTTTCCCATGTTTAGAACTATGATGAAATCCAAAATTCACCGCGCTACGGTTACGGAAGCTAACCTGAACTATGTGGGGAGTATCACTATAGATGAAGATCTCATGGAGACATCGGATCTGTTGGAGAATGAAAAGGTTCAAATTGTAAACAATAACAATGGAGCTCGACTGGAAACCTATGTTATCCCCGGACCGCGTGGGAGCGGTGTGATCTGTCTCAACGGTGCGGCAGCTCGTTTGGTGCAGCCTGGTGATACAGTCATTATTATTTCCTATGCTTCCATGTCAAATGAAGAGGCCAAAACATACAAACCAACAGTGGTATTTGTTGATGAACATAATAAACCAGCCCAAACGATGAACAAAGAAGTACATGCGACGATCATGTAATGAATGGGAGTGCGGATGAAACCCGTCTTTTAAGCGAAAAATGTGAGTGTATTAATCCATCTTTCATAAGGGCGGGATGCACATGTTCCAGCATGTATTCGCAGAAATGAACAGCATGTTAGATGATATCGTGAAGCATTACCCATCAGCCCAGGGCTCCCGCAGGCAGGAGCTGCTACAGCACTGGAGTCTGCTGCGGAGAATGAGTGACGGAATTATGGATGAGTGGCTGGCCTTTGAGGAAAAAATGGTGTGCCTGCGTGCGGCCGGCTTTTCCGCGGAGACCGATATGTCTGACACGGAGCTGCCTGAAAAAGAGCTGCCGGCTTTTAGTCGGGGGCAAGGGTATTATCGATTACTTATGTACCCTGAGGCGATCCAACAATTTGAGCAGGTACTACAGCATTTTCCGAACAGTTGGCAGAGTCGCATGTATATGGGAATGGCCTATTTTCAACTAGATGATCCAGCAGAAGCTGTATACCATTTTCAGAAGGTGCTGGACCTGACTGAGCAGGCAGGACTAAAAGCGGTCATCTATAATGCGCTAGGCTGTCTGTTGGCAAAGCAGGCTGACGTAGAGGAGGCGCAAAAATGTTTTGCTCTCGCACATCAGTTCGATCCTGCGTTACCCGAGCCGCTGCACAATATGGAAGCCTGTTTGTCCGGTACCGAAAAGCTTCGATACGACAGCTCCATAATGACCTGGATGTAGTTGTCAGACACCGAGTAAGACGATGCATGCCCACCTCCTGAGGCGGCGTATGCATCGTCTTTTTTGGCTGTCTTAATTTCCAAACACGCGATCTTCTGCTATGCTAATATACGGAGTTATTATTTTTGTAAGTGTCATAAGAAAGGATTAAGCCCGAATGAAATTTGCGGTATTGGATTTTGAAACGACAGGCACCCAGTCCGCGGATGACATCATTCAAGTCGGACTTGCAATTATAGATCATGATAACAGCATTTCCCGTGTTTACGGCTCTTATGTGAACCCTGGCAGATCTATTCCACCTTTTATCACTGGATTGACCGGAATTACAGACGATGACGTGAAGGATGCACCTGCACTTGAAGAAATGATGATGGAGCTTGTGCCTATGCTGGACGATGTTGTACTGGTCGGTCATAATGTGGCGTTTGATTTTAATTTTTTGCAAAACGCTCTGGATCGGTGCGGATACTTGCCATTTAGCGGAAGAATCTTGGATACAATGGATTTTCTGAAAATTATGTTTCCATCACTATCTTCGTATCAGTTGGGTTTTGTGTCTTCTGAGTTCGGGCTGGCACATGATCGCCCTCACCAAGCAGACAGCGACGCATTGGCTACGGCTGAGGTGTTTTTAAAGTGTCTGGGTGAGCTTCAAGCATTACCTCTGATAACGATACAGCGGCTTAGTGATTTGTTTGCAGAGGAAGACAGTGACCTTGGATGGTTTCTTGATGGGGTGCGTGAAGAGAAAGAGCTTGATCCTATTCAGGATTTGGAGGGATATCAGTTTTTTCGTCAGCTTGCGCTAAAAGTGGAAGATTGGACGGAGCTAGCTGCTCCGCGTAGAGAAGATGACCCGAATCCACTGTCAGGTGTTTCCTTTGAGGAGTACATGGATGATGTGCGGGACAATTTGCGTTCATCCTTGAGCCAATATGAGGAGCGCGAGGCGCAGATACAGATGATTGAGGGTGTGAATCAGGCACTGAGTGAAG
Source organism: Paenibacillus sp. FSL H7-0442 (assembly GCF_038593105.1). Taxonomy (NCBI): domain Bacteria; kingdom Bacillati; phylum Bacillota; class Bacilli; order Caryophanales; family Paenibacillaceae; genus Paenibacillus; species Paenibacillus sp. FSL H7-0442. The sequence continues at coordinate 3,297,866 of NZ_CP151963.1, read as the reverse complement.
ACAAGCATCTGCTGATTGAAGCAGGTACAGGAACAGGGAAGTCCCTGGGTTATTTGCTCCCATCGCTGTATCACAGTGTGAAAAAGGGACAGCGCGTTATGGTGAGTACACATACGATCAACCTGCAGGAGCAATTACGCGAGCGCGACATTCCGATGCTGACCAAGGTGATTCCGTTTCCGTTCCGGGCTGCTATTTTCAAGGGTCGGGGACATTATTTGTGTCTGCGTAAGTTTGAACATAAAATAAATAGAAGAGACTTCGCGACACCGAAGGAAGATTTAATTACAGCGGCTCAGATGATCGTCTGGTTGACGCTAACAGAAACCGGTGATGATGAAGAACTGAATCTGAGCAACCGTGGAGGGGATTTCTGGGAAACGGTGGCGAGTGATTCAGAGTCCTGTCTTGGTCGTTCTTGCCCATGGTTCCGCAAATGTTATTATCATCGTGCACGCCATGAAGCAGGAATAGCGGATGTTGTTATTACGAATCATTCTAAGTTGTTCACAGACGTCAAAGCCAGTCATCAGTTATTGCCGAGCTATGAACATCTGGTGATAGATGAAGCCCATCACCTGGAGGAAGTAGCTGGTAAACACCTAGGTATGCATATGAAATATTTCACACTCGTGCATACACTGACGCGACTGTTCAAAGACAGCAAGAATGGACAACTGCCTTCACTTCGTCAACAGTTGGCGAAATCGGGACACGAGAAGTCGGCAGATTGGGCCTCAACCATTGATCAGCTGTATCCGCTCGTGTTAGAGGTGAAGGAAACTTGGGACCTGCTAAGCGACAAACTGTTTGGCATGTTGCCGGAGCGAAGTGATGCGACACCGGGTGAAACAGGACAGTTTTCTTCCCGTCTCAAACCTTCGGCCAAGCCTGCAAAGTGGGATCAGGCGGGAGCTTTGGAAAATCAGCTATATGTAACAATGAGCGAAATTTTGCGCAAGGGCGACAAGCTGATGCTGGACGTCAAGGAAGAACATGACGATTATGCGGCGGATAGCCTTATTACAGATATCACGGGTCTGCTCAAGGATTTGGCGGGGATTCGAGAAAATTTGCGCTTTTTTATCCGACTCGATGATGAAACAACCGTATACTGGCTCGAGGCGAGCGGGCAATTCCGTAGTAAATCATTGCAATTTTATGCGGTACCCGTCGATGTGAGCCGCCAGTTGAAAGAAATGTTTTTTGACAAAAAAAGAAGCATTATTCTGACTTCTGCTACCTTGTCGGTAGATAAGTCGTTTCAGTACATGATCGATCAGCTCGGCTTACAGGAGGCCGCAGATCAAGAGCGGCTGATGACTTCGCAGCTCCCGTCACCCTTTAATTACAGGGATCAGGTGTTGCTGGTTATTCCACGGGATTTCCCAAGTGTGAAGGGCAGTGTAGGAGATGCGCATTTTGTAGATATGCTCGTTAGCTCTCTAGGAGCGACTGCTCAGGCGACACGTGGGAGAATGCTCGTTCTGTTTACGTCCTATCGGATGCTCCGGCAAGTGTATGAGCCGCTCAAAGAGGCCTTAGCATCCAGCGAAATTACTGTGCTGGGACAAGGTGTGGACAGTGGAAGTCGCAGCAAGCTAACCCGCCGGTTTCAGGAAGCGAAAGCTTCTGTATTGCTGGGGACCAGCAGTTTCTGGGAAGGCGTCGATATTCCGGGGAAGGCTCTGACTTGTCTAGCCATTGTTCGCTTGCCGTTTCAACCGCCGAATCACCCGCTGCTGGAGGCAAAAAGCGAACTGCTCCAGCAGCAGAAGAAGAATCCATTTATGAAGCTGTCTGTACCGCAAGCGGTCATTCGCTTCAAACAGGGATTTGGTCGGTTGGTACGTACAGCGAACGACCACGGGGTCGTTATCGTTTATGATACGCGTGTGATTGAATCCTATTACGGAAAGCACTTTTTGTACTCGTTACCGGGACCAAAAATGGAGCATATGCCATCGGAGCAAATGGTGCCCCGCATCGCCGAATGGCTCCAATCCGCCCCGGAGACAGAGGCATAACGGACGGACATAAGTATGTTCGTTACAATTAGGGGGAGCAAGTATGAAATCAGATAAAATTTCAGAGGCTGTCGTACGGAGGTTACCCGTATATTTACGTTATCTGAATGCACTGCACAAACGGGAGGTGGCTACGGTCTCTTCTCAAGAGTTGGGACAGAGGCTAGATTTGAACCCGGCCCAAATCCGTAAAGATCTTGCTTATTTTGGAGATTTTGGTCGGAAGGGTATTGGTTATGATGTTTCTTATCTCATTGAGAAAATACGCCATATCCTGAAAATCGACCAACAAATTAATGTAGTATTGGTCGGAGCGGGTAATCTGGGGCAAGCCCTTTCGAATTATAACGCTTATTTAAAAGACAATATGAAGATTGTAGCGGTATTTGATGCGTTTCCGGATAAGGTAGGAACCAAGATCAATACATTGGTCGTGCAACCGATGGATGAACTGGAAGCGACTGTGAAAGAAAAACACATTCGAATCGGGATTATTACCGTACCTGATTTTGAAGCACAGCACGTGGCTGACAGGCTTATTGAGAGCGGAATTGGAGCGATCCTGAACTTTGCACCGACTACTCTCAAGGCACCAGCCAACATTCGGATTCATGCCACAGACTTTACAACTGATTTGCTTAGCCTCGCTTATTATTTGGAGGACGGAAAGGAAGAAACCCAATATGACAGTGAATAAATGGATGATTAAAAACGGATCTTTTGCCATAAATGGACCAGAAGCAGGGGTAGTCCATGGTTTTATGATTGTGGAGGATAGTCGTATTACTTATATTGGCGAAACCTTGCCTGCGGGTGAGGAAGAGACGGAAGCGATCGATGGTAAAGGGCTATTGTTTTTACCTGGTCTGATCAATACTCATGGTCATGCGGCGATGTCTCTACTGCGTGGGCATGGAGATGATTTGGCACTTCAAGTATGGCTTCAAGAAAAAATGTGGCCTATGGAAGCCAAGTTTACTTCTACAGACGTGTACTGGGGTACGTCCTTGTCTGTGCTGGAAATGCTGAAAGGTGGAACAACAACCTTCCTCGATATGTACGATCATATGGATGAAGTGGCTCGTGTGGCTGAAGAGTCAGGTATTCGTGCAAGTCTGATGCGTGGAGCAATTGGACTATGTTCGGAGGAAGAACAGCGAATCAAGCTGGCAGAGGCCGTGACTTTTGCACGTAACTGGCACGGTAAAGCAGACGGGCGTATTACTACGATGATGTCTCCGCACGCGCCATATACATGTCCACCTGCGTTTATTGAAAAATTCGTACAAGCTGCGCATGATCTGGACTTGCCACTGCATACGCACATGTCTGAGACGATCGCCGAAGTAGAGCAAAACGTACGCGACTACGGTTTGCGTCCGGTTGCACACTTGGATAAGCTTGGCTTTTTCTCCCGTCCTTCGCTTGTTGCCCATGGCGTTCATTTGAACGACGAAGAAATAGCTTTACTGGCAGAACGTGGTGTAGCGGTTTCCCACAATCCTGGCAGCAACTTGAAGCTGGCAAGTGGTGTGGCAAGAGTGCCTGAATTGCTGCGTGCAGGGGTTACGGTTTCTCTCGGAACGGATGGTCCTGCCAGCAATAATAACCTGGATATGTTCGAGGAAATGCGTCTGGCAGCACTTATTCACAAGGGTGTATCCGGTGACCCTACGGCAGTTCCTGCAAGTGAAGCGCTGCGTCTGGCAACAGAATACGGTGCAAAGTCGATTGGTTTAAAAGAAGTAGGAGCGTTGGCAGCAGGCAACAAGGCTGACTTTATCGCGTTGGATCTGAATCAGGCACATTTCTTGCCGCGTACAGATCTTATTTCCCATGCGGTATACTCTGCAAGCGCCAAGGACGTGGCTCATGTGTGGGTAGACGGTCGTCAGGTTGTGAAAAACGGCGAATGCCTGACTATGGACGAGGAACGTATCAAACATGAGGCACAAGCCGCCTTTGAAGGGCTGCTGTCGCGCTAATTCAGGTGTCACATCCCCTTAGAGAGGAAGCACGGGTTTGAAAAATAAGAAAAAATGGATAGCGGTCGCCATTTTGGCCGTGATACTGATCCTGGTCAGCATTTTCTGGTATTATTCCTATGTTACTCAAGACCAGGTGGCTGAGAAAAATGCCGCTATCATTAAGGCCAAGCAATCAGGTGGCCTGGTTAGCACGACTCAAACATGGAAGTCTGTATGGGATCAGGTTTATTGGGTGGTTCAAGGGAAAAATGCACAGAATGAAAATATAATGGTATGGGTTCCTTTTCAAAAAGTGGAGGGACAACCTAACGTACCTGCCGCAGATAATAGCGGTGTTCATACCGAGCTGCTGAAGAACGGAGTCGACGAGCAAAAAATGACGGCGCTAATTCAGCAGCAGCTTCCAGGTGTGAAAATTGTAAGCCTCCTGCCGAGTGTGTTCAATGGCGAATATGTGTGGCAGCTGTTTTACGATGATGGAAGCCATCATTACTATGCCTTTTACCGTTTTTCAGATGGGGGAGCGACGGGGGTAAAGTATACTTTGCCCAATAACTGAGCTGGTTGAGGATCAGCAGATGTGGAATGAATGACTAGTAAATGATTAAAAGCTCAAGAAAAAGACGTAAATGCGATGAAATTCGTGTTTACGTCTTTTAGTCTTGCTATGCCGTAAAGATGAGCTGAATGCCAGCGAAGCATCTTTACCTACCCAACTTCTCTCCTAAGGCAAATTCATCTTTATGGCGGGCAACAGCGATCGTAAGATCAAATCCTACACGCAGCGTCCCACCTCCACCATAACCAAAGATTTTGCCTCATCACAACTCCTCCACACATTGCCTTCGATTTTAGATATACGTTATGATATACTATATTTTATAAGTGATAGACAAAAATGATAGAAAAAAGAATTGCTGATCACTGTAAGATCATGCAATTTGGTTGTTTGTTGACATTCGTCCCGTTTCTTCTGAGTATTACATTTTGAGAGGAGGATGTTGTTTGAAATTGCGTGCAGTTCCTATCGTTGTGGCGGCAGTTTTGGCAGCTTTGCTGCTATTTGGGGGATGGTTCATTTACCGTCAGGTTACAATGCAAAGTCCTCTGGAAAAACTGGTTTCTCAATATCCAGGCGTGACAAGCGCTCAAATAGATATTAAACAGGATCAGGTTGTATTGAAACTAGATCTCAAACCGCAGGCGGATGTGGCCGGATTGGTCGATGTAGTTAAGCAAAAAGGACAATCCATCATTGGCAGCCGCACCATTAAGCTCGATATTGCAGACCGTTCCAATTCAGCACTGAATCAATGGTGGTCTGAGGCTATGTTTCCTGTAGCCGAAGCGATGGAAAATAGAAAGTATACTCAAATTTCATCTACAGTTGAGCATATGAAAAAGAAAAAGACGGGTATCAAAGCTGATACCGACATGGATTCGAACAATGTCTATATCCGACTCAGCGAAGGGAAAGCGACCAAGTTTATCGTTTTGCCACGTCAATCTCAGCAGATGGGGGTATGGCCTAATGCCTAGATGGATCAAGGAAATATTAATCGGCATTGTGCCGGTAACCATTATATTTCTCGTTTTTATTGGGGTAAATATTATCCCTCTTCTAGTTGCTGGTGTGATGTTCAGCGGCTTGTTAATGCTCATGCATGCTCGTGGAGGCTTGGCCGTAGGTGCTGGGCAAGAACGTAAACGTAAAAAAAATGGCCCGGACAAGCTGACTTTTGAGGAAATCGGTGGGCAAGAAAGCGCTAAGCAGGAGCTGCGTGAGGCCTTGGATTTTTTGAATCGACATGATGAAATCTCCAAGTTTGGTATCCGTCCATTAAAAGGCGTTTTGCTCACAGGTCCTCCGGGAACAGGAAAAACACTGATGGCTAAGGCAGCGGCACACTATACTAATTCTGTTTTTGTTGCAGCCTCAGGTAGTGAATTTGTTGAAATGTACGTTGGTGTTGGAGCAGGTCGTGTGCGTGAGTTGTTCCGGGAGGCACGTACTCGTGCAGCCAAGGAAAAGAAGGAAAATGCAATTATTTTTATTGACGAAATCGACGTAATTGGTGGTAAACGTGAGGGTGGACAGCAACGAGAATATGATCAGACTTTGAATCAGTTGCTGACAGAAATGGATGGTATTTACTCGGTAGATACACCGCGGATTTTGATCATTGCGGCAACAAACCGTAAAGAAATGCTGGACAGCGCCTTAACGCGCCCAGGGCGTTTTGACCGTCATATTCAAGTGGATTTGCCTGATAAGAAGGGCCGTCTTCATATTCTTAAAATTCATGCCAAAAACAAACCGATTCAGGAAGATGCGAATCTGGATAAAATTGCTGAGGAATCTTACGGGTTTTCTGGCGCACAGCTGGAGAGCGTAATGAATGAAGCGGCAATCTATGCGATGAGACAGGATCAGAAAATGATTGCACAGAAACATCTGTCGATGGCAATTGACAAAGTGATGATGGGTGAAAAGACAGATCGAGAATCGACCTTGGAAGAGAAAAAACGTGTAGCGATCCATGAACTGGGACATGCTATTATGGCCGAAATTGTTCGTCCTGGTAGCGTAAGCCAGGTTGCACTTAGCCCACGTGGGAAAGCGCTTGGGTATGTGCGCCACAATCCACAGCAAGAGCATTATTTATACACCAAGCAGTATCTGGAGGAGCAGATTATGATCTCGCTCGCAGGGGCTACGGCAGAAGAAATGTACTATGGCGGTCGAAGTACCGGCTCTAGTAATGATTTTGAGCAGGCGCTGAACATCGTCCATACGATGATGACTTCCGGTTTGACTTCACTTGGCATTATTAACATGGAAATGGTAACGAAAGAAGAACTCATGCGGGAAAATGGCGAGATTATGGCTGACCTGCATACCCGAACTTTGGAACTGCTGGAAAAGCATCGTCCTGTGTTCGACAACTCACTTGACATCCTAATGAAGGAGGAAACTTTGTCTGGAGACCAATTTAGATGTCAATTTAGTGAAAATGCTTTATTACCAGCATAATTTTTTATGCTGGTTATTTTTTTTTACTTTTAGTCCGTGCTAAGATATTATTATCTATTGGGACATAAACATGTATTTTTCGACAAAGAAGGATACAATATATGAGAGTGACCAGGAAAGGGTGGAGTTAAGAATCATGCAATTTAAAAAAATCGGCGTCATCGGCGGCGGCACCATGGGACAGGGAATTTCTGAAATGCTCGCGTCCAAAGGAATCGATGTGCTGCTGGTAGAGCAGACACCAGAGAAACTAGACTACGCCTACAATATGATTGAAACGAGTCTGGACAAACAACTGGAAAAATGGGCAATTACTCAAGCTGAGAAAAAATTGATCTTATCCCGCATTCAGAAAGTATCCCATTTAGCGGAGCTCGGCAGCTGTGATATGGTCATTGAGACTATTACAGAGAATCTGGACGAGAAGAAAGCAGTGTTCCAAGAGCTGGACCATGTGTGTCCAAACAATATTATTCTTGCAAGTAATACATCCACGCTGAGCCTGACCGAGCTTGCCAGCTCGACCAAGTATCCAGAGCGTGTTATTGGTATGCACTTTATTTATCCAGTATCCCGTATTGATCTCGTAGAAATTATTCGTGGTTTAAAAACTTCGGATGATACCTTTGAAAACACTAAGATGTTCGTGGAAGAAATAGTGGAGAAAAAAGGAGTCATGATTTATGAATCTCCTGGATTCGTAACAAGCCGGATTATCTGTCTGCTGATTAACGAAGCGGCCCATGTACTTCAAGAAGGCGTGGCTTCCGCTGATGATATCGATGACGCTATGCGAATCGGCTATAACTTCCAAAACGGCCCTTTGGAAATGGCTGACCGCTTTGGTCTGGATTCCGTTTTGGCTGCTCTGGAGCGTATGTTCCGTGAATTTGGTGAATTGAAATATCGTCCGTCCATCGTACTGAAGAAAATGGTGCGTGCAGGTAATCTGGGCGTGAAATCGGGCGAAGGCTTCTTTAAGTACGACAAGGATGGTGACCGGATATGAAAATTCTCGTAATCAATGCAGGGAGTTCTTCTCTGAAATACCAATTGTATGATATGACGGACGAGTCCGTTTTGGCAAAGGGACTGGTAGAGCGTATCGGTATGGATTCCTCCATTCTGACGCATAAGCCAACCAATAAAGAAGAATACACCGAAGTTAGCGAAATTTTGGAACATACTACAGCCATCCGTAAAGTGCTAAACGCACTCACAGATGCTGAACATGGTGTAATCTCCAGTACTAGCGAAATTCAGGCTGTGGGCCACCGTGTGGTTCATGGAGGCGAAATCTTTAAACAGTCAGCAGTTGTAACGCCTGAAGCGAAGAGTGAAATCCGCCGCTTGTTTGACCTGGCGCCACTGCATAACCCTGCTTCCATGATGGGGATTAAAGCGGCTGAATTGAATATGCCAGATGTACCGCAGGTTGTAGTATTCGATACCTCGTTCCATCAAACCATGCCTGAAAAAGCTTATATGTACGCCATTCCAAGAGTGTTGTACAATAAGTACAAGGTTCGTCGTTACGGTGCCCACGGTACTTCCCATGACTTTGTGAGTAAGGAAGCAGCCAAATTCCTTGGTCGTCCTTTGGAAGACCTGAAGATTATCACTTGTCATATCGGTAATGGTGGTAGTATAACAGCAGTTCAAGGCGGTTTGTCTGTTGATACTTCCATGGGGATGACTCCACTGGAAGGCCTTATGATGGGTACTCGTAGTGGTGATTTGGACCCAGCAATCGTACCTTATGTCATGAACAAAGAAGAATTGACTGTCAATGAAGTCAATTCCATGCTGAACAAGCATAGTGGACTTTTAGCTATCTCCGGTATCAGCAGTGACATGCGTGAAATCACAGAAGGTATGGAAAAAGGCGAAGCTAATTCTACATTGGCATTTGAAATGTATGAATACCGTCTGCGCAAATACATTGGATCGTATGCTGCCGCAATGAACGGGGTAGACGTAATTGCATTTACAGCAGGTGTAGGCGAGAACTCCATCGTTCTGCGTAAGAGAGTGTTGGAGCAATTGACATTCCTCGGTGTCGAGCTGGATGAATCGTTGAATGCTATTCGTTCTGGCGAGCCTCGCCGGATTACAACTGCAAATTCAAAGGTAGAAGTACTGATCATTCCAACGAACGAAGAACTGGTTATTGCCCGCGACACGTTCCGTCTGGTTCAGTAGTTCGGTTCGAAAGTGTAAACTTTATGCATGTGGACTATTGTTTGAGTTCCGCATGCACCAAACAGCGAGAGCAAACAGCCTGACCCAGGGGGAAGGGCTGTTTGATTTTCGGTTAAGAGGAGAGAGACGGTCATGACGAATAAAAGTACGATTGCCCAAGTGGGCCGCCATGTAGGGGAAACGGTTACAATCGGTGCTTGGGTAAACAATAAACGATCTAGTGGTAAAATTCAGTTCCTGCAACTGCGCGATGGTAGCGGGTATATTCAAGGGGTTATCGTGAAAAGCGAAGTGTCCGAGGATATTTGGAATGACGCCAAATCCTTGACTCAAGAGAGCTCCCTTTACGTTACAGGAGTGGTGCGTGAAGAACCGCGTAGCCAATCGGGCTTTGAATTAACGGTTACAGGCATTGAAATAATTCATTTGACCGAAAACTACCCGATTACACCCAAAGAGCATGGTGTAGATTTCCTGATGGATCATCGTCACTTATGGCTGCGTTCCGCCAAGCAACGTGCTGTTCTGATCGTACGGGCGGAAATTATCCGTGCTGTACAGGAATTCTTTAACGGCAACGGCTTTACGAAGGTGGACCCACCCATTTTGACTCCTTCCTCTGCAGAAGGCACAACAGAATTGTTCCACATTAAATATTTTGATGAAGATGCGTATTTGACACAAAGCGGACAGTTGTATATGGAAGCCGCGGCAATGGCGCTGGGCAAAGTATATTCCTTTGGTCCAACTTTCCGTGCGGAAAAGTCTAAAACACGTCGTCACCTGATTGAGTTCTGGATGATCGAGCCTGAGATGGCTTTTGTGGATCATGAAGAATCCTTGCGCGTTCAGGAGCAGTTTGTAAGTCATATCGTGCAGTCTGTTCTCAAAAACTGTGCGAAGGAGCTTGAAACAATCGGACGCGATGTTTCGAAGCTGGAGCAAATTCAAGGCGAATTCCCACGTATTACGTATGATGAGGCGATTGCCTTCCTTCAAGGTGAAGGTTTCGATATTCCATGGGGAGAAGACTTTGGTGCTCCTCATGAAACGGCGATTGCTGAAAGATATAACAAGCCTGTGTTCATTACACATTGGCCGACTCACATTAAGGCATTCTATATGAAACCAGACCCGACCCGTCCAGAGGTTGTTTTGTGTGCCGATATGATCGCTCCTGAAGGCTACGGCGAAATTATCGGGGGTTCCCAACGGATTGATGATCCAGCATTGATGGAAGAACGTTTTAACGAGCATAACTTGGCTCGTGAAGCCTACCAATGGTATATGGATTTACGCACCTATGGTACCGTTCCGCATTCCGGCTTTGGACTGGGCCTGGAGCGTACAGTAGCATGGATTTGTGGACTCGATCATGTACGTGAAACGATTCCGTTCCCACGTATGCTGTATCGTTTGTATCCGTAACCGATGACCGGATCATTCGACAAGACGTCAGCGGCAGAATGGGCGGAGGGAGTAGCCTTTGCTATGGAAGCCGGAATGGTCCAGATTCCCTACGCCCTGCTCAAGCATTATCGGACACTTCGGCTGACGGATGGTGAAATGCTGCTACTGATGCAGTTGCTTGCCTTTAAACAAGCAGAACGTAATGAATTTCCAACATGGGAACAATTGCAGTCACGTATCGGATGCACTGCGAACGAAATCGCACTCTATTTCAGTAAGCTCATGAAAGAAGGATTTTTGAGAATCGATTCCGTAGAAGACCGCAGCTCATCCGTACAATTCGAACGTTACAATTTGACGGGGCTGTACCGTAAGTTGGCAGAATGTATGATCGCTGAGCGTAATGAGCAGCATGATGAAGATGACATTTTGTTTGCCGGAAAGCCGGATTTACTGAATGGAATATCAGAATCCTCGCTTACAGAAGAACGGAATTTGTTCACGATTTTTGAGAAAGAATTCGGGCGCCCATTGTCACCGATGGAATACGAGACGATCACCAGCTGGGTGGATCAGGATCGGTATCCCGAGGAGCTGATTTTGCTGGCTTTGAAGGAAGCGGTATTTGCAGGGAAAGTACATTTCCGGTATATAGACCGTATTTTGCTGGAGTGGAGCCGAAACCGTGTCCGTAATGCACAGGATGCCAAAGAATACGCCCAGCGATTCCGTGGTGGCGGACGCAATTAATGTATCGGTCTAAGTCTTTTAGGTAGTAGACTTATATATGAAGGCTGTTACTGCAGATTGGCTATTGTGCAATGAGGACAACATGGAATATCGCCTGTGCGCGTGAGCTAAGCCGAAATGAAGACGAGTAAATAGGCTTTAATGATAGAGGACACACCATTCCGTCAGGAGGGTGTGTCCTTTTTAAATTATTTTTTCGAAATATGCAGGGGAAGGAAATTTCCTGGCGTCTATAGTATTGGGAAGGGGGAGAGCGTCATTGATATAGAGAGAATCATTGAACGAATACGGTCTGGTGACCGGCAGGCGTTCCGTGAGATCGTAGAGCTGTACAGCAAGCATGTATTTCATATCGCCTATTCGGTGCTGCATGACAGCAAGGAAGCAGAAGATGCCGCGCAGGAGGCATTCGTTCAGGTGTACAAGTCTCTCCCCCAGTACCGGAACGAAGGTTTTAAAACGTGGCTGAGCCGAATTGCGCTCCACAAAGCGCTGGATATTAAGCGCAAACAGGACAGACGCCCCGCAGAGCTAATAGACGTCGCACAATCCCTTGTACAGCTCCCTTCCCGGGATGAGGATGTGCTGGCTCGTCTCATCCGCGAGGAGCAAATTAAAGAACTATCACAAAAAATCGCTCAGTTGCCCCAGCAACATCGGGATATTATTCAAGCCTACTATATGCAGGGCAAAACCTACGACCAAATTGCAGAAGAGACGCAGGTAGCTTTAAAAACGGTAGAGTCGAGACTCTACCGGGCGCGACTATGGATTCGAAACCACTGGAAGGAGGAGGAATGGCAATGACTGACCAACAGGATAAACCGTGGATTGAAGGGAAATCGAATGACTGGCATGCTTACATTGCAGGAACTTGCACGATAGAGGAATCTGCCCGGCTGGAAAGGCTCCTGTTGGAAGACGAACAGGCGCTGATGTTATATCTTGTTGCACTGGAGCAACTGGAGTCAACTATGAAAGATTATTCTGCCTGGATGGATACGGAGCGCTTCACAGATCAGGTAATGGCCGTTCTTCCCGAGCTAGAAGCTGAACCGAGTCAAGTTATGTTTAAAAAACGCCGCTGGTTTGAAAAACCTGTGTTTCACTATGTTGTCGCCGCAAGCCTAACGTTGATCTTGTTGTCCAGTGGAGCCTTTGACAAAATGATGCCGCAAACAGACGGAAAGCCGATTCCTCCAAAAGAGCGCGTCTCTTACAGTGAAGAGGTCATGCGAGCTACCACGACCTGGCTCGATAAATTAAAGCCCTAAATCTTCGGATAAAGGGTGAGACGAAAAACTCAAAAACAACAACCTTCAGATGGGGACTTCATTAAAATTCCACAAATAGAAAGGAAGTGTAGCGATGCCTTATACGGAACGAAGCAAGCTCTTGGCATTTCTATTGAACATCATTCCCGGTGTGGGACACTATTACTGGACCAGAAAAGCCAACGCGTTTGTATACACCATTTTGTTTTTCGGATGTCTGGCAGGAGGAATATTTTTTTCAGTGATAGCAAGTGACGGAGCGCCTTTTGTGGTGAGTTTGTTTATTGCTGCCTTTTTATGGGGGCTGAGTATGCTGCATATCATCATTAGCTTGTTGCGTTATGATCCTCGTGCAGTTGCTGTTCCATATCCTCCTCATGCAGGACCCAACCCATATGGTTTTTACTCGCAAAGCGGACGTTATGGACAGGCTGGTTTAACAGGAGAGGTACCGGAGGAGGCAACACACTCAGATACGGATGCGCCGGGAGCAGGAATGGGATATGGTCCGGGCTATAACTATTATCAACAAGGACACCATGGTATGGCAGGATCACCAGCTTTTCAAAAGGGATCGGACAATGAACGCTTTTTTACGATTTTGCTGTCGTTCATTCCTGGATTGGGACACCTTCATTTGGGGCTGATGCAGCGTGGTTTGTCTTTTCTGCTATCTTTCTTTGGCTTTGGAGCGATCCTCGTTTTTATTACCAGCATTACAAACGAATCCGGATTTTTGGCGTTTGCGGGCGTGTTACCGATCATTTGGCTGTATTGCATGTTTGATGCGGTGCAGCATGTACATCGCAAACAAGCGGGAGAAATGCTTCAGGACCGTACTTTGTTTGAGGAACTGGAATATGGAAGAGTCGAGGGACGGCGGAGTAAAATGCTGGCTACCATTTTATCGGTATTTCCCGGTGCTGGACATATGTATATCGGTATGCAAAAGCGTGGACTCCAGCTCATGCTTCTGTTTTTAGGAGGCATCTATGTACTGGACGTGCTGCATCTTTCACTTTTTTTGTTCCTGATTCCGGTGGTCTGGTTTTATAGCTTTTTTGATGCGTTGCAGCAAGTAAGCCGTTATGGACGGGAGCCGCTGATCGACAAGCCTGTGATCGGTATGTTTGCACAATATCACCGCTGGGTAGGCTTGGGGTTACTATTGCTAGGAGCCTATTACATCTTAATCAACGTATTAGTTCCTACTTTGGAACGTCTGTTTCCGAATGGAGAGATTTATAATTTGGTTGACATGTATCTACGAACGATTATCGTATCCTTATTGTTGATCGGCGGTGGTATTTGGATGATGATCGGGAATTCCAAATCTAAACGAGTAAAGGAGAAGCAATAGAATGGATACTGAATTTTCAAAGAGTGAGGCTCCCTTTAAGGGAGCCCATCATCCTCAGAGCGATGGAGGAGGCTCCACAGGTATATTGGGTACATCATCTAACAAAAATAATTCCTCTAAAGCGTCAAACGCTCCGGCAGGGGTGTGGAAAGTCGGAAGGCTGTCCATGGGACTTTTCCTCGTCCTGCTGGGGAGCATAACGTTTGCCTCCAAGTTTTGGGGAGCGGGCATACTGGACCAGGCTTTGACCTGGTGGCCTGTCGTTTTTGTTTTGCTAGGTTTGGAAATTTTAATGTATACTGCTTGGAAGGGGACGCGTGAGCGTATTCGTTATGATGTATTCAGTATGTTTATTACGGCGGTATTGGTTTTTTGCTGTATCGGATTTGCCTTGGTCAGTTCATTGGGGATCACTCCGCAAGTCAGAGAAATAATGAGTTCGGTTCAGGAAACAAGGGTTCTCCCAGACTGGCATGAAAAACTGCCTGCCGAAGTGAACAAAGTGATTGTACAGGGAGAAGATCCTTATGCGGTCAAAATTGACGCAACCAGCTCACCGGAAGTGCATGTGTTCGGAAGTTATGTATACACAGGCAAAGAGGACGAAATAAAGGGTCAAGATTTATATCAGACCAAGCAAATCGGCGATACCTTGTATGTATTACTGGGTCAAATTCCGACACGGTTTATGCAGACTCAACAGCAGCTTGATGTTACGATTGCTGTACCTGAGGGAATTACGGTTACTGTGCGCGATAGCCGAGGAAATATAATTGAAAAATAGGGAGATTTTCCGGCTCCAACTTTACATTTTGTATCATTCACGCGATACTTGAAAAGGAAGCCTGAGATGTCATCCATGTCGCTAACTAATGGTGCATTTGCTTATCAGGCGAAACTTGATGGTGTGCAGTCGAATAGCGATTGTGATCGGAAATGAGGAAGCAAAATGATTTCGTTGAATCCTGATACGCTTACAGGGCGTGAAAATTATAAGCTGTTGACCGGAAGTATTATCCCAAGGCCGGTAGCCTTTGTAACGACTTTGAGCAGCGAAGGGGTGCTGAATGGTGCGCCGTTCAGTTATTTTTCCATCGTTGCCTCCGAGCCGCCACTGCTGTCTGTATCCGTACAACGTGTCGATGGAGTATCCAAAGATACAGCACGTAATGCGATGGAGCATAAAGCTTTTGTCGTACATATCACAGACGAGGACAATGTGGGAGCGGTGAATGTGACGGCTTCCCGTTTGTCGCCGCAGGAGAGTGAGGTTACACTGGCAGGCCTTACCCCGATAAAAAGTACAAAAATCGCAGTTCCCGGTGTGACAGAAGCGAAAATACGCATGGAATGTATTCTGGAACAGGTGATACCGCTAGGAGGCAAAGAGGACACACCTGCTTGTGATCTACTAATCGGACGCGTAGTGCAGTATCATTTATCCGAGGAAGCGTACCAAAATACGTATGTGATTGCTAAGGAGTTGCGTCCAGTAAGTCGGTTGGCTGGGAATAATTATGCGAAGCTAGGAGAGCAATTCACGCTGGAGCGTCCCCAATAGGGGGCGCTTTTTTTACAGCATGCCTAAAATTACATTGGAAGGATTCTTATTCATCACATTTCCTTTATGAAGGCTATGTTTAATCTGAATGTTGATATTATTGTGGTGTTTCGAGAGCCAACTGTTTAAAATGAGTCCCTATTTTGTTGGAGTTCCCTGATGAAAAAACATTTGCCATTGACCATCGTTTAGTTTCCAAATGGAACTTCTTAATGACCTATTTCCATCGTCAATCGATTTAGTACAGTATGTTGAATGTACAAAATCTGACGACAACAACTTTATTTTAAAGTTGGTAATTATAAATGGTATGTAGTTCAAAGGAGCTCTATCATTTAAAAAAATTAATTGCAATGATTTGTCGTATTTTTTACCCGAAGAACCATATTCAATATAATCATTAGCTAATAGCTTTTCAAAATCTTCTTTTCGATAATGCATTAACTGCTTTTCTAAATTCAATATAATCTCATGTAATTCTTTACTCACCTTATCACCTCAACTAAGATTTTATGTCACCACTAGGATAGGAAACTTTTTTAATAAAAAAGAGAACGTACCGTGCTTTTCGCTCAGGCCCCGTTCTCGATATTCAATAACCGCTTTTACTAATAATGATACACATCTTTGAGACTTATGAGTTTATTTACTTCAAAGTTTTCAGCAGCAGGGAGCGATACGTCGTTTCAAACAAAAATTCAAACGCCTCCAAATGCTTTTTAGCCTCAAATACATCGCGGCCCCACGCATAAATGCCGTGGTTACGCAATAAAATTCCAGGCACCTGATCATTCAGTACACCAGACACCAGCCTGGCAATCGAGGCAATATCCGCGTAATTAGGCAGCACAGGAATATCAATCGCAGCATTTTCTTCCCAAATGTTAAAAGCCTTGATCAGCTCAATACCTTGGATAGGTACAGCGCTTTGCTCACCATAATATTCGGAAATCAGATTGTTAAACACGGTATGCACATGAAAAACTGCTCCACAGCCTGTCAGGCGGTAAATTTCGCAATGGATGAGCGTCTCTGCACTTGGCTTGAGGTTTGTGGCTTCTGCTGCTTTTCCGTATTGGTCTACGAACAGAAAATCCTCAGGAGTGCGTTTGGTCTTATCCTTGCCGCTGGCGGTAACTGCAAAATAAAATTGTTCGGGGTGAAAGTCACCGATTCGGATCGACAGATTACCGCTTGTGCCTGGGAACCAGTTGCGAGATGCGAATAGTTCTTTGACATCAGCGAGCTCTTCCAGTGCGCGGCGTTTTTCTTCCAATGAAATGTCTGCCAAGTTAAAACTCATTTACAGCACCCCTTGCTCCTGTTTTTGCTTTAAATCCTCGATAATGTCATCAAATGTTTCAAAGGGTACATGTGGTACGCCAAGTTCTTGACACTTTAAAGTCAGATGCGAACGGGAGTACACAAGATCGGCAATTTTAGCTCCTTCAAAATCGGTCAGACTGTCGCCGATCAAAATCCGTTCATATTGTTCGGAAGAGTATTGACGAATCACAGTCGTTTTACACATGCCGCAGTCATTTGTACACGGCTCCTCACATGGATGCGGCCACGTAATCTGGATGCGCTCCTCGGAAAAATCTGCTTTGTTGCAATAGACGTGGTCGTGTGGAATATCGAATGGTTTTAGCAATGGATCAATAAAAAAATCAATGCCGCCGCTGGTAACGAAAAATTCAATCTGCTGCTCCCGTACATAGTCCAAAAAGCGTGCAAAGCCCTCGCGTATACCAGCTTGTCCAAGTACATATGAGATAATTTCGCCCTTTTGCTCCGAAGGCATCAAGGCGAACATCGCACCTACGCCTTCACGAATGGATGTATGCCCATTTACGATCTGATGCATGATGGGCTCACAGCCTGCAGGCTGAAAATGCTTCATAATGGCGACAATATTATCGCTGTTCGTAATTGTCCCGTCAAAATCGCAAAAAATGACGGGCTTCTTTGCTGTGCTCATCGTTCACCTCCCCATATGTCAAGCGCAGATTGCAGCTCGGGGTGAGTACGGGCGTATTCTGCCAGCGGGACATTCTGCTGTACGGCTTCAATCGCCTGCACAAAGGCGCGCCCACCGGCTTCTGTACCTAGCGGATGGCCGTGAATCCCACCCCCGGCGTTGACAACAACGTCAGTACCAAAGTCACGTACAATTAACGGCACGAGGCCCGGGTGAATCCCTGCGGAAGGGACAGGC
This sequence comes from Paenibacillus sp. FSL H7-0442, assembly GCF_038593105.1. Taxonomy (NCBI): domain Bacteria; kingdom Bacillati; phylum Bacillota; class Bacilli; order Caryophanales; family Paenibacillaceae; genus Paenibacillus; species Paenibacillus sp. FSL H7-0442. The sequence continues at coordinate 3,280,042 of NZ_CP151963.1, read as the reverse complement.
ATGCTGGCCTTCAGCGGTAGATCAGGGGTGATCAGTTCATCGCGGATCGCCATGTTTTCCTCACGCGGCATCGTCACTGAGCCGTAGGGAGAAGGGAAGAGGACGAGGTCAGCGCCAGCCAGCCGCATAAGCTGACCAAGTAGAACGGACGCCGATATACCATAATGTGGCGACGGATAAGCAGCTCCCGCCAACGAAGGATGAGCAGCAATTGGCACCGAGACGGCGGGATCGCTGCTAAGTTCATGCAGCACATCGTAACCGTAGGCCAACACGTTAAACAGTAACGCGTTGGCACCCGCGTCGATGGCCTTGAGAGCTTGCGTCTTAAGCTGCGAGGTCGGCCCCGTTAAATTAGCCGCATACAGCAGCTTTTTACCGGTTTCGCGCTCAGCCGCTTCGGCAGCTTTGATGCAGGCTTCGACTCGTTTCTCAATTGGTGTCAGCGCATTTTCAAACAAGATCTCGTCATCCTTGATCAGATCGACACCGCCGAGAGCCTGCCGGGTAAACTGTTCACGAAGTTCGTCCAAATTGAGGCCAATCACAGATTTGAAAATGCTCATGAGCAGAGGGCGATCATGCACGCCGAGCTGCTCGCGCAAGCCGCTGATACCGAATTTCGGTCCGGGAAAAGCAGAGCGGAAGGCTTCCGAGAAACCCAGCTTCGTTAGTTTAATTCGGCCGTCCATCGAAATTTTGCCGAAGACTGTGACCAGCAGTGCGGGAATATCCCGGCTGAAGTTGACATCCGGGTAAGCGATGGTCAGGTCGGCGTACCGTTCACCAGGACCTCCATCGTGAATATCCACAGAATGAACCGAGCCAAGATGCTTTTGCATCGCGTCCCGTTTGGCTTGCGGGAGCTCAGTCCAGCTGCCCACCGTCATGCCGATGGCAATAGATTGGGCCTTTTGGTTAAAATCGGCTTTGTCATCGTATACCCGGTAGGTCGCCAAGCAATAGCTCATTCAATTCCCTCCTTGAGTACAGCTCCCATCTCGCGGGATCGTTCAGCGCACCGCTGCACCGCCGCAATCACCGTTTCATAGAAGTCACCTTTGTCCAGCATTTCCAATGCAGCTACCGTAGAGCCATTAGGAGACATGATTTTGTGGCGAAGGGCAGAAGGCTCCTCTCCGGTTTGCTGTACCATGCGTGCCGCTCCAAGCGCGGTTTGCACCGTTAGTTCGTGCGCTTGCTCAGGGGTCAAGCCACCACGAATTCCCCCGGCAATCATGGCTTCCATCAGATAGTAGACATAGGCAGGGCCGCTTCCAGATATCCCGGTCAAAACATCCATTTTCTCTTCCTCTATAACCGTCACCGTACCTACAGATTCGAACATCGTAAGCACATTTTTACGCTGGTTTTCGCTGATCTCTTTGGAAAAGCTAATGCCTGTAGCTCCCAGCCCAATCGAGCTGGATGTATTGGGCATCGTCCGTGCGATCGGCTGCTTGCGACCCAGTAAGGTTTGCATCGTACGAATGGACAATCCAGCGATGACCGATATGATCAGCTGCTCATCAGACAGAAGTGGGCCGAGCTGTCCAAGTGCTTGTGCAGCATCCTTGGGCTTCATGGCAAGCACAATGACTGGAGAACGACGCAGAAGCTCGGTTTTGGCGGCATCCTCGGTTTGGTACAAGACTCCATATTGCTTTTGGAGTTCCTCAAGACGAGCCTGATTACTGCGGTTGATAACGGTAATACCACTACGTTTAACGACAGAACGAGCCGTCATTCCACGAATAATAGCCTCTGCCATTGATCCTGCCCCGAAAAACGTAATTTGCTCGTTAATTAAAACTTTCGTTTGTGATTCACACATAGATTCATAACCTCCAAGGATACGGATTGATTTTTGTTATTATTCCCTGATTTGTCCAGTACCGTACACGCGATATTTGGTTGAAGTCAAGGCAGGCAATCCCATTGGACCACGGGCATGTAATTTTTGTGTGCTGATTCCGATCTCGGCACCAAACCCGAACTCAAAGCCATCCGTGAAGCGGGTAGAGGCATTGTGGTACACGGCTGCCGCGTCCACTTCTTGCAGAAAACGCTCGACATGGGCTTGGTCCTCGGTGACAATACACTCAGAATGCATCGTACCGTAACGGGCAATGTGCTCCAGTACTTCGTCCAGATTGTCCACGACCTTGACGTTCATAATGTAATCATTATACTCGGTGCCATAGTCCTCTTCTGTGGCAGGAACAGCCCAAGGAACCAATTCTCGTGTGCGTGCACAGCCGCGTAGCTCAACCCCCGCATCACGAAAGCGTTCTGCCAATCCTGTTAAGTGTGCTTTTGCATAATCCGAGTGTACGAGCAATGTTTCCATCGAGTTACACACGGACGGTCTTTGCACCTTGGCATTCAGTGTAATCGCTTCGGCCATTGCTGCATCCGCTGTAGCGTCCAAAAAGGTATGGCACACACCTGCTCCGGTTTCGATGACAGGTACGGTAGCGTTCTGAACAACATTTTGAATGAGTGAACGCCCGCCACGTGGAATAATTACATCCAGCAAGCCGTTCAAGGTGAGCATTTCGTTGACCGAGGCACGGTCTGAATCTTCAATAAGTTGAAGTGCCTCGCGTGGCACAGCTGTTGCGTCTAGTGCCTGCTGGAGTACTTCGATAATCTTGCGGTTGGAGAAGAGGGCGGCCGAACCACCGCGTAGCACAACCGGATTACCTGTTTTCAAGCACAGGCCCGCGGCATCCACGGTTACATTTGGACGCGCTTCATATATGATGCCGATGACACCCAGCGGCACACGTATCTTCTCAATTCGCAGACCGTTTGGACGTTCAATTTGCTCAAGGGTGTCGCCGACCGGGTCAGGTAGTGCCACAATTTGGCGTAATCCTTCGGCAATTGCCCCGATTCGGTCCTCGGTCAGCGTGAGGCGGTCGAGCAGTGATTCCGATGTTCCCAATTCCCGTCCATGTTTCAGGTCATTATGGTTTGCTGCAATCAGCTCTTCAGTATGATTTACTAGAGCTTCAGCCATAGCAAGCAATGCTTCGTTTTTCTGTGCTGTAGTCAGGCGGTTCATGACCCCGGCACTTTTTTTGGCAAGATTCGCTTTGGTTCGTACTTCGCTAAACTGATTCTCCTCGGTTGTAGCTGTGTTTGTCGTTAAATCACTCATGTTACGGCCTCCCTACATACATAATGTAATCCATTCATCCCTGTGAATCACCTCAAGCCGGTGAATGGGACCAATTTTGCCCACAACCTCACCACTCGGTAATCCTTGTACCATTCGAAGCTGTTCATCGTCATAATTGACGATGCCGCGTCCTAACACTTTATTTTCCGGTCCGAGCACCTCAACGACATCTCCGGCATGAAAGCTGCCCTCGACACGTCGTACGCCAACCGGAAGTAGACTGTGTCCTCCGTGAACCAGCGCGTCCTCGGCCCCTTCGTCTACATGCACCGCGCCCAGAGGGGTGGACATAAATCCAAGCCATTGTTTTTTCATCGGAAGTGAAGAGAGGTGAGTGTCAAAATATGTTCCCGGTCCGTGTCCTTCAACGGCTGCGTCTAGATCGCCATTCGCGCTTACACGTCCCACATATACAGGCACACCGCCGCGTGTAGCGACTTTGGCAGCTTCGATCTTGGATCGCATGCCGCCAGTACCTACAGACGATCCAGAACCTCCAGCTAATGCATAAATCTCCTCTGTAATTTCTTCGATACGTTCAAAACGTACGGCATTCGGATGCTTGCGCGGATCTGCCGTATATACGCCATCGGTGTCCGTAATGATAATCAGATGCTGAGCTTTGACCAGATTGGCAACCAGCGCGGACAGCATATCGTTATCGCCGAATTTCAATTCGTCAATTGATACCGTGTCATTTTCGTTAAAGATCGGGATAACCTGCTGGCGCAGCAATTCTTCTACGGTCATTCCGGCATTGTTCATCCGTTTGCGGATCAAAAAGTCACTACGGGTAAGCAGAACCTGCGCGATCACTAGGTCAAAATCTTTAAAAGCCTGCTCATAGGCCTGCATGAGAAGAGCTTGGCCAACAGCCGCTGCCGCCTGCTTTTCATGTAGCAGCTTAGGGCGAAACGGGTACCCAATCTCTCTGAATCCGGCGGCTACTGCGCCTGATGTAACCAGCAGCACTTCATAACCTTTTGCACGAAGCAAGCTGATTTCCCGGGCAAAATAAGCGATGGCTTCCCGATTCAAGCCACCTTCCACTCCAGTTAGAGAGCTGCTACCGATTTTAATGACGATACGTGTTGACATGACGTCCACTTCCTTAATTTTACTCTTTTTAATGCAAAAAAACTTCCATCCTTTGTATGCAAAGGACGAAAGTTTGTGCTTCCGCGGTACCACCTTCATTGATGATTCATGATCATCCCACTTGAAACCTGTTAACGGCAGGGGCCGCCTGATTGCGCAGGGCGCTCGGGGATAGGAGTTGGGAGAGAGTCCAGGTAAATTCTTGCAGCCTATCGGAATTTACTCTCTGAACAGGACCGGGTCTCTCTTAATAGTCCCTTCAACGCGCTAAATGATATTGGATACAGAATACCACGAAAAGACCAGGTTTGGCAAAGAAGTTGTAGCTGGAAAATACGGATTAACCAAACAGGTTTAGCTTGCCAATTCGATCAGCCGCCTCGGTCAGTCGAGCTTCTGAGCTCAGCAGCCCCGCTCGCACATATCCTTCGCCGCCACTCCCGAAGCCGATCCCTGGAGCGACAGCCACCTTGGCTTCCCGCAACAACAGATCGGCAAAAGAAGTAGAAGTATAGCCCTGCGGCACAGGCAACCAACTGAAAAAGGAGCCGCTTGGGCGTGTCGCCTTCCAGCCGATTTGCCCAAGTGCATCATAAAAAGCGTTACGGCGCGATTCATAACGGGCAACCAGCTCGCTTACGCAGTTCTGCGAGGCCGTCAAGGCTGTTGCTGCGGCTGCCTGAATGCCGCCAAACAAGCTTACATAAATATGATCCTGCAGCAGGTTAATCATCGAGATGATTTCGGCATTACCGAGCGCGAAACCAACACGCCAGCCCGCCATATTGTACGTTTTGGACAAGGTATAGAACTCAATCCCCACGTCTTTAGCACCCTTAGCCTGTAGGAAGCTTACCGGACGTTCGCCATCAAATCCAATAGCGCCATAGGCAAAATCACTGGCAACCACAATGCCGTTACGTTGCGCGAATTCAACCGTATCCTCGTAAAAGGAAAGTGGAGCAGTAGCCGAGGTAGGATTATTCGGATAGTTAAGGAACATTAGCTTAGCGCGGCGGCGGTCTTCCGCGGAAATGGCTTCATAGTCGGGCAGAAAACGATTCTCTTCCTTTAATGACAGAAAAGACATTTCCGCTTTAGCCAAGGCTACACCTGACCAGTAGTCCGGATAACCGGGATCAGGGACGAGACATACATCACCGGGATTGAGTAGGACTTGTGGGAGCTGAACCAAACCCGTTTTTCCGCCAAACAGGATGGCGACCTCACTTTCAGGATTGAGCGTTACACCGTAATCCTCCTGATAGCGCTGGGCAACGGCTTCCTTGAGAAAGCTATAACCGCGAAATGGCGAATATTTATGATATAGCGGGTTATCTGCTGATTCCTGCAAAGCTTTTACAATATGAGAAGGAGTGGGGGTATCGGGGTTCCCCTGTCCGAGATTAATGACATCATGCCCCGCCGCGATTTCACGGTTTACATTTTGTACAAGTGTGGCAAAAAATTGAGTGGGTAACTGTTTCATGACGTCAGAAGAAGGAATAGAAAAATGAGTCATCCATGTACACGACCTTTTGGAATAGTTTAAGAAATAATCTATCACGATTTTACCGAGCTGTATAGGGGGAATTAAGCTTGCATGGTTGCGTAATCCAGACTGATCGGGCTATGATGGGAGAAAATACCGGACAATGGGTCACGAGAAGCTCCGGCACACAAGGAGGATGAAGGATTTTGACGTATCAGGAAGCTCAGCCGTTCAGTGTTGCACTCATACAAGCTCACATAGAGATAGGAAATCCCCCGGAAAACCGCAGTCATATCCGAGCTTTAATGGAACAAGCGATGAAAGCCGAACTGAAGCCGGATCTGATTGTCCTGCCAGAAATGTGGAACACAGGCTATGCCTTGGAGCGCATTCATGAGCTGGCGGACGAAGAAGGGACGGAGACTCGGGCATGGATAGCAGCATTTGCCGCCACCCATCAAGTGAATGTAGTAGCAGGGTCAATCGCAGAGAAAAAAAGCGACGGTCATGTGTATAATACGATGCTCGTTTTTGACCGAACAGGCAGAGAGGTTGCTTCGTATTCCAAAATTCATCTATTCCGACTTATGGATGAAGAAAAATATTTGCAGCCTGGCGAAGAAAAGGTTTTATTCGCACTGGATGATGGGATTCAGGCAGGTGCGTCGATCTGCTATGATATCCGGTTTCCTGAACTAGCCCGCAGTTTGGCCCTGTCGGGCGCAAATTTGTTGATCGTACCCGCAGAATGGCCTCATCCTCGGCTGCATCACTGGCGCACCTTGCTGACCGCACGTGCTATAGAAAATCAAATGTATGTCATTGCTTGTAACCGGGTAGGTCGCAGCGGAGATACTGATTTCTTCGGGCATTCGCTTATTATTGATCCATGGGGAGAAATCATTGCTGAGGGCGGAGAGCAGGAGGAGATTCTCACAGGAACGATTGAGTCTGGCTTGGTGCAGGACGTGCGTGGTCGTATTCCGGTGTTTGAAGATCGGCGTCCCTCACTGTATGACCGATAATCAGTGTAGAAAGGAATACTCCATGCTTAAGGAACGCATTGAATTTTTGTGTAAAAAGAAAAACCTGTCCCGTAAAGAGCTGGTAGACGGGCTGGTGACACCTGCACATTTTGCGAATATACTGGCCGACCGTTACCCGTTAGCAGAGGATCTGGCCGAGCAAATTGCTGGGCGTTTAGGTGTAAACCCATCGTACCTCTTACGTGCAGCGGCAGAGGATGAGGAAACGCTGGCTACAGCGGATAAGATTTTTACAGAGCTGTCCAAGCTGGCTAATCCTGCCACGGAAGGCTATGTGGATCAGCTGGAGGATCGCAACGATTCACTGGTAGTGGAAATGACGACTTATTTGATGAAGGCCGTTTATTACCAGCAATTAAATGACCCAACGGCCTATGAATATTTACATCAAACCTATTTGAATTTTTATTTGGAGAAGTTTGGTCGTTCGGATGAGGTGGAGCTGCCCGCACCGCTAAAAAAAGCAATTTTATTTTATAAAATCCAGTATCTCCGCTCTAAAAATCATTATTATGATGTGCTGAATAACGTTACGCAGTTAATCCGATTGGTGGAAGAGGGGACGGAAAACTGGCTCAATGCGCAAAACATTATGGTGGAGGCCTGCATTCAGGTTAAGCAATTTGATCAGGCGAAGCAGGTATTCGAGCAGACGATGCGAAGGGTGTATGATGATCGGCTTTTTCACCGTTTGACGGGCCTGTATGTAGCTTACAGCGGATATTGTTTTGCCATGGGTTCTGTACAGGAAGCACTGTTAACGCTGTCTATGGCTGAGGCCAATCTAGTCTATTTGGAAAATGCGGCAGATATGCTCACGACCATCCTGAACAACCGGATTATTATGCTGACATCGATTGGAGAGCTGGACAAGGCATTGGAGGAAGTAGGGCGTTTTGAAGCGCTGGTGAGTCGGGAGCGGGAGGAAATGCAGCAGATGATGCTGCCCGTTACGCTGATATATCGTTGTGAGATTGCGTTTGTGCGGAAAAATTGGGGCCTTCTCTCACAGCATTTGGATCAGCTTCGCCAAACCAATCTGACAACAGATCAGCAAATGGGGCTTGATTTTTATGAAAGCCAGCTTGCGCTTGCTCAGGGAAATCAGGACGCCTTTTGGATGCATGCCTTGCAATGCTTGCCTTATTTTGAAGCTCTTCAGCATCCAGCGCGGCTTGAACAGTTATATGAAACGCTGGCTGTGGTGTCCGAGGACAGTCGTCGTTATAAAGAATCATCTGCGTATTATCGTAAACTGGTCTATCTTTTAAGAAAAAAATAGTCAGAAATCATTCGCTTTTCACAAAACTATCGGATAGATTGTTCGAAAGAATACTCGGAAGTGTGCAAAATTTTGTGCGAACCGTGCCAAAGTTCAAAAATAAACCGACAAAATACAGGTTGAAGCTCCTGTTTTTCCGGTTTTTTTGTATGTGCCAAAACGTATTGTGATGTCAGGAACCGTCTTCTATACTGAATTCATAAGGTACGACAATACAAAATACGAGGTGCAATCACATGATGAACTTTTTCGGTAAAAAGAAAAAACAGCAGGATGCGATAGAACAAGCAGATCAACTGATGAATAAAGGCCTGTCAGGCTTATTTATGAAAGGTCTAGTACCCAAAGAGCATCGGGAACAGATCAACCAAAGCCTAAATTCGGCAAGACAAGCTCAAACAGCGGCTAACGGTGGTTTGGCGATGGCAGCGACTGCGGTTATTATTTCGGTAACAGATACCGGGAAGCTCGTGAATTTTGATCCGATCGTAGTGCTAGTGCTAGATGTGACAGAAATTAACGGCAATCGATACCAAAAAACGTTGGAAACGCTCGTATCCAAGCTGCAAATCCCGCGGCCTGGAGATACGGTGGGTCTGGGAAGCAACCCGAAAAATCCATCAGAGCTGATCTATATGGGTCTGGTGACAGCGTAAAATGAATGAGGTGTTTCACCCTATCTTGCTGACATATATTTTAAACAGATGATTGAAAAGGGGTTTTGAAGGATGAAAGGATTTTTGAGTATGATCGGGGTACTTCTAGTGTTTGGTGTAGGCTTCTCACCATTCTTGGCTAACTACTTATGGAATGATCCATTTTTGATTATGGATGCTCCGTGGTATCGGCCGTTAATTTATACAGGCTTTGCGCTTATATTTCTACCTGGTATTATAGGTGCGTTTTTCGGAGGGGGTAAAGTCAAGAAGGGTGCTCCTGGGGTAGGGATCATTACTAGTGTTCAGCAAACAGGGACTTATGTAAACAATCAGCCGCAGGTAAAACTTGGGTTGACCGTAACCAAACAGGGAGAAGACAAATATGATACTGCTTTGACGACGATTATTCCTTTAACTTCCATGGCTCAATTTCAGCCAGGCTCGATCATTCCACTCGTAATATCGGAGAAAGACAAAAAGAAAGTAGGACTTGACCTGAAAGGGCAGGTGTCGCAGATGGATTTGCAAGCGTTAATGAATGAGCAAATGGTCAAGCAGGGCGTATCGCCCGAGCTGATGGAAATTGCCAAAACCGGTGAGCAGGCATATGCAAAGGTGCTGGATGTTACACCCATGGGTGAAGCGGGATCCGATAAAATTAAGCTTCAATTTACGCTGAGTGTAACGAAAAGCAACGGCGATACCTTTAATGTAACCACGCAAAAGGATGTTTTTTCTTCCCAACTATCCAAGCTGCAGCAAGGAAGCATTATAGAGGTCATTTATTCACCTCAAGATCCTTCGAAATTGGTCTTTAAAACACAAGTGAGTGAAGCCGAGGTACAGCAAGCATTTGGTTCTTCTCGATCATAAAAAAGTTTTTTATGATACCTGTTTCAGATACAGCCTATAGGTGTATTATAATAGTATCCCGACACCAGGAGGTTGATAACGATGGATAATCAAAGTAGATCCGAACTGGCGAATAGGGATGGCCTGTCACGGCCGAGAGGCTTAAATAGACAGGTTGTCGGAAACAACTATGAAATGGGCTATGATCAGGACAAAAGTCCACCACATCTAGGGAGACCCTGATCACAACAAGGCGAGGACAGACACTTTGGGATCACACAGCACATTGGAACTGAGGTAGGACATTCTTGGATACCAAGACTAGAGACCTTAAGGAAAGAAGTGATGCGGGATGGATAAAGTGGAGTTTCCGAGCAAGCGTAGAGTAATCAGGCGAGGCTGACATGAATTTCAAATGAACATGAAATGTGGTTCGTTGAAGACAGATGGAAGCAACATCGCAACAGTGTAATCGAACCCGTGATCTAATTGCAGTATTGAAAGTATAGGGGCGAAGCCCCAGGACCGTCTTCCTCTCTGGCTTGGGCTGGGGAGGAAGACGGTCCTTTTCACGTTCGAGGCTACTTTTGAGAAAGTTGCTCGACCGTTTCTCGGAAGGTATCAATAAAAGCTTCGGCAGCTTTAGACAAATAACGTCCGTTCCGGTAAGCAATGGCCAGGGTACGGCTGGGAGTAGGTTCGGCGAGTGGCAGCAATGCTGGAACAAACTCGCTACTGGCGGCCCGTGCGATAAAACGTGGGACGAGTGTCACGCCCATACCTGTCGCTACGAGCGATTGAAGGGTCTCCATATTAGTGCTTTCAAACACCACATTGGGTTCAAAGCCTGCTTGATGACATAGATCCATCGTCAGCTTGCGAAAGCCTTGCCCTTTTTTCAGGACGACAAAAGGCTCGTCTTTCAGTTCTTCCATATGCACTGGCAGCGGCTGGGTACCATTTTTACGCAGGGCTAGGGGATGACCCGGAGGAACAGCGAGATCAATCCATTCTTCACCGATGGGTACATAAGAAAGTGTAGGTTCTACTAAGGGAAGAGAGAGCAGGCTGAGATCTGTATCGCCACTTGCCGTTTTTTTCTCCAGATTCATGGATGAATCTTCGACTAACACGATTTCAATGTCTGGATGAGCCCTCTTGAATACAGGCAGCACATGCGGCAGCAAATGGGAGCCTGTGATAGGCATACTGCCAACGACGACCTTCCCTTTTCGCAGCTGAGAAATATCGTCCATTTCCTGCCGGAGCTGCTCGACTGCATCAACTATTTTTTTTGCCTTTTCTACAAAGCTTGCTCCTGCATGTGTTAATTCCACCGTGCTGGTGTTGCGTTGAAATAAAAGTACCCCAAGTTCTTTTTCAAGTTTGGACAATTGTTGGCTCAAAGAAGGCTGAGCAATATGCAGTTTTTCTGCTGCGCGTGAGAAGTTTTTTTCCGCTGCAATTTGCAGGGTGTACTGAAGCTGTCTGAATTCCATCGAATTTCATGCTCCTTATCTTATAAACTTTTCCTATTACATCATAGACTGATTATACAATAATAAAATTAAATGCCCAGTCCTGACGAATCTCATGTGTCACAAGTATTATATAGATGAAGCGTTTTGTCACAAATATCGTCTTTTAATATAGATAATGAATTCCTTTAACATTCTCCTGATAAAACATAATTAATCTTAGTTCTGGTTGTACAAAAAAGATCTGGGAGGAAAATGAATGCTAAAATGTTGGGGGCTACATACGAAAAAACCGGTGGCTGCACTCGTAGCGACGATGATGCTAGCAGTAAGCGGTGGGACGGCGATGGCAGTCGAAAAGGACACGTCGATTAAAAACGTAATTATTTTGATTCCAGACGGTATGGCTAATGACGCCACTGCACTGGCTAGATGGTACAAAGGATCCTCCTTAACGTTAGACAGCATGGCAAGCGGCATGGTGCGTACGCATTCTGCGGATGCTCCAATTGCCGATTCTGCTCCAGCGGGTACTGCTTTTGCCACAGGACATAAATCTCATACTGGGTATGTAGGTGTCCTTCCTGATGAAGCGACAATGCCTGGACAACAACCCATTGCAGGGGGTGACGCCAAAAAACCTGTAGCTTCCATTCTTGAGGCTTCCAAGCTGGCAGGAAAATCGACCGGAATTATTGCGACTTCCGAGATTATGCATGCGACACCAGCTGATTTTACCGCACATTATCCTGATCGTAAAAATTATGATGCACTCAGCATGCAGCAAGCCTACAACGGGGTTGACGTAGTGTTAGGTGGAGGCGGCAAGTTTTTGGAGGCAGCAGGGCGTAAAGATGGCCAAGATTTGGTAGCCCAAATTAAAGACCAGGGTTATGACTTTGTCACGACACCTGAAGGGTTGAAAAAATCGACCTCCAGCAAGCTCTGGGGCAGCTTTTCTCCCGAAGCCCTTGCGTATAACCTGGATCGCGATGCATCCAAGGAACCTAGTCTGGCGGAAATGACATCGAAAGCCATTGATGTGTTGTCCAAAAACGATAAAGGCTTCTTCTTAATGGTAGAAGGCAGTAAAGTGGATTGGGCCGCCCATGCAAATGATCCAACCGGAATTATTAGTGACGTGCTTTCATTTGACGATGCGGTGAAAGTGGCTGTGGATTACGCCAAACAAAACCAAAATACTGTCGTCGTAGCAGTGACAGACCACGGAAACGGTGGATTGACGATTGGTAGCAGCGATACAACTAGCAATTATGACAAAACGCCTTTAGCTGCTTTTATAGACCCGCTGAAAAAAGCGAAGCTGACGGGTGAAGGCTTGGAAGCCAAGCTGAATGCAGATCGCAGCAATATTAAAGAGGTGCTTTCCACGTATTTTGGCATCACCGATTTGACAGACGAAGAAGTGAAAACCATTAAAGATGCCAAAGAAGGCAGCATGAACTATGCTGTCGGACCGATCATTAGCAAACGTGCGAATATTGGCTGGACTACAGGCGGACATACAGGAGGCGATGTCGTGTTGTACACGTACGCGCCGAACGGAGACCGTCCATCCGGTGTAATCGACAATACGGATGTAAATAAGTATATGACACGTGTACTTGGACTGGACTTGGATACAGTCAGCAAGCAGCTTTTTGTTCCTGCAAAAGCCGCTTTTGAAGCTAAAGGAGCCAAGTTTACTGCGGATACGAAAGTCATTACAGTGACCAAAGGCAGTAACAAGCTGGAGCTTCCGGTATACAAAAATATTGCTATGCTGAATGGTAAAAATACCACGCTCAACGGTGTAGTTGTATTTAACGGTGTTGATTATTTTGTACCCCAGCAGGCAATTGATTTGATTCAGTAATATGCAGAATCATCGACAAGGGCTGTTTCTTCCATTAGAGGAAGAGACAGCTTTTTTGTGTGTTGAGCTAAATGTGTATTTTTTGAGGCGGAAGTTGAAGAAGGTTTTTATAAAATGGGATTTTTTGTGAAACTAGTCACGTTACATCTTCTTCGATATTGCTAGAATAATACATGTACGGTACAAGCCGCTGATGATGCGAAGTCCGGATGGACGAGGGAAGAAGGGATGAGTCACGGACGAATTATTACTGCGTCTGGCTGACGGCAAGGAATGGACGCATACGGAAATGATGGAGTTGCTGACACGTTTGGATGATGAGCCGACGCTACGGGCTCAACTGAGGCACCTGGCAGCTCGCACCAAATTGGAGCGCTATGGCAAAGGTGTTTTTTTACGGGGATTAATTGAATTCTCCAGTATATGTCGTCAGGACTGCATGTACTGTGGGCTGCGTGCTTCGAATAAACAGGCAGATCGTTACCGTTTGCAGCCGGAAGAAATTCTGGCCTGTTGTGCGGAGGGCTATGAACTCGGCTATCGGACCTTTGTGCTGCAAAGTGGGGAAGATTACTGGTTTACAGCAGCCCGGCTGACGAAATTGATTCGAGAAATTAAAAGCCGTTTCGCGGATGTGGCAGTCACACTGTCCATCGGTGAACGAGATGATGAAACTTATGAGCAATTATACGAGGCGGGCGCGGACCGTTTTTTGCTGCGGCATGAGACAGCTTCCCCCCGTTTGTACGCCAAGCTGCATCCGACGATGACGATGGAAAGCAGGCGCAGCCGTCTGCTGGCTTTGCAACGAATCGGCTTTCAGATCGGGGCCGGATGTATGGTGGGGTTACCAGGACAAACAAATAGTGAATTAGCAGACGATTTGGTCTATCTGCATAGCCTGTCACCAGATATGATCGGGATTGGTCCTTTTTTACCGCATAGCAACACGCCGCTTCGGGATGCCAGTCAGGGGAGCATGGAAAAAGCTCTCGATATTATTTCGTTATCCCGACTGGTTGTTCCAGATGCACTTATTCCGGCGTCCACGGCAATGGGAACGATTCATCCCCAAGGCAGGGAGAAGGCGCTTCAGGCAGGGGCAAATGTGGTGATGCCCAATTTGTCGCCACTGGCGGTGAGGCCTAAGTATGCGATTTATGAGAATAAAATATGTTTGGGAGATGAGTCTGCCCAATGTCGTCATTGCCTGGAACTGCGGATTCGTGGAGCGGGATTTGAAGTCGATATGGGGCGCGGTGATAGTTTGAGGGTGCAACGACAACTTATGAGATAGGAAACTTTGTGAGGCTATGACGGAAACATTGCAGTAACCATAAATAAGGAGATGGGTATACGTGAGTGGAGTACGGGAGAAAGTATCGGCGGATTTTATTAATGAAGCAGAGATTATGGCAGCAGTGGAGCAGGGGAAACAAGAGGCAACAGATCGACACCGTATTTTAGAAATTTTAGAAAAGGGGAGAGCCTGCCGGGGACTGAGTGCGAGTGAAGCGGCGGCTCTTTTACATGTGGATGATCCTGAATTATTGGAAGAGATGTTCAAATCTTCGAGGGCAGTCAAAGAGCAAATTTATGGCAACCGGATTGTGTTGTTCGCCCCTTTATATGTAAGCAACCACTGCGTGAATAACTGCGAATATTGTGGTTATAAACATACCAATGACAGCTTTACTCGTAGCCGTCTGACACCGGAGGAATTGGTGGAGGAGGTTAGAGTGCTTCAAGAACTGGGACACAAGCGACTCGTGCTGGAAGCGGGAGAAGACCCAGTTCATTGTCCCATTGACTATATCGTCGATTGTCTGCGCCAGATCTATGAGGTCAAGGTGGATAACGGCAGCATTCGGCGGATCAATGTGAATATTGCATCCACAACCGAAGAGGACTATCGGAAGCTGGCAGAGGTGGGCATTGGAACGTATATTTTATTTCAGGAAACGTATCATCGTGAAAGCTATCGTAAATTCCACCTGCAGGGACCAAAGCGGGACTTTGATTGGCACACTACGGCAATGGACAGAGCCATGCGTGCGGGTATAGATGATGTGGGGATCGGTGTGTTGTACGGTCTGTATGATTTTCGCTATGAGACCGTAGCGATGCTGAAACATGCCGAGCACTTGGAAGAAGCCTTTGGCTGTGGCCCTCATACGGTTTCAGTTCCACGATTGCGTCCGGCTGAAAATGTAGATCTGGAGCGATATCCGTACCTGGTCAACGATGAGGATTTTATGAAAATTGTATCCGTTCTTCGACTGGCTGTCCCTTATGCTGGAATGATCCTGTCCACGCGCGAGGAGCCGGAATATAGGGACCGCGTCATTGGTCTAGGCGTGTCGCAGATTAGTGCAGGTTCAGCTACAGGCGTAGGGGCATATGCAAAACAGGAAACTGATGATAAGCCTCAATTTGAGGTGGGGGATCATCGCTCACCATCGGAAATTATTAAAAGTCTGTGCCGTGGCGGATATATGCCGAGCTACTGCACAGCTTGCTACCGTGAGGGGCGAACTGGAGATCGTTTCATGGAGCTTGCCAAATCAGGACAAATTCATAATGTATGCCAGCCGAATTCGCTGCTGACCTTCCAAGAATATCTGCTGGATTATGGGGATGAGGAGGCACGTGAACTGGGAGCTGCCGCTCTGCGAGAAAATCTGGAGCGTATACCACGTGAATCGACGCGCCGTTTGACGCTTGACAGACTTGAACGACTGGAAGCAGGCGAACGCGATTTGTATTTTTAGCAATTTATATTATTCGTAGTATCATTTCACGCTATGAAATCTCATGATTTATAATGAACTTGAAAATAAAAAGCAGTCGCGTTGAAATCAGCGCGACTGCTTTTGTGTGTCTGGAAAAAAATATGAATACCGAGATGAGGACTTTTAGGAATAACTGCCGGCCTCTACAGCTTGCTCCCATGCCAGCATAGCAGATGGGAAGCATTCAATAGCACGGGGAAAGACCCCCTGTACATAAGCGATGAAAACACCATAGTTCACAATCGGCACGCCGGCAGCTTTCGTTTCCGACATTCGATGAAGCATCGTACGCCGATTGAGCATGCATGCACCGCAATGAATAACCAGTGCATATTCGCTCAGATCATCAGGGAAGCTGGAGCCGGATGCATGCTCGATGATGAGACGTTTGCCTATCGTTTGGCGGAGCCAGCGGGGAATTTTCACTCGACCAATATCGTCAGATTGGCATTGGTGAGTGCAGGCTTCGGCAATAAGTACACGGTCTCCATCTTTGAGGCGATCAATGGCTCTTGCACCTCGTACCAGTTCGTCCAGATCGCCTTTATGACGGGCAAACAGGATGGAAAAAGAGGTGAGAGGCACATCTTTGGGCGTGTCAGCCGCTACTTTCATAAAAACCTGTGAATCGGTAATGACCAAGCGAGGCTTGCGTCCCAATCTCTCCAGTGTCAATCGTAGTTCATGTTCTTTGGTCACTACGGCGATGGCATCACTCTCTAGTGTATCGCGGATTGTTTGCTGTTGTGGCAGGATCAATCGGCCTTTTGGTGCAGCTTTGTCAATGGGAACGACCAGCACAACAACATCGCCGGGTGACAACAGGTCACCGACGATACGAAAACGATCCTCGTTTTGGGGGAGTGTATTCGTGATAGCCTTTTTCAGTTCCGTGTCTCCCCGGAGCAAAGATGCACTGAAAGGAATCAAGGTGAGATCCAGTTCAGTTGCCAGTTTTGTAGCCGTTTTATCTGATTCTGTAAGGGTATCTATCTTATTCAATACCCCAATAACAGGAATCTTTTTGATACGGAGCTTTTCGAGTAGCTCATGCTCGAATAATCCGACTCCAACGGTGGCGTCGATAACGAGAAGAGCCAAGTCTGTACTATTAAGTATTTCTAGCGTTTTGTTGCGGCGCAGCTCTCCGATCTCACCCTCATCGTCCAGTCCGGCGGTATCCACCAAAACAATGGGACCCGCTGGGAGCAGCTCCATCGGTTTGAAAACGGGGTCCGTGGTCGTTCCTCCTACAGGAGATACCACAGCGACGGGCTGACCAGTCAGGGTGTTCAGAATGCTGGATTTGCCTGCGTTACGGCGACCAAGCAGGACGATATGTGGTCGGTTGCTACGAGGGGTATCATTCATTCCCATGGTGAGTTCCTTCTTCCTGCCCCGGAATTCCGGGCTTGGTTACTGTATAGGGATGGCATAATTGGTCAATCCGCGAACGGGTCAGTAGGCCGCGATCTTCTGCAATATCCTCTGGTGTGCGACCTTGCACAATGGCCGTCGATGCAATGGAGGCAGCCTCATCATAGCCAAGCTCCGCGACCAGCGCAGAAGCCATCACGGCTGAGTTACGTAGATTTGTAATACAGCGTTCTTCACGCACGATCAGGCCACGCACACATCGTTCTTCGAATAGTCGAACCGCTCTGTTCAGAATATGTAGCGATTCCAGCAACGATTCGGCAATCAGCGGCAGGAATGCGTTTAGCTCCAACTGACCCGAGGCAGCGGCCATAGTGATAGCCACATCTTCGGCTATCACACGCATGGCTGTTAGTCCTGCCATTTCAGCTATTACCGGATTGACCTTGCCAGGCATAATAGAGGATCCGGCCTGAACTGGAGGTAGTGTGTATTCGCCAATACCACCGAAAGGACCAGAGGCCAATAGGCGAAAATCGCCAGATATTTTGAACAGATTCACGGCGGCTGATTTGAGTAGACCGGACACCTCCACAAAGACATCCATATTTTGAATCGGGTCCATCGGGTGGTCGCTACGACTCAGTCCAAAGCCGGTCACATCCGCCAGCTTTTCGACCATCCGATAGCTGTATGCGCGGGGCGCGTTCATACCTGTGCCAATCGCCGTGCCTCCAATAGGGATTTCCCGCAGCCGCTCTTCGGCCTTATAGAGACGCCAGCGGTCGCGCGCTATAGCCTTTGCATAGGCACCAAAGCCCTGCCCGGCCATCATGGGCAGGGCATCTATTAGCTGAGTGCGGCCTAGCTTGAGTAGGTCGGCATATTCTGTTTCTTTGTGCTGTAAAGCATCCTGTAATGAAGACATTGTGTCACATAAAGGCCGAAGCAGCCGTATCGCTGCAATTCGTAGCGCTGTGGGATAGACATCATTCGTAGACTGACAGCAGTTCACATCATCCAGCGGATGTACAATTTCATACTGCCCTGGTCTGCCTCCTAGCTGTACGATGGCCAAATTAGCAATGACCTCATTTACATTCATATGGGTACTGGTGCCTGCGCCGCCTTGCATAGCATCCACGGTAAACATATGTTGGTGTCTCCCGGCGAGTATTTCATCACAAGCATATACAATGGCAGAGGCCCGTTGGACAGGAAGCCGTTTCTGCTCACCATTCACTTGAGCGGCTACTTTTTTTACCAACACAAGAGCGTGGATCAGGTTTTGGTTCACAGGCCTGCCACTGACCGCAAAATTGTTCATCGCGCGTGCGGTGTGAATACCGTAAAAGGCGTCTGCGGGAATTTCCATCTCTCCTAACGCATCCCGCTCGGTTCGCGTATTTGTAGGTAGAGGGAAACCTTCAGTCATAGACCTGTTGCCGGAATGCGTGTCATATGCAGCAGCTGACGTGCACTTGCAGCGCGTTTTTCCTCAACCCGGGCATGAACCAGATCTGGCTCGACCAGCTTGAGGGCTTTTGTTGGACATTTACCAATGCAGGCCGGGCCGCCGTCCACACCTTCGCACAAATCACATTTGCTGGCAATCATGCGTTCTTTGGGTTGTAAACGGCCTGACATATTGGTGTACAGTCCGTCTTGAACGACAGGCTGCCCGTTTCGATACTCGGGTACCATGGTAATCGCGCCGTAAGGGCAGGCGATCATGCAGGTTTTACAGCCAATGCAGCTTTCACTGTTAATGAGAATGCAGCCATCTGCGTTCGTAATGGAGCCGTTCGGACAAGCGTTAGCGCATGGGGCATCCTCACAGTGACGACACTGAACGGGTGCAGTGACTCCAAATGATTTAATAACCTTCAGACGAGGGTGAAAATGAAACTCATCATCTGGTGAGATAAAAGGGTTCTCCGCTGAATGTGCGATGACACATGCGATTTCACAGGTACGACATCCGATACACTGGTCGGGATCAGCTAAAACAAAACGGTTCATACAATTCGACTCCTCTCTAACTAACGACAAATATAATGTATACAGCATAAAAAACTTAACGTATTAATGAATGGAGTAATCCGTATCCCCATTGATAGAAATAGTGCTACTGCGGCTTTGCTTGCCAGGCCCCCGTTGTTGGAAGGTCGTGTGCAGAAGATGATGCGACACATGACCCAGCGGCTCACCTAGAAATTCATCATAAAGTTTAATGATGTGAGGGTTCTCATGCGATTTTCGTACCTGGCGTGCAGCATCATGTCCATAGATGGAGGATTTACGTGCCCGATAAGCTTCAATTCGTTGCTTTTCTAACATGATCTTGGGTTGTCCCCCTCCACTGATACATCCGGCAGGGCAGCCCATCACCTCAATAAAATGATAATCACATTCGCCCGCCTGGACACGATCCAGTAGCTGATAGGCATGCTGTAGCCCGGCGACGACCGCTACCTTGAGCTGTAGCTTGCCTACCTGAACCTCAGCTACTCGAATGCCTTCCTCACCACGTACAAAATCGAGTTGGAGCTTCGGCAGTTTTTCATTCGTCAGCAGCTCGTAACCTGTACGGATGGCAGCTTCCATGACTCCTCCAGTGACTCCAAAAATGGAGCCTGCACCGGAATATTGCCCTAACGGTGAATCGAATTCTTCATCAGGCAGGTTTGCAAAATCAATTCCGCTCTGCTTGATCCAGTATGCAAGTTCACGCGTGGTCAGTACCTCATCTACATCACGGTAACCGTCAGATTCCATTTCGGGACGATCACATTCAAATTGTTTACAAGTACATGGCATGATGGCAACGCTGTATATATTCGCAGGTTCCACTTCGTCCAGTTGTGCGCCATAAGATTTGATAAGCGCTCCTAACATTTGCATCGGAGATTTGCAGCTGGATAGATGGTCTAGCAGATCGGGATATTCGATCTCGGCAAATCGGACCCATGCTGGACAGCAGGATGTGAACATAGGCAAGGGACCGCCTTCGGTCACGCGACGAATCAATTCCGTGCCTTCCTCCATGATGGTCACGTCAGCTCCAAAGTTGGTGTCATATACCCGGTCGAAACCAAGGCGGCGCAAAGCAGCAGCCATTTTCCCAGGCGTCAAGGTGCCAAACGGCATACCGAATTCCTCCGCGAGTGAAACACGAATGGCCGGAGCACATTGGACGATCCGAAACTGTCCAGGTTTGGTCATCATATCGCTTACCTTATTCAAGTTGTAGCTATAATAGGCAGCGAATAGCGGCTCTCTGATGTCGGCAGGCATATCGCGTTCTTGTATACGCTCCAGCCGTCTAGCGGCGCTTTCCTGTGGAGATGAACCTGTCCAGTCAGATGCGTATACGCTGCATATTTGTACACATTGACCGCAAATAACACATCGGTCTGCATTAATGGTTTGCGGTTCTCCAGGCAGTCCCTCTATGGCATCTACTGGACAAACCTCAGCACAGCGTCTGCATCCCGTGCAGAGCGTCGGGTCAATATGAATGACAGGGTCTGTGTAATCAGTCGTCTTCATACAAGGAGGTGAAGAGATCTTGTCTATAGTGGTTGACATGTTTTTCTACCTTTCTGCGGCTGATTTTGACCTTACAGGCGTGGGAAAAAGACTTCCCGCCGAGGCTCTGGAGGCGAGTCGGATATACCCTTGGCCAGCCGTAGGACATGATTCGGGCAGGCATCTACACATGCAGGCTGTCCGTTCTCTGTTTCCGCGCACAGATCGCATTTGCTTGCCGCGGTGCGGGGAAGGGCCACTCGATTTGCCCGGTGAGTCAGGCCGGACTGCGTCACAAGGTGTCCGGCCCGATAGACCGGAGACACCTCAATTGCCCCGAAGGGGCAGGCCAAAACACAGGAAGTACAGCCGATACATCGATCCTCATCTATCATGACGACTCCGTCCTCCTGACGAATGGCCTGCACCGGACAGGCATGTGCGCAGGGGGCATTTTCGCAATGCCGGCATTGCACCGGCACATACGTATCCCCTGTACGAACAACATACACCTTGGGTACGACAGGAACGCTGACGGTTCCGACCGAAGCTCCTATACCGTTAGCCTGACTGTGAACGGCGAAGCACGCCAGTTCACAGGCTTTGCAGCCGATGCACTGCCCGGCGTCTGCGACTACAAAAGAAGAAGCAACAGCGCTTGTTCTACCGGCTGCTCCCATTCTACTCATCGAAGCTGACCGGGTATCAGTCGGACGGTGCATCATATTCCCTGTGCCGCTCATCTTGTCACCTTATCAGCCAAAACAGCTTCCTGGACGTTCATCTGTTTGCGAATCTGTTGGTACGATTCATGTACATCACGTTCGGCCTGAGCTTGGTCGGCGATTCGTTCCAGGCGGATGGCACAGTATTTTAATTCCGGGGTTTTGGATACCGGATCGAGAAAATCAGCGGTCAGCTCGTTGCATGCTCCAACCCACCAGTGATAGGTCATGTAGGTCGCACCTTGTTGCACACGGTCACTGATTTGTGCCCGAGCCATGATGCGTCCCCGGCGGGAGGATATGGCAACAATTTCACCGTCCAGAATATTCAGATCTGCTCCGTCTTCCGGGCTAATCTGAATAAAGCCAGGCTCATCAGACAATTGGCGCAGCGCACGGCAATTGCCAGTCATGGTACGAACGGAGTAGTGGCCTACCTCACGGACTGTAGACAAGACAAGCGGGTATTTTGCATCCGGTTGTTCTTGTGGCGGACGCCATTCGCAGGCGAATAATCTGCCTTTGCCACTAGGTGTCGAAAATTGATTTCCTTTATACAAATACGGTGTACCTGGATGATCCTCAGTAGGGCAGGGCCATTGCACGCCGCCTTGCTGCTCCACTTTTTGGTAGCTGGCACCGGAGAATAATGGGCAGAGGCTACGCATTTCATCCCAAATTTCCTCTGTGTTTGCATAGGACATAGGGTAGCCCATGGCGGTAGCAACCTCGCTAATAATGGCCCAGTCTGGCTTTACATCACCCTGTGGCTCGACGGCCTTTCGGATGCGCTGAAAGCCCCGATCTGCCGAAGAATATACACCGTCATGCTCGCCCCAAGCAGTAGAAGGGAGGATGACATCGGCATGCAGCGCTGTTTTGTTCATGAAAATATCCTGGACCACGACAAATTCCAATTGGTCTAGGGCTTCACGCAACTCGGCGGCGTTCGGATCACTTTGTACAGGGTCTTCGCCGAAAATGTAATAAGCTTTCAGCTTGTTCTCCTTCAGGATGAGGTGTGGTACCTCCGTAAGTGGATATCCTTTTTTACGCGGTAGCTCAACACCCCATGCTTTTTCAAACTTTTTGCGAACCGTGGTGTCTGTTACATCCTGATAGCCAGGATACACATTCGGCAAAGCGCCCATGTCGCAGGAACCCTGTACATTGTTTTGTCCCCGTACTGGTCCGATACCCACATTCGGCTTGCCCAGATTTCCGGTCAACAGTGCAAGGGAAGCGAGCCCCTTTACTACGTCAACGGCCTGTGAAAATTGGCATACGCCCATTCCGTACAAAATGGTAGCGGTAGGGGCCTTTGCATATTCCCTCATAGCCGCCCGGATATCGGCCGCCTTGACCCCCGTAATGCCTTCCGCATATTCGGGAGTATATTTTTTAATGCTGTCTACGTATTCGGCAAAGCCTTCTGTGTTTGCTTCAACATATCGTTTGTCGTACAGTCCTTCATGCACAAGTACATGACCAAAAGCGTTCACCAAAGCCATGTTCGAACCGCCCTTTAAGGGTAGCCACATATTCGAAATACGAGCTGTTTCGGTCATGCGCGGATCGCATACAATAATTTTGGCGCCTCTTTGCTTGGCAGCTACAATGCGTCTTGCGACGATCGGATGTGTTTCGGGTGCATTATATCCAAGTACGAAAATGAGATCAGAGTGTTCAATTTCAGGAATAGAGTTGGACATAGCTCCATCTCCGAGCGAGTAAGTCAAACCTGCCACAGAAGGGCCATGGCATACACGAGCGCAATGGTCAATATTGTTCGTGCCAATGACCGCCCGCATGAACTTTTGCATGACATAATTGGCCTCATTTCCCGGACCACGTGCGGAGCCCGTTCCCATAATGGAGTCGGGTCCGTATTTTTCCTTAATTGCTGACAGCCGTTCGGCAGTATATTGAATGGCTTCCTTCCACTCCACTTCCTCCATAACTCCATTTTTGCGAATCATGGGCTTGCGCAAGCGTGCAGTCAGAATTTGCGGGTCATTCAGAAAATCCCATCCGTAGTGTCCTTTCAGACACAACGTTCCTTCATTCGTACGACCACTAGCCGGCTCTGCGCCAATTACCTGTCCTTTTTCCACCAGCAAATGAAGCTGACAACCGCTCCCGCAGTAGGGACATACGGTCAATACCTTGTCTGCCATAAGTGCAGCACCTCTTTTATATGAAATAGATGAAACTCGAAACATAAAAAAAGCCAATACAAAAATGCCGCTTTACGCTGCATCCTGTACTGGCTTATCCGCGAGCGAGGAGACAAGGCTCCTTCCCGCTAATCCAACCGGTGTATGTGTTGTAGTTCTAGAGTAATGATAATGTGTCCGTCTCCATGGACGGAGGGGCAGACCTCCCAAGTATAAGTGAAGGGACTGCCGAGTGTTTTTTCGGCTTCGTTCATAAACTCCTTTTCCAGATAGGGACGAAGGACGTCCCAATATTCTCTGACCTTGTCCTCAGCCCCTTCATGAACGAGAATTTCGGACAGATTAGACAATGTACCTCGAATTTCTACCGTAATCCGGAGCGGCGAATCTAGTGAAACCTTGACGTTGTCCGGTCCTTTTCCCCGGTAGTGTTTGACAATACATACGGCCAACTTCCTGATGCGCTCACGGTATTCCAATTCGGTATTCAACATCTGGACACTCCGCTTCGAATCAAAATAAAGGCGTACTTGCCGCGCATGCCAGACAGCCTGTGTAGCTAGTTTAGAACAAGACGTAACCGTCCCGACCAAAGTGGTCTGCCCAGCACGGCGTATCACTCTTCTATGGTAGAACAGGTTGGCCCGGAAAGATGTGAAATTCATTACACTGAACCAAAATTTTACATGGATTAGCCCCCTCTTGAAGCAGCTTTACCTCTATGGTTTGTATGATGCTTCTCGTTCTATCGCATTGCTTGTACAGTTCTAATACAAAAGCAGTAGATGAATTTATCATTATTACATTGAACGAAAATGCTAGTCCAACACCAGAAAATATAAATATGTTATCCAAAATGGGTGATATCGTACGTGATTCTGCAACTACCATGATATGTGTGGGATTGGAAGTGGTATTCGTGAACATCATCTTCAGGTTATGCGAATTCCGGAAGATTAGTTGCTAAGAGGAATACTGGGTACGCTAAATCATCAATCCAACGCTAATTTGTCTGTACACAAACCAACAGATCCTAAGCAGATCGCCCAAGTCATTGTCTGTTACAAACACCCGACGAACAGCGTTGGTTTTCAAGTCGAGACCCATAATAAAGTGGCAGCAAAGCAATTTATCGCACTGTACAATCGCTTTCATCATGGGGTAAAGTGCGGGTTCAAGATGTAGAATCTATGCGAAATTCAGTTGTAGAAGGGCAACTTAAAGGTCGCCAAATGAAGAAATTACTGCAACGTGTGGCTGAACATAAAGCCGCAAGTCAAGCCATGTATAAATAAAGAGAAGAGGTCCGTGCTAGAATGCATGGGCCTCTTCAAACCTTTAATAATTGATTTTATAAAACTTTACTGTTTAACCAGAACGGATAAATCGCCTTCAAAAACTTGCTCCTCTTTGTGGTTGAAAGTCGACAGCATTACAGTAACGAGTCCTGTTCCATTCCTCATCTCTTTTACTCCAATCACTTCAACGATGGTGTACAATTCGTCGCCTGGATATACTGGCTTAATAAATTTAATATTATTCATAGCAGTTCCAGCAATAACCTCATCACCGTAACTCCCTGTTTCAACCCAAAGCTTAAAAGAAACAGCTAATGTTTGAATTCCTGAAGCGATAATTCCATTAAACCTGCCTTTTAATGCTTTCTCTTCATCTAAATGCATATATTGCGGGTCAAACTCCCTTGCAAATCTGGTAATATCCTCTTGAGTTAATTTCAAAGACTTGGTTTTAAATACTTGTCCGATATAAAATTCATGAAACCGCATTATTACACCTCTTGATTAAATTATTTGCTTATTTATAGAGTAGCATAATATCACCAATCAAGTTAAACTGTCCGTTAGCTTAATGACGTATTGTCCGTCTACAAATTTATATTCACTGAACAATATTTCCCTTTAAAACTCGTAGCGTTATAGCAGCAAATTAATTTAAGATACAAGTATGAAAAGCCTCTGATAATTCAGGGGCTTATTTTGCGTCTTGAGGAGGTGACGAAATACATGGCAAAGATAAAATCCACATTGGATATACAACTGGATCTAACCAGATCGGTTCAAGAATTGACTGAGGTTATTTCTGCTGTAATTGCTTCACAGCCAGCACGCCGGAAAGAAATTCTTATAGGTTTGGATATTGCGGTAGGAAATGCATTAGCAGAGATACAGGCCCAAGAGGAAAAGAATCAAAAAGCAAATGATGATAGCTCAGGAAAAGTTTCCTGAACGGAGAGACGGGGGAAGAAGGTTGGATAAGTGGGAGTTTTTAAGTTCTGTACTGCTTTAGGAAGCAGCGCTGTGACGTATTTTTATGGTGGGTGGTCGGGAGTATTGGGGGTGTTACTTGCTCTGGTCATTATTGATTATGTGACCGGATTATTTGCCGCTGCCGTAGAAGGTAAGAAGGGTACCGGACCAGGTTTAAAAAGCAAGATTGGTCTTATCGGTATAGCTCGAAAGGTATTTATTTTTGCAATGGTAGCAGTATCCCATCTAATTGATGGAGTCTTAGGCGATTCGCACCTATTCCGAGATGCGGTCGCCTATTTTTATATGGAAAATGAGCTAGGGTCCATTTTGGAGAATGGTGGCAGACTCGGCGTTCCTATCCCGCCTGTGATCCGACAGGCCGTAGAAGTTTTAAAAAGTAAAAGTGGTAAGGAAGGAGAGAAAGAGGATGCAACGACGAAACAGCCGTAATGCCCAAGGAATAGACGTATCCCGTTATCAAGGAAAGATTGATTGGAAGGCGGTTAAACCGACGGTATTTCATTTGCCTACATTAAAGCAAGTCAGGGGCAAGTTATGTTGACCCAACATTCATTACAAATGCAAAAAAAGCCAAGAAAGCAGGCGTGTTGTTGGGGGCCTATCATTTTTTAGATGCCACCAGTGTTGACACAGAGAAAGCGGATGCACGGCATTTTGCTGATGTGTAGGATCAGGTTGGAGGTGCCAAAGCGCTGGAGCTTCCTGCGGTGATGGACTACGAAAACAATCCTGGCAAGCTCTCCAAACACTTATTAGTGCTGTAGCATTAGCCTTTCTTTTGGAATTGGAGCGCCTGACAGGACGAAAGCCAATCATTTACACGGGTAGTGCCTTTGCCGCCAATTTTAACGCCTCATTGGGCGGTTACCCATTATGGATAGCCCGGTATAGTGACACTCGCGTCCCAAGCGACACAGTGACATGGAAACGTTGGGATATTTGGCAATACAGCGACAGCGGCAAGGTAGCTGGGATAAAAGGGAACGTGGACATGAATGAGTTTGACGGTACAGCGGACGAGCTGTGTAAGCGATTCGGCGCTGTTGTCCCTGCACAAGAGACAGAATCCGTTACACCCGGCATATTCCGCGTCAATGGCAAAGAAGCGGGGAGAGCACTTCTACATGGCTCCAGAACTTATGTACCGTTGCGGTCTTTGGCAGATGTATTGGGCTTTTCTTATCACTGGGACAACACCCGTAAGGAAGCGTATTTAAACAGAGCCAAGCTGCAAACTGTCCAACTTGTAGACGATACGGCTTATGTGCAACTCAAGCCAATTGCAGAAGCTTACGGGCAGTAGTGTCCTGGGATTCAAAAAATAAAATCGCATCGTTGAAAACGAAAGGGGAAAAGTAATCATGCAATCAATTATCGAAACTGTGCAACCTTACGTAAATACCATCTCCACAGCCGCTGTGGGTGTGCTTACAGCGTTTGTTTTAGGAGGTCTGAACAAAACTCAAAACTAAGGTTAACGTGTGGCTAGAAGCGCGTACTACGGCGGCACAGAGGGAAATAATCCATAAAATTGCTGGGGAGGGCTTTGCTTTTGCTCAAACAGCATTTAAAGAAGCTGGAGGAGAACGTAAGCTTCAGGAGGCTTTGCAGTATGCTTCACTTACTCTTTCCAGTCAAGGTATCGTAGTATCCCAAGTAGAGTTAAAATCCGCGATTGAGAAGGCATATCTGGAGATAAGGCCAAAACAAAAGTGGCACTCGCTACTGACGTACAGACAAACGAGGAGGCAACACGGGCAGCAGCTAAGGAAGCTGTATCGGGGCTTGCTGCAAAGCTTAATGATTTCTTGGCTCGTGCTACAGCAGAGGTATCATCCGGTCAGGTTCAGACAGAAACTGAGTCTATTCAAGAACCAACAGAATCAGTACAAGCGCCTGCTACGGAGCAAGACTAATACGGCTATAGTTACAAAGTAAACACTAAACAGATAAGGAAAGCCCGAAAGATAGCGTAAACTTGCTTCTTTCCGGCTTTTTGGCATGTTGCTAATCAGAGCAATTACTTGTTCAGCAGCATGAAGTTATTGATGAAACCCTCTTCTTGTATAAAGATGGGGGTTTGAATTTTCGATGTGAAATCATAATAATATACGCCGCGCCCTTCCTCCTCATTTTTCTCAGAGGCGCTACCCAAATAGTAGACACCCTTGCCGTCGGGGGACATATAGACAAATTGGCGGGATAAAATAGGCAACTTGATTTTGGTGCGTTTACCTGTTGCAATATCAATCAGACTATACTCTGGATTGCCACCATTAATGAATCGAGTGGTTATGAGGAGCAGCTTATCATTACTGCTGGACATCGATGATATTTCTTGATTTTTTAGTGTAATAACAGAACGCTCTTGCTTAGTGACGCTATTGATTTCTGTAACCTTGTTATCCGGTGGGATCATAATGGTCTGTGTTCGGTTTGAGATTTCTCTTTGTTCATCTTGCTCCTCAGCTGAATAATGTGAACTGTAAATTGCTTTTTTGGCTGGATTATAGGTTATAGACCAAGTTTGTTCTTCATGGTTTTTATCTTGGTTTTCATCATGCATAAATTTCATGGCGTGCGTTGTTTTATTGTAGAAAATAGTTTTAAGTATACGTTCTCCTTTTTTGACCGCAACCAGAACGAGTGGGCCATCTGGAGTAGTTGGTACGATACGATTGATGGCAAACAAATTATCGGTAAGCTGTTCGTTTTTTTTGGTATTCAAGTCATACGAAAATAACTGGTCTCCCTTATCACCAACACCGGCAGAGTAATAAATTTTGTGATCAGGCAAGGACACCACAGAAAGCGGGTACTGGGAGGTATAGGGGACGTCGGCCAGCTTGGTCACTTTCTTACTACTCAAGTCGTACGTCATTACACGCATAACCATGCCTTGATCTGCATTTTTCCCATTTACATATTCTGTATAAGTCATGGATAGATATTGGCCCTGACCGGCTAGAGCTGTCTTTTCCCCTGATTGGGTTTTTATGGGTACAGCAGATTCTGCGGGTGGAGCAGTAGAGGGGGAGCAGGATGACAATAAAGCTGGCACGAGCAGGAAAAGTATAAAGAACTTAAAGGATTTGTAGTGGCGTGTTCTCAAAACGAGACATCCTTTCTGAAATAAGTGATGAATCAAACTGAATATGATAACGAAAAGGGAAAGGATAGGACGCGAGATCCTATCCTTTTTCGGTGCAAAGATATTAAAAATCATAGGAATATCTTGCTGAAAATGAGACGTACGAATGCCATTCTAAACCTAGATCCTCTACACCCGTTTTCCAAATATCAATGACTGCATCTGGAAGACTCCCATTATCAGCTTTATAAAAATTAGCTACGATATCATTATCATAATTTCTTACCCGAATTTTTGTCCCAAACTCGGGATTATCAATGGCTCCTTTTGTTGCACAGTCACCTCTTTGAAGTCTATTGGAATTTTCTCCATACGTGTCTGTGAAGTTTGTTCCTCTCCCTGTGCCTCGAACATAGCCATCAGATGTTCCGCTAATTTTAATTTCATTATCATGATTTCCATATGTATATGCCCCAGGTGGTTTGCGTGTACCGCGTGGTAATGCTGAAGCGAAACATTATTAGTAGTAATCGCATTTTCTTTTTGATCAGGCAAGATAATATCTTTGATGTAACCTTCGCCGTCATAAATAACTTTTAAACCAGGCTGAGGGTCAGGGTTATCAATATGATATACCGGCAGTGATTTGGTTGCTTCATCGATCTCTTTATCCTGTTGTTTTTCTTTTTCTAGCTCAGCCTGTTGTTCAGCAGTAAGAGGGCAATAGCAGCTTTAGATTTTTGCTGTTCAGGTACTGGAGTTCCTTTTTCCAATACAACCATGTTATTGTTCTCATCATATTGGATGATGGTACCCGCTAACATGCGGTCAGGGATTTTATCTCCTTTTTCGGCATGAGAGATTGCCGGGCTGACGACTCCCAAAGAAATGAGTAGCGTTGCAGCCAGAAAAGCTTGTGGAAGAAATTTTACTTTCATACAAAGTACCTCCTTGAAAAATTTGTAAATACAAAGCCAGCGTAAAGGAATCTACTAATATTTTCAACCTTTTTATGGCATATATGAATATATTTAATATTTTTTAAGATGGGTATAGGCTGCGGAGAGTGTTCTTTACGTCATTTCATGCCACCGATTATGCCGAAGTTCTTTAATAAAATGCAAAAGAAATAAAGGTTATTGACAACTGTTAAATTATGGACAACAATAGAATGCAATAATATAAAAGTTTTGGAATTTCTGTATGAAGGGTGGATATGACATGAAGCATACACCTACGATTAGAGCAGAATTAGACGGATATTTAAAACAAGAAGGTTTGAGTCTATCGCAATTTGGGCAAGTTGCAGGCATGAATAGGGGGGCGCTAAGTGCCATTGTGACAGGAAACAAGCCTATGTCTGTTAACCAGCTTGATCTAATTACTGAGGCGATGGGTTTACCGGAAGGCCACTTTTACGACTTATTTATAGAAAACTACATCATCGACACGCCCCCGAATATGAGACGAATCGAGCCATTTTTGTATCGTTGTGCGGAGTTGGACAAGTTGGATGCGATCCGTCGAGTGGTAGGAGCCATCATGGACAATCTACTTTATTCGCCCAAACTGTTTGACATTGCAGAAACCCTATTCGCTCAAGGACGCCATGCTGCGGCGCTGCTGCTCTATGAGAGCGTAGCAGAAGCAGAGAAGTACCAACATTCTGAACGTCTGGCAGTCTGTCAATATCGAATATTTACGATTCAAATTGGAGATGATCAAAGTCGGAATATGAAGGCAGCTATACTGTTTGAGCCTTATGTCGAGCGTTTGGATGAAATAGACCAGCTTGACGCATTGAAGGATTTGGCAAACGTATATAGGTCATTACGTAAATGGGACAAGGTAGACGAAATGGCAAGGCAAATGAGAGCTAAAGCGGAAATCCAGTATAGTTTACAACACCAAGAAAAACGAAAGTTTCTAGATGATGAAAAGAGAACAAGAGGGCCGTTATTTGGATACATTGCTTATGCTGACCTGTTGTGTGCTAGTGTTTGTGAAGCTCAAGGCGATTATCAACAAGCTCTACAATATACATACGCCTATGCGGATTTAGACTGGGTTAAAGAGGATGACGAGGACACAAAACACTGGGTAAACCTGTTCAGTCACTGGGCGGTAGGAAATACTTACGTATATAAGCTGTTGTCAGGAGAAATAAGCCTGCTGAACGATTATGTTGAATATATTGCTACAACATCAGCCGCTAACGAGAATGAAAAGCTTTCAAAACTGCTGAATGTTATAATCGCAGCAAACCAGTTTAGCATAGATGTAGACGATATACTCAAACGATTTGAAACGCTAATTGCGACTTTTTCACAACAACCATCATCAGATGATATGTATACCCGACAAGTGATACCGGATTATATCGCGTGGTTTGGTTACGAGTTAGGTTTTTATTATTTATACCGAGGGAAGTACATTGATGGCTTTAAATATTTGATGAATGCAATGGTAAAGTCACATATAATAAATAATGAAACTTACTTTATAAACTGTATGGGGTTGTTTGTTCGTTTTCAAGCCCATGCAGTTCCTGAAACTAAAGCTGAGTATTTCAATTTTATTGAAAGGGTGTGGGAAAACAATGTTCAAAAAAATGGTACTTTTAGTCATCGCGGCTAGCTTTTTGTTTATTGTTACTATGCCGGACCAAGCCTTTAACCACCACCATAGTATTCAGCCTAACGTTACCATTGGAGGATTTTAAAGAAAAAGCTCTGCTAACCTTATGGTTGGCAGAGCTCAGATTGTCGAGAAACCCCGTCATTTTGAGACGTGGGTTTCTTTTTTACATCATAATGCTCTGGTCTCTGGAGAAGCAGGGGGGTTACCCCTGTTTCTCCAGGCGATCTAGGTGGATCGCCATCTTCTTCATGTTCTGCACGGCTGCCGTCATAAGGGCTTGTTCCCTGACGTTTGGAAGACCGCGCAAACGGCAATAGCGAAACCCATGGAGCTCTTTGGCATCCGCGAAGCTTCGCTCAATCGTCTCTTTTCGTTTGCGGTACAGCTTTTTACCAGATGGGCTCAGCCGGTTGCTCCGTACCCACTCTTTGCTGTCTTCCCAGACATGCCGAGTCACCACTTTGCGGTGGTTTCGAGACTGGGTACACTGACTTAGCAGTGGGCAATGCTGGCACTGAGCTGGGTCAGAGGCATACTGCCGGTATCCCTTACGGTCCGTCGTTCGGTAGGGCAGTTCCTGTTGGGCTGGGCATCTATACGCATTGCGTTTGGCATCGTATTCAAACTTCCATTTCGGAAACAGTCCTTGTCTGGGATGGAATCTTCGGTGAGCAATCACGGCAAAAATCTTTCGGTTCTGCAAACCTCGGCAAATCGGCGTTGTTAAATAACCTGAATCTAGTGCAACAGCTTCTACTTGAAAACCAAAACGTTCTCTTTGGCGATCCAAACGGGACAAATAGGGGACAGAATCATGTACATTCCCCGGTGTCACATGCACGTCCGTAATCAGATTGTACTTCATATCCACCGTGCGGTGGTCCAGATAGAAGAAGCCTTCGGGCTTGCCATCACGGATCATATAGCCGCTGTCCGGGTCTGTTTTGCTCACTTTAATTTCTTTTTCTTCATTCACTTCCTCTCGGGATTTTAAGGCTTTTTTCCGTGGTTTCTCCGGTCATCCTTCACCGCTTCGTTCAGCTCGTCCATATAGTCTTTAGTATTCTGCAACACTTGTTCTTTGGTGTACTGGTGCCTGTTAGCATTGGCTTTGACGTGTGTGGAATCGGTGACGAGAACACGCCCACCCACCATTCGGTGAGAGATCGCCTGCAGCACAATTTCATCGAAGATATCTTGAAAGATCGTGGTGTCTTTAAAGCGAGTGCGACGATTCCAGCTAATCGTCGTATGGTCCGGAACTTTATCCGTTAAGCCCAACCCCAGAAACCAACGATAAGCTAGGTTCGTCTGAATTTCTCGCTCGAGTTGCCGTTCTGAGCGAATGCCATAGAAATAACCGAGAAAGATCATTTTAAACAATACGGTAGGATCAATGGCAGGACGCCCGTTGTCTGCACAATACAGTGGTCGAACTTTATCATCGATAAACGAAAAATCGATATACTTATCTACTTTGCGGAGCAAGTGATCTTGAGGAACCAGATCTTCGATGGAAACAAATTCGTAGGATTGTTGTTTTTCGCGGTTGGAGCGTAGCATATCAACACCATCCGTTCTACAATAGTTACCTATATTATACAACATTAACGCGGTGTCGTCTTAAACAAAATTAACATAAAATAGGCTGTCGAGACTTTCTCGACAGCCTGAGCTCTGCTAACCTTATGGTTGGCAGAGCTTTCTTCAGTGTAGGAATTACCACACGATTTACTCGAATACTATTTCTGAAGTGATCAGCATGAACTATACATATAGAGTGTCAAAGTCGGATATAGAACTTTTTGCAGATGCGTTAGGCCAGGTAAGAGTATATGTAGTACAGCCGTTGAGCGATGAGTTGATAACGGTCGTTGACTACGGCGGAGTAGTGGAAAAGTTTTCGCCTGATGCAATTAAGATTAACGAGTCGTATTTCTTTCGTAAGCAGTTTGAATTTAGAGTGGATGTGAATAAGGACTCCGCTGGTATGTAACCAGTATGGAGTCCTTTGGTGTTTATTATTTAGTTGAATACTCACTTACTTCAACGTAAGGATTTTGTTGAATATTACGTAGTCTTTACGGTTGCTGAATGGTCCCTTGTTGTTATTGTGCTTATCAATGGCAAAGAATGAAGGACCTCTACCAGTATCCTTTGCGTTATACCAAGCGGTGAAAGCATTCAATTCTTTTTTACTCATATCGAATTCTTTATCAAACCCATTACCCATGGTTACAGTAAGAATAGCGCGGTCACCAGTTGCTTGAGAGGCCTCATCTGTATCGGACGAACCAGGTGTTGTAGACGGATCTGGTGTTGGTGTTACCGGCAAATTATTGTACATCTCGAAGGCTCCAAGTGAAAATAGAGGATTACCAATATTACTAGTGATGTTCAAACGGTATTTTTTATATTTTGTTTCATTGGTAAATGAAAATTCTTTTTTCTCTTTTTCTTTCCAGTTAGTAATATTTTTTTTGTATCGAGAATGACCGATGAAACACCGTCCGACCCTTCGAACGTCCAATCTTTTGGCGATTCGGTTAAACTAGATCTACGTGGAGCCAACACATATTTGTTGACAACTACAGGACTTTCAAATTCATAAGCAATCCAGCGTGGATACTTCGCCACGCCTCATAATATAGTATTGAGAAGATTTAATATAATTCCAAGTAATAACAGGGGAGTAGGATCGATCTTGGGTAAGTCATCAGTTAGATAAATATGCAAATATTTAGATTGTATTTATAGATTGGCAGGTTTATGTTTAGACACATTTCGAGGAATATACTTCCAAATATATACAGTAAAATAATGAAGCCTCTGTCACTCCACAAGGAGGAGGTCAAACTGACCCTGAGCAACTCTCAGGTAATCGCGCAATCATGGTATTGACCATGACTACCGGTTTGGACAAGGAATTTGACTTAAGCATGAAAGAGGTCAATGACTTTATCGCTTGGTTGAGAGCAGACAGGCTGGTACTGGATTGACTAAGCATTTTTTGTTAAGAAGCCCTTCCTTTAATCAAGACCTCGCATAGCCTATGGAGTATAGTACCCTAAAATAAAGGAGGCGTTACGTGTGGGGGAAATGAAAAGAGACTACGCGGGAATCACCGGAAGAGTTTGGACGTCGATAGCTGCTGTCTTGGCACTGTTCATTTTGCTGGTAATCATCTTGAAATTAATTCATTTATAAAGATTCTTAAGCTCCACCAGCAGCCACATTAGCTCCTGAGGAATGTATAAGGTTCGCCGTTCGACCCGTCCCCGACCTTAAAGAAGTTGGTGAAACAACAACGTTTTGAAAACAACAGAATGACCTTCAGCCGCTTTTCCGGAGTGGGTAGGGGAATAACCCCTTAACTACGCCTGATCCACGCCGGAGCGGCTGAAATAAGTGGACTGTTTTTACTATTAAGAGCTGATAGAAATCAGTGCAAGGAACCGCCTATATTCACCTCATCTATTCTTATAGCCTTAACCTATCACTTCTATAGATATCATATCTTAGACCAATCAGACATCCCGTGGTATATTGTTGACATTCAAGAGAGAGCCGCTCAGCTTCTCTCCACTAGGTTCGAAAAACACAGGGGTGAATAATGATGAGTAAAAAGACTATGTTCGAGAAAATTTGGGATAACCATGTCATCTATCAGGAAGCAGGTAAGCCGAGTATTTTGTACATCGATCTTCACCTCGTACATGAGGTAACATCGCCACAGGCGTTTGAGGGATTACGTCTTAGCGGCCGTCAGGTACGTCGTCCAGAGCTTACGTTTGCAACGATGGATCATAACGTACCGACTAAGGACCGTTACAATATTACGGACCCGATTTCCAAGCAGCAAATTG
Organism: Paenibacillus sp. FSL H7-0442; assembly: GCF_038593105.1. NCBI lineage: Bacteria > Bacillati > Bacillota > Bacilli > Caryophanales > Paenibacillaceae > Paenibacillus > Paenibacillus sp. FSL H7-0442. Next base: position 3,244,582 of record NZ_CP151963.1, on the reverse strand, counting down.
ATACATTAACTCAAAATTGCCGTGATTTCGGTGTCACACTGTATGATTTGGATACGGTGGATCAGGGTGTCGTTCACGTTATGGGGCCTGAACTTGGTCTGACTCATCCGGGCAAAACGATTGTTTGTGGTGATAGCCATACTTCCACACATGGGGCGTTCGGAGCACTCGCTTTTGGTATCGGAACCAGTGAGGTAGAGCACGTAATGGCAACACAATGTCTCCAGCAAGCCAAAGCCAAAACGATGGAAGTTCGCTTTGTAGGTACCCGCAAACCTGGTGTGACAGCAAAAGACATGATTTTGGGTGTCATCGCCAAATACGGTACAGATTTCGCTACAGGCTATGTTATTGAGTATACAGGTGAATCTATTCGCGAATTGAGCATGGAAGAGCGCATGACTGTGTGTAACATGTCCATAGAAGGCGGAGCCAGGGCAGGAATGATTGCACCGGACGAAACCACCTTCAACTACTTGCGTGGACGTCAACATGTAGCACAAGGAGACGCTTTCGAGCAAGCGGTTGCTGAGTGGAAAGAGCTTGTCACAGATGAAGGCGCTGAGTTTGATGTTGTGCTGGAGTTTGACGTAGATGCTTTGATTCCTCAAGTAACCTGGGGAACGAGCCCGGGTATGGGTACAGATATTTCCTCAACCGTACCGATTCCGGCAGAACTGCCAACCGAAAACGAACGTAAAGCGGCTGAGAAAGCGCTTGAATATATGGATTTGAAGCCAGGTACTCCGATCACGGATATTGCGATTGATTATGTGTTTATCGGCTCGTGCACTAATGGGCGGATTGAAGATTTGCGTGCAGCCGCTGAGGTTGCCAAAGGCTACAAGGTTTCTGACAAAGTAACGGCCATCGTCGTACCAGGTTCGGGACGTGTGAAAATTCAGGCTGAAGAAGAAGGACTGGACATCATTTTTAAAGAAGCAGGATTTGAGTGGCGTGAAGCAGGATGCAGTATGTGTCTTGCGATGAATCCAGACGTGCTGCAACCGGGACAGCGTTGTGCTTCGACTTCTAATCGTAACTTTGAAGGTCGTCAGGGACGCGGAGGACGGACTCATCTGGTATCTCCAGCAATGGCAGCCGCTGCGGCGATTCATGGGCATTTTGTTGATGTACGGGATTGGAAATTCAAGCAGGAAGAAGTAGTCCGCTAGGATACAGGGGGAGGAATTACGATGGAAGCTTTCACAACATTAAAAGGAATTGTAGCACCTGTGGATCGGGTGAACGTGGACACAGACGCTATTATTCCTAAGCAGTTTTTGAAACGAATTGAGCGTACGGGCTTTGGACAGTTTCTGTTCTACGAGTGGCGGTTTGATGAAGAAGGCAATATCAATCCTGAATTTGAACCGAACAAGCCTCGTTATGCAGGGGCGTCTGTGCTGATCTCTCGCGCTAACTTTGGCTGTGGCTCCTCACGTGAGCATGCACCGTGGGCGATTATGGACTATGGGTTTCGTTGCGTAATTGCTCCGTCTTATGCAGATATCTTCTATAATAACTGTTTTAAAAACGGTATATTGCCGATCAAGCTGTCTGAAGAGCAAGTAGAGGAATTGTTCCAGCGTACGGCGCAGCATGATAACTACCAACTGAACGTAGACCTGAATGAAAAAACAATCACAGACGACTATGGTCTGAAAATTGAATTCGATCTGGATGAACATCGCCGTCAGTTCCTGCTGCAAGGCTTGGACGATATTGGACTGACACTCCAGCATGAATCTGAAATTCTGGCGTATGAACAAAGACGCGCTGCGAAACAAGGCGCATAATCATAATTCCCAGTTTAGGTTCAATACGAAGCCATATAGCTTGCTCATTTGTTAGACAGAAAGCCCGTACTGGCAATCCTTTTGCCTGCGGGCTTTTATCATGCTCAAAAAATAAATTGGAAAATAAGGGGTTGACGGTTCGACTCAGCATGGTATTGTAAATGTAAAATGGTTGAAGGACTGTGTCTGTGAGAAACACCAAAAAATACATATATAAGTTAGGGGAATGAGGATGAAGAAATATGGTTGGGTGATACTAGCGGCTATCTTGATTTGGTTGTGGCCGTCCTCCCCTCATGTGAACGCGGCTGGAGCAGATTTGTTTTTAGATGGCAAAAGGGTGGAAGCGCCTGCAGATGCCAAGCCTGAAATGGTCAATGGAAAAATCATGGTACCGCTAAGGGTGGTTGGGGAGCAGCTTGGATATCAATTCAAGTGGGAACCACAATCCTATAAAATCTCAATTCAAAAAAATAGTACCGATATGTCTATGTATGTAGGCCGTACATCGGCTGATGTGAATGGAAAAACAGTTAGTCTGGATGCACCTCCTGTGCTTCGGGGCAGCTCAACCATGGTTCCATTACGTTTTGTTGGGGAGCAAATGGGACTAAAAGTAGATTGGAATAATAAAAGTAAATCCGTAAATCTCAGTCAAAAGGCTGCAACTCAACAAGCAAATAAACAGTCACAATCCCAACCATCGTCGCAAACGTCAACACGGAGTACAACAAGCACCAATAAAACGTCTTCAGCAACAGCGACGACAATAAACCCAGTTGAAGCAGATAAGCATACTGAAGCTGCATCTTCACCAACCAAGCAGCAAAATACAGAACAGACCGCAGCAAATGCGTTGATTGTAAAAAATATTACTTTTGAGGGTGAAACGTTAAGGATTTCTCTGAATAAAGATGTTACCCCTAAAGTATCCAAAATGACGGGGAATGATCGTATTGTTGTAGATTTACCCGGGGCTTCACTGGCGACTGATTTTCTTCAGCCGTTCCCGATTCGCACCGATGGCACGCGGGCGTTGAAGAATAGTGACAGTGAGGATGTGCAGGAAATTAGATTTGCTCCCGCAGATGGACGAGATGGGGGCGTACGCATTGTCATTGCTTTAAATCAGACACATGATTACGATCTATCAACCAATGGCCTAGGTGATATCACCCTTCAATTGCGTGAGCGTAGTGTGAATTCAGCAGTGGTAACACCAACGAATGTCGAAGGACGGCGAATCGTCGTAATTGATCCCGGACATGGTGGCAAGGACCCTGGGGCAGGTAGTGTGACTGGGCGACATGAAAAGGAATTTGCATTGGCGGTAGCGTTAAAGGTCGAGCAGCTTCTGCAAAATGATCCCGATATCCAAATCATATTGACTCGTAATGGAGATACGTATCCCACGCTGGATGAACGACCACAGCTCGCTAATAATCAGCAGGCTAGCGTGTTTGTTTCCATTCATGGTAACAGTATGCCAGCTTCTAATAACGGAAAAGCTAATGGGTCAGAAACCTATTATGCACGTCAGGAAAGTTTGAGCCTGGCCACGATCATGCACAAGCATCTTGTAGCAGCAACCGAGTTCAAGGATAACGGCATTAAAGTGGCAAACCATGTGGTGACGAGAAAATCACAAATGCCTGCAGTATTGCTGGAGTGTGGCTACCTTAGTAATATATCTAATGAAGCAGCCATGTTCACAGAAGAAACACAAGAGAGGATCGCTGAAGGTATTGTCGATGGGTTGAAGGAGTATCTCGGAACAGCAGGCACAGCAGCAACGGAACCACTTAACTAAGTGAGGTTTACAATAAAAGCTACTTTCCACCTTTTTAATGAAAATTCATGGGGGTGAAAAGTAGCTTTTTTAGTTTTTTCGGCTGTGACTTTTGATGGAAAGCAAATGATCTATATTTTTAGTCAAAATTCGACAAAAGTAGTTCTTTGGCACGTATATTTCTGTTATGATGGAATATATTCGCAACTTTTGGTGTGAGATAACGTCTAAAAGGTTGTCTGATATTACATAAGCGCGTATATCAGGTCGCCGCACCGGAGCATGTGGCAAAAAAATTATGAATGGAAGGGTGACGAATGAAGAAATTTGGTTTTTTGTTGTTATTATTTGTCTTCATGTGGGCGGTTCCGGGTTATGGACATGCGGCTTCGAGTGGAACACAAATCTATCTCGACGATCAACAGTTAAGTGTCCCTAGTGGTGCTAAGGCACAAGTAATTGGCGGAAGTACAATGGTCCCGCTACGCGTAATTTCTGAAAATTTGGGATATGACGTGACATGGAAGCAGCAGGCGCGAACCATAACGATTGAGAAGGACAGTACCTTGATCCGAATGATAATCGGAAGTAAGACGGCGACTGTCAATGGAAGCGACATTAGTCTGGATGCTTCGCCTCTGCTGCGTTCCAATTATGCCCTTGTACCGCTTCGTTTTATCGGCGAGCAAATGGGACTGGACGTAAAATGGGACAGCAGCTCCAAGTCCGTAAAATTATATACCCGCAGTAGCGGGTCTGGAAACGGGGAATTTACACCTCCCAAGTCCGGAAATAACAGTACAGGTACTGGAAGTGTAACTGCACCAACGAATAATGCAAACTCAGGTGTTACACAGGTGCAGGGAATCAGTTTCAGCCAAAACCGTTTAACTATCACAACAGCCAGTGCCGTCAAGCCGAAAGCGTTTACGATGACAGGCCCTGATCGGGTAGTGGTGGATTTGCCAGCGACTGCGTTTGCTGACAATTTCGGAGACCAGCAAAAGCTGGATAGCAGCTTAAATGGTTCGCTGGACATTGAGAATGAAGCGGATGTGTCCGGTATCCGTTATGCTTTATTCCAAAAGGAACCTTCAACGGTGCGCGTTGTTATTGATTTGAAACATGCCATGAATTATACCGCATATAATGATGGCTCGAATCGTGTTATCGTCGATCTGGCTTCCAAAGATTCAGTGAATACCATGCCAGACGCAACGTTACCAGATGGCTCACAGCCGGATGACACACAGACATCACCAACGAACAGCAATGGTAAAAAGGTCGTTGTTATTGATGCTGGTCATGGAGCAAAAGATTCTGGAGCAGTTGGTGTTTCGAGAAAAAACTATGAAAAGACCTTCAACTTAGCGATGGCTCTGAAAGTAGAAAGCATATTAAAGCAGAACCCCAAACTTGAGGTTGTGCTGACACGCAGTGATGATACATTCTTGGAGCTTAAACAGCGCGTAAAAGTAGCTGAAAACCTTAATGCTAACGTGTTCGTGTCCATTCATGCTAACAGCAGCGGTAGCTCAGCTTCCAACGGTACAGAGACGTATTACCAGCGTAGTGCAAGCAAAGCGTTCGCCAACGTTATGCACAAGTACTTTGCACCTGCGACGGGCCTAACAGACCGCGGCATTCGTTATGGCAATTTCCATGTAATTCGGGAAACGACTATGCCAGCCGTATTGCTTGAAGTAGGATATCTGAGTAATGCAAAAGAGGAAGCCACACTGTTTGATGAAGATTTTCAAAACCGGGTAGCTCAAGGGATTGCAGATGGAATCACAGAGTATCTCGACGTAAAATAAATCTTCAACAAATCGCTTGTCAACGTCAAGCAAGGAGGGGGACATATGAACAAGAAAATCGTAATTGCAGGTCTGCTGGCACTGTTTGCCATTGCAGGTGCAGGGTGTGCCTCTAAGCAAACAACGGCTCCTGCGACTCCATCTCAGGAAACACAAACTTCTAATGCACAAAATAGCACACCCGAACAGACGACCCCTGATCCATCGGCTCAGTCTGCTGAAAATAATGGGGCGAGTCAAACACCTGCATCTCCGTCAACAGAGCCTACAAAGACCAAGACGGACACGGAAAATTCAGGAGATCGACAAACACAACAGATTACGGTGTACTATACGGATACTCAAGAGAATGGCTTGAAAGAACAGAAAAAGGAAATTACCTATCCAAGCGAGCTGGAAAAGTTGCAAAAAGCGTTTGAAGCTCTGCAAAAGAGTGGGGATTCTGCTCTAATCCCGTTGTGGTCCGAGAAAATTTCCGTGCATAAGATCAAATTGGATAACGGTGCATTGACTTTTGATATTTCCCTGCCGGACGAGGCTCGATTGGGAGCTGGCGGCGAGGAATTGGCTATCGATGCCTTGAAGAAAACGATGTTCCAATTCAAGGAAGTCAAAACGCTGGATTTGCTCGTAGATGGTCAATCTCTAGAGTCCTTAATGGGGCATGTAGATTTGGATCATCCCATGAGTCGCTAACCGATCAGACGCTATGAAAATTTCTTGGGAATTTGCACACTTTTCACGTGCAATCTGTGACAGATAATGATAATATAGGAGTGTATTTCTCGCCTATGCAGGCAGTCATGCACAAATAGTATTCGTTTCTTTCCGGATGATTATTTAGAGTGACCGTCTTGATGCGGGCTATCCCGTATCAAGACGTTTTTTTTGGTAGGAGGTAGGATTTCCGTGAATGCAGCAACCGCACGTCATATATTGGACACCATCGGTACGATGTTTCCGGATGCCCATTGTGAGTTGAACCATGACAATGCTTTTGAATTAACGATCGCCGTGTTATTGTCTGCTCAATGCTCCGATCAGATGGTCAATAAAGTAACGGCAGACCTGTTTCAAAAATACAAGTCACCTGAGGATTACCTAGCTGTTCCTCTTGAGGAACTGGAGCAGGATATTCGCAGAATCGGCTTGTACCGAAACAAGGCCAAGCATATTCATAACCTCTGTCGTATTTTAATAGACCAGTACGGGGGAGAGATACCTTCGGAGCACGATCAACTGGTTAAGCTACCCGGTGTTGGCCGCAAGACGGCTAATGTCGTTGTATCTACTGCTTTTAATGTACCAGCTATTGCGGTAGATACGCATGTAGAGCGCGTTTCAAAACGACTCGGCTTTGCAGGGTGGGATGATTCAGTGCTTGAGGTGGAAAAAAAGCTGATGAAGAGGGTTCCTAGGGATGAATGGTCTTTGACCCACCACAGGCTCATTTTTTTCGGGCGCTACCATTGTAAAGCTCAAAACCCTCAATGTCAGGTGTGTCCGTTGCTTGATGTATGCAGGGAAGGCAAGAAACGTATGAAAACGTCTCTTATCAGAAAAGATAAGGAACGTAGAGCTTAAAGACCCACAAAGGTAACAAGAGGGTTTAACCATTTATGTGTAGAAAAGGATGAAGAGTATGAAGTGCATTTCGGTATATACAGACAATTTTGAAGCATTCTCTGATATTTTTGAGCAAATTGTAACAACAGAATTTGCTGAAAACGAAGAGCGCGAGCTTGAGGGAATCACGGTTAGTCATTCCGGTGATGTACCTGAGCATTATCTGGAGCGTATGTCACAAAAGCCAGAAGTGGTCGTAATGAAGGATAAATCCCGTGGGATTACGATTTTACAGCATGGTCAAGTATTTGAAATTTTGCTGCCAGTGCTTGAGACTGCAGCCAATTAAGTTCAATTAGCGGACGACATGCGTTGCATGTTCCGGTATAGGCGGCTCGGCTGGTTTAACCAGCCCGAAGGCGCATATATACACGAACCTTGCAGACCATCCTGATGTGGATAGAGCCTCTTCCAATGAAGTGTGCATACATTTTGTACCCTGAATTATGGTGTCTCGTTCCGCATGTTCCAAAAGGTGAATGTACGTAATGAGCAGGCTCACCCGTTGTTTACATATCTTGCTTCGTCGTTGTCCCTTGAGGGCTTTGATAAATGCATTCGGTTGCCTAAATACTTATTCCTAATGATCCGTTTTGGACAGAATAAAATGAACTTTTTGTTATCATGTACGAAAACAGCGTTCCCTAAAGCCAGGTACTGGCGGGGAGCGCTGTTTAGTTTTTTTGATGTGATGATTCTCACAATGGCTTAGGAATGCTACAATATAGCTATTTGGTGCAGACAAGTGATAAGGAGTGGAACCGTAGCTTATGATGCAAACGATTACAGGGGATGCGGGAAAGTGGTTGGATACGATAGAACAGATACAGAATACACTGCGTAAAGCCGGGGATGAAGCGGGAGCGAAGGCGGTAGGGGATCTGCTGGAAAAAGCATATGCGCAGGAGCTGACCATTGCCTTTTGTGGACATTTTTCAGCGGGTAAATCGAGCCTGATTAACAGCCTGTGTGGTAAAACCGTCCTGCCATCTGGACCGGTGCCTACGAGCGCTAATGTAGTGTCCATCCGTTATGGACGTCCGAGAGCACTCATTCATCCAGCCCAAACAGCGGAAAATCCAGAGCCGGAAAGCATGGAAGCCTCCCTGTCCGAGCTTGCTGAGTATTGTAAAAATGGTGGAGCCTATGAATCGGTTCAAGTGTGGGAGGATGTTCCCATATTATCTAACGGAGGAGTGCTGCTGGATACACCCGGCGTCGATTCCACAGACCACGGACATGCGCTGGCGACACATTCTGCTTTACATTGGGCAGATATTGTTTTTTATGTAATGGATTACAACCATGTCCAATCTGAAAATAATTTGTCTTTTGCCAAAAGTTTATCGGATTGGGGCAAGCCGTTATATTTGATCATCAATCAAATCGATAAACACCGGGAGCGGGAGCTTTCATTTACACGTTATCGTAATGAGGTGGAGACTAGCTTTCACGCCTGGCAAGTTCATTATACGGACATCCTTTTTACTTCCTTGAAGGAGCAGAATCATCCATGGAACCAGTGGAAACAGTTGACGCACCTGATTCCGAAATTGCTGGAGCGAAAAACAGAGCTTTTGGCATACAGTTTAGTGTCCTCTATGCATCATTTGGTAGAGCAACATGTAGAGACTGTGCAGTCAGCTGAAGAAGAGGAACTGAACACACTGCTAAAAGAAGCGGGTGGGGAAGAAGCCATTTTGCGGCTGGATATAGAGCAGAAAACCTTGCAGCAAGAAGACGAACACTGGAAGATGCTCCCGGAGCAGGAGCGTAAACGGCTGCGTCAAGAGCTGGATCATCTACTGGAACACGCACATTTGACGCCAGCGGAGCTACGTGAAGCCGCAGGCGAATACTTAGAGAGCCGCAAGCCGGGCTTCAAAACAGGACTATGGTTTGCAGGAGGAAAGACTGAGCGAGAAAAGGAAAGCCGTTTGGAACGGCTGACAGGAATGCTGACTGATCAGGTGGAGGGACAATTGCTTCCTCATGTACGGGAGCTTCTGCGGTCTTGGGGTGACGGTCAGGGGTTGTGGACCTCTGCGATGGAGCAGGAGCTGGATGGCATCCGTCCTGTGATAGACCGGCAACTGGTAGAGCAGACGGTGAAGGAAAATGCGTTGTCGCCAGAGTATACGTTAAACTATTGCAAGGACCTACGCGCTGCTGTGACCGCCGATTGCCGCCGCAAGGCGCTGACGCTGCTAGACCGCCTGCTGGCCCAGCTAGCAGTGCGAGCCAAAGCCCGCCGCGCGGCTCTAGCAGAGAAGCACACTGCGCTGTTGGCGCAGGCGGAGGCGGCGAGCCGCTACAGCACTCGCGTGCAGGCCTCGGCTTCGTACGCCAACCTGTTGCGCAGCTTGCTGCCGCAGGCTCCCGCGCCAAGCGGGTTGCCCTGTGCGGACGCGCCTGCATCGGCGTCCGATACCGCCGCTGCTGCGGCGCCAACGGGCGTTGCGCGCCCAGGCATCGCTGGCCCGCGCAACGCATCGGCACAGCCGCTAGCAGGGACGGCGGCAGCACAGCCTGCCGCTGGAGGCCGCCGCACGCGGTTGGATGCAGCAGCGGCCCAATTGAAGGCTGCCGCTGCCCTCGTAAGTCCGTACCCTGCCATGCAAGCGGCGGTACGGGATTTACATGCCCGCGCCGCTGCGCTGGAGGGCGGGCAGTTTACGCTGGCGCTGTTCGGAGCGTTCAGCGCTGGGAAATCCAGCTTTGCCAACGCTTTGTTGGGTGAAGCTGTGTTGCCCGTATCGCCGCATCCGACGACAGCGGCGATTAACCGCATAATGGCGCCTGCAAGTGCTGAGCGCCATGCCACGGCTGACGTCCATATGAAATCAGTGGAGGCGTTGCGGGAAGATCTTAAATACTCATTTCGGTTATTAGGATTGGGAGAGCCAGAGGCAGCGGGCTGGCAAGAAGCCGTTCATGCTTTATCTCCGGAAGGCATCCATCCTGCGGGCAGGCCTCATTATAGTTTTTTAAAGGCTGCCGCAGCCGGATGGGAAGAAGCTGAAAGCTTGCTGGGACAACAGCTTCAGGTGAATTTAGAGCAGTATCGAGATTTTGTCGCGTCTGAGCACAAATCATGCTTTGTGGAGCATATTGACCTTTATTATGATTGCGCTCTGACCCGTCAGGGCATCGTGCTAGTGGATACGCCAGGAGCGGATTCTGTGAATGCACGGCACACAGGCGTGACCTTCAACTATATGAAGCATGCGGATGCTCTTGTATTTGTCACATATTATAACCATGCGTTTACGCAAGGCGACCGGCAGTTCCTGAATCAACTAGGTCGAGTCAAAGAGACCTTGGCACTGGATCAGACGTTTTTTATTGTTAATGCATCAGATCTGGCTTCTTCTGAAGAAGAACTGCATTCTGTTACCCGGCATGTACAGGAACAACTACAGGCGAATGGAATCCGAAAACCACGTATTTATCCGCTTTCCAGTATGCTGGCGTTGGAAGCTACCGAACAGGGAGAGGCTTCGCTGCGTTCAGCTTCACGTTTTGATGCATTTGAAGATGATTTCTCGGCATTTGCAGCCGAAGAGCTGGCAGGTTTGTCCATCGCTTCTGCTACGCAGGAACTGGCCCGGCTGCGGAAACGCATAGAGCAACATGCAGCCGATGCCCGGTATAGCGTGGAAGAACGGGAGATACGATTAGAGCGATTAACTCGCATCCGTGGGGAATTGGAGCATACGCTCCTAGGCCTGACTGATAGCAACGGTGCATCTGTGTTATCGGGCGAGACCGATGAACTGCTGTATCATGTACGTCAAAGGCTGTCCTATCGGACTGGAGAATTTATGGCAGAGGCGTTTCATCCATCTGTTCTGCGTGAAGGAGTAGGTGATCTTCGTTCGGCTTTTGCATCTTGTGGTCGTGAGCTGATGCGTTTAATCGAACTGGAGCTGTCTCAGGAATTACTGGCAACCACACTCCGGCTGGAAAAAACGGGACAAACTTTGGTGCACAAGGCTATACAACAGTGCGTAGAACACATGAACCATCAGTTGCCAGGACTAGATTGCACAATTCCTGAATCGAGAAAATGGGCTGTTCCCGAGCTGAAGGAAATTTCCCTGCAGGAGTCCATTCATTGGAAGGATTATTGGAATAGCTTTAAAAATCCAAAGCTATTTTTTGAAGGAACTGGTCGAGCGAATCTACAAACCAAACTGGAGCCGATATTACGCGAGCGAATCGGGGAAGCTGTGGATCAGCAACGTGAACGAATGTCTTCTTTTTACGTTACGCTGATGCAGGAGGAACAATTGTGGCAGAAAGCTCAGCTTCGAGAGCAAATGCTGGAGACGACTCGTGGCATGGAGCATGCCCTTATAGGCGGTGAGCAGCCACAGGTTTGGGAAGAACTTGCTGGCAAGATTGCGGCTTTGGAGTAAAGATAAATATGTTCACCAATGATTAAAGATCAGGACACCGGGTTGTGGGACAACCCGGTGTTTTATGCATACTCCAAAAAGTAAGCAATACTGAGTAAATAGCCACATTCAATAATAAGAAAGCGATTTAATTTGTCTAATCACCCACCAATTGATAACCTGCCTGAATACGGCTCGTTATCCTCTTTGCCGCCTTGGAATGCGAATGGTAAACTTCACTAAGCCATATAACAACGTCGTGCAACTAATGGAGGGACATTGACATGGAAGTGCTCAGGCAACTGCAAGTTTTTTTTCGCGAGAGGAGACACTATCTGTTTCTTTCTATTTTATGCCTTGCGATAGCGACGGCTCTGGGACTGGTGTATCCGAACCTGCTCCAAAGGCTTATTGATAACGCTATCATCCCAGGTGACTTCGGGAAAGTTCCGGCGCTGGCTCTGACTGTGCTGGGAGTAGTCATCATCAAAGGGTTCATGCAATTTTTACATGGTTTTTTTGGTGGACGGCTAGGTAACTACCTGGCATACCGCCTCCGCAATGCTTGTTACGAAAAGCTGCAATTTCTGTCTTTTAGATATTATGACACGGCCAAAACGGGAGATCTTATGTCTCGACTGACTGGTGATTTGGAGGCAATTCGTAACTTTATCGGATTTGGTTTTGCCCAACTCCTCAATGTGCTATTGATGGTCGTATTCGGCTCTATGATGATGCTGTATATTAACTGGCAGCTCACCCTCATTACGATGATCAGCATGCCATTGCTACTCTTCGTCACATTCAAGTTTGAATCCCGGATTCATCCCACCTTTCAGGAAATGCGGATTGCCCTTAGCGCCTTGACGACAGCAGTCCAAGAAAACATAACAGGTGTGCGAACCGTCAAATCTTTTGCCCGCGAATCATATGAAGTTGAGAAATTTTCAGTACGTAATGAGCAATACAAAAGTAATCAAATTCAAGCTGCTTCCTTATGGAGTCGGTTCTTCCCTGCTATGGAACTAATTGCTTCTGTCAGTGTGGTCCTTCTGTTGGGCATGGGCGGGTATCTGGTCATTCAGAAGTCAATGACCTTGGGGCAGCTCGTCGCTTTCTTTAGCTTAATTTGGTATATTATCGGCCCCATCTGGAGCATTGGCTTTCATATCAATAACTATACGCAGTCCAAAGCATCCGGTGAAAGGGTCCTGGAACTGCTAAATCAGTCCATAGATGTAACCGATGAAGCCGGAGCACTTACACTCGATGCCGATCAGGTGGAAGGACATGTTACGTTTGAACATGTTACCTTTGCTTACGGAAATAAGCTTCCTGCTGTTGTTGACATCAATTTAGACGCACCGCCGGGATCAGTCATTGGAATTTTAGGAGGAACGGGGTCAGGGAAGTCTACCATTATTCAATTACTCATGCGTGCTTATAATGTGAATGCAGGAAGTATCAAGTTGGATGGCAAGGATATACGTCACTTGAAGATTCGCGATTTGCGTGCTCAAATTTCTTCTGTGTTTCAGGAGACGTTTTTGTTTTCGTCCTCTATACGTAATAATATTTCATATGGTTTAAGCCATGTCAGTATGGATGACATCATACGCGTTTCCAAACTGGCTCAGGCTCATGAATTCATAACTGAACTACCGCTGGGATATGACACTGTCGTTGGAGAACGTGGATTGGGACTATCCGGAGGGCAGAAACAACGGATCGCCATCGCGCGCGCACTACTCAAAAATCCGAAAATTCTGGTACTGGATGATGCTACCAGTGCGGTTGATATGGAAACAGAGCATGAAATACAGACCGGTTTTCAAGAGGTTATGCGTGGTCGAACAACATTTATAATCGCTCATCGAATCTCTTCGCTTCGCCATGCCAATGAAATTGTGGTGCTTGAGGAAGGACGAATCGTCCAGCGTGGAACACATGAACAGCTTATTGCTACTCCAGGTCCATATCAGGATGTGTATCATATTCAATACGCCGATTACATAGCTCAGGCTCCAGACGGTGTATCCGAAGGGCAGGTGAGACCATGAATATACCCGCAGAAAAAGCCAAACCGTTAAAAAAACCGACGAATGAGCGCTTTGTCTATCAAGATGATGATGTCATTGATAAACCGTTTAACTGGTCAGAATTCAAACGTTTGCTGGCATACATGAAGCCCTATGCCCGTCAGATTCTGCCGATCCTTCTGGTCATGATGATTCTTGGTACCATTACCAAACTGACGGTTCCTTATTTGATCAGTCTGGCCATTGATAAGGCAATTGCTCCCGCATGGCCTGCATTACCCAGCGTAAAGTTACTGCTGCTCATCACGGGTGCCGTGCTCTTGTTATATTTAATTCAATGGGCAGCCAGCACGTACCGCATTAAATTCACCAATATTATCGGTCAACGGGTTATTTACGATTTGCGTGAAGATTTGTTCAAGCATATTCAAAAGCTATCCTTTAACTTTTTTGATAAGAGACCGGCAGGTTCTGTATTAGTGCGCGTGACGAATGACATTAACTCGCTACAGGATCTTTTTACGAACGGTGCAGTGAATGTCCTGATTGACTGCGTACAGCTTATCGGAATTATTGTCATTTTGCTGCTTATTAACTGGAAGCTCGGTTTGGCAGTAATTGTGACCGTTCCAATCATGTTTTTGATCTCGACCAAGCTGCGCGTTCGCATCCGTCGCGCTTGGCAAGAAGTGCGTATGAAGAACTCGCGTATCAACTCTCATTTGAATGAGTCTATTCAGGGGATTCGTGTGACACAAGCGTATACGCAGGAGCAGGAAAACATGGCTTATTTCGACGACATGAACAGCTCTAGCAAAAAATCGTGGGATAAGGCTTCTGCCATGAATCAGGTTTTTGGCCCACTTATTGATATTACCGGAGGATTTGGTACGCTTGTGCTATTCTGGTTTGGAGCGCATTTAATTCAGACAGATCAGCTTACAGTGGGGCTGCTGGTTGCGTTTGCCAACTATGTTGGGAACTTTTGGGAGCCGATTAATCGGCTGGGCCAAATGTATAATCAGTTACTGGTTGCGATGGCTTCGTCAGAACGAATTTTTGAGTTTATGGATGAACAGCCGAATATTGCAAACAAACCGGGAGCAAAAGCCTTGCCACCCATTCGGGGTGACATCCAATTTGAAAAGGTCATTTTTGAATATGAGAAGGGACGTCAGGCGCTTAAAGGTATTAGTCTTTCCGTCGAAGCGGGTCAATCTATAGCGCTTGTGGGTCACACCGGCTCAGGTAAAAGTACAATTATTAATCTGCTCAGCCGTTTTTATGACATTACGTCAGGGAAGCTTACGATTGACGGTCAAGATGTGCGTGATGTCACGGTGGAGAGCTTGCGAAGCCAGATTAGCATCGTGCTTCAGGATACATTTATTTTTTCGGGGACGATACGCGATAATATCCGATTTGGCCGTTTGGATGCAACGGATGAGGAAATTGAAGCGGCTGCGAAGGCGGTCAATGCTCATGAATTCATTGTTCACTTGCCAGCTGGCTATGAAACAGAAGTAGAGGAGCGGGGGGGAATGCTGTCCATGGGCCAGCGACAGCTCTTATCCTTTGCTCGTGCCTTGCTGGCTAATCCGCGAATTCTTATTCTGGATGAGGCCACAGCCAGTATTGATACAGAAACGGAGTTGAAAATTCAGGAGGCTCTTCAGGTTTTACTGGAAGGCAGAACTTCTTTTATGGTCGCTCACCGTTTGTCTACCATTCGAAATGCTGATCATATCGTTGTACTGGATCATGGGGAAATCCAAGAAAGTGGTAATCATGAACAATTGATGAAAAAACATGGAATATATCGGGGGCTGGTGGAAGCACAGTTCAGATTTTTGTAAAAAAAAGATCAAAAAATCGCGTTTTTTGTAAATTTAAATGCCGAGCACTATTGCATTCTTGGAGCTAAACCCTGAAAATAAAGATGAAAAGAGATCAGAGCAATTTTCGTCAGAGGGGGAAGAGTTCAAGATGTGGGGTGCTCCTTTTTCTGCCAAGGCTAAGAAGATGCTGCTGCTGGGTAGCGGCGAATTGGGAAAAGAAGTCATTATTGAAGCTCAGCGGCTTGGCGTGGAATGTATTGCTGTTGATCGCTATGAACTGGCTCCAGCAATGCAGGTAGCCCATCGCTCTCACTGTCTGGATATGCAGGATGCTGAGGCGTTGAAGGCACTAATTCGTGAGGAAAAGCCCGACATAATTGTACCTGAAATCGAAGCTATTGCTACGGGTGCTTTGGAAGAATTAGAGCAAGAAGGATTTCACGTAGTACCAACGGCCCGTGCCGCCCGTCTTACGATGGACCGGGAAGGTATCCGCAGGCTGGCTGCCGAGAAATTACAGCTTCCGACTGCTGCCTATCGTTTTGCAGATAACTTTGAGCAGTTGCGGTCGGCGGTTCATGAGCTGGGCACGCCATGCGTGGTCAAGCCCTTGATGAGTTCGTCGGGTAAAGGGCAGTCTGTATGCCGGGCAATCGAAGATGCAGAATCCTGCTGGAATACGGCGCTGGAAGGCGCGCGTGCCAAAACTACACGTGTCATTGTTGAAGCTTTTGTCCCGTTTGAGAGCGAAATCACCTTATTGACCGTCAGATCGGTTTCGGGTACGACTTTTTGCCCACCGATTGGCCATATTCAGAAAGATGGGGATTATGTCGAATCCTGGCAGCCTCATGGCATGACGGACAAGCAACTTTCGGAGGCGGAAGACATTGCCCGTACGATTACGGATGAACTGGGTGGTTACGGATTGTTTGGCGTAGAGCTATTTTTAACGGCTGATGGCGTCATATTCAGTGAAGTATCCCCTCGTCCGCATGATACAGGAATGGTGACCATGATCACGCAGGATTTGTCGGAATTTGCACTTCACGTGCGAGCCATCCTCGGATTCCCGGTGCCATCTGTTACGTTGCTTACACCAGGAGCCTCAGCTACTTTGAAGGCAGAAGTGGCTACGCGGGATTTTGTAATAAGCGGTCTGCATGATGCATTATTGCTACCCCGGACACAGGTGCGAGTGTTCGGGAAGCCAGAAACCAAGCCGGGTCGCCGGATGGCTGTAGCGCTTAGCGCTGCAGAAGATGTGGAAACAGCACGGAAGACGGCCAAAGAAGCTGCTAATATGCTGAAAGTGGAGGTAAATCATGTCTAACAATGTGATGATTCCAGTACTGACAATTCGTTCCGTAGAGCTTGGCGATTGCGAAGCCGTAACAGGACTACTAAGAGAAGTCGGATACCCGATGACTTGTGGTGTAATGAAAGAAGTTATGGGAACAACGCGGGAGGACAGTCAAGCGAATATGATGGTTGCAGAAATGGATGGTCGTGTTGTCGGAGTTATCGGCATGCATACGGCTCAAAGCTTGGCTTATCCTGATCCTGCCGTACAAATCACCATGCTAGTCGTGAGCGGGGAGTATCGCGGCGAGGGCATTGGCAAGCGCCTGGTGGCTTGTGGTGAGGAGTGGGGACGTGCGCAAGGATGCTATCATTTATTCATTACTGGAGCGAATAACCGCATCAAACAAGTAGAGGCCCGGGCTTTCTACAACCGAATCGGCTTTGAAAAGCAAGGCTACCGTTTCAGCAAAAAGCTTAGATAATCAGCCTACAACAAGACAATCTAATACTTAAAGCCTCACTACTTTTAACTTAGTTCCGCATGGTTCATTCCGAGCGGGGCTATTTTTTTTCCAACTTTTATACCATTGATCCTGCTATAAAACATGATATACTGCTAGAGTAAAGATTACAAAGTTGTAACCAGACGCGTTCACACCAAGGCATTTATACAACAAGGAGATGACGAAATGAAGAATATGTTGAAAAAAACACTTGTGATGGGAAGTCTAAGCGCCATTTTATCCGCAGGATTCATCGTTCCGGCATCAGCTTCACCAGCTGACGATTTGACTGCCCAACTACAACAGTGGTTTCAAAATAACGGATATACCGTCAATATGTCCAACGGGACGACTACGATAACAAAGACCGTAATTAAGGATGCTTCTGAAAAGGACAAGGCTAAAAACAAAACAGCAAATCCTTCATCCGGCAAGCAAACAACAACCAAACAAGGTAGCCAAAAGGCTTCGCAGTCTAGTAACAAGCAACAGGCCCAAAAACAAAACACAAACTCAGGCGCGGGTCAGTCTGCAGGATCTGATGCACAACTCAGCAAGTCCCAATTTGCAGCTGAGGTTGTAAAGCTTGTAAACAACGAGCGCAGCCAAAAAGGTCTGAAGCCCCTTACATCTAATGCGAAGCTTACAGAAGTAGCCTTAGCCAAGGCGAAGGACATGAGCACGAACAATTACTTTTCCCATACATCTCCGACCTACGGTTCACCCTTTGATATGATGAAAAAGTTCGGTGTAACTTATACGTATGCGGGTGAGAATATTGCTATGGGACAACAAACACCACAAGAAGTAATGAAAGCTTGGATGAACAGTCAGGGACATCGTGAGAATATTTTGAAGGCAGAATATACGCAAATCGGTGTGGCTTACTACAATGGATATTGGGTACAAGAGTTCACACGTAACTAAGATGATAGTAAATACGTTCGAAACGTCATGCCGCTGTTATGAAAAAATAGTGGCATGACGTTAATCTGGAGACCCGCTGACACGTTCAGCGGGTCTTTTGGTGTCTCTTATTCCTCCACAGGCATAACCCTTGCTTTATACCAGAAAAGACATAAGGGACGTATTTATAGTATGATAGCAGCAAGTTGAATGGATAGCAGACTATTTATGGAAAGCTAGGTGAGCAAATGAGCTACGAAATTGTGCATGAAGGTGCCTTTGCTATGCTCAAGGTGCAGTTGAACCCCGGGGAAATGATTAAAGCGGAAATGGGAGCAATGGTTTCCATGTCTTCCAGTGTAGATATAAAGGGGACAGTAGACGGTGGACTGTTACGTGGTTTAGGCAGAATGCTAAGCGGAGAAAAATTCTTTTTTCAAGAACTGAGGGCAGCCCGTGGGCCAGCTGAAGTGTTGTTAGCCCCTGCCAGTATAGGTGATGTACAAGCGGTAGAATTGGATGGCGCGTATAGGTTGATGGTCCAAAAGGACGGTTTTCTAGCTTGTACAGAAGGCATTGAGGTTAGCACCAAAATGCAAAACCTGATGAAAGGTTTATTCTCCGGTGAAGGTTTTTTTATCGTAGAAATCAGTGGTCGAGGTACGGTATTCCTATCCTCTTATGGAGCCATTCATCCCATTTATATCGCGCCAGGAGAGGAGCGTATTATTGATAATGCTCATCTGGTGGCATGGCCGGATTATATGGATTATAAAATTGAAAAAGCATCGAAAGGCTGGTTGTCCAGCGTAACGAGTGGAGAAGCGCTTGTATGCCGTTTTCGCGGTGAAGGAACGGTACTGATACAAAGTCGAAATCCGGGAAGTTTTGGACAATGGATCAAAAGTTTCATACCTGATAGCAAATAGTTTGATTCGTTTGATTAGAGAAGAGAGGATAAACTGTTCGCACAAGAAAGTATAATATAAGGGTGGCCATTTGCCATCCTTTTTTTGCATGTTCATGGGAAATTATATGTGACTCTAAGCATTTATTGCGCTTTTATTCCGAACGGTTTATTTGCAAAATGATATAAGAAGCTTTATGTTTATTTCACTAAGCTATCAGGAGGGAACACGAGTGAATTCATCAAAATGGATTTGGCGGTCTGTCGGTTCCGTTTCCATTGCCGCCACATTGCTATTATTGTACGGATTTATTACAGCAGTACAAAGTATCACGGCTCCAGAGCCAATGGTTAGCACTCAACCTGTACATTCCGGTACATCGCAGACACAAACTGCGCCATCCGCTACTAATCAGACGGGAGAGTTTCGGGTAGCTGCCATTGGAGATTCGCTAGCCAAAGGCACGGGGGATGACTCCGGAAGTGGTTTTGTGCGTCGGTCGGTGAGCTTGTTAAATAATCAGGAAGGCCATAAGGCTCAGCTCATAAATAATCTGGGGATTAATGGACTGACGACTCAAGGACTATTGACCAAGCTGGATGAGCCTGGTGTTTCTTATGTGTTGAAAAAGGCTAACGTTATTATGGTCTCGATTGGCGGAAATGATTTATTTCAGGGGGCTCAGGCTGCCCAAACCGGCAAAGAGCCGCCTACACTCAGTGGTTTGCGTAAAGCTGTGCCTGATGCCGCCAAACGTCTGCAAAAAGTGCTGACAAAGGTAGGGAAAATCAATCCGAATGCTAAAATTATCTATGTCGGATTATATAATCCATTCAGTGATCTGCAGGAAATGAAAATTCCCGGTAATCTTGTGGTAACAGAATGGAATCTGGCTGCCATGGCAATTACCAACCAAAACAGCAATATGACTCTGGTTCCAACTTTCGATTTATTCCAGCAAAATTTGCCCGTCTATTTATCATCCGATCATTTTCATCCAAACGGACAGGGCTATCAGGCAATCGCTGAACGTATCGCGCAAGGGTTTGCAGTTGCAAACACGAAGGATGCCGATAAAGTGGATAATGAACAACAGTCTACAAGCATCCAACCTGCTGAAGTGAAAAAGGGAGGGAACAACTAATGAGCATCCAATCTGCTGACAAGAACGGGACTGGAATAACCGAAAATTCGACCTCAAGGGATGCAGTGTCCAGTTTCCATTCCGCCAATCAGGTTGGCAGCACAGGCAGAGACAGAAGCAATAACGAAACAGTTCTCTCTGTTCAGCACGTTAAGAAACGTATCAAACGCAAAATGATCATTCATGATGTAACATTCGACGTTCGTGCGGGTGAAATTTTCGGATTTCTCGGCCCTAATGGGGCTGGGAAAACGACGACTATTCGTATGCTGGTCGATTTAATTAAGCCTACGGAAGGGACGATTACTGTCTGTGGACATAATGTAAATCGTGACCCTGAGCAGGCTTTACGGCATATTGGTTCTATTGTGGAAAATCCAGAGGTGTACAGCTATCTGACAGGATGGGAGAATTTAGAGCATTTTGCCCGTATGCAGCCTGGTGTAGACGAACAGCGTATCCGCGAAGTCGTTGAGCTGGTTCGGCTCGATCGCCGTATCCATGATAAAGTAAGTACGTATTCTCTCGGAATGCGCCAGCGTCTTGGTATAGCCCAAGCCTTGCTCGGTAGACCGAAATTGCTGATTTTGGATGAACCGACCAACGGGTTAGACCCCAAGGGGATCAAGGAAATGAGAGCTTTTATCCGTTTGCTAGCGGCAGAAGGCATGGCTGTATTTGTTTCCAGTCATTTGCTTAGCGAAATCCAGCTGCTATGTGATCGGGTGGCAATTATAAGTAGGGGAAAGGTGCTAGCTGTAGGTGGTGTACGAGAACTGGTTGAGACGCACTCACATATGGCCGTATGGCAACTGGAGCCTCGTGATCAGGGTCTTGCCATATTGCAAAATTCTCCGCATGTGCAAATGATTACGAACGCCGATGAATTAATTGATGACAGTATTGTTGCAGGTAGCGGAGCCGATGCAATTTTTACAGAAATGGATGAAGAGCATATTGCGGAGCTGGTGACACAAATGACGGCTTCCGGTATTTCCGTTAAAGGTGTAACCAAAATCAACCCTACACTGGAGCAGCTATTCCTGAAAATGACGGAAGGTGAGATACTTGAATAACATTTTACCGCTCGTACAAAATGAAACACTCAAAATTATCAAGAAGAAACGATTTTATGTCATTTTACTAGTTTTACTTGTGCTTGTGCCGATTTTTACGTACGCTCAGATGAAAGTGGCAGAAAACAATCGCGAAAAATTCGGCAATGATTGGCGGCTTGAACTGCGTCAGGCGATTACCGATAATCAAAACTCGCTGGGAAGTGACCGGGTTCCCGAGGAATGGAAGACCTACCGTCGGGTCTTTGTGCAGCAGATGCAATATTATTTGGAAAATGATGTGAATCCGAATGAGCCGAGTGGTGTCACTTTTACCAGAGAGTTTATGGATAATTCCATAAATCTGTTCGTTCCGTTGTTGATTATGGCTATTGCCTCCGACTTGGTTTCAGGAGAACGGACGACAGGCACGATAAAAATGTTGCTGACCCGCCCAGTCAGGCGGTGGAAAATACTGCTGAGTAAGCTGCTGACATTGTACATGTTCGTTTCGCTCATCATTTTGGCTGTATTTGTAATTAGCTATGTGATATCAGGCTTGTTTTTTGGTTTTCGCGGTTTTAATGTTCCGGTATTTACCGGATTTCAAATTGTTGGATCGACGGTGGATTTGTCTGCTGTACATGCGATTCCACAATGGCATTATCTGATGCTGCAAGCCGGATTAATCTGGTTTGTCAGTCTTGTGGTAGCTTCGTTAGCCTTTATGGTATCTGTCCTGGTACGAAGTACGGCGGCAAGTATCGTGGTCATGATGGCTGCACTCATTTCGGGCACTATTTTGACAAACATGGCTTCGTCTTGGCAGAGTGCTAAATATTTATTTATGGTTAACCTCCAATTAACCGATTATTTATCTGGAAGCCCCGCCCCGATTGAGGGAATGACTTTACCCTTTTCTTTAGCTGTACTGGGCATTTGGGGGGCTGCGGCATTGATTGTTTCATTCGCCGTCTTTACGAAACGGGATATATTGAATTAAAATGGACAAGGTAAAAGAAAACATCTGTTTGCATTTTTGGTGAAAATCATCAAGAATAAGGCAAAACACGGTTACGATTAGACAAAGGGGGAGCATGAATGGTCGACAAAATCGACTTGTCTGCGGGAGTGTCCGGCACACAAAGCGGAGCTTCAGAATATGGCGCGGACGACATTCAAGTGCTCGAAGGGCTTGTGGCAGTTCGCAAACGGCCGGGCATGTACATCGGGAGCACCAGTTCTTCGGGGCTGCATCATTTGGTATGGGAAATTGTAGACAACGCGGTGGATGAACATCTCGCCAAGTTTTGCTCTCGCATTGATATTACAATGCATAAGGACGGTTCCATTACGGTATCAGACAACGGGCGCGGTATTCCTACGGGAATGCACAAAACGGGAATTCCTACGCCTCAGGTTGTATTCACCATTTTGCACGCCGGAGGTAAGTTTGGCGGTTCGGGATATAAAAAGTCCGGGGGTCTGCACGGTGTAGGTGCGTCTGTAACGAACGCTCTTTCGGAATGGCTTGAAGTAGAAATTTACCGAGACGGTAAGATTCACCGTCAGCGGTTTGAATATTGGCAGGACAAGAAGGGCGTGGAGCATGTCGGGGAACCGACCACAGGCCTTGAAGTGCTGGGCAATACTAACAAGACGGGCTCGAAAATTACATTTAAACCGGATATTCGTGTATTTCAGGCAGGCATTCATTTTAACTACGATACGTTGGCTGAACGCCTTCAGGAGATTGCTTTTCTAAATTCGGGCCTTCGTATTCAACTTAAAGACGAACGCAGCGGAAAGTCAGATGAGTATTTTTATGAGGGTGGCGCAAGTCAGTTTGTTGCTTTTCTGAATGAGGGCAAGGATGTGCTGCATGACGTTATTCACTTTAATGCCGAGAAAGAAGACATTGAAGTAGAGATTGCCATCCAGTACAATGCGGGTTATACAGAGACGATTGCTTCGTTCGTTAACTCCATTCCGACACGTGGCGGAGGTACGCATGAAACGGGATTCAAAACCGCTTACACTCGTGTCATGAACGACTATGCGCGCAAAACGGTGATGTTGAAAGAAAAGGATAAAAACTTGGAGGGCAACGATCTACGTGAGGGCATGATGGCTGTAAT
Source organism: Paenibacillus sp. FSL H7-0442 (assembly GCF_038593105.1). Taxonomy (NCBI): domain Bacteria; kingdom Bacillati; phylum Bacillota; class Bacilli; order Caryophanales; family Paenibacillaceae; genus Paenibacillus; species Paenibacillus sp. FSL H7-0442. Next base: position 3,221,315 of record NZ_CP151963.1, on the reverse strand, counting down.
CAGTGTCAAGATGGCTGAGGTTGAATTTGTCGGTCAGACAAAGGATCAACTGGGTAGCGCTTCGGCACGGAGTACAGTGGATGCCATCGTATCTGAGCAGATGCAGCGTTTTTTGGAAGAAAATCCGCAGATAGCACAAACTTTGATCAAGAAGGCAGTTCAAGCATCCAGAGCGCGTGAAGCTGCACGTAAAGCTCGGGATGAGATGCGTTCCGGTAAAAAGCGCAGTGAAAGTTCCAATTTGAATGGTAAACTGTCGCCTGCGCAGTCCAAGGATTTTACACGTAATGAGTTGTTTATTGTGGAAGGCGATTCGGCTGGAGGATCAGCCAAGCAGGGACGGGATTCCAAAATTCAGGCCATCTTACCGCTAAAGGGTAAGCCGATGAATCCGGAGAAATCCAAACTGGCGGATATTATGAAGAATGATGAGTACCGTGCTATTACAGCAGCTATTGGTGCGGGGGTAGGAACAGAGTTTTCGCTGGAAGACAGCAATTATTCCAAAATCATCATTATGACCGATGCAGATACAGATGGTGCGCACATTCAAGTGCTGTTGTTGACGTTCTTTTATCGGTACATGAAAGAGCTTATTGATGCAGGACGCATATTTATTGCTCAACCGCCATTGTATAAAATAACTCGAAAGTCGGGTAAGCTCGAAACGGTGCGTTATGCTTGGACTGACGAGCAGCTTGATAATTATTTAAAAGAATTTGGACGGAATTTTGAGCTTCAGCGCTATAAAGGACTTGGGGAAATGAACCCTGATCAGTTATGGGAAACAACGATGAATCCCGATTCACGCACCTTGTTACGCGTTCAGATAGAGGATGCAGCCAAGGCTGAACGTAGGGTGTCCACTTTGATGGGTGATAAGGTGGATCCGCGCAAACGCTGGATCGTTGAAAACGTAGATTTCACGGAATACGTAGAGTAGTGCTATCAAAAGAGGTGTATACATGAGCTTATCGGAGCAGTTTTTGCCAGCTTTTCTGGAGGAAGTGGTCGGTGACCGCTTTGGCCGATATTCCAAATATATTATTCAGGATCGGGCGATACCCGATGTACGGGACGGATTAAAACCCGTACAACGTCGGATTCTTTATGCAATGTACGACTCGGGCAATACGCCGGATAAAGCATATCGTAAATCGGCCAAAACCGTTGGGGACGTAATGGGTAATTACCACCCCCACGGTGATTCGTCGATTTACGACGGCATGGTACGGATGGCACAGCCCTGGAAAATGAGTCACGTGCTGGTGGACGGTCACGGTAACTGGGGGTCCCAGGATGATGATCCGGCAGCAGCTATGCGTTACACGGAGGCTCGCTTGTCTCCGATCGCAATGGAAATGCTACGCGATATTGAAAAGCGTACGGTTTTGTTCAAGGACAATTTTGATAACTCGGCCAAAGAGCCTGTTGTGTTGCCGTCTCGTTATCCAAATTTATTGGTGAACGGTTCCAGTGGAATCTCGGCGGGATTTGCGACAGAGATCCCTACGCATAGTTTACGCGAAGTTATTGATGCCAGCATTGCTGTGATGGAAAAGCCGGAGATTGAGTTGGAAGAGATTATGACCTTTATTAAAGGTCCTGATTTCCCGACTGGTGGACTCATTATGGGTGGCGAAGGCATCAAGGACGCTTACCGTACGGGAAAAGGACGCATTTATATTCGTTCCAAAACGGAAATTCAGTCCTTGCGCGGAGGTAAGCAGCAGCTGGTCATTACCGAAATCCCATACCAGATCGTCAAATCAAGGCTCGTAACCGCCATGGAAAATATCCGTTTGGAGAAAAAAGTGGAAGGAATTGCCGAGGTTCGTGACGAGAGTGGACGAAATGGTTTGCGCATCGTTGTGGAGCTGAAGAAGGAAGCCGATGCAGAAGGAATTTTAGCTTATTTGCTAAAAAAAACCGACCTACAGGTGGCATATAACTTCAACATGGTAGCCATTGTGAACAAGGCGCCACATCAGCTTGGACTGAAGTCCATTTTGGAAGCGTATATCGCCCATCAACGCGAAGTTGTCACTCACCGTATCCAGTATGAACTGGAAAAGGCAGAGGATCGTGCCCATGTGCTAGAAGGTTTGGTCAAAGCACTGAACATTCTGGATGAGGTCATCGCAGCCATTAAAGCTTCCAAAAATCGCCAGGACGCGCAAAATAATTTGCAATGGATGTTTGGTTTTAGCGAACGTCAGGCTGATTCTATTTTGACTTTGCAGTTGTACCGTCTCACCAATCTGGAAATCACCACGCTTGAAAAAGAACTGGGTGACATCCAGAAAAAAATCGCGCAATATCGTTCTATTCTGGAAAGTGACCGTAAGCTGATCAGCCTGATTCGCAAGGAACTGTTGGAAATTCGCGAAAAGTACGGCATTGACCGTCGTTCAGATATCCAGGGCGAGGTAGAAGAGATTAAGGTAAACCTGGAAGTCATGGTAGGAGCAGAGGATGTGTTGCTGACACTCTCGAAAGATGGCTATGTGAAACGTACAAGTATGTTGTCATTCACTCGTTCAGGCGGGGAACGTTCAAGTTCCGGTGTTAAAGAAGGGGATTACGTTACCCAATTACTTGATGTGAATACGCTGGATGTATTGCTCGTCTTCACTCAGCGCGGACAATACTTTTTATTGCCTGTACATCAGGTGCCAGAGTATAAGTGGAAAGAGCCGGGCACTCCAATTGTCAACGTCATTCCGTTATCGAAGGAAGATCGTATCGTAAGTGTTATTCCGCTCAAAAACATTGAGGAAATCGGCAAAAGCCTGGTATTTGTAACCAAGAAGGGCCAAGTAAAGCGTACAGAATTGAAAGAATATGCTACAAAACGTTCTAGTGCCGTAGCCGCCTGCAAAGTAGCAGGGGACGATGAGGTATTATCGGTAACGTTAAGCGAGGGTACCCGGGATATTATGCTGATTACCCGCGCGGGTATGAGTATACGCTTCAAGGAGCAAGAGGTTAATGCGATGGGCCGCGTCTCGGCTGGTGTCAAAGGTATACAGCTAGCGGAGGGCGATGAAATTATCGCGGCGTTATGGGTAGAAGAGGATGAAGGAGAAGTGTTGGTGCTGACCGAGTCCGGTTATGGTAAGCGTACGCTTCTGTTGGACTATCCTACACAGGGAAGAGGCGGCAAAGGTATCACCACCTTTGAGTTCAAGGAAGGCAAACGAGTACGTTCGAATGGAACTCGAATCGTGGCTGCCTTCTATTGCCGTGAAGCTGTTCAATTATTTGCAATCACAGCAGAAGGACAAACGATGTCCTTCCTTTCGGAAAAGGCTCCTTTGACCGACCGAAAAGATACAGGCAAGCTGCTGGCTCCAGTGGAGAAGAAGGACGAAATTGTGAATGTGCTGCTGCGTAGTGAGCCGCAAGCTTCTCAGTCTATAGAATAATAGGAAAAGTCAAGCGCTTATTAGCTCGAAAAAGAGAGGTCCTCTCGTGCCATTCCGGCACGAATGAGGACCTTTTTGCCGTCATGGTGTCGAACTCTGACCAGCCTTCAAAACCCAGGTGAGACTTCCTTCCCCTTTTCATTTCATGCTTCAAAAACGGCAGGAAACCGGGGCTAAATGGCGAAAATTTAATGTGATGAAATACAATCCGGACGGTGGCCCATACGGTAACTTTGATGCTTTTACTGACCCTGTTATTTAAAGGAGTGAGGCAAAATGCAAACGACCGAATTTGCGAAAATCTGGTCCAGAATGGCTAAGGATTATAAGGTTCATATGGAGCAGCAGCTGGCTCCATCACTAACGGAAGCTCAACTTACGGTGCTGGAGGTTTTGAACGAATACGGCCGTATGAAACCGTCTCAACTAATCCCATATCTCGCCACCACACCAGCCGCGGTTACGATGCTGCTGGATCGGATGGAGCGGAATCGACTGGTCACCCGTTTCAGAGATGTAAAGGACCGTAGAATTGTATGGATTGTTATCTCGGATCAAGGGAGAGAAGAAGTAGAGCGTGGATTGCGAATCCGGGATGATTTTCTGGGTTCTGCACTAAACCGAATTTCTCAGCACAATCAAAATTTGCTGGTTTATTTGTTGGGGAAAATTACAACGAAGGCGAAGACTTCAGTATCGGCAAGTGAGAATGAGGGAGTAAAGGAACCAATAGAGCGAGCAGAATAACTAGAATGGTGGCTACATGAAAAGTAGCTGTACGCAGCAGGTTATCATTTTAAGGTAAGTAGGAGTGCGCGGATGTAAATACCTATCGTGGTATTCATACCCGCGCCTTTTTTGTGTTGAAGTATAGGTGGTATTTGGGTGAATGTTGACATTTACATAAGAGATGATAAAATAATAGTTATAAATAAATAACATTTCGCATGCAAATAGTTGCTAGTTTATGTATATGGATTGTGAATTGGGGAATAGAAAGAAGGATGGTTTCAGTGAGTGACAGAGAGGAAGACAGACTTGAGGTGTACCGGATTATTCAATCGGTAAGGGAGATTAACAAAACGATATTTTATGCCTTCTGGAATGAGGAGCAGCATTTGGATCTGACGGCCATTCAGCATATGGCTTTGGCAATTCTGAATAAACGCCCCGACATCGGGTTATCCGAGTTGGCAGACATAGCGCATGTGGGAAGCAGCTCTATGAGTGGGGTGGTTGACCGCTTGACCAAGGCAGGATATATTGCTCGCGGACGGCATGAGCATGACCGTAGATCCTTAGTGCTGACGCTTACGCCGGAAGGGAAAGATATCATGCAAAAAGTAGACGACATGTGGATGGAGCGCGTCTTGCCCATTCTGGACATTCCGAAGGAGCATCTAGAGATGGTCCTGGATATCCATAAACAAATGATTATGAAATTAACACCGAAGGGAATGAATCAACTTGAGCAGTCCTCAAATGACACTACCAGGTAATGTACGCAGAGCACCCATTGTGGCCGCTCTGTTGATTGGCGCGATAGTAGCGATATTAAATCAGACGTTGATCAGTGTGGCTTTACCGAAAATGATGAGTGATCTGAATATAGATGCCAATATAGCTCAGTGGCTTAGCACGGGCTTTATGCTCGTGAATGGGGTATTAATCCCGGTGACCGCGTTCTTGATTGCCCGTTTCTCCACTCGTAAATTGTTTATTAGTGCGATGACTATTTTTTCAATCGGCACGCTGTTATGTGCTATAGCACCGAGCTTCAGCATATTGCTGATCGGTCGGCTTATTCAGGCCGCGGGGGCAGGTATCATGATGCCCTTAATGATGGTCGTTATCTTGAACATCTACCCAATAGAGCGTCGTGGCCGGGCGATGGGAACCCTGGGGATTGCTATGGGTTTTGCTCCAGCCATTGGGCCAACCTTATCCGGTTATATAGTACAGCATTATGACTGGCGGGTATTGTTCTGGATCATCCTGCCGATTTCAGTAATTTCGATTGTGATCGGATTTATTTTTCTAAAAAATGTAACGGAGCAGTCCAAGCCAAAGCTGGACATTCCCGGCATCATTTTGTCTACGCTCGGTTTCGGTGGACTGTTATACGGCTTTAGTGATGCAGGAACATCAGGTTGGGGAAGTATTCCGGTCCTGTCTACGCTTATCGTTGGGACAATTGCGCTTATTTTGTTTATTGTTCGCCAATTGAAGGCAGATGAGCCTATGCTGGAGTTCCGTATCTTTAAATACGATGTGTACAGCTTGACGACAATCATTAATGTGATTGTGACGATGGCTTTGTACGCCGGTATGATATTGCTTCCAATTTATTTGCAAAATATTCGGGGTTTTACACCGCTCCAGTCCGGAATGCTAATGTTACCGGGAGCGATTCTGATGGGGCTCATGTCTCCTGTAACGGGGGCTATTTTTGACCGAATCGGAGCGCGTTGGTTGTCTGTAATTGGTTTGCTGATCATGGCTATAACAACTTGGGAATTTACACGGTTGACCGAAACAACCACCTATATGACACTGTTAATTAATTATACGGTGCGGATGTTCGGGATGTCTTTGCTGATGATGCCGATCCAAACGGCCGGGTTGAATCAGCTTCCGCAACGATTGAATGCACATGGTACGGCGATGAGTAACACGCTGCGTATGATTTCCGGCTCAATTGGGACGGCAATTCTGGTGACGGTGATGTCCACACAAAGCAGCAACCGTTTGACGTCGATTGTTACATCTGAGGGACTAACCGTGACGGATAAAGTGGGGATGCTGGCTGCAGGCAATCAAGCTACAATTTATGGGATTAACTCGGCTTTTATCATTGCAACAGTGTTGAGTGTGGCCGCTCTGATTTTAGCGTTTTTTATCAAAAATACGAATGCAAAAAACGCCCATCCCCGTCAACAGCTGGTAAACAGCAAGAAGGGGCAGTCCGTGGCTTCCTCGTCATAAAAGGATAAGATGACGCATTAATTTAATTTTCTACAAAAAAGAACCTGTAACGCATGTGAACAAACATGCATTGCAGGTTCTTTGTGCAAATGGGGATTGAGGATGTAGATATCCAGATGGAGCAGGGCTTTTCGGTTCAAATTTCAGTCGTAATCATGTTCTCGTAAAGCGACCTGGGCCATTCATTCCATGGAAATTGGACAGGAGGTAACGAGTGAAATCTCATATCGTCCTTGCTAACCGGATGCGGTGCTCCAGCGAGTAAGGACCAAAGCGCCAGCTGTTGACCGGGCCGACTCAGATGACCCCCATATTTTTGGTCACCGTAGAGGGGACAGCCGATCGCCTGCATTTGCACACGAATTTGGTGTGAGCGTCCGGTGTGCAACTTAATCTGCACGAGACTGAGTCCATCTGCTTGTCCGATTACGCGATACTCCAAAATGGCTTCCTTCGCACCAGCCGTGCCAGGCCGAACCGTTTGAACCGTGTTGGTTCGACTATCCTTTAGCAGGTAATGGGTCAGACGGCCTTGCGGGGCCGTAGGAACGCCATTCAGAACGGCTGTATACAGTTTGTGAAAATGACGACTTCGAACCGACTCTGACAGGCGAGAAGCAGCTTTGGACGTCTTAGCAAAAATCATGGCTCCACCTACAGGCCGATCCAGTCTGTGAACTAAACCCAAAAAAACGTTACCAGGCTTATTGTGTCTAATTTTTAAATCTTCCTTGAGTAAAGACAACAGATCAGGATCACCACTGGCATCCTCTTGCGTTGGAACATTGACAGGCTTTACAACCGCCAAAACATGATTGTCCTCATATAGGACAGGGATGTTCGACTGTGCATGTTCATGCCAAGTAAGTTCATTTTGAGTCATAAGAGGAATTTAAGCCTCCCAGCGTCCGAGAATACCACAAGGCAAATTCAATCCCGAGCGTGTGATCGGCAATCCGATTTCACCAGCGCTAATTTGGCCGCCGTACTTTTGTTGCATTGTCATGCTCAGCATGTTGCGCAATACAGTAGGCGAAATACCTGTAGTATAGGAGTTAATGAGCATGAACAGCGGTTGATCTGAAATGATGCTCATGCAGGATTCGAGAAACGGGTATAAGCTTTCTTCAAGCTTCCAAGTTTCTCCGTTCGGTCCGCGCCCGTAAGAAGGAGGGTCCATAATAATGGCATCATAACGGTTGCCCCGACGTTGTTCTCGTTGCACGAACTTGAATACGTCGTCCGTAATGAAACGTACCGGACGGTCAGCCAGACCGGACAATTGAACGTTTTCCTTTGCCCACTGTACCATGCCTTTGGCGGCATCCACGTGAACCACACTGGCTCCAGCATACGCAGCAGCAGTAGTGGCTCCTCCCGTGTATGCAAACAGGTTCAGTACAGAAATGGGTCTGCCTGCACCTTTGATTTTATCCATCATCCAGCTCCAGTTTGCTGCTTGCTCTGGGAAAAGACCAGTATGCTTAAAGCTGGTCGGTTTAATGTGGAATTTAAGCGGTCCATAGCTAATGGTCCAGCGCTCAGGGATAGGTTTTTTCATATCCCAGTTGCCGCCACCGGAGGAACTGCGGTGATAATGCCCATGAACATTACGCCATTCAGCTGTTTCCTGGGCCAAAGGCCATATGATTTGCGGATCGGGACGACGCAGGACAATATCACCCCAACGTTCTAGTTTTTCACCACCGCCTGTATCCATTACTTCATAGTCTTTCCATTCTTGTGCTACATACATGTACAATCCATCCTTCAGCAGTCAATTCAGGATTCAGGCAGCAAGCTGCACAGAAATCCCCATATGGAGTCTATTGTACAACAAACCACAGCAACAATCGAATGATTACATAAATAAGTAAGTAGTCACTTGGTCTAAAATATTTTTTCTCGGATGTACTTGTAATTATAGCGCTTCCATATTAAAATGAAGCCAATCCCACTTGTACGTACAACCATCCGTTTTTTATTATAATAATGAAAATGGAATGAATTGTACGTACATAATATTTTTTTTATCAACACAGCTGAAATTCTACTTCATTAAATAGGCCTCTAATTAATTTGCTTATCCATAGGTTTTCAGCCAGCAGCCGCATGTCATGCGGCTGTTTTGCGTATATTTCCCCAAGATTAAACCTAGTTTTTGAAATTAACATTTGACAATGAGAATCATTATCAAATATTATTTGAGTAACAGGGAGTGAAAGCATCCCATATTTCAAATAAAGGTGAGGGATGAACTTGGGTAAAATCATGATTACTTATGCCAGTTTGACCGGTAATACAGAGGAAATTGCGGAATTGATCGCCGAGGGCGTCCGTCAGGCAGGACATGAGGCTGAGTTGAAGGCTTCGTATGATTGCAGCGCGCAAGAACTGCTCGCATATGACGGGTTCCTGCTGGGTGTATATACATGGGGAGATGGTGAGCTTCCTGATGAATTTTTGGATTTTTACGAGGAACTAGACGAACTTGATCTGTCTGGTAAAAAGACGGCAGTATTTGGTAGTGGAGATACATCCTATACGCAATTCTGTGGTGCAGTGGACTTGGTAGAGGAAAAAGTCAAAGAACGCGGCGCATCGGTCATTCAAGAGAGTCTGAAGATTGAATTCAATCCATTGGATGATGATAAGGAGAATTGCCGAGCTTACGGAAGACAATTTGCACAGGCTGGTATTGAAGTGTCCTGAGAAGAGAGTGAGGGATAGGTATGCGCAATAGCGATAGCTTAAGCGGCTTTCCTCTTCTGCACGACTATCAGCTGGAGGAGATGTGGAGAACTCCACAGCCAATCCGTCAATCACAGAGGAAAAGAGGGCGTGAGGGCTGGAATTGGCGGCAACGGGTTCAATATGCAGTAGGGCATGCGCTCAACGAATACTTTGGAATGGAAGTAAAGGTACGGCGGGAAGTCCCTGTCCAGTATGTGCTGGAGAAATGGTGGCCCAAGCAGTCAGACAGCTTTGAATCTTTGTTCCATTATTGGGATGTCAAAAATAAAGTGTCAGGTGAGTTGTCAAAAATTTGTGGCTTAAATAATGACTTGATGGTGCCTGTGATGCTGTATGAACAATTTTGTACGTCTGTGCCTGAGTTAGAGATCAATATTTCGCTTATTGTTCAGGCTGCTTGGCAACTATCAGCAGAAACAGATTCCCTGCTCATTCAAAAGTACATCGTTGACTATAATCCTAACGTTATTAGTACATTCCAACATATGACAAATGTATTTTGTTATTACGCATTTGGGGCCCTTCCTCAGCTTATTGAGGTATACTGTCTGCTGGAAGGCAAGAAGGTCCGCTTCATTCCGGGGCCTGCTTCTTTACAGCAATCTCTGGATTATGTGAGGCTATTGAGGGATTCCAAAGATGATGTACATGGGACGTCAGAACGCTGTCGTTGCGGGGGTTGCATGGAAAAGCAAGCTTCTCAAGGGAATAGAATGAATAAGAACACGAAGGAAGGACAGGAGGCGAAAAACTGCAAACAACGGTCAGCTGTACCTACGCCTTTCTCTTAACATTATTGTGTAACCCTTTAATTGTAAACTATCCCTTTTTGTGAAAGAGCCTTGGAAACAAGGTTCTTTTTTATGAAAAAAAATTATGAAAAAACTGAAAATTTATGTTGCCTGAATAGATAAATATATCTATAATATTTCAATGTACAATAGTTATATGAAAATATTTAAATATAAAAGACGGTTTGTGGACCATGGATCAGATTGTCCTATGTACATAAAATAAGTCCTGTCTTTTGCATGGCACGTTGCCATGTGTTTATTTACGTTCTCCATTTGGTTTAATGGCCTAATATTTCAATTTTAAAATATTAGCGTTGAATAATAAAAATTTTTTGGACAACAGGGGTGGAAGAAGTGAGTAAGAAAACTGTATTGCCAATCCTCATTGTACTGCTCGTTCTGAGCGGTGGAGCTATTGGCTACTATTATTGGTATCAAGCAACACACTTTGTTAAAAGTGACGATGCGCGCATTCAAGCCGATCAATATAAGGTAATGCCGCAAATCTCCGGAGAAATAAGCCACATTGATGTGGAAGAAGGAGATGTTGTTCAGCGTAATGAACCGATTGCCGAGCAGGATGTATCGGGGCTGGATGCGAGCATGATCAGCAAGTCCGTACTGCGCGCGCCGATCAATGGAACTGTCATTAAGATTTATTCGAAAGAGCATGAAATCGGATCGCCGGGTAGTGCTGTTGCAACTATGGTGGATATGAACAGCTTGTATGTATCCACGAATATTGAAGAAAATGACATTAACCGCATTAAACCAGGACAGCTTGTTGACATTACGCTTGATGCAGCAGGGGACCAGGTGATTCAGGGTAAAGTTCGTAAAGTAGGCGAAGCCTCCAACGCCGTGTTCTCACTCGTTCCTGCAGTCAACACAAGTGGTAATTTTAACAAGGTGACTCAGCGTGTGCCTGTAGAGATTGCTGTGAACAAGCCGAAGGATCTGAAGCTTATTCCTGGAACGAACGTGGAAGTAAAAATTCATACACCTTAAAAAGGAGGGGTCCATGTGGCTGCCAATGATATTGCTGCTGCTCCTTCGACAGATTCTTCCAAAGAACGCTGGCTTGCCTTTTTCGCTATCGTTTTAGGCGCCTTTGTCGCCATTCTGAACAACAGTCTGATCAATGTCGCCATTCCTAGATTGACGACGGATTTAGGATCTACGACGACACGTATTCAGTGGGTTATTACAGGTTACACGCTTGCATCTGGTGTAATCGTACCGATTACCGGATATATGGAGCAGCGCCTCGGATACAAAAAGTTTTTGATTCTAGCGCTCAGCGTATTTTCGCTGGGAACGGGAATATGTATTTTTGCATGGAGTGATTCTTCCCTGATCGCAGCACGGGTGCTGGCTGGTCTGGGCGGTGGTGTTATTATGCCGCTGAGTATGACGATTATTTACAAAATTATGCCGCGTGAACAAATCGGTATGTCCCTTGGTATATGGGGGATCGCCGCAATGGCAGCGCCGGCTGTAGGGCCTACGCTTAGCGGATATTTGATTGAGTGGTTTAACTGGCGGTTCTTGTTTATTGTCAGTGTGCCGGTTGCTTTATTTGCAATTTTAATGGTTATTCTTCTAATCAAAGAGCCGCCTAAAGTAGAGCCGAAGCCGTTTGATCTACCGGGCTTTTTGCTGGCCGCAACTTGTGCCGGAACACTCTTGTACGCATTGACCAACGGCCAGCGTGATGGCTGGACTTCTTTTGGAATTGTATCCCTGCTGTTTATTGCTTTCTGGGCACTTGTTTTTCTGATCTATGTAGAAAGCGGCAAGGATAATGCTGTAATTGAAATCTCATTATTCAAGAATTCAAAGTATACGATTAGTGTTATTGCCTCTAGTCTGGTCATGATGGGGATGTACGGAGGAACGTTCCTAACACCGTTGTTTTTGCAAAATATCCAGCGTGTGTCACCGATTGATACTGGTATTATCCTCATTCCACAGGCCATTGCCATGGCGGCTATGATGCCTATTGCCGGGAAGCTGTTCGATAAGTTCGGAATTGTGCCTTTGGGGCTTGTGGGCCTGACGCTAACCAGCTTTATGACCTATCATCTTCACCAGCTTACGCCAGATACTTCGCATGCCTGGTTGGAAACCGTAATGGCATTACGGGGTCTGGGAATTGGTATTTGCATGATGCCATTATCCACGGTCGGTATGAATGCCGTTCATCCGAGCAAGGTAGCCAATGCATCTACAGCATCCAATCTGGTACGTACTGTAGCTGCATCTATGGCGATTGCAGTGCTAACCGCCATTATGCAAAGCCGTTCGGCTGCTCATGCCCAGCAAATTTCGGAGTCCATTACACCAGACTCGGCTCATACGCTACAAGCGACATTGGGCAGCTCATGGATGTCATCCATAAGTAGTTTAATCACACTAGATGCCACATCAAGAGGGATTGGGGATACGTTCCTCATTTCATCCATACCGCTGTTTTGCACGATTCCACTAATCTTTTTGTTTATTCAGAGGAAGAAAGCAAAGACACAGCCGGAAGCTTAATCAAGGAACTATAAAATACGACTGGATGACTTACATTATTTCCACGGACAGAAAGAAAGGGAATTATCATGAAAATATTGAGAGTAGAAAGTACATTAGCGGCTTTAGTGCTCGGCGGCGCAGTGCTGGCAGGCTGCTCCAGTAATAGCGGGGCGGCTCAGGATATGGTCGTTCCGGTTAAAATCAGCCAAGCACAGCAGGGAATTATCGGACAGGGGAATATTTATACAGGAACGGTTACACCATCGGAGACGGTGAACATCGTGCCTAAAGTGGGCGGTAAAGTGGTTGAACTGCCTGTGGATATTGGCTCCGAGGTTAAAAAGGGTCAAGTACTGTTCAAGCTTGATGATAAGGACATGCGGAATAATGTTGCGAAAGCCCGCGCCGCAGCAGCTGCGGCAGCAGCCGGAGTAAGCACCGCTCAAGCATCCCACGAATCTACGATGGTTCAGGCAAACTCGGGCTTAGTGCAGTCCAAGAGTGGCGTGATTCAATCCCAAAGTGCAATCAATCAGGCACAGGGAGCTATTAATCAAGCCACTACAGCCGTAGAACAAGCAACACATGGTGTCTCCTCGGCAGCCAATACGGTGAAACAAACGCAGCAAGCTTTGGCAGATGCACAGAAGAATGTAACACGTACACAAAGTCTATTTGATGCAGGTGCGAGCACCCAAGCTCAATTAGAACAAGCCAAAACAGCAGTCGTGAATGCGGAAGCGGCTTACAATAATGCACAAAATGCGCAGGCTAACGCGCAAGATCAGCTGGTAGCTGCGCAGAAGGCTCTAACTACAGCTCGCAACAGCTATGATTCAGCAAAAAATAGCTACAGTAATGCAAATAGCGGTTACAGTAATGCGCAAAATCAGCTCAAAGTATCTCAAAATACTGCGGTTATCGAGTCCAGCCAACAATCTCTTAAGCAGGCTCAGCTGAATGTGAACATTGCTCAGGATGCATTGGATGACACCGTTGTTACATCACCGATCAATGGTATTGTGGGCACGAAAAATGCAGAAGTGGGCGAAATGGTATCCGCTCAGTCTCCTGCGCTGGTCATCGCTAATCTGAGTACGGTCAATACATTGATCTATGTTCCAGCGGAGCAGATCAACAATGTAAAAGCAGGTGACAAGGTACAGGTTCGTGTTGCAGCTTCCAACATTGTAACAACAGGTACAGTTAAAAATGTAAGCCCGTTGGATGCAAGTGGAAAAGGCTATCCTGTAAAAATCTCAGTAGCGAATCCAGACACGAAACTGAAATCCGGCATGTTGGCTGATATCAGCTTTGTCGCTGCCAATGCACAAGAAGGAATTGTGGTTCCTACTGCGGCAGTTCAAAAGGATCAAGGTAAAGAATATGTATATGTTGTAAACGGAGACCATGCGAAACGTAAGGAAGTGAAGACTGTTCAGACGGCAGGTTCACAAACACTCGTTACCAGTGGCTTGAGCAATGAGGAGAATGTGATCGTGAATAATCTGGCATTGCTGTCCGATAACTCACCGATTACAATTAGCCAATAATTAGGCTCTAAACTTACGTACTATATAATAGTAGAAGTTTATTATGAATATGCAAAGACAGCCTGCTTAGGGGGCTGTCTTGTTTTTATTTCATTCAGCAAATTTTACATAGGATTAATGTCGATATGGGACTATTTTTGACGAACATTGGTAGAATAGGATAGACTAAATTGGAAATAGATAGTTTACGAGATCTCAGACAAGCGATCGGAGGAATTGTAAGATGGAAGTGAAATTGGTAGTGGATTATGAAGCTTATGAGAATGGCCAAACGATGGCTAAATCTATTGAGGAACTGGCAGCCAAGCCGGAGAGCGCGCAAGTTACAGATCTCATCATTGGAGATTGGGGCGGCGCCTATGAAAGTTCACCAGAGGATTTTATCCCAGTGTTAGTGAAACTCAAAGATCAATTCCCTAAGATACGCAAACTGTTTATTGGTGATATGGAATACGATGAGTGTGAGGTTTCCTGGATTAACCAGACGAATCTGTCCCCATTGTTAGAAGCGTTTCCAGCATTGGAGTCCTTTCATATCAAAGGTAGCCAGGACCTGAGCTTGGAGCCGCTTCGTCATAACCATCTTCAAGAATTGGTTATTATCTGTGGTGGTCTGCCTGTGAGCGTTCTTGAGCAAATACGTAATGCTGAACTGCCTGAACTGCGCAAGTTGGAACTGTATTTGGGTGTCGAGAACTATGGCTTTGACGGTAGCCTGAAAGATGTTTTGCCGTTTTTAGACAGCAATCCTTTTCCCAAACTTACATACTTGGGACTCAAAGATAGTGAAATACAGGATGAAATTGCTATTGCAGCAGCTAATGCCCCTGTGATTGGACAATTGGAAGTGCTGGATCTCTCACAAGGTACGTTGTCTGATAAAGGTGCAGAAGCGCTACTGGCTAGTGAAAGTATAAAAGGGCTGAAGCATCTGGATTTGAGCTATCATTATATGTCTAGTGAAATGATGCAACGTTGGAAAAGCTCAGGTCTATCTGTGAACGTGGAAGATCAACAAGAAGCGGATGAGGAAGATGATTGGCGCTATCCATCACTGACTGAGTAATTTGTACAAATGGATTTCTAAAACGGACTGTTTTCAAAATTAAATTGATCTAAAGTGAGGCGGCTCTATGGTTAGGATGTCAGACTGTAATGTCAGCGAGCCGTTTATCTTGTTCGGTAATCCGGGAAATCGTCGAACTACTGGGCTGCAGGAGGCGAGAAGCAGATTAATGCTTCCGCCCGCTCTGGAGGTTTCCTATAAGAATGTGCTGGAAGCTATTCGGCAGAAACAAGGTCTGAGCGAGCTGATGTTGCGAATAGCTGCACGAGCTACGCAAGATAGCGTGAATGGCAGTTCCTTTGTGCAAGAGAGCATTGATCAGTTACTGGCGGGGCAGATGGACAGTGGTCCGCTGCTTCGTCTGGATGCACCGGGCGAAAGCTTTGAGGTAGAGCGTGAGTTGATTGCTCTGGGTGCCTCGGATGGTGAGGGAGACGATTCTCTGTTGCCATGGCCCGAATGGACACAAGGCACAGGTATATCGGCGGCAGAAGCGCGATGTCTGCAGGAGCAGCACGGTCGTATTTGGCACCCGGCACAATGGTTCCGGGGCTATTGCCGTCTGCTGGCCTGGCTGCGGGATGAAGTGGCTCTGCTCTGGCCCTCGTCACACTGGATGAACGACCCGGCGGAAGTTGCCGTGATGTTCGACAAACGGCGTTGTAGCGCCGATTTAGGCAAGGCAGATATAAGGGTTCCACCAGTGCTTGCATCTTCAGGTGGTGCATTTCGTGATGTTGTCGATCTGCACACGGCAATGAAGGAGAGCGGGTTTCACCGCGTATTTGTGAAAATATTTTGTGGGTCCGGTGCTTCTGGTGTCATGGCCTATCAGGTACATCCCCACACACACGCGGAACTGGCAGTGACCACGATTGGAACGGAAATCATACACGGACAGCGCGTGTATTATAATGCCGGACGATTGCGTCGTTATACGGATAAGCAGGACATTCATGCTATCCTTAACTGGCTATGCCTGGAAGGGGTACATGTGGAGCGCTGGATTCCCAAAGCAACCTTGAATGGGCGTGTTTATGATGTGCGCCAACTCGTGTGCGGATCAGAAGCTTGCCATGCGGTTTTACGTTTGAGCCACAGCCCTATTACGAATTTGCATTTGCGTAATGAGCGGCTCTCGCTGAAGGAAGCCGGATTACCGCAGAATACGGTGGAATCGGTCCAGCTTACGGCGAAAGCCGCTATGAGTGTTTTTCCAGCCTCCATGGTTGCTGGACTGGATGTGCTGGTTCCGGCTCATGGTGGTCATCCCTATGTGTTGGATGTTAATCCGTTCGGTGATTTGCTGTACCGAGTTGAGCATCAGGGTTGGAATCCGTATGAATGGGAAATGCAGCACCTCGCTAATAGGAGCGTGGGTACGGAAAGGAAAAACAGATATGACTGATATGAATCAAATTGTCGGCTCTCATGATATTGTCATGATTACGCTTGATACTCTGCGTTATGACGTAGCAAAGCTGGAAGAAGAGAACTGTCCGAATTTGTGCGGCTCCGGGTCGTGGGAAAAACGCCATACACCGGGTAGCTTTACCTATGCTGCACATCATGCTTTTTTTGGCGGATTTTTGCCGACTCCAGCGAATACAGATAAGACTTCACATATTCGTCTGTTCCACACCAAGGATACGGGATTGCGTACGCATTCACATACGTGGCTGTTCGATGCCCCGGATATTGTGTCCGGGCTAGAGGGTGAAGGTTATCGGACCATCTGTATCGGCGGCGTTATTTTTTTCACAAAGAAAAATAAGCTTGCCAAGGTGCTGCCTGGATATTTCCAAGAAAGCTACTGGCGTATGAACTTTGGTGTTACCAACCCCCGTTCGACGGAGAATCAGGTGAATCATGCTCTGAAACTGTTGGAAAATGCAGACCCGTCACAGCGCTTGTTTTTATTTCTGAATGTATCAGCGATCCATGGGCCTAATCATTATTTTGTGAAGGGCGCAGCCAAAGATTCAGTGGAGTCTCAACGGGCAGCCTTGCGGTATGTGGATGGTGAACTTGGACGTTTGTTTGATGCTTTGCGAAATCGGGGCAAGACGTTTTGCATGGTTTTTTCCGATCATGGTACAGCTTATGGGGAAGACGGCTATGAAGGACATCGTCTGGCGCATGAGGTAGTCTGGAATGTGCCTTACCGCGAATTTATTTTATAGAGCAAATAGAAGTATAGATTGCACTGGTAAAATATCAAGAAATCAATCCAGCGTGAGGAAGGAGCAGAAATGAAAGCCATAAATCTGAATCACTCGCATCCAGCGGATGCGCCAGCCCCGGAGATAGACACAAACTTAGCACCGTCTAGGTTTCAGTGGCCTGAAACTCCTGCTGAATGGGCAAGCACAATCCGTGAAGCTCCTTACCGCTCCTATCTGTACTCTTACCCGCATAAAACGGCCTATCGTCCGTTTGATACACCAGTCTCATTACAGGAGTTGTGGGAGAAGGAGGAGTTAGAAAGCTATTTTTTGTATATGCATATTCCATTTTGCGCGGCTCGCTGTGGGTTTTGTAACCTGTTCACTTTGCCGGACAAGCGTCTGGATGTACATAAGGAGTATGTGGATGCACTAGAAAGACAAGCCAAGCAATGGACACCCATTATGGGGCGTCGACCTTTTTCACGTTTTGCGATCGGCGGCGGTACACCGACCTTACTGGAGGCTCCTTTGGTGGAGCGCTTGTTTGACATTGCGGAAAATATTATGGGACTGGACCCTAAGCGAGCTTCTATTTCGGTGGAGACCTCTCCCGATACTGTGACTGAAGACAGGTTGGAGGTGCTCAAGCGCCGCGGGACAGATCGTGTCAGTATGGGAATTCAGAGCTTTGTGGAATCAGAAAGTGCCGCCATATACCGACCTCAGAAGCCCAAACTTGTTAGAGAAGCACTTGAGCGGCTGGTGGAATACAACTTTCCTTTGCTGAACGTAGATCTGATCTATGGCTTGCCTGGTCAAACGGTGGAAACCTGGCTGTATTCTTTAGAGGAAGCCCTGTCTTACTCGCCAGGAGAAATATTTCTTTATCCGTTATATATTCGAGAAAATACGATTTTAAAGCCAGGCTATACCGGGCTGGATCATGATATTCGCCTTAGCTTGTATGAAGTGGCGCGCGAACGGCTCAAACAAGCAGGATATGTACAATACTCCATGCGCCGTTTTGCTAAAAATGATGGTATATCCAACAAAGAGCTTTTACCCTACAGTTGCCAGGAGGAAGGTATGGCTGGTCTGGGGTGTGGTGCACGCTCCTATACACGCAATGTCCACTATGCCAGCCGTTATGGGGTTAGTGCAGCAGCTACCCGTAGCATTATCGCAGATTATGTTGCTGCGGAACGTCATGATCTGGCTGACTACGGCTTTATTTTAAATGTGGATGAGAGTAAGCGACGCTTTATCTTAAAGGCGCTTCTTCATCGGGAAGGTTTGGAGCTATCAGCCTATGCAGAGCGCTTCGGTGTATCCCTGTCGGACGATTTTACAGGAATGTCGTTGCTGCTGGAATCCGGTATGGCTGTCGTCGAGGAGGGCACGCTGCGACTTACAGAGGAAGGAATGGCCTATTCCGATGCGATTGGGGACTGGATGATCTCCACGTCAGTACGTGAGCGTATGGAAGGATATGTAGGCGCATGAGAGCGACCTTATATTATCGTGGTTCGTTGACCTCGTGTAACTATGCTTGCCCTTATTGCCCGTTCAGTAAAAACGTTGATAGTCGGGAAACGTTGAACAAGGATCGGGTCCAGTTGGAACGTTTTGCTGATTGGGTACGGAAACAGGGCGTTTTGGGGCATCGTCTCTCTATTTTTTTTAATCCGTATGGAGAAGCCTTGATTCATTCCTGGTATCGCAAGACCATGATTGAGTTTTCCCACATGGCGCATGTGGAAAAAGTGGCGGTACAGACGAATCTCTCGACGAAGCTGGATTGGACGAAAGAACTGAACGCGGAGACTGCTGCGCTGTGGGCTACATATCACCCTGGAGAGACGAAAGAGCAAGTTTTTATATCGCAGGCTATGAAGATATATGAACTTGGTATTTCCTATAGTGTCGGTACCGTCGGGTTAAGACAAGCCTTCCCAGCTATTCGTTCCTTAAGATCGCAACTTCCAAGGGATGTTTATTTGTGGATCAACGCTTACAAGGATCGACCCCATTATTATACAGATGCTGAAGTTACTGAATTAACTGCGATCGACCCCTATTTTCAATGGAATTTAAAGGATTATAGCAGTCAGGGACGGGCATGTCGCGCCGGTGAAGATGTATTTTATGTCCAGGGTGACGGAAGAGTAAAACACTGCTATCAGGATCGACGGGTGCTTGGACACTTATATAGAGATGGTCTTAAGGGTCTGAGTGGCAAACGTCCGTGCCGGATGAAAGAATGCGGCTGCTATATCGGCTATATTCATATGGAAGAGCAGCCGTTTTGGGAAATGTACGGTAGTAGCTTACTCGAAAGAGTGCCGCAAGTACAGGTATCTCCGGTTCCATCATTTAGCAGAAAGGCTATTCATAGAGATAATGAATCCATATAACAAGGGGTGTCCACATCTAAATGTAATACTATAGCACCTTGATCTATTAGAAAAACGATCAACAAAAAACCGACCCTTGCCATCAAGCAAAGGTCGGTTCATTTGTTTTATAATAACTCTATACGACAATAACTCTATACGACTGTTCTATGCGATATAATCAAGTTTGGATGATAGCAGTAATTTCTTCATCCAGATCCAATCTGATTTGTTCGCGATAGGCACGAATATTGTATTCGGAATATAGGTATCTCAGAATGGCTTCAATCATATTGGCTTCCACCAGATATTGACTGCGGCCCTGTACATGGACTTCTGCTGAATAACCTGTATCCTCTTCCCAGCTTAGTTCTAC
Organism: Paenibacillus sp. FSL H7-0442; assembly: GCF_038593105.1. Lineage (NCBI taxonomy): Bacteria > Bacillati > Bacillota > Bacilli > Caryophanales > Paenibacillaceae > Paenibacillus > Paenibacillus sp. FSL H7-0442. Next base: position 3,201,275 of record NZ_CP151963.1, on the reverse strand, counting down.
TGTCACATCCGTGGGCTGGACACCTTTACGTTCAGCCATATGCAAGCAAATAGCGTTGACAATCTCATCCATACTCAAAATCATAGCTTAGTAACGTCCTCCACGGGAATCATCTGGTCTGCGACGATTTTTAATAGCACGGTAGATACCTACTCCGATCATGATCAGGACGTAAATGGCCAGAACGTTAACGGCAAGGCCAAGCAAGCTGCCCAATGCGCCCATGTTGCCGAACAATCCGCCGAAGAGCATACCTGCCAAACCGCCCAGCATCATACCTTTCAGAAATCCGCCGCCACCGCCAAGGAATCCACCGGTTCTGCTTGTATTACCAGCAGTTGCCCCTGACTTGGCTCCGCTATCTGACTTATTAATTCCATTGCTGTCATTCGCCTTGCTTGGTGTAGATTGGTATGATTTAGGTCCGGATTTAAACCCGCCGCCTCGCCTTGCGTCAGCTGTAGATGGTGCGATCATAGCAATGAGTAGGGTAAAAGCCATCATCAGCATCATCATATTTTTCAAAGTGAATGTTTTTTTCATGTAAATATAATCCCCCTTAGTAAATTTGTTTATAGGTCAAACAACCGCTTACCAGTAATACGAATGGCATGGAAAAGGGTTTCAAAGAATTTTAATTTTTAAAAAATTAAATAATAACGTCCCATAAATCCTATGCATGGATTGGCTAAAACATTCAGCTTTGCGGCTTAAGTGAAAACGGATTAGTGTCAGCACTGACATCACCGGCAAGCAGCATACGCAGAACCATTTGGCACCATTCCAGACCTGCTTTAGCATTCAAAAGTCCTTTTTGTACTAAAATATAGTCACCAAAGTTCTTACTGCCAAAATGTAAATTCTCTGCAGGAATATCGTTCAGGATATCCTCAAGATGCTGGATTTTCTGAATAAAATGACGTTTGCGTTCCTCCAGCATACGATTGGCACTACTTTTGTCCGTTAACCAAAGACAGAACAGTCGAAGACTTAATTCATCCCGTGTAACCGGAGCAGCTAACGCTTCCTGGGACCATTGCTGAAGCATATGGATTCCCTTGTCGGTAATGGTATACATTTTCTTATCAGGCTTGTCGGACTGCTGAATCCAACGGGAGGCTAGCAGTTCCTTGCTCTCCATACGGGCCAGTAGCGGATAGATCTGACTGTGCTTGGCCTGCCAAAAAGGCTGGATACGCAACATCAGATCATAGCCGGAGGATTCCTCTCTTGCGAGAAGCCCCAACAGACCATACGATAGTAAATTCATAGATCTTATCTCCTTCATCCATCATAGTAACGGTTGTAACAGCACTGCGGCAGCTATTCTGCAGCTTCATGAAAAGTGTACACTGAAACTGTATGGTTTGACAACTTTCAGTCAGGTCGTTCACAGGTTAGCCAAAATTGATTCTTGTCATTCTCCACGTATATGTGCTTTTTTTCATAAAAAAGGGTAGTTTAAGCTCGTATGTACGAGCTTAAACTACCCTGGTAACCTTCTGCCGAAGCGTATCCTATTTACTGTTCATTTCCATCAACGAGAAGTGTTAACGCTCCTGTATCTGGATGAATAACCATGCCGTGAACGGGGGCATTAGGAGGGAGAAGCGGGTGATTTTTAATAAGCTTCACGGTAGTTCTTACCCCTTCTTCAATGTTGTCAAAACCTTTTAACCATTTATTTAGCTTAATTCCTGAATTTTCTAATGTATTCAGCACTTCCTGAGAAATTCCGCGATCGAGCATTTCATTGACCATGTGGTCTGCATTTAATGCAGCCATGCCGCACTCATAATGACCTACAACGACGACTTCGTCTGCTCCCAGCTCATACAGGGCGACTAGCACACTGCGCATTACACTTCCAAAGGGCTGTGAAATAATAGCACCCGCATTTTTGATGATTTTCACATCACCGTTGCGCAGGTTCATGGCTTTCGGGAGTAACTCCGTTAGCCGTGTATCCATACAAGTGATAATGACCATTTTTTTATTGGGGAACTTGCCCGTTCTATAGGCCTCGTATTCTTTGTTTTCTACGAAAACACGATTGTACTCTAAAATTTCTTTGATGTGATTCACGATTGTTCCCTCCAGATTCTATTAAAGTTTGATATGTACAGCCCAACGTTTATTTTAGGTCTTAGGAGCTGGTCGTACATGTTGTGAGTTGATTATACTTTTTAATATAAGTATCATCAAGTATAGGTATTGTAAAGTTTTATCCATTTTAAGTTAAAGAGGTGACCTCAAATATGGCGCAACAGACGTTGGATCAATTGACGGCTTTAAAGGAGCTTTCACACAAAATCAGTAGTTATGGCGAAGCAGTAGGTCTGCTGCACTGGGATTTACGAACTGGTGCTCCGCGCAAGGGTGTTGACATTCGGTCGGAGACGTTGGGTATGCTGTCCACTGAAATGTTCAAGCTGATGATCTCGGATGAAATGGGACAATTGCTGCAATTTTTTGCCACAGTAGATAAGCTGGAGCAACTGGAAGACAACGATCGCAGATTGGTGGAGGAATGCCGTAAAAATTATGACCTTAATCGTTCGGTTCCGGCAGACCGATACCGGGATTATAGCATTCTTGCAGCGCAGGCAGAGAGCAAGTGGGAGGACGCAAAGGGACATAGCGATTTTGTCGGATTTGAACCCTACTTGTCTAAAATCGTAGACATGAAGCGCGAATTTATCGGCTACTGGGGGGTTAAGGATACAGAGTATGACACGCTTTTGGATCAATATGAACCGGGGATGACGGTTGAAAAACTGGATGCTGTGTTTGATCGTCTCAAAAAGCGCCTTGTGCCACTGCTGTCTAAAATTCAGGCTTCACCGAACCAGCCGGATAAGAGCTTTTTAGATGGTGTGTTTGATGTGAAGCAGCAGGAGAAGTTCAGCCTGTTCATATTAGGTCAGATGGGGTATGACTTTGACGCAGGCCGCTTGGATGAGAGCGTACATCCTTTCGCAACAGGATTAAATCCAGGTGATGTGCGTATAACAACACATTATCTGCAAGATGATGTAACCAGTGCTATTTTCAGTTCGTTGCATGAAGGAGGCCATGCGCTGTACGAACAAAATATTGCTCCTGAGCTAGCAGGATCACTACTGTCGGGAGGAACCTCTATGGGGATTCATGAATCCCAGTCCCGCTTGTGGGAAAATAAAATCGGACGCAGTCGTGCTTTCTGGGATCGGTATTACGATGATTTGCAAAAGCATTTTCCTGATCGCTTGGCAAAGGTTACGGCAGATCAATTCTATCGGGCAGTCAACCGTGTGGAAAATTCACTGATTCGTATTGAAGCGGATGAGCTAACATATAATTTACATATCATTATCCGTTATGAAATTGAAAAAATGTTGTTTAATGAAAAGCTGGATGTGAAGCGTCTCCCTGAGGTGTGGAATGCGAAATATAAGGAATACCTAGGGTTACTTCCACCGAATGATGGACTGGGCGTACTTCAAGACGTTCACTGGTCCGGTGGTGATTTTGGCTATTTTGCTTCCTACTCGCTTGGCAATATGTATGCAGCACAAATTTTGGCGACATTACGCAAAGAGTTACCAAATCTAGATGAATTAATCTCTGCTGGAGAACTTGAGCCGATCAAGCAATGGCTGACCGAACGTATTTACCGTTACGGCAAGAGCCGGACGCCTTCCGAGTTGATTGTAGCCATTACAGGTGAAGATCTGAACCCGGATTATCTCGCCGACTACCTGGAAGAGAAATATACCTCCATATACAAGCTGTAAATCATATGCCATCTTCCCCACGTTCCCGGGCGAACGTGGTTTTTTTTTGTGCAATTAACCAATATATCGACAACCGCATAACAATATATGAAGTCAACGGATGTAAAAAGGTGGGGAGGGAATAAGGATGAAAAACGGCGCTCGTTTCAAAGCTGTGGTGGCTGCGGCACTACTCGGATTACTGTTGCTCAGTGGGTGCACCCCCAAAGGGGGGGAGCAGACAATTGAGATCAGACTAGGCGAGGTAGCCCGTACGGTCTTTTATGCGCCGCAGTATGTAGCCTTGAGCCAGGGAATGTTTGCTCAGGAGGGACTGGATGTCCAATTGGCAACGATTCCCGGGGGGGACAAGGCGATGACGGCGTTGTTGTCCAACCAGGCGGATATCGCGCTCATCGGCGCGGAAACATCTATTTATGTGTATCAGCAAGGAGCAGAGGACCCTATCATTAATTTTGCCCAACTGACACAGAAGGATGGAACCTTTTTGTTTGCCCGTCAAACGCAGGATAACTTTGCATGGAAAAAGCTGAAAGGACAAAATTTTTTGGGGCAACGCAAGGGAGGAATGCCGCAAATGTCACTTGAATTTACGCTTCGCAAACACGGCATTGATCCTCATAAGGATCTGAAGCTGATTCAAAATATTGATTTTGCTAATGTTGCCTCTGCTTTCGGCTCGGGTACAGGGGATTATGTACAGCTATTTGAGCCACAGGCATCTATTTTTGAAAAGGCAGGTCGTGGGCGGGTAGTTGCCTCTATCGGTGTGGAGAGCGGCGAATTGCCGTATACGGTATATATGGCTAAGCAAAGCTACCTGAAGGCAAATAGCGAGGCTGCACAGAAATTTACAAATGCTGTATATCGGGCACAACAGTGGATTGCTACGCATTCACCTGAACAGATTGCCGAAGCAATCACGCCCTATTTTAAAGATACAGATTTAGCTATTTTGACGAGTAGTATCAAGCGATATAAGGAACAGAGCACCTATGCTTTGAACCCGATGATTGAGGAAAAGGAATGGAAGAACTTACAGGATGTCATGACCTCGGCAGGGGAGCTTAAAAGTCCAGTTGCACTGGATAAGCTAGTGAACCCAAGTTTTGCCCAACAAGCGATTTCGTCAAATTCTACCGGAAATACTGAACCGCCTGTGAAAAAGAGCACAACTGAATCTACGGATGCAGGTGTCGATGCTGGAGGTTCGTCATGATGGAGGAACGGAGTGATCTAACTTCGGACGCGACAAGACCGATGGTGAGACTGGAGCAAGTGACGCATGTCTATGTAACGGATCGTGAAGCTTCGCTGGCGGTTGAGAATATTGATTTTTCCGTAGAGACAGGGGAGTTTGTCAGCTTGGTCGGCCCAAGCGGCTGCGGCAAAACGACGATCCTGTCCATGATCGCAGGGCTACTGCGTCCAGCGGCAGGCCTAGTCATGTTGCAAGGTCAGCCGGTAAGTGGGCCGAGTCCAGAAGTTGGTTACATGCTGCAGCAGGATTATCTGTTCCCGTGGCGGACGATCATGGAGAACGCATTGTTGGGTCTGGAACTAGCCAACAGAGTAGATGAAGCTGCACGTGAGCAGACAAGGCTGTTACTGGAAGGCATGGGTCTGGGAGGGAAGGAGCATCTGCATCCATCCCAGTTGTCTGGGGGAATGCGCCAGCGCGTGGCGCTGGTACGGACGCTGGCGACCAATCCGGGATTGCTGCTGCTGGATGAGCCGTTCTCCGCGCTGGATTATCAAACCAAGCTACAGCTGGAAGATCTGATTGCGGAAACCTTGCGCGAGCGGAGGAAGACGGCTATTTTAGTCACACATGATTTGGCCGAAGCCATTGCGGTCAGTGACCGGATTATAGTGATGGGTCGAAATCCTGGTCATGTCCGACGTACCTTCGAGATTCCGGGTTGCATCCGAGAAGCTCAGCCTTTTTATGCACGCGAGCAGCCGGGTTTTAATGAGCTTTTTCATGAAATATGGGGTGAACTGGAGGCTTCGGGAGCAAAGGAGTGAGTTAACGTATGAAGGACGAAGCGGATCAGCTTGAGCAACGTTGGATTCAAGGACTACATCAGGCGTATTTACGCAGCAGGCGTTCGCAACGATGGTTAGTGACAGGGGTACAGACAGCTATTTTACTGCTTTTGTTTGTATTATGGGAAATTGCAGGTCGATTGAAGTGGATTGATGTACTGTTGTTCAGCTATCCGAGCAAAATTTTCACCCAGATCGGTAAGGATGCGGTCAGTGGTGAATTATGGGGACATGTAGGTGTCACCGTGGGAGAGACGATGGCGGGGTTTTTACTCGGTACACTGTTAGGTACGTTGCTGGCTGTACTTATTTGGTGGTCACCGTTTTTGTCGAGGGTGCTTGACCCCTATATGGTCGTGTTCAACAGTATGCCTAAGGTGGCGCTAGGTCCAATTTTTATCGTTATGTTTGGGGCGGGATTTACTGCTATTCTAATGACAACCCTCTCCATTACGGTCATCATTACGACACTAGTCGTATACAACAGCTTTCAGGAAGTCGATTCGAATCTAATCAAAGTGGTTCGCACGTTTGGCGGATCACGCCGTGATACGTTTCAAAAGGTGATTTTGCCTGCATCCTTTCCTGCAATTGTCTCTACACTGAAAGTGAATGTGGGTATGGCATGGGTTGGCGTGATTGTTGGTGAATTTCTGGTGGCTAAAAACGGCTTAGGCTATTTGATTATCTATGGTTTTCAGGTATTCAATTTCACGCTGGTTATGTCCAGTTTGTTGATCATTGCTGTCGTAGCTACTCTGATGTATCAGGCGGTCGTGTATGTGGAGCATCGCCTGCTTTCGGGTCGTCCTCATCGGTAATAATAAAAGTTCTGAACATTTGTGTAAAACGTGAAAATAAAGTACCATGAAAAATGAAAATACTTAAAATTTATGAAAATGCTAAAACAGATTTCATCCAGAGAGGACAGAATTTTTTCATGGGCTTTCGTACGATTAAAACGGCTATTGCCGCATTAATGGCCGTACTTATTGCGGAGGGTTTTGGCATTCATGGTGCTACCTCAGCAGGGCTTTTAGCGATTTTGGGGGTGGATGTCACACGCAAGAGAAGTCTCCGTACTATTTCGGCGAGATTTTTTGCATCCGTCGTGGGGCTTCTTTTTGCTTGTGTTTTGTTTGTAGTATTCGGATTCCATGATTGGGTACTGGCATTATATATTTTAACGGCGTTTCCAGTCATTGTACGGGTGGGCTTTAAAGAAGGGATTGTCACCGGTTCGGTCGTGGTTTTTCGCGTATTCAGCGGCGGCGTGATTGATATGGAGGTACTGCTGACCCAGCTAGGTCTGCTAGTGATTGGACTGGGTTCCGCAATGATTGTCAATTTAGCCTATATGCCGGGTTCTGATAATACCATGCAACAAATTCGGCAGGAGGTAGATCGGACATTTTCTGTTATATTCAGAAATATGGCCAATACGCTGCGTAGTCCAGCATACATATGGGATGGCAAGGAAGTTATTGAAGCGAACAGCGTGATAGCCAAAGGGGTCACTGAGGCGGGGCGTTCCTTGGAAAATCAGATGCTTCGTCCCCAAGAGGGCTGGAATGTGTATTTTTATATGCGAAAAGAACAGCTGGATTCGATCCAAAACATGATGCAGTTGATCGCACAAATGTATCAGCATATGCCGCAGGCCAAGCTTCTGGCTGAGCTGTTCGACCAGCTTAGCAATGACGTTTTGGCTGGACATTATACGGGACAGACCGAGAAGCTGCTGGAGCAGGTTCGTGAAGAATTTAAAGCCATGGAGCTTCCCGCAACCCGGGAGGAATTTGAGATTCGTTCGGCATTATTACAGCTTACACATGAGCTTCATCAGTATTTGAAAATTGCGAAAAAGGACAAGGCCCCTACTCCAGTAAGAAATTAGAGTAAAGGCCTTGAGCGGCTACTATCCATGACGGACAGTAGCCTTTTCTTGTTCAGTGTCGGTAGAAGCCGGATGGTTTAAAGTCCGTTTGTGCCGAATTCGGTCTGTGATCCATAAGACAGCGGTGATCAGGCAAGGATACAGCATAGCCCATCCGACAAAGGGGAAAACGACCGCTGTAGAGATAAACGATATCCAACTAATGGCAACGCCCCAGCGACTACCACGTAGAAGTTTAATTCCTGCTGCGCAACCGCCGAGATAGGTCAGAATAAAGGTGGCGTTCGGGAACTGGATCAGGTTAGTGAGTGAAACAGTACCACTACCGTACAACACCATAATGATCACGAAGCAGACGCTAAGAAAAGCAATGCCTCCGATAGGGGTGTGGAATCGTTGGGATAACATGCCCATCCAGCGAAAGGCCTGTCCTTGCCGGGATAAAGCATAAGCGACACGTGAAGCGGCACCCACATAAGCAATAATAGTAGCGGTACAAATAAAGATACCCGTCAAGCCTGCAATTATCGCGCCCCATGGCCCAATAGCCCGACTAATCACCCATACGAGCGAAGCATCCGAACCCCCTGCAAGGTAACTTTGTGTGCCCACAGTAGCCAGCGCTGTTAAGAAATAAAGCAAACCAACAATGACGGCTGCAATGGTCACACCTCTAACGGCCGCCCGCCGGGGATTAGTGAATTCCTCTGACATATGGGACACGGCCTCCCAACCGATAAAGCACCAAAACAGAATCGCGGCCGCTTGACCGACGGAGAGCCAGCCATGTGGAGCAAACGGGGTGAAGTGGATTGTTTTCATCTGAGGAAGTGCTGCGGCAATGGCGAATATAAGGACAGCAACGATAGCTATGACGACTGCGATCTGAATACGTCCCGCGACCTTCATGCCGATCCAATTGATGATCAGGCCCACCGCCAGCATAGCAGCGGCTAACATCATGCGGCTTTCCTCTCCCCAGCCCATGGCTGCGGTCATATAGCCGGCTCCGGTGAGTGCGGCAACAGGAGCCCCAATCGGAACTGACATGAGAAAAAACCACCCGATATAAGCACCGGCACGTGGTGAAAAGGCCAACGTGACAAAATGCGATACTCCACCCGCATTCGGGAATTTGGCGGATAGAAGACCCATAGAAAGTGCCATTGGCAAGATGAGCAGGGTCATAAAACCCCATGCCAGCAGCGATGCCGGTCCCGCCATTTGGGCGGCAAGACCAGGCACAATCAATATTCCCGAACCCAGTACAGCTCCGATATAGAGTGCAATGGCCTGTGGAAGACCAATGGTGGATTGAAGTTTACTTTCACTTGTCATGCAGAAAAGCCTTCTTTCTATTGTTATTTTCTCCAGCTTATCAGATAATCAATCTATCGGAAAAACGGAATATAACGATTGCTTGCATCGAAAAAAACGATTGAAGGAGCGGATTATGGAATCGCGGCATTTGTTTACCTTTTTAAATGTAGTTGAGGCAGGCAGTTTTACGCGAGCAGCGCGTATACTGGATTATGCACAGTCGAGTATCACTGCTCAAATTCAAACGCTGGAGACTGAGTTGGGTACGCCGCTTTTTGATCGCATTGGCAAGAAAATCATGCTGACGGATGCCGGGCGACGTCTGCTGCCCTATGCGCAGGAAATTTCCAAGATGCATGCTATGGCTAAGGATGCGCTTCGTTCAGAAACGGAATTGGCAGGCACGCTGAAAATAGGAGCACCAGAGTCTCTGGCCGCTTTTCGTCTACCGAGTCTGATCCGTGAGTACAGGGAGCGGTATCCGAAGGTTAAAATTGTCCTCAAACCCGGCGAATGCTGGGAATTACGCGATTTGATCCGTTCCGGTGAGCTGGATTTGGCTTTTTTGCTTCAGCCCGAGACAGAGGATAGAGAACTGAATGTCACCACGCTTATTCACGAGCCGATGGCCTTGGTTGCGCCACTCGAGCATTCGCTGGTTACCTATACCCAGGTAGAGCCTGCTGACTTGAAGGATGAAACCATTTTGCATACAGAGGCAGGATGTACGTATCGTATCCTTTTTGAGCAGTATTTGAATAAACACGGTATTTTTTCAGACCCTAGCCTGGAATTTTGGAGTATTGAAGCCATCAAGCAGTGTGTCATGGCTGGGCTGGGTATTGCGTTGCTCCCGCTAGTAACGGTACAAAATGAGTTACGAGAAGGTAAAATGGCGCGTTTAGCCTGGGATGACAGTGAACAGCAGGTGGCTACTCAGGTCGCTTATCACACGAAAAAGTGGAAATCCCCGGCTCTTAGCGAATTTTTACAGATCGTTGAGCAGCATGTAACACATTGGCGTGCATGAGTTCAAGCCATCACGGCATATGCTTATACAAATAATATTTTTTCCTTTTCGCCTATTCACTCAACATTCGCCCACAACCTGCATACATATGTATGGAATGATTGATTGTATGGAGGAGGTTCAAGAATGGCATTAAGTCATAAAAATCGTAGAGAGATTATTACCAAAGCGATCTGTGGTAAAGGTCGCAGATTCTCTACCGTAACCCATACCGTAACTCCGCCGAATAATCCGACGAGCATTTTAGGGGCATGGATTATTAACCACCAGTATGAAGCTGTGGCGGCGGGGGACGGCATTGAGGTCGTCGGGACGTATGATATCAATATTTGGTACTCATACGATAAAAACTCGCAGACCGATGTTGCCAAGGAAACGGTGTCGTACGTAGAAAATGTGCCGCTCTCGTATCTTGATCCGAAGCACCGGGCGTCTACAGTGGAAGTATCCGCCGAAGCTACACAGGAGCCGAGTTGCGTCGAGGCCAGTGTGTCTTCTGGAGGTGGCAGCGTAATGATCCGGGTCGAGCGGGAATTTGCGGTGGAGCTGGTGGCGGAAACGAAGATTGTTGTAGAAGTATTCCCGAATGGCAGCAGCGATGATTTTGACAAAGACTTTGATTTTGGAGCGGAAGAGGGGGACTATGAGGAGCTCGACCCCGACCTCATTGACGACGAGCTCTGACAGAAGCAACCAAAAAGAGGGCCGCTTTACTCTTGCGCCGGCTGATTCTGCGCAGGGGGCAAAGGCCCTCCTTTTTTGTTGTTGCGGGTTGAAATTGGATTGAAATCCGTACGTAGTTCGTAGGGGGGATATAATGCAGCAGCCAGGACAGGCGCTCATACGCTTCAGGCAGATGCCAAATGATGAAAAAAAGCGTAGACTGGAGCGTTCAGGCATAGCGGTGCAGTGGATGGATAGCAGTATAGCAGATTTTGCGATAGGCTACGCGGTGCAAATCCATCAACTGCGAGTGTTGGAGATTCGTAGGCGTGCCATCGAAGGCCCTTCCAAAGTCCGCGCATACGATCTGTCTGAACTGGATCAACATTCACCGCTCTATGTCCGGATGGAGCGGCTAGCTGTACGTGCGTTGTATACACTGGGTTTGGACAGTGGTGAGGTGATACTGACGCCGCTGGGGGAGCGCAGCTGTCAGGTGCGTGAAGTCTCGGCACAGCCATGGTTGAACGATAGACGTTTGGCCGCGCTATATGAAATTGCTGCGCGCGAAGGGGATGTTGAGGGTGAGAATCTTTCAGCGCAACGAGGGAAAGATCGACTACTCATCGGAATGGACCCTGAATTTGTGCTGATTCGTATGCCAGAGGGACGGGTCGTGCCGGCCTCAAGATATTTGGGTCGTCTCGGCATAGTCGGCTGCGATGCTGTTACGCGTCGAGGACGAACGCTGTATCCAGTCGCTGAGCTTCGTCCTGCTCCGAGTGGAGATCCGGACCGTCTGCTGAAGCACCTGCGTCAAGCTTTTGCAACCGCAGCCCGGCGCATTACCGACCGCACACTCATCTGGCAGGCGGGGGGGATGCCGCAACCGGGTTTTCCACTGGGCGGACATCTGCATTTCAGCGGGGTTGCGCTAAACGGTGCCTTGCTCCGGGCACTGGATAACTATTTGGCACTGCCTTTGGCGCTACTGGAAGACAAGCGTGCGGCCCGGCGCAGACCGCATTATGGCAATTTGGGTGATTTTCGACGTCAGTCGTATGGAGGCTTTGAATATCGTACACTGCCCAGTTTTCTTATCTCGCCACAGCTAGCTAAAGGGGTGATTGGTATGGCGTTTCTCATTGCTACTCAATATCCGCGTTTGCAACGTAGGCCGCTGGGTGAAGAGGAGGCTCACAGAGCCTTTTATGAAGGAAATCAATTTGTGCTTAAGGAGTATATGGAACCTCTTATTTTAGATATGGTTTCACTGGAAATATACTCGCAATATGAAGCTTATGTAGCGCCATTGCTGGACAGCCTCCGCAAGGGGAAGCAGTGGGATGAATCACGGGATTTGCGCCCCTTTTGGAAGCTTACGTAAAATCAAGTGTCGACACCAGGAATGGTTTCATGTTATCGACTGTCATTTTTGATATAATGAGAGATAATTATAAGTTTAAACGGAACAAAGTGTGGGGGTTAGTAAACGGTATGTCTAAATATACACCGATGATTGAGCAGTATTTATCCATAAAAGAGCAGGCTAAAGATGCATTTTTGTTTTTCCGTCTGGGAGATTTTTACGAGATGTTTTTCGATGATGCAATTCTTGCATCCAAGGAGCTGGAAATTACACTTACGGGTCGTGAGGGTGGCGCCACGGAAAAAATTCCGATGTGCGGCGTGCCTTATCATTCAGCGGAAAATTACATACAGCGCCTCATTGAGAAAGGTTATAAAGTGGCCATCTGTGAGCAAATGGAGGAAGCCTCAGCTACGAAGGGGATGGTGCGGCGGGATATTGTCCGCGTTGTGACCCCGGGTACAGTAATGGAAGGCAAGGTGCTGGGTGATAAATCCAACAACTACATGGTATGTGTCACAGAGACGGACGGGATGCTGGCTCTTGCGGCGTGCGACTTGTCAACAGGTGAATTGTATGTGACCTCTGTGCCTGATTCGAAAGAATGGCTACTAGATGAAATTAACATTTATGAGCCGTCCGAAATGTTGGGGGATGGTCATCTGCTCGATTTTGTGTCTTCCCGTATGTCCCCCGTTGGACGGCGTGTCGTGTATACGGCCTGGGACAAATCCAAGGATGATTTGGTTCGGGATCAATTTGGCGAAGCCACGTGGGCAAGGCTTACGGAGGAACGCAGACGGTGCGTATCACGCTTGATTTCCTATTTGAATGAAACGCAAAAAAGATCGTTAGGCCAATTGACCCAAATCTCCGTATATGAGCCAAACCATTTTATGATTCTGGATCCATTTACCCGCAGGAATCTGGAACTGGTGGAGACAGTACGTGAACGCTCCAAGAAAGGCTCGCTGCTGTGGCTGTTGGATCGCACAGAGACTTCCATGGGAGCGCGTCTGTTGCGTCGTTGGATCGACAAGCCGTTGTTGAGCGGCAGTCTTATTGAGGAACGCTTGGAGGCGGTGGACAAGCTATACCACCAGTTTATTTTCCGAGAGGATGTACGTGCTCAGCTTAAAGAGATTTACGATCTGGAGCGTCTGGTTGGGCGGATCGCCTTTGGCAGTGCTAATGCACGTGATCTGATCGCTCTCAAGCTGTCGTTGGCCCGAATTCCTTCTTTACGCGAATTGTGTGCTGAATCTCCTTCGAAGACGCTGAGACGGATTGCACAAACGTTGGATAGCTGTACAGACCTGTGTACATTGATTGAGGAAGCGGTGGCGGATGAACCGCCGATTTCCGTAAGGGATGGAGGTCTTATTAAGGAAGGCTACCATCAGCGTCTGGACGAACTGCGGGAGGCGAGTGTCAACGGTAAGCGTTGGATCGCTGAGCTAGAGGCCAAGGAACGTGCAGCAACCGGCATTCGATCACTTAAAATTGGATATAACAAAGTATTTGGTTATTATATCGAGGTGACCAAATCCAATTTGGCTTCATTACCAGAAGGTCGATATGAACGCAAACAGACGTTGGCGAATGCGGAACGGTATATTACACCGGAGTTGAAGGAACAGGAATCTCTAATTCTGGAAGCCGAGGATAAAATGGTTGATCTGGAGTATACGCTTTTCTCCGAGCTTCGCAGTAAACTAAACGCTGAAATTCCCCGTTTGCAAAAGCTGGCAGAGCAAGTGGCTGAAATTGACGTGTATCAGTCGCTGGCATCGGTTAGCGCGGAACGGGGATTCGTGAAACCTGAGCTGACTACAGGATATGATTTCGTAGTGGAGCAGGGTCGCCATCCCGTGGTGGAGGCTGTAATGAAAGATGGCGGTTTTATCGCCAACAGCACGGTATTGGAGGAAGCGGATGCGCATATTCTACTTATCACCGGGCCGAACATGGCTGGGAAAAGTACGTATATGCGTCAGGTCGCACTTATTGCAATTATGGCTCAAATTGGCTGTTTTGTCCCTGCTGCACGTGCCAAGGTGCCGATGCTGGATCGCATTTTCACACGGATCGGCGCAGCGGATGATCTTATCGGCGGGCAGAGTACGTTTATGGTCGAAATGGCAGATATCCAAGTAATGACGGACAAGGCAACTCCGCGAAGCTTGATCATTATTGATGAACTGGGACGAGGTACGTCTACCAGTGAAGGAATGGCAATTGCACAGGCAGTCATCGAATTTGTCCATGACACGATCGGCTGTAAGGCACTGGTATCCACGCATTTCCATGAGCTGGCGCATTTGGAGCAAGGCCTGTCTTCGCTGCGAAATTACTCTATGGCCGTGCAGGAAAGCGGCGACAAAGTGAATTTCCTGCGCAAGCTCATACCGGGAGCGGCTAGCAGTAGCTATGGTATTTATTGTGCTCGGCTTGCAGGCTTGCCCAATAACATTATTGAGCGAGCGAATGGACTGCTGAATGGTTTTGAACAGGCAGCGGCTCAAGTAACGGCAGGTACCGAGATAGTAGTAGGAGGGAAGGAAGGGACTGATCTTCGTACAGTTTCAGGGACAGAGGATATTTCTTCTTTGACCAAATATAATTCAGGCCAGACATTGCGAGAAAGCGGAGAAACTGCATCATCAGCTCAGTCTTTATCACAGCAGGCGACCCTGGTAAAAGAAGATACTCTACAGACTGTGGAGGATTCCAGCAGGTTGGAGCAAGGAGCAACCGAAGTGGTACAGCTGTCCATTTTTGGAGAGCAGGAGCTTGCCACCTCCAAGCCCCACGCAGAGACAGTAGAGACGAATCCAATTGTGCGCCAAATTTTGCGCAAGGTGAAGAATGCTGATGTCATGAATATGACTCCTTTACAGGCAATGCAGCTATTAAATGATCTTAAAAATAAGGCCAATGGCCTGTAGTTAAAATAAGTGACATTATTCTTATTTTTCATCGCACTTTGAAGTCAGGAGGAGGTTAAAAGGATGTCTAAAATTCGGGTACTGGATGAACATATTGCGAACCAGATTGCTGCCGGTGAGGTCGTGGAGCGTCCAGCCTCCGTCGTGAAGGAACTGGTGGAAAATGCGATTGATGCAGGCGGTACGCGGGTGGACGTATGGGTAGAAGAGGGCGGCTTGCAAAGTATCCGGGTGACGGATAATGGAAGTGGCATTGAGCCTGAAGACGTGGAAACGGCATTCTATCGGCACGCGACAAGTAAAATTGGACATGGTCGCGACCTGTTTCAGATCACAAGTCTCGGCTTTCGGGGAGAGGCGTTGCCAAGTATTGCGGCAGTATCGAAAGTAGAGTTGCTTACAGCAGCCGGAGATGACGGGCGTGCCCGTAAATTAGTGATTGAAGGCGGTAAGCTGTTGCTTCACGAGGATGCTGCTAGTAGGCAAGGGACGGATTTTACCGTACGGGAGCTGTTTTATAATACACCTGCAAGGCTGAAATATATGAAAACAATCCAGACCGAGCTGGGACACATTTCGGATGTATTGTACCGAATGGCGCTTTCGCACCCGGAAGTGGCCTTCACATTGCGGCATAATGGCAATACATTGCTGCAAACGCTGGGCAATGGTGATTTGCTGCAGGTGATTGCCGCTATTTACGGAACTTCTGCGGCGAAATCCATGCTGCTGCTAGAAGGAGAGAGCCTGGATTACCGAATTAGTGGCTATGTCAGTCGCCCAGAGTGGACGAGATCAAATCGCAATGCGATCTCGACAGTAGTGAACGGACGTTTTGTGCGTAGCTACGGGCTTAATCAGGCGTTGCTCAAGGCATATCATACCTTATTGCCGATCAATCGTTTTCCGCTGGCTGTGATCCAACTGGAAATGCATCCTTCTTTGGTGGATGTTAACGTTCATCCTGCCAAGCTGGAGGTAAGGTTTAGTAAAGAAGCTGAACTGTTTCAGCTGGTTGAAGATTCGGTAAAAGCTGTCTTAGGGCAGCAAGTGCTGATTCCGAAGGCAGTCAAGCGCGAGATCGGTGGCAAGGACAGTGGCTCGTTTGTGCAGGAGCAGTTTCACTTCTCGAAGGGAAATGGTGCGGAAGGGGATGCTCCTTCCGGCAAAGACCGGGGGGGAGCACTGCCACCTTCCGTGACTTCGCCGGAGAGCCAGGAATCGCGCCAATCCAATTACTTGAACAGGAACGAAGAGAATAACAGGGGTAGCCAGGAGCGTGAGCAACGTCCGAGCAGGGATAGTCTCTCAGCCATTGGACGGGCAAACAATCTTTCAGGTAAAAGTATTAATGATGATGAACTGGATGCAGATTTTGTGGAAGAAAACAACGGGAGTGAAGTTAAAGGGGAAGTGCCGCTTCCTGATGGGGCGACCGTACAGTCGTCCGAAGGAGATAATGCCGCAATAGGCACAACTACCTTATACAGCGGAGGGATACAGGAAACAGCTGCTTCTGCTGCTTACCCATCTTCTATGCCGCCGATTGCAGGACAAGCTACAGATTCCCGTCATTTCGCGGATCAGAAGCCGCGCCAGCAACGTCTGGATGCGGAGCAATTGGCAGCAGTGTCGGGAGAAGTTCCAGAGCTGCCTACTTTTCCTGAACTGAATTTAATCGGTCAGCACCATGGGACATATCTGATTGCGCAGAACGACCAGGGCTTGTATTTAATTGATCAACATGCCGCACATGAACGAGTCAATTATGAATTTTATTATGAAAAATTCGGCAATCCCGAGTCAGTATCGCAGGAGCTGCTACTGCCAATTACACTGGATTTTACGCCTTCCGAAACGGAAAAGTTGAAAACAAGGCTGCACTGGTTTGAACAGGCAGGGGTGTATCTGGAGCATTTTGGCGGTCAAACCTTCCGTGTCAGCTCTTACCCGTACTGGCTTCCCCAAGGGGAAGAAGCGGATGTCATTGAGGAAATGGCCGGATGGGTGCTGGAGGAAAGAGCCATTGATCTTGCTAAGCTGCGGGAAGCAGCCTCAATCATGTGCTCCTGCCGGGCTTCGATTAAAGCAAACCAGAAGCTGACTGATCGGCAGGCTATTGTGCTGCTAGAGCGTTTGGCAGCGTGCAAACAACCTTATACTTGCCCTCATGGGCGACCTATTGTGGTTTCCTTTTCCACATATGATTTAGAGAAGCTGTTTAAAAGAGTAATGTAAGGGAGTATATATATGTTGCAGGATCGGGAAAACCGTGAAGAAGAGCAGTCGAGCCTACGGGAAAAGCAAGTCGAATTACTCGTCACGACAGGGGATTCCCCCTCGGCTGAGGTTGTGGAGCGAGCGAAGTTGCTTGCAGCCGAGTTAGGGGCGCTGTATGCCCCTCGTCGTGGCATATCGGTAGCTAAGCTAATTGCGGCTCACAGAGTCCGTCAAGCGTTGGTTCTGGTGCAGGGCGGAGTAAGGCTGATTAGCCCAGAACAACCACCGATGGCTTTTCACCCCAGTATGGGCTTCATTCGCGCCAAACGGGTATTAAAGGGTGAACCTGACCCGATGTTGACGGCTGCCCGGATCGTCCCGGGTGATACCGTGCTGGATTGCACTGCAGGACTTGGTACGGATTCTCTTCTATTTTCAATTGGAACGGGAAGCTCTGGACAAGTCACGGCTGTGGAGAGTTCTTTCCCCGTCTACGCTTTAATCAAGGATGGAATGAGGCATTACCGTTCCGGCAACGCTGAAGTAGATAAAGCCTTTTCCAACATTGACGTTCGTTTTGGTCATCATTTGGACTATTTGCGTAGTTTGCCGGATCGCAGTATAGATATTATTTATTTTGACCCTATGTTTCGTGATCCGTTGCTCGATTCCAGCGCAATTGGTCCATTGAGAGGGTTGGCAAATCCAGACGCGTTGAGTGAGGAAAGTATTGTTCATGCGAAACGGATTGCACGAAAAACAATTGTATTAAAAGAAAAACGGGGTAGCGGGGAATTTGCCCGCCTCGGCTTCCGTGTAGAGCAGCGGGGCACAACGAAAACAGTGTACGGAGTGATCGATATTGACAGTGGCACCTAAGCCTAAACTACTCGTTCTTGTTGGCCCGACTGCGGTTGGCAAGACGAAACTAAGCATTGAGATGGCTCGACAATTTGACGCGGAAATTATTTCCGGGGATTCCATGCAGGTATACCGTCATATGGACGTTGGAACTGCCAAAATTTCCGAACAGGAAATGGAAGGAATCAAGCACCATTTAATTGATATTCATGAGCCTGAATACCCATATTCAGTAGCCCAATTTCAGGAGGACTGTCGTCGTCTCATACCTGATATTCAATCTAGAGGAAAGCTACCGTTTATCGTAGGCGGAACAGGTTTATATGTAGAATCAGTCTGCTATGAATACCAGTTTTCCGAGGTAGGGGCTGACGAAGCTTTTCGTCAGGAGCAGCTGGACTATGCCGAACAGTTTGGAGCTGACGCGCTTCATGCGCGACTACAGGCGGTTGATCCCGAAAGTGCACTTCGTTTGCATCCTAATGATCGTCGTCGTGTCGTTCGGGCACTGGAAATTTACCATGTTAGCGGAACGACACTTAGCTCTCAACTTGCCAGTCAAAAAAAGGAATCTCCCTACCAACTCTGCATCGTAGGTTTGACAATGGATAGGCAAATGCTATATAAACGTATTGAAGACCGAATTGACGGGATGCTCGATCAAGGGCTTGTTGCTGAGGTAACCTCCTTAATGGAACGGGGAGTGCGAAGCGATGCCATCTCCATGCAAGGTCTAGGCTATAAAGAGATATCCTCCTACCTGCGGGGAGAGGTGTCTTTGGAAGAGGCGGTGACTTGGCTAAAACGGGATACGCGTCATTTTGCGAAGCGACAGCTCTCGTGGTTTCGCCATATGAAGGATATCCAGTGGGTAGATGTCACTGATTTCGGAAATTTTTCTGCTCATGCAGCCCAAATACACGAAATTATAGCAGGAAAGTTCCGGACAGACCTTGAATATACTTCAAAACAATCCAAATGATTATTGGGGGTACGGCTAAAATGAACAAGTCCATTAATATCCAAGATACGTTTCTGAATCAATTGCGCAAGGATTCTATACCTGTAACGGTATACCTCATCAATGGATTTCAGGTGCGAGGGACGATTAAAGCATTTGACAATTTTACGATTGTGATCGACTCGGATGGAAAGCAGCAGCTGATTTACAAGCATGCCATCTCCACCTTTACACCGCAACGCAATGTATCGCTTGTACAGCAACAGGATAGCGCTAGCGATAACTGATTACGGCTTGACGGTCGTCCGGGTTCATGAAACTTTTCAGGCGTCCGTCTCGTCTAACTGTATAGGAATGTGACCGGGAGCAACCTGATCAGGGTTGTTCTTTTCATTCCGTTTACTTTCAAGCTGCCGACAGCAAGCTTTAAGCTTATGTTAGGTACCATATGATTATTCGCGAAAGGGAGTCAGGGGAATGCCAAACGATTCATTGTCCAGATCCGGCAATCGCAATAGAAACACATCTAAAGAGAAGCCGAAGGGCAAGAAAAAGAAAATTACAGGTAAGCGAATTGGATGGACGCTGTTTATTACCGCGGCGGTAGCTATATTTTGCGCACTTGGTGGCTATTTATTTGTCATGGTAAATGGCGAAAAAATTTACGATGCGAACAAGGACAAAATCACAGTGAATGAGACATCAAAGGTTTATGACCGCAACGGTGTGCTCATGGGTGAGTTGTCTGTGCAAAAAAGTGATCCTGTCAAAAGTGAAGAAATACCAGACTTGCTCAAAAAAGCTTTTATTGCAACCGAGGATAAGCGTTTTATGGAACATCAAGGAGTTGATATTTGGTCTATCGGCCGGGCAGCCGTTAAGGATATCGTGGCCCGTTCGGCAGTGGAGGGCGGCAGTACGCTAACTCAGCAGCTGGCCAAAAACTTGTTTTTGACACGTGACAAAACCTTTTTCCGTAAAGCGACAGAGGTATCCATCGCAATGGCGCTGGAGCGGAGGTTGACTAAAGATGAAATTATTACTCTCTACTTAAATCGGATTTGGTTTGGACGCTCCTATTCTGGAATTAAGGCAGCGTCGGAAGGTTATTTTGGGCAAACCAACTTAAAAGAATTAAAATTGTGGCAAATTGCTACACTGGCAGCTATTCCGAAAGGGCCATCCAAGTATAATCCGATCAGTAACCCGGAGAACTCGAAGGCACGACGTGCGGTGGTTCTCCAGCTGATGTTTGAGCAGGGGATGATTGGAAAGCAAGAGATGGAAGAGGCCAAGGCTGTAAATTACAATTACAAACAACCAGAAAAAGTTCAAAAGTATCAAAATTTTATGGAATACGTCATGGATGAGGCAGAGGATGCACTGCCAGGAGTTAGCGGCAATGATCTGATTATTGGCGGTTACAAAATTCATACCACAATGGATGCCCAGGCTCAAAATGCGCTGGATCAGGCGATGGCAGATGATGACATGTTCGAAAAAAGTCCTGACGATCAGCCAGTTCAAGCTTCGATGGTCATTATTAACAACCAGACAGGTGGAATTGCCGCTATGGCACCCGGACGGGATTACAAAAAGGGAACCTTCAATCGTGCGACACAGAGCCGCAGACAGCCAGGATCGGCCTTCAAGCCGATTGTAGCCTATGCGCCAGCTCTCGAATCCGGTAAATTTACGATGGATACTCCTTTGAGTAACGAACGCCAGAGCTTTAACGGATACAGTCCGAAAAACTTGCATGGTTACTCGTCGACCATCAGCATGCTCGACGCGATTACGAAGTCTGAAAATATTCCGCCTGTATGGTTGCTGAACCAAATCGGTGTGGAAAAAGGGGTTCAATTTGCCGAGAGCGTAGGCATTCCGATGGACAAAAACGATCACTCACTTGCTATCGCATTGGGTGGATTAAGCAAAGGGACGAATACCCTTGAAATGGCGCAGGCGTACAGCTCATTTGCCAATAAAGGACAATTCCAAAAGGCTTATTCTATTAAGCAAATTAACAATAGTGATGATCAAGTAGTTTATACTCATGAAGAGGAAACTAAATCTGTAATGAGTGAAAAAACGGCTTATGAAATGACAAAAATGATGCAAAATGTAGTCAATAGCGGCACAGGTCGCAAAGCACGCATTGACTGGCCTGTAGCCGGTAAAACGGGTACGACCCAAAGTGGAATTAGCGGTAATAGTGGTAACCGGGACATCTGGTTTGTCGGTTATACGCCAGAATATACCGGAGCAGTATGGATGGGTTATGATAAGCCGGACAGTAAACATATGCTCAGAAACTATAGTGGGCAGTCGGCAGCCTTTTTCGGAAGGGTCATGGGTGAAGCTCTCAAGGGGCATCCGGTTACGCAATTCAGCGAGCCGAAGGGATATGAACCACCAGTTGAGCAGAAGCCAGAAGAGCCGGTTCAGGCTACCGCTCCAAGCGGACTGAGCGGGTCTTATAGTCAGGACACCCAAATTGTATCGTTGTCCTGGAATGCGGCAGAGGGAGACAATGTACAATACCGTGTTTATCGTAAAGAGTCTTCCGAAGGAAGCTTCAGGACGATTATGGAGGCGATGAGAGGCACGAGTGGCGAAGATACGTCTCCTGTAGCTGGAAAAACGTATCAATACTATGTCGTAGCTTATGGAGCGGATGGTAAAGAATCCGCAGCTTCGAATACGATTAGTGTAGAAATTCCGACAGAGACTACTCCGATAGATCCGCAGCTAGGAAATGATCCTAATCAGGATGGAACTGTACCGGATAATGGCGAGAATATAGATGGTCAGGACGGCACAGACCAGGGGAATACGACTCCTGGAGGTACTGATAACGGTACTGGTTCTGACCAAGTTCCAACGTCTCCTGGAGGTAACAATGGAAATGGTACTGGAGGCACAGGCAACAGTAACGACAATTTTGGGAACGGAAACGATACAAATACGGGGAATGGTCAGACGACTACGCCGGATTCAGGTATAACTGATGAAAATACTATGACCAATCCAGAAAATACAGATGCATCTACCACAGGTGCTATTATGGATGGAAGTCAGGAAAGCAAATCCAACGGTCATTCAAACTCCAATCGTGGACGTCACAACCGGGATTAGCAAATATGTTTTATGTAAGATGATATTGGCTTCAAATCAAAGGTATTTTCGGACTGTTTTGACAGTCTGAAAATACCTTTTTTGCTGTAATACAGGGGTTCTTTTTGAGTGTACAGTTTAAATATGGTAAGCTGGTTTTACCAATGTTGGAGAGGAACATCATTTATGAAGCGCAAATTCGGAGACCGGGCCAACTGGCGCAGAATCACCAATCGCAAGTTTGCTTGCCGGTATGTAGAAAGTGACGCGTTTACAGGATATATGACCCTGTATACCATTTTGAGTCTCAAGGAGCCGTTATGGAAGAGTTACGGTGGTCATACGTTTTGCATAGCCGATAAAGGATATTCCTGGCTGCAATATTATCCAAAAGGTGAGCACTATGTGGTGACTGCTATGTTTGACAATCGGGAGCAAATCGTTGAATGGTATATTGATACCTGCCGAAATCAGGGTGTGACCGATCAAGGAGTCCCTTGGTTTGACGATCTGTATTTGGATGTTGTGGTGCTTAAAAACGGTGAAATCTTCCTGGTGGATGAGGATGAATTGGAGGAGGCATTACAACGGGGGCATATCTCAACGCAAGAGGCAGAATTGGCTAACCGTACAGCGGCTGATGTGTTACATCAGATAGATGCCCACGTGTTCCCTTATTTTAAAATGTCGCTGAAACACCGAGCAGAATGGTTTCACAACGGTGATTTCAAGAGAGAACGGTGAAAGTTTTGCAGTGGATTAAAGACATCGGGCCCCAACGCCCTGAGTTGAAAAGCAGGCAGAGTCGCCTTAAGAAAATATCTATGGTAACCAAGCGTCTTGTACTTTCTTTGATAATTTTCATTTTGATCGGATTGGTATGGGCAGGAATCCGAGTGTGGAACATGAATACGGCCGCCTCTACCACTCCGCTCCAGCAAGTGCAAATTGGTATCGTATTAGGTGCTTCTATGTGGGGGGCTGAGCCCAGTCCTGGATTGAAGGAAAGGCTGGAAGAAGCCTTGCGCTTATACCGCAACGGGACGGTACAGCATCTAATTGTAAGTGGTGGACTGGATAAACCCGATTTTCCGTATACGGAGGCTGAGGGCATGCAACGCTATTTGGTAGATAGAGGGGTCCCTGTACAGCATATTGTGTTGGAAAACCATGCGACCAGTACTTACGAAAATCTGCTCTATAGCCAGCGCATTATGAAGGAATATGGATGGACCTCTACCGTGATCATCACACATAGCTATCATGGCCCTCGGGCGATGGAGATTGCTCAATTCTTAAAGTTTGATCATCCTCAGATGGCTCTGACGGAATCTAAAGTGCTGAATATGCCAATTCATCAATCAAGAGAAGTATTGGCATACGCTAAATGGACGCTGCAACGGTGGTGGATCAGCGCTCAAACTTGGGTTGCCTGAATTAAAGAAAAGGCTTTGTGCTCGTTCCCGTTGCTTTTATGCTAATAAGGACATGCCAGACCGAATACATTAATAGGGTAAGCTGTGCCTGAAGAAATGTTGAGGTGATGGATGCATGAACGGACGGGGAATCGCCGCGGGCAAGCGGTCGGAGGAGAGACCTTCCAGACAAATTAATGTCGTGCTGCGTAGCCCGGAGCCGATAGCTTCGGTGACTGTGGACGAGACGGAAGCAGTGGCTTCAACCAAGTCACAGGCGCTACCGCAGTATCTCAGTCTTTATCAGGAAATTCAGAAAGAACTCGATCATCTCGTCGGCTTGGATAACATCAAAGACCTGGTATTTGAGGTATATGCCTTTTTGCAAATCGCCCATATGCGTACGGATGCAGGACTGTTGAGCAATGCACACGTGTATCACATGATTTTCAAAGGAAATCCAGGTACGGGGAAAACGACAGTAGCCCGCATTATCGCTAAAATGCTGCAAAAAATGGGGGTACTGAGCAAAGGTCATCTGATTGAGGTGGAGAGGGCTGATCTGGTCGGTGAGTATATTGGCCACACGGCGCAAAAAACGCGAGATCTGGTAAAGAAATCTCTTGGCGGCGTGTTGTTCATTGATGAGGCTTACAGTTTGGCACGCGGAGGGGAAAAGGATTTTGGAAAAGAAGCGATTGATACCTTGGTAAAGTCCATGGAAGATCAAAAAAATCAATTTATTTTGATTCTCGCTGGATACTCGGGGGAAATGGACTTTTTTTTACGAACGAATCCTGGTCTTCCTTCTCGCTTTCCAATTCAGTTGGATTTTCCTGATTATACTGTGGATCAGCTCATCCAAATTTCCGAGATGATGGCCAAGGAGCGGGATTATATTCTCATGCCTCAGTCCATAATTAAAATGAAGGAGCATTTGCTAAACGAGCGTAATGACAGTCTTCATGCATTTAGTAATGCACGCTATGTTCGTAATGTGATTGAAAAAGCGATTCGGCACCAAGCTGTCAGGTTGCTTAATCAGTACAGGAGCGGGCAACCCGGCAAACAGGAATTGATGACGCTGCGTCCAGAGGATTTGAAAATGGACAAAAGATAGGCGATAATAGGAATCTGAATCACATCGAATGGTATGACATCGAACGGGGGGCCGACCTGAACATCAGGTCGGTCTCTGTTCGAGAGTTGACATGAAAATAAAGGAGCAAACAATATGGCGAACTCCACTCATGATACACAAACCGAAATGCAGGACAAGGCGGTTCTGGTCAGTCTGATTACGGATGAAGTCAAACGATCTGGTATTAATACGGAATACTCGTTGGATGAGCTGGTGAAACTGGCTGAGACAGCGGGAGTTGAGGTACTGAGCGTCCTGACACAGAATAAGGAAGCCAAGGACTCAAAATGGTTTATTGGTAAAGGAAAAGTAGAGGAATTGCGTGCAGTTGCTGAAGAATTGGGAGCGAATACAGCTATTTTTGATCAGGAGCTCTCGGGGGCCCAAGTACGGAATCTGGAAGAAAGTCTGGATCTCAAAATTATTGACCGTACACAGTTGATTCTGGACATTTTTGCTCAACGTGCAAAAACCCGGGAAGGTATTATTCAGGTTGAACTGGCGCAGTTGTCATATTTACTCCCCCGTTTGTCTGGACATGGCAAAAACCTCTCGCGTCTTGGCGGCGGAATCGGAACACGTGGTCCTGGTGAAAGCAAGCTGGAGACAGACCGTCGTCATATCCGTGACCGAATCAGTGATCTGAAACGCCAATTGGAGGAAGTGACCCGTCACCGGTATTTGCACAGGGAGCGCAGACAAAAGAGCGGTATTGTTCAGGTTGCACTTGTTGGCTATACCAATGCGGGCAAATCGACGCTGTTGAAGCAACTGACAGCAGCCGATGTATATATTGAGAACCAACTGTTTGCGACGCTGGATCCTACCTCCAGAACAATGGAACTTCCGAGTGGAAAAGAAGTTATTCTTACGGATACGGTCGGTTTTATTCAAAATCTTCCTCATGATTTGGTGGCTTCCTTCCGGGCTACTTTGGAGGAGGCGAATGAGGCACATCTCATTTTGCATGTCGTGGATGCGTCTTCGGATATGCGAGACGAACAGATGAAAGTTGTAGAGACGATCTTGCAGCAGCTAGGGGCTGCGGACAAGCCTCAGATCGTATTATTTAACAAAAAAGATGCCTGTACTCCTGAGCAACTCGAAATGCTTCCTTCCGGGGAGGGTTATTTGAAAATCAGCGCTTTTGATGAAGGGGATTTGCTGGGCATTCGCGAACTGATTCAAGAGCATCTGAGTGGTGATACGCTGAGATTTCGTATTCCTGCGGAACGTGGAGATTTAACATCGGTGCTTTATCGAATTGGAGATGTACTACTGACAGAGTATGATGGCAATGATGTCATTTATGAAGTTGAAATTCAAAGAGGCGAGTACGAAAAGTATGGTCATGCGCTCAGCGAGTTCACAGAAGGTTAACATCTAATGATGTTTTTGGGTCAATAAAATGATAATGCTCATCGTTCAAAGTGAACAATAATATAACATGAATAGCCTAAGGCTGCGTAAGAGAGAGGGTCAAGAAAGTAAATGGTAGTTTTTAGTCCAGAAATACAGAAAATTCAGGAAACGGCAGAACATAAAATACAAGAACGTATACAGCACATAGATCATATTGTAGATTCAAATCAGTGGAAGGTAATTCAGGCATTCCAGCGGAAGCAAGTGAGCGATTTCCACTTTGCGGGTTCGACGGGATATGCTTACAATGACCGGGGACGTGAGGTGCTGGAAGAAGTCTATGCGGAAGTGTTCGGTGCGGAGGCAGCGTTGGTGCGTCCGCATTTTGCTTCGGGTACTCATACAATTGCCACTGCTTTATTTGGTGTGCTGCGTCCAGGGGATGAACTGTTATACATTACTGGGAGGCCTTATGATACCCTGCACAAAGTGATTGGTAAGCCTGGCGACGGAACAGGATCATTGCAAGATTTTGGCGTTACTTATGGGGAAACCTCACTAACAGCGGAAGGTAAAGTGGACTGGGAAGCGGTGGAGTCTGCGATCCATGCCAATACCAAAGTGATCGGTATTCAGCGTTCACGCGGTTATGATTGGAGAGCTTCGTTTAGTGTAGCAGATATTGAAGAAATGACAGCACGTGTGAAGGAAATAAAACCTGACGTCATTGTCTTTGTTGACAATTGCTACGGTGAATTTACCGAGAAGCTGGAACCTACTCAAGTCGGTGTCGATTTGATGGCAGGTTCGTTGATTAAAAATCCCGGTGGTGGCATTGCAGAAACGGGTGGATATATCTGCGGCAAACAAAAGTATGTAGAACTGGCATCCTACCGATTAACTGCACCTGGAATTGGTGGAGAAGTAGGAGCCATGCTAGGTACTACACGAGGCATATTTCAGGGACTATTCCTTGCTCCAACACTGGTTGGGCAAGCGGTTAAAGGGAGCGTATTCGCAGCTGCGGTCTTTGAAGAGATGGGATTTGAGACCAAACCTGCCTGGCATGAAGAGCGTACGGATTTGATTCAGGCTATTTCTTTTAGTGGACCAGAGCATCTAATTGCTTTTGTACAGGGCATTCAGCGTGCGGCTGCTGTGGATAGCCATGTGGTGCCGGAGCCGTGGGATATGCCTGGTTATGAGCATCCAGTTATCATGGCTGCAGGTACGTTCATACAAGGAGGAAGTTTGGAACTATCCGCAGATGCCCCTATTCGTGAGCCTTATATTGGTTACATGCAAGGGGGGTTAACCTACTCTCATGTTAAATTTGGAGTGCTTATGGCTCTGCAAACGATGAAAGAACGTAAATTATTGTGAGTTTTTCTAACATGTCATTGACACTTTGCATCAGCTAAATGTACAATAAGGTGTATAATAGATCACTGGAAGGTTGATGACAAATGGGCGACGAAATTCGCAGAAATATGGCCTTATTTCCAATAGGTATTGTCATGAAGCTAACGGACTTGTCAGCGCGTCAGATTCGTTATTATGAACAGCATAACTTGATAGTTCCTGCCCGTACATCGGGAAACCAACGTCTTTTTTCTTTTAATGACGTAGAGCGTCTGCTTGAAATTAAGGCGTTGATCGAGAAGGGTGTTAACATTGCGGGAATTAAACAAGTCATGAATCCGGTTACCAAGGAATCGGAGGAAGCTACGGTTATTACTGCAGATACGGAAGTTAAACGCCGTGAAATGTCTGATACTCAGCTTCACCGCTTGCTGAAACAACAACTTGTTGCAGGCAAAAGGCCAGGACAGGTATCCCTGATCCAAGGTGAATTATCACGGTTCTTCAATAAGAGATAATGTCTTGACTTACCTCTTGGTATAAGGTTGCCTTACTTTAAAACCTGGTCTCATCATTTAAGTAATTTATAGAACAACTGATTCGTATATAGTCGTTACAGAAAGGGAGAGGTTAGAGTGAGTTATAGCAGAGAAGATATCCTTCGGATTGCGAAAGAGGAAAATGTTCGTTTTATTCGTTTGCAATTCACAGATTTGCTGGGCACTATTAAGAACGTTGAAATTCCGGTTAGTCAACTGGAAAAGGCATTGGATAATAAAATGATGTTTGACGGATCTTCCATAGAAGGTTATGTGCGTATTGAAGAATCTGATATGTATTTATATCCGGATTTGGACACTTGGGTTGTATTCCCTTGGGTAACCTCGGATCGTGTAGCTCGTTTGATCTGCGATATTTACAAGCCGGATGGAGTCCCGTTTGCAGGTGACCCACGGGGCATCTTGAAACGTGTACTTAAGGAAGCCGAAGAGCTGGGATACACTTCGATGAATGTCGGACCAGAGCCTGAATTCTTCTTGTTCAAAACGGATGAAAAAGGCGAGCCAACTACAGAACTGAATGACCAAGGCGGGTATTTTGACCTGGCTCCGATGGATCTGGGTGAAAACTGCCGTCGTGAAATTGTACTTAAGCTTGAAGAGATGGGCTTCGAAATTGAAGCATCCCATCATGAAGTTGCACCTGGTCAGCATGAGATTGACTTTAAATATGCAGACGCGATTAAAGCTGCGGACCAGATTCAAACGTTCAAGCTCGTTGTTAAGACGATTGCTCGTCAGCATGGTTTGCATGCTACCTTTATGCCAAAACCTTTGTTTGGTGTAAATGGCTCCGGTATGCACTGCAATCAATCGTTGTTTAAGGACAATGAAAACGTATTTTATGATGAAACGGACGAACTCGGATTAAGCCAGACGGCCCGCCACTATATGGCTGGTATTCTGAAACATGCACGTGCAATGGCAGCGATCACGAATCCAACAGTAAATTCCTACAAACGTCTCGTACCTGGTTATGAAGCGCCTTGTTATGTGGCTTGGTCTGCAAGCAATCGCAGTCCAATGATTCGGATTCCCGCGTCTCGTGGTCTGAGTACTCGCGTCGAAGTTCGTAACCCTGACCCAGCGGCGAATCCTTATTTAGCCTTGGCAGTGATGCTGAGAGCTGGTTTGGATGGTATCAAACGTCAGTTGGCTCTGCCAGCTCCGATTGATCGTAACATTTACGTGATGTCTGAAGAAGAGCGGATTGAAGAAGGCATTCCAAGTCTGCCTGCAGACTTGAAAGAAGCTTTGTCTGAACTTATTCGGAGCGAAGTTATCTCTGACGCACTGGGTGACCATGCACTGGCCTACTTCTATGAGCTTAAGGAAATTGAATGGGATATGTATCGCACCCAAGTGCATCAATGGGAACGTGATCAATATCTGACGCTTTACTAAAATGCAAGATGCTGTAGTGACAGGGATTTTGGAGAGTTAATTCGGGGGACGTTTTAGAAGTGAGTGTTAATTCTTCTGAGGCGTCCCCCTTTTATCCCCCAACTCTGAACCGAGAATAGACGCTGTGTATTGCTCATATTTATCCATGCTGCGCTTTTCCAACTTTTTAGAGATGTGTGCATACACATCGGATGTAATTTGTACGCTGCCGTGACCCAGTTGCTCCTGAACAAACTTAATGTCTGCACCAGCTTCAAGCATAAGTACAGCATAAGTGTGGCGGAGTGAGTGGATGCGTAAATCGTCATGCAGTTCTGCCCGCTTCAAAATACGCTGGAATGAGTTAAACAGCGTTGACTTGGGCATAGGACTTCCATCATTGCGGCAAAGGACCAGATTCAGATCATGCCGGTACATAGCTTCACCTAGATTGGCTTTGTTTTGCTGCTGCCACTCCTGGTGATACCTAAGATCGTTAACAAGTGTACTACTGATAGTAATTGTGCGAGTTGATCTGAACGTTTTGGTATCGCCAAACATTTCATCTTCACTATCCGGTTGAAAATCGAGAGTCTCGTCAATATGGATTGTCTTCTCATCAAAATTAATGTCAGACCATCTTAATGCTGCGGCTTCTCCTTTTCGCATCCCCGTCTCAATAAGCGTCTTATAAAAAATCCAGTGCACGTATCCGTACCCCCTAGCGGCGTGCAGGAACTTAGGGATGTCCCCTGAATCAATGAACTCAATAGAGTTCTTTTTCTTATCTCCTTTGATGACTGATCCCTTACAAGGGTTGCGCTCTAATTTGCCTTGTATCAATGCGTGTTCCATCGCCCCGTATACCGTTGAATTAATAATTTCAACAGATTTTCTGCTCTGGCCCTTTTTCGAGACATGAGTCTAGAAACTTTTGGTACATATCCGGTTTCAAGTCCTTTAGCATTAGTTGTTTGAAATAAGGCTTAATGTGTGTATTCAGGCTGTTCTCGTGCTGTTTAATAGTATTTTTTCTTACAACTCCTTTCTTATAGTTATCAATCCAATTACGTATATAATCTGTCAGAGCAACATCGGTTTGTTCATAACCTTGATTAAGCTTCTTTAGAAAATCAGCTGCCGCTAATTCCGCTTCAGGTTTAGTTCGAAAACCAGTATCTGATTTTTCTCGTTGCTGCTGTGTGAAAGGGTCGGTGTATTTTAACCGATATCTCCATCCACTTTTCAGCTTCTTATAATTTGCCATCTTTATACCTAGATAAGAACCTATGTTCCTGTTTTTGTGTATATAAAACCGCCTCGCAGCGGTATAAGCGCAAGTTATCATAAGAATGTATGTAGTTCAGGTGGGATAGAGCATCTGCGTAAGAATTGCTCTATAGTCTCGCCCGGATCTGGTGAGGACGTAGCCGTGAGCAACTTGACAGCAAATTGGTTTGCTTGCCTCTCGTATTTTCCGGCATTGGAAAACGACCGTTCGTCCAGAAAGAATCGGCTGATACCTGGATGAAGTCGATCATGGGCAAGTTCATGGGCGCAGATGAATTTCTGCCAAGGTTCACTCAACTTCGAATGAATTACTATAAAGCGCCTGCGCAGCTTACGGTAATACATGCCGAGTGTGCTATCCCCTAAATCACAATGCCATATCTGTATATTCATCCTATCTGCTATCTCAAAAGGGCAGTTAGTTTTGTGGCGTCGAATAAGTCTCTGTATGGTTTTGTCCATACGTCAGTCCTCTGTCTTTTTTCGGCCGTAGGCTTCTTTGTTTTTCTTCTTAGCGTTCCTGAACATTGCTTCCATGACTCTCTTTATTTTCTCTTTGTCATCGTCAGAGATCGGTACGCCGTCAAACATTAATGGCTGGTCTTCCTCGAGTATCGTCTTGAAATCTCGAATGTCCTTCGGTGTAGCCCACTCGGGGTATTGGGGTTCTTCTGTAAATTTATCACTATCGGATGTGCCCAAAAGAAAATCAAGGCTAACACCAAAACGACTTTGTTCAAGATGTGGACTCAAAAAGCAACACTGGTCATAGATGATTACGAAACGGAGTTTGGAAACCCTGAATTTGAATGAGGCTTAACAGCCTCTTACCCTATACCCCTATATACCACTCAAGGAGGAACGAGGAATGAAAAATATTAACGAGGTACTCCGTAAGTTGGCAGAGACCAGATTGTCATGTCCAACTTTTATCATGGATGAGCTTGAAAGATTATATTACGAGTCGGACGAAAACGGAATGGCTAACGCTCTACTGGAAGCTGACCTACTGGCTGCCAAAAAGGAGTTGGCAGAGAGGGACCGG
This sequence comes from Paenibacillus sp. FSL H7-0442, assembly GCF_038593105.1. Taxonomy (NCBI): domain Bacteria; kingdom Bacillati; phylum Bacillota; class Bacilli; order Caryophanales; family Paenibacillaceae; genus Paenibacillus; species Paenibacillus sp. FSL H7-0442. The sequence goes on along the minus strand of NZ_CP151963.1, from coordinate 3,169,506 downwards.
ACAATAGCCCATCTTCGCAAGTCCCTAGAAGCAACCTTGATACCGTTTAAATTTTACGCTGATCCGAACACTTATAATCCTGCTCATTTGGACAAGCTTGGATACATCATTATAGATGAAGATGGCGGAGCGTCAGCTAAAGCTGCATTGACAGCGGTCTTGAGGACAACGGAAAAAACAGTAAGAAACCGCCAAAGAGCATGGCGGTTTCTGGATCACTGATGGCGAAATTGGTAGAAAATAAAATAACAGGAAGTTTCAAATGATTTTGGTTAAGTAAATCTATTTCTGAGCTAGTCAAACTTCGAGATCTTTGCTATTAAGCGCATTAACGTGCATTTACAGTTATGAGGTATTTTACGTAATCACCATTAGGATTAAAAGTATATACAACAGCCGTTCCAAGGGAATTATTAGATGAGACCACTCCACCACTGCTTATTGAAATAAGGTGTCCACCAGACTGGATTTGAATATTTTGATTGGCAGTGAATATCTTTACAGATGAATTCCTGAGCATGTTGAAATTAACAGTTCCGATCAGTTCCCCTTGAGTTACAACAGAAGAATTAGTTGTTACTTCTTTAGCAGAAACCTGTGAAGATAGCGAAGGAATGGTAAAAATTAAGAGTGAAAGTGCTAATAAAATCAAGAAATTTCTTGCATTTTTCATAAGCATACCTCCTAAAATTTAGTATGAGGTTAGTATAGCACAGGAAAAGATTGGAAAGCAACATTTTTTTACTTATAAACAAGAATTATCAAAGAAAACCATTTCCCTCACTAGGGAAAAACTCAATATTTTCCCTTTCCCTAAAGGTCAAGAGATAAGTGAGGTGGGCTTAAGCGCTGCCCACCACTCCTCCCTTCTCATTTTCTTGACTAAGAAATTTTTTCACTCTTAAAACTATAAAGTGAAATTATGGAAGCTAGATTGAATAGATGAAAACTGAATTCTTTATGCCGATGAAGCCGCCGACTGCTACACACCAGGAGAAGCAGGTCGCCATCATAAACGATAAACCAGTGTTTTACGAGCCGGATGATCTGAAGGCAGCTCGTGCGAAGTTAACAGCTCACTTAGGGAAGCATGTCCCGGAGAAAAAATACAATGGGGCGATTCGGGTGATTGTGAAGTGGCTGTTTCCGATCAAAGAGGGAAGCAAGCATTACGACGGAGAATGGAAAATCACGAAGCCTGATACTCACAACATAAACAAGCTGCTGTTTGATATCATGACGGATTTGGGTTTCTGGACTGACGACGCGATTGTGGCCAGTGAAATCATAGAAAAGTTTTGGGCCAAGGTCCCAGGCATATATATCCGTATCGAGGAGTTATAGGCTATGGATTACGGGGCATTTTACCGGGATGTTGTTGCATGGATTGGTCAAGTCAATGAGGCTGCCATGAAGTTAGGTATGAGTAATGCTCCAAAGGGTGTACAGACATACACGGTCCTATCATTTGAACGACTTCTGGATTTTGAGATTCTGAAAGACGATTTGAAACGGTTGTCTGTAAGCGAGGCAACGAGGTACTTAATAGCCCTCGATTTTGGATTAAATCATAAGGAATCGCGCCTATTCGGCCTTGGTATGGAGTATCTAGAAAGAGAACTTGCGAAAAAGAAGAGGGAGGAACAACAATGACAGATAAAACACGTAACTGGCAAGAGGATATAGAATTCTTTACTAGGTCTATAGCAGCCTTCAAATCTATGTACTTAATTGTTGGAATTGATGAATAGTTCGCTCCCTTTGTCTGGAACGGACTATTCATTAGAAAATCATGACACTTTATAATCTTTTTTAAGATAATTAACTATAGCATCTTTAAGGTCTTTAATATCTCAACAAGTTCGCCATATTTGTTCGCTTTTGAAAGCCATAATGTTTCAATGATAGATTTTATATTATAAGTTAAATAAATCAAGGTGCCTGCGAATAGTAGTAAAATGGGAATATTCTTTAAACTCTCTTCGATTTGATTTCCAACATACTCACTCCATAAAGGAAACAATACTAGCCCAATCAATGATATTGGCCACCAACGTTTGGTTCTAATCTCGGTACTTTTATTTAAATAAAATTCTATTAAATTATCTAAATTATCTAAATTATCTATTAATCCTAGATTACGAACTTTTCTTTTTATCTTGTCGCACCTAAAAGCGAATAGAAAATTGACATCGTAGGTGTAAGTAATCTTTTTATTTGTAAAGATTGATTTAAAGCGTGGATATTTTTTCATAGCAAATAAATTCGATATTCTAACTGATATAAATGAAAGTGTTATACAAAGAACAGAAAGCAGAATGACATACAACAATGGTACCCAATTAGCATTAGTTATATTGCAAACTAATATAACTAATGCTAAAAAAGCAGTTATTATTGAGGCGAATAGGTAATAAAACGCTTCACGTCTGATCATAATTTTAGGGATCGATAAATCCTCAATAAAATAATATTCTAATTTTTTGGTTTTTGAGACAAATTCAACAGAACTTAGAGACATTTAGGTCACTCCCTATATTATTTTATCTATTACAATCTACAATATTACACAATTTTATCTGTGTCTATTTTAATTGATTATATTAACTTTAATTACTTATAATGGAGTTGGTTTTGGTGTCTAATGACGAATTAACATTGTTAAGAGCAGATTCAGAAGAGGATATAAAAATAATTCAGATTAACTTTTTCGATGATTTAGAACAAGATGATTTCAGAAAAACAAAATGGTTGTTGAACAAGTACATTGATCTTGTAGATGTGATAAAGAACTACGAATATTCTCTCCAGCAGTTAGAAAACGGAATGGCTGCGTATGATTTGCTTTCGGCGGAAGGAACGGTTGCAAAGCGAGTAACAGTGCAAGAATTAACAGCGGATGTGACAGCGAATGCCGTTCTACTCAAAGACCAGCGCCATGTGAATTATAAATTTTATCAATTCCTCACAAATAACATTAAATTCGCAATAAACAATATGCGCGATAAGCATGAGGGGCTGATAGTAAAGCTGCTGTTTCTAGATGGAATGAAGTACCTCAAAGCACAACAATATTTAGAGAAGTTTCGGAGAATTCTTGGTTGAAGCACCAGAACACATTATGCTTCCTTCAATAGGTAGTGTAGCAGTAAAAAGATAATGTGGTAGAGCGGTTTTATAAGACAAAAGATAGCGGTTACACAGGCGTTCATATGGAGAGCATCAATCTACTAACGCAATCAGTAAACAGAGAACCTCGCCGTTTACAACGTGGTCAAGGAAGCAGAGCTGGCAGTATCGACTGATTGATCTAGCATGAGTAAACTGTCTTGCATTCAGAAGAAGGTAATTCTTCGAGCTAATTGGACGATGAGGGTGAATTTGATTACTTCAGTTGTGGGGAGATGGGGATTAGCGAGAGCACATTTGCAAGGGTTAAAACAGACGCTATATCTATTCTTGCCGCAGCCCTACGCTTACAGGTTTTTTATACTAAATTGAATACAGCGGTAATCGGATAAAATAGAAAGGGAGTGCTTCTGCACTCCCTTTTGTCTATATGTCTCACTGGTGTAGAAATCTCATGTGTTTGCGAAGCGCCAGGTATACAATAAATCCTAGTACCGGAAAAAGCCAAACTACTATAGCCGAGCCTACAGCCCACGCATAGCTGTTTCCGCTTTTCATTATGTCTTTATATACCCAAATACATAAAGCTACGTGAAGGGCCAATACCAACAATCCCAATAATAAACTTGCGAAGTTTATCACCACAGCTAGAACACCTCCTGAAAATTGCGTTATATTCACTATAGCATACTTGAATTATTCTGGGAAAAATAGAAATCGCCATAAGATTCTATGTTGTAACAATTTTGTTGTTTAAACATCCCGTAACAAAGTTAATTCAATATTGTTAAGCTTCCTTCATGTGTTAGGTTGGGTACTTCCTACTAATTTTTTAATAAAAAAAGGACTTATTTCTAATTATGATTAAAATAACCATATTTTGTTGAAAACTATATTTACCAATGGTATATTTTTACGGTAGAGACGGTATGGTATTAATTTTTTTATCGTATGTTAAAAAACTGGAGGGGTACTTGTGAAAATCAAATTTAAGAAAAGTGTCATCGCTTCGCTTATTATGGTGTTGTTACTCCCAGCCATGTCCGCATTCGCAGAAGAAAACACTGAAAGTGTAACACAGGATAATGATATTCAAGCAAGATTGACAGAAATAAGCAATTCATATGATCTTAACGAGCCATTGTCCGATAAAGATGCTGAATTTGTAAAAACATATGCAATTAAACCAGCAGCATCAGGTGAATTCAGCACCCAAGCTGTCCAAAGACAGACCTTTAGTGGATACAAAAATTCACAGGGTATTGACGGTAGAATGGATGGGTACGTAACTTTTGACAATGGTATTATTGATCGTGAAGTGCGGGCTTATATGAAAGTTTGGGACGGGAATGGTAAAGCGAGAAACATAACTGCAGGCGTTAGATTCACTGGTTTTGGGGTTATCAATGACCAAGGGAACATTGGGAAGACAGTAGATACTACGCTTAGTGGTTCAAGCTCAGGTAAACAAACATCGTATACAATGGACAAAACCTACAGATATAGAGCCCTTGATTTTGTAACTTTTGCTGATCCTTCAGCAACAATTGATAATATCTCGTTTGTAGGTCAGTATAGATAAGTAACGTAAATCCATATAGTACCATACCTTTCTTAAGACCACTCAATTGCAGAGTGGTCTTTTTCAACATGTTATAGCCGAGGTTTTGATGTTGACATCTAATTGATTGAAAAATGACTGTTTTATGATCCGCCACTGGACTTTTCATGTGGTAAATTTGTATCATGGAAAATCAAATAAGGAACACACCGCAGCTTTCGAGCCTCGGTGAATCAGGTCGGCCAATGTGCCGGCCCTTTTACATGGCACGCGCCGGCAGCAAGGCACCAGTTAACCAGCGGAAACATGAAACAGCCTGGTCAGAACCCTTGCGCGGTTCAATTCCGCAGCGTGTCTTTTTAATTTAAGGAGGGAGTGCTTGTTCCGTGATGTGGGGACAGGAAAAACAAAACGCTTTGTAAGGTAAATGTTTGATCTGCAATGACCCAAATCCAGAATTTCACACCACATTAGGCGCTTCATTTTGTGATGTGTGCTGAGAAACTATGAAGTCCGGTGATGAGGATAAACTGGGTGAGAGAATTGTCTGGGACGAGTGTTTGATGGAAATAAAATGTTAGACCGTGAAAATATAGTTCTAGACTGGCAGCGGCGGCGTTAAGCCAACGGGCAGGATGGTAGATAAAATATGTTATCATTGGATTGTGCAAAGCTTATTCCGCCTATTCGAAGGGAGATTAGTAGAAATGCAAAGTGCTCAACAGGTGCTAACAAATTATTTTCAAGCATTAGGAAGCAAACAGATTGATAAAGTGATCGAATTGGTTCATGATGAAGCGAAATTTATTATTCTTAAAAAAGAGCCATCTAATGAAATTCCTTTATACGGCACATTTCATGGAAAAGAAGGTGTTAGAGATTATTTAAACTTATTAGAGGAAGCAGAACAAATAGAGAGTTTTATCCTTCACAAACTCATCGGTAATCAGGAAGCAGCGTGTGCATGGGGGAATTTCCGCATCAAGGTCAATGTAACCGGGAAAGTGTTCGAGAGTGATTGGGCAATTATTTGCGAAGTAGAACAGGAGAAGATAAGGTTTTTTCAAATCTTCGAAGATACTGCCGCACTAGAAGAAGCTTTTGATTTAAGAGACTGTTGATATGTTAGTGCAGCTACACATCACTATGCTGAGTAATCATACGAAAACGTAGGTTATTGGCCGGCAACATATCGAATTTGGTCAAGTAATGCGTTACGCTAACGAAGAACGTTAGTTGAATGATAACAGCGGCAGTCTAAGACTTTATTTTTACTTAATAGCGAGTAATCGAGAAAGTGAGCAAAAGCCAGCTTATAATGGTTTAATTGCCCATTTTCCGGTATTGTCCGGTTTTTGTTCTTTGACGGCCATTTTTAGCAATTTGTAAAATGGTCTTATCTCTCCTCTCTAGTTACTAAGTACAAATGCTTTTATGCAACAGCGTAGCGTTTTGCATCCCGCTTGCGGGAATAGAACCTATCGCTGTTTCTTTTTTCGGGTTTTAAATAAGCGCCTCGGTTCATTTGGTGCTCTAAATACATAGGCAGATACAAGTCACTCATTTGGGTGGCTTCTTTTATTGCCTTGAAAGGATTTTTGGTTTGAAGAAGAAGCAGAAGAAAGGAATTTTGCTATACATGAAAGGACCACCAAAAAAGCCAAAAAAATGCAAAGGTTGTGTATGGGGGAAGTGGGATGGGGGTTAAGCAGTTTTGTTCCCGTACAGCTTGTGTGAAAGAATGAATTAATCCCATCTAAAATATCTTGCCTTACACAACGTTACACTTCTATGCATAGGCTATCAGGAAGTAAAAACTTTCTGAGGAGTGTGACAAAAATGTATTATACCCACGGGGGAATACAGTATTACCCAGCAGGTAGACCGCCACAACAGCATATTATAAATCCAAATCAGGTTAAAAATTACCTGAATCAAGCCGTTGATATGAGGATGAGTAATGGACACCGTCTTTGTAACGTCTTTATTACGTATGTGTCTCCGCAGACAGATAAAACACAACCAGACTATGGAGATATGACTTATGTAAGAATTATTGATGGGAAGTTCGTTTCTTTATCAAATAATACACAAAACATTGACGAGGTCGGACCTGCTGGTTCCTTATGTGGTCATCGACCATCGTGGTAGAATGTTAAGCACCCATTGAGGTGCTTTTTCTTTTGCTCTTATACGCCAATATGTGAGTTGTTCTAAGCACTTTTTCCGTTATCCGGACGAATACCGGAAAGAGTACAGCAAAGAGCAGAGAGAGGGCATACACACGCTCTGACAGCCTGTTATCCTGCTACCCTGCTACCCGAATAGTGGAAACCAACTCAACTCAAATAGCCTTTTGAACATTTACACTACCTCTTTCATAGTATATGGCAGTTGATAAAGAGAGGTGGCTACTGATGGAAATACCAATAACAGGTTTTGTTGTTCATTCCCGTGATTCCGAATCTAACCATTCGCATAAGCTTTTTATTAGTTCGTGGGACGGTAGACCAGTTAATGTTCACGTACATCCTTTTAGTGGGAATACATCACTTGATGTAGGACACTACCACCATTACGCTGGAGTAACAGAACCAGCTCCAAGTGGTGTTCCGCATGTTCATAATTATTATGCAGAAACATCATTTAACGATCAACATACGCATCTAATTAGAGGTACTACAGGACCAGCCATTCACTTGACAGGTGGTGGGCATTACCATCATTTTGAAGGGTATACAACAGTAAACGGTAGAATTCCTCACGCCCATAGGTACAGTGGAAATACTGGAGATGAGAAAGACTACCGATATTAATCAATTTGAAAAACTCATCCCCATACAAATAGTGGGACTGATGGAGTTGGTTATGGCGGCATGTTTACCAGTGTCGGGGTTATTCTCGTACTATTTATACTGCTTATGATACTTGGGGGTTGTAATGCTTAAAGGACTCAGCCACAGGTTACTGAAGATTCGACTTTATGAGTACAGTGTAATTGGCCAAACAATTTAAAATCAGTAGTAACAATGACGAGCTACTACTGGCTCGTCTTTTCTTGTTCCTTGGATGCCTTGAAAGCCTTAGAAAGAAAACAAGTCATTACACCCGGGTATACTAGCTCTTCTAAACCACTCACTCTCGAGAGTGACGAGTCGAGTTTTACATTGTTCTTCCTTATAGGATGGCTAGTTTGATGAATAAATACTATGCGAGAAAAATGATCTTTACTACTTACTACAGCGGCAGGTCGGTCTCAGAAGATTAAGGAAATTCGATTACTGGAAGCTTTGGATGAGAGACAGATTTCTGTTTTGAAAATATGCTAAATGATATTTTAGGAGCATCAGCCAAACAGCAAATTCCGTTTCCATATGGGTATTTTGGTGATTGGTAACAGGTAGTGGAACTTATAGGAAGATAACCAAAAGTCCACATACTAAAAAGAAGGACCCAAAGAGTATAGATACAGAGCCTCTAAATTTCATGTCGTCAATGTAAGCGTCGCTTGGTTCTGAGTCACCTTTGATCTTCCAGGCTTCGTTTGCACGCCATCCCCAAGTGGGAATTCGTTTACTTAAAATACCAAGTGAGAAAAAAATAATCGCGATAAAAATAAGCATGAATCCCATTTGATCAACTCCTTAAGTAAACTATACCAAAAAAGAACGACAGATGGAAAGTGTCGTCCCTCAAGGATAGATGGAAAAAAAGAGGGCTTTGCCCTCCATATGATGGTGTAATGTTAATCTGAATAGGCAACCGCATTAAAACTTTCTATTCCTATTCGGGTGGCATCCGCTGTGCAAAATAAATATAAGGTATACACTAATTCATTTGATGGTGGTAGAGGGACATTGTAATCGGATGCATTAATGGTAACGACCTGTACAGCGTTTGGGTTTGCTTCGGAGACACTAACAGAGTAAAGGGCGTATGCAACAGGAGAGTCGAGAGTGCCTCTAACAATAGAAATAGCAATAACGGAGTCAAAAGGTGGAGTAGTGGGAAATGAAAGCTCAGCAATCCCTGATAATTGTACACGCATATTTTCCCCAGCGCCCGTCACGTCTAAGCCAAGCTCTGCGATGGCAACAGGAGTATTGGCTGGCATGGAGATTGAGATCGTATTACCGTAACTTGCGTTTTGAGATGTTCGAGCATCTAACAATCTAGTCATTATCTCATCTCCTTTTTTGGGTAAAGAATTTGCAAGCTGGAAATAGAAAGATACATACTGTGCAGGGGCTGGATCGGTTGATAGTAGGGCTATTAAGCTTTAGAAGGATAAGCAGTAATAATCTAACACGATAGGGTCAGACCTATGCCTATTTTCCCAAGATCAAGTCAACAGCCCAATCTTTTTGGTTAATTGCACAATAAGCTACTTTGACTAGACTTTGGAGGTGATCATTAATTATGTTTAGACATTATTATTGGCAAAAGAAAATGCATCGGAGAAAATTTAGAAGATGTGTAGTTAAAAAAGTCAAAGTTTTACCGAAAGTTATTGTTAAAGGGATCCGAGGACCTCAAGGACCTCAGGGACCGCAGGGAGCGCAGGGACTGCCGGGTCCACAGGGAGTTCCAGGTGCTCAAGGCCAGCAAGGGCTACAAGGTTTTCAAGGAATTCCCGGACCAACAGGACCCGCAGGAGCAGTAGGGCCAGCAGGAGCAGTGGGGCCAGCAGGACCAGTGGGACCGGCAGGAGCGGTAGGACCCGCAGGAGCAACGGGGGCAGCAGGGCCAGCAGGCGGCGGGATATCAGACTTCTTAAGTGTCTTCCGAGCAGATCCTGGTACGGGAACGGACACAGTTCCGGGTAACTCACCAATTACCTTTACTGGAGTTCTGGCTAATGTTGGTGGTGCATTTACTTTCACTCCTCCATCTACAACGATAACAATCAACGAAACGGGAAGCTATCTAATAGATTTTACAATTCATAACCAAGGTGATGCTGCCTTTAACCTTACCGTAAATGGAATCCCTGTTACTCCTGTTCCCTTCACGGGTAACGGTGGCGGACCAATTTCGGCAGAAGTCATTATTACTGTAGGGGTCGTTCCTACAACTATTCAATTGGTAAATGCAAATGCAACCCCAGCCCAACTTCATAACTTTACCAATACTACTCTTACTATATTAAAGTTGACCGTTTAAGCCATTTTTAATGATATATAGAACATTATATGTAGCCGCTTTAGAAAAGACTGTACGATTTCATATCGTCAGTTTGTCTAATTCACTTATAGTAAGCAGACGTATTTATGGGGGAGGGATTGTGTAGCATGGCAAGAGGACGTAGTGGCAGGAATAAGATCCATTAAACACTATCACTACTCCAAAGCCTATCTTTAAAGTTAAAATGGTAAATACGCAGTAACATTGTAAAAAACAATGATATTATTCAAACATTGAAATATGAATGCTAAGAAGGTTGGGGAACTTTTCCTACCTTCTTTTTGTTGTGACATTAAAAAAAGAAGTTTATTCGCTCGAAAATCAATAGTAAATCTGGATAAGTTAGACGTTGTTCTGTATTTATAGAAGTTTGCAAATGCAGTCCATCCGGCATCGGTTAGCATTAAATGAAGGACATTGGTTGGGCGACAGTTCCAAGTAACTCCAATCAGTGGGGCATTTTTAACTGGCTGTCAAAAAAGTATCAGCGGGCGTACATAATTGACCTGACTAAGTTACAAAATCACACTAATGGAGATTTGCTGGAGTTGCTTGTATCTGTATCGCACACAAGTTCATCAGTGGGAACGTGATCAATATCTGTACTTTACTAAATAGTGAAACCCCTTGGGGCTCTAGGGGATATGACCCATTGGTGAGATAAACCAAGACACCTTCAAGGTAAATGGAAATTCTCTTTCTGAAAATGCCATAGTGGTAAGCATAAAGGCATAGCATAGTAAAACAGCAAAGGCAATCGAATCATGAAGCTAAAGATTGCTGACAAATTGTCGAAAACATCAGTAAGTTCTTCAACATTAGTCATTAGAGAATCCAATGTGGCTAAGACAAAGAAAAAATTAGACAGTGTTGAGAGGGCTATAGCTAACTATAAGTCCTTCTCTTTTTCTTCCGAATTAGCATGGTCAGGAAAAGGAGGACAGGCAGAGCAATCTGAAAGATAGGCCAGACTCGAACCAAGGCTACATGAAGACCGAACCACAAAAATTCGGTTAACCTAGGGGAGAGAAACGTAAGGGCGTATATGATGATACTTAGCAACAGTAAAGCAGGCTTGTATCTAAAGGGGGTTATCGTTTGAAGCCCAATGACGGCACCAAACATAAAACCAGCCGTTTTGACTCCGATTCCAATAAATAGAATCATCGAAAACAGGACATCAGCTCTCTCAACGATCTTCGGTAGCTGAATTAGTTGTGTAACCTCAAATAAGGGATAGGTGCTTGATGCTGCCCATTCCGGACCTAAAACCAGGATTGTTAGTTCATTCATTACAATAAGGAACACAGCAGTGATCCAGTAAACAATGACGATTGACCGCTGTAATTTACGTTTATCCGTAACAATCTTGAACAGCACAAGAAAAAGAACCGTCTGCCCGAAGGGAAAAGACACGATCTCGGGAATGGCAGCCTTCACTACGGGAGTTAGACCATTCTCCAATACAGGAAATAAAAATTCAAAGTGAATGAGTCCTGTAAAAGGAGTAAGCAATAATAAAATCCCATAACCAAAAACCAATAGAAGAAGGAAGATATGACATAGAAGGAACCAGACCCTCGGTCCAAACCACACTACATCGGCACAGACAATTAACGCTATAAACGTAATAACTTCGGTAGGAGTTCTGTTAAGTAATGTCAATGCGCCGAGCTCACCAATGTCCCTGACACTCCTGGAAGCTTCATAAGCAAAGTAACTGATGAACAGAAGACCACCCAGACTACCTATCCATTTTCCCCAATAATGGCATAGGAGCTCGTACAAATCTCGATGTGGATCAAGTTTATGCATGTATAAATACATGATTAGCAAGACGAAGCCTACAAGTGCGCCGATCAGCATGGCTAGCCATGCATCCTGCTTGGCTGTAGCTCCCAAGAGGAATAAGGTTGTACTGCCAACCTGAAACAAGGAAAAAGCGATAGCTAACCCGGATACCCTGGTGACGGTTTTATTCATACTTTTTAAGCCCCTTTATACAAAATGGGTTAGGTTTGACTTCCGATATGCTTCTGTAGGAGGCCAGGACGCTGAATCCGTGCATCCACTCGAATGTCCAGTTCTATCTTCTTGAATTCCTGATCCCAGTCTTTTTTCACCGTTCCCCACTCCCTTGGGAACCTCCGGTGAATCCGGTCAGCAAAACCAGTTGCGTCTACACCAAGTTCCTGAAGTTTAGCCCAGCCCTTATTTATCGTACTGGTCACTTCTTTTGCAATCTCTTCTTCCAGATCATGTATGGTCTTCGTCTTGGAAATATCCTTAGTGCATGTAGTTTCATTTAAAGTCCCATTAATTTTCACTCCAACCTGCATAGTGTAATGAGAACTGGTTTTTCTGGGTGTAAGCTTTACATTAGCAGAGTTTACTAGTATGGAAGAGTACATTTCCCTACCGGGCTGTTCGCTGCATGGGAACGAAATTTCGCTGTTGTTAATCTTTTGAGACAGATAAGATACACCCAGACTCTCTTCCTTGTTGAGAAACCCTTTGAGCTTTCCTTTTTGGAATACCGCCAATTTAGTCAATGCCAGTTTGAGCGGGGCCGAGGTTTTTTTGAAGACATCCAGACTCTCTGCTTCCTTCACATCCTGATAGTCCCCTTCTCCGGTCAACTCGGCGACCGGTACTCCAATAGATTTGGAATCCGAGTTCATGCTTAATACGAAATCATAAACCCTAACTTTCGGAAACACCGATAAAATATCACTCTCTTTGTCGACTAATTCAGCCATGGCGACGCCTTGAAGTTTTTCAGGCGGCAGTAATTTCTTTAATAGATCGGATGCTAAGCCGTCCGTTACAATCATAGTTACCATCTCCCTTGCTTCCGTATTACGAAGATAAAAATCAATTAAACGGTCCATTCCTTTCTCAGCCGCTCTCTTACCGATAAATACAACACGATTATGTGCTATGTAGATTTGTCTTGATGTTTTTAAATTGCTGTACGATAACGCCTGGTTATAGGTTTTGGACTTTACTGAGAATACATGGGATGCCGGTTGAGAAGACCCTCCCGTTCCTCCTCCGGTACCACTTGCAAGGGCGGAGGGAATAATAATCTGATAGGACATCATCCACTGTCCGTCGTCCATCATATCTACTCCTGTAGCCGCAGTTACCCACAGCTCATTCAGTTCGACTCGGTTCCAGCAACCCGCCAAAATGAATAATATGACCAAGGCCAAAATAAATCTGCCTAATTGGGACATATCGGTTCCTCCTTACGCCATGGGATCTCGGCTGTGTTCCCCCGCTTGTTCTGCAAATGATTCCTGTTCCGTTGCCTGTCTTACTGGATTGACATCCCCAATCATTTTCGGCCGTTTCTTCATCTTCCACCAAGGTACACGCACAAACAGGTCTTTCATATTGCTCGTATAGAAAGGTGCGAGCGGCATCATATAAGGAACGCCGAACGAATTCACAGATACTAATCGAACGAGGATGGGAACCAAGCCCGCCAAAACGCCGTATAATCCAAATAAACCCGCTAACAGCATTAGTCCAAATCTGAGCAAACGAACAGCCCCCGCCATATTGATCGCAGGTAGTACAAAGTTGCAGATAGCTGTGAATGAAACCACAATCACCATAGCTGCAGAAACCAATCCCGCCTGTACAGCAGCTTGTCCAAGAACCAATGCCCCAACGATAGAGATTGCAGGCCCTACGGCGCGCGGCATTCGTACTCCTGCTTCGCGAATAACCTCAAAGGTCAGCTCCATTAGCATTGCTTCAAGCAGGGCTGGCAATGGTGTATTCTCTCTCTGCGCAGCCAAAGTGATGAGCATTGTTGTAGGCAGCATTTCCTGGTGAAACGTTGTTGTTGCAATAAAGAATGAGGGTAATAGCAATGCCAAGAAAAAGGATGCCATTCGAACGATTCGAAGAAAAGATGCCAGATCATAACGTTGGTAGTAGTCTTCACTGGATGCGATGAACCGAAAAAAGGTTACAGGAGCAATCAATACAAATGGAGTCCCATCAACCAATATCGCTACTAACCCCTCAAGCAAGCTGCCTGCTACAGTATCCGGGCGCTCAGTGTTATATATGGTTGGAAAGGGGGTCCATACCCCATCTTGAATAAATTCCTCGATATATCCACTTTCGAGAATACTGTCCGTGTTAATGGAATCTAATCGTCTGGAGATTTCCTTAACCACCTCTGGATCTGCAATGCCTCGAATATATGCCACCGATACCTTCGTCTGCGTGTATGATCCGATAATTCGAGAATCAAAGTGGAGTTCAGTTGATTTGATCCTTCTCCGGAGGAGTGCGATATTGGTGGATATATCCTCTGTAAACCCCTCTTTAGGACCGCGAATTACTGTCTGCGATGTTGGCTCCTCAACCGCTCTTTTAGCCCCCCCGCTCATAGAAGCAGCAAAGGCCTTGGTGCTGCCTTCGACAAGGAGAACCACCTGTCCATAAAGAACGGCATGGATAAGTGCTTTCTCATTTTTAAGGCAAGTGATGCCCCCAATAGGAATACGATCCATCAACCAACTTTCAACATTACGATCGGAGAGATCCCCATTTCGAATACCTGCAGTAAGTTCCTCCAGCAGTGTCGTTAAAATTTGCTGATCAATCAGGCCTTGAAGAAAACCTACAGCGAGAACCGGATTGCCCTGTTTATCGTTCAAACAACGAAGAATGAAATCCGTGCTATGTCCTATTTCCTGCTTCAGCAAGGTCACGTTGTCCTTAAGCGTGCCACTCAGTTCCTTGGATAACTCAGTCGTTTTTTTATCATTAACTGGTTCAGAGCTCGTGCCATTTTTAGATCGTGAAGGCTGCTTAAACAGCCATTTTTTTAACTTGTCAACCATAGCAATACAGTTCCCTTCTAGATAGCGGTTAACTGTAATATGTTGCTATTCCACGATTTATATGTACACACCTTCCAAAAAATGTTTTTATATCAATTTATTTCAACTATGTTTACAATAGTAGAAGCTTTTTTAGTGGCATACGGCAAAAATTGTTGGCCGGTATAGACACAGTCTAAGAGAAGGGCTTGCGGATGTCGTTTTTGTATTGGATGGATTCGTTGTAGCCAAAGACCTTCATTCAGAGTTTTTAAAAGATGAGTCATTTCGAATGGTGGTATCTCCAGATCATCTGCTGGCATCTCGTTCCTCATTGATTGTTGATGACTTTCACAGAGAACAAATTTGGTTGCTTTACCATAGGATTTACCGGATATATCATTTTCTGCGCAAATGCTCTGGCATCGGGAAAAGTGGATTTTCACATCGTTGGCTGCTCTAATACATGTTGCAAAGAATGAATTAAAATCAAATGAAGCATCTGGCTCATAAGAGGAGCACTTGCGAAGTTATTTAAAGCACAAAAAAGTCCTCCGGAAATCACCATTTAAAGACATTCTTGCCAGATGTCATTTTTCGTTGGCTACCGTGAGGGAGGCAGAGCACTTAAATATTGCTTTTTGATAGCTGTCCACTTGACAGGGGTCGCTTCAGTTTGGAGAGGTTTTTACTCTTTTATAAGGGGAGACGATATTATGGAAGCAAAACCCGCTGTAGAATAATATAGCTCTCAGTCTTAGTGAAATAACTATTAGAATGCCCCCAATAGAAAGAATCGGCAGCCATGGATAAGAAAATAAAATAAAATCCTAGACTGCCGATGTTCTATTGAACTCTCGTGTCCCTTAAGTTCAATCGCTTCCCTTTTCATAAAAGTTGTTGTGCAAAGCTTTCTGCCGTTTAAATCATGTCTTACTCCAAGTCACTTTGTAAATTTCTAATCTCCACCGAGTTCAATCGTTTTCGTGGCGACACGGTCATGAAATTCCCGATCATGTTCCACGAATACAATGGTCGGCGTGTACTCAAGCAACAGCTCCTCAATTTGCATCCGGGAAATCACGTCGATAAAGTTGAGCGGTTCGTCCCAAATATGCAGATGAGCCTCCTCACATAGGCTTCTCGCGATTAGAACCTTCTTCTTCTGCCCGCCGCTAAACGCCGATATATCCTTCTCAAACTGGATGCGGGCGAAATCTAGCTTACGTAACACGGCCTTAAATAAGCTTTCGTCAATTCTGTGCTCTGCTGCATAATCGGAAAGCGTTCCTCGCAGATGAGAAGTATTCTGGGATACATAGGAAACGCGAAGCTGCGGCTCCCGCTGAAACGTACCTGTATAATGTAGCGTCTCATCGTTCAGCAGGCGGAGCAAGCTAGACTTACCTGAACCATTTGGACCTGAAATTGCAATCCGATCTCCTGGTTCGATCGTCAGACAAATGTTCTTGCAAACCGCTCTTTCCCCGTAGTAAATCGTGACGTGATCCAGCATAGCCAATTCCGATTTGGGATACACGAGCTGAGAGATCGCAAGGCTTTCTGACTGTTCGATATTTCGGAGCAATTTCGATTTTTCCTCTAAAGCGGCGTGTTGCCGCTGTTCGATGGATTTCGAGCGTTTCATCATTTTCGCTGCCTTATGCCCGACGTATCCCTTGTCAAGCTTGGAGCCGGAGTTTCGTGTGCCGTTCTTCGATTTTTCGGTCTCGAAAGACCAGCCGCTAGTACGTTTAGCAGAAGCAGATAAACGCTGTATGTCTTTGTACAGCTTTTCGTTTTGTGCCATTTCGAACGTATCTTGGCGAGTTTTGTTCGTCCACCAACTGGAGAAGTTGCCTTTTTGGATTTCGATATTCGTTTTGTTGATCGATAGAATATGATCCACGCAGCGGTCGAGAAAAGCCCGGTCGTGTGAAACAAGAATAAAACCGCGCTTCGTATTCAGATAATCGGCGACAAGCTTGCGTGCGTGCAAGTCGAGATGATTGGTCGGTTCGTCGATGAGCAGAAATCGATTGTCTTGGATGAATAGCACGGCCAGCAATACCTTCGTCTGTTCTCCTTGGGACAGCGATTCGAATGGCCTGTACAACACGTCTTCTGAAACCATAAGGAGGTTCAGTTCGCGCATCAACTTCCAGCTCTCATAGCTTGGCACGATCTCTTCGACGACGTCTAAGGTCAAATACTCCGGGTGATCGACGGGAAACGGAAAATAATCAAAGGCGACTGGTGTGGAGATCGTACCGCTGTATTCGTATTTCTCCTGCAACAGGTTTAAGAACGTCGTTTTCCCCCGACCGTTTCGCCCCGTAAAGCCCAACTTCCAGTCTGTATCAATTTGAAAATGAACATTTTCGAATATGGGGTCATAGCTGCCTGGATAGGCAAAAGTAAGATTGGTTACCTGAATGGCGGGCATGGCAGTCATCCTTTCGTTTGGAAATAAAAAAGAGCCGCAAGAAAGGTGCTATCTTGCGGCTCTAATCCATACGAGGAAATACGGCCCCATTTCAAGGGGCCGTATGACTGTCCGGAGAGGGAGCGCAAACGAAACGCAGACCTTTCTTGCAGAGATGAATAAAACGACCACAGCCGATCGCTGAGTCCGTTCTTTTCGTGATCTCAAAGCAAGAAAGTTCTACATGTATCCGTTCAACTCCCGTCATCAAATTACATCCAGTTTATCACAATAGTAATTTAACTACAACCTGCGTAGCCCTGTTAGGCTGAAGCCTCGCGTAGTTCGACATGCTCCTTAGATTGATTACTGTTATTTAACTATCCTGCTCGTTCGTATTAGGTTGATAACATATAGGTTTTTAAAATACCTAGCGTTATAGCAGCAGAACCAATTTAATATTTAAGTATGGAAGGTCTCTGATAACTCAGGGGCTTATTTTGCGTCTTGAGGAGGTGATGAAACCCATGGCAAAATAAAGTCAACATGGATATATACAACTGGATCTAACAAGACCAGTTGAAGAATTGACTGTTAGTCATTTCTGCTGTCATTGCTTCACAGCCAGCACACCGGAAAGAAAAATACTTAAAGGATTGTATATAGTATTGGGGGTGTTGCTCGCGCTGGTCATTATTGATTATGTGACCAGATTATTTGCCGCTGGCGCAGAAGGTAAGAAGGGAACCGGACCCGGCTTAAAAAGCAAGATTGGTCTTATCGGTATCGCTCGAGAGGTATTTATTTTTACAATAGTTGCTGTATCTCATCTAATCAATGGAGTCTTAGGCGATTCGCACCTTTTCCGGGATGCGGTCGCCTATTTTTATATGGCAAATGAACTGCTGTCCATTTTGGAGAATGGCGGCAGACTCGGCGCTCCTATCCCGCCTGTGATCCGACAGGCCGTAGAAGTTTTGAAAAGTAAAGGTGGTAAGGAAGGAGAGAAAGAGGATGCAACGACGAAACAGCCGTAATGCAAGAGGGATCGACGTATCCCGTTATCAAGGAAAGATTGATTGGAAGGCGGTCAAGGCAGATGGTATATCTTTTGCTTTTATTAACGCCAGCCAGGGGCAACGTTACGTTGATCCTACATTCACCACGAATGCAAAAGGAGCCAGAGCAGTCGGGGTATTGCCGGGTGCATACCACTTTTTAGATGCCACCACTGTTGAGGCAGCTAAAGCGGAAGCGCGGCATTTTGCCGAAGTATTGGAACAGGTAGGTGGTGGGAAAACGCTAGACTTGCCGCCTGTAATGGATTATGAAAATAATCCCGGTAACCTGTCCAAAACGCTTATTAGCGCTGTAGCTTTGGCTTTTCTTCTCGAACTGGAGCGACTTACAGGACGCAAGCCCATTGTCTATACAGGTAATGCATTTGCAGCGAATTTTAACGCCTCTTTGGGTGGTTACCCATTATGGATAGCTCGGTACAGTGATACTCGTGTCCCAAGCGACACAGTGACGTGGAAACGTTGGGATATTTGGCAATACAGCGACAGCGGCAAGGTAGCAGGGATAAAAGGGAACGTGGATATGAATGAGTATGATGGTACGGCGGACGAGCTGCGTGAACGTTTCACAAAGCGCCCTGAGCAGCCGGAGACAGTCACGTCCGGTACGTTCGTCGTAAATGGCAAACAGGTGTAGGGAAGACGCTGCTCTATAGTGGCAGGACGTATGTTCCGCTGCGTGTGCTTGCTACTGTGTTAGGCTTATCGTGTCATTGGGACACCAGTCTCAAGGTCGCTTATTTAAATGGAGCCAAGCTGCAATTTATCCAACTGGTCGAAGGAGTGGCATACGTGCAGCTCAGACCCGTTGCGGCGGCATACGGTGCTGTAGTGTCCTGGGATTCAAAAAATAAAATCGCATCGTTGAAAACGAAAGGGGAAAAGTAATCATGCAAACAATTATCGAAACTGTACAGCCTATGTAAATACCATTGTCACAGCCGCTGCGGGTGTGCTTACAGCATTTGTTTTAGGAGGTCTGAATTAAACTCAAGACTAAGGTTAACGTGTGGCTAGAAGCGCGTACAACGGCAGCACAACGTGAGGTAATCCATAAAGTAGCAGGTGAGGCTTTGCACTTGCCCAGACTACGTTTAAAGATGCTGGTGGGGTTCATAAGATGCAAGAGGCTTTACAGTATGCATCCTTACGGCTTACGGAACAGGGCATTGTGGTATCGTCTACGGAGTTACAAGCAGCAATTGAGAAGGCATATCTGGAGTATAAGGCTAAAACAAAAGCGGTACTCGCTACTGAAGCACAGCCAAATGAGGAAGCGGCACAAGTAGCAGCTAAGGAAGCTGTATCGGATCTGGCTGCAAAGCTTAATGATTTCTTGGCACAGGCTACGGCTGAGGTAATGCCAGACGCTCAGGTTCAATCTGCACCCGAGCCTATTTCTGCATCAGTAGATTCCGTACAAACTCCAGTCATTACGGAGTAAATCTAAAAAACTAATGCCCTGCTGGCTTCGGCTGGTGGGGCTTTTTTTGTTTTTGGTCATATAGGATGTACCCATAAGATTTGATATGTAATATAAAAGCCCTCCATTTAAGGAAGGCTCTTATTAAACGCTGAGCATGCAAATCATAAATCAATGTGATTTACTACGTCTTTTCAAAAAATTCACAAAAAGCAGTATACAGAAAAATATTGCAAAAGCAATCACGATCCACCACTGAGGGTCAATTATATACAATACGACTCCGATAAGCAGGACTGTTGTTGTTATTGCAATTCTCACTTTCAACATTGTGCGTTTACTTATCCGAGGCTCCAATTTTCGTATTGTAATTTGAATTATTATAGCAAGTACAATGAAAAATATTGAAGTGAATGAATTATAGATAATATCAGCTCCCTTTACTCATTATGCCTATCTTGTACTCCGATGGGGGGCTGTTAAAGATGGGAATTAAGAGTTGCTTGTGATGGAATATCCTGTACGCATCAAGTTAATCGTAATTCCTTTGCCCTTATCTTGGTTTTTAAGGATTTGTGCAAAAAGTCCTGCTCCTGCCCCTATTACTGCGCCAAAAACACCCGAACAAACGACTGTTACTACGGAATAGACTAATCGGATACAATTTCAAAGTAAACACTAAAAGCTCTACTAAGCCAAGCTAGTAAGAGAAGAGTGCTCAAAGGTGCGACTGTGGGAGAAGTTACGCAATAGGTTTAGTGATTGGAATCAGATAAAGAAAGCCGGAGAGAAAGCGTAAACTTCTTTCCGGCTTTTTGGCATAGTTCAACAGAATAATTACTTGTTCAGCAGTATGAAGTTATTGATAAAACCCTCTTTTTGTATGAAAATGGGGGTTTGAATTTTCGATGTGAAATCATAATAATATACGCCTCGTCCGTCCTCCTCATTTTTCTCAGAGGCGCTACCCAAATAATAGATACCCTTGCCGTCCGGGGACATATAGACAAATTGGCGGGATAAAATAGGCAACTTTATTTTGGTGCGCTTACCTGTTGCAATATCAATCAGACTATACTCTGGATTGCCACCATTAATGAATCGAGTGGTTATGAGGAGCAGCTTATCATTACTGCTGGACATTGAAGTTATTTTCTCTTTTTTTAGTGTGACGATAGAATGTGTGGAGAAGGTGGCGTAGGTGCTGATATCAGATACATAACCCCTAGTGATAACCGGGGAGCAGGATCATGGGTAAGTCATCAGTTAGAAAAGTATGCTGATGGAATCAAAGTGAGGTTTATCGTGAAATAAAAACAAGGACTCAACCAGTATAGAAGCTGGAATGAGTCCTTTTTAATACCCAATAAAAAATAAATATGCAAAAATATAGAACATATTTATAGATAAGCAAGTTTATGTTTAGACACATTTCCTCAATTAAATTATTCTTAGTTCTATCAAACATATTGGAGGATCATTTAATGAAGAAAGCATGTATAACGATTTTATTTTTAGTTCTTTTATCTTTACCCTTATCGAATGTTTTTGCGGCTGAAGCAGAGTATTCAGAAAATCTGGTTCCGCATATGACAACTAACATTTTGCCATCTGGAGTAGCAAGCGCAAGTAATGAATATTCATATGCATATGAGGCGTTTAACAAGGAATTTGCGACAATTGCTAGTGCATGGACATCAAGTACAACTTCTGCTTGGTTAAGATATGATTTTCCTAAAGCCGAAGTTATTGAGCAATATGTTATATATCCACAGACAACGGCAACTGATCGTGCCCCTAAAGACTGGACTTTCGAAGGCTCAAATGATGGGGTTACTTGGAACGTGCTAGACACTCAGTCAAATATCAGTGGATGGGTAGATAGTACTCCAAAAAAATTCGCTTTCTCTAATTCTAATTCATACAAGGATTATAGAATTAATATTACAGGTAATAATGGAAGTCAGTATCTAGCTCTTAGCGAATTGGAGATGATGTCTAAAGTATCAAGTTCCACTCCTAACCCAGGAACAGAGGAACCGACTCCAAACGGGGATCGTGCAATTCTGGTAGTTACCATGACAACTGGTTTGGAAAAGGAATTCGACCTAAGCATGAAAGAAGTCAATGACTTTATTGCCTGGTACGAAAGCAAGCAGGCTGGTTCTGGATCAGCATCATATGCTATCAATAAGCACGATAACAATAAAGGCCCATTCAGTAGCCGTAAGGATTACATGCTATATGATCGTATCCTAACGTTTGAAGTAAGTGAATACTCTAAATAAATAAAAAGCTCTGCTAACCTTAATTGGTCGGCAGAGCTTTTAACGTTTCTAACAGGTTCGTGTTAGGCTGAATTATATTTCGTTTTAGCTTCTTCATATAATTTGCCGAGGTTACGAAACTCAATTGATGTCCTTTATCACGTTGAAAATATGTTTACTATTTAATATTTTTCGTATATATTAATATTTGGAAATTAGTTTTCATAAATTTTTCCTACAAAACCAGATTAAATTAACAAAGGAGATTGTTTTAATGAGTATTTCATTAAGAATAGAACGCAAATCCGGTGGTGAGCCAATTGAGTTTGTAAAAGGTGAAATCACTGGCTTTACTTATAAGAATAATAGTTCCATAAACCTTTCAGCTAAGTCTACAAACTTGGCTCATTCGCTACATATTCGAAGCAAAATTCCGCTTCATTCGCTTCCTACAGTTATAGACAATGCGGATAATTCCAACATGCTGTATACATGGGCAAAACAGAATATAAACCTGATAGTGAGGATTACTATCGCAAATGTAATATCCAAATCGATAGAAATGAAAACACAATCCGAGATATTACGTTTACACATGCTTATGTAGTTAAGTATCAAGAACAGATTGATACCAGTAAAGAGATCCTTGAGTTTGAACTTGTTCTAAAACAAAAAGAAGATCAATTGAGAAAAATTCAATACAGTCCTCAGTTAGAATCTAAGGAAACAAGAGAAAAGGATCAGTCTGATGTCTCGCCAAAAGTACTGGAAGGTGCATATAGTAAGAATATGTTAGTGTATGCAGGAAATATTACTTTTCCGTTTGAAAATCCTATGGTAGAACTAGAAAAGACTTGGGTACGAGGCGTAGAGAAGGTAAAAGATTCGACAGACACTGTAATACATTATCCTGATCGTAAAGCATTTGCATTAGTAGCTGTTCCTATAGCTCGAAAGAAGTACGGGGACATCACAGCCCATTTACTTCAACATTCACTTGACTACAAACCAGGAAATTTACACTTTAACGAGTGGTCATATGAGGCGCAGCAAGTTAAAAAATCTAAAGAGCACATCGCAATAGTTAATGATGAAGTCAAAAAAGCTAATGGTAAAAAAGTTAAAAGTTTTTCTTATAATGGATCTGCGCAATTAGAAAGTGATAGAGATTTATATAATGCTTTTCACAACATGTATTATGAAATAAATGGGGATTACGTTGACGGGCAATGGAAAATTACTACAATATATTATGATAAATATAATTTCGAGTTTAATTTTAAACGAATGTTTACTGGGAACAACAAACTCGGTTGGGCTGCGGCCAATCTAACAAATATAATGGAATCATGGGGAACACTCAATGAGTATACGTCTTATGTAACAGTAACTGATACAAGAAAAGCCTAGAAGTGAGGTGTGAATTGCAGATGAAGTTTAGATATATCTTTATTTTGATCTTGGTCTCTCTACTAGTTATAACTACTACTATAATTTTTCTAGTAAATTTTGCGGATAATACGAACTATAAATACCCAGATGGCAAAGATACCGTAGAATATTTTGGTGACGGGACTTTTCAAATTTTGAGAGGGGGGCGGGACAACTGTTTAATACTTTATAATCATCTTGCTGCTCCAACGGAAAAAGCTGTTGATAATATTGTGTCATATAAGATAAAAAAAAATATCGTATATATGGTTGGGGAAAATGGCTTCATCAAATTGGATTCAAGTACCAACACATACGTGAAAAAGAAACGGATTTCCGACTTTACTTCCGAAGATAGAGAGATATTTAATAAATTAACGGAAAAATAGAAGCTATCATAAACAAATGTGGTGGCAAGGGAGATTTAACTTGTTCACAAAGGTTAACTTAACATGCGCTTTAGTTGAGCTATTGTTATGTAAGTATTTTAAATTTATAAAGAATGGTTACCACCAGTGGTGATATTATGATTATTAAAATTGAAGGTTTCTTTTTTCAGAATTTGATTACTGGTCCCCTATGCACACAAGAAGAACTATATCAAAAGTATATACAAGCAAAAATGCTGAGTCTTAATATTAGAGATTTACCTGATATATTTTGTCGACTTCATAATTTTGATCGATTACGTTTTGAAGATGACACAGATGTTGGTTTCGTGATTGATACAGATACGGACAGGATATATAGACCGATATATTGATGTTTAAAGCGATGTATTCGAAAGATATCTTCCCATCTCCTTTAATTACAAGTAATGAAGGACTCACATAACTGGCTACTATATTCGATTTTATAATCAAAGTCGATCACAACGAAAGTTAAATAAGTTGCCTCCGAAAGAATACCGAAAGCAGCTTATAGTCTAGGGGCTTTTTTCCGTGTCTATAAAATGGGGACTTGACCACTAGCTAAGCTAGTGTTTTTTTATTTACCTGCATGCCCTATCATAGAACGTATTTAAACATATATTAAGGTAACGACAAATAAAGGAGGTTAAAAGAGATGGGTGCCTATGAAAATACAGGTGGCGGCGGTGTATGGACTTCTACAGCGGCAATTTTAGTGCTCTTTATTCTCTTAGTTATCATCACTAAATCACTTTGGGTTTAGTTTGTAAAAAGAACTGTTGGAAAATATCACTTCACTCATGGATATTCAATAGTTGAGCCCATTGAGCGCATAAGCTATTTGGCAATAGCCACCGTATTCGCTTCTCTTTCGGCAAATACTTGGTGGATTCCTGCCATAATAGTTTTGCGCTTATTGTATTTCATTTTATCTTTTCAGTAGCGAGTCAAGACCACTGCTGGCTTATCAGGCTTCTGTTAGATAAAATTCTCAAAGAGATGGTAGGATGAAGGTTGAAGTAAACAAATGTAATTACAGCATCAAAAAACCAATATATCTAAAGAGTAATGTTACTTTTACCACAGTAGGTAAGGGGCTACAGTGCTGCAAATTGATGCTAACTAGGGTTTAACTTCGAACAATTCAAACCGGGTATTGAATGTAATTATTTAAAATTTAACAGTAGATGGTGAAGCAGCAACCGAGCCTGATAAAGCACCTAGTTATGATATAATTGCAAATTATGGTATTCCGTTGGAAGGTAGTAGCTATGTGAACGATAAGGTACTCTTTGAGAAAGAACATAGAGATTAAAATACAAATATGGGGCTCCATATAAAAGGATTTTCCGACGTAACGGTACAGAATAGTGAATTTCACGACAACGGTGGGGGTTCTAAAAAATAGCCAAAGCCCATACATGTATTGTGACGATACGTGAGCTTTAGCTTTAACTAATTGCCCAAAAAGCACCAATAACTCACAATAATGACCTTGCCAGTACGAAATCACAACTAATACATATGGAGAAGTTAGTACCAAGAGTGTGAAAATTAAGACTATGAAACTGCTATTAACGGTCGGCAAACCGCTTGACAACGATTGATCCACGCCGGATCGTAGCCTTTTCCACTGCTCTAAAGTCGGCTTGATTCCAAAAGTGTATTTAAGTAAGTGAATACTCTAAATAAATCGAAAAGCTCTGTTACCTTAATTGGTCGGCAGAGCTTTTAATTGTTCACGGTTTTTAAAATATATCCAGGTATTCTTTCTGGAATTTGATGAAATCTTGCACACTGTCGTGATAGGTAAATCTACCGCCATTTTTATCAATAATCCAGTTGATATTCTCGTCATTTAACAAAATTCCATACATGCAGTGATGAAGCAGTTCAATTTGCTTTTCATCCCTAATTCGGATCAAATGTTTTTCTTGTTCGATAATGAGGTACCATTTCGTTTCTGTTTCATCTACATCCGCATCCACATACAGTATTGATACCGATAAGGGGAATGGCCAGTCAAACCATTGTCCTCGCTTGTCTTCTCTATAACCTTCAAATGCCATGGTTATTCCCTCCTACTTGGATAATTTCCTGATTAGTTTAAATGTATCTAACGTGCTGCGATTGTACGCTTAATTAGGTTCTTGTCTATCCTACTGGCACAGGAATATCGCCCCCATATTCTTCTCCTTGGCTTCACGTACACCATCATAAACATCTGTAAAAGTTCAGTGTCACTTTGGCAACCGTCTAATTCCGCTATTGTTGCACAATAGTTGTATCCGCTTTTATCGTTCATTGTTCTGATCTGTACAGTATACGGAAAACGACAGGTAATAAAGAAGCTGAACGCTTTGTTACCCGATATCAAAACGCTATTACCAATACTGTACAATTATTCTACTGAGCAATGACGTGGTCCAACATGAAGGACTGGAGATAAAAACAGGTAGCAGTGTGATGGACATAAAGGCGCGTCTGCTGGTTTTGGAAGAGGGGACCACAAGAGCGATATACGCTCTATATTGTAATCATAGGGGGCTGGGATGGTGACCAAAAGATCATTACATTTTCTCGTATGGAATAGGCGCTGTATTAAACCTCCAATGATATGGAGCAAGGCTACACTCATGTCTTGAATGTATATTATTTCTGGAGGGTCAAAAGTGAAAACCCCTTATTCACAGTCCGTTTTGCGCCATAACCAAATTTTAATGTGGCTTTGTGTTCTTTCGTTTTTAAGTGTGTTAAATGAAATGGTTCTTAATATCTCTTTACCTGATATTGCTGATGAATTCAATAAAACACCTGCCATTACAAATTGGGTGAATACTGTCTTTATGCTAAGCTTTTCTATATGAACAGCTGTATACGGAAAGCTATCTGATCAGTTAGGTATTAAAAGGTTGCTCCTGTTTGGAATCATAGTGAATTGCATAGGATCATTAATTGGATTTGTGGGACATACTTTTTTTCCAACACTTATCTTGGGGCGATTTATACAAGGGATTGGTGCAGCTGCATTTCCTTCACTTGTGATGGTCGTAGTTGCTCGCTATATCCCAAAAGAAAACAGGGGAAAGGCATATGGCCTCATCGGGTCTATCGTAGCAATGGGTGAAGGGATAGGACCGGCTATTGGTGGGGTGATTGCTCATTATATTCATTGGCTTATTTACTGCTTCTTCCTGTTTTAACGTTTGTAACTGTTCCCTTCCTGATAAAATTATTGAAAAAGGAAGTCATTTCAAAGGGCTCGTTTGACATTGCAGGAATCGTGCTTATATCTCTAGGTATTGTATTGTTTATGTTGTATACAACTTCTTACAGAATTTCTTTTCTGGTGATAAGTGTTCTATTTTTCTTGATCTTTTTAAAACATATCAGACAAGTAACCAATTCTTTTGTTGATCCTTCATTGGGGAAAAATACTGCATTTATGATAGGAATCCTTTGTGGCGGGCTTATGTTTGGTACCGTAGCTGGATTTGTTTCTATGGTCCCTTATATGATGAAAGACGTTCACCACTTAAGTACCGCAATGTTTGGCAGTGGAATTATTTTTCCTGGAACGATAAGTGTTATTTTCTTTGGTTTTCTTGGAGGAGCACTTGTTGATAAGAAAGGTTCCTTACATGTGCTAGCAGTCGGCGTTGCATTTCTTGCCGTCAGTTTTTTGGTAGCTGCTTTCTTTATTGAAATGACACCTTGGCTGATGTCTATTATTCTAGTCTTTGTTTTCGGTGGTCTTTCTTTTATTAAAACAGTAATATCCACTATTGTTTCAAGTAGTTTAAAACAAGAAGAAGCTGGCGCAGGAATGAGCTTGCTTAATTTTATAAGCTTTTTATCAGAAGGAACGGGGATTTCAGTTGTAGGAGGCTTATTGTCAATACGTCTTATTCATCAAAAATTTATACCAATCATTAATTTTCCATCTGCTTATTTATATAGCAATATGTTATTGATTTTTTCAGTGGTCATTATAATTAGCGGGATTTTATCTGTTATTGTATATAGACGTTCAGTTTCAGATTCCTGATAAGAGCAAAAAAGGATTACATGCTGAAAATGATCGCATCCTCACGTTTGAAGTAAGTGAATACTCTGAAAATAAATCAAAAGCTCTGCTAACCTTAATTGGCCGGCAGAGTTTTGTGTGCTGATCAGTTTGATTTTACTAGATACGGGAAAAGTAGCAATGCAAAGTGTGCGTACAAGATAGTATTGTTTTTAAATTCGGCCTTATTACAGAAGGATAGGCTAATTTGAATACTTAAACTTATAATACCAAAAAATCGCTTTCTCATGGGCTGTGGAAAAATTAGAATATAGCATAGTATCAACTCCGCCGATTACAAAGTTATTTTTAGCATAGAATTGACAAGCTAAAATATTCACATCCTGTGTTTCAAGCATAAGGCCAACAAGATTATTCTGCTTAGCCCACTCGGTTGCTTTACTCAATAAGGCTGCTCCGATTCCCTTGTGTCTCCAGTCTTTAGCGACGACAATATCCTCAATTAGAGCATAGCCATTCCAATTAGTACAAAGTTTAATTTTCCCAACACAGTCGTTCTCATCATAATATAAAAAAATAGATTTTCCTTGTTCATTAATATAACTGATATCGACGTCATCATCCTCATACTGTTTAAAATATGGTTCGGGAAAACTTTCTTCTATATATGACCAAATGTTGTTCTCGTATTTAGGTATAATTTTTCCTGACACAATAAAGCCGTTATTCTCATTTGACTTTTTAAAATCCCCCATATTTGAAAGTGACATTTTAATTATCATGGCTTGTCTCCTTCTGGTTTAATTTCTCTATGCACATTATTCTAAAAGAGAACCACTTTTTCCTGTCTGTTAGATTTATAAAAGAGTAAAATAGTAGCGACTGTTCAACTATGTGTGATATTTACGATCTCGTCCGCTTGCTTAAACGATTCATAGCAGTAGTTAGGTGTGCTGCTTAACACAAAAAAGCAGGAAGAATTTCTCCCGCTTTTTGCATGAAAACGATTATTAACGTCTGCGTTGTCTATCGTTTACGCTAAACAAATTAACAGCCAGTGCGTTACCTCTTGCACGCGCAGTGGCTCTTTGATTGGAACGGATGTTCAATCTTCTTCTTCTTAAATCACGTCTGCAATGTCTTCTGCTCATAATATCACCTCCCTTCAAGAAATGAAGGTGCGGTTGAATCTTAGTGGCGTTTATGCTTACGCTTGGAAATTTTGATATTCAAGGCATTGGTTGCTAGTGCATTTCCGCTTCCTGTTTTAGCAGCTGCGGCTTGAAAGACTTTAACGACCAGATATCTGTTTTTCCCGATGCGATGCTTATACGTTTTAACTCTATTTCTGATCATCTGCATATCTCCTTTGCTTAGTTCTGCTATATATATATGTCAATTGTGATAGTAATGTATCAGCATAAATCTATTAGAAGCAAAAAGAAGCTAGTACCTATATCCCTAAAGGTTAACAAAAAAACTCATGCGAACCTGTCTTCGCCTTTTCAACTTTACGTTGCAGGAGATGTTACAGGCAGGTCGGCATGAGTCTAATGTGTAGAATAAAGATAATATGCAGTTTGTATGAAAATTATTTACTATTAAGGGTGTTAAGTTTTTTTTCGTAGTATGCCTCTTGGGCAAGAATATGATTCAGTTGTTCTGAGAGCTGTTTATATTCTTGGCTGGCCTCTGGGTAATTATTTCTTTCGGAAATTACAGCTTCAAGTTGCTTTTCTAAATACCTGAAATGGATGAGTATTTGTATGTACTGAATACGATCGTAGGTTGTTATGTGTGATTTCTCTTCTGCATACAAATGATCCATTGTTGGAACTGCACAGCTTACGACGATAAATATCATAACAAACGCTGAAATTATTATTTTTTTCATTTAATTCCTCCTACAGAGCTATGAGTAATTAATATACCATATTTAGCTAAAAGAAAGAAAGATCTATTAGTTTTTCCCATAACAGTATAGCTGTTCAAGATCAGTGGGGGATTATTTGAGATGATGAGGCTGATTTTATAGTAGATACAATAGGAATAGGTTGCAAAAAGGAAAGAATAGTTGTGAGATACATAGTAAGCATAATAACAATACAAAACCGGCTTGCCCTAGGCAGCCGGTTTTGTATTAGGGGATAGAATAACGGGGAAGGAAGAACGAGAAATCAGTGGAAGTCCCGGAAGAGTCCTACAACTTTGCCCAAAATACTGACGTGTGTCAGACGAAGCGGTTCAAAGGCTGGATTTTCAGGTTGAAGCCGGATATGATCTTTTTCTTTGTAGAAGGTTTTAACTGTAGCTTCGTCTTCATCTGTCATAGCTACAACAATATCGCCATTATCAGCGGTCTGCTGCTGACGTACGATTACATAGTCTCCGTTAGCAATCCCAGCCTCAATCATGCTTTCGCCTACAACAGATAACATGAATATTTTATCCTCACCAACAAAGTGTTGGGGAAGAGGAAAGTAATCTTCAATATTTTCTGTCGCCGTAATAGGAAGACCAGCGGTTACTTTGCCGACGACGGGGACACGACTAATGGAGTAATTAATCAAGTTGCTGTTATCCGATTCGTCTTGACCGAGTAACTCAATAGCCCGTGGTTTTGTAGGATCGCGGCGAATGAGTCCTTTTTTCTCTAAACGATCCAAATGACCGTGAACCGTAGAACTGGAGGCCAATCCGACAGCCTCGCCTATTTCGCGTACAGAAGGGGGGTATCCCTTTAGACGCACTTCATTGCGGATAAATTCAAGAATGGCCTGCTGGCGGCTCGAAATCTTAGACATACCGTATCAACCCCATTTAGTAACGTTTGGGAAAATTATAGCATAGAACCTCCGTTCGTACAAACATAAGTTCTAAATAATCCCTAAAAATAATTGCGAACTTTTGTTCTCTTTTCTATTGAACAAAACAAACGTTCGTGTTATATTGTGAAAACATAAGAACAAACGTTTGGAGGACACAACCATGATGAAATATAGCACCTATCAAAGTATTTTTCCAATGAATATAGAAAATTTACAGGAGACCCGAAAAGAGGGTAGGGCGCGTTTTATGCAGATTATTACCCATACTCTTTTACTTAAGCTTCTTATTATAATGATTGTTGCTTGGATTGCAGGAGCAGGTGTACTTACGGTTTTCGCGGCTCCTTCAGCTTCCAAGGAAGAAGTGACTAAACTGACAGTACAACCTGGGGATACGTTGTGGCAGATTGCCGCGAATCATAAACCGGAACGAATGGATACACGGGTATATATAGAAGGAATTGTGCGGATTAACGGTTTAGAGGATCGGGGAGTGCAGGCAGGTCAGGTACTCAAGCTTCCTGACTTATGATCTATAGACTATTAGAGCTTGTCAGGGAGCGTAATGCGGGAGCCTTGACAAGCTCTTTTCTACATGTCAAAGTGTATTATATCTTTGCTTTTATGGAGGGGACACAATTTGGATATAGACAGCTTGGTACAGCGCATTAATGAATTAGCGCGCAAAGCAAAATCCGAGGGATTAACAGAAGAGGAAACCACAGAACGTGCCAACCTTCGGGAAATTTATTTAGGTAACATTCGCCGTAATTTTCGGCAGCAGCTAGAAACGATTGAATTTGTGGACGATGATACATCGAAGGGAAATGACGGGCTGAAGCATTAATGTTGTTAAAGCGCCCAAGCCTGCAATTTGCCTTTTGTTTTAGGTACCTCTCATGGTATCTATATAGATCAGCTTTGAGGCAATTGTTTTAATGTAATATATCTGGGAAGGAATTGAGAGATGGCCCGATCATTTGAAAGAAAAGTACGCAAAAACACAGCGCATTTAAATAAATCGCGCAAAAAGCAAGGTATTCAAACCATTAGCGGCGCAGGTTCTGCAATGGATATTTTCCGTGGACGTAACATTACTGTGCCAATTATGCTGGCTGGTCTTTCTGTATTGTACATGCTTATGAGTTACTTTTTGACTAAGACCGGTATGCGAGGGATGGATTGGCTTGTATTCGGCCTGTACTTGATGCTGGCTGTTATCTTTTTTATCCGTCGTCCTTATCTGAAAGTGGGAAAGGATACTCTCTATATGCTGAAAGGTGGTAGGGAACGTCCAATGACCGCTGGGGACATGAAAGCCATCAAGATTGAAAAGGGTTACGTAACCGTTGAAAGAAAAGGTAAGGGTGGTAATTTTATTTTCACAAAATCATTAGGTCGCTATGACACGGATGCCATTGCAGAGCGACTTGAGAAGTTTGCGCTATCCAATCAGATACAGGTTGACAAGAAATAACTGATTTAGCCTGTACTCTGTAACAAAGGCCGTATGATGTTATTTCATATAACATGCTGCGGCCGCTTGCTTAATATGGGCACACATAACGATTCAAATGCTTAATCAAGCAAATAGGCGTACATATACTGTGGAAAGAGAGTGGATAATTCAGATGACGATTCAGGCGGTAATGTTTGATCTTGATGATACCCTTTTGTGGGATGAACGTAGTGTAGAAGAGGCATTTGATGCAGCGTGTCAAACAGGCTCCCGTGAAGCAGGTGTTGATCCAAAAGCTTTGGAGGAAGCCGTACGTAAAGAAGCACGCGCTTTGTATGAATCCTATGAAACTTTTAGTTTTACTCAAATGATCGGCATTAATCCGTTTGAAGGATTGTGGGCGAATTTTACAGCAGGTGAGCAACCTGAATTCCGTCAATTGGAACAGTTGGCCCCTGTTTATCGAAAGGAATCATGGCGCAGAGGACTCCAGCAACTAGGGATAGATAATGAGAAGTTGGCGGAAAAGCTGGCTACCCAATTTGCTTCGGAAAGACGCGCACGTCCCCATGTATATGAAGAAACGTTTGAAATTCTAGAACAATTGAAGGGACAATACAAGCTATTATTATTGACAAACGGTTCCCCTGATTTACAACAGGAGAAACTGGATGGAGTTCCTCAATTAGCTCCTTTCTTTGATCATGTGGTCATTTCAGGTTCATTTGGTCGAGGCAAGCCTGATCCGTCTATATTCCAGCATGCGTTGGGGCTTCTTGGTATTGAGCCTGAACATGCTTTAATGGTAGGAGATAAGCTGACGACTGATATTCAAGGAGCGTTGGCAGCAGGTGTTCACTCGGTGTGGGTGAACCGAAACGCCAAAACCAATACCACAGAGATCAAGCCGAAGTTCCAAATCAAGCATCTGTCTGAATTGGACGGAATTATTCAATCGTTAAAGTAAGAAATCCACAGTCTTTGGAAACGAGTATTAAGAAAACTCCCTTCGCTCGATTGTCACAGAGCAGAGGGAGTTTTTTATTTACACAAGGATAAATTCGTAATTATGCTTTAATGAAGGTTGGATCTTCGAACGGTTCCGCAATCCAGCCATTTTCTTCAATGAACAAGCGGACTGCCACGATCTTTTGATTCTCCATTAAAGTGAAAAAGTGAGGTATATTTTCGGGTACGGAGATAACGTCCCCCGGTGAAAGCTCTACGTTAAAATAGCCGATCTCTTCAGGTCCTTTAATGATAAAGATGCCTTTACCAGCGACAATGGCACGGATTTCATCCTCGGTATGGGTGTGAATTTGCTCAAACTTGGCCAGCAGATCGTCCAAATTCGGCGTTGCTTCAGATAGAGTGATAACGTCCCATATTTTATATCCGCGACGTGCGGCTAAATCCTTGATTTCGGGTTCAAATGTTTTGAGAACAGCGGCCTTTTGATCATCTGTTAAGGTAAAGTTCTCTTGCAGTTCCCCGGACAATTTGGAAGCATCCCAATGTTCATACAATATCTCGTGACTCTCCAGAAATTCACGTACTTGTTCTTCACCGCTAATTCTTTCATTCGTATTACGTATTAAGATTTCGGCCATGTGTTTATCCCCTCTTTTCCACTTGGATTAATGTTGTATAAAGAATACCATGTCTTGAAACGTTGTACAATACAGGATTTCAACATTTTATAATGCAAATGAACATAGCTAAAGGATGCAGGGTTAAGTACGTTTAATAATGCTACAAACTATAAAAATGGATAAGAGAAGTCGTTTTTACAAAGAACAACCTGTATAAAACGTATGTTTTTACTTCAATCTATCTAAATGATACGGTTTCTGCTAAACTAGGATTTAACGTTTTGCGGGGGTGAAGAAATTTGGATAAAGTTAGCTTGCAGGATGCATTACAACGAAGAATACTCCTTCTTGATGGGGCCATGGGCACCATGATTCAACAGGAAGACCTTTCCCCCGATGATTTTGGTGGGGAAGAGCTGGAGGGCTGTAATGAAATGCTGGTCTTAACGAGACCGGATGTCATTCAAGGGATTCATGAAGCATACTTGAAGGCCGGAGCAGACCTAATTGAAACGAATACATTTGGAGCAACATCCGTCGTTTTGGCGGATTACGATATACCAGAACGTGCCCGTGAAATTAATCTGGTGGCGGCCAAGCTGGCGCGTAACGCGGTGGATAAATACAGCACTGCGGACAAGCCTCGTTTTGTAGTAGGAGCTATGGGCCCAACCACGAAAACCTTGTCTGTCACAGGCGGTGTTACATTTGCTGAGCTGGTTGACAGCTATCAAGAGCAGGCCTTGGCACTTATTGAAGGCGGCGTGGATGTACTCCTTTTGGAGACCTCACAGGATACGCTTAACGTCAAGGCTGGAAGTATCGGAATTCGGCAGGCTTTTGAGCAGACAGGTATCGAGCTTCCGCTAATGATTTCAGGCACGATTGAGCCTATGGGAACGACGTTGGCCGGACAAAATATCGAATCCTTTTCCATATCACTGGAACACTTACATCCAATTTCGATTGGGTTGAATTGTGCTACGGGTCCAGAGTTTATGCGTGATCATATTCGCTCTCTGTCTGAAATGTCCTCTGCAGCTATTAGCTGTTATCCAAATGCGGGCTTGCCCGATGAAAATGGCCAATACCATGAATCGCCTGATTCATTAGCACGTAAAATGGCTGCTTTCGCTGAAAAAGGCTGGTTGAATATTGCTGGGGGATGTTGTGGTACCACGCCTGAGCATATTCGAGTTATGAGTGAAAGTATGTCGCAGTTTGAGCCGCGTCCGCTGGTAGGTCATCATCCTCCTGCCGTATCAGGCATTGAGCCTGTATATATTGAACAGGACAATCGTCCGTATATGGTTGGTGAGCGAACAAATGTTCTTGGCTCCCGCAAATTCAAGCGTTTGATTGTGGAAGGCAAATATGAAGAGGCGTCTGAAATTGCCCGTGCTCAGGTAAAAAGCGGAGCGCATGTCATTGATATTTGTGTGCAGGACCCGGACCGCGATGAAATGACGGATATGGAAGCGTTTTTGAAACTGGTTGTAAACAAGGTAAAAGTACCTTTGGTGATAGATACAACGGATATTAAAGTCATTGATAAAGCACTTCAATATTCGCAAGGTAAGGCGATTATTAACTCCATTAATCTGGAGGATGGTGAAGAGAAATTTGAGAACATGGCTCCTCTTATTCATAAGTACGGCGCAGCTGTTGTTGTTGGTACGATTGATGAACGCGGACAGGCTATTTCACGTGAGGATAAGCTTGAGGTAGCTAAACGTTCTTATGATCTGTTGGTGAACCGTTACGGTTTGGCAGCGGAGGATCTAATTTTTGATACGCTTGTATTTCCAGTAGGAACAGGTGATGAGCAATATATCGGTTCAGCTAAGGAAACGATTGAGGGTATTCGCATTATTAAAGAGGCGCTTCCCGGAGTGCATACTATCTTGGGCATCAGTAACGTTTCTTTTGGTTTGCCGGAAGCGGGTCGTGAAGTGCTCAATTCCGTCTACTTATATGAATGTACCAAAGCAGGTCTGGACTATGCGATTGTAAACACTGAGAAGCTTGAGCGTTATGCATCCATTCCAGAGCATGAGCGGAAACTTGCGGAAGACTTGATCTATAAAACAAATGACGATACTTTATCCGCTTTTGTAGCAGCTTTTCGTAACAAGAAAGTGGAGAAAAAAGAAAAGATATCAAACCTTTCGCTCGAAGAAAGACTGGCTTCCTACGTAGTGGAGGGAAGTAAGGAGGGACTCATTCCGGATCTGGAGCAAGCGCTTGTGAAATATTCTTCGCTGGAGATTATTAACGGCCCGCTGATGAAGGGGATGGAGGAAGTAGGACGACTGTTTAACAATAACGAATTGATTGTAGCAGAGGTGCTGCAAAGCGCTGAAGTGATGAAGGCGTCCGTGGCTTATTTAGAGCCGTTCATGGAGAAGAATGAATCCTCAGTAAAAGGTAAGATTTTGTTGGCTACAGTCAAAGGTGATGTGCATGACATTGGTAAGAATCTGGTGGAGATTATTCTATCCAACAATGGTTACCATATTGTGAATCTGGGTATAAAAGTACCACCAGAACGCATTATTGAGGCTTACCGTGAAGAAAAGGCCGACATGATTGGCTTATCCGGGTTGCTTGTTAAATCGGCACAACAAATGGTGCTGACCGCACAGGATTTGAAAAATGCGAATATTGATATTCCAATAATGGTGGGTGGAGCTGCTTTAACACGTAAGTTCACTAAAAATCGTATCCGTCCTGAGTATGATGGTCTGGTTGCCTATGCAAAGGATGCTATGGATGGCCTAGATATTGCCAATAAGCTTATGAATCCTGAGTCCCGTAAAAAAATGGCCGAGGAGATGGAGGCTGAGCGAGAAGCTGAAGCGGCAATCGTCGTGGAAGCCAAGCCGCTCCCTAAACTCACTCGAGCTGTGCGCTCTAACATTGCTCAGGATCTGCCCGTCTATATTCCACCAGATACGGATCGCCATGTACTGCGTAACTATCCACTGAATTATATTTTGCCTTACGTGAATATGCAGATGCTAATGGGGCATCATCTTGGTTTAAAAGGCAATGTTGAGCAGCTGCTGGCTTCGGAAGATCCGAAAGCGATTCAGTTGAAGGAAACCGTGGACAGCATCATGTTTGAAGCTGTGACAGACGGAATCATCCAGGCACATGCCATGTATCGTTTCTTTCCAGCGCAGTCGCAAGGGAATCAAATTCTGATCTATGATCCGTCGGATGTGAGCAAGGTACTGCACACATTTACATTTCCGCGCCAGCAGGTAGAGCCTTATCTGTGTCTGGCTGATTTCTTGAAATCAGTGGAATCCGGAGTTATGGACTATGTGGGTTTCATGGTCGTTACAGCTGGTCATGGGATTCAGCAGATATCTACCCAGTGGAAAGATAAAGGGGATTATCTGCGCTCGCATGCACTTCAAGCGGTAGCACTCGAAGTAGCAGAAGGGTTAGCGGAACGGCTTCACCATATTATCAGGGATAGCTGGGGTTTTCCGGACCCTGCCGATATGACAATGAAACAGCGGCACGGTGCCAGATATCAAGGCATTCGGGTATCCTTTGGCTACCCTGCATGTCCAGATCTGGAGGAACAGGGGCCGTTGTTCCAGTTGTTAAAACCTGAGGATATTGGCGTTGAGCTGACGGAAGGGTTTATGATGGAACCGGAGGCTTCTGTATCAGCCATGGTGTTCAGCCACCCTCAGGCGCAGTATTTTAACGTCGAAAAGGTTTAACACCTTTATCAGATGGGATAGCAAATACCCTCCGAGCTTCGGAGGTTTTTTGCTGGTCAGCAGGAAGAAGGTTAATGTTATGGAATTTTATTTTCTCGGTACAAATGCAGGGGTGCCTACGATTCAGCGAAATGTAACGTCCATCGCTCTTCGTTTGCTGGAAGAACGAAGAAGCATGTGGCTGTTCGACTGCGGTGAAGGCACTCAACAAGAGGTATTGCGTTCGCCGCTCAAACTAAGCAGACTTGAAAAAATATTTATCACCCATTTGCATGGGGATCATCTTTTTGGTCTGCCGGGGCTGCTGTCGAGCAGAGCGTACCAGGGGGGAACGACACCACTGACGGTATATGGACCGCCTGGAATCCAGCAATATATCGAGCTATCTTTAGGGATCAGCCAATCGCGTATCAATTACCAACTACATATTGTGGAGCATACGGGCGGGGTTCTGTTTGATGACGGACAATTCCGGGTAGAGTCAGCTTTGCTGGATCATCGGATCGACAGCTATGGCTACCGAGTTGTAGAGATGGATAAGCCCGGTAAGCTTAACCAAGAACTGTTGGAGCGATATGGAATCAAGCCCGGCCCGGTGTACGGTAAGTTAAAGCGTGGGGAAAGCGTGGAGGTAGAGGGTGGAGTTATTTTGCACCCTCAGGATGTTTTGGGTTCGCCGAAAAAGGGGCGTATCATCACGATTTTGGGGGATACGAGACCTTGTCCGAATACGGTAGTGCTGGCTCAAGATGCAACTGTCGTCGTTCATGAAGCCACTTTTCTGCATGAACTGGCAGATACAGCGTACGAGTATCATCATAGTACGGCGCTTCAGGCAGCGGAGGCTGCAAAAGCCGCAGGTGCGGGTCAGCTAATCATGACACATTTTAGTTCTAGGTATAAAGATCAGGAGCAGCTTCAGCCATTGCTGGAGGAAGCGCGAAGCATATTTCCCAATTCATTGCTTGCGGAGCAGCATGTGTTGTTACCGGTACCCGATATCGGTTAATAAACGATTGGAGAAAGATATGTGCATGGGTACCGGGGCTTGCTCCGGTGCCTTTGTTTTTCACCGAAATTATTTTCCGGGAAAGCGCAGGATGCGACAAGAGATGAGAACCCGCACACGGTGGTGGGGATGAATTTGTTCTACCACATATGGAGGCATGTCATATTCGCGTTTCTATATATCGAATTTAAAGGATTTTATGTCTTGAGCATGACCAGGAAATACAGAAGATTTCCTTTGAGGAAATAGCGCCTTCGATGGATTTCGACGAAGATGTGAACTTATGTCATGTGAAAGCGACGGCTTTTAGCGAGGAATGGCGCTATTTTGCACGGTTTACCAGCAATTCATGGACTTCATAAGCATTTTTGACTTAAGATAGATGAGATGAATGGAGACGGCCGATTATTTTATGACCTGAATCATTAAGGTGGTTAAATAAGAAGGAGAACATCGTTCATAGGATGAATTATAATTTTCAATGCTATGATGTGAATGGATTTGAAGTGGGGGAGGGGATTGCGATAAAATCGTTACTAATTGATCTGGATGGAACCCTTTATCATGGAAATCGGATGATCAAGGGTGCGGATCTGTTCATATCCCGATTGCGTACAGACCAGATACCTTATGCTTATGTTACAAACAATGCTTCACGCACACCCGAATCGGTGGCTGAGCATTTGGTTGGTATGGGAATTAAAGCGGCCAGCCATGAAGTATATACTTCGGCGTTAGCAGCTGCACAATATGTAGCACAGCAAAGTCCTGGAGCTCGTGTATATTGTATTGGTGAGACAGGATTACGTGATGCACTCACAGGAGCCGGTTTGCAGCTTGTTGAGAACCATCCTGATTATGTGGTGCAGGGGATAGATCGTCAATTTACATATGATGCGCTGGCCGCTGCCATGCGTTGGATTCGGGAAGGAGCCACTTTTATTTTGACAAACCCGGATCTCCAATTGCCTTCACATGATGGGCTAACGCCAGGAGCAGGTACGATTGGAGCAGCAATTGAAGCGGCTTCACAGGTAAAGCCTATTGTCATCGGTAAGCCTTCAAGCGTATTGATGAATTATGCACTGAACCGCTTAAATATTAGGGCGGATGAAGCTCTGGTTGTGGGCGATAATATGCTTACAGATATTGCGGCAGGTGCAGCAGCAGGTTGTAAAACAGCTCTGATCCTGTCGGGCGTGACGACCCGCGCTAATATGGACGAGCATGTGCGTACCGTTGGAGTAAAACCTGACCTGATGTTTGAAAATCTCGCTGAATTGCAGGACTGGATGAAAGAAGAGCTGAGATAATAGAAAAAAGTATATGTCTTAGAAAACTTGCGAGCATTAAAAGCTATGTAGCTACGAAAGGAAAGATGTTGATATGCCGGAACTTCCTGAAATGGAAAACTACAGAATCTTATTATCCAAACAAATTTTGGACATTCCGATTACTGGAGTGACGGTTAGCCGTGAAAAGTCCATTAATACTGAAGTGGAAACGTTTGAGAAGCAATTGCTCGGAACGACCGTTGTATATTTAGAGCGTCGAGGCAAGCATTTGATTTTTCATTTAAACACGGGCGGGCGGCTCGTACTTCATCTGATGTTGGGAGGGCTGTTATTTCTGGGAACGGAGGAGCAGCGTCCAGATCGTACAGTTCAGATCGAATTAGATTTTAGTGGAGTAAAGCTTTATTTTATCGGACTGCGCTTAGGTTATCTGCACTTGCTGACGGCTAAAGAAACAGAGGAGGCTTTGTCAGACCTGGGACCTGACCCGTTAGACCGCCGCATGACGTTGGAAAAGTTTACAGCACGGCTGAAGGGACGCCGGGGGATTTTAAAAACAACACTGGTGAATCAGCAGATTTTTTCAGGTATTGGCAATTGTTATTCGGACGAAATTGCTTATATCGCCGGATTTACACCGGGTTCCAAAGTACAAAACATTGTGCAGTCGCCAGAAAAAGTGGAAAAGCTATACCATGCCACTCAATCCGTACTACGTGAAGCTACTGCGGAAGGTGGGTACATGGAAATGCCTCTAATGGAGGGAGACACACTAACAGGTGGATTTGATCATCAGTGTCGAGTATATGACCGCGAAGGAGAAGAATCTCCAAGTGGAGGGAAAATTGTAAGGGTTGAACTGGCGGGGAAAAAAGCATTTTATTGCCCGGTACAGCAGCATGATGCCTAAATTGCTCATTGGCTCCCATGTGAGTACGCGTGGTGGCTTTTCCAAAGCCGCTATGCGTGCGCGAGAGCAGGGGGGGCGTTCATTTCAATATTTCCCGAAAAATCCTCGTAGTCTTAGGTTGAAGGAATGGAGTGCTACTGATGCTGCTGCTTGCAACGCTTACTGTATAGAGCATCAGCTTCATTCCATTGCTCATTCGCCATATCCCGTTAATCCGGCTCATGGGTCCGATAGTGGTCAGGAACTTTATGAGCAGACGATTGCTTCATTACGCAATGATCTGGATATTGCTGAAGCCTGTGGGTCAAAAGGGATTGTCGTTCATTTTGGTCACATGCATTCGTTAGACCCTCTAGAGGGCTATCGTAACATCATTAACTGTTTTAATGATGTGCTGGAAGGCTGGCAGGGAAATGCTAAAATATTGATTGAAAATCAGGCGGGGGATCATGGACCTATGGGAACCACGCTTGAGGAAATGGTGAAAATCCGTCAGTTGTGCCGGTATCCTGACAGTATCGGCTTTTGCTTGGACACTTGTCATGCGTATGCAGCAGGATTGTGGAACGGTGGAATGGACGAGGCTTTGATCGATAAAGGAAACCGTCTCGGCTATTGGTCAGCTCTATGCGGAGTTCATTTGAACGATTCTAAATACCCGTATGGCTCTAAAAAAGACAGACACGCTCGTGTGGGGCAAGGCTACATTGGTACTGAGGGCATGCGCTGGATGACAGATCAGGAGGCTGTAAGAGGCATTCCTATCGTTTTGGAGAGTGAGACGGGACCTGATGGGACACATCAGGAGGATATTCAAATGATTCTAAGCTGGGAGTAAATCAGTCTGATTGATAATAACTATCTTTGAGACTTGTGAGCTTGCATATATGGGAAAAGGAGGAGAAGTTGATGTATTTGTTTATGGACGATTATCGGCCTTGTCCTCCGGGCTTTAAGCTGGCAAGAGATGCGGAAGAGTGTCTGCTGCTGCTTCATGAATATCCTATTACGATACTATCGCTAGATTATGATTTGGGTTCAGGTCAACCCACGGGAAAAGATGTGGCTGCTGCTATCGCAGGGAAACGGTTATATCCGCGTGAAATTTACTTGCATTCCTCCAGTCCAGAGGGGCGGCGAGCCATGTATGAGCTGCTCTATGCGAATAAGCCAGAGGGAGTCACCGTGCATAATGGGCCCATACCCGAGGAGCGTATGCGAGAGATCAGAAAAGGGTCTGAACAATGAAAGAGATCGGACAAAAAGACGCGCGCCGTGCCATATGGGAGGGATGCAAGCTGGCTTTGTTTGTGTACACTCCCATGTGCGGAACATGCGCGGCTGCCCGTAAGATGCTGGAGGTAGCAGAGCATTTGCTCCCCGAAGGAGCAGTGGTGCAGAGCAACATTAACTATATTCCTGAACTGGTACAGGAGTACCGGATATCCAGCGTTCCCGCGCTTCTTATATATAATGGTGAAAACAATAATCCTGAAATCATCTACAAAATGGAATCTGTAGAACACTTGCTGAGCAAAATAAGGAGCGTGATGGAATGATATCCATGAAGAGCATTACGTTGCAGCGGGAAGAAAGACGGATATTGGACGATGTAAGCCTGGATATACGAGAAGGTCAACATTGGGCTATTCTGGGTCGCAATGGTTCCGGTAAAACAACTTTGCTGGAAATGATGACAGGGTATATGTTTCCAAGTAGTGGTACGGTTGAAGTGCTTGGGCAAATGTATGGTCAATGTGATGTGCGGGAGGTCCGCAAGCAGATCGGATATATCAGTCAGACCTTATTGGAAAAGCTGGCGCTAAAAGATCCAGTTTGGGAAGTAGTCGCTACAGGTGCGTATGCTTTTTTGCGCTTTTATCAGGAAATTCCAACAGAGGCAAAAGAAAAGGCCATTTCTTTGCTGGAGGGTATGAATTTAGGTGACTTGATTCATCATCCGCTGGGGACGTTATCTCAAGGAGAACGTAAAAAGGTGATGTTGGCCCGCTCACTGATGGCGGAACCCCGTCTGCTAATTATGGACGAGCCTTGTGCTGGGTTGGATCTATTTGAGCGGGAAAAAATGCTGGTCGAGATTGATCGGCTCCGCAAGCGGGACTTATCAGTGGTCTATGTGACTCATCACATTGAGGAGATTGTCCCCCTATTTACACATGTTGCATTGATTCGTGATGGTAAGGTTGCAGCAGCTGGACCGAAAAAAGAAGTTTTAACGAAAGAATTGATTATGCACACATATGAAGTTTCGGTTGAGCTGGATTGGGATGGAGAACGTCCCTGGATTCGGGTGTGCGCTGGAGGGTAATGTTATTTTGGAGGAACTATATATGAGTACAGATGAACAAAGTGAATCTACTTTGTCATCATCAAGATTTATTTGTACGGCCAATCACGGTTTTGCACCCTATGCTCAAGAGGAGCTTAGAAGAATATTTGGCTCTGTGAAAAGTACGATGCTTTTACCTGGTGAAATTTTTCTGGCTACATTACCTGCGGAAGAAATTGAGGTAGTGAGGACAATTACAGGTCAGCCGCCGATGTTTTTACGTCACTTGTTTCCTGTTCATTTTCAGGAAGAAGGAACGGATCTGGTTCAGGTGCAGGAGCGTCTGGTTGCATTCATCCGTAACCGCAAGGAACTGATGGATCAACGTGTTTCTTTACAGGTGCGCAAAGGATCTAATA
The DNA here is from genome assembly GCF_038593105.1 of Paenibacillus sp. FSL H7-0442. Classification (NCBI taxonomy): domain Bacteria; kingdom Bacillati; phylum Bacillota; class Bacilli; order Caryophanales; family Paenibacillaceae; genus Paenibacillus; species Paenibacillus sp. FSL H7-0442. Next base: position 3,126,181 of record NZ_CP151963.1, on the reverse strand, counting down.
GCAGCTGGACTGAAAGCGCAGGTGCACTTAAGCAGGCTTTGAGTGAACAATTAAGTGATCTACCTATGGAGCAAACAGTACAAGGCGCCGATGTTATTGTGTCCGTTTTTGCAGATACAGATACGTGGTATGCAGGTGTATCACGTCCTGAGGACAACCTATCGGATTGGAGCGGAGGTGCGGTTCGTTTTCAGAAAGAAGACGGACAAATTTCCCGTGCCAAATTCAAGCTATTGGAAGCAGAAGTAACGTTCGGCATAGATTTTGGCGCTTTCCATCAGGGACTGGATATTGGGGCAGCACCGGGTGGATGGACTTCCTTCTTACTGGAGCGGGGACTGAAAGTTACTGCGGTTGATCCGGCAAAGATGGAGCCATCACTGATGAAGTACGCCAATCTGACTTTTTTGCGTAAAAATGCAAGTGAAGTCAAATTTAAAGAGAATTCGTTCGATCTGCTGGTTTGTGATATGAGCTGGAGTCCTAAGCAAATGGCAAGGCTTGTTACTGATTTACTATATAGTTTGCGAAGTGGTGGTACTGCTATCGTTACGGTCAAGCTAATGCATAAAAAGCCCTTGGCGCTCATTCATGATGTAATTGCTTCATTTGAGGAGTCCGGCATGCAGATTCAGCGAGCTAAGCAGCTATTCCATAATCGAGATGAGATTACCCTGTACATGATTAAGTATGGAAAATAACACTTTACAATAGATACAGGTGTGCTATATAATAAATCCAAATTGTTCCTTAAAAATAATAATGATGTTTAAATCAAGGGAAAGCATCCCGCGAAACGGTTTTCATGGCGACATGGAAATTTGATTTTGCGGCAGCTTTCCCTTTTTTGCGTTGTTTGCTTAAGAAAGGAGGTAGGAGAATAATGAAGCAACCATCACAGTTGGAATTCGGATCAATTGTTGGTGAGCGTTACCGTATTGTGCGCACATTGGGTTCGGGAGGAATGAGCCGCGTGTTCATGGCAGAGGATTTAAAACTGCCAGGCAAGCAATGGGCAGTGAAGGAGTCGGTTGCCGAGCCACAAGTGATGAAGCTTGTACGCACGGAGGCAGAGATGCTGATTTCACTAAGCCATCCACGTTTACCAAGAATTGTTGATTTTTTTGAGCATCCCCCATCTGGAGCGGTATACCTGGTTATGGATTACATCGAAGGAATTACGCTGGAAGCATATATGAAGGGCTACCAAGGCTATATTCCACAGGAGCAAATCGTCCCATTCGCTTTGCAGGTACTGGATGTGTTGGATTATTTGCATACCCGTCAACCACCAGTCATTTACCGGGATCTGAAACCAACGAATATTATGCTGACACCGGAAATGGAATTTATACTGATTGATTTTGGAATAGCGAGGAGCTACAAGGCTGAGCTGGATCAAGATACGGTAAAGCTGGGCACAGTGGGCTTCGCTGCCCCGGAGCAATATGGAGCAGGTCAGACGGATGCTCGTTCAGACTTATACAGTTTGGGAGCGCTACTATTGTATCTCTGTACAGGAGGCAAATATAGCGAGTGGACTGCAGGAGTAGAAGGATATATACGCGGGGAATTGTCTCGTCATTTGATTCCAGTAATTCGAAAACTGCTGCGTCAGAATCCTGAGGAACGATTTCAATCCGCCGCGGAGGTCATTGGAGAACTGCGTCGCAGTGCTGATTTTCAACCTGCTCAACAAGAAATATCCGTTAATGATGCCTCAATGGATTATGCAGGCACAAGGGTAGTGGCTGTACTGGGTGTATCTGCCGGCTCCGGTGCTACGCATACAGCAATTACGGTGAGCCACTATCTGGCTCGAAGATCCCGCTCCGTAGCTTTGGTTGAGCTGCACAGCACAGCCAAAGCATTTGCCCGACTTCAAGAAGTCGTAGAAGGCACATCCGTTGGACAAATGAGTTCAAGTCGGCGTTTTGAAGTCGATGGAGTACATTACTGGCGACAAACATCGCGTGCGGATGTCATTTCTTTGTTGGGTGGTTCTTACAGATTTATCGTACTGGACCTGGGGAGTGGGCAGGATAATGAACGTCTGGAAGAATTCTTGAGAGCCGATTATCCGCTCGTCGTTGGCTCAGGGGCCGAATGGAGGGTTCAGGATATAGCAGGGCTAGCCCGATCTCTTCAGCGCCACCCACAGCACAAATGGAATTACTGCTTGCCATTGGCAACTTCGGAGGCGGTTCGCAGGCTTCGTAAGGAGCTGGATCACGATAAAGTATTTGCTCTACCGTTCCACTCAGACCCCTTCGAACGGGATGATGAGATGGATCAGGTGCTGGACGAGCTGTTTCGCGGAGTTATTCCAGACACCCGGAGAAGACGCTTCGCATTCCTTAAGCGACGGCGCTAAATAGAAAGTATATATCAAAAAGAGGCAGGGGAGAAGTTGTGTGTCCAAGCTAAGAAAAAGCAGTAAACAAAAACTGTATGCCGGTTGCATTGGCGCTGGGATTGTTGGCATTATCTTTGCCGGCTATCTTATGGTTAATATCCATCAAATGAATGAGGTTAGGAAACAGGCTGAGGTAGAGGCAGAACTGAAATGGAAAGTGTATGAACAAGAGCAACGAACCGCGAAAAAAGGCTGGGCGGTTGTCCGTGACATTTCTCCAGGTGAACAGATTGCATCTAATGATTTGAAGGGAATTAAAGTTCCCGGTTCTCAGGCTCCATCAAATTTGCTGGCAAATAAAAGTGAAGTTTCCGGAACCACAGCCAAGATTGAGCTTAAAAAAGGATCTGTGCTTACATCGTCTATGATTACTGCTGATGAACCCACACCTAAAGATTTACGCAACCGTGAGCTAAAGGTGGTGGTACTACCCAACAGTCTAAAGTCGGGGGACGAAGTAGATATCCGCATACAATTTCCAACAGGTCAGGATTACATTCTATTATCCAAAAAGAAGATTTCCCGACTGGAAGGTCCAATTGTCTGGGTCACTTTGAATGAGCAGGAAATATTATCGCTTTCGAGCGCGATTGTTGATGCCTACCTGCATAAAGCATCCATTTATGCTCTGACATATGTGGATCCCCAATTTCAGCCCAAGGCAGTCCCGACCTATCCGCCTAATGCGCAGGTATTAGCGTTAATGAATAGTGATCCGAATTTGATACACATTGCTGAACAAAAGCTGTCTAAGCAGCTGCGGGATTCCCTTGAAAATGCAATTAATTCATCAAACAGTGTAATTTCAACACCCGTGGAAAGAAGTCTGAGTGAGGAAATTGCAGCTCAACATGCGGGTGCTACTATAGAAAACCCAACAAGCGGGATTGATGTTACAAGAAATGAATATGAGAATGAGCAGGATCATCAAGAACAAACAAAGATTCTGACGCAGGGTGGAAGCTCTGACCCGTATGCCAAATAAATGAGAGAAAAGGAACGGAAGTATGAAAACATGGATATTTGCCGGGCTTTGTGACAAAAGTGATACCTTGTTATACATCAGCAGCATATTAGCAGCTTCCGGCCAACGAGTACTGCTTGTAGATGCTACGCTGCGGGGACGGTATCGGTATAGCATAGGGATGCTTGACAAACCACTTCCCATTACGCAGTTTAGTGGTTTTGATGTAGCAATTGGATTTACAGCATGGGAAGACCTGCATATAGGTATGAGGGCTGATCAGAAGGCAGAACAGGTTTATGACATTGTTATTTTAGATGTAGAGTTACTTGATTTTTGTCCAATTTCTGTTTGGAAAAGGGCAGAACTGCGAGTTTGGGTCAGTGATTATAGCCGCATGCTAATGCATAACGGACAGAATTGGCTTCAGCATTTATTCAGTCAACCTGAATTTCCCAAAGATCTTGTATTTCACAAGCTATTTTTACAGGCCGTGGATTGTGGTCTGGAGGAGCCGTATCTGTGGGAATACATGAATCATTTCCCGGCATCTTGGCAGCAAGAGCCATATATACTGCCATGGGATGAGGGGTTGCTTGCTCTGAAACTGGAAAATGAGCATAAAAAACAGCTAATACTAAAACCGCTATCCAGAATGTATAAGAAAGAACTATGCCGTTGTATTGGGGAATGGATGAGTTGGGAATTAAAGGTGATTCGTCGTGCGCTAAAGCGTGCGGAAAGGAGTAGAGCATGAGTACCATTTTGTTTTGGAGCCCCATTAAGGGGGCTAGTGGAAGTAGCTCTTTGGCGGCAGCAATAGCAATTACCATAGGCAATCTATATAGAGGAAGACTATTATTGACTCATTTGGGTCGTAGACATACTGGTATTGAATCAGGATTACCTATACAAGAGTATGGTATGGATGATCCAACCCTACAGCTTCATGAAGGGGGCTGGGATGCTGCCGCACGTTTAGTTCTGCGAGGGACACTGTCTAAAGAAAATATTCGTAATTATACGACACCTGTACTCGAACATACTTTGGATGTACTTGAGGGAACCTCCAGCTTTGGAGCTGCACCGCCGTTACTGTCTCCAGTGCTTGTACGGGCAGTAATAGATACAGCGAACCAATATTATGATTTAACGCTAATTGATGCAGGAAGTGGAGCAGGATGGGGGGCTGTACAGCATGAAGCATGTGCACGAGCCAAACTGGCTGTTCTTTCACTCACTCAGAATATGCGAGAGTTAGACGCTTATTTTGAATCCGTGTCTCCGTTATCTACCTACTCATCGTTACCCTTATTAATAGTACTTGGAAAATATGATGTGCATTCTCAAGTGAATGAAGCGAATATTCGCAGGAGATATGGCTACAAAGGTGCTCTGTATACAGTCCCTTATAACACCGGATTTATGGACGCATGGAACCGCAGGGATGTGATCGGCCATGTGCAGCGTGAGGTACGAAGTGGAAAAGGGCAGCCTCGTAAGCTTTTTATGACTGTAGGATGGGCGCAGAGTATACGTCATATCAGCAAAGCTATTCTGGAGGCGGCAGAGTCCGATCTTCGGCTCAAGGCTTTGGAGAGGGGCGCTTAAATGCTGTCCGCTCAAATGATCAACGGATTGATTCTTACCTGTATAGTATTGATGTGCATCGTACTGATTATTGTAAAATATCGAGGGAATTTTCACTCGCGACATTCAACCCTTCGGGTAGAAAAAAAGAATGAAGATGCCACATTCGAAACATTAATAGAGTATATCAAAAATGCACTTCATGAACTAAGTCATAGCCAGATGGCGGATGCCGGATTGCATGAAGAGGAATATAGACGGCGTATCCATCAAAGGGCGGAACTACGCAGGGCATTAAAGGACTGTGCCAATGGTAGCAGTGGAGATAAACGTTTTGTTAAAAATCTGATGGCTGAGCTTCTGATTCACGGTTACGGCTTAAACGAGAAAATCGTCGATACTGTTATGCCATTCTCCAGACCTGAGTTGTTTAGCATACAGGATCAATTCGAAATTATATTTTACCAATACCAGCAGAAGTTTGGCGCTGATGCACTATCACGTTTACTGGATACTTATGACTTGGCCGAAATGAGATATTCACAGCAAGGTGAAGAAGATGGAAGTTATCTCGTTACCGCAGAGGACATTCGTTATATCTATGATTGTGAGTACCGGCCCCTTTCCTTTTTGGAGAAGGTGGATATTATTGTCCAGCGGATTTATCAGCATTACAAAGGCTTTTCCGTCATTGATGATATTCGTGACCAGCGGATCGACGGTGTAAGTGGGGGCGTCAGTGGTATGCCGGAAGGTGGGATTCCTGCATCATCAGACTGGGCTTCCGATGGGTATGTATTTGAACAAACAACTATGCCTACTGCCAATAGTTATGAGAGCGTATGGATTTTTTATAAAGGTAAAACGATCCATCTTTCATTCCTTTCTTTCGGATCTGAGCGTGAACTTAAAAGGGTGTGCCAAAATATTTACAAATACAATTACCCGGGACAGCTTTCCGAAGCGAATGGTTATAAGGTCAATGAAATGAAGGATGGGTCACGGGTAGTGGTGGTACGACCTCCTTTCTCAGAATCGTGGGCTTTCTTTGTCCGTAAATTTGATATTCAAAGCGTATCGCTGGAACAGTTAATTAAGGGACAAAATGCTGATTTTCCAATCCAGCTACTTTCTTATTTAATGAAAGGCAGCCGGATTACTGCTATCACAGGCGCGCAGGGCTCAGGTAAGACGACGTTGTTAATGGCGATGGTCAAGCACATTTATGCTTCGTATACGCTTCGCGTTCAGGAAATGGCTTTTGAACTGCATCTACGCAGCATCTACAGTCGCCGTAACATTCTTAGCTTTCGAGAAACGGATCATATTTCAGGACAACAAGGGCTTGACTTACAGAAAAAAACAGATGGAACCGTCAATATACTAGGCGAAGTAGCAAGTGATGAAGTAGCTGCTTGGATGATTCAAATGTCGCAGGTTGCCAGTCTATTCACCATTTTTACTCATCATGCCAAAACATTTCGTGATCTCGTGTTTTCACTTCGTAATTCATTGCTCAAAACAGGAGTATTTCAGCATGAAGGCATTGCTGAGGAACAGGTAGTTCATGTCATTAACTTTGATGTGCATCTCAAACGTGATGCGGAAGGGCGACGCTACATCGAACGGATCACAGAATGTGTGCCGCGTGACCCGGATCATACGGATGCAGGCTCCAATGCTTCATCAAGCTACAGTTATCGCCACGTTATGGAATATCGGAACGGAAGCTATATACCGATGGAGCCCTTAACAGCCAAAAGTGTACAAGAAATGTATGAGCAGATGAATGTAAATGATGCCAGAGATTTCCGCAGTTTTTTGACCCGCTATTGGGAGGAAGACTATGAGTCTTAAAGAAATTTTATTATGGATTTTACTTATATCAGGTGGGGGCTTTACGCTTCTATATATAGCTTTATGGGGGTTGCGTAAGCGCAGTAGTCATGCAGTTCGCAGAGGACGAATTTATTCTGTGAAGGAAGGTCGCAAGGGAAAAGCGGTACTGCAACGTGAGCTACAAGCCTTACTGCATAAGTTGTACACGCTGTGTATGAAGGTCCCTTTCTTATCCGGATACATCACGAGTATACGTAAGCGACTAGCTGGTCAGCATGCCTACGATGAGTACAAGCTTCGCCTACAGACGATGAAGATGACACTGTTCATCTGGGGAGCTTTTGCTTGCAGTGGTGTTGTGCTGATCATGATGAAGCCAGGAATAGAGTTTGCTATATTAGCCGTTTTATGCGGAGTGGTAATCAACAGTCTTATTTTGGATATGGCCATTAGCCGGATGGAAAAAAGGCTACTTGCACAGATGATCGAATTATTCGCCAATGTGCGTCACTATTACCATCAGCACGGTATGGTGGAGGAAGCTATATCCGAAGCGGCCGATTTGGCGGAGGCAGAGGCCGGGAGACACGCACGACTCATCCATGAGGCGCTAACAGATGTTGATCCGCACGAAGCATTGGAAAGATACTATGAATCGGCTCCTAATCGATTTTTAAAAGCTTTTGCCGGTATCTCGTATATGGTAATGGAGTTTGGTGATCGGGTTGAGGAGGGCGGCTCCATTTACTTGAAGGGGCTCGGCAGTCTCGCACGCGAAATCCAGTTGGAGTTGCTGCGAAGAAATAAACTGGACTATCTGTTAAAAAGTCTAAACGTGATCGCACTAGCACCAGTTTTCTTTACCACCCCAATCGAGACATGGGCGAGGTCCAGCTTTCCCTCCATGGATGAGTTTTATCAGGGAAAATTGGGTTATATCACAAAATTATCCGTTTATATTGTGATAATCGTATCTTATTTCCTATTACAGAAGCTACAACAGACCGACGAGACAGGATATCGTGCGGGTAGAGGACGGAGGGTTTGGGAGCAGAAGCTATACCGTTTTCCTATCATTCGTAATGTGGTGGATTCTTTAATTCCGCGTCAGAATATGTCTTCTTATTTTCAAATAACCCGCCTATTAAAGGAAAGTGGTGCGGAGATTAGGCTGGAGTGGCTCTACATACGCAGAATGGCTCTTTGTATCATAGGATTGGTGCTCAGTATCAGTACGATATTTTTTTTACATGAAGCTGAGAGAACGCATATCCTTCACGCACCAGTGCAATCGGGTCAAATGTTTGGACGTTTAAGTCCGGTGGAGCAAAAAGAAGCTTTGAAGCAGAGTGAGATTGATCGCAAAATCATGCATTCGCTGAACATGAGGTCGAACAGCACATACGAACAGACGTACGCTGTTTTAGAGCATAATGCTAATGGAACTGCTACTCCTGAACAGTTATCCACAAATACTTGGCGTATCCTCCAAAAGCTAAAAGATTGGAATGATGAATACATCAAGTGGTGGGAAGTGCTGATTAGTTTGATTGTTGGGTACGCAGCCTATCAAATGCCTATGCTTTTATTATATTTGCAACGAAAAATGCGTCGGTTGGATATGAGGCATGAGGTGTATCAATTTCAAACAGTTATTTCCATTTTACGGGTTATGGAACGAATGTCTGTCGAGGAAATATTGGAGTGGCTGAACAGATTTTCAGTTATATTCAAAAGACCTCTGCAAAAATGTTTGCTTCATTATGAACATGGGCCAGAGGCAGCTCTCGACTTGCTAAAAGAAGAAGCGCCTTTGCCGGAATTTCAACGTCTCGTGGATAAGCTTCATTTGTCTTTAGGTAAAATTACGATTCGAGAGGCCTTTGATGATTTGGAATCCCATATGTCCTACTATTTCGAACAAAGAAAACAGGAGTATGAAAAAATAATAGACAGTAAGGCTATCTGGGGAAGGATGATTGGTTTTGCCCCGATGTATGGTCTTATCTTTTTATATTTGGTGATTCCGTTGATCGGCATGAGCTTTGTTCAAATGGATAACTATTATGAACAAATACAAAAAATTCAGTAAGAAAGTTAACCTATGACTAATACAAAATAACAAGCTAGGGGAGAAAAATAATGAATAACGCATCAACAGCTTTAAAGGTAGCCGCTGGGATATTTTTGACCATCGCTCTAATTACGATTGTAGTTATACTATTTATTTCAGCCCAGGAGGCGACTAAAACGGCACAAAATAATTTTGCTGATATTCAGACCGAATTGTCTCAAGCCTCTTTTACGGTATATGACGGCACAACGATTAGCGGTTCCCAGGTGACCAATGCGCTGCGGAAGTTTCAGGGGAAGGACCAATTCGGCATTCAGATTAAAACCGGCAAAAATATGGCAGGCCAGTGGTACGGTAATGCTCTGAACATTAGCCCAGACAGTGAACAGTATGGCGCCGTGAATGGTGGCAGTGATAAGACAGGTAAAATCACGAATACACTTAATGAGAAAGAGAATGAATACGTAAATCCGAGTGGTAAATTTAAAGCTGAAATCGTCAAAGACAAATCGAACGTGGTACGTGGGTTGTTGTTTACCCAGTCCTAAGCACTACAGCAGAGATAATAATCATAAAGGGGATGAGAGTATGTCTGATCACGCTTCAAGTATGCTGCGGCTTGGTGTGTCAGTTATTCTGTTCATAACCGCATGTGTAACGGCAGCAGACTTGTCCAGCCAGCTGGATGGTGCACTGGAATTAAGATCACAGCAAGAGGAGCATTCTGAAGGGCGAATAGCCCGTACTGCTGGGGTGGGGTTGCCGGAGCGGATTAAAGGAACTCAGGTCATACAGGCAATTCGCATGAACTTACAGGAGGGGATTTCGATTCAAGTCGACGGGACAGAGTATGATGTATTTTCTGAACCGTTTGAGCCTGATGTATCGACCCTGGATGCTTCCTCATTATATTCCATGTACCCCCAGCGTAATGGGAATGGGGACATAACATCTGTACGTTTTGAGAAATTGGGGGAAGACTGAAGTGGTTCAAACAATATCGAAGCTGTTGGGGGCGCTGCTCGCTGTATTGCTTTTGTACATCGTACCCGCAGCTCAAGCTGCTGAACGGCAGGATGATATATCCGGGTTAAATACATATCATGCAACTGTACGTTTTGTTGATATGGTAAGAACCAAGGGTTACATTACACCGACGATGTATAACGATTTTATGCGTGATCTGGAATTGACAGGCAATACGTACGAAGTTGACTTGGAGCATATGCACAAAAAGTATGTACCGGACTATGCAGATGCCGCGAAGCCAGACAGTTTTCTGGGCAATTATGAAGCTGTATATGATGGGTACTATAATTCGCAAATTTTTCCTGTACTGTTTCCTGACAATCAGCAGCCAAAATCAGATCAGACGCGTCGATATACCTTGATGGCCGGGGATTATTTTACGGTCCGGGTACATAATACGAATCGGACTCCTGCGGACTTGTACAAATCATGGCTTCTTGGTGGGGCAGATAGCGGCAAGCCAGCAGTTACAGCTTCTTACGGGGGCATGGTTCTGAATGAGGATTACTGATTTTGCGGTCATATTTATACTTTTGTTTTTGCCCTTTGGTGTAGTTAGTGACTTACGGGTGCAGAATCAGCGTGAAGTGCAGCAGCTAGAAATGAAATATACGTCGGCTCTCCGTACCGCAGTTCAGGATGCAGGGGTTGTGCTCTCACAGAATGAACGTCAGGAACGCGAGGCCGGATACGGATCGGATAAGTTTTTTCGGGTAGATAAAGAAGCAGCGCTGAACACGTTCCTGCACACCCTTTTTCTTAATGTAGGCATTGATGGGGATATAGTAGCACAACGTGCATTATTGGATTACATACCGGCTATTGTAATTCTGGATTATGACGGTTATTATGCGTTCACCTCAGAAGCCTATACAGACGAGCATGGACAAGCTGCTATTGGCCACAAATGGAGCGAAAAAAAGCCATATGCCTATGTTGATTTAGTAGGCAACAGTGTGGGGTTCACCTTGGATAATTATGTGCACGCATACGATGCTCGGAATCACAGGTGGATAGAGGGCTTTCAAAAGGAACTTCAGGATCAGACCGCTATATCTTTGCTGAATAATTCAGAAACTTTTGAGCAAATACGTCGTTCCACCATTGTTCGCAGCGTTCAAGAGGACTTGGCGCGAATTATTAATGTCCATAACGAAAAAGCAGCGCGTAACGGCATAACTTATTCGTTCACGCTACCGATCATTCCGCAAGAGGAGTGGTACAACACGGTAGATGATGTGGGGCTGATCGCGTTTATCCAAGGCATTCCGGTTGGAGACAGGTATTACAATAACTATGGATTTGGTGGTGGGAGAGTCGTTAGAAAGCAAGACATTATCGGTGGCATAGAACCAGATACTGGAATAAAGTATTTTTATAGAGATTCATGTCCAGCTCCCTTTAAAGCGAGTGAACGTTTCACGGATGAAAAATCTGCAGCAGCTGCGGGTTACTTTGAGTACAAATGTTATAATGGCTTAAAATAATCACCCTCATGGGTGGTTTTTCTTTTTTTAGGCAGATCCATACCAAAAAACCTTAAAATTCACTGTTTTCAATATTCCGATATGGTTGCAGAATGTGCTACAATAAAGCTTTGAGAGAAACGAAATGCATATGAAATAAGAACAGTCGGCAATGCCGATGACAATAAGGAGCCAAAAACAGCTTATGAGTTTATTGACTGTAGAAAATGTATCCCACAACTTTGGGGACCGCGCATTATTTAAAAATGTTTCCTTTCGATTGCTTGCGGGGGAACGTGTAGGTTTGGTAGGAGCTAACGGTGTTGGTAAATCGACACTCATGAACATTCTCACTGGAAAATTGCTTAAGGATGAGGGTAAAGTGGAATGGACTCCACGTGTGCGTTACGGCTATCTGGATCAGCATACCAAGCTGACACCGGGCAAAACGGTACGTGATGTATTGAAGGATGCTTTTCTTCCTTTGTTGGAATTGGAAAAGGAAATGATGCAGATTACTGACAAAATGGGGGATGCTTCTCCTGATGAGTTGGAAGTGTTGCTGGAACAGATGGGGGAAATTCAGGAGCAACTGGATATGGGGGATTTTTACCTCATTGATGTAAAGGTTGAAGAGATGGCGAATGGACTAGGTCTGTCGGCCATAGGACTGGATCGGGATGTATCCGCACTTAGCGGCGGGCAACGGACAAAGGTTCTTCTTGCTAAGTTGCTGTTGGAAAAGCCGAACGTCCTGTTGCTGGATGAACCTACCAACTATTTGGATGTAGAGCATATTGAATGGCTTACGCGCTATTTGAAGGATTATCCTTATGCTTTTATTCTTATTTCACATGATACTGAATTTATGAACCAGGTCGTTAATGTTATTTACCATCTTGAATTTGCCAAGATGACCCGTTATTCAGCTAATTATGAAAAGTTTCTCGAAATGGCGGATCTGAACAAAGCCCAGCATATTGATGCTTATGAGAAGCAACAGGATTTTATTAAGAAACAGGAAGATTTTATTCAGCGTAATAAAGCGCGTGCCTCTACATCAGGCCGAGCAAAGAGCCGTGAAAAGCAGCTTGATCGGATCGAACGTATTGATAAGCCTGAAGAAGCCGCAAAACCAACCTTTCAATTCAAAGAGGCACGTGCAAGCGGAAAGACGGTATTTGAGGGTATTGATTTTGAGATTGGTTATACACATGCCCTTTTGCCTAAAATGTCCATGACGATTGAACGTGGCGAAAAGATTGCAATTGTCGGCTACAATGGTGTCGGTAAATCGACATTGCTCAAAACCATATTGGGAAAAATTCCGCCAATCAGTGGAAAAACCTATCAAGGTGATTTTTTGCAGCCCGCTTATTTTGAGCAGGAAGTAAAGGCCGAGAAAATTACACCGATTGACGATGTGTGGAATGAATTTCCGCATTTGAACCAGCATGAAGTACGAGCGCATTTGGCGCGTTGCGGTTTGAAAAATGAGCATATCACGCGTCCGCTATCTGCGCTCAGTGGTGGAGAACAGGCTAAAGTCCGTCTTTGCAAACTGTTAATGCGTGAAAGCAACTGGGTACTGTTCGATGAGCCTACCAACCACTTGGATGTTAAAGCAAAGGATGAGCTGAAACGTGCTTTGAAGGAATACAAAGGGACCGTATTGCTTGTATCTCACGAACCGGACTTTTACGAGGATTGGGTAACCAAAACGTGGAATGTGGAAGAGTGGTCAAGTAAAGTTAACTAAAATCAGCTAAATCCAGTTCCAGCAAATTTCACACGAAGTGGGGTTTGCAGAATTAGAAAAATATGCTAAGCTATCTTTAGCTTATACAATAAAATAGTCACACTAGGGGAGCCGCCCATGCGGCTGAGACGGAATAAATGGATTTCGGACCCTTTGCACCTGATCTGGGTTATGCCAGCGTAGGGAAGTGAGCGCCGTACAAACAAGGCAACACCATCTTTATTTTTGTTTGTGCGTGGGACGATACACGTATACGGATATCATGGTCCGTTCGATTATTGGACGTTCGTTAAACCACTTCCTTGGGGAAGTGGTTTTTTTGCGTTTCGTTCATTTTAAGTAGTTCGAGCTTCCGTAGACGATTCACATATAATCCCCTTTCATTCCTGCTGGTAGACGTGGCTGGCTAAGCTTAGATCCTTTAGTCCAATGTGAGGTGAAGACAAAATCGAATTACACGCAATTTCGATGGAAAAGGGCACTTTTGCACAAGCCGCCCAAGTGGCTGCTGTGATTTGTCCGTATGTTCATTATGTACACGCACGTTTAAAACAGAATGGTGCCTCTGCATTGCTTTCTTTGACTCGCAGCCTGGTGGAGCAGGAAGTTCCTTTGCAACAAATTGTAGTAAATGATCGTGTGGATGTAGCTTTACTTACTTTGGTCGGAGCCGTTCAATTACCAGCTAATGGATTACCTGTTGTGGATGTGAAAAGCCTACTTCCAAAGGGTACACGCTGTGGAGTGTCTGTACATTCCTTGGAGGAGATGCAAATTGCTGAGCGGGCAGGAGCGGACTATGTACTTTATGGTCACGTATATGAGACCCATTGTAAGCCCGGTATTGTACCGCGGGGTTTAGCTCAGCTTGAACATATTTGCAGACTGTCAAACATTCCGGTGATTGCGCTAGGCGGCATACAACCGCATCATATCCCGGAGCTTTATAGGGCCGGAGCAAGCGGAATTGCGGTGATGTCTGGTATATGGGAGGCTGAGTCGCCCGTTGCAGCTGCAATGGAGTATAGGCGAATGGCAGACCTTGTAGTTCACAGCCTGTAGCGAGAAAACGAGAGTAGAGGCAAGCTGAAAGCAGAAGGGTTTATGGAGAGGAGATACGGAACAAATGCTAAAGATACACACAGAGGAAAGAGTGATTGGACACGCTGAATGCTTGGTCATAGGTGGAGGTGTCATCGGCAGTTCCATTGCTTATCATGTGGCCAAGGAGGGAAGAAGTACGATTATGCTGGAACGATTGATCCCGGGTGAGGGAGCCTCAGGAGCAGCGGTTGGAATGCTGGCAGCGGAAAGTGAAGAGTTCACCGACTCTGAGCTATCACGATTTGCTCGCATAAGTCGAGATGCATTCCCTGAGCTTGTCTGTGATCTAGAGCGTTTGTCAGGTATTTCGGTGGAATTCCGTACTGAAGGGTTTGTGACCCCTTTCCGTACGGAGACTGAAGGCCAAAAACGCTGGAAAGCTGCTAAAACGCGAGAGGGTGATTGTCCTATCTGGTGGGATGCGAAAGAATTGGCCCGACGAATTCCAGGTTTGGATGAACAAGCGATCGGGGCAATATATCGTTCAAAGGAGACACAAGTGGCTCCTGTCCAGCTTTGCCGTGCTTATGCAGGTGCTGCTGCGGTGCTGGGAGCAACGGTATGGTCTGGTACACAGGCAGAGCAACTGGTCATACAGGATGGTCGAGTTTGCGGTGTCCGAACAGATAGTGGCTTTTTTTCCTGCGATCAGGTCATTATTGCCGGAGGCTTGGATAGCATGAAATTGCTAGCGCAGGTTGGGTTTGAATATCCACTTTATCCGGTCAAGGGCGAAGCGGTAGCGGTCTCCTTGAAGGATCACCCGTTAGAATATACCATTTATGCTGATGATATTTACCTCGTGCCTAAACAGAATAACGAGCTTTGGATTGGGGCAACGAGCCTTCCACATCAATATGACGAAGAGGTGACCGTAGGAGGCTTGGAGGGGTTGCTGGCACGTGCCTCTGCCTGGCTGCCGCGCGTCCGTGAAGCTTCTTTTATACGCGCTTGGGCGGGCTTACGTCCGCAGGCTGTATCAGGTCATCCTTTTATAGGCATTGTTCCTGGGGTCGAGGGCGTATATGCTGCAGTCGGGCATTATCGCAACGGTGTCCTGCTGAGTGATGCTACCGGGCGTGCGATGGCAGCTATGCTTAATGGGGCTTGTGCAGCAGAATTTGGGATAAGTAGTTTTTCTTCTGAGCTCCTCAAGGAGAAAAGCTTATGAAGCTGACGATTAACGGCCAGAGCCTGACCTTTTCTAATCGAATCACTCATGTGAATCAATTGCTACATGAGCTTGATGTAAAGGTGAAAACCGTAGTGGTGGAGCTGAATCGGCATATATTGACCCGTGAAGATCATGATGAAGCGGTACTGAAAGATGGAGATTGCCTAGAGATTGTACATTTTGTGGGAGGCGGTTGATTATGTTAACCATTGGAAAAGCATCTTTTACCTCGAGGTTGTTGTTGGGAACAGGAAAATTCTCTGATCTAGATATCCAATCCCAAGCCGTAGAGGCTGCTGAGACGGAAATATTGACGTTTGCTGTACGGAGATTGAACTTGGAGGAACGGGATAAGCAGCATTTTCTCGATATGCTGGATTTGAGCCGGTATACACTTCTTCCCAACACAGCAGGGGCTACAACAGCAGAGGAGGCGATTCGTATTGCCAAATTGGCAAAAGCCTCCGGCCTGTGCGATATGATTAAGGTGGAAGTCATTGGGGATAGCAAGACACTGCTGCCGGACCCATTTGAAACGTTGAAAGCTAGTGAAAAGCTGTTAGAAGAAGGCTTTATCGTGCTGCCCTACATATCGGACGATGTGATTCTAGCAAAGAGGCTACAAGAGCTTGGGGTACATGCCGTTATGCCTGGAGCTTCACCGATTGGTACAGGACATGGTTTGCTTAATCCGTTTTCATTAGGTCTAATTATTGAACAGGCGGAGGTTCCGGTTATTGTCGATGCGGGTATTCGCTCACCCGGTGACGCGGCAATAGCGATGCAGTTAGGGGCAGATGCTGTTTTGTTGAATACAGCCGTATCAGGAGCGAAGGACCCGGTAAAAATGGCCGAGGCCATGAAACTGGCTGTTCGTGCTGGAAGATATGGTTTTGAGGCGGGCATGATTCCTGTAAAGCGTTACGCTTCAGCAAGCAGTCCGACAGAAGGTATGGTTCAGGCATGAAGGTAACTGACAAATCCGGTGCAGGAGGAACACATCCAAGTGATCGTTATTCCAGACAGGAAAGATTCGCGCCCTTTGGACCGACAGGACAACGCCGGCTTGCTTCCTCTCACGTACTAATCATAGGTACCGGAGCGTTAGGTACAGGTATTGCGGAAACGCTCGTTCGCGGGGGTGTAGGTACGGTGAGCCTCGTAGATCGGGATTACGTGGAATGGAGCAATTTGCAGCGTCAGCAGCTTTTTCAGGAAAGTGATGCTGCGCAAAGATGTCCCAAAGCAGTAGCTGCTCAGCGAAGATTAAAGGATATTAATTCGGAAACGGTTATACATGCGCATGTACTGGATGTTGGGGTGGAAGAACTGGAAGAGTTGATTCAAGGGGTAGATCTCATAATGGATGCAACCGATAATTTCGATACCCGACTTCTTATGAACGACATGGCACTCAAGCATGGGATTCCATGGATTTATGGGGGATGTGTGGGCAGTTATGGTGTAACCTACACCATTTTACCGGGTCAAACGCCTTGTCTTCACTGTCTGCTGGGAACTGTACCGTTTGGTGGGGAAACCTGTGATACCGCCGGGATTATTCCGCAGGCTGTACAGATGGTAACGGCTAACCAAACTACGGAAGCCTTCAAACTTCTTGGCGGATATCCGGAAGATTTGAGAGGAAAGCTACTTTCGTTTGATTTGTGGAAAAATGAGTATGTAGCGATAGCAGTAAATAGCGTTAAAAAGGAGAACTGTCCTTCTTGCGGTAGCCAACCGACGTATCCATATTTGTCGGCCTCTCATCGGCAGAAAACAGATGTTTTGTGCGGCAGGGATACCGTTCAAATTAGACCAGCAAACCCGATACATCTGAATCTTGCAGAAACGGCAGATAGATTTGCTTCTTTGGGAGAGGGGGAAGTAGAGCGAAATCCGTTTTTGGTTTCCTTTAGTACAAGCGAGCATCGCTTGGTTGTTTTTGCAGATGGCAGAGCGCTGATCCATGGGACAAAGGACGTGGCAAAAGCAAGAAGTCTGTATCATCGCTATTTGGGTTAAACCATAAAAGCAGAAAGCCATTCTTTGGAGAATGATTTTCTGCTTTTTTGTTACAATAATATTAATATGCTTTAATGGATTATAACACAAACTTGTTCGTATCCAATATGTAATGCTATGTCCAAACCAGGTGGGTGAAAAGATGAGCCCGTTAATTTTGCTTGTGAATGTAAATGAAGCGTCTCCCGTAATTGTTCGTCCATTGGAGCAGGCAGGTTATCAGGTGGTACATGTTAGCAATACGACGGATGCAAGCTCTTATGTAGCCCATAATCCTGTGGATTTGTTACTGCTCAATATAGAAGAAGAACAGACGGTTTCGCAAGGCTTGCTTCGCACATGGCAGCAATACCATCCTCATGTCCCGCTATTAGCAATGACTTCATCAGATGAGGAAGACCATATTGTTTCCTGTTTTGAACAAGGAGCACATGATGTGATCGTTCTGCCCTTTTATCCTAGGGTTTTTCAGGCTAGAGTGGCTAATTTATTGCGAATTTTTGGTATTGAACGTGATGTGAAAAGGGCGATCGAGGCGGGTGATATACATATAGACAATGCAAGCAGAATGGTGAGCAGAGCGGGACAAAAGCTGGAATTAACTCCGAAAGAATTCGATCTTTTGCTTCATCTGGCGATACATCTTAACCAAGTTTGTAGCAGACAGCAAATTCTGAAGGATGTTTGGAAACATGATTATATCGTTGATACGAACGTTGTAGACGTCTATATCAGACATTTGAGGGTTAAAGTAGATAAGGGGTATAAGTTTAAAATGATCCGTACGGAACGAGGTATTGGTTATTCACTCAGAACACCAACCGTATCAGAATAGTATTGGGCATATAAAAAAAACCGGAACTTTTCGTCCCGGCTCGCATATTTCAAAATGAGTTTCATACTACAGCACGCGGCGTGCTTTAATGTATGTTCTTTTCCAGTTGCCAGAGTTCAAATCGGAGATGGTCACGCCAGGTCCGCCGTAAGTGTGCAAAATTTTACCCCCGCCCATATAGACTGCTACGTGGGTAATGTTGCGTCCTGTAGCACGACTACCGCTTGAAAAGAAAACTAAGTCGCCTTTTTTCAAATTGGACTTGGATACGGCATGTCCAACTTTAGACTGTTGAACAGAAGTACGCGGCAAATTTACTCCGTATTTCTTGAATATGTGCTTCATGAAAGAAGAACAGTCAAAATTACGTGTAGTGCTTGTGGAAGCTCCAAACTTATAAGGAGTTCCCATATATTTTTCACCGTAGTTAATTACTTTTTGGCCTACTGAAGTCGTAGTGGCGGCTTGTGCCGTATTTGTTCCCTCAATTGCAAAAGTACCAAAGCCGATCGTGGCTGCGACCCCTGCTATAATTACCTTTTTTATGATTTTCTGCATATTCATGTTGTAAGTACCTCCAAAAATTGATTTGTGCAATATTTTGCTGAGTTGCTAACTAACTGACAGCGTTGAGTATAACAGTTTTGAAGCCGCCTAATAGTTGGAAAAGAACGCTCAAATGCTTGAGGGACAAGACTTACACAGTGATTATTAAAAAACCATTAAAAATTACAATTTGTAAAAAATATATCGATTCATAAATCTCTATAAACGGAAAAACCCTTGTTCATCAAGGGTTTTGGGTGAAAAACAATTTATACAATGGTTACAACAATGTCATAATTAATCCTTGCTTTGAATAACGAGTAGTAGACCGCTTTTGATGGAAATCGTACCTTTTGAAGCCGTTAGCTTATTACTGACAGCACGCGATTGTCCCATTTTGAGGGTGGCATTATGCAGCGGATACATAAATCCTTCCAGTTGTATGCCTGTTACTTCGGAGGTCATAGGAAGCAGGGATGTATATGTATAGCCCATAGGCTGGATCTCAAGCGTTGATCCGGTGAGCTCAATATAATTATGTGCGTCCATAATAGCGCAGCTAATATGATGCTGCATTGCGCGTACCAATATTTGAACATTAGCCAATGTGTGGTCCATCCGGGTACCAGTCACACCAAGCATCAGTACATGATCTGCCTGTTCGTCCATAGCGATTTCTAAAGCAAGCTCAGTATCTGTTAAGTCTTTAAGTACTGGATCGCACGCAATCATACGTTGGCTTGCTGATTCTACCTTTTCTTTTTCCTCTGGTGTGATTGAATCAAAATCTCCTACAGAGATATGTGGTGTAATACCGTGCTCGATCAGGAAAAGAGCACCTTTATCTGCACCTATAATAAAATCATCGGGCTGTATTTGATGTAAATCTTCTTCATTAAGACGACCACCTGAAAATACAATCGCTCGTTTTTTTGTCATAATCAACATCCTTTCTTTCTGATACTATCCTATATATACCATCGTTTTTAAGTATACCGCGTTAAATATGGCTTGCACAATTTTGGAGGACATGGCTACAATGAAACAGAAAAAAGGAAGTGTAACGTGTAATAGGAAGGAGAACGAAATGATTAACGTTTTGTTTGTGTGTTTGGGCAATATTTGCCGCTCTCCGATGGGGGAGGCAATACTGAGACATAAAGCGCAGGAACGGGGATTGGGTGCAGAAATCGGGGTGGACTCGGCCGGGACAGGCGACTGGCACATCGGAAATCCTCCGCATGAGGGAACACTAAAGCAACTTAAACTGCATGGAATCAGCGAACAAGGCATACAGGCGCGGCAAATAACGGGCCGTGATTTTGACGCGTTTGATTATATTGTGTGCATGGATGACTCTAATGAACGAAACATGCGAAAGATTGCAGGTGGAGCGGAGGCAGATATTCTAAAATTTATGGATTTGCTCCCTCAAGAAAAATTAAGAGAAGTACCCGACCCATATTTTACAGGGAATTTTGAAGAGACCTATCGATTAATGGACGCAGGTTGCGACGCCTTGCTGGACAAGATCGTAGAAGAAAAGCTATAATGTGAACGACAGATGACGGCAATCATTGCCGTTTTTCGTTATACATTTGTGAAAGCGCAACCAAATCATGAAAAAGAAGAAGGAGCTTTATAACCTAGTAGGTCAAATGCTCCATTCCCTTTTAGTTACCTTGGAGAATTTACTCAGGCGCGATCCAAAAAATACATTAGCGCGTCAGGCAACTCGTTTTGCCAAAAGCCCCACAAATGTTTGCCATCCTTTTCACGGTAAGAAACTTCAGCGTTCCGTTCGCGCAGCAAATCTGCGCATTGACGGTTAAGCTCTACAAAGTTGTAAATGCCAGTATCACTCTCAAATGCATCTTCCTGAAGGCCAACCGTCATCCACACCCGCAAATGAGACAGATCTTTCTCACGGGCGATGATTTCCTGCGAAGCTTCATAGTAAGCACCTGAGAGGCTGATAATGCGGTTGAACAACTGAGGATACATCAAAGCCAAATGCAGAGACACACTGCCTCCCAGTGAATCCCCCGCCAAAATACGGGACGCTGCATCTTTTCTTATAGGATACTTTTGCTCTACATAGGGAATAATCTCTTCTGCAAAACAGGCGGTATACGCCTCAAAACGATTGCCAAAGGGAGCATACTCCTGCGTTCGAATTTTTGTATTCACTTCCACACCTACAATAATGAAGGGTTCGACGCCCTCATCTAGAATGAGGCGGTTGGCATGAGTTGCAATGCGGCCAAAATTGAAAAATTCTTCTCCGTCCTGACAGTACACGACCGGGTAGCTCAATATTTCATTATAGCCGGGCGGCAAATAAATCCGAAGAGTTCTGGTCTCGCCAAGAAAGCGGCTGTCTACTTCGTCTTTAAGGATGGTTCGTTTTAAATACCGAGAATCCGTCATTTTTCGTCACCTTTCTTGGGTATTATTTTGCATTCGGGATCACAATAAGTTAAGATTACCCTGATTGCAATAGATGTTTAAAATTTCAATCATGTACTAAGCTGTTACAGTAAAAAATATACCCTGTTACACACACAAAAATGTGACAAACTCAAAAAAAATAACTAAATCTTTGACGCGAGCGATATAACAGGTGTATAATAATCCTATAACAGCGGAACTTGATATTCAAATTTTTTTGTTGAGGTGAAGAAAATGAGCAAGGTTCCTTATGAAGTTTACACAGAGGAAGTTGAGGCGCTGTCCGTACTTTCTCCGGATGGTGAAATTATCAATAAAGATATGTTGCCTAAACTTACAGATGATCAATTGAAAGAAATTATGTATCGAATGGTATTTACACGTACTTGGGATGATCGTGCCGTTAACTTAGGCCGTCAAGGGCGTCTCGGTTTCTATGCTCCGGTATCCGGACAAGAAGCAACCATGGTTGGTAGCGAATATGCGCTCCAAAAAGAAGACTTTATTGCTCCAGGCTACCGCGATATTCCGCAAATCGTTTGGCATGGCCTGCCATTATACCAAGCTTTCTTGTATTCCCGTGGTCATCAACACGGCGGCCAAGTGCCGGACGGTGTTAATGTACTGATGCCGCAAATCATCATTGGCGCGCAAATTTTGCATGCTATGGGTATTGCTATGGGTTACAAGCTGAAAAAACAAAAACAAGTCGCCATTACATATACAGGTGACGGCGGTTCTTCCGAAGGTGATTTCTACGAAGGCCTGAACTATGCTGGTGTATACAAGTTGCCAGTTATTTTCTTTGTGCAAAACAATGGTTACGCGATCACGACTCCATTCTCAAAACAAACGGCTGCTCTTTCGATCGCTCATAAAGCAGTAGCTGCTGGTATTAAAGGCGTGAAAATTGACGGCATGGACGTGCTTGCAGTTATTAAAGCCGTTCAAGAAGCTGCAGAGCGTGGACGTAATGGTGAAGGTGCTACTTTGATTGAAGCCGTAACGTACCGTTTCCGTCCGCATTCCCTTTCTGATGATGCAACAAAATATCGTTCTAAAGAAGAAGAAGGCGAATGGAATGCGAAAGATCCAATTGCCCGCTTTGCGAAATACCTTGAGAAAAAAGGCCTTTGGACTGAAGAAGATACAGCTCGCGTAAAAGAAGAAGCTAAGGCAAAAGTGAACGAAGAGATCAAAAAAGCCGAGAAAACAGAGAAAATGACAATTCCTGGCCTGATCGATAGCATGTTCGAAACAACGCCTAAGCACTTGGAAGAACAAAAAGCTGATTTTAAATAATTGAACTTGAAAGAGACCGGGCCGTAACCCGATCCGGTCTGCTTTTCGATTGACCTGAACTGAAATTGATCTGTCAATGTTTAAGGAGGAAATGAAGCAAATGGCACAAATGAACATGAAAGAAGCGATTCGTGACGCACTGCGCGTAGAGTTGAAACGCGACCCTAACGTCCTGCTTTTCGGTGAAGACGTAGGTCATGTAGGTGGCGTATTCCGCGCTACAGAAGGTCTGCAAAAAGAATTTGGCGAAGAACGTGTATTCGATACTCCGCTGGCGGAATCCGCAATCGGGGGTCTTGCTGTCGGTTTGGGTATTCAAGGCTTCCGCCCTGTAGCTGAAATCCAGTTCGTAGGCTTTATCTTTGAAGCGCTTGATCAAATGGCAATTCAAGCATCCCGTATGCGTTACCGTTCCGGTGGACGTTACAATTCTCCAATCGTATTCCGTACACCTTTTGGTGGCGGTGTTAAGGCAGCCGAGCTGCATACAGATTCCTTGGAGGGCCTGCTGGCTCAAACACCTGGTATCAAGGTTGTTGTTCCATCCAACCCTTATGATGCAAAAGGTCTCATGATTGCGTCTATTCGCGACAACGATCCTGTGTTTTTCATGGAGCATTTGAACTTGTATCATGCATTCCGCGCTGAAGTTCCTGAGAATGATTACACAGTTGAACTGGGCAAAGCTAATGTAGTTCGCGAAGGTTCCGATGTGACGATCATTACTTACGGTATGATGGTACACACTTCGATTAAAGCTGCGGATGAGCTGGAAAAAACAAAAGGTATCAAAGTAGAAATCATTGATTTGCGTACCATTAGCCCGATTGACATTGATACCGTTGTTGCTTCTATTCAAAAAACCAATCGTGCCATCGTTGTTCAAGAAGCGCAAAAGAGCTCCGGTGTAGCTGCTGAAGTTATTGCACAAATTAACGAAAAAGCAATCCTGCATCTGGAAGCACCCGTTCTGCGTGTAGCAGGTCCGGATACCGTTTATCCTTTTGCTCAAATTGAAGATACTTGGTTGCCAACGCCAACACGTATCATTGATGCGGTTAATAAAGTATTGGAATTTTAATTAAAGCACACCGTAAATTTGGGAGGTTTTAAACGTGGCTAAATTTGAATATAAATTCCCGGAGCTAGGTGAAGGTCTTCACGAAGGCGAAATCATCAAGATGCACATTAAGCCCGGCGACAAAGTAACCGATGAAGATATCATCATGGAAGTACAAAACGATAAGGCTGTAGTTGAAGTTCCTTGTCCGGTTAATGGTACAGTACAAGAAGTATTTGCCAAAGACGGTGACATCTTTAACGTAGGTCAAGTCGTAGCTGTAATTGATGCAGAAGGTGAACTTCCCGAACAAGAAGATGCACCAGAAGCACCAGCTGCTAGCCCTGAGCCAAGTGCTGCTGCACAAAGCGGAGCTGCAGGTACAGCTAGATTTGAATATAAATTCCCAGAGCTGGGTGAAGGTCTTCACGAGGGCGAAATCATCAAGATGCACATCAAGGCCGGCGACAAAGTAACCGATGAAGATATCATCATGGAAGTACAAAACGATAAGGCTGTAGTTGAAGTTCCTTGTCCGGTCAATGGCACAGTACAAGAGGTATTTGCCAAAGACGGCGACATCTTTAACGTAGGTCAAGTCGTAGCTGTAATCGCTGCAGAGGGTGAACTTCCTGAACAAGAAGAAGCACCAGCTGCTGCTAAACAAGAACAGGATGCTGCACAAGGCGGAGCTAACACTAAACCAGCTGCAACTCCTGTTGCTTCTAACAAAGATGTACTAGCTACACCTAGCGTCCGCAAATTTGCTCGTGAGCAAGGTGTAAACATCGCTCAAGTGAGTGGCTCCGGCAAAAATGGTAAAATCACCAAAGAAGATGTAGAAGCTTTCAAAAATGGTGGAGGCCAAGCGGCTGCACCAGTAGCGAAAGAAGCTGCAAAAGCACAAGAGCCTGCTAAGAAAGAAGCGAAAGCTGCAGCAGCATCCGCACCAGCAGCAGATCCACGTGCTGAGGAAGAGCGCGTACCATTTAAAGGTATCCGCAAGGCTATTTCCAATGCTATGGTTAAATCGGCTTATACGGCTCCGCACGTTACGATTATGGATGAAGTAGATGTAACTGAACTGGTTGCTTTCCGTACTCGTATCAAACCAATTGCTGAGAAGAAAGGCACAAAAGTAACATACCTGCCATTCATCGTAAAAGCTTTGGTTGCTGCTTCCCGTCAATTCCCGGCTCTGAATGCCTCAATCGACGAAGAAGCAAACGAAATTGTCTACAAAAAATACTACAACATCGGTATCGCTACAGATACAGACAACGGTTTGATCGTTCCTGTTATCAAAGATGCTGATCGTAAGAGTATCTGGATGATTGCTGATTCCATTCGTGATCTGGCTGTGCGCGGTCGTGATGGAAAATTGGCAGCAAATGAGATGAGAGGAAGCACAATCTCCATCACTAACATCGGTTCCGCAGGCGGTATGTTCTTTACTCCAATCATTAACTTCCCTGAAGTTGCGATTTTGGGTACTGGACGCATCAGTGAAAAAGCAGTCGTGAAAAACGGTGAAATTGTTGCCGCTCCAGTAATGGCTCTTTCTCTGAGCTTTGACCACCGTATTATTGACGGTGCAACTGCTCAAAACTTCATGAACTATATCAAACAGCTGCTCGCTAACCCTGAGTTGCTTGTTATGGAGGTGTAATCAATGGTAGTAGGAGACGCTTCTCTGGATATTGACACATTGGTTATCGGTGCGGGTCCTGGCGGCTATGTAGCTGCCATCCGTGCCGCACAATTAGGACAAAGCGTATTGATCGTTGACAAATCTGAGCTGGGCGGTGTCTGTCTGAACCGTGGATGTATTCCATCCAAAGCTTTGATCTCTGCAGCTCATCAATACGAAGCAGCTAAACATGGCGAGTCTTTCGGTATTTCGGCTGAAAATGTAAAAGTAGACTTCGCTAAAACACAAGAATTCAAAAACGGCGTTGTTAAGAAAATGACAGGCGGCGTAAGTGGCTTGCTCAAAGGCAACAAAGTTGAAGTTTTCAATGGTGAGTGCATGTTCATCAACGAAAACGAAGCGCGTGTATTCAACGAACATGAATCACCACGTTACCGTTTTAAAAATGCAATTATCGCAACAGGTTCCCGTCCAATCGAACTGAAACCATTTCCTTTTGGTGGACGCATTCTGTCTTCTACAGAAGCATTGAACCTGCCTGAAATTCCGAAAAGCCTGATCGTAATCGGTGGTGGATACATTGGTGCAGAGCTCGGACAAATGTACTCCAAATTCGGTTCCAAAGTAACGATTATTGAAGGTATGGATACAGTGCTTCCTGGTTTCGACAAAGATATGACTTCGATCGTTGCGAAAAGCATGAAGAAAACGGGCATCGAAATCTTCACTGGTGCTAAAGCGGAAAGTGCAGAGCAAACAGATAAAGACGTAACAGTGAAATTCTCCGTTAACGGCGAAAGCAAAGAAGTAACTGCTGATTATCTGCTTGTAACTGTTGGACGTCGTCCAAACACAGACGGTGAACTGGGTCTGGATCTGATCGGCCTAGAACTGGATGAGCGCGGAATGGTGAAAGTTGATCACCAAGGACGTACTAGCATTCCTCACATCTTTGCAATCGGCGATATCGTAGCTGGTCTTGCTCTGGCGCACAAAGCTTCTTACGAAGGTAAAGTAGCTGCTGAAGCAATTGCAGGCGAGCCGTCTGTAGTAGATTACAAGTGTATGCCGGCTGTCGTTTTCACGGATCCAGAATGCTCCAGCGTAGGCTACACAGAGTCACAAGCCAAAGAAAAAGGCTACAATGTCAAAGTTGGCAAGTTCTCTTATGGAGCAAACGGTCGTGCGGTTTCCCTGAACGCTGCTGAAGGTTTTGTGAAAATCGTTGCTGACGCTGACACAGGTTTGGTACTGGGTACGCAAATCGTAGGTCTGGAAGCTTCCAACCTTATTGCTGAGCTGGGTCTGGCGATTGAAATGGGTGCTACACTCGAAGATATCTCCTTGACTATTCATGCTCACCCTACACTGGGCGAGATCGTTATGGAAGCAGCGGAAGTCGTGCTGGGTCATCCGATCCACGCATTGGCACCACGTCGCTAATACCATTTTTCATTATCTCGTTTTCGTTTTCATACATGACAAAGAGAGGCAAGGAGCGCTATATCTGCGCTCTTTGTCTCTTTTTTTTCAAACTTTAGGATTTTCAGGACTACCATGAAAATTCACACAGTACATGGTCAACGAAGTACCGTACATGATAAACTAACTATAGATATGGGTGCAGAAAAGAATTTTAAAGATTAGAATCTGGCGATGCCAGGTTTTTATTCATGCTCAAAGGAGAGGAATAACGTGCGTAACTATTTGGAACTGCTGGAGGATATTTTAGAGAATGGAGTAAAAAAAGAGGATCGTACAGGAACAGGTACACTATCTGTTTTCGGAAGGCAACTCCGTTTTGACCTGGCCAAGGGCTTCCCCTTGGTGACCACCAAAAGAGTACATTTGAAATCCGTTATTCATGAGCTGTTATGGTTTTTGCGGGGAGATACCAACATTTCTTATCTCAAGGAGAACGGAGTTACCATTTGGGATGAGTGGGCAGACGAGCAGGGGAATCTGGGGCCTGTATATGGGTCGCAATGGCGCTCGTGGGAAACAACAGACGGACAACATATTGACCAAATTGCGAATGTCATTGAAGCTATTAAAAAAAATCCGGATTCACGTCGACACATTGTCAGTGCTTGGAATGTGGCTGAAATCGAATCGATGAAGTTGCCGCCATGTCACTTTGTATTTCAGTTCTATGTAGCTGGAGGGAAGCTTTCCTGTATGCTAACGATGCGTTCTGTGGATACCTTTTTAGGGTTGCCGTTTAATATCGCAAGTTATGCATTACTAACGCATATGGTTGCACAGCAGTGCGGTTTGGAGCCCGGCGAATTTATTTGGTCAGGCGGCGATGTGCATATTTATTCAAATCATATGCAACAAGTGCATACACAGTTGGAACGTGATCCTTATCCGTTGCCTCAGTTGAAAATTCTGCGCAAGCCGGATTCGATTTTTGATTATACCTACGACGATTTTGCTTTTGAAAATTACGAATATCATCCAGGGATTAAGGCGCCTGTCGCCATTTGATTAGAGGAGGTGGGAAAATGGGCATTTCAATGATATGGGCTATGGCACAAAATGGTGTGATCGGCCGAGATAACAAACTTCCCTGGCGCCTCCCTAGAGACATGGCCTTTTTCAAAGAGCAGACGATTAATAAAACGGTACTCATGGGACGCAAAACGTGGGAATCCTTTGGAGGAAAAAGCCTGCCAAACCGGCGTAACGTTGTCTTGACCCGAGATCTGCGCTATCAGACGGAAGGTGCGGAAGTAATTCATTCAATGGAAGAAGGACTCCAATTAGCAAAGCAGGAAGAGTTAATGGTCATCGGAGGAGCAGAGATTTATTCACTGTTTTGGCCACATGCTGATCGGCTGATTGTGACTCGGATTGAGGAGGTTTTTGAAGGCGATACAACCTTCCCTGAGCTGGATTGGAACGGCTGGAATATAGTTAGTGAGACCCCAGGTATCAAGGATGACAAAAATCCCTATGAGTATCGTTTTGTTGTTTACGAGAGAACCGAATAAGAATAGACTATATCCGACCCCACTCATTTGAAAAATTAATAAACCATATAAAAAATCCTTTTGGCTGTTGATGCAGAAAGTTGCATAAGTTTTCATCACTTTTACGCTGTATTGTGATACAATAAATCAAATTCAATGAGAACAGACCCTTTCATAATACAAATAGACAAATTCGAATTTGACTTAAATTCTGAATGGATGATCGGGGTTCATAAGCGAAGAGATGGGGGAACGTAACATGTCTACACCAACTGGATTTATGGAATACACACGACAGCTTCCTACAGACCGGGACCCGGCAGAGCGTATAAAGGATTGGGAAGAATTCCATAAGCATATGTCTGAGGAAGAGCTGCGTACCCAAGGGGCGCGTTGTATGGACTGCGGAACCCCTTATTGTCATACGGGGATGGATATCATGGGAGCAACTTTAGGCTGCCCGGTTCATAATCTCATTCCGGAATGGAACAATCTCGTATATCGTGGTTTGTGGAAGGAAGCGCTAGAGCGGCTGCACAAAACGAATAACTTCCCAGAATTCACAGGTCGTGTTTGTCCTGCGCCATGTGAGGGTTCATGTACTGTGGGACTGATCGGACAGTCTGTTACAATTAAAACCATTGAGGAAGCTATTATCGAAAAGGGTTTTGAGGAAGGCTGGGTTGTCCCTAATCCGCCAGAAAAGCGTACAGGCAAACGAGTGGCTGTTGTCGGTTCGGGTCCGGCAGGTTTGGCTGCAGCGGCTCAGCTTAACAAAGCAGGGCACAGCGTGACTGTGTATGAGCGTGCAGATCGTGTGGGTGGATTATTGATGTATGGCATACCGTCCATGAAATTGGATAAAAAGGTTGTTCAGCGGCGTGTGGATTTGCTGGAGGCTGAAGGTATTCAATTCATCACCAATACGGAAATCGGCAAAGATATCCCTACCGATCAGTTGATTGGTGAATATGATGCTGTTGTTCTATGCGGTGGTTCTACGAAGCCAAGAGAATTCAACATTGAAGGTAGCGATTTGAAGGGTGTTCATTATGCGATGGATTATCTGAATGGTACCATCAAAAGTTACTTGGACTCCAATCTGGAAGATGGCAACTATTTGTCTTCCCAAGGTAAGGACGTTATTGTAATCGGTGGCGGTGATACGGGTTCGGACTGTGTAGCTACTTCTTTGCGTCATGGTTGTCGGAGTGTCACTCAATTTGGCACACATACCAAAGCACCTATGGAGCGTGACCCGATTGCCAATCCTTGGCCACAATTTCCAAACGTGTACTCTCTTGATTATGCACAGGAAGAAGCTAAGGCGCTGTTCGGAGAAGATCCACGTGAGTTCTCCATCATGACGACCAAATTTGTAGGTGATGAAAACGGTAATCTGAAAGAGCTGCACACCATTCAAATTCAACGGATTGTTGATGAAACAGGGCGCAAAATCTATCAACCGATTCCAGGTACGGAGCGCGTATTCCCTGCACAAATTGCTCTTATTGCCATTGGATTTGATGGTCCTGAGCAAACGATTGTAGAGCAAATTGGCTTGGAGACGGATCGTCGTTCCAACGTTAAAGCACGTTATGGAAAATATGTTACTAATGTGGATAAGGTTTTTGCTGCAGGTGATATGCGTCGCGGACAAAGTCTTGTTGTGTGGGCTATTAATGAAGGTCGAGAAGCTGCGCGTGAAGTTGATAAATACCTCATGGGCGCTACCGTTTTGGTGTAATTATAAATTTTATGTTACGGATCAGTCAAAGCTCCATCTTCGGATGGGGCTTTATTGTATTTCAAGCTGAGTCTGCCAGAAGCGAAAAATGAATAAATGATTATTGAGCTGTGAAACATTGTGAAATATATGTTATATAATATAACTTAAATTTAATCGTATCACCATATATTTCTTATCCAAATTGATCATAACATAAAAAAGAGTGTTTAGTGTAGCTTTTTTATAGAAAAAAGAATTATTTCACAAGAAAATCTGATATATATGTGTGATGTAAATTAACATACACATAACTTTCGGTGACTATTTAAAATCATGACCTGAGAGAACCATGGTATCTATGGTATAATACACGTATATTGTTGAAGCGTTTGACTAAATGAATTTACAAAGGAGCTTTCGTCGGGAGAAGGCTCCTTTTGCATGAGGCCGGGATACCTGTGTTTTCATTAATATCCATGTATATGTATGATTCATGGAGGAGAAACAGAAGGCCGTCAGGAAGGAATGGAGTATGAATGAAGACGTTGATTATTGCTGAGAAACCGGATATGGGACGGACGATTGCCGCTGTTATGGAGCCGCGGGCTAAAAATAACCGTACCTATTTGGAAGGGGAGAAATACATTGTAACCTGGGCGATCGGGCATTTACTGGGTTTGGCTGAGCCGGATGCATACGATGCTAAGTACAAGCGATGGAATATTAAGGATCTTCCTATTATCCCTGAGCAGTTCAAAATTGTACCGAATCCGAAAACAAAAGATCAGCTGAAAATGATTGGTGAACTGGCCAAACGCTGCGATGCCATCGTAAATGCTTGTGATGCTGGACGGGAAGGGCAATATATTTTTGCGTTGATCCAACAGCAATTAAAGTTGCGTCAGCCAGTTAAGCGACTGTGGATTTCAGACTTGACAGCGGAAAGTATTGCGACAGGCTTTGAACGATTGCGAGATGCTTCGGAGTTTGAATTTCTGACTCAAGCTGCGCGGGCACGAAGTGAAGCGGACTGGCTGATCGGCATGAACGCTTCCAGAGCGTTCACAACACGACATAACACACTGCTGTCGGTAGGACGGGTGCAGACTCCCGTGCTGGCACTGATTCATGACCGGGAAAAAGAAATTGAGGCATTTCAGTCTCAAACCTTCTATGACGTGTGGGCAGAATTTAAGCAAGATCAGATCAAGTACAAAGGTGCGTGGCAGGGGGATAGGCTGACGAAGCCAGAGGAAGCTGAGGAAATCGCTGCGGCTGTTCGCGGAAAAATAGGTAAAATCACCAAATATGACACCAAGCAGACAAAAGAGTATCCTTTTAAATTGTACGATTTAACGTTGCTTCAACGCGAGGCGAATGCCAAGTACGGTTATTCGGCCAAAAAAACACTGGATGTGGCACAAGCGCTTTATGAGCGCCACAAGGTCATTTCCTATCCGCGTACCAATTCTAACTATGTGACAGAGCAAAATATAGACGGCATGCACAAGGCACTACGGATGCTGGGCACAGGTCCTTATGCTGATATGGTCCAACAAGCCAACCCCAATTTGGTTCATAAACAGAATAAATCGGTCTGCAATCCATCTCGTGTTGAGGATCACCATGCTATTTTGCCGACATTAAAAAGGCCAGGAACACTAAGCAAAGAAGAGCAAAATGTATATGACCTGGTTATTCGCAGGTTTTTGTCGCATTTTTTTCCGCCTGCTGAATACAAAATGCATACCGTAATGACACAGGTGGACAAGCATCTGTTTAAAACAAATATTAAAGAGCTTCTTTCCTTGGGGTGGAAAGTAGTTTTAAGTAAGGTTGATCAGGATAAAGGTAAAAAGAGCAAATCACCGAAAAAAGAAGATGAAGAGGAAACGGACGAGTGGACGGACAAGAAGTTTGAGATTGATGCGGGGCGTCCCGTGGATTGTGTTCGCGCCGAGATGAAAGAAAAGGCGACTCAGCCCCCTAAAAGCTACACGGAGGGTACATTGCTTAAGGCGATGGAAAGCGCGGGTAAACAGATGGAGAATGAGGAATTGCGTGAGGTCATGAAGGATGCCGGTTTAGGCACACCTGCGACGCGCGCCGCCACAATTGAACGATTGAAAAAGGTTGGCTATATTGAAATGAAGGGTAAAAAGATTCTTATTACGGAAAAAGGAAAGATGGCTATTGACCTGATCCGTCATGCTGGGGTTGATCTATTAGCCTCCCCGGAGATGACAGGTCAATGGGAACGTCGCCTACATCAAATTTCCAAGGGTGAGGCGGCTCAAGAGAAGTTTATGGAGAACGTTAAAAGATTTACGTTGTCCATCATTGATAAGGTGAGGCAGCAGCCGCCGGCTCCGGCAAATGCCTTTGGTGAGGAAGCAAGGGGGAAGCGTGCGGTTGGAAAAGAAGGCGCACGTAGTGCGCGTGCGAACGGACGCACCGCCGCCAAAGGGGTGGGGCGTGCTACATCAGGACGCGGTGGCAGCGCTGGAAGCGCAACGCTAGAGCAAGCAGCACCACCAGCACGCAGCTCTTCCGACGGATCCTCAGGCATTTCAGGAAGCCAAAGGCAAGCTTTAGGTAGCTGCCCACGCTCTAATTGCGGCGGAAGCATTATTGAAGGCCGTAAAGGGTATGGGTGCAGCCACTACAAGCAGGGTTGTGGCTTTGTCGTCTGGAAGGAATATGCTGGAAAGCAGATTACCGAAACGATGCTCAAGTCCTTGTTGACGAAGGGACAGACGCAATTGTTGTCTTTTAAGCGCAAAGATGGATCGACCGTCAAAGCGCGAATTGTTCTGAATGAACCTGGTACAGGACGACTTAGCGTTCGAGAGGAATCCTGAGACAGGGTTTAGACCAATACAAAAAAAGGACCCTATCCGAGGGTCCTCAGATTGTCGAGAAACCCCGTCATTTTGAGACGTGGGTTTCTTTTTTACATCATAATGCTCTGGTCTCTGGAGAAGCAGGGGGGGTGCCCCTGTTTCTCCAGGCGAGCTAGGTGGATCGCCATCTTCTTCATGTTCTGCACGGCTGCCGTCATAAGGGCTTGTTCCCTGACGTTTGGAAGACCGCGCAAACGGCAATAGCGAAACCCATGGAGCTCTTTGGCATCCGCGAAGCTTCGCTCAATCGTCTCTTTTCGTTTGCGGTACAGCTTTTTACCAGATGGGCTCAGCCGGTTGCTCCGTACCCACTCTTTGCTGTCTTCCCAGACATGCCGAGTCACCACTTTGCGGTGGTTTCGAGACTGGGTACACTGACTTAGCAGTGGGCAATGCTGGCACTGAGCTGGGTCAGAGGCATACTGCCGGTATCCCTTACGGTCCGTCGTTCGGTAGGGCAGTTCCTGTTGGGCTGGGCATCTATACGCATTGCGTTTGGCATCGTATTCAAACTTCCATTTCGGAAACAGTCCTTGTCTGGGATGGAATCTTCGGTGAGCAATCACGGCAAAAATCTTTCGGTTCTGCAACCCTCGGCAAATCGGCGTTGTTAAATAACCTGAATCTAGTGCAACAGCTTCTACTTGAAAACCAAAACGTTCTCTTTGGCGATCCAAACGGGACAAATAGGGGACAGAATCATGTACATTCCCTGGTGTCACATGCACGTCCGTAATCAGATTGTACTTCATATCCACCGTGCGGTGGTCCAGATAGAAGAAGCCTTCGGGCTTGCCATCACGGATCATATAGCCGCTGTCCGGGTCTGTTTTGCTCACTTTAATTTCTTTTTCTTCGTTCACTTCCTCTCGGGATTTTAAGGCTTTTTTCCGTGGTTTCTCCGGTCATCCTTCACCGCTTCGTTCAGCTCGTCCATATAGTCTTTAGTATTCTGCAACACTTGTTCTTTGGTGTACTGGTGCCTGTTAGCATTGGCTTTGACGTGTGTGGAATCGGTGACGAGAACACGCCCACCCACCATTCGGTGAGAGATCGCCTGCAGCACAATTTCATCGAAGATATCTTGAAAGATCGTGGTGTCTTTAAAGCGAGTGCGACGATTCCAGCTAATCGTCGTATGGTCCGGAACTTTATCCGTTAAGCCCAACCCCAGAAACCAACGATAAGCTAGGTTCGTCTGAATTTCTCGCTCGAGTTGCCGTTCTGAGCGAATGCCATAGAAATAACCGAGAAAGATCATTTTAAACAATACGGTAGGATCAATGGCAGGACGCCCGTTGTCTGCACAATACAGTGGTCGAACTTTATCATCGATAAACGAAAAATCGATATACTTATCTACTTTGCGGAGCAAGTGATCTTGAGGAACCAGATCTTCGATGGAAACAAATTCGTAGGATTGTTGTTTTTCGCGGTTGGAGCGTAGCATATCAACACCATCCGTTCTACAATAGTTACCTATATTATACAACATTAACGCGGTGTCGTCTTAAACAAAATTAACATAAAATAGGCTGTCGAGACTTTCTCGACAGCCTGAGGACCCTATCCGAGGGTCCTTTTTTGTTGGTGCAATTGTATGCTTTCGTGGATAACCCGTGGTACTTCCGTTAGCTTCTGTATCGTATACATCACGGAGTTCACGTTTTTTTGCAGTTCAACCATATTGTAAATCCATTCCTTAGGCTGCTTGAGATATACAGCATGAATACCTGCGGCAAGGGCTGGAGAAACATCAGTGCGCAGAGAATTCCCGATCATCCAGGTGATGCTTCGGTCCAAGCGATTCATCTGGATGATTTCTTCTAGGGCTTCGACATTTTTATGCTGGCGAATGTAGATGCGGTCATCAAAGTAGGTAGCCAGTTTCATTTGTTCAATCTTTCTTTCTTGAATGATCTGCTCACCGCCAGTATACAGATGGAGGGAATGCCCTGCTTTTTGGAGGGAGTTCAGCGTTTCGACCATGCCTGGATACGGTTCGATTTCCTGTTCGTACACACTTCGGCCAAGAGAGCGAAGCTCCTGCTCTTCCCGAGAATCGAGACGGCGTCCGAATTGTTCCGAGAAAAATTGGTACGTATCTATCAAAGATTGTGGGAAATGCTCGCTGGCAAAGCCCACTTGATGAACTCCAGCCACATCAATTTCGATTTGTTTTTCACGAATCGCATTTTTGGTTAGGTTATGAGTTGCAAACCATTCCTGAAGCAAATCAAAAAAGTGGTTGAGGATCAGGTCAAAATACTTGTTGCAGTGGACTAAGGTGTCATCAAGATCAAATAAAATGTGCTGCTTCGGATACGACACGATGCATACTCCTTCCAAGCCAAAGCTTTAACGCTGCTTCGGTTATAACTAAAAGTACAATTCAAATTACAATCCAATATAGGATTCCAAAAATACTTGTAAATCAGCCGCGCCATCGGGACGGATGCTGAATTTTTCCTTATGATAACGTCCGATGTGAATACGAAGCAGACCAGCCACTCGTAAAATCATCATATCAGACATGAGTGTATCTTCCAAACGGCTCAAATCATGGCGCATATCTTCGAGAGACTTAGGACCTTGAGCTACATAACGCAGAATTCGTAGCCGCTGCGGATCATTAACCGCACGAGTGAGCCGTAGCAGAAGCGTAGGCGGTTCTTCCTCGCTCTCCTCGGGGATATCTACTGGATACTGGATCAGCAGTGTGCGGGTATAAAAACAGTATGAATTAATCGGGCGATTATGGACAACTGGAAATAGGACTACTGTATCCAGGTCTTCCATGTGTGGCACGACTAGTCCAGCTGTCGCATATTCAACCAGTGCTTCCGGTTCCATTTTACTCAGCAGCATGCGCTTTTCCGCAGCGTCTTCTTCTGCCAACACACGCAGTTCGCCTTCCAGGGCCCGAAAATAATCACGATCCCACAATTTGAGGAGTGGTGCGTATACCTTACGAATGCGTAAAGATTCTTCAAAGGTTAAAAAAGGGATATGCGGAACGAGCAACTCAAACATATCTTTATCCGGGCCGTGGTCCAAATAAGAGATATAATCAGATATTTCATCTGATTCCGGACGAAGTAACGCCCAAGCATAGAGTGCGTCATAATCGCTAAAAGGGCAATCCTGAGCTGTAGCCAGCTCAGTACGAACTTCATGTTGTAGTCGTGCATCTACCTTGTCGATCCATTCATGGCCCAAGTCCATATCTTGAACCCACTTTTTAGTCACATAGGCCATGAAGCTGCCGAGCAATTCATAAATTGGAGAAGTGTCTATTTTAATTTGATAACTCATGGAACCCAATGCCTCCTATTCTGTCTTCTAGCCCAGAGCGGTGAACGTAATTAAGCCCGTCCATAAGCAAAACATGAGCATTTTAATGATTGCTCACTTATTTATTATGGCTTGTTCTGCCAGGGATTGTCCACTATAATATGAAATAGTGCGTTGTGACGTGAATGGGTTCGGATTGAACATACGAGGCTCCTTAACCGAAGGAGTCGGATACATACCAGACAAGCTCTTTCCGTAAAATCGTCATCTCAGATGGCGATTTTTTTCTTCTATTCTTTAATACACTAATTACACCTGAATTTGTATATGTGATTTGCCGGTTTTGCAGGACGGCATGGAATACATAGTGATAAGAATTATTATTGATTATGGAATCAAATGCAAATCATTTCTTAACATTGATTTTAATTATTTTATTTGTTCGATCAGGAGGAGCTAGGATGTCGTCGTCGTTACGGGTTCATTATTTTATTTTAATTGCTGTTATTATTGTTGCCGGATTATGCCAAGGTTTATTATTACCTATTCTGTCTATCTCGTTGGAACAAATGGGAGTTTCATCTTCACTAAATGGAATGAATGCGGCTGCTCTGTATATTGGTTCATTCGCAATGACGTTGGTGGCAGAACGGACATTGGGCTGGTTAGGGTTTAAAAAGCTGATGGCCGGTGGGCTTGTGCTAGTGCTCATTACGCTGCTGCTGTTTCCGCTAATCCCTGATATTCGAGTATGGTTCATACTGCGTCTGCTAGTAGGTATTGGTGACAGTGCATTGCACTACTCTGCGCAGCTATGGATATTGCTGGTGACTCCAGCAGAGAAGCGAGGCCGCAACATTTCCTTTTATGGTATGTCATATGGTCTGGGTTTTGCATTAGGACCATTGGGATTATGGCTACTTGATTATGGAATGCTGGTTCCATTTGCTGCGTTGGCCTTATTGTGCTTGCTTGTTTTGCTGTTGGTGTTAATTAAGCTGCCGGACTCCAGACCAGAGAAGCTGGAGTCCGAGGCGCGTCCCACTCAAAGATTTCGTCGCAGTTACAGCTGGGCATGGTACGCTCTTTTGCCTGCATTTCTATACGGCTATATGGAAGCGAGCCTGAACAGTAACTTTCCAGTCTATGGCCTGCGTATTGGCTTTCATACCGATGAAATCGCCGCCTTGCTGCCGTTCGTCAGTTTGGGAGGGTTAGTTCTGCAGCTGCCGCTAGGGATATTGAGTGACCGTTGGGGACGTAAAAAGGTGCTAATGAGCGTAGGCATAGCAGGGGGAATGACCTTTATGTTGCTACCATGGAGCGGCAATCATTTTATGTTCACTTTGATATTGCTGACCTTAGCAGGTGGTTTAGTAGGCTCCTTTTTCTCTCTCGGTTTGGCCTACGCCGCTGATCTGTTGCCCAAATCATTTTTAGCAGCCGCGAATGTACTGGCATCCTTTCATTTTAATCTGGGAAGTGTGATCGGACCTAATATTAGCGGAGGGTTGCTGGACTTTGGAACTCAAGGCAGCATGTTTCTTGTCCTTGGTGGTAGTTACATTGTTTTCGGATTGTTAGGTTTGTTTTCCAGAAAAAGAGTAACGGCGGTTTAAAACTGCGGTTTGCATGGTATTTGTTTCACATTTACTATAAAATATAAACAGTATTGATGGTGCGCAAAGGGGAATCACTTAGATGATTAAAATTCGGAAGCTGACCAAACAAGTGGGACCTGAACGGACCCAGCTACTTCGAGGAATTGATGCTGAAATTCATCAAGGCGAATTCATAGCCATAGCGGGGCCAAGTGGAAGCGGCAAAACGACGCTGCTTCGCTGTCTTGCTTTACAAGAGCCATGGGATGAAGGCAGTTTAATTGTAGGTGGCAATGATGTGCTGAAATCCGGTTGGACTGGAAAGATGAAAATAAAGCGGGAATGGGCATACCTGGAGCAAAACCCGCATCTAAATATGAATCGAACCGCTCTTAAAAATGTGCTCATTGGCAGATCCGGTCAAACTCCAATGTGGAGAATGGTGACCGGTATGGTGCGTTCCGACGATTATATGGGAGCGATGGACGTACTGGAGGATCTGGGTCTGCTGGATAAGGCGCATGATAAATGCGACAAGCTCAGCGGTGGCGAGCGGCAGCGGGTAGCGACTGCGCGTGCTCTCGTGCACGGAGCTAAAGTTATTTTAGCGGATGAGCCTGTAAATGGACTTGATCCAGCTTCGGCAGCGCATGTATTGGAGACTTTTCGCAAGCTGTGTTCTGACGAGCGGGTGACGATCATGACTGTACTGCCGTTGGAAATGGCTGAACGCTTTGCTTCCCGTATATGGGGGTTGAATGATGGTGAATTGGTGTTTGATATTCAGGGAAGACGATTGACACAAGCGGAAAAGAACAAATTGTGAAGGGGACGGCAAGAGAAGTGAAAATAATGCTGTTGAGAATGGTGGCTGGCTGCTGTTCCTTGCTGCTCCTTGCTGGATTTTTAAGCGGCTGTAATGTTATTAGCGATCCCATTTCGCTGATGGAGACACCGACGATGTCTGACGAGAAGCAGGAACTGAATGGTGCAGTGAATACGCAACTAGGGGCGGTACAGCCTTTAAGGCCGAATGATCCAGATGACCCGACGCCAATTCGAACGGGTGATTTGAACAATGATGGCACAGACGAAGCAGTGCTCTTTTATGAAACGCCAGATGA
Organism: Paenibacillus sp. FSL H7-0442; assembly: GCF_038593105.1. Taxonomy (NCBI): domain Bacteria; kingdom Bacillati; phylum Bacillota; class Bacilli; order Caryophanales; family Paenibacillaceae; genus Paenibacillus; species Paenibacillus sp. FSL H7-0442. The sequence continues at coordinate 3,087,270 of NZ_CP151963.1, read as the reverse complement.
GAGCGTAAAAATACATGGTGCCTTGTTTGAAGATCAGGGCGGAACGTGGGTAAAGAAGCTGACGTTTGATGGGGAAGGCACTGTGCTGGAGTCATTTAAGCTCGTGGATTTAACGAATGATGGAACACTCGATATTGTAGCGGGTTTTTCCAGCGGAGATAGTGGCGATGGCGGGGACCAGAAGGGACTCATCGTGTATTCCTATACCGGAGGAACTCTGGAGAAAATATATGCTACAGGTTATACGGACTTCGTCGTAGATGATTTTAAGCATAACAAGATGGACTTAAACGGGGATAAATTGAATGATTTGACGATTATCACGCTGCGACGTAATGAATTCTTTACAGTTAAAACATTCCAATTCAGTGGGGGAACCTTTAAGGAAATCGGATCGTTGGATTTGGACAGTCAGGTCTTAGATGTCTATAATGTCGTTGCTGGCAAGGTAGCCGAGGGTAGGCAGGGGATTATTATAGACACCAAAATTGCCCAGACCACTACCGTTTCCAATGTTATTGTGATGGATCACGGCAAGCTTAGGAAGCTTAATCTTATGGATGTCACCTTCAAGGATGCGACCATCGCCAGTGGTGATGTGGATGGTGACGGTATTCTGGAATTTGGTAATTTGGAGAAGCCTAAAGGTTGGAGTAACAAGCCGCTGGATGAGGTTCCATATTTTGTGTCGTTCTATCAGTGGGACGGGGCGAAAGGAACGGTTTTTAAGCAGCAGCAGTATCGTGATTCTAATGAACAGGTCTACTTCAGATTACCGAAAGAGCTGCATGGCAAGGTGACGATTGATCCGAAAGTTTCGAAGAAGGACAGCTATTTGCGCTTTATTTTGGATGATACAGACAAAACGATAGCGGAAATTAAATTTTTCTCGTTGTCACAATGGGAGCGAAACAACGAAGGGTATAGCCAACTGTGGCGAACGAATGCGCAGGTCATTGGCATTAAGCGATCCAGTGAGCTGGAACCGCGTAAAACCATTAAAAACAAGCTGGGGGAAAGGCAGGTAGAGTAGAGTGAGTAAAGTTTTAATCATGGAAGACGAGGAATCCATTCGCAGCTTTATCGTCATTAATTTGAAACGTAACGGTTTTGAGGTGCTGGAGGCGTCGGAAGGGCATGAGGCTCTGAATATTTTGAACACGGTGCGGGATATTGATATTGCACTGCTTGACGTAATGGTGCCCGGTATGGATGGTTTTGAAGTCTGTCGGAGAATCCGGGAGACGAATGAGCGCATCGGCATTATCTTTCTCACAGCGAAGGTACAGGAGCAGGATAAGGTTTATGCCTTGTCTGTAGGGGCCGATGATCATGTGAGCAAGCCTTTTAGCCCAACGGAGCTGATTGCACGTATTCAATCGTTATTGCGTCGGGTGAATGTTCATCGTGAAACAGCAGCCAAAGTGTCCTTCCAGTCTGGACCGTTCACCCTAGATTTGATTGCTAAGCAATTTAAGAAGAACGGGCAGCTGATTGAGCTGACACCGACTGAGTTTTCCCTGATTCAATTTTTTCTGGAAAAAGAGAACACGCCGCTCAGCCGAGATGTTCTACTTGATCACGTATGGGGCAAAGAGTATATGGGCGATCCGAAAATTGTAGATGTGAATATCCGACGTCTTCGGCAGAAAATTGAAAACAATCCATCCGAGCCGGCTTTTTTACAAACAGTTTGGGGACATGGATATAAATGGAAAGGTCAGTCTCAATGATCAAAAAGGGAATTCGCCGACAGATTGTGCTTCACTATTTTTTCGTAGTGTTCTTAGCGCTTCTGTTAGTAGAAGTCATTTTTATGTTTGCACTCCGGTCGTACTATTACGATTCCATTTACAAACATATCGAAAGCCGTATCGAATCGGTAAGTGAATTTGCACCCAAATTTAAAGAGCCGGAACAGTCTTTGCAATCGTATTTGTTAAATACATTTTCTCTGCCCTTTACTGAACTGCAGTTGCTCGATGAACAGGGAAATGTAATTGATAACTCAACGAATTTTGCAGCAGATCTAAGTGTGCAAACAAGTGATGTGACACAAGCATTAGCTGGGGATACGGGCAAATGGATCGGAAAGCAACCGAGCACGGGGCAGCAGGTGATGGCGGTATCTCAAAAACTGGACAATATCGTCGGAGACCAGGTGTACGTTATTCGGTATACAACCTCGCTGGAATTGGTAAATGATAAGCTGTTTACGATTACGCTGTTTTCTCTTGGCATCATGGCAGCTGTACTGGTTATTGTATTTGTGGTCAGTACAGGGCTCGCGAATTCCATTGTTAGACCGATTAATAATATCCGCGATGTATCTGCTCAGATGGCTCAGGGAAGGTTTGATACACGCATTGAAGGCGATTATCGGTATGAGTTGGGTGAACTGGCTTCGACACTGAACTATATGGCACAGGAAATTGTCAGAACAAATCAAATCAAGGATGATTTTATTTCATCTATATCTCATGAATTGCGTACTCCGCTTACATCTATTAAGGGTTGGAGTGAAACGTTAAATTCTGGCGGCTATGACCCCGAAGAGACGAAAATCGGGATGAAGATTATCTCTAAAGAGACGGATCGGCTGATTGGCTTGGTGGAGGAAATTCTCGATTTTTCCAAGCTGGAGCAAAATGCCATGAAGCTTGTAATGGGAACGGTAGATCTTCGGGAGCTTTTGCAGGAAATTATGCTGAACGTATGGGCCAAAGCAGAAATGAAGCAAATAAAACTTCAGCTTGATTCGGAAGAAGCGGCATATTTCGTCCATGGAGACGGTAACCGTCTAAAACAGGTATTTTTGAACATTGTGGATAATGCTATCAAGTTTTCGCATGAAAGCTCAATTATTTTTCTGTCGCTTCAACGGGTTGATGGCAATATCGAGATATCCGTACAAGATACAGGAATTGGAATTAGTGCTGAAAATCTTGCCAGAGTAAGAGACCGCTTTTTCCAGGTAGACCACCAAAACGGTGGTACTGGACTGGGATTGGCAATCTCACAACAGTTTGTCGAGCGCCATCATGGTCAGATGCTCATCAGAAGTGAACTGGGGGCTGGCACCACTATTACGGTTTCATTACCTGCTCTGCAAGCAGAGCAATCCGTGGAACCACCACAACTCACTGAAGAATAGATTTAAAGCCTACTTATAGGTGCAATTAGAAAAACAGCCAGTCCTCTTAAATCGGGAGGGCTGGCTGTTTTTGATTTGGGGTAACGTTATGAAGTAAAACCTTCGGCACGCAAGCGTGTATTGCGCTCGTAAGCTTCTTTCAGCATACGTGTAGTTTGCGGCCGTACCGCCATTTTACCAAATACCACTTCATTGGGTCCGATGACCATAATTTCGCCCGGACTGCCTTTAATGACAGCACCATCGCGAATCACAGCACCTTCACCGATAATCGCATGTTCAATATGGACGTTACGTCCAATGCGTGTGTCCGGCATAACGATACTTTCTTTGATGGCTGATCCTTTACCTACCTCGACACCACTAAATACAACGGAGCGTTCAATTCGGCCCTCTACTTGACAGGAATCATGCAACAAGCTGCCCAATGGCTGCGTTTGACGGTTAGGTACCTTTTGTGCGCTCAACCTTGTGCGGCGTTCACGTGTATACATCGGCCAATCCTTACGTTGAAGGTCGATCGCACAATTCTCGTGTAACAAATCCATGTGTGAATCCCACAGGCTTTTAACGGTACCTACGTCCTTCCAATAGCCCTGGAATTCATAAACGTACAAGGATTCTTGATCCGCTAACATTTTAGGTATGATATCTTTACCAAAATCATGACTGGATTGAGCATCCTGTGCGTCTTCTAACAGGTAGTTTCTCAAGTAATCCCATTTGAAAAGATAAATACCCATAGAGGCCAAATTACTTTCCGGTTTCTCAGGTTTCTCTGCAAATTCTGTGACACGTAGATCTTCATCCGCACTCATAACACCAAAACGGTGTGCTTCATCCCAAGGTACCTCCATGACAGAAATGGTAGCCGCAGCTCCTTTTTCCTTATGGTGGTTCAGCATTTCGCGATAATTCATATAGTAGATATGATCACCGGATAAAATAAGCACATGCTCCGGATTTTGGCTGTCAATATATTCAATATTCTTATGAATAGCATCTGCCGTTCCTAAGTATTCAGCGTTACCTGTGTTGTAAGATGGAAGCAGGGTAATTCCTTTGTCATCTGTTTTTGTAAGACCCCATGGTGTTCCATCCCCGATATGTTCGTGCAAGGATTCTGCCTCATATTGCGTCAGTACACCTACAGTATCAATGTCTGAATTTACGCAGTTACTGAGAGGAAAATCGATGATTCGGTAATGACCGCCAAAAGGTACGGCGGGTTTTGCAATCGTTGAAGTAAGGGGAGCAAGACGGCGTCCCTCTCCGCCTGCCAGCAGCATGGCAATGCATTCTTTATTAAACATTTCGTTTCCCTCCCGGTTTAGTTGTCAGTGTAGTACATACATAAACGGTATGGGGTACTCTTGAAACCATTAGGTATATAAGATTCCCCAAAAACTAAGGTTTATTTTTTTCCTAGTCATTTTTCTGTTCATTGTGGCTAGAATGGGGTAATAACTCAAGTCAGCTTTGAGCCAAAAGCGAATGCATTACCGATTCATACATTTTTACTTACAAACATATAAGGGTGGTGACGTGATGACAGACCAAACTCTTCCGCAACAGGCTATTTCATCGGAAGATATTTATTTGTTTCATGAAGGAACGCTTTATCACAGCTACCGATCTTTGGGTTCCCACCTTACTGTGGAGAACGGAGAACAGGGCGTCCGTTTTACGGTCTGGGCTCCTCATGCTCTCCATGTCGGGCTTGCTACAGATCGCAACAACTGGAATGGGGAACAGGATTCCTTATATAGGGTTCCCAAATCCGGTTTTTGGAGTCGTTTTTTTCCGGGGATATCCCAAGGAACTTTTTACAAATACGACATTACGGGTGCAAACGGTGAACGATTTCTGAAAGCAGACCCTTACGCGGTACGTGCTGAAGTGAGACCGGCAACGGCTTCTGTGGTAGCTTCTATAGATGGTTATACTTGGAACGATGCGATTTGGCGCCGAAAACGTAGAGCACCGTATGGAAAGCCTCTACACATATATGAGCTTCATCTGGGCACTTGGAAGCAAAAAGAAGATGGTACGTTTTATACATACAGGGAAATAGCTGAGCTTCTTGTGCCTTATGTGACTGATATGGGGTATACACATATTGAACTGATGCCGCTGAGTGAACATCCGTATGATCTTTCCTGGGGCTACCAACTTACTGGATATTTTGCACTCACAAGCCGTTATGGAGAACCGCATGATTTTATGTATTTGGTGGATCGTTGCCATCAGGCGGGAATTGGAGTGCTGATGGATTGGGTCCCAGCCCATTTTGCAAAAGATGCTCATGGATTAAGGCTGTTTGACGGATCGCCCCTGTTCGAATATGCGGATCCGCTGATTGCGGAAAAGCCCGGCTGGGGAACGCTGACGTTTGATTACAGCAAACCGGAGGTGCGTTCTTTCCTGATATCTAATGCGTTATTTTGGATGGATATGTACCATATTGACGGCCTGCGCGTAGATGCTGTGACGAGTATGCTACGGCTGGATTTTGAAAAGCAGGACGGTCAATATCGTTTTAACTCTAAGGGAGGTATTGAAAATGAGGAGGCTATTGCCTTCCTTCAACAACTGAATGAAACAGTATTCCGCTATTATCCGTATGCTCTGATGATGGCAGAGGAGTCCAGTGCCTGGCCTATGGTAACTTCCCCGGTAAGCGATGGAGGACTCGGTTTTAATTACAAATGGAATATGGGCTGGATGAACGATACGCTTGATTATATCGAAACGAATTTCGATCAGAGACCGGAGCGCCATAATTTGCTGACATTCCCCATAGCTTATGCGTACAGCGAAAATTTTACACTGCCATTGTCGCACGATGAGGTTGTTCATGGTAAGAAGTCGCTGCTTGATAAAATGCCAGGTAACTATGAGCAAAAATTTGCCGGGCTTCGAGCGCTTCTCGGTTACCAACTCACCTCGCCGGGCAAAAAGCTATTATTTATGGGAGGGGAATTCGGCCAATTCATCGAATGGAAGGATGAGGAGCAGCTTGACTGGTTTCTGCTGGATTATGACAGTCACCGTTCGCTGCACGCTTTTACGAAAGCGCTGAATCATTTGTATATTCAGGAAAAGGCACTATGGGAACTGGATCATTCGTGGGATGGATATCAGTGGATTGAGGCGGAGGACCGTGGGCAGAGCGTAATTACGTATTTACGTAAAAGTAAAAAGCCAGGAGATACATTGGTCGTGCTTATTAACTTTCAGCCCGTACCGAGAGAGAACTACCGAATTGGGCTGGAAAAGGCCGGGAGTTATATCGAACTGCTGAACAGTGATCATAAGGACTTTGGGGGAAGTGGCCAGCTAAATACCGGAATGATACGGACCGCCCGTATTCCTTGCCACGGTCAGCTTCACAGCTTGGAGGTGACTATACCACCCCTGAGCATCGTTATACTCAAGAAAGCGCCTCGGAGGCCTAAAAAAGCAGATTAACCACATAAGGAGGAAGCATATATGAACATTTTGTTTGCGGCAGCAGAAGCACATCCATTTATTAAAACAGGCGGGTTGGCTGATGTCATTGGCGCACTGCCGAAGGCACTTCGTCAGGCGGGGTGCGACGTCCGAATCATTTTGCCTAAATATGCGGGGATTCCCGATACTTATAAAAAGTCTCTACGTCCGGTAGCGGTAAAGCAAGTAGCCGTAGGCTGGCGTAATCAATATTGTGGAATAGAGGAACTGACATTAGACGGAATCAAGGTTTATTTTATAGACAATGAGTATTACTTCGGTCGTGACGGTATTTACGGTTATATGGATGATGGCGAACGCTTTTCTTTTTTTAACCGGGCAATTTTAGAAGTGCTGCCTGAACTGAACTTTCGGCCGGATATTTTGCATTGTCATGATTGGCATACAGCAATGGTTCCGCTGCTTCTGAATGCCGATTATCGACATTTGCCCTTCTACAGCGATATTCGCACGGTGTTTACCATACATAATCTGCTGTATCAGGGAGATTTTCCGTATGAGGTCTTAACCGAGTTGCTCAACCTGGATGGGAGCTATTTCACCCCCGAGGGTGTGGAGTATCATGGCAGACTGAATTTTATGAAAGGCGGGCTTACGTACTCGGATCATGTCACGACCGTGAGTCCAACCTATGCAGAGGAAATTCAAACGGAATTTTACGGATACGGGCTGGAGGGTTTGCTTCGTAAATTGGGAGATCAGGGTCGCTTAACAGGGATTGTGAACGGAATTGACACCAAAAGCTATAATCCTGCTACGGACAATCGTATTTATACGAAGTACCGAACGAGTCTGACAAAGAAAAAGGAAAACAAAATTGGTCTGCAAAAGGAGCTGGGTCTGCCGGTACGGCCGGACGTACCTATGATTGCCATGGTAACCCGACTTGTAGATATGAAGGGGCTAGATCTGGTAACGAGAGTGCTTGATGAAATCTTGTATTATGATGATATCCAGTTTGTCGTTTTGGGAACAGGGGATCCGGCTTTTGAGCATTGGTTCCGTGAGGCAGCGGGACGCTATCCACTGAAAATGTCGGCGCAGCTTGCTTTTAGCGAACCTCTGTCACGAAAAATATATGCGGCAAGCGATATGTATCTTATGCCATCAAGGTTTGAGCCTTGCGGGATCAGCCAACTGCTAGCGCTTCGTTATGGAAGTATCCCTATTGTGCGAGAAACTGGAGGCCTTAACGATACTGTGCAGGCTTACAATGAGTCTACAGGGGAAGGAAACGGATTTAGCTTCACGAACTACAATGCACATGATATGCTGAACACCATTCGTCGTGCTGTTCATTTTTATCGCCAATCTGAGCATTGGTCGAAGCTTACACAGACGGCTTTCGCAGGAGAATATAGTTGGGATGTTTCAGCCGAAGCGTATATGGATATTTACCATTTGCTCACAAAGACGGACTGAACGGAGTAGGAACACCATATTCATATTAATGAAAAAGGGAATCCCTTTAGCCAGTGTTTGGCTGAGGAATTCCCTTTTTTGCTATGATCAGTCGCCCCCGCCACCACAGCTGCTTCCACATGAAGAGCCGCTGCTACACGAAGAATGGCTACCAGAATCGCCTGAATCATGGTGAGAAGAGCCTCCATGATGAGAACTGTCATGGGAGGAATGATGATGCGAGTGATGCGTATCCCAGTTCGAGCAGCCGCTTGCCGAGCTACAACCAGATGAGCTAGCTAACCCGGCATTGCCTGTAGCATCCGGGTGCATGTGTATGGCAAATTGTTCAGGTTGATACCATGAATACCATACAACAGCTAATAACAGATAGTCGACCTGTAAATAGTTGACCTTAGGCAATTGCTTACCCTCAGGATCATCCACCGCTTTATTCACCCGCTCGCGCAGATGTTGTACAATCTTATGAACCGCTTGTTGGGCTTGCTGTGAAATGGCTATATTCTCCTGAGTATTCCAACGGTTACCTGCTGGCTGCGCCGAAGTTGTGAGTTTGTAATAGTGTGAAAGCTCGTCGTTCGGTAATGGATGATTAAAAAAAGTCCCCCACAAACTGGCGCTATAGCGGTTCCAGCCAAAGCATTCCACATACAACCAATCAAACCACGCACGCTCCTCCGGCATCGGCTGAGAGCCGCCAGAATGGGGCGCATGGTGAAGCATACGACCAAAAAAAGCTTCCGAGAATTGCTGATATTCGCGGGTAAACATCAACATTTCGTGCCATAATTCATCCACATCACTACTGAACATAGGCACACGATTCATAATCGCGCATAGCATAAAATATCGTTTTAGCTCATGCCAACGCCAATCATATTCTTGCTCCGTAATCTCTGGGTGGGCTTCCATTACACGATTCCTTACGCTATGAGCATAGGAGACGGGAATGGATTGCTCCAATAGCTGCATCAGCTCCGTAATCTCTGGATGACGCTCCTGCGTAAGGGAAGAAGGAGAAGGGGAGCTGAGGAAAAAAGCATTCCGGCGCCGTGTTTTTCTGTTTCCCCGGTTCCTGCGTATTGCACGGAATATAAACCAAAAAATGATGAGGTCTATCACAATAAACAACGTCCAAAAGCTACTCATACTATCCATGATGGCTGGCTACTCCTTTCTGAAATAACACGGAATTAAGATTTAGCGTTCGTTATTCAGCAGAGCGAATTCTTTTTTTATCTGGGCTAGCAGTTCAGGATTCGTGATTACATCGCAAGCAGTCCATGCCAAAGTTCTCGCAGCCAGCAGCATTCCTTCCATGGCTCGGTCCTGCATCGCCAAATCGCGGAATTCTGGTGTATGCAAGGCATGCTTCTCGTCAATAACTTGAATGTAAGGATGAATAGCAGGGCAATGAAGCGATACATTTCCGATATCCATGGAGCCATGATCTTCGCCTTCCGTTATATCTTCTTGCGAAATGCCAGCCTGCACCAAATTTGCGGTAAACGCATCGGAAAGTACACGGTTCGTGACCATTTCATCATAAGAAGTCTCATAATTGGAGGTCTCCAAACGACACCCGGCCTGTAAAGCAGCTCCTTCAGCAATTTGAATAACACGGCGAGTCAGCGGGTTCAGTTCTTGACGTGTAGCGGCCCTTACATAAAATTGGGCTGAGGCGTAATCAGGAATAATATTGGCTGCTTGCCCACCCTGATTAATGATCCCATGGATACGCACTGTACTTTTTACTTGTTGACGGAACGCATTGATGCCATTGAACGTTTGAATCACAGCGTCCAGCGCGTTAATGCCTTCGTGCGGGCTGGCAGCCGCGTGAGCGGATTGACCAAAAAATTCGAATTGTACAGCATCAATCGCCAGCGATTTGCCTGATTTTTCGTAACGATCATAAGGATGCGTCATAAGTGCTATGTCGCAATCATCAAACAAACCGGCAGCGGCCATAGGGACCTTAGCACCACGAGTTTCTTCGGCAGGTGTGCCGTATACCCGTACTTCTCCACCAGTTTCGTCGATGATCGACTTGAGGCCAACGGCAGCACCGGTACTCATCATGCATATCAGATGGTGCCCACAGGCGTGTCCTAAACCTTTCAGAGCGTCATATTCTGCCAGAAAAGCGACAATCGGTCCGGATTTTTCAGCTTTGTAAGTTGCAATAAAGGCTGTTTCTATGCCCAAAACGGGTGCCTGGACCTCAAAACCGTGAAAAATGAGTTCTTCTTTTAAACGGGCAGCGGCCAGAAATTCCTCGTTTCCAAGTTCAGGATTTGCCCCAATATATAACGAAATGTCCTTAAAGCGTGGGGCATGCTGCTCAATTGTCTTTTGAATGGTCTGTTTAAAATCCATGCTGAAAACTCCTTTATTTAAGCTGTAATGTAGGTACTGCGCTAGGTATGCTGAAATTGTACTATAACATTCATTGCATAATCATGCATATTCATTTATAATGACACAATCTTATTTATTATAAAGAATTTAAGGAGAGAAAAAAAGATTGAAAAAGGCATATCGTTTTACCGCCCTGGTTTTGACGGCGGTTATCTTGCTGTTGACGGGTCTTCCCATGCTCAATGCATACGGAACGGAAGCAAAGCCACAGAAAAAACTTGTAGTGGGCATGAGTGCCGACTTTCCGCCGTATGAGTTTCATAAAGTTATTAACGGTAAGGATACTATTGTTGGATTCGATGTGGAAATCGCGAAGGAAATCGCCAAAGATTTGGGTGCGGAGATGGTCCCTGAGGACATGAGTTTTGACTCTTTGCTACCTGCTCTGCAAAGTGGTCGCGTAGACTTGGTACTGTCCGGTATGACACCGACGGATGAGCGTAGAAAAAGCATTGATTTTTCAGATGTATATTATCGCTCCAAGCAAGTCATTATGGTACGCCCAGAGGATAAAGACAAATATCCTACGATGGCTGCTTTGAAAGGCGAGAAGATTGGCGCGCAAAAGGGGAGTATTCAGGAAGAAATTGCTCAAAAAGTACCCAATGCCTCTGTAACCTCACTGGACAAAATATCCGATCTGGTACTCCAGCTGCGGACCCAGCGTATCAACGCTGTTGTGATCGAAGATACGGTTGCTAAAGGCTACACGTTAGATGGGACCGTAACACTTGCCAAAGCGGTACCTGAGGATGCCGGAGCAGAAACTGCTGTAGGTATACGTAAGGGGAACGCAGAATTGCTTGCCTCTGTAAATAAAACGTTGGCTCGCCTGAAAGCGGACGGGTCGATTGAAAAGTTTTCTACAGAAGCGAGTGCACTCTCGGCAGATCGACAGGTTTCTTCTAATAACATCGTAGATATTTTTTGGAAATACCGCAGTCTTTACGCTACGGGTATTGGTTACACTCTGTTGCTGTCTGCACTCGGAGTACTGTTTGGATTTATCATTGGTCTGATCGTATCCTTGCTGCGGATGAGTGGTATACGCATCATTGAGTGGTTAGGTACCACATATGTGGAGATCCTGCGTGGCACACCTATGCTGGTGCAGCTCATGATCATTCACTACGGGATTGCTTTGACGCTGGGTGTCAATTTTACTCCACTCCAGTCCGGTATAATCACATTGTCTCTGAATAGCTCGGCATATCTGGCTGAAATTTTCCGTGCAGGTATCCAGGCAGTAGACCGTGGACAGATGGAGGCTGCACGCTCATTGGGTATGGGACGAGGCAAAGCTATGCGTCACGTCATTTTGCCGCAAGCGTTTAAATCTATTTTACCTGCTATCGGTAATGAGTTTATTACAATTATTAAAGAATCCTCCATTATTTCGACTATTGGTATGGTGGATATTATGTATCAAGCCCAGGTCATTAAGAATATTACCTATGAAGGATTAAGTCCGTTCATAATCACAGCCGCTATTTATTTTGTAATGACATTCAGCTTGTCTAAGCTGCTTGGTTTATGGGAAAGGAAGTTGAGAGCCAGTGATCACCGTTAAACAATTGCGTAAATCGTTCGGCAAGAATGAGATTTTAAAAGGCATTGATATAGATATCGCCAAAGGAGAAGTTGTCGTTATCATCGGTCCCAGCGGTTCGGGGAAGAGTACGTTTTTGCGTTGTATGAATCTGTTAGAACAGCCGACGGATGGGGAGATTTTATTTGAGGGCGAGCCGATTACAGCTCGTGGTCATAATATTAATGTAACCCGGGAAAAAATGGGGATGGTGTTCCAGCATTTTAATCTGTTCCCACACAAAACAGTGTTGCAGAACCTGACGCTTGCACCGACGCAGGTTAGAAAACAGTCAGGTAAGGAAGCGGAAAAAATTGCATTAGAACTCCTGCGTACCGTGGGGCTCGAGGATAAGAAGAATACCTATCCGAACCAGCTATCCGGTGGTCAGAAGCAACGTATTGCGATTGCGCGTGCTTTGGCCATGCAGCCGCACGTAATGCTGTTCGATGAGCCGACTTCTGCATTGGACCCTGAAATGGTTGGAGAGGTTCTGGATGTAATGAAGAAGCTCGCCGAAGGCGGTATGACAATGGTAATTGTAACGCATGAAATGGGCTTTGCCCGCGAGGTAGGCGATCGAATTATCTTTATGGATAACGGTCAAATTGTGGAGCAGGGTGCACCAGACCAGGTATTTGGCACTCCAAGCCATGATCGCACTCGTGATTTTCTTGCCAAAGTATTGTAAGAAAGTACTGATCTAATCATAAAAGAGCTCTCCGTTGACGGAGGGCTTTTCTTTTTTTGTCACCATTTCCCCATACTTTCGTAACAAATATAGATTTCTTGATGACAAAATTGTAACGAGTGTAGTATGATGTTCAGGGTTCCCAACATTTTCATGCGGATAAGGTTACAAAATTGTGATATTATGCAGTAAGCCAAAACTTACCGGGACAGCATGCGGTTAGACAAGCGCTGAAATGCTGGCCCAAACTATGGGAAGTGCGGGGGACGTAACAACGGCAGCCATTCCGATACGTCATAAGACGATGAGGAATATGCCTAGGGGTGAATTGCACGAGCATAGGGCTTCTCCTGAGTCCGAATCCGACAGCTAACTTCGCAGGCATAAAAGAGGAGGTACATATCTTTGAAACATTTAAAACATATTGGTAAAACGATGAAAATTGCGGTGCTTGCCGCAGCTATTGCAGGGTTGGCACAGACAGCTGGAATAGCGGATGCTGCCTCGCTTCACACTGCCAAAGAGGGCGATACCTTCTTTTTGCTTGCTCAGCGTTATGGAGTATCGGTAGACGAGCTAACAAAGGCTAACCCAAACATTGCTTCCAGCAATATATATGCAGGTCTGCAAATTAAGGTGCCTGGCGAAAAAAGTGTAAAGGCAGCTTCGGAATCGAAGCCGCAGCTTCTTACGGAGAAAGCAGCAGCGAATGAGGCGCCAACGATTGAAGCTTGGGGTAAAACATTCAACTATAGCAAAATAGTTGACGTTAAGGCTTCAGCGTATTCTGCCGCAGCCGATGAGAATGGTAAATGGGGCGCAGTGGACTACTACGGCAATCCGCTTAAACTAGGTACAATTGCGGTAGATCCTAACGTCATTCCGATGGGCACGAAAGTACTGGTTACAGGCTACTCCCATCCAGGTTTGCCGGATCATTCTTTTGTAGCTGTCGCTCGCGATCAGGGCAGCGCCATTACAGGAAAGCGGATTGATATCTTTATTCCAGGCAACAAATCATTTGTGAACGACTTTGGATTTCAAAATGTGAAGCTGTACGTTATTGATAAATAGCATTGTACGTATATACAGTTTAATTAAACATAATATATATTATGTAAACATAACGCCTATATCCGTATATATCTAGGTCGGACTCTTATCAGGTCCTATCCGTAAAAAGGCTGTCTTGACGAGCAGAATACTTCTGCTGGTAAGACAGCCTTTTTACGTTGCTTTAGCTTGGACCTCAATTATAAACATACTGTTATTTTCGTTCCGATGTGTGGAGTAGCCGGGGGACTGTCACAAATTTGTAGCCCTTAGCTTTTAGAGAGTGAATTAGACCCGGCAAAGCTTGGATAGTGCCTTGCAAGTTGGAACTTTGACCTCCACCAGCGTGCATTAAAATAATAGAGCCAGGCCCTGTAGCTGGAATCACATTTCGCTGAATTTGTGTTTTACTTAGTCCCTTCCAGTCGAGAGAGTCTACATTCCAGTTGACAATCATGTAGCCATGACTACGTGCCCACTTTATTTGAGGCTCTGTAATTTCACCGTAGGGTGGACGAATCAACTTGGGGCGAAAACCTGCGCTGGCTTGTAAAATACGTTCTGTTTTTGTAATCTGGTTGCGAAAGCGTTCTGGTGTAGCCTTCCTAAAATCCGGATGAGTATAGGAATGATTTCCTATAGCATGGCCTTCACGGATAATACGACGTATAATCCCCGGATGCTTTTCCGCACGGTGACCGACGATGAAAAAGGTGGCTTTGATGCCGTTGGCGTGTAATACGTCCAAAACCTGCGGCGTATACCTAGAATCGGGCACATCATCAAAGGTTAAGGCAATTTGGCGGGTGTGTGGGCCGCACATTTTAAAAATGTCCGCATGTTTTTTACGCAACATTGCTAATGTAGGAGTAGCTCGATCTGTACTCAGATGTACAGAAGAAGCAACAGCTGCTTCCTTGGGATGGGGCGTTCCGATCTTGGGAGGCGCATCCGCGTGAACGGGTAAACTTGAAAATGCTAGTAACAGTGCCAAGCATGGCAACACTCCCCTGTACGGCATATGTATCCCCCCTTTTCGTGCAGTGGTACCTAGTGGTGCTCTCGACTATTATGTACCTGTCCTATTAAAAATATGCTGGTTACCAAGTTAGGCTCATAAACGTCTGGAAAGAAGTTCGCGATGAAATGATTATCAATGAAGATGATGGAGCTAAACGTACATATTCTCTTAAACATGACCGAAAACAAGAGCATTTTCGCAAGTTTTAGCCTTACAACGGATTCGGTATCCCGTGACAGCTGGTGTATAATGGGGTTGCAATTCATAATTATACAGACATGGAATTGAAGGAAGGAAGGATAAAAGTGACCGACTTGTTTACTCCTTATCAATTAAAGGGGCTTTCTTTAAAAAATCGGATTGTTATGCCCCCGATGTGCCAATTTAGTGTGGAGGCCGAGGATGGAAATCCGACGGATTGGCATCATGTCCATTATGTGAGCCGAGCAGTAGGAGGTGCTGGTCTTATTATTGTGGAAATGACAGCGGTTCATCCTGATGGACGTATTACGGATCGTGATTTAGGTATTTGGAGTGACGAACATATTCCTGCATATCGTAAGATTGTAGAGGAAGTTCACAAGTATGGTGCCAAAATTGGCATTCAACTAGGCCACGCTGGACGCAAGGCCGAAGATGCTGAGCAACCTGTGGGTCCTTCTTCGATTCCTTTTAGCGAACGCCTTAAAAAGCCGCACGCCTTAAAGACAGCAGAAGTCAGGGAACTGGTTCAGGCATACAAAGAAGGCGCGCGCCGCGCGGTGGAAGCCGGTTTTGATACGGTTGAGATACATGGCGCTCACGGCTATCTGATCCATCAATTTCATTCGCCTTTAACAAATACGAGAGAAGATGAATATGGCCAGGATCTGTCACTGTTCGGTGTTGAGGTCATACATGCTGTTAAAGAGGTTCTTCCTGCTGATATGCCTGTGCTTATGCGGATATCTGCCAAAGAATACGTCGAAGATGGATATAATGTGGAATACATAACAGGTGTAGGGGAACGATATCGTGATGCAGGTGTGGACATTTTCCATATCTCTTCTGGTGGCGAGGGTCCAATTGGTTCTGGCGGAGGGCCGTCTGCGCGTGCTGGCTATCAGGTGGATTTAGCTCATACCGTCCGTGAAAAGCTGAATGTACCTGTAATTGCTGTTGGATTACTGGATGATTATGAAGACGCCCGTCGGGTTGTTCAGCAAAAAGAAGCTGATCTGGTAGCAATAGGCCGCGCCATGCTGCGTGATCCCTATTGGGCGTTGCATGCATCGCGGGAGCTAAAAGTACAGGCCGACATCCCAGAGCCTTACTTGCGCGGCTTTTAGATAATTTTTGAAACCCTCTTTGCAAAGCTTGCGTAAACATGTGTACAGAGCTTAAAATTTAAGCATTCAACTCTAGGAGGAACTTCACATGTCTATTTTCAAACGATTAAGAGATCTTACGATGTCCAACATTAACGCCATTATTGACAAGGCAGAAGATCCAGTTAAAATGACGGACCAATACATTCGTGATATGCAAGAGGACCTGGAAGATGCAGAGAAAGCGGTAGCCGCTCAAATTGCTATTGAAAAGAGATTCAAACAGCAATACGAAGAACAGGCTGCTTTGGTAAAGAAACGCGAAGAACAGGCACATACCGCTGCAAAAGCACAAAATGTAGATCTGGCCCGTCGCGCGCTGGAAGAAAAGAAATCTGCTGAACAAAAAATGAACGAGTTCAAAGCTGGTTACGAACAGAACAAAGCTGCGGCCGATAACCTGCGTGGCAAGCTGGATGAAATGCGCAGACAGCTGACAGAAATGAAAAACAAGCGCGAGACACTGGTTGCCCGTTATAACGCAGCTAAAGCGCAAACTGAAATTAACAAAGCTATGAACGGTTTTAGCTCTGATACGGCAACTGCCGGATTGAAGCGTATGGAGGAAAAAATGCTGCAAGCAGAAGCACGTGCCGAAGCGAGCAACGAAATGTCTTCTAAGGAAAAATCGTTGGATGAGGAGTTCAAAGAGCTGGATAAGAAAAGCGCCGTGGACGATGAGCTTGCCGCTTTGTTGAAGCAATACGAAAATAAATAAGAACATTTAAGCAGTGCCGCCAAGTTTGATTGCTCAGGAAGCGAAGGAGAAACGTTTTCTCCTTCGCTTTTCCCTGCCCGCAGGCGTAAAACATTATATGAAGGTCAAGAAGATGTGGAGGATGGTATGAAATGCATTTTTTAGAAACGATGAAAGCAATGCTTGTATGGACTGGTGCGGGAGCTATTTTGATCTTCGCATTAATGTATGTCGACTCTTTATTCACGAAGTATAAGGATTTTGCCGAAGTGAAAGCTGGAAATATGGCCGTAACGGTACGAATGATTATGAAGCTGGTTGCACAAGGCTATATTTTGTCAGGCTCTATCGCTACAGCTAATAATTTGCTCGAAGCGCTTGTGTATTCTGTGATCGCTTTTGTCATCCTGCTTGTTTTGGAAGTTATTGTACGTCTGCTGTTGCGGTACTGGGCCCAGTTTGATCTGGATAAAGGTACACAGGAAGGTAAAATTGGTTTCGGCCTGTTTTCAGGAGCGCTGCATCTGGTTGGCGCCTTGATCATTACAGCATGCTTCTAGGCTAAGAAAGGCAGGAATATAACCATGGGTGTTTGGAAACGAATTTCAAATCTATTTGCTAAGCCGGAGCCGCCAAAAGCAGAGAAAAGCATGCTTCACTTAAATCCAGGTGATATCTGTGAAGTTTCGCTTGTCACCTATGAAGTGGTAGGTCGTGTACATAATCGTGCCCGGAATGCCGTTGTTTTGACACTTCAGGATGGTAATCAAATCAGTTATCTTCATATAGAGGAACGGGAAACACTGCAATTCGGACTATATCAGGCCATCGACGGCAGACTTGACAACCCTGAGGAAGTGCCGACCATTTTAGAGCTGGATGATACAACGTATCATTTGGAGGAGCAATATTCTGGGCAAGTTACCGTCATGGGCCGTGCTCCTTTCCGACAGGGTGGAGAGCAGCATGTTTGGCAGTACCAGTCTGATAATTACCATTTGTTGCGGGTAGAGTGGCAGGACGGTCGCTTTATGCTTTATGAAGGAGAAGAAGTGATTACCGGAGACGTCAAGGTTATTCGGGCAAGCTAGGAGAGGGTTACACATGAGCAAACGCACCTGGCAGTATGCATTAAAGGTCTTTGTGGCGCTGAGCTTGTTCGTATCCGTGTTAAGCGGTTGCGGCGCGCCAAGTGTAAAGGATACGTATCCGCTGGAATCGGTTAGTGGCAGCGGAAATTCAACCTCGTATGTATACCGGGCAGCTGGCAAGACAGTCCCGGAAGTAGCGGAGGAATTGAAAGAACAGCGTACACCGGAACAAATGTCACCGCAGAGCAATGAGCGGATGTTTCTGGTATATAGCGATGAGTGGTACCATTTGCAGCAAGATCCAGCTAAGAAGGAAGATACACTCATTGAAATTGACAGTAAAAAGTATGTAGAACAAAATTACAGTTCAAGCTTTTTAAAAGGATACTTAACCGCAACTGTGCTGGATGCTCTGTTTGATTCCTTACGTGGTTCAGGCTCCTATCGGGGCTACTCCAGCAGAGATGTATACCGACCTTCTCAGGGCCAATATCGTGCTCCTACAGTACAGGAGAAAAAGGCGATTCCGCCGATTACGGTGGAGCGGAAAGGTTCGGTTACCCGTAGAGGGAAGAACTCGGATTCTAGCGTTGGGTCAAGCGGAAGTTTGTTCGACAGAGGGTCCAGCAGTTCACCGAGCAGAGGCTCGATTTCACGTGACCGGAGCGACAGCGGCGGTTCCAGCATATTTGATTCGCCGCGTAAATCTTATAGTAAGCCCAAAACACGTAGCGGTTCAGGTAAAATCAGCCGACGAAGTCGACGATAATGGGTAAAATTTTATTTTCTTCTAAAGTTGTTTGCGGAACTGTGGAGCTGTTGCACAGTTCCTTTTTTGTAGTTTGATATAACCTAAAGTGAATTGAACGGTGCTCCTTTGCTTCGATTTTATTGCCGTCTATTTTGACCTACACTTGATCAGAGCTTATGTGTTCAATACCATCGTCTTCAATAATGTTGCTTTTTTTGATATGGAAATGACGAGCTATCTTTTCTATAGCACCCATCCGTGGTTCAGAAAGTCCGCTCTCCCAAGCTGAAATTGCTTTATTGGTAACCCCAGCGATCTCAGCAAGTTCTTGTTGAGTCAAATGATATTTTATACGTAATTTTTTAAAATTGTCACTTAAAGCCACTATAATCCCTCCACCCCAAATTAAGTAGATTATAACCTTGATATCGAAAAAAAACCAACATAATACATTAGCAAAAGCAACGTCGCTCACTTGGGGTGACTTTTTTTGTTAGTATAAATGGGTGTCGAGTTTGAAGAAGAAAGCCAGGGGAAGAAAATTCCACCTCATATTTATACAAAAAAATCCAATTTACTAGATTATTTCATTGCCACATCTATTAGTAAAATATACAATTACATCAGGCGAAATAGGAGGATGGTGTAACTGTGTTATCTGCTTTTTTATATATTTTACTTGGTTTTTTCGATGCTTTAGCGGCAGTTACTTTGGTCTTGAAGATTTATATGCTCCCCGTGTGGGAAAATCGAAGAAAAATACTTCTCTATGCAATTGGCATAACTTTGTTTTCCTTTCTCATGAGAGAAGTAATAGGCATGCCTAAATTAGATTTTCCGCTTCAGTATTTGTTAATGGTTCTCTTTTTAAGATTTGGTTTAGGGATCAAAACATATCTTGCGGCTTTTTCTGCTGGTTCCGGTCTTACAGCTTACATTAACCTACAGCTATTTGTATATATATTTGCAAACTTTTTCGGAGTAGCACAGCCAGGTGTTATAAGTGATACAGCTGGCTCTTCTATATACGTTATACAGTTGTCTTCCATCCTTACTGCGTACTTTATTTCTTTTGTGATGGGTAAATATAACTTTGGATTCTCATTTATCATTCAACCCCCACATGATTTTTTGAAAGGTGAAAATTACCTAGCATCTCTAAATAAAATGTTCATTATAGGGTCCCTAATATCATTTGTCACTATTTTTGTTACTTTGTATATGCTCTATAACTCCAATACGATAGGATTACTTTCCATCTCATTACTAACTTTTGGAATATCGTACTTCTTATCAGAGAAAGGAGATTACGAGGATGCTAGAAACGCTATCGAGGCACATCGCATCAGAAATAAAGAAAGCTGATCCTGATGGACCCACAAGTGTTGAAGTGATGGAGTATGCGATTGGTATAAAAATTACCGAAATTTCAGCAGTGCTCATGGTCGCAGTTATAGGATGGATAACAGGACATTTTTGGGGGGCATTACTAGCTCTGGCTACGATCATGTTTGTAAGGAGATTTTCAGGAGGGGTACACTTCAGCAACCTTACACTTTGTGTCTTCTTTACAACGGCCATATGTGTAACTATACCTTTTGTCTCTTTAAGTTTAGCAACGATTTTGATAATTAACGCTTGTTCATTATTAGTGATTGTACTATATGCTCCCAATCATTTTATCTATATTAATAAGACCAAACATCACAAATATTATAAAACGATATGTATTTTGGTTTGCATATTAAATTTTTTTATACAATCTCACATAATATGTTTAGCTTTAATTATACAAGCATTCAGTATTCTTCCTTTATGGAAAGGAGGTGAGCGAAAATGGATAAGAAATTGGCGAGAGCTTTAAGTATAAGCCTTGGTAAATACGCTAACGAGTCTACGAAAAAAGAAAAAACAATTTTTGGCGCTAAACCTGTACCAGCTGAGCTGAAGAAAACAGAAAAGAACTGAATTTAATGGAAGAGGGAAAGCGAATCCTAGCCACTCCATTGCTTGATGACAATTCACTTGGAGATTGCTCTTTTTTTTGTGAGAATCACCTAGTTGCGATTGAATTGTGGAAGCCTAAAAGCAATTATCACATTCCGCTTTTTCATACTTCTCATGGAAGATTTACAGTTCCCACCACCCTCCATGAATGTTCCGTAGGCTTACCCACTTTTTGCAATTTGGACGGATCTAATTTGGTTAACATCACACAAGTGGACAAGATCATTACGGGAGATTATGGAGGGGGGCAGGTTGTTTTTAAAAATCAAGACATTAAAGAAAGTATAAATTCAGCAAATTTATCTCGATGGAGACAAATATATGCAGATGCAATGAATGCCGATAGAGAAATTCGTTATATTTTCGGATCGGAAATTAAGGTAGTGGGTAAGGCAGCAGTGAGCGGTTTTTTTAAGGTAATGAATATGCACAGTGTGGATATGTGGGAACCTAAAAAAAATTATTATGTCCCGCGTTTCAACTCTGGAGATCGTTCTTATACAATCGGGCTAACCGCACAGGCTTGCAGGGAAGCTTTTCCGTATCTATATCCAGCTTATAAAGATACCCTGATAAATCTCGACTTGGTTTGTGAAATTGAGTCTAACGCATTTGGAGGGCTGGTACGATTCGAAGGATCTGACTTCACTTGCTCGATGTCTCATAATAAACTTAAAGCGCTTAAAAAACTGTGGAAATGACCCATGAAAATTCAGGGGTCATTTTTGTTACCAGATTTAAATGAATAAGTCAATAATCAGTTAGACTAGGATAAGCCGGACGGGTTCGATTTAATTCGACATATTTCCCGTTTTTAATCATTTTCCATGTGATAAAATTGATTATGAAAAAAATAACAATCTTTTAAATAAAGGTGAAAACAATCTACATATAAGAAAAGGAGGGTGAAAGCGGGATATATATTGTAAATGCCGGCATGTACAAATGCCCCGAAGGAAATGCCTGTTTGTCAGGCAAGTTCCCACTCATATAAGTCCTCAGCTTTACACTCCAATATCCTAGAAATGAGGACTGCCGCCTCGAATGACATTTTGTCACGTCCCGCGATCCAGTTGGATATTTGTTGCCGCGAATATCCAGTTCGTCGGGCGAGCCATGATTGAGTGCGTCCATGAGATTTGAGTTCCTCTTTCAAAAGGCATTTCCCCCGAGTAAGTTTTTGCACCTTACTTGCTCCTAACAGGGGAAAAGTGTTTCGTTCAGAGTATACAGGTAAATTACTTTTTTATCAATTATATTGTGGAGTTGATTGGATGGTTGCAGATAAAAATGAAAATGTAACTTGCACTAGCTTTTATACAATAAAGATGGCACGACTCGCTTCAGGATATAGTGAGTTAATAGCTTGCAATATACTTGGTATGTCAATGAATGAATTAAAACATATAGAGGAAGATTCATCCGATTTAACAATAGCTCGAGCACAGCAAATGTCCTCGTTATATGAGGTTTCAATAGATTCAATCTATTTCGGAAAAATTAATATAAACTAATAAAATAGAGAAATGACCGGATGATACGCAAAATTAAAAACTGAAATCTACCAAAAACAGCCGCGATATGATATCCAGGCTGTTTTTTGGCGGATAAAGACTTGGAGCAATTCAATAAATACCGTTTGGATTTGCCAGATAACGGTTTTAGCGTTATAACAGAAAGAGGGCATTTAAGAAGAACGGAGTGAGAATATGAATCATACATCATTAAACGCAGAAAAATTCCAGCGTAAAGCAGTTCAGGTGGAAGAGGCACAAAGCAGGATAGCTAGTCATGTTAAACAGGGTGAAAGGGAGGACGTAGGGCTTGAGCAAGCACATGGTCGCTATCTGGCGATGGATTTGACTGCGCCACATCCGTATCCCCGCTTTCGTCGTTCTGGTATGGACGGCTATGCGATCCTTGCCTCGGACACTGAAGTCTGTTCGACCGGTCAGGAAATCTGGCTACACGTGATTGATGAAATTCCTTGTGGCACTGTATCGGACAAGCGGGTGGAGACGGGAATGGCAGCCCGCATCATGACAGGAGCACAACTACCTGAAGGAGCGGACACGGTGGTTATGCTGGAGGCGACACAGCTGCGTGAGGAAAATGGACAGACATATGTTGGCTTAAAGAAGCGTATGGAAGTTGGCAAAAATGTGACACAAATTGGTCATGAGATTAAGGAAGGTCAGCTTTTGCTCAGTAAGGGAACTTGCGTGGGAGCGGGGCATGTCTCAGTACTGGCTACTTTTGGTGTACATCGGGTGCCTGTTTACAGGAAGCCAAGGGTGGCTGTCTTTTCCACAGGGTCAGAATTGCTCGCAGTGGATGAGCCGTTACAACCGGGAAAAATTCGAAACAGTAATACATATATGCTGGCTTCTCAAATCAGAGAGGCAGGAGGAGAGCCGTTCATTTTACAAGCCATTCATGATGATTTGAGTCTTGCCCGTACCTCTGTACGTGAAGCCATAGCTGCCTATGATATCGTGGTCACGAGTGGAGGAGTATCGGTGGGGGATTTTGATATTATGGGTGACCTGGTACGACAGGAAGATGTGAATATGCTGTTCAACAAAGTTACGATGCGTCCAGGAAGTGTGACCACAGCCGCAGTGATTGACGGCAAGCTGTTATTTGCGCTTTCAGGCAACCCCGGTGCGTGCTTTGTAGGCTGTGAGCTGTTTGTACGGCCGACGATCCAAATGATGTTATCTTCGGCACATCCATATTTACAAACCTGGACGGCGAAGTTAGGCGCAGATTATACGAAGGTAAACAACTATACACGCTTTGTACGCAGCTCTTTGGAGATACGTGGTGGACAAGTATACGCGATTCCTGCGCGAGCAGATGAATCTAGTGTCATGGTGACCATTAAGGACAGCGACTGTCTGATCGTGATTCCTCCTACAACAGAAGGATTACGCAAAGGTGAAGAGGTGCGAGTACTGGTATTACAAGGTGGACAGGTAACGTGAATACGAAACATCCATTTGTATGTCAAATCGTCGGATTCAAAAATACGGGGAAAACGACCTTTCTCGGAGGGTTAATTCGTTATGTGCAGAAGTCAGGTCTACGCGTAGCAGTGATCAAGCATGATGGACATGAATTTGAAATGGATCATGAGGGTACTGATACGTATAAGCACCGACAGGCGGGTGCTGAAGGCGTAGCTATTGTTTCGGCTGGAAGAACAGCTATTTTAGAGGAGAATAGTCAGCCTGTCACCAGTCTGATACGGCATTTTCAGGCCTATGATTGTGTGTTGCTGGAAGGCTTCAAGCAGGAGGATTATCCGAAGCTGGTCATGGTTAAGGAACAATCGGATGCTCAGCTTACCGATAAGCTGACAAATGTACAGGGGGTAGCGGTTTGGGAGCATCAAATGGATTGGGCTCAACATCACTACTCAGATGAAATGATACAAATATTTCCTGCTGAGGCCAACGGACCCGCAGGCCGCTGGCTACTCGAACAGATTCAAAAGCAGATAGAAGGAATGAGGAATAAGCAGGGGTGAGACATCAATCGGCTGAGTCGCTTAGAGTCTCTACCCGCCGTTCGATCGCCTGGGACATGGTTTTGTCAGTCAGGTGGGCATACACTTCTGTTGTTTCTGTCGAAGCGTGCCCCAGTTGTTCCTTTGTTTTGTAAATATCATTTTGTAAATAATAATCAGTAGCAAAGGAATGACGAAGCTTATGCACGGTAAGGTAAGGCTTACCGAAACGCTTGGCGTACTTTATGATCATTGCCTGAATCGCTCTTTTGGTCATCCGTTTGCCTTCTGTACTCCCGTTAGGACGTGTGACAAAGAGAGCCTTTTCTTTTTTTGGAGCGCGGTAACGGGTATGTCTCAGGGACAAATAAAGTACGAGATCATCTTTGGATTGCTCGCGGAAATACACCGGCGTTTTAAAGGTTTCGTCGTTATTGCCTTTGCGATACACATATAATAATTTATTGTTTATGTCTAAATCATCCAGATTCAGATTGACGATTTCAGATACGCGCAGGCCTGAGTTCAAAATGAGGCTGGCGATGCAGGCATCCCGTTCCTTATTTAGTTCATAGGAGTATAGCGCCTGCTTATTATCGGCCAAATCCTGACCATAGCCTTCATAAATATAACCGATGAATTCAAGCAATTCTTCCTCTTCCAGTATTTTACCTTTAAGCTTGGCCGCCGTATCCTTGGGTTTATGTATACGCTTGATTTCGACCTTGGCCATAATGTTGCGTTTGAGCAATGGATAAAAATTTTCATCCTCAGCGATCTGACTTAAATAATGAAAAAGCGAACGCAGAGACGACAGCTTACGTGAAATGGTTATACGGGAGTTGGAGCCTTCGAGCTTAGTAGACAGAAATAATCGAAAGCCTGTAATACTGTCCATGTGAAGTGTCTCCAACTCTTCAAGTGTAACTTGGGCATTCGTTTCTCCGGCAGACAAGCCTTCCGAGCGAAGCCATGAAAAGAAAGCTTCGTAATCCCGCACATATTCTAGTAGTGTGGAAGGGGACAGGTCGGGCAGCTTATAATCCATAAATTGCTGCACGTACCATGGTAATCCCGGCATTTTTTCATCTAGTTTGCGCCGGTCGATGATCTTTTGTATATTCATTGGGTTCCACCTCGTCCGGTCATAATATATATGTATTTTAGCATATTTTGAACAGCACTGGATGGGATGTAATTCGAAGTTAAAGAACGGATTGAACCGCCAAGAGAGGTGAAAGTATGGGGTATAATATCAAATCGGAACTGAAGCTGTCTATTAAGAGTGTACCGGAGTCGCAAAAGGACATTATTGTACAGCTCATGCAATTTTATTTATACGATTTTACAGCCTATCTGCGAATTGATGTCACTGAGAAGGGGACATTCCCGGCTTATCCAGACTTGTATCAATATTGGACGAGCGGCGAACAGAAGTTGCCTTTTCTGATTTGGAGACAGGATGTTCCTGTGGGCTTTGCACTCGTTGACCGAATGTCCAGCAATCGAGAAGCTGACTACTACATGGCTGAGTTCTTTGTACTTCGTCCTTATCGGCATAATGGGGTTGGGACTTGGGCGGCTCATGAGCTGTTTGGACGTTTTAACGGACGCTGGAAGGTGACCCAGATGAGTACGAATAGGCCGGCACAATCCTTTTGGCGTAAGGTGATTGGAAGCTATACGAAAGGTGAGTACAGGGAACAGACACATCCCGTAAGAGGAAACATTAGTCAGTTTTTCAATACCTGAAAAATTCTAAATAGATAAGTTAGTAATGAAAAAGAGTTGGGGAGAGTATCCTATCGGCTCTTTTTTGTTGTAAATTCAAGTCTTCTATGATAAGAGAGCTACATTCTACAGGCTGTTCATGGTAAGATAAGGATAGAAGCATATAAATTCAATAGGAAAAGAGGGTATTATGCTAGAAAAATGGGTTCAGGAATTAAAAGATGGTGAACAAGAGCTGATTGCGTGGAGAAGACATCTACATCAGCATCCCGAGCTTTCTTTTGAAGAAACGAATACATCTGCTTTTATCGCCGATCAATTGCGCTCTTTTGGTATTGAGGTAAGAACGAATGTGGGTGGAAACGGTGTGCTCGGGTTTTTAGAAGGCGGTCAGCCAGGTAGAACGATTGCATTTCGTGCTGATTTTGATGCACTTCCTATTCAGGATGAAAAGGAAGTGCCTTATAAATCGACCGTTCCGGGTGTTATGCATGCCTGCGGGCATGATGGTCACACGGCTGCATTACTTGGAGTGGCACGCGTGTTGAGCCATAACCGTGAGGCGCTGAAGGGAAAGCTTGTGTTTATTTTTCAACATGCAGAAGAAAAACCGCCTGGCGGAGCCAAGTTTATGATTGAGGATGGCTGTCTGGAAGGGGTAGAGGCGGTATACGGTATTCACCTCGCGTCTGAAATTCCTTTTGGTAAAATTGGATTAAAGAGTGGGCCTGCGATGGCGGCTGTCGACGCGTTTACGATCCAGATCAACGGTAAAGGCGGGCATGGCGCACGACCGCACCAGACGGTAGACTCTATTGTTATCGGCAGTCAAATTGTGAACGGGTTGCAGCAGGTGGTTAGTCGCAGGGTGGACCCTATTGAATCAGCAGTGTTAACAATTGGGGTATTTCAAGCTGGAACTGCCTTTAATGTGATTGCAGATAAGGCCAAAATTGAAGGGACTGTACGTACGTTTAATAAGGAAGTGCGTAAGGAAGTCGAGAATGAAATTCGCAGTATCGTCAAGGGGTTGACTGAGGCTTATCATGCCGGATACGAAATGGACTATTTGAATGGCTATCCTTCTTTGGTGAATGCCGAAGCCGAAACGGAGCGTGTACGCGAGCTCATCGGCAGACTGTATGGAGCAGACGCTTTTTTGGATTTGAAGCCGGTCATGGGAGCAGAGGATTTTGCCTATTATTTGGAGCAACGACCGGGAGCCTTCATTCATGTAGGTGCCCGTAATGAGGATGAACGAACGCATTTTGCTCATCACCATCCTCACTTTGATTTTGATGAGCGGGCATTGCTCGTCTCAGGGCATATTTTTTTAGCTCTGGCGCTTGAATACTTGCAATAATATGCATTTGTTTATGACTAAAGCCAGTATTAACGGAAGTAACGGAAGCTGGAACCGCGCATAGCGCGGTTTTTTTGTTGTAAATCCAAGTATTTTGACACCCATAAAGAATGAAAATAAAGTAATTAATTCACTATGTGAAAAATTCATAATAGAAATAAATAAAAGGTGTTAACTCTGAAGGAAGTCTAAACCTCATACTATAAGCTGCGGAGCAGGAGATAATATCGCATGATCTTGATTTTTCGTACAAGGAAATGAAAAAAAGATGACGAATCTATTGAGCATGACAACAGTGTAAGCGCTAACAAATTGGGTGTTGCACTATATTTATTGGGATGAATGGGGGTGAGTCTAAGAGAACATTTGTCAGAATTGTGAGAAGCAACGATAACGATAGGAACGAATTCGTATATTCAAATGATTATGAAGAAGGAGGTTGAATTCATTGACTAAGGCAAAAAACAGGTTGAAGATTGCTTGTTTGGCGCTTGTGGTAGCGGGTGCTTCCTGGACAGGAATGATAGCGCCGACTCATGCTGCTTCAAGTGACGATTACAGTTGGAAAAGTGTCGTTACGGGTGGAGGTGGTGGTTTTGTACCTGGCATTATTTTTAATGAAACGGAAAAAGACCTGATCTATGCACGTACAGATATTGGAGGGGCTTACCGGTGGAATGCTGCCAATGAGAGCTGGATTCCGCTGACGGATTCTGTGGGCTGGGAGGATTGGAACAAAAATGGTGTCGATGCACTAGCAACTGATCCTGTTGATCCAAACCGTGTATATATAGCTACAGGTACGTATACTAATTCATGGGATAAACAAAACGGGCAAATTATGCGTTCCACCGACAGGGGCAATACGTGGCAGACGACCAAGCTTCCTTTTAAGGTGGGGGGCAATATGCCGGGGCGCTCGATGGGGGAACGTCTGACGATTGATCCAAATAGGAATAATATTTTGTTCTTTGGAGCTCGAAGTGGTAATGGACTATGGAAAAGCTCTGATTTTGGAGCAACTTGGAGCAAGGTGAGCAGTTTCCCAAATCCAGGGACGTATGTACAGGACCCTTCCAATGAATATACCAGCGACATTGTCGGTTTAGCCTGGATCACCTTTGACAAAAAAACAGGCTCTTCGAGTAAAGCAACGCAGACGATCTATGTAGGTGTAGCAGATAAAAAGCAAAGTGTCTATCGCAGTACAGATGGCGGGACAACCTGGTCTGCTATAGCGGGACAGCCTACGGGCTATTTGCCACATCACGGTGTGTTATCAACGGACGGCAATCTATATATTTCTTATAGCGATGGAGCCGGTCCATATGACGGAACAAAGGGTGAACTGTGGAAATTGAATACAGCCAGCGGGCAGTGGACTAACATTAGCCCCATAGGTAGCAGTAGCGCGGACAATCATTTTGGATATGGTGGACTGACGGTGGATGCCCAGAAGCCAGGTACACTTATGGTTGCTACGTTGAATGCCTGGTGGCCGGATGAAACGATTTACCGCAGCACGGACAGTGGGGCAACCTGGAGTCCTATTTGGGAATTTGATGGTTATCCGTCTCGCAAGCTGAAATATAATCTGGATATAAGCGGTGCACCTTGGCTGACTTTCAATGCCAACCCGGCTCCACCGGAAGTATCGCCCAAGCTGGGGTGGATGATCGGTGATCTGGAGATAGATCCATTTAATTCAGACCATATGTTGTACGGCACCGGAGCTACGATTTATGGCTCTAAAAATCTAACCAATTGGGATAAAGGCGGAAAGCTGGATATTTCAGTAGCCGCTAAAGGGGTAGAGGAAACGGCGATTTTGGATCTGGTGAGCCCTCCAACCGGCGCGCCTTTGGTGAGCGCAGTAGGTGATGTCTCTGGATTCAGACATGACGATTTATTCAAGGCTCCAGCTAAAATGCTGGATAATCCGACTTTTACAAGCAGCGAAAGTATTGATTATGCCGAGCTGAATCCTTCTTTTATGGCTCGGGTAGGTAAAGCGGATTATAAAAAAGATCCAAATGCCAAATCCATCGGTATTTCCAATGATGGTGGAGCCAACTGGTATAAGGCAAATAGCGAGCCTTCTGGTACAGCAGGAGGGGGCAGCATCGCTGTAGCAGCAGATGGTAATGGCTTGCTGTGGAGTACCTCAGACAAAGGTGTGTTCTACTCCAAAACTGGTGGCAACTCATGGACAGCAAGCACAGGGATTCCAGCGAATGCAAAGATCGTCTCTGACCGAGTGAACCCTAATAAATATTACGCATTTGCCTCCGGGAAAATATATGTGAGCACCAATGGTGGCGTATCCTTTACGCCTTCAGCGGTAACTGGCTTACCGACAGCAGGCAATGCTGATATTGATGCTGTACGAGGAGCAGAAGGAGATGTGTGGTTCGCCGGAGGCTCCGAGGATGGGGGGGCATATGGTTTATGGCATTCCAACGATTCCGGCGCTACGTTCACCAAGCTCTCTAATGTGCAGGAAGCGGATTTTGTAGGCTTTGGTAAGGCAGCGCCGAACCGCACGTATGCAGCGGTATTTATCGTTGGTAAAATAGATGGTACACGTGGATTTTACCGATCGGACGATGCTGGTGCAAACTGGGCGCGCATTAATGATGACAAACATCAATATGCTCGAGTGACCAAAATTATTGGGGACCCGCGGGTTTATGGACGTGCTTATCTGGGAACGAATGGCCGCGGCATTCTGGTGGTAGATCGTGTGGGTGGTGATCAGCCATCTACCGGGCAAGCAAGTATTACACCAACGACTGCAACCTATGGAGTGAATAACAACAATACAGATATTACTGTCAAGCTAACACTTAACGGCAATACGCTGGAAGCGATCAAGCAGGGGAGTGTGGTGTTGAACAAAGGTGAAGATTATACGCTTAGTGAGGATACAGTCGTTCTTACCAACAAGTATTTATCTAAACTTCCTAAAGGAGAGACAGCACTAAACTTCCATTTTAGTACAGGCAATGATGCGTTGTTTACGATTACGGTGAAAGGGGATACGCCAAGTGAGCCAGGAACAGGCGAGGGCGTTCTGAAGGTGCAAACCTTCAATGGGAATGTATCCACCACAAGCAATACAATCAGTTCCAAATTTAAAATAACCAATACGGGAACCTCATCCATTTCCCTAGCAGATGTGACATTGCGTTATTATTACACCATTAACGGGGAGAAAACACAAAATTTCTTCACGGATTGGTCGAGCGTCGGTACAGGGAATGTGATTGCTAGCTTCAAAACATTATCCAATGCGAAGCCAGGGGCAGACTCTTATGCAGAAATTGGGTTTAAATCGGCTGCGGGTTCTTTAGAGCCTGGTCAAAGTGTGGATTTGCAAACCCGGATATCCAAAGAGGACTGGAGTAGTTACACACAGACCGATGATTATTCATTTAATCCTACAGCAAACAGTTTACAAGATTCTGCTAAAATAACCGCTTATCTGTCTGGAAGCAAGCAATGGGGAATTGAGCCCTAAACCTTAATAAGGATAATCCTAAGTCAGCCACTCTAATGAGTGAGCTGGCTTTATTTTGATGACCTTGTTGTCCCGCATTCTTTTTTTAGGAAAAAGCAACGACAAGTTGAAAACAGCAACTAATAGAGATTCAAATTAGATAATATAATTATTTCATTATATGAAAAATTAACAATAGAAAAAAACTCTTTCTCGCATACGATCTCAATATAACAAACACACCACCTTAAGTAGAAAAAAGAAGCAACAACAGGAACGTATGTTCTTTTATCTCGAAAAAGAAACGCTCCTGTCCTTAGACAAAAAGCGTCTCTAATCCATTTTTTATATTATCATACACCTCAAACAAGATGCCGGGATACTGAAATTAACAGTGTCATCGTAATGACATTCATAATCGTTGATAGTAATACTGTTTGTGCGGCAAAATCGGGTTCATTTTTATATTCTTCCGCCAAAATACTTGTATTAACTCCGGTAGGCATACCCGATGCAATGAGCAAGGCTTGAGCGGGAATCCCTTTAAGACCCAGTAGCAAGACGAGCAGAAAACCGACCAGTGGACCTGCAATCAGGCGTAGTACCATACTGATGTATACGGCTGTCCGGCGCAAACGAAAGGGATATTGCACAATTTGTGCTCCCAAAGTAAGTAGAGCCACGGCAACCATCGACTGACTAATATATTTCAAAGGTTCAGCCAGTAAATTAGGCAACGGACTATGCAACAGATTTAGGAGCAAACCTAGTGCAAGTGCATAAGGTACAGGCATTTTCAAAAAATTAATTAAAATTTTTCGAGTGTTAGCCTTACCGTTCTGTACAACAAAAGTACCGTATGTAAATGTAACAAAGCTTTGAAAGGTCATAATCAGAGCCTGAACGGAAATGGCTAGCGGATCACCTTTGAACACTAACTGATTGATTGGTAGACCATAATTTCCTGAATTATCTAGCATTACACTGTTTGTAAAAGCTCCACGCATTCCAGGGCTGTATTTCAGCGATCTGGCGACGGTAGTACTGATTACGTACAGAATAGCTATGTACAAGGCATAAAAAAGTGAAACCTCACCCATGAGCATTAAAGAAATTTCCGAGTGATATAGACCCGTAAACACAACTGCGGGGGTGATATAATAAAAATTGATTTTAGCTAAGGTATACAAATCCAGTCGAAAATAATATTGCATGATACAACCAAAACCGATAAGTACAAAAATAGGTAAAACAACGTCCAAAAGAATGGTGCCGAACATGTCTGTTTCATCTTCTTTCTATTATGCGAATGTAAAGGCTGTTTCTTATAAATGCATGGGCATTTTCTCATTATACTGTGTAAATAGGTTAGACGTATAATAAAATTTTATAGTGGTTTTGGTAATCTGGACTGCAGCTATAGTGGTGTCTCACACATTAAATAAAAAAAGATAAAAAATCAGCTTAGAGAAACCGTTAATACATCTAGGGACGATTGAGCCCGGTGTTTACTATAAGGAGGAATCGCATCATGAAAAACACTTGGACAGCTTTACTAGCGTGTATACTGGTCTTGGGATTGGCAGCGGGAACCGCTGAAGCCAAGCAGGGACGCGGAAATGATCAGGGGAACAAACAGGAAGCAAAGACGTCTGTTAAAGACGGGAATGAAAAGAGCGGGGAAGAGCTAATCAATCCCCATGACTCAGACAATGATCAGTCCAAAAAACAAAAGGACAAAGCATCCGGTAAAAAGGATGAAAACAGTAAAAAAGACAAACACGCAGAAATCAGAAAAACTGAACCTGTTACAGTAACGGATGATACATACGGGGGGTCCAAAGACCATAATGGTCACAAGGGACGCAACGGTTACAAGGGTCTGCTTCACGCGGTAGAAAATACGAAGGATAAGCCGGCAGGAGCGGTTATTGCGAATCTGCTGCTTACGAAATGCCCGGACCGTTTGACTTCGGAGCAGGTTGCTGAACTTGAATTGATCCGGAATTCTGGTAAAGCACTGACTGAGGCAGCTGAGCTACTGGCTGAAAACGGAAATGTGACAGATGCCGTTTACATGCAGGAGGAGGCGGTACTGGCTAATGTGTCCGATCTGGACAGCTACAAAAAGCTGGGTGAATTCTCGAAGAAGGCCGGACGGCCGTCGGGTATGAAGCTGTTCGTGAATGGTGAAGAATACGACGCCAAACCGATTAACCGCAATGGGACCACACTTGTTCCGTTTAGAACAGCTTCCGAAGCTTTGGATGCAAAGGTTTCCTGGGATCCGAAAGAAAAGGCTGTTACTGTCACCCGTAACGGCGTGTCCGTCAAATTATTTGTTAACAGTCCGAAAGCATATATTAACGGTCAGCCGTATTCTATCGAGCAGCCAGCATCCATAGTGGATGGGACGACAATGGTACCTGTAAGGGTAATCGGAGAGGTCTTGGGGACAAATGTTAAATGGGAGCCTGAGAGCCAGTCCGTTGTTGTATACGAGCAGCCAACAACACCTGCATCAACATCATAACGTGCTGTAACAAATATTTTGTAAACAAAAAGGGCCCCTGACTAAATGTCAGGCCTTTTTGTTTTACCTTGCAATGAATGATTCCGTATTCTTTTTAATGGTGAGAGGATAGATAGCCTTCATGATACTACCAAGCTATTCGCATTATGTGCTGGTCATGTGTACAATTAAATAGAGAACACTGACAAAAGGGAGTGTTATAGATGGATTTAGGATTAACGGGAAAAGCAGCCTTTGTTGCAGGTTCCAGTAAAGGACTCGGCAAGGCAAGCGCACGGGAGCTGGCACGCGAGGGTGCGAATGTCATCATTTCAGGACGGAACGAAGCAGAGCTTCAGCGGACGCAGGCGGAATTACTGGAAACAGCGAGTGGCCGCGTTGAATATGTAGTTTGCGATGTAACAAAACCAGAAGATATCTCCCAGGCCATCCGCCGTACAGCTGATTTGTTTGGCACCGTTGATATTTTGGTTAACAATGCGGGTGGGCCTCCTGCTGGTACCTTTGATGATTTTACTGATGAAGTGTGGATGCAGGCCTTTGAACAAAATTTACTTAGTCATATCCGGTTGATCCGTGAGGTGTTACCCTATATGAAAAAACAACAAAGCGGTAGGATATTAAATATTGCTTCTTCCTCAGTTAAGCAGCCAATTCCGGGACTAATCATTTCAAATACGCTACGTACTGGAGTCGCTGGATTGGCGAAAACATTGTCTCTGGAATTGGCTCCTCATAATATTCTGGTACATACTGTAGCACCGGGGAGAATTGCAACCGATCGCGTG
Source organism: Paenibacillus sp. FSL H7-0442 (assembly GCF_038593105.1). Taxonomy (NCBI): domain Bacteria; kingdom Bacillati; phylum Bacillota; class Bacilli; order Caryophanales; family Paenibacillaceae; genus Paenibacillus; species Paenibacillus sp. FSL H7-0442. The sequence goes on along the minus strand of NZ_CP151963.1, from coordinate 3,053,069 downwards.
CGTAGCTTGGACGAGCATCGAGCTGAGAAAACCCAGCAAACGACGGATCAGGTTCGAAAACAAGCAGAAGAGGGCATTCCATTGGGGCGGTATGGAGAGCCTGAAGAGTTCGGTAAAGTTGTTGCTTTTCTGGCGTCTTCAGCTTCATCCTATTTGACAGGGAGCACCATCCTTGTGGATGGCGGAATGATTAAATCGTTATAAAATAAAGAAGCGTGCCAGCCTCAGGTTTAATAGGGGGCTGGCACGCTTTTTTAAAATTTATTTAGGGAGTTGGAAATGTTCATTCAAGGACTGTTCAGCTCTCGCGGCCTGGAAGTTCACAACCCTCATCCGTACATACACCACCTGCATCCTGTTTGGACGAGCTGCCACTTATCATAGTGAAAGGTGAGCGTCCATCCCATGCTTTTTGAAGTGCGTCATGAAATACTTCCTCCGGCTGGGCACCAGAAACGGCAAATTTTCGATCAAATACAAAGAATGGTACACCCTGAACACCCAACTCAGCGCCTTCGGCTTCATCAGCTCTAACTTCGTCGGTAAAACGGTCACTGGCTAATATAGCAGCCGCTTCCTTTTGATCTAGACCAACTTCAGTAGCCAGCGCTGCCAGCACTTCATGATCCCCTGTATGCTTGCCTTCGATGAAAACAGCATGGAATAAGCGCTCGCTCAGCTCCAGCATTTTGCCTTGTGTTTGAGCCCAAAGTGTTAAGCGGTGAGCATCAAAAGAGTTCGTCGGCACCATGGCATGAATATTATACTCAAGACCCGCAGAGCGTGCATTTTCGTTCATTCGATCATTCATAGCCTGAGCCTCTTGCAGACTGACCCCATATTTAGCGGCTAGTTCTTCATTGATCGTTTTACCACTATCTCTCACAGCACCCGGGTTCAATTCGAAACTCTTAAATGTCAATTGCACCTCATCGTGATGTGGAAATTTCTGTAACACTTGCTCCAAACGGCGTTTACCAATATAACAGAACGGACACATATAATCAGACCAAACTTCAATATTCATCAGGGATAAGCCTCCATGTATACGTATTTTATTGTGTAACCGGGAGCATTGCTCCTCACTTTAGAATGTGTATAAAGGTGAAACTTCATTAGTTACAATAAGAATTATAAAGCTAAAGGATTCAACGTGCAAATAATTAATGCTTGTCAAAAAATTAATGCTGTGATATTTTATATGTGTAACCGGTTACACATTGGAGTTGAACCTACACTATGACAACAATTAAAGAAGTCGCCAGCTTTGCAGGGGTTTCCGTAGCAACCGTATCCAGAGTTATTAATGAAACTGGGTACGTACACGAGGATACACGTCGAAAGGTTGAGGCTGCTGTGAAGCAGTTAAATTACAAGCCTAATGAAGTTGCACGTTCTTTGTATAAAAAGAAATCTAGATTAATAGGTCTCTTGCTGCCGGATATTACGAACCCGTACTTTCCCTTGTTAGCCCGTGGGGTAGAGGATCGAATGCAGGAAAATGATTTCCGGATTATTTTCGGTAATAGTGATGAAGATCGCCAAAAAGAATTGGATTACATGGATACTTTTGTTCAAAATAATGTCGTTGGTGTTATTTCTTCTACCAATGATCCCGATGCCGATTGTTACGCCAAACTGAAGATCCCGGTCGTTTTTCTCGATCGAACTTCCAGTGACAGCCTCTCCGTATATGCAGATGGAGCCCATGGCGGTTGCTTGGCTGCTCAAGAAATGGTTGCACGCGGCAGCAAGCAAATTACAGTCATGCAGGGCCCTGCACATATTCGTCCAGCACAAGATCGTTTTCGCGGGGCGGTTGAAGAGCTTCAGCAATCCGGAATTGCTTACCATGTGGTCGAGACAACGTCCTTTTCGTTCAAGGAGGCCGAGTCGTGGGCCAAAGAGCTGTTTAGCAAGTATCCCGATACGGACGGAGTTATCGCAAGTAATGATATCGTGGCTACAGCGGTGATGCATGAGGCACATAGATTAGGAAAGAAAATCCCGGATGATGTTCAAATTATCGGGTTTGATGATATACCACTAAGTAGTTTGTTATTCCCGCCTTTGTCAACGATTCGACAGCCTGCTTATGAAATGGGCTGGGAAGCAGCAGGACTACTCATTCAGTTGATTGAGCATTCGCAAGTAACGAAGTCAAGTGTACCTAATCTTCATTCGAAAGTACTTACCTATTCAAGCATACAATTGCCCGTCAAATTTATAGAACGGGATACAACGAGAAGGGTGGATAATGATGGCTAAAATTTCGATTATCGGAAGCAGTTCTATGGATCTCGTAGTTACTTCGTCCAAACGTCCCGGTGCTGGTGAAACGGTATTGGGTGAAAGCTTCACAACCGTACCTGGAGGTAAAGGAGCCAATCAGGCAGTAGCCGCAGCACGACTCGGAGCCGACGTTACGATGATTGGACGTGTAGGGGATGATCATTTTGGGAAGCAGATTTTACGTAATTTTGAAGAAAATCATGTTCATACCGATTATGTGAAACCGGTTACACATATGGAAAGCGGTACAGCGCATATTATACTAGCTGAAGGCGATAACAGTATTGTCGTGGTAAAAGCAGCGAATAATGAAGTGACACCCGCCTATGTGGAAGAAGCGCTTGACGTCATCCGAAGTTCGGATATTGTGCTAATTCAACAGGAAATACCAACAGAAACGGTTGTTTACGTAAGCGAGATTTGTGCGAAATACCAGATACCCTTGTTGCTGAATCCAGCCCCGGCTCGTGAAGTGGAGGAAAGCGTAATTGCGAATGCGACCTACATTACGCCTAATGAGCATGAAGCTGCCATTATGTTTAAGGATTTAAGTCTTCAAGAAGCGCTGCGCAAATATCCCAACAAGCTGTTTGTAACTGAGGGCAGCAACGGTGTACGGTTCTTCGACGGAGAACAGGAAGTGGTGGTTCCTACTTATAAAGTAGAAGCTATTGATACGACAGGTGCAGGAGATACGTTTAACGCTGCTTTTGCAGTGGCTTTAGCTGAAGGAAATTCGCTGGCAGACAGTGTGAAATTTGCTAATCGTGCTGCGTCATTATCCGTTACCAAATTTGGAGCCCAAGGTGGAATGCCAACCCGTCGTGAAGTGGAGGAGCAAATATAATATGAAGAAACATGGAATCCTAAACAGTCATATATCCAAAATACTGTCGGACCTCGGCCACACTGACTATATTGTCGTGGCTGATGCTGGCTTACCTGTTCCTCAAGGCGTTACCAAAATTGATTTGGCCCTTAAACTGGGTGTTCCATCCTTTCAGGACGTCGTTGATGTCATTGCAGCAGATATGGTGATCGAAAAAGTAACGCTGGCCGAAGAAATCAAACAAGAAAATGAACAAGCATTACAGTATATTATGCACAACTTTGCAGGGGAGCAATTAGAACAGCCACAGATTAGTAAGCAGGTTGCCGTCATTGAGTTTTGCTCTCATGAACAATTCAAGGAGCTGACCCGTTATGCAAAGGCGATCATTCGTACAGGAGAGGCTAAACCGTATGCCAATTGTATTTTGCAGGCAGGAGTTCATTTTGGATAAATCAATGTTGAATAAAAAGGAGGGTACAGCATGCAGATTCAAATGAAAGGAATTCACAAAGCCTTTGGAACCAATCAGGTACTAAGTGGTGTTCACTTTGATCTTCGTGAAGGAGAAGTACATGCCCTCATGGGTGAAAATGGTGCAGGCAAATCAACGCTGATGAATATTCTAATCGGACTGCATCGGCGAGATGAGGGAACGATCATCATTGACGGCCAGGAAACCTATTTTGCTGACCCCAAAGAAGCGGAGCAAAAAGGAATTGCTTTTATTCATCAGGAACTGAATGTGTGGCCGGAGATGACTGTGCTGGAAAATCTGTTTATCGGCAAGGAAATGACATCCAAGTGGGGCTTACTAGATAGCTCCAAAATGAAAGCGCTAGCAAATGAACAATTCAGCAAGCTTTCGGTAAACCTTCCATTGAACGGTGAAGCAGGCGAGTGTTCAGTGGGTCAACAGCAGATGATTGAAATTGCCAAAGCACTCATGACAGATGCTAAAGTTATCGTGATGGATGAGCCGACAGCGGCCTTAACCGAACGGGAAATTCAGAAGCTATTCGAGGTTATTACTTCCTTGAAAAAAGTTGGTGTTTCGATTGTGTATATTTCACATCGGATGGAGGAAATATTCGCGATCTGTGATCGGATTACCATCATGCGTGATGGGAAAACGGTGGATACTCAGGCGATTCCCGATACGAATTTTGATGAGGTTGTACGGAAAATGGTAGGTAGAGAGCTGACTGAACGCTACCCGGTAAGAACGCCTGCTTTGGGAGAAGTGGTGCTGGAGGTCAAAAATGCTTCGCATAAAGGGTTGTTTGAAAATGTGAATTTCACTGTACGATCTGGGGAAATTGTAGGTTTTTCAGGCTTGATGGGCTCGGGACGGACCGAGATCATGCGTGCGTTATTTGGACTGGATGCTTTGGATCGTGGTGAGATTCATGTGCGTGGAAAAAAGGTGTCTATTCGTAAACCGGATGATGCAGTGAAACTAGGGATTGGCTTCATTACAGAAGACCGAAAAGATGAGGGTTTGGTGCTGGATTTTTCTATCCGGGAAAATATGGTACTGCCGAATCTGTTCAGTTTTACTTCAAAAGGATTTATTTCAGGTAAAAAAGAGTTAGATTTTGTTAACACTTTAATTAAGCGCTTACAAATCAAAACCCAATCGGGCGAAACAACGGTTCGCAGTTTGTCAGGTGGTAACCAGCAAAAAGTGGTTATTGCCAAATGGGTAGGTATTGGTCCGAATGTACTTATCCTTGACGAACCGACGAGAGGTGTGGATGTGGGAGCCAAGCGGGAAATCTACCAGTTGATGAACGAGTTGACCGAACGTGGAGTCGCGATTATCATGGTATCCTCGGAACTCCCTGAGGTACTCGGCATGAGCGATCGTATTGTCGTAGTGCACGAGGGAAAGATCAGCGGAGAGCTGAGCAGGGAAGAAGCCACACAAGAAAATATTATGACGCTAGCTACAGGAGGACAGTAATATGACAACTATGAATGAATCAAAAAGCAGCAAAGGCTTTCAAATGTCACAAATCACACAGAAGCTTGGCCCATTGTTGGGGCTCATTATTTTGGTAATCATTGTATCGGTCTTAAATCCCAGCTTTTTGGAACCGCTTAATATTTTGAACTTATTGCGCCAGGTATCCATTAATGCGTTGATTGCGTTCGGTATGACCTTCGTTATTCTCACAGGCGGAATTGATTTGTCAGTCGGCTCCATATTAGCACTATCCAGTGCGTTTGTCGCAAATATGATGCTGGCCGGGTTCGATCCTATTTTGGCGATTATCATCGGTTGTGCATTGGGTGGCGTGATGGGGATGGTCAACGGCTTGATGATTACGAAAGGTAAAATGGCACCGTTTATTGCTACACTAGCAACCATGACTATTTTCAGAGGATTGACACTCGTTTATACCAACGGTAACCCTATTACAGGACTCGGAGACAGTCTGGTATTTCAATTGTTCGGACGTGGCTATCAGTTCGGTATTCCGGTTCCAGCGATTACGATGCTCATTACCTTTGCTGTTCTATGGATCATTTTGCATAAAACACCATTCGGACGCAAAACGTATGCCATTGGTGGTAACGAGAAGGCTTCAATTGTATCTGGTATTAAAGTACCGCGTGTAAAAATCTGGATTTATTCTCTGGCTGGAATGCTTTCCGCGTTGGCGGGAGCTATCTTGACTTCACGTTTGAACTCGGCGCAACCGACAGCAGGTACTTCTTATGAATTGGACGCCATTGCGGCTGTCGTATTAGGTGGAACAAGCCTCTCGGGAGGACGCGGACGAATCGTAGGTACATTAATTGGTGTGCTTATCATCGGTACGCTAAACAATGGCTTGAACTTGCTGGGGGTTAACTCATTTTATCAAATGGTGGTAAAAGGGATCGTCATCGCTATTGCTGTATTGATTGACCGTAAAAAATCCGCATAATACACCTAATCTGCGTAGAAGGAGACACATAAATATGAAAAAGCTTACATTAATCATGACTGCCTTGCTGCTCCTGCTCATGACAGGGTGTTCCTTGGAACCGCCCGAGTGGGCGAAACCTAAAACGGCTGCAAACCTGAAGGACATTAAAATCGGCTTATCGATCTCAACGCTGAATAATCCATTCTTCGTTTCTCTCAAAGACGGAGTTGTGACAGAGGCCAAAAAACAAGGAATGCAGGTTATTGTTGTGGATGCACAAAATGATTCGGCGAAACAAAGTAATGACGTGGATGATCTGATTCAACAGGGAGTAAACGCGTTACTTATAAATCCGACAGATTCGTCGGCCATCTCCACAGTGGTACAATCAGCGAATGCATTGAACATCCCGGTGATTACACTGGACCGTTCTGCTGACAAAGGAGACGTAAAAGCACTTGTCGCTTCAGACAACGTAGAGGGAGGACGAATGGCTGCCCGATATGTGATTGATCAAGTTGGAAAAGGTGCCAAAGTGATCGAGCTGGAAGGTGTTCCAGGAGCATCCGCTACCCGTGAACGCGGAAAAGGATTTCATGAAGTAGCAGATAAGGATCTGAAAGTCATAGCTAAACAATCGGCCGATTTTGATCGGACGAAAGGTTTGAACGTGATGGAAAATCTGCTGCAAGGCAACCCGGACGTTCAGGCAGTATTTGCCCACAATGATGAAATGGCGTTGGGTGCGATCGAAGCAATCCAAAGCTCAGGTAAAAACATTCCAGTCATCGGTTTTGACGGTAACGAGGATGCGCTTAAGTCAATTAAGGAAGGGAAACTGACAGCCACCGTAGCTCAGCAACCCGAGCTTATTGGTCAATTGGCGGTGCAGGCAGCTAAGGATGTACTTCAAGGTAAAACCGTGAAAACATCCATTCCCGCTAAGCTGGAGTTAGTGGATCAATCGAAATAAAAAGGGCGCTTGACCCAACATATTAAGCTATTCGGACTGATGCTGTAATGCGCATCAGTTCTTTTTTTTGGCTATTCTACGAAGACGATACATACACATAAATGGAAGTTTTTATTTTTGTATTGTAAGAAGAGACGGTAAAAGATAGAATAACAATTATATGATAATGAGAATCACTATCATATTATGAATTGTATATATCTAAGGAGGACGTATATTGTGCAACAAAGATACAGATTAAAATGGGAATCCACGCTTTGTCTTGTGGTTCTTTTGATGGTTGTATTGAGTGCATGTGGAAACGCAGCTAGCAACAACCAGACAAATGACAAGACCAGCACTAATGATCCTTCCGGACAATCCAAAACGGTTGTCATGCGCGAATATACTGATGCTACTGGTAATAAGATCAGTATCCCTGCAAATCCACAGCGAGTTGTCACGACACAATATTTGGATGCTATGCTGGCCTTGGGAGTTAAGCCTGCAGGTGCTGCTTCCCACTTGTTGGAAGGCGACTATTTAAAAGGTAAGATTGACGGAGTTGCGAATATTGGGAACCCGACAAATGTAGAAAAGGTGCTGGAGTTACAACCGGACCTGATCATCACAACAGAATATACCACGCCAGAAGTGAAGGAGCAGCTGGAGAAAATTGCTCCAACCGTGGTCGTTTCGTTTGGAGATGGCGACTTATTTGAGCAACTGCGGAATGTCGCAGCCGTGCTGGGTAAGGAGAAGGAAGCCGAGCAGTGGATCGCTAGTTTCAACAAAAAGGCTGAAGAAGGTCGAAAGAAGCTGGCTGGAAAATTCAAAAAAGATGAAACGGTTACGATTTATATGGCCTACGATAAGAATGTGTTAAGGGTATACGGAGCGCGGAATGTAGGACATGTTATTTACCGTTCACTGGAATTGAATCCTCCTGAGTACATACGCCAGAAGCTGGCGAAGGACCCGAGATTTAATTATGTTTATGATGTTATTTCAATGGAAAAGCTGCCTGAACTATCAGGAGACCGAATTATTATGCTGGTTTATGATGAAGCGAGCAAGGACGGAATGCTTAAGCAAATTGAACAAAGTGCACTGTGGAGAAATCTTCCGGCTGTCAAGAACCACAAAGTGTATTTCATCAAAGCAGATCCGTGGTTTACGTACTCACCGCTAGCCGTTGACCAATCTCTGGATGAGGCCGTCAAAATGTTTTCCGTTGATCCGAAGTGATCAGTTCAATTGAAATTAGAAAGGAGAAGTCATGACTATGCTTAGACGGTTTTTTGAATACTACCGTCCTTACCGGACTTTGTTCATCATTGATTTCTCTTGTGCCTTGCTGGCAGCACTGCTGGAGTTAGCTTTTCCGCTTGCAGTCAACCGGGTGGTCGATGATTTGCTACCCAGTGGGAACTGGAAATGGATTTTATATGCCTGTCTAGCTCTACTCGGTATTTATGTCATAAGTGCTGCGCTGAATTACGTAGTTACCTATTGGGGGCACAAGCTGGGTATTAACATCGAATCGGACATGCGTAAAAAGCTATTTGATCGGGTACAAAAGCAATCTTTTCGCTTTTTTGACAATAACAAAACAGGGCATCTCGTTTCCCGTATGACCAACGACCTGATGGATATTGGGGAAATTGCCCACCACGGACCCGAAGATTTGTTCATCGCGTTGATGACACTGGGGGGAGCCTTTGGTATCATGCTCAGCATTAACTGGAAGCTGGCTGTACTGACTTTCATCATTGTACCCCTCATGATTTACTTGTCTCTTTATTTCAGCCGTAAAATGTCTGCTGCTTTCCATCGTATGTTTTCTGATATTGCGGATTATAACGCTCGCATTGAAAATAATGTCAGCGGGATTCGCGTTGTTCAAGCGTTCTCCAACGAAGCACATGAAATGGAACGTTTTGCTGAGAATAATGGACGTTTTCGTAAAACGAAGCTGATCGCGTACCGGATTATGGCCTGGAATTCCTCGATTAGTTTTATACTAATGAAGCTGGTTTCATTGTTTGTGCTTGTGTGTGGAACATGGTTTGTTATCGAAGGACAGATGACCTACGGGGAATTTATCGCATTTGTGATGCTGTCTAATGTATTCCTGGGGCCAATTAAACAAATTAATTCTGTCATCGAAACGTATCCGAAAGGGATTGCCGGCTTCCGACGGTACCTGGATTTGCTGGAAAGTGAATCGGATGTAGAAGATCTGCCTGGGGCCAAGGCGGTTAGCCATCTTAATGGAGATATTCAATTTGCAGGTGTAACGTTTGGTTACGAAAGCAAAGATAAGGTATTACGCAAAGTAGACCTATCTATCCATGCAGGTGAAACCGTAGCACTTGTAGGTCCTTCAGGAGCAGGTAAAACGACACTTTGCAGTTTGTTGCCTCGCTTCTACGATGTTGAGGAAGGTAGCATTACCATTGATGGGATGGATATCCGTGAAATGAAGCTGGATTCGCTGCGATCCATGATTGGTATCGTACAGCAGGATGTATTCCTCTTTGATGGAACGATTCGTGAAAATATTGCTTACGGTAAGCTTGATGCTTCGGAAGAAGAAATCTGGGATGCTGCTCGTCGAGCTCAGATTGAAGACCTTGTTCGCTCATATCCGGATGGTCTGGGTACAATGATCGGTGAGCGAGGTGTAAAGCTCTCCGGTGGTCAAAAGCAACGTTTGTCTATTGCCCGGATGTTCCTTAAAAATCCGCCTATTCTCATTTTAGATGAAGCGACATCAGCGTTGGATACAGAGACAGAAGCCGCGATTCAGCAGGCGCTGACAGAGCTTTCCCAAGGTCGCACGACACTCGTTATCGCCCATCGTCTGGCAACAATCAAAAATGCTGACCGCATTATCGTAGTTGCAGATCAAGGAATTGCCGAGCAAGGCAGACATGAAGAGTTATTGGCAGTAAAAGGAGCGTATAGTCGCCTGCACCAAGCTCAATATGGAACGTAAATAGGCCGATATGACACCGTAAATAGAGAGAGGAAGATTGGGCTTGACAAAGAAAATGTGGATTGTGATGATGCTTCTGTCAGTCATTTTAGTTCTTACCGCCTGTAGTGGAAACGTGAAGCAACCGGATGAAAAGCAGAATCAAAATTCTAGTGAACAAAAGTCAGAGGAAATGAAAACAGTCAAAACGATTCATGGAGATATTAAGATTCCGGTTCACCCTCAGCGGATTGTAGTAGATATGTACCAGAATGATTTACTAGCACTAGGGATTAAACCTGTGGGAAGTGTTAAATATTACCTGGATAATCCGTTTTCGAAGGAGCTTGTGCAGGGCATTGCAAGCATTGGAGATCGCGGCAGCGTATCCATTGAAACAGTATTGACTCTGGAGCCTGACTTGATTCTAATTGGTTCCAAAGATGCTTCTGAATATGAAAAATATAGTAAAATTGCTCCGACCATCGTCATTCCTTATGGAACGTATAAAAATGTGCATGAGGAACTGACAGCTTTTGGTGAGCTACTTGGAAAAGAACAGGAAGCCAAAACATGGCTTGCCCAATACGATCAGCGGATGCAGGCTGCACGTGACAAGCTAAAGGGTATTATTCAGCCTGAGGATACGTTCACCGTAATGGAAGCTTCGGATAAAGAATACTATGTATATGGTGATAATTTTGGCAGAGGAGGACAGGCCGTATACAGAGGACTCAATTTGACACCTCCGCCGCTTGTCCAAAAAGAATTATTAGGTGAGACTCAATGGAAGTCGGTGTCAAAAGAAGTCATTAATCAATATGCAGGCTCTTATATCTTTCTGACGGTTAACAAGGATTTGAGGGGTTACAAAGGAGACAGCATATGGAAATCACTGAATGCGGTCCGGCAAGGTAAGGTTTTTGAGCTTCAGGAGGATCGATATTGGTACTTCGACCCGATTGCCATTGTAGGACAAGCTGAGGAAATCGCAGATATGATCGTCCAGCGGAATAAAGAGAACGCCGCACAGAAGTAGTCGTTTCGGTGTTGTTCGCAGCCCTTTGGTATTTATGCCGAAGGGCTTTATTTTTTCACAATAGGGTAGAGCATTAGGCACTCCTCGAAATTTGCTATTGAAGCTATTGCCACATTAATTTACAATAGTAAAGATTGCGTGATAATAATTCTCATTATCAACATCATCTTCAACACAGTTCGTGATAGCTACATACTATTCAACAGTAAGGGTGAACAATAGTTATGAAATTATCAGAATCATCAGATGGCCCCGCTCAAAGTAAACATAACCAGTCGCCGACTCAATTCCACTCGCGACCTTGGGCGGCTACGCTTATCCTGACAGTTGGGCTTGGAATTTTAGCGTTCGGTATCGCGCTATCCCTATCTTTTGGTGCAGCCTCTATTAGGCTAGAAGAGGTATGGAACGCTGTTTTTCATTTTAAACCCGAGTTGCAAAACCATCAAATTATTTGGGAAATCCGTCTACCTCGAATTCTGGGTGGGGTTTTAATCGGTGTTTGCTTTGCCGTTGCAGGTGCAATTATGCAAGGAATGACTCGAAATCCACTTGCTGACTCGGGCTTGCTTGGACTGAACTCGGGAGCCAGCTTGGCGATGGCGATTTGCTTTGCACTTTTTCCGGGTTCTTCTTTTTTACAATTAATGTTGTATTCCTTCGTTGGTGCAGCTCTGGCTGTTGTGATGGTATATGGTACAAGTTCTATATCCAAATCAGGTCTCACGCCAGTTCGTCTTGTATTGGCGGGTGCAGCTGTCACGGCATTGCTGTCTGCCTTAGGAGATGCGATCAGTTTGTACTTTAATGTTGGACAGGATTTGGCTTTTTGGTATGCCGGAGGGCTTAGTGGAACCAAGTGGGTTCAGCTCGGTATAGTTTTGCCTTGGGTTGTGGCAGCTTTTATCGGCGCTCTCATGTTGTCGCGCTCCATTACGCTGCTTAGTCTGGGAGACGAAATTGCATTGAGTCTTGGTCAGCGAACTGGGGTGGTAAAGGTAGTCGGGATGATTCTTGTTCTGATTCTGGCGGGTGCAGCAGTGTCATTGGTTGGCTCTATAGGTTTTGTGGGATTGATTATTCCCCATATAACCCGCAAGCTGGTTGGCGTCGATTATCGCTGGATTATTCCGTGCTCGGCCATTATGGGAGCTTTACTCATTGTGTTTGCCGACCTGGCAGCCCGTATGATTAATGCGCCTGAGGAGACACCAGTGGGTGTACTTATTGCCTTAATTGGGGTTCCGTTCTTCCTTTATCTGGCACGTATGGAAAGGAGGGCACTGTAAAATGAATAACGTTACGAATGGGGCTATTGCCAAAGCTAGTCATCGTAAAAAAATCCATGATTGGATGGTTGTTGTCATTCTGCTCATATTGCTCATTGCTGCGTTCACCATAAGTGCAAATACGGGAACCATCCGGCTTTCGCCAATGGAGCTATTTAGAACTTTATTTGGGCAAGGGACTCCACAGCAGGAATTAATCCTATTTGAATTCCGATTGCCACGAATGGTTATTTCCCTTCTAATCGGTGCAGGCCTCGCTGTTTCTGGCTGCATTATGCAGGGAGTTTCGCGTAACGGTCTAGCGGACCCTGGTATTCTGGGGATTAATGCGGGTGCCGGGCTGATGGTCATGCTGTTTGTATTGCTTTTTCCATCAATGCAAACTACAAATTCATTGTTTTTACTTCCCGCTCTTGCGCTGATTGGATCAGGAGCAGCTGCTATTCTGATCTACGCGCTTTCTTACAAGAAAGGCGAAGGAATTTCCCCAACAAGGCTACTGCTGAGCGGGATTGGTGTAGCGGCGGGTATCAGTGCTGCGATGATCATTATGACTCTTAAGCTGACACCTGAAAGCTACACGTTTGTAGCTAATTGGTTAGCAGGAAGCATCTGGGGCTCAAACTGGAAATTCGTAATGGCTCTGTTGCCTTGGCTGATTGTATTACTTCCTTTTGTATACTACAAAGCAAATGTGATGAATGTGCTTAATCTGGGGGATCAGACCGCATCGGGGTTGGGTACACCTATCGAAAAGGAACGTATTCTCCTTCTGGCTGCTGCGGTTGGATTGGCCAGTTCTAGTGTTTCGGTTAGTGGCGGTATCGGCTTTGTCGGTTTGGTGGCTCCACATTTGGCGAGAAAGCTGGTGGGCCCGAAGCATAAAATGTTGCTGGTAACCTGTGCTTTAGTCGGAGCACTCCTGGTACTTGTAGCGGATACGATCACACGATCTTTACCTTTACAGAAAGAAATTCCGACAGGTTTGATTGTAGCCATTCTTGGTGCGCCATACTTCTTATATCTGCTGAGTCGCTCCAAAGGGTAACATCCGAAAGAGTACTACCTGTCAATTAAAGGCTACACACAACAAATAACCTTCAACACCACTAAGGAGGAGTGGGGCTGAAGGTTATTTTTTCATTTGATTAGCAGCCTTTCATCTCAACGGGAAGTATTCAAGGCATGAGAGGTTTGATGCAGCTCTCTGATCATTTTATGCAACGTGTAATTTTCCTGACGTGTCACGCCGTGTTGATTTTCCTGAACCAGCAATTGATGGATGTTTCGTTTTAGAATTTCACTTCGACGTTCCAGCATTTCGGTACTCATAAATAAATGAACACTCCCTTTGTCATGAATAAACCTACATTTTTGAAATGAGCATAGGTCGAATATAAGGTTGCCTTTCGACTTCTTTAAGTATATCGTGCTGAATGATCAAGGGAAAACGGAGCTAGACTGCAAATTACTTTTTCTCATCATCCATGCCGTGTCGACAGCGACTCACCCTATGAGTTCTTAGATATACTTCCTGATGCTGGCGATAACAAGGGATTAGGGGCAATTAACTTAATGTATATAATTTGACTGTCTCATGTTTTCTGATTTAAAGGCTATCATGGGGAGTTGGGGTTCTTGTGTGGAACATGACGGTTGGACAGCTCGAATAATAGATCATTCGATTTGTGTTCAATATGAACATACAGTTGCGATAACAGAGGATGGTCCTCAAATTCTGACACTGCTATAAAGTAGTAGTGCCTTTCTGGTTACTGGCGAACAAAATTATAACGAATATGAACCGCATTTATGCGTTTTTTTAATGCTAAATGCTTTCGCTCGGCTGCTAAATAAGGGGGAAAACGCTCTATTTACCCTTGAAAAGCGTTTAAAAAACAGCGTATAATATAAATTATACGCTGTTTAGGTTTAAAACGACTTTTGGAATCTCTCCTGCGTAAGATGTCGATTGAATTATCGATAAAAATCAGACGAAAATGATCGTTTTACAGTATATTTCGGAATATGAACTGAATTGGAGGCGAGCGGGATGAAAAAAGAGTTGCGACATGTGGAGCTCGATACAACAGAAGAAATTGATGAAATATATACTGAGGAGCTGGAAGCTTTTTTGATTTGGATGAAGGATGCTGGATATACGATACATACGCAAAAAAATTATATAGGGGATGTGAAGCAGTTTTTACGCACGTTGCGTGATAAACCACTCGATCAGGTGAAGAAGATTCATGTTATGTCGTATTTGTCTAAAGCGCGGGAAGGAGGCGCCGGAGATAGTACGCGGAACCGGAAGCATGCAGCGGTGAACAGTTTTTTTAAAGCGCTACAGGAATTTGAGTTATGCAGCACAAATCCGGCAGCGGGAATTAAAAAAGCAAAGACTGAAAAGAATCGTATGCCCGTCTATCTGGATGAAAAGGATATTCATCCGTTTTTGCTTGCGGTGGAAGGGAAATATGCAAATCGTAATATGGCAATTTTTCTGCTGATGGTCTACATGGGATTGCGGGTGGGGGAGGTTCACTCATTGAATGTCTCGGATTACAGTCGAGAAAGACGTACCTTAGATGTGTTCGGTAAAGGACGTAAGTGGCGTACTCTCCCGGTACCGGAAGCCGTGTGTGATTTTGTGGAGCATGCGTTGGAGGAAAGATTGACGCCGTGGAGAGGTAAAGAGGATGCGATGTTTGTATCCCAAAAAGGTCGCCGTCTGGCAGTGCGCACCATTCAACAGATCGCTACAGAAACGTTCGAAAGATTCCAGCAAGATAAGAGTATAGAACGCCGGGAGGCTTATTCCAGCCATAAGCTGAGACATACATTTGCGACAATGCTATTGCGTAAGGGAGCAGATCTGCGTACCGTACAGGAGCTGCTAGGGCATTCATCCATTCAGACAACCACAGTATACACACATGTCACTGATCGGGAAAAAGAAAAAGCAATGGATAAGCTGGATATTCAGATACCAATATCAGGATTATAAGTACAGCGTGAAAGTTGAGATTAAATGAAAATGAGTTTACATAATAATAATTATGTAAACTCATTGGGCAGAATTACATCCTGACTTGAAAATCACATCAACGGCATTAGGTCATTACAATCATGAACGTAGTATTCTTTTTCATAGCGTTAGTCTTGTTTTTGATTGATTTGTTCCAAATGATGCCGCAAATGCTGAATATAATCGTCAACTAGCCACTGTAATGTTTCGGTGGAGTGGTCATCTTTTTGAAATCTTTTCTTAGAATCGAATGATGTACATGAGTTTAAAACATTTATGATTTGCTTATTCAATAGTTTCCATAGATGTATGACATCCACGTAAGAGAACACTTCCTGATACTGATTAGCTGCCACCCATTCATTTTGCGCATACGATTCAATTTTGATAGGGGATGTTGAATGCTTAATCATGATAAATCTTCGATGATTATTAGAAGCGGAGTCGCATAGATGTCCTAGTATTTCTTTTTTGGACCATTTCTCCGAGAACGGTTTGGCATTAAATTCATGTTCTGTGATCGAAAAAATTCTTTTTCATAATCCTCGATGATTCTCGCCAGTTCTTCAACAGCATTCTTCAATAGACTAGCCTCCTTATTTTAATGATCGTCTTATGATTAGCATTAGAATAATTCAAAATAAGCTGGAAAGCAATGGTGAATTAAAGGTTAGTATGATATTGCCTTGACGAAAGCTAACACAAATTTATTTAAAGAAATAAATTTGAACCTGGTACTATGGTAGTTAATTTAAATGAGGGCGTTCTCATGAAAGAAGAACATCCCTATCAATTTTTTGAATCCTACAAATCTAAGCATAAGTTGCCTTTGTATCCTAACGTTAGAATGATAACAAAAGTGATTATTCGATGAGTGCCGGATTGAGTAATACAAATAAGAGGGAAACCGTTTAGTTTACATAATATATATTATGTTTTTCGTTGTGGTAGAATCTGCAAGTGGATCGCTCTTGTTAAGTGTCCGCTTGCAGATTCAAGTTTCACTGACAATATAAAAATAGCTTATTTTTCAGTTGAGAATATACCGGTGCGTCTATATTTCATTTTCTGGGGGAGATTCGATCATCACTCCTTCGACATGCTTGCGTCTCAGCAGTTTCCGTTTTTTGCGGTTTTCCTTGGTTTCTAAAACAATATCCAGATCATAGTCGTCAGGATACAGTTCAGTAGCAGCGATGTGAAGGACGAGCCTCTTTTTGTTAATGCTCAGTTTTTGTCCTTGGATCAAAATTCCGACATTCCCCCGTTCATCCTCAGTTTTGTATACAATTCCAGTTCGATCCAGGTAGCCTACATAAACACTATCACCAAGGGCAAATGGCTTGGTTTTGAGAGGAAGTTCTTGTTTCCTCCGTTTTGTGGCTGTATCGTCAAAAGCCGCTTTTTTAGGAAGAGACTTATTTGCATCATCAGACATTTCATCATCAACACAAGGGGGAATAACAAACGATTCCTGTGTATTTTGAGATGCTCTGCCCGCAGAAATGGCCTCGGAACGCTCGATAATACGTGTCCACATGCCCAGCTTCAGGGCAATTGCATATGCGTAGCTTTCTCCGGCCTCTCCAATGCGAAGTCGGTACAAAGGCTGTAGCGTTTCGGTATCAAACTCCATACGAGCATTCTGAAATCCCGGTGTATTTTCAGCAAAATGCTTAATTTCGCTAAAGTGCGTTGTAGCCACTACTGTCGCCCGGCGACGATGGAATTCTTCTAGCAACGCGATAGAGAGACCTACTCCTTCTCCCGGATCGGTGCCGGATGCCATTTCATCAATCAGGATCAGAGTAGAGTTGCCTGTTGTCTCTAATATGCTAATCATGTTGCGGATGTGTGCAGAAAAGGTGCTCAAAGCATGTTCAATGCTTTGTCCATCCCCGATGTCTACCACAATTTCCTCGAATACAGCCATTCGGCTGCCATGCAAAACAGGTACCAGTAGCCCAGATTGCACCATTAGTGTTAAAAGACCGACGCTTTTGAGGGCCATCGTTTTTCCGCCTGTGTTCGGTCCGGTGATGATGAGTGAGGAATATCCTTCGCCAATTGAGAAATCAAGCGGTACCATGGTATTGGACATCAACGGGTGACGTGCACCTTGGATGTCTATAATCCCGTTAAGGTTAAGTTCGACAGGGATAGCATCCAGAGTCATGGCGTATTTGGCTTTTGCCAATAAAAAATCCAATACACCTACTGTCTCTGTATTGATGCTTAGTTCCCGGTTGTATGACTCAGCCATTGCCGTCAGGTCTCCCAGCACTTTCATTTCTTCTTTTGATTCTTCTGCCATGTTCGCGCTCTGATCAAATTGCAGATTCGTAATCTCGGCAGGTTCAACGTAAACCGTTTGACCACTTCCTGATTCATCCAGTACATTACCTTTCACTTGTTTACGGAATTCTTTTTTGATTGGAAGCACGTAACGGCCATTGCGCTGACTAATCATATTTTCTTGCATAATGGATCGGTGACGGCTGGTGAGAGAGTCAAGTTTTCTCTTGATACGTTCTTCAGTAACCGCAATTTTTTTGCGAATTTTAGCTAGTTCTTTACTGGCCATATCCGTCACACGTCCCGAATGAATACATCTTTCGATTTCGGATAAAAGTGGCTCCATGCTATACATGGAAGATGCATAAGCGCTGACGGTTGGAGCAGCGTCCGCCTTGGAATGCATATATTTTATCAGTTGATTACAGCTTCGAATGAATTGAGCCATATGAGAAAAATCACGCTCGCTGAACATATACCCGGTTCCGAGCAGTTGAAGAATGTGCTCCATACCTTCCAACGAAGGAACAGGAACGCTTGCTCCGTGGCGAATGATCTGTAACGCTTCGTTCGTTTCGTCAAGACGAATCTTAATGGTACGGATATCAGTAATTGGCCGCATAGTAGCAGCGTGACGCTTACCCAGGTAAGAAAAAGCACATTCAGAAACTCTTGTTTTAATTTGATCATATTCCAAACGCAGCATTGTAGTTTCGTTCATGAATAAATCTCTCCTTTGGTTGTGTGGTGTAAGGATTTAGAAAACCTTGCTGTTAAAATAAAAAAGGGCGGAGAATGAACAAAACGTTCATTCTCCGCCCTTAAGGAAAGAGGGAATTTATCTTCAAATAAGCCTGTTATTCAGCTTTTGTAGTTCCGAGTTCCGTGTTTCCAATTCATTCACGCAATAGTTCTTTGCTAAGCTATTGGGATCGTGAAAGGAAGACGTTTAAAGGGAAGTTACAAAATCTGAAAACAAAAAAACCGCGCTGAACACAGCACGGAATAGGGCCTAGATGAAGATAATCCCGAAGGCGATCTATGATATCCGCATGTTCTTAACTAATATCAGGGTAACAACACGGCAACAAACAAACCTGTCCCCGAAGGGTACAAGCGCCTGATGATACTCCCTGAATATGCAATTGCTTAGTTAAGAACGTTCACCGACATCAAAATCTCTCCCTTAATTGAAGATATAACCATACTATACGATTGGACAGGCGTTGAAGTCAAGTCCGACTTCTTTAATTCGCTGCAATGGTGTTCATTAGATTAACATAATATATATTATGTATACTCGATATCTAATAAAGTTTTGTTATCTATTAAATGATAATGAGAAGGATATTCAACAGGCTATTAACCGCCTTGTCCAAGGTAGAACGGTCATCGCTATTGCTCATTGCCTCAAAACGATACAAAACGTAGACCGTATTGTAGGATTGGACAAAGGAATGGTCGTGGAGCAGGGACAACATGATGAGCTGTTGGATGATAACGGCCTGGATGCACGATTGTGGAAAAGACAGCATGAAGGAAGAGAGTCATAATCCGTCTGAAATTATGATACAAACATTAAGAAACCGCCCCGGAGGATGGCATATCACCTCTCCAGGGGCGGCTTCTTGTGCTGCTATTCAGAATCATCGGCTATGACAGCTTGTACAGGCCGCCTGTCACGAAGCAATGCTAACAACAGCGTCGCTCCGACCAAAAACAAGCCGGCGCTCACGGTATATACGGTGTTCAGGGAGGATTCGTGTTTGAGTGTTCCGCCAATACTCATACCGACGACCATCATCCCGGAGAACAGGGGAGAGAGGGCACCACCGACGCGGCCGATAAAAGCAGCTTCGGCGTTTTTCATCATCATTGTGTTGATACCGATATGAATGCAAGGATAAAATAGGCCGCTAAAAACTTGTAGTGCCATGGTCAGCACAATATTGTGCGACCATCCGACTCCAAATGTTGTCAGTGTGCTGACCAAAAGTCCGACCACCAGCAGTAATTGCGGCTGTACTTTTTTGGCAACCCCCATAATCAGACCGCCTCCCACCAGCATAGCCGCTCCGTTCGCCATTAATGGCCATTGCAGGAATTCCTTGTTTTGTCCAAGGTTCTCGATGGCGATAAAAACCATTAATGGTTGAATAAGTCCGACTGCTAGCCCAATTACGGTGAATGTTCCCCCAAGCGTGCGAAGTGTGCGGTTATTCCATACATAACGTATTCCTTCTTTAAGCTCTTGAATGAAATGAGGGGGTTGATCATCTATCTCAAGTGCTTGTTCATCTTGTGGAATACGAGTCAGGACAAGCGCCGAGATGAGAAACAATATTCCGGTTATAGACATTGAAATGAAAATTCCAAAGTATTGATAAATAGATGTACCGATAACGGGGCCGATAACCATAAATAATGCCATGAGAGATTGAAAAAGGGCCATCACTCCCTGAAGCTGTTCTGGTGCTACATGCTGCTTAAATATCTTCATCGCAGACGGCTGAGAAAATTGAGATAGAATGGCCGAAAAGAAAGTGGACAGCAAAAGCACCTGCCATGACCCGTACCATAATGCCAACAAGACAATAAAAATAGAGGCAGCGGACAGCAAATCGCAACTAATCATGGTCCGTTTGGGCCGCCAACGGTCCGCGAATGTTCCTCCAATGATAGCGAACAGAAAAATAGGCATGAATTCAGCAACTGAAATGAGCGACACGTATACGGGATCATTATGAGTCAAATCTGTTACATACAACAGTATGGCAAAGTTGCGCACCCAAATGCCCAAATTTAGCAGCGCATTGGAGGCGATTATGGTCCTTATATATGGATTATTAAACAACTACAAACTCTCCTTTCCTTTTCCAGGGTACAAGATCCTTGAGATGTCATTTTAAATAAACAAAAAATATTTTTGTCTATGTAATAATAGATAATATAATAAATTAACTACTATTTAGTCAAATGTTTTTTGAATCATGAAGAAAGTAGAGCATAGAAAATAAAGAGGTCAATGATCGTTAAGAACGTGAAATAGAATAGTAGTAAAAGTACTCACTTTAAACTTGTGAATTAGGAATGATATCTAATCGAAAAATTAATTTACATAATAAATATTATGTTAACTAAAAATATTTATCTTAATAATAGGCGGCTGAATCCGATGTACCTTTTAAAATCATAGTGATATAATTACGCGTACATGCCTGAAAAGGAGCGAATGGAACGTAAATGAACTTTCAAGTGGATTTTTTATCTTTTTTTGTAATTCAGGTAGATGGAAAAGAAGGACAGGGTGGTAAGTCCTATAAGCATTACGCTACGATGGACGACTACGATTATGACGAAAGCGATGTTAAAAAATTTCTGGACGGGGAATTTACTCGTATTAGCAAGCGGAAGGTTGAAAAAAATCCCAGCACAGAGCAGGCACCGACCAAAATCGGCCGCTTTATCGTCGAACCGGAGCATGAATTGAGCAGTAATCCGAATTTTAATATGTTCGCCCGACTGCGGGCAGCAGAGGATAAGGAAGATTTTAAAAATGCTTGTGACGATCTGGTGCGGATGTATCTGGATACGAGCGCAGTACGCGGCGGAGCGCTGATCATTGTACAGGCAACCTTGAATACACACTCGGATGATCCGTTTATTTTTGTGCTTAAATGTGATTTCGAGCCTAAAATTGCCAGAATTACTGAAAGCAGTCTGGTGAGTGAGGTCGAAATGGCTATTTCTGCCCGTAATATGAAATCCATCATGTATCCTTACATGCTTGAGGAGGGGATGAACGATGAGTGGGAGCTTAAAATTCACCAGTCTTCGCATGCCCGGTATTTTGAAGATTTTTTGAAATTCGTGACCTATGAGCAATCCATGCCGGAAATCGTCAATGAGCATGTCATGGGCTTCGTTCAGAATTACGTAGAAACCAAATGGCCGGATGCATCTAATGAGGAAAGACAGCAGGAAGAGCGCGATCTGGAATTGTGGGCGGCGAGCGAAAAGCGGGATCTGCAAGGGAAATGGGAACCCCTTCAAGTCGTAGAGGCTGCACAGCATATTGTCGAGCTGAAACCAGAGATTGAAGTGCGTTTCAAACTAGATGATACGGCCGTGCGTGGGCTACTGTCCGACTTTGGCGCCAAGCTGCATATCACGAAACTTCATGATCGATATGCACTTATTATTGAAGGTGACGCATTTACGTTTGAAAAGGGATTTTCACCGATTGAGCTGCTTCAACCTGAATCGTTTGAAACGGTGGCTGAGCGGCTAAAAGAGAAACGCCAGCATGAAAATGAGTATGTGGATGGCGATACGCCACCTTGGTAATTTGAATGCATAACAGGACGACAAACTGAACTTTTACATTATAACGACTAAAAAACTGGCCTCTCAACGGATATTACCGCTGTGGAGGCCAGTTTTGTTTAGCTTTTATGTTCCCGATCTACACATGAACTTTGCTAATTTGATCTTTCAGCTTGTCCGCAGATTGAAGCAACTTTGCACGTTCCTCGTCATTGAGCGGAAGATCCAAAATTTCACGTACTCCATTGTGATCTACGATACTTGGAACGCCTAAATATACGTCAGATACTCCGTTATAATTTTCCAGCAAGGTGGACACATTAAGTACCGACCCCTCGTCTCCGAGAATGGCGGCTACAATTCGGTCGAGAGCCAGCCCGATAGCATAAGAAGTTGCGCCTTTAGCATCTATAATTTCATAGGCAGCATTCTTGGTATTTTCAAAAATTTCATTTTTCGTTTCTTCACCCAGTTCAAGCGGAGTTCCAGCAACGTTGGCTGTGCTCCATACAGGTAACTCGGAGTCACCGTGTTCTCCAATAATATGAGCGTGGATGCTTCGTGGATCGATGCCCTTTTGCTTCCCGATCAAATAGCGGAAGCGTGCGCTGTCCAGCAACGTTCCTGATCCAATGACTCTACTTGAAGGCCAACCACTGCGTTTCCAAGAGATGTAGGAGAGAATGTCCACTGGATTGGTTGCGATCAGCAAAATGCCGTGTGTATTGACCTTGACAATATTATCAATAATACTTTCAAAAATTTCGGCATTACGCTTCAGCAAATCAATGCGCGTTTCTCCCGGCTTTTGTGAAGCGCCTGCTGTAACAATAATGATATCTGCATCACGGCAGTCTTCATAATCACCCGCCCACACTTTGACACCACCGAGAAAGGGAAGCCCATGATTCATATCGAGCATTTCCCCCTTCGCCTTTTTGACGTTGACATCAATAAAGACAAGTTCTGACATGCGTTGGCGCAGTAGTAGGGTATAGCCGGTTGTTGTGCCAACCGCTCCCATGCCGACAATGGCCACTCTACTTCGTTTGTAAGGTTTTAAGCTCATAAAATCCTCATCTCCTTCTCGGGTTGTATACCTTTTCATTTTGGGGTATTACTTAAAAATTTATCTTTCCAACTTAGTGTACCGTATATATTTACCCACCGCAAAGAAATATGACATTTTTCCTTGACTTCAAAGGCGAGCTCGCTAATAATTAATCGAATGATAAGAACACGCACTAAAGCGTTGCAGCACCGATATTGACGTATGAAATTATGGAAAGAGGATTCGGCATATGGACTTATTTCGAAAAAAAACAGGACTGCTCCCGCATGAGGAAAGCGGATCTACAGGTCACTTAAAGAGAACAATGGGTGCCTTTGATCTCACCATGCTAGGTGTAGGATGTATTATCGGTACCGGGATTTTTGTTATTACTGGCAAGGCAGCAGCAGAAAATGCAGGTCCTGGATTGATGCTCTCCTTTGTTATTGCAGGTATTGCCTGCGTACTAGCAGCCTTATGTTATGCGGAGCTATCATCTACAGTTCCCGCAGCTGGGAGCGCTTATGCGTATAGTTATATTGTATTTGGAGAAATTTTGGCCTGGGTACTGGGTTGGGACCTGATTCTGGAATATGGAGTGGCGGCCGCCTCTGTGAGTAGTGGATGGTCTGCATACTTTCAAGGCTTGCTGGCTGGATTTGATATACATTTACCGCTGGCTTTAACCGCAGCCTTCGATTCGACCAAGGGAACCATTATTGATCTACCAGCCGTGTGCATCATTATGCTCATCACACTGTTACTGAGTCTCGGAGCCAAGGAGACGGTTCGATTCAATTTAATAATGGTTTGTGTTAAAGTCGGAGTTGTATTGCTATTTATTGCAATCGGTATCTTTTATGTTAAGCCTGACAACTGGACACCATTTTTGCCTTATGGATTTTCTGGTGTTTTGAGTGCTGCGGCAATCGTATTTTTTGCTTATCTGGGTTTCGATGCCATCTCAACTGCAGCCGAAGAAGTTCGCAATCCGCAGCGGAATATGCCCATCGGCATTATTTCTTCTCTTGCGATCTGCACGGTATTGTACATTGCCGTTTCAGTTGTGCTAACGGGAATGGTACCTTATACGCAGTTGGGGGTAAGTGATCCTGTTGCGTTTGCCCTCCGTTTTATTCATCAGGATTTCGTAGCCGGATTGATTTCAGTCGGAGCGATTGCGGGGATGACCACCGTTTTACTGGTGCTGTTGTTTGGTCAAACACGGTTGATTTTCTCCATGTCACGTGATGGTCTTTTACCCGTTTTTTTATCTAAAATAAATGCCAAAACTCAAACACCGATTCGAAGCACTTGGCTGGTAGGTAGTATTATCGCATTGGCTAGTGGATTGTTCCCGTTACATGCACTGACCAATTTGACGAGTATTGGAACCCTGTTCGCTTTTGCTGTGGTATCGGTAGGGGTTATCGTTCTGCGCAAGAAACGCCCTGATTTGAAAAGAGGCTTTACTGTGCCGTGGGTTCCGTTGCTCCCGCTTTTAAGTGCGTTGGTTTGCATCGGTCTGATGCTTCAGCTTCATATTAGCACCTGGATTGGATTCATTGTGTGGCTCCTGCTTGGATTGCTGATCTATTTCTTCTATGGATACCACAAAAGTTTGTTGAACCGTAAATCCTAATAAATTTTAGTATAAAAAGCCGGCATCCTGCACTTTTGTGAAGGGGCCGGTTTTTTTTGTCATTACGCGAAATGTGTCACATAGAGGCGTTTATGGTATAATTCTGTTTCAGATAAGCTTTTGGCACGTGATTACAGCATGCCATCGAGGGAGGATTTTTATATGAAACTGCGCTGGCGTGCGCTCTTGGGGGGAGTACTACTGCTGATAGGTATTCTGCTGACTGCCTGTTCTGCTGAAGCCCCAGAAACGTTAACAAAACCTCCGATTGAGGAACCTGATGATCAGGGTCAGACGATTACTATTAATCCACCAGTGACTCCAAAGGTGGGCGATCCCAACGCCAAATATGTAGTTCAGACGCGAATAGCGGATTTTCATTTGATTGATAATAATAAAGGGTTAGTTTGGGGAGTTACCCATAATGAGCTCCGACTTTATGATACTCATGATGGCGGAAAGACATGGAATAATATTTCCCCCTCCGAAAACGTCCAATTTCAAGACAAACTTGAATATGGAAAGGACATCAGTTTCACTGATTCGCGTCACGGTTGGGTTGTCCGCCAAAATTTGGACAAAACAGCAACCGTCATTCTGAGAACAGCAGATGGAGGACAGAGCTGGGATGTTTCAGCGCTTCCAAGCGGGGATCATGTGAGCTCGATCCAATATGTAAATCCAACTACTGGCTGGATCATGGCATATGTAAAACTGAATGAGCAGGATCAACAAAAACTGTTGTATCACACCACTGACGGTGGAGCCACGTGGAATAAAGTTGCGCAAAGTTCTGGTATGACATCCAACAAATCAGGCTCAGGTTTACCCGATCGGGGCAGTCTGGCCGGGATGAGCTTTTCTTCCAACAAGCAGGGATTTGTAGCGATCAATCTAGATAACAGTGTTAAGTTGTACAAGACTTTGAATCAAGGGAAAACCTGGACGCCGGTAGCTAACAGAATTCAGGGCTGCCCTCAGGCCAAAGCAGAAGCCCAGCAGTCTCTGAAAGGGAGCAGTACCTCGTATTGGATTCCAGTTCTTTGCTCTGGGGTTAACGGCACAAAATATAATGGACTGTTTACAAATGATACAGGGGCCCAATGGAGCGATGTATCTTTGGGTCTGAGTAGCAACATTAATTCTATTATCCCTGACCGTACGTTTCTAAAC
Source organism: Paenibacillus sp. FSL H7-0442 (assembly GCF_038593105.1). NCBI lineage: Bacteria > Bacillati > Bacillota > Bacilli > Caryophanales > Paenibacillaceae > Paenibacillus > Paenibacillus sp. FSL H7-0442. The sequence goes on along the minus strand of NZ_CP151963.1, from coordinate 3,027,252 downwards.
GAAAAGGAAGGGTGGATCATAACCGAAACCGGATTGACCCGTACATTGGATGGGGGGAAGACGTGGACAAGTCTCACAGGCAACAAAGTGCTACCCTTGAAGCTAAAAGACTACCCACGATCGGTCAAGCTCCGTTTCGCCTCTTCTTCGGTGGGTTGGCTGCTTCTGGAACGCCTTGATGACAAGAAGTCACTGCTGCTGAAAACGACGGACGGCGGTGCGAACTGGAGAATTTTATAATCGCTATAAAGGTGATTGCCCTGGGGTATTTTTCTCAGGGCGTTTTATTTTTAAAAAATTTAAATTTTATACGACTATATGTGAAAAAAATCACAAACTAACGAATAAGCCGCTGTTATACTAAACCTGTAAACAACGATAGGAGTGATAATCATGAGAGCGAATCAGGATCATATGTTAACCCAATACTACCTACAATTTTGTTATACTTGCCAGGATGCCTATGGTTGCACGACTGAAGAGGACTGCAAGCAGTGTGCAGAGCGTTACGCTGAAGACGAAGATCATGAAGCTCTGGATGAAACACAACGTTATCTCCAGCTTGTACATGTGTAAATCAATGAATCATTCTGATATCGCCATATCTTGAGCCTCCCGGATTATTCCGTGGGGGCTCTTGGCGTTCTTGAGGGTTGCTATCAAATTTGGGCAGGAACATACATATACTGTTATGGAAAGCTTAGGTGAGGTCAGGATGCCCGGTCGTTTCCCTGTGGAATGCCTGGCGGAGAGGAGTGCGGTGCATGGGTTTTGAATCATTATGGATGTTCGATTGGCTGGGCACGGTACTGCCCGTATTTTTCGTTGTCGTGTTGGGTATTGTCGTGTTGTCTGCAGGCAGGGAAGTCATGGAATGGAGTCGGAATAAAAGGCAGCCTGTACTGACGGTCGGTTCCCGAATTACGGCCAGAAGGACACATCTCCAACAGAGGCGGCAGGAGGAACAAGGGACTCGCACCTATACTTTCTATTACGTAACCTTCGAAGTGGAAAGTGGCGACCGGATGGAGTTTAAGGTATCTGGGGAAGAATATGGTCAATGCGCTGAAGGGGATGAGGGACGGCTTACTTTTCAGGGTACAAGGTATATCGGGTTTCAGCGTCTTAATCGCTATAGCTTGGAACAGGTTAAAATGTAGAATTCAGTCTAATTATTTTTGGATTCATTTACAGCCTTCTGTAAGAAACCAGGGTAGGGGGCTGTAGATGTTTCTTGTTCAGCACATTTTGGTACATATATACTAGAACAGAGTAGTTCAGAGGAGGAATGATTCGTGTCATTTGAGGGACAAGTTGTTATTGTAACAGGAGCGGCGCATGGCATTGGGAAAGAGGTCGCTTTTGCCTACGCTGCTCAGGGTGCCCATGTTGTATTTGCGGACTACAATGAGGAAGAGGGTGCCGCAGCCGCTGCAGTAGCCCGGAACGAGGGCTATCAGGCCATTTTTATTCCTTGTGATGTACGAAAGGAAGAAGATATTGTGGCGCTAATCCGTGCCACGGTAGAAGAATACGGCACGATTCATACGCTAATTAACAACGCAGGCGTATCCAAATGGAAATCTCCATATGAGTTAACGCTAGCAGAATGGGATGACATTTTGAATACTAACGTACGCAGCTGTTTTATTGCCACTAGGGAAGCAGCTAAGGTGATGAAACGAAACGCAGAAGGTGGCTCTGTGGTCAATATGACCTCTACACGAGCTTTCATGTCAGAGCCGAATACAGAAGCCTACGCGGCATCCAAAGGAGCCATTGTGGCCCTTACGCACGCGATGGCCATATCACTAGGAAAGGACGGGATTCAGGTCAATTGCATCAGTCCAGGGTGGATTGAAACCGGGGATTATGAGCAATTGCGTACAGAAGACCATCAACAGCATCCGTCTGGGCGAGTAGGAATCCCTAAGGACATCGCACGGGCCTGTCTGTATTTGACACAACCCGGCAATGATTTTGTAACTGGTACGAATCTGGTAATAGATGGTGGCATGACGCGTAAAATGATTTACGAGCCGTAGTAAAAGCCTAAATGAGTAGTCCCAATTTTGGGGCTATTTTTTTTGTTTTTCTGGACTGTCACCCATTGGGCATTTGTACCATATGATAGGGTATGTGATGGAGAAGCGAGGAGGGGACGCGTTGGCTGTAATCAAGACCAACTCAGAGGATGTAAGGACACTCGCCCGATTGATGCGGGCAGAGGCCGAAGGAGAAGGAGAGCAGGGGATGCTCATGGTTGGCAATGTCGGAGTAAATAGGATTTTGGGCAATTGTCTGGATTTTCAGGGGATTCGCCTTATGAACGATATGGTGTTTCAAAGTCCAGGCGGATTTGAAGCTACCCAAAAGGGGTACTTTTATCAAAGAGCCCGTGACCGTGACATTCGTCTTGCCCGTCGTGTCATTAATGGGGAAAAAATACGCCCGGCGTCCAATGCATTATGGTTTTTCAGACCGGCAGGAGACTGTCCGAACACCTGGTATAACCAGACCAATACCGGACGTTTTAAAGCCCATTGCTTTTTTAGCCCGTCTGTACAGGATTGTCCTGCCGTCTATTAGAACGCTTCAACATGAGTTTGAATAATTTAAAACCATTTTAGGAGGAATTTACATGATTTCACAGCAAGCTTACCGTCCTGTTTCTTATCCTGCTGGTAGCGGGTATCCCGAATGGCCCAGAGGGATGAATCCGGTCGGAACTATGCAGCCCATCAGCACCTTCCCCCCTCAGGTTAACAGCGGTAGTGCGATGACACCGGCTGGTATGGTGGTACAGAGCCAGACTCCACAATTTGAGCAATCATATATTGAAAACATTTTGCGCTTGAACTTGGGTAAAACAGGTACCTTTTATATGACGTATGAAAATAACCGGGAATGGAATGCGAAAATATTCAAAGGTATTCTGGAAGCAGCGGGTCGTGACCACATTATTATCAGTGATCCGGCTACGGGCAAGCGGACGATTTTGCTGATGGTGAATCTGGACTATGCTACTTTTGATGAGCCATTGTTGTACCAATATCCCGGCGTCATCGGGAATCCGGGTGCATCCCCGGTTCGCTGATGCCTTTATATATATGAGTCTACATCCTCTGCCAGACGGCAGGGGATGTATTTTGTTTATAATCTTTCTCAAATATAGTAGCTTTCTTGGTGGTAAGCGGCGAAAACGAGAGCTTTACGACCTAAATGATAGTGGAGCTGTTTTTTCTGACATTGCTTGTGGTTTGACTGTATAGAGTATAGTTATATAATTAAATATAAGCTGATGAATAATCTAATCATTTATGCGGAATATGGCTTTGGAAGCCGGAAGGAGTGAATGTGTTGGGAAGTTGACGCTGCTTATGATGTGTTATCGTTCTGTCTATGATGAAACTATCCGAAGGAGGTGCGCCTGTCTGCCGTAATGACGGCTGATGGGGAGCATATTGAGTGACCCTTTACCGAGTATGTTTAACTTATTTATTGTTTTTGCATTAGTACTATTGAATGGTTTTTTTGTATCTGCGGAATTTGCCATGGTGAAGGTCAGAGGCAGCCGTATTGAGACTTTGGTGGAGGCGGGCAATAAAAAGGCCGTATACGCCGCCAATATGTTACACAACTTGGACGCTTATTTGTCTGCCTGCCAGTTGGGTATTACACTAGCATCGTTGGGACTAGGATGGATCGGAGAGCCGGCCATCGCACATTTGATCAAACCTGTATTTACAGCCGCTGGATTAGGAGCGGTATATGTGCACGGTACTGCCGTGGTTATTGCATTTATTGTCATTACGATTCTGCATATTGTGTTGGGTGAATTGGCGCCCAAAACGATAGCTATTCGTAAATCTGAGACCATTACGCTGTATTCAGCCATGCTGATGACTTGGTTTTACAAGTTGATGTATCCATTCATATGGGCGTTAAATGGAATGGCGAACAGCCTGCTGCGTTTATTCCGTCTGGAGCCGGTATCCGAAAATGATGATTCCGCGCATACGGGGGATGAAATACGTATTCTGATGAAAGAAAGCAATAAGAGCGGACTAATTGATAATACGGAATTGGCGCTTGTTGATAATATATTTGATTTTACCGACACGACCGCCAGGGAAATCATGATTCCGCGAACTGAGATGATCTGCTTATACAGTAATGAGTCCACAGAAGAAAATCTCGCGATTGCGACGGAAAGCATGAGAACCCGTTATCCAATCTGCGCCGAAGATAAGGACCATATTATCGGCTTTATCCATATTAAGGACCTTCTGCGGGCGAACACACTGGATACCCGTACGATGATTCGACCGATTCTTGCTGTCCCTGAATCTACACAAATTAGTGATCTGCTCAAACGCATGCAGCGTAGCAAGACGCAAATCGCAATTTTGATTGATGAATATGGCGGTACATCGGGTATGGTAACGCTGGAAGATATTATGGAAGAAATCGTTGGTGAAATTCAGGATGAGTTCGATCAGGAACGTCCGAGTTGTGAGCAGATTAATGACGAGGAATTTTCCATTGACGGCATGTTATTAATTGATGAAGTGAACGACCGCTTTGGACTGGATCTTGATCATGAGGATTATGATACGGTAGGGGGTTGGCTATACTCACATGTCGAGGTTATTCCCCCACAGCCTGGCCAGTCTGTAGTGTTTGAGGGATGTATGTTCACGGTAGAAGAGGTTGAAAACAAGCGGATTTCACGTATTCGGCTGATAAAACAGCCTTTCGTCGTGGAAGAAGCAGGAGTCTCATAACGGAATAAATTTGGAGAGCGACCTTGAAAGATGTGGGGTCGCTTTTTAATTTGTCTTCTTTACAGAAAGGACATGAATTGATATGATGTTCGTGTTATTGTCAACCTAATTATAATTTTTAGGTTGACAATAAGAAAGGAATTTCCTCTACGCTGAAAATTTTATCCATTTACATGATCATTAAATTTTGGGAGGCAAGAAGTATGAATTTACAAAACAAGGTTATAGAATGGGGCTCGTTGGCTGAAAAAGCGATACATGGTAGCCATGTTACGCTGGAAGAAGGTATAGCGGTACTGGAAGCTGATGATGAGGAGTTATTACCGATTATGCAAGCTGCATTTCAAGTACGACACCATTTTTACGAAAAAAAAGTAAAGCTCAACATGATCATGAACGCCAAAAGTGGCCTGTGCCCAGAGGATTGCGGTTATTGCTCACAATCTATCGTATCCACGGCGCCTGTGAACAAGTATAGTATGTTGGACAAGGAATCACTGTTGGCTGGAGCTAGGGAAGCAGTAGCACGGAGAGCAGGGACGTATTGCATCGTAGCTTCGGGCAAGGGCCCAACAGATCGGGAGCTGGATCAGGTGATTGAGGCTGTACAAGAAATTACTCACACAATGCCACTCAAAATTTGCGCTTGCTTAGGGATTCTCAAGGGAGATCAGGCACGGCGGTTGGCAGAGGCTGGGGTACATCGATACAATCATAATTTAAATACAAGTAAGGCCAACTATCCCTCAATTACAACCACACATACATACGATCAACGCGTCGAAACTGTGAAAATGGCACAATCTCACGGAATGTCTCCATGCTCTGGCGTTATTATCGGGATGGGGGAAACGAATGAGGAAATCGTTCAAATGGCTTATGCCTTACGGGAGTTGGATGCTGACTCTATTCCGGTTAACTTCTTGAATCCAGTCCCCGGAACCCCATTGGAGGGAGCAAAGCGAATATCACCTATCCAAGCTTTGAAAGTGCTGGCACTGTTCCGATTCATCTGTCCATCCAAAGAAATACGCGTTGCAGGTGGACGAGAGTTGAATTTACGCTCATTACAACCGTTATGCCTGTATGCAGCGAATTCAATTTTTGTTGGAGATTATTTAACGACAGAAGGCCAAGAGGTCACATTTGATCATCAAATGATTGAAGATCTTGGTTTTGAAATTGAGATGTGTGCCTTTTCAGCCGTATAATAGAAATTGTACAAACTTGGAAGGGAGAGTTAAACAATGAGCGAAAAAGTATTTATTAGTCCAGGTAAATATGTGCAAGGGAAAAATGTGATTGATAAAACAGGTGAGTATGTTAAGCCATTAGGCCATACTGCCTTGGTTATTGCGGACAAGCTGGTTTGGAAGATTGCAGCCGACCGCGTGGTAAAAAGTCTGGAACTGGCTGATATTACGGCGGTTAAAATTGAATTTCAAGGGGAAGCCTCCAAAAATGAAGTCAACCGTATTGTGGATCAAGGACGAAGCGCCCAGGTCGACATTGTCATTGGTGTAGGTGGCGGTAAAACGCTGGATACCGCTAAAGCTGTAAATGAACTACTCGGTTCCTCAGTTGTGATTATTCCAACGACTGCTTCTACAGATGCCCCTACTAGTGCACTATCTGTTTTGTACACCGATGAGGGTGCATTTGATACGTATTCCTTTTTCAGTAAAAATCCGAGCCTAATCCTGGTGGACACAAAAGTCATATCTCAAGCGCCGCCCTTGTTCCTCTCCTCAGGTATTGCAGATGCCATGGCGACGTGGATTGAAGCCCGTGCGGTCATTGAAGCTCGTGCAACGACAATGGCTGGTGGTTTGCCAACCTTGGCGGCAGAAGCCATTGCGTCCAAGTGTGAGGAAGTTCTTTTCGATTACGGACTGCAGGCTTACGAATCCGTGAAACGCAAAGTCGTCACACCTGCGCTTGAAGCGGTAGTGGAGGCGAATACGTTGCTAAGCGGTTTGGGCTTTGAAAGCGGCGGTTTGGCAGGCGCACATGCGATTCACAATGGTTTTACCGTTCTGGAAGGAGACATTCATCACCTGACTCACGGTCAGAAGGTAGCTTTTGGCACCTTAGTCCAGCTTGTCTTGGAAAAAAGACCTTTGTCCGAGGTGGAGCGGTATATTGACTTTTATCTAAAACTCGATCTGCCTGTCACGCTGGAAGACATTAAGCTACAGGAAACTTCCCGAGAGGATTTGTACCGGGTAGCTCAGGCTGCTACCAAAGAAGGCGAAACTGCTCACAATCTACCATTTGCTGTCACAGCGGATGATGTGCTTGATGCAATTTTAGCGGCTGACCAGTATTCACTTGCCTATAAGGCTAAAATTGGACATAGAAACTAACCCCATACGAAATAAAGTAGATTCAAAGGCCGCTGATCATCGGCCTTTTTTCCATTATTTAACTTGCAACTTATGTTATGATTTTTATGGTACATAATCAGGAAATGCAGGGAGTATATTTATGGCTCCCCTAAAATTTGAGAGGAGTTTAGCGATGGCAAAATGGAATGTAGAAGATCAAGGTATTCAATATACTATTGAGTACAAGCGTAGCTTAACTGGCGGGAAAATTATTGTGAATGGAAGCGAGCAGAAGGTTAAAAGCCAGAATGCATTTTTGAACTTGATTGATTTTCCTATTAAATTGAAAGAAAAAGTTGTAAATGTTGTTGTCATTGGCAACAAAGCGGATTTAGCTGTGGACGGTGTATATCTTGGGTCCAATCAACCTTATGTTCCTGTGAGTAAAGTTCCGGGCTGGAGTGGGGCTTTTGTCGTGGTCAGCTTGGTTATAGGATTGCTATTTTCGGGGATTTTCGGTGTGTGTATAGGAATATTGGGCAGCATGTTTTACGTGAAATCATCTTTATCCATGCATCAAACCACCAATCGAAGAGTTGTAAATTGCTTTATTGTCTTTTTCATCATCAGCGTGATACAAATTGTTTTTGGAATTGCAGCGAATTCTTGGATTAACACGTTGTAAAATAGATCAACTTAGCCTAAGGTTGAAGCAAGAAGGCTCTCACGCATGAAGCGGTGAGAGCCTTTTTGCCGTGTTAGATCGCCCAATTTCCTTTACGGAAGATAGGTTCCTCAGTACCGTCCTCAGTAACGCCGTTGATGTCCATTTCACTTGAACCAATCATAAAGTCGACGTGAGTCAGACTGGAATTCAGGCCGTTGGCAGCCAACTGCTCTTGAGTCATATCCTTGCCGCCTTTAAGGTTAAATGCATAAGCATTACCGATGGCCAAGTGGTTAGAGGCATTTTCATCAAACAACGTATTATAGAATAAAATATTTTTATCAGAGATAGGTGACTTGTGAGGTACAAGAGCAACCTCACCCAGGTAGTGTGAACCTTCATCCATTTCTACGAGATGCTGAAGAGTTTCCAAACCGGTTTCTGCCTGAACATCGACAATACGTCCATTTTCAAAAGTCAGTGAAAAGTTGTCGATGATATTTCCACTGTAGCTAAGTGGCTTGGTGCTGCTGACCTTACCGTTCACTCCCGTTTTAAGCGGAGCTGTAAACACTTCCTCAGTAGGCATATTGGCTACAAAAGTATGTCCCTGTTGGTTGACGCTTTCAGCCGCTACCCACAGATGATCTTTTGCCAATTCGATGGTGAGATCTGTGCCTGGAGCCAGATAATGCAGCTTTTTATAGCGTTTGGCATTTAAAATATCAGATTTGCTGGAAAGGTTTTTCAAATGCTCTTTCCATGCCTCCACGGGGTTATCCAGATCCACACGCACGGTGCTGAAAATGGCATCCCACAGTTTATCCATTTGCTCGGAAGCTGGCAGATCAGGGAATACTTTGGCAGCCCATTCTGCAGAAGGATAAGCAATCAGAGACCAACTGAATTTGTCGGCCATTTGATATTCGCGGTATTGACGTAATTCATGTGACCGCACGCGCTGAGCAGCAGTAATTCGGCTGGACGGAATCCCCTGAAGCAAATCCGGATTTTCTGCAATGACATGCAGTACAGCTGCGCCATTTTCGACCTCTTCAGTCATTTCGGCTGCGTACCATTTGGGAGCAATATTAAAAGTTTCATCAGGAGCTAGTTCATACTGTAATCGAGTAATGGTCTCATCACTCCATTTTACTGTAACCAGCTTGGCTCCGGCAGTATACGCTGATTTGACGATAAGTCTCACGAGTTCGGCGGATAAAATTGGTGCATGAACGATGAGTGTCTGTCCAGGATGGACATTGGCGCCGACCCGAACGGCTAACTCGGCATATTTTTGCAATTTTTGTTGAAAATCTGACATGTAACTTTCCTCCATTTCACGAAAAGCCTTAAATAAGGCTTGGGTAACTTGCACAGTTTTTTTGCAAATTCCACACATAGCTTATATATTGTACAATGTAACGAAAAGGTTCACAAATTAGTTTTGGTACTATTTAGTGAAAATGAAAGGGCGGATAGATGAATGACAGAGCAAAATTCACCTCAGGAAGTGAAAGAAGTACATATTCAACAGGCACAAATGACAAGAGATGAGAATGGTGCTTATTTGGGCCAAGTGGTATTTGGAGTAGACGGGCAGAGTTCTGTATATGAAATCACATTCCACAGTAAAAGGGGAAAGGAATGGGATTACAGTCTCCATTTTGCGGGAGAGCCACGGGTGGAGGAAGAGATGCTGCAAATGGATAGCTGGATTGAAGAGAACGATGATTTATTCGACTATTTGCTAGATACGGCATGGAGCAAATTACCCGAGTAATGTAAACATGGTCTATTTTCGTGACAAGCGGATTATATTTAGCAGTGTCCGCATAATCTGCTGACATGGGGGAAGCCTAAAGGTCGATATTAACAGTAAATTCCATGTGAATAGGAGGGTGAAGCTTTGGCAAATCATCTGTTCACCGAAGGAATGACGGCAAATGAAGAGGCTGCTCCCGATCTCCTGAGCTTACGGACGCTGTTTGTAAATATGTGTTTTATTGGGGAGCCGGGAAGCCGTTCCTGGGTGCTGGTGGATACGGGGATGACAGGATTTACAGACTCGATTATACGCCTGGCAGAGGAACGGTTCACTGGCCCTCCGATCGCTATTGTGCTTACACATGGTCATTTTGACCATGTGGGTTCGGTTATTGAGTTGGTACAGCATTGGGGTACACCTGTTTATGCACATCCTTTGGAATTACCTTATTTGACGGGAATGAAGGATTATCAAAAACCTGACCCTAGTGTAGGGGGAGGTTTAATGTCGGGCATTTCCTTCTTATACCCCAATGATGCTATAGATCTCGATGATCGCATCACCTCCCTGCCCCAAGATGGCAGTGTCCCTGGTGCCCCTGGTTGGAAGTGGCTGCATACGCCAGGACATACTCCTGGTCATGTATCGCTTTTTCATGAGCGAAGAAGGTTAATGGTGGCCGGTGACGCTTTTATTACGGTGAAACAGGAATCGGTACTGGCCGTTATTTTACAGGAAAAAGAAATACACGGGCCTCCTGCGTATTTTACAACAGATTGGCAAGCTGCGCAGCGCTCGGTGGAAATGCTGGCCAAGTTAAAGCCTGAGATTGCAGTTACAGGACATGGTCATTACATGCATGGTACTGAGCTGACATATCAGCTGGAGCGACTGGCAGGAGATTTTGAGCACATGGCTGTACCCAAACAAGGACGTTATGTGTAGTCATGTGTGAAGGACGATGCCTTGCGGGGCATCGTTTTTTTTGTGGACGTGGAATTTTTTTGCTCAGCATGGTATAGTCAAGCCAAAAGCTAAACGCTTTCATTAAACATCGTCATTTCATCAAGGAGGATTTTTTGATGACACAACAACATGCTGCAATTGGTGATCTTTATTATGGAATACCGGCGATTCGTCTTAAATTTGGACGATATGAAGCGGTTGCCCTGCCGGGAAACGGCGCAAATCTGATTTCTTTTCGTGACAATGAAACGGGATATTCTTTTCTGCGTGAGCCAGATGCTGAGAGCATAGAGGCTTTTAAGCAAAGCCCATCCGTTTACGGAATTCCTTTCCTGTTCCCTCCGAATCGGTATGAGGATGGAAAATTCCTGTGGAATGGTGTTACATATGAGCTGCCGATAAATGAAGAGGCGACCCACAACCATCTGCACGGCTTTTTACACACTGTTCGGTGGGAGGTCGAGGACTACGGTTCCGGGGAGCAGGGCAGCTATGTGGTAATGAATCAGCATGTAAGGGAAGGACATCCCATGTTCCGCTATTTACCCTTCACCTTTACCATGAAATTAACGTACAGTCTGGACGAATTTGGCCTGCATCAGCGTTATGTGATCCATAACGAGGGCGATCAACCGATCCCCAATTTATTTGCCTTTCACACAGCGATTCGCGTTCCGTTCGTACCCGATAGCTCGCCTGAGGACTACAAGATTAAGGTCACAATCGGTGAGCGTCGTGAGCTGACGGAACGGTTGTTGGCCACAGGTCAGTTCCAGCCTTTATCTCCGGAAGAGGAACTGCTGAAGACGACGGGAGTTAGTCCTTATTTTGCCTCTATGGATAATCATTACACGGCAGCTCCGCAAAATGGACGCAACTACATGGAACTGACACACAGTAAGACAGGTGCTACCCTCGTATACGATGTAGGTACAGCTTATAAGCATTGGATGATCTGGAATAACAAAGCGAACAAGGAATTCATCTGTCCTGAGCCGCAAATGAACATGATCAATGCACCGAATCGTCCAGACCTACCAGCGGAGGAGATCGGATTGATAGCACTGGCTCCAGGCCATATTTTTGAAGCAACCAGCCGTTTGTATTGTATTACACCTAATAAATCGAAATCCTAGCATTTAAATTTATCCTTATAGGCCTGTATCGTGTCCAACGGTGCAGGCTTTATTTGGGGTTGTAAAGCACAGGTAAGGGCCAATGGGGAAGGAGGACGAAAAAGGTTGCAGAATGCCAAGCAGTCATAGTATGATACGAAACAGGAGATGATCAGATGAATTTTCCTTTTCAAGCCGTCAAACGCAAGCAAATCGCCGATGAAGTAGCTGAACAGCTGCAACGAAAAATTGCTACTGGTGAATGGGATGTGGGCACTAAGATTCCAACCGAACCTGAGCTCATGAAGCTATTCGGAGTCGGGCGATCTACAGTACGTGAAGCGGTTAGCGTTCTGGTGCATGCCGGTCTATTAGAGAAAAAGCAAGGACACGGAACTTTTGTTTGCCAACCGACAACTTCTCAAGAGCCATTGGATTACCGTCTAAGCCGTGCTGAAATTATTGAGGTTTATGAAGTGCGGAGTGTGTTGGAACTAGAGATTGCCAGATTGGCTGCGTTACGTCGTAAAGACGAGGATCTACGCTTGATGCGTGAGGCGCTGGATCGTCGTGCTGCAACCCTGGCCGCTGGAGATATGAACGGGTATTTGGATGCGGATATCACTTTTCACTTGGCTGTTGCCGGAGCTACACGCAATAAGGTGCTTACAGATGTATATGGCAGCTTTGTAGAGGCCATTCGCAAGGCGTTGAACAATCTCATTACCGATCCGGCGATGCAAAATCATTTTACTGTGCAGCATGAAAAAATATATGAAGCAATCCGGGATCAGGATGGCAAGGCTGCCGAGCTGTATAGTATTCAACATTTGGACGGCACCAAGCTGGAGCTGCAAAAGCATATGGGAAGTTCATAATTTTTTTTACTCTTAAACATCAGATGATCGGATGAATAAAATATTTAAACCTTCTACTTGAGCATCTCCTAAAATCAAACCAAAGGTGGTATCTGTATGCGCAAAATATGGGTGTTGGACACAACGTTAAGAGATGGAGAACAATCACCAGGAGTTAGCTTAACTAGCACGGAAAAGGTGGAAATTGCCCTTCAGCTGCAAAAATTAGGCGTAGATCGGATTGAGACCGGCTTTCCAGCAACCTCGCCTGGTGAGATCACCAGCATGCAGGAGATTGCCAAACAGGTTACCCAAGCGACACTGGTTGGTTTTGCGCGCTCGAAAGAACAGGATATTGATGCGGTCAGAGAGGCGCTACGAGGAGCAGAGGATGCCTGTCTTCATTTGTTTCTGGCTACCTCACCTATTCACCGCCACCATAAGCTTCGAATGGATAAAACGAAAGTATTAGAGACCGCTGCTGCTGCCATTCGTTATGGACGCAAGTATTTCAGCAAGGTAGAATTTTCAGCAGAGGACGCCAGTCGTACCGAACTGGACTTTATTTGTGAGGTCGTAGATATGGCGATTCGTGCTGGAGCGACAATCGTCAATTTACCGGATACGGTGGGATATGCCTCCCCGGATCAGTTCGGTGAAATGTTTAGAATTGTAAAACAACAAGTGCCCGGTATCGAAAAAATACAACTTAGCACACATTGTCATGACGATCTTGGTATGGCAACAGCTAACACGCTGGCGGCCATCCGTAATGGTGTAGACCAATTTGAAGGTACCATCAATGGCATCGGTGAGCGAGCCGGAAATACACCTATCGAAGAAGTTGCACTGGCCCTTGACACCAGAACCGAGCTTTATGGTGCACAAACGAGTCTGGTTTTGGAGGAACTGTATGCTACCAGTCGCCTAGTGAGCAAACGAACGGGGATGTCGGTGCCGGGAAACAAGGCTATTGTTGGAGCCAATGCGTTTGCTCACGAGTCTGGTATACACCAAGACGGAATGCTTAAAGAGCGTACAACATATGAGATCGTGTCCCCTGAGCGTATTGGTCTGAAGACGAGTAAACTTGTGTTGGGCAAGCACTCGGGTCGACATGCATTTAAAGAAAAACTGGCGGACATGGGCTTTGATGCTTTGACGGAGGAACAGCTGCAAGAGACGTTCCGCAAATTCAAAGCATTGACGGATAAGAAAAAACAGGTGTTGGATGAAGACTTGCTCGTCCTGATGGACGAAAGCCGCAATGCCTCGCCTCAAATGTACACACTGGATTCCATTCAGGTGTCTTATGGTAATCAGTCGGTTCCAGTCGCATCCATTCGATTGGGTAAACAAGATGGGACAGCAATTGATGAAGTGGCAATGGGTAACGGTTCTGTAGATGCGATTTTCCATGCTATAGACAAGGCCAGTGGTGAAGAGGTGGAGTTGGAGGATTATTCGATCCAATCTGTAACTTATGGCAAAGACGCATTGGGGGAAGTGCACGCCATTTTGAGGCAAGGAGAGTACACAGCTCTGGGAAGAGGCACAAGTACTGATATTTTGGAAGCTAGCGCCAAAGCTTACATCGATGCGCTGAACAAGCTACTGGGCAGAAAAGAAGTACATGCCAAAAGCAATATCACCATTAGTTGATCCTAGTGGTCAGGCTTGTAGATGAATTTTCCTTCTTCCTCCTCTGGCCTCATCGTAAAAAAGCGCTTGCAAAATAAATGATAACATTTGAAATTTAATGTATAATAGGCAAGAGAGATCACCATATTTTGTCTGAATTACATAGGCCAAGAGGAGGAAATGAGTTGAACTACCGCATTGAAAAGGATACGTTGGGCGAAATCAAAGTACCGGCAGACTGTCTGTGGGGAGCGCAAACACAGCGCAGCAAGGAAAATTTCCCGATTGGCTCGGAGAAAATGCCATTAGAGGTCATACAGGCGTTCGCGGTGCTTAAAAAGAGCGCGGCGATCAGTAACTATAAGCTGGGTAAGCTATCACAGGAGAAGCAGGACGCGATTATTTATGCAGCGGACGAGATTCTCGCAGGGCGGGTTGATGACCATTTCCCGTTGGTTGTATGGCAGACAGGGAGCGGAACGCAGTCCAATATGAATGTGAATGAAGTGATTGCTCACCTGGGGAGCCAATGGTTACAAGAGCAGGGAAAGGATACGAAGCTGCATCCTAATGACGATGTTAACATGTCGCAAAGCTCGAATGATACGTTTCCCACGGCGCTTCATGTAGCGGGGGTCATTGCAGTGGAGGATCGTTTGTTGCCTGCCATCGATAAGCTGAAAGAGACTTTTCAACAGAAGTCAGAGCAATTCAAGGATATTATAAAAATTGGGCGAACCCATTTACAAGATGCGACACCGCTTACGCTGGGTCAGGAAATAAGCGGTTGGTATGCAATGTTAGACAAGAGCAAGCGAATGATCATCGACACGGTGCAATACATGAAGGAGCTAGCGATTGGTGGTACAGCGGTGGGGACAGGAATTAATGCTCATCCAGAGTTTGGCTCCCGAACCTCAGCGGAAATTTCCAGTTTCACTGGCAAAACGTTCACTTCTGCACCCAATAAATTTCATGCACTGACCAGCCACGATGAAGTGGTGGCCGTACATGGAGCAGTCAAAGCGCTCGCTGCCGACTTGATGAAAATCGCCAATGATGTTCGTTGGCTGGCAAGTGGTCCGCGTAGCGGCTTGGGCGAAATCACGATTCCTGCTAACGAGCCAGGTAGCTCCATCATGCCCGGCAAGGTAAATCCGACCCAGAGTGAAGCACTGACGATGGTCGTTACGCAAGTCATGGGTAATGATGCAGCTATCGGCTTTGCAGCAAGTCAGGGTAATTTTGAACTGAACGTGTTTAAGCCAGTAATCATATACAATTTTTTGCAGTCTGTTCATCTGCTGGCCGATTCCATCATTGCTTTTAATGACAACTGTGCCGTTGGCATCGAGCCTGATCTCACGAAGATTGAGCACAATTTGAATAATTCACTGATGCTGGTGACGGCATTGAATCCACATATCGGATATGAAAATGCCGCTAAAATCGCCAAACTTGCACATGCAGAAGGGCTGTCCCTAAAAGAAGCGGCACTCCGCAGCGGACTGTTGACTGAAGAACAGTTCGATCAATATGTTGTACCTGCGCATATGATTCATCCTAAAGCCTAAAGCACGACGATTGTCTCTGCTTAAGCCTTATAAAAAATATACAAACCAGCTCATGGAGTGCGATTTAGCACAAACCATGAGCTGGATTTTTTATTTTATTATATAATTTTTTGTTTAGAATTAGTATTCTGTGTGATTTGAGGGTATATAGATAAAAGGCGAAAAATTGAACATCTATTTTCAAGATAGGAGAAGCCGTATGGAACAGACAACCGTTATTAATTTTATTGTGCTTTTGCTGTCCGGCTTGCTGCTGGTCGGTGTGCTGACTACCAAATTTTCCAGCCGTTTCGGTATGCCTGCGCTTGTTTTGTTTATTGCCGTAGGCATGGTGCTCAGTCAGTTTATTTATTTTGATAATGCCTTTATCACACAACTAGTTGGCATTCTCGCGCTCATTGTAATCTTGTTTGAAGGCGGGATGCAGACAAAGTTTGCAGATGTTAAGCCAGTTATTCGACCTGCGTTGTCATTATCAACGTTGGGGGTCATCATTACGACTGTAGTCATTGGCGTCTGCGCCAAGTTTATTTTAGGCGTAAGCTGGATGGAATCCATGCTGTTTGGCGCTATTGTTGGTTCGACGGATGCGGCAGCCGTGTTTTCCGTTCTAGGAGGTAAAAACATCAAAAAGCGAATTACCTCGACGCTTGAAGCGGAATCCGGTAGTAATGACCCGATGGCTGTATTTCTCACAGTAACATTGATTGAGCTGATACATCACCCTGAGCAATCCATTTGGATACATATCTTGTTATTTTTATGGGAAATGGGCTTTGGTTTAGCCGTTGGTTTTGTACTCGGACGCTTAGGTGTATATGCCATTAATAAAATGAATTTTGATTCATCCGGTTTGTATCCTGTGATGGCATTGGCATTTGCGGTCTTGACGTATGCGGCGGCGTCGTTACTAGAGGCAAGCGGATTGCTGGCGGTGTATGTCATGGCGATTGTATTGGGAAATTCCGACTTGACCTACAAGCGATCTATTATTCATTTTAACAATGGCTTCGCCTGGATGGTGCAGATTATGATGTTTGTCCTGCTCGGGTTATTGGTCTTTCCCGATCAATTGCTGGGCATTGCGTGGCAAAGCTTGGCGCTCTCCTTCATCCTCATGCTCGTGGCTCGTCCAATAGGCGTGTTCCTAAGCTTGCTTTTTTCCAGGTACTCTGTGCGCGAGAAAACACTGTTATCCTGGGCAGGACTGCGTGGGGCGGTACCTATTGTACTCGCAACCTATCCTTTACTGGATGAGATGGATGTAGGACCTTTGTTTTTTAATGTTGTATTTTTCGTCGTGCTCACTTCTGCGATTATTCAAGGTACCACTATTTCGTGGCTAGCGGTGAAGCTTGGCTTGATGGACCCTAACGAGACGTCGTCTCCATCACTGCTGGAATTAGTTTCACTGGGAAAAACTACTTCGGAAATCAACCACATTCAGGTACAAAATGGGATGTCGATAGCGGGCAAAGCGATTCAGGATATACAGTTGCCTGAAGATATTTTATTCACAGCCATCATTCGGAACGAGCAAATTATTGCCCCGAGAGGCACGACGGTGATTGAACCGGGCGATACTTTGTACGTGCTTAGTCCCAAACTCAAGCGACAGCAGATGAAAGAGCTGTTCATGCTGCTCGAACCGGAGGCTGCTCCGTAAATAGGATATCACCCCTATATTTACAGTCCTTCACATTTATGTGAAGGGCTTTTTAATGTATTCTTTTTCAGAGTGGATGAATCTGTTAAAAAATTGACACTATCATTCTACAAAATTAGTTTATGATATTGTCGTTAGATGTCGCAGCCTATCGTTACGGATCATTTGATGGGCAATAGCTTTGAAATACGATAGAAGTCACCAAACAGGAGAGATGATGAATGAAACCGGAAGTCTTGCCACAGCGTGCAGCAGCTCGCAGGCAGAAAAATAAGAAAAAGAAACGAAAAGGAAAATTTGGTCGCTTTATGCTGCGACTTTTTATTGTATTCCTGTTAGCGGGAATTGGGGGTGGTGCATGGTTGTTTTTAACCCCTTCTGGCAAGGACATGCGCTATTTGGCTGCGGACACGCTGATTACGACTCAGCATCGTCACTGGGCGAAATATTTTATCGGCGAAGCAGAAGCGAAGAAACGAGTGGCTGAATATTCAGCCCGGTTCGAAGAGATGGGTGAGGAGAAGGATAGACATACAATCAACTTGCCTGATCTGATACCTACCAAAGTACAGCAAACGCCGTTGGTTGAAGTGGAAGAAGTGTCGGGTCGTAACTATCATGGCTATGTTATGACGGTGCATGACCCCACTAAAATTAGGCTCGGGATTCCTGCTAAAGTCGGCCGGGGAGAACATGTATCTAGCATGGTCGAGCGTTTGGGGGCTGTTGCTGGCGTAAATGGCGGTGGCTTTGCTGACCCCAACTGGAATGGGAATGGTTTTAAACCGATTGGCGTTGTCATTTCCCAGGGTAAGATATACTACAATGATATGGGGAGAAATGCCTCTGTTCAAATCGTAGGTATTGATAAACAGGGGAAAATGATAGCCGGTCACTATTCGTTGTCCGAGTTGTCCAAAATGAATGTGCAAGAAGCGGTTACTTTTCAACCACGTCTAATCGTGAATGGGAAAGGTCTGATTCGCAATGCAAGCGAGGGGTGGGGAATTGCCCCCCGTACCGCAATGGGGCAAAGAGCTGACGGTGCCATTATATTCGTGACCATCGACGGTCGTCAGCCTGGGTACAGCATTGGTGCCAACTTGTATGATATGCAAAATATTTTGCTTAAACATGGAGCAGTTATCGGTGCTAATCTGGATGGAGGTTCTTCAACGGTGCTAGTCAAGGATAATGCCATTGTAAACAAGCCTTCTTCTGAATACGGAGAGCGGTATTTGCCGACTGCGT
This sequence comes from Paenibacillus sp. FSL H7-0442, assembly GCF_038593105.1. Lineage (NCBI taxonomy): Bacteria > Bacillati > Bacillota > Bacilli > Caryophanales > Paenibacillaceae > Paenibacillus > Paenibacillus sp. FSL H7-0442. Next base: position 3,008,633 of record NZ_CP151963.1, on the reverse strand, counting down.
TTCTCGTATTTGAGCATCCAGAGACCGTTAGTATCCCGAACATATGGGAAGGTTTGAATCCTGGAGACATTGACGCAGCCAAAAAGAGATAGGTCAGGAATGAACAAGTTCATTCAGTGAACGGAGACTGATGATGAAGCTAAAACGAGCAGGATTTCAGCGATTGTTTGTCGCCTTGTTAATGCTATCCTTACTCTTGACCACAATGCATCAGGCGGCTGCCGAAGCTACTAAACAGGGTGCCATAGCGTCTCAATCAACGCAGTTCATAGATATTGTTATAAACGGACAACCTATTGACAGCAAGGCTAAACCTCTATTGATTCGACGGGAAGCTCATGGTTCCGCTTAAATCTTTAGCCGAAGCTGTAGGTGCAACCTACCACTGGGATGTCAAAAAGAAGCAGATTACGCTACAAAAGTGGGCAGAACCCTTGGTTCTTAAGGAGCGGTCACGTAAGAACCAGCAGCAACTTACCTTTGAGGTTGTAAGTGAAGAAGTATATATACCTCTGAGAGATGTTTCGCTTGATTTAGGTTATACGTTGGAGAAGTTCACTACAGGATGGGGAGACAGCAGTACCACTTTCTATGGGCGTATTACTACGGATAAAAAAGAAGAACTGCTGGGTACTACTGGTGATCCGATAACTGGACTCCCGGCTAATACCAAACAAATTATGAAAACCTTCAAGCTGCCGTGGGAATCGCGTACAGATGCCCAGCAGGTGATGGAATAAGTTAAAAGCAGCAATAGCAAATGAAAATATAAGAAGCGCGGATCGTTGAAGTAAAGATACTTCCGGTACGCGCTTTTTTCGATAGGATTTGTACTTTTGTTGCTTCGTGCTTGCGTAAATATCTATTAAGCATCATTATCTGCTTCGAGAAACACGGAGATCAGAATTCGGGCGTTGTTTTCTCCCACATTTTTGACATAGTGGGGGATGGCTGCTCTCCAGCTAAAGGAATCTCCTGCTTCCAGGGTAGCTGTATCCTCGCCTTGCTCCACGTATACCGTGCCCTCCAAGATAAAATGAATCTCATCCCCTGCATGAGCATGCTCTTCTTCTGTAGATGAGCCGGGCGGCATTTCAACGAGCATCATTTTGACGTTACCCTGCCCCCCCAAATGATCGACCTGGAGCTTGTTTTTACCATATAAGGTTTTACGGCGCTCGTCCTTGCGAATCACTTGCATCCGTTCCTCATCTTTAAGAAGCAGAAAAGCGAGAGGTACGTTTAGCGCATTAGCGATGCTGTCCAATGTAGCGATGGAAGGGGAGGTTTTATTATTTTCTACTTGACTCATAAACCCTTGCGATAGTCCGGTTCGTTCGCATATTTGCTGAATGGATAAATTTTTACGTTTACGAGCAGCGCGTATGTTGCATCCTATACTCATAGAGCGTTCCTCCTTTAAGAAAATATAATGTATACTAATGTAATATTTATCATACCAAATATTTTGTTGACAGACCACAGTTTCTTATGATAAATTCACATTACAAAATAATTATTTCTATTACTAATAATTCGAGTTTGATTCACATTCATGTGTTGCGGCATAGATTCAGACAGTATTATTTTTTTAACCAAATTATTAGTAATATAAATTAATTATTCATATGCACTTGTATGAGTGTAATAAACAAACAGAATGGAGAGATAAATATGAGTTCAGCAAGCAGAAACATTTCTACAATTATGCGGGTGGCGCTGGGAATTTTGTTTTTGGCACATGGAATTGCTAAATTCCAAATGGGGTTGGGTAATGTAGCAGGCTGGTTTTCCAGCATTGGCGTTCCAGGATTTTTAGGTTATGTCGTTGCGGTGATTGAGTTGGTCGGCGGAATTGCATTGATTCTTGGACTACTTACCCGCTATGTATCTGGGCTATTTGTGATTGTTTTGATCGGTGCTATTTTTACAGCAAAATTGTCCGGCGGGTTGATGGGGAATGGTCAAGGAGCTGGCTATGAGCTGGATATTGCTTTTATTCTTGTAGCACTTCATCTGGTATTTGCACCAACGACTCGCTTGTCTCTGGATTCGTTGATCGGCCGTCGTGAGTCAACCGAACAATAATTTTTGAATAGCTTTGGTTCTCCAATCCATGTAGAAAGAGGGAAATCTCATGACAGCGCATATTCATGACAACACCAAAATCGGGCAGGTTTCATTAAAAGTAAGCAACTTGGAACGTTCTATTCAATTTTATACAGAGGTCGTTGGTTTTCAGCTGTTGCGTCAAACGGCGGATACCGCTGAATTGACTGTCGATGGGAAGCATGCGCTACTGATCCTTAACTATATTGAAAATGCAGTTATTCTGCCGCGCCAGTCCGCAGCCGGATTATACCACTTTGCTATTCTTCTACCGAACCGTGTAGCTCTGGGCCTGTCTTTACGTAATCTGCTGGCTCATGAGATTGAAATCGGACAGGGGGACCATGATGTAAGTGAAGCCCTATATATCCATGACCCCGATAATAACGGAATTGAAATCTATGCAGATCGTCCCCATGATCAGTGGAAAAAGGATGCAAATGGATTCTACATGATGGGAACAGATCCCGTGGATGCAGAAGACTTGGTTGCGATTTCCGAGAATTTACCTTGGCAGGGACTACCTCAGGGAACGGTAATCGGGCACGTCCACTTCCATGTGTCTAATTTGCTCAAAGCACAGCAATTTTATTGCGATGTGCTTGGCTTTGACATTACGTGCCGGTATGGCTCTTCAGCCTTGTTCGTTTCCGCAGGTGGTTACCACCACCATATGGGCTTGAATATATGGGCAGGTGAAGGAGCCCCACCAGCTCCTGAGCACGCTGCCGGACTGGATTATTTTGAATTGATCGTACCAGATCAGAATGAATTGAATGCCATTGTGGCTCGTTTAGAGGCAGCAGGCTATGGAGTGCAAGAACGCGATGGCGCCAAGTATGTAGCTGATCCGTTCCGCATTCAAATTAAACTGTTTAACGGTCAAATCTCGTAACATAGAAGGAACTCAACAAAAATAGAAAAGGGTATTCCTATAAGCCGTAAAGGCTGGGAATACCCTTTTTTCGTATATCTAGAACAAGCTCCAATCCAAATCACGAGACATCGTCTCCAGCAAGTGTACACCGGCTGTACTGTTTCCCATACGGTTCAGAGAAGGTCCAACCAGTCCAATGCCATAGCGTCCAGGTACCATCGTCATAATACTGCCTGATACGCCGCTTTTGGCAGGTAGTCCGACTTGAATGGCGAATTCCCCTGAAGCGTCATACATGCCGCATGTCGTCATAAATGTTTTGGCGATCTGTACATAGCGGCGGGGAATCAGCGGTATACCTGTCACCGGATCACGGCCGTTGTAGGCTAGTACAAGTCCCATACGTGCTAAATCTGTACAGTTCAATTTGACAGCACAATGTCTGAAATAAACTTCAAGCACATCATCCACATGACCTCTTAAAATACCTTTTTCCATTAGAAAATAAGCAAGGGAACGGTTTAAATGGCCTGTAGCTGATTCTGAATCGTAGACATCCTGATCATATTCCAATGTGTCATTGTGGGTGAGGAGGCGGAAAAATTGGAGAACACGGGCAAATTTCTCTTCTGGACTGTTCCCGCGAATCAGAGAGGAGATCGCGATTGCCCCCGCGTTAATCAGTGGGTTAAACGGAATTCCCGGCTCAACCAGTTCTAATTTTAGCATGGAATTAAAACGGTCTCCGGTAGGCTCCATCCCCACCTTAGAGAAGACAACGTCCTCTCCATTATCCATCAAGGCCAGAATGAGCGTAAATACCTTTGAAATACTTTGCATCGTAAATTGGATTTCCGTATCCCCGGCTACCACGGTTTCACCCTCACCGTTCATTACAACAACACCAAGCGCGTCGGCCGGGGCTTTGGACAGTTCGGGAATATATGCTGCTACCTTGCCATGAATATACTCATGACGGCTTTGTTCTACCCATTCCGGCAGTTTGGTCTGTAATCTCTGCCACTCCGATGTCATTTCTTTTCCTCCAGTCGAGTAACCAATCTGTGGTATTTTATTGTAGAGCAAAAAGTAGCTATATACTTATTTTAAAGAAATTTTCAGTCAAAAAACAAGCTCTGATGTCATTTCTTTTTCTCCAGTTAAATACCCAACCTAATGTAATATCGGAATTATAGTTTATCCTCTGTAGTCTTCATTCTCTTCATCCAACTGCCTATCCAGAAATCACTTCTAAGTGGCACATATACCTTTTTTAGCATTGGCTCATAAGAAAGATTCCCATCTTTAAAAAAGTTAATAGGAGAAGGAGATGAAGTGGAGCATGGTACACGGTATGTTAGCGGATTACCCGCGGGAGAAAACGATTCATCAACTGTTCGAAGAGCAGGTTGAGCGCACACCGGATCACATAGCAGTTGTATTTGGGGACAAGCACTTGACGTATGCTGATCTGAACAAACAGGCTAATCAACTAGCACATGTTTTGCGGGCTAAAGGTTTAGATCAAGACGAGGCTGTCGGAATGATGGTCGAATGTTCATTGGAAATGATCATCGGAATTTTCGGAATTTTAAAAGCTGGGGGAGCGTATGTGCCGATTGATCCTGAATACCCGAGGGAACGTATACGCTATATGCTGACGGATTCTGGTGCAAATCTCCTGCTGACCCGGCTTCCAATCCACCAGCAAACAGAACTCGCCAGTGTTGTACTGGATTTGATGGACAAGCGGAACTATGGGAAAGAAACAGGGAATCTCTCATCTAAGCAAGGTTCCGACACCCTTGCTTGCATTATGTATACGTCTGGCTCTACAGGCGTACCTAAGGGCACCCTGACGATGCACTACAATATTACACGTGTTGTTAAAAAGCCGAATTACATCCAATTCTCGACAAAAGATAGGATATTACAAGTGGCCAGTTTTTCGTTCGATGGTTCTACATTTGGTATTTATGGAGCTTTGCTTAACGGAGGCACTCTCGTTTTGAACTCACAAGATCAAACCATGAATGCACGTGAGCTATCAAGCGTCCTACGGACACAACAGATCACGAAATGCTTCGTCACGACAGCACTTTTTAATGCATTGGTGGATGTGGATCCCGATTGCTTTGCAACAATTGAAACCTTGCTATTCGGTGGTGAGAAGGTTTCAGTCAGCCATGTGCGTAGAGCGTTTGCCCGTCTAGGTCCGGGCCGCTTAATTCATGTCTATGGACCGACGGAGAGCACGGTATTTTCTACTTATTATCATATCGATCATTTGGACGAAAATGCAAATACCGTACCGATCGGCAAACCCATCAGCAACACGAAGGTTTACATCTTGGATCAAGAGCAGCATCCTCTGCCACAGGGAGTTGCAGGTGAACTGTACATCGCTGGCGATGGATTAGTTAAAGGTTATTTGAATCGTCCAGAGCTGACAGAAGAGAGGTTTATTCAGTCTTCATGGGTACCTGGAGGCAGGTTGTATCGAACCGGAGATTTGGTGCAAGAGCGAGCGGACGGAAACATCGAATATATCAGCCGGATCGACGATCAAGTGAAAATACGGGGTTATCGAATTGAGCCTGGGGAAATAGAGTCGCATTTATTAAAAGTAGATGATATACAACAAGCGGCAGTTATTGCCCGTGAAAAGGAGGCCGGTCAAAAGCAACTGGAAGCATACTTTACGGCGACCAAAAAACTGATAGCAGATGAAATTAAAACGGCTCTCTCTATAAAGCTGCCGAATTACATGATTCCATCTTTTTATATACAACTAGAACAAATGCCATTGACACTGAATGGTAAGCTGGACCGCAGGGCACTGTTGGCCCTTGAAGAGAATATGCATGGTGGAGCAGAATATGTGTCTCCTAAGCCAGGACTGGAAACGAAGCTGATGGACATCTGGCAGGATGTATTGGGTGTGCAGCAGTTCAGTGTTTTAGATAGCTTCTTCGACCTCGGTGGGCATTCTATTCATGCGCTTACATTAATGTCGAGAATGGAGCGTGCAGGATATCACGCCACTTTAACAGACATTTACCACTATAAAACGATTCGGGCACTCGCTGATTATCTTCATTCAACTCAGAATAATATTGCAGGGTCCAAAAAGCAACAGGACATCATAAAAACAACTCAAGAGTTGATATCTTGGCTTCACCAAGAAACAGATGGTGTTTACGAGCTGGTGAAATACCAAGTAAGGGATTTTATTCACGAAGTTAGAGATATTCAGGTGCTTTACTGCGACACGGTGGCTGACGTTAACCATATCATGCGGATCATGGACGGGAAAATAACTCAAGAGCTACTGCCACACTACATTGTACCACTGCATCAAAAAGCTAAAATGGCTGATCTATACTGGACCATGGATGAAGAGGTATTTTTCCAACGTCTGGGCTTAAAAAGCATGGATCTGGATCAGGTGAAAGGTTTACGCAAGCTTCTGGAAAACGATTATTTGAAAAAAGATCAGTGGATTAAAACAGGAGCAGTGGCACAAGAATATCCGCTAAGTGGAATTCAGCAAATGCAAATTTCGTTTGATACACCTCCAAGTTTAGGTATATTTAGGCTGGATGAGTGCGTGAATTACGATTTTTTGGATCAGGCTTTCGCTCATTTTGTACAAAGTCAAGGATTACTGAGAAGTGTCCCGGTCCAAAGAGATGAATGGACTTATTGGAGGGAATACGTACCTTCTAGCGATGGTTTACCAAAACTCAACATCATTGATGTGTCGGATCACAACCCATGTGGTCCCATTACGGACATGATAAATGATTATGTTACGAACACCCGTTTCGCCGAAGAACATACTTTGTTCCACATGTTTGTGCTGAAACGAAACCTTCGTGAACATTATGTCATAACTATTTATCATCATGCGATATGCGATCGGGTGACCTCGGAAGTAGCTGAAAGACAGTTGGTTGCTTACTACAGGAGTCTGCTTCAAAATCGACCCCTTCCTACGGATGAAGTGAAGCCCTATGTGGAGTATGTCAATCTAATCCAAAGTGGACCGAAAGGAATTACGGAACAAGAATTGATATCAGCCTTTAATCTGGAAGCGTTCCAAAAAAGCAAGCAAAATGTCTTCCAGGCACCAAATCTTCGAACGTGCACAGAAGCCTACCTGTTTAACGTAAGCATCCCTGCTGAAAATCCTTCTTTGGAGTTTGCGCTTTCTGTCTATACAAGGGGCTTGCAAACTTATTTAGGTATGGATAAGCTACCATTGTTATTTTTATATGATGGAAGAAGGTACGAGGAGGCGGCTTATTATAACACGGCCGGTGAATTTATTGATTTTGTACCTATGCTGATCGAACTGAAACAAAATCCGGATGAAATGATGCAGTCTGTCAGAAGCAGACTGGAATTATTAAAACACCATACGATTAATTTTATGCATCTTCTTACAAGTCCTGATTACAAAGACAAGTGGGAACGTGCCAGAACATTTGCACAGTTTGGGAAGCAGTACGAGCAACTAGACTTATTCATGTTTAACTATTTAGGAAACAGCGCTAAGGCAGACTCAAAATACAGCAATTATTATGATGAAACTATCATAAAGCAACCCAATCCGCTGCCGATCTATTCACTGTTCAATTGCATTGCTTCTTCCTACACGGACGGCCTTATTTTTTCTATACGATGCAGTTACGAGATAGAGGTTGAGGAAGTCAGGGCTGCATTTTATCAAGCTGCCGGTATGGCATCCCGGATAGGGGAGGTTTAATAACGTGATGGAATCAGCTAATACATCTAATCAGAGTAGTTCTGATAGGCCGCGACGTTACTTGCCTTTATTTTCTCAGCAAAAAGGAAATGCCGGATTGCCCGAAGGCGATGATCAAGCACTTTACAAGATTCGTTTGGGGACAAGACAGGTCAAAACGATTATGGGTTTTGTACAGCATCATCAGTTGGGTATGCCTTCTTTTATAACAGCCATATGGTCCGTACTGCTATCCCATTACTCCAATCAATACGCTCTGCCTGTTTTATATTCCGTGGTATCAGACAAGGAAGGGAAAGAATGTCGTCTGGATTATCCACTACTCATTCATATACAGAAGGAAGATCATCTTCTCTCTTTGATACAAAGGATACAAATGGAATGGAACAAACAACATAGTAGCGACGAATTGAGAGAGGATTTTTCGCAGCAAACTAAAGTTGATCCTCCATCAGGGGCAGGGAAGGATTTCTTCAATGTGTGTATCGCAGAGATTTATGGTGACTTTCCTTCTCCAAGTTTAAATGCGGAAAAGTCCCCTCCCCTTTACGGTATAGATCAGCCAGAAATCGCGCTCTGTTACCGTTATGGCCAGGATGTATTGGAGTGCGCAATACAGTATGATGGAAGCCGTTTTGGAAAAAGGCAAATCGCTAGATTCGCAGGCCATTTCAAAACACTGCTGGCAAATGCACTCCTTCTTCCGGAGAAGACGGTACTATTTCACCCCATGCTGACCACAAGAGAACGCAGACAGATGCAACAATGGAATGATACGGAACAAGCCTATCCTTTGGATAAAACCGTGGTTCAATTGATCGAAGAGCAGGCTGGCCGAACACCCGATGCAATCGCTTTAGAGTTTGGAGAGCAGAAGCTGACCTACTATGAGTTAAATCACCGGGCAAATCAAATCAGCCGCATGATTTTAGAGTCGTATTCGATACAGGGGCATGGCGTTCTGCCGACCGGCACGCTGATTGCCATCGTCTTGGATAGAAGCGCAGATGTGATCCCGTCGATGTTTGGAGTTATGAAAGCGGGCGCTGCTTATCTTCCGATCGATCCCCAATATCCTGGGGAACGGCTGCGATTTATTTTAGAAGATGCACAGGCCCAAATGATTATAACGCACAGCCAATTAGTAAGTAGGCTAAATCCATATATTTCTCAAATGGGTAGGGGAGCATATTCGCTGATTTGTGTGGATGAATGCTTGGTGCAGCAGGACTACTATCCCTACGAAAACTTGAAGATCAAGGTTACACAGAATGATCTCGCTTATGTCATCTACACATCCGGTTCTACTGGAAAACCGAAGGGAACCCTTATTGAACACGCGGGTCTGGTTACGTTGATCCCTTATCTTGTTGAAAAGTTTGGTATCACCTCAGATTCAAGAGTCATGCAATTCGCCTCCATTAGTTTCGACGCTTCAGTCTATGAATGGATCGGCACGCTATCAGTAGGCGGAACAGTGGTTGTTCTGTCAGACGAGGAACTGCCTCCTTATGCAGACATTTCAGATATTCTTGAAGAGAAAAATATCCACGTTGCGATGCTAACGCCATCTGTGCTGCGAACGATGAAACATAGAGAACTGCCAAGATTGCGGACAATTGTATCTGCTGGAGAACCCTGTACGCCTGATATTGTGGACTATTGGGGAAGAGGAAGACGATTCGTGAACGCTTACGGGCCGACCGAAGTGACGATTATTTGTTCTACTTCCGTCTGCAGACCGGGAAAAGAAATTACGATCGGCAAACCCGTCTATAACAAACGTTTATTCGTTTTGAATCCATTCGGCAGTCCTGTGCCTGTCGGCGTTCCCGGCGAACTATGGGTGGGCGGCATAGGGCTTGCCAGAGGATATTTGAATCGTGAAGAACTGACTCAGGAACAGTTCGTTCACAAAGAGGTTGTAATTAGCAGTGAATATCCGCCACACTGTGAGCGGCTATATAAAACCGGGGACATTGTGAAATGGACGCCGGATGGTGAATTGGTATTTATCGGCCGTATCGATGAACAAATTAAAATCAGAGGGTATCGTATCGAGCTGGGTGAAATAGAACATCAGCTCCGCCAACATCCTGACATCGGTCAATGTGTCGTTCAAGCCTGGAAGGACGGGTCCTACCATAAACTGGTGGCCTATTATACTGCCGTAGAAGAGCTGAAAGAGGCCGATCTGACACAGCACTTAAACTCTGTATTACCAGCTTATATGGTTCCTTCATATTTTTGTTATCTGGAGTCAGTTCCAGTAAATACAAACGGTAAAGTCGACCGTGGAGCTCTCCCTGATCCGAGGGGGACCTTATTTATTCAAGCTGATGAAGTTGTGGAAGCAGACGAGGACGGTTTCGAAAAGCGCTTGCTTTGGATTTGGCGGCAGATTTTAAAAAGAGGAGATATCGGGGTTAACGACCATTTTTACGCGGTTGGGGGAGACTCAATTCTTGCCATTCAGGTCGTATCTATGGCCAGGGATCATGGTATCATGCTTACTCCAAGACAAGTTGCGGAGCATCCAACCATTCAGAAATTAGCTGCTGTGGTTACTTGGACAGACAATGATCAAAAGGAAGATCTCATCGTTGACTTGACAGGCGAATTTGGTTTGACACCGATCCAGTACTGGTTTTTCGAGCAACAGTTTGTAGAGCCGCATTATTTCAACCAATCCCAGCTGTTTGTACTCCGTGATTGTGATCCTGTGAAGCTGGAAACTGCCATTAATCAATTGATTCGATTACATCCAGAGCTGTCGATGGAGATCGTAGTCAAGGAACATGTGTATTCGCAGCGCTACCGAAAGGATGTTTCCATTCAACTGGCTAGCTACACCCTTCAACAAGTCGATTATCCCGAATCCGAAATTTCAAGCATTTGTGATACGTGGAACAGACAATTGAATTACGAGACGGGTGCCATGATGTATGCAGGAGTAATTCAAGGTCACCCTGACGGTAAAACCCGTCTGTTTATGACTATACATCATCTAGTCATTGATGGAGTGTCTTGGAGAATATTGGTTCAGGAATTGTATCAATTGTATCAGGGTATAGCGCTGCCTACTGTTTTAAATCCATACAAGAAGTGGCATTCTGTATTGATGAGTTATTCTAGACATAAAGATACTTTACGTCATATTGAATATTGGAAAAAAGTGCAGCATCAAACCGCAGCATTTGTACTGCCAGTAGACCATTACCCGGATCGTAAAAAGAGCAGTGAATCTTCGGAATTAGTTACAATGCTTACTCCTGACGATACGGAACTGCTTTTGCATCATTGCTCTCAGGCTTATCATACTGAGATCAACGACCTACTACTTACAGCCTGGTCCCTGGCGCTCTCCGCTTGGTCTGGACAGAAGACGATTGCGTTTCGCTTAGAAGGCCATGGACGTGAGCACTTTGTATCCGATATAGATCTGACAAGAACCATCGGTTGGTTTACCTCCATGTTTCCGGTATGCATTCAGATTACGGACAGTTCCCCCTTGGGAGCGACGATTAAATCTGTCAAAGAGCAGTTGCGTTGTATTCCTCACCGCGGCATGTCATATGGCGCTTTGAGATACTGCCATCCGAATACAGAAGTCCGTTCCGAGTTATCAGCTTCTGAACCTCAGGCTCTTTTCAATTACTTGGGCCAGTTTGATCAGGAGAATGCGAGCGAATTAAACCAGTGGTTAGGGTTTACAAGTGACGCAGCACAGGATTATAGCTCGCCGCTTAATCATGGAACAAGCCTATTGGAACTCAACTGTTCCATTGTTCATGGCAAGCTGCATTTGTTTATGAAATATAGCAAATGTCACTATGAAGAAGTGACCATCACTCAGTTGTTAGATACTTTTATAACACGTGTGCTTGCTATTATCGAACATTGCAGCCGGACTGAACACCAAGAGTTCACACCTAGTGATTTTCCATCAGTGTCACTGGAACAGCATTCGCTCGATCAGATCGTACAGACATATCATTGGCAATATGGTGTAGATAAAATGATGCATCTAAGTCCCTTACAAGAAGGACTGCTGTTCCATTATTTAGATCATCCTAGTTCCGATCAATACTTTGTGCAGGTTAGTTGGAAATATCATGGTAGGCTAGAGGTAGACCGTTACCGGGAAGTCTGGAACAGCATCATTTCTGAAAATGATAGCTTGCGGACTTGCTACATTTGGGAGGCGTTGGACAAGCCCATACAATGTATTATCCAAAATGCAGAATGGGATTGGACATTTTTGGATTTTGAAGCTGAGCAACCAGAGCAGCAACAAGAGTGTATCGAACGCTGGATGACAATGGATCGTAATCGCCGTTTTGATCTGAGTCAGCCTGCATTCCGCATAACACTGATTCAGACTGCTTCAAACGAATGGACGATGATCTGGAGCTACCACCATATTTTGCTGGACGGTTGGAGCCTGCCGCTACTAATAAATCGAGTTCATGAGCTCTATGCTTGTAGCCTGCAAAACCGGATGCCACAGCGCAGCTTGACCCGTTCTTATGAAACTTATATTCGTTGGTTAAACAATAAGGATCGCACAGAGGCCGAGTTATTCTGGAAGGCATATTTAGCCGACGTAACGGAGCCAACCCAACTACCGATAGAGAAGGGCATACTTCCCGAGGTACATCAACCGATTGAGAACCAGCAGATCGAGACTCTTTGTATTGATCCGAGACGAACCAAGCGGATCGCTGATTTTGTTCAGCAAGCGCAAGTTTCGCTAAATACGTTGGTGCAGTTTGCATGGGGTAAAGTGCTACAAGTCTATCAAGATGCGGATACAACCATATTTGGTATGGTCGTTTCCGGAAGGGGATCGGATCTTGCAAAAGCGGATCAGATCACAGGTATGCTGATTAATACGCTGCCTTTGGTCATGCACTGGAATGTCGAGCAAACCATCACTGAATATGTACAAAAGCTGCACCAAACCATTCAGAAACTAAATGACTACAGCTATGTGAGTCTGAATGAACTGAAGAGCTGGACTGGTATTCAAGGACATGTCATGTTTTACAGCATCGTAGCATTCGAAAATTATTTGAACGACTATCGGCAACCAGAAAATGAATTGAAGATGTCAGCTATGGAGGAACGAGAGAAAACGAATTATCCAATGACGATCACCGTTGCCAATGACGGGGAACAGATCACCATCAAGTTTATGTATGATGCAGATCGATTGAACCAAGAAACGGTTTGTCGACTGGCAGAGCATCTGCTAAATACGCTGGAATATGTGCTGGAATACCCGAATTACAACGTCAGAGACGTTTGCTTCATGAACAAGGATGAATATGAACGAATCGTCTACGACTGGAACAATACGTATACAGCATATCCCAGAGAGCGTTCAATTATTGATCTATTCCAAGAGCAAGCGGAGCTGCGGTCTTCACAGCCTGCAGTAATTGCGCACAATCAGGTTATGTCCTACCACACCCTAAACCTCATATCCCAGCACGTTGCCAAGATGTTAACGGATGATGCTGATGATAACAATCATGGAAAGTTTATTGGAGTTTACTTGCCGCGCTCTCTTGAATTCATTGTCTCCATCCTGGCGATCATGAAAGCGGGATATGCCTATGTTCCCATTGACCCCGATTTTCCGGCAGCAAGAACCCGCGAATTAATCAAGGACGCTGGACTGGACACCATTATCACTTCACAGGAAGGAGCGGAACGTATCTCGGAAGCCTGTAAGGGAATCCGTTTAATACTGATGGATACAAAGTATTTTGACCAAAATGGAGTTGTGGAACAAGAAGAGAAGGAGAACATGATTGCTCCAAATGATCTTGCTTATCTAATGTATACATCCGGATCGACGGGAAAACCGAAAGGCGTTATGGTGGAACATCGCAATGTCATTCGCTTGGTCAAAAACACCTGTTATTTTCCGTTTTCTTCTGATATCAGATTGCTTTATACAGGTTCGCCTGTTTTTGACGCTTCTACGTTTGAAATTTGGGGGACGCTGCTGAATGGAGGACAGCTGTTTGTAGTTTCAAAAGATGATCTTCTAAATATACATGTGCTGGAGCAGCGGATGAAGGAGTGGAGAATTAATACACTATGGCTAAGTTCTGCACTGTGTAATCACTGGATTGAAGAAAATGAAAAGATATTTGCTAGACTCCAATGGTTGCTCATAGGTGGGGAAGTTTTGTCGGTTAAGCATATCAATCGTATCCGTCTTGCCAATCCGGAACTTTCGATTCTCAATGTATACGGTCCTACGGAGAACACCACCTTTTCGACGAGCTACCGGATCGAAAAGCCTTTTGAGCAGAATATCCCTATTGGCAAGCCCATTAGTAATTCAACTTGTTATATTCTGGACAAACGGGGCCGTGTTCAGCCTGTCGGAGCAATCGGGGAATTATGCGTGGGGGGAGACGGGGTTGCAAGGGGGTATTGGCGGCAAAACCAATTGACACAGCATGCGTTTGCACCGAATCCATATCGCTCTGCCAAAGATGGTGAAAGAGGTACGAATTCAATTCTATACCGTACGGGAGATCGGGCGAGATGGCTGCCAGACGGGAATATCGAGTATATCGGACGGGCTGACGATCAGGTGAAACTTCGCGGCTATCGAATCGAACTCGGAGAAGTCGAGTTCCGTCTTAGCAGCTATCCTGTAGTGAAAGAATGTCTGGTCTTTATCCGGGAGGTTTATGGCGATTTGCGGATGATCGCTTACTATACAGCGGAAGAGGAGCAACGAGTGGAGCAGCTTCATACTTTTATGGCTGAAGGTCTTCCTTCTTATATGTTACCGTTTCGTTACGTTTGGCTGAAATCGTTCCCATTAACGGCTAACGGGAAAATCGATCGTAAAAATCTTCCTTTACCTGAAATCCATAGCAGCGATAAGGAAGCAAATGCTGGACCGAAGACTGAACTGGAGCAAACCATAGAAGAAGTTTGGAGCATGGTCCTGAAGCTTGATTACATTGGCAAGAATGAAGATTTTCACACGTTGGGAGGCCATTCGCTCCATGCACTACGAATAGCCAGCCTGCTGCAAAAAAGCGGATATCCGGTTACGGTCAACCAAATATTTCGCGAACAGACGATCGAACGTTTGGCCCTCTCATTGATCAATGCAATGACGGATACAGCAACTGACCTTTGTCCGAACATGGATATCCCATATCAGTCTATAAGAAAAGAATACCCGGATGACGGATTTCCGCTGTCTGCTGTACAAAAACGTTTTTTCCAAAGAGATCTCGTGAATTATAACATGTTTAATGTACCTTACTTGGCTCGGCTCAAGAATTACATTCCTACAGAATGGCTGAACGCGTCGATTGAACCACTATTGAACAAACATGCGGCGTTGCGGCTGTCGTTTGCTCAACTGGATGATGAATGGTATCAGTTTGAGCAGAAAATAAGTGCAGGACAGGTAGTTTCTTACGTAGATTTGCACATGATCTCGGGATCACATGACGCTTACATTTCGGAATACTGCTCGAAAGTGCAGCATGAATTCGATATCAAGGAAGGACCTTTATGGAAAGTTGTGTTGTTTGACCATTATTACGAAAAGAGACAACAGGTGATATTACTTCTGTTCCATCATTTAATTTTTGACGGGATTTCCATAAACATTTTTTTAGAAGAGTTGAGACATCTTCTCTTGCCGGGAAAAAGGAGTGATTTGGCGTTACATGCGGAGGAGAAGGAAAGCAGTTATCGGGATTGGTGCATAGCGTTGTCGCAATATGCGGCAAAGGGACCTTTTCCCAAATCATCCACTTTCTGGAGTGAGGTTGTGGAAGGCGGCCAATCTTTACAGGTTGACAGGGAATCGGAGATACAGCCTCTTCACCGACACATGAGAACTATAACGTATGATTTACTTGAAGGAGAGGAGCATATTCTTCTTCTAAAAGCATTGGCTATGAAGCATCATACTACTCCACTGAGCATCTTACTGACGGCGTTGTCACAAGCTTGTTTCCAATTGAAAAAGCAATCGGATTTGCTGCTGCATGTGATGTCTTATCAACGTGAGTCTTTTTTGCCGGGTATTATGATTGATCGTACTATCGGTTTTTTTGCCGGTGCATACCCCCTTCGAATTCAGATCCCAGAAGGAGAACTATTGGGGAATTGGGAAACGGCACTGAGACATGTCACACATACGTTGCGGCATATTCCATCTGAAGGCTTGGATTATTTTATTTTACGACATATGATACAGGGAATTTATCTAGATAAGGAACCACTAAGGGACGGAACACACATGCTTTTCCATTACCAATCAGAGGAAATGAACGGGATAGCTGATGATTTGTTTGAGCCTTTACCCATATCTTACGGAAATACGAACGCGGCGGACAATCCCTCTGCTTACAAGTTAAATATGACGGCAGGTCTTAGATGCGACAGATTAAGTTTAACCTGCTATTATAGTTCACTGCATTATAAGGATCAGACGATCGCTGAGCTAATACGCCTCATATCCAGACATCTGTGCCAAAGCATCAGTGTTCGCCCATATACCATGATAGCGGAGGGGAGCTTCAGATTATGAAAATATATGAATTTTGTCCATTTTTCAATGAAAATCGCATTGCAGATATTAAAATAAAAGAAAATTCCGGTTGGATTGATGAGTTGCACGTGATCGAAGCTAACAAGACGTTCAGCTATTTAGATAAGCCTCGGAACTTTAATCCAGATTATGTTGGTCCCAAGGTCATTTATCATCCATTTCATGCGGATCAAATATTTCGTGAACCTGAGAAGCACTCATTGTACTTTGATGTGGATAGCTGCGGTGCGGATAACTTTGACCGCTGGTACTGGCGTCTGCTCAGCCATAACAGTGCGTTTCATAATGAGGCTTGCCAAAGAAACAAGAGTACCTCTATCTTGCAGGATAAGGTTGAGGATGATGATGTGATCATTTTGGCTGATTTTGATGAGATCATTGATAGCCGGATGGCGGATCGTATTGTTTCGGAAGTGAAGAAACATCAAGTTATTACAATTAAAATGCACTACTCTGTATTCTTCCTGAATCTTTTTTGCCAATCTAATCACGGTGCTCCTTATTGGAGCTATCGCGTGTTCGCCATGACCGGCCGGTACTTCAAAAGTATGCCTTTCTTACCCGACTATCTCAGGAAGAAGGGGATTGCTGAAGCGCTGTATCATGACATTTATTGTCTGGAGGAGCCAGCTGGATTCCATCATTCATGGCTTGAATATCAGAAAACCGCGCTTCCCAAACTGCAAGCTTTTGCCGCCAATGTAGAAGATAAAAGTATATTAAATGCAGAGTATATTGATCAATGCTTACATGATAAAAGGCTGTACTATATTGATACTGAACTTTATGTTGATAACTCAAAATCGTTTTTGAGCAGTCTACAGGAACTTAAAACAGATGATCTTTGGTACAATTAAAGGGAAAAGAGATCAAATAAAAACTGCCGACGGGGTCGGCAGTTTAGTTTAAAGACCTTCTGATGTATCAGATTGATTTATCGGAAGGTTGTTTTGCTATGTACTTGGAATCAATAGTAGCTGCTTGAATTCAATGAACTTATGAGTGCAGGCAACAGAGCAACAGCCATAATGATATAGATCACGATTACAATAGCGGCCCAAAGAAGGCCTGCTTTAGCGTAATTAGCTTTGCTCGGATTAGTCGAGCCGCTAAATGCCCACACAAACAGCATAATAAGTCCAACTACCGGTATAGCCATCAGAAGTAAACTGATCATCCATTCCTTGAATGAGACTGGAGGCGGGTACACAGGGGCTGGTCTGGATGGTGCTCCTTGTTGATTGTTTTGCGGATTAAACTGGTTAGACAATTGGATCTTCTCCCTACGTGATTAGTATGTTGTGTTTCCTATATTGACCAAAACATCATACATGATATGACAATAAGCAACAAGCAAAATTCAGTAAACAGTCTAATAGTACTATCAAACGTTTAAAAATAGGTCTATACACCCTATTGACGAAGCAGTTTTTATATATTATTGTATTGATATTAACATTTTGTTTTTATCAATTGATTCAAATTAAAAGTTACATAGAGCATTCGCCACTTTTGACTCAAAAGCGATGAAATACCCATATATGAACAGGTAGGTGACGCAAGTGACAGATGGATTGAAACATAATTACAGTGGCTTGACGGAAGAGGAATTTTTGGCCGCTTATGATGCGAGTGAATATGAGCGCCCATCCGTAACGGTAGATATGCTGCTATTTACGGTAATGGATCAGCTCCAACAAAATTACCGTAAGCTGCCGGAGAAGACCCTACAGCTTCTTTTGATCCAAAGAGGGGAGCATCCCTATATAGGACAATGGGCGTTGCCAGGTGGTTTTGTAGGCATAGATGAAAGTCTGGAAGAAGCTGCACGACGCGAGCTTAAAACGGAAACGAATGTGGATCAGATTTATATGGAGCAGCTATATACTTGGGGAGATGTGGCACGTGATCCACGTATGCGGGTGATCAGTTGCGCTTACATGGCTTTAGTTGACCACGATTCCTTGGAGGTACAGGCGGGGGATGATGCCGCTGATGCCCAATGGTTTGAGCTGGATTACAGCGTAGCTCAGGAGACGCGGACGAATCAGCCGGAAGGTTACACATGGGAACAAGACATTGACATCACATTGAAGCATGGGGACATCCATCTGTCAGCCAAAGTAAAAATAACTGAAATTCTTAAGGGAAGAACCATTGAAATCAAGCGAGAAGTGCTGGAGTCACAGGGAATTGCTTTTGATCATGCCAAAATTATTGCGTACGGTATAGAGCGTCTGCGCAGCAAAATAGAATACACAGATATCGCATTTCACCTGATGCCGGCTCTATTTACACTAAGTGAGCTTCAGCAGGTGTATGAAATTATTCTAGGTAAGGAGCTGTTGGCTGCAGCTTTTCGTCGCAAAATAGCTGATCTCGTGGAAGAAACCAATGAGTATAGAAAAGCGGCCGGACACCGTCCATCCAAGTTATACCGATTTAAGCCTCGGTCGCGTTTTATGTAACATAAGGAATATGAAATGAGGAATCATCATGGAAAAGTTTACGTTTTTTTATCGCAGTCATTCGCCGTTTTCGCAATGGTATCCTTCTGATTTTGTCGTGGATGGAATGGAGTTTAACTGTGCCGAGCAATATATGATGTTAAAAAAAGCCCAGCTTTTTGGGGATGAAGAGGCGGCCTTGAAAATTATGCAAGCCCCTACTCCAAGGGAACAAAAAGCCCGCGGCCGCAGTGTGCGCGGATTTGACCAATCCTTGTGGGAGGCCAATTGCCGGCAATTTGTGTATGACGGTAATTACGCCAAGTTTACACAAAATCCGAATTTGCTCAAGCACCTGCTTAAAACGAAAGGAACCACTCTGGTTGAGGCTAGTCCAACCGACACCATTTGGGGTGTAGGCTTAGCTGAGAACGATGCTCGTATACGGAACCGCAAGCTATGGCGTGGCACGAACTGGCTAGGAGAAATATTGACGAATTTACGTGAGGATGTATTGCAAAAGGAGGAATGGTCATCATGAAAAATACAATGAATTCTCGGAGCAACCGAGATGCCCGATCGAGTATGGCGCAGGAAACACTATCCATTTTGGAACATGGGTATTATACGAATAACAAACAGGCTCAAGTAAATATGACAAATGACATAGGGAATGCGGTCACAGGCTCGAAGTTATATACACCTTCTCAGCTGGTAACTGTAAAACAAGAGGCAGAGCAAAGAATAAAAAGTATATTGGAGCCTTCTTCCCGCATAGACGAACAGAGGATCATTGCAAAATTGGAGGTTACGGGAGAAAGCACGTTACAGGCGGCATACAGACTCCAGGTAGAGGAGAAGCTGACCCACGTGGCGTGTTTGAATTTTGCATCAGCCAAAAACCCGGGAGGTGGATTTCTCGGAGGCAGCCAGGCTCAAGAGGAAAGCTTGGCTCGTTCGTCAGCGTTGTATCCTTGCATTTCACAAATGGAAGAGATGTATGGACATAATCGGAAGCTGCGGAGCTGTTTTTATTCAGATTATATGATTTATTCGCCTGAAGTTCCGGTATTTCGGGATGATCAGGGAACATTGTTGGAGAAGCCGTATCAAGTCGATTTCCTGACCGCACCTGCTGTAAATGCTGGAGTGGTGCGAGAACGGGAGCCAGAGCAGGTGAATCGGATTGGTGAAGTGATGCTGGAGCGAATCCGTTACATTCTTGGAATGGCTAAGCAAAACGGCGTAGAACATCTTGTGCTGGGAGCCTATGGTTGCGGGGTATTCCGCAATAAGCCGGAAGAGGTTGCCCTCTGGTTCAAGCAAGTGATTGTAGATGAAGGATATGGTTTGCTGTTTGACCGGATTGTTTTTGCAGTGTTGGATCACAAAGCAGACCAACGTACTTTAAACAGCTTTAAAAATGTTCTTTCTTGAAGTAAAGGCAGTGCATTAAATCGTTTACTATAATATCTCATGAAAAAGGAAGGTGCTGAATGGAACCATCTTCGAATATAACCTGGCATGTGTCCGATATTGATAAGCAAGCGCGTCAGCTTTTGAATGGCCATAAAAGTCCGGTGCTTTGGTTTACAGGGCTGTCTGGTTCGGGAAAATCAACGGTATCCTCCACACTTGAAAAAGCGTTATATGCACGAGGCATACACACGTTTATTTTGGATGGGGATAATGTTCGGCATGGTTTAAATCGGAATCTAGGTTTCCTACCCGCTGACCGTAAAGAAAATATTCGTCGTATTGCTGAAGTTGCAAAGCTAATGGCACATGCGGGTGTCCTAACCATTTGCGCCACCATTTCCCCTTATCGGGAAGATCGTGAAATGGTAAAGGAGATTTTAAAGCAAGAAGGTTGCTATGAGATATATATACAGTGCAGCCTGGAGGAATGTGAGCGACGCGATCCAAAAGGAATGTACAAGAAAGCGCGTGCCGGAGAAATTCATCATTTTACGGGGATTGATGCTCCTTATGAAGCACCGTTGGAACCGGATCTAATCGTATCCACTGAAGGGCGGGAGGTAATCCCGTCGGTTCAGGATATCTTGGATTTTCTCGATAGCAAGCAGCTGCTTTTATGATTTTATGATGAATTCTATATGAATATTGTCTGAAAGCCTCAATGGCAAAACTTCGAGAAGTGATCAAAGGAATCATTACAGAACGTGAAAATGGAAGCATACTAATTAGTAAATAAATACAGTAGTGCATATACGGCAAGCCTTATAGGGCTTGCTTTTTTATTTATGATTTTAAACTAATTCTAAATCCTAAATTATAATAATTATAAAAAAGTATTGATTTTTGTTTGTGCACAATTTATAGTGAAAGACACATAGTCAACCAATTCATTCAAGAGGTGATTTCAATCATGAGTAACCAACCAACGAACCTGACTACAAGCTGGGGCGCTCCTGTTGGAGATAATCAAAATTCGATCACAGCAGGCTCGCGGGGTCCCGCACTAATTCAGGATGTGCATCTGCTGGAGAAATTGGCACATTTTAACCGGGAGCGTGTGCCGGAACGTGTCGTTCATGCAAAAGGTGCAGGAGCACACGGATATTTTGAAGTTACTAATGATTTGTCTGCATATACAAAAGCAAGCTTCTTGTCTGAGGTGGGCAAGCGTACACCGATGTTTATTCGCTTTTCTACAGTGGCGGGTGAGCTGGGCTCGTCCGATACTGTACGCGACCCGCGTGGTTTTGCGGTGAAGTTTTATACAGAAGAAGGCAACTATGATCTCGTGGGCAATAATACACCTGTGTTTTTTATTCGGGATGCCATTAAATTTCCTGACTTTATTCATACGCAAAAACGCCATCCCCAAACCCATCTGAAAAACCCGAATGCGGTCTGGGATTTCTGGTCCTTATCTCCTGAATCGCTGCATCAGGTAAGTATTCTAATGTCTGACCGCGGTATTCCAGCTACTCTTAGACATATGCATGGTTTCGGTAGTCACACGTTCAAGTGGGTAAATGCCGAAGGACAGGCAGTATGGGTGAAATATCATTTTAAAACAGAGCAAGGTGTGCAAAATCTTGATGTGGATTTGGCTGCGAAAATTGCTGGTGAAAATCCGGATTATCATACAGAAGATTTGTTTAATGCCATCAAAAAAGGTGATTTTCCTGCATGGAAACTTCATGTGCAGATTATGCCGGTAGAAGATGCAGATACGTATCGCTTTGATCCATTTGATGTGACAAAAGTATGGTCTCAAAAGGATTACCCGCTGATCGAGGTTGGACGCATGGTGCTGGATCGCAATCCTGAGAACTATTTTGCTGAGGTAGAGCAGGCGACATTCTCCCCGGGTTCATTTGTTCCTGGTATTGAGGCATCCCCGGATAAAATGTTGCAAGGACGCCTGTTTGCCTACGGCGATGCACATCGCTACCGTGTAGGTGCAAATCATAATTCGTTGCCGATCAACCGTCCGCATGCGGAAGTTCACAACTACCAACGCGATGGTGCATTGCGCAGTGACAGCAATGGCGGAGGATCTGTCTATTACGAGCCTAATAGTCTCGGTGGACCCAAAGAATCACCTGCGCACAAAATGGCTCCTTTTGAAGTGTCTGGCGAAGCTCAAAGTGTAGCCTACGATCATCATGATCACTACACACAACCGGGCGACCTATACCGCTTGCTCAGTGAAGAAGAGCGTGCACGCCTGGTCCGAAACATCGTAAATGCGATGAAGCCCGTAGAAAGTGATGAAATCAAACTGCGTCAGATCGGACATTTCTACAAAGCTGATCCTGAATACGGACGCCGTGTAGCCGAAGGTTTAGGCTTGACCGTTCCTCAAGGCGAGTAGAGGTATCTGCAAACTCCTAACCTGAAAGCCGTATGAATAAATAATAAAAGGATGTCCCAACACCACGTACATGGTGGATGGGACATCCTTTGTTTTTGAGAGCGATGTAAATCAGGTGCTGCTATATCCTCTGCAAGCGAGGTAAATAGATTACAAGAAACAGTGACCGTCCTAGTGCAAATACGATAAAGGATAGCCAAAGTCCGTGATTCCCATAATGGGGAACGCACCAGAAGAGAGCGATCAAAAAGCAGAGCAATGAAATCAGCATCGAATTACGGATCGGATACGTTACCGTCATCCCCGTAAACACACCGTAGAATACCAGTCCCAGCCCGGCTGCCAGTGGAAAGACCACAAGCCACCCATTATAAGGGCCTGTAAGGCTAATCACTGTAGCATTGTCCGTAAATAGTGAGATAAGCGGCTCTTTCAGTGCGAAATACAATCCTCCTGTCACTACGCTGGTCACCAGTGTCCAGAACCAGGACAAGTGAATAACCCTTTGCAGCATTTTACGATCCCCGGCACCCCGAGCCTGACCTGTCATGATGCTACTGGCGTTGGCGAACCCATCAAAAAAGTAAGCCATAATGTAATGGATCTGCAACAAAATAGCGTTTGCCGCCAATTGATCGGTTCCAAAGCTCGCACTGCGCGCCGTAAACAGATTAAACATCGTCAGCAGACAGGCTGTACGGATCATAAGATCAAGGTTTGTTGCCATGACACTTTTCAACTCTGAAGCTCCAAACCATCCTCGCCAATTCATCTGTCCGCTTTGCTTCCATTCTCTCCAAATCGATGAGCGGAACACCAGAACGAGACCCAATATACATGCAAGAGCCTCCGCAATCAGAGTAGCGCTTGCTACACCAGTGACATTCCAATGCATCATCTGTGTAAATACAATAGCTAATACCATATTGATTACGTTCATTGTAATTTGCAAAAATAATGTAGCCTTCACACGGGATAATCCCATCAGCCAGCCGAGCAGCACATAGTTCACCAATGTAAGAGGGGCTCCCCAGATACGAATGTTAAAATAAATTGCTGCCTGCGCTGCCACATCCTGAGCTGGATGGATTAGCTGCAGAGAAGCTAACAGAATGGGCTTTTGTAACACAATGAATACCGCACCAATGAGTAAAGCAATGGCCAGTGGGCGCATGAGAGCAGCTATGCCCTGGTCGTTATTTTGTGCCCCCGCGGCTTGGGCCGTGAAAGCTGATGTGCTGACTCGCAGGAAGCCAAACAGCCAATATAAAGTATTGAAAATAAGAGTGCCCACCGCTACACCGCCTAAATACGCGGAATCGCTCAAATGACCGATTACAGCTGTATCCACCGCACCGAGTAGCGGGGTTGTAATCGTCGAAATAATTAAAGGGATAGCTAAAGCAAGATAGGCTCGGTGGGAAGGCAACATGTTGAAAAAACCTCCAGTAATGATTGTGTGTAGGGATGGCGATCCGAATGAAATAATGCTTCCTTGGGAAAATGCTCAAGCACACTGCCTTCTTTCATGACCATGATTCGATCACTCATAAAGTGCACAGCCGCCAGATCATGTGAGATAAACAGATAAGCCAATCCTAGCTCATCCTGCAAATCCTTGAGCAGATTTAAAACGGTGGCTTGTGTGGTCACATCCAGACTTGCTGTTGGCTCGTCCAATACGATAAAATCCGGCTCTGTGCTGATGGCACGTGCGATGGTTACACGCTGCTTTTCCCCACCGCTAAGCTGATGTGGAAACTTGTCCAGATAGCTGGCTGGAAGCTTTACCATATCAAGCAAATGTTCTGCTATATCCCGACGTTCTGAGGACATACCCGTCATAAAAGAAGGAACATAGTACTTAAGCTGGTCCAGTGGCTCCAGCAGGGATTGCAGGATGGTTAGTCTGGGGTTCAAAGCCGCAGATGGATGTTGAAAAACTGCACCCAGCCTGCTGCGAATCCGTTTTAACTCGCTCCGCTTTAATCCCCGGATAGACTGCCCATCTAGTCTAAGCTCACCTTGATCAAATGGGTCCAATGTCAATATACAGCGAGCGAGTGTGCTTTTCCCACTGCCGCTTTCCCCGACAATGCCCAGACATTCTCGAGGGGAGATCGACAGAGCAACATTTTGCAGCACCGTTTTGCCTCCAGTGTAAGCCTTCGTCAAACCGGAGACGGTCACGACAGGATTAGACGTGTCTTGCCGCTGAGCGCAGGCGGCTTGATTATTCATGTGCAGCGCTCCTTTCCATTGCGTCCTGTTCTTCAGTGCTGTTGTAAGGTAAACGTGCTGGAGCGCCCGGAGACAGCGGCGGAATAGCTGCCAATAGACGACGAGTATACGGGTGGTCCGGATGGTTCAGCACCGCTTGCGTTTCACCTATTTCAACCAGTGAACCTTCGCGCATCACTGCGATTCGATCTGCATACTTGCGTACATGACGCAGATCGTGAGTGATCCACAAGACGGAAATACCCGTTTCCGTCCGGATTTGGTCAATGAGCTGCAGCACCCGATGAGCTGTGAGCGTATCCAGCGCCGTTGTGGGCTCGTCGGCAATAAGTAACTTCGGCTCCAGTAGTAGTGCAGCCGCAATAGCTACCCGTTGCAATTGACCGCCGCTGAGTTGGAACGGATAGCTGCGGTACACACGCTCGGCGGGAAGCTGTACGCGCTCCAGCACCTCGATACAGCGCTGCTTGCGCGCCTTGCGATCTTGCTTGCCATGGGCGCGCATCAGCTCGTCCAGTTGGCTGCCTACACGCAGAAAGGGGGTGAAAGCCCCGTGGTAGTCTTGAAAAATGTAGGATATTTCACTGCCAAGCAAAGAGCGCCTTTGTTTAGCGGGTAGATCTAGTAAATTATTGTCCTTCCACACA
Source organism: Paenibacillus sp. FSL H7-0442 (assembly GCF_038593105.1). Lineage (NCBI taxonomy): Bacteria > Bacillati > Bacillota > Bacilli > Caryophanales > Paenibacillaceae > Paenibacillus > Paenibacillus sp. FSL H7-0442. Next base: position 2,983,086 of record NZ_CP151963.1, on the reverse strand, counting down.
ATGATACCTTCCGCTGTAACAGAAGAGGGGAGAAGGCCGCCGATAGCGAACGCCGTCATGCTTTTGCCGCTACCACTTTCGCCGGCAAGAGCACACCATTCCCCCGGACGAACGGCAAGCTCCAGTTGCTCTACAATCGTTTTTACATTGGTCCGAATCGTTAAGCCTTCAATAGTCAGCATGTGCCAATTCACTCCTCTGTCCGGGTTTTAACATCATAACGGTCGCGTAGTTTATCTCCAAATACGTTTGCTAGTAGCACGGTTAGCACGACAGCTATCCCAGGAACCAGCATCAGGTGGGGAGCCATTTGAAAATACGCTCGTCCTTCATTCAACATAGTACCCCATTCCGGAATTGGTGGCTGTGGACCTAAGCCCAAAAAAGATAGGGAGGCAATCATTAAAATAATTTTGCCGACATCCAGCGTAGCCAGCACAAGAACATTCCCTATTGCATGGGGGAGAATATGTCGCATGACAATCCGCAGGGAGGAAGTGCCCGCCAGTATGGATAACGAAATGTAATCCTTTTGCTTTTCAGCCAGAACGCTACTACGCACCAGACGTGCATAACCAACCCATTTTACCGCAGTCACCGCGAAAATAAGATTTACTAAGCCTGGTCCGAGCAAACCGCTCAGTACAATGGCAAAAATATAATCAGGTAATGTCATGAAGGCATCGACCACCCGTTTGAATACACGATCCATCCAGCCTCCAATAAATCCTGAAAGCAGACCAAGAGGGACCCCGACAACCAGCGAAACGGCCAAAATCAACAAACTGGTTCCGACAGTCGTCCGAAGTCCAGCTATGACTCTCGATAGTACATCTCTGCCCAAATGATCCGTTCCCAGCCAGTGCGTAGCGCTGATCGATTGTAGTCGATTCCCCATCTGGATACGATATGGATCTTGCGGAGCAAGAAACGGAACGACTGTAATTGCTGCAAGAATGAGCAGGATGGAGAGCGACACGATCCATGTTTTGGACAATCGCGTTTTAGTGAGCTGCCTGTTTTCCGCATATACGGATTTTATCATGATAAACGTTTCTCCTTCAAAGCGATTTCAGGATTGACCCAACGGTAGGACAGCTCTACCAAAATATTGATACATACAATGAACACAGCCATAAATACGGTATAGCCCTGAATAATGGGGTAATCCCTTGCAGCAATGGCATCCACAATCCATTTGCCCAGCCCTGGATAGGCGAATAGCACTTCAATCACGACTGTGCCTCCCAGTAGGCTACCTATACTCTCACTGAATACCGTAATGAGTGGAATTAGACTGTGACGGAGCATGTGTCTGAAAAAAATGCGGATGGGGCTGATGCCACGCGCTTGCGCCGCTTTGATAAAGTCTTGCCCCGAGCTTTCAATCAGACTTGCGCGAATCATTCGTACATAAACGGCCGCCATTGCTAATCCCAAGGTAAGAGAAGGGAGTACCAAATGAAAAGCGGTTCCTTCGCCCATAGACGGCAAAATGCGCAATTTAACTGCAAACCATTCGATAAACAAAAGCCCCAGCCAAAAGCTGGGAATCGAGGAGCCGATTAAGGCAAACACACGACTGGCGCTGTCAATCCAGCGGTTACGGTAGAGCGCAGCCATCGTTCCCAAGGGTAGAGCTATTAGCAGCAAAATGAACAGAGAGCCTCCGGTCAGCAGCAGCGTATAAGGCAGTTTTTCCATAAACTCTGTGAATACCGGACGATGGGTTAAATAAGATTGTCCAAAATCAAACTGAAGCAACTGAACCAGCCACTTACCATATTGCACAGGTAATGGTTGGTCCAGCCCTAGTTGGCTGCGCATATCCGTAATTTGCTGATTGGACACAGCTACATCATCGACTCGGAGAATGCTCCGGACGGGATCGCCCGGAACAAGCTTAAGCAGACAGAAGCTCACAAAGGAAAGAATAAGAAAGAACAAAACTAGTTCAAGAAACTTTTTGGCCATGGATTTGAACATGCTAGTTCACATCCAGGTCCTGGGTTAGCAAGTAATATTCACTTTGGCTAGTTACCCAGTTATGTACGTAATCGCGATAGGCCACTACGTTGTTTGGATGGACCAGAAAGGATTGCAGATTTTCTTGGTCAATCAGTGTGACAGCTTTCAGCGCCAGCTTGTTGCGTTGTTCCTCATTCACGGTTGTGTTCAGCTGTGAAATCATACTCGCGAGTTCCGGTACATGCACACGCCCATAATTTAGTGCTCCTTCAGGCATGTAAGCCGCATTTAGAAAATAGCTTGCATCGCCGCGCGGGGCTGTAATGCTACTATAAGTCGCTAAATCCCAATCCTGATGAGCGGTAAGATATTCGTCAATATTATCAACCTGACGGATATCAATCGTAATGCCAAGTTCTTTAGCATTAGCCTGAATCAGCTGGGAAATGAGTGGAAGTTCCGCTCTCGACTGGTAAGTTAGTAATGTAAGTTGAAGCGGCTTGCCGTCAGGGGTTGCAACTTTTCCGTTCTGCACTGTATATCCAGCTTGCTTGAAGCCTTCTCGTGCAGCATTTAAATCAAATTTTTTCGTAATATATTCCGGCGAAAATGGAAAGTCGGGCAAGAACGGCCCTTGAGCAGGGGTTCCCTGGCCGGACATAATACCGCTGGCAATCTCATCACGGTTGATCAGGTTATCGAATGCCTTACGCACAGCCGTCTTTTTCAGATCGTTATTGTTCATATTGTAAATAAGTTGATGCGTTCGCAAACTAGGAAGTGAGTCAACCTTAACAGTAGAATCAGCTTTCAATAGCTCCAGGCTTTCAATTGGCGGGCGATACACAATATCAGCAGTTTTGGCTTGAAAAGCAAGCTGACGTGCATTGGCGTCTTCGTTAAACATGAATTTGGCATGCTTCAACTTTACTTCACCGTTCCAATATTGTTCATTGCGATCTAAATTCAGTTCACTTCCAGCACGGAAGCTGGCAACCTTGAACGGTCCCGTCCCAGATGGGAGGTCACCTGTAGCTGTGGTGTCTATAATAGCCGTATTCGGATGAACCAGCTCAGACACAAATTCTGGGAAAGGCTTGTCTGTCGTAATGGTCAAAATCTGTCCATCCGCATGAATATCACGGATATGTAGCGCATTTTTGACCGATGGATTGAGCTTTAACGCTCTTTCCAAAGAGGCTTTGACAGCAGCAGCATTGACGGTTTTACCGCTGTGGAAGTTCACACCTGATCGGATGTTGAAGGTCCAGTGCTGTCCGTCCTTGCTGTTCCATTTGTCTGCAAGCCAAGCTTCCAGCTTAAGATCCTTGTTCACTTTGATCAGTGTTTCACTTACTCCAGCACGAACAGCTGTGTAATTTACATCTGAATGGGGGTCTATAGTAGGGCTTTGCACGTTGAACAATAAGGTGACACTTTTATCTTGTGGTGCAGCAGATGGAGAGGGTGAAGCTGACGGAGATGAAGCGCAGGCTGCCATCATCACCGCCATTACCGCAGGTATAAATAGTTTAAAATAAGAACGTTTAAACAACAGGGAGTCCTCCTTAATAGTAATCGTAATTTTTACGCTTTAACTCATAAATCATATCGTAACCAAATGAAGGTGCTTTGTAAATATGTAATTGACGAATGTGTATGTAAATTCATATCAAAAAGACTGCTAACCAATAGTGATATGGTTAGCAGTCTTTAAGTTTATTCACATATTTTTAATTTGGGGTCACATGAAAATTATGAATTAGTGCATGGGAGCTTTGGCAGTGCCATGTTCAACATGAACTCTGCGGATGAAAAAGGCAAGGATCAACCCGATCACACTGATGATCATCGCAAAGAAAAATGAATTTTGTGATCCGATTGTCATGGCATTGGCCATTTCATTTACGGATTCAGGCATACTGGATTGGCTCAAATAGCCTTCCATACCTTTGGAGAGAATGCTTACCGCTACAGCTGTACCGATTGCACCAGCAACTTGTTGGAGCGTACTCATAATGGCTGTTCCGTCTGGGTATAGATCCATAGGGAGCTGATTTAGGCCGTTTGTCTGAGCTGGCATCATAATCATGGAAATGCCGATCATCAAGCAGCTATGAAGCACAATAATGAGTACAAGAGTTGATGTTGTTGTAATGCCGGACAGGAAAAACAAAACAGCAGCTACAATCACAAGTCCTGGAATGACAAGCCACTTGGGACCGAATTTATCGAACAATGAACCCATAATAGGAGACAAGAGGCCGTTGATAATCCCACCGGGCAGAAGTACTAAACCTGCTGTTAGAGCAGACAGAGCCAGCCCCTTTTGCAAAAAGAGTGGAAGAATCAGCATCGTAGAAAGGATCGTCATCATACATAGGAACACCATAATAACGCCAATAACAAACATAGGGTATTTAAATACACGCAAATTCAACATAGGCTGCTTCATTTTCAATTGACGTACAGAGAACAGTATCAACGATATCAGACCGACAATCACAGGAAGCAGAACCATCAGGCTAGCCCAACCTTCGCCACCTTCTCCGGATTTACTGAAACCGAACACGACACCGCCGAAGCCAATGGAAGATAACAGGATAGATAAAAAATCAATTTTGGGCTTGGTCGTTTTTGAAACGTTTTGCATAAATAAAATACCGCAAATCAGTGAGAGAACCAAGAACGGAAGGGAGATCCAGAAGATCCAGTGCCAAGACAGATTTTGCAGTACCAGTCCTGCAATGGTAGGGCCCACTGCCGGTGCGAACATAATGACCAATCCGATGATCCCCATAGCCGCGCCTCTCTTTTCAGCTGGGAAAATGATCAAGATGGTGTTAAACATCAATGGCAATAACAACGCCGTGCCAATGGCCTGAAGAATACGTGCGATCAATAGCACTGAAAAAGTAGGTGCAAGCGCAGCAACGAGACAACCAGCTATTGAGAACAGCAACGATGTAACAAACAGCTGTCTTGTCGTAAAGGTTTGAATCAGCAATCCCGATACAGGTACTAAAATACCAAGTGTAAGCAGATAAGCGGTTGTCAGCCATTGGGCTGTTGCAGTTGTAATATGCAAAATCTGCATCAAATCATTCAGTGCAATGTTAAGTGCCGTTTCACTGAACATCCCAATAAAGCCGCTAAGGAGCAGCGCAATCATAATAGGTAGCACCTTGAACGTTTTGGGTTCAGAGGGTGAACTTGTTTGACTCATTGTACTCATGTTGTTTTTGTTCCTCCAAATAAATTAATAGTGTTGAATTATAACAATCGGTCTATATATAATAAACATGTTGTTATTTTTTTGTCAAAGTATAAGTTGTAAATATTAAATAATGAAGGATGCTGTATATGGCTGCTAAACCCGAATCATACGAGAATATCGTACAAACCGCATCGAAGCTCTTTTTTCATCAGGGGTATCACGCGACCGGACTGAATCAGATTCTTGCGGAGAGTGGATCACCGAAAGGGTCACTTTATTATTATTTTCCGCGTGGTAAAGAAGAATTGGCTTTGGAGTGCATAAGAAGAGGGAATGAGTTTATAAAGCAAAAATTAAAACAGACACTGGACGGGAATGATAATCCAGTGCTAGCCATTCAGGATTTTATTCGTAATACAGCTGAGGAGGCAGACCGTACCGGCTTTAACGACTTCATGCCGATTGGCTTCTGGGCTGCTGCGGAAACTTCCTGTATTAGTGAATCGCTACGTCATGCTTGTGTGAATACGTTTACAGATTGGCAGCACATCTATATGGAGCGTCTTCAGGAATCGGGCTGGGACGAGGAAAAGGCACGCAGTCTGGCGGTACTTATCATTTCGATGCTCGAAGGTGCATTGATTTTGGCCGTTACGCAACAGAGCAGTGCTCCTATTTATAATATCGTGGATTACATTCCACAGTTGGTCAAATAATCCTGTCTCTTCAATTTTCAATCTCTCCTAATGAGCTCCAACAAGTAACTTTAGAGAGCCGATGTTCTCGTTTTTGAGAACTCGGCTTTTTTGTGGTTCTGAGACGTAATTTTACTCACATTACCAGCACCAAATGATGAAAAGTATGGTAAAATAGAATGAATTTGATTTTGATTTTGCACGAAAGGAAGGGTGATAGCAAGTGGCAAAAGCGAAGGTACCCAAACGGCCTACTCGGGATGAATTTGTACTGGAGGAAATCGGGAATCAGCTTGTAGAAGCACAACGAGAGCAATCCGAGGTTGTATTGACCGTATGGGGACGCGCAGAAACAACCCGCGGACAGATTGTTAAAATGGACCCAAGAACAGGGAAGGTTCATGTAGAGAGTAATGGAGAAACGGATAAAGTTCCTTTTATGGATATTATGAGTGTAAATTACCCGAGAGATTAGTTGTTGTGATTACATAAATATAGCAGAAAGGGACAACAAGAATGACAAAGTTAGAGTCTCCCTTACTGCGTGGGAAAGTAACAATTTAAAATTCGCGTATACAAAAACAACCGAGTGGTTTAGAGCCATCGGTTGTTTTTGTATACTGCTGCATGAGTGGGAAGAGAAAGCCGCGTTGTTGTATTAGCACTTGCCCTTGTACATGCTTATGTAGCTTTTATCGGGCTGGTATGACTCGCACGTGCTTCGGCTTTCTTAAGCACCTTACGATCAAAAATGAAGGGGCCAAACGGCAACAGTGAGGCAATCAAGGCAGCAAGACTTTGCAGTAGCGTTATTTTCCGCATAATCAGCATGACCACAGTCGCTACAACATAAGCCACGAACAGTACCCCATGGATCATACCCACCCAGCTTACCATTTGCGGTATTCCAGCTGTGTATTTAAGTGGCATAGCGATACACACAAGCAGTAGATATGAAATTGCTTCAATATTACCAATGACACCAAACATCTTAAAGGCATTTTTGAACATAATACACCTCTTTCTCTTATTACTTAAAATTTAATATATCCTATAATGCATTGTTATTAAACGGTAGAAAGTTACGATATATCGAATATTTACGGCAGATGCCAACGTCACACAGCTTAGCGCTCCTGGAAACGATAATTGTAATTTCATTTAACTTGTCAAAATGTGTATCCCTATTGTATGCGCGACCCCCTATCAGTAAAAATACGGTGTGAAGCCTAAACATTTTGTATGCAAATTCCGATAACAGTTAAATGAACGTGTGTACATTATGGTACATATTTTAAAAGCTGGATTGCAGCAGAAGGGCTTGTAAGCTTAACTTATTAGTTTTTGACAAATAAAATTTCCATACTGGTATCAAGGAGAGCATAGAATATGAATAAAAAACGTTTGCGTCAATGGATGGCTCCGTTCGCAACGGCTACACTGATTTTGAATACGGGATATGGCATTTTGACACCCGATGCAGTGGCTAGCGCGTTGCCGACTGAGAGGCATTACTCAAATCTGACAGGCCTAAATACAACACAGTTACATACCAAATTAGCAACCGCTCAAGGTAGTCAATTGCCTGTTACTTCAGGTCCGAAAGTGACTACGTTAACCAAAGGTTATGGTCAGAACACCTATCTTAACCAAATGCTAAAAGTAATGTCGAGCCAAATAGTGACTGCGAATATCGCGCCGGCAGAGGTAAGCAATCTGACAGCGGTTCCTACAGAAACAACAAAAGTAAATTTGTCCTGGAACAATCCGTCGGACATCAATTTTGACCACGTAAAAGTGGTTGGTGTTACTAACGATGTGTATGTAGATAACATTAGAAGTAACTCTTATATGTTAAGCGGTTTACAGCCGAACACGACATATACCTTTCGCGTGAAAACGGTGAATAAGAGTGGAAATGAATCTCTCGGTACAACAATACAGGCTAAAACGGCTTCCATTGATGGTCCTGTGGATAAGACACCACCAGGAGAAGTAAGCGGACTGACAGCGACGAATGTAGGATATAATGGATTTACCATCAATTACATATTGCCTAAGGATGCTGACTTAAGCCAAGCGATTGTCTATTTAAATGGTACAGAAATTCAAAGAACCACAGGCACGTCTTACACGTTTAATGTCTTGAATGCTGCCACAGCCTATACCGTAACGGTCAAAACGATAGACAAATCTGGAAATATATCTCAAGGAGTTAGTATTCCAGTTACAACTTCTACGGTCTCTACCGATATCGTGCCCGATGTGACAGGTGCTTCAGTGACATCAGTTAATAACTATAGTGTTACTGTTTCCTGGACAAGGCCTAGCGGAATTAGTACGGTCAGTCTGTATAAGGACGGGCAACTGGTAACCGATTCAACTGGAACATCCTATACTTTCAACAATCTTTCGGCAAGCCAGACCTATACATTCACGATAAGATCCAAGCGAAGCACAGGTACATTGTCCTCCGGTGTGAGACTGACTGCCACAACGGACAGTACGTCCTCCAATTCGTCAGAAGTGTCCAATCTTGAAGTAGATAGCAAAAGCGACACCTGGATCAAAATTACCTATGATATGCCGAGTCGAGCCGACAAGGTGAAGATATATGCGGACGGTGATTATAAGGGGACTACAAGCTCTGAGTCCTATAAAATTACGGATTTACGAGAAGGACGCTGGTATGAGATTAAGGTCGTAACCGTAAATAGTAATGGAAGGGAATCTAGTGGTGTAAAGATATCGGAACGCACGAATTCGGATGGTTACTACTCTTCTTCATCTAGTTCATCGAACTATGAGAAAGCAAGAGATTTGATGCGAATTGCGGAAAACAGTCTAAATGCGTCCGACTGGCGTTCTGCCAGAGATGCAATCAGTGATCTGCCGAGCGGAACCCGTAAAAGCGATCTGCTGGATCGGCTAGAAGCTATTCGCAATAGAGCGATTGGTACCGGTAGTTCATCATCCGGGACGAGTTCTACTACGACAACCACTTCTGGTACAACGTCTTCATATCCTAACAATGCAGTTTCCTCCTATTCATCTTCGTTCACCCTGACACCAGGAGCTAAATCAGCTTATGTCGATGGTCGTGCTACGACGATGGCTCAGGCTCCTCGGATCATAAATGGGGCGACGATGGTCCCGCTGCGCTTTATCAGTGAACGGATAGGTTACGAGGTGAATTATGAAAAATCGACCAAAAAGATCATTCTGAATCGACCTACAGACGGCAAACAGGTAGTGCTTCAAGTCAAGAATTCAACCCTTGCCGTATATGAGTTAAACAACTCCCGAAGTTATTCGACGAACATCACAGCTCCGGTTATTGTTAACGGCTACACGCTGGTTCCATTACGAGTGATTAGCGAGCTTTCGGGGTATCAGGTGAACTATAATACTGCATCCAAACAAATTACGATTACCAAATAAATGCATCTGTTAAAAGAGTTCTAAAGTGAAAACTTTAGAACTCTTTTTTGTCTACTATCCAATAAGTGTACGTAAAATGCGAAAAGGGGCGCTTTATAAGCGCCCGCTAATAGAGTTATAAATTGACAATCAGCTAATCTGTAAACAAGTTATTTTGGCTAAAAAGAATATCAAGCTGCTTAAGAACTTCTACAGTTAGTTGAATACCCAGCGTTTGAAGATTAGTTTCGATCTGATTAGGCTTGGTCGCACCTGGAATGATTAAGGTATACGATAGGATTGATTCTCGCTTGTATGATTCATGCACTGATTGGTATTTCAATGCTTACCTGTCCGCCGCTTGTCTGGGTGGAGTTGGCGATGTTCAGCTTTCCGGCATGTAGGTTGACAATGGATTTTGTTATATACAGGCCCATACCGTAATGTCCACTTAATCTTCTGGATGAATCACCCATATAAAACTGCTCGGCGGCCTGTTTGAGACCTGCTGGAGAGAAGCCCGGGCCTTCGTCTACGATGCTGAACCGAATACAGTTTTCAACAGATTCTACGATCAGCTGGATCTCGCTGTATTCAGGCGCCTGATCTACCGCATTAGAAGCAACATTCATAATGGCACGCTCAAGTAGCACTGGGTCTGCATACAGCGTCTTAGGGAGGTTATATGCAGCGAATGCTACAGATATTTTTTTGACAGCAGCCAAGGCCATTATCTGATCTTTCACTTTCGATAAATAGAAGTCAGCATCCATCGTTTCCGCCCGCAGGGTGACTAGTGTTTCCGCTTTTGAAATGTCAATGAGAGTTTTAATATACTGCTCCATCTGCCTGGTGCTTTCCGCAATATAATCCGTATAGTTCTTTTGCTCTTCGGACTGTTCGGTCTCGGACAGTAGCTCTACGTTTCCACGAACGATAGTGAGTGGTGTTTTGACATCGTGTGCTAGAGCGGAAATTTGCTCGCGGCGGGATTTTTCGAGATTCCACTGTTTCTGAAGCGATGCCTTTAAAGTTTCTTTCATTTTATCCATGGAATGCAGCACCTGATCGATCTCCATCACGCCACTGAACTTGATTGAGAAGTCCAAATCCTGTGCTTGAATTTGTTTGGTAGCCTGCTGCAATCCGATCATCTTACGTGCCAGCTTTCGTCCGAAGGAGGAAGCCAGTAAAGCACCTCCCCCCAGGAAGGCGATACAGAACACGGCCAAAAAGGACAATTCTGCGTTCGGCAGATATTGACGCAGGATAGGAAGTTCAAACTGTGCCGAGACAGAATAGCGCATCACAGTAATTTCATCATGATGTGGAACTTTTACATAGTTATAGGGAAATTGATACACAGTATTGCTCTGCTGCGTAACACTCCAAGCGGCTTGGGCCTGGTTTTCAGAAAGATTTCCTTCAATGAGGCGGCCTTCCGAAGTGAACAACGCGTACTTATACAGTTTTATCTGAGAATTCGGTTGCAGGGTCTTGCCCGCTTCAATGATTGACTTGTCCTCCCGTACCTGCTTCTCCGCATAGTTCGCGGGAAGAATGGCCCCATAAGATATCAGGGCATAGAAGATGAGGACCAGGAACAGAGCGAGCGCAATCGTCCCAATACAAAACATAACTAAATAACCCAGGAAAATGGTTCGTAATTTGGTAGTCTTGCGTGCTTGTTGTACTTTGGTTACTTCCATCGGTAGCCGATCCCCCAAACCGTCTCCACTGGAGAAACCTCTACTTTGCCAAGCTTGGCCCGGATATTTTTGACATGCTCCACAATGGTGGCGGAATCGCTGTCCCCATCCAAGCCGAAGACCGCTTCGTAAATTTGCTCCTTAGAGAATACCTGCCCCCAGTTCAAAGCTAGAAACTTACATATCTCATATTCACTTTTGGTAAACGGGACTACAACATTCTGAACGGTGATTTCCTTGCCAGACAAATTGAAATGAACTTCCCCGATGCAGAATACATTACGCCGTTCACGATTCTCCCGTCTGAGATGGGCGTTGATTCGTGCGCGCAGCTCTCCAGTGCCGAACGGTTTGACAATATAATCGTCGGCTCCATCCCCAAGCCCCAACATCACATCGTTCTCCATGGATTTTGCGGTAAGAAACAGTATCGGACAGTCTACCTTGCTGCGAATTTCCCGGCAGAGTGTGAATCCGTCCATGGTAGGCATCATCACGTCAAGCAGTATAAGATCAAATGCTCCGAGCTGCATGGTGAGAACCTGTGGGGAGGCGGAGACCACCGTGACAACATGGCCATCTTTCTGCAAAATATTTTGAAGGAGTGCCAAAACGGCGGGTTCGTCATCAACGGCCAACAAGTTTGCCATGCTTTATTCACATCCCTTGCTTTCTTTACTCTAATCTTTACTCCAACGAATTTTGTCCTTCCCAACGACAAATCCATAACCCTAATAATACCATGATGACTAAGGTCCCTACTACGCAATATCTGATTCCCAAATGAAGCTGTATAGCTTCAGGGATAGAATCTGCTGAGCTTACGCCGTATTGCACCCAGATCGTGATGAACCGGGCCGCCCAAGCAGAGGGAACGAATATCCAATTATGATCACCCAGCCCTGTAAGAAGCAAAGCGGACAATAGACTCTCCATAATACCCAGACCGATGGAAGCTCCTTTGCCAAATCGCAAACTAATGAAAAAATGCAGAATATAAAGGAACACACTGGACACAAACAGAATGCAGGCAGCCAACACATAAAACTTCAAGCCATACGGGGACTCTTTCATAAGATATATATAGCCAGCCCCAAAGCCACCGGAGGCAAGCAGCACACTGCCAAATCCCAAGATCAGAAGCAGGGTGAGCTTGCTCAGAAAAGGTAACAGCTTCACCGGCGAGGTCAAGAGGTGTTGGAAATTTCCAGCGACTGACTCCTGCTCAACAGCAATGGAGCATACAATACCAATCATGGTAGGAAGAACCACAGCCAGGACCTGCAAATAGCCGTCTATCTTCGAAATCGGTGAATACGGAGTAAAGGAATAGTAGGCTAGAAAGATTGCTATGCCTAAAAGCGGCACAAACAGCTGCACAAGCAGTAAGGGCTGCCTTCTAAGTTTAAGCACATCGGATTTCAGATAGCGGAAAAAAGAAATCATCTTATTTAGCCTCCCGCTTGCGGAAGGACATCGCCGTCAGTATCGACAGAATTATAAACAGGCAGATTGTGATCACTAGACCGGGCACAATCACACCTTTATCCAAAAGTGGATCTCCTGAAGGAACGGCAAGCCCATTAGGCAGCACTTGAATGACGACGCACATCAATCGTGCTGGAATAGCATAGGGTACCGCCCACCATACAGAAGACGTAGCGAACAAGACGGTGCAGGCTACGTTGCCCAGCATGTTGATGATTAGGGTGGCAAACATGCCTATTCGATCCGTCAGGAACAGGCAAAGTGGAACTTGCCACAAAAAGGTGATGAAGAGGATCAGAGTTGCAGCGACGCTTTCTGCTAGTGTCACGGTAGTTGAGAATACGAATCCGCCAAGAGTTATCCCTATAAATAAAATAATAGAGGAAACCATTAAGAGTCTTACGCAAACCCCGATTTTACCGTACCATACCTGAGCCAAATCTACAGACATGCCAAGGACAGCACGGTATTTCAGCTTCTTGCCATCCTTTTGGATCACTCCTGAGCATATTAAGGTGAGCGCACCTGGCAGCAGCATGAAATACCACCAATTGTAGCTGGCGCTTTGGAGCATATGTCCCCCCATGAGCACGGTACACAGAAGAAGAGTAACGATGGGGGCCAGCCAGACCAGCTTTTTCGTGAAGGTACGCTTTAATTTTAGATGCTCGGCGGCTATATATTGCTGCATCCTACTCATCCCCTTTTCGGTATTCCTGTGCAATCTGCATGAACAACGATTCCAAGTCTTGTCCTGGTGTAACCGCCTCTTGGTAAGCTAATATGCCACCAGCGATAATACCGACATGGTCAACGATTTGTTCGACTTCGGATAAAATATGACTGGAAAGAATTACGGTAATTCCTTGCTTCGGGAAGGAGCGAATCAGCTCGCGTTGCTCCTGAATGCCAATGGGGTCAAGTCCGTTGGTTGGCTCATCTAAAATTAGTAGTTTGGGATGGTTGAGGAGCGCAATAGCAATGCCCAGCCGCTGTTTCATGCCCATCGAGAACTGGCCAGAGCGTTTTTTCCCGGTATGAGTCAAATCAACAATGTTCAGTACTTCATCAATTCGTGAATCAGGTAGTCCGAGCAAGGTTGTACGAACCTTTAAATTCTCTCTAGCAGTCAAATTCTCATAGAGTGGAGGAGATTCGATCAGTGCGCCGATCTGAGCGAGATATTTTCGTGACCAGGGTTTTCCTTGGAATAAAATTTCACCGCCTGTCGGACGTAGCATACCAGTTAACATTTTCAAGGTGGTTGATTTTCCAGCCCCATTTGGGCCAAGTAGCCCATAGACGGAATTCTCCTGAATAGACAGTGTGACGTTGTTCACCGCCTGTTGCCGTCTAAAGGTTTTGCAGAGATTTTTAGTCTGTAAAATAATGTTATCCATATCAGTTCATCCTTTTCATTCGTTCTGACAACTACTTTACAGATCAATTCTAAGAACTTTATAAGGATAGAAATATTAATGTTTCAAACTTTATGCATTCATGCGGTATTCGCTATAATGGATACAGTGATTTAGGAAAGGGATGTATTCATGAAGAGGGTTATCGTAATCGGAGCAGGAATTCTGGGGGCATCGACAGCATACCAGTTAGCAAAATTGGGCGCTGATGTCATTCTTGTAGACCGCAAAGATAAAGGACAGGCGACTGATGCAGCTGCTGGCATTATTTGTCCCTGGTTATCACAGCGACGCAATCAAGCTTGGTACCAGCTCGCCAAAGCGGGCGCACGTTTTTACCCCGGATTGATTGAAGAACTTAAAAGCGAGGGGGAAACAGAAACTGGCTATGCTCAAGTTGGAGCTCTCAGTATTCATAATTATTTGGAGAAAATTAAAAAAATGCAGGAGCGAGCACACTTACGACAAGCGGATGCGCCAGAAATCGGTGAGATTACGCAACTAAATGAAAAGGAAACCCATGAACAATTTCCTTTGTTAGTAGAAGGTTACCATTCTGTTCATATTAGTGGTGCCGCTCGTATAGATGGTCGGGCGCTGCGTGATGCGTTGATCCGATCAGCACAAAGAAATGGGGCAACCCTTATCCATGGGGATGCTGTGCTTCAATACGATTCCGACCATGTAACAGGAGTAACGGTCGGTGCAAACAGCTTCTCATCTGACGAAGTCATTGTTTGTGCAGGTGCATGGGCCAATCAACTGATGCTGCCTTTGGGCATTCATTTTAAGGTTAGTTATCAAAAAGCACAAATTATGCATTTGCAGGTTTCTAATAGGCAAGACACAGGCACCTGGCCTGTAATCATGCCGCCTTCTGATCAATATCTGCTTGCTTTTGACAAGCAAAAGATCGTAATAGGGGCGACTCACGAAAATGAAATCGAAGGCTACGATACAAGAGTAACAGCAGGTGGAACGCAAGAAATCCTAAATAAAGGTTTAGAATTAGCACCTGATTTAGCAAATAGTACTTTTCAGGAGGTAAGAGTTGGTTTCCGTCCTTTTACACCCGGTTTTCTACCGGTGATCGGAGCTGTTCCTGGCTGGAATGGCCTTATAGCGGCAAATGGGCTTGGAGCATCCGGGTTGACCATGGGTCCCTTTATTGGAAATCAGTTGGCAAAGTTGGTACTTGGAATGGCCTTGGATATCGATATCAATGATTATGATATTCGAAATGCTATTGATGAAGATTGATCCTTGAAGCTAGACAACAGTAGATATGCATAAGAAGCCGCCATACTGGTGGCTTTTCTAATAATATAAGTTCTTTTCCTGGCCCAAAGATAGAGCTTATGTCGATTTTTAAGGTTACTCGTTTCTATTTTAGTCTTAGACCTAGTAAAACCCCGCTACGTAGGAACAAGATTAGTGACACACCGAAACAAATCACAGAAAACAGGCTAACGGAAATAAAACCACCGCTGTGAGTGTATAGCATTCCTGCTGTGAAAGAGCCAACCATTGTTCCAAAATACATAGAAGAATTGGCAAGTGATGAAACTGTTCCGCGTGCTGTGGCAGATATGGTTTGAAGCATACTCATCATAAGCGGAAAAATCATTCCAAGGATAAGGAAGATCAGAAAATATGTAATTTCGACATAGGTCACACTAGGTAAATAGGGCAGAAGCAAATAAAGCAGACCGATGAAAATTACGCCATAGATCAAAGAGTGCTTAGGCCCCACTTTGTTAACTAAGCTGCTCCCGAATAAGCTACTAATCGTATTTCCTAAACCAAGGAATAATATCACCGTACCAATATTTGCAACATTGAGGCTGAATTTGTCGGACAGCCATGTGCCAATAAAAGAGAAGGCAGCAAAATTTCCGAGTTGGAACAGGAAGTAGGCGAGGAAAGCGACCTTAGGTGTTGACCCCTGCAGCAATGAACGGTATCTGTTCCTAATCGAGGGAGCCTTTTGCTTCTGTATAGAAGGAGGCAAGGCGGGCAAGAGAACAGCAGTCCAAATAACGATCAGGAAGGTGCAGCAACCAATCATAATAAAGGGTGTTTGCCACCCGGTGGTAGCGAGATAGCTGCCAATGGGAACGCCTAGCATTTGGGAAAAAGCTAATCCTGCGGTGACAACTCCCATGGCTTTTAACACTTTATGTGGTTGAACTAACTGAGGAATGGCTGCCCAAACTTGAGGTGAGACAAAAGCGGCACTAATGCCAGCCAATAAGCGAAAAGCAAACATGGTCCAAAAATCAACGGCAAAGCCGCAAAGTAGAGTGAAGATACCAAAACCAAGTAAGCCGAACAGTAGTACTTTTTTTCGATTCCATGCATCTGACAACGGTCCTGCAATTAAGGCAAACAGAGCATACCCTAAAGCATAGGCTGAAACAATCCAGCCTGATTGTTCGATAGAAATGCCGAAGCTTTCACGAAGAATAGGTAGAAGAGGCGACACAATGAACGTATCTGTACCAATGAAAAACATGATCAAGAAAAACAAGGTGATAATTTTATTCAAAACGAAACCCTCCATTTGTTCTATAGTTCGAATATTTTCGAATAATAGAAATATAGCATTCCAATATGCTATAATGCAACTACAATTCTTTGTTAGGCAGGTGAACGGATCTTGAGAACGCTGTATCATCCCAACGTAATTGAAATTACTCTACCTACAGTTTTATATGCTCTAAGTGACCCCATTCGGCTTAATATCATCCAGATTTTAGACGAAAAAGGGGAGCAATCCTGCAGCTCGATAGATATTTCAGCTCCAAAGTCAACCTTGTCTCATCATTTTAAGGTTCTTCGGGAATCAGGGGTTATTCATACGAGAATAGAGGGAACCCAACGCTTTATCTCTATCCGTTACGATGATTTGAATGAACGCTTTCCTAGCTTGCTGTCGGCCGTACTGATGGGCTTGAAGCAATAAAAGAAAAAGGTCTAGTTAGCATAAAACTAACTAGACCTTATTTGTCGAAGAACAACCATATATAATTATAAATTGCCGCTTATTTTGCAGTTAGAGAGAAGCTAATCCCTCTACACGTCATTCATCATGTCATTGAGATGCGAATTCTTCAACGATTGTGTTGCGAATTGCATGTTTTTTAAGTAGTCAATTTTATAGATACAGGAGTAGATCACATTTAATACATAGTCAAAGGCAATTTGCGACGAAAATGTACCAATCTTGGCATGTTTTACTTCGTCATTAGGCACCTGGATACAGATATTACTGAGTTTGGCCAATTCATTTTGACTGGTTGCTGTAATTGTGATAAAAGGAATATTTTCATGTGTAAAGTGCTTTGCTGCTTTTAAAAAGATCGGTGATTTTCCGTGGTAAGTTAAAAAAACAGCGCAATCCTGTGGCGTAAGATTAGCCGTATGGTACGCCCACTCAGACAGCTCCGTAGCTATAACCACATACTTGTTAATTTTCACTAATTTATTTTGGAAACTTTTCGCACGGATTTGTGAATCTCCTAACGCATATATAAAGATCCTTTTCGCTTGATCCAGCAATAGGGCTGTTTGCGACAATAAATCATCATCCATGAATGTAAAGTTTTTTTCTATCGTTTCCTTCATTAATTCTGCAATTTCTTTCGCCACTTGAAGTGGGGATTCATCAAAACCAAATGGATAGTTGGGGTCTACATTGGAAATGTTCTGGGTATTCTGCTGAAACTCCCGAGCAAGTTTGATTATGAACTCCTTGAAGCCAGATAGCCCAAGTTTATGTGTTAATCGATTAATCGCGGAATGCGAAGTATATGTTGCCTTTGCAAGCTCCTGAATATTTAAGTGCAGGATCCTTTCCTTATGAAGCAAAATATAGGATGCAATGCTTTTTTCGTTTGGTGTAAAGTTTTGCATTTCGGATAATTGCATCAGTATTCTCAACAGGTTCACTCCGGTTCAATTGAAATGACGTTTGATAAAGGATCTAAAATAAACATTTTGTTTGAAAATAAACAAACATTTTTAAAAATATTCGGTTGATTGTACCATTTTGGCGGCAAATCCTTTACGATCAACGTTCTTCTTCTATAATAAATGAAAAAGAGCCTAGGGGGAATTAATATGCTTAACATCGGTTATATTGGGAATGGCAAAAGCACCAATCGGTATCATCTTCCTTTTTCATTGACCAGAGATCATTTGAACGTAAAGACGATCTACGCCCGTAATCCAGATAAAGGGGAGTGGGAGAAAATCCCTGGTGTGCAGTATACTGATAATCTTGAATCTCTAATGAACGATAAGGAAATTCAGTTGATTGTTATCTGTACACCTGTAGAATCCCACTACACTTATGCGAAAATGGCACTCGACCACGGGAAAAATGTACTTGTTGAAAAACCCTTTATGTTAACGAAAGAAGAAGCTGTGTCCATCTTCCAATATGCCAAAGAGAAAAATCTGATTATACAGTGCTATCAAAACAGACGTTACGATTCGGATTTCCTCACTACCAAGAAGGTTATTGAATCAGGAAAACTCGGTGATTTGTTGGAGGTGGAAATGCATTTCGATTATTACCGCCCTGAGACCCCCAACTCCACCTCTCATTTTTCCAAATATAACAGTTACCTCTATGGACATGGCGCTCATACCATTGACCAGGTTCTTGCCTATTTTGGGAAACCTGACACGATCCATTACGACGTGCGCCAATTGCTCGGTTCTGGAAGAATGAATGATTATTTTGATCTAGATTTTTATTATCCCTCACTTAAGGTATCCATTAAATCCAGCTTTTTTCGTTTAAAAGAGCGGCCGAGTTTTGTTGTATACGGCAAAAAAGGCGTTTTTATAAAGCAGACAAAGGATCGTCAGGAGGAGCATCTTAAATTATACTATCTGCCTAAGGGACACGCCGATTTCGGCATCGACCAGCCTGAGCATTATGGCATTTTAACATACCTTGATGATAAGGGCGAGTATCATGAAGATAAAATCGTTTCTGAAAAGGGAGACTATGCCCGAGTGTATGACGATATGTATCAGTCGATCGTAATTGGTAAAGAAAAAGTGATTAAAGACGAAGAAACGATAATGTGTATGGAAATACTTGAAAAAGGTATAGAGGAGTGCAGCTAAAATGAAGTTAGGAATTGTCGGAGCAGGGATGATCGTAGGGGATCTATTAAGCTTTATTCAGGAAATCCCGACCATTTTACTAAAGGGCATTTGTTCTAGACCTAGCCACAAGGGGAAATTACTGGATTTACAAAGTAAATATGGAATATCTCAGATTTATTCGGATTACAGCGAGATGCTGATGAGTCGTGATGTGGATACAGTTTATATCGGGTTGCCTAATCATCTTCATTATTCATATGCGAAAGAGGCATTATTGAGTGGTAAACATGTCATCTGTGAGAAGCCGTTTACTTCCAATTTGCAAGAATTTCTAGAGCTAAAAGAAATTGCTCAGCAAAGAAAACTGGTATTGGTGGAAGCCATAACGAATCAATATTTGAAAAATTATTTGTCAATGAAGGAGTATCTACCTAAGCTTGGTGAGATCAAAATAGTGGAATGCAACTATTCTCAATACTCATCTCGGTATGAAGCTTTCAAAGCGGGAATAATCCAGCCTGCGTTTAATCCGGAAATGTCTGGTGGAGCCTTGATGGATATTAATTTATATAATATTCATTTGGTTGTTGGATTCTTCGGGAGCCCGAAGAAAGTGGAGTATTGGGCGAACATGGAGCGTGGAATTGATACTTCAGGTATGCTGCTGCTTGATTACGGTGACTTCAAGTGTGTCTGCATAGGTTCAAAAGACAGTACGGCTCCCAATGCAGTGAACGTTCAAGGCAATAAGGGCTTTATACACATGGCAAGTTCAGCAAATATATGCGACTGCTTTGATTACACTGCGAATAAGGAAACGCCAATCCGGGTAGATCAGAAAGATCATCCCCATCGAATGTATGACGAATTCGTTGAGTTTGACCGTATCATCGAGGAAAAAGATTTGGAAAAAGTCTCAGAAATGCTTGAACACAGCGAGAGGGTCATGAATGTCATTGAGAAAGCCAAGCAATCCGCCAATCTTGTATTTGGTCCTGATAAATAAAGAAGCAGCTCAATTACTGAGTTGCTTCTGATCCGTAATTCCCACACAGCGGACACTGCATAACGGATAACCACTTCTTCGTTTAATCCTTGATTTCTCTCTTCAGTCATGTCTTTGATATCATTACTTCAAGTCATAATCCAATCACGAGGAAGTCTCTTTAGTTAGAGTGAATAATTCAGATGAAAAATCATATTTCTCCGCAATATTAAAATCCTGGTCAGCCTTATAAGGCGGGGTGAGTATAAGTCCGATGTTCATTAACTCGCTGCCTGTAAAACGTCGGTCCAATTCTTCCACGAAATATACTGCCATTTCGTCCAGTCCGATGAGCTTTAGCCGTGAATAAGCTGCATTGGGGCGTGAGAGAACCTGGTACCAGCCGACGAGAGCATGCTCACGTTCTGCATCAATGGTCATCCATGCTGTTTCATTTTTTTCAAAGGGACTTAGCAGACGGTAAAAGGTTCCCTGTGTAATTAATCGTCGGTGACGTTTATATACTTGTATTTGTTTTTTAATTACATTGCACTCTTCTTCGGACAACGCCAATGGGTCAAGTTCATAACCGAATATACCAAAGTAGGCGACATTGGATCTAGTTTGCAGCGGTGCCGTTCTGCCTACCTGGTGGTTCGGGATGCTTGACACATGAGCACCCATACTGCTAAGCGGATAGGCCATGGAAGTGCCATACTGAATCTTCAGACGTTCTATAGCCTCGCTATCGTCGCTTGTCCATGCTTGCGGAGCGTAATAAAGCATCCCTGGATCAAACCGTCCCCCACCGGAAGCACAGGACTCAAACAAAATCTCAGGGTGTTCGGTAATCAGCTTCTCATATAAAGCATATACACCCAGGACATAGCGGTGAAAAAATTCGCCCTGTCTTTCCTTGCCCAGAGATAACGAATAGGCTTCTGAAATACAGCGATTCATATCCCATTTTACGTATTCGATCCGAGCAGAAGAGAGCACGTCATCCATTAACTTAAACAGGTAATCCACGACAGGCGGTTGGGAATAATCAAGAACATATTGATGACGTCCATGCTTGCGTTGACGGCCGGGTGTTCCCACAACCCAGTCTGGATGCTCCCTCATAATATGAGAGTCGGAGTTAACCATTTCCGGCTCGAACCAAAGACCGAATTTCATCCCGAGCTGATTGATCTTCTTTGCCAAATTCGAGATCCCGTTCGGTAGCTTTTCAGGATTTTCAAACCAGTCACCGAGGGAAGAGGTATCATTGTTTCTTCGACCGAACCATCCGTCATCCAAGACAAAGAGTTCAATCCCCAGTTCACCTGCTTTTTTTGCCATATCAACTATTTTCTGCTCAGTAAAATCAAAATAGGTCCCCTCCCAGTTATTGATCAATACAGGTCGTTCCCGCTCGGTCCAACTGCTGCGAATTAAGTGTTTATTGTACAGGCTATGGTATGCTTGGCTCATGCCATTTAAACCGCTCTCAGAATAGACCAGAACTGCTTCAGGCGAATAAAAACATTCTCCTGGCTTCAGGGTCCAGCAGAATTTGTCAGGATGAATGCCGATCATCAATCGGGTAGTTGAATAGCTGTCCACTTCCGCCTGGGCAAGAAAGTTCCCGCTGTAAACGAGATTAACCGCATATACTTCTCCTTGGTGTTCCTGTGATCCGGGTTTGGCAAGCGCCAGAAATGGATTGTGAACATGACTACTAATTCCTCGAGTGCTCCCAATCGACTGTAGCCCAGGTCTCAATGGTGTACGCTCCACATGACGTTCCCTGCCCCAAGCCCCTGATAAATGAATAATTTCATATTCGGCTTCAGGAAGATCAAGACTCAGGCTCATTAGACGGTTGACTCTCAGGGGATTATTCCCGGAATTCGTTATGGATACGGATCTCGTGATCACGGGCAGTTCGCTGAAGATGGTGTAAGCAAGCACGGCCACCGTTCCTGTAAGAGAATCGGTCAGCGTGATGAGGAGTGTCTCTGCTTCATGTGCTTCCTTACAAAACGTAGCTGGAAGATGAGGAATTTTAGGTTTTCCAGTGATTACCTCGTAATGGTCATAAGTGAACTCCATTATATGAGATCCGTCCTCCTGTATGATCTCAATTGCTGGCTCTCGAAAGTCTCCACTTCCCGCAGAAGGAAATTCCTGCTTAATACTTTCCAACGATGTCACCAAGTCACTATCAAACTCACCGACAGACACGGGACGATAGCTTCGCTCGATAAAGCGGTCATATTGACCAAGGTACTCTATTTTTTTGCCGTAATATAAATGCTCCAATTGCCCGTTCTCCATGACACGGAAAAGATAACTACAGTATTTGTTCGTTAAGTGAAATGTCCGTTCCTTTTGGTTAACTTGTAGACTAGCCATGTACATAGCCCCTTTCAAAATATGTCGAACCACTTGAAAGCGTTATTATTGAATCAGCATAACAAAGATAGTGATAGTAAATACATGACTTTTTTTAAGTTGGATATGGGAAAAACAAAGAACCTTACAAAAAAATATAGTTTAGAGCCAAATTTTTTCTGGACATTTGTCATCCTTAACTTATGCTATACTGTTAAATTAACAAGCATAGGTTCTTTATTTGGAAAAGTGAGGAGGATGCCAATGGGCCAGAATATGATTCAATATGTTGATACGTATACCAGTTCAGAGCATAAAAATATATCAGATTTGATTTTGTATAACTGTGGCACAGAGCTCTGCTTATCCAAACAGGATTTTGGACCCATCGCCCGCGATTTTAATCTGGTTCATTTTGTACTAAAAGGACGAGGTAGGCTGGTGATTGACAACAAAAATTACGATATAGGAGAAGGACAGGCTTTTTTAATTCCGGCCAATAGGGTAGCTTATTACCAGGCGGATGAAGCCGAGCCTTGGGAGTACAGTTGGGTCGGCTTTATGGGCATTAAATCCGACATCTACCTGCAGAACATATCACTTCCACACCAGAACCCTTATATAATTGATATCGAAGATATTACGTTCTTTCATTCCACGATTATTGAGATGTTGCGGATCGGAGATAACACGCTTTCTTCATCGCTGGCTATACAGGGGTATTTATTCCATATTCTTGCCAAACTTGTACACAATTTGGGGGAAACGATGTCGATAAAGGAACAGCTTCCTTATTCGGTGCAAGCGATAAACTTTATTGAGAAAAACTACATCAGTGGCATCCAGATTAGTGAAGTAGCGGAGTACCTTGGTCTACATCCGAATTATCTGACCTCCGTTTTCAAACTAGAAACTGGTGAAACGCCTAAACAATATCTGATAGTCCTCAGGATTAAAAAAGCGTGCGAATTGCTGCAGCATACAGACTATTCGATCCAGGTCATATCTAATTCGGTCGGCTATACCGATCAGTTGACCTTTTCGCGAGCTTTTAAAAATGTAATGAGCATATCACCCAGCGCGTATAGAAAAAAATTTCTTTGATTTTGCTATATAAATCTATAAAAATATTTGTATTTAGAAGCGGTTTTTTTTGCTATCGTAAAACTGTGGATTTTTTCCTGCATGGCATTTTAACGATTGTAGGAAGAGTACTTTTTACGGGAGGAGAATTTCGCGCGTGGATTTCATTATTGCTTTTATTCCAGCCCTTGGCTGGGGAGTTATGCCGATACTGGCGCATATTACAAAAGCCAGTCCCCGAGAACAGCTGACAGGTACCGTTATTGGTGCTGTGCTGTTTTCCCTGTGCTTGTATACCATTCATCCTACCTCATTAACACCGATTCATTTTGTGGTAAGTTTTATATCTGGTATTTTTTGGGCCGCTGGACAATTGCTCCAGTTTCAAGCTTTTCAAAAAGTAAGCGTATCGATCGCCATTCCTGTGATTTGTGGTCTGCAGTTGATAGGGACGACGCTATTTGCCGCACTTATTTTGGGTGAATGGATAACAGGGTACCAATATGCGATAGGCGTTGGTTCTCTTCTGTGTATATTGGCAGGAGTTCTGTTAACCAGCTATCAGGGCAAGTCTGCTGAATTGCCCAAGCCTTTGCCGGTACCCATTATCATAATGTTGGTTTGCTCGGGATTAGCGTTAAGCAGTTATGTCGTGATTAATCAGTTTTTTCATATATCCGGGCTATCCGTCATTCTGCCGCAATCGCTCGGTATGCTATGCTCAGCCATGGCCATGAATCTGAAGGGCAAAAAGCGGCTACGATTCTCTCTGGTGGTTCGCAATTTGTCGACAGGATTGGTTTGGAGCATTGCGAATCTAGCACTATTTATTTCCAATGGGCTGATCGGCATGGCGGCTAGTTTTCCGATCTCTCAAGCGAGCATTGCTATTGCCTGTGTTGGCAGCATTTTAATATTTAAGGAAAAGAAGAGTCCTCAGGAATGGATAGGTATACTTGCGGGAATTACAGTACTGATGATAGGAGTAGGAATGATCAGCATGCTCAAGCCTTAAAGAATCATTTTGTATCTTGTATATGATCAGGTGTTTTGACTGTTTGCCAGTAGGAACCACGAGACCACGTTCTTTTAGTAACGAAAAGAGCTTATCCATCTATGGGGTACGCTTTTTGGGATTGACAGAGGTAGGACTGCATGAGAAAATGTACGCGCGTACATAAAATGATTTGGAGGTGGGTAATATTGTTTCGCGCAAGGAAGTAGCCGAACTTTCCGGCGTGTCTGAAGCGACAGTATCCCGGGTCTTGAATGCGGTAGGTCCTATCAAAGAGGATACGCGAAGAAGGGTTCTGGACGCAGCCAATCAGCTTGGATATGTTCCCAGTGCGCTGGCCCGTAACTTTGCCCGAAGGAAGAGTGGCCATCTTGGTGTGGTTATGCCTTATGTCCCGAAGGCGCACTTGTTCTCAGCCTATTTTTTCTCTGAGATGCTGAGCGGTATCGGAAACAAGGCTAGAGACAGCGGACTTGATCTGCTTCTATTGTTCCGGAAGCCGGGGGAACGGATTGATTACAGTAGTCTTTTCCGTCAGCAAAGGATCGATACCTGTATCATCCTTGGAGCCAGGGATGACCACGATGAGGTGGAAGCTCTAAAGAGGCTTCAGGAAGAAGGACGTCCGTTCTGCGTCATGAATCACCATTTTGAAGGGCAATCGTTCTGTGAAGTGGATGCAGACCATGTAGAAGGCAGCCGGGCGGCTGTAAGTCACCTCATCGAGCAGGGATACAAGCGGATTGCCTTTCTCAACGGCCCGGATATCTATTCCAATAGTACTGAGCGAATGAAGGGTTATCGTACCGCGCTTCAGGACGCTGGGATTGAATATGACCACGAACTGCTTCTGGAAGGTAACTATAGCCGTCGGAGCGGACTCGAAGCCTCAGCTACAATCGCAGACCAATTGAATGATATTGATGCTGTATTTGCGGCGAACGACCGGATGGCTCTTGGGGTAATGCAGGGTCTCCGTGAGCGCGGACTGGCAGCTGACCGGTTTCCGGCGTTTGTAGGCTATGACGATTCGGATGCGGCTGAGATGGCTGTTCCGCCGCTAAGCAGTGTCCGCGTACCTTTTTATGAGATGGGGGAGCTTGCAGCCTCGAAGCTTATACCCGATTCTCAGCATCTCATTCCGGCTCTGGAACTAACCGGGTGCGACTCAATAAGAGAACTCCTATCCACAGAACTGATTATCAGGGCGTCATCCATTCGTCAATAACACCATTCGTCAAAAATTCGTTGAAACTCAGACCCATAAGGAGGATCACGACATGTCTAATCGTCTTCGTATCGGAATGGTTGGCTACAAATTTATGGGCAAGGCTCACAGCAACGCTTACCGAAGTCTACCCATGTTCTTCCCAGATGCCCCGCTGCAGCCAGAGATGTCCGTTATCTGTGGACGCAACGAGCAGGGGGTTCAGGCAGCTGCCCGCCAGTACGGCTGGACCGAAAGTGTTACGGATTGGCGTGATCTAGTGAAACGTAACGATATTGATCTCATTGATATTAACGCCCCGAGTAATGCCCATAAAGAAATTGTCGTGGAGGCTGCCCTCCATGGCAAGCATCTGTTCTGTGAGAAGCCGCTTGCGCTCTCGCTGGCGGATTCACGTGACATGCTGCAGGTAGCAGAGCAAGCAGGGGTCAGACATATGGTAGGCTTCAACTATCGCTTTTCACCGGCTGTCCAGCTGGCAAAGCAGCTAGTCGAGAGCGGTCGCCTAGGCAAAATTTATCATTTTCGTGCCTTCTTCCTTCAAGACTGGATCATGGACCCGTCCTTCCCGCTGGTATGGCGGCTGCAAAAAGACGTGGCCGGTTCTGGCTCTCATGGTGATCTTGGCGCCCATCTGATTGATCTCGCTCGCTTCTTGGTTGGCGAGTTCCATGAAGTGATCGGCATGAGCGAGACATTCATCCAGCAGCGCCCGTTAGCTTTGGAGATGAGCGGGTTGAGCTCCAAAAGAAACACTGAAGCAAATGCTCCAATGGGAGAAGTGACAGTCGATGATGCCACGCTGTTCCTGGCACGCTTCGCCGGAGGTGCGCTGGGCAGCTTCGAGGCCACACGTTTTGCTGCCGGACATCGGAGCACCAATTCATTCGAGATCAACGGTAGCCTAGGCAGTGTGCGGTTTGACTTTGAACGAATGAACGAACTGGAAGTGTATTTCACACAGGATGAGGAAGACGTTCAGGGCTTTCGCCGCGTACTCGCCACCGATCCGGCACACAAGTATTCTGAAGCTTGGTGGCCTGCAGGACATACGATTGGATTCGAGCATACCTTCACCCATGAGATGCTTGAGATGTTGAGTGCCATCTCTGAAGGAAGGCAACCGTCGCCGAACTTCCGTGACGGTGTTGCTTGTCAGGCTGTGCTTGAAGCGGTAGAACGATCCATAGAGGAACGCCGCTGGGTATCCATTGAAGAAATGTAGTATAACAATACATTCCGAAAGGTGAGTGGATTACAGATGCGCAAGGCACTGATTGTATGGGGCGGATGGAACGGACATGAGCCGGAGCAGGTGGCGGCCATTTTTGAACGCATTTTGAAGGAAGAGCAGTTCGAGGTGGAGGTGTCTAATACCCTTGAAGCCTACCAGGATGCAGAGAAACTGCTTGACCTGGACCTGATCGTTCCAATGTGGACCATGGGACAGATTGAGCAGGAACTGGTCGATAATGTCTCCGCTGCGGTTCAAAGCGGCGTAGGTCTCACAGGCTGCCATGGTGGCATGTGTGATGCCTTCCGGAACAATGTGGATTGGCAGTTTATGACAGGCGGGCAATGGGTTGCGCATCCCGGCAATGACGGCGTAGAGTACATGGTGAACATGAAGCGCGGCTCCAGCCCACTTCTAGACCATATTGAGGATTTTCAGGTCAAAAGCGAGCAGTATTACCTCCACGTAGACCCAGCAGTTGAAGTGCTGGCAACCACACGCTTTCCGATCGTACCAGGCCCCCATTCAGCTAATGGGCCAGTGGATATGCCCGTTGTATGGACGAAGCGCTGGGGGAACGGCCGCGTCTTCTACAATTCGCTGGGGCATCACGCAGATATCATAGATATGCCTCAAGTGACCGAGATGATGCGCAGCGGATTTCTGTGGGCAGCAGCAGGCAAACAGGCGGTGGCCACCCGGGGCAGCTCTCTCGCAGAGGCTTATACAGGCATGACAGACAACCAGCAACGCTAGGGTGAACAGGATGGTATCCGATGTAACAAAAGAATGCCATTATCCATTTTTTCTGAAGAAGAAGGGAGTCTAGGCATGAACAAAATGAAAGTAGGCATTATCGGGTGTGGTAAAATTAGCGGAATTTACATGGAAAATTGCCATCGTTTCGACATTCTGGAGCTGTACGCTGTAGCGGATCTGGACCAAGGTCGGGCAGAGGAGCAGGCGGTAGCGTTCAACGTTCCGCATGTATATTCGGTAGATGAGATTTTGGCTGATCCGGAGATCGAACTCATCATTAATTTGACCATTCCGGGCGTTCACGCCGACGTATGTCTCAGAGCTCTTGAGGCAGGCAAGCATGTCTATGTGGAGAAGCCACTTGCCGTCACCCGTGAGCAGGGTCAGGCTGTCTTGGATCTTGCTCATCAAAAGGGACTGCTTGTCGGCTGCGCACCAGAGACCTTCTTCGGTTCCGGTATACAGACATCATTGAAGCTGATTGAAGACGGAGTCATTGGGAGTCCGGTAGCCGCTACGGCTTTCATGATGAGCCGTGGACATGAACATTGGCATCCTGATCCTGAATTTTATTATGCAGTCGGCGGCGGTCCAATGTTTGATATGGGCCCTTATTATTTGACGGCTCTGGTGCAAATGCTGGGTCCGATTGCTGCCATTTCGGGCATGACAGGCAAGGCGATGGACCAGCGAACGATTACGAGCGAGAAAAAGAAAGGCCAGACTATCCCAGTCGATATTCCGACCCATGTGGCCGGGTTGCTGCGCTTTAAGCAGGGAGCTGTCGGTACGCTGATTACCAGCTTTGACATCTTTGGTGGAAGCACTCTGCCACCGATTGAGGTTTACGGTACTCATGGCACGCTGCAGGTGCCTGACCCGAACACGTTCGGAGGGCCAGTTCGCTATAGGCTGCTAGGCGAGCAAGAATGGACAGAGGTACCGCTGCTGCCAGGATACCAGGAGAATACACGGGGCATCGGTGTTGCCGATATGGCCTACGCTATCCGCAGCGGACGGCCTCACCGCGCTAGTGGAGAACTGGCCTACCATGTGCTGGAAGCGATGTGGGCGTTCCATGATTCTTCCGATCAGCAGACCTTTTATACAATGCAGAGCACATGTCAGCGCCCGGCGGCTTTACCGGAAAACCTGCCCTTGTATACGTTAGATGTGTAAACTAATGTAAATTTTACATCCCGCTTTGAATGTTCATTTCTATTAAAAAGAAGACTCCAGCTCCGTTTTGACCGGGGCTTGGAGTCTTCTTAGTTCATTTTCAGGAAGGATTTTAATTGCGGGTATAAAATCATTCTTTACCGGTCGTTCTAGATATGTTATATTGTTGGCGTGGGAGGAGTACACGGATAAGAAGCCAAAAGTTATGGGGAGTGGTGTGAGTGTGAGATCTTGCCGTGGTGCTCTTCTATGCATATTAGAATGATCATTCTTAATATAATAGATGGAGAAGGGATGGATTGAACATGGAATATCGTGTATTAGGAAATACAGGCCTTAAAATAAGCAGTTTTGTATTAGGTACAGGTACTTTTGGTTTTTGGGGCAACAATACGGAGAAAGAAGCTGCAGTCATGTTAGATGAGGCTTTGGCTGGAGGCATTAATCTGATCGATACAGCGGATGTCTATTCAAGTGGTCAATCCGAAGAAATTCTGGGTCAGATCCTAAAAGGACGCAGACAGGATGTTATACTGGCCACGAAAGGCGGAATGCCCATGGACAGTGGGCTTAATCAATCCGGTAACTCTAAATATTGGATTAAGCGTGCAGTAGAGGGAAGCTTGAGAAGGTTGCAAACGGACTATATCGATTTGTACCAACTACATCAGCCAGATATCCATACCGATATTGAAGAGAGTCTTGACGCACTTACGGACCTGGTTCGTGAAGGGAAGATTCGCTATATTGGTACATCCAATTTTCAGGCATGGCAAGTGACCGAAGCACAGTGGACTAGCGAACGTAAAAATACAGCACGCTTTGTATCCGAGCAAGCCCCATATTCCATTGTGAATCGGAGTATCGAATTCGATTTGCTTGCTGCAACTGCAAAATATGGAATGGGCGTAATGGTTTGGAGCCCACTTTCGGGTGGTCTACTAACGGGAAAATACCGCTCAGGAGAAGCGGTTGCCCCAGATTCAAGAGCAGCGAGTTCTCTAGGGAAACTTTCAACTGTTGTAGACCCAAATCGAGAAGAAAACCGAACCAAGTTCGAAGCCGTTGCTAAGCTCCAAACCCTTGCAAATGAAGCAGGATTAACTTTGCCTCATCTTGCCATGGCATTTACACAAGCTCATTCGTCAGTTACTTCTGCTATAGTGGGGGCAAGAACAATTGAGCAACTACGTGAAACGTTAAAAGGCAGTGACATTCGATTAAGCACTGATATTCTGGATGTGATAGATGCTATCGTTCCGCCAGGAGTAACCCTGGATGCCCTGGAAAAAGGATGGACGCCTGATTGGTTACAAGCAGACAAACGAAGAATCCTGGGTTAAATATATAAGACAGACCTCATAGCTGTAATGTATTCACATATTTTAAATCTAGTTTGCCGATCCTTCACTAAATTGTATAATGAATATTCGAGGTGATGACGATGGCAAGATCAAAAGAATTTGAAGTTAATGAAGTATTAGATAAAGCGATACACCTGTTTTGGGCACAAGGATATGAGAAAACTTCAATGCAAGATTTGGTTGAGTTTATGGGCATTCACCGAAGAAGTATCTATGATACCTTTGGGGATAAGCATGCCTTATTTATGAAAGCTCTCGAACGATATGAAACGAAGCAGACCAGCAAAATGAGGTTTCTGATTGAAAAACAAAAACCGATCAAAGAATCAATTCGGGAGTTGTTTGAGGCGACAGTAAGAAACGAAGGAGAACCTCTAGGGTGTTTTCTCGTGAATTCAGGTGTGGAACTCGGCGTGTTGGATCCTGAAGTTGCATCCTTAGTTGATGAAAGTTATTCGCGAACTGAGGAACTCTTGACTAACCTTGTTCTGAAGGGTCAACAATCGGGTGAATTCAAGGCTGACTTGGATCCTGTAGTTATTTCTCATTATTTAATGAATGCGTGGTTAGGGCTACGTACGTTGGTTAAGACAACAACGGATCAGCAAAAATTAAAGAATATTATTGATATGACACTGACCGCTTTAGATTAAAAGTGAAATTACAGCATGACAGGCAAAAGGAGTTACCTCAATGGAGGACTGTTTGTTTCCGTGATACAAGTTTTTTCTTGTCCCTCTAACATAAGAAAGAACTTGTATCTTACGCCTCAAACATGTCAAGGAATACCGCTCCAAAATTACAATTCTTAGCCACGAAAAAATTCTTTATTGTTCGTTCTAAAATTGATATGCTAATAGCAAGTCAGATCTAACTGTTTTTTTTACCCTAATAAGAATGTTCGTTCTAAAATCGTCTTTAAAACTTATTTACACTAATATGCATGTTATGAAGGAGAGAATATTATGAAGTATACAGTTATTACAGGAGCAAGCTCGGGGATTGGATATGAAACGTCATTGGCATTTGCGGCACGTGGCAAAAACCTAATCTTGGTAGCTAGAAGATTTGATAAATTAGAAGAACTCAAATCAGCAATTCACAATATTGACCCTAATGTAAATGTTATTGTTCATACAAGTGACCTGTCTGTTACAGATCAAGCCTACACACTATATAACGATTTAAAGGAATACCAAATTGAGACCTGGATAAACAATGCGGGACTCGGTGAATCTTCTTTTGTAGCAGAACAGAATTTAGATAAAGTTGAAACCATGTTACGTGTTAATATCGAAGCTTTGACCATCCTTTCTACACTATATGTACGAGATTATGCTGATGTAGAAGGAACTCAGTTAATTAACGTTTCATCTGGACTCGGATATGCCATTGCTGTTGGGAGTGTTACTTATTCTGCATCTAAGTATTACGTTAGTGCCTTCACAGAAGGACTTGCAAAAGAACTAGAAATAAAAGGTGCAAAACTAAAGGCAAAGGTTTTGGCACCAGCTATAACAGAAACGGAATTTGTGAAGAAATCATTAGATGCAGAAGATTTTGATTATAAAGCAAACATGCCTAAGTACCACACTGCCAAACAAATGGCGGGCTTCATGGTGGATCTTTATGACAGCAACGAAGGGGTAGGGATTGTAGACCAGAACTATAATTTCAATCTCAGAGGTCAAATATATCCGATCATTTCAGAATTTTAAATTCAATTTATAGATCTGTTGAGTTTATTGAAAGAGGAGAGTATCCAATGAAAAAGTTGTGGAGTAAAACGAAGATTGGAAAAATGGAGCTGCCACATCGTTTAGCAATGGCACCAATGACACGT
Source organism: Paenibacillus sp. FSL H7-0442 (assembly GCF_038593105.1). NCBI lineage: Bacteria > Bacillati > Bacillota > Bacilli > Caryophanales > Paenibacillaceae > Paenibacillus > Paenibacillus sp. FSL H7-0442. Next base: position 2,950,978 of record NZ_CP151963.1, on the reverse strand, counting down.
AGCAGATCGCAAGAAGATGGCACACCGGGAGAGCTAACATCTCTTTATTATGCTCAACGAGCGTCAATGGGACTCATTATTACGGAGGGTACACAACCTTCTGATGATGGTCAAGGGTACTTATGGACACCTGGGATTTATACGGATAAACATATTGAAGGATGGAAAAAGGTTACCGATGCAGTGCACGAAGCAGGTGGATATATGTATATTCAGTTAATGCATGCTGGTCGTATGTCGCATCCTGATAATACACCACATCATCGCCAACCTGTTGCACCATCTGCAATCGCGCCTGGTGTAGAGATGTTTACTGCTAAAGGTATGCAGGAAATCCCCGTTCCCCGTGAGTTAAGTGTAGAGTACATTCAAACGACTATAGCAGATTTCCGGAAAGCAGCAGCAGCGGCTATTAAAGCAGGTGCGGATGGCGTTGAAATTCATGGAGCCAATGGTTATCTGATTAATCAATTTATCGGAGAAAACTCGAATACACGAACAGATCAATACGGGGGATCTATAGAAAATCGTGCTCGCTTTGCGATCGAATTAACAAAAGCCATCGTCGAAGAAATTGGAGCAGAAGCAACAGGCTTCCGTATTTCGCCAGGGACACCTCTAGGTGGGATCCAAGACGGAGAACAAGGTCCTGAACTTTATCGCTATCTTGTAAAGGAATTAGCTCAATTGGATCTAGCTTACCTTCATGTCATGCATCTAGGAAATGAAAAGCTGCTCCAAGACATTCGCTCAATATGGACGAATCCATTGTTAGTCAATCGTGCAGGACGGGCTCTGGAAGATCTTAGCACGGATTTAGATAGTGGCCTTGCTGATATGGTGCCCGTTGGTGTGTGGTCATTAGCCAATCCAGATTTGGTGGAACGACTTCAAAAAGGAGCGCCATTGAACGAAGCAGACCCGACAACATTTTTTGGTCTGGGGAGTAAAGGTTACACGGACTATCCGACGATACGAGAATTAGAACCGCAAGAGGGACTACAATAGCAAAAGAGTGGAACATGGCGTACAACCGTAAATTGTACGCCATGTTTTTAGCCAATAGTTTCATGGTTATGCTATCTCCAAATTAGCAAAGGAAGAGGATGAATATGAGAGCAGCACAAATACAGAAATATTCAAAAAAAATCCAAGTGGAGTTAAATGATGTTGACATGCCACAGATCAACAACCATGAGGTGCTTGTCAAAGTAAAGGCAGCAGGTGTAAATCCACTGGATATCCTAAATTTGAATGGTAGTGTTCGGATGATTGCTGACTATAAGTTGCCATTAACTTTAGGAAATGAACTATCTGGGGTTATTGAAGCTGTTGGTGATGATGTTTTGAATTTTAAGGTTGGTGACTCTGTTTATACGAGGTTGCCGCTTAATAAAATCGGTGCTTTTGCCGAGTATGCGGCCGTAAATGAAGATGCTTTATCCATCATGCCTGAAAATCTATCTTTTATTGAAGCTGCTGCTGTACCCCTTACTGCCTTGACTGCTTATCAAGCATTGCACGATGTACTCCATGTCCAGCCGAATAAAAAGCTATTCATTCCTGGAGGAACCGGAGGATTTGGCGCTATGGCAATCCCCATTGCCAAATCACTGGGGTTATTTGTTATTACAAGTGGAAGTGAAAGAAGCAGATCACGTACAATGTCGATCGGGGCTGATCAGTTCATAAATTATAAGGCAGAGAATTATGCTAACATACTGTCCGAAATCGATTATGTGATCGACACCTTGGGGACCAAAGAGATCAAAGCTGAACTGGGTATTTTAAAACCACAAGGGAAATTGGTATCATTGAAAGCCGGACCTAATTATCGCTTTGCGGTTGACAATCATTTTCCAATGTGGAAAAAAGCATTGTTTGGTCTAGTGGGTGCTCGCTTAGATTCTTTAGCACGCAAGAATCAAAATGAATATCGCTTTTTATTTGTGCAAGACAATGGAAGTCAATTACAAGAAATCACTAAACTTGTTGAAAAAGAAAATATTAAGCCCTCTTTAGATTCAACTTATACGTTTGGTGACATTAACAAGGCGCTGATTAAAGTGTCGACGGGCCACTCTCAAGGCAAAGTGATTGTGACCTTCTAAGTAATTTCTAGTTCACATACTTTTCTATCGTGCTTCGGACTGCTCCGGGACCTGCCAGCATTTCATGAAACATGGCTTCAATCTTGTCGCCCAGACCAATTTCATATAATCGGACACCGAACAGTTTGTCATCTTCGAGGAGGCAGCGAACCTCGGAGGTCTGATCGCCCAGCTTCGTATTCTTCAAATATCCCTGCAACGTATCCAGTAACGGGTCCGGACTGAGTGTGAAGGGTTCTCCTTGATCATCCACTCCCAGCAAATAGCGACACCAGATCGCAATGGTCAAGGGAATAGCAGTCAAGTTCGTAGGATCAAGTCCTACTGTGCCAACATAAGACTTTATGGTTTCACCAAAACGGATGCTCATCTTTTGAGAGGTATCTGTTGCAATCCGCTGTGGCGTATCCGGAATATAGGGATTGGCGAAGCGTTCCTGCAATACCTCATCAATAAATGGTTTCGGTTGAATAATACCGGGATCAACTACAACAGGCAACCCTTCCTTGTAGCCGATAGTTTCCACCAGACGACGTAATGTGTGATCCTTCATTTCATCTGCAATAAGCTCATACCCAAGCAGACACCCAGCTAGCGCCAGCGCTGTATGCAGCGGATTGAGACAGGTAGTGACTTTCATCTTCTCCACTTTGTCCACTGTATCCCGATTCGTGAAAATGATACCAGCTTCCTCCAGTGCAGGTCTCCCGTTCGTAAACTTGTCTTCAATGACCAAATACTCGCTAACCTCAGCATTGACAAAGGGAGCCGTATACGTATGCCTGGAGGTAACGATTAACTCCATGTCGGCTAACCCCAGTTCCTGAAGAGCAGACTGTACTTGCAAGGAAGGGCGGGGGGTAATTTTGTCGATCATGGTCAGGGGGAAGGTTATTTTCTCCTCATTCTGCAGATAGTCTGCAAATCCTTCCTTTACCAGGCCTCTGCGAGTCCACTCCTTGGCGATGGCAATCATACTATCCTTTAACAGATCGCCGTTATGGGAGCAATTATCCATGCTCACAAAAGTCATTGGAAGTCGCCCCTTTAGATAACGCCGATAGGCAAGCGAAGTAGCTATGCTCATCACATGCGCTGGTTGTTCAGGGCCATTCATCAAATCCCTCTCTACAACAGCCAGATACTTGCCGTCGGGCCCGGTCAGAGCGTATCCTTTTTCCGTGACAGTAAAGCTGGCCATCTGCAGGGACGGATTCTCAAATATTTCAATCAGACGGAGGTAGTCGTCTGGACGATTCTGTTCTGCCGCGATTTCCTCAACGATGCTTGCGACCACGCTCTTGTGAAATCTTCCGTCTGCACTCATCAGCACCAGTAAGGTTAAATTGTCGTAAGGCTTATAGGCTTTGTCGATCATTTCAAAATCAAAGGCTTCGGCTGCAATAATACCTGTATCCGCTTTCAAGTTATTCAGCAGTTGTTGCTGCGCATTGGCTATCAACCCTCGAAAAATATTGCCTGCGCCAAAATGCACCCATTGCGGTCTAAGTCGGGTGTTATGGGCTACAAGCTCCAGATCATATTTCGGCAATTCAATACCTGCTGCTTCCCAGGCCGCCTTATCTAAAAGGCCTTTCCGGTCAAGTTGGAGCATTTATTTCACTCCTTTGCCTTGAGCGAGACTATCCCAGACACCAAGTAAGTACATAACTCCCAGTGCACGGTCATACAAACCATAGCCTGGCCGACAATTCTTTTCTTCCCCCCATAGATGTCTACCGTGATCTGGACGTACATATCCCTGATAGCCGTTCTCGTGATAAGCTCTAACTATTTCCGGTACATCGACGCTTCCGTCCTTCCCGCGGTGTGACACTTCAATAAAGTCTCCATTCTCAAACACCTTGACATTACGAATATGCGCAAAATGAATACGATCATGAAACTCCCGAATCATGGCTGGTAAATCATTCTCAGGATTGCTTCCCAGTGAGCCTGTGCAGAAGGTTAGACCATTATATGGACTGCTCACTGCGTCTAGGATGCGCCGGATGGTCTCACGACTCCGGACAATTCTCGGCAATCCGAAGATGGGCCATGCTGGATCATCAGGATGAATGGCCATCTTGATGTCAGACTCCTCGCAGACCGGGATGATGCGCTCAAGAAAATACTTTAGGTTGTCAAACAACTTGTCTTCTGTGACATCCGCATAAGCAGCAAAAAGTTCATCCAGTCTCGCCAACCGTTCCGGTTCCCAGCCAGGCATGGTGAACTTCCCAGCTCCCTTGAGAATCCGATCCACCATTTGGCGGGGATCATCAGTAATGGCAGCCTTTTCATAAAAGAGGGCATTGGACCCGTCAGGCAGTTCCTTGTACAGCTCTGTTCTGGTCCAGTCAAAGACAGGCATAAAGTTATAGCAAATCACCTTAACTCCCACTTTGGCTAATTTTCGAATGGTGTCGATATAAATGTCAATATATTGATCGCGGGATGGTAGGCCGATTTTGATATCATCGTGGACATTTACACTTTCTACGACCGCCGAACTGAAGCCCTTGCTCGTAATCTGATCAGCTACCTCCTGAATTCGCTCCATTTCCCATACTTCACCAGCTACCTTATCATGTAAAGACCAGACAATGCCCATAACTCCAGGAATTTGCCGGATATGGTCCAGCGTAATATTGTCGTTGCCTTCTCCATACCATCTCCAGGTCATATTCATAACGATACCTCCCTGATTATATTCGTCTGTCTTGTATACAAGATTGAGTTGATCATAAATTATAGGGTTTGTTCTTGTCAATGATAATTATAAAGGGATTTATCACCTCAAAATGCTTTATAATAGTTCTAGATTTATAAAGTGAAGGTAGGAATGAAATGTTGACGAAAGAAGAAATCAAGCAGCTTTTGAAAAATGATATTTTGTCACTGACTTTAAAGCCGGGTACTCTACTGAGTGAGACGACTTTGTCAGAACGCTTCCAGCTGTCCAGAACTCCGCTACGCGATGTATTAAAGTGGCTTGCGCTCGAGTCCTACATTGATATTTATCCCAAGAAGGGGAACATTGTGTCCTATATTGATCTGGAGTCCGTTGAGCAAATTATTTACTTAAGAAGCGCATTGGAAAAGGAGATTATGAAGGAGCTTTCTTCGCAAATTACATTAAGCGATGTGCAGGAGCTGAGCGATATTCTGGACAGACAGAGAGCTGTGATCGAAGAAGATCATGCGACGGATCAATTTCTCAGTTTGGATGATCAGTTCCACCAAACCATGTTCCAATTGGTGGGGCGGGAGTTTCTTTGGCAGCTCATTCAGCAGTCAAATGTTCACTATATCAGATATCGCAAGCTGCATATGCTGGAAACAGGGAAGCTGATGGGCATCTGGCATGAGCACCAAGCTATGCTTGAATACATGCTGAATAAGGAAACAACCAAAATGGATGATCTGGTTCATCATCATCTTAGAGAGGATATCCATTCGCTCGATTTTCTTCGGAAGTTCGCTGATTATATCAAGAAATAAGGCGGCTAGCTTAAATTAACTTGTATGAATATTGAGGAAGTGGGGGAGTCATGGAGGCTGTTCTACGAGTTGGATATATCGGTGAAAGAGCGAGTAAGAAATGCGAGACTGCAGCAAAATTTATGGGCGGAAACGAGCTGGCCTTTGTCATTCCGTTTTTGCTCGTGAGTATTGTTATTTACCGTCAGGCGGTGGCCAAACTGGAGGAATTCTCACAGGAGTTTTCAGACTTGTATACATGTCAATTGAAAAAATACTGAAATATTTCTATGATTTAAGTGAAAAATGCCAGACCAATTCTAGATTATAAAGGGGGTAACCGTATGTGTAGATATGCAATATGCGGCCCATATAAAGATATCTTTGCCTGCTTTACCTGCAGGAAAGTATATAAGCAGACATCACGGTTTGAAATGCCGAAGGATGAATATGAACGGATTGTCCATGTCTGTCCGCAATGCCAGGCATCCATGCATGACATGGGTCATGATTTTCAGGCCCCGAAGCAAACGGATATCAAACAGTGGAAAAAGGTAGAGCTACTATATCAACAAGGATACACTTACCACTCCTGCGGCTGTGGTGGCCCCGGGTACAGACCCTCTCGGCTGATAGAGGTGCCTGAATTTCTGGAAACACAGCGAACGTTTGAGAATAAGGGAGAGGCGCTGCTGTACCGGCTTTTGCAAAGCTAGAACAAACGTATTTTGAAGCGTATCCAACAATTCGAAGAAGTCTACTCGTGGACAGGTTTTCTATCGGAATTTGTTTGATCGAGCAAAGCAGGTGTTGTAAGGTAGATCGACTTGGAATGAGATAATATTCTATGTCATGCAGCACCTGTCGGGTAATAAGAATTTCATCCCATTCATTGCTGCGAAATCGCGGCTTTTTTTATTTTAAGAAGTGATAGCGGAAATCAAAAAAGAACCTGGATAGTTTTATCAGGTTCTTTTATATTGCATATAAAACAGACACGATGATATAATCAGATTATCTTTTATAAAGATGTAGTAGACATAAATAACACATCTTACAATTAAATCTTACCATGCCGCTAAACTCTTGTCAAATGTTTTTTTCTCAATTTAATGGTTAGGAGAGATGTTGAATGAATTCACTGGTTCTCGATTTTCAAGAAATGGATAACACTCAGCTTTTGCTTGTTGGTGGAAAAGGGCTACACTTAGGGGCATTAACCAAAATGGAAGGAATACAAGTGCCAGAAGGGTTTTGTGTTACAACAGTGGGATATCAAAAAGCCATCGAACAAAACGAAATGATTCATGCTTTGTTGGATCGGCTAACTACGCTTAAAGTAGAAGATCGAGAACAAATTTATGAAATCAGCAAGAAGATTCGACAGGCCATTATGGAAGTAGCCATTCCTTCCGATGTTGTGAAAGCAGTTGCTCACTATCTCTCCCAGTTTGGCGATGAATATGCTTATGCCGTGCGTTCTAGTGCGACCGCTGAGGATTTGCCACATGCTTCTTTTGCTGGTCAACAAGACACTTATTTAAATATTATCGGCAAAGAATCCATCTTGGAGCATATCCGCAAATGTTGGGCTTCTTTATTTACGGAACGCGCGGTAATTTACCGAATGCAGAATGGATTTGATCACAGCCAAGTTTATTTATCTGTTATCGTTCAAAGAATGGTGTTCCCACAGGCTTCAGGGATTTTATTTACCGCTGATCCCATCACTTGCAACCGAAAGCTGCTCTCTATCGATGCCAGTTTCGGACTTGGAGAAGCACTGGTCTCTGGCTTAGTCTCTGCCGATTGTTATCAAGTACAGGAAGGGGAAATCGTCGATAAGAGGATAGCAACCAAAAAATTGGCTATCTATGGGCGAAGAGAAGGCGGAACAGAGACTCAGCAAATTGATCTCGATCAGCAAAGGACTCAAACCCTTACGGAACAACAAATTTTACAACTGGCACGAATTGGAAGACAGATCGAAGAACACTTCGGCTGCCCCCAAGACATCGAATGGTGTTTGGCTGATGATACATTTTATATTGTCCAGAGCCGGCCGATCACCACTTTATATCCCATTCCTGAAGCAAATGACCAGGAGAATCACGTGTATGTATCTGTCGGCCATCAGCAAATGATGACTGATCCTATTAAACCACTGGGGATATCTGTTTGGATATTAACAGGTGCCACGCCCATGTTTAGAACTGGTGGCGGAAGGCTGTTTGTGGATATCACGATGGGCCTGGCTTCACCGACTGGCAGGCAAAATTTATTGGATGTTCTAGGGCACTCCGATCCGCTCATAAAAGACGCGCTTATTACCATCATAGAGCGGGGAGATTTTATAAAATCGGACCCATATGACACAAGCGAACCGGGGCCCGTTAAAAGCCATAAGGGTATGTCGTCTGCGGATATTCTGGAAGAAGCAGGAAACGACCCGGAAATTGTTGCTGTTTTGATTAAGAGTAGTGAGACATCGTTATCAGCATTAAAACATAATATCCAAACGAAATCAGGATTGGATGTATTTGATTGTATCCTGGAAGATATGCAGCAACGGAGGCAGCGAGCGTCAGAACTGAAAAATTTGAATGTGATTATGGCCGCCATGCATGCTTCAGCATGGATCAATGAAAAAATGAATGAATGGTTAGGTGAAAAAAACGTAGCAGACACACTTTCCCTATCTGTACCTAACAACGTCACTTCGGAAATGGGTATGGAGCTACTGGATGTTGCAGATGTGATTCGTCCCTATCCGGAAATAATTGAGTATTTACAACAGGTAAAGGATGATAACTTTTTGGATGAACTGGTTCAATTCGAAGGTGGGCAGCAGGTGCGTGATGCTATTGCTGTTTATCTCGACAAATATGGAATGCGATGTGCCGGGGAGATCGATATTACAAGAACACGCTGGAGTGAAAAACCAAGTACACTGGTACCTATGATCCTCAGTAACATCAAAAACCTTGATCCTGGCGCCAGTAAACGAAAGTTTGAGCAAGGGCGACAGGAAGCTTTGAACAAAGAACAGGACTTATTAGCCCGATTGAAACAATTACCGGGTGGTGAACAAAAAGCCGAAGAGACAAAACAAATGATCGACCTGATCCGGAACTTCATCGGTTATCGTGAATATCCGAAATACGACATTGTTAGTCGCTATTTTATTTATAAACAGGCTTTACTAAAGGAAGCGGAACGACTCGTACAAGCCAACGTTCTTCATGAAAAAGAAGATATTTACTATCTCGCTTTTGAAGAATTGCAGGAAACCATACGCACAAATAAACTGGATTACCAGGTCATCGACAAACGAAAAGATGAGTACAGATTATATGAAAAACTAACTCCGCCACGTGTTATCACGTCTGATGGCGAAATCATTACGGGTCAGTACAAACGAGAAAATATCCCTGCCGAAGCTATTGTAGGCCTCGCTGTTTCTTCGGGTATTGTAGAGGGGCGGGCACGTGTGATCCTGAATATAGAAGGGGCTGATCTGGAAGATGGCGATATACTAGTCACCGCCTTTACCGATCCTAGCTGGACTCCATTGTTTTTATCCATAAAAGGCTTGGTTACGGAGGTGGGTGGACTGATGACCCATGGAGCCGTTATCGCACGTGAATATGGCTTGCCAGCCGTTGTCGGAGTGGAGAATGCGACCAAACTGATAAAAGATGGGCAACGAATTCGCGTGCATGGAACCGAAGGGTATATCGAAATATTGTAATGGCTAAATACGCTAAGTAATAGCCTCTGTCATAATGGACGGTATTAAATGCAACCTGTCATGGATAAAAGGGCGATTATCCTGTCGTCCTTTTATCCATGACACAAAGTACTCCCCAAAAATATCAACTGATTTTAATTTTTGGGGGGAATAATTTAAGAACTTATTTATTTGGTGATCGAAAAAACACATTATTTAATGTGTAACAATAATCAGGAACCTTTAGGAGTTATCAATGGTTTCCCTTGCTGCGATCAACACAATGATTTATACATAGCTGATCCGATCTAAATCTCTTGTGCTGCTGTGTGATTATTTATGATCATCTAATTTATGCGTGCATGCAGAGGAAGACACACGGAAGTGTTTTTATTCAACAAAATCCAAAAGTGATTTCTATGATGTCCTACGTTATTGGGGTAAAGTGACAGACTTGACTTGAGCAGAGGTATTTCCGTAAATATCTTTAGCCAGCACGAGAATATGCAGCGTATCGGCCTGGTAGGCACCATCCTGCTTATATTTAGTAGTTGGAAGCGTTGCTGACCAATTGGTTTTATCTTCTGTAATAACGACACGAATGCCATTGACATAAACTTTAAGCTGTGCGATATCGCTTTGATCTGTGACTGAACCTTCCAAAGCGAGAACATCATCCGTGATTGAAGCATTCAACTTAAGTTCAGGGGTTCCTGTTTCCTTGCGTTTAGAGGGTGGGAGAGAAGTTTGCGGGTTATAGGAAAAGGTTTCATCCTCAAGCGCTGGCGTGCGTGCTGCAATAGGACGGTTTTTGGTAGCCTGCTCATAGGAATAAGCGTAACGAAGCAGGTCGTTATCGCTGTATGCGGCACCTGCCATTGTCAGATTAACGGGCATTCCGGTATCCTTCATAGCGCCCATACTCACAGACACACTTGGGATCCCGTACTCGCGTAGAATAAAATTCGTATTGGAGAAATAGTTGCCATTCTCCCAAGCCTCCTCATAGGATGTTTCATTCACATCGGAGTCAGCTTTACCGATATTCGAATTTGCCGGAAATACAATAAAATCAAGGTTGTTTTGCTTCATCCAATTTTCAAAATCAATCTTTCGTACATTTTCAAGCCCCCGTAGTCCTTCTTGAAACTGAGGAATTTGTTCGTAAGGGGTGACGCCTTTCTTTATGGTTTCAATAAATATGTCATAGTGGCCAAGGTCTCTGCCACGTTTGGCATCTACCGAACCGGGTGGATTCGGGAAGACGGTTGCAGGGTCTATATTAGCCCATGACGGGAAATTCGGATCGTCCACACTTTTAAGGAATTCCTCAGCTGCATAGGGATTAAGCAGCCCGAATTCCTTTTCAGCCCACTTTGCCGGCATTAAACCACGTTCTTCAGGTGTTTTCGCTGTTGCCCGGTCCTTCTCGCTGTTGGCCTGCAAGGGGAAGTCAACTTCCACAACCTCAGCTCCAAGAGCAGTTAAATCCTTTACAGCTTTTTCCCATAATGCCTGTATCGAAGGTCTGAATTTGATCGGAGTTGAGGTTTCATGGTCCTTACCGATATAGATTTTCGGAACGCCAATGCGTTTGCCTTGCAAAGCTTGAATGTCTCGTAGCTCTAAATAGGACTTGGGACGGACACTGTTGACAGAAGGGAGCCGAACGGCTTTCTGTTCTCGCCAGAAATCACCCTTGGTAATCTTATCTTCTACAACGATCACGTCAAGCAAGCGGAGCATGTCCTCGATAGTCCTCGTATGTGGCACAACGACATCCCGTATAGGGAAGAGCGGCCAATTCCCCCGAATGGAGATTAGCCCTCGCGATGGCGTGTAGGCAATTAAACCATTGTTCGATGCTGGTGATCTTCCAGAGGATACTGTTTCTTCCCCCATGCCGAAGGCAGCGAGGTTGGCGGCTGTTGATACACCAGATCCGTTAGAGGAGCCGGAGTACCAGGCTGCAGCCAAATAATTTGGATTGTACGGACTTTCAGCACGGCCATAAACACCTCTTTGCATTCCCCCTGCTGCCATTGGCGGCATGTTGGTTTTACCAATGAGCACCCCACCGGATTTACGTATCTTCTCTACTGTAAAGGCATCGACCTTTGCCATCAGGTTTTTGAAAGCTGGAGATCCAGAAGCGACAGTAAGTCCCTTAACCTTGTAACTGTCTTTAACCGTGTAGGGGATGCCTTGCAGAGGCCCGGTTTTAATACCTTGCGCCCTAAGTTGATCAGCCTGAGCAGCTTCTTTTAGTACGTCGGGGTTCAGAACGGGGATGGAATTTAGTCGAATGCCACTAGAATCATAGGCATATACCCGGTTAAGGTACAGGGCGGTGAGCTCGACACTTGACAGTGCTCCTGACTTCATCGCTTCCTGCATTTGAGCAATCGTAGCCTCTTGCAATTGAAATGTGACTAGAGAGGAGGCGGGGTCACTAGTTTTACTAGAGGATGAGGGTGAAGGAGCGGCGGACGCAAGCGGGCATCCCGTGAAAGTTAAAATCATACCAACTGCAATCCATTTGCAATAGTTGCTGACTACATTCCTTGTATTCGCTTTTAGCGTTCGTGCGTACATAGCATTTCACTCCTTAAAATTAGGTAGGATCAGGAATTTAAAAAGAGGGGGATGAGAAAGGCACTTTTATAGCATAAATGTTTCTAATTATACTACTTATTTTCATGTAGAATGTCAATTTTTGTAATGCGCAATACAAGGAAATTCGTTACTTTTAAGTGTGAAATCTAGTAATTCATGATTCAGATTGTTGCATCATCGCTGATTCAAGTTTTGAAATGAAAACGACACCGTTTTGGTGCCGTTTTTTCGCGGGAGGAGGCAATAGAGGCTTAATTCTTACGTTTTAATTTATGACTTTATTCCTTTTTAACAGCTCCCATAATTGATCAGCCACATCATTTGGCGATTGAGGCATGTTATTCAGAATCCACCATTGCTTCAGAAACAAGTAAGGTTGAACGTTTGGTATAGGAATAGGTTAAAAACCGATTGGACATAATTAAATGTGTTGGTGAACGGTTCTGGAAGGAAATATATGCGTACATATCATGACATTTTAATTCCTGCACCAATGAATAAAGAAGTAATTTTAGTAGGTAACTTTGTGTCAATGTACAACAGAAGTCTACATTATCTATATTTACATATGTACAAAATACGGGTTTTGTGAACATGTATAAAGAAAACCGTATAACAGCTTGGCTTTAGCGTCGTGTTGTTGTACATTGACACAAAATCCCCTACTAAAATGACACAAAGTTCCCTACTTTAGTAGTTAAATCATACTTTTGAGTGACTTAGTTCTTTTTCTTCAAGCGAATGAGGTAATTTTTTTTATTTATCAAGCTAAGTAGGTAACTTTGTGTCACTCACCCAGTCAAGTAGGTAACTTTGTGTCATTCTCCCAGTCAGGTAGGCAATTTAGTGTCACTTACTTGACGAGCCCTACATTACTTATCCATATTATTAACCGCATTTCGCATTTCATCATCTGTTAAATGTGTATAGATCATGGTTGTTTGTATTGAGGAATGTCCTAATTGGTTCTTCAATCTAGGCACATCATTGTTCTCTAAGTGGTAACGCGTTGCAAATGAATGTCTTAGAGAATGCACGGTTAATGCTGGTTTTCCAAAAGCTGAAGCATACTTTTCGATTAGTTTTTCAATGGATCGCTGAGTTAAACGTCGGCTTTTTCCTTTACGACCTATGGGAGCTGCAATAAACAAAAAGCTTTCGTTTTTTTCTGGGATATATCTGGATTCTCTAATCTGCAGATAATTTTCTAAATCTAGTAACGCTTGCTTGCTGAAATACACGTATTGTTCTTTATTTCCTTTTCGTATAACACGCACCAAAGCTTTATTCATATCCAAATCTTCAATGTTAATACCTGCTACCTCAGAGAGCCTAAGGCCAGAACCTAAAATGAGGGAAACAATGGCTGTATCTCGTTCACGGTTAAATTGATGGAAATTGTAAATACGTTTATTATCTTTATTGATTTCTCCGAAATCATGAGCTATAAACTGCCTAAATGACTCAAAATCGTCTTCTCTAAGAATTTTCCCATCAATACGATTGGCAATGGTTTCTTGGCTTTCTTTAACCGCGTTTAAATCCATTTTGGCCATAACATTGCGCTGGATATATGGCTTTAAGTCACTTGTCTCAGCTTTGTTCTGTAAGTAATCAAATAAGGATTTTAGTGAGGACAATTTTCGGTTGATGGTTAGCTTGGTATTGCTAAGTTGATACTCTAAAAAAGATAGGAAATTTTCCACTTCACGAATCGTTAGCTTCTCTAGAGTAGCTAAATTAATGTTTTTACGGCTATCTTCAGTAAAGTTTTCTGCAACTAACCAATCAAAAAATATAATATAGTCATGGCAATAGTTCAGAAGCGTTGTGGGAGAAAGTTTTCGTTTCCTGCTATCAATAAATTCCGTAACAAACCACGGAAGATCAGACAATTTTTCATCGATTCGATTCATGTAATGCATTTTCATTTGTTTATCCATATATGTATAACCTCCGTAAATTATTATACTTCAGTTATAAATATTCGTCAAAATTATATTTTACGTAATTATCAAATGAGGTCACAGTAGGTCGAAATACTTCCAAGTAATTAAACTGGTCTCTTCCTTGGTTTAGGTACATTATTATTTTCCTTATGATGTCGCGTTGCAAACGAATACCTAAGGGAATGTACTGTTAGAGACCACCCAGCACCTTAAGTCCACAAACATCTTTGCTTATGGCTATTAACAAATTAATCCCTGACTCGAAAAAATGTTTTTTTGAATATTGTCGCGCCCACATATTCCAGTTCTTAGCATGTAAGCCTAGCCACCATAAATGACGGGCAAAAATTAAGAAACGTATTAGGCCTTCCTCCTCCTGGTTTAAAAAGCGTATAGAGGAGTACCCTGAAATAAGCTCTTTCCAAATTTCAGGGGTCCCCCCTCTCCCAAAAGTGCCCCAGATTGCAGTCGCTAGATCATATATTCTCCACTGCCAACCAACATCTTCAAAATCGATTATCACAGTTTGTCCAAGAGTTGTTTGTATTGCATTTAAGTGGTGTGCATCTTGTGAGCATCCAAATAAAGATTCATCGTTATACTTTTCTAATATTACAGCTATTGTGTTTGTTAGTCGTTCAGTCAATAAGAGACTTTCACAATCATTGTAAGAATTTCTTATTGCGTCCAATGAGTTATATAGTAACTCATTAATTGTAATATCTCGGAGCCAACTCGGCTTCTTCATCTTATCCTAAATATTGTGTATATGACCAATTGAAGTGCCTAGTGAGAAGAAATTGGATTTATTAATTTGTAGTGCATGACCTTCAACAAACTCATAAGCCCTTGCCATAAATGCCACTTCATTAATTTGTATTATATTATTCTCTTCTTTGAGGGGACGTGGTACGGGAGCTCCTTCGCGAAATAGTGTTTGTATAGCAAGATATTCACGTTGTAATCTATCCAAAGAGTTGATAGGAAGAATCTTCAAAAGAAAATCTTCACGCGCTGTGATGGCTTTATATACATAACTTCTATTTAATGATAGTGGGAGTAATTCTTTAATTTTCATGTGTGGAAATATAGAATCAAGGTGAAATAACAATGTTTGAGTATTTGAATGATACTTCAATCCATTAACAACTCCATTCTATGACGTTCACAAATCCAAGGAAGTGTTGATACTCGTTGTAGCTGATTTGTACTTTCATGTAGTTTCGGTCCATTTCTCTTTAACTCTAATAAATCTAAATCGTAATTATCTGTTACAAAAGTTGAATTCTCAAAACCATCTTTAATGTTACCCAAAGAAAACTCTCTCAGCCCCACTAGTCCATAGCAAGGATAAATATAACCATCACCATCAATATATAATCTTAAATGATTTGCACACTGGTTAATTGGATTTTCTGGAATTGTGTTCCAAAAATTGCTTGTTTCACTTTTAATCGGATATATCGTAATGTCCATTGAATTAACAGATCCATAACTGAGAAACCCGTATTCCCGTAAAGTTGAAATCGAACCAATAATTCCGATTGGTCGGCGTAAATTTATTAATAATCTCATAAAGTCTTTAATTGATGTTAACTTTGCTAATACAAAGAGATTGTCTGTAGTTACTCCAACTGATGAGAGCAGCGAATCATCGCAAAGTGATTTTAGGTGAGTGTAGTTATGAAATAGCTCGACTATATCTAAGGTTATTGAAAATGCGAAACCATTATTAATACGACCCAACTGCGGTCCGCTTAAGCGAATTCCCTCTTTGCAGAAGCGCAAGTTGTCGCGGGTTCGATAGATCTGGTCGGCCAGCACCGCTTTGGGATAATAACCAAATCTGGCGCGGTAACGCTCTACGGCGTCCTGCAATGTCTGCCCTTCGTTGTAGCTATCCCACGACAGATGCTCGCGGAAAGCGTAGCCGTTCACCACGCTAATCGCCAGCTTCTCTCCGAACTCGACGTTTGCCCTGGCTTTGCCGCGCACGATCGGTCTGACATGTGGCTGTGCGATACTGACAATCCGATCCGATATGCTGTGTGTCCGCTTGTCATACATCGTTTGCTGCTGACAATAAAGCTCTTGAATGACCAGCAGTTCCTTGTACAAACGCCGCGGCAGGCCGCTCGTCATATCGGCGAGTTCGGCGATCATGCGCAGATCACGGGAAACGAACCTGAGCTGCTTGCCGATCGCTTTTCGTATCGCGCGCGGCTTCACGCGCCGCTGCTTGGCAACCGCCAGATATGCTTTGCGGGCACGCTCTCGGTATGTTCTGGGCTTGCGGGTCTTTCCACGTTCCGGTTCGTGCAGGATGTCGATGATCTTCTCCAGCTTTTCTCTGGCCTGATTCAGTAACGACAAATCCGTCGGGTAGGCGATATCCGCCGGCGCGCAGGTAGCGTCCAGCAGCAGTTCGCCCTCGTTCGTCAGTTCCATCTGCTGTGGCTGCGTTTCTGAAGGCTTACCGGACGCTGCGTCAGTTCCGCTGCCAGGTTCATCGTCGTCCGATGAATCATCCGACACTTGCGCGCTTCTTCCAGAGCGATCCATTCATTCACTTCATCCAGAATTTCGCCACCCAATCGCTTGCGGAAATGCGTCATGAGAGAATGATGAAACGGACGGCGGTACCGATATTCCGGCAGACCGAGGAAGTACTGCAGATACGGGTTCTCCAGAATCTGACGAAGTGTCTCCCGATCATCGGTGCCAAGCCGCTCCTGGGTGATGAGTGCGCCGAGCGCGATACGGATCGAAACGGCTTTTTGGCCCTTGAGGCTTTTCTTGAAGTTTTTCGCATACTTCTCTTCGAGCATCCACCACGGAATCATCTGGGCCAGCAGCACCCAGCGGTTATCTTCTGCGAGCTTTCCGCCGAACGGCAGAAAAAAGTCGACGGGCAGGTTCATCTGGTTCTCGGTTCGCTGATACAATCCTGACGCCTCCAAGTGCACGGTTTTTCACGGGGCTGCCCCGTTTTCCTTCGACATAAGAGGCCCTAAACCCTTGTGCCTGTTGGGGTTTTGATTCGTTCAGCAAGCCCTAGGTAAACCGTGTCCTATGGGCATCGGCGCACGTGTTTAGACTCCGATGCCGCGAGGCTCATTGTCAAGGCGAATACGTTGTTTACATGTCTTCGATGTACACGCCCTTGATAATCAAGGATTTTCTAAAAGCGAGTTGAGATAATTAACGAAAATATACGCTAAGTATTAAACGGATTAATGACCCTTTGGCGGCTCAAACATCATATTGTTTAACTGGTTCACAAAAATACCTTCGTTCGGGCCCGGGTTGTTTCGAAATACTTTCGCTTCTTCCACTAGAACCTCGTCCGCATCCGTACCAAGTACCTTCATCGTTTCATCAATGAATGATGCTAGTAGCATAGAGCTCGGATCGTTATTGAAATACGTTTGAACCCCTGGCGGCGCAATTTCCAGGATTTTCACCGATGTGTCTTTAAGCATGTACCGTTGGGATAGCGTATAGGAATGGAGCGCTGCTTTCGTCGTAATACAGAAACATGAAAATAATTCCAATAGGACGTAGGTTCTACTTTCTTGAAATTTTTGATTAGACTGGAAAGAGGCTAAGTCTACAGGTCATTAAAGTCAACCTAAAAACTTAGCCTCTTGATTTCATATTAAATTTTAAATAAACTTCAGTCTTCACATAACATTGTCTGCAAAGTCGATGAGACTACTATTTATTATTGCTGCTACATCCTTTTTGTAATCGTGTATAAAAAAATGATCCCCGTCAAACATATGAATTTTACAACTTTTGGACGTATAATCATGCCATTTTGCAACGTCAAAAATAGTGGCTCCCTTTTCTCTTTTTCCCCACAATACACTTATATCGCAGTCAAGCTTAGCGTTTTTTTCAATGTGCCTGTATGTGTCAGTAATTCTAAAATCCGCTCTGAGTATCGGTAAAAACAACTCCATTAATTCATTGCTTTTCAGAACCTCTTTGGGCGTGCCTCCCAGCTTAAATACCTCATCCACAAACTCCTTATCCGGCAAATCATAGAGTACCTTCTTCTTACTTACAAAACCCGGAGGATATCTGCCGGAAATAAACATATGGACAGGATATGGATGTCCGAGCTCCTTTATTCTATAGGCAAGTTCATATACAAGTACACTGCCCATACTGTGGCCAAACAACGCATAAGGTTGTTCTTCAAGGTTGCTTATGATAATACGGTGTATATCTTCAAGCGCTTCCTCAACACTTCCGTAAAACGGTTCACCAATCCTGCTGCCTCTTCCCGCAAGCTCAATCGGGAAAAGCTCAATCCTATCATGCAAGTATTGTTCCCAATATTTATATACTGCTGCAGAACCTCCTGCATACGGCAGACAAAACAATTTAATCTTATCCATTATATCTACCCCTTATATCTGAACTATTGGTTGATCTCTTCCAATATTTCTTTAATAATAGCCGCATTTTTATCTATATATCCTGTACTTAACATATCAAAATGACTGCCAAATCCGTTATATACTTTGAACTCTCCCGTTGTTGCCTCTCTCCATCCTTCACATAAATCAGCTTCACCTTCATTGTCTTGCTGCTGTGATATAATAAGATGGATATTGGAGTTTATCTGTCCCGAGTTTATAACACTTCTAGTGTATTTATGATAATTTCTCATTCTTTCAATGGCCTTTTCAATAACTGCCTGGTTATCTCCAAACATGCCTTTTATAAGTTTCTCATTTTCTTCTATAAATTCTTTATCCTGTTGCTCAGCAAGTTTCTTAGCATCTTCGCTTTCTTCCTCAATAAGGACAAATGATTTAGCCGAATCCAGAAAGATTATATCGGATACATGATGTCCAGTTTCAATTAATACTTTAGCAACTTCAAATGCCAGATTACCTCCTGCCGAGTAACCAAATAGAATATATGGGCCCTCGGGTTTGACAGAAGTAATTGCCTTCACATACTCCTCCATCCTGCTCTCATTTTCTATAAAGTCAAAGGAATATATGGAATAAGCATTCATTTGTTTTGATAAACTACCATAAGCTATTCCATTTCCTCCTCCTGGAGGGAATGCAAACATAAGACTCTCCATTGCTGAATTAAAATGAATTGCCGGACTTGGTGTAATATAATCATTGGCGTACGTATTGTGTATAAAACGGGCAATTTCCTTTATGGTTGGGGCCATATAAAAGTCTTTTAGTGGTACCTCAACATTTAACTGTTCATAAATTCTGCTTATAAGGGATATTGCCTTCAGTGAGTATCCTCCCAGTTCAAAGAAGTTATCATTCACACCAATTTTTTGTACTCCAAGGGCATCATGCCACAGCAGTGCAAGCTTCTCCTCAACTTCACCGCAAGGCTCTACATACTCTACTGATGTAGCTAAAGTACCGTCATTTTGGGGTAAATTATTCCGATCTATTTTGCCATTGGCTGTCAAAGGCAGCTTTTCCAGCTGAACAAAGTATTGTGGTATCATGTAATCGGGAAGTTCTTTTAAGAGAAGCGCCCTTAAATCTGATATTGTAGATTCACTTTCCCCTGCTATATAAGCACACAAATACTTGTTGCCCTCCTGGTCTGTCTTTGCAATTACCGCAGCTTCTTTTATTGAAGGATGCTTTAATAGCTGCACTTCTATTTCCCCAAGCTCTATCCTAAAGCCCCTAATCTTTACCTGATGGTCTACTCTGCCTATAAATTCGATGTTTCCGTCAGGAAGCCACCTTCCAAGATCACCGGTACGATACATTCTTTCTCCAGAGCTGAAAGGATTAGCTACAAATTTTTCCGTAGTCAATTCAAGTTTGTTCAAATAGCCTTTTGCCAGCCCATCTCCAGATATATATATTTCACCAGTTGTATTAACCGGTAAGATATTCATGTCTTCATTAAGTATATATATCTTATAATTCTGCAATGGCATACCTATAGGTATACTTGTTAGATTTCTCACCTTCTCACGGCTTAAATGGTAATAAGTTGAATCTACGCAGCATTCTGTTGGACCATAAACGTTTGTTATAGTAGGGTTATTATCTTTAAACCGATCATAGAAACCTTGTATACCTTTACATGAAAGTTCTTCCCCTCCGATAATAAACTGCATAACTGAAAGACTTTCGCCAGGCCTGGCAGTATCTGTTAAAAGCTTTATATGTGCTGGTGTTCCGTCTGAAACAGCAATTGAATTCCTGTTATAGTACTTTAGAAGGCCCTCACCATCTAGCCTTGTATCCTCAGGAACTATAAACAGCGTATGGCCAAGGAGAGAAGCCGCAAATATTTGTTTTACAGATGCGTCAAAAAAGTAAGGGGACACAAGGGCAACATTTAAATAATTATCATAATTTTCATAGACAAGCTTTCTTAGTCCATAAACCAAGTTAACTACACTTCGATGCTCTATCATTGAACCCTTCGGAACTCCAGTAGATCCCGATGTATAAATGATATAAGCTAAGTCCTCTGGTTTATTTATTTTATCAAGGTTTTCAGCACTTCCAATGTATATTTCAGGGGAATCAAGCAGTAATATATTACCGTAAAACTCTGCTTTATCCGCTAAATGTGATTGCGTCAACAGCATAGTTGCATTACTATCTTCCAGTAATTTTTTTATTCTTAGTTCAGGAATTTTGGTTGAAATTGGTAAATAGACACCTCCTGCTTTTAAAATTCCCAGTATTCCAACCTGCATATCTACGGATCTTTCTACCATTATTCCAACTATGCTGTTTTGCTTTACACCATTACTTCTTAGTGCTCTGGCAAGCTGATTTGCCTTTTCATTGAGCTGCCTGTAGGTTAATTGCTTGTCCTCAAACACTACAGCTACATTATCAGGTGTCCTTTCCACTTGGTCTTGGAACAGCTCATGTAGAGTCTTATCCCTAGGGTATTCTGCCTTTGTATCATTAAAACTATTTAGTATTTGCTGTTTTTCATCCTGAGATAGTATATTTATTTCGGACAGCATCTTTTCGGGGTAAGCTGTGATCTCTTCCAGTACATTGATGAAATGGACCCCAAGTTTTTCTATTGTCTCTTTCTTAAACAGACGAGTAGCATACTTTAACCCAAATACAATATTATTCTGGGTCTCTTGGGCGTTTAGGGTCAAATCAAATTTGGACGCCCTGAACTCATTATCATAGGGCATGAACCTTAGCCCATTCATCTTAAATTCTGATGCCTCTTTATTTTGCAAGACAAACATAGTATCAAACAGCGGATTTCTGCTCAAATCCCGCTTAATGCTAAGCTTCTCCACAAGTTCCTCAAATGGGTAATCCTGGTTTTCATAAGCCCTTAGAGCGTTTTCTTTTACTACCATCAAAAACTCGCTGAAATTCTTTTTACCTTGAGGGTAATTCCTCATAGCTAGGGTATTGACAAACATGCCTATGATGTCCTGCAAATCTGTATGTGGCCTTCCTGCTATAGGGCTTCCAATTACGACATCTTCCTGTCCGGTGTATTTGAAAAGAAGCACATTGTATGAAGCTAGAAGCACCATATACAGTGTTGCTCCATGATCCACGGCAAGCTTGTTCAGTTTATGTGCAAGTTCCCGGCCTGTTTCAAAACTGACCATATCGCCTTCAAAACTCTGTATAGCCGGCCTTGGGTAGTCTACCGGCATATCAAGTACTGGTATTTCTCCCCTAAATGCCTGGAGCCAGTATTCTTCTTGTTTACTGATTGTGCCGTCAGCAAACAATTTATTCTGCCATACGGAATAGTCCTTGTACTGAATCTGAAGTGCTGGAAGATTCATTCCTTCATACAAGCTTATGAATTCTCTTACCAGTATTTCATCCGACACCCCGTCAGATATGATATGGTGTTTATCAAGCATCATGACATGCCTGTCTTCTCTAATTTTTACGAGCCCTGCTCTTAGTAAAGGAGCCTTGCCAAGGTCAAATGGCCTTATGAATTCATTTGCTGCTTCTGAGGCTTTTTCTTCGCCGGTTTCCATGTACATGATACTAAATTCCACCTCATCATGGACCTTCTGCACCGGTTCACCATCTACCATATGGAAGGAGGTCCGGAAAGCCTCATGCCTTTTTACCAGCTGATCTAAGGCTTTCTCAAAACGTTCTATATCAATACTGCCTTCTAACAACATAAACTCTGGCATATTGTATGCCACCCTTGCTCCTTCAAGCTGATTTAATATATACAGCCTTCTTTGGGAAGACGACATAGGATAGTATTCCATTTCTCCAGTGGGCTGGATAGATTGATAAATACTCTCTTGGGCTTCCTGGATGTAATTGGCAATTTCTGCAATTGTCGGCAGCTTGAATATCTCCTTAAGAGATATATTTACATTGAACTCTTTGTGAATTTTGGCTGCAAAGTTTATTGCTTTTAATGAGTGCCCCCCAAGCACAAAGAAATTATCATTTCTCCCTATTTTCTCAACCCCCAGGATATCCTGCCACAATTGTACAAGCTTCTCTTCCACTTCACCTGAAGGTGCTTCATACTCTACTCCAGTATTTAAATGAGCAGCAGGGTGGGGCAAGTTCTTCCGGTCTATCTTACCATTGGCTGTCAAAGGCATTTCATCCAGCTGCATGAAGTATGCCGGGATCATATACTCGGGCAATTCTTTTGAAAGGCATTCCCTTAGTTCAGTTATTGTCAGTTCATTTTCCCCAACGAAATATGCACACAGATCCTTGTTCTTCTGTTGGTCTTCCTTTACAATAACCACAGCTTCTTTTATTGAAGCATGTCTTAATAGCTGAGCCTCTATTTCTCCAAGTTCTATTCTAAATCCCCTTATCTTTACCTGGTGGTCCATCCTGCCTAAAAATTCTATATTCCCGTCAGGCAGCCATCTTGCCAAGTCCCCAGTACGATACATTCTTTCTCCCTTTATAAACGGGTTAGATACAAATCTTTCTGCAGTAAGCCCCGTCTTGTTTAAATAGCCTTTGGCAAGACCATCCCCAGATATATATAATTCCCCAGCGATACCTATAGGATTTACTTCTAATTTCTTACCAAGTAAGTATGCTCTGGTGTTTGGCAAAGGACGGCCTATGGGGATATTATCCAATCCACTAAGCCCCTCCGCAGTAATCAAATATTCCGTAGAATCCACACAGCATTCGGTAGGACCATAAACATTTGTGATGCAAGGTTGCACATCCTCAAATCTGCTTAGGAAGTCTTTTACTGCATCAAATGGAAGAACATCTCCGCCTATAATAAAATGTCTCACTTTTAGGTTATTATCTATAGGAGGAGAATTTAAC
The DNA here is from genome assembly GCF_038593105.1 of Paenibacillus sp. FSL H7-0442. Taxonomy (NCBI): domain Bacteria; kingdom Bacillati; phylum Bacillota; class Bacilli; order Caryophanales; family Paenibacillaceae; genus Paenibacillus; species Paenibacillus sp. FSL H7-0442. The sequence goes on along the minus strand of NZ_CP151963.1, from coordinate 2,927,790 downwards.
ATCATATTTACGTGTATGGGCGTTCCATCCGAAATATCAATCCTATTTTCACTATAGAAGTCCAGCAGCTTTTTACCGTCTTTCCTTGCTTCCTCCGGTACAATGTACAATGCATGCCCCATTAGCAGTGCTGCGAAAATCTGCTGCACCGAAGCATCAAAAACATAAGGGGCAATGAGGCAAACATTCAACGGTGATTCATATTTGCTATATATTCTCTGGAACAGACCCTCTACCAGGTTTAATACACTCTTATTATCAATGCAAACACCTTTAGGGTTTCCCGTTGAGCCAGAGGTATAGATGATGTACGCTGTATCACCAGGCTTATTTATACATTTTATATTCACATCGTTTATAAAATTATAATCATAATCAGATAAATCAATAATCTCACCATCGAAATCATCACGATCCATAAGATGATTTTGGGTGAGTAAAATTTTGGCCTTGCTGTCCTCCATCATATACCTTTTTCTTTCCAATGGATAATTAGGATCTACAGGAAGGTACGCCCCCCCAGCCTTGATTACTGACATTATACCTATAACCATTTCAGGCGAGCGGTCCACCATTATGCCTACAATATCATCAGGCTTTACTCCCTTTTCTCTTAATGCCCTGGCCAATTGGTTTGCCTTTTGATTCAGTTCTCGGTAGGTTAATTGTTTACCTTCAAAAACCACTGCAATATGATCAGGAGTCTTTTTCACTTGCTCCTCAAACATTTGGTGTATGGTTTTATCCAGGGGATATTCGAGAGCAGTATCGTTAAAGCTGTATAATACTTGCTGTTTTTCTTCCTGTGATAACATTTCGATTTCATAAAGCCTTTTTTCGGGGTATGCTGCAATTTCTTCCAGCAAATTGATGTAATGAGCCCCAAGTCTTTCAACTGTTTCTTTCTTAAACAGTCTTGTACAGTATTCGAGTTCAAAGGCTATACCATCCTCAGTCTCAAATGCATTTAAGGTGATGTCAAATTTTGATATTCTGCCTTCTATCCCTTTGTTGTACGGCTTGAAGCTTAGATCAGACGTTATGAGCTCTGCTTTTCCAACATTGTATATGGCAAACATGGTATCAAAGAGGGGATTCCTGCTCATATCCCTCCTTATGTCCAGCTTATCCACTAATTCTTCAAACTGATAGTCCTGATTGTCGTATGCTTTCAAAGCATTTTCTTTAACTTCTTTCAAGAATTCAATAAAAGTCTTTTCTCCTTGCGGGTGATTTCTCATGGCCAGAGTGTTTACAAACATACCTATGATGTCTTGAAGGTCAGCATGAGGCCTTCCAGCTATAGGACTTCCCACAATAATATCTTCCTGTCCAGTGTATCTAGATAACAGCACATTGTATGCAGCAAGAAGCGTCATATATAATGTAGCTCCATTGTCTGATCCAAGCTTGTTAAGTCTAACCGCAAGCTCGCTATCAGCTTCAAAGCTGATGTAGTCTCCTTCAAAGCTTTGTACTGCGGGTCTTGGGTAGTCGGTGGATAAATCCAGCACAGGGATCTCTCCCTGAAAGGTCTGGAGCCAGAATTCCTCCTGCTTACTTATGGCAGCTCCTGCAAACAATTCCCTCTGCCAAACTGAGTAGTCCTTGTACTGTATACGCAGTGGAGGAAGTATTTTCCCTTCATATAAGCTTATAAACTCTCTTACCAGTATGTCGTTGGACACTCCATCCGATATGATATGATGCATGTCAAACACCATAATATGTCTGGCTTCTCCAATCTTTACAAGTCCAACTCTTAATAGTGGAGCCTTTCCAAGGTCAAAGGGCCTTATGAATTTCTCCACTATTTCGGGAACCTTCTCTTCACTGGTTTCCAGGTACATGATACTTAGGTCCGCCTTGTCATGGACTTTCTGAGACAGCTCTTCCTCGATCATATGGAAGGAGGTTCGAAAGCTCTCATGCCTTTCTATCAGACTATGAAAAGCCTGCTCAAAACGTGCTTTATCAACAGTACCTTCCAGCAATATTATGCCAGGTATATTGTAGGCGATTCCAGCTCCTTCAAGCTGGTTTAATATATATAGTCTTTTCTGGGCGGAAGGTATGGGATAATATTCCATATCCCCAGCACGTTGAATGGACTGATATAGGCTCTCCTTTGAGTCTTCAATGTAGCTGGCAATTTCTAAGATGGTTGGTGTCCTGAATATTTCCTTAAGAGGTATGTCTACATTGAACTCTTTGTGAATTCTTGCTACAAGGCTTGTTGCCTTTAACGAGTGTCCTCCGAGCATAAAGAAGTTATCATTTCTTCCTACCTTCTCTATTCCAAGGATGTCCTGCCACAGCAGCGCAAGCCTTTCCTCCACTTCACCTGAAGGCGCTGCATACTCTGTTCCTGTATTTATTCTTCCATCAGGCAGAGGCAGCGCCTTTCTGTCCAATTTTCCATTTATGGTTAACGGTACTTTTGCTATCCTCATAAAATAGGATGGAATCATATAATCGGGCAGCTCTTTAGATATAAGCTCCCTTATTTCGGTCACTGTCACTTCTCGGTCAGACACTATATAAGCGCAAAGATACCTGCCTACACTTGAATCCTCCCGGTCAATGACCACCGCCTCATTTATATCAGCATGCTTCAAAAGGGCTGCTTCTATTTCCTCAAGCTCGATTCTATACCCTCTTATTTTAACCTGGTGGTCTTTTCTGCCGGCAAATGCAATATTCCCGTCAGGAAGCCACTTTGCAAGATCTCCTGTTTTATACATCAGTTCTCCAGGCATAAATGGGTTCGGTACAAACTTTTCCCTGGTAAGTTCCGGTTTTTTCAAGTATCCTCTCGCCAATCCTGCCCCGGAAACACAGAGTTCACCCTCAACACCTATGGGCTTAAGATTATTGTTTTCATCAACTATAAACACCCGGGTATTGGTAATAGGTTTACCAATAGGTACCGACTTATCGGCCGTCTCACAATCATCTGCTTTCCATACCGTTGCACATACGGTTGTCTCAGTAGGTCCATAAGCATTTATATATGAAATCCTGTTGCTCCATTTCTTTAAAAGTTCGGGAGTGGAAGCCGAACCTGCTGCAATTACCTTCTTTAAGGAAGTTACTTTTTCCGGGTCCAGATTTGCCAGATACGGAGGTGGTAAAGTAGCAATAGTTATCTCATTTTCATTTAGGTATTCTTCAAATCTTCGATAGTCATTGATAATATCGCTTGAAGATATATATAGTGTTGCTCCTGCCAGTAGTCCCATAAATATTTCCCAAACTGCAGCGTCGAATGAAATTGATGCAAATTGAATAATCCTATCGCTTTCACTTACATTTAAGCGGGTCTTGAAAAACGCCTCCAGATTTGCTACCCCTTTATGTTCTACCATAACCCCTTTAGGTTTTCCTGTAGACCCAGATGTATAAATGATATATGCCAAATTTTGCGGTGAACATACCACTTCCAGGTTCATAGGGTTTCCGGCATAAAGGCTTTCATCTTCTATGTCTATATACTTCCCGTAAAACTCCACTTTCTCCAGGAATTGCTTTTGGGAAATCAGCCCCCCTATCTCGCTGTCCTCGAGTAAATATTCGATTCTTGCCTTAGGGTAGTCAGGATCTATAGGCATATATGCCCCTCCGGCTTTAAGTATGCCAAATATACCTATGACCATCTCCAGTGAGCGTTCTACCATAATACCCACTATGCTGTCTGGTTTAACTCCCTTATCCCTCAACACTCTTGCAAGCTGATTTGACTTCTCATTGAGTTCCCTATAGGTTAGCTGCTTACCCTCAAACACCACTGCCGCATTGTCAGGTGTCTTCACCGCTTGTTCCTCAAATAGTTGGTGAATGGTCTTTTCCCTGTGGTATTCCTCCGTTGTATTATTGAAGCAGTGTACTATTTCTTTCTTTTCCACTTCGGTGAGTATATCAATATTCCTAATATGCATATCGGGACTATCGGTTACAATTTCTATTACCGACTGAAAATGTCCCTTGATTTTTTCTATGAAATTACCATCATATACCAGTGAGTTGTAACTGAATTTAATAGATAATTCCTTACCGCCATCAACGAGTATCCCAAAATCATAATTCGTCTGCTCGAATATTTCCATTCCAACTACATTTAAAATGCCATTACTGGATGAAGCATTAACCGCTTCATCCATAGGGTAATTTTCAAAAGCCATAACATGATGTATCAAGGCATCTTTCAAGCATGTTTTTGACTGCACATCCGCCAGAGGATAGAAACTGTACCGGTCAGATTCAAGCACCGATTGCTGCATCTCTTTGATCAGTTCGGTAAAAGTTTTATCCTCATCACAACTCACCCTTACTGCAACGGTATTTATAAATAAACCCACCATGCTCTCAATTCCCTGTATTTCATGAGGCCTTCCCGATACCACCTCACCAAACACCACATCATCGGTATTGTTATACCGCTGTAATAATATCCCCCATATGGTCTTTATAATGGTACTCATGGTTGTATTGTTTTTGGCTGCAAACTTCTCAAGATCGCTAGTTATTTGTTCAGATATTTTAAACTCCGTTTCTTCAATCCTGAAATCATCACTTGCAGACCTGCCGTTTTGGGGAAGGACTGTCTGATGCTTGTAACCTTTAAGATAGGTTTCCCAGTAATCTGCGGCCTCGTTCTGATTTCTGCCTTCCAACCATTTGATATAGCGGCTGTAAGGATATACCTTTCCTGACTCCGGCTCCCGGCTATTCATCAGGGCTTCATAGTTTTCCATAAATTCTCTAAATATATTTGCGAGACTCCACCCATCAATAATGATGTGATGAAAGCTCCATACCATGTTATAAGATTGGTAGCCTGTTTTAATTACACTTAATCTTGTTAAAATATCCCTTGATAAGTCAAAGCCCTTTTTTCTGTCTTTAACCCTGTATTCTTCTATATACCTATCCCTTAGTTCTTCGGCAAGGGAGGTAATATCCTCATAGCTGACAGACAGCTTTCTTTCCTTCATGACTACTTGTAAGGGCTTGGCTACATTTTCATACAAAAAAATTGTTCTCAAAGCGTCATACTTTTCAATAATGATATTAACGCTCTTTTCAACACAATCAATGTCCAGGATGCCTTTTATAGAAAGTGATATCTGCTCAAAGTAGGCGTCTGAATTTTTATCCATCATATAGTGGTACAATATCCCTTGCTGCATAGGAGTGAGCCGGTACATATCTTTTATGTTTTGTTTCTTCAAATCACTCATAAGTACTCCTCCTTAAATACAAACTCTTTTTATTCGAAGTTATTCAATACGTCTTCAAACTCATCCATATTCAGATCGTCTACTGTAAAATCACTGAGTGTAGCTTCTGAATAGTCCATTTCTGCACAATGGGTTATTATGTTTACTAAATGCTTTTTAAAACTCACCGCTACCCCTTCAATAGTACTCTTCTCATACTCGCCCTGGTTGTAGCTAAAGTTTAATTCCAGCTTCCCGCCTTCTACAGTTCCGCCGTTAATATCAATACAATACTCACTTTTATAGTTTGGTCCTGTAGACTCTCCGACAGGAATATCAGACACTCCAAATAAATTGTCTACATTATCCTGGTTGAATTGACCGAGGTAATTGAAGCTTATTTCAGGGTTTAGATTAAAATTTAAATCGGCTTTGTTTTCCGGCAAGGTAAGATATTTTAGTATGCCGTAACCTATCCCTTTGTTAGGTATCTGCCTGATGTTTTCTTTTACCGATTTGATCATGCGGGAAATATCGAGTTGTCCGCTGACATCTAACACCACGGGATACTGGGTGGTGAACCATCCCACGGTCCTGCTTATGTCAATGTCTTTAATGATTTCCTCCCTGCCGTGCCCCTCCAGACTGATCAGAACCTTATCATTTCCGGTCCATTCCCTCACTGCTAATCCCAAGGCGGTAAGCAATATGTCGTTTACTTCTGTGTTATAAGCATGGTTTACCCGCTTTAGCATCTTCTCAGTCTCTTCAATACTCAGCTCGATCTTGACGCTATTGTTATTCATATACCTTCTTTCTTCAATCTCTCGGTCTTTTGGAAGCGGTATTGTTTCAGTTTTTTCCAAATTGGTCCAGTAATTTATTTCTTTTAATAGTTCAGGGCTATTGGCATACTCATCAAGCCTCTGTGCCCAATCTTTGAAAGAGTCGGTCTTGTTGCTGAATTTTATTTCATCATTGTTTAGCGCCTGTCTGTATCCTATGTCCAAATCTTCCAGTATGATTCTCCACGATACCCCATCAACTACAAGGTGGTGAATAGCTATTAGCAGGTGGTCCCCTTCTTTAGTCTTAAACAGACCAACCTTAACTAAAGGACCGTTATACAAGTCCATGCTCCTCTGAATCCTCGACGCTTCCAGCTCTATTTTTTCCCGGTAATTATAGCTGTCCCTAAGGTCTACAATTTCCAATGAAAAATGTTCACCTTCAAGGTTTTTGTTGTATTGGAGTATATTTTGATCCTCTATTTTTACCACTGTTCTAAAAATATCGTGGTGCTCTACAAGCTTTGACAATACTTTTCGAATAATAGCTTCTTCAAATCCGTTACGCCCATATATCATTATTTCCTGATTAAAATGATGGATATCCTTGCTGTCTTGTTTATACAACCATCTTTGTATAGGTGTTATCGGTACTATGCCTTCTACCGGGCCTTGATGAATTCTTCGGCTTGTAGATTGTATATATTCGACGAGTTCCTCAATTACAGGATGTTTGAATAAGTCCCGCATTTCGAGCTTTAGCCCATGGACGTTAAGACGCGACATTACCTGTATGGCTTTTATTGAGTCTCCTCCAAGGCTGAAGAAATTATCTTTTACCCCGATGTTTTCAGTTTTTAGTACGTCTTCCCATACTTTGGCCAGTATTTCTTCTCTTTCGTTTCTAGGAACTACATGCTCTACTCCGGTATTAATATTCCCCTGTGGTTCAGGCAATGCTTTCCGATCAATTTTACCGTTGGCATTAAATGGCAGCTGTTCCAGCTGCATGAAATATGCTGGTACCATGTAGTCAGGTAGTTCGTTTAAGAGATGCTCCCTTAGCTCGGAAATGGTCAATTCATTTTCCCCTACAATATATGCACACAGGTACTTCTTCCCTTGCTGCTCTTCCTTTGCAATAACCACTGCTTCCTTAATAGCAGTGTGCTTCACCAGATGTGCTTCAATTTCTCCAAGCTCTATTCTAAAGCCTCTTATCTTTACCTGGTGGTCGATCCTGCCCATGAATTCGATGTTCCCATCAGGAAGCCGCCTTACTAAGTCCCCTGTGCGGTACACTTTTTCGCCGGGAATAAACGGGTTAGGTACAAATTTTTCTGCTGTCAGTTCAGGTCTATTCAAATAGCCCCTTGCAAGACCGCTTCCACCTATCACAAGTTCACCGGCCACTCCTACAGGAGTTAATTGGTTGTGCTTGTCCAGTATATAAAGGTATACATTCTGTAAAGCTTTCCCTATAGGTACTGTTATAAGTTCTTCTGCTATTTTCTTTGTTATACTGTAACCCGCTGCATATATCGTGGACTCTGTAGGCCCATAGATATTTTCCAGAGATGTGTTCTCTGAGACATCGAAAAGCTCATGGACAAGCTTTTTGGGCAGCGCTTCTCCAGCAGCAAAAATATACCTGAGAGTTGATGGCAGTTTTATACCATTATCTTTTAAAGTTTGTACCATTATATTCAGCATTGATGGTACAAAGTTTACATGGGTTATCTTATGCTTGTTTATTACCTCTACTAACTCCATAGCTTCCTTTTCCACACCTTGGCGTGATATTACAAGCTTTCCTCCGTTGAGGAACCAGCCAAATATCTCAGCTACGGATACGTCAAAGGTATAAGTTGTTTTAAATAGAAAAGCGTCTTCCGCTTTAAGCGGATACATGGCCTGGAGGGCTGTAATTATGTTTACAACGCTAGTATGCTCAATCATTCCACCTTTGGGCTTCCCTGTCGAACCTGATGTATAAATGACGTACGCAAGGTCCGAGGGTTTGTTTACATTTTCAAGCTTTGAGTTCTCTTCATTTAAATATTCTTCCTCCAGATATATAATATCCGCATCAATCTGCTTATTTTCCATAAAGGTCCTGGAGGTCAAAAGGATCTGGGAACCACTATCGTCCAACAAATACTTTATCCTTGTATCAGGATAATTAGGATCTATCGGCAGATACGCCCCTCCAGCTTTCAATATGGCAAATATCCCCACAATCATCTCAAATGAACGTTCGGCCATAATTCCTACAATACGGTCAGGCTTTACCCCTTTGTTCCTCAATACTCTGGCCAAATGATTTGCCTTTCCGTTCAATTCCCTGTAAGTCAAGTGCTTGTCTTCATATACCACAGCTATGTTGTCAGGTGTCCTTTCCACCTGCTCAGCAAACAGCTCATGTATGGTTTTGTCCTGCGGATAGTCTTTCTTAGTATCATTAAAGTCTATCAGCAACTGCTTTCTTTCTTCATGACTTAATATAATAAGCTTGTCAACTGACCCTTTGGGGTTATGGATAAACATATTTAAAATATTAATAAAATAGTCTATACACTCTTCTGCCTGTTTTCTTTCCAATACTTTGTCCGAGTAGATCAAGCTTATATTAAGATCATCGAATGTATTACTTACTGTAAAGTCAAGACTTGTATTGGTTGCTTCATATTCATCAACTGAAATTCTATCTTTAACATCACCGATTTCTTTGTTTATTATCTCGTTATATATATGAAAATCCACATAATTGAATATGGTATCAAATAAAGGATTTTCCTCTTTGTTTTCTTTTCCGCCCAGGATATTTATGATCTCAAATAAAGGCAGTCTTCCATAAAGCTTTAAGTTTATTAATTTCTTTTCTGCAACTTTTATCAATTCCTCCCATATATCGATTTTATCAAAACACATTTTGACGGGAACCGTATTTAAGAAGCACCCCAGCATCTTATCTCCATCTTCGCATACAGGTCTGTTATTTTCTACCAAACCTACGACAAAGTCATCCTCGTATGAAAGCATATTGAGCATATAAGTGTATGCAGCAAAGCAAAGTGTCTTTAAGCTTACATCATATCTTCTGGCAGTACTTCTTAAATCACCTAAAAATTCCTGACTTAAATGACGTGTTACATGGTCTACTTTATAAGATTTTTTTGTTTTTCCATGAATATTTGCAGGCATATTCAACCTTTTATATTCACTTAATTCCTCTCTCCAATAATTAATTACTTCCTGGTTGTCCTTAATTGTCATTTGGTCTGCTATATAATCTTTATAGCTGCATTTAAGCCGTGTTGGTATATAATCTTTTTCTTGCTTAAGCTTAGAGTATAGGTTTGAAACTTCCGTAATCAATGAAGCAACACTCCAGCCATCCAGGATAGCATGGTGGAATATCAGAACCAGACAAATATGGTTTGCGTCAAGTTTGAATATTCTTATCCTCCAAAGGGGCTTTGATATATCAAACGGATTCGCTCTGTCATTTTCCAAATATTTGTTTATATACTCAACCTGCCCTGTCCTGCTAAAATTCATGATATCTATCTGCTCAATATCAAGACTACTGCCCTTGTAAACAATTTGCACAGGAGTTTCAAAATCCTCTAAATTAAAAACCGTCCTTAAAATATCATGTTTTGACGTCATTAGAAGCATCGCTTCTTTAAATGCTGGGAAATCAAAGTCTTTGTCATTCAGATGAAATGCAAATTGGTCATGATAAACTGCATTTTCATAGTCTTTTTTGGAATGATAAATCATACCCAGCTCTATGTGACTCATCGGATATATATCTTCCATGTCCGAAGGTAACTTTTCTGAGAGAGTTTCATTCATCAATATTCGCTGTTTAAATAACTCCAGTTCTTCCCTTGCTTTACCCATCTTACTGTTAAAAGCTTCCGTATCTTTTACTTTTAAGAATGCAGACAATCTCTCAATATCAGGATTCATGTATATATCCCTGATTTGGATGTTTATATCCAACTTTTTGCATATTGTGCTGACTAATGATATTGCACGTATAGAATCTCCGCCTATTTTAAAGAAGTTGTCCCTTATTCCTACCTGTTTTGCTCCAAGCACTTCCTGCCATATTTCAACCAGTTTCTCTTCCACTTCATTCCGCGGCGCTACATATTCTGTTCCCGTACTCATACTTCCGTCAGGCTCGGGCAATGCTTTCCTGTCTATTTTTCCATTAGGGGTCAATGGCAGCTTTTCCATCTGCATAAAGTAAGAAGGGATCATGTAGTCCGGGAGCTCTTTTGACAAGTGTTCCCTCATCCCCTGTACGGTTATTTCTTGATCCGGTACGACGTACGCACAAAGATACTTATTTCCGTCAGCTCCTTCTTTGTCCAATACCACTGCTTCTTTTATTGTTTCATGCTTTAATAACCGGTTCTCTATTTCACCCAGTTCTATCCTGTAGCCTCTTATCTTTACCTGATGGTCGATCCTGCCCAGGTATTCTAGGTTGCCGTCAGGCAGCCACCTTGCCAGGTCACCTGTCCTGTACATCCTTTCACCCGGTGCGAATGGGTTTGCTGCGAATTTTTCTTCTGTAAGTTCCGGTCTGTTCAAGTACCCTCTTGCCAGTCCATCCCCTGCTATACATAGTTCTCCCGCTACTCCTATCGGCTGCAGGCCCTTTTCCTTACTCACAACATATAACTTAATGTTATCTATGGGCTTTCCTATTGGTACAAGCTCCAATTCTTCTTCCGTAGAGCAGCCAAAGTAGGATACATCTACTGTTGCTTCTGTTGGTCCGTACAGGTTATGCAGGCTTGTTCCTTTTTCTTTGTACAGCAGCTTGTTGAACTTTTCTACTTGCTTCAGGTTCAGTGCTTCTCCACTGGCAAATACCTGCTTTAAGCTTGCTATTTCCTCTATTATCCCCTTTTCCTCTACATACTCTAAAAATACACTCAACATGGATGGTACAAAGTGCATTGTGGTAACTTTATTTTTTTCGATTGCCTTCACGATTTCTTCCGGATTTTTTTCTCCTCCCGGTATCAGCAGGCAGACTTTGGCCCCAGTAAAGCTCCACCACAATAATTCCCATACCGATACGTCAAAGGTATAGGGAGTTTTCTGCAGGATCACATCACCTTCAGCTATCGGGTATTGCTTCTGCATCCAGTTGATCCGGTTGATTACGGAGTAGTTCTCTATCATTACCCCTTTGGGTTTGCCGGTAGAACCGGATGTATATATTACATAAGCCAAGTTTTCAGGTTTACTAATTAACTTTGGATTTGATACATCCCCAGTAAATAGTTCCTGATTTTCTATGCTAATAAATTCAGCATTTCTGTAACTACCTTTAGCATTTATAAATTTATCCTGTATCAGAATAATTTGGCTGCCACTGTCATCAAGCATAAACTGGATCCTGTCTTCAGGGTATTCAGGAGCTATGGGTAAATAAGCCCCCCCAGCTTTTAGGACAGCCATGATCCCTATGATCATTTCCGGGGAACGTTCTACCATAATTCCCACTACACTATCAGGTTTTATTCCCTTTTCTCTTAATTTTCTGGCCAGTTGGTTTGCCTTTTCGTTTAGCTCCCTATAAGTCAGCTGTTTATCTTCAAACACTACAGCAATATTATTGGGTGTCCGTTCCACCTGTTCCTCAAAAATCTGATGGATGGTCTTTTCCCGAGGGTATCCTGCTTTTGTATTATTAAATTCATATAATATTTGATGTTTTTCGTCTTGTGACAGCATATCAATTTCTAATAGCCTTTTTTCAGGAAAGGCTGCTGCCTCTTCCAATACATTAAGGTAATGGGCAATAAGCCTTATAACTGACTCTTTCTTAAACAACCTGGTAGCATACTCCAATTCAAATGCAATACCGTCCTCTGTTTCCTCAGCGTTTAAAGTCAAGTCAAACTTGGATATTCTTACTTCACTGTCATAGGGCATAAACCTTAGCCCATCCATCTTCACTTCTGATGCCTCGATATTTTGCAGTACAAACATAGTATCGAAAAGTGGATTTCTACCCAGATCCCTTTCCAGGTTAAGCTTATCTACCAGTTCTTCAAATTGGTAATCTTGGTTTTCGTAAGCCCTTAAGGAGTTTTCTCTTACTTCATTAAGGAAGTCCACAAAAGTCTTTCCACCTTGAGGGTGATTCCTCATGGCTAGCGTGTTTACAAACATACCAATAACGTCCTGAAGATCAGTATGCGGCCTTCCTGCAACGGGACTTCCAACTATAATATCTTCCTGTCCGGTGTACTTGGATAAAAGGACATTGTATGAAGCTAAAAGTACCATGTAGAGCGTGGCACCATTATTCACTGCAAGTTTGTTCAGTTTAACAGCAAGCTCCTTGCCTGCTTTGAAACTGATCACATCTCCCTCAAAACTCTGTATAGCTGGCCTAGGGTAGTCTAGCGGCATATTAAGCAAAGGAATTTCTCCTTTGAATACTTGGAGCCAGTATTCTTCCTGCTTACTAATTGTCCCATCAGCAAACAGCCTGTTCTGCCATACGGAAAAATCCTTGTACTGAATCTTAAGTTCCGGAAGTTCCTTACCTTCATACAGGCTCATAAATTCTCTTACCAGTATGTCGTCAGACACCCCGTCAGATATAATATGGTGCTTATCAAACATCATAATATATCTGTCTTCTCCAACTTTTATAAGCCCAACCCTAAGTAAAGGAGCCTCATCAAGGTCAAAGGTCCTAATAAATTCACTGGCTATTTTCGCAGCTCTTTCCTCATCGATTTCCATATACATAACACTAAAATCCACATTGCTATGGACCTTTTGTACCGGTTTACCATCTATCATATGGAATGAGGTACGGAAAGACTCATGTCTGTCAACAAGCTCCCTAAAAGCCTGTTCAAAGCGCAGTTTATCGAGTTTGCCTTCAATTAGCATAATACCAGGCATGTTGTATGCCATCCCAACTGCGTCAAGCTGGTTTAGAATATACAGCCTTTTCTGGGCGGATGAAATTGGATAGTACTCCATCTCCCCAGCCGGCCCAATAGAATGAAATACACTCTCCTTTGCAATCTTGATGCACTCGGCAACTTCAGACATATTTGGGCTCTTAAATATTTCTTTAAGCGGTATGTTTACATTGAACTCTTTGTGAATCCTGGCAATAAGATTTGCTGCCCTTAAGGAATGTCCCCCCAGCTCAAAGAAATTGTCGTTTCTTCCCACTTTCTCTATACTAAGGATATCCTGCCACAACCCCGCAAGTTTCTCCTCCACTTCACCCAAGGGTGCGACATACTCTATTCCAGCATCGATATTGCCGTCAGGTTCGGGCAATGCCTTCCTATCTATTTTGCCATTGGGAGTCAGCGGCAGCTTTTTTAACTGCATAAAATAGGATGGTATCATATAGTCTGGAAGGTCCTTTAAGAGATGTCCCCTTAGTTCTGCTATTGTTAATTCATTTTCCCCTGCCACATAGGCACACAGATACTTGTTTCCCTTCTGATCTTCCCTTGCAATAACCACTGCTTCCTTTATTGAAACGTGCTTTAGCAGTTGTGCTTCTATTTCCCCCAGCTCTATTCTAAATCCCCTTATCTTTACCTGATGATCTACTCTTCCTAAAAATTCCATATTCCCATCAGACAGCCATCTGGCCAGATCCCCTGTACGATACATCCTTTCCCCTGGTATAAACGGGTTAGGTACAAATTTTTCAGCTGTCAGTTCGGACCGGTTTAGATATCCCCTTGCAAGCCCTTCTCCCCCTATGCACAACTCACCCAAAACCCCTGTAGGCTGAGGTCTCAAGTGTTTGTCAACAACGTAGTATTTTATATTTTGCATTGGCTTTCCGATAGGTACACTCCCGGATTCCAAATAGCTTCCCAGTCTCTTTTCGTAATAACTGGAATCTATGGTGGACTCAGTAACCCCATAGCTATTAACAACCCGCAGTTTCTCTCCATACCAGGATTGTAATCTTTCATAATCTTCCACAGAGAGAGTATCTGATCCAAGTATAAGCAACTTGAGGCTATCAATAATCAAAGCATTATCATGGATATAATCCATAAGAGGAATAATCAGTGCCGGTGTGGATTCAAAGATGGTTATTTTATGGGTTTTAATAAGTGAATATAATCGTGCAGGATCGTATCTCTCCTCGGATGAACAAATAACCATTTGGCCTCCGTTGAGCAGCGTTCTCGAAACATCTCCCACAAATACATCAAAAGAAAAACTTGCGATTTGCAACAGCTTTACATCCATATCCGCAAGCCTATATTCCTTTTTCCATGCGTAAGATATGTTGACAAGACTTCTATGCTCTATCATGATCCCCTTTGGCTTTCCTGTGGTTCCTGATGTATAAATGACATATGCTAAATTACAAGATTTATTAATGACAGGAAGATTTTCTGTTCTCCCGTTGTAATTCACACAGTCATCAAAGCTTATAATATCAAGATCAAATTTAATTTTTTCTTTATGATGTTCTTGCGTAAGAATAATTCCAGCCAAGCTGTCATCGATCATATATCTGATTCGTTCTTCAGGATATTCGGTGTCTATGGGTAAATACGCGCCTCCTGCTTTAAATACAGCAATTACACCTATTATCATTTCTATGGACCGGTCTACCATTATAGCTACTACACTGTCAGGTTTTAATCCCTTGTCCCTTAAGATCCAAGCCAGTTGATTGGCCTTTTCATTAAGTTCTCCGTAAGTCAAGTATTTATCTTCAAATACTACTGCTATGTTATCAGGCGTCTTTTCCACTTGTTCTTCAAATAGCTCTTGTATGGTCTTATCCTTAGGATATTCTACTTTTGTATCATTGAAGCCATAGATTATTTGCTGTTTTTCCTCCTGGGACAACATATTTATTTCCGACAACCTTTTAAACGGATTTGCGGTTATCTCTTCCAACACGTTAAGGTAATGAGCCGCCAACCTTTTTATAGTCTCTTTTTTGAAAAGCCGAGTACAATATTCAAAGCTAAAAGCCATACCATCTTCACGCTCTATTGCATCAATGGATAGGTCAAATTTTGATATTCTATACTCTAGCCCGTTATTAAAAGGTCTGAAGCTTATACCAGGTACTGCAAATTCTACCTTAGAGGCATTTTGCATGGTAAACATAGTATCAAACAGTGGGTTTCTGCTCATGTCCCTCTTCAAGTTAAGCTTCTCAACCAGTTCTTCAAATTGGTAATCCTGATTGTCATAAGCCCTTAGAGCGTTTTCTCTTACTTCATTCAAGAATTCTACAAAGGTACTATCTCCCTTGGGGTAATTTCTCATAGCCAAGGTATTTACAAACATACCAAGGATATCCTGCAGGTCTGAATGTGGCCTTCCGGCTATAGGGCTTCCAACGATTATGTCTTCCTGTCCGGTGTGCTTAGACAGCAATATGTTGTATGCCGCGAGCAGTGTCATGTAAAGCGTAGCCCCATTATCCCTTGCAAGCTTGTTTAATTTATTCGTAAGCTCACTGCCTGCTTCAAAGCTAAAAAAATCCCCTTCAAAGCTTTGTATTACAGGCCTTGGATAGTCTAGCGGCATATTCAGTACAGGTATTTCTCCCTGGAATGCTTGGAGCCAGTATTCCTCCTGGCTGCTAATTCCGCCCTCATCAAACAGTTTATTCTGCCATACAGCGTAGTCCTTGTACTGTATCCGAAGTGCTGGAGGGTTGTTTCCTTCATAAAGATCCATAAACTCACGAATCAGTATGTCCATGGAGACACCATCGGATATAATGTGATGCATATCAAACATCATAAGATGCCTGTCTTCTCCCGTTTTTACAAGCTCTACCCTTAGCAGAGGAGCCTTGCCAAGATCAAAAGGTCTGGCAAATTCCCCAGCATACTCTGCGGCTTTTTCTTCGTTAGTTTCAAAGTACATCACGCTGAATTCCACATGGTCATGAACCTTCTGGACCGGGTTACCATCGATCATGTGGAACGATGTTCTAAGAGTCTCATGCCTTTTTACCAACTGCCTGAAGACTTCCTGGAAACGCGCTGTATCAATGCTTCCTTCCAGCAGCATAATACCAGGCATGTTGTATGCTGTCCCTGCCCCTTCAAGCTGGTTTAGTATATACAGCCTTCTTTGTGCAGATGACATAGGGTAGTATTCCATTTCTCCTGCCGGTTGGATTGACTGATATAGGCTCTCCTTTGAGTCTTTAATATATCTGGCAATTTCTAAGATGGTTGGTGTCTTGAATATTTCCTTAAGAGGTATGTCTACATTGAACTCTTTGTGAATTCTTGCTACAAGGCTTGTTGCCTTTAACGAGTGTCCCCCAAGCATAAAAAAGTTATCATTTCTTCCTACCTTCTCTATTCCAAGGATATCCCGCCACAACAGCGCAAGTTTCTCCTCTATTTCTCCCGAAGGTACTACGTATTCTACGCCGGTATTAACATTGCTATCGAGCACAGGCAATGCTTTCCTGTCTATTTTTCCATTAGGGGTCAATGGCAGCTTTTCCATCCGCACAAAGTAGGAAGGGATCATGTAGTCCGGGAGCTCTTTTGACAAGTGTTCCCTCATCCCCTGTACGGTTATTTCTTGATCCGGTACGACGTATCCACAAAGATACTTATTTCCGTCAGCTCCTTCTTTGTCCAATACCACCGCTTCTTTTATTGCTTCATGCTTTAATAACCGGTTCTCTATTTCACCCAGTTCTATCCTGTAGCCTCTTATCTTTACCTGATGGTCGATCCTGCCCAGATATTCTAGGTTGCCGTCAGGCAGCCACCTTGCCAGGTCACCTGTCCTGTACATCCTTTCACCCGGTGCGAATGGGTTTGCTGCGAATTTTTCTTCTGTAAGTTCCGGTCTGTTCAAGTACCCTCTTGCCAGTCCATCCCCTGCTATACATAGTTCTCCCGCTACTCCTATCGGCTGCAGGCCCTTTTCCTTACTCACAACATATAACTTAATGTTATCTATGGGCTTTCCTATTGGTACAAGCTCCAATTCTTCTTCCGTGGAGCAGCCAAAGTAGGATACATCTACTGTTGCTTCTGTTGGTCCGTACAGGTTATGCAGGCTTGTTCCTTTTTCTTTGTACAGCAGCTTGTTGAACTTTTCTACTTGCTTCAGGTTCAGTGCTTCTCCACTGGCAAATACCTGCTTTAAGCTTGCTATTTCCTCTATTATCCCCTTTTCCTCTACATACTCTAAAAATACACTCAACATGGATGGTACAAAGTGCATTGTGGTAACTTTATTTTTTTCGATTGCCTTCACGATTTCTTCCGGATTTTTTTCTCCTCCCGGTATCAGCAGGCAGACTTTGGCCCCAGTAAAGCTCCACCACAATAATTCCCATACCGATACGTCAAAGGTATAGGGAGTTTTCTGCAGGATCACATCACCTTCAGCTATCGGGTATTGCTTCTGCATCCAGTTGATCCGGTTGATTACGGAGTAGTTCTCTATCATTACCCCTTTGGGTTTGCCGGTAGAACCGGATGTATATATTACATAAGCCAAGTTTTCAGGTTTACTAATTAACTTTGGATTTGATACATCCCCAGTAAATAGTTCCTGATTTTCTATGCTAATAAATTCAGCATTTCTGTAACTACCTTTAGCATTTATAAATTTATCCTGTATCAGAATAATTTGGCTGCCACTGTCATCAAGCATAAACTGGATCCTGTCTTCAGGGTATTCAGGAGCTATGGGTAAATAAGCCCCCCCAGCTTTTAGGACAGCCATGATCCCTATGATCATTTCCGGGGAACGTTCTACCATAATTCCCACTACACTATCAGGTTTTATTCCCTTTTCTCTTAATTTTCTGGCCAGTTGGTTTGCCTTTTCGTTTACTTCCTTATAAGTCAGCTGTTTATCTTCAAACACTACAGCAATATTATTGGGTGTCTTTTCTACCTGCTCTTCAAACAGTTGATGTATAGTCTTATCCTTAGGATACCGGACCTTTGTATCGTTAAAGTCATATAGTATTTTCTGCTTTTCTTCCTGTGAAAGCATATCAATTTCTGACAACCTTTTTCCAGGATAAACCGTTATCTCTTCCAGAACATTAAGGTAATGGGCTGCAAACCTTTCTACAGTCTCTTTCTTGAACAGCCTTGTGGCATATTCCAAATCAAATGCAATACCTTCCTGGGTTTCCCGAGCATTTAATGTCAAGTCAAATTTGGATATTCTAAATTCATTTGTATAGGGTATAAACTTAAGCCTATCTATCTTCAATTCTGATGAGCCGGTATTTTGCAATACAAACATAGTATCAAAAAGAGGATTCCTGCTCATATCCCTCTTTACATTAAGCTTTTCCACCAGTTCTTCAAACTGGTAGTCCTGATTTTCATAAGCCCTTATAGAGTTTTCCCTTACTTCCTTTAGAAACTCAGCAAAGGTCTTTTCTCCCTGGGGATAGTTCCTCATGGCTAAAGTATTTACAAACATACCTATTATGTCTTGTAAATCTGTATGAGGTCTTCCAGCTATAGGGCTTCCCACTATAATATCTTCCTGCCCCGTATACTTAGACAGCAGTATGTTGTATGAAGCAAGCAATGTCATGTAAAGAGTAGCCCCATTATCCCTTGCAAGCTTAATAAGTTTTCCCGTAAGCTCACTGCCTGCTTCAAAACGGATAAAACCTCCGTCAAAGCTTTGAACCGCAGGCCTTTGGTAATCTACTGGCATATTCAGCACAGGAATTTCTCCATTAAATTCCTGGAGCCAGTATTCCTCCTGCTTCTTTATTTTGTCCCCAGCAAATAGTTCCTTCTGCCAAACAGAATAGTCCTTGTACTGTATACGGAGGGAAGAAGGGTTATTTCCTCCATACATATCCATGAACTCATGTACCAGTATATCCATGGACGTACCGTCAGATATGATATGGTGCATGTCAAACATCATGACATGCTTGTCTTTTCCCGTTTTCACAAGGCCTACTCTTAGCAGCGGAGCAATTCCAAGATCAAACGGCTTTATAAATTCTTTTACGATTTCCCCCACTTTTTCTTCGTAAGATTCTAGATACACTACACTAAAACCCACAGGATCATTGATCTTCTGGACGGGTTCACCCTCTATGAAATGGAAAGATGTTCGAAGGGTCTCATGCCTATTTATAAGCTGTTGGAAGGTCTTCTGAAAAAGCTCCAGATCAATACTGCCTTCAACCAGCAAGCTGCCTGGCATATTGTATGCTGTCCCTGCTCCTTCAAACTGATTTAATATATACAGCCTTCTTTGGGCTGATGACATAGGGTAGTATTCCATCTCTTTAGCAGTTTGGATGGATTGATATATACTCTCCTTTGCTTCCTTCATATACCTTGCTATTTCCGCTATAATTGGAGCCTTAAATATTTCCTTAAGAGGCATGTCTATATTGAACTCTTTGTGAATTCTCGCTACAAGGCTTGTAGCCTTTAAAGAGTGTCCACCTAACATAAAGAAGTTGTCATTTCTTCCTATCTTCTTAATTCCAAGGATGTCTTGCCAAATCAGTGCAAGCTTCTCTTCAAATTCGCCTATAGGCGCTTCATACTCTATTCCCGTATTTATATTACCTTCGGGTTCAGGCAATGCCTTCCTGTCTATCTTGCCATTAGCTGTCAATGGCATTTTTTCAAGCTGCACAAAGTATGATGGTACCATGTATTCGGGCAGTTCTTTTAAGAGATGCTCCCTTAGTTCTGATATTGTCAGCTCATTTTCTCCCGCTATATATGCACACAGGTATTTACTGCCCTGATGGTCTTCCTTTGCAATCACCAAAGATTCCTCAATTGAAGGATGCTTTAGCAGTTGTGCTTCTATTTCACCAAGCTCTATCCTAAAGCCTCTTATCTTTACCTGGTGGTCTATTCTACCCAGGTATTCCATTTCTCCATCAGATAATAACCGGACCAGGTCTCCAGATCTATATAACCTCTCTTCCGGCTTGTACGGATTTTGAACGAACTTTTCCTTTGTAAGCTCCGGTCTTCCAAGATATCCTCTGCAAACTCCGTCTCCTCCTACACAAAGCTCTCCGGCTACTCCAATGGGAACAACTTTCATGTTCTTATCCATTACATATGTTGTAAGTGTTGGTATAGGCCTTCCTATGCTGCTCACATTAGATCTAATTTCTTCCTCTTCTATCTCTTTATATGTGACATGCACTGTTGTCTCGGTTATTCCATACATATTGATGAGTCTAGTCCGCGGGTACTTCTTTCTCCATTCCTTCAACAATGCAGGCTTTAATGCTTCCCCTCCGAATATGACATATCTTATCTTAAGTTCTTTTTCTTCATATGATACTTCTTCATTGGCTATATTATAGAAGGCTGAAGGTGTCTGATTTAATACGGTCACCTTCTCATTCCTTAGAAGTCTCAGATACTCTACATTGCTGCGTGCTGTCATTTTAGGAACTACCACCAATCTGCCCCCATATAACAACGCCCCGTACATCTCCCATACGGAAAAATCGAAACTCATAGAATGAAACATAGTCCATACATCATTTTCGTTAAAATCAAACTGCATTTTACTGTTAAATAACAGCCTTACTATGTTTCTATGCTCTATCATTGCCCCTTTGGGTTTACCTGTAGAGCCTGAGGTATATATTAAGTAAGCTAGATCGGAAGGTTTATTTACCTCCGATAAGTTATATTGTTCATCTGAATATTCCTGCTCATCTTCTAAATTTATTACTGTACCTATTGATGTATATTTGTCTATAAAATGTGATTGGGTCAACAGGATCACTGCCCGGCTGTCTTCCAGCATATGACTTATTCTTTCCTCAGGATAATCTGGATCTATGGGAAGATATGCCCCTCCTGCTTTTAATACCCCTAGGATTGCTACTATCATCTCAAGTGAGCGTTCTGCCAGAATACCTACGATACTGTCCGGTTTGACTCCTTTAGCCCTTAATACATGGGCCAACCCATTTGATTTTTTATTGAGTTCACTATATGTAAGCTTTTTACCCTCAAATACCACAGCTACATGATCAGGGTTCTTCTCTGCCTGCTCTTCAAAAAGCTGATGGATAGTCTTGTTTTTAGGATACTGTGCCTCTGTAGCGTTAAAGGTATATAGGATTTGCTGTTTTTCTTCCTGTAACAGTACATCAATTTCCCACAACCTTTTTTCAGGGCATGCCGTTATCTCTTCAAGAACGGAAATGTAATGGGTTCCAAACCTTTTTATTGTCTCCTTCTTAAACAGCCTGGTACAATATTCAAGGTTAAATGTTATACCTTCTTGACCCTCTACCACTTCAAGCATAAGGTCAAATTTTGCCTTTCTGCCTTCCAGCCAGTTGTTGTATTGTTTGAAGTTTATACCCGATGCTGCAAATTCTGTCTTGTTTGAAGTGCGCAGTGCAAACATAGTGTCAAAAAGAGGATTCCTGCTCATGTCCCTCATGAGATTAAGTTTTTCTACAAGTTCTTCAAACTGGTAGTTCTGATTTTCAAAAGCCAAAAACGCATTTTCCCTTACTTCCTGCAAGAATTGGACGAAGGTCTTTTCTCCCTCAGGATAGTTCCTTATGGCCAAGGTATTTATAAACATACCAATGATACCCTGCAGGTCAGCATGGGGCCTTCCGGCTACAGGACTTCCAACTATGATGTCTTCCTGTCCAGTGTATCTGGACAGGAGTACGTTATATGCAGCCATCAGTACCATGTATAAGGTAGCTCCATTATCTGTTGCAAGCTTATTTAGTTTGACTGAAAGTTCAGGGTTTATTTCAAAGCTTACAGCATCTCCTTCAAAACTTTGTACCGCCGGTCTTGGATAGTCAGTAGGCATATCCAGTACCGGTATATCACCCTTAAATGTCTGGAGCCAGTATTCTTCCTGCTTCTTTATTGAGTCTCCGGCAAACATCTCCTTCTGCCATACAGAAAAATCCTTGTACTGTATCCGTAGTGGCAAAAGGGTCTTCCCTTGGTACAAATCCAAAAACTCACTCATAAGTATATTGACTGATATACCATCTGATACTATGTGGTGCATGTCAAACATCATAACACGCCTGTCTTCGTTCGTTTTTACAAGTCCTACTCTCAGTAATGGAACTTGGCTAAGATCAAAGGGCGTTATGAATTCTTTGACTATTTCTGCTGCTTTTTCTTCATCCAGTTCCAGGTACGTAATACTGAAATCCACGTAATCATGAACCTTTTGTACTGGTTCACCCTCAACCATATGAAATGATGTGCGCAGAGCCTCATGTCTTTTTACTAGCTCCTTGAATGCCTGTTCGAAGCGTACTGCATCAATGTTTCCTTCCAGCAGTACGACGCCTGGCATGTTATATGCAGTACCTGCTCCTTCAAGCTCGTTTAGTATATACAGCCTTTTCTGGGCAGATGACATAGGGTAAAATTCCTGCTCTCTGGCAGAAGGTATTCCAGAAAAGGCATTTGGCGTATATTTTGAAACATCTTTTCCTTTTTCTTTTAGCATCGTCTCAAATAGCTTTCTTTTTTCTGGAGAAAGAGATTCTATTCTTTTCATCAAATTATCCATAACTTCGTCCCTCTTCTCTATTTCATCTCTTTTAATTCCTATTTATAGATTTTCAATCATGCTTAAAATTTCTTCGATTTCCACTGTATCGTTAAGTCTATTTTTAATACTTTTTGCTATTGCCGAAATTGTAGGACCCATAAACACTTCTTTTAATGCAAATTCTATGTCAAATTCTTTATGAACCCTTGATACAAGATTGGTTGCCTTTAATGAGTCTCCTCCTAATTCAAAGAAGTTATCATTTACTCCAATCTTCTGGACTCCAAGGATTTGGCTCCATATCAGTACAAGCTTCTCCTCAATTTCACCGAATGGTGCAGCATAGTCTACCCCTGTATTAATATTTCCATCAGGGGCAGGCAGGGCATTTCTATCTACCTTGCCATTCGCTGATAAAGGCAGTTTTTCCAACTGTACAAAATATGAAGGGATCATGTAGTCTGGCAGATCTTTGGAGAGATACTCCCTTAATTCCGGTATTGTCAATTCACTTTCTCCAACTATATATGCACAGATGTACTTGTTCCCTTGGGGGTCTTCCCTTGTTGCTGCCACAACTTCTTTTATTGAAGAATGTTTTAGAAGCTGAGCTTCTATTTCTCCAAGCTCTATTCGGTATCCGCGGATCTTAACCTGATGGTCTATTCTGCCCAGGAATTCGATATTCCCGTCAGGCAGCCATCTTCCCAGGTCTCCTGTTTTGTACAGCCTTATCCCCTTTTCTTCTCTGAAAGGATCTTCAAGGAATACATGGGCTGTTTTTTCAGGGTCATTTAAATAACCCCTTCCTACACCTGTTCCAGAGACGCAGATCTCTCCTTTTACTCCGATAGGGCACAGGTTCATGTTTTTATCTGTTATATATAGATTCATATTTTGTATAGGCTTGCCTACAGGAATGTTCTCTCCTTCATGAGCAGCTTCCATAGTATATAGAGTAATATCGTCCGCTGCCTCTGCAGGTCCGTAGGCATTAACTACTTTAGTATTTGGACATAGGTCAAACCATTTCCTTACTATGCCGGATTTTACGGTTTCTCCCGTTATCAGCAAGTAATGAAGTTTTTCCGGTTTATTCCCTGTATTTTCCACATACTCAAGCATTAAAGCAAGGTATGAAGGTACCACCTCAAGGACCGTTATGCCATCTTCTATGATCCGATTCGTAAACCTTGCAACATCCTTTACTATTTCATCTGGATAGATGATAATTTGAGCTCCTATGGTTAGGGCTGCAAAGAACTGCCATACAGATACATCAAAGTATTGAGGCGAGTTCTGGGATATTATGCTGTTGTTAGTTATACAAAGTTCCTTTATTTCCGCATGGATGTGGTTTATCATGCCAAGATGCTCTATCATAGCTCCCTTTGGTACACCAGTTGAACCAGATGTATATATAACATAGGCCAAACTATTTATGTCTATATCTAGATCTAGGTTTTCGCCACTTTCAGCCTCAATCTCTTTTTCACACTGGTCAAGGTATATAATTCGGCCTTTATAGTTCTCACTAAGCTGCTGGGTCACATAATCTGATAAGGTCAACACATAGGCAGCTTTAGATTCCTTAAATATATCAAGCACCCTTTGTGTAGGGTATTTTGGATTTACAGGTATGTAAGCCCCCCCTGCTTTCCATATACCAAGTACCGATTCTACAAATAAGGGTCCCCTCTCCAGCATGACAACTACGGCTTCTTCTCTACCAGTGCCAGCCTTTAGCATGTACCTTGCTATCCTGTTTGCCCTTTGGTTAATCTGGCCATATGTAAATCTACGGCCTTCATACGCTACTGCTATATTGTCTGGACGTACTTTCGTCTGCTGCTCAAACAGGTGGTGTACCGTCAGGTGATGTTCAAATTCAACCTTCGTATCGTTAAAGCCGTATATTATTCGCTCCTTTTCTTCTTGGGATAACATATTGATTTCTGATAGTTTTTTTTCAGGGTTTGAGGTTATCTCTTCAAGGATATTAAAGTAATGCTGAACAAGCCTTTCTACCGTCTCCTTCTTAAACAGACGTGTAGCATATTCCATCCATAATATTATATTATGACCATTTGGTATCAACTGGAATGTTAGGTCAAATTTTGATGTTTTACTTTCAACCGGATATTTGGAATACTTTAATTCACCACGATGTTCCATAATATGCTCATCAGAAGGAACAATATTAAACATAACAGTAAATAAAGGATTTCTGCTTGAATCTCTCTTTACGTTAAGTTTTGTCACAAACTGATCAAACCTGTATTCCTGATTTTCATATGCTTCTAAGGAGCTTTCTTTTACTTCTTCCAAGAACTCAGTAAAGGCCTTATTTCCCTCTGGGAAATTCCTTAATGCCAGGGTATTTATAAACATCCCCAGTATTCTTTCAGTATCAAAATGAGTTCTTGCCGCTATAGGAGTACCAATAATTATGTCTTCCTGTCCTGAGTATTTATACATTAGTGTATTTAATGCCGCAAGAAGTATCATATACACGGTGGCTCCTGTTTGGGAGGAAAGTACATTTAATTTATCCATCAAATGACTGTCTAAATCAAATAGCAACCTATTTCCTTCAAAGCTTTGAAGGACAGGCCTAGGATAATCTGTAGGCATATCAAGGATAGGAATTTCACCCTTGAACCTATTAAGCCAGTATTCTTCCTGCTTTTTGTAAACCTCAGTGCTAAACAAGCCATTCTGCCACTGGGCAAAATCCTTATATTGCACCTCCATTGCCGGAAGGCTTTCACCACTTAATATAGAAACTATTTCATCAAAAGTCCTGATTATTGAAGTTCCATCCGAGACTATATGATGTACATCAAGCAAAAGTATTTGCCTGCTAGCATGGATTTCTATAAGACCTACTCTTATTAAGGGTGCTTTGCTTAAATCGAACGGTCTTACAAATTCATCGATTATTTTCTCTACTCCGTCTTCCTCAGACTCAAAATATTCTATAGTAAAATCAACTTCATCTTGTATCCTTTGCACAAGCTCCCCATCAATCATCTCAAAGGATGTCCTAAATGCTTCATGCCTTTGTATCAATGTTTTTAATGCTTCCCCAAGGGCAACCCTTTCAATCCCACCTTCAAATAAAATTCCCACAGGTATGTTATACCCAATGTTGTTACCCTCAAGATTATTAATGATATACATCATCTTTTGTGCAGATGAGGTTTCATAGTACTCTTTTTCAGAAACTTTAGGTATTCTTTCAAGCTCAGCCTTACCCATATTTAGGGAACCCTGTTCTGAAATCTTTCCCGATTCGTATAGCTTTGATATCATTTGCTCGGAAAGATCGTATATGCTGGAACCCTTAAGAAGTTCTACTATGGAAACAGGTGTTTTAAAGGCAACCTCCATCCTGTTTTTTATTTCGGTGGCCATTAATGAATCCATCCCAAAAACAGTTAGTGGTTGTTTGGTACTTAGATCCTCAGGATTATAACGCAAAACCTTCGCTACTATTGTTTTAATATGCATTTCAACGATATTCTGCCTGCTCTGTATTGGAGATGAAATAATATCCTCCAGGATATCAACATCCACCTTTGATTTATTTATATTCTCTTGTTGTCCTGACTCATCTTGCAAAAGAGTTTTAAGCACATGTGGAGAACTCATGGGTGAGAACCATTTTTCCCAAAACGTTTGCCACGAGAGTATAGGTAGAACCACAGACTGTGCAACAGCTTCTCCAACAAGGTGCTCCATAGCCCTAATTCCCTTTTCTACCGTTACAGATTCTATGGATTTTTGTATATAATACTCCGGATCACGTTCCATAAACCTTGCAGCCATTCCAACCTCTGACCATGGTCCCCAATTGATACTCAGTGCAGGAAGTCCTCTCGATAAACGGTAATGTGCAAGTGAGTCCAAAAAGGCATTCCCAGTTGCATATGCTCCCTGGCCTGGTGAACCAAATACAGAAGCAACTGAAGAAAATAAAATAAAGAAGTCAATAGGCCGTCCCTCTGTCATACGGTGAAGGTTCCATGCACCATTTACCTTAGGCGAAAGGACCCTATAAAAAGTCTCATCTTTACTAACCTCAAGAAATTGATCATCCGTAATACCAGCAGAATGTACAACACCTCGAATAGGAGGCCTTTCTTCCTTATCAAAATCTTTAAAAAATCCAGCAAGCTTTTCCTCATCAGTTACATCCACTGATCCAATATATACTGTTGCCCCCTGGGACTCCAGCTTACGAACAAACTCAATCCTCTCTGCAAGGCTGCTGCCTGGCTCTACATTGTTCCATTCAGAACGTTTTGGAAATTCTCCGCGTCCAAGCAGTACCAGATGTCTTGCTCCCTTGGCAACCATCCACTGGGCTGTAATCATACCTATGCCACCAAAAGCACCTGTAATAACATAACTTCCATCGGGGCGAAGATGTACGGGTACTTGATGCTGCATATCAATCCGCAGTTTATCGATTCTTGCTGCAAGTCTATTCCCATTACGGAAAGCAATTTGGTTCTCTCCATTACCTAAGACTTCTTTTAACAGCATTTCCATTTCACCCGCATTGGCCTCTATGTCAAGGTCTACAAGGCCTCCCCAATTTGAAGGCAACTCATGGTAACCTATGACGGTGCCAAGGCCCCATACCAACGACTGTAAGAATGCAGAATTTGGAGTAGCCCTGTTGATCATTTGGGCTCCTCTTGTAATAACCCACAGCTTAAAATTTAATCCCAGATTTGTGGTTGCTTGTACCAGGTGTTTTAATACAAACAGGTTTTCAAAACAAGCTTTTTCTATAGCTGTATTGCTAACTTCCTGGATCTCAAGGATATTGAGGCTCCACATATATACAATACCTGTTAGCTTCGTTTTAATTTTTGAGAATTCATCAAACAACGCTCTAAGATCCTCAATGCTTCGAGGGTTTATATATATCTCACGCTCTTCATACTGCCAACCAAAATTCTCACCAGGATATACCATAAAGCATTCTTCTCCCCTTTTTTCAAGGAGATTTGCCAGTTCTTTTCCTGCTGCTTTATGATCCACAAAAATAAGCCATGCTCCAGAGTTAGCAGCAGCTGTGCGGGTATCAACTTCTTCACTTTTTAGAAGCTCCCAGTTTATCTCATAAAGATAATCCTTAACTCTTCCAGCATCAGACCCTCCACTATTTCCAAGTTCCTTAGTTCTTATGCCCAGTATTTCGGCGATTAGATTTCCGTCCTCACTATATAGACGGATGTTGGCGTTCAAATTATTATCTTTCCTATCTACCATCTGCGTATGACAAAGCATGACAGGCTCCGG
This sequence comes from Paenibacillus sp. FSL H7-0442, assembly GCF_038593105.1. Classification (NCBI taxonomy): domain Bacteria; kingdom Bacillati; phylum Bacillota; class Bacilli; order Caryophanales; family Paenibacillaceae; genus Paenibacillus; species Paenibacillus sp. FSL H7-0442. Next base: position 2,899,904 of record NZ_CP151963.1, on the reverse strand, counting down.
CCTTCCATAAAGCTGCACCCTGTCTATTCCTACAGGTAGGAATGATTGGCCTTCGTTATTTTCATCTTCATTAAGTGGTGCAACTGCCGCAATGGTAACCTGGAAACAGGCGTCCAATACCGCCGGGTGAAGACCGTAGATAGAGCTATCAATCTCCAGTATTTTAGGGATCTCAATCCTGCCAAGAGCTTCGTTATCGCCTTTCCATATCTTGTCTATACCTTGGAAATAAGGACCATAATGGAAACCCATTTGATAGAAGGTTTTATAACATACTTCTTTTCCGTATTCTTTGGTACAATTGCCAAGTATTTGAATCAACTCATCTTTAGCAGTGATCTTTATGTTTTGCCGTTTTCTTATTGTGCCGGATGCATTGCATGTCCAAGTCTTATCTTGTCCCGGTATCCTGCTTGAAATCTCGAATTTTGCGGTTTTTGGATCCAAAACCACCTGCACCACAGGTGATACTCCTTGATTTAAAAATAAAGCATTTTCAAACTTTATATCTTCAACTGTATAAAAACCCTCTCCAAAATAGCTTCTGGCACAAGCCATTCCCAGCTCTACATACCCTGCTCCGGGGAAAACTTCTATACCTTGTATTTTATGATCAGAAAGATACGTCATATAGGTAGTATTAAGTTCAATCTCCCATATAGGGCTGGAAGTTTTCAAACGGCGTCCTAAAAACTTGTGCTTATTTTTTCCCTGCCTAAATTCACTTGATTCCTGCGTTTCCATCCAGTATTTATCCCATTGCCATGGATAAAGAGGGAGACTTACAAACTCACCTTGGTACCGGTAAATCTTGTTCCAATCTATAGGGTATCCCAGTGCATATAGATTCCCTAAGTTCTCCAGTATTGAAACCTGTTCGTTTTCATTTCTTTTTATAGAGAACAACTTCTTACCTTCAACGTTTTTAGCTGACAGACAATCAGAAATAGAAGCTGCTAAAACAGGGTGAGGGCCCACCTCAATAAATAAGTTATAATTCAACGAAATCATTTCATACATTGCTGCTTCAAAACGTACCGGCTCTCTTACATTTTTATACCAGTAATGTCCATCACACTCTGTACCCGTCAGCATTTTCCCTGTAACCGTGGAATATATCGGTATCCCGGCAGGCTGGGACTTTATTCCTTTTAATGCCTCCAATAGCTCCTGCTCATATGGTTCCATTTGGTAACTGTGATACGCTACATTGACCTTTAAAAGCCGCGCAAAAACCCCCTTATCCTGCAACTGTTTTTGGATCTGCTCAAGGGCATCAGGATCACCTGACAAAGTTACCGAATTTGGGCTATTGATTGCTGCCATTGAAACACCTTTTATGTTCTCATCCAGCAGGGCCACAACTTCTTTTTCTGGTAAACCTACCGCCAGCATTGTGCCCTTGTTTACTGCTTTTTGCTGTGCACGGCTTCTGTGAATACTTACCAACATGGCATCTTCAAGGCTGTAAATTCCTGCAACATATGTAGAAGCCACTTCTCCAACACTGTGTCCTACCACCGCATGGGGTATAATACCCAAGGATTTCCATACTTCAGTCAAACCCACCTGAACAGCAAAATTGGCAGGTTGAGCAAACTGGGGCTGGTCCAGACGTGAATTCTCCTCATCGGCGAGAAGTTCCTCCAGTAGAGACCATCCAGCATACTGACGTGTAAGTTTATCGCATTTTTCTATCATATTTCTAAACACAGGGTCTTTTTCAAGGAGCTGTCTGCCCATAGCCCACCATATGGGCCCCATACCTGTATATACAAAAACAGCTTTATTGTACTTTCCTGCCTCAACATTTCCCGCAGACATCCCCTGGCGTGCTTGTCCTTTAATATACGCTTCCAGGTTTCCTGCAAGTTCTTCCTTTGAAGATGCCGAAACCGCTAGTCTATAGTCATGATGGGTGCGCTTTTTGCTCATCATGCTTCCAATATCATATAAAGAAATACTTTCTCCACTTCCATTAATAAAATCAACATACTTTTGCGCATAGTTTTTTAGCGCCTTTTCTGAGCGCGCAGATATGGGAATCATATATGGCCATCCGGTATTTACATTAACTTCAGGAGTACCCTGTTTTTGGAGATCTGTAGCTTCCTCCAAGAGGATATGGGCATTTGTTCCTCCAAAACCGAATGAATTTATGCCAACCAATGCGGGTTGCGGCAAAGGCTCCAGGGTCTGAGGAATTCGTATACATAAATCGTCAAAGGGAATTTTAGGGTTTGGATTCTTAAAGTGCAGATGTGGAGGTATTTGCTTATGCTTTATGATTAGTGAAGCTTTTATCAGTGCGGCAACTCCTGCAGCGGCCTCAAGGTGGGCAATGTTTGTCTTAACAGATCCGACAATACACTTTTTATCTTTTGGCCTGTCTGTTGAAACCACTCGTGCTATTGCATTAGCCTCAATAGGGTCTCCAACCGGAGTGCCGGTGCCGTGAGCTTCAATATATGTTATATCTGAAGGTGATATTCCTGCCTTTTTGTATACCTCCTTCATTAAGTTTTCCTGAGCCTGCCCGTTTGGAACAGTAATCCCGTCTGTGTGGCCGTCCTGGTTTACACCCGATCCACTTATTACGGCATAAATCCTATCTCCGTCTTCGATAGCATCTGACAGGCGTTTTAAAACCACAACGCCGGCTCCTTCTCCTCTTGCATAGCCGTTTGCACTGGAATCGAAAGTTTTGCACCGTCCATCGGGAGATAAAAAACCACCCTTACTTTCCGCTATGGTATACTCAGGTGTAGCTATAACACTTACTCCGCCTGCTATTGCGAGATTACATTCATTATTCAATAAACTCCCGCATGCAAGGTGTGTTGCAACCAAAGAGCCCGAACACGCTGTATCTACAGACAAACTTGGACCTCTGAAATCATATATATATGAAATCCTGTTGGACAACATTGTCATCATCATACCCGTTGCCGAATGTGTATCTAAACTTTCAACCGATTCGTTTTTAAATTGTATTGCTTGATAGTCAAGGGTGAAGCCCGCTACAAAGACACCGGTATTGGTTCCTGCTAGCTTGGCCGGATCCAAGCCTCCATCTTCCATTGCTTCCCATGATGTCTCCAGCATCAGTCTTTGCTGTGGATCAAGAAAGGCCGCTTCCCTTGGAGAAATACCAAAAAACAAAGGGTCAAACTCATCTATTTTATCTAAAAATCCACCATGACAGGTGTAATGCTTGCCTGGCTTTGATTTGTCAGGATCATAAAACTTTTCTAAATCCCAGCGGCCTTCGGGTAAATCGGAAGTCATATCTTTTCCCGCAGTCAATGCTTCCCAGAACTCCTCAGGCCCCCTTATTCCTCCTGGCAAACGGCATCCTATTCCTATAATGGCGATTTTATCCATAACTTTCGACCTCCAATACTTTATTTATATTCTCTTGAATAGCTTGTCTGATAATTGAACAACCCTGCTGCAAAAGTTCAAGCTCGATGGTTAACGGAGGCATAAGTTTTATAACACTGTCTTTTCTTCCTGCGCTTTCGATGATTAAACCGTTTTGGTAACATTCCTCTACTACTTTTTGCGTGATTCGCTCATCCTCCACATTGGAAAAATCAATACCCCAAATCAAACCTGCACCCCGAATGGTCAGGCCCTTATGTAATGACAAAATCTGCTTGGTTAAATATTCTCTTACAAATGCTTCCTTATATTTCACAGACTGTTCCAAATTATTCATTTCCCAATATTCCAACGCAGCTGTAGCTCCAATGAAAGCAAGCTGGTTTCCCCGGAACGTACCGTTATGCTCACCAGGCTTCCAGACATCAAGTTCCGGTTTCATCAGCAGAATAGACATGGGAAGGCCATACCCGCTGATTGACTTGGAAAGCAGTACAATATCAGGGATCATCCCGGCACGTTCAAATGAAAAGAACGGTCCGGTGCGTCCGCAGCCAACCTGAATGTCATCGCAAATCAGTAGAATACCGTGTCTGTCGCTAAGTTCCCTCAGCCTGAGCATCCATTCGGGTGAAGCTATATTTACGCCGCCTTCCGCCTGAATGGTTTCAAATATAATAGCCGCCGGTTTTTCGATTCCCGAGTGACCGTCGTTTAGAACGGCTTCCATGTATTCAATAGTATCGAATGAGTCAATTGGACTCTCGGAGTATGGGAAAAAGGTAACATCGGATAATGCTATGCCGGAGGAAGATCTTTTCTGAATGTTGCTGGTAACAGCCAGACTCCCCAGCGACATTCCGTGAAATCCTCCCATAAACGCAAATATACCAGTCCGTTTAGTGAATGGCAGTACCAAGATACGGAAAAATTTCTTCCCCAATTACTTCATGTCTTGAGAAATAAGTGATGAGTCTTTCGTATCCGTATTTATCCTTTATGTGTTCTTTTAAAAAGTCCTGATCGATCATGTTTACACTCAATGATAATACAGTAATATGAAAATAATTCCAATAGGTCATAAGTTCTACTTTACTTGAAATTTTTATCAGGCTGGAAATCTTAAAATGAGAGCAACGTATTATAGCAAGGAAGCCACCTACATTTTTTGAGCGTGTATCGGGTTTGTAGAAGTAAAAAGGTATCCTTCTAATAAAAACTTCTTTAGTTACAGGTTGGTAAGCAATATTATCGTCAACGCTCCACTACCCGCCGGATATATATCGCTAGCTCCAGAAGTTTGGGCTTACCGGACGCGCTGGGGTTATGGCGGCAGCCGCAGGACCGATCGATGAGGATCGGACGGATTGACGCGGCATCAATGCGTCAAAGTCAAGAGGCCGCTGAAGAGCTTTCGTAAGCTTTTTTCTGTTGCGGACGGAACCACGAGGCAGCAAGAGCGAGTAGAGAAGTCCCTATTAGTGCGATGATGACCCAGCGGTAACCGTGAATGACGAAAGCAAAATCAACGGCAGAAATCACATTGTTCTTTCCGGAATACAGCACGTTCTTCAGGTGGGCTGGCAGCGCTGCGCCGACGATGGTTAAAGAAAGAGCCGTACTCAGCACTTGACCCAAGTTATATAGCATGGACCGCAGTCCATTCGCCACCCCGCGGCTTTGCTCCGGAACGCTTGACATGATCTCCGTCGTATTGGGGGTAAGGAATAAACCGGTCCCGACCCCGATTAACAACATGCCGCAAGCGGTGACCCCGTAAGAGAAATTTCCACCGACCACGAATAGGAGTAACCGCCGGTGTCAGCACACGATCACGCTTTGATCGCTTGCTGTAGCCGGGAACTGAGAATGTAGTCTGCAACTGGCTCTTCATCCCCCATTTAAATAAGCCGCCAAGATACCCAGACGTTACCTTGCTCTACACCAACCTGGTAACAACCTTGTTTCCTTGATCGGCCAGTTACGGATTTACTTGCATTTTTATGGTAAAAATAGAAGGCTCAATTTTGATTTTTGTCCCAGTCCAAGAAAACAACTAATAACAATAAATGAAAAAAGCCGCAAAAGTCGCGGCTATTGTGAAATACACTGTCAATACAAAGTATTACCACGAATCTTATAGAATTCGGCAACAACCAGTGGCTGAAATACAGTTTATAATAGTATAGCTTCTTGCTCTAAACGCTTGCCCGTACACAACATCTCTCGAATTAATCCGTGAAACTAGGAATTATCCGTGTTTTCCAGTAGCTGCTCCAATTTGACTTGATAATCTGCAGTGAAGGTTTCTGCCCAATCCAAATGCTGATGGAAAGTAGTCTTATCCATACGATAGGGTCGTAGTTGTGGAAACACTGATTTTTGCAAATGCCGGAATATTTGGAACCCTCCCCAATCGATGTCGCCCCAAAACTGAACTTCAATCTGAAGACCATTTTTATCAAATTTATCTTGGATTTGCCGAAGAAAAAATCGTTTATCCGGTCCTGGAAAACTTCCAAGATAAACAACAATGATCTTCTTCTCTAACAAATTACCAATTCTCGATAACGATTGGATATATTCATGAAATACAGTTTTATTTCCAATGATAAGAATGCGTTCAGCCCTCAAATCTATCACGCGGCCTGCTTTCATTAATTGCGAGTGAACCGTCACACCAAAGAATAGTCGCTCCGGGAGAGATTCACCCATTTGTAATTCAATTCCGTACAAGGCTTGAAGTAACAATTTAGTTTGGACATAATCTTTACTTCAACTGAGATAAATTTGTCAATACTGACTACTAGATCAAAGTTGGAGGAATAAGCACATGGTGACCTGAAGCGGATTATTGTCAAAACAAGAATTACGTCAATTCGTAAAAGAGCATAATTTTCAATCGGCAGAAGATATTCAATGGACATTAAAGGAATTATTTGCAGATGTACTTCAAGAAGCATTAGAAGCCGAACTGGATACGCATCCCGGTTATGAGAAACATGATGTAAAAACAAACAAACGAGAAACAGCCGCGACGGCTACAACAGTAAGAAAACCGTAACCTCCGAATACGGTGATGTAGAATTTGAACCTGTAGTCGTGAAGAAAAATCAAACGAATGTGACCGGCATTGAGGAGCACATATGTATGCGAAGGGTATCAGTACACGGGACATTCAGGATCATTAGAATAAGTCAATATCTCCGAAACGCTGGCTGATTAATTCTCGGTACTGTCCGTTCTCTATGCGTAATTCGTCCAAAGCATCTTTATACGTACTTATAAGCTGTGTTAAATGAGTAACCTTGGCTTGCAATTCCCGGTGCTCCTGGGCTACAATCTCAGGACTTGTAATCGTTGGTTCTCCTTTAGAGGCCGAGTCTAGGATTAATTGTATTTCCTCATTCAATTTGGTGAACCATTTTTCCAAATATTCCTTATAGGAACCCGTCCACAACATTCGCGAGCTTTTCAATCTGATTCGTGGGCGTTTTGCAATCATATCGTACACATCTGATTTTGAAAGACGCGATAATCGCCCCTTTTTGACATCATTTAAAAGCTTTCTTTTTACTTGTGCACATTCCCATGCCAAGTCGCTGCTACTGAAAGAAACCGGACGAGCCAATTTACTTTACCTCCCCACTTAAAATATAACAAAGCACTTCTGCATTAGTTGGATTAGGCTTCTCTTTAGACTGTTCACGAAAGTATGCCTTTGCTTTCTTAAAGAGCAATGAATGCAGTTTTTTCGCCTCATTTGGCGGCATTTTAAATTTATTTACCCAGAGACTTCTTTCTGTTTTGTTCAACCGTTCCTTTATATCCTCAGCCTTCTGAAAAACCATTTTTCGTTGTCCTGTGGACTTGAAATTTTTCTCTGCATCGAGACAATAGTAATAATGCAACATTTCACGAAATATGTCGGCCTTGTGCGCATCTTCTGTACCCTCATCAGGACTATAATCATCACATGCTCTACAATGCCCGGGTGTATGACCACAGTTTAGCAAGACATGTGCATTACAATTATGCGTATAACCACCTACGTTAACCTCGTGTAACTCATCTTCCAAATCAATAACTTTACCTTGGAAACGTGGTGATTCCTCTATAATTTTCTGGGTTAATTTATATGCTTCATCTAGCTTTTGAGGCGTGACCTCAAACTTAGATGAAATTTCGGCTATCTCATCAATGGCTACATATTCAGTAGACGAAATTCCAGTCCCTTCTGTCTTATCAGCATCCTCCCCTTCCGGTTTCTTTCTCCAAACGCCTTTTTGAATTAGATGACCAAACTTTGCAACTTCTTCTGCAGGCATTGTTTCCGTATAAGGCTTTTATGAGGAAGGATGACTATGTCCTGCCTGCCTCTCTAGTAGCTCATCATTGTCTCCTAAGATACGCCGATAAGTAAGATGGAGCGCTCTTAGATTATGGGGTGTGAAATATGGCTTCCTAAGTTCAGGCCATAACTTCGATTGAATGCGAGTTAAAAAATTATACAGTCCGCTAGTTCGTATAGGGCCATCATTATGTTTTGAAGCCAGTAAACGAAGTTCCGTAAGGTCATCCCCACCCCACTCTCTTGGAAAAAATATAGGTTCTGATGGGGCAAAATGAATCAATTCGTTAAACCATCTTGCAGCATCGCTCTTCACTAGAGCGTGATGAACCCATTCATAGCCGTTTCGATCGGGTTGATTGCGAATGGTCTTGGTTTTGTGAAAACGAATCCAGGAATTATCCTGCGAATCTATAAATAAAGCATTCTGAAGCAAATTAACTATTTCATGAGGCCTTGCTGCAGTTGATAACATCAACAGGCAAGCCCGCCTATGACGAAAGTCCATCAGAATGTTCTCGTTAATTAAAGGAGTTTGATCGTTCATTAAGGTCTGCACAAGAATATAAGCTTTGGACATACTAAATACTCGTCCATGATCTTTTGACATAACACGTCTAGGTCTTGGCATAATCCGTTCTATGTTGTATGAAGCATTTGTAGTTCTTATAAGCCACCTAAGCCAATGTCGAAGCGCCACTCGGAAAAACGTCTTATCTTCTTGTCCCTTCATCTGGCCAAAAATCTCTGTGTATACTTCTGATATTGAATTCTCGCTTATGTCAGTAAGACCTTTTGATCGACATTTGATTGCAAAATACCGGATGTACTTGACTATCGCTTTCCAATAATTTATGCTGATAGTTTTTTTACCGTATCTGAAAAGTAAATTTCCTTCATCGTCGTAATAATCATCAGTTATTGAATCATTCACACGTTGCCTCAAGTAAGAAAATGCAAAGGTATAGAGACTCTCCTCAAACGGCGTTTGGGTTGGATATATTCCCGCGGCTATCCAGACACTTCTTTCCGCTTCATCGCAAGGTATGACCGGTTTATTTTCAATCAAGGAATCTGTTTCTTTAGCTAACATCTTACCTAGGAGGGTTAAACTACTTCTATGATATTTAGCGATCTTACTTGCTTTTGCTAATACAGAGGAAGTAATAATATGATTACCCTCTAACCCTTCCTTAAGGGCGTAACCTGCGAACCATAAGCAAACTACAGTTCGAAGCAAAGGAATCCTTTTCTTTGCCTTTTGTAGTTGTTTTTCGCTATCCATCGGATACAATACCGGATAGTATTTATCGTAAAGCGCATCAAAGTACTCAAAATTCGGTAACTCGGGAAAAGGAAATTTATTGAATTCGGTCTTGGTTGGAAATACGATCTCTAAAGGCAAACTGATCCGTTGTAAAAAGGCAAGCAGTAATACGTAATCTCTTTGGGTGCCGGGTAACTTGAAAAATATTGTGGGTTGTACCAAATCCGTTAAGGAGCTTGATAAAATAGGTTCAACCCGTCCCCAAGTCTCTGCCGATCTGTATTGTTCATACTCCGATCTTGTCAGATGCTCTCTACTCTCGAATTGTCCCTTTCGCCTTACAGTAATGGGTCCAAATCTCAGGGATTGCCAAGCTAATATTTGCGACACGATTTCACCTCTTTCCAATCTAAGCTCAGACTAGTCGACTGATAACCTCTATTTGAATCTGTTCGTCACTATAGCCGAAATGCCGAATCATGTCCCCAAGCAACGCTATTTGCGTAGCTAATCCGGCCGCCTTGGCGTTTTTGGTTGTAAAATCCCGACTGCCTCGCATCATGTTCCACATGTCCTTGGTTAATCTGGCCAAAGTATGAAATGCCTGTGCTGCTTCACTTTTTCGTATGGCGAAATGATGACAGGAAAAACACTTTGCCTCAAAAAGGCAAGCCCCCTGTATTAAACATCTTCCTACACCTGTAGGAGCTGGAAGCCCGAATTTTGCAAAGAATTCATCTAAAGATAGCTCTTCAGATCCCAAAGCTTTTATCAATTCGTCAGGCTCAGTTTGTTCGCTGGCAAGTGCTTCGAAGATTCGCCAAATAAACCGTCCCGCAATCTCACCATCCTGATATTTCTTAATAGTAGCAAATAACAATGCTTGACGGGAGAGATTACTTCGTAAGTATCGATTCAGCATGGTTTGATTTTCATGACCTGCAGCAAGTCGTGCTAACTCACTGTTCCCGGTTTCGATTGCAATGTGAGTTATGAGATAGTGTCTGTAACCATGAGCCTTCCCTTTTTTATCTCCATGTCCAATAAATTCTGCTATCTTGTCAAAAAACCTATATATTTGTCTTTCATTCAAAATCCAGGGATATTTCTCCAATTGAAAAAGATGCACATACGATGCATCCGCTCTTTCGTTCCGTATCGGTCGGAAGGCTTTATCGCTCGATCTTTTCTGTAAAAATTCGACCGCTCTAAGACCTGCAGAATCAATTATAGGAAATTGGCCGTTACGATGTTTAGCTTTCTCAATACCTGAATATGGGCTGTATAATCCTACCGCTGATGGAGCATTAGGCAATGGCAGCATACATTCTTCAGCCTGAAGATTGAGCAGATACGTTTTACGCACCGGTGATGAGGCAATAATTAACCAAAAAGCGCGACATAAAACTTCAACATCATCTTCGGGATGATAATTTTCAATTGCTTCCTTCATGAGCATCGGGAAGTTTGGGTCATCAAAAGCGAGGCCATCACCGGAATATGTTTCTTCTTGGGCCTCACGATGAATTCCAGAATATAAATCACTGGGCCAGTCAACGTATGTTGGAAAAAATGTATGAGAACCTTTCCCCCAATCAAAGAATAACTTTATGTGTAGAAGATTGTTCCCGGTATACTTAGCTGAAAACTCCTCTCCATCGTTATTCTTTGAAATGTAATCAAACAAATCGAGAAAATCTTCATACTCGAGAGATGAAGCATCCGACTCCCCGTGCTGGTCAAGCCATTTGAAAAATTTATGCAAAGCACTGCCCGCTTTACGAATATAATAGTCTAGCGAATTACTTCGTTTTAAATGCTCGCGAAACTCACGTGCGATATCCCCCCACTTTGGATGCTCACAGCAATCGTCAAACAGTATTCTTTGCCTACGTCTTCCTGGTTCATCCGAATATCCAAGCTCAAAAAGAATGTCCTTTAAACACTTGGCGTTATAACGTTTGTCGTTCGGACGCATTACATCCGCTAACGCTATATCTTCTTCCGTGAAATCGCCCAGCGGTTTCATAACACCTAGAAGGTGTATAGATAGTTTGTTGAACAAACCTATACGGTTTGAGTCTTTTTTGCGGATGTGTTCTGCTTCTGAATTTTTGAGGAGGCCCATTTTGACGGGGAAATCCGACAGATTAACACGACCTCTGGTTGACAGGTAACAAACCAAGTCGTTTCGACGATATTGTGCTACTACATCATTTCCCTTGCAAAAACCTGTATGCCAAGCCCAGAAAATGACATACCATAGGTCTCGACTGTCGCGATGCCGAAAGGTTGGTCTCTCTTCAGGCGGTACAGCTAACCAGTTATCCGGGGCCGGAAATGTAGTAAATAATTGAAGGACGGGATTTTTTATAGAAGAAAATACTTGATTCACATGATTCAAACGCAGCGTGTTTTTTAAAAATTTGCGAAATTCCGATAATGGAGTCCATTCTAGTGTCATTCCGAGTCCTCCTCATGCGCGTGGATTCCCTCTGAGATCTCCGCCTGTCGCATAAATACCCTCCCTAAATGATCTACTTTACCTTTTTCTGTGTCATTATTTGACTCAGGTATCCAATGAATATATGTATCGCGCGTAATCACGACAGAAGAATGCCCCAACCACTTGCTGATCTCTTCGATTGGTCTGCGATATCTTAGGAGAAGTGATGTCGCGAATAAGTGTCGGAAGGTGTGTGGATAGTAGGAACGTAGGTCTACGCTTCCCCCAGTTCGTTGAAATAAGTCATCAGCCAAATTATTATACTTACCGTAAACGCCTTTCTTACTTAATGGCTTCCCTTTTGAATTGTTTGACTCTGATACAAATAGATAGCCATGATCTTCACTTGTGTAATAAGACAAAAGTTCCCGCCGCTGAAGAAGTGCCCAATACAGAAGATCAGTGAACTCCTCTTGTGTTGGAAATCGGATATTTTTCCTGCTAAATGGATCAATTGTTTTGTGAGTTATCAACGCCACGTCCCTGCAGGAAGCCTTCGTTTTCCATCCCGTATCAATGACCCAATTCCCCCGCAACCCGCGTTCTTTTACAAACTGCAAGTTCCCGGAAAGAGACTCGGTTAATTCCTCTCTTGCTGTATGATACACGTTTAAGTTGGAAGGAATTGTTGACGGCTCAATTCGAATCTCAGCTGCTTCACCAGGGCGTAATCCAAAGTAACGCAATATCGCAAAGAGAAGAAGATCCAAAGCATTTTCATACGGATCGATCAATTCAAAGAACATGTCTGCTTCGGTCTCACTAAAGACCTTGTCGTGGTTAATGGGAGAGGCTTGCCTGCTCTTCCCTCCTCCAGGTCCTGCAGTACCGGAATCTCGAGCAATATTTTCCACATCAAACACTATCCGCACCCTACTACCCGCAGTACCCGCTATTAATGAATGATTATCTCTTATTTCTTTTCTCGGAACCTGCTCTAATGGCAGGTATTTAAATCTTGTTGTTCTATCACGCAAGAACTTCAGATATGCACATGCAGTATAGATGATCGGAGCAAGTGCACCAGACGGGTACTCACACCAGTTGGTTTTCTTTAAATCGTTATGACTGCTTCGAATTACGGTTGATAGCTTCCCTTCTGCCATTGCATGTTTGTTAAGGGGGATATTCTTTAACATAGACCAATGAATCCCGTGAGTCGCCACCTTTAAATCTTCAAATGGCTTGTAACCTTTTGGAATACATCGAAGGTAATCCGCAAATCCCAGTAATATTACTTCAATAGGATACGGTCTTACCTGCTTTTACTTCGATATTATGGATATGTTCAAAATCTTCCTCTAGCCTCCAGAACATCATGTAATCCAAGAACTTTTTCAGATTCTGGGCATGCCCTGTAACCGTATTCATTTTTAGCTTTTCCGTTAATAATAGATTCATTAAAAATGTTGTAGCTTCATGATGAGTACTATGATTTGGTTTAACAATAGCGATCACTTGGGTACCTTCTACTTGATGTATGTAATGTAAACCATCAATGTTAAGGGATTTGTAGTATCGGGCATACCCAACCAATCGCATTGTTTCCCCCATTAGCTGTGCTATACTCAGAAGCTCTTTATACACACACTCCCCCCCTCTCCCAAGCACTTTTATTCATTCCTCTGTATAAGTTGAGTATAGAGGGACCACCCCCACCTCAATTATGTTTCCATAATTTTCTTTAATTCTACACAATACGTTGCATTCTGACAACAATAATTCACCCCCTATCCATAGATAAGATAAGGGGTTTCGAGATTTACATTATTTACTTCCCATTTCTCCTTCCTCTTCTCCAAGATCATACCCTAATAAATAAAAATGATTTAAGAAAGAATAAAGTTCTTTGCCAGACACCTCTTGATTATTATTGGCTAGCTTCAAATGATACTTTATCACGTTCAACTTTTCTTCACTTTTAGAAGGGCTGAAATTGGCTTGAGTTACCTGCCTCTCAAATTCCTCCACATCTTTCGTATGCCGTGCCTGGTTCAATAGCCACTGTACATTATGAAAATCTGTTGAATTCAGTGGACCCGTGATTAGTGCAATAATGTCTTTTTCTTTATTAAAAATTTTAGGATTATTAAAATCACTCCACGCTGCTCGAATGACTTCCGAGAATATTTCATCTCCTTGAGTGATTTTAATCCTATGCTTGATCTGACCAAGTAACTTTCGCTTTCTCTTTGAAGCAGGCTCTTCTATTAATACAATAAAGTCATCAGTATTAAACCCATCAACTCTTCCTTGTAGTTTTATTTCAGTAATAGGCCAAGGAGGCAAACAAGGTGCAACTCCTCCTGTAAGCATTAAGATGACAAAAGAAGCTTGAACGTGGGCCTCAAAATGTCCTCCCCCGCCTCCCGTAGAAATCGGATTACTGAGTTGTTTATCCTTCATATTAATTTGTCCTCACAGAATACTTTGTTTTATAACTTATCAATCTTAACGTAAGTATAAGTCGCAAAACAGTTTTCATCAAATTGCGCTTGTTAATTTTAATATTCAATATTTTCCACAAATCCCCTGCCATCTCCAAGAATTTCAATACACCTCGAAACCGTTTTATCACAAACTCACGAAGTTTAGGGTTATTATCAGCCATTCCGAATTGGAAACTGCTTTGACAACGCTTGTATTGAGTCGTTCTTTTCGCATCTCAAAACCGAAAAGATCTATTTAACTAAACCTCAAACATTATTGGAGCTATAGCAGGATATCCAAAATTACGATTAGATTTACAACCATTGGCGCTTTCAGAAATGGGAAACGGTCGCAGCATAGGGTTGTTTTTTAGGGGTTGTCTACTTCACAAGGTTATGACCAAAATAGCGAATTTTAATGGGACAATGTTCTTGTCCTCGGCATCATCCACGTATTGTCCCATCAAATAATCTTTTTACCTAGCCAGCTAAGCGTTGTTTTCTGGAAATAAAAAAACTGATGATTGGAACCAGCACCTAAACCTTAAGCCTTGATATAAATACTGTAAACTCCTATTACCTGTCGGTTATATTTTACATCCACAAATAATTAACTGTCATCTAATGCGATATATTTTTTTGGAAATTTAAAATGACAACCTTCAGATGAGCGACTGAGCCTCTCCTTCTCGGTTCGGCACCAGGAGAACCGCAACTGCGTCGCGGGCAGCCGGCGCGCAAAGCCTCGTGTTACTGCTTCCGCAGCACCTCCAGCCTATCCTGCGGCCACCATCCAAGACTACGAAGAAAAAGAGAAAAGAGTTATAAGAACCAGAATCTTTCGAAATCCTTTGAATCTTATTAGATGAGTATCAAATCGGCAATGGGATCAAGTTCTTCTCCTCGAGTCGGGACAAGAACTTGTACCGTTAAAGCAAAAAAGGCACTATATTATCGACTTTCAATGGAACTATGTTCTTGTCTCCCGATTTATAGGTTTGCGACAGAAGACAACAGGCACGTTTCTTATTGTAAAATGTATAAAATCTTCAATTCGTCTATGCGCTTCTCAATACTTCCGATGATGATCCTAGATTATAGATCTTCCACTTTCAACTGTGAACGATCAAGCCCATTATTTAAGGGTTGCTCCTATCGTGAAATGGTTCATTAACCCGAATTGCTTTGTTGGGAATGGGATAATATTCTTATCAAAATCGATAATGAGATAAAGTTCTTGTCATTTGGTTTTGACAAGAACTTTATCCCAAAATAAAAGAGCCGCGATTTTCGCAGCAATTAATGAAATGTTGTGTTACCGCTTTTGCATTCACATATTTCATAGTTTGATCAACAATATCCGCATTGGGTTTGGCCTCGTATTGTCGATATTGTATAAACATGGAATCAAAATGCTGGAACAATTATCACTAAAAAGATTCCGGATGATTTAAAAGAACTATTTAGACATTCAAGTGTTTCTTATATACCAAGTAAGCTAACCTGTTATGCTTAATTTGTGTAAGCATTTTAGCTTTTCTCTTCGAAACAGGTTCCTCAACAAAAACAATTAAGCCATCGGTATTAAACCCATCGATTTTCCCTTGAAGCTTTAATTCGACCACAGGCCATCGCGATAAACAAGGCGCAAATCCACCTGTAAGCATCAATGTAACAAAAGAAGCTTGGATATGAGCTTCAAAGTGTACACCGCCGCTCCCGGATGCAAATGGATTGCTCAGTTGCTTATCTTTCATACATATCAATTCTTTTATATGAGTAATATATTTTCAATTAAAAATTTTTACATATAGAAACTGGTAGTTTACAACAAAGAAGTCGCCAATCTGGCGACGCCTCTGCAGAATCTATAAGCTATTTAAATCAGTAGGCTCTAAGTTTTTTTGATGGTAAGAAATTGTGAACATAGCGAATATCTCCATCATTACTCAAAACGCTCATTCTGATTCTGTTCTCGTGATTGTTCCCATTCATGGACTCTGATAATTTCTTTCTTCAAAATCGGTTCTTTATTTTTGGCCCACTGTGAGACAACTGGATTTTCGTGAATCATAAGGCTTTCTAACAGTGGAAGGCGTTTTACCATTTTATCTGCTAGTGATCCTTCCCATTGATTTGGATGAAAGACATGCATAAATTCTTCTAAAATAACTGAAGGATCAGAATAATGATTGATCAGGAATATTGCTACGGGTGTCCATTGCAATTGATCGGCTACATGCATGTACGGTTCAATAGCCGATGCTATTAAAGGATAATGTGCTTTTCCTTTGATGTTACACCATTCAATAAATGTTTCATGGGGAATGCTTCTCAATGGACTCACCATCAATTGTCCACTGAATATCTGTTCGATGTAGTAATCTAATTCGTTATGATCTCCTATAAATACATCCAAAAATACAAACGGATGGGCCTCAACTAGAGATTTATAAATATAATCAAAGTTGGTGTAAAAAACACGATTATCTGCAATGGCAGTATAGAGTTTTACAGCTAGATGTTTTGCTTTATCAGCAGCATCTTTGTTTTGAAAGCATGATTTAACTATTTCTGATATTTGATATGAATCGCTATTAGTTTCTTGAGAAAAATCGTAACCTAAAACTAATTCTTGGCCCAAAGTGAGTATTCTTGGACTCAATTCATTATTGTTTTGGTGAAATTTCATATTAAAGATATCTATAGCAACGGCCAATCCATTCTGTTTAGAGCTAATTAGTCGAATTAACTCGCAGAATAAGTCTTCGTTATTTAGTTCAGATGTGTGTGTGTAAGCTAGATTCCCGTATAAGTAAATTGGTGCTTTCCCTAGCTGGAGGGATCTTTTTATACGTTCAATTCCATCTATGTCAATTATCACAATCTGAAGAATTGGGAAAACTTCCGAAAGTATCTCGTGATCTATTGCTTCATCTAGTAGTTCTTTAGTGCTGCTGTTATCAGTTGAAGTAAGATAATCCAGAAAGCCTTGTAGCAGTTGATAATTACGTTTATTGTGTTCGATCGTACTTAGTTTTTCAACCATTGTAGCCCATAGTTTTTTGGGATCATTAGTCCCTTTGGCCAGGCCTTGTCCTAATTGAAATACATTTCTTCCATTAGTACTCATGAGATGTATCAACAAGGCATTCAAGGTATCTTCTTGAGAACTAATTTTATAGCCAAAATCTTGCGATAAATCTCTAATCTTAGTCAATGCCTCTTCAGTATCTTTTGCTTCTACTATGTTAAGAAGACTTCCGTGATCGGGCAATGTTAGCAGCATTACTTCATCATATAAATTTTGGGGTCCCAGTAATGTAGCTAATGATTCAAGTCGAAATACAGCTTCTTTTGACATTTTGTCAGAATCAAACCCTATAGTGTTTTTAACAGCATACCAAGCCCCATACCATGGATTTTTAGCCGAAATTTCTCTCACAGCGGATTCTAACGCATTGTAAACTTTTGCTCTAGTCCATATCCCCCTGAATTTTCTACAGAGGATTGCCTTTATCTCAGTAGATATTATTTTTTCTGATAAAACTATTGACACAGCATATTGAATGAATGTTTCATACCAAGATCTGATTTCATCATTAGATGTTGGATGGTACCCATAGTCTCGGACGTGAGCTCCAAAATCAAAGCTATTAATAGATGTAAAATGCCAAGCTTCTAGTGCTGCATCTAAAAGGGAAAGTCCTAATGCATTTTTTTGCTCTGAATCTGACTCAATTAGATTAGAAATGATTTTTAATCTTTGATCTACAGTAGCGTGTGTTCCAGAAAGATAAATGTAAAATAATGATTTTAATGTACTGCGTATCGAGTTTTTGTTCTCGTTAACATCTTCTGTTAAAGCAAAATGACATAATAATTGAACAGATCTATCAAAAAACTCAACATCATATGCTAAAGACTTTAACAAACTTGTAAAGTAACTAAAATTTTCATTATGACGGGAAAAGAAAGTTGAGTCTCGATCTTGATCTAAAATTTCCTCCATATGTGCTAGGACTAATTCGGGGTGAAGTGGTGCAACATTACCAAGCATAGTCACAGCAGCATTATCGAGTTTGCGAAAATCCTCCAACGGTCCCCCATCTGAGAGCCATTCTTGAGCAACTTTTCGAGCAGTTTGATTGTGATGAAGATAACCAAGCCTTCTGGAAAATGATATTAATAACCTCTTATTAGCACGCTTTTCAAAAACATCTCTTAGTAACGGGAGTGGAAAATTCTCTAATGAGCTCTGTGCTAACCTATTTGCTATAGCATGTGGTAATACAGCTCTCCACGTGCTCCGCTGCTGTACGAGATCTCTCCTCTTTAATTCGGCAACATTTTGATACAGTTCCAAGACACTCATTCCTGCTAATTCAGCAAGAATGGTCATTTCAATATTTCTTGTTGCTTCCGTCTCAATATTAAATGAATAGACGAGTGAACAGATTTCGGCAGCTTTAAGTAACTTTGAGTCTGAATCATGTCGTTGATGAAATAATCTATTAAATAATTCAGAATCCCTTAGGTGGGATATGTTTTCTCCCATCTTTATTGTTCTTGCTATGGCAACAGCAACACGTGCGTTCCCACCAGACATTTCTGCTATTTTTCTTGAGGTTACACTGTTTATATGCGTGAATTTCTTACAAATTACTTTTTCTAATAGCTCTATTGAAGAAGGTTCTAACCGGAAAACAGTTGTTTGTTCGGGCTGATCCTCTCTAACATCGTATTCAACTGTAATTAAACTAATGAGACTATTGTTTGAGTTTAATTTAGTTAGTTGATTATGTAGATCAGGAGGACAATTATCGACTATCAAGATTCCCCGTTTTCCAAGCGATTTAAGTCTTGCAGTAAAGGATTTAGGGTCAGGAAGTGGGGCATCTCCAAGATCTGTATAAAAAGCTAGTGATTTGTTTAGAGCTTTCTCACCAACTTGATCATCAAATAAAGCTTGAACTAGGCGTGTTTTCCCCACACCTGACAATCCAATTAGCCGAACAGAACTACCAGGACGCTCTTAGTTCCTGAATACCTTGTAACAAATCCATTCCTTTTGCAGCAATACTTGATGAGTTAGACAAACGAGAGGTTCCATCCAATAGATATCCTCCATCATCACTCTCAGAATGGTCTGCCCAGTTATCAAATGATCGCCATCCTTGTAGAGGTTGTCCAATTTTGTCTCTAACCCATAAAATCATAGAAGGATGGCTTCTTACCCAACTGGCAATACGCTCACGATCATAAAAGTCAACTTTTAATTGTGAAGCGTTGGCATAATCTGAAATAGCATCTTGCATGGCTAATTTTCTGCTACTTAATGCAGAATCCGAAGTAGATCCCTGACTACTTATAATAATGTAAGCTCCCTTATTATCGGCTAAATCTCTTATTACTTCTCTTAGTATTCCTTTTGGCCGCATTTCATCCAAAATGTTGCTCCGAGGCATATCAGGTTTCTTCACTTGAAATGCCGTGTTTGATCTCGGGATGAAACCATCATTATCCATTATTGATTTCACTTCAACACGCACATCTATTCCGCCATCTTTAGCATTTTGATTACCTCCCCAAGTCACTCCTGCTGTCGTGATTTGTGCAGATGTCAGTTCTGCTTCACAAAGAAGGCCTACCAAGGATCTTAGGTCGGTATCATTAAGTTGAGCGATTTCATCACCTGTTATTTCAAGCATACTTATCCCCCGTTTTGTATACACATGTATAGACTTCTTGTGCTTATGACTTGTACTCAATCTATATATTACCATTGAAAATTCAACACTTCGAGAACTATGTTCCACGAAGAGAACATTCTTTTGGTAGTGACGGATTTTAATACTTACTTTGTTTTTCAACAGAAATAACTATCAACCTTTACCCGGTTTTATTGGGAACGGTCAACAATTTAGTTTACGTGGTATTGAGAGCAACCAAACACTATTAGCTCCAGTAATTCTTGCTGATTATATAATGATAATTAAAGCTCTTATGCTAAAATTAGGTATGTTTAATACTATCGAAAAAGAGGACCACATATGAAAATATACGAACGAGACTATACTTACCTTACCGATGAAGAATTGAAGCTGTGGGATGAGAAAAAGGAAGCGGAGAAGGTTGGGAAGTTGGGGGGAAGTGGATACGCAAAAGTTTGTTCAGAGAGTACCCGAAAGCTGCACGCCATTTCATGAGCCTTTTTCCAAATAACTACCTAGACATTGAAGAATTGAAAAACGAGTCAGAGCTTAACTACTTATACGAAAAATATGCTGAAATGTTAGATAGTCATGGAACGCCTGAGCGAACAGTTTTAAATTGGATTCGAGAGAATAAATCCTATTTCATAATCGCCTCCATTTTACAAAATTATAACTTTGGTCATCACGATGCCTTCATCTTTCCAGAGCTTAAGTTAGGTACAACTATCCAAGTTGATTTCTTGATAATCGGCAAAAATTCAGGCGGTTATGAATTCGTCTTTGTTGAGTTAGAAGCACGGTACGGGAAAATCACTTTGAGTGACGGTGATTTAGGCGATGCTTTCAGAAAGGGTATTCGTCAAGTAAAAGACTGGTCTGATTGGCTCGAATCGTACTATACATCTTTTCAAGAAGCTATTCTAAAGTACAAGAACGCGGCACAACAATTACCTTTAGAATTTATGGTACCCGACAGGACGAGAATGCATTTCGTCGTTGTTGCAGGCCGTCGGGCAGACTTTAACGAAAAAACTTACCGAACTAAGCGTCGTACCAAAACGGAACAAAAGATTGAACTTCTGCATTATGATAATCTTTATGATACTGCTAAGGCAGTTGTTGGAAAAGCAACTTATTAATAACTGCCAATACGTCCACTTTTCTTACACATAAGCCGAATTAAGCTGTTTAGGTAAATACCAAATCAATAATGACACTATGTTCTTGTCCTTTCAGCAACCGGTACAAGTTTTTGTTGTCGACTCCGGACACTAACTTGTACCGATAAAACAAAAAAGCTGCTAAAATAGAGACTTTCGATGATTGGTTCGTCGGAAATGAGATAATATTCTTGTCAAAATCGGAAATGGGATAAAGTTCTTGTCATTTGGTTTTGACAAGAACTTTATCCCATAAAATAAAAAAGCCGCGATTTTCGCAGCAATTAATGAGATATTGTTTTTATCACCCGACAATAACTGTCCAGTTGTCCAGTGACAACAAGTTTACTCCTTTATTGACAACAAGTTTGCCGTATTAGAGATTATGACAACAAGTTTACCCCTTTTCCTATATGACTTTTGTTGGAACAAGCCAAAAAAAATTTTTGAGATCCATATTTCTAGTATCATCCTTCTTTAAAGGTATAAACTTGTTGTCACTTTCCTCGTGAGGGGTAAACTTGTTGTCATTCTCCTCGGAAGGTATAAACTTGTTGTCACATTTTCAAAAAAATTATTATTACAAGTAGCTATAAATTACTTTTGTTCTCTATCAAGTTTACATCACTTATCCATATTATTAACCGCATTTCGCATTTCTTCATCTGTTAAATGTGTATAGATCATAGTTGTTTGTATTGAGGAATGTCCTAACTGATTTTTTAATCTGGGTACATCATTATTCTCCAGATGGTATCTCGTCGCGAATGAATGCCGTAAAGAATGTACAGTTAAAGCCGGCTTTCCAAAAGCTAAAGCGTATTTTTCAATCAGTTTCTCTATAGATCGCTGAGTTAAGCGTCGGCTTTTTCCTTTACGCCCTATGGGAGCTGCAATAAACAAAAAGCTTTCATTTTTTTCTGGGATATATCTGGATTCTCTAATCTGCAGATAAGTAACTCAAAGTTCGCATAATTTTGTAATCTCGAATAAATTTATCTTTTTCATTTGTCCTTGCTTAATGATGCTTATGAAACAATCGTTTCTGTGAGCATCATATCCAAAAAGGGAAATTAACTTATATTTCAATCATTCCCAAGAATTATGGTGTATTAGATTATTTAGATTACGACGTCTCTCCCAATTCACTTGCTCTAGGATTGGTTTTGTAGGATAAAAATCCGTATAACCTAATGAAACCAAAGCAATAGGATCAATATGTGGTGGAATATTTAGTATTTCCCGTACGTCTGTTTTCTTGTAAAAACTCACCCATCCCATAGCTATTCCTTCTGCATAAGACGCCAACCACATATTTTGGATACAACAGGCGACGGATAGAATATCTGTTTCAGGAATAGAATTTCGCCCAATTACATGTCCCCCACCTCTAGTTGGATCACATGTAATACAGATCGTTATAGGTGCTTCCCTTATACCCTCTAATTTTAACGAGAGAAATCTTGTCTTTTTTTCATCTTCATAGTGTATGGACAAGGCCTGTATTTCTTTATGACATGCATACGCCAATCGTTCTTTAACTTCTTGAGAGTCAATTACAATAAAATCCCAAGGTTGCATAAAACCAACGGAAGGTGCATGATGACCAGCCATTAATATGTTGTTTAACTTATCTTTGGATATGGGTTTTCCATTAAATGATCGAATATCTCTCCTTTCAAAAATGGCTTTAAATATTCCTTTTCTTTCATTATCATTTAACAATTTAATTCCTCCCTTAAAACAAAAATCCCCAGAATGCGCCAGTACTCAGATTATTATGACAGGGTTTCAGGTTCAAGTTTACATTGAAGTTGGTATTTTATGATATAACTCTTATGCTTGAAATCAATATTATCTCTTGCAGTTCATTATCAATCCATAGTCTAAACTGCCTGACCCTCAAAACAACGAACTACGATCACAAAATTATAAACTTTTCACAGACTGACTCAATTGAACAACCCCACATAAACTATCTGGGACTTCAAAGTCCGGCTTATCTAAAGATAAGGCTTTAACTTATCAATTGCGACTTGGAACAAATCATCCGGCAGCAGTTTATAGATATTGCCATCGATCACGTACATCTGCGTTGTCTTCCTGCGCTGACCAATAATTAAAATAGCCGAATAGTCGTTTTTCTTCCCGGCTTTGATAGCTGATCCAATGTACTTGGCAAGTTCCATTTCCTCAAACTCAGGCAACCTGTCCCAATACATGAGATTCTAAAATATGTATTCATCGCTTGCTGCACATCAAATAATAATAGTCCAAATACTCGCTCCATATAATCAGCGATTCTGCAAATACCTTGGCATTGTCAAGAACTCTTTCTATATAGGTCACAAAATCTGGTTGTAGTGCTTCTCCAAGTGCCACAGCTTTTGCTGCAATGACATTCATAAGTGGGCTCCCCTTGTATCCCTGGGATCAACACCATAAGAAACAAAATTATAAAAAAGTTATAGGAAACCATTATGATATCGCTTTGGGACTGCAAACCGGCAGCGGTAAGACTCTAGTTAGAAAGGTAACCCCAAGAAAGAGATTTTCGAAACAGTTACGAGTTCGCTGGCATTGGCGGCATCCAGATAATCCGCCCCCAATGCCAGAATTAGATTGTATTGTTCCTCACGCGACGCTTTGCCCTCTCAATGCACAGTCGGCCGTGGACAGTGGCTCCACTTTTGTGAACACGACAAAATCGGCGTCAACTTCATTAAGTGATCGTGCAACTTTATCCCAAATTCCCATTCATTTCGTGGAGGAGTGTCCGGTAACCATTATTTGAATCAATCATTCACTCTTTGATATGCCTGAATCCCAATCTTCAAGCGCTGCAATCCATCAACTAGTCGTTTTTTAGGGCAGGCGTAGTTCAATCGAATGAAATCGTATCCATTGCCGCCATAAATGGCGCCCTCCGTGACATACAGCCCCGTTTCTTTCCTTATGAATTTACACAGTTGACTTACATTAGAAGTTATGTTCCGGCAATCGATCCAAGCCAAATAAGTCGCTTCCGAATGGATAATTTGGAGCTGCGAAAGTTTACTAGCCAAATAATGTTCGAGATATTGCTTGTTCGCCATGAGATATTCCAATAAGGCTTGCAGCCAGGGTTCGCCTTCCGTAAAGGCAGAGATTGCTGCTTCAATCGCAAAAAAGTTAGGTTCGGCCACTTCATCGGTGTTAATGCCACGGTGTACAAGTTTACGAATCTTCGAATTCGGCACGATAATACTTGAAGTTTGAATTCCCGCAAGATTGAAAGTTTTCGTCGGCGCCACACAGGTGATGCAATTTTGGGCGATCTCTTCCGATATTGAAGCGAAAGGAATGTATGGGTGGCCTGGGTGTGTTAAATCGCAGTGAATTTCATCGGAAAGGATAAGGACCTGATGCTTGACGCAGAGCGTGCCGAGTTTCTCAAGAATTTGTTTGTCCCACACTTTGCCTATGGGGTTATGCGGATTGCAGAAAATCATAAGCGTTGTGTCAGAATCGGCTAGCTTTTTCTCCACATCGTCAAATTCGATCGAATATCCATTGTCTTTGTAAATCAACTCACTTACTAGAACTTCTCGTTGATTGTTCTTTATGGAGTTGTAGAAAATGTTATAGACAGGCGCAAGCACTAGCACTTTGTCACCGGCTTTGGTCATTTTGCGTACGATAGATGATATTGCCGGCACTACCCCCGTGCAAAACATAATCCATTCTTTTTGGATCTGATATTGATGTCTCTTTTCCCACCAATGGGCAACCGCATTATAATAAGTATCTGGTATCGAGGTATATCCATAAATATGATGGTCTAATCTCTTTTGCAGAGCATCGACTACAGCAGGCGAAGTCTCAAAATCCATATCCGCCACCCACATCGGCAGCTCTTCTGGTTCAACATCCCATTTATAAGAGTTAGTGGCCAAACGGTTCGTCATTTCATCAAAATTAAAGGACAAATCGATCACCTGCTATATCCAGCTCATATCGGGTGTAGGCAGCGTTGATTTCTTCGTCATTGATGATGATTTCGCCGATATTCTTTGCTTTGATTTTCCCTGAGATTGGATTTTTCACGCTATCAATTGAGGTCTTGGTTTCCACATCAATGGTTGAATATTCGAATGCCAAGTCGGTATTCAGAATCGTTCCGTTCTCGATTACGAGACGGTCCATGTAGCACATTCCCTGATTGCTTTCGATAGTACAGTTGATAAAGGAGATGTTTTTCGAATTCCATCCTAAATATTCTCCGATGATCAATGAATCATAGACGGTGACGTTCTCGCAATTCCAGAAGGCGTCCTTTGAAATAATCTTCGCATTGCGAATCTCCATATCCTTAGCTCCGTCGAATGCGTAGTTCCCTGCTAATGTGAAATTGTCGATATTGATATTTGCACTATTCATTCCAAAGTAATCACCTTTTGCGGTCACATGATGCAAGTGAATATCTTCGCAATTCCATAAGGTTTCTTGCGCGTTGGGCAGATCGACATACGTCAGTCGGATTCCGCTCGAACGCCGAAATGTCTTTGGCGCCTCTATTACGCTGTCACTGATGACAATTTGGTCTGTATACCATATTCCCGATCGGGCCATTTCAAGGAAAGTGCTACGATCAACACGAATATTATTGCAATACCACAAGGGATATTTCCATTTAAAAATGCTATTATCGATAGTAATATCGTTGCTTTCCTTCAGGGGAGACTCGCCATCTGCAAAAATGGAATTAGTGACCATGAGGTTCTTTCTCTTGAAAAGTGCTCGTTCTCCGGTAAGCATTTGTTGATCGATCGTTTGCATAATACTGTCTCCAATCGCTCAGTGCTAGCTTCAAATATTCCATGACCCCATAATTCGCAGAATAGCAACAGCGGGTTCCAGATTTATTAGAAGCTTCTATATAAACGGCGGCATTAACGGCTGCCGTTTATATGTGTTAATCCATTTACTATAGCTTAATATATTCTTCATCCAGTACGGGTTCTAACCAATCTGTTTGTCCTGGTGTAAGAGCTAAGTGAACAAACCAGCTATCCTTTGTAGCCCCATGCCAATGTTTTACGTTCTGTGGAATGTTCACCACATCGCCTGTTTTAAGTAATTGAGCTGGCTTTTCATCTTCTTGATACCACCCCTCACCGCCAGTAACTAACAACACTTGCCCGGTATGATGAGAGTGCCAGTTATTACGGGCACCGGGAGCAAAGGTTACATTCCCGATTGCTGTATTGAGTGGTGCTGGATCGGTAAACACCATTTGTAAGTATGCGTCTCCGATAAAGTTTTTTTCGACTTTTTGCCCCAATGGGAAGAGTGTGCTATGGCTTAAGTGCTCGTTCTTCATTTTTCATCTCTACTTTCTTATATTTTTAACGTTATCCAACTTGAGCTGTTGGTCGAATGATCATCTCATTAATGCCCACATCCGATGGTTGTTCGATGGCAAAGGCAACGGCACGTGCAATGCTGTCTGCATCGATTGCTATCTTGTAAAAATCATCCAAGCCCGCTTTCATTGCCGGATCGGTTGTCGTCTCCAGCAGTTCGCTGGTCACAGCCCCCGGCGAAATATTGGTCACACGAATATTTGTACCACTCATCGCTTCTTCTTGACGCAAGCCTTCAGAGATTGCTCTTACGGCATGTTTGGTACCACAATAAACTGTTCCGCCTGGGTAGATGTTGTGTCCAGCTACGGATGAAAGGTTAATAATATGACCTGATTTCCGTTCTCTCATAGATGGAAGGACTGCTCCGATTGCGTACAAAACCCCTTTGATATTGACATCGATCATTCGGTCCCATTCATCAACCTTTTTCAAAGCAAGAAAAGCCTGCGGCATGATTCCAGCATTATTGACTAAAACATCAATTTTTCCAAACTCGTTAAGCGCATATGCAGCAAGATCCTCCATTTGTTGGTGCGAACTTACATCCGTCACTTTATATATAGCTTGTCCGCCGCTTTGTTCAATTTCATCTTGTAATTTCTTTAACCGGTCTTCGCGGCGAGCGGCAAGAACCAATTTTGCTCCTTTGGATGCCAGTTCTTTTGCAGCTGCTTCTCCAATACCGCTGGACGCTCCTGTAATAATAACTACTTTTTCTTGAATATTTGACATTTTAGATAAACATCCTTTCTTAATTTTAGGTACACTTTCATCTATAAAAAAAATCTATTTTTTCGCTTAATTTCTCTTTCTATTCTGGAATGATTTCATTCACACAACTCAAAGCATTTAATGTTCTCGGAAAACCCATATAAGGAAGGCAATGAGTGATGGCCGTGATCATCATATCCTTGTCATTGCCTACATTCAGGTTGCCTTGCACATGTGCCTTGACTTGACTTTCACAACCGCCGAGACTACTCACAATACAGAGGGTCAGCAACTCCCGTGTTTTCAGATCAAGGCCTCCACGAGTATAGAAGTCACCAAAACAGAAGGCAGAAAGATAGTCCTGTATATGCTTTTGATTGTATGGGACATTCTTCCTGTTCTTTTCAATGATATCGCCAAAGATTTCTACCTGCACTGCAAGGCCTTTGTCTAACCGATTCTCTTCTTCAACCTGCTTTTGACTTTCGAGAGGTAACTCGATATTTCTGGATTGGAAAACCTCATTAATCTCCGCGATGGCATTTAGCGTTTTAGGGAATCCTAAATAAGGGGCACAATGGTAAATGGCCTCTTTAATTTCTACCGGAGTTAGTCCAACGTTCAGTGCAGCATGAGCATGCGCCTTGAGCTGAGGTAACGTTTGATTCGTTACAAGCACCACCAGAGTGATAAGCTCACGTTGTTTATCGTCCAACTTCCCTTGATAAAAAACTTCCCCAAAAATAAAACGGCTCAGGATGTCCTGAAAATCAGGATCAGTAGCGTATGCTCCCGGCATTCCATTACCAAATAGCTGTTTAAATGTTTCTTCACTCTTTTCAATTCGATTCATAACTGTGCCTCCTGCTTGTTTTTTTTGTGGATGAATAAGACCCACTGAAAGAATGACGATAATTGCGACGCGGTAACCTCCAATTCCCGTCTCTATGATGAAGCCAACAGGCTTAGCATCACCATTCTTCTAGACAAGTTTAGGATTCAGCGCATAAGCCACATAATCCTTGGCACTTTGCTCTAGCTCCTCATCTGACAGGTGTTGCATTACACCATACAAGATATATGGTGTCAAATAGCGTGTTCCAATCAAGTTACTGGTTGCCTGAAGAGGTCGCAGCAGCTCGGAAACGGTGTATTTAAAATTACCGTCTGGTAAATAGTTTTCTTTAGCAGCGCCGGTAGAAACGGCAATCAGCAGCTCTTTTCCGTGCAGCTTGTCCCCTTTGCTTCCAAATGCCCAGCCATGAGTTAGGACTACATCCTCCCATTTTTTCAACAATGAAGGCGTACTGTACCAGTAGAAAGGGAATTGCAAAACGATGCGATCATGCTGCTCCAATAGCCTCTGCTCGGCAGCGACATCGATCTTCTCATTCGGGTATGCCTCATAAACACGATGAATTGTAACACCAGCTTGCTTCTCCATTTCTTCCGTTAAGCGACGATGAACACGGGAAGCAGTTAAATCAGGGTGAAAAACAAGAATGAGTATTTTCATTTTAAATTTTCTCCATCCAAGAATTTTTTTTCTATCAATTATTTAAATGGATACCAAGTTCAAGAGCTAGTTTAATAATTGGGCAACTGTGTTCTTTATTTAGTACTCATTGATGGGAATCACGACCTGCTCACCAAAGCTCAAACAGCCATGACAAAGACGATGTACTTCTAATCCGGTATTACCAAGTTAACTATTTTACTCCTCATTTTTCAGTGGACTATTTACAGCTTTGTCTGCTAAAATCCGTCCTGCAACACCTATATTATCTAGTTCATTTTCCCTTACGAACACAAAGAATGCTTGTTCAGGTATATTCATGATAGTTGAAGCTGATGTAGTAAGGTCTTTTACTAACTTTCTTTTTTGCTCTTTAGTTAATTTAGCTGCTTCAATTGTAATTACAGGCATAATTTATTCTCCTTTATTGTGAGTTTATGTCTAATGACGACGAGCTGACACAAAAACTCATGTGCATCTCTCTTATCAAAGAGACCGTGCGACACCAATTTATATGAATTTAAAAATGACCAACGATTCGGTGCGGTACATATGGTTCTTCCAAAAACGCAATTTCTTCAGCAGTTAATTGAATAGATAGAGCAGCTTCTGCATCTTCGAGCTGGGATATTTTTGTCGCACCGACAATAGGAGCGGTTACCGGTTCTTTATGCAGAAGCCACGCAAGTGCGATGTGAACCCGGCGAACACCATGTTTCTCTGCCAAACTCGCAACCCGGTTCACCACCAATTGATCCGCATCTGTTGTTGCATCATATTTTTGTTTTGCAATTTCATCAGTTTCGGCACGATGTGTTGTTGTCTCCCGCGCCAATCTTCCTCCTGCGAGCGGGCTATAAGGAATGACCCCAATTTTTTCTTCCTTACAAAGTGGGAGCATCTCTCGCTCCTCTTCACGGTAAATGAGATTTAAATGATTCTGCATTGATACAAATCGGGTCCACCCATTCTTCTCAGCTATATGTAAAGCTTTCTCAAACTGCCATGCCCACATTGCAGAGGCTCCGATGTATCTTGCCTTACCAGCCTTAACTATATCGTGCAATGCCTCCATCGTCTCTTCGATAGGCGTGTTATAATCCCAACGATGAATTTGATACAGATCGACGTAGTCGGTTTTCAATCTCTTAAGGCTCTTATCGATTTCGCTCATGATCGCCTTGCGGGAAAGTCCAGCGCCATTGGGTCCTTGATGCATTCGTCCATGTATTTTAGTCGCGATGACAATTTCATCACGGTTCGAAAAATCCTTTAATACACCTCCAATTATTTCCTCACTTGTCCCTTCAGCGTACACGTTTGCAGAATCAAAAAAATTGATTCCAAGCTCCAGAGCTTTTTTTATGATCGGACGAGCGCGTTCTTCATCAAGTACCCATCGATGATGACCTTTTCGTGCGTCTCCAAAACCCATACAACCAAGACAAATCCGGGATACATCCAAGCCAGTATTTCCAAGTTTCGTATAATCCATTTCATGGTTCCTTCCTTTCGTTTGGTGCGATCTTGACTTGCCTCAGAACGGGTACGCGTACTGATCATTGAGTTTAGATAACTCCAAATAAAAAATGAACATTGATTGTTTAATCAACTTACGTTTATAATTCTAAACGGAAACAAAATGCTTGCAATAATCAATTTCTCTCGATGTGTAGATTACTCAACAAATTATTAATAATTGCCGATTATCTCAGTAAGGGGACTTTAAAAATGACTAAAGTGGACAGAAGAGTACTCAAATCTCAAGAAGCCATAAAGAAAGCAATACTTGAACTGATGACTGAAAAAAACTTTGATGACATTACAATTCGCGATATTTCAGACAGGGCAAATGTTAATCGAGGAACAATCTATCTCCATTACATGGATAAATTTGACTTATTAGATAAGATAATTGAAGAACATATAAACAATCTCCGTGAACTTTGCCACTCAGCATCTGAAATGAGTTTTCAAGAAGGAAATTATGTCTGGTTCGAATACTTTGCAGACAATCATTTGTTTTTTTCAACTATGCTTAACACGAAAAGTTCAGCTTATTTTCGTACTCAATTCCTTGATTTAGTCGTCCAGGAGTACAAGGTAGAAGTCGATGTAACAGAAGGAAAAAATCAAGGCTTAAGTGAAGATGTCATTCTTCAATTTTTTGGGGCCGCGGTCGTGGGGATCGTAGAATGGTGGTTTAAGAATGGAATGTCAGTCCCCCCTCGTGTCATGGCAGAACAAACTGGGATATTGTTAGATAGAAATTTTTAAATTGCATTCCCAACAAATCTAGTAAATCGAGTAATTTCTTGTACTGAGGTTATTCAAACAAAATTCTCATCCTAATTTTGTGATGAGGGTAGGGTTTTGAATATTGTTCTCGCATTCGGAACTTGAACACTAGAGATAAGGCCCATACCCGGCACAGTACAAAAACATGAAGCGGCACCCGCTCCATGTTTTGTACTTAAATTCATAACTTTATTTCCTATTGAGAACACGATCCCGAATAACAAGAAAATGCTTACCACAAGAAGACTTGCTCATGTTAGTGAGAACAAGAGAATATATCGCATTTTAAATTAAGGGTCTTGTTTAGAAAAAGTTTGTAAGCGTCACATCTGGTCGACTGTGATTCCATCATCAACTAGCTATGGCTGTATAAACTTAGTCTAAATCTTCTCCATTGCTACTAATTACTTTCTTATACCAATTAAAGGACTTTTTCCTACTACGACTTAACGTACCATTTCCCTGGTCATCTTTATCCACGTAGATGAAACCGTATCTTTTGTTCATTTCTCCAGAGCTTGAGCTTACTAAATCAATGCACCCCCAGGTTGTATATCCTAGCAACTCTACGCCATCTTCTTTTACAGCAGCTTTAAATGCTCGGATATGTTCACGAATATACTCGATTCTGTAATCATCCGAGATACATCCATTTTCATCAGGCTTGTCCGCAGCTCCCAACCCATTCTCGACAATAAATAATGGTTTTTGATAGCGATCATACAATGCATTTAATGTAATTCTCAGCCCGAGTGGGTCAATTTGCCAGCCCCATTCACTTCTTTTTAAATGGGGATTTCGTAATGTCGGAAAGAGATTGGCAGCGGTTTGAGTATTAACTGCTGGGTCGGCACTTGTTAATCGCGAACCATAGTAACTAAATGAAACGAAGTCAACTGTATTATTTTTCAGAAGCTCCTCATCATCATCTTCCTTTTTCAGATGTATATTCATTCTTTCGAACATTTTTTTGGCATAATTCGGGTATTCACCACGAGATTGTACATCCACAAAGAAGTAATGCTCTCGATCCCTTGTTATGGCTTTCCATACGTCTTCAGGAGCGCAAGTATAGGGATAAGTGCTGGCACCCGCCAACATACATCCTATCTTGAATTCGGAATTTATTTTGCGTGCAATTTCAGTAGCTTTAGCACTCGCGACCAATTGGTGATGAGCTGCCTGATACTTCACAGCTTCTTCATCTTCATCTTCATCAAACACCAATCCTGAGCTCCCGAATGGTAGGTGTAATAACATATTGATTTCATTAAAAGTTAGCCAATACTTCACTTTATCTTTGTAGCGAGTGAATAGCGTTTCGCATAGTCTTTCATAATAATCAACCATTTTACGGCTTCTCCAAGAACCGATGGTTTTTACCAAATGCATCGGCACATCAAAGTGAGTGATCGTTACTAAAGGCTCTATATTATATTTTAAACACTCATCAAAAACATCATCGTAGAACTTCAAACCTTCTTCGTTGGGTAATGGATCATCCCCATTTGGATAGATTCGTGTCCATGCAATAGATAAGCGGAAGCATTTGAAGCCCATTTCTGCAAATAAAGCAATGTCTTCCTTATAATTATGATAAAAGTCGATGGCTTCATGGCTTGGATAGAAATGTTCATCATCACATTCCATCATTTTCATCTTACCTTTCATTACAGAAACGCGATCCTGTCCTGCGGGTATAACATCGACGGTTGACAATCCCTTATTCCCTTCCAAATATCCACCTTCACATTGGTTTGCAGCAGTTGCTCCTCCCCATAAAAAGTCTTTGACTAAAGTCATTTATAATCCACTCCTTGAATTTGATATGGTTACACTATTAGGACTAACAACTCATTGTTAAAATCAGTGACTGCACTACTGTTATTAGTTAGCACATCAGCATAACTGTAAGTATTCGTAACGATCACCGGGGTCTGGGTAACATATCCTTCCTCTCTGATTTTCTCCAAATCAAACGTGATTAGTGTCTGTCCCTTGGTAATTCTCTGACCCTCTTCAACATGAGCTTCAAAGTACTTCCCATTCAGTTTAACGGTGTTCAATCCTATATGGATGAGTATTTCAACCCCATCATCGGAGAGTAAACCGATTGCGTGTTTCTTGGGAAACAGCGAAACAATTTTCCCATCAAAAGGAGCGACCACTTTTCCTTCGCTTGGCTCAATGGCAACTCCTTTTCCCATTGCTTCTGTGGAGAAGGCCGCATCTTGAACATCCTTCAATGGAATCATTTCACCTTTGATAGGACTTGTAATAACCGTATTTTTAAGTGTGATGATTTTATCGTTTGTGGTGACTTTATTCTGCTCAGACGTTTCTTTCTCATATTTTAAGGTTAATAAATAGGTAAGCACTGCAGTTATAACCGTTGTAATTAATAATGCGATGAGTATATTATAGAAATTCCAAATGTTTTCTCCAATATAAAGCGGAATAGCTGGAAGCCCTGATGAACCTGTTGCATAACGTGAAACTTCCATAACCCCTGCGTAAAGCCCTCCAGCAGCGGATCCAATCATAGCCGCAACAAGAGGATATTTTTTAGGTAAATTAACACCGTAAAGTGCTGCTTCTGTAATTCCCATTAAGCCTGTAATTCCACTTGTAGTGGAGATTTGCTTGGATACTGTATCCTTTGTTCTCCAACTGACAATCAACGCGGCTACACCTTGCGAAATATTGGATATCATGGCTCCAGGTCCAATGATATTTTCATATCCCAATGTCGTGATTTGAGCCAATGATAACGGAACGATACTGTGATGAAGTCCAAACATAACAAGGAGTGGCCAGAAGGTTGCAATTATGAAAATGACCACCCATGCTCCGTGCGATCCCAAAAAATCAAACCCCATTGCCAAATATGTTCCGAAGAAAGAACCTAGCGGTCCTAGTGCAGTTAAGGAAATAAATCCAACAACCAGAATGGTAAACATCGGAACAAAAATAATTTTTACAGCGTTAGGAATGACTCTTTTAAAGAATGGTTCAATGTAGGATTGCGCCCACACGGTTAATAGAATCGGAACAACCGATGAACTGTAAGCAACAAGTGTCAATGGAATATTAAAAACGCTAACATTATTACCCGCAGTTCTCAATAGATCCAGATTCGGATGAAGCAATATCCCAGCCAACACAAGTGCCAGTACAGGGCTGCATTTTAATTTGTTTGCAGCCGAATATGCTAATAAGAAGGGTAAGAAATAAAAAATGGCATCCGACATGAAATTGATTACATAGTAAGTTTGTGACGCTTTTGAAACTACATTAAATAAGATCAGCAAAGCCAATAGCGCTTTTATCATTCCCGCGCCTGCAATAGCCGGAACGATTGGACTGAATGTACCTGAAATAAAATCGATTAATTTGCCAAAAACGCTTACATTTTTTTCGTTAGATAATGTATCATCTATATTTTCTGCATGTTTTATATATTTGATCACTTCCTCATATACTTCTTCAACATGGGTGCCAATAACCACCTGAAATTGTCCGCCGCTTTCAATCGCATCAATCACGCCATCTAAAGCTTTAATAGCGTCTTGATCGGCTTTTTTATTTTGGTTTAGTGCGAATCTAAGCCTTGTCATACAATGAGTTAGTGTTGATACATTTTCACTACCACCAATCTTCTCTACAATATCCTGAGCTAATTTTTCATATTTTTTGCTCATTAGAAAATGCCCCCTCTTCTTGTTGTTGAACAATGAATTACGCCTTTTATTTATTAAACATAAACAACTTTACCTGCTAAATAAAAAAAGTTATTTATCAGTAATATTTAAAGGCTTCATTCAAGCTGCACCTTTAAGATATCACTAGATAAATAACCTTATCCAATACCTATAATCTATGTTTTATTATGCTTGTGAGGCATACTTGATTAATTGAATTAAGTGAGAAGTAGCCTGGTTAAAAATCTTGTGTTTCTTCCAAACAATAACACAACTAAATTTGAGTTCTGGAAAAAATGGTCTGAAGCAAAGATGTTTTGAACCTGTCATCGCAAGAGCACCTTCAATACAAATAGCAGTTCCCATACCATTATCTACAAAATTAACTATGTTAGAAATTAAGTTGTATGTGGCTAGAACATGTATATTTTCATATTCATCAGCAAACCAATTAGCAATTTCATTTTGTACTGTTGGACGACTAGAAAGAAGTAAAGGAACTCCAACAAGATCATTGGGAGTAACATATTCTTTTTGTGCAAGAGGGGATGAAGCCTGTGTTAGAATTCCCCATCGTTCCTTTTGAGGCAATCTGATGAAATCGTATTTTTCAATATTTATGGGCTCTAATAAAATCCCAATTTCAAGTAATCCTTTGTCTATTTTTTCCTTTATATCATCCCCTGTTCCGCTATAAATATAATAATTAACCTGTGGATACTCTTCATGAAAAGCTTTTAATGTTTGAAATAAATAATGCGATGTTAGTGATTCGACGCTTCCTATAGAGATAGTCCCTCCAACCAGATTATTTTGACCTTTGAATTCTCTCTCTGTTTTATCCGCAATCGTTAGGATTTCTTCTGCCCTCTGACGTAAAAGCATGCCAGTATCCGTTAATGACACCTTTTTTTTACCGCGAATAAGCAATTGAGTTCCTAAATTTTTTTCTAAGTCAGCTAATTGTCTGCTTAATGTCGGCTGTGTTACATGTAGTACATTTGCTGCATGCGTAATACTTTCCAAACGAGCGACTGTAAGAAAATAACGAAGCACTCTTAACTCCATGTTTCCCCCTGTTGACAATATGTGCTTATGAATAGATTCAATATGTCCTAGTAATTAACTTACCATCTTAAATACCGTTCTTTCAGTTTACTTTTTCACACACTTCTCTGCCATTATAACCATTCATATGTTTATATGTGGAATTGAATCGATATATGGGAAGGACTTGGGTACTGTTACGTGAACATAGTGTTGTTGGGTTTGAGCATTTTGTGATAAGGCCTCCCCAAAATTAGTTACGAATTTTCATGTTGCTGAGCCGTTCCACGTTTTCAGGATCGTGAAGGGATAAGATTAAACTCTCTTTGGAATCCAACGTAGCAATCCTTTCCATATCTTCCCTACTCATTTCAAAGTTAAAGATATTAAAGTTTTCGATAATTCTTTCCTTATGAACGGACTTTGGAATCGCAACAATTCCTCTTTGTATCAACCAACGTAAAGCAACTTGAGCCACGGATTTATGATGTTTCTCAGCTATTGATGCCAATACTTCATTTTTGAAAATGTCATTTTTCCCTTCAGCAAATGGTCCCCAGGACTCAATCTGAACATGGTGATCCTTCATAAATTGAGCATTTTCTACTTGTTGTGTAAATACATGCGTTTCAACTTGGTTTACAGTAGGAACGATTTCATGATGAACGATTAAATCCATCAGGCGATCATTTAGGAAGTTACTTACGCCGATTGCCCTGATCTTCCCCTCATGATATAATTCCTCCATCGCACGCCATGAACCATGGATATCGCCAAAGGGCATATGAATGAGATACAGATCCAAATAATCCAGTTGCAGTTTTTTCAGTGATGTTTCGAATGCTTTCCTAGCACTCTTGTAACCTGCATCCTGAATCCAAAGCTTTGTTGTAACGAATATTTCCTCTCTGGGCACGCCACTCTGCTTGATGGCACGACCGACTGCTTTTTCATTGCTATAAACAGCAGCGGTATCAATCAAGCGGTAACCTTCCATTAGGGCATTACAAACCGATTCTTCGCATACATTTTCATCATCAATTTGATAAACCCCAAATCCGAGTATCGGCATCTGGACACCATTGTTTAGTGTAACACTTTGCATTTTAGATCCTCCTGTTTTTTATACTCAAGTCTTAGAATGCTGGGGCCTCGCATAGATCTTAATGTTCGCAAGCGATTGGTTAAGTATTGGATTCAAAGCTATTTTTGGTACCGGATAATTTTTTTATCCCTTTAACCAGAATGAGATAGGTAATTATAGATAATAAACTTGTAGAAAAAATAATAATTCCAAAAGGTATAGCAGAATTTTCGCCTGCAATTCCCACAAGTGGAGACGTAACGGCACCTAATGCGAATTGTAAAGTGCCGAGCACGGCGGACGCGCCCCCTGCAATATGCCCCTGCGATTCCATTGCTAATGTAAAAGAGATGGGGCCAATGATCCCAATGGATAAAGCGAATAAGAAGATCGAAATAAACATAGCTGATAATACTCCATGTACTAGTACTATAAATAAGACTGCAGCAGAAGATATAAACGCTAGTATTATTCCGATCAAAAACAATCGACTTTCCGTTACCCGGTCTGCAAGCAGTTTGACGAATTGAGATCCCAAGATAATAGCAAGGCCATTCAACGCAAAGAGGATTGAAAACAGTTGCGGCGACACGCCGTATATGTTTTGATAAATAAATGGGGTACCTGCAACATAGGCAAAAACACCTGCGAACAATATGCCATTGACTAGAGCATACCCTATAAAAGACCGCTTTCGGAATAAGCTATTATAATTTTTCATCAACGCACGGGGACTGCCTGAAATACGTTGTTGTACAGGTAAGCTTTCCTTTAACCCCCATATGGTTATCCCAGTTAACCCTATGCCTAGCACCCCTAAAAATATAAATACACCTAACCAAGAGCTGTATGACATAACCGTACTTCCAGCCGTAGGGGAAATTAACGGTGCCACATTGCTTATCATTGTCAGCAACGATATAAACTTAGTCATTTCAATCCCACTAAACCGATCTCGAACAATAGCGCGCGAAATAACAAGTCCAGCGGACGCAGCAACCCCTTGTATAAATCTTAAAGATATAAACCATCCTATGCTTGGTGCAAAAGCGCATCCAATAGAGGAAAGGATATATAGTATCATGGAAATCAACAAAGGCTGGCGTCTTCCATAAATGTCGCTTAAAGGTCCCATTATCAACTGTCCTAGCCCTAATCCTAACAGACTAGTGGTTAAACTCGCTTGAACCGCAGTTGCGCTTGTTCCAAAAAAAACAGCGATTTGCGGAAGTGATGCAAGATACATATCGACGGTAAACGGCCCCAACGCCGAAAATATGGCCAATATTAGAGCAAAACCGAGAGAATTTTTTTGGGTCTTATATTTCATTCCTTTTACTCCTATGATTGTTTTAATGCTTTCTTTAAACTAACGCATTTGCTTTAGATGTTATGGGTTTGTTACTTCTGCCCCCATAGAATGAGCGATCTCACACCATGTGTCCGAGTCCACCAAATCCAACGACCGCTATATTTTAGCCGGAATCAACACCCCAATGGCGCAGCGGCGGATACGTTGTGATCCCAGTACATAAAAGTGGAGCGGCGACATCAAGATTAATGCCGTCTAGAATTCGAACCACGAAATCCTCCGTTATTACAACGATATGGGTGGAATAACCTCCCTGCGTATATTGTCCATATCTATCGATGACTCCGTAGGTACTCGTATGTCCATTAAGACAATATTGCTCCTTTCCTCTACGGCAACTCTCGCACTCTCCACAGGAATCAACCATACAGCCAACTCCTACTCGGTCACCAACAGTATACTTTGTGACTTCCAAACCAATCTGGGCGAAAATTCCAGCGTGTCCTGGAACGGGAGGATATTGGACTGGCCCTCAATCTCCACGGGCAGTATGGATGTCAGAGTGGCAAATACCCGCATACTTGATCTTAATGAGAATATTATGCGGCTTAAGATCCCTGCGCTCAACTGTAGAACCTTCTGGACCGAACACAGCACGTGCATTAGCATTAATCATATATAACCTCCAATGAATAGAATTTTTATCAGTTAGCTATTTAGAAATTAGTAATGATTATCCACACTTCTTTATTAAACACCATGTGAACACCCTCTTTTCTAAATTTAAGTTCTCCTTTTTTTAGGTAAGTAAGCCACGGAGAGCGAATAAACAATACTGGTTGTTTTATCAACTTATGTCTATTATTATAAAAAAAGAAACCTAAGTTCAATGGTTAAAAAAGCGCAATTTGTTGAAATAGCAACATCATCACGAAAAGTGTTCATTATTTTTTGATCAGGGGGAAAAGACAAGATGATTAAAGTGGATCGGAGAATCCTAAAAACGCAAGAATCCTTAAAAAAAGCCGTTATTGAACTGATGGCTGTAAAAAACTTCGATGACATTACCATTCAAGACATTGCAAACAAGGCAAACGTAAACCGCGGTACAATTTATCTTCATTATCAGGACAAATATGATTTATTAGATCAAATCATGGAAACACACATTAATGAATTAAAAGAAATGGATACGTGGGCATGTCAGATGGAGTGGGCTGATGCTCTTGTTCCATATTTCGAGTACTTTGAGAAAAATTATTTGCTTTTTTCAACCATGCTAGCAGCATCAAAAGGTACACCTTCATCTTTTAGAACGCGGCTACTTGCTTATTTCATGGAAGGGTTCAAAGGGGAGATTGACAAAGAAAGCGGGAAAAATACGGAATTAGTCGAAGATGTGATGTTGCAATATGCTGGGACTGCTTATGTAGGGGTCATTGAATGGTGGATTCGAAATGGAATGCCCTATTCACCGCAAGTCATGGCCACGCAAGTTGGCACCTTGTTAGAAAGAAGTTTTTAATCGGTATTATATTCTGTAAAGAAAATGACCTTTTTCCTTTTCAATAAAGGTCACAGTATATAACGAAACACTAAAACAACGGCAGCCGATTGGCTGCCGCTTCTGCTTGTTTTTTCATTTTTTTTGTTAGAGTTTTCATATTCTTTCTCGGTTACGTTTTCTAACCGGTCTGTATCACCCCAGTGTGAGTACTAAGTATACAAATCCAACTATCCTTCGTAACCCATGCCAATATTTTACGTTCGGTGGAATGTTCACCACATCGCCTGTTTTAAGGAATTGAACTGGTTTTCCGTCTACTTGATACCAACCCTCTACTCCAGTAATTAATAAAACTTGCCCAACATAATGAGAGTGCTAGTTATTACGGGCGTCTGATGCAAAAGTTACGTTTCCGATAGCTTTATTGAGGGAGACAGGATTGTTAAACACCAATTGTAAGAAGGCGTTAGCGATAAAGTTTTTTCTTCTTTTGACCCGACGGTAAAGATGGGGCTATTTCTTAAGTGCTCGTACGGCACTGTCAAAAAATACCTATGATGGAGGTTAATACAAAAAAAACTGTGATATTAGAATTTGAATCATTGTGTCTTGTATTGAGTTAAAAATCTCTAAGTTCAACTTCTCTATCTTGCCAACTAGCATCATGCTCTAACGAACAAAGAAATTTTTAAAGCTGCGGGTATTAATGAAAAAGAGAATACTCGTCTTATAAAGAGATGCTTGATGTGGGATAAAGATACAAATATCATCTGGGGTTTTAGGGCTCTCATACCACAAAAAAGAATTTCTAATTATCAAAGAAAAGCCCAAACTTCTGTGGACTTAAATGCTCGGTCATTCTGATCCCAAAACAACCACACTTTACACCCATATTAAAAACGACGAGCAAAATCATACGGTTGAAGATATGGATTCATTCGAATAAAGCAGGCATTTATGCGGTCATTTTGAACGCCTTTAATCTTCATTTTAGAACTAATAGCATAAAAGTCACGGTAGACCGAATTTTTTAAACTTTCATAGTAGTGGATTATAAAACCTGAATCTTCTACACTTTAATTGGACAAAAAAATTAAATGTAACAGATACAAAACATCGATATGTATTGTAGATTGGAACAAAAAATAATCATGTCATTCCACAAAGTAACTCTAACTATAGCCGCCCCTTTAAATATTACAAATTCCTCGAAAGAGGCAAACTTGTTGTCATTCTCCCCTAAATATAAAAAAATCCTGATATTATCAGGACTTAGTTGGGGTAAACTTGTTGTCATTGTACAACATAGGCAATACTTAAAACCTGGAAATAAATAACTAAATTCACAAAACCTTTATTTTTTTATCTGTTGTGATTTTGATCAGTCCGTTTTAATTGAAATCCGATGTTTTCTATGACTATAAATATAGAGTATCAAGAAGGCTATCTACTTTACTGTTTGTGAGACTGGTTGGGTAGGGCAGAACAATCGGTCAAAACGGCGCATCAATCCTTCAAGCGGACCAACAGGAAGCTTAGCAAACAACAATCCCAGCAACAGTGTAACAACTGCAACTATTACGTCGCCGAACGGAACTCCGTCCAGACTGTGCCCAATCTTTGCCAGATACAGAAACCAAACTATTACAAATTGAATGGCATACATGGTCAGAGCCATACGTCCGACTGCTGCAAAAGGCAATAATACAGTAGAGGCTTTTTTGGATATGAGACATGCAACGCCCAATACCAAGAATGAAATTCCTAATCCTATCATCGTTTGGAAGGTCGAAGCGGTGTGCGGAGCCGACTGCAAGAGCATATGCCACATTGGTGATTCCGTATTAAGCGGCCAAATTGCGTATTCATCCGGTGGCTGTACAGGAGCAACTCCTTGCATCCTTACCAGCCATTGTTCAAAGTGGAGACTCCAATTCGGAAGTACAAAAGCAGCCAGTGCTTTGCCAATAACAAGCATAACGATACCACTGCCTGCGAGTATGAGAGCTGTGCGTAATCTGGTCAGGTCAAAGCGGCCAATGGCCATACCAGTAACAAATGCAGGGATCAAGGCGATAGCAGACATTGGACCTCCTGCAATATCACCAAGAAGATAAGCTTTTGAGAAAATACTTGATCCCAGAATCATTAGCGGCGGGGCTGTCACGAGCAAAACTGCTGCTGTTGTAACAATGGTGCGGGTCGAACGGCGAAATAACATAAGGGCCAGCACAAACATAGCTGAATAGGCAGGCAAAATGATGCCATATGGAGTGTTCAGCATAATAAGCAAATAACCAATAATATCAACAAATACTGCACGGGCTAGCATTCGCGCACGGAAAGCGGCCGTTTCCGCTCCCCATTCCATCATGCGCTGTGCCATAATGGAATAAGATATACCCCCGCACAATACGAATAATAGTGTCGTGTTTCCGGAAACAATCGCAGAAACGTTTGGGTTCGATCCGAAGTGCTGCAAATACATTCCCAGCACCGCCATTCCTCGTACTGCATCAAGTGCTACAAGACGCCCGGTGCCCCGCCTTCTTTTCGACTCTTCTACAGAGTTTCGAGAAGGAATATCGGTTTGTGTAACGTCGTAGGATGAATTGGATATACCTGCTGTATCTACTTCTTTATCATCTAATTTATTAGCAACCGTCTTTTCATTTACTTGATTTTCATTCAATTGGCTATTTACGGAAAAGGCTCGTATTTTGATATTGGCCTCTTCCTCATACTCTCTGACGGATCTGCTTATCAGTTTGATACTGCTTAGCAACTTGCATTCCTCCTTGAAAATCCTGGACTCGTATTTTTCATCAACCCGCATGTACAGGATGATGTTACGCTATAGTCCAATATATCCTGCAGATGTCGCTAAAGTTTGATCAAGTTGTAAACAAAATGTCACAGTAGGCGAAACCGTTTTATCGCGAAAACAGCCTTATTCACAGTTGATCACTGGAATAAGGCTGTTTGCAAAATTACTTAGGATTTGCTGGGAACAGCATTAAAAATGGAATTGGCCAGCAAACGGAATTGTTGCTGCGAATAAGCACCATTGGTGAGATCATTAGAGAACACAGTAATATTCTTTTTGTTTTCTATATAGGTGAAGGCCATAATCTTTCCTCTTGCAGCATCGTGACCTGGCCACCAGCCCGCTTTGAAGAAGTTTTCTTTATTACTAATGGTTGCAAGAATTTTTGCAGCTTTAGGTAGTTTCGTAATGTAAGAACCTGTAACGGTGTAGAAGTATTCTTCGTTATCGTAAGGGGCTGTAATCACATTATCCTGTTTGACATTCGCTAGGAAGACCCCTTCGTATCTTTCCCATGTCGGTCCAGCAAACGCAAATTGAGGAATACAGTTTTTCACGTTACCCATCCCCATATTTCCATAAGCAATGTATGGTTTCCCTTTCTCGACAAGTTTATCGGAATCGAATGTATTCACCAACACATCGGCATGCTGCTGATCATCGGTCACTTTAAAACCGAGATTTTTGAGCACATAAGCCGATTCGCCGAGAGCGGCTACCGTAGAAGGTTTAAGAACTTTACCAACGGGTTTGTTATGGCCGAATGCCGTGACATCAAGATAGTATTTCGAGGCCAGCGGGTTCAGATCATCATAGGCGACTGCAAAGTCACCCGCTTCATATCCTGTTCCGCTTTTGGATAGCATCGTAACCACTTTGCCGGATTTAAGCAATTCATTAACCGTTTTGATGGCATCGTTATTGGTGTTTAGGATTAAGACATAGGCAGAATCATTCGGCATTGGTGTGGCCGGAATCGATACGGAAGTCACCGGAGAAGTTTTGCCCGCAAACACTCCGGTTTCTCTAACCACATCACGTTCAAATCCTCGCAGGACAGGAAAATCCTGCACAATCTCGCCAGCTACGGAAGCATAATCTGAGACGTTAATACCATCATATAAAACCATGTTTGCAATGCCGTGTTTGGCCTGGTGCATATTTATGATAAATGAACCCGCAGGGTAGGTTTTGCCAGCAGTACTTACAGCTTCTGTCGAGCGTTCAACCGTTAATCCATTGCGGATAAGATATTCAATCATCCGATAAGCTTCCAGCGGATTTTTTTGAAGACTCTTATCGATCGGCAAAACGTAATACTCAGGAAAAAAATTCTCATTACCGTGACGAGGGCGGCCAATAACTTGATTTTTGACATTGACT
Source organism: Paenibacillus sp. FSL H7-0442 (assembly GCF_038593105.1). Lineage (NCBI taxonomy): Bacteria > Bacillati > Bacillota > Bacilli > Caryophanales > Paenibacillaceae > Paenibacillus > Paenibacillus sp. FSL H7-0442. Next base: position 2,856,296 of record NZ_CP151963.1, on the reverse strand, counting down.
AGATACCGATCTACGGCATAATCATCGATGTTATTGATTCCACGTTCATATACTTTTAGCTGGTTCAAAAATAAATTTTCTTTCTTTTGCATAACATAATCGGTTGCTGCAGCGACACTATAATACAATGCTTTGGTCGACTCTTCATTCGATTCAGGTGTTTCCAGCGTATGTCCCATTGCACCATGGTGCATGGCGAAGACAGCTGTATAGGCTGGAGACGCATCGTCCCATCCTGAAGAAGTCCCCTTGGAAACATATTTAGGATTTTCGACTGTTTTACGATGTTCTTCATAAGGAATATGGTAGTAATCATACTTTGTGTTTGCTATACCTGCTTCACCCATCGCTTTTGCCTGTTCTACCATGTTATCCATAAGCAGATCGTATTCAATATTCGGATCGTGAGGCGGTGTGGTAGGCTCAATCAGAAAATTCTTATCAAAGCCATGCAGATCTAGGAAAGAAATCGGCGACCACTTGGCAATTTGCTCTGTAACACTGCGTGTTTCAGGCTGGGTTTGATAAGAATTATCCCGATTCAAGTCAAAGTATTCAGCATTATAACGTTCGGTATGCACCCTTCCATCTGGATTTTCCGTATACAGGAACAGGAAAAACACATGTTCAAGCGCATCATCCATATTCAGAGTGACCGTACTCGATTTTCCATTGGACGAGGTGGTCTTGTACGTAACATTTTTATCGAGAGCCATGGTCTTAAAATAATTGATAATCGCATCAAAGCCCGGCGCTTCATTTGGATGAATATTGTTGATCCAGATGGGCACTTGATAATCTCCGAATGCACCGGATTGAATATCGTTCTCCAGCTTTGCAGGATCATTCAGCATGGCAGGATGAGTTACATTCTGATATTTGTCAATCGTTGCTTGATCTTTGGCAACCACAGTCATATACATATCGCGGCCTTCAACGGATTTGCCGATCGACATCGTTTTAATGTATCTGTCGTTTTTTTGAGCTGCTTGTGCCGTAATCGCATCAATCTCCGGCTTCAGTTCATCATACGTACGGAAGCTGTCGTATGGGACCAACTTAATGGGGGCCTGGGCAACGGTTTTGCCGTTGACTGCTGCAGCCAGTTCATAGGTTCCCATCAATGAGGCGTACAGTGGACGCTGCAGACTCGGTTCGGCAAGATTTTCCGTACCGTAAGTAAGACCAAAATTGATATTGGCAGTGACTTCTCCGTTTTCTGCTTTGACCTGAGTAACGGTGATAAAGGGGGCGCCATTATAATCGTGATCCTTGTACGATTTCCATTCCGATAATGGCTTGCCACCATAAGTCCAGCTTATTTTCTTTATATTGGTACCCTTCGGAAGCTTAAATCTAGCTTTAATGGTTCTTTTCTTCGTCATGGATGCCAGATTGTTATCCAATTTCAGTGTCGGGATATTTTTAACCTGCGTTGAGATTGTTTTTGTTGATTGACTCTGTTTATCGTTTAACAACGTGCTTTCTGTACGTTGTGCAGCATCAGCCATAGCCATGTGCGGAGCAGTGATCTCCAGAAGCATGGCGGCGGATATGGTTAACGCCAAGCAGAACCTTACTATTGGTTTTGTACCCATTCTTTTTCCCCCTATGGATAACCGGAAGACCATGTTGTGCTCATAAAGAGCATTTAACAGACTATTGTCCGGCAAATTACGATTTTATATATTGTCCAATCCTATTCAAGATCTGTTTTCTGCCCGGAAGGATTGTCTGTCATCGAATGAGAAGCGTCGGAGTTTATGGTACTTTGCACAAATTGCTTCAAATCAGTTCGACTTTTTACATCCAGAACAGCTGCTTTGCCCACATAAGTTTCTTTTAATAGCTTCATTGGCGGTATTTGTTCATTTCCCTTTAACGTACTTTGATACCCTACCGAAGCCAAATTCCACATATCGGAGACTGACAAATTGGTATCGATATACGGACTGATTTCCTCTAGAATGGAAGGAAGCTTCATAATGGAAGTCGTTGTTTTGACCTTCTCGGCTAATGCCGTAATAAATTCGCGCTGTCTTTCTGTTCTGGAATAATCGGACATGGCATCATGACGAAAACGAACATATTGAAGCGCCGTTTTGCCGTTGAAATGCTGCTGTCCCTGCTTTAAATTAATATCGTACTCATGCAGATCGGCCTTGCTTTCATAGTACATATCCTTTTCGACATAAAAATCGAGTCCGCCTACAGAGTCCACGAGTTTAATAAACCCCTGGAAATCGGTATATACATAAAAATGAACAGGCACCCCCAGCAATTCACTGACTGCTTTCATCGCCGTATCCGGCCCATGCGTAACAGCCGTGTTGATTCGGTTTTTGCCGTATCCGGGAATATCCGTATAAGTGTCACGCAAAATCGAAAACACATGGATATGCTTATCGGTAGGATTCAACGAAACAACCATCATGCTGTCGGATCTGGGTACCTCGCCCTTGTCGCTTCCACGGGCATCCACACCCATCAGCAAAATATTGACAGGCTCAGTTCCCTCCCATGCTGGAGCTTCCAGAGCTTCGGTATTATCGGTGCTTACATTAATGAACGGGGAGTTTGCCGGAGCCTTATTAAATCCTTCCAGCCCTTTGTAAATCGAAAAGAAATAATAAAAAATAAAGCTTACAGCAGCGACCACAAGTAACAATGTTACAATTAATATCCTCTTTTTCCTCTGTGTCATGTCATTCTTCCTTTCCGAATTATGAACGCGCCTGTCCCTTCTGTATTTAAGATTTTTGCAAGGCTGCTACGAGGAGTGAAGTGTAATATCGGCTACCCCCTGGTTTTAAATGGACGCCATCTCTATAAAAGTATTCATCTTTGCCTACACTGGCCGAATACCAGTCCACCACGCTGACGTTGCTAAACTCATCGGCAACCTGTGCAATCGTGTCATTCACCGTGTTTTGCCATCCTTTCGGAACCCGGGTGGTGACCAAGATTACCTGTCTGGCTCCAGAAAGGGATTGCAGTACGTCGTGCAGTTGGTCTCTGCTAAACGGACCATTGGTGCCGAGTTCGATAATGACTTGGTCTCCCAGTTTGCCTTGGGTGGCTAATTCATTAATGACTTTTACAGCTTGAGACATCTGCCGGCCAACCTTGCCGTCTACCGTCATATTCGGAAGCTGCTCTTTTAAATAAGGCTCAATTCCGACCGTAACCGAATCTCCAATCATCGTGACGCCCTCGCCGTTTAAGGACGCGGATGGTTGAGCTTGTTCTCCGCTGGTACTGGAAGCCCCAGGCTTTTGTGCAGCAGGCTGCATCGCATCAAAATTGTATAGAGAAGAATCCTTGCCGCGTGGTTCGTTATCATCCGAATTTTGCTTTGAATGTAGATGGAGGCCTATGGCTCCTATGACGATAAGAAGAATCATAAAACCCCATAATGCCCTCACTTTTCTGACATTTTTTTTGTTCATACCTAGTTCATCCTTTCCTTTAACATGCTAGTAGGTTTTATCCTGTTTGATAGCATCAATCAAAACCGAGGCATAATACTGAGCTCCTTCTGGTTTCAGATGGACACCATCGTCATAAAATAGATCGTTGCGGTTTTCGCTGGCCGAATACCAGTCGATAAGTCGTACATTTTGAAATTCACCAGCAATTTCACGCAGATTGTCATTTACGGTATTCTGCCACCCTCTCGGTACTCTGGTCGTTATCAGATAAATTTGCCGAGAATCCTGTAGTGAAGTCAGCAAGGACTTCAGTTGACTCTGGTTAAACACGCCGTTGGTGCCGAGTTCAATAATAATTTTATTGCCAAGCTTGCCCTGTGCCCGCAGGTCATCAAGCACATTCCCAGCCTGTGACATTTGCCGTCCCACCTTGCCATCAATGGTCATACCGGGGAGCTGCTTTTCCAGAAACGGGGCGGCATCCAGAATGACGGAATCTCCGATCGCCGTGACCCCCTCTCCTTCTGCGGAATGGCCTGTATTTACATCGGAAAAGCCGGATTGCACCTTTTCTGTCTGGACGGGTTCCCGGCTTACAGTTGCTGGAGCATCAGGCACAGGATCTGGTGAATTCGTCTTCCATGATGTCAGGACCAGAATAATGGCGATAACAATGACGACAAGGCCTAACTGGCTGCCAGCGCCTGACCTGCGGAGTGATTTTAGGGTCCCGCGACGAATGGGCTCTTCGATGTATCTGTAGGAAAGACTTGCCATTATGAAACTGGCCGTTACCTGCAGAGCAATACGTATATAGCTGGCATCTTCGGTATTCATCACCGGACTTGACAAAATAATGATTGGATAATGCCAAATATACAGACTGTAAGATCGCTTACCGATCCAGCTCAGAGGCCGGCAGCCGAGCCATCGTTCCAGTCGATTGGCCGGATGAACAAGTACAGCAATAATAACTGCAGTAATGAGTGATAAATAAAGAAAACCGCCGCGATACAGCGAATCATCAAACTGGTTGGTCTGACCGATCATGATAAACAGCATTACAATGCCCAGCACGCCAGTCATATCCAGCATGGTCCGTGACGAAGAGGATACATTTTCGCTCAGTCTCCAGCTGGGCCAGATTATCGCCAGAGCCGCTCCGATCAAAATGGCAAACACCCGCGTGTCCGTCCCGTAATACACCCTGCTCGGATCTGTTCCGGGTTCGTATATCACGGCCATGGCTATGGCGGATACGGCGGCGCAACCCAGAATGTATAACATCAGTCTTCCTCGTCGCGGCGCAAGGCACAGACCGATCAGTAGAACAAGCGGCCAGATGACGTAAAACTGTTCCTCAATGGAAAGCGACCAGAGGTGACCGATTGGAGAAGGCGGGCCAAAGCTCTCGAAATATGAAACATGATGAAAAATGAGATACCAGTTGTTTACGTAAAAAAGCGAGGATACAAAATGGCCTCTTAACGCCTGCAGTCTGGAGAAATCAGTAATTAAAAGCCACAGTGCCACTGCAGTCAGCATAAAGATCATGGCCGGCAGTAGTCTGCGCATTCGTCTGATCCAGAATTGTATAATGGAGAAACCACTGCGCATCCTCCATTCGAAAAGAATCTGATCCGTAATCAGATATCCTGATAGGACGAAGAAAATCTCCACCCCCAGCAGCCCACCTTCTGCCCATCTGAAATGAAGATGATAAGCAATAACAGCAAGCACAGAGATGGCTCTTAGCCCATCCAGGCCGGTCATATAACGTTTTATGGGTTGATTCAGGTGCAAATTCCGGTTTCCATTCACTATGGTCCATTCCTTGTCCTTATAGGCTAATGATCTTGCTTCATTTACTATAAAAAAAAGATGTCGCGAAAGTTTGATCAACATGTAAACAAATTGTCACAACGGTTGCAAAAAGAAAAACCTTATTCCGGCTGAACAACCGAAATAAGGTTTTTGACGTCTACAAACATGGCGATCCTCACCGCTATTTCAATTCAATGATCAATGACTCCTTGCTAGGAGAATCCGTTGACGCAGTCTGCGAGGAATCCAATTGTTTTTGTCCTTGAAGCAGTACACTTTTATTGTTCGGATTCCAGTATATATGCGTCGGCACAATTCCGCGATACACCGGTTCCTTATACAGTATATTTCTTCCCTGCACCTTGCCTACGTAAGTAACATTTTGATCATACTCGGTGTATGCGATATTTTTCCTGTCAGGCGAGAATTCAAAATCAAACACTTTTTCCAGAATGACGGAGAGTTCGCCGTTTCGCCGATCATATTCATACAGTGAATTATCCGTTCCGAGAAACACAAACTGGTCGTTATTCATCCAGGCTACTGAATCTCCACCAATCTGACGCTCGTATTGAAATTCAATATTCTTCCCGGAAACCTTCCCCATGGTTAGTATCTTTTTCTGACCTTTTTTTGCACCAAACAACTCCACCAGTATGCTGCGGCCATCATTTGCAATGTTAACACTCAAAAGCGTGTCTTCCTTCATAATGCCTTTTAACTGATACTTGCCAGAAGTTTGAGACCCCATATCGTAGATGTACAGGCTATCCGCTCCATTATCAAACGGATTTTCTACCAGGTAGCCGATATACGAACTGTTGGCCGACCAGGAAACATATTGTACATAAGACTCGTTTCTAGTACTGATCCTGTCTATTTCCTTTTCCTTGCCATCCTGCAAGGAAATAAGCCTTAGGGTTGTCTCCGAGGAAGAACGAGAAAATTCGCAAATATATTTCCCATCGGGAGAAAGTGTCGTATTGGAAGTTACCTTACCGATTCCGGGTATGGCCTTGCTCTGCTCATACGGATAAGTTAAACGTTCCACCGTGCCTCGCTTCAGTATGGTCATGGCTCCGAACGATGCGATAACGGCATTTCCAGACGACCATCCCAGTAGCTCCCCCCGATTTGCAAAACGATCCGGAAGCCGATATATTTTTTGAACCTGAAACGGCCGAGAGCTTTGATCGGTACTGGAAACTTCATTGCTGTCGGCGATGACGACGGTCTCTGTTTTTGGTTCTGAACCGCATCCTGACAGCAGTAATACCACGAGAGATAGGACCAGCAGCATTACAACATATTTATTGCCCATTATTCATTCTCCGTTCCCCGCGGTTTCCAGCGCTTTAAATTCTACCGTAACGATGGTTTCATTATGCTCGTTTGCAATCGAGATGGAACCCGCAAATTCTTCAACGATGGATTTCACAATGCTGAGCCCCAATCCTACACTGCCTTCCTCCGCACTGTCGGAATGAGCTGGATAAAATGGCTGTAACAGGTGTGACAGATGTTCTGCCTCAATCGGATCGCTTGGATTGCTGAAAATCAAGCGGATCTTTTCTTCTGCCCGTACTGCTTTTACCGTTACTACCGAAAACGGCAAACTATATTTTATCGCATTATCTATCAAGTTGATGAACAGCTGTCTGATTCTGTCCCTATCGGCCAACATCATCAATTCCTCATTCATCTCATATTCAATGGTCTTTTTATAGCGCTGTGCCCGGATCATCATCGATTCACATACATCCTGCAGAATTAGCCCGATATCTACCCGATCAAGCTCATTGATCATGATATTTTTGCGTGAAACTTCCAGTAGTTTTAGCACCATCGCATGCAGGCGCTTGCTCTCCTCGATAATATGATTCATCCCTTTGCCAAAAAAAGCACGGTCTTTCTCACCGTTCATTCTGATCAGCTCCGCATATCCCAGAATGGAGGTTAATGGCGTTTTCAGTTCGTGAGTAATATTGTCAAAAAAGCGCTTTTCCTGCTGGTGAAGCTCTTTCAAATGGTCCCGGTCCTTCTCAATAATATGAATCTGTCTACTAATTTGATCAATCATATCGTTAAAATTCTCAGCCAGTCGGCCAATTTCATCCCTGCGTTTAAAGTGAAGGCGGATATCCAGATTCCCGTTTTTCACCTCAGTGGAGGCTTGCGTCAGTCTGGTCAGCGGGATGGTAATATGCCTGGAAAGAATATAGGAAAACAGAAAAGCTGCCGCAAAAATCGCCAGGGCAATATAGAGGGTAATCTGCCGAATCTGTCCGGTTTGTTCGTAGAGTGAGCTGAAATCTTTGTAAAAACGCAGTATGCCCACCTTTGAACCGTCTATAACAACCGGATAGGAGAAAAGGACAGTCGTCTTATTACGATCATAAGTAATGCTGTACGCTGTATTGCCACCAATCGCCTGCTGCAGATCGCTTTGCATGTGCTGCTGAAAAATGGAGCTGTCCGGGGCATAAAGCAATTTGCCCTCCACCGTATACACGCCAATACTGCTGTCCGTGGTATGGTTCAGATTAGTTGCTATTTCCCTCGCAATTTCTCCAAAATACAGCTCATTGCTACTGAAATGGTTAATCAGGAAAGCCTGACGCACATACACGTTGCTGTTATTTTTCAGTCCGATCAGTTCGGAGGTAACCAGATTCTGATTGCTTGTCCGGATAAATTCCTTGACTGTCTGATTGAGCACGACAAAAGAAAGCGAAAAAATCAGAAAAAAACCGATCAGGAATTTGATGCTGATTTTACGTATCATGCTTATCCACCCATTTTTTTAAATTTGTACCCGATTCCGAAGACGGTAGTAATGCATTCGGTGGCGTCTAGCTTTTTGCGGAGTCTCTGGATATGCGTATCAACCGTACGGGTATCTCCGACAAAATGATAACCCCACACCAGATCAAGCAGTTCGGAACGTGTAAAGGTTTTGCCCTGATGTTTAACCAGCATCATAAGCAGATCAAATTCCTTGGGGGTCAATTCAACAGGACGGCCTTCTATTTGGACGAGTCGTTCTTCTTCGATCACTTCAATATTGTCAAACCGAATGACGGCTTTCGTGGCTTCTTCCCTGTCCGAGCTGTTCGCCTGCTCCACTCTGCGCAAAATGGTTCGAATGCGTGCAACAACTTCGCGCAGATCAAAAGGCTTGGTAATATAATCATCGGCACCGAATTCAAGGCCTAGAATTTTATCGGTAATGTCCGATTTGGCTGTAATCATGCAGATCGGTATGTTATAGTCCGTTGTCACCTTTTTGCAAATGTCTAGACCGCTCTGGTCAGGTAGCATCCAATCTAACAGCAGCAAATCGGGCTGAAACGACTGCAGCTCATGCATTCCCGTTGCTCCACTGGCCGCTGTGCGTGTCTGGAACCCCTCCATAGAAAGCCCGTACGAAAGCAAGTCGGCAATCGGGGCATCATCTTCGATAATAAGAATCTTTGCTTTATTCATCGTAATCCTCATCTCTTTTTTTAATACGGTAGGTTTATGACATTGTCCATTATATTAATCATTCAGGGGAAAACAATCAAATGTATATTGTAAATCCTCATACCCACTATCAGCATATAGCCCCACCTTTTCTGTTATAAGAAGCCGTACCATGAGCGTTTTTCGATAAAAACTTAAGCAACATAAGCGATAAACAAACTAAGGTTGCTTATAGGAAGTTCATCCCAGTTCCGGCTGTTATTGGCCTATTCGAAAGGTCAATCATAAATAACGAAATCTTCGCCTGATGTGAAAGTGATGTGTCCGTTGTTTTGGAATAGCTGTTTGTTACCTAGCCAGCATTTTGTCCAACAAGTCCTCCAGCTCGGTTGAAGGTCGTTGTGACTGAACCCGTTGAGTAAGAATTGCTCACGGTTCCGTTAGAATTGTATCCGACTAAACCACCAGCGCGGGACAGTCCATCCACTTGGCCAGTCGCATAACTTTGGCTGACGGTGCCTTGAATATTATAGCCTGCAATTCCTCCAACATATCCAGTAGATTTGGTTCCCCTCACGTTGACAGCCGATATAGACTTAGTAATCGACGCGTTGTTAACACCCGACCAGACCACTCGCATAATCATAGGTGCCCTCTCCGAGCGCTTCTACACTGCCGGATGCAAATACATTACTGATTTGACCGAAACTTATACCAGTAACACTTCCTACGTTCCTATTTCCGATTATGTTAACATCCATTAACCGAACGTTACGAACAATACCTGTAGCCATTAAATTGCCAAAAAACCGACATTCATTGACAAGGGCTGATTAATCGTCAAGCCGGAAATCGTGTATCCTTTCCCATCGAACACACCCGAGAAATTGGCAATCGGGTTCCAAGTACAATCCGTTAATTGGATATTAGCACCCAATTTGTAATAAGCGTTCGGATTAGTCCTGATATCATCCAGCATCGCCGCTGTCGTGATGATATAAGGGTTATGTTCCGTACCGTTTCCCGTTCCGTAAAAAGCATGTGCCCGTGAAGGGGCGACGGGAACAATAGCTGCGGCAAGAATAATGACTACTAGGATTAATTTTAAATAAGAAGTAAGCTTTTGGTTTAGACGAAATTCCTTAATTAATGGTAACAATAAAAGTTCCTCCTTCTTATGCGACAAATAAAATCATCTGAATTGTTTAGGCTAATGCCACCTCATCTCATATAGTACTAAGTACAGCAACGCTATTTTCTCTCAAGGAAAAATTTAAATTTAAGCATGAAAAATAACCGTTCATTGAAAGAACGGTTACCCGCTTTTCAGTTTGTTTTATCGCCGCTGCCTTAAATAACATTCCCCTGGCCTACTAAAATCAGGATGCGATTATATGCATTGCAATATCGACATACATTAAATAAATATTATATATGAAACGATGCTGCTTTCCTGTTCACACAATTACTGTCTCCTTTGTATGTTTTGGCTGTTATTTTGATACGAAGATTTTAGCATGGTATAACTGAACAAATTTTGAACATTCACACTTCTGCTTCTTCGAAGAATGCTCTAATCATAAACCTGGCTTAGATATTAATGAACCGAGAAGACTCAGCTGATATGTGACGGTTTCATTGCCCCTAAAGCCTCCATTTAGACGACTTCTAGAGCAACTTTGTATTGTCTACCAACAACAGCAAGCCACTAATCCTAGACTAACAGATTAGTGGCTTGTTCGTGGAGTTTATAAGGGACTCATATTAAAGTTCTCAGCGGAGTTTCTTGTTCAACGGGTCCTTAAATTTCTTTCCCATTTGACTCAACAACTTTTTTGTACCAATAAAAAGAATCTTTTTTATAATGCTTTAATTGTTTGATATCATCATCTGTTCGATCTATATAAATTAATCCATACCGTTTTTTATATCCGTTACTAGTGGATAATAAATCGATGGCAGACCACGGATTATAGGAAATGACCTTTACACCAAAATCAATCGCTTTTTTAACTGCGAGGATATGTTTTTTCAAATAATCAATTCTGTAATCATCATGAATCCTCCCATCAATGGTCAACTCGTCGTATGCACCAAGACCATTCTCTGTGATCATCAAGTGCATATTATATCTTGTATAAATATCACGCAAAATGTATTCCAGTCCAGTTGGATCTATAGCCCAGTCTGTAGTCTCCAGAGCAGGATTCTCGCACATTTCATAGAAGCCCGGATGTGTTTCGAAGCCAGATATTTCTCCCTTGATACCAGAGACATTAACTCCCGACCACTGTTCATCGGCAACCTCTGGACAGGCTTTGGCTGTGTCACTGGCATAGTAATTCAGAGCCAAAAAATCAGATTTTAAATATGAGTGGTTGATTTCAAATGGTTTTTCGCAATAATTTGTTACCTCTAGATCCATTCCAATTAATACCTAGTGATCATATTCTAGCTCTCCATAAAACGTGACTTCTCAGTTAAGCTTCTTACTAAAAGCAAACCATCTATTTACCCCAATCTTATTTAACTTGGTAGGTGTGTACATACATTCACCCCATTATGGGAGAAATTGTATCAATGGAATGATTCGTCAAATACTTCAATATTCCTTTTTCTAAGAGAATCTAATTATGTCGAAATAAATCCTATAATTTCGATTAAAGCGAAATTATCTTATGTCATTCCCATAAGTAACTCTATCTAATAGCCGCCGCATTAAATATTACAAATTCCTCGTAAGGGATAAACTTGTTGTCACTGTACAGTTGCGCCATGCTGCACTTGACGTGTATATTTTCCCCACATATAATTGAAGTCAATAAAACATATGAACAGTTGCTCATATGTTAATAAAATAGAAAGCTGGGATATGTATGGCAGGACATAATCATGGACATCGACACAACAATAAAAAAGTTTTGCTGATCTCCTTCATCATCATCACTACTTACATGCTGGTCGAAGCTTTTGGTGGATTTATTACCAATAGTTTAGCTTTGTTCTCGGATGCAGGTCATATGTTATCGGATTCTCTTGCGTTGGCGATCGCTTTGTTCGCGTTTAAGTTTGGAGAGAAAGCTGTCAATAAGGAAAAAACCTTTGGTTACAGGAGATTTGAAATATTGGCTGCAATGCTAAACGGTGTTACTCTGATTGCGATTGCCTTATACATTTTTTACGAAGCGATTGAAAGGTTTATAAATCCTCCAGAAGTAGCTACAGTAGGGATGCTAGTTATCAGTATTGTTGGCCTGTTCATTAATATACTCGTTGCCTGGATTATGATGCGAGGTAGCGATACAGAGCACAACCTGAATATGAGAGGTGCTTATCTGCACGTCCTCAGCGATATGCTGGGATCTGTTGGAGCGATTATTGCCGCTCTTCTGATGATGTTCTTGGGATGGGGTTGGGCAGACCCACTTGCTAGTGTAATTGTCGCAGTACTTGTCCTTCGCAGTGGTTACTTTGTTAGTAAGTCTTCCCTGCATGTGCTTATGGAAGGAACACCCCGTAACATTGATGTAGAGGAAGTCGTACAAGCCATTTCGCAGTTCGAAGGTGTGAAAGCCGTACATGATGTGCATATTTGGTCAATTACTAGCAACTTAAACGCTCTGACTGCGCATATTGTAGTTGATGGAAATAAAACAGTGTATGAAACCGAGGCCCTACTGCATAGTATCGAGCATATGCTGGAGCATAAGAACATTCCTCACTCTACTTTGCAGATCGAGTCCGAACAGCATAGACACGATGAATCCATTATGTGCACTATAGAGTCAGGTGCGCCGGATGCACATGCACATCATAGCCATTAATAAAAGGAGGACTGTTTGACTTTTTTGGAGCGGCTGAATCCTCGACCGCTCCCCTAAGTACCAATGCACTCCTTGGAAATTTGTTCTGTAGACTTAGATCCAAGTCTGTTAACGCAAAATGGGTCATTCCTTCTTAAATGGAGCGATGGCATCTAGTATAAACCTCATTATTTTCTCAAAAGTCAAATTCATATCTGAATCGAGATAATTCAAGTCTGCCCACCATCACAATACGGTTTTTCGTACGCATCTTTACCTACGCGATTGCCCTTTGGTACGATTCAATCAGTGATTCAAGGTGACCTTATTATTTTTGAAAGGGTGACTTTTCCGTTCTTTACATATTAATAGCACCTGAAGCTATTCCCTCTGACTTTTCCAAACCAAAAAAGAACTGACCGTCGTAGCTTCTTTCTTTTATATGTCCAGTAGTATATAAATAAAGATTAATAAAATGAGTGGACTGTTTAATCAGTGCCTTTCATAAAATTCTGAGTCAAATGGAGTGAAGTCTCTTTTAGAGTATTAATAAAAATACGTGTCGCAGCACTCAGGTATTTATCTTTCCTGTAGATAATTCCTATATATCGAGCAAGATTAACATTTAAAATGGGAATAATTCTGATACGAGGATGGTTAAGGTACTCTAAGTAAGGTCGCGGTAATATAGTTACCCCTATCCTATCTATAACCATATTAATTAAAGATTGCATGGTTGTAATTTCAAAGACCGGTTCTGGAATAAACCCCACATCTTTACAAGCTTTATTTATAAGCTGTCTTATAAAATATTGTTCAGGAAGTAAGATGGAAGGTGTTGTTTGCAAGACTTCTATACCTAATTTATCCTGATTCTCTAACGGGTGTCCAACAGGCACTGCAAACGCCATTTCCTCTCTATATAAAGAAATGGTTTCTAATTCATCCCCTTTCATAGGTAAAAAAACAATGCCTATATCCAGCTTATTTTCTAACAATTGTTTTTGAATATCCCCAGTACGTAATCCAAACACAGATATCTTAACACCAGGATATAGATGATGAAAACTACGTAATGTGGGCGGAATGAGGTAATTTTCAACGGTTAACAAGGTGCCTATAGAAATGGTTCCTCTTTGAAGGCCATTTAGTTCATCTATTGAGGTTTTTGCCTGTTCCAGTTCATGAAAAATGTTACGTGTATACTTTAAGAGTAATTCCCCTGATTCCGTAAGAGCCGTCTTTTTACCAATGCGATCAAATAAAAGTGTGCCAATTTCATGTTCTAACAAACGAATTTGTTGACTTAAAGAAGGTTGAGAAATCCCTACCTTTTCTGCTGCTCTTGTAAAATGTAGCTCTTGGCACACAGCGTAAAAATATTCAAGTTGTCTTAACTCCATTCTTAAGCCTCCTGATTTAAACGGTAATAGTTCCTACCTTTACATTTTGCAAGTTTATTAACATGAATTTCAATAGGAATACTATAAACAATCTTAGATATTACACATTATATCATAGGTTAAACCTATGGTTATTATATAAATAATTGAATTGTACTATTGATTGAACTGTCTTAGACTATTAGTTGCACAGAGATCCATTTAATCCTAAAAGTATAAATTCTTTAAACTGTGTAAAAATTTTGTGGGGGTGATAAGATGGGTAGTCAAAAAACAGAGATTATCTACTACAGTGAGTTTTTAATAAAGAGTAGTAAGCCTGCCGTTCGAGCATGTTCATGGAAATGGAAAGACATTTATCCATTACTCAATTAATCTGTATCGGAAGGCTTTCTTTAAAGTGGCCGTGGAACATTGTCACTCATTCATAATCATACAGGGGATACGCATGGAACTTCATCAACTATGAAAGTAGTCGTCCAAATTTTTAAACCTGGTGGGCATAATAAAGCTCATCGTCATACTAATGTAGCTCTCAATCTAGTATTTCAGGGCGAGGGTTATATTATCGTGGATGGAGAAAAGATTGAATTGAAAAAAGGCGACCTATTCTTAGCTCCTCCTTGCTCTGCTCATGAGCATTGCAACACTTAGCAAACAGAGGATGCTATTATTTACACGTTTCAAAATGTACCGGTTCTTACTTCAATGGGCACTTGGTTTTTAGAGAAACCGGTGGGTAGTACACCTCGTCACATAGTCAAACCAGATACACAAATAAAGAATAACTAGAAAAGATTGGTTAATACTTTTGGCCTGAAGAATGTAACCAAACTTTAAACAACATGAACATAGAACAATTTAGTCATTCAAATATACCTTTTAAAAATTATCTGAAAGGATTTAGTATTTGACCTTATGTACAAATTAGTTCTTGTAATGTATATACACTGGAGGATATAACTGATGAAAAATTTTAATGTTGCTATTCCAACTCCCTTTCGTGATGATGAGAGCTTATATTTAGAAGGATTCAATCCTATTGTTAAACATTTAACAGATAACGGGATAGATTCACTACTTGTGTCTGCTACGACAGGCGAACAAAATTCAATGAGCATTGAAGAGCGTATCCATATTATTGATTATTTTAATCAACAAAAATTTGAAAATGTTGAACTGATGTTTGGCGTATCAGCTACAACAACAAGAAATGCAATAAAACTGGTTAAAAAGCTTGAGGAATCTGTTTTTGATTCTATTCTAATTCAGTTTCCACCTTACATTCAGCCGACACAACAACAAGCTATTTCTTATATCAATGAGCTGCTACAACATACCACCAAAAACGTTGTCCTTTATAATAATCCTTTCCGAACAGGATTTGAGCTAAGTGCTGAATCATTAAAGACTGTTATTAACCAGAAGTACTCTAACCTTGTAGGACTTAAAGAAGAGAGTGATGCCAAACGTCACCATAATACTGACTTACCAGATGATTTCATCATGTTCGCTGGTGGAGATGTAAATCTTATAGAAAAGATAATGAATGGATGTAATGGACTTTCTAGTATGGTAGGAAATGTTTACCCACAAGAAATCAAACAAATTTTTAATGACTTATTAATGAATAAACCAGTAGACCTTTGGAAGATAAAACAATTAATTAATAAAGTTACAAGTGGTCAAGCCATCATAAACATAAAAAATCACTATAATTCTTTAGGTATAAAAGTAGGAGCTTGTCGTTCTCCTATTAACTAACGGGGGAAGTCCAAAAATTCGCTTAATTTAATTAAAATGTTTAAAAGTAACCGTCAAGTAGAAAACAACATTTTATTATGTTCTCTGCTTTACGGTTACTATTGTGGAACAATATGGAAGTGTGGCAATCCAAACAATAAATGAATTGATTACCTAATTTAGAAAAGCTTTAGTATTAAATACGGAGGATCTATAGCGATCATGGGTATTTCACAAAAAACCAATCAACTAGGACAACCGAAACCGGATCTAAAGCCTAGAATAGGATTACTTATTATAGGTATCATCCTAATGGGAGCCAATCTCAGAGCCCCACTAACATCAGTGGGTCCACTAATAAATTCTATACGTGACAGTTTAGGCATATCTAATATACTAGCAGGGACAATAACTACAGTACCTTTACTTACTTTTGCATTCTTATCCCCTTTTGCCCCTAAGTTAGCTCAACGTTTTAGTACGGAGTTTATCCTATTTATTTCTTTAATCTTATTAACCATTGGATTTGGAATACGTTCTTTTGGTGGTGTAATAACCTTATTTATAGGAACAATCTTAATTGGTTCATGTATTGCCATTGGTAATGTATTACTCCCCAGTCTTATTAAACATAACTTTGCACAAAATGTAGGAATGATAACAGGGATTTATATAGTCTCTATGAATTTATGTGGAGCTATTGGATCCGGTATAAGTATTTCCATCTCCTCATTATCAGGGTTAGGATGGTCAGGAGGTCTCGGATGCTGGGGAATCTTATCTCTTCTTACACTTTTCTTTTGGTTACCACTAATACAAAATCAACATAAATCTATTAGATTTGTACAAACTAAAAAGAAAGTTAAATCTATAAACTTATGGCATTCTAAACTAGCATGGAATGTCACGTTATTTATGGGTTTTCAATCCTTAATCTTTTATACCATGATAACGTGGCTTCCTGAAATTCTTGAACAAAAAGGGCTGAACACTCATGCAGCTGGCTGGATGTTGTCTTTAATGCAATTTGCTATGCTTCCTACTACGTTTATTGTCTCTATTTTAGCTGGACGTTTAAAGAAGCAGCATTCATTAGTACTGGTTTCAGTCGTCTTGCTTATTGGAGGGGTATTCGGTATCTTACACGGAAGCACGATCCTTATTCCAATATGGATAATTATGGTTGGAATTGGAGTGGGATTTGCCTTTAGTTTAGCTATGATGTTTTTTAGTTTACGTACTCAAGATACGAATGGGGCAGCAGAATTATCCGGTATGGCTCAATCATTAGGTTATCTTTTGTCTGCTATCGGCCCTGTCTTATTTGGATGGTTGCATGATGTGACACATAATTGGAATACTTCCTTACTGATGTTAGTTTTAACTTCTGTTATTATCTTTATCACGGGTATAGGCGCAGGAAAAAATGAATATGTAGCATAGGGTACCAGTTAGTAAACAAGAATACTTGGTTTTTAACCCAGTCTCAAAAACATTTGTTTTTGGGACTTTTTTGTAATTGGTATTAATATATAAAGGGGAATGGATAGTTGAAAACAAGAGAACTTCTTACTGACTGTCGCTATTTTATTGAACTAACGTTTCCCGTGAGTTGGACAAGATTATTAGAACTGAATGCTAATCCGTTGAATTTATGAATCCCAGTTCCAAATTTGGCGAGATCATTTCTTTATTTCCTGGGATCTTTCGAATTGATCCACTTAATCATTAAGTTCCCTGGAAATGATTTAGTTTCCTCACTCAAGCTCATGGAAGCGCTGCATGCTATTGTGCCGAACGGTACGACATATTTCTTGCAAATTACAATTAATATCTATTTTACATTACTTTCTCATAACCTCTTATCTACGAATTTCGCAAATTTCTTTCAAATGTAAAGTATTTGTGAAAAAATTGACTATCCTGCCCTTTAGTTTAATAAAAGGGCCTCTGTCGCCGTCGATGAAATCCTATCGGGAATGTAACAATGTTCTTGTCACCCGACAAATGATAAATTGTCAATTAGCTGGAGAAGATTATTTAAAAACACACCTAAAACAAAATGCAACTCACCTCCATCTAGAAGTAAATGAACTTTGCCAAATTATTTTCTGATCTTACTGATGAAAAATGGATATTTAGGGACCTTTTCGTATGATTTCCTATGTGAATGTGATATTTAGTATACTTATATATTCATTAAACTAGATTTTTGATGCGCATAATAAGAACGTGCATCGCTAATCCCTTCTGCTCTTCTGCATTACAGGTAAATAAGCTCTTCACTACAAATCCAGACGACCAAACTCCCAACCTAACTTTCCTCATCTCTTTTGTAATCTGTCGTGCTGATTGAGCACAACAAAAAAGAGATCAACGGTCGGAACACGTTGATCTCTTTTTGTCGTCTCACTCTGCTTTTCTTTTTCTACCGTTCTCGTCACTCGCAGACCGAGAAGATACAAACTCAGTATCCTCAGGGTTATGTGTCCCCCTCTGTTCTATTTCTAATGCCTACAGTTTTTTGGTGTTTGGATATACAATGTCACTGGATCATTTCAAACGGACAAAATGTATTTCTCCAAGCCTATTTTCAAACCGTCTTCATCATTACTCAATGTGACCCAGTCGGCAATTTTCTTAACTTCCTCTGGCGCATTCCCCATTGCAATTCCTAGGCCTGCGTACAAAATCATATCCATGTCATTATAGTTGTCTCCAATGGCCATCGATTCACGATAAGTAATATTAAATATCCCCTCGAGTTCCTGAATGGCATACGATTTGGACACCATCTCATCCATAATTTCCAGATAGGTTCCCTTGGATTTATAGACACTGATACCAGTAACTTCATTTTTGATTTGTTGTACAAGCCGCTCAACGTCTTCGGGAGGTCCCATGCATAAAATTTTGTGAGTATCATGATCTTCTTCTATATATGAGGAAAGCACCCTCTGTATGGGAGAGCCATTAATAATTCCCGCTTCCTGAATTACCCAAGGATTTTGAGTGTTATCAACGATCCACTGGTCATAGCCATATAAGTTAAAACTAATAGAAGGATAATGATCCGATACAATATCGTATATTTGTTTAATGCTCTTTTTCGATAAACAGATGCTATGGAGGATTTCCCTATTACAGCCCAATATTAGACCACCGCTATAACAAATGACGGGAGCGTTAATATTGAGCTCTTGCTGAAGAGGAAAAATGCTGCTTGGCATTCTCGCTGAAACGAGTACAAAAGGGATATTTCCTCCCACAACCTTTTGGATTGTATTTTTGGTGTCGAATGTAATTTGATGTTTTGAATTTAACAACGTCCCGTCAATATCGCTAAAGATTGCTTGTATCATGGCCCATGCTCCCTTGCGATTTTTTATCACTTTTCTTCCTCAAGCACCTTGATAACTTCTACTCCGCTATCCTGCAACATCAGCAATGAATGCTTCGGGGCATCCTGATTTGTAATTAGAATATCAATTTCGGAAAAATTCAGACCTTTAAACGGGCTTGTTAAATTAAATTTTTTGAAATCGGCAAGTAAAAATACTTCTCTGGCACGCCTCGATACCAGCTTTTTAACTAAAGCATCATCACGGTTCGCAAAATACACTCCGTCTTCCATAATGGCGGCAGCTCCTAAAAAAGCTTTGTCAAAAAAAACATCGTTCAACTGCATAGCCGTGTCGTAGTCATAAAAAAAACGGTTTTCATGATTAAATTTGCCCCCGAGCAAATTTATGTTAATTTCACTTTTTGCTGATAAAGCTTCTGCATTATCCAACGAGTGTGTGTAAACCGTCAGATTCTTGTCCAATTGCCCACAGAGCAGTTGAATGGTAGTCGATACATCCATGAAGCATACATCTCCGTCAGCGATATGCTCAGAAGCTGCTTTTGCAATAAGCATCTTTTGCTTTGTTGCTGAGGTTACACGTTCCTTATAGGCTCTTATTTCTTCTTTTAATAAGGGTAAGGCAATACCTCCATGGGTTCTGATAACCCCCCCTTCATGAACAAGCTTAATAATATCCCTTCTTGCCGTATCTCTCGAGATGTTCAATAAATCGCAAATTTCCGAATTTGATAATTGGTTACGGCTTTGGAGATACTCCATAATTTTTAAAAGTCGTTCCTCTTGGTAAATATAACCCCTCCCCCTTTCCCTATATTCATCATAAGCGATTACACGCTTTTTGTTAAGTGTTTATAAGTGTTTTTTAAAAGATAAGCAAATTGCTTATATTGTGTATTTCACATAGCAAGTCCCCGGTCCGCATGCACATCGCATTAAGAGTCCAGGGACTTTATTCATTTTGCCTATTTATTGATAAATTCAATCTTTTGACATCTGCAGTGTCGGTTTTTACTTTTCGTAGTTGCGTGTTTCTCGCACGTTTAGTTTGAAGTGGATTGATTATAAAATGCTTGCACTCCTCGCGTATTAAAATAGGAAACTAATCCACATCTAATCCTACAACCGGCTCCATAACACACTCCCTAATATTAAAGTTGCGGCCACTCCCACGATGGTTCCCTCATAGCTTCGCTTGTGATACGAGATCCCTGTCTCAACCAGCTCAAACATGGTCATTGAGGGCAGTGAGAGAACTGTTTTCACGACGGGCCCGCCCCAATAAAGTCAACGTTCTCTCGGCTACCGCCATCATATGGTGCCTAAGAAAAAAGGCCAACCAGAAATCTCTGATTGACCTAATAACACGAAATAAAGTCCTAGACTGTCGCTATTTTATTGAGCTAACGTTTCCCGTTAGTTTGACAAGATTATTAGAACTGAACACTAAATCCGTTGAATTTATGAATCCCAGTTCCAAATTTGACGAGATCATGTTCCCTCAGAAATTTAACTGCAATTTTTACTTCATCTAAAATTATTGGATTAAGTCCTAATGTATTGTGAGAACCGTATACCATTTTGACGTTGGGTATTCTTGCAATCTTTTCTAATGAATTCACTAAATCGACAGGGTTCGTTGAAGGATAAAAGGCATATATTGGCACTTCATCATAGAGCAGATCGCCAGTAAATAAATACCCTTTTGTTTCATCGAAAACTGAAATATGGCCAGGAGAATGTCCTGGAGTGTGATATATAATTAATCTTCTGTCCCCTAGATCGAATATATCACCATCCTTCAACAAACCTGTCGGCTTTCCTTTAAAGGGTTGGTATGTATCCGGATTAAACCTTTCTGGAGTAGGCAAGGTTATATCTCTTCTAATATTCTTCCTGATTTGCTCTATTGTTAAGCCTTGAATCCCGTTAATTAGCCAGTCTTCATCTCCTTTATGGACAAAGATCCGTTCAAATTCGCCATGGTTACCTATGTGGTCAGTGTGGACATGTGTCGTAATAACTTTTAGAGGTAAAGATGTCAACTGCTCTGTTATTCTTTTGATACTATCAATCCCAAGCCCTGTATCAATTAATACCCCTTCTTGATCTCCCAATAATAAAAATGAATGTACTTTCTCCCAATGTCCGTATTCACTAATTGCGTATGTATTATCATCAATCCGTTGCACTGTAAACCAAAGATCTCTAATCATAGAAGCCTCCAAATTAGATTCTTTACGTCTTCTAAATTATACACTTAGCATTGAAATTTTGCCCGTTAGCTTAATGAAGCATCGTCAGTCTAAAACTTTATTTTCTTTTACCCGCCGCGATCTAATAACTAACTCCATTTACTTATTCGTCAGGGGCTACACTAATCTGCAGTGGGTCGATCTGAAAATCCTCTCCCTCCTGGGAAAATTGTTAAAAAACTTTTCCAATGTTCCCTTGTAAGACAGGTAGGATAATAGAAATTCCAGTCGCTCTCCCCCTGTTAACGCTCTCCTGATCATAGTGTAGCCTTCCTCTCGCAAAAACCTACAACTTAAAATGGTTGCAATATGTCGAATGCTGAAGTAAAGTTTTTTTAAGCTCATTTCATATAGGAGGATAACAATGATTTATAGAAACGCTACTGTTGATGATATATCTGCTATAGTGGAATTACAAAAAAAATATCACATTACAACCATTAGTGAAAAAGACAAACCTGAT
The DNA here is from genome assembly GCF_038593105.1 of Paenibacillus sp. FSL H7-0442. NCBI lineage: Bacteria > Bacillati > Bacillota > Bacilli > Caryophanales > Paenibacillaceae > Paenibacillus > Paenibacillus sp. FSL H7-0442. The sequence goes on along the minus strand of NZ_CP151963.1, from coordinate 2,834,545 downwards.
GGCTTCGTAACAACCTTATTTACAGAAGAACAATTTAAGGAATTAATTGAAAAAGAAAATGGAATTACGATTGCATGTCATGACCAGAAGATTGTTGCTTATGTGATGGCTGCCTCATGGAAGTATTGGGCTAAGTGGCCTTTTTTTCAATTTATGATTGACGATTTGAAAGATACAGAATATAAGGGAACTACGCTTTCTACTGAAAACACTTATCAGTATGGGCCAATTTGCATTGATATGGATTACAGGGGGACGGTAGTACTCCGAAAGGTTTTTGATTTTTCCAGAATGCAAATGAGTAAAAAATATCCGATATTGATAACTTTTATAAACCACATCAATCACAGATCATACGCTGCCCACACCAAAAAGCTTGGTCTTGACGTGATTAAAAGCTTTGATTACAACAATAATACTTACTATGAATTGGGTTGTTACACATCAGAATGATTGGATGTAATTGTAATTTTGGACCATCCATAAGCCTATTTTACCATCTCAATACCAAACCTCATGGAAATCGCCCTTCAACTAGCCTACTAGGCCAGTTGAAGGGCGATTAGAATTAGAGATATTACCGATTAAGATCGAAACGACTAGCATTGAATCAGCTTAACTTACCGGTCAAAAATTGTGCCTCCCCCAGTCCAAAACTCCAATCATCATCATTATTTTCAACAATAGATACCATTAAATCGGTTGGTGCGATGCCGCATTCAGCTTCTAACCTTTCAGCCAGCAAGGAATAGAGCTTTTGTTTCTTCTCTTTTGGCCGGGCTTTGCTTATTATGGAGAGAATAACTAGACTATCGGTACGGTTAAATCCTAGCCCAGTATCCTCAATAATCATATGGTCCGCCGGGTGTTCGTGAATGATTTGGTAACGATCTCGCTCAGGAACGTCAAAAGCTTCCACAACAACTTGGTGGGCAACATCCAAAAGTTTTTTCAGGCTTGCTTTATCTCGTCCTTTAATAAGATCAAAACGAAGTAATGGCATTTTAACTTCCTCCCTTTAATAAAAATTATTTTTCCCTATTTATTATCAACCATTCTAATAAAAGAAAATTTCCGGACAAGAACACTGGCTTGATCGATGGTTTGTTTTACAATTGAAGCGGCAGGTTGGTCGCCTGCTAACCGAAGACCCTGTCCCGCCCAAAGTGACATGTACTCGGGGTTGTTCGCTTTTGCAGCCGCTTGGCGAATGTCCCGGGTCATCGCGTTTTGAATGGGGTAAGCCGGGATTGTTCCTGGGTACTGATGCATGTCAATCATAAATTTTGTTTGAATGCCTCTTGAAGCTCTTCCAGAGTAAGCACGTGTAATTTCAGTGGAGTCCTCATTTGACGAGAGGATTTTCTGTTTGTACGTTTCATGGGCGCCGCTCTCGGGGCAGGCTAGAAACGCAGTGCCCATCTGTACTGCAGCGGCTCCTAATGTAAGGCTTGCTACAAGTCCCCGCCCATCCATGATTCCCCCTGCTGCGATGACCGGGATCAACACATGGTCAACGATCTGCGGAACAGTAGCCATAGTGCCTATCAAAGCATGGGAAGGGTCTTTCATGAAGGTCCCCCTATGCCCGCCTGCTTCGCTCCCTTGAGCCACAATTGCATCTGCGCCAGCTGCTTCCAATTGCTTGGCTTCATCAACAGTTGTTGCAGTTCCAATGATGAATATTCCATGCTGTTTCATGGTTTGGATCACGTCTTGGGATGGTACGCCAAAAGTGAAACTAAATACAGGTACACGCTCCTCCAACACTACCTGTAGCTGCTCCTCAAATGATTCTGAAAACTTCATAAGAGATGGATTTTGAGCAGTGCCAAGTTTGATGCGGTATTTATTCAGATAATCTGTCATCCGGTAAATTGCTTCTTCCGAATCTTCTGATTGCTCAGTCACAAACAAGTTTACTCCAAAAGGCTGGTCCGTTCGTTGCTTGATCTTTTGGATCTCGCTACGGAGCTGCTCCGGTGTTAAGTATCCGCCCCTAGGTTGCCTAGCCCACCGGCATTTGAAACAGCCTCTACTAATTCGGGCGTCGAAACGCCACCAGCCATCGGCGCTTGAAAAATCGGGTATCGAATTTTAAGAGCACGCGTCAAATCAGTCTCAAACACCTTTAAAAACCTCCTTTTATTGAAAATTAGACGAACTCGTGCCTCCAAAAAAGGACAGACCCTAACCTCATGCCGAATATATTGGGAAGGTCATACTGGCAGCATGACACCAACGACTTGCAGGATCAGCGCAATAATCAATGATAATAAAATCTCAGACTTTTCAATTATATTCGTTAATAGCATCCAATCTTTTGAACAGTTTATTAAACTCTTTTAATTTAGCCTTATCCTCGACTTTGATCCCTGAACAATAGAAAGAAATATTACCGTTGCCTTCATCTAAAGAATTCATTTCTTCCAGTGCTTTTTTTAGATTTTTTGCAGTACCATTATTTCCATCAATTATATTAACATCCGATGAAAATAATTTTCTAAATATATCTTTATAGTAAGAAAAGTGAGTACATCCTAAAACAATAGTTTCATACTTACTTAAATCATATATAGATAATTGTTCTTGAAGATAAGGCAGCACTATTTGCTCGTTAAACTCAAAACTTTCTGCAAACTGAAGTAATTTCGGAAGAGGTAATAAATCAACAACATGTTCGTTATCTAATTTAGTAATAAGATTTTGAAGTCTTTCTTCCCTTAGAGTCAAAGCAGTAGCAGTTACTAAAACTCGTTTATCTATATTTTTTTTTGATTTAACAGCTGGTTTTACGGCAGGCTCCATACCAATGATTGGAATACTGTATTTTCTCCTTATTTCTTCGATTGCTGTGCTTGTGGCAGTATTACAAGCAATCACTATCGCTTTTACTTTTTGCTGGCTAATAAATTCTATAGCGTTTAAAACATACTTTTTAACTTCATCTTTCGTTTTGTGCCCATATGGAACATTTAATGTATCTGCGTAATACATATAATCTTCATTAGGTAAAACTTTTAATGTATCATGCAATACAGTAATGCCTCCAATACCAGAATCAAAAAAACCTATTTGCATTTTTTATTCCTCCAATAAGGAATCAATTCACCAATTCCATTTGTATCTGATTCCAAAGCAAACTGCCCAGGATCTAACTAAGCTCTTGACCAGGATGAATGTGAGCATGGTTTAAATTTCCTACCGCTCCTTTTTGACTTGAAATGACTGCACCGGATAGCGATATTATAGCAGCAACAACAAGCACCAAAGCGGCAAGAAGTAGTGATAGGTTGTAGCTATGCGCCATTTCCAACACGATTCCGGCTCCGATTGGACCGAGTATTTGACCTATGCCATAAAATCCTGTCATCAAAGCAATTGCTCTACTACCACTGGATGGTCTAGACATACGAGCCGCGGCGAGAGCAAGCATGGAAATGCCCATAAAAGTGCCTCCAAAAAGGACAGATCCTAACGTCACGCCGAATATATTGGGAAGCCATACCGGCAGTATGACCCCAACAGCCTGCAGGATAAGCGCAATAATCAATGGTTTGATGTAACCGACTTTACTCGCCCACCAGGACCAGATCACTGTTGATGGTACCGCCGCTATCCCAACGATAATCCAGCTAAAGTCAGCAAAAATCGACATATGAGGCATTTGCTTAACCATTGCTACAAGAAACGTCGCGCTTACAATATAACCTAACCCCTCGAGTCCATAAGCAATAAGTAGCCAGCCGAAAATAGATGGATTTTCCGCTGATGAACTCAGGGATTCAGCATTTTGAGTTATAGGTTTCGGCTCTTTATCGTGGATAAATGACCAAACGGGTATGATAAGGATGATACTAATGATCAAAAGGCCGATCCAAGGCCCCCTCCAAGTGAAAATGCTAAGAAAAGGCGTAAGTAAACCAACTAAAACAATACCAACGCCAACTCCTCCGTAAAATATACCTACCCATTTCTCACGCTTATCTGAAAACAACGCGTCCAACACTAAACTTGATGATAGAACGAAAATAAGGCCGCTGCTAATTCCAGCAAGAAAGCGCAAAATCATCCACCATAAAAATGATGAAGGATTCCCATAAGTCCCGTTAAAATGATGCAGAGTACCAATTGCATCCGAAGATGATAGGCTCTTCGGGATCCCCAGGTTATGAAACCTGCACCAAAGGCAGCGATAAGGTAACCCAAGTTATTACTCCCTGCCAAATATCCGGATTCCGTAGCGGATAGATGAGCTTGTGATTGCATCAATGGAAGTATGGAAGTATATGAAAAACGTCCGATTCCCATTGCAATAATGAGCATAACTAAACCACCGATCATGGTCTTTGTGGAATTAAACAATTTCGCATTTTTAGCTCCTGAATTCTCCATGAGACTGACCTGTCACCCTTCTAAATTCAATTTACCTCTCAATACATCAATTAATATGAACATAAATCCTAGTTAACATTAAAAAAATCAATTCCTATAACAAGAAATGACGGTAGAAACCATCCGGGATTTACCAACTTTTGAATCTTCAAATTCTATTGTTTTCCTAAAAAATCCAACATTAGTTCTCCAATTTCATATGCATGTGTTTCCAATGCAAAGTGCCCAGTATCTAATAAATGAATCTCGGCTTTAGGTAAATCTTTCTTAAAAGCCTCAGCACCAGCCGGAATAAAGGAAACATCATTTTCACCCCAGACTGCTAGCAAGGGCGGCTGATATTCACGGAGATATTGTTGAAATTCCGGGTACATTTTTACATTATTTTGGTAATCGAAAATTAAATCCAATTGTTTCTCATCATTTCCCTGCCGGGACATATAAGCAATATCAAGAGTATAGCCATCTGGGGAAACTTGGCTTTCCTTTGTTCCATCAACATATTGGCCCTTGATTGTGTTAGGCGCAAATGCTGTCCTATAACTTTCCCTTTTTTCTTGTGTAGGATAACGCCAATAATCTTCTCGTGCCGCCCATTTTCCTCCTAGTCCTTCACGATAAATGTTGCCATTTTGGCTTATTATTGCTGTTACACGTTCTGGATGGTGCTTGGCAATGCGAAAGCCAATAGGGGCTCCGTAGTCAAAGACATATAACGCATATTTAGTAAGCCCTAGTTTATCGATGAAAGTTTCGATAATTTCAGTAATATGGTCAAATGTATACTGGAAATCTTCTCTGTCAGGTGATGAGGAATTCCCAAACCCCGGATAATCAGGAGCAATTAAATAGTAGTCTTTTTCTAAAATAGGTATTAGCTCTCTAAACATATGACTTGCGGATGGAAAGCCATGAAGCAATAAAATGACTGGCTTGGTGGGATTACCAGCCTCACGATAAAATACGTTTAATCCTTCTATCTCTAATGAATGATAGGCCCTCATACTATAACCTCCTGTTTTCTTCATAAGACCTGCCGCTCACTAAACTAATTGTAACTCCTCACAAATATCGTGTAAAATGAATTTATACGATTTGTAATATCAAAATTATCAATAATTAAATGGAGGAATGACGGTGGACATCCGAGACTTGCAGATTTTTCTGGCGGTTGCGAACGAAGGAAGCATTACCAAAGCAGCCGAAAAAATGGAATATGTTCAGTCGAGTATAAGCATCCGTATCCAGCAGCTTGAAAAGAAACTGAAAACAGCGTTATTTCGTCGTGGCCGGCAAGGGGTTCGGCTCACAACATCCGGAGAGACACTCAAGTCCTATGCTGAGAAAATTGTCTTTCTTACTCAAGAGGCAGAACGAGTCGTGGCAGATAACTCGATCCCAAGAGGCCCGCTTCGGATCGGATCGCCTGAAACCACAGCTGCGATTCGCCTACCATCTATTCTCACTGATTACCATAAATCCTATCCAGAGGTGGATTTGGCATTAAAAACTGGAACGACGGAAGAACTTATCCATTTAGTGTTGAAATACGAGTTGGACGGAGCTTTCGTAGCTGCGCCAGTTGATCATGCTGAGCTCGATATTACTGAGGTAGGGGTTGAGGAACTTGCGCTTATATCGGGAGGACAATTCCCCTCAATAGATCAGCCTGAACATTTGCAAAATCTGACTTTACTAGTATTTCGTGTTGGGTGTTCATACCGACGAAAACTCGAGGATTGGTTACATTTGCAAGGAATTATTCCTGCTAAGATCATGGAGTTCGGAACATTGGAAGGAATCCTTGGATGTATTCATGCTGGTCTCGGAGTATCCCTTTTACCTCGCTCGGTGGTTGAAAGAGCCACGGTTCAATATAACTTGCGATCTCAAGAAATCTCGGAAGAATTCTATAAAGTTCCGACTCTATTCATACGTCGTAAAGATACTTATGAAACTGCAGCTATATCCGAATTTATCCGGATTTCAAGACAGAGGTTTAATCTTACTTAACCTGCCATCGAAAGTTATCGAAAATATCCTACATTTTAGAGCACCATATTAACGAGAACAAACCATACTGTGTAATAAACTTATAGAAACCGCAGCCTTCTAGCGGATACGGTTTCTATAGGATCATATTTCATTAATCCACTGAATGAAGGATATCATCCTTTAGCTTCTTCAGAAGTTAATAGTAACAATTGATTCGAGTTTGGATTTTCAAAATTGACTTGGACCTGATCATAATTAAATGAATTCGTAACAACGATCATTACTGTTGGATCATAGCCTGCAGCTACGATTTGCTTCAAATCAAACTCAACCAATTTGTTACCAATCGTAATTTGGTCGTTTTCCCTCACTACAGGTTTGAAATGCTGTCCTTTTAATTTTACTGTATTAATGCCAATATGAATCAAAAGCTCAATTCCAGAATCAGATACAATACCGATGCCATTTCGAATGATAAGCTATTTGACTATTCGATTTGCTTGGAGTGACTACAGGACTCACGGGTATTCTGTATTAACAAGAGTCAGTTGTTAGTTTTCTTCTTTACCTGAACAGGTACATTAAAATCATCGACGTTAATATGTCCAAACCCGCCTTTGGAGTGGTCAACCACCTTTATATAAAGCTCCTCCCCGATATAATCCGTCGCATCCCAAATCTTACGTTGATATTCCTCATAATTGGTCGCTGTCTCTTTAAATAACTCTTTGTCGTCCGACGCCCGAACCAGCGCAACATACAGACGATCTATATCCCGGCCTCCGCTGATAAGGAAGTTGATCTTACCGTTCCCACCAAGGACGAAATTTTGAGATCTTAGCGCTCCTGTTAAGCTGTCGCCGCCGGCTTGCTCGTTGAAGCCCCACAAATGGTAGCTGCCCGGAATTTTATGCGACGGGTTGAAGAAAATGTTGTCCCAGAAGAACTGGGTATTGGTCACATGGACATTCTGGAAGGCGTCTCCTTCCGTCATCCATCCTGTTAAGTCGCCCGTAGCAAAATCATGGTTAGGCAGCTCTGTAATATCCTTATACACAGAATTATCCCACTTATCGGGTACATAGACCGGAGCAGCCGGTTTACCCGTTAAGGCATTCATATCCCATACTTGCATGGATTTGATATTGATATCGCCATCGGCCCAGATCTGTAAGCCTAAGGAGTCGTATCTGCCTACATAGACACGAGTTGTCAGCTTCTTCTTGTAATTTGCAAAGGCTTCAATGACCGAGCGATCAAGAAAGATATGGAGTTTCAAGTTCTCTCCTTCAAGATCTACATATCCTCCTTGAATGCCGTCTACACGCACATCCGGATCAATGCTGCTCTTGGTTCGATCCACATTAAACGTCCCGTTCTTCTTGTCGTAGTAAATGAGCGTCTCTTCTTGGCCTTTTTCCGAGCGTCGCACCTTGAGACCAAATTTCTGGGCTTCACGCGGATCAATCTCCATCACAATCTCTAGCATGTCGCCTTTGACATTCTTAATCAATTGATTGGCACTCTCCAAATTTTTGTCCGAAAAATCAACCCATTTTTCCCCTCGAAGGCTCTGCAGTTCTTTAATCGGTTCGATATGCAATTTATCATGCTTATCGAGGCTTAGGGAAACCGGCAAAGATAAATTATGAGCCCATCCAGATTGATATTCGGCTTGCGGTGTTCTTACATTTTGCACCATAGAGAATACGACCGTTCTTCCGTCGGGTGTGACCAGACCGCTCTCTGCGGTTAAATAGCCGTCACCTACATCCATTTTGGAGGGTGCCTCCTGATCAGGAATAAATTTAAAGTTATCCCGGTCCCAGGTCCCGATCCAGTAAAAGACCTCAACATCTCTTTGCACATCGTTCGCTGGAGGAACATGCTCCGGCTTTTCATGGGGATTAATCATGAAAATATATTTTTGCTTGCCCGTACTATCCGTGCCTAACGGCAATAACACTGGTAGCTCCCATACCGTACCCAACTCCGGATAACGGCTTCTGTCACTAACGTATAACGGCCCCTTATATTTCCAATTGTACATATCATCGGATACATACACCAAAGCTGTGCCGCTGCTGAAGTCTGGAAGACCAGATGTCACTAACTGATACCACTTGTCCACCTCTTTGTCGTACCATACAAACGGATCGCGGAACTCGTTGTGGATGCCTTTTCCGTTCTGCTCCGTTACCGGTTTAGGATATTTCTCCCATTTTTCCAAATAGGGATCGGACAAATCCGCCGGAGTTGCCAACCCTGTTCTTTGGTTCGGCGACAAGGAGTCGTTGCCAGCGGTATAGAACAGAACAGGATTGCCGTTTCGATCATACGCTGCACTGCCTGACCACGTGCCGTCCGGATCTAGGGTGCCCGCTTCGGGCGCAAGAGCAGGTCTTACATTTTCCCAGTTCACCATATCGTCACTCACCCAATGCCCCCAGTGGATTTGATGCCAGAATGGACCTTGCGGGTTATGTTGATAAAATAAATGGTATTTGCCGTTATAGTAAATCGGTGCATGTGCTTCATTCATCCAGTTTTGCGGAGGCATCGCGTGGTACTGGGGTCGGTGCTGATCTCCGTCAAACACACTTGGATCCTCATCAATGTCCGCATTCGGAATTTTCGGAATTGAACCTCCATGAAGCGCCTTCACGCTCTCATATCCAGCAAGTATCTCCTGGTTCGTAAGGGCTTTATTATGCAGCTTCACTTCATCTAGGAGTCCGCTGAACATATTGAAGGAGAACACCCCTGCTAACTCTACAGGTTTATTATTTTTCCCGATGATCAGGCTTTCGGTAGATGGTGTGATCGGAACGTTGACGGGGGTTGCTTGGGAAGCCACTTCCTCACCGTTTAGATATAACTTAATTTTTCCATCTTCTTTACTGAAAGTAGCGGCCACATAATTCCACTTGTATTTTTCCAACGGGTGATCCTTTACCCATACCTGAATCCACTGACCGCCGATGCCTACTTGCATCGACCATGTACCGTGCCGATACATACCAAGAGAAAAGCCTTCCGCTTTATCCTGGTCGGATTGGTTTACGATCGCAGACAGCTTGTTTCCGTCTCCCCACTCATAGCTACGCGGTGCAACCCAAGCTTCGATGGTTAACGCGTCGCTTACAGGCACAGTAACGTTTGCATTGACCTCAATATAATTCGAGTATCCATCGAACAATAAGGCGCCGCCTTTTATTCCACGCGGAGTCCATCTCGGATCCTTCGATGCCATATACCTGGCGTTGTTAAATACATAGTTCACATCGTGCCTAAGATTGTGTACTTTCTCCAACGCTTTCTTTCCTGCGCCTTCATCAAGGTTTAAGTAGAAAATAGTCCCCCTACCACTTGCTTGGAAACTATCAACGGCAATGCTGGCTTCATTGGAATGATCGACAACCTTTACATAGAGCTTCTTGTTGTAGTGTTCTTGCACTTTCCATGAGATTTTCTCGTTCGCGCTGACATTCCCGGTTTTCATAAGCAATGTGTTGCTGTTCGCATCGAAAAGTGCAACATATGCATTTTCCGGTTTGAGGATATCCAAAACAGTAAAATTAATTGTTCCGGTTCCCTGAAGCGTGAAAGTATTAGAAGTGATGGAGCCCTTTCTTTGCAGGGAGGATTTGGCATAAAAGTTCCCTTCTTTGCTCGCATGAGCTTCATCAGTCACTTCAAAAGCATCTTCCTCAACCGTCCAGCCATCGAGATTTCCGGTTTCAAAGCTTGGATTATCGATTTCATAGCGCTTGAAATCCGGCTTGATATCCGTCGCAACAATTCCTTCAGCTGGCTCCGACTCATGGTACATGGAGAATGCGTCCGCAAAAATGACTCCCCAATCCGAGGTTGCATTATCGACGACCTCCACATACAGTTTCTTGCCCAATTGTGTGGAAAGATCCGCCTTGTATTGCACCATATTGGCAAGCCGCATGCCCTGCGCAGGATCCGGGAAGCCAACGTCGGCGAATGCGCTATTTCCGTATCGGGCAATAACTTGTCCCGTATCGACTTCCACAATATTTATAAATACCTTGTCTGGGTTCTTTGCACCGCCAAGCTTGAAGCTGATCCAGCCGCTTCCGCCCAGCTCGAAAGTGCTGGAACGAAGTACACCTGTCGCAGATTCGTCATACTTCCAGCCGTTTAAATGATAAGCTCCTTCCTGGTTATACGGTATTTTTTCTGCCCACCAAGTCGTTTCGTCGGTTACGCTATTCGGACCGAACGCATCGCCTTTGATAACGGTCCATCCCGTCAAATCTCCTGTTTCAAATCCAGGATTCCGGATTTGATAGACTGAATCTGTAACTGACAATCCCATGTCATTCTTAGGAATATTCTTGATTTGATAAATCGCATCCGTAACCGATGATTTCACATCATTCTTAGGAATGAGCGTTTCTCCAGCAACAGTTCTATTTTCGGACGCGACAGAGATTCCCGGAACAACAAGCTGGAGCACCATAGCCCATATAACCATTCCCGATATCCAACATTTTCCTCTTTTGACTTTCCTCATTCTCGAGCCTCCTTCGAAACTTGTTATACTTGCGAACATCGATACCTCATTTCGAAATGCTCTCCTTGTACAAAGATGAATAGTCATGAAGAAGGGAGAATATGAATGAAACGTTTCCAAACGGAGGAATGCAAAGTTTCTTGATCATTTGTGCATACCCCATTCGTAAGGAGCGCCTAAACAACCGTCTTACCAAACGGACTGCATATCCCATATATCCAAGGATTTAACAAACGGTTCTCCATCTCCCCAAATCTCGAGTCCCAAAGCATCCATACGGCTCGGATATACCCGGGTTGTCAGGCTTTTCAATCCGCTTGCATAAGCTTCGACCATGGAGCGGTCCAAATAAATGTGAAGCTTCAGATTCTCCCCAAGCAGCTCCAACTTACCGCCTTGAATCCCTCCGCACTTTTCTCCAGGATGCAGGGTCGTTTTCGAGCGGTCGACCATGAGCAACGCTTGATTCCAATCATAATACAGCAGAGTTTCTTCCTCTCCGTCCGGCGTACAACGGACCTTGATTCCGAATTTTTTGGCGCTGCCGGGCTCCAATTCCAATTGAATCTCAAGCATGTCACCATGAACATTCCTAAGCTGCACATTAGTTTCAGCCAATGACTGGTCTCGAAGCGATAGCCGCTTAGGGCCACGCAGCGATTGAAGCTCCTGAATCGGCTCTATTCCCAGACGTCCGTCATCCCTCAAATACACGCTTAACGGCAAGCCTCCGTTATGAGCCCAACCCGACTTATATTCCATCTCGGAGGTCCGGTCGCCTTGGGCTATCGTAAAGACGATATTTCTGCCGGTCTTCGGATCAACCATTCCGCTCGGTCCGGTAAAATGGAAATCCCCGACATCAATCAATTGAGGCTCTTCTTGATCGGGGATGAACGAAAGATTTTGCTTGTCAAGTTGTCCGATCCAATAGAACACCTCGACATCCGCTCCCTTCCCCACAGGGCTGACAAGCAGCAGATGTTTGTTCACTCCCTGCTTGTCACTGCCAAGGGGAAGAAGCACAGGGAGCTCCCAGATGGGTCCAAGGTAAGGAAACTTCTGAATATCCGCTTTAAAAAACGGCCCTTTATACGTCCAATTCAGCATATCCTGTGACGCAAATGCCAGTGCTGCTCCACCTTCAATTCCGGACCCGACCAGAGCATACCAGCCGTCATCGTCCTTCCATACGAATGGATCTCGGAAATCCCCAAATGCGCCCATTCCCTTCTTCTGCACGATCAACGGCTCTGGATGTTTGACCCACTGAACCAGATCCGGGTTTCCGTCAAGGGTATAAGTGCTTCGGGCAAGCGCTACGCTCTGATTCGGAGAAGCGCTGTCATTACCTGCCGTAAAGAACAAGACAGGAAGTCCGTCAGCATCATAGGTTGCGCTTCCCGACCAGATCCCGTCCGGTGCGAGCTGATCCTTTTCGGGCGCCAGGGCCACGGGTAGATCACGCCAATGCACCAAATCCTGACTTACCCAATGTCCCCAATGGATCTGATGAAAGAACGGCCCCTGCGGGTTATGCTGATAGAACAAATGATATTGCCCGTCAAAATAGATCGGTGCATGAGGTTCGTTCATCCAATGGGCCGGCGGGCTAACATGATATTGCGGTCTGTGCCGATCAAGTAGCAGTGGCGTTCGGTCCAGCTTGATCTCGTCATAGTTTAATTGTGGCCGGATGCCTTCATGAAAGGTATCCAGCACATGCCGATAAGAAGCGGCCACTTCTTCCGCGCTCAGCGCCCGATTATAAATCTTGAGTTCATCAATGATACCGCTAAACATGTGCAGGCTGAACACTTCCGCCAGCAGGCTGCTATGGTTATTCTTGCCGATAAGAAGATCCGTGTCCGCCGCCTCAGCCAGGCGGGAACCACGAGGCACGGCAGCTGAAGCGATTTCACTGCCGTTTAAATACAGCTTGATTTCCCCTTGGTTCCCATCGAACACAGCATTCACGTATGACCATTCATTCTTGGGCAGTTCATGGCCGTCCGGCGACCAAAGTTCCTTCCAGTCTCCTCCTTCCAGCCCGACTTGGAAGGACCAGGAACCGTGACGGAACATGCCGAGCAGATAACCCTGCTTGCGATCCAGGTTGTAGCGGTTCACGATGGCGGACAATTTGCCATCATCCCCCCATTCATAGGAGCGTGGGGCTACCCATACTCCTATGCTTAACGCTGATCGATACTCTGGCTCGGTGTTCTGATTTCCCTCATCGAACGAATGCGCAATGTAAGTCGAATAACCATCGAACAGAAGCCCATTTCCAATTACCCCCTGTCTCCACCGTGGAGGGCAAGGTTGAGTAAACTCCGCTTGGTTAAACACGTACTGGATATTATCCTGGACTTGGGATACGCTCTCCAGAGCGCTTGTACCGGTTCCTTCATTGAAGGCCCAATACATAATCAATCCCCGATTATCGGTTGCATGGCTCATACTTCAACCCTCCTGGATGTCTGCTCCGTTGGACCATTAGGAATATGAATGGAGTTAAGAGCATGCATATAAAACGAGTTCACTACAACTTCCCCTGATTTCGCACTTATCTCAATACGATCCATCGGAGCATCAGGGAATATTTGATCCGTCAGTGCAACCAAGCCCTCATTCGCGTACACTTCAACCGCGTTGCGATCCAGCCAGATATGCAGCTTGATCTTCCCATTCTCCGAAACCATTCTAGCACCGTGCTTGCACGCAAACGACGGGTGGAAATCACTCAGGCCCGATTTCGAGCGGTCGATGAATAGCCATTGGCGCACAGGGTCATAACCGATAATAGTCTCACTTTGCCCAGAGGACTTCATTTTAATATGAACCTCGTCTTCGGAACGAATGTCGATATCCGCTTCAATTTCAAGCAGAACATCATTCGTTTTTTGCGTAAACGGCACCTCTGGCGTAACCTTAACCTCATTCCAGCAGAGCGTTCCTTTCCGCAGCTGCTCTATTTCCCGAACAGGCATTTGGGTCAGAACTACGCCTTCGTCTCGACTGGTCAATGACAAGACGCGAGGCAGAGTCATTGTGCCTCTCCAGGCCCCGGTAGGCGTTTGGTTAGCATATTTCCAGTTGCTCATCCATCCGATGATCACACGTCGTCCGTCCTGCTCAGCTATATCCGACCAGGTGACCCCCGCATAATTGTCCCGGCCATAATCCAGCCACAGGATATGATCGGCCGGATGGTCATTGATGAACGTATTTCCGTCGAACTCTCCGATAAAGTATTGCGTGCGTGAGCCTTCTGGACAGTTGGGATTATCTCCGATGCTTATGATAAGTACCCATTTGGAATGTCCGCTGTCATCAACCGGCAATTCAAAGAGATCAGGGCATTCCCAAACTCCGTCATGCGAGCCTTCACTCTTTCCGAATTCGCCTGACAACGACCATTCACGCAAATTGTCGGAACGATAAAACCGAACGTGGTCTCCCGCGACAAGAGCCATAATCCAGGATGCACTTGGCGAATGCCAGAACACCTTGGGGTCCCGGAAGTCGACCAGATCATGCTCGTCGAGTATTGGGTTCTCCTCATATTTGTGCCAAGTTCGGCCTTTATCGCTGCTGTAAGCCAGGCTTTGCCGCTGGCGAGGTTGTTCGGTCTCCGGACAGCTGTCTGCATGAGTGAAGAGTGCGATCAATCCATGGGAACCATCGAACAGTCCGCTGCTATTATTCCAGTCAACCACACAGCAACCGGAGAAAATAGCGCCATGCTCATCCGGGAACAGAGCGATAGGCATATGCTCCCAATGAACCAGGTCTTGGCTTACAGCATGACCCCAGTGCATTGGTCCCCATTGGTTACTATAAGGATGGTGCTGATAAAACAGATGATAGACTCCCTCGTAATAGACTAATCCGTTGGGATCATTCAACCAATGGGAGTGAGGTGAAAAATGAAAACCCGGCCTAAATCTATCATCATCGTGCTGTTTATTTGTCTCGATTATCTGGGTAATTTCATCTGTCGTCGGCATAGATTGAAGAGCCCCTTTCCGTGTGGTTACTAATGCACCGCCGGCATTAGCAAAAGTTAGCATACCGATGATTTGCTGTTTGGTCAGCTGATTCAAATAAACACCGGCTTTCAGTATCTTATATAACAAGCAGCCCAGAAAAGCGTCGCCGGCTCCTGTCGTATCAGTGGCCTCTACTTGAAAACCCGGCACATATCCGTCATGATCAGCTAATCGGTAATAGCAGCCTTTTTCCGCTAAAGTTACGAAGATCCCGGCGATGCCGAATTGCTGTTGCAGCTCTAGCGAGCCTTTTTCCACATCAGTTGTACCCATTATAAAGTGGAGCTCATCTTCCGATATTTTCAGGATATCTGCATACTTCATGCCCCAAAGGATATTCTGTTTCGCTTCCTCTTTACTCTCCCATAAAGCAAACCGGATATTCGGATCGAATGAAAGCAGGACTCCTGCCTCTTTAGCCTTCACAACTGCCGCTCTTGTTGCCGTACGGGCCGGCTCATGGGTCATCGACAAAGAACCAAAGTGCAGTGCATGGCAGTTTTCAATCCTATCGAACGGGACATCCTGCGTGCGCAAGTATGTATCCGCTCCTGGTTTCCGGTAGAAGCTGAACGATCGGTCTCCGTTGTCATCCAGATGAACAAATGCCAGCGTTGTATTGGCTTCATCTGTAAACGTAAGCGCAGACACGTCGATGCCGCCGTTCATCAAGGTATCGTGCAGCAAGGAACCGAATTGATCATCCCCAACTTTGCTAATCAATGTCGCTCTAGCTCCTAAACGGGATAGAGCAGCTGCTACGTTAGCCGGAGCCCCTCCAGGATTGCATTCAAACTGCTCGTTGCCTCCCGTGGTACGACCTGATGGCGTAAAGTCTATCAATACTTCCCCAATGGTTATTACATCAAGCACAGTTTTCTCCCCACCTATCGTTTGATTATTTATTTTTTAAATTTGCATTATATCGATCCAACCCTTTTTGATAGATCTCCATTAATTCGTTCAGCCCCATCTTCTCGAGTGTCTTCACATAGCTGTCCCACTTTTCATCTACCTCGCCATCGACGATGAACTTGCCTCTTTGGGTATTTACATATTTAATAAGTTCTGGCTCAATCCGATTGATTTTATCTAGTTCATCCGGTTCAAAGAAGATGCTCGCATAGTTTTCCTTTTTCATATATGGAGTGTAATATTTCTCCAAATACTCAGCACGCTTCTGAGCTCGGGGTTCCATATCAACAACTTTTCCGAAGTCATCGAAAGTAATGACGCCCGGATTTCCTGTGCCTGGAGCCACTTTTTGACGGAATTCACCTGCGGAGACTCCCTTGGGAAGCGGCAGGTTCACCAATTTTCCTTTTTCGTCCGTCTTGAATACGACATCCAACGGACCCCAGTGAATTTGAGCCGCCATGTAAGGGTCATACTGTTGATCGATCCAACGCATCGTCATTGCCGGATAACGGTTCTCCTTTGTAATCACGAAGCTACCTCGTCCCGGACCGCCGCCGTTGTTGCGACCAATCATCTGATCTCCATTTGGGCCTTTAAGCGGGGGCAGCAGAGCATAATCCTTACTACGCTCCGGTCCGACAACTTCTTCGACTTCCCACCAAACGTAGGAGCCGAGCGTTTCATCTGGTGTTTTGCCTTTTGCTAAATACTGAGCGGCATCCTGGGTGAACGATTCAGGGTCAATCAGCCCCTGCTTATACCAGTTATCATGAATATATTTTAATGCTTCCTTATATTGAGGTTGCGTAGCGGTAAAGATCACTTTACCTTCGCGGACGATCCGATGTTCCAAATTATCCGGAAGACCGAAAGCTCCGAATATGCCAGCAATGTCACTACACCACTGCATGTGCATAAAGCTTAATGGGATTTCATCAGCCTTGCCATTGCCGTTCGGATCCTTCGTTTTAAAGGCAATCAAAGCCTGCGTGTATTCGTCCAGCGTTTGAGGTAATTTTAAGCCCAGTTTATCGAGCCAATTTTTATTGATGACGTGAAAGAAGGGGTTGGTATCGAGCTTATTCTCTTCCCACGACGGCAGCCCATAGATGTGACCGTCTGGCGCTGTGATGGCTAGTTTAATATCAGGCCGTCGATCGAGAAGCATCTTCAAATTAGGCGCATATTTATCAATTAAATTCTCCAGCGGAATAATGGTTCCGTCTTTACCGTAATTGATTAGATCGTAATCTGTGAATCCAGCTCCGTAAAAGGCATCTGGCAAATCTCCGCTGGCCAACAACAAATTTTTCTTCTCTGCAAAGTCAGTGTCTGGAATGTTTTCCCAATCAATTTTTACGTTTGTTTGTTTTTCCAGCCGCTTAAATATTTCCATTTTCGAGTAATCTGGCGCTAAAGCAGCTTTTGGGGATACCATCTTTAATGTCACCGCTTCTTTAACAATCGGAAGACCGGTTTTATTAAAATTTGCATCCTGATCTGGATTCACCGTCTGATTTTTTGACTCGCCTCCGCCTCCCGAACATCCGCTAAGAGCAAACACTCCAGCCAGCATTAGAATTCCAGCCCTTTTGAATAATTTCATCGTACATAACCTCCTTATGTCAGTCCACAAGCTGAGAACTTCCCTTGTCCTTGTTATTTACTTGTCTGAATGCTGAATTTAGGTATTCTGTTGCACATTCCCCCCTTTCAGGCACCATGACAATGTTAGCCTTTGATCGAGCCGATCATCACGCCTTTAACAAAGTATTTTTGCAGGAAAGGATACAAAATCAGCAACGGTAGGCTGGATACCATGATGACACCATATTTGATAAGCTCTGTAACGCGCATCTTCGCTGCATAGGATTCCACGTCTATCATCATGCTCGAGTTGGCCTGATTCTGGACAAGAATGTTGCGAAGGACCAGTTGTAATGGATACTTGCTTTCATCGTTCAAGTAAATCAAAGCGTCAAAGAAACCATTCCAGAACCCGACAACATGATACAGTACCATTACGGCTATAACGGACTTAGACAAAGGTAATACGATGCTCCAAAAAAATCTGGTATTGGAACAACCATCAATGGAAGCGGCCTCCCACATTTCATCCGGGATGGTCGACTGAAAAAAAGTCCTTACGATAATGACATTGAACACACCTCCCGCTCCAGGAATAACAAGTGCCCAGATCGTATTCAGCATGTGAAGATCTTTAATCAGCAAATAGGTCGGGATCAACCCCCCACTAAAAAACATGGAAATCAGTAAAAACCACATTATTACCGACTTTCCTGCCAGTCCTTTACGAGCTAACGGGTAAGCTGCACATACGGTCACGGCAACTCCGATTAATGTTCCTAGACTCGCATATAAGATCGAATTGGCATATCCAATCCATATAGATGAATCGCTGAATATTCGCCCGTATCCATCCAGCGTAAAACCCTTTGGAAAGAACCATACTTCACCTGAGTAGATGAGATTGGGGTCACTGAGTGAAGCAATCAATACAAAATACAGCGGGAATAATACAAGCAACATAACTATGGTCAGCATGACGTAGTTGACGATGTCAAACCACATGTCTCCCTTGCTTTTTCTCTTTAATAATTGATTCAAAATGAACTCCCCCTTACCACAGGCTGGTTTCTGTCAATTTTTTTGCGATCCGGTTGACGGTGACTATCAGGATAATATTTACAACTGAATTAAACAGGCCAACTGCTGTAGAAAAGCTGTATTGTGCTTTTTGAATCCCGATTTCATAAACATAGGTCGGAATAATATTGGAGGTGGCATAATTCAAATCGTTCTGCATAAGGAAAGCCTTTTCAAAACCGATACCCATAATGTTACCGAGTGCGAGAATCAATAAGATGACGATCGTCGGCAAAATGCTTGGAATATCCACATGCATTACGCGCTTCCATTTGCTTGCTCCATCCATGATCGCGGCTTCATGCAATTCTGGATTGACCCCTGCCAGCGCAGCAAGGTAAATGATGGTAGCAAAACCTGTCTCTTGCCAAACCCCTGATAAAATATACAAAGGGCGGAACCACCCTTCGTCGGCCAAGAACATAATGGGGTCCCCTCCAAACCAAGTGATGATGTGATTCACAATTCCGCTGTTTGGAGACAGAAAAACATTAAGCATACCGACGAGCACTACGGTCGAAATAAAGTGTGGTGCATAAATTACAGTTTGTACAATTTTCTTGTATCTCTTGGCCAGCATCTGATTGAGCATAATCGCTATAATAATCGGAGCTGGGAAGCTAAATACAAGCGATAGAACACTGAGTGTAAGCGTATTAGTCATGATCGTCCAGAAGTTATAGGAATCGAAAAAATCAATAAAGTGCTTAAAGCCTACCCACTCGCTTCCCCAGATTCCCCGACTTGGTGAAAAATCCTTAAAAGCAATTTGTATTCCATACATTGGATAGTACTTAAATACGAGATAAATAATAATGATTGGCAGCAAAAACAGATATAGTTCATAGTCACGTTTGATCTGGTTCCATATTTTGCGATTTGGCTTGATCGTAGAATGATCCCACTCACTAGTTCTTGAATTCACCATTACACTCCCTTTCTTGTAAAAGAATATTTTCATTTTTGAAACGTTTCCAATTTATTAAAAGAAAAACGTCAGCCGGTGATCCATACCATAAATCCACCGAATGAGCTAAAGTTTTTCCAAAGTCAAAAACAACCTTGCCTAAGATAGCAGGAGACGATACATTTGCTGATCCAAACTTATTCCTTGGATCTTTTAACAGAGTAGTCTGATTGTCAAATGAAACGTTTCCAATTTATTATAAAAAAAAAGGCGAGTTTGCAGATCCAGACTGAGATCCAACTGAATGAGCTAATATTTATACAATAAAACTCATGTCGTTTCGCCTTGCCTGAAGATAACGGGGAGACGATACACTTGCTGATCTAAAGTTATACCATCCATCTTTTGATACAGTAGTCTGATTGTCAGACGTGCCATCTCCTCCACTGGCTGCCTAATTGTAGACAATATCGGATGAAAATAACGATGATCCTGAATGCCGTCATAACCGATGACCTTTACATCTTCTGGAACTCGAATACCCTGCCTACCTGCTCTTTCTATATATTTGGCGGCAAACATATCGGTAATAGCGAAAATGCCATCCACATCCCGATGCTTAGATAGAAATTCGCCAAAATAGGCTTCGTCGTCCACAATAGGATCTGGTTTCTCGTATACAACATGGTCTACACCCAATTTTTTCGCCTCATCAATGAAACCTTTTCTTCGATTCATGGTTTCACTAAAAATTGAAGTTACACTTCCTATAAAGGCCGGTTTTTGGGCCCCTGCCTTAACAAGTTCCCTCAAAGCTAGACGGCCTCCCTCATAATTATCTGAGGTCACACAAGTGATTTTTTTGTTGAAATGTCTGTCAATACTTAGAATCGGAATGTCATTGCTTACGCTATTTTCTATATCATTGTAAGTAATGCCGACAATACCAGCCACTTTGTTTTGACGTAGCATATCCAGGTAATACAGTTCCTTTTCTGGCTTGCCGCCGCTATTACATAACATGAGCTTAAAGCCTTCCCGATCCAACTCATCCTCAATGTAATAAGCCAGTTCAGAAAAAAAAGGATGCCAGATACTTGGAAGCAGCAAGGCTACCATCTTGGATTTCCTCATTTTAAAATTTCGAGCGACTTCATTAGGAAAATAATTCAGTTCTTGTATAGCTTTCTCCACTTTCCTTCGTGTATCTGGTTTTACAGAGCCCGAGTTATTAATAACGCGGGACACCGTTCCCACAGCAACACCAGCTATCTTAGCTACATCTCTAATACTTGGCATTTAACCCCCCCATATCTCTTATGGGAATTATAATAGCACGAAGTTGGAAACGTTTCAATAATCTTTGAAGCGCTTTTTTTCTGACTTTTTTCATTACCTACTCCGCATATGAATTTGTGTCACCTGATTCAATCGAACCGCTGAGGAGTACCAACTCCATTCCGGCGGGACGGGGATCTTTTTGTCATCGATACTATTGAGTCAATCGACCCCCTAATCATTAACGTAGTGTTTGCGTGACCCTTCTTTTTTCTTTTAAGCCGCTTTAAAACAAGGCTGCCGAAATTTTCGGCAACCTGTTACTATCTTCAAGACCCTATTTTCATTGATCACTCCGGATCAACCGCCGAATTTGATACAAATCGCCCTCCATGCGGAATTCGCCTGGAGCCATTCCTGTATACTTTCGGAACACTTTGCCGAAATAATTCGCATTCGAGAAACCGGACTGTTCCGCCACCTGCTCCAATGTCAGATTTGCGGGCTCCAGCAGAAGAGCAGCCGCTCTTTCCAACCTCATACGAGTTAAATAGCGGCCGGGAGAGAGGCCAAGCTTGCGCTCAAACTCACGGGTGAGATGAAATTTAGAACATCCGGAGACCTCCGCCATGTCCTGAAGGCCAATGCTCCGATGCAGATTACTGTCAATGAAGGTCTTACAGCGTTCTACAATCGGAGGCAATGGGACGCTGCTGGCAAGAGTGACAAGATGACTCGCCAGTGACATGGCCAGTGAATAAGCAGCCCGTGAGCACTGATACATATCGCGGTAGCTGTTCTCAATAGCTTCCCGATAAGTCACCCACAGGAGATGCTCCAAATCGGTCCCCGGCTCAATCCGGAAAATGTAGCCGCTTATGTCCAGCCATTCCTGGAGGAGATGCAGCGCCAAGTGTGACAGTTCGAAGTAAAGCACTTCCCATCTGGGAGAATCAGAGGGGAGACGGTAGATATGGTCGCCCGGAACATCAGCCAGAAAAGCATCCCCCGGCTCGAGGGAATGTCTCCTCCCCCCCGTTTCAATCTCACCGCGACCATTCAATGTATATTGAAGCACACAATGGTCTCCGGTACGGTTCCGTCCATCCCAGATATAATCATGCGAAGTAATCAGCTCATATCCAGCACCTTTTAACAAGATATAGGGCATAGGTGTTATAAAGTGAAAAGATATCGAGGACTGCTTCTCTTTCCCGTTTCCCTCCCCATGATTCACAGCAATATTTCACCCTCCTCAATTTATAAAGTTACTCTTGTTTCGGTTCTTCTGCACCTTTACGCTAATGATGAAGACGAATTTTCTATAATCAGTTATTTCATACGCTTACTAAATTATAACACTAAAAGGAGCACGATTTCACTTATGGGCATTCATTACGATGAGAAACGCATGGTATTTCACCTGCAAACCCCCGGTTCCAGCTACTGCATTCAGATTGTTCGCGACGGCTACCTTGGGCATTTATACTGGGGACGACGAATCGCCATCTACCAGGATTCTGTACCTTTTGATTTTATCGATCGGGGCTTTTCGCCGAATCCTGACCCTGCTGACCGAAGGTTCTCCTTGGACAACCTTCCGCAGGAGTATCCGGGTTACGGGAACGGCGATTTTGGCATACCCGCCTATCAGGTCGGCCAGTCTAATGGATCTGAAATCTGTGATTTCCGTTACCAGACTCATCGGATATTCGCCGGCAAGCCAAAGCTTCCAGGTCTTCCTGCCACTTACATCGAGAGGGAGGACGAAGCGGATACGCTGGAGCTTGTGCTTGAAGATGCACTGACCGGTCTGCGTGCTACCTTAATTTATACTGTCTTTAACAAATACGACGCCATCGCTCGGTCGGTTCGTTTCGACCATACCGGCTCCGACAATCTGGTCCTTCTTCGCGCGCTCAGCGCCAGTATCGATTTCAGAGATGACGAGTATGACATGTTGACCTTCTACGGTACGCATACCAATGAGCGAAATATTGCGCGGAGACCCCTTATGCCCGGCATCCAGAATGCGGAAAGCCGGCGAGGTGCCAGCAGTCCCCAGCAGAATCCGTTTCTGGCCCTGCTTCGTCCTGGCGCTGATGAAGACAATGGCGAGGTATACGCGCTCAATCTCGTTTACAGCGGAAACTTCATAGCCCAGGCCGAGGTTCAGCAGTACCGGACGACTCGGTTGTCGATCGGCATCAATCCGTTTGGCTTCTCCTGGCAGTTGGCTCCCGGAGAAAGCTTTCAAACGCCCGAGACCGTCATGGTATACTCTGCACAAGGCTTGGGCGGGATGTCCCGCGTCTTTAATAGGCTCTACCGCACGCGGCTCAGTCGCGGCAAATTTCGTGACGCCGAACGGCCGATTCTAATTAATAACTGGGAGGCCACCTACTTTGACTTTAACGCCGACAAGATCGAAGCGATCGCCCGCGAAGGGAAAGAACTTGGTATGGAGCTCTTTGTCCTGGACGACGGTTGGTTCGGCAAGCGGGACAATGATTTGAGTTCCCTGGGCGACTGGACCGTTGACCGTCGCAAGCTTCCGGAGGGGCTGGACAATCTGGCCCGGCGGATAACCGGAATGGGCATGCAGTTCGGTCTGTGGTTCGAACCGGAGATGGTCTCACCGGACAGCGAACTCTACCGGCGCCATCCCGACTGGTGTCTTCATGTGACGGATCGTCCCCACACGGTGGGGCGGAATCAGCTTGTTCTCGATCTGTCGCGGCGGGATGTATGCGACTATATTGTTGGAGCGCTGTCCGATGTTCTGTCTTCCGCACCGATTACTTATGTCAAATGGGACATGAACCGCCATTTGACGGAGATCGGCTCTGCCCTGCTTCCGGCGGAGCGCCAGCGCGAAACGGGACACCGGTATATCCTCGGTCTGTACAGGGTATTGGACGAGCTCACTTCCGTCTTTCCGGATGTACTGTTCGAGAGCTGTTCCAGCGGAGGAGGGCGCTATGATCCCGGCATGCTCTATTACATGCCGCAAACGTGGACAAGCGACAATACCGATGCGATCAGTCGGCTAAAAATCCAGTACGGCAACAGTATGGTCTATCCGGCTGTGTCTATGGGCGCTCATGTTTCGGGTGTACCGAATCATCAAGTCAACCGGGTTACTCCTCTTGACACCCGAGGACATGTCGCGATGTCGGGAAACCTTGGCTACGAACTCGATCTTACCAAGATGTCGCTGCAGGAAAAGATAGCGATCAAGTCCCAAGTTGCGCTATATAAAGCAATTCGCCCCCTTATCCAATTCGGAGAATTTTATCGCATTTTAAGTCCGTTCGAGGGCAACGAGGTGGCCTGGGCCTTTGTTTCTGATGACCAGAGCGAAGCAGTACTTGCTTTCTTCCGAGTGCTGAGCCAGCCGGGTGAAAGGGTGCCTATTCTGAAATGCAAAGGATTGAATTCGCGTTACCTGTACCGCCATCACGAAACTGGAAAGATATACGGAGGTGACGAGCTGATGTACGCCGGTTTGACACTTCCAAGAATAAAAGGGGATTTTATCAGCCTGTTCTGGAGGTTTAGTAAGATCGACGAGCAATGAATGTATTAAAGCAAAAAAATTAGAAGTCCAACAGAAAGCAGGGCCTGAAATCATGAGATTTCAGGCCCTGCTCGCTATGCCCCTTCGCCGTGGTTATATTATTTTGAGAAGCAAAAATCAACTGGCAAATGTGCTGTAACAGCTTGCCGGTTCTCCGATAAATCCAAGCTACACCCATCATTTTAAGTGAACGCGAAGCAGTGGGACACCGTCTACCACCCCAGCGCCTTCCATCGTCTCCACCGATTTCACCATTTCCTGGTCGTCCGGGACCAACACTGGTGTGATCACCGGAAAGCCCGCCTGCTCGATTTCGGAAATATCAAATTCCAGCAGCTGTCCTTTCTTGATTTTGTCACCGGTCTGAACTCGTAGAGTAAACCCTCTTCCCATTTGTAAAGATCAATGGAGCGATAGAGCATGGCTCAGCCGGTAAGATTGGAACGTTGCGCTCCAAACGGCATAAAAGCAATCTTTCTGTTTCCATACTTTGGGGTCGCGACAATGATCGGTATACCCGGACGGAGGTCCGCTTATAACCGGGGAGGAGAACTTGTGTATACGTCCATCTCTCTCCATTTGAGCCATACACTGATAAGGCACTCGCTCCCAACTCTTATCATGTGTATTGCCGGTGTACCTGAGGTACAATCGCCCATTGTGTTCGATTGCACTGCCCGAGTATACTCCATGACTGTCAAAATCCCGGTCCGGTTTTAACGCCACTCCCCGGTTCGTCCAGTGAACGAGATCCCGAGAGCTGGTATGATACCAATATTTGAGACCATGCACAGTACCGAGAGGAAAACATTGATAGAACAAATGATACTCTTCATGAAAAAAAGCAAATCCATTCGGGTCGTTCAGCAACCCTGTCTCAGGCTGGATATGATACCCCTGGCGCCAGGGGCACCTTGCCACTCTGGCGGCCAGACCGGAGATTTCCTCCGTATTGGTATCTTCTAATCTTCTGTATCTCTCTTCTTTTGTCCACTCCACAGCAACCTCCTTACTGCAAAATAGTTCCAAGCATGCTTAAACTTACGGTCGATCCGCTGCTTCGCTTGAAGTCTCCCCTGAGGCTGACGCATTTTTCCGCTTGCCCCAGAGCAGGGTGATGAGAAACGTAACCAGAAAGCTGATGCCCATGCCGATACAGAAATCAGGGATGGACTGTGGACGGATTGCGATAATACCGGGTAGCGCCGCCGGTCCCATTGAAATGGACAGCACATGTGCGTAAGCAATATAGGCGGAAGCCAGGCCGGAACCGATCATCGCAGCAATGAACGGGTAGCGAAGCTTCAGGTTGATTCCGAACATTGCAGGTTCGGTAATACCGAGCAGCGCGGATATGCCGGCAGCTGAGGCGATACTCTTCGTCTTGCTGTTGCGTGTGATGAGAAAGACGGCCAGCGTAGCCGCGCCCTGAGCGATATTCGCCATCGAGGCAATCGGAAGCAAGAAGGATCCGCCCGTCTTAGCAACGTCCGACAATAGTTGGGTATCCACAGCGAGGAAACTGTGATGCATTCCCGTTATGGCAATCGAAGAATAGAAAAAACCGAAAATACCTCCTCCAATGAAACCCGTCGTATCATAGAGCCAGAAGAGACCATCTGTCAGTCCGTTGCCCGCGGCGCGAAGGACCGGTCCAACAACAGCAAAGGTCAAGAGGCCGGTAACGAGGACAGACAGCAAGGGAGTCAACAGATTATCAAGATAAGATGGAATTACCTTTCGCAAATTTTTCTCGATTACCGATAAAATATAGGATACGGCCAGTACTGGCAGAACCGTTCCCTGATAGCCAACCTTTTCGATTGAGAAACCGAACAGTTGCCAGGTGGGTACTGTCCCATCTACAAGTGCCTGGCCGTAGCTGTAACCATTAAGCAGATCGGGATGAACCATAATCATGGCCAGCGCCGCGCCCAAATAAGGATTTCCACCAAACTTGCGAGTGGCCGAGAAGCCGATCAGGATGGGAAGGAAAACAAATGGAGCGTTGGCGAATAAATTAATAATGCTTGCCCAATCGGCAATACCAGGGTACATCTCGACCAGAGACCTGGGACCAAACAGATTGCTGGCAGTCAGAACGTTGTTGATCCCCATTAATAGACCCCCGGCAACAATCGCCGGAATGATCGGAACAAAAATGTCGGAAAGTGCTTTCACAAGTCGTTGAAGCGGATTCATTTTAGCTGCTCCTGCCGTCTTTACATCGCCGGTGGACATTTCTCCGAGACCCGTAAGTTTGGCGAACTCGCCATACACGTTATTTACAATCCCGGCTCCAAGGATAATTTGATATTGCCCTGCTATAGAAAAAGTCCCTTTAACAACGTCCATTTGATCAAGCGCTTTTTGATCAAGCAAAGATTCATCTTCAAGAACGAGCCGCAATCGCGTCGCACAATGAGCAGCTGCCGTTATGTTTTCCTTACCTCCCAGGGCATCCAGGATGTCAGCTGCAACTTGCTTGTAATCCATATTTCTCTCCTCCTAATATTATGAAACCGGTTCCAATTTAATTAAAAAAAATGTTCGTTACCGACATTGGCCGGTAATTTTTGTTCGAAAACAACTGCCCTCCTATTACTTTCTCCGAAGAAGGTTATTGCCCCACTTCACCACTTCTCGCTCCCTTCAATAAGCCCCTTTTGACCACCCGTAGGATTGGATGGACATACAACCCTTGCCATAGGAAAAAAATTGCTCAATTCAAAATGTTTGTTTTATATTAAATTTTGTAAGGGGGCTGTTATTTGATAATAAAACACTATCCATGTCATCCTCAATGGTAAGTTAATGCGATGGCAGGGTAAAAAATTGCCCCTTCATTAACACAAAAATCCACCGCAGAAAATAAAGGGTCGTTGCTGCTTCCAGCCCGGTTTTCCTACACTCTGACCTGAACAGACTGAAACACGAGGATTATTTGCTAAATCCATAAGAGTGCTTGCCTGCCAATCGTCAGGAAAGAATTTAAGCATCTCTTGGCAGAACAATGTGGGTTCTTACGATATTCAGGAATCGGTTTATTGAATACTTAAAGCCTCCGTTTCGTCTCCGGTGAGTCCTTCGTCTTCATCATCTACCATCGTCTCTACCCAATTAATGTCTGCAAAAGCTATCTTCATGTACTCCATCAGTACGCGCTGAGCATTGAATCCTACCTCATCAATCATAGATTCCTTAGTAAAGTTTTCTGCAACTAACCAATCAAAAAACATAATATAGTCATGGCAATAGTTCAGAAGCACTGATAAACCTCCCCACCTATAAGTTCATCACTTTGGTCGTTTGATCAATGATGAAACTGAAATCACCTCTTGCAAGTGGGGAATTATATATTATTATACAATTTTGTCTATGTATTCCATAAAAGAATTCTCCTTGGACGCAAACCATCATTCTGAATCCATTACTATAGAAAAAAGCCGCCATTAAGGGCGACTTTCTACATCCTATGTTCTGTCCTCCAAGAGCTTCAATCTTAATTTGATCGCCCACCATCAATAAAGGTTGTTTTTCAATCTGGGCACATTAATGTTCTCTAGGTGATAACGGGTTGCAAATGAATGTCTCAGAGAATGCACGGATAAAGCTGGTTTTCCAAAAGCTGAAGCATATTTTTCAATCAGTTTCTCATTGGTTAAGCAGAGATGCTCTTCATGAACAGCTATTATTGTCATCAGAAATTTTCGTCCATATCGAAATAGAAATCAGGTTCTCTCTCGTTTCCGGTAACTGTTTCTGGAACGGTACTGCTGCGGAGATCTTGCCGGATAACGTGCGGGAAAAGAAAACATATGGACCAGATGGGTAAACGGAATGGAAGCGAACAGAAGAAACGCCAGGATGATGTGAAGCTGAAACACGAAAGGAACCATGTGCATCAACCCGTATTGCGGATTAAAGGTGAACAGGCTGCGAAACCAAGGCCCGATGGTCGTACGGTATTCATAGGCCACCACAGTCGTATTATACACGATGGTCATATAGGTACCGATGGCTGCGATGATCAGAACTAAAATCACTGCAAAATAATCACCAAAACCCGCATGGGCCCTTACCCGACGGTTAAGGATTTTGCGCATAAGCAGAAGAACCAGACCGATGACGACCATCAGACCGGCAAAGCCGCCCCCCGCGATCGCAAATATATGATAGGTCTCATCGGATATGCCGAAGAAATGATAAACACTGCGCGGGATCAACACACCCATGATATGGCCAACAAACGCGAAAATAATCCCGTAATGGAACACAGTCGAACCGATTCTGAGCCATCTTTTTTCAAAAATCTCCGTAGAAGGCGCCGTCCAGCTGACCTGACGAAAAGCAAACCGATAGAGCAAGCCGACGATCATCACCGCCAAGGTAAGATAGGGAAACACGACCCACCAAAAGATACCAGTCATCATTATACCCCCATTCCATTGCACGTTTTATAGACAGGTAAGCCTGAATCACTACGAGCCGTACCGTCCATGCCAAACAGGATAGGGTAAGGCAGTTCATCCAGATCGGCGCTCTCCCGCTTGCTCTCCAGCATGCGAATTTCTTCTTCCGTAGGGACCTCGAAAACATCGGTCATCAGAAAGTTCAACAACTCGGAATAGGGACTGTCTTCAGACAGATGCTTCCGAATCCGCTCTGTGGCTGCGGCCAGCCGGAGTTCAAGCGCGCGTACATGAACATTGTCGGACCTTACCGCCAGCAGCTCGTACAACAGCGGAATGAAGTCGCACAGCTCCCCGCTCGGCATCATAAAGCCCGCATCCCGGACAATATGCTGAAGCAAAATCAGAGCTGCCCCACGTTCCCGACTGTCACCCAATTCATGAGCGGTCAGATAGAGTCCGGTCTTTTCCTTCCAATCGAACGTCCAAACATAAATTTCCTGAAGCTCCTTGGGAGGAACCGAGAAGATAGCCTCGGCCGCCTGGCCAAACCTGCTCGCCAGCTCATTATCTTTCATTTCCTCTTGGACAGCTGAAAGCAGTTCCTCCTTCATTTCCTGAAAATCCTCACAGGGATATCCTAGCAATCTGGCGCAGGCCGCCAGCAAAACGGGCTTATGTTCCATCATCCATGTCCTCCCTTGCGAAAAGATGTGACGTGACCGCGCTTGACGGGGTAATGGATTCGATGCTGCAGGCCCCCTGCTTGTAATGAAGCTCTTTCGCGCCATCCATTTCCCTCCGAGCGGTTGGGATCACAAACCTTTCGTTATATTTGGCAACAGCGAACAATCGGGTCATCTCTTCAATTTCCTCCACTGTAATTCCCGCCTCTCCCAAAAGCTGGCTGTGTCTGAGATCATCCATGCCGCCAACGGCTTGCTGCCGCCTATGTACACGCATGGCGGTCATTTTAAGCAACACTCTACGGATGACGGAGGTATCCCCTGCCGTAAGCAGAGATGCCAGATACTCCATTGGAATCCGCATTTGATCGACGGCGGGAATATAGTGATCGGTCTGAAGCTCGTCTTCTTCAATATGGTTCATAATCGGGCTAAGCGGTGGAACATACCACACCATAGGGAGCGTGCGGTATTCCGGATGAAGTGGCAGAGCAACCTTCCACTTCATGGCAAGCTTGTAGATCGGCGAGCGCTGTGCCGCATCGATCCAGGAATCGTTGATCCCGCTTCTTCTCGCCTCCTTGATCACTTCCGGCTCGAAGGGGTCAAGGAACACCGAAAGCTGGGATTCATACAAATCCTGCGGATTCTCCACGGAAGCTGCCGCCTTGGCTCGATCTGCGTCATAGAAGACGACACCGATATAGCGAATCCGGCCCACACAGGTTTCCGAGCAAATCGTGGCCATGCCCGCTTCTGTCCGCGGGTAGCAGAAATTGCATTTTTCCGCCTTGTGCGTATTCCAGTTGTAGTATACCTTGTGGTAGGGACAGCCATTGGTACAGAATCTCCACCCCCTACAGGCGTCTTGATCTACAAGTACAATGCCATCCTCCTCCCGCTTGTACAGAGCTCCGGATGGACAGGAAGCCACGCAGGAAGGGTTCAGACAGTGCTCGCAAATGCGGGGCAGGTACATCATGAACGTCTTCTCATACTCCATGGCGATCTGTTCCTGAAGCTGCTTGACATTCGGGTCCAGCGGTACGATCTCACTTCCGCCAGCCAGGTCGTCATCCCAGTTCGGGCCCCATTCCGGCTTGTCTATATATTCTCCGGTAATCAGTGATACAGGCCGCGCGACCGGAAGATGCTTCCGCTTGGGGCTATGAATCAAGTTATCGTAATCATAGGTCCACGGCTCATAGAAGTTGTCCAGGCTGGCCATATTCGGATTGTAAAAAATATTCGCCAGTTTGGTGATTGGCCCCCCCGCCCGGAGTGCCAGCTTTCCGTTGCGCAGAACCCACCCGCCTTTAAATTTCCTCAGGTCTTCCCATGCCCGAGGGTAACCGGGACCCGGCCGGGTTTCCACATTGTTGTACCACATGTATTCCGTTCCGGGCCGATTGGTCCACGTGTTCTTGCAGGTCACCGAACAGGTATGGCAGCCGATGCATTTGTCCAAGTTCATGACCATGGCGACTTGCGCTTTAATCCTCAAGCCAGTCAACCTCCTTCAACGGTCGGATGATTGTCATCGTATCTCTCTGACTTCCTGTCGGCCCGTAATAATTGAACCCGTAGCTCAATTGGGCATAACCTCCGATCATATGTGTCGGCTTCATCGTAATCCGAGTCACACTGTTATGGGTACCGCCGCGCTGCTTGGTGATAGAGGTGCCCGGCACGCCAAGCGTGCGATCCTGGGCATGATACATATAAGCGATCCCCTCCGGAATCCGGTAAGTCAGCACCGCTCTTGCTGCGATGACTCCATTCCGGTTATATACCTCAATCCAATCGTTATCCTTGATCCCGATTGAAGCCCCGTCTTTTTCGTTCAGCCAGACGACCTGCCATCCGCGGAACAGCGTCGACATTTGATTGGTGTCGATGAACATCGTATGAATTCCCCATTTTTGGTGCGGGGTCAAATAACGGATCGTCATCGTTTTCCCATTCGCTGGCACTTCTTTCTCACCCTTAAAAAAAGGAACGTGCTCCAGCGGCGGCAAATAAAGCGGCAGCCCTTCACCGAAATCCAAAATCATCTCATGGTCCAGATAAAAGCTTTGTCTGCCTGTTAAAGTACGCCATGGAATGCTGTACTCCGTATTTAAGGTAAAGGGCGAGTATCTCCGATTGTCCTTCTCCAAGCCACTCCAGACCGGAGTTGAGATCGTATGCCGGGGCTGAGCAGTAATATCCAGAAGTGTGAAAGCCTCTTCTTCCCGAGGTTTTGAGATGTCCTCCAGCTTTTTGCCGGTTTTGGTCTCTAACGAACGCCAGCCTTCCACGGCCCGTTCTCCGTTCGTGGCGCCAGACATCAGCAGAATCGCTTCGATTACCTGTTTATCCCGGAATAGATCCGGCTGTCCTTTGCCAATCCCCTCATGTTTCGATGCCCCCAGCCGCTCCATGAGCTGGCCGTACACCTTGTCGCCGGGAATTTTAATCCCCTTTGTTCCATAGCCCTTTTTAATGTTCGGTCCGATGGTAATCATTTTTCCATACACGTTCGGATAGTCACGCTTCACCAATAAAAAATGGGGCATCGTTTTGCCGGGCACTGCCTCCGTCTCTCCCTTGCGCCAATCGCGGATTTTTCCGTGAACTTGGGCGATTTCATCTGGACTGTCATGTCCGAGCGGAGTCATGAGAACATCCTCGCAGGCTGGCAAATGTTTCTCTGCCAATTGGGAGAACGTTTTGGCGATTTCCCGAAAAGCGTCCCAATCGCTTTTGCTTTGCCAAGGTGGTTCAATAGCTGGATTAAACGGATGGACAAACGGATGCATATCGGTCGTGCTTAAATCGTATTTTTCGTACCAGGTCGCTGCTGGCAGCACGATATCCGAAAACAGCCCTGAACTCGTCATTCTAAAATCCATGCTGATGAACAAATCGGTTTTGCCTTCCGGCGGAACATCATCCGTCTTCACCGTCTCCGGCCGCCACGAATGGCTCGGGTCCGTCAACACCTGATTGTCCGTCCCGATCAAATGCTTGGCAAAGTATTCATGCCCTTTACCGCTATCGCCAAGCAGATTGGACCTCCAGTTGAAAAAGACACGCGGGAAATTGCTCGGATCATTGGGGTGCTCCACCGCAAAATCTAGCTCTCCCTCTTTAACCATTCTCGCAATTTCCTGTACGGCCTCCTGATCGTCCGAAAACCCTTTTTCTCGAACCTGTCTGGCCACATCGATGGAGTTCTGGTTGA
Organism: Paenibacillus sp. FSL H7-0442; assembly: GCF_038593105.1. Lineage (NCBI taxonomy): Bacteria > Bacillati > Bacillota > Bacilli > Caryophanales > Paenibacillaceae > Paenibacillus > Paenibacillus sp. FSL H7-0442. Next base: position 2,801,880 of record NZ_CP151963.1, on the reverse strand, counting down.
ATTGCGGGAATGAAGGCAGCCACCCGAGCCTTACGGCCAGAGCATTGACATCCGCAGGATGCATATGGTTAAACCGCCCGCCCCAGGATGGTTTCTGCTCCTCATTGACCTTGGCCTCATAGCGGAACTGCTCCGTCGCGAAGTAGAAGAAGGAGGTTCCGTTTTGTAAGCGGGGAGGCTTGATCCAATCTCCTGCAAATGCGATCTGCTGCCACCCCTCCACTGGCCTCACCTTTTCCTGACCTACGTAATGGGCCCATCCGCCGCCATTTACTCCCTGGGAGCCCGTGAGCAGAACCAAATTCAGAATGGAACGGTAGATTTGGTCGCTGTGATACCAATGATTCGTTCCTCCGCCCATGGCGATCATCGATTTTCCACCTGTCTTGGCCGCATTTTCGGCAAACTCCCTCGCTACCTGAATGCAATGAGATTTCTTGACGCCAGTAATCGCCTCCTGCCAAGCCGGAGTGTAAGGCTTCGGATCGTTATAATCGACCGGATAATCGCCTTGCAGTTGCTGTCTGGGTACACCCACATGAGCCATCATAAGGTCATAAACCGTCACGACTTTGAGCGTCCTGCCTTCCACACTCGGCAAATGCTTTACAGGAACTCCACGCCGAACTGTCCCTCCCTCCGATTCCACGAAATAAGGAAAGTCAACGAGAGCCACTTCATCCGCCGCATCAATAAATGACAGCAGAGGATCCACTACTGTCCCGTCGGGATTTTCGAGATCCAGGTTCCACCTGTTGTCCTGATCCCAACGGAAGCCCTGACTGCCGCTCGGAACCATCGGCGCTCCAGATGCGGCGTCCCAGACTACCGTTTTCCATTCAGCCAACTCCTGGGCATCGCCCAAGTCGGAGGCCCGGAGAAAGCGGCCCGAGCGAAGCGCATCGCCATGTTTCTCTAGTATCACGAGGAAAGGCAGGTCTGTAAATTTTTTCACGTAATCCGTAAAATAAGGGACTTGCTGATCCACGTAGAATTCTTTAAGAATGACGTGGGTCATAGCCATGGCAAGCGCGGCATCGGTTCCGGCTTTAGCCGGCAGCCAAATGTCCGCAAACTTTTCATATTCGGCATAATCGGGGCTGACTCCGACCACCTTGGTGCCGTTATAACGGGCTTCCACCATGAAATGCGCATCAGGAGACCGGGTTTGCGGAATGTTGGTCCCCCAGATAATAAAATACTTGGAGTTATACCAGTCGCCGCTTTCCGGCACATCTGTTTGTTCTCCCCAAACCTGCGGCGAGGCAGGGGGAAGGTCTGCATACCAATCATAAAAACTGAGGATGGTCCCGCCAATCAGCGATAGGAAGCGTGTCCCTGCCGAATAACTCACCATGGACATGGCCGGGATCGGGCTAAAGCCGACGACACGATCCGGACCGTATTGTTGAATGGTATGGATAATAGAACTGGCGATCATCTGACAGGCATCATCCCAATCCGCCCGGACGAAGCCGCCTTTCCCTCTGGCCTTGACATATCTGTCACGCTTTTTGGGATCACTGACGATGTTTTCCAGGCCCTGACCGGGTCCTCCACAACTGCCAACTCCTCACGCCACATGTCGTACAAATCGCCGCGGATATAGGGATACTTCACCCGGATCGGGCTATAGGTATACCAGGAAAAGCTAGCCCCGCGCGGACAGCCCCGAGGTTCATACTCGGGGCTGTCGACCCCCGTGGTCGGATAGTCCGTTTTTTGTGTTTCCCAGGTGATAATGCCGTCCTTGACGTAAACATTCCAACTGCAGGAACCGGTACAGTTGACACCATGTGTCGACCGGACGACCTTGTCATGCTGCCAGCGGCCGCGGTATAGGCTCTCCCAATCCCGGGATCTGGGGCTCTCCTCGGTCCATCCCTCGTTAATGGCCTCTCCGCGTTTTAAGTATTTCAACGCTTCAAGCAGCTTGTTTTTATGTTCAGCCATTGCACAGATGCTCCTTTCCCTGCTGGTTTACCGGGTTAAACCTTTCCCCCGTCAGTTTGAAGCTGTCTTGTCCCAACTGAAGCTCTTCCATAAACACTTCCCAATCCGCTGCGTTGCAAGCCGCGATAATCAGGCGCTGAAGCTCGTTCAGATCCTGCAGCCGGCAGATTTGTTCTTGCACAGGCTGCGGCACTCCGCCGAATCTCATCTCAAGCAAGGCAAGCAAATCATTCCGATCATCCCGGACAAACTGTTCCGTTTCCACCTGATTCATCTGGTTCGCCTTCTTTCGTAGCTACTTTTCTACACTCATCTGCCGACCCTTGTCAGAATTTCATCATTTTAAAATAATCGGCAATCATCGATTTCTTAATCTTTTCCGCCGACTGTTTAAAAAAGGCCAAGACCTCCTCGTCGCCACCTTCCACCAATGCCCATAAAAATTTCCTGCTGGTGACCTGTCCCAATTCCTCTCCAAATCGGAGGTAGACGGTGATACCTTGAGCATCAGCCCGGCCACCCGCCTTCACATCATAAGGATGAAGGTGGAGCCTCTCGAGCTCTTGTACCAGTAGCCGATACAGCCTCGGCTCCACGGATTGAAGCGGTTTGTCGGGAAGCATCGCCGCCAGTGTATAGGTCTCATTTATCATGAAGCAGCCCCTCCACTTCTTTTTCCAGCATGTTCATTTCATCCCGGTTATGCAGTTCATCAACGACAATCAAAGCCTGAAAACGGGCAAGAAGCTCGCCTCCCACCTTGCCCTGCACCAGCAGTTCCTTAATCTCAGCGACAATTTCTCGCATTATTTGATGATCGCGAGTCAGAGAAATAATGACGTTCTTCAACTCCGGCTTGATGCCCACAGCTTCTACATATAATCCTTCCTCTTCGCTGGCCGCGTGCTGAAGCGTACGCCCCTCCCAATGCTCCACCGTGATGTAGGCAATTTCCTCCGCTTTGTCCAATTCACCTTTTTTTATACTTCGATTCAACAGCTCGGTAAGCTCTCTTGCTTCGCCTAAGGCCGCCTCATGAATCATCGAATGACTGTCCACATGTCTCAATGCGGGTCCTGACATGAAGCCCCCGCCTCCTTTCCTGTTGCTTTTTTTGAGAATTGATTTTCCAGCCTGTCGCCTTCACCTTCCCCGATTACGGAGTCAGAATGCGAAAGGTCGCTGAATATAGCCACATAATGGGTGGCATTTTGCTCGTTCGTGATCGCCGTTACGGAGAGCCACTCCCGAAAAACCTCCCCATTTGCCTTGCGGTTGACGATCTTTCCCTGCCATTTTCCGGTGGTCAGTAAAGTGTCCCAAAAGGCATTATAGAAAGAGCGATCATGGAAGCCGGAGCTGAGTATATTGGGAGTTTTTCCGATCACCGCTTCTTTGGGATATCCGGTGACCTCGGTGAAGGCAGCGTTTACGGTATGGATCACGCCCTTGGCATCAGTGACCATCACGGCATCGGCTGTGGACTTGATAATATCCGACGCAAACTCCAGCTTGTTGCTGAAAAATACCCACAGAACAAGTATCAGGCTGGCCAGCGAGGCTTCGGACAAGGCCATAAAGCCGATTGCGTAGTGGCCCGTCCACCCAAACAGCAGGGTAAGCAGCAGTGGAGGAAAAAAACCGCCCAGACCGCCCGCTGCAGAGACGATCCCGCTGGCGATGCCCCCCTGTTTGGAAAAGTAAAGCGGGACCAGTTTGAACACCGCGCCGTTCCCGATACCGGCGCACACGGCTACCATCAAACAACCCAACGTAAAAAGAGGCATGGTCAATCCGAAAGAGAGTAAAACTCCTGACAAGGTTAGGCCGGCAAACACGAACATAAGAACTACAAAAGGATTGGACTTGTCGGACAGTATCCCGCCTACTGGACGGAGAAAGGTAGCCAAGGCGATAAAACCCGCCGTCCTGAGTCCGGCATCCACCTTGCTTAATTCAAAATAGCTGACCAGAAAACTGGGGAGATAGATTGTAAAAGCTACGAAGGAGCCGAAGGTAATGAAGTAAAATATGCTGAAAAACCACAGCTTTTCGTTGCGATAAACCTGCTTGAGTTGATTCTTCCAGGAGCTTCGTTACACGCTCTTCGCGCTTATCCCCTAAAAACAGATTCAGCAGAGCGAAAAGGGCAAGCAAAATCAAAAAAAGCTGAAGGGCTCTTGACCAGCCGATCGCATCAGCCACCCACGGTGCGCCAAAGGTAGAGATGGCCGTACCCAGGTTCCCGATCCCGTATATCCCATTGATGGTGCCCTGCTTTTCTTTGGGATAATATTGAGGCAGTGAAGTCACACCGATCGAGAACGTAGCCCCGCCTATCCCAAGAAAGAAGCCCCCAACCGCCAAATCCAGAAAAGTATTGGCCTGGCTCAAATAGTAGACAGGAACAAGCAAAATCAAGAAACTGACTGTATTCATCAGCCTTGCCCCGAAGCGGTTGGTCAGAATCCCCGCCGGAATTCGCAGCAAAGAGCCCAAGATTACCGGGATCGCGGTAGACCACGCTCTTTGCCCAGGCGTCAGCGGAATATCCTGACTTATGTAAGAAATCAGGGAAGAGATCAAGACCCAGGCCATAAAGGAGACAACCAGACTAAGGGTTTGCAATGGCAACTGAATTTTTTTTACCATGTATAGCTCCCCTTTGGAGATTATTCGAATTGCAACTATAGGATATAATATCCATTTTTGACAAACTTCTGGCCTTTCAAACATTTGATTTGGGGAGATAACAAATGACGGCTCACTTGCAACCTGTGATGGAAGGATGCTTGCCATGATCGGCTACGATGTGGAAAAATATTTTCGGAAGATGCTGTAGCTGGCGGGCAAAAATCAGGTCAACTTTTTATGTAGAGCAATTGCATTTGTATTTTATGAAGCTCAAGCGATTAATAGTTTTTCCACGTCCATGACCAGTTCTTCGCCTGTCATATTTGAATACTTTTGGCCAAATAGAAATTCTAAACCACTGTCTTTTTCTATTGTACAGGATGAAAAACTCCAACTTGACATGGTTAATCAAAATAGTAGGTTTCTATTGATTGTTACGCTGGAAAGATAAGCATCGTTTGCAGAAATGGGCATATACCCAGGTGATTTTCAAAATAAAAAAACGCTCTAGGTTATCCTAAAACGTCTTTTGAAAATAGAAATATTATCCATAGAGGTCAACATCAAATGATTAAAGTTTGAGCTTGTACCCGATGCTCTCTAACGGGTAACATCAAACTGTAATTAAGATGCATATTGTCAGAATAGTAACTAGCAGCAGTCCATCTTGTTCTGCCCCAATTAAAATATTATTATCGCTGTGTAGATATGGTTGCAATAATGTCGTTATCACCTTCTATAGACTTGAAGACCTTAGCGCCCTTTTTGATCGCTTTAAGCGTGATTATGGCGTAAAGACGAGGCTGAAACTAATGAACGATCGAAATAGATAAACAGACTCATAGATTCATTTATTGGAATAAAGCAAGCAATTTGGCGGTCTTTTTAGACCACCTTTTTTATTCTCAGAAGGTCTTTTAAAACAATTTTTTTGAATGGCTGCTGAAGTCTGAAACTTCAAAGTAGAACCTATAAATCCTTGCGGACAAAGCTGCGCAACCCGAGTCCAAAGAGCACAGCCGTGTAAAATGCCGCGTATATCAAAAAGGCTGTTGAAGGAATCTCGCCGATACCAAACGGTCCACTTGTGCTTACCGGGATGAGTCCATTAATATTCTCAAAGCTGAACAACACTGCCTGCATTTTACGCTGCAGTCCATCGGCAGGCATGATCAGGGACAGGACACCCGTTATATTGTTCAGGGTCTGCATGGGACCTGGCTCCAGACCCACAGAGCCGATGATTTTTCCAACCATGCCACCGAGCCAACCAGCCCCATAAAGCATCGTCATGACGACACCATTCGCAACCGATGACAAATAGCCGGATCCGAACATGGACACGGTTACAAGCAAGGGAACGACTGAAGCAAATAGCAAAAAAGACTGCACCAGCACTACCGGATCACGCGGGATCGAAGCATGCACATCGGTGATCCACAAAATCAGGCTGTACAATACCAAGGCATAGATTACACCAAGCGAAACATAGCCCAGCCAGCGGCCCGTATACCATTTCCACCTCGGAATCGGCCGTGGCAGCATCGCCTGCATGACCCCCTGCTCCGCCTCACCCGCAATCGTGGAAAATGAGCTGAAAATCGCTAAAAAGGCGAGTACAAAACTTGCGAAGAAAAAACCGAGCATCAAAATGAACATCCCGAGCGTAAATTCCTGGATCATAGTTTCATTATTCGTACCGCCTGTGATCACCCTAGAGGTAGAATCTCCTGCGATGGCGCCGGCAATAAACCAAAATCCCAGCAGGAATACAACAGTTAATAAAAGTGTCAGCAGGAGGACCCGTTTGCGCAGTAGCTCCTTCCAGGTCATGGTCCAAATAATCCTCATTCCTGTTCCCCCCTATGATTCAGCCCTGCAACAGCCTTCATGAACCACTCTTCAAGCCGTTCTCGAACTTTGGTGACTTCATATAACGTCATCCCCTGTCCGATCAGCAACGTATTGATCCAGCCTGCCTGTTCTTCGCTCTCCAGTTCCGCTTCAAGCCAGACGGTATCATCTATGCCCCTCTCTCCTGTAAATCCGCCTTCGGCTTTTCCATCTGTTATTACTCGAAAGCTGAGCTCTGTCGTATCCATAAGCCAGGACAGCAAAAAAGGCGAAAATCCGCCGACTTTAAAACGCCAGCAGACTCGCTTCTGGAGCATTTCGGCTACCCGCCCATGGCGGAGAACCTGTCCGTTATTCAAGAGTGCCATTCTGTCGCATAATACTTCCACATCCTCAAGCAGATGGGAGTTTAAGAAAATCGTTTTCCCCTGCTGCTTCAGTTCCTCAAGTATATTACGTACATGCATTCGTCCAACCGGGTCCATGGCGGAAGAAGGCTCGTCAAGAAAAATCACGGCCGGATCATTCACCAGCGCGCAAGCCAGTCCAAGCCGCTGCTGCATGCCTTTGGAATAATGCTTAACACGGTCCTTCCCCCGCTGACCCACACCTACCATGTGCAATAGCTCAGGAACTCTCTTGTCGATCACCTGCTTGTCCAAACCGCATAATCGCCCATGCAACCGGACGACCTCATCACCGGTAAGCCATTCCTGATACCGGTACAGCTCGGGAAGATACCCGATTTGCCGTTTCGCTTCGAGCGTTCCGATGGGTGCACCCATCAGGGTTGCTCCTCCGGCCGTCGGATGGATGAGCCCGACCAGCATTTTCACAAATGTGCTTTTCCCGGCTCCATTGGGGCCGAGGAAGCCAAAGGCTTCCCCTTTCCCTACGGTGATGGTCACGTTGCGGCAGCCGCGCCCGTTGCTGTATTCCTTGGTTAATCCTTTAGTGTCGATTGTCGGCTTACTCATGCCTCAACCAGCTCCTTAAGCTTGTTCATGAAATCAAACTCTGACTCATAGGCGCTCCCACCTTCAAAGGAAAAGAACTGTCCGTCTTTGATCCAGATAGCGGTACGATTCGTCATTGAGCTGTACTTCATGTTTGTAACCAGAACCTTGGTTCCTCCAACGGTAATCTCAGAAGTTTCAGCACTTTTATTAACCACATATGGCATAGGAATGGAACCTGCCAGAATGCGGCTGCGCTTTACCTTCTCTTTCAGATCGGAAGGCAGAATCGGAAGCTGAAGAACGGCATCCACCGCTTTTTCTGTATCAACGGACGGATCTACCGTAATTTCTGGAGCCTGCATCTGTGTCAGAGTTGCCCAGTGGTCCTGATCGGTACCCAAATCGTAATTTACGCTTTCATGTGTACTAAACGCTATTTCTTTACCGTCCATCGACTCCGGCAGCAGCTTCGTTGCCCCTACACGCTGCATAGCTTTATTGAGCTCATCCACATTCAGCATCATTGTAATTTTTTGCGAAGGAGTAACGTACACACTTTCCTTCGTTCCGGCCACATTTACTGGAAGAAGCTGATATCCGAGCTTAGAGACGGCTTGTTCACGCGTAAAATCCCCCTGTACGTTTCCGCTTTCCGATGTAAACTGGCCAAAGGTGTTTTCTATGTCGGCCGATTTTCCCGGAACCAGCTGATTAAACATACCTTCGAGCGTGCTTTCGTCAACTGTAGCGATATCCTGCACCCGGAATTGATTTAAAAATGCCGCCAGCGCGTTATTTCCCACAGGGGTTGTAAGTACGACGCCAAAGATAACGGCTGCCGCCACCGCTGCGGCCCACTTTCGGCCCTTGCCTGCTCGCCGGCGGAAAGAAGCAACCGGAGCCGGAGCATCAACTTTCAAACTGGATTCCGAATCCTGAATTGCAGCTGAGTCCGCTGGCGGCCTAAGGGCATCGGCAAGCCTCAGAACGTCCTCTTTGTTATTTGCGTCCCTGGTCTCCCACTTGGCGTTTACCGGCTCCATGGCCAGCTTCTGTAGCAACCTCTCCCAGGCTTCATGTGTACTTTTGTCAGCTTCTGAATGCTGCAATTTAGTTGTCATATCATTTCAATCCTTTCCGAATATTTGATTAGTCCTGCCTTGCTATAGCCTTGCTGGATGTGGCCTGCAGCTTGCGTGTCGCTCTTTGGAGCAGACTGCCTATTAGCGGCGACCTGACATTAAGCTCTTCCGCGATCTCCGCATAGCTGTAGCCGGAGTAGCGCAGAAGCAGCGCTTGGCGGTCTCGTTCGGGCAGTCTGTCCAGCCAAGCCTGAACCTCTTCCTGATCCAATCGACGCATCAGCGCCTCTTCGCCGGATTCAGAAGCGACTTCCCCTTCATACATTATCTCCTGCTTATTCTGCAGCTTTCTCTCTCTTGCTCTCTTCTCTAAATAATCGTATCCGATTCTTGTCAGTACCCGGTGTAGCCATGCCCCCAGGGTTGCCGGGTTGTCCGGCGGATTTCTGTACAGCCGCAGAAATACTTCTTGCGCCAGATCGTCGGCTGCTGCTTCATCTCGCACAAGCGCAGCCAGTTTTCTGCGTACGGTTGGATAATGCTCATAAAATATGTTGCGGAATGGTGAGGATTCCGGAATACTCATTTTGTAATTGCCTCCTTTTAAGCTGCAGCTATTAGGAAGACGAACCTTCTTCCTTTTTTGTATCATGCTCGGGAGATTTTCTTCGAATTTTTTTAGGCTGCACTTAATTGGACAGTCCGATGACATCAGGATTAAGAAATTGTTAGACATTAGAAAACAACTTTATTGTACAAAGAACTATTGTATTTCAGCAAAACCTATGCTAGTCGCTCTAACGAAATTTGTGTATGTACGTCGTACCGACTACATCCATCATTGTATTAATGATTCATTAAACCGGTAAAAAAGCTTTCCATAGCCACCTTTTCGGGTGATTATAAAAAGCTAATCTGCTTTGGAGCGTCTATAACGATCGCTTAAAATTTCCCAGGAAACTGTTTGACAATGCCTTTTGTCAGGTCCGCTAGAACTAAATACTGAACGACACTTAACTTTTCATTATTTAGTATGCATGGGGTTAATTGATATTGAACCTATGACTGGAATAGGAATGGAGGGAATATTATCAGTAACGATTACTAGTCAGTGTTATCACGTTGAGCGCCCTCCATCGTTTTTATTGCAATGTAAAACGCCCAATGTAACCGATATATTTGAATTGACGGCCGAGACATTAAGTCTTTGTGCTGCTGAAATGGCTTTATGAGGGCACGAAGCACCCCCTGCCTCGACACGTCTCTCCTCAATGATAGGTTCTGTGAATTGAGGGGAAATCCTTCAGAAAAATCAGTAGATTTCTAGAAGATTGTTATGATTCTTTGGAACTATTCTGCCAAATTAAAACCCCTTCTTTGTAGAAGGGGTTTCAAATATACGAACCTAGCTATTCATGCCATGATTGTTAAGTTGTTGGAAGCTATTCATGCCATGATTGTTAGGTTGGATCGTTGCTGCACCAGTAGGGATGATTACGTTACCTAACAGAAACAATACTACTGCCATCATACCTAATGCCTTTTTCATCTTTTAACACCCTTTCTAGGATAGTTTTGTTCAATACATTATATTCATTCAGCTGTTCTTTAGTTGCATGAACACTAAATGAAACAAATAATGCATTGATTTTTTTATATCCAGTATCATCCTTAAGTTTATCAGACATTCGCAATCCCTTGAGGGATATATTTAATGCATTGTAAATATTACCATTAGTAAAGTGGTAAAGGGACATAAGATATAAATGATCTATATAATAACGAATATTGGCTTCCGTTTCGTACTCTCCATCCAGAGCGTCCAAATTAGGTTCAAATTCTTTTAATGCCCAATCAACGTTACAGTTATGTTTTAAAGCTGACTCCAGTATCGTAATAGTCCCCGGCAACAACTCTTCTTCCTCGGCATTGTGTATAAATTGCACATATTCAGGAAGCGTCTCCATATTACCTTCCAGCAAATTCAAAACATATGTATTGGCATTTGCAATCATCCTGAAATGTGTTACATCCTCCTTCCCCTCATCGTCCAATCCAGATATCCATCCCAATTCAGAGTACTTTTCAATACAATCCCTTGCTGCTGAGTAATCGCCCATCTTTTGCAATGCGATACCTTTCGCCACCATAGAATATCCAAAATAAAAAGCAACACTTCGTTTAAGTCTTTTAGTATCAATTCTCGGCTGCCCTTTTGCTTGTCTAAGTTGGTCTTCTTCATAGAATGCGTTGATTGAGTGGTGGAGTTTATCCGCAATATGTACCATAGCATCCCAACCATCTAGTGAAAACTCTGCTTGCAGCATTTCATACAAAAGGTTTATGTCACTTATTGATTCTAAAACTGCCGAGTTAAACATATAGCTGCCTCCTAATTACATTTTTAACCAATAGTATATTATAATTGGGCATTGGTCAATTACGTAGTTAAGTGAGCTATTCACAAGTTAAATCTTCTCTGAATTTTCGCATATGATGTGAGACACAGAATTGGCTTAGCCCGAGTATTTTTGCATACGGTGCCTGTTTAAGTCCTGGACGCAGTTCCATTAAATCTTTCAGTCTGTCCCTTGTTATTTCAGACTTACGTTTCTTCACCTTCTAATCTCTGTAGTAGTCAATTCTGCCGCTGGCGTGGGGTGCTGCCCTCCTTTTAAATCATGTACACATACGATGCATAGAAAGCTTTCCCGAAAGTGCGTTAGCTGATCGACTGATCCCGCAAAAAGGTAAATACATACATTGGGAAGATCAGTCCGAGAACTAAGTTACCCAGACGGTTCGACTCATGTTTGAAACAACGCTACCATTTTATGAATTTTTACGATGCGTTCAGTGCTGTTATTTGGTGTAAAAACAGAGGATTTGAACGAAGGCAATGGGTCCATTTGGCCTGCTGCCTTCTCGTTATGATTAAGTTATCGTCTCTCGTTAGTCCAATCTAGACTGTTCTGAATCTTGTTCATCCTAAGCCAACCAGGAATTTAAAACAGAGGATTTTCTTCGAGTGGTTGTGTCTCACGTAGATCTCTAGCCTTCCGAACAGAGGGCGAGTAAAAAACGTCACTATGCATATGCTGAATTTTATCCCAGTTGCCAGGATTGGTCGTGTCTGGAGAGCGGTGCTCCAGAATGGCCTGATATAGAGCCGTTTTTTGTTCCAAATGGGCAACGTGCTGTTTGGCTTCTTCGAGCTTAATGAGCGCCGCTTCCTTATGCTCCATCATGAGTGTGTAGCGTTGCGGAATGGTCGAATCCCCTTCGAGACAGAAATCGACGTACATTTTAATGACTTCAATCGGCATCCCGGATTGCTTGAGACATTTGACGCCATGCAACCAGTTGATCGATTCTTCGTCGAACATCCGAATGTTGTTTTGATTGCGCTGTACGCTTGGTACCAGGCCTTTATCCGTGTAAAAGCGTACAGCGTGCTCGGTGAGTCCCGTTATCTGGGCAGCTTCTTTGACTGTATGCATGTGGAATCCTCCTTGGAAAAATAAAAATTTTTGAAGATGGCTTGACTTCGTGTAACACGAAGGCGTTAGGCTTATTGTAATGCAAGTCGACCGTAAGCGGAAGCCCACTGAGGTGCCCGATTTTCGAGTTTTGCGGCCGTTTGCGTTTTACATTTGGACAATGGGAGGAAATACAATGCAAACCGTAACATTAAACAATGGTGTGAAAATGCCGATCATCGGCTTTGGTGTCTACCAAGTTCCAGATGCTGAAGAATGCGAGAACGCTGTATATGAAGCGCTGATGGCTGGTTACCGCCTGATCGACACCGCCTCCGGTTATTTGAATGAGGAAGCGGTCGGTCGTGCGATTAACCGCAGCGGCGTACCGCGTGAGCAGCTGTTCATCACGACCAAGCTCTGGGTTCAGGATGCCGGCTACGAGAGTACCAAGCACGCATTTGCCAAATCCTTGAAGAAGCTTCAACTCGACTATCTCGATCTGTACCTTATTCACCAGCCATTTGGCGATTACTACGGTGCATGGCGTGCGATGGAAGACCTGTACCGCGAAGGCAAGATTAGGGCGATCGGTGTCAGCAACTTCCTACCCGACCGCCTGATGGACCTCATCGTTCATAACGAAATCGTACCCGCCGTCAACCAGATCGAAACGCACCCGTTCTACCAGCAAACAGAGAGCGCAGCTTTTATGAAAGAGCACGGAGTTCAACACCAGTCGTGGGCCCCATTCGCTGAGGGACTTAACAACATGTTCAAAAACGAAGTGTTGCTCTCGATCGCAGAAAAATACAACAAGTCCGTCGCTCAGGTCGTATTGCGCTGGCTTGTTCAGCGTGAAGTCGTTGTAATTCCAAAATCGGTAAGAAAAGAGCGGATCGTCGAAAACTTTGACATTTTCGATTTTGAGTTGAGCGCGGATGATATCGAACAAATCTCGGCCCTCGATACGCGGGAAAGTCTTTTCTTATCGTATCGCGACCCGGAAGTCGCCAAGATGATGGGCAACTGGAGAATCGATCTGTAAACCTTGATCGAACCATAAACTTATCACTCGTTTATCCTCATCTATAAAGAAAGGGCAGAGCGGTTTAAAGTGAACCCTGTCCTTTCTTTACTTGAATTGACCCTTGGATTCGCTTTTCCGCTTTATAAGATGCCACCTTTCGCTTAATCATAATCCCCCCTATTAAAGCAATAATTCTAGTCTGTTTCTAATAGAAGATTTAGACTAATTTATTCAACGAGCATCTCTGTTAGCGCAATTCTCAGCTTGTGTTCGTAACTAGATATTTTCGGTTTTGTCAGTTGGAAGCTGGGACACACAAATATCTACGCGAAGTGCCGAGGATTCCAAGGGAATTTTCCAAGCTTGGTGCACGCTGTTTGAGTTTGGCTAAAATGTCATAGTACTGTCTAATTCCCGCATCCAGATTCCTGCGTGTCTCTGTGCAAATTGTTGGAAGGAGACAGGCGCCTTCCCAGTCACCCTCATTACAGTATCAGTACTTAGATCTTCCGCTCCTTCCTCGCGAATTTTACGGTCGAGTCCGGTCATGATCTCAGCATAATCCTTGCTTATCCCTGCTGCTAACCAGCTGCGGGTGAATTCATCATCTGATATTGATTAGTCAAATTGAGAAAGGAAATGCGATGCCCTCTTTTGAGATCATTAGCAAGCTTGCGGAGCGATTAAATTGCTCTATTACTTTTCTCTTAGAAGAAGTGGCCTCGGAAACCGTTTCTCCTCCTCCCTCCATTCCTACTCAATTGGTAAGGGCGGAACAATATCTTGAAAGCAATTTGTTAAATGAGTTTCTAAACATAATAAAGAGTATAGAAATCACAGAGGAAGAAGCTGATTTAAAAGCCCAACTCAATAACAAAAGCAAGCGCACAAAAAAATGAGTGAATTGTATATTCTTATAGCTGAAGCTTATTATCACCAAAAAGATTTTGAGACCGCTTCGTATTACTACAGGCAAGACCTCCCTGCTCAATAACAAAAAACCTCAGGGCTTCTTCCAGATGGATAAGGTCCCTGGGGTTTAACCATTATATTTCCACTTATGGCTCATAGCGCTCCATAATGATGACCGCATTGTGGCCGCCAAAACAAAGGAATTTCCTTAAGTATAAAATATTGTAATAATGCAACTTATTTGGGTTCAACGTACATCAGGTGTAACAACAATACAATCCCCCATCATGGTCAAAAAAGAGAAAGAAAAACCAGAAAAAAAATCCTGGAATTTTTCCGCTTTTTCTTTAGGCTGTCACATCAAAACGCTTTGGCTGCCAATATGGCTTGCCGGATTGCTGATTCCTTTATGCTCTGCGCTTGGTCCGGCTGCTCACTGATACCTTCAACAAAGATAGCCTGCACATCGTCAATGCCCAGTAAATTCATGATAGCTTTTACATAACTATGGCTGTACTCTACATCTTTGAACTTCCCATGGGAGAGAACCGTGCCGGAAGCCTGAATGTGCATCACTTTTTTGTCCTGCTGCGTCCCAATCAAACCGGACAAACCCCGCAGCCCATTATCGGCTCGCTTAATAGTTTTTCCCGGAACTATAACCGCGTCAATGTACGCTTTCAGAACCGACGGGAAAGAATAATTCCATACCGGATTGACAATGACGATTTTATCCGCAGTCATGAATTGGTCCGTAATCTCGCGCATTCGCACCGCTTTGACCTTCGATCCCTCGCTCAGTTCATCGAAAGAAAGACCACTTGGTGGCTGCCCCCAGCGTCTTAGAAGATCGGCGTCGATTTGCGGAAGATCCATGCGATACAGGTCCAAATGAATGACCTCATCTCCTGGATTGGCCTCCTGATAGGTTTCGATAAACTGTTTGCCGACTGATAGGCTGTATGTACCGTCTTTTAAAGGATGAGCGGTTACGTACAATACAGTTGCCATGATAAATCCACTCCTATGTTATGATTAAAATAATTGAGGATACAATGCTATTAATAGCAATTCTAGCTATGCTGTTCGTGGATATGAAAGAGCTTCCCCTACTCCATGACTTCCACTGTCTGGTAAACATTCAGCAGTGGAACTTTTTCGAGTCCTATTGAAAATCGCTGAATATTATCATTACTAACTCCCTTCTTAATGTAATCATTATAGTTACAGAAAAAAATGAGTGTCAAGAAGGATCATGAAATGCAGACACCAATTTTTTGACTTTTATTGGCCGTTCATAAACTGCATGCCCCACAGGAAGACCGCTTTTCTCAAAGATGTAAAACAAAAAGAAACCGTCTTGGTAAATGGAAGTGCGACCCACCATTTACGAAAGGAACGGTTTCTTTGTACTATCACCTTGTTCGTGTTGTCAATGAGGCTGTCCATCGTTTGGACGATCAGATTTTCAGGGAGGCTTGCACACCTAAGTTTCTAAAGAATATGCGAGAATCTGGTCTTTCGTTAGACTCTTTCCTTTGTTCCAAATATCGCGTATTTCCTGTTCAATTAAAACATGTTGAAGATCAAGAAGCACTGCATTATGCTCCACGGGAAAATTCGGAACGGCAGCACCTCCGAAGCTTTCGCGACATTTCTCAGCAGCACTCAGAAGGATGACCGCTTCTGGATAAGCCTTCTTTGCCCATAAAGCTATAGCCAACCCTTCTATTCCGCGAGAGAGAATCCATGTCCCTTTGTAAATTTGGCTGATCGCAATGCTATTTTTGAAGCATTCAATGGATTGATCGGTCTGCCCAAGTTTCAAGGCAGCATAACCGAGGCTTTCGTACGGACCGGATACTTCCCATTTATCCTGAACCGATTCGAAGAAGTACACGCTCTCTTTTAGAAGCATGGATGCTTCATGATACTCCTTTTGTTCCAGCTTTAGCTTTCCGTAAGCAT
Source organism: Paenibacillus sp. FSL H7-0442 (assembly GCF_038593105.1). Taxonomy (NCBI): domain Bacteria; kingdom Bacillati; phylum Bacillota; class Bacilli; order Caryophanales; family Paenibacillaceae; genus Paenibacillus; species Paenibacillus sp. FSL H7-0442. The sequence goes on along the minus strand of NZ_CP151963.1, from coordinate 2,786,009 downwards.
GCAACGAAGCCGCCAAATTCCACATGTCCTTCGTTTTCCTGGCAATATCAACGCTCTCCTTAACGAGAGGCTCGGCATCTTTCAAAAGTAGCTGGTTGATATAAATAAATGCCATGAGACGAAGAGAAGAGGCTAATTGTGCAGAATGGTTCAGATCACGGGCGAGCTCAGCGCTGCGTGCAGCTGAAACCATGGCTTCTTCAACGTTTCCTTGAACCAATTGAATGACGCCCCGCCCATGCAATGCTTTGGCAAAATCTCCACCAGGCAGTTCTTTATGAACGGTACTTTCCAGAAAACGATTAAGCCAAAAAATCCCCTCCTTTAATCTGCCTTCATGAAGCCAGAACCAGTAAAGGTTTGAAACCATATGAAATCCAATTGAGTTGGTATGTGCATCATTCTGATAACACCATTGCATGGCTGAGCGCAGGTTTGCATATTCTTGTCTCACTTCATCAAGGCAGGCATCACGCTCTCGAGTCCTGAACTTGGCCTCGGCACGATTCAAAATTTGGCTGTAATATTGAGCATGACGTTCAAGAAGAACATGTCTGTTACGGCCGTCAGTTTCTTCCCGCATCTTCTCGCCAGCATATTCCTTAATGGCTTCCAGCATGAAATAACGGATGTAGCGGTAGTCATCACTGGTTTCGATTGAGACGAGTGACTTGTTGACCAGTCCGGATAACAGATCAAGCATATCTTCCCGAGCAAGTTTATCATCACGGGTGGGCAATGTGGGTTCGCAGCTACAGATCCGCTCCACTGCCTCCAACGTAAACCCTCCCGAAAATACACTGAGCCTTCTCAGAAGCAGTTGCTCCTTGCCGGTTAGTAGATCGTAGCTCCAATCGATTGTAGATTTCAGCGTTTTTTGCCGAGGCACAGCATTTCGTTTTCCAGCAGTCAATAATGTCAGCAGACTCGCCAGACGTTCTTCCATCTGTTCTAATGTCAACATACTCATTCTGGAAGCCGCAAGCTCAATGGCTAACGGAATCCCTTCTAATTTTTTGCATATGGCACCTACAAGCTGCAAGTTTGCCAGCGTGGGTTGAAGCTTAGGAGCAACCAAAAGCGCACGTTCCATAAACAGTTGCACGGCTTCAAATTCCTTGATTTCTTCTTCGGAAAGCACCTCCAGCGAATACTCCTCACCTGGAAAGGATAACGGGGGAATCCGATAGACGTATTCCCCCGAAATGTTCAAGGCTTCTCGGCTCGTGACCATGATGCTTAGTGTTGGCGCAGCCATCAGGAGTGATTCAGCTAAAGCCGCGCATGCATCAATGATGTGTTCGCAGTTGTCGAAAATAAACATCATTCTTTTCTCGGAGATTACATCTAATATGGTTTGGAGATCAGTTCGATTCCCTTGATTTTGCAGTCCCATAGTGGATAACAGATACTGGCCCAAAAAATGATGATCCTTTACGGCGCCGAATTCGAACATCCAAATACCGTCCGGATACGTTTCAGCAAGCGTTGAAGCGACTCGAACAGCAAGTGATGTTTTCCCTATCCCTCCGGGTCCTACGATTGACACAAGGGAATGGAACTTCAGCTGTTCTTTCAGGTCAGCCATGGATTGGTTTCTTCCTATAAAGAGAGAAGGAGGCTTCGGTAACTGACTTTGCCTTGCAAGTGAAACGGCTTGCGTGGCAACCCGACCTTCCTGCGCGGAACCTTCGAACGAAGCAACGGTTTCAAACCAAGTGACATCAAAATCCGGAAACTCCCGTTTTGTTGCAGAGCGCACTTCCGAAAAGCGTTTTACTGCAAGCCAAAGCTCCTCAGCCTCTTTCCGCTGGGCTCCCTCCAGGAAGAGTCCTTCCTCCAAAAAGACTTGAATCAAACGTTTGAGGCTGCCAACGCTGGGAAGACGATCTCCGTTCTCCCACTGTTGAACGGTTCGTGGATCGACGCCAACTTGCCTTGCCAAGTCAACTTGCCGTGTTCGTTTGGAAAGGTTATGTCTAGCGGGCCTGGAACGAATTTTTTAATCCAATCATGGGGCCAATCTTTCAAAGATTTTTCGTCTTCCATCTTATCACCTGGCTTCAATAGTTTGAGCATCTCTGACACGAACTAACACGAACTCATGTCATTCGTGTTCTGGATTTTAACAGATAGAATAAAGCATATCAACAAAAAGAGGAGGTAATCTACATGCCTTTAACGCGTATCGTCACGTTGGAAGGACGTTCGAGCGAAGCTAAAGCCCGTATTAAAGAGGTCGTCTCGCAAACGATCGTGGACAAGCTGCAAGTGCCTGAAAATGATCGTTTTTTGATTATCGAGGAACACAACCGAGAGAACTTCAACTTTGATCCAAACTGTCTGGACATTGAAAGAAGCGATGGATTTCTCATTGTTCAAATCATTTTGAATGTCGGCAGATCGTCTGAAGTAAAAAAAGAGTTCTATGCGGCATTAGCTGAACAACTGCATGAGCAGTGCAACATTAGAACCGAGGATGTTTTTATCAATTTAATTGAAGTCACGAAAGACAACTGGTCTTATGGCAACGGCATCGCCCCTTTTATTGTTTAAATCGTAATTTTATTTAAGAAGGAGAGAAAATATAATTATGTCGACTATTCTTTATATCACTGCGCATCCTGGTAATCCTGAAGCATCTTACAGCCTTTCCGTTGACGAGCAATTTGTACAAGCCTATCAAGAAAGTCACCCAGAAGATAAGATTGTGCACGTAGATCTGTATCAACGAGACATTCCGCATATCGATGCAGATGTATTGGAGGCATGGGGCAAGCTTCAAACGGGAGCATCGTTTGATCAATTGACTGCCGCGCAGCAAGAAAAAATAACCCAACTGAATCATTTGCTCGAAGAGTTTGTCACTGCGGACAAGTACGTGTTCGTTACACCCATGTGGAACTTTTCTTACCCTCCGGTATTGAAGGCATACATTGATTCCTTTTGCGTCAGAGCCAAAACATTCAAATACACGGAGAATGGCCCCGTTGGACTGCTGCATAACAAAAAAGCATTCCACATTCAAGCTAGCGGCGGCATCTATTCGGAAGGTCCTGTGGCGGAACGCGAGAATGGAAGCCGTCATTTGAAGACGGTTTTGAATTTTGTCGGCGTAACAGACTTTGATAGCCTATTTGTGGAAGGTCTGTCCACGGCGGGAGACCGCGCTCCCCAAATCAAAGCCGAAGCAATTGAAAAAGCGCGCAATGCTGCGAAGAATTTCTAAGAGTATGTTTCGATAGCGATTGGAGATTAGTCAATATCGTGGCAATGGTTTGTTACATCACATTAATCTGAATAAACCCGGCACCGCCGATTTGACCAAGGGGGAAGAAAAATGAAAGTATCTTATCATGGACATTCGGTTGTAAAAATCGAAACCCATGGCACAATTATTCTTATTGATCCTTTTATTACAGGCAACTCCAACACCGATCTGGAAGCAGCCGACGTGCAGGCTGATGTAATCCTTCTGACCCATGGCCACGGGGATCATGTTGGAGATACTGTGGAAATTGCAAAACGAAATGACGCGCTGGTAATCGCATCGGCAGAGCTAGCGGATGTTCTCAGTTGGCAAGGTGTACGAACCCACGCCATGAGCATTGGGGGAGCTTATCAATTCGAATTTGGAAAAGTGAAATTAACCCAGGCTTTTCATAGCTCAAGCCTCGTTAATCTGGAGACTAAAACAATCATCTATACGGGAATGCCTACAGGGATTCTGTTCACAGCAGAGGGCAGAACGATTTACCACGCAGGAGACACAGGTTTGTTCTACGATATGAAGGTGATTGGAGAACTCAGCAATATCGATTTGGCATTTCTGCCGATCGGAGACAACCATACTATGGGTCCAGAAGATGCTGCGCTGGCAACTGAATGGCTTCAAGCGAAACAAGTTGTGCCGATCCATTTCAATACGTTCCCTCATATCAAACAAGACCCTCACTACTTCGCTTCGCTTCTAAAGGAAGGGGTAGGGAAAGTGTTGGAACCGGGAGAAGGGCTCGAGTTGATTCCCTGACCTGCTAGTTGAATTTAGTTATTTCCAAAAAATCAAAAGCGGGCGCTCTCCTCTGTTGGACGGCGCCCGCTTTTGATTTTTTGGATTTTAATGGTTAACTTTGGAATCAACTGCTCTTAAGAAGTATATTTTAGGTCTTAGAGGATAAAATATGCTTTATCAATAAAGCAAGGGGGTTAACTTGTGTTGTTAGGTTGGTTTAGAAACGTTCTGAGACCTGAAAGAAGGCGTAGACAAGATAGTGAAAAGTCCAATCAGCAAACAACTGACCCCATTAATCCGTCATTGCCCCAAACTCTGTCTTTACTCAAATCGAAACTCGGACAAGGTCCTGATTTTATCATTCGTAATTTTTCCGAAAATCCTGCCCATGCCGGTCATCTCGCAGTATGTTATATCGAGGGATTAATTGATCAAAACTTACTTTCCGATTTAATGGAAGGTTTAATTACAGAAAAGCTCTCTGAATCTTCCTCTAAGCTTGGTGAAAATAGCACGGTCTCTCTATTAAAGAAGACAATTCCAGCAGGAAATATTCAAATGATACATTCGCAAAATGAGGTATATCAAGCCATTCTCTCCGGGAATGCTGTCATTGTCATCAACGGAAACAACTATGCTTTGGCAGTTTCCATCGCAGGCGGAGTAAGACGGGCTATTCAGGAACCCAGTACTCAGACCGTAGTACGGGGTCCTAAAGAAGGATTTACAGAGGATGTCTCAACTAACATTACACTGATCAGAAGAAAATTGCGGACACCTGACCTTAAATTTGAAAGTCACGTTATTGGACGATATACACAAACTAAAGTCATATTAGCTTACATTGAAAATGTCGCTAATCCAGAAGTAATACGGGAAATTACAAAACGGCTTCAATCCATTGATACAGACAGCATACTTGAAAGTGGCTATATCGAAGAATTCATACAGGATGAACCACTTAGTCTCTTTCCCACCATGCTAAACTCAGAGCGTCCGGATACTGTCGCAGGTAGCCTTTTAGACGGACAAGTAGCTGTTCTGGTTGATGGGACGCCATTCGCTCTGATTGCACCTGTAACTTTCTTCAATTTCTTTCAAACGGCCGAAGACTACTACCAGAGATATGACATTTCAACTTTTTTAAGGGCTCTTCGTGTGGTATCTTTTCTAGTCTCATTGTTGCTTCCCTCTCTATTTATAGCCTTGACGACTTTCCAACAGGAAATGATCCCCACCACGCTGTTAATTACGCTGATGGCTCAACGGGAAGGAACTCCTTTTCCTGCATTAATTGAAGCATTAATGATGGAATTGATGTTTGAAGTGATTCGTGAAGCAGGTGTGCGAATGCCACGGGTCATCGGACCAGCCGTTTCCATTGTAGGAGCTCTGGTTATCGGGCAGGCAGCGGTGCAAGCCGGACTGGTCTCAGGTGCAATGGTTATCGTTGTTGCCTTCACTGCTATATCGAACTTTGTCATCCCGTATTTTGGTATGGCTTCAGCAGTCAGGTTGTTGCGTTTTGCACTTATGCTACTGGCGGGGGCTCTGGGCTTATTCGGTATTCTGATAGGAATTATCCCCCTTCTTGTTCATCTTGTATCTCTCAAATCATTCGGAGTTGATTATTTTGTGCCCTACAGCCCCACCTTTAAATCTAATATGAAGGACCTTATCATCAGAGCTCCGTGGTGGGCTATGAAAACCAGACCTAGCGAAAAATCAGGCCATAACCAGACAAGACAGGCAGCTCACCAATACCCTGCTAGTTCGGATGAAATCAAAAATAATGACAAGTCTGATACCCAAAAATAGGAGAGATCAATGGTGCGGCAATTAAGAGTTAGTTATGTTCTGTTTATTGCAGGGTTATTACTTACAGGGTGCGTAGATCGTACAGAATTGAACGAATTAGCCATCACAACAGCAACTGGAATTGATGGCCATAAGGGCGACTGGATCAATACCTATCAAATCATAATTCCATCAGCTATGACGACTGGATCAGGTGGTTCTTCCACCGGGGCATCGCAAAGCGCTGTACATACCTTTTCTACACATGGAAAAACATTGAGAGAAACCGTTACGAAGAGTAGCCTGGAATACCCGCGTAAACTATATTTTGCCCAAAATAATATACTCGTTATTGGAAAAAAAGCAGCAGAACAAGGCATTGAAGAGATTATTGATATTTACCTCCGCAACCTTGATTCACGAGAAACTGTAAAAGTATTCATTGCCAACGGAGAGGCTCGTGATTTTTTAAAAAAGCTTGTACCACCAGAGAAAATTCCTGGTCAAGCTTTAGAAAAGATTATAGAAAGAGATAGCAAATTAGGATCAATCTACCCCGCAATATCCATGTATGAATTTATTTCGAAAATTAGCTCCGATAGTGGCGCAGCCGGAGTTCCAGAAATATCTCTTGAGGGTTCAGAGCCGGAGAAACTAGACTCTGTTGATGTTTTCAAGGAAACCTCCGCCAAAAATAAACTCAAGTTATCGGGTTTAAGTATTTTTCAGAAAGACAAGAGAGTCGGCTTTCTAAATGAAAAGGAAAGTATGGGGGTTTCATGGTTAAACAACCAGATTAAAAACACTACTGTAAACTATGTAGATGGGAATGTTACGTCCGCTTTCCTCATCCGGAAAGCCAAGATTAAGGTTACGCCAATCAAGAATTTAAATCATTATTACCTAAACGTTGACGTTAAAGCTACCGGTGATCTTCTGTCAGCCTCTTCCCAAAGAGAAATGAAAAATATGCAAAGTACACATCAATTGCAGATGCAAGCAGCAGAAACGATCAAATTGCAAATTCAGGAAGGCTGGAAAGCCTTACAGCAAAAGAATATCGACCTTATCGGTATTGGAAATAAAATCCATCACAAGTATCCAAAAGACTGGAAAAAAATAAAAGAGACGTGGCCTGGAGAGTTAGCAAACATGGATATAAAAATAGATGTAAAAATGAAGCTTGCACGTCCAGGATTATTCGAAAAATCTTTTAACGAACTGTTGAAATAAGATAAACAGGGAGAGGTGAATTGAAGCCATGCGTCAAAATACAATCCGACTATCCGAGTTGATCATTTGTATGTCTTTATTTGAAGTTGGAAGTACAACTTTGTTTTTAATGGGGGCTGAAGCAAATCAAGATGCTTGGTTAGTCATGTTGATAGGAGCTTTAGCAGGACTACTTCTGCTAAAGCTCCATCTTGTTATTCACCATCAAGATCCTGAATTAGATTTGTTCATGTTGTTTCGCCGTTACACTGGGAAATATGTGGGCACACTCATCAATTTACTTTTTGTGCTGTATTTTACATATGAAGCTTCTCGGAACATACGCGATTTAGGCGAGGTGACAGTAATGACATTGCTCCGCCAAACCCCTTTGTGGATCATCATCTTGATCACAATCGTGGTTGTATCCAACACGGTTCGTTACGGCTACAAAGCATTTTTCTTATTTTGCTTGTTCCTTTTCCCTTTTTTTGTACTTGGATACGCCATAATTAGTATATTAATTCCGGCAACTGGTCTCTTTCACTTGGAAAATTCCCTTCCAGTTTTAGAGGAAGGATGGAAACCCATATTTAAAGCCGCTATTCCTGAGCTTATCTCCTTTCCATTCGGACAAACTGTGTTATTTCTTGTATTTTATCCGCTCGTACATAAAGGCCGGAATCTCACAAAACCCGTTTTCTTTGCCTATATAGTGACCGCACTTGCTCTAACATTTATTAATCAATTGGATATTTTTGTTCTCGGACCTAAGATCGCCGCTAATAGCACACTTCCACTTTTGGAAACCGTTCAGTTGATTGAATTAGCAGATCTGTTCGAACGAATGGATGCCCTTTTCACCTTGCTTCTTTTTCTTGGCTTGATCATCAAAATGTCTTTATTTTTTAACGGTGCAGTGATAGGACTTGAAAAAATAACTGGAGTCGGATTTAAAAAATGGATTCTTCCCCTTGCTGCACTTATTTATGGGCTTTCTTTTTTGTCGCCTAACTATACTCATCACATGGTAATCGGTCGGAAATTTGTTCTTAATTCCTGGTTTCCTATTTTTCAAATTCTCCTCCCTTTGTTACTATTTGTGGTTATTGTCATCAAAAAAAGAAATCTAAAAAGCTGAGACCTTTTCATTTATGGAGTGTATCGATAAGGTACATCCTCGCTTCATAAGGACGCATTTCTATTTCAGAGATGTTATTTGGATAATTGGATATTAGCAACTGCTTAGTCTCTGCCAGCTCTTTCTGAAGTGGGAGATGGGTTGTGTATTTTTGAAAATTACATACTACAAGTAGTTTGGCTCCTTTCAGCGTTCGAGTGTAAGCGAACAAATCTTTATTCTCGGGATACATCAGCTCATAATCCCCATATATGATCACTTCATGATCTTTCCTTAATCGGATTAGTTTCCGATAATAATGGAATATGGATTCAGGGTTATTTAAACTTTCTTGTGCATGGATATCCTTATAATTCGGGTTTATTTTAATCCAAGGGTTCCCTAATGTAAAACCAGCGTTGTCGGAAGCGTCCCACTGCATTGGTGTTCGAGCGTTATCACGCCCCTTTGCAAAGACTGACTCCATAACTTTATCTTCAGGGTATCCTTTCTCAATTCTATCTTTGTAGAAATTTAGTAACTCAATATCCCGATAGTCTTCAATTGGATATTGAACATTCGTCATTCCTAATTCTTCCCCCTGATAAATGTATGGTGTGCCTCGCATGCCATGAAGAAGGGTTGCCAACATTTTAGCCGATTCTATCCTGTATTCTCCGTCATCTCCCCAACGAGAAACGATTCGGGGTAAGTCGTGATTATTCCAAAACAAACTGTTCCAGGCATCCCCCTTCAGCTCTGTCTGCCATTTAGACAACACTTTTTTTAATTCTAGAAAATCTAGAGGCTTAAGATCCCACTTCCCTTTCCCCTCTTGTTCGTCCAAACTAATATGTTCAAATTGAAATACCATTGAGAACTCACTGCCGTCCGGGTTGCTATACAATTTGGCGATCTCTGGCGTAGCGCCCCATGTTTCTCCAACCGTCAGCAGGTCTCCAGCTTTTTGAAACGTCTCCTTGCTGAGTTCCCTGATATACTTATGCAGATTCGGCCCGTTGCTGGTAATTTTCAAATCTGGCTCTTTTCCGATTAAGTCAATTACGTCAAGCCGAAAACCGCCTACACCCTTGCTTATCCACCAATTGATCATTTCGTAAATCTCTTGCCGGACTTTTGGGTTTTCCCAGTTGAGATCCGGCTGTTTTACAGAAAAAAGATGTAAATAATATTGTCCTATCTCGGGTACCCATTCCCAAGCTGAACCACCAAAGATGGAACTCAAATCGTTTGGTGGCATTCCTTCAACGCCATCTCTCCAGACATAATAGTCATGGTACGGATTTTCTTTGCTTTTTTTTGCTTCTTGAAACCAGGGATGCTCATCGGAAGTATGGTTTAACACCAAATCCATTATGATTCGAATGTCACGTTTCCCAGCCTCATGAATTAACATCCCCATATCATCCAAAGACCCGAACATCGGATCAATATCCCGATAGTCCGAAATATCATAACCAAAATCATCCTGAGGGGATTTACAAACTGGTGATAGCCAAATTGCACCGACACCGAGTTGCTGCAAATAGTCTAGACGTGAAACAATTCCTTTCAAATCGCCGATTCCATCACCATTACTATCTTGAAAACTCCGTGGATATATCTGGTATACAACGATTTCTTTCCACCAATTTTTATTTTCCATTGTTCATTACAACCCTTCCAATACACAAATAGTATTTTTATCTTAAGCAAGTCACAGCATATAATTACTCTTTTACCGATCCTACAACAATTCCAGTCACAAAATATTTTTGAAGCAGCGGATAAATCAGCAGCAGCGGGATGACAGCGACTACGATTTTGGCCGCATTTAAATTTTTGTTTGAAATTTCAGTCAAGTTGCTGAGTTGTGCTGAGTTGGTGCCGGATTGAAGAAGTTCCGCAATGTTCACGTTAAGGGACTGAATATAAGTCATTAGCGGATAATTGCTGACTTGGGTCATATAGATCAAACCGCTAAAGAAATCATTCCACGTTCCCACGATACTGAATAGTGCTACCGTCGCCAGCGCAGGGATGGACACGGGAACATACACTTTGAACAGGACCTGGAGCGGATTCGCCCCATCGATGAATGCTGCTTCTTCTAGCGCCTTAGGTACAGCAGAGAAGAAGTTCATGACAAGGATGACACTGAATATAGGGACAGCTCCCGGTAGAACAAGCGACCAAATTGTATTAAGCATATCGAGGTTTTTGATCAGTAGATAACTCGGGATCATCCCGCCGCTGAACAGCATGGCAAAAATCATGACATTCATATAAATGTTTCTACCCCTAAATTCCCTTTTCGACTTGGAGAGCGGGTATGCCATTAAAATAATAAGAATCATGTTGAGAATAAGTGTGAGCACAACACGTAGAACAGATATGCCAAAGGAACGCCAGAACTGAGCATCATCGATAATTTTCGTATACGCTGCTGTTGTAAAATTGACCGGTACGAGACCTACAGCATTAGCTGACACGGCCTCGCTGCTGCTGAATGAAATCGCAACGATATTCCATAACGGAAGAAGGCAGATCAATGCCAGCAATATGACGATGGCATTGATGACAAACCGGCCAATTCGATCTTTTAGGCTTACAGAATATGACATAGGCTTTGCCTCCTTAGAATATTTTTCGGTCGGTGTATTTCTTGGCCAAATGGTTGGCGGACAATAGCAAAACAATACCGATCACTGACTTGAACAGGCCAACAGCCGTACCGAAGCTATACTGTCGCCCAACGAGTCCAATCCGATATACATAAGTATCCAGAATATCTCCCGACTCATAGACAACCGGATTATACAGATTATAAATTTGATCGAAGCCGGCACTCAAAATATTGGTCAGACTCATCACTCCCATGAGCAGGATAATAGGCAGCATACCTGGCAATGTAATATGCCATACTTTTCTCCACCAGCTGGCTCCATCCATTCCTGCCGCTTCATACAGACCCGGATCAATCGAAGTAATTGCAGCCAAATAGACGATGGAACTGTAACCGAACTCCTTCCACACGTCTGTCCCAATAATCAGCGGCTGGAACCAGGTGTTGCTGCCGAGAAAATTAATATTCTCCAGACCGAAAAAAGCCAAAATTTGATTCACAATTCCATCCAAACTGAACATGTTAACAACCACGGATGCTAGAACTACCCAGGATAAAAAGTGTGGCAAATAAACAATTGTCTGTACGGATTTTTTAACGAATTTGATGCGGATCTCATTTAACAAGATGGAAAAAATGATAGCCATCATTGTTCCCAATAGAATCTTGGCAATGGCAATCACCAACGTATTACTAAAAACCTGTGCGATGTCCGGCAGCTTAAACATATAAATAAAATGCTTCAGCCCTACAAATTTGGAGCCAAACATCCCCTTGGCTGGTATATAATCCTGAAACGCCGTAATGACACCGACCATCGGAACATAGCTGAATACCAGTAAAAATAAAATCCCCGGAAGCATCATCAAATGATACATGGCACCCGTGCCCAACCGACCTTTTGCTCTATCATTTCCCTGTTTCATGGATGGACCCCTTTCCTGAAGAAAGGCTGCTTATCGCAGCCCTTCTAGCAGTTCATGATTGTTTATTTTTCGGATGCAGCCTCGTCTTCAATTTCCTGAATTACCTGGTCACCACCTTGTTTCTTCCAATTGCTAACGAAAGTATCGAAGTAATCCAGAGATTCTGCACCAGTCACGATTTTGATGAAAGATTCCTGCTCCATCTTAGTCAGATTAGCCCATGTCTGTTTCATGCTTGGTGTAGTGCCAGAGAAAGCGGGTGTCATCCAAACGAATTTGTTTTCCCGTGTCAGTTTGTCGATGAGTCCCACTCCGTTGATACGCGAGTGATATTTCGCCCAGGCTGTTACGTTATCCGTATCCATATCGCTCAAGTAGGTTTGAATACTTTTAATATTGTTCTTTGATTCTGTCGTCCGGACCTGATCCAAACTAATCTCCCCTTTAATCCCGCGAACAATGTCAGAGTAATCATCCAGCAGCGAGGTAGCCGAGTTGACTTCAATATTAAAAGGTCTGGTAGAACCGTCTACGCCGTTCTCTTGATACTTGGCGGCTTCTGGCATAGATGTTTCCACATTTTTATCATTTGCCAATTTATCGTAGAAAAGGTTTACTATTTTAACGGCGAGTTCCGGGTGTTCATATCCTTTTCTCACAACGATAAACTGATTGGCTGGATTGGCGTGTGCCACGTTTACCTTTCCGTCTGCATCCTCCAAAGTGTAAGCCGTGAATTTCGCATTCTTATCCATCTGCTTCACGCTGCTGAGACCCCAGTCAGGAATATGCCATGGTCCAAAAGCAATGCCGCTTTGACCGTTGGTGTACAGTGCCGTAATATCATCAAATGTGCGTGTTCCAAATTGCGGGTCGATGAGGCCTCTCTTGAACCAATCTGCCATGACGCCTAACATCTGCTTGGTTTCCTTAGTTGTCGAGCCATAAACAATGCTGCCGTCCTTCCCCTTCAACCAGTATTGAGGGAATGCACCCTTGGTGGAGGCAACTCCGAGCATGGTATAGGCAGAAGCATTATAGTCACTTGTATTCAGGGTGTTCACAAAGGGAATACCTACCGGTTTCCCGGATTGGCCAGGATCTCTTTTCAAGAATTCCTCGGCCGTTTTCTCCACATCATCCAGTTTGATGGCCCCGTCTCCGTCTGCGTCAAGTTGGATTCCCAGTAGATCCAGCCAATCCTGACGAACCCAGACCATGGTTGGCGCGGAATCTAGGGAAGTAGCCGGAAGTCCCATTAAACGTCCATCTATCGTCGCACTGTCCAATGCACGGCCCTCATAAGAGTCGTATATGTTCTTGATGTTATCTGTGGCATACTGCTTGTAAATTTCCGTCATATCTTCAATCAGATCATTATCAACCAGTTCTTTGAGTTCATCCTTGGAATCAACACGCATCATGTCAGGCAGTTCTCCAGAGGCGATGGCGAGAGAAACCTGACGGCTGTAATCTTCTCCGTTGGCTTCAAATTGGTCTTTAATCTTAGCGTTAAACTTTTCTTTAACCAGCCGAGTATACGCGTTGTTCTCATACGTATCTCCAGCCGGCAGTTTCGGGTTGGCTGTAGTCACACGCCCCATCGTTACGGTTATTTCGTCTTTATAGGCACTGAATGGGTCTCCCGGTGTTGCCTCATACTTGCCCGCTTCCTCCGCAGTGGGAGGGTTGGAGGAGCCCCCACAGGCTGCAAGGGTTGAAATCACCAGGGCAGACATCGACAGCGCAGCCAGACGTCTCGTCAACAATTTGCTTTTTATGAACCATTTAGTTCTCATCACATTCGATTCCCCTTCGTTCTGAATATTTCTCTATCATTGTTGTTTGCGCTTTCATTATAAAGCTCGGAGAAGACAAATCGAGATAGGGATTGAACGTCTGTTTGGATAGAGGAATGTATGCGGGTTCATTTGGGATCAAAAAGCCAAAGTTGGCTTGTAAGCATTTATCCTACCTACCGACATACATTTGTCTATCCTTACTTACTAATCAAAGTGAAGAACAAAAAAACCGGCAGCTCCTGAAACAGGAATCGTCGGCTTGATTAATGGAATTATAAAAGTGTCTTATAGAATTTATCGTATCACATTCATGATGATCTTCAGCGATGGTTATGGAGTGCAGTCACCTCCACAGTCACTTGATCGCCCCCTTGTTTCTTCCATTCCTCGACAAATTGATCAAATGAATCGGTCGGTTCAGCGCCTAAAATAATTTTTAAAAATGTATCATGTTCCAGTTTTGATAGTTCACCCCAAGCCTTCTCCATCGTTGGAGTTCGTATATAGGTAAGGCTTCGAACTTTATGGATGTTTGGATCGAAAAAATTTCTTCCGCCTACTAGAAGCGAATAACCCCGCATAAAGCTGTTGCTGTGTTCATTCCAATAGGAAATACCATATTGATCATAAGGCTTCAATTTGGTTTGTTTTATTGTCGAAACCAAATTTTCCAGCAATTTGTATTCAGACTTGTCCTTGAAATCGGCGGGTGTTTTGGTTCCCATCAGAATATCCTGCGCGGCCTTTGTTTCAAATCGTGCTTCATCTGTCGGAGCTAAGAAATTGCGGCCCAGCATAAAACGCGTACCGTACTTGAACTCATCACGAAGGTACAGATTGTTAATTTTTATGATCGCTTCGGGATGAGCATATCCTTTTCGTACCACCAAGAATGAACTTGACGGATTATCCACCTTCACATGGTATGCACCGTTTGCATCCAGTGGGAGTGCGTATGCTTGCCAGTTCGCCTCCGGCTCGTTCTGCCAAGCGCTCGGAAGGGGCCAGTACCCAGCATAAAAACCTTGAAAGAACATCCCCGCCTGACCGTTAATAACTGTTTCTTCCGCTTCTTTGCGGAGACCCAGTTCTGGATCGAGAAGGCCTTTGGCGTACATTTCACGCAGTTTGACCAAGGCGTCCTTCGTTTCCGGTAGAACCGAACCGTATACAGGTTTTCCATCTTTGCTCAGCCAATATCCCGGAAAAGATCCATATGCTGCGAAGATTGGCGTTAGATCAAAAGAAAAAGCACTGTTGTTGAAATCGTTATACAGTCCAGTGCTTGAAGCAAGGCCAATCGTATCCCGCTTACTGTTTCCATCTGGGTCATTCTCCACAAAGGCCTTGGCGATAGCTTCCAGATCATCTACCGTTTTCGGCGGTTTCAGTCCAAGACGGTCCAGCCAATCCTGTCGAATCCAGAGCATGCTGAAGTCTTCCGCTGTCACAGAAGGAACAGCCATTATCTTGCCAGCGAAGGTCACTTGTTCCATAGCCAATCCGTTTGTGCTATCAATAATTTTTTTTATTTCCGGTGATGCGCTGCTATTGTATGCCTCGGTTAGATCTTCAATTTCACCAGCCTTGATCATCTCGTTCAGCTGCAGCTGATTTACAATCATGGCATCCGGCAGATCATTGCTGGCGATAGCCAGGTTGATTTTCTGACTCAGATTTTCCTTCGATACCTGCCATAATACCTGAACATCAATGTTAAGGTTTTGTTTAATCACCGTTTTCCATATATTCTTCTCAAGTGTTTCTCCTCCAGAGAGATCCGCGCCTGTTGGGTCTACCGCATATCCCAGTCGGATGGAAACGGGATGTTCATATTTCCCAAATGGATCGGCAGCGGTAGTGTCCGAGATTGTTTTCGTTGGTCCCATTGGCGATTCCCGGAAGTATGGTTTGCTGAAATATACGGTCACTGCAATTAAGCTGACGACAAGAACACATACAGCCATCTTCTTAATCATCGCTTTCCCCTCTTTCGCCCGGTTTATTGGTCATCTGGGAGAGTACGCTATTTATCCCCTCTGCCGAGGTGTCGATATTCGCTTGGTAGCAGACCTGTCAATTCGCGAAAAATTCGGCTGAAATATTTTTCATCCGTATAACCCACTCGCTCCGCAATCCAGAAAATCGTGTTGTTTGTATTCAATAAATACTCTTTAGACTTCTCTATTCGTATAAATCGGGAGTACTCATTAAAGGTTTTCCCCATCAGATCCTTGAAGCATTGACTGAAATAGCTTCGGCTGATGTTCAGTTGCTGGGACAGACCTGAAGCTGTAAAAGCTTGGTCCAAATCATTGTGCATGATCATAATCGCTTTTTTCACGGCGTCTACAATTTCCTGTGAATACGAAGTCTGTTCATCTGACTTACGAATGCCCTCAGAGGTCTGCTTGATCCACTCTTCTACCTCGTACCAGGATTGAAAAGAATGGATCATTGAGATTCTACCCAGCGTAGTCTGGGCAAAAAGGTGATTCCATTCCATAACTATAGAGTATAGCAATCCCATCAGCTGGCCTTTATGCAGTCTTAGTGATTTGAGCTGTTCAATCAGTTGGTTGTAGTAACTATCGTTGTGGGTCCATGGTGATAGGAACCAACTTTGCTTAATACGATCCATGTCTTCATCCTTCGGTTCTATTGGAAAAGAGTCCTCCACATCCATCGAAACGGCAATGACAGGATCATAAGGGTTGTATGCATAGAATAAGGACGTTTCTGTATAATTCATAATCCAGTTTTGGATTTGCGACCATGTTCGGTCTTGTACATCGGATATAACCAGCAAGGCGCCTTGGGGAACTTGATCCAGGGATTCCTTCAGTTTATGGAACAGCTGATCCTCTACGTCCATGGGTGCCGTCCACATCCAACAGTTCCGTTCAACCTCCCATCGGATCTCGTCTACATTGGATGTCAGTTCAATCGGCCAGCTCTGTCCTGACTTGCGATCCAGTGAAACAAGTGCATACACATGGCGATAATGGACATTGGTCTCACTTAGCAGAGGCAGCTTTCGTCTTGTATTCGCCAGCTCGTCAATCCGAGCATGTATTCGATGCAGCACGTGTTCGAATTGCTCCTTCTCGAGCTGAACTTTGGCTATATAGTCGATGGCTCCAAGTCTGAGCGCTTCCTGGATATAATCGAAATCTTGATGCAGTGTTAATACGACAATATGTAGTTCTGGATAGAGCTGCCTTGCAGCTCGCATCAGTTCAATACCTGACATCACCGGCATCGCGAGATCCGTCAACATCAGATCGACCGGTTGGGCTTTCAGAAAATCCAGTGCTTTCAACCCGTTACTTGCTTCTCCTACAACCTCCATATTGAACTCGTTCCACGGCATCGCAGAGCTTATTCCTTTTCGTACTAATTTATCGTCATCCACTATCAATACCTTAATCATCCTCAAACATCTTCTCCTTTGATAGGAAGTATGAGCAGTATACTTGTCCCTGTACCCAATTCACTTTCGATCACCAGTTGTGCTTGATCTCCGTACTGTGCCCTCAACATGCGGTGGACATAATTGAGTCCAATGCCCATCCCTACTTTTTTATGTTCAGTTATACGATTATTCAGAAGTCTTTGAATCGCTTCCTCGGTCATGCCTGCTCCATTATCCTGTATTAAAATATTCAGCGTTTTGGCAAGTGTAACTTCAATTTGAATAAAACCTTCGTCACTCAGTCCATGATAAAGTGAATTTTCAACCAACGGTTGCAAAATAAAACGAGGCACAGGTATTTGAAGCACTTGATCATCCGCTGAAATACGTACGTCAAATTCAAAGTCATATCGAATTTGCTGCAAGATTAGGTACTGTCTTAGCGCATCAATTTCCTCTTCCATCGTGGATACTTGCCCTAATTTACCCAAATTGTAATACAACAGCTTGTTTAAGGATTGCACCAACTTGTCAATCTCCCCTTGTCCGTTCATGACGGCCAGCCAGTGCACAGTATCCAGCGTATTCATCAGAAAGTGAGGATTGATCTGATATAACAATTTTTCCACTTCCAAATCTGCACGAATCTTCTCTTTCTGCTGCACTTCCTTGAACAGGTCGCCGATTTGATGCTGCATATTTGAGAATTCCCCCAACAGAAAATCAAACTCGGGAATTTGAGTGCGGGTCTGGCTGCCTGCCTTTTGTGGATTCTGAGACATTCCGTTAATTTCCGAATGGAACAGACCGAGTGGTTTGTAAACCATCTTCCACAGAAGCCAAGCCAGAAATACGGTAAAGCCGAGAAAAAATAAAGCGACCAGTAATATTTGAAGCAACCACTGGTTTTTCTCCTGTTGATACTTAGCCTGCGAAATTACCGATATGACGCTCCAATTCTGACTGGAGTCCTCCTTAAACCAATGGTAATCACGGGATATTCCATCTTTTGCAGTACCTTTCGATATGCTGGAAAAATTCTCTCCGACCTTCATCGCTTCTGGAATTTCACTGTAAACAATGTTGCCCTCACCATTCAGGATTAAATGCGATAAAGCTCCTTTGTATTGATTGTAACCCAGTATATCCTGTGTAAGACGAAAGCCGGATTCGATGTAAATATATACATCGTCCCTTTGAGGCAGCTGTACCTTTCGCATAGCAGATAAAACAAGCTGATCATCAAATCGGTTCATACTCATATGGGGACCATAGTACGCAATGCCATATGATTTGGAAAGCACAGGCAAAGACTCGGGAGAAAAACGATCTTTGATGGGAAAGTTAGCGAACTGTGTAGTGCCTTCTTTCTGGAAATAGTATAAGGTCAGACCTATATTCGGATTAGTAAACGTTACGACATTTAACTCATTCTTTAATTCATCTCTAGCCTCAATCAATTCAAATATATTGGAGGAAGGCTTCAAGACTTCATCCAGTTTTTTGCCTAATGTACCACTATAGGATAATTGCTGAGTAACATGATTCAGGTTGGTAATTGAATTTTCCAGTGATGAAGTTACCTGCTGTAGATTGCTCCTAATTCCATCATTGATTTTATTCGCAAAAATGGAATCAATGGTATAGTAAGAAATTGCAAATATACTGATAAAGGGAATAAATGCGCTGAGAAAAAACAATAAAAAGATTCTTTTTTTAAGTGTCATTCCGACCCATTCTCCTTAGGTAAATGAAAGAGCAAGCCCCAGGTTATGAGCTTGCTGTTTATGAATAACAGCTCTATCAATTATCGTCTTCCTCATAGGCAGCGACCTATTTGAAAATTGGCGACATCTTAATCCGATTCAGATTGAAAAAATCAGGATACCTCCATCTCGGTGAGGTCCAATTCTGTTCATAATTATAGATTGATATTCAAATATGTCAAACGCTTTCATGGAATTCATAGAACTTATTCTCTCTTCCTCTTTGCATACATCGACTTGCCGTTTTTAATTGCTTATTGTAGTTGAATTTTTAGCATGTAAAAAAGACTCACTCCGTCTTCAACAAGTGGAATAAGCCTTCTAAGCTTTCAATAACATTTTCTACTCCTAATTCTTACAAATGTTGTTGTTGATCAGGATTGGATGCCAAAGCAACAAATAATTTCTCTCCTTCACTCAGCACTTGTAGAAATTGTTCTCTGGCCAAATTGGGAGCAAACACCAGTAACTCGGCCTAACGATTCATATTTTTCCTTCTTACTAACGTTTAACTGTAAACCTCTTGTTCCAGCACCCGATTTACAGCCTTGATAAAGGCAAGATAACCACCATCGGTATCGTGCCGATGAGGAAGAGCCAAAAGCATTGTCTCTTCAACCTGGTTATCGTCTAACTCATAGCTGTTTGTCAGGATTTCTCTGATCTCATCGACGGGTGTACCGAGAGCAAACTTCTGAGCTGCTTTATAGATATCATAGTTCTCATAGATATCATAGTTCTCATAGATATCCTTCCGTGTCAACTTCTGCAAATCGATAAAATCATATATTTTTTTAACGAAATACAGCACCGCCAGCACAATTGAGATCAGACCCGCAATTGTTAAAATTTCATTCATTCCCCATACCTCTTTCCCTTTCCACTCAGTTGACAGCTTAGCCGATGAAACAGACGAACATGGGAGTGCCCATCTCACATGCCAAACCTCCTTATCCTCTCTACTTCCGAATTCAGCGTAACATTTTCACCATTAGTTTAGGATTAGGGTTTTCATATAGGTATAAAGATCACCTTAAGATTTAGATGACAGATGAAAAATAAAGAGACCATGCTCCAAAAGAGCATGATCTCTAATTACATCATTATAATATGATTACCTAGCCATCATCTCCAACCTGAAGCATACGATAACCAACTCCGATATGTGTTTGAATAAACTTAGTTTGTGATGATGTTTTTTCTATTTTTTTTCTCAGCGTTGCCATAAACACACGCAGGGCAGGAATGTCATAGCTGTGGCTGCCCCAGATTTCATGCAGAATAAAATTATGGGTCAGTACTTTGCCTACATGTTTTGCCAGCAGGCAAAGCAGTTTATATTCGCTTGGGGTCAGGTGAATTTCTTCTTCACCAATCCATACGCATCCTGCTGCATAATCAATTCTCAAATTTCCATTAATAAAGCTGGAAGCATCCTTCAGGAGCTTATCACTGTCATTTCGAATTCTTCGTAAACTGACTCGAAGTCTGGCCAGCAGTTCTTCTACACTGAAGGGCTTTGTTAGATAATCGTCCGCTCCAGCATCCAGCGCATCTATTTTATCCCGATCTTCGCTGCGTGCGCTGACCACGATAA
Source organism: Paenibacillus sp. FSL H7-0442 (assembly GCF_038593105.1). Classification (NCBI taxonomy): domain Bacteria; kingdom Bacillati; phylum Bacillota; class Bacilli; order Caryophanales; family Paenibacillaceae; genus Paenibacillus; species Paenibacillus sp. FSL H7-0442. The sequence continues at coordinate 2,765,736 of NZ_CP151963.1, read as the reverse complement.
TAGGCATATTCGACCATGCACGAAGCTTTTTTATGATATCTACACCGTCCATATCCGGCAGCCCCAAATCCAGAATCATTAGGTCCGGCTGCTTGGATACTGCTTCTAAAATCGATGCTTCCCCTGTTTCAGCCGTATGGTATTTATAACCCTGTGTCTCCAGGGTTGTCGTAATCAGCTTGCGGATGGGTTTATCGTCCTCCACAACAAGGATAAAAGGTTTATTCATGAACATTCACTTCCTCAGCTTGCAGGGTAAAATAAAAAATCGTCCCTTTAGGGACATTGTCCTTAACACCAATAGTACCTCCATGAGCATTCACAATTGATTTGCACAGAGAAAGCCCCAGCCCTAATCCACGGCGTCCGTCCCCATGAATGTTGTCTGCCGTATAAAACATCTCAAACAGTCTGACCTTGACTTCTTCTGAAGAAATACCGGGGCCATCATCTGAGATTTCTACAACGACTATATGTCTTTCGTGTCTTGCGGAAATCGTGATGTGAGAGCCATCTTGGGTATACTTGATTGCATTATCAATCATATTGATCAATACCTGAACAATAAGTCGGGAGTCCATTCGAGCCATCATCAATTCATCATCCAATTCCGTCTGAATGACATGCTTCACACTGTTGCGATTCACATGAAGCAGAGCCTCCGAAATGACTTCCTCCATTAATTCTGCCTGAAAATTAAGATTTAGAGTACCACCTTCGATTCGACTAATGGACAGCAAATTTTCTACTAAATTGATCAGCCACATGGAATCGTCATATATATCCGTATATAGACCTTTTTTTTGTTCCTCGTTTAGTACCTCTGAGTTTCCAAGAAGAATCCCCGCATTGCCTGAGATGCTGGTAAGAGGAGTGCGTAAATCATGAGAAATGGACCGAAGCAGACTGGCACGGAGTTGCTCCTGCTGGATTTGCATGGAGATCTCTTGTTGTCTTTCGTTCAGTTTTTCTTTCTCCAGCGCCAGCGCGCATTCTCCCAGCATGGCAAGCATTAGGCTATTTTCAAAAACTTCTAAAGGTTCTTCCTCATCCATTACAATAGCTGCCACCGCAAGAACCTGATCTCCTCCACGCACCGCATGATATAGACACTTAGCGCCAAAAAAAGTATCCGTCGTAGCTCCTGCACGCTTGTTGTTTTTATACACCCACTCTGCAACTGCACGTTCGTTGCCTCCTGTGTAGACCCCTGGATCAACTGCAGATTCTTTCTTTGGAAAAAACTGCGGCGCCGACAGTTCCCCTTGGTCAACTGAATAGAAAATGACCATTCTGTCCAACAACTTCACCATTTGATGCGCCATTTCATTAATAATAGCCGGAGAGTCTTTGGCCTGTTGCAATTTCCGGCTTGTTTCCAGAAGCACCTCGGTACGGTAAGCTTTTTGCGCGGACTGCCGAGCCTGCTCTCTAACTCGCATAGTTAGTGTACTCGTCATGAAAGAAGCAGCCAGCATGACCAGAAAGGTGACCGGATAGCCTGAATCATAAGCCTGTAAAGAATAATAAGGCTCGGTAAAGAAATAATTAAACACAAGTACACTCATAACCGAAGAAATGGCGCTATACATTCTGCCCTTGGTCACAATTGCATTTAACAAAACCCCTAGAATGTACACGGTGATAATGTTAGCTTCTCGGAATTCCAAATACTTAAACCACAAGCCAATAATTGTGCACACAGTCAAGATAACAATGGTCTTGATAGTATCTGCCAACGACAGCATTGGGTATTTTTCGTAAAAAGGCAATCTTTTATATAAGGAGGACTGAGTATAGGGGATAATATAGATTTCAATATTAGGAAGCAAGGCCGTTAGTTTATCCATTACATTGGATTTTGCAAGCCCTCTTCTCTTGTAAGGGGAGCGTCCTAGGACAATTTTCGATACATGGCTTGTTTTGACATATTCGGAAATCTGTCCTGGAATATCGTCTCCATACATCGTTGCGATTTGTGCACCCATTTGCTCAGCCAGCCTAAGGTTTTCCCTTAACTCCGCTTTATTTTTTGATGTCAATTCTCTCGCTTCTGGTGTTTCCACAAACAACGCGGTGAAATGACCATGAAAAGCTGCCGCCATTCTTGCTGCTGTTCGGATCACTTTCTTATTGGAAGCAGCCGAAGACAGGCAGACCAGAATATGTTCTTTCGTATCAGATTCATTTGTTATCGCCTGCTCACTGATTTGCTCCGCAATTCGGTTTAACTGACTTGCTGTATTACGCAAAGCAATTTCACGTAGAGCCGTCAGCTTCTCCTTGGTAAATAAATGAGCCTGTGTATTCTCCTCCTCAGGATAAATCTTTCCCCTATTCAAACGTCCTATTAAATCATCCGGTTCAATATCGACTAATTCCACCTGATCAGCACTGTCAAATACACTGTCCGGTATGCGTTCGTCAACGGAAATGCCAGTAATGGAGTAAACAATATCCGTTAGGCTTTCGAGCTGTTGAACATTCATCGTCGTATATACATGAATTCCTTCGCGAAGAAGCTCCTCCACATCTTGATATCTTTTTTTATGTCGGCATCCTGCCGCGTTGGTATGGGCCAAATCGTCCAATAATATAAGGTCAGGGCTTCTCTGGAGCGCTTGGTCCAGATCAAATTCCTTAGTTGAGGATTCTTTATTTGAAATTTTGATGTAAGGAAGAAGTTCAAGTCCTTCCAACAGCGCCGCAGTGTATGGCCGGGCATAATGTTCAATATATCCAACTACGATATCTATACCCTCTTTTTGCTCTTCGTGGGCGTCGCTAAGCATCGCACAGGTCTTCCCAACACCTGGTGCATATCCAACATAAACCTTCAATCTTCCTCTTCTTTTCCTTACCGGCAAGTCAGTAATTTGATCAAATATGGACTCGGCATCGTTCTGTTTTGCTGCCATCCTGTGCCCACCCTCTATTATATATCTCTCAATCCTTAGTATATCATGGGCAAAATCAGTACCGTATTACGAATTCGCCTACAGCATTAAGATTGTATTAAGATCCGTTCTTATGTAATAACATCCTTAAAGAAGCCTCAAAATCCTGATTCTATACTAGCTTTCTCAGTGGAAGGATAGCAGCAAAATAATATAAAAAACTTTCTCAAGCTGGCTAAGTGCGAACTTAAATAAGTTTCAGTTTTTTTGAAAAGCCTATACAACAAAAAAAGCCGCCAAAATAGCGACTTTCAATAGGACTATGTTCTTGTCCCTCGACAAATGCTGATCTGAACCGCCAAGCTCAATATTGCATTGCAAAACGACCGAGCCGTAACCTTGCATTAGCGGGTAAAAGAATTCATGCAATGAGATAGGTTTCCCAAAAGCAATTCATACAAGCCGCTCCCCTGGACCTCCCGACCAAGCTGTATTTTCTTTCTTGGAAGTCAACATCTCTTCGCCTGTGCTTTGTGCTTTGGGGAAAGTATAGCTATTGTTCGTTTTCCCTATAGCGTTGCTTGCTGTCACTTCCAGCGTATAGCGGGCACCGGGCAGATCACCCGTGCCTATCGTTAGTTTGTGGTCGGTAGTAAAAAACCGCCGTTCAGTCTCTAAGTACCACTGTCGACATCGGTGTAATTGAGCATCTCCTGACTATCCCCTTGGAATGTTCCTTCCGGTTTATCGATCGGAACCGTCGGTTTTGTCCCATTGGGATTTTGCGGAGTAATCCGTCCTTCCTTGATCCATCTCTCGCCACTTACGGCATATCCAGGCATTTGCGATCCGGGTATCTGATTTCCACTTGAGTTGAATATGACCTTCGCCTGCGTCCAGTCCGGGGCCCTATACACGAACCAGCCATTGCCTTCATCCTGCATGGCCACGCCCGGCCAAGCAGAGCCTTCCCTGAGCGGAGTCATGGAATCATCGTAGTAGTAGATGTTCGGTACTCCCCAGCCGGAAGGCTTGTAGAAATGAACGGTCATGCCCGAGCTCGGTTCCTCCTTCGTATACCTGAACATCTTCTCTGTTTGACCAGACAAATTCGCGGCGACTATTTTCAGAACAAACGTCGATCCGATTGGAGTTCCAGCGCCAATGCTGACCATATCTCCCGAACTGAACGGAGTCACCGGCCCCCCGTTCAAAGTGTACGTTGCCGAGTCTGCATTGGAATAGTTCATTCTCACGTTAACAGAATCTGTGAAAAAGGCTCCTTCCCCAGGATCGACGGATACTGACGGAGTTTGTTGCGCTGCGCTATACAGTACGGCGATCCTGCCTCCGTCCAGATGGCCGGTAATTCTGCCGTTCGACACCGTAAACGATCCACCGCCATTGGCCTTGTTCTGGTAAACGCCGTCCTCCAGTCTGGTAGGGGAGTTGATTTGAGCATTGCCTCCAAGATTCACAATCGTCATGCCTTTGGTTCCGCGTTCAACCTGCATAATTTGATTCCCTTGCGTCCTAATGTATTCGTCTTGACCTACCATAGCATTGTGGAACTTGTTAATGGCAACGACGTCCGGGTCCTTCCAGAGCGTATTCCCCGCATCGCCGAGCCGATTCGCAAATTTCCCACCTCCTGTCGGTCTGTTGAAGAACAGAGAGGTCGTCTCCGCCCGGGAGGCGATGATTGCCCATCCCATTTTGATTTGCCAATCGTTCAACCCCGTCGATTCGCTGTTGTCGTTGGCATAAGTGTCATGCGATTCGACCCAGGTAACTAATTTGGAGGGGCTTACATTATTAGCGTTAAAAGATTTGGCCGCATCAACATTGATGCCACCGTGATAACCAACGGCGCTTCTGACACTGTCCCCATAGCTGGAGGCGGCCAAGCTGAGGTAATTGGCATAGCCGGCAAAGTTGTCAGCTCCACCTTGAAGCACTTCTCCGTAATTAAACAGTCTATCTTTATTGTTTAACGAACCCAGTACCCGGGGCCAGAAGTTGGAGCCCCCCGGATCGTTGGGTAACTCAATATGCTTGGCGGCGTCGAATCTGAAGCCGTCGGCGCCCAAGGAAATGGCGTCATTCAGGAAGCCGATAATGATATCTTGCAATTCCTGATTAGACGTGTTGAGGTCGGGCAGACCAATTCCCCACTGTGTGACTTGCCAACGGTCATTCCAGTTTTCCACACCTCTGGCCTCATGCCAGAAATAGCTGTTATTCTTGATTGCCGAATCAACATTATGCGCCGGCTGATACTGCTGATTTCCACCGCCCGCATTCCCCGTATGATTGGCGACAACATCAACAATGATACTTATGCCGTATTTATCCGCTTCCTGGCAAAGCTGTCTGAAATCATCCCTGCTTCCCAATTGAGAGTTGCCGATTTTAAAGTTGATGGGCTGGTACAAAATCCACCACTTGCTGCCTTCTGTCAACCCTTCCTTGCTGGCTTGGATTGGCGAAGTTTGCACCGCTTTAAATCCCGCCTGAGCCAGTTCCGGAAGGTTCCTGGTGATGTTGTCAAAAGACCAGTTCCACGCATGAAAAATAAGACCATCCTTCGTTCTTTCCGGGAGTTCGTAGTTTGCGACAGCCGATAGCTTCGCATCCGAACCTCCTAACTGCCGAACATCGGCATTCGCCTGTGCTTCGGGAGTAAAGCCATTCGTTTGCAACAACAATACGACAAAGAGAACGATACTCCAGGTACGCCTCAAGATGGGGCTTGTCTTCCTCCTCATACTAAACTCTCCTTTTAAATTTTATTTTACAACCAACCTCTCTTGAGAGATTAGGAGTAAATAAAAGAGGGCAAAACAACATGTATACGCTTCCAAAAAGGGCAATCGTTTGCACATAATTGAGCTCAACGACATGATTTCATTTATTTGACAATTTGTCAATGCTTATATTAAAGATAAATTTCCAACGGCCTTTTTTCCCCCTCATTATTATTCACTGTGCCTTCAAGACTTTTTGGACGTTGACTTCAATTACGAACTGGTTTTCTTAGATTTGAATAATGTCCCTGCAATTGCATTGACTAGTAAAAGTATGGTTGATATAATCATAAAAGGAAAAATCATTGGCATAGTGCCCTGTGGATGTTTTTTTCATATTTTCTTTTGTAAGCGCGTACAATGATTTATTTCCCTACATACCATGGAGGAGGCGATCAATGAATCTATTTTATCCAAATAAATGCCTTTCTTTTTTTTACTTTTAATGCAACCGGTTGCAAAATCCATTCCACTAAATATTATCAGGAGGTTGTTAACTTGCTAAGAAAAAAAACTGGGAGTTTTATTTCTTGGTTGATTATTTTATCGCTTTGCTTCAACTTCTTCGGCTTACCCGGCGTAGCTTCGAGTAACAACGATTATACAGCCACCTACACGAATTCCACAGCGACTGCTCTTCCATCGACAACCGCTTCGATCACGTCTACCGTTACCGCAACGTATGCACCTACCACAACAACTAAATCAACTCAAACTGGGTTAACGGTTCACTTTAAGAAACCTTCAAGCTGGAATTCAGCGATTCGAATCCATTACTGGAATCTGAATCCGGCAAGCGTTCCGATAAGCGGGGCGTGGCCGGGAATCCTGATGAAGTCGGATGGAAATGACTGGTACAGCTACACCATTGCCGATGCCACAGGCTCAAGCCTCATTTTCAATGACAGTAGCGGCAAACAAACGGCCGACTTGTCCCGCAGTGTGAAAGAGGGCTGGTATTACACAGATAACACATGGTATGATGTCAGCCCGGAAATGCCTAAAATTCCGGCGATTTCCGCCTCTCCTGTACCCAAAACATATGATTCGTCCCAAACGGTGACGCTTTCCAGCACCAACAGTGATGATAAGATTTACTATACGATAGATGGTTCGACACCTACGACATCCTCGACCTTGTATACCTCTCCAATCCAAGTTGCTTCCTCTTTGACCATTAAGGCCTTCGGTATCAACTCAATCGGTCAAACTGGAAATGCATCCTCTTTTGATTATGTAATTGACCTGAATGCAGATCTGCAAGCTCCGACAATCACAGCGAATTTGCCTGCCGGGCATTCTGATTCCTCGGTGACTGTATCCTTTAACCTGAAAGATAACAAGGCGGCAACGACCAAGGCATACTATACGGAGGATGGTACAGAACCAACCACAAGCTCAAAAGTCTATATTCTCGGCAACGCGCTGACCGGATTGACTGGACCGTCTATTCTTATCTCCAAGACTACGACATTAAAATTTCTCGTTATAGACGGCGCTGGTAATCAAACCAAGCAGAGCTTTGTTTATAATATTGGAAATAAGAAGGATTTTCGGGAAGACACCATCTATTTCGTGATTACTTCTCGGTTCTATGACGGTGATCCGAGCAACAACGTGCACGCATGGGATGATGGAAAGGCGCGCAATCCAGATTCGGACCCGGCTTGGAGAGGAGACTTTAAGGGGCTGATTCAAAAGCTCGATTATATCAAAGCCCTCGGATTCAGCGCCATCTGGATTACACCTGTTGTGCAAAATGCCAGCGGTTATGATTACCATGGTTACCATGCTTTAAATTTTGCCAAAGTAGACCCACGGTATGAATCGGCGGGAGCTTCTTATCAGGATTTGATCAATGCAGCCCATGCCAAAGGGCTGAAGGTTATTCAGGACATCGTCGTCAATCATACGGGTAATTTCGGTGAAGAGAATCTGTACCCCATGTTCAAGAAAGATCCGGCTAAACCGGATACTGCTAACAACTTGGTGAAAACTACGGATAAGCTGCCACCAAACTATGATACTATGACACCCGATCAGCAGTATCAGGCAAGGCTCGCCTTAATGAAGAACGAGGGAACGAACAATAACATTTACCATACAGAGAAAAGTCTTTCCTGGGAATCCTATACGGTTCAGACTGGTCAGATAGCGGGAGATTGCGTGGATTTGAACACGGAAAACCCTGCAGTTAACAAATATTTAATTGATACCTACAATCACTATATTGACATGGGTGTTGACGCTTTCCGTGTCGATACGGTGAAGCATGTGAGCCGGTATATTTTCAATAAATACTATATTCCTGCCTGGAAAACAAGAGGCGGCTCGGATTTCTATATTTTTGGAGAAGTAGCCACACGTTACAGAGATGTTTGGAACAGTGGAATTCCGGCGATCTCGACGCCATTCTATACTTGGAAAAGCTCGAAATCGTATCCGGGCGATGGAAAGAATGACTACGCCTCCAATAAAGCGTCAGTTGAACAAGAGTGGACGGACAACTCTACTACAGCAGGACAGCCAACCTCGAACAATGCTCTCTTAAACGGAAATACCTATCATACGCCTGACTATTCGATGAAATCGGGCATGGATGTGATTGATTTTCCAATGCATTGGGCATTCAAGACCGCGCATGAAGCATTCAATATGAGAAGTGGCGACCAATACTATAATGATGCTACGTGGAATGTAACCTATGTCGACTCGCATGACTATGCTCCTGACCAGGCTCCGGAAAATCAAAGATTCGCGGGCACACAGGACACTTGGGCTGAGAATCTCGATCTGATGTTCACCTTCCGCGGAATACCCGCTATCTTCTACGGCTCCGAAATCGAGTTTCAAAAAGGGGCAACTATTGATACAGGTCCAAACGCACCGCTAAGCAAAACGGGACGAGCATATTTCGGCGATCACGTGGAAGGCAATGTTACGGTACAAGATTACGGCAAATACACAAATGCTACTGGCACGCTTGCGGAATCGCTCAACCATCCTCTGGCGAAACATATCAGACAGCTTAATTTAATCAGAAGAGCTGTTCCCGCCTTGCAAAAAGGCCAGTATTCCACAGAGAATGTGTCGGGCAATCTGGCGTTTAAGAGAAGATATACCGACAGTGCCAAAGGCATTGACAGCTTTGCATTGGTCACGATTTCAGGAAACGCCACGTTTACCGGAATTCCGAACGGAACCTATGTGGATGCGGTGACCGGTGATTCCAAAACCGTTACTGATGGCAAGATTACCCTGACATGCTCCGGCAAAGGAAATGCAAGGGTATATGTATTGAATGGTAGAGGTGGAATTGGAGAAACGGGAACCTATCTGAAGTAAACGGTAGTATGTCTTAGATAACTGAAGCAACCTCAGTTCGGTATTGCACTGTGCTAAGGTTGCTTCCAATTAAAAAGTATATCTAAGAGAGAGAGTCAGGATATTGCTCTGAACTAAATTTTTAACGGATGGGAGTGAACCAAGATGCCCCAACGACAGCTTCTATGTGCGTAAATTCTTCCGTATATTTAATGACCAACAACCATCAAGTATTAGCGGTTATCCCGCCCCTAGAACTGATAAAGCGTGAGCACGTACCCTGCTCTCTTGTCCATTCCGTTGTTGTTTATCCCCCCTGCATTGCTCCCCGAAGGATAGAGGCTATCAGACGCTTAATGTATGAAAAAAATGATTTAGATGGTCGGCAAACAATTTAGGATTTTCCATAGCGGCGAAATGACCGCCTTTATTCGCTTTCTCCCAGTACGTAATATTATAGACGCGTTCTACCCAGCTTCGGGGAGGCGTGGGCAGCTCCTTGGGAAATAAGGAAACCCCTGTTGGAACAGTAACGCGCTGACCTTCGGTGAAATGCAGTTTATTATTCACGCGATCCCGAGACCAACGACTGTTGGATAACAGCTTTGGTGTACGTACATGGTATAGAATTCGCGCAGGTCAGTGTTATGGAACTGGATCGTAAATTTACAGATATTGATTTTGAACTGAGTGCAATTTCTTTGTGAGCTGGTTTCGGTAGAATTGCAAAAGAACGACTTTTATAATTATAGTCAAGGAATGATGCATAGCTTTTTGCTTTCCGAACTGCTCACAGGCGAGCTCAATGATGCTAATGTCATCGCAATGCGACTGGCTCATCTGGACTGGACGCTTACACCTACCTAAGAGTGATGACCTTGACAGACCTGAAGAACAGCTTTTTTGACGGGAAAGTTCAGTTAGTTGCACAGCATATGATCCAATTGCTACCGGATAGCCGCTGGATCGTATATCAGGGACGCATTGTATTTCTCATTTCCCTCGTTGATTCATCCTGTAAAATCATTGCTGAAGACAAACGATTTCTGGAATTTCTCCAAGTAAACGATCTAACTGCTTCGCTGAGTGACTGCTTTAGTCATTTAACTTTTTTGCGAAAATATTATAAGCAATGCCTAACCGCCGTCGAGATTGGTTTCCAACTTAATTCAAACAAGTCAGTGTATATGTATGAGGACTATCTCTTCGAGCATATTGGAAAGATCATATCGGAACAGAACGATCTCGCTGACTTCTGCCATCCAGTTATCCAAAAGTTAATTGCTTATGACAATGGCCACAAAACAAGTTTACTGCCCACCCTTGAAGCCTATCTTCAATATGTGGACACTCCAAATCTTGCTGCTAAAACACTTTTTATTCATAGAAATACTTTGTTCTATCGAATCAACAGGATACGTGAACTTTTCGAGATTGATCTAAGCGATGGTGATATTCACCTGAAGCTTCAAATGACTCTTCATTTTCTAAAACTGAAAACACAACGCGGCGATCCTCAAGATCAGTGATAGAAGGCTAAGAATATGCAAAAAAACATGCAGACAAAATTTCTTGTCGATACTTTGTCTGCACGCTGGTCTTTTCTAGCTACCATAAGCATTCAGATAGTTCGCTGCTGTTCTAAGATGAGCAGCAGTTTTTCTAATTCCATCATTATTCAGCTTACCAGCTTTAGGCCAACTGCTGAACCGAGTACCATCGCGATGAACAGAATTCTCGCGGTATTACGCGGCTCACTGTAGAAGATCATGCCCAATATGGCTCCGCCAGAAGCTCCAATACCGGTCCAGACAGCGTAGGCCGTTCCCATTGGTAGTGTTTCCATGGCCAGGGATAGAAACAAAAAGCTCAATCCAAAGCCTGCAAGCAAGTAAAAAGCAGACAGGAAATTCCGGTCTTTATGGAGTTTATTAATCATGAGAACTCCCATCATCTCAAATACGCCTGCCAAAATAAGAAATACCCAGTTCATACGTCAGTGCACCTCTTTTCCTTGTTTCTTCTCTTTGCTCTGTATTTTGAGCCCTACAACTCCGAGCAGAAGCACCCCAATTAGCAACAATTTAGATCCCTGTACCTCAGCACCAAACAACAAAATTTCTGCTAATACAGTGCCGGCCGTTCCCAATCCGACAAATACTGCATACACCGTACCTACCGGAAGCGTACGGGAAGTCATAATCATGAGTATGAAACTTACTAAAATGGCAACTAAAGTGCCCCCCCACTCTAACCAGCCGCTGGCATGTTTCAGGCCGATGACCCATCCAACTTCGAATAATGCCGCAACTACAACAGATAACCATGTCTTGTTCATTCTGTGCTTCCTCCTTTTAGATAATGCTGCAAATGTAGTATGGATTTATAGCAGCAATAAAAAAAAGCCTGAGAGAATACTGCATACAGCAGTTTTTCTCCCAGGCTTTTATCCCTCCGTGGCACAGTACGACGACTGTGAGTTTTCTCTCGGACCAGCCGATATTATCGCGGAACCCTAGAAAACATTTTTGAATTCAATTTTATAGTTAACATTATACATATTAGTGAATAAAACACAATATAAAATCAATAAAAATTCGTATATCTCCCTAAACTTATATCATTGTTTTGGTCATTATGAAATCAATTTGTTCTTCATCACCCATATAAAAAGAGTGTGCGCCAGTTTGAACAAACCCCATTTTCTTATAAAAAGCAATGGCGTTTTCATTTTTTTCCCATACACCGAGCCAGATTTTCTTTTTATTATGTTCCATTGCAATTTCCATAGCTTTATTTAGCAGATATTTACCAAGCCCATGTTTTTGAGATCTGTTTTTTATATAAACCCTCTCAATTTCGAGCGACTCATTACCCATTTTTTCGGATTGGGCATTGTTCATATTTACCTTTAAATATCCAGCAAGTTCTTCATTGAAATAGATGAAAAAGAATTCTGAAGAGACGTTGGACAATTCCTTCTCCAACTGTTTAAAGTTAAATGCTCTTTCCAGATAGGCCTTCATATTTTCAGGTGAATTCAGATCCTTAAAAGTATCGTTGAATGTTTCAATACTTATTTCTTGGAGTATTTGTAGATCTTCACGGCTGCACTTTATTATTTTTACAGTCACTTTAAATTATCGCTCCTTCATGTAAATCAATAATTTCTCTTGTTCCCTTTTTTTACAAATTCCCATTCATCACCTATATTTTTTCTTACTCTTTGAAGAAGATTAAAAATGGTGTTTACTTCACTTTCCGAAAATCCCGCTAATGCAACATTATCCGAATAATCATGTTCTCTTTTTATAAAAGGATAGACTTTATTCCCTTTTTCTGTTGGAAAGAGTTTATTAATTTTTTTGTTATGCTGATCCTCTTCCTTTTCAATAAATCCGTTAATAACAAGTTTTTTTATAGCACGAGATGCGGTTGTTCGATCTACTTTTATCATCTCAACTAACTTTTCTTGAATGATTCCTGGGTTTTCACATATTCGTACAAGGTATAAATATTGTCCTTTTGTAAGGTCATATTCTTTGAATTCAATATTGCTTATAGAATCTAATGCTCTTGCGATCATTCCAATTTCACGAAGTACTTCCTTCATAATGGACTCCTTTACCCCTGTTTTGTTGCAAATGCAATAAAAATGATATATATTGAATTTACCTTATTTTTATTGCATTTGCAACAAAAAAATATATTAAAGAGGTCGAGTAAATTGAAATATATTTTTTTCGTATTAGGAATTTTTATATTATCCCTTGGAATTTCGTTCACTATACAATCAGACCTTGGGGCTTCACCTTTTGATGCACTTTTAGTAGGACTGTCTATAAATGTGGGGCTTACTGTGGGAAGTTGGGAAATCATAATAGCTATAATATTGATAGGTTGTAATTCGCTTTTAAAAAGACAAACACCAGAAGTTTTGGGGTTGTTAACAGCATTTATAACGGGTATTGGTATTGATATGTGGCTTTTTTTACTGCACAATTTGATAACACCTGAACTATGGTACAGCAAAGTTGTTTGTTTTGGAATTGGTTTAGTTGTTGTAGGATTAGGAACTGCAACATATTTACAGACAAATTTTGCACCCATTCCAGTTGATCGATTAACATTAATCATAAAGGAATTAACTAAAACAAATCTATTTTTTTCGAGAACATTCATCTACCTTATATTCTTGATCATAGCAGTCCTTTTAAACGGACCCATTGGCATTGGAACCTTGTTAACCGTTTGTTTAGGGGGGCTAATACTCAATTACTTTATGCCATTTACTAAAAAAATACTTGACCGCATATTAACACACTCTGCTACATCACCAAATCATGAGAAAGATAAAAGATGTAATATCCAAGTTGAGACTGAAGCTTGATGCTCATATCTCTTTGTTTCGATCTTAAGTTTCTCTTGGTCGAGCTTCAGTCATAGCATTTTTTCGGGACTAACGCCTGTGCTTGTTATCCTGCCTAGCTGCTTTGTTTTGGGAAGAGACGCCGTTTTAGTGCAGCTAGTCGGATTCTGCATCATTATCCTCTCTTAGCGTCGTTAGATACAAGCGAGATCTGCAAGTAGGACAGTATCAAGACTGGCAATGGGGCATACTGGCCATCTTGTTTTATAGCCTTTGTAATTAAGATTAGACAAGTTCCTTCTTCAACAGATGTAACTTTTAATGAGCAAAACAAAAAATCAAAAAAATGAAGGGACACTTTTAGAACGTGTCTCAATTCTATCTAAAAGAAAAAATGAGTCGTCAAGAGATATTCGGCTTAATTCTTGCATTGATTGGAATTATCGTAATTAAAATGATGGTTTAATCAAATTGGTCTTTAAACTGCATATGAATCAAACCAGCAATTTCTAACAAAAGAAGACCCGCGTTATTGAAACGCGGGTCTTCTTTTGTTAGAGTTCATTGAGCTTATTCAAAGTGGTACCTTTTAAATAATCTAAACAATTCGGAGCATAAAATGGAGCTAATCCATCTTATACTCTTCCCCTAATATATAATGTGCATAATCAACCTAAACTCGACGAATTGTTTTATAATACTTAAATTTTCAAATGGAATTGTTTTTGCTATTTTTTTAATGTTAGTAGATGATCATTGTGTCGGAAAAAGAATACTTTGCAGGCAAGGGCAGTCGGACAAGCCGCCACCCTCTGCACTCGCAAAGTGAAATCATTGCATTTTAGAAAACAAAGTCGATGGAATCCGGTGAGAAGCCTTCCGGCTGCTCGTCCGAGTTCACCTGAATATCGCTTAACAGCAAATCTGGATCGATTCCAATCTGGGACAGGATCGCTATCAAATCTCTGGTTAATCTCTCAATAGCGTCAGCCCCAAATAGCTTCGTGCAATATTCAAACGAACCCTTCATCTCCCCATCTTCATCACTCATAGACAAAGTCAAATCGAATTTGGAAATACGATGCTCCCGAACATACGGGCTGAAGGACAACGTTTCAAGCTGCGCTTCCGGCGACTCTGTGTTTTCCAGTACAAACATGGTGTCGAATAACGGGTTACGGCTTGCATCCCGTGTTACATCCAGCTTTTCCACCAACTCTTCCAGTGGATAATCCTGATGCTCGAAGGCTTGCAGCGTACGATCTCTGGCTTCCTGCAAGTAGCTGTGGAACGTTTGGTTGCCCCTCGGCTGATGCCGGATGGCTAGCGTGTTGACGAACATTCCGATCAGTGGCTCCAGCTCAGGCAACAAGCGGCCTGCTACTGGCGTACCGATGATCAAATCGTCCTGACCGCTGTATTTGGACAGCAGAACGGTGTAGGCGCTCAACAGCACCATGTACAGTGTACTTCCGGTTTGTGTCGCAATTCGGTGCAGTTGCTCGGATACATTCGCGTCCACTGTAAATTCATACATCGCACCTTCGAAGCTGCGAACAGCAGGTCTAGGATAAGCAATTGGCAAATTCAGTACCGGCAACTCTCCAGCTAAATGCTCCAGCCAGAAGTGTTCCCGGCGTTGGTATGATTCACGCTGCATCTCCTGCTGCTGCCACACGGCGTAGTCTTTGTACTGAATTTGCAGCGGCTCCAATGCCTGTCCTTCGTACAGTTGTACCAACTCCTGCACGATATTGTTCGACGATACACCGTCTGAAATAATATGGTGCATGTCGTACATCAGGAGATGGCGCTCTGGTCCGGTTTGAATAAGACGGACACGCAGCAGTGGTGCCTGGCGAAGGTCAAAGCTGCGTACAAAGGACTCGATATAGGCATCGGCTTCGGACTCCCTGGCTTGCAGGTGCTCTACTGCAAACTCCACTTGATCGTACACCCGCTGTACGACCTCGCCTTCCAGCATTTCAAAGGAAGTCCGCAGCGTTTCATGACGAGCTATTAACTGACGGAACGCATCCTCCAGCCGATCGGCCTGAAGCGGTCCCTCCACGGTTAGTACACCCGGCATATTGTAGCTGAGATCCCCACCTTCCAGATGGCTCAAAATGTACAGTCTTTTTTGAGCCGAGGAAACCGGGTAGTATGCCTGTTTCGCCGCCGCAGGAATCACCGTATAGGTGTCTGTGCCGTGCGTTGCGATGAGCTGGGCTTGCTGCTCAATCGTAAAGTGTTGGAACACCTCACGCAGCGTAATCCGGCTGTCCAGTTCCTGATGGATTTTGGCCACCAGCGTCGTTGCCCGCAGGGAGTGCCCACCCACGTCAAAGAATGAGTCGGTGACTCCTACGCTGGACAGCTTCAAGACATCCTGCCAGATTTGGGCTAGCTTGGCTTCCAGCGGCGTCCGCGGTGCAACATACTCCAGGCCTCCTTCGAGACGTGCTTCCGGTGCCGGCAACGCCTTGCGGTCGATTTTCCCGTTCGGTGTCAGCGGGAAACGATCCAGTTGTACCACATACGTCGGGATCATGTAATCCGGCAGCTTCGGCTGCAGCGCATTACGCAGCTCCGGCAAACTCAGGGACGATGAAGCTATGATGTAGGCACACAGGTCCTTGTGTCCGTCTTCGTTTTCCCATGCTGTGACGATGGCTTTCTGAATGCCGTCCACGGTCAGCAGCTGCGCTTCCACCTCACCCAGCTCGATCCGGTACCCCCGGATTTTCACTTGGTGGTCAATCCGGCCCAAATACTCAATGCTGCCGTCTGGCAACCACCGGGCCAGGTCGCCCGTTCGGTACATTCGGTGTGCGTAAGTGCTGTCCGCTTGATCGGTTGCTGCCGCAACAGCGAACGGATTCAGGACAAACTTCTCTGCCGTCAGCTCTGGCAGATTCAGGTATCCTCGTCCGACACCTGCACCCCCGATATAGAGTTCACCTGCGATACCGATCGGTACCAGCTGTTGCTGGCTGTTCAGGATGTACACCGACTGGTTCGCGATCGGCGTTCCGATAGATACCGTATGCTCCCCTTTTTCCAGCAGTGCGTTCAGGGACTCCATATCTTCAATCGTATAAGCGGTCGCATCTACCGTCGTTTCGGTCGGACCGTACACGTTCGTAATCACCGGACGATACCCGGCCCATTTGTGTAGGAACACATGTACCAGCTGCACGGATAATGCTTCGCCACCGATCAGGTAATGCTTCACTTCCGGTGCTTCCGTCACACTGACACTTTCATTCAAAATATGCAGATGCGCAGGTGTGCCGTCCGACAAATCAATCCGGTGTGTGCGGTAGTAGGCGATCAAATGCTCTCCGCTCAGACTGACGTCACGGGACACCACATGCAGGGTGTGGCCTAACAGCAAGCTGGCAAAGATTTGCTTCACCGAAGCGTCAAATACAAATGCTGACAGCCATGCGACATGAAGCGGCTGTTCGTAACGACTGTATACTCGTTTCCATAAAGCATCTACCAGATTGCTAACACTGCTCTGCTCAATCATGACCCCTTTCGGCTGACCGGTGGTGCCTGACGTATAAATCATATAGGCCAGGTTATGCGGGCCGGCGATAGGGATCAGGTTGCTCGCATCCTGTGCTCCCAGTTGAGCTTGAGCGTCCTCGTCATCCAAGACTACAGCTCGAACTGTGGATGGCAAGCTGAGCGACAGGTTGGCAACTCTACTTGTAATCACGACCTTGGCCCCACTGTTTTGGAGCATGTAGTCGATGCGCTCCTGTGGATACATCGTATCCATCGGCACATACGCGCCTCCGGCCTTCAGTACCCCCAGAATGCTCACCAGAATATCCGCAGAACGTTCCAGCAATACGCCCACCGGTTGATCTGCTTCGACCCCTTCCGCTCGTAACACACGAGCCAATTGGTTCGCACGCTCATTTAGCTCAGTGTAGGTCAGCGCGGTGGCCCCAGACACAACGGCTATCCGCTCAGGGTTGCGCTCAGCTTGCTCTTCAAAGCGTTCGCTGAGCGAATGGCCTTGCACCTGTCTGTGTTCAGCACAACGCACGCTATGTGCATTCGGATCATTGAACACCTTCAGAATCTGCTCGGTTTCTTCCGCCGTAATCAACTCCAGCTCTCCCAGCTTCGCATCCGGATTCGCCGCCACGGCTTCGACCAAGCGAACAAAGTGACGCGTCATCCGTTCTACCGTTTCGCGCTCGTACAACGCAGTTGCATACTGCAATCCAAACTGGATGCCTGCCTCTTCCTCTCTAGCTTCCATCATTAAATCAAACTTGACTGGCGTTTGTTCCAGGCCGTATGGACGGAAGCTCAGGTTTGCCAGTTGCAGTTCGCCTTCCTCAGTCGTTTGCAGCGTAAACATCGTATCGAACAGCGGATGGCGGCTCATATCCCGCTTCACGTTCAGCTTTTCCACTAGCTCCTCAAACGGATAGTCCTGGTGCTCGTAAGCTTGCAGGGCACGCGTCTTCACATCCTCCACATAGCTTCGGAAGCTTTGCTCTGACGTCGGATAGTTCCGCAATGCCAGCGTTCCGACGAACATCCCAATCATCGGCTCCAGATCGGCATGCGGTCGTCCGGCAATTGGTGTGCCGACTACGATATCTTCTTGCCCGCTGTATTGGTGTAGGAGTGCAGTGTACGCTGCCAGCAGCACCATATACAGCGTGGAGCCTGTGTACGCCGCCAGTTCTTTCAGCCGTTCGCTGACTTCACGTTCCAATCCGAACACCACCGTATCGCCTGCCGTACTTCGCACCGCCGGACGGGCAAAGTCCGTAGGTACATCCAGTACAGGCAGTTCCCCCCGGAAGGTGCCCAGCCAGTACGCTTCCTGACGTTGCATCCACTCCTGATGGGCTTCGCTTTGCTGCCATACCGCATAATCCTTGTATTGTATCCGCAATGGTAATAGCTCTTCACCGTCGTACAAGCGGACAAATTCATCGGTCAGTACACCCATGGACACGCCATCCGAAACGATGTGGTGCATATCGAGCATGAGTAAATGCTGCGGTTCCTGCTCGGTTCCTTGTACGCCCAAATCTACCAAGCCTACTCGCAGCAGCGGAGCAGCTTTCAGATCGAACGGTCGTACAAACTGCCGCACCCGTTCTTGTACTTCCTGGCTGACCATCGTGTCCGCATCCGTGGTTGTGTCCTGGTCTGTATTCGTAGTCGCACCCTCTACCTGTACCTTTGTATACTCCACCTCGAACGGCACGGTGTCCTCAATCCATTGCACCGGCTCACTGTCCACCAGCTCAAAGCGGGTACGCAAGGTCGCATGACGGGCGATTAATTGACGGAACGCGTTTTCTACCCGCTTCACATCCAGGGGTCCGCTCACTTGCAGCACTGACGGCATGTTGTAGTTCACATCATTCGGGTCGAACTGATGCAGCACATACAGTCGTTTTTGCGCCGACGATAACGGGTAGAAGTTGCGTTCTTCCGTTACTGGAATGGACGCATATGTTACTTGATCCAGATATTCCAGTACGACTGCCAATTGCTCAATCGTTGGTGCTTCAAAAATACTGCGCAATGGAAGCGGCTTGTTCAGCTCCTTGTGAATCCTCGAGGCGAGCGTCGTCGCCCGCAGTGAATGCCCACCAATCTCGAAGAAGTTTTCCTTCACGCCGACCTGCGCCAGGCCCAGCACATCCTGCCAGATTTGCGCCAACTTCACTTCCACCCACGTCCGCGGTGCGACATAGTCGGCTACGCTTTGCAGGCTGTCTTCTGGTGCTGGTAGAGCCTTGCGGTCGATTTTACCGTTCGGTGTCAGCGGCATTTGCTCCAGCTGTACCAGATAGGAAGGGATCATGTAACCCGGCAGCTTCTGGCTCAAATCGCTGCGTAGCTCACTTGCGACAACTTCCTCATCGGCGACCACATAAGCGCAGAGCTGCTTCTGCCCTTGCTCATCTTCCCGTGCGATGACCACAGCTTCTCGCACTGCCTCCAGCTTCAACAGCTGCGTTTCTACCTCGCCCAGTTCGATCCGGTAGCCCCGAATTTTCACCTGCGCATCGATCCGCCCCTTATATTCAAGCGTACCGTCCACATTTAAGCGTACCGTGTCACCTGTGCGATAGCAGCGTTCTCCGCTGCGGAACGGGCTATCAATGAACTTTTCGGATGTCAGGTCCGGACGGTTGCGGTATCCACGTGCCACCCCGTCACCGCCTACCAGCAGTTCACCCCATACCCCGACGGGTTGAAGCCGCATCGAACGGTCCACGACGTACGCTGTTGAATTATGGATCGGTCTACCAATTGGCACCGATTCCGATTGCACACCGGTGATCGCATGCACTGTGGAAAAAGTCGTATTTTCAGTCGGGCCATAGATGTTACTGATTCGAAGGGACGGATGGGCCTCCAGCACCCGGTTCATATGTGGTACGGACATCACATCACCGCCGACCAGCAGTTCCCGTATCCCCTCGAACAGCGCCAAATCCTGCTGAGACAACTGGTTAAAGAGCGGTGTGGTCAGAAACATCGTGGTAATACCGTGACTGCGCACTGCTTCCTTAAGCTTGAGCACGTCCAAAATGATATCCTGACTCACTAGCACCAGCTGTCCACCGTTTAATAGAGCGCCCCAAATTTCGAAGGTGGATGCGTCGAAAACAATAGCCCCTGTCTGCAAAATGCGCGTGTCAGCATCCAACTGCGCGTAGTTTGTATTTTTCACCAAACGTACGACATTACGATGCTCTACCATGACACCCTTCGGCTGCCCCGTCGTACCTGACGTATAAATGACATACGTTAGATCGTTCGGACCGGACAACGGCTCCAGGTTGGAACCATCCTCGTGATACACACTTTGTGCTCCATTCAGCACCAGTACCTGACCATCAAAAGCTACTTTGTCCACCAGATGGCTTTGCGTTAACAACAGCTCTACTCCCGAGTCGTCCAGCATGTAGCGGATACGCTCCTCCGGATACGTCGGATCGATGGGGACATATGCGCCCCCAGCTTTCAAAATGCCTAAGATCCCCACGATCAAGTCTACCGAACGCTCGGTCATCAGTCCCACCAAACGATCCTTCGTCACACCTTGACTACGCAAGGTGCGCGCCAGACGATTCGCACGTTCATTCAGCTCGCGATAGGTCAGCTGCTCTCCTTCAAAGAACAACGCTGGCTGTTCCGGTGTCTGCACCGTTTGTGTCTCGAACAAGCCATGAATCGTTTGCTCGCTTGGATACTCAGCAGCTGTATTGCCCCATACGGTGAGAATTTGCTCACGCTCCTGCTCACTTACCATATCCAGCTCCTGCACCCGAATGTCCGGCTTCGCTACCACCTGCTCCAACAGCTGTATCAGATGGCCCTGAGTCCGTTCAACGGCTTCCCGATCATATAACTTCGCATTGTATTCAAATCGGATTTTCATCGCTTCCTGCGGCATAACAACCAGATTGAAATCATAGTTGGTTTGTTCAATCATGCCGGCATTGCGAATTTCAAAGTCCGACGCTGCACCTTCGCCAAGTTGCTCGACCTGCTCCTCCACCGGATAGTTTTCAAACACGATAATGTGGTTGATCAGGTCTTGCTTTTGCTCGGTCAAGGCTTGAATTTCATACAGCGGATACGTTTCATAATCTTGAGAAGTCAGCGCCTGTTTCTGATTCGTTCTGATCAGGTCGGCAAAGGTATCGTCAACCCCACTGCGGATACGTATTGGAATGGTGTTAATGAACAAGCCCACCATGTTTTCGATCCCCGAAATATCCGCTGGACGACCCGACACTACACCACCAAAAACAGCGTCATCACTACCGTTGTACTTTTGGAGCAGCAAGCCCCAAGCTGTTTGCAGCAATGTATTCGGGGTCACGTGGTGCTGCTTGGCCACCATTTCCATACGTCCAGTCAAATCCTTGCCCAGATCACACAGGATATGCTCAAATTGGGCATCGTCCGCTTTCACGCCTACTTTTCCGGTCGGAATCGAAGTTTGCTGCTCATAGCCGAGCAAATAATCCTTCCAGTAGGAAGCTGCTGCTTCTTCATCCTGTGCTTCAAGCCACTCAATATACTGACTGTATGGAGTCACGGGGGCAAGCTTCGGCTGTCTATGCTCCACGGCTGCAAAATAAGCCTCAAACACCTCATCCGTGACTAAAGCCACACACCAGCCATCCATCAAGATGTGATGAGAGCTCCACACAAAATAATAATCCTCATCACCTGTTCGTAAAATCGCCACGCGCATCAACGCATCCCGGGACAAATCGAATCCGGCTGCCTTGTCCTGGCGAATAAATTCCTGCACATACGCGTCACGCTCCTGCTCATTCAGATGACGCAAATCTTCACATCTGAAACCAACCTCCTTGCGGCGGAAAATCACCTGCACAGGCTCATCCTGCCAACCGCTGATGAAATTAGCTCTAAAGATCTCATGCCGCTGCGCCAAATGATTCAAGCTATCTTGGAAAATATCCGCTTGGAAGCGTCCGTGCAAATCAAAGGTCGTTTGTTCAAAATAAGCTCCTGACGCTGCATCCATCAGACTATGGAACAGCATGCCTTTTTGCATCGGCGTCAACGCATATACATTTTCCAGTTCCCCGATGTCACGAGTCCGCTCTACCAACTGATCCAGCTCGGCCATGGTTACATGTTTAAGCATGACATCGCTTGGCGTCAGTTCTTGCTGTTTGCGGCCTACACAATGCGCAATGATTTCCTGCAAACTGATTTTGAACTCTTCAGCTAACTGCTCCATCGTTTCATGACGATATTCCTGCTTGCTGTAGCTGATTGTCAATTGCAGTTCGCCTTCCGAAATCAGTCCGTTCATATCCAGCGTGTGCGATCTGGCTGCATGGGCGCTAAGCTCTGCACCGCTAGAGTAAGGAGATACGCCAAAGGACTGACTTTGCATATCTTGATCAAATTGTCCCAGATAGTTAAAGCTGATTTCAGGTTCGGTCACAAAACGCTCTTGCTCACGGGCTGCGGACAGGTATCTCAACATCCCGTAGCCAATGCCCTTTTGCGGAATGCGGCGGAGTCCTTCTTTCACCTGTTTGATGCGCTGTGAAAGGTCTTGCCCCACGCTCATATCCAGCACCACCGGGAATTGGGTCGTAAACCAGCCCACCGTCCGCGTAATATCCAGTTCTGGCAAAATGGACTCCCGTCCATGGCCTTCCAGGCTCACGAGCACTCGTTCCAAGCCCGCCCAGCGATGAATAGTCAGTCCTAAGGCGGTAAGCAGCAAATCATTCATCTCCGTGTTGTAGGCACGATGCGCCTGTTTTAACAACTGCTCCGTTTCCTGAGCTGTCCACGTAACTGTCATGTTCTCGCTGTCCCTATTCAAGGAATGAGAATGGGATTCGTCTTTTGGAAGCGGCTGATATACGCCCTGTTCCATTTCCTGCCAGAATGCGAGTTCTGCTGCCATGGCCGGACTGTTCGCATATTGAGACTGTCCATCCGCCCAGGTGCGGAATGAATCCGTTTTGTGCGGAAGACGAGCCGTTTGTCCGTTCAATGCCTGCTCGTAGGCGGTTGTAATATCCTCGAACAAAATTCGCCAAGATACGGTATCCACCACCAAGTGATGAATCGCCATCAGCAAATGATCACCATCTGGGCAATGGAACAGCCCCAGTTTCACCAGCGGTCCTTCGCTTAACTGAATACCCGCCTGAATTTCATTCACTTTAGCCTCGATCGCCGCTGACACCTCAGTCTCATGGCTGAGGTCTATACGTTCCAGCGTATACAGCTCGCCCTCCCCAATTGCGCGGTTCCAGGCTTCATATCCGTGCTCCGTAGGACGGAAAACGATCCGCAGTGCGTCGTGATGGCTAACGATTTGATCCATCGCCGTGCGCAGGGCCGGTTCATCAAAACCGTCCTTGCTATGCAGCATGATGGACTGGTTATGATGATGAGCATCCGTCAGGTTCTGCTCAAAGAACCAGTGTTGCACCGGTGTCAGTTTCACAGCGCCCACCACTTCGCTCTGATCCGCCAATCGGGTCACCGATTGGACTTTCAGTGCCAAGGCAGACACGGTTGGATGACTGAACAGGTCTTTCATCTCCAGTCGATAACCTGCTTGCAGCAATCGGGAGGATACTTGTAAGGCTTTGATCGAATCGCCACCCAGCTCAAAGAAGTTATCCTGCGTGCCTACCGCTTCCACGCCGAGCACCCCGGCCCATACCGCAGCCAGTACTTGCTCCACCGTGGTACGCGGTGCCACATAGGCTGCACCCGTATGGATGCTTCCTTCCGGTTCCGGCAAGGCCTTACGGTCGATTTTACCGTTGCTGGTCAGCGGGATCGTCTCCAGTTGCATCAAACGTGCAGGCACCATGTGCGCTGGCAGTCCGGCTTCCAGTTCGGCCTGTACCTCCTCGATCCGCAGCTCAGCTTCTCCTGTGATGTATCCGCACAAGTACTTGTGTCCACGCTCATCCGTCCGGTCGATGACTACCGCTTGACGTACACCCGGCACCCGCTGGATCGCCGTTTCGATCTCGCCCAGCTCGATCCGATAGCCCCGGATTTTCACTTGATAGTCCATCCGGCCGATAAAGTCCACATTGCCGTCCGGCATCCATCGCGCCAAGTCACCTGTGCGGTATAATCGTTCACCTGGCACGAACGGATTGGCTACGAATTTCTCGGCCGTCAGGTCCGCACGGTTCAGGTAGCCTCGTGCTACCCCAATTCCACCGATGCACAACTCGCCCAGTACGCCGATCGGCACCGGATTCAGCTGGCTGTCCACGATGTAGAAGCGTGCGTTCAGCCATGCCTGTCCAATCGGTACACTGCCACTGTCCGGCAGCTTCAACAGTTCTTCGTCGTAGAAGCTGGAGTCGATCGCCGCTTCCGTGACGCCGTAGCTGTTCATAATGCGGATATCCGCACCAAATCGTTCTTGCAGCACCCGATAATCCGTCACGCTGCAGCTATCCGAGCTGGTAATCAGCAATTCCAGACTGCTCATGTCCAGTCCCTGCTCATATACATGCTGCATAAACGGTACGATCAGGGCTGGAGTCGATTCGAACACCGTAATCTGATAGTCGTGAATCCAGCCATACAGACGGCTTGGGTCAATCCGGTCGTCTTTCGGACAGATGACCATCGTTCCGCCGTTATAGAGCGTCCGGGCAATATCGCCGACGAACACGTCGAAGGAGAAGCTTGCCAGCTGCAGCAAACGTACCGGGAACTGGTTCAGGCGATAATCCCGACGATACGCCGCGGCGGTATTCACCAAGCTGCGATGCTCAATCATGACGCCCTTCGGACGTCCCGTTGTCCCTGAGGTGTAGATCACATACGCCAGATCCTGCGGTTCGTTGATGTGATTGACGTCTGTGGTATCTCCGGTGTACAGCGACTCATCGTCCAGTGCCAGTACGGTGTGCAGACGCAGCCCTGTTGCGGGTTCGGATGTAGGTTGGCTTTCCTCGAGCCATGCCTGTGCACGCTCCTGCAAGCCGATTTGGGTCAACAGTACCGTCGCACCACTGTCCTCCAGCATGAAACGAATACGTTCGGACGGATAATCTGCATCCAGCGGCACATAGGCGCCTCCTGCCTTCCACACCGCCAGTACGCCAACCAGCATGTCGACCGAACGTTCACTCAAAATGCCAACAATCGACTCGCGTCCAATGCCTTCATTTCGCAGTCTACGGGCTAATTGGTTCGCACGCTCGTTCAGTGTGCGGTACGTCAGTTGTTGTTCCTCGTACACCACCGCCACATGATCTGGTATAAGCTGGGTCTGTTCTTCCACATAAGTATGGAATAAGCCTCCTGCTTCAGCAGTAACATCCGATACTCCCACATCTCCAAAACCGTAGATGATTTGTGCCTTCTCCTCGACAGTTACCATATCCAAAGCTGCCAGTGGCTGCTGCGGATGAAGAGTAATCGCACGTACAAGTTCGGTAAAATGCTGTGCCAATCGCGCGATGGTCTCAGGCTTGTACAGCGCCGTGCTGTATTCCAGACTGCACAGAATGCCTTCCGGCTGCTCCACGGCATCCAAGGTCAGATCAAATTTGGCCGTATGATTGTCTGTCGGATACGTTTTAAAGGTCAGACCTTCCAGCTCGAACTCCTGCTGTTCAAATGTTTTCAATTCAAACATGGTGTCAAACAGCGCATTCCGGCTCGTATCCCGCGTTAAATTCAGCTTTTCAACCAGCTCTTCAAAAGGATATTCCTGATGTTCGTAAGCACTGAGCGCATGCTCTTTGACCTCTTGCAAGTAGTCTAGGAACGTTTTGTCACCAGCCGGATAATTGCGGATTGCCAGCGTGTTGAGGAATACGCCTACCAAGCTCTCCAGTTCCGCATGTGGTCTTCCGGCAATCGGCGTGCCGACGATAATGTCTTCCTGTCCCGAATATTTATGCAAAAGCGTGCTATACGCGGCCAGCAATACCATGTACAAGGTGGAGCCGGTTTGCGCGGCCAGCTGTTTCAACTGTTCGCTGTCCTCCAGGCTGATCGCAAATTCCAATCGCGCTCCTTCCAGACGCTGTACGGCTGGTCTTGCAAAATCCGTAGGCATATCCAGCACCGGAATGTCACCAGCCATCGTGTTCAGCCAGTAGCTTTCCTGCTCACGAAGCCGCTCACTTTGCATATCGGCATGCTGCCAAACCGCATAGTCCTTGTACTGAATACGGAGTGGCGGCAGTTCCTTGCCTTCATACAATTGAGAGAACTCCTGCACGATAATTCCTTCCGTGACGCCATCCGAAATAATATGGTGCATGTCATAGAGCATGACGTGACGCTCCGGTCCGGTTTCCACCAGCTGAACCCGCAGCAATGGTGCTTGTGCGAGATCAAATGCGCGTACAAAGTCTTGGGCATACTGCTGGGTCTCTTCTTCGCTTGCCTGCACATGCTCCACGCTGAATGCGACGCCCGATTCAATCCGTTGAATCACCTCACCATCCACCATCTCGAATCGGGTTCGCAGGGCTTCATGACGGGCAATCAGCTGGCGGAAGGCTTGTTCCAGTCGTTTTTTATCCAAGGAACCTTCGATAATCAACGCTCCTGGCATGTTGTAGCTAACCTCTCCACCTTCCAGGTGACTCAGCACGTACATCCGTTTTTGCGCCGAGGAAACAGGATAATATTCACGCTCCTCCACCACAGGAATAGATACATACGTTTGCTGGGTCTGATCTTCACCCATCAACTGCACCAGTTGCTCAATCGTCGGATATTGGAAAATATCTCGCAACGCCAGCTTGTGATTCAGCTCCTGATGGATTTTCGC
Source organism: Paenibacillus sp. FSL H7-0442 (assembly GCF_038593105.1). Taxonomy (NCBI): domain Bacteria; kingdom Bacillati; phylum Bacillota; class Bacilli; order Caryophanales; family Paenibacillaceae; genus Paenibacillus; species Paenibacillus sp. FSL H7-0442. Next base: position 2,739,003 of record NZ_CP151963.1, on the reverse strand, counting down.
CATCAGGGTGGTAGCGCGCAGAGAATGTCCTCCCACTTCAAAGAAGTTATCCTGGATGCCTATTTGATGATGATTCAGAACGCTTTGCCAAATACGTACCAACTGCTCTTCCAGCGGTGTGCGCGGTGCCACGTACGCCGTGCCTCCTTCGAGGCGCGCTTCTGGCGCAGGCAACGCTTTGCGGTCAATTTTTCCGTTCGGTGTCAGCGGGAAACGATCCAGTTGTACGACATAGGTCGGGATCATATAGCCCGGCAGTTTGGGCTGGAGTGTGCTGCGCAGATCCGGCAAATTCAGCGCCTCCGAGGCTACGACATACGCACACAGATCCTTGTCTCCGTCTTCGTTTTCCCAGGCGGTGACGATGGCTTTCTGAATGCCGTCCACGGTCAGCAGCTGCGCTTCCACCTCGCCCAGTTCAATCCGGAAGCCCCGGATTTTGACTTGATCATCCATCCGGCCGATAAAGTCTACATTGCCGTCCGGCATCCATCGCGCCAAATCGCCTGTACGGTACAACCGTTCACCTGGTACATACGGATTCGCTACGAATTTCTCGGCTGTCAGGTCTGCACGATTCAGGTAGCCTCGTGCCACCCCGGCTCCGCCAATGCACAGCTCACCCAGTACGCCGATCGGCACCGGATTCAGCTGGCTGTCCACAATGTAGAAGCGTGCGTTCAGCCACGCCTGACCAATCGGCACATGGCCGCTGCTTGGCAGCTTCGACAGCTCTTCGTCGTAGAAGCTGGAGTCAATCGCCGCTTCGGTGACGCCGTAGCTGTTCATAATGCGGATATCCGCACCAAACCGCTCTTGCAGCACTCGGTAGTCCGTCACGCTGCAACTATCCGAGCTCGTGATCAGCAGCTCCAGACTGCTCATGTCCAGCCCCTGTTCATGCACATGCTGCATAAACGGTACGATCAGGGCCGGAGTCGATTCGAACACGGTAATCTGGACATCGCGAATCCAGTCATACAAACGGCTAAAATCAATCCGGTCGTCTTTCGGACAAATGACCATCGTGCCGCCGTTATAGAGCGTCCGCGCGATATCCCCGACGAATACGTCGAACGAGAAGCTCGCCAGCTGTAGCAGTCGGACTGGGAATTGGTTCAGGCGATAATCCCGGCGATACGCCGTAGCCGTATTCACCAGGCTGCGATGCTCGATCATGACGCCCTTCGGCCGTCCGGTTGTCCCGGATGTATAGATCACATACGCCAAATCGTGCGGTTCGTTGATGTGATCGACGTCTGTCGTATCTCCGGTGTACAGTGACTCATCGTCCAATGCCAATACGGTATGCAGACGCAGCCCTGTTGCCGGTTCGGATGCTGCTTCGCTGTCAGACTTCGAATCTGATTTTGAGCCTAAGTTTTCATTTAGGCTGTCTCTTTCCATCGTTTCAGCACCAGCCGCTGTTTCCAACTCACCCTCAGTCTGCCCTCCGGCCAAGGCCTGTCGGCTTTCCCCAAGCCATATCTGTGCTTGCTCCTGTAAGCCGATTTGGGTCAACAATACCGTCGCACCACTGTCCTCCAGCATGAAACGAATCCGTTCGGACGGATAATCTGCATCCAGCGGCACATAGGCGCCTCCTGCCTTCCACACCGCCAGTACGCCGACCAGCATGTCTACCGAACGTTCACTTAAAATACCGACAATCGACTCGCGTCCAATGCCTTCATTTCGCAGTCTACGGGCTAATTGGTTCGCACGCTCGTTCAGTTTCCGGTACGTAAGCTGCTGCTCCTCGTACACCACTGCCACGTGATCCGGCACAAGCTGTGCCTGTTCTTCCACAAAGGTATGGAATAAGGCTCCTGCTTCAGCAGCAACATCCGATACTCCTACATCTCCAAATCCATAGATGATCTGTGCTTTTTCCTCGGCAGGTACCATATCCAAAACTGCCAGCGGCTGCTGCGGATGCAGTGTAATTGCACGTACGAGTTCGGTAAAATGCTGTGCCAATCGCGCAATGGTCTCAGGCTTGTACAACGCCGTGCTATATTCCAGACTGCACAGAATGCCTTCTGGTTGCTCCACTGCATCTAAAGTCAGATCAAACTTGGCCGTATGATTTTCCAGTGGATACGAATTCAGGGTCAGACCTTCCAGCAGTAACTCCTGTTGCTCCAAGGTTTTCAGCTCAAACATCGTGTCAAACAGCGCATTTCGGCTCGTATCCCGCGTCAAATTCAGCTGTTCAACCAGCTCTTCAAAGGGATAGTCCTGATGCTCATAAGCACTGAGCGCATGCTCCTTCACCTCTTGCAGATAATCCAGGAACGTTTTGTCGCTGGACGGATAATTGCGAATCGCCAGCGTGTTAATGAAGACACCCACCAGATTACTGAGCTCCGCATGCGGTCGTCCTGCAATCGGCGTGCCGACGACAATGTCCTCTTGGCCCGTGTATTTGTGCAAGAGCGTAGTGTACGCCGCCAGCAGCACCATATACAGGGTAGAGCCTGTTTGCGAAGCCAGTTCTTTCAGGCATTCACTAACCTCACGCCCCAGTGCAAACTCGATCGTATCCCCTGCCGTACTCTGCACCGCCGGACGGGCAAAGTCGGTTGACAGATCCAGTACAGGCACTCCGCCCCGGAAAGTGCCCAGCCAGTACGCTTCCTGACGCTGCATCCACTCCTGATGGGTTTCGCTTTGTTGCCATACGGCATAGTCTTTGTACTGAATCCGCAATGGCGACAGTTCTTCACCGCCATACAAGCGGACAAACTCATCGGTCAGTACCTCCATGGACACACCATCCGAAACGATATGGTGCATGTCGAGCATGAGTAAATGCTGGGATTCTTGCTCTACTCCTTGGACACCTAGATCCACCAAGCCTACCCGCAGCAGCGGTGCAGCTTTTAGATCAAACGGACGGATAAACTGCCGGACCCGTTCTTGTGCTTCCTCGCTAATCCTCGTGTACGTAGCTGTAGTTGTATCCAATCCTGTAGCTGTGTCCTGATCCGTAGCCGTAGTCGTACTCTCTACCTGTACCTTCGTATATTCCACCTCGAATGGCACGGTATCCTCAATCCATTGCATCGGCTCATTGTCTACCAGCTCAAAGCGGGTACGCAAGGTTGCATGACGATCAATTAGTTGACGGAACACGTCTTCTACTCGTTTCACATCCAGCGGACCGCTCACTTGCAGCACTGACGGCATGTTGTAGTTCACATCACTTGGATCAAACTGATGCAGTACATACAGTCGTTTTTGTGCTGAAGATAACGGGTAGAAGCTGCGTTCTTCTGTTACCGGAATGGACGCGTACACCACTTGATCCAGACCTTCCAGAACGGCTGCCAGTTGTTCAATCGTGGGTGCTTCAAAAATACTGCGCAGGGGAAGCGGCTTGTTCAACTCCTTGTGAATCTTTGAGGCCAGTGTCGTCGCCCGCAGCGAGTGTCCACCAATCTCAAAGAAGTTTTCCTTCACGCCGACCTGCGCCAGGCCCAGTACATCCTGCCAAATTTGCGCCAGCTTCACTTCCACCCACGTCCGCGGTGCGACATAATCGGCTCCGCTTTGCAGGCTGCCTTCCGGTGCTGGCAGGGCCTTACGGTCAATTTTGCCATTGGGACTCAGCGGCATTTGCTCCAGTTGTACAAAGTAGGACGGCACCATATAGCTTGGCAGCTCTCGGCCCAGCTCACTTCTCAGCTCGCTGGCTCCTAGCTCTTGCCCCGCGACATAGTACGCCACCATTTGTTTTTGTCCCGTTTCGTCTGCACGAGCCATGACAACCGCTTCTCGCACGGACGCTACTTGGAGCAGCTGCGTTTCGACCTCGCCAAGCTCAATCCGGTACCCTCGGATTTTCACCTGATGGTCGATCCGGCCCAAATATTCAATGTTGCCGTCCGGCATCCATCTCGCCAAATCGCCGGTGCGGTACATCCGCTCATACCCGGCTTCCCCGCCGGCAAACGGATCTTTCACAAATTTCTCGGCCGTCAGCTCCGGACGGTTCAGATACCCACGTGCCACACCGACACCACCGATGCACAACTCCCCTGCAACCCCAATCGGCTGCAATTGCTCCGTGCCTTCCTTCACGATGTACAGGCGAATGTTTTGAATCGGTTTTCCGATCGGAATGACTGCATATTCTTCCGTCGGCTCGCAATCAAAGTACGATACGTCCACCGTCGCTTCGGTTGGACCGTACAGGTTGATCAGCTTCGCTCCGGTCAGGCTCGACACGAGCCGTTGGAAGCGAGCCACATGCTGTGGCGGCAAGGCTTCACCACTGGCAAAGACATGACGCAGCGTTGCCAGTTTCACTTGCATCACTTCCCGTGGCTGCTGCTCCACATACTCCAGGAACGCATGCAGCATGGCAGGTACAAAGTGCATCGTGCTCACGCCATCGCGGGCAATCGTGTCCACGATGTCTTCCGGGTTCTTTTCCCCGCCGACCGGCAACAGGCCTACCTTCGAGCCGACCATTGACCACCAGAACAGCTCCCACACCGACACGTCGAAGGTGAAGGCGGTCTTTTGCAGAATTGTATCTTCCGCACTCAGGCCATAGCGATCATGCATCCACAAAATCCGGTTCAGCACGGAATGGTGCTCCACCATCACACCCTTCGGTTTTCCCGTAGAGCCAGAGGTATAGATCACATAGGCGATATGGTGCGGCCCGGCCAGTGGCTCCAGATTCGAGCCGTCTTCGTGGTAGATGTCCTTGCCAGCCTGCTCATGACGATCCAGCACCAGCACCTTGCCGTCGAAGCTCAAGGATGCTTGCTCCGCCAGATGCGATTGCGTCAGCACCAGCTTCGCTCCCGAATCCTCCAGCATGAAGCGGATGCGGTCGGCCGGATATTCTGGATCAATTGGCACGTAGGCTCCGCCGGCCTTGAGAATCGCATAGATGCCTACAATCATGTCCAATGAACGGTGAACCAGAATGCCCACAGGCTGATCCGGTTTAACCCCTTGCGCACGCAAGGTGCGTGCGAGACGGTTGGCTCGCTCGTTCAGCTCCGCGTAGGTCAACGATACCGCTCCACACAACACCGCCACTTGCTCCGGCGTGTTCGCTACCTGCTGCTCGAACAGTGCGCTTAGCGTTTGATCCTGCGGATAAGCTGCCGCCGTATCCCCCCAGACCTGAACGATCTGCGCCTGCTCTTCCGGTGTCACCAATTCCAGCTCATTCACACGGATATGCGGATTATTCACGATTTGCTCGATGACATGCAGTACATGTCCCTGCATCCGCTCGATCGTAGACCGATCGTATACATTGGCGTTATATCTGAACATAATGCGGAAGGTTTCATCGGGCATCACAATCAAGTCCAGATCATAGTTTGTTTGCTCGACAACCTCCACATTCGTAATTTCAAAAGCGGATGGACGAACTTCCCCAAGCTGCTCGACTTGCTCCTCTACCGGATAATTCTCAAATACCATAATGTGGTTAATCAGATGCTGCTTCTGCTCGGTCAATGCCTGAATTTCATACAGCGGGAAGCTGTCATAGGCTCCTGAGGCCAGTGCCTGCTCCTGCGTTTTCCGCATGATGTCCACAAACGTGGCATTCTGTTCACTTTGAATCCGCACTGGGATCGTATTAATGAACAGACCGATCATATGCTCTACACCCGCAATATCCGTCGGACGTCCAGATACGACACTGCCGAATACAACATCCTCATTGTTGTTATATTTCTGCAAAATAAGGCCCCACACGCTCTGCATCAGTGTATTAATCGTGACCTGCTGCTGCTTCGCAATTCGGTGTATGGCTTCGCTCCATGCTGGGTCCAGATCTACCATTATTTTTTCAGAAATATATTCGCTGGTTTCACTTGCTGTAGTGGATACCGTATGATCCTTGCTGTCCGCCACGTAGTCTTTCGATGAAGTATCCGATCCAGGCAACAACGTCTGCTGTTCAAAGCCCGCCAAATAGCTGCTCCAATACTCTTTTGCCGCATGTTCATCCTGACGCTCCAGCCATTCAATATATTGACCATATGATGTGATATGAGCAAGCTCCGGCTGTTTCTGCTCCAGCAGCGCAAAGTACGTACCAAACACTTCGCCTGTAACAAGCGATAAGCACCAGCCATCCATGACAATGTGATGGAAGCTCCAGACCAAATGATACGTTTCTTCATCGGTTTGCAATACCTGTACGCGCATAAGTGCATCCGTACCGAGATCAAAGCCTCTAGCCTGGTCTTCCTGCTTAAACGTCTGGATATACGCCTGTTGCTCCGCTTCCTGCATTTCGCGTATATCCTTGAAGGACAGATCGCTATCTTTGTGACGGAACACGATTTGCAATGGCTCCGGACCATGTCCTGTTTCAAATCGATGGAAATTCGTCCGCAGTGCTTCATGACGCTGTGTCAGTACATCTAGACTCTTGCGGAAAATTTCAACATCAAAGCTGCCTTTTTGATCAAACGACGCTTGCTGGAAGTATGCACCTGAGTCCGGCTCCATCAGACTATGGAACAGCATCCCCTTCTGCATCGGCGAAAGAGCATACACATTTTCCAGTTCGCCCACAGAAGCCGTTTGCTCCGTCAATTGCTCCAGTTGTTCCAACGACAAGCCTTTGAACAAGACATCGCTTGGGGTTAGTTCGCTCCGCTCTTGGGAGGCACAATGCGCGATCACTTCCTGCAGGCTTTCCTGCAGCAACTGCGCAAAGTTCTCTACATTTTGCTGTTGATATACCTTACTGTCATAGCGAATGTCCAGTGTCAGCCCGCCTGCTGTAATCATGCCGTTCACATTCAGCGGCTGCTCCAGAACGGTATGATCACTCATCGGCTCTCCACCTGGATGCGAAGACAGCCTGATATCCCCATTTTCCAAGTCCTGATCAAACTGTCCCAAATAGTTAAAGCTAATTTCAGGCTGCAAGGTCAAGGAAGGATGGACATCATGCTGAGACATATATTTCAAAATGCCGTAGCCAATGCCCTTATGCGGTACATGGCGCAGGTCTTCCTTCACCCGCTTGATTCGCTGCCCTACTTCTGCCTTCCCATCCACATCAAGCAGCACCGGATATTGGCTCGTAAACCAGCCCACGGTACGTGTGATGTCGATATCTGGAACAATGGCTTCCCGGCCATGGCCCTCCAGATTGACCAGTACGCGCTCCTGACCGCTCCAGTTATATAACGCGGTGCCGAGTGCAGTTAACAGCAGATCATTGACCTCGGTGTTGTACGCACGATGCGATTCCTGAAGCAGTAGCCGGGTTTCCTGTTCGCTCCAAGCCACGCTCACCGTCGCAGTGTCTCTGATTAGAGAATGTTGTCCCTCCGCTCTCTCTTGATCCTTAGGCAACGATGCAACTTCCATTTGGGCAAGATGCTGCCAATATTCGCGTTCGTTGTCGATCGCCGGACTGTTCGCATATTGAGACAACTGCTCTGCCCAAGCAGAGAAAGAGTCCGTTTTATATGGCAAGCGAATCGCTTCTCCCCGCACGGCCTGCTCATACCCCGTGGCAAAATCCTCAAACACAATCCGCCATGAAATCCCGTCTACGACCAAATGGTGGATCGCAATCAGTAAATGATCTCCATCCATGCAGCGGAAAAGTCCCAGCTTCACCAGCGGTCCTTCATCTAGACGAATAGAGCTTTGGATGGCATTGGCTTTCGTTTCAATCGCCATCGCCACCTCTGCCGTGTCTTCGACGCCTGTCAAATCAACAACGTCCAGACTGTACAGCTCGCCTTCGTTCACACCGCGATTCCACGCTTCATAGCCCTGTTCGGTCTGACGGAAGACCATACGCAATGCATCATGATGCTCCGTCACCTGGGTCACCGTTTGATGCAATGCGGCTTCATCGAATCCTTGTGCTCTATACAGCATCACCGATTGGTTGAAATAATGTGGCTCTGCTGAGGATTGTCCAAAGAACCATTGCTGTATTGGGGTCAATTTAACTGCTCCCGAGACCACCCGCTGATCGGCTGTGCGGCTAACTTTGTGTACATGACTGCTCAGCAGTGAAATGGACGGATATTGGAACAAATCCTTCATCTTCAGCTTGTAGCCCGCTTGCAGCAAGCGGGACGATACCTGGATTGCCTTGATCGAATCGCCGCCCAGATCAAAGAAATTATCCAAAATGCCGACTCTCTTTGCTCCTAATACAGACTGCCAAATGGACACTAACGTCTGCTCCAGTGCTGTGCGCGGCTCTACATAATCCGCTCCGCTTTGCAAGCTGCCCTCCGGTGCTGGCAGTGCCTTGCGGTCGATTTTACCGTTCGGTGTCAGTGGCATCTGCTCCAGCTGGATGAAATACGAAGGCACCATATAGTTGGGCAGATCCTCACCCAGTAAGCTACGCAGCTCCCCAGCGCTTACGTCTCTTTCAGCGACATAGTACGCCACCAGTTGGTTTTGCCCCTGTTCGTCCGCTTGGGCCAGTACGATGACCTCTTGCACGTCTTCCACTTTCAAGATTTGTGCCTCGACCTCACCCAGCTCGATCCGGTAGCCCCGGATTTTCACCTGATGGTCAATCCGGCCCAAATATTCGATGTTGCCGTCTGGCATCCATCTCGCCAAGTCACCCGTACGGTACATTCGTTCATAGCCTGCTTCACCAACCGCAAACGGGTTCGCTACAAATTTCTCCGCCGTCAGCTCTGGACGATCCAGATATCCACGCGCCAGACCTGGACCAGACACGCACAGCTCACCTGCTACGCCTACCGGAGCCAAATGTCCATGCCCATCCACCATGTATACCCGATGATTCGGCACAGGACGTCCAATGGAAATGAGTTGTCCAGCCCTTGCATCCTCGGACACCGGCCAGATGGACGTTGCAACTGAGTTTTCAGTTGGACCGTAGCCGTTGTAGTACGCCACTTGATCCTTCCACTTGTATACCAGTTCGGTGGAAGATGCTGAACCCGCAGTGAACAGAATACGCAGGTGTGGCATCCGCTCTGGCTCCAGATACACCGCATAGGTCGGCGGCAAAGCGGCCACCGTAATCCGGTGATTCGCCATATATTGCTCAAACCGCTCGTAGTTCAAAATCGTCTCTGTCGTTGGCACATATAACGTGGCTCCGCAGAACAGCGCTTGGAAGATTTCCCAGCAAGCCGCATCAAACGAATAGCTAGCGAACAGCAACGCATGATCCGACGTGCGGATTCGAAGCGTCTGATCAAAATACGTTTTCAGATTGCACAGCCCGTGATGCTCCAGCATAACGCCCTTCGGCTGCCCTGTTGTACCCGATGTATAAATCACATACGCCAAATCATCTGGACCGGACCACGGCTCCAGGTTGGAACCATCCTCGTGATACACCGTTTGCGTTCCATCCAGCACCAGCACTTGGCCATCGATAACTGCTTTGTCCACCAGATGACTTTGTGTCAACAGTAGCTTCGCACCCGAGTCGTCCAGCATATAGCGGATACGCTCTTCCGGGTAGGTTGGATCGATGGGGACATATGCGCCTCCGGCTTTTAAAATCCCGAAGATGCCCACGATCATATCCACCGACCGCTCGGTCATCAGACCCACCAAACGATCTTTCGTCACGCCTTGACTGCGCAAGGTACGAGCCAGGCGATTGGCGCGTTCATTCAGCTCGCGATAAGTCAGCGTTTCTCCTTCAAAGAACAAGGCTGTCTGCTCCGGTGTCTGCGCCGTTTGCGTCTCGAACAAGCCATGGATCGTTTGCTCGCTTGCATAGGTTGCTGCTGTATTCCCCCAAACCTTAACGATTTGCTCACGCTCCTGCGCGGTTATCATATCCAGTTCATGTACACGGATGTTCGGATTCGCAGTTACCTGCTCCAGCAATTGCACCAGATGACCTCGAATTTGTTCTACACTTTCCCGTTCAAAGGCCAGAGCATTATAGCCAAAGCTCATGTGAATGGTGTTCCCCGGCAGCACCACCAGGTTAAAGTCATAGTTGGTCTGCTCGACGGACTCGGCTCCGGTGATCGTGAAGCTGGACGCCTCACCGCTACCTAATTGCTCGATTTGTTCCTCGACCGGATAGTTCTCAAAAATAAGAATATGGTTGATCAAATCCTGCTTAAGCTCCGACAGTCCCTGAATTTCATACAACGGATACGTATCATAGGCATGGGAAGCAATCGATTGCTCTTGGGTTTGCTTCATCACATCGGAGAATAGACTACCCACTTGACTACGGATACGCACCGGAATCGTATTGATAAACAGACCAATGATGTGCTCCACATTCGGAATGTCTGCCGGACGTCCAGATACCACGCTGCCAAACACGACATCATCGGTGCCATTATATTTTTGCAGCAAAAGGCCCCAAACGGTCTGCATCAACGTATTGATCGTCACCTGATAACGCTTGGCTATGCGCTGAATACCAGCTGTGAGATCCGCGCCCAAATCAAAATCTAAACGCTCCGACTGATACCCCGTTTTGCCCTGAATTTTAGCCTGTGGCAAACGAGACTGCTCCTCATATCCTTCCAGAACCTTGCTCCAGTAGCTTGATGCGGCCTGACGATCCTGCTGCTCCAGCCATTCGATATATTGACTGTACGGCGTTACAGGGGCCAGTTCCGGTTGTTTATGGGCCAGGATCGCAAAATAGCTCGCAAACACTTCGTTGGTCACCAGCGACAAGCACCAGCCATCCATCACGATATGATGGAAACTCCATACAAAACGGTACGTCTCCTCACCTGTGCGCAACACAGCGACACGCATCAAGGCGTCTTGTGCTAGGTCAAAGCCTCTTTGCTTGTCTTTACGCGTAAATTCGAGCATGTATTCGTTTTGCTGCTCGTCCTTCATATCCCGCAAATCTTCCACATACAGTTCACTGCGCTTATTGCGGTACACAACCTGAAGCGGTTCATCCTGCCAGCCGCTGTAGAAGTTCGTGCGCAGTACCGTATGCCGCTGCATTAAAACATCCAAACTGGCCGCAAATGCAGCGATATTAAAATGTCCTCGCAGATCAAAGGAGGCCTGTTCAAAATATGCTCCCGATTGCGAATCCATCAGATTGTAAAAGAGCATCCCCTTTTGCATCGGCGTCAGTGCGTATACATTTTCCAGCTCACCGATACGTGTTGCCTGTTCCGCGATCTGTTCCAGCTCTCCAGTCGTCAAACCTTTAAAGGACACATCACTTGGAGTCAGCTGAGGCTGCTTTTGAGCGACGCAATGCGTAATCACCTCTTGCAAAGCGGATTGCAGCAGTCCTGCCACACGTTCCAGCGTTTCTTTGCGATACTGCTTGCGGCTGTAAGCAATCGTCAAGCGCAGCGTGCCTTCCGAGATCATCGCGTTTAAATCCAGCGTATATTGCAGCGGTGAATGTGCATCCTCTGTCTCCCCTGCACTATAGGATGACAATGTGATTCCACTGTTTTGTAGATCCTGATCGACCTGACCCAAATAGTTAAAGCTGATTTCCGGTTCTGCTGCAATCGCATGCGCTTCACCTGATCCGGACGCAGGGGACAGGTAGCGCCAAGTGCCATAGGTTAGCCCTTTATGCGGAATCCGGCGCAGGCCTTCCTTCGTTTCTTTAATCCGCTGAGCCAGTGTCATTTCCTTGTCGGTCTCCAGCAGCACTGGATACAAGCTCGTAAACCAGCCTACGGTACGTGTCATATCCAGCTCTGGCAGGATCGCTTCCCGGCCATGGCCCTCCAGGTTCACCAGTACCTGTCCTGCGCCTGTCCAATTGTGCACCGCCAGTCCCAGCGCGGTCAGCAGCAAATCATTGACCTCGGTGTTATAGGCGCGATGGACCTGCTTTAACAGCTGCTGCGTTTCAGCTTCGGTCCACTCTACCGTCAGCACTTCGCTGTCTGCGTTTAAGGAGCCCTCATAGGCAAAATCCTTAGGCAGCGGCGCCGCTTCGGCTTTGGCCTGTTCCAGCTGCTTCCAATAAACTTCATCCGAGGCAGCCTCAGGACGGTTGGCGTAAGACGACAACTCCCGTGCCCATGCTTGGAAGGAATCCGTTTTATAGGGCAATCGTACAGGCTCACCCTTGCTCGCCTGCTCGTAGCCTGTCGAGAAATCTTCGAACAGAATCCGCCACGACACTCCGTCCACCACCAAGTGGTGAATGGCGATTAGCAGATGGTCGCCTTCGGCTGTGCGGAACCATCCCAGCTTCACCAGCGGTCCTTCGGACAGGTGAATGCTGCTTTGAATTTCATTTGCCTTCGCTTCCAGCGCTTCCGCATAGGCTACTTGTTCACGGTAGTCTTCGGTTTCCAGCGTATACAACGCGCCTTCATCTACACCGCGTGTCCAAGCCGTATAACCAGAGGAATCCTGACGGAAAACCGTACGAAGCGCATCATGATGCTTCACAAGGTGATCCATGACTTGCCGAACCACTGCCTCGTTAAAGCCCTCAGCGCGATAGAGCATGACCGCTTGATTAAAGTGCTGCGGACGCTCGCGCTCCTGCGCAAAGAACCAATGCTGGATCGGTAGCAACGCGGTTTCCCCGCTCACTTCTCCTTGATCTGCCATACGGCTGACCTCATGCATATGCGGTGCCAGTGTTGCAACCGTTGGATACTGGAACAAATCCTTCATGTCCAGCTTATAGCCGGCCTGGAACGCACGAGATGCGATTTGAATGGCCTTGATCGAATCGCCGCCCAGATCAAAGAAATTGTCCAAAATACCGACCGTCTGTAGTCCCAGTACCGACTGCCAGACCGCTACCAAAGCGCGTTCTGGTGTGGTACGCGGCTCTGCATAATCGGCTCCAGTTTGCAGGCTGCCTTCCGGTGCCGGCAAGGCCTTGCGGTCAATTTTGCCATTGGGACTCAGCGGCATTTGCTCCAGCTGTACAAAGTACGATGGCACCATGTAGCTTGGCAGCTCCCGGCCCAGCTCACTTCTCAGCTCACTGGCTCCTATCTCTTGCCCCGCAACATAGTAGGCCACCATTTGTTTTTGGCCCGTTTCAGCCGCACGAGCCATGACGACGGCTTCGCGTACCGATTCCACTTGGAGCAGCTGCGATTCCACCTCGCCCAGCTCAATCCGGTAGCCCCGGATTTTCACCTGATGGTCGATCCGGCCCAGATATTCAATGTTGCCGTCCGGCATCCATCTCGCCAAATCGCCGGTGCGATACATCCGTTCATAGCCTGCTTCACCACCCGAAAACGGATCAGTTACAAATTTCTCGGTCGTCAACTCCGGACGGTTCAGATAACCTCGTGCCACACCGACACCACCGATGCACAGCTCCCCTGCAACCCCGATCGGCTGCAATTGCTCCGTGCCTTCCTTCACGATGTACAGACGAATGTTTTGAATCGGTTTCCCGATGGGAATGACTGTATATTCCCCATCCGGCTCGCAATCAAAGTACGATACGTCCACCGTCGCTTCGGTTGGGCCGTACAGGTTGATCAGCTTCGCTCCCGCAAGGCTCGATACAAGCTGTTGGAACCGGGCCACATGCTGTGGTGGCAATGCTTCACCACTGGCAAAGACATGGCGCAGCGTTGCCAGTTTCGCTTGCATCACTTCCCGTGGCTGCTGCTCCACGTACTCCAGAAACGCATGCAGCATAGCGGGTACAAAGTGCATCGTGGTTACGCCATCGCGGGCAATCGTGTCGACGATCTCTTCCGAGTTCTTTTCCCCGCCCACGGACAACAGGCTTACCTTCGAGCCGACCATCGACCACCAGAACAGCTCCCACACTGACACGTCGAAGGTGAAAGCGGTCTTTTGTAGGATCGTATCTTCCGCACTCAAGCCGTAACGATCATGCATCCACAAAATCCGGTTCAGCACGGAATGGTGCTCCACCATCACACCCTTCGGTTTTCCGGTGGAGCCAGAGGTATAGATGACGTACGCAACATGGTGCGGCCCCGCCAGAGGCTCCAGATTCGAGCCATCTTCGTGATAGATGTTCTCGCGGTCCAGTACCAGCACCTGGCCGTTGAAACTCAGCGATGCTTGCTCCGCCAGATGCGCTTGCGTCAGCACCAGCTTCGCGCCCGAGTCCTCCAGCATAAAGCGGATGCGGTCGGCCGGATATTCCGGATCGATTGGCACATAGGCTCCGCCTGCCTTGAGGATCGCGTAGATGCCTACGATCATCTCCAGCGAACGGCGGACCAGAATACCGACTGGTTGATCCGGTTCAACACCTTCCGCACGCAGCGTCCGAGCCAAACGGTTCGCTCGCTCATTCAACTCCGCGTAGGTCAACGATTCCGATCCGCACAACACTGCCACCTGATCCGGCGTGTTCGTGGCCTGCTGCTCGAACAGTGCACTTAGCGTCTGATCCTGTGGATAGGCTACCGCCGTATCCCCCCAAACCTGAACGATCTGTGCCTGTTCTTCTGGTGTTACCAATTCCAGCTCATTCACACGGATATTCGGATTGTCCACAATTTGCCTGATGACATGGTCGATATGGCCCTGGATACGCTCCATAGCAGACCGGTTATACACCAGAGCATTGTATTCAAGCAGGATAGAGATATCCTCGTCAGGCACGACAATCAGGTTAAAATCGTAGTTGGTTTGCTCGGCAAGTGCCACATTGGCAATCGAGAAGCCTGTTTGTGCCTTTGTCTCGCCGGAACCGCCCATCTGCTTCATCTGCTGCCCAATCGGGTAGTTTTCAAAGACCATGATGTGATGAATCAGGTCTTGTTTTTGTTCAGTCCGTGCCTGAATATCGTAGAGCGGAAACGTATCATAGACACTGGAGGCCAAAGCCTGTTCCTGTGTGCGCTGCAATACTTCAGCAAATGTAGCATTCCGTTCACTTTGAATCCGAACCGGTATGGTATTGATAAACAATCCAATCATGTTCTCCACACCTGGAATGTCTGCCGGACGACCGGATACCACACCACCAAACACAACATCCTGATTATTATTGTATTGCTGTAAAATAACGCCCCACACACTTTGCAGCAAGGTGTTAATCGTGACATGTTGTTGCTTGGCCATTTGGTTTAATGCGGCACTCCGTTCTTTACCCAACATAAATGGCAGCTTTTCCGAAACATAGCCAGAATTTGAACTTCCACCACTTCCGTCTGGTTCTTCATCCCGTGCGGCTACAGAAGCTTGCGCATTCTCACCAGGCAACAAGGTTTGCTGCTCAAAGCCTGCCAAATAGTCACTCCAATAACGGGTCGCTTCCTGTGCATCCTGATCTTGCAACCATTCGATATAGTCACTATACGGCTTGACAGGTGCGAGCTCTGGCTGCTTGTTCTCCAGCAAGGCAGCATAGGCACCAAACACTTCGTCTGTCATCAGCGACAGGCACCAGCCGTCCATCACAATATGATGGAAGCTCCATACAAAACGGTATGAGCTTTCACCCGTGCGGAAGACGGATACTCGCATAAGCGCATCCTTGCTTAAATCAAAGCCTCGAGCTTTGTCCTGGGCCACAAATTCAGCTACAGCCTGTTCACGCCCTCTAACGTCCTCATAAAAGAAGCTCGGACTTTTATGGCGATAGACGATTTGCAAGGGTTGACCATGCCAGCCGCTGTAGAAATTCGTCCGTAATATAGCATGTCGACTAACCAGCAGCTTCAGACTTTCCTCGAATGTGGACGGTGCAAAATGGCCCTCCATATCAAAGGTCGCCTGTTCAAAATACACGCCTGTTTCAGCATTCATTAGACTGTGGAACAGCATGCCCTTTTGCATGGGCGTTAGCGGGTACACATTTTCCAATTCCCCAACCGTCTGGGTCTGCTCCTTAATCGCATCTAATTGCTCCAGGGTCAGACCTTTGAACAGTACATCACTTGGAGTTAATTCGATCCGATCTCGTGTAACACAATGCTCGATAACTTCAAGCAGATTGGATTTCAACAGGTTGGCTAACATTTGGACCGTATCTTTACGGAAGGCTTTGCTGTTATACCGAATGTCCAGTTCCAGGATGCCGTTCGTTACGATTCCGCTCACATCGAGCGCAAATTTCATCTTCGTCCGGTCACTAACGACCGATCCCATCGAATAAGGAGACCTACGCAGATCGTTGTTTTGCAAGTCCTGATCAAACTGTCCGAGATAGTTAAAGCTCACTTGCGGCTCAGCAAAAGCTTGATGTTGAGCAAGATTCAGTGCATCTGCTTGCTGACCCATGGCTTGGCCAGATTCACTCAAATATCTCCAAATTCCGTAGCCCATTCCTTGATTCGGAATATCACGCAGACTCTCTTTGACCTGTTTGATGCGTCCCGACAAAGCTGGATCACGACCGATGTCCAGCCATACCGGATATGGACTCGTAAACCAGCCTACCGTACGAGAAAGATCCGTATCCGGTAAAATGTTCTCACGTCCGTGTCCCTCCAGATTGATCAGGCTACGTTCATGGCCGGTCCATGTGTACAGCATCATGCCCAAAGCCGTCAGCAACAGATCGTTCACTTCCGTGTTATATGCGCGGTGTGCTTGCTTCAATAATCTCTCTGTCTCTTCTTCCGTAAGCTGGAAAACCACTGTATCGGTGTCAGCCAAAGTAAACGAGTCAGCCTGCGCTTGATCCTCAGGCAAGCGTACTTGGTCAGACAAAGCGGCTGCGTTCCATTGTTCCCAGTAGGCGTGTTCACTGTCCATGGCTGTGCTATTCGCATACTCGGAAAGTTTTTGTGACCAGGAACGGAAGGAATCCGTTTTGTCCGGTAACTGAAGCACCTCTTCATGGATGGCCTGTTCATAGGCAGTAGTCAAATCCTCAAACAAAATACGCCAGGATACCCCGTCCACCACCAAATGGTGAATCAGCATCAGCAAATGATCGCCATCTACACAGTGGAACAAACCTGCTTTAAACAGCGGCCCTTCATGCAGTTGGATACTGCTTTGAATTTCGGTAGCTTTCGCCTCCATTGCCACGCTGAGCATGGCTTCATCCGTTATATCCCTAAAGTCCAGCACGTCCAGCTGATACAGCTCGCCTTCCTGTATTCCACGGTTCCATGCTTTATAGCCTTGCGCGGTCTTGCTGAACACCATTCGCAAAGCATCATGATGCTTTGTCAGCTTGCCAAGCGCCTGACGCAGAGCCGACTCGTCAAACCCCTGCTCCCGGTGCAGCATAACCGCCTGATTAAAGTGATGCACGTCTACTTGCTCCTGCGCAAAGAACTCGTGCTGGATCGGAAGCAACGCCGTTTCTCCGCTTACTTCTCCCTGATCTGCCATACGACTGACCTCATGCATATGCGATGCCAGGGTTGCGACGATGGGATAGCGGAACAAATCCTTCATGTCCAGCTTGTAGCCGGCCTGGAATGCACGCGATACGATTTGAATCGCCTTGATCGAATCGCCACCCAGATCAAAGAAATTGTCCAACATACCGACGGTTGGCACACCCAGGACGGACTGCCAGACCGCTACAAGCGCTCGTTCCGGTGCAGTGCGTGGCGCTACATAATCCGCACCGCTGTGCAGATTGCCTTCCGGTGCTGGCAGGGACTTGCGGTCGATTTTACCGTTCGGTGTCAGCGGCATCTGCTCCAACCAGATGAAATACGACGGCATCATATAGCTTGGCAGTTCTTGTCCCAGCTCATGTCTCAGCTCACCGGCTCCCAGTTCTTGACTCGCCACATAGTACGCCACGAGCTGTGTTTGACCCGTTTCGTCCCCACGAGCCATGATGACCGCTTCTTGTACCGACTCCACCTGCAACAGCTGCGATTCGATCTCGCCCAGTTCGATTCGGTAGCCCCGAATTTTCACCTGATGGTCCATCCGCCCCAAATATTCAATGTTGCCGTCCGGCGTCCATCTCGCCAAATCGCCTGTATGGTACATCCGCTCATGGCCTGCCTTACCCCCAGCAAACGGATTAATCACAAATTTCTCGGCCGTCAGTTCTTCACGTTTCCAATATCCACGGGCCAATCCTTCCCCGGCAATACATAACTCGCCCGGCACACCGACGGGCTGCAATTCTCCACTCGCATTCATGATATAGATTTGGGTATTCGCGATAGGACGTCCGATATTAATCTCTTGAGCATGGGTCAGTTCCTGCACGGCCGACCACACCGTCGTTTCTGTAGGTCCGTACATGTTATAAATACGGGGACCGTTTATTTCTTGCAATGCTGCGAGCAGCTTGGATGGAAGTGCTTCGCCCCCAACCATAATTGCCTTCACGCTTTGCAGCGCGCGGGAACCTGCTTCATGACCCAACAGCATCTGCAGCCGAGATGGGGTCATTTGCAACATCTCAATCGAATGTTGAGTAATCAACTCACCAAGTGCCTGAGGATTCACCTGATGCTGGCTGTCGCCAAGCACAACCGTCATTCCACCCAACAGGGGGAGAATGGTTTCCAATACGAAAATATCGAATGAAATGGTCGTCAGTGACAACATGGTTTGGCTCGCTTCAAAATCAATGACTTCGCGCATCCCAGTAATAAAGTTGAGGACCGAGCGATGCTGGAGCATAACTCCTTTCGGATTTCCAGTCGAACCCGACGTATAGATGACATAAGCCAAATGCTCTGGGCGGGCAATCGTCTCCAGGTTGCTACTTTCTCCCTGATACAATGCGGCATCCTCAAGAAACAGGGTATTGGCATGGCAATGGTGTTCTTCTGCCAGTTCACGACGGGTCAGAAGCACTGCGGCCTCGCTGTCTTCCAGCATGTATGCAATACGAGAGGATGGAAATTCGGGATCAATCGGCACATAAGCACCGCCTGCTTTTAGCACGGCCAGCAGACCTACGATCATTTCCACGGAGCGCTGTACCATCAGACCGACCAGCTTGTCTGGTCCTACTCCCTGGGCTCGAAGCATTCGTGCCAATGAATTGGCCCGTTCATTCAGCTCCCGATACGTCAGACGCTGATGTCCAAACACCAATGCTACCTGATCCGGCGTATATTCTACCTGCTCCTCGAACAGCTGATGGATCGTCTGTTTGCATGGGAATGCACAAGCGGTATCATTAAAGGCCGCTGTAATCTGTTGTTTTTCTGCTGCTGTGAGTAGTTCCAGTTCTTCCACCCGAACATGCGGATTGAGCGAAATTTGCTCCAGCAAACGTGCAAAATGTCCATACAAACGCTCAATGCCTGCTTGATCAAAGCTGAGCGTGTTATACATAAAACGAATCTTGATGCCTTCTCCCGGCATCACGACGACGTTCAGATCATAGTTGGTTGCCTCTGTAGACACCACGTTCGAAATCGTAAATTTATTCTGCCCATCGCCGCCTAACTGTTCTACCTGCTGCTCCACCGGATAATTTTCAAAAATCATAATATGATTGATTAAATCCTGCTTCTGCTCGGTCAGTGCTTGAATTTCATACAGCGGGAACGCATCGTAGGCATTGGAAGCCAGCGCCTGCCGCTGTGTTCGTTTCATCAGCTCGACAAAACTTTCACCTGGTTCAGACTGCACACGCACTGGAATTGTATTGATAAATAGCCCGATCATGTGCTCCACGCCTGGAATATCTCCCGGGCGACCGGACACAACGCTGCCGAACACGACATCCGTACTGTTGTTATATTTTTGCAACAGAACGCCCCATACGGTTTGAATCAGCGTATTGATCGTGACCTGATTTTGCTTCGCTACCCGTTCGATCTGAGCAACCAGCTCTGGCTGGAAGTCACATTCCAGATCTTCAGCGACATATAGCCCGGCTTGCATCGATTTAGGCTGTGTTTTTTGCTGAGGAAGCGTAATTTGCTGCTCATAGTCCGCCAGATACCCACGCCAATATTGCAAAGCTGCCTCACGATCCTGACGTTCCAGCCATTCGATAAATCGACTGAACGGCGTGACAGGCTCCAGCGCTGGCTCATGACCGGCGCGCAGTGTCAGATAGCTGCCAAATACCTCCTGTGTCATAAAGGACAAGCACCAGCCATCCATCAAAATGTGATGGAAGCTCCAAACAAAGTGATACGTTTCATCCCCAGTTTGCAAAATGGAGACACGAATGAGTGCATCCTCTGCGAGATTGAATCCTTTCGCTTTGTCCTCGATGGCAAAAGCTTCAACACGAGCTTCTCGTTCCTCTTTTTCTAGTCCGCGCAAGTCTTCATAATATAATTCTCCGCTACGGTTGCGGAAGACGACCTGTACAGGCTCATCCTTCCATGAACTGATAAAGTTCGTCCGTAATGCCTCATGACGCTGTACGAGCAGGTCAAAGCTTTTACCGAAAGCAACCACATCAAAACGCCCGTTCAATTCAAAGGTGGCCTGTTCAAAATAAGCTGCCGAATTTTCATCCATCAGACTGAAGAAGAGCATGCCCTTTTGCATCGGTGTCAAAGCATACACATTTTCCAGCTCACCCATATCTTGCGTATCCTTCACCAATTGCTCCAGCTCATCCAGCGTTACATGGTTTAACAGGACATCACTTGGGGTCAGCACCGTTCTTTCTTGGGCGACACAATGATGAATCACCTCACGCAAGCCGGATGCCAGCAGCTCTCCAAGTCGTGCAATCGTCTCATGACGGAATTGCGTTGTACCGTAGCGAATCGTGAAAATCAGTTCTCCATCCTCGATGACTCCATTGATATCCAGTGCAAAATCCATAGCCGCATTCGTGCTGACAGGCACACCGATGGAATAGGAGGAAGGCTCCAGATCATTGCCTTTATAATCCTGATCGAATTGGCCCAAATAGTTAAAACTGATCTCAGGCTGAGCCTTTAACTGCACGCCTGGTTTCTCCAGAACATTCGTATCCGACAGGTATCGTAAAATACCATAGCCGATGCCTTTCTGCGGAATATGACGCAGCCCTTCCTTGATCCGTTTGATCAGACGAGCGGTATTTCCGCCCTGGCCCAGACTTCCATCCAGTACAACCGGGAACTGGCTCGTAAACCAACCGACTGTCCGCGTAATATCCACATCCGGTACAATGGCTTCCCGTCCATGGCCCTCCAGGTTGACCAGCACTCGTTCGGAACCAGACCAGTCATATACGGCTTTTCCGAGCGCAGCCAGCAACAGGTCATTCATTTCCGTGTTGTATGCGCGATGAGCTTGTTTGAGCAACTGCTCGGTTTCCTGCTTCGTCCAGCGGACCGTCACAACCTCACTGTCTCCGAGCAGGGCTTTATCCTTCGCAAAATCCTTTGGCAAAGGCTTCGCCAGACTCGCTTCTGCTTGTTCGATATGCTGCCAGTAGGCTAGCTCACGCTCCATCGTCGCCCGATTCGCATAGGCTGACAGTTGTTTGGCCCATACCTGGAACGAATCTGTTTTATGCGGCAGTCGAATAGCTGTGCCTGTTTTACCTGCAACAGCCTGCTCATAACCGGACGCCAAGTCCTCCAGCAAAATACGCCACGATACGCCGTCCACAACCAAATGATGAATGACCATTAATAAATGGTCGCCCTCAGCGCAATGGAACAGACCGAGCTTCACAAGCGGACCCTCGCTCAAATGAATGCCTGCTTGAACTTCACTCGCCTTGGCTTCGACAGCGGCAGATTCGTTCTCCATTCCTCTAAAATCTACGATGTCCAGTGTGTATAGCTCGCCTTCCTCTACACTGCGGTTCCAAGCGGCATAGCCCTGCTCCCTCTCACGGAATACCGTGCGCAATGCGTCATGATGCTGGACAATACGGTCCATTGTACGGCGTAGCGCGTCGACGTCAAAGCGCCCAGCTCGGTACAGCATCATCGCCTGATTGCTGTGGTGCAGATCAGCAGGCTGCTGCTCGAAAAACCACCGCTGAATAGGTGTCAGTTCCACCTGGCCTACGACCTCTTCCTGACTGGCCATCTTGCCATCTGTACGAAGCAACGGACTGAGTGCCGCTACTGTCGGATTGCTGAACAGGTCTTTCATCTCCAGTCGATAGCCTGCTTGCAGCAAGCGGGACGATACTTGCAGTGCTTTGATCGAATCGCCACCCAGTTCAAAGAAGTTATCCTGCGTGCCTACCGTTTCGACACCAAGCACTCCCGCCCACACTGAAGCTAATACCTGTTCTACCGCAGTACGTGGAGCCACATAGGCTGCGCCGGTATGGATGCTTCCTTCGGGCTCCGGCAAGGCCTTACGGTCGATTTTTCCATTGTGGGTCAGTGGCAAGGTCTCCAGACGCATCAAACGTGCAGGTACCATATGTGCTGGCAGTCCTGCTTCTAGCTCGGCCTGTACTTCCTCGATCCGCAGCTCGGTTTCTCCTGTGATGTATCCGCACAAGTACTTGTGTCCACGCTCATCCGTCCGGTCGATGACTACCGCTTGACGCACACCCGGCACCCGCTGGATTGCCGTTTCAATCTCGCCCAGCTCAATCCGGTAGCCCCGGATTTTGACCTGATAGTCCATCCGGCCGATAAAGTCCACATTGCCGTCTGGCATCCACCGCGCCAGGTCACCTGTGCGGTACAATCGTTCACCGGCTACATACGGATTCGCTACGAACTTCTCGGCCGTCAGGTCTGCACGGTTCAGGTAGCCTCGTGCCACGCCAGCACCGCCAATGCACAGCTCACCCAGCACACCGATCGGCACCGGATTCAGCTGGCTGTCCACGATGTAGAAGCGTGCGTTCAGCCATGCCTGACCAATCGGCACACTGCCGCTACTTGGCAGCTTTGACAGTTCTTCGTCGTAGAAGCTGGAGTCAATCGCCGCTTCCGTGACGCCATAGCTGTTCATAATGCGAATATCTGCGCCAAACCGTTCTTGCAGCACCCGATAATCCGTCACGCTGCAGCTATCCGAGCTGGTGATCAGCAGTTCCAGACTGCTCATGTCAAGGCCCTGTTCATGCACATGCTGCATAAACGGTACGATTAAAGCCGGTGTGGATTCGAACACCGTAATTTGGTAATCGTGAATCCAGCCGTACAGACGGCTCGGATCAATCCGGTCGTCTTTTGGACAGATAACCATCGTGCCACCGTTATAAAGTGCCCGCGCGATATCGCCGACGAATACGTCGAAGGAGAAACTTGCCAGTTGTAACAGGCGTACCGGGAACTGATTTAGACGGTAATCCCGGCGGTATGCCGCGGCTGTGTTTACCAAACTGTGATGCTCGATCATGACACCCTTCGGACGTCCCGTTGTACCGGAGGTGTAGATCACATATGCCAGATCCTGCGGCTCGTTGATATGTTCCACATCCGTGGCATCCCCGGTGTACAGCGACTCATCGTCCAGTGCCAGTACAGTATGCAGACGCAAGTCCGCTGCGGATTCGGATGCTGCTTCGCTGTCAGACTCCGAATTTGATTTCAAGCTTAATTCTTCATTCAGGCTGTCTCTTTCCATCGTTTCAGCGCCAGCCGCTGTCTCCAACTCTCCCTCAGATTGCCCTCCGACCAAGGCCTGTCGGCTTTCCTCCAGCCATGCCTGCGCGCGCTCCTGCAAACCTGTTTGCGTTAGCAGCACTGTCGCACCGCTGTCCTCGAGCATAAAGCGGATACGTTCTGAAGGATAATCTGCATCCAGTGGCACGTATGCACCGCCGGCCTTCCACACCGCCAGTACGCCGACCATCATGTCCACCGATCGCTCGCTCAAAATACCAACAATGGATTCGCGCCCAATGCCCTCAATCCGCAATCGGCGGGCAAGCTGGTTCGCACGCTCGTTCAGCTCGCGATACGTAAGCTGCCGCTCCTCGTATACCACTGCCACGTGATCCGGCACAAGCTGCGCTTGTTCTTCCACATAGGCATGGAACAACAATTCAGATTCTTTTTCGTCACTCCATGCAGATACGCCCACGGATCCAAAACCATCGATGATTTTTGCTTTTTCCGCAGCAGTCACCAGCTCCAACTCATCTACCAGCGCATCTGGTCTGTGAATCGCTTCTTCAATCATATGCAGCAAATGCTCGCGGATTTGCTCGACAGCTGCACGTTCAAACACCAGCGCGTTGAATTCCAAATGAATGTCTATTTCATCGCCTGGCACAACCGTAATGTTAAAATCATAATTCGTTTGCTCTGACATTGAAGCATTAACAATCGTAAAACCGTTCGTGTCACGGCTCCCCATGTGCTCCATACGCTGTTCCACCGGATAGTTTTCAAACACCATAATATGGTTCACCAGGTCCTGTTTCTGCTCAGTCAGGGCCTGAATTTCATACAACGGATAGGTTTCATAGGCACGGGAAGCCAGTGCCTGCTCCTGTATCTGCTTCATTAACGCAGCAAACGTAATATCTTTCTCACTGTGAATCCGTACAGGAACCGTATTAATGAACAAACCAATCATTTTATCGATGTCCGGAATATCCGCTGATCTGCCGGATACGACACTGCCAAATACAACATCCCGACTGTTGTTATACCGTTGCAGCACAACGCCCCACGCCGCTTGTAGCAGTGTATTAACCGTTACCTGCTGCTGCTTGACCAGCTTGTTCATCTGCTTGGTCACTTCGTGGCCCAGTGTAAACGAAAGCTTATCCCCTTCATATCCCTTGGCGTGACCGTCCAGTTGCTTCGCCTGAGGCAGCACTGTTTGCTGCTCAAAACCAGCAAAATAATCACGCCAGAACCGTTCAGCCTCCACGTTGTCCTGCCGATCCAGCCATTCAATATATTCGCTGTAAGGCGTTACTGAGGCTAACTCCGGTTTGCGGTCTTCGAGGATGGCAAAATACGTGTTGAAGGCTTCCCCGACAACCAGGAACAAGCACCAGCCGTCCATCAAAATATGATGGAAGCTCCACACAAAATGGTACGACTCCTCGCCTGTACGCAAAACAGACACCCGCATCAGCTCGCCTGAGCTGAAATGAAAGCTTTCGGCTTTGTCGCGCTCAGCAAAATCAGCAATGTATGCGTCCTGCTCACCTTGTTCCATCGAACGTACATCTTCAAAACGGAACCCGGCGTGCTTGTGACGGTACACCACCTGTAAAGGCTGCTCATTCCATCCGCTATAAAAATTCGTTCTGAATATTTGATGGCGATCTACTAGTTGATTTAAGCTTTCGGCAAAAGCCTCCACTTGAAAGCTGCCTTGCAGATCAAATGTCGCCTGCTCAAAGTACGCCCCGGATTTCGGCTCCATTAGGCCGTGGAACAGGATGCCTTTTTGCATGGGTGTGAGCGAATAAATGTTTTCCAGTTCTCCCGCAGCAGCCGTCTGCTCTACAATATGATCCAGCTCTCCAGCCGTCAGTCCTTGGAAGGACAAGTCGCTTGGCGTCAGCTCCGGCAACTCTTTGCCCACACAGTGAGCCAATACCTCACGCAAGCTCTCTTGAAGCAGATCAGCCAGCTTTTTGATTGATTTTTTCATAAACATTTTGTTGCTGTAGCTGATTGTCAGCTCCAGTGCACCGTCCGTGATCATGCCGTTGATATCCAGAGCATACCGCTTGGTCAACGTGTCACTCATGGAAGCTCCGATGGAATAAGGAGACATGCGGAATGCATTATGCTTTAAATCCTGATCGAATTGTCCGAGATAGTTAAAACTGATTTCCGGCTCGACAACTAAAGCTGCTTCTCCTTCCCAGCCAGCAAGATATCTCAAAATCCCGTATCCAATCCCTTTATGCGGCACACGACGCAGCCCTTCCTTGACGCTCTTGACACGTCGTCCCACATTCCGATCCTCGCCCATATCGAGTACAACCGGGAATTGGCTGGTAAGCCAACCGACCGTACGCGTGATATCCATATCCGGCAAAATGGCTTCCCGTCCATGACCCTCCAGATTTACAAGCACCTGACGGATGCCTGCCCACTCCTGGATTGCGGTGCCCAGAGCTGTCAGCAGCAGGTCGTTTGCTTCTGTATTGTAGGCCCGATGAGCTTGTTTCAGGAATTGTTCCGTTTCTTCTACCGTCCACGCTACGGTCAGTGTCCGATCATCGCGAAGCTGTGGCTTGGTCTGAGATTTACGAGTGTAATCTTTAGGCAAGGATGCCTGGCTCTTCCCTACTTGCTCAATTTGTTCCCAATACGCACGCTCCTTCTCCAACGCTGCACTGCTCACATAAGCGGATAGCTGGTCTGCCCACAGACGGAAGGAATCCGTCTTATTCGGCAACCGGACAGACTCGCCCCGTAAAGCCTGCTCATAGCCGGTTGCCAAATCCTCCAGCAAAATACGCCAAGACACATCATCAACCACCAAATGGTGGATCGCCACCAGCAAATGGTCTGCATCGTTGCAACGGAACAGACCCAGCTTTACCAGCGGTCCTTCGGATAGATTCATTTTGTTTTGAATTTCAGTTGCTTTCGCCTCAATCGTCGCGCTCAGAATGGCTTCATCCGTCAAGGCCCTAAAGTCTAGCACGTCCAGATGATACAGCTCGCCTTCCTGTATTCCGCGGTTCCACGCTTGGTAGCCTTGCTCGGTCTTCCTGAATACCATCCGTAGTGCATCGTGATGCTCGGTCAACTGGATTAGCGCCTGATGCAAAGCAGCTTCGTCAAAGCCCTGCTCCCGGTGCAGCATAACCGCCTGATTAAAGTGATGCGCGTCTACATGCTCCTGTTCAAAGAACCAATGATGGATCGGAAGCAATGCCGTTTCCCCGCTCACTTCTCCCTGATCTGCCATACGACTTACCATAAACGGTGCCAATGCTGCGATGGTTGGACAGCGAAGCAGATCCTTCATATCCAGCTTGTAGCCTACCTGGAACGCACGGGATACGATTTGAATCGCCTTGATGGAATCGCCGCCCAGATCAAAGAAATTGTCCAAAATACCTACAGTTGGCACGCCCAAGGCAGACTGCCAGATCGCCACGAGTGCCCGTTCCGGCGCGGTATGGGGCGCTTCATAATCCGCTCCGCTTTGCTGACTGCCTTCCGGTGCTGGCAGGGACTTGCGGTCGATTTTACCGTTCGGTGTCAACGGCATCTGCTCTAACTGAATGAAATACGACGGCACCATATAGCTTGGTAGCTCCCGCCCCAGCTCACTTCTCAGTTCACTGGCTTCCATTTCTTGACTGGCCACATAGTACGCCACCATTTGTTTTTGACCCGTTGTTTCGTCCGCACGGGCCACGACAGCCGCTTCTCGTACCGACTCCACCTGCAATAGCTGCGATTCGATCTCGCCCAGTTCGATCCGGTAGCCACGGATTTTAACCTGGTGATCCATTCGTCCCAAATATTCAATATTGCCATCCAGTGTCCATCTCGCCAAATCGCCTGTACGGTACATCCGTTCATAGCCCTCTTTGCCTCCGGCAAACGGATTTTCCACAAATTTCTCTGCCGTCAGATCTTCGAGATTCCAATACCCACGGGCCAATCCTTCCCCCGCAATACATAACTCGCCCGGCATACCGACTGGCTGCAATTCCCCGCTCGCATTCATGATATAGATTTGGGTATTCGCGATCGGACGTCCTATATTAATTTCTTGAGCATGAGTCAGTTCCTGTACGGTCGACCAAACCGTCGTTTCTGTAGGTCCGTACATGTTATAAATACGGGGACCATTTATTTCTTGCAGTGCTGCGAGCAGCTTGGACGGAAGGGCTTCACCTCCCACCATGATTTCCTTCACGCCTCGCAGCGCGTGGGAACCAGCTTCATGATCCAGCAGCATCTGTAGCCGGGATGGTGTCATTTGCAACATGTCTATAGAATGATGAGCAATCAACTCACCCAGCGCCTGAGGGTCCACCTGATGCTGATGGTCGCCAAGCACAACCGTCATTCCGGCCAACAGTGGCAAGATGGTTTCCAAGACGAAAATATCGAATGAAATGGTCGTGAGTGACAAAATGGTTTTGCCAGCTTCAAAGTCAATGATTTCATGCATCCCGGTAATAAAGTTCAGTACCGAACGATGCTGGAGCATAACTCCTTTTGGATTTCCGGTCGATCCAGAGGTATAGATGACGTAAGCCAAATGCTCTGGGCGAGCAATCGTCTCCAGGTTGTTGCTTTCTCCCTGATACAATGCTGCATCCTCAAGAAATATTGCATTGGCATTGCAATGATGCTCTTCCAACAGATCACGACTGGTCAGAAGCACTGCAGCCTTGCTGTCTTCAAGCATGTATTGAATACGAGATGACGGAAATTCAGGATCGATCGGCACATAAGCACCGCCTGCTTTTAGAACAGCCAGCAGGCCTACGATCATTTCCACGGAGCGCTGCATCATCAGGCCGACCAGCTTGTCAGGTCCTACTCCCTGTGCTTGAAGCATTCGTGCCAATGAGTTCGACCGTTCATTCAGTTCCCGATAAGTCAGACTCTGACTTCCAAACATAACCGCTGTCTGATCTGGTGTACATTCTGCCTGTTTCTCGAATAACTCATGAATCCCCACATCGTCTGGAAAGGGAACTGTGGTCGCATTAAATACATTCATAATTTGTGCCCGCTCTTTGTCACTCATCAGTGACAACTCCTGAATCCGCTGCTGTGGCCCTTTCACCATATGCTCAACCACACTCAAGAATTGACGAATAATTCGGGCGATTTCCTGCTCGCTGAACAGCTCGGTCCGATAATCCAGTTGCAATACAAGTTTATCGTCATCCAGCATATCAATCATGGCAATATCAAAGTCACTCACTGTATCTCCGCAGAAATCGGTATGCACCTGCTGAACAGCTTCATCAAAACGAGAGAAGCTCAGCGTACGGTACTGAATGGTAACGCCAAACAGGCGGCCAATATCCGTGCCGCTTTGTTGTTCACGCAAATCCTGTATGATTTTGTTATACGGATAACGCTGATGCCGCAAAATGGACGACTGCTCCTTTCCAACACCCTGTAGGAAAGTAAGCAGCTCGGATTCCGGCTCAACTTGCAAACGTGTAGCCACAGTGCTGACGAACATGCCCATTGTATTTTTTTCCTTCTTCAACGTACGGTTAGCATACAATGTACCAACCGTTAAATCTTGTTCACCTGTCGTTTTATGTAAATAAATATACAGAGCAGCCAGGAAAAATGTAAAAATACTGATGTTATGCGCCTCGCAAAAAGCCGTGACACCACGATATAATTCGTGCTCCAGTGTATAGGTCTCCCGGCGTGCAGCCGTGCTTACTGTGAGCGGATTGTACGATTTTAAACCTGTAACCTCCGGCAAATTGGCAAATTTCTCCGTCCAGTACATCTTATCCTTTTGATAGCGGTCCGATTGCTCATAGCTTTGCTCCGTCTGAATAAAATCGAGATATGAGTTCGCTGGGGCCGGCGCATCTGAACCTGTACCATGCACAATATTCATATAATTCCCCGTAATTTCATTAATGGCCTGCTCCATGGTAACGCCATCCGAAATAATATGATGCATCTTGAAACTAAACCAGGTGTCTTCTGCCCCCAGCTGCAAAATAGTAAACCGATACAGCTGCGAATCCAGTAAGGGGAACGGCTGTGCGTTGTGATGGCTGACCCATAGCTCAGCTTCCTCCGGGGTAACCTGAAGCGTTTCTATGCTTTGAGCAGCAAACGGTTCCACATATTGATAGGGGATGCCATCCCGAGCCGTGATTTTGATACGAAAAGAATCGTTTTGTGCAATCACCCGGTTCATTGCCTGCTGCAATGCATTTATTCGAACCGTTCCCTTGATTTTAACAGTGGTAATAATCGTGGACGTGTTGCGATTGGGATACACAAGCTCCGTGTACCAAATACGTTGCTGTGGTTGGCTTAATGCAAACAGTTGAACATTGTGCTGAGTCATACGTATCTCTCCTCGCGAAATAGATAGAGGTAAAGTAACTCCTCATAAATGACCGCCCTTGTCAAGGAACTAGTCATGCGTGTCTTTTCTCCGGCATTAAATTGCCAATGGTAGTCGGCAAAAGCGATCACTCCTGATATACCATTGAGATATGGGTGCCTTCAAAGAGCTGAATTTGAATCGAAACAAGCGCATCTTCTTTTTCATCGCTCACACTTTCGCAGTGCAAGCTTTTTTAGTTGTGCGGACATAGCAAATAACTCTGATCTGGATGTATGAAAATGTGCATGGAATGAGAATATTTTTGAATTATGCTGAGAGTACATCTTGGTGGTGGGTTGTAGAATGGTTGCCACAATATTAACAACGTAGTGTATCATGATGTGTGCTGTCGAATCTTGGCTGGAGGGTATCGATGCTGTGAGATACATGAGCTGCTGCAGCGTGGTTAGGAGCGTGATTCACGACTGCGCTTATGACTTCCTGATTTTGTACATGGATGAAAAATGATGGTCATCGGACGGGCCAACGGGGTTCCCAGGCTGCTAAGGATACGTTTCACATACCTTAAAAATAATGAAGTTGTCTTTTGCAATACGGGAGATGTGGGACGGATTTACTGGATATGATGCTATGGACAGGGAATCTTACAGTTTGGCCTATACAACTGCCATGCTGTTTCAATTACAATCAGTGCCCCCATACATTGTCTAAAAAAGAGAACAGCTTATGTACTTATGAAGCCATTTCGGGAAGCAGTGAGGGCATGTTGTCCTGCTTGATGTCCATGGAGCTTCTGTTGAACAACTTCTATGTTCTGCAAGCCATTAAGCAAAGTCCTCATATCGGGCGAAAATAACTGGATCTTCTCAGTCAGATAGATCACGATTTTTAAAAACTAAGACATGATCGGAGTCGCCATATAAATTTCTCAAATCCTCTTATTGCCCAAAATTTCACAATAAATCCTTATATCCCTTTTTTCCTCCCAATACTTTCTAGCTATTTTAAATATACAAACTTTAAAACCGATTAGCATGGGACAAAAGTTCCAAATTGATAGATTTCATGAAATCCATAAATAACCCATATTATTCTATTATTTTTATATCTTCAAATACAAGAATTTCACTTTTTTATTAAATTGAATACCGATCATGACCTGTTAACGTGATTTAAGACAAAATTTTTGATTTTATAAATTGATAAAATCAAAATGACGTAGACTTGCAAAAAAGTCCAAAACCCTTGTATCAAAACAAATTTTACGTTACACATCATTAACACAAATGTAACAAATCAATTCTGACATCATCCGACAAATTTCAACTTTTTCAGCAATATTCTTTAATCACCTATATAATGGAATTTATTCACATCAAGCTGAAGTGATTCAAAATTAATAACTCTTCATTTTTTAAATAGATAGTGACTTTTCATAGCTCTTTTGAACTAATTCACATGCGAAATTTTCTTTAATTTTCTTCTGAAATTTCAGTTCAGATTAAATTTTTCTCTAATTTTAGCTAGAAACTTTGCTTTTTATTTAATAGAAACGTTTTGATCTTCCTTTAAAAGTATAAATTTTTAGAAAACTCATAACTTTGGAACTATTTTTTTTCGCAAAATTCAATGAACCGAAAACACAAAATAGCAAGTCTCCATGTTGCAAGAGACTTGCTATTTTTATGTTTTGGCGACTTGACCCTTAAGAATGAAGTGAATACTGCCACAGCGAACGTACCAGAAACATTTGTTGTGTGACGTATACTGTGTACGAATCGAATCGTTTTTGTTGCCGAGCACATCACAACCGATTGAGCTTCTGCCCTGTGATCAGACATGGAACAAATCCTTTGCAACCACTCACCAGATATCCAGACAAGCAATCGTATATCACGTCTTTTAGATGACAAGGGATTCCCGCGGCTGTCCACATTAACCGATTCAAACTGGTGCGAGAACTGAACCGGATATTGGCTTCTACGCCTACTTTGCTGCAATAAGAATCGTTCTTCACCCATCCACTACATCTGCTTGTAAATCTGTTGCAATTTCAATCATCTTAGGCACGACAGCCTCATTGGAAATAGCCACGTACACATCCCCCATGTAATGACGAAAAGGTATTTCTACGTCAGCATACTTCCACATGAAAAAATCTCCCTCGATCGACATGGTGCTCTCAGTACCTTGTATGATAAGCTCCCGTGAATACGAAAAGTTTGGCTGGGATGCAAAGTAATCTTTGCACTCCTCCAGGGAAATGGATTGCTCCACAGGATTTTCCTGCATGGAACGGGTGATTCGAAAACGCTGGTTCATTGATCTGCCTCCACAATTATGATTAAGAAATTCTGGCTCTCATACCTTATAATGTCCACATGATGATGTTAATTAAGTTGGAACTATATGGATATTAATTATACTTTCAAGCAGTTACTTTTTAGGACGCATGTTCAAACTGACTGTTGTATAGATCGGCATAGAAGCCGCCTTTTGCTAGCAATTCCTCATGGTTACCCATTTCGATAATGTCACCGTCCTTCATGACCAGAATCAGATCCGCATTCTTGATCGTCGAAAGTCGGTGAGCAATCACAAAGGAGGTTTTCCCCACAGTCAGCTGGTCCATCGCTTGTTGAATCAGCAATTCCGTACGCGTATCGACCGAGCTTGTGGCCTCATCCAGAATGAGCATAGGTGAATCTTCAATCATCGCCCTTGCAATGGTAATCAATTGCTTTTGACCCGCAGAGAGATTGGCTTTGTCATCCAGAACTGTATCATATCCCTGCGGCAGTGTTTTAATGAAACTGTGCAGTCCCACCGCTCTACATGCAGCTTCTACCTGCTCATCAGTAACATGATCTTTGGAAAAGACGATATTGTCACGAATCGTTCCTTCGAACAGCCAGGTATCCTGAAGCACCATACAGAATAATTCATGAATATTCTCACGCGTTAATTGGCTGATCGGGGTTCCGTCAATGTAGATTTCTCCATCGTTCAGCTCATAAAACCGCATGAGTAAATTCACGAGCGTGGTCTTACCAGCGCCTGTCGGACCGACAATGGCGACTTTCTGACCAGCTTCAGCTTTCATAGAGAAGTCTTTGATAATCATATGGTCTTCGTTATAACCGAAACGAACATGTTTGAATTCAACATCCCCTTTGGCGTTATCCAGCTTCATAGTCTTGTCACTTTCATCCGCCAATTCTTCTTCACCCAAAAATTCGAATACACGTTCACTGGCAGCAGCAGCCGATTGCAAATTGGTTGCTGCCTGCGCCAACTGTGACAAGGGCTGTGTAAATAGACGAATATACACCATGAAGGCGACAATAGTTCCGATGGTTATAGTCTGTTGGTTGACCAGCAAAGCTCCCACAACACAGACCGCGACATAACCAAAATTTCCAATGAACATCATGACTGGCATCATCAGACCAGACATGAACTGGGACTTCCATGCATTTGTATATAAGCGGCTGTTAATGCCATGAAACACCTCCTTGGCTGCTTGTTCCCCGTTATAGACCTTGACTACGTTATGACCAGCATAGGTTTCTTCGATATGACCGTTGATCTGGCCAAGCTCCGCTTGCTGTGCTACAAAGTATTTCTGTGAATGCTTCATAATCACGCTCATCAGGCTAAAGCCGATCAGCGTAGCTACAATTCCGGTAACGGTCATGATCCAGTTCGTATAAAGCATCATAATCAAGGCTCCCACGAAAGTGGCCAGCGCACTAACAAGCGTGCCGAGACTGTTGTTTAGCGTTTGTCCGATGGTATCGACATCGTTGGTTACGCGGCTAAGCACATTACCGTAACTCGTAGAGTCAAAATACTTCAAAGGCATATGATCGATTTTTCGAGACAGCTCTGTTCGCATCTTCTTTGTAAGACGCTGTGAGACGGTTGCTGTAATGAAGCCCTGAAAATAGTTAAAAATAAGACCAAATCCATATAAAAGCGCTAATACAAAAACAATCTTCTGAACAGCACTTACATCAATCCCGGTTACGATTCCTTCCTGAATCAGGTTGGCAATATCACTGAGCTTATCTGGGCCAATCACGTTGAGGGTAGAGCCGACCAGGGCCAGTACCATAGCGAGTATAATCATAGGCACATAGGCCTTGCTGTAGGATGCAAGCTGGCTGATGGTCTTTTTAAAATTATTTGCTTTTTCACCACCACCCCTGCCCCCCGTGGGACCTTTGCCCATGGGACCTGGCTGATTCATTTTCATTTGCTGGCTGTCGACGGTGTGTTCATTCTTATCCATGTATGAGTTCCTCCTTCGAAAGCTGCGAATATGCGATCTCCTGATAGGTGCTGCAGTTCGTCATCAGCTCTTCATGCGTGCCACTCCCTACAATCTCCCCCTGGTCCAGCACGATAATTCGGTCAGCGTCTTTGATAGTGCCTATGCGCTGACCAACAATAAGTGTCGTAGCGTGGCCGGTTTCTTTTTTGAGAGCGGAGCGCAGAATCCGATCTGTTCTGTAATCTAGTGCCGAGAAGGAATCATCGAAAATATAAATTTCCGGCTGTCGGTAGATGGCACGCGCAATCGACAGCCGTTGCTTTTGACCACCGGACACGTTCGCTCCACCTTGCGAAATTCTACCCTGATACTGACCATCCATTTTTTCAACAAACTCCGTTCCTTGAGCAATACCAACGGCTTCTTTGACGAGTTTCTCTGAAGCTCCTGCTCTTCCGTTAACACCATACGAAACGTTGGATACCACCGTACCGTTGAACAGTACAGCTCTCTGGGGAACATATCCGATTTTGTTATGGAGTGCCTGCTGATTATAGTTCCTGACATTCACACCGTCCACGAGTACCTCTCCCTCGGTCACATCATAGAAGCGGGGAATTAGATTGATCACGCTGGTTTTGCCGCTGCCTGTAGCGCCAATAAAGGCAACCGTCTCGCCTCGTTTCGCCGTAAAGCTAATATTGCGAAGCACGGCCTCCTCCGCGTCCGGATATTTGAAGCTGACATTACGGAATTCCACTTGCCCCATAACGCTTTCTTCTCCAGTCGTCTCATGCCCGTTAACGATACTGGATTCGGTATTCAAAACCTCCATGATCCGTTTGGCAGAAATCGAAGCTCGAGGCATCAGGAAGAAAATCATACTTACCATCATAAAGGCCATGACCACCTGCACCGCATAAGAGGAGAATACGACCATATTAGAGAATAGCGTAATGCGGTCCGGCACGGCCGCTCCGTTAATCAGGTAAGTGCCAACCCAATAGATCGAGACACTCAGACCCGACATAATAAAGGTCATACCCGGGCCAACCATTGCCATTAACCGGTTCGCAAACAGGTTTGTATTCGTCAATTCGGCATTAGCCTGCCCGAACTTCTCCTCCTGATACTGATCTGCATTATAAGCGCGCACCACCCGAAGCCCGGTCAGATGCTCACGTGTTACTCTGTTCAGATTATCGGTGAGACGTTGGATTTTTTGGAAACTCGGAAGAGCGAAAATAACAATGACACTCAGCATCAGGATCAGGACAGCCACAGCCACTCCTGTAGAGGCGGTCCACTGCCAGTTTTTATCCGCAATTTTTGCAATGGCCCACACGGCCAGAATCGGCGCCTTGATGATCACCTGCAGCCCCAGCGCAACCACCGTTTGAATTTGGGTAACATCGTTCGTGGAGCGGGTGATAAGGCTGGCTGTTGAAAAGTTGTTCATCTCTTCCATGGAAAAAGATAAGGCCTTGTCAAAGACCATCGCACGCAGACGCATGGCCAGCCCTGCCGCGACCTTTGCCGCAAAATAGCCGACAATAATAGATGCAATCATACTGCCGACGGCACAAAACAACATGTAACTGCCGGGAATCAGCAGTTCGGACATAGGTGTTCCTTCTGTTTGCAGCTTGGTCGTAATTTCCGCCATATAATCAGGTAGCTTCAGATCAAGCCATACCTGCACAACGATGAAAGCCAGGCTGCAAAGCACGAGCATCCATTCATTTTTTTTGAGATATTTGAATATCTTTAGCATTCCGTTGCTCTCCTTTTATCTGATAGTCTTTGATGTCTGGTGAAGTATGGTGCTCCTGCGTCTGCATAGAAATTCAGCTTCTAGAGACAATAAGCTTAATGAGCCGGATCAGTTCTTTGGCATCCTGTTCGTCTAACTTTCGAAGAACATTCTCGGTCCATGTGATTCCTTCCTTATGCCTATCAATCATAAATTGCTTACCTGAATCCGTAATGAATACAATCACCTTACGTTTGTCATTGACATCAGTACGCCGTACAACTAGTCCTTTCTTCTCAAGGCTCTTCAGTGCCGTTGCTACTCGTCCCGTACTGACGGACAAGTATTCGCTCAAGTGGCCAGAGGTAACCCCGTCCTTATTGAAATTCAGACAAATGAGAATCCCCATTTCGCCACGTGAGAAGTGCCCTCGTTCCTCTAATGCTGGTTTCCGCGATTTGACGATATACTCGAATAGTTCTGTCGCTAATGCTTTATAATCCAATGGTCACAACACCTTCTCGCTAATACCTTATAGTATGAGATAATTAATCTTATAGTATAAGATAATAATAATGTTGGGTTACAAAGTCAATTAGAGAAAATATGGAATACAAAAAATCCTCCGTAACCAGCTTGTATTTTCACCAAATTTTCCACACAAAAAGTTCAATGGAAATGCCAAAAACTCGAGGAGTGGTTTGCAAGGCTTTTACCAACCTTCACTTCTAACATTGATAGCTACATTGCATTGTAACGTCCATGGTATGAATAACCATCTTATAGTGCCACATATCACAACACCTAAGAGCTAAAACCGAATCTCATCTTATGTATCTTCCTCTGACATGCTCTCTGTGGTCGCATAGTTCATTGAATTAGACCTTCTGTAGAGTACCTTGATAGAGTACTTTACAAAAGGTCTAAAGGACGTACTTTTTTCGCTTAATCGACCATTTCCATTTCAAAGTCTTTTATCGTTGCATTCGGTCTTAAAATCTTTTCCTGGTCAAATATAGCTAGCGGTTCACCACCATTTTAACTTTGACAGGCCAATTATGATTAGCAAGAGCTCAGTCTTAGAACCCTGTAGTATACTGTGTAGGGATTGCAGTTTCTTTTTTCAATTTTGATGCGGCTTCCAGTGACCAATAAGGATTTCTCAACATCCCTCTACCCACAGCAACCAGATCGGCCTCTTCATTTCCGATAACTGCATTCGCCAATATTGGATCTTCTAGTCTTCCAACGGCCATCACTGGAATATCCAAAGCTTCTTTGATCTCTTTTGCTAAGGGGACTTGATACGCTGCGTGAGTTCCTGGTCTGCCCCATGCAGCTATAGGTCCCTCACCGCCAGATGAAATATCAAACATATCTACTCCTGCCTTTTGATATTCCTTGGCAAAAGCAATGCTTTCCTTAATACCATATCCACCTTCTACGTATTCTTTGGCAGAAATACGCATCAAGAGCGGCATATCTTCTGGCATTTCACCCTTCGCTGCCTGGATGATTTCCCGACCAAAAAGGGTAAGGTCTTTACCATATTCATCTTCCCGTTTGTTCGTAAGCGGCGAATGAAATTGATGAACCAAATAGCCATGTGCACCATGAATTTCAATGCTGTCGAATCCAGCCTTGACAGCGCGAGCTACAGCAGCACGAAATTTCTCAACCAGGCCTTTAACCTCTCCTGTTGTAAGCGCGCGAGGTTGTTTTGAATTTTCATCAAATGCAATAGCAGATGGTGATACAGGAACTTCAGCATCTTCCGCCTTGCGTCCGGCATGCGCGATCTGGATTCCCACTTTGGCACCGTAGCTATGACAAGCATCTACAATCCGTTTGAGAGCAGGAATTTGCTCATCTGACCATAAACCAAGATCAAAATCGGAGATACGACCATCCGGCTCTACATCTGTCATTTCAATTATGATAAAACCAGCTCCGCCTACCGCACGGCTAACGTAGTGCATATAATGCCAATCTGTGGCAACCCCGTCCTTTTTGAAAACCGAGTATTGGCACATTGGAGGCATAACTACGCGATTTTTCAATTCCAAACCTTTAATTGTATAGGGACTAAATAAATCTTTCATGTGAGAAAGACTCCTCTCTGAGTTATATTAGGAAAAACAACAACAAAATGCATGCACAAGCATATATACTAACATGTTTGTTTCATTTGTCAACTCTAAGCATGATTTCAAAACTTCAAAGTAAGATTACGTCATTTACTCGTTTGTTGTAGTAAGCCACTTCTTCGTCTATATCGTAAAACCGGCATTGCCTGACCACGTAGTCATCGGAGCCATACGCTATTCTTCATAGTGATCCCGCTTTTTAAATTAATTAATGCACATTTTGCTTGCTTATTTTTCAAAAAAATACGTGAATGATTTGAATAAACTGTGAGCGCTTCTTGTTTCCACTAGGAAGCGCTCATACTGTATATTAATTTTTGATGTGGAGGAAAATCTACATTCTCATGCTCTCCATAAAAAAGCTCAATGCGTTGGACACCCACTTCTTGGGATGAAGAACAAGCTGAATTTCCAGCTTGAGTTCGGCATGCTCAAAGGGTAACACCTTCAGCTCTTCCCGTTCAATCTCCTCCAGCGCAGCCATTAGAGGTAGAATGGATATACCCTCTCCAGTCTTGATGCTCCGTTTGATCGCTTCCGGATTACCCAGCTCCAGGCTTACGCGATAGGTGATTCCATTTGCTCGAAGCACTCTCTCCAGCAGTTGTCTGTAGTTGCACGTATGCTCGGGCATAATCCACTCCGCATCCACCAGATCATCCAGGCCGATTCGCTCTTTAGCGATAAGCGGATGGTTCGGATGGACAATCAGCACAAGCGGTTCTTCTCGAATCGTAATCCACTGCAAGGCCGGATTGCTTGAATCGTCCGCGAGGATCAGTCCAACATCGGCCTCCCCTTCCCTGACCTGGTGCAAAATCATCTCTTCGCGATCCGTATGCAATCGTATGTTCAGATCAGGGTATTCTTTGCGAGTCGCCTGCATAAACGGCGGCAGAAAATACGAAGCGATGGAATCCATAGTACCGATCGTCATAGAGCCCCCGCCCTGCTTGGCCAATTTTTCTTTCGATTGCTCGAAAAGCTCCAGCATTTGTCCAGCAAGCTTGAACAGTTCTTCCCCGGCAGAGGTAAGACGAATCTTGTTGTTGCTGTAGCGTTCGAACAATTTGACTTGATACGTTTTCTCCAGCTTCTGAATCTGGGTCGTGACGCTGGATTGTGCGTAACCGAGCACTTCTGCTGCTCTCGTAAAGCTTTCACGAATAGCAACTTCCCGAAATGTCTGAAGATAAATGAAATCCATTCTGGCCACCCCATCAAAAATTTTGATTAGAATCATCGCTTATTATAGATAACTCCGATGCTGTCTCCTATGTTACATTAGATTTAATTCAACGGGAAGGGATAACTGATGATGATGATGAACGAACAACATATTCATGGGATTTTCATACCGCTGATTACACCTTTTACGCGTGACTATAAGTTGGACATCAATTCGTACCGGAAGTATGTTACCTATCTTGCAGGTCATGACATTCAGGGACTGGTTGTTAACGGTACGACAGGAGAGTCGCCAACCGTATCCTGGGATGAAGTGAAGCAAATGGTACAGGTGACGCAGGATGTTCTGAAGAGCATGAACAAAACCATTCCGATCGTCATTGGCACGGGAACGAACGATACCTATTCAACGGTGCATCGGACGGAAATGGCGGCTGAATTAGGAGCGGATGCAGCCATGGTGGTCACTCCGTATTACAACCGACCGACGCAGGAAGGGATCTTGGAGCATTTCCGTGTCGTATCTCGTGTAGGCCTGCCTGTGCTTGTATATGAGATTCCGGTTCGCACGGGCAGTCGCATGACAATAGATACCATACGCAAGGTGCTGGACCTGGATGGCGTAATTGGGCTCAAGGACAGCACGGGCGGTCTT
Organism: Paenibacillus sp. FSL H7-0442; assembly: GCF_038593105.1. Lineage (NCBI taxonomy): Bacteria > Bacillati > Bacillota > Bacilli > Caryophanales > Paenibacillaceae > Paenibacillus > Paenibacillus sp. FSL H7-0442. Next base: position 2,699,269 of record NZ_CP151963.1, on the reverse strand, counting down.
GATCTGCTCTTAAAATTGACCCAGTACGAGACCAAGCCTGTCCTCTGCGGAGAGGATGCCTATTTCCATGCCATGCTATGTCAGGGAGCTGCCGGCGGTATGCTTGCATCCGCTCATCTCAATATCCAGAAGTATGTGGATACGTACCAACGTTTTGCAGCTGGCGACATGAACGGGTCGCGAGACAGTTTTAAGCTACTGGAACCGCTGATCCAGCATGTATTTGCAGAGCCAGCCCCGGCCGCGATCAAGTGGTGGCTTACCCAGCAAGAGATTATTGCCGCCGAGCAATTGCGCCTGCCACTTATGCCACTGTCGGATCAGGTGAAGCAGGGACTCCTGAATTCAATCGTATCCTGATAAATCAGCTTATCTCAGACTACCCAATCATAACGTAGAGGAAGCATCTCCTAGTCAGGAGATGCTTCAATTTTTAGCCGGAACTGGCACCCTTCTGAAAAACGAATTTAAGAAGATACCTTCTATACTAGAACGCTATAAGTTACTGGTCTAAAATTGGTGAAGATGAATGTAGCACATAGCAATTTGATGTTTGAAGACGTGTCTTCTATTGAGCTTAAAATGTCCGAAAGATCATTGCGTTGCTTGCCCCACCCAACCCTAACTGTCTGTCATCAAGATACATTTTTTGCAAGTCCCTCAATCTGAAAAGCTCACAAGCAATAGCTGGATGGTTGCTAGTAAATCCAGTTGCAGCATTAAGGGAATTCTTTGTGTACGCGAAATCATTGCAAAAAGAAGCTGCCGATGAATTTCATCGACAGCTCTTCTCTTTTACGCAGTATACTCCTCAATCCTATTCGCTGGACAACTCCTTGAGCGATTTGACTTTACCATGGGGATGCTGTTCTTGCTTTCGTGACTTCCAGGCTGCTTCTTTCCTTTTCTTCTGGTGAGCCATAACAGATATCCTCCTTTGGAAATTGTGATGTATACTACTTTCTTAAGTTGTCATTTCTCAGCTCTGTTCATTCATAAAACTAAATTCGCTGGATTTTTGGAATAACTCAGGGTGTAATCTGGATAAGCCAACTAGCCTTCTTGGAAGCGAGAAATGTAGCTGCATGTGGAATCGGCCGATAAGAGGATTTAGTACATATAACTGCGCCCGCAAGATTGGAAGGAGCAGTAGAAGGCTATTTGTCGGCTGAACCACTATAAACTGTGCTTAATTTCGATGTCGCCCTAATACCATTGGGACCTTCAATAATAATACGACCTTGTTCCGTAAAACTTGTTCCTTCCCAGTCAGTAGCCATATCCAAATAATCGAGACCCGCGCTGTTTCCTTTCCAAGACCATGCTAGATAACCTACCCCCTTTTGCTCAGCGTAACTCATAATGGTAGCCTCATCAACATCACCGCTCGTATGCTTGATGCCGAATTCGCCAATCACAAGAGCCAGGTTTTTATTCAGTACATTATCCATGTTGCTTTTTACTGTAGCAGCATTTCCACCGGCATATTCATACATATGAATAGAGAACATCGTATTTTTAAGCGGATCTGCATTAAAGACTTCTGTTCCGTAGTCAAAAATAGATTGCGGATACTGTCCCCATCCTGCTCCGTCAACCATGATTGTGTTTTTGATGCCGGCATTTCTAAGCTTGGGTATAACAGACTTATAGCCTTGCGCCCAGCCTCCGCCATCCCATGTTCCATACCATTCGTTCGCAATATTGAGGATAACGGTGCTTTCTTTTCCAATGAGTGCACCTTTCATTTCAATCCAGTAATTCGCAATATTATTCAATACAGTAGCGCTATCAGACCCTGTACCATCATGTACTTCAAGGACAACAACCAATTTGTTTTGCTCTGACAAAGTGATTAAATTCTGTAACTCAGACAGATTGTTTTTTGTCCATTGCTGACCATCCGACAGTACGATTCTGATGGTGTTCGCTCCCGTTCTCGCAATGGCAGGGATCGCTGCTGACTCTTGACCCTTATACCATGTATAAGCGTGATTGATTCCTCTCATTACGAACGGATTTCCGTTGGCATCGTACAGCGTTGTTCCGTTAATATAAAAGCCTGTATTCTCAGAGGTAGCATTTGTCGTCACATTTGTGATATTGCTTGTTGTTGAAACATTCCCTGCCGTATCCCTGGCTTTTACTGTGAAGCTATACGTTGTATTGGCGGTAAGTCCTGTCACCGTATAACTTGTCGTGTCGGTTGAATCGACTAATGTTGTTCCATTATACACATCGTAGCTGGTAACCCCTACATCGTCTGTTGAAGCATCCCATATAAGACTTACCGAAGTGTTTGTTTTGGAAAAGCTTTTCAGGTTCGCTGGTGCCGTTGGTGCTGTCGTATCAGCGGTGGATTCGACAAGCGTAAACTTCCATTTCTGCTGATCATTTCCGTTATCCACCCATTGCTGTACATTTGCCCCATCATTAGTATAACCCCCGATTACATCCAGCGCTTTACCGCTAGATTTAACGAGCAACTTATAATATCCGCCGCCGACGCTAATAATCTTCCACTTTTGATTAGATAAGTCGTTGTCTGTCCATTGCTGCACATTAGCACCATCTTCGAGAGAACCTCCAGCTACTGTTAATGCTTTACCGCTGGATTGCACAATCAGTTTATAGTATCCATCGCCAACGTCGATCACTTTCCATTTCTGCTGGGGTCTGCCGCTGTCCGTCCACTGCTGCACCTTGGCTCCATCGGCAGTGGAGTTTCCTGCTACCTCTAGGTTTTTTCTGCTATGTTGTGCTGTTAGTTTATAAATTTCACCTGAAACAATACTTGTGTCGGATGCGCTAGTGTTCACATCAATCACATTGCTTGCAGCCGACGCGTTCCCAGCAGCATCTCTGGCTTTCACATAAAAGCTGTACGCCATGTTAGCTGTTAAGCCGGTAACGATAAAGGACGTAGACGCACTGGAGCCTATGAGGTTTGATCCGTTGTAGATGTCGTATTCGGCAACCCCTACATTGTCTGTAGATTCCGTCCACTCTAAGCTTACCGTCGTATCAGATATAGAGGAACTAGTCAGGCCGGAGGGCGCTGTTGGAGGTGTGTTATCCCCCGGTTCGTCGGCTGAATGCACCTCGAATTCCCAGAGGGAATATCCGTAGCCAGTAGCCCTTTCGATGCCGTTCATTCTTACATACCTTGCGTTTGTTGCTTCGAAAGATATCTTCTCAATTCCTCCCTCTCCAGTCGTAGTGGAATAGACGGTAGCCCAATGATCATTATCCGTTGATGTTTGAACTTGGAAGGACTTCGCATAAGCCGCTTCCCAGTTAAGCGTAACCCCATTGATTTCGGTAGTATTGCCGAGATCTACACTTATCCACTGTGGATCTGAATATTGTGAAGACCATCTAGTTAGCGAATTCCCGTCAATCGCAAAATCAGCCGCCTTACTCGAATCTTCGACGGAGCTTGCAGTTGCCGATTTGGTGAGAACAAGGCTTTCGGAAGCGCTCACATTTTTGATCGGCAACAGACTAATAAGCAGACCAAACAAAATCAAACATGTTATGGTTTTTTTCATCTCAAAACCTCCAATTCATATAAATAAACAACTGCTTGATTAGTCCTGTATTATTCATCTTGAAGTTCACTAATTTACCTAAATTGTCTTTTCTAGGTCGACCCTCCCTTCATAGTTTTCTATTCAAATCTTCATCCCAAAGGCTTAATAAAGGCTCCTCCTTTAACCGCTTTCATTTAGAGTTACATCACTTATTTCGCTTCGATTGATTTTCTATATCGTCCTCCAGAGATAAAATTCATCAAAGCGACCTAAAGCATATATATTTTTGTCCTCCAGCACTATTCCTTGATTAATAAAAAGTTTTAAAATCTATTTGAAAAACTCATAACAATGCGCCTGAATCATGCAAATTATTTAATAGCTGTTATTGTAACTCCCTAAAAGAAACGTTTTTTAAAGAGACTATGAGCTAATGATCAATTATTCAGCAAATGAAGCAAGTGAACCGCCTTCCCACATTTCCCACTAATTCAGTGTCAAACCATCATTATAAAGATTATAGGCACCTTTGAAGGCTTACTATAAATTTTATCCAAAACAAAAAAGCCGCCAAAATGGCGACTTCTTATGCGTATATATTGTTGTCTCTCCTTGCAGTGCTGATGATGTTAACCAAGCCATAGTGAACAAAATAGCCTATACTTAACACACTCCATTCCAGTCATCCCCTTTGTCCAAACGCTCTCTAGGCTCTAACCTCACTTCTGGCAATCCTGGATAAACAGGCATTTCTTCATATATTGGGTAACCGATTTCAACGTACTTTTACATAATAAGACGCTTCTGTAATTAGTTTTAAGATCCATTATAGGGGATATTCGCCTAATGTGCAGCTTCCGAAAAGTACAAGCGGAGTAGAACCAGACAAACTGTAAGCAGATCATTGTTCTCTTATAATCCGTGTATGAACTTAGTTATTTAATATAGGTATCTCTCCAAGCAGATTTTTTAAATTAATAGAATCCCACGGCATATGCTCCGTTATACCTAAGCCAACTACATCTGTTTCTTCAGATAGTTCTCTAATCAGATTAAGTAGTTGGGGCATTTGCATTGTTCCCGCAGGAGAATAATTATAAGGTGCTTCAGGGTTGGCGAATAATAAAGAACGAAATGCTTTTGGGTCAAGCACATCTAAATCAAGGTGAATAGCCAGATGCTTAATGCCACTTTCTTTAATCCACTCTTTTATAGATTCAGTACTGTTTGTTAACTCTTGAGCTTCTGCAGTTTTAATCCCTAGTCTTTGAATCACTTCTGTATCTGGTTCTGTTGGTGCTATACCTAGTCTTTGAAACGCTTCTGAAATCACTTCTATTTCTTGCTCTGTAGGAGTTGCTAATCCTGCGATAAAAACATTTTCTGGTTTTAGAGGGATTTTCACATGCTTTGCGAATTCCTCATCTCCTTCTCCCAACAGATTTCCGAGCGGTAATGTATGTCCGTTATCATAGCCTACATATCTAACTAAATCACTGTGAGCATCGATCCAAATTAAACCTAATTCCCCACCATATCGTTCGTTTAAATAGGCAAATGGAGCTTGTTCCACTAAGCAGTCACCACCAAACATTACAATGCGATCTGGCTTATGAGCATCAATGATATGCTGAGCAGCCTCTAATTGTTCAAGTAGCTGTGTTCTCCCATTCATACCGTTTTCGTTTTCAAGTGGAGTTCCATCATAAGCTTGAACTGGAACATGAATAAGGGGTTGATCATTATCCGGAGCTAGCCAAGCAAGCAGTTCGGCTCCAAAAGAGTAATTAGGATTGTTTCCCCCTTGCCATTGTGGCATTAACAGGCGTATTGTTTTTTTAGTCATGTTATTCTCTCCTTTACTTCAAAAGTAAGGTTAGTATAAACTGAACACAAATAAAAACGTAGTACGCACTATTTTGATAGGTACTACCCGAAAGGATATTGTTACCATGAGTATGGCTGAATTTAAAGGTAAAGTTAAAAATATTCAAGATACACCTTTTGGTTATACAGTTTCATTGATTGGTGGTAAATGGAAAATGGTTATTATTTATCTTCTAGCCGAAAACCGAACCGTTCGCTTTAATGATCTGAAAAGACAGATAGGGGCTATTACTTATAAAACATTGAGTTCACAACTAAAAGAATTGGAAGCGGATGGTCTGGTAAATCGTAAAGAATATCCTCAAATTCCCCCTAAAGTCGAGTACAGTCTCACAGATAAAGCAGAAACGCTATTACCAGTTTTGGAAGGGTTATGTGAGTGGGGAACAAAAAACCAAAATAGTTAAATCCAGTTTTATACTAAAAAGCCCATATGCGAAAAGTATGCTGAAGATGCCGTATTCCTTATTCTCCAACGGAAGAGACAGCATACAGCCGTTCTGCAAATTCTATTATCTTAATTATCGCATCAAGCCAGATTTATCTCCCGAATCACTTCAAGCGGAACCTTCGGTTTTCGGTCTTCCGTCAACATTGACTTCCTGCTGTACATCGGTTACCTGTGTATAGCAATAGCCCGAGAGATAGGGGGGTCGCTTTAATTGCTCCGGTGATTGCACGGAAACGTTCGATAGAAGCTTCGACTGAATAAAGGAAATGCTGTTGTTTACGATGCTTTCCTTTTCCTGATATCGCCCCAAAAACTCTTCGCCCGTTTCCACATAATCATGAAGAGTTAAAAATATCCGAGACCCTATGCTCCCATCCGTCATTGGTAACCACCGGACGATACGGATCAATCGTCTTCGTCAGATGATAAATGGTTTGCGTGAACTGCTGCTGCCTTACATCATGTTCTATGGTCGATATGCCACACGATTCATTGAACGGGACCCAAGTTATGATGCTTGGATGATTGTACTACTGCGGCACGATTTCCAGCCATTCCTTCGTAAAGCGGCTAACCGCCTGGTCATTGAACTCAAAGGTCGACGTCATTTCTGACCAGACGAGCATGCCTTTCACATCACACCAATATAAAAAGCGTCAATAATATTGTATTAAATTATTAATTTTGTATTAAATACCGATCATGTTCGATTTCTCTGGTTCAAGAACCCATAGGAAAGACAGCGATTATTGAGCCGAACCCTGCACAAAAAAGCACACGTTATTTCCTTGCTTTATGCAATAAAAAGCCACTGATCTTCGGATTAAGACCAGCGGCTGATGCTCTCTTCATTTTAAACTTTCTTTAATACCCATACTCCATACGGTTCCAAAGGTACGGTACCCGTAAGCCTGCTACCGGAAAGGAGCTCCTCCGTCTCAACACTCAGTTTAACCTGAGCCGTTTCTCCGCTGTAATTCAATAGAAATACCAGCTCTTCTTGTACATCCGCACGAATAGCAACTTCTACCGTCGAAGGAGCTTGGCACCACCCCGCAAGCGGAGATGCCACCGGCAGCTGTCTTAGAAGCTCAGCCGCTATCGGTAAGTCAAAAGCTGCGCCCCAATAGTAGACCAGTCCCTCGCCAACACGATTGACGGTCAAGGCCGGTTTTCCTTCATAGTAGCTTGATGCGTACTCTGCAAGTACTTCTACCGTATCAGCATGAACATTCAAAATGTCGTTGAAGTCTGGAGCCCAAAAATCAAGGGCTTGTTCCTTAAACCGCACCGATACAGGTGATGCCGTCCCATTTACCATCGTAAAGTCCTCTACATGAACGCCACTCATTTCGGCTGCAGGCCCTGGGAGTAGCTGCATACGGCAGTGACCAAACTCGTTCTTATAACCGGTGCGGCAACCGAAGATCAGGATGCCCCCATCCTCTACATACTTCTGCAACATAGCTGCTGTACTGTCTCTTAGGATCGCCGGATGCGTGTATACCAACACCTTGTAATTTCCCAGTTCCCGCAGCTGCTCTGATTCCATACCCGGACGGATTGTAACCATATCCGAAGGTATATGTCCATACTGCAGTGCCTTGTACCAGCCGAGCTCACTTTGCTTTGTCAAGGGACCATACCATTTATCCAACTCGCCATCCCACTCGTTATCATAATCGCGAAGTAGAGCAACTTCTGCCACGTAGCGTTTGCCAAGAATCCGTCCTCCAACCTTTTGCAGCTCCTTTCCGACGCGGCCTGCTTCTGCGACCCGACGATTCGGCTGATTATGATAATCATTAATTCCATGCCAGTACATTTCTGTACCAAACGTTGCCGTTCTCCAGCGGAAATACAAAATCATGTCTGCCCCGTGAGCAATGCTTTGGTAGGTCCACAATCGCATCTGCCCCGGACGCGGGGATGGCATCTCCATCCTGTTCACCCATCCTCCCGGACCGGATTGCTGCTCCATCACGCAGAAATTTGGTGACATCCCTCTGACGTTACTTAAAGAAAGCCCCCACTTGCGATCCAGCAATGGCATCTCCCCTTGGTCCGGATAAATGGTACTGAATTGAGGGTAAGAATCGTACGAGAAAAAATCAAGTAATTGATCCGTCATCCTATGACTATCCAAATGCCCGAATACACCGTTGGTTGTCACCCACTGATTAGGCGCCACTGACCGAAGGATGTCCACTTGTAGTTTGGCAAACGAAATGGTGTTATCGGATATAAACCGTTTCTCGTCCAAAGACTGATGAGGGTTCGTTGACCCGGATACGGTTGGACGAGTTAGATGAACCTGCTTCCAGCTGTCATAAGTTTGATTCCAGAATACAGTACCCCAGGTCTTATTGAGTTGCTCCAACGTACCGTATTTTTCCTCTAGCCAGCATCGGAAGGCCTGATGATCTGCCTCGGCATAAAAAACATTTATCTCGCAGTTCAGCTCATTATCAATTTGCCAACCCATGATGGCCGGATGATCTTTGTAATGTTGTGCCATCTCTCTTGTAATACGTGCGCAAAGCTCCAAATAAATGGGACTACTGTAGTTATAATGCCGACGCTGACCATGTTGGAACGTGACCCCCTCCATAGACACATTCAGCACCTCTGGATACTTATAAGTAAGCCATGCCGGAGGCGTAGCTGTTGGTGTGCCCATGATCACTTGAATCCCGATCGCGTCTGCCTGCTCCAAGAAACGGTCAAACAGCGTGAAGTCGAACTTTCCTTCCTCCGGCTCGAAGATCGACCAAGCAAATTCCCCAATCCGAATGACGCTGAAGCCCAGTTCCTTCATTCTTATGAGATCGTCCGACCACAACGATTCGTCCCAGTGTTCAGGATAATAACAAGCTCCCAAATGAAAGCGATCTAAAGATAAGGATTTCGGCATGCTCCAATTCTCCTTCAGTAGAAGTGATAGTACAAAAATGTGATTCTCTTATAATTGTATCTATTGTAATATAGGAATAAAAGGATTAGAATAACTCGATTTTGCTAAATGAATTACTTTTTTGCTAACTTACTCAAGGAGATGGATACATGATTAAAATAGATTGTTATCTTCCTTCACCCATTCTAAATAAAGGTATACTGTTTCCCGAATCGTTAGGGCATTACAAGAATTTCCCCAATCATGGGGAGCGAAGGAATGCAGGATTACTGATAGAATACAATTTACATATCATTTTTGCAGGCAAAGGCGCTATTGTGCATGATGGGAAGGAAATCGAGCTTACTCCTGGCATGGGCTTTCTTTTCGGCAAGCATACGACACAGCAATATCGAACTAAACCCGAGGATCCCTGGGATGTCCGATGGATTCATTTTGACGGGCAAGATGTAGATTCGCTATTACAAGGCCGAAGCATGCACGAACCGTATCTGTTCTCGCTCCACCGGCCAGAACGTTTAAAACCGCTGATGGAAGAAATGTTGCAACTTGCCCAAGCTTACCGTCACGACTATGATGTACGGATCTCTTCCCTGCTTTATGAAATTCTTCTGGAGATCGTCCACCATTCCAACCAAATTTTCGGGACCTCTCCCGGCGGCACCGTCCATGAGAGGATTCGTCATACGGCGGAATATATTCGTATGCAATGTCAGAACATGCTCGATTTGAAGACAATGGCTGCGACGTCAGGTTATAGCTCCTTTCATTTTAGCCGGCTCTTCCATCAGATCATGGGCAGTACCCCAGCTCAATATTTACTCCAATGCCGAATAACGCTGGCTAAACAGCTCCTTGTATCCACGGCACTCACTGTAAAGCAGATTGCACTGGAATCTGGTTTTCATCAAAGCAGCTATTTTATCAAGAGGTTTCGGGAGCAAACAGGTATCACACCGGAGCAGTTTCGTCAGCTAAGAAGGATGGGTTAGTCAATGCAAGAACTCCTTTAATAGCTAGGCAGGTGTGTAGGCAGCGTACAAATCGAAAACACAAATTTTGTAGTTGAATAAAGAATAAGCGGCCGCTTAGGACGTTTGATTAACATGTCCTACGCTACCGCTTCTGTTAATGTATTTTTTATTTCGCTTATATTATGGGATTATATTATCTGTTTGGATATCGCTCCGAAATATTCTACAACTACCTCACGGAATTCCAAAGCAGCCCGCGAAATATACCGACTTCTGTGCCATAATAAAGCGATCTCCCGTACCAATTCGTGATTTTCTACTTGGAGATATTTAAGATGTTCCCGTGAATTCCTTGCCGTGCTTGGTATGAAGGCTATGCCAATTTCAGCTTCCACAAGCGTACTAAGCCTTGCAGGTTCATCCCCCTCATACACATATTTAGGTACGAAACCTTCCGATTTGCATACAGAGTCCACTAAATCGCGAGTACCGTAGCCTCTCTTTACACCGACAAACCATTCATCCCTTAGATCTTTCAACGTTACACTGCTTCGATCTGCCAACCGATGCCCCTTTGGAACAGCTACAAGGATTGGGTCGATAAACACGATTTGGCATTCGATGTCATCTCCCTCTATTGGAGGTGAGGACAAGCAAAAATCGACCTCGCCTCTATGAAGAAGCGTTACCATTTCCTGCGTAGTCAGCATTTGCACATGAAATTGAATATAGGGTCGCTTTTTCCGAAACTCTCGCAGGATATTGGGTAATGTGCTAGCGGTGGTCACCGCCAATTCGAGAGTGCCATGTTCCGGGCTGGATAAATCACTAAGCTCCTGCTTCCCCTGCTCCAATTCAAATAAAGCCCTCTCTGCTCGATGAAGGAATCTGCTTCCGAACTCATTCAATCGCAGTTTCCTCCCTGTTCGATCGAATAGAGGAACCCCCAGATCTTCCTCCAGGCGTTGAATCGTTTTGCTCAGCGACGATTGAGTAACGTGCAGACTTCGTGCAGCTTCGGTCACATGTTCCAAACGAGCTACCGTCAGAAAATATTGCAGTTGAAGAAGTTCCATTATGCCCTCCATTAATTCCCTCAAGTCAATGAGATTATAACATCAAATGCGTTGGAATAAATAATCGATTTCAAGTACGATGACATTAATTCGCTATGGGGGGACCAGAAATGAGCGTTCGCAGCTGGTGGTTAATGATTTCAGTTGGTCTAGGGATACTATTGAACCCATTAAATTCTTCGATGGTTTCAGTTGCTATTCCAAGTCTACAAAATGTGTTCCATCTTGACTTTACAGGTGTTTCCTGGATTATTTTTTCTTTCTACATTGCAAGTAGCATCGCTCAACCTGTCATGGGTAAGGCCAGCGATTTATTTGGTCGTAGGAAGATATTCCTTACCGGGCTTGTTGTAGCCTTCATTGCATCATTATTAGCTCCATTATCACTAAATTTCGGGTGGCTCATCATGTTCCGCATTGTGCAATCCATCGGAACAAGCATGATGGTTGGAGTTGGAATGGCTATTGTTCGAATTCATATTACAGAGAAACAAGCAACTGCGTTGTCTGTTTTGTCCATATTCCTATCTGGAGCAGCAGCAATTGGCCCCTTTATTGGCGGGGTGTTGATTCATTGGTGGAATTGGCCTGCTATCTTTTTCATCAATATTCCGTTTGTGGTGGCCAGCTTTGTATTGGCTTGGAGGAATATTCCTAAGGACGAACTGCCAACATCCGTAGCACGCAACATGTCTTTTCGTAAATGGTTTGATTTGATTGATGCAACAGGGATTCTGCTCTTCACATTGGGTCTGGTTGCCCTGCTCGTTGGGTTACTCTCGGCAAAATCATCTGGGCATATCTCATTAGGAAATGTCATTGTCGGGCTGATAGGCTTCGTTGCGCTGGGGGCATTCGTACGACATGAGTTAAAAGCGACATCACCCTTCATTCCTTTACGCACATTCGCCAGTTACCCTGCGATGATTTGGATTAATGTCGAATTCATGCTCGTTAACGTACTATATTACTCGCTCTTTTTCGGGCTTCCGTCCTACTTGCAAATGGTACGTCATGTCAGCGAATTCCAAACAGGCATTCTCATGCTAAGCTTAGGCTTGTGCTCGCTAATTACTTCTCCCATTGCAGGACAATGGATCGATAAATCAGGACCCAGACCGGCATTGCTGGTGTCCGCAATTCTGATGACATTGGGGTCAGTGTGGCTGGTGACATTGAATCCAAATTCACCGGTTATCAGCGTGTGTTTGGCTTTAGCTGCATTCGGTATTAGCAACGGTTTGAACAATGTAGGTATGCAAGCAGCCCTGTTTCAAAGTTCTCCAAAAGAAATAATCGGTGTAGCATCCGGATTATTTAGCACATCAAGATATCTGGGAACCATTATCTCTTCATTATTGATAGGTATCGTAATGGGAGGTACATTTAGCTTCAAGGGATTTCAAATGCTTGGGATTATCCTCACGGTAATTGCATTGTCTTTGGTATTCATAAGTCGGCGGCACCAGAAGTCAGCGCAATTGCATGAGTCATAGGTTCACCAAGTTCATATCTCAAACCAATGTGTGGCACGGATCATCATGAACCAAATGTCATTTATCTGGCGTAAAGATGGTGTCTCCCCTCAAAATGGAAGGCTTTACGCAGGATGGTGGAAAGAAAGTTTATAAATAAACACTAGATAATCTAGGTACATCACATAAATCGAAGAAGGGAAGAATCCGAAAGAAAGAATAATATTTCCCCAGCTTTTGATATACTGGGAAAACTCTAGTAGCTTCAGGATTTTAATAAAAAGGAAGCTTTTTTGTTCGATTGAAAATTGGACAATCAAACAGGAAAACTTCCTCAACACATATTTAAATGATATTTTATTCGTCGTTTACATTAGTTAATCACAGTACATCACTATAATCTTTTAACTTCTTGGATACGAATCAGTCGTTTCTTGGTATTCTATCGGACAATACAACGTTTGATTTAATGTTTTTGGCTTAAAGATGGTTACAACAAAAAACGCCAATTTGGCGACTTTTTATACATAGTTGTTGTCCTTCGACAGTAATGAACGGTCAGGCGTCGCCATAGATATGTAACTAAGTAAGTAGAAAACTCCAAAGCAGTTCATCTCCTTATTCAGTTTCTTTGATGGCTACAATGCGCAAGCGGCTAGTGCCTATCATCCACTGACCACCTTGATCAAGGTTTGACTTAACTTTTGCCTCGATGGCGCGGTAGGTCGACCCTTTATCAGCAGATGTAACGTGATTCGCCCTCCCATTTCGTACTAAAAAACCGCTGATTTGTTCAGATCAGCGGTTTGAAATCTCAATTTTCCCACATATTCATCAACATACTTTTAGATTTGTTTATTTTCTGAATTCGGCTTATCAAAACCTAACAGCACTACCCTTTGAGGTGTAAATGAAGCCATTTGTTGAATCTTTTTTTGCTTTTATCTGATAATCATTGATCTAAAAATCACTTCGTTGTGGCCTCGTACAAACGCTGTAAAATGGTAACAGCTTCAGCCCGTGTGACTAGCGCTTTTGGGTGAAGGTATCCTTCATTAGCGGTAAGGACCCCCATCTTGGTTAGGGTGTAGAATGCTTCTGCCTTTTGATCCTGGGAATCTCCATCATAGGAGTACTCTTCTCCAGTCTTGTCGATGTACAGCACCGGATAGTAGGCCGAGAAATTATCATTGTAATTGGCTTGACGAACTTTCATATCCTTGTACTGCGCAGCTGCGGAGATCACTTCCTCAATCTCAGGATGAAGCGTCTGATTGGTATAATTCGTCCGAAGAGAGGCAATCATCATCACATCCCAGCGGGTCAGTGGTTTGTCAGGCTTGACATAGAATTGATAGTTTGGATATTTCCCCCCAACACTTTCAGCATACGGCCAAACATAGTCCCCGTTGAATATTGCTGCAAAATCTTTATTCGCCCAGTGTTTACGCGCATCCACAAAATCGGAAGATTCGCCGGAAGAACGATCAATTTCTAGAAAAAGCTTGTGAAACATATGTACAAATTCCGCTTTCGTTATGGTTTTGCTTGGCTTGAAGGTCCCATCTTCATAGCCCTTGACAATGCCCTTATCGACCATGGAACGAATCGATTCGGCAGCCCATTCATATTTTGTTCCTTCCACATCAGAAAACGTGTTTGCCGCGAAGGCAGATTGACCGAAAAACAGTGTCGTCGCAACCAACGGGGCGATAAGCCATTTCTTTTTCAACATCTCTTTCCACTTCCTTTAGGTAAAATTTATGTATAAAATAGTTCTCTAGACTCAATTTTATATCGGCATTTCAAAAGAAAATGATGATATTAATGAGAAAATAGCGTTGAACTATCGTTCTCAGTTACTTTAGCGAACCCACCCTCCAGTATTCGCATTCTTTTCTGCTAAACCCCTCCTACTTTCTTCATTTGATATTTCCAATAAAGCAATTCTTCATCCTTGTGACAAATTTGAAATCCTAACTTCAATAACAAATTCTTAGAGCTGATATTGTCAAGTACGCATCTTGCCGTTATGATTTGAACTTCTTCATGATTTAATGACCACTCTATTATTTTTTGAGCGACTTCATAGCAATAGCCTTTGCGGCGATGGCTTTCATTCGTTGCAAAACCGATCTCAATCATACCGTTCTGGTCAGGATCTCCTAAAAAACCAATCCCTCCAACAATTTCTTGGTTATCCTTATCTACAATGATCCAAGAATCAAAACCTCTAGTGCCATTATTTTTATCAGGCCCCGGCCATTCATCACTGGTTTTATAACCCAAAGCTTCAATAGCACCTATATCACGTCGGGCTGCTGCTTCGATTAAATTAAGATCAAGTGTTTTTAATAAGAGCCGATTCGTTTGAAGTTCATATATTGTCCACCTTTCTATTTACTTAGATTGAATCTTTCATTCAAGAAATCTGGTTGTATTTGATCCAATTGGAGTAATTCCCTTCTATCCCACTTTGCTAAAAATTGGAAAAGGGTAGGAATGAACATACGTCATTCCTACCCTCATATCAACTGCTATTTGGGCCACAAAAAAATCCGCGCTGAAACAACACGGATTGGACTCATTATAACAGGTATCCCTAAGGATCTGGTAATATCCGTTGTTCTTAACTAATTCCGAAGCTTTCAAATCCCACCCGTAATACAAAAATTGGGCAGAGAAATAGTAAGTACATGAAAACCCCTTTTTATGGAATTGGATTAGTAAAGAACAGCTCTAGACAATAAAATCTCTCCTTAGTGAATTACCCTTATTATACCAAGGCCAATTTTATCTGCTGACCTTTCACTTGTTACAAAAGCGTTTTCCCAGGTCCTCCGATTTTGACTATATTTTGATACCATTCATCCGGAAAGTAACCATCTGGGATTGCACATCGAATGTAGCCTCCGACCTTTAAATATCTAAAAACATAACTTAGCTGCTTGAACTCCTTCAGCGTAATATGCAACAATAATTTTCATTAATGTGATTAGAATACTCGTTATTGAGTGATAACCCTACAGGCCTTTTCCGCCTAGGGCACGCAGTTTAATAGGCTCCGCTCCGACAATCAACGGTCGGCCGCGTTGTATCGACGCCAGTACCTCTTCGTTCTTAAGACTGGCTGCATGAGCATCTGCATCTTTCCACACTTCGGTCACATACACCGCATTCGGGTCGTCGTCTGACACATTGACTATATACAAATAGCAGTCAGTATTCGACTTCAACAGATCGGCCGCTTCTAGCAAGATGCCTGCAAGAGCATCCCTTTGCCCTGGAAGTGCCATCAACTTTCCATACATAGCAAAATGGTTCATGATCCTCATCCTACCCTCGAGTGAAATTTGACTTCATCTTATCATAATGTTCCGCAATGTCAGCGTAATTTCAGCAAGTTTCTCCACAAACGCTAAAAAATAGTCGGTACCATTCCTCCATCCATACGGATTGGAGAACCTTTAAATGCAGATGCATAAGGGCTACATACAAATGTAGCTAGTCTTCCTATTTCAATAGGCTTGATAAATCGCTGTATTTCAGATTGAGGCAGGTTTGTAACCATAAAATCTTTCTCTTTTTCTGAAAAAGTCATATCTTCATGAGGATACATACTCTCAATTATTTGGTGCACATTCTCAGAGAGCGTTGGTCCCGGCATGATCGTATTGACTGTAACTTCTGTTCCTATTGTTAATTTAGATAAGCTTTTTGACAATGACAACAACATAGATTTTGTCATACCATACTGAGGCATTTGTCCTGAAGGCATAATTGCTTCTTCACTCGCAATAAAAATAAGGCGACCATAATCATTTTTCAACATTTTAGGTAAATAAAATTTTGATAATCCATTTGCAGCAAGAACGTTAGTGCGGAAGTATTTTTCCCATACTTCATCGTCTACGTCCACATATTGCATAATTTCATAAATACCCATATTGTTAACTAAAATATCAATTTCGGGGCATTTTTCAAATAAGGCTTCTCTTTGTCCAATATCCACAATATCGGCTGTAGCATTTTGAGGGGAGGTAGCTGGGAAATCTGACTTAATTTCATTTACAGTTCGTTCTACCTCTTCATAATTTCGTCCATTAATTAGTACATTAACACCTTCTTTGGCTAGTTCAATGGCAATTGCTTTACCTATGCCTTTCGTTGATCCTGTAACTAAAGCTGTTTTATATTTTAATCCCATATCCATAATACACTTCTCCTTTTTTAAAACAATTGTGCTCCGGATAGTGATTATATTATCTTGTCTGGATTGTCCAGTAACTAGCATATTGCGCCAAAGTTCTTGTTTAACACGCCAAATGACAAAACTCATTAGGCAGTCCTAGCGTGCTCCTGATATCGAGTTTGTACCTAAATGTTCAGTCCGCCAATTTGAAGGCGTATCCCCCTCCCATTGGCGGAAGGCGCGGTAAAACGAGTTTTGATCTTCGTACCCAATCAGGAATGCTACCTCTTTAATATCGAGCGAGGGGTCTGCCAAGTACTCTCGTGCCTGCTCATGTCTAGCTTTTGTCAATAGAATCTTGAAGCTCGTATTTTCGTCAGTAAGACGGCGCTGCAAGGTACGATCGCTCATACTGAGCTCCTTCGCCACAGCCTGAATGTCGGGGCGCCCTCTTGTAAGGCTGCGTTTCATGATCCATTTGACCATCTCGGTAATTGAACGGCTGCGCTGCTGTTCATCCAACGATCGGTCCAGAACAGGAGTCAAGATTTCCAGCAACTCTTCGTTGTACGAGACAAAGGGGCGGTCCAGGTCTCTTCGATGTAGCGTCAATCGGTTACATTTTGCACCAATCCGGATACGACAGCCGAAATAAGCTTCAAGGGCTTGTATATCGCCCATGTAGTGCGAAAATTCAACAAGCTGCGCTTTCAAAGGTTGACCTGTGCCCCGGCGCCCAATCTCCAGAAGACAAGCCAGCGTGCTACCAACCAGCATCGGCGGACCAGACTGCTCGGGAGATAGCCACTCCAGATCAATTGTACAGTGCTCGCCCTCCTCCGTGATATGTAGGTTTTCCGGGGGACACAGTTGTTTGTACCGAGCCATTCGGTTTAGAGCGTCGCGATAGTCCCGAGCGTGGTAAGTCGCTAAGACAGTCGGTGGGTACTTTGCTGTATCAAAGACGGTCACAAGTCTGATGATTCCTTGGGCTGTGTCACCAATGAGATCAGAATATGCCTGCCAGATCGCGAAATATTGGGCGGTGGTGACTACTGGTTCAGTAATAATGGTGATCGGCAGTCGTGCTTTGCGTGCTACGTCGTGGGCGCCAAACCCTAACTGACATAATCCTGCCCACAATCCTGGCGGGAATTTAATACGCTCAGAGGTATGAGACTTCATATATATGGGCCTCCTTTATATACTTACATATTCATTGGTTTTGGTTGCGATGAGGTCCCTCTTAAGTACACATAAGAATACTCTTAAGTACGTTAAGGTGTCTACATTAATGTAATAAGCTGTGGAAAATGTTACATCATATTGTTATCTGGGCTACTTTCAATCAATGATGAGTGATTTGGCGAATTACTTAATCATGATAAAATTCTGTTAATGCATGAACGACTCATTCTCAACACCAAAAAACACACCCATATGTTTATGAGTGTGTTTTTAAAACCCCAAATCACCGACACTCCTAGGAATGTCATTCCCTTAATACTGATTATTCTAGCTCTTTCATGGATTATTTTATGTTTTCATGGAAGATTTAGAGTGAAATGTGTTGATTTAAGGAGGAAATAGCGGATTTAATTTTTATGTAAAAAGCAACTTAAAAATGATCAAGCCATAGAATTCGGTTGTGGAGCGATACCCGCTTGAGTTTTATGGTGGGCAAAACTATTTTGCTCACCATTTCAAAGGTTTACTGATTACTTAAATGCATCCCAAAATTTCATTAAATAAATCTGTTTGTTTCTCTCCAGATTCCTATATATCTCTCTTATGATGGATCGAAAAATAGAGCAGATCTAAATAGTTCTTCGAATCACGCTTTTGGTTGCTGCCGCCTCAAAAATCGTCTCAATCAGCACCAATACACGGTGTACTTCTTCATTTTTGATCGCAATCTCCGCTTTTCCTTCGATGGTGGAGACAAAATTCTCATAAAAGCTTTCTGCAGCAGCAGGTATTTTCTCAATCGGGAACTTAAGGGTGGATTCCTCAGACGGCGGCGCCATCGTTTTCGTCAATCCTTGACCTGCTTGAATCGGCTTGGGTTCCACGTGAGCAACATCTGGATTTCGGGTGACGATCTCTCCGCTCAAATCCCAATCTCGAATCACTGCGGTTCCTTCGGTTCCTTTAATATACCAGCGTGGCAGCTTTACGTAATTGGTTGTACCCACTTCAATGACTGCTGTCAGGCCGTCCTTGAACTCAATAAAGCTGGCAAAGCCGTCATCCACTTCAGTCCCCAAAATATAGCTTAGGGTAGCAGCTACGCTTTCTATTTTGCTGTCCGTAATCTGAAGCAGCTGGTCCAACAGATGTACTCCCCAATCCAGTAGCATTCCTCCTCCATACGCCTTTAGTTGCCGCCAGTCACCTGGAATGCCATTAGCTCCCTGAACTCGCGATTCCAGCTGGAAGAGCTCGCCCACGGTCTTATTGCCAATTATATCTTTGATAATTCGGAAGTCTTCATCCCATCGACGGTTCTGATGTACCGTAAACACACGATTTTCTTTCTTTGCCACCTCAACAATATCCAAGAAATCCGCGCTCGTTATCGTAACCGGTTTTTCGCAAATGACATGCTTTCCGGCTTGTAGCGCCTGGATCGCGATTTCCTTATGAACATCATTAGGTGTTGCTATCAAAACAATATCGACGGCCTCATCGGCCAGAACGGCGTCCAGGCTCGCGTAGGTTTTATAGCCGGCAGCCGCAGCCAGTTCCATCCGGTAATCGACAATATCATATACACCGCCAACGGCAAGTTGCTGATTAGATTCGATCAATTGAACATGGTAGCTTCCCATGCCTCCATAACCGATGATGACTACATTGTATATACGATTGTCCATTTTCATCTTCCTCCACTCCTGATTTAAGCCCACCGCCTATCAAGTGGGTGCTCATGTCAATAAATTTTAATGTCCTCGTAACTCACCCTTAACTTCGTCGGATAGCTCTATCATACAAATCTCATGAAAAGCTTTCCTCCTCATTTCTTGCTGTTTTATTCCCGAATATTGTCCTGCGGTATTTCAATGGTGATGTTCCTGTCGCTTCCTTAAAGAGATGATGAAACGTCTTTACACTACTGAACCCTGCCGCCTCTGCGACCTCAGTAATCGGATTGTTTTCATTCAACAAGATCCATTTTGCCTTATTTAGTCTGTAATCATTCAAAAATGCTACAAAGGTCATCCCCGTATTCTTCTTAAACAGCCTGGCGAAATAATAAGGACTGAACCCCATATAATCAGCGACATTCTTCAGCGAGATGGTTTCATGATAATGACATTCCACATACTCAAAAATACGTTCCAGTTTATAAAGAGTGTCCTTGGATTGTGTTAAGGTTCTTTCTGAGAGTTCAGGAAGCCTTGGGGTTATGCTTCTCGGCACTTCACGCATAATAAGAGTCAACATCTCAAACACCTTGGCTTTGATCATATAAGCATGGCCTTCGTGTCGGTTGACGTTCTCATCATAAATGCTTTGAATCAGAGGAAGCATTTTAGCTGCTGTTTCTTCTGGCCAGTTCCAGCTTGATTGCTCCATCTCCGTAAATATATATCTTAGAGGGCGTTTCTGATCACTTAATGTGGAAACCTCTTGAAAAAAGCTCAGATCAAATTGAATAACCACCCGTTCGCTGTCGGGAGAGGCCAAGAAATAATGAACATCACCCCCATTTATAAACTGAACTTCACCTTGTTTCATGCGTATCGAAATATCGTTAATTCCCAGATCCAAGGTTCCCTGGGTCACATAAATAATTTCAATTTCTTTATGCCAATGAGGATAGCAAAGCACGTCGCCTTTATTAATAAAACTCCGGAAAGGAAAATGTCGGTCAAGCTCCGGGATTTCTAAATAAAAATTCATTTTGGTAGACTCCTTTTGCAGTAAAGTTCAAAAAGCCGTGCACATGACTAATGATAATTATGCTGCACTGCATTCCTTTCTTCCCTTCTTCATGCTTCTCCTTCTCAACTAGCGAATAAAATTCCCTCTCCCTTTTGAATTGTAAGCGTTTAACATTCGTTTTTCTACCCTATCAATCATAGTTGCTATGAAGTAAAGCAACTGTTAGGCATCTTTACTAGGTATCCTTACTAACATTATTGCAAACTCAAAGTTATGACTTAATTATGAGCCGTTTGGCGTTCGAGAACAATTTGGACTGATCTTATTCCCTCCTGCCGCTTGCAGTTTCTTTAGATAAAGGTTTCACCTTAACTGGATTAAACATAATTGAAGTTAAATACGTGTAAAATTGTCAAATTAATTTTTTACATTTTCTATATAAAAATATATATACATTTCCAATGTGATGGTATATTCTAGTAAAAAAAATACTCATATAAAAAATATGACCTACTGGAGGGACAGGCCTTGAAGAGACTATTCGCTTTAAGTTGTGCTTTCTATCTGTTAATCGGCGTCACCAGTGTGGTGCTTGGGGCATTACTGCCGACTTTACTATCTCACTATGGACGGGGGTACAGCGATGGTGGATTACTGCTGTTCCTGCAGTTTTTCGGATTTCTTGTCGGTGTTCTGCTCACCCCCTTCATGGCTCTGCATCTGGGTCGCAAGTCCATGTTATCCATAGCCCTGGGTAGTATCGTGGCAGCGTGCATTATCTTGGGTGTACTACCCTCATGGAATTGGGTCATCGCAATGGCCATCTGGGTTGGTTTCGGCTCAGGCATCATTGAATCGTCCATCGGAGCGTTTACCATTGAGTTCACGGAGGAGCAAAAAGCCGTGGCCATGTCTAAGCTGGATGTCTATTTTGCACTTGGTGCACTGCTTATTCCGGCGATCGTTAGCCTGTATATCTGGCTTGGAATGTGGAATCTAACCTTTTACACCATCTCCCTTCTCACTTTTGTCTTAGCGCTGTTGTGGCTTACCATGCCTACATCCGCCTCCTCTCACCTTACCCAAGCAGACATCCGAACTACTGAACGTTCAGTTGAACAAGCCCGTTACTCTGGACAGCATCGTGTATTGCTAGGAATCTTCATTATATTCTTCTTTGTTTATATGGGTCTTGAACTGGGGCTCATGAACTTCCTACCTTCTATTCTGACAGAGACGCTACATCTTCAAGGATCCGTAGCCTCGCTGGGTGTCAGCGTGCTTTGGATTGCAATGATCATTGGTCGTATGTTCTCAGGAAGGATTGCAGAGTCAGCAGGATATATTCCTTACCTGCTGTGGAGTGCAATCGGTACTTTCTGTTTCCTAGTTGCCATGGTGTTTATATCCAGCCAATGGGCTACATACCTTATAATTTTCGGTGCAGGTCTATTCATGTCTGGACTCTTCTGTATCGCGCTTGTCTATGCCAACGTGCTGATTCCAGGAATGACCGAGCGGACGACCAGCATTCTGATTGCGTCGGGCGGAATTGGCGGCTCGGTGCTTCAATATGTAATTGGCTGGAGCATGAGCGAATGGCCAGTGGCGGCTAGCCTCTGGATTTTAGGAGGGTTTACTCTGATTTTGCTGCTGGCACTTATTCTCACGCATCTGTGGAATGATCGGGGCAGCCGAGTCGTTGACTCTCTTGTCCATCAGGGCAAGGAAGGATGATATTGTTTTAGTTCTTAGGGGAGGTGAGGCCTATCGCAGAAGCACCGGATTATGCTCCCTTGTCCATGAGGGCAAGGAAGGTGGATTTCTTATTTTGGGGAGGTGAGTTCAGCCTCGTTATGCTCTGATAGGGTGGTAGACTTTATAAAGATGACTTAATAAGAATGTATATTCTGATATGGAGGGGAAATATCGTGCATACGTTGACCAAAGAACGTTTCAGATATGGTAAAGGCATTACTCTAATTGACGATTCGGGTAAGGAGTATTTGGATGGCGTATCCGGCACCTTCAACTTGTCGCTCGGTTATAACCACCCTCATGTCGTAAGCAAAGTACAGGAGCAAGTCGGCAATCTTGCACACATGTCTTCTACTTTTACAGAGCCTTATGTCGAAGAAGTCCTAGATCATCTAATCCAGTATGCCCCGAACGGCATAGACGCCGGATGGATGAGAGATATTACCGGCTCCACAGCGAACGAATGTGCTGTGAAGCTGGCCCAAAAATACACCGGAGCAACCGATATCATCAGTCTGCATCTATCACATCATGGACAAACCCAGTTTGCAACAGGCATTTCCGGTAATGCCTTTCGTCGCAAGAATTTCCCTAACTCAGTTGCAGCAAATTCTCTGCATGTGCCTGCCCCCTACTGTTATCGCTGTCCTTTTAATTCTTCACCAGACAAGTGTGGTCATCATTGTATTGACGCTATATCGGACGCCATTGAGTATGGAAGCTCAGGGTCTGTGGCCTGCATGATTATTGAACCCATTCTGGGCAACGGAGGTAATATCATCCCGCCTGCAGGATATTTCAAGCGCCTCCGTCAGCTATGCGACGAGCATAGGATGATTCTGATTGCAGACGAAGTGCAGACCGGAATCGGGCGGACAGGTTACATGTTCGCAAGTGAACTGTTTGACATCCAACCGGATATTATTACTCTCGCTAAGGGTCTGGGTGGTATTGGAGTCCCGGTTGCGGCGGTATTGATGCAGTCTCGTCTCGATGTCCTGGAGAAGCACGAACATTCCTTTACTTCGGGCAGCAATCTGATCTCGGTCACGGCAGCCAAATCCACATTGGAGGTTGTAACCGAGCCCGGTTTTCTGGAAGCCGTCCGGTCCAAAGGAAGCCTGCTCGGATCCCTACTGACGGAGATGGCCGACAAGTATGATTGCATTGGTGAGGCTCGTGGCGTCGGACTGATGTGGGGACTGGAAATTGTAGACGAGGACGATGCCCCGGATGCAGTGAAAAGCAACGGGATTATCGATCGCGCATTTGAGGAACAACAATTAATTCTGAGAGGTTCCCGTTACGGTTATGGGAATGTGGTCAAAGTCAGACCTTCCCTCACGGCTACCGAAGATGAGATTGCCGAAATTGTTAAACGGCTTGACGCCGTTCTTGCTACCCTTCACTAACGATCTGCCCAATAAGCAAAAGGAGGAATTATACATGCTCGCACTTGTATATAAATCAGCTTGGGATGTCGCACTTGAGGAAAGACCTATCCCGGAGATAAAAAAAGATAACGATGTACTCGTCCGGATTCGGGCGACTGGCGTATGCGGTACGGATCTAGGTATCATCAGTGGCAAATATCATGCCGTGCCTTCTACGATTTTGGGGCACGAATCAGCGGGGGATGTGATCGCTGTAGGACCAGCCGTCAGTTCACTGCAGCCTGGAGACCGAGTGGTGATTGATCCAACTTACTACTGCGGCCAATGCGAAATGTGCCGGACAGGAAGACAAAATCATTGCACACACAAATCCGTAACAGAGACCGGAGTCAGCGCAGACGGTACGTTCACCGATTATTATGTGACTGAGGACCGTTTTTTGTACAAGTTGAAGGACCATATCAGCTACGAAGAAGCGACGCTGACCGAGCCGCTGAGCTGTATGCTGACCGGAATCAACCAGATTAACCTGCTGCCGAACTTCACAACCGTTATTATAGGCGCAGGTCCGATCGGGATTCTGTACAGCTATGCTCTTGCTTCGAAAGGCGTAACTGGTTGCCTTGTTGACATCTCGGAGGAACGGCTCGCCATAGCGGATTCTATTGCCCCCGAACGGTGGTCCGCGCACGCCACACTGGAATCGGCCATTCATAAGCTGGCTCCGTTAAAAAATCAGGTGGACATGATTGTGGACACCACAGGAGTGGTCGGCACTGAGGTGCTAAGCCAGCTTGCGAGCGGCGGGTATTTGATGCTGGTGGGGCTGAGAGATGGGATAAGCTCGTTTAATCCGAAAGAGGTAGTTGACCGTAGCCTTAAAATCATCGGTTCGATTGATTCTCTGGGCACGTTCTCCACGGCGCATTACCTGATTGAGCAGCAAATCATTCCCGCCAAAAAAATCATTACCCACTCGTATCCGCTGGATGACTACCATGAAGCCTTTAAGACGCTTGGATGCAATATCAGCGAGCGGACACTTCAGCCCTCGTCTCAGGCGATCAAGATTGTGCTGCAATCTAGTGGCTCCGACAACTAAATTTAGCTACTAACAAGGGGGAGAATGGACATGACGAGCATCCATCATGTTACACCGACGAATAATGAATGCACAGGAGACCTATCCGCGTCCGTTCCAGTCAAAGCGGTCATTTTCGACATGGACGGGGTGTTAGTAGACAGCGAACCGATCTACTTTGAGGTCGAACGCAGCTCCTTTGCCCATTTCGGTGCGCCCATGACGGAAGAAGAGCATCACACCTATGTCGGAGTGACACTCGAATCCATGTGGCGTCAAGTGCTGGACAGGCATCAGCTCACCAATACGGTGGAAGAGGCCTTGTCCTATCACCGAAAAAATGTGATGCAGACAATGATTGCACACGAGGGCCTTGCGGCGATCGATGGACTGGAGCGGTGGCTGGACTGGCTGCAAGAGAAAGGGATTCCGGTCGCGGTGGCCTCTTCCTCTCCGCGGGCGCTGATTGATCTCATTATGGAAAAGACAGGACTTGGCCGTTACTTTGACATTCGAATCACCGGTGAAGAGGTACTGCAGGGTAAGCCGGCACCGGACATCTTCTTATACGCCGCCGAGCAGCTAGGCATTGCACCAGCCCATTGCATCGTTATTGAGGATTCACATAACGGGGTCCAGGCAGCCAAAAGTGCAGGAATGTACTGTATCGGCTTCCATAACCCCGGCTCCGGCCGGCAGGATCTGTCCAGAGCTGATCGCTGTATTCTCAGCTATGACGATCTGTGGGCGATCAAAGAGAATTTGCCGTTTGATGAGCAGTTGCTTGCCAAGAGCAAGAGTCGAAACATACCGGAAGGCATACCCCCTTTATAATCATATGGAATCGTCCGATCTTTACTATGATTGAGGGTATTAAATAATGCCCCTTGGAATATACACTGGAGAATGTCATTTTTCCTTCCCTGTGTGTACTCTAAGGGGCGTGCTTTACGTCAAATCGGTATAGTTAGAACACGTACGTTTCCGGTTCAATAGAAAAAAGGGGTGCTGTTAACACCCCAAACTGGATTCAACGATATATGTCCTGCTTCATCTGAACGGTAATTTTGCGTATATTCAGCTCTTTCTGTCTTCTTCGGTAATCAGAGAACTGTAAGCCGGAATTTTAACTGTTCCTTTCTTCACCTTCACATCCTTTGAGGTGGAGAAGACCACTTTCCATTTACCCTTATCGGGATCTTTCATCTGCAAGGTAACCGGCTCTCCAGACAGGTTATGATATACATACAGTGCTTCTTTGCCTGAAGTACGTTTAAATGCGGTCACGCTGGCAGAGCCTGCTTGTATAGGTTGCAGACTGTCGCTGCGTAAAGCTTCATGTTTTTCCCTCAGACGGATGAGTGTGCGATAGCTTTCCAGCAGGGAATCATCGTCTCTCAGCTGCGCTTCCACTGATACCTCGCCTTTGTTGTATTTGGGTTTCTCCCATGTCGTTTGACCAGGGCCCTCTCCCTTGTACCAGCGCATAGGCTCACGAAGAAACTCATCAGGCTTCTCTCCCTTCATACCAATTTCTTCGCCATAATAGAGGAACGGCTGACCCGGAAGCGTTAAAAGAATGGAAGCGGCCAGCTTGGCTTTTCGCACATCCCCGCCTAGCTCGCTCATGACACGAGTCTGGTCATGGTTGCTCAGGAACGGAGCATCGAGTGCCGCCTTATTATATGATTTGTACAGTTGCAGCGTTTTCTCGGCGAATGCCGCGATACCCTGATCTCGGCCGTTTTTCACGGACTTCAAAATCGTTCCGCCCAGGTCAAAATTAAACAAGGAGTGGAGCTGTCCGTAATAAGGAGCTATGGTCTCCGGTTTGTCCCATACCTCTCCTGCCAGATATACATTTGGATTTACCTTCTCCATCTCGGAACGAAATTCACTCCACCAGGCAATGTTCTTATCCGCACCATCTTTCGTCTGTCCTCTAAAAATATGCATCGCCGCGTCAAGTCGGAACCCGTCTGCACCTTGCTGCAGCCAATACTTGCCGACTTTGATCATTTCTTTGCGGACTTCGGGATTGTCAAAGTTCAGATCCGGCATGCCCGACCAGAACGTACTGTAGAAATACCCTTCGCCATTCGGATTCTTATGCCATACCTGCTGACCCCACGAGCCCTTTTCTTCCAAATCTGTGTTCTCATCCGCCCATACGTAATAGTCGTGGAATTTGCTTTGCGGGTTGGCACTGGCCTCCTTGAACCATGGATGCTCGCTGCTTGAATGATTGATAACAAGGTCCATGATCACCTTAACGCCCTTTCGGTCCGCTGCTTTCATCAAGGTGCGGAAATCATTTAGACTCCCATACTGTGGGTCCACCTGATAGTAATCAGTTGCATCATATTTATGGTAGCTTGGAGATGGATTTAGGGGCATAAGCCAGAGGCCGCTGACCTGCAAATCCCTACCCGAATGGGGTTTTCCATCGTTTAAGTAATCAAGCTTTTGTGTGATTCCTTTCAAATCACCATGTCCGTCTCCATTCGAATCATAAAAAGAATTGATATAAATTTCATAAAATACGCCGCTTCCAGTAGAAACCGGAGGCTTATGTCCGTTCGATTCCTGCTCTGCCATTGCGCTTGAAGCGAACATCGTGAGCATAGGCACCGTTAACATGGCGGTGGACAATCTTCTTAAGCGTTTGTTACGTGTCAAAACAAATCAGCTCCTTTGATTGTTATGGGTGCGCTTTCATTATAAATAGAAACAATCCAAAAAAAGGGGATATTTATTATCTATTATGGTGGAAAATATCGATCTTATTGTTTTATCTCTGTATTGAGCGAAAAGAGGAGCAGACTCTATGTCTACTCCTCTTTTCATCCAATCAGTTCAAGAAATATATCTCAATTTAATACGTTGGGAAGCTCTGTGAAGCGAAGACTTCACTGCATTCTCACTCTTGTTTAAAATTCTAGCCGTTTCCTTTATGGAGTATCCTTGGACTAATCGCAATTCAAGTACCGTTCTTTGCTCGGTATTACTTGCCATCAAGAGAATTTGATTGACCTCCTCCTGAATTTCAAAATCAAGGATATCCCAGTGATAGTGGAGCAGCCCCTTACGTAAAATGTATTCCTCCATCTTTTTTCGTTTTCTGATTAAATCTATAGCTAAATTTTTGGCAATTCTCAAAAGGTAAAACCGAATACGATCTTGGGGCAAGTCAGGCGAAGCTCTTATAAACCGAATAAAACACTCATGCAACAAATCTTCAGCATCCTGTTTGTTATGCAATATCCTCAATAGATAGCCAAAGAGGTCTGATTTGCAAGATAAATATAGATCCTCCAGATCTTTAACATCCATATTATTGCGTATCCCTTCTGCTTTGATTGAAATCGGTACGTTACTTGATAGTCTTAAATTCATATCCCTGTTTTTTTAAATATCTTATGATTTCAGGCAAGGCTTTGGCTGTCTCTTCCTTCCCATAAGTGTCATGCATGAGTACCACTGCTTTTTCTCTAGTCCCAATATTTCTCATGAATTCACTAATTAATTGCTCAGCATTCTTACGTGCACCCTCTGCATCTTTAGGTAACACATTCCAGTCAATCTGATGGTAATCCTTATCCTGTAGTGCTTTGTCCAGTACTTCCATACCATCGGGATCATTTCTCTGCCATGTCATGTGGCCGCCTGGAAATCGAATCGCTCTTGTGGAAAAATTCTGCCCCAATATTTGCTTTAAAACTTGATTTGTTTTTTCAATATCATTCATAAAACTGCTCGAATTCACAGTCTGATTCGGATACAAATAACTGTAGTCATGTGAGTAGGTATGATTTCCGATCGCATGTCCTTCCTTAACCAATCTTTTTGTTATTTTTTTAGTCACTTCATTTTCCTCTACTGCTTTTCCTACCACAAAAAACGTTGCTTTCACACTTTCTTTTTTAAGAATATCTAATATTTTAGGCGTTACGGTAACCGATGGACCATCATCAAAAGATAAATAGACTACTTTTTTACCGTCGATCCCCTCAGGTCGCTGCCCTTGCATTTGCTGATTTAAGTACTTTTCAACAAATGCTGCATCTTCAACACCCGAAACATTTTGTAGAGAAGATTCGCTCCCTTTGGATTTGTTATTTAGTTTGTCGGTTGATACTGATTCTATTTTTTCTGCATATTCAATCGTTTTTACTGGCTGTGGTTTACTACTGAAGATGTCAAAGAGTTTTATAATCATTAGAACCATACAAATGAGAATAATAAACAGTAGTCTTCTTCTCTTCCTCTTCATTCGATGAGCTCTGGTTCTATTTTGCACATAGCTTTTTTCCATAGTATATATTCCTCCAAAAATCTAGAAGCAGTTCACGTTTTATGTTGCGACCATGTGCCCATTCAATTATTCGTATCTCAATGCATCTATTGGTTTTAATCTTGCTGCTTTATAAGCCGGATATACCCCAAATAGAATGCCTGTACCTGCAGAGCTAAGAAACGAATATAGGATCGGCGAGATTGTAAATTCAATGGTCATGTGTGCTGTTGCTTCGATTATTTTGGAGGCGCCTACGCCTGTAACAACCCCGAGCATCCCCCCTAGCAGACCAAAAATGACCGCTTCGGACAGGAATTGAATCATAATATCTCTTGGCTTGGCACCAATAGCTTTTCGAATACCAATTTCTTTCGTGCGCTCTATAACCGACACCATCATAATATTCATAATTCCGATTCCCCCTACCACAAGCGAGATCGCAGCTACACCTCCCAGCAAGCTGGTCATAATATTATCTACACCGGATGCTGCACCTGCTGCTTCGGACAGACTCATTACTTGAAATTGATCCGGTTCCGAAGGTTTTAGCTGATGCGTCACACGCAAGCTTTCCAATATGTCTGATTGAGCCTGACCCATCAAGCCTGGTGACTTGGCGGATACCTCCAGACCAGTAATGCTTTTCTCACCCAGACGGTTCATCATGGTTGTAGCCGGGATGTAGATTTGATCATTCGTACTGTAGCTTAAATTCGTAACAGGCTGAGAATTCAATACTCCGATTACTTTGAAAGGGATCTGTTTGATTTGAAACGTTCGTCCCAATACGCCTTTGGTATCTCCACCAAAAAGACGCACAACCGCTTGGCTTTCCAGAATGGCAACATTCCTACGTTTATCCATCTCATCGTTGGTAAATGTTCTGCCCTCGGCAAAGGAAAACTTTTTGGCCTTATAAAATGAAGCAGATGTCCCTACAATGGTTGCATTATAGTTATATCGCCCCCATGCAGCTTTTGAACTGCTTGAAATACGGGGCATCATTGCTGCAATCGAACTCTTTTGTTCCAATGCCTCGACATCTGTCCACGTAAATGAGGGCAAGGTATCCTGATTTATTTCTTCCTCAGTCATTGGCATGACGGGAGCAACCAAAAGTACGTTATTCCCTAACTTATTGATTTCCTCCTTAATACTGGCCTTTGAGCCATTCCCGATGGCCATAATGGCAATCACCGCTGCCACCCCGATAATAATACCGAGTATCGTTAAAAATGAGCGCATCTTGTTGGTAGTTAAGCTGTTCATCGATACACGGATCGTTTCCATCAGATTCATAGACTTACCACCCTTGATGAAATTCGTCTATTTGCAATAGGCTCATCTCGCTCAATGTTACCATCCCGAAAGCTGATCAATCGTTTGGCATATTCCGCTATTTCCAGTTCATGAGTAACCAGGACAATGGTTTTTCCTTGCTCATTCAAGCCTTGAAACAGCTCCATAATCTCGATGCTCGTCTTCGTGTCCAGTGCACCCGTAGGCTCATCTGCCAGCAGAATGACCGGATGATTCACCAAAGCTCGGGCGATGGAAACCCGCTGCTGCTGACCGCCAGAAAGCTCGTTAGGCTTGTTATACATCCGTTCTGCAAGACCCACCATCCGAAGCGCCTCTATAGCTCTTTCCCGACGCTCCTTGGCAGGAACACCTGCATACATCATAGGCAGCTCCACATTTGCTAAAGCTGTAGTACGAGGAAGCAGATAGAATTTCTGAAACACAAATCCTAGCTTCTGATTTCTAATCTCTGAAAGTTCGTTCTCACGAGCATCCAATATGGAGTAACCATCCAGATAGTATTTACCGGTATCCGGATGATCCAGGCAACCAATAACATTCATCATGGTGGACTTGCCTGAACCAGAGGGTCCCATGATAGCAACAAATTCACCTTCGTTAATAGATAAGTTCACACTTCGTAGAGCCTGAATCTCCTGACCGCCTACTTCATACCTTTTTTTCAAATCTTTAATTTCAATCACGGTTTTAATGGATTGAGTTTCACTCATTGTGTCTGCCCCCCTCCACTGCCATTCGGGTCAGCACTGCTGTTCTGAGGAGGAATAACAATGGTTTCACCTTCCTTGACACCGGACTTGATTTCGGCCTGATCCGCTGTATAAACACCCAGTTTCACGGGTCTAAACTCATAATCGGCCGGATTCGCTGTGTTCTTCGCCACATATACTCCATCCACACCGCCTTCAGACCTCAAGGCAAACAATGGCACAGACAGCGTATTTTTGTGTTCGGCTAACAGTAGGGATACATCCATGTTCATCCCCGGTTGCAATCTTATGTTTTGGCTATTCAAAGACAATTCAATTTTGTATGTAGTCACATTGGATTCCGTCACCGGCTCTGGAGAAACAAAACGTACTTCGCCTTTAAATGTTTTGTCCGGGAATGAATTCGAGTGCATTGTCGCCTGAAGTCCAGTCTTCAATTTAGCAATATCACTTTCATTAACCTTGGCAAGAACCTTCATAACCCCTGTGTTGGAGTTATTCATGACAATAAAGGGTGCAGTAGGACTAGTCCCCACATCGCCATTGACTTTCAAAATGATCCCATCCCACGGCGCCGTAACCTGTAATTTACTCAGAACACTTTTCTTCTGCTCTAATGCCGTCTCAGCCTGCAATAAAGAAGCTTGTGCAGATTGGATGTTGGAAGCTTCAGGCGGGGACTGTGCAGCCTTTAATTGTATTAATGCTGTTTTATAGCCCATTTCCGCCTCTTCGATCGCCTCAGTTTGCTTGGTCTGTGCCTTCTTGTACTGCAGCTCCGCATTACTCATGTCCAGTTTTGCCTTATCCAGATTTTGCTTGGCTGTCGCCAGGTCACTTTCTGCAGCCGCATCATTCTGAACCAGATAAGCCTGGTCATCATAATCCTTTTGGGCTTTATCTAAAGTCACCTTGGCTGCCTCCTTTTGTGCCGTGGCTTCCTCTAATTCCATCGCGTTCTTGGCTGTTTTAATCGCCATCTGTGCCTTTAAGACATTTGCTTTCTGTAGCTCGATATCATTCGTTTTGGGTCCGCGCTTGGCTTCTTCCAGCTTGGCTCTTGCAATCGCGACATTGGATTCGGCATCCTTAATTTGCAGCCTAGCGTCCGAATCATCTAATCGTGCTAGAACCTGACCTGCTTTAACGCTATCCCCTGCTTTGACATTGACAGCGATGAGCTTGGCACCCTCGACATTTGTAAAATTAATATTTACTTCCTTGGAAGCCTGAACGGTTCCGGTCACGGCAAGCGACTCGGTTATGTTAGCTTTCTGTACCTGTACCACCTGGTTCGCCGGAGCTTCCACAGGCTTTCCCTGACCCCTTTTCATGTAGAGCGTACCACCAATCCCTACAATAATGAGCAAGGCCAGAATACTTATGATTCCTTTCATTCTTCTTTTTTTTCTTAACACTTGTAGTGAATCTTTCTTTTCTGTTTCCGACAATGTTATATCCCCTTAAAATGTATTTTTTCTAAATTTTATACGCTCCACGGCTTGTTTAAAGCATGTTGCAGCAGCGTCATTTGGACAACGAGTTCATCCATATTCCGTTCAATTTGCTTTACTTTCAACTGATTTGTAGCGACCTCCGTGCCCGTAGCAAATCCACGGTCCTTTCTTTTGCGAGAAATGTCCAACACTTTATTAAGGTTCTGTAGATTACTTCGCATTTGCTCATATTGTTCTTCATTTTGCTGTAAGTTAAAGTACATACTCTTCAGTGTTTCTGCTAGTTGATCCTTGGTATTTTCCAGTCCACCTTCTGCTGAATCTACATCAATCTGCTTAATTTCATAGTCATCCGTTCCCGAATTCCACGTGTAATATTTAATTTCCATTTTTGCTAGCTTGACTGCCTCTTCCTGTCTCCATACTGAAGGACTCGCTGAGATGGCACGCGACACTAGCGTATCCAGATTCGTGTTATCCATTTTCCGGTAAACGGGTCTGTCCACCAGTTCATATAAATTTCCTTGTGACTGTCCCATTTGTGTATTAAGCGAATCCTGCGCTTTTTGCAGTGCAGCTTTAGCAATGTCTACATTCTTTTGAGCCTCTATACGAGTCTGAATAATCGTACTTCGATCACCTGGAGAAATTTTTCCACGGTTGGCCTTCGCTTCAGCAGCTTTTTCCTCCAATAGCGCAAGCGAAAGTGCATCCTCACTACTCTTTACTTTGTTATCAGCCAGAAGTACGTCATAATAATTCTTCATTGCAGTGTAATCTGTCTGATCTTGGGCAAGTTCGATTTGCTTTTTGGATTCCAAATAAGAAACTGTCGATGAAGCATACCCCTTCCATGCTGAACTACTAGCCGCATCTTCTTCACCGTTGCCTTGACCTGCCGGAATGAAGTCCAGATTCTTGCCTGCATTTTTTAGCATAATCCGGTTGCGATCTATCGTCTGCTGGGCTTCCTTCAAGCTAAAACTATTGGATTGTGCCCACTGCTGGGCTTGACTCAGTGTTAATTTCACACTTGCTTTGGTAACCTGCTGCTGCGCCTCCTCTGCTTGAACAAAGGACTCTGATAAAGAACTGGCCGACAAGGCGAGCAGCAATAAAATGAACATACGTTTTTTCATAGATATCCCCACTTTAAAAATATGGTAACGACTAAGGTCGGTTCTTAAATAAGTTGTTATATGAATTATGTGTTTTCTTCTGTATCCCACTTGAGACCTTACCTTCTATTCGGTGCACATTCCAGAAAGGAGGAACACCGTCCTGCCCTTCTGCAACTTTTTACACACAACGTACCGTTCCTTATAGTATCTTTAAATCTAATTGACGAAGATACAGAGAACGTACAATAAGAAAGGAAAGAAATTGGATGGCCCAGAAGCACAGCATAATCTGAATCAGCGTAAGATGAACGGGTACTCCATATATTACAGATGGTTCTGACATCACTAAACAAAGCACCATTCCCATAGACGATACGACTAATGGCAGAAGAAACAGGAATGCAATTTGTCTGGAAGCCGATTGTCTCATTTCCCTTGAGTTTAGTCCAATTTTCGATAAAGCTCGGTATATTTCTTCATCTCGCTGAAGATCTACATATAGTCTGAAATACAGCAGGCTTACTGTACTTGCCAACATAATAATGGCGATAAATCCGCCAATAAATTCACTAATAACCAGATCCATCTCCGATGTCAAATAGTCTACGGCCCTAGAGTTAAGCACCCCTTTATTCACCCTATTGGCCAACACAGAATACAACCATACCTCTTGTTGAGTTTCAGAAGTTTCTAAGGAAAGCTGGCCATTCTTCCATTTTGGCACAAAATAATAAGTAGATTTAAATGCCAACGGATCATTGAAATACCGATGTTCAATTAAATAGTCGTAAGTTCGATCAGTAACAACAAGTAGCCTTCCTAGTTCAGAGACGATATTTCCATCAAACTTCAGGTTATGATCTATCGTCTTAGTATCCATAATCTCAAGATTCATCATATGAGATTTCCCTTGCTTGTAAGTTAGCTTTTTTTCAAAAAGGGTTTTCTTTTCTTCGAGAGGCATCTCGTTTGGATCGATAATGAAAAAACCTTGATTCTCCCGAAGCGTAGGTACCTGTTTTAGCTTCTTAAACTTGGAAGCAAGTGCTTCATAGTTGGATTGTTTCATCACTGGCGCAATCTGTTCCCGAAAAGGGAAGACTAATACTTCACCTTTTCCATAATCCACCCCAGCCGTATACAGATTTTGGTCAATCTCTTTTTCAAGCTCGTTAGAACTTACAACATCAGAAGTAAATGCAAATGAATAAGATTGCTCCCTAAGAAATCTTTTTTGCTGTTGCATGGAGTCAAAAGTTGATGCGGCTCCTACACAGGAAATGATAGAAATGAGGGTAATCAATGAAAAAAGCCCGGCATTATTCCTCATTTTATATGTGATCTCAGATAACCATAACAAACGCGATCCGCTCCAAGACCATTTCCTGTTAGCTCTAAGCAATTGAATGAATAGTACACATGATTGAGTATAAAATAAGTAAATACCCAGAGATCCCATTATAATTGTATATTTAAAGGTGTCTCCAACCGAATAGTGCAATATATAAAAGGAAAGGGTCCCTAAACGATAAGGTGCCAGATAAATGTAGGGTGAAAAATCAAGCTTCATTAAATATACAGCCGCTCCGATTAATACTACGGCAAGAATGGACAGACTCCATGAAGCTTTAGGCTCTTTGTTGAGCTGAGGAGCCTTGCTAAAAAGCTGCTGTAGTTTAAAACGTCGGATAAAGAAAACAGACACAAGTGAGATCAATATAAACAAAAACATAAATCCAATTCCTGTAAAGGCAAGTGCTTTCCAGGGAAAATAAAATCTTAAATACATTCCTATGACATTGGAACCCATAAGCAGGAAAAACTTCGCTGAAACAAATCCTCCGATCATCCCGGTCACCAATGATAAAAAGCCTATAATTAGATTTTCAAAAGCTACCAAAAAATAAATTTGCCTATGACTTGCTCCTAAAATGGTGAGTATACCAAATTCTTTCTTACGTGCAGCAACAAAGATATTATTTGTGTATAATACGAAAAAAAAGGAAAATACAAAAATCAATAGATCGGCAACCTGTAATCCCTTTTTTACATTAGCTGCTGTGATTACATTCGAGACATCCGGGTGAAAAATAAATACCGCATATACGAAAAAAATCGTAATCATCAAGGAGCTGCTTAAATAATAAGGAACGTAAGCACGCGCATTGCGTTTGAGATTATTCCATGCTAACAGACGAAAGCTCATGTGCATGTCTAATTCCCCCCAAAAAGGAGAGCATATCTATGATTTCCTGAAAAAATATTTGCTGACTATGACTACGACGGATTTCATTATATAACTCACCATCTTTAATAAAAATTACCCGGTCGCAATAGCTAGCTTCCAAGGCGCCGTGTGTTACCAGCACAATTGTAGAATAGTCTACACGGTGGACAAGGCTCAGCATTTCCATTACAACACGCGAAGACTTGGAATCGAGATTTCCGGTTGGTTCATCTGCAAGCAGGAGCGAAGGAGAATGAATCATAGCCCTGCCTATGGCTGCACGTTGTTTTTGTCCCCCCGATACCTCATAAGGCCGTTTGTCCAAAACATCTGTAATATCCAGTTTTTTCGCTACCTCTTCCAGTTTGTGCTCCATTTCCTTTAACCCTTTTTTATTCAGCATCAGAGGAAACAGTATGTTTTCTCCCAAAGTGAGGGTTTCCAGCAAATTATAATCTTGAAATACAAGGCCCAGTTCTTTGCGGCGAAATAAAGCCAGCTTATCCTTCTTGAGCAGATGTGGATTTTCTCCTTTAATGCTAACCTCGCCAGAAGTCGGCATATCAATGGTCGAAATCATATTTAATAATGTAGTCTTCCCACTACCAGACGGCCCCATAATACCAACAAACTCGCCTTGTTTGATCGTTAAATGGATATTGTTAAGAGCTCGGTAGGGAACCTTGCCATAGTATATTTTGGTAACTTGATCCATTCGTACAATCTCCATCGTTCATTCCTTTCTTTTCCTATGCTATGATCATAATCCATCCAGATAAGTGAAGCGACCGATTAACATTACAAAAACCTTAAATGTGTTGTAAGGTTTCTCATTTGCCAATGGAAAACAGGATTTGAACCGTCGTCCCTTTACCAACCGTCGATTTCAATTGAATATCATGATTCAGTCTTTTGCAGATTTCAGACACCAAATAGAGTCCCATCCCGGTTGATTCACGATACTTCCGCCCATTTTCACCTGTGTAATAAGCCTCAAATACCCGTTCTATGTCTTTTTTAGGGATACCAATCCCCTCATCCTTTACTTCCAACACAATGACATGCTCTCTTACGTCAGACATCAGCTTCAGACTGCGGGCATGACCTGAAGAGTACTTTACCGCATTGGTCACCAATTGGTTAATTATAAATCTTAGCCATTTGGCATCGGTAATCACACTCAACTGCTCGTCCACTTCATTGGAAGGATAAATTTCGTTGCGGATCAATAATCTTTTGTTATCATAAATCACATCACTAACTAGCTTTCGTAATACAACAGGCTCCACATGAAAGTCAGGTTCAAAGGATTCCAATCGTGACATATACAAAATCATGTCCAGTCCTTTTCCCATTCGATCAATCTCATCGTGAATCTGATCCGATTCGGGGTCTATTCTTCCTTTGAGAATTAAATGAATAACAGAAAGAGGAGTTTTCATCTGATGAACCCACTGATTGATAAACGTAATATGATCGCGCTGCTGATGCTCTAACTGATGAATTCGGGACTGATACAATCGATAATATTGCAAAAGCAAATGTTGTAAAGAAGCGGCTAACGGATTAAGTACCTTCATCTGAATAAGCTCATCTAAATCTTTAATGTTTGTAGTGGATAATATGCGATATAAACCAGAATACATAACGAACCGGAACAGCAAATAGACCCCCAATAGGATGGACCCAAAAAAGACGGAATATAGGGCCGTCGACCAGTTACGGTAACCATCCATCCAATAGATACTTAACACAAGAAAAAGTTGGATGATATTAAAAATGACCAGCGAAAAATGGTCGCGCCAAAAAAGCTTCACCGTTCTTCCTCCTCAGTCAAGTGAAGCCGATAGCCAGCCCCTCGAACCGTCTCTATGATATCCCCTAGTCCCAGCTCGCTCAGTTTTTTGCGGACACGTGTGACATAAACATTCAGTGTGTTCTCCCCTACATATTGGTCATCATCCCATAAAGCCTCTAAGATATGAACTCGCCCTACAACCTGCTTAGGATATGTCATCAATAGCTCCAGGAGGGCCGCTTCTTTATGACTCATCTCTACCTGCTTGTCATGGTATACAAGTTCCATAATGTCGGGATACAAAGTCAAGCCTGACACCGTTAAGGATCGTGATGGTGGAGCAACGGCATAGGAACCATAGGCACGCCGTAAATTACTTTCTACTTTGGCCAGTAGTACTTCGGGATAAAATGGTTTCGTAATGTAATCATCTGCTCCGTTTTGCAAAGCAATGACCTGATCCATTTTATCATCACGTGCAGACACAAAAAGGATGGGGCATGTAGACTGAGTCCGTATTTGCCTGCACCAATAAAATCCATCAAAACGAGGTAGATTCACATCAAGTAGTACCAAATCAGGCTTTACCTCTTCAAAGATAGCCAGAACTTGATCAAAATTTGAAACAATAATTCCTTGATAACCATATTTCTCAAGATAGGATTGGAGCAAGGAGCTGATTTGAGGGTCATCCTCTACTATTAATATCTTCTGCATCGTGTTTTCTACCTTCTTAGTGCTTGAATTTTTAACAACTGATTTCTCTATATAATGCCTTTATTTGATCGTTCAAGCAATAACAACAATCTAACCCCCTTTGGTTGTAGATGATTAGGAGTTTTTCATGGTGGTGTATATTGAATCCCGAATTATATACATGGTGCCGAGCACCAGAGTGATTAACAATATAATTATAATAACGATAACTGTGACTGTTATAATAGTTCTTTTACGATTTTTTAATGTTTCATGGAAACTTTGCTTTGGATCTTTCAAAGTCTGCTTCACTTCTTTCCTTGCCTAGCTGTTTACCAGCATAACAGCTTCTACATAACGAACAACAGTTTAAACTTACAAAAACCTTTATTTTACTGTAAGGTTTCTGATTAGCCACAAACCATCGTCGGATTGAATTAACGTATGGACATATCAAAAATGCCCGGCTAGAGAATCTTTTTCTGATTCTCTAGCCGGGCATTTTATCCTTTCTACCCTTTTACAGCAGAACCTACCGTCATCGCCCGCTCCACTTGTTCACTCAAGAACAGGTAGACAAGTACCATCGGTAAGGAGGCCATAGTCATAACAGCTCCCATGGCTCCCCAATCCGTACTGTAGGAACCCTGGAAGAAAAGTAAGCCTAGAGGCAATGTTTTCATATTTTCATCAGAAATTAGAATATAGGCCAAAGTGAACTCATTCCAGTTGTTCAAGAATTGAAAAATGGCTACCGTCGCAATTGCAGGCAATGCAAGTGGCATAATGATTTTCAGGAACAGTCTATAAATATTAGCTCCATCCATGCATGCCGCCTCTTCAATCTCCTTAGGAATTGCTGTTAGGAATCCATAGAAAATCATTGACGAGAAAGGAAGCCCAATTGCGATATAAGGAAGAATAAGAGCTCCGTACGTATTCGTAAGATGAAAATCGCGAACCAGAATCGCCAGCGGTATCATGATAACCTGCAGTGGCATAAACATTCCTATGATCATATAAGTCCGGACAGCTGAACGAAACCTCCATCTCATACGAGCCACTGCGAAGGCAAACATCAGAGCCAGCAAAAGAATGAACAAAGTCGAAATCGTTGATACGACCAGACTGTTCAGAAAGTAACGGGGAATATTAAATTGCGTCCACGCATTGATGTAATTTTCGTAACGAAAATGCGTTGGCAGTCCAAATGGGTTAGAGACAAAGATCTCATCGTTGTTCTTGAACGAGTAGGAAACCATCCAGAACAACGGGTAGACCGAAACAATAAAATACAACCACAGCGGTATCTGCAGAACAGCTTGTCTGAACTTGCTCAAAGCAGTTTTACTCATTTCGTTCTCCTTTTCAATACACGCCTTATCAGGCGGTTTGTCCGCGGTCGAACAGCTTATTGATAACTACAGTTGCCAGTAGTGAGATTAGTACAAGCAGCACGGATACAGCACACGCATACCCATAATTGCTTTCCATAAAAGCATAGCGGTAAATCATGAATGTCAATGTATAGTTTGTAGTGCCGGGCCCTCCGTTTGTCATAATCAGCATCTGCACAAAGGCCCCTATTCCAGATGTAATCGCAATAATGAAGCAGAATTTGTACGTTTCCCTCATCAGTGGAAGCGTGACATGCCAGTGCGCTCTCCATTTACTGCAACCGTCAATCGTAGCGGCTTCAAAGTAGTCTTCGGGTATTGACTTAACTCCCGCATATAACAACGCGAATTGATAACCCATAAACTGCCAGGCATTAACGAAGGCAATGGCAATAATCGATGCTGTCGGGGAGCTCAGCCAATTTTGCTGGTACGGGATGTTCAAGAGATCAAACAGTCGGTTGATCAATCCGTTAGTTGGGTCATAGATTGCGATCCACAGCTGGCACACCACGGTTACCGATAGGACAACTGGGATAAAATAAGACGTTTTCAGTATTTTTCGCCCGCGTGTGCGCGGGTCAGCACAGATTAGCGCTAATAGTGTTCCCAGCCCGATCTGAAAGACCGCCAGAACAATGGCAAATATTAATCCGTTCTTAAGCGAAGTAGCAAGTAGAGGATCGGAGAACAGTTCCCGATAATTACTCAGTCCCGAAAAGGTCAGCGTACTCAGGCCATCCCAATCATAAAAGCTGCGAAGAACGGTTTGCAGAACGGGATATATCAAAATCACGCTATACAGTATCAAAGCAGGGAGGAGAAACAGTGCGAGTGCCGGTTTGTTCCCCAAATATTTATTCATGTCTTGCTTCCACCCCTTATCTTCGGAATAGCATCCCCTAGCGACTTATGCCGCCAAGGGCAGCCGAGTTCCTGAATTCTCAGTTTTCTTTATCCAATGTGCTATTCAGATTGTTCACAAAATCGTTTTCAGAAAAGTTGTCTACCATCAAATTCTGAGTATTGTCATTAATAGTGTTCTGAATTTTTGTACTACTCAGAAGTTGAGCATATTCCTGCGCATTTGGCAGCAACTCTTTGACAACTCGCTGCATCATTGCTGGAACATTGGAGGCGATTGGCTTATCCACTTTCTGCGAAACAATTGGGCTTCCAAGTTGAGTGTATCTGTATTCGGCTGACTTTGTGGCAAGGAATGCCGCTACCTTTACGGCTGTTTCCTTATTTTTGCTACTCGATGATACTGCGTAGCCCTGTGGAGAACCTGAGCCGTCAATGAAATATTTGGATTTCTCGTAGGTTGCTTCATCCTTTGCAGGCCAGTACATCCAGTCGACCTGGTCGCCCAGCTTTTCCTGTGAGCTGTAAATTTCCCATTGTCCATTCACGAACATGGCAGCTTTGCCCTGATAAAACAGGGACGAAGCCTGATCATAATTGGTGTTCGTCGCGTTTGCATCGAATAATCCGGCTGTTTGCAGTTGCTTCATCTGCTGTGCCGCTGTTACGAATGCTTCCGGCAATGCTTTTACACCCTTCTCATCAAGTGCTCCGAACCCACGCGGCTGCTCCCTTGTAACCAGCCCATTATAGAAAGCGGTCGTGATCCATTTTTCTTTGGCAAAAATTGACATAGGTACGTAACCAGCAGCTTTCAACTTTTTCGCTGCATCGGCCATCTGGTCAATCGTCTTAAGCGGTGTTTTAATTCCTACCTTCTCGAAAATCGACTTGTTGTAATAGATCATTTGGAATTCAATGCCGGTTTCGGGATAAGCATACACATGATTGTCTGGAGCTATCAAACGCGATTCAACACCCGGGTTAAGATTCTTCTTGAATTCGGCCGTTGTGTCATAGCTGTCCAGCACCTCAACATTTTTCGATTTTGCGAAAGTTTGCAGGACAGCCCAATCCGCTAAATAGACATCCGGCATATTGCCCGTTGCCGCATAGGTTTTAAGCTTCTGTCCTCCGTCCTGTACGGCAGGATCCAGTTCAATTTCTACGTTTGGCATCTTCTTTTTAAGCTCTTCCACCGCATAATCGAACGGCTTTATGGTATCGTCATCAAAATGTTGTGCATACACCTTTAATTTGATCGTACCGTCCCCTGCCTCGCTCTTGGAAGAGGTCGAGTTATCTTCCCCACAAGCAATCAATCCAATCGACATAGTGAGCACTAGCAAAGCTGCACTCCAACTTTTGTAAGTTTTTTTCATTTGCTTAATCCCCCTCATGCAGTGTGTTTTATGTTTGCGCTTTCATTTGCATGACTACAGTATACTGCCGCTTCTATTCTTGATTAAGGAATAAAACGGGCATAACCAGTAAAAAACGGGACAAATAGAGCAGCGGTTCTCCGTATATAGGAAAACCGCCAGGCTTAAATCGAAGTTGTCCTGCCTCGCAGGACAGGCGCTACCTTTTTTTGAGTTGCTCATATTCAGTGGGTGTCATGCCAAAGCGTTTCTTGAAGCATTTGCCAAAATAATTGGGGTCACTGTATCCTACACTTTCAGCGATTTCTGACAGCTTCCGATTTCCTTTCAGCAAAAGCTCCTTAGCCTTCTTCATTCGGATGTGTGTAATATGATCCACTATGGAAAAGCCAGACTCCTTGCGAAATACGCGGCGCAGGTAGCTGGGATCGACGAATACTCCGCACGAAACCTGCTCAGCAGACAGCTCTGAGTCTGCATAATGTTCCTCAATATAGTTGATCGCCGCCACAAATAAATTGGAAGCCTTCGTAGGACGCATATTCTCCATCAGTTGGATCAGCTTGCGGTATAGAGCGAGCATCCAACCTTCAGCAGCCTCCCAGGAATCTAACTCTCGCAGCCGTTCGTAAGGAGAATTGTCTCCTCCATTTTCCCATAGCCGGTCATAAGGAATGCCTCGTTCACTGGCAAAGGAAAGGGCTAAAGATACGATTCCCATAAGCATCGCATCTGCGTATTCGTCTCCCCATTTATATTTACTAAGCTGACGGATTGCCTTACGGACCTCCTCTAGCGTTTCACTGTCTTTCATTCGGAGGTCAAGCACAACCGCATCGCGTAGATGGCCCAAATCAGGCATACCTGCTCTGCTATGCAACACTTCGCCGCCCTGTCCCCTTAACTCTGCACTTTCGCTCTCCTGTGGAAGCACCGGTAGCTTCGGCTTAATGCGTTCCAACATCGAGAGCATTTCTTCTGCATTGAACGGCTTCAACAAATAATCCTGTACTCCGGTTCGAACCGCCTTCTGTAGGTATTCAAATTCGTTATGTCCAGATATGAATACAATAACGATGCGTTCGAACTTGACTTTCAATCTCTTGGCTAATTCAATTCCGTCAATGAAGGGCATATTGATATCTACGAGGGCGAGATGTGGCTGATGCCGCTCGGCTTCCTGAAGTGCTTCCTGTCCGTTCCTTGCTTCGCAGCAAACCCGAAAACCATGAATTTCCCAATCTATCTTCATACGCAGAAAGTCTCGGAACAGCGGTTCATCATCGACAATCATCACTTTATACATTTTGGTGTTCACTCCCCTTTGGCAGCATCGGCAGCGACAGGTCAACAGTTGTTCCCTTCGTGAGCACACTTTGCACGGATATCCCATACTCCTCGCCAAAATACAGGCTCAGCCGCTGCTGAACGCTGTAGGTGCCGATTGATCGTATTCCTTCTTCCGGCAAATGTCTGGACATAATGGTCTGAACCTGTATTTCGTTCATCCCCACGCCGTTGTCCTCCACTCTAACGACCACCTTATCGCCCTGTCTAAAGGCAAAAATGCGGATAAAACCTTTTGTTCCTTTCTTCTTAAGGCCATGGTAAATCGAATTCTCGACAAGCGGCTGAAGCGAGAGCTTCGGGATCGGTGTACCTTCAAACTCGGGAGGAATATCCACTTCATAGCGAAACACATCGGGATAACGGATTTGCAGAATCGTCAGGTAATCATCAGTAATCTGAGCTTCCTTTTCTAAAGTGATTAGTTCCCGTCCCTTGTTCAGCACCATTCGATAAAAATCTGCCAGCGCTTTTGTAGTATCTCTAGCCTCCTCATTACGATCTAACTCATTGAGTGCATAAATGGTATCTAAAGTGTTGTACAGAAAATGCGGTTTAATTTGGGCGCTTATCAGTGCAAGCTCATATTCACGCTTACGGTTCTGTTCCTGCCTTACCTCATCCAGCAGCTCCCGAACCCGTCTTACCATAAAGTTAAACGCCTCTGCAATGGTACCGATTTCATCTTCAGTACGGACTGTTGCAACAGGTTGCAAATCACCAGTTACTACTTTTCGCATGGCCTTAGTCAATTGTTCGAGAGGACTAACGACCATTCTGGACAGAAAGCTAGCACCCAGCCAGGAAAAAACAAGGCATAACACACCGATTAATAGCGACAATCTAACATTTTGCCGGACATCAGCTGTAAGCAGGCTAAGAGAAACAATATTGACCAACTTCCATTCCATTCGGTTATAATCAGTGACCGTTATCAGG
Organism: Paenibacillus sp. FSL H7-0442; assembly: GCF_038593105.1. Classification (NCBI taxonomy): domain Bacteria; kingdom Bacillati; phylum Bacillota; class Bacilli; order Caryophanales; family Paenibacillaceae; genus Paenibacillus; species Paenibacillus sp. FSL H7-0442. Next base: position 2,655,088 of record NZ_CP151963.1, on the reverse strand, counting down.
TTGCCCTCATACTCGAATGAGCACGTTCCATGGGATGCATTAGGGGCACAACGTTGGATGGCCTCACCCAGCTGTGGATTCACCGGATTCATCAGCATCTCATTGTCTTCTGCCACAGCCACGCGCATTTCGTTATCTAAAAAATAATAAGATTTGGGTGCATCTGGATCGCTGGAACGAAAGTAATCGGACAAACCTTCTTCCTTCACTAACAGAAAAAGCGTTCCATAGGGTTCGCCGGTGTCTATATTAATGACCGTCTTCCCCAGTGTCAAAACGGGAGAGCTCGGATCTGGAGTTAGGAAATCCCTCTTCTCCATATCAAACCAGAGGGCCTGTCCATAACTTTCAGATTCCCTTACCCGCTTAAGCATGCTATAGATCTTGCGATCATCCCCGCTTTCGGTATAAGAGGCGAAAATCTTCCCTTCGTTATCAATGAAGACAGCGGCATCCACCTCACGAAAGATTGACAAATCAATGGATAGTCGGCTCTGCATCAAGTTTCCAAATTGGATAGGCTCCATGGCAGTATCAGGTTTGGCGCCGTTTGAATCGTACATCCGGTTAATATTTGTGACCATAATATTGGCCGCCGTTTCCACACTCCTGAAAATGTAATCGGTCCTAGACAAGATAAGCTGAGACTCATCGACCACATTGCTGGTGGTTTGATCTATCAAAGAACGGCTGAAAAGTTGGTTGGACAACAGTCCAAGAATAAGCAGAGAAATAATAATTAGCGGAAGAAATACCGTTATAACCTTGCTCTTAAAGCGAAGTCGACCAAACCACTTACGAGCTAGTGACAGAATATTCAACTAGAACCCCTCCGTCATCAAGAGAATATTCATCATGTTAACACAAACAATCTCTACAGTAGTAGATCAAAAATAAAGTTTAAAAAATTCAACCGTCCATCTTGAAAGTACTTTAGAGATGTGTTAGGATAAAGTCGATTTTTAGTAAAATTATTAACTAAAAAGGTGTGAGCTCTTTTGGCAACTATTAAAGACATCGCCCGCGAAGCGGGTGTGTCTGCCGCAACCGTTTCAAGGGTTTTAAATAACGATCTGTCACTGTCCGTAAGCTCAGACACCAAAAACAGAATTTTTGGGGTTGCCGAGCAACTCGGGTATAAGCCTAGCCGGCTGAGGCAATTAAAGCAGAATACGGAACGGGCCGGGAAAACGGTCTCCCTCCTGCTGTGGTGTTCTATTGAGGAGGAAAGAGACGATCCGTATTACGCTTCGATCCGCCGTGGAATCGAACTGCGCTGTGAAGAGCTTGGCCTGACGTTGGGCCAGACCTTGCGAGGCCGCTCATCCATCGGCACCCTGCAGAAGGCGGACGGTCTGATTGTTGTGGGCGGCGTTGATCCTGAAGAGGTATTCAAGCTTCATCCTGACAAGAACACCATTGTCCTTGTCGACCAGTACCATGAACAGCTAGAGTATGATTCTGTACGACTTCATTTCAGGCAAGCTGTTGATCAGGCACTCGGACATCTACTTGAGCTTGGCCACCGACAAATCGGATTTATCGGCGGTAAGAGCGACGGTGAGCGAAGGACGCATTATTTTGAACGATTCATGCGGGAACAAGGGTTGTACAATCCTCAATTCGTCCGTATAGGTTCCTGGAGTACCGCGGATGGTTATCTCATGATGAACGAACTCCTAGCCCAACAGGAACGACCGACAGCCTGCTTCGTCGCAAGCGATCCGCTCGCTATTGGTGCCCTCCGCGCCCTTCATGGACTTGGAGTCAAAGTACCAGAGGATATGGCTGTTGTTGGCTTCGACGACATTGAGATGGCAGCCTTCGTGCAGCCTCCGCTAACCACTATCCGTGCATATCCCGAACAGATGGGAAAGGCTGCCGTGCAACTGCTCTCTGAACGGTTTGAGGGGCGTGAACCGCCTGCGTATAGCGTGATCGGGACTAAGCTTGTCATTCGGGAAAGCTCATGCAAAAAAGGCTAACATTAGTACTTGAGAGTCTTATTGTCATTGATTAATATCCTTTCGTAAAACAATCAATATGATAACCCCTGAGGAGTGAATATCATGAACATTCATGTTAACGAAGCACTTGGTTTGTTTCATTTGCAGTCCAAGGATTGCAGCTATATTATCCAGCTTGTAGAAGGATATCCCGCACATGTCTATTGGGGAGCCCAACTTCATCATGACCAAAGTCTCGCAAGTATATTGGAACTTAGGGAGCGTTGCTCCTTCTCTCCCACTCCCGTTTCTTCCAGTCGTATAATTTCTTTGGACACGCTTCCTCAGGAATACCCCCAGTATGGAACAAGCGACTTTCGTCAACCGGCTTACCAGGTTGCACTTGCGGACGGTACTCGAACTACTGAGCTAAAATATAGTGGTTACCGTATTGAACCAGGTAAACCCAAGCTCGAGGGACTTCCTTCCGTCTATGCCGAATCGGATGATGAAGCCACAACCCTCTATCTGATCCTTGAGGATCAATACTCGGGGCTTAAGACTACACTGCTCTATACTGTATTTGCGGACCACAGTGCCATTGCTAGATCTACTCTTTTTGAACAAAAGGGAAGCGCTACCATGAATATTGAACACGCCATGAGCGCCTCTGTCGACTTCGCCGATTCCAACTACCAAGCCCTCTACTTACCTGGAGCCTGGGTTCGGGAAAGACATATCCAACGCCGCGACCTCGGACCTGGCTCCATTCGGCTCGAGAGTAGACGGGGCTCCAGCAGTCACCAAATGAATCCCTTTCTGGCACTGCTTCGGCCTGATGTGACTGAAGATCGTGGGGATGTGTACGGTTTCAGTCTAATCTACAGCAGCAACTTCGTCGCACAGGCAGAAGTAGAGCAGTTCAATCAGACTCGTGTAAGTATCGGAATCAATCCCTTTGACTTCTCCTGGCGGCTTGAGCCGGGTCAGTCATTCCAGACTCCTGAAGCCGTATTGGTCTTTTCCGAAGAAGGTCTTGGGGGCATGTCGCGCACCTATCACCGACTCTATCGCACACGTCTGTGCCGAGGGGCTTACCGTGACAAAGAACGTCCGATTCTCGTGAACAATTGGGAAGCCACATATTTCGACTTCGACGCCGATAAAATCGAGGCGATTGCCAAAGAAGCGGGGCCTCTTGGAATTGAGCTGTTTGTTCTTGATGACGGTTGGTTTGGTAAGCGAGACAACGACAACAGTTCGCTTGGGGACTGGTTCGAAGACCGCCACAAGTTGCCCGGCGGTCTTACTGACCTGGCCAAACGGGTTAATGAACAAGGATTACAGTTTGGTTTGTGGGTTGAGCCGGAAATGGTATCACCTGATAGTGAACTGTACCGCAACCATCCCGACTGGTGCCTGCATGCGGAAGGTCGGCGGCGGACGGAAGGCCGATCCCAACTGGTGCTCGATCTCTCCCGCAAGGAAGTATGCGACTACTTGTACGAGACGCTTAGCTCCGTATTTTCGATCGCTCCAATCACTTATGTCAAGTGGGACATGAACCGTAACATGACGGAGATTGCTTCGGCTACAGCCCCTAGCGAACGACAAAAGGAAACTGCGCACCGTTATATGCTCGGACTTTACGATCTGTTGGAACGTCTGACCTCCCAGTTCCCGGACATCTTGTTCGAAAGCTGTTCTGGAGGCGGTGGGCGATTTGATCCCGGAATGCTCTACTATATGCCGCAGACATGGACCAGTGATGATACCGATGCCATTGAAAGATTGGCTATCCAGTATGGAACAAGCATCGTGTACCCGGCCAGTACCATGGGCGCACATGTATCGAACGTGCCGAACCACCAGGTGGGACGAAACACCTCCCTCGCCATACGCGGCGACGTGGCAATGAGCGGGAATTTTGGCTACGAACTCGACCTTACTGCATTTACGAATGAAGAAAAAGAACTCGCTGCCAAACAAATTGCCCAGTATAAAGAAATCCGTTCCCTTGTACAGCAGGGAGATATGTATCGACTGCTTAGTCCGTTTGAAGGCCGAGGCGACACGGCCTGGATGTTTGTTAGCGAGGACCAATCCGAAGCGTTTGTCGCTTACTTCCGCGTACTTGCTGAACCAAATGGGCCCATCCGGCGACTAACTCTAAAAGGACTTGACCCAGATAAAAAGTATATAATCGAACACGGGGCGACAGGCAGCACTGCAGTCCATACGGGTAATACCTTAGTGGAAGATGGCGGTTCCCCCTTCCGCGTAGCATTTGATGGCGAAATTTTTGGAGGCGACCGCCTAATGAAAATTGGGCTTGTTGTCTCGGATCTCTCTGGAGACTTCACCAGCTCTACTTTCCGCCTTAAAGCTATTTCCTGCTAATTGTGAATCTGGCCAGTGACGATAAAAAAATCAAAACAAGGCAGACCGATTTTCCGGCCTGCCTTGTTTAATCACTTTGGTGCCCGTGTTGCTAACCGTGACTCTCCATGTCACTTACCAAATACGCTCGCTTAGTCTCAATTTCGTCCTCTATATCTTCCAGCATATGACCAATGCCTTCTTAAGTGAACGTGTCTGTAATCACAACTCTAAACAATTCATTCAACTTTTCGGTGTCTTTAACTTCCGTCTTCTGATTTCGACATTATTCATCCTGATTTCCAATTTCTCATTCATCTAGATTTCCGCCGATGTACGATTCAGGATGGGACGCTTTGAAAGCACACGATTCGATAACTCCATCAGGCTTTTTATTTCATAAGTAGGTTGAATGCCAGACGCGTTTGTTTTCCCAGCAGGGTTGAACCAACAGGTATCCATTCCGTATTTGTTGCCTCCTTGAATATCGGAGGTCAAAGAATCACCAACCATGAGAACCTTACTCTTATCTGAAATGTCTAGCTTAGTAAATGCGTAATCGAAAATACCAGCTTGTGGCTTTTGGCAACCCACTTCCTCTGAAATAATTATCTGTTCAAATACATCACGCAGCGGTGAAAGCTGAATTCTGGAGGTTTGCACCTCTTTGATTCCATTCGTAATGATCGCCAAGCGACAATCAGACAGCATATCACATAATTCAACCGCTCCGTCCATTAAAAAAGCACCTTCACCCAAATAACGTAAATATGCAGCACTAAAAGCATCTGGATTAAAATCTAGATCATGAAAAGTAAATAATCGCTTAAACCGCTCCACACGCAGTTGCGCTGAGGTAATAAGTCCTTCCTCTGCCTCTCGCCACAATACGCTGTTGATTTCATCATAACTAGCTTTATACTCCGTGGCCCCTTGTGGCAAGCCAAATTGGGTAAACGTATTATGTAGCGCATAACTCTCTGCCTTTTTAAAATCAAACAGCGTGTCATCGACATCAAATATAATAATTTCGTATTTCATAACGACCTCCATATCATTGCTTTACGACTATTGTTCAGTTCCATGAGTCTTAGATTGTTTCTGATAGTAGCACAACGAAAAACTAACAATACATTATTACCTTTCGGTTATTATACAGAACCTAGTTAAACCGTCAAGTCACTAATAACAAAGTCATAGTATTTTGTCACCGGTGCAAAAGGTAAATAACGCTCAATAAGAATGCCCGTAAAATGAAGGTGATTCTCATTTTACGGGCTTCTGAGCATCTAAGAGATGATTTAGCAAAAATCCTAGTGATCTTCATTAATCCATTTAGCTAATGTTTGATCAAAACAATGAGGTTCTTCAAACATTGGGTTATGCCCACTATATTCAAAAATCACTTTTTTCACGTTCTCGTAGGTGTCATCGACCCTATCCCATAAAGAAACTGGCGCAACCAAAAAATCATACCTTCCCAAACCAATATATACAGGTTTGTGGATATCCGCCAAGGATTGTATTAAATTCATGTTACCGAAAGCTTCTCCCCATAAATAATCAATGATAGGCATATTCGTGTATACATCCTTCCACATATAAGCCGCATCGTAAGCATAATCATAAAAGGTTTGGGCTCCCATTCGTATACACATGTGAACAAATCTTCTATCTGGGTCTCTTTTGATATCTTCCTCTAATAAAACAATGTCCTTTTCAAAACGTTCCTTTCTTTCTGGGCTGGCCGTTTCATAAAAGAATGAAGAGCTTTGCCGCTGTCTTTCTTGGCTGTTCGTAGGTGCTGAATTTAATAGCACCACTTTTTGAACATAATCCGGGTATTGTTTAGCATATTCCAAAGCCATAAAGGCATGCCCGGAATGTCCTAATATGATAAATTCATTTAGATGAAGGCATTGTCTTGCTGTTTCTATATCATTAATAACTTTATCCAAAGTATAGTCTTCTGGTTTTAAAGCTCGAGTCGGTTTTGCAAACCCTCGATGATCCAGAAAAATAAACTGAAACTTTTTATATAAATGGTCTGAAAATAAACGAGGATAATATACACTACTGCCGATCACCAATATCGGCCTTCCGTTACCTCTTATAGCATATTTCAGCTCAAATCCATCACTAAAAACTGTTTGATAAGTGCTCATTTATAATCACCTTCTCTTTTTCAAATCACTCCCTTTCCTTTGTGTAATTCCCTTGTATTCTCCATAGAACGTTCCAACACTTCAACTCACCTCAGAAAGTACATTTATTTTTATGAGAAAAGTTTAACATGTTTTTTTCAAAAACAAAACGGGTTTACTTTTGTCTTACTTGTCTTGACTTATGGCATTCATACAGGATTTTTGACAAACACATCTTTTTGGAAACAAAAAAACCGCGATTATCGCGGTTTTTTATATAGAGGTCATACTTTTATCGTGCTTGGCGACGTCCTACTCTCCCAGGACCCTGCGGTCCAAGTACCATCGGCGCTGGAGGGCTTAACGGTCGTGTTCGGGATGGGTACGTGTGGAACCCCTCCGCTATCGCCACCAAACATGAATTTGCTGTGCAAATTCTATCGTACGGCTATTCGCTTCATCACTTATCGTGTGCATGAATAGCCATGCGCTTGTCGTATGTCTCTTGTACATACGTTCAAGGTTACACCCTGAAAACTGGATCCGAAACTCATTGCGCTTTATCTTTAGGATAAGCCCTCGACCGATTAGTATTGGTCAGCTCCATGCATTACTGCACTTCCACCCCCAACCTATCTACCTCGTCGTCTTCAAGGGGTCTTACATACTGGGAAATCTCATCTTGAGGGGGGCTTCACGCTTAGATGCTTTCAGCGCTTATCCCTTCCGTACATAGCTACCCAGCGGTGCTCCTGGCGGAACAACTGGTACACCAGCGGTACGTCCATCCCGGTCCTCTCGTACTAAGGACAGCTCCTCTCAAATTTCCTACGCCCACGACAGATAGGGACCGAACTGTCTCACGACGTTCTGAACCCAGCTCGCGTACCGCTTTAATGGGCGAACAGCCCAACCCTTGGGACCTACTTCAGCCCCAGGATGCGATGAGCCGACATCGAGGTGCCAAACCTCCCCGTCGATGTGGACTCTTGGGGGAGATAAGCCTGTTATCCCCAGGGTAGCTTTTATCCGTTGAGCGATGGCCCTTCCATGCGGTACCACCGGATCACTAAGCCCGACTTTCGTCCCTGCTCGACTTGTAGGTCTCGCAGTCAAGCTCCCTTCTGCCTTTGCACTCTTCGAATGATTTCCAACCATTCTGAGGGAACCTTGGGGCGCCTCCGTTACTCTTTAGGAGGCGACCGCCCCAGTCAAACTGCCCACCTGACACTGTCCTCGCACCGGATTACGGTACCAAGTTAGAACCTAGATACGATCAGGGTGGTATCCCAAGGATGCCTCCCTTCAAGCTGGCGCTCAAAGTTCGACGGCTCCCACCTATCCTGTACAGATCGTACCCAAATTCAATATCAAGCTGCAGTAAAGCTCCATGGGGTCTTTCCGTCTTGTCGCGGGTAACCTGCATCTTCACAGGTATTAAAATTTCACCGGATCTCTCGTTGAGACAGCGCCCAAGTCGTTACGCCATTCGTGCGGGTCAGAATTTACCTGACAAGGAATTTCGCTACCTTAGGACCGTTATAGTTACGGCCGCCGTTTACTGGGGCTTCGGTTCATAGCTTCGCTCTTGCGAGCTTACCACTCCCCTTAACCTTCCAGCACCGGGCAGGCGTCAGCCCGTATACTTCGCCTTGCGGCTTCGCACAGACCTGTGTTTTTGCTAAACAGTCGCTTGGGCCTTTTCACTGCGGCCCCCTCGGGCTATTCACCCTACCGAGGCACCCCTTCTCCCGAAGTTACGGGGTCATTTTGCCGAGTTCCTTAACGAGAGTTCTTCCGCGCGCCTTAGAATTCTCTTCTCGCCTACCTGTGTCGGTTTGCGGTACGGGCACCTTCTCCTGGCTAGAGGCTTTTCTTGGCAGTCTGAGATCATGACCTTCGCTACTATAATTTTCGCTCCCCATCACAGCCCAGCCTTACGATGTGCGGATTTGCCTACACACCAGCCTCACTGCTTAGACGGACATCCATCCGTCCGCGTCACTACCCTACTGCGTCACCCCATCGCTCATAACGGATTACGGTGGTACAGGAATTTCGACCTGTTGTCCTTCGACTACGCCTATCGGCCTCGCCTTAGGTCCCGACTTACCCTGAGCGGACGAACCTTCCTCAGGAACCCTTAGGCTTTCGGCGGATCTGATTCTCACAGATCTTTTCGTTACTCATACCGGCATTCTCACTTGAATGCAGTCCAGCGCTCCTTACGGTACACCTTCAACCCGCATTCAACGCTCCCCTACCCCTGATGCAAGCATCAAGCCATAGCTTCGGTGGTGTGTTTAGCCCCGTTACATTTTCGGCGCAGAGTCACTCGACCAGTGAGCTATTACGCACTCTTTCAATGGTGGCTGCTTCTAAGCCAACATCCTGGTTGTCTGTGCAACTCCACATCCTTTCCCACTTAACACACACTTGGGGACCTTAGCTGATGGTCTGGGCTGTTTCCCTTTCGACAATGGATCTTAGCACTCACTGTCTGACTCCCGGAACTAAATCTATGGCATTCGGAGTTTGACTGAGCTTGGTAACCCTTGCGGGCCCCGCACCCAATCAGTGCTCTACCTCCACGATTCTTCTTTCCGAGGCTAGCCCTAAAGCTATTTCGGGGAGAACCAGCTATCTCCGGGTTCGATTGGAATTTCTCCGCTACCCCCACCTCATCCCCGCATTTTTCAACATGCGTGGGTTCGGGCCTCCAGTGCGTGTTACCGCACCTTCACCCTGGACAGGGGTAGATCACCCGGTTTCGGGTCTACGTCCACGTACTCATTCGCCCTATTCAGACTCGCTTTCGCTGCGGCTTCAGCTCTTCACCTTAACCTTGCACGGGAACGTAACTCGCCGGTTCATTCTACAAAAGGCACGCCATCACCCATAGATCGGGCTCTGACTTCTTGTAAGCACACGGTTTCAGGATCTATTTCACTCCCCTTCCGGGGTGCTTTTCACCTTTCCCTCACGGTACTGCTTCACTATCGGTCGCCAGGGAGTATTTAGCCTTGGCAGATGGTCCTGCCGGATTCATACGGGGTTTCACGTGCCCCGCACTACTCGGGATCCGTCTCGGAGAGAACAAGTTTTGAACTACAGGGCTTTTACCTTCTCTGGCGGGCCTTTCCAGACCTCTTCATCTAACCGGTTCCTTTGTAACTCCATGTGAGACGTCCCACAACCCCAAGGAGCAAGCTCCTTGGTTTGGGCTAATCCGCGTTCGCTCGCCGCTACTGACGGAATCACTATTGTTTTCTCTTCCTCAGGGTACTTAGATGTTTCAGTTCCCCTGGTCTGCCTCTATTCTGCCTATGTATTCAGCAGAAAGTGACTGTCGATGAAGACAGCCGGGTTTCCCCATTCGGACATCCCCGGATCAAAGCTTGCTTACAGCTCCCCGAGGCCTTATCGTTGTTCGCCACGTCCTTCGTCGGCTCCTGGCGCCTAGGCATCCTCCGTGTGCTCTTTGTAGCTTAACCTAGTATTTACATCGTAAATACGATTTGCTTTGAATTTCGGTTCAACACTTACGTGTGAATGAAATTCAAGGCAGCTACCTTTATTTCACTTGTTTACACAAGATCAGCCTAAAGGAATATTCTAA
>NZ_CP151963.1:2427500-2642500 GCF_038593105.1 Paenibacillus sp. FSL H7-0442 | reverse complement strand
TTGTGGGAAGGGGCAACTCCTCCAATCTCTCCAGAAGGAATCTGATACTGGCGAATATCCTTAACCAGAAACATAATCAATCCGCATAGTACAGTAATCAGTCCACTGAAAAAAAGAACCTCACTCAGAGAAAACCGTAAAGCTAGCGCCCCTCCAATCACGGCCCCTAATGGCAGAGCCGCATTCGACAAGGTGTTTAAAAAGGCTGTAACACGTCCCAGTAACGGCAGCGGTGTAATAATTTGAATCAAAGACGTTTGCAGCACATTGATGATGCCAGTAAAAATGCCTAATAACAGAGCTGCCAGCAGCTTCATCCACATCTCGGGTACAAGGGAAAAAACATAGATTGCCAGTCCCATGGCTACCCAGGAAACCGCGATGGTAATGCCGTTCTTTTTCAATACACTGACCAGAAAGGAACCGATGAAAATACCGATAAAGTAGGCTACATACAGCAAGCTGTAATAGATTGGCGAGCCATAGGATACTGCGATAGAAGGCATGGCAATGACCAAGATCGCCATCGAAAAGTTTGTCAGCGCAAAGAACGGAAGCATAATTCTCAGGAAGGTGTGCCGTTTTACAAAAAGATACCCTTCTTTCAATTCGTTCAAATAGTACACGAGCTTTAGCGAACTCCTTCCGTTCGTGTCTTCCACCGGAGGAGCATCAATTTGCTTGTTGAGCCTGACATATACAAAGCCTGCCAGAAACAGCATCGCGCCGGCTAGAAAAAACGTGTTTTTCATCCCCATTGCGATGATGAGCGAGGCTCCAGCCAGATATCCGACAATATTAATAACCTGATCCGTCGACAAAATCATGGAATTCGCCCGGACAATCAAATCCGGCGAGCCTATCAATTGCGGCAGCATTTTACTATTGGCCGGATAAAACAGTGTGGAGAAGCAGGATGCAATGAAGACAATAACAAGGATAGCGACCAGATTGACCATCCCGTCCTGAATGAGAAATGGGACGACCAAAATTAGCACAGCCTGCGTAAACAAGGCGATACTGGCTAACAAAGGCGGTGAATAACGGTCCACCACAGGACCCACGAGAAAGCTGAAAATCGACGCCGCAGATACGGCCGTATACGTGAAGCTGGTCATCGCCACCGACTGTGTCGATTGCTGAACAAAATACAGCAGGACGATAGAATAAATGCTGTCTGCGATATTGGCAGAAGTACGAGATGCAAAAAATCGGATAAAACGGCTATCCTTAAACAATGGATTCACATCTTCATCTCCTTACTGCAAAATGGTCAAAGCATTCAAGAGCCTGTCACTAGCAGTCTGGAAGATTTGATGGATATACTGGTCGTTCTCATGATATGGAATGGTAAGTGAGATTTTCAGAATATCCCCCACATGCTCTGACTCAAAGAAAATAACCTTGTTGACATTGGCCTTTGTGCCTTCGGTATGCAGATTGTCGAGCAATTCTGCATCCTCTCGTCCCTCACCCAAATAGTTGAATACGATAGGCAGCTGTTCAAGTCCTTTTATCAAAATGCTGCTAGATATCGGGTAAGCTTTCTCCATTTCAGCATTGAAGATCAGATTGAAAAAGTTCAAATGATAGCGTGAAGCAAAGTCCAGGTGGGTATGGATACTCTTTTCATAGGATTCAGAGTCATCTTCCTGCAGCACAGCGGGTATATGATCAATACACTCGCCTACGGTTCCAAAATAGTTTCGGTCGCCATATTGTCTTCCATAATTAGTAATCCAAAGCGGAACATCAGAGAGTTGGAAATAGCTGCTGAAAAAACTTACAGCCATTTGAAGCGAAATATCCCACATATTCGCAGCGCCGTGCTGCTCTGAAATGTCGCTTAAATTCAGCTCCCAACGATATCTGGTAGTGTCCGCATAGTTGCGTTCTTCGGTCAGCACATGGATACGATCATTATTCTCACCAAACGTTTGGAGTTTGAATTGCTCGCTGATTTCCTGATCCCCGATTCCTTGAGGGCCTTGGCGGATATGGTTTACATATTCCCGGTATTGCACCTCTTCTGTCGCATGTGCCGTCTGCTGCGGACGATGATATTCATCAAGGAGTTGTCTGCGCAGGATGTCGCTGCTCGTAGCATCAAAAATGATGTGCGAGCAAGGGAGCAATAGCAGATGTTCCCGCAAATTTAAGCGAATCAGGACGATCCGGTACTGCAGCGACTGTGTAAGTTTATAAGGTTCTAAAAATAACTTAGAAGCAATGGAAGAAAGAAGCCTGCGTTGTGCTTGTACCGGCTGACCGGAGAGATCAACAGTCGGTAAAGAAAAATGCTCTGGAACTGGACGCAACTCCCATTCCCATGCTCCGGATGATTGAACAAGTACGCTTCTTAGCAATTCATGGCGTTCAATAAGCCGCTGAATCGTTACGGTCAAACGCTCGGTGTTCAAGTAGCTATCTAACTGCACAGCCATACCCGAGCCTGTAAAATGTTGCAAATGGTAATGCTGAGCTGGTGCAAGCGGATAGCGCCCAATAGCATTCAGACTTAGTATATTGGTATTCCACTCAGTATTTAACTCAGCAATGCTGGCAAGCCATACATCGGCCTGTTGTTTAAGTAAGGTTTCTTGTTCTTCGTTTGTCGGTATAGCTCCGAGAATTCTATCTGGTTCGTCGGTTCCCCAGCGGACGATATAATGCGGGTGCAGGTCTGGATGGATATGAGATTGGATAAATTCTGAGATTGCCTGAACTTGTTCTACGTGAAAAGGCTCCACTTGCAGGAACAAATAGTTTTGATTATCGGTGGAAACAGTCTGAAGAAAGACCTGTACACCAAACGCTTCTGTAATAGCCCGCTCAACCTCCTGAGCTTTCGCAATGAGCGTATCCGCGTTCACTCCGCCCTCTTCAACACGTTGTAAAAGATCAGACAAACTTCTTATTGTCTGATATTGAAGCAATTGATGTATATCCAGCGGAATGTTCGATTCATGTACTTTCGATACCAGTTGAATGGCCTTCAATGAATGACCTCCAAGCTCGAAAAAGCCGTCGTCAATGCCGACCTTTTCAACGCCAAGCACCGCTTGCCACAGGTTCGCCAACTGTTGTTCCACTTCATTTCTTGGAGCAACGTATTCCATATCGGAACCGCTGGTCATTTCTGGCTCAGGCAATGCTTGGCGGTCGATTTTACCGTTCGTTGTCAGGGGAAACGCCGGCAGGAACACATACTGGGCAGGAATCATATAATCCGGCAACTGGCCAATCAAATGGGTCTTCATATCACTCTTGGATAGCGGTACGTCGGTTGAGATATAAGCACAGAGCGTTTTTTGACCATCCTTCGTGCTTTTTACCGCTACGTGCGCCTCCCGAACTGCATCATGTTTCATGAGCTGGGTTTCAATTTCGCCGGGTTCAATACGATATCCGCGGATTTTAACCTGCTGGTCTATCCGTCCGAGATACTCCAGATTGCCGTCCGGTAGCCATCTGCCCAAATCACCTGTCCGATATATTTTTTCGCCCAGAATGAATGGATTAGGGACAAAATTTAGCTGGGTCAGATCATCCCTGTTTAGATAGCCGCGCGCCAGACCATCCCCACCAACACAAATTTCCCCTTGAGCACCAATAGGCAGCAGCCTGCTTGAAGAGTCCAAAATATAAACAGTTGAATTGCCAATTGGGCGACCAATAGGAATGCGGTTATATTCCTTATCAATCGGGAAATAAGTAGAGAATGTTGTGTTTTCTGTGGGGCCATAGACGTTGATAACGTTCAGTCCCGGAGAATGTGCTCTAACCGTATTAATGATCCCAGGTAAAAGCACATCCCCGCCCACCAGCAAGTGCTTTAGAGAAGCAAAGAGATCTGGTTTATGCTGTGTGAGTTGGTTAAACAAGGGCGATGTCAGCCACATCGTTGTAATATGATATCGATCCAGCGCTTCACCAAGCTGAACAGCATCCAAGATTATGGATTCCGGTACAATGTACAAACGCAATCCGTTCAGCAATGCTCCCCAAATTTCAAAGGTACAGGCATCGAACACGAGCGCCCCGGTCAGCAAAATGCGTTCGTTCTCGGCAAATGGTACGTAATTGGTGTTCTTCACCAGCCGTATGACATTCCGATGTTCAATCATGACACCTTTGGGACGTCCAGTTGAGCCAGATGTATACATGACATAGGCCAGATCGTCTGCCGTTGTCGATTCGGAAAAAATGAAGTCGTCGGAGTCGTCGGAGCTGATGTCGGCCAGATCCAGAACTGTACCGGAAAAATCGAAAGTGTGCATCTGTTTTCCCTTGTCGGATAGGGTTAGCAGAATTTCGCTACCGCTATCCTGAAGCATAAACATAATCCGTTCCTGCGGATAAGAAGGCTCCAATGGCAAGTAGGCTCCACCCGCCTTCAAAATACCAAGAATACCGATAATCATTTCTGGTGAACGTTTAGTCAAAATGCCTACGATGGTATCCGGCGCAACACCCAGTTTCTGCAGCTTCGAGGCCAGCTGATTAGCTTTTTTATTTAATTCGCGGTAGGTTAGCTCACGATTTTCAAATACAATAGCTACTGCATCCGGTGTTTTCTCAGCCTGTTCTTCAAATACGTGATGTATGGTGTGGTCCGATGGATACGGTCTCCGTGTATCGTTAAAATCAAATAAGAGCTGCTGTTTTTCCTCCGCTGTCAATAGATCAATCTCCGAAACCCGGATATTTGGGTTTTGAATAACTTGCTCCATCATTTGGATGAGGTGAGCAGCCAATTGTTTGATCGCATTTTTGTTATACGTCAGCGCGTTATAGCTAAATTTGATTTCCAGCTCGCGCCCAGGCATGACGATTACATTCAAATCATAATTCGTCTGTTCAATATCCTCTACTTCACCAACACGGAGTGCTTTGGTTTTTTTTTCTAATCCAGTAAGTTCTTCCGAAACGGGAAAGTTTTCAAAGGCGACAATATGCTGGATCAGGTTTTGTTTTAGTACACTATGGGCTTGAATATCAGCCAAGGAAAAATAGGAATACCGATTGGACTCCATTAAGGAATCCTGTATAGACGTAAGCAAGTCGGAAAACCGCAGTTCAGCGGAGCTTTTAATACGTACGGGTATGGTATTAATGAATAATCCGACCATATTTTCAATACCGGGGATTTCATCAGGTCTGCCCGACACAACAGACCCGAAAATGACGTCCTTACTGTTGTTGTACGTTTGTAGTAATAAGCCCCAAACTGTTTGAAATAAGGTGCTGACGGTGACACGGTTTTGCTTGGCGATTTGTTCCATGCCTTGGGTCAGCTGCTCTCCCCATGTGCATATGAGTTGCTCTACCTGAAATGAAGGATCGACGGATTGAGTATAGCCGGGCACGACAGTTTCATTTTCAAAATCAGCCACATATTGTTTCCAGTATGCTGCTGCTTCCTCTTTATTTTGTCTTTCCAACCACTGAATAAAGCTGCTAAATGGCTGGACAGGCTCTAATTTTAAAGGAGTATCGTCCCGAAGCGATGTGTAAATATCAAAAAAATCTTTGGCTACCACCCTCAGACACCAGCCGTCCATAATAATATGATGAGAGATCCAGATGAGCTTTGAGGTGTCCTCATCCCACTGTACAAGCGCTAACCGGATGAGAACCTCCTTTTCCAGATCAAAACCTCTCTGCCGCTCTTCCTGTAAAATGGCTTGAAGTCGTCTGTGCTTTTCCGCATCCGGTAAACTACGCACATCTTGGGTATGGACAGGAGCAGCTAATCGTTCCCCCAGTACAACCTGAAGCGGACGATCCGCCTCCTTATACATGAATACCGTACGGAAAATATCATATCGGTCAATCAGCTTTTGTAAGCTTCGGCTGATTAGGTTGGTATCCATAGCTTCATGAATGGTAATGATCGTTTGTTCGAAATAAGCCTCTGACTCTTCATCAAGTATGGAATGAAATAGCATTCCCTCCTGCATCGGGGATAGCGGATAGAGATCTTTAATTTTCACTTGGTGGTTTAACAGCTTATTTGACAAGCGATTTGCAATATTTTCAAACTGGTCCAGAGACAATTGCCCATATGTAAAATCCGTCGGGCTTTGTTCTGCTGTATCCTTGGCACAGCAATGGCGAATAAGTTCGATCAGATGATTCTTAAAGCTGGCTGTAAGTCGCTCCACCGTCGATGCTTCATATTCACGTGCGTTGTATTCGAATACAATGCGGAGTCTTTCGTCAGCCACCGCACCATGAATATCAAAGCTGGGCGCTTTTTTAGTCAGAGGGTTGATTTCAGTACCGGCAAACGTGGATAGTGGCGAGGTACGCCATGTCGTACCTTCTCTGGCTTCTCCGTCAAAGCTAAAGCTGATCTCAGGTGGCTTGGCAGAAAAAAAGGTTACCCTATTCTGCTGCTCCCTGTCGGTCAAGTAGCGTAAAATGCCATAGCCGAAACCCTTGTTGGGTACGCGTCGCAAATTGTCCTTAACCAGCTTGATTTGATGGGCCAAATCTTCGGGTTTGCTCACATTTACCACCAACGGATACACGGACGTAAACCTGCCAACTGTACGTGATACGTCAATGTCTTTAATCAATTCCGTCCTGCTATGACTTTCCACCTGGACTGCAATTTCAGCATGTCCGCTCCATTCCCGGTAAGCCAGTCCTAGCGCCGTCAGTAAAATATCATTTGTTTCTGTATTGTAAGCATGGTGCGCATGTTTTAGCAGGTTTTCGCTTTCTTCCCGGCTGAGTGTCACTTCGGATTTGCGCACGTCACGGATCAAGCTATCTGGAACCTCATGATCTTTTGGCAGCGGAAGTATTTCACGAGCTTCTACCGTATTCCAATAGCTGATTTCCTGACGCGCCAGCTCGCTTTGTGCATACTTGGACAAACGTGCTGCCCATTCTTTGTAGGAATCGGTCTTGGCGGGTAACTGTAGCTTTTCACCGTTAGCTAACTGTTGGTAGGTTGTTTCCAAGTCTTCCAGCAGGATTCTCCACGACACACTGTCTACGACAAGATGATGAATGACGATTAACAAATGATCGGATTCCTGCAGCCGAATTAAAGCCAAACGTACAAGCGGGCCGTTACGCAAATTAAAACTGCTTTGTAACGCGTCAGTGAGCTGCGCGATTTCTTCCTCAGGCTGGTCAGCATGTGAAAAATCGTAGCTTTCCAATGTAAAGTGTTCACCTTCGGCTGTGCCTCTGTTATAGGCGACAGGTTCTTTTTCACGTTCATCAAAGGTAATGCGCAAGGCATCATGGTGCATGGTCAGCTTGTCCACGGCGCTTCGCAGCCAGGTTTCGTTCCATCTTTCGGGGTTCTGGAGCATGACAGCCTGACTGTAATGATGACGTTCTATACGATGATGCTCAAAAAATTCCCATTGGATCGGTGTCAACTCCACTGTACCTTGTACCGCCCCCTGCGGGATGGTCCGAATTACTTTTTTTATATAAGGAGCAATCAAATCAATCTGCGGATGGCGGAACAAATCCTTCATGTCCATTTTGAGGCCCTTCGCGTTTAATCGGGCTGCGATTTGCAACGCTTTGATCGAATCGCCACCAAGCTCGAAAAAGTTGTTGCGCAGACCAATCGGCTTAACGCCAATGACTTCCTCCCAGATGGAAGCGAGTGTTTGCTCCAGTTCGCTCTGCGGCGCTTCATACTCGACGTCGGTCAACACAAAATCTTCGGGTTCTGGAAGCGCACGTCGATCAATTTTACCGTTATGGGTCAAAGGTAATTGATCCAGCACGATAATATGTGCGGGCACCATATAGCTTGGCAACTGCTTGGCAAGCTCTGTCCGCAGAAGGGATTTGTCGGTTGTACCTGCTACGTAGGCGCACAAATACTTTTGTCCGGTTTTATCCGTTCTATCCGTGACCACCGCTTGGCGTACCTCATCCAATTGGAGTAAGGCCGACTCAATTTCACCAGGTTCGATCCGGTAGCCACGAATTTTCACCTGAAAGTCAATCCGACCGATGAAATCAATGTTGCCATCCGGCAGCCAGCGTGCCAGATCCCCGGTGCGGTACAGACGCTCTCCCTTTACAAAAGGATTCGGTACAAATTTCTCCGCCGTCAGGTCAGGACGGTTCAAATAACCGCGGGCCACAGAAGCGCCGCCCAAACACAACTCCCCGGCTACGCCGACAGGGAGCGGACGAAAAGCCTCATCCACGATATATACTTTATGATTCGGCAGTGCCTTTCCAATCGGGACGATACCTGATGGAGGCAAACGTTCAGCTGTTTCTTCATAAAAGCTGGAATCAATAGCCGCTTCGGTTACACCGTAGGTATTCATGATGCGCATCGTATCGCCGAAGCGATTCAAAAGCGTCCGATAGTTTTCAACGCCAAAGCTGTCCGCGCCTGTAGTAAGCAGCTTCATGGCGCTGACATCTGTACCGTGTTCATATACGTAGTCCATAAGCAGCGTCAACAAGGCTGGTGGAACTTCAAACGTCGTAATTTCGTGCTGTTCGAGAACCTGGGCCAAAGCTGGAGGATCGTTGCGCACATCCTGTGGGCAAATGACCATGGTGCCTCCGTTCACGAATGTCTTGGCCAGATCACCGGCAAAGACATCGAACGACATACTGGCAATCTGAAGGAGCTTGACGGGAAACTCTTTTAACTGGTGAGCTTCTCTATAGCCCCACGCCGTATTTACGTAATGGCGATGCTCGATCATCACGCCTTTGGCGTTGCCCGTCGTTCCCGATGTGTAAATGACGTAGGCCAAAGCCTCGGGATCATGAATAGGTGCGTAGATAGGCGCTTGTTGATGGGAATGCTCCGCTTGTGAAGCCTGTTGAAGTAACGCTGGCAAGTCCAGCACTTCCCCCGCAAAATCCACATCGGCTAATAGTTCAGTCAAGGAAGACTGCGTGAGCATAATCGTAGCTCCGCTGTCCTGAAGCATGTAAGCAATTCTTTCTTTCGGGTAGGTCGGATCGACAGGTACGTAGGCAGCTCCCGCCTTCATAATCCCTAACACAGCGATAATCATGTCTGCTGAACGCTCAAGCATCACGGCGACGAGATGCTCACGCTTGCCCCCACGGTTTTGCAGTGCTTGAGCAAGCAGATTAGCCTTCTCATTCAGCTCATGATAGGTAAGTGCGGTGTCTTCGTAGATGACGGCGGTCTGTTCCGGGATACGTTCTGCCTGCGCCTCAAATATTCCATGAAACGTTCCAGCAGGATAGTCGGTAATCGGCCCGCTCCATACATTGGTGAGTTCCATCTCTTCTGTAGCGGTCAGCAGACGAATGTTCCCCAGCAGGAGTTCTGGTGTACGTGCAATTTGGAGGAGAACATGCTCCAAATGCCCAGCTAACCGTGTCATCGCTTCATCGCTGTAAACATAGTTGTTGTAGGACAGCATAAAGCTCAGCGCTTTTCCGTCCTCCACTTCGATGTTGAAGTGGTAAGGTGTTTCTTCGGACAGCTGAGCGTCCTCCACGACGAATCCAAGTCGTTCCTTCAGATCAGGCCGGCCAACCATATCCTGCAGCGGGTAGTTTTCAAATACAACAAAATGGTCCATGAGTTGCTGCTTGAGTGCTGACTGGGACTGTATTTCAGCGAGTGAGAAATAGTCATATGCCCGTGATTGAATCGCGCTGCGCTGCACTTCGCGAAGCAGATCTGAGAATGGCAGATCTGCATCCAATTTGATTCGTACCGGTATGGTGTTAATGAAAAGTCCCAACATCTGTTCAACACCTTCAAGCTCCGGCGGTCGACCGGAAACAACGGTGCCGAAGACGACGTCTTCACTTTGGTTGTATCCTCCAAGCACCACTCCCCATGCAGCCAGAAACAGACTGCTAAGGGTTGTTCCGTTGCGTTCAGCCACCGTCCGTAATTGACGGGTTGTTTCATCCGTGAGTGTTATTTTATGCTCATGCAGCAAGTACCCGGTATCTGGCTGGAGCGGATGGGCTACAGGTAGGGTAGGCAGCACAGCTGGCTGATCATAGTCGTTCAGGATGGACCGCCAGTATTCCTTCGCCGCCTCCTTATCCTGCTTATCCAGCCAGCGGGCATAGCCAGTATAGGGCTGCG
The DNA here is from genome assembly GCF_038593105.1 of Paenibacillus sp. FSL H7-0442. Classification (NCBI taxonomy): domain Bacteria; kingdom Bacillati; phylum Bacillota; class Bacilli; order Caryophanales; family Paenibacillaceae; genus Paenibacillus; species Paenibacillus sp. FSL H7-0442. The sequence continues at coordinate 2,632,410 of NZ_CP151963.1, read as the reverse complement.
GGTTCGGCAGTTGTACGGGCTTCCCTGCTTTCAGTGCTTCATAAGCCGCGAACAGCTCGTCCATAACGATGCCGAGGCACCAGCCGTCCATAATAATATGATGAAAGCTTAAAAGCAGCGTATATGCGTTCGTTTGGGTTTGAAGCACAGCCAGACGAATGAGCAAATCCTTGCTCAGATCGTAACGATGGTTTCGGTCTGCGTCTGCGTAGCTGCGAATGGCCTCTGCTTGCTCTGCCTCGGGAATATTCGTCAGATTCTCATAACGAAGCGTTGGATTTCGTTCCTTAAACACGATGAGCCGCGAACGGGAAGCACTTTTATGATAAATATTCGAACGAAGCGTTTCGTGACGCTGCACCAGAGTCTCGAAGCTCTTTTGCAGAGCCTCCAGGTTCAGTTCACCCCGGATGATCATTCGTACTTGCTCATAGTACGCCTGTGATTCCGGCTCCATCACTGTATGAAAGAGCATCCCCTCCTGCAAAGGCGTTAAATTGGCCACTTTTTCGATTTCAAGCCTTTTACTCATCGGATTTCCCCCTCAATCGAATATTTATAGGCTTTCATAAAAATGCTTCATCTCTTCGAACTCTTCCAAATCCAGATCATCTGCCCCTACGTCTGTTGGTGTCAGTTCCTGACCGGACTGATTAAGGCAATGACGAATGGTATTCAACAGGTGTGTTTCGAAGCGGGAGAAAAGTTGTTTGACCGTGCGCTCTTCATATGCATTCCTGTCATAGGATATACGGATACTTAATTTTCCGTCCTCCAACCGGCTATCCATATAAAGAGCATAAGATGAACCATTAATCACATCCTTGGTACCTGGTCCAATTTCAGCTTGCAGCGGCGATATTGAAAAATAAACCGATTCCGGGTGTGGGGAGTCTATATAACGGAAACCAATTTCCGGATGACGAAAACGTTTAGAATCCGTTGGATTGCTGGCTTCGGTCAGATATCTCAATGCACCGTAGCCCAATCCGTGATTTGGAACCTGCCGAACCGTTTCCTTCACACGCTTGAGCAACAGCGCTATATCATCCGCAGATTTGATGTCCAGTACAACTGGATACACGGACGTAAACTGCCCTACCGTTCTGGAGATATCCAGCGAATTTGTTTCAGCCTGCTCTCGGCCAGGGTTCTCCACGTATAGTGCAATCCGTTCTTGTCCTGACCATTCGGACACTGTTTGCCCCAGTACGGACAGCAGTACTTCCTCCGGCACGGTATTATAGGCATGATTGACCTGTGTCATCAGATGCTGGGTTTCGTCAGTTGATAATTGCAGGTGGAGCTGATGTGTTTGTCTCTCCGATCCAGAATCCGTAATGACTTCATGGTCTTTGGGAAGCGTTCTCCACTCTGACAACTCTATCTTGTTCCAATAGTCCTGCTCCTTGAGCAGCTCTTTACTATTCGCATAATGTTCAAGATGCTCTGCCCACGTTTGGTAAGCGTTCGTTTTGTCCGGTAAAACAATCGTTTCCCCATCCAGAGCTTGTCCGTAGCCTGTTGCCAGATCTTCGAGCAAAATATTCCATGAAATGGCGTCAGCCACTAGTGGGTCTACAGCAAGGAAAAGATGATCTCCGCTATCCAGACGGAAAAGCCCTGCCCGAACTCGTGGTCCTTCAAACAGCCGCAGGCTGCTTTGAATCCGTTGACATTCAGCTTCCATCTGGCTGCGTGCTTCGCTTTCCGTTCCCGTAAGCGACAGTACCTCCAGCGTGATTAGCTGTTCATGCAGTCCTTTGTGAGCTTGCGTAACCGACTCGTCAGCCTGTTGTAATAAGCCAAGGCGCAGAGCATCGTGGTGCTCTACGATTTTCTTCAATGCGGCTCGCAATGGCTGCTCGTCAAAGCCCGACTTTGCCAACAGCAGTACCGACATTGCGGCAGGAAGTGCCTCGGATGCTGGATGCCGTTCAAACCCATCGAGTAGATGTCGTTGTATCGGTGTCAGTGGTACTTCTCCATCTATCGGACCTTGCTCTATCGGACGGGACAATGTTTCTGCATAGCCGCTCAGGATTTCAATGGACGGATGCTCCAGTACGTGTCGGATATCCAGCAAATACCCGTGGAGACGCATGCGTGCGATGACTTGAACTGCTTTAATCGAGTCGCCTCCGAGCAGAAAAAAGTTATCCTGAATGCCCACCTGATCGCGTCCCAAAACATCTTGCCATACGGCGGCCAAAGCTTCTTCCACATCATTTCGCGGCGCTACATAGGCCACATCCGGTCGGAATAGCTTTTCAGGCTCCGGCAATGCTTTTCGGTCGGTTTTTCCGTTCGGTGTCAACGGTATCCGATCCAGAAACACGAAGTAAGACGGAACCGAATAATACGGGAGCAACTTGGCGGCATGTTCATGAATGACCGTTAAGCTTGGTGTTTCTTCTGTATGCAATACAATGTAGGCACACAAGACGGATTCTTGCTCTTTGTTTTGATATACAGTGACGACAGCCTCTTGAATTGCAGAATGGCTCATCAAAGCATTTTCAACCTCACCCAGTTCGATCCGGAATCCACGTACTTTCACCTGATGGTCGATTCGGCCGATAAACTCCAGATTTCCATCTGCTTTCCAGCGAACGAGGTCACCCGTTCTGTACATTCGTGTCCCTATTGAAAATGGATTATCCACAAATTTTTCTGCCGTCAAATCCTCGCGGTTCCAATAGCCACGCGCCAGCCCTTCTCCTGCAATGCATAGCTCACCCGGTATACCGATTGGCTGTAATCTGTCCTGCGCATCCATGACGTAAATTTGCGTATTCGCAATGGGGCGTCCAATGTCAATCTGATTGGCATGGGTAAGTTCCTGCACTGCCGACCAAACCGTCGTTTCCGTAGGTCCGTACATGTTATAAATACGGGGGCCATTCAATTTCTGCAATGCCTCCAGCAGCCTGGGTGGAAGCGCTTCTCCCCCAACCATAATTTCCTGTAGACCTTGCAGCGCACGGGAGCCTTCCTCATGACTCAGCAGCATGTGCAGCCGCGATGGCGTCATTTGCAGCATGTCAATATGATGTGCAGTAATCAGTTCGCCAAGTGCCTGAGGATCGACCTGATGATGGCGGTCGCCTAGCACGACGGTCATTCCGCCTAGCAGCGGCAGAATCGCTTCCAAAACGAAAATATCGAACGAAATAGTGGTTAGCGATAAAATCGTTTTGTGCGCTGCAAAGTCAATCACTTCACGCATTCCTGTAATAAAATTCAGCACCGAGCGATGCTGGAGCATAACTCCTTTCGGATTTCCGGTTGAGCCAGAAGTATAGATGACGTAAGCCAGATGCTCCGGCTGAGCAGTGGCTTCCAGATTGGTCCTTTCTCCTTGATATACTTCCTCATCTTCGATAAACAGGGTGTTGGCGCTGTAATGGTGTTCTCCTACCAGATCGCGACTGGTCAGGAGCACGGCAGCCTCACTGTCACTCAGCATATACTCAATACGGGCTGACGGATATTCAGGATCGATAGGCACATAAGCGCCACCCGCTTTTAGCACGGCGAGCAGACCGATAATCATTTCCGCCGAACGCTGCACCATCAGGCCGACTAGCTTATCGGGTCCTACACCATTCGCTTGAAGTATCCGTGCCAGTGAGTTAGCACGTTCGTTCAAGTCCCGGTAGGTCAGACGCTGATTTCCGAACGCCAATGCTATATGACCCGGCGTCTGTACGACCTGCTTTTCAAACTGCCTGTGAACTGTCTCATGGTGCGGGAAAGGTACGACGGTATGATTAAATTCGGTTAGCAGTAATTGCTTCTCTTCATCAGATACGATCGTAATATCGGCCAACCGCACCCCGACATCCTGCGTCACCGTTTCCAAAATTCGCACAAAATGCTCTCCCATCCGTCGGATGGTCTCCGGTTTAAACAGCTTTGTGCCATACTCCAAAGTGAAGGACAAACATTCTTTTTCCTCGGTCACATGCAATGAAAAATCCACCTTGGATATACCCGCGTTGAATTCTTCCGGTTTAAAACGAATGCCTCCTGTTTCCAAAACATCTGTGCCGACATTTTGCAAACTGAACATCGTATCGAACACCGGGTTTCGACTTACGTCGCGCACCAGTTCCAGTTTGTCTACAAGCTCATCAAACGGGTATTCCTGATGCTCCAGTGCCAGCAGCGAGTTTTGCTTAACCTCCTGCAAAAAGGATTGGAACGTTAAAGAAGATCGCGGCTGATTGCGAAGAACCAGCGTATTGACGAACATGCCAATCATCGCTTGCGTATCCACATGCCGTCTTCCGGCAACAGGTGTACCCACGATAATGTCCTCTTGGCCAGTATATTTGCCCAGCAGGACATTATAAGCCGCCAAAAGTACCATAAAGATCGTAGATTCGGTATCTTGGGCCAATTTGTAGAGTGTGTTAGTAAGTTTGGATTCCAAGGTGACGGTCAAGCTGTCACCTTCAAAGCTTTGTGCTTGTGGACGCGAAAAGTCCGTAGGCATATTTAGTACAGGAAGCTCGCCCTTCAAGGTCTGGAGCCAATATGATTCATGCGCTTGCAATGCGTCGTCAGTGATCTGCTGCTTCTGCCAAGCAACAAAGTCTTTGTAATGAAGCTGAATGTTCGCAAGCTGTCTGCCCTGATACCGTTGAATGATTTCATCTAGCAGCACGGCCATGGAGAAACCATCGGACACGATGTGATGCATATCCACTAGCAGATTGAAGCCACCTTCGATAAATTCGTACAGTTCGGCGCGGAATAAAGGAGCTGTTCCCAGATGAAAAGGCTGAACAAACAAGGTCCGAGCCTGTTTTGCTTCTTCCTTGGAAATACGGGTATATGGAATGTCGAATGGAATCGTGTCCCGAACTTTTTGTACCACTTCCCCGTCTTCCAGATCGAAATACGTCCTAAAGGATTCATGACGCAAAATAACTTCCCTAACGGCTTCAATGAAGCGGGGAACCTCCAGATCTCCCTCTATGAAAAGCTGACCTGGTACATGATAGGCCTTTCCACCTCCCAGCTGATCCAGCACGTACATTCTCTTTTGGGAAGAAGATACCGGATAGAAGGCTTGCGATTTCACAGATACAATCGGTTCATAGTTCTTCTTTGTTCCACCCGCAATGTATGTAGCCAGCTCAGCAATCGTTTGCAGCTCAAAAATGTGGCTGAGTGGAATGTGTACACCCAATTCCTTATTGACTCTCGACAGAATGACCGTCGCTTTTAGTGAATCACCACCCAGTTGAAAAAAATTATCGTCATCGCTGATATCTGTTACATTCAGAACGTCCATCCAAATGTTCACGAGTTGATCTTCTACGCCGTGGTTCTCAGGAGCGGTGTCTGTTTTAGTCAATACACTTGCTTGTCCCGGCTCTGGCAAAGCCTGTAGATCAGGCTGACCATCCGGCAGAAGAGGAATATGATCCATAGGAATCCAAAAACGGGGCTGCGTATAATCTGGAAGAATTTCGATTGCAGCCTTTTTCAGTGCGTCTTCTTCCCATGGCTTCGATGCGTTTGCGACCACATAGGCGGTTATATATGAGACTTTTCCAGCTTCGTCCGTTTGCGGTGTAATGACGCAGGACTCCAATCGGAAAGTTTGCAGCAGGTGTTTCTCCAACTGCCCCAAATTAACCCGATGTCCGCGAATGTGGATAGTCCGATTCAAATTGCCAATATGTCGCAGCTTGCCATCGTTTTCTACGTAAGCCCATTCTCGGGTCGTTCCCAACAGGCCTGCTCCTGAGGCTTGATACACCTCCCCTGCTGTCCCAACAGGTGCCAAATGCTTGTAGGCATCGAGGACGCAAAGATAGTTTCCGTTGGCGTCGGTATTTGCTGCCCATGCAGTTCGAAGTTGTTCGTTCTCCGACGCACGGAGTAAAGTCAGCGCGGAAACGCGGGCCCCTTCTTCCTCTACAATGGAATACAGCAGATTCAGGAAATATCCTGACCAGGCTTCGATAATGTTTGGCTGAAAAAGATCCGAATTGTAGTCGAAATCAAGACGTAATTGTTGCTGCGCCTCTGTCACGTTCAAAAACAACTCGTATTTGCTGAATGATACCTCATTCTCAATGAGTTCCACTTCCAGTTCATGGAATTGAAAACGCGGAATCGGTCGATCCATATTGAATACAGCGTTAATGACAGGCAAATGCCTCAGCCCCAGCTGAGCGAGTCCCGCAAAGCTGTACTTTTGGAAGCTATCCAGTTCATTCATGCGCTTTTTGACTGTTTGGACATGCTCCGTAAAAGTAGCATCAGGACGCACTTCGCTGATCATCGGAAGCAAGTTGACACAGTTGCCGATCAGAGAGAAGGCGTCCATATGGGATTGTCCTGCGGTGGGAACCCCCACCGTTACTTCCTGCTGCCCTGTCAGCCGATGTAGAAAAATCTGAAAGGCGGATAGCAGCGTTATAAAAAGACTGCTGCCTAGCTTTATGCTGGCGGATCTCAATTGTTTAACGAGCGGCGCTTCGAGCATTACGGTATGTCTGCTTCCTCTGGAAGACGGAATCTGTATTCCCCTCACCGGAGATGGCAAATGGAGAACAGGCTGCTGCTTTTCTAGCACTGCCGACCAAAAAGCTAGGGCCTCATCTTTCCCGGCTTTCAATTGATCCTGCTGCCAAACAACGTAATTCCGAAAAGGTACTGGATCGGGAAGGTTGTAGGCAGCATGTCGAACTAGCGCAGAATAGATGTGTTCCAGTTCCTGAATGAATACACTGATTGACCAGCCATCCGCGATAAAATGATGAAACGTAAAAACACCCAGATGCTCTTCATTCGATATTTTCAGCAGATGAATCCGGAATAATGGCTCGCCTGGCGTCATGGCAAATGGGGTTTCACTGTCCTTGATCATCCATGCCCAGATATGTTGTTCCTGTTCATCTGGGCGATAACTGGTAAAATCATGAAGTGGGATTTCCGCTTTCACCACAGGAGCGAACACCTGAGTTTCCCCATCGCCGCTCATAAAGATATGTAAGGCTTCATGACGGTTTACAATGGTCTGGACAGCTTGGTTGAACGCCTGCTGCTGAAGTGGACCACGAAACCGCAACAAGGCGGTTTCGTGTAAAGATTGAGAGTCACTTCGATCTGAAACAGAAGCGAACCAAAGCTGCTTTTGCTCTGGAGTTAACGCAATAACAGTTTCTGCTGCTTCAGCCTCTGGAGGTACGGTTACAGGTACAGGTTGCTTTCCCGGCCCCGGGCCGTTTCCATTCGGGGGCGGGTCCGATAAAAATCCCCCTTTACGCAGCTCGTTCACGCTATCCTTGACCGCTTGTACGATTCGCGCAATATCTTCCTCGGTATGGGCCGTAGACAAGAAGCAGTTTCGTCCCTCCCAGATATAGATGCCTTTGTCCAGCATGTGATAGAAGAACAGCTCCAGATCGCCTTTGAGCACGAAGCGGAATAGGGAGCCAAAGTGAACGACCTTCATAGGTACGCGTTCGTCAGTGAAATAGCTGTTCAGCTCCGCTGCTAACGCCGAGGTGCGGCTGTTCAAGCGATTTTGCAGTTGCTCGCCATGCTTCTCCAAATGATCCAGCACCGCTAAGGATGCAGCCATTGCCAGCGGATGATGGCAGAAGGTTCCTGCCACAAAGGTTCGCTGCTGCTCATGCTGCGGATAGGAATCATCCCCGAAGCTCCACGTGCCTCCGTCGATCCCGTTCATAAAGGCGGCTTTTCCGGCTACGATGCCGATGGGCAGCCCGCCGCCAATGATTTTACCGTAGGTTACGAGGTCGGCTTGTACCCCAAACCACGCTTGGGCTCCTCCGGGCTGAATCCGGAAGCCTGTGATGACTTCATCAAAAATGAAGGCAGTACCCGACTGCTCCGTTATCTGGCGAATTTCCTGCAAAAAGGCTTTAGGCTGAAAATCTGGTCGGCGGCTTTGTACCGGCTCCACGATAACCGCGGCCAGTTCATGCGCATGGGTGCGGATATAATCCAGAGAATCGTCCGCCCCATAATGAAGCACGACGACATCGTCCACCATATGCTGCAAGATACCTGGAGCTAGAGGTGTCGAATGCTCCTTGTCATCACCCGCGCTCCCCAGTGCCAGCACCCCGTCGAATGTACCGTGATACGAGCCAGCAAAAATGACGACTTTAGCTCGTCCAGTGGCAGCACGTGCCAAACGGAGCGCGACCATGACGGCTTCCGTGCCGGAATTATACAGGGCAATCCGTTCCACGCCGGTCATCTTGCATATTCGCTCGGCGACCTGTCCGGCCATGTTGGACATGGGGCCGACACACATGCCGTTCTTCAGCTCTTCTTCAATTTCTTCACGAATAAAGGCTGGATTGTGTCCGAACAGATTCACACCAAAGCCCATCGTCAAGTCGACATATTCATTGCCGTCCAGATCCCAAATTTTTGAACCATCGGCGCGTTGGGATACAATTTGATACACCATTTCCTTCAAAACAGGCCGGAAACCAGCCACATTGCGGTTATTGGCGTATACGGAGCGATACTGCTGGGTGTACTGTTTGGTGCTACGCGTACGGGCCGTGTAGCGTTCAATCAGTTCTTGTAGGTGTTGTTCCTGACGGAGCGAAAGCAATTCACGTGCTTTAACATCCAGCTTTTTATAAGGCGTATACGGCTTGGCTTCATTGCCTGTCTGCTTGAAAACAGCCTTTACGGATGGTGCTGGTGCTAATGCAGCCGCGACTTTCTGCTTGGATTCGGTACGGATGATCTGCGCACTTTCACTACTTGCCGGTAGCAAAACGCCCGTTTCCGGGTTAAATGCCTCGGAAGCTATTACGGATGCAAATGGCTGATGCCGGAGAACATCGAGCTGCTGTGACATCAGATGTAGCTGTTGCTCCAAAATTCGCTCTACAGCCGCAGGAGCTGTAGCGATTGGAAAGCTTTGAGCCCGTGTTTGTCCAGCCGTGTCTATGGCATAAACGGATGCCGCAGCCGGAACAGCGGATTCATGAGACGGTTGGGTTAGCGGGAAAGCTGCGTGATCAACCTGATTCAGAGTTGTTTCTGGACGATTTTCCACAGATTGAACCGGGGTTTCAGCAGAAGTGAAAATGCTGACCCGCTCGGCTACGTAGCTGGCCAACAGCTCCAGCGTGGTCAACGATTCGAAAAATTCGTTCATTGGAATGTCCAGTCCGAAGGTATCCTTGATACTGTGGCGAACCTGGGACAAATTAATGGAATCCAGCCCAAGCTCCAGAAAATGTGTTTGTGGCTCCAGTTCCTCCAGACTGAGTTGGGACACGTTACCGATCATTTTCGCTAACTTTTGAAGAATAGATGATTTGTGCTGATCGGTAGTAGATGCTGGCGCTGAATACTCGTTCCCCATAATTCCAGACTCCTTTGCTTTTGAGTTTTCATGAACTGGTACCTTCTGTTCCGTTCGAACCTGTTCGGGTACGTTAATCCAGCATCTTTTCCGTTCGAATGGATACGTAGGCAGAGAAACCTTTTTATAGTGCTTACCTGCATAGAGGGCATTCCAATCGATCTGCGCTCCTTGCACATACTTGGCAGCCAGTTGCTCCAGTGATTGCAACGTGTCCAAGCTTCCAGTGACCATCTCTGCGCCACCTGTGCTATCCGCTTTCCCGGTGTATACACCTTCGACGACTCTACCTTGTTCGTGTAACTGAAGCACCTTCGCCTTCAACGCATCCGCCCCTGCGGCAGTAACAGCAATCCGGTGATTCAGGTGACTTCTGCCTGTGTTAGCCGTATAGCATACCTCCTGCATCACGAGTTCTTCCGCACATCCGAACCGTTCTGCGTACCGCCCGACCAGCTCGTGCAAAGCGGATTCACTCCGCGCTGACAGGGTCAGCAGCAGTGGTGATGATCTATTATTGCTGTCCGTTGAGGCTTGGTCTGATTCTGCCCTCGCTATATATTCCTCCAGCACCACATGGCAGTTTGTCCCGCTGAATCCAAAGGAACTCAGGCCGCTTCTTCTGGGGAAACCGTCCGTCTTCCATTCCCTAAGCCTCGTATTGGCATATACCGGGGATTCCTCAAAATGGATCTTTTGGTTTGGTGTGCGAAAATGAACGAGCGGCGCAATCTGTTGGTGCTTCATGGACAATACGGATTTGATCAAGCCCGCAATCCCGGCGGCTTCGTATAAATGACCGATATTCGTTTTGACCGTGCTGATCGCCACAAACTGCTTACGCTGTGTATGCTTGCGGAAAGCCTTGGTAATGCCGTCAATCTCAACCGGATCACCCAGCTTGGTGCCGGTGCCATGTGCTTCGATATAACTTATCGTTTCAGGATCAATCCGTGCATCACGCCACGCCTGCGAAATCACTTCTGCCTGAGCGAGGGCATTCGGCGCGGAAATACCAATCGTGCTGCCGTCCTGATTGATGGCACTTCCCTTGATCACGGCTAAAATGTTGTCACCGTCTTGTTCCGCTTTGCGCAGCGGCTTCAGTAAAACGGCTCCAACTCCTTCACCCCAGCCCGTTCCGTCCGACTGGTCGTCGAAGGCGCGTGCTCGATCATCGGAGGATTCCATGCCAATGCCCGCTTTCAGCGGCAGTAAAATCGTTTTCACTCCTCCTGCCAAGGCCATGTCGCAGTCTCCGCTAAGGATGGACTTGCAGGCCAAATGCACTGCCACGAGGGATGAAGAGCATGCTGTATCAATGGTTAGCGCCGGACCTTTTAGATCGAGCAAATATGCAATCCTGCTGGAAATAATGGATGATAAATTACCAATGGCAAAGTTCGGCAGCGCTCCCGGTTCCACCTCAGACAACAAACGCTCGTATTCGAAGCTGGTTTTGGAGAAGCCGACATACACGCCGACCTTTCGGCCTGCCAGTTGCTTACCCCCATACCCCGCATCCTCAATCGTGCTCCAGGCTGTTTGTAGAAATAACCGTTGATTCGGGTCCATGAGTGAGGCTTCCCGTGGAGTCAGCTTAAAGAAGGAGTAATCGAACTTGTCTACTTCATCCAGATAGCCGCCTTCTGCAATTTGCATATTCCGTCCTTCCGTATTCAAACGGGAAATGAAATCTTCGGCATCTTTTCTTCTTTCATCGCTGTACGGGCCGATATTGTCAGCCCCTGATGCCACATTCGCCCAAAACTGCTCTAATGTTTCCGCTTGAGGAAACTTGCCTGACATGCCGATGATGGCGATATCCCGGACATTTGCTTCCTCCTTGGTCTCGGACTGTGCTGTTGCAGCCGGGTCGCTGCTCATGCCCTGACTAGAGATATATGCAGCAAGCTTGGCGATGGTCGGATAGGAAAAGAAGTCCGTCACCTCAATATGAATCCCTAATTGATCCTCCAACAGGTCCACAATTTGAACGAGCTGCAAGGAAGTCACTCCGATATCAAAGTAGCTGTCGTCCGTCCCGATCGACTTTACATTTAAAATATCCTGGCAGATTCCAATCAGCTTCTGTTCTATCTCTCCTTGAGGTAAGACTACACGCTCAGCTGCTTGCATGACTCGAGTAGCCTCGGCCAGTGCTGTCAATATTTCATCAAATTCGCCCTGCTCATAACTCTGGGCTAATTTGAAGCGCTGAACCTTTCCACTGGTTGTTTTAGGAATACGCCGGATCGGAACCACATCCTGAATATGCCAACCTCCCCGGTAATTTAGATGACTTTTCAGCTTTTGGACAAGCGGTACAAAATGCTCTATCTTTTTCGTGTGCATCACAAAGGCAATAATACGATCCTGCCTCGTTTGCGTATCATGTACACCGCACACGGCTACTTTTCCGAGATCCACACCATCCAGTTCCTCGGCAATCCTCTCGATGTCATGCGGGTAGACATTCTGTCCGTTCACGAAAATGATATCCTTGGCTCTACCAGTAATAGTCAGGCGACCGTTCCGCATAAACCCTAAATCGCCGGTGATAAGCCAGCCATCCTCTGTTTTGACCTTCGCGGTAGCCTCTGGATTGTTATAGTATCCGGATGTCACATTTTTGCCGCGGATCTGTGTGTGTCCAATCACCCCATCTTCAAGCACCTGATTTTTTTCATCGCAAATGCGGACAGAGGTACTGGCCAACGGATACCCCAAATCCACAAAAGTAAGACACCGCTTGTCGGACTTGTCCACTTCTTCTATGGGTTCACCCACGTGTAACTGCTGCCGGTTCAAATGAATGGGTATAAAGGTGCTTTTGTCCAGAGGTGGAGAGGAAACTCCCACACTCGCCTCTGCCAATCCGTAGACAGGAAACATCGCATTTTTATTCAAACCGTGAACACTCATTGCATCCATAAACACATCACAAAGCTCCACAGATACGGGCTCCGCTCCATTTAAGATCATACGGACATTTGACAAATCCCAGTTAGCTGCTGTTTCGGGTTTATACTGATCGAGAAAAAATTTATATCCAAAATTGGGAGAGCATATTTGAGTCACCTTATGCTCCGATACTTTTTTTAGCCATAAAGACGGGCGTCTGATAAAAAGTGCCGTTGGCATAATCAACTGCTTGGCATTAGCGATCACACAGGTTAAATGAAATGCGATCAATCCCAGGTCATGCGTAAGCGGCATCCAGCCCAAATAAGCATCCTTGGAGCTCATGCCCGTTTGATTTGCGACATCCCGAATATTGTAAACCAAATTTTCATGCGTCAGCATGACTCCTTTGGGATCACCTGTAGAACCTGAGGAAAATTGGATAAAAGCTAAATCCTCCGGTTTGGGTATATGGGCAACACCTTTACTCTGATTGGAAAAATCGAATATATGGCTTGAAAAAGTCGCTTTTTTAACGGGCTCAAAGGAATCCAGCAGTTCGTGCTGGTGCGAGTATTTTTCCAACTGCTCCAATACCTTGTCATCTGCAATCATATAAGGGCGGGAAAGTGTATTCCAGATTTTAAACAATTTCATTTTATGCTCATCATTATTCCCTATGCTTACAGGAACAGGAACGATTCCACCGAGTAGGCAACCCCAAAATACATTCACAAAGGTATGATTGTCGTCGATCTGCATGATCAGCTCATCGCCAGGTTGTATCCCTTTTTCCTGTAATTCATAAAGTACCTGTGATGCTTGCTCCAGAAGTTTACAGTAGGATACGTATTCCTCTTGTTTATCACCAGAAATAAAGGTGATTCCGTTCTCATCCCGGCTTGCACGGTCATGAATGATTTCAATTAAAGTTTGAAACTGTTCCATCCTGATCCCTCCTCAATTGCTCTAGCATTACTTTCTGCTCTCCTTCGGAGACCTGTTTGGTTTGCAACACCAGGCGAATACACTCCAAAATCTCCTGTCTTTGCTCAAAAGCAGGAGGTGAACCGCTCCCTGATTCAGAGCTTCGAAGTAATTCTTCCAGTCTTTGAACAGGTAAAATAACACCCTTTCGATAATCATCTTCATTCCAATTGGCATTGGGGGTAGATACCGCCAGTGAAAGGGAACGAGCAACCCAATCACGGATTGAGAAGCGGCGTTCCAGTTCAACGCGATCCAAGTCTCTATCCACGGACAGCAATTCAATGGTAGTGCTTATTTCCTTCGCCAAATTTTTCAGCACCGTTCGTGGACCTAACTCGATGCCTTGTTCCACGCCATGATTCTCCATATACTGCATGGTTTGAATCCAGCGAACCGGGTGAGTCATTTGCAAAATCAATCCTTGACGGATGCTGTCAACATCGGGGTATGGCAGAGCGGTCACATTGGAGATCACGGGCCACTGCGCTTCATGGAAAGTGTATTTTTGCAGCTCGATGGTCAGCCTGTCCGCAGCATGCTGCATAAGCGGACTATGAAAAGGGCCGCTGACCTGCAAGCGAGTAATTTGGGCCCCCCGCTGTTCTAACTTGTCAGCTACCATAGCTATCGATGTATGATGACCAGAGATGACATACTGATTAGGCGAATTGTAACAAGCAATAACAGCAGGCTGATCGATTGGGGAGTGCAGACGACAGAATTCTTCCACGGCGTTCAACTCAGCTCCGCGAATGGCAATCATGCTGCCCAGACCGGCCTCTGCGGCTTCTTCCATGATGCGTCCTCGCTTTTGAACCAGTCGTAAAGCGTCGCTAAAGGATAGAACACCGCTACTTACCAGAGCTGAATATTCACCCAGGCTATGACCTGCTGAAAATTCAGGGATAATTCCGATTTCATGCATATAACGCCGGAATGCAATGACACTGATCGTGAGAAGTGCGGGCTGAGTATAGAATGTTCTGGATAGCTGGGTCATCGGACCTGCCATGCATAAAGCTTTCAGATCATATCCCAAAATATCAGCAGCCTCTTCGAACAAGCGATCCGCTTCTGCAAAGCCGCTATGCCACGTAGCCCCCATTCCTACATACTGAGAGCCTTGCCCAGGAAAAACCAAAGCAATGCGATTCATATCAAACCCCTTTCCTCCCCACAAAGATGTGGCAAAGCAAAAATGTTTTTACGATTCAGGTGTTAATGTACATATGTATGAAGACAATAGCTGTAGAGATAGATGTAGCAAAAAGCAACAAAACCGATTGTCAAAAAACAGTAATCGACATGTAAAAATGAGTTGGTTATGGAGTTTCCATTCGTGGTGTGATTGAGATCAAAAGTCAGATGTGTGAGTAGACTTGGAAGTGTAAAAAAACTTGAGGTATACTGGAATTCCAGGCTTGGAACCTAAAATTCAGTATCATAGATGAATGTAATGAGAAATTGTTGAGGTCATACAGGATGTTTTTCGATGTTAAGTATTAAATGAGAAATATTTTATTTATATAATAGATATGGACTCGAAAAATGTCAATATCTTTTTTAAATTCCTTTAATAAGGAAAAAATGCGATATATGAATGATTTTGTTTCAATATAAATATAAAAGTAAATTAAAGTATGTCGATATAATGTATAAGTATATTATATACACAAACAATGCCCTCTTTTGTCTAAAAATCAGGCATTGTTTGTAATTTTTAATGAATTCCCAACGCTCGTACATGGATAGCAGATATGGATGCTTCTCCGCTGTCGCCAGTGTCACCGCAGGGGCACCCAACTGATCACGAATAATCGTGTGTTCTACTCAATTCGTTTTCTCCCGTACCCTTGGCCTGTGCAGCGGGGTCTACAGCGAACCACATCACAAACGGCAAGTCGATTATAAAATCAAGGGCTTATTTTTCGAATGGCTAACAGTAGCCTGAATGACCCCGTTAATTTCCAGCACATAGCAATCATTGTGTTTAATGTTCTCCCGAATGAGAGCAACGTCTGCCTGAGTGGCAGGCCACTGGAGTCCCAACTGCCGGATCATTTCGTACGCTTCGTAGGTCACATACTGTTCGTCTGCACTAAGTTATCTGAATGTTCAGGTAAAATCAATATCTATGTCATCAATTTTAACAACAGTCATTCCTTGATAAGGGGGTTTACGCTCCAAAAAAGTAACAGGAACGTAAAAGTCCGAATTATCTTCTTTCTTTATACCCAAATGAATGTATCTGCCACTAAAAATGTTATACAACATAAACTCAGCATCAATCATGCTTTGGGCTAACTGAGGATTAAAAATAATAAAGCTAGGTTGATGTAGTAATTTATGAAGAAATGGGAAATGTCATATACGATAAATGGTTCTCTCATATCCGCCTAAGTTGGCTTTTTTCAGCATTTCTAAAGTCAGTGTTCCTTGTCTTAATTTTGGAAACCCTTTTTTTCCACGATATGAAGACCCAGTTTTCATTTTATGTATGCAAAGTAAATGAAGAAGATCAAAAGTTCTAAAATGCAACCTGATGCCACGCTTTTTATGACGAATTTTATAATGAAAAATTAAGTTACAAAGGTGCTCCTCATAAAATTGTGCAATGGTCTGCAGCGTCAATTGCTCTTCTGAAGGAAGCTCTTCTAAATCTATGAGTTCATGAACAGATAAGTACATAACATTTCCCTAAGCTCAAGAATCGGCCTTGAATAATCAAGGCCGATTCACGTTATTAACATAATAGTGGCAACGGCAGAGATCATCTCCCTGCGGGATAGGAATGGAACTATTTTTCACCCGTAAGTGCCCCCAAGCGGGTACGCGCGAGTGCCTCATCCGCGTAGTCGGAGCAAATAAATTTGCTCATAAATAGCAACATGCAAAGTGATTTTTATCCTTAGAAACCGAACTGAATCCTTAATACAGCGGGTTACTTTACACTATATGCGGCATTTCATTTGTTCAAGTTTATCTTTAAAATTATATTTGTTCATCTAATGACTTAGTGAACTACACGCCACCTAAGAGATGGGTGCTTCTTGGTCAATAGAGCTACTGCTCCAAGTTTACAGGCTAGTCTCTAACCCAATAGATGCAATTACAATGCGAGTTTCAGCAGATTATTGGCAGCGTTCACGTCCCGATCATGATGTACATTACAGATGGGACAAGTCCATTCACGCAAGCCAAGATTCTTCACGTCTGCATTTTTGTAACCGCAACATGAGCATAATTGGCTACTAGCTTTGGGTGCAATAATCAGATCACGTCCTTACCAGTTCGCCTTGTACTCAAACATTGAACGGAAGAAGCTCCAAGATACTTCACTT
This sequence comes from Paenibacillus sp. FSL H7-0442, assembly GCF_038593105.1. Taxonomy (NCBI): domain Bacteria; kingdom Bacillati; phylum Bacillota; class Bacilli; order Caryophanales; family Paenibacillaceae; genus Paenibacillus; species Paenibacillus sp. FSL H7-0442. The sequence continues at coordinate 2,615,790 of NZ_CP151963.1, read as the reverse complement.
ATCATCGCTTTAGCAAGCTGATTTCTCACTTTGTCCTTGTTAGCACCCATAAAATAAATGTCTTAAAACCTTTCAGAGACATATCTTCAGGAACAAGCATAATAATCCAGCATTCCGTTATGCTTACTTTTATTTCATATGGACGTAATACATATCCATGCTCATACATATAATAGCACTCTTTAGGCTAACAGTTCACTTTGAGTTCAGAGGAATTTCTTCAATTAAACTTGCGTCTGTATGGTGAACATTCCCTACAGCTTTAGAAACGGGATACGAGTTCATTAATCCAGCAGGGTATGGCCGAAGCATTTTTAATACATGTTTCGTTTTTGTTATTTCAATGTAAGAACTACGTCACCCTACTCTTCGTCAGGACTAGGTTACTTCTATGTTATTCCTTCTTAGTTTCCATATCCTTTCATTAAACTGTTTAAATATCTAATTCCGAAAAGATAAAAGAGAGCACAGCCCATTATGGCTGTGCTCTCTTTTATCGTGCTTGGCGACGTCCTACTCTCCCAGGACCCTGCGGTCCAAGTACCATCGGCGCTGGAGGGCTTAACGGTCGTGTTCGGGATGGGTACGTGTGGAACCCCTCCGCTATCGCCACCAAACATGAATTTGCTATGCAAATTCTTCCGTAAGGTTATTCGGTTCACCACATATCGTGTGAATGAATAGCCATGCGCTTGTCGTATGTCACTTATACATACCTTCAAGGTTACACCCTGAAAACTGGATCCGAAACTCATTTGCGTCTTATCTTAGGATAAGCCCTCGACCGATTAGTATTGGTCAGCTCCATGCATTACTGCACTTCCACCCCCAACCTATCTACCTCGTCGTCTTCAAGGGGTCTTACATACTGGGAAATCTCATCTTGAGGGGGGCTTCACGCTTAGATGCTTTCAGCGCTTATCCCTTCCGTACATAGCTACCCAGCGGTGCTCCTGGCGGAACAACTGGTACACCAGCGGTACGTCCATCCCGGTCCTCTCGTACTAAGGACAGCTCCTCTCAAATTTCCTACGCCCACGACAGATAGGGACCGAACTGTCTCACGACGTTCTGAACCCAGCTCGCGTACCGCTTTAATGGGCGAACAGCCCAACCCTTGGGACCTACTTCAGCCCCAGGATGCGATGAGCCGACATCGAGGTGCCAAACCTCCCCGTCGATGTGGACTCTTGGGGGAGATAAGCCTGTTATCCCCAGGGTAGCTTTTATCCGTTGAGCGATGGCCCTTCCATGCGGTACCACCGGATCACTAAGCCCGACTTTCGTCCCTGCTCGACTTGTAGGTCTCGCAGTCAAGCTCCCTTCTGCCTTTGCACTCTTCGAATGATTTCCAACCATTCTGAGGGAACCTTGGGGCGCCTCCGTTACTCTTTAGGAGGCGACCGCCCCAGTCAAACTGCCCACCTGACACTGTCCTCGCACCGGATTACGGTACCAAGTTAGAACCTAGATACGATCAGGGTGGTATCCCAAGGATGCCTCCCTTCAAGCTGGCGCTCAAAGTTCGACGGCTCCCACCTATCCTGTACAGATCGTACCCAAATTCAATATCAAGCTGCAGTAAAGCTCCATGGGGTCTTTCCGTCTTGTCGCGGGTAACCTGCATCTTCACAGGTATTAAAATTTCACCGGATCTCTCGTTGAGACAGCGCCCAAGTCGTTACGCCATTCGTGCGGGTCAGAATTTACCTGACAAGGAATTTCGCTACCTTAGGACCGTTATAGTTACGGCCGCCGTTTACTGGGGCTTCGGTTCATAGCTTCGCTCTTGCGAGCTTACCACTCCCCTTAACCTTCCAGCACCGGGCAGGCGTCAGCCCGTATACTTCGCCTTGCGGCTTCGCACAGACCTGTGTTTTTGCTAAACAGTCGCTTGGGCCTTTTCACTGCGGCCCCCTCGGGCTATTCACCCTACCGAGGCACCCCTTCTCCCGAAGTTACGGGGTCATTTTGCCGAGTTCCTTAACGAGAGTTCTTCCGCGCGCCTTAGAATTCTCTTCTCGCCTACCTGTGTCGGTTTGCGGTACGGGCACCTTCTCCTGGCTAGAGGCTTTTCTTGGCAGTCTGAGATCATGACCTTCGCTACTATAATTTTCGCTCCCCATCACAGCCCAGCCTTACGATGTGCGGATTTGCCTACACACCAGCCTCACTGCTTAGACGGACATCCATCCGTCCGCGTCACTACCCTACTGCGTCACCCCATCGCTCATAACGGATTACGGTGGTACAGGAATTTCGACCTGTTGTCCTTCGACTACGCCTATCGGCCTCGCCTTAGGTCCCGACTTACCCTGAGCGGACGAACCTTCCTCAGGAACCCTTAGGCTTTCGGCGGATCTGATTCTCACAGATCTTTTCGTTACTCATACCGGCATTCTCACTTGAATGCAGTCCAGCGCTCCTTACGGTACACCTTCAACCCGCATTCAACGCTCCCCTACCCCTGATGCAAGCATCAAGCCATAGCTTCGGTGGTGTGTTTAGCCCCGTTACATTTTCGGCGCAGAGTCACTCGACCAGTGAGCTATTACGCACTCTTTCAATGGTGGCTGCTTCTAAGCCAACATCCTGGTTGTCTGTGCAACTCCACATCCTTTCCCACTTAACACACACTTGGGGACCTTAGCTGATGGTCTGGGCTGTTTCCCTTTCGACAATGGATCTTAGCACTCACTGTCTGACTCCCGGAACTAAATCTATGGCATTCGGAGTTTGACTGAGCTTGGTAACCCTTGCGGGCCCCGCACCCAATCAGTGCTCTACCTCCACGATTCTTCTTTCCGAGGCTAGCCCTAAAGCTATTTCGGGGAGAACCAGCTATCTCCGGGTTCGATTGGAATTTCTCCGCTACCCCCACCTCATCCCCGCATTTTTCAACATGCGTGGGTTCGGGCCTCCAGTGCGTGTTACCGCACCTTCACCCTGGACAGGGGTAGATCACCCGGTTTCGGGTCTACGTCCACGTACTCATTCGCCCTATTCAGACTCGCTTTCGCTGCGGCTTCAGCTCTTCACCTTAACCTTGCACGGGAACGTAACTCGCCGGTTCATTCTACAAAAGGCACGCCATCACCCGTGATTTTTCCAAAGGAAAATATCATAGGGCTCTGACTTCTTGTAAGCACACGGTTTCAGGATCTATTTCACTCCCCTTCCGGGGTGCTTTTCACCTTTCCCTCACGGTACTGCTTCACTATCGGTCGCCAGGGAGTATTTAGCCTTGGCAGATGGTCCTGCCGGATTCATACGGGGTTTCACGTGCCCCGCACTACTCGGGATCCGTCTCGGAGAGAACAAGTTTTGAACTACAGGGCTTTTACCTTCTCTGGCGGGCCTTTCCAGACCTCTTCATCTAACCGGTTCCTTTGTAACTCCATGTGAGACGTCCCACAACCCCAAGGAGCAAGCTCCTTGGTTTGGGCTAATCCGCGTTCGCTCGCCGCTACTGACGGAATCACTATTGTTTTCTCTTCCTCAGGGTACTTAGATGTTTCAGTTCCCCTGGTCTGCCTCTATTCTGCCTATGTATTCAGCAGAAAGTGACTGTCGATGAAGACAGCCGGGTTTCCCCATTCGGACATCCCCGGATCAAAGCTTGCTTACAGCTCCCCGAGGCCTTATCGTTGTTCGCCACGTCCTTCGTCGGCTCCTGGCGCCTAGGCATCCTCCGTGTGCTCTTTGTAGCTTAACCTAGACTTTTCTTTCAAAGAAAGAAAATGTCGATGTTCGATAAGAAATGATTTTTGCCAAAGGCAAAAGATCTTTCCTTACCTGCTACCTTTATTTCACTTGTTTGCACAAGATCAGCTTAAAGGAATATTCTAAAACGCAATTTCGTTTCGGTATCCAGTTTTCAAGGTGCAATTCGCTTCATCGAAGCGAAACCCGATGAATATTTCGGTTCCACACGGATGTGTGAATGAAGTATTCGTCGAAGCTTGAGAGTTTGAACTCTCAAAACTGAGCAACGAGTGAGTAAGTTCAGGATATTCATTTCATTCACACGAATGTGATGAACCGAATTGAATATCCGGTCGCAGGTACGTTATACCTGCTAATTTGAATGTTTCCATCGCAGGAAACGATTCTCCATAGAAAGGAGGTGATCCAGCCGCACCTTCCGATACGGCTACCTTGTTACGACTTCACCCCAATCATCTACCCCACCTTCGGCGGCTGGCTCCCTTGCGGGTTACCCCACCGACTTCGGGTGTTGTAAACTCTCGTGGTGTGACGGGCGGTGTGTACAAGACCCGGGAACGTATTCACCGCGGCATGCTGATCCGCGATTACTAGCAATTCCGACTTCATGTAGGCGAGTTGCAGCCTACAATCCGAACTGAGACCGGCTTTTCTAGGATTGGCTCCACCTCGCGATTTCGCTTCCCGTTGTACCGGCCATTGTAGTACGTGTGTAGCCCAGGTCATAAGGGGCATGATGATTTGACGTCATCCCCACCTTCCTCCGGTTTGTCACCGGCAGTCTGCTTAGAGTGCCCAGCTTGACCTGCTGGCAACTAAGCATAAGGGTTGCGCTCGTTGCGGGACTTAACCCAACATCTCACGACACGAGCTGACGACAACCATGCACCACCTGTCTCCTCTGTCCCGAAGGAAAGCCATATCTCTACAGCGGTCAGAGGGATGTCAAGACCTGGTAAGGTTCTTCGCGTTGCTTCGAATTAAACCACATACTCCACTGCTTGTGCGGGTCCCCGTCAATTCCTTTGAGTTTCAGTCTTGCGACCGTACTCCCCAGGCGGAATGCTTAATGTGTTAACTTCGGCACCAAGGGTATCGAAACCCCTAACACCTAGCATTCATCGTTTACGGCGTGGACTACCAGGGTATCTAATCCTGTTTGCTCCCCACGCTTTCGCGCCTCAGCGTCAGTTACAGCCCAGAGAGTCGCCTTCGCCACTGGTGTTCCTCCACATCTCTACGCATTTCACCGCTACACGTGGAATTCCACTCTCCTCTTCTGCACTCAAGCTCCCCAGTTTCCAGTGCGACCCGAAGTTGAGCCTCGGGATTAAACACCAGACTTAAAGAGCCGCCTGCGCGCGCTTTACGCCCAATAATTCCGGACAACGCTTGCCCCCTACGTATTACCGCGGCTGCTGGCACGTAGTTAGCCGGGGCTTTCTTCTCAGGTACCGTCACTCTTGTAGCAGTTACTCTACAAGACGTTCTTCCCTGGCAACAGAGCTTTACGATCCGAAAACCTTCATCACTCACGCGGCGTTGCTCCGTCAGGCTTTCGCCCATTGCGGAAGATTCCCTACTGCTGCCTCCCGTAGGAGTCTGGGCCGTGTCTCAGTCCCAGTGTGGCCGATCACCCTCTCAGGTCGGCTACGCATCGTCGCCTTGGTAGGCCTTTACCCCACCAACTAGCTAATGCGCCGCAGGCCCATCCACAAGTGACAGATTGCTCCGTCTTTCCTCCCTCTCCCATGCAGGAAAAGGATATATCGGGTATTAGCTACCGTTTCCGGTAGTTATCCCTGTCTTGTGGGCAGGTTGCCTACGTGTTACTCACCCGTCCGCCGCTAGGTTAGTTAGAAGCAAGCTTCTAACTAACCCCGCTCGACTTGCATGTATTAGGCACGCCGCCAGCGTTCGTCCTGAGCCAGGATCAAACTCTCCATTAAAGACCAACCGAAGCTGGTTTATAGAAAGAGCGATAAGCTCATTTTGAAACTGACGAGATAAAAAATATCTCTTGTTTGCTTCCATTTTATACAGCCTGGAAGGCATGTACCAAAATTTCAGCGTTGGATTTTGTGAACAAAATCCCTACTCACTCGTTGTTCAGTTTTCAAAGATCAAGTCAACAGCCGTTTAACTGGCTGGATATATAATTTATCACGTGTATACCTATCAGGCAAGTTGTAATATTTTCCAATTTACTAGTTTGTATTTCTACACGGTGATTTACCTGGAACAACTGAGACTCTCTTATCTCCTACTTAAAGCGCAAAGTTGATCAGGTATAAACATCATAAATCAGAAAAGCAGAAGCTCTTTATGTATTGGAGGAACCGCTACTTCCGCTTTTTTAGATAAAATCCTGAAAGTTAGCTTAGCTTAAAGCTGTAGCTAAATCCTGTATCAGAAGTTCAGCAGGCTCATGCCCTACAGCTAGGCGGATAAGCGATTCGGGCATGTGTTGTTTTTCTAGACTCTGCTTATTGAAGCCGTAGTTTGGTGAGATCACCTGGCTCTCCATAGACCCCCAAGATACACCGATCCGAATCAGTCGCAGTTTATTGATCACTCTGCATATATCCTCATAACCCGAATCTTTTAGTTCAAAACTGAATAATCCGGCATACCCTTTGAGTTGCCTACATGCCAGCTCATGTTGTGGGTGAGAAGGAAGTCCGGGATGATTCACTTTTGAAATGGCCGGATGATCTGATAGAAAACGAGCAACCAACAGAGCATTTCTCTGATGGGCTTCCATTCGGAGCGGGAGTGTTCTTAGCCCCCGAATGAGTAGCCATGCTTCAAAAGGGGCCAACGAGCCGCCAATCAACTCATACTCTTCAGCATACATACGATTTATTATCTCTTTAGAAGCGATCACTGCCCCTGCAATTAAATCATTATGACCACCCAAGTACTTGGATGCGGAGTGAACAACGATATCTACGCCCCATTCTAATGGTTTTTGAAAAAGGGGTGTAGCCCATGAATTATCTATGATTGTGCGGATGCCCTTCGCTTTGGAAAGCGAAGCTACCTCCTGAATATTTACCATATCGAATGTGAATGAGGTAGGAGACTCCATAAGAATAGCACGGGTCTGCGGTTTGATGGCATCAGCAACTGCTTCCGTAGAAGTGGAATGTACAATTGTATAATTTATATTGAACTTCGATAAGTATTTAGCTAGGCTGACGGAGGTTTCGTATATGTGTCCGACCAGAATCAGATGGTCCCCGGCGGATAAACTACACATTAGAGCCGCACTGATAGCAGCCATTCCGGAAGCAAAGCACTTGCAGTCCGCCCCACCTTCCAGTGCAGCAATCATTTGCTCTGCAATCTGAACGGTAGGATTGGTTCCCCTCGAATAGACATAATGCTCCTTTTCATTATTAGCCGCTTCAGCATAATCTTCGTAAGTATCAAAGAAAAATGGAGCAGTCTCATAAATAGGAGGAGCAGCAGCCTTAGCAAAACACCCTAGTTCGTCCTCAAATCGGAGACAGATAAGCTGATCATCCGAGAAACTCAAATCTGATCACCACTTTCTGAAAAATTTCAAACTCATGAGGTAGTCTCCTCAATCCGGGACTCAAATATTCTATAGGGTTATTTCAAAAATCTTTTAAAGAACTGCTGGATCTAAAAATGATAATTAAATGCATGAAATAAATATGGAGCAGTGAATGGAAGCAATGAGTAAAAATACACTCAGGGTATCAGAGTTGATCATCTGTATTTCATTGTTTGAGCTGGGAAGTACAACCCTGACTGTTCACCTTGCTCCTCTTTTTTGGCTTAATTATCAAAATGGTCTTATTTTTAATGCTTTTTCTATCTCATTGGCACGATATGAAGTGTTCCATCCTCGCTTAACTCTGCATAGGCAATCTCATCGATACTATCATATCCCTGCTCTCGCACCTTAGCCTTAATCTCTCCAATATCAATTGTTTTCCCACGCATAGATTCATTTAGCAACCTTCCCTTATCAATGACAGTAACAGAAAAAAGATCAGGCTGTGCATCTATTCCCATATCCTGAGCGGCGGGTGGCTCGTATTCAGGTTTCCGCATGACTGACAAGGAGCCGTTCGTCTCTAACGTAGCGTACCAGACCTCACGCAGAGAAAAAATATTTTGCTGGCGTAGCATGGAGAGTAGCTGTGTAAATTCTATGTCATATTTCTCCAGCATTTCTTGATTAACCTGCCCTTTATCCACGAGCAGCACTGTTCGACCTTCTGCCATATATCCAAATTTCACAAAATGGGTCGTCGCTTTTTCAAAAAAGTAGGCCAGCGCGCACCATAGTGCCAAAGCAAATAAAAGCTGCCCAATGGTCACCTTATCGTCATATAACGTATTTCCCACAATTTCGCTTAACACCAATGATGTTAGGAAATCGAGTGGTGTTAACTGACTAAGTGTTTTCCGACCTGTAATAAAAGTAATGATCCACAAGCCAAAAAAGCTGATGATCAATTTGACACCAATCGAAACAAATACCTCCATAAATAGGCCTCCCGGAAGAAGTTGTTTTGTTATGTGTTATTTACACCGGCCTACCTCAGCATAAACAGAGGATTATTCCTGAAATGTCCGAATAAAAAAGCCCGCTACCAACTAGAGGCAGCGAACTTTTTAATTACGGCTAGTATATAATCTTAATCAAAGGCAATATGCCAGCTCCCGTAATTTTGTGCATAGTGACATCATTGCCCGCTAGCTTGGACTCTGGAGTCATGATTATCTACTTTTCACAAGCAGCTGAATCGCTTCTTTAACCAGCTTATCCGTGTCTCCTCCAGCCTCTTGCTCTTCCAATATACATCGTTGCAGATTCTCTGCTACAATTTGGGCAATCGCTTTATCTGATGCGTTACGTACGGCAGATAACTGGCTAACGACGTCTTTGCACGATTTTCCTTCATCCATTAAACGAAGTACCCCACGCACCTGTCCCTCAATCCTCCTCAGGCGCGTTTTCAGTTCATCACTGTAATTGTAATCCATAAGTAATGCACTCCTTTTTCGACTTACCATATACACGTATAGGTATATTATAAACCAAAAAAATAAATAGGATACCCTAAATAAATAGATTCACCTTGCCCTGGGAAGCATCCCCCAAGTAGGCGGCTACCCCAGCATATTCCAAACCGTCGATTAGCTCTTCTTGCTGCAGCCCTAACAAATCCATGGTCATGGTACAGGCGACGAGCTTGATCCCCTGCTCTCGTGCCAACTCTATAAGCTGCGGCAAGGAAAGCGCATTGTGTTTTTTCATGACATGCTTGATCATCTGTGGACCGAGTCCGGCAAAATTCATTTTGGATAGTGCCAGCTTTTTGGGTCCACGAGGCATGATCCAACCAAAGGCTTTTTCGAGTATTCCCTTATTAGTGCTCACGATTTCATCCTTGCGTAACGTATTTAACCCCCAAAAAGTAAAGAAAATAGTTACTTCGTGATCATATGCTGCCGCTCCATTCGCAATAATGAATGCAGCAATCGCCTTATCCAGCTCCCCGCTGAATAATACAATCGTTGTTTTGGGTGTGCTCATATGGATTCGCTTCCTTTAGTCTCTCCAGCCCATTCGGATATGCCTGAAAGCACAGATTTGACTTTTTTAGCGCCTTTGGCAACTAATAACTGACAAGCCATTTCACTGCGTGCTCCAGCTTGGCAAATCACTGCGATCTCTTCTTCCAAGTTCAGTTCAGAAAGTCTGTTCTCCAGTTCGCCAAGAGGGATGTGCTTAGATCCAGGGATATGTTTAAGCGTAAATTCAGCGGGTTCACGAACATCGAGTAAAATGAAGTTCTCTTTGCCAGAATATTTTGCTTGTAGCTCTTCATGGCTTATCGTAGAAGAAAATACTTGCTCCTTCTTCACTTCAGCTAGATTTGCTTTTTGTAGATAATGTCGCATTACATCTCCTTCTTGGAGAGTGCCCAAATATTGATGTCCGGTGTTTTTGGCCCAGCTCTGAAAATCGACTAATGAACCTTTGTCAGTCGCCTGAATCTCCATAATCTTTCCGGGAACGAGCTCATTCATAGCCTTTCTTGCTTTTACAATAGGCATAGGACAAGCTAGCCCTTTACAATCAAGAATATGATCTGCTTGGATATTGTTAGTTGATGACATTCTATAACCTCCGCCTGTTTTTTGAGGGGCTTAGCTTAGTTAAATCTTTTATACATATACCCCTATAGGTATTAGGATAATGATACTCACTTCTCTTGTCAACTTATTTGGCCGTTTCTTCTCAGAAGCAAACAAAATCATGTCTTAAACAAATAAAATTAAAAGCAAAAAAAGCCGCGCAAAAACGCGACTCTATTGCATAAACATAAACCAAAATTAATCGCCTTTTTTCATCAGTTCTGGCAAATCCAGCGACATTGAAATATTACACAGCATACCTCTAGCGAGAAAAAGCATCGTTCTTTCCATTGCTTGTTCAATACCTGCCCGTCGGAAAGCATCATACACCGTCGTATGAATTTCACGTAACCCTTGCTGCATCACGCTTACAACCTCATCCTCGCGAATCGTCTGCGCCTGCATTTGCAAAAGTGTTTCATTACGGTATTCCGTCATAATTTGCGAATAGGCTGCAATTAGCTCTTGCTCGAGCTGCTCAGATGAGGCCGAATGAATGACGCTGTGAAAAGAATCTATGATACGTGTAAATGAAACCTTCAGGGCTTCAACAAGCAATGCTTCCTTGGTAGCGAAAAAACGAAAGACATAGGGTTGAGAAATATTGGCCCGTTCTGCAACTTTGGCTGTTGTAGCTCGGTAGTAGCCCATCTCAGCAAACACTTCAATGGCAGCAGATATGATTTCCTTTTGGCGATTTATAGATGTTGACGTAGCTTTAGTCATGTTTTTTCATCCTTTTATTTAACACAGTTTTCTGATTAGTGATTAATCAATTACAAAATAGTATAAACGACATACCCTAAAAATGCAATGAGCTTGAACAAAGTCGCCTCCGCAATTCTAACGGAAACGACTCTGTTATATGCATCCAATTATGGCGTTTTAGAGTTAAAATATAATCGGATATAATTGACCTTTTGCGTTTTGGTTTGATAGGAAAATACTAAATTATAACTAAGTCCTGATGTGTTATTGATCGTATAATTAGCTTCTGCTGTGTCAGGTATGTCTCTAGAGGTATCAACGGTTTCCGTAGGTTGGCCTAAATCGTCAACAATTTGTTTGATAAGCAACTTTTTATATTCTGGATCGGAAGATGTAATTTCTGTAACTTTATCGCTTCCATCCAGCATGATGTCTGTATGATACTTAGCGTAGCTTCTCATAGGGCCAGTAGAACCAGACTCGGATTTCCCCCACAGCTCAAATAAAAGATCGCTGCTAGTTCCCAAGCCAAGACCTTTAGGCAAATTCGGTAAGGTTCCCTGCTTGGCTGCGCTAAATATAGCGGCTGCAGGGCTGTGTTTACTGTGAGGTGTAGCTGTACTATTGGCAGGTTCTTGATGGGTCGAGGTTGAGGTTGAGGTTGAGGTTGAGGTTGAGGTTGAGCCTTGCCCATTAGTATTGAGATCCGTGTTTTGATCTGTAGAACTAGCAGGCGATGTGACTGTTTCTGCTTTAGTAGGAGCAGTTGATTTTGCTTCCCCGCTATTGCTGCATCCTGTCATCACAGCAAAACCTATCGCCAATAAAGCACTAGTGGTGATTAGCTTGTAAGCCAACTTTTTACGATCATAAGATTGATGTGTATGCTTCATTATAAGATCACTCTTTCCTTGTTCATGGGTACAAACCAAGTGTAACCGAACCTCGTTTCCAGAATACCTCTACTTGTTTCCAACTTGTAAACAAGGACATTAATGATTTTCTAATATACACTATTTACGACCATAAGATCCCAGCTGTTGTTTAGAAAAGGAGTAAGGAGAGTCACTCTTCTTTAACCATATATTCCCTTTAATGATGAAGATGTATACAGCAAAAACAAAGTAGATCGTACCCGCAATCCAGTCTATTGCCGTTGGGATGTCTCGCTGTACTATTGCATGTATATACCAAATTCCGACTGGAACATGCAGGAGAAATGCCGTAAACAAGCCAGGATTATATAGGGTTTTTGCTTTAATATTTACGACGATACCGTGCCAGACGACCTGAAAAAATCCCATAAAAACGGGTGCGAGTCCAAGCCAGATTACTTGCGGAAACCATACGGGGAGCAGGTAAAACACATAGGCAATTGCAACATTGATAATCATCGCTGATTGAGTGTTTAAGGGGTAATGATCGGGTGCTTCACTTTTAAACATAACGTTGTTAAATAAACCAGCAAAATATCCAGGCCAGCGGTACTCCTCAAATTGATGAAACAATATAGCTACAAAACTCAACCATAACATGCCTGTTATATCCGAAAAGATAGCTTGATTCATAAGCAAAACAACACATACGACCACACCGATTATAGCCCCTGCATCTTGCCAATATTTTCTCAAATAATTCATATTAGTCACCCCTATGCTTTATTTTTGATCAAAATATCTTTCAAACAGCAGATTTAATTGTTCCTCTATTGAAGGTATTTTCACAACTGCCCCTGATTCAAGAATCGGACTCATCAGTGCGGGCAGAAAAATAGCTCCGAATATTTGCATCATCATCGCTAACAAGCGCTCCGGCTGTTGCTCGCCTGTCAGCTCCTTGATCGTGTTCTGAACCTTTGGAAATCCCATTATGTTTAAAAACCTTCCGTATTCCTGTTGAGATGTAAAGGGCGTGCTACCCATGGCAATAATTCGCGAAAGAAGCTCTGGATATTGACGAATGACCTGTAAATAGTTATGTAAAAATTGTTTCAGTCTATCTTGGGGGGGGATCGCTGTATTATCCAAAATAGAAAAGGTATGTTGAAAGCCATTTAATATCACTTCAATAGTTTCACTGAGCAAATTTTCCTTGGAGCCAAAATAATAATTAACTAATGAAATATTAGTAGCAGACAGATCGGCAATTTTTCGGATTGTAACCGCCTCAAAACCTTCCTTTTGAATAAATTCCAGCGTAGCGTCTAAGATTTTTTCTTTGGTTTGTTGTTTTTTGTCTGGGTGATTCATGTTTTTCCTCCTCCTGTTTTGTTCAATCATAACGGACAAATGAAACGGACAACTTTATATAAGCAACTTTTCAAACAACAATTTAAACAATGTTTAAATTGTTGTTTGAACTCAGTTTAGCACTTTATATTTCACAAAACAAGGAGTGATTTGAGATTTAGGGAATAGAAAAACCCGCATACGAATGAGATCGTTTGCGGGTTGATTGAATTGAGGTTGAGAAAAGGACTAAATAGCCCAATTTCCTTTGCGGAACACGGCTTCTTTACTTCCATCTTGCAGTTCGCCATCAATATCCAGCTCAGCTGAGCCGATCATGAAGTCAACATGAGTCAGACTGACATTGGCACCATTCTGGAGCAGCTCCTCCCGGTTCATTTGTGTCCCATTTTCCATATTAAATGGATACGCACTGCCTAGGGCCAAGTGACAGGAGGCATTTTCGTCAATACCTGTATTGTAAAAAATACGATTGAGATTGGAGATCGGTGAATCGTGCGGCACCAGTGCAACTTCTCCCAAATAGCTGGCCCCTTCATCCGTAGCGAGCAAATGAGTCAGATGCTGCTCGCCGGATTCTGCTGTATATTCAGTGACTTTACCGTCCTTAAAGGTAAACGTTATGCGATCCACCAGTTGTCCATTTAAATTGAGTGGCATGGTACTTGTGACATGACCATTCACACCTGTACGCTTAGGCATCGTGAACACTTCTTCTGTCGGCATATTCGCGACAAAGTAATCTCCGCGCTCGTTCTCCCCACCGCCGCTGCGCCAAATATGCCCGTCAGCCAGTTCAATTCGCAAATCTGTTCCTGGTGCACGATAGTGGAGACTTTTATACTTTTTATGATTCAGCTTGTCTTGTACCTGTTCAAGGTTTTTCAAATGTTTCTGCCAATTCTGAATAGGATCAGAGCCATCTACACGGTTCATTTGGAAGATTGTATCCCACATGACACATATACGATCCTCTTCTGCTACATCTGCAAATACTTTATCGGCCCAAGCCTTCGTCGGCGCTTTAATCAAACACCAACTAATTTTATGATTTCGGGTATATTTGGAAAAACCCTCTCTCGCCGTAGCTGCCGCCTTGGTCGCACGAGAAACCTTTTGTGGATCAATGCCTTGATATAAATCGGGGTTCGGCACTTTAATCGTTAGTGTGGCTCCACCCTCTTCAGCAAATTTCTCCATCATTTCTGCCTTCCAAGCAGGGTAGTAATCGAAGCTAGCTTCGTCACCATGTTCAAAACGACTACGTGTAATGGAATCATCCTCAAACTCTACCTGTACATATTTAGCGCCTGCTTCATAGGCTTTGCTGACAATCAGGCGTGTAAACTCAACAGTTTCTAGTGGTGCAGTTACCAAAAACACCTGTCCAGGCTGAATGTTAACCCCTACTCTTACAACCAGTTCTGCGTATTGTTCCAACAATGATTCAAATGTACTCATTTTTCCACGCTCCTGTTCCGTTTTGATTATATTGAATAATTTTATCATTACAGTACGGATTGCTTCTCCAGTTCACGCAGCTCCACTCTTCGTATTTTGCCTGAGCTGGTTTTAGGGAGTTCTTGAATAAACTCTATTTTTCGTGGATATTTATAAGGCGCCGTCCATGTTTTCACATGATGTTGCAGTTCCTTCACTAACGCCGGTGATCCTTCTACCCCAGCTTTGAGTACGACAAAAGCCTTTACAACATGTCCACGGATTTCGTCAGGGCTGGCTACGGCAGCACATTCCTGCACGGAGTAATGCTTCATAAGCGCTTCCTCTACTTCAAAAGGACCAATAGTATAGCCAGAACTGATAATGATATCATCCCCACGTCCTTCGAACCAGAAATATCCATCCTCATCTTTGCGAGCCCGGTCTCCCGTAACAAAATAATCTCCGTGGACACTAGCTAATTTGCGTTCTGGATCATGGTAATACGTATGGAATAATGCCGGCAGATCAGCGCGTACCGCAATATCGCCCACTTGCCCCGGAGCCAGCGGAATGCCATCCTCGTCTACGACCTCAACGAGTCCCAGTGCAATAGATTTGCCCATCGAGCCTGTACGCAGAGGTGCATCCTTTAAATTACCAATAATTAATGTGCTCTCCGTTTGACCGTAGCCGTCACGAATCGTAATGTTGAACTGCTCCTGAAACTTATTAATGACCTCCTGATTGAGAGGCTCTCCCGCAGAAACTGCGCTGCGCAATTGGGATAGATCATATTGATCCAAACCATCCGTTTTCGCCATAATCCGATATTCTGTCGGCGTACAGCACAACACTTGGATTCCGTACTGCTGCATGAACTGCAAATAGCGACCCGGACGAAACGAACCATTATATACGAATCCGGTCGCTCCATTCCCCAGTACAGATAAAAACGGACTCCAAATCCACTTTTGCCATCCTGGTGCAGCTGTAGCCCATACTACGTCTGAAGCTCGAATATCCAACCATGGTGATGTTATCCGCAGATGAGCATATCCCCAGCCATGGCTATGTACAACACCTTTAGGATTTCCCGTGGTGCCCGAAGTATAGGCCAGAATGGCCATGTCGTCACGGTGCGTCTTCACAGCTTCAAAAGTATCTTCCTGTCCATCCATCAGCTCATTCAGCACGAGCCAGCCAGATACATCTAGCGTGTCGTCCCCGGAGACCACGATACGATAATCCAGAGTAGGCAAATCATCGCTTATTTTGTCCACTTCACCTGTTACTCCGGTCCAGGCAATGACTGCGCGTGCTTCAGAATGGCGAAGACGATATGCAATATCCTTGGCACGCAGCATTTCTGAAGATGGAATGACAGCAAGCCCCAGCTTCAAGCAGGCTAAATAAATTACATACGCAATAATACGCCGTGGTACTACGACCAGAACTCTGTCACCTTTGTTAAATCCCAGACTTGCGAGTCCTCCAGCCAGTCGATTAGCCTTTTTCAACAGCTCTCCATAGGTGATTTCTTCGTATTCTCCTGTCTCACTCAGCCACTTAAGTGCTGTTTTATCAGCCTCATGGTGTTCCATTTCCGAAGTCATATTGTAAGATTCAGGCGCAAGCCATTGTTGTTGATCTGTCAAATTATACCTTCCCCTTTATACATAAGATGAGATCCACTTTCTTACTGTAGTATAACACGTCTTAGTACCAGGTTCTAATACCAGAATCATTTTTTTGGAAAAAAAATGAATTGGGTAAAAACAACCACAAAAAGAAAGAGCCTGATTTCAGACTCTTTCTCTTCACTGCAATCTTGATCTACAACTGGAGTTCTACCACTGTATAAGCCGCTTCCTGACCATTTACGAGCAACGCAATCCGATGCGTTCCCGCATAATGGCGACGAGTTGTCAGGTCTGCAAAACGGTGTGTCCGTGTACCTGTAAGATGGGTTCCTCCGGAGACCGTTTTGTCAGATAGCAAAAACAGTTTACGTGAGACTTGTCCTCTCGCCTTTACAAAGTCAATGCCGTACTCGATGCGGACTCGTACCGGGTCACCTTCACGAAGCTGAAGCGCGTAGCTCAACTCACAGCTATCACCAAGCTTTAGCACGGTAGGGTCTGTGGTGAAAGAGGCACCCGTGACCAACGGTGCCCCGTCTGTTTCATCCGCATAGCCGAACATTGCCATCACTTCGGGGATGGATTTGCGAATCAGGGTCCGGCAGCCATGACGCACAATCCAGTCTGTGTCAGGATGTGTCCCTTTCCACCGTTGAGCCGTAGCAATGACCACATCAGGATGATCCTTGGCAATATCGTTCAGGTTGTTGGCTACACTTTTACGTACATATAGTGATCGATCGGCTTTCAGTAATTCCAATACAGCCAATACTGGAGCAGGATCGCGCTTAAACACAGGCAACGCCTGTCCCCAGGGTAGCCGTGGACGGCAGCCTTCGCTGGCAAGACGACGAACGTGCTCACTTTGATGTCCCGCCCAGGTCGTCATTTGCTGCATCATCCGTTCCGGTTCACGCAGGAGGAAGGGTCTTACGGCGAACTCCGCAGAGGACCTAGATGTGAATCGCTCCAGCGCCTTCATGGACAGGTCCCAATCCCCTTCTCCCTGCCCATACACCTCCACAAAATCGGGGAAAAACAAGTACGGAAAACCACTGCAATGCTCATCTATAGTAAAAAGAATACCCAGAGCTTCTTCATAATTACTGGGCAAAAATGCCCCTAATGTTAACGAAATACGCCGTATTCGTTCTTTCAGCTCCAGCTCATCCCATTTTTCATCCATCACTTGATGGATAAATCCGATGGTATCGAACGGCCTGTATGCAGACTGTACTTTTTCACCGAATTGTTGAAGAAAATTCTCCGTGTACATATTTTTTAAGGGCTCGGCCATTATATATCTCCTTTTGAATGAGGTTGAGAGAATTGTAGCAAGGCATACTAAAAATGCCAAGTCCTATGATGAGGACCTGACATTTTTACATCAACACAAGAAATCGATTTAACTTATAATTCGTGTTGGGCAAACCAATTGGTAATGCGTTGCAGTCGTTCCACGCGAAGCTGCGGGTGCCCTTTTCGTGAAAGCTCGTGACTTGAAGCTGGAAAACGGACAAATTGCGTAGGTTTCCCCAAGCGACGCAATGCTGTAAACAGCTGTTCTCCCTGCTCTATAGGGCATCGCAGATCCTGCTCCCCATGTAATATGAGCAGCGGTGTGTTAATTTGCTGCACATAAGCCAGTGGAGATTGCCTCCACAAGAGCTCGCAATCCTCCCACGGATTCCCGCCGACTTCATCTTCAGTAAACGAGTACCCTATGTCGCTCACTCCATACATTGACAGCCAATTAGATATGGAGCGCTGGGTTACAGCTGCGCGGAAACGATCGGTATGGCCAACAATCCAGTTTGTCATAAAGCCACCATAGCTGCCCCCTGTTACACCCAGCCTTTCCGGATCAATGAATGGGAACTGGCGTATAGCCTCGTCCACTGCGCTCAGTAGATCAGTGTAATCGCGTCCGCCGTAATCTCTAAGGACGACATTGGTAAAAGACTGTCCGTACCCTCGGCTTCCTCCGGGATTCGTGTAGATGACTGTATATCCCTGAGCGGCCAGCAACTGAAATTCATGAAAAAAAGAATTGGAATACATGGCATGAGGGCCACCGTGTATCTCCAAAATGGCAGGATAGGATACTCCCTCCTTAAACCCAGCAGGCTTCATTACCCATCCCTGCACCCGTCGGCCATCCTCAACCTCCGTCCAAAAGCACTCAGGCACACTAATCTCAATCTCATCAAGCAAAGAATCATTTACTCGTGTCAGCCGTTCCTCAGTTCCTGAATGAATCGCAATCCGGAACAAATCGCCTGGTAAAGTTACATCGGTGGAAGCGGCAATGATATGCTGCTCATCCGATGTAAGCTCGAATTGGTAAATTTCTCGTTCTCCTTGCGTTAAAATTTTAAAAGTTCCATCAAGAGCAAACTGATATACGTGCACATTTCCTTCACGTGTAACCAGCGTGTACAGGGATTGACCGTCGGCACTAAAGCGTGGTGGTCCTATATGAAGATGTGAACGCATGTCGCTCATACCCGCATTACCAAGGTGAGCGTCAAGCATCTCACTAACGCATACTGCCGTCCCCCCACTGGAAGGAACCGTGTACAGTCGGGTCTGAGTAGCGCCTTTGGCATGTCGATCATGGCCGTAAAAGGCAATCGTTGAACCGTCGGGAGAATAAGCAGCACTCTCGATGTGCAGTTCAGTATAGGTCAGCTTAAGCGGTGCTGCGGCATCATCATTTGAAATCGCAGGAGTTATCGTAAACAAATCATTTAGTTCACGTAAATCCGTATCCTCTTTCGAATGTTCTGCTATTCTGGCGACGAATAAAATACGTTGAGCATCCGGTGACCACACAGGCTCTGCCACATCATAAGCGCCGGAAGTCAGTTGAACTGTGTGCCCCGAAGTCACATCCGTTACATACAAGTGATCACGAGTATCATCCCACAGTCCATAGCCGTCGGATTTAGCTTTCGTTCGATTAACAACTCGTCCCTTAAGTTGCGCCTCCTGAGTTCCTTCATCGGATATCGGGCTTGACGGGTTCTCGGCCGTTTTAGCTACAAACGATATGCAGGTCCCATTAGGAGACCAGGCTAATGAACGAACGTTGTTCTCTACGTATGTAAGCTGTCGTGCCTCTCCCCCGCGTTCTGGAATAATCCATACCTGGCGCTTGCCGTCTGTTGTACGGAGAAAAGCTAGTTGTGATCCGTCGGGTGACCAGACAGGCATTTCATCTTTCGGTCCGTATGTAAAGGGTAATGCGCTAGCGCCATCGGACGATAATAGCCAAATTCCTGAGTTATAATCTGTCCGTTCTTTATTAATATACTGTTCTACGTAAGCGATTTCACCACTAATAGGATGAATAACTGGATCGCTAACCCAGTGAAGTCGATATAAATCCTCGGCTGTTATACAGCGCTTGGTCGTGCTAAATTGCGAGTCGCCCAAAAAAATCCCTCCTTATATCATCAGATTCCACATTTTCAAATTTTAATTAATCCGATTAATTTTATGTGATTATAATAATTATACAATTACGTTACTCTTTTAATTTATTTCTGTCAATTTGTCCAAAATTAAAAAGCCCCTCTCTCAGTCGCTATCGACCAGAAAATACCGTTATTTCGGTTAATTTCATGAGAGAGGGTAACGTTATTCATCAATCATAACTGAAAATTCATTCGCTCCAAGCCCCTTTCAGCGAACGAATCGGCTTCGTCTGTTCCGGTTGATCGGGTCTAATTTTGGTTGGCTGTCTCGGCTTCATTTTTTTCACGAATGTAAGTGGAGAATAATTCAGGATTCACCACTTTACGCAGTAAATGCATCGTCCCGTCCCCTGTTCCATGGTCAAAAGCATGGATACGTTCATATCCCCAACGCTCGTACATGGATAGCAAATAGGGATGCTTTTCTGCAGTCGCCAGTGTTACTGCAGGAGCTCCCACCTGATCACGTATAATCGTTTGCTCTACCCAATTCAACAATTTTTTCCCATATCCTTTGCCCTGGGTAGCCGGGTCTACAGCAAACCACATCACAAACGGTAGATCGGTTATAAAATTAAGGGCTCTATTTTTGAGATGGCTAACGGTAGCCTGAATGACACCGTCTACTTCCAGCACATAGCAATCATTATTTTTAATATTTTCTTGAATGAGAGCAACGTCTGCCTGAGCGGCAGGCCATCGAAGCCCCAACTGCCGAATTGTTTCATACGCCTCATACGTCACATACTGCAATCTTTCTGCGTCCTCTTGGAGTGCCAGACGATAGATTTCACTCATACTAACCCGCCTCCTTATAGTGTTTTTATAAAACGCGTGAACCACTATATAATTATTCCTATCTATTTAATCAGATATAAAAGTTAAAATAACTGTAGCATGCTCACCATCCAGCGACAAATTAATTTTTTCTATAACTCCATTTAAAATAACAATATCCCCTCGAAAGAGGGGCATTCGGTAAATCAAAGTCAACGCAAAAAAGCCCGAAAGCCGGGCTCCTTTACTTTCTTGACGAATAAAATGCTGTCCATGCCTCAGGCATTTTCAAACACAACATGTTTGCAGTGTTACTCCGCAGGGGCAGTAAAGCTGCGTTTGGCAAACTCGCTGTCCAGCATATAAAAGGCGTTGCTGTCTCTTTCAATGCGTTTAAGCTTCTGGATAACACTGTCGAACAGCGCTTCTTCCTCGACTTGCTCATCAATAAACCATTTCAAGAAATGGATCGTTGCATGCTCACGTGCATCGAGGGCCAAGTCAGCCAAATGATAAAATTTTTGCGTGTTTTGCTGCTCATGCTTGTAGCCATGCTCAAATACGTCCAGCATGGAATCGTAGCTGTTCTTGGGCTCTGGTAATGCAGCCAATGTAGCACGTCCTCTACGGTCATTAATGTATTTATACAGTTTCATGGCATGAAACCGTTCCTCCTCAGCTTGTACTAGGAAGAAGTTTGCAAACCCATCCAGACTTTCACTGGAGCAATAAGCAGCCATCGCCAGATATACGTGAGCGGAGTAAAATTCAAAGTTCATTTGCTCATTCAGAGCCTGTGCCAAATTGTCATTCATGTCTCAGGTCACCTCGGTCATGTATGTAATGATGTAACGATCATAGTGTACCACGAATCCGATCACAAAAAAACGGACGGAAATGAATCCAGTTCAGTGCTCTCACATTCCGCCCGCGATTTCCACAATCAGTTCGCAATCAAGGCTCCAGGCCCCAGACACGTTTGTCGTTTATATACAAAGGTGCTTTGTCCCAATCCGTATAAGAGGTCTTGGTAGAATCATAGGAAAAATCATCACTTTCGTTATAGTCGCTCCAGTCCGTCTTGTTCATGCGAATTTGAATATCTCCTGTATTTTCCCCTGCTGCCAGACTTCCCGCACCAGCTCCAAAGGAGATCTCCAGATAATAATCTGCACCTGTAACGGCCTTATCCAGTTTCACAAAACGTCCCTGAACGTTACTACTACCCAACTGTGCATAGTCACAATGGAATTCCTGTGACTTGTCGCCATCTACGGTATAGTAGTATCTCAGCTTAACATTTTTCAGTTCGACAGCCTCTTTACCCTTGTTTACAACACGGAACAGTGGCCGAATCTGGTTATCTCCCGGATTAGTGTCGCCCACGCGGTATTGGGCAATCACGTCTCCCGTTGCTGGAATGGGAGCTGCCGTAGGCTTAGCACTGACCTCGACAGAATCCGGGCTGGTTCCTAAAGAATTTGTTGCATTTGCTACATAATAATAAGTGGTTTCATTCAGCACTCCTGTATCCTTGTAAGTGCTGTCTGTTACCGTTGCTACTGTGGTATAAGGACCACCACTGGTTGTCGAGCGCTTGACCGTATAGCTATCGGCACCCGTCGCTTTGCTCCAAGTGAGTGTAACCTGAGCATCCCCTGCGTTTGCCTTCACATTTGCCGGAGCTTTGGGAGCTGTCGGCTCGGTTGGGCCACTACCGTTAATGAGACGGTCATACTCAGCATAAGCCGTTGCCATATCGACTTGGGACCAGAAACGGTGATACGTAAATTCTGGAGCACCTTTATCCCATTTTTTGGTCTGATTGTTCCAAGAAGTCGTGTATTTATCTTTAAGATAGGACCATTGCGGATCTTTAGTGATATTAGGTCGGATATCGCTATAGCTGGAATAGGTACCATTGCCGCCCTTGGACGGGTCAGAAGCGGTAGCGTCTGTGCCAGGGATCGTGTTGCCTTGTCCAGTCTTACCACTCCAGCCGTTCGGGATATACACTTCTTTAGTAAAATAACGATAATAATCCTCGCGAGCTTCCTTCGTTGTAATACCTATACCATCGTTATAACCCCATGCAGCATCAAGCAAAGCTTTAGACAGATCCTTAGCTTCCTTGCCTAACTCGGAATAGTCTCCTTTTTCAGCTTTCGTTCCAGCAGCAAAGAAAGTAAGTGCTTTAACATAGCTGCCCAGTACTCCGGCATCCTGCCCCGGATTCTTTGTTACCACATGGAGATTGGTATTCCCTTTATGATTGGCAAATCCGCTCCAGGTTTCAGGCTTTCCACTCCACTCCAGATTGCTCGGCAGCCAGAATTCGCCTTTAGCTGCTGTAGTAGCCACTTTCGGATTTTTGCCACCCAGAATACGCTTGCCTTGTGCATCCAAATAATATCCCTGCACGTCAGTCACAGGCCGTTCGTTGGCAAATACATAGTTCTTGGACCATGCGATCCAGTTTTCCGTCACTTGTTTAGCCATTTTAAACTGCTCGGACGAAGTATCCCCTTTCTTGGCTAAAATGTAGTACAGCTCGGCAACTCGCTCGACAAGCCAAGCCTGCATCCCGAACCAGTTGTTCGACGGTGGATCGTTATATACAGGAGCCCCTGTATAAGCCATGCCATAAAAGGTGCTTGTGCCAGATGGATAAGCCTTGTAGGCACCATCCCAGCTATTCGTCGCTCCGCCTGCAATGGCCCCCTCATCGGATTGCAGCCAAGTATAAAACTCCAGTTGGCGCTTCAGCGAGGTCGCCCAATCCTGTCCCGCCGTTGGTGAATTCGGTATTAATCCACCATCTTGGTTGGACAACGCATATGCTGCGACGACATTTTGGTAGCCCTGATGTGCATGGCTGGCACCAATACGCCAAGCCCAGTTGCCGCTTTGGCCAAGTCCGCCGCCCCAGGATGTATACCATGCCATCAGATAAAGACTGGCATCCTTGCCCGTACCAGCAATTGGACTTCCATTGGAAGCGCTTCCGGTTTTCTGGAAGTATTTATCGTACATGCCGTAACGCAAAAAGTCTCCCATCTTTTTGGCTTTATCCAAATATACGGAGTTGTCATATCCCAATTCCTTAGCCCAGTACATCGCTTGAACTGCCCGTGCATCTGCATCGGTGGCATTTGTGTAACGCCATTGCTGAGCCGGGGCATTATTTTCCTTGGTGAACAAGCTCATAAAGCCTTCATTAGGCTTGCCAAACTTTTGATTGTCTTGCGATGGATGTGGTACAACCTCCCAGACCGATTCCTGTTCCCCGCGCTGGAAGGTGTTTACATAGGCTGCTGTATGCGACGGATTCAGAAGATTTCCGAAACCGTACCAATTATCCACGTCCAACAACCAGTGCATCAGATAAGTCTGGTTGTTGCCATAGGTTGCCTTCAGCTCAGAGTCCAGTGGATCCTTGCCAGCACCATACTGACCACTTAGGCGGCTTGGGTACTGATCCGGCTGCGAATATTCTGCTGCATAAGTGGCGGGGCTGTTCGGGTTATAGTTACTCATTGTCGGTTGCTCTTCCTTACCGTCGCCTTCATTAACAGGAATGATATATTTCTCCATGTTGTCCCACGCGGATTCCAAATGCCCCCAATCCCCGGTATAATGACCATACAGTACTTCCAGCCACATCCAGTAGCTGTACGCTTCCGAAGTCGTTAAGTGTCCGTAATCCGGAGCCTCGCTCATGAGCGTTTCAACGGAATGATAAGGTATGCCTTCTTTTGAAAAGTATCCGCTAGCCGGATCCTTCAGCTGTTTATACAATTGTAGAAAGCGTGTCGATTCCGGTGTTGTAGCTGATGCACGGTCGGGTTCTGCCTGAAATAAGCCCAAGGTTAACGGAAGTACCAAAATAGCTGACATGACCATAGAGACAGATTTCCTGAACACGGATTTTCTGCTGATCACTTTGCATTCATCCTCTCCATTATCAATTTTGACTTTACACAAGATTTTATTCCGAAAAATGACAGCACAAAAAGACAGCACCATCACCTCACTTTCCCATAAAAAAGGTGGAGGACACGCTGTCTATTGCTCCAAATGCTTCGCATTGGCCCTGGAAAAAATATACCACACTAGGCGCCAAATGAGAGTCGAAAAATTATATATGTTTAGAGTTTCACAAGGAAAATTGACGAAATCAATTGGAATCGGTACTATTTCACAGGGAGGCGTTAAAACATGAAAATTTTGCTATTGCTTGGTTGTATCGTGATGTTTTTAGCCGTAGCGCTTGGAGCGTTCGGCGCACACGCATTGAAAAAGAGACTTTCCGCAGACATGATGAGCATATTCCAGACAGGAATTCAATATCAAATCGCTCATGGACTGGGTTTGCTGCTGCTTGGAGTTCTTGCTGACAGACTTGTCCATTCTTCTCTCATCGTAACCGCAGGCTGGGTTATGCTGGTGGGTATTCTCCTGTTTTCCGGCAGTCTGTATGCCCTTAGTGTATCCGGTGTGAAAAAGCTTGGAGCAATCACCCCATTTGGCGGGTTGGCTTTTTTGGCAAGCTGGGTCATTGTGATCGTGGCGGTTGTGCAGGGTTAAACAAGGGTAAAGAAACAGAGACTTGGAAAAGGAGGCGCTTCCAAGTCTCTCAAATTATTAACGTAGCATTCCTGAGTATTATGAAAGAATACATTATTTCGTCTGCACTTGTTGCGCTTTCTGAGCGGCTATCCGGTGTCCTTCGATATAACGTCTGGATTCAGCCATCTCATGCTCCTGAGCAGCTTCCATAATAATATGAACCCCCGGCTTGTACTGCTCCAGCAGTTCCATGTAGAGGCCATAGTTCATGTCTCCAAAACCCGGCGGCACCGTCTCAATTTCACCCGACGATGACAAACGCCGGTCTTTGGCATGCGCAGCGATAATCCGGGGGCCCAGCAGTTGGAAAGCTTCCCGAATGATCTCATCCTGCTGCGCCATATTTTCCGTTTTCAGCAGATTACCAGGATCAATCACAACACCGATGTGTGAAGAGGGCACTTCCTCCAGAAAGGTAGCCAACTCTACGGCAGTTCCTACCAAGTGATCGTTTGCAGCTTCCAATCCTACGAATACGCCCCACTTCTCCGCTTCATCTGCTAATTCACGCACTACTTCCCTTACAACTCTCCAGTCACGTTCCGTATAGGCGGTACCATCCTCATTACGTCCCACTTCAGCTGCAACCATGGGTGCTCCTAACAGACCCGCATATCGGATCAGCTCTTTAAAGCGCTCTACATTTTCACGCAGCAATTCCTCATCCTGTACAAAAAAATGCAAATAGCACCCGAGCACCGATATGGAAACACCATGCTTACGAAATTCTTCTGCGATAGACAGTGCCAATCCCGGATTGAACTTACCCGATTTATTAAAATCCACATCACTGATCGCTCTCCACGGAGCCAGCTGAACATGAGTAAAGCCCGCTGCGCCTACCTTTGCAGCCAATTCGCGATAAGGCAACTTGCCAAACAAATGTGCCAATACACCTACTGTCACTAAAATTCACCTCTTATTTTTATTTTTGTATGCTACTTGTTACCGTACTCTGCTCCAAGGTCTCATTGATGATGTGCGTAATCCGCTCCACTTCATCATGAATAAAAAAGTGTCCTCCCTCAAAGGTAAACATACGAAATTGCTGATCCGTATGCTGTGCCCATGCCTCCGCATCTTGTAAGGTCACCGTGTTATCGGTCATTCCCGTCAAAGCGGTGATAGGACAATGTAAAAGTGCGGCTTTAGCCGTGTACTTATACAACTCAACAGCTTTGAAATCCGCTCTTAACACGGGCATAAAATAGTCGTATAATTCCTGATTGTCAAAAATCGCTTCCGAAAGCTGACCGTACCGCTGCAAATGCGTCCTGAACTGATCTGCGGGCAGATCGTGTAACCACGGGGAATTTCTTGGGACATGCGGTGCCCGTCCACCCGAAACGAACAGATGAGCAGGCTTGCCATATCCACCGGCCACCAGCTTGTAGTACAGCTCGAATGAGATCATCGTCCCCATACTGTGGCCGTATATGGCATAAGGATTGCCGGGGGCTATCTCTTCGCTGATCTTGTGCAACAGATCCTCGCTCATCTCCTCAATGCTTTCCTTTAGCGGTTCCCCAGAACGAATACCCCTGCCCGCTAATTCCAGTGGAACAAGCTTAATCTGCGGAAGTAGCGACTTTTTCCATTTGAAGCTGACCGACGCCGATCCGCCTGCATATGGGATGAAAAATAATGTGATAGGTGCCATTCTTGCAACCTCCTGCCTTGCTAAGTTCTAACTTTTTCATTTTAGCATAAAAAGGTATATTTACCCATTTCAAATATTTTGCAAATCCCAGAAGAAAGGTTAAGAAAATCAAGCGCATTTTACATAAAGCGGGAAATGTCTTCCTAAAGGAAGAATGGCTTCATGTTTGAATATAATCATGTATTGGGCCTTTTATTTTTTCAAATCGAGAGGAGTTCTGCGCCGTGAAGTATGGTTTCTTCGATGATGTCAATCAAGAATATGTCATCCACACCCCTCAAACCCCTTATCCTTGGATTAATTATTTAGGTAATGAACGATTTTTTGGACTGATTTCCAATACAAGTGGCGGCTATGCATTTTACCGTGATGCTCGCTTACGTCGCTTAACACGTTACCGGTACAATAATATTCCTGTCGATAACGGTGGTCGTTATTTTTATATTTATGATGATGGGGATTATTGGACTCCAGGCTGGATGCCGGTCAAACGGGAGCTGGAGCAGTATGAATGCCGCCATGGACTTGGTTATACCTCAATTATGGGAGAACGCAACGGTATTCGAGCCACGCAGCTGGCTTTTGTACCCCTATCCTTTGACGGCGAAGTCCATCAGGTTAAGCTTCAGAACACATCGTTACAAACCAAAAAGATCAAACTCTTTTCGTTCGTGGAATTTTGTCTGTGGAACGCCTATGACGATATGACCAACTACCAGCGCAACTTGAACACGGGCGAGGTTGAGATACAGGACTCTGTCATTTATCACAAAACGGAATACCGTGAACGCCGCAATCACTATGCTTTTTTCTCTGCTAATCGTCCGCTAGCGGGTTATGATACAGATCGTGAAGCTTTTCTGGGACTCTACAACGGATTAGATCAGCCTCAAACGGTCGCCGCTGGGCAAGCCTCGAACTCTATTGCCAGCGGATGGTCCCCTGTCGGATCACATTGCATTGAGATCACGCTGGAGCCAGGCAAAGAAACAAGCTGTAACTTTATACTCGGTTATGTGGAAAATCCCGAGGAAGAGAAATGGGAGTCCCACGGTGTTATTAATAAAAAACAGGCACATGCCATGATTGCGCAGTTTGCGGATGAAACCGATGTAAAACAAGCTTTGAGTGAACTCCGAGCCTATTGGTACAATCTGCTGTCCAAGTACACCCTTCAAAGCCACGACGACAAGCTGAACCGAATGGTAAACATATGGAACCCGTATCAATGCATGGTTACATTCAATATGTCACGTTCAGCTTCGTATTTTGAATCTGGTATCGGACGTGGTATGGGCTTCCGGGATTCAAATCAAGATTTGCTCGGTTTCGTCCACCAAATACCGGAGCGGGCACGGGAACGGATTATCGACATTGCCTCTACTCAATTTGAAAACGGCGGAGCTTATCATCAGTACCAACCGTTAACCAAAAAAGGAAACCACGAGGTTGGCGGTGGCTTTAACGACGATCCGTTATGGCTTATTGTCGGTACCGCAGCGTATATCAAAGAAACGGGAGACTTTGGCATACTGGACGAACAAGTGCCCTTTGACGGAAATGTAGAGCGTGCGGCTACGCTGTTTGAACATTTGAAGCGTTCTTTTTACCATGTAATAAATAATCTTGGTCCGCATGGTCTTCCACTCATTGGCCGAGCTGACTGGAACGATTGTCTGAATCTCAATTGTTTTTCCGCTACACCCGATGAGTCCTATCAGACAACACAGAATTTGGAGGGCCGAGTAGCTGAATCCGTGTTTATCGCCGGACTATTCGTATATACGGGACCGGATTTTATTGAGCTCTGCAAGCGCAGAGGTTTGGATGAAGAAGCGTCCACAGCTCAAGCCCATGTGGATCGTATGCGAGCAGCTACATTGGAGCATGGTTTTGATGGGGAATGGTTCTTACGTGCGTATGACCATTATGGAGACAAAATAGGAAGCAAGGATTGTGAGGAAGGTCAAATTTTCATTGAACCTCAAGGTTTCTGTGTCATGGCAGGAATTGGTGTTGAAGAAGGCTTGGCACATAAAGCTCTCGATTCTACACGTGATCGACTGGAAACTCCCTACGGCATCGTGCTGCAACATCCATCTTATTCCCGTTACTACATCAATCTGGGCGAAATCTCATCTTACCCTCCCGGGTATAAGGAAAATGCCGGTATTTTCTGCCACAATAACCCGTGGATTATGATGGCGGAAGCCGTAATAGGACGTGGAGATCGCGCTTTTGAGCTATATAGCAAAATTGCACCTGCCTATCTGGAGGACATCAGCGACATTCACCGCACCGAGCCGTATGTGTATGCACAAATGATTGCGGGCAAGGATGCTGTTCGTGAAGGCGAAGCCAAAAATTCCTGGCTGACGGGTACAGCGGCATGGAACTTTATAGCTATTACTCAATCCATCCTCGGTATCCAGCCGGAATGGGACGGTCTGCGTATTGACCCGTGCATTCCTACAGCCTGGGACGAATTCATAGTCACCCGCGTCTTCCGTGGCGATACCTACGTGATCCATATCACGAATCCACAGCATGTCTCCAAGGGTGTAGCTACGGTTACTGTAGACGGTACCCTCCTTACGAATAATATTCTGCCGGTTGCAGCGGACGGGGCTATCCACCAAGTAAAAGTGTTACTAGGCTAACAAGTTCATGGCCTTCAAAAAAATTAGCTTCAACTTCATCACATAGTATCTTATAATACGAGAATGGCTAAAGATACATTAAGTGTGGTGACATCATGAACAAGACAAAACGGCTTACTCAAACCATGGATTACAAAACAAAGCAAGCCCACTGGGTACGCAAAATGTTATTACTGTATTGGATGATTATAGCTGTACATTTTATCGTCCAGCTGGGCAGCTACTTATTTCTTGATTACGCCGCTTCGCCTTATGAATTTTACGTCGGAACCCTGATTGTTCCTACGCTAATCATGAGTGGTTCCAACTTACTGGCAGAGTTGGCTCATTTTAAATTTAACAGGTATTCTTTTGCGATCCTGTTTATGGCAAGCACCGTCATTTGCTGGATGATTATTCGCCTAAATTATGATATCCGGATTATTCCTGCGCTATGTTTGTTGCCTATTTTCTCTTCTATTCTGTTCTTCAATCGTCGCTTAATATGGCTTTCCTTTGTATTGCAAGTGGTCGTCTTTTTTCTGTTGCTGGCAGCAGATGGATCATTCCGCAGCTATTTGTCAGACTTTGATATTGTGGCGATTCCAACCTTTTTGATTATGTCCACCTTTCTTGCTCTCATTATTCAGGCCAGCGGCCGCGATTTGTTAGTGGATTTGTATAAAACAAAGCGTGCCCAACAGGAATTAATGATCAGTAATGCGATTATCAGCAAAATGTCAATGACTGATGGTTTGACAAAGCTGTACAATCATTTGTCCTTTCAAAACTTTTATGAAAAAGCACTCGAATATGCTGAACAAGGAGCGATCATCCATCTGGCGTTAGTGGATATTGATAATTTCAAGAAAATCAATGACAATTACGGACATCAGTTCGGTGATAAAATTTTGGAAGGCATCTCTCAAATCATTACAGAGCAAATTACAGCGAATGACATTCCGGCCCGCTATGGCGGTGAAGAATTTGCTATTTTGATGTTTGAGCATACTTCTGAGGAAGCCTATCAGATCGTTGAGAATATCCGGCGTGAAGTAGAGAATATGACCTTTCAGGAGAAAATGCAAATCGTTTCCGTAACCGTTAGCATTGGATTAAAAGGCTATACCGAGGATATGAACAAAGACAAAGATGTATTTTTCCAGGAGACAGACAACTATTTGTATCAAGCCAAGCGCTCCGGGAAAAACAAAATTGTTGCTCTTAATCATACCGCTTAATGTAAAAACGCTTCATTTGATGAGACTCCGGCTTGCCGGAGTTTTCTTGTATATAGAGCTCAAAATTTAATAGAGTTGACAACTCCATAAGTTGAAACTAAAATAGTTACATATGTATTGGTTATTTACTTACTAAAAATAAGTCTAAGGAGATGATTTTTGTATGCCAACCCTCGTTATTGTCGTTCACCCTGATCTTGCGGAATCTCGAATTAACAAAAGATGGGTGCAAGAACTCAAGAAACAATCCGGCGTGACCGTTCACAACCTGTATGAAGTATATCCGGATGAGCAAATCAATGTCGCCCAGGAGCAGGAACTGCTAGAGCAGCATGACCGTATCGTTCTGCAATTTCCTTTTTACTGGTACAGCACTCCTTCCCTACTGAAAAAATGGCTGGATAAGGTTCTAACCTACGGCTGGGCTTATGGGAGCGAAGGTGGCAAGCTACAGGGCAAAGAGTTGTTGATTGCCTTGTCTGCTGCCAGTGTTGAGGAAAACTATCAACATGACGGACGGAATAGGTATACGATCGAAGAGCTACTGAGACCTCTGGAAGCTACAGGCCATATGATTGGTGTCAAATTGCTCCCTTATTTCGTACAATATGGTGCTGCAGTACTGACCGATGAGCAACTAGACCAATCCGCACAAAAATACGCGCAAACAGTTATTTCTTAATTTTTTACTAGAAAGCCCCTTGGACGGCGCCTGTCATACCTGCTTTACAGCAGACGGCAGCTCCAACCAAGGGGCTTTACTGATTGATTACATCGTAACCAAGGTACTGGTTACCTGTGCCATGCTTTCTTTAATAATGTCGCAGCCCTTACGCAAGTTTTCCAAGCTTATCGTTAACGCTGGCATAATTTTAATTACTGTATCGTTACGCCCAGCACGCTCAACAATGAGTCCCCTACTAAAGCAGAGAGTCGTTACCTCCTTGGCGAACGCTTCTCCCAGATGAGATACATCAATCCCCCAGATCAATCCCATGCCGCGAATTTCAATAAGAGGATCTATGGATTGGATTTGTTCACGCAAGAACTGCTGAACAAAAGCCTCTTTTTCCTTCACTTGTGCTTCCAGCCCTACCGTATCTCTGAACTCAAGCGCCGCCTTTGCCCCGACGAAAGCAAGCTGATTTCCACGGAAGGTGCCGTTATGCTCACCTGGACTCCATATATCCAATTCTGGCTTGAGCAGCAATAGAGACATGGGCAAACCGTATCCACTGATCGACTTGGACAAAACAACCATATCAGGAACGATTCCCGCCCGCTCGAATGAGAAGAACGAACCAACTCGACCGCAACCGACTTGAATATCGTCCACAATAAGCAAAATATCATGATCATCGCACAACTGTCGCAAATCACGCAGCCATTCGGTATCTGCAATATGAATGCCGCCTTCAGCCTGTACCGTTTCCAAAATGATCGCGGCAGGCTTTTCCACACCTGAATGGGTGTCTGTTAAAAGCTGCTCCATATACAAAATGGTATCCATTCCGTTAAATGTGCTGTTATAAGGTATAAAGGTAACATTGTTCAGGGGAACCCCTGCGCTCTCTCGCATGGAGGTGTTGCTGGTAATCGATAAACTACCCAGCGACATTCCGTGGAACGCACCCATAAAGGCAAAAATACCATTTCTGTTTTTCACCTTGCGTGCAAGTTTCAGTGCTGCTTCCACCGCATTGGTTCCGGTCGGTCCGCAAAATTGCAGCTTATAATTCAAGCCCTTGGGCTGGAGAATACGCTCTGAAAAAGACTCCATAAACTCTTGCTTGGCCGTCGTGTACATATCCAGACCATGCATAATCCGATCGGATGTCAAATAATCCAATAACCGGTTTTTCATAAAATCATTATTATGCCCATAGTTCAAAGCCCCTGCCCCGGCAAAAAAGTCAATGTAACCCTTGCCTGTCTCCGTGTACAGTACATCGTTTTTAGCTTTGTTGAATACAACTGGAAAACTTCTGCAATAGGATCTTACATTGGACTCCAGCGCTTCGAATGTGTTCATGATCTCTCGTCCTCCCGCTGACCTGATTTTAAAAACATACAAGCATGGAAAGCAAAAAAAGTGTAAATATGTAATCTAAATGAGAAGACAGTCTGAATTCACAATGGGATATCCACACCAAAGAATCATGAGTACGATTACAAGAACAATTAAAGTACTAAAATTAAATACAGAGATAGCACATGAGAGTAGATTAGTAGAAGATTAAATAGTGGGTTTTTCTAAGAGGCCTATCAGAGGATGTCAACTCCTATGTAATAAAATACCATAATTTTCATTTAAGTCAATGCATGTTTCTGAGGTGTTTTGTTAAATTTTTGTAATTTATCATCAGCGGCTTGTAGTATATTGTTAAAATAAAACGAAAAATGTCGTATTATAGTGATAAATCTCAAAAATAGTACATTTCCATATCAAATAGATATACATCTGGACTAATTGTCCACAGGATTGTCACAACAAACCTGATCTTTTGACAGACTGTCCAAAGGAGTTTACTCTATCAACAGAACCTGTCAAAACTTGTTGTAAACATTGCAGTTATCCTAACTATTTGGCTCGAATTTGATAGAAAGATAAGGAAATATGATCATGTCTAATGTTTTGATTATTGAAGATGACAATATGCTGGGAGATACCCTTTCCTTGTATTTAACAGGAGAAGACTACAACGTTACTCGAGTGGAACAAGCGTCTGAGGGTATTGCAAGGCTTAAGGTCGTACAGCCCGATATTATTTTGCTGGATCTGCTGCTTCCAGATTTGGATGGCGTGAATCCCTGCCCACTGATACGCAAGCATACGGACGTCCCCATCATCGTGATTTCTACAGAAAACAACATATCAGAGCGCATTCGTACACTTACGTTGGGAGCAGATGATTATATTTGCAAGCCTTTTAGTATGCAAGAGCTAAAAGCACGGATGGAGGCTCTTTTTCGTCGTATTGAAATCACGCGCTTACAAGGAAGTGGCAGAGCACCTGAACCTGAAACGGGCATTACTTTGGATCTAGCGAGAAGAATGATTACCGTTAACGGACAAAATGTGGAGACAACATATTCAGAATTTGAGCTTATGAAGCTTTTTTATTTGAACCGAGGAATTGTATTCAGCAGGTATGCTTTAATTCAGGCTCTCCGTGGCACAGACTCCTTTATTAACGAGAGGGCCGTGGACGTACATATTAACCATTTACGCAGAAAAATCGAAAAAGACCCTAAGAAACCGCAATTGATTAAGACCATCTGGGGAATCGGCTACAAATTTATGCAATAACACGGTCAGCTCCAAGGAAGTGATGACTTGATTTGGTTAATATCCTTCTGAACCGCGCTCAGATGCTCTTTCCAGTCTGGATACAGTTCTCCTGTTGAGGTTTCATTGCTGCGCTTCAATGCCTTTTCCAGCTCTATAACCTTTGCCAGCAACTCAGGCGCGCACAGGTTCCCCGTTCCTCCCTTAAGCGAGTGGATTAATCGAAGAGCAGAAGATAACTGTCCATTGTCCATTTTTCTCACAACTCTTTTATCGAGATACTGGTATTCCTGTATCCATTTGTAAAGGGCAAATTGAAAAATATACACCTTGCCATCCATACCTGCTATCGACTGCTCAGCGTGAATACCATGTAAATCTTGCAGCCACGCTAAATTAATCCAGCTAGTTAACACTCTAGCAGCGGTCAGTTCATGGACAGGCTTGAGCAACACGGCATTAATACCGGCACGAAGACAAACTTCCTGTTCATGCTGCACAGCATCAGCGGTAAAAGCGATAATGGGAAGCCTGTTAAAAGCTTTGTTTCTCCGAATATGTCTCGCCGTCTCAAAACCATCCATCTCTGGCATATGCAAATCAAGCAGCACCATATCCCAGTAACGCAGTTCAAGTAACGCTATTAGTTCCCTTCCGTTCGTGACCATCGTTACCTCAAAGTTACGCTCTGCTAAAAACTCGGTAATCACCACCTGGTTAATTTCGTTATCCTCTGCTATGAGAATTTGATACTTTTGTGTTGTATCCCCTATCTCATTGCGGGAACTCATCGTCGCATGAGTCTCCAGAGTATTACCATCTGCAGGCACTGAATGTTCCTTCTTCCAGCAGAGAACCTCCAGCAGAGCGTTCCGGGTAACGGGCTTGGACAAAAAGGCATCCACACTATAATCCATGTCCCCTGCAGCTATTTTTTCCATCTGAAACACGGTTGTAAGTCCAATGATCTGAGTTATCTGCTTATCCAGCATTTGAAGCCATTGCCTCCGGGAGTCCAGTTCTCTCAAACCTTCCATCCCCATATCAATGATAACATAATCAAAATGCTCACCCTTTTGAAAAGCATCCACACTTTCTTGGAAGGATGAAATAGTGAATGTTTTTAATCCCAAGTCTTGCAGTAGTTCGTTCAAGCTGTATCTCACCAGTTCATGCTGCGCAACAATTAGGGCTTTGCCTTTGATTTGTTTTTCTATTCGTGTGCTTCCTGCATTCAATTCCCCAGTTTCCAGCTCGACATTAAAGTGAAATTGACTGTACTCTCCTAATCGGCTTTTCACCTCTACTTTCCCCCCCATAGCTTCAGCCAAATGCTTGCTAATGGCCAAACCCAGCCCAGAGCCCCCATATCTGCGGCTGGTTGCTGTACTCGCCTGGATAAAAGGGACGAATAGCTTGTCCATACACGTCTCGGAAATTCCTATGCCCGTATCTTCTACCATAAAAGAAACGCCTAATCGCCCTTCCTGCTGACTTAGCATTTTTACCTGTAACAATACATGTCCCTGATCCGTAAACTTGATGGCGTTGGTCAGAAGATTTGAAAGCACCTGCTCGATTCGAAGCGGGTCTCCCTTAAAGCTTTTCGGTAACGCCGGGTCCATTATAAATAGAACCTCTATTTCCTTATCTTCAAGTAAAGTTCCAACGGTATCTGCGAGATGCCGAAGCATTTTTTCCGGCTCGAATTCTACCTTTTCCAGTTCCAGACTGCCGGCTTCCATTTTGGAAAAGTCCAATACGTTACTGAGCATGGATGAAAGGGTACGAGAGGAAGCGAGAAGCTTGTGGAGGTAATCTCTTTGAACGGCAGTCAGTTCAGTCTTATTTAACAGCTTTGACAGACCGATGATTCCATTCAGCGGGGTGCGGATTTCGTGACTCATATGAGCCAAAAAAATGCTTTTCGCACGGTTAGCCTCGTCCACTTCCTTTCTCTTCTGCTCTGAGGCTTTACACTCCGTAATATCCAATGCGTGACCGATAACAGAGCTAGTAACCCCGTCCTCCATAACCGGATGTAAGGTAATGAGAGCCGAATATTCCCAAAACTCCAATTCAAATACGGTCCGATCACCGAACCAGGCCTGTTTGTAGTATTGGCAAAGCTGCTCCATCGTTTCAGAGGAAAGCTCCAAAATGTCCCCAAGACGCTTCACATGCTCCCTTTTATTGTAGTTGACTTGCATATTCAGACCCACGCGCTCCAGCAATTCACCTTCAAGCAGCCTATAATAAAATTCATTACCGCTTTTCTCCAGCTTGAAGGTAAAGCCAGGTTGAACACCTAGTAAATTCAGCAGATCACGGTCTTTGTTTAACAAACGTTGTCCATATGTATACTTAGCGGTGGTTAAAGTGTGCACAAACAGAGTCATGAACATTAGACCCATCCCTAACTCTAGCACGCAGGTCAACGGTGTTTTATCGCTTATGCCAAAACATAAGAACAAAATTCCCGCTCCTCCATAAAATACACCTGTGATCGCCTGACGAACAAGTTGACGCTGAAAAACCAAAACTAACAATAAAATCACGATAGCACATAGCACTAAATCTCGAACCAAGTGTTCACCACTCCTATAATCTTCCATTTTTAGAATATATCAAAAATACAAAAAAACTCAGGACAGATTCCTTATGCCATAAGGCTTAAAGAACTGTCCCGAGCATTCATTGTACTATAGATTCCATAAGGTTCAAGCT
The DNA here is from genome assembly GCF_038593105.1 of Paenibacillus sp. FSL H7-0442. Lineage (NCBI taxonomy): Bacteria > Bacillati > Bacillota > Bacilli > Caryophanales > Paenibacillaceae > Paenibacillus > Paenibacillus sp. FSL H7-0442. Next base: position 2,579,400 of record NZ_CP151963.1, on the reverse strand, counting down.
CGTTTTAATATTTGAAACGACTGATCATCATCTTCAAATCAGCAGCCATCGTCGAAAGCAACTGTGCTGAAGCTGATATTTCCTCCATGGAAGCCAGTTGCTCTTGTGAGGAGGCAGCAACTTCCTCAGATGTGGCGGCATTACCGGTTGCAATCGTCGCCAGCTCGTTGGCTGTCGCTGCGATTTCTTGTACACTGGCTGATATTTGCTCTGCAATCGCAGCGACCTCCTCTACCTGAGGTGTTGTCTCTCGAATGCCTTCCATCGCATAACCCAGCTTGACAATGGTTGCTTTGGAAATCTGTAGTCCATCCTGCACCTCAGTCGTGACCCTGTCCATCGTCTTCACTGTTGTTTCGGTTTCATGCTGAATTTCGGCAATCAAGGTGGCAATCTGTGTGGCGGATGTCTGAGACTGCTCTGCCAGCTTACGCACCTCATCAGCAACGACGGCAAAGCCTTTTCCATGATCGCCCGCTCTGGCTGCCTCAATAGCTGCATTCAATGCCAGCAGGTTTGTCTGATTGGAGATATCGCCGATAACCTTCGTAATTTCACCGATTTCATGAGAGCGGGCTTGCAAGGTTTGAATCATCTGGTTGGAACGCTCTACTGATTGATGAATGGAATTCATTTGCTCGCCTGTCTGCTCAACAGACTTTCGTCCTTCCTCGGCTTGCAAGGCAGATCGTTTGGCCAAATCAGCTACCGAAATCGATCGTTCAGCAATTTGGGTGATCCCTTGTGCAATTTCATCCAGGGCCACCGAATTATTTTCCAGCCCTGTAGTCTGCTTCTCTGCACCACTGGCAATTTCTTGTACAGCCTGGGACACCTGCTCACTTGCAGCACTGGTTTGTTCCGCGCTTATTGTCAGTTCATTGGAAGAAATTGTGACATGATCTGCACTGTTCCCTACGTTCTGAATGACAGATCGCAAGTTATTCTGCATATTTTGAAAAGCCACTCCTAATTCTCCGATCTCGTCCTCGCTCTTTACTTGAATGTCCTGTGTGAGATCTCCGGCGCTCACATTTACCGCTTGTTCTTTTAACTTTAAAATCGGTTTGATGATGGAACGGATCAGGAAATAAACAATGATAATACCAATCACAAGACAACCGACAATGGTTAGTAAAGTGCTGATCAAAATCGGTCCTGCTGCATCATCGACTTCAGACAAATACAGCGTTCCGCCTATCTTCCAGCCAGTCAGCTTGTTAGTCGCATAGTTCATATATTTGAGCTGGCCCTCATACTCATACTCGTATTCACCAGTATCACTCTGAAACATGCGTGATTCAATATCTGTAATTTTGGTACCTGGTTCCTTCGTCGGATGAACAATGTAAGTATGGTTGTTGTCCAGCAATATGGCATAACCCTCATGACCTACTTTAATATTGTTCAACGTCTCTTTAATACCACTCATTTTCAGGTCAATGCCAATAACACCCGATCCATCTGACGTTGCCTTGGACACAGTAACCGTCATTTGCTTCGAGCTTGCCGAAAGATAAGGAGAACTAATTGCTGCCTTCGCTTGTTCCTTTATCGCTTTATCGTACCAAGGTCTGACTCGTGGATCATAATTATCTGGTAATTGCTTCTGTGGGTAGGTTGTAAATTTGCCGTCCTTCGTACCATAATAAATGGATTCTGTTTCAGGATGGAGTGCAATATATTGCTTAAAGAATTCTTCCAAATTCGCCGCTTGTTCCTCCGTCTCTACCCGATTGCCTTTTAGTCTTTCTGCAAAATAGTCTGCGTCATGTACCTTGGGTTCAATAGTACTATCAATAATAAAATTAGTGCGGACAATAGCCTGCTCGGCACTTTCTTCAATCTGGTTTCGAATCTGCTGACTCGCGCTTATAAACGACAAAGCCCCCACGATCATGGACGGTAAAATCAAAAATGCAATAAAGGCGACCATTAGCTTCGTTTTAAAATTTTTGCTGAGCTTCCTTGCGACTAGCCACTTTTTCCCCGATAACTTCTTCATTAATAAACATCTCCATTTCATTACCTGTATTTCCCAACCTATAGCGAACCTCTTCGTCTTGCCGATGACGACAATCACCCGACAGACTCTCTTTCACATTTTTCACATCTGCTGCTAAAACGCTTGGACATAAAAGATATAAACACGCTAGTTAAATAGGTATATGTACTTATTTTCGAAAACAGCAAGGCTGGTCGGAACCGGTTCTTTGATATAATATACCTAAAAAATATTAAAAAAAATGCAGTATAGATGTTAAGAAAGTGTTAGTTTCATCTCACTATACCTACCACTTAACATGAAAATAATCCCCCTGAAGGTAGCAAACATAGGGTCATTTTTGAAAATCGCCATATATTTTCTACTCCCAAGGGGATTAGGTTCGATCGCTTTATTCAGTTCTAATCCAACAACACCTTCAGATCTTCGAGCCTGGTAACAGGTGCCTGACAGGTAAAATGCTCACACACATATACGGCTGATTTGCCTTCCACAAGATCATAATCACGGATATAAGGAGCCGTCTCTGCAATCTCCGACTGTCCTTCATCCTTCAAAATAACGACCGTATTCGGCCTGAACCCAGCTCGAACCGCCTGAATGAACTGTACGGTCTGCGGATCATCCCTGTGACCCACAATCACAATCTCCTTCGTCGTTCCCGTCGCATACAACAACGCGCTGAGCAACGCGGAGTGGCCTGACGGGTAATGAGCAACCATACCGCCAAAAGCCTTAAACTGCTTGGCTGCATAGTTCTCCAATCCAGATTCACCCGTTAGCCGCGCAAGCCGCACAAAATTATAGGCCGCAATGCTGTTACCTGACGGAATGGCTCCGTCATCAATTTCTTTAGGCTTGGCAATGAGCTGCTCACTATCTGACCCATAAAAGAATAATCCGTCCCGTTCCTCATCCCAGAACAAATCGATCATATTTTGATTGAGCGTCAATGCCCGTTGCAGATATTGTACATCGAAGGTCGCCTGATATAGCTCGATCAAGCCCCACACATAAAAAGCATAATCATCCACATAACCGGGATAAGCTGCCTCGCCGTCCCGATAACGCGCCAACAGCCGTCCGTCCTCCTGTCTCAAATGGTTCCACAAAAACGTCTCCGCTTTCTGAGCTTGCTCTGTATATCTCGTGTCTCCAAAAGCTTGTCCTGCCTTCGCCAGTGCAGCAATCATCAATCCGTTCCACGAGGTCAAAATCTTGTCATCTTTGTGAGGATGAACCCGTTGTTCTCTGGCAGCAAACAGCTTGGCCCGTAGCTCACTAACCCGCTGCTCCAGTTCCTGCTCAGTCAATTCATGCTTGATCCTATAGGCTTCCAGATTGATATCAATCAGGTTTGGAATGTTGTGACCTTCAAAATTGCCGTAAGGTGTAATCCCATACAAATCGTTGAAAAAGGCGGCATCCTTATCGCCTAGTACAGCCTTTACCTCAGAGTCGTCCCAGACATAGAATCTCCCCTCTTCTCCTTCGGAATCCGCATCCTCCGCCGAATAAAAGGCACCACCTGCATCCGTCATGTCCCTTGCGATATATGTAAAGATTTGTTCTGTAATCCGTCGGTACAGTTCCTTGCCTGTCACCTGCCAAGCCTCTGTATACGCGATGGCCAACAGAGCATTGTCATATAGCATTTTTTCAAAATGCGGCACCAACCACTTCTCATCCACGGAGTATCGTGAGAACCCCATGCCTATATGGTCGTAGATTCCGCCCCGGGACATCGCATCCAGCGTCTTCTCTGCCATTTCCAGTGCCTGTTGATTCCCCGTATGCTGTGCATATCGCAGCAAAAAAGACAGGTTATGCGGAGAAGGAAACTTGGGTGCTTCCCCGAAGCCGCCATATTCCTTATCGAAGGTGTGGCTGTATTCATGGAAAGCTTTAGTCAAGCTCTGTTCATCCAGTTCACCCCGATAACCCGCAAGCAAGTCCTGCCGCTCATGCTCGATCAGTACCTGCTCACTCAACTCCACCAGCTCTTCCGGCTGTTCTTTCCACCGGGTACCCACCTTGCCAAGCAGCTCCAACAGTCCGACACGGCCAAACTTCTGCTCCTTGGGCAAATACGTCCCTGCAAAAAAAGGTTTCTGATCCGGTGTCATCAATATCGTCAGTGGCCAGCCTCCATGCCCCGTCATCGTCTGGCAGATGGACATATAGATATGATCCACATCTGGACGTTCTTCACGATCCACCTTAATGGATACATAATCCCGGTTTAATACCTCAGCCACTTCTTCATCCTCGAAAGATTCTCTCCCCATTACATGGCACCAATGGCAAGTGGAATAGCCAACAGATAGGAAAATAGGCTTGTTATCACGTTTAGCCATTTCAAAAGCCTCATCTGACCAAGGGAACCAATTTACCGGATTGTGAGCATGCTGTAGCAAATACGGTGATTTTTCCTTGGATAGTCTATTCGGTTTGCTGCTCGTTGTCATGGGACATCACCACTTCCGTAGTTGAATTTTATACTTGGTACTATTTTACCCTAAATGGGTGGTAAAAGTCGGAAGAGATGAAAAAAGATAATGACTCTCAAGCATTATACTCATTAGAATTTATATCAAAGATCTCGAGAGCTTTCAGTAAGGCGTATTCACTTGTTCTGGCCCCTTCTTTGGAAAAATGTGCATCCGGAAACGCGGGCGACATATGATGGTACCCGGGATAGACATGTAATTCGACTAAGACTCCATCAAAGGCCAATTGTTTTGCAAAAAACAAGGATTCATCAATGAATAAATCAATGGTACCTATATTTATATAAGTCGGTGGTAATCCGGCCAATGACTTAGCACGAGCCGGCACATAATACTCACATACCTTCTCCTGACCCGGTTCATCCCCCAATACAGATTTCCAGCCAAAATAATTACTTTGTTTTGTCCAAATAAACTCTCCTGCGTATGGGTGCTCTGGTGCGGTACTTGTGCGATCATCTAGCATTGGCCTCATTAATCTTAGATGATGGATTTCGAATTCCTTCTGATCACGAATGTACAAGGCTAGGCCAGCCGCCAAACCGCCGCCAGCGCTGCTGCCCCCTACGGCAACTTTCTGAGTATCTATCCCTAACTCTTCCGCATGTTCAATGCACCATTTTAGGCCCGAATAACAATCCTGTAACTGACTTGGCTGTACATGCTCTGGTGCTAGGCGATAGTACACGGATACGCAACAGAAACCATGTTGTGCCGCAAGAGATGCATTAGCAGGACGATCCACGACTGACTTCCTAAGACCATCCCGCCTCCGTGTATCGAATAATATAGAGGCATCTTATGATGCTTTGATTGTTTGGGCTTAATGATTTCGATTTGAATATCTGGACCACTAAAATAACTTGGCACAGCCTTTTTTTCTAATGTAATAGGGAACATCTGCGTTACATCTATTTGTTGCATCATTTGAGATTGATTTTTACGTGCTTCCCTTAGTGTAGATTCGGTAAGATCGGTTGTTGGTATTAAATCAACTGCACTGATAATTTCTGGATCAATCAGATGTCTACTTCTACTTTTTTGCTCCCTCATAGTAATCTTTTCCTCACTTTCTTGTTTTAAAGACAATGAATTAATACATATTTCCCTTCAATTGTTGTTGTCGTTTATATTTATATTTTAAGTTTAAAATCAGCTTTATAAATGAAAACAACGAGTTAGAATCATTCTTGACATAAAAATTATAAAAAAATGGAATGCCAAAAAAGTATTTCGGAATCTGGCTGTGGGAATGCGAAGGCACATCAAACCTTTTACCAAACAAAAAGACGCGACCGGATTGGTCGTTCATAGCGATTATCCGGTCGCGTCTTAAGCTTATCACGTTATGTCCATCTACTTTTTATGTGAATAAACAATTTTCTTAATGGTTTCGGTAGAGAGGAAAAACTCATTAGCTAATTGCTCGATACTGCTTCTATTTTGAAAAGCATTTCTGATTGCGGCATTTCGCTGTTCTAGCAACCATCTCCCGCCACTCAAGCTTCCCCAATCCATATATTCCGTTTTTGGCTTAGGAATATACAGAGTCTCTCCTTGAACATATTTTTGGATTTCTATAATTAATTCTTGAGGTAAAACTTTGGAAGCATTCGTATATCTCAATTTTACTCGCCCCTTATTTTGATTTTTTAAAATAAGGTGCAAAGCCAAAAATATTAAAAAGCTTATTCAGCGTTAAAAATTGTTTCGCCCCATACAAAGTAACGCTTTCTTAATAATTGGCTTTGCATGAGTGTAAGAAGTCACAGACAATCCTAACAGATTCTCCATCAGTAGGCACCCCCTTTTACCTCGCAAGTATAGCATAACTTCTGCTCACCTGGGACCAGCTAAATGATATCAGCAAAAAGCAAGCGATTAAAAATTGAGCCGTTAGATAGCTGATTTTAAATACTAACCATGAATACGAACCACATAAATCTGTAGATTAATGCCACTAGCCCTACAATGCCCAACAAGCAGAAAAGTAAAAGCATAAGAACAAATTTTTTACCATCCATAACCGACTCCCCAATACTTTTTCCAGAGTGTGAGACACACTTTCTAACTTAGCTTCCGAATAAAAATTTGAAATTAAGTGCATTTATCCAGCTGAACAGGAGTCCCCGTTATCCTAAGAGCGGCTTCTAGATGTTACGGATTTACACTTTCTGCTTGGCTAGCCTGTCTTGCGTTTATTTTTTTCATTGCAAATCTTGCTATTGGCTGAGCATGGTAGGCTACACGAGTCGTGCCAATAATGATAATGTATAATCAAGCATAAGACTCATAAAGGAGCATATGAACCAGATGAACAATTTTTTGAATGAATTTGAGGAAAGATTTAGGGCAGGATTTTTGGATGATCTTAAAAGCACACTGAAAGAAGTGAAGAATGAGAAGGTTTACGCCTGTGCTTTTGGCACAGACAGCGATTTTGTCACCTTGTTTCTAGCTGTTAATACAGAAGAATCCCTTGTTAGACATATCACAAACATGAAAGCCGAAGGCCTGTGCGACAGCAAGGAAGATGAAAATTATTATAGATGGGGATTTTGCGAATATCAATTTGGCGATGCAACACACTTGAATCATATGAGCAAATTTCTATATGCAACCGAAAATGTGTTTGATTATAAAGATGAAATGATAAAAATTATGGCCAAGGTAGTTAAGGAAACAGACGACGTGCTTTTCAATCAATTTGGTCAAGCCAAAGAAGATATTATTTTTTTCGTGTCCATGACGGATGATGATATGGCCGAGGAACTCGAAGATCGGTCTGTAATTCAGATGACAAACGCCAAACTAGTTAATGGCTTCTTGCATCGTTATCAATAGAAATACAGTTTGAAATATTACACTCATTTCGTTCAGGTAGTTGCTTTAATTCGCAATTTGCTTGTCCCATGCATCTATTGATTACGTATCCTTTTCATTTGGTTTATCTCCATTAGATACGAATAAACCTATTTCTCCTCATGGTTCGAGTTGAAATAAGTTTATTTAAAGCTTTCATCCAGATGAACAGGAATTCTTACCATTCAACTTCTTCAAATAATCGGAAAACCATCTTTTTTTCAAATTCATCTAAAGTTCTAAATCCAGATATTTCTTCTTTCTTTTCTCCAAGTTTTATCAAAGTCGCTATTGCTAGGTCTCCCACCTTATAATAACCTAATAGTTTATCTTGGGGTTCCCTTTTTAATGATAATTCACTTAATTTTTTTATCATTTTCTCTGTACGGAAGCCTTCTTTTCCTATCTGTGTCATTGCATGATATAAGACTATGGGGTTATTATCTTCTAACAAATTTTCTAATTCACCTATTTGAACCTTCCCCTTCCGCTATCTTCTTTAATATACTTCATTTTAATCCCAGCTAAGAGCTATAAATTGGAATGACCGGGAACATGTTTTATCAGAAATAACCACTATGATGAGTTCCACATTTCTCTTCGCAAACTACGCCGCTATCATACTCATGGTATGGGAATCCGTTTGTTTTACTGAAGCGAGACTCCGGTGCAGCTTATGATTAACGATTCCGATTACCACGTCCGGCTCCATTACATCCTGATGGGAGAGCATAACCAATGTTGCAATATCCCCCCTATGATATGCCGCTGTCAACGCTCTCAGAAAAGTTTTCGAGTTTTCACTTTCCGGTAAGGATAACTCTCCTTTGAGGAGATCCTCCTTGACTGCTTCAAGCGATTTTCGTGCCCGGTGGAGTGCAACTTTTACCGCTCCCTCCGTTGTTTTGAGCATGTCGGATGTTTCACTAATCGAAAATGCGAACACATCTCGCAGCAAAAAGACAGTTCTCTGAAGCGGTGATAGATGATTCATTAAGGACTGCAACGCTATCTCAATTTCAAAAGTTCCATGATCCGGCACAGTTACTTTCGCTTGTTCTCTATTCAATACCCGACTGTAGACTGCTTTTCTCCGTATCTCGTCAATCCAGGTGTTCTTCGCAATCCGCAGCAAAAGCGCTTTGGGGTTTGTATGTTCGAAATTGTTTAACTTTCCTAATGCTTTTACCCAAGTATCCTGAGCCAATTCTTCCGCATCCCAATTTGATTTGGTAAGCGACAGACAGTAACGCTTCAGGACTGCCTGTAATTCCTCCAAGTTCTCGATGTTTATTGTATTATCTGTCATTTGTATAGAATCATCTATGCGCATAGGTCCTCTCCTCCACGGTCTTATTCTGCCCTTTCCTAGAGCAAAGCCTTTTGTTACCTCCAATGTAAACGAATAAGTGGTTGTAAAAGTTACACCATTTACGCAAATCGTTTTCCCATCGAAACCTCCGTATCTTTTTACGGCCTCGGTTCGTTTACAAGGAGAAATCAACTGAAAACAGGAAATTGGGGGTATCACAAATGAGTGTTTATGTTCCTTATGTTGTTGAGCAAACTGCTCAAGGTGAAAGATCGTACGATATCTATTCCAGACTATTAAAGGATCGTATTGTGTTTGTCGGGGCAGCCATCGATGATCATTTGGCTAACAGTATTATTGCTCAATTATTGTTTCTGGCGGCAGAAGATCCGGAAAAAGAAATTTACATGTATATCAACAGCCCGGGTGGCTCTACTTCCGCAGGATTTGCCATTTATGATACGATGCAGTACATCAAACCCAATGTACACACGATATGTACGGGATTCGCTGCTTCGTTTGGCGCGATCCTGTTGCTAGCGGGCGCCAAAGGGAAACGTTCGGCGTTGCCGAACAGTGAAATCATGATCCATCAGCCGCACGGCGGCGCACAAGGTCAGGCCAGCGATATTGCGATCAGCGCAAAACGAATTTTATGGACTCGTGAAAAGGCAACCCGTATCACAGCTGAACGGACCGGACAATCTTTTGAAAAAGTCGAAAAAGATATGGACCGGGATTTTTACATGTCCGCTCAGGAGGCACTGGAATATGGTGTTATTGATCAGGTGATCACTTCTTTATAGAGTATGCTCAAACCCTAATGATCCGCAAGAAACTTTAAGAAAATATGAGGTGATATCATGTTAGCAAGTTTACAAGGTAAGGAAGTAACTATTCATTTTATAGATGGGGCAAATGTATGCGACGGGATATTGGATCAGATTGACGACAAGTTCGTTAAATATCTTACGCAATATCAAACGCTTGTTATTCCTATCACATCTATTCGCACCGTATCCATTGACATTAAGGAACGGCAACGCCATAGAGTTGGATTCGCCCCTTGAACCTATTTTAGTATGGGTGTCAATTACATTGTACGGAGGCCCTATATTATGTAAATTTTACAGGGAGTAGAAATGATTCAGCTAAGACGTGTCGTTCGACAAACTAAAAGCTGTGATTTTGACGCATCATGATGTCGATCATATAGGTTGTCTTCCTGAGATTTTGCAGGAGTGTGGCGATCATATTAAAGTCTATGCACACGAACTGGATAAGCCGTATATTCAAGGGGAGATCCCACTTTTAAAAGATAGTCACCTTGTGCATCGCCCGAAGGGCAAAGTGGACGATACCTTAATAGATGGTCAGGAGCTGCCGTTTTGCGGCAGGATTCGCGTCATCCATACGCCTGGGCATACTCCTGGTCATATCAGTCTTTATTTAAGGCAAAGTAAGACTCTTATTGCCGGGGATTCGATGTACAGTGTAAATGGGATTCTCGGGGGAATTCATGTCCCGACCACACCGGATATGGATGCAGCTCGTCTTTCATTGAAAAAGTATTTAGATCTCGATATTGCATCCGTAGTTTGTTATCACGGGGGATTAAGTAATGTACATGTGAATGATCAGATATTAGGACTTAGTGGCGAGTTAATTTATAGCGAATTGAAGCAACCCCGTAAATGACCGGGGTTGCTTTTATAATGTTCATATGAATTGTATCTAATGCCCACACTTTATTGATAGACACGCACGTAATCGACTAGCATTTGGGACGGGAACTGCGTCGAGTTATTGGGAGCACCAGGCCAGTTTCCGCCGACCGCTAGGTTCAGGAGAATAAAGAACGGCTGCTGAAATTCTTCGGTGTTCCCGGTTCCGTTCTCTATATAAAATTCATTGAACTGCTGTCCGTCGACAAACCAGCGGATATACTTGGAGTCCCACTCGATGCTATACACATGGTATTGGGAAAAATCCAGATTGCCCGATACCCGCCCAAAGTCAGCGTGGCCTCCCGCATCCCAATGCACAGTACCGTTCACAGAAGGATTGTTGTTTACACGTTCCATAATGTCGATTTCTCCGCATTTCGGCCAACCTACCGAGCTGATGTTGCTGCCTAACATCCAGAAAGCTGGCCATATCCCTTGACCGGACGGTAACTTGATGCGCGCTTCTACTTTCCCATAAGTAAATTTTTTCAAGTCTTGAGTTTTGATCCGGGCAGAGGTGTAATTCATTCCGCCGTAAGCTTCTTTTTGTGCCGTAATCACCAGATTGCCTCCGGTAACCTGCAAATTCTGCGTACGGTTGGTATAGTACTGCAGTTCATTGTTTCCCCATCCGCCGCTTCCGGTACCGATTTCAGGGGTCCAATTGGACCGGTTTAACGAAGTTCCATTAAATTCGTCGCTCCACACAAGATTCGAGTTCGGTGCTGCGCTTGTATGCATTGCTGGAAGCAGAACGGTTAGGAGACTGAGCAGCGCAACCGCACATAATCCTTTTCTTAGCATTAGTTCCCTCCTCAATAATAATAATCCAAGTTCTTAGACACTTCAGGAAAATAAGCCTTCAAGCGGTATTGACGATTGAAACGGGAATCACCTCTCTTTATATTTTTCTTCTTGGACAGCTCATAAATTAGAATCGTAGATAGACGATTGAAAAGGTATACCGCTCAAGCAGGAGTATAATGGAAACAAAATACATATTCAACCTATATTTAAGGTTTTTTCTTAAAAATAACTTTCTCATATAGATAAAGCCGGTCTTTATAAATCAATAAGAAATTTAACTGCCATTAAAACAAACGTAGTAGCACGTATCGCACCGGACGCGGTGTAGCCCCGTCGGTCATCTACGATTACCAGAAGACACGTGGTGGTGAGCATCCACAAATCTTCTTATCCGGAGGAAACCTTAGCCCTCAATTCCGTACAACTCATAGCGATGTCGCCACTTCACTAAGGTGGTAACGCTGTGTTATGTTTTTTGCTACTCCCACACGGCTGCTCTGCCCTGCTTTTAACTCCTGTATGATGGCTAGTTTCTCAATCGCATTGTATTCGTTCTTCTTAGACAAAGGAAAACTCCCCTTGAAGTAGCGGTTTATTTATTAAACCTGTCTACTTGAAGGGGAGCATATCAAAATCGGTACTCTGTTCCGTAATTTATAATAGCGAGGTTACGAACTTCACCTCCGGAAAGCGGTTATCCGGTCCTTTCATTAAGATTCCGCCTTGATTTTTCAGATACCTATCGAAGAAATCCAGCATATAGGCATTGATAACGGAGTTCGCTCTTTCGGGCGCAATCTTTCCTGTAATGCCCAGCATTTTGAAAATCGGAGAAATGAACTGTACGTCGGTAAAATTCAAATGCTCCGTATTTTCGATATAGAGGACTTGTCCTCCTTCGTCGACCGTTTCGCGCATCCGTTCAAGCTCCAACTTTTTATCTTCCGTTACTTGATCCTCCCACTCTCTTGTTGATCCCATACGGTTAAGCTCTGCATCCGTGTAGACCCGGTTATCCATCACCATTTTCAATTTTTCGAAATAGCTTTCCGAGTTGATGAACAAAAACGGCTTTCGTAGACCCTCTCTGTCACGCAGTCGATAAAGCCCTCCATCAAGGTCTATTCCAGCCGTGATTCGCGGATCATAAGAAGCGTCATAGGCCGTCGCTCCGCCGATGGAATGACCGAACGTCCCGACATGACCGAGATCAATCCTCCCTTTTAGATGACTTGGGATCAACCCCGATTGGATGAGCTCGAATTGGTCCAACGCAAACGCCACATCGCCGGTTAAAACTTTTCCCAACTTGTCGCGATTTCCTCTACTCGTCTGGTAATCATGGTCGGGCGAGAATAAGTCGTTGGTTGTGCTGGTCGTGATTCGCCCGTCCGGAAACTCGGTTGCAAATGTATTGTAGGTATGGTCGATCACTGCCACGATATATCCATGACTCGCGAGATTTTCGGCTTGCGACGTGTGAAGAAACCTGGAAGAGCCGTTGCCGGGATTCGCAAGGATCAGCGGGTACGAAGTCTGTGCCGAAGAGACTTCGGCCCCCGAATAAGCATGACTGGATACGTACTTCAGGTGTTGAAACGTAAACTCGGGAAGGCCATAGTTCGCGGCCATATAACGTAAAATCTGGGTATCGGGAATAAAGGGAGCGTACTTGCCGGTGCTAGCTTGAGCCGGATACCAGACCTGAACCATCAATTCTCTCTTACCCTCTCTGGCTTCGTCGAAAATCTCTTTCCTATTTGTATCCACGAAATGAAAAGTTTGCGTTCCTACCTTAAATTCGCCTGTCGGTTCAGGTAGTTTAAATACAGGAAAAGCATACATGAGACCCGCTGTTGCGACCAGCATTATTGCTATAGCGGTATAAGCTGAACCCAACATGAATCGTGGGATTTTTTTGGGGCCGGTTTTTTTAAAAGAGCTATAACCTGAAATGGCTAAAAAAATGATCGTTATGCAATATGGGAAAAATAGCTGAACTCTGTATCCTTCCACCGTCCAATGAATGACCAGTAAAAGTGTGGCAATCCCGCTTGCAACGAATACTGGAATTCTACGCCGTCCTTTTTTTAATAGTACGGTTAATGCAAATAAGCCGATGTTTGACAATAAAAGCAACAGTTCAAACAGCCTCATCTCGATTCTCCTTTCAAAAAATTTCTATTTTCGTTTGTTCTAATCTTATCCTGCCAGGCTGGCCTAAGCTATCGATTTGCCTTACATCAACCTAACAATTTTGTAATTCGATCTTGCGGTATTGGAAGACTCGTAAAACCAAGGATGAATCAGGAAATACCAATAAGTATGTGGTTAATACATCACAGACTTATAACGACTATGGTAGTATCACAAGCGCTGTTGACGTGTTGGGTGTACCAACAACGTACACCTATGATGCAACGTTGCATTTACTTGTTGGTGTCTCGAAACCAATTTCTGTGACTCAAACACAATATACGGAATATGTACGTGATGCAGTTCACGGCAATGTGACAAAAATTCGTGTTCGTGAAGTCCGATATTATGGAAATTTCACAGGGAGTAGAAAATGCTTCAGCTAAGACGTGTCGTTCGGCCAACTAAAAGCTGTGATTTTGACGCATCAGGATGTCGATCATATAGGTTGTCTTCCTGAGATTTTGCAGGAGTGTGGCAATCATATCAAAGTCTATGCACACGAACTGGATAAGCCGTATATTCAAGGGGAGATCCCCCTTTTAAAAGATAGTCACCTTGAGATCCCTCGAAAGGCAAAGTAAGACTCTTATTGCCGGGGATTCGATGTACAGTGTAAACGGGATTCTGGGGGGGGATTCATGTCCCGACCACACCGGATGTGGGTGCAGCTCGTCTCTCATTGAAAAAGTATTTAGATCTCGACATTACATCCGTAGCTTGTTATCACGGGGGATTAAGTAATGTACATGTGAATGATCAGATATTAGGACTTACCCAAGGATTATAAAGTTAAAGTTCCAGCAAGCTACCTTTTCGTGAAACGATGTTGTTAGCGTAGAAGAATTGAACCAGTGCTTCAATTCTCCTACTGTTTCCTCCCTTCAACCCCTTCTTTAAAGTTTATTTCTGCAACCCATTGATGATTTATCAGTCATAAAAACATCACTCCACGCGTGCTAACTTGTATATAGATCAGACTTTAACTGATTAAAAATGTATTCTTGCATTTGATCTAAAAGAAGAATGATGTTAGTATCTTTGCCATTTTTCAAAACCCACTGAATAGACGTCATTGAGTTAGCAGCATATAGTTCAGCTAAATACTCCAATGCGATCGAAGTTGAAGAATTCTGTTGCTTTAAATAATCTAAACAAGTCCGAAACAAAATTTGTTCAAATTCTTTACGTAAATCGGCGGATATTTCATGAACGGTTAACAATGTTGAAATTTCCATCTTATTTTTAATCATTTGATCGGTTACAAGTTCTATGGCGTTTGCCACCTTGCCATCTTCCATGGAATCAAAACGCTGCTCAATTTCAACTTTAAAATCAGAAGCATACTGTTTAACTATCTTTTCTAGCAAGTCGTACTTATCCAAATAATGACTATAAAACGTAGAACGTCCGATAAGGGATTGATCACAAATTTTTTTGATCGTAATATCTTTAAAATCATGTTGTTGGAGTAATTCAATGAAAGCTCGCTCAATAGCTATTTTTGTTTTATAAATTCTGATATCTTCATTCATTTAACCACTTGCTCCTTATGTGTAAGTTTTCGAACACTTCATATATACCGTGTAAGATATCTTACAGATTATGCGATACTAATTATTTTTTATGTAGTAACTATACTCTATAGTAAGCACATACCCAAATTGAAGGAGGACAATATATGTTTAAATCCTATGTCCATAACGAACAGTTCAATCTTCAAATTAATCGTTTTATCAATGATTATTATCAAGAAGATGATCGAGCACAAGCTGACTTAGAAAAAATGATTCCGAAATTAAAAGACACCCATAGCTGGTATGAAGCTTGGCTCAATTTTGCAAGGGAACGCGAAGACAGCAAGGACTATGACTTAGCCTCAGTCTACTATCAAGCTGCAGAATTTTATCTTGCAACCACAGACCCCAATAAAGAAAAAATGTATCGAAAATATAGAGATACCTTCTATAAAGGCTTTCATGATTTTGATTATGAATCCTACCAAATTCCATATGAAGATTCCTATCTTCCTGCTGTAAAATTGTTGACGCCTGGAGCTACGAAAACATTACTTGTCTTTGGTGGGTATGATTCTTACATGGAAGAGATGCTTAAAATGATGAAATTCATGAAGGGAATTAATTACAATATTATTGTATTTGATGGTCCAGGCCAAGGAACTGCATTAAAAAACGGCCTAAAATTCATTCACAACTGGGAAAAGCCCATATCAACGGTGATTGATTATTTCAAACTAGATCGTGCAAGTCTCGTAGGTGCTTCTTGGGGAGGATATTTAGCTATGCGTGCGGCAGCCTTCGAAAAGAGAATCGATAAAGTAGTTGCTTTTAACATTTTCTATTGTGGTTTAGATGCCTTAAAAATGGGAATGCCAGAAGAAACTTACCAAAGCATAGTGCAGCTAGTCGAACGTAATGAAGTAGATCAAGTGAATTCATTATTCGAACAGATGATGACTCACAATATTGATTTGCATTGGAAGATTACCAAAGGGATGGAAAACACCGGTGAAGCAACGCCTTTTGATCTCATTAAAAATTTCGAAAAGCACACGATGCACGGCATTGGGGCATTCATTAATCAAGATGTTCTTTTACTAGCTGGAGAAGATGATCAATACGTACCTATTAGCCGACTCGCACAAATCCAACAAGAATTAATCAATGCTGCGTCCATTACAACCAAAGTATTTACTAAAGAAACAGGTGGCGAGCAACACTGCCAAGCAGGTCACAGGGAGTTAGCATTTAATGAAATGAAGAAGTTCCTATAACAACTGTAAATATATATTTTTTTTATACGCAACATGCCCATCAAAAAATCGTAGTTCCATAGCTTCAATCGTTGTTATCCCATTGGCAAGTAAAAACCGACTCCAATTATGGAGTCGGTTTAGTCCATTCATTTCCCCCTGTTATCTCAATGGAGAAGTCCGTAATTTCCTCTGAGCTTTTCAATTCATGCGGCCTAGCATGGTTAGATTTTCGAACCGAAGAACCTTGAAGGAGCGCAAGAAACGAACTTAGATGTCTATCGGCCCTTAATTTCCATTATTTAACATCTAATAAATCCAGGGAGTTAAGTCCACAGCTTCAAACCCTCTTGTTTGTCACTGCAAGTTTAAATAATCAAAATCAACAAAACCACCCGTTGATTTAGTAGCATAATTGAACAAAGCAAAACGGTATCCCATAAAGTGAGGGATTGTATATGACATCGGAAGTGTGTTGCCTATAGCCGTCCAATTTGTGCCGTTAAGACTGTAGTAGAAATATGCTTTATCCATCTGATTTGTAAAATCACATATAAGCTTAAGATATACTCTGTTCTGGGTGAAAGGGACACTTGCCACTTCAGTCATTGCTCCAGAGCTGGCATTCACCATAACAATGGATTTGGAGGTCCCGTTCATCTTTATGCCTACAAATCCATAATTAGCCTGAAAAGCTGCAAGACCGGAATAGTCTCCGTCCTTCATCCCGCTTGTTTCCATTGCAATGATTCCTGTACTTTTCGGTCCAAATGTCCTTTGGGTAAGCGTATTTCTGGCATCCAGAATACTTTTACTCACTTTCCCTGTAGTCATTCTCATAAATCCAGGACGCTGTGTAAGGGACCAATGAGTATTGTCAGGATTGTGGTTCCATTGCCACTCCTTTTTAAGAGTCGCTTCAGAAGACGAGGTTCCTGTAAACGAAACATCGTCCACATAGAAATTCATCAAATCACTTGTTGGGTCTGGGGTTGAACTGTAGGGTGTCTCAATGAAAATAAACGTTTGTGAGAGGTCGGCATCTGCCGGAAGTGTATATGTTCCTTGAATTGTGCCCCATTGGCCCTTGGTTAGCGTGGTGGACCCAAGAATCGATATACCTGTGTAACTTGGACCATTCTGAATACCAAAATTAAATTGCTTAGTGGCAGGACCTTCAGTGTATTTAACCTTTGCAGAAAAATTATACATTCCGCCGGCTGTTACTTTTCCGGTAATTACTTGTCTTGGACCAGCAGCTGTTTGTTGTCTACCGCTGACAAACAAGCTTTTTGAGCCGATGTAATAGTCTGTAGTGGTTGCTGCAACAAATGCAGTGTTATTATTCGTCCACGGGCTTATGGTGGCATTTTCAAATCCACCGTTTGCAATAAGCTGACTGGAGGCTTGAGAAGATGAAAACTCATCAGACGCATAGACCTTCTTTTCGGGATAACCTTCAACAGGAACATCCATCGTAAGAGGAACCTTACCGTTAACACCGAATACCGGCCAATTATTTAACCATGTAACCGGAACAAGATACGGCATACGTCCAATTGCTCCGCTGTCTTTAAACAGCATAGCATACCAGGAGCCAGAAGGAGTATCAACAATTCCCCCCTGTGCAATACCTGAATCATTCAATGACACCTGACCTGTATAGGGTCCTGTCAAGCTACTTGCACGATAGGTTAATTGTGTGCGGTTGCCTCCCGATGGCCAGCATATAAGAAATATATAGTACATTCCCTTGATCTTTTGTATGTGCGCGCCTTCAGCCTTGACTATGAAGCTGGAACCGGCAATATTACTGGCAGCGGAAATAATCACCTGATTAAGTCCCCCTGGCTTGATAGCCTTTGCATCTGCAGTAAGCTCAATAATGCTGATATTATCACTGCCATAAACCAAGAATACACGTCCATTATCAAACAGCAGCGATGCGTCATGATAATAGTTGTCAAGCACTGATGATGTCCATGGACCAGTTTCTATATTGCTGGTTTGATAGATGTATGTTTTGCCGGTAGAATTGGAGCCAAAGGACACATAGTAGATGCCGTTATAATATCTAAGGCTGCTTGCCCACGAGCCTTTTCCATATTCGTTCTGCCCGTTGTTAAGATTTTGTGCGTCATTGTTGGCATACGTATCGTAAACATAATTTACGATTTCCCAATTGACGAGATCATAAGATTTCATGATCGGAACTCCAGGATTCATGTGCATGGTCGTGCTAGTCATATAAAAAGTATTACCTACCCTGATAACATCGTTGTCTGGAGAATCAGCATGTATAAACGGGTTTGTAAAAGTAGTAGCTGCAAATACAGAAGTATTGGACATCATACTCATGAATAATGGTAAAACTAATAAAAGCACACTTATCCTCCTATACATATTAGAATCGCCCCTAATCTTTGATAGGTTCAAAAGCTTTTAGTTTTAGTTAATTAAATTGTAAATAATCCACATAGGCATCCCAAGTACCGTTATCGGTGGTTACGATCAGTCTGACCTCTTGATTTCCGGTTACATGGGTGATATTAGACAAGGTTTGGACCGTCGGCGTAGTTCCCGTAAAATAAAAGGAGCCAACTGTGGTTCCTCCTATTTGCAAGTCTACTCTGGCGGTACTGGAGTTATTCGAAGCACCCCTGACTGAAATACTATGAGTAGAGTTGGCAAAATACTGAGTGTATGCACTATAATCATCATTGGCGTATAAAGCGACCCCATTGAAAGGAGAACTGATCTTCCCAGCGTAAGTCCCACCGAGAGTCATATCCTCAGCTTCAACCCTTGTTCCAGTAGTATTGGGTGTAAACTGCCAGTAATCAATATTAAATAAGTTACCAGTCCCTGTTCCGGTAAACACTAAGAAAACCTTGTGGACTCCTGTTGCATTGCTTACAGTGGTTTCGACTTCCTTCCAGGTCTGTGTTCCTCCAGTAGAACTGACATTAAGAGTTCCAACCAGAGGACCCGTTGCACTGTCCAGACGTATTTCTATTTTACCGCCTGCATTGGATGCTATGTTTGCTTTAAACGTCTTGGCTCCACCGCTACCAAAGTCGGCATTTCCTACAGCGATCCAATCTCCATTGTGTACGTTTGTCACATTCAGATTACTAATGGGACCGCCGCTGGCTTGAGTAGGCTCGGTTGTGACTCCCGCTTGCCACGCCATGGTCTCTGCTTCCACTCTGGTATACGGATTCAGATTGGAGAACTGAGCGATTCCTGTCATATTCCCCTGCACTTCAGCGATACTTCCATCTCCATTATGCGTCAGCTTATTAATATGCGGGGAGCGATAGCCTTTCCCAGCTCCAATTTGAGCCTTGCTGACCGTCTGGGCATGGTACACCACATACCATTCATTCTTAAAGTTAAATACAGCGTGATGGTTGTTGCCGCCCACACCGAAGAACGTATACGGATTTTTCAGGAAATGCCCTTTATAAGTAAAGGGACCCACCGGGCTGTCGCTGACCATGTAGCCAATTTCACCTGCAGGGTACTGTGGCGGGTGTGTCCCGGCAAAGTTGATACAGTAGGAATAGTAGTACTTTCCGTTATACTTATGAAGGCCCGAATCTTCAAACAGGTACGGGGCATCAATGGTGGTAGCGCTCCCAATAACGCTGGTCATATCTGCGCCCAATTTGATGACTCTGGCGGTTTTCGGATTCGCAATGGAGGCCGGATCGGATTCGTTCGGAATGCCGCCGCCGCTATACAAGTACCCTGTGCCATCATCATCCACCAGCACAGCCGGATCAAAAAGCCAGGTTACACCAGCCATTCCCGGCGTATTATGTGTCACAAGAGCTCTGCCCAGGGGGTCTGTCCAAGGGCCGATCGGCGTGTCTGCGGTCAGAACGCCAATGCCGGCTCCACCATTGGCAAAATAGAGAAAGAATTTATCTTTGCCATTGATTTTTTTTTGCGCAATGGCCGGAGCCCAGGAGTTGCCGGCCCACTTGGCAATGCCTCTGCCGTTGTTCTTGTTGTTCGCACCGGCAACCGGAATGGCACCGTGATCCGTCCAGTTCACCATGTCCGCGGAAGAGATGACCTGGATGCGATCCAGTCCGCTGAAGTCATTGTCTTTAATCGAGCCGTCATTGTTATACACATACGTATCGCTGGACATATAGATATAGACTCTTCCATCATAGACCAACGCATAGGGATCAGCGCCCAATTTATGGTCCATAAGAGGATTCGAATTCCCTGGAAGCTTTGCAATTGCATTGTTAGCAGCATGTACAGGTACCATTGGTAAACAACTCAGCAATAATGTAAAAGCTAATAAAAACACCGAAAATTTTTTAATCATAAACATATTCCTCCATTTTTATATATTATGTCTATTAAAAGTTTACAAATTGCCTATGCATAGATTTAATTAGTAATTTTGTATCCTATTTGAAGGTTGGTGCTCCGAAACTTGGACTTGTAACATTTTCAGCAGATATTATAGCCTCCCCTCTAAATTTGTAACCGCTTTCATTTTTACAGTGGGGACTCGAATCAAGCCGAATTAGCCAGTTCATCATTTTTATTTTCGCCCAATAAATTTCAGTTAATAGCTTTTTATAATTACCTTGGTTACGGTACATACAGCAAACTGCGTTGCACGGGTTCCAGGCATTCTTTTGGATATCAGCGCCTTAATTCACCGATGGCAAGCCATAACAGTCGTCTTCATGCAAGATGGTGCTCTTCGAGCTGTTTGTGCTCAAATGTCAATCCCCAAAGTTCAAGGTGCTCAAATATAGTGTCTGGTTCATAGGCAACCCTGTATATTAACGAACTACCGATCGTATTCCCAAATTCCCCTCCCTTCTTTTTCATTACACGTACCGATTGAAAACTTTAACTTTAGAGTTGAACTTGAAAGCTTTTACATAATTACAAAGGAATATTATGTCGTTAGTAAGCGTTGAAGCGAATTTTAGGCTACACAGTCGGGAAAACGATATCCAGGAATATAATACCATAAACGCCACTTTGGAACAAGTGGTCGATACTATTGGGCATCATTCCTGCATGGTTCGCCAAGGCTTTATCCTTCCGGGGAGAGCAAAGCATGCGATTCTAATCGTTGCCGGGGGGAAATGCCAAGATCGACAACAAGAAGTGTCGGCTTCTGTCCTTTAACAGACCGTTCAAATTGGGCGACAGCTTTGCAACTTGTGGAGTATGCTAATAATTCCAGGCTGTTGCGAAGCTTATATTCATGCCATTTTATGCGACTAGTTCTAACCAGAATAGCCATCAATCATGAGTTATCTTACAATTCAAACTTCAATCTATAAATAACATTTATCCCCTCTCATTAATGCCCGATCCTTTTCTTTTAGTCGCGGATATGCGTAACAGTAACCATATTCAACGATCCAAGCCAAACTGTTTTCACTAACATTTTTAGATCAAGGATATTTAGGTGTTCAATGAAATTGGGTTTAATATTAAACGGATTGTTACGGAGTCCAAGCGCACTAGCATCGATAACGATTGTCTTTACCTGTCTAAACCTACGATGTTTGCTTTTTGCCTTCTGGACCTCAACAACACACCTAAACTTTCAAAATGAATTGAATACAAACGCTCTACAGCTTGAATAAGTATTCTATTCATTTGGTCCACCTCCATTAGATATGAAAAAAACTTATTTCTCCTCATGGTTCGAGGTGAAATAAGTTTTGAATTAAGTGCATTCAGACGAACAGGAGGCATTACCATTCGATTTCTTCAAATAAACGGAAAACCATCTTTTTTTCAAATTCGTCTAATATCTTAAACCCAGTCATCTCATCTTCTTTTTCTCCAAGTTTTATCATAGTAGCTATTGCTAAGTCTCCTACTTTATAATGACCTATCAGCTTATCTTGATGTTCCCTTTTTAAAGATAATCCATTTAATTTTTTAAATATTTCCTCTGTACGAATACCTTCTTTTCCGATATGTGTCATTGCATGATATAAAACTATGGGGTTCTTTTCTTCTAGCAAATTTTCTAACTCATCTATTGAACATTTTCCTTCTTCAATTTTTTTAATATATTCATTTTATTCCACCTTTAAACTGATATTAATTAATGTTCCAAACTGTAAATACTTGCCCCAACTTGAACAAGATCAGGAGATGCTAACTTGCCAATGCATATTCCAATATTTTTCCTTTCAGCCATTGAGGTTGAAATTTGAACAGAGCTAACGCTTAATACCGTCTCAATTTGATCTGCATTTTTAATAAGAATTTTATCACCTATGATTTTTTTTATTTCTGGGTAGGTTAAATGGTCTAATCCTTTGTTTGTTCCTACTAAAATTGTACCTTCATCTTTTGACTCAAAAGTTATACTAACATCCATTATTTTTTCCATTTTAAACGCTGCCCCTTTATCGTTCTTCAATATAAAGTTCTCCCTTAACATCACGTATACGCAAATCAGCGCTTTTTAATTAGGTTATGGCATCCCTCAGTAGGTCATCCTTTCTATTGATGTTAAATCGGTATCGAACCTTGCGGCTCTTATACTAGAGTATGTCTTCAAACTATAAAACTATGATTTCAGTCAAGGTGATGGTAAAATTTATTTTCAAATGAAAAGACGAAACGATTGTCTCATCCGATCCGCTAAATTAGCGGCTTTTTTATTTTAAAAGTGCTGGTGCGTCAGTCCGTTTTCATAAAACTTCAACACGGTTTCCATTTATATCAATACCCAGAAATGTATGGTATGATGAAGGACGATTTAAAGAAATCGTATTGTAGTGAAGGGATGATTTATATTGATAGATCACGATAATCTTGAAGAGTATCGAGACCCGATTAATTATGATCTTGAATTTGGCGACGAGATTAATAAATATAATTTCTATCTTGATATTGCTAGATTGAACCCAGGCGAAGTTTTGGAACTTGCATGTGGTACAGGATTGACAACCATTCATTTATCAAAATCGGGGATACATATAACAGGTGTTGATATTTCTTCATCGATGCTTGAATATGCGCGAGTTAAAGCTCAAGGTTTGCCTGTGGATTTTATTGAAGCTGATGCTCGTACATTCGAATCCGAAAAGCGTTTTTCCATGATTTATCTGACAGGAAATGCATTCCAGGCATTTTTGAGCGACGAGGATCAACGAGCCTTACTCGAAACTGTCTACAAGCACCTAGAGCCAAATGGGGTGTTTGTTTTTGAAACACGAAACCCCTTTGGAACCGATTTATCCAACCAAGAGGAAAGCATCTGGGGAAAATTTATCGATAAGGATGGAATTAAAGTCAAGGTATCTGGGACACAGTCGTATGATTCAAGTAGCCAGATCATGCACTGGGTCACGTTCCGTGATTGGGGATCGGAGAAAACAACTTCTCGAATTGCATGTCGCTTTACTGATAATGACACGCTTCAGCGTTTATTAACGAGCCGCGGCTTTTTTTTCGAAAATCAATATTCGGACTGGGATAAAACACCTTTCACTCCTTTATCTCCTTCCATCATTAGTGTTTGTCGAAAAAAACATGGAGCCTAATACGATTGACGACCGCGCGTAAGATATCCATGCCATTCGCATGTTTTTGAAGGAACAACAGGCTATTCCAGTGATTCCCGAAAAAAATCGCCGAGTCATCCTAAAATATGATAAGATCGTTTACAAAAAAACGTTATTTGGTGGAATGCTCTTTAATAAAGTAAAGAATTTATCGTCGTCTGGCGACTCACTATGTAAAATGGCGTGTACATTCAAGTCTTTTTTTGCCTTGGCAACCATTATTGTTTGGCTTGCCTGAGTTTGAAGACACGCCCTAATTCATAAAAAATTCTATTGTTTTCTGCCAAGAATCTGATTGACCAAAAGAATTTCCTTTTAAAGTACCACCACAAGTAAAAACGCCTCCACCCATTTTTAAGTTCAATGTTTCGCTTAAAGGTATAATAAATGGTATTGGTAATGAGTGACCTAAATCCTTATAGTCTAAAAGATTGTATTTGTATTTATAATTGTTTTTTTTCAAAATACTCATTATTTCTACACATCCCTCGTGAGTATTCCAAATATTATCTTGATGACCTGCAATTAGCAATAAATTCGCATTTGCATTCTCTATTTTTATTCGAGCCTCCTCTTTATTTCTTGCCCTTTCCACACTTTTTTTATATGTAGTAGTAAAACCAAAAGGTATATTTTTTTCTAAGCAATGACGCTGATGGTCGTAAAAAATTTCATTATCAATTGGTATAAATGGTAATGATCTCCCTTCATACGACCATGATGAAA
The DNA here is from genome assembly GCF_038593105.1 of Paenibacillus sp. FSL H7-0442. Classification (NCBI taxonomy): domain Bacteria; kingdom Bacillati; phylum Bacillota; class Bacilli; order Caryophanales; family Paenibacillaceae; genus Paenibacillus; species Paenibacillus sp. FSL H7-0442. The sequence goes on along the minus strand of NZ_CP151963.1, from coordinate 2,554,902 downwards.
CATTTTTACCACTCATCAAACCATCCAACGCTTGAAAACAATATGCATGAGGTGCAGAAGCCACAACTTTAGAAATGAATTTATATCGTGACGCCAAAAGTAACGCCAATTCTCCACCTTTAGATGTACCATGTACATATATTTCATTAGTACGTGTTAATGAATTCTTTTTAAGCCAAGAGAACACTTTTTCAAAATATTCAAGGGGAATTTCCTCAAGCTTTTTAGGCAATCCCTTTTCATTGAAATATCCAACGGTTAAAACATTAAAACCTCTAGATGCCAATGGTCCTGACAAAATCGAAAGACCACTTAGTTCACCATCAGACCCACCCAATATTACAATCGTTTTATAATTTGAGTTTTCAGTGTAAAACAACTCTCCCACGAATGCATCAGTAATCTGATGTCTTTTCACTTCCGGTAACTTAAACATACGCTCTAGACTTATGCATTCCCGATCTTGTCCATTTTCACATACTATGTCAATAAATAGACTACCATCTATTGAAATATTATGAGCGATATTTCCTCCCTCACTATTAATCTTCTGTAAAGAAGCAATAAGGCCCATACTATCTATATAATCATAAGTTCCAGAATCAGGTTTCTGTTTCGATAAATCAACACTACCGTTTGAATCCGCAGTAAACCAAGCAAATGATTGATACTTTTCACTAACTGCCCAAGGAAAATGCATGGATGCAGTTATTTTTATTTTGTCCTCTGGTGGTAACCCGGTGACACAAAAATCGATTTTTTCATCAATTATTGCAATTCTCGGTTGTACTTGTAATTTCATCTCGCGACCTCCAAAAGTAGCAATGAATTTTGATGGAAAAATGTTTCCCATTATTTAAAAATGCTTTCTCCGTAAAATAAAGCTATCTAAAGCTCGAATTTGTGCTTCTTGAAACCCTTCCAAGTCTTCAAATTTATAATTTACATCTTCCTCAAAACCAACGTACTCTTCGTTGTGAGCACCATATATTCTTTTCAATAAACTCCATAACACTTCTAATTCTTCAGTTGTGAATCCATTAAAAATATCTGCCATTAGGCATATTGCTTTCTCACCACATTCCAGCATGACTCTTTTCCCTAATTCCGTGATTTCCACGTTAATTGCACGTTTGTCCCGTTTGCTTGGCGTCGTAATTAGGTATCCTTTATTCTCTAAATTGACTATAAGCTTTTGTGCGCTTTGTTTGCTTGTTTCTAACTTTCTTGCAATATTAACAAGTGTTGTTTCATCCTCTGGCAAATGAGCTATTGCCAGCATGATCATGTACTGTCGTGATGTTAATTTCTCAAAATAGTTGTCGCCTTGTATTTGCAACTTATTAGTAACGGAAAAAAAAGTAGCGTAAGTTTGTTGCATTATATATAACTCTCTAAGCGCTTTAGAATATTCCATAAATATATCCTTTTCTTTTTATTGTCACCATACTGACTATAATTACAATAACAGCATTTTGTGTTATCGTCAACATGGTGACAATAATACCATTTGTAAATTGCATACATTAAATAAATAATTGTTATTGTGTATCTGGAATTCCTAGTCGTTATGAATGATCAGCCCGGTCACGTCTTTTGCCTTGCGGAAGTGAAGTTGTTTGCTAAGCCAGGAGAAGGAGCGATTATATCAACACGTACGACGAATAACTAAAAAGGGTGGAGTTGATATAGTTTATCAACTCCACCCTTTTTCTGTGTGTGACGAGTTCAGTCTCTTTTCTTGGTACCGCTTTTTACTGTAAAAAACAACAATGATAAAAAGAATAGAGCCTGTGAAGTTTTAACCATCAACCTGATTCCTTCACCGGAATCTTTTATATCAAACAAAATATCAGCTATGGATACCAAACCTGTAGTAATAAGTATAATCAATGCGAGTATGTACACGTTTAGTCCCCCTTTTTTCCGATTTTACAGCAAGAAGAAGACAATAGCTCTGGATGCGGGTTCGGCCAACCACGCAGGCAACCCAACATATTTTAAGGCGTAAGCAAGACCGTCCTCTGCTGTGCCTGTGAAATCTACCATGATATCCAAAGCTTGCATTATTACTTGATAACCAAGATAATATTTCAAAGTTTCTTTTGCACCGTCGGTCAAAAGTGGTATCTTATCTACATAAATTTTTATCTGTTCATTCCAAGCACGTGATCCAATATTTTTCAGTTTAGAAATTAATTCTAACGCTACTTCCTTTGCGAACTTTGATCTCCAGCCTTGTGTACTTACTTCCCCAGATGGACGTTGAGTATCGACCATTCCAAGATTAGTGCCTACAGTTTTGAAAAGGTCATCATAATCAACTTGTCTTAATTCTTGCTCTACTCTTTCATCAACAATTCCATTTTCCAAGTCTATCTTAGTCTCTGAAGTTATAGAAGATTCTACGGTGTTGGCAACTCTCTTCATATATTTGGTATTTTTCTTCAATATACTAACATGAATTATATATATTTGTAAAATAGAGGAATATAGTAGATGATTTTTCCTGTAATAATATCTATTCATAGTATTTGGACAATAAATGGTTATTATAACCTGTGAAAAGAGACTGTTTATTAAATAACTTTTGACCGAATGATGGCCGTTCGTTAGACTTTTAGCATGATATATTTATATCATGGAAAATTAAATAAGGAACACCCCGCCGCTTTCGAGCCTCGGTGAACCAGGTCGGCCAATGTGCCGGCCTTTTGATTTTTCAACAAACCAAATTAGGGAACATAAATCATGTCTACAGAAGCAAGCGCAGTAAGAAACGGTGGGTGCGCATATTTGGTAAAAATATTGAGTCTCAAAATCATATACTTCAAACAATAAATGGATGCACATACGTTTGTTCCCTTCATGCTCTAAACCTAAATGAAATCCTCTGACTAAATAGCGAAATATTCGCTAAAAATAAATAGCGATTATTTCGCTGGGATATTCTAGGTTTGGAGGTGAGAAGATGTACCAAAGGATCCGAGATTTGCGTGAAGATAGAGATTTGACTCAATCCCAAATGGCTGAATATTTGAATTGCAGTCAACGAATTTATAGCAATTACGAACGCGGCGATGTTGATATTCCTACAAGGATTCTAATCAAACTAGCTGATTTCCATAACACAAGCACAGACTACTTGTTAAACAGAACGAAACAAAAAAAACCTTATCCCGCAGGCTAGCTACTTTTAGAAATAAAAAAGGTAACTCCTCATAAAGGAGCTACCTTTTTTATTTTTTTATAATCGCCCCCTACAATCTTCTGAACTACCTATTTCAACTCTTCTTTCCCGTCAAATACTTCAATCATTATTAGTGCCCCCATTTTATAACCCTCAATATAAGCCGAAGCGGACAATAAGGAAATTAAAACATCTTGTAAATCCGAAAGTCTTCAATTAATTTGTAATCTTGTTCTGGCAATTTTGTTTTGAGGGCTTCCTCAGCATCGGCTATTCTCTGAGAGACCAGTTCAAACTCAGTGTCTTTCGATTTGATTCGTTCACTTGGGTTACATTTTCCGTAATAAAAGTTCTCCAAGATACTCATGTTCTACTCCTTCATGATATGTATTATTAACCCTCTGACTAATTTTAGCGAATTATTCGCTAAAAATCAATAGCGATTATTTCGCTAAGATATTCTTAGTTCGAGGTGAATATGATGTATCAACGGATTCGAGATTTACGTGAAGATAAGGATTTGACTCAAACTCAAATGGCCGATTATCTGAATTGTAGCCAGCGGATATACAGCAATTATGAACGTGGGGAAATAGACATTCCAACGGAGATTTTAATTAGACTAGCTAATTTCCACCATACAAGCACAGACTATTTACTAAATAGAACAAACCAAATAAAGCCCTACCCGGCGGGATAACATTTCTAAGAAATAAATATTAGTCTTAATCTAATTGTGCATTATTTCAATAAATGTTTTTCAACCAACGTAAAATTCTCTTTTATTGTAGATTTCCCATCCACCGTAATCAGTTTTACACCAAGAGTATGGGTCATTTTATTGGCTTTACGAAGGAGCGCGGAGGGACCATCATAATATATCTATGTACCTACCCAACTTTCCTTAGGCGACAAGCCGTTCGCAGACACAGAGCATCATTTGCTCCTAGTTCTGAAGGATGGTGAAGTCGAACTTACAGGCTACCAGTCTGGTGCGGAATGCACTTCATTTTTATCGTATGTTCGAATGCAAACACAAGGAGCATTGCCCTGTCGACAACATCGGCTTGGACAATGCGCTTTATTTTATAGCAACTGCCCTTGGGACAGCATCTTCTGTGCATTAAAGTTAGAAGTCATAACAAGAAAATTTTTAAAAAACCTTCACTAATTACTAGGTTAGTGTGGAGGGAACGAATACTTTTTGCCACCCCAAGCCACGAGAAGCGCAAGGAATAAGAGTATGAATAATGCCCATGAAAATGATCCCGCACCAAAAGTTTCGAGTAAAATACCCCCAGCCATCCCGCCGCCGGCGATAGCCAGATTCCATACGGTCGTGTTAATCGGCATAACCATATCCACTTTGCTCTCCCCTGCAGCCTGAGCAAGCGCCGTTTGCAACAGCGTTGCTGCACCGCCGAAAGTTAACCCCCATACCGTAACAATGATATAGATCATAAGGGCATTGGAGTTGCTAAAGCTCATGGCAATAGAAATTAAGACGAAGGAAATAAGACTAATCAAGACAAGCTTACGCAGCCAACGGTCGATGAATACGCCAGTTATCCATATACCTACGAGAGCAGCAATGCCAAAGAAAGACAGAGCCAGACCCACTCTCTCACCCATCCCATTGGCCGCAAGAAATGGAGCAATATAAGTATAGAGAATATTATGGGCTGTCATCCAGGTCAGTACAACCAATAGTATGGGCCGAATCCCCGGTGTAAGGAAGACTGCATAGATCGAAGCTTGCTTATCGGAGGACTGTCCCGGATAGTCCGGCACCTTCCAAAGCACCCACGCGATCAGTATAACTGTCAGTAGTGACATAATTCCAAAAACAGAACGCCAACCCATAAGGTTCCCCAGAAACGTCCCCGCTGGGACACCAATAGCCAAGGCGATCGGCATTCCAACCATGGCAACGGCCATCCCCCTCCCCTTCAATGTAGCAGATACCATGCGGAGAGCGTAACCGCCGATCATCCCCCATAGAACTCCAGCCGAAACTCCTGCCAGTAGACGGGCAGCCAGCGTCAGTATGTAGCTGGAAGAAATCGCGGTGACACTGTTAAAAACCAGGAACCCGCAAATAGCCAGAAGTAACAGCGGACGCCTCCGCCATTGGCGGGTAACTATAGCTACAGGGATGGCAGCCACTAGGGAACCGATGGCATAGACAGTGACCAGTTGACCCGCCATTGCCTCTGAAATATAAAGTCCCTTGCTTATTTGCGGAAGCAAACCAGCCGGAATCGTTTCCGTCATAATACAGATGAATCCTGTCATAGCCAAAGCAAGCAGACCAAGCCAGGGAAAGCGCTCAGAGGAGGCGGAAGAAGCAATCTTTACAGTAGTAGAAGAGTTATTGCTGGACATTAGCGCAGCTCCTTAAAATCGATTTCAAAACAAGTTCAAGCGAAAAATCAAGCATATATGCCAAAGATTTGCTCTCCTTTTATTTTACTTATGGATCGATCAATCCACATTTTAAAGATACCTCTCTGTCTTGTCAATTACTTTTGGATCGATTAGTATATAAGTACAAGATATAAGGAGGCGACTCCATGGTTAGAACCGGAAGACCACGTAAATTCTGTCGCGACGAAGCGATCTCCCAAGCTATGATGTTGTTTTGGGAGCATGGATTTGAATCAACCTCTTTGGCTCAACTCAAAAAGGCGATGGGCGGCATCTCCTCAGCCAGCTTTTATGCAGCTTTTGAATCAAAAGACGCATTATTCAAAGAAGCGCTGGACCGGTATTTGGCTACATACGGACAAGTATCGACAAGCCTTACAAACTATTCACTTTCATCGCGCACAGCTATTGAATTAGCCTTAAGAAGTTCAGCAATCATGCAGACTGAGCAGACCCATCCCTTGGGTTGTTTAGTCATATTCTCTGCAAATACATGTTCCCCAGAAAACACTCATATTCGAGAACTATTGATCAGGCAAAGAGCAGTGACTAGGAACAAGTTCTATGCTCGTATTGAGCGAGCTACCAAGAATGGAGAACTTCAAGAATCCACAAATGTTAGCATCTTAACCACACTATTCGTTACCTTTCTGGAAGGTATATCTACGGAAGCCAGAGATGGTGTGTCCCTAGACAACATTGATGCAGCCATTACTAAATTGATGGAGCTTTGGGATACTTGTGCCTGAGACTTGAGACTTGCCCAGTCTTCATGAAAATAAGGGCATACAAATAGCAAAAGGCAATCCCCTTAAAAAAGGAGATTGCCTTTTTATTCAGGAAGATTGCTTCTCTCGTAAACGGCTTTATTCAGCTATCCTACACATCAGCTGACCTAATTGAGTATCGAAGTGTGTTTTGAGATAGAATCGATTATTAAATCCCAGTCGTCATAGTGAAGCTCATGCCCGGAACCTTCCAATGTCAGTAAAACCGCACGCGGAATTGCGTTAGCAAGATTTATTCCGTGTTCATAAGGGATAATCGAATCTTCAGTACCGTGTATAACCAGTGTAGGAACGTTTATTTCCCCTGTTCTAGCCAAATAGGATTCTCCGCCTGACAGCATAGCGTGATTATTCATACTGGCCATATTGTTGCTTCTTTTCCATTCTTCTTTTGCTAATTGATAAACCTTTTTCTCATTGAAAGGATGCTTTGAACCGACTAAAATTCTTGATCTACCCACCACAAAATCGACCACCGATTGTTCGTTCGACCAATCTATTGCTCCCATATTCGAGAAATAGTCCATAACCTTTTTCTCCATCGGTGGAAGATCGGAAGCAAAATTTGACGTTGCTAAAAGAGTCACGGTTAATACTCTGTCTGGATGTCGTAGAGCTATCATCTGAGTCAGCATACCGCCCATAGACATCCCTACGATATGCGCTTGCTCAATCTTATAAGCATCTAATACTCGAATCGCATCATCTGCCATGTCTTCGAAGGTATAGTCCGGTTGACCAGGTTCATAGGTTGTAGAACGTCCAACATCTCGGTTATCATAGCGAATGACAAAGCGACCTGTCTCAGCTAAACGCTGACAAAATTCTTGCTCCCACCAGACCAATGAGGATTGAGCCCCCATAATCAGTAATATTGCCGGGTTAACTTGCTCGCCGAAACTCTCACTACAGATTTCTATTCCATCGCTTTTTATGAGTTGTTCGTTCATGTAGAATTCCTCCCCTCAATGATATATAACAAAAAAACACCGAATATTACCTTCATCACTTATCCCCATAAAGTACTTACGGTGCCCCGCCTTAGGCAGACAGAAATTACCGATCTACTCGGTCGCTAGTTTAAATTATTTTGTTGCAAGAAATTCAGAAAATCTCTTTGCATAGAGCCAAGAGTAAGAATTTTTTTGATTATCCTAAACCTACAATGCTGGCCTTTGATTTTAAATGACCATATTGCAGAAGACAGGTGTCCAGAATGATATTTTTGTTCTTGTAAATCAGCAACTTCATATTCAACTTTTTGTACTACTTTTGTGGAAAATAGATTGAGGAAAAGGATAATAATCCTATCATTATTTAAGAGTAATATGGCTCGACTTGTATAAGCCGAAAAGCTCTGTGGAGTTGAATAGCAGACAAGCATGTCAGATTCTCTATAAGGTTCTGCTAGCTTATTGATCGTTTTTTTTGTAATAAATAGCATGATCAAATACCTCTCTATTTGGATGTTTAAATGAATTGATAGAAAAGAATATCCTTCAAAAGTATTATACTACACAAGTAAACTATTCCAAAAAAGGATAGTCATCTGTAGCCTATTTAAACATACTCCCTCCTCCTCACTTTAGATGTGACATATACTCAAATGCTCCAAACGTATATTTCATTGCCTTTTTTGCTCCAAAATGATGCACTGTGGATAATATGACGATATTGGTAGGGCCTGGTGTGAAGGTAGCAATAAAACAATAAATTAAAACTGATGTAATATTCATAAGGAAAACTCCTTTTAGCGTATTCTCATGAAATATTACATCTTAAGATAAATAGCATATAGTATGTTATTGCAGGTATTGTATCCTTCGTAGTCACGTTCTCCCATCATTTTTGCTTTTCCTCATCATACCAAGCCTTCAAAGAAAGAGAATAGCCTTTATCCTCCACCGTTGAAGATGTCATTGACCTTACCGACAACAACGCAATTATGGATTATTGTGGTATTATTTTGGATTATTGTTAATACTACGTATCTGAGGAGGGTGAAAATGAAGTTACATACCAAATTTTCAAGACAATTATGCCAGAATATTGATCTCATTTGTGACTTCATGGGAAACAGTTCGGATTTTGTTGTTCGTGAGATCACGACTGGCCATAAACACGCTGCTCTTTTTTATTTGGACGGCATGACTGACATGCAAAAGGTACAGGATAACGTGATCCGTCCGTTGCATGATCGTGTCTCCTCTGACGAGATCACTTTACCGTTATTGAAAAACGCAATTTTGGACATTGGTGAAGCAAACTTTACTCAAAACTTTGAAGATGCCTTGGAACAGATCCTCTCCGGTGGTCTTCTCCTACTCCTGAACGATATGGATGAAGGATTGGTCATTTCTTTGCCTGGATGGGAAGAACGCAGCATTTCGGACTCGAAGACACAGCCAGTGGTCAGAGGTCCGCAAGAAGCGTTTACAGAAACTTTACGTACGAATACGACTATGGTTCGTCGAAGGGTGAAGGATACAAGAGTACGTCTAACTACCCTAAAAGTTGGCAAAAAAACTAAGACCGATATATCGGTCATGTATTTACATGGGATCGCTGACCCAAAAAAGGTGCAGGACATGATATCCAAGTTAAAGAACATGCATGTGGAAGGCGTGCTTGAAAGCGAATATTTGGAAGAATGTCTCCATGAAGATAAACAATTCACGATATTTCCGCTCTTTTATAATTCTGATCGCCCAGACTCTATTGCAGCAGGAATTATGGAGGGGAAAATAGCGATATTTGTGGATGGATCTCCCTTCGCCATCCTTGCACCTGCGGTGTTTGCAGATTTCCTTCAATCCGCAGAAGACTATTATCAATCCTTTGTTTACAGTAGTATCATTCGAATATTAAGGTACATTTGCCTGGCAATCTGTATGTTGGCTCCGGCCATTTATGTCGCATTAACGACATTCCATCAGGATATGATTCCAACCGTTTTGTTATTAAGCTTATCCGCGCAACGTGAAGGAGTACCGTTTCCAGCATTTATTGAGGCGATGATCATGGAAGTGGTTTTTGAAATTCTGAGGGAGGCAGGTCTTCGTATGCCACGGACGGTCGGTCAAGCCGTTTCTATTGTCGGGTCAATAGTGATCGGCCAAGCAGCTGTAGAAGCAAACATCGTTTCGGCTGTTATGGTCATTGTTGTTGCAATAACTGCCATTTCGAGCTTTGTCATTCCCTCGTACACTTTTGCTATTCCAATCCGGATATTACGTTTCGCTTTCATAGGCATAGCCGCTATGTTTGGTGTGTACGGATTGACTGTTGGTATTCTCATGCTCTTTGTACATCTGAATGGGCTTCATTCATTCGGTGTACCGTATTTGAGCCCCTTTGCCAATTACAAATCGTCGGAGCAGAGGGACGCCATATTGCGTTTTCCATATAGAACTAAAAAACATCGTAAAAACTAAAGGAGTAAACCATCATGAACTCGTATCGATCCACCATTTTATTACTGTTTATGTGCATCTGGCTAATGGTGTTTCTTACGGGTTGCTGGAACAGTAAGGAATTGAGTGCAATTTCCGTCGTGATGGCTCTGGGCATTGATGCCGTTGATGACCAATATGAAGTCAGTTTACAAGTGGTTGACCCATCGAAAATGTCGCAGAATTCCCCCATGGAACGGACGCCAACGATCGTTTTTTCCAAGCGCGCCGATACCATATTTGAAGCTATTCGAAAATTAACAACGGAATCGTCCCGAAAAATGTATATGTCTCACTTAAAGTTTGTCATTTTTGATGAGAAAACGGCAAAAAAAGGAATCAAGGAGCCGCTGGACTTTCTGTTCCGTGATCATGAAGTTCGGCCTGATTTCTATTTGGCCGTTGTCAGAGGAAACTCGGCAAAGGAGGCCGTTACTTTTGTAGCTCCAACCGAGATCTTGCCTGCAATGGATATGTATAAGGCATTAAGGCTTTCTGAAAAAGCATGGGCTCCAACTTCCGCGGTCAATGTGAAAGATATTTTAGAGAAATTTACAGAGGATGGCATTGAACCGGTTCTCACCGGTATTCGACTGACAAACGTAGAAAAAGGTCTAACTATTGATAATGTGACAAAGTCGCCCCAACATGTTAAATATTTTTTCACTGGAATTGGTGTTTTCAAGGGCGACCGACTTATCGATTGGATGGATGATTCACAAAGTAAAGCCTTTACCTATATATCCAACCGTGTTTCCAGCACCGTAGCTTCCATCGATTGTCCGAATTCCAAAGGGAAATTTGTTGTTGAAGTAATCCGTTCCAAAGTAAAGATGCGTCCAGAAATAATAGACCATGAGCCGCACATTTCTCTTATTGTGGATACAGAATCCAATATCGGAACGATCTCGTGCAATGCCAACCCTAAGAATGAAGAGACATTTAGAGATCTTCAAGAATCAGCTAAAGAGCATCTGCAACAGTCTTTGAAGAAAGGCATTTCGCACGCACAACAAATCGGTTCCGATATATTCGGGTTTGGAGAAGCTTTTCACCGCAAGTTCCCACGTGAATGGCATAGATGGAAAGAGGATTGGCCACAAAAATTTCAAACGCTTAAAGTGGATATTCAGCTCAACTATCGTTTAGTCCGGTTCGGAGACATTACCAGTCCAATTGATATGGGAATACACAATCAGGAGTGAATGCATATGCTTTATGTGATTCTCGTAACTTCCATTTTAACATCGTTGTATGAGTTTAAAAAATTTAAGGCGAAACAATATGTGCGTGAAATTGTATTCAGCTCGATATTGTTGATTATAGGCGTTATATTGATTATCCTACGGATCGCCAACATTAAACTGCCGACTCCACTGGCGGGCATCCAAATCCTATTTCAACCGATAAGCCGGTTACTTACTGAAATATTATCTTAAGGAGGCATGGGGATGAATTCCAATTTGACAGTTCGACAAGCTATTTTGTGGTTTGCATTGTATCAAATAGGAAGCGCATATCTGGTGCTCCCAGCGGTAATTACCGCTGTCGCTAAACAAGATGCCTGGCTCTCCATCCCAGTCTCCTTAGGTTTCCATCTGTTATTGATACCTTTATATGCCTCCATCGCTAGGCAAATGCAGGGGAAATCTTTTGTAGAGCATCTCCGTTGCCTCTTCGGTCCCTTGGGCGGGACGATTAGCATCGTTTTCATTTTTTTGTTTCCCTTTCTTGTGTTCATTATGACACTTCGAAATCTGGGCGACTTTATCACGACAGCTATTATGCCGGAAACTCCCTCCGACTCGATATATTTCATTATGCTTATAGTCATTTATTTTGCCGTTCGATCTGGCCCTGCTGTAATTGGCCGTTGTGCGGAAATCCTATTTTTTTTCCTTCTGGTTCTGTATCTGTTGGTCAGGATTACCCTTCTTTCTGATACCACCATAGATAATGTGCTCCCTATTTTTGAGTATGGTTTGAACCCTATCGTTCTCGCATCGTTCAATTTGTTTGCCTTTCCCTACCTTGAGGCAATTCTGTATCTTTTTTTTGCACAGTACATCCCCGATCCAAAAAAGTGGAGAAAGACAGTGATAACTTGTGCTTTGATTAGCGGCGGCATGTATTTTTTCATGGTTTTACAAATAATTGCCGTGATGAGTGAAGGTGTTGTATCTAATTTGACATTTCCTACTTTTTTTATTAACCGAACAATCAGTAACGGAGAGTTTCTTCAACGGTTTGAAATTTTCGTTGCAGTGTTTTGGTTTGTCACCATTTTTTTCCGACTCGCACTGCTTTTATATGTTTCAGCGCAAGGGCTTGCAGATGCTTTTCGTCTTCGAAGCGCTAACTCTCTCTTAGTTCCTCTGATCCTAATCGCATTGGCAATGGTTCATTCTATTTGGCCAAATATGCAATTTTTAATCAAGTTTTTTTCAGTATGGCCTTTTTACGCCATGATTTTCGGTATCGTGTTTCCTATTGTGCTATGGCTGGTGGGTAAGGTAGGCGGCTCGCTAAAATTTCGCAAAAAGTATCACTAAAGTTGCGTTGGCCGTATGAACATACTGTCCTTCAAATAAACTTTTGTTGTACTTACTCATTATTGCAATTTAGCAAGAAGCAACTCCAGTTCCTCCCTCTCAAGATGTCTCCATTGCCCACGCTCCAGATGATCTAAGCTAATATTCATAATTCGAACACGTTCCAACTTGAGCACCCTGTACCCCAAGGCCTTACACATTCTGCGAATTTGCAAGTTCAGACCCTGCGTCAAAATAATGCGGAACTCGTATTTGCTTGTACGATCAACCTTGCACGGTTTGGTAATAACGTTCAATATTTCAACGCCACAAGACATAGCCTGCGTAAACTCGTTTGTAACAGGTTTGTCTACAGTTACTACATATTCCTTTTCATGACCATGCTCGGAACGCATCATTTGATTGACAATGCTTCCATCGTTGGTTAATAGAATGAGTCCCTCTGACGCTTTGTCCAGCCTGCCAATGGCAAAAATCCGCGAAGGGTAGTTAACATAACTAATAATATTACCAGCAACCTGTTCTGCTGCGGTACAAACAATGCCTATAGGCTTATTCAGAGCCAAATATACAGGTTCACTGGAATTATACGGAATAACTTCCCCATCAATCAGCACGATATCCTGTGGCTCTACTTCCGCGCCCGCTTTACAGACAATGCCATTAATCGTAATTCGTCCTGCTGCAATCAGTCTGTTGGTTTCCCGACGTGAGCAGAATCCTGTCTCACTGATGTACTTGTTAATTCTCACGATTCACCTGCTTCTGATTATAATATGTGAGTTTAAATAAAATAATTAAAAAAACACCTGATTGTTCTTGCTTAATCAGATGTTCGCCGTTTACGACAACTTATACTTTCCCGGCTTATTTGCTACTGTTGCCGCCGTTTTTATTCCTTGTTGGTTTGGCAGTGCCGCCTTTTGTGCCACCTGCCGCTTTGCTTCCCGGTGCGCTTGTAGAAGCGCTTTTTGTCCTTACTGGCTTCGCAGTTTTGTTCCAGCGTGTCCATCCCTTACTACCTGTGCCTCTACCGGTCCCGCCGCCCTTGCTTTTTCCACCCATATGATCACTCCATTACTAGTCGTTCAGATTTAACTAAGCTATCATACCATTACTTTGAATATAATGCCCATTTGTTTTAAAAATTGAACATGTTAAGCCGCAAATACTTTCGCAAAACGGATCTTACTGTATTTTTGTTAGTTTGCAGGTTAATAATGAAATAAGGCCATATAGTATGGAAAAATAATGATCCTTAAAGGAGTGAAACACATGTCTGTTGATGTTTATCTTAACTTTAATGGAAACTGTCGTGAAGCAGCGGAGTTTTACGCAGAGGCATTTGGGACTGAGAAACCACAAATTATGACGTTCGGTGAAGCACCGCCCAATCCCGATTATCCTCTACCAGAAGAAGCCAAAAATCTGGTCATGCACACGCGGCTTCAAATTGATGGTAGTAATGTCATGTTTTCAGACGTTTTTCCTGGTATGCCATTCGTAGCCGGAAACAACATCAGCCTCGCCATCGTCAATAAGGACGAAGAGAAAATTCGATCGTACTTTCATAAATTAAAAGAAGGAGGAACCGTAAACATGGAACTTCAAGAAACATTCTGGAGCAAATGTTACGGTAGCCTTAAAGATAAGTTTGGAATTGAGTGGCAATTGAGCTATGACAACGGAATGACCGACAGTTAGTCTGTTATATTACCCTGCGATAGTGAAGCCCTCGCAAGCTAATACTTTGTGAGGGCTTAATATCAGCTTAAAGTTACTCTATACAGCAGCCTTAGAATTCTTCCAAAACCTTGAATTTGTCTCCATGAATCTTATCCAGGTGATCCTCTCCCCAGTAGCATAAATGGTCTAGCGCGGGTTTTAATCCCCAGCCGTAGTCCGTTAACTCATACTCTACTTTAGGAGGGATTTCATTATAAACCTTTCGTGTAACGATCTCATCCTTTTCTAGGCCTCTGAGCTGAGTGGTCAGCATTTTTTGTGTAATGCCGGGTATTAACCGACGAAACTCAGACGTTCGTTTCCGTCCTGTCATCAGATGGTAGATAATTAAAGGCTTCCATTTCCCTCCCATCACCTCTAAAGCGGCTTCCACTCCAACTTGATACTTCTTTTGAACCCTATTTTTTGTCTGTTCAGTCATTTCTTAATCCTCCTTTAGAAGGCTTCGTTTGCTCAGAACAACCCATCACTTCAATTCATTACTCAGATCAGTTTCTAGGGAATCTACCTAGGGCACTTCCATGTTCCTATGGCACCTGTATCATCCTATAGAACTTAGAAGTGCGTACTTCCAGATTATTTTTCTACTGTATATAATAGCATCAAGCATTGAGCATTCCTAGAAGTAAGCTATTGAGAAAGGTAGTGAAGAAGCATGAAAGTATTAACCGTTGTTTCACACCCGAGAAAAGATTCCTTGACCTTTAAGGTTGCTGATCGTTTCGTACAGGGTCTTGCCGATGCAGGCCACGATTATGAGATATTAGATTTGCATGGGATTGGTTTTGATCCTATTTTAAAAGGAGTAGATGAACCGGATTTGACAGTTGCGGAACAGTCCTTTTCCCCTGAAGTAGAAATGGAAATAAGGCGGATGAAGGAGCATGATGCATTGGCATTTATTTTTCCACTTTGGTGGTGGAATTTGCCAGCTATGCTGAAGGGTTATATTGACCGTGTATGGAACAATGGGTTTGCGTACGGTTCGAATCACCTGCATCATCAGCATATCTTGTGGCTTGGCTTGGCCGGCGTTTCGAAAGAACAGTTGAAAAAGCGTAACTATGATGAAATGATTACTCATTTGCTGAATGTGGGAATTGCAGATTATTGCGGAGTTTCCAATTCCAAGGTTGAATTCTTAGATGAGACCCTGAGTTCAAATTCCGGTCATTTTGTAATGCTGCTGGACCAAGCTTATCACTTTGGTTTGAATTATGGCAAGGATTAGGCTTTATTTACAATCCCCTCCGACACGAAGGCCGGAAATCCTAACAGAATGCGAGAAAGAATTATCTTTCCGCAAGGAGACCTAAGTAGTAACGCGAAAAAAGACGTTAACCCAGCCATATTTTGCATGGACATGGGTTAGCGTCTTTTCATTATTCTGCATTTAACTAGCTTTCGACAGCAAGTAAAGGAAATAAGGGGTAACCAGTATGGTGATAATAATTCCGGTTGGAATATCTGCACCAAAGCTGATCGTCCGAGTAAGTGTGTCAGCAATCAAAATGACGAGTGCACCAACTAATGCTGTCGTAGGTAGCAATAGCTTATGATTGGGCCCTACTAGCTTGCGCGCTAGATGGGGACTGACCATGCCTACAAAAAAGAAATTCCCTCCAAGTGCCACGCTACCAGAAGCGAGCGCAACGGCAGCAATCGTCAAGCCGATAAACTCCCTTTTAATTGCTACACCGAGGCCCGATGCTGTCTGATTCCCCAAATTCAACGTATTGAGTGTGTTAGACCTGTAAAAAACGTAAAAACAGATGATAAACACCCACGGGAGCAGCACCATAATATAGCTCCAGTCGTCCCCCCACAGGTCTCCAGCCTGCCATCTCAGAGCAAAGTCATACTGTTGCTTGTCTAGCCGGAGTGTCAACATCAGAGATAATGCGCTGTAGCCACTCCCCATAGCGACACCGGTTAAAATTAGGCCTGTAGGCGAGATGTCTCTTCCCCGCCTGAAAGCAAACATAAAAATCAAGAAAGCTGCCGTGAGGCCGCCTGCAAAAGCTAACCCTGGAAGAAGAATCGGCGATAGCAATCCTTCACTAGCGAACAACGTAATATACATAAGTACAAATAGCCCCGAGCCTGAGCTGATGCCGAGTGTCCCGGGACTGGCCATGTCGTTTTTGAGCAAGCTTTGCATGATACAGCCTGATATCCCCATGCCAATACCTACCAATATAGAAAGCACAATACGTGGCAGTCGAAAGTCAAACACGATCAGGTTCTGTTTGCTCGTTCCTTCGCCCATGATGACCTTGAAAACTTCGAGTGGAGAAAGGTTCATTTTCCCAACGTTCATACTGAGTATAGCCACTAACAGCGTCAGCACTACTAACAGTAAAATAATGCTAATACCCCTGCTATTGCGGGACAGCTTCAACTAAACTCCCTCCTTTGCTTGCGCACAAGGTAGAGAAAATAGGGTACGCCCACCAAGGCAAAAATAATGCCAAGGGGTGTTTCATGAGGGCGATTGATCAGTCGTCCAAGTAAATCCGCCCCCAACAGAAAGACTGCTCCATACAAAGCTGAGGCCGGGATAATATACCGATAATCCGTTCCGACCAGATGGCGCATAATGTGTGGCACGATCAAACCCACGAAGCCAACAGGACCGACGACAATAACCGATAACCCCGTCAGAATTAATACAATTAGGGTTGAAAACAACTTAATCCTATTGGCACGAATACCCAAGCCTGATGCTACATCCTCCCCGAAGCTCAAAATCGTAATTGAGGGAGAAAGCGCGATGGCACAGACCAAACCCACTACAAACAGTGGCGCAATGAAAGCTAATTCACCCCACTTGGCACTGGCTGTACCACCAGCAGACCAGTAATCAAGGGCTTGGCCAATCTCATACTTAATAGCGATAAACGTACTAAATGCACCAAAAAGCATGGAGATGGACATTCCTGCCAGTACCAGTCGCTGAGGCGTCATGCCTCGCTTGCCTATAGATGCGATGTAATACGTAATGCCCGTAGTGATTGCTGCACCTAGGCAAGAATACAGCATGGTTTCTCCGTAGGTGCGACCAGGCAAAAAGGCCATACATAACGCAATAGCAAATGTCGAGCCTGAGCTTATGCCAATGAGTCCCGAATCCGCTAGTGGATTACGAGTGGTTCCCTGCATAATCGCCCCACACACAGCCAAGCTACACCCTACAATGATATCTGCCACGGTGCGTGGAAACCGCAAGGTGTGAATAATCTGATGTTCCGTAATGTTGGGATCAAACTGAAATATAGCCCCCCACGCCAGCTTCAAGCTCATTTCCGCAGCACCAAAGGTAATGGATGCTGCGGTAACCACCAGAAGCAGGAACACGCCCACGATCATGCAGCCTATAAAATGAAATATTCCTTTTTTATTTGGTTCTTTGTGAGTAGACATCGATTACACCCTTAGTTGGTCAATTATGCATCGTTACTTCGTCTGTTCCAGCAATTTGCTAATCATATAATCTAGCTGTCCCGTCATACTAGCAACGTCCGAATAATAGAACAGTCCTGCATATTTCGCTGGAATTTCGATGATATGTCCGTTTTTAACGGCTGGAATGCTGCTCCAGATTTTTGTCTTCGCATATTCGGATTCCTTGCCTTCCTGCTTAAACCAAAGGACATAATCTCCAAAGTATTCAGCAGCTACCTCGTAGGATAAAGAACCACGATTCTCTCCGGAGTTTTTAACCAATGTGTTGAGCTTTTCCGGTTTGTGAAGTCCAAGATAATTGTAAAGCAACGTTCCTCCGCGTGAGCCTGTTTCATAATAAATTCCGTAGGAGCCACTGCCCCAGTCCTCGAAAATGCTAAACGTTTTGTCCTTGAATATGTCGGAATTTAGTTTTTCTTTGGCCTGACTCAGCTTGCTTTCAAACAGTGAAATCACTTTGTCCGCTTCTGCTTCATGTCCTGTGGCCTGACCAAGAAATTTCAAACGTTCTAGGGAGGTCATTTTATCCTCAGGTATCACAAGAACAGGCGCAATTTTAGACAGCTTATCATAATCCTTTGTATCATATGTAATGATAAGATCAGGATCATACTTCATAATTTCCTCAGTTTCCCACTTTTCAATATTGGGGACGTCGTTAAACTTATCGTAAAAAGGCATCGTTTCTTGTTTCCACCCCATGACTGCGGCCGGCTTAATCCCTAGTGTAAATACATCGCCAACATACCAGTTCACGACTACCCGTTGAGGATTAGCGGGCACCTTCACATCTCCTTTTACCGTAGAGACTGTACGCGTATCAGAATCACTGCTTACCTCTTCCTTCGTGGACGACGCGGATTTAGCGGATTTAGCAGATGAATCAGAGGAGCTGCCAGCATTCCCACAACCTGAAATAACGAAAATCACTACGAATAGTGCACATAAAATCATGTGAAACTTCTTGTTCATCATACGATGCATGTTGTAAATCTCCTTTGAAATATAGTAAGTGCAAAGCATACTTAAAATTAATAATAATGATATTGATAATCATTATCAATAATATAAAATTGTAAATTTTACCTCACTGATTGTCAACTGTTTCTTGTTTTGTTTTACTTTAATGGGTTCTCCAGTGTGGCTCTTCTATTCGCTTCATGCCATTCCTGATAGATTCCTCCAATTTCATAAAATGCTTTGTTCATTGAAGTTGTCAGCTCCTTCATGATCTCCTTTGTATATTTTAAATGAGTATTTATGTTATCCACTTTATATTTGCGAAGCAGATTCAGATGGGCAATGATGTGAATTGTATCTTCGATGATCCAATAAATCACATCCTCTTCCTCTTTCGTAAGCTTGTTCAGCATCTGTATGCCTCTTTCATACATTTGGAGCGTATAACCCCGCTTGCTCACTTGCACATACGGACTCAGATCATCATAAAAATCCGTACAGAAAGGTCGTCTTACATATTGCTCATACTGCTCTTCATATATTGAAGTTTGTTCAAGCAGTTTAATCGTCATATCTATGAGTTCTTGTTCGCTATATATTTTTTTCATCAGATTTTCCCTTCCCTCTCTCTACTAAATAAATTCAAGTCATATGGACGAAAGCATCGGCTATTCTATGGGTAGTGGTATCCCTGATGTTCAATGGAACGTACGCGCTCGCAGCTTCAGCAACATCAACGTTTATCGTTACGTTTCAACAAGCAACCTTGGTATACAACGATCACGTAGGCACGATTAGGCCATTGCTGTCCAGGTGGCAGGTCAATCCATTAGTGAAGGTAACAGCGTAAAGGCCTCCTCCGTTTCTGCCAAAGGTTCTACCGTTAAGCTAAAAGTGACGATAATAGAATGCTAAAAAATAGACCGTCACTCCCAGGAGCAGCGGTCTTCATATTTACAAGTCGCGGTAACTGGGCAGGTACCATTTCGGTATATAGGATTGAAAGTCATCATATGCCTCCAATACCTCTTCAGCTCGTTGCACCATATCGTCTACCTCTTCTTTGCCAAATGGAATGGCCCAGTGGATCGATGAAAGCTGATTGCTTGCAATATACAGAGCCATTAATCTAAAAAATAAATCAGGTACATTGTTATTAAAATAACCGTGGATTCGGCCCGAAGCGAATAAAGGACTTAATGCTGCACACCAGGTAATTCTATTGAATTCTTCCCAAGGATCACCATAGTCCATTCTATTAAAATCGATGATACCCAGTTCACCAGATGGGGTAACCACCATATTGCCCACATGATAATCCCCATGCTGAAATGTTTGAGGACGATTTTCTAATAGATGACGGTTTTGCTCAATAAAGCTTATGGCTTGATCTGCTCCCTTTAAGAAAATACCGCATGACTTATAGTTTGTAATATACCTGTTGATTTTGCCATTATAATGCTCAGCCCATGGGGCTCGATCTGGCTCTGCATGAATCTCATGCATTTTTTTCAATGCATCTCCCGCTTGAACTCCAAGTTGATACTGTTGTGCTGCAGCTAACGTGGGGATCATCTCTTCAGCATCTTTCCCTTCGATCCAGGTGAACAAGGAATATACAGATTGACCCTCATGACAAAACCCAAATTCAAGCGGCCGGGACATGAACAGATTCTCCACGTGATTCAGTTTTTTTACAGCTTCAAACTCGCGTTTCTTTTTATCATAATGAACCATATCCGCCATTCTTAGCAGCAAGTCTCTACCATCAGTGGTTCGAATATAATATTTTTTGTCACTGGACCAGCCTCTATGAATCTCTTCCACGTTGCTCCACTTGCTGGCACCCGGTATTTCACTAAAGAGTTGATTCACGCTCATCCCCCCACGTTAAAATAGCCTTACTTACTAACTTACTATATGCTTTCCATAGTTTACCTTTGAAATGACAGAGGAATCAATCTTCTTCCAGAAAAAACTCAAATAAAAAAGGCTGAAAAGACAAGCTGTCTCTTCAACCTCAATATTCACTGAGTTGCCATCGTGAACACCCATCACTTATATTATAAAATCAGTAAGAATACGAAAACTCATGTTTAAATTCGTCTACCCGTTGAATGGTTTTGAGAATATTGCGACCTTCACGTGTACCATCAATAATACGACGAGCTTGTTTACTATCCCCAATATTAATAACTTCTACTTGATGTTTTTTACCATATTCGAGCAAGCTGTCCATCAGCGGACTGTATGAACGCATACCCAAGCATACGAATCCAAGATCAAAAGGAATCTCAAACTCCTGTTCTCCATGCTTTACTTTGAAACGGTCGCTACACACTTCTGTCAAAGCTGTTTCCGTATGGACGTTCACTTCCCGCTCCTCTACCATTTTCATCATGGAGATTCGGGTAATCATATCCAGATCTTTACCGAGTAGCGGCATCATCTCAATAATGGAAACCTCTTGTGCTCCACGCTCTGCGTAATATTCGACGACATCCAGTCCCACAGCCCCGCCACCAACTACAGCAATGCGTTTACCTTCAAACTCCTGGAATTTCTCCATGTTGTGCAAAAGATCAAAGATGGAGAACACTTTTGTCCCCGGTTTGCCCAGTTGCTCATGCAAACCTGCAATAGGCGGAAGAAGTGGTATGGCCCCCGTCGCATTGACAATAATATCAGGATTCAGGGCACTAATCATCGCCAAATCGGCTCGGCTCCCTGTTACAATGTTCAGATTGGTTAACTGTTTGGTGCGTTGAATCAGATAATCAGGGAAATCATTGATGCGTGTTTTGTCTGGCAAGCGGGCAATATCACGGGCCAAACCGCCCAACTCTGGTTTCTCCTCAAAGAGGGTTACTTTGCAGCCTACTTCGGCTGCCGTACATGCTGCTTCCATCCCAGCGGTACCCCCACCGATCACAACAACCTGAACATTGTTTTTAACACGTTGTTTCCGGTATTCAGCTTCCTTGAACAGATCCGGATTTACCGTACAGCAAATCGGTTTACTTTTGGAGATACGATGATCGGCACAACCAATGTTGCAAGAGATACATTTTCTAAGCAAATGTTCGTAGCCGTTTTGCACTTTAAGCACCCAGTTCGGTTCTGCAATCAAGCCTCTACCCATTGCCATAAGATCCGCGTCACCTCTCACCAAAATATCCTGCGCAGCCTGTGGGCTCCGAATATTACCTGAGGTCATCGTTACCTTCCCGAATTTTTCTTTTACCGCTTTGGCCATATATGAGCGCCAACCATCTGGCAGGTTCATCCCGTCAATCTGGAACTGGATGGAATCATTCAGAGCAGCAGAAACATTCAAAATATCTACCTCATCATTAAGATACTCCAATAACTCGAGTGTATCTTCCAGTGTGTTCCCACCTTCTGTGAACTCTTCCGCGCTAAAACGTAAGCAAATAGGGAAGAATGGGCCTACCACTGAACGAATTTCATCAATGACTAATCTGGCAAAACGGGTACGGTTTTCTGCACTGCCGCCAAATTCATCCGTGCGTTTATTATACATCGGCGAAAGAAACTGACTCAGCAAGTAGGAGTGTCCCGCATGAATTTCAACACAGTCAAATCCTGCTCGTTGCGCTCTTCCCGCTGCTTCTCCGTATTTGCGCACAATGGCGTAAATTTCTTCTTTTTGCAAAGGTCTTGGAATCGCTCCGCCCTTTTTAGAAGGAATATTGGAAGAAGATACAGGCTGAATTCCGTTCAGTCGTCCCGCATAAGCTGAAGCACCCGCATGGTTAATTTGTACAGAAACACAAGCTCCATAAGAGTGTAGGGCTTCTGTTAATCTAAACAGTCCGGGAATAAACTGATCGTTATCCATACGCAGCTGGGTTGTTCCGTTTGTACCCATTGGGAAATCCAGACAAACATTTTCTACTGTTATCAAGCCGGTACCACCTTTGGCCCGTTGCACGTAATAGTCAATATGATCCTGAACAAAGCTTCCGTCCATGGCAGCAAAGTTAGTTCCCATTGGGGGCATAACAATCCGATTTTTCAAGGTCATGCGTCGTATGGTTAGAGGTTCAAAGATAGCAGGATAGTGGTTCATTGTTCTTCCTCCTTGCGAGTGTACAAATTTCATGTTCAAGCTTCCATTAAAGCATTCTCATATGTGATTTATTTCACTTTTGGAATATCGAGATGTTATTGAGTACGATCATTCCTTATGACTTGATTTTATATCATCTAATCCATAAATTCTAATGCTATTTTATGTACTAAATCATAGTTTCAATCTATAGATTAACTGGAGTTAGAAATAAAATAAAAAAGGAACAATCCTGTGAGGAATGTCCCTTTGGTGTGAAAAAACATGCTTATATTCCGGTATCCACCTACCGATCCGTTCTTTTAAAACCGTTGGGTACACGCTCCAAAATCCCTTTCCTAACATATCTGTCCAGCAGCCCACACATTGTGGCATATCCATTTTTTCTGAATAAAGGTGCGTAGGCTGAGGCTTTAGGAGAGGTATTCAGATATTTAAGGAAAAATCCTTCGTCGATCACCTGGGTATCGTAAATATAAGCCTCAATAGATGTATGCCGTTCTGGGTGATGCTCCCCAATATTCATAAACAGACAATGATCACCATGCAAATCAGCTGACCATATTCCATCAATAATCAAGTCTGTTTCTTTCTGTTCCAGCCATTCAAACTGAGTTGGGAACGGATCAAACTCAGAAGGTCTGAATTGGTGGGTTTCGGTAGCCATTCGTTCACATAAACGCTGAGCAGATAGTGTGTATTCGTCCCACAAGCCCAGAATAGCCATATCTCTTTCATTCGAGTATTCCCACTCTTGATCCTCTTCTGTCGAAGTTGAGAACTGTGCGAGTGATTGGTCTATCCCCTTATGTCTCATTGCTGTTTTCTTTCCTCCTATCCATCACTAGAAGTGCTCCATTCAGAAACCAAAAATCCCCTGCCCGAAAAGCCGGGTGAGTCCAATGAAAGGAAACACCCCGGCTTGACGTCAAGGGAGACTTGTCTATCCGTATCAAGATTATACTTTTAAATCACCATCATAGGTGGCAATCATATTGTACAGTTCAGGACGACGGTCACGGAAAATGCCCCATTCAATCCGTCCTACTTCCAGCTCATCCAGGTCAAATTCAGCAGTAAGCACTTCTTCATCGGTACGACCCGCTTCTGCGATCTTGTTACCTTGATGTCCGGCAATAAAGGATGAACCGTAGAATGTAATACTGGAGTCTTCGTCCGTTTCAGTTCCGATCCGATTGGAAGCTATGACTGGAATCAGGTTGGAAGCCGCATGACCCAGCATGCAAGTCTGCCAGTGATCCTTGGAATCAATGGCAGAATCCTGCGGTTCCGAGCCAATAGCTGTCGGATAGAACAAAAGTTCTGCGCCCATGAGCGCCATACAGCGGGCCGCCTCAGGATACCATTGGTCCCAGCACACGCCTACCCCAATTTTGGCATAACGTGTATTCCATACTTTAAAACCGGTATCGCCCGGATTAAAATAAAATTTTTCCTCATACCCAGGACCGTCCGGGATGTGGCTTTTGCGGTATTTACCTAACACTTCACCGTCTGCGTCAATGACGGCAAGACTGTTGTAGCGCGCGTAGTTTTTCTTTTCATAGAAGCTGATTGGCAGCACAACCTGTAATTCTTTGGCGATTTTCCTAAAATGGTTAACCGCTTTGTTGTGCTCCAGCTCAGTGGCATATGAATAATAATCAGACTTTTCCTTCTGGCAGAAATATGGAGTCTCGAACAACTCCTGTAGCAAAATAATTTGTGCGCCCTGCGCAGCCGCTTCACGTACTAACTTCTCTGCTTTACTAATATTTTCTTCGATATTGGTAGAACAGCTCATTTGAGTTGCTGCAACTTTTACTTTTCTCACTTTAGTCCTCCTTTTAGATGTTGTATCGTTCAACGCTTTACAGCAGGCATCTGCTGGGTCGTACAGTGCACGTTACCGCCTTCACGGATGACCGCCATACCGTCTACAGTACGAATGGTGCGATCTGGGAATACATTTGCCAGCACTTGCTCAGCTGCAAGATCACTCTCAGCGGCAGTGCCGCCGAACACTGGCAAAATAATACCGCCATTCACAAAATAGAAGTTAATATAACTCAGTGTCAATCGGCTGTCTTCATAATCCACACGCGGCGGCTGACCGATTCGAATCACTTCCAGCTTACGGCCTTTGGCATCCGTTGCTTGCTCCAGAATGCGCAGGTTTTCCTGCGTGATTTCGTAATTTTCATCCTCAGGATCATCACACACTTGCATAATGACCTTGCCAGGAGCTGCAAAACAAGCAATATTGTCCACATGACCGTCTGTTTCGTCGCCACTAAGACCACGTTTTAGCCATATTATCTTCTCGGCACCTGTATACTCACATACATGCCGTTCAATTTCTTCTCTGCTTAATTCCGGATTTCGGTTGGAATTGAGCAAACACTCTTCGGTTGTAATCAGTGTACCTTCGCCATCTACGTGCAGTGAGCCGCCTTCCATCACAACCGGTGCATCAAACCGTGGAACTCTAAGTTTGTCCAAAATTTGCGGTGCAACCTGGTCATCCAGGTCCCATGGGGCGTATTTGCCACCCCAGGCGTTAAACTTCCAGTTAACACCTGCCAACTGACCATGCTCGTCTGTGAGAAAAGTAGGGCCGTTATCACGCAGCCACGCATCGCTGTGCTCAATCGACAGCAGTTCTACCCGTTCCCCAAGTTCAAGCGCCTTAACGCTCTCCAAATCTTCCGGATTTACGACCACAGTAACTGGTTCAAATTCCGCCATGGCGCGTACAATTCCGGCATAGCCCTTGCATACATCAGCATGCATATCCGGGTAAACCATTGAAGATTTTACAGGCCAAGAAATATACGTGCGTTCATGTGGCGCCCATTCAGGCGGCATCTTATAATGTGAATCCTTAATTTGCATGTATTGAAGCTCTCTTTCTTTTTCATAATGTAGACTCCGCTCCTATCATACAATAATATGATCTTTGTCTCAATCGAAGCGGAAAACTTTCAATAATTTACATTCACATTGGAGTAAATTACTTTGAAAACGTGATTGCTTTCACTGTATTCCCATCAAAATCCTTCACAGTGAATTGTGCACCCTCCAGCACACCGTAAGAGGATGGATAGTTTTCTTTTGGCAGCGAGATCGAACCGGGGTTCAGTATAAAGATCCCATTTTCCACATCCGCTACCGGAATATGAGTATGTCCCTGGATAAACACATCTCCCGCTTCTAGTGGTGGTAAATTTCCGATACTAAAGCCATGTCCGTGCGTGACATAGATTCTCCGTCCTTCATGGTATAGCAAAGCATAATCACCCATCATAGGAAACTCCAGCAGCATCTGATCCACCTCTGCATCGCAATTTCCGCGCACAGAAACCGCAATATGGGACTTGTGCTTATTCAGCAGTGCGGCCACTTCTGCGGGATTATACCCTTCTGGTAACGGATTACGTGGTCCGTGGTACATATAATCTCCGAGCAGGACAAGACGATCGGCTTTCTCCTCCCTGAACTTTTCCAGTGCCAATTGCAACCAGTGCAGTGAGCCGTGAATATCTGATATAAACATCAATTTCATAATTATTCTTTCCTTTCTGAATAGGCTAAAAAATATTCCACTTAACCACATTATTGCATTATTCCCTAAACAAATCTGTGCAAAAATGTTCTTTCGTTTGGTCATACTCTTTTTAAGACAATAAACTACAGCTCCGAGTGAACTGTAGTTTATTGTTATTCCTTTTATATTTGTACTTATCATCTTCGGTGATTTTACGGATAACCTTGCAAGGGATTTTTAACCGCAATCACACCAGAAGGCACATTACCACCGATCCATCCTCGCTTCGCTTATTTAGATACAGAAGTCAGATCTTCTTTTAAAGCTTCATTGTAGGATTCCACATGCTCACTCTTCAGAACTGGAAAGCTACTCACATTGAAATTTCCACCAAATTACCTTCTGGATCTTTAATTACGCTTTCATAATAGCCGTCACCTGTCAATCTTGGCTGACCCACTACTTCATATCCTGCATGCATAAGCTGCTCTGTCTTTTCATTCACCAGTGCTTTACTTCCAACGGAAAATGCCACATGAGCCCAGCCAGTAATATTGATCTGTGGAGAATGATCTACTCCCGTTTTACGCATAACCTCTAACCTTGCTCCATCCTCAAAGGTGATAAAATAGGACTCAAACCCTTTTGTCGCATTATAATATTTATCATTAGATTTCCCATCAAAGTATTGCTCGTAAAAACTCTTCATCTTTTCTAAGTCTCTCACCCAGATCGCTACATGCTCAATCTTCATTATTTTCCTCCTTCTGTAGCCCTCATCATTAAAAATCATTAATTTATACTGGACTCTATTTTCTGTATAGTTATTATTATCGTTTTAATAAGTCTTAATATATATTAGTAATTAATTTTTGTCCAATTCTAACACCCCTAAAAAATTAGCAACCGCTTCGTAAAAGAAAAAAAGCGGTCGCTATCTATAAGCCTTCATTTATATATAATTAATCACTGGATTATTTATAAATTAACGTTTCAAGCTTTCACCATTCGTAGCAATAACTTCTTTATACCAATGGAACGATTTCTTCGGATATCTTTCAAGTGTACCGCTGCCATCATCGTGACGATCTACGTAAATGTAGCCATAACGTTTCTTAAGCTGAGCGGTCGATGCGCTGACAAGATCAATACATCCCCAAGACGTATAGCCCAAAACCTCTACTCCGTCCTCAATAGCTTCTCCAACTTGAACCAAATGATCATTCAGGTAGTTGATCCGGTAGTCATCTTCAACCGTTTTTTCGCCTTTTTCATTTGTAATCAGTTCATCAACGGCGCCCAGACCATTTTCAACGATGAATAGTGGTTTTTGGAAGCGATCATAGAACGTGTTCAGGACATAACGTAAACCTTGCGGATCAATTTGCCAGCCCCACTCACTTGCCTCAAGATGCGGATTGATGACACCACCAAGGATATTACCTTCACCTTTGACTTTTTTAGCTTCGTCAGCTGTCTCACAAGTACTCATATAATAGCTGAACGAGATAAAATCAACGGTATGTTTCAAATCTTCGGCATCACTTGGTTCAAAGTGAATAGTAATTCCGTTTTCTTTAAAGAAACGTTTCATGTAACCTGGGTATTGACCTCTTGCGTGAATATCGGCAAATGCCATGTTTCTGTGATCAAATTCCATCGCAGCAATGACATCGTCTGGATTTGGTGTCAGCGGATAAGTAGGCATACTCAGCACCATACAGCCAATTTTGAAATCAGGGTTGATCTGATGACCGATTTTTACCGCTCTTGCACTCGCTACAAGCTCATGGTGAATAGCTTGATAAAGATCTTGCTCACTAAGTTGATCTTTTGGTGTGCTAATTCCTCCACTCATGAATGGTGCTTCAAGAATGGAGTTGATTTCATTGAAAGTCAACCAGTATTTAACTTTATCTTTGTAGCGATTAAATACAGTTGTAGCATAGCGCTCATAAAAATCAACAAGCTTACGGTTTACCCAACCATCGTATTCTCTGGACAAATGTAAAGGTGTTTCATAGTGAGATAGTGTAACGAGTGGCTCAATTCCATATTTGTGAAGTTCATCAAACAAATCATCATAAAATTGCAAGCCTTTTTCGTTAGGCTCCAGTTCGTCACCTTTAGGGAAAATACGTGACCATGCGATAGAAGTACGGAATACTTTGAAACCCATTTCCGCGAAGAGTTTGATATCTTCTTTATAATGATGATAAAAATCAATACCGATCAATTTCATGTTATCTTCTGTGGGTACATCCGTAACGGGCCCCCAACCACCACGAGGAGTTACATCCTGAATGGACCAGCCTTTTCCATCTTCTTGATAAGCGCCTTCGAGCTGATTAGCAGCAACTGCTCCGCCCCACAGGAAATCTTTTGGAAACTGTGTACTCATATTTTCTCCGCCTTTGCTGATGTTTTTTATTAACTAGGATAGAAACACGTTACCCTTATGCAAATGTGTTATAAAGTACTTCTAATTGAATCTTAAGGTTTGTAACGCGTTTCATGTCAAGTTTTATTTTAAAAACATCCAGAACTTATCACAGTATTATCTCCAATAATTACTCCCATATTTATAACTCTTCTATTATTGAGTAAAATGACTATTCTTCAAATGGCGGATCTACATGAATATCTCTATCTGGTTCAGTACTTACCCAGCGTGTAAAGATAACCTGAAAGCCGGCTCGAGTCGGCGCGCAGGCAAAAGGACCTGCCTGTTGTCCCGTTTCATAAGGAAAACGTGCTACACGTACAGTGCGCCAGCTTTGATTTTCGGTTCGGGCTCTAATGATAACCGCGTCCTGTAGTTGTGAAGCACGGATCGTGACATTTTTCCCTACCCAATCGGGTACAGGAGCTAATGACCAATCGGAATAGCCATCTGTGACTACGACTGCCAGTTGAGGAATTCCGTCATTTAATTCGATTCCGGCTTTAATCCACTTTTGTTGTCCTTGATACAGCATTATACCGGCCTGATCGTAAAGCTCCGTAAATGAGCCTAATTGAAACGTGACTTCGATGGCAGAGCCTTCTTCCCAGTCTGTAAGCAGGGAATGTCCGCTACTGCGTTCAAACCCATACAAAGTTTTTTCCCAGTAGTCGCTTCCTTCTCTGGTTTCAACTTTAAGGAACTGGTCTTCTTCTATGGATGATACAGGATGATTAGTCCATGTCCCTGTAGTCCATGCAATCGATTTTTGATTCATTAATCTCATCCTCTCATGCTTTATTGAACGATGCCCTATTTCCTTTTCTCCACCAATTGCAAATTGTACGTCAGACTTTCAAGGGTCACTGAAATCAACCCAAACATGTATTCATCATGAGTATCGTTTTTCACAAAAATTTCGGGCATATGTTCTTTGGGTACATCTTTTAGACAGCCGTTATAAATATCGTCCAACAGATTCGGCTTGGATAACTCTCCAGTCAAAGCGATAGATACAGGGTCTATAATTGCAATAATGGAAGTTATCGTTTGGATCGCCAGAGGAACAAATCCCTCTGTGCTATTTAACTGTTTAAGCTGTTCCTCTCTTGTTAAATCAAAAGGTAAGAAGGAAACTTCCCCCGCAAATTTGGTATTTCCTTTTAACAAATGTCCATCGACAATAAAACCCGCTCCGGGGAAATTGTCTTTTGGAAACGTAACAATAGCAAAGGTTTTATCCTCATCATAATTCTGCATGTTATAAAATCCGTAGACTGTTAAATGCATATCATTTTCAATGGTAACTTCTAATCCGTATTTATCTTGAAGCTGTGGACCTACAGGGACTCCTATGAGCAGGTCGAGATCACAAACATCGATAATTCCTTGATGAACAACCCCGGGGATGCCAATTCCAATGGCTTTGACGTTTCCATAGTTATTAATCAGCTCTCCAATTTTGGTTTCTATGACCTCATAATCAATATGAGGCACAATGGAAGTATTCTCGATGATGATATCACCAAGCAAATTAGCAACAGCATAAGTAAGAGAATGTATACCGCCTTCCGTTTTCACATTTAAACAGATAATATAAGAATAATCAGCGTTATATTTGTAACGTCTAGCCGGACGTCCGCCGTTCGACTCTTCCAATTCCGTCTCTAATACTTCCCCGGTTTGAAGAAGCTCATTCAGAATATTTCCGCAGGTTGCCACACTAAGACCTGTGATACTGGCTATCGATGACTTGGTTGCATATTCCTTGGATTTCAGTGTGTTTTTAACTAACTCTACATTAATTTGTTTAACCCGAATGGTGTTATTGGAGACTGGTTGTATTTGAATACACTCCTTTTCCAGTATTTATTAAAAGGTTTATAATAAGTTGTAATATAACGCTCTGCCTGTAAAAAGTCAATTTGTACGCCTTTTCCTCTTCTCCTCTATCATCATGCTATACTATAAATAAGAAATAAATTTTTAGTGCAGCATTTCTGCGTTGAAAGTCACTTAAATAGGGGGGAATTCTGTTGTCAGCTATTGAGTATATAGCAATCATCGCATTGCTCCTCTCCGTCATACTTTTAATTAAGGTCTACAGCCTTCAATCTCGGCTTAATGACTTGAAATCCGACGTGGAGCGTCTAGAAAATCGTTCAGGAATACAAGGAACATCGCTGTCAGGCACCATCCCTGCCTCTCCTCCACATATTCTAGATGCAGGAGCTTCAGAAGATATCAATGAAAGGTTGCTCCTGCTCATTAGGGAAGGAAAAAAGATTCAAGCCATAAAAGAACTGAGAACGGCTAAGGATCTTTCCCTTAAGGATGCAAAGGATTATGTGGATCACTTGGAAAAACTCTAAAGAAAGGAAGAAATAAGATGAGTGCCAGCAAAACAAACGCCATGCGCATATTGGACGGGCAACATATACAATACAATATTTTGAGTTATGATCATCAAGATGGAAAAATAGACGGTATGAATGTGGCTGAGAAAATCGATAGAGCCCCGGAGATAGTTTTCAAAACTTTGGTTGCACACAGCAAACAAAATCTGTTTGTTTTTGTAATTCCTGTACATAAAGAGCTTGATCTCAAAAAAGCAGCCAAATCCGCGGGAGAGAAAAAAATTGAAATGCTTCCAGTTAAGGATTTGCAAAAGTTTACGGGATATATTCGCGGTGGCTGCTCCCCCATTGGAATGAAAAAGCTCTACCCCACTTTTATCGACCAGCCTGCATTGGAACTGGAAGCCATCGTTGTAAGCGGTGGGAAAATTGGGACCCAACTGGAGTTAAGTCCGCACGATTTAGCTCAAATCATTCAGGCTCAGTTTACAGATCTAACGCATACAGCATAAAACTCACTACATGATCATAAAATCTTTATGCGTATTTTCTTATCCCATACTTCATCAAGCTTCAACCTGGAGAGGAAGATTTAATGATGCATAATGATTGCCCTAAAAATGCAAGAATCCCCCAACCCATCAGATGTGATGGTGCTGGGGGCATCGACAAGGGTCCACGTGATGTGATGAGGGATCTACAGAATCCCGATATGCTGGTTCCCCCCGTAACGGACAATGGTCTCATTCCAAATATGAGATTTTCTTTTTCTGATGCCCATATGCAGCTTAATCACGGTGGGTGGTCAAGAGAAGTAACGGTAAGGGAATTACCTATTGCTACAACCCTTGCCGGGGTGAATATGAGTTTGACACCGGGTGGTGTACGTGAGCTTCACTGGCATCAGCAAGCGGAATGGTCATATATGCTGTTGGGAAGTGCTCGCATTACGGCAGTAGACCAAAATGGACGTAATTTTATTGCTGATGTGGGTCCCGGAGATCTCTGGTATTTCCCTCCTGGCATTCCGCACTCTATACAGGGACTTGAGGATGGGTGCGAATTTTTGCTGGTTTTTGATGATGGTAGTTTCTCCGATCTGAACACCCTATCCATCTCCGATTGGTTCGCACATACTCCCAAAGACGTACTTTCTGCAAATTTTGGTGTACCAGAAGCTGATTTTGCAGCAATTCCTCAAGACCAAGTATATATCTATCAGGATTCCGTTCCCGGTTCTCTTCAAAGCCAAGCGGTTTCCTCTCCCTATGGTACGATACCTCAGTCCTTCAAGCATGAATTACTAGCCCAGCCCCCAATCAAAACGCCGGGCGGAAGCGTACGAATCGTCGACTCCTCCAATTTTCCGATTTCCAAAACCATTGCAGCTGCTCTTGTTGAGATTGAGCCCGGCGCCATGCGAGAAATGCACTGGCATCCTAATAATGACGAATGGCAATACTATCTTGCCGGGCAAGGACGGATGACTGTCTTTGGCGGTAATGGTGCAGCCCGTACGTTTGATTTTAGAGCCGGAGATGTTGGATATGTGCCTTTTGCTTACGGTCATTACATTCAAAATACAGGCTCCAGCACACTTTGGTTTCTTGAAATGTTTAAAAGTGACCGTTTTGCAGATGTTTCCTTGAATCAATGGATGGCCCTTACGCCTACAGAACTGATTCAGAGTAATTTACATGTAGGTACTGATGTGATCTCAAATTTACGAAAGGTAAAATGGCCCGTTGTCAAATATCCCAGTTATTCTTATGACCCTAACCATAAGAGGTCCGATGATTACTATACAAAAAAACACCGTATCTAAATACGGTCAGGCTGTCGAGAAAGTCTCGACAGCCTATTTTATGTTAATTTTGTTTAAGACGACACCGCGTTAATGTTGTATAATATAGGTAACTATTGTAGAACGGATGGTGTTGATATGCTACGCTCCAACCGCGAAAAACAACAATCCTACGAATTTGTTTCCATCGAAGATCTGGTTCCTCAAGATCACTTGCTCCGCAAAGTAGATAAGTATATCGATTTTTCGTTTATCGATGATAAAGTTCGACCACTGTATTGTGCAGACAACGGGCGTCCTGCCATTGATCCTACCGTATTGTTTAAAATGATCTTTCTCGGTTATTTCTATGGCATTCGCTCAGAACGGCAACTCGAGCGAGAAATTCAGACGAACCTAGCTTATCGTTGGTTTCTGGGGTTGGGCTTAACGGATAAAGTTCCGGACCATACGACGATGAGCTGGAATCGTCGCACTCGCTTTAAAGACACCACGATCTTTCAAGATATCTTCGATGAAATTGTGCTGCAGGCGATCTCTCACCGAATGGTGGGTGGGCGTGTTCTCGTCACCGATTCCACACACGTCAAAGCCAATGCTAACAGGCACCAGTACACCAAAGAACAAGTGTTGCAGAATACTAAAGACTATATGGACGAGCTGAACGAAGCGGTGAAGGATGACCGGAGAAACCACGGAAAAAAGCCTTAAAATCCCGAGAGGAAGTGAACGAAGAAAAAGAAATTAAAGTGAGCAAAACAGACCCGGACAGCGGCTATATGATCCGTGATGGCAAGCCCGAAGGCTTCTTCTATCTGGACCACCGCACGGTGGATATGAAGTACAATCTGATTACGGACGTGCATGTGACACCAGGGAATGTACATGATTCTGTCCCCTATTTGTCCCGTTTGGATCGCCAAAGAGAACGTTTTGGTTTTCAAGTAGAAGCTGTTGCACTAGATTCAGGTTATTTAACAACGCCGATTTGCCGAGGGTTGCAGAACCGAAAGATTTTTGCCGTGATTGCTCACCGAAGATTCCATCCCAGACAAGGACTGTTTCCGAAATGGAAGTTTGAATACGATGCCAAACGCAATGCGTATAGATGCCCAGCCCAACAGGAACTGCCCTACCGAACGACGGACCGTAAGGGATACCGGCAGTATGCCTCTGACCCAGCTCAGTGCCAGCATTGCCCACTGCTAAGTCAGTGTACCCAGTCTCGAAACCACCGCAAAGTGGTGACTCGGCATGTCTGGGAAGACAGCAAAGAGTGGGTACGGAGCAACCGGCTGAGCCCATCTGGTAAAAAGCTGTACCGCAAACGAAAAGAGACGATTGAGCGAAGCTTCGCGGATGCCAAAGAGCTCCATGGGTTTCGCTATTGCCGTTTGCGCGGTCTTCCAAACGTCAGGGAACAAGCCCTTATGACGGCAGCCGTGCAGAACATGAAGAAGATGGCGATCCACCTAGCTCGCCTGGAGAAACAGGGGTAACCCCCCCTGCTTCTCCAGAGACCAGAGCATTATGATGTGAAAAAGAAACCCACGTCTCAAAATGACGGGGTTTCTCGACAATCTGACCGTATCTAAATACGGTGTTTTTACAAACTAATTAACAAAGACTATTCCTCAGAGTCTACATTGTGGTAAACCTGCTGAACATCCTCCAAATCTTCTAATGCATCAATCAATTTATCGAATTGAACCTGTGCATCTTCTGGAAGAGAAATATCATTTTGGGCAAGCATGGTGAGCTCCGCAACGGTAAACTCAGTTACTCCTGCTTGTTTGAAAGCTTCCTGCACAGCATGGAATTGATCAGGCTCTGCATATACGATGACGGCTTCATCTTCTTCAATGATGTCACGTACCTCTACATCTGCCTCCATCAGTAGCTCCAGCACTTCATCTGCGGTTTTACCCACCAGACCAATAACTGCTGTTGAATCAAACATGTAGGCTACAGATCCGCTCACGCCCAGGCTACCACCATTTTTAGTAAAAGCAGAACGCACATCCGATGCTGTACGGTTAACGTTATTGGTCAGCGCATCTACAATGACCATGGAACCGTTCGGTCCGAAACCTTCATAACGAAGCTCTACGTAGTTTTCATCGCCAGCACCTTTTGCTTTTTCAATAGCACGGTCAATGATTGCTTTGGGTACATTGTACGTTTTTGCACGTTCTAGAACTACTCTTAGTACCCGATTGGATTCAGGATCAGGTTCGCCTTGTTTGGCTGCCACATAAATTTCCACGCCAAATTTAGCATATATACGACTCGTATTAGCATCCTTGGATGCCTTCTTTTCTTTAATGTTATTCCACTTACGTCCCATAATATCCCGCTCTCTTCCTATATGAATATACACAACGAACTTCATTATATCCTTGTATATTATATCTCCTAAAGGACATACGAACAAGTTTAAACAACTCTGTTATGGAAAAATAAACAATTCTACCTAATTAGGGATGCTTGAAAATGTGTACTTTCATTTCTCCTCATCTATGGACAATCTCCCTATCCATGTCTAAGATGAAGAGGAAGTCTGACTTGAAGGAGATCATTCACTTGGATGTCTTGTACAAAAAGTTGAGCCATAATCATGAAATCACAGTATACGAAACCACCGAGCTGTATGGTGAAAAGGGATTATTTCGGGTGATGCAGTTTTCAAATACAGCCGTCCAAGGCGCGGTGGACTTGAATCATCCACAACGCATTTTGTTCGAATATCCGAGAGCAATTATCCATCTTATGGAGCTGAACGATCCATCATTTGAAGATGTATTTGTTATCGGGCACGGTATAGGTACAATAGCGGGTCATTTTACAGATAAACGTTTTAAGATTGCCGAGCTGGATGCACAAGTTGTAGAGTTCAGCCGAACATTCTTTGGATACGATCAGGATAATGTGACTGTTGGCGATGGACGACGCCTTCTGGAGAAGGAAGCGCCGGATGCTTATGACTATGTTATTTTGGACGCCTTCACGGAGCTGGGTACGCCCTTGCATTTAGTATCCTGGGAATTTTTCAAGATGGCCAAAGAAAAGCTGGATTCCGAAGGCTCCCTGATCATGAATTTAATGGGCAAAAGTGAACACGACCATTTGATCAATGCCATTCATACAACGTTACGTGAAGAATTTGCCTATGTCTCAACTTTCTCGCTCCCCTCGGAAGGCGCTGCCGACGTTCAAAATATCATTATGATAGGTCGGGACAAGCCAATCCGGTTTCAGGCACGTCAGATGGCGGACTTTCATGAGATTACACTCGGAGAAGGCCATATTCTACGGGATATAGATGCTTAGTGTAGTTCCAATATTCGTCTCTCTACATCTTCAATACGAATCGTCTCTTTGTTGCAGCTTTTTCGTTCCACTAACTCTACTTTCCCGTGTTCGGCATCTTTACCTACGATGATGCGCACGGGAATACCTACTAAATCGGAGTCTTTGAATTTAACCCCAGGCCGTTCCTCCCGATCATCCAGCAGCACCTCCACACCGCGATCCTGCAGCTGGTTGTGTAATTTCTCGGCTATTTGCATCTGAAGCCTGTCTTTCACAGAAATCGGAATAATATGAACTTGAAACGGGGCTAGTGCATAAGGCCATATCATTCCGTTCTGATCGTGATTTTGCTCTACAATGGCAGAAAGGATCCGGGATAAGCCAATGCCATA
This sequence comes from Paenibacillus sp. FSL H7-0442, assembly GCF_038593105.1. Classification (NCBI taxonomy): domain Bacteria; kingdom Bacillati; phylum Bacillota; class Bacilli; order Caryophanales; family Paenibacillaceae; genus Paenibacillus; species Paenibacillus sp. FSL H7-0442. Next base: position 2,518,374 of record NZ_CP151963.1, on the reverse strand, counting down.
GCAGCCCATAATCATCGCTTGCTCAGCTCCAGACGCATCCAGAAAGGTCGCACCCAGCTTCTCACTATATTTGGTGCCCAATTTAAATACGTGTCCGATCTCAATTCCACGATGAAGTTTCAATTCCCCTTCGTCACATCGAGGACATCTATCCCCTTCTATGACATTGCGCAAGTCAGCCACATGCCGAAGATCTATATCGCGCCTTGGGTTCACATGTCGATAATGGTAATCCAGCTCGTTCGCGCCTGCGATACCGCTGGACATTTGGACAACGGCGTAATCCACCCACACAGGGATTGTCAATCCGCATGGGCCTATGAACCCCGAGGGGGTTCCAGTCGCCTTTGACACGATGTTTGTACTTGCTATTTCGAATTTTCCACTACCTAAAATATGTTTAATTTTCACTTCGTTAACCTCATGATCCCCCCTAACAACTACAGCAATAGGTTGATCGTCAGCCATATAAATCAGTGTTTTGATGATTTCTTTGGGCTCTATGTGAAGCGATTCAACCAGTTGATCTATTGTACACAGGCCTGGAGTATGGAATTTTTCCATTTTAGCTGTATCAAAAGAAGGAGGGCTGACTTGTTCATTTTTATATGAGACAGGAGATATTTCTATTTTTCCCGTCGATCGCGCCACGGCTTTTTCAAGATTAGCTGCATATTCACAGCAGGTACATGCTACAATGGTGTCCTCTCCAATATCAGCTAGAGCCATAAATTCATGGGTTTCACCTTCGCCACCAATGGCACCCGCATCTGCTTCTACTGCACGAAAGTTTAGACCACAGCGAGTGAAAATGCGATGATATGCCTGGAACATGGTCGAATAGGTATGATCTAGTCCTTCCCAATGTGCATCAAACGAATAGGCATCCTTCATCAAAAATTCTCTACTGCGAAGCAGGCCAAATCGCGGACGTCGTTCATCCCGAAATTTGGTTTGAATTTGATACAACGTTACAGGCAATTTGCGATAAGAATTCACTTCATTTCGTATTAAAGACGTAATGACCTCTTCATGTGTAGGCCCCAAAGCAAACTCCCGACCATGCCGATCTTGCAAACGCATCAACTCAGGACCATAAACATCGTATCTTCCTGATTCTTGCCACAGCTCCGTTGGCTGCAATACAGGCATCAGCAGCTCCCCAGCCCCTACGCGATCCATTTCATCCCGTACGATTTGCTCTACTTTTCTGAGCACCCGTCTGCCCAGGGGCATATAGGTGTACATTCCAGCCGCCAGTTGGCGGATAAATCCTCCCCGCAGCATAAGCTGATGACTGATCACTTCAGCTTCTGCGGGTGCTTCACGCAAGGTTGTCAGTAATAATTGGCTTTGGCGCATGTGTAGCTTCCTCCTTGTTGGACGATAAAATGTACGCAAAAAGACACATCCGTCAGGGACGAATGTGTCGTGGTACCACCCTTCATTTGACCGTAGCCATACACGGAACGGTCCTTCATTAGATTACGGCGTCTAGCCGGTAACGGTTTATCATACAAACCGCTACAGCTCGCAAGGCAGGGAAACGTTCATTCGCGGCGAGAAACCTTTCAGCCCATGAGTTTCTTCTCTGTACAGCGAGTATTGAACCTTTGATCCTTGGTCTACACTATTCCTATATATTTCAATTTTCACCACTTTACACGAAATGTAATTTCTAGTCAAGGAGATAATCTTCTGCAACACAGCAAGAAACTCGTTACCCTGCTCTGCCTGTAAGGGCCGCATAGAATAGATCAGTCTGTCCATCATACAACATGCTCCTTTTACAAATTCAATAATTGAGGCCATTACATACGTGAAGCTCCAAATATGCGCTGTTGTAGGTTAGAGTTCTCTTGATTAATTATGTATCATTCTTTTTAAAATACACGCCCTTGAAAAACACAAAATTTTGCGTATGTGTGCCATACAGCTCCTGAAACCTAGAATGAAGTTTATTCATAGAAAGAGTCTCTGAGACCGTCCGATCCGTTTGCAGGGTCAAGTCGACACAGCTAATTCCAAATTGGCACACTTGCTCCATAGGATAACCTTGGGTAATTCCATATATCATCCCGGCAATAAAAGCATCATCTGCGCCTGTGACATCAATGACCTCTTGAACGGGATGAATGGGAATTTGGCCATGAGTTCCATCCTGAGAGGCGTACAAAACACGATCAGCACCGCAGATAAAAATGACATTCTGAACTCCAAGTTTGTGAAAAATTCGGGTGGCATCCAACATATGCTGATCATCTGTAAGTTCTAGCTCCAAATAGGCTTCAGCCTCCACCGGTTTACATACCAGCCACTCCACTCCATGCAAATTTCGGGGAAGCTTTCTCATCTTCGAGGCCGATACCGAAGAAACGACAATCGGAATCCGATGCTCATGACAGACATGTATGGTGGCTGCAATTACGTTCATAGAGAAATTAGTGTCCAGCAGAACGAGTCGGGATGAGGCAATTAAAGGAGCATTTTCAAAAATTACTGAAGGACGAATCTGATCATAAATCTCCATTTCTGCTGTCGCTACAATCAGTTCACCACGCTCGTTCAGCAAGGCAGTATAAACCCCAGTTGACGGTTCACCTTTGACTTGCAGAGGAACCACGTGCATGTAACGGCTGGACTGTTCGATAATAAATTCACCTTCCGCATCGTCCCCAACTGCGGTCAGCAAGCTGACCCGCTGGCTCAACCTCCCTAAATTTTCGGCTACATTTCGTGCTACCCCACCGCAAGATTGCAGTCTTGTACTGCTCGGATTGGAGGTATGAAGCTGAAATGTACCTTTAATCATGATTTTACGATCCAAATTGGCCCCCCCGATACATAGTATTGGTTTGCTAGAGGGCCAAGGCTCGTCCTGTTCATTTTGGTGGATTTTTTTTAATTTCATCATTTGACTCCTTTCTCGAGTCTATTCGTTAAAATGATTTAAATTTGTACAGAAATAGGCACTATATAAAATTAACACGTTCCAAATGTCATATTCCCAAGAATAATGTCGAGTTCGTTAAAATATCCTAAAGTTACACATGCAAAAAAACACCCTATTGTAAAGATATCTTTCACTTTTACGATAGGGTGATTGGGTTGGAACTACAGTATAGTTCTTCCTTACATTATGTTATTCAGGATTTTTGCAAAATCCTCTATTTCAAAATAAATAGAGCTGCTCCGTGAGGAGGTAAATCTGTGGACAGCTCTTGTGCTAAAACACCTAAATCTACATGGTTCCATAAATCTCTGGCATTTGCCTGACCTTCAATACCAAGGTCTTTTAAGGATACACGCACCTTTGAAGATTCATCCCCAGCATTAAACAAAGCTGCATATACATGCCCTTTCCCGTTATGTGAAGTCCAAACGATATGTTCATCCTTTCTATACACCTGCCGTGCATTCAAACCGTTGCGATGAGCATTTAACACTTCTTCATTAGTCAGCAAAGAAAGAGTCCATGCATCATTATCCCGCAGTTCGCCCCCGAACATCAGGGGAGACCGGAAAATGCTCCACAAGGTCATCATCGTTAGCTGCTCATCCTTAGTAAAGCGTGTCCATCTGTCATGGCTGCCGGAATCTACCGAATCTACCGAACGAATACCCAGATGACCCAGTGGTAGCATGTCGCAATCCGGCCAGTGACCCGGCCCTACATGTTCCGCCCATTTCTCGCAGCGCTCAAACATACCATACAGTAAAGGCCATACATCCCAGAAGTCATCAGTCATACGCCACATATTCACGTTTGCGATTAAATCAGATGCATGCTCCAGCGGTGCAGGACCAGGCGATAGACTCAACACCATCGGACGTCCGCATTGGGCGATAGCCCGCCTAATCAATTCAATTTCCGCCAAATGAATACCATAGAGACGTGATGCAGCAATGTCATCTACTTTGACAAAATCCACACCCCATTCCGCATACAGATCAAACAACGAATTATAGTACTCCTGTGCGCCTTCCTTGGATGCATCTACCCCATACATATCTGTGTTCCAGGGACAAATAGAGTTGGGATGCGCAATTTGTCTCGCCGTGGCTGTGGTTCCCAAAATCGGGGTATCCTGATGCACCGCCTGACGGGAGATGCCTCTCATAATATGTATACCAAATTTCAATCCCAGACCGTGTACATATTCCGCAAGAGCTTGGAAGCCTCGTCCATCTGCTGCCGAAGGAAACCGATTCACTGCTGGAATAAGACGTGAAAATGAATCCATTTCCAATGGGACAAACGGGCGATACTGTGAAGATACTGCTCCTGACTCATACCACTGAATATCTACCACGACATATTCCCAACCATATTCCTTCAGATGCTCCGCCATATATTGAGCATTTCCCCGTACTTCCTCTTCCCGTACTGCTGCACCGTAGCAATCCCAGCTATTCCACCCCATAGGTGGTGTATGCGCTGTCAAATGATGCTTCATTTCATTCATCCTTTCATCCAGTAGATCTCATCCTGCTACCCTCATCAGTACGTAACTATTATAATGTAAACCCTTACTTTTGTCGCTCGTCTCCTTTTTCATTTCCACTTTTTATACATTTAAGTTGACTAACTAAAAGAATGTGGTACATTTAAAATTGCTTTTAAAAAACTTTGACTTGAATCAGAGGGTGATTTTACATGTGTGAACATACTTATCGAATTTTGTTGTTTTACAAATATGTCAACATTGAAGATCCTGCCACCTTTACGGCAGAGCATCTGGCTTACTGCAAGGAGCTGGGCGTCAAGGGAAGAATCTTGATTGCTGCGGAAGGAATCAACGGAACACTGTCTGGTACAGTAGAGCAAACGGAGCAATATATGCGTGATTTGCGCGCCAATCCGAAATTCCACGATATCGTTATTAAAATAGATGAGTCTGACGGTCATGCGTTCAAGAAAATATTTGTACGCCATCGTCAGGAGCTTGTTACGCTGCGTCATGAAGATGAGCTGGACCCTAATGAAATTAGCGGTAAGCGTCTGTCACCAAAGGAGTTTTATGAACAGCTTCAAGATGAAGATGTAGTTGTTCTGGACGGACGTAATGACTATGAATATGACATCGGTCATTTCCGCGGGGCTATTCGCCCCGAAGTCGAATCGTTCCGTGAATTTCCACAATGGATTCGCAACAATATGACTCAGTTCAAAGACAAGAAAATTCTGACGTACTGCACCGGAGGTATCCGTTGCGAAAAGTTATCGGGTCTTCTGATCAAAGAAGGATTTAACGATGTAGGCCAGTTGGATGGCGGCATTGTGACTTACAGCAAGGACCCGGAAGTACAAGGACGTTTGTTTGACGGTAAATGCTACGTATTTGACGAACGAATCTCGATTCCGATCAATCATACGGATGAGGACGTCATTGTCGGCAAGTGCTTCCATTGTGAAACGCCGAGCGATCATTATATCAACTGCCCAGTGTGCAATCTCCAGCATATTGCATGTCCAGATTGCGAAGAACAGCATCAGCACTATTGCTCTGACGATTGCCGAACCAAAGCGGAAACCGTAGCTACTGCATAAATTGGCAGTATCATTGGTTCATTATAATAAAAGGGATGCCCTATTAGCCGTTCATCATGGCTGTGGGCATCCCTTTTATTGTTTTCACAATAAGTGTCGTAGGCTTCATAGTATATACCTATGGCCTTGATTGTATTTTCATCTTGGACGGGCTCGAAAGTAGCGTCTTATAATGGAAAATGTCATTACAGAAAGGATGGGTGGAATTCATGATTCAAATCGTACTTTCAACTCTATTATCGGTTATCGTTCCGCTGTCCATTCCGGTGATCGCCGGATTTTTACTTGGAAAATTCATGAAGCTGGAAACGAAACCGCTCTCGACTTTGTATTTATATTTTTTAAGCCCCGCCATGATTCTGGACACGCTACTCAAAGCACAGCTTACCTGGCATGATGTGGCGCAGACTGCCGCTTTTTCAATATTAAACCTGCTGCTGTTGTGGGGAATTGCACAATTAGCAGGGAAAATCTTTAGACTGAGCACTCCGGAAACGGCTGGACTTACCTTAATCTCCACACTCACCAATAGTGCAAATTATGGCCTGCCCCTAATTTTACTTGCCTTTGGGCAGCTCGGTCTGGATAAAGCCTCCGTGTATGTCGTCATCCAGATAATTATAGTCAATACCATTGGCGTTTATTTTGCAGCCCGCTCTGAATTTTCTGTTCAAAGTGCTGTTAAGTCGGTGTTTTCACTTCCTGCGATCTATGCAGCTCTACTCGCCATGGGACTGCGGCTACTGGACTGGCATCTTCCCTCAGGGATTCAATCAGGCGTCTCGATGATTGCTGCTGCCTATTCTCCGGTCGTGCTGGCGATTCTGGGTACCCAGATGGCTTATGTAAAAATATTTAAGTTGGAGTCGTCTATTAAAAAAGCCAGCTACGCCGGACTAACAATTCGGCTTCTACTCTCCCCACTTGCGGCTTGTCTTGCTATGCTGATACTGGGAATTTCAGGTCTTTTGTTCTCCGTTCTCTTCATTCTGGCCTCAATGCCGGTTGCTGTAAATGCTGTCATTTTAGCAGAAAAATTTAATGCATCGCCAAAACTGGTTTCCACCTGCATCCTGTGGAGCACGCTTGCCTCATTCCTGATATTGCCTATTCTGATTATGTTGGTGGCAGGTTAGCGAGAAAAAAAGACTCTCTACACCATAGAGAGCCATGCGCGATTCTGTCTCCATTCTACTTGCACAGGCGTTTCAAAAAAAGCACTAAGCGTTTCACTGCTTAGAATATCAGTCGTTTTACCTTTAGCAAATACCGTGCCCCGGCGGATTAAAATCGTATGCGTGTACATCGGTAGAATTTCTTCGATATGATGTGTAACATACAGTAAATTCGGCGAAGCCGGCGACTCCGATAACTGGCGAATGCTATCCAGCAATGCTTCCCGGGAAAAAAAGTCCAAACCATTACACGCCTCGTCCAAAATCAGTAGCTTGGGCGAGGCCATTAATGCGCGGGCGATAAGCACTTTCTGCTTTTCTCCCTGTGAGCATCCCTGATACAACCGATCCACGAGATGAGCACACCCCAGTTGCGTCATAAGCTGAACGGCCTGTTCATAATCTGTATCCGTCGTCTGATCATAAAGTCCAATGGAGGCAAATTTGCCACTAATAACAACATCCTGCGTACGCTGACTCCCATTAATTCTTTCCTGTAAAGAGGAACTGACCCAACCAATAGATTTGCGCAGCTCCCTCAGATCCACATCCCCAAAGGTATGGCCCAATACATCAACACTACCTGTGGTTGGCCATATGTAACCGTTAATCATATTGAGCATCGTTGTTTTACCTGACCCATTCAAGCCGAGTACAGCCCAGTGCTCTCCCTCAGCTACCTGCCAATTGATTTGATCTAGTATGGTGCGGTTATCTCTCTTCCAGCTTACATTGTTAAGTTCAATGACAGAATTCATGGCTGTACATCCTTTCTATTCGTCGTATCATCAGATGTTTATACGCATAGTAAAGATCATCATTAGTACGTCTAGCTTCTCTTTCATGTAAGCATAGCACAGGGTCACAGGTTGTTCAATTTTAAATAACCCACTCCATTGTTCATATAGGAGTGGGCTGGCAATGAAGCAATCCACTAATCAAGATACTTTTTCTTTTTTAGAATCCTTAATTACATTCTTATCTTTGTTCTTATCTTTATTTGTGTCTTTGCTTGGGACCCTAACCTTCCTTCTTTCATTAGCCAGTCGCCAATAGCCTAATACTTTACGGTACATGGACTTATCTGATAATTGGTTAAAAATATATGGGTCTGGCTTCGTATTCACCTCAATAATCCATGGGGTAAAGCGATGATCCAGTCCAATATCCACACCAATTTGCCGGAAATTTGGATATGTTTTTTGCAGTTGTTTGGCGATGGTAAGACCCAGTTCATTTAGTTTCTTGACCAGCTCCGCCTGTTTGCTTTGCGATAAATGGGATTTTAGTAACTGCTCCAAGGCCATCGGCTTGCCACCACTATGATAGTTAGTCACGATTTTACGGGGATGACCCAGACGTCCAATAATTCCAGTAGACTCCCATAGCCCTTTTTCATTACGCTGCACCATGACCCGAATATCAAAATAACGCATTTGATGGCGTAGTAAATGGATTCCCTTTTGAATAAGATAACTTTTCTTCCCCGTATGTTTCGATAGGCTGGTATATAGTGCATCCAAATGTTTAAATTCTTGACGCGTTTCCTCATATTGATAGGCGAAACGCTGGCCAGCCTCCTGCTCTACTCTCATTACACCTTTACCAAAGGTACCTCGCTCGGGTTTTACATAGACCATACCGTATTTCTCCAGCATTGACTTCAAATTTGCTTTGTTATATTTGCGAGTTTCTGGTACATAAGGTTTGATGCTTCCATTCTGAAGCAACAATTGGGTTTTATGCCATTTGCTGCGCGACGCCTGCGCTTGTGAAGAATTCACTTGCCCCTCTCCTCTCTACTCTCAGGTAGAACGCTCTTGTTAAAAAAGATCAATCTATCGTATGCGCTAACTCCCCATTCGAAGCTTCATCAGCCCTGTCCTGCATAGAAATGGACGTTTGACCTTGCCCGGTCGAAAGCGCCTGTCCAAGCATACGATATTGGGAGACGCTGGGAGCGTATATTTGCACATATAGGGAGTGAATAACATGTCAGCGCAATCGGATGGTCCACGGAAGGGTTCCCTTACAATCGATGTTCTGATTCCCGCAATTGATAAAGATATTGCCACACTACCGCTGGTAATTGACAGTCTGCGCCGTCACGTGCAGCACCGAATTGGAAATATTTATATCGTTTCACCGCAAAGCACCGGGATTCGCCGTCTGTGCGTAAACAAGAAATGTACATTTATAGACGAAAAAACGGTGCTGCCCATTACCAAAAAACATATCCATTACGGAACAACGCGCTGGGACCGTTCAGGCTGGCTGTATCAACAATTGCTCAAAATGAATGGCGACAAAATCAGTAAAGCCTCTTTTTTCCTCGTCATTGACGCGGACACGGTTTTGATTCGTCCACATACGTTCCGTAAAGACGGAAAAACGATTTTTTACTACCGCAGCTGGAGCCAGCCTGAGTATTTTCGCACCCATCACAAGCTGATGGGCGTTAAAGCTCCCTCACCAAAGTCCTTTGTTACTCATTATATGCTTTTTGAAAAAGCGCGGCTTACCCAGCTCAAGCAAGTTATCGAGGCCCGTCATGGAAAACCTTGGTACAACGCAATTATCCACAGTATAGACCGGACAAAACAGTTTGGGTTTTCCGAATATGAAACGTATGCCAACTATTTATACAGTAATCAGCCCTCTCGGATGATTTTGCGCAAGTCATTGAATAAAGCGCTTCATCGTCGGGCTTCTTCCCTGTCGCAAAAACAATTGGATGTCTTGGCTAAGAGCTATCGCTCCTTATCTTTTCATCAACGCAAGGTGTACCAGCTTACTCCAAAAACAAAGATTGAATCATCGCTAAAATAGTTTTTAAAATCCTGCAAAATGATGCAGTCCAAAATAGATCTGCATTGAAGGAGGAAACGTCCGTGCGCATCGTATTATTATGCGGTGGTGCCGGAAAACGGCTATGGCCACTATCCAACGAAATCCGGTCGAAGCTGTTTCTCCGGTTGTTGTCCGCTCCTGACGGGCATAAGGAATCTATGCTCGGTCGGGTGTACCGTCAGCTTACCTTAACCGGGCTGGATTCCTCTGCCCTGCTTCTGGCTCATCGGAGTCAGGTAAATCTAGCCTTTCGCCATACAGAAGGTCGTCTGCCCGTTCTGGGCGAGCCTGCCAAACGTGGAACCTTCACCGCTGCTGCACTGGCAGCTGCTTATTTTCACACCAGAGGCACAGGGCTGGATGAAGTTCTCTGCATTGCCCCAGCGGACATGTTTGCAGGAGAGGATTTCTTCCATAGCATAGCAGCGCTCTCCGGCATATTGTTTGAGAGCGGAGCCGATCTGGCTATGCTTGGGACAAGGCCCACTCATCCCTCCGACCAATACGGCTACGTCGTTCCGGGTCTGCAAATGATACGGGAAGGGAAAACTTCCTATGCGCAAGTTGCTCGCTTCACAGAAAAGCCGGATCTCCCCGGAGCACAACAGCTTATTCATCAGGGCGCGCTCTGGAACTGTGGTGTTTACGCTTTTACATTACGGTATATGTTGTCCTGTATGGAGCGAAGTGATCTGCCGCTGAACGATAAAGCATTATGCGCGATGTATGATAGCCTCCCCGTTCGCAGTTTCGACGAAGAGATTGCAGAGCGTGCCGAACATGCCATCGTCCTGCCCTACGATGGCGAATGGCACGACATCGGCAACTGGCAGGCTCTAACAGAGCAGCTAAACAGTCAAGTAATCGGGCGTGGACAGATTAGTGGGCAGACTCACGGCACGCATATCGTTAATGAGCTGCCCTATCCACTTCATGTCATTGGTGTGGAAGATATTATTGCTGCCGCGAGTCCCGATGGCATTCTCATTGCGTCCAAGAGCCATGCCCACGTAATCAAGGAGCAGCTAGGTAAACTTCAACTTCACCCCATGCATGGTGAAACCTCTTGGGGCAGTTACCGAGTGCTGGACGAATTTGATCATCGGAGTCTGAGCGATATACTGGCCATACGGCTGACGGTACTGCCAGATCAACGTTTGAATGGCCGTATTCACGGCAGTGGACTTAAAGTATGGACGATCGTGTCCGGCCGGGGAGAGGTCATGCTGAACGGAGAACGTTTTGCTGCGGCAAGCGGTTCTGTATTTAGCATTCCGGTCGATACGCATCACACAATCCGTGCCGATCTGGATACACCACTGGAGCTAATTGAGGTACGTCTGGGAAACAGCTTGGTGAACGCCTTCTATAAATCCGAGTCCTGACAACACATAGATCAGGATTTTGCAAAATTTGATTCCAGTCGCTCCAAAGTGCAATATATAGACGAACTAGAGCATTTCGATCTATATATTGTTCATTGGAAGTCGCTTATTGGATTTTTGCAAAATCCTCAGATATAATGCACGCTACGGATTCTGAACGAAGGTCGCAGGTCGCACATAAAAAATCGCTCCTGAGCAAGGTGAAAAAGTCCTTGCTCCAGAAGCGATTTTATTTTGTGATGCAGTTACCTTTGACTATTCCGGCTTCTTTTAAAAAATGCTGAACGATCTCCAACTGATAGTGTATGCGTACTTTCTTGGGCAGGCTCCAACCCGTTTCCACGGTAACCGCGCGTGCACCTAAAATACGGGCTACAGCGGTGCGGGAGGAACCTGGAAGCTCATGCAGCCGAAGGTTGAAATGTCGGTCGCTCACCTGTATGGAGCGATTCATTCGCTTAATAACCCGACGAACCGCAGGAACCACCGGGTTGGCCTTGTTGGAGATTAGCGTTTGACCAAGCACCTCGGCATCCTTTTGTGACAATCCATTGGCCTCATGCAAGTCAAGATACCATTCAGGTTGATGCTTTTGTGTTAATTTGAATAGAGCAGCGGAAAGTGGTTGTGTTGCCAGCTGCTTTTTTTTGCGCGGAAAGGTTCGATTAAGATCAGGTATTCCTCTAATCCGTTTGCGGTAAGCCTTTTGGTTTACAATCGGTACAATTATAAGCTTACCCTGGCTAATTCGCAGTTTTTGCTGATTCAAAAGCTTCACCAGTTTCTCAGCAGCTCGTATGCTAGCTATTTCATTACCATGTATCCCCGCGACCACCATCACACACGGACCTTTCTGCCCCCCTGTGACTATATAATAAGGAGTTGCCCAAGAGCCATTTCCGAGCATATATCGTTTGACCTGCATCCCCTTCACCTCCGTATAGGCTGTCGTTGTCCTCTCTTCTGTTCTCGCCGACGGATGATTTCACGGTATAGTCTTAAGTAGTTACTGGTCATCTGTTTGTTGGTAAATCTTTGGTTGACATATGAACGAAGCTGCACTGGTGACGGATAATTTTTTTGCTGTGCCTTTCCTGCCATTTGGCTAACTGATTTGCAAATCAACTGTGGAAAGCCCAAGAGTACCTCGGGAACGGAGCCATTTTTTAATGCCAGCACCGGTGTTCCACAAGCCATGGCCTCGACCATTACGAGTCCAAATGGCTCTTCCCACAGTGTCGGAAACAGCAGACACTCTGCATGTTTCAGCAGCTTCTGTTTCTGAGCACCTCCAACTGCACCTACATAGCGTATATTCGGATTACGCTGAATTCGTTTCTGAATCTCTTTACGGAAAAATTCTGGAGCTTTGATAGGACCTGCAATAAGCAGTTTTTTTCCTGTTCGTTCTGCAACCTGAATGGCCTGCAATACACCTTTATCTCGTATGATTCTGCCCATAAACAGCAAGTAGCCACGCTTCTCACTGCTGAACTCGTATTCATGGGTGTTGATACCATTATAGATATAAAAACCTTTGCCCCTGCCCATCAGCTGACGCGCTCGTTTACTGACATATACCGGGTTTTTACCGTGTCTCTTCACTGGAAGATGAACGGTGCATACTGATGGACAAGGCAGCTTCCTACGTCCCACAGAAGAACGAAAAGTATGATCATGAATGATATGTGTGTTGGAAGGCATATGCCGGAGTACATATTGGGGGATCTGACTTTGTTTCAAACCCTTGGGGTAGGTAATCAACCGCGCACTGCTCCTGCTCCCACGGGCGGCAAACAGCGATACATGATGCCCTCGTCTCACCAATTCCTCAGTTAATTCATGCACGACCTTTTCCGTTCCGCCTTTGTTAGAGGGTACCGGCTGTGCATCGGGATAGTTGGAAATGACCTGAACAATGGTTAGACGCCGTTTTTTGAGTGCTTTATTCTGCCTTGAAGCCATACGAATTCCCCTTCCTGACCGGAAATACGGTGTGATCCTTACGATGTCAACGGGAATCAGAGCATACTCCCGTACAAGTTATAAATTGTAGTATATAGGTATGTATATTTTGCGTGATTGCTTGTGCCAATCGTCTGCAAGTCGTTTTTTGCCATACGAGCCTATCTATAAGGGGAGTCTATACAATTTGTCAAGCTAAAATTAAGGAGAAAATTCTCATCGTTTTCTAATAAATGAGGACAAAGCGTTGGGGTAACAGGTTTGTAACCATGAGTGGTAAATTCCGGACATTTTATTTGTGTTATTGTCATTTCAGGACATCAACACAATACGAATAACGGAGGAATTTATATATGAAACGTACTTCAAAAAAATTGTGGATGGGTATTTGCTTTACTATGACTTTGGCATTGAGCGCAGGGAGCTTCGTCGTTGGGCCAGCCACCACTCATGCCGCTTCGGCAAGTAAAGCTGATCAGATTATTTCTAAAGGTTCCCAGTTTATGGGTGTGCGTTATGAGCATGGAGCCCCAGCAGGCAATACAAGATCTTTTGACTGCTCTTCGTTCACTCAATATGTATTTGCACAAAATGGCATCAAGCTTCCACGTTCGTCCAGACAGCAATCAACTGTTGGCACTTTCGTACCGCGTAGTCAGCTGAAAAAAGGCGATTTGGTCTTTTTCTATGCGCCAATTCATCATGTAGCCATTTACATGGGGAACGGCAAAATTCTGCATACGTATGGTAAAGGCGGCGTAACGGTTACAGATCTAAATTCGGGCTGGTGGAGCCGCAATTACACAACAGCACGTCGTGTCCTCTAGGATAAATTTTAGTTGATTCCCATCCACCGAATGCTTAACTTACAAATAACAATAAAAAGGGCTGTTCCGCGAGTAGATATTTCTACTGGAGGGACAGCCTTTCCTTTTGTCTTTGGGGCAGCGTGACGATGACTACCGTTCCTTCTCCTTCTACGCTCTCCATACGTATCGTACCCTGATGAGCATCTGTAATTGCCTTGGCAATCGGCAACCCCAGCCCGGTCCCTCCAGTTTTACGATGCCTGGAGCTATCTACCCGATAAAATCGTTCGAAGACCCGCTTGATCTCGCCCTCAGGTATTCCGATCCCATAATCCTTAACCCGGATATAGACATCCTTTTTATCTTTAGATAAGCCTATTTCAATCTCATCCGAGCTGTATTTTAATGCATTATCCAGTAGGATCACTAGCAATTGCTTCATTTTTGTCAGGTTGGCATCCAGCCAAATTTCTTTCTCTTCGGTTAAAATAGAAATTTGACGATCATGTACAGGCTTGAGATGCGCTACTACCTGTTGACAACAACCGATCATTTCTATCCGCTCATGCGGCTCAGGGTCTTTCTGCTGTGAGGAGGCAAGAGTCAGCAACTGCTGTGTCATCGTACGCATTCGCTGAGTTTCTTCATAGATCGATTCAATGGATTCCTTATGAATGTCCTCATCACGCGTGCCCCACCGCCGCAGCATGTTGGCATAGCCCTCAATAATCATAAGTGTGGTATTCAGTTCATGTGAGGCATCTGAAACAAACTGCTGCTGGCTCTGAAAGCTTTCTTCTAATCTCTCCATCATTCGGTTAAAAGTAGCGGTCATTTGGGACAATTCATCTTGATTATGACTGCCAGCGGGGATTTTTTTAAATTTTAAGCTTCTCTCAATTTCCTGCATCGTTTGAATACTACTGGAAATCGGCAGCAATATGGCATTCGCCAAAATCGTGCTCCCTACCAAACTTAGCATCATTGCTCCTACAGTCGAAGTGATGAGAATCGTATTTAAAATATCGAGATTGGTTTCGAGTGCATCCCATTTTTCCACGATCTCCAGCGTTCCCTTCTGATTGCCCTCCGGAGAAAGCACGGGGAGATGGATTACCAGAATTTTATGACCCTGTACATCAGTCAATTGAGAGCTTTGAGAAGTGTTAAAACGAATATCGCCCAGCTTAAAGCGTGACTGGCGACTTACTTCATACAGAAGTCGGGATTGCTGATCAAACACCCTCAGAATAGTATCTCCGGAAAGCTCATCTTTCAATTTTGGACTCCATGCATTCTTCAGAATCATGGTATGTCCGGTTTCGGCAATGATTTCAGTCCACTTATTTTGCAGCACTTCTCTTTCATTTCGCGTAGCGATTTTGACGAACAACAAATGAACCGTGACATCCACAAACAGGAGTATTATCATCACTAAAATAGAACTGAGCAGGGTGATTTTGGTCCGCAGCTTCAATGTTCTTCCTCCCTGATGCAGTACCCCACACCACGTACGGTTTTAATTAATTTCTTTTTGTATCCATGATCAATTTTTTTGCGAACATACCGGATATACACATCTACGACATTCGTATCACCAACAAAATCAAACCCCCACACGTTCTGAATCAATTCATCCCGCTGCAATACCTGATTTTTGTGCTCCATCAGATAGAGAAGCAGATCATATTCTTTGGGCGTCAGTTCGATTCGGTTTCCTTCCCGCACCACTGACCTAGTCTTGCGTTCCAACACCAAGCTATCCACTTGGAGCCTGGACGACAACTTGTCCTCTTTTTGTGAAGCGGTAGCTGTTGGCTCCATTTGATGCCTCATACTGGCCCGCATCCGCGCTAATAACTCCTCAATCTCAAAAGGCTTCGTAATGTAATCATTGGCACCTTCATCCAGACCTGAAACCTTATCAGGAGTCGTGTTACGTGCAGTGACCATAATTACTGGTGTATGATTGTTCACTTTTCGAATCTGCTTCAGCACCTCGACCCCGTTCATTTCCGGCAGCATGACATCCAGAATGATGATATCCCATGTACGTGCTAGAGCTTTTTCCAATCCTTCTCTGCCCGTTTGTGCGATTTCAACTGCATATCCTTCATGGGATAACTCCAACTGAAGCAATCTGGATATCTTCTCTTCATCATCAATGACCAGCACCGACTTTTCCATCGCAAAACCACCTATTTCTATAGAAAAAGCAAATGAGTAACGGAAATGACATTCATTTTTTATTTGATTTTAAGCTTTTATCCGTGTAGTCGCTCTATAATATAACTTTGTTATTCAATTTTTTGATGTTAAGGAGTAATTTATTCATGTTAATTAATGTAGACTATGCTTTATTTCACTGGATCAATGAACTCGCTAATTCCCTCGCCTTTTTGAATGGAACCATGCGTTTCTTGGCGCAATATGCACCGTATTTATTCGGAGTGGCTTTGCTGATTTACTGGTTCACCTTTAAAATGCCGCATCGAATGATGGTTTTAGAAGCCGTTATAACGGTTTGTATCGGCTTTGTAATTAGTTGGGGTCTTGGACATTTGTTTTACAGAGATCGGCCTTTTGTCGGACATTCAGTCATTCAGCTTATTCATCATGATCCCAATGCTTCATTCCCGAGTAACCATGCACTTGGAGCGTTTTCTCTGGCTGCCATTTTATGGCTTCATCATCAAAAATTTCGTGTTCTCTGGGTTATTTTAGCTGTACTCATCGCAGTATCCCGCGTATGGACCGGAGTGCATTATCCCTCGGATATTTTGGCAGGTGCGCTTATTGGTGCAGGTTGTGCCATCGGCGTTCATCAATTCATTCGAAGTCGGAAGCTACCTGGCATCTTTATGCAGGCGGCTATTATATTTTATGAAAAATGGGAGCAGAAGCTGGGGCTCAAGCCTGGTGAACAGGCCAGAACCAAGATGACTGAACACACTTCCTCTGTCCAAATGAAAAGCAGACGCTAAAGCGTCTGCTTTTTAGAAACTTCATTATTTATGCAACCCGTTATGCTGTCGATTTAGAGCGAAGTGACAGCATTCGTCGTTCTTCGTACCGCTGATAAAACCAAATACAAGCTGCCATCCAGCAGCCACTCATAAAATAGCCACCCACAACGTCGCTCGGATAATGTACGCCCAAATAAATGCGGCTCGTCCCGATTGCTACAATCAGCAGGCTGCTGAGTACAATAAGAAGGATACGCCCCAGCCTAGAAGGAACATGCTTCCACACTAAAAATGTCAGCGCCGCATACATGCTGAAAGCTGTCATGGAATGTCCGCTTGGAAAGCTGTCATGGAATGTCCGCTTGGAAAGCTGTCATGGAATGTCCGCTTGGAAAGCTGTATCCATTCTCTTCAATAATACGGTGAATCTCCGGTCTCGCACGCTGAAAAAGTACTTTCAGTATCGTATTCAGCATTACCGATCCCAATACACCAGCCGCCAAAAAAAGCAGTTCTCTGCGGTGTCCCAATACTCTATAGAGCACGAACATGGCCATTAAAACAATGATCACAACTGGAATTCCGCTGCCGATCATGGTGAAAAATTTCATTACACGGGTCATGGCGGGCGACTCCAGTTGTCCAATAACCGAAATAATTTCCTGGTCAAAATGCCGAACTTGATGGTCACTCACCCATAATGCGATTAAGCCAAAACCGAATGCACATACTATACATGTGAGCAGAGCCAAGGAAATGGGCAGCTTTGTTGATGTTTGCTTCATTTTCTGTAGTTCCTCCATAATATTCATTGCGTGATAAAACAAAGTGCAGCATTAGCTTAGATATAGGTCTTACTTTGCCCACTTTTCCCTTATCATTTCATTAAAAGAATTAGTTGCATCCTCCACATAATGAAACCCGTTTTCAAAAAATATCACTTTCAGAATCATTTTATAATATAAGAAATTCATATTGACTACAAAATCGCAAGCGGACTGTAGCGAAAAAAGCAGCAACAAAAAAGGACGCCATTCAAGCCTTATAAACGGCTCGAATGACATCCTATGATTACACGTGGCATACTACAAACGTAATTCCCAAGTTAAACAAGCATCATCTACTAATTAGGTTGGTGTGACTTCTCCAAGTTTAACCTTACTCTCTGCTTCCTCTATTGGATAGCGTCTGCGGAACCACAGCGACTGAAGCAGCAAGAAGGTGCCGCTTACTGTCCAATATAATGGCATGGCAGCAGGGGCATTGAAGGAAAAGACCGCCATCATAATCGGTGAAAGATAGCCCATGATCGCAAATTGCTTGCGCTGGTCAGGCGTCATCTGAAACTGAGAAAGCTTGGCCTGTGCCAAGTATACAATTGCGACGACGATTGACAAAATCCAGTCCGGCTGTCCGAGCCGGAACCATAGGAAAGAGTGAGATGCGAGCTCCGGGGTTAAGCGGATTGCTGTATACATACCGCTCAAGATCGGGAGCTGAATGAGAATAGGCAGACAACCGATATTAAGCGGATTGAATTGATGTTCTTTGTAAAGCGACATCATTTCCTGCTGCATACTCTGCTGGCTGGTGGTATCTTTCTTGTTTTCATACTTCTTCTTAATTCGGTCCAAGTCGGGCTGCATAGCGCTCATCTTGCGCTTCATACCCTGCTGGGCACGCGTTTGACGCATCATAAGAGGCAGTAAGGCCAGACGGACAATGAATGTCAATGTCATAATCGCCAGCCCAAAGCTTCCACCAAACCATTGCGCCAATTGCTGAATAAGCCAAGAAAGCGGGAACACCACGTAATGATTAAAAAATCCGGGTGTCTGTGCATTTATCTCCGCAGCATTCGCACCACAACCAGACAGTAGCATGACCACCGCCAACGCTACCATTAATCCAAATATCCGTTCTTTTTTACCCCAAAAGGTGAATCCCTTGAATCGTTTCATATGTTCCTCCTCGTTGATTGGCTGTGCCATCGTTCAACGAGGGAGAACAATCGGATGCATCTTCATCCGGCGCTTCTTTACGCCGGATATGTCGGGCCAGCCGGACAGGCATGTCCTGTCCACGGGCAGACATCGGCATCTGCGGAGAGGCATGAGACCTCACGGGCCCACCTTCGACCCAGCATTCGGGTACATTGCCGTGCAAATGAGCGAGATACGTATAAGTCACTGTGCACAGCAAACCGATTGTAAATAAATAAGGGAGTAGGTCTTGAAGCTCAAACAAGGGATTCACCTCCTTCGGTTTGTTGCTACAATTATAGCACGAAACCGGACAAGCGACTAATCTTTAATTAGAGATACGGGTTGGATCACAAGCAACTGAAATAATTATTTCTGCTCCTTCGGTCTAATGCTCAAATCCGGTGGAAGGACGCTCTATATTACGGTAAAAACTTAACGGATAGCAAGCATACGATTCAATGCTAGTACAGCATCCTGTCTGATCTGAGCATCCACACGAATCACACCCACAGGCTCACCCCGGTCAAACTGTTCCATTGCCCACAGCAAATGGGGAAGATCGATCCGGTTCATGGTCAGGCAGGGACACATATCTGGATTGAGCGATTCAATGTGCTGTTCAGGGTACTGCTGCTTGATTCGTTGCACGAGATTCATTTCTGTGCCAACAGCCCATTGGGTCCCTGGCTCTGCCGCACGGATGGTATCGATGATGAATTTTGTGGAGCCCGCGCAATCTGCGAGCTGTACGACTTCATAAGAGCATTCGGGGTGAACGATGACCCGGACGTTCTTATCACGCTCGCGAACGTTGCGAATATGATCTACTGTAAACTTTTCATGAACGGAGCAATGCCCTTTCCATAAAATAATTTTTACGGTTGCTGGGTCCTGTTCAGTCTCAAGCTGATCTGTCATTGGATTCCACACGGCCATTTCATTTAGCGGAATTCCAAGATCGTAAGCTGTATTGCGACCTAAATGCTGATCCGGCAAAAACAAAATACGTTCCTTTTGCTTCAGCGCCCACTCCAGCACTTGCTTAGCATTCGAAGAAGTCACGGTAGCCCCACCATGCCGTCCTACAAAGGCTTTGATCTCTGCTGTGGAATTTACATATGTTAACGGAATGATCGTATCTCCTACCAACTCCTGTAAATGCTTCCATGCTCGTTCTGTCTGTTCCACATTCGCCATATCTGCCATCGAGCAACCTGCACGCATATCCGGCAGGACAACAGTCTGTCGATCGGTAGTCAGCATATCCGCTGTCTCCGCCATAAAATGTACCCCACAAAATACAATGAACTCCGCTTCCTGATTTTGTGCAGCCATTTGAGCAAGCTGTAGAGAATCTCCTGTTATATCAGCAAACTGAATAACCTCGTCCTTCTGATAGTGGTGGCCCGGTATAAGCAGCTTGGGTCCCCATTTTTGTTTCAGTTCGGCCACTCGCTGCTCCATTTCAGCAACCGTCAGTGTCTTATAATGCTCTGGCATAAGCCCTCGATTTCCTTGTAAAACGTCAAGCATAGACATTAGAATCCCTCCATATCGATGCGGCTGATCGTTCCGCTCTCAGCGAACAGATAACCGCTTTGTGTACATTCATATTTACAAGTGTCTTGACACTTATATTTACACATGCCTACAATAATCTCAAGAGTTTTTGAATGGAATTATTTTTAAGCAGGGAGGATTTGGTGTGATTTATCTCGACTATGCCGCTTCTACACCTATGTGTGGTGAAGCTTTAAATATGTTTAACGTATTAAATAAGGAAATGTTCGGAAATGCCAGCAGCCTTCATGATGCGGGCGGTCAAGCAGCCTACACGCTGGATTACAGCAGGCAACGAATAGCAAATATGATTGGCGGGCAAAAGGAAGGCATCTATTTTACGACAGGGGGAACAGAATCCAATATGCTGATTGTGCAATCGATCCTGAACGGGTTGCCGCAGCATAAAAAGCATTGGATCATGAGCGCTTTGGAACATCACTCGATGTACAACCTTGCCACTTTGCTGGAACGTCAGGGCTATGAGCTGACCATTGTGCAACCGGATCGGGAAGGACGAGTGACTCGTGAAGCTCTTTTACCTCACCTGAGAGAAAACACCGGACTTGTATCCGTACAACACGCCAATTCGGAAACGGGATTGGTTCAGGACCTTGCTGCCTTATCTCCCCTACTACGCGAACGGGGTATTTTGCTGCATAGTGATGCGGTACAGACATTTGGGAATATTCTCGTAGATGTAGAAGCCATGGGAGTAGATGCACTCTCTGTATCGAGCCATAAAGTGTATGGCCCCAAAGGCGTCGGAGCTGCATATCTCAAACCCGGAACTCCTTGGCGTCCCGTGTACCCTGATACAATACATGAAAACGGATTTCGTCCTGGAACGGTTAATGTTCCCGGGATTGCAGCCTTTGTCGCGGCGGCAGAAATGATGACCGAACAGATGGAGTCGCATCAGGAGCGATATGCTTCCCTGAGAAGACACTTTATTACGAAAATTCGGGAAAGATCCATTCCGTTACGTTGGGTGGTACAGGAAAGCGAGAATAAAGCAGCGCTTCATCATATAGTAGGCTGTTTTTTTCACGGTTACGAGGGACAATATGTTATGCTGGAATGTAATCGCAGAGGTGTCTGTATATCCACTGGAAGCGCATGTGCTGCCGGACACCACGATCCTTCGCCTGCCTTACAGGCGCTTGGAGCATCCGGCCGTGAAGCGTTACAATTTATCCGTGTTTCTTTCGGAAGAACGACCACCATCGAGGAATTGAATGTATTGGTAGATATTTTGACAGACCTGACGCATCGAAAAGAAAGGAGCTTATCCCGTTGACTGAATCTTTAAAACGGTCAGGTACGGATCGCCGCGAACAGCTACTATTGTGGCTCAAGAGCGAATCACCACTGACCGGGAGCGAACTGGCGCGCAGATCCTCCGTCTCCCGACAAGTAATTGTACAGGATATTTCCCTGTTAAAAGCAAGCCAAGAGCCTATCCTTGCAACGAGTCAAGGATACATTTATATGGAGCCTGCGGGTCAGGCAACTCCCTTAGCCTCACGTATTATTGTGTGTAAACATCGACCTGAACAGACAGAAGAGGAACTAAAGCTGATTGTGGACTACGGTGTAAGTGTGCAGGATGTTATTGTTGAGCATCCGGTATACGGGGATCTGACTGCTCCGATACGGGTTGGAACTCGCAAGGAAGTGGACGATTTTATCCGTAAAATCAGCTCCACCCAGGCCACTTATTTGTCCCAGCTGACGGGAGGCATCCACCTGCACACCTTGAATGCCTCGGATGAAGATAAAATTAATGATGCCTGCGCTGCATTGGAGCAAGCAGGCTTCCTAATGACGGACTAACTTAGTGCACTTAGCGGAGTAAAGAAAATCCTGTCCAGTGTATGTGGAGTGCAACTGTGCTCCACATGGACGGTATGTAAGCAGCGAGAAATAAAAAAATCCCGGCCCCCTCATATAAGGGAATCGGGAATGAACTATGTGAGCTTAATTTCAAGCAGCTCATATTTAATTACAGCCATGGGTGCATCCACATGAATGATACTGCCCACTTCTTTTCCCAAAAGTGCCTTGCCTAAAGGACTCTCATAGGAAATTTTGTTATCAAGAACATCCGCCTCAGCAGGACTTACAATTTTGTATTCCATCTTTTCTGAAAATTCGATGTCATTCAAAATGACAGTCGATCCAATACTAACGGTTCTAAGGTCTAAATTACTCTCATCCACGACCCGGGCTTTGGTCAGCATCTTCTCCAATATGAGAATGCGGGTTTCCATAAACGCTTGGTCGTCCTTGGCTGAGTGATACTCACTATTTTCTTTCAAATCGCCGTAGCTGATAGCCAACTTAAGGCGTTCGGCTAGCTCCTTGCGTTTTACGGTCTTCAGTTCCTTTAGCTCATCCTCCAGCTTGGCCAATCCCTCTTTAGTTAACAATACTTCTTCATTCGACATATTTTATCTACAACTCCTATTTCAGCATTTTGCTTAATTCCAATTCAACGCTCAAAAATACAATAAACGAACTAAACCGTTTTAGTCTAAACATTGCTGATTGAAAACGCTCTGGGATTTATGCAATTGATCATTTGGCTTGCTTTATTGTAGTTTACTCTAAATCGGACCAACATGCGAAATAAATTACTGGATAACAGTAGCCAACTGCCTTCAGCCAGGGTGATTCTTATAGTAACCAATGCTCTCTTATTCGCATATCGTATGATCATAACGTATTTTGATGAGCACTGTAGTGCCGCTGTCCTTGTCCCGAATTTTCATAAAAACCAGGCAAGAACAGTATATGGCGGGAGGAAGATTCAATGGCTTCCTTAGGAAAGAACGGCAATGGGAATGGCAATGGAAACGGGAATCGTAAATCCAAATCCCCACCTAACGGTCAAAAGAAAAATGGATTAAACAGTAATTCGGCTATCTTTTCCGCGCTTCAAGGAAAAAATGTGGAGGTCCTTGTGGCAGCCCTCCTACTAACAGGAAAACTAAACGTCGATTCGGTGACTTTATACAGACAAGCAACATTGTTTTTAGGACTCACAGGAAAATACAAAACACTAGCATCCACTCCATCCAATGTCGATAATATGGTGAAATTTTTAAATGATAACGGGAATATGACACTGGACCAGGTGATACAAGCCTTTTCACAGAAAATAAATAATTAACAAGTGGCGAAAGGAGACTTATGTGGTGAGTGAGTTTGATGGAGAATATTTTGCAGAGGTTGTCATTATTGTGATTCTAGTTGCCATGTTCTTCTATGGCTCCTCAGATATAGAGGGACTTTCCGCTTCGCCAACCCAATCCTAAAATGATAATTCCCGCTTCGTAAAAAATAAAAAAGCATCTATAGACTCTCACGAGGTCAATAGATGCTCTTACTTTTTAACGGCCCATCATTTCTACTTCATGGCCCTTTACTTCTACACTTATCGTTTGACTAGAAACTTCTCCTGAAGCATTGACTAACTCGGCCCGGTACTCATATGTACCCGGCTTTTGATTTTGGATGCTGGTCACTGCACTTTGGGCCTGCGGACTTTGGCTCAGCAGATCCTGCGCGTCGATCAGCTTTCCGTTTTCATACAAGTTGTATTTCGTCGCATTTGTGCCCCACCACATGTTCATAGCAAGAGTATAGGCACCATCACCATCCCAATTGTCATGAGACAGCACTGGAATGCCAGGAGAAGCATCGGTCACTTCGACAGTTAACGGGTCGCTGGTCGTTTTACCAGAAGCGTTGATCAGTTCTGCAGTATACGTGTAGGTACCGTTGGTCTTACCTGTAACAGGAATGACTGCATGCTGTGCTCCAGGAGAAGCCGCTTGCAACGATTGAGTGCCAATCAGCTTGTCATTTTCGTACAACTTGAGTTCATCACCATTCGTACCCCACCACAGATCCATAGTGATGTTGTAATTGCCGTCCTTCAGCCCAGTGTCCTGCCCGTTATCATGCGACAGCACAGGTTTACTCGGCACTTCACCTACACCAGTCTTTTCGACTCTAACAGTTACAGGATTGGATACGACCGTTTTACCATCCAAGGTAACGCTGGCTGTAATCTCCGCGCTCCCCTCTTTTAGGGCCTTAAGTTCTCCATACGTATCCAGCGAAACGGATTCATGACTGCTGACATACTGAACAGAAGCGCGGTTTAAATCTGCTTCGCTGCCATCTGTCAGCGTACCCTTGAGATGTGTCACTGCCGTATCCCCAATGTTGAGGGTCGTTTGATCCAGTGAAAGCTCTACTTCTTGCAACTCTGCACCTGCCTGAGCTGAAAAATCATCCAGTCCACGCGGTTTCAACTGATAATTCCCTTTGAAAATCGCCGAAATTCCTTTTAGCTTCACGTGCTGTCCTTCTTGATATGGAAAAGTTGTCCGTGTTAAGCCTGTACGTGCATCGACACGCACATGGTGACTTACTTCACCTGATACTGCATCAAATTCAAACGAACCTACGGGAGTCGCGTCTATCACATTACGAATCATTGCCGTAGGAAGCTCAACCAACTGTCCTTGGCTCGCATCACTGAGTTGGGTGACTTGTACAGCTTCTGGAAGTTGTCCTTCTCCCGTTTTTTCAATTGCCACTGGATCGGTTAACTCTAGCTCACTATTAAACAGTGCCAAGCTTGCTGTAAGCTTTACTCGATCCCCTTGGTGAAAGCCGCTTTGGTTCTGATATACATAAATACCGCCACTTTCATCCTGCATGTAAAAGGCTTGACCACCGAATACACCTGGTTCTGTCGTCACAACACCCTCTAAGGTCACGACTTTACCAGCCGGGAGACTCCGTGCTTCTGCGACACTGATACGAGCTGGAACCGTATTGCCTTCCTCAGGCAACGGCTGGGCCGGGACATCAGCCAACACGACGGATTGAGTCAGCAGATTGCTGCCGTTTTGCCTCAGTCTAAGATTAGCTGAACCACTGGTTCCCGGCTTGATTCGCACCGTCAAGTCCTTATAGGCATGCCCTTTGCCGTTGGACTCCAGACTAAATGTTCCGCTATAGCCGTAAGAGGTTGGCCAGCTTCCATCCGGATTTTGAATCTGGGCTACTTGATTGCCGCCCTCTATATAAATACCTGTGCTGAATCCGCTAATCGTACTATTGGGAGCCAGCTGATCGGCAGTAACTCGAATTTGAAAAGGCTGTGCATTGGGCAGCTGCTCTTGACGAACGATGTTGTACACAGGCTGCGCACTGGCTGTAGGTCCGCCATAGGACCCTGCTTTGAAGGTTCGCTGATCCCACCATTTGTAGCCAGCTGCGGGAGCGGACCAAGGCTCGGCTTGTGGTTCCGTGGAAGCCTGTGGCTCTTCAAAAGGCAGTAATGCCGTCGGCTGGTCCAGCTGTAAGCTTTTCACTTCCGTCAGGCTGGTATACTCCTCCTTCTTGGACAACCAGTCTACGATATTGACCAGTAACTCGGCGTCATCCTGCTCCTTAAAGCCGTCATAGGTTGTCTTCTTGGTTCCTGTCTCTTCGCGCAAATATTTTGGCGTTGCATCTTCGACAGGAGACGAGTCCCCAATGAAAGCAGCTTTGCCTAGTCCTACTTTCGATACAACTGCATAAGGTCCTTCCGGAATGCCGCCTCCATTATACACGCCCTGATCTACCGCGTTGCCCCAAGCCTGATTGGTTTTAGGTAGATATACGATTCCCTTGGCTTTCGCTGGGTCGATAATTGCGAGTGTTGATCCTGCATGCATTGCCACATTACTCACTCCAGCTGTAATGCCGAACGCCTGTGCTGGCTCGACAATCTGATTGGCCGTGATATCGCCTAATGCATTGTAGCGAAAGCGCACACCAAACTGGCTGCCCAGCCAATCTGAGCTGACTACGCCCTGCATTGCTGCCGAGCTTTTTTCTTCCGCACTCATTCCCTTCGCAGGGTCTTCCCATGCACCACGACGATAGCCATTAATGCTCTCCGATCCGTCCCAGCGATTCTTGTTGCGGTCCGCGTTATAATGATCTCCAATGAAAAAAATACTATTGCCTGCTTTTACATACTGCTCCATTGCAGCCTGTTCGCTCTGTTTAAAAGGAATATTCGGCTCTGCTGTAACAAATACATCATAATTCTTTAGATCATTGTAAGTAATGGGCGTAGATTGGCGAAGCTCGTGTACATCATAGCCATTGCTCGCGAGGGCTTGGCCGAAGTCTGAAAATCCACCATCAATCACCCAATCTGCTGCGCCAGCTGTCTGTCCATGAGTATTATCAAACAGCACTTTTTTACCAGCGTTCTCATTGACCACTTTCGCTGCAATGAAGGGGGCTGGGTCCGCCGGACCTTCTGCCCGTACCGGTTGCATGCTGCCCGCAACACCAGCATACAACGATAAAGTGAAAACCAAAGCAGTTGCATATTTGAAGCTACGGGATGTAAAACGACGAAAGATTCCCATTCTTTCCCTCCTGTTTGTTGGTTTAAAGCCCTTCTGGGGGGCATCAGATACAAATTTTAGCATTCATTTATGTTCGAATATGCATTGTTTTGTAAATCTTTAGGAATAATGGATAGGAAGGAAATTCCAATAAAAAAGATACACTGTATGCAGCAATGTGAGCACCGCAAATAGGATTTTCCCGGCAGCCCGGGTTCTTCTTTCCCCTGTAATCAGCTTTGCGCCATTCACGATCAATACCCACACGGCAATGAGTGCTGAAATGAGTGGCAGTGTGCAAATTCCCCAGATATACCACGCGGAATAGCCATACACGATCTGATTGTTACCATAGACGACCTGCACTCCGAGAAAAATCGTGTTTAGTGACGCAATGAATGCAAGGTTGGACGAAATGTGATTATTCGTTTTACGGATAGCTTTGATCACATATCTTACGATCCAAATTAGCAAGGTTGTGATGAAAAATAAGGAGGCGGCTGCATAGCTGACAAGCAGAGTCCAGGTGCGGTGCCAAAGTGTCGTTTGCTTCATGGTTTTACTATCCGGGGCAACCATCATCCACGTACCGTTTTCCTGATACAGCAAAATTTTAAGCTGGCCCTCCTTTTCCACAAACAATCCATCGCCTGCTGCTTGAAAAACTTTGTCTGTTGCTTCATTCTCATTTGGGTATTTTCCTTTAACAATTAACGTATGATCATCTTGAATTCGCACGGTGTATGTAATGTTTCCCAGTATTCGAATCCATTTTCCCCACCCATGAACAGGATTAGAATCCACCTGATATACACCCTCAATCTCTGGCGAAAGCTTCACTTGCGTGGTAGAACGAGCCAGTGACTGAGAAGCGGCCTGCGGATTTGCGGGCAGCATTTGGGCTATCGCATCGATGACTTTTCCATGAAGCAGAGTGTCCGTGTCAGCTGAATTAATGATCACAAAAATGCCGATCTTTTGTGACGGAATCAGTACCATTTCGGAAATAAAATCATCAATTTCCCCGGTAGCCCACAGCATAGGTACTCCTGTCTCCAAATGACCACGAAAAAATCCGTAGCCCACGCCATCCAGGCGTGCATCGACTGCAAATTGCTGCGCATGCATCACTTTTACCGTATGTGGTTGGAGCACCACTTTGCCCTCATACTTGCCTTGGTTTAAATGAGTGATCAAGTAATGGGAAAACTCGTTGGGTGTGACGTTCAACGCTCCTGCTCCGGGCAGATTGATATACGACAAAGGCTGTTTCAAATACGCTCCATCCTTCCACTGATACGACTGGGCCTGTGCAGGATGATTTAACGGCAATTCCAGTGTCGCGCTGGGCATATTCATCGGCTGGAACAGATGTGTACGAAGGTAATCATTCAGTCCCTGACCGCTTACTTGCTCCACGATATTACCGATCAGACCGAAGGCGACATTACTGTATTCATACTGAATTCCAGGTTTGCGGATAGGTGGCTGATTTTGAAAATACGTGCTGAGATACTGTTCTGTGGGTAAAACGCCTGCCCGAGTCGAGCTGTTAATGTCGTACAGCGCTTCATCCAATCCTGAGGTATGTGTCAAAAGCTGATGCAAATTGAAAGGCTGATTCTGGTATTGCGTAGCTTTATAGCTGTGGAGATAGTTATTCACGTCTTCATTCAAATCAAGCTTGTTTTGCTCAACCAGCTGCATCGTGGCGCTTGCACTAAATGATTTGGTTAGAGAGCCGACACGAACAATGGTCTTTGCTGGATCGAATGCCATTTTCCGCTCCAGATCTGCATATCCGTAGCCTTTACTAAAAAGAATTTGGGTTCCCTGAGTCACGACGACCGCAGCCCCCGGAATATGCAATTTTTCCAATTTTGTAACCATGATATCGTCCACTTTTTTTTCCAATGAATTAGGTGTTATGCTGTCTATTGCCCATGCCGGAGCAATGAGCAGGTTCCAGAGAAACAACGCTGCTAAAAATGCGGATAGGTAGCAAATGCCTTTATTCTTCATATTGAAGTACCATCCTTACGTATGAAGTTGATTTAATGATTTGAACCGTGCGGTGATTGCATAGCGAGCAGATATTTATACTCCGTATGGAAGCCATCAGCATGGCGCTATGGAATCATCGCACTTCCCATCGCGGGAGTGCACATAATAAAGCGAATCCTGATCGAGTCGTGTAAGCAGACGGCATCTTACCTGTCGATCAGGATTCATGTGTTACAGATTAAAAAATTAGTGATTCAGTTCTTAAAATCATCAACCGTAGATTTTCAAGATTTATGATGTGCTAAATCTTGTGTCATGTCTTTGTCCGTGTTCCGAGTTATCTTTTGTATTGCGGCACGGATACTTTTTACATTTTTCTCGATAAATCCGGGTTCCAGTAGTTCATAATGATTACCAATCAAGCTATGCTCTTCATAGCTACCTTGTGTAGCGTCTTTCCATAAAAGTCGATTATCTCCTGTACCCCTCACCGTTTCCGATCCAACGGCGACAAAGCCGTGAATATTCGCCTGAACGCTCTCTGTATTCACAAGCTGGTTGCCATACACCGCGTAAGCGATCATTTTACGTTGGTACGTTTCATTCAACAGCTCACGGTAGGAGTCGGGAACCTGTTCCAGCATGTCATGAATTTCATGCTCTGTTTCTTCAGCTGTGAAGGGCAGGGCTTCCGCCCTTTTGACCGAATCGAGCATAAAAATATCTGATACGGTATGACCTTGACGTTCCAGTGTGTCAGCAACCTTATGCGCCAGATTACCACCTATGGAATAACCAAGCAGTACATACGGACCTTGCGCTTGCGTGCTGACGATCAAATCAACGTAACGTGCCAGCATGGCCTGCTCATCGGCAGCATCATCCACGAACTCCAATCCATACACGACTGCGTCCTGATCCAGTTGTTTGGCCAGCTCCGCGAACGACAGCCCGTATCCAAGCATAGGAGGAAAGCAGAAGATGGAGATCGGACCGTGTTCATTCAACCGTATGATTGGACTATCGGCCTTGTATTCCAGATCCGCTTTCAATAATGTGAGCGCCTGCTCTTCTATAGTCGGGAAGTCCATAACACTACGGATGGGGAGCTCAATGTCTGTGGCAAGGTGAACTTTGCGTATAAGCTCCAGTACTTTCAAGGAATGTCCACCCAACGTGAAAAAGTCATCATGGATACCCACTTGTGGAATTTCAAGCACTTCCTGCCAAATGGATGCCAGCAACTGCTCCACATCGGTTCGCGGGGCGACATATTCTATACCCGTGTGCAGCCCTTTGTCCGGCACAGGTAAAGCTTTGCGATCGATTTTGCCGTTTGTCGTCAGCGGAAGCCGATCCAGTTGTACAAATGCGGATGGAATCATATAGCTCGGCAGACTGGCCGACATCGCAGCTCGAATCTCACGGACGGTCAGCTGTTCATCGGCAGTGAAGTAAGCACATAATTGCTGTTGACCCGTTCCATCCCGCAAAGCGATAACGACGCTATCCCGCACGGACGGTACACTTGCCAGCCGCGCCTCCACTTCGCCCAGCTCAATCCGGTAACCGCGAATTTTAACCTGTTGATCAATCCGTCCGGCGTATTCCAATATGCCGTCTTCACGCCAGCGAACAAGATCTCCTGTACAGTACAGGCGATCTCCGTCCACCCACGGGTTAGCAAGAAATCTCTCAGCCGTCAGCTCAGAACGATTTAAATAACCACGTGCAACTCCGTCTCCGCCGACAACCAGCTCACCCCAGGCTCCGACCGGTTGCAGGTTAAATGACGAATCCACAACATACGCCGTCGAATTGCAGATGGGACGTCCGATCGGCACAGAATCTAGCTGTTCTTCCGTAATGTGATACGTCGTCGAAAAAGTTGTATTTTCCGTTGGTCCATAGCCGTTAATGATGTTCATGTCCGGATTATCACGCAGAACCCGGTTAATATGGGGTGCAGACAAAACATCACCACCAACCAGCAAATACTTCACATCGCCGAAAAGTTTACTATCCTGCTGTGAAAGCTGATTAAATAACGGTGTGGTCAGCCACATCATGGTGATGCTATGATCCCGTATCGTCTCTTTAAGCTTGGCCGCGTCCAATAGATCATCCTTATGCACAAGAACAAGCTGACCGCCGTTCAGCAGCGCGCCCCAAATTTCAAACGTAGATACATCAAATACAAACGCGCAAGTCTGCAGCATTCGAGTCGATTCATCAAATGGCACATAATCGGTATTGCGGACAAGGCGCACGACACTTTGATGCTCAACAACGACACCCTTAGGCTTACCTGTTGAGCCTGAGGTATAAATAACATAAGCAGCATGATTACCCGCTCCATCTATACCCAGATTGGAAGCATCTGCACTGTAGGACGTATCCTCATTCAGATTAACAATCTGTCCGTCAAAATAGCAACGATCCAGCAAATCTTGTTGAGCCAGCAGCAGTTTGGCTCCCGAGTCCTCCAGCATATAACGGATACGGTCCTCCGGATATTGTGGATCTACCGGCACATACGCGCCACCAGCCTTCAAAATAGCGAGTGTTCCCGTAATCATATCCAGCGAGCGCTCCGTCAAAATGCCAACAGGTTCATCGGGTTTCACCCCTGCATCACACAGCGTATGCGCTAATCGGTTGGCTGTCTCATTGAGCTCCCGGTAGGTCAATGATTGATGACCCAAAGCGACGGCAATATGATCCGGCGTACGCTCTGCCTGCTCCTCAAACAATTTTTGGATCGTGTGATTGCTTGGATATGCAGAGGCAGTGTTATTAAACTCTCCTGTAATTTGTTGTTTTTCCGCCGCTGTAACCAGTTCCAGCTCTTCTATGCAAACATTCGGGTTAAGCAAAACTTGCTCCAACAGATTCACAAAATGTCCATGCAGACGCTTAATGCCTGTTTGATCATAACTTAACGCATTATACATAAAACGAATCTTGATGCATTCTCCTGGCATAACGACTAAGCTCAGATCATAGTTAGTCTGCTCCGCAGCCACCACGTTGGAGATCGGGAATAGTTCCTGCCCGTCACTTCCCAGTTCTTCGACCTGCTCATCTACCGGATAATTTTCAAACACCATAATATGGTTAATTAAATCCTGTTTCTGATCGGTCAATGCCTGAATCTCAAACAGTGGATACGTATCATACGCATGAGAAGCCAGAGCCTGCTCCTGCGTTTTCTTCATAACTTCTGCAAAAGATTCCCCTGCCTCACTAAGGATGCGAACAGGAATGGTATTAATAAACAAGCCGATAATATCCTCTACCCCGATAATATCCGATGGACGGCCTGAGACGACACTGCCAAATACGACGTCACTGTGGTTGTTATATTTTTGCAGTAAAATCCCCCATGCGGTTTGTAGTAACGTATTCATGGTCACTTGATATCGCTTAGCCGTCTCCTCCACCCGGAGGGTCAACTCACGTTCCAAAACCGTCACCCAATCACTAGCCGTGTTGCCTCCACTCTTGCGACCGGATTTTACAGCTGGTAATGCTGTTTGCTGCTCATATCCGGATAAATAGCTGCTCCAGTAGTCGGTTGCCGCCTTGCGATCCTGTGCTTCGAGCCATTCAATAAAGCGGCTGTACGGCACTGCGGGTGCCAGCTCTGGTACTCTGCCCTCCTGAAGTGCTGCATAGCTTTCAAACACTTCTTTATTTATAAGGGACAGACACCAGCCGTCCATGACGATATGATGGAAGCTCCATACAAAATGATAGCTGTCTTCTCCGGTACGTAAAATCGCTACACGCAGCAGAACATCCCTACGCAGATCAAAACCTCGTGCTTTATCTTGTAGCTTGAAATTTTCCACCCGGGTATCTATTTCATCCTTCTCCAGATGGTGTAAATCTTCATATTGAAAGCCGCAATCCTGATTTCGATACACCACCTGCAATGGTTCCGTATCTCTGCCAAAATAAAAATGTGTACGCAGCGCCTCATGTCGCCGAACCAGAATATTCAGGCTTTCTGCAAAAGCCCGAATGTCCATCTGACCTCGCATATCATAAGAAACCTGCTCAAAATACGCGTCATTCGCGGCTGCTTGACTATCTAGCTGGCTGTGAAACAGCATCCCTTTCTGCATCGGGGTCAGTGCATATACATTGTCGATCTCACCTGCAGCACCCATTTCAGATAAGAGGCTGTCCAAGCCCTCCACACTCATTCCTTTATAGGAAATATCACTTGGGGTAAGCTCCGGGTGTTCTTTATGGATGCAATGCACCAAAATTTCGCGCAGGCTCGATTCCAGTAATTTCGCCAATCGCTCGATCGTCTCCGGTCTATAGCTGGTACGGCTATAGCTAATCGTCAGACCCAGTTGACCTCCCGAAATGATGCCACCAAAATCCAGCGTATACGTTCGAGCCATGGTCGGGCTCAGCGGCATCCCACCCTCATATGAGGATGATTGCAAGTCGTTCCCTTTCATATCCTGATCGAACTGTCCCAAATAGTTAAAGCTGATTTCGGGGTCTGTCGTAAATAGGGCTGGAGATGCCTCCGGTGCCTGTGTCTGATGATCGGCTAAGTATTTCAGTACACCGTAGCCAATCCCTTTTTGCGGGATGCCGCGCAGTCCTTCCTTCACCCGCTTAATCCGTTGCGAAAGTGCCAGTTCTTCAGGCATATCGAGCAAAACAGGATATTGGCTTGTAAACCACCCTATCGTCCGGGTAATGTCCACCTCTGGTAAAATGGCTTCACGTCCATGTCCCTCCAGATTAATCAGGAACCGATCATTTCCACTCCATGCTTGCAATGCCATTCCTACCGCCGTCAACAACAGGTCATTAATTTCTGTACGGTAGGCACGATTGGCCTGCTTGAGCAGCTGCTCTGTCTCTGCATGTGTCCACAAAGCAGTAACCGACTCACTATCGCCAATCAATGGCTTTTCGTGCTCGTTATGCCCGTAATCCTGCGGCAAAGGAGCCGGATCCGCTTGTGCAAGTTTCCCCCAATACGCTTGCTCACGTTCCATAGCTGGACTGTTGGCATAAGCGTGCAGCTGCTCGGCCCATGTTTGGAACGAATCTGTTTTATGAGGCAGCTGAATCACCTGTTCACCCTTGGAGGCTTGATCATAGGCAGTCGCCAAATCCTCGAATAATATGCGCCAGGATACTCCGTCCACCGCCAAATGATGAATCACGACCAGCAGATGATCTCCATCCGGGCAACGGAACAGCCCCAGTCTCATCAGCGGACCTTCGCTTAGGGAAATACCAGATTGAATTTCATTACATTTCGCTTCAATTATCTTCGCCAAATCTTGCTTGTTTACATCGCTGTCATTATAGTCAAAGCATTCCAGATGGTACGGTTCGCCTTCCTCTACACTGCGGTTCCATGCTGTACATCCGTTCTCCGACAAACTAAAAACCATACGCAATGCATCATGGTGCGAAGTAATCTGATGGAGCGCCCGCCGTAGTGCCTGTTCGTCATAGCCTTCCTGACGATAGAGCATGACAGATTGGTTAAAATAGTGTGGTTCTTCCGTTGGCTGTTCAAAAAACCAGCGCTGAATCGGTGTAAGCACTACATTTCCTGTAACCTCGCCCTGCTCGGCTATTCGGTTAACAGGCTGAATATATGTGCTTAGTCCCGCAATTGTCGGGTATTTGAACAAATCCTTCATTTCCAGCTTGTATCCAGCCTGAAACAAGCGGGACGATACTTGGATGGCCTTGATGGAGTCACCACCCAAATGGAAAAAGTTATCCTGTATTCCGACTTTCGGGATACCAAGAATGGCTCCCCAAGCCGTAGCCAGTGCCTGTTGGACATCCGTCTCGGGTGCCACATAATCCATACCTGTATCGAGATTGTGCTCAGGTGCGGGCAGTGCCCTACGGTCTACTTTGCCATTCAGCGTCAAAGGCAGTCTGGAGAGCTGCACAAAGTAGGACGGCACCATATAGCCAGGCAGATCCTGCGACAAAATGTTACGTAAGTCGCTGGCGCTCAATTCACTGTCTGTTGCAAAATAGGCACACAGCTGTTTTTGTCCGTGATCATCCTGCCGCACGGTAACAACCGATTCCTTCACACCTGGAATTGTGGACAATCGGGTTTCAATTTCACCCAGTTCAATGCGGTAGCCGCGAATTTTGACCTGTTCATCCATTCTTCCCTTGTACTCCAGTACACCATCAGCACGCCAACGCACTAAGTCTCCTGTACGATAGCAATATTCTCCAGACCGGAATGGACTTTCAATAAATTTTTCCGCCGTAAGCTCGGGCCGATTCAGATATCCTCGCCCAACACCGTCGCCACCGACGATCAACTCTCCCCAGGCTCCGATAGGTTGCAGCTTCAACGAACGATTGACCACATAAGCGGTCGAGTGATCAATTGGACGTCCAATGGGAATAGCCTGGGTTTGCGGTTCTGTAATGTCATAGATGGTGGAAAAGGTGGTGTTCTCCGTCGGCCCATAAATATTGGCCAGGCGAAGCTGCGGGTACTCCTTCAACACACGATTGACGTGTGGTACAGACAACACATCACCACCCACGAGCAACTCCTTCAAGGACGCAAACACTCCGATTTCTTGCTGCGAATACTGATTGAATAAAGCCGTGGTCATGAACATCGTGTTAACACGATACTTGTCAATCGCCTGCTTGAGCTTGGAGGAATCCAGAATAGTATCATGACTTACCACATACAGTTGTCCCCCGTTCAGCAGCGTTCCCCAAATTTCAAATGTGGAGGCATCGAACACAACTGCGCCCAATTGCAGCATACGTGTATTTTCATCAAGCATGGCATAGCTTTTGTTTTTCACTAGACGCACGACATTACGGTGCTCAATCATCACGCCCTTCGGTTTGCCTGTCGTACCAGAAGTGTAGATCACATACGCAAGATCTGAGGAAGATCCCACTGTTGTAATCGCAATTGTTCCATCGGTATGAGCGTCACATTCAGATTTGCTATTCCATCGTTGTTCATCACTCAAATCAATGACCGGAATGCCGGGTTCAAAAGGCATCTGCTCACGTCGCTGTAACAGTAACAGCCCCGCACTGGAATCCTCCAGTAAATAACGGATACGCTCCTCAGGATAATCGGGATCAATGGGAACGTAAGCCCCTCCGACCTTCAAAATCGCCAGCATACCGACGACCATTTCAATGGAGCGTTCAGCCATAATGGCTACTCGCTGTGTCTCTGGCTCGGACCCGCGCTGTATCCCATGGGAAGCGAGTATGCGTGCCAGACGGTCGGCACGTTCATTCAGCTCGCGGTAGGTAAGCTGCATGTCCGCAAAGGTGACGGCCAGCCGATCTGGTGATTGCGCTACCTGTTCCTCGAACAGCACATGCAGTGCTTGATCTCGTGGATACGGATAGTCTGCTACCGTATCATTGAATCTCTGCACAAGCAGCTCTTTTTCTTGGGCCGAAACCATTTCAATAGCCGAAAGAACGATATCCGGCTGTTGAGTAACCGCATTGATAAGCTGCTGCAAATGTTCAGTCAGTCGTTCAATGGTTTCTCGTTTGTACAGCCGAGTTCCGTATTGAAGAGCACAGGAAATTTGTTCTCCATCCTCCACTGCGAACAGACTTAAATCAAATTTGGCGGTCGTTTGTTCACTTGGATAGGATGCCAGTTGCAGCCCTGCCAGCTGCTGCTCTTTTTGCTCTAGATTTTGCAGTGCAAACATGGTATCAAATAACGGATTACGGCTTAAATCTCGATCCACGCCCAGCTTCTCCACTAGCTCTTCAAACGGATAATCCTGATGTTCAAAAGCCTTTAACGCGTTTTCCTTGACCTCCAACACATAATCGCGGAACGTTTTCCCGCCTTCTGGATAATTACGGATTGCCAGTGTATTCACGAACATCCCGATCAGACTGCCAAGATCCGCATGGGGCCGCCCTGCAATTGGCGAACCGACAATAATATCCTCCTGCCCGCTATAGTGGCTAAGCAAAGCCGAATAGGCTGCCAACAGCACCATATATAATGTCGATTCCGTCTGCACCGCAATGCTTTTTAAGCCTGCGCTTTGTCGTTGGTCAAGCGTAAATTCCAGCACATCTCCTTCAAAGCTTCTCACCGCTGGCCGTGGATAATCAGTCGGTAGATCAAGCACTGGTAGCTCTCCTGCGAAGGTATTGAGCCAGTAGTTTTCCTGTTCCCGGTAGCGTTCACTTTGCTGCTGCTTCTGTTGCCAAGCGGCGTAGTCTTTATACTGAATGCGTAACGAGGGCAGCGTGTCGCCTGCATATAAATGAATGAAGTCCTGAATTAGTACATTTATAGAGGTGCCGTCCGAAATGATATGATGCATATCCATGAGCAAAATATGATGCTCTGGGTCTGTTTCAATCAAACCAACTCGGAATAACGGAGCCTGCCCCAGATCGAATGGTTGGACAAAGTTACGTACCAGCTCATCCGTTTCCTTTGGGGTAGCTCCGTGAGCATTAGTCAATTCCATGCAAAAAGGAACCTCGTCATGTACTCGCTGGACAGGTTCACCGTTCATGGTCTCAAAACTTGTGCGCAATGTTTCATGACGGTCAATAAGCTGACGGAACGCGCTATCCAGTGCCTTGTGATTAAGTGAACCGGTCAGAGTCAGGACACCAGGTATGTTATAGCTAATTCCCGCTCCATCAAGCTGATTGAGGATATACATCCGTTTTTGAGCCGAAGAGACCGCATAAAATGGCTTATTCTCCGTAACAGGGATGGATTCATAAGTGGTTTGCTCCAGTGCTTCAATAACTTGCGCCAGCTGTTCAATGGTCGGATGCTGGAACAGATCCTTTAGCTGCACATTTCTATGCAATTCTTTATAGATGAGTGATATGACATGTGTCGCCCGCAGGGAATGTCCTCCTGCCTCAAAAAAGTTATCCTTAATGCCAATGCGCTCAAGCTCAAGCACATCTTTCCAGATGCTAGCCAGTTGTGCTTGTAATTGATTTTGAGGAGGTACATATTCTGCGCCTGAGCCTACACCTCCCTCTGGCTGTGGCAACGCTCGGCGATCCACCTTGCCGTTGGGCGTCAGTGGCAATTGCTCTAGCTGTACAAAATACGACGGTACCATGTAGCCCGGCAGCTCCTGACTCAAAGCGCTACGCAGCTCACTTGTCGCTACTTCCGCATGGGTGACCACATATGCGCAGAGCAGCTTTTGCCCCTGTTCATCTTCATGTGCAATTACAACAGCTTCTCGGACTGCCTCCAGCTTCAACAGCTGTGCTTCCACCTCGCCCAGCTCGATCCGGTAGCCCCGGATTTTTACCTGCGCGTCGATCCGTCCCTTATATTCCAGCGTCCCGTCCGCATTCCAACGCACCAGGTCCCCTGTTCGATAGCAGCGTTCGCCACCACGGAACGGGCTGTCAATGAACTTTTCGGTCGTCAGTTCTGGGCGGTTGCGGTATCCGCGAGCCACCCCGTCACCGCCGACAATCAGTTCCCCCCACGCTCCAACAGGCTGGAGCTGCATCGAACCGTCCACGACATATGCCGTCGAGTTATAGATCGGGCTACCAATGGGCACAGATCCCGATTGAACGCCAGTAATGGCTTGTGTGGTAGAAAAAGTCGTATTTTCCGTCGGACCGTAGCCGTTAATAATATGTAGATTCGGATGGGCCTCCAATACCCGATTAATATGCGGTACGGACAGCACATCACCACCGACCAATAGCTCCCGCATCCCCTCAAATAGTTCCAAGTCCTGCTGGGATAGCTGATTAAAGAGTGGTGCGGTCAGCCACATCGTGGTAATGCCGTGATTGCGGACAACTTCCTTGAGCTTGGGCGCGTCCAAAATAACATCCTGACTCACCAGCACCAGCTGTCCACCGTTCAATAGCGCACCCCAAACTTCGAAGGTGGACGCGTCAAAGACAACAGACCCGGTCTGCAAAATGCGTGTGTCGGCATTCAAGCGTGCATAGTTTGTGTTTGTCACCAAACGCACGACATTACGGTGCTCCACCATAACCCCTTTGGGCTGGCCTGTAGTCCCTGAGGTGTACATAATATAGGCCAAGCGACCAGCTGCGCTCGCCTGTGGTTGTTCTTTAGCTGCATAAGTCTGTTGTATTTGTTCTGGTTCTGCTTGTTCTGATTGCGTAGCTTTTGGTTGCATGATTTCTGGTTGTATGGTTGTCGTAGAAGCAAGTTCGGGACTGGCGGAAATGGAGTAGAACGGATCTAGGCAGTCCACGTATCCCGAATCAGTATTCGTCCCGTGCTCATTCGACAAAATGGGATCGTAACGATCAGCATCATCCGTTCCATAAATTGCGGCATCGCTAAGGTCAAGCACCATTCCCTTAAAATCAGTGGGCCGATGTTCCATTCGCTGCACGAGCAGTATGTCCGCACCGGAATCCTTCAGCAAATAGCGTACACGCTCATCCGGGTAATCAGAATCAATGGGTACATACGCTCCACCTGCTTTGAGAATTCCGAGCATACCGACAATCATCTCAATCGAGCGTTCAGCTACAATGCCGACCGTCTGCTCGGTGCGGATTCCCTGCTTACGTAAAGAATGAGCCAGTCGGTTGGCCTTTTCATTCAATTCTGCATAGGTTAGGCTATCTTGCCCATACACTACCGCCACCTGCTGTGGTGTCTGCTTCGCCTGTTTCTCGAACAATTCATGAATAGACGCATGACGTGGATAATCCACATTTGTATCGTTGAAGGTATGGAGCAGCTGCTCTATTTCTTGCTCTGACAGCACTTGTGCTGTGGAAATCGCCAACTCTGGCTGCTGCAAAACAATAGTGTACAGCCGCAGAAGCTGCTCAACAAAGTGCTCAATCGTCGTCTCGCTATAACGGTCGCTACTATACTTTACGTTTAGGGAAACCGCTTCATATTCCCATTGAAACTGGAAATCTAGTTCAGATTGTACGTGATCCAAAAAATCAGAAATATGAATATTTCGCAAGGATACTGTGGTGTGAATAAGAGGCTTTCCATCCTCATCACGTTGAATGTCAAGTAATTCAGAATAGTTCCAAAAAGGAATGTTTTGATGTTCAATAGCTTCGCCGACAGAGGTTTTGATTTGAGACAGCAAGGCTTTGAAGGTTGTGCTGGAATCCAGCGTATTTTTCAATAAAAGTAGATGGTTGATCGGCTTTGTAGCACCGTTGCTAGACTTGGCTACCGGAATGCCCAGCAGCACACGTTCCTCACCTGTGTATTTATGCAATAAGCTCTCTACTCCAGCAAGCAGGACCATAAACACGGCCCATGGAGCGCCACCTGTTATAGATGATATTCTTTGGGAAATTTCAGTTGGAAATGTGAGCGTGTACATATGGGAATTTAAACTCGTTACAGTTGTACTTCTGGACACATGGTTAGTGTATGGTAGGCAGATGGTATGATCCTCAGATTCCAGTTTATGACTCCAGTAATTTTTTTCCTTCTCAAATAAGGCTTTCAATGACATCCCTCCTGCTTCTCGGGGCCTGTTCCCCGGTTGGATGGTGCGTTGTTACGTACATGAGCGTTGTGTCAGAAAAAGAATACTTTGCAGGCAAGGGCAGTCGGACAAGCCGCCGCCCTCTGCACACGCAAAGTGAACTCATTGCATTTTAGAAAACGGATTTAAAAAACAAAGTCGATGGAATCCGGTGAGAAGCCTTCCGGCCGCTCGTCCGAGTTAACCTGAATATCGCCTAACAGCAAATCTGGATCGATTCCAATCTGGGACAGGATCGCT
This sequence comes from Paenibacillus sp. FSL H7-0442, assembly GCF_038593105.1. Lineage (NCBI taxonomy): Bacteria > Bacillati > Bacillota > Bacilli > Caryophanales > Paenibacillaceae > Paenibacillus > Paenibacillus sp. FSL H7-0442. Next base: position 2,477,910 of record NZ_CP151963.1, on the reverse strand, counting down.
ATCAAATCTCTGGTTAATCTCTCAATAGCGTCGGCCCCAAACAGCTTCGTGCAATATTCAAACGAACCCTTGATTTCCCCGTCTTCATCACTCATAGACAAGGTCAAATCGAATTTGGAGATGCTGTGCTCCTGAACATATGGACTGAAGGACAGCGTTTCTAGCTTCGTTTCCTGCGACTCTGTATTTTGCAGTACAAACATGGTGTCAAACAACGGGTTACGGCTTGCATCCCGTGCTACATCCAGCTTTTCCAACAACTCTTCCAGTGGATAATCCTGATGCTCAAAGGCTTGCAGCGTACGATCTCTGGCTTCCTGCAAGTAGCTGTGGAACGTTTGGTTGCCCTTCGGCTGATGCCGGATGGCTAGCGTATTGACGAACATTCCGATCAGTGGCTCCAGCTCAGGCAACAAGCGGCCTGCTACTGGCGTACCGATGATCAAATCGTCCTGACCGCTGTATTTGGACAGCAGAACGGTGTAGGCGCTCAACAGCACCATGTACAGTGTACTTCCGGTTTGTGTCGCAATTCGGTGCAGTTGCTCGGATACATTCGCGTCCACTGTAAATTCATACATCGCACCTTCGAAGCTGCGAACAGCAGGTCTAGGATAAGCAATTGGCAAATTCAGTACCGGCAACTCTCCAGCTAAATGCTCCAGCCAGAAGTGTTCCCGGCGTTGGTATGATTCACGCTGCATCTCCTGCTGCTGCCACACGGCGTAGTCTTTGTACTGAATTTGCAGCGGCTCCAATGCCTGTCCTTCGTACAGTTGTACCAACTCCTGCACGATATTGTTCGACGATACACCGTCTGAAATAATATGGTGCATGTCGTACATCAGGAGATGGCGCTCTGGTCCGGTTTGAATAAGACGGACACGCAGCAGTGGTGCCTGGCGAAGGTCAAAGCTGCGTACAAAGGACTCGATATAGGCATCGGCTTCGGACTCCCTGGCTTGCAGGTGCTCTACTGCAAACTCCACTTGATCGTACACCCGCTGTACGACCTCGCCTTCCAGCATTTCAAAGGAAGTCCGCAGCGTTTCATGACGAGCTATTAACTGACGGAACGCATCCTCCAGCCGATCGGCCTGAAGCGGTCCCTCCACGGTTAGTACACCCGGCATATTGTAGCTGAGATCCCCACCTTCCAGATGGCTCAAAATGTACAGTCTTTTTTGAGCCGAGGAAACCGGGTAGTATGCCTGTTTCGCCGCCGCAGGAATCACCGTATAGGTGTCTGTGCCGTGCGTTGCGATGAGCTGGGCTTGCTGCTCAATCGTAAAGTGTTGGAACACCTCACGCAGCGTAATCCGGCTGTCCAGTTCCTGATGGATTTTGGCCACCAGCGTCGTTGCCCGCAGGGAGTGCCCACCCACGTCAAAGAATGAGTCGGTGACTCCTACGCTGGACAGCTTCAAGACATCCTGCCAGATTTGGGCTAGCTTGGCTTCCAGCGGCGTCCGCGGTGCAACATACTCCAGGCCTCCTTCGAGACGTGCTTCCGGTGCCGGCAACGCCTTGCGGTCGATTTTCCCGTTCGGTGTCAGCGGGAAACGATCCAGTTGTACCACATACGTCGGGATCATGTAATCCGGCAGCTTCGGCTGCAGCGCATTACGCAGCTCCGGCAAACTCAGGGACGCTGAAGCTATGATGTAGGCACACAGGTCCTTGTGTCCGTCTTCGTTTTCCCATGCTGTGACGATGGCTTTCTGAATGCCGTCCACGGTCAGCAGCTGCGCCTCCACCTCGCCCAGCTCGATCCGGTAACCCCGGATTTTCACCTGGTGGTCGATCCGGCCCAAATACTCAATACTGCCGTCTGGCATCCACCGTGCCAAGTCGCCCGTGCGGTACATCCGGTTTGCGTGAGTGCTGTCCGCTGGATCGGTTGCTGCCGCATCAGCAAACGGATTCAGGACGAACTTCTCTGCCGTCAGCTCCGGCAGGTTCAGGTATCCTCGTCCGACACCTGCACCCCCGATATAAAGCTCACCTGCGATACCGATCGGCACCAGCTGTTGCTGGCTGTTCAAGATGTACACCGACTGGTTCGCGATCGGCGTTCCGATGGATACCGTATGCTCCCCTTTTTCCAGCAGTGCGTTCAGGGACTCCACATCTTCAATCGTATAAGCGGTCGCATCTACCGTCGTTTCGGTCGGACCGTACACGTTCGTAATCACCGGACGATACCCGGACCACTTGTGCAGGAACACTTGTACCAGCTGCACGGATAATGCTTCGCCACCAATCAGGTAATGCTTCACTTCCGGCGCTTCCGTCACACTGACGCTTTCGTTCAAAATATGCAGATGCGCAGGTGTGCCGTCCGACAGATCAATCCGGTGCGTGCGGTAGTAGGCGATCAAATGCTCTCCGCTCAGGCTGACGTCACGGGACACCACATGCAGAGTGTGGCCTAACAGCAAGCTGGCAAAGATTTGCTTCACCGAAGCATCAAATACAAATGCTGACAGCCATGCGACATGAAGCGGCTGTTCGTAACGGCTGTATACTCGTTTCCATAAAGCATCTACCAGATTGCTAACACTGCCCTGCTCGATCATGACCCCTTTCGGCTGACCGGTGGTGCCTGACGTGTAAATCATATAGGCCAGGTTATGCGGGCCGGCGACAGGGATCAGGTTGCTCGCATCCTGTGCTCCCAGTTGAGCTTGAACGTCCTCGTCATCCAAGACTACAGCTCGAACTGTGGATGGCAAGCTGAGCGACAGGTTGGCAACTCTACTTGTAATCACGACCTTGGCCCCACTGTCTTGGAGCATGTAGTCGATGCGCTCCTGTGGATACATCGTATCCATCGGCACATACGCGCCTCCGGCCTTCAGTACCCCCAGAATGCTCACCAGAATATCCGCAGAACGTTCCAGCAATACGCCAACCGGTTGATCTGCTTCGACCCCTTCCGCTCGTAACACACGAGCCAATTGGTTCGCACGCTCATTTAGCTCAGTGTAGGTCAGCGCGGTGGCCCCAGACACAACGGCTATCCGCTCAGGGTTGCGCTTCGCTTGCTCTTCAAAGCGTTCGCTGAGCGAATGGCCTTGTAATGCTCCAAGCAGGCTGTGCGCATTCGGAGCATTAAACACCTTCAGAATCTGCTCGGTTTCTTCTGCCGTAATCAACTCCAGCTCACCCAGCTTCGCATCCGGGTTCGCCGCCACGGCTTCGGCCAAGCGAACAAAGTGACGCGTCATCCGTTCTACCGTTTCGCGCTCGTACAACGCAGTTGCATACTGCAATCCGAACTGGATACCTGCCTCTTCCTCTCTGGCTTCCAGCGTCAAATCAAACTTCGCTGGCGTTTGTTCCAAGCCGTATGGACGGAAGCTCAGATCTGCCAGTTGCAGTTCGCCTTCCTCGGTGGTTTGCAGGGTGAACATCGTATCGAACAGCGGATGGCGGCTCATATCCCGCTTCACATTTAGCTTTTCCACCAGTTCCTCAAATGGATAGTCCTGATGTTCATAGGCTTGCAGAGCACAAACTTTCACTTCTTCCACGTAGCTGCGGAAGGTATGTTCCGCTGTCGGATAGTTTCGCAATGCCAACGTACCGACGAACATCCCGAGGATCGGTTCCAAATCTGCATGCGGTCGTCCGGCAATCGGTGTGCCGACTACGATGTCCTCTTGCCCGCTGTATTGGTGTAAGAGCGCGGTGTACGCCGCCAGCAGCACCATATACAGCGTGGAGCCTGTGTACGCCGCCAGTTCTTTCAGCCGCTCGCTGACTTCACGTTCCAGTCCGAACACCACCGTATCGCCTGCCGTACTTCGTACCGACGGACGGGCAAAGTCTGTCGGTAGATCCAATACAGGCAGTTCACCCCGGAAGGTGTCGAGCCAGTACGCTTCCTGACGTTGCATCCACTCTTGATGGGCTTCGCTTTGCTGCCATACCGCATAATCTTTGTACTGTATCCGCAGTGGCGGCAGCTCTTCACCGTCATACAAGCGGACAAATTCTTCAGTCAGTACCCCCATGGACACGCCATCCGAGACGATGTGGTGCATATCGAGCATGAGTAAATGCTGCGATTCCTGCTCGGTTCCTTGTACGCCCAAATCTACCAAGCCTACCCGCAGCAGCGGAGCGGCTTTCAGATCGAACGGACGTACAAAGCGGCGTACCAATGCCTGCGTTTCTGGGCTGACCATCGTGTCCGTATCCGTGGTTGTATCCTGATCTGTATCCGTAGTCGCACCCTCTACCTGTACCTTTGTATACTCCACCTCGAACGGCACGGTGTCCTCAATCCATTGCACCGGCTCACCGTCCACCAGCTCAAAGCGAGTGCGCAAGGTCGCATGACGGGCAATCAGTTGACGGAACACGTCCTCCACTCGCTTCACGTCCAACGGACCACTCACTTGCAGCACTGACGGCATGTTGTAGTTCACATCATTCGGGTCGAACTGATGCAGCACAAACAGTCGTTTTTGCGCCGAGGAAAGCGGGTAGAAGCTGCGTTCTTCCGTTACCGGAATGGACGCATACGCCACTTGATCCAGACCTTCCATGACCGTTGCCAGTTGTTCAATCGTTGGCGCTTCAAAAATACTGCGCAGTGGAAGCGGCTTGTTCAGCTCCTTGTGAATTTTCGAGGCCAGCGTCGTCGCCCGCAGCGAGTGTCCGCCAATCTCGAAGAAGTTTTCTTTCACACCAACCTGCGCCAGACCCAGCACATCCTGCCAAATTTGCGCCAGCTTCACTTCCACCCACGTCCGCGGTGCGACATAATCAGCTCCGCTTTGCAGGTTGCCTTCCGGTGTTGGCAGTGCCTTGCGGTCGATTTTACCGTTCGGTGTCAGCGGCATCTGTTCTAGCTGTACCAAATACGAAGGCACCATGTAGTTTGGAAGCTCCTCGCCCAGTAAGCTGCGCAGCTCACCAGCGCTTACTTCCCGTTCAGCAACATAGTACGCCACCAGTTGGTTTTGCCCCTGTTCGTCCGCTTGTGCCAGTACGATGACCTCTTGTACGTCCTCCACCTTCAAAATTTGTGCCTCGACTTCGCCCAGCTCGATCCGGTAACCCCGGATTTTCACCTGATGGTCGATCCGGCCCAAATATTCAATGTTGCCGTCTGGCATCCATCTGGCCAAGTCACCCGTACGGTACATTCGTTCGTAGCCGGCTTCACCAGCTGCAAACGGATTTGGTATAAATTTCTCAGCCGTCAGCTCTGGGCGATCCAGATAACCACGGGCCAGACCCGGACCGGACACGCACAGTTCACCCGCTACGCCTACCGGAGCCAAATGTCCATGCACATCCACCATGTACACCCGATGATTCGGTATAGGGCGTCCGATGGAAATGAGTTGTCCTGCTCTCTCGTCCTCGGATACCGGCCAGACGGACGTCGCCACCGAGTTTTCGGTTGGACCGTAGCCGTTGTAGTACGCCACCTGATCCTTCCACTTGTATACCAATTCTGTTGAGGATGCTGAACCCGCAGTGAACAGAACACGCAGGTATGGCATCCGCTCCGGCTCCAGATACACCGCATAGGTCGGTGGTAACGTCGCCACCGTAATCTGATGTTCTGTCATATAATGTTCGAATCTCTCATAGTCCAAAATCGTCTCTGACGTTGGTACATACAACGTGGCTCCGCAGAACAGCGCCTGGAAGATTTCCCAGCAAGCCGCATCAAACGAATAGCTAGCAAACAGCAACGTATGATCCGACGTGCGGATCTTGAGCGTCTGATCAAAATACGTTTTCAGATTGCATAGACCGCGATGCTCCAACATAACACCCTTCGGCTGACCCGTCGTACCTGACGTATAAATGACATAGGCCAGATCGTTCGGACCAGACAACGGCTCCAGATTGGAACCATCCTCGTGATACACACCCTGTGCCCCATTCAGCACCAGCACGCTACCGTCGAAAGCCACTTTATCAACCAGATGGTTTTGCGTTAACAACAGCTTCGCACCCGAGTCGTCCAGCATGTAGCGGATACGCTCCTCTGGATAGGTCGGATCGATGGGCACATATGCGCCCCCGGCTTTTAAAATCCCGAAGATGCCCACGATCATGTCCACCGAACGCTCGGTCATCAGACCCACCAGTCGATCCTTCGTCACGCCTTGACTACGCAAGGTGCGCGCCAGACGATTCGCACGTTCATTCAGCTCGCGATAGGTCAGCTGCTCTCCTTCAAAGAACAACGCTGGCTGTTCCGGTGTCTGCACCGTTTGTGTCTCGAACAAGCCATGAATCGTTTGCTCGCTTGGATACTCAGCAGCTGTATTGCCCCATACGGTGAGAATTTGCTCACGCTCCTGCTCACTTACCATATCCAGCTCCTGCACCCGAATGTCCGGCTTCGCTACCACCTGCTCCAACAGCTGTATCAGATGGCCCTGAGTCCGTTCAACGGCTTCCCGATCATATAACTTCGCATTGTATTCAAATCGGATTTTCATCGCTTCCTGCGGCATAACAACCAGATTGAAATCATAGTTGGTTTGTTCAATCATGCCGGCATTGCGAATTTCAAAGTCCGACGCTGCACCTTCGCCAAGTTGCTCGACCTGCTCCTCCACCGGATAGTTTTCAAACACGATAATGTGGTTGATCAGGTCTTGCTTTTGCTCGGTCAAGGCTTGAATTTCATACAGCGGATACGTTTCATAATCTTGAGAAGTCAGCGCCTGTTTCTGATTCGTTCTGATCAGGTCGGCAAAGGTATCGTCAACCCCACTGCGGATACGTATTGGAATGGTGTTAATGAACAAGCCCACCATGTTTTCGATCCCCGAAATATCCGCTGGACGACCCGACACTACACCACCAAAAACAGCGTCATCACTACCGTTGTACTTTTGGAGCAGCAAGCCCCAAGCTGTTTGCAGCAATGTATTCGGGGTCACGTGGTGCTGCTTGGCCACCATTTCCATACGTCCAGTCAAATCCTTGCCCAGATCACACAGGATATGCTCAAATTGGGCATCGTCCGCTTTCACGCCTACTTTTCCGGTCGGAATCGAAGTTTGCTGCTCATAGCCGAGCAAATAATCCTTCCAGTAGGAAGCTGCTGCTTCTTCATCCTGTGCTTCAAGCCACTCAATATACTGACTGTATGGAGTCACGGGGGCAAGCTTCGGCTGTCTATGCTCCACGGCTGCAAAATAAGCCTCAAACACCTCATCCGTGACTAAAGCCACACACCAGCCATCCATCAAGATGTGATGAGAGCTCCACACAAAATAATAATCCTCATCACCTGTTCGTAAAATCGCCACGCGCATCAACGCATCCCGGGACAAATCGAATCCGGCTGCCTTGTCCTGGCGAATAAATTCCTGCACATACGCGTCACGCTCCTGCTCATTCAGATGACGCAAATCTTCACATCTGAAACCAACCTCCTTGCGGCGGAAAATCACCTGCACAGGCTCATCCTGCCAACCGCTGATGAAATTAGCTCTAAAGATCTCATGCCGCTGCGCCAAATGATTCAAGCTATCTTGGAAAATATCCGCTTGGAAGCGTCCGTGCAAATCAAAGGTCGTTTGTTCAAAATAAGCTCCTGACGCTGCATCCATCAGACTATGGAACAGCATGCCTTTTTGCATCGGCGTCAACGCATATACATTTTCCAGTTCCCCGATGTCACGAGTCCGCTCTACCAACTGATCCAGCTCGGCCATGGTTACATGTTTAAGCATGACATCGCTTGGCGTCAGTTCTTGCTGTTTGCGGCCTACACAATGCGCAATGATTTCCTGCAAACTGATTTTGAACTCTTCAGCTAACTGCTCCATCGTTTCATGACGATATTCCTGCTTGCTGTAGCTGATTGTCAATTGCAGTTCGCCTTCCGAAATCAGTCCGTTCATATCCAGCGTGTGCGATCTGGCTGCATGGGCGCTAAGCTCTGCACCGCTAGAGTAAGGAGATACGCCAATGGACTGACTTTGCATATCTTGATCAAATTGTCCCAGATAGTTAAAGCTGATTTCAGGTTCGGTCACAAAACGCTCTTGCTCACGGGCTGCGGACAGGTATCTCAACATCCCGTAGCCAATGCCCTTTTGCGGAATGCGGCGGAGTCCTTCTTTCACCTGTTTGATGCGCTGTGAAAGGTCTTGCCCCACGCTCATATCCAGCACCACCGGGAATTGGGTCGTAAACCAGCCCACCGTCCGCGTAATATCCAGTTCTGGCAAAATGGACTCCCGTCCATGGCCTTCCAGGCTCACGAGCACTCGTTCCAAGCCCGCCCAGCGATGAATAGTCAGTCCTAAGGCGGTAAGCAGCAAATCATTCATCTCCGTGTTGTAGGCACGATGCGCCTGTTTTAACAACTGCTCCGTTTCCTGAGCTGTCCACGTAACTGTCATGTTCTCGCTGTCCCTATTCAAGGAATGAGAATGGGATTCGTCTTTTGGAAGCGGCTGATATACGCCCTGTTCCATTTCCTGCCAGAATGCGAGTTCTGCTGCCATGGCCGGACTGTTCGCATATTGAGACTGTCCATCCGCCCAGGTGCGGAACGAATCCGTTTTGTGCGGAAGACGAGCCGTTTGTCCGTTCAATGCCTGCTCGTAGGCGGTTGTAATATCCTCGAACAAAATTCGCCAAGATACGGTATCCACCACCAAGTGATGAATCGCCATCAGCAAATGATCACCATCTGGGCAATGGAACAGCCCCAGTTTCACCAGCGGTCCTTCGCTTAACTGAATACCCGCCTGAATTTCATTCACTTTAGCCTCGATCGCCGCTGACACCTCAGTCTCATGGCTGAGGTCTATACGTTCCAGCGTATACAGCTCGCCCTCCCCAATTGCGCGGTTCCAGGCTTCATATCCGTGCTCCGTAGGACGGAAAACGATCCGCAGTGCGTCGTGATGGCTAACGATTTGATCCATCGCCGTGCGCAGGGCCGGTTCATCAAAACCGTCCTTGCTATGCAGCATGATGGACTGGTTATGATGATGAGCATCCGTCAGGTTCTGCTCAAAGAACCAGTGTTGCACCGGTGTCAGTTTCACAGCGCCCACCACTTCGCTCTGATCCGCCAATCGGGTCACCGATTGGACTTTCAGTGCCAAGGCAGACACGGTTGGATGACTGAACAGGTCTTTCATCTCCAGTCGATAACCTGCTTGCAGCAATCGGGAGGATACTTGTAAGGCTTTGATCGAATCGCCACCCAGCTCAAAGAAGTTATCCTGCGTGCCTACCGCTTCCACGCCGAGCACCCCGGCCCATACCGCAGCCAGTACTTGCTCCACCGTGGTACGCGGTGCCACATAGGCTGCACCCGTATGGATGCTTCCTTCCGGTTCCGGCAAGGCCTTACGGTCGATTTTACCGTTGCTGGTCAGCGGGATCGTCTCCAGTTGCATCAAACGTGCAGGCACCATGTGCGCTGGCAGTCCGGCTTCCAGTTCGGCCTGTACCTCCTCGATCCGCAGCTCAGCTTCTCCTGTGATGTATCCGCACAAGTACTTGTGTCCACGCTCATCCGTCCGGTCGATGACTACCGCTTGACGTACACCCGGCACCCGCTGGATCGCCGTTTCGATCTCGCCCAGCTCGATCCGATAGCCCCGGATTTTCACTTGATAGTCCATCCGGCCGATAAAGTCCACATTGCCGTCCGGCATCCATCGCGCCAAGTCACCTGTGCGGTATAATCGTTCACCTGGCACGAACGGATTGGCTACGAATTTCTCGGCCGTCAGGTCCGCACGGTTCAGGTAGCCTCGTGCTACCCCAGCTCCGCCAATGCACAGCTCACCCAGTACGCCGATCGGCACCGGATTCAGCTGGCTGTCCACGATGTAGAAGCGTGCGTTCAGCCATGCCTGTCCAATCGGCACATTACCGCTGCTTGGCAGCTTCGACAGTTCTTCGTCGTAGAAGCTGGAGTCGATCGCCGCTTCCGTAACACCATAGCTGTTCATAATGCGAATATCTGCGCCAAATCGTTCTTGCAACACCCGATAATCCGTCACGCTGCAGCTATCCGAGCTGGTAATCAGCAATTCCAGACTGCTCATGTCCAGTCCCTGCTCATATACATGCTGCATAAACGGTACGATCAGGGCTGGAGTCGATTCGAACACGGTAATCTGATAGTCGCGAATCCAGCCATACAGACGGCTCGGATCAATGCGGTCGTCTTTCGGACAGATAACCATTGTGCCGCCGTTATAAAGCGTCCGCGCGATATCACCGACGAACACGTCGAAGGAAAAGCTTGCCAGCTGCAGCAAACGTACCGGGAACTGGTTCAGGCGATAATCCCGACGATACGCCGCGGCGGTATTCACCAAGCTGCGATGCTCGATCATGACGCCCTTCGGACGTCCCGTTGTTCCCGACGTGTAGATCACATACGCCAGATCCTGCGGTTCGTTGATGTGATTGACGTCTGTGGTATCTCCGGTGTACAGCGACTCATCGTCCAGTGCCAGTACGGTGTGCAGACGCAGCCCTGTTGCGGGTTCGGATGTAGGTTGGCTTTCCTCGAGCCATGCCTGTGCACGCTCCTGCAAGCCGATTTGGGTCAACAGTACCGTCGCACCACTGTCCTCCAGCATGAAACGAATACGTTCGGACGGATAATCTGCATCCAGCGGCACATAGGCGCCTCCTGCCTTCCACACCGCCAGTACGCCAACCAGCATGTCGACCGAACGTTCACTCAAAATGCCAACAATCGACTCGCGTCCAATGCCTTCATTTCGCAGTCTACGGGCTAATTGGTTCGCACGCTCGTTCAGTGTGCGGTACGTCAGTTGTTGTTCCTCGTACACCACCGCCACATGATCTGGTATAAGCTGGGTCTGTTCTTCCACATAAGTATGGAATAAGCCTCCTGCTTCAGCAGTAACATCCGATACTCCCACATCTCCAAAACCGTAGATGATTTGTGCTTTTTCCTCGACGGTTACCATTTCCAAAGCTGCCAGTGATTGCTGCGGATGAAGAGTAATCGCACGTACAAGTTCGGTAAAATGCTGTGCCAAGCGCGCAATGGTCTCAGGCTTGTACAGCGCCGTGCTGTATTCCAGACTGCACAGAATGCCTTCCGGCTGCTCCACGGCATCCAAGGTCAGATCAAATTTGGCCGTATGATTGTCTGTCGGATACGTCTTAAAGGTCAGACCTTCCAGCTCGAACTCCTGCTGCTCAAATGTTTTCAACTCAAACATCGTGTCAAACAGCGCATTCCGGCTCGTATCCCGCGTTAAATTCAGCTTTTCAACCAGCTCTTCAAAAGGATATTCCTGATGTTCGTAAGCACTGAGCGCATGCTCTTTGACCTCTTGCAAGTAGTCCAGGAACGTTTTGTCACCAGCCGGATAATTGCGGATTGCCAGCGTGTTGAGGAATACGCCTACCAAGCTCTCCAGTTCCGCATGTGGTCTTCCGGCAATTGGCGTGCCGACGATAATGTCCTCTTGACCCGTGTATTTATGCAAGAGTGTGCTATACGCGGCCAGCAACACCATGTACAAGGTGGAACCGGTTTGCGCGGACAGCTGTTTCAACTGTTCGCTGTCCTCCAGGCTGATCGCAAATTCCAATCGAGCTCCTTCCAGACGCTGTACGGCTGGTCTTGCAAAATCCGTAGGCATATCCAGCACCGGAATGTCACCAGCCATCGTGTTCAGCCAGTAGCTTTCCTGCTCACGAAGCCGCTCACTTTGCATATCTGCATGCTGCCAAACCGCATAGTCCTTGTACTGAATACGGAGTGGCGGCAGTTCCTTGCCTTCATACAATTGAGAGAACTCCTGCACGATAATTCCTTCCGTGACGCCATCCGAAATAATATGGTGCATGTCATAGAGCATGACGTGACGCTCCGGTCCGGTTTCCACCAGCTGAACCCGCAGCAATGGTGCTTGTGCGAGATCAAATGCGCGTACAAAGTCTTGGGCATACTGCTGGGTCTCTTCTTCGCTTGCCTGCACATGCTCCACGCTGAATGCGACGCCCGATTCAATCCGTTGAATCACCTCACCATCCACCATCTCGAATCGGGTTCGCAGGGCTTCATGACGGGCAATCAGCTGGCGGAAGGCTTGTTCCAGTCGCATTTTATCCAAGGAACCTTCGATAATCAACGCTCCTGGCATGTTGTAGCTAACCTCTCCACCTTCCAGGTGACTCAGCACGTACATCCGTTTTTGCGCCGAGGAAACAGGATAATATTCACGCTCCTCCACCACAGGAATAGATACATACGTTTGCTGGGTCTGATCTTCACCCATCAACTGCACCAGTTGCTCAATCGTCGGATATTGGAAAATATCTCGCAACGCCAGCTTGTGATTCAGCTCCTGATGGATTTTCGCCATCAGGGTGGTAGCGCGCAGAGAATGTCCTCCCACTTCAAAGAAGTTATCCTGGATGCCTATTTGATGATGATTCAGAACGCTTTGCCAAATACGTACCAACTGCTCTTCCAGCGGTGTGCGCGGTGCCACGTACGCCGTGCCTCCTTCGAGGCGCGCTTCTGGCGCAGGCAACGCTTTGCGGTCAATTTTTCCGTTCGGTGTCAGCGGGAAACGATCCAGTTGTACGACATAGGTCGGGATCATATAGCCCGGCAGTTTGGGCTGGAGTGTGCTGCGCAGATCCGGCAAATTCAGCGCCTCCGAGGCTACGACATACGCACACAGATCCTTGTCTCCGTCTTCGTTTTCCCAGGCGGTGACGATGGCTTTCTGAATGCCGTCCACGGTCAGCAGCTGCGCTTCCACCTCGCCCAGTTCAATCCGGAAGCCCCGGATTTTGACTTGATCATCCATCCGGCCGATAAAGTCCACATTGCCATCCGGCATCCACCGCGCCAAATCGCCTGTACGGTACAATCGTTCACCCGCTACATATGGATTCGCTACGAATTTTTCGGCCGTCAGGTCTGCACGATTCAGATATCCCCGTGCCACCCCGGCTCCACCAATGCACAGCTCACCCAGTACGCCGATCGGCACCGGATTCAGCTGGCTGTCCACAATGTAGAAGCGTGCGTTCAGCCACGCCTGACCAATCGGCACATGGCCGCTGCTTGGCAGCTTTGACAGCTCTTCGTCGTAGAAGCTGGAGTCAATCGCCGCTTCGGTGACGCCGTAGCTGTTCATAATGCGGATATCCGCACCAAACCGTTCTTGCAGCACCCGGTAGTCCGTCACACTGCAGCTGTCCGAACTGGTGATTAGTAGTTCCAGACTGCTCATGTCCAGCCCCTGTTCATGCACATGCTGCATAAACGGTACGATCAGGGCTGGAGTCGATTCGAACACGGTTATCTGGACATCGCGAATCCAGCCATACAAACGGCTAAAATCAATCCGGTCGTCTTTCGGACAAATGACCATCGTGCCGCCGTTATAGAGCGTCCGTGCAATGTCCCCGACGAACACGTCGAAGGAGAAGCTCGCCAGTTGCAGCAGTCGGACTGGGAATTGGTTCAGGCGATAATCCCGGCGATACGCCGCAGCCGTATTCACCAGGCTGCGATGCTCGATCATGACGCCCTTCGGCCGTCCGGTTGTCCCGGATGTATAGATCACATACGCCAAATCGTGCGGTTCGTTGATGTGATCGACGTCTGTCGTATCTCCGGTGTACAGTGACTCATCGTCCAATGCCAATACGGTATGCAGACGCAGCCCTGTTGCCGGTTCGGATGCTGCTTCGCTGTCAGACTTCGAATCTGATTTTGAGCCTAAGTTTTCATTTAGGCTGTCTCTTTCCATCGTTTCAGCACCAGCCGCTGTTTCCAACTCACCCTCAGTCTGCCCTCCGGCCAAGGCCTGTCGGCTTTCCCCAAGCCATATCTGTGCTTGCTCCTGTAAGCCGATTTGGGTCAACAATACCGTCGCACCACTGTCCTCCAGCATGAAACGAATCCGTTCAGACGGATAGTCTGCATCCAGCGGCACATAGGCGCCTCCCGCCTTCCACACCGCCAGTACGCCGACCAGCATGTCTACCGAGCGTTCACTCAAAATGCCGACAATCGACTCGCGTCCAACGCCTTCATTCCGCAATCTCCGCGCCAATTGGTTCGCGCGCTCGTTCAGTTTCCGGTAAGTGAGCTGCTCCTCCTCGTACACCACCGCCACATGATCTGGTACAAGCTGTGCCTGTTCTTCCACATAGGTATGGAACAGGGCTCCTGCTTCAACTGCAGCACCATCCGTTACTCCCACTTCTCCAAAACCGTAGATGAGTTGCTCCTTTTCCTCAACGGTTACCATATTCAAAGTTGCCAGGGGCTGTTGTGGATGGTATGCAATAGCTCGAACGATTTCCGCAAAATGCTGTGCCAATCGCGTCATGGTCTCAGGCTTGTACAACGCCGTGCTGTATTCCAGACTGCACAGAATGCCTTCTGGCTGCTCCACTGCATCTAAAGTCAGATCAAACTTGGCCGTATGATTTTCCAGTGGATAGGAGCTCAAGGTCAAACCTTCCAGCAGTAACTCCTGTTGCTCCAAGGTTTTCAACTCAAACATCGTGTCAAACAGCGCATTTCGGCTCGTATCTCTCGTCAAATTCAGCTGTTCAACCAGTTCTTCAAAAGGATAGTCCTGATGCTCATAAGCACTGAGCGCATGCTCCTTCACCTCTTGCAGATAATCCAGAAACGTTTTGTCGCTGGACGGATAATTGCGAATCGCCAGCGTGTTAATGAAGACACCCACCAGATTACTGAGCTCCGCATGCGGTCGTCCTGCAATCGGCGTGCCGACGACAATGTCCTCTTGGCCCGTGTATTTGTGCAAGAGCGTAGTGTACGCCGCCAGCAGCACCATGTATAGGGTAGCGCCTGTTTGCGAAGCCAGTTCTTTCAGGCGTTCACTAACCTCACGCTCCAATGCAAATTCGATCGTATCCCCTGCCGTACTCTGCACCGCCGGACGGGCAAAGTCGGTTGACAGATCCAGTACAGGCACTCCGCCCCGGAAGGTGCCCAGCCAGTACGCTTCCTGACGCTGCATCCACTCCTGATGGGTTTCGCTTTGCTGCCATACGGCATAGTCTTTGTACTGAATCCGCAATGGCGACAGTTCTTCACCGCCATACAAGCGGACAAACTCATCGGTCAGTACCTCCATCGACGCGCCATCCGAAACGATATGGTGCATGTCGAGCATGAGTAAATGCTGGGATTCTTGCTCTACTCCTTGGACACCCAGATCCACCAAGCCTACCCGCAGCAGCGGTGCAGCTTTTAGATCAAACGGACGGATAAACTGCCGTACCCGTTCTTGTGCTTCCTCGCTAATCCTCGTGTACGTAGCCGTAGTCGTACTCTCTACCTGTACCTTCGTATATTCCACCTCGAATGGCACGGTATCCTCAATCCATTGCATCGGCTCATTGTCTACCAGCTCAAAGCGGGTACGCAAGGTCGCATGGCGGGCAATCAGTTGACGGAACACGTCCTCTACTCGTTTCACATCCAGCGGACCGCTCACTTGCAGCACCGACGGCATGTTGTAGTTCACATCACTTGGATCAAACTGATGCAGTACATACAGTCGTTTTTGTGCTGAAGATAACGGGTAGAAGCTGCGTTCTTCTGTTACCGGAATGGACGCATATGTTACTTGATCCAGACTTTCTAACACCGTTGCCAGTTGCTCAATCGTTGGTGCTTCAAAAATACTGCGCAGTGGAAGCGGCTTGTTCAGCTCCTTGTGAATCTTCGAGGCCAGTGTCGTCGCCCGCAGCGAGTGTCCGCCAATCTCGAAGAAGTTTTCCTTCACGCCGACCTGCGCCAGGCCCAGCACATCCTGCCAAATTTGCGCCAGCTTCACTTCCACCCACGTCCGCGGTGCGACATAATCGGCTCCGCTTTGCAGGCTGCCTTCCGGTGCTGGCAGGGCCTTACGGTCAATTTTGCCATTGGGACTCAGCGGCATTTGCTCCAGTTGTACAAAGTAGGACGGCACCATATAGCTTGGCAGCTCTCGGCCCAGCTCACTTCTCAGCTCGCTGGCTCCTAGCTCTTGCCCGGCGACATAGTACGCCACCATGTGTTTTTGTCCCGTTTCGTCTGCACGCGCCATGACAACCGCTTCTCGCACGGACGCTACTTGGAGCAGCTGCGTTTCGACCTCGCCCAGCTCAATCCGGTAACCGCGGATCTTCACCTGATGGTCGATCCGGCCCAGATATTCAATGTTTCCGTCCGGCATCCATCTTGCCAAATCGCCAGTGCGGTACATCCGTTCATAGCCTGCTTCCCCGCCGGCAAACGGGTCGGCTACGAATTTCTCGGCCGTCAGCTCCGGACGGTTCAGATACCCACGTGCCACACCGACACCACCGATGCACAACTCCCCTGCAACCCCAATCGGCTGCAATTGCTCCGTGCCTTCCTTCACGATGTACAGGCGAATGTTTTGAATCGGTTTTCCGATCGGAATGACTGCATATTCTTCCGTCGGCTCGCAATCAAAGTACGATACGTCCACCGTCGCTTCGGTTGGACCGTACAGGTTGATCAGCTTCGCTCCGGTCAGGCTCGACACGAGCCGTTGGAAGCGAGCCACATGCTGTGGCGGCAAGGCTTCACCACTGGCAAAGACATGGCGCAGCGTTGCCAGTTTCGCTTGCATCACTTCCCGTGGCTGCTGCTCCACATACTCCAGGAACGCATGCAGCATGGCAGGTACAAAGTGCATCGTGCTCACTCCATCGCGGGCAATCGTGTCCACGATGTCTTCCGGGTTCTTTTCCCCGCCTACCGACAGCAAGCTCACCTTCGAGCCGACCAGCGACCACCAGAACAGCTCCCACACCGACACGTCGAACGTGAAGGCGGTCTTTTGCAGGATCGTATCTTCCGCACTCAAGCCGTACCGATCATGCATCCACAAAATCCGATTCAGCACAGAATGGTGCTCCACCATCACGCCCTTCGGTTTTCCCGTGGAGCCAGAGGTATAAATGACATAGGCGACATGGTGCGGTCCGGCCAGTGGCTCCAGATTCGAGCCGTCTTCGTGGTAAATGTCTTGGCCAGCCTGCTCCTGACGATCCAGCACCAGCACCTGGCCGTCGAAACTCAGCGATGCTTGCTCCGCCAGATGCGATTGCGTCAGCACCAGCTTCGCTCCCGAATCCTCCAGCATGAAGCGGATGCGGTCGGCCGGATATTCTGGATCAATTGGCACGTAGGCTCCGCCTGCTTTGAGGATCGCATAAATACCTACGATCATGTCCAGAGAACGGTGAGCCAGTATGCCTACAGGCTGATCCGGCTCGACGCCTTCCGCACGCAAAGTGCGTGCGAGTCGGTTCGCGCGCTCATTCAACTCCGCGTAGGTCAACGATTCCGATCCGCACAACACTGCTGCCTGATCCGGTGTATTCGCTGCCTGCTGCTCGAACAGTGCGCTTAGCGTTTGATCCTGCGGATAAGCTGCCGCCGTATCCCCCCAGACCTGAACGATCTGCGCCTGCTCTTCCGGTGTCACCAATTCCAGCTCATTCACACGGATATGCGGATTATTCACGATTTGCTCGATGACATGCAGTACATGTCCCTGCATCCGCTCGATCGTAGACCGATCGTATACATTGGCGTTATATCTGAACATAATGCGGAAGGTTTCATCGGGCATCACAATCAAGTCCAGATCATAGTTTGTTTGCTCGACAACCTCCACATTCGTAATTTCAAAAGCGGATGGACGAACTTCCCCAAGCTGCTCGACTTGCTCCTCTACCGGATAATTCTCAAATACCATAATGTGGTTAATCAGATGCTGCTTCTGCTCGGTCAATGCCTGAATTTCATACAGCGGGAAGCTGTCATAGGCTCCTGAGGCCAGTGCCTGCTCCTGCGTTTTCCGCATGATGTCCACAAACGTGGCATTCTGTTCACTTTGAATCCGCACTGGGATCGTATTAATGAACAGACCGATCATATGCTCTACACCCGCAATATCCGTCGGACGTCCAGATACGACACTGCCGAATACAACATCCTCATTGTTGTTATATTTCTGCAAAATAAGGCCCCACACGCTCTGCATCAGCGTATTAATCGTGACCTGCTGCTGCTTTGCAATCCGGTACATCGCTTCGCTCCACGCTGGATCCAGATCTACCGTTATTTTTTCAGAAATATATTCCCTGGTTTCGTTTGCTGTAGCGAATACAGTATTAGCCGCTTGGTCTTTCGATGAAGTATCCAATCCAGGTAACAAGGTTTGCTGTTCAAAGCCAGCCAAATAGCTGCTCCAATACTCTTGTGCCGCACGTTCATCCTGACGCTCTAGCCATTCGATATATTGACCATATGATGTGACAGGAGCAAGCTCCGGCTGTTTCTGCTCCAGCAGCGCAAAGTACGTACCAAACACTTCGCCTGTAACGAGCGATAAGCACCAGCCATCCATGACAATGTGATGGAAGCTCCAGACCAAATGATACGTTTCTTCATCGGTCTGCAATACCTGTACGCGCATAAGTGCATCCGTACCGAGATCAAAGCCTCTAGCCTGGTCTTCCTGCTTAAACGTCTGGATATACGCCTGTTGCTCCGCTTCCTGCATTTCGCGTATATCCTTGAAGGACAGATCGCTATCTTTGTGACGGAACACGATTTGCAATGGCTCCGGACCATGTCCTGTTTCAAATCGATGGAAATTCGTCCGCAGTGCTTCATGACGCTGTGTCAGTACATCTAGACTCTTGCGGAAAATTTCAACATCAAAGCTGCCTTTTTGATCAAACGACGCTTGCTGGAAGTATGCACCTGAGTCCGGCTCCATCAGACTATGGAACAGCATCCCCTTCTGCATCGGCGAAAGAGCATACACATTTTCCAGTTCGCCCACAGAAGTCGTTTGCTCCGTCAATTGCTCCAGTTGTTCCAACGACAAGCCTTTGAACAAGACATCGCTTGGGGTTAGTTCGCTCCGCTCTTGGGAGGCACAATGCGCGATCACTTCCTGCAAGCTTTCCTGCAGCAACTGCGCAAAGTTCTCTACATTTTGCTGTTGATATACCTTACTGTCATAGCGAATGTCCAGTGTCAGCGCGCCCGCTGTAATCATGCCGTTCACATTCAAAGGATGCTCCAGTACAGTATGGTCACTCATCGGCTCTCCACCTGGATGCGAAGACAGCGTGATATCCCCATTTTCTAAGTCCTGATCAAACTGTCCCAAATAGTTAAAGCTAATTTCAGGCTGCAAGGTCAAGGAAGGATGGACATCATGCTGAGACATATACTTCAAAATACCGTAGCCAATACCCTTATGCGGCACATGACGCAGATCTTCCTTCACCCGCTTGATTCGCTGCCCTACTTCTGCCTTCCCATCCACACCCAGCAGTACTGGATACTGACTCGTAAACCAGCCCACGGTACGGGTGATATCGATATCTGGAACAATGGCTTCCCGGCCATGGCCCTCCAGATTGACCAGCACACGCTCCTGACCGCTCCAGTTATATAACGCGGTGCCGAGTGCGGTTAACAGCAGATCATTGACCTCTGTGTTATACGCCCGATGCGATTCCAGCAGCAGCAGCCGTGTTTCCTGTTCGCTCCAAGCTACGCTCACCGTCGCAGTGTCTCTGATTAGAGAATGTTGTCCCTCCACTCTTTCTTGATCCTTAGGCAACGATGCAATTTCCATTTGAGCGAGATGCTGCCAATATTCGCGTTCATTTTCGATCGCCGGGCTATTCGCATATTGAGACAAACGTTCTGCCCAGTCGGAGAAAGAGTCCGTTTTATATGGCAGGCGAATCGCTTCTCTCCGCACGGCCTGCTCATACCCCGTGGCAAAATCCTCAAACACAATCCGCCACGAAATCCCGTCTATGACCAAATGGTGAATGGCAATCAGTAAATGATCTCCATCCATGCAGCGGAAAAGTCCCAGCTTCACCAGCGGTCCTTCATCTAGACGAATAGAACTTTGGATGGCATTGGCTTTCATTTCAATCGCCACCGTCACATCTGCCGCGTCTTCGACACCCGTCAAATCAACAACGTCCAGACTGTACAGCTGACCTTCGTTCAAACCACGATTCCACGCTTCATAGCCCTGTTCGGTCTGTCGGAAGACCATACGCAGCGCATCATGATGCTCCGTCACCTGGGTCACCGTTTGATGCAATGCGGCTTCATCGAATCCTTGTGCTCTATACAGCATCACCGATTGGTTGAAATAATGTGGCTCTGCTGAGGATTGTCCAAAGAACCATTGCTGTATTGGGGTCAATTTAACTGCTCCCGAGACCACCCGCTGATCGGCTGTGCGGCTAACTTTGTGTACATGACTGCTCAGCAGTGAAATGGACGGATATTGGAACAAATCCTTCATCTCCAGCTTGTAGCCCGCTTGCAGCAAGCGGGACGATACCTGGATCGCTTTGATCGAATCGCCGCCCAGATCAAAGAAATTATCCAAAATGCCGACTCTCTTTGCTCCTAATACAGACTGCCAAATGGACACTAACGTCTGCTCCAGTGCTGTGCGCGGCTCTACATAATCCGCTCCGCTTTGCAAGCTGCCCTCCGGTGCTGGCAGTGCCTTGCGGTCGATTTTACCGTTCGGTGTCAGTGGCATCTGCTCCAGCTGGATGAAATACGAAGGCACCATATAGTTGGGCAGATCCTCACCCAGTAAGCTACGCAGCTCCCCAGCGCTTACGTCTCTTTCAGCGACATAGTACGCCACCAGTTGGTTTTGCCCCTGTTCGTCCGCTTGGGCCAGTACGATGACCTCTTGCACGTCTTCCACTTTCAAGATTTGTGCCTCGACCTCACCCAGCTCGATCCGGTAGCCCCGGATTTTCACCTGATGGTCAATCCGGCCCAAATATTCGATGTTGCCGTCTGGCATCCATCTCGCCAAGTCACCCGTACGGTACATTCGTTCATAGCCTGCTTCACCAACCGCAAACGGGTTCGCTACAAATTTCTCCGCCGTCAGCTCTGGACGATCCAGATATCCACGCGCCAGACCTGGACCAGACACGCACAGCTCACCTGCTACGCCTACCGGAGCCAAATGTCCATGCCCATCCACCATGTATACCCGATGATTCGGCACAGGACGTCCAATGGAAATGAGTTGTCCAGCCCTTGCATCCTCGGACACCGGCCAGATGGACGTTGCAACTGAGTTTTCAGTTGGACCGTAGCCGTTGTAGTACGCCACTTGATCCTTCCACTTGTATACCAGTTCGGTGGAAGATGCTGAACCCGCAGTGAACAGAATACGCAGGTGTGGCATCCGCTCTGGCTCCAGATACACCGCATAGGTCGGCGGCAAAGCGGCCACCGTAATCCGGTGATTCGCCATATATTGCTCAAACCGCTCGTAGTTCAAAATCGTCTCTGTCGTTGGCACATATAACGTGGCTCCGCAGAACAGCGCTTGGAAGATTTCCCAGCAAGCCGCATCAAACGAATAGCTAGCGAACAGCAACGCATGATCCGACGTGCGGATTCGAAGCGTCTGATCAAAATACGTTTTCAGATTGCACAGCCCGTGATGCTCCAGCATAACGCCCTTCGGCTGCCCTGTTGTACCCGATGTATAAATCACATACGCCAAATCATTTGGACCGGACCACGGCTCCAGGTTGGAACCATCCTCGTGATACACCGTTTGCGTTCCATCCAGCACCAGCACTTGGCCATCGATAACTGCTTTGTCCACCAGATGACTTTGTGTCAACAGTAGCTTCGCACCCGAGTCGTCCAGCATATAGCGGATACGCTCTTCCGGGTAGGTTGGATCGATGGGGACATATGCGCCTCCGGCTTTTAAAATCCCGAAGATGCCCACGATCATATCCACCGACCGCTCGGTCATCAGACCCACCAAACGATCTTTCGTCACGCCTTGACTGCGCAAGGTACGAGCCAGGCGATTGGCGCGTTCATTCAGCTCGCGATAAGTCAGCGTTTCTCCTTCAAAGAACAAGGCTGTCTGCTCCGGTGTCTGCGCCGTTTGCGTCTCGAACAAGCCATGGATCGTTTGCTCGCTTGCATAGGTTGCTGCTGTATTCCCCCAAACCTTAACGATTTGCTCACGCTCCTGCGCGGTTATCATATCCAGTTCATGTACACGGATGTTCGGATTCGCAGTTACCTGCTCCAGCAATTGCACCAGATGACCTCGAATTTGTTCTACACTTTCCCGTTCAAAGGCCAGAGCATTATAGCCAAAGCTCATGTGAATGGTGTTCCCCGGCAGCACCACCAGGTTAAAGTCATAGTTGGTCTGCTCGACGGACTCGGCTCCGGTGATCGTGAAGCTGGACGCCTCACCGCTACCTAATTGCTCGATTTGTTCCTCGACCGGATAGTTCTCAAAAATAAGAATATGGTTGATCAAATCCTGCTTAAGCTCCGACAGTCCCTGAATTTCATACAACGGATACGTATCATAGGCATGGGAAGCAATCGATTGCTCTTGGGTTTGCTTCATCACATCGGAGAATAGACTACCCACTTGACTACGGATACGCACCGGAATGGTATTGATAAACAGACCAATGATGTGCTCCACATTCGGAATGTCTGCCGGACGTCCAGATACCACGCTGCCAAACACGACATCATCGGTACCATTATATTTTTGCAGCAAAAGGCCCCAAACGGTCTGCATCAACGTATTGATCGTCACCTGATAACGCTTGGCTATGCGCTGAATACCAGCTGTGAGATCCGCGCCCAAATCAAAATCTAAACGCTCCGACTGATACCCCGTTTTGCCCTGAATTTTAGCCTGTGGCAAACGAGACTGCTCCTCGTATCCTTCCAGAGCCTTGCTCCAGTAGCTTGATGCGGCCTGACGATCCTGCTGCTCCAGCCATTCGATATATTGACTGTACGGCGTTACAGGGGCCAGTTCCGGTTGTTTATGGGCCAGGATCGCAAAATAGCTCGCAAACACTTCGTTTGTCACCAGCGACAAGCACCAGCCATCCATCACGATATGATGGAAACTCCATACAAAACGGTACGTCTCCTCACCTGTGCGCAACACAGTGACACGCATCAAGGCGTCTTGTGCTAGGTCAAAGCCTCTTTGCTTGTCTTTACGCGTAAATTCGAGCATGTATTCGTTTTGCTGCTCGTCCTTCATATCCCGCAAATCTTCCACATACAGTTCACTGCGCTTATTGCGGTACACAACCTGAAGCGGTTCATCCTGCCAGCCGCTGTAGAAGTTCGTGCGCAGTACCGTATGCCGCTGCATTAAAACATCCAAACTGGCCGCAAATGCAGCGATATTAAAATGTCCTCGCAGATCAAAGGAGGCCTGTTCAAAATATGCTCCCGATTGCGAATCCATCAGATTGTAAAAGAGCATCCCCTTTTGCATCGGCGTCAGTGCGTATACATTTTCCAGCTCACCGATACGTGTTGCCTGTTCCGCGATCTGTTCCAGCTCTCCAGTCGTCAAACCTTTAAAGGACACATCACTTGGAGTCAGCTGAGGCTGCTTTTGAGCGACGCAATGCGTAATCACCTCTTGCAAAGCGGATTGCAGCAGTCCTGCCACACGTTCCAGCGTTTCTTTGCGATACTGCTTGCGGCTGTAAGCAATCGTCAAGCGCAGCGTGCCTTCCGAGATCATCGCGTTTAAATCCAGCGTATATTGCAGCGGTGAATGTGCATCCTCTGTCTCCCCTGCACTATAGGATGACAATGTGATTCCACTGTTTTGTAGATCCTGATCGACCTGACCCAAATAGTTAAAGCTGATTTCCGGTTCTGCTGCAATCGCATGCGCTTCACCTGATCCGGACGCAGGGGACAGGTAGCGCCAAGTGCCATAGGTTAGCCCTTTATGCGGAATCCGGCGCAGGCCTTCCTTCGTTTCTTTAATCCGCTGAGCCAGTGTCATTTCCTTGTCGGTCTCCAGCAGCACTGGATACAAGCTCGTAAACCAGCCTACGGTACGTGTCATATCCAGCTCTGGCAGGATTGCTTCCCGGCCATGGCCCTCCAGATTTACCAGCACCTGTCCTGCACCTGTCCAGTTGTGCACTGCGAGTCCCAGCGCGGTCAGCAGCAAATCATTGACCTCGGTGTTATAGGCGCGATAAGCCTGCTTCAACAGCTGCTGGGTTTCAGCTTCGGTCCACTCTACCGTCAGCACTTCGCTGTCTGCATTCAAGGAGTCCTTGTAGGCAAAATCCTTCGGCAGCGGTGCGGCTTCCGCTTTGGCCTGTTCCACCTGCTTCCAATAAACTTCATCCGAGGCAGCCTCAGGACGGTTGGCGTAAGACGACAACTCCCGTGCCCATGCTTGGAAAGAATCCGTTTTATAGGGCAATCGTACAGGCTCACCCTTGCTCGCCTGCTCGTAGCCTGTCGAGAAATCTTCGAACAGAATCCGCCACGACACTCCGTCCACCACCAAGTGGTGAATAGCTATGAGCAAATGATCGCCCTCGGCTGTGTGGAACACTCCCAGCTTCACCAGCGGTCCTTCGGACAGGTGAATGCTGCTTTGAATTTCATTTACCTTCGCTTCCAGCGCTTCCGCATAGACTACTTGTTCACGGTAGTCTGCGGTTTCCAGCGTATACAACGCGCCTTCATCTACACCGCGTGTCCAAGCCTCGTAACCGGATGAAGTCTGACGGAATACCGTACGCAGCGCATCATGATGCTTCACGATGTGATCCATGACTTGGCGAATCGCCGTCTCATCAAAGCCCTCGGCACGATAGAGCATGACCGCTTGATTAAAATGCTGCGGACGCTCGCGCTCCTGCGCAAAGAACCAATGCTGGATCGGAAGCAACGCGGTTTCCCCGCTTACTTCTCCTTGATCTGCCATACGGCTGACCTCATGCATATGCGGTGCCAGTGTTGCAACCGTTGGATACTGGAACAAATCCTTCATGTCCAGCTTATAGCCGGCCTGGAACGTACGCGATGCGATTTGGATGGCTTTGATGGAATCGCCGCCTAGATCAAAGAAATTGTCCAAAATACCGACTGTCTGCAGCCCCAGTACCGACTGCCAGACCGCTACCAGTGCGCGTTCTTGCGCCGTACGCGGCTCTGCATAATCAGCTCCAGTTTGCAGGCTGCCTTCCGGTGCTGGCAGGGCCTTGCGGTCAATTTTGCCATTTGGACTCAGCGGCATCTGCTCCAGCTGTACAAAGTACGATGGCACCATGTAGCTTGGCAGCTCCCGGCCTAGCTCACTTCTCAGCTCGCTGGCACCGATCTCTTGCCCAGCGACATAGTACGCCACCATTTGTTTTTGGCCCGTTTCAGCCGCACGAGCCATGACGACGGCTTCGCGTACCGATTCCACTTGGAGCAGCTGCGATTCCACCTCGCCCAGCTCAATCCGGTAGCCCCGGATTTTCACCTGATGGTCGATCCGGCCCAGATATTCAATGTTGCCGTCCGGCATCCATCTCGCCAAATCGCCGGTGCGATACATCCGTTCATAGCCTGCTTCACCACCCGAAAACGGATCAGTTACAAATTTCTCGGTCGTCAACTCCGGACGGTTCAGATAACCTCGTGCCACACCGACACCACCGATGCACAGCTCCCCTGCAACCCCGATCGGCTGCAATTGCTCCGTGCCTTCCTTCACGATGTACAGACGAATGTTTTGAATCGGTTTCCCGATGGGAATGACTGTATATTCCCCATCCGGCTCGCAATCAAAGTACGATACGTCCACCGTCGCTTCGGTTGGGCCGTACAGGTTGATCAGCTTCGCTCCCGCAAGGCTCGATACAAGCTGTTGGAACCGGGCCACATGCTGTGGTGGCAATGCTTCACCACTGGCAAAGACATGGCGCAGCGTTGCCAGTTTCGCTTGCATCACTTCCCGTGGCTGCTGCTCCACGTACTCCAGAAACGCATGCAGCATAGCGGGTACAAAGTGCATCGTGGTTACGCCATCGCGGGCAATCGTGTCGACGATCTCTTCCGGGTTCTTTTCCCCGCCCACGGACAACAGGCTTACCTTCGAGCCGACCATCGACCACCAGAACAGCTCCCACACTGACACGTCGAAGGTGAAAGCGGTCTTTTGTAGGATCGTATCTTCCGCACTCAAGCCGTAACGATCATGCATCCACAAAATCCGGTTCAGCACGGAATGGTGCTCCACCATCACACCCTTCGGTTTTCCGGTGGAGCCAGAGGTATAGATGACGTACGCAACATGGTGCGGCCCCGCCAGAGGCTCCAGATTCGAGCCATCTTCGTGATAGATGTTCTCGCGGTCCAGTACCAGCACCTGGCCGTTGAAACTCAGCGATGCTTGCTCCGCCAGATGCGCTTGCGTCAGCACCAGCTTCGCGCCCGAGTCCTCCAGCATAAAGCGGATGCGGTCGGCCGGATATTCCGGATCGATTGGCACATAGGCTCCGCCTGCCTTGAGGATCGCGTAGATGCCTACGATCATCTCCAGCGAACGGCGGACCAGAATACCGACTGGTTGATCCGGTTCAACACCTTCCGCACGCAGCGTCCGAGCC
This sequence comes from Paenibacillus sp. FSL H7-0442, assembly GCF_038593105.1. Classification (NCBI taxonomy): domain Bacteria; kingdom Bacillati; phylum Bacillota; class Bacilli; order Caryophanales; family Paenibacillaceae; genus Paenibacillus; species Paenibacillus sp. FSL H7-0442. Next base: position 2,451,372 of record NZ_CP151963.1, on the reverse strand, counting down.
AAACGGTTCGCTCGCTCATTCAACTCCGCGTAGGTCAACGATTCCGATCCGCACAACACTGCCACCTGATCCGGCGTGTTCGTGGCCTGCTGCTCGAACAGTGCACTTAGCGTCTGATCCTGTGGATAGGCTACCGCCGTATCCCCCCAAACCTGAACGATCTGTGCCTGTTCTTCTGGTGTTACCAATTCCAGCTCATTCACACGGATATTCGGATTGTCCACAATTTGCCTGATGACATGGTCGATATGGCCCTGGATACGCTCCATAGTAGACCGGTTATACACCAGAGCATTGTATTCAAGCAGGATAGAGATATCCTCGTCAGGCACGACAATCAGGTTAAAATCGTAGTTGGTTTGCTCGGCAAGTGCCACATTGGCAATCGAGAAGCCTGTTTGTGCCTTTGTCTCGCCGGAACCGCCCATCTGCTTCATCTGCTGCCCAATCGGGTAGTTTTCAAAGACCATGATGTGATGAATCAGGTCTTGTTTTTGTTCAGTCCGTGCCTGAATATCGTAGAGCGGAAACGTATCATAGACACTGGAGGCCAAAGCCTGTTCCTGTGTGCGCTGCAATACTTCAGCAAATGTAGCATTCCGTTCACTTTGAATCCGAACCGGTATGGTATTGATAAACAATCCAATCATGTTCTCCACACCTGGAATGTCTGCCGGACGACCGGATACCACACCACCAAACACAACATCCTGATTATTATTGTATTGCTGTAAAATAACGCCCCACACACTTTGCAGCAAGGTGTTAATCGTGACATGTTGTTGCTTGGCTATTTGCTTTAATGCGGCACTCCGTTCTTTACCCAACATAAATGGCAGCTTTTCCGAAACATAGCCAGAATTTGAACTTCCACCACTTCCGTCTGGTTCTTCATCCCGTGCGGCTACAGAAGCTTGCGCATTCTCACCAGGCAACAAGGTTTGCTGCTCAAAGCCTGCCAAATAGTCACTCCAATAACGGGTCGCTTCCTGTGCATCCTGATCTTGCAACCATTCGATATAGTCACTATACGGCTTGACAGGTGCGAGCTCTGGCTGCTTGTTCTCCAGCAAGGCAGCATAGGCACCAAACACTTCGTCTGTCATCAGCGACAGGCACCAGCCGTCCATCACAATATGATGGAAGCTCCATACAAAACGGTATGAGCTTTCACCCGTGCGGAAGACGGATACGCGCATAAGCGCATCCTTGCTTAAATCAAAGCCTCGAGCTTTGTCCTGGGCCACAAATTCAGCTACAGCCTGTTCACGCCCTCTAACGTCCTCATAAAAGAAGCTCGGACTTTTATGGCGATAGACGATTTGCAAGGGTTGACCATGCCAGCCGCTGTAGAAATTCGTCCGTAATATAGCATGTCGACTAACCAGCAGCTTCAGACTTTCCTCGAATGTGGACGGTGCAAAATGGCCCTCCAGATCAAAGGTCGCCTGTTCAAAATACACGCCTGTTTCAGCATTCATTAGACTGTGGAACAGCATGCCCTTTTGCATGGGCGTTAGCGGGTACACATTTTCCAATTCCCCAACCGTCTTGGTCTGCTCCTTAATCGTATCTAATTGCTCCAGGGTCAGACCTTTGAACAGTACATCACTTGGAGTTAATTCGATCCGATCTCGTGTAACACAATGCTCGATAACTTCAAGCAGATTGGATTTCAACAGGTTGGCTAACATTTGGACCGTATCTTTACGGAAGGCTTTGCCGTTATACCGAATGTCCAGTTCCAGGATGCCGTTCGTTACGATTCCGCTCACATTGAGCGCAAATTTCATCTTCGTCCGGTCACTAACGACCGATCCCATCGAGTAAGGAGACATACGAATATCGCTGTTTTGCAAGTCCTGATCCAGCTGTCCGAGATAGTTAAAGCTCACTTGTGGCTCGGCAAAAGCTTGATGTTGACCAAGATGCAGTGCATCTGCTTGCTGAGCCATGGCTTGGCCGGATTCACTCAAATATCTCCAGATTCCGTAGCCCATTCCTTGATTCGGAATATGACGCAGACTTTCTTTTACCTGTTTGATGCATCCCGACAAAGCGTGATCACGACCGATGTCTAGCCATACCGGATATGGTCTCGTAAACCAGCCTACCGTACGAGAAATGTCCGTATCCGGCAAAATGTTCTCACGTCCGTGTCCCTCTAAATGAATCAGACTGCGTTCATGACCCGTCCACGTATACAGCATCATGCCCAAAGCCGTCAGCAACAGATCGTTCATTTCCGTGTTATACGCACGGTGTGCTTGCTTCAATAATCTTTCTGTCTCTTCTTCCGTAAGCTGGAAGGCCACTGTATCCGTGTCAGCTAAGGTAAATGTTTCGGCCTGCGCTTGATCCTCAGGCAAACGTACTTGGTCAGCCAAAGCAGCTGCGTTCCATTGTTCCCAGTAGGCGTGTTCACTGTCCATGGCTGCGCTATTCGCATACTCGGAAAGTTTTTGTGACCAGGAACGGAATGAATCCGTTTTGTCCGGCAGCTGAAGCACTTTCTGATGAACGGCCTGTTCATAGGCAGTAGCCAAATCCTCAAACAAAATACGCCAGGATACCCCGTCCACGACCAAATGGTGAATCGCCATCAGGAGATGATCGCCATCTACACAGTGGAACAAACCTGCTTTAAACAGCGGCCCTTCATGCAGTTGGATACTCCTTTGAATTTCACTGGCTTTCGCCTCAATGGCTGCGCTGAGCGTGGCTTTATCCGTCAAGTTCGTAAAGTCCACCACATCCAGATGATACAGCTCACCTTCCTGTATTCCGCGACTCCATGCTTTATAGCCTTGTTCTGTCTTGCTGAACACCATCCGCAAAGCATCATGATGCTTTGTCAGCTTGCCAAGCGCCTGACGCAGAGCCGACTCGTCAAACCCCTGCTCCCGGTGCAGCATAACCGCCTGATTAAAATGATACGCATCCACTTGCTCCTGCGCAAAGAACTCGTGCTGGATCGGAAGCAACGCCGTTTCTCCGCTTACTTCTCCCTGATCTGCCATACGACTGACCTCATGCATATGCGATGCCAGGGTTGCGACGATGGGATAGCGGAACAAATCCTTCATGTCCAGCTTGTAGCCGGCCTGGAATGCACGCGATACGATTTGAATCGCCTTGATCGAATCGCCACCCAGATCAAAGAAATTGTCCAACATACCGACGGTTGGCACACCCAGGACGGACTGCCAGACCGCTACAAGCGCTCGTTCCGGTGCAGTGCGTGGCGCTACATAATCCGCACCGCTGTGCAGATTGCCTTCCGGTGCTGGCAGGGACTTGCGGTCGATTTTACCGTTCGGTGTCAGCGGCATCTGCTCCAACCAGATGAAATACGACGGCATCATATAGCTTGGCAGTTCTTGTCCCAGCTCATGTCTCAGCTCACCGGCTCCCAGTTCTTGACTCGCCACATAGTACGCCACGAGCTGTGTTTGACCCGTTTCGTCCGTGCGTGCCATGATGACCGCTTCTTGTACCGACTCCACCTGCAACAGCTGCGATTCGATCTCGCCCAGTTCGATTCGGTAGCCCCGAATTTTCACCTGATGGTCCATCCGCCCCAAATATTCAATGTTGCCGTCCGGCGTCCATCTCGCCAAATCGCCTGTATGGTACATCCGCTCATGGCCTGCCTTACCCCCAGCAAACGGATTAATCACAAATTTCTCGGCCGTCAGTTCTTCACGTTTCCAATACCCACGGGCCAATCCTTCCCCGGCAATACATAACTCGCCCGGCACACCGACGGGCTGCAATTCTCCACTCGCATTCATGATATAGATTTGGGTATTCGCAATAGGACGTCCAATATTAATATGCTGAGCATGGGTCAGTTCCTGCACGGCCGACCACACCGTCGTTTCTGTAGGTCCGTACATGTTATAAATACGGGGACCGTCTATCTCTTGCAGTGCTGCGAGCAGCTTGGACGGAAGAGCTTCGCCCCCAACCATAATTGCCTTCACGCTTTGCAGCACGCGCGAGCCTGCTTCATGACTCAACAGCATTTGTAACCGGGATGGGGTCATTTGCAACATCTCAATCGAATGTTGAGTAATCAACTCACCCAGCGCCTGAGGATTCACCTGATGCTGGCTGTCGCCAAGCACAACCGTCATTCCACCCAACAGGGGGAGAATGGTTTCCAATACGAAAATATCGAATGAAATGGTCGTCAGTGACAACATGGTTTGGCTCGCTTCAAAATCAATGACTTCGCGCATCCCAGTAATAAAGTTGAGGACCGAGCGATGCTGGAGCATAACTCCTTTCGGATTTCCAGTCGAACCCGACGTATAGATGACATAAGCCAAATGCTCTGGGCGGGCAATCGTCTCCAGGTTGCTACTTTCTCCCTGATACAATGCGGCATCCTCAAGAAACAGGGTATTGGCATGGCAATGGTGTTCTTCTGCCAGTTCACGACGGGTCAGAAGCACTGCGGCCTCGCTGTCTTCCAGCATGTATGCAATACGAGAGGATGGAAATTCGGGATCAATCGGCACATAAGCACCGCCTGCTTTTAGCACAGCCAGCAGACCTACGATCATTTCCACGGAACGCTGCACCATCAGACCGACCAGTTTGTCAGGTCCTACTCCCTGGGCTTGAAGCATTCGAGCCAATGAATTGGCACGTTCATTCAGCTCCCGATATGTCAGACGCTGATGTCCAAACACCAATGCTACCTGATCCGGCGTACACTCCACCTGATCCTCGAACAGCTGATGAATCGTCTGATGGGACGGAAATGCACAAGCGGTGTCATTAAAGGCCGCTGTAATCTGTTGTTTTTCTGCTGCTGTGAGTAGTTCCAGCTCTTCCACCCGAACATGCGGGTTGAGCGAAATTTGCTCCAGCAAACGTGCAAAATGTCCATACAAGCGCTCAATACCTGCTTGATCAAAGCTGAGCGTGTTATACATAAAACGAATCTTGATACCTTCTCCTGGCATCACGACGACGTTTAGATCGTAGTTCGTTTGCTCTGTAGCCACCACATTCGAAATTGTAAATGGTTCCTGTCCTTCACTGCCCAGCTGCTCTACCTGCTGCTCCACCGGATAATTTTCAAATATCATAATATGATTGATCAAATCCTGCTTCTGCTCGGTCAGTGCTTGAATTTCATACAGCGGGAACGCATCATAACCATTGGAAGCCAGCGCCTGCCGCTGTGTTCGTCTCATCAGCTCGACAAAACTTTCACCTGGTTCAGACTGCACACGCACTGGAATTGTATTAATAAATAGCCCGATCATGTGCTCCACACCTGGAATATCCCCTGGACGACCGGACACAACGCTGCCAAACACGATATCCGTACTGTTGTTATATTTTTGCAACAGAACGCCCCATACGGTCTGAATCAGCGTATTGATCGTGACCTGATTTTGCTTCGCTACCCGTTCGATCTGAGCAACCAGCTCTGGCTGGAAGTCACATTCCAGATCTTCAGCGACATATAGCCCGGCTTGCATCGATTTAGGCTGTGTTTTTTGCTGAGGAAGTGTAATTTGCTGCTCATAGTCCGCCAGATACCCACGCCAATATTGCAAAGCTGCCTCACGATCCTGACGTTCCAGCCATTCGATAAATCGACTGAACGGCGTGACAGGCTCCAGCGCTGGCTCATGACCGGCGCGCAGTGTCAGATAGCTGCCAAATACCTCCTGTGTCATAAAGGACAAGCACCAGCCATCCATCAAAATGTGATGGAAGCTCCAAACAAAGTGATACGTTTCATCCCCAGTTTGCAAAATGGAGACACGAATGAGTGCATCCTCTGCGAGATTGAATCCTTTCGCTTTGTCCTCGATGGCAAAAGCTTCAACACGAGCTTCTCGTTCCTCTTTTTCTAGTCCGCGCAAGTCTTCATAATATAATTCTCCGCTACGGTTGCGGAAGACGACCTGTACAGGCTCATCCTTCCATGAACTGATAAAGTTCGTCCGTAATGCCTCATGACGCTGTACGAGCAGGTCAAAGCTTTTACCGAAAGCAACCACATCAAAACGCCCGTTCAATTCAAAGGTGGCCTGTTCAAAATAAGCTGCCGAATTTTCATCCATCAGACTGAAGAAGAGCATGCCCTTTTGCATCGGTGTCAAAGCATACACATTTTCCAGCTCACCCATATCTTGCGTATCCTTCACCAATTGCTCCAGCTCATCCAGCGTTACATGGTTTAACAGGACATCACTTGGGGTCAACACCGTTCTTTCTTGGGCGACACAATGATGAATCACCTCACGCAAGCCGGATGCCAGCAGCTCTCCAAGTCGTGCAATCGTCTCATGACGGAATTGCGTTGTACCGTAGCGAATCGTGAAAATCAGTTCTCCATCCTCGATGACTCCATTGATATCCAGTGCAAAATCCATAGCCGCATTCGTGCTGACAGGCACACCGATGGAATAGGAGGAAGGCTCCAGATCATTGCCTTTATAATCCTGATCGAATTGGCCCAAATAGTTAAAACTGATCTCAGGCTGAGCCTTTAACTGCACGCCTGCTTTCTCCAGAACATTCGTATCCGACAGGTATCGTAAAATACCATAGCCGATGCCTTTCTGCGGAATATGACGCAGCCCTTCCTTGACCCGTTTGACCAGACGAGCCGTATTCCTCCCTTGTCCCAGACTTCCATCCAGTACAACCGGGAACTGGCTCGTAAACCAACCGACTGTCCGCGTAATATCCACATCCGGTACAATAGCTTCCCGTCCATGGCCCTCCAGGTTGACCAGCACCCGTTCAGAACCAGACCAGTCATATACGGCTTTTCCGAGCGCAGCCAGCAGCAGGTCATTCATTTCCGTGTTGTATGCGCGATGAGCTTGTTTGAGCAACTGCTCGGTTTCCTGCTTCGTCCAGCGGACCGTCACAACCTCACTGTCTCCGAGCAGGGCTTTATCATTCGCAAAATCCTTCGGCAAAGGCTTCGCAAGACTGGCTTCTGCTTGTTCGATATGCTGCCAGTAGGCTAGCTCACGCTCCATCGTCGCCCGATTCGCATAGGCTGACAGTTGTTTGGCCCATACCTGGAACGAATCTGTTTTATGCGGCAGTCGAATAGCTGTGCCTGTTTTACCTGCAACAGCCTGCTCATAACCGGATGCCAAATCCTCCAGTAAAATACGCCACGATACACCGTCCACAACCAAATGATGAATGACCATTAATAAATGGTCGCCCTCAGCGCAATGGAACAAACCGAGCTTCACAAGTGGACCCTCGCTCAGATGAATGCCTGCTTGAATTTCACTCGCCTTAGCTTCTGCAGCGGCAGATTCGTCTTCAACGCCGCTAAAATCTACAATGTCCAGCGTGTATAGCTCGCCTTCCTCTACACTGCGGTTCCAAGCGGCATAGCCTTGCTCCGTCTCACGGAATACCGTGCGCAATGCGTCATGATGCTGGACAATACGGTCCATCGTACGGCGTAGCGCGTCGACGTCAAAGCGCCCAGCTCGGTACAGCATCATCGCCTGATTGCTGTGGTGCAGGTCAGCCGGCTGCTGCTCGAAGAACCATCGCTGAATGGGTGTCAGTTCCACCTGGCCTACGACCTCTTCCTGACTGGCCATCTTGCCATCTGTACGAAGCAAAGGACTGAGTGCCGCTACTGTCGGATTGCTGAACAGGTCTTTCATGTTCATTCGGTAGCCTGCTTGCAGCAAGCGGGACGATACTTGCAGTGCTTTGATCGAATCGCCGCCCAGTTCAAAGAAGTTATCCTGCGTGCCTACCGTTTCGACACCAAGTACCCCGGCCCATACCGAAGTTAATACCTGTTCTACGATAGTACGAGGGGCCACATAGGCTGTACCCGCATGGATGCTGCCTTCCGGTTCCGGCAAAGCCTTACGGTCGATTTTGCCGTTGCTGGTCAGTGGGATCGTCTCCAGACGCATCAACCGTGCTGGCACCATGTGCGCGGGTAGCCCTGCTTCCAGCTCGGCCTGTACCTCTTCGATCCGCAGTTCGGCTTCTCCCGTGATGTACCCGCACAAGTACTTGTGTCCACGCTCGTCCGTCCGATCGATGACTACCGCTTGACGCACACCCGGTACCCGCTGGATCGCCGTTTCAATCTCGCCCAGCTCGATCCGGTAGCCCCGAATTTTCACTTGATAATCCATCCGGCCGATAAAGTCCACATTGCCGTCTGGCATCCACCGCGCCAGGTCACCTGTGCGGTACAATCGTTCACCGGCTACATACGGATTCGCTACGAACTTCTCGGCCGTCAGGTCTGCACGGTTCAGGTAGCCTCGTGCCACGCCAGCACCGCCAATGCACAGCTCACCCAGCACACCGATCGGCACCGGATTCAGCTGGCTGTCCACGATGTAGAAGCGTGCGTTCAGCCATGCCTGACCAATCGGCACACTGCCGCTACTTGGCAGCTTTGACAGTTCTTCGTCGTAGAAGCTGGAGTCAATCGCCGCTTCCGTGACGCCATAGCTGTTCATAATGCGGATATCCGCACCAAACCGTTCTTGCAGCACCCGATAATCCGTCACGCTGCAGCTATCCGAGCTGGTGATCAGCAATTCCAGACTGCTCATGTCAAGGCCCTGTTCATGCACATGCTGCATAAACGGTACGATTAAAGCCGGTGTGGATTCGAACACCGTAATCTGATAATCGTGAATCCAGCCATACAGACGGCTTGGATCAATCCGGTCGTCTTTCGGGCAGATGACCATCGTGCCACCGTTATAGAGCGCCCGTGCGATATCGCCGACGAACACGTCGAAGGAGAAACTTGCCAGTTGTAACAGGCGTACTGGGAACTGGTTCAGACGGTAATCCCGGCGGTATGCCGCAGCTGTGTTTACCAAACTGTGATGCTCGATCATGACACCCTTCGGACGTCCCGTTGTACCGGACGTGTAGATCACATATGCCAGATCCTGCGGCTCGTTGATATGTTCCACATCCGTGGCATCTCCGGTGTACAACGACTCATCGTCCAGCGCCAATACAGTACGCAGACGCAGCCCTGTTGCCGGTTCGGATGCTTCTTCGTTGTCAGAACTCGAATCTAATTTAAAACTTACGCCTTCACTCAGGCTGCCTCTTTCCATCGTTTCAGCGCCAGCCGCTATTTCCAACTCGCCCTCAGACTGCCCACCGGCCAAGACCTGTCGGCTCTCCTCCAGCCATGCTTGCGCGCGCTCCTGCAAACCTGTTTGCGTAAGCAGCACCGTAGCGCCGCTGTCCTCGAGCATAAAGCGGATACGTTCGGATGGATAATCTGCATCCAGTGGCACGTATGCACCGCCGGCCTTCCATACCGCCAGTACGCCGACCATCATGTCCACCGATCGCTCGCTCAAAATACCAACAATGGATTCACGCCCAATGCCTTCATTCCGCAATCGGCGGGCAAGCTGGTTCGCACGCTCGTTCAGCTCGCGGTACGTAAGCTGCCGCTCCTCGTATACCACTGCCACATGATCCGGCACAAGCTGCGCTTGTTCTTCCACATAGACGTGGAACAACCCTTCTGATTGCTTTTCATCACTCCATGCAGCTACGCCCACGGATCCAAAACCATCGATGATTTTTGCTTTTTCCGCAGCAGTCACCAGCTCAAGTTCATCTACCAGCGCATCTGGTCGGTTAATCGCTTCTTCAATCATATGCAGCAAATGCTCGCGGATTTGCTCTACAGCCGTGCGTTCCAATACTTGCGCGTTGTACTCCAAATGGACATGAATTTCATCGCCCGGCACAACCGTAATGTTGAAATCATAGTTCGTTTGCTCCGACACGGAAGCATTTGCAATCGTAAAGCCATTCGTGCCACGACTGCCCATTTGCTCCATGCGCTGTTCCACCGGGTAGTTTTCAAACACCATAATATGGTTCACCAGGTCCTGTTTCTGCTCTGTTAGGGCCTGAATTTCATACAACGGATAGGTTTCATAGGCACGGGAAGCCAGTGCCTGCTCCTGTATCTGCTTCATTAACGCAGCAAACGTCATATCTTTCTCACTGTGAACTCGTACAGGAACCGTATTAATGAACAAACCAATCATTTTATCGATGCCCGGAATATCCGCTGATCTGCCGGATACGACACTGCCAAATACAACATCCCGACTGTTGTTATACCGTTGCAGCACAACGCCCCACGCTGCTTGCAGAAGGGTATTGACCGTTACTTGCTTCTGCTTAACCAGCTTGTTCATCCGTTCCGTCACTTCGTGGCCCAGTGTAAACGAAAGCTTGTCCGCTTCATATTCTTTAGCGTGACTGTCCAGCTGTTTTACCTGCGGTAATACGGTCTGCTGCTCAAAGCCAGCAAAATAATCACGCCAGAACCGTTCAGCCTCCACGTTGTCCTGCCGATCCAGCCATTCAATATATTCGCTGTAAGGCGTTACTGAGGCTAACTCCGGTTTGCGGTCTTCGAGGATGGCAAAATACGTGTTGAAGGCTTCCCCGACAACCAGGAACAAGCACCAACCGTCCATCAAAATATGATGGAAGCTCCACACAAAATGGTACGACTCCTCGCCTGTACGCAAAACAGACACCCGCATCAGCTCGCCTGAGCTGAAATGAAAGCTTTCGGCTTTGTCGCGCTCAGCAAAATCAGCAATGTATGCGTCCTGCTCACCTTGTTCCATCGAACGTACATCTTCAAAACGGAACCCGGCGTGCTTGTGACGGTACACCACCTGTAAAGGCTGCTCATTCCATCCGCTATAAAAATTCGTTCTGAATATTTGATGGCGATCTACTAGTTGATTTAAGCTTTCGGCAAAAGCCTCCACTTGAAAGCTGCCTTGCAGATCAAATGTCGCCTGCTCAAAGTACGCCCCGGATTTCGGCTCCATTAGGCCGTGGAACAGGATGCCTTTTTGCATGGGTGTGAGCGAATAAATGTTTTCCAGTTCTCCCGCAGCAGCCGTCTGCTCTACAATATGATCCAGCTCTCCAGCCGTCAGTCCTTGGAAGGACAAGTCGCTTGGCGTCAGCTCCGGCAACTCTTTGCCCACACAGTGAGCCAATACCTCACGCAAGCTCTCTTGAAGCAGATCAGCCAGCTTTTTGATTGATTTTTTCATAAACATTTTGTTGCTGTAGCTGATTGTCAGCTCCAGTGCACCGTCCGTGATCATGCCGTTGATATCCAGAGCATACCGCTTGGTCAACGTGTCACTCATGGAAGCTCCGATGGAATAAGGAGACATGCGGAAGGCATTATTCTTTAAATCCTGATCGAATTGTCCGAGATAGTTAAAGCTGATTTCTGGCTCGGCAACAAAAGCTGCTTCTCCTTCACCGCTAGCAAGATATCTCAAAATCCCATATCCAATCCCTTTATGCGGCAAACGGCGCAGCCCTTCTTTGACGTTCTTGACACGCCGTCCTACATTCCGATCCTCGCCCATATTGAGTACAACCGGGAATTGACTGGTAAACCAACCGACCGTGCGCGTAATATCCATATCCGGCAAAATGGCTTCCCGTCCATGACCCTCCAGATTTACAAGCACCTGACGGATGCCCGCCCACTCCTGAATTGCAGTGCCCAGAGCTGTCAGCAGCAGATCATTTGCTTCCGTATTGTAGGCCCGATGAGCTTGTTTCAAGAATTGTTCTGTTTCTTCTACCGTCCACGCTACGGTCAGCGTCCGATCATCGCGAAGCTGTGGCTTGGCCTGAGATTTACGATTGTAATCCTTAGGCAAGGATGCCTGGCTTTTCCCTGCTTCCTCAATTTGCTCCCAATACGCACGCTCCTTCTCCAATGCTGTGCTGTTCGCATAAGCTGACAGCTGATTAGCCCAAAGGCGGAAGGAATCCGTTTTATTCGGCAAACGGACAGACTCGCCCCGTAAAGCCTGTTCATAGCCGGTTGCCAAATCCTCCAACAAAATACGCCAAGACACACCGTCAACCACCAAATGATGGATTGCTACCAACAAATGGTCTCCATCGTTGCAACGGAACAGACCCAGCTTTACCAGCGGTCCTTCATCTAGAAGGATGCTGCTTTGGATTTCGTTGGCGTTGTTCTCCAGCAAATGAGCAAAGTCAGACTCCCTTGTGTAATCCACCACTTCGAGGCTATACAGCTCTCCTTCTTGCACGCCTCGGTTCCATGCTTCATACCCACCGTCTGCATTCTGGCGGAATACGATGCGCAAAGCGTCATGATGCTCGACAATGCTTTGCAGTGCCTGACGAAGCGCCGTTTCGTCCAGTCGATCCTCACGATACAGCATCAGAGCCTGGTTATAGTGCTCAGGATTGGATGGCTGCTGTTCAATGAACCAGTGTTGAATCGGTGTCAATGCCACGGTTCCACTAACTTCTCCTTGATCGGAAACGCGGGTCACCCGCTGCACCCGTCCATTCAGCTCAGCAATCGTCGGATACTGGAACAACTCCCTCATTTCCAGCTTGTAACCATTTTGCAGCAGTCTTGAAGACACTTGGATGGCCTTGATCGAGTCGCCGCCCAAATGGAAAAAGTTATCCAGAACACCAATCTGTTCGATTCCCAGTACAGATTGCCATACCGATACCAATGTCCGCTCTACCTCATTACGGGCTGCTACATAATCCTCGCCGGAATCCACGCTTCCCTCCGGTTGCGGCAACGCCCGACGATCCACTTTGCCATTTGGTGTTAACGGCAATTGATCCATCTGCACAAAATACGACGGCACCATATAACCCGGCAATTCTTGGCTCAAGGTGCTTCGCAACTCACTAGCCGCGATATCCACAAGGGTGACTACATATGCGCAGAGTTGTTTCTGTCCCTGCTCATCCTCACGTGCAATGACGACAGCTTCTTGTACCGCATCTAGCTTCAAGAGCTGCGCTTCCACCTCGCCCAGCTCAATCCGGTAGCCCCGGATTTTCACCTGTGCGTCGATCCGTCCTTTGTATTCCAGCGTTCCATCCTCATTCCAGCGAACCAAATCGCCTGTACGGTAGCAGCGCTCTCCGCTACGGAACGGACTATCTACGAACTTTTCAGCCGTTAAATCAGGACGGTTCCGGTAGCCACGTGCCACCCCATCACCGCCGACGATCAGCTCACCCCATGCTCCAACAGGCTGAAGCTGCATGGAACGGTCTACGACATACGCTGTGGAGTTGTGGATCGGACGCCCAATCGGCACCGATTCCAATTGCACGCTGGCAATCGTATGAGTTGTAGAAAAAGTTGTATTTTCCGTCGGACCATAACCGTTAATAATCCGCAGGGACGGATGAGCCTCCAGTACCCGGTTAATATGCGGTACGGACAGCACATCACCACCGACCAGCAGTTCTTCTACCCCCTCGAACAGCTCCAAGTCCTGCTGAGATAGCTGGTTAAAGAGCGGCGCAGTCAGCCACATTGTCGTGATACCATGGTTGCGCACGGCTTCCTTGAGCTTGGGAGCGTCCAAAATAACATCCTGACTCACCAGCACGAGCTGTCCACCATTCAATAGCGCACCCCAAATTTCGAAGGTGGACGCGTCAAAGACAACGGCGCCAGTTTGCAAAATGCGCGTGTCAGCACCCAGTTGCGCATAGTTTGTATGCTTTACCAAACGCACGACATTGCGATGTTCTACCATAACTCCTTTGGGCTGTCCCGTCGTGCCCGAAGTGTACATCAAATAAGCTAGTCGGTTTCCAAATTTACGTTCTTGTGTCCCAGCAGTGCTGTCTACGACAGACGAGGACGATTCCTTTAAAATCTCATTTTTCGGATTTGTATAATCGGCATAATCCACATGATAAGCCTCGTTTTGCTCCCCATGTACGGTATTCAAGCCTTGGTCATCCTCTGCCGCGTACACCTTAGTATCGCTTAGATCCAGCACGATTCCGGTGTATTCCTCCGGTTGCTGTTCTGCACGCTGCACCAGCAACAACTTCGCTCCCGAATCTTCCAACAGGTAACGTACACGTTCAGCGGGATAATCAGGGTCAATGGGTACATATGCACCGCCCGCTTTGAGAATCGCCAACATGCCGACGATCATATCCGTGGAACGCTCAGCAACGATACCTACAGTTTGCTCGGCGGTAACACCGTGTCCGCGCAACGTGTGAGCCAGTTGATTTGCTTTTACATTCAGTTCGCCATAAGTTAAACGGGCATTTCCAAACACAACTGCTGTCTGATTCGGTGTATGTTCAGCCTGTTCCTCAAACAACTCATGAATGCCTGCTTCGTGTGGATATTCCACCGCTGTAGCATTGAATACGTCGACGATTTGCGCCCGTTCTTCCTCACTGATCAGCGACAATTCCTGTATCCGCTTGTGTGGGCCCTGCACCATATGCTCCGCCACACTCAAAAATTGCCGAATAATTCGAGCAATTTCCTGTTCACTAAACAGCTCGGTACGATAATCCAGATACAGCACGAGTCTATCATCATCCAGCATTTCAACCATGTGAATATCGAAGTCGTTCACCGTATCTCCGCAGAAATCGTTATCCACCTGCTGAATCGCTTCATCAAACCGGGAGAAACTCAAGGTGCGGTACTGAATGGAAGCACCAAACAGACGCTGAATGTCCAGGCTGCTTTGCTGTTCACGCAAATCCTGAATAATTTTGTTGTACGGGTAACGCTGATGCCGCAAAATGGACGCCTGCTCCTTCCCTACACCTTGCAGAAAGGTCAGCAGTTCGGATTCTGGTTCGACCAACAGACGCGTAGCCACGGTGCTGACGAACATACCGATGGTATCCTTTTCCTTCTTAGACGTACGGTTGGCATAGAGTGTCCCCACGGTTAAGTCCTGCTCCCCCGTCACTTTATGCAAATAAATATACAGAGCCGCCAGGAAGAACGTGAAAATACTAATTTTATGCTCTTCGCAAAAAGCCGTAACACCACGATACAACTCATGTTCCAGTATAAAGCTCTCCCGGCGTGCAGCTGTACTCAGTGTCAGCGGGTTATATGATTTCAAACCTGTAGTCTCAGGCAAATCGGCAAACTTTTTCGTCCAGTACGTTTTGTCCTTTTGATAACGGTCTGATTGCTCATAACTTTGCTCTACCTGGATAAAATCCAGATAGGGATTGCCTTTGGTCGGCGCATCTTGGCCTGTACCATGCACAATATCCATATAATGTCCTGTGATTTCATTAATGGCCTGATTCATGGACACGCCGTCTGAAATAATATGATGCATTTTAAAATTAAACCAGGTTTCTTCTGTTCCGAGCTGCAAGATAACAAATCGGTACAGCTGCGAATCCAACAATGAGAACGGCTGTGGATTATGATGCTTTAACCATACATTCGCTTCTTCCGGGGTAACTTGGATCGTTTCTATACTTTCTGCCGTAAATGGCTCTACATATTGATATGGAATCCCATCCTGAGCAGTAATTTTGATACGAAAAGAATCATTTTGGGCAATTACCCGATTCATTGCTTGCTGCAAGGCATCTATGCGAACAGTTCCCCTGATCTTTACAGTAGCAATAATTGTTGAAGTGTTCCGATGAGGATACAAAAGCTCCGTATACCAAATACGTTGCTGTGGCTGGCTTAAGGAAAACAATTGAACATCTTGCTGTGTCATCCGTCTCTCTCCTCACAAAATAGATATTTGGTAAAAAGGAAATTCGCATATTCATGCGGTTTGTTCCTCGGGATGCTTTCGAAATTGAAGCTCATACAGCTCTGCATAATGGCCGCCCTCGGCAAGGAGCTGATCATGGGTACCTTGCTCTTTCAGTTCGCCATCGGCAAGGACACAGATCGTATCCGCCCGTTCAATCGTAGACAATCGATGGGCAATAACTAATGTCGTACGATCCTTCATCAACTCATTTAAGCCCTGCTGGACTTCATATTCCGATTCTGCATCCAAAGCCGAGGTCGCTTCATCCAATAGCAAAATCGGTGCATTTTTGAGCAAAGCACGGGCAATTGCAATCCGCTGTCTTTGACCGCCGGACAAATTGGCTCCGCGTTCACCGACAATCGTGTCGTACCCCTCTGGCAACTCGGCTATGAAGCCGCTGGCATAGGCTGTTTTGGCTGCAGCCTCCACTTCCTCATCCGTGGCAGTCGGTGAGCCAAAACGGATATTATCCGCTACTGTACCGTGGAACAGCGTAGCCTCCTGTGGTACATAGGCCATCAAATCCCTGACCTCATCCAACGGAAATTCTTCTGCCAAACGACCACGAACCCGCAGCACACCTTCATCCGGTGGGTAAAATCCCAGCAACAACTTCATGACTGTGCTTTTGCCACCACCACTCGGACCGACAAGTGCAGTGACCTGCCCTTCCGGCACGACCAAGTTTAACCTTTGCAGCGTTGGATGGTCAGGCTGATAGCCAAAGGTGATGTCGTGCAGCTCCAGCGCAGCCGGAGTCTGTTCAATGGCGTGGTCTGAACCTAAGGTTTCAACATCGCCATAGAATTCCCCAGATTCACGGGCTGATAAAGCTGCCGTCTCGGGATCGCTAAGCCTAGTCAGCGGTCCCTTCTTTTTAGCCGCGGGGAACTGTTCCTCTTCCTTCGACTCATCCAGAATTTCGCGGATACGCGCCAAGCCTGCCAAGGAGTTTTGTAACAGTGTTACAGCCGCCCCTAGCTCCAAAAATACCGTTGAAATACCGGTTTGCAGTTGTACAATCTGTCCCAATACTCCCAGTTCCATTTGCTTCTGCGATACCAGAATCAATCCGGCGACAAGCACACCGCCCAGCGTAATGAACTCTATGACAAAATTGCACATATCCTGCAAGCCCATATGACGTCCCTGCCGGATGCTGATGCGATTGATGTCCTCGCTTGCATCGTTACATAGTCCACCTACCTTTGTCCTCAACCCAAACAACTTCACCGTCTGCAAACCGGAAAGCAAATCACTCAATCGTTCCGTGAACCTGCTCATCCGTCCCTGTAACTCTTCACTCGTCTTTCGCATTTTCTTCGCGAAATGAGCATTTATCCAGGCTGAAGCCAGCCCAAGTACAACCGCCATAATCCCAAATCGCCAATCCAAAGCCATCAAAATGACCAACGAGCCCAAGAAAAGCGAAATTTCCAGTATAATCGAGCGAATATGAACGGTGTAAGCCTGCTCTAGCGCCTGTACATCGTTCGTCATACGGGATACAAGATCACCCGAATGGTGTTTTTCGGCTTTTTCGTACGATAGCTTGACAATGTGGCCAAATAGTTTCATTCGTACATCAGCAATCGCCAGCTTTACACACCGTTTATACATATAGCTGCACAGGGGGGAGATAAGACTTAATGCCAAAAATGTACCACTGACCAAATAGACCGCTCGGTATAGCTCCTGTACATTGCCATTAACCGCGAAATTCAGCAAATAATGCACCACAAAAGAAAGTAAAATCGTGATGCTGGCATTGGTCAGACTATTGCCAACCAGCCCGGTAAAATACCATTTTTGGTGCGGCTTCATCAGGGACATCAACTGCTTAAATTCATAAAACCCCTGCTTGAAGGTCACGACGCTCACCCCTTTCCTCAGGCAACGAATTACCGTTTTCCGCCGTATGCTGTTCTTCTTCAAAATTTTTCAAATACAGCTTTCGGTACACACCATCACGACCCAGTAATTCCTCATGAGAACCCGATTCCACAATGCTCCCCTGATCGAGTACAATAATGCGGTTCGCCTGACGTACGGTTGACAGTCGATGAGCAATGACCAGTACCGTCCGGTTTTGCATTACCGCATTCATCGCATTCTGCACCTGAGCCTCCGACTGACTATCGAGTGCTGAAGTCGGCTCGTCCAATAGAAGTAGCGGAGCATTTTTCAATAATGCTCTTGCTATGGAAATACGCTGTTTTTGACCGCCAGACAATCCGCCTCCCCGCTCGCTCAACAGGGTTTCATAGCCCTCGGGAAGTTGAACAATAAAATCATGCGCATGTGCCGCTTTCGCCGCCTCGACAATTTCTTCTCGAGTCGCCTCCAAACGTCCATATCCGATATTTTCTGCAATGGTGGCCGGAAAAAGCGACGGCTCCTGAGATACCATCGAAATATGACTGCGCAGGCTTGTTAAATTCCAATCTGTCAAACTCTTTCCAAATAGTTGAATGGTTCCAGCATGCTCTCCAGGTTCATTAAATCCGCAAAGCAGCTTGAAAATCGTGCTTTTACCCCCACCGCTGGCACCGACAATCGCGACCATATCCCCTTGCCCTGCCTGGAAGCTGATATCCTTCAGCACTGTGTTCCCTTCATCGTAGCCAAAGGTCAAATGCTCAAAGCTGACTACAGCAACACTATCAACGTCATCATCACTTTCTGCTCCGCCTTCACTCATTCGGTTGGCTTCCCCATCTGCATCGTCTTTCAAATGAGGCGCCCTATTCTCTCGCTTCTGATCTACCAAGGTCATTTCGCCGTCCTGACGTTCATTCTGCCAATCCAGCACCTCAAACAAATGCTTTGCGGCTCCACCCGCTTCCTTCATTTGCGAAATGATCGTCGGCAGCATGGCAATCGGCTGCAATATGAACGAAATCAGGTATAAAAAAAGTACAATGCCTCCAGCATTCAACTCTCCATGTTGTATCAGGTATCCTCCGTATACAATGACCAAAATAATCGGTGTTGCTAGCATCATCACACCTACCGGAGTAATGGCTGCATAGCGCTTTTCTAGCCGTAAGCCGCGCTTGACGACCCCCTCCATAATCACCATATACTTCTTCAACAGCACAGCTTGCATATTGAATGCCTTGACGATAGGGATTCCTCCGATTGCATCTTGCCCCACAGCGTTCAAATGAGCAATTTTCTCCTGAAGATCCGCTGAGTATTTTTCAATTGGCTTGCTCATTAGTGATGTTATGATCATTCCTATTGGCATGAGCGCAAGACTTGCCAATATCAGTTTCCAGCTTGTCAGTAAAAGCAATATGAGTGATGCCGTAAACACAAGCGGTAAATAGAACAGATTGGCAAACTGCTGGATAAAAAAGTTCTGTAATACTGCCGTATTATTGGTTAGACGGGATACCAAATCTCCGGTAAATTTCCTTTCCACGCTGGAAACCGGTAAATCGCAAAACTTATGTACGAGATCGCCTCTCAAGTCGCGCAGAGCACTAACACTAAATCGCGCTGAAGCGTACCTCATCACAAACTTACAGGGCATTCCAATTAGCGTCATACCAACAACCAGATAGATCATGTTCTGGGTAGAGGAGAATGTCCCCTGTGCCATTTGCTCAATGGCCTTACCCAAAATAATGTCAATAGCTGCCAAACACAAGGAGGTGATCACCGTTATGAAAACCCATAGATTATACGGCCTTACATAACGTGCGAGTCTCCGAAAAGCAGAATTTAATCGAAACAAGGGCATGCCTCTTTTCGCTGCCCACACTTTTTCAGTGCGAACTTTTTATATTGGCTGTGGACGTCGTTGAGATAAACTCTGGGTTTGGATGCATGAGTATCCGTACAGAATAAAATGCGATTTTGAACTATGCTGGAATTTGCATCTTGGTGTGGGTTGGTTGTTGATTGTTGCTGAGATGGTAATAACGAAGTGTATCGTGATGTGTGGGACATTTAACTCTGTCTGAATCGTAGTTGTAGGGTGCTTGTGTTGTAAGCTGTATGAGCTCCCGCCGCGTGGGCCATCGGCGAGGATGTAGAAAGAATGTTCTCGACTGCGCTCATAACCTCTTGTTCTTGTTCATGGATGAAAAAGTGATTACCTTCGAACATTCGAACATCCATAGGTGATGTCGTATGCTGTTGCCAGGCATGGAGTGAATCTGTGCTAACCTCAAAATCCTTCATTCCGCCTAAAACAGTCATCGGACATATCAATGGATTTCCCGGCTGATAAACATAAGTTTCACATACCTTAAAATCTGCACGCAGACGAGGCATAATAATTTGCATCAATTCTGCATTTTGCAGCACCTCTTCAGGTGTTCCCTGCATCAAACGAAGCTCTTCGGTGAAAGAATCGTCTGCTAAATCATGGAGTCGTTTTTTGGAATATGGAATATGTGGTGCGGATTTACCGGATATGATGATATGCTCAGGTAGCTTTCCAGTTTTGCTGTACAATTGCCGTGCTGTTTCAAATGCAATTAGTGCCCCCATACTGTGTCCAAAAAAAGCGAACGGCTTATGTATGTATGGAGCCATAGCTGGAACCAACGATTGAACGATGTCTTGAAGAGTATCCATTGGAGCTTCTGTTGAGCGGCTTTCACGTCCTGGAAGTTGTATAGGCAACACGGTAATGTCAGGCGCAAACCTGGACTTCCAAGAGTTAAATATATAAGCACCACCACCGGCGTAGGGAAAGCAAAATAGTTGGAGCTTCGTAGTCGGTTGGACCTCTGTTTTCGCGAACCAAGATTGTGATCGAGTTGTCATAAGAATTCCTCCATCCTCTATGCAGTTCATAATTTTACAGTAAATCCTTATATCTCTTTTTTTCTTCCAACACTTTCTAACTGTTTTTAAATATACAAACTTTAAAACCGCTTGGCATGGGACAAAAGGGCTAAATTGACGAAGCTTATAAAAATAAAATAAAATCCATATTATGTTATTTGTTTCCAAACTTCAAAAGCAACAATTTCACTTTTTGTATGAGTTATCTGTCAATCATGATCTGTTAATTTAGTTTAAAACAAGATTTCAGGTTTTCACGAATTTTGTAAAACTAAATTCATTTTGATTTACATTGAGGTCCCAACCCCTTATCCTACAACAATTTTATCTTTACTTGCCATTAACATAAATGTAACAAATTCAACCTGATATCATCCGACAAATTCCGACTTTTTCCGCAGCTCTCTTCAATCACCTAAATATTGGATTGGATTTGTATCAAGCTCACATAAGCCAAAATTAATAACTCTTTATTTTTGTAATAAATATTGTTATTCCATAGTCCTAAAGGAGCATTTTTTGCATATTTTTTTCTGACTCTTCGTCTAAAAAATCCAGTTCGGATTGAGTTTTTCTCTCCCAAATCTATGAATTTTCTTTTCAAACTCTAATAAAAACGTTTTTATCTCGTTTCAAAAGTACCTGTTCTCTAGAAATTTATAGCCTTACTTTTAATCTTTCACCCTCTCAAAAAACAGTAACGGCAAACAGCAAGGCTCCCTGTTGTTGGAGACTTGCTGCTTTATAAATTTCATTATGTTTGACTTCACTATCGGTCGATATGCAGAGTGTTGTAGGCTTTATTGTAGTTATCCCCTAATCTTATTAATTTAGTGGAATGGAGTATATGTATGGGTTCATGTATATATAATTTCCAAAATGCGAAAGCCTTATGGTATACAAAAAGAGCACAGCCCATTAAGGCTGTGCTCTTTTTATCGTGCTTGGCGACGTCCTACTCTCCCAGGACCCTGCGGTCCAAGTACCATCGGCGCTGGAGGGCTTAACGGTCGTGTTCGGGATGGGTACGTGTGGAACCCCTCCGCTATCGCCACCAAACATGAATTTGCTATGCAAATTCTTCCGTAAGGTTATTCGGTTCACCACATATCGTGTGAATGAATAGCCATGCGCTTGTCGTATGTCACTTATACATACCTTCAAGGTTACACCCTGAAAACTGGATCCGAAACTCATTTGCGTCTTATCTTAGGATAAGCCCTCGACCGATTAGTATTGGTCAGCTCCATGCATTACTGCACTTCCACCCCCAACCTATCTACCTCGTCGTCTTCAAGGGGTCTTACATACTGGGAAATCTCATCTTGAGGGGGGCTTCACGCTTAGATGCTTTCAGCGCTTATCCCTTCCGTACATAGCTACCCAGCGGTGCTCCTGGCGGAACAACTGGTACACCAGCGGTACGTCCATCCCGGTCCTCTCGTACTAAGGACAGCTCCTCTCAAATTTCCTACGCCCACGACAGATAGGGACCGAACTGTCTCACGACGTTCTGAACCCAGCTCGCGTACCGCTTTAATGGGCGAACAGCCCAACCCTTGGGACCTACTTCAGCCCCAGGATGCGATGAGCCGACATCGAGGTGCCAAACCTCCCCGTCGATGTGGACTCTTGGGGGAGATAAGCCTGTTATCCCCAGGGTAGCTTTTATCCGTTGAGCGATGGCCCTTCCATGCGGTACCACCGGATCACTAAGCCCGACTTTCGTCCCTGCTCGACTTGTAGGTCTCGCAGTCAAGCTCCCTTCTGCCTTTGCACTCTTCGAATGATTTCCAACCATTCTGAGGGAACCTTGGGGCGCCTCCGTTACTCTTTAGGAGGCGACCGCCCCAGTCAAACTGCCCACCTGACACTGTCCTCGCACCGGTTTACGGTACCAAGTTAGAACCTAGATACGATCAGGGTGGTATCCCAAGGATGCCTCCCTTCAAGCTGGCGCTCAAAGTTCGACGGCTCCCACCTATCCTGTACAGATCGTACCCAAATTCAATATCAAGCTGCAGTAAAGCTCCATGGGGTCTTTCCGTCTTGTCGCGGGTAACCTGCATCTTCACAGGTATTAAAATTTCACCGGATCTCTCGTTGAGACAGCGCCCAAGTCGTTACGCCATTCGTGCGGGTCAGAATTTACCTGACAAGGAATTTCGCTACCTTAGGACCGTTATAGTTACGGCCGCCGTTTACTGGGGCTTCGGTTCATAGCTTCGCTCTTGCGAGCTTACCACTCCCCTTAACCTTCCAGCACCGGGCAGGCGTCAGCCCGTATACTTCGCCTTGCGGCTTCGCACAGACCTGTGTTTTTGCTAAACAGTCGCTTGGGCCTTTTCACTGCGGCCCCCTCGGGCTATTCACCCTACCGAGGCACCCCTTCTCCCGAAGTTACGGGGTCATTTTGCCGAGTTCCTTAACGAGAGTTCTTCCGCGCGCCTTAGAATTCTCTTCTCGCCTACCTGTGTCGGTTTGCGGTACGGGCACCTTCTCCTGGCTAGAGGCTTTTCTTGGCAGTCTGAGATCATGACCTTCGCTACTATAATTTTCGCTCCCCATCACAGCCCAGCCTTACGATGTGCGGATTTGCCTACACACCAGCCTCACTGCTTAGACGGACATCCATCCGTCCGCGTCACTACCCTACTGCGTCACCCCATCGCTCATAACGGATTACGGTGGTACAGGAATTTCGACCTGTTGTCCTTCGACTACGCCTATCGGCCTCGCCTTAGGTCCCGACTTACCCTGAGCGGACGAACCTTCCTCAGGAACCCTTAGGCTTTCGGCGGATCTGATTCTCACAGATCTTTTCGTTACTCATACCGGCATTCTCACTTGAATGCAGTCCAGCGCTCCTTACGGTACACCTTCAACCCGCATTCAACGCTCCCCTACCCCTGATGCAAGCATCAAGCCATAGCTTCGGTGGTGTGTTTAGCCCCGTTACATTTTCGGCGCAGAGTCACTCGACCAGTGAGCTATTACGCACTCTTTCAATGGTGGCTGCTTCTAAGCCAACATCCTGGTTGTCTGTGCAACTCCACATCCTTTCCCACTTAACACACACTTGGGGACCTTAGCTGATGGTCTGGGCTGTTTCCCTTTCGACAATGGATCTTAGCACTCACTGTCTGACTCCCGGAACTAAATCTATGGCATTCGGAGTTTGACTGAGCTTGGTAACCCTTGCGGGCCCCGCACCCAATCAGTGCTCTACCTCCACGATTCTTCTTTCCGAGGCTAGCCCTAAAGCTATTTCGGGGAGAACCAGCTATCTCCGGGTTCGATTGGAATTTCTCCGCTACCCCCACCTCATCCCCGCATTTTTCAACATGCGTGGGTTCGGGCCTCCAGTGCGTGTTACCGCACCTTCACCCTGGACAGGGGTAGATCACCCGGTTTCGGGTCTA
>NZ_CP151963.1:1097500-2422500 GCF_038593105.1 Paenibacillus sp. FSL H7-0442 | reverse complement strand
CCGTTTTATAACCTTTATGCGCGAGAAACATGGATAAAGGAGTTTTGGAAATACGGGATACTCCAAGCAATACAATATCCGCTTTGAGAATGGCGCTCACATCTTTGCCATCATCGTATTGAACCGCAAAATCCAAGGCCTCTACACGCCGAAAATAGTTGTCGTCCAGTCGGTGCAGCAGACCAGGCTTCTCTTTGGGATCGTTATGGAACGTATCGGCAAACGCCTGCATCATTGGTCCCATAATGTCGACAGCCCGCACATTCAGCCGGACAGCCTCTTCTTTCATCGCCTCTCTCAATTCCGGCTGTACCAGCGTATAAGCTACAAAGCCTCTACGCTCGGCAACTTCCTCCATCACCCGGCTCAGTTCGTCTTCATCCCTCACGTTCATAAATCTTTTGATCTCTGTGTCCGGTAACTCAAACTGGCGCATGGTCGCCTGTACGACAGCTTCTGCCGTCTCGCCAATCGAGTCTGAACAGATCGCTATAAAATGACTGCTCGCCTGAACCATTCGATTCCTCCCATTAATCCTCTGCTACCATATCGAGCAACATTTTAATAATATTTGTTTTTGTAATACGTCCCACGACTTTCCAGTGCTCTCCTGGCTTGTCGGAGTCGGAAGGGACGACGACAGGCAGACTGTCGATTTGACGGGCAATAATTTTGCGCGCTGCCTCTAATACCGTATCCTCTGGGGAAACGGTGACAACATTCGCCTGTCGGGTCATCACTAGGCTGACAGGAATGGTTGCTGCATTGGGATTCCCTAACGTTACCTTAAGTAAATCCTTGCGGGAAGCTACCCCTGCCAAATCTCCGTCTTCATCGGTAACGATCAAATTGCTCACATTTTCCAAAAAGAGAGCTACAACAGCTTCCTGAATCGTTGTTGTTTCACGTACGATGACTGGAACCCCGTGAAGATCGCCCACCTTCATTTGCAATAGCCGGAATTTTTCCTCCCGGTTCGGCGTGCCCCGCTTTCCAACAAAATATCCGACCTTGGGCTTTGCATCTATGTAATTCAGAATACCCAATTTGGATAGGTCGGTCCGAATGGTCGCCTTACTGAGATTAAGCATTTCCGCAATCTGATCCCCGGTAATTGGGGCATGCTTTTGTACGATGTTTAAAATTTCTACTTGTCTTGCCGTAAGGTCGATGATGAACGTCCCTCCTTTTTTTCTTGCGATCTAATATTGAATATAATACGTCATATATAACAATAAATCAACCTTAAAAAGCATATAAAACATCACATATATAAAATTAAAGTGGTTATTCATGTCTTTTTATCATTTAAAACACTTATTCAACACAAAAAAACGGGCACTTTACACCCTGCTCTTTCGAGTAAGGCGAAGTACCCGCTCTCTTATTCGTATCTTAAAGCATCAATTGGACGCAGCTTAGACGCCTTCCGCGCCGGATATACTCCGAACAACACTCCGACTGCCATACAGCACAGAAAAGAGTAAAGCACGGGCTCTATCGAATACACAATCGGCATTTGGACGAATTTCTCAAGCAGTTTTGCACCTCCGAGACCCACCATTACGCCAACTAGTCCACCCATCAGACTGAGAAAAACAGCCTCAGCCACAAACTGCAGCATAATATCACTACGTTGCGCACCAATCGCTTTACGAATCCCGATCTCCCTCGTACGTTCCGTGACGGACACCAGCATAATATTCATAATGCCGACACCTCCAACGCCAAGCGCAATTGCAGCTACACCGGCCAGCAGCATATTCATAATCCGATCAACCCCGGACACTGTTTTTAAGATTTCCGTCTGGGTCATGATCTGAAAGTCATCGCCCTCTGATGGCTTTAGCTCATGTCTGACACGAAGCACCTGCCGAATTTCTGCACTTGCCTGATCAATCTTCTCCTCTGATGTTGCAGAGGCGTTCACCTGCTGAATACTCATATTGCCTAGCCGTTCCATCCCCGTTGTAATCGGTACATATACCTGCTGACCGCTGTTACTCATATTGGAATTGGAATTTGCCAGCACACCGACCACCTTAAAAGGAAGCTGTTTGATCATGATCGTCTCACCGACCGCTCTGGAGGCATCCGGACCAAAAATATTACGGGCCGCATCACTCCCAAGCACGGCCACATTCATTTGTTTATCCACTTCATAGTGGGTAAACGACCTGCCTTGAGCTAGTGACAGCTTTCTCACATGAACGAATGCCAGTGAAGTCCCCTCAATTTGTCCGCTGACCTTATTGCGACTCCACGTAATATCTGCATTGGTCATAGCACTTGGTGCTACCTCTGCTACTGCTTTTTGCTGCTCTAGCGCATCGATATCTTTTAGAGATATTCCTTTCGTCTGATTGAACGACATGGAACTAGAGCCATCATATGGAGCATAAGGATAGATCATCAGCAGATTATTTCCCATACTGTTGATCTGAGATGTAATCGTAGCCGTTGATCCTTTACCGATGGCTACAATCATAATCACAGCGGCCACTCCGATAATAATGCCCACCATGGTCAGCAAAGATCGCAGCATATTGGTTCGCAAACTGTTGAGTGATACACGGATAATTTCCTTAAACTTCATGCCTTCACTTCCTCTGCCGCCATTCTTCGTTTCCCAACAGGCTGATCCTCTTCAATCCGCCCATCTCGAAAATGAATCAGACGCTTGGCGTATTCCGCAACCTCTTGATCATGAGTAACCAATACAACCGTTTTCCCCTGATCATTCAGACGCTGAAAAATCCCCATTATTTCAACACTTGTTTTGGAGTCCAATGCGCCTGTAGGTTCATCCGCCAAGAGAATGACCGGATTGTTCACAAGTGCGCGGGCAATGGATACCCGCTGCTGCTGACCGCCTGACAATTCGTTCGGCCTATTGTTCATCCGATCGCCTAGACCTACGCTAGTGAGGGCTTCCATTGCCCGCAAACGACGCTCCTTGACAGGAATACCTGCATAAATCATAGGCAGTTCCACATTCTCCAGAGCCGTTGATCGCGGGAGCAAATGAAATTTTTGAAATACAAATCCGATTTTCTGATTACGTATAATAGCCAGTTCATCCTCACGGGCATCTAAGATCGAATAGCCGTCCAAATAAAATTGTCCTGACGTAGGTAAATCCAGACAGCCGATAACATTCATCATCGTGGACTTGCCTGATCCAGACGGTCCCATAATCGCAACAAAATCACCGTCAGCAATATCAAGTTGAACCTCACGCAGAGCATGAATTTCCTGATCTCCGACATGGTACACTTTTTTCAAATCCTCAATCTGAATGACGTATCTCATACCCGTTTAAAAGCCTCCCTGCATGCCGCCCATAGCGGAAGGGTCCGGCGGAGGTTCAGGAGCAGGCACAATAAGCGTGTCACCCTCCTTTACACCTGACTTGAGTTCGACTCGATCTGGCGTATAAAATCCGAGTTCTACGGGCTTGAAAGTGCGCGCCCCTGGATTTGCAGCATTATTAGCGGAAACATACACGCCATCCTGTCCCCCTTCGGATCTCAGCGCAGTCGCAGGTACGAACAGTACATTTTTGTGTACTCCCAAAATAACGGCCACATTCATAATCATGCCCGTTTTGAGCTTGCCTTTCGGGTCATGAACAGACAGTTCCATCAGATACGTCGTCATCCCTTCATCCGTAGAGGCTTCCGGTGACACGAATTGCACCTTCCCTGGAAATGATTCACCCGGATAGGCATTGGTAGTCAACACGGCTGAAAGACCCTTCTTTACTTTGACAATGTCGGTCTGACTTACCTTCACAACCACCTTAAGGTCGTTGGAATCCGAGTTATTCATGACAATGAATGGAGCTGTCGGACTGGTCCCCACATCCCCGTTCACCTTCAAGATTACCCCGTCCCAAGGTGCTGTAACCTGAAGCTTGTTCAATTCATTTTTCTTCTGCTCCAGTTCCGTCGCCTGTCTTCGAACCTCTATCCGTGAGGCTTGAATATTGGATGCATCAGCCGGAACCTGAATTTTGCGAAGCTCTGCCATTGCCGTACGATATCCGATTTCAGCCTCTGAAATGGTGCGACGTTTTTGTGACATGATTTTGCGGAACTGCAGATCCAGACCATCATAGTCCGTCTGTGCTTTATCCAGTGCTTGCTCTGCCTGCTCCAATTCACTGTTGGACACCGCCCCGGCATCATGTAAAAACTTTTGGTCTTCATATGCCTTTCGCGCCTGTTCCAACTGCTTTTGGGAAGTTTTCTTCTGACTTTCGGCTTCTTCCAGCTCAAATGATTCTTGCGCTGTATCGATAGCCATTTTGGCCCGAAGTACATTTGTTTTCTGAATTTCAATGTCCTCAGCCTTCGGACCTTTCTCCAATTCAGCCAGCTTGGCTTTAGATATTTCCAAAGTATCAGACGCACTCTGAATTTGCATTTTAATTTCAGAACTGTCCAGAAGAGCCAGGACTTGTCCTTTCTTCACTTTGTCTCCGGCCTTCACGTTCACCGCTGCCAGCTTATTTTCGCCTGCGCTTGTAAAATTCAACTTCACTTCCTTGGAAGCCTGTACGGTACCGGACGTATCCAGCTTCTCGCTCACATCGCCGCGTTCTACTTTAAGCTTCTCATCCTGAACCAACGGTGCCGCCTGTTCTTTGGGCAAATTTAGGTATACTGCTGCTCCGCCTCCACCGACAACCAGTAGAACAATTGCAGTCCAGATCCACTTTTTTCTCCGTTTTCTCCGTAACTTGATTAAAGCGTCATTTAAAACCGTTTCTGCCAATGCCGTTTCCTCCCTATGTGCTCCATGGCTTGTTCAACGTATACTCATTTTGATCCAACTCGATCGCAAGCTCTTCCATTTGCCGTTCAATCTGGTTCACTTTCAACTGATTATTTTTCAATTCCATCTCAATAATTAGACCTCTGGCCCACTTTTTGCGTGATAATTCCAAGGCCTCTTTTGCTGTACGCAAGCTTTCTTCCAGTTGTACGTATTTCTTTTGATTTTCCTTAACTGTGGCATACAAATTACGGAGAGATTCGGCAAAATCCTTTTGACCTTTGTCGAGTTCCTCCTTAGCCGTATCGACATCCATTTTAGCTAGATCATAAGCACCAGCACCATTGTTAAAATCGAAATATCTCACATTAAGCTCCGAAGTTTTGATGCTATCCTCCAGCTTCCATAAATTTGGATTCATGTCTGTCAGCTGTTGTATATGTAATTCGATATCCAGCTTCTTCGGTTCCTTGTACACGGGTCGATCGACCAATTCATAAGCTGTTCCATTAGGCTGTCCCATGAGGAAGTTCAGGGCATCCCTGGATTTTTGCAACGCAATTTTCCCCTGCTCTACGGTTTGCTGAGCTTGGCTTCTGGCCTGTGTACTCTCGTTTTTCGCATGCTCAGACAGCTTTCCGCGCGCAAATTTGGCAAGTGCAATCTTTTCCTCCGCTTGGGCGATTTCAAGCGCTTCTAGATCATTTTTCACCTGATTCTCTGCCACGAACACACTTTGATAGCTTTTCATCACATTAAAATAAATCTGGTCTTTGGCGAACTGCGCCTGCTTTTTGCTGGCTAAATAAGATAGCGTCGAGGAACTGTAATTTCTCCATGACGTTTCATCATCAACATACTCATTGTCTATAAAATCGACAGGTGAATTGCCCAGGTCCTTTTCTGCATTTTTCAGTTCCATTCTGCGGCGCTCTACGTCCCGTTCGGCGGTACGTGTATTGTAACTGTTCGTCTGTGCCCATTCCGCGGCCTGCTTGAGTGTCAATGTAGGTAAAGCCTGACCCGTTATGGATGATGTCTTCGATGGAGCCGCAGCAGAAGGTTTAACTGACGTACTTGATGCTACATTTCCTGATAAACTCTCAGCCTGTACAGTGGAGGCCAAGCCTGATGATAATGACAATACAAGCAGCACGGCAGCCGCTTTTTGCTTCATAGATGAATCTCTCCCCTTTCGGTGCATTCTTCGAATCTTTTCCGTTTTTTTCGACATAAATTTCCACAAACTCTTGCATTCTAATTGTACTTTCAGGTTTGTGTTGGTACAAGGTGTCAATACAATACATTTTTGTAACCTTTACTTCCAGATTACTCGCTTTATACTACTTTTCGTCCAATCAGATATGGATTCAACCTATTTTTACCTTAACTTTACCTAATTTTCAGCTAATTTTAAGGAAACCAACAGCATCTATTAAGGTTTGGAACATATACTAGAGAAAGAATAACAGCCGCTCACTGGGAGGGTTAATAGATGATAAAAGAATCTCGTATGACAACCACTAACGAACCGTCTGATTTGTGGATGACCCGCTTTTTACGTGAATCAGATCAAAAAAAGAAACAACTCATCCGGGAAGCCCGGAAAAATAACGATATACCACTGATGAACAGCATTTCTTTTCACCTTGCCCAACGGGATCAGCAGCATCTTATCGGATAAAATGACAAATGAATCTTATGCTATAAATAACAGATTACCTCTAGTTATCTGCTTCGTATGCTAGATGAAAAAGACCGGGACAAATCGTTAATTGACTTGTCCCGGTTCTTTATGACGATCAAATTTAATATAAAACCGCATAGCTTGTTCCGCGCCTATTCTTCCATCTCTGCCTGCGGATCATAGAGATATTGATCCAGTGGAATGCGCCCGTTTTCATTAAACCGTATGCCTTCCTCCTCCAAATACAGACGCTGCAGGGATGCGGACTCATCCTCCTGCAAAGCAATCTCCCCCAAACGGTTGACTACTCTATGCCAAGGAAGCCGGTGTTTTTGGCTCAATGTATGCAAAATCCGCACCACCTGTCTGGCACCTCTTGGGCTTCCGGCCTCTGCCGCAATTTGACCGTAAGTCATTACTTTTCCCTCAGGGATCAACAGTATAATTTGAAGCACACGGGCAGTGAAAGGCTGCATGTTCTAATTCCTCCGTATTACTATTGCTTTTTCAATAATTATAGCACCCTGAACAGATGCTAAAAACCCCTGCTCCTACAAATGTAAGAAACAGGGGAAAACCCATCGTTAAAATTTAGAATCCGCTCAGACCCTGCCTTTTTAAATCCTGTGCTACCAATCGTGCCAGTTCCCTTGCACCTTCATAGTTTGGATGGAGTGTATCACCGTTCATGTACAAAGCCAGTGTAGCGACTTTACCAATAGAAGTAAAATAAGCGGAGCTAAGAACATTCAGGTCGACTAAAGGCGTTTGTTCCTCTTGAGCCAGCGCCAAAATAGCACTTCTATACCATCTATTTTCTGCGTTGTGTACATTGTTAGCATTAAAGTCAGTGGCTCGTCCTTGCGGAGTTGACAGGATTACCGTCGCCCCCTTAGCCTTCGCCTGCCGGATCATATCCCGCATCCAGTCCTTAAACTCTGCTTCGCTTTCGTTATGCTTTGGATTGGTGTCATTAATGCCCAATTGGAGAATAAAATAATCCCCCGGCTTAATATATTGGACGATGGCCTCCAACTGACCGTCCTGATGGAAGCCTCTAGCAATTTGGCCTCCTGACGCCATATTGCGAATTTGAAAAGTATTCGTGTTCACAAACTCTGGCAGCAGTTGACCCCATCCCGCCTGCACGCTGCTATCCAGCGGATAATAGTTACATACCGTAGAATCCCCACCGATATAAATTGTTCGATTCGTAACCGGATTGCTAGATAATTGCCTGATTTCCATTGCACTGAGTGTGAAGACCGCCCCCTCTTTGCCTTCAGTAACCAGCAGATTTAGTTGTCCGTCTGTTACTGGAATTTGAAAGCGATCCTTGGCCCCATTCCCTGTCATATTTATGACCTGATACACCCCTTCAGCTGCAATACTCGAACGAGAGGTATCTCCTAAAGTAACCGACACCTCATACAAACCAGGAGGAAGATCAACATCAAAAGTATTCTCGCTTTTCGTACCTGTAACCAGGAAACGTACCGCATCACTTGCCACTCCAGTCCCCGAAGCACTGACATTACGCATATTCTCAGGGGTACGAAAGCCATAGCCACGTGCTAAGTCATAAGACAGCGAAGCGCTCACTCCGGTATAACCCGTTTCGACCGTACCTCCGCCAAAATCAAACTTGTACTCGCCAGCGGATGCCTGGGCCGGGAGAGCTATGCCCACACCTGTTGCACCACATAAAAAAGCTGCTAAAAGCATATGAGTCAATCCTTTTTTCCACACCATTCTTCATTCCTCCTCCAGATTTTTAATTGTACGAAGCAATGGATATTTACTGTAAGCGCATACATAAAATTCTACCCATTGTTGCAGGGTTATGCCTGTGTAATTCTTATGCAAAAGAAAAGTAGTTTAATCGTTAAGCTTGAAACTTGTCTTGTACACAAAAAAGCTTCGCAGTTACATCTGCGAAGCCTCATGAAGCGATATTTCGTCATATCAAAATTACTACATTAATCCGCAACCAAAATTCCGTCAAAGCTCTCTGGACCTACACGTATTGTACCCAGCAGGTTAGCTGAAACAAAAGCAGTGTACACCAATTGTTCCGTAATCGGCGGGTTAAAGTCATCGGCTGAGAATGCAATAACCTGTGGAGCCAACAAACTCAAACTAAAAGTTGACGTGGCCGAATAAACAACAGGGTCAGTAACCAGGGTACCTCTTACAATAGTGATCGTTATTCCGACTAAAGCAAGCGGAAGTTGAAGCGATATAGTTCCTTTAAGCAAAACCCGTGGCGTACCTGTAGCTCCCAGTGTGTTTAACCCGATCTGCCCGAACAATTGAGGCGTATTTATAAGAGTGATCGGAATGGCAATAGAGTTGGCTGTCGAAGCATTTTGGGATGTTCTCCCATCAATAAATGTTCCCATGGTTTCTCCTCCTCTCTCTATCAGATACTCATAGACTATGAAAAAGTTTGTTTTGTGCTTGGACTGAATAACTTGTAAAACACACAACTTCTGATGAATAGGCTAATGTGCAGCCCCTTCTCTAGCCCTGTGAATACACTAAACCAACACTGAGAAAGGAGGGATGTCATGTCTAATAAGTTTAGAGCCACCTTAAGGGGGGCTAATGAAGTGCCTCCTGTCAGAACAAATGCGACAGGAACAGCCGAATTTCGTTACCGTCCAACGAGCCAACAATTAAGCTTTGAACTGACTGTACGCAATATCTCACGGGTAACCGAAGCGCATATTCATCTGGGACGAAGAGGTGAAAATGGCCCTGTTGTTGCTACACTGTTTGGTCCTTCGAAGTTTGGAATAACCGTTAGAAGAGGCGTCGTTAGCGGCGTGCTCCGTGCATGTGATCTTACCGGTCCACTCAGAGGCAGAACCATTTATGATTTGGTGTGCCAAATTAGAGAGGGTAATGCCTACGTCAATGTCCACACGATCCGTCATCCGAATGGTGCTATTCGTGGACAAATTAGACGCGCACCTATCAAACGTTGCAAATAACGAATAATCATGAGTATAAAAAAGAACTTCCATACCACTCATTTTGAGGCTATGGAAGTTCTTTTCTTAATTCAGGATTTTTGCAAAATCCTCAATTCTTAACAAAAGTTAAGAAGTTCATAAGCGTTTCTTAAGCCGTTCCCTTTAGGGTTGTTAAGAACTTTATCTTTTAATAGAAAGAGTTCAACAAGATACAGTTCACTCCTGAAAGGAAATGAAGCTTATGAAGCCTACGACCAAAGAAAAAATTCCCGAATTGCAGTTGGTCAGAGCCATGGCGATTTTAGCCGTCTTGATGGTACATGCCACTTCTTATGCAACGGTTCAGCTTACAAATTCCAGCCTATATGTTGTATACAATGCGCTCAATGTGTTGATGAAGTATGGAACCCCCGTATTTATCGCGCTTAGCAGCATGGTACTGTTCTACAACTACAAGGATCGTCCAATGGGACGACAGTTCTTAAGTCGCTTTTATAAGCAGAGATTGCTGTATATTCTCTTACCTTACGTCATGTTCTCCCTATTTTATTTCTTCCTGTCTCTTATGGCTAGCAGCTCCGAACCATGGAATATAGCCACACTTGCGAAAAGCTTTGCTCTGAAGCTGGCGACAGGCAAAGCGTATACCCATTTATATTATATTTTTATCATGATACAATTCTATCTTGCATTTCCATTCGTACTGTGGCTGTTCCAGCGATATCGGCAACTTCCACAATGGTCTATTGTCCTTGGGCTGTTGCTACAGTGGTCATTTGTAATTGGCAATAAATTTCTATTTCAGGTGCAAAATAAGGGCAGTTGGGCACTGTCTTATGTAGCCTGTTACATGCTGGGTGCTGCTCTAGGTTATTACTACCCACAGCTGAAAACGTGGTTTCTGATGCGTAAGGGGCAACGAAGTGTTGCCGGAGTGCTGACATGGATCACAATTTGGGCTTTATGGCTGATTTCAGCCACCATGCATGTCTATATGTGGTGCGAAAATAGAATGTACGGAATCTCGTATAATTCGCTAGTTTTCGAACTTATGTATAATATGTACAGCCTGTCTAGCACGCTGGTAATACTACAGATTTCCTTTTTAATGTATAGACGACAACATTCCTTTGTCACTCGCAAGCTGGAACGTCTGGGCACACTGTCTTTTGGTGTGTATCTGATTCATCCGTTTTTCCTGCTTCTGTATCGGCAGTTTTCACCACATATCGGTTCTCCGCAGCTTATTCATGTGTGGTACGCTGGAGGTTTTTTCTTTGCACTTCTTTGCTCTTGGCTCGTCGTGTCTACCATCTCCCGTTTCCTACCATTTGCTTGGATCCTGTTCGGTCAACTACCGGGAATAGAAAAAAGACAATTCAAGCAAGAAAACCGTATTTCTTCAACTGAAACAGCACTATCCAAAGGCTGACGTCCCCAAGCAAGCGAACTGAGAAGAGTGTCCATAGCCTCCATCTTTAAAAAAGTATATAATACGCCATATTGTATACTGCTGGAAAGAACAGAAAGGGTGCACGGGCCATGCATAACGGAACCATTTTATTAGTAGACGATGAGCCTGAAATTATTAAGCTGATGCAAATTTATTTGGAAAATGAAGGATATCGACTGCTTATGGCACGAGACGGACTGGAAGCTCTGGAGCAAATCAGTCGGGAATCGATAGATGTGATGGTGCTTGATGTGATGATGCCCAATATGGACGGGGTTGAAGCTTGCATGAAGATCAGGGAAACCGAGCATTTTCCGATTATTATGTTGTCTGCGAAGGGACAAGATATGGACAAAATCACAGGACTCAGCGTTGGGGCCGATGATTACGTCACTAAGCCGTTCAGCCCGTTGGAACTGGTGGCACGCATTAAATCCCAGCTGCGTAGAGTACGGAAATATACCCATTCCTCCCCTGTATCGGAGCATGAAATGATACTGGATGAACTCTCCATTAATTCTGCTACGCATGAGGTCACTCTCGCCGGAGAATCCATTAAGCTGACCCCACGAGAATTTGCCATTGTCGAGCTGTTGGCCCGTAATCGTGGTCAAGTGCTGAGCATGGAGCAGATCTATGAAAAAGTGTGGAAGGAGCAATATCTGGAATCCAACAACACGCTGATGGTTCATGTGCGTAAAATTCGCGAGAAAATTGAGGCTGATCCGAGAAAACCCAAATATCTAAAAACGGTGTGGGGCATCGGCTACAAAATGGAAAAATTCGATTAATGGAGGATTCACGTCTTGAAGGCAAAACGATATGATACGTTGGGATGGAAGCTGGCAGCCCTTAGCCTTGCCGCTTTCGCTCTAACCGGACTGATTTTGATGGTGTCTTATTATGGAGCATCTTTGCTACTATGGCTGAATCCTTCCCGTTCATTTTTTGGCACCCGTCTGGTTCGCTGGACCGTAAATCACATTGGGTCCCCACTGATCATGCTGGTAGGCGGGCTACCTACATATATTTATTTCTTTTTCCTTTTTACCAAAAATACGATTGGTTACCTTCGCGAAATTACGACGGGGATGCAAGAGTTTGCTGACGGAGACCTGTCCTATACGATTCCTGTTTCTTCAGCGGACGAGCTGGGTACCTTGGCGAAAAATATGAACACCATGGCGGACAAGCTCCGTCTCTTGCTGGAAGAAGAACGGGCTTCTGCCAAGGCCAAAAACGACCTGATCACTGGCGTATCCCATGATCTTCGTACCCCGCTAACATCCGTGATCGGTTTTTTGGAATATATTGAAACCGACCGCTATCGGGATGAAATTGAGCTGCGCTATTATGTGAACATTGCTTATGAAAAGTCATTGACGCTTAAGAAGCTGATCGACGAGCTGTTTGAATACACGCGTGTGAGCGGTGGCAGCCTGCCACTGGAGCTGGAGCCTGTAGATCTCGGCAAATTGCTCACTCAGCTTGCTGAGGAATTTGTACCCTCTCTGGAACAGACAGACATGTCCTACCGTGTCCGAATCGTCGAGCCTGTTCGGATTCTAGCCGATACCGACGAGATGGTACGCCTGTATGAAAATTTGTTTTCCAACGCTATTCGATACGGAAAAGACGGCAAACGCCTTGATATCACCATAGGACGCGAAGACGACGAGGCGGTGGTAATCTGCACCAACTACGGCACCCCAATTCCTGCGGAAGATGTCCCGTACTTGTTTGAACGGTTTTACCGGGTGGACAAATCACGTTCCAAGGAAACTGGAGGCACCGGGCTGGGCCTTGCGATTACAAAAAGTATTACCGAGCTGCACAATGGCCGCATTTCGGTTAGGAGTAATCGCAGACAAACAGATTTTGAAACCCGTTTTCCCCTCTATCATGCTCGTTAGGCGGTCTACACGCTAGCCCACTAACAACGTATAGACGATACCTGGCCCGTGTACACCGATCGTCAAATCATTTTCAATATCCGACGAGCGGCTTGGTCCAGTAATAAAATGAATGCCTGCAGGCAGTTGCTCACGCCCGACTTCGTCAAAGCGGCTTAGAATCTCGCCCAGTCGTGTTCGTAAGCGCTCTACTGGCAGAAGAATGATCAGTGCGGTTGGCAAAAGGCTGACCGCACGGCCTTTCTCCGGCGAGGATAGCACCGCTACCGAGCCGGTGTAAGCAGCCGCTTCGTCGGCGATGACGATGCCGATATCCGCCTCAGCGGCGCGGGCCTTCCAATCCTCGACTGGATCGGTGTTCCACACCGATAAACGGACTTGCGGCAGTGCCGATTCCAGCTGGAGCGCATCCAGGTCCGGCTCATTCTGCCGGACGATATAGGCCGCTCCCAGCTCTCGCGCTTTGCACGCGATCCAGTCTGCGGTCTGCTCCAAATTCGGCAGACGCACGACATGCCCGCCAACACTTGTAAAGTTAGCAGTGAACTCCTCGATGCGCCGCTCCGCGCTCCAATCGAATTCGTACCAAAATGCAGGTGCCCCGCGAAACGGCTGAACTGGCGGCTCCGTCTGTCGTGGACGCTTGAGCCGCGTCGCGATGCCGTCCATAAAGCGTACCTGCTTGGCACGGGATTCTTCTTCCATTTGATGAAGCCACGCTTCATGGGCCGCTTTTGCTTGCGCAGAAGGATTACTATGCTCACTCATGCTGCGTCCCTCCTTTACTTCTATCTGCCAAAATCTTCTCCATTCGGCTGAGAACATCCGGCTGCATCACGTTGCGTTCCTGCTCCAGCTTATGCTCCAGCGTGTTCCATTGCTGACGGAAGGATTTTTTCGCCAGAGAGGGAGCCACACGGTACGTATTCCAGCCTTTTAACGGACCCAGTTTCAAGGTAATTTCACCTTTACGGACGATCGCTTTCTGGGCGATCTGCCCTAGCCGAATCGCCACTGCGAATCGCTTCGAGTTGGAAACCACGGTCGCAAAACCTTTCATCCCTGCCGTTTCCAGCTTATCTCCTTGTCCCGCCTCAACCTTGCGTCTGCGCAAATATACCAGCATATCATGCAGCGGTATTTTGACCGGACAGGCTTCATAGCACGCACCACACAGACTGGACGCACTCGCAATATCGTTCCACTCTTCAATGTTGCTATGAAGGGCAGGCGTAAGCACCGCACCGATAGGGCCACTATATGTCCCGCCATACGCGTGCCCGCCAATGTGTCGGTACACCGGACAGGCATTCAGGCAAGCACCACAGCGAATGCAATTCAGCAACTCTTGAAACTCGGGATTGCCCAGCTGTAGTGAACGTCCGTTATCTACGATGATGATGTGCATTTCGTCAGGCCCATCGGCATCTTGGCTGCGCCGAGGGCCTGAAATACCAGACATATACATGGTCAGCTTCTGCCCCGTAGCGGATCGTGGCAATAATGTAGCCATCACCTCCAAATCCGTCCAGGATGGAATAATCCGCTCCATGCCCATCAGCGTAATTTGGGTTTTGGGCAGAGTGGAT
This sequence comes from Paenibacillus sp. FSL H7-0442, assembly GCF_038593105.1. NCBI lineage: Bacteria > Bacillati > Bacillota > Bacilli > Caryophanales > Paenibacillaceae > Paenibacillus > Paenibacillus sp. FSL H7-0442. Next base: position 2,408,101 of record NZ_CP151963.1, on the reverse strand, counting down.
ACCATCCGTGCGTTCCCTTCATTTTCAAACAGGACCATGGAGCCTGTCTCGGCGATGGCAAAATTACAGCCCGTCATGCCAATATCCGCTTCTAGAAACTTCTCACGCAGCTTTTTGCGGACAAAGCCCGCCAAAATCGTCGTATCCGCGGACAGTTTCTCACCTGCTTCTTGGGATAACAGTTCGGCAATCTGAAAGCGGTTTTTGTGAATCGCCGGAATGACGATATGAGACGGGGGCTCTCCTGCCAGTTGAATAATATATTCACCGAGGTCACTTTCAATCGTCTCGATATCCGCACCCTCTAGCGCCTGATTCAAATGTAACTCCTCCGACACCATCGACTTGGATTTGACGACGGAACGGGCTTGGCTATGTGCAGCAATATCCAGGGTAATACGTACGGCATCGGCTGCTGTATCGGCAAAATGGATTTGCACCCCGTTGGCACGGGCATTTTCTACAAATAGATTTAAGTAATAGTCCAGATGGGCAATGGTATGCAGACGAATTTGACGGCCCCGTTCACGCCATTCTTCCCAATTTCCGTGTTGCTCTAAAGCCACCTGCTTTCCGTTACGCAAACGCTCTGTAGTGAAACGAACTGCATTCCGCAGAAAATCATCATTTAGGGCCAGCTCTGCACGTTTTTTGACCTTTTGGTTCATGGAATGTGTGTGTACGACGGTCATGCGTGCTTCACCCCTTCGTACAGCAGCTCAGCCAGATGCATGACCCGAACTGGCTCCTCCCGATACCGAAGATTTCCGGCAATGTTCATCAAGCAGGCCATATCTAGTCCGACCAGTACCTCGGCTTCGGTCTCCCTGATATGGTCCACTTTTTCAGTCACCATCGCTCCCGAAATATCTGGCATTTTCACCGCGAAAGTCCCGCCAAAGCCACAGCAGTCCTCAGCAAAGGGAAGTGGTACTAATTGCAGCCCCTTTACACTGCCAAGCATCTTCATCGGTTCCTCCTTCACGCCGAGCAAACGTGTGCCATGGCAAGACGGATGATAGGTTACTGTATGCGGAAAAGACGCGCCCACATCGGTCACGCCAAGCACCTGTACCATAAATTGCGTAAACTCATACGTCTTTTGTTCCAGCCTCCGTGCTGAATCGAGCCATTCGGGCTCATCCTTAAACAACTCCGGGTAATGATGAATCATATATGTACAGGAACCGGAAGGAGATACGACAAAATCGCTGTCGTTAAACGCTTTCAGAATTGTTTTGGCAGCAACCCTCGTTTCATCCCAATAGCCGCTGTTATAGGACGGCTGTCCGCAGCATGTCTGTACCTTCGGAAAATCCAGCTGAACACCATATCTGGAAAGCAAGCATGCCATCGCTTCCCCCACCTTGGGATAAATCGCATCACTCAGGCAAGTAATAAATAAAGATACCTTCATACGGAACACCCCTTACGTCTATGGAATAGCTATTACTTTATAGAGGATACCAGCGGATCGGTTCATTTGAATCTGGAGAAGCGTCAGCGTTTGCCTAAAAGCTTTCCAAAGGAAAGCTCTCTACGTAAGCATAAGCTTGCAGTGGGATTCTCACCTAAACGTGTTTTACATCATCAAAGAATCCCACTGCAACAGCGAGCGTAAGAGCAAATGAAACGCGGAGCGACACTCTCCACCTCGACATTTTTAAATTCACACAACCGTAACTGGAATAGCCTGCTCCGCAAGTTGACTGCGAATCGGATCCGACAACCTCGAATCCGTAATAATCTCGGATACCTGCGACAGGTTCACGACATGCGTAAACGCCTGTTGCCCAAATTTGCTCGCATCGGCCAGTAAAATCACACGGTCTGCAATGCTGACCATTTTCTGCTTCAAACGAGCTTGCAGTTCATTCGATTCACTAATACCGCGATCCAGATGAACCCCCTGGCTGGAGAAAAACAATTTATCCACATAATAGGTTTCCAGGGAACGCTCTGCGAGCGGGCCTACAAATGACAGCGAGCGTTGAAGCAACTGCCCCCCCGTCGAAATGACCTCGATTTTTTCCTTACCCGCCAGCTCTGTAGCTACCCGAATCGAATTCGTTAATATTGTCAAAGGAATATCCGGTAAACTTGAGGCCATATACCAGGCGGTTGTGCTGGCATCCAGCAAAATACGATCATTCGGCTGAATCTGCTTGACTGCTTCTTCGGCAATTCTGCGCTTTTCCTCTGCGTTCATAATTTCCCGTACCGCATAGGGCGTTTCAGGCTGCTCGTTTTTGACACTGACCGCTCCCCCATGCGAACGGCGCAGTCGTCCCGCCTGCTCCAGACGGTCCAGATCACGGCGAATCGTTTCCTCCGTTACTTTGCACAACTCACTCAATTCGGACACTCGTATGCTTCCTTTTTCATTCACGAGCTGCACAATCATCTCATATCTTTCTGCGACCAGCATGGCAATCTCACTCCACATCTTTAATGTACAAAAAGTCCCGCTACCCGCCGGAATTGCCCATAGGCATCCTCCCACGCTTCTGATTCGGCAGGCTCATATTCCTCCACGGAAATAGAATTCGCGATGACCCGGCGGGCTTCCCATATATCGGCGAACTTTCCCTGTGTCATCCATTGTACCGCAAGATTGCCGATTGCGCTCGCTTCTGCAGGTCCCGCCCACACTGGTTTTTGAATCGAATTGGCCGTCCATTGGCACAACAAGCGATTTTGAATCCCTCCTCCGACCATATGTAAACCATTAAACCGTTGTCCTGACACCTGTTCTGTAAGCTCCAAAATGTAACGGTACTTTAACGCCAGACTCTCCAAAATACAACGCGTGATTTCTCCCGGCGTCTCGGGCAATGGCTGTCGGGTATTGCGGCAATATTGGCGAATTCGTGTTCTCATATCCCCGGCGTGCAGAAATAGTTCATCGTCCGGATCAATCAAAGAAGTGAATGCTGGAGCCTGTTCTGCCATATGAACCAGTTCAGGGAAGGAATAGGAGTACCCCTGCCGTTCCCACTCCCTACGCGCCTCCTGTAAAATCCATAAGCCCATGATGTTTTTAAGCAGCCTGTAAGTTCGACTGACCCCACCTTCGTTCGTAAAATTAAAACGAAGCGTATCGTCATTGATTACAGGCTGTGCCGTTTCCGTTCCCATCAGAGACCATGTTCCACAGCTCAAGTACGCAAACGAGCGCTCCAGCGCAGGCACGGCAGCCACAGCAGATCCCGTATCGTGCTCTGCTACTGCAATCACAGGAATCGCTCCAATGCCCAAATCGTTCATAACCGACGAGCGGATCGTTCCTGCAACATTTCCTGGCTCCAGCACCTCACCAAACCAGGAATGAGGAATGTTGATTCCAGACAAAAGCTCATCATCCCATTTTTGCTGCAACGGATTATATAATTGCGTGCTGGTCACATTGGAAAACTCATTGTACATTTCACCTGTCAGAAAATACCGTAGCAGATCTGGAATCATCAAGAAATGCTTTGCCTGCTCCAGCAACGGTGAACTCGCATTTCGCATAGCAGCCAGCTGATAAATGGTATTAAACGTCAAAAACTGAATGCCTGTGCGCTGGAAAATAAACTCTTTTCCCAGCCGTTCCTGTACTTCTTCCATTACCCCATGGGTGTGCCAATCCCGATAATGATAAGGGTTGCCCAGCAATTCTCCAGTTTCTCCGATCAGTCCAAAATCGACCGCCCAGGAGTCAATCGCAAGACTGGATGGATTCACTCCCCTATGCTTGGCTTTGATCAATCCTTGCTGAACCTCGTGATACAGACGCAACAGATCCCAGTGCAGATGTTCCCCAACCTTGACCGGATCATTCGAAAAGCGATGGATTTCCTCCACCACTATACGTGAATCCGTCAATTCTCCGAGTAGAACCCTGCCACTGCTTGCCCCCAAATCATAAGCGAGGATACTCACCAGCTTGCACCACCCTTGCCTCTTTGCAAAATCTGCGTGCCATACTCAGACGCTAAGTAAGCTTTCATCGGGTCTGCTGGTAAGCCTTGCTCTTCACGGATCGCTCTGAGCAATGGTGCCACATCAAACTCAAACGCTTGTCGCACAGCATCCTCCGCACCCAGCACATTCTGGCGGCTCGATGCTTCCTCCACTTCTGCATGATTAATTAGGAGCGCTTTCGCATATTGAGTCTGCACATTCAGCACCGAACGAATCATCGCCGGAATTTTTTGCTCAATATTGTGCGACTGATCGATCAAATAAGCAATTTTGTCCACCGTATGCCGAATATCTTTATCCACATCCTGAGCCGCATTTAAAATTTGATAAAAAATCAAGAACAGTTCATACGGATTCGCGGAGCCCACGATCAGATCATCATCCGCATATTTGTAGCTATTAAAATGAAAACCACCTAATCGCTTCTCATCAATTAGAAACGCCACAATATGCTCCACGTTGGCTCCCGGCAGATGATGCCCAGTATCCACCAGCACCTGTGCCTGCGGCCCCAGCTTGGTTGCGTAATTATACGCCATGCCCCAATCGGCAATATCCGTATGATAAAAGGCTGGCTCGAACGCCTTGTATTCAATCAGCATGCGCATGTCAGATGTGAGCGCCTTATACATTTCACTGAGCGCTTCCAGCATCCAATTTTTCCGTTTGCGAATGTCCCCCTGACCGGGATAATTCGTTCCGTCTGCGAACCATAAGCTAAAATCGTTCGAGCCCGTTTCCTTCGCAATATCTACGCATTCTAGCAAATGGTTGATGGCCTTGCGGCGGATGGCCGGGTCTACATTGGTGACACTGCCGAGCATGTAGTCCTCGTCTTGAAACAGATTAGGATTCACGGCCCCAATCCGCAGACCGAGACTTTCCGCATGACTGCGAAGCTTGCCGTAATTGTCTACTTTATCCCATGGAATGTGAATGGCAACGGATGGACATAAGCCTGTCACGGCATGAACCTGCGCCGCATCCTCCAACTTTTCGAACGGATCACGCGGCACGCCCGTTTTCTGAAAGACTTTAAATCGTGTACCTGAGTCGCCATATCCCCAGGATGGTGTTTCTATGCTAAGCGCTTTCAGCCTTGCCTTTACTCGCTCCAGGTCAATGCCTCGTTGTTGCTGTTGTTCCTCGAATAAGGCGTACGCTTTGTCACTCATCATGGTTCCTCCTTGGAAAAATGAAGTGAGTTATGGGAGATCGCTTCGCGTACGGATTGTTCTTCCGATCGCTCCGCTGCTGACCACCCATAAAGTCACTTCTATTTTTAAAGTGTTAGTGTGTGTATAACATGTGGCTTGGATTAGTGAAATAGATTAGTACATTAAATTAGTTCGTTATAATCCTAAGTGTTGAGCCGTTGAAATGAGTCTATCGCTTACCCAGGTTCATTTTAATTCGGCTAGCGTGTAAAGGCAGCGGGGACGCCGCCGTCGATGGTCAGCATACAACCTGTCGTTTTCTCTGCCTTGGATGAGGCGAAAAAGGCAATGCCCTCAGCGATATCCTGCGGGTAAATATTGACCAGCAGCGTCGTCCGTATGCGATAATGCTCCTCCAGCTGGTCGGGCTCAATGCCGTAGGCAGTGGCGCGTTCATTACGCCAGTTGGAGTTCCAGATTGCCGAGCCTTGCAGAATGGCATCCGGCAAAATGGTGTTCACACGGATACCATATTCACCACCTTCTGCGGCAATACAACGGGCTAAGTGCGCTTCCAGCGCCTTGACCGAGCTGTAGGCCGTTACATTTTTACCTGCGTAGACCGAGTTTTTGGAGCCGACGAACACCATGCTGCCGCCAAGTGTCTGCTCCTTCATGAGCTTGAACGCTTCTCGTGCAACCAGAAAATAACCCGTTCCCAGCACATTCACATTTAAATTCCATTCCTTTAACGATGTTTCATCGAACGGACTGGATGTAGCAAGGCCTGCATTGTTGACGATGATATCTACACCGCCATAGGTCAATGCCGTTTCTGCATAGGCAGCCTGAATTTGCTCCTCCTGCGTCACATCCATTTTTACGGCAATGGCACAGTTTTCTCCGTAGCTACTATTGATCTCTGCGGCTACCTTTTGCGCGCCTTCCAGATTCAGGTCTGCCAGTACGACATGTGCGCCTTCATCCACCAAACGACGTGCGGTTGCACTGCCAATTCCGCCTGCACCACCTGTAATGAACGCAATTTTACGGGAAAATTCAACTTCTGCTGGCGCGAGTGACAGCTTATAAAGCTCCAGCGGCCAATATTCCACGTTATATGACTCGTTCTCACTGAGTGAAACAAACTCTCCTAACGTCGTTGCCCCTTGCATGACAGCGATAGCCCGATGGTACAGAGCACCGCTTACCTGCGCATTGCTCCAGCTTTTACCTGTGTTGATCATACCAACACCCGGAACCAAAATTACACGTGGCGCAGCCTCAAACATAACATCCCCTTCAAGCCGATTGCGCTCGAAATAAGCTTGATACTGCTCCTTATAAGCTGCTATACCCTCGGCAAGCTTAACTTTCAAGCCCTCTACATCCTCCACATCCGGTGTCCAATCTACATAGAGTGGCTTCATCTTGGTATGGACCAGATGATCCGGGCACGCAGCCCCGACCTGGGATAAAGCAGCAGAATCCCGGCCGTTCACAAACTCCAACACATCTTCTGCATCATCAAAGGTTAAAATCATCTTTTTCTCATCACTGACCGCTCCCCGAATCGACGGCATAACTTGAGATGCAATGCTACGGCGTCCTTCATAAGTAAGCGCTTTATATTTTGTTCCTCCAAACGCCTGCTTTTCCTCTTGACGAGCTTTAATATAGCTTTCTGCTTCTTGGATGATATCGATCGTTTTGGCATAAGCCGCTTCGGATGTGTCTCCCCACGTAACCAGACCATGCTTTTCCATCAATACCAATTCAGCTTGTGGATGATCGAGTACACCTTGGGCAATCATTTTCGACAGCTTAAATCCAGGACGGATATAAGGCACCCATACAAAACTGTCACCGAAAATTTCCTTAGCGATTTCCTTACCGTTGTGCGCACAGCACAAGCTAATAATCGCGTCCGGGTGTGTATGATCGACATGTCTAAAAGGCAGAAAAGCATGCAATAGCGTCTCAATTGAAGCCCGTGGATGCTTGGCATCTATCATACAGTTCGCCAAATATGCGACCATATCCTCGTCAGACATATCTTCTCTTTCAAATAAAGGACGAATATCCTCCATACGAAGCCCTGTGAAGTTATGCGCTTTCATTGTTGCAAGATCTGAACCGCTGCCCTTGACGTACATCACTTCCACTTCACGTCCGCGGAAATCCTGTATCGTTGTTTTGGCCGAAGTATTGCCGCCTCCCCAGTTGCACACACTCCTATCTGTGCCAATCAGGTTAGAACGGTATACGAGCTGTTCCAGCGTGTTTTTTTGCTCAGATGCTTGTGAAGAATTCCACAGACTTTGTACCATAGGAAAAAGACCTCCAAGTTTAGTTTTAGTTTTGAAAGGCTTTATTACAGTGGTTATTCTTTATTTATGGAGACTATAACACTTTTGTTTTGATTTGAAAATAAGCAATACAAAAATAATCAAAAATAAATTTTAATTTTTATCCATCTGTAAAATGTGTACATTAATCAAAAGCCGCGCCGGGATCAGGTTATGAGAACCTTTTCCGGCACGGCCTTTTGGTAGGTAAATCACTTCATTGCCAAGCATATTACTACAAATCGAATACGCTCCGTCCAAAGAAAGACTACTCAGGGAATATCAAGTCGTTTTTTAACGACTGCTGGTACCCCTGCAGCCATGGTAAAGCTGGGTATATCATCTTTAACAAAGGCACCTCCACCTATCATAGACCAACAACCAATGTGACATCTCTCCCGTACCGAGACACCGACGCCGATATAGGCCCCCTCATCTATGGTTACGTTACCTGCCAAATTCACACCAGGGGCTATGGTTATATAATCGCCAATAACCGCATCATGACTCACGTTAACACTCCGATTGATAATCACATGCTGTCCGATCTTAATATTGTCCGACAGGACAGCCCCTTCAAAGATCATACTTCCCTCTCCAATGGTGTTTCTTCGAGACAAACGAACACGCGGATGTATTAGCGGGGCTGCGATACGAAATCCCGATTGAATTGTATGATAAGCGAATCGTTTCTTTAATGCTGGGTCACCCACTCCCGCACATATCAGTTCCACCTCATATTTTAACGCTTTAATGTCGGTCAACGTCCCCAGTACAGGAACCCCATTTACGATCTGCCCTTTCGTCTCAGGCCGTTCGTCTAAGAATCCTATCACTCGAACTCCTAACTCTTCACATAACCAGTTAATTTCCCTGGCATGTCCGCCCGATCCCCAAATCACGAGTTTCCTCATCTGGCTGTCTCTCTTCCCAAGCTTCTTAGAACATTTACAATTCTTCGAACGATAATCTCATCCAGTTCCTCCCACAAGGGCAGGCTGACAATATGTTTGGTAATATGCTCGGTAACATGAAGAGTAGACCGGGGATAACTTTGGAACTGCTTCTGCTGATGGCACGCCGGAGAAAAATAGGTTCTGGCTTCTATTGAATTAGAGGCTAATAACTTAACGACCTCTTGATTCGTGTGTGAATCCGGACTAAGAATAGGGATAAATTGATGGACAACCGATCCTTGTGTTTTTTGTACAGACCATCCTCGTTCTAATAAGTCTGCTTGGAGCAGTTCTTGAAGATAATATTCGTAGATCGTCCTTCTATTCTCCCGTACAGTTTTGAAGTGATCGAGAGTAGCTAAAGCGATAGCAGCGGTATACTCGGATATCTTACTGTTAAGACCTTGGGTGACAGACTCCCTGCTGCTGGAGAAACCGAAATTCCCCGCCTGACGAATTCGCTTAATGAGATGCTGGTCCAAACTGTATACCAATCCACCCTCTCCGATACCAAAAGATTTGGTGGCATGAAAGCTGAATACTACGGCCCCTCCAAAGCCTTTACCAAAATGGGTGGCTTCCTCGGGAGATATAGTCCCAAAACTGGCAGCAGCATCAATGACTACCGGAATTCCTTGCTCCTGCAGCTTATTGTATACAGACAAATCAATGGCTGTACCGAAAGTGGCATAAGGAACGATTACCGCAATCTCATCTCCCAGCAGCTTGACTGCCTGCTCTAACTGCTCCCTATTCATTTGCCAATTCTCCGGTTCAATGTCAAGGAAATAGGGTTCTAACCCGCACCACTCAGCAGCAAGTGGGGTGGCAGCAAAAGTAAAACTTGGCATAACTGCATATTTGCCCTGTGGTCGCTTGCTGTGAGCGATAGCCAAAATCAAGCCGATGGTAGCGTTACTAACAGTCACAGCCGAACCGATTCCATTAAACACTTGCGCAATGACCCGCTCTTCAAACAGGTTATTTAAGGGGCCATAATTGGAGTAAATTCGCGTCTCTTCTATTTTCTCAAAATTAGCAATAAATCGTTCCTTTTTTACTAAACTAGGTCGTAAGAAGGGAATTTCAAACATAAGCCAAGCCTCCTTTGCACATGGGATGAGCAAGTTAGGATTCCAATGTTTTTAATATCATTTCAATTCGCTTGATATCTGCAACAAATTGTGGACGGCCTTTTATACGTTCATGATAAGAATGAAGTGCAGTTTTAAACAAATCGTTGGTATCAAGAAATCCATCATCTCTCGAGGCAATCATAATATCTAACCATTCCGTGAACGCATTTTGACCAAGCGTTTGATTATTTTGATTGGGATGTATTCGAAAATAGCTTAGCGCTTCAGGAATATAAACTGCTTTTCCTTTGGATAGTAAGTTCAACCAGGAAGCTAAATCATTAAGAAGAGAATACTGTTTCCCTTTATAAACTCCAAACCGTTCGATAAGATCTGTTTTTTTGAAAAACACTGTTGTAGGTTCACCAATCACATTTAAACAACGAGTTAATGCAACGTTTGCCAACATTCTTCCGTCCATTATCCTTGTTTCTTCGTATAACTTTTCCGTTGCATAGAGCGGTGGGAGAATAGCCCCTAATTCATTCATGGTTTGCCGATACGAGGTAACCAGTGTGATCTTTTCAAAATTTTCAAAAAAATAGAGCATCCTTGCTATTTTTTCTTTATGAAACATATCGTCATCCATCAAGTAATTGATATATTCACCTGATGCCAAATCAAAACATTTATGCCAATTTCCAAGAAAAAGATTTTTATCATTTTTATAATATTTAACTTGGGGAAAAGAATCTAAATAAGAATCAATCATTTCTTGTACTTCATTCGTTGTACTGTCATCACAGATAATAATTTCGATGTTCGGGTAAGTTTGTTCCAATACACTGTCGATGGCGATTTTTAGTGTATGCGGCCGGTTATATGCAGGTATAACTACACTTACTAATGGGCATTCCACACTTACTCCACCTTTCTTTAATGCTTCGGTGTTTACGACGGAGGTTTCAAACGGTTTATTCGCTATGTTCATATGGGCTGGTATTTTTCTCACATCCCCGAACACATACACATACATATATACTACTGGGAAATAAAATGATGCCAGGAAAATGGTTGTTTCAATAAAAACAATAGCTTACGTCTGAACGGCACCTCCCTCTCGTTGATGTTCGAAACTGGTAAAGGGGAATGATCATGTCATTGAATTTCACTCCGCTACTGACAACTCATTTATTTGTATCGAAGAAGGTTTTAAAGGATCATGTAAAAGAATTGATAGATAGATTGGAAGAAAATAACATTACAATAAACTTGTATGAGGCTGATCAGCCACTTATAGACAATAGCCTCCAAAAACCTCGGGTTTACGTCTCGATCGGAGAAGAGTGGGGAGAATTTTCAGCACTAAAAGCATTGCCTGGTCACGAAAAAAAACGCTGGTTACACTTCCAATCACCTGACGAAATTCAACCTATGCATTTATTTTTCTGCTGGCTTAAGGCAACAGATCCTCTTCCGGAGAATAGAACGATTCCTCCTACACATTTTTCTTCAAACACACCTTTAATATCCGTCTTTACTGCCAGCTACAGATCAAAGGAAAAAATTCAACGACCTTATCAATCTTTATTGAAGCAGACCTACAAGAACTGGGAATGGGTAATCGTGGATGATTCCGGTGATGAAGATGAAACGTACAAGGAGTATTTACTCCCTTTAGAGGATCACCGTGTGCGGAGATATCGCCAGGATTCCCGCAATGGTTATATAGGGGCTATCAAAAGGTTTGCAGCAGGTCTATGTACAGGGGAAATTTTGGTAGAAGTCGATCATGATGATGAGCTAACTCCTGACTGCCTGGAGAAAATCGTCAAAGCATTTCAACAAAACCCTGACTGTGGCTTTGTTTATGGGGATTGTGCTGAAGTGTATGCAGGGAGCAATCATGCACATTGGTATGGCTGGGATTGTGGCTTTGGCTACAGTGTTCATTATCGAGTCTGGCTGCATGAAATGAACAGATGGCAAAATGTACAAAAACATACGACCATTAATGGCAAAACCATTCGACATTTGGTCGGTTTACCCAATCATCCCCGTGCGTGGACAAGGGACTGTTATCATCTGATCGGGGGACATCGCAATGAACTACTGGTTGCAGATGATTACGATATGCTGGTCCGGACGTTTCTTTGCACTAAATTTGCAAACATCCCCGATTTGATATATATCCAATATCGTAACGAACATGGGAATAACACTACATTCCTAAGAAATAAGCAGATTCAGGTTCTTGTAGGGGAACTAAATAGATGCTATTTTCAAAGGATACAAATGAGACTGAAAGAACTCGATTTACCACAGCAATTGCCTTATCGTCGTATATGGGAGACTTCTACGGATGATCCTGCCCGGAAATCTGCTCACGTTATTCAAGAAGATACTTCTAAATTCTCGATATTGTTCCCTATCCCCCATTCCTGTCCTGAAATAGAGCACACCCAATTAATTAAAACGCTCCAAAAGGGCATTGAAAACAACTTTAGGGAGATCGAAATTGTGGTTGTAGGTCGAATTCCATCAGAAATCGAAACCTATGCCTCCAAAGCTCCCAGGGGAGCCATACGATGGTGGCCTATGGAGCCAAATGATTCATTAGAAACTTGTATTCAATATGGAAAATTTATTGCGTCCTGCAAAGAGAAAGTGGTTGTGTTGCCGTAAATTACAACAAGGCTGATTAGAATATTAGCCAACAATTATTTTCCAATACCTTTGTCGAAGTCTCTCTGAATCATTTCCATGAGACTTCGACAAAGGTTTTTTTTGTTACAGCAGGACTGCAAACATTAACTTAAGACAAAAAAAGGACCCAAAAGTTATAAATAACTTTTGAGTCCTCTAAATATACCTTGACCTTAAGCTGGTCCTTGGTCACCTTGCGGTCCTTGAACACCCTGAGGGCCTTGGTCGCCTTGCACGCCTTGAACTCCTTGAACTCCTTGAGGTCCTTGGTCGCCTTGGACGCCTTGAACTCCCTGAGGGCCTTGGTCGCCTTGCGGTCCTTGAACACCCTGAGGGCCTTGGTCACCTTGCACGCCTTGAACTCCTTGAGGTCCTTGGTCGCCTTGGACGCCTTGAGGTCCTTGGTCGCCTTGTACGCCCTGAGGTCCTTGAGGGCCTTGAACACCCTGAGGTCCTTGATCGCCTTGGACTCCTTGAGGGCCTTGATCGCCTTGGACTCCTTGAGGGCCTTGATCGCCTTGAACTCCTTGAGGGCCTTGAACACCCTGAGGTCCTTGATCGCCTTGGACTCCTTGAGGTCCTTGGTCTCCTTGTACGCCTTGAACTCCCTGAGGGCCTTGATCGCCTTGGACTCCTTGAGGTCCTTGGTCACCTTGAACTCCCTGAGGGCCTTGATCGCCTTGGACTCCTTGAGGTCCCTGATCGCCTTGGACTCCTTGAGGGCCTTGGTCTCCTTGTACGCCCTGAACACCCTGAGGTCCTTGGTCACCTTGAACTCCTTGAGGTCCTTGGTCACCTTGGACTCCTTGAGGTCCTTGATCACCTTGAACTCCCTGTGGTCCTTGGTCACCTTGAACTCCCTGAGGTCCTTGGTCACCTTGAACTCCCTGAGGTCCTTGGTCTCCTTGAACTCCCTGAGGTCCTTGGTCGCCTTGAGCGCCCTGAGGTCCTTGGTCACCTTGGACTCCTTGAGGTCCTTGATCACCTTGAACTCCCTGAGGTCCTTGATCACCTTGTACGCCTTGGACTCCTTGAGGGCCTTGGTCTCCTTGGACTCCTTGAGGGCCTTGGTCTCCTTGGACTCCTTGAGGGCCTTGGTCTCCTTGGACTCCTTGAGGTCCTTGATCGCCTTGGACTCCTTGAGGTCCTTGATCGCCTTGGACTCCTTGAACTCCTTGGTCTCCTTGGACTCCTTGAGGTCCTTGATCGCCTTGGACTCCTTGAGGTCCTTGATCGCCTTGGACTCCTTGAACTCCCTGAGGTCCTTGGTCGCCTTGCACGCCTTGAACTCCTTGAGGTCCTTGGTCGCCTTGCACGCCTTGAACTCCTTGAGGTCCTTGGTCGCCTTGTACGCCCTGAACACCCTGAGGTCCTTGGTCGCCTTGCACGCCTTGAACTCCTTGAGGTCCTTGGTCGCCTTGGGCTCCCTGAACACCCTGAGGTCCTTGGTCGCCTTGGGCTCCTTGAACACCCTGAGGTCCTTGGTCGCCTTGGACGCCCTGAACACCCTGAGGTCCTTGGTCACCTTGGACGCCTTGAACTCCTTGAGGTCCTTGGTCACCTTGCACGCCTTGAACTCCTTGAGGTCCTTGGTCACCTTGTGGTCCTTGAGGTCCTTGGTCGCCTTGCACGCCTTGAACACCCTGAGGTCCTTGGTCGCCTTGGGCTCCTTGAACACCCTGAGGTCCTTGGTCACCTTGGACGCCTTGAACACCTTGAGGTCCTTGGTCGCCTTGCACGCCTTGAACGCCTTGAGGTCCTTGGTCACCTTGGGCTCCCTGAACACCCTGAGGTCCTTGGTCGCCTTGAACTCCTTGAACACCCTGTGGTCCTTGGTCGCCTTGAACACCTTGAACTCCTTGAGGTCCTTGATCGCCTTGGACTCCTTGAGGTCCTTGTTCGCCTTGGACGCCTTGAACTCCCTGAGGTCCTTGGTCACCTTGTACGCCCTGAGGTCCTTGGTCGCCTTGAACTCCTTGAACACCCTGTGGTCCTTGGTCGCCTTGCACGCCTTGAACGCCTTGAGGTCCTTGGTCACCTTGGGCTCCCTGAACACCCTGAGGTCCTTGGTCACCTTGAACTCCCTGAGGTCCTTGGTCACCTTGTACGCCCTGAGGTCCTTGGTCGCCTTGTACGCCCTGAACACCCTGAGGTCCTTGATCGCCTTGGACTCCTTGAGGTCCTTGAACTCCTTGAGGTCCTTGTTCGCCTTGGACGCCTTGAACTCCCTGAGGTCCTTGGTCACCTTGTACGCCCTGAGGTCCTTGGTCGCCTTGAACTCCTTGAGGTCCTTGATCGCCTTGGATTCCTTGAGGTCCTTGGTCACCTTGTGGTCCTTGAACTCCTTGAGGTCCTTGGTCGCCTTGTACGCCCTGAACACCCTGAGGTCCTTGGTCACCTTGAACGCCCTGAACACCCTGAGGTCCTTGGTCGCCTTGGACTCCTTGAACTCCTTGAGGTCCTTGATCGCCTTGGGCTCCTTGAACTCCTTGAGGTCCTTGGTCGCCTTGAACTCCTTGAGGTCCTTGGTCACCTTGGACGCCTTGAACTCCCTGTGGTCCTTGGTCGCCTTGAACGCCTTGAACTCCTTGAGGTCCTTGATCGCCTTGGGCTCCTTGAACTCCTTGAGGTCCTTGGTCGCCTTGGACTCCTTGAACTCCCTGTGGTCCTTGGTCGCCTTGAACGCCCTGAGGTCCTTGGTCGCCTTGGACGCCCTGAGGTCCTTGATCACCTTGTACGCCTTGAACTCCCTGAGGTCCTTGGTCACCTTGTACGCCCTGAGGTCCTTGGTCGCCTTGAACGCCCTGAGGTCCTTGATCGCCTTGAACGCCCTGAGGTCCTTGATCGCCTTGGACTCCTTGAGGGCCTTGGTCTCCTTGGACTCCTTGAGGTCCTTGGTCTCCTTGGACTCCTTGAGGTCCTTGGTCACCTTGGACTCCTTGAACTCCCTGTGGTCCTTGGTCGCCTTGAACTCCTTGAACTCCCTGTGGTCCTTGGTCGCCTTGAACTCCCTGAGGTCCTTGGTCACCTTGGACGCCTTGAACTCCCTGAGGGCCTTGATCGCCTTGGACGCCTTGAACACCCTGAGGTCCTTGGTCTCCTTGAACTCCTTGAGGGCCTTGGTCTCCTTGTACGCCTTGAACTCCCTGAGGGCCTTGGTCACCTTGAACTCCCTGAGGGCCTTGGTCACCCTGAACTCCCTGAGGTCCTTGGTCTCCTTGAACTCCCTGAGGTCCTTGGTCGCCTTGGGCTCCTTGATCGCCTTGGGCTCCTTGAACACCCTGAGGTCCTTGGTCGCCTTGCACGCCTTGAACTCCCTGAGGTCCTTGATCGCCTTGGGCTCCTTGAACTCCTTGAGGTCCTTGATCACCTTGGGCTCCTTGGGCTCCTTGAGGTCCTTGGTCACCTTGAGCACCCTGAACACCCTGAGGTCCTTGGTCGCCTTGCACGCCTTGAACTCCCTGAGGTCCTTGGTCGCCTTGAACTCCCTGAGGTCCTTGGTCACCTTGGACGCCTTGAACTCCCTGAGGTCCTTGGTCACCTTGGACGCCTTGAACACCCTGAGGTCCTTGGTCACCTTGGACGCCTTGAACTCCCTGAGGTCCTTGGTCGCCTTGGACGCCTTGAACTCCCTGAGGTCCTTGGTCACCTTGGGCTCCTTGAACACCCTGAGGTCCTTGATCACCTTGAATTCCCTGTGGTCCTTGGTCACCTTGAACACCCTGAGGTCCTTGGACGCCTTGATCGGTTCCTAAAAGTTCATCAGATACTAACCGATGCGCAGGTACTAATTGCCCCAATGCATCTTTACCCCAAACAGAAATTTGAGTTTCATTCACTGCTGGTCCGCTTGTGGTAAACACGAATTCAAATGCGTCTAAATTTGCAAAGAAATTCCTAGTTATAACCGCATTTGGTCCCACTACAACTAGTTGTTGTACATATACTGTTCTACTGCCGTTTAAAATAAAACCCTCGATCAAAACAGTAGAAGAATTTACAGAATCTCGGTTATCTATTTTTACTGTGACCAGTTGGGTGGGTCTGACTCCTAGAACAGGATCGTTTGCAATGGGTCCAGTAGATAATACTGCCATTTAGATATTCCCTCCTTTCTAGTAAAAGCAAGCTTTTCTTGTAAACAATGAGGTCTTTCTCAAGATCATGTTCCCTCTATTTTATTTCTAAAACATGTGATATGATTGTGGCTTTACCTCTGTGCATTTGTTGAGTTTTAAGACTCTAACTGCTCATCCGCAACAATACGCTGAGCACCAATGATTGTACCACTCCCGTTTTTTCCCCAAACAGAAATATCAGTACTTTCTTCTGCCAAACCGCTTGTGGTAAAAACGAATTCATATGCGTCGAAGTTCGCTAGATAATTTCTCGTAACAACTGCATTGGGGGCTAAAGCTATTTGTTCTAGTACATGTAATGTTCGTAAACCATTTAAAATGAATCCCTGAATTAATATTGTTGAAGAATTGACTAAGTCACGGTTTACCATTTTAACAGTGACCTGTTGGATCGGCCTGACCCCACCAACAGGACTGTTCTCAATAGGACCAGTTGTTAATATTGCCATTAAGTTAACGCCTCCTTTACTGGTTATTAACAATAACTCCATGCAATCAAGTAAAATACTAGGACGAAAATAGAAAAGGAACCTGGAGTTCCCATGTATTATATTAATAATTTATTAGATATGATTGTTTGTTTACCCATTAAAAAACAAGATATTATTTATTCTGTCATTCGGTCCGATCGAGCCTCAAACTACTCGTTGTTCTCAAGTTTTGGAAATCTCCTAATTCTCTCTCAAGGAAAGGAAATGAAAGATTTGCCCCTTCCTATATCATTCCAAACCATAAAAAAAGCACCCTAAGAGAAAGGGGTGCCCTCATCCTTGTTACAAATACCACTTGCGTCATGCTACAACACTCTTACAGATTTGTTTTTTAAATCCTCAAATTGTTCCTGCTTTTGTTTCTCATTCCATAAATAATGAAACCCCCATCGATTTGCGGTATCCCCTTCTCGCAGCTCTTGCTTCAAAGCTGAAAACCGTGAGTTAATATAGTCAAAACCCAAATATTTATAAATTACTTAAATATGTTAGCAAGCTTTGATTTCACTATTTGACTAGCATCAAATTTACTTTTTATCTTATTGGAACCATTTTTTCCAACAATCAACGCTTCTTCAAAGTGATCCTGGATCCAAAACAACCTCTCAGAAATTGCGTACCCGTTAGGTTCAACTTCAAAATAATCCTTTCCTTCCTCAAGAATAAATCTATCATTTCGGGGGTTTGTCGTAACAAGTACACATCCTGTCGATATCGCATCAACGGCAGCCGTAGTTGGAAAACCATCTAAAGCAAATCGATCCGGAACACTGCAATTTAGAAATATATGAGTTCTTTCGTACACTGACTTTAACTCTTCAGGGGAAAGTAGGCCATAGAATGTATAATTCTTATTTTTCAATAGAAGTAATTGATCTTCCCAATCACCAATTAGATTAAGATGAAAATCATCCGTAAGTCGATTAAATGCATCTGCCATAATGGGGAAACCTTTTCTAATGGCATTAAAAGCACAGAATGTTAACTGTATAGGCATTTCAACTTTCTTCTGTTTGAATGTATATAAGTCGGTATTAATCACAACGGGATAATAAATACTTCCAACAATCGATTCCATAACTTCATTGATGTTTGTAAATACGGTCGAACAATGCTGTCCTGCAATGGAAAGAAACTCTTTTTTTGTCCATGGATCCAGTCCGCCACCAGGGTACAAGGTAGCATGAAGATTAATATTTCGGTCATCTAAGAATGGCTTAATATTTAGATTAGGATTTGCTCCTGGCAAATAACTTCCATCCGGAAGAAAGCCATGACCAAGCAAACTAAGTGTTAAATTTAAGAAAACACAATATACATCTGTAACCCCCTCAGACACTGCAACTTTCATAAAATCAGAAAAAGGATAAACTTTAGAAGGAAAATAATCATCATTAGGTTTAGTTGCAAAGAACAAAGTATCAGGCCTTTGCTCGAATATATTAAAGTTCTCCCAATATCGAAAACCACTTAGCTTCCATGGAAACTTCGTATCAATTACTGCAAGACGCCGGTTAGTATGCGATTGAATTTGCTGACTAAATATTTCCATACTTTCACCCTTTCTTAAGTTGCTGCTCCCTAAAGCTGTACACCACAGGCGTTTCCCGTATACATATGTGGCTACAATGGCCGATGTTCTAGTACAGGATAGCTGAATCATTCCTACGGTTAGAAAAGCTTCTTAAATTTGTAAGGCTTCCGCTGGTTCGCAAGCAGGTGATCCTGTGGCAGGAACGGCGGGTTCGTCAGGCTGGGAGTGTTTGGACTTCCGGCCGCCACTCTCACCATTCATCATATAATTCTTTAGCTCAATTCATCCCACCAAACTTTTGAACAATAATTTTTTGTGATGAACAACGGCTGCGAATACACGAATTCCAAGCACCGTCATATCCGCTGATTAGGTTGAGGTTTGATCGGACCGATTGACTGAATAAATGTCTAAATTTTGTGGGTAAACAAACAATCATATCTAACAAATTATTAACTCAACTTTCGCACCTAGAAAATCAGCCTAACCCCTTGAGTGAGTAAGGAAAAATCGAATAAATTTTTCCGTATTGACAAAAAACACCTTACTTGTTTGGTATCATGGAAGTGTCAAATCAACCATGCCAACAAGAAAGGTGCGTAACTTTATGTTACAACAACATTCCATGTCTGAATAGACTCGCTTTTCCAACATTTTCGCAACCCTCCAAATGGAGAAATTCTTACAAATTGTGGGGATTTCTAAGTCTTTTAGCTTACCTAGTCCCGCAGTTTTCCAAATCGTCTTCTCACTGGTTTTTGAAGGGTGGCTTTATAACATCCCTGCAGGTAAAGCAGTATGCCTCCCATCAGAATGGAGCGGACACGTTCTGAGAGTTGTACGATCCCCATAACAAAGCCTTTTCAAACTACGGCAGCTATCTAATCAACAGCTACTGTCACGCGTGGAGCTGGACCCCAACCTATTTGATTCGTAAATATAAGCTTTAAAATATAATAAGGCCATGCCAGATCAGGTTATGAGAACCTTTTTCAGCACGGCCTTATGGTTTGACCAACTAATCGTCTGTTCGCATTACTTTGGCTAGCAGCTCATACGAGCGCAGGCGCGCTTGATGGTCATATACCTGAGAGGTTGTAATCAGCTCATTGGCTCTAGTCTGGTCTATAATCCAATCTATCTTTTGCTTGACGGTGTCAGGACTGCCAATGGCTGAATACCCCAGCATATTAC
Source organism: Paenibacillus sp. FSL H7-0442 (assembly GCF_038593105.1). Taxonomy (NCBI): domain Bacteria; kingdom Bacillati; phylum Bacillota; class Bacilli; order Caryophanales; family Paenibacillaceae; genus Paenibacillus; species Paenibacillus sp. FSL H7-0442. The sequence goes on along the minus strand of NZ_CP151963.1, from coordinate 2,388,534 downwards.
CACGAACCGCCTCCTTTTCCTGCTCACTCCAGAGTTTCTCCATGTCATCAACTGGTGGCTTCAGTCCTCCGCTGTGCCCGCGCAGCACATTTAGAAACTGTTGTTCTTGTGATGTAAAGAGCCTTTTCGCTTCCTCATCAGAATCTGCAACAAGCACATTAACACCGACCATCACATAGGGCTTATCCAGTGCTTTAGATGGTCGAAAATTGCGATGATACAACTCTAAAGCCTGTAGCAAATGAGCCGGGGCAAAGTGGCTGGCGAACGCGAACGGCAACCCAAGCTGACCTGCCAGCTGTGCGCTGAATCCGCTTGATCCCAGTAACCAGATGGGAATGTCCAGCCCTTCTCCAGGAACCGCTCTTACTCCCGGAACTGCTCCGCTTAGCGCTGGATTCAGGTAAGAACGCAGCTCATTCAATTGCTCGGGGAAATCTTCCCCAGTACTATGAAGCCCTCGCCGCAGTGCCCTCATCGCGGGTTGATCCGTGCCTGGAGCACGGCCAAGTCCCAGATCAATTCGTCCCGGATAGAGCGACTCTAATGTTCCAAACTGCTCCGCAATCATGAGTGGAGCATGGTTCGCCAGCATAATACCGCCTGAACCGACCCGAATCTTGTTTGTATGTGCAGCTACATGCCCGATAATCACGGACGTAGCTGCACTAGCAACTGCCTGCATGTTATGATGCTCCGTTAGCCAGTACCGATGGTACCCCCATTGTTCTGCATGCTGGGCAAGATCCACCGTGTCGCGGAAGGAATCGGCAGGAGTGCCGCCTTCAATGACAGGTGCAAGATCTAATATAGATAGTGCAACGTTCCGCGTAGTCATTATATATAAACCCCCTGTCAAAATATTATTATACGTATTTCCCTCAACGCCTTAATTCTTTGACCTATCAATTGATACGTCAATTATAATAATGTGTCCCGTTATGAATTGCAAATGATTTAAATTTTTAGTTTTTATCAAAAATCAGTTTACTTTTATGATAAGCTCATCTATTATGCAAATATGTGGATAATGGTTATCCACATTAGCCTGGTTATAAATATTGAGGTGATTGCTAGTGCATATGAAAACAGGTGTCGAACAATCTGTCTACGCTCTTCTTCTACTCACGATGCTGCCGGACAAAGCTGTTTTACCTGGGGAGGCCATTAGCCAGCAGTTAGGTGCTTCACCTACTTATTTTCATAAACTGTTACGAAAATTGGTTAGCTCCGATTTGATTACTTCTGTACCTGGTGTCAAGGGCGGGTTCAAATTAAAGAAAAAACCTGAGGATATACGGGTATTTGATATTTACCTAGCGATTGAGGGACAACAAACCCTTTATTCTTCCAGTGGTATATACAACGAAATGCTTGAATTAAAGAAAGACGATCAGTGTTGTTTACTGACAAATTTGATGGAAGAAGCGGAAGCCTCCTGGAAGGCCGTTCTGAAAAGGGAAACCATCGCGTCACTATCCGCTGACTTTTTTAAAGAAGGATATGATGCCAAAATTACTTCTTTGGAGAACTGGATTCAGGAAAAAATGGTCTTGTAAAGAACACTAATTATCAGAGAGGAACATGAACATGAACGATTACTTAGTAAAAGCTCTTGCCTACAATAATCAGGTACGGGCTTATGCCGTGAGAACAACGGAAACGGTAAGTGAAGCCCAACGGCGTCATTATACCTGGCCCACAGCATCGGCTGCATTGGGACGTTCTATGACGGTCGGCGTCATGCTGGGAGCCATGCTTAAAGATGAGGATAAACTGACGATCAGAATCAACGGTGGCGGACCTATCGGCACTATTCTTGTCGATACCAACTCCAAAGGTGAAGTTAGGGGTTATGTAAAAAATCCACAAACCCATTTCGAGCTTAATCAGATAGGGAAATTAGATGTCGCCAGAGCTGTAGGAACAGATGGAGCGCTCATTGTATCCAAAGATATCGGCTTAAAACACCCGTTTGTTGGACAAGTCCCTCTCATATCGGGTGAGTTGGGCGAGGATTTCACATCTTATCTCGTCCAATCCGAACAAATCCCTTCTTCTGTAGGAGCGGGAGTTATTGTTAACCCGGATAACTCTATTCAGGCGGCTGGAGGTTTCATTATTCAGCTGATGCCAGATACGCAGGAGGAAGTTATCAGTTTTATCGAGAGACGCATTGAGAGCATTCCAAGCATCTCCGCAATGGTCATGGAAGGTCTTACGCCGGAGCAGATTCTGGGTCAGATTTTGGGAGAAAGCAACCTGAACATACTGGAAACCATGCCTGTACAATTTCATTGTCCCTGCTCAGAAGAGCGTGTTACCAATGCCATTATCAGCTTAGGGAATAAGGAAATAGAAGATATGATCCATACCGATGGACAAGCTGAAGCTCATTGCCACTTTTGTAATGCACACTACCATCTCACCAAAGAAGATCTCGAAGGGATGCTGGAAACGAACATTATTTAATATGGGCTGTTCCCAAAAAGTAGGTCTAGCTACTGGGGAACAGCTTTTTCTTTCCCAATGCTTCCGACGATTTCTTTGTCCTAAATACGGTAGACTTGTTCATGATGTAAGTGATAATGTTATATTATTCCAATCACCTGAGATGAGGTGCGCTATGTTTGAAAATGATACGCATGAAATTCTGGCTTATTATGATGGCGGTGCAGAAATAGGCAGGTTAGAGCGAGGCATAGGAAAAATAGAACTGGAAAGATCAAAAGAAATCATTTCACGTTATCTCAGCGAGTCTACTCATGTTATTTACGATATCGGCGGCGGTGTAGGGGTCTATTCTTCGTGGCTGGCGGAGCTGGGATACGAAGTTCATCTATTTGATCTATCTTCCCAAGCCATTGAATTCGCTCGTCAGCAGCGACTGAATAACCCCATCATCAGTAAGCTGGAAACCGCGGATGCCAGAAATCTTCATCGTAAAGATGAAAGCGCGGACATCGTGCTATTGATGGGACCTTTATATCATTTAACGGAACAGAAGGAACGAGTAAAAGCACTACAAGAAGCGGCGCGTGTCTTAAAGAAGGGCGGAACGCTGATTACTTCAGCTATTTCCAGGTTTGGCTCGCTACTGTGGGGACTATCGGTGTACGACGAGCGCAATACCATTGTGGAGGAAGATGAGTTCATGAATATGGTTAGACAGGAGCTGACAGATGGTCAGCATGTACGACCGGCGGCCTATCCCTCTTTTATCACACGGTCCTACTTTCATACACCGGATGCCTTGCGTGCAGACTGGCAGGCGGCTGGATTGCCGAAGCCTCGTGTACTGGGCGTGGAAGGACCCGGCTGGATTGCACCCGGATTTGAAAAGAAGTGGGCGATCCCTTCCCATCGTAGCCGTTTGCTGGATATAGCACAGCAGGTTGAAGAGCAGGAATCTGTGATCGGTATGAGCCCGCATATGCTTGCAGTCGGTATCAAGCCTTGAAGCTCATCAACTCTACAACTATGGAGAGATATAGCCTATGAGAAGACGTAATCGTTACATCGTTAAGTCTGCAATCATTCTGATCGCAGCTATAATCGGAATGGTTTATATCGTAAATCTGGATACCTCTTTTAGAAAAGTCGTTTTGGATCGCATGGATACAGCCAAGATTAATACTATTCTCATTAGTAAATCGCCAGACTATACAGACCAATTGGTAAAAGACAAAAATGAAATTCAAAGTACCTCAATGCTCTTGCTGAAATGAAATTAAGAAAATCCAGTGTATTAGATAAAGGTCTTAATTCTGTATACATGCTCAGTATTTTCGTAGATCGCGAAAATGAAAGGGACTTATTTGGAATCACCCCTATATGACCAAAACTAAATAGAAATATATGATGAAACCAAAACGAAAAATAAAGTTACTTCAGGGCCTTGGCAGTACAGTTGAGTAGCTTCTGTGTATAGGCTATTGTAAGTACAGGAGACTTTTTCCAGATAAACTGAACTTACAGGAGGTCGTTTTTCTTGATGATCCTTGAACTGGTGGCCATTATTTCTACTGCTGTCTTATCTACGTTTTTTTCCTTTCGATATCGCTTGTGGAGACAATTATAGTGAGAAGTGAACAAGAGATGCTGCATACCATTCTCCAATTTGCTCAAGAGGACGAACGGGTGCGTGCCGTGATTATGAATGGTTCACGCGCTAATCCACATGCTCCACGAGACGTTTTTCAGGATTTTGATATCGTCTTTCTCGTATCTTCCATTGACAGCTTTATTCAGGAACGTCGCTGGATCAACCATTTTGGTGAATTGATCATTATGCAGACGCCCGATGAGCATATGGAACCTACTTCGACGCCCCATGATCGCTTTGTTTTTCTCATGTTATTTACGGACGGCAATCGCATAGATCTTACACTCTACCCTGCGAATAACATCGCCAATTGGACCCGAGACAGCTTAAGTGTACTGCTGCTGGATAAAGATGGACTGGTGGAGCCTTTCCTACCGCCAAGTCTTCAAGATTATAAGACGATACCTCCAACTGCCCAAGTCTATGCGAATTCCTGCAACGAGTTCTGGTGGGTCAGTACTTATGTAGCTAAAGGATTATGGCGACAGGAGCTGCCCTATGCCAAATTTATGCTAGATCGGCCTGTAAGGGATGCGCTTCACTTGATGCTGGAATGGCATATTGGTATACGAACAGACTTCACTGCAGATCCGGGTAAACAGGGAAAATATTTCGAGAACCATCTTGAGCCTGAACTTTGGACGCTCTACATCCAAACGTTTGCGGATGCAGATTATGAACATATGTGGCAGTCTCTTTTGATCATGGGAAATTTATTTAGAGAAGTTGCCTTGGAAGTAGCGAACCATTATGGTTACGAATATCCGACTCTGGACGATCAACGTGTTACGAACTATCTCCATCGCGTAAAAGCTCTCCCAGCAGATGCTAAGGACATTTATTGATAAAAAACCAGTCGGCACTTAATTTATATGTGCTAGGCTGGTTTTATTTTTATACTCTAAGTTATTCGGTCAGAACCCGGTCACCTCTGCTCGCAGGCTGAGAGATAACCAAAAATTCAACATCCTCATTCGTTTCATTAAACATTTGATGGGGTACCATAGGAGGAACCTCACACCCTTCCTGAGATCCTAATTGGATTTGTTCACCATCCACTTCAAGTACCGCTGTACCTGATAAAATAAAGAAAAATTGGCGTGCATGATGATGATAATGTCTGACCTCATGAGTATTTCCGGGCATCCGCTCATGAATAATACTCAAATCCTTATTTTTCACTAAGCGCCAACCATCACATTGATCTCCCCATATATAATGTTCAGCATTATTTTTACTTATTTTCATATTGAACTCCTCCTTTTTGCAATTACAGTTTTATTTTAAATATGAATTCATAGAGCTACAATCTTATTATTAAAAAAACGGCGGGACAAATGTAAAAAGCACTCCGACTTAGTCAGACTGTTTTTTATATATCCGCCTCGATAATTTCCTCCAACTTAATCCAGCTAAAATCCTCTTCCCCACGGGACAGCTTCACTTCTCGCCGACTTGTATTAATCACCGTGACCAGTCCACGCAGCTCCTCATCATCAAATGGATTGAACACTTTTAGCGTAATAGGCTTACGTTCGTTATAGGATACGATGATGGCCTGTTCAATCTGCTGCATTTCCTGATCGTCCAGTGTCGGTTTGCCGCGCCTACCTTGCTCCTTCATCAGTCTTAAATATGCCTCCCGATGCTCAGGCAAAATCATGCGCGAGCTTTCCCATATGCCATTTCCTTCAAGCTTTTTCCCCATCGTAAGCCCCTCCTATGCTGTTCTGGTTACCGGATGCCATGCCAATACATGATCTAATCGAAAAACACGTGGCTGGCCTGTCTGTAAACAGGTGGCTCGTATCAAGCCATTCTGCACACGATGCACCTCGATACGCCGATGAGACAGTTTGCCCTTCCGATCCAAATACACGATTTCCACGATCTGCCCCACGTATTTTTCCAACATGATCCTTCACTCCTTATCAGAACGTTTGTTTGTATTATATGCGAACATGCGTTTGATTATCAATGTAAAAAAATCCCCTGAGGGATTTGACTCTCTCAAGGGAATTAAAATTCATAAGTGGATAGCTTAATATCTTCTTTATTCAAATCTTTCAGAGGATGGACAGGGCCATTCCAATAAGTGAGAATATCAAGCGGCTCATTAGTACCATGTTCTTTTAAAGAAAGAGATAATTCAAGTAATAAATGGGGAAGTTGATAAGAGCTTGTTAAAAACTGATATTCCTCTGGGCTTTCACAGTCTTCTGCTCGATAGAACACAAAGTATCCCTCGGTATGATCCCCAATGAGTACAATATAGCGAGCAAGAAACATAATTTCGCCATTGGCAAAAGGAATGGAATATGTCGAAGCAGAGATCAAATCTGTCTCTAATCCCTCAATTCGAAGGGTGAGTTCATTGTTAAGAGCATCCATTCTTTCTCTTTGTTCGCTGACGAGTTGTTCATAATTTACAGGGACAAGCCCTCCTTTCTTGATCGTAGCGATCAGTTCGTCTATAAATACTTTTTGAGACAACACTCGATTGCTCATTCTATTCATCTCCATATTCGTGAAAATAAGCATGGAATTCCTGCTTCTACATGTTCAATAATTATGTATTAAAAATCTTGATTCATTAACTATCAAGCAATTTTGTGACTGCATTCACGACCCTTTCCATCTCAAATGGCTTAACAATAAAGTCTTTTGCACCTGCCTGAAATGCTTTTATAATCGCTTCCTGCTGCCCCAAAGCAGAACACATCAAAATGTTGGCTTGGGGATCAAGTTCTATGATCTTTTTAACAGCCTCAAGCCCGTCCATCTTAGGCATATTAATATCCATGGTGATTAAATCGGGACGAAAGTGTGCGTATTTCAAAACAGCATCATACCCGTTTTCTGCTTCCGCAATAACAGCGTGACCTAAATCCAAAAGAATATCTTTAAGTACAGAACGCATAAACAAAGAATCATCCACTACTATAACTGCTGCCAAATTAATCTCTCCAATCCGTTGTCAAATGATATGCACGCCCAAACTTCAATATCGGTGAAAAAACTGGTAAAATTAATAGAAAGAATCTGTAAAAATAAAAACGCTACCAATGAATTATAAAAGAAATTTGAAACTAGCTACTACAGAATTAGTTTTCAAAAAAACGTTTCACAATGACGTAAATCATTTCTGAAAAGCAAATTACAAAGGACTATATATCTACTGTATCTTGAGCACTAGCCATAAAAGCACAATCTTCTTGGATAGTTATAAAAAAACTGACGTCGGTATCATTCCGACGTCAGTTTATAAACTTATTCGTTTAGCATTTCTTATTCATTCAGAGCTTTTTTCAAAGCCTCCAGATTGTTTTTCATCACACCAAGGTAATCCAGGTTCTTCTGTTTGTCTTCATCCGTCAATCCTTCGAGCGGATTCAGTACATCGGTTTTTGAACCGATTTCAGTAGCTACGGTCTCAGCGACCTTCGGATCAACAAGAGTTTCGAAGAAAATCGTTTTAACATTATTTTCTTTAGCGAATTTGATAATACCCGCCAGCTTGTCCGGTGTAGGCTCTTGCTCTGGAGATAATCCGGCAATGGGTACTTGGGTCAGACCATATTGCTTAGCTAAATAACCAAAAGCAGCATGCTGCGTAATAAAGTCTTTACGTTTTACATCTTTCAGACCTGTTTTGAACTCGGTATCCAGCTCTTTCAGCTTGGCGATATAAGCATCAGCGTTTTTCTCATAATCAGCTTTGTTTGCTGGATCGGCTGCTACAAGCCCTGCTTCAATGGACTCCACTTCTTTTTGGGCCAAGACTGGATTAAGCCATACATGAGGGTCCATCACATGATCGTGATCATGGCCTTCCTCTGCATGTGCTTCTTCTCCTTCTTCCTCCTCAGCGGTGCCTTCCATCAGGTTTAACCCTTTGCTCGCTTCAACTACAACACGCTTATCGTTGGACGCGCTACTCAAAGCCTGTTCTGCCCAGCCTTCGACGATACCGTTATAAACAAACACGTCAGCATCCTTTACCTGTGCCATATCTTTGGCGCTCGGTTCCCAGTCATGCGGCTCGGCACCAGCTGGAATCAACGCGGTTACGTTAGCATGGTCTCCAGCAACTTGCTTGGTAAATTCATACATTGGATAAAAAGTGGTGACCACATTCAGCTTGTCTGCTGCTTGTGCCGCATTCGGCTCGGTTTGGGAAGCGTTTGTAGCTGTATTATCAGATTTGGCTCCGCAGCCAGACAAAATAAGTGCTAGTCCCGCAGACAATACAAATGATTTTTTGAACCATGTATTCATATTCATTACTCCTTTATCCGTTAGATTTTTTAGTTATTCTCACTGTAATTACACTCACTGACCTGCCGCATTCTGCCGTCGCGAAGCCTGTTGCTTGCCCAGCTTGCGGACCAGCTTTTGTATACCAGCTCCTACAATCAGGAATAATAACAGCACCATGGCAATTGTCCCCCCTGGGGGTGTACTAAGTTCATACGATGCCGTTAAACCCATAAATACGCCGATCAATGCAGTGACCATAGATATCCAGATGGCTGCCGCGAAGCTCGGTGCAATTCGAATCGCCAGCGCTGCAGGGAGCACGATGAGTGAGGAGACAAGCAGCACACCGACAATCGGCATTGCAGCAGCTACAATCATCCCTGTTAAAATACTAAATGCAAATGAGATGGACTTGACAGGAAGACCGTTGGTCTTCGCCGTTTCTTCATCAAAAGTAATCTGATACAAAGGGCGCCGAAACACGAAAAAGAAAATACCTCCGATCACAGCCACAACGATCATCAACATCAGCTCTGTCTGATTGACAGCTACTACCGAACCAAATAAATAAGCGGAAAATCCTTTGTTGATGCTCTGATTCAGATTCATTAAAATAACGGCCGTCGAGAGGCCACCTACCATAATAATAGCCACAGATATCTCACTATATGTTTTATAAGACCTGCGGACGTACTCAACGATAATCGCGCCGATTACGGCAACAATAAATCCGGTTATCGTCGGGTTAATGCCTAAATAGGCACCTGCTGCCACCCCTGCCAGCGATACATGCGATAGCATGTCCGCCATGAGAGCCTGACGCCGTAGCATCAAGTATACTCCAAGCACCGAGGCCAGCAGTGCAATTACCCCACCGGCACAAAATGCCCGCTGCATGAAGTCGTAGTGCAACATTTCCATCCGCCATCTTCCTTCCTCTCAAGCTCAATAATTCGATCCAGATAATGTTGCACTTCCGATAGTCCATGGGTCACCATGACCACGGTTCTTCCATATTCCTTAACCTGTTGATTCATCAGATCGTAGAAGTGGTAGCGGCTTTCCTGATCCATTCCGGTCGTAGGCTCATCCAAAATGAGCAAATCCGATTCCTGAGCGAGCGCTCTTGCCACACAAATACGCTGCTTCTGTCCACCGGACAATTCGCCGATTTTACGGTGACGCAAATCCCACATGCCTACCTGACGCAGCGCCTGCTCCGTCAGATCATGATCCTCAGACCGCATACGGCGTAACCAAGAGCCATGAGTATATCTTCCTGAACGGACAAATTCCAAAATCGTACTTGGAAATCCGCCATTGAAGGCGGCAATTTGTTGGGATACAAATCCAACAACGAGCTTTTTGCCTTCACCTGTACGATTAGACATGAACACCTTGCCCTTCCAAGGCTGAAGCAAGCCGAGCAACAGTTTGAGCATGGTTGACTTGGAAGCACCATTCGGTCCGGTAATGGCTACAAATTCTCCCGAAAAAATTTCAACATTGGCATCCACCAAGTTAGGAACATCTCCGTAGCCAAATGTGACCTGTTCCAATGAGGCCAATAACATGACGCAAATCTCCTTTTCCTTTAAAAAGCCTGGAGCCATCTGAGCAATCATCCTTTGCGCAGATTCTCCAGGTCGTTTATGATCATTAAACCATCTACCGTAATTATTACGATTTGGTGATAAAAAAATAAGCGTTTGATAAACGTAACCTTTACGCATTAGCAAGTTTAACAGTTTAGGCAAGGTTCGTCAATGTTTTGGCAACTCTTTTGTTTGTTTACTTCACTTTGTCCGGGTACAAGCCTGCAGCCAAGGTTTTCAGTGCAATTGGTGCACGCACGCCTTCAGCCGCCGCGGATAATGGCAGGACTATAAAGCGTTTATTTTTGATCGCTTCCACACCAGCTAATGCAGGCTTGCTCAGGAGTAGCTTCTCTTTATCCGCCCGTGAAGTATCTCCATAGTCGAGAATGACAATGACGTCAGGATTACGGTTCACAACCTCTTCCCAGCTTACCTCAGTAAAACTTTTGTCGATATCATCAAAAATATTTTTCGCCTTCACACTTTCAATCAAAGACGTTAGATAATTGTTGGCAGCCGTAAAGGGCTTGTCTTCTCCGCTGTCATAAACAAACACCTTGGGTGCCTGTTCAACAACACCAATTTGAGTCAGAATGGACTGCACTTGTTCACGCATTTCATTTACCAGCTTTTCTGCACGCTCCTCAACCCTAAAAATACGCCCAATATTTAGTATATCCTGATATACATCTTCTAATGTGGGGCCCGACTTATTTGAGGACTCCTGTATATAGGTCAGCACCCCTTGTTTGGCTAGCTCCTCACGGGAACCCAGATTTTTATCATTAAAGGCACTCTTCCAGCCCGCATAGGCAAAATCCGGTGCAGCGGCCATAAACACCTCTTTGGACGGATATTGTTCGGCCAGTACCGGGATTTTGTCATATTGAGCCTTATATTTTGGCAAAATCTGATCATCCAAATACGCAGTTCCTACCATAGAGGATTCCAGTCCAAGAGCCAGCATAACCTCAGTCGCGTGCTGGTTCAGTGTAACCGCGCGTTTAGGCGCCTCGGGAAATGCCATTTTAACGCCCATGTTCTCAAGCTCTACCGACGTCTCCTTGGTTGCTGATTGGGATGCGGCAGGTTGCTGCCCGTTTGCGGATGGATCGCTTGTTTGGGCCGTGTTTCCTGCTGCACAGGCTGATAACAACAGCATCATTGCCAAAGCGAGCATAACCAGCGGTAACGCGGGCCTGCTATATCTTTTCATATGTACCGTCTCCTCTTTTATTTGTAGTTATTCTTACCTCATCGTATCGCCTTTTCTGTTAACATCATGGATGGCCTCCTCTCCTGAGAGAATCCGGTAAGAAGGTAATATTCGGCTTTCCGGTTTTTGGATGAATGCAGATTTCTGTCTCGACCCCGAATACACTCCACAGCAGGTCTGGCTGAAGCACATCCTCTGTTATGCCGGAGGCTACCACTTTGCCTTCTTTTAATACATACATTCGATCACAATAAAATGCCGCTAAATTCAAATCATGCAGTGCAGCTAGCGTAGTTATCCGAAGTGTTTTGACCAAATCCAGAATTTGCAGCTGATACCGGATGTCCAGATGATTCGTCGGCTCATCCAAAACAAGAAATTTCGCCTGCCCGGCCAAAGCTCTGGCGATCAATACCCGTTGCTTTTCGCCGCCAGACAAGGTGGCAAAGCCCTGATCTGCCTGAGCATTCATGCCTACCCGCTCCAGCGCCTGCTCGACCAGTTCATGATCGACGACAGTATCTGCTTCCAACAGTTTCTTATGCGGATGGCGACCCATCAGGACGATGTCCCGTACTGAGAAATCAAACGTTTGCGGCGCATCCTGACTCACCACTGCCATTTGTCGGGCCGTCTCTTTATACTTCATCCGCAGCATATCCTGGCCATCCAACGTAACTACACCACTATCAGGCTTTAGCACACGATACATATTTTTGAGCAACGTTGATTTCCCGCTGCCATTCGGACCGATCAATCCGACTAGCTCCCCTGCTTTTACCTGGAGACAGATGCCGTCGATCAGCCGTTTGTCGTGAATACTGAAGGTCACGCATTCGACTTCTATATTCATTTTTCGCCTCCAAACGAGTAGGAACTACGACGCAGCAGCCACACAAAAAAAGGTCCTCCGCACACAGCCGTCACAATACCAATCGGTAGCTCCTGTGGAGCCAGCACAAGCCGGGCACATACATCAGCCCACACGACAAAAATAGCTCCCGCCAACAGGCTGACGGGCAGTACACGCCGATGATCTGATCCCACTACCAGCCTAACGATGTGCGGAATCATTAGTCCGACAAAGCCAATCGAGCCACTAACGGATACGACTGCCCCGGTTAAAAGAGACGCCACCACAACCAGTAATACGCGGAACGCCTGTACGTTCACACCAAGCGTTACTGCGGTCTCTTCACCCGTTAGCAAAGCATTCAGCGACCGGTATCGGGTCAGAAGCACAGCCGTTCCAACGACTACAATAAGGCTTGGAATGAAAAGCGTGTCCCATTGAGCACCTGCCAGACTTCCCATCATCCAATACATCGCGTCACGAATGCCTTTTTCATTCGGGGCCATCGTCACGATAAAGCTAGTCACAGCCGACAGCATCATAGACACCGCCACCCCTGCCAGCAATAAGCGGGTCGTCGATATGCTCCCAGCTACACGGGCTAACGCGAACACCATAAGCATTGCAGCTAACGATCCTATAAAAGCAGATAAAGGCAGCGCAAGTCGTCCTAAAAACCCGAAAGCTCCGAACACAATTACCAATGTGGCTGTCACCGAAGCCCCAGACGAGACACCTAAAATATAGGGATCCGCTAACGAATTACGAATTAATGCCTGTATAGTCGCCCCTGTAACAGCTAGTCCTGCTCCTACGATGACACCTAACAACACGCGTGGAAAGCGGATTTCCCAAACGATATATTGCTCAGGCTTGGTCCATGTCACGGGTATCCACTGGTCCAGCCAGGGAAGATGGGACAGTGCAATTCGCCATATCGTCCCCGGTGCGACAGCTACAGGGCCCAGCATGACCGCGAGTGTGACCGAAAGCAACAGCCCAGCAGTCAGCAGCAGAATTGTTGTAAATCCCCAAGTAGGCTTGCCCGCTAGGTGTGCACGAGAATGATGTTGTGATGGATTAGGTCTTGATGGATTAAGGTGACTCGTTCTCGAAGTCATGAATTACTCAATGGCTTTTCGGCCGCTTCCAGCTTTCTCAATTGTTCCTCGATCTCGGAAGCAGAGAAATTCTCACCCATGACAACCGCTACATCGTTCACTGGCTTTTGCGGGCGGATCGGAATGATTTCCAGCTCCCGATAGGCAAATTGAAACATCATCTGACCCTCTGATTCCAGAAACCGCACAATTCCTTTGGCCCGATAAATTTCAGCTGGCAAACTGCGGAACAACTGTTCAAACTCGTAGCGTGGCACAGGTTGTCCAAAAAAATGCGTGTGAACAACTACATGGTCGTAGGAATGATAATGCTCCCCATGTTCGTGTTCGTGGTCATGGTCATGAGACTGATGATCTGTATGGTCATCATGGTCATACGTGTGCAGATGATTTTCCAAATGAGGATGTTCACTCTCAATATCAACTGCGGATTCCTTATGTCGCGAAACATCCATACGCTCCTCTCCTTGAGTGGAGAAAAAAATTCCAGCGTCCACGTCACTTCGTTGCGTGCTCACAGTCAAAACATATGGATTTAACTCTTTTACGAGGGCCTGTACTTTCTGTAACTCGCCCGCAGCCAATAAATCGGTCTTGTTAATAATCAGTTTGGAAGCGCATCGAAGCTGATCCTGCATCAAACGAAGCGATTTGCTTCTCTCGTTCCCCGAGGCAAAATCCAAAAATTGACGCGCGTCTATGACCGTGATAACGGATTGTAATATCATAGTAGAATAAATTGAGGCGTCTGTCACTGCATCTACAATCTCCATCGGGTTAGCCACTCCGGTACATTCTACAATAATCACGTCCGGCTTATATTCCTCAGCAAGATTCATGAGCTCGACGCCCAAGTCCCCGCGAATGGTACAGCATATACAGCCACTGAGCATTTCCTTCATGGGTGCTTGTCCATTCACCAAACTACCGTCCAGATTAACATCACCCAACTCATTCATCAAAATGGCTGGCTTGAGACCCTTTTCCTTGTAGTAAGCCAGCGCATGCTGAAGAAGAGTGGTTTTACCGCTACCCAAAAAACCGGATAAAACAACAATCGGTATCATATAACCCCTCCTTGTCTTTGCAACATTTAATATGGATCGTACCTTAAAAATTTCCTTCTTGCAATCATTTATCGGATTTTAATCGTAATAATTACTATTAATGAGTATAAATATATATGAGCATGCTCAGATTTGTCAATATAGGGAGGTGATTCACACACAATCCGGCGGGCATGATTGTCCCCTTACAGGCATAGGCTGTAGATAAGAACCCTTATTCCCAAGGAGACGTGGAATGAAAAACAGTACGCTGTTGAAGATGCTGCCTTTTATGATTCCGTTTGCCTTTCTCATCCCTGTGCTTGTCACGCTATCTCCCCAGTGGCTTCGTTTGTTAGATGTGGGGCAGCTGCAGCCATTAAAAACGGTATTTATGGGTATTTTTCTGGAAGCTGTTCCGTTTCTCCTTATCGGTGTGCTCGTCTCATCCCTTTTGCAGTGGCTTGTACCGGAGACATGGATTCGCAAAATAGCGCCTGCACATCCTGTACCGGGTGTCCTGCTGGCCTCCTTACTAGGTATACTGTTTCCCATCTGTGAATGCGGCATGATCCCTGTCGTTCGCCAATTAATGCTCAAGGGAATGCCTGCCTATATGGGTATCACTTTTATTTTAAGCGGGCCCATTATCAATCCCGTGGTACTGGCTGCGACGATGATGGCTTTCCCTTCCCATCCCGAGGTCACTGCCGTTCGAACGGGTTTGGCTTTTACCGTTTCCGCGATCATCGGACTGATCGTGTATGCCTTTGTGCGAGTACATCCGCTCAAACGGTCGTTACTCTCTTTTAACCAGCAAAAGCAGAACAATCAGACTCATCGGCATAATCGCACATGGCGGGGATTTTTTGTACATGCTGGGGACGAGTTTTTGGACATGAGTAAATATCTCATTATCGGCGCATTATTGACAGCCTGCATCCAAACCTTCATCCCACGTAATGAGATGCTTTCGTTAAGTGAAGGAACGGTCGGATCGTACGCCTTTATGATGGGTTTTGCCTACATACTGTCGCTGTGTTCCACCTCTGATGCCTTTGTAGCCACTGCTTTTTCACATACCTTTACACTGGGTCCACTGGCGGCCTTTCTTGTACTTGGTCCGATGCTAGATTTCAAAGGCACGCTCATGCTACTAAGCACCTTCCGCACCAAATTTGTCGCCATCCTGGCCTTGCTCATTGTTTCACTTGTTCTAGTGGGTTCTATAGCTGCTGAATGGTTATTGGGGAGGTGAATACAAACGTGAATTCAACCTTTAGCATCCGCTGGCAATATGGCATTCGCTCCTTGCTCATGATCGGATTGGCTGTATACATCATCTCATTAAGCCGCACGAATGCACTTCATTACTACCTAGCTCCCCATATGCAAAAGCTACTCCTACTCTGTCCTGTACCCCTCTTGTTCATCGCATTGGCGATGGCATGGCACGGAATCGTTGGGGGGCGGGACGGTGAGGATGTATGTGATTGTGAGCACCCGTTGCCGCAAAGCTGGTTCAAAAAAACACTCGTATATGGAATGCTGCTCATTCCGCTCCTATTCGGTTCTTTGCTGCCCAATCAGGCACTTGGTAGTGATATGGCCGCCAAAAAAGGCATGTCCTTCACGTATCCCAACCCGGACATCCGACGGAAAACAGATACACAGACCACGAAAGCATCCACCTCCTCCCTTTTATCAACTGCATCTTCTGTCCCCACTTCGCCCCCTCCAGAGGGGAAATGGAGTCAGGAAACGCTGGATAAGCTGTTCGTTCCGCCTGATAAGTACAATGTGGAATTCGCCGAACTGGCGAAACGCCTGTATCAGCAACCTATCATACAGATCAAGCCAGAGATTTTTTCCGAAACTATTGGAGCCATTGAATTATATAAACAAGCTTTTGAAGGAAAAAAAGTACAGGTGACTGGCTTTGTGTATAAAGACGACAATCTGCCGGGTAAAGGGCTTTTTGCAGTAGGAAGATTCCTCGTCATGTGCTGTACTGCCGATGCCATGCCCTTCGGGATCATCGTCCAATCCCAGAAAGCCCCGTCCTTTGACAAGGATACCTGGGTGACCATTGAAGGAACACTGCATACCGCACAAAAGGGAAACGCTCCCGTACTTGAAATTCGATCCGAAAAAATAACCGCTGTCGAGCAGCCAGAATCCCCTTATGTCTATACCCAAGCAGACTCGGTAGCTACCTTTGATCGCTTGAACACAACACACTAACCCCGCCAAGGAGGAAAAATGATGAACAAAGTTCCTGTTATTTTAATCAGTGGTTTTCTTGGAAGCGGCAAAACAACACTGCTTTTGCGCCTGTTAGCCCATACCCGCCAAATTCCCCTTCGTGCTGTTGTTTTAATGAACGAAATGGGTGAATATAATGTAGACAGCGCTATAATTTCAGAGGAAATGCCTGACGTAACAGTAGAAGGATTGCTAGAAGGCTGCATTTGTTGCAGCAAAAGAAATGAACTGGCAGGGGCTTTGCATACCCTGCTCAGCCAGGAGCCAGATCTGATCTTCATGGAGACCACCGGGGTAGCCAACCCCGAACAAGTACTGGAGGAGCTTCGCTCCCCTCTACTGGCAGATCAGCTTTATCTGGTTCACAGCATCAGTGTTGTGGATGCTGAGCTGTTCCATGAATACAATAGCCGTTTTACGGCTGATAAAGAACTGGTTCGCACCCTGCACGGACAACTGCGCACCGCAGACTTCATTGTGGTGAACAAGACGGATGCAGCAAGCAGCCGTGAAGTGACGAAGGTCGTCAAAAGCATCCGCAAGCTCAACGATACGGCCAAGCTGCAAACTACTGAATATAGCCGGGTTGACCTTGAACCACTGCTAGAGCCTGTTCTGGCCTCCACATCCGTTGCCGCGAAACCTGTACAGACACCTCAACCAGCACCTGCACAGGTCCAGCCCACTGATGCAGATGCACTGTCTGTCCCCATTCCCGTCAAAAGTTCCGGACGACCCAGTATTACCTCTATAAGTACGCCGTTCAAAGTTATTTCTGCACACAGTCATAGCCACAGCCACGATCCCAACCAGACCCACTCGTTTTCCCATTTGGAGAGCTTAACGCTGCATCAATATTCTCCTCAGCCACTCGAAAAACAACGATTGGAGCGCTTTCTGACAGGGCTAGGCTCCTCTCTGCTTCGAGCGAAAGGTTATTGCGTGCTTCCTCAGGAAGGGACAATGCTTTTGCAATTTTCAGGAAATCACTTGGAGTGGCAGCCTACTGCACTTCCCGTGAGTCAGGGATATGTCACGCTCATTGGGGAGCAGCTCGACAAAGCATCCATTACCGACCAATGGGAACAGTGCTTCATTTCGCTATAAATAACAGGTCTAAATTAAGACAAAAAAACCTCCTGCAGATGCAGGAGGTTTTTTAAAAAGCGATGTTCACGGATTATAAGCATAATCCATGAACACAACGCTCGACTGTTCTTACTTAAGGTTATATTTTTTGTTAAAGCGATCCACACGGCCACCGATATCCACGTTTCTTTGTTTACCAGTGAAGAACGGGTGGGAAGCGGAGCTAGTATCTACACGGATAACTGGGTATGTGTTACCATCTTCCCATTCCATCGTTTCTTGCGAATATTTAGTGGAAGCACTCAGGAAAGTAAATCCACAGCTAGGGTCCAAAAAGATAACTTTGTTCAATGTTGGATGAATATCTTTTTTCATTAGTTTCACCTAATCTTTCATGTAGTTTTAGTTTCAACCTCAAACGTACTGGCGCAATACTCCATCAGTTGGCAAAAGGAACGGTTATGTCCCAGAAAAAAAGACGACAGACCTTAACGGTTGGCGCTCAAGCTCGTAAACGACAAGCAAACGATGCCGCATATATCGCATCGCCCATTGCACGAACGCTCCGGATCTTTCGTCAGCCTTCATCGTTATATAAGCATATAGTGAATGGTCCTCCGGCTCGTCCCAAATGCTGACACCAGCACAGGAGAAGTCGGTAGCCACGTGCTTTCGATTCAAAAGGCAAAGCGTGCCATGTAGCTCAGCATCTATCATACAGCCGTGAAAAAAAGCCGTTCTCTTAGATGCAAGCTTTAACTTTAGACGCTCTGTCCACTGGACTAATTCAAGTTTTCGCCGGTTCCATAACGCAGGCTTTTGCAAACTTAACAGGCTTCGCTCAGGAAGCAGGATAATTCAGGTTGCTATACAGCAGGCCTCAAATTATCTAGTTTCACGATGGATCGTGTACTTTTTCAGACGCGGAGAGTATTTTTTCATTTCAAGACGGTCCGGATGATTTCTTTTGTTCTTAGTTGTTGTATAGTTGCGGTCACCGGATTCGGTGCATGCCAAGGTAACAATTACGCGCATTTCTCTTCCTCCTTAATTGGAATACATGGTATACAATTACAATAGTAATTTTTACGATTAGTTTTATTCTATAATTCATGCTCCGCTTTGTCAACCTTAGAGTCACGGTTTATCGCTTCTTCTACCGTGTTCCAGCGATTACGGTACTGTGCAAGCTTCGGATGAAGTTGTAGTGGTTCGCTCGAAAGCACCAATCTGACATTTCTAATCCATTCTCCAAACGATGCATAGGAAGCGCACAAATTTGCCATTTCAGGACTCATGTACAAAAAAAGTGGGGTCGTATACTTTTCCGCCAAAAAACGAATAGCTGCTTCAATCGGCGTATACTTTTTACGCTTACCTTCCCAGCTCTCAATGACAACAGCACTCAAAGCCTGCTCCCGATGCCACTCTCCCAGCTCGTCCACCCGCTTGTAATACGAACGTACCGGCTGCTTCCACATTCTTCTGACGGTTTCTTCATGCAGCGGATACAGCACCAGCTTTGTAAAAGATAATGCAGCCCCCGTTTCGGCAAAAAGCTCCAGCTCTCTGGCTGTAATCTGCTCGAACGTATCATAGTAGACCATGGTCCCTTTATGCATCTCGATCGGAGGCTCATAACCATAGGGTACATATTGAAGGTTTCTTGTCATGCCGGACACTCCGTCCTTCCATAGATGAACTTTTCCTTCTATATTATACCCTTGTTTTGGCATGAGGTTACATCAAATGTTTATCCTTGTTCAACAGCAGGCGTATTACCGCGTGGACCCCTTCGGAATTGCAACGCATAAAGTCCCATCGTCACAAGCGCAATCAGTGCAAGCACCGTAAAAATATTGCTAAAGTTGAACACCTGCACATTAGATACGACAGGATTCAGATGAAAGGACGACGAACTATCTAGCGTTTTGCCCAAGATACTTGTCGTAATCGCTCCGGCAATGAAATTCAGCAGAGATAGCAGCCCCATTCCAACACCAATCTGGTCTTTCGACAAGGTACGAGAAATCGTGTTGGACATGGCAATTTGCATGAAGGTCTGACCTACGTTTCCGAAAATAAGCAAAAACAAAATCAGATACGGAGACGCACCCACAAACGTAGACAAGCTGATAAAACAAATAAACAAAAGCGATACAGCTGTATAGACGAGAAACGAATTTCCTTTGCTATCCGCCAAACGCCCCCCTCTTTTACCCAATAGAGCCGAAGCAATAGCAGCCGGAAACATAACCAGTCCAATTATTGCGGGCGTAAGCTGATTGAGACTGTTCAGAAACTGCGGTGCCAAGTACGGCAATCCAAAGCTAATCCCCGTCCCTAAAAAAGCGATAAGGAGCCCGTATGAATATTGTTTGTTACGGAACAGCTTCGGCTGGATGAATGGGTCATGTGCAGTGTTAATGCGCCATATAAACAGTGCAAACAGCACCATACCGACCAGAAAAAACATCATATTGGTTTGCGAAATCGAAAGTAATAAGAAGGCTACTGTTCCACCCAGCAATAATCCACCAAGAAAATCGAACTTCTGATCCTCTCCACGCTGATCGTCCAAATATTTACGAAAGAACGGCAATGCGATCAGTGGCAGCATGGAAATGACGAACAAAAAACGCCAGCTTGCAAAGCCTGTGATCAAACCGGAAATAATCGGAGCCAGTGCAGTACCTAACGCCAAGCCGATTGCTGTGACGCCCAAAGCACGTCCTCTTTTTTCAGCCGAGAAATAACGGACTGGGACGATCATAGCAGTGGCCGGAATAACAGCAGCCCCTGCAGCCTGAAGCAAACGAGCTACAATGAGCATCCAAAATTGATTGGCCAACAGTCCAATAAGCGAACCCAGTGCAAAAAAGATAATCCCAAACGTCAGCAAATCCTTAAGACGATATTTATCTGCCAATTTGCCGTAGGTCACCGAGCCAACCGCATACACGATCATATAGCCAGTCAGCAACCAACTTACATCGGAAGCACTAATATGAAACTCCTCTCGAATCACAGGCATAACGACATTAAACATAAAAGCGTTCATCACTGAAAAAACAAGTGTGAAAGCTAGCACACGCATAAGCTTATCCGCATTCGGATAAGTTTGTTCATTTATCATTTGGTTGTCTCCCTCTCCTGTAAACCTCTTATCTAAGATCGTAATTCACTGCTTTTGAATACCCCTATCCGGGTAAAATCTCTATATATTCGCTCATGCACGGGCGTCCGCAGGGTGGTAGTCGCGGAGAATTTTTTTAAGCAGGCCGCGCAGCGTCTCCGATTCTCCGACAGATAACGTTTCCCCTACCGAGCTTTTAATTGCCTCAATAGTACGTTCAGCTACCTTGTGAATCTTCAAGCCTTCCTCAGTCAAATAGATTTGCTTCATGCGTGCATCTTCCGGGTGACTTTTGCGTACTGCCCAGTTTTTCTTAACGATCCCGTTAACCAGGCTAGTAACGCTTGATTTATCAATAAGCAATAGCTTTTCCAAATCCGTATTGGTGACTCCAGGCGACATCGCCAGTATATAGAGCGTCTGCGATTGTGGGGAGGTGAGCCCCAAAGGGCGCAGTGCTATTTCAATTTCGCGCCGGACGGTAGTGAAAATCCATTTAATTAAATACATCGTGCTCTCTTCCTCCCAAGGAAGACAAACGGGATACACCTCGCTTCCCATCTCACTACGAACCTCCATATCTATCTAATTTTAATAGTTTGAATTCCAACTAATTTTAATCAGCTGTCTACTTAGTGTCAATACTTTCGTAACATGATGCTTTATTAGATAGGGTTAATTTTGAATTACAAATTCATCCTTTATGGAAATATAGGCACAATAAAAGACGAGTCCTTTGAAGGAAACCCGTCTTTTACTTCATTCATCATTCATTTCTGTTTTATAGTTGCTTAGTCCGCAGTTTTCACTTGAACTAGCGGATATTCTTCTCCATCAACGGTAACCGTGCTAGCATCATTCAGTTCCAACCGCTGCCAAAGGGTCAATAGCGTACGATAAGGATACTTCTTCAGATCATACTCCGATGGTGTGTCAGTGTCTGTGTCTGTATTTGCTCCATTGCCACTACCCTCAGTAGTAATCTCCGAAGTCAAGCCTCCGTCCGTGTTGCCAGTCACTGCTCCAGATTGATCACCACTTTTTCCACTGGATGTACCCCCACGAGCTGTGGAACCATTGTCCGTGGATTGTCCATCTGCTGTCGTGCTTTTTGTAGTGGCGCTCCCAGTGTTTACATCACCGGATGGATCATTGTTCGCCTTACTGGCTGCTTCCTTGTCGTTCTGTTCAGCAAGTGTAAAATTTTCGTATAAGTGCTCCTGCTGATCCGCACCGACAATGACGAGCTTCTTCGGCTTAAATTCTGCCTGCTCTGTCGATGTCTGAAACGCAAACAACAGCTTGACCATTTTCGTAGTGGACTTGGTATTAGGCACATGTGTCACTATCGCCGTAGGCTCCTTTTTTACGGGCACTGTAGGCTCTACAGGCTGTTGTTGTACAGGCTTCGGAGTGGCAACAGGCGCAGGTGTGTCAGCAGATCCGATCACCCCGGTTGCTTTCAGGCCGCCTAGCGTACCTGCAATGACAATCAGCACGATCCCGGAAATCACCCCACCTTTACGGAAACGACGAAGCGTTTTGACCAGAGGCGTGTCCGTCTCACGCTTTGCTGCCAAATAGAAATTTTTAAAGGCAGGCTTCGCAGGTTCAAAATATTGACGCCACAGCGTTTTTTTATGCAGTCCCTCTCGTCCTTCCTTTTGGAAGAATAGAAGTAGCGCACGTCTGTAGGATGGTTCAAAACCGCCGCGTGGAGTAGCAAACTCAGGGTGTTCCTCCGACCATCGGATAAAGCGGTACATCGTATCGTTATCCTTTGCCCATTTGCGAATCGAACTGACCAGGCGAGCGAAATCCAATATTCCCTCTCCCGGCCCGTCAGAACGATAAAAGGCAGGCAACAGACGGGCAAAATGGCCTTCCGCAAGCTGCTGGGGCAGCCAGCTGTAAGCCCAATCCTGTACCTTTTCTACTTCGCCGGGCTCCAGACCGTCCAGCACCGACGGTTCCGGGTCCTCCGTGTTAAACCAATCATAAGCCGCAACTAATCGCACAGCTTGTCCCTTAAGAGGAGCAGGCAGCTTTCCAACCCACTGCACCAAATCAGGCCGTGTGAAAAAAGGAATCTGTACGACCTGATCGGGTGATATTTCCTTTAGCTCTACTTCGGTAAGTAAATACCGATCCGACGCTTCCTGCAAGCGTTCTGTCAATCCAGATTGCTCCAGCGGGGACAGTTTGCCTACGGCAGAGTTGCTGTCCCATTGACGCAAGCGTTGGTGAATGGCAGCCACAGCCTCTACTGGTTTTCTTTCCGCACGCAGTCGACCCATCAGTGCAGATTCTGCCAAAAGCTGAAAATCGGCATTCGCCGACACTTCGATATACCTACTGCCCCATTCGTGCACAACAGCCAGCAGCCCCTTGGCATCCGGTGTTCTTTTCATCTGACTGTCCATGTAGGGAATGAACAGCATTTTTGTCAGTGCCGGATTACCCAACACTTTCGTAAAATATGCCTTGCCTAATGATGGATTCTCTTCAATTGTATGATAAATATACGTGACTGCTTCCGTATTTCTGGCAGTATAAGCATTGTTTAGCGAACGGATTAAATATTCCACCAACCGATTTTCGCTGCTGCGTGCATGAACTTTATAATAGTCCTTGAAACTATCTACCAGGCCTACATCCGGAATATATCCATCCTTCACCCGATCAAATTCATGATCAAAGAACGACAGAAACAGATCATTCAGCCTCATTTTACGTGGCAGCGCATCGGGTGGCGATAAATAATCAGTCAGGCTTCGTAACACAGTGATTCGTTGTTCGTTGTATAATGCCCGCTCTCCCTGCTCAATTCTGTACAACGTAATTAGCTCATGATAGCTGGATGGCGTCAAATCACGCCCAGCCTCCATACCTGTCAGCATTTGCTCGGCAAATTTGAAGAAATCGTCCGGCGTCTCACCATTCAACAACGTACGGACGATCCAGTCAAAATACGGCTGTCTCACCTGCTCTGCATCCACATTAAGTATTCGACTATGATTAGACAGGTCAAATACAAAGTCCTTTTCTACATTCCGATCACCGGGACGCAAACTAAAAGGCTCAACAAACATCAAGTGAATGCCTTTTCTGCTGTTTGGTTCCTGTGCATATGTAAGAAATCCGAGTCTGTTGCGAAATGCATAAGGCAGTGCTGCATATAACACAACAAGCAGTTGCTTGGCTGAAGATCCGACCGCTTCTACAGGAACATTCAGCGCTACGTATACCTTTTTGCGACCCGCTGCGGACATCATGACTGCGTATAAAAGCTGTTTGAACACTTCTTCGCTCAGCTGCAATTGAGCCAGCACTGTAGACGGGTCAACAGCCGGAAATACACTTCCACCTGGTAGGCGCTCCAATTCCGGCAAATCCGTTCCCTGCTCAATATCATAAGTATCAACAAAGGAGGTGTTCAGCCACTGCTTATAGTCAGACGGAGATTCACCATGTCCGGCTGGAATCACATAGTTGTGCGTGAAAAGGGCGCTTCGTAGCCCAGTAAAATCCGCAGCCTTATAAATACTGCGGCCAAGTACTACATCCCCGGACTCCGTCCGTACCAGATGTATGGCTTCCGGATAGACACTTTCCTGTTTCTCGCCGCGCGCCGTCAAAGCAGCAGGCGCATCATATACACATAAGGGATGCAGCACCTTTTTAATAAAAGAAGCATCCAATCCTTTGGAATTAGCCACTGTATCGAAGCCTTCCGTAGAACGGAAAATACCACGCCGTTCCCGTGTGTACATCTGCTGTTGTATCAAATGAGAGGTAGCATAACTCACTGTGATTCTCTCCCCTCAATGTACTTCAACTTATAAAGCAGCCAAATAAATGGCTCATCCACACGGATCGGACTAACCAACCCTTGCAGCTTTTGCTCAACCGGATTGCTACCCAGCGCGGAAACCGCGAAATAGGCCGTATCCGTAAAATATACATCCATCGTGCCCTTGAACGGTTTATCCACCTTTTCGATGAAGCGCCGAACTTCGCCATCAATGTTCGCAAACTCATCCAAATCCATATATTTGCGATGCTCCATCGGATTAAAAATATTGCTGTTCGTCTTGATGTATGTGCCTTCTTCATCTGCCAACGCAGTAAGCATATCACTTTTGGTCAGGACGACAGCGGTCGGAATGTCCGTTTTCCCTTTTTCCTGATAGGCAATAAAATCACCGAACATCGTAAGTACAACGTCACGCGGTTCATCATATTGTGAGACCCACTCACCCGGCTTATCGCCAAGGTTAATCTTAATGCGCTCCCGAATAGAGCGGATTTGTAGTGGATCGACCATAAAGAGAATACCTGCAGAATTCTTAATATGCTGTCCATGCAGTCCCAGATAGTCCTGATCTACCATTCCCTCACCGGCGACATCAAAAAACACTAGCGTCAGTGGCGGCTTTTCCTCATCCTTAAATACGAACTGGAAGATAAAAGGCTCCTGCATCTTTTCTTTTTGTGTCGATGTAAGCAGATCGCCTCTTTCAAATAAGGGTTCCTCATACATAGTGCGGAACTTTCGGCTGATCTCTGCATTGAGTGGCATGCAAGCCGCGTCAAAATGATCGGCCGTAACATGTTGCAGCGTGTGAATCAGGGAGGTCATATAAACAGATTTCCCTGCCTGCGAAGCTCCAATAATCGAAATGATATTGCTAGGCACCTTACCCGCAGTCACGGGCAACTCGTTATGGCAGTGCGGGCACAGTCGGTGACGCGTCAGCTCGCCATAACGGTCGGTCAGTCCTGTCAGTACATGATCAGAATACAATCGATGTTCCTCAGGAACATCAAGGGGATGTAAAATCGCCTCCATATCATGCACACTGTCCAAGCCAAAACGCTCCCGATATTTGTTCAACAGCTCATCTTCACCCAAAGCGTAGTCCTCGTCATCTTCACGGTGATGAGAAGCACGGAATACTACTTCCTCCGGGGAGAATTTACTAAAGCAATAAGGGCACACAATATCATAAAATAACGGCCTTGGCGCTGCCTGTGGCTTTCTTCTGAATAAATTGCTAAGAAAACTCATCGGTTGCGGCCTCCTTTCATTCAGGAACTAATTCATATACCGTGCCATATTTCTGGCCGTCCGTAAAAAACAGCCGCACATATTCATCTCCCCCCACTTCAACAGCGGGTAAAACATTCCGTCCCGCAACAAAAGGTGCTGTGAACGGATACAAGGTTCCATCGTCCCGATCTGCGGGATAGCCCCCACGCTTCTTCACGTAGCAAAGCGCCTCCTGCGGGACAGGAACTTCGGCTGTCACCTGAATTTGGACGGTTTTGCGGCTGCGAAACCAGCCTTTTTTATGGTGAACCGCATATCTGATTTTAGCCCTTCCGGTGCTCAACTCCAGTTGGTTGGCTCCGTCTTGCTGACGGATCACGTAAGTGTCTCCATCCTCCCGAACAGCCGGATACACGGTATACCGCACGCGTCCAATGCCTTCAATTCGGTCACGATAGCTGCCAGCAGCCTTATACTCCTCGCGTGTAAAAAGTTTT
Source organism: Paenibacillus sp. FSL H7-0442 (assembly GCF_038593105.1). NCBI lineage: Bacteria > Bacillati > Bacillota > Bacilli > Caryophanales > Paenibacillaceae > Paenibacillus > Paenibacillus sp. FSL H7-0442. The sequence continues at coordinate 2,362,295 of NZ_CP151963.1, read as the reverse complement.
AGGCTTGAAAAAGGCGGTAAAACTTCACCTTTATTTTGCCCATTCACACCTGCATCGGCTGATTGCTTCGCAATATATACCACGGCTGCGCCCTCAGGCCACTGCCAGCGTAACACAACCCGGTTGTCATCAATTTTGTGGCTCAGCTCCGAAATAATAGGATCACCGGGCTGTGCTTCCCTATACTGCATAAGTTCCAGCCTCCCGTTCTAAAATCCACTGCTGCGTCGATTGCGCGTCGGGGCTTCCGGTGCCCCTCTTCGGCGTCCTGACGACTCACCCTGACTTCCTCCACCGGAAGATCGGCGAGTATTTTCCGCAATCGGCAGAACAAGCGAAAAGACAGCAATAAGGGCTGCCAGTACGAGCGCTGCCAACAAACGAATCATCAAGTCGCCTATAGGCGATCCAGATAATCCTTTTTCCAAAATAAAGCCAGCGAGCAAGCCTGCCGGGACTCCACCAATGGCGAAATTCCGTGCAAGAAAACGGTTATCGAACATCAGCCCAAGAGCTAATCCCAATAGAGCGCCGATAATGACCAGAGCCGTTACACGATAAATGGCAAAATACAGACTGTCGGCATATTCACCTGTCCGCTCCGTTACCAGTGTGCGATCACCGATTTTGTTATATATTTTACCGAACGCCTGAGTAAGTCCTTGGGCATTGGCTACATTAGAATAAGTTCCACCTGTCAGGTTAGCAATATTTTGCAATAAGGCTATACCATCCGACTCTGCCAGTTTCAGCCCGATCGTATTAATCGGAATCTGGCGGGCGATATAAGGAGCCAATGCTGTCTGGGTATCCAGATCGCTAAAACCATCAGAGAGCATAATAACGAGAGAACCTTTTTCCGCATTGCCTTGGGTTTCAATCTCCTTGATCGTCTCGTCCAAAGCAAGCCCGATCTCTGTACCGCCTGACATTATAGTTTGCATACTATCGATTTTAGAATATACCGCTTGCTTCTCTGCATCTGTGCCAATGGGAGTAAATGGCTGAACCAACTGCGCAGCAGATTCAAATGAAACAATGGCTACCCGCTTGTCTCCATCCATTTGGGCAATCAGACTCTTGGCAGCCGTTAGGCGTTCATTATCAGGATCTGTTTGTTGCATACTTCCGGAATTATCAATCACAAGTACGAGGTCCTGTACGCTCTTGCGCCCTTCAGGGTTAACCTGATAGCCCAACTCCAATAGCAGACCTGCCACGAACAACATCACCAACGTAGCAGGCACCAGTAACCTCCAGGATAACCCGGAGTAGCGCTGCCGCCATGAATGTCCATTTAACTGTGGCGAAATCAGTTCGCCAATCAGACAGCCTAGGCCAATGCACAGGGCCATGATGCCAAAATACAGCCCGATCACGATGATATGCGGCCAATGCCCTATCAATTTGTGAAGAATAAGCTCTCCCAAGATGAAGCCTACTACAGCGCCCAGCAAGCCGAACAGTAATAGGAGAACGTTAAATTTACGCTGCTTCATAAGAATCGTTGCTTCCTTCCATCATTAAAGTAGGATGAATATGTGGCTACCGCAATTCCGGCAACCGGTCCACGTCGATTCCGTGAAACACGAAACCATTCGCAGTATATGTCTCATAATACGTTTTGCCGTTGCGGTAAACCATCAGATCCTCCAGATGGAAGCCGCCCATCAAATGCAGTTTTTCCACCCCGCTACTGCGGCGCTCATGCACAAAACCCAGTTTGTAAATACGCGAAGTAATGTCCACATCCATCGCATAAGGAAGAAATTCGCCTTCGTAGTCACCAAAGAAGTACTTTTCTTCATACCGATGCTCATGGGTATAGTCGAGCAAACGTACGTTAATTCCGCCATGTTCCTCTAACGTTTGATACAGTTTTCTAAACAGCTCATCCTTCGGAACGACCAGCCGATTTTCATATGCAGCAGCTACATTCGCACGCCGCAATAATTCTTCTTCGAAGGTCTGATTAAACGGCTGTGAACTGAGAATCAAGGTACGACAGGTCTGCGTAAGTCGATCCACCAATGCGGACAGACCCCCGTCCAGCAATCCGGATACAGGCCCCATATGCCGGGTATCAAAGAATATAGATTTTCCCCGCTTGCTTTCCAGCTCACGCATGACATCCTCTGTCACACGCTCGTAATACTCGAACAGGTTTTGACCTGTGTAACTGTCGGCCTGCCGAATACTGTCCGTTGCAGCTTGATGCAGTTCACGCTCCAGGCTGGCAAGCTGTACTGTAATATGCTTCGCTTGTGCATGCCATTTCTCTAGTGCCAGTTCATAGCGGCGAAGTAACTCCAAATCCGCTTGAATCCGCAGCATGTGCAGCTTGTGCCCGTAAACTGTCTCGGTCAGGTAACGGATCAAGCTGCGCACATTATGCTTATCCATGAGTGGTAGTCGTTGAAAAGGCTGGTCCTCCACCCGCCCGTTATACAGGGTATCCAGTTCAGCGGCACTAATCTGCAAGTCATTGGACGTATCACGAATCAGCCCCCGAACAGCCGTAAGCACATTCCCTGTTTTATTTTCATCCGTCCAGTCTGTCAGCTCGAAAAATCCGATTTCAGGATATTCCTTGGCAGCTGCATTCACAGCCAACTGCAGACCTGATTCCGCCTGAAAATCTCCCAACCGTTTGTGCACAATCCGTTCACAATTATCACGGAAAAAGGCTTCGCAGCCCTGACCAAACAAGGCCTCCTCCGCCTCACGTAATGTCATTCGCTTCAACGAGCCGTAGCTGGCTCCGCTGGTCATCAGTGCACTCATGTCCGTGATCGCTTCATTACCAGGAACTAGATCATTTCGCGTGCGACCGCGCTCAGCAGCATCTAAACCAAAATAATTCAGCTTATCGCGTATGTCCCACTCCTGCTCTGTTCTCATACGCTCTAACAGCTTCACATAAAAGTGATACAGCACCGTAAGTGCGATTGACTGGTTAGGGCGGTTGACTCGGGAAAATCCAGCCGACACATAACCCTGCCGCCCGGATTCCGTCATGATGTTGTTTTTAAACGATGTATTGTTGTATCCCCCATCCTGTGACCGATAGGAATCTCCTGCCTGATAACGGTTTTTAAGAAGCTGAATGTGGCAAATGATGTCACAGCTTTCTCGCAGACTATTCGGCACCGTTACGCCGCGTTCGTTCTTGTCGGACAGCACATAGACGAGATCGAACAACGGCGATGGAGCATGGGATACCGGAATGGTCAATTTGTCCTCGGTCATATGAAGCGGTGCCGTAAACGTATACTCCGGACTCTGGATATAGTCCAGCTCTCGCATGAAAGCAACGGACGTTGCACTACTGTAGCCAAATTGGGCAGTCTGATCGCTTTCATTCACCAACACATACAGATCCATTTGTACCGATTTAAAAGACTGTGCAAAAATATACTCCGCCAACAGTGTAACTTCAGGGATTAATACGTTCATGGGGTCATCCGCTGTCGTCAAAATCGACAAATGGACACGCTCGAACGAAGAATACAACCGACCGTAATCTGCCAGATGTCCACTAGCCCGGCGCAACGCGGTGTTAAGCTCAATTAGCTGCGATTCATGTGTATAAAAAGCTTGGTGTAAGTCACGGCGTATCGTTTGGTGGCCACTTTCCTCCGGTACCGCTATCGTATGAATAATAGCATCCACCGAACGATCTACAGCCGCATGTTCCTCCTGCGAGCGGATCTGAATATACGTTACTCCCGTGCTGTTATCCCACTTGGTCCGGTTGATATCTGCAATGGTGTTCATCACCGGATTCATGCGATCCCCGATAAAAAGAAACACGGACGGGAAATGGATGCTGCTGCGTCCATCCCCGCTTCCGATTAATTGGTCCTCTGCGGCTGCATAGTCAGCCGCATAACGTAACAGCTGCTCTCTCATACTTTACTTCAACTTTCTGCGGATGTCGTTTAATTTTCCAGCCATTTGAGCATAGAATGCATAAAGTTCCGCTCCGTTAGCCAGCTCCACCTTTTCATATTCCAATTGATTACGGGCCTCTGTATAAGTCGCAGCCAGTTCATCCAGCTTTGCCAGCAATGGTGTAATATCCTCAGATGAAGTCAATACAGCATCACGGCGATCCGCCTTGCGCATTAGAGCTGCAAATTTCTTTTCTTCCAAACCACGGAAGTTTGTAAGCACTTCAAACTCCACATAATTGCGACTCTTCATGACGTTGGCAAACGGCTCCCAAGCCTCTTCCTCTTCGTCACGATCATAGACATACAAAGCGCCTTTTTTCGTAATCGTGTCCGTATAGAGTGCCTGAATGAACTGATCCAGCCATTTTTCTTCATCTTGATATTTGCCCAGCAAAGCTTCCAGTTCAGCGGCTTTCGCTTCAATTTGTGTATACTTCGCCAGTTCTTCACGAACCACCTGTGTTAACTCCGGTGAACGGATCAGGTTTTCCTTCGCCATCTCTTCATTGATGCTGCCAAAGATGTCCTTGCTTCCGGCCTGCTCCAGCCCTTCAGCCAGCAGACGTTTCAACTCAGACCATGCTCTTTTCACCTCACCCAAATTCGGCTTGGATTCATGCAAGCGCATATCGTAGCCTGCCAGCATCGCATTCAGATCTAGCGCATGTGAACGGATTACAGTGAAGCGACTGCTCGTATTCTGATCGACATCCTTTTCCCGAATCACGCCAAATGACTTGGCACGGTCAAAATCATTACGAATGCGTGCATTGTATGCTTGCACACGCGAATTGACGTAAGTTTCGCCCCATGACTTTTCAGGAATCGGCGACGGCAGATTAGTCCAGTTGTTCTGGCCTGTTTGAACCAGATGGCGGCCAATACCTTCGCGGTCAAGAATCGTTTTTTCATAGCTTTCTTCATACACTTTGAGCGGCGTATATACAAACAGAGGAACACCATTACGCGTATTGAGCCAGAAAATCCGGTTACGAACTTCACTTTCTTTAATAGTAAAGTGTGATTTTCCAATTGCATTATTTTGATAATTGCGAACGCCTTTTAGGATATTAGGCGACTGTACAGGTACCGAAACGAATCCCCAAGACGGGAAGTACAAGTTGCCAGAGCTATTGCTCAGATGGAACACAGGTACAGCTTCCTCATCCAGTTTGCTCGCAATGTAGCGCTCCACAAATTTTTCAATGGCTTCATCTTGCCCGTATTTCATGACGAGGAAATCCTCCATGGAACGGGTAATGAGATCACCGAACTTATCAGTCAAGAAATTGGAGATTGAGCTGATGATGTCCATATCCTGATCCTTCACCCATTGATCTGAATTTTCGAGCAATTCTTGGGCAAAATCACGAATCAAATCGTCACCGTTGCGGTTATCCAGCAGCTTGGTCACAACTTCAGAAATATCCGGTACACTTACCAGATTCCAATAGTACGTTTTGTTACCTTTGTGATCGGACTGTTCCTCGCCGTTAATCAGCAGATCACCATTCTTCTCGAATATTGCGCTCAATGCGTTCAAAATTTCAGTAAATACATTATAAATGCGGCTATTTTCCTTATTCAACAGGTCATACAGGTCTTCATAAAATTCAATGAGCTGCTCTGTACGTTCCACATCAGCACGCAGCCAATATTCATTAATTTTCGCTTCAATGTACGCATTTTTCTTTTTATCCTTGGATACAAACGCGCTCTTGGCATCGCCCAACTTTTCGTTCGCCTGCTCACGCGCCCATTCAATGTCCGTCGGAATACGGTGCAGTGATTCACGCAACGTCTCCACATATGAAAGCAGCATTTTCAGCAAGCTAAATCCTTTTTCAGTATAAATCATGCGGGATACATAAAACGGTCCTTGCTCAGGATGCAGAAACATCCGGCGAATTTGATCCGTAAACTGTCCTGTAATTTCACCAGGAAGCTGCTTCTTCGCTTTGATATACTCTTCGCGGGCACGCGTCAGGAACGTTTGCTCCAGCTCGGTGTCCATATTGACAACTTGCATTTTAACGACATTGCTATAACTTAACCGTTCACTGTTTTCAAAGCCCGGAAGCGGCTCAGGTACACGGGATTCAAAGTTTTTGATCATGCTATCCAGATCCACGCCCAGCTTGCGGGCAAACTTCTCTACATCCTCTTGATTTGGCGATTGCTCGAACATTTTGGACATTTTGCCAAACATTCGATAAGCCAGATATGTCGTCATTTCCTCCATTGGCAGCACCGCCGAGGAAGCCCCGATAATATTGTAATCGTAGTTTGCTGGATACGCCTTATTCATTTGTGCGATGTTGGTACGGATATTGCTGATATAGTCATGAATGGCAAATTCTTCGCCGGATTGTTTTTCCTCACTCGCCATAAAGTTGGTGATGTTTTCGGCGGTGACATTCATGCAGTAATCATAAGCATTTTCCAATAGCTTGCCTTCCGTATTCGTGGCCGAAATGAGATGGCACAGATTAAACGGCGGAAGCGGCGAGTTCACGGTCAAAATATTTCCGTACTGCTGCTTAAAGCGTTCACCACGGCTGTCTACATTCATCCAGTAGTCCAGCTCTTTCAGTGCAGCATAGCCGTTCTTTTTAATATATTCACGTGTATGCTCACTCAGGCTTTTGTTCGCCAAATTGATATCCGGTGTAAACAGATACCCTAATGTATTTACACGGTCTACACCTGCAGAGCCATAATCGCGCTCAATAATTCCTCGGACGATATATGAGATATCGAGGAAAGTACCGCTTCCTGTACCGCCGGACAAACCGGACAGCAGGAACACCATAAGCTTCTTATTGGTGCCCTCAGACAAGGTTTTGATTTTTTTGTCAATGCTTTGAACGACCTGATTAATTTTGGTGAACAGCAGTAATCGTCCTGCCTGACGTACCCCTGCCGCCCCGTTCATACCATCGGTAATGCTCAGCTCTGGAGACAGCCAATCGGTAATGTACGGCTCTAGAATGCTACGGTTTTGCAGCAATCCGCCGATTTCCGCATTGGACAGCAATACAAACTCATTGATGGGGTCCAAACCAATCCCCTTGTATTTTTTGTTGCGGTCTTGTTCATTCGTTTCAAAAGCGAGAAATTCCACATTGTCCGGTTTATCGCTCTTTTTCTTGGAGATCGGATCTGCTGGAAGCTTGAATCTGCGGTTAATTTGATATTTCAAGCGGAGAAGGGCATCAATTCCCGTACCTCCGAGTCCGATAATTAAAATAGGATTATCAATAGTATCCACTCTGATCTTATCGCTTACGATCCCCCCGCCGAGTGATACGTCTAATTGTTGGATATGCTCTCTAACTACTGGTTTCATAGATATGACCTCCTAAGGGTTCGTTTAGCTGTTTACTGAAATAAATTCCAGCAAAATGGTTTTGTCCACACTGGCTAACGGGATGGTCAGACGATCACCGTTTTTGAGTTCAAGACCGTTGCCTGTGTCTACAGCCCGCCCGGATTTTTCAATCGTAATCTCGGAGGTACTGCGCACAATGATACGATCCTGATTGGCTGGTGTGAACACAACCTTGTCGGTTCCAGCAAATTCCGGTGCCAGTTGCAGCAACTGGTGCAGATTAAATTTGCCCCGGAAGGTGTTCAGCTTCTTGTACTGCGGATACGTTTTTTCGCCAGTGTTCTCATCCCGGATTTCCAGTACGATTTGACCGACAAAGCCACGGTTGGCCTTTTTCATAGCCTTCCAGATGAAATATGCGGCAACCAGCAGAACGAGCAGTCCCAGCCCTAAAAGAATGAGTGGCATTAGCTTGGACTTTTCAGCAGGTGTTGTTGGCTGAGTCGTGCCCGTATTTGTACCGCTCGTCGCCCCTGCTTTAGCACTAATGGTTACAGGCTGTGTTTCACGGTAGAAGCTCTTCTCCTCTGCTCTAACGGTTAGTTCGTAGTCATGCTCATCTGGAATCGTATAGGAACCGGTAAAAGAATCCCCTGCGTTGGTTAACGGCACCTCATTCGTTGTACCGGAATCCAGATCCTTGACCTTCAGAACAGCATTCATATTCGCATACAATTCCTGATCCTGAAGATGCTGGCTATTGCTCGTCAGGTAGGAACGAATTTGAACTGCATCGCCTTTTTTGTATGATTTGGCGGGCGGTGCGTCCATTTTCAGCTCCAGATCATAGTTAAATACCAGATTAATATCAATCTGATCCTGCTGGACTCCCTTGACTTGGAGCTTCCAGTCACCAGCCGCAGGCTTGAGCAGTTTAATCAGTGAGTAGCTTTTGGACTTGGACAGCAGCACATCGCTCGAAGGAATCGGCTTGGTGTTGCCCGACGGGTCTAACAGTCTCGCATCCACCGGTTTCGAGGACATGATCGAAATGTTAGCCTCCAGCACACTATCGTTCGGTACGGTTACCGTTACGTCCTGATAGTCGCCGTTTGCCGTAATGGACTGCAAAGGCACCACTTTCAACTTCAAATTGCTGGCGAAAATTTCACTCAAAATGTTCGGCAGGTCATCCGCTGAGCTTGTAATAAAGGACTTGCCGCCCGTTTGCTGCGCTATGTCGGCGAGCTTGTTTTTATTCAGCTTCCCATCTGCATTCAAGCCGATGGTGTAGATCGGAACGCCGCTATTTTTAGCCTCGGCTACAGCCTGTGCCATATCCTGATCGGATTGGCTTTCGGTTCTACCTGTCGTCTTATTAAAATCGTTGTTACCGTCGGCCAGCATGACGATCATAGGCGCATGTCCAGCTGTTTTACCATCTTGCAAAATGCGGATTGCTTCCTTGACACCCACGGAGGTGTCAGTATACGCCCCCCGGTTCAGTCCGTCAATAAACGTCTTCAGTTCCTGCTTATCCGCTTCGGATGTAATATTAAGCAAGGCTTTCTCACGCTGTACGACATCCGTATACGCTACAATCCCGACCTTGTCATTTTGCGTCGACAGCATATCAATAAACATTTTCATGGCTTCATTGCCAATTTTCCCAGGATCACTGGTGTTCATTGAATTACTTACATCGACGACCAGCACCGCATCCACCTTAGAAGCAGAGGGTGAAGCTGCATTCGCCATCTTTGGCTGCCATGCCAAAATCGAGGTCATGATCATTGTACATATGATTCCGATGACCAAAAACCATTTTCTGTCTCTACTAAACATCGCTTGTACCCCTTTGCCGGTTAATTCTCATTTTAAATTACAGTTGTACTCCCCTACTATTAAATTATAATGAGTTTTACATGAGCGCCAGCTGAAAATACTGCCCGAATGGTCTGAATCCAACCCAAAAGCCTGTTATACCGCGAGATTTTACCAATATCCTGCAGTAATGATATAATTATACCCCAACAAGGGCAATCGGGCACCAGCCTTCTCCTTTATACGACAAAAATAACAATAGCGAAACCCGCCCATGTAAAATATTGAAGTAAAAATCCAAGTAGAAAGAGGAAATACACTATGATCTCATACGGATGTCTGGCGATTATGTTTCTTTTTGTCGCCATCAAATCACTAATTTACTATATACATAAAAAACGCGCCCCGTCGATTACACAAATCGACACCGAGCTTCTAGCGCTGCTGAACCGGAGAAGTGAGCACAATGAATAGTTCCAAACAAGCTGTACAATTTCGCCCATTTACCCGCACAGAGTACGCCTTCCAAAAGCTAAGAGTCTGCAAGCGTTGTGGACAATTTACCGCCCTTTGGGAAGAAGAGTGCACATCATGTGGTCGGGATACACTAGTCCCTGTAGAGCAATATGCCAGACTCAGAGCCAAACGTTATTTTCGTAAAGACCTTGTCGTTAGTGTCATATTGCTGGCCGCTACTGTCTTTTTCGGCCACTCGCCGCAACAAATGCTTCTGTGCGGTATCGTCGGTGCGCTTCTTCTGCTGCCCTTGGTGCTTCTACAGCAGGGTATTTATCCTTATGAACGGCGTAGGCAGCTTATACGTCTGTTCAGAGGCCGTATAGGGCAGATCCAGGAAGGACTAAACGTTAATCATAAAAACGCAGTTGCCCTGCGGCAGCTTAGTGAGCGTGTCTCCTATGAAATGCTGCGTGAGATGGCTGTACTCCTTCACAATGATCGGATAAGGCTCCAGCAGGTCGCTCTGCTGCAATCTTTTGTTCTCCGCAAAGACATGGAATTAACGCTCGATCCTCTCCTGATCAAGAGCTTTGAGCCGCTTATGGTCAGATATATCGGAGAGATTGCCAGACTCAATCGTGAGCTGATCAAGGACCGGACATTCCGATACGTAGTCTTTTATGAGCGCCGTATTCTGGAATTGGCAGGGGGCGAAGATATTCTCGTCCGCGTAGCCAGTGCAGCTGTCCGTAAAAAGCGCTACGTAGTCACCCATGCCGCTTTCATTTCCAGATATGTGCGCAAACTGCCAAAGGAACGAGTCCAGCGTTTATATCATATCATTCAAGAGAATCCGTTAGAACCCTTTGGAGATTTGGCCGATGAAGTAAAGATCATGTACCTGATGGAGCAATATAAAAGCTAAGCTGCCATAATGCCCTTCTTTATATGACGTCATCCCGATCACAAATCACTGCAATGAACCAGCAAAAAACCGTCAGGATCGCCAATGTGCCTCCAGACGGTTTTTTAAATTATGGATTATTATAACATTGTTACTTTTTTATTGGCTATTGGCCTTGCAGTTTTTGCTGCGTATGTCTAATAGAAGTAAAGTTAAAAGCACGCACTCCCTGGCTATCATACACAATAATCTCTTTATTCAAATACGGGTGTAGACCATTAAAGTATCCGGGCATAATCAGTCTGCGCATAAATAGGTTTTTACCCAGCATACGGGGAGAATTGGTCGCTACGACAAGCATTTGCTGGGTTGCAGACCATGGGCTAGGTTGAATATATGACAGGCAATACTCGCCAGCCATAAAATCGCCGCCCAATGTATACCCTTCCTCCGTACATGTAATTTGCAGATCGGCTTGGTGCTTGTGAAGCAGCTCATGTCTGGACAAGCCCGAAGTGACACAAATCACGTTGCTATCAGCCAGTGCTTCCTCCGTAATATCAGTGGAAGACACCACCGGATAATGAACACCGATATACGGATTCCAAGTCGCTGTTCGTGGACTAGCCAAGGCGTTCGCCGTCCGTCTCACCGCCTGCTCTTCCTCCGGTGTAGCGTAGCTGGACGGAAGGACAATGTGAAGACGATCCATATAAACGTCAAGCACACCCATACCATGGCTCAAAACGTTTCTTCCCACGCTTTTCGAATCCACCATTTTCTTTTTGGCATCCGATTCTTTTGTAAAGCATCCACTGCTTTCTTCCTCCCGTTCGGCAATCAAACGGTATTCAGGGGAGGGACGTTTATGTGACTGTGTCTTAACAAAGCGAAAGCGACTGTATTCCCGCAAATCCAACACGAAAATACGGGCTCCGATACGAACTTGGGCCAATTCCAAGGGCATGACCTCTTGAGAAAGATGAATGATAAATTCTTCGGCGTGAACTGCCTCGATATCTAACTCACCTGTGGCACTCATTTCACCGTACAACTCGGCATATTCCTCATTTACATCCATTCGCGTCAGTTCCAGCCAGTAAGCCCGGTTATGTCTGCCCCGTTCCGTCCGGTAGGCGATACGCTGAGGTACGACATCTCTTTTCCATTGCATAAGCCAGCCTAGTACACCGTCCAGAAGTCTCAGCTCATGCGTGTCCCAGTGATTAGAATGACGTTCTACGACACCTTTAAAATGATCAGATGGAAGCGCTGTTACAGGGGCTGTAAATGCTTGTGCAAATAAGTAATCCTGATCTCCACATACATTTAATATTGGCATATTCAACAGATTTATCAGATGCTTGGGATGTGGCGCTCCAGAGATAACCGCAATAGCCGCAAAACGAGAAGGATAAGCCTGTGCCATCGCCCAAGCAGCGTATGCTCCGTTCGAATAACCCGTCAGATAGACCCGATCTTCGTCCACTCGATACGCTTGCAGTATGACATCCAGCCCCTCCAAAAAAGCAGCTTCTCCAATATAACTACCCAACGTTACACCACGGCACGAAAAAGTAACGAATATAGCTTCCTCTTCCCAGCCTCGCCCAAAACCTCGATTCTGAAAATCCGGCAAACCCAGCTCATATCGCTTGCCTGGCATCAGAACGATCAGAGGATACTGTCGGTCAGCCGAATAGCTTCTGGGAAGCTGAATGGTATAGCGTTGCAAACTATTGTCCAAACGGGAGACAAAAAATCCTTCCCCAATTCCGTCATTACACAAAAAGATGTGTTCTTCTTGAAGTAAGGATGGGGAATGTGACTGCTCGGTATGTCCATTTGTGAAGATCTGTTTTAATAGCTTGATATATTCACGCACAATCCGGTAATCCCAGATTTCAAAAGGATCTTCTGGAGAATCCGTTAACCTTTTTAATTCTTCAAGCAGGCCCTCTATTTGTATTTTCTGCGCAGAATGAAGAATATCTATAGCGCGGGCTTGAATGTACCGGTCATACTCTTCCTGCAAGCCCTCCACGACGACTGACAAAGGCCGCACAAGTACCGAATACACAAAATGATGCTCCACAGCCTCATGATCCCGATATGTAACAGTGAAGTGCAGCATTCCCGTATTCCTGGCCTTTTCCTCATCCCAGTCATAGCTTTGCTCCTGCTCCCAATATGCTGGAAAGCGATCCAGCTTCATGCCCTCATCATCCGTTACCTCGACCCATAACGTTTGATCTAAGGGAAGATCTATCCGATCCTTACGCAGTAAATAAAATAAGATCGGGCTGTCTTCGCCCTCCCTGCCAGCACTTTCTTCAACCTCTAGCCATGCCATATGAAAACGTATATTACGCTCTACAAATTCTCGATGCAGTTCTGTCACATCTGATTCGTCGCATACCTGATTTCCACTGATACGAATAGAGCGGGCCTCCTCGGGAATAAACGCAGCAATGATAACTACCGTGTGATCGCCTTCCTCCAGATACAAGCGAAAAGGACCGGATTCCGCATATACAAGTGTGCCATCTATCCATATTTGTCCCGTTCCTTCAAAGGGTCTGAAAATCACTTCCTGTGCAGCCATACAACGAAGATTTGAAACCAGCAAAAGCCTTTCTTGTTCGGCCAAAGGCGGAAAAACACCTAGATTCAGTTCCGCAGTCCGAGGGTCCAGCTCGGTCAATAATCGGCACGCTGCCTTTCCTCCGGCTGAAAGCTCTACTCCTTCTTCACCACAAGCCTTTTCCAAATTCCAATCCTCATGGGCAAAATAACTTGACCATTCCCTACCCACACCGCAATTTTCCGGAAGCTCGACTGGACCGACTGCATAAGCAGACGCCAGACGTACCGGATGATCCGACAGCACAGTAGTTGCTTTTTCCAGATGTGTGAACCTCATAACATTCCCCCTCCAGGTTTTTGTTTCCTCAGAGACGTAGTCGCGGTTATATTCCGTTTAACATTCAATTGAACTATATAAAACTATTCGTTATTACCTCTACGTACTCCTCTGTGCTTTTCAAAAAAGAAGCTATTCTCACAACAAAAAAAGAGGCAGCTTCTGCCACCTCTCTTGAACATTACACTTATTTTCTTACAATGCTGCCTGCAAGTCTTCAATCAAATCTTCCAGATCTTCAATCCCAACCGAAATCCTCACCAAACCTTCGGTAATGCCTAACTCTGCACGACGTTCTACCGGAATAGAGGCGTGCGTCATACGTGCAGGAACGCTAATCAAACTTTCAACCGCTCCCAAGCTTTCAGCCAGTGTAAAATATTTCACCTTTTTCAGAAGTGCAACCGCGTTAGCGTCGCTACCTACATCAAAGGAAATGATGCCGCCAAAGCCTTGAGCCTGGATTTTGGACAGTTCGTGCTGCGCATGGCTTTCCAGTCCAGGATAATACACTTTTCTAACCTTCGGATGTTTTTCCAAAAAGGCTGCAATTTCCTTCGCATTTTGCTCAATCGCTTCCATACGCAGACCCAATGTTTTAATACCGCGGATCAATAACCAAGAATCCTGCGGGCCGAGAATAGCACCAATGGCGTTTTGCAGAAAATGGAGTTGTTCTCCCAGCTCGTCGCTGTTCACAACAGCCAGACCAGCTACAACATCGCTGTGGCCGCCCAAATATTTGGTAGCAGAGTGAATGACAATATCAGCCCCGAGTGTAATTGGCGTCTGCCAATAAGGGGTAGCAAATGTGTTGTCGACGATCAGTAAAAGATCATGTTTTTTTACAAGCTCCGAAACAGCGCGGATATCAGTAACTTTCAAAAGCGGGTTCGTTGGCGTTTCGACATACAATGCCTTCGTATTCGGACGAATTGCTTTGGAGATAGCTTCCAGGTCAGTCGTATCCACAAATGTGGACTCAATTCCGATACGGCTGAGCACTTTGCTTACAATGCGATAGGTGCCTCCGTATACATCATCGGTCAGCAAAATATGATCCCCTGCATTAAACAGTGAAAATACCGCATGAATTGCAGCCATACCCGAACCGAAAGCAAAACCACGCTTTCCTTCCTCCAGATCCTTGATCAGCTCCTCCAAAGCAAACCGGGTCGGATTGCCTGTACGCGAATACTCGTATCCCTTATGGACGCCAATTTCCTCTTGCTCATAAGTGCTTACCTGATAAATAGGAACGTTAACCGCGCCTGTATGGGGATCGGTAGGAAGCCCGCCGTGAATCAGTTTTGTTTTGCGTTTCATTTTATATCCCGCCTTCATATATTTTTTTACTCAGATAACGTTCGCTGCTATCCGGGAAAATGGTAACAATATGTGCACCATCCGGTGCATTTTCTGCTTCCAGTAAAGCGGCATGTAAAGCAGACCCTGAAGAACTGCCAACGAGAAGACCCTCACGTGCAGCCAGTTCCTTGACACGGCCAAAAGCATCGACATCACTAATGGTGTGGATGGCATTAAAATATCCTTTATCCACAAATTCAGGAATTAATTCCATGCCAATTCCTTCCGTTTTATGTGGACCTGACTCGCCGCCATTCAAAATGGATCCTTCCGGCTCCACGATGACTGTTTTAAGGGCTGCATTTTGTTCCTTAAGATAACGCGAGGTTCCCATAAACGTTCCCCCCGAGCCTGCACCTGCCACAAATACGTCCACTTTGCCGTCCAGATCGTTCCATATTTCAGGTCCCATTGTCGTATAGTATGCCTCGGGATTATCCGGATTACTGAATTGCCGCGGCAAGTATGCATCTTTTATTTCAGCAGCCAATTCTTTTGTTTTTTCGATAGCTCCTTTCATCCCCTTACTCGTCGGGGTATGAACGATGCGTGCTCCCAATGCCTTCATCAGGTCCTGTTTCTCTTGGCTGAACTTCTCAGGCACAGCAAAAATAACCGAGATATTATAATGAAGTGCTGCCATCGCAAGACCAATACCTGCGTTGCCTGCTGTTGCTTCAATTAATGTCCCACCTGGCTTCAGCTGACCTGTTTTTAATGCTTTTTCAATAAGAGCCTTACCCACCCGATCCTTTACGCTGCCGCCGGGATTCATAAACTCCAGCTTCGCAAACAGGCGAATTCCTCTCGGTAGAGAATAGCTGTTCAGCTCCACTAATGGCGTACGTCCGATGAGTTCAAGGGTATTTTGATATACATTCATAATTTCAAGCTCCTTTTAATGGCGAATCCAAAATAAACCAATGGTCAAAAATTAACGCCTACTGTCGGAGAAGTTCGCTATCATCTCCAAGAAAACATAGTAATGCGGTAAGTATTGATGCAATAAGATTTTATGTGTATTTGAAGCTTTTGTCAAATGGACCAGTCACAATACCCACACCCCCTGCCTGCTTGCTCGATAGGATAGAGAAGATGTCACAAAATATTCCCCGTGCAACATAAGGAGGAGTTCATATATGGGAAAGCAATTTCTAAAGATAGCTGCCGTATATTTTGCCCTCAGTGTGCTGCTTAGTGCCATTATTGGCGTGTCGGGTGATTACAGTCTGTCCAACATTCAGTCTCATATCTATTTATTGGGTTGGACAACGCTTGGAATCATAGGTCTGATCTATGTGGCCTTTCCCGCACTTTCAGTTACTATTCTGGCACATACCCATTTTTGGATGCATAATATCGGTCTGCCCGTGTTGATATTGGCGCTTACAGGTCAAAATTACAAGGTTCCAGAGACTGAAGTTTGGATCGTCACAGGGTGGGTGTTACTCGCAGGGGGGACTATGCTGTTTATGGTGAATGTGTGGGACAGACTGCGCTAGAGCAGATAAGTTCTCTTCATTTGACCATAAAAAAAAGGAGCCTGATCATGTCAGGACTCCTTGATATCTTCATCATATGTTAGCTATATACCAGCTGTACTAGCTAAGTGTCTTACTGTTACTTCACTATTTCATCCTGTACATGTTCTTTACAGAAGTTCTCAACAGCTTGCAGTTCATCCTCTTCAAGTTCAAGATCAATGTAATGATTCGTTACTTTTTCAATTAATTCATACTTCAGCAGTCCTGTCTTTTCTTCGTCTACTAAATAAAGACAACGGATATACAGTCCGTTTTCAGTGTATAGCTCGTCGTCCTCCTCTACCTCTACATCAATGATAAATTCATAACGCTGTCCAGTCAAAATACCAAAAGCATCTTTAATCTGATCTACGGTGTACGCTGTAAAGTTCAACATGTTTTTATTCCCTCCGGGTTTCCTTCAATTACGGTGCATTCTACGCCTGCAGGCAGTAGTTGTTCAACTTGTATACGTACTTCTTGACGACTCAAATCCTGGCCCATGATGGATATCCAGCCCCGATCATTGCGCGAACGAATTAAACGCCCTATGCCTTGTCTGAGTCTAAGTGCCATGTGAGGCATATCTATCTGAATAAACGGATCTGCTGCATCCTTGCGCAGAGCCGTAAAAACCGGATCATTCGGAGGAAATGGCAGTGACCAGATAATAACGTGCGACAGAGAAGGTCCAGGAATATCCAATCCTTCCCATAATGTGACAGCGCACAACACACTTTCCTCATCATTCTGAAAAGCTGAGATCAGATGGCTGATTTCAGCCGAACCTTCGTACAGAAAACGATAGGCAGACGCCTCCGGGTAAGCAACGAGACCCGTCTGGAATGCAGCCAATTCCTCCTGTGAAGGAAACAGGATAAGCGCTCTTCCCTGCGATTTCTCCAGCAGTGCCAGCGCTCTCTGGATTGGATCATCCCCCGCTTGCAACGGGTACAGTGCAGCTTGCATCTGATCGCTGTAGTCATAAGGTGAAGCAACAGAGAACGTTAGCGGATTTTCAATACCGAGACTCTGCGCCATATAGTCAAAAGAGCTTTCTACGGAAAGCGTAGCTGAAGAGAATACGATCGGTATATGCTGCGCAAATACTCGCTCTTTGAGAATCTCTTTTACCATCTTCGGCATAACCACAAGCGTTAATCCATCCTGATCCTCCATCACCCACGAAATGAGAAGTTCAGGACGCTTAAACAAAGCCAACGCGGTTTGAATCATTTCCAAATGTTCTTCCACAATTTTGACTTGATACTCATCCAAAGAGAATAGTCCGCTTTCAAATACAAGCTCTTCCTCGATCATGCCGATCAGTTCTCCAAAGCGGTTTACCTCTCGAGTCAGTGACTCATTCAGGATGAACTCCTTGCGATTAGAACCCTGGACAGGCTGACTGTTCTTATCTAGTGCAGCGAACAAAGCCTCACTTTGGGAGATTGCATCTTCAATCGTCATTGCCAGAGATTCTCGCACTTCTCCCTCCAGCAGTCGGGTAATTATAGACTCAAACTGAGCGTGCTTAAGCTTGTAAGTAAGCGCATTTTGTGCCGCTGTCTCCAGTAAATGCCCTTCGTCAAAAACAACAGAGCTGTGCTCCGGCAGCAACGGCAACTGACCCTCGCGCTTTCTCGCTTCGTAGGTCCATACATGCTCCATATAAAAATCATGAGAGCAGATGACCAGATCTGCCGCTTTGCGATAATGATCACGAGACAACGTCTGACCACAACGATGCCGCTGATGGCAAACGAGACAGTCTTGAAATACATCCCATCCGAGTCTGCTCCATTGTCCATCTGTTAGCTCAGGATATTCCTTTCGGTTCCCGTAAGGAGTGAAGGACTGTAACGTATCTGGAAAATGAACAAAATCCGGTAGATCCTGATAGATATCACGGAAAACATCTGCGTCCTCATCCAGTCCGCTTCGCACCTCATCCAGCTTATTCAGGCAAATATACTGATCTGGCGACTTCCCCAATCTGGCATCAATCGTCAGACTCAAATGCTGTGCCAGCTTGGCGATATCCCCTTCCGGCTTTACCAATTGTTCAATTAACGATTCATCTGCACAGGCGATAATCGCCGGTTTTCTCATGTATCGGGCATATGCAATAGCGTACAGCAGGTATACCAGCGTTTTACCAGTACCCACACCTGCTTCTGCAAAAATGGTCTTTTTTTCCTTATAGGCACGTTCTAGCTGGAATGCCATATAAATTTGTTCATCCCGAACCTCAAAGCCGACTTCAGGCAAAACTTCATAAAATACATCCGCAATCCAGTCACTTGCCTGCTCAATAAACGGCTTGGACGGATCAAAGGCAAAAGGGTAAGTAGTCAATCGGGCTGTGCCTCCAATTCGTTCATAATGTGCATCCTTTCATTATAACGCAAAACAAGCTAAAAAGAACATGAAAACTGTAAGAGCAGCTTATATTTTTTTTATGTCGGTATAAGATTCCCTTTAAAATAAAGGGGCATACTTTCGTCTCGGTGAGATGCTACGTTATATTAATATTTCATAAAGAAAGCTACATAGACATCTACGATGGAAATTTTTTGAGAAATGTCTGTTTTTTCCGTAATAGTAAATGAAGAAAATTATCATGACAAAATAAAAGAAACCAGCTAATGTATTACAAGCATTAGCTGGTTTCTTGTTGATTGATGAATATGCATTAAGCAGAAGCTCGTTCTCCTTAACTCATGTTTAAGATTCGCCAATTAGATCCAATTTTCCCCACGCTTATTAATACATGGTTTTGTTCTTCTCCATCTATATAAAGCTTAACTTCAAGCACCCTTATTTCTTGTATATTCATAGTCTGCTCTATAACATTTTTGTTCTTTTCACTATGACTCGATATTATTTGAGGCTTAGAGTACGTGCTACTCACCTTCATTTCCTTGATTTTCTTTAGGTCCATAGCAGCATTCGCTTCTCCCATAACGATACGTTTGCCCACCATATCCGGATTTGAGTTTAGGAACAGTAACATATAAAATTTCTCCCAATACTGTTCATATTCGATAAAGCTTTTTAAAAAGTTATGGCTTTCAAAGGAAGGAATGGGAGCACCTGCTTGAAGCTCATAGGTATGGAGCAAATTGAAATGATTATCTACTGTATTCGCACGATACTTTTCCACAATAGGAAAACATTTTAACGCACTGTCGAAGTTATGATCATTTACAGCTTCAAAAAAGGCTTCTACCACCAATTCGGGCGTGGAAAATTGCGCCTCAGTGGGTTGTGGCAGATCTGCCTGCAAGTTCTCCAAATAAGTGCTTCCAGGCTGCTCTTTTCTAGCATCTTCAGAGCTGATCTCTCCAGAATGTCCTTTATTCGTACAACCCGCAACCACTACGAACAGCAGCAGGACTACAACTGAACAAAATATCCATTTTCGTTGTCGCATGAATTCATGTTCCCCCATTATTTTGAAAATCAAAGACTACTAAGCTTTCCTTAATAATCGGTGATCTCCTCCGTACTTACAGAAAAGACGATTGCTGATTGTATCGCTGCAACTCTTTTTTATGTACAACAAAGGTATTGGTACAAAGATCGTGGACTCCCTGTTTCTTCGCAGTAAAAGCGACCACAATATATATAAGACGTAAAATCACAAAAGAAACGGCTTTAATCCAATAACGTCCTGAGGCATGCAAGAATCCAAGACGCTTTCCTTCCTTGTCTACAACAATTAAAGAGAACACAAGCTTACCCGGTGTTGCTCTTACCTTCGATGATTCCCATAACACACAGTAAAGCCATGGTACTACGAGCCATAAGATCAGCGGCCAAACCATAAGCAGCACTTGTATGAAACCCGTCTCCTTTATACCCAGAAGATCTGGGATAATGTTAATTGCTCCCCCTACTAAAAGGACTATGCCAGTAAGGATGATCAAATCAATCAAAAACGCGGCTGTTCTTATCCAGAATCCTCCGTACATCCGTCTTTCAGTATCACTTGTTCCTGTCATGATATGTATAACTCCTTTTGAAACGATATTTAAAATCCAGTTTATTCCTTTACACAAGATGATATCATACGGTTACCTACCTATATTGTCAATTTACGAATAAATACTCTTAAACAAGTAAAAGGACCTATTTCCATGCATTAAAATGAAAATTTTTAGGAATTAAGATCTTATATACAATGATTTTTCTTTGATTGGGTACAAAATAAGCGCAGCTACAATCTCTTCCCCCTCTATAAGTAGTACTTTGGCATCGAATTAAATAAAGTCTTTTTTTGTGCATAAAAAAACAGCGTATATGTAAATGAGATTACATACACGCTGCCTCACTATTACTCTGTGGATTTGACAAGCAACAGCTCAGCTCGAATGAGCTTGTTCCGGATCATCTTACTCACTATACATCTTACTCACTATATTTTTTTGCATTCAACACTAAACAAACCTTCTTCACCGCGCAGCTTTGCCAATGCCTCGACAAAGAAATAATCGCCATAGATAATGGGAACGTTGATGTATTTTTGCTCAGGATAATGTACGGTCCCGTTCATCAGCAATCCCTCATGCTCCTCATCCCACGCCGTACACGTATGATGCAAGCCCTTGAGAATAGATTCTGCAGCTTCTGTAAAATGCTCCGCACGTGTCGAATATTTTGCCAGCTCTAGCAAACCACTGGCTGCAATCGCCGCAGCCGATGAATCCCATGCCCCTCGGTGCTCTTCTTCTGCTCTAAAATCCCACACAGGCAGGCAAGCATCGCCCAGTTGGGACAGGAAAAAATCAGCCGTGTTCTCGGCCACCTTCAAATAACGCGAATCGCGCGTGTACCCATACGAAAGCGTAAAACCATACAATGCCCAAGCCGTGCCACGTGCCCAAGCAGAACCGGGAGCAAATCCCTGTCCACCATGCTCGGCGACCTTTTTTCCAATCTCCGGATCGAATTCGACCACATGTGCGATAGAACCGTCCGAGCGGACAAATTCACGTGCTATGGTATCTGCATGCTGCACAGCGAGAGCGGCAAAACGCGGATCTCCGCTTTCCTCCGAAGCCCAATAAAGCAAGGGTAGATTCATCATACTATCTATAATCGCAACGCCCCGTGTATCCATGTCCTTCGAGGGGAAGTTCCATGCGCGAATAAAACGGCCATTCACGTTAAAACGGGCAGCCAGCAGATTGGCAGCCAACACCCCGCGTCTTCTGGACTCTGAATCTCCGGTCAGCCGATGGGCGGCTACACCGCTGAGCAGCCAAATAAAGCCAAGATCATGGTCTACAGCTTCGCTATTATAGAGTATTTTTTCCAAACGACCCTCGCACCGCTGTGCAATCCCGGCAGCCACACTGTCAGGACGCGCCCGATTGGTCAGCCACAGTAGCCCCGGATAAAAGCCTGCTGTCCACCACGCTTCTTCACGATTATCATAACGTCCACCCTCAGCAACATGTGGAAAAGCGTCCCCCAGTCTTGCCGCTAAGGCAAGGGTCTTATCCAAAGCCAGCTCCCACGATTGCTCCAGCCACGCTTCTGCTTTCGTCATTTCTTTTCCCTCTCCTTTTTCCACATGTTAAACCATATTCATGGCTCCAGCTCTAACTATTCAGGTAACCGAATGATAAAGGAAATGCGGTTGCCTTCATATTCCAGACGCGCTCCCTTAAGTAAACCATTCCGACAGGCTACTGAAGCTAATTCTTCCGGCCATACCACGTTCGTTCCTTCCGTCGTCGGGATAACTTCGAGGCTTGCGCCTGCGTATTCTACTCGAATGCTTTCCGTTTCTTTCCCGGCTGACATGACATGATGAATTACGCTGCGCTCCCGACCGTCATACGCCATTAAGGGAATAAGTGCCCCTACATTCTGAATATTGCCTTGAATCTCATACGCCACTTCAATTTTGCCAGGTACCTGACGATAATGCGTTCGGATTTCCCTCACTCCCGGGAAGGGACCTTCCCACAGGAGAGTAAAATCCGTTGCTCCGTTAGACGCTGAGCTTTGTTCCAGCTGTACGGTTCCTCCGCCATCCTGCGGGTCAATCCCTCCATCCCGATCGAACTCCAACGTACCGGGAATACCTTCCGACAAGCTGTGCCACTTTCCGTCCTCCGTTTGCCAGGCCGGGGTATAGCTCAGCGGGAAAATATCTCCCTCCGCGAAGCCTGTAAAGCCGCGGTCTGCATGACCTGCTGAGGACGGACCGATCAGCGACGGCAGCGCAGACTGCTGAATACGCACGATGCCCGGAACATTATACGGGTCGTTGACCGATGTTTGCACAAGCATTTGCTGCCCCTCTACGGCTGCAATGACAGTCTGGAACCAGCCATCCGTTGCCAACACCCGGCTGCCGATTTCCGCCGGGATGAAGGTTGGAGAAATGCGATCCATCTCCTCCCCATATAGAAGGGTGTGGGCCAGCACAGCCGCCGTCCACAGACTGTAGCAGGTATGATTTGAATACACCTCAAAGCCATGCCGTGCCTCGGACGAATAATGGTTGCGGACGATATGCAGCTTGCCGTCATCGGTCTGCCAACGGCTAATTGCTTGCCAGCATAGATCTGCTGCCCGTCGGAACGCACCTGCAAGCCCATGCTCTCCTGCCGTAATAGCCTGCTGAGCATGTGTTGTAAAGACAAAGGCAGCAGCCGCTTCGTTCCACTGATGCTGCGCGCTTCTTCCACGCGGCGGAATTTCCCCGTGCGGGGATAGCGCCAGTAATGTGCTGAGCGCCCCCCTGCGAAGGTGGTCACGCAGTTCGAGTGCGCAGCTGCCATCATATCCATTCTCCAGCATCACGCCCAGATGGAAGCGTGTAACGATATCGTAGGCAAATGGGCTATTGGGCCGATCCAGCGGTCCATCCTGATACAGGCCCAAACCGGTAAAACGAGGCAAATGGTAGCTTCGGATATACTTCTCCATCCATTCCGAATCGGCTGCAATTCCTTCCGCTGCACGCAAAAACTCGCCGGAAATCATAATTGCATTCCAGTTGATCATCCGGTTCGGGTTTTTCATTTTGCTCATCGTAAAAATGTAGGTCTGCTCCGGCTGAATTCTGCTCAGTTGTTGCTTCCATGCCGTGGCTTGTTCTGGCAGCAAATTTTTAAGGAGCCGATACGCTCCCATCATCATAATTGGAAAAAAGTCTGGGTGGTGATCGGGCGCTTTTTCCTCCACTACACAAGCTATGCTATGCGTCAAGGCCGCAGCAGCAGATTCCAGTAAATCATGCCGGCCTTCTTTGACCAATACCGCCGCAGCGAACGCATAGGACGGGGTGGAGTAGTACCGTTCACTTTCAGAATGGAGGTCAATGATAGCTCCAGATTCATCCTGATGCAGGGCATATGCGCGAACCAGCTTTTCCAGCACGGCCAGCTTATGTTGGTGAGTCCATCCGTCATTCACTTGGTTCGGTGCGCTTTCCACCTGTTCTATAAATCTCTCCAGTTCCGTCTGCCAAGGGTACGCGCTGCCTGTCTGCAGCTTATTCATCCTGTCTGCCTCCCATTCAAAATGAAAATTAATGTATGGTAAAAAACAGATTGCAATCTACGCTTGCAGAACCGTTCCAGTGATTGGAGCCCAGCTGCAGCGATGTTTTATAAAACACAAAGGGAACTCCGTCATGATCTATGTGCTTCACAGCCTCCACCCCCGCCCGCAGCACGCTGGCATCATAATCTAGCCTGACGACCGCGCTCGTTCCCTTCCATTCCACGAAGTTTGCTCCCAGATTAGGCTGAATGCGGCTGATGAAAAGCTCCTCCACATCCCATGACTTCATGCTAACGCCAGACGTTTCAAACTCAAAATGATCTGTGACGGTAAGCCTTGCTCCCTTGCTTCCCTCCAGCACAGTCCATGTGAAGGAGCGGGTGAAGACTGCCAATTCTTCTACGGGATAAGCAGATGTCAAATCAAGCTTAAGTCTTGTGCCTGGCTGTACCTCCTCCTGCTCATCCAAAGCAATATCCAGTACAACCGCCTTTGCCTTTGCGCCCGATTGCTGCATAGTCCCATTGATGACAGGCACGGAGTGACCTCCGGAGGAGATATTGATAATCGACTCTCTTCCCGGTGAAAAATAGGCCTTCGTGTATAAGCCTGCTCCCAGATCACACAATAGATTTTCGCCACCACCATGAAGGATGAAGTGTCCAAGATCGTTATGATTGTGCGGTTCATTGTTATGCCCAGCCTTCGCTGAAAATGCAAGCATGATACCTGATTCACCCTTTTGGCTTCCATATCCACTATGGCTGGAACTGCGGCTGCGGCACATCAGCCAACCAAGTTGCGGCAAATAATTGGCAACGGTCTCACCGCTCCCAAATGCCAAAGGATTCGTCCAGACCAGATTACGCAATACATGAGCCCAGCGGCGACAGGGGTCTTCCAACAGACCAGGTACGCAGAAAGGGAGTGT
Organism: Paenibacillus sp. FSL H7-0442; assembly: GCF_038593105.1. Taxonomy (NCBI): domain Bacteria; kingdom Bacillati; phylum Bacillota; class Bacilli; order Caryophanales; family Paenibacillaceae; genus Paenibacillus; species Paenibacillus sp. FSL H7-0442. Next base: position 2,337,549 of record NZ_CP151963.1, on the reverse strand, counting down.
AGATGGTCGTTCTTGCAATGAATTCAAATGAGAGATGAGTCCGGAAGGCAAACGTTCCGTTTCACTACTGTCCGAATAATTAGCAAAAATGCCATCCGACAGATGAACCCGCTCTGCAAAGGCTGCGATTTGCCTAATCTTTTCCGAGTTCAGAATATCCACTGCTCCTTCGGTAAACTCACGCAGCATATCGGCAAAATAAATGAAATAACCAAAGCCGTACACCCAGTATCCTACGCCTTCGGGGCATCCCCCGTCCTCACTGTAGCCTGCCAAAAAACAATCCAGTGCGCCCAGCATGCTCTCGATGGCTACCGCTCTGGAAAAGTCATCTTCTACCAGCAGCAATGCTGCAATTCCACAACCCGAAGCACATACTGCCGACCAGTTATGATCTGCGGTTTCCCATCCAAAATGACGAGGCTGCCAAAAAACGGGTTCCAGTACACGACGTTCGATCTCTTCGTGCACCTGAGCGACCACATGGCTAGCCAGTTGTTCTCCTAGCAGCAATAAAATTTCAACCAGCATTTGTGCTGTTTCGGACGTGAATAAATCCACCTGCTGCCAAGGCGGTGTTACTGTGTCCTCTTCATTGACATGTGCAGGAAGCGCCCAGGTGTACTCGCTGCATATGTCCAGCAGACCGCTTTCCACCGCTTTTATCTTTCGAGGCTCCGGCTTGACAACCGCTTCCAGCACTATAGCAACCAGTCGTCCACGCCGTCCAAAGTACACATCCTCATACGGTTTGCGCTCCCCTGTATTAGCAAATTCCCGAAACAGAGACAACGGCAGTTCAGGCCATGATGTTTCCCGATTATCTTTACAGGCACGCTCAATATCCTTCCAAAACTCGGCGTATATCGGCTCAGAGACAGTCGTCCGCAGCCTTTTTGTCCAATTACTCCTTAACCGTTGCCTTGCTGAATCCTGCATACTACCAGCCAGCGCCTTAACGAGCCGCGAAGCAGGCCAAGCCTCCCTCAGAAGACTCATTTGCCTTTCCTCCCCATGAGAAGCATTCGTTTCACCCTCTTTTTTGTTAACGCTTTCATTGTATCTAACAATCATCCTAAATTCAAAGGGGTAGAAAAACAATACCGCAAAACACAAAAGAACCTCCACGCCACGTTGCTGTAGTCATGGAAGTTCTTGTTCTACTCTTTTGCCAGACTGAGTCCAGATTGGCCTGGATTTATCGTTTCTAGACCTTTGGCTTTTCTGGTTTCCAGTTTTTAATTCCGTCATCCTCCAGAATACCCAGTGCTGCATCTGAGATATTAGGATCACGTAGCAAAGCGTCCTCGACTCTAAATTTAATATCGTCAGCATCTGCCAGCGTCATGCCCGGTGTAAGCTCAATCAACCCTTCCACGTGATAGTAGCGTCCTTCCTGCAAAATACGCATTTGATAAATATCCGTAACATGTGTGTCTGCTAGAATAATGGAAGCCACACGTTCTTCGATATCAGGAGGAGCAGATACACCGATCAAACCTACCATGTTGTCGTAACCGACCCGGAAAGCAACACCGACCATCAGACAACCGATGAGAATACTTGAAATACCGTCCAACAGTTTAAAATCGGTCAGCGATGTGACCACCACTGCTAGCAGGGCGAGTACTCCCCCCGTTGTTGCTACCAAATCTTCATAAAATACCAGACGGGTTGGCGGTGCAGCACGCCCCACGTGGCGGAACGCAGTGGTGAAAATGCTTAGCCCCTTCGCTTCTACTCTGGATTCATGCAGCACTTCTTTCATCGCTTTGCTCCATACAAATCCGTCCACCACTAGTGACAAAATCAGCACTACTACATTAATCCAAAATCCATGTGTAGATTCAGCCGGATGCTGAAGCAAATGAATGCCTTCCAATGCGGTTTCATAGGCCATGATCGTTACGACAATAACAGCAACCATACAGAACAGGTTAATCACCCGTCCAAAGCCGGTAGGAAAGCGTTTTGTCGGTTTTTTCTCTGCTAGTACACTGCCCGCGAACACAAACATTTGATTCACTGCATCCGCAATGGAATGCATCATCGTAGCAAACATAGAACCACTACCTGTCAAGGCAAAAGCAATCCCCTTAATCAAGGCAATGCCAGTATTACCTAACGCCGCCGAGCCCGAAGATTTGTTTCCTTTTTTGACCATACTCCAAAAGGAGTCCTCTTTCTGTTTCACTTCCATCTTGTAGCTCCTCCTGAGGTATACATAATCTGTTATATCATCGTTTGTTATGTATTATTTTTAACCCGTCCATATTCTACCTAACCAGCTGAGGAGAATCAATACAAACGATAATATTTTCCATGGAAAAGGAATGCCCCATGTCACCCTACGACATGAAGCATTCCCGTTACAGCCTTCTATCAGACATACCCTCAAGTTAACAACACAGATAATCTACATGCGCTGGCGATCAACATAAGTGCCTGTTTACCAGCTTGATTTCGTAATGCCTGGAATTTGGCCTTGATGTGCCAACTCGCGGAACGCTATACGAGACAGCTTGAATTTGCGCAAGTATCCTCTGGGTCTTCCTGTCAGCTCACAACGGCTTTTCAGGCGTGTTGGAGATGAGTCACGCGGAAGCTTTTGCAAAGCTTCGTAGTCCCCTTTTGCTTTCAATTCACGTCTCAGGTCCGCATATTTAGCTACAATTTCCTGGCGTTTCTTCTCTTTTACGACTTTTGACTTCTTGGCCATGTAAAGCTCCTCCTTGTGTTATATGCCAATCATGAAGGTTCACCATCACTACCACGAGATTGATGAACACGGATATGAACATGATTTCACACCATAAATAGTAATAATTACGATTACTATTTAATATAACGCTGCTCCAAGCGTGTTGTCAACCCAAGCGGTTTGAATCACAACAACATTAAAAAGCCGTTGAAACAGTAGACCCCTTTCACTCTTGTGATCGGTCTGCCGTTTCAACGGCTTTAAAATTTGTTGACTAGCTCTGTTCATTCAGCCAAATGGCAAGCTACCCAGTGATCTGGACGTGCCTCACGATAGAGTGGAATCTCTTTAGAACAACGCCCGATGGCAAAGGGGCAGCGAGTATGGAATTTGCAGCCCGAAGGCGGATTAACCGGACTAGGAATATCCCCCTTGAGCAAAATTCGTTCTCTTTTCAACTTCGGCACCGGAATAGGCACAGCCGACAGCAACGCCTTCGTATACGGATGCAGCGGATTGCCGAATAACTCGTCACGCGAAGCTGTTTCGACCATAGAGCCTAGATACATCACGCCAATACGGGAACACAAATGTTCCACCACGCTCAAATCATGCGAGATGAACAAATATGTCAAACCCCGTTCGGCCTGCAATTTGGCGAATAGGTTAATAATCTGCGCCTGTATGGACACATCCAGCGCTGATACCGGCTCATCAGCGATAATTAGATCCGGCTGAAGCGCCAACGCTCGGGCAATGCCGATCCGTTGACGTTGACCTCCCGAAAATTCATGGGGGAAACGGTCGATATGATATTCGGACAATCCACATAGCTTGAGCACGTCCAGCACAATCTGCCGGACCTCCTCTTTGGTAGCTATACCGTGATCCAGTAGCGCCTCACCAATGGCATCACCAATCCGTACACGGGGATTCAGCGAGCTATACGGGTCTTGAAAGATCAGCTGAATTTTAGGACGAAGCTCCTGCATCGCTTTGGCAGACAAGCTGTGCAGATCCACCCCTTTGTATTTTACGGTACCGTCCGTTTTATCCGTCAATCTAACAATCGTGCGGCCCACCGTGCTTTTACCGCTCCCCGATTCCCCTACCAACCCGAAGGTTTCACCCTGACGGATTGTAAAGCTGATATCGTCTACCGCCCGCACATGTCCTGAAGTACGGTTCATAAACCCGGACTTCACGGGAAAGTATGTTTTTAAGCGGTCTATTTCCAACAATGGCTCAGCCATGAACAACCGCCTCCTCATATAGCCAGCAGGATGCTTTCTGCTGAGCTGAAACTTCTTTTAATGTAGGCTCTTTTATACGGCAAATGTCCATGCAATACCCACAGCGGTCGTGAAAATAACAGGAAGTCGTCAGCTCCAGCGGATTAGGTACCTGCCCGGGGATGGAATACAGTTCCTCTTGGCGCTGATTAAGCACCGGTTTGGACTTTAGTAACCCCTGTGTATAAGGATGCTTGGGATGATTGAACAGCTGTACCACCTCGCCTTCCTCGACGATCTTGCCTGCATACATCACTATGACGTAATCAGCCATTTCGGCGACAACACCCAGATCATGAGTGATTAGCATGAGCGACATATTGGATTGGGCTTTAAATTCACGCAGCATATCGAGAATCTGCGCCTGAATCGTTACATCCAGCGCCGTGGTTGGCTCATCCGCGATAAGCAGCTTGGGACTGCAAGAAACAGCAATGGCAATCATAATGCGCTGCAGCATTCCTCCGCTCAGTTCATGCGGATAGCTTTTTAAAATCTGCTCCGGCCGGGATATACCGACCTGTTCGATCAGCTCCAGTGCTCGCTTACGAGCTTCCTTACGGCCTATTTTCAAATGCTCAATCAGTGGTTCGGATAGCTGTTCACCAATGGTCATGACTGGATTCAATGAAGACATCGGCTCCTGAAAGATCATGGATATTTCATGCCCGCGAATCGTGCGCATCTCATTTCTGCTAAGCTCTAGCAGATCGGTTTCCTCAAAACGGATGCTTCCGCCTGCCACTTTACCACCAGGACTCTGGATGAGACCCATGATCGACATCGCGGTAATACTTTTGCCGCAGCCCGATTCACCGACAATGCATACCGTTTCCCCCGGCTTCACACGGAAGCTGATATCATCCACCGCTTTAACCGTTCCTTCTTCTGTATAAAAATGAGTGCTTAAATGTTCAATGGAAAGTAAATTGTCCATGGTGTATGATCACCTACCTCTTATGTTTCGGGTCAAGTACATCCCGCAGCCCGTCACCAAAAATATTAATAGCGATGACTGTAGCAAAAATAGACAGTCCTGGCGGTATCCACAACCACGGTCGTTGCTGAAAATCCAGCACATTGTTAGCGGCATCAATCATATTGCCCCAAGTTGGTGTCGTGGGTAGCACGCCAAGGCCAAAGAAGCTGAGTACAGATTCACTCAAGATAGCTCCGCCAATATTCAATGTAGCGATAACGATCAACAACGGTAAAATATTCGGCAGCAGATGCTTGAACAGCTTTCGACGATTCGAGAGTCCCAGTACCGTCGCGGCTTGCATAAATTCACGTTCCCGCAAACTAAGCATCTGGCCCCTCACCATCCGTGCAATCCCCGGCCAGTTGACCAGACTAAGCATCAGCATGACAATATACATCCGTTGATCGGGTGGAACCTTCCAATCAGATAGCAGCGCGCCCATAATAAATAGCAGGGGCAAACTGGGAATTGTCAGCAGCAAATCAGCAACGCGCATAATAATCTGATCTGCAATCCCGCGAAAATATGCGGATATGACCCCCAGCGTAGCCCCCAAAAAGACTGACAATACCATGGAAGCCAAACCCACGGTAAGAGAAATTTGACCTGCCTGCATCACACGTGTCAGCACATCCCGTCCCAGCTTGTCTGTTCCTAACCAGTGATGGATATTTGGCGCCTTGTTCATCATTAATATATTTGTTTTATTATCGGAATAAGGAGAAAATAGCGGGCCGATAAAACAGAGCAAAAACATAAATACCACGACGAGCAGACCAGCCATAGCAAGCTTGTTTCTGAACAGCTGCCGGAGCGCTTGCTGCCACATTGAAGATTTAACAGTTGCTTGCAGTCTGCCGTTGCTCTTGCTCAAATTACTGCTCACGGATGACATTCCTTAGCCCCCTTCTTACACTTTCACACGCGGGTCCGCGATGCGATACAAAATATCGGACAACAGTGTCCCGATCACGCTCAATATGGCAATTAGCATCGTAAAGCCCATAAGTAGCGGATAATCCCGGAGCGAAAAGGATTGCATGTACAACTGACCGATCCCCGGCCAATTAAAAATCTTTTCAATAATCAGGGACCCGCCAAACAGCGCAGGTAATTCGAAGCCAACGAGCGTAATGGCAGGCAGTAATGCATTTCTCAATGCGTGCGTAAAAAGTACCTTTCTTTCCTTTAAGCCCTTTGCACGGGCTGTGCGTATATAATCCTGCTGGATCACGTCGATCATATTGCTACGGAAGTAGCGGGTCAACGACCCCAGTCCCAGCAGCGTCATAACGATCACTGGCAAGGTCATATGCTGGAGAACCTCCTTCACATACTCCATACCTGTAGCGTTACTGCCCGTATTGAGCATGCCACCGGGTGGCAACCACTTCAGGTCAACCGCTGCGATTTTAATCAGATACAGTCCGATAAAAAAAGAGGGCACAGACATGGCAGCGAAAATCATTACCATTACCAAAGTATCAAACCATGAATACTGCTTATAAGCAGCAACCACACCAATAATGACCGCGATAAACCAGGTCAGGAAGGTCGATATAACGGCCAGCAAAAACGAGTTCCAGATATATTCATTAAATAAGGTCAGCACCGGCTTCTGCTGGGCAAGCGAATAGCCAAAATTGCCATGCAGCGCATTGCCTAGCCAATTTCCATAGCGTTCAAGAATAGGCTTATTTAGGCCGTAAATTTCCCTCAGCTCCGCCTTTCTCTCTGGCGACAGCTTCAGATTGCCGCTAATGAAATCTCCCGGTGTCATGGCATACAGGAAAAAAATCATCATCGATGCGGCCAACAAAATAATAACCATATACGTCAGTCTTTTCGTTAAAAACGAGCTCATGACAGACTCCTTTCAATTCAAGGTCAGGCTACTCATTACGTTTCCCCCATTTGGGAGGCCCCTTGATCCGAACCTGATGTTCTTCACAAGGGGCCCGCAAATGTGGCTTATTTAAGGGACCATTCGAACAGATTACCAGACAAGCCAATGAACGGACTGACCTTTACATGTTCCATCCGACCATTGTAGGCATACACCGTCTTCTTATAGTTGGTAAAAATAACGGGCAGTTCATCGTTTAGCAGCACATATAATTCTTTATATATTTTCTTGCGTTCTTCCATATTCGTCGTAGACAAGCCTTTTTCATATAGCTCTTTTACCTTTGGATTGTTATATCCCTTGACTTCTCCATTAACGAATTGCTCGATTCCATCCGATGGATCTGTCAGCATGCCTGTCGAGAAGGCGGCGAGATCATAATCTTTACCTTCTACTTTGGCTACCATTGCATTAAAGTCTGCAAAGATTTCCGGCTGAAGGTCAACACCAATCGCTTTGTAATTTTCAGCCGCAAGCGCAATAAAGGTGTCTGTTTCTGGACGTTTAGAGGTCAGCAGGTGAATGGTCAGCTTCTGTCCGTTTTTCTCACGGATACCGTCACTACCTTCCACCCAACCCGCTTCATCCAGCAACTTTTTCGCTTGCTCCGGGTCGTAGTTGTATGGATTGATTCCTTCGGTCGTGTAAGACCAGAATATTGGGGAAGCTGGAATGTTTGCGACTGCCCCTGCTCCCTGAGCTGCGTCGACATAAATACTTTTCCGATCTAGTCCATAGGTCAATGCTTGACGAACCTTTTTATCCTTAAGCTTTTCATTTTCTAGATTTACTTGCAAATATCCGTAAGTGCTAGGGGTATACGGCAAAATGTTTAAAAAGCCAAGCCCTTTCAGTTTGTCAATATTTTCCTGAGTTGCGGTGAAGGATGCAAAGTCGGTATCGCCCGTTTCAATAAACTGCCAAGCATCGCCTTCTGCTGTTTTGTAAATGAAATGCTGTGTTTTCGGCTTGCCTTTGAAAAAGTGATCATTCGCCTCCAGACGAACTTCTTGCCCCGGAATAAATTTTTCCAGCTTATAAGCCCCATTCCCCAGAGGACTACTATGTAGATTCTTAAAATAATCCAGCTGTCCAAACTTATAATCCTTGCCGTAGTAGGCTTTGGACAGTACATATTCACCCAGAATCGGCAGAGCCAACGCGTTAGGTTTTTCCAACGTCGCAGAAATGGTCTGCGCATCAATTACCTTGATTCCTGCAATTTGTTTTGCCTTGCCTTCCGTATAGGCGTTGCCGCCTTTAATGTTCAGCTTTCGGATTTGACTGTCGCCAGGATAGGCTTTGTCATAGATCAACGTCCAAGTAAAAGCGACATCTTCTGCTGTCAAAGGGGAGCCATCACTGAATTTAGTACCGGGAACCAGATGAAATGTATACGTTAGATTATCTTTAGAAATATCCCAGCTCTTAGCCAGATTGGGCAGCGGAAGCCCCTTCTCGTCTACTGTGACCAGCGGAGTCCACAATTGCGAAATCACGTTGCCGTCATAGCCGCTTTGGTTAAAATACGGAGTAAACACCCCGGCTGGGTCAGTCAGACCCACAATAATCGTGTCGCTTCTCTTTTTGGACACTTCCGGCAATTTGGACATATCAGAGGCCTTTACCAAACTTGTTAATGGCTGCGTTGTAGTAGCTGTCTGTGTGTCCCCATTATTTTGGGCAGTAGCATTGTTGGAGCTGTCCGGTCCACCGTTAGAGCAAGCCGCCAGCAAAATAGAGCTCGCCAGAAGTAGACTGCTAAGTAAAATAATACTCTTTTTCAACATAATCCCCCCGAGTTAAATTATTAAATTCCGATAGAACAAGTTGTGATTAAGAAGATAAACCTCATTATAGGAATTTATTGGGGTTCTGTAAAGGGAGAACTACATTTTTTATGTAAAAAAAAGACGTCAACTCATCTGGATTCCAAATGATCGACGTCTATTTGTTTAAAGTGTTAAAGTCTGACGGGTGCGTGCAGCCTAATTTCGCTCCATATAGCCAAAAATGCTCCGATGCATTTCATCCACAGCCGAAAGCCGTGCGCTATATCCGAGTAATGTTTCTCCATCAAAATGTGCATGAATGAAGCCGGAGGCCCGGAGCTTAAAAATATGGTCGTGCGTGATTCCCTTGGACAGCTTGAGATGACGGACAATCTCAATAAAGGTTCGTGGAGACTGGCTTTGATACAAATATTTTAAAATCCTAAGCCTGCTCTTCTCCCCCAAGCTTCGGATCATTCGATATTCCTGTGGGGATAAAAAATCGTCCTCCTGAACATAAATTCCTGCCGAGTAATGGCACAACAGGAGCGACCCAAATCGATAAATAATATTTATCGGCTGAAAATGGTATTGAGGCACCAGCAACACGCGCGTCAGTCCTTCGGAAGGCTCGAACAGGAAGCCATTAGTGGTACGATCCACCCACTCCATAGAGCTATATATGCCCTTCTCCTTATTTCTTCGTTCAGCTTCTTGTTCCAGACCGCTTAGAATACTTATATCCACATGGCGAAAATACTCTTCGTCCCAGCCAGATAGCAGTTGCAAAGCAAGTTTGCGAAGCTTCTCCATGTCGTCAGGCAGCGGGATTCCATAGGCTGATGCCTGTTCATTTAATTCCTGTACAGTCCGGTTCTCCAGACGGTCTACGACCTCTTCAACCTTCCCCTGATCAGAAAGCATACAGACGAGTCCATAAAAGATCTTCCAATCTGCATTGATTTCCATGGACTCCAGCAATTCGGACAAACCTGGAGACAGCGTTCCACGCACTTGCTCCGCCCACCCGGCTGATAAATCGGTCTTCTTGTACGCCTTGCGGCAAATAAAGGTGTGTAAGCTGCTGAGCAACTCAAACACCGGTCCATATGCTACATGTACATCGTAAGGAGCATTCACGTCATGACTCATCGCTTTCTGTCCTCTTTTCTTTCATGTCTGATGTCCATTATACATACTATCGTACACCCGTTCATTCTTAGTGTCCCTTTCTACGAGAGTTTAGCAAAACACAGATACAAATATGAACGTAATAAGCATCATAATCAAAGCGCAAAAAAAGCCTGATCTCATCAGACCCTAACTGTTCAGCTATGAATTAGAAAAGGTTGTCTCCCACAAATATCGCAGGAGACAACCTTTGGACAAATAATATGATGTTTAAAGTTTGTTAGCTGCTACTTTCCACTCTAATATTCCTGTGGATGCTGAACCTTTGGATACCATTTCAATTCTTAATTTCGTTGTTTTTACAGGCGTAAAAGTAGTCGTATTATACTGGTCTGCCGAAGTACCCAATCCATTAGCCTGCTTGACATTAGACCAGCTGCGACCATTCCAATACTTAATCTTGTAAGACTTAGGAACATCAATGCCAGCGCCATCTTGGAACCAATAGACATCCGTTTGAGACACCGTATACTCTTGATCAAAATCATATTGAACCCATTGTGTACCTGTCTCAGGCCAGTTACCATACACGGCATGACTTCGATCATTAGAATTAGCAGGTTCAAATCCATCGTTTAGCGCGCTTACATTTTCCCAAGATGAAGTATAGGAGCTGCTAGCCGTTGCCGCAGGTGCTATGTTCACGATTTTATCAGGATCTGTTTCAATTGGGCCATCGTCGTCTTTAGCCGTGATTGGGAAACGGGAAGTATCTTTTTTGAGCTGACTCCAGGTATAACGCAGCATCCAGATATCCCAGTCGGTGATATGATCGGAATTACCGGCCCACATAATGGTGTTCGTTGGGAATCCACCTGGTGGACGCTCATGTTCTTCATAAAAATCGTTTAATCCAAATCCATGCCCAATTTCATGTTCAGTAATCTCAATCTCATCCGAATTCACCGTACTCAGAACGTATTCATCATTCATACGCTGTCCCCAGTCGCCGCCGGCTCCCCCGTCAAAATTTTCTGTGGCCCAGAGATACATATCAAAGCGTTTATCCAATCCACCCGGATAAGAATAGTTTGGGTCCGAAAAATGCTCAAATCGGGATATTTCATTAGGCGCAACGGGAAGTGCAGCGGGAATTTCCGGTTTTTCAGAAGCTAGTGTATCTGTAATGGTATCCGTATAAACGACCTCATCCGGCTGCTTGTCCAGCAGCAGTGAAGGATCAGCAACAGCCCAGCCTACCACTTTTACTTTAATATTCTTATAAGGCCAGCCGTCATATCCTTGAAGATGATCTGTCCAATGGTTCATCTGCCGATCTATCATTTTAGCAATATCTTGGCGTTGCTTCAGTGTAACGGGCTTAGAAGATTGCCAGCGTATAACATAATTAAGAGTCCCTTTTCCCGCAAAAATTTGATCAAAAATCGTATTTTTACGAGCCGTCGAGCCTTCGGTCAGCATTCTATTCTTCCAAACCCATTCCACCGATGATTTGAGATAAGCTGGCATGTCAGCCAATGTCGAATCACCCGTTGCCGCAACCACAGAATTCCCGTTTAGATGAGAATCCGCTGATACAAAACTAGCGTTTCCCATCAGTAATAAACTAGCAATGACTACTGAAAAAGAAGCCATCATTCCTTTTCTGTTCAACATGTATGTACCTCCATATCCATTTGTATTATTGCAGTAGTTTTCCTGAAACGATGATCTCTATCAGCTCTCTTTTCGTGTTTGCGAACTAATCTAGGAGATCAAGAGTACACTATCAATCCTCCTTGTCGTTTTTTGTAAATAATCACAAATCATATTATCACTGGATTATTGCATCGTCAATATTTTCCTTAATGATTTAAATTAGGATTTTTAATCGTATTTTGGGACATATACTTACTCTTTGGCATGCACAAAACTGGTATTTTATAAAATGAAAAAACCGTTTATTCACTGAATCAATTCCATCACAGAATTTGATTTTGGAATAAACGGCTCTATTTATAAGCTTTTTCACACTACTCTAGCATTTTTTAGCGGGTAGGAAAACGAGTAGTATCCTTCTTGACTTGGCTCCAGGTATAACGCAACATCCAGGTATCCCACTCTGTTATTTTGGGAGAAGTTCCGGCCCACATAATAGTTGGCACAGGAAAACCACCCCTAGGCTCATGCTCTACTTTATGGATTTCAATGCCGATTCAGCCAGTGAAGCCAGTAGCTTCGCTGTTCCCGGCAACGCACGTTCGTCCAAATCAAAGGCAGGATGATGCCATTCCTGGCTTCCCGCAGTGCCGACAAAGACAAATACACCTGGGATGTTCTTCTGATAAAACCCAAAATCTTCGCTCGCCGAGGATGGTATGGGACGAACGACATCCAGACCGACCGCTTCCGCCGCCTCTTCCGCGATGGCGGCCAACTTACCGTCATTCAGCACAGGTGGCGGACCCTCGATCCAGCGGATGGTTGCTTTCGTGCCGAAAGCATCGGCAACACCTTTTACGACCTGCTCGAACCGTTCAGTCACCTGAGCGCGAATATTCTCGTCAAATGTGCGAATTGTTCCGTCCAAATGGGCGCGGTCTGGAATGATGTTCCAGGCATTGCCACTATGCAGCTTCGTGACGCTAATGACCGCGCTATCCAGCGGATTAATGCTCCGACTCACAATGGATTGCAGCGCCGTAATGATATGTGACGATACCACGATGGGGTCAATCCCTGCATGCGGCACTGCAGCATGTGTGCTCAGACCCTCCACCTCGATGTAAAAACCATCCGCCGCTGCCATTAGCGAACCTTCTTTGATGCCGACCGTGCCTACGGGCAGGTCCGGCTTGTTATGCAGGCCAAATATGGCCTGCACCCCTTCCAACGCACCGCTGTCCAACACTTGGACAGCGCCTTTAGCCTTTTCCTCAGCTGGCTGGAACACCAGTCGAACCGTGCCTTTCAGCTCCTGCTCTCGCTGCTTCAGCAGTATGGCTGCTCCCAACAAGGACGCGGTATGAAAATCATGCCCACAGGCATGCATCTTGCCAGGATGCACCGAAGCATAAGGCAATCCCGTTTCCTCCTGAATAGGCAACGCATCAATGTCTGCACGAAGCGCGACAGTTGGTCCCTCCTGCCGTCCGCCAATTTCCGCTACTAATCCGGTACGCAGCGGCACATCCAGAATCGTTATGTTCTGTTCTTCCAACAGACGTCGGATAAAGGCGGTAGTTTCAAACTCCTCGTTAGATAGCTCGGGATTTCGATGCAGATGGCGGCGAATATCCACCAGTTGCTGCTCCAAAACCTGCTCCTTCGTTCCGGTTGATCCACTCATCCCTATTCCTCCTTCGTGAACCCAAAATAGTTACAATTCTCTCAGACCAACAATTTCTAGGACTGCACAGGCAATCCGGCAAAAGCTTCATGCAACAACTCGAACGAGCGCACGCGCTTGTGTATATCTCTTATTCCTGTCGTAACGATCAGCTCATCGACCTGATACTTCGCTTGAATTTCCGTCAGGACAGCATAAATTTCGTCTTTATTCCCTTTGTTAATTTGCGCTTGTGTAGCTTCAATTGTATATTCTTCACCCGATTGCTTGCCAAACTTTTCTGCACTTTCCAACGTGCCCACCGTAGCCGTCTTGCCACTGGCCAGATGAATTTTGTACAGCTTGTGCTCCCCTGCTAACTCTGCAGCTTCCTCGGAAGTGTCCGCTACGATGACTGAAAGCGCAAAAAGAGCTTTCGGCTCACGTCCATAACTATAATCGAAAGACGCCCGATACGTACGGAATGAGTCCAATGCAACCTGCTCATTACTATTGATAAATTGCGAGAAAACGTAGGGCAACCCCAAACGCGCAGCAATTCCAGCACTGTCTGTACTTGTACCCAAAACGTAAATATCTGCCGGTGTTTCTGGAATCGGATTCGCCTGTAACCCGGCTAACGGTCCTTCTTCAGACGGAATATTATGAATATAGCGACTTACTTCATCAATTTTTTCTTCGAGAGAAGGCGCATCATGAACGTTTCGTTGTAACGCCTGTGTGGATTTCGGCAACCCGCCCGGTGCGCGTCCGATTCCCAAATCTACGCGACCCGGTGCAAGAGAGGACAGCACATTAAAGTTTTCGGCTACTTTATAAGGGCTGTAATGCTGAAGCATCACTCCACCAGAACCGACTTTAATACGCTCAGTGCGTGCCAGCAAGTGGGAAATGAGTACCTCTGGCGAAGAGCCCGCAACCTGCTCGGAATCGTGATGCTCTGATACCCAGAAGCGCGTAAAACCCAATTCCTCTACACGCTGTGCTAGCTTAATCGTATTACGAAGGGCCTGCGCTGCCGTTTCCCCCTCGTGTATAGGGCTTTGATCCAATACTCCGATTTTAATACTCATGTCTCCCTCTCCCGTCTAAATTGAATAGTTATATTCCGGTGTAATCCGTTTCAGGAATTGTTGGGTACGTTCCTCTTTGGGGTGGTTAAAAATGTCGTCCGGTGTGCCTTCCTCGATAATATGACCGCCATCCATAAATACCACATGATTTGAAACATCGCGCGCAAAGCCCATTTCATGTGTAACGACAATCATCGTAATGCCTTCCTTCGCAATCTTGCGGATCACCGACAACACCTCACCCACCAGTTCAGGGTCCAGCGCCGAAGTCGGCTCATCGAACAAAATCACTTCCGGGTTCAGCGCCAAAGCACGCGCTATGCCGACACGCTGCTGCTGCCCGCCGGATAGCTGGCTTGGATAATGATTTAGCTTTTCACCCAGACCGACCTTTTCCAGCACTTCAATGCTAATTTTTTTCGCTTCCTCCTGCTTGACCTTGCGGACAACGACAAGTCCTTCCATGACATTTTCCAGTGCTGTTTTATGCTTGAACAAATTGTATTGCTGGAAAACCATAGCCGTCTTTTGGCGTAGAGCCAAAACATCCTTCTTCGCAGGTCGCTTGCAGTTCACTGTAAAATCTCCAATGCTGACTTCCCCATCATTCGGCTTTTCCAGATAATTAATGCAGCGTAGCAGAGTCGTTTTTCCTGAACCGCTCGGGCCTAAAATAACGACGACCTCGCCTTTGTTCACGGTCAAATCAATGCCTTTAAGCACTTCATGTTTGCCGAACGACTTCGTAATATTTTGCAGACGGATCATGATGCTCGACCTCCATTAAACACATTGATTTTTTTCTCCACCAACCCAGATATTCGCTCGATCAATACCGTCAAGCCCCAAAATAGCAGTGCAGCTGCGATATATACCTCCAAATATTTCCAGTTGGTAGATGCCAGAATTTCAGCCTGTGCCTGGATTTCTGTGACAGAAACCGTGAAAGCCAAGGTAGAGCCATGAAGCATCCCAATAACGGAATTCGTCAGATTTGGCAAACTCACCACGAATGCCTGCGGAAATACAATCCGTCTCAGCACTTGCCACGTCGTCATCCCGACAGCATAAGCCGCCTCGATCTGCCCCTTGTTGACCGATTGAATTCCAGAACGGACGACCTCAGACATATACGCGCCACTGGTAATGGAAAACGAAATGAGTGCAAATACCATATAAGGAACATCTTTGGATTGCAGCGGCCAGCCGAAATGCTTCGCTCCCGCATCAATTAACAAAGGCAAACTGAAATAAATAAGCAGCAAATGCATCAGCATCGGTGTGCCACGGATAAAGGTAACGTAACCGTGGGAAACCTGGGACAACACAGGAACCTTATAGATTCGCGCCAGCGCCGTTATCATACCGATGACCAACCCTGCCAGTACAGAAACCACCGTAATCATTAAGGTGTTGGGCAACGCGGAGAACAACCCTAAAAAGGCAGTATATATAAATCCAAAATCCAGACTCATATGCCTTTACCTCCTTTACTCAGACGAGGACTTCTCAAGTAGCGCACCACAAAACTTTTTCGTTTTTCGGGTTCTTTCTGCACTTCATCCCGATGCTCATGCCGGAGAAGCGTATTTTCCAGCACCCTGAACAATTTTTGTAAAATCAGACTGATGACCAGATAAATAAGGGATAACGCGATGTAGGTTTCAACAAAATGCTGGGTAGCCGACCCTAATGTCTGTGATTTCCCTGTCATCTCCATCGCTCCGATTGTAAATGCCAGCGAGGTATCCTTCAGATTGCCAATCACCAGATTGGAAAATATCGGAATCACCACAGCCAGCGCTTGCGGCATTATGATACGTGTAAAGGTCTGATAGCCTGACATGCCGACGGACTGTGCAGCCTCGATTTGTCCTCGGTCTACTGCCTCTACTCCTGACCTGATAATTTCGGAAATAAAGGCTCCACTATTGAGTGCGTAGGTCGCTACAGCAAACCACAGCACATCCCATCTGGAGGAATTGATATCTACCAGCTTTAGTAGCTCTGGCAGGCCGTAATACACCAGAAACAATTGGATTAGAATAGGTGTTCCGCGAAAAAAGGAAACATACACCTGAGAAACACGTTTGAGAAATGGAATGTTATACATGCGAGGCAGCGCAACCAACAGACCAATGATAAGCCCCAATACAAGCGAGCTTGCTACAATAAACAAGGTGATGTGTAAGTAAGACAGCATTTTCGGGATAAAGCTAAAAACATAGTCAATATTGAACTCTCTGCTCATATGCCTGCCTCCTTTCTATACATCAGCGGTCAGAATACATAGAGTACCCTGACCGCTGAAATGTCCAAGTCTATCCTTACTTTTTACTGCTGTTACCTTCCTTTTTCACATCTTCCAGAGACTTCGTGAAATCCTCTCCAAGCCATTTAATGCTCAGCTTCGACAGCGTACCGTCGTCCTTCACTTCCTGAATGGCTTTGTCCAGGTCATCCGCCAATCCTTGCTCATTTTTATTCAGTACATACAGTACATCCGATTGAGTCAAAGGATCACCAACGGTTTTCAGAGCTACTTCTCCTTTTTCATCGGTGTTAAAACGGTTCGCAAAGTCTGTCGTAACGGTAGCATCTATACGGCCACTCGTAATTTGTTGCACCGTATCATTGGCCGCACCACTCGTATAAACGATATTCAGGGCATCTCCATGGTTTTTGTTATATTCTTTTAGCACATACGCCGCATTACTGGTTGGGCTGGTAAGTACCTTTTTCCCTTTCAAATCATCAATGGAATGAATGGTATTGTTATCCTTCGCTACAGCGACTCTGTTCAGAAAAATGCTATATGGATTTTTGTTGAACAGATACTTGGCTTCACGCTCCGGGTTTTTTTCCATTTGATGCGATACCAGATCAATCTTGCCGGCATCGAGACTTAGCAGCAAATTTCCAAAGTCCATCGTTTTGAATTCAAATTCGTATTGAGGTAGGCGCTTGTCCAGCTCCTTGATCAGTTCCACATCAAAACCTGTTAAATTTCCGTTTTCGTCAATAAAGCATACATTTTTGAATTGAGTACCTGTGCCTACGATAATTTTTTTCACGTCTCCGCTTGAACCTGACGCACTGGACGCGTTATCTGAGGAACCGCAGCCTGCCAACACCAGGATGATTGCCATAACAGACAATATTGCAAACCACTTTTTCATATGAATCCCCCTCATCTCTTTGTATATCAGCAGTTTGCGACATACATGGTAGCTATAACATTCTATCATACATAATTCCTATAAGTTTAATCGGTTTTAGGATGTGATTAATTTAACACCTGGATACCTATACGTCAATCCACCAAGCTATAGAACTTTTCTATAACAAAACAGCACTCCGGAAACCTTCTGTCAGTGCATCTGCAAAATCTGAGGTTACTGCACAGTCTTCTTTGGTCGCAATTATGCTAATCTGCATCGACACCCTAGCTATCTCTGGAACATGGATACGGAACAGTTTCTGATCTTTTACTTCACGGTTCACACAGACATCTGGCAAGAAGGCAATACCCGCTTCTTCCAATACCAGCTTTTTGGCCGTGACCACATTGTCTACCTGAAAAGCAATGTCTGGTGGCTGCTCCAGTGATTCAAAAGCGCGATGAATTCTCATCCAATCTAGTGATCCGCATTCAAAAAACACCAGTGTTTCACGTTGAATATCCTGTATGCTGGCCTTTCCTGTCTTCATAAACGGATGGCCGTCGTATACATACAGGGAAATCGGATCTTCATAAAAAGCAAGCGTACGGATAGCCGGATGCATCACTTTACGGACAAAACTAATGTCTACCTCACGGTTCAACAGTTTATGTACCAGTTGATCCGTCGTTGCCGTCACAATTTTGTAGTTAACCTCTGGATAACGGGCACGAAGCTGCTTTAATATCTCTGGAATAATGTAGTTCGACACCGATATCGTGCAGCCAATTCGAATTTGTTGAGGGGCTTTCTTACGCTGTTGGAGCTTTTGCTTCCCTTTTTGCAGCACCTGAAGCATCTGCTCCGCATAAGGAAGAAACTTTCGTCCATACTCCGTCAGAACCGTTTGCTTGCTTTGACGGTCGAACAGCTTACATTCTAGCTCGCGCTCTAGCGTCTGAATCCGGGCTGTAACAGAGGGCTGGGACAAGAACAAGGCTTCTGCCGCCTTATTAAAGCTCCCATAATGATTCACGTATACAAAGGCTTCCATATTCTCGATATTCATACGCAAGTCCCCCAGTAAGTTTTATATACATTTATCCAATAAGTTAACTTGGTTTTTTGTATCATAAAACTCACTGAACGACCTGTCAATGGAAATATTGAAAATATCTATAATTTTAATAGCTCATTTAGTTCTTTAACAGAACGTTCCAACCGTGCAACCAATTCTTCGGACAACCCGTATGCTCCATCTGGCAGACGCTCGACCCACTGATCCACTGCATACACCCCGCCAAGAATATGTCTTCCGCCCAGTGCATTAATAACCGGCTTCAACGCATAGTCAATGACCAGCAGGTGAGCCAGTGTACCTCCGATAAATAAAGGCAAGACAGGTTTCCCTCTTAGCCCCTCCTGCGGAACCAAATCCAGGAATATTTTCAATAGTCCTGAATAGGACGCCTTATAGACTGGAGAAGCCACAATAACGGCATCCGCTGCTGCAATCAATGCAAGTGATGCTGTGACGTCGGGGCTGTTAAAGTTAGCTGTGACCAGATCCTCCGCTGGCAAGTCGACCACATTCAGTAATGTGACCTCCGCTCCAGCCTGCTGCAACTGCTCCGTTGTATAGTTAATCAAGCCGTATAAACGGGATTGTGTAGACGGACTGCCTGATAGGATGACAACCTTGGACATATTTTTTCCTCCTTCTGTTATGCGTCAACCTTCACTTTGGATCTGGCTGCTGTATAGCGGTTCTCAGGAATAGGCACTCCCAGATTTTCGCGCAGTGTACTAAATTCATATTCCTGACGGTAAATACCGCGTTCCTGCAAAATAGGCACAACCAAATTTACAAAGTCATGCAGACCCGATGGTACATCAGAACCAATAATGAATCCGTCTGCTCCTTTTCTATCAAACCACTCCTGCACTCGATCCGCCACCTGCTCAGCGGTTCCGATAAAAGAGGTTCTCGGTGTAGCTGAACGCAACGCAACCTCGCGTAAGGTCAAGTTTTGTTCCTTGGCTACTCGTTTGATTTTATCTGTACCGCTGCGGAACGCATTGCTGCCAATACCATCAAGCTCAGGGAATGGCTCATCCAGCGGATATTGTGAGAAATCATGATGATCGAAGAAACGTCCCAAATATTTTAGCGCAGCCTCAATCGTCACCAGATTAGTGATCTCTTCATACTTACGTTCCGCTTCCTCCGTTGTATTGCCAATAATCGGCGATATGCCCGGCAAAATGACAATATCCTCTTCGGATCTACCATAGCGTACCGCACGTTCTCTCACATCACGATAAAACTGCTGCGCTTCCTCTAACGTTTCATGTCCTGTAAATACAGCATCCGCTTCCTTAGCGGCCAGGTTTTTGCCATCCTCGGAGGAACCTGCCTGGAAAATAACCGGCTGTCCCTGCTTGGATCGTCCAATGTTCAGCGGACCCTGCACAGAGAAAAACTCACCTTTATGGTTCAATGTATGCAGCTTTTCAGGATCAAAAAATACTCCAGCTTCCTTATCACGAACGAACGCATCCGCTTCCCACGAGTCCCACAGTCCTTTGGTAACCTGTAAATATTCCTCTGCAATTTTATAGCGCTGCGGATGCGACGGGTGCTCGCCTTTGCTAAAGTTAAGGGCAGAGCCTTCCAGCGGGGAAGTCACCACATTCCAGCCTGCACGACCTCCGCTAATATGATCAATGGAAGAAAACTGGCGTGCTACCGTGAACGGTTCGCTATAGGAAGTCGACAATGTGCCGACCAGTCCGATATGCTTCGTCACCCCAGCCAAAGCGGACAAAATCGTAATTGGTTCAAAACGGTTTAGAAAGTGGGGAATGGATTTTTCGTTAATGAACAGGCCATCTGCGATAAATACGAGGTCAAACTTTCCTTCCTCTGCCTTTTGTGCCTGCGTTTTATAAAATTCAAAGTTAACACTCGCGTCCGCAGGTACTTCAGGGTGACGCCAAGTCGTCATGCTTCCCCCAACGCCGTGAATAATCGCACCAAATTTAATTTGTTTATTCTTAGCCATAACTCTTCCACCTCTCTTGAACATGATTGTTATACCACTTGATTGTAACTTTCCAGCACTTTACCCAACTCTTCCAGATCCGGGTTGAGCAGGGCTTCATATTTGTTATCCCCGCCTACTTCGACGACAGGAACATAACGAACACCATATTTGGTTTCCAGCACGTCACGCAGCGCATCATTTCCGTCCACTTGGATATTTTCATACGGCTGATTTTGGGATTCCAGGTACGATTTGATCTCTCCACAAAAATGACAGCCGGTTTTGCTCCACAATACAACTTTAGGTTTGGACGACATATACATACCTCCGTGAGCTTAATGTTTATAATTCCGATGAATTAAATAAGGATTATATTTATAATGTATCCTGCCGACCCTTTTCCGTCAATCGCTTGTGTAATAGACATTGCTAATTCAACGATAGAAAATTTTAATCTTATATCGTATTTAATCGGTTTATTGGTAGCTCAGTTATTTAAATTTAGGGGAATTGGAGTTTAAATGTGCCTTGACGCGGATATCCTTGGAATAGTAGCGCCCTTGTGGCGAAATGAAATGGGGTTGAGTAAATGCAGGATTGGGCCGAGGTTGCTATACGCACATTAATGGCTGTCGCTATATTATTTTTAATCACCAAAATTCTTGGAAAACGTCAGGTATCCCAGCTTTCCTTGTTCGAATATATAACAGGAATCACGATAGGTAACCTGGCTGCTACCATTCCTATGGAGCGTGAATCCACCTGGTATCTAGGCCTCATAGCCTTGTCAGTATGGGTACTGACAACACTTGGCATTGAATATTTGCAAATTAAAAGCAAGAAAATCAGAGATATAACAGATGGAAGGACAACAATCCTGATCAAAGACGGCAAAATTTTAGAGGATAATCTGAGAAAGGAACGGCTCACCCTGGATGAACTCATGGAGCAGCTACGAAGCAAGAATGTATTCAAAGTATCTGATGTAGAATTTGCTCTCATGGAAACCAGTGGCGAAGTCAATGTGCTGTTAACCAAAGACAAGCAGCCTGTGACGCTTAAAGATTTGAATATGTTTCAGCTACCGGAGAAGGAACCCACAGCAGTCATTATGGATGGACAACTTATGGAGCAACAAATGGCATATATGGGGATTACTCAACAATGGCTGGATGCCAAGCTAAAGGAAAAGAGCCTGACGGTCAAAGATGTGTTTTTCGCGCAGGTGGACACGCAAGGGGAGCTATATATTGACCCATACAGTGATAATGTACAGATGTCCAAGGCACAGGATTCGAATCAAGCTGTGCTGACGCTGCTGCAGCAATGTACAACCGAGCTGCAAAAACTGGCTACGAATTCCAGCGAACAGCAAAGGAAACAGTTGTATGAGCTATGCTCACACAACTTGAAGGAAGCTATCCAGGAAATGCAGCCGGTAAATTCATCTAAGTCCTGAGCACATACGCATATGCCATAAGAGTATAAGCATGGGAGTTAAAAAGGAGCGTCCTTCAGCCGCTTATGGCTTTGAAGACGCTCCTTTTTATATTACTGTGCCGGTGTACATTTCACAGTTGTTGCTGCCTTTCATTCCTTGCCGGCGCAGCGGCAGCATAACCGTAAATACCGTTCCTTCTCCCACCTTGCTGGATACAGAGATAGAGCCGGTATGCATCTCTGTTATTTTATAAGCAATGGACAGTCCCAAGCCGCTGCCTCCTGCAGTTCGGGCCCGTGACTGGTCTGCTTTATAAAACCGTTCAAAAATGCGTTGCTGATCCTGTTCGTTGATGCCCTGTCCCGTGTCCGCAATGCGGATAACCGCCTGTTCACCGTTACTTGAAAGAGAAACAGATATGCTTCCACCCTGTGGTGTAAATTTAATGGCGTTGTGAAGGAGATTTACCCAAACCTGGCCCATCAGATCCTCGTCCGCGTTGATCTCAACGATATCCACCTCAACAGTCATCTCGATTTTTTTAGCCTCCCATTGCGGTTCGCAGGCGAGAATAAGCGAAATTAGCTGCTTGTCCAGCCGATAAAGGGACGGACGAAACAGATGCCGCTCCGAATCCAGAATCGCCAGCTTCATGAGATTATCGCTTAGCTTGGATAGACGAATACACTCCGTCTCGATGATCGTCAAATACCGGTCTCGCTGTTCACGATCCAGATTCTCGTCCTTGAGCGCCTTGGCGAATCCGATTATCGAGGTCAGCGGTGAGCCGATTTCATGGGATACGTTTGAAATAAACTCCTCCCGCAGCTTTTCCATAGCCTTCAGATTTGCAGCCATATCATTGATACTGTCCACCAACTGTACATAAGGATGCGGCCTCCGATGTTTTCCGTTCCTCCCGCCGAGATCCCAATCCAGATTAATGTGAAAGTCTCCTTGCGAAATACGTTTTAAAGCATCGATCATTTCGGTAAAAGCGTGCTGTTCTCTAGGCTGGAAGAAGCGCCTTACCGTCATACTGATAATACCGAAGAAGAAAAAGCCTAGCGTCGTATTCATAAGAAAGACGAACAAACCATGGGGAGCCCATGACATGTGCGAATAGATCGCCTCCATAATAAAGAACGCGGCAGTCCAGCTGAGATACAGCACCAATAACACCAGCATGAGTCTCGCAAGGATATGGAGGAATCCCGGTTCTCGTTTCATTGCCTTACCTCCAGCCGATAACCCAATCCTCGGATCGTACTGATCCGGAAGGAGTGGCTTGCCTCCGGAAACCGTTCCCGAAGGCGTTTGATATGGACATCAACCGTTCTTTCGTCTCCCTCATAATCATAACCCCAGATCTGTTCGATCAACTGGTCGCGGGTAAAGGTTTTGCCAGGATAGCTGGCCAGCTTGAAGAGCAGCTCAAATTCTTTGCGCGGCAGGGTAAACTCCTTCTTTTCAGCCCGGCATTCAAATGTATCACTCCGCAGGACAAGATCTCCGACAGTCACTGATTTGGAAGCCATGATACGATAACGTTTTAATAAAGCCTTCACGCGTGCAACAAGCACCATGGGGTCGAATGGCTTGACAAGATAGTCGTCCGTTCCGAGCGCGAAACCTTTCACGATCTGTGTCGTCTCGCCTTTAGCTGTAAGCATAAGCAGCGGCAGGTCGGTTTGCTCTCTCAGCTTACGACACAACCCCCAACCATCCATTCCCGGCATCATGATATCAAGAACAAGTAAATCGACCTTGATTTGATCAAAAATGCGCATCGCGTCCAATCCATCCACCGCCTCGACTACCTCCAGACCTTCCATCCTCAAAAAGTGTCCGACCAGTTCGCGAATATGCGGATCATCATCAACGACCAATACACGCGCCATTTCAATCCCCCTAACTAGTTCTGCCTTAAATCTCTCATCCTCGTCAAGAAGACTGCCATCTTATGCTTTACGCATATATGCACGCACCGTAAGCGGCGCGAAAATCGCCACAATGACTGTAGCGCCAAGCAGGGAGATCGCCAGTTCCCCGCCAATCGTTCCCGTATTCGCAAGCTCCCTGACTGCGTTCACAAGATGTGAAATCGGGTTGACGTTCACAAACCACTGTAGCCAACCAGGCATTGTGTCCACAGGCACAAATGCGTTGGAAACAAAAGTGAGCGGAAACAGAACAATCATGGAGATGCCCTGTACACTGGAAGCAGTGCGGGCAATCACGCCAAAGAAGGCGAAAATCCAGCTGACTGCCCAGGAACACACGATGACCAAAAGCGCGGCGATAGCAACACTCAGCAGCCCTCCCTCTGGCCGATACCCCAAAATATACCCCATGGCGAAGGTAAGTACAGTCGCAATAGTATACCGGATACTGTCAGCCAGCAGAGCTCCAGCCAAAGGCGCAATACGTGCGATTGGGAGTGACTTGAACCTGTCGAACACTCCTTTGTCCATATCCTCACGTAGTTGGACGCCGGTAACGACGGAGGTCGAGATCACAGTCTGCACGAGGATGCCTGGAATAATAACCGGCAAATAATGCTGCACGTCTCCTGAGATGGCGCCACCAAAGATATAGGTAAACATAAGTGTGAAAATGATCGGCTGGAGCGTGACATCAAACAATTGCTCGGGAGTATGCCGGATCTTCAGAATGCCCCGGTAGGCCATCGTCATGGAATTGAAGAACGCCTGTCTGAAACTCACAGACTTCTTCAAAGTGCGATCAAAACCTGTCATAACCGTAGTGCTCTTCATGCTCTCGCCCCCTCCCCAGCATGCGCTCCTTGGGACGTCTGCTGCTCGTTTACTTGTGCCCCATGACCAGTGATGGACAAAAACACCTCGTCAAGCGTCGGCTTTTGCACACTCATTTCTGCTAGACGAATCTCTCCAGTACGGAGGGCAATCAGCAGGTCCGTTACCCGATCTGCATTGGCCATCGGAGAAATAATCTTTCCAACTTCCACTGACACGCTGGACTTGACTGAAAGCACCTGTTCAACGATCTGAACAGCTCTCTCAATGTCCTGTTGATTTTGCACTTTGAGTTGCAGAGTCGACGCCCCCACTGCCGCTTTCAGTTCATCCACCGTACCCTCAGCGACTACCCGGCCATGATCGATCACCGCGATTCGGTCAGCAAGTTGATCCGCCTCGTCGAGGTACTGGGTAGTGAGCAGTACGGTGGAACCGGTCTTGACCAGACGCCGGATCGTGTCCCACATCTTGACACGCGTGCGCGGGTCTAGTCCGGTAGTCGGCTCATCCAGGAAGATCAGCGGCGGCTTAGCGATGAGACTGGCGGCCAAGTCCAGTCGGCGGCGCATGCCTCCCGAAAAATTTTTTAACGGTCGCTTGGCTGCTTCGGCCAAGCCAAATTCCTCCAACAGCTCCGCTGCCTTATGACGCGCCTCGGCACGTCCCAGTCCAAGCAGTCTAGAGAAGATGATCAAGTTCTCAGTAGCGCTAAGCGACTCATCGACCGATGCGTATTGGCCTGTTACCCCGATCAATTGACGCACAACCTGCGGCTCCTTTACTACATCGTGCCCGAAGATACGCGCTGATCCACCATCAGGTCGCAATAACGTTGACAGCATTCGGATGGTAGTCGTCTTACCTGCTCCATTAGGGCCGAGCACACCGTAGATCGTGCCAGCATGGACATTCAAATCGACACCGTCAACCGCATGCTTATCACCAAAAGTTTTAACGAGTCCCCTTGCTTCAATGGCCAAGGTCTCTTTTTTGTCTGTATAATCCACATTCATATCCTCCCTATACGGTTTCTATAGCGAGGATAACCCACGTTTATGAACTGAATATGAATAGAAAGATATTGAACCTATTTACACTGTAAAAAAATAATCTCGTTCTACCTTGCTCACTCTTAAACCAAATGTTTTATACCACTCGGATTTCCCTTTTTCCTGCGCTACCTTGTGCAGCTCGTTATGTTTCCAATTTTTTATAGCGTCTAGAGACTCCCAATAGGAAACTGTGATGCCTACTCCATTGTGATCACGAACACTTTCCACACCTAGAAAACCAGGCTGCTCGGCAGCCAGTTCCACCATTTTGTCTCCCATCACTCCGTATCCGCCATCTCCTTCCGTACGTTCAGAAGTAAAGATAGCCGCATAATAGGGTGGCCGAGGAGTTTTAGCAATTGAGTTCATATGTTCCTCCTAAAACAAAAATATATAACCTTTCTTTCATTTGATTATAATCATAAATATTAAATAAAAAAAATGAATATATCTGATATGATACATGAATATATTTCATTAAAAAAATAGGAGTGAACAGGAATTTGTTTAAATATAAGATTTTTCTTTGCGTAGTTGAAATGGGAAGTTTCACAAAGGCCGGGGAAGTTTTAAATCTTACACAATCGGCAATCAGCCATGCGATCTCTGGATTGGAACATGAATTAGGGTTGACTCTTCTGATCCGAGGTCGTTCAGGCATCAGATTGACCAATAACGGAGAAAGATTGATGAAGCAATTTAGAGAGATCGTACAAATGGACGAAAAGCTCTACCAAGAGGTAGCTCTAATTAAAGGATTGGAAATCGGAACCGTAAAGATCGGCACATTTTCAAGCGTCTCTATTCATTGGCTGCCCCGTATTCTAAAAAAATTCAATGAGCAGTTTCCTCTTATTGAAATAAAACTGCTCGATGGGAACTACCATGAAATTGAGAGCTGGATAATCAGTGGGGAGGCTGATTTCGGCTTTGTGAACCTCCCCACGCTAGACACATTAGAGGCGTTGCCCTTAAAAGAAGAAAGCATGCTTTGTCTACTTCCTTCCGATCATATTCTGGGAAAGCAAGCCTCCATTCGAGTAGAACAGCTCAGAGATGAGCCTTTTATTATGCCTGTTGCAGGCTGTGACACCGATGTAAGGAATATTTTTTCACAGCATAATATGTCACCTAAAATCAAATATGAATTAGAAGATGACCATGCGATTATGGCTATGGTGCAGAATGGACTAGGCGTGAGTATTCTTCCTGAAATGATCCCGTCTCACATTCCTTACGACATCTCTATTCGTCCATTGGATGAGAGGCATTCCCGTACTATCGGTATCGCTACCGCTTCCTTAAAAAATGTTTCTCCAGCAGCTAAAAAATGTATGGACTTTATTAATGAATGGATCAACTAGCTTCATCATGTCGGCCAAGGAAGCGGATTTTCAAAACTGGACCAGTCCATATCCATTTCATTATCGTTCAGCAGACATTCATCTAGCTCTTCTTCCAAGTCCGGTCGATTCATTCCGATACCGATCATGACGATTTCGTTCATGCGATCGCCCCATTGTTCATCCCATTGGTCCAGAGCCTCAGGGTCAGCTGCAACGATCTCCTGCCGTTCTTCTTCGGATAATGCAGCAAGCCAGCTTCCCGCAGGGCCAAATTGAATAGATGGTCCTGCCTGACTAATACTCGCTGCCCAATCCTGCGGGGTTGCAATCCAGGCCAAACCTTTGGCGCGAACGATCTCCTCCGGCCAATAGTTCATAAATTCAGCCAATCTTGCAGGATGAAATGGTCTTCTACGACGATATACAAAGGAATTTATCCCATATTCGTCCGTTTCCGGTGTATGGCTTTCAAGCTCCAGCTCCCGAATCCATCCAGCGGATTGACTAGCCTTGTCAAAATTGAACAGCCCTGTATTCAAAATGTCCGAAGGAGCGACCTTTCCCTTGGAAGTACGAATGATTCGGGCTTCAGGCTGTAATCTCCGCAGCACACCCTCCAGCTTATCCAGCTCAGCAGACTGAACCAGATCGCACTTATTCAGAATCAATACATCACAGGTTTCAATCTGGTCTATGAGCAAGTCCGAGATATCACGCGTGTCGTCTTCACCAGTAGCCTGCCTGCGATCCAGTAACGTTTCTCCTGATTCAAAATCATGCCAGAAACGGTTCGCATCGACTACGGTCACCATGCAATCCAGTTTTGCCAGCGATGCCAAATCAATGCCAGTTCCTTCATCGGCGTACGTAAAGGTTTGAGCGATTGGCACAGGTTCACTGATGCCTGTAGATTCGATTAAAATATAATCAAACTCGCCTTGTTCCGTCAGTTTCTTGACCTCCACCAATAAATCTTCACGCAATGTACAGCAAATACAACCATTAGACAACTGGACCAGTTTTTCTTCTGTTCTGGACAAGCCGCCCTCTTTTTTAACCAGCTCAGCATCTATATTCACTTCACTCATGTCATTGACGATGACTGCCACTTTCATTCCGTCCCGATTGTTTAATACATGATTCAAAATCGTTGTTTTTCCTGCACCCAAATATCCGCTCAACACTGTTACTGGTATTGCTTTCTTATTCATCGCTGGTACGCTCCCTTGAATATCGGCTTTTCATTTTCATTTTCATTTTTTAAATCGTAATAATTACTATTAACACCAACTTTCAGTAATATACAGCATCCCTTTTGCCTTGTCAACCGTAAAAAAACTCTTGAAATGAATGACCTAAGTTATTATTAATATGAGAAATAACGATATTTAAAGAGTTTTATTTTTTAAAGCTATAGATCAGGTTCGTGGAAATATGCAAAAACTGGCGACCGTAGAAGCAACACAATCTCTGGAAGTTCTTTTTGCATTAATGGGAGAATTAATCTTTTTGTTTTAGCGCATATATATTTTTTCCATGGTCGTTCAAATGTGGATCAGGCACCAGAAAAAAGCAGCAGATCAAAGAGAGGCTCCTGATCTGCTGCTTTTTGCCGATGATTTCTAACAAAGAATGATGCTTTATGACGAGTACAAAGTATTATTACCAAGCGTAGGCTTCTGGCGCAGGTTTTCCTGGACCTGGAAAAATCTCATTCAGCTTGGCAAGCACTTCCTCGCTCAATTTGACCTCAGGTACCCGTAGAGCATCCTCTAACTGTTCTAAGGTCCGTGGTCCGATAATTGGAGCCGTTACAGCCGGATGGGAAAGTACCCAAGCCAGTGCAATCACGTCTTCCTTTTCACCCAGCTCGCGGGACAATGCTGCAAATTGCTCCAGCTTCATACGATTCTGCTCCACCTTTTCCTTGGCGCGTGCGCTGCGGGAACCTGTACCAGCTAACGCATTCCGTCCCAGCAGTCCGCCCGCCAACGGGCTCCATGGGATCACACCCAGCCCCAGCTCCTGAGCTGCCGGTAATACTTCAAGCTCGGCGGAACGTTCGTTCAAGTTGTACAAATGCTGCTCGGATACAAGCCCCAAAAAACGCCGTGCCTTCGCTTCGGCCTGCGCCACCGCAATGTGCCAGCCCGCAAAATTACTGGAACCGATATAACCAACTTGTCCCCGATCCACCACGGACTCGAATACGCCCCACAGCTCATCCCATGACACGTTTCGGTCAATGTGATGCATTTGGTATAGCTCTACATGGTCGGTCTGCAGACGTTTCAGAGACGCATCCAAATGGCGGCGAATTTTGTAAGCAGACAAGCCTGATCCTGCATTGGGTCCGTCATGTTCATTTTTCATATCTCCGTATACCTTCGTTGCCAACACGACCTTCTCGCGTCTTCCGCCGCCCTGCTGGAACCAACGTCCGATAATTTCCTCTGTCCAACCTTTACGGTCATGGCCATATACATTAGCCGTATCAAAAAAGTTAATGCCCGCATCCAGTGCGGCATCCATAATTTTAAACGCATCCTTTTCTTCGGTTTCTGGTCCGAAATTCATCGTCCCCAGACATAACCGACTCACCTTTAAGCCTGACTTTCCTAAGTATGAATACTCCATACTACCTCCCGCCTTTGCTTAAGGATTTTAAAATTCCGCAAAATTACATGCCAAAAAAGACCATACTCCGTTTATTCACCAGAACAAACCGCATTGAAACACCCCCAAATGCAATTTAAAGTTTGGAGAGCGCATGCAAAAAGGCCTCCGCACCATGCCGAAGCATAACATGCGGAGGCCACCTCCCCGTACTACCCGCCGAATATTAAAAGAAGGTGACTTTACGGCGGATGCCAGCAGAGCGGAGGATTTGAATCTGGAGAAGCGGCGCGTTCGCCTTTGCCACGGGATTCTTACCTTTTCATGTCTATCTAATCCAAAGAATCCCGTGGCAACAGCGATCGTAAGATCAAATCCTTCGCGGAGCGCGTTTATCCACCGTAACTCACTCTCTATTTAACAATCAAGGAATTAATTTCGTTTCTTTCGCTCGCTCAGCCATTTTTTTCGTATGCTTGCTGAGCGGCTTCTTCAACACCAATCCAAACAGGAAGCAAACACCGATAAATACAAACAGCATCACCACATCCCGTATCACCGTTGAAGCCAACATCCCTCCTACTGTCTCTCGTAACAGACTAACCGCATAGGTAAATGGTACAAATGGATTCAGCGCCTGAAAGAATGGTGTACTCGTCGCAATCGGAAACGTCCCTCCTGAACTGGAGAATTGAAGCACCAGCAGGATGACCGCCAGTCCCTTGCCGATATTGCCGAACACAGAAACTAGTGTATAGGTCATCGCCGTAAACACCAGACTGATCAGCATAGAGGATAGTACAAAGGCTACTTTGGCATCCACATACGCCCCGAGCAGGAACAAGTCACCGAGAGATACGCTCAGCGCCTGAAAAATACCAATTGTGGAGAATGTCATCAGCCGTCCGAAATACACTTGGTAGCTTTTAAATTGTCCTTCCGGGTCATCCACATCTACCCTGAACATTGATACCAGTAGCATCGCACCTACCCAAATCGACAATGTAGTGTAAAAAGGTGACATCGCAGAACCATAGTTAGGGATTGGATATATCCGTTCCTGCTTCAATGATACCGGACTGCCGAGAAACTCACTTTCCTTTTTCACATCCCCCTTGAGCAATGCAATAGCGCGTCCGAGTGCATTTTCGCCCTTAAGCTTGCGAATGGTGTCTGCAGCCTGACGTATGGAATCCTCGGCAGCTGGAAGATCGGTCCTTACAAAATTGGCCACTTGGTGCACCGCTTTTTCCGCTTCAGGAAATTTATTTTCAATTAAGTCAGCCATTTTGACAAACTGTTGTTCCGCTTTGGGCAAATCATTACGCACAAAATCTGCCGCCTGATGAATTTTACTTTTAACCGTCGGCAAATCGTTATTTACGAAGTCTGCTGCTTTGTTCACAGCATTCGTAAACTCGCCCATACGTCCCTGAATCATTGTCGCCGCTTCATGCAGTTTCTGACGGTATTGTGGCAGATCCTGCTGGAGACGTGTTAGCTCTTGCTGGCCGAATTCTGCTGCAGCCTGTGCGTCATTTAATAGCTTTTCAATATTCGGTAGCTGCTCTTGAGCTGTAGTCAGCACATTGGCAGAATTGCGGGCTACGGATTTGATCTGATCTAGCGCCTTTTGAATGGCGGGTGCATACTCCGTATCATAATTGCCCAAAATGTTGTCAATTCCGCTACTGATTTCTCCAGCAAGGCGATCAGTGTCATCCAGCAGATTTTGCGCAGGCTTTTCACCGCGCTGGATGGCATTCCCGATACTAGTTACTGTGCTATTCAGACGGCGGAAACGATCCTCCACCCCGCCCACACGGGAAATAAGTGAATCCAGAGGTTGACTTGGCAAGTATCCGTTCACACGGTTCAGCAATTGAGAAATATGATCCAGCACCCCCACGGCAGTTGTCAGCCTACCGCTGACACGATTCACCGCAGCTTGTGCTGCTTTAGGATCAAAATCCACACCACGAATGATGTCTGTAATCTGAGAAACCTCATTCGCAATTTGTTGTACCAGTTGTAAATCTTCTTTAACTACTGTACCTATCGAATCAAGCGCACCCTCATTTTTGTCCAGAAATTCAAGTAAACCGGTTGTAAAGTCCTTGCCTGTGTCCGCTATCTGCTGTACTTCTGGCAGTGCCCTCTGGGCAGCATTAATAACTTTAAGAGCCGTTTGCGTATCCTCCAGGGCGGTGGTCAGTGCGCTTTCTACCTTGCTAAAATTTTGATCCAGTTCAACAATTCGATCACCAGCCTTTTGAATATCAGGTAGTCTTTTTTGG
Source organism: Paenibacillus sp. FSL H7-0442 (assembly GCF_038593105.1). Classification (NCBI taxonomy): domain Bacteria; kingdom Bacillati; phylum Bacillota; class Bacilli; order Caryophanales; family Paenibacillaceae; genus Paenibacillus; species Paenibacillus sp. FSL H7-0442. The sequence continues at coordinate 2,305,603 of NZ_CP151963.1, read as the reverse complement.
ATATCTAAAATAACAGCGGCTACCTTGTCCAGCTCAGGCATGTTTTTGTCAATTTTGAGCACCAGGTCACCGGCGCGGTTAATTTCAGGAATTTTCTCCTTCAATGCGATAATCTTTTGTCCCTGCGCCTTAATTTTCGGCAAATTTCGCTCCAGCTCCAAGGCCTGTTTGCCCAACCTATCGATATCCGGTAGTCGATTATTTAGCTCCAACACCCGGTTTTCAATGTTACGAATTGTCGGGAGTTCCTCCTCCAACTTTACTCCAGCTTCCTTCAACTTCGTCAATACCGCCTGGCTGGCAGTTTCAATAAAGTTTTGGCTAATCTGGTTCGTCAGAGAGGTTGCCCCCGAAGATGTAATTTTCGGAGCTACTGCATTAATTTTTTCATTTACGGCGTAATCAATTTCCGGCTTTTGCGGATTTTCCGTCAGCACACTCGTAATTTTCTCTGAAAAGTCTTTTGGGATCAGCAGGCTGGCATAATAATCACCATCCAACACACCTTTCCGTGCTTCCGCTTCATTGACAAAAGTCCAACCCAGCTTCTTGTTATTTTGAAGGTTATGCAAAACCTCATCGCCGATATTAATCTTCTTACCATTTACTTCTGCACCCTGATCTTGGCTGGTTACTGCAATTTTAATTCCAGATGTATTCGCATACGGATCCCACATCGCTTTCAAATTCACCCATGCATAGACGGAAGGCAAAAGAATGATGCCAATGACTAATAAAGTCCCGGTCGATACTTTGAATACATTTCTCCAGTCTGTTAAGTAGATTTGCCATATCTTCCGCAACTTCATCACTCCTTGTATGTACATTAACCTGTCGTCCATTGTTGTATGCACACGTATTGTAAACGATTCGAGCGAATGAAGCCAATCCTGTTACAATATATGCCAAAAGCGTATGGGTCTTATAGAGATCATAGGCTTTTTCTTGCCCCAACTCAAAGAAGCCCTTCAGACCTAATAAATAGGCTCGAAGAGCTTCTTTCTTATACATAGTTATCCATTCTTCAGCAGTCTGGCCGCCGAAAATGCTGCGCCATGACGCAACTTCCGCTTCTCCAACCGTTTGTGCAGCGAACGATTATACAGAACCTGAATGACAAAATACGAGATAATGCCCAGCACCACACCGAAAATCGACATGCCGATCAGGATGTGCAAGCCTCCGTGCAACAAGTCTCTGAATACAGACCAGTTGCCGTGAAACAGCTCCATAAAAGAATGCTCGTGAAGTCGTCCGCCCCTGACATGTACCGGATAATGAGATGGATAAATCCAAGCCCCCACTTGCTTGGCGAATGGCATTAGTACAATTGGCAAAAAGGTCAGCTTACCTACAACGTTACCCACAATGGCCGCAGGCAGCGAGCCGCCAGACAGACGAACAATCGGATAAAAAACAAGGTATACCAGAGAAGCCGTGGAAATCACAATCATCTCCAGCGCAAAGCCAATGGCGAAGCCCAAGGAGATCTTTTTGACTCCTCCAGGGGCGCGCAACAGCTTGATGAAATTCAGCCGAATCGCACGCCCTATATTTTGAAACATATTATAGTTCTTCTTCGATTTATGAGGTTTGAGCCTTTTCGGATTGAACTTTATCAATAGGAGGACTCCTTCAACAGTACAATTCAAGTTCAGGAATGAGTATTTACAGCTCCCATCCTTACTTATGTCTATACTGTCATTATAACCCTCAGCGTTCGAAAAGCAATGCTATTCCGCCTGTTTCGCCGTTTTAGGACAGAATTCGCTTGTAGACATCGTTCTGGAGAGGTACAATGTCCCAAATCTCAGCCGCGTATTGCTGAATCGTACAATCACTAGAAAATTTACCGGAGTGTGCCATATTGACAATAGCACGCCGAGCCCACTCCGAGGGATTCCGATACACCTGTTCAATATGAACCTGCGTATCCACATAGGCTGCGAAGTCCTTGAGCACAAAGTATTCATCATTATGATCAATCAGGGATTGATAAATGGCCTCAAATTCCCGTTCATGCCGCGTAAAAGGAGCATCGTTCACGAGTTGATCCAGCACTTCACGCAGTCTTTCGTCACTGTTGGCTGTTTTGCGCGCCGAATACTGGCCGTTCCGGTAATATGCCTCGATCTGATCCACCTTCAATCCAAAAATGAACATGTTGGCATCGCCTACCATTTCATGCATTTCAACATTGGCTCCGTCCAATGTACCTATTGTGAGCGCACCGTTCATCATAAATTTCATATTGCCTGTGCCTGAAGCTTCTTTGCCTGCCGTGGAAATCTGCTCACTGACATCCGCCGCAGGAATAATCAGCTCCGCCAGTGAGACCGAATAATTTTCAAGGAAAACGACTTTCAGCTTGTCCTTGACTTCCACATCTCGATTGATCGTGTCCGCCACGTTATTAATGAGCTTGATCGTCTGTTTGGCGAGAAAATAACCGGGGGCGGCTTTGGCTCCAAAAATAAATGTGCGTGGCGTCACATCCAGGCCCGGATTACTTTTAAGCTGGCTGTATAGATGCATCACATGCAAAATATTGAGCAGCTGTCGCTTATAACCATGCAACCGTTTGACCTGTACATCAAAAATGGAGGACGTATCCAATCGCACGCCCTGTTTTGCAAAAACATGCTCAGCAAGCCTGACTTTATTATTTCGCTTAATCGCCTGTATCCGTTCTTTGAACGTCTCGTCCCCACTGTAACGAAGCAGGTCGATGAGCTCCCTTGGACGGGTCCTCCAGCGTGTGCCGATCGTCTCATCGTACAAGCTTGCCAGCTCCGGGTTGGCGTGCATCAGCCAGCGGCGATGGGCAATCCCGTTTGTTTTATTGTTAAAACGGTCAGGGTACAGCTCGTGAAACGACTTCATCTCTCGTTCCTTTAATATTTGCGTATGCAGCGCAGCCACCCCATTAACGCTGTAGCTGCCGACGATTGCCAAGTGGGCCATACGGATTTGTTCACCGTGAATAATCGCCATTTCACCAATTTTGATGTCCTGGCCTGGGTAACGCTCCAGTAGCATAGCGCAATAACGTTTGTTAATTTCTTCAATGATTAAAGAAATACGAGGAAGCAGCTCCCGTACCATATTAACAGGCCATTGTTCCAACGCCTCACTTAATATCGTATGATTCGTATATGAAACGGTTCGCGTCGTAATATCCCATGCTTCGTCCCAGCCCAAGCCCTTCACGTCCATCAGAATACGCATCAGTTCCGGAATAACTAGGGTCGGATGTGTATCGTTAATGTGCAGTGCTATTTTATCGGGCAAATGGCTATAAGGTAAACGAAGCTTCTCAAACGTACGCAAAATACTTTGTAATCCGGCCGAGCACAGGAAATACTGCTGCTTCAAGCGAAGCAGCTTTCCCTCATAATTGGAGTCGTCCGGATATAGAAATGCGGAGATAGATTCCACCGATCGATTGTAGTCGAGAAAGCGGTAATAACCGCCCTCGCCTCGAATCGGTCCTCGAACGGGATCAAGCGCTGATTCCGCACTCCAAATCCGCAGCGTATTCACCTGTGTATGACCATAGCCTACCAGCGGAATATCGTAAGGGACAGCCCAGACCGTTTCAGCATCCTTTGTCTCGAATACAAGATGTCCCTCCTGTTCATGGGTTTCCACTCTTCCCCAAAAATGAACCTCGACCTTTTTATCAGGACGACGTTCCTCCCAGACATTCCCTTTCTGTAGCCAGTAATCCGGCAGTTCAACCTGATTGCCGTCCACAATACGCTGTTCAAACAGACCATATTTATACCGGATGCCGCAGCCATGTCCTGCATAGCCAAGGGATGCCAGCGAGTCCATGAAGCAAGCCGCCAGACGGCCGAGACCCCCATTGCCTAGCCCCGCGTCCGCCTCCTGTTCTTCAATTTCCTCCAGATCCCAGCCCAGTTCACCCAATGCCTGCCGAACCATATCCAGTACGCCCAAATTCAGCAGATTACTGCCCAGTAGACGACCTATCAAAAATTCCAGGGAAAAATAATAAATCTGCTTCTCTTGTCCTTCTTTATAGGCTTGGTTCGTTTCTGCCCAATTCTTGCCGACTTGTTCACGAATCATGCCACCCAAAACCTTATATACGTCTTCCGACTGAGCCTCCTGCATCGGTTTGCCCAGCCTTCCGACCAGTTGCTCTCGAAAAGCCTGCTTAAATGCTTCTTTATTGCTGAACAAAGTTGTACCTCCTGTTATTTCCGTTTTAATGGCTAAGTATATCCTTTAAATTACGCTATTCTTGGCAATGACATAGGGAACTCTAATGTCTCCAATCAGAGTTCGATCTGGTGAAAGCTGTACATCTTTATCTAAAACCACATTCTCCACAACTGCCCCTTTACGGATGACACATTTTTGCATAATAATCGAGTTGCTTACCCGCGCGCCCTCCTCCACCCGCACTCCACGGAAAAGAATACTATTCTCGACCTTGCCTCCAATGGTGCAGCCATTGGCAACAAGTGAATGATCCACCTCGGCGCTGTGCGTATAGCGGGTCGGGGCTTCATACTTGATTTTGGTGTGTACCGGCTGATTCTGAAACAGGGCTTGATACTGCTGCTGATCCAACAGCTTCATGCTATTTTTATAGTAGCTCTCAATAGAATTAATAACCGCATGATAACCTTCATAACGATACGCATAAATACGCAGTCCACTTGGGTTTTTCTGGATGGCATCACGAAAGAAATGATTATCCTGATGGGCAATGCAATGCTTCACCTGATCCAGATACAAGTCTTTGTCCATCACAAACATTTCCAAATAAATGTTATGATGATCCTGCTCCTGATGAATACCCGTCACTCGTCCGTTCTCATCAATCTCCAGTCGTGCACAAGGATCATGCTCAGATTCTAGCTGGTCTATGGGTTTATATACAAGGGTAACATCTGCATTTTTCTCCTGATGATAACGGTATACATCCTCGATATCCACCTTATTGACATGCTGAGTTCCTGCGTGAATAATGGTTTGCCCCGATGAGCGATGAAAAAAATCCAGATTGTTGTGCACATGCTGCAAATCTCCACGCGATGCATCCGTCGGATCATTCCAGTCCGGTGGCAAAATAAACAACCCGCCCCGTCTGCGGTCTAAATCCCAAGGCCGACCTTCGCCCAGATGATCCAGCAGCGAACGGTATTTGCGGCGGATAAACAGTGCAATATCATGCACCCCTGCATGCATCATATTGGATAAGGTAAAATCAATGAGCCGATATCGACTAGCAAAGGGGACTGCGGCCCCGCACCGGAAATAGGTCAACTCCTTCAACTGATCCAGTTCGTGATCCAGGTTGATAACTCCAATGAGTCGACTCATAGCAGACACCGTCCTTATCCGGGTTAAATTCGTGCATGAAGCTGGCTTTCCTGATCGAACAAAATAATCTCATCAGAACTATCTTCAGGTCCAATAAACGCGTTGTCTTCAATAACGATGTTCTCATTCACGATAGCCCGGTGAATACGTACATTGCGCCCAATTTTTACGTTCGGCATGATGACAGAATCGGTAATGACGCTCCCTTCACCTACTTCGACCCCATAAAATAGTACAGAATGCCTTACTTCTCCATCCACCATGCAACCTTCATTTACAATGCTGTTTTTGAGGATCGCCCGTTGGGTTATATACTGGGCCGGTTGATTGGGGCTGCGAGTATAGATGCGCCAGAAAGGATCGTTCAGATCCAAAGGCGGATCCTGAACCAGAAGATCCATGTTGGACTCCCACAAGCTCTGAATGGTACCTACATCCTTCCAGTACCCAGCAAACGGGTACGCATACAGCGACCGGCCATGCTGAAGCAACAATGGAATGATATCCTTGCCAAAATCATGTGAGGATTCAGAATCGCTTGCGCTTTCCAGTAAATAGCGACGCAACACCTCCCATTTGAACAAATAAATACCCATGGAGGCCAATGTACTTTTCGGCTGTTCAGGCTTCTCCTCAAAGTCATATATTTTCAGATCATCGTCAGCGTTCAGGATTCCAAATCGTTTAGCTTCCTGAATCGTGACATTGATAACAGAAATGGTGCAGTCTGCTTCCTTCTCCTTGTGATAGTGGAGCATTCGACTGTAGTCCATTTTATAAATGTGATCCCCTGACAGAATGAGTACATGCTCCGGGTCATACTGATCCAAGAAATGCAGGTTTCGATAAATTGCATCCGCCGTGCCCCTGTACCAGTTGTTTCCATCTTCTTTCTCGTGCGGAGGTAAAACGAACACTCCTCCATCCAGACGATCCAAATCCCAGTCGCTGCCTACGCCGATATAGGAATGAAGCACCAACGGCTCGTATTGGGTCAATACGCCTACGGTGTCTATACCAGAATGAGTGCAATTGCTGAGAGGGAAATCAATAATGCGGTAAGTTCCCCCAAAAAATACTGCCGGTTTGGCTAGTGTACGGGTAAGTCCTTTGAGTCTTTTGCCTTGTCCGCCGGCGAGCAGCATGGCAACCACTTCCTTCTTTCTCATAACAAAGACCTCCCTGTCATGTGCGTCTGAAGCCATTGTGGCGGGATATTTGATAATATCCATTAAACATGAAAAGACAGTCGTAATCGTTTCATTGGCGAAGGAACGGGTAAGATGTGATGGAGAAGGGTAAATCATAGTTATGCGGAACGAGTGCAAGGAATCACTAAATCGTAAAATCCCGTTCATCTTTTCACATTTTGGATGCTTTTAAGCATTTGGGTATGACAACATGATCATAAGGAGGCGTACTTTATGAAGAATAAGAAATGGGTGGTAGCAGCATTGGGAATGGGTGTGACGTATCTGATGAAAAATAAAGGGGCACGCGATAAGGTATTGAATAAGGTACAGACTATTGTCAATCGTGCGAAAACCTCTGCAAAATCGTAAAATGTTAAAGCTAGAAAAAAGCGAGCCTCTCTGAATCATGGTTCAGGGAGGCTTTTCTCTGCGTCTACAAACAAATTATTGTTCGAGGCTGTATCCGTAGACGGTCAGGCATTCTCCTTATGTTCTTCTACTTCCATGATATGTTCAACGGTAAAGGTTCGATGCGTCCATTCGGAAGAACGGTAAGCCTCTAGGAGACCGAAGGTACGAATTTTCTCCTTGTCCACCTTTTTAAAGGTATGAGTAATCCCTACCTTGCCCTTGAAAGGAAAAAAGGAGAGACCTACAGTCTGATCCGATAGCCACTCGGCCCAAACTCGCCCGCTTTCATGACGAACAGCCGGGAAGCTCAAACCTTCAGCAAACCATTCATATTCTACTGTAGGCGTACCCGGCTCTCGACTGCACAAAAACAGACTCAATTCGTCGCAAAACAACATTCTCCGTACATCCGTCCGCACTTGATGGTCGAAGGTTACGCCACATGCCAGCTCCTGTTTGAGCCTCAGACGACGCTGTTCCTCCGCTTCCTGATAAGCATGCGTAATCTGCTTGTCCTGAGCATTTTGATGCTCGGTCCGCCCGACTAGCTCCTTGTACATCAAGCTACACAGCAACGCAGCATACGTGTTTCCTTGTTCGACTTCATCAATCCCAAGACGATAGAAAACAAAACGTGGACTGAGTGGAAAATCAATAAATGTATAAGGTGCTGACATATGATCATTCCAGAAAGGAGCAGCGTCTAACTGTATCCAACCCCGATCATGCTCCCTTGCTGCATATACAAAATCCTGCTTATGACGTCTATTCTTGAAGGCACTCTCTTCCCATTGTAAAGCCAACTCACCTGAAATATGGGCATGGTCATGCTGCGTCGTCATGATATAAGCTTGGTCCGTTTCATAAATAACCATATGCTCTCCCCTTCCGTTCGGCGATTCGTGTGATTGTGTACAAACTCTCTGATTGAAGGTCATGGTTATGCATACGTTTATTATATCAGGATAAGGGTAAAAAGGCAGTGGAGTTTTCCCCCTCTTTATATCTAATTACCCCTTTGATTCTGCACTCGAAACTGCTGCGGGCTCATCCCCTCCAGCTCACGAAACACTTTGTTAAAGTGCTTTGCATTGTCAAAGCCCACGTTAGCCGCAATTTCATAGATCCTGCCCCCTTGACACTCCAGCAGCTTTTTGGCTTCTGTAATGCGCAGCCTTTTTACATATTGAACAAAGCTGAGGCCTGTATAAGCTTTGAACGCCTGACTAAAATACGTATAATTCAAGGATACTGAGTTGGATACTACTGCCATATTCAAATCCTCGCTGTAATGAGCGTGGATATATTGGATAGCACGTGTCATACTACCACTTCTATCGACGTTGGCACTCGCGCCAGCTAGTCTATCTTTCTCTACGCCGACAACACTATCGTATGTGAGGGGGTTCCTCTCCTTCAATTCCTCATTCAAAACTGCCAGCGCACCGAACAGTTCCTCCCTTACGATCGGCTTGAGTAAATACTCCCGTGCCCCACAGCGAATCGCTTCGCGCGCATACTGAAACTCGTCATATCCACTGAGAATGATCACCAACGGCCTGCGTTCCGGCTCCAGCTCACGAATATGCTGCATCAGCATAATGCCATCCATAATAGGCATACGGATATCCGTTATCACCAACTCGGGCAAAAACTGCTTCACATGCTGCCAGGCTTCCCTTCCGTCCTTGACCAGTACACATTCATAGAGACCGGAAAATTCCCGTTCGATCATAGCTTGAAGTCCCATTCGAATATTTTTCTCGTCATCCGCAATCAACAGCTTGGTCGTCATGGTCCGTCCCCCTCATCATGTAACGTCTAGGCAAAATCAGGGTCACTGTCGTCGATTGTCCGTGGATGCTGTCCAGTCTTATGCCATACTCTGCGCCATACTGCATACTTAAACGGCGATGCACATTATACAAACCGATTCCCCCATTCATCCCGGGCTCGAGGGAATCCATATCCGTTCGCGCTAGACCAGCCATGATGGCGTTTCTTCTTTCTTCAGAGATCCCCACTCCGTTATCCTGTATACGCAATTCTATGATATCCTGCTTAGAGCAGGCTTCAATCGTGATGCTGAATGGGCTTTGCAATGTACTCCACCCGTGCTTGATAGCATTTTCGACTACAGGCTGCAGCGACATTTTCAGCATCTCCAGTTCCATAAACGCCGACGATAGATGAATTTCCAATCCAATTTGGTTATCGTGGCGAATGTTCATGATGGCCACGTAATGCTGGATATGTCGGATTTCATCCCGCAACGTAACACACGACCCGGACCATTGGAGATTATAACGCATCATCGAGCCAAGGGAGGTAAGGGCATCCGACAGCGGGTACTGCCGTTCTATCTCCGCCATCATTTTTAAATTTTCCAATGTATTATAGAGAAAGTGGGAATCAATCTGATGCTTGAGCGCTAGCAGTTCAGCTTCTTGAGCAGTGGCCTGCTTGTGTACTGCCTCGGCAATGAGCCCGTTAATTCGACTCAGCAGACTGCGAAAATATAAAGCCAGCTCAGCCACTTCTCCCCGTCCATATACTGGAATCTTAAGCTGAAAGTCACCCTCCTGCTCTACTTTTTTCATGGATTCACGCAGGGTATGTAGCTGCTTGAGAATGAAGGCATGCAAGGTATAGGAAATGACGGACATAAACAAAATCAGCATACTAATAATGAGCAGCATAGCATTGCGTTTCTGACGGAGATCACCCAGCGGACCGTCCAGCGCCACCACATTTAGCAGGTAGGCGTCCAACCCTTCTATATAACGATACAAACCAAGATAAGGCTTATTCCCATAGGTAAAGTCAAAAACACCACCCTGTCCCTGAACGCGGGACTGTAACAGATGGTGCACATGGGACAGAGGGATCGGAATGGGATCAGGTTGAAAGGAAGCTGTAGCTATATCGGTAGAAGACACTAATTTTCCACCGTTTGAGATGGAATCCCCGCCGTTCAGAATGAACATTTGCCATGCGCGATTACGTTGCGGGATTCCAAATACCCTAGGTGAAAATAGCTCCAGCCTCATATTTGTTTCTACCAACCCCGCGTGTCTTCCTCCAGTAGACTGAATTTCACGCAGCAGTGCCATATACTGCACTGTCTCACTTTCCTGGCGGGATTGTCCCCCAAGTAAGCTTTTCGGCCCCTTGTACATATCCCACCATATTTTCCCTTGTCGGAGTTGAGCCGCTTTCAGCCAGGAAGCCTTAGGCAATCGTGATTCTTTGAAAATCATCGGCCATATTTCATGCGTCTGGGGATTATTGGTATACAGTCGAATGTTCTCTACATTGGGATTACTGTACAGCAAGTGCTGTAAATTTGGAAACACATTCAAGTTGAATTGGACTAGCTCATCGCTGCTTATTTCACGTTCCTCGGTTAGATAATGAAGCACGTTGCGATCTGAGACCGCAAGCTGTGCGGTTCGCTCCATAATTTCCATATTGCTATGAATATGGGCCAGCTCTGTATCCAACACATACTGATTTTGTACGGTAATGTCTTTCATTGTATTCTCGTACAGTTGGTGAAAGGTATATAGCGAGAACAATACCACCGGGATTAAAATGACGCCGATATACGCGACAATGAGCTTAACTTGAAGGGAACAACCGCCAAGCCGATCGGTCGTTCCCGTCATCCACTGCCATATCGTGCGGCGCAGCAGGCTCTTCATCTGTGAACGTGCACGGCCTGGCATGTAATCACATCCTTAGGGGTTCAATAGATTAAGTTATTGAATTAAATCATTTGGTGAACTGTTCAATTTTCTTAAGGTTTTCCTCATAGGCTTTTTGCTGATAAGCCAATACCTTGTCATAGCCTGCTTTTCTGCGGTCTTCCAAAAAGCGGGCAAACAGCCGATCGAACTCCTCATCCGAGGAAGCCAGCAACAGTTTCGGTAATGCCTTGCCCCAAATTTTGTCTATCTGGCCTGACGCAATGCCTTCTGCCGAGGTTCCGGTCGGTTTGATATTCTCATATTGAGAGAAACTGTGGGTCTTGCCTTTCGTCCAATCTTCAGGCTGCTTATACGGCTCGACACTGGGCGGCGCCCACTGCAAATTCATATTTGTATCCATCAGCATCCAGAAAGTGAAGGAGGCGCCATACTTTTTGTCAAATGCAGACCGATCCTTGTTCAGCAGCTCCAGTACCTCCGGCTTGAAGGCTGGCTTACCGTTAACTGTGTCCCACAGCTTTCCCTGCTCCCCTAGATACAGATCACGATTCCCTTCCTCGCTAATCAGATAAGTCAGAAATTCAATAGCCCGCTCCTTGTCTTTGACATCCTTCGAAATAAGCGTCACCGTCCACCCGGAAATGCCCGGCCCGGCCAGCGTCGGCGGGTCCAGCTTACTGTTGGAAGGTCCATCCACCGCAATGTAGACGGAGTTGGGATCTTTCGCATGCAACGTCACCTGTTGTGTAGCAAAATCAGAGCGCTGATATAGCATGGCAAAATACCGTCCCTGTGCCACCTTCTCCTCCATTTGCGGACGTTTGTCGATAAATACGTCCTTGGCGATCAGACCCTGCTCATTGGCTTGACGGAATGTTTTGAGCCAGCGAATGTACTCTTCGTCCGATCGACGGTCGTACAGCTTTCCGTCCTTCTCATGTGGAACGGCTAAAAAATTAAGTAAATAGTCTTCAAAAGAATAATTTCCGTTATCCGTAAATTCGTGGAACCCTATCGGGATCAGCGGTTGACCGTTTATCTCCGGGAATTTCTCCTTTGCTTTTTGAAGCGCTTTCAGGAATCCCTCTGGTGTTCTCATATCCGGCTTGCCAATCGCCTCGTACATATCCTTCCGAACCATAAACGTTTGATTGGAGACAAAATTTTGGCCGTATTTTTGGTAATCCTGTGGTGAAGAGGACGCGTTAGGATACCCATATACATTCCCGTCCGTTTGACGATACCATGACATTTTAGCTGGGTCTGCCACTTTAATCAGATATGGATCATATTTCTCAGCCAACTTGTTAAGTGGGAGCACCATCTTGCCCTCGATCATTTTTTTGATCGCATCTTCCCCCCAACTGAGCGTGACAAAATCAGGCAGTTTGCCCGAGGCGAGCATGGTATTCAGTTTTTCATTTTCATTCCCTGCGGGTACGATAAAATTAACGCTGACCCCAGTCTTTTGCGTCACATACTTCGAGGTCATATCCGTTCCCCACTTGTTCGGGAACCAGGAAAAATTCAAATACCAGTCAAACGTAATCGGCTCTGTATCCGCCTTCCAGCCTGGCGTATCTGCCGAAGCCTTAGTTTTCTCGTCCTTCAATTCCGTGACAGCGCCACTTCCACCGGACGTACACCCCGCGAGCGGTCCTATCAGCAGCACGACGGCCAACAGCCCTTTCTGCCATTTGCGAATGTTCATCATAAATCTCCCCCTTGGATGATGTGCTAACCCTTGATCGATCCGATCATCAGACCCTTGACGAAATACTTCTGCAGAAAAGGATATACCAGTACAATGGGCAGTGTCGTCACGACCATCGTCGCCAGCTTGATCGATTGCGAAGTGACGGACTGGGCAACGCCCCCCGGTGCAGCAGCCATCATTTGATTAGAGCTGGATTGGGCAACAACCCGGTACAAATACGTCTGAATCGGCTGAAGATCCGTATTATTAATATAGATCATTCCGGTAAAATAATCGTTCCACTGGTATACCCCATGAAACAACGCAATCGTCGCTACTACCGGCATGGATACAGGGAGCACGATTCGGCAGAAGATACCGAAATCATTCGCACCGTCTATTTTCGCCGCCTCTTCCAGTGCATCCGGCAGTTCTCGGAAAAAAGCCATAAAAATAATAAGATCAAAAAAGCTGAACATCGCAGGAATGATGTACACCCAAAAGCTGTCCAGCAGTCCGAGATCACGAATCAGCAAATACGTTGGAATCAATCCCCCACCGAAAAACAGGGTAATGGTACCAATCAGCATATACAGCTTGCGCCCGATCAGCTCCTTACGGGAATATGCATATGCAATCATAGCGGTAAAAAACACATGAACAATCGTGCCGATAAGCGTCTTGGCAATAGTCACTCCCATCGCAGTCATAATACCGTTGTTAGCAAATACGGCCTGATAGCTGCCCAGACTGAAGACTCTCGGCCACCAGTAAATGCCACCCCGCATAGCGTCTGCTCCTTCGTTAAAGGAGTTCACCAGCACATACCACACGGGATACAATGTCACAAAACAAATGATCAGCATGAAGACGTTGTTCATGAAATCGAATATCGCTTCGCCTGCTGTTCTACGTTGCAATAGCTGCATGCACCCGTCCTCCTTCAAAATAGGGATGTATTATTCACCCGTTTGGTCACCGAATTGGCAATTAGCAGCAAAATGAGAGCAAGAACCGATTTCAGCAAACCCACCGCGGTAGAATACGAGAAACGGCCCTGCTGAATGCCCACCTGATATACATAAATATCAACTACATTACTTGCACTTTCATTCAGCGAGTTACGCAGGACGAGAATTTGATCGAAGTTGGAGTTCAATATGCCGCTGACCGCCAAAATAAACAAAATGGATATGGTCCCCTTGATAGCGGGAAGTGTGACGTACCACATTTTCTGAAACCGTCCGGCCCCGTCAATGGTGGCCGCTTCGTACATGTCCGTAGATACCCCCGCCATGGCTGCCAAATAGATAATAGCTGACCATCCAAGCTCTTTCCAGATATCCGAGCTAACGACGATAGCCCAAAAATAGCTCGGCTCTGCCAAATAACTGATCGGCTGGTCAATCCACCCCCAGGCTAGCAACAGTTGATTGATCATCCCGGTATCTGCCAGCCACGTCGTTAAGATCCCGCCAAGAATGACCCAAGATAAAAAGTGCGGAAGGTACGAAATGGTCTGAATAGATTTTTTGAACCGTGTAGACCGAATCTCATTCAGAAACAGAGCAAATACAATAGGTAACGGAAACCCGATCGCCAGCTTGAGCAGGCTAATGCCCAGTGTGTTTTTGACAATGTACCAAAAGTTATCATCCTCCAAAAAGGCCCGAAAATGCTCTAACCCTGCCCAAGGTGCGCTTGATATGGTTCCAATGATGTCAAAATGTTTGAACGCAATTAAAATACCGTACATCGGAATGTAATGGAAAATAATCATCCATACCACCCCAAGCAGCGCCATAGTCTGCAAATGTCTTTGTTGAACCCATTTGCGCGCTAGTGATGCTCCTCTTCCCGATCGAACCGGCGGCTGTGGCTGCGGATTTTTCCCTCCTGTACTCATACGAAGACCTCCTTTCTTTGTAATGTAAGCACTTACATTTATTATTTTAAAGGCTTCTGCTTCGTATGAGTAGTACTGGATTTTTTGATTTTGGTATCTAAAGTTCAGGTGGGAATCTGACTATAGGCGAGAATTTTCTTCCATACTTTGGATTTTTACATCTATTAATTTACGAAAAAGACTATCAGATGGTACGATAAGACTATATGTGATTCCAATCATTACCTATATACCTAGATCAGGAGGATTAAGAATGGAAGAATTGGTTCGTTCGATTCAGAAACAGGTTCGAATTAAAAAGTTTGCTTGCTGGGCGGGGCTCATCATGTTTGGTCTGTGTACTTTAGTTGGCATTGCAGCTCAGGAATGGCTTATGACGCTCCTGTCACTCGGGATGACAGTCTTATCAATCTATGGGTTAACCATGATGCGTGGTATGACGAAGTTTACTAAAGAGTATCAACCGGGAAAGGGCTACGGTTATTATCGCCGTACGGTACAACAAAAGCTGCGCTATCTAACTTGGGGACAGTGGTTAGTAGGCGGCCTTATTGTCCTGATGTTCTTTATATTTAACGTCCGACTTAGTGCTTTTCTCATTGCTATCTTGGGTATCCTGACTATTCAGTTCAGTATCAAAAAACGAATTAAAAATCATCAGGAACCCGATGTCACTGAGCTGGAGGAGTTTGTACGGATGGGGATTGTTTCTCCGCATGAGCAGACTATTGGTGTATATAAAGATTTTCTACACCTGAGTCATACATTTCGGGGTAACCAAATTGTTATCGTTACAGACAAACGCCTGATTTCTGTATTTGTGGAGGAACAGGGGCGTGCGGTGAAGACGGAAATGTTACTCTCGGGTATAAACAAAATACGCGCCATCGGTACGGGTTTTCAAGGTCAAGGTATATTGCTGTCCGTAAGCAACCGTGACCATAACGAGCTTCACATTCATATGGTCGGAAAAAGCATTTTCTTTTCTCCAGAGCAATTTATAGGTTCCTTGCTACGGGCACTGGATGCAGCGTTAAAAAGCAGATCATACAGTACGGAAGAACCATTCCCGGTTTACCAACAGACAAGGATTTCATTGCATCCATCAGAACAGGGTTTACTACATAAACCTACGACAGCTTAAATATTGTTGGGACATGTACCGCGTTATATATACGGTATGATCGGTCTTCATCATACGCCAAATAGCAAGTAAGCCCTGACCTTAATGAGCTTACTTGCTATTGGGTGTACTTCCACATCATATTTTCCAATCAACTACCTACCTGTTAAAACAACTAATTTTCTACTGTACTTCTGCCTTCTTAATGATTGGCTCCATGATAAAACACCGTGATGAGATCATGACTTGTAACAAACACTAGCAAACTAAACAGACTGAGCGACAGAGGGCGTGAAATCAATTTTTTCATCCTTTAACACTCCTTTTAAAATAGTTATATATTGGTCTTGCTGTGTTGCTGTAGCTTGGGATCTGAAAATTTCAAATACAGCGGTACATTTCCTAAACTCATGTTCATGTTCCATACCCAGGGTATCGGACAGCATGAGAGATTGCAGGATATAGCCCAACGCAACCGTAAACTGTTGTTGCTTGATATAGTAAAGAGCCAGTTGATAGCAGAAGCGAAAATAATAAGATACATTCACAGGCTCTTCAAAATATTTAAAACCTTCAATTTGTTCGGCAAATGATTCCAGCACAGCCTCTAAAGAATAGTCGTATCTCGACGCTCCCTCAACGATGGAAAGAAGCCCCGGTAACAGCTCTTCCGGATTGTTACGAAGAAATTGGATATATTCCTGCAACACTTCGGCATGGCCTGACAAAATATCAAGGGCATACAAATTAGCTCTGGCAGCATAGCGGTAATATTCCACCTCTGCTTCCCCATATTGATCAAGACCATTAAACCAGCCCAATTCTGCATATTTTTCGATGCAATCGCGAGCGGCCTCATACTTGCCCTGTTTTTGGAAAGCCATGCCTTTCATGAGATGACTGTAGCCGTAGTAGTAGACTAGCGGCCGTTTGGTATGTATGGGTTGTATAGGTTTCTTGCGCGCTTTGTAGAGCTGCAATTCCTGATACTTTTGGTTGACATGGCTATACAGCCGGTCGCATAAAGCAATCATATTGGCACCGTCCGCAAATGAAAAAGACAGCTTAATCATGTTGACAAGTGTGTCTAGATCTGTGATGTCGGAGTGAACAAGATCATCCACTATTCCCGCCTCCTTGTCTGACTTTTTATATTCACCAAACAAAAGCAAGCTCTAAACCTTAACTAAAAATAACTTAATTACGTATTTATTACGTAATTAAGTTATACCATGAATTCAAACATATGACAAGTGCATTATGATAATATATTCCATTTTTAAAATACCAACGAAAGTAGATCGTTCACTTGTTCAATTCCATGTGAAGCAAAGGAAATGCCCTACCTGATCCATCCAGTGCAGAACGCGCCGTTTGTACAAAGCCGTAATGTCTGTAGAAAGCATACGCTTTCTCGTTCTGCTCATTCACGTCCACTTTTAGGTGTTTCCCTTTTATTTTTTCAGCATGCTGGATGAGTCGGCTGCCTATGCCCTGCCCATGGTGTTCAGGGTCCACAAACAGCATCTCTATTTTTAATCCGTCCAGCCCGATAAAACCTGTTGGTTCTTGACTTGTATTCCATTCCATCCAAACTTCAAGTTCTCTTAAAACACCATTGCGTACGATATGATGATAAAATTGAATGTCCTCTTCCGCCAAAAATGTGTGCGTCCGGCGTACAGCCCGCTGCCAAATATCAACGAGTTGATCATGATTTTCTTCCCGATAAGCAACAATTTCATTTTGCACGGTACTTCCCCCTTATTTAAATATCGATATTGCATGTTTTGCAGTAAGTCTAACATGCCTATTTAGAAGCATACAAACACAAAAAAGGAAGCGGAGTAATTCCGCCTCCCTTAGACTACAGCCTTTTACAACGTAACACCGTTTTTAAAAATAGCGAGCTCCCTGAAATTGTTTTTCTCATTGTTCACCCATGTTCCGCTGGCTACATCGACGATGTAATCGACAAAGTTGCGGAGCGCATCTTCCATACTGACATCCTCCACCAATGAACCGGCGTTATAGTCGATCCAATGAGGTTTAGCCTTATATAACGGCGAGTTGGTTGATACCTTCATCGTCGGAACAAAGGAGCCAAACGGCGTACCGCGTCCAGTTGTGAAAATGACGAGTTGGCAGCCCGCTGCGGCGAGAGCTGAAGATGCCACTAGATCATTGCCCGGCGCGCTGAGCAGGTTGAGTCCCTTGGTCTTGAGACGTTCCCCGTACTGAATGACATCAGTGACCGTGGAAGACCCGGATTTTTGCGTACAGCCCAGTGATTTATCCTCCAGCGTCGTAATGCCCCCTGCTTTATTGCCCGGTGACGGATTTTCGTATACTGGCTGCTTGTAATCCAGAAAATATTGTTTGAAATCGTTAATCAGATGTACGATCTTACCAAATACTTGCTCATCGGCAGCGCGCTCCATTAAAATCGTTTCCGCGCCGAACATTTCAGGTACTTCTGTCAATACCGTTGTTCCACCTTGCGCTGCCATATAATCCGACAATCGTCCGAGTAGTGGGTTGGCAGTAATACCCGATAAGCCATCAGATCCACCGCATTTCAAGCCGATGTTCAGCTCAGACAATGGTACAGGTTCCCGCCGATCTTCTTGCACGGCCGCAAAAATTTCATGAAGCAACCTTACCCCTTCCTCTACTTCATCCGACACATCTTGGGAAAGCAAAAACTTTACCCGCTCCGAATCATATTCCCCGATGGCTTCCTTAAATTCTTTCATTTCATTGTTTTCACAGCCCAAACCCAGTACAAGTACGCCACCTGCGTTCGCATGTTTCACGGCATCGATCAAAATCGTGCGCGTATGTGCATGATCGTCACCCAACTGAGAACAACCATAGTTATGCTTGAGCACAAGTGCATTTTCAAAAGGTGAAATATCTCCCACTTCCTGCTTGAAACGGTTTAAAATAAGTTCAGCGATCCCGTTCACACAGCCGACCGTCGGCACAATCCACAACTCATTGCGAATCCCCACACGACCGTCCTTTCGCCGAAAACCTTGAAACGTACGACTCTCCTGTTCATATAAATGAGGAGCTGGCTTAGGCTTATAAGTGTACTCTTCTACGCCTGTCAGGTTCGTCTTCGTATTATGCGTATGCACATGCTGACCTGCCTGAATGGGCTGAATGGCATGACCGATGGGATATCCGTATTTCAGAACATGCCCACCTACAGGTATATCCTGCAAGGCGATTTTATGCCCACGTGCTACATCCTCGGCTAGCTCCACCCGTTGTTCTTCTTGTGCTCCCCATGCCAGTGTTTCTCCCTGCTTGTAATCACGCAAGGCGACAGCCACGTTATCTTGATTATGAATTTGAATGAATTCCAGCATTCCGGTTTCCTCCTTGCTTATGCTCTGGGCACGCTGTTCCCGGTTAGAGAATCGAGCGTCTCCTTCATTCCTCTGCTTGTAATTTCATACACGTGCTGTGCCGTTTGTTCAGCCAGCCCTTCGATCTGGTTCAAATCTTGACCCCACCATGTTTGCTTGCCGAGTACCCGCTCAGTCAATTGCTTCGCCCCGGCGAGAGTACCGTCATATTTACTCCACAGTTCACCAAACGTGCTCAACACTTCAGCTTCGTCTGCCAACGCAATCGACTCGCCATTTCTATCACCCCGGTAAAATACGAGTAAGGACGCCAGTGAAAACACGATTTTGGCAGGCAGCTCCTTACGTTGTTCTACATACTGGAGCAAGGATGGCAAGTTCCGTGTCTTGAACTTTGACACCGAATTCAACGCAATACTCATAACATAATGACTTACATATGGATTACGGAACCGCTCAATAACATCGTCGGCATATACATTCAATTCCGCTTCTGGTGAGTCCAGCGTCGGAATAATTTCTTCTCGAATCAGCGACTGGATAAAACTGCCCATAATATCATGCTCAACCGCCTGCCCCACTGTGTCCAGGTCATATAAATAAGCTACAGGTGTAAGCGCCGTATGTGCTCCATTCAAAATACGCACTTTCCGTGTACGATATGGCGCCATATCGTCGACAATCAGGACATTCAATCCGGCCAAATGAGCAGGTAATTCCTCTTTAAGCCACTGTGGCCCTTCAATAACCCATAAATGATACTGTTCGCCCACAACAACCAAATCGTCCTTGTAACCCAATTCCGCTTGGATTTCATGAATTCGGTCTTTGGGATAACCAGGTACAATTCGATCCACCAAACTGTTGCAGAACGTATTTGCTTCCTCTATCCATGCAATAAACTCAGCTCCAAGCTTCCATTGGTCCGCATATTTCAGTACGATTTCCTTGAGAGCGTCTCCATTACGGTCGATGAGCTCGCATGGAATGATGACCAATCCCTTGCTCTGATCGCCCCCAAAAAATTGAAAGCGCTTATACAGAAAGGCAGCCAGTTTGCCCGGGAAGCTCTTTTGCGGACGATCTTCTAGCTGATCGTCTGGGGCATAAGCGATCCCCGCTTCCGTCGTATTCGACACAACAAAACGCAGCTCCGGCTTTTGGGATAGTGCTTCATACTCCAAAAAGTCCGAGCCGTACGGATTAATCCCACGAGAGACGCACTCCACAACGGTATGCTCCTTCATGGCCTTCCCATCCTTAATCCCTTCAAGAATAACCGTATACAGGTCATCCTGCTCGTTAAGCTTCTCCACGAGGCCTCCTGGCTGCGGTTGTACAATCACAACTCCCGTATTCCATTCTGCCAGCTTATTCATTTTGTCAAATTGCCAGTCTACAAAAGCACGCAGAAAGTTCCCTTCCCCGAATTGCATCACCCTCACAGGATGCGGGTCTGTAACGATAAAGCTTTTTCTGTTTAATTGATCTAATGCATCTACTTTTTTCATCCGGAGTATCCTCCCACTATTACCATAATGATTTCAACGTTATTTTAGCATAATGCACACGTTAACAAAATAGTTTTCTCAACATTTTTACTTTATAAAAATAATAATGACAATAATATGAACACGTTAACATAAGAGTTTTGCATAACAACCGGCAAGTATATGGACCTCTTTCTGTTGTTTCGCTGCTGAGCCAAGACGGTTAAGGCTAACTATCACCCTATCCGAGACCTTGTCCTTATATACTTTTCAGGAGAATAGACGCAAGAAAGCACGGGCAGGATAACACTACTTACTAGGCAGGAGGAACATCTATGAAGACAATTGCAGATACTATTGTACAAGTTTTGGTCAATGCAGGGGTCAAGCGGATTTATGGCATTGTTGGAGATTCTCTAAATAATATGGTGGATTCCATTCGCAGCAATGGTCAAATCGAATGGATTCATGTAAGGCACGAAGAAGTGGCTGCCTTTGCAGCCGGAGCGGATGCTGACCTTAGTGGCAGCATTGCTGTATGTGCCGGAAGCAGCGGTCCCGGAAATTTGCATCTGATTAATGGTTTATATGATTGTCACCGCAATCGTGTGCCTGTACTGGCTATTGCCGCTCACATTCCAAGTGACGAAATCGGAAGCGAATATTTTCAAGCGACGCATCCTGAGCATCTTTTCGGAGAATGCAGTCACTTCTGTGAAGTTATTACGACACCGCGTCAAATTCCCAGAACGGTGACCATGGCCATTCAACAGGCAGTTTCACGTTCAGGTGTCTCCGTCATTGTTCTTCCCGGTGATGTAGCAGCATTGGGGGCGGAAAAGGTACCCGTCCCTGAACATGTCTACCATCCCACTACACCTGTAGTGCATCCGTCAGCTTCCGAAATTTCCCGACTGGCCGAATATTTGAATCAAGGCAAACGAATTACGCTACTATGCGGCGCCGGCTGTTCACAATCTCATGAATTGCTCATGCAGCTATGTGACAAGTTAAAATCCCCCATGGTATCCGCTCTGCGAGGCAAGGAATATCTGGAGTATGACAACCCTTATTATGCTGGATTAACGGGACTGATCGGGTATTCTTCCGGGTACCATGCGATGATGGATTGTGACGTCCTACTTATGCTCGGAACAGACTTCCCTTACAGACAATTTTACCCTGAAGATGCGATTGTCCTACAGGTAGATATAGAGCCAGCCCATCTTGGCAGACGTACTCCGTTAACGTATGGTTTATGTGGGGATGTAAAAGCCACGTTGGAAATGCTGCTACCGCATTTAACATCAGAGCATGATTCCAAGCATCTAGAGAAAACCGTCTCCCACTATACCAAGGTACGCCAGGAGTTGGATGACCTTGCTGTCGGTAAACCAGGTCATACGCCGATCCATCCGCAATATCTCGCCAAGGTCATCAGTGACGCCGCGCAGGAAAATGCTATTTTCACCTGTGATGTCGGTACTCCCACTGTATGGGCGGCGCGTTATTTGCAGATGAACGGTCAGCGCCGGCTTCTCGGATCGTTCAACCATGGTACGATGGCAAATGCGTTACCACAAGCGATTGGAGCACAGGCCACTGAGCCTGACCGACAAGTGATTGCCCTCTCAGGCGATGGCGGACTCACGATGCTGATGGGCGACCTGCTCACCCTGAAGCAGCATCATCTGCCTATCAAAGTCATTGTTTTCAATAATGGCGCTCTCGGTTTTGTCGAGCTGGAAATGAAAGCGGCCGGATTTCTGGAAAACGGTACTGAACTGGTGAATCCTGATTTTGGTGCTGTAGCGCAAGCCATGGGACTCAAGGGCATCCGGGTTGAAGATCCGACCATGCTGGAAGATGCCATTCAGCAAGCATTGGCTCATGATGGCCCTGTTGTGGTAGACGTGGTGGTGAACCGCCAGGAGCTATCCATGCCACCCAAAATTAATCTTAAACAAGCAGAAGGATTTACACTGTGGATGATGAAAGCGATGCTAAACGGACGTGGTGACGAGATTGTAGAACTGGCTAAAACCAATCTCTTTCGTTAAATATAGACGAAGCAGAACGCATTTCAGCCTAAAAGGGGCAGAAACCATAAGTCTCGCATGGTTTCTGCCCCTTTGGCCTGCCTGTTAATCAAACGAAACTTAGTGTGGTCTGCCTGCCGTTGATTTCCGCTTCATGAGCGCGGTCTCCATAAATATAAGCTCGCCCTCATTGGACGGTGACTGAATTCGTTCCAGAATGCAGGCGGCTCCGCGCTCGCTAATCTGTTCAATCGGTCTTTTGACTGTTGTTAACGGTGGAGTCGTATACATTGAGAACCCGATATCGTCAAAACCAATGACAGAGATATCCTCTGGTACCTTCAAGCCGTTTTCGAATACCGCATTCATTGCCCCAATAGCCATATCATCGTTAGAGCAAAATACCGCTGTCGGCGGCTCCTGCAAGGAAAGCAATTGCTTCATTGCCTGGCTACCACTTTCAGTATCATAATGACCTTGCACGATATATTCATGTCGAATGGGCTTACCACTATCAATCAACGCATTCATAAAACCCTCGCGGCGTTGCTGGGTAGACTTGAAGCCTTCTACCCCTTCGATGATCGCAATGCGTTCATGCCCACTTTCAACGAGAAAGGAGACCGCTTCATAGGACCCTTCTTTATCATTAGAAATCACGTTTACAATCCCCGCCCCGGACACCTGCCGATTCAGAACAACAAGCGGAATGCCTTGACCGAGCACATGATAAATAAAAGGGTTGTCCGCCTCGCTCTGGCTCATCAGAATGATACCATCAAAACGTTTGCGGTGTATGGCCGAAAAATCAGCGTAATCGTCAATTCCTCGCACAAACAGATTGTAATCTACCCCAATGACATGATTAACACCGCGGATGGTATCGGCAAAAAAACTGGAGCTTGTGCCTTCTGAAATACTGGTGAAAAACAGGCCAATCGTATGCGAGCGCTGGAGAACTAGGCTTTTGGCATTAAAATTTGGAATGTAATTGAGTTGCTCTGCCAACTCCATAATTTTGCGTTTCGTATCTTCTTTAATCAGCGGGCTGTTATTGAGCGCCCGGGAGACGGTTGTATGGGAAACATTAGCCAATTTGGCAATGTCTTTAATGGTAGCTGCCATATACGTATCCTTTCCTTAGTGAGGCTCTAAAAAAATTATATACCCACCATACCACAGGAGCCGCCCGGAAAAGAAGACTTTCACAAATTATACGCGGTTGTCCGCATGTCGACGCTGTAATTCTTGAACCATTTCTGCATGTCTGCTGTCCGTCAGCTTGTACATTTTACCGATGACCAGCATGGCCAAAGCCAGGGCAACAGCCGGATAGAGACAAAGTAATGCTTTGATCCCAAGCAGGGTTCCAGAGGACTGAACCACATTCGGAACATACCCGATGAGCGCTAGTCCAATACCCGATAGAAAGCCAGACAAGGATTGAGCCAACTTACGTGAAAAGTTAAATAACGAGTAAGTAATCCCTTCCTTACGCTCCCCGGATGACCATTCGCCATAATCAATAATATCGGACACGAATGCCCAGGTCACCCCGTTAGGAATACTAATACCAATGAACGAAATACTGGCCAGGATTGTGAAAATGTATACATTTGAAGGCATAAAAAAGTTAATGGAGTCGGCAATGACACTAACCAGCATCCCCAGTATGGCTGTTTTTCGTTTACCGAAACGCCGTACCAGCTTGGGCAGGAACAATACACCCAGTAGCGACGAACCGATAATAATAAAATTCATATAAGCCATTAACTCTACATGCCCCAAGTTATATTCGGCAAAATAGATCAGCAGAGCGGACTTAATATTGTACGCGGATATAGTGAAAATCGTCATCAAAACGAGCACCAGCAAAGGCTTGTTATTCGTAAAAGTATGCACAATAACGCCTATAGATAGCTTCTCTTTTGGCCCGGACTGGCTAATAATACGTTCTTTCGTTCCTCGGTAACATATGATGAAAGCGATCACACCAATGAGTGACATAATCCCCATCACAACCGGATAGCCAACATGGTGGTTAGGAAATAGTAAAATAAGCGGCATGACAACGACACTGGTGACGAATAATGCGCCCAGCGATCCCGCCTGACGGAAAGATGACAATGAAGCACGCTGATGAGTATCCTGTGTAATAGCGGCACCTAGCGAGCCGTATGGAATGTTTACAATAGAGTAGCCGATCCCCCAGATCATATAGGACGCATAGGCGTAAATGAGTTTTCCTGTGGGTGAAATATTCGGCGATATAAAGGTTAGAACCGTAAGAATTGCAAGGATAACGCTTCCAACAATAAGAAAAGGTCTAAATTTTCCACGTGTACCGATATGTTTGCGATAATCAACAAAGGACCCGACAATGGGATCACAGACGGCGGCAAATAGCTTGCTGACCAAGAAAATGCCTGCGGCGGCTCCTGCAGAAACCCCTGCTACATCTGTAAAAAATTTCAGCAAATACAACTGCCCCAAATCAAACATGAATCCGTTTCCAAAGTCACCCATACCATACGAAATCTTTTCTTTCAGGCTAATATGCTCGCCTGTCTTGTTGTCAGTTTGGACGTTCTCCTGCACGATAGGCACTCCCATACCTACACACTCCCCTATGTTTGTAATTAATTTCACAAAATTAGTTCTGGATTTTGCAAAATCCCCAGTTGATAACTATTTTATTTTTAATTGCTCTTGCCGGGAGTTTTGAAACAAGCTCCCGGCAAGAGCCCTTTCTTATGAAGTTAGTGAGTCCTCGCCTTAGGGCGTAGTTTCACTTACTATGAACAACCGTTGGGAAATCAAAATATTGCTCGGCGTTGTTGTAGCAAATGTTTTGTACCATGGCTCCGAGCAGCTCCAGATCCTCAGGCGCCTTACCCTCCTGAACCCACGTTCCAATTAAGTCACAGAGTATACGGCGGAAATATTCATGGCGTGTGTAGGAGAGGAAGCTGCGGGAATCCGTCAGCATACCAATAAAGCGGGACAGCACCCCGTAGTTAGCCAGCAACTTCATCTGCTCTTGCATACCTTCGATATGGTCGTTATACCACCATGCCGTGCCAAACTGGATTTTCCCCACATTTCCACCGGATTGGAAACAACCCGCGAGACTTGCCAGTACTGGATAATCAACCGAATTAAGCGAATACAAAATGGTCCTCGGTAATCCTCCTGCCAGCTCCTGTGCGTCCAGCAATGCCGCCAATGGACGAGCGATAGAGCCATCATTTACGGCATCGTAGCCTGTATCCGGTCCCAATTGACGGAACATAGTAGTGTTGTTATTACGCAGTGCGTGGATATGGTATTGCATAGCCCAGCCATGTTCTGCATACTGTTTGCCAAGGAAAACCAGAACGTACGATTTATATTTCGCCTCCTCTAAAGGAGTCACATGGCCTTCCTCCAGCGCCTTATTGAATATGGCTGCAGCTTCCTCCCGTGTCGTTTCTTCATAGACTACAGTATCCAGCGCATGATCAGATACTCGGCCTCCGGCAGCATGGAAATGGCGCACCCGGCTCGCCAGCGCATTCAAAAATCCTTCCAGGCCAGAAACATCCAGTCCGCTGACTTCACCCAACCGAGCCACCCAAGGCCGGAAAGTTTCGCGATTTATCTCCAAAGCCTTGTCGGGACGAAAGCTTGGCAACACTGCGACTGGGAAATCGGTCAGCTTGCTGATTTGTTTGTGGTATTCGAGATGGTCTGTCGGATCATCCGTGGTGCACACCACAGTTACCTTCGAGTTCACAATCAGATCACGTGCGCCAAAGCCTTTTCCCTGCAGCTTTTGGTTTACCTTTTCCCAGATCACTGGTGCGTTCTGTTCATTCAGCAGCTCAAAGACACCAAAAAAGCGTTGAAGCTCCAAATGCGTCCAATGGTACAGCGGATTGCCGATTAGTGTAGGTACGGTTTTGGCCCAAGCCATAAACTTGTCATAATCTTCGCCATCCCCCGTAATCAGGCGTTCCTCAACCCCATTGGCCCGCATAAGTCTCCACTTGTAATGGTCTCCGTACAACCAAGCTTCCGTAATATTCTTGAACGCTTTATTTTCATAAATTTCTTGTGGACTTAAATGACAATGATAGTCAATAATCGGCATATCCTTGGCGTACTGATGATACAAGATTTCAGCCGTTGGATTGCTCAACAAAAAGTTTTCGTCTAAAAACGCTTTAGTCATTACTTTCTCATCCCTTCTATAATCGTGTTTCTCAACAAATTGTTAACGTTAACAAAAATGCTTGTACTGTACTCGTTTTCAATAATAGCATTCTCCACCACATAGCAGATCTCGTGATTAGGCAAGATGATATAGCTGTAATACGATACCTGCACATCATTTCAAGCCGGATTACTTCACTTTAAATTTAATGTTTACGTTAACAACAATTACATTGTAACCGCTATCCTTTGTAGACGAAAGTGATTTTTATCATGTGAGCGAATAAAAAAAATGGCCTACTGCCATTTGGAGCAGATCTGTTCTATATTTTCCCGATAGCTGATACCAAAAGAAAATTCTACAATTTTTAATTTTCCCCGATAAATCAAACTTTGAAAACGTTTTATGTGTTTTTCTCTTTTTTCAGAAAATTTCTTTCTTGAAAATACCAGTTATTGCATTATAAT
The DNA here is from genome assembly GCF_038593105.1 of Paenibacillus sp. FSL H7-0442. NCBI lineage: Bacteria > Bacillati > Bacillota > Bacilli > Caryophanales > Paenibacillaceae > Paenibacillus > Paenibacillus sp. FSL H7-0442. The sequence continues at coordinate 2,278,638 of NZ_CP151963.1, read as the reverse complement.
TGTAATATACATCCATTGTTTTACATTGAAAGTATTTCATTGGTTTATTTCAAAGATGAAAAGAAGAGGTGGTAGCATTGAGTACCAAAGTTCAAGCTGTTCAAACTAAAACTAAAACCAAATCCGATACAAAAGGAGCCGACCTTGTTGTCGATTGTTTGATCAAGCAAGGGGTTACGCATATTTTTGGCATTCCAGGTGCCAAGATCGATTCTGTTTTTGATGTTCTTCAAGATCGGGGTCCAGAATTGATCATATGCCGTCATGAACAAAATGCCGCCTTTATGGCAGCAGCGGTCGGTCGTTTAACAGGTAAACCGGGCGTATGCATTGTTACTTCCGGTCCAGGCGCGTCTAACTTGGCGACAGGACTTGTCACCGCTAATGCAGAGAGTGATCCTGTCGTCGCCATTGCTGGTGCAGTCCCAAGATCAGAACGCCTGAAACGCACGCATCAATCTATGGATAACGCCGGACTTTTCGAACCCATCACCAAGTACAGTGTAGAAGTAGAACATCCTGATAGTGTACCGGAAGCAATTACTAATGCATTTCGGATTGCGACCTCAGCCCAGCCTGGAGCCACATTTGTCAGTCTGCCGCAGGACGTGTTGACTTCGTCATCCGAAGTAACCGCCATTGAGAAGGTTTCCCTTCCCCAGCTTGGAACCGCACCCGCCGAGCTCATCAAACAAGTTGCAGGCCAAATCAAAAAAGCCAAGCTGCCCGTACTCCTTCTCGGTATGAAAGCCAGCACACCCGAAGCTACAGCAGCCATCCGTGCACTGATTCGAAACACGGATTTGCCTGTGGTTGAAACCTTTCAGGCCGCTGGAGCCATTTCCCGGGAGCTGGAAAGCCACTATTTTGGGAGAGTCGGTCTGTTCCATAATCAGCCGGGTGACATGCTTCTTGGAGCGGCAGATCTGGTACTGACGATTGGCTATGATCCTATTGAATATGATCCAAAAAACTGGAATATTCCTGCGAACCGAACCCTTATTCATCTGGATGATCATCAAGCAGATATTGATCATGATTATCAACCTGATCACGAGCTTATCGGGAATATAGCCCTGATTGTGAGTGGCCTTGCAGAAGAATTGCCTACCTTAAAGCTACCTAAAGCCTCCTGCGACCAATTAAATCGTCTTCGTCATGATCTAAACGAGCAAGAAGCTGTTCCTGTACACAGTCACGATTATCTGATTCATCCATTACAATTTATTCGTACACTGCGCAGCCTGATCGACGATAATGTCACTGTCACCTGTGATGTTGGTTCACACTACATTTGGATGGCACGATATTTCCGTTCGTATGAACCGCGGCGCCTTCTATTCAGCAACGGAATGCAGACGTTGGGCGTAGCACTGCCTTGGGGGATTGCTGCCACACTCGTCAACCCCGGTCAAAAAGTCGTTTCTATTTCTGGAGACGGAGGATTTCTGTTTTCATCCATGGAGCTCGAAACCGCTGTACGTCTTAACTCTCCGCTAGTGCATATCGTATGGAGAGATGGTACCTATGACATGGTCGCATTTCAACAACAGATTAAATATGGCAGAACTTCCGGTGTAAAATTTGGAGATGTTGATGTAGTGAAATATGCTGAAAGCTTCGGGGCCACCGGATTACGCGTGCACTCTCCTGAAGAACTGGAAAGTGTATTGCAGCAGGCACTTCATACGGATGGTCCTGTGGTTGTTGATATCCCGATTAATTATCAAGATAATATCCAGTTGGGACGTAAACTGCTGCCAAATCAATTAAACTAACCTTTACCAAGACTTACTCGTGACGTTTTCGTGACAATTATGGAGCAAAACGTTATTTTTTATGATTTTTTTGAGTTATTCTCGTTATTTACTGAAAATTTACGTTTATTATTGAAAAAGAAAGAAAATAAATGCATACAATTACAAAAGGAAGTGTATTACCATGACCGTTGCAGGACTGGAAACCAAGCAAGAAACTGACCATGATATTTACCAAACGTCCACTATGCTCGCTCTATTAGATGGTCTTTATGACGGAGTTGTTGCCTTTGAGGAGTTGCAAAAGCACGGGGATTTTGGGATTGGTACCTTTGATCAACTGAATGGCGAGATGATCGCGTTCGATGGTGAATTCTATCACTTGCTTCCAGACGGTACGGCCCATCGCGTAAAACCGGAAGAAACCACACCTTTTTCCACCGTCACCTTTTTCCATGAAGATTTCACATATACTATTGACCGCCCCATGCATCGTGAAGAGCTGGAAGCTCTGCTGTTAAAGTTGTTTCCAAGCCGTAATCTGTTCTATGCCTTCCGTATGGATGGCACTTTTCGTGAAGTAAAGACACGTACCGTCCCTCACCAGGTGAAGCCTTACAAACCTTTTATCGAAGCGACCAAATCTCAGCCTACGTTCTCTTTTAACGACGCTTCTGGGGTGATTACAGGTTTTTGGACACCTGCCTATGCTCAAGGTATTGGGGTAGCCGGATTTCATCTGCATTTTATTAACGATGAACGCACTGGGGGTGGGCATGTCTTTGATTTTATCGTCGAAAAGTGCACCATCCGCATTTGTCAAAAATCCAATCTGCACCTGGTCCTGCCCGATACCCCGGATTACTTGAAGGCCAACCTGTCCAGAGAAAACCTGGAGAAGGAAATCGCCGTTACTGAAGGTGCGCAGTAATCGCAGCTATTTAACTCATCAATTTACAGACCCTATAGCCAAACAATAAACAGCAAAAGATCACAGTCAGGAAAGAGAATTACTGCTCTCTGACTGTGATCTTTTTATGTACGAGCGTATATATACGTTACTGCTTATGCTCTCACTCCGGTCCACCTATGTCTCGATCTGATCCAGTTTATCTGCATAATATTGAATGGCACGTGAGTACTCCTGTGTAGATAAATCCGAGGTCGTCTCAGCCACCTCCATTAGCAGCTCCTGCATGGCTTTCCCGAATTCCCCCAGATTATATAATACCATCACGTAAAATACCCGAAACGGTCTGTAATCCGGAAATTCGTCCATTCCTGTGTCCAAGCGGTCTGATACCACAATTCTGCATCATTTTGCTGCTGTTCTAATGCCTTCAAAAGAAGCTTTCGTGCTTCCTCTGCTTGCCCTGTTCGTCTAAGCTCGCCAGCTTGCGCCATGATATCGTTCATATTAATCCTCCACTTCTGACTCATGCCTATCTTTGAGATATATGTTACCCGACATTTGAATGCAATGTAAATGGAGTTTTTCCTAAGATTTAAAATCCAAAAAAACGACTCTCCTTACAGGAGAGCCGCTATATATCCGAAGTTACGGTTTATTTAACCTTCAATGATCCTGCAGTTAGTATTCCTGCTACACGCTGTGCGTCGAAAATACGCGAGAGCTCCTCTACTGCCGTCAAGTACAATAGACCGTTGCCTTCCAGCTTAGGAGAATTGCCAAGTGGAATCGTGCGTTTGATGAGTTGTGCATATAATTCCGGTTCGGTGAGATCACGCTCAAAGCTCGCACTTACCAGCTGCTTAATCAACGCCAATGCACCTGCTACGTGCGGAGTAGCCATCGAAGTTCCGCTAAAAGTCGCATATTTGCCGCCCGGAACGGTGGACAAAATATCTTCTCCGGGTGCAACCAAATCCACCTCATTATTAGAATTACTGAATTCTGAGGCGTGCCTGTCAAAATTGATAGCGCCTACGCTAATCACTTCATTATAGCAGCCGGGGTAGCCAAGCTCGTCCGTTCTGTCGTCACCGTCTCCCTCATTTCCAGCTGCACAGATGACCAAGATTTGGCTAGCTACAGCCTTTTTTACTGCTTCATGCAGCTCTGGCACATCTTCAGGACCGCCAAGTGACATCGATATGATATCTGCCTTTTGCTCAATCGCATAATAGATGCCTTGAATAATCCAGTCATATTGACCGGAGCCCTGCTTGTTTAGCACTTTGATGATGAGCAGGTCTGCCTCTGGAGCAACACCCACGACACCATCCGCATTTTCTGCTGCCGCAATGGTTCCTGCCACATGCGTGCCATGACCGTTATAATCCTTGAAAATTTCCGGATCACCTTGATCATCATCCGTGAAATTCCGTCCGCCAATAATGCGCGCCTTCAAATCAGGATGGTCCGAATCACAGCCCGTGTCCAGCACCGCCACCTTCACGCCTTGGCCTCGAGTCTGGTTCCATACCGCAGGAGCCTGAATCAGCTCTACACCTCGCGGTATTTCATTCACTTGTTGCTCCTGCTTGATCACTTGGTAAGGAATGATATGCACTTTACGTTCCATCCTATTCCCTCCTTCATGGATTCAATCGGAAACCACCCGTCTTTGAAACTATGAAACTTTGAAAACCTCTACTACATTCGAGGTTACTATATTCTAGCAATTTTTGAAAACTTTGAACATCCCCATTTTGCTTATTTTTGTAAAAAAACAGACATCCCCCAATTCACTTGGAGAATGTCTGTTGTAGGTTCTCTATCAGCCTTAGACGGATTCCGCCTGAAGTTCAGCCTTGGATAACAGCGATTTGTGCTGCCATTTCCGGCCCTTCCAGCGTAAATAGTGGAAAATGCCTCGTACCCACTCATCGCAGGCATGTGCAATCCACACACCCAGCACTCCATATCCCATATGAATGCCCAGCACATATGCTAACGGGATTTTAATCCCCCACATTGAAATTATGGCCATCATTAACGGGAACTGAACATCTCCCGCTGCTCGCAAGGAGTTAATGACAACATGATTAAACACTCGGCCCGGCTCCAGCAATATACAGAAAAGCAAAATCGCTGCCCCTAATTGAATGATCGCCGGCTCATCTGTAAAGATCGCCATCACTTCATATCGGAAAAAGGATACTACCACGATTACAGCAATCGTAATGATCAAAGACCATTTCAGGCTCCGTAAAAGTTGATGATAGGCCTTTTCCTTGTCTCCTGCTCCAATCAGGCGGGCAACAATAATTTCCGTCCCCTCCCCTACAGCCATTCCAAATACCATAAAAAAGTACACAATTGTATTCGAATAAAAATGGGTTGCGATTGCCGTTGTACCCATAAAGCTGACAAACCGGGTCACCATCATTTGGCTAAGCTGATAAGACAACCATTCCAGCCCGGCAGGAATACCAATCTTCAGAATGGCTACCAGCTTACTCCATTGTAGCTGTACATAATACCGGATGCGAATCGGCGCACTTACACGCTTGTACAGCAGTAGAAAAATCCAGACACATGCTACAACACGGCTAATAACCGTTGAAATCGCTGCTCCCGCCACTCCCATCTGCGGCAGACCAAACCAGCCATAAATGAGCAATGCATTTCCTGTAATATGTAAAATATTCATACCAATGCCCACGATCATCGTATCTTTAGTAAAACCATGCGATCGAATAACCGGACCCGCGGTTAGCATGAGCGCTTCCAGAAACAGCGAACCCCCTGCCAGCATCATATAAATCTCTGCATTTTCCTTAATCGTCGGAGTAATATGGTAAAAGGATAGCAAAAAATCCCGACTGACAATAAACATCAAGCTCAATGCCAGACCAAACACCAGATTAAAGGTTAGTGCCGAAGCCGTAACACGGCTTGCATCCACATGCTTTTGCGCCCCCAATAGCTGAGCAATGATCACACCTACACCAAGACCAAGCAGATTGAAAAGTATAATCGTAAATTCAATCAACTGTCTGGACACACCCACAGCCGATACAACCTCATCAGAAACATGGCTTAGCATGAACGTATCCACGCTACCCATCAAAATGTGAAACAACATCTCTATAAAGATCGGCCAAGTGATTGCAAAAACCGTCATCGTTTTAACGACTTGCGCTTGCTTGGAAGCGTTTTCCTGAGACAGTGACATCCTTTCGTATTCCTCCTAAATGCGAACCCAATCATTACTTACTTATTACTTATATCATTTATATCGATAACAATTACTCATTCAAAAAAAGTCATATGCTTTTTCATTTTATAATATTCCAGGCGGTCCCGCAATTGTCCTGTGTGGAATTCATACTTATGTCCGTCTGGATCTGTAAAATAGACTGGCCTTTTGTCCTGTTCATTCCGTTCTCGTCCGGACAAAATGATGACATTAAAAGTTCTCAGCTTGATAAGCGTGGTATTCAACATGATTCGATTGTCCATTGCAGAACGTCCTTCTTGTGGTTTTCGTTCAGGTAGACCTCGTTAAAATAATAATTTCTTATCAAAAAAAGACTATAACATCATCAAGATTGATGTTATAGTCCTTTTTTTAAAACTGGTCAAGAAAAAAACATCTTGGTTTTCATAGTTAAATTCTAGACTACCGCTCTTTAATTCAGCTAACGTTTCCTAAGCCTAAAGTATGGGCTTCTCAGACAATGAGCTTCATAAACTTAGTTGACCTACCTTGTAGTTCTGATAAATATGAGATTCAAAGAATAGAAACTGAAAAGGAAGCAAAGAATTCAGGAAAAATTTTAGTGGATAATGGTTTGAATACGGCTTCTTTCCACCATTTCTTCTCCATTTGCTTTCCTCTCCTTATTTAGCGTTTTTTAAGAATTCAAGCTCTTTGACAATACCGGGAAATAATTTATCTAGGTTGTAAAATGCCAGCAATACAATTTGCAGGGCAGCCAAGATAATTGGAACGTAGATAAACATGAAATGAATAGACGCTAGCGCTGTGGCACTGATTGTAGCTTGTCCACCAGCATATCCTCCCAATGCCAGTCCCCAACCGATGAGTGCCGCTCCGAAACCGCCTCCCGCTTTTGTGCCGAAACTACCCGCACTGTACACCAGTCCTTCGGTGCGCATCCCTGTCTTCCATTCGCCATACTCAATGGTATCTGACAACATGGCAAAGAAGGTTCCGAGAATAGCGGCATGTCCAAGCGCTTTAATAACGAGTCCCAGGCAGACCGCCATAAGACTTGCGGGACTGACGGCAATAACAAGCGATCCCACAATCAGGAGGATACTTCCGATAATGGATGAATTTCGTTTCCCGATCCGCTTGACGACGGGTGGCAATAACAGATAACCAAGCAGGGAAGGAAGGAGTAAGGATATGCCGAGCACCCCAATCAGATTGGCGTCTTTTAACACATAACGTGCGTAGTAAATATTCATACCTGTGCCCAGTGAGTTATTTATGAAATAGACCACAGCAAACCCAAGAATCAATTTCCAATACTTATTACGCATCAGCGCTCCAAAAGCACGTCCAAACGGAATTGGCTTCTGTACAACAGATGGAGTAACCCTTTCTTTGGTACTGAAGAAGGTAACGAGAAATAAGAAGGTTCCGAGCAAACCAAACAGAATAAAGGTGAAAATCCACCCCTTTTGACCGCCGCCGAACGACTTCACTAACGGAAGGGTGAAATAATTAATTAACAAGGCACCAATATTCGCCAGAGACATACGAAAAATATTAAGAAGAGAGCGCTGGTAAGAATCCTGCGTTATCATGGAATTAAGCACACCATAAGGGACATTAATGCTGGAATAGATAATGTTCATCAGCAGATAGGTAACGTAAATGTATAGAATAGTGATCGTCATATTTCCACTTGGAACCGTGAACAAGAGAATTCCAGACAACGCAAATGGCCCGGACATCCACAGTAACCAAGGACGGGCTTTCCCGTGTCTGCTCTTCGTTTTATCGATCAAAGCCCCAATCGCGACATCAATAAACGCATCCAGTACACGCGCAACTAGCATTAAAGTACCAATGACCCCGGCGCTGATCCCGATTACATCTGTGTAAAAGTAGGACAGAAAAGTCATTGCGGCGGCAAACAGCAACTGGCTGGCAAAATCACCGAATCCATAACCCATCTTTTCTTTCAGCGTAATATTTGAATCGGTTTGCTTTGAAGCCTCATTTCCCATTACAACAATATCGCTCGAACTTCTCATGCTCATGCTCCTTTTCCCTTGTTATTCTCTACAATCCCAAGCCATAAGGAAAACGTTTTCTTGATAATCAAAAAAACAAGCCGAAATACCTTGAATTCAGCTAGTTATTTGGTAAAAACAATCATTTATCTCCAGAAAATACTAGAAAACGTTTTCCGGAGTTGATTATACTCCCCCTATAAACCAAGGTCAAGCGCTTTCTTTGCTCTGGAATCTTTGTTAAACTCAATAAACTGATATAATAAATTCAATTGACTTTGAGAACCTTTTTCTAAATAAATACTTGCTTGAAAGTCGGTGTGTACAATGAAAATGACTATAAAAGATGTGGCTCGAATGGCCAACGTCTCCATTTCAACGGTTTCCAGAGTGATCAATAACAGCCAGACGGTGAACAGTGAAATACGCAAACGAGTTCTAGATGTCCTTGAAGCCACTCAATTCCGTCCAAATGCCATAGCGCGGACACTGGTAAAGAATAATACATCTCTGATTGGAGTACTTCTGCCCGAGATTAAAAACAATGTCTTTGATAACATGGTTGAAGGCATCAATCAAGTAGCGCATCTATACGGCTTCGATGTCATAATCGCCTTGTCAGGGGGGGACGCGGACTCTGAAATACACTATTACAATATGTTCCGTGAAATGCAGGCGAGCGGAATTATCATATCGGTAGACGGAATCCGGGATGCGCTATACGCGCTCATTGAAGCGGCGGGAATTCCCTGCATCCTTGTCGGACGGGATTTTCGAGACAAATCCATTCCTTCCGTACATGTTGACAACATAACGGCTGCTTTTGAAGCGGTAACTTATCTAATTCAGCAGGGACATCAGGATATCGCGATGCTGCGGGGAGCTGCGGGAGATATTTCAGTGGGCAGTCAGCGTTTTTTGGGCTATGAACAGGCATTGAAGGCCGCTCACCTGCCAGTACGTCCTGAACGTGTGTTGGAAAGCGGCTTTTCAGTTGAAGACGGCGTAACCTCTATGAGAAAACTTTATCATTCAGGCCCATTGCCCAGTGCGGTGTTCTGCGCGACGGACCGAATTGCCATAGGCGCTATGAACTTTCTGACCGAGAATGGGGTGAAAATACCTGAACAGGTCTCTTTCTTGGGATTTGACGACATTGATATGGCTACAATAATCCGGCCTAAATTGTCAACTGTCCGATATTCAGCATCCGAACTGGGCATGGTCGCCGCCCGCAATCTCATTAAGCTTATTAAAGGAGAGGAATTGGCGGCTGTCCACTGGTCCATATCGCATCAGTTAGAAATTCGGGACAGCAGTGTAAAACATGGGGTATCCTAATCTTTGCATGTTCCTACGCGGTTGCTGGAAGTGCTTCACCGGCTAGGATGGATTTTGTCAGCTCCGACGCTGAATAATGGAAACGTTCTCTTGCAAAGTTTTTCCCAAAAGAGCTTACTACATTCCCATGATTATAATAATAATTATATGGGGGGCTTTTTTTACCGGCGGCCTGATTGTAAGTCAAACTTGGTTAACTTCGGAGGCCTCAGAAGCACCTGAATTTGCTAATAGCTTGTTTGTCTCCTTTGCAAATTTAGGTGTCACGATTGGCACCACCTTAGGCGGATGGTTTCTATCACAGATGGGAACACACCTGATTACCTGGAGTGGAGTATTATTTCTGTGCTTGCATCTATCTGCATTGGGTTAAAAATCAAGTTTTTTGATGTACCGAAAAGAAAATATGATCCTTCCTTGTATGCTTTTATCCCTCTTCCTTACAGCGAATCCTGTTCAGCCAATAGGCCCACGCTTCTGTATATTGATCGAGATCTTCCGGATGATGACGAATGCAGGTAGCTATACGAAAGTATAGTCCCAGTAACACTTCCCTGTTTAGCTCGTATTCCCCTGTCATCTCCGGCTCAAGCTTCTCTAAGGAAGGCAAAATGGTATCGATGGTCAGCCTATCCGGTGAAGAACAAAAGGCGTATATCAGATCATATAGGGGTTCTCCCACCACGGGATCAGGATCAATAATACCCGTCAATGTGCCATTTTCGTTAAACACAAAATTATGTACTCCACAGTCGCCATGAAGCAAATATTTAATATTCCGTTGCGGCGATCCAGCCACAAGGGTATGAACGAAACGATGATCCTCACGGGGTAAAATGTCTTGTATGATCTTTCCAGATTCCTTCGTTCTGTGCAGCAGAAAATCTTTCCATTCCACAAACGGGTGGTCCGGATAACCATAATGACGTTCCTCACCAAAAGGCTTATAGTGCGAGATCACCTCCGTCGCCAGATGAAGCAACAAATTGCTTTTGTTTCGTCCATGATACTGTGTGAGCCCTGACCTGAACGTGTATACCAAATAACGGTGCAACGGATCTACATAAACCAAACGCGATAGTTTCTCAATCTGTACATAGGTATGTAAAAACTCCGCCTCGGCTTTTACAATCACATGATCATTTTGCTTAATCACATATCGAGGCCTGGTACCATCCATGACAACAACCACTTCGCTCGAAGTACCGCCGGTCAGCGGTTTGAGATTTTGCATATGGCCTTCAAGCACGCCTGCTGCATAAAGCTCATTCAGGATTAGTTGAACGTCCATTTCACGCCTCCCTCCGTGAGTCTGATCCACAATGCGGCTGGCGATTTTTTGGATAATTTCATTAAGATAATCCCACACGTTCGCCAGCCGCTCTTCTTTTAAAAATAAATCTTTTCATGCTCCGTATAGATTTCAAGCGCCCGCTCCATCTTACGCACATAGGCCTCATCCTGACTAGAACATAGAAATGTAATGTGTCCCGCCTGCGATGGACTGGATTTTGGCGAAGGTTCCAGCAAATTACGCTCAGACAACACCTGTTTCAACCGTCTAACTGTTCCCTGGCTCCCGTCAATTAACTGAATATGAGAAGGCAGTAGTTCCCTTAGAATTTCCTTATAAAAAGGATAATGAGTACATCCCAATACCACCGTACCATATATGTCGAGATTGAACGAAGACAACTCACGGTTAAAATATGCGGACATTTCTGCCCGGTCAAAATTCAACTGTTCGCAATAATGTACTAGCTCCGGCAGAGGTAGTGAGTCCACGCTCCCATGATCGTCAACTCTGGATACGAGTGCTGCATAACAAGATTGTTTCAACGTCAATGGTGTGGCTAACACCAGAACTCTTTTACCATTAGCCCGGTTCATCTCGACCGCTGGCTTCACAGCTGGCTCCATACCAATAATCGGAATAGGATATTCCTTCCTTAGCTCCGCAACCGCGATACTTGTAGCCGTATTGCAGGCAATCACCAGTGCCTTAACATCTTCTTTTAGAATCGTTTGCACTGAAGCCTTGACATAACCAAGCACCTCTTGGGGAGTTTTCGTCCCGTAAGGCACATGAAGGGTATCCGCCATGTATACAAAATTTTCGTTTGGCAAACGTCTTAGTGCCTCGGACAATACTGTAATTCCACCCAATCCTGAATCAAAAAAACCTATCTTCAAGCTACTCACCTTTTTTCATTCAACTATGGTGCCAAATCTTGCTGGCACCATGTTCATTTCCTTCTTCGCCTACTTAAACTATTCTCTTCATTAGACTTTACATTTAAATTTTACCGCAAAACTGATATTTTGCAAAAGAAACACTTGAATTTTACAGTGTAAAAAATAAAGTAGCTTTTCAAAGTAAATTTAATATAAAAGCGTTGACAGATATTATCTTTATATTGTAATATTACATGGTAACTTACTAACTTAACTTACTTATTCAACTTACTTAGGGGGAAATAAATTATGTCTAAAGTATTATTTGTCAAAGCTAATGATCGTACAGCTGAAGAATCTGCAACAGTTAAATTGTATAACGCATTCGTGGAAAGCTACAAATCTTCCCACCCATCTGATGAAATCACTGAGCTGGACCTGTTCTCCGTCGAGCTTCCTTATTTGAACGCTAACATGATCAACGGCACGTTCAAATCCGCTAGAGGCATGGAGCTGAACGCAGAAGAAGCTCGCCTGGCAAACATCGCTAATGGCTACCTGGATCAATTCCTGGCAGCAGACAAAGTCGTATTTGCTTTCCCGCTCTGGAACATGACGATTCCAGCTGTACTGCATACGTACATTGACTACCTGAACCAAGCTGGTAAAACATTCAAATACACTGCTGAGGGTCCTGTGGGTCTTGTAACTGAAACTAAAGTAGCCCTGTTGAATGCAAGAGGCGGCGTTTATTCCGAAGGACCAGCTGCTGCAGCTGAAATGTCCTTGAACTTCATGAGTAACATTTTAACCTTCTTCGGCGTGAAAGACATCGTGAAGGTTGTACTGGAAGGACATAACCAAGCTCCAGATCAAGCACAAGAAATCGTTGCTTCTGCTGTACAACGTGCAGTAGACACAGCAAAATCGTTCTAATCATATATTATGAAGGGAAGAGGATATCCGCGCCCTATATGGGCTGGATATCCTCTTTTTTGTTATAAAATATAAAAACACGTGCTCCCCTGATCTGTAATCAAGTGAAGCACGTGTTTGTGATATGAGATTACGATTACTTCTATTTTAAGGAATGAATTGCTGCACGATTTTTACAACTTTACCGTCACGAAGCGTAACATGGTATGGAAATTGACTGAGGTCCAGAACGTCCTTTTTTGCAAAATCCTTCTCAAACTGTGTCAGCGGAATCGATTCGTTCCATTGTACGTCTGTATCTTCTATGTTACCCGTGTGATCATAAATCTGCACCTCTACCGAAGCATCTGGTGCAACCTGATACACGTCATTTTGCACGGAATTGTTTACGATGTAGTAGCCATCCGGCGCTCCATCCAATCCTGTATTTCCTTCATGCTCCACAAATGCTTTGTCTGCCGCCGCGCCTTCATACCATTCAATCGGGTCTGCCGACAAATAAATTTGTCCGTCACGAATCTCCATTTGGTTTATATATACGGTCTCCTGATTTTCAGCAGCTGCGACAGGCGTGTAGCCTTGCGCTGTTGCTCCTGCCGTCGTAATCAGCATCATCATTAAAGCCAATACGGTCCATTTCGAAGCTAGTTTCATCATGTCTGATCTCTCCTTGCCGTTTGGGTATGTACACGGTGTCTGTAAGCTTCATTACCCTTGTGTACTTATCATAAACGTTGCACGGTTAAAAAGTGTATCAGATACATAAAAAAGAAGTTACGATTTTTTAAGACTTGGTCTTAAAACTTGATAACATGTCCTATTTATCTTTGCTATCTTAATAACCCGACCTGACGTGCCTGTTCTTCGGTGAGAATAAACTCCTCATTTTGCCATACTTCGTCCTCTTTGGTTACAGCAAACATCCCCATGATCTCTGTCCATATTCCTTTGTCGACGGCTTCCTTTTGTGTAATGATAATTTTCATGAGAATTCCTCCTCCTGTAGAAATACATGCAATCCAACGCTGTCGATTTGTGTGGCCCACTACGCGAACAGATGGTAGGTCAAATATAATACTTTTATTTAAAGCCTCTACCTCTTATATGGAACTCGCAATGCTTGTCCTAGATTTACATTATCGGAGTGCTTGAGGGCTTCTTGTCCCGCTTATAACATATGTACCCTTTTCCTACCGATATTATTCGTATCTTATTTGTAACCTTAAAATTTTAGTTTATTTTCGTAGTTAGTGACTTCTTTAGAAATGACTAAGCCCTAAAATAAAAACGGCTGTAGGTTATCCTACGAGCCGTTTTCACTAACAATTTTACTATGCTTGGTTAATCTATTAGTACCATCAACATATACATATTCAATGGCTGTCAAAGCATTAAAGCAGCGGAGCGTTCGCCTTTGCCCCTGGATTTCTACCCTTGAACATTACAAACAAGAAATCTGGGGGCATTTCCTAATTTTTATACAGAAAAGTAAAAAGGCTGTACGCATACTGGCTTGGACACGGTTACTTGTTGCCCGGTGTAGGTCAAGCGTCCACTTGCCTTGTCCACTTTGAACGTAACGATGTTATTGGTGTCGCGGTTGGCCACGAGCATATGGTTACCATTTGGAGTCAATGCAAAATGGCGTGGATGCTCTCCTTCGGCAGATACATGCTCCACCAAGCTCAGCTTGCCAGTTGCTCCGTCTACAGCGTATACCACAATGCTGTCATGCCCACGGTTGGAACCGTACAGATAAGCTCCATCCTCCGAAATTGCAACTTCAGCAGTTGTGTTTTCACCTGTAAAGTCAGACGGCAATGTCGGTACGCTCTCAAGCTCAGTGAGCTTACCAGCCTCTGCATCATATGCAAAAGAAGTAATGGAAGAATCCACTTCGTTAATGACAAAAGCAAATTTACCATTTGGGTGGAACGTCAAATGACGTGGACCTGCACCTGCATGGGTTTTCGTTTCACCATGAAGCACCAGTTGTCCTTTGCTGTCATCAATGGTATAAACACGGATCAGATCCAGACCGAGATCTTGTACGAACAGGAAGCGACCATCTGGACTAAAGAAACTGGAATGTGGATGTGGACGATCCTGACGTTCAGGGTGCGCTCCTTTGCCCTCGTGCTGTTTAACATCCAGCAACTCACCAATACGTCCGTCCTCAGTCAGAGACACCAGTCCCACCATACCTCCGTGGTAGCTGACTACAATAAGGTAACGATCAGATGGATCACGCTGAATGTGGCAAGTTGTTGCACCCACGTTTTCCGCACGATTCAGCAATGTAAATGTTCCTTTAACTGGATCAATTTCGAAAGCAGAAGCTTCGCCTACTTTTGCTCCTGCAGCAGAAGTCGTCTCCCCAATGGAATACAGCTTCCGATTTTTGACGTCCACATTCAGGAATGTAGGATTTTTCAAGCCGGAGAACTCATCCTGTAGTGTAAGTGCTCCTGTCTGTTCATTAAAAGTATACGAATAAACTCCGTTACCTTCCAATTCGGCGTAAGAGCCTGCGAATACGAGCAATTTTTGTTGCGCTGTCATGGTTGTGTCCTCCTTGGATTAAAAAAATGATGGGCAATTAGAATGATTGCTCCTGTTACAGATATCGCTTTAAGAGGCGCGCTCCACCACGGGCTCTGTGGACAACGTCACATTTCCCGCTACAGCACGCGAGATCATGCATGAGGTTTCTGCCTGCTCTGCCAGTCGCAATGCTTGTTCGATCTGCGATTCTGTCGCATCGGCGGCCAATTGAACCTGCGGACGATGCACAATTCGGCGATATGTAAAAATATTGTTCGTTACATCGACAATCCCTTCGGATTTCAGCGCCAGTGACGCCACCGGGAGACTCGCGCGCTCCATCATCGCCGCCAAAGTAATCAAATAGCAGGTAGCGGCGGCACCGAGCAGCATTTCATCTGGATTGGTGCCCACACCAGGGCCTCCCATCTCGGCCGGGATCGAAATTGCAGTCCGCAACTGTCCAGCCTCAATACGACCGTCACTGTTGCGCCCCCCGTTCCAGTCTGCCTTGAGCAGAAAGGTATGCTCCATTTCAGGTCACTCCTCTCTCTTATATTATGAATCTTCACACAGGTGAATGTAAAGGTTAGTCAATCTCTTGATTTTTGGTTTCCGTACCCAGCAACCATACAGCCGCTGCTCCGATCAAGATAGCTACGAAGAAAATCACAAAGATAGATGGTAACGCTACGCCCTGTCCTACGAGTATACCGACTGCAAAAGGCCCGATAACGCCTCCAATACGACCAAACGCAGCCGCCATACCCACACCGGTTGAACGGACGGATGTCGGGTACAATTCTGGTGTATAGGCGTACATGGCTCCCCATGCACCGAGATTAAAAAAGGACAAGCAGATACCAGCAGCTAGCAGCATTCCCGCCGTTTCCGAGGTGCCAAACCAAATGGCAGACACGGCTGTGAGCAGCAAGTAGATGATCAGTACGAATTTGCGGCCCAGCTTTTCAATTAGATAGGCGGCGGTAAAGTAACCTGGGAGTTGGGCAAGCGTCATGATCAGCACATACTCAAAGCTTTTAACCAGTTCGAAGCCTTTCATAAACATAATGCTAGGCAGCCACAGGAACATGCCGTAGTATGAAAATACAACTGTGAACCATAAAATCCACAGCATCAGCGTAGACTTGCGATTAGGTCCCGACCAAATCGAAGCCAATCGTGCACGCAGCGGAAGTTTAACGCTTTGCAGCTTGTAACGCGGTGAATCATCAATAGCTCTACGCAGATAAAGAGCGTACAGCGCAGGTACTGCGCCGAGAATAAATGCCATTTGCCAACCATACTTTGGAATAACAAAATAAGCAATAAGAGCCGAAAGGATCCAGCCTGCCGCCCAGAAGCTTTCCAGCAGCACAACCGCTCTCCCTCGTTCTTTCACAGGCACTGATTCTGACACCAGCGTCGAAGCAACCGGCAATTCCCCGCCCAAGCCTGCACCAGCAATAAAACGCAGCACCAGCAGCATTCCGAGGCCTGTCGCCAAAGCTGATAAGCCGCTGGCAATAGAAAAGATCAACAATGTCCACACTAAAATGGCGCGTCTGCCGTAACGATCAGCCAAAATCCCCGCCATAGCGGCTCCGAACACCATTCCTATCGAATTCATTGCAGTCAGCAGTCCAATTTGCTCAGATCCCAGATGCCACTCCTTTGCCAACGCTGCGACTATAAATGAAAGCAGCCCCACATCCATAGCATCAAACAACCAGCTAAGCCCTGCGCTAAACAGCAATTTTCTTTTTTTGGCTGGTGGTAATGAAGTTAATTCACTCATGATTTGCTCTCCCTTAAAAATATATCGTATGTAGACGTATATTCAGGTGTCTTGTCACCTGTAGCCTAGCATCTATTGTACCGTAAGCTTCCTTAATCTGCGAGCTTTTTAACACAGAAAAAAACGGAAGATTGCCTACGGCAATTCTCCCGCCTTCTGGAACCTGCCACTTACCGGTTTTGGACCAGACCGATGATCGTCACCATGAGCACCAGCAGCTGGATGAGTGTATCGTTACTCATTCCAATCGCCTCCATCCCATATGAGATACTCCTTCGGCCGTTTCCCCTCTCCCCGGATCATGACGCTTGTTCCCCAATACATACCTATGCAGGTGGCGGGAAGCTTATGATCAATAATGGATGAAAATCTTCATACGTTTAAGGTTTAATCCAGGACCACTGCAAATCCATTTCCTGAATACATTCACGGTTATCATGTTCATCATTGGCCACCAGTGGGGTCACTGGATAGATGCTCATGTCGCCTTGCTCATACGTGCGCAGTAGAGGCAACAGCTCATCTATGTTCTGGACAGACGGATCTAGCCATGAATCTATATGATCAGCTTCCAAAATAGCTGGCATACGGGTATCGAATTCACGTATATCCGTATTGGCCTGAACGGTCATCATCGTACAGGTGCGTAAAGGCTCCTTACGACTATCCTGCCATACTTCATATAGCCCCGCGACCGCAAACATCTTCTGTTCCGGCAGTACCACCCGTACAGCACACATGCGTTTACCCAATTTTCTCCAGTAATAAAATCCATTGCATGGAATGATACAGCGCCGGGTTTCGGCCATCTTGCGATAACTCGGATTTACCCGAACCGTATTCAAATCTGCATTGACACAATCCTTGCCCCAGTAGGGAATAAATCCCCAGCGAAATTCATCAAGTACCCGTTCTCCATCCTGATGCAGCACAATTGGTACATGCTGAGTGGGACTCATGTTATAGCGTGTTTTGTAATAATACAGCACCCGTTGTATACCAAAGTGATCCCTTACCTCATCCAAATCAGCCGATAACGAAAACCTTTTGCACATTTGCTATTCATCCTTCCGCCTTTTTCACCTATTGTGCGGATATACAAGGAAAAATATGCATATACAGGTTTTGCTAAAATCCAATAAACGCCAAAACACATAGCAATATCCCCGCAGTTGTGAAGCTACTACGGGGATAGATACTAGCTTATATTGTTATTACTTCTTTTCTACCGCGTGACCGCCAAATTCATTGCGCAGCGCAGCAACCACTTTCCCGTTGAACGTGTCCGCATCAAGAGAACGATAGCGCATCAGCAGGGACAAAGCAATGACTGGAGTTGCAGCTTGAATGTCCAACGCTTCTTCAACCGTCCATTTTCCTTCACCAGAAGAGTGCATAACCCCACGAATTTCGTCCAGGTTTGCATCTTTGGAAAATGCACGTTCAGTCAAGCCCATCAGCCAAGAGCGAATAACAGAACCGTTGTTCCACACACGCGCTACTTGTTCATAATCAAAGTCAAAGCTGCTTTTTTCTAGCACTTCAAATCCTTCACCGATGGAAGCCATCATGCCGTATTCCACACCGTTATGAACCATTTTCAGAAAATGTCCGCTTCCGGATTTACCTGCATACAGATATCCATTTTCCACTGCTGTGTCGCGGAAAACAGGCTCAACAACCGCCCAAGCTTCCGGATCGCCACCGATCATGTAACAAGCGCCATTGCGTGCGCCTTCCATCCCGCCTGAGGTTCCGGCATCCATGAAGCTGATACCATATTCTTTTAGACGGGCATGACGAGCAATTGACTCTTTGTAATGGGAATTACCACCTTCAATAATGATGTCCCCTTTGGACAACATCGGTTGAAGCTGATCCAGCACAGAGTCAACAATTTGGTGAGGAACCATAATCCACAATACTCTAGGGGATTGAGTTGCCTGTACAAGCTCTTCCAATGTAGAAGCACCTTTAGCTCCATAATCCTTCATTTCTTGGATTGCGGCTGCATTGACGTCGTAAGCGACAAGTTCATGCTTATGATCGATCAAATTTTTTCCGAGATTCAAGCCCATTTTTCCCAAACCAATTAATCCTACTTGCATAGTAAAGGCCTCCTGCCATAGAAACATATTTTGTATATACTTTCTTAAAGTGTTAAGAACGAACGACTGCTTTCTCAGAGCTTTCGGACTTTTCATCCAACCACCATGTAAAGCCTTGCTCCTCTAACAATTGATCTGAAGCTTCTGGACCGTAAGAGCCTGCTGCATACGTGTGAAGTGGAACCTCACCACGAGCAAAAGCTTCCAGTACAGGTTGAACCCACACCCACGAAAGCTCAACTTCGTTCCAATGAGCAAAAAAGGTGGAATCGCCGCGTAGCGCATCAAAGATGAGGCGCTCATAGGCTTCTGGTACATCCTTGGCCTCGGAATGATAATTCATCAGAACCGTCTCCAGTTGACCATTGTTCAGCGGGTCTCTACTGTTCAGACGCAGCGTTACCTTTTCATCCGGGTTAACATGGATGATCAGCAGGTTCGGGTCAGTCGGTTGCCCTTGAGCGGCATAAGGATCTGTGCTGTCCTTTTTGAATTCCACGACGATACGAGTAGATTTTTCTTTCATGCGTTTGCCGGTACGAATATAGAACGGCACACCCGACCATTGTTCGTTGTCAATCCATAGGCGAGCTGAAATGAAAGTATCATTTTGCGAATCAGGTCCGATATCCGGCTCTTCTTTATAGGAAGGAACTGCTTTTCCGTTGATCTCACCGTTGGTATATTGGCCTCTAACCACGCTGGAAGCAATATCAGAAGGATCAAGTGCACGAAGCGCGTCCATAACCTTGCTTTTTTCGTCACGCACCTGGTCAGCCGTGACATGTCCCGGCTTGTTCATAGCCGCCATCATCAATACCTGCAGCATGTGATTTTGTACCATATCACGAATAGCGCCGGAGTGATCATAGTATCCTGCTCGCTCCTCTACTCCTACAGTCTCAGAAGCGGTAATTTGCACATTGGCGATGTACTGATTGTTCCATATTCCTTGAAGCAACGGATTAGCGAATTTTAAGGCTTCAAGGTTTTGAACCATGGGCTTGCCTAAGTAATGGTCAATACGATAAATCTCATCCTCAGCAAAGGTTCTGCTCAGACGATCATTCAACTCACGTGCGGATTCCAGATCGTGACCAAATGGTTTTTCGATAATGAGCCGTTTCCAACCCTTTGTTTCAGCTAAACCACTCTCTCGAATATTGAGGGCAATCACATCAAAAAATTCCGGTGCCACCGATAAGTAAAACATGCGGTTCCCCGGAATTCCCAAGTCATTTTCACGTTGCTCAGCAAGCTGTAGCAGCTTTTTATAATCTTCCGGGTGGTTGACGTTCAATGCGCTGTAACGGAAAGCACTTAAGAACTGATCCATCTGTGCACGGTCTTCATTCACGTGTCTGGAAAAATCCTTAATGGATTGCTCTACATTACTTTGAAATTGCTCGTCTGCCACTTCACGACGCCCCATCCCAATTACAGAAAAGGAAGCCGGAATTTTACCTTCTACAAACAAATTATACAAGGCAGGGTAAATTTTGCGTTTAGCCAAATCCCCTGTCGCTCCAAATAAGACAAATGTCATTGAATCCATGAAATATTCCTTCTTCCCATTATAAAGATGAGGTTATTAAAAGTTACCTGAGGAATTAACGTAACCCATAATACACCCAAAATAAGGGGCAAGTCAATCAAATTTTAGCGAAATCGTGAACATTCGATATATCCTGTAATGATAACGTTTTCTGTGGTATGATTGACGAAAGGAAAGAGAAAAAAATGTTAAATATGTCACAGTTGACACAAAGCGTTATAGTTACTATTGGTATACAGAGTTACTTTTAGTATACTGTTTAAAACAACAATGAAATTGAGGGGATTCAGATGAGCGACGACAGGCAGCCTAAGCTTTTGTGCGGTAAGGTGGAACAGTCCTTTCAGATCATCAGCAAAAAATGGACCGCTCTCATCATTCATACTTTGATGGAACATCCCAAACGATTTAGTGAAATTCACGTCTCCATACCCGATCTTAGCAAACGCATGCTGAACGAACGCATCAAGGAACTAGAGCTTTCCGGCCTGATCCTTCGCAATGTCATCACAGAGCGGCCTGTGCGTACCGAGTATTCGCTGACACGCAAGGGTAAAGAGCTAGGTGATGCATTGAATGGTGTGGAGAGCTGGGCCGAGAGATGGCTTTAACTTCTAACAGGAGATCGTCACACATGGTCTCCTGTTATTGTGTTACCCCATGTGGATCATAATACAGACTACAGTACGAAAATAATGGAACAACCACGCAGCAGCTCATGATTTCAGTCTGAGCCAAGGAGGGAAGAGAACGATGGCATTTGGCATTACCCGGCAGGAGCTTATGGCCTGGAAAAGAGAGGTCAGTCGTGGTGAAATTGCTTTTCTGACACATTACTGGCTGGATGATCGCTTTCCAGGCATTACAACCGTCACCAAGGTGGGATGTTCTAATTTGGACAAGCTGCGCTTATGGTGCAACCATAACGGATTGGACCCCCAATATATTCATCAACGTCAGGCCTATCCGCATTTTGATCTTATCGGCAACAAACAGACAGAAATTTTACGTAAGTACGGCATGAGCGATCAATTAAAACGCTTTGAACTTCATCTTCCAACGAGTACACGCCCATCGTTCTAAACCGCAGCTCTCAGAGCTGCGGTACTTTTGTTTTCATACCCGTTAATACCTTGTGTATCCAAATCGCTGACATAGCTCCTTCTCCCATCGCCACAGTCGCTTGCTCGGCATGAACTCCTAAGTCCCCGGCTACCCACACATTTTCCACATTTGTCATTTTGCTGCGAGGATGAGTTTCAATGTGCTTATTATGCAGCAGATGTACACCCAGTTGCTCTGCCAGCTCTGAATGAACATGATTGCTGCCAAAAGCTAAAAAGCCCCGCTCTGCTCGAACTACTTGTCCATCAGCCAGTCGCACTCCTTCAAAACAGCCCGGTTCTCCGGTTATAATCTCAGAAATAGCGGCTTCCTTATAGCCAATCCCTTTTTCCCACAGCTTTTCGCTCAGCTCGTCCGGCACCTCTGAACGCTCATGATTGACATATACAAGTTGATCGGTGCGCTCTGATAAAATCAGAGCCATGGAAGCTCCTGCTTTTGCCAGCCCCCATGACGACCGTACTGCGATCCTGAACCTCATAACCGTCACAATCCGGGCACACATATACACTGTTGCCCAAGCAAGCTTGTAACCCATCCAGTTTTGGAAAACGATCCGTTAGCCCTGTCGCCAACAGCAGCGTCTTTGACGAATACATGGAGCCTTCCTCCACTTGAATGTCAAAAAGCTCATCCCTTTTGACGGCTTTGACCGCCTTTTCTTCAACAAACTCAGTTCCTAGTTTCGTAGCCTCGCTACGTCCACGCCGTCGCAGCTCTTCACCAGAAATTCCCTCAGGAAATCCCAAAATATTATGATATTGATGACACAGCGTAGACCGACCATAGCCGGAATCTATTACCAGCACCCGATGACTGCTGTATCTTCCCAATTGAATGGCTGCTTGCAAACCGGCAATTCCCCCGCCAACAATAATGCAATCATAGTTCATCACTTTTCCTCCTTTGAATGCGCGTTATCCTAGACAGCTGCATAAAACCGCAATCACATCTATGTAAACTTCTCATCCAATTTTAAACATAATATCACCCACTAACGGATGAATTAACCGCTGTGTCTGTATATATCAAAGCTTACATATCTTAAAAATGGAATGGCAAAGAGCACTGTAGATACCCACAGTGCTCTAATCAGGCTGAACTTGAAACGTCATTTTATCGTGAAAATTATTTAAATGTTTTTACACGTTCTTCAATAGGCTGGAATTCTTTTTCACCTGGTTGGAATGTCGGTTTACCAAATGGCATTTCAGCAATCAGTTTCCAGTGCTCAGGAATGTTCCATTCGTTTTTCACTTTTTCATCAATCAAAGGGTTGTAATGCTGAAGGGATGCGCCCAATCCTTCTTGTTCCAGAGCTGTCCATACAACCAATTGCAACATACCATTAGATTGGTTAGCCCAGATTGGAAAATTGTCCGCATAGGCTTCGAATTGTTGTTGCAGACCAGCTATCACGTTATTGTCTTCAAAGAACAAGACCGTTCCGTAACCGCTGCGGAAACCGTTCATTTTCTCAGCAGTAGATTTGAATTGTTCTTCATTGCCTACCACTTCCCGCAAAATATCTTCTGTAATATTCCACAGTTTGTCATGATGTTCTCCAAGCAACACTACGGCGCGTGAAGTTTGGGAGTTGAACGAGGTAGGTGTGTACTTTACAGCTTCCTCTACAATCTCTTGAATTCGTTGGTCAGAAATGACCTGTTCTTTGCTAATACCATAATAGGAGCGTCTGTCTTTCAGAGCTGTGAAGAAGTCTTTAGCCATTTTGTTACCTCCTGAGAAAAATTAATTACTTTTCGTAACTTAATATATATTACATATATCTTAAAGTCAAGAGTTTTCTTTTTAAATATTACCAGTTAGTTGATAATTATACGCCACTATTATATTTTTTCTCACTGGAAGAGGTGTGCTTGGTTGCATCCTTGTTTCTCTCCTCCTGTCTTTCCATCTTCAAATCCTCTACAGGAATGGCGTCTACCGTCTGCTCGATCTCAAAACGGTCGAACAAGCTTTCCTGCTCTGTCGGATACTGCTCTGCATGATCTCGATTGATCGACTGTTTCTGATGTTTAGACTCCGTTGTTCCTTTCCCCGTCTGTCCTTTCTGCTGATTCTGATCGTACAGGTTATCTTCAAATGGGGCCATTTTACTTCCCTCCCTATCGGATTGGTGTCCACAGTATACTTTTACCTTTCACATCGGGGATTAAACGCAAAAAAGAGAAAATCTCTGCAAAGATTTTCTCTACTCATGTACTTATAGATGGTTGATTGAATTATTCCGAACTGGATTGACCTGTACACTCATGAAAAAGATGAGGTTCCAGCTTCTCTCCCGTTACGAGCTTCTGCACCAGTTGAGTCCCCGAGTCGGGGGTCATTTGACCATACCAGTCCCCTTGAGGATATACGATCACAACCGCAGCATCATGACAACGCCCATTACAGCGAGTTCTGGTCGTGTGAATATATGCTTCTGCATTTTGTTTACGAATTTCATCCCGAATTGCCTGTGTAACTTCTTCACCCTCATGTCGCATACATGTGCCTCCATTGCAGATCAACACATGATGCTTCATTGGTTCTAATTCAAAAATAGCCATAGCTTCCCCTTTAATCAACAGTTGTTGGTTTTAAATCAATGTTTATCTGGATAAAGAACAAGCTGTGCTTCCATCTGATCAGCTTCAATCGTCAGCACGATAAATGAATATTCGTCTTCGCCACGTTTGTCCGTCGGAGACCCCGGATTAAGGACAAGCTGACCGTCAATCGTTTTGACCACCGGAATATGCGAATGTCCATAAATCAGACAATCCAGCGTTTCTCCCTTAAACGTATTCAATGCGATATTTTCTGTCGTTCCTCGCCAGCCGTGACCGTGAACCATACCGATCCGCTTGCCTTGGGCTTCAACGATTCGCTGATAGCCTAAACGCTCCACGATGTCCATTCCATCATTGTTTCCGGCAATGCCTTGCACAGGCGCAAACTCAGCTAGACGTTCATATACGAACCAATCCGTCCAGTCTCCGGCATGGAGAATGAGGTCACTGCCTTTTAACTCCTGTACCAGTCGACTAGGCAGTGTTTTGCCTCTGTGCGGCATATGAGTGTCTGAAAGTACGATGATTTTCATATTAATTGCTCCTTACCAGCGTCTTTACACAGATGAACTTTGTTGCCCCACGCGCTGCTGAAGTGCCTGCTCCAAATCTCGCAGCGTAACGGTCTCGAAAAACGTCTGTATTTTCTGCTCTGCCACGGTATATAAACCATCCAACAATGCGTCTATGTTCCTGCCTACCTCACAATTAAGATTGCTATCGGTGTGGATGGCGAACAACGGACCTTCATCCTTAGTCGCTTCATAGATCATTTTCAGATTGATGTTTGAACTGGACATGCTTAGACGAAAGCCGCGTGCTCCAGGCGATGAATCAACCAAACCCGCTTGCTTGAGTCGGCTCATAATCCTTCTCACAACTACCGGGTTTGTATTGATGCTGGAAGCTATAAGTGACGATATCATTCGCTCCGGTGCCCCTTCAGCCAGAAGAAGCAGACAATGGATACTAACGGAAAAATGGGTACTCATGTTAACCACCTTTATGTGTGTGCCTCATTAAATGTTTGATAAAATACTTGTTTCCATCATACCACAATAGAGGCACCAACACAGTGCTAACTGCACCTTACTCCGGAAAATAGTCATTTTCAGGACGTACTCGCACCTTTAATTGGCGCACACTATATTCCAACTGTTTTACGATATCCTCCAGTTGACGACGGTCAAGTCCATTAAGGTCGGCCGCTGGCTTGGGTGCATTTTTCAAATCACGTATGGTTGCCTGCTGCTCCTGCCACTTGTCCATCAGGTCGGCTATATTCGCATAAAAGCGTTCATAATCCTTGATCACTTCATCCAGAAAGGCATCTACCTCGTCCGGATCATAGCCCCGCATTTTATTCTTAAACTGTTTCTCATGAATGGAGAGCGCGTCCAGCTGAATGCCCAGTTGTTTAAACAACTGCTTTTGCTTATCCAGACGACGCTTCATATGTTCATCCATCGGTTATTCCCTCCTTAACACACTATTCTTTTTATATCACATTCTAGGCTGGGAATAAAAGTCTCTGCTGATTGCCCGGCCCTATGAACGGGTATAAAAGAGCATACGTGTCACTTATACAGACCACGAAGGGGAGAGATGATCATGAATCATTTGAACGATCCGCAGCTTGCAGAGCTGAAACATATGTTGTTGGAGCAGAAAAAGGATTTAGAAAAGCATTTTGAACAAAACGGTCAGGCAAACACTCAATTGGGAGAAACACTGACAGATTCCACAGGTGAGCTCTCGTCCTATGACAATCACCCCGCTGATATAGGGACAGAAACCTTTGAACGGTCCCGTGATCTGGCGATTAATGATTCGCTGCAAAACGAGCTGGAGCAAGTCAATGCAGCCCTTCAGCGGATAAAGGACGGGACGTACGGAATATGTGTGGAGAGCGGGGAAGAAATTCCTTTTGAACGGTTACAAGCCATTCCATATACAGCCTATACCGTCGAGCACACGCCAACTCGAGAATTATCGAATGACCGTCCGGTAGAGGAACAGGTCATGACTCCGCCGCCCAAGGGTGCAGGTGAGGTTCGCCAACGGAATGCAGGACGATTTGACGATGCAGGCGCATGGGACGCCGTGGAAAAATACGGTACATCGAATTCGCCTGCAACTTCCGCCAAGCGTGATGTCACAGATTATGATGAAAATATGTGATGCTCGAATGTCCAAAGACTCATTGAAAATACCTATGTATTTGTCATCTAAAAAAGCAGCTTGTCCTTTTGACAAGGCTGCTTTTTTATGTCTTCTAGGAATACGGTACACCGCTTATCCAATTTCTATCCGTTTCCGACTGCGAGCTGACTCAATACAAGCATCGATCACCTTCATATTGCTCACCGCATCTTCCGGCTCATACGGCAACGGGACACCGTCAAGCACTGCTTTAGCAAAAGCATCCGCTTGCAGTTCAAAGGAATTAAAACCTTTCAGACGTTCCTCACGCGTAACCGAACCGACGTGGACGAAAATTTGCGGTACCACAGACGTTCTTTCCCAACCGAACATTTTGGGCATCGCAATCGTACCCTTGCTACCGAGAATTTCCATGTTGGAACGATTGGCTGCCCACATGCCACAATCGAAAGTAAGATTAACTCCACCTGGAAACTCCAGCAAGCCGGAAGCCATCATATCGACGTTGTCATGCTCCGGGGAAAATAAGGCATGTACCGTCACTGCCTCTGGCTCCCGATCCAAATACATACGAGCGGCTGATATTGGATAGACGCCCACATCATATAGCGAGCCGCCGCCCATGTTTTTATTAAAGCGTACATTATCTGCCTGATCGGTATTGTTAAACGTAAACGTGCAATGGATGCCGCGAATGTCACCAATTTCCCCACTATTGATAATTTCCTTAATTCTTCGATGTTTGGGATGATAGCGATACATAAAAGCCTCTGCAAAGATCACTCCTGCACGTTGACATGCTTCAATCATGCGGCTTGTACCGGCCGAGCTAAGAGAAGATGGTTTTTCACACAAAACGTGCTTCCCAGCCTCCGCCGCCCGAATGGTCCACTCTTCATGCAGATGGTTCGGCAACGGAATGTACACCGCTCCGATTTCGGGATCAGCCAACAGTTCATCATAGCTTCCATAACTTTTTGGAATATCGAACTCCCGGGCGGCCTCAGCGGCTTTATCCGCATTACGGCTAGCAATCCCAAGCACTTCTCCGCGTTCGGATTGCTGAATCGCAGGAATTACAGCGATTTGGGCGATCTCCGCAGTGCCTAAAATTCCCCATTTCAGCTTTCTACCCATCATTCTCATCCTTTCGTGGTTAGGAATAGTTGTCTTGTTCCGCTTTATGCAGCATACCTAAGCAACGGTCCAAATCAGCTTTGACCTGCTTCTTGTACAGTCGGGCTTTCTCCTCCCCATCATCTGTAAAGTGATAGAGTACAATCTCCTGAAAATCCACGCGCGGGTCTGTTCCTTTCAATCGCTTGGTACGGTAAAAAACGCCTTCCTGTACCAGCTCATGCAGCGCCCGATAAACCTCGCTCTGAGGCGGAACATATCCAAAGCCACTAAACTCATCCTTCATCGATTCGAGCATCTGATATCCATAACCGCGATGCCTCTCCACCATTGTGATCAGATAAATTTTGATAAAAGCCCGCTGGGATATCATAAACGCCATTTTACAGCCTCCTCCACACCTTATTCGTGCACCTTACCTTCCATTATAAACCACTCTGCGTCCATACACTATTTCCTTTGATGATATGAGAGCTTATGAGAACTCTCCATCCCTTGTGACCTGTTTTAAGATGGCGAGAGACATAGAATGAGGCGATATAGAGTAGTGTGCGAAGTGCTGAGAAATGAGTTTATGGTTTACTATTATGAATTTTTCATATGTTGAAATAATATAATATCAGTTAAAAAAGTATCCCTTGGCCTTATTTCTTGGCTTTGGGATACTCTTGTGAACATATGTGATTGGATTATCAAATCAAGCTTGCTTTTGTACGGCTGGCGGACTCCCAGTCGGGCGAGGACGAACCCGAAGCCCCACGATCCATTTGCCCAGAGGCAAACGTGCCAGCAGCCATGTTCCGGCAACGGAAAAGATCATACAGAGAACGAATGAAGCCAGCATACGAAGAACGTGGCTCCAGTCTGCAAACAACGTCTCGTCAAAATAATAGGTCACACGCAGCATAAAGGCATGCATGAGATACGCTCCATAGGACAACGTTCCGATGGCCGTCAGCATACTCGCCGCACGTCCCCCCTTATGAGCAATCCACGTCGCTACCCGATAAGCTACAAAAATAGACGCGACGCAATATACAGCCATGACCGGACGCAGCAGAGACAAATAGTTAAAGGAAAGAACTGTACCTTGCGGTGTCTGGAACTGACCGATCATCTCATACAGCAAGTAGCCAGTAATTACGATAAACAACGGCCAGTATATCATTTGTGCTTTGGTTACCCATGCATTCCAACGCTTGACGTTCATCCCGGCTGCCGCTCCCAGCACAAAATAAAAGAAAAAGTAGATCACATTCCGGTCAGCGTACAGGGTAAACCAAGAGGTAATGACCGGAAGCTGGAGCTTATCCATCGCTTGGTATACGGGTCCAACGGCGAACATGAGCAAAATATATAGCACGCCGAATACAGCCAATGCAGCGGGTCGCCATGTTGATGGCAGTAGCGCAGACAAACGACGGACAGCATAACGAAACACAGGAAATAACACATAACATTGAATAATCATTACGATGTACCACAGATGATAGCTACTTTTCCCGTTCAACAGCTTCTGGAAAAAATCCAGCGGGTGAATATATCCTCCACTTTGAGCAAGCTGATTTCCCAATTCGTATAAAAGAGACCATATGATATAAGGAACGATGATGTCCAGGAATCTTTTACGTAAAAACGTTCCGTACTTTAAGGCTCCATCATAATTGTAAAATAGCACCATTCCAGTGATAAATACAAACACAGGAACTGCAAATTTGGAACACAGCAGTAAAAGTGTCATCAATACCCCGTCCTGGACGCGCGCCCCCTGCGCAACCGCATAGTGTGCGACGGAATGCTGAAGAACAACGGCCGCAAAAGCCAGCCCTCTCAGCAAAGCGACTTCGGAAATTCTCTCTTTTTGACTCATGCCACTCTCCTGTTACATCTAGCAATTTATAAATCCAGGATTTTTTCAAAATCCTCAATCTATTATAACGACAATTCTGTAAAAATATATAGAAGGTTAAACGTGCCAACGGCAAGCTTAGCATCATTTATCTCAGATTTATTCTATGATCCACAAATATGTAAAAGCAGCAGTCCTCCCTCTCGGGGAGACTGCTGCTGTAGAAACAACTCATATACAAAGGAGATAGGAAAGCCTGTTAAATCACGTTCTCAACTAGCCGTTAGGTTTTTACAGGTTCCTTCTCGTATCTGTGTATGCATCTGTACGCGGCGTGTCTGCCATCGTATCATCATACGTTCTGTAACGATCCGCATTCAGCGAACGGTTGGTGCGGAAAATATCATAAACATCCCTGTTATGGTCAGCGGAATCCACCAGCACTAAAATCTTGCCCTGATCGACGTAAGTCTCATATTGACGTGCATCATCTTCTGGAATACCCAGCCCGACCAGTCCACCGACCAAGCCACCTGCTCCCGCTCCGACAGCTGCTCCGGTAAGGGTAGCCGCGATAGGTCCAGCAGCGAGGATTGGTCCGATACCTGGAATAGCCAAGGCCCCGATGCCCGCCAGCAACCCAGCGACACCGCCTACAACGCCGCCGGTAGCCGCACCCGTCGCTACACCTTCCGGTGCTTTGGTACCTGTCTCTTCACTAATCGTCCTCAGCTCGTCACGGTCACGGGTGATCACAGAAATTTCACTGCTTGGGATTCCTTTGCTCTGCAATTGTCCTATCGCACGAGATGCTTCCTGCTCTGTATCAAAAACACCAACAATCTTCTTTTCATTATAATCGTTTAAGTTATTAGCCATGATAGTTACCTCCCAATATTTTGGTGTTGAGTGGTTCGTTTTTCATTACCCCGCTATTATGACGTTTAAACGATTTTACAAAAATTTAAAAAGTCTATTAGCATAAAACAGCTTTTATATTATTGCTTGCGCTTTGCTCTGTTGGTCGCCACAGCTTCTAGTGGATCTTCAGGCCAATAATGCTTGGGATATCTGCCTTTCAGGTCCTTTTTGACTTCAAAGTAAGCCTCGCTCCAGAAGCTGGACAAGTCGGACGTCACTTGGACAGGTCGCTGGGCAGGTGACAGTAAATGCAATACAATGGGTACGCGTCCGCGTCCAATACGGGGTGTATCCCTCATACCGAACAGCTCTTGTAGTCGTACGGCCAGCGCTGGTGCCTCAGGATTCGAATAATCGACAGGAATGCGGGAACCGCTGGGTACACGGATATGCGTCGGCGCTTCCTGATCAAGCTGCTGCCGCTGTTCCCAGTCCAGCCTGCCAAGCAGCAATGCAGCACTGTCCAGCCGTTGCAGATCGGATACGTTTTTGGCTCCTAGAGCAAAAGGCAACAGCCACGATTCCAGTGAATCCAGCAATGCCAATTCCGTGCAGTCCGGCCAGTCTTCAGGCGCTGAGAAGTGCATAAAAATCAAACGAGCCTGCAACTGGAGGGTTTGCCGATTCCATGACAACAGCTTCAGACCACGTTCACGGACACCCTGCATCAAGGCGGCAGCAACTTCCTCTGTCGGAGGTCGCTCATAGGACGTTTCCTTTAAGACGAGTGAGCCCAGTTGCAGTACCTTGCGGGCTCTCACTGCTGAGGCGGAGCTATCCCAGTATACGCTGGCTTGTTCCAGCAACAAATCGCTGCAATGCTGGGTCAGCTCTTGCAGTTCAACCGGTGCCGCCAACTGAATGGCACCATCTGCTCCCTCGTCGTCCACTTCGGCGGCGACGAGATAGGATGAACGCGACATCCACTCCACTTGTCGGAGTCGCGCCCCTCGGCCGCCGCTAAGCAAAAAACGACCATCCCCCCGACCCTGCGCAATCCGGTCCGGATACGCAAAGGCCAGCAGCAGCCCGCAGGCCGCGGAGCCGTCAGGCTCGTCCTGCGATGCGTCAGCTGTCGGCAGCGTGGCTAGCAGCTGTCGGCTCTCTTGCACGATACGGCGAATCACCGTATCGTCTGCCGACCTCAGCAGGCTGTGCGTGCTGCGGGCATGGGTCGCCTCGCGCAGGGCATCCAGCCGCGGGCGCAAATCCGTTCCGCCATGGGCGCGGAACGGGTCCCGCTCTTGCAGCAGCGCAGCCAGACGGCTGGCAATCAGGGCCAGGCCAAGGGCTGCTGCACGCAACAGCATGTGCCCGAGGCGTGGGTGCGTGCTCAGGGCGGACACCTCGCGCCCATGCGCGGTGATGACGCCTGTAGTGCCATCGGCTGCTTCATCCAGACAGCCGAGCTGGTGCAGCAGACCTGTGGCCTGGCCGTACGCGGCCTCAGGCGGGGCATCCAGCCAGGCCAGCTCGGCGGGCTCGCGCACGCCCCAGGCCGCCAGCTCCAGCGCGAGCGGGGCCAGATCCGCCGCCGCGATCTCCGGGCGGCTGGCTTCGGGGAGCGCTGCATGCTCCTGCGCGCTCCACATCCGGTAGCATACGCCCGGCTGGAGACGCCCCGCCCGTCCGCGCCGCTGGTCGGCGGAGGCCTTGGACACCTTGACGGTAGTCAAACGGCTCATGCCAGTTCGCGCGGAAAACAACGATTCCCGCGACAGTCCGCTATCGATCACCACCGTGATCCCGGCGATGGTCAAGCTGGACTCGGCAATCGAGGTGGCCAATACCACTTTTCGACTGCCCGAAGCCGATGGTCGTATTGCCTCATCCTGCTGCTCCAGCTTCATGCTGCCGTACAGCGGAATTACTTTGACGTGTGCTGGTAAATGCTTTGAAGCCAATTCTCGTTCCGTTCTATGAATTTCTCTGGCCCCTGGTAAAAACACCAGCAGATCGCCTTCATGAGCATGAAGCGCCTTTTCTACTGTCTCAGCCGTAAAGGACTCTAATGAGGTTGACGAAGGCTTGGACATATGGAAGGTTTCTACCGGAAATACGGTGCCTGGACATTTCAGTAATGGCGCATCCCCTAATAGTCTACATACAGGCTCTGCCTCCAAGGTGGCAGACATGATCAATATCTTCAAATCCGGTCGCAGCAGCGCCTGGCTTTGCAGGGCAAGTGCCAATCCCAAGTCTGCATGCAGGCTGCGCTCATGAAACTCATCAAACATAATCAGCCCGACTCCCTCCAACGCCTGATCATGTTGCAACATCCGGGTGAGTACGCCTTCCGTAACCACCTCAATCCGCGTGTTTGGCCCTACTTTTGTATCCATGCGAACCCGGTAGCCCACCGTCTTTCCGGTGGGCTCTCCCAGCGTTTTTGCCATTTGTGCTGCTGCTGCACGTGCTGCCAAACGCCTCGGCTCCAGCATAATTATCTTTTGCCCTACCAGCCACGGCTCATGCAGTAGCTCCAGCGGTGTTACCGTCGTTTTCCCCGCTCCCGGCTGTGCAATCAGTACCGCCGCCGAATGAGATTGCAGTGTATGTTTAAGCTCGGGGATCACTTGCATAATAGGCAGTTGTTTATCTGTCAATGAAATCTCTCCAATGATACGCTTGATGCGTAGAATCTAAGTTTTAGTTCTTTTATTATTGTGAATTTTTCATTACCTGTAATTATTGAATAGAAAAGGTTAAGCTGCCCTCTGGAACTTCTCCTCGGTCTGTCATACATAATTCTTCTAAATCTATTATACAGATATTTAAATTTCCCGTCTGATCATCGCGGCTATGTATGCTTCGTCTTTAGCTTCTATACCTATCGGGATGCACTCACGGCAAGATCGTTTTATAATATAGTTGATATGGATTGCTGAAGGACGGAACACAGAATCGAGGTCACTTTCGTATGGAATTACAGGCCCAACCCATCAGAGGGCGATTTGCCCCAACACCATCGGGATGGATACACTTAGGAAATGCTCGTACCGCCTTATTATCCTGGCTGCACGTTCGTTCCCTGGGCGGAACCTATATTTTGCGCATGGAAGATATTGATATGACGCGAGCTCGCAGCCAGTTGGCGCAAGGGATAATGGAAGATTTGCGCTGGATCGGTCTGAACTGGGACGAAGGACCCGACGTAGGCGGTGCCTACGGTCCCTACACTCAAAGCCAGCGGCTGGATCGCTTCCAATCTGCATTGGAGAAGCTACAGGGGCATGATTTGCTATATCCTTGTTTTTGCAGTCGGGCTGACATTCTGGCTGCCTCTCATGCTCCACATGGACTGTCTGGTGAAGGACCCGCATATTCAGGGGCATGTCGTAATCTTAGCTCTCAAGATGCCGTAGCCAAAGCACAGCATAAACTCCCTTCACTTCGCTTTAAAGTACCGCAAAGTCCAGATGCCGTTATTTCGTTTCATGATCAGGTAGCAGGTCATGTGACCTTCGGTGCGGCAGAAGGCGGCGATTTTATCGTCAAACGAGCGGACGGCATGTTTTCCTATCAGCTGGCTGTCGTTGTCGATGATGCGGATATGCATATGACCGACGTACTCCGCGGGTATGATCTTCTCGATTCAACGCCCCGTCAGCTATTGCTGTACCAAGCTTTGGGCTTGCAGCCGCCACGTTTCGCACACGTTCCCCTTGTCCTAGGCCCTGATGGACGAAGGCTGGCCAAACGACATGGTGGCGTAGCACTCCGAGCCATGCGTCGACAAGGGGTCTCACCGGAAGCAGTCATTGGCTGGCTCGCCTATTTTTCAGGGCTGCTGGATTCACCCGAGCCTGTGAAGGCAGTAGATTTAATCGATGACTTTCATTTAGACAAACTGCCCAAAGAATCCGTCATCCTGACGAAGCAATGCCTCACGAGATTATCTGCACTGCAACAGTAATGAGGTAAAGCGTAGAAATTAAAGTGTACGGGCAAGGGCCTTCCGCCCTTCGCTCCTCTTGTTTCTATTCCTCCAGTCGCTTACGCATAGCGGACTCATATTCATAAAATACAGACGACGTATTCAGCCCTCTTTCCTCCAGCAGCATACGGAGACGAAGTGATTTTTCAGTCAGCCTG
Organism: Paenibacillus sp. FSL H7-0442; assembly: GCF_038593105.1. Lineage (NCBI taxonomy): Bacteria > Bacillati > Bacillota > Bacilli > Caryophanales > Paenibacillaceae > Paenibacillus > Paenibacillus sp. FSL H7-0442. The sequence continues at coordinate 2,244,380 of NZ_CP151963.1, read as the reverse complement.
CGACTGATCCGCTCTTGCTCTCCCGCCTCATGACAAGCGTGAAGCAAATCACGTAGCTGGACACATTCCTTTTGCAGGTGAAGCTCTTCCGGTAAAATGCCTGCATTCTTCAACAGCTTGTACGACATCCGCAGCTCCTCTGGAACATGTGACAAATCCTCGATCACCAGTGGCTTGCCCTCTCCCGGTAAATGATCAAATTCCCCTTTGGCCATCGCCTCCGCAATCTTCTGCTCTGCCATTCTGGAGAACATTCCCATCGACCCTTTCCACTCCTTGTATTAAGCATCCTATGTATAATCTATATTAAATAAACCCGGAGTTCTTTGCCACTGTAGCTTACATATCATTAGGATGTCTTGTATCCATAAAAGAGAAAGGGAGTTATTCTTCGATCCCCAGCAATTGAGATACTTGTACTCTATATTTTTTGGCCTTACGTGTTCCATGAATGAGATTAGACAAGCGGCTAGCAGGAATATGGTAGGTATCACAAAATGTTCTCTGATCCATTTGCCTCTCGACTAGCTTTTCTTTGATTTTCCAGCCAAAAGGGGTTACAGGATTTCGTTTGTTCAACAACGTTATCACCTCTTCATAGTATAAGGTTTAGGATTTAGGATTTTGATTGGGGTTTGGAGATTGGATTTCACGCTCTTCCTTTAGCAATATGGCATGAACTCATTTGTTAGGATTTCATTTTGTATATTTGGTATTGATTCAATAGTTCATCCAGTTTCATGGATTGTTCAATCACTTTGGGATGCGTTAAAAATCCGTATTTCTTCTGGACTTGGTACAGTCTTTTTCTGGCCCGTTCGACACGAAGTAAAGTCACACCTGGATTCATCAGCATGATTCCCCCTTCTGTGTCATATCTTAATGCAAAACGTAAATTTTTGGATTTTTTTAAAATACGCTTACCAAAAAAAAGCGCTTCTGGAATTCCAGAGGCACTTTTTTTTGGTATATGTTTATTTTCAGTTGGTTTCAAGTTGTTCAAAGTTAAACTTTGGAACCCTTATAATCGTCAGTTGTAAAGTTAGCAGAGCATTGTTTGTGTTTCTCCTCTGTTACATACCTCCAATTTGATCATTAAGTTGAATGTGACTATGCGATTGAACTGGCACAGTAGCAATAAACAAAAAACTAGTCGCGATGATCAGCAGTACCATCTTTTTCAACATTCTCTAACCACACCTTTTCAATAAGATTTAAAAAATCTGCTTTGGTTTCAAGAACCGCATAATCCCGAAAATGTAAAAACAGCCCCATACAATTTATAAAATAAGTCTCATTATTTAGTGTATGATAACTTACCATTGCATACATCAAATATTTAAAACCATCACTATATATACCTTGATGTAAATAATAATAAGCCAATTCATATCCAAAACGTGCACATTGCTCTGGTATTACTTGATTAGTATACATATCATCAAACAACGTTTCCGGCTGAGTGAGAGAACTAACTTCAGTTTCAAAACGCCGAAGTATTTTATCTACATCAATCTGATATCGGTTAGCAGCCATCAAAACATTTAGCAGTTTGGTGACCATTTCTTTATTTGTTTTATTTGTTGATGCAATGTATTCAACATAATCCGCAAGCACACCTGTATCTCCAGATAAGAGTTTATTAACGTAAGTATTACCTTCGGACCAATGTTTGTACAAATTGACCCAGTGCTGAGTATCCTCGTCTGTCTCTATGACCCAATCTAAATTAGCGTAGGCGTATGTATATTGCAGAGCTTGTTTATAATCGCCTTGAGCTTCACAGACACATGCACACAACAGGTCAGCATAAGCGATGTAACCGAATAATGGACTCCTTGTTTTCTTGCCATAATCCTTTCGCTTTTCCTGCTTATGCTTCATAGTATATTGAATTTTCGCTTTATCCCTCATTTTACAAGCTGTTGCATCAAGCTTGTCCCATTTACGTAAAGACCTATACACATTCGCCAAATCCTTTAATGCATCAAGCTGAACTATTTCATCCAGACGCTCGACATAAGGTTCAAATAGTATGGCTGCCTTGAGATTTCGGCTTTGATCAGCTCCAACTTGAATCGTGAATATACGATATTGGCAGGTGGCCAAGCGTTCAGAATGCTGATATTTCTCCACTTCTGCGACATTCTCATAGAGAGGCAGCGCAGCAGCATGTCGTCCCTGTTCAAATAATGCTTCTGCAACATCAAATAGCCTGGACGCATACAGCGGATTATCCATGATATGCCCTACCATTCGACGGATTGCATCCAGCTTGTCCAGTTCTGCACAACGATACAATAATGGCTCGATTCGCCTAAAATTCGGGGAAAGATCAATGATGTAATTTTCTATGTATAGGTCATAAAAATAGCCTTCTGGCAAATCCATAGCCACAGTAATTCGGTCCAGCTGCTGTACGGAAACAGGACGATGCTGAGTAATCCAATTACTAAGCGTTCTTTGATGTACCCCTGAATATTCGGCAAATTGACTCAACGTCATATCATTTGTTTTAGATAATACTCAAACTCCGCTGAAATCGTAGGTGTATGCTTCAAGTCATAACCACCCTTCACATAAAAATTCCATTATTTTAAAAATCACCCTCTATTCTTCTCCATAATTAACCATCTGTCAATATATTATGCAACTAATGTTCATAACGAAAATTCAGCATAACTTACACATATTGAGACATATTGGACGAACGACATCCTGAAATGATTGGATGGTTCCAAGTAAAAGGTTTCACAATGTTGACATGACTATAGCATTTCCCTATGTGCATTCTCACCAGTAAATGATATAGAGATCCCATGCAGAAACTCTGTTGGACCTTTTAATTACATGAAAAATCCCCTGATGTTGATGCAATCAAGGGATACATAGGTCATTTCTCTCGCTTTGATAATGCAAAGTTGATTATTTCTCCAGTCACAATTCCTGTCAAAATTGCATAGATTCCCATAGCGCTCATCTTATACCCCAAAGCGTAAAATAAGCCTATACCTATTGCGTAGCTCAATAAAATCGCTGCATAACGCCTTAGAAACTTACTCATGAAAATGCTCATAAGCAACTCCCCGGTTAATTTTATACTTCAATTATTGTAAAAGTTTGGTATCAATTATCAACACAAATTCCGTAATTGTTTCTCCTAGCTGTGAATATCCTTCCGACCGCATTCTCTAACTTTGTGCCTCTTCATTCTAGACAGATTGCATTGCTGATATCGAGTATTTGCGCGTCATTGCGAACCACACATACTTTCGTCCCATGATCAGCGCGGCTAATTTCCATCACATATGCTTTTTTCAGCCCTTTGTTGACCACAAGCAATCATTAAATATTCAAAAATAAATCTATAATGTTGATAGAGTGCATTAAAGTTGAAAAAAGTGGAGTTTAAAATTATGACTATATAGATGATACGGTTTCAAAAATGCTCTCTCTGTATATGTCAATCAAGATTTCGGTGTTAATTGAGATATCTTCTGCTCATCATTCTTAGTTAAAGAACCCTTCTTTAAAATTGATTTTTTTGTTTCTGAGTAAGTATAGAGTACTGCTTGTGGAGAATCGTCACCTTTACTCACAAAGTCAAAACTTTTCCCATCTTTATGCCAAACTATAGATGAAATCAATGTAAAGTCCTTATCGGACACATGCATATAGCTCTTACGCTCAACATTGTATAGTCCGATATAACTTGAACCTAGATCACCGATTCCAAACGCAATCTTTTTTCCATCAGGCGACCAGTTATAGGCATCAATCTTTTCGCTCCCGGCTCCGTCACTATTCATCTCAAACATGTTTACAATAGTTTGAGTCCCATCGGATAAATTAATTAAAATAAGTCTACTTCCCTCGTGATCGCTTACATGAAGAGCTACCTGGTTGCTTTTAGATAATGAAAGTGAGTTAACTCTCAAAGGTCGTGGGTTGAGCTTAACGAGTTGCTCTCCGCGCTTACTTTTTATTTTCATAGAATCCACAACTTCATTGGCTTCGGCGGCTTCTTCCCCCTTAGCGTTAGTTAATTTTGCGGTAAAAGTAACGTCTTTATTTTTCCATACAATCTGTTTTCCCGAAACTACAACCTTAGATTTGTCTTGGTTATTATCATACTGAGAATAATCTAAGGTATTCACCTTTTTAACAGTTGCTCTAGATGTTTCTACAGTTGCTTTTTCGTCTACTTTTTTTACACCTTCCTTTGTGCTGTTTACCCCGGTATTATTCACTTCGGTCTGAGGTAGTTGATGATTTGAGCTTGCCTTACCACTACACCCTGAAATCACTAACATCACTATCGCACCTACAGACATAATCTGCACGAATTTCATAGTTTCCTCCTTACAATACAATGTGTCGTTATCCCTGCGTTCCCTTTTATAGTTGTTCTTCTTCTGGAATAGAGAAAAACATTTGCTTCGCCTGATCTTCAGTCGCTTCCCCCAGACGAGTTTTTTTGCCAGCTTTATCAATAGTCCCGAACGTGGTGCCACCCGGAACGCTATAATTATAATAAACTACGCCCTTTTGGATCGTTGGCATTTTGCCGCTTTGTTCAACAATTTTGTTGGTGAGGAACGGCAGGCTTGCATTTTTAGCTTCCTGTTGCAGGTTCAGCCTTGCAGACCAGAGCAGCTCTACATGCGTGTCAATGATACGATAGTAATTCACACTGTCCATGTGTTGTTCAAAAAATTCACTGGATTGGTTTTTTGGGAAGTAGCGAATATAAGCCATACTATCCCCTTCTTTACCTGACAGTACATTAACTTTGGCAATACGTGGAAGACTGTATGCACCATGACGAGCTACAGAAATATCGCTAGATTGGATTTCTTTCAGCATCTCTTCTGTCGGCTTAGCTACGTAAACTGTACGATCTGGGGCATCCCAGTACACTTGAGAACCGGACGCATCTGCAATGAAACGCAGCGGTACCATAACACGACCATTTTTCATTGCAGAAGAGGTAGACAGCGTTACTTTTTTATCACCTACCATTGTCTCTTTTTTACCAGCCACCAGTGTTGATTTTGTTCCGTTATTATCTACAGTTACCGTTTTAGAAGTATTGTTCCAGTTGATCGTTACACCAGGAATCGATCTTATCATATTCAATGCTACTAATGTGGAACCATTCTGAACATAGGGGTCTACATCCCCTGGCATGGGTACGTTATTCACTTGCACAATAATGGACTTGGAGGCTGCTCCAGAAACACCGCTAGCAAGCATACTAAAAGATATTGTTGATGCAAAAGCCGCTTTGAAAAATGTATTCATAATTATATTCACCTCAATAGTGTCTTCTTGTCAGCATTTCAAACTAAATTGAGCTTAGTAGTATCAATACATCGATTCAGTATTAGCTAGTGTTTTCTCGTCTCATTAGGAATAGGTTGGATAATATCTGTATAGGATTTCGCCTTTGCAGTGAGATCTTTTTGTTGACCTTTATCATCTTTGTATACAGCTTTGATATTTCCATGCTCATCATTAAACATCAAGATATCAGTCACCCATTGAACGTAATTATAGCTAGGTCTCTTTCCAGCACTTGATGCAATATCTTCCAGACCCCTGGATACAGTAAACTGCCAGACTGCCTTGGCCACTCCATCTTTAACTTCAACTACCGTATTACCAACATTGTTTCCATACATGTATCTGGAAGAATCCCCTCTTGGGAAAATGTAATTGTATTCTTTATTAGCCCCAGGTTTTTCTAAAGAAGAAAGCGATTTGAAAGAAAATTGAACCGGCAACGATATAGCAGCCTGACGAGCGGTTTGTAAATCTTCTGCCTGTAAGTTCTCTTGGTCTACCTTATAATTACCGTCTTGAATAAATAGAATAGACCGAAGCTTCTCATAGCTTGCCTTATAGCCAAAATTCTCCGACACAAAACGAATAGGAACCAATATCCTTCCCTGAGTTACTTGGACAGGAACATCTACCTGAACCGTTTTGTTATTTTTAAATGCTTCTTTTTTGCTGGCCGTCAACTTAATTTGATCTGTGCCTTTTGTGATGAGGGCAGATTGACTTTTACTATCCCATTGATAGGTTACCCCCAGTGAAGCAAGCGTGCGTATAGGGACCAAAACACGCCCGTCCTTAATAATAGGTGAAACATCGGTTGCTATAAACTTCCCATTCACATTCACCGCGTTAACGGATATCGGATTGGCAGCATCAGCAATCGCCCAGGATTGAAACATAAGTACGAAGAAAAACACAAACACAATAACCTTTTTCAAGATAAATTACCTCCTTTTTCAATAAGCACCCTTACATAAGACGTATGAAATAATTCGAAAGTTTCTAATCTATACCAAAAAATTCATATGTTTTGAGATGATGAGCGAAATGTAGCGTTCATGGTGTTTTTTGCCCTCCCTAATCCCTTTTCAAGGTCCTTCGCTCCGTGGGTTGCGTTAAGCGAGCGCCAGGAAAGTAGAGCGCCTTGGCCGGACGCTTTCTCCCGGCGTAGGCGCTCTAGTTATCGGCGTGAGTAGCGGCCCAGCGGTGCGTACTGGCTCTTAGGTGGCCGCTCTTGCCCCCTTAGAGCCAGTAGCATGAGCCTGTTTCCCCCACTCTTGTCCTGCTCGCTCCCTTACTTGCCGATCAGCGAGTCTATTTTTTACAGATATCCCGGCTGGTTAAAACCAGCATTTAGGGTTTCAACAGGCTCATAAAAAAAGACTCTTCCGGTTTCACAGAAACGTCCTTAATAATCTTCAACCCACAAAGATACATATATAAATAATACGTAAGCTAAAAGGAAGAACCCAATCACACTAAAAAGGATAATCCAGATAAAACGTTTTTTTAATGGAGACAGGATTTCCCCGCATCGTCTTAGGATTCTCTGACGGGTAGGCAACAACTCATATTCTAATTTCTTTATAACATGTTCTGCTTCTTCCTCATCTCTAACTAAAAGTTCACTCCATAATTGCTCATAGCGTTCTTGAATTTCTTCTTTTTTAGAACTATCTTCTAGAAAAGCCATTTAGCACCTCCATAATAATTCATTTATGTAGAAAAGATTTGGAAAATGTACAGCACCATTTTCCGAAGTTTTCTATTATCCAACCTTACACATTGCCTGCGTAACATAAAGAAAAACACAGGTTCCTTTTTGTTGGACCCGTGTTTTATCGTTTATACAATTAGCTGTGGTCGATGGATAAGGCCCCGCTTATGGTATTAGCACTGTTATATGAACACCAAAGAAATAATTTTTATTTTTATTTAAATTGTAAATGCGTACAAAAATGCGCTCACCTGTTTTAAAAGTGGAACTGGACACAGCGTTATTACTGCCTAATTCATATGCAGTAATGGTATAGCTTCCCGAATGTGGGTAATCCTCCATTCACAGCTCCTCTAATTTTTATTTCTCCTGAGCTGTTTGTAGGGAAATAGTAGTGAGTATAAATAGTGTCTCTTACACCTGAAAATTCAGCAATATAAGTACCTTGGCTGTTAATGTTCCAGAACGAGGTTGGGTACGTAATGCTGAATAACCCTAAGCTGCTTGAAGTGCTTATTTTCTTAGGATCAAGAGCAGACGTCTTATCTGTTGCTGGATCTAATATTTCGACTTTAGCATCACTCGTTGTTTCTATAACTGGTTTATTCATATTATCTACAATACCAATTTTATCTACCGCTTTTTCGTTACTTCCAGTTCCTACTGGCAGAACTTCGAGAGAAGGAGTCGCCTGATCTTTAGTTATTTGCTAGCGGCAGGAACCGAAGCGGCGGATACAGAAGCACCTAAAGCAGCAACCAAGTGTAGCAAGCATAGTAAACCATGTTTTCTACATTTGTAATTCCCTCCATCCTTTAATTTTTATTCTATTGATGTATAATCTTTGTATGCAAATAGTTACTAATCTTTTTTTGTAATTTACAACTAATTTTTTATGGTTTTTGGAATATTCATGTTAATTATACAGGTAACTTGATAGTTTTTCCAACGTATTCAATTAATCAATAGCGAATATTCCGGAATTGAGTATATAGCACTTTTTTTTGTTAAATGCGTAATTTAGGAAGATTCACCTTCCCCATGACAACTTGATTTTTCAACAATTATAATCTCGTATATTTTTTTCAGGGAGGAATTTACATGGGCTTTTTGATCTTCGTACCACAGCCTTCAGTGTCGAATAGCCTTCCGTGGAACAATGCAAAAAAGCAAAGATTTGGCCAACTGGCTGATCCCCGCTTTTCTATGTCCATTTCCGAAAAACGGCCTTATTCGGGCTTATCCTTCGGCGGCTCATGGACGTTTACTTCTCCAAAAGCTTCAGCACGTTGTCCCAATCACTCGGCAGTCGGATTTTTGCCTATTCTGCCGGCATTTCTTCGTCTTCAAATTGACTCAAAATGAACTTTCCCTTCTGTATCAATGATGACCATAAACAACCAACCCATGCCCTATTTTTTGACTGTAAAGAAGCCATTATTGCATTTCGAATGCAATGTAAGAATATCTAAAAAATAAAATACAGGCGCCATTTCTGGCGCCTGTATTTTATTCCTACCAAGGCGTTTCCGTTTTGTGTTCAATCACTTTCAATACTTTGGGTTCCAGAATCCGTTTCAATATTTCCAGCGTACGATCGTCATCAGTAGCTCCACCATGCGGATCGGCTTGGATTTGTTTTTTTGCCTGCGTACTTGCGATTATGTCCATGACTTGTTGTTTGGAAATCTTTTTAGATGCTGCGATCTCGACGACAGATGCCCCCTTTGCCAATTCTTGTTTCAAGTCTGCTGGACTCATGTGAAGTAAAGAAAAGAGCTCTTCATCGTTTAAAAAGGCATCCGCAGTATAGTCAGGCTTGCCTTTAGTCATGAAAAAGCCTTCCACGGATGGAGCAGGGCCGCCTCCGATCAGAGAAACGCTGATCGTATTCCCTTGAACGAATGCCTGATAAAACGGCGTTGTTGATCCCTTTTCGGTGTAGTTCAATATAAATGTTTTTTGGTCCGGGTTCTGCATCGGCTCCATGTTACATTCGTACTTACTGGAGCTGCCGTACAGTTTGTTAATGAGGTCATCTACTTTCGATTTGATTTCTTGATCGGTTAAGGAGATGACCGGCTTCTCCTGAGGCTCCCAATTCTCTTGGTTCACTTGTTCGATTTCACCCGTGATACCGTTCAAATCAAGTCGGACCTTTTTGCCGTGAGCTCCCTTTTCCTGCAGCACGATGCTTGTTTGAATGGCTTTCCCCTGACTTGTATTCGTGGGGTCTCCTCCAATCTGGCTGGCGTCGATAATTTCAAACGACTTGGTTTCCGGATAAGAGCGATACAACTTTTCAAGCGCTGCTTGGCCAACCGCATCCATCTTGACTTGTTGGGCTGTCATCGGTGTCCTCGTAATCATTTCAATCAGGGGAGGGGCCGCGAATGCCGCGGTTGGAATCATAATTACTGCAGCAACAATGCCGCCGATCAATCGTTTTTTCATCGTTTTTTTGCTCCTTTGCCGTTGTACGTATTGAGAATAGGATTGTTCGATTCGTTTGGAAACAGCCGGGGGACATTCCATGGTCTCTGCCTCTTGGTGCAGGTACTCGCTGATTTGACTTTCAATAGGCATTGTTCTTTTCCATCCTTTCCAACGGGAGATTTCCCAATTGTTTTCGAAGCGACTGCAGGCCGGCATGATATCTGGACTTGACTGTACCCAGCGGAATATCGAGTAATGTCGCAATCTCCTCCAGCGTATAATCGTGATAAAAGCGGAGGATGATCACCGTTCGCTGTTTATCGGTCAGCTTGTGCATGGCCCTCGATATCTCGGGGTCTGTCCCATCCATCCTCAACGTGGGCTGATCCCAATGATACTCTTCCCGAGAAAAGACACGGATGCGTTCGAAAATTCGGAATCTCCTCCAGCTTTTCACCCGGAATCTTTGCACTTGTCGGATGACCAAGCCGTGCAGCCAGAAGTGGAAAGGACGATTCGGATCGTAGTTGGGAAGCGAGGTCCACATTTGCATGTAGATCTCATTCATAATATCTTCGCGATCCTGCGGATGGTCCACCAGAAAAGAGACGGTCCGGTAGACATCCTTGTAGGTGGCATCATACAACGTATGAAACGCCTGCTGATCTCCTTCGATCATTTTTGTGAGCACGTGGTACATAGATTCACTTTGCATTCAGAGGGCCCTCCTGAGTAAGCAGCTTACACCCTATATTGTCGCTCGATGGAAAAAAGGTTCGGTTTTTTATGTTTTCGGTTGGGAGCCTATGGATTGTAAGAAGGCGAGCAGCGGCATGAAAGCGTGGAAGACATGTTGTTCTTCCGTCAGACTGCACGGTGAGCTCAAGGAATTAGGCCTTTGCAGGAGCTATCTGATCAAACCCAATAAAGATGAGTTCTGAACAATAAAGTTGAGTTCTAACTGAAAAAAATACAATAAAGTTGTGTTCTCAAAATTAAAGAGACCCGACGGTAGGTTACATCATAAGAACTCTTTTAGAGCAATAAGGGTAATTGATAATTAATTCAAAACTCAATATTATTGTATATGCTCGAATGAAAATGATGATTTTGTGAGACCAAGAACTCTACTTTATTGTCCGTAGAGGGTTACAGAAGAAAACACCATTTTTTTTTACTCTAGGATCTCCAAAAGAAAAAGTGATCGATGTTATGGGTACTTCAACGTCAATCATAGAAACTCATGGTCTATAGCAATAATGAGGTTATACTATAAATCTTAGTTATTGACTGACAGGTTACTTAATCAATTTAGGAGTGGCAATAATGGTGAAACAAAACTTAGAATATATCTCTCAATTGATCTATGACACATACAATATTTCTCTTTTTATTTTCAAGAATAAAAGTCATCGTATTACTAGAAGTGGAAAACAGCTAAGACATCCTCTTTTTGATTCAATAGAAACATTTATAAACAGGCTCATTCAACCTGGCGATCAACAAAACGTTCCTTTGATTAGAATAACAAACTATCTAGAAACGCTCATTGTATTTCATTCATCTTCCACAGAAACGATAATAATCGGACCTTTCACTTCCTTTGAGGTTACCGAGAACACCGTAAATGGTATTATGCATGATCATCAAATATCCTCTAGTTATCAGCAAGAGTTATGCCATTATTACAGTCAATTAGAGCTGTTAAACCAAAAACAAATTGTATCGCTTTGTTCACTCACGTATTTTTTAATCTACCAAGAGCCTATGGATGAAGAAATAGTGAGATCTCAATTAATGAATTTTAACGAAATTGAACCCACTCATATTGAACAAGCAATACGGCATCTTCGTCTGGAAACGTCTTTTCATTTAGACCATAAAACTGAGCAGAAAATATGGCAATATGTGAAAGAAGGCAAGAAGGAAAAGCTGTTACAGCATTTAGAATCAATTGAAATGGAGGGATTGAGTCAACTTTCGAAAAAAAGCCACCTTCGTAACATTAAAAATCAAATCATCATTTATATTGCACTTGCGACGAGGGCAGCTATTGAAGGCGGTCTTTATCCTGAAATTGCCTATACAATGAGCGATATTAGCATTCAAAAAGTTGAAGAAACGTTTGACCTACAAAAAGTTTTATTAATTGGTGATAACTTATTATTTTCATTAGTTGACCGTATGAATGAAAATAGGGAAAGTGCACATTCTAAGGCTGTGAATACTTGTAAAAACTATATATTCAATCATATATTTGAACAAATTTCGATAAAGGATTTAGCAGACCTCGTCCATTTAAATCCAGTTTATTTATCGCAGCTCTTTAAAAAAGAAACAAACAAACCTATCGGAAAATATATCCAAGAAGAAAAAATAAAAGAAGCACAAAAATTATTGATCCAAACGGACTATTCTGTAGCCGACATTTGTATGTTGCTTCATTTCAATAACCAAAGCCACTTTTCAAGCCTATTTAAAAAATTTACGGGTGTAACACCAAATCAGTACCGAAAAAATACACTCAATCATTAATTGATTGTTCACGAAAAAAACTGCTAATCCATTGCAGATTAGCAGTTTTTTCTTATTAGATGCGTCTATCTCTCCATTAACCCATACCTATTAATAGCATAGATCGCAATATGCACCATCTATTTCATTTAAGGTATTAAGCGTTAATAATGACACCGCCATCTACATTGATTGTTTGTCCCGTAATGTGTCTAGAGTCTTCACTCGCTAAAAACAGTACGACAGGTGCAATATCCTCGTAAGGCGTGCCAAATCTTCTTATAGCAGTTTGTGAGAAACCTAAATAAAGTGGATCTCGTTGACCTTCAGGCATTTGGTCTAAATATGCTTGAATCGCATCTGTAATGGCACCTGGGTTTACGACATTTACATTAATATTGTCAGGTCCCCATTCACGCGCAGCTACTCTCGAAAGACCACGAATTGCTTCTTTAATCGCTGCATATGCTGCATAGCCTTCTTGTCCTTCATTCCCACTTCCAGAGCCAAAGTTAATGATTTTACCACCATTTTCTTTCAGGTATGGATAGCAAAGTTTCATAAAGTCCCATGTTGTAACAAGACCCGTCTGGTAGCTTCGTTCTAGAGTCTCCCGCGTATGATCTAAGAACGAATGAGGTGGCTCAATCGCCATCGCTAAATTTACTAAAATATCTACAGTTTGATATTGTGCAACCGTATCGGAAATAAATGCTGTTGACTCTTTAAGATCAGTAGCATCAAATGCTTTTGCAAATACATCTGCACCTTTGCTTTTACATAATTCAGTAGTTTCGTTAAGCCCTTCTGCATTGATATCACATAATGCCAATTTAGCACCTTCTTCTGCAAAACGAAGTGCAATATATTTACCTAATCCGCCACCTGCCCCAGTAATAACAGCAACTTTTCCAACTATTTTGTTCATAATGTCTTCTCCTTCTTTGCTAACAATTGCTTTAAAATCGATGAAGTAGCCTGTTAGTCAATAACAAAGATTTGTAGTACGGTTTCATTTTAAGCAAATTTTTTAGTGTAAAATATGCATTTTTAAAGATTTTTATAAGGATTTATAGGATGTTTACTTTTTGTTATTTCAAAATATTTAATTTATTTTATCAGGGTTACGTAAGACAATTGAAAGTGCAATTCGTAATGGAAAAGTAAAATCCAGTTTGGAAACAATCAATAATACTCCTGTTTTTAAAATCTTATTTTTGTGCTTAACGATGTAAATGCAATACCTAGAGTCATCCCTTATACCACAATCGGGCGCATTTGTGGAGTAACGCAGGATGAGTACTATTTTTTCTAATGAATAAATTTAAAATTATGGAATTTAGTACACAACTTTATTGTATGTACACACTATCAGCACCAAATATTAAGTTGGCTATAATTTTGTATATAAATCTGTTGGAGTGTAATGGACATGGCCGCAACCAATTTTAGAACTGAAAAATTACTAAAGGAGCTGGAGGCTCTTTTCCAAAATTGATTGAGTCACTTGCAGAGTAAATGGGATCAGAACACCAGACCACTTCAACCTTGAAGTGGTCTTTTTTGTATAGAGAAGAATCTTAAGCTCTACAGGAATGTTTAGCGCAACAAGGCAGCTGATCCATGAGTCTGTGGTCAGCCAATCTATGGATGGAAACTTTTTCAAGTCCACCCGCGTCTAACATACAAATAGAGATTGCTGGTATGCATTCGGAAAGAACGTTGCCATCATGAGAACAGGAGTGGATACTATGAAAAAGCTTCTATGCACATTCGCCGTCATCGGTGCATTATCCGTCGGTACAACCGCGTTCGCCACCGTGGATATTGGCATTACGGTGAGGAGCAAGCCGATCGCGACCGACAGTCCCCCCATCTACGATCAGGGACTGGTGCTCGTGCCGATCCGAGCTGTCTCCGAAGCACTGGGCGCCGCCGTCGATTGGGATGCGAAAACGGACACCGTGGTCGTCCGAAAATGGTCGCAGACGATTAAGCTGACCGTCGGGAAGAAGACGGCCGCGACCGAGACGTTTGGGAATAACTCGTCCTCGTCGGGTCCGATTTCGCTCGACGTGCCAGCGAAGGCCGTCCATAATCGCGTCTATGTGCCTCTGCGCTTCGTCTCCGAGCAGTACGGCTACAAGGTGGAATGGAAAAACAACACTGTCGCCATCGAGTCGCCACTCTCCGATAAGCAGCGGGACGCGCTCTATACCGGCGATCTGGCCGCAAGCAGGAATCTGGCCATGGAAGCGATGTTCTCTGGAACCCATTACGAGCATACGCCACTGCGGACGCTCCACGAATCCGAGGACTACAGCACCGCCTTCCTCTTTCCCGAAGGAGAGGCACTCCGCTTCTTCACCATCGAGGGCAACGAGACGGCGACCTATTACGAATACAAGGACGATTTCCTTGTCGCGACATGGCAGGCCCATTTTGACGGAAGCATTGGAGATAGCTTTCAACTGCTGCTGGAGGAAAAGCTGAAGGACCGTACGGGTCGGACGCCGAAAATCGACAAGCCGCTGGTATTCTACAGCAGAGGCATTGCCGGAGATTCCAGCACGGAGGAAAGCGGCCTGATCGGACTGGACGGGAAGGTCACCCGGATCGGCTTCGAGCATACAGTCGGCGGTTCCGTGACCGACTCGTCTGGAAAGCTAACCGTGACGCAGCCGGACGAGGTGCGCAAGGAGGTCGTTCCCATCCCGCAAAATTAACAGCCTCAACGGATGTTCAAGTCTATTGCTTCTATCAGGAGGCGCCGGTAGGCAAAAAGGGATGGGATAAGATTATAAGTTCTTGTCCTTTTCGGATACCGATACATGTCTTGGGAAAGAACATGTATCACGAAAAAAACAAAAATCCGCGAAATCCGCGAACCCGATACGTAATATGTTCTTATCCTCCGACACATCCGTCAGGAGCATCGGAGAATTAACTGAATAGACCAGTGAGTCTTGGCGTTTAGCATGATTTTTTCGGATAAAAAATAAGTTGGGGCTACCGTGTGGCGCAGCCTCTTCGAAGTTAAACTAACGTTCTCCGTTAGCTTAGTCTTTTCTCAGGTTTCGAACAGGTTGTCCCCGTACTATGAATTTCTTAACATCTGTAGACTGGAATTGCTTAATAAAAGCGGGTATCATCTCATGAACGCGCACCGGATTTTGATGTTAGTCTTGTCTCTGCTCAATGCTCAAAAGGTCGACAATAGACTTGACATAGGAACGGGCGAGTCCACTTGTCATCGAGATGTGAACACCACCTGTTCCAAGCTTCTCTAAGAAGCCTTCGTTCATGACGACGCTTTCGACAGATGCATCATCTCATAAAATGGTTGCAACAATTCCCCTGCTCATTACTGTCTCAACCGGCCGGGACGCCAGCTGTGCGCCCTGAGCAACTAGGAAAAAATTAATGCTACTCTCTTTCCTCGAACCAGCGCTCGAAGCGTTCGATGTTGGCCTGTAAATCAGCGCGGAATTGCTGTAACCCACCGATCTTCTGGTCAGCCTCTGCGAGATGCTACCGCAGGATAGAGATGACTTTCTGCTTAGGTTGTACTCCACTAGGGTCAATGAAATAGAGATCAATAACGTCCCTTATTTCTTCCAGGCTGGCGGTTGATGTTGGTTTACAGCATAGTACAGAATATAATGACTGGGCTCCTTTCATGCTCATTGAAGGTGTAAAAGAGCCTTATACTTTTAAGCCACGCTTTGAGCCTGATCAAGAAGTACAAATGAAATTTTATGTCCCTTCTGACTACAAGATCGACAAGACTATAACGTTAGTTCTTACATCAGAAGAGTTCGTTGAGCTACATCCTATATTGGTAAAGATTCTGAAGATCATAACCCTTGGCGAAACAGTCAAACCTATGATTATTATTCTATGCCACGGAGTAAAGTTGAAGTGGATTACGTGCATGGAGGAGAGGAAACAGATAATATATTTTTAGATTGAAATTCCGTGAGGGGCTGTGGTAGCCTCTCTCTTTTAAGGAGGATATTTTATGGGAAAGATGTTGTTCAGAGTCATTCTTATAGGCGCATTGTTTCTTTGCTTTTCTCAACCCTATACAGGAAAAATGTCAGCTCAGAGTATAGCTCCAAGTTCTCCATTTTTGAAGATTAACAATTACTATGTCTTGTTCACAGCTCCTAAGGCACCTTATATTGATCAGAATAATCGCTATATGGTGCCTTTGAGGTCCATTAATGATTTATTGGGAGGACAGACTACGTTTAACCCAACTTCTAATACGGCCACAATTAAGTTTGGAACACACAAGGTTGAGTTTAAAATGAACTCCAACGAGATTATTACCGACTCGAACACGTCCATAATGGATACCGTTCCTGTGCTTTATAAAAATGCGATGTTTGTCCCTTTGGGGGTTCTTACTAAGTACTTAGACATACACCAGGAATGGGATCAGCAAAATAAACTGTATTCTCTCTCTGGGAAAGAATTAATGAAGACACCTATGATGGAGAATGTAGAAGATTTGGATCATTTTAGAGAACAAGTGGATAATGAAAATGCATTCCAGTTGTTATCGTACAAATTGACCATGGGAGAAAAAATTCATCTGGCCATTACAGCTAAGAATATGACAGGGAAAAAGATTAGTGAGGGCATTGAAGATTTAAATACCACTTTTATTTTTTCTGACAATAGCACGGCCGGGGAAAATAGAAATCGTAAAAGGCCCAGTATAGATAAGGATGAAATTGTAACTCGCGAAGATGACATAGATTATGTGAAAACAATAGAGAATAATAAAATTATCAAACATGAACTGTCGTATATTCTCTTTAAGGGCAGAACGCTAAAGACTCACAAGTAAAAAAGTACTTTTACTTGTAGAGTGGAATGGGTCAATAGTAAAGCTGATCCTAGAAAGGATCAGCTTTACTATTAAATATTAGATTTGTGAGTTTCAAATTCCTTACGTTCATAAAAATACCCCAACCTACTCCATTGTCAATTAGGGACAAACTTGATAAATAGTGATTGCTTTCTCCGTTCCGAACGGCGTTTTACTTGACTGATTATTTATGTATTAGAAAGTTTATCAAGAGTATGTCTATATTTTCGACTGCCTTCTTTATTCTGGGGTGTTATCATGACGATCATCATTTTTATTCATATAATCCTCCTCGTGCAAATCTTCGTTTATAAAATAAAAATGCTGACTGTACTGAACCACGACTTGTTCTAAACCAAACCTTTTACCAGCCAACAAATTCGCAATCCACGCACTCATATAGAGTGCGACGTGCCTCGCGCAAAGCAGCCTGATATGCCGGGTCAATTTCAATCCACGCACTCATATAGAGTGCGACGACAGCGAAAATGAAGGAATTAATACCCTAATGATATCAATTCCATGCATTTCCGAAAAAAACGATGCCAAAAAAGCTTGAATCGACTATTGACTTCTAACGAAGAAAGCTAATTTAAAACCATTTCGACAAATTTCGAGGTGCGAAAGATCCAGGGTTTTTATGTGAGCTTCACATTTGCACCGTAACCAAGACATACACTCAGGATACCACAAAACATTTCTCTGTCCCAGACAATGCTCTATTTCTAAAACAATAACGACTCTGCCCCGTCAATGACAATTTGTGCGCCAGTAATGTGACGCGAATGATCTGAGGCCAAAAATGTTACCAAATCAGCTACCTGCTCGGGTTGACCCGGTCCATCTGCCAACGGTTGCCCTCCTTCAGGAAACTTGACGGGGATGGTAATTTGCTTTAACCCTTCCGACTTCTCCGTGGTTTCATCAATATTCGTCGAAATGGCACCCGGATAGATGACATTGACACGAATACGAAACTTAGCCAGCTCCAGTGCAGCCATTTTAGCAAAACCAGTTTGACCCGCCTTCGATGTGCTGTAGGCTGACATCCCAAAGCTGGTAAAGCGCTGATTTCCATTAATGGAACTGGTAATAATAATGCTGCCGCCACCGTTCTTTTTCAAATGTGGAATTGTATACTTCACCGTCAGGAAGGTACCGTCCAGATTCGTGGACAATGTTTGCCGCCAATCCTCAATGCTCAGATCCTCGATCGGTCCGACGACTCCGTTAATCCCCGCATTAGCAAAAATGATATGCAGACCGCCAAATAATTCAACCGCTTCCAGAACTGCTTTTTCCACACGCACCGGATCGGCAATGTCCACGTCAAATGCCCGCGCTGACCCTTCACGTATAGCATTAATTTCTCTTTCTGTCTCCAAAATACGCTCATTACTTACGTCAAAAAGAGCGACATTCGCTCCTTCTCTAGCCATTTGAATGGCCGTTGCCTTGCCAATGCCAGAACCAGCCCCCGTGATCAGAGCCGTTTTTCCTTCAAAGCGTGCGCCTCCTGCATATGTGTAGCTCATATGTATCGCTCCCTTTCAGTAATCTGTATAATCACAAGATTACCCAAAAGGATATACTTTATAATCACCATTTTTGCGCATTTTTTGCTATTCCTTTGCGATATTTAAGAAAAGTACGAATATTACGCGCATTAGCGCGTCTTTCCTTCTCCTCCTCGTTACATTCTATAAATATCTTAACGAATCGTAATGTTCTATGTATTCATCAAAAAAAGGACGTATACATCCATATCCATGGTTGTATAACGTCCTTTTGCTTATTCATTTACCACTGCAGCTCAATAAATGCAGCATCATCATCAAGTCCCCCGGTGTGGGATGCATCCAGCAATACCTGTATCTGCTCATCAGGGACAGGCTCGCGAATGGGGTCCAAATCGGATAAACCGTCCGTATATACCTGTAATCTCATCGGCATATCTGCGGATATGCTTCTTTCATACCAATGAGGCTTCCCTCCAATCGGCCCACGACTTGTGGACCAACGCTCCGCTGTAGAGAAGGTATGATCGAACAGCTCGCTGATTTCTTCGGCACCGTTCCATAGTCGCAAACGTGAATCCCCTTGCCAGGCAAGTCGGAGACGGCCACGGCTGCCACGCTTCGGCAGTTCGATTTTACCGCAAATATACATGGACTGGCTACCTTGACGACGTTTATCTTCCAATACCGAACGCATTAGGCCTGATTCGTGATCCAAAGGCTGCCGATCCAGTTCCTCTGCCGCTGTACCTGCCAAACGTTCAAGGTACACTCTCAATTGATCAGCAGACAGATCTTGTCCCCGTTCCATCCAATCCAGTAAAGAAGAACCCAGATAGCGGGCCGCAAAATCTCCTCGGTAACTGAGCCCGACACCATCACACAAGACAAAACAACAGACGGATTTATGAATACGTACTGCGGCGAAATCCTGTCCGCTTTCTCCCATACTGGCAGATTCGGCAGACCTTCCATAGCCATAACGACACATAAAACGACTGTGATGAGATGATAAAGGCTGATCGCCTGTCTGAGAGCTTATGTAAGCAAATTGCTGAGTCAGCCTTGCATTCATTCCCTTTTTTTTGCTCGCGGGGAGCAGGGACAGCGGTGGATTCATGCTTTTACCTCCTTACCGTACAGGCGTTGCGGCCGACATTTGAAACCCAATGGACACCAGCTCCGCACAGGTTCCGGGCAGCATCATAATGGCTCCTTCACCTAACTGATAATCTGCCTCAAATAGCATTTCCCGATAGCTTTCAGGCAGCACAGAAGACATATCACGCAATTTCACAGCATGTTCATCCTGCAACGGCGTATTATGTGTCAGACCTTTCCAGCGACGGGGGTCCTGAATAGGCGTTTCCAGCAACCTGTCGGATAAAAATATATTTTCCACCAGTACATTACCGTCCGGTACGCTCATGCTCATAATACGCTTCGCAATCGGTTCGGGATCATCACCTGTGGAAACTCCATCTGTCATATGACAGACCAAAGGTGCAGGACAGTCCTGCATCCCTGGTAATTCCGCTTGCAAAATACGCTCAGCTTGCAAGAAGGCCTTTGCTGAATCTGAAAACCGTTTGGGCGTCAAATCGGGCAACGAACCAATGGCCGCGATTTCATCAATTCCCTTGACACCATTCAGCAGGTCATACACGTCGTCACTATAAGCCAAAATCGCAATCCGATAGCGCGCTGTCAGCCGATTTCCTTTGGTTGATCGAAAAACCATCTGCCGGATCGCCAACGATATAGCTTCATATACAACGTCAATACGCCGCCGCCCCTCCATCAGCATGTTCATCGACGCGCTGATGTCAATCAGGTAAATGATCAGGGCGGGAGTGCGTTGTGAAGCCTGTATTGTATAATTCATGGTTTGTACATGCTCCCCTCAGTTACCTTCTATCTCCATCTGTTTCGTATCTATCATTCCGCCTATATATAAACATATGAAATATTAAATTTTAGGCAGTCTAAAATTCGTATCTCCTAAAAAATTATAAATAGAGGAGGCCCGATATCCTACTTCACCTACCGAACGATAATAAGAAGGATTACTATCATATAGTGATCTAAAACGCTTCGCAAAGCTCTTTGCCTTCGCAGCGCTGCCACCTTCCTGAGAGGCATACGCCTTGTTGTACAGGGAAATAAGCTGAAGAACGTTCTCCTTGTTTCGTGCATGCATGGACTCTTTTTGCTTTTGTTCCGCCTCGGCTGCTGCCTTACGAGCTGCCTCTTCCTGGGCGGCACGAGCTTCCTGCTCTTTTTTCAAAGCCAAGTATTTTTCATACTTTGCCTGTTGATCATACGCTTTTTGCTTCGCCAACTTGGCAGCCGCCTGCTTATTTTGTTCCTTTTGAGCGAGATAAGCTTCATATTTAACCTGTTGAGCGATAAGGGCTTGCTGTTTCTTCTGCTCTTCCTGTTGCTTTTGAGCAGCAAGTGCCTGTTGTTTGGTCTGCTGTTCCGCTTCCTGTCGTTGTTTCTCCGTCAGCAATTTTTGAGCCGCTTTCTGCTCGGCTGCCAGCTTTTCCTCGGCCGCCTTTGCAGCCTTCGCTGCCTCTTCCTGCTTGGCTGCCTCGATTTGCCGCTGATTGGACTGATCTGCAAGAATATTCACGGCTGGGATTCCAGCTGCCAATAGAACGACTGCGGCCGCAGTTGTCACGATAAACGCTTTGGAGCGATACCAGGCTTTTGTTTTTTCAGGTTGCTCTGGCGTCATGGGATTCAACTGCTCCTCTAGTCCTGTGATCGCAGCTGACACCTCCACATGCAAAGGACTGCCGTCTTCTACAAAATGATACAACGACCGGTATACTTCCAGCGCTGCAGCAGGTTTGTTTTGCTGCTCCAAATCACGTGCCTGTCGGAACAGCTTGTCCGTTACCCCACGCTCTCCTTGCTCCAGGGCGGCCTGATTTAGCAGTGCAGCCTGTTCAGTCTTGAGCGGTGCAGGCGCTGACAAAGAGGATGCAGCTTCACTGGAAAGGCCACCCACCGCTGCCGATTCTATTGTTTCTGTCGCAGCAGGTTCCGGTTCTATAGCCTCAACTGAAATTTCCTGCTCAGTAACCGCATTAAGTACAACCAGCCATTCGCCAAAAGTAGGGCAACTGCTTAAATCCTGACTATCCCAAGCACGGCTGAACAATTCTACCACCTTGCTGCCCCAACGAGATTCCAGCGATTTTCGTAAAATAAAATAACGTTCGCAAGGCGTCTGCATTTCATGCTGATCAAAATAACTTTCGCCCCACGCTTTGTCGACTACTACACGGTCAGACCAGCCTAACATTTCTCCTATAATGATTGCCCCTGCAAAACGGTCTGCATACGCACTCCACAACCCGCTGTGGACGGTACGATGGGCGGCATACCCTGGCGAACCTGCCAATAGAGCGTCTGGACGATCCATTTTAGTACTATACATTTGTTCCACGTCCACCAATTCCACAGCTGACGTGCCTTCAGGCAGTTCCACTTCAGAAAAAAACGGAAGCATCACATTCGGCGCCGATAAATCACAGTGCGCCAATCCTTTTTGCTCCATAGCTGAACTGATCCCTGCCAATGCTCTGGCTAAAGCCAGACTATCGGAAGCCTCAAGCTGACGCTGATCTGTGAGACAATCGAACCATGTCATACCGTGAACCCATGGCATCAGTACCGCATACAGCAAATCAGGCTGCTCGGCAATCAGACTTCCGTTTCTTTCTGGAGTGAGCACATCACGCTTGCATACCTGCAAACCGGGAATATCCCCGTATGCTTCCATATGCTCAGATTGATAAACCATAGCCGGGATGCGGAACTTCGGAAAAAACACCTTAAGGGCTTTTGCCTCATGTGGCGCTCCGTTTTTGGCATTTAGCTGGTATACAATTCCCTGACGCCCTGCTTGAGCATAGGCTAAACCGGGTGCAGCGGGATGTCGTCCAACCACATAAGCTGTGCCGTTTATGATCAATTCGTCTCCCGGATTCGGTTGAAAAGACATGAAACATCCCTCTCCTTACATCATTCAGTATGCTAGTTTTCCTCACCTTATTATATACATCTATGGATGGCAAGAAAACCGGGTATCCGAAGATCGCCCGGTTTTTCCTGAACATCCTGTGCCAAACCGTGAGGAATGGCTCACATATTGCTTCTTAATAGAGTGGTATATGATAAGTTAATGCCTATCAGGCAAGACAACTTATTTCGTTTGGTCAACCGTGCGGAATTTGTTAGCGATAGCTGTCAATTCTTGACTGATGCTGTTCAAAGTCGTTACGAAAGCTTGCATTTGTTTGCTAGCTTCCTGAAACTCTTGGAAGAAGCGTTGTTTAGTCATACCTTCCCATTGACCTTCCATACCTGAGATGGACTGTGTCAAACTGGAAACGATCTGCTGGCTTTGCTCACCACTTTGTTTAAATTGGTTAGCCACCTGATCAACCTGTTCTGGGGTAATTAAAATGCGTCCTGCCATTTTTTGAGTCCTCCTTGATGATAAATAATGTTTTTGTTTATCTGGTTCAAATTGTACTATGGCTATTTAATTCCCTACAAAAGGCAAAGGACCTAATTGTAACAATCCCACTTTTTAACTATAAAACAGCACCTAACAGTATAATATTAACAAAAAAACACCTAATAAGTCCCATAAAGCCGGGAATTGTGGAACGAGCTCAAGTAATTTTGCAATCGATCCAGATTGTCCCGGAACGCGATCCCAACTAAGCGACAGGCTGATCTCTTACTGTAGACGGATCAGTAAAATACCAATCCTGCGGACTGCTAGAAGACGCCTGCATCAGAATATCCTGATGCAACGTTTCTACATCCGAAGACTGTACACCAGAAATGGCATGTACGACAGACTGCGGGTTAGAAATCAGGCTGCTTCCTTCCGAAGCTTGCCCAGGCAGAATAGACGGTGATTGCTGATTCGACCAATCGAGCATCGTGACGGGTCGTCCCAATGGTTGGCTGGCAAATGACAGTATCGTTTGATAGTTGTGGTCAACAGACTGAAACTGCTCTGCCTTTCGGTTCAGTTGTGTACCTGATGTATGGAGGTAAGCATGGATCTGTTCTGACATCCGCTTGGCCTGCATCCAATGATTCAAGATCGCCTCGCGTGCAGATACATCCCAATCCAGCGATTGTAACGCCTGCTCCAAACCTGCTGTTAACTGTTGAATTTGCTCCGCCGCATGCTGTAGCTGCCCGCTAAGCCCCCGAAGCACATCCGGTTCAACTCGAATGCGCATATCCATCACCCTTCTTCTGTCACTTCTTCATTCACTGCCGACTGTTTCAACCAATTTAATAATAAATCCACAAACTGATCTCTTGAAGCCATAGCTGCAATCAGCCAGTCCCCGTTACCACTAGAGCTCATCCGAAATATCCAGTTCATTGCAGGACACAGGACAAAGGCTGCCCGTTGTGATTCCCACTCCCTGCCGTTCCAAACCAGCAATTGCAGTTCTCCCTCAGCTACACGGGAACTCAAAGACTGAGCCAGTCTTGCAGACCCCTCTGCATCTCCGCTAGCCTCGGTCAGTTTACTGCTGATCAAAGACACACTTTCCCCTGCCGATTGCTCGTAAATTTTATTAAACGCCTGCTTGGAGAACATTAGTGCGGGGGATTCAGGCACAAGTCGATCTACCCAACCCATTTTATCAATCAATGTCTCGCAAGCCTTTTCCACATTACCCAGATCGTACAATCGATACTCATCGGGTTCATCAGCGGATTTCACGAGTTCCACTACACGCTCGTTCGTGCAATGGAGATAGCCTTCAAATTGCTTACCTCCCCGCACATAGCGTATACGGCAAGCCCTGTTGGATAATCCCGCGATAGCGACTCTTGAAAAAACAGTAGGAGGCATTGCTAGCTCTTTGCCCTTATCTACCCGCTTTAGATAACCCTTTTCCAAAAGAGTAGCTTTTACTTGCTCCCACTCTTCCGCCAACTCCTCTGCTAGATAGCCCTTAAACGGATCTTCCACCCCAAGCAGTCGGTCAGAACCCAATACGCCTGCCAGAAAAAACAGTTCCTTCGCCTTGAGGGTTATTAACTTCTGCTTGGAAGCTTGAAACGTTAACATTATGAGCCACCTCCCTTCAAACTACAACATGCCATCGGTCACGAATTTTCGTTATCCAATCCTCACAGCTCACTTGCTCTGAGAAGGGAATTGCCGCTTTTATCCTGGTAAATTTGCGCCGTACGTAGTACCCCTGCCCAGGTGGCAGGACTTTTAGTCCACCAGTAGCGGCGTTCGCCTCCGAATAAGGGATACGAAAGAACGATAGATCATTCGAATCTAGTGTTCCAAATAGCATACCGCTTTGGCTTGCCTTGACATCATTAAACCAGTCCACACCAAAGGTAGGAAAATCAGATGGCACACCCGAGAGCACGACATGCACATTGCGATCACGTCCCAACCGTACAATGGCGGAGAGCTGATCCTTTATCATAAAATCATTCAGTTGCTTGCTTAACATATCCGCATCATCAATGACCAGGAGCAATTCGGGATCATTCCCCTCCTTGTTCCGTTGTTGAACAATATCATACACTTGCTGTACCAGAGGTCCCATTTCTTCCTCACTTTCAGCAGCAGCCTTAACATGAGGAAGATGTCGTAATCTAGATAGTCCCCCGCCTCCATAGCGTGTATCGATCGTATAGACTTCCAATTGATCGGGTGATGTGTAATAAGCCAGCGATATAATCCAGCTCATTAGAAAGGAGGTTTTTCCACCCTCCATTGGACTACCCACAATAAAATTGGGCCCTTCTTTCAGATTCAGGAGAAAAGGCTCAAGATCGTCACTCTGTAGGCCTACAGGTACTTCGTAAGGTAGTGCGCCCGATGGTCCACTCGTCCGATCCCACTGCTGAAGCAGCTCCGATAGTGGAATCCGCTCAGGTAATGGTAGGATAGCTGGTGCGTGCTTGCCTTTCCATTCCTGCACAATGCCAGCAATATTGCGGCGTAGCCGTGCTGATCGCTCCGCCTCATCTTCTCCTGGTGAAGGCAGTGCCGTCTGGAACTCCAGCGGAGGAACATGCCCTTTAACCAGAGCGCGACCTGGAATTAACGGTCCTGGCGTTTTGGCTGGTCGCCCTACCGCATAGTAATAGTCACTCGGGTCGGACATTTCAAAAGAAACAGCATTCGGTATGTTACTGCGGAATTTCTCAAACACATCGGTAATCCGGTTCGCTGTAATGATAAACGTGATGCCTAGACTACCCCCTTCTCGCAAAAGAGATTCCAGCAGTTCATTTTCATCTGGATAAGCATTACGGAAATTAAGATATCCATCAATAACTACGACAATTTGCGGAATATCCTCGACAGCAGAACGTCGATAAGAGCTTATTGTTTTGACTCCAGCCTCGGAAAGCATTTCCTTGCGTACGGCCACCATCTTGAACAGATAACGGAACAATCGCTTGATCCGGTCATCCTCCTCAGCCATCATAACAGCCCCGATTTGGGGAAGTTCCCCAAAGTCGCGCATCGTTCGACCCATGTCAATGATATAACCGTTCCAATGATTCGCAGCAAATCGCTGAGCCGTGGACATCAGCAACGTATGCAAAAAGGTTGTTTTCCCCATGCCGGGCATGCCATACACAGCCCAATGACCATGATCTAGCGATGCATAAATTGGCTCCTGTCGCTGATTCGGCAAATCATCCACTAGACCAATAAGAGCCTTCAGCTCCAAAGGTGATGATGTACTATCTATTTCGGTGCATGCCGGCAAATTTGTTAAATCCAGCAATTCAGGCAGCGGCGGAAGCCACGGTCCCTGAAGCCGTTCGATCCCTGCCTTAGCAGCCTCATTCGCAATATAATCAATAAATACTTGAAGCTGTTTAGGGGCTTCTTCTCCTTTTAAGCCCGAGCTTGCCCGTTCGCCGCCCGTCAGTAGCGCTTCACGTTTTCCGTTCAGTCTCACTTCATGTACAGGTAGTGCAGAAGAAATATCGCTGTTGCCTATATACGGCGCACCGCTCCAAGCAAACTGCATCTCTTCAAATACTTCGTCACTACCCACTTGGAAATATCCTCGTCCCGGCTTCGTAATCCACGCGGCATTCGGTATTTTCAACATGTCACGGCTATCGCCTTCGCTTTGCACCCGTAAGCAGATGCGGAATCTGGAGTTACTCCAAATCTTGTCATCCACGACACCTGCGGGCTTTTGCGTCGCCAAAATCAAATGGACACCTAGTGTCCGCCCAATCGCAGCAATACTGATTAGCTCGTCCATAAACTCTGGCTGATCCCGCTTTAATTGTGCAAATTCATCAATAATAATAACCAGATGAGGCAGCGGTTGTTCCTGCCGCTGCCGGAGTAGTCTGTAATATTCATCAATATGCTGTAAATTGCCTGCATCGTTCAATATCTTCTGCCGACGAACCAGTTCTGCTTTAAGAGATATTTTGGCACGTTCAATCAAATTATTGTCCAAGTTCGTGATCGTACCCACAACATGCGGCAAGTTAACGAACGTGTTGGACATGCCTCCACCCTTGTAATCGATCAGCATAAAAGCAAGATCATGCGGATGAAACTCGGCAGCAAGCGAGGCTACGATGGACTGGATAACCTCACTCTTTCCTGAACCCGTTGTACCGGCGATCAAGCCATGGGGACCATGCCCTTGACGCTCTATCTTATCATGCAGGTTAATCATAATCTTCTTGCCGCCTGCTCGCACGCCCATTGGCACAGGTAAGGTATCAGGATGGCGGTTACGTCGCCACCGATCTGCCACATCCAGTTCTTCCACACTTGCTACGCTCATCATATCAAACAGAGGCAGCACAGCGGGAATATCAGAAGCAGAGGAACGCTTCAAGCGAATAGGAGCCATGTACCGCGCTAATGCATCGGCTTCCTCTTTTGACAAACGATCCGGTTTAAAACTTTGCTGTTCAACCTCCGCCGACTCTGATTTACGGGCATATACGCCCTGCTCTTTGGAAGCCTCCACAATCAGCTGACACTGCATCGGCAAAGCCTCTTTACGAGAAGCCAGCACAATCGTACACGCATCAATGGTTCGGCCGTCTTCCAATAACAACGGCAGTAACGGTTCTTCCTCAATCAGCTGGGTGTCAGATAAAACAACGACATAACAAGGGACTTCCATCCCTTTGCCTTGACGCTCATTACGATTATTTTTACGGCGGTTCAGTCTGGCAAACAGAAAATCCGCTAATTGATGTGCACTACTACTGCGGTCTGACATCATTCTCTGGATTCGGTCATCATCCCACACATGTGGAAGCCAGCGCATCCAGGTCCATTCACTTTCCTCTCGCTCGTCATAGAAGGAAGCAATTTTCACTTCATCTGGCGAGTGACGAACCGTCACTTGTGCCAAAATGACTCTTAACGCAGCAAGGGTATGTTCCCGATCGCCGACCAATCCAACCACTTTGGATTGAAACAGCGGTAATGCAATGGAAGCAGCGTCTACCAGACGAAATTCTTCTTCCAGTTCATCCGCAGCTCCCAACAAAGGATCTCGGTCATAACCGTCTGGGCGTGGAATTTGCAATTTTATATGAAAGGGAACTTGTCCAGTTCCAATACGCACCTGCAAAAAGTCCTCATCCTCCGGTGATCGTTCCCAAAGTGAACTGTTGCGGTTTTTGACAATTTGAGTGCATATTTGCGGGTCACCGTGAATTTCATATAGTGTGCGAATTTGCTCCTCGCGTTTCATTTCAAGTTCTTCACGATGCTTTTGGAGCTGTTCCCGGTACATGCGGTCCCGTTCCTCTAGCTTGCGCTTGTATTCCTTCTTATTATTTAGATAGACAAAAAAAGGAATCGTATAAGATGTAAGCATCATGACCACAGTGACCATTTGGAACATCAAATAGTTACTGTTGCCCATCTTGCCTGTTTTGCTCATATATACGTAAAAGCCTATAGTCACCAACGTCATCATTAACGGAATAAGTATAGATATAATAGAAAAAGACGGCTTGCTCGGCTCAGCCGGAGGCCGTAAAATCTCCAGCTTCTCCTCTCGGAGCGCCGGCCTTAATCTCGGGGATCGCTGGTATAATGCATTCAAGACAAAAGTCCCCCTTTTCGCTTACTATTTCATTTTACCAAGGTTTCATATAATTTCATGTGTGTATTTACCCATTTTTTTCATTTTGAAACAGAGAACGCCTTCCATACACAGGCGCTTCGTCCTGAGTTGTCGAAAAAGCGCGCTGAATACGCACAGTACAGCCTTCCCGCAAGCCGGATCCTGTAAGTAGCTGGTTATCTCCCACCCTGAACCAGAGCCCTTCCGGGAACTTTGCTTCCATAATATATTGCATGCCTTCCGCCGGAGGCTCGCCGAAAATGCGCACACCCAGCATCAGCTTTAAATGTTCCACCGAGTATTCATCAGCTACCTCGATGTCAAACCACTCTGTTTCCTGTCGTCCTGAAAGCACGGTCAGGATCATCTGTCATCCCTCCCGATCCTTAATATATAGCAAAGTTCACGCAAAAAGCCTATTTC
Source organism: Paenibacillus sp. FSL H7-0442 (assembly GCF_038593105.1). Lineage (NCBI taxonomy): Bacteria > Bacillati > Bacillota > Bacilli > Caryophanales > Paenibacillaceae > Paenibacillus > Paenibacillus sp. FSL H7-0442. Next base: position 2,215,394 of record NZ_CP151963.1, on the reverse strand, counting down.
CACGGAAATATGGCTATCGTAACTGTAGCATCCGACTATTAGACTGTCAATTTGTTACAAAATACCCACTCCAAAAATAAAACGGTGACTTTGGTCATAGATTCTCATATTAGTAGAGTCATTGGTATCAATAATATGTATTGGATCGGTTCTAATATGGGTATATACGTCATTTTGTCGATTAGTTAGAACTAAATTCGATTGTTACCTAGATTGTTGTGAACACTTTGTAAATTTTTCAGACCTTTATGTTTTTATAAGGTGTTTTTAAGGTAATTTTAAGAAACGGGCACTACAATTAAGCCATGAAATAACTCAGGCGAGGTGATTTTTGTGAGAACATTAATTACATTTCAAAACAAACGTATTCCCGTATACTTCAATCAAGAAAATAAGCAACCAGTACAAAAAACATTAAAACTTCTAAGTAACACTTTGGAGAATAAAATCTCCAGCGGCAAGCGTGCCCTTCAAAAATGCCTTAACTCTTTGATCAGTATAGAGATTGTCGGTTGTGAAGCCATCCTGCATAGTGTTAGTGAAAATGATTCATTGGCATTGTCCCTCTATTAAGAGGGACTTTTTTTTGTCCACTTTAGACACACAAAAAAGAGAGGGACATTTCAGCACCCTCTCCATATCAGCAGCTTTAAAACATGATACATGTGACTTACCGCAGCTTATGGATTGATCAGACTTTATTTAAAGTATTCTGCGATAACCTTTTTTACCGCCTCGTTCCTTATTCTGCGCCTTCTCAATCCGTATTCTAAACAGTTCTAGTAAATTAGCGCGTGTATGCTCTTCCCGGCAGTTGTCCAGCTTTTTTAAGATAAAACGGTCAATGGACATATGACTCAGGCTCCTTTACAGCAAGCTGCCCCTGCTTTTCAAGGGGATGATCAGGCTATCCATTTTTAACCATTCTGCCTGTTGTTTAAACAGGTACGTTCCTTATAGGATAAAGCAGGCGGGATTACATACCCTTTAATAAGGGTAAATACATAAAGTTTCGATAATTTTATCACGTTAAGCCTGGAAGCTATGGACAAGGAGCGAACAAAAACCATGAGTAAACACATGATTACCAAAATAGTCTGCAACCTTTTATTCGCATTCTTAATTCTAACGATGCTGGCTGCATGCAGCAGGGAAAAAGCTTCAACCCGGAGTATAGCCCAACATGAAGCTGAAGCACGTGCCTACACCGTAACGGGTAATCCCAACCAAGGTGCATCATCCCTTGATGAACGAGCTGCCAATCATACACCTGTCCATCAGCAAGGCAGCAGCTATGTCGAAATATCAGGTGGCGTCAGCATTGATAAAAATACCGTGAAGGTTACAGGACATTCCAACCTCCCGGCCGGAGCACGGATCAAAGGGAATCTTGCGGTCAAAAACTCCCTGTTAACTGGGTACACGGATGAGACAACCGTTCAAAAGGACGGAAGTTTTGTACTCCAGGTACAACGCCCCGGAATACAGGGCAGTATGGATCTGACTGTTCTGTTCCGTCCAGATGACCAAGACAATGAAATACGAAATCTGTATGGCAGCGGTGGCAACAAATTGGAAGGTCCTTATGTATATCAATACGAAGAAAACAAACAGCTTCTGCATGAAGTTCGGATTGGGGCTGAATTTGATCCTGAACAAGAACGCAATACCCCTTTAGTTAAGCCCGTCTGGAACAAACCTAAGGACTACGGTAGCCCTCAAGTGTGGATTAAGCCTGATGTGAAGCAAGAGGGTAACTATTATCATGTATATGCGCGCAGCAATTTGCTGGAAGGGTCGGACGTCAAACTCAAGATTGATTTTCCGGGACGATGGCAGTTTGGCTACGATGATCAAACCAAAGTTATGCCTGACGGCTCCTTCAGCATGAGGGTCAAAAAGCCGAGCCTTGCCAACCGCTACATCATAGTCATAAGTTTCGAACCAAACGAAGATATGTGGACCAACGCCAAACAGGCGTATGGTACACAAGGAGAACGTCTTTCGGGACCGTTAGTCAAATCTGCAGACGAAAAAGAGGGCTCCAAACAGATTGAAGCCCGTATCCCTATCCAACCCAAATCGTAACTAAACGCAGCATCTAACTTAAAGTTACGGCCGTTCGCCATGAAATACGCTTCACAGATACAGTCTATGACGCGGTTTCCACGTATGAGTAGATACAGAGTCTCATGTCGTCTAACCGCTACGGCTGTATCGTGACTGGCGTGCCTATACTTACCCTCTCCTGAAGCTCAAGCACATCCTTATTCTGCATTCGAATGCAGCCATGTGACACCATCTTGCCAATGGACCATGGCTCATTGGTGCCGTGAATGCCATAATGCGGCTTGGACAGCCCCATCCAGAACGCTCCGAAAGGTCCGCCCGGATTAGGTTGTTTGTTAATAATAGTAAATTGCCCATGCGGTGTCTGTGTAGCCAGCTTGCCAATACCGACTGGATAATTAAGGACAATCTGATCTCCATCCTTCAAATATAAACGACGATCCGATAAATCCACCACAATGCTGTAGTTCGGCATATATTCACCCCTTTATACCATATGCCGACTACAACATAGATTTTCGTATATTTTTACATTTGATACTTCACTGCAGTTCGGCTCACCACTCCACATCACGTCGCCAGCCACTTCGCTGATCCCTACGCCCCGGGGTTGTGCTTGAACGGCTATCTTTCCTGCGCCGGTCTGCTTCCTTACGCGCCTGATATTCCAGTTCCCGCTGCATTTTGCGATAATTGTTCACTCTGGATTCCGACAATTCCCCTCTCTCTATAGCTTCCTCCACTGCACATCCAGCTTCTCCCTTATGCTTGCAATCTGCAAAACGGCATTGCTGCGCCGTTTCCATGATATCCGTAAAGGTATGAGCGACACCCATGGAATCATCCCAGAGATTAAGCTCGCGCATACCAGGTGTATCCAGCAAAACGGCTTGCTTTGCGATAGGAAAAAGCTGTCGGTGAGTGGTTGTGTGCCTGCCCCGACTGTCTTCCTCCCTCACATCCTGTGTCAGTTGAACCTCAGACTCGGAGAGCCAGTTTACTATCGTGGATTTGCCACTACCGGAAGAGCCTGTCAAAGCAACTGTAGAGCCAGGCTGAAGAAACGTCTCCAGTTGCTCTCTGCCTTCATTCTGCAAAGCAGAAATAACGATAACAGGTACACCAGGGGCAACTCCCTCCGCTTCAGCAACCCGTTGTTCAACATCTTCACAAAGGTCACTCTTACTCAAAACGACAACCGGGTTTACCCCGCTGTTCCAAGCCATAATTAAATACCGTTCCAGTCTGCGCATATTAAAATCATGATTCAGCGCATTAACAAGGAACAGCGTATCCACATTGGTAGCGATCAGCTGCTCCCTCGTCTCAAAGCCCGCGGCCTGTCTAGATATTCGACTTTTCCGCGGCAAGACGGCATGAATTACTGCATCCGACACTTCATCTGGCGTAGTGATTGCTAGCCAGTCCCCTACAGCAGGCATTTCCGCCGGATCGACAACAGCATGTCGTAGCTTACCTGAAGACACTCCCCAGCGTTCTCCATCCATTGTGATAAGCTTCACCTTTTGTCCGTAATCGGCAATCAAGCGAGCAGGACGTACCTGTGTATTTCCTGTGCGTTCCTCAAAGCCTTGCTTCCATTGGTCCCAAAAAACGTTCCAGTAATCAGACCAACCGTATTCATGTATACTCATTGTTTTCCTCCTGAATTCATTGTTCATTTTTGATCGTAATGTTATTTGATAGGTGTACATTTTCTCCCCGCATGCGAACAACGCGAAAAATCCGCAGGGGTTTCCCTGCGGAGGGTATACGATTCAGGTCGATGCGATCCGTTCGTTCACTTAAGCAAGCAGTCTCACAGACCACTCCCCAGAACCAACAACTGGATAACAAGACGCCTAACCATAAAAAATCCGCAGGGAATCACTCCCTGCGGATTTCGTTGGTTCTACTGTCCAACCAACTGCTAAGCCAAGACCATAGATCTATACAGTCTTTAACCGTGCATTGTCCGTGCGGGAGACAAGTCATTCTGCTGCTGAACCCATCCATTCATGTTCGTACGCATATAACATCGCCTCCTCCTAAAATTTCCTTTATCATACAAGTCCATCAATTGTCTGTCAAGGCGGCTACGAAACTTTTTTGAAATCTTGGTCAAGTTTCGTTTAGCGTACCTGATCCCAGCGCGTCCACATCTCACGCGGGTTCAATTCGTACATTTCCCGTTCCCTGTACATAAACTGATGCATAATCAGCTCACGCCGAATCGTTGCAAAATCCTCATGGTATTGCTTGATCCACTCGTTTAATTCACGTTCAGGATACATGCGGCCTGGCTCCAGCTTTTCTGCTAGCATCTGAAGTACGATCAATTTTTTCTTATACTGCGCAGGGATTTGGCGCAACTTGCCGTCCTTGGAAAAAAAATTGCGTAAGACCGATGCCTCCAGCGTTTCATTCAACTCTGACATCTCTTCCTCCCCCTCTCCTTTTTCGAAAATAAATCGCACCGTCGCCTCGGCATGCTGCCGGATCAATTCTGGATTCAGTGTAAAATACACCGTGTTTTTATCACGTCGTTCCTTAATCAACCCAGTCTCACGAAGTTTGGAAGCATGATGCGTAACAGTCGGTTGGGACAAATTCAGCTTTTTCGCCAAAGCTTGGCCATGCATCTCCCCACGGGACAAAAGAAGTAGTATCCGCATTCGCGTTGGATCAGCAAGTGCTTTATGATAATTGACCATTTTATCCAGTTGCATCGTTATTGCACCTCTTTTCACTAGTACATACTTGCTATGCAAACGAATTCAATCACAAAAATTAGATATATATCTAATTATATGTTCACTAAATGTGGCTGTCAATCTTCACCGTCTGTCATCTTTTCTGAAAACGGCTGGATATTGTGTTCGCATTGCGGTAGGATTATTATTTGAAAACTTCTCACATACTGAGCGATTTTCTTCAATCCTGAGATCCGTTTTTAATCGTCAAAATAATGTTAACCCTACAAAACTGGCGTAATAAACCAATACAACTGGAGGTTCAACCAAATGCACGACGTAATCATTATCGGTGGCGGACCCTGCGGACTATCTGCTGCAATCGAATGCGGCCGCAGAGGTTTGCAAACTGTCATTATTGAAAAAAGCAACATCGTTCACTCCATTTTTCTGTATCCGACGAACATGCAGTTTTTTAGCACCGCTGAACTACTTGAAATCGGTGATATTCCATTCAGTACCCCTAATGACAAACCTTTTCGTCATGAAGCACTGGCGTACTATCGTAAGGTAGCCACTCATTATAACTTGAACATTCAGCATTATGAGGAGGCCCAGTCCATTCATCGCCAGGACGACGGTACATTTACGGTACACACCCTGAGCAAAGGAGAAATAACCAAAACGTATTCGTCACGCTATGTCGTTGTGGCTACCGGATATTTTGATCATCCGAACTATTTGGGCATTCCCGGGGAACAATTGGATAAAGTCACTCACTATTTCAGCGAAGCCCATCCCTACACAGGAACCCGGGTTGCAGTTATCGGTGGCAGTAACTCTGCGGTAGATGCTGCGATGGAATTAGTGCGGGTCGGAGCTACGATTGATATGGTATATCGTCGAAGCGAGTTGTCCCAATACATCAAGCCGTGGGTTCGTCCACTGTTTGACAGTATGGTACAAAAAGGGAAGATCACGCTGCATTTAGGCGCACGCATTACCGAAATTCATCCAGACCATGTCGTAGTCACTCCGCTGGACACTGAAGCATTCCGACTCGAAAATGATTTTGTACTGGCACTGACTGGATTTCACCCGGAACGAAAACTACTGGAGTCTGTCGGCGTTCATATGGCTGAAGATCTGGACAAACCAGAATTTAATCCTGCCACGATGGAAACGAACATCCCAGGTATATATGTCGCGGGGGTCATCGCTTCAGGCAGCAATGCCAATGAAGTGTTTATTGAAACAGGCCGCTGGCACGGGCGTCAAATCGCGGAGCATATCCAAAGCTAAATAAACGAAGGAGAACATCTGTATGGATTACAGCTCACTTATCTTACTGGTATTGGCTGGTCTTGGGATTGTTAGTGGCAACTCTACCGTGACTATTGCCATGGTTGTATTACTGCTGCTGCGGGTAACCAGCTTTCATTCTGCTTTCCCCTGGCTCGAAAAGTATGGCCTGACGATCGGAATTATTATTTTGACGATTGGGGTCATGACCCCGCTAGCCAGCGGTAAAATCAGCATCAATCAGGTGATGGAGTCCTTCCTGCACTGGAAATCATTGCTCGCGATTGGTATTGGGATTTTGGTAGCTTATCTTGGCGGCCGCGGAGTAACTTTGATGTCTGGACAGCCCATTATTGTGACAGGTCTACTGATCGGAACCGTCATTGGCGTTGCCTTCTTTAAAGGAGTTCCTGTTGGACCTCTAATTGCTGCCGGATTGCTTTCCTTGTTAATTGGCCGCAGCTAAATTCGTCCAACAAATATAGGAATAAATGATAGCAATCTGCATGTCGGGCTGAATTCAGTCCCGCTTTGTGGTATACTCATATCGCATAATTTGGTAAATGCAGGAGGCTTGACCGATGTCTCGACAATTTGTAACGGAAGCTGTAATGGTGGCTATATACGGCCAACTTCTTACATCTCCCGCCCCTGTGGAATATATGGTGCCTTACACATCACTGCTAGAGCTATACGAATTCCAGGATAGCACAGAGCCGCTCATGGATAATCCTATGGACGATCAACATGTGAAGCGGAAGGTAAGCGAGTTGATCAGTTATTTTGAGGAACCGTTGAATCAGAAAAAAATTCGGCGTGCGCTTCAGATGCCTTGGGCCAAGAGCTTGCCTATTCTATTCGATGCCAATACATCACTCATTATCATTAATGCTGTTGATACAGCACATTACGGAGAATATTTTGATCCAATTGAGACTGAACTGGTGTTAACAGCTCAGCGTGAATCATTACCCATTCTGACGGATCAATTGGACTGGATCCACCGCATTATCGAAGCTTCCGTACCTGTACATGTGTACGACATTGATGATTTTGATTTTGCACTCGATGGCCCGATACTTAACAACCCTTAACATACGACATACCCGCCTTAACCACAAAAAAGCGGCGGAGCATCATGTACAGGTTCATCTCCTGTAACACGATACTCCGCCGCTTTTCATGTCCAAGAACAATTATTTGCACGCTATGATTGACAGTGGAGTACTAAGCTTGTCCATCCTCAACATAGGTATAAATAATGTCATCATGTTCCTCCAAATACTTAACTTCCAGATGATGGCCCTTGAGATACCAGTAATCCTGGTCCTCCATATAAAACGTAATGCCAGCCGCTTCATGCTGTAATACGGGGTGCTGCGGAGGCTCTACGGCAATTCCCAGAGAAAAGCCTGGATGCAACCCACCGCCAGAGCTATAGCGAACAAAAAAACGGATCGAATCTCCACGTTTCAAACCAAGCTCCTTAATGTACCACTGTGCCGCAGGTTCAGTTACCTGTATGCTCATACGCTATTCTCATCTCCTTATACAATGACGTCTGCTAACTATATCATAGCATTTTTTAGAATGACCACCAACCGTCCTAACCCAGCCAGTTTTTTGGACAAGCCATATACATTTTTTTGAAAAAGGTTTGACAATTCGCAAAAAAGGGTGTTAAGATTCAACCATACGAGATCCATTTTGAAATTTATTACCAATTTGAACGATTACTCATGTTAGAATGAACCCATTTTGAGGAAGAAAGGAGTGTTACCGGTGCTAAAATTTCCTATTGCATTTTACCCACATCTACAAACACAACAACTTCATACCGGAGCATCTCCCCTGTCGCATCCTTCAGAATTGGGCCATTCACGTTGTATGGTTTAATACGAGTGGCTGCCTGCGTTTGAGTAGTTTTTCAGTGGTGAGTGTGCTGAAAATACCTGCGCGCCATATGATATTGAGATTTAAGGCATATCGTCTGCGGACGGTATGCCTTTTTTGCGCCTGTTGTCGGATCTTACTTGTGGCAGCAAGCCCTGTTGTTTCTTCAAAATGGTACACAACTCTCGAATGAACTTGTCATGAAAGGATGGGATTCCTCTTGTTTTCAGTACTTAAAAATTTAAGCTGGTTTTTTAAAAGAGAACGAAGCCGATACTCCATTGGACTGTTTTTGCTGATAGCTGTTGGTGTACTGGAGCTTGCTCCACCTCGGCTGCTAGGTAGTGCCATTGATGAAATTGTGCGCGGTTCAATTTCCTGGTCCTCACTTTGGCATTATATTTTGTACATCATAGGCATTCTAGCCGTCATCTACTACATTACGTACATATGGATGCACAAGCTGTTTGGTGGTGCCAATCTGGTGGAGCGCTTACTGCGCACACGCTTTATGAATCATCTGCTGCGGATGACCCCTCCATTTTTTGAACGTAATCGCACTGGCGATCTGATGGCTCGGGCCACGAACGACCTTCGCTCCGTAGCAAGTACAGCGGGCTTCGGCATGCTGACACTGACAGACTCTACGGTCTATCTGAGCGTGGTATTAGTTGCCATGGGCACCCTAATCAGTTGGAAGTTGACACTGGCAGCTATCCTGCCCCTACCTTTTATCGCACTGGCTATGAGCATTTACGGTAAAGCCGTTCATGAGCGTTACACACTGGCACAAGATGCATTTGGTGATATGAACGATCAGGTGTTGGAATCCGTGGCTGGTATCCGGGTCATTCGCGCCTATGTGCAAGAGCGAATGGACGAAAAGCGTTTCGCTGATATTACTGACGATGTATTTCGTAAAAATCTGGCTGTCGCCCGGATGGATGCTCTCTTTGAACCGACGATCCGTTTATGTGTAGGACTTAGCTACGTCATTGGACTCGGGTATGGTATTTATCTGGTATTTCATAACGATATCACGCTAGGCGAATTGGTCTCCTTTAATATGTATCTAGGAATGATGATTTGGCCGATGTTTGCCATTGGAGAGCTGATTAACATTATGCAGCGCGGTAGCGCTTCCCTGGACCGGGTCAATGAAACTCTCGATGTCCAGCCAGACGTTCAGGATGCAGCTCAACCTGTTCCAGTAGACCGCCTCGAATCCATCAGGATGAAAGACGTTACCTTCCGTTACCCTACCTCTACTATTGACAATCTGTCACATGTGAGTCTGGAGCTCAAACGCGGAGAAACGCTAGGCGTCGTCGGTAGAACCGGCAGCGGGAAATCCACTCTGCTCAAACAGCTACTGCATGAATATCCGACGGGGAGCGGTGATATTTTAATCTCCGGCATAAGTTTGGAGGACATTGCAGTAGAACAACTACACAGCTGGATCGGCTACGTGCCGCAAGAGCAAATTTTGTTTTCCAAATCGGTGCGCGAGAACATTCAGTTCGGGAAACCTCATGCAGATGATGACGACATTATGGAAGCAATCCGTACTGCTGCCTTCGATCAGGATTTAGGTACCCTGTCTGACGGGCTGGATACACTGGTCGGAGAAAAAGGTATCGCTCTGTCCGGCGGCCAGAAGCAGCGCGTTTCGTTGGCACGTGCCTTTATCGGTGACCCGGATATTCTATTGTTAGACGATGCACTATCTGCAGTAGATGCCCGGACGGAAGCAAGAATTATTGACAATATCCGACGCAAGCGCTCGGGTAAAACGACCCTGATCTCCACCCACCGCCTCTCCGCTGTAGAACATGCAGACCGGATCGTCGTGCTGGAACAAGGACGCATTATTGAGGAAGGAACCCACAGCGAGCTGCTTCAGGCTGACGGATGGTACCGACAACAGTATGAACGGCAACAAGTGGAATCTGATCTGACCTCAGGGGAGGTATCCTAATGAAACCCAATATCGGCAAAAGACTATTCCAGTACGCACTGACGAGCAAAGCAGGCTTTATCGCCGCTCTCATCGCTTTGGCTATCGGAGTAGCCGCCGAGCTGGCTGGTCCCTTCATCGCCAAAACGATGATCGACGACCATATGCTCGCTATTGAAAAACCATTTTATGAAACAACTAGTGTGGACGGCACCGTAAGCTATGCGGGAACCCACTTTAAGCGTGAAGATCGCTTTGAGTCCGGGGAGACTAAAGGTCGTGAAGCGAGGATTTTACAAGTTGGAAAATCTTTCGTATTTGTGGATGGCTCGGTTCAAGTGGCTGACGGTAATCGCTCCTTTACGAACGGAACGCTGACTGTGACACGCGGCTCCGACACCTTTCGCTATGAAGCCAAGGCTCTGACAGCTGATGAACTGTATAGCTTTTACAAACCGGAAATGCCCGGTATCTTTCAGCTGATTGGTTGGTATTGCTTCTTCCTGGTTATTTCCATTTTTGCTGAATTTGGCAAAACATACTGGCTGCAATCCTCGGCGAACAAGGTCATTCAAAAGCTTCGGCTTGATCTCTACGCGCACATCCAGCGGTTGCCAGTTTACTTTTTTGATAACTTGCCTGCAGGCAAAGTCGTATCCCGTGTTACGAATGACACTGAGGCAGTCAAAGATTTGTTTGTGGCTGTGCTCTCAAATTTCACTTCTGGGATTGTGACGATGGCAGGAGTATATGTTGCACTCTTTTTGCTGGACTTCAGACTGGGTCTTATCTCTCTGTTTATTGTACCGTTACTGATCTTGTGGATTGTATTGTACCGCAAGGTCGCCACCCGCTATAATACGATCATTCGGTCCAGACTCAGTGAGATTAATGCGATTATCAATGAATCGATTCAAGGGATGTCCATTATTCGCGTGTTCCGCCACCAGAAGCAAACGCAGCAAGAGTTTGAAGAACTGAATGATGACTATATGAAGCATCAGAATAAAATGCTGAATTTGAACGCCTTCACTTCGCACAATTTAGTCAACGTGTTGAGAAATCTCGCCTTTGCCGTCGTGTTGTGGTATTTCGGATCTGAGGCACTCGGAACGACAGGTAGTGCTGTTTCACTAGGCGTATTGTATGCCTTCGTCGATGTGCTGGGTCGACTGTTCCAACCTATGACGGGTATGGTCAACCAACTCGCCGTACTGGATACTTCCATCGTATCCTCAGGACGCGTATTTGAGTTGATGGACGAAGCTGGAGAGCCGGTGACCGACGGCATGATGCCGCGCTACAAAGGCCAGGTAGAGTTTAACGACGTTTCCTTTGCCTACAAAAAGGATGATGTACTTAAACATATTTCCTTTACAGCACACCCCGGGCAAACGGTTGCCCTTGTCGGACATACCGGATCAGGCAAAAGTTCGATTATCAACCTGCTATTCCGGTTCTATGATCCGCAAAAAGGAACGATCACCATTGACGGAACGTCTGTCAAAGACATCCCTAAGCAATGGCTTCGCCATCATATGGGTATTGTTCTTCAAGATCCATATTTGTTCACAGGTACGGTAGCCTCCAATGTCAGTCTCGGAGACAGCCGAATCACGAGAGAACAGGTGAATAAAGCGCTGCATGATGTTGGAGCTGACAAATTGCTGGCCCATTTGCCGCAAGGATTCGATGAGCCCGTTATTGAGAAAGGTAGCACCTTATCAGCCGGACAACGCCAGCTTATTTCCTTCGCTCGTGCACTAGCCTTTGATCCCGCAATTTTAATTCTGGATGAAGCTACTGCCAATATTGACACCGAAACAGAAGCGCTCATCCAATCCGCTCTTGAGGTACTTAAGAAGGGACGTACGACCTTTATCATTGCTCACCGTTTGTCCACCATTCGCAGTGCGGACCAAATTTTGGTGCTGCATCGGGGTGAAATTGTTGAACGGGGTAGCCATGACGAGCTTATGGCCCAAGGCGGGCGTTACTTCCAAATGTATCAGCTCCAGTCGGGAACAGTTGCAACAGAATCCGATTCAATCTCTGCTACGCCTCCTGCGCAAAATGACTTACTTACTGGCAAAGTCAGCATTTAAAGCTAGAATAGCCCTATTGCTTAGGGCTAACGATGAACATTTGGCATGAAAAACCAGCAAGTCTCCCCCACAAATTGGAGGCTCGCTGGTTTTATTTATATCTATAACGTATGGCTTGTAATTTTATTTAGCTACAGACGTGCCCGTTCCTGTGGGCGGAAGCACTGTTCCATCTACTGCTTTAAGCGTAACCTTATACTTACTGTCTACCATTGTACTTGTGTGGGTATCCGTAATGACCTGAATATTCATTTCCCCTGGCTTTGGACTAGTCAACTTGTAGTAAATTACTGCATTTGTATCATCTACGTAGTCGATGTGATCCACTTCAATGCCGTAACCTGGATTAGGTGCCTGCAAACGAGTAATTGTCACTTTGTTCTGCTGGTCATTCGCCTTCTCTATACTCATACTAATGTTATTTTGTTGACCCGGATCTGCAGGCTCAACCGGATTTTCAGGAGTGGATTCAACTGGTTTATGATTTTGCACAAATTCGGATGCGTTATAGACCATTTCTGCTGCCTCCATCCGGGTTACTTTACGATCCGGGTTAAAGTTGCTCTGTTCGTCCAATTTTGCAATTTTGGTCAACAGTAGGAATTGAATTGCTGCGTTTGATTCCTGATCTAGTTTTTTGCCATCCGCTACATTAATGTACATACGGACAGTTGGATATTCACCCGTTGCACTCACTGCTTTATACAGAATATTAGCAAATTGTTCTCTTGTCATACGAGTGCTTGGATCAATATCTGGTGACAAAGGGATTTGGTGTTGGGCTGCAATCCGATAGGACTGAGCATACCATGCGGAAGCCGGAATGTTTGCAAAGGAACCCGTTGTGAAATCAGGCATCACCTGAAGATCCATTGCACGAACAACCAAGTGTACTCCTTGTGCATACGTGAGCGTTTGATCCGGTGCAAATTTATCCTTGGTTATTCCTTGAATAATTCCTTTGTCCTGAAGTGAGTTTACGATCTTCTCCTGTTCAGCTCCCTTTATATCCAGAAAAGCAGAAGCCGACGTAGCCACTGCCAATGAGCAGACGACAAGCAGGGCAGCTGTCACACTTTTGTTCTTTTTCATGAGATACACCTCCATGTTTACTTTGCTTCTACACTTACCGACGCAATAGAATCATCAAATGTTTCAAATATACACAAATTGGTTGCAAAACGGTGGAATTCCTGCGATTAGTGTACCCGTCTAACTCTTTTCTGCTCACAACATTTATGCATACCCAAAAGTGGCTGCAACAGATTAATCTTTTACAGTATTCCTTTAGAAGAGCCAAGTATGGGTAGCAGTCATCCCGCCAGCAAAAACTCGCTCCCTTCGTTCGCTTTGCTTACATCCGATTCGGTGCTTTCAGACCAAGAAGTTGCAGCGCGCATGCCAGAATATCCGCAGTTTGTTCCGCCAACTGAATACGCCATTGTCCACCATCGACAATCCTTTCCTTGGCGTAAAACCGGTTAAACGCCTGGGCCGTATCCAATGCAAATCTCGCAATTACCGAAGGCTCTAGTTGGCGAGCCGCACGTATCAGTTGCCCGTGATAGCGACCCAATTGCTTAAGCAGCGCCCAACCTGCGTCACCCAATATTTCATCCGATACGTCATTTAAATCACGAGAATGGCTATCTTGGACAAGGTCATTGTAGCTAGGGTTAGTGTTAACATCAACATCGGCGCGAGCGTGAGCTTTCTCCAGAAGGCTGCGTATGCGCGCATGAGTATACTGCACATAAGGCCCGGTCTCGCCTTCAAAGGTCAGCGCCTCCTCCAACGAAAAGTCCACTTCATTCAGCCGGTTGTTTTTTAAATCACCAAAAATAATCGCCCCAATTCCAACGTTCTCCGCTATTGCCTGTTGTTCCTGTAAACCAGGGTTCTTCTGAGTAATGATGCCTTGAGCACGCGCTACAGCTTCATCCAGCACCTCCTCCAGCTTCACAACCTTGCCACGTCTTGTGGACATTTTCTTACCCGCAAACCGCATTAATCCAAACGGCACATGCTCACATTGCTCCGCCCATGCCTCCCCTGCATGCTTCAGCACCGCAAACACCTGCTGGAAATGCAACTTCTGTTCTCCACCAACGACGTACAGCAACCGATCAGCCTTCATCACTTCATGACGATAAATCGCTGTTGCCAGATCACGTGTCGGATAAATGGTGGTTCCATCCTTTTTCAGAATAAGACACGGAGGCAGTTCCTCGTCTTCCAGGCGAACTACGAGCGCCCCATCACTTTCCTCCAACAATCCTTTTGCTCTTAATTGATCAATAACTGCCTGCATCTTATCATTGTAAAAACTTTCTCCCAGCACATGGTCAAATGTAATGTTTAGACGCTGGTACATACGATCAAATTCACCCAGACTGATTTCAACAAAAAACTCCCATAGTTGTTGAGCCTCAGCATCCCCATGTTCCAAACGTCGGAACCACTCGCGCCCTTCATCCTCCAAAGTCGGATCATGCTCGGCTTCCTGATGAAAACGCACATATAGCTTTAGCGATTCACCAATCGGATCATGTTGTAACTGCTCCTCATTTCCCCATCTTTTATAGGCCGCAATTTGCTTACCAAACTGTGTTCCCCAATCCCCAAGATGATTCACACTAATAGGTACATAACCTGTTTCACCAAGTATGCGATACAAGGTAGCACCGATAACCGTAGAGCGAAGATGACCGATACCAAACGGTTTGGCAATATTAGGCGAGGACATATCAATAACTACCCGCTGCCCGTTCCCGATATTAGGCCTGAGGAAATCAGCCTTGCTCAATTCAGCAAGCATAAGCGGAATATGAACCGATCGATCCAAGGTTATGTTTACATAGGCACCCGATGCTGAAGCGGTTAAACCTTCTTTATGGCCTACTAGTTCCGCCAATTCCAGTGCAATGTGCTGCGGAGACTTTCGAAACTTTTTAGCCAGCACAAAACACGGAAACGCCATATCTCCCCATTCAGGCTGCGGAGGCACCTCAAATAAAGATAAAATTTCTTTCTCCTCCAAGCCCGTATGGGCTAATATCGCTTGAGCAGCAATCCTCATTAACATGATGATCTCTCTCCTTCTTTTTATAGAATCTAACAAAAAAAGCCCCCGCCTCTTGAAATCATTCAAGAGACGAGAACTTCAATATCCCGCGGTACCACTCTTCGTAAATCGGTTGTGCAGCTAAAGCTAACTACACAAATCGCGATTTCACTCCAATGACTAATAACGGTGTCTGCCGGGCTGATCTACTAGAAGTTCTGCTCGTTGGATCAATCGTCTCCCGGGTGCGCTTCACATCGGATCTCATACCGGCTTCCACCTCTTCCGGCTCGCTGTAATGATATGGCTTCGCTGCTACTCTCCCGTTCCATGACGTTAATTCCAATCATTATACAAACCTATTCAGTAGAAAGCAACCTTTTATTTCCTCTTCAGGCACTAGTTCCATATATGTAATTACACTGCCACCAATTGGCGGCAGGCCTGAACGCAACGACGGCAGGCTTCTGCACAATGTTTGCAATGATCATGGGAATGCTTGCTGCATTCAGCAGCACATACCTCACAGGCCTTGGCGCACAGCTCACAGATTTGCTCGGCAAAATCCGTTCCACGCTGCAGCATTTGGGCAGCAAATCCACATATTTCTGCACATTCCCTACTCACTCGAATACATTCACGCAGCATAGCTAAATCATATTCCTTCAAACTCGCTACGTAACATACATTGCAAGCGTTCATACATTCCAGGCAAGCATCCACGCATTGTTGGTATGAATGATTCATATTACATTACCTCCCAGTTGTTGACCCTGCTGTACTATTACCCGCTGTCCCTTGAGGTTAATCATTTGATGTGCGCGCTTTCAATAATAAAACAAAACAATATAATCCCGACTTATGTAAGGAAGTGTACTATATTCCAGTGTGCAAATGCAAGGATATTAATCACATAGATTTTTAGCCCCTGTTTCTGACTTGCATACGCTCAGTCATTGCTCTATTGTAAAAAGTGTATGTCTAACCACCGATCAAGGAGTGAACATTTTAATGAATATGTCTTCTGTAGAGGAACACCGTCAGGAATCCCCCCAACAAGTGAATTGCATGGTCGTGACTGTCTCGGACACACGCACCGTGGAAACAGATACTGGGGGACGACTGCTCATGGATCTACTAGAAACCAATGGATATACAGTTGTTCGATATGTCATCGTCAAGGATGACTACGAAGGTATTCAGCAGTTAGTATCCGAAGCAGCGGCACAGGATGACATCGAGGCTGTTCTTTTGACAGGTGGTACCGGTATTTCTCCACGTGATACTACATATGAAGCTGTCTCTTCTCTACTGGATAAGGAACTACCTGGCTTTGGGGAAATCTTCCGTTATTTAAGCTTTGCTGAGGACATTGGTTCAGCAGCTATCTTAAGCCGGGCTGTAGCTGGCACTGTGGGCCAGACAGCTGTATTTTCTATGCCTGGCTCACGCGGAGCCGTTCGTTTGGCAATGGAACGCATTATTGTCCCTGAGCTACGACATGTGATGAGAGAAATTTATAAATAAGCTCCTATTTCCTACATGCTCCAACACAAAGAGGCACCCCATGCATTCATGAGGTGCCTCTTCCAACTATTCTTTTTCTTCAACTTCGGGCTGCATATAGCTGTCGATCAGCTTTTGCTTTAGCTCCCATACCTTCTCGCTCAGATTTACACGATAAATTTCAGGGTTCAGCTTCCGCAAATATTCTGGCCAGAACAGTTTCAACTGTGAAGTATGGTAGGCACGAATTTCATCCAGCTCGGGAAGCTCATATACCTTCTGTCCATTTATAAAAATAGGCTCAAGCATCGGCACGGCTTCGTAATTTTCTACATACTTCTTCATATACGGATGCAAAGGGTTAAACAGCTTCAGGCGCTTACCATTACGCGGACGCTCTTCATCCGGAAAAGAAATATAATCGGCTACAGCTCTCCCTTTCTTCTTATCCACAATGCGATATACATCCTTTTTGCCTGGTGTGGATACTTTTTCTGGATTCCCCGAGATCTTGATCGTCGGCAACATTTCGCCATCCACTTCACGTTCAACCAGCTTGTATACCCCGCCAAGCGATGGTTGATCTGAAGCCGTAATAAGCTGTGTTCCTACACCCCATACATCAATACGTGCCCCTTGGGCTTTCAGGTTAAAAATCGTATTTTCATCCAAATCATTGGAAGCTACAATTTGTACGTAATCTAATCCTTCAGCATCGAGCATTTCTCGTGCCTGAATGGATAGATAAGCCAAGTCACCGCTATCCAGACGGATTGCATTCATACGCTTGCCCTGACTCTCCAGCATTTTTGCTGTCCGAATCGCATGAGGAACCCCGCTTTCCAGCGTGTCAAAGGTGTCTACCAGCAGTGTAACCTGATCTGGCAATACCTTCGCATACACGTCAAACGCCTCCTGCTCCGTCATAAAGGTCTGCACCCATGAATGTGCATGTGTCCCCTTCGTCGGGATTCCAAAATGTTCGCCTGCCAGCATATTAGAAGTCGCGTCAAAACCAGCCACATAAGCTGCTCGTGCTCCCCAAATCGCTGCATCTGCTTCCTGCGCACGCCGTGTTCCAAATTCGAGCAGTGTATCATCACTTGCCACCTGCTTGATGCGCGATGCCTTTGTCGCAATAAGTGTCTGATAGTTCATAAAATTCAGCAATGCCGTTTCGACAAGCTGCGTTTCCATAATCGTTCCTTCAACACGGACCAGAGGCTCGTTGGGAAAAACAAGGGCCCCTTCTTTCATCGAATGGACCGTTCCACCAAACTTAAACTGGCGAAGCGCCTCCATGAACATGGGATCGTACTTCTCCTCCTGTTCAGACAGGTAGCGAATGTCCTCTTCTGTAAACCGCAAATTTGCAATATAATTCACAATGCGTTCCAGACCCGCGAACACGGCATATCCATTACCAAAAGGGAGTTTACGAAAATACGCCTCGAACACAGCTTTACGCTGGTGACTTCCGTTCACCCAGTGGGCGTACATCATATTAATCTGATATTTATCTGTATGTAATGCGAGGCTCGTTGACTGCATTGTAATCATCCTCTCTGACTGTCTCCAGGTTTGTGGCGCTACCGCCTCATCTGCCCAGATTCAGCAATATCCGGCTCCATTTTGTTATCGGACATTGGTACACAATCGTTAAGTTATTTTACTTCTTCTGGCGTAAAACCGTATCCTCAGCCGATCGTACCGCGGCTCCAAGACTTCCCTCAAAATGACCCAAAGCCCAATCATGTCCAGCTTGATTAAAGCTCGCCACAGCGTCCTTGTATACAGTAATAGCAAAACCTTTGTTATAAGCATCTACAGCCGTATGCAGTACACATATATCCGTACACACACCAATCAGATGAACTTCCACAATACCACGTTCACGCAGCCTGAGTTCCAGATCTGTGCCCGCAAAAGCACTGTACCGTGTTTTATCCAACCAGTAGATAAGATCACTTTGTTGCTCATAGAGGCTATGGAGCTTGCCATACAAATGTCGTCCGTTGGTTCCACGTATATTATGTGGAGGAAACAGCTTGCTCTCCGGGTGATAAAGGTCGTTCTCCTCATGCAAATCCACAGCCATGACGACAAAGTCCCCTTGATCTACATATGCCTGCGTAATTGCTGCGATCCGTTCATCCAACTCAATCGCAGGTTGTCCTACAGGCAAACTACCGTCCACAAAATCTTTCGTGTAATCAATCACAATTAGTGCTTGCATCGTACGGTCAGCTCCTTATCCTCAAAGTGAAATTGTACGTTCTATGCGTGACCTATTACATTAGACGTTACGTGTAGATAGATAAACGCGGTACTCTGTCACTAAAACGGTACAACTGTGCCGGTCTTTGTGAATACTGGTTGGAACTGAGCGGTTTGCCGTTCTCATCACGCACCTCTTCCAGAATTCCCTGTCTGCTACGAGTCGATGTTATTTTGCGAATAAAGTTTGGCTCTTCGAAGTCCGGTACGACACTCTGTATCACCTGATATAATTCACCCAGTGTAAAATGTAGCGGTAAAAACTGTTTGGCGATCGTCGTCTGAAGCATCTGCAACTGAATTTTGCGATAAGCATCTACTATGATATCCCGGTGATCGAATGCCAGCTCCAATTCCTCCAACGCTTCGCGGATTGTGAATAGCCCCACCTCGGAAGCATCATCGGCCGCCTGACGCTGTTCCAACATCCATTCTTCTACCAGCGCAAAAAATGCATGCGATATGATCCAGCCGCGCGGATCACGTCCCGGTCCACTATATACACCCAAATACTCCAGATGCCCGCCGTCCACACCCGTTTCCTCTAACAGTTCCCGCTTGGCAGCTCCATACATGGATTCATCTTCCTGACAAAACCCTCCAGGCAACGCCCAGCGTCCTGCAAACGGCCAACTGCGGCGCTTGATGAGCATCACTTTCAGCTCCCGAATCGGCAATGTCTTTGTTACCGTCTTGCGCTCCCGCTTCGTTAAGGTAAACATAACGATATCCGCCGGAGCTCCATCTGGAGTGCGGTATTTCTTAATGTTATACGACGCCTTTTGCGCCTCTTCGTTTATACGATTGCTATCCATTGGCATCACCATATTATATCGTTTTGATAAATTCATTATGACATAATAAAAATTTTTGTCAAGCGTCAGGCCTTACCTGAATCACTTGCTTGTGTACGTAATACTCGGAAGGTTGCTGTAGATGTAGACCCAAGTGTGCCTTCACTATCCCTTACTTCCGCCTCAGTGGTTATAGTCCGACCTCCCTGATGAAGAATCCGCGCCCTAACCTCCAGTCGGCCTTGCCTCATGGCTGACAAGAAATGAACATTCAGGTTCGTCGTTACACATGGATCCATATTTCGTGAAGCCATACTGACCATCCCCATCGCCTGATCCATCAATGAAGTAAGCACACCCCCATGGACAATACCCATCACATTGGTATGCTCTTGTTTGGCTTCCAAAGCGATCTGTACCTCGTTTGCATCAGCTGCAATCAGCTCACACCCTAAATACTCCCAAAAAGTATTATTTTCGCCCTCTAGCATCTTACCGAACTTATCCATTCCCTTGCTTCCATCCCTTCTATGTTGTCCCATTTCTCTTGATGTCTTATAAATATATACGATGGCAAATTGCTTTCGAAAAAAAGGCGTGGAAGCTACGCCTCCACACCATAAATTTCATTCTAATCACTGCAATTCGACGAGGAAGTACTTTTTCCCTCTTCAACGTTCACCTTCTCAGCAACGGTATCACGAATCGCCATGATCACCATTTGCAGTAGCTCATTAATTTCCACCTGACTCTGCTGAAACTCCGTTACAATTGGAATACCATCAAGTTCTTCCTGTAGCTCCTGTAGCTCGGCCTCTATTTTGGCAATCATTTTTTGATTTTTTAAGGATTCAAATGCAACAATTTCCTTTTGCTTCTTTTTCATCGTTGCAATCAGTTGCTGAATGCGCCCATGATCCTGAATCTTTTCTTCTGCTTTCCGGAATACCTGTACTTCCTCACTGCTACCCAAAATACCTGCTAATTCTTTGGCTTTTGCCAATATCATTTCGCGATTGACCAAATGATCATGCTGGCGCGCCGCCGATTGAAGTTCTGTTTGTTGCAACCGCTCCTCTGTCATTGTCCATCGCTCCTTTTCTCACTTAGACGGCCCTGCACACAACCTTACTCAGACCGCATGCAACCCGCTAGAATATTCTTTTATCCGTTAACTGCTACAGCCGTTTCAACCAGATCACCTTTGATGTAAAAGGTCATAGGTTCCGTAATTTTCACTTGAACAAAGGAACCAATCAGGTCCTGAGAACCCTCAAAATGTACAAGCTTATTGGAACGGGTCCGACCGGCAAGCACTTTGCTGTCATTTTTGCTCTCGCCTTCCACCAACACTTCAACCACTTCGCCACGCAATCGACTATTAAAGCGAAGGCTGTTTTGGTTCACCGCAATGTTCAGACGCCGGAGACGCTCTTTTTTGACCGACATAGGCACATTATCTTCCATCGAAGCAGCTGGCGTACCTTCACGTGGTGAATAAATGAATGTGTAGGCAAAGTCATAGCCGACCTCGCGCACCAAAGATAGAGTATCTTCAAACTGCTCGTCTGTTTCGCCCGGGAAACCTACAATGATATCCGTTGTCAGAGAAACATGCGGAACAGCTGCTTTAATCTTCGCTGCCAGTTCCAGAACACGCTCACGGGTATATTTTCGGTTCATTTTCTTCAATATATCCGTATTACCGGATTGAACAGGCAGATGGATATGCTCCACCAAATTACCACCCTTACCGAGCACTTCTACCAAATGGTCATCAAAATCACGTGGATGTGATGTTGTAAAACGTACACGCGGGATATTGATTTTGCGCATATCATCCATCAGATCCCCGAATCTGTAATTCAAATCTTTCAAATCCTTACCATAAGCGTTAACATTCTGCCCCAGTAAGGTGATTTCTTTAAAACCTTGACGTGCCAAATCCCGTACTTCAGCGATAACATCCTCTGGACGACGGCTTCTTTCCTTACCACGTGTAAAGGGAACAATGCAATAGGTGCAAAATTTATCACAGCCGTACATAATGTTCACCCAAGCCCGCATACCCTCGCGCTTCTTCGGCAAGTTTTCGATAATGTCGCCTTCCTTAGACCACACTTCGACCACCATTTCTTTGCTAAAGAGTGCTTCCTTGACGAGCTGAGGCAGACGATGAATATTATGGGTACCAAAAATCATATCGACAAAACCGTGTTTTTGCATAATCCGGTTAACGACGTTCTCTTCCTGTGACATGCAGCCACACACGCCGAGCAGCAGTCCTGGCTTTTCTGTTTTGAGATGCTTGAGGTGACCCAGCTCGCCAAACACTTTATCCTCCGCATTTTCACGGATAGCACAAGTGTTTAGTAAAATGATGTCTGCTTCCTTCCGATCCTCGGTTGATTGGTAGCCCATTTGCTCCAGCAAACCTTTTATGGTTTCGGAATCATGCTCGTTCATTTGGCAACCAAATGTGTATACGATGTAATGCTTTCCCTCACCGATATGCTTTAGCTCATCCGGGACTGCGTTATCATATAATACCTGTACATCCTCTTTACCGCGTTGCTTTTCTTTTCTATGGTTCGGCTCCGCCATAATGTTGATTTCACGTCCGCGAATACGGATCTTTTTGCTATGCTCATCTTCAGAAATAATCTTCGCATCCGAGAAATCAAAATATTTGGAGTAATCTTTTGTTTTCTTTTCCATTCCTTAGTCACTCCTTACACCATCTATTTCACGAGCTAATTTGTGATTTTACTGTATCTTTAGGCATGGGTAAATTTATTTTAAGTTCTAAAAAAACCTTTAAAAAAGGCATTACACTAAATTATAGCATGATTTATAGGCCATCGCCATAGATCAACCGCAGATACCATTGAGTGCAAAGTGAACTCATGTTCTTTTTGTACATAAGTGAAGTATTTGTGAATTATATAGTATGTAAAAAGCCCGATTCTTTTGCAAGAATCGGACTCTTTAAGCCTTCCGGCATTTAAATCGTGTATATTAGTCTACGATTTCAGCGTTGTCACCGTTTTTCACACCGGCACCGTTCGCTTCATCTGTATCAATGTGCATATCCAAAGCAAAAGAATCGGACACACGTGCAAGAACATTTTCAAATACAAGACCACGTTCGCCGCCAACACGTACTTTCAGCAACTGCTTGTCCTTAATGTCCCATTTAGCTGCATCAGATGTATGGAAATGAATATGGCGGGCTGCTACAATCACGCCTTCTTGCAGTTCCACTTCACCAGCTGGTCCTTTTACTGTGATTCCTGGTGTACCATCAATGCTACCCGATTCGCGTACAGGTGCTTTTACACCAATAGCAAAGGAATCAGTGCGAGAAATTTCCAACTGGGAAGCGGGACGAGCAGGTCCCAAAATGCGAACCTTATCAAATTGGCCCTTAGAACCAATTACAGCTACCGTTTCATTTGCGGCAAATTGTCCTGGTTGGGACAAAGGTTTAAATTCGGTTAATTGATAGCCTGCTCCGAACAAAATTTCAATATGCTCTTGAGTCAGGTGAATATGACGGGCGGAAACGCCGACAGGTACGATTTTACTCATCGTGTGGTCACTCCTTTTTCTCTATACAATACTTTACACATCCATGCTATTATACTCCTATTTTGCCAAGAAAGAAAAGAAGAGCGTATAAAGTTCCCTTTTTCGCCCCAATCATCGTTAAATATCATCCCTATAAATCAGATCAAATCGTCGTTTTAGCGAACAGGAGAAAGAAAAGCATGATTTCAGCTACAATGAGATGAGGGGGGACGACAATAAATATATTAAGGATAAACAGGACACAGAGTATTCCAGTTAAGAAAAAAATGACTCTGAGACGGGGTTTAAGATGACTTAATCTGTACTGATGAAATACCAGTAAAACCGACAAAAAGTAAATAAAAACAGAAGCAAAGGTAAAGCAAAGCACAAAGATATAGTCTACTTGTCCCAAAAACAAGAGCTGAATCGAAGCAGCTAGCATGCTAAGGGAAAGATAAATAAACAAATGACCATAAATAATAGTCTGTCCTGCTGATTGTTTTGATTTATCTACGCGCTTCTCCATATTCTCAAAATATTGCCACCAGATTGCGATGACTAATATAAAAGCCAAAGCGGCAAATACAACGGAAGAAACCGTAAAATGATCGGATTGTAAAACAGAAAGCATACTTATCACAGATTCGCCAAGCAGAATTAAGGTGAACTGTGCAAATCGTTCTAAAAGATGCTCCGTATGGATTGGTGTGATCACCAACTTTTTACGACCAATCAAAGGAACGAGGATATCAACAGCTATACCGGTATATAAAATCAAATATCGAACCCAAGAGTCAAAGAAAAGGGAGAAACTAGAGATGACTATTCCAATCCAAAAATAGGTTCCGAAAAAACGAGCTGTTTCCTGTTTATGAGCCGTTTCTTTGGGCGCCGAAAGTAAATATTGAACGACAGTTAAACCTCTTAACCCAATATAGCCAACAAAAAAAGATACATAATACGCATCAAAATCTATATTCAAACTGGCAGTCATGATTAACACGAAAAACAATTGCAGGATCATAAAGATTCGATGCGTTATACTGTCTTGACCAAAACGGTTGTTGTAGACAGTTTGCCCCACCCAAGCCCACCATATCGGGATAAAAATCATAATGAACTTCTCCATATGTTCCCACGAGATACTACCATGCTCAACATGTAGTAAAACATGAGTGGCCTTAGAGACAGCAGCTACGAATAGTAAGTCATAAAAGAGTTCAAGCCAGGTAACCTTTTTTATTAACATTGTGTAATGGAGCCCCCTCTGGTATAGCGGTGCAGCATGGTGCACCATCAGTCTCGCTCCATTGTCTGCCGTATTTCTGCAAATATTATTTAAAATCTAAGATACTTCTCATTATTTCGTAATCGTTCTCGCTTTGTCAAGAGTGTTCGCAGCCAAAACATCCCCTTAAATAGCTATTTAAGAAGACATTTTAGAAGGCAGATTCGTTTGCAGGTATTCCAGGGCATGACCTCCCAGCCATCCTTTGACTAGCTCCTCAGGGTAATGCTTCAGCAGCAGTTCTGCAAAAGCCGGATATTTCCCCGAGTGTTCCAAGCCTTGCACATGGTGCTCGATACCGTCAAAATCAGAGCCAAACATCAAATGCCTTTCGCCCCCTAATGAACAAATATGCTCAATATGCGGTAGCAGATCCTCAGCAGTTACTGTATCCTGCTCTTTGAGAAACATGGTGACGAAGGTCAAACCAATCCGTCCGTTACGGGCGATCAGTGCACGAATCTGTTCATCCCGCAGATTACGAGGATGAGCACATCTCGCAAAGACATTCGAATGCGAGGCGATGGGCGGTAGAGTAGCCTCCTCCAGCACCTCCCAGAAGCCCTGTACGGACAGATGCGACACATCTAACAGCAGTCCCAGGTCATTACAGCGATTGACCAAATCGCGCCCCTTGCTAGTCAGCCCGCCACCTCTATGTTCCATAATGCCGTCAGCTGCCCAGTTCGCATAATTCCATGTCAGCCCAATCAATCGTACTCCCATGGCATAGCATAATTCTGCATAAAAAGGGTTCCCTTCCAGCGCATCTACCCCCTCCAGTGAGAGCAAAGCCCAAGGTGCCCATATATGATCCGTCCCATTACCATCCAAATACGTTATCTTTTCCGTGCGCTTCTCTTCTCCTGCCTGCTTTACTTGCTCTTCCTGATGCACTGCGGACGCATTTTTCCACATTGCCAAGTCTTCCTTCCACAGCAATGGTCTCAACCCACCGGAGATAGAGGTAACATGCTGCCTGAACAGCTCAATTTGACGTACCACATGCTCAAATCTTGGTGTGCCTAATACCTGTGAAATATATATAGCAAACGTTTGCAACTGCACGTTACCTTCTAGCAAACGTTCTTTTGTGACATCAAGCGATGGATGACTGAAATCGATCTGCGCATCGAGCTGCATTTTACATAACACATCACAATGAAAGTCAACAACTGGCCAATTCACTTTTAGCTTATCATTCATGCATCTTACCTCCATTTATAGATTGAAGCACCACAAATTTATTTTAAAAATCATAGTAACAGACTCACAATGCAAAAAAGCCCGTTTACAAATCGTAAACAGGCTCAGGCAACTTACATTTATTATCTTGGCTCTACAATCAATTTGATCGCAGTCCGATCTTCTCCATCAATAACAATGTCTGTAAAAGCAGGAATACAAATCAAATCCACTCCGCTTGGTGCGACAAATCCCCGGGCAATGGCTACCGCTTTAATGGCTTGGTTTAGTGCACCCGCTCCAATCGCCTGTAATTCTGCATTTCCGCGTTCACGCAGTACTCCTGCGAGTGCGCCTGCAACTGAATTAGGATTGGATTTTGCTGATACTTTTAATACATCCATAGTAAGTACCTCCCCTGGGAATGATGATGGTTTGATTCCACTATTAGATGTTATTCGAGGGTCAGCAAAAAATTCCTGCTTTTTGGTGACAGTTTTCCTTATTCTTTCCTTAAGCAGCTTACAAAAAAGTTAATCCATCCGCCATTCATCTTCTTTGAGTCTGATTTTCTGAATTTTGCGGGCTTTTCCATCGTTATCATTCAGCTCTACGCTGATGGCATGGAAATGCCATTTGCCCATGTCCACTTGAAAACGCACCGGAAGCTGGGTCTGGAATTTCTGTAACACAGCCTCTTTCTGCATTCCAAGCACTCCCTCATAAGGACCTACCATTCCCGCATCTGTCTGATACGCAGTTCCTTGTGGCAAAATTGTATCGTCATTGCTCTGTACATGTGTGTGCGTACCTACCACGATTGAAGCACGTCCATCCAAATGCCAACCCATAGCGATTTTTTCCGAGGTTGCTTCGGCGTGAAAATCAACTAGGATATGTTTATGTTTTTTGCGCAACTCATCGACAATTTCATCTGCTGCACGGAATGGATCGTCAATAGCTGGCAAAAAGGTTCTACCTTGCAGATTAACAATAGCCAGCTCCTTACCTCCACCCTTTACAACGGTATAACCCCGGCCCGGTGTTCCTGGTGGAAAGTTAGCCGGGCGAATGATCCGTGGCTCATCATCTATAAAATCAAATATTTCCTTATTGTCCCAAGTATGATTTCCCATCGTAATCCCATGGACGCCCCAATCAAAAAACTCTCTGGCGATAGCAGGAGTTATGCCTCTTCCCGAAGCTGCATTTTCTCCGTTCACGATAATAACATGCGGATTGTATTTTGATTTGAGCGAAGGAAGATTTTCCCTCAGTGCCTTTCTGCCTACACTGCCGACGATGTCTCCAATAAATAATACGTTGATAGAAAGCCCTCCCTAGTCTGCCTTACATAAATGAAAAGTGGCCCTACAAACAGCGGCCACTTTTCATTGAAATGCTTTTATTTTGCGTATTCTACCGCACGGGTCTCGCGAATAACAGTAACTTTGATATGTCCCGGATAGTCCAGTTCATTCTCAATCGTTTTCGTAATATCGCGGGCCAGTCGGAATGCTTCCGCATCATCAATTTTCTCTGGCTGTACCATGACACGAACTTCGCGTCCGGCTTGAATCGCGTATGATTTTTCAACGCCTTCAAAAGATTCGGAGATGCGTTCCAGCTTCTCAAGACGACGGATGTACGTCTCTAGCGTTTCACGCCGCGCTCCCGGTCTTGCTGCTGATAGAGCATCTGCCGCCCCAACCAGCATGGCGATCACTGAAGTCGCTTCGCAGTCGCCGTGATGTGAAGCAATGCTGTTTATGACGACCGGGTGTTCCTTGTACTTTTTCGCCAGTTCCACGCCAATTTCAACGTGCGATCCTTCCACTTCGTGATCCAGCGCCTTCCCGATGTCATGCAGCAATCCTGCCCGTCTTGCCAGTACAACGTCTTCGCCCAGTTCCCCGGCCATTAGACCTGTCAAGTATGCAACTTCCATCGAGTGCTTTAATACGTTCTGTCCGTAACTCGTACGGAACTTAAGACGTCCCAAGATCTTGATCAAATCCGGATGCAAGCTATGCACGCCCACCTCAAAGGTGGCCTGCTCACCATATTCACGGATTCGTTCGTCCACCTCTTTACGGGATTTTTCCACCATCTCTTCAATACGAGCCGGATGTATCCGTCCGTCCGCTACGAGCTTTTCAAGCGCAGTACGCGCAATCTCTCTACGAATCGGATCAAATCCGGACAAAATAACAGCTTCCGGCGTATCATCAATAATGAGGTCAATTCCTGTAAGGGTTTCAAGTGCACGGATATTACGGCCTTCGCGCCCGATAATCCGGCCTTTCATTTCTTCGTTCGGCAATGTGACGACAGAAACCGTCGTTTCTGCTACATGATCTGCCGCACAGCGTTGGATGGCCAGTGTGATGATTTCACGAGACTTTTTGTCCGCTTCTTCTTTGGCCTGCTGTTCAATTTCTTTAATCATCTGAGCTGTTTCATGACGAACTTCCTGCTCTACGTTGGTCAGAATAATACTTCTTGCATCCTCCATCGTCAGATTGGAAATACGCTCCAACTCAGTTACCTGACTCTTGTAAATCAAATCAATTTGCTGCTGGGTTTCATCGATTCGTTTCTCTTTGTTGGCCACCTGTTCTTCTTTGCGTTCCAGCGATTCCAATTTTTTATCCAGCGATTCTTCTTTTTGCAGCAATCTTCGTTCCTGTCGTTGAATTTCATTGCGACGTTCACGAGTTTCTTTTTCAGCTTCGGCACGGATGCGGTGAATTTCATCTTTCGCTTCCAATACCGTTTCCTTCTTCAGCGCTTCTGCCTCTTTTTTCGCGTTCTCCACGATTTGCGCGGCAGCTTCTTCCGCACTGGAGATCTTAGCTTCTGCAATAGATTTGCGAATAAAATAACCAATCCCGAACCCAAAGAATAACGCGGCTACAGCAACGAGAACGAACCAGATCGCAGTCATCATACTGTTCACCTCCCCGTTGGTTCCTCCAAGGCATTCCTTGGGACTTTTTGCAATTGTCACATTTACTTTGATCGTCAAACTAAGATAACGACACAAGGTCGTTTCATTTCATATGCACATGCTTTCACATGTACAATTCCGCCTGGCATAGCGGCATCACTTGTTATTTGGCGATGAGAACTCACCGGTGGATTCCGCTTTTTTGGAAGGAAAAAGGGCGTTCCACAAGTATCGTTTCATATATATTTTATTATTTGACAAATGGCATTGTCAAGGGAATGCAAACATTAGTAGAGTACCATGCAGCTTTCCATGTAATAACTAGCTCATCCTATCCGTTCATACTAGCCCAAGGTTCAGCAGCCGTTTGGCAATTATTCCTCCCACTGCAACAATTCCTCGTCATCTGAAGCAGCGTCATGCTCGGCCGCAGTGAGATGATTGACCACTCGGCGTGTCATATCCCCCGAATATCCGCGTCTCATGAGAAAAGGGTAGGTTTTCCTTTTTTTCTCCATTATATCACCACGTACCTGATTCCATTTCTTACGTCCGATCGTCAAAGCACTCTCCCACTCCTCATTATCGGTGATTTCACCTAACGCTTCCCCAATAGAGGCTTTAGAGATGCCTTTCTGACGGAGTTCTTGCCTAACCCACATCTTCCCCTTACGTTGGCTAGTTATACGCTGCCTTGCCCATTGGCGGGCGTACAAATCATCATCCACGAGTTGCTCCCTTTCCAGTCGGACCATTACTTCGTCAATAACAGACTGATCCAGTTCTTTTTGCACCAAACGCTGGGCAATTTCCTGACGTGTGCGAGGCTTTCGCCCCAAATATCGAAGCGCGAGTACATAGGCCTGTTGCTTTTCATCTGCCAGAACAATATCTTCCAGTTCTTTTTTGACGAATAACGTTCCTTTGAACATATTGTACTTGATCATTACATCTTCTAATACAGACAGTGAATACGGGCCAAAATGAATGATATAGCGTCCACGTTTGCGTCCCTGTCCCTGCTCTACCCTAGTAATCATCAATTCCTCATGATCCGGAAAAAGAGAAATTTCTTGTTGCTTATTTGCTTCCGCAGAATATTCATCTTCATCGTCCAACTGCAATATATTTCCCTCACTTTGAAATTCACGAAAGCAGTCTTTGGACAACTGCTACGCAAAAGTTAGATTCCGCTGATAAAGCAGCTTTAATTGATGCAAAAATGCCCTGCACAACTGTGCAGGGCATCAGAATCATGCTATTCAACCGGATTGTGCCATAACCCTGGCTCCAGTTCACAAATCAGGATTCACCAAGCTTTATTCAAGCTCCAACAATTCCTGTTCTTCCTTGGCTTGCTGTGCCAACTCTTCTTCTGTAGGCGGAGCAACCGTCGTAATCAAATTGCTTGCCACCCGAATTTTTTGCTCGATCGTACTAGCAATGTTCGGATTTTCCTTCAAAAATTGCTTCGCATTCTCACGTCCCTGACCAAGGCGCTCACCTTCGTAGGAATACCAAGCTCCACTCTTGTCGACAATGTCATGCTCCGTACCGATATCGATCAAGCTACCTTCTTTGGAAATGCCCTCACCGTACATAATGTCCACTTCAGCCTGACGGAATGGAGGGGCAACTTTATTCTTCACGACTTTAATACGTGTGCGGTTACCCACAATGTCGTTACCCATTTTCAAACTTTCAATACGACGAACATCCAAACGTACCGTAGAGTAAAACTTCAAGGCACGTCCACCTGGTGTTGTTTCAGGGTTACCGAACATAACACCTACTTTTTCACGTAGCTGGTTAATAAAAATAGCAATAGTTTTCGATTTGTTAATGGCTCCAGACAGCTTACGCAATGCCTGCGACATCAGACGTGCTTGAAGACCGACGTGGGAATCTCCCATTTCGCCTTCAATCTCTGCCTTCGGCACAAGTGCCGCTACGGAGTCAACAACTACAATGTCTACTGCTCCACTACGTACAAGGGCTTCGGCAATCTCAAGCGCCTGCTCTCCTGTATCTGGTTGCGATAGTAACAACTCATCAATATTGACACCCAGCTTGCTTGCATACGACGGATCAAGCGCATGCTCGGCGTCGATAAAGGCGGCTTGTCCGCCTGTTTTTTGCACCTCTGCGATAGCGTGAAGAGCTACTGTCGTTTTACCGGATGATTCCGGTCCGTATATTTCAATAACCCGGCCTCTTGGAAAGCCGCCCGTTCCTAACGCAATATCCAAAGCAATCGAACCACTGGGGATCGTTTCCACTTGCATGTGGGTAGACTCACCCAACTTCATAATGGAACCTTTACCAAATTGCTTTTCTATTTGACGGAGCGCCATATCCAGCGCAGCACGACGATCTGACAATAAACTCACATCCTTCATTGTTTGTACTTTAATAATACCTTGTTTTGACACGCTTGCCAAGCATTTTTTCGAACATACATTCGTTTTTTTATTCACACAGCTCTCTTCTGTAATTACACCTGTCTCTTAAAACAAAAAAAGAACCGCTGGCAAAAGGCTTTGCAACGGTTCTTCCGATAAGGTGATTATATCATGAATATCTATCTAAAACAACTCTACGACCCACACTGTACATAGATGATTAAGAGAGTTTCTCGTTCTCTACCAGCCTGCGCCACAATCTGTACAGAATCGCTTTGACTGATCGCAGTCGGATTGTTTCGCGGTTACCACTCAGTCTCAGTTCATGTACTTCCGTTTCCTTGTCGCGTTCAGCAATGCCAATATACACTAGACCGACTGGCTTCCGTTCGGAATACCCAGGCCCGGCTACACCAGTAACTGAAAGTCCAAAATCGCTGTCCATGATCATTCTCGCCTGCTCTGCAAGCACAAGGGCCACTTCCTTACTCACTGCACCTGGCGCTTGATCCCCTTCCAAATAATCACAAGGCACGTTGAGTAATTTCATCTTCATTTCATTGGAATAGCACACGATGCCACCTTGAAACATAGTAGCACTGCCAGGTATAGAAGTGAGGTGTTCCATCAGCATTCCACCTGTACAGCTTTCTGCCGCACTCACAGTGAGTCCGCGATTGGCCATTAGATCTACGATAACCTTCTCCAGCGTAACATCTTCGCTTGCATACATAAATTCCGAAAGACGCTGCTGAATTTCTACTTCCGTAGCCGTCAGCTTAATCAATGCTTCACTTTCGCTGGCCGCCTTGGTGGATATACGGATCGTGACTTCCCCTTCCTTGGCATAAGGAGCAATCGTGGGGTCTGTCTGGGATTGGATCAGATCTAACAAACGGGTTTCAAGAGCTGACTCACCAATCCCTGCAAATTTTAGCATTTTTGAATAAATTGGCATTTCCTCACCGCTCAATGCCTGCTGAAGCAACCAAGGTTTGGCCTGGTTTGCAAACATCGGTTTGAGTTCCTTAGGAGGTCCAGGCAAAACTACATAAAATTTACCATCCTGTGCAATTGCGTCGCCCACAGCTAGCCCTGTCTCATTTTCAAGCGGAGTAGCACCTTCAATAGAAAGCGCCTGCCGGCGGTTATTTTCGGTCATTTCTACCCCACGGTTACGAAAAAATTGATCTAGCTTGTCCATTGCAAGACGATCTATGTGCAATTTTCGCCCCAATACAGACGCTATCGCATCTTTCGTCAAATCATCCTGGGTCGGTCCCAGACCGCCAGAAAATAAAATAATATCCGCACGCTTCTGAGCAATTCTTATGGCTTCCTGAAGCCGATCTATGTTATCGCCAACCACAGTCTGAAAATATACATCGATTCCAATTGTAGCCAACTCTTGTGACAAATATTGAGCATTTGTATTCACTATTTGTCCGAGCAATAACTCTGTTCCTACCGCAATTATTTCAGCTTTCATCAATTCTTCCTCCTGTACTGCGAATATGATGGGAATTATATAAAGAAACAGCAATAAGTTTAGTCCCTATTGCTGTTTCCATAAAATTTATACTGTTAAACCTTGGAGGAGCTCAGCAAATGGATATTTTTCACGAAATAATCAATACCCGAATAAATGGTGATCAACACCGCTGCCCATATCGCTATTAAATCAAACGGTATACCAAGAAAAACAAACGGGAAATTATTAATGAGCAGCGCTACTATAGCAACAATCTGAATGATCGTCTTTAATTTGCCCCAATTGCTTGCAGCAACCACAGACCCATCCAGCAAGGCAATCTGACGCAGCCCCGTAACCGCAAACTCACGGCTAACAATCACAACAACAATCCACGAATCAATTTTCCCCATTTCTACCAAGGAAACCAAAATGGCGGTTACCAAAAGCTTATCAGCAAGGGGGTCCAACAGCTTGCCCAAATTGGTGACCATATTATTTTTACGTGCCAAATACCCGTCAAGACCGTCCGTGCTGGCTGCTACAAGGAAAATGATAGCCGCAATCAGCTGATTATACGGCAGCTTGAAAGCTCCGATCTCAATCGGTGGCGGATAAAAATCAAAGTCCACCAGCAAAGCCAGCATCATCACCGGGATAAGGCAAATCCGCGTTATTGTAATTCTGTTGGGTAAATTCACAACACACTCTCCCCTGATTATCGTACTTGATTACAAATGGCAGTTTTCGGATTAAATTCAACCCTATGTAAATCGCTTTCGGCGAGCGCTATACACCTGAATTGTCTGCATTTTCGTTACAAGTATAATATGGCGCAAAACGCATGTCAAAATAACCTGCCGCACATCAAGCAACGTTTTTCCTGCAAAATATATGAGGGAAAACGTCTTTATTTCATGTTTGTAAATTGAAGCTCCAATGGCAAATCAGCTTTACGTAGCAATTGAATGATCGCCTGTAAATCATCCCTGTTTTTCCCGGTCACCCGGATTTGATCACCTTGAATCTGACTTTTAACTTTTAGCTTGGAGTCCCGAATAAGAATGTTAATTTTCTTGGCATTATCCTGATCAATTCCCTGCTTCAGCGAAAGACGCTGACGCACTGAACCTAGAGAAGCGGGTTCCAATTTGCCATACTCCACATTTTTGAGGGACAGACCTCGTTTAGCCATTTTAGACTGCAAAATATCAATCACCGCATTCAGCTTGTATTCGTCTTCCGATGCAATCGTAAGAGCTTCTTTCTCAAGCTTGAGGCTACTTTTGCTATCCTTGAAATCAAATCGTGTTTCAATTTCACGCTCCGTCTGATGAACCGCATTTGTTAACTCCTGCATATCCATTTTGGAGACGATATCAAATGAATTTTCTGAAGCCATCGTTTCACTTTCCTTTCCACAACAAAGTTCAATATCTAATTATAGGCTAGTCATTTACAAAAATCCAATAATCGGTTGACTAAAAAGGCGTTCTTGCCAGTTTTCCTGACAAAAACGCCTTTATTTCATTTACGGTCAAAATATCTAATTATGGCTTCGTGTTGGAGTTCGGAACATATCCAAAAGTCCAAGCACAATGTGAGCAAGACCAAAGCCCAGTATGCCATAGCCCCATGCATTCGGTGTCAGATAATAGCCCAGTAAACTGACAATTATACCGAGCCCAGTCACAATCCAGCTGACGGTCATAACGTATACACCTCACTTTGCGGAAAATGAAATGACTGCCTTTCCAGGAATTACAGTCATTAGTATTTCCTCGCACCAAGGCGTTTATTCACCATTAGTAGTTGTAGAATCTGTACCACTTTGTGCTGAATCCGTACTGCTACCTGTCGTAGAATCTGCAGGTAAACCCGTCACCCCTGCACTCGTTCCGGTCGAAGAGGCTTCTCCTTGCTGTATCAGTACACGAGTAGTCGATTTATTATCTGTTATCGGTTGACCTGCTACGGAAATATCTGTGGCAGAAGACCGCCCTGATTTGATATATAAACCTTCTGGACCAATATCGAAAGACATGGCATCTCCACTTTTAGTCATACCATAACTCAGCTTTTCTCCACGGGAATTTTCTCCCTTGTATACTTCAAGCCAGCTTTCACCCGTAGCTTTAATATCAACCTTGGCTGTGGCTCCCGTTGCACTGGAAACTTTAAAAATCGTCGTCTTGCCTTGCTTGCCGTCCTGTGCCACAGTTACACCTTGTTGTGGAGTAGTCGTATCCGGCTGTTGTCCAGTATTTGGAGTAGTAGCATCCGTATTCCCCGTACCATTTGGCTGAGTTTGTCCGGTTTGCCCCGCACCAGGAGTCTGCCCACCAGCACCATTTGGAGCCGTCGTTTGACCATTGTTCGGCTGTGTCGTAGTGGTATCAGGAGTAGACGTGTTTGGTGTTGTACTCGGTGTTGTACTCGGTGTTGTACTCGGTGTTGTACTTGGTGTAGTAATCGGTGTTGTGTTTTCTGCTGTTTTTGGAGTTGAATGGTTGTTGCTCACCCAATAAGCATAAATAACCCCAACAATGAGAACTAGAAAAAGCCACATTAACGCTGTAGGCAACCATTTAAGATTACCAATCGTGGCGGGACGGCTGGAGCGTTTCTGTGTAACAGGCTCCATGACTGCTTCCGGTTCAGGTTCAGGCACATTGCTTTGATGCCCTTCCAGAATCTCATCAGGATTCAACCCGACCGTTTCAGCGTATGTTTTAATAAAAGCTCTGACATAAAAGCTTCCCGGCAGCACTTTGTAATCGCCCGTCTCAATGGCTTCCAGATAACGTTTGCGTATCTTCGTCATTTCCTGAACATCGTCAAGGCTCAATCCTTTTTGCAGCCGGGCCTCCTTTAATTGCTGACCCAGTTCTGACATGTCATCATCTCCTTGTGTAATTACGCTTATTTAAAGATCTTCTGTATAACTGGCTGTAAAGGTATCATAAATAATTTCCTCAGCCGGATTATTGCGAAGTTCAATAATGATATTGAAATCGTCAAAGCTGTATCCCGACTCACGTACAAATACATCAGGATGCTCAATCACTTTAGTACTTGGCATGCTCATAATTTCCTGAAGCAGGTGATAATGTCTTTCATTTGACCGAATTGTACTCACAATACCATCAATAATAAACACATTGTTTGGGTTCATTTCTTCTTCAGAGAGCTGACTGCGTACCGTCTGTCGTAGTAGCGTCGAAGATACAAAAGTCCAACGCTTCATTGCGCATACACTACTGGCAATAATGGATTCCGTTTTGCCCACACGTGGCATCCCGCGAAGACCGATCACCTGATTGCCGTCCCTCTTTAATACTTCACCCAAAAAATCGACCAGCAACCCAAGCTCATCGCGTGTAAAGCGAAATGTTTTACGATCATCCGAATCCCGATCGATGTAACGGCCATGTCTTACTGCCAATATATCAACCAGTCTCGGAGCACGTAAGGCCGTGACTGTAATGTTGCTCGCTTTTTTTAACGTGTCTCCGAGAATACGTATCTTCTCATCATCGTCTGTTTCAAGCAACATTCCCCGTCTTTCACCTTCAACACCGTTGATCGTCAGTATATTAACCCCCAGAATACCAAGCATGGAAGCAATGTCTCCCAGCAGTCCGGGTCGATTTTTATGTATCTTGTACTCCATGTACCACTGTTTCGTTTCTTCCGTCACGTTAGCACCTCATTCACATTCAAACCGTCAACAACTCCAAATCAAAGCATTATTGTATCATAAAATAACATCTTTCGACAAAACCAATTATTGAAATTTGATAGGCTGCATTGTGTTGTAAGCCTCAATCACGTTTATGATATATAAATTACAATGGAATTACAAGAACAGCTCTGTAACCATTACAGAAAAGCCCCCAAAAGGGAGCTTTTCATGTTGGTTCTTACTTATGCGTTGCTCTTGGCCAATTTAACCATTAGCCGGGCGATGGTGTGACGCTCGTCCTCATCGGCAACTCCCCACAGTTCTTTCAATGCGCGGTTGGAGTGGTTGGCTGGATCGACCTTCTCATCCAGAAAATCACCGATTTCATAAGCAAGCTCTGAAATGGTATCTTGGCTGATTCCCAGCTTCTCCGCTTGCTCTACACGCTGACCGAGGAACTTTTTCCAAACATCAAAATTCTGAACAACTGTTGACATACTTAAATCCTCCTTAGATGATTCAGATTTAAAATCAACAGTTGTAATATGCTCTTCTCAGACGCTTACTATACTGGTGGATTCCTCCAAGCGCTATTTCCCTTAAGTCACCCATCCTCCGTTAGGACTTATGACCTGGCCATTAATATAACCTGACTCAGGAAGCGCAAGAAAATAAACCAGGGATGATATCTCATCAGGTCGAGCCAATCGTCCGGCAGGAATTTCTTCTTCCAAACTGGTAATTTCGCCTTCATCTAAATGATCCAGCATCGACGTATTCACTGCACCTGGAGCTACTGCATTCACTGTCACCCCGGAAGGTGCTACTTCTTGAGCCAGCGCTTTAGTGAAAGCGTTAATGCCTCCCTTCGTGGTGGAATACAACACCTCGCACGAAGCCCCACATATCCCCCACACGGAGGAAACATTCACAATGCGGCCATAGCGTTGGGAAATCATATGTGGCATAAAAACCTGCGTACACAGAAAGGTTCCCTTAACATTGACTGCCATCACTTCGTCCCATTCCTCTTCCGAAACATCTGTCAACAGCCCATAATGAGATAATCCGGCGTTGTTCACAAGAATATCCGGCTTCATCCCGTGATTATCCAGCTTTTCCCGCATGCGTTCGATCTGCTCCTTGCTCTGCAGATCCGCTGACACGGTCATTACCTTGCCTGAATAAACCATGCAACGACGGGCAACTTCATTTGCTTTTTCATGGGACTTCATGTAGTGAATGACCACATTCATCCCTACAGCTGCAAAACGCTCAGCAATAGCCGCACCAATTCCGCCACTCGCTCCTGTAATCAGCACAGTTGTATCGCCAATCGCTTTTAATTCTCCGCCCTCAGTGGTCATCGTTTCCCTCTCCCTGGACATTACGGACTCACCACTAGTGATATTGCGAGTTGATCCCACTGGATATGGTCTTTCAGACGGCGATTTACATCCTCAAGCGTAATACTTTCATAAATCGGAAGCAGTTGGAAAAAATCACTGCCCCGGAAGCGATGTCTTGTAAATTCATGCGCAATATTTTCTGGTGAATTGAGTGTACGCAGATAACCACCGATTTTCTTTTTGCGTGCCCGTTCAAAATGTTCTGCTGCGAAGCCCTGCTTCTGGATGGACTCCACCTCTTCACGTATTCTCGCCAACAGCCGATCCGGGTCTTTGGTATCTCCACCGATTGCGGAAAATGCATATTGCTGCGTACTATTGTACTCATGGCCAAAACTGTCCGAAATCAGATCCTCATCGTAGAGCTTTTGATACAGTTGTGTACTGGAACCAAATAGGAGATCAAGCATCAGCTTGGTTTCCAGATCATGACGAAGCAATTCTTCACCCGTTAAGCCTACTTCAGCCTCCTTGAATCCAAACAGTAGCTTTGGCAGAGAAACGGCCAGCTTCACCTCACGACGTGGTTCTGCAACTGTAGTGGGTTCATCGTCGAAAATCCGCTCAATCTCTCCCTGCGGCTTATAGTCCTTTTTGGCCTGATTGTTACGTACCAGCTCTATTACTTCAGCTGGATCCACTCCTCCCACTACAAAAAGAATCATATTGCTTGGGTGGTAGAAAGCTTCATAGCAACTGTACAGCGTTTCCTTTGTAATCGTACTGATGGATTGAATCGTACCTGCGATATCAATATGCACCGGATGGACCTTGTACAACGCCTCGATCAGACCAAAGTAACTCCGCCAATCGGGGTTATCTTCATACATATTGATTTCCTGGCCAATAATGCCTTTTTCCTTCTCTACATTTTCATCTGTAAAGTAAGGATGTTGAACAAAATTGACCAGCGTGGTCAAATTTTCTTGAATACGCTCAGTTGCCGAAAACAGATATACGGTTTGATCAAAGCTCGTAAATGCGTTCGCCGATGCACCATTAGAGGAAAAGGTAGCAAAAATATCTCCTTCAGGCTCTTCAAACATTTTATGCTCCAAAAAATGGGCTATGCCATCCGGCACCTTTACGGGCTGTTGACCTTCTACGCGGAAATGATTATCAACCGAGCCGTATTTAGTCGCAAATGTGGCGTACGTCTTCTGAAAACCCGGTTTGGGCAACACATAAACGTGTAAGCCGTTATCCATTACTTCATAGTACAGCGTTTCCTGCAAATGCTCATAAGGTATATGCTCCACCGTTATTCCCCTTTCTGGTCTCTCAAGAAATAAATAGTGTCCAGTCGGAACGTCCGGGCGGCATCCTGAACATCCTGCACCTTGACTGCCTCCACCTGACTCAGCAGCTCATCTACCGTCCGCTCTTTACCGGAAAGCTGTCTGTTAAAATCATAGGCGATCATCTCAAAAGCGGAATCCTGCATCTCCTTCAGCAAGTTGCGAATCATCGCCTGCGTTTGGGTCATTTCCAGCTCAGTAATCGCTCCGTTTTGCGTATCTTCCAGTTGCTTGCGGATAATAGTAACCGCTTTTTCATAATTAGGAATTTCAATACCAGATTGAATCGTACCAATCCCTTTATGTCCGTCATATCGCGATGAAGCGTAATACGCCAAACTTTCCTTTTCCCTTACATTAACGAACAGCTTTGAATGCGGATACCCGCCCAGAATGCCATTGTACATCAGAGCGGATGCATAGCGATCGTCACCATACGTAATAGGGGTCCGCAATCCCATGTTGAGCTTGCCCTGGTTCACATCAAGATGCTCTACAACAGTTTGAACATCACGCTCTACCGACTTGGGCTGTTCCGGAACATACCCTGCTTCCGCTGAACGGTTCAATTGAAAATAGCGATCAACAAACTTCTCAACTTCTTCTAGCGTCGTATCTCCCACAACGTATAAATCCATGCTGGCATGATTCAGCCATTCTCCATAAGCCTCATACAAGCTCTGTGCATCTATACTGTCCAGATCAGATCGTTGACCAAGATGGTGCAGACGATAAGGCTCATCTTTGCACATTTCCTCCATGCAGCGCTCACCAGCATAACGTATTTTATCGTTAACTATAGATTCCAGCTTCTTGCGCACATTTTCTCGTTCCTGCTGAACGTATCCAGTTTGAAATGCATCATTTTCCAATGCAGGCTTCGTCAGCACTTCTCCAAGGAAAGCAAACGAACGATCCAGCAAACTATCCGGACTGTTTACAAAGCTGTCATTAATCGTATCCATGCGAAATTGCACGATCTGATAATCTCCACGTTTATACACATCGAATCCGAAACCTGCGCCATACAATTGCTCTAACTGTTCTCTGAATTGTGTAGTCTGCGGATACGATTCTGTACCCCGGCGCAGAACGAAAGGTACCAGCCCCACTCGAGTTACGGTTTCCTCCCGTAGCGGAGTGCCTACATACAATGATATAGCAAACGTCTTAAAGCGCTTGGTTGGCAGTACATGAATCCTCAGTTGTCTGCGTGTGCCACGCTCGAAACCTGTTTTGTTCAAGTCCAAAACTCCTTTGTGACGTCAATTGGCGTCTAGCCTTTGATTAGCATTAGCTGCTGTAAATCGTCCTCCTGTAAAGAGGTAAAGTGTACCAATCTTTATTCTAACCATGCAAAAGCCAAGAAGCAACCGGAGACAAGCTCCCGGCTGCTTCGGCGTTTTACATGCAAAAAATATGTTCCCCGATGGTTTTCACCTGCGGACGGGTCCAAATCCATTTGGAGGTGGCTGTTTTTGGATTAAAATAATAGAGACATCCTCCGCTTGGGTCCCAGCCGTTCAGCGCCTGTCGTACTGCCTTCTGTGCAGTTTCATTCGGCGTAAGCCAGATTTGTCCGTCTGCTACAGCTGTAAAGGCCCCCGGCTGGAAAACCACCCCAGATGGTGTATTTGGAAAACTAGGTGATTTAACCCTGTTCAAAATAACCGCCGCCACGGCAACCTGCCCTTCAAAGGGCTCGCCACGGGATTCACCGTAGACCGCATTAGCCAAAATCTTAAGATCGTTTGCAGATAGTCCCATGGTGTTGGCCGATCCCATTGTTTCATCATTTTGATCCGCTTTATCATTATTGTCCGCTGTGTGTCCCTGAGCGGAACCTTGATTGTTACGATGCATAGGAGTTTCCGTTGGCTTCCAGTTAGGGGTAGCATTCACCAGCTTTAATTTCGTCTTTGCTCCGACCACTCCATCGGGACGGATACCAAATTCCTTTTGAAAACCTTTAACAGCTTTTAGTGTACTGCTGCCAAAATGGCTGTCCACTTTCCCGCCAAAAAAGCCCAGCAACTTCAAACGTGATTGCAACTCATATACATCCTGACCGTAAGATCCAAAATCAACCGCTCCCGAGCTGAATGTCGGCTCGGATGGTTGCGCCGCTTGTACTTTCTGCTGTGTGTTGAGCGACTCTGTTTGCTGCTGTGCAGAGTCATTTTTAAAAAGTCCTGTGTACGTAATAGCCGAGGCTGCGAGGATACCCGTGCAAATCCAGACCATTGTCTTTTTCATATGCTGCGCTCTACCTTTCTTTTGTGGGATTAACAGGATGGCTACGTTTATTATGACAAGCTCCGCTTAAAGCTATTCACCCTTTTAATCTTCTTTCAGCAGGTAGTCGCCACACCTCAAAAAAACATCACAAAAAAACGCTGTTTGTACACTTGGAGTTGTCATTTTAGAACAACTACCTTGCGAACGAACAGCGTTTTAATGTAGTGCTGGGTAGAGATAATGCTTAGGAACTAACTTTATTTTGCTGATATTGCTCCATTGAGATAAGAACCTCACGGGGCTTGCTGCCCTCGTAAGGGCCGATGACTCCGCGAGCTTCCATGGAGTCAATCAGTCGAGCAGCACGTGTATAACCGATCCGCATACGGCGCTGAAGGAGCGAAACGGAAGCTTGTTTAGCCTCTAAAATGATGTTGACAGCCTGATCGTACAGCTCATCCAGCATTTCATCTGCATCAGCCGATACCTCTTCCACCTCCGGCACTAGCGTCTCATCATACTGCGCTTCACCCTGTTCACGTACGTAGTTAACAATATTTTCGACTTCTTGATCGCTCATGAACGCTCCCTGAACGCGGACTGGTTTAGAAGCACCCATTGGCATGAAAAGCATATCACCACGTCCGAGCAGCTTCTCGGCTCCACCCATATCCAATATGGTACGGGAATCTACCTGCGAGGAAACGCCGAAGGCAATACGTGAAGGAATATTAGCTTTAATTACCCCGGTAATTACATCAACCGAAGGTCTTTGCGTTGCAATGATAAGGTGGATGCCTGCTGCGCGCGCCATTTGGGCAAGTCGTGCAATCGCATCCTCCACATCTCCCGCAGCTACCATCATTAAATCTGCCAACTCGTCCACAATAACGACGATGTAAGGCAGAAATGCATCCGGGTTATCTTTCATCAAATTATTGTATCCCTCAATATTACGGGTTCCTGATTTGGAAAATAACTCATACCTTTTTTCCATTTCGACTACAATTTTCTTCAATGCAAGTGAGGCACGCTTTGGATCAGTCACGACCGGAGCCAACAAATGCGGGATTCCGTTGTACACGTTCAACTCCACCATTTTAGGATCGACCATCAAAAATTTGACCTCATCCGGCTTTGCTTTGTACAAAATACTCGTGATGATCCCATTGATACACACTGATTTACCCGAACCTGTTGCCCCAGCTACAAGAAGATGGGGCATCTTGGCCAAATTACCGACAATCGTCTGTCCTGCAATATCACGTCCGAATGCAA
Source organism: Paenibacillus sp. FSL H7-0442 (assembly GCF_038593105.1). Classification (NCBI taxonomy): domain Bacteria; kingdom Bacillati; phylum Bacillota; class Bacilli; order Caryophanales; family Paenibacillaceae; genus Paenibacillus; species Paenibacillus sp. FSL H7-0442. The sequence goes on along the minus strand of NZ_CP151963.1, from coordinate 2,172,956 downwards.
TAGACAAGCTGGAAGCTGACTCCTGGAAAACGGTTGTCTCCATTACCTCACGCATCGTTACAATGGAAACTTCATTATTCGGAACCTCAATTCCGATAGCAGATTTGCCAGGAATCGGAGCCTCCATACGGATATCTTTGGCAGCAAGTGCAAGCGCAATGTCATCCGTCAGACTCACAATACGGCTGACCTTCACTCCAATGTCCGGCTGAATTTCATAACGTGTTACGGCAGGGCCACGGACAACCTCCAGCACCTTCGCCCGCACACCGAAGCTTTCCAGCGTTGCTTCCAGTTTGCGTGCCGTTTGCATATAATCCTTTTGTCCCATACCTTTGCCTGCATTTTGTGGTTTAGCAAGCAAACGAAACGATGGTAGCTTGTACGGTTTAGGCGGCGGCGGAGCCGGGATAGCTGTATGGGTACCTTCAACCTCTTCGCCTGCCACCCCAGTTGCAATCGTCTGAGCTTGTCCCTGAGCACCTTCTAATGTCCCCTGAATCGTAGTCGAATCATCCATATCCTTATTCGCATTGGCACCCACAAAGTCATCATCCAGGGGTTCGTCAATAATGGAAGTCGTCTGCTCTGCCCCTGTCAGGGACTCTCCAAATTCAGCTTCCGTTCTTCTTTCCTCATGCTTTACTTGTTCGAAGAAATCCCTAATAATCGGCGACCTTTTTACCGGAATTGCAGCTTCCTGCTCAGCGTGTTCGACTACGTCAGACAGCTCTTCACTCTGGTTGCCATTTCTCCACTGGGCCTGCGCGTCCTCAGCTTCATATGGAAAATCATGCTCATCCTCATCGACGGAATGCTCTTCCTTGTCCGCTTTATCTGAATTCTTAAGACCAAACAACTGAAAGAAAATCGGTTGTTTGCGTGCAGGAGGCTGCATTTCGTCAAAGTCATCATCCATGTCTTCCTCATAGGCAGGAATCGGCTCAGACTTGATCTTTCTATTTCCATTACCTTTGCTAGATGCCGAAAGCGGAGTAGCTTTACCAGTCCACTTTTTGCGCACACTTCCCCCAGCTGCTAGCAGCTTGGTCTTTACAATCCGCACCAAATCCACATAGGACAGTTGAGTCATCAGCATGAAACAAATGACGAACATAACAATCATGATCAGTTTAGCTCCCGTGAGACCAAACAGCCACAACAGAACAGTAAGCTGCAACGCGCCTACGTAACCCCCGCTGATATCCTTGTTCAGCATTGAGGAATGGCCCTGCTGATCAGGCGACAGCAACTGCTCGCGCATATCTATATGTATCTGGGTCATCACTCCGCCCGGCTGAAGCGCGTTGATCGGCCCCAAACGCTGCTCCATAGATGAAATAGAACTCATAAGTGTAAAGGCAAATACCAACAGGAGCAAACCCGTTTTACGCGAGTTCCACTGGTTCGGCCACTTGCGGTGAATCATCACCATCAGACCATAATAAATGCCAATCAGAGGGATAACAAAATAGAATTTCCCCAATACGAGCCCAAACATCTTGGATAGCGACCGACCAACTGCCGCTTCACCCGATAACGCAATGACCGCTAATGTAATCAGCACAATGCCGTAAATTTCAAATTTTAGAACTCCGCCAAATGCGGCTTTCTTTTTTCTTTTTCTTCTTCTGGACATACAAGGTCACCCCCCAGAAGAATATTATACCACGTCACCCGGTATCCGCACATATGTTCTTTTTCAGCAGTAAATGACCGATTTCTATACTATTCGACACCTTTTACGACCATTCGATGACTTGACCGGGTCCATAACGCGGATTCAGGTAGGCTTCCAGCGGGCAGTCCAACAACCGTACAATGATCCCCCGACGACTTTCAAGCGGCTGTACCTGCATAAGTAGACCGTCTACTCGAACCTCTGCAAGCTCCTCAGCCTCTTTCCACATCCCTTGCCACACCATTTCCATTGGCATTACAGTATATAATGTCATTGAGATAGCTCCCCGCTATGCTCCCCTGACAGTGTCTCTGTAGGAGTTCCTGTGGCACTGGGAATAAAAGGAGCATACGGAGCCTGCTGTTGGATCCCAGCGTTCCCGTTTTGCTGACGCCGCGTTTCAATAATGGTGTTCAGCTGTTTTAAAGCCTCTCCGATCCCTCCAACCGCGTCCATCAATCCATACTTCACTGCATCGGCTCCCCCAACCGCTGTACCAATATCGCGGTTTAACTCACCGGTTTTAAACATCAATTCCTTAAACTGCTCTTCTGTAATACGAGAATGAGAAACGACAAAGCGTACGACACGTTCCTGCATTTTTTCCATATATTCAAAAGTCTGTGGGACTCCAATGACCAGGCCGCTCATACGAATAGGATGAATGGTCATCGTCGCACTCTCCGCAATGTAGGAATAAGTGGAAGACACAGCAATCGGCACACCGATGCTATGCCCCCCGCCTATCACAATGGTCACCGTTGGTTTACTCATCGATGCGATCATTTCAGCAATAGCCAGTCCTGCCTCTACATCACCACCAACTGTATTCAGCAAAATCATTAATCCTTCGATACGAGGATTTTGTTCTGCCGCTACCAGTTGGGGAATAATGTGCTCATATTTTGTCGTTTTGTTTTGAGGCGGTAAAATGAGATGCCCTTCAATCTGACCGATAATCGTCATGCAAAAAATATTGGACTCGCCTCCAGGCATGGAGGTTTGACCCAGTTGCTGCAAAGCCTCCATAGCAGGTAACGCGGGTCTTTGCCCAATTTCTGGTTGATCTGGCGTTTCCGTTTCCTCGTTGCCAGATGATAGATTGCTGTATTGTTCCATATGGGTGATCTTCCTTTCGCTTTACGCATCTATATGACCCGTAGTCACCCTATAGTATGGGATGTAAATGGAATATTTTATACCTACCCCCATGCTTTTCCTTACCCCGAAAAATCAAAAAAGCCTCTCCTTCCGCGGAAACCGTCCAATATTTCCTGCGGGAAGAGAGGCGACTGTGTGCCTGTGACTTAAGTTTTTAATTCAGGTTTTTGAACAAATTTCAATTGAATCACACTTCCATTATAATTGGCAGGATCATCGGTCTGCGACGAGTTTGCTCATACAAGAAGCGACCCAGTGCATCCTTGACATTTGTCTTGAGGGAAGCCCATTCATTTACATTTTCACTCATGAGCTTATGCAGTGTACTTGAGACAATACGATTCGCTTCATCAAGCAAACCTTCCGATTCACGGACATAAACGAAACCGCGGGAAATGATATCTGGACCCGATTTAATCGTTCCGTCTTGCTTGCTCAGCGTGACAACCACCACCAAAATACCGTCCTGTGACAGCAATTTACGGTCGCGCAATACGATATTTCCTACATCCCCTACGCCTAGTCCATCGATCAGTACGTTACCTGCTGTAACTTTACCAGCTCTGCGTGCTCCGCCATTCTGAATTTCAATGACTTCACCGATATCCGTGATGAAAATATTTTCAGGCTCAATACCTACGCCTTCAGCAAGAAGGGCGTGACGACGTTGCATTCTGAACTCACCATGAATTGGCAAGAAGAACTTTGGTTTCATCAGATTCAGCATCAGCTTAAGTTCTTCCTGGCTTCCGTGTCCAGAAACGTGAATACCTGGATTAGCTGCGCTGTAATATACATTGGCACCCAGACGGAACAGTTCATCAATTGTGCGTCCAACGTATTTTTCATTACCCGGTACCGGAGTAGCTGCAATGATGACTGAATCCCCTGGAAGAATGTCAACCTTTCGATGTGTGGAACGAGCCATTCTTGTCAAAGCGGACATCGGTTCGCCCTGACTGCCTGTGCAGAGAATAACTACACGGTCCGCTGACATTTTGCCAACTTCTTCAGGCTCAATCAGCATTCCATCCGGAATTTCCAAATAGCCCAAGTCCGAAGCAATGCCTACGACATTAACCATGCTTCGACCAATAACTGTTACTTTACGTCCCGTTGCTTCAGCAGCATTAATTACCTGCTGAATACGATGTACGTTAGAAGCAAAAGTGGCTACGACCACACGCTGTCTCGACTTGCGGAAAATGTCTTCCAGCACAATACCAACGCTCTTTTCCGAAGGTGTAAAGCCCGGTTTCTCGGCATTCGTACTGTCTGACAAAAGAGCCAGTACGCCACGTGTGCCAATTTCAGCCATACGCTGCAAATCTGCATATTGTCCGTTCACCGGAGTATGGTCAAATTTGAAGTCACCTGTATGAACAACAGCGCCTTCAGGAGTATCAATACATACACCTACAGAATCCGGAATACTATGGTTGGTTCTGAAGAAGGTTGCTTTTAGTGTGGAACCCAGCTTGATTTCGGAATCAGCATTGATCAAAATACGTTTGGTTTCACCAAGCAGATTCGCTTCCTTCAGCTTGTTTTCCACCAATCCCAGCGTCAATTTGGTACCATATACTGGTACATTCAAATGTTTCAACACGTAAGGCAAACCGCCGATATGGTCCTCGTGACCATGAGTCAGCACAATGCCTCTTACTTTGTCGCGGTTCTCTGTAAGGTAGGAAATATCAGGAATAACGATATCAATGCCCAGCATGTCCTCTTCCGGGAATTTCAGACCGGAATCCACCACGACAATGTCATTGCCGTATTGAACGACATACATATTTTTCCCGATTTCACCGACGCCGCCCAAAGCGAAAATCATCAATTTATCGTTGTTTGTTTTTTTAGACAAATGAATCTAAACCTCCTATGGTAGTTGGACGTCGTACCTTGATTTGTTATTTAATTTTCAAAAAAATACCGCACCCAGTCACTTGACCCCATTATACATGATTAAAATACGAAAAAACAAGTCATCCTGTTCGTTACGCTAGGTTTCCCATTGCCGTCTCAAACCATTAGTATCTGTCATTTTATCTATATGCATGGTTAAAAGCACAGCAAAAAGGACGTCCTATAAGAACGTCCTTCATGCTGGAGGACCTTGTCAGACAATAAACTCTATCGGTTTTGTACCTACCGACTGCCCTTAACAAGGTTACTCCTTAGTATTAATTAATATCCTACATTCCTATTTGTCTTTAGCGGGTAAATAATTTCTTAATAAATTCCGCTTCATCCTCAGTTGGAGGAATGAGCGGCAACCGAACCGAACCAACCCTAATCCCCCGTAATTCCAATGCATATTTTACTGCCACTGGATTAGGCAGAGGATGAGGACAGCCAAACAAACCCTTGAAAATCGGGAACAACTGCTGATGCAACTTTGCTGCCTCCTGAGAGTGTCCTCCTACAAGTGAATCGATCATCTGCTTCATTTCAGCACCTACCACATGGCTCGCTACGCTGATAATACCATAAGCACCTACAGCCATAGCAGGCAACCCAGAAGCATCATCCCCGGAATAAACCAGAAAACCCTCTGGCGCTGCCGCTGCAATCTGTGTAACCTGCGCAAGTGATGCACATTCTTTGGTTCCCACAATATTTGGAATTTGTGCAAGACGCAGCGTTGTTTCAGCTGTTAGACTCGCTCCAGTACGGCTTGGAACATTATACAGTATAGCTGGAAGGGATGTGGAGTTTGCAATACTTTCGAAATGCTGATACATCCCTTCCTGATTCGGTTTATTATAATATGGCACTACCAGTAGAACACCATCTGCTCCTGCCTGCTCCGCGGCACGGGTAAGATGAATGGAGTGACGCGTATTGTTGCTGCCAGTCCCGGCAATAATTTTACATCGTCCAGCTGCTTTTTCTACAACAAAAGCAAACAACTTGATTTTCTCATCATCGCTCAGGGTAGGAGACTCTCCTGTTGTTCCAGATACAACAAGTGACTCTGAATGCTGTTCTTCTATTAAATAATCAATCAACGAGGACAATGCAGTCCAGTCAATCTCTCCTTGCTGATCAAAAGGTGTCACCATCGCGGTAATCAATCTGCCGAAGTTCACCATGCTGCCTCCTTTTTGCAAATCCGAGCACGGACCATGCACCTATTGATGGAGTTCAAATTTATTATGCAATGCGCGTACAGCCTGCACCATATCTTCTTTTTTAACAAGTACCCAGATCGTCGTGTTGGAATCTGCGGATTGAAGGATCTGTACGTCTGATTCTGCCAATGCCTCCACAATCGTCGCCATAATGCCCGGTACCCCGTTGATACCACCGCCTATGACAGAAACTTTAGCACATCCGGCCAGTATCTTAGGTTCTAGACCCAACCCGTTCAATACTTCAACCGCTTTGCTTCCATCATAATCGAACACAGTATAAACTGCCCCCGATGGCGTTACATTAATAAAATCAACGCTGATTCCATGTTCAGCCATAGATTTGAACACTTGTAATTGCAAGTGCTCCATACCCGGCTTTAATTCAACATTAATCTGAGTGACATTGCCAACATACGCAATACCGGTCACGAAACGGTCTACGATGTCTGCCTGCACGTCTTTAAAGCCTTCCGGATGGGTAACTAACGTACCTTCTCCTTCGGAGAAGGTAGAGCGAACACGGACCGGGATATTAGCCTGCATGGCGATTTCAACAGCACGAGGATGGATAACCTTTGCTCCCTGATGAGCCATATTACAAATCTCCGTATAGCTAACATGTGTAAGCGGCTTTGCGTTTTCCACAATGCGCGGATCGGCGGTCAATATACCATTCACATCCGTATAAATATCAACCATATCCGCATGTAGAGCAGCACCTAGAGCAGTAGCTGACGTATCGCTGCCTCCCCGACCCAAGGTAGTCATATCACCGTCTGCTGTTTGTCCCTGAAAACCTGTCACAATGACAACTCTGCCTTGGTTCAACTCTTCAACAACACGGTCTGGCTTTATATCCAAAATACGAGCATTGCCGTATTGATCATCCGTAATAAAGCCCGCCTGTGCCCCAGTTAGCACTGTAGCAGGAATACCTTCCTTCTCCATCAGGCTGCATAATGTAGCAGCAGAAATAATTTCACCACAGCACAGCAATAAATCCCGTTCGCGCTTTGGCAGACTGTCGCCGTTAGACACCGCCCAATCCAGCAGCGTGTCGGTGGCATAAGGCTCTCCTTTTCTCCCCATGGCCGACACAACAACAACCAATTGAAGATTTTGTTCCAGCTCCCTCTTCACATGTGCCAACACAAGTTTACGTGCTTCAGGTGTGGAAAGCGAGGTTCCTCCAAATTTTTGCACCAAAATACCCATTATTTTTCCCCCATATTGGAACGTTACTCCGCGTTTGCAGCAATAATTTCCGCGATTTGCACCGCGTTCCATGCCGCTCCTTTGAGCAGATTGTCGGATACGACCCACAAATTCAATCCACGGCTATTGCCCAAATCACGGCGTACACGCCCCACAAATACGTCAGGTTTTCCTGCAGCTTCAGATGCCAGTGGATAAAGCTGAGCAGCAGGATCGTCCACTAGCGTTACTCCCGGTGCTGAAGCCAGCAAATTACGGATTTCTTCTAAATCATAATCTTTTTTAAGTTCTACATATACAGATTCCGAGTGACCATATACAACAGGAATACGTACACACGTTGCTGTTACGTCCACCGATTCGTCACCCAGTATTTTTTTCGTTTCACGTACCATTTTCATTTCTTCCAGTGTATAACCATTGTCCTGGAATTTATCAATTTGCGGAATAGCATTGAAAGCAATCTGATGTTTTACTGGCAACGAGCCTACTGGCAACAGATCAGGCTGAACTTCATCACCGTTAAGAATCGCTGCGCTTTGACGATTCAATTCATCAATAGCTCGGCTTCCAGCCCCGGAAACGGCCTGGTATGTGGATACTATGATACGAGAAATGCCATACTGATCATATAATGGTTTCAAAGCAGCTACCATCTGAATGGTGGAGCAGTTCGGGTTCGCAATAATGCCTTGATGCTCGGCAATTTTGTCGCTGTTCACCTCAGGCACTACAAGAGGAGCTGTCGGATCCATTCGGAATGCATTGGTGTTGTCAATACAAACTGCCCCATGACGAACAGCATGCGGCGCCAATTCCTTACTTACGTCTCCACCTGCACTAAACAAAGCAATGTCGATTCCCTCAAAGCTGTCGGGGGTAGCAATCTCTACTGGAATTTGCTGACCTTTAAAGCTAATTAACGTGCCGGCAGAACGAGGCGAAGAAAGAAATTTGATTTTGTCCACAGGAAAATCCCGTTTTTCCAGCAGATTTACGATCTGTTCTCCTACAGCGCCTGTCGCTCCAACGACAGCTACATTAAACTTTCTATTGCTCATCTGGTATATCTCCCCTTCTCGACTAAAAAACCATTTTTTATTCTGAAAGCATCCACCGCCAACAAGAAATTAGACCCGATACAATATCGAATCATCTTCTAGGCGAGGGATGCTCAGCAGTTAACTATAATACTTCATGGGGTCTTGCGTTCCACAATCATCGGCTGAAGCTGTTTGCCCTGCAATGCTTCATAAGCAGCCTCCGGAATCAACTCCATGTTAGCTACAAGCGAGTTCGGCTTTTTAACTGGATTGTCCTGTCCGAACGGTACAAAAAAGATATTTTTGGCTACGAGTAATTTGGCGATATTGGCAGCATTTAGGCCCAGTCCATCATTAGTAGATATGGCTAAAAGAAGTGGACGGCCGTTGCGCAATTGCGCCTTGGCAGCCATCAAAACCGGACTGTCTGTCATCGCATTCGCTAACTTACTCATCGAATTCCCCGTCAAAGGTGCAATCACCAGCACATCGAGTATTTGGGAGGGACCCAGTGGCTCAGCCTCCACAATTGTAGAAATGATATCATTCCCTGTTATATCTTTCAACTGTTTTTGCCAACTTTGCGAAGTACCAAAGCGAGTATCCGTTGTTAGCACTGTATTGGATATAATAGGGACGACCTTTGCACCCTCATCAACAAAGCGCTGTATAACAGGCATTACCTCTTCAAATGTGCAATGTGAGCCTGTAATTGCATAACCTACTGTTTTCCCTTGCCAACTCATTGTGCATCCCCCCGATCAGGATTATCTTCCATTAACAACTGCACCAGCGTATTCGCTATAATGGCACCAGCAGTTTTGGGAGCAACAATACCGGGAAGACCAGGGGCAAGCATAGCCTTGATTCCACGCTTTTCCGCATAACGGAAATCACATCCGCCCGGGGCGGAAGCAAGATCTATAATCACGGTGCTCAGTGGCAATTTAGACAGGATTTGCGCTGTGATAATCATAGAGGGTATCGTATTAAAAATCAAGTCAACTCCCTTTGTCTCATGTGCTAAATCCCTTGTCATAAAAGGCTTCCAACCCATTTCCACGGCTCTCGCTGCATCCTCTGCCCGCCGTACTCCAACCTTCACTCTAGCTCCCAATCCCTGTAGTGCCCTTGCCATGGTAAATCCAGTCCGTCCCATGCCTAGAACCATACAATCTGCACCGTGAATCGTAAAATCAGTATGCTGAATGGCCATCATCAGTGCGCCTTCGGCCGTAGGTATAGAGTTGTATATGGCCACATCATCTCGCTCCAGCAGCTCTACCAGCTTTAACTCATGTCTGGTACAAATTTCTTTTAAGTACGTCCGCGCCATTCCTGTATATACAATACAATGAGGTGGAAGAGCAGCAGCATGCTCATTCAGGAACTGAAGCTTCTGTGCTCCGAAAAGTGCATTTACGTTGCCTTCCTCATCGCATCCCACCACCGGCAAAATCAATGCATCTGACGATTCCAGCAGCTTGACAGACAGTGGTTCTAGTGTCACTCCTTTGAGTGGTACTTCAAGCTTGTCAAAACCGACCACACTGACGGTAGCATCCATGTCCACACATTTACGGATTACCTCAAGCTGCCTCGCATCGCCACCCAAAACAACGACGCGTATTCCTGTTAGCATCCGGATCACTCCTTTCCGAGACACGATATGCTTTTAGTCTATGCGAGTGCCCGGAAAGGGGTGAAAAAACACAAAAAAAAGCCGCCTCTTTATGAGGCGACCTTTATATGCATACATGCTCTTAAGCAAGTAAATTCGAAGCTTTTACAAAATAGATATTCGTACATTTTAAACCAACCATCGCCTCAGCGTCCTGTATGACCAAAGCCTCCAGCACCACGCACTGTTTCAGATAATTGGTCTACTTGTTTCAGCTCTACCTCAGGTACAACTTGAAATACCATTTGTGCAATTCGCTCATTGCGCGTAATCGTGAATGATTCCTCGCCCAAATTAATAAGAAGTACCTTAATCTCCCCACGATAATCCGCATCAATTGTTCCCGGTGTATTGAGACAAGTAATACCATGCTTAAGAGCCAGTCCACTTCGCGGACGGATCTGTGCCTCCAATCCCGCCGGCATAGCTATTGCAAATCCGGTTGGAACGAGGCAACGCTTGCCGGGTTCCAGTACCAGATTTTCCTGTACTGCTGCATACAAGTCAAACCCTGATGCAAGCTCTGACATTTTGCGGGGCAGCTCAATATCTTCATTGCCCGCGAGTCTGTTAATTTCCACGTAAGTTAACAAAATAGTCCCTCCTCATATCCTTTACCGCTGAATCACTCGCTCCCACCATCGACAGGGCAAACGGCTCCGAGAACATCCGATCCAGCACTTTGTTCACATCATTCGCCGTCACTTGCTCGATATGTTCGATCATTTGATCCAGCGTATAATGCTGACCAAGCATTAATTCATTTTTTCCAAGCCGATTCATCCGGCTACCTGTACTTTCAAGGCTTAAAATCAAACTTCCTTTTAATTGCTCCTTACCTTTACGAAGCTCATTAGCGTCTAAACCGTTGACAGCCACATCTCGTAAAAGCTCCAGAGTCAAATCCAGCACGTCCTTTGTTTGTTTAGGAGCCGTACCTGCATAGATCGTGAACATGCCACTGTCCGCATGGGAGCTATGATAGGAATAGACCGAATAAGCAAGCCCACGCTTTTCCCGAATTTCTTGAAACAAACGTGAACTCATGCCGCCGCCGATCGCGTTATTCAGCAAAACCATAGCATACTGGAGGTCGTCACCCGTCGCAAATCCAGGTAGGGATAAACAAATATGATTTTGCTCCGTTGCTTTCTCATGATACAACAGTTCACCGTTAAACGCAGGTACTGTCAGCGGCGAAACGGTTCCATGATTGTCAAAATGTCCAAAATGTCGCTCCAACAATTCTACCAAGCGATCGTCAACATTACCAGCCACACTGATAACCGTATTGTCGATTGTATAATGTTCCCTCATATAATGGCTGAGATGTGAGCTATCCATAGCAAGCAGGTGATCTTCGGTTCCGAGAATCGGATAAGCCAGTGGATGTTCACCATAGGCGGCGCGAGATACAAGATCATGCACCATATCATCCGGTGTATCCTCATACATGGAGATTTCCTCCAAAATCACATTCTTCTCTTTTGCCAATTCTTCCTGATCTAGTTTGGAATTAAAAAACATATCAGACAGCACATCAACTGCGATCGGTAGATGCTCATCCAACACTTTGGCATAATAGCATGTATATTCCTTCGAAGTAAAAGCATTAACATTTCCTCCGATGGCATCGAATTGCTCAGCGATTTCCTTAGCGTTAAAACGCTCTGTTCCTTTGAAAAGCATGTGTTCGATAAAATGAGAAATACCGCTATTGTCCGGCGTTTCATTCCGGGAGCCAGTTTTAACCCAGATGCCGAAAGAAACTGAACGCACGGTTGGAATTTTTTCAATGACCACTCTTAGGCCGTTTTTGAGTTGAATTCTTTCCACGATTGGCCCTCCTAAACTGAATTGCATACTTAGCCATAATGTTCAATCCTAACAGAAAAAAGACGTTCACTCAACCGGAACAGGTAGCTGCCGATCAGGAGAAAGCGTCTGACTGACAGTTCCGAGCATAAGTCCCTTACTACGAATGGCATGGATCATGCCTTTGAGAGCAGCCGCTGAGGAATCTGTTGGGTGCATTAATATCAGGGAGCCTGATTCAACCTTACTACTGATTTTGTTAATCACCGATTCCGGTGACGGATGTTTCCAATCTACTGTGTCCAATGTCCACAACACTGTTTTGAGCCCACTTTCTGCTGCTATATCCACCGTTTGCTGATTAAAATCACCCGAAGGAGGGGCAAACCAGTAATTTTTGATACCCAAAGTTTCTTGGAGAAGTACTTGAGTCTTTTCAATTTCTTGTGTGGCTCTGGCCCGACTCAGACGGCTCATATTCGGATGAGAGTAAGCATGATTTGAAAGCTCATGCCCTCTTTTTTGAATCTCCTTGGCGAGATCAGGATTTTTTTTCAACCAACTTCCATCAAGAAAAAATGTAGCCTTGATCTTTTCCTGATCCAACGTGTTCAGTATCGGCAGGATAAATTCATTCCCCCATGCTACATTGATCATGAAGGATACCATCGGCTTTTCGGGATTTCCCCTGTATATTGGAACATTACCAAGCTGATTTAAATGTATTTTAGGTGCCAATTGCCGATATACATATTGAATGGGTCGATCCGGAGATGCAATCGCTTTGCGATAGGTAGCATCCAAATCCACCTCCAGCCCGTTATAGCCTGGAATAGCCCTCCATACCCTGTCGATCTTGGCATCAACTGGCTCCCGCCGCTGACGGGCTGCTTCTGTTCTTAGTCGCTGCATAAGCGCATTATCGGGTAAAGCCGCCATCGCCATCGTTGTTTCAACTTTAGGCTCCCCAACTCCTGTAACGTCTCCATTGCGTAATTGATCAGCGAAGTCACGAACCCCGCTAAACTGTCCGATTATCAGTGTGATGGCTAAACTGGCTACCACCCACACTGCTCTTTTTGTCCTACTCATGATTCCTTCAGCCTCCCGCCCGTTTGTCCACATTGTATGCGGAGAGGAAAAGAACTATGACGCAGTAGCCTCTAGAAGCCCACTTTGGCGCAGCTTGTGCATATGTATGAAAAAAGAGCCAGAAACGTAGCTCTGCCTCTTTCCAAAAGCTTAAACAATGCTATTCAAATCCCTTGTACTGTTAATACGAAAAGCTACTCCTGTCTTTCTAGTCTGCAACATGCAGGTCCTAGGATTTTGCAGGTGCTTCTGCTGTCAGAACAGCCTTACGGGACAGATTGACACGTCCTTGTTGATCAATTTCGGTTACTTTCACCGTAATTGTATCCCCAATAGCAATTACATCTTCAACTTTGGCTACACGCTCAGTAGACAGTTGAGAAATATGAACCAGACCATCTTTACCTGGTAAAATTTCAACAAATGCACCGAATTTCTCAATCCGTTTTACTGTACCGATGTAAATCTCACCGACCACGACTTCCTTTACGATACCCTCAATAATGGAACGTGCTTTTTCATTCATCTCTTGATTTGTGGAAGCGATGAACACACGACCATCTTGTTCAATATCGATTTTCACGCCGGTTTCTTCGATGATTTTGTTGATGATTTTACCACCAGCTCCAATAACATCACGGATTTTGTCCGGGTTAATGTGCATCGTCATAATCTTTGGAGCATACGGAGACAACTGCTCACGTGGCTTCTGGATCGCTTCCATCATTTTGCTAAGAATGAACAAGCGTCCTTCTTTAGCTTGCTTGAGTGCATCCTGTAAAATCTGGCGGTCAATACCGTTAATTTTAATATCCATTTGAATGGCAGTTACGCCTTCCGCAGTACCAGCAACTTTAAAGTCCATATCGCCCAGGTGATCTTCCATACCTTGGATATCAGTCAATACGGAGACATGATCTCCATCCTTGATCAATCCCATCGCTACACCTGCAACCGGAGCTTTAATTGGTACACCTGCATCCATCATAGCCAGTGTACTTGCACAAATACTAGCTTGTGAAGTCGAACCATTCGATTCCAGTACCTCGGAAACCAGACGGATGGTGTATGGAAATTCAGTTTCGGAAGGAATTACTTTGGAAAGCGCACGTTCACCAAGAGCACCATGTCCGATTTCACGACGACCTGGCGCACGCAAAGGACGAGCCTCCCCTACGCTGAATGGCGGGAAATTGTAATGATGCATAAAGCGTTTTGTTTCTTCCAGATCAATACCGTCCAAAATTTGCACATCACCCAATGCACCGAGTGTACAAATGCTAAGTGCTTGCGTTTGACCGCGTGTAAATAAGCCCGAACCATGAGTACGCGGCAAGATGCTAGTGTCGCTTTCAATCGGACGAATTTCGTCAAGCTTACGACCATCAGGACGCACTTTATCATGCGTGATCAGACGACGTACTTCTTCCTTGACGATATCATAGAGAACTTCGCTCACGTCGCTCAAAAGCTCTGGTGTCTCTATGTATTGTGTTTCAAAATGGGCAACTGTCTCTTCGTTGACTGCATCAATCGCCTCTTGACGGGCATGTTTTTCTGCAATTTTAACAGCTTCCATTAAACGTTCAGCTGCATAAGCACGTACTTCACTGTTCACTTTTTCATCAACAGCATGCAGTTTAACCTGCATTTTCTCTTTACCTGCTACTTGCACCAATTGTTCAATGACTGCCACAATGTTCTTAATCTCATCATGACCGAACATAATGGCTTCCAGCATAACTTCCTCTGGAATCTCATTGCCTTCGGCTTCTACCATCATGATGGCATCTTTCGTTCCGGCTACAACCAGGTACATGTCGCTTGCATTCTGCTGTGCAATATCCGGGTTAATCACAAATTGTCCGTCTACACGTCCTACAGCGACTCCACCGATTGGCCCATTAAAAGGTACATCCGAAATGCTAAGTGCTGCTGAGGTTCCGATCATTGCTGCAATTTCAGGTTCGCAATCCTGATCGACACTCATAACCAGGTTCAACACCTGTACATCATTCCGGAAACCTTCCGGGAACAATGGGCGAATTGGACGGTCTGTCAAACGGCTGGACAAAATTGCTTTTTGACTCGGACGTCCTTCACGTTTAATAAATCCGCCAGGAATTTTCCCCACAGCATACAATCTTTCCTCATAGTTTACGGTCAGTGGAAAAAAATCCAAATCTTTCGGCTCACGGGAAGCGGTCACGGTACAAAGCACAACTGTTTCTCCGTAACTCACTTTAACTGCCGCATTGGCTTGTTTCGCAAGACGTCCTGTTTCCAGCACCAGCTTTCTTCCGCCGAGCTGCATTTCTACGCGTTGCTCCATGGTATCCCTCCATTTCATTTCATTGTAAAAGTTCTATACATATTCAGTATTTCCTGCGCAGGTCTTATTCATAAGAAGCTCGCAGGCAAATCAGGATATGTAATTCAAAAAAAGATTCCTCATTTCAAAAAAGAACCCGGCTGCTGTCCGCCGTCGCCTTAGCAGGGACAAGCGGTGAACAACCAGGCTTCTTTTCTCATTACATGTCTGAAAATTAACGACGCAGTCCGAGACGCTCGATCAACGCACTGTAACGTTTAACATCAGTCTTCTTCAGGTAAGCCAAAAGTTTACGACGCTGACCGACCATTTTCAACAACCCGCGGCGGGAGTGATGGTCTTTCTTGTGCGAACGAAAGTGACTTTGCAAGTTGACGATGTTTTCAGTAAGGATAGCGATTTGTACCTCTGGTGATCCTGTATCGGATTCATGAGTTTTGTACTCCTCGATCAATTGCTGTTTACGCTCTTGAGTCAATGCCATCCTGTTCACCTCCTTCATTATAATCGCCATTAGCCTCGTAGCCGCCGGTGAAAGCGGACAACCAAGCTAAGGTTCATCGTTGTTTACACAACATAAGTCAGTATAACACAGCGCCTGTCTTATGTAAATAAATTAGCCTAACAGCTTTTTAGCCGTTTGTGCGTCATTGCCAATTTGGTTGATCAGCTCATCCACCGAAGAGAATTTGCGTTCAGGACGGATGTAGTGGTGAAGCTCCACAAGTACAGACTCTCCATAAATTTGCTGATTAAAATCAAATAGATGTACCTCAAACGACGGATTCAGCACACCTTCATGGAAAGTAGGCTTAACCCCTACATTCATTACACCGTTTATCCAACGATCACCTACTAGTGCTCGTACAGCGTATACACCCTTGATCGGAATCACGTAAGTATCATTCAGTTTGAGATTAGCGGTCGGAAAACCGATCGTACGTCCACGCTTCTCCCCATCCATTACAGTACCCTGGATACGATAAGGACGTCCCAACCAGCGAGAGGCATGCGCTAGATCCCCAGTCTGTAAAGCACGGCGAATTCCAGAGCTGCTCACCTTGTCTCCATCCAGTTCGAACGGTGGTACGGTGTGCACAGACATCAGCTTTCCCCCCAGCGTCCGAAGTGTATTCTCATGCCCTGCTCCCCGGTGGCCAAACCGAAAATCAAAGCCTACTACCGCTGTTCGAATTTGCAATGGAAGCAGCACGTCGCTCATAAACGCCTCAGGGCTGACCTTGGAAAATTCTTCGTTAAAACTCAAAATATAAAGTACATCCACACCCATATCAGCCAGAATAGTCTGCTTGTCCGCAAGCGGTGTTAAATAACCTTCATAATCGCCTTTTTTCATGACTTCCTTCGGATGAGGGTGAAATGTCATGACAGATACCGGCATTTGCTGTTCACGAGCCAGCGCAACGGCCTCGCGTATCACGCTTGCGTGTCCAAGATGAAGACCATCAAACTGACCGATCGCCGTGACCTGTGGACGTCCCCATTGCTGCAAAAGCTCATCACTCAATGGATAAGATAACGATACGGTAATCATTATTAATTCACCTGCATTTCACATCATTTGACTAACTTCGTCAAAATTATAGCACAATTCAAGGTAAGAAAAACGTCTATCGACGTAATTCACGGAAGCCAGACCACGTCTAGCGGAAGTTTTTCTTGCGATTATAGAATTGTTCAGCTCCCCTGAAAATCTATAAATTCTATAATCTTAAAAAAACTTTAATGGGAACAATCGCGTCTGATTCATCCCGACCAAATATGCCTAAAAACGTTTTATCCTCTTTATACAAACGGAAGGGCTGGTTGTCCGTCACAGGTGGTGAAATCATATTCAGCGACAGGCGTTGGCCTTGCAGAGCCGCAGTTACCTTGGCTTCAGCCACTATATGCTCAGGCATATAGTCAATCGCCTGATCCGTTGTAATAAGTCGCTCTCCAAGACTGCCATCCGCTACGAAACGCTCTATCTCTTCGAAAGTCAGACAACGTTCCGCAGGAATTCCCGCAGACATGGTTCGCTCCAGCTTAACCATCGTTGAAGGATATCCTAATTCACGGCCAATATCAACACACAGTGTACGGATATAAGTACCTTTGGAGCATAAGGCACGAAAAGAAATATCCACATACGCCCCCGTCTCCGCGAATCCCGTCATCTCCAACTCATAAATGCTTACTTCACGGCTTTGGCGCTCAACAGTTTTGCCTTCTCGAGCCAGCTCATATAGACGCTTGCCGTCCACTTTTAGCGCGGAGTACATTGGAGGCACTTGGGAGATCGTACCAACAAAATGCTTCAGAACCGCTTTGACTTCCACTTCCGTCACCTCTACTGGACGTTCACTTTCTTCCGTAATTTCCCCAGTCAGGTCCTCGGTATCCGTGGCAATGCCTAATCGCAGTGTAGCCCGATATTCCTTGGGCCGCTCTTGCATGTATTCCACCACGCGGGTGGCACGTCCCAGACACAAGGGCAAAACACCGGTTACTTGCGGATCAAGCGTTCCAGTGTGTCCGATTCGCTTCATACCTAATAAACGGCGAGCCTTGGCCACCACATCATGAGAGGTAAATCCAGCAGGTTTATAGACTGGTAGGACGCCTTCCCAAGTTGCCTGTTCCTTCTTTATCGGGTTCATAGCTCAGACTTCACCCGCCCTACAACTGTCTTAATGATATCTTCCAGTTTACCCTCTAGCCGACAGCCAGCCGCACGCACATGTCCACCGCCTCCAAATGATTGAGCCAGCGCGGCTACATCTACATTCCCTGCCGATCTCAAGCTGGCCTTGACCGCTTGATCATTAATAACCTTAAAGAAAATGCCTACCTCAACACCACGAATATTTCTTGGGTAATTCACGATGCCTTCCAAGTCCTCATTTACAGCGCCACATTCTGTCATATCGTCAGGTGATACAACGACCCAAGCGACTTTTCCATCCTCCGACATCGTGAGCGTTTGCAATGCTTTTGTCAGCACCTTCATTTGTGGAAAGGTCATCTCTTCGAGCAATTTCTCGGATAAAGAGGGACCATCTACACCGTAAGTAAGTAGCTGTGACACCGTAGACATTACTTTCGGTGAAGTGTTGGAGTAGCGGAAACCTCCTGTATCCGTCAGCAACCCTGTATATACAGCCGTTGCTACTTCGACGTCCCAGGTTACTGCAAACTCTTCCAGTAGATCAAAAAGAATTTCCGCTGTTGCTGCAGCATCCGACTTAATCACATTAACTGTACCATAAGCATCATTTGTTGGATGATGATCAATATTCAGGATAATGGCATCTTCCGTAAAAAACTGCTCTGTCAAACCAACACGACGGTAATCCGCACAATCTACACAAATGATCCGATTGTATTTCCGTTCTGGCGGTTGCTGGCTCATATCCATAATCTCATCGGCATGCCATAAAAAATCCATGCGCTTGGGAATAGGTCCCTCATTCAGCATGGTAAATTTCTTCCCCAGACATGAGAGAAGCCAGCCCACCGTTACGGTGGAGCTGACTGCGTCTCCGTCCGGCTGTACATGCGATACGATCAGGTAATCATCATGCTCCAGAATAAATTCCTTCGCTTGTTGAAGCGCCTGTTCATAGGTATGCATTGCCTTCTCCTTTACATTCAGTTCATGGTTCCTTCAGACAAACTAAAAGTTTTATTTTTCATCCTTGTCGATATCACTCAGCAGTTTTTCAATTCGACTGCCGTAAGCAATAGATTCGTCAATTTTGAAAATCAACTCAGGAATATGGCGCAGCCGTATCCGTTTGCCGAGTTCAGAACGAAGATAACCGTTCGCTTTGTCCAATGCTTTCAGGGAAGAATTTTTTTGTTCTTCATCCCCGAGCACGCTCAAGTATATTTTCGCTTGGGACAAATCATTTGTAAGATCGACACCCGTTACCGTGATAAAACCGATGCGGGGGTCTTTTAATTCAGTTTGGATAAGTTGGCTTAGCTCCTTCTTGATCTGCTCGCCAACCCGACCTGTACGTATTTTAGCCATGGATGCTCACCTCTCTGCCGTTAGCGCTCCACTGTTTCCATGACGAACGCTTCAATAATGTCGAGTTCCTTAACATCATTATAGCCATCAAGGGTAATACCGCATTCGTAACCTTGGGCAACTTCTTTTGCGTCGTCCTTAAAGCGTTTCAGTGAGTCGATTTTACCTTCAAAAATGACGATGCCATCACGAATCAGGCGTGCTTCTGCTGAACGGGTAATTTTACCGGATGTCACCATACAACCAGCGATCGTACCGACTTTAGTAACTTTGAACACGTTACGTACTTCAGCATGCCCAATCACATTTTCTTTATATTCAGGATCCAGCATGCCCTTCATGGCTTGCTCTATTTCTTCAATGACATTGTAAATGACACGGTGTAGACGAATGTCCACTTTTTCAGCTTCCGCTGTAGATTTCGCCTGGTTATCCGGACGAACATTAAAACCAATGACAATAGCATTGGAAGCTGCTGCCAAAATAATATCGGATTCGGTGATTGCTCCTGCACCACTGTGAAGAATTTTAACGCGCACACCTTCGACTTCAATCTTGTTCAAGGAACCTTTCAACGCTTCGACAGAACCTTGCACGTCACCTTTAATAATGACGTTCAGATCCTTCATTTCGCCATCCTTGATGTGTTGGAACAGGTCATCCAGTGTTACGCGTGTATTACTGCCCAGATCAGATTGGCGTTGTGTGATCGCACGTCTGTCAGCAATAGCACGAGCTTTCCGCTCATCCTCAAACACCATGAATGGATCACCAGCAAGTGGAACCTCTGTCAAACCAGTAATTTCAACTGGAGTGGAAGGTCCTGCTTCCTTAAGACGACGACCTTTATCGTTGACCATGGCACGCACACGTCCGAAGCAGTTACCCGCTACGAAAGCATCGCCGACTTTCAGTGTACCATTCTGAACGAGGATACGGGCTACAGAACCGCGGCCTTTATCCAGCTCTGCCTCGATGATGGTACCACGTGCCCGTTTGTTCGGGTTTGCTTTGTACTCATTCACTTCAGCTACGAGCAGAATCATTTCGAGCAGGTCTTCCAGACCCATTCTTTGTTTCGCGGAAACGTTGACGAAAATCGTATCGCCACCCCACTCTTCAGGTACCAATTCATATTCAGTGAGTTCTTGCTTCACTTTATCCGGGTTGGCATCCGGTTTGTCGATTTTGTTCACAGCTACGATAATTGGCAGACCTGCCGCCTTCGCATGGTTAATAGCTTCGACTGTCTGTGGCATAACACCGTCGTCAGCTGCAACCACGATAATCGTCATATCTGTCACTTGAGCACCACGTGCACGCATAGCGGTAAAAGCTTCGTGACCCGGTGTATCCAGGAAAGTGATTTTTTTGCTATTAATTTCAACTTGGTATGCACCAATATGCTGTGTAATACCGCCAGCTTCGCCACCAGTTACATTAGTCGAGCGAATGGCATCCAGCAAAGTTGTTTTACCATGATCGACGTGACCCATAATCGTTACAACTGGTGGACGTGTTTTCAGATCCGCAGGATCATCATTTTCTTCCACCGTTTCAAAACGATCTTCTTCGACCGGAATTTTCACTTCTACCTCGACACCAAAGTCTCCGGCAAGCAAGAGAATAGTATCCATATCCAGTTCCTGGTTAATGGTCGCCATCGTTCCGAGCATAATCAGCTTTTTGATGACTTCTGACGCATCTTTATGAAGAAGCTTGGCAGTTTCGCCTACGGTCATCTCACCACGAACAATAATTTTCTTTGGCGTGTTGTCGATTTTCTCGCGACGTTCCTGTTGTTGACCTTTACCACGATTGTTAAATTTCCCACCACGATTGCTACCACCGCGATTATTGCCTCCACGACCACCGTTACCACCGCGTCCGCCGCCTTGACGGTTATCGTCAAAACGTCCTTGACCGGAACGGTTACCACCGTTGTTGGAGTTACTGCCTGTACGGTTGCCACCACTACGGTTCGCATTGTTGCTACCTGTGGAGGATGATGTTCTTACAGCCGTACCACCCTGACTACTTCCCTGAGGGCGTGAGTTAGTGCTTTGGCTACCTTGAGGACGCGAACCTGTGTTACCGCCGGGACGCTGTTGTCCTCCCTGTTGTTGACCATTACTGCGGTTTTGTGTACTTTGCTGACCAGTGGGTCTGCTAGTACTTTGTTGACTGCGGTTTTGACCGCCCTGCTGACTGCTTTGCGCTTTTGGAGCGCTGCTTCGGTTACTGTTTTGGTTGTTGTTTGTCCTATTCATACTTACCTGCTTTTCCTGTTGATTTTTGGTTTGCTCAGTTGAATGATTAATATTCTGGCTTGAACCGGCCTGATTCGAGCTTACTTGCACCGTACCTGCTTCGCCTTGCTTGGCCGCAGCATTGGATTTAATATTCTTAAAAAAACTTTCCACTTTACCTACGGCATCATGTTCCATGACGCTCATATGGTTGTTCACGGGAATATCCAGCCGTTTAAGAATGGTGATAATTTCTTTGCTGCTCATGTTCAACGATTTGGCGTATTCGTATACCCGCACTTTGTCTTTGTTTTCTTGTTTACTCAATATACTCCACCTCCGACATTATCCCCGTATGTTTCTTGATCAATTTCGCGAATCCTTGATCCGTCACAGCCAGCACAACCCGTTCAGGCTTGCCGATACTGCTTCCCAAGCTTTCCCGGTCAAATCCTATCATTAAGGGGATTTTGTACGTCCCGCATTTGTCGCGGAATTTCTTTTGAGTATTCATTGAAGCATCTTTCGCAAGAATGACCAGCTTGGCTTCTGAAGACCTGATCGCTTTATAAACGATCTCATCACCTGTTAGCAGCTTGCCAGCTCTCATGGCAAGACCCAATCCAGACAGCGCCTTATTCATCCTGCACGCTGCCTTGTGCCGCCAGGAATTCTTCCTCGACGGCAGCAAAATCACGACTTAGCTGCTCATAAATATCAGGATGAACCGAGTGCTTCAATGCTCGATCCAGTGCCTTGCTCTTTTGAGCCAGCTTGAAGCAGGCGGCTTTGCCGCACAAGTAAGCGCCGCGTCCCGACTTTTTGCCAGTCAAGTCAATCAACACTTCGTCTTCAGGGGTTTTGACGACACGGATCAACTGCTTCTTTGGCATCATTTCATGACAGGCCACACATTTGCGCAAAGGTATCTTTCTCTGTTTCATGCATTAACCCCCCTACACTCCGCTTAATCTACAGAAACGGAATCCTGATGCATTTCATCGGTGGATGTTCTCGGTCTGCCGAGTTCTTCCTCCGCCTGTGTTTCACTCTTAATATCAATTTTCCAACCCGTAAGCTTAGCAGCAAGGCGAGCATTTTGTCCTTTGATACCAATAGCAAGAGAAAGCTGATAATCAGGCACAATAACACGCGCCATTTTCTCTTCTTCAAACACCTGCACTTCGAGCACCTTGGATGGACTCAGCGCATTAGCCACGTATTCATCAACATTATCGGAATAACGTACAATGTCGATTTTTTCGCCACGCAGCTCGTTCACAATAGTCTGTACACGTGTTCCTCTAGGACCCACACAAGAGCCGACCGGATCCACCTCGGCGTTACGGGAATGAACCGCGATTTTAGAACGGAAGCCTGCTTCACGCGCTACGGAACGAATCTCTACAACACCATCAAAAATTTCAGGCACTTCGAGTTCGAACAAACGCTTAAGCAGACCCGGATGTGATCGGGACAGCATAATTTGCGGTCCTTTGGTTGTGTTTTCTACTTTGGTAATATAAGCCTTAATTCGATCCAGATGGCTAAATTTCTCATTAGGCATCAATTCGCCTAACGGGAGAACCGCTTCCACCTTACCAAGATCAATATAAATGTTACGTGGGTCTTGGCGCTGTACAGTTCCTGTTACAATATCTTCTTCCTTGTCCACAAACTTGTTGTAGATCAGTCCCCGTTCCGCTTCGCGGATACGCTGGGTCACGACCTGCTTCGCAGTTTGTGCAGCAATCCGTCCAAAATCACGTGGTGTAACTTCAATTTCAGCGATATCTTCCAACTGAAAATGCGGGTTAATCTCACGAGCCGCAGGCAATGAAATCTCGGTGCGAGGATCCAATACCTCCTCAACGATCAGCTTGCGGGCATATACCTTAATGACTCCCGAGTTGCGGTTCATATCAACACGCACGTTTTGTGCGGTGTTGAAATTCCGTTTGTAACTAGAAATCAAGGCTGCTTCAATGGCCTCAAACAGCACATCCTTGCTGATCCCCTTTTCTCTTTCCAACTCGTTCATTGCTTCAATAAAATCCATACTCATGGATTACTGCTCCCCCTTTCAAATGATGCACCTGCGTACTGGTCGGCACACGAGGCAAAAAAACATGTAGTACATGTCAAACAGCAACAGTCAAATCTGAATTAAAATATGATCGCGAGCCTTGCACCAGCTACCTTGTCATAAGGTATAGCATGCTTCTTTTGTCCGCTTTGAACGGTGAGTTCCCCATCTTCAAAAGAAAGCAAACGACCTTCAAATTCCTTCAGGCCGTTGATCGGCTCGTATGTAGTAACGAATACGTTTTTGCCTACCGCTTTAGTAACGTCCTCCGCTTTTTTTAGCGGTCTTTCGGCGCCTGGTGAAGACACTTCCAGAAAATATGCTGTAGAAACAGGGTCATTTTCATCCAACTTTTGACCCAAATATTCACTGATCATACTGCAGTCGTCCAGATCAATTCCTCCGTCTTTGTCTACAAAAACGCGAAGAAACCAATTACTGCCCTCTTTGACATACTCGACATCGACCAGTTCAAAACCATGCTCTTCGAGGTAAGGTTGGGCCATTTCTTCTACTACTGATTTGATCTTTGGTGTGCTCAAAGATTATAACCTCCAAAAGTGAACTTTCCTGTGTTGAAAAAAAGATGCCCTATTGCATGGACAATGCTTCTCCATCACCGGCATTTTCATTTTCATTTGATGTAATGTTCATTTCGGGCTCACTGCAAATAAACCGGCGTACCGGTTTCGTGCCCAAAAACTACCTTTTCACGTTGTAACTGTATATCAAACAGTAAAGAGTGGGTTTCCCCACTCTTTTAGCAACGGTTTTATCTCCATGATTACCAAAAAAATTATAACATAACCGTAGTTATGTGACAAGTGCCAGAGCTTGACTACTGTGGTTCGGATTAAAACAGAGACAACTGATTACTCTCTGGAAGACCTCGAAAGCAACCCATCTGGGACAGCATTTCGACAATGGTTTTACTAGCCTTCGATTTTTGTTGAAAATCCTCGACAGACAAAAATTCACCATGTTCACGGGAGGCTGCGATGTTACGTGCCGCGTTGTCTCCAATTCCCTGAAGAGCTCCGAATGGCGGAATGAGTGAATCTCCATCCACCTTGAAGCGTGTAGCTTCGGAACGGTACAAATCAATGGATTTAAAACTAAACCCGCGAGCCGTCATTTCCAGAGCCATTTCCAGGATCGGAAGCATCCCTTTTTCTTTGGGAGGTGCCTGAAAACCGAGTTGCTCGATTTCGACAATCTTCCGCGCGATTGCATCATATCCCTGACAGCACAGCTCAATATCAAAATCGGCTGCACGTACTGAAAAGTAAGTCGCATAATATTCAATCGGATGATACAGCTTAAAGTACGCTGTGCGCACTGCTGAAATAACATACGCTGCAGCATGCGCCTTCGGAAACATGTACTGGATTTTCAGACAAGAATCAATGTACCACTGTGGCACCTTGCATTTTTTCATTTCTTCAATCCATTCAGCACTAAGCCCCTTACCTTTACGTACGCTCTCCGTAATTTTAAAGGCCAGACCTGCGTCCATGCCTGCCTTGTAAATCAAAAACAGCATGATGTCATCACGGCAACCAATTACAGTCTTGATGTTACAGGTATTATTCTTAATCAGTTCCTGTGCATTCCCCAGCCATACGCCCGTGCCGTGAGACAGTCCGGATATTTGCAGTAAATCGGCAAAAGAACTTGGCTGCGACTCTACTAGCATTTGGCGCACAAACTTCGTCCCCATCTCTGGTACACCATAGGTTGCTACAGGCGTGCGGATTTGCTGGGGTGTAACACCGAGCGCCTCCGTGGAGTTGAACATGCTCATCACCTTAGGATCATTCATTGGAATGGTCGTAGGATCGACACCAGTCAAATCCTGAAGCATCCTCATCATGGTCGGATCATCATGACCCAGAATATCGAGTTTGAGTAAATTCGCATCAAAAGCGTGATAATCAAAATGCGTTGTTTTCCATTCCGAGCTTGTATCATCGGCGGGGTACTGTACCGGCGTAATATCCTCGACCTCAATATAATCGGGAACAACGACAATTCCGCCTGGATGTTGCCCGGTACTGCGTTTGACCCCTGTACAGCCCGAAGCCAGCCTATTCAGCTCAGCCCCACGCCATTTTTTATGATGCGCCTCTTCATATTTCTTGGCAAAGCCAAAGGCTGTCTTCTCAGCAACGGTACCGATGGTTCCAGCACGGAATACACTTTTTTCACCAAACAGTACTTTCGTATAGTTATGTGCGACAGGCTGATATTCGCCAGAGAAGTTCAAGTCAATATCGGGAACTTTATCTCCCTTAAACCCAAGAAACGTTTCAAACGGAATATCCTGTCCCTCACCCTTCAGTTTGCCGCCGCAATTCGGACAATTTTTGTCCGGCAAATCAAATCCACTCGGCACACTACCGTCCAAAATCCATTCGCTATGTCTGCATTCAGGATTACCGCAAATATAATGTGCAGGCAGTGGATTAACCTCGGAAATACCGAGGAAGGTAGCGACCACAGAAGATCCAACAGACCCCCGTGAACCTACCAGATATCCATCCTTATTAGACTTTTTAACCAAGCGCTCGGAAATAAGATAGTTGGCAGAGAAACCGTATTTAATAATCGGCTCCAGTTCTTTTTCAAGGCGAGCTACAACCACCTCGGGCAATTCCTCACCATAGATAGATTTAGCCGTCTCATAGCAAGTGTTACGGATTTCCTCGTCCGCCCCATCCAGCAAAGGTGTAAACAGCTTGTCAGGGAACAACTCCAGCTCCTCAAATCGATCCGCCAACTCACTGGTATTCTTCACAACGACTTCATAGGCTTTCTCCTCGCCCAAAAACTCGAATTCTGCCAGCATTTCGTCTGTGGTGCGTAAATGCGCATCAGGCTTACGAATATCTTTTAGCGGACTAAATCCCGTAATGCCATGTATCGTAATATCACGGTACAACTTATCGCGCGTTTCCAAATAGTGAACATTGCCTGTGGCAATTACGGGCTTATCAAGTCGCCGCCCAATTTCGCATACTTTGCGTATTGCCGTTTTCAGAGCATCAGGCCCGCTTACCAGTTGTTTTTCTACTAAATGCATATACATCGTCAAAGGTTGAATCTCCAACACATCATAAAACTGTGCTATTTCCTCGGCTTCTTCCTCGGACTTGTTCAACACAGCCTCGAAGAACTCTCCTTTTTCGCAGCCAGAAATAATAAGCAGTCCGTCCCTCATTTCTGACAATTTTGATTTAGGAATGCAAGGCACACGCTTGAAATATTCGGTATGAGACATCGAAACCAGCTTGTACAGATTTTTTTTACCAATCGGATTGAGGGCATAAATACAACAATGAAATGGACGAACGGTCGATAAGTCCTTACCCACATAATCATTCAGACGATCGAGCATTTTTAAACCCTTAATTTGTTCCGCATCATTCAGCAAGCCATTCAGCACTTCAGTCAGTGCGACTGTATCGTCAATGGCTCGGTGATGGCTTTCGAGCGCCACTTTATATTTGGTCGTCAGCGTATTCAGACGATGGTTTTTCATTGTTGGAAACAGTAAACGAGCCAGTTCGAGCGTATCCAGTACCGGATTGGTCATTTCAGGCAAACTCATATTTCGAAGGGTGGCCTGGATAAAACCGACATCAAAACGCGCATTATGGGCAACCAATACAGCATCGCCAGCAAAAGCTACAAACTCCTTCATAACAGGTTCTACATCCGGCGCGTCCTTGACCATTTCATCGTTAATGTTGGTCAGTTGCTGTATATTATATGGAATGCGCTCATGCGGATTGACAAAGGTAGCATAACGATCAATTTCTTTGCCATCATGCATTTTCACAGCTGCAATCTCAATGATTTTATTCTGTGTAACCGATAAACCGGTGGTTTCAATATCAAAAACGACATAAGTCGCTGTTTTCAAATTTAATGGCTGTGCCTGCATTACAACCTCAACGGCATCATTAACCACATTGGCCTCAACACCGTAGATCATTTTAATGCCGTTTTTCTTTGCAGCCTTAGCAGCATCAGGGTAGCACTGCACTCCGCCATGGTCGGTGACTGCAATCGCCTTGTGCCCCCATTTGGCGGCTGTTTTAACGTATTGATCAATCGAGGCAACAGCATCCATTGCGCTCATCTTTGTATGGAGATGGAACTCGACTCGTTTTTCCTCTGCTTTATCCTTACGTGTGGGTGGAGCCTGTACTTCAACTAGATCAGAGGGAATCATAACCAGCTCGGGAATTTGCATAAAACGATCATATTCAACTCGACCCCGTACTTTGACCCATTTCCCGTTAGCCAACAAGCTGAGGATCTTCAGATCTTCTTTAGTTTTAGCAAACATTTTCATTTGCAGGGAATCACTAAAGTCGGTCAAATAATACGTAAACAACGTACTGCCATTGCGCAATTCTTTACTATCCAAACCGAAGATTGTTCCTTGTAAAGTGACTTTCTTCTCTTCGTCCTGAATATCTTGCATCGGAACAGCCGGTTCTTTGATGTCATAACCGAATTGAAGCCGTACGTCTCCTTCTTCTTCATCCAAAGGCGGCATTTCGGATTCCATACTTTCCATCATCTGCTGAATGACTTCGCGTTCTTCCTGCATTTTTTTCTCTTGGAATTGCTGTAACGCCTCCTGGTTACTTTCACCCACCTGGACTTTAATGCGCATAGAAAGCCCGAAATATTTATCGTAAAATTTGATGATAGCTTGATCTATCTGCTTTTTACGCGCCAGTTCCAACGACATACCGTCGCTCATCGTTAGCAATAATAGACCGTCGTCCCACTCATGCACAGCCCGATTCATCCAACCGTTAACCGATGGAATCTCACGATGTACCCACTCTAGAAAAAGTTTCCAGTATTCACTGATGATATCACCAGGCTGAATCTGCTCACTGTACTGAAAACGGAACGTAATTTTTGCGATGTGACTCATTTTTTCCTGTACTTGAATACAGAACGTACGATACACCTGAGCGGGGACCAATGTCTCCTTGGCAATGGTGATGTTCCAATCCTTATTGGTTCGGCTAATCTCCACTTGGTCAATCCAACCGTCCAAAAAATAAGGTTCAACCACTCCCGCCGGCATCCCAACTTGCTTCATTAGCAGTTCCAGCCGCTTTCTCTTTTCTTCAGCTCCGCCCATGGCTCTCCCCCCAATTTCAAATCTACCATTCTGAAAACATGAAAAGCTTCTGCGTCAAAAACATCTCCGACCGCAAAAGCTTTTCGTAGCCCTCTTCAATCCTCTTCACAACGACACATAGATCCTTCGGGACATTGTCCCGTAACAGTTACCATGTCAGCGAAGAGAATGAAGTGAGTATAGTGGTATTGCCCTACTTCTATATTAGTACGCCCGTGCGAACACTACTGTATGCTTGGCAGGTTTGCCACAGCACAAACATGTGGACTTTTGCTCGTTTGTTTTAAACGGTATATTACGGCTTGTAGCACCTGTCACTTCTTTAACTTTATCTTCACATTCTTCAGATCCGCACCAGCCTGCCAAAGTAAAGCCGCGTTTTTCTTCCATGAGAGTCTTCATTTCATCCAGCGTATCAACGGAATAGAAGTTTTCTTCCATGAAATTTTTCGCACGATCAAACATCTCCTGCTGTACCTGTGCGAGCATCGCGTGTACTTCCTCAACCAGATTATCCTGCTGCACGATTTTTTTCTCACCGCTGATACGGGATACGAGCACACAGACACCGTTTTCCATATCACGCGGCCCGATTTCCAGACGAACCGGCACACCGCGCATTTCATATTCATTAAATTTCCAGCCTGGGCTTACATCGCTGCGGTCGTCCATTTTAACACGCACTCCAGCTTGTTTCAACTGAGCGAATAGTTCATCTGCACGAGCGATAACGGCATCACGCTTCTTAGGTGGCCCAATTGGAACCATAATAACCTGCGTAGGCGCAACTTTAGGAGGCAATGCCAAACCACGGTCATCTCCATGGACCATAATCAGTGCGCCGATCAAACGTGTACTTGTTCCCCATGAAGTCGTATGCGCGAATTCCAGGTTGTTTTCACGACTCAAATATTTGATATCAAATGCAACTGCAAAATTAGTTCCCATATAGTGGGAAGTTCCAGCTTGTACTGCCCGTCCATCCTTCATCATCGCTTCCAGTGAAAATGTATCCTTCGCACCTGCAAACTTTTCAGAAGGTGTTTTCTGTCCAGTAATAACCGGAATAGCCAGAACTTCCTCAATAACCTCACGGTATACTTCCAGCATTTTCATCGTTTCTTCACGTGCTTCTTCTTCTGTTTCATGGGCCGTGTGACCTTCTTGCCACAAAAATTCACTTGTGCGCAAGAAAGGCAGCGTGCGTTTTTCCCAACGCACTACATTAGCCCATTGGTTAATAAGCACGGGTAGATCACGATAGGATTGAATCCATTTGGAGTACATATGACCAATCATGGTTTCCGAAGTCGGACGAATTGCAAGACGCTCTTCCAGCTTTTCCCCGCCAGCCTCGGTTACCCAAGGCAGTTCAGGATTAAACCCTTCAACATGCTCTTTTTCCTTTTGAAAAAAGCTTTCTGGAATGAACATTGGAAAATAGGCATTACGGTGACCTGTTTCTCTGAAGCGCACATCCATGGCTTCCTTGATATGCTCCCAAATTTCAAAACCATCGGGGCGGAATACAATACATCCGCGAACAGGGGAATAATCCATCAGTTCTGCTTTTTTAATAACATCAATATACCATCGGGAAAAATCTTCACTCTGTGGCGTAATTTCCTCGACAAACTGTTTATCGTTCGACATAGAAATGCATGTCCTCCCATACAGACCGTTTTTATATAAGTCCGTCTCTAATTAACCATTAATTAAGCGTAAAATATCGTTATACGTGACCGCAATCATAAGCAGGAATAGCATAGCAAAACCAACGAAATGGACCATACCTTCCCTACTCGGATCAACGGGACGTCCTCTTACCGCCTCCACACCAAGGAAAACAAGTCTGCTTCCATCCAGCGCCGGAATAGGCAATAAATTAAATATCCCCAGGTAAAGACTCATTATAGCAGTCCAATACGTCAACTGCTCAATCCCCTGCTTGGCAATTTGCCCTGTCACTTCAAAAGTACGTACCGGGCCTCCCAGGTCATTGATAGAAAAACGTTGGATGAGCTGGCTAAATCCTTGGAAAATAATATTGGTCGTTCTGACCATAGATTGGCCGGCAAATTTGAACGTTTCTCCCACACCTGCTTGGCGTTTTGGAAGTTCGGGTACAATACCCACCTTGCCACCCTTTTGTCCTTCCATAGCACGAGGTGTAATCGTAAGATCAAAGGTCTTACTATCACGGCGAACCGTCCACTTCATCGGCTTGTCTTGAGAATCCGCAATCAGTTTGATCATGTTTTCAACATTTGCACCAATGGCTATTCCATTCACCGATTCGATGATATCTCCCTTATGCAAATCAGCTTCAGCAGCAGGCATACCTGCTGTAATTTCACTAATTTGGACATAAGTCGGGTTGTCCACTTGTATGCCGACCATCTGAATATGCAGACCAAACAAAATAAAAGCAAGAATAAAATTCATCAGGGGTCCAGCAAAAATAGCCATCGCACGCTGTCCTACTGTTTTACTCCCGTACTGCCGATCCTTGGGTGCAATCTGAATGGATTGACCTTTGGTTACCATCATCGCTTGCGGATGTACAGTGTATTGCTGATCTTCGCCATCCACATCCAATTTTAAAGTTAATGACTGTTCCAGATCAATATCCAACACTTCGCCGCGCACCACATTTTTACGATTATCCAGTTGATCTAGATAGATGGTTTTAACGACGTCATCCGTTACGCGTACAGCAATCGTTTGTCCGGCCTCAATTTCATTGACCTCCGGATCCTCTCCCGCCATGCGGGCAAAGCCACCGAACGGCAACAAACGCAACGTAAATCGCGTCTCGTTTCTTTTATAAGAAAACAGTTTCGGACCGAAACCGATCGCAAACTCCCGTACCAGAATCCCGGCGCGTTTGGCAAAATAATAATGCCCCCATTCATGCACCGTCACTATGACGAAAAACATGAGCACCGTCATCAACACTATTTGAATCGTTTCCAATCGTTTCTGTTCCCCTTTCAATGAGATCGAGTTTGTCTTCCTAGATTATCATTATTCTCCGATCCCGCACAAGAGAATCACATTTCGTTTCTAACCCAACTTAGCCTACAACCCCGAAGATATGCTACGAGTCTCTTCGTCACAGGCTTCAATTGCAGAAAGATCAGGATTAGCCACATTGACATGCCGCTCCAACACACGTTCAATAATAGCTTCAATATGCAGAAAAGAAATTTCTCCACGCAGGAAACGGGCAACTGCAATTTCATTAGCTGCATTAAATGCGGTCGGTGCTGTACCACCCATTTTACCACATTCGAAGGCAAGCCTTAAACAAGGAAAACGATTATAATCCATTTCCTTAAAATGGAGTTTACCCACTTCAGCCAGTGACAACGGCTTCGCCGGGGACTTCATACGCTCAGGGTAAGTCAATGCATATTGAATGGGTACTCTCATGTCCGGATTCCCAAGTTGAGCAACAATGCTTGTATCCTGAAACTCAACATAGGAATGAATAATGCTTTCCGGATGAAGCAACACATGAATGTGCTCATAATCAATTCCGAATAGCCAATGCGCCTCAATGACTTCCAGCCCCTTGTTTACCATCGTCGCTGAATCAATCGTAATTTTGGCCCCCATTGACCAATTGGGATGCTTGAGTGCATCTTTCACTGTAACTTCACGCAACTGTTCTCTTGTCAAATCTCGAAAAGAACCCCCTGATGCTGTGAGGGTAATATGTGCCACATCTTTCATACGCTCACCATTCAAGCATTGGAAAATAGCTGAATGCTCACTGTCAATCGGCAGCAACGGCACTCCTTTCGCCCGAGCTCGCGCTGTGACCAGATGACCAGCAGTAACCAGTGTCTCCTTATTGGCCAAACCGATCTGTTTTCCAGCCTCAATCGCGGCCAGCGTGGAGTGCAATCCGACACTGCCCATTACAGCCGTCACAACCATATCCGCCTCCGTGTTCGCAGCAAGCTCAACGAGTCCTTCATTTCCCCAATACAGTTCCATTCCAGAAGGCAGTAAAGGACGAATTTCATCCGCCAACTGCCGAGTACCCACAGACACTTTTTTGGGTTTATAAAGATGCGCCTGCTCAGCAAGTAACTTTATATTAGAACCACCTGCTAAAGCCTCAACAGTAAACTGATCCGGGTGCATGGACACTACATCCAGCGTTTGAGTTCCAATAGAACCGGTTGAACCAAGTACCGTAATTCTTTTCATGATGCACCTTCCTATCCTGAAAATCACTTTTATCCAGGAGCTCATTGATTATTATTCAGGCAGCTATGCTACTGGTTCCAACCTTCTAGTAGCGCAGAGTGAGCAGCATAGAGATTAGCCTGAGCATAAACTGTAATCAATAGACTCATGGAAGCAGCATCAGCATATGTACAAATGGAAAAACGACAATCCAGCTGTCGCAACGGTCTAGTATACCACCGTGCCCTGGCAGCAGATTACCGGAATCTTTAATGCCGTACACTCGTTTGTATGCAGATTGTACCAAATCGCCCAGTTGTCCCACAACTGCACATGACAAACCGATGCCGATGGCTTTGCCCCATGGCAGCAGTCCACCCGATAATCCAGCGAATACAAGAGCTATAACCAACGCTAAAACGATGCCGCCAATGGATCCTTCGACCGTTTTATTCGGACTAATCGCAGGCCATAATTTCGTCTTTCCTGCCATTTTGCCTACAAAATATGCCCCTGCATCACTTGCCCAAATACAAGCCAATAATAAAAATGTCCATAACAGTCCATGTTCCATATGACGTGATTCCGCAATATACGAAAATCCAAACCCTATATAAACGGTACCAAGAAATAATATAGCTACCGTTTGAATCGGGATTTTATTTTTTGTTCCTACCGTGATGATCATAAAAGCTATCATTACCAGCCAAAGCATACTGGCAAAGGGTAAGGGTGAGTGCAAGCCAAAAGGTTCATACGGGAATACAAAAGCTAATATGCTTACGTATCCAAGTATTGCTGTACCTCCAAAAGGAGATACCTGCGTCATTCGTGCGAACTCATAAAATCCGATTAGGGCCATCGCCAATATAAGCAAATGGTAGGCCAAGCCGCCCCACAGGACCATCGCCAAAAAGAATATGCCTGCCAGAATACCGGTAATTAATCTCTGTCTCAACGGCTTTCATCCTCCATTTACTTCAGTCCGCCATACCGTCGTGTTCTTTGCTGATATTCGATCACTGCTTCGTATAAGTGTTCTTTCTTAAACTCAGGCCAATAAATATCAGTAAACCACAACTCACTGTAGGCAAGCTGCCAGAGCATAAAATTACTAAGTCTAAGCTCACCGCTTGTTCGAATCAGTAAATCAGGGTCTGGCATACCGCTAGAAAGCAACGTACTACCGATCAGCTCAGATGTTATATCTTCCGATTTAAGCTTCCCATCCGCAATTTGACGGCCCAATGTTTGCATGCATTCGGTGATTTCCAACCGACTTCCATAATTTAATGCAAAATTAAGAACAAGTCCGGTATTATTTTCAGTTCGTCGAGTCGCTTCAGTCAGCGCTTCAACGGTATGGGAAGGTAAATGTTCTTTATTGCCCATCATACGTACTTGCACATTTTTTTCAATCAACTCATCTAGCTCAATAGCCAGAAATTCCTGCGGTAAGCGCATTAGAAAATCAACTTCGTCCTTTGGACGCGTCCAATTTTCAGTTGAAAATGCAAACAAAGTCAAATACTTAATACCCAGTTCATCCGCCGCAATTGCTGTGCGTTTCACTGCCTTCATTCCATTTTGGTGCCCTACAATCCGCGGCATTCCAATCCGTTTGGCCCATCTGCCGTTCCCATCCATGATGACAGCAACATGCTGCGGAATATTGTCTTTTGAAATGGCCGGTGTTTGCTGTTTTTGTTCCCCGTTCCACCAAGACCGAACCCGTTTGATCATTCCAGTTCCTCCAGCATTCTCTGAAAATGTGCCTCAGGCTTGAAAAGAGACAAACCCCACCGTAAGGGAGGGGCTGCCAATCTTTTAGACTTCCATAATTTCTTTTTCTTTTGCAGCTAAAACTTTATCCACTTCAGCGATAAACTTATCAGTTGTTTTCTGGATATCTTCCTGATGTTTACGAGATTCGTCCTCGGAAATATCACTTTTCTCCAATTTTTTGATGTCATCATTGGCATCACGACGAATGTTACGAATAGCGATCTTCGCTTCTTCACCGTTCTTCTTTGTCAACTTCACCAAGTCAGTTCTGCGCTCCTCCGTCAAAGCAGGAATGCTAAGACGAATGGTGTTACCGTCATTCGAAGGTGTCAAACCTAAATCGGATTTTTGTATAGCGCGCTCGATATCAGCCAAGGAAGATTTGTCCCAAGGCTGAATCATCAAGGTCCGGCTGTCAGGTGTATTGATATTCGCCAGTTGGTTGACTGGAGTCATTGCACCATAATACTCTACCTGTACACGGTCCAGTAAAGCTGGTGTCGCCCGTCCTGCACGCAAAGATGCAAGATCACGTTGCAATGCCTGGATTGCTTTTTGCATGCGTTCCTCAGCACTCTTTTTCACAGATTGTGGCATTAATTTACACTCCCTTTGACGATCGTACCAATTTTCTCACCCAGCACGACACGTTTAATGTTACCTTGCTCTGTAATAGCAAAGACAATCAACGGAATATTGTTATCCATGCACAAAGAGGAAGCAGTAGAATCCATGACACCGAGATTTTTGTTGAGCACATCCAAATACGTAAGCTGCTCATATTTCTCAGCTGTGCTATCTTTAAACGGATCAGCAGAATATACGCCATCCACTTTATTTTTAGCCATCAGAATCACTTCCGCTTCGATCTCAGCGGCACGCAGTGCAGCTGTAGTATCAGTCGAGAAGAACGGATTACCTGTACCTGCTGCAAAAATAACAACCCGACCCTTTTCTAAATGACGGATAGCTCTACGACGAATGTAAGGTTCTGCAATCTGTTGCATCGCAATGGATGTTTGTACACGGGTAGGTACCTCAATCTGTTCCAAAGCATCCTGTAAGGCCAGTGAGTTCATCACCGTTGCCAGCATACCCATGTAATCTGCCGTGGCCCGGTCAATTCCGTTGGCACTTCCAGCAATACCGCGCCAGATGTTACCGCCACCACACACGATAGCAACTTCTACTCCCAGTTCCACTACGTCTTTGACTTGTTCGGCAATGGATGCAATCGTATCCGCGTCAATACCGTAACCGTTAGGACCTGACAGCGATTCACCACTAACTTTCAGGACAACACGCTTAAACACAGGTTTTTCCAAATGATCACCCTCCAATATCATTTATACTTTATGTAACAGGATAGGTGTCCTGTTGCAAGAAATGGAACACTGATGTGTCCCATTTCCATTTTTCCATATGCGATTACCGTTCGTTGGTAATTATTGTTTCACTTGAGACATAACTTCTTCGTAGAAGTTGTCTTCTTTTTTCTCCAGACCTTCACCCAGTTCAAAACGAACAAAGCGACGCAGGGAGATGTTTTCGCCAATCGTACTGATTTTTTCGTTGATAAGCGTGGAGATTGTTTTGTCTGGATCTTTGATGAAAGATTGCTCCAACAAACAGAACTCTTCATAGAACTTACCAATACGGCCTTCAACCATTTTTTCAACAATTTTTTCTGGTTTACCTTCGTTCAGCGCTTGTGCTTTCAGGATTTCTTTTTCTTTTTCGATCTCTTCCTGTGGCACTTCTTCACGACGAACATAACGAGGGTTCGATGCAGCGATATGCATTGCAATGTCGCGTACAAAATCTCTGAACTGGTCTGTTTTAGCTACGAAGTCTGTTTCGCAGTTTACTTCTACCAGCACGCCGATACGGCCGCCAGCATGAATGTAGGATTCAACAACACCTTCAGTAGCAATACGACCTGCTTTGTTGGCTGCAGCTGCAAGTCCTTTTTCGCGCAGAACTTCAACCGCTTTTGTCAAATCACCGTTTGCTTCTTCAAGCGCTTTTTTACAATCCAGCATTCCTGCGCCTGTTTTTTCACGAAGCTCTTTTACTGCGCTAGCATTAACTGCCATATTATTTCCCTCCAAATTTGATTTTCAGTGGTATACCGTGCTTATTCCTTAAAAAAAGGGTAGTGAGAGGTTATACACCTGCCAACCACCCTTTTCATTTAATTCATATAGTTATTTCCTAATGGAAATGTTATGCTGTAGTTTCTTCGCCTTGGTTTGCTTCCATAACTGCATCAGCCATTTTACCTGTCAGCAATTTAACAGCGCGGATTGCGTCGTCATTACCTGGGATAACATAGTCGATTTCGTCTGGATCGCAGTTTGTATCAACGATACCTACGATTGGGATACCCAATTTGCGAGCTTCAGCAACCGCGATACGTTCTTTGCGTGGATCAATGATGAACAGTGCACTTGGAAGGCCCTTCATGTTTTTGATACCGCCCAAGAATTTTTCAAGACGATCTTTTTCTTTGCGAAGAATGATAACTTCTTTTTTAGGAAGAACTGCGAATGTACCGTCTTCTTCCCAAGCTTCCAGTTGTTTCAAACGGTCAATACGTTTTTGAATCGTTTGGAAGTTAGTCAGCGTACCACCCAACCAACGTTGGTTAATGTAGAATTGACCAGCGCGTGCTGCTTCTTCTTTAACGGAATCTTGTGCTTGTTTCTTCGTGCCTACGAACAGAATTGTACCATTCTCAGCTGCAATGCTTTTTACAAAGTTGTAAGCTTCCTCAACCTTTTTCACTGTCTTTTGCAAGTCAATGATGTAAATACCGTTTCTTTCAGTGAAGATATAACGATCCATTTTCGGGTTCCAGCGACGTGTTTGGTGACCAAAGTGAACCCCAGCTTCCAAAAGCTGTTTCATGGAGATTACTGCCATCTTCACGCACCTCCTAAGTTTGGTTTTTTGTGTGTCCTCCGCCGACATCATTTTTCATAAAGACTTTCCATTGGAAAGCACCCTTTATAAAATTAACCGACGTGCGTTTTTAACACCGTTAATTAATATACCATAACACTTGCATCGTTGCAACCAACTTTTCGACAATAGATTAGAACAACGCAAGATGTGACGTTTTACGCCTCTCATTGAACTTTTCAGCAAGAATAAAAGCCGGCCACTTCCCAGTCTGGTCAGTTGGACGGCTTTTTCGTAATTTTAGTAATGATAGAACTGAAATCCTCACCTTTAGCAAACTGATAGGTACCGGTACGAATTTTGGTATTGATTTTTTTAGCCTTAGCTGCTGCCTCAAATGCACTAGCATCCGATACGACCCCTGCCCGTTGCAATCCTGATGCCACACTTCTCAAATTGCTTCCGGATGCAATGCTATACTGCACTTGTGGGGTGGCAGGCTGCTTGGGGATATTGGGAGTCGCTGTAGTGCCAGAACTTTGAGTTTGCGGCTTATTCGGACTTTGTGGAACCGATGTGCTGGTCGAAGGTTTAGAACCAGCCGAGGATATGCTGTTTGCAGGTGCCTTTGGTGTTGCTGGCGTTTGAGCTGGTTTAGCTTTTTGGGGTGCAACGGGAGTTTTATTACCTTCCTTGATCACCTTATTACGCCATTCCTCTTCTGTCATTTTCGGGTTAGAGCTGTCACTGACCTGGAGATTTAATCCGGCTGCTGCCTTTTCTAATTGCTCTCGCGTCATGTTTTTCGGGTCTGTGGAAGATTGCTGCGATTGCCCCTGACCGATCAATGCCAGTTGCAATAGCAATGCCCCCGTTATAAGACCAGTACCCATGCCTAGCATAAATGAACGGTTTTTGATCACGTTACATCCTCCCGCTCCGCGAGTTGCAAAATAAGCTGTACTTCACCCCGTTGAATGCCTGATTGCTTAGCTATATAGTCCACTGACTTGCCTTGCTCATGCAGCGCAAACAACTCTTGATAACGATCACGGATGGACTCTGCTTCCTGCTCAGTTTCAGGATCTTGTAATGCCGTCTGTTCCTCCATAGTTATGAGGGGAGCTTCTGAACCAGAGTAGCCTTCCTGCACAGACATTTCAGGTTGCGGACTTTGAAATTGACCGTATGCAACCGCTGCCTGCTGAGAAGCAGTTGTATGTTGTATTTCCTTAGGTACAGGCTCGGTTTGCATAGACACAGTTGCAAACATAGCCTGGCGCTCAAGCTCCACGATACGGCTCCGAAGCTCAGCTACTTGCTCCTGTAATGCCGCCTGTTTCACTGTATGCTCCTGCTTTATACCAGAAACGAGCTCAATCAACTCGTCATTATCGTTTTCAATATCGGCCATATATTGCTCTAATGTGGCCTCGACCTTTTGGACGACGGCCTCTTCTGTTCCCCGGCCTGGCTGACGCTTAGGCTGTAGCCAGGCATAGACAACAGCTGCGGCGCCCAGCAGAACAATATAAATCCATGGTTGATCCACTGCCCATCGTCTCCTTTAATAACGCTTCTCCACCTGTCGGATCAGAGCGAAAAATCAATATGGTGTCCCTTGAACGGATGCTCTGCCGGATGCTCCTTAGGCAGTTCAGCCTCATCTGGCCGGGAGCGGCTCTGCTGGGAAGAATCTCTGCTCTGTCCCCCTGTTTGCCGCTCACCGACAAATGTTTCCGCAGACTGATCTACAGCACTGCTTCGCTGACGCATGTTCTCCGTCTCCAGCGCGGCCTTTTGTCCAAGCAATGCTTGATCATTCATCGGCCGCTGCTGGGACTCACTTTGGTATTTTCCAGCTTCGCTGGTGCGAGGTACGGCAATTTGCAATTCAACAGCCTTCAAGCTCATTGGACCACACCCTTTCCGATTGGGCATCCGTATCTTTCTTCCAAGGAATACAATGTTAAATGTTGTTTATCAGTGTGCCGAATTACACGTAGGAGGACATGCTGATGTCTCCCTCATGATAATAAAACGCCATTCTTTCCACTGAATCTTTAATAAATTTTGTATATCTGCCGATAACTATTTTAGAGCCACCGTAAATCACATTTTTCACTTCTACCCGTGCGCGGCTTGTATCCTCTAATGTTCGTTCTATTTCAAGCATTCTGGACTTGGTTTCCAAAAGCTCCTGTTCATTAGATTTTTTAGTAGATGTCAGCTTGATTCGCATAGCCATTCTTTCAGGTGCAAGCTGTCCGGCGGCGGCAAGCTGATCCAATATGGTAAGAGCCTTATTCGTTTTATCCTGGCTGTCTGTCTGCTGCTTCAAACGTGCGCGGAGTTCTGTCAGTTCATCGCGCAGTTCGGGAAGTACACCCACTTCGATATTGGTAGCTGTGGACATCGTATTACCGACGGTACGAGCCACTACCTTTTTACCAGCTTGTACACTGCCACCTACGATAAGCCCTTTTGTCCCTTCGCAGATTACATTATTACTCGCTTTGATCTGGGAATGCATGATACTCTGGGATACAAGTACATCGCCTCCCGCAATCACGTTACCATCTTGTATAAACGAGCATTTCACATTTTGTGCAGCTTTCACGAACCCCTTATGGTATCCGATAATACCGCCAGTGATTTCCACTGAACCTTCCGCCACAATTTCGGCCCCTTCCACACCACCGATGACACGAATGTCGCCAGCCGCCCGAACCCGGAAACCTGTCAAAACATTCCCACGAATGACGACGGTTCCAACAAAATCAATGTTGCCGACACTATAATCGACGTCCCCGTTAACTTCATATACGGGGAACACATTAAGTTTGCCCTTTTCAGTCGTAGTTACCAGTCCGTCAATAGCCGCATACATCGCAACACCTTCTGGATGAATCACTACATTTTTTCCAACTTTAAAACGCGCCTCTTTACCTGGAAGAAAAGGAATTTCCTCTCCGGTTACAGCAATCCCCGGTACACCTGGCAGAGGATCAACCCGTTCGGCAATCAGTTGACCACGTTTTACATTTCTTAAACGAGTTAGTTCTTTATAATCCACCCGTCCATCCACGGTTTCAAGCGGCTTATGTGCATCTTCGCCAGTCACAATATCAGCCAGATTGATTTTTCCGTCTGTGCCATGGATCGGCTGCTTTCCCTGAGCAATCAGTAATTTTCCGAAGAAATGATCTTCCGGACTTGCCGCAAATACGCGAATTGCATCGGTTATTAAACCGTAGGATATTTTTTGGTTGCTTAGAAAACGCTCTAATTCTTCCACAGAACAGGCAAAGCCTTCTTCACGTTTGGCAAACTCCAAGTAGGCGGTTTGTTTGTCAGGTGAGACAACCACTTTTAAAAACTGGTCCAAAGCATATTGCTTCTCCACAAGGGTGCTCCTTCCGTCTAACTGTTACTGTAACCTCCCGTACGTTAATCTTTACGCATTAGCAAATCCCGTTGTTTGTCCAATGTCGCTCTCAGACGTAATATTGCTTTGGAATGCAACTGTGAAATTCGCGATGGAGATAGCGACATGACCTCAGCGATTTCGCTGAGTGACAAATCCTCGTAATACAATAAAGAAACAACGATACGTTCTTTTTCAGTCAATTTATCAATGCCTTGTGCAAGGGCATCACGAAGTGTAAATTCATTGACCTTATGATCCGGATTTTTCGCCTTCTCGTCCACCAAAAGGGAAAGCCGTGTTTCCGATTCCTCTTCGCGGATCGGATCCTCCAGTGAGACAATCGACATAACAGCGACCTCTTGGATCATATTTTGAAACTCTTTCTCAGAAACGTCCAAATAATGACTCATCTCTTCGTCGCTGACCGTGCGTAGATATCTTTGTTCCAAATGCTGGTATGCATCCTCGATTTTTTTCGCTTTTTCCCTAACTGAACGAGGAACCCAATCCCCTTGACGAAGACCATCCAAAATCGCTCCACGAACACGCCAAGAAGCATAAGTCTCAAACTGCAAACCACGCTCATAGTCAAATTTCTCTAAAGCGTCAATCAAACCCATAACGCCGTTACTCGCCAGATCATCCTTGGATACATTTTTAGGCAAGCCTACTGCAAGACGGCCTGACACATACTCTACAATATGGAGATACTTTTCAATTAACTGTTTTTTTGCTTCCTTGTCACCGTGTTCTTTCCATTGTTCCCATAGTTCGGAATGGTTTAAATGAGCGGCTTTTCGCTCGTTCATCGGCTTCACCCTCCTTATTTGTCTGTCAGGTGACGAACGGCCTTGGCCAATTCTTCAGGGTCCTTGTTGGAAACCAGCTTAGGTGGGTTTAAAGGTGCAAAACCATTATCCCCCTCGTCCGTCTGCTCTGGTTTCGGTTTCAGCAATTCATTCAGGTCTTCATTTTCGTCTGGTGTCGTCAGGTCCAGATTCCCCCCTACGCCATCTACCTGAGAGCTTGCCCGGCTTTGGGCATTCCCCAGATCTGGCCGCGCTACAACACCTAGTGTCCAGCGCAGCACAAATGCAAGTAGGAACCAAAAAACGAAGGCGATCAAGCCACGAATTAAGCTCGTGGTCAGCAGATTGCTGCCAACGGACAACACAAAAGTCAGAATAAATCCGACTACTCCAGACCAAAGATTAATGCGTAAGCTGCCAAATAACATGTTTATAATTCCTTTACACCTTTTTGTACGCTTCGAATATTCAAAACGCCAGTTTCAGAGTCCAACTCAATCGTTCGTCCATAATTGCCGCCTGTGTCCTCCGCAATCAAAGGAATGCCGAGATCTACGAGCATTTCCTTGCATGATTCTACATTACGTGGACCAATCCGCATGGTGTCTCCACTACCAGCAAAGGCGAACATCTGCGCTCCCCCTGCCATTTTAGCAATCAGCCTGCGTCGTTCTGCACCCAATTTCAGCATCCTCTCAAATAACTCGGGCAGCGCCGTATCCGCATATTTGGCTATATTCAGCTGCCCTTCACGCGCAATATCTGAGGACGGTAGCATCACATGTGCCATGCCTGCCAGTTTCAAATGAGGATCATAGAGGGTCAATCCGACGCAGGAACCAAGTCCTGTCGTACGAATCGAGTTCGGATTGCTGGTAACATTTAAATCTGCCATGCCGACTTTAATGATGCTTTTATCCTCAATCATCGTTCATCGGGACTCCTAACGACCTAAAGATTTTCCCGAACGATTCTGGATCAGGAATCAGGAAAAATTGACCCTCTATCTGATTCTGCCCTTCCAGAAACGATGTGTCAATCAATAATGCAGCATCTCCCATCTGCCCAAACTGCAGCAGTCCGTAGCTAAGAATTGCTCCTGCCATGTCCAACGCCAGCGCAGGGACTGTTGGATACATGGATAAACGTGTGAAATCGGCCAGCGAAGACAGGTAAGAGCCCGCTAAAATGTTTCCGATCTCCGACAGGGCTGAGTGCTCCATTTCGTTAAAACTGTCCTCGTCATCTGAAGGAATATTCGCCAAACGGGAAAGTAAGCCTTTTGCCGCCTGAGGCTGCAATATGAAGAATAGATTGCCGGGGGCTTCCCCTTCTACCCTAAAAAATATTGCAACAACAAGTTGCTCATTTCCACCGACTTTATCGGCAATTTCCTCAAAAGGCAGCATTTGTACTTTGGGCACACCCATGTCGACCGGTTTATTGAGAAGCCGGGAGAGCGCTGTAGCAGCGTTCCCCGAGCCAATGTTGCCGACTTCTTTCAACACATCCAACTTGAAGTCTTCGAGATTCCCAAGATTCTCCATATGTTAATCCTCTAAGCCTTCCAGTTGGTTCATTTCGCTACGATTCAGGACTTCGGACAAGTTCAGCATAATCAACAAGCGCTCTTCACCAATTTTAGCAACTCCGCGAAGATATTTAGCCTTAACTCCGCCAATCACTTCCGGTGGTGTCTCGATATTGTCAGTATTCAGGTCAATAACGTCATTCGCTGAATCAACGATAAAGCCGACTTGCATTTCGCCCACTGCAACGATAATGATGCGGGTTTGATCGGTATATTCAGCTTCAGGCAATCCAAATCGGCCACGAAGATCAATAACCGGAATGACTACGCCTCTCATGTTGAATACACCTTTTACAAAATCGTAAGTTCTTGGAACCCGTGTAATCGGCACCATGCGTTCAATAGATTGGACTTTTTCTACTTCAACACCGTATTCCTCTTCACCAAGCTTAAATACGATAACTTTAATTTCTTCTCCCATGTCTAAAAACCCTCCTTATTGATGTCAGCAACTTCACATTTCTTTCATTTCTGATGAAGACATTATTTAATGAAAACATTCGGGTCAATGATCAACGCAACCTGACCGTCACCCAGAATCGTGGCACCTGAAATTCCTTGGATGTTTGGAAGGTATTTGCCCAGATTTTTAAGGACAATTTCACTTTG
Organism: Paenibacillus sp. FSL H7-0442; assembly: GCF_038593105.1. NCBI lineage: Bacteria > Bacillati > Bacillota > Bacilli > Caryophanales > Paenibacillaceae > Paenibacillus > Paenibacillus sp. FSL H7-0442. Next base: position 2,128,924 of record NZ_CP151963.1, on the reverse strand, counting down.
TCCCAAAAAGTCCTGTACAGAAAGAGCTGCCAAACGGTCTCCCTTGCGGATGACCACGACCTCTGTCTCTTCTTCTTCATCTTCATTGAAGTCCGGTACCTCAAACAGCTGACTCAAGGAGATGAGCGGGATATGAGAATCGCGGAAAGCAATCATTTTATTGCCATGTACAGAACGAATTTGTGTCCGTTTGACAATCGCAGTCTCCACAATGGAGGACAATGGGATCGCATATTTTTCAGAACCGATCTGTATCATCATGGCTGCAATAATGGATAGGGTGAGCGGCAATTGCACAGAGAAATTAGTGCCTTGGCCCAGTGTAGAGTGAACCGTAACATTGCCACCCAAAGCAGTGATTTTGGATTTAACAACGTCCAAACCGACACCGCGTCCTGATACGTCTGAAATGACTGCAGCTGTGCTAAAGCCTGGAGCAAACAATACCTGATAAGCTTCCTCGTCGGTCATGACCGCTGCTTGCTCTGCTGTCAAAATCCCTTTAGAAATAGCACTGTTTAGTACCTTATCGCGATTAATACCATTTCCGTCATCTTCAATCTCGATGAATACGTTATTTCCGCTATGAAAAGCACGCAAGTTAACCGTTCCTGTCTCAGGTTTACCAGCTGCAATCCGATCGGCTACCGACTCAATGCCATGATCCACGGAGTTACGAAGCAAATGCACCAGAGGATCGCCAATTTCGTCGATAACAGTGCGGTCCATTTCAGTCTCTGCTCCAGTAATAACCAAATCAAGTTTTTTATCCAGCGATTTGGCCAGATCGCGCACCATACGCGGAAAACGATTGAAAACAGTGTCTACTGGTACCATCCGCAATTTAAGAACGACGTTTTGTAAATCGCTGCTCACACGACTCATGTGCTCTACCGTTTCTGTCAGTGCTGGATTGGAAGCTTCACTTGCCAACTGCTCTAACCGCACGCGGTCAATGAGCAACTCGCTAAATAAGTTCATAAGTACATCCAGACGTTCAATATCTACACGAATCGTACGGTTATGCGTAGGGGCAGCTGCCTTAGCTGCTGGCGTCTTACCTGCAGCTGCCTTAGCCACAGAGGCCGCAGCTGAAGACTGCGGCTGGGATGGAGCAGGTGATTGCACGGCAACAGGAGCTTCCTGTACCGCAGCAGTCTCAGCCAGTCCAGCAGTAACTTCGCTCATTTGTTTAAGCGATTCCTGATCTAGTTGTACCACTGAGACAGTGTCAATTTCAGAGATGCCCGCGATTTCCTTTTCCAGCTCCCCAACTTCTTTCTGCGTTATGTAATATAACGAGAAGCTTTGCTCGAATTTCTCCTGCTCAATATCCTGTACCGACGGATAGGCCTTGACGATTTCACCAGAGTTTTCCAGTGTATTAAACACCATAAAAGCACGCGCCGCCTTTAACTGGCTCTCTGAGCTGATTGTTACCTGTATATAGTGAACACGATGTCCTTCAGAAATAGATTGCTCCAATACAGAATACTGGAACTGATCCAAAACAAGCCCAGCACTATCGTTTTTGCCCACTTTTTTAGATGGAGACTCCTCAGTCGCAGCATTTGCGCCGGTCTTTTGGAAATCCCCGCTCACGATGGATTGTAGTGAAGATACAATAGAGGAGACATCCGCTTTTCCGTCGCCTCCCTCTGTAATGTGCTGCACCATGGACTCCAGAGCATCCAATCCCTTAAATAAGGTATCGAATATAAATTCATGCATCGCCAGCTTGTTGTTACGTACAAGATCAAGAACGTTTTCCATTTGGTGGGTAAGCGATGCTAGGTCTTCAAACCCCATCGTAGCAGCCATTCCCTTGAGGGTATGGGCAGAACGGAAAATCACCTGAACGATACCTAGATCAGTTGGATTGCTTTCCAGTTGAAGCATTTTTTCGTTAAGAGATTGCAGATGATCATTCGACTCATCAATAAACATGTTTAAATATTGGTTCATGTCCATTGTGAGACACCTCCTCCATGAGTTACACTCCGATTATTTCACAACTTGTACAAGCTTGGGGGCGATCTCCTGCATTGGCAGAAGGTGACGCACACATTTTAACTCTACTGCTGAGCGGGGCATTCCGTACACTACACAAGTTTCCTCATTTTCAGCAAATGTGGATTGTACCCCAGCATCATAAAGCTTCTTCATCATTTTGGCCCCGTCGCTCCCCATTCCAGTGAGCAATACTAGATGCCGCTCCAACGAGGTTAACGAGAGCAACGATTCAAACATCGTATCTACGGAAGGACGGTGACCATTGCGAGCTTCCTCCGTCTTCAGTGACACAGTGTATTTACCACCAGCTCCTGGTACAATTCTTAGTTGATATCCCCCTGGGGCAATGTAGGCCGTTCCAGTCTCCAACGTCATTCCCTGCTCAGCCTCCACAACTCGGAGTGGACTTAACGTGTTTAAGCGTTGTGCCAGCGAACGAGTGAAGTTTGGCGGCATATGCTGAACGATAACGATTGGAGCAGGAAAATCACCAGGAATGCGTTCCAACAGCGTCTTAAGCGCCCGCGGACCGCCCGTAGAACATCCCACCGCCACTAGTTTGCGAAAGTTGGACGTGTGCACACCTTTTTTAAGTGACAATCCCTTAGGTGCGGCAGGAACTGTAGGTGCCGCTACTGGAGGCGTAGCAGCCGCAGGAGTACGAGTAGCTGATGAAATCACCGTCTTATGGGGCTCCGGCTTAACCAAGCCTGCTTTATCCTTACCATGCAGCGATTTGCCAGCGGCCGTAGTAGTACTGTTTAGTTGCCCTGGTGTTCGTCCTATCCCCTTGGACAAATCTTCCTTCTTCTGAACAGTAGGTGCTTGGACTGACTTATTGCTTGGCTGAGCAGCTGGCTGCTGTTCTATGCGCCCCGCTGTAACAGATGTTCCAGACTGTTGTCGTTTAGTTTCCTGCTTGGCTACTGCCGGGGCGGACTTGCCAACATCACGCTTCGGCTGAGCTGATACAGCAGGTGAAGGAGCAAGCGGAACAACAGGAGACTTGTCTGTCGAAGCTTGACTGCCTGATCGCTTCTCAGTCACAGCCTGTCCTGGAGGCTTTTGCTGTGGCGTTTTTTTCGCTTGTTCCAATGCAGCTTTGCGCTCATTAGCTTCCTTGCGCTCCAGACGACTCCGCACTGCTTGCATAGCAGTGTGCATCTGTTCCAGCAGCGCCTTACTCACTTGCTCAATATCTTGCGCATGAGCGATGGAAGGCTTTCTTATAAAATCGAAAGCTCCTGCCTCCAGAGCCATGATGGTCTCCTTCATGCCTTGTTCATTAATGCCTGACAGCATAATTACAGGTAGCGGATGGGCTGCCATAATCAATGGCAATGCTTCAAGACCATTCATTTCAGGCATCTCGACATCCATGGTGACCAAATCGGGCTGCAATTCCTTCACTTTCTCTACAGCCTCTTTGCCATTGGCGGCTGTACCTACGATGTTGAACGACTCATCCCTTACAATTAAATCTGTAATAATTTTGCGCATAAAGGCCGAATCATCTACAACCAGCACCCGGTAAGCACACATGTTAAACACCTCTGTTTCCTCTCATCAAAATCAATGTACAGAACGCCGCAACCATTTTTGCATAAACCCTTTAATTCCACTCAATGCACCTGATTGCGGAATCTGTGGCATTGCTGCAAAACGGTGTGCCAGATTCAATACATCTCTTGAAGCCGCACATCCCGGAAAAGCAACCATAAATGGTACTTGCCTTTTGACTGCTTGCATGACATGAGTATCATCACTGATATGTCCAAGCAACGGGATATCGATCTCCAAAAAGCGTTTCGCAACCAGTGCGATCTTATCGGCAACTTGACGGGCCTCATTATCGTTATCGGCACGATTGACTATAATTTTGAATACCGTATCCTTTTGCAAACCGCTGACGACTTTAATTAGCGCATACGCATCTGTTAAGGACGTAGGTTCCGGTGTAGTTACAACCAGGCATTCGTCAGCTGAAGTGATGAATTTAAGGTTTTCTTTGGATAAACCTGCACCTGTATCAAATAGAATATAATCCATATCTGCCGCCATTTTCTCTACTTCTTCGGCAAAATAATTCAGATCGTCATCCGATAACGTAAACAATTCGCTCAAACCCGATCCTCCAGCAATATAAGGCAAACCACCTACACCCGTTTGAATAATTTCATCAATTGATTTCTCACGTTTTAGCAGATGTAAAAGATTGTATTGTGAATTGGCTCCCATTAATACATCAATATTGGCCATACCTATATCAGCATCAAACACAAGTACCCTTCGACCAAGGGATTGCAGAGCAAGAGCAAAGTTCAGCGTGAAATTGGATTTGCCCACCCCGCCTTTACCACTGGTGATCGTTATAATTTTTGCTTGACGACTACGTGGGGGCAATCGATATTTATCCAAGGAAGAAGCCATTTGTCTAAGTGATTGGGCTTGGTCACTCATATGGAATCTCCGTTAACTCCTGTTGATGTTTTGGGTCCAAGCAGCATGCTTGTGACCATTTCTGTATCGGGATGAAGCAGGTCATCAGGAACATTTTGTCCATTGGTAATATAGGCCAGCTGCATAGGAAATTGATGCAAAAGATTAAACATTCCACCGCAGCTACCTGTCTCGTCCATCTTAGTAAATACAACCTTACCGAGACCAAACTTGCTGAAATGTCCAGTTATATTGAGCATATCTTTACTTTTGGATGTCAGGCTGAGTACCAGATACGTCTCACTTTCATTAATAGGCGAAAGCAGACTTTGCAGTTCCGAAACAAGTAATTCATTACGATAATTTCGTCCTGCGGTATCCATGAGGATCAGGTCACAATGTTCCAGCCGTTGAATGGCTCTGTGGACGTCACCGGGAGATTGCACAACTTCAAGCGGTACATTCAAAATCGTAGCATATGTTCGCAGTTGCTCGACGGCTGAAATCCGGTACGTGTCAGAAGTAATAAATCCAACTTTGCGATGATGCTTAAACAACTGTTCTGCTGCTAACTTGGCAATGGTTGTTGTTTTCCCTACTCCGGTAGGACCTGCCACATACACAATTTTGGTATCTTTGGAGATCCCTTTGTCCAGTCTTGTCTGAATAAAACTGGCCACTTCCTCACGAAAGGCTTGTTCCCAATCGAAAGTTTCAGGCGCAAAAGGGTGCTCGCTCCGACGCACATATACCTGTTCGAGCCAATACTCCAGTAAATCACGTTCCACTTCCTGTTCCAGCACACGCTCACAAATCTCTTGCAGCGGCTCCGGCCAAGTACTTTCCATTGAAGAGTTTCGGGAAAACCGAGTCATCATAGTCTTCATTTCCCGCAATTCATTAAGCAGAGCCTGATTTTCCTCCGCTCCGCTCTTGTCTGGAACGCTTGCTTCAATGGGCTGTTTAAACAGTTCACTGGATGATTTCATGTTCGAAAGTAATGCTTCATGATCAAGTGCTTGAGACGTAGTCTCCAGATTATTAGCAGACCTAGATGACAAATGCTCAGTTGCTGAAGCTGCTTGTTCTGCATCGATCATTAATTCAGCTTGTTCTTCTTTGGAACCACCCGTCATCTGCGTTACCCGCCGATAAGCTTCTGGAGCAGCTTGTCTGGGAACCACAGGCATAAATGATTTTTCTGGCTGTTCAGGAGCATTCATTGAAGATGAAGCCGCCTGGGCAAGCTCTTGTGAAGATAATCCAAAACGTCGTGGCTTTTGAGGTTGCTTCTCCTCTACCGCAGCTACCACTTCGATTTTCTTTTTACTGAACATTCCCATGAAACCGCCGACCTTCATTTCCTTTGTACTTAAAATGACGGCGTCTGTTCCTAAGTCACCCCTGATTTGCAGCATAGCTTCTGGCATGGTATCCACTACATATCGTTTCACTCTCATAAGTTCACCACCCCGACACTTTGAATTTCAACGTTCGGCTCCAGCTCACTGTACGACAGCACTGGGACATCCTGCATCGTCCGCTCCATCACTTGCCGCAAATACATACGAATTGTCGGTGACGTTAACACAATAGGCTGCTGTCCAGATTGAATGAGACGGTTGATTTGCTCCATCATTCTTTGATACACCGTTTGCGTTGACACCGGGTCTAGAGCTAAATAGCTACCTTGCTCCGACTGTTGCACGCTTTCAGCAATTTTCTTCTCCAATCCTGGTCCCACTGTAATAACGCGTAACGTCTCCCCTTGTTGGGCAAATTGCTGCGTAATCTGACGGGACAACGCCTGACGGACATATTCAGTCAGCACGTCGGGATCTTTTGTATAAGTACCGTAGTCAGCTAGTGTTTCGAAAATAGTCACCATATCGCGAATGGAGATTTTTTCTTTCAATAGCTTGGCCAGCACTTTTTGTACATCCCCAATCGCAAGCACAGAAGGAATAAGGTCGTCCACCAGCACTGGATAATTCTCTTTGAGATTGTCGACCAGCGACCGTGTTTCCTGTCTGCCAAGCAACTCATGAGCATGTTTCTTGATCGTCTCCGTAAGATGAGTAGCTACAACTGAAGGTGGATCAACTACGGTATAACCAGATAATTCCGCAACATCCTTGGTGTTCTCATCAATCCAGAGCGCAGGCAATCCGAAGGCTGGTTCCGTCGTTTCGATTCCTGTAATAGAATCATCGTCGTATCCCGGACTCATAGCCAGGTAATGATTTAACAGAAGCTCTCCGCCGCCCACGGTATTACCTTTAATTTTAATTACATACTCGTTTGGCTTGAGCTGAATGTTGTCCCGAATACGAATGACCGGCACAACCAGACCTAGCTCCAAAGCACATTGACGACGGATCATAATAATCCGATCTAATAAATCCCCGCCCTGCTGTGTATCCGCCAGCGGAATTAACCCGTATCCAAATTCAAATTCAATTGGATCTACCTGAAGCAAATTAATGACACTTTCCGGACTACGGACTTCTTCAATTTGTTGCTCCTCTTCCAGCTGTTCATCGGCTATCTGCTTGCGCTCCATATTGCCCTGCATTCTTCGAGCCGCAAAAAACAGCAGAATCGCCAGTGGAAGAGTTGTAATGATATGAATAGGTGTGAAAAGCCCTAATAATGCAATTGTGGCAGCCACAATGTAGATCAGTTTTGGATAAGAAAAGAGTTGTCCAGTTAAATCCTCTGCCAAGTTGCCATCTGACGTAGCCCGCGTAACAATCAAGCCTGACGCCGTGGATATGAGCAGTGCGGGTATCTGACTGACCAGTCCGTCACCGATGGTGAGGACAGAATAAGTCGACAGCGCCTCTTGAAATCCTTTTCCCTGAACGGCCATACCGATAATAAAGCCACCGACCAAGTTGATGATCAAAATGATAATACTAGCAATGGCATCACCTTTAACGAATTTACTCGCACCATCCATCGCTCCGTAAAAATCTGCTTCCCGTTCGATTTTACTGCGTCGTTCACGGGCTTGCTGCTCATTGATCAAACCTGCATTCAGATCCGCATCAATACTCATTTGTTTACCCGGCATTGCATCCAATGTAAACCGTGCGCCTACCTCAGCAACCCGCTCAGATCCCTTGGTGATAACAATGAACTGTACGACCACGAGAATGAGAAAGACAACAAAACCGACGGCAATTTGCCCTCCTGCAATCCAACTACCAAACGTAGCAACTACTTCCCCTGCATGGCCCTCACCTAAAATAAGTTTGGTTGTAGAGATATTAAGTGCCAAACGAAATAACGTTGTAATGAGCAGCAATGAAGGGAAAATAGAGAACTGTAAAGCTTCCTTCGTATTCATAGAAACGAGTAGAATCATTAAAGCAATAGAAATATTAATGACGAGTAGGATATCCAGCAGCCATGATGGGATCGGGAGAATCATCATAAGAACGATACCGATGACGCCTGCAAGGACAGTTATTTCTTTTATTTTCACGGGTCTCTAGCCCTCCGATCCCTTTATTTCACTTTACCTTTTAATTTATATACATACGCCAGCACTTCGGCAACGGCCTGGAACAGATCAGCTGGTATCGCATCCCCGATTTCGGCTCTTTGAAACAGCGCCCGCGCCAGCGGCTTGTTTTCCATCGTTATAACGCCGTTTTGCTTGGCAATTTCTTTAATTCGGAGCGCAACGTAATCTTGCCCTTTCGCAATAATCTGCGGCGCTTCCATCTCCGAACCGTCATATTTCAAAGCCACAGCAAAGTGCGTAGGGTTGGTAATGATGACATCTGCATTAGGAACCTCCTGCATCATACGCTGCATAGCCATACGGCGCTGACGCTCGCGAATTTTCCCTTTGATCAGCGGGTCACCCTCCATTTTCTTGTATTCATCCTTGATGTCCTGTTTGGACATTTTCAGGTTTTTCTCATGCTCATAACGTTGATACATATAGTCCAATACCGCTAAAACGAACAGCACCACACCAATTTTGAGCCCCAGTTCCATCGTTAATGAAGCTGTAAAGCTCAACATCTGATCGCCGGACATTTCAGACAGTTTGGGTAGGTCAGCCTTTGTTTTCCAGAGTACGCTGTACACCAGATAACCAATTACGGTCATCTTTAAAACAGATTTCAGGAATTCAACCAATGACCTCATGGAAAAAATATTTTTGAATCCTTTAATCGGATCAATCTTGCTAAACTTGGGCGTAATGCCCTCTCCGGTTAATAAAAAACCGATCTGCATGTAATTCGCTGCTATCCCAATGACAATGGCCCCAATAAAAATAGGTGCCAACATAATCAAAATTTGCACACCATATTCGCCCATCATCAGCAGCGTTGTGTTCGGCGTTACCTCCATAGAAAGCCGATTCACAAAAATATCTCGAAATAGTCGAACCGCATGGTCCTTAAAATACCCGCCGAAAATCATGAGGCAAAAAAACGTAACCAGCAGGACACCAGCGGCGGGCAACTCCATGCTTTTTGCAACCTGCCCTTTTTGTCTTGCATCCTGTTTCTTTTTGGGTGTAGCTTTTTCCGTTTTTTCCCCTGAGAACAACTGCAGGTTCATAGCATATTTAAATGACAAACTACGTTCCTCCAGACCAGATATTAAGGACGATTACCCATAATATCCAACAAGTTGCGCATGGATTCGAACATCACAGAAAACAATCTTTCGAATATAAAAGCAAAACTTGGCATGAGAAGCAGTAACATGAACAGTCCCACAATAATTTTAAGAGGTACACCAATGACAAAAATGTTGAATTGTGGCGCTGTTTTAGCTAAAAAACCGAGTCCCACATCCGTTAAAAAGGTAGCTACTACAATGGGGGCAGCAATTTGAAAGGCCAGCATAAATGATTCCGCAAAAGAACGTACCAGGAATTCAGTTACACTGCCACCATACAGCTTTACAAAAAAATCATTTGTCAACGGTACCCAATCATAGCTGTATAAGATAGCATTTAGCAGATGATGGTGCCCATTTATACTTAAAAAGAACAATACAGCTATGGCAAACTTAAAATTCCCTGTTAAAGGCGTTGAAGCCCCTGTCATGGGATCAAACACACTCGCCATTCCGAACCCCACCTGTAAATCTATAAATGAGCCTGCGGTTTGGATCGCTGTCATGAACAGATATGCAGTAAATCCCAATAACAACCCAATCAGCACTTCACGGCCCACTAACAGCACATACGCTACATCGGTCGGTACCTGTTGATGCGTACCATATGTAAGATACACGACCAAAGCTAGAAATCCTGAAATTCCGACCTTAAAGATATTAGGTACACCTCGGGTCGAAAAAATAGGCGCTACTACAAAAAATGAGGTAATTCGACAAAAAATCAGCAAAAAAACAGGAAAACTTTGTAACAATATGTTCATAACATTCAGCCTAACCTATATATTTGTACAAATTGTCCAGAATGTTATACGTAAAGTCCACTAATGTGGTCAATATCCAAGGCCCGAACAAAAGCAATGCCAGCAATACGGCGACAATCTTCGGAACAAAGGCCAGTGTCTGCTCCTGAATTTGGGTTGTCGCCTGAAAAATGCTGATAATCAAACCCACGACTAGCCCCAAAATCAGCATCGGAGCGCTCACCTTGAGTACAATGTACACCGCTTGCCCAGCCAGGGAAATAATAAACTCCGAAGTCATTGCCGTCCTCCTTGATTGCTGTCCTTGCATGAAGTACTCATGTGTTAAAACTTAGAAGCAACGATTTGACTACCAAATACCAACCATCTACAAGTACAAAGAGCAGTATTTTAAAAGGAAGTGAAATCATTACCGGTGGTAGCATCATCATCCCCATAGCCATGAGTGTACTCGACACTACAATGTCTATAACTAAAAATGGTATGAAAATCATAAAGCCCATCTGAAAGGCCGTTTTCAACTCACTGATTGCATAAGCCGGAACCATCACCGTTAGTGGAATATCCTGATAATTCTTTGGTTTTTCCATCTTGGTGTATTTCATAAAGAGCAGTAGATCCTTCTCACGTGTATGAGAGAACATAAAGGTCTTGATCGGTACCGATGCCTTGTCCAGCGCCTGAGACTGTGTTATATCCCCCTTGAGATACGGCTGAAGCGCAGTTTCATTCATAGCTGAGAACGTCGGTGCCATAATGAATAAAGTGAGAAACAAAGCCAGTCCAACAAGCACCTGATTAGGCGGCATCTGCTGGGTTCCCAGCGAAGTTCGCACAAAGCCAAGCACAATCACAATTCGCGTAAAACTTGTCATAAGTACAAGCAACGCGGGCGCTACACTAATGACAGTAATAAGTAAAATAATAGACAGCGAGGTGGCACCGGGCTGTCCTTTGTCCGAATTGCCGACTTGAATATCAATGTTCGGAATCGGTTCCGCAGAGGCCGCCGTCACCGAAATGAAGCTGAATAAGACAAGCAGCAAACATGCAAGTATAATCTTTTTTCTCATGAATCTCCCGACCGATCTGTAGTATTCTCCTCATTGCGCAGCTTTTCAAGTTTATCCTTGCGATTCGGCATTTGCCGAAGCTTGGATTCAAACATCTCGTGAAAAGATGTCTCCTCTTCAGGCTGCTGCTGTGCCGCGTTGTTCCGGCGAAGCTTATCCGCAATTTTAGCGAATAGCGGGGCAATCGGGCCGCGCTGCAGAGAAGCTTCCTGCTCCAGTGCGGCCAAAATTTGCTCCACTTCTTCAGGATCGGATACTTTGTCAACAAGCTGGATATCTTCTCCCACACCAATGAGGTACACACTGCTACCTACTTCAACAAGCTGAAGGGATTTATTGGGACCCAGTCCCACGCCTCCCAGTATGCGAACGGAGCGGTTGCTGAACCAGCTCTGATTTCTTTTACTCAAAAACCGTATCAAGTACACGATCAGTACGATGATAAAGATTAGCACGAAAAGGACCCAGGCAATGTTGCCTATATTGCTGGATGTACTCAATGCGTCAGAGGCACCCTGTTGTGTATCCATACTGGGTGCGCCTTAGACACCCAGTGTTTTGTTGATGGCTTCGATAACCCGATCCGATTGGAAAGGCTTAACGATAAAATCTTTTGCGCCAGCTTGAATGGCATCAATAACCATTGCTTGCTGACCCATCGCGGAACACATGATAACCTTTGCATTCGCGTCAATTTGTTTGATTTCCTTTAGAGCGGCAATGCCGTCCATTTCAGGCATCGTGATATCCATCGTAATCAGGTCCGGACGAAGCTCCTTGAATTTTTCAATGGCCTGTGATCCATCTTGGGCCTCTCCTACTACCTCAAATCCATTTTTGGACAGGATGTCCCGAATCATCATTCTCATAAATGCAGCATCGTCCACGATCAAAATACGGTTTGCCATCTGAAATAAATCCTCCCTAAATTATGCTTTTATTGTAATTTTTGAATACGGTCCCATTGACTTACAATATCTGTTACGCGCACACCAAAGTTCTCGTCGATTACGACAACCTCGCCCTTGGCAATCAGTTTGTTGTTTACCAAAATGTCCACCGGCTCCCCAGCAAGCTTGTCTAGTTCAATAATTGAACCTTGTGAGAGCTCCAGAATATCTTTAATTTGCTTTTGGGTCCTTCCTAATTCTACGGTGACTCTAAGGGGAATGTCCATCAATAAATTTAAATTATTTTCATCCACTTGCGCAAATGCACCGGACTGCAAGTTAGAAAATTGTACAGGTTGTACATTTACATTACGTCCCGGTACTGCGCCGTAGTGATGAGGCGTTCCGTAAGGAGCTTGCGGCGGTACACCAGCTGGCATTCCATAACCCGGTGTTCCATAGCCTGGAGCGCCCTGCTGCCCATATCCCGGGTCTTGAGGATACATTGGCGGTTGTTGTCCATAGCCTGCGTCTTGCGGCGCCTGCGCGGCTGCAGGTGGCTGTTGATAGGCTGGTGCAGGCGGTTGCTGCGGAACGCTAGCTTGTTGCGGCACTTCGGGAGCAGCTGTTGCAGCTACCTGCTGTGCAGACGCTTGCGGTTGTTCTTCATCCTCTCCGCCATTCATTAGGATGCTCACCATTTTTTTGGCGAAATTAACAGGTAACAGTTGCATCAGCGTAGAGTCAATAAGATCCCCGATCAATAACCGGAAGGAGACTGTGATGAGCGTCTCTTCATCCGGCAGACTGGATACTCCATCACCGTGCATAGGATCCAAAATATCAATCCCCGGTGGAGAGATATTAACAAAACGATTAAACATAGTAGACATTGAGGTCGCCGACGATCCCATCATCTGGTTCATCGCTTCCTGCACAGCACTAATGTGGATTTCATTCAATTCTTCATCTGCTGGGTTTCCTTCACCACCAAGCATTAAGTCCGCTATCACTTGTGCATCACGCTTTTTGATTACGAGTGAGTTAATACCCTCGAATCCATCGACATAATTTACATGTACAGCTACGTGTGGCTTTGGAAATGCAGTTTCAAATTCAGAACGGGTAATAATTGAAACTTTAGGTGTCGTAATATCCACCTTTTGACCGAGCAGTGTGGAAAGAGCCGTAGCTGCGCTGCCGAACGTTATATTACCGATTTCCCCGAGAGCATCCTGCTCCAGAGGAGTCAGAAAATCGTCAACGGTCTTGCCTGCGGGAGTAGAATCCGTCCCCGCTTCAGACTGTTTCAGCAAGGCATCGATTTCCTCCTGGGACAAATAGTCTTTACTCGTCAATTTCTTCAACTCCTTCGTTGACAATTTCATCAATTTGTACGGCAACACGATCTCTTACCATGCCGGGACTTCCCATAAACTTCAATTTCTCGCCTACCCGGATGGATAGTCCTTCTTTGACAGGTTTGTTCAATGAAATGACATCCCCGACCGAAAGACCCAGAAACTCGGCTACATTTATCCGGGATTCACCCAACTCCGCAATAATAGGGAGCTCTGCTTTGGTGACCCGTAATCTCAAGGCGTCAATCTCTTCGGGCGCCCTTGATTTCTTTTCGGATGTAAACCACTGGTGCGTGGACAGTCTAGCCATAATAGGTTCCAATACCACATGCGGGATACAGAGGTTAATCATCCCTGTGGTATCACCAATTTTGGTACTAAGCGAAATCAGAGCAATCGTTTCATTCGGCGAGACAATCTGCATGAACTGCGGATTTGTTTCCATCGCCTCTAGGCGCGGTTCAATGTCCAGTACCGTTTTCCAAGCCTCTTGCAGGCTATCAAAGGTACGACTGAAAATTCGCTCCATAATCGTCGTCTCGATTTCGGTCAACGCAGTAACCTTTGACGGTGCCGAACCTGTTCCTCCGAGAAGCCTGTCCAACATGGCATAAGCAACGTTCGGGTGAACCTCAAGCACCATACGGCCTTCCAGCGGTTCAGCTTCAAAAATGTTTAGAATGGTCATTTTCGGAATGGAGCGAATGAATTCATCATAAGGAAGTTGCTCCACCTGAACGACATTAATTTGGACAAAAGTACGAAGCTGCGCTGAAAAATATGTGGTCAGATACCGTGCAAAGTTCTCGTGTATCCGCGTCAGACTCCGTATATGATCCTTGGAAAACCTAAGCGCTCTTTTGAAATCATAAGCGCGAACTTTCTTTTGGGTATCTTCCTTTTTAAGTTCTTCCGCATCCATTTCACCGGACGAAAGAGCTGCTAAAAGGGCATCAATTTCCCCTTGTGACAGTACATCCACCAATGTTATTCACCCCCTTACGTGTTCCTGACAAGTTCACCTGGAATCAAATGGCTGCCAGCAAAAAGTCTGTAATTTTGGCGTTCCCCAGGTGACCTTCAGGGAGCGACTTGTTGATGAGATCCGTCAGCTTGTCACTGAACTGGTCCCGGCCTTTAGCCGTTCTGAGCTCATCAGGTTTGGTGTCTGCAAGTAATTGAATAACGATGGGCTTAATACTGATGTCTTTGATTTTTTCAAAAGATTCTTTTGCTTTGGCATCGTTCAATTGAAAAGATAAGTTCATCTGGACAATGTAATCTGCGTCTGCCAGATTTGTTTTGATACCGGTAATTTCAGAGCTCACTTCCACCAATTCATCTGCTGACAATCTTGGAAGTTGTTCTGCCTGAGCAGCTTGCGCATTCGGTATGACTTCCGACTTCTTCCCGCTAAGCGCTGGTATAAGTACAAAGGCCGCGCCTGCAATCAAAGTAATCGCGAGTAAAATTGTAATGAGCCATGGCAGCATCTTCTTCATTCGTCTTCCTCCATTTGTTGCACTTTTATCGTGGCGGCATGCATGCCGATTTCACGGCTGTAACCCTTGATCAAGGAGACGACATCTGCCGCTTTTTCCAATACAATCAACCGTTTCCCCGTCACCAAAGTGACGTATGTATCCGGTGTTTCCTCCACAGTCTCAATGAGCAGCGCATTAAGCCACATAGGCGAGCCGTTCAGCCGCGTTAACGGGATCATCGTAATACCAACCTCCTGATAGGTGCGGAGGAGCCTCTACTCCTCCGCGTTTAAATGAGATTATCGTTTCAAGTTTACAACTTCCTGAAGCACTTCATCCGAGGTCGTAATGATACGCGAGTTCGCTTGGAATCCGCGCTGAGCTACGATCATTTCGGTAAATTCGCCTGTCAGATCAACGTTGGACATTTCCAGCTGACCCGCGATAATAGCTCCACGGCCCTCTGAGTTGGCTGCTCCTGGCTCAATGGCATCAATGTTGGAGTTGACCGTTGTACGATACAGGCTGCCTCCAATTTTCTCCAAACCTTCTGGGTTTGTAACTCTGGCTATACCAATTTGCGTGCCATTATCTACTGTACCATCATCCAGCTGCTGTACAATCGTACCATCCTGCGAGATAGAGACTGCCGTAACATTGTCAGCAAGTGTGATTGGATCTCCACCCGCATCTCCTACAAAAAATCCATCTGCAGTAACCAGATTTCGGTTTGCGTCTATGTGGAAATCACCCGCACGAGTCAGATAAGGGACTTCCTGTGCATCATTCATTTTGATCAGGAAAAATCCGTCACCGTTAATCCGCAAATCCGTCGGATTATTGGTAGTCATTGCACTACCCGGAAGGTGCAGGGTATCAATTGAGCTGACGGACACCCCTAGACCAACCTGCTTGGCATTTTGACCTGCAGTTGTCGTAGCGTCAGGCGCACTTGCACCCGAACTGGTTTGGCTCAAGATATCTTTGAACATCACTCGGCTGGACTTGAAGCCTGTAGTATTTACGTTTGCAATGTTGTTACCGATAACGTCCAGCTTTGTTTGAAAGCCCTTCATGCCCGATACACCTGAATACATTGATCTCAACATTGAGTATAAATCCTCCTCTGATTGGTTGCTTAGTTGACCGCATCAGTCGATCCGCGGCTTTTTCATGGCTTTCCTATTCGGGCCAGCCACTCCATATACATTTTTATGAAATAATTACAGCACTATCTATCTGCGTAAATACGTTATCCTCCATGGACTTCTTATCCATCGCGGTAACAACTGTTCGATTAGGTACACTTACAATCAAAGCCATATCCTGCATTAAAATCAATGATTCTTTGGCGCCTTTGGCAGCTGCTTTATCCACAGCAGAGTTGATTTTCGCCATTTGGTCACTTCTCAACTCTATTCCCCGCTGCTCCAGACGCTTGGCTGCATGGTTGCTCAGCTTGAGCACCTGTTCCTGCAACACCTGACCGAACGGTCTGGCATCCTTGGATACCGAATTTACTCGGTTTTGTGAGATTGCTGCCGGGGGCACGTTGGCGGGAAAAAGGCGTCCGACCGTCATTCTATCATTCATGAGTTCTCACCGCTTCCAGTAGAGGAAGAAGATGAAGTATCCGATGTATTTGTAGCGGGAGTCGTTGTATTAGCCTGACTCACTGATGTTACATCTTTTAATGCCACCTCAGCCGCTCCCATTTTGGCATACTGCACACCGTCGCGAATAACGATAGAATCCACGATTCCACTTTTTACGGTACCCGCACCTGTTTCACCTGTGATGGAGTCTTTTTTACCTGCCTCAATCCAGCTGACTTCTTTTCCTATCAAACCGGAAGCCGTACCCAAAGACTGTCCCAATGCATTCAACTGCGTAGAAATGTTCATCAGTTGTTCCACTGAGGAAAACTGGGCCATTTGAGCGATAAATTCTTTATCCTCCAAAGGCTGCATCGGATCCTGATTTTGTAGCTGGGTGATCAAAATTTTCAGAAATTGATCTTTACCCATAGTCTTAGTATCCTTAGCACTCGCCGTTTTGACATTGTTCACATTGTAATTCGGCCAGACGTTGCTGGTGGATACATTGTTGTCTGTCGTCGTCATTGTGTTCTCACCTCCATCATTACGCTTGTGCTGTAAAGGAGCCTGTCCGATTTATATCATCTGCACGTTGTTCTGCTGTCCAGTTACGGAGTTCCTCTGCCATTTCAGCTACCTTCATAGCATCTTCGCTCTCTTCTCTACCACGAGCTTTGGAACGTTGATTGGATTGCTGCTGCTGCTGATTAGCTCCAGATCCGCGCCCATCCTGATACATATGGGAGGAAAGCGACTCATTGTGCGTGACTTCTACCTTATCCACCTGGATACCTTGGCTCTGGAGACTCGAACGCAGCTGCGACATTTGCTGTTCCAGCAAATCCTTCGCTCCGCTATGCTCAGTCATGAACTGGGCAACCAGATGACCATTTTGCATTGTCAGCTTAACCTCCAGCTGGCCCAGATGATCTGGACGAAGCATGATAGTCGCTTCCGTCAAGCCAGTGTGTTTTACAATGTCAAGTTTCTGCACTACAAATTCGGTCATCTCCTTGGCAAATTGCCGCACATGTACGACTGGTTGAGCCGGAGCCGAAGGTGTTGTTCCTTGCGTTTGTACCGAAAGCTGTCCCGCAGTCGTGATCACTGGAGTCTGATTGTCAGTTGCTGTCGAATCCGCTTGCTCAGTTGCATCTACGAATGCACTCGCTTCATCCGTTGCAGTCGTCTTAACTGCAGACTGAACGAGAATATTAGTTGATGAACGTTGCCCTTCTGAACCTTGTTGATTAGTTTCGCCTTGACTAGCTTGCTGCTGAGAAGCAACAACCTGTTTGTCTGTAGTGGCTGTAGCTACGGTCTGAGTACCATTTGTTCGATTTGCAGAAGGCTGAACTGCTTGTGAATCCCCACCATCAGCAAGTTCCACAGCTTTCATTACACCATTCCACTGCTCATCGGAAATTGCTCCCGTACCTGCCGTTGCGCTTTGGAGCGATTGTAGCAACTGTGTCACCTGGGACTTTTGGTCTCCAGAAGCCTGCTCTGCTACATTGGCAAGTTGTGACAAAGCGTCCTGCAATGCAAATCGAAGAGTAGCCGGGTTGGCTGCCAAGGCTGTTAAGCCTGTCGCCTCTGTCGTTTCTCCACCGTTTAACTGTTGATTTGTTCCGTCGCCTTGCAAAAACTGTTGTACTTGCTGAATCCAAGCTTGAAGAGTTGCAAGCAGAGCAGGATCGGCAGCTACTTGATCATCCAACTTTTCGAGATTCTGCAGCAAAGGAGCCAGTGTTTCGACCAGCGACTCCGTTGGAGCTTCCGTGGATTCTCCAGTCGCAATAAGCGGGAGTACCATAACTAATGGAGAACCGTTCGCATCTGTGCCTGCTGAGCCCGTTTGCCCGCCTGTCATCATTTGCGTAAGTGTTTGATTAAAAGCACCCGTGGTTGCTCCAGCAGCTGTGGCTGTAGTCGTTGTTGAGGCCGTTGTACTGCTAGCTGTCTGACTGGAGCCGAGCGATACACTTTGAGAAATAAGGGTCATTTATTTTTCACCTCCCTTCATTTAAATTACTTACTGCCCATCAGTTTGTTTAAAATTTTTGCGGTCTGAGCCGCATCCTTGGCAGACATATTTTGTAGTAAAGAACCACGTGTCGAATCATCTACTGTATTTAATATGTTTAATGCCTTGTCTGGACTGATTTTGTAAGTTTGCAAAATAAGTTCGGCACCGCTCTTCTTGTCCATGGAAGCAAATGTGCTACTGATTTGAGTGCTTTGCAAACTCTTACTCGTCGTGCCAGCTGTGGTACCTTGATCCTTTTTCAGACGAGACTGCAACGCAGCAACTGACAAATCCGTAGATGGCGTTACGTTTTTCAGAGCCATAGTAATATCGGCTGCTTTTTTAGCGTCCATCTTTTGCAAAATCTTCGCACTGTTGGCAGGGTCCATGTAGCTTAGCAGCTGCACAGTCTCTTCCGTAGTCAGATTCT
Organism: Paenibacillus sp. FSL H7-0442; assembly: GCF_038593105.1. Taxonomy (NCBI): domain Bacteria; kingdom Bacillati; phylum Bacillota; class Bacilli; order Caryophanales; family Paenibacillaceae; genus Paenibacillus; species Paenibacillus sp. FSL H7-0442. The sequence continues at coordinate 2,110,196 of NZ_CP151963.1, read as the reverse complement.
CCATAATCGGTGCCGCTTTACTAGCTGTCATTCCTTCATACATACTAGCAAGATCTCTGGCCTGTTTTACATAAGGATCTTCATTTGTTGTTCCACCTGTAGTTTGCGTACCAGCCTGTCCCTGCTGACTGGCCTGTGGCTGCTGTTCCTGTTGCGTTTGGAGCGTATTGACCTGATTCTGCAGTTCAGTAACCTTTTTATCTTGTGTCGTCTTAGCAGCGGTAGCCTTTTTAAGCTCCTCCGTCTGCTTGGCTAGATCTGCCTTTAACTGCTGAATGGTTGCTTCAGAACTTTCGGACTGAGCCTTTTGATCTGCCTCTTTCGTCTGTGTAGCCTTATCTTTCGGTTCAGGTACCCAATTTTTAACAACTGGTATTTTGTTCCCTAATGAAATCATTTCGCTTCTGAAGTCCATATTGAACAATGTAAGCAGGACCCCGACCAGAACGATTGTGAACACAATCGGAATCAGGAAAAACATAAACCGTTCAAATCCCCCGCCTGATTCTTTTCCTAAATCAATGTCCAGTTCATTTTCTGCTAACTTCTGTGCCATCGTCTTCCTCCTCAGGCAGCTGATATGCGTATCCTATGACTTTCCGCTTACCGGGCTTTCATGGCAAATCGCACGGAAGCCATTTCATCCAGCTCGTTCTGCTCGCGCAGGAGCACTTCCTGTTGGAATTTCACGTTGGCCTTCTCTCTCGCTTTCAGCCAAACCTGTTCATCCAGCATTTTATCGGTCAAAACGGTTTGTTTGCTTTGCACATTTTGCTGCGCATATTGAACATCCCTATGCTTGCGTGTAATACATTGGTCCAGATGATTAACATAAGCCTGTAATTCCTGAATGGTAGAGAGTGGTGCGCAATCCTCGGCAGCCTTTTGAATGGCTGATATGACTCGATTCCTTTCGCCTACAAGCTGTGTTAATGTCTGCTCCTCAGCCTGCAATTGTCCAACAGCACTGGAAAGCAACCATTCGGCCTGTGACTTTTCGTTGGTTTTCAAGTCTACAACTTTCTGAAAGGAATACTGAAATCTCATCGTTCAACCTTCATCTCCTCGTAAATTCAGAAATCAAACGCTCTCTTACCTCGTCCAGCTCAGCCTTTTCATCTGTTCTTTGTCTTGTAAAATCCCATATATCCCGTATACGCTCCATGGATTCGTCAATTTCTGCATTTGAACCCTGCTGATAGGCCCCAATATTAATCAGGTCCTCCGAATCTTTGTAAATGGCCATCAAGCGCTTAATGTTCTCGGCAGCGTCTATCTGATCTCGTGGTGCGATATCCTTCATAACCCGGCTAATACTCGCTAACACATCGATTGCCGGAAAATGTCCTTTGTTCGCAATTCCACGATTCAAGACAATGTGTCCATCCAAAATCCCGCGCACCGCATCCGCGATGGGCTCGTTCATATCATCACCATCGACCAGTACCGTATAGAAAGCGGTTATGGAGCCAGTAGGGCCTGTCCCTGCACGTTCTAGAAGCTTAGGTAGACTAGCAAACACGGAAGGTGTGTACCCTCTCATTGCCGGTGGCTCCCCTACGGCTAGGCCGACTTCACGTTGGGCCATCGCATACCGGGTAACTGAATCCATCATCAGCATGACATTCAACCCGCGGTCCCGAAAATATTCCGCGATCGTCGTTGCAATAAGTGCACCCTTAATACGGATTAACGCAGGTTGGTCGGAAGTTGCCACAATGACCACGGAACGTTCTAGTCCCTCCGGACCTAAATCCCGTTCAATAAAGTCCAGCACCTCGCGTCCACGTTCCCCGATCAAGGCGATTACATTCACATCAGCTTCCGTATTACGGGCAATCATTCCCATCAAGGTACTTTTACCTACACCCGAACCTGCAAAAATACCAACCCGTTGTCCTTTACCGATAGTAAGCAACCCGTCAATAGCGCGCACCCCGATACTGATTGGTTCCTGCACACGCGGACGATTCAGCGGATTGGACGGAATATTGAAGGTTGAATATCTCGCCATTCGCGAGGGAATCAATGAGCCATCCAGAGGCTGACCCAAGCCGTCCAGCACCTTGCCTAACAGTTCCGACCCGACCTGCACATTCAACGGTTTCCCTGTTCCTACTACATCACAACCGGGACCAATGGATTGCAGTTCTCCAAGTGGCATTAGAAGCACTTTATTGTCCCTGAAGCCTACAACCTCCGCTTGCAACGGCTTTGCCGTTTTACCCGGATAAATGTAACAAACATCCCCGATACTGGCATCCGGACCTTCCGATTCAACCATCAGGCCGATAACCTGCGTAACCTTGCCATTTACCCGAACCGGGTCCAGCTGGCGCAAATGATCCATGTAGCGCTGCGTATTAAGCCCCTTCATGTCTTCGCTCCTCATTCTCATGTGCCAGACGCAGTAGTTCCTTTTTGATCTCAGCTAATTGCGTATCAATCCGCGCATCCACGCTCCCAAAAGAAGAACGGATAACACAACCGCGATCTTTCACGGTACCATCAGGAATAATTTGCAGTTCTGCCTGCGAATCGACAGTTAATGACAATTCTTCTCGTGCACCTTGCACAAATGCGAAATGCTGAGGCGACACACACAATGTAATGGTTCCTTTTTCCCGCTTACGAGCCAAATTTTTACGAATTAATTCAATTGTGTAGTCCGGCTCAAGGCTAAGCTGTTTCTCAATGACCTTCTCAGCAATAGCACTACTCAGTTCAACCAGAAAAGGCTCAGCTTCCTGAATTAGTTGTTCCTTTATCTCATAGGCCTGACGTAGAATATCCTGTGCTTCTTCCATCATCTGCTCTGATTTCGTCTGAAGCTCGACCTCAGCCAGCTTCTGACCTTCTTCATATCCTTGCTGAAACCCATCAGCCTTTAACGACTGAGTCAGCTGATCGTCATGCTCGCGTCGCTCCTGCCACCAGGCTTCAATCTGCTGCTGCGCCTCCTGAAGCATCCGTTCCGCTTCTTCAGCTGCCTCGCGAACCTGACGTTCGGCAAAATCCTTAGCATCTTTCAGCATTTCATCCCGTAGCCGTTCAGCCTCATGATCTCGCTGAGGCTCCGGCTCCGTATATTCAGTTGTGATTTCTTCGTCCGTCGTTTCTGGCGCATACGTATGTGCCACATCAATTGTTTTCAAAGCCTCTACAGGAACATATTGGAAAGATTTGATCAAGTTAGACAATGATGTCATCTCCTCCGCCGCGTGCGATTATAATCTCACCGGCCTCTTCCAATCTGCGGATCGTCGATACGATACGTGTCTGTGCTTCTTCCACATCACGCAACCGCACCGGTCCCATGTACTCCATTTCCTCTTTGAAGGTTTCTGCCATACGTTTCGACATATTTCGGAAAATCACATCACGTACTTCTTCACTGGATACTTTAAGCGCCAATTGCAAATCTGCATTGTCGATATCGCGGACAATGCGCTGAATGGAACGGTTGTCCACATTGACGATATCCTCGAACACGAACATTCTTTTCTTAATTTCCTCAGCCAGTTCTGGATCTTGAATTTCAAGCGAGTCGAGAATCGTACGTTCGGTTCCGCGGTCTACGCCATTCAAAATCTGAACAATGGACTCGATACCACCTGCATTCGTATAATCCTGCGTCGCGGTTGCAGACAGCTTTTGCTCCAACACTCGTTCCACCTGGGAAATAACTTCCGGAGATGTACTGTCCATGACAGCGACACGCCGGGCCACATCTGCCTGCTTTTCCTGTGGCAGAGACGACAGAATTGCAGCCGCCTGCTCGAATTGCAAGTACGAAAGCACGAGAGCAATCGTTTGCGGATTCTCATTCTGTATAAAATTCAATATCTGGTTTGGATCAGCTTTGCGGGCAAAATCGAAGGGTCTTACCTGTAACGTCGCTGTTAGACGGTTAATGACCTCAACTGCTTTTTGCGATCCGAGTGCTTTTTCCAATATTTCTTTAGCGTAATTAATACCGCCTTGGGAAATGTACTCCTGAGCCAAACAAATTTGATGAAACTCGGCCATGATGGAGTCCTTCTCAATGGCATCGACCTTCCGCACATTGGCAATTTCCAATGTAAGTTGCTCGATCTCCTCATCACGCAAATGCTTGAATATTTGAGCAGATACCTCTGGTCCCATTGTGATCAGAAGTATAGCTGCTTTCTGTCTTCCCGTTAAACCTTGACTGCTTGCCTTTGCCAATGAACTCACCTCTATTCGTCAGCCAGCCATGTACGAAGCAGATTGACGAATTCGTCGGGTTTCTTTTTCGCCAGACTTTCAAGCTGTTTACGCACTTGACTTTCATTTGTCACACTTTCCATGGTAATAGACGGGAACTCCGTCGGCGTTGGCATAAGTTGCAATTCTTCATCCAACTCTTCTTCCTGCTTACGACGACCGCGTACGATGAGGAAGATTACACCCGCCAGCAGTGCCAGAACAGCAGCTCCGATGCCCCATAGCCAAGGGTTGGAAGCTGAGAAGAATGTATTTGTGCTCGCAGGCGCCGGAACTGCTTGTGAGAACACCGAAACCTTCTTAGCCAAATCAGCGTCTGTAATTGTAGTACCAGAATTCGCCAACGACGCTCTTACGATATTAACCAAAATATTTTGAATTGCTGTCTGAGTTGCAGTATCCAACGTTTGCTGACCTGTTGGTGGTTCAACTGCTACATTAATGGTTAAATCTTTTACAGTATACGGACTTTGGATAATATCCCTTGCAATTCGGTTAACTTCGTAGTTAATCGTACTTGAGCTCTTATCTGAGCTGGTATTGCCGGAATTAGCTCCTCCGGGGTAGCCCGGAACATCCTGTGTTCCTGTTCCTGCAACTCCTCCGGTTTGTCCACTACTACCTGTATAGCTTTCCTGAATTTGTTGGGCGCTAATTTCAATACCCTTCATTTTCGTTTGGTCAACAGGTGTGACCATTTGTTCCTTTGATGTTACTTTGTCGAAATTTAGCTGGGACATCACAAGTACATTTACCTTGTCGTCTCCAACAATTTTCGACAAAAATTGTTGAACATTATTCCTTACATCGCTCTCAAACTTCTTCTGTAGAGCCATGTTTTCTTGAACACCACTAGTGAGCCCACCTTGGCCGCCCTTGGCCGTTGGAATCAACTCATATTCCTTATTAGTGATCGTAATGTTTTCCACTGGAAGATTCGGTACTGCCGTTTTTACCAGATTAAAGTATCCATCGATCGCCTGCTGATTTGGAGTAAAGCCAGGCTCGAATTCCATTTGAATCGAAGCGGAGGCTTTGTCCTTTTCCTCAAGTCCGGCAAAAATGTTTTCCTTTGGCATATTAATGACAGCTTTGGAGCTTTGGACACCATCCATCCGTTCCAACAGTTGCTGTATTTCGCCGTTCAATGCATTATTGTACTTCACATTGAACTCGTTCTCCGTCATGCCAATGGCAGAGGAGGACTGGTCAAAAGCGCTCATGCCGATTGAACCCTTCTGAATCAGGCCTTGAGACCCAACATCTACCTTCGCCTTATCCGCATTAGCGGTTGGGACTGAGATTTGTGTCCCACCAGCATTAAGTTGATACGGTATACCCGCAGAATCGAGATATTTAATGACTCCGGCAGCATCGTTAGCATTTAAATTTCGGAAAGCCACTTCATACTCGGTTTTGGTAAACTGCATCGTTAGCACTACAACAGCGATAATGATGAATGCTAATGTCGAAACAAGTAATATCTTCTGTTTTTTGCTAAAATTATTCCAATACCCGGAAATCTTATCCCGATATTGGGCGATTCTCTCGTTCACTCCGTCACCCCATCCGAAACTTTGCTAAACCCTCTTTACATCTGTGTACGCATGATCTCCTGATAGGCTTCGATCGCTTTGTTTCGGACCTGTGTAGTAAGCTGCAGGGAAAGCAGCGCTTGTTGGGAAGTGATCATGACCTGATCTACATCAACTTTGCCTGCCATGAATTGGTCGGACATCTGGTGCGTAGCGGCTTCCTGCTGCCCTACTTCATTGAGAGCATCCTTTAGGAAGGAACCAAAGTCCTTCAAGGATTCGGAAGGCGTCGCTTTCGCCAACTCATTGTTAGGCGATTGAATCTGCTGTATTACCGGTGTCTGTACATTAAACATGGCGTTCTGAATCATGTTTTACTCTCCCTATTAAGTAATTAGTAGTCCTAGAGCTTAGCGACCGATTTCAAGCGCTTTGGAAACCATAGCCTTTGATGCATTCAGAGCTGTTACATTGGCTTCGTATGAGCGTGTTGCGGAAATCATGTCGACCATTTCTTTCATAATGTCTACATTAGGCATATATACATAGCCATCTTTATCAGCATCCGGGTGACCCGGATTGTACACAGGCTTCAAAGGTGACTGATCTTCCTGAATTTGCGAAACCTTAACGCCAGCAGCGCTAGTTCTACTTCCTTCCATTTGAGCCTTCAAAACATCGGCAAAGCCAGATTGGTTCGGCTCCAAAACAACCGTTTTTCTCCGATATGGAACTGCTTGTCCATTCTCTACTTTCGCCCGAGTTGTCTCTGCGTTGGCAATGTTGCTAGATATAACGTCCATCCGCAACCGTTGGGCAGTAAGAGCAGACGCACTAATATCAAAGCCGTTGTTAATCTTCACCTATTCCTATCTCCCTTCTACCGCTGTTCTCATCATCTTGATGCGCTCATTAATTTCTTGGATGTAGGTATTATATCTTAGTTGATTTTCAGCCATAAGACTCATTTCTCTGTCGATATCTACGTTGTTCATATTGTTATTCATGACTGAGTACCCATCTTTGGTGACCGTGGCATCTGGAATGGAGTTCACAGGTCCTATTTGAAAATGTCTTGAATTGGTTACTTTTCCACGTAGTGGTGTGACATCCCCGTCCATTTGCTGCTGAAGCAGTTCTTCAAATGAAACCTCCGAACGCTTAAAATACGGGGTATCCGCATTGGAAATATTGTCAGCCATCACACGTTGTCTCGTATTTGCCGCCTGTACACCTGCCTGAAGCTTTTGAAAGCTCATATCACCCAGCAGATTCATTTAGCTCCTCCCTCCCAGCGTCTACTCCAAAGTAAGATTCAATAAAACAAGATTTTTCACTTTTTTTCGACAATAAAATTTCATAATTATACATTTCTTTTAGGTCTTAAGTAGAAAATAATAACTTTCTGTCATATATTCTAAGTTTCGTAGAGTTGGGACCTAATTACAATAAGAAAAAAGCCCTATCTTTTTAAAAAAAGAGGGCTTTAGATGCATAAATTGTTAAATTTTTCAGGTTTTTTTCAAGAAAATGAATGTTTTCTTAGCACTTTACACCTGTAAAAGATTATACGTCCTACTTTTGGAATAGACAGAAAAATCATCAACTTGACCATTATCTAGGTCTAAATGACGGTGCAAGATAGTGTTATTCTGGACCACACACCCTATTTTTAGAAAACCCTATTCATAAAATATACTGACTAAGGTCCCTGTTTTGGGCAATATCTCCCAGCTTCTCACGTACATATTCCGGGGTAATGATCATACGATCCAATGTAAGCTCTGGTGCTTCAAACGACAGATCCTCCAGCAGCTTTTCTAGAATGGTATGCAAACGACGTGCGCCAATATTTTCGGTGTTGCGATTTACAGACTCAGCAATACTGGCAATCTCACGAATCGCTTCCGCAGAAAATTCGACTTCAATCTCCTCGGTACGGAGTAGATCAGTGTATTGCTTGGTCAGCGCATTTTTAGGCTCCGTCAGTATCGACACAAACTCATCCAAAGTCAGGCTACTTAATTCCACACGGATTGGAAAACGGCCCTGAAGCTCAGGGATCAGGTCAGATGGTTTTGCAACATGAAAAGCTCCTGCAGCAATAAACAGAATGTAATCTGTTCTTACCGGACCGTATTTGGTCATGATGGTAGATCCCTCGACAATAGGTAAAATATCGCGCTGGACGCCTTCTCTCGACACATCGGGGCCACTCCCCTTACCCTGGCTGGCAATCTTATCTATTTCATCGATAAAAATAATACCCGATTGCTCAGCACGCTTCACAGACTCCTGAATCACATCGTCCATATCGATCAATTTGGCGGCTTCATCTTGAATCAACACCTTGCGAGCTTCCTTGACTGGCAGCTTGCGCTTCTTCGTCCGCTTGGGCAGAAAACTTCCGAACATCTCCTGCATATTCATACCCATTTGTTCATTCCCTTGCCCAGCAAACATATCGAGCATATTGGGTGCAGTATCCTCCACATCAATCTCTATGACATCATCCTCAAGCTTACCGGACAACAGATCGAATTTAACCTTACGGCGCTTTTCTGCCAAAGATCCATCCTGTTGTGGTGGTTCTTCTTCTACCGAAGTTCCCGTGTTATTGCCAAACAGCATTTCAAAGGGATTACGTTGCGATTTGTTTGACTTTTCTGCAGGTACAAGGATGCTGACAATCCGTTCATTTGCCATGTCCTCCGCTTTGTCCTTCACATTCTCTGTTCGTTCCGACTTGACGATGCGAATGGAGGTTTCCATCAGATCACGCACCATGGATTCCACATCACGACCGACGTAACCTACTTCTGTAAATTTGGTCGCCTCTACCTTGACAAAAGGAGCCCCCACGAGCCGTGCAAGTCTACGTGCAATTTCAGTTTTACCCACACCAGTCGGTCCGATCATCAAAATATTTTTAGGCACAATTTCATCCCGTATGTCATCCGGCAGCTTGCTACGCCGATAGCGGTTGCGCAAGGCAACAGCAACAGATTTTTTTGCTTCCTTTTGTCCGACAATATACTTATCCAGCTCGGATACCACTTGTCTGGGCGTCAACGATTGATTATTCATTTTGCACTCCTCCACCCTTGAATACTCAGAGCCGATTTACAGTTCTTCCACGATAATCTGATTGTTCGTATACACACATATTTCCGAAGCAACCTCTAGCGCTTCCCGTGCCATGTCCTTTGCTTCCATGCCAGAGCCATGGCGTTTGAAAGCGCGGGCAGCAGCCAATGCAAAATTGCCACCTGAGCCAATGGCAAGCACATCATCATCCGGCTCGATAATTTCGCCGCCTCCAGAAATGAGCAGCATCCCGGAAGAGTCCATCACAATCATAAGCGCTTCCAGTTTACGCAGGATACGATCCTGACGCCAGTCCTTGGCCAGTTCCACGGCTGCTCTTTGAAGATTTCCGTGGTGTTCCTCTAGCTTATTTTCAAACTTTTCAAATAACGTGATAGCATCGGCCACCGAACCCGCAAATCCTGCAACGACCTGACCACGATACAATCTGCGTACTTTTTTTGCCGTCTGCTTCATTACAACACTGTTACCGAACGTTACCTGTCCATCACCCGCAATAGCTCCTTTGCCATTGTGGCGTACAGCGCAGATGGTGGTAGCATGAAAGGACATATCCATAACGCGCTCCTCCTTTTCCTTCATCCCTATGCCTGTACTTCAGCTGATATAACTCCCGTTTCATTGATATAACCGCGCAAACTTTCCAACGCGCGACTAGCGAGAGCTTCATTCTTTTCCTTTTTGTTACGAATCCGTTTTTCCAACTTTGGAAGCAAACCAAAGTTTGCATTCATCGGTTGAAAATGTTTAAAATCAGCGGTCGTAATATACCGCGCCATGCTGCCTAATGTCGTTTCTGCAGGAAATACAAACATTTCCTGTCCACGTGCTGCTCGTGCCGCATTCATCCCGGCCAGCAGACCAGAAGCTGCCGACTCCACATATCCCTCTACACCGGTCATTTGTCCGGCGAAGAATAGATTACTTCTTCCCTTGAACTGATAGGTTGGATGAAGTTGCTGCGGTGAATTAATAAAGGTATTGCGATGCATCACACCATAACGTACAAACTCTGCCTCTTCAAGACCCGGAATCATTGAAAATACACGCTTTTGCTCCCCCCATTTGAGGTGAGTCTGGAAACCAACCAGATTATACAGCGTTCCTGCAGCGTTGTCCTGCCGAAGCTGAACAACTGCGTGAGGCAGTTCACCTGTATGCGGATTTACGAGACCCACAGGTTTCATAGGTCCGAACAATGCCGTTTGTTTCCCACGTTGCATCATCACTTCGATGGGCATACAGCCTTCAAAATAAATTTCTTTTTCGAATTCCTTGACTTGCGCTACCTCAGCCGTAATCAGAGCCTCATAAAAAGCATCAAATTCCGCTTCGTTCATCGGACAATTCAAGTACGCTGCTTCTCCCTTATCATAACGGGAAGCCAGATAAACCTTGCTCATGTCGATAGAGTCCTTTTCCACAATCGGGGCCGCCGCATCGTAAAAATAAAAATACTCCTCTCCCATCAGTGATTTAATCTGTTCCGACAAAGCTGGAGAAGTTAAAGGCCCCGTCGCAATAACCACAATACCGTCCTGTGGGATTTCCTGAAGCTCTTCATTAACAACCTCGATCAAAGGATGTTGATGAAGCGTATCAGTAATATGACCGGAAAATCCGTCACGATCTACTGCCAATGCACCGCCAGCCGGAACAGCATGACGATCTGCTGCGCTCAGAATCAAGGAGTTCAGTATTCTCATCTCTTCCTTCAGTACGCCTACTGCATTCGTTAGGCCGTTTGCCCTCAAGGAATTACTGCATACCAGTTCGGCAAATTTATCTGTATGATGTGCTGGTGTTTTTACAACCGGCCTCATTTCATATAACTTGACTGGCACTCCACGGCTTGCAATTTGCCAGGCAGCTTCGCTGCCCGCCAAGCCTGCTCCGATGACCGTTACCTTTTGTAGTTCACTCACGTTTAAATCCCCCTGCTAATGTTGTTCTTAAGAAGTCTCTACACTCTCATCGCTCTCTTCCAGCATTTCGCTGTGATCGCAGACAGTACAGTTGAGCTTCGTTCCTTGTTTCGTACGTTTTTCAACCATTAGGCTACTGCAACTTGGGCAAGGCTTAATGGACGGTTTATCCCAGGATACAAAATCACATTCCGGGTAGCGGTCACATCCGTAAAAGATACGTCCCTTTTTACTTCGTCGTTCGACAACATGTCCCTCACCGCATGTAGGACAATCAATCCCGATATCCTTAACAATTGGCTTTGTGTTACGGCAATCTGGAAAAGCAGAACAGGCCAGGAATTTACCAAATCGGCCAAGCTTATAGACCATTTGGCTGCCACACTTATCACAAATAACATCGGATACTTCATCTTTTATTTCAATTTCTTTCATTTCTTCTTCAGCCACTTCAAGTCGCTTCTCGAATGACTCGTAAAAGTCACTCAACACTTTGACCCAATTACCTTCGCCTTCTTCGACGTGGTCAAGATCACCTTCCATATGAGCTGTAAATTCCACATTCAAAATCTCTGGAAAGAACTCCTCCATCTGTTCGATGACCAATTCGCCCAGCTCTGTAGGGAAAAACTTCTTCTCTTCAATAGCAACGTACCCACGTTTCTGAATGGTTTCCAGCGTCGGAGCATACGTACTTGGACGTCCTATACCCAGTTCTTCCAGCGTCTTAACAAGTCGCGCTTCCGTATAACGGGGAGGCGGTTGTGTAAAATGCTGCTTCGGCTCAACTGCTTCTTTTTTTAATTTATCGCCTGGTTGAAGTGGTGGCAGCAGTTTATCTTCTTCGGTTTTACCGTCGTCATTTCCCTCTACATACACTTTCATGAAACCTGGAAAACGAACCTTCGAACCTGCTGCCCGGAATATCGTCTCACCCGCTTCAATATCTACGGACAAAGTATCCATAATAGCAGAAGCCATCTGGCTGGCCATGAAACGTTCCCATACCAATTTGTACAAACGGAACTGATCCCGACTCATAAACGGTTTAACTGTTTCCGGTTCGCGTAACGCAGAGGTTGGGCGAATCGCTTCATGCGCATCTTGGGCGTTGGCCGCTTTTTTTGAATATTGACGAGGAGTTTCAGGTACAAAAGCTTCGCCATATTTTTGAATAATTAATTCTTTCGCTTCCTCTTGAGCTGAAGCGGCGATCCGTGTGGAATCCGTACGCATATACGTAATTAGACCCACGGTCCCTTCTTTACCTAAATCCACACCCTCATATAGCTGCTGAGCTACAGACATCGTTTTAGAAGCACGGAAGTTGAGCTTCCGAGCCGCCTCCTGCTGCAAGGAACTTGTTGTGAATGGAGGAGAAGGATTGCGTAAACGCTCTTTCTCTTTCACATCGCGCACCTTGTAAGACGATTTTCCGATAGCTTCCAACACTTCTTGTACATCCGCTTCGCTGGAGAGTTCTTTCTTTTCACCGCGCAGCTTATGAAATTTCGCTTCAAAGGTGCTGTCTTTAATAGCTAGTTTAGCTGTAATCGTCCAGTATTCTTCTGGTACAAACTCACTGATCTCGTTTTCCCGGTCCAGAATAATTTTCACCGCAACCGACTGCACACGCCCAGCGGATAGGCCCTTTTTCACCTTTTTCCAGAGCAACGGGCTGATTTTGTAGCCTACAAGTCGATCCAGTATCCGTCGTGCCTGTTGAGCATTGACCAAATCCATATTGATTTTACGGGGTGTTTTAAAAGCATCTTTGACAGCCTGCTTTGTAATTTCATTAAATACCACACGGCAATCTGCCGTATCGTCCAGTTCCAGCGCATGCGCTAGATGCCAGGCAATAGCCTCACCTTCGCGATCCGGGTCAGCCGCCAGATATACTTTTTTCACTTTTTTTCGGGCATCCTTTAATTCTTTTAGAATTGAGCCTTTACCTCGAATGGTAATGTATTTGGGATTAAAATCATTTTCGACCTCTACGCCGATCTGACTCTTCGGTAAATCCCTGATATGACCCATGGAAGCCTTGACGATATATTTGCTGCCTAAGTATTTGCCGATCGTCTTCGCCTTGGAAGGCGATTCCACGATGACGAGTGAATCCGCCATAGGCTCTTCCTCCTCTCAATTACACACATGAGTATGATAGACTTCCTGAAATGTGGTGAGCTATAGTTCGTAGAGAAGTTACACGATGGAATTGATCTTACAATTGCTGTTTGTAACGGAATTCTTAGATTTTATAAACCTTCGATAAAGTTAGAATTCCATTACAAAGGCGAACGCTGTCGCTTTTCCAAGTTCAAATCCAACGCTTCACTAGTACGAGCTATAAATTCAACACATTTCAGGAAGTGGGGAAGGAGTAGGAATCCGCGGCGCGGATAAATGCCATACTGCCCTCCACCTGATGTTTAAAATTGAATTTGTGCATTTACTAAGGACTTTGCAAAAACAACTACTAAATAAGCTTGTATTTTGTGCCCGCTAGCTGGGCGATCCTTTTTTTTATGATTAACGATAACAGAACTGCGTGTAAAAGTCCAAAATCCCATGCCGTAGCATCGAGCAGTTCATCCAGAGTCATGGTTCCCTGTTCGAGCAACAGTATGACACGGTTTTCCTCAGAAGTCTCACTTTCTGGCAATTTGGAGACCTCCTTCAGATTAGGACTCTGCTCTCTATTGTATGAAGAAACCTCCCTTGTACGCAAATCCGCTTCATACTCCTCAATAATATCCGAAGCTTCAGTGACTGTTTTGGCTCCTTGCTTAATCAAGCTCAGCGTGCCTCTACTCTTCGGTGACGTAATGGGTCCGGGAACAGCAAACACATCTCGATTTGCCTCTAGCGCAGCATCAGCTGTAATCAAAGAACCGCTTCTTGCATCTGCTTCGACGACAAGCGTTCCCTTCGTTAGGCCGGCTATAATCCGATTACGTTGTGGAAACATTCCCGGATGCGACCTTGTGCCTGGAGGATACTCTGATACGATCAAGCCTTTGCTAGCCAGCTCTGCAAATAAAGACGCATTTTGGGGAGGATAAATTTGATCGATCGCTGTTCCCAGTACACCAATCGTGTTTCCTCCCCGGCGCAGGGCTGTTTCGTGACAAATACTGTCAATGCCTCTCGCCAATCCGCTAACTATTGTAATCCCTGCATTACATAATCCCTCTGTTAGTATCTCCGCTGCTCTACGTCCATAAGCGGTGGGAACGCGAGTTCCTACCATGGCTACAGAACATGTATGCAAAAGTGATTTATCCCCTATTGTATACATTACCCAGGGTGGATCAACTGTTTCCTTCATTAATAGGGGATAATCCTCGTCCACATAAGTTACCGTTCCAATATCACCGGATTGGACTCGCTGATATCGTTCATGCACCCATTCTTCATCGTAACACTGGGCCGCAATGCGTGCCTGAGCAGGGCTTAACCCTATCTCAATCCATTTTTGTTCGCTAAAATGCAGTAGCTCATGCAATTGATAGTCACTCGACCAAATACGCTGGATTGTTTTTCTTCCGATTCCCTCTAACTCATGTAAGCCTAACAAAAGCCATCTTTCTTCCAAACTATGGTTCCCCCATTCACGGAAGAGTGAACCCTCCCTTATTTTGTGGCACAATGAGTCATTTTGCAAGCGTTTCCCTGATAAGCCTGTCTTAACGCAAAAAAAGCAACCTTTTCATCCCCTGTTTCAGAAGATAAAAAGGTTGCTTACCTTTCTTTCATTATACACTAGCCTGCGGCAAATTTCGATGCGTTTTATGGCCTGTATATTAATGAAGGAACACGATTTAATGTGTCGTGCACAAATTCAAAATACCACGTGCTTCCAGCACACTTACCAGTGTCGAGCCCATTTCGGAAGGAGTCGGTGCCACCTGGATCCCGCAGGCTTCAAGCGTGGCGATTTTCTCTTTAGCCGTTCCTTTTCCGCCAGAAATAATGGCACCAGCATGCCCCATCCGTTTGCCCGGAGGCGCAGTCACACCGCCGATAAAACCAACCACCGGCTTCGTCATATTGTCCTTGATCCACTCAGCAGCCTCTTCCTCGGCTGTACCCCCAATTTCTCCAATCATAATGACAGCGTGAGTGTTGGGGTCCTCATTGAAACGTTGCAAAATATCAATGAATTCCGAACCTTTAACGGGGTCACCGCCAATACCAACAGCGGAAGATTGTCCTATACCCCGGGTCGTTAACTGATGCACTGCTTCATAGGTCAAAGTGCCACTACGTGACACAACGCCTACATGACCTGGTAGATGAATGTAACCTGGCATAATACCGATTTTACATTCTCCTGGTGTAATAACACCTGGACAGTTAGGGCCAATCAGAACGGTCTTTTTACCTTCCATAAAACGTTTGACCCTAATCATATCAAGCACCGGAATGCCCTCCGTGATACAAATCACGAGATCTAAATCCGCATCTACAGCCTCCAAAATGGAATCTGCTGCAAAAGCCGGTGGCACGTAAATCACGCTCGCTGTTGCGCCAGTAGCTTCCTTGGCTTCGCTCACTGTGTTAAACACTGGCAATTTGACCTGTTGTCCGTTCTCCAGTGTAATTTCTACCTCGGTGCCCCCCTTACCTGGAGAGGTGCCACCTACCATTTGTGTACCGTAATCAAGTGCACCCTTGGCATGAAACAACGCCGTTTTTCCCGTAATCCCCTGTGTAATCACCTTTGTATGCTTATCGACCAAAATACTCACGATCTTCACATCCCCTATCGTTTATTCGGCATATCGGAATGCAAACAGGCTATTGAACAAGTTCGACGATTTTTTGGGCGCCATCCGCCATAGAATCGGCTGCCACGATATTCAAACCGGATTCCGCTAAAATCTGTTTACCGAGCCCAACATTCGTCCCTTCAAGACGGACAACAAGCGGACGAGTCAGCCCCAACTGTTTGGCAGCCTCCACGACGCCGTTCGCAATGATGTCACACTGCATAATTCCGCCGAAAATGTTCACGAAAATACCTTCTACCTTCGGATCGGACAAAATGATTTTGAACGCTTCGGTTACCTTTTCCGTCGTCGCACCGCCCCCCACGTCCAGGAAGTTGGCCGGATCGCCACCGTAATATTTGATAATATCCATGGTTGCCATCGCCAAACCCGCACCATTGACCATACAACCAATATTTCCGTCCAGAGCGATATAGCTTAGATCGTATTTAGATGCCTCAATTTCCTTCTCATCCTCTTCATCCAAATCACGCAGTTCCAAAATATCCTTGTGACGGAACAATGCATTAGAATCAAAATTCAGTTTGGCATCCAACGCCAGTACATTCCCATCACCCGTAACGACTAAGGGATTGATTTCTGCAATCGAACAGTCCTTGTCCACAAAAGCTTCGTATAGTGCCAACATAAACTTGACCGCTTTGTTTACCAGTTCATTAGGAATACTAATGTCATACGCCAACTTACGGGCCTGATACACCTGAAGCCCAATCGCTGGATCAACAACCGCTTTAAAAATCTTCTCCGGAGTAGCTGCAGCCACCTCTTCGATTTCCGTACCACCTTCTTCTGAGGCCATCATTACGATACGTCCAGTCGCACGATCTACGACAACACCGACGTAATATTCTTTACGAATATCGCAGCCTTCCTCAACCAAAAGGCGTTTGACCTCTTTACCTTCAGGTCCAGTCTGATGCGTCACCAGCACCTTACCCAAAATTTCAGCAGCAAAAGTCCGCACCTCATCCAAACCTTTGGCAACTTTCACGCCACCCGCTTTACCGCGTCCACCAGCATGAATTTGTGCTTTTACCACCGTAACAGCGCTCCCAAGCGATTCTGCCGCAGCAACGGCTTCCTCCACCGTATAGGCAACCTTACCGTTCGGTACAGCCACTCCGTACTGTTTCAATACTTCTTTACCCTGATATTCATGGATATTCATTCTGGAATCCTCCTATCAACATGACTGCAACAAGGGCGGTTCACAAGGAAATCTATACTAAACCTACATCATTGTAACATGTTTTTAAAACGCTTTCCTTATAATTTAACCTTATGAATTACAGTATTTTGATATCATTATCATTCCCAAAATCGAATGTTTGGATATTATTGGATATTATATATAATACAAATTCACACAAAAAAAGCACCTCTACAATATGGGATTACTAATCCGCATTAAGAGGCACTTTATTTCTTCAAGCATGATTAGGTATTTTTTCTTTCAGTGGAGATTAACTCATGCCGTAAGATTCGCAGAGCAACTGAAAATACCTTATGATTTTTCGATTTGTACATTCGCTTGATGAACACGATCGAGCAGATCATTGAATTGGAGCAGAAGCGACCCAAATTGATCATGGGTCATACTTGTTTTTTCCTGGATGCATCCAGGTACAGACAGAGCTTTTTCCCGTAATGCGATTCCCTCTGTCGTCAAAGAAATCAGCACCTTACGCTCATCCTGAGTGGAACGCTTTCGATCGATCAGCCCGGCGTTCTGCAATCTCTTCAATAGCGGAGTTAGTGTGCCGGAGTCCAAATATAGTGCCTCACCTAATTCCTTCACTGTACACTCTTCACGCTCCCAGAGCACGATTAGCACCAAATATTGTGAGTACGTCACACCGAGCTTTTCCAGATAAGGCTGGTATAGCTTCGTAATCTCTCTGGAGCATGCATATATGGCAAAGCATAACTGATTATCAAGTTTCAACGCTGCGTGTTCATTGAAGTTATTTTCCATACTGTCTAGTCACCTACTTTCGTCATTATTTTAGCACATTATATAGCAAAGTACATTCTAATTGCATAAAATACTTTACAAACAATAATTATTTTGATAAATTAAGTTGTGTAAAATATAAGTTAAGTGAGAGGCAGTGATTGGATTATGATGACCATTCAACAAAAAATGTATGAAACAACAGTAAAAGCGGTTGGTGGACGTAACGGTTATATCGAGTCTTCTTCCCCTGAAATTCGTTTAGATATTGATACCCCAAAAGAAATGGGCGGCGCAGGCGGTGCTGGTACGAATCCAGAGCAATTGTTCGCAGCAGGCTATTCCGCTTGCTTTGATAGTGCCTTAAATATGGTTGCCCGCATGCAACGTGTTAAGCATGAAGGTACTGAAGTAACAGCTACGGTCCATTTCGGCAAAGTGGAAGACGGTGGTTTCGGAATCGGAGTAAACCTCGACATACTGGTAAAAGGCGTCGATCATGAAACTGCAGTAAAACTGGTGGAAGGCGCGCACGAACAATGTCCATACTCCCGCGCTACCCGCGGAAATATTGAAGTGAAACTGAACGTTTTGTAACATAGAGTTAGAATGAATTTCACAACAAGCCCCTGAACCGTATTGGTCGAGGGGCTTGTTGTTTTTCCATCAAGTAACATGGGAGATGATGCATAATCGTATATACGAAATTGATATACTCATAGTATAATCACTATTGTCATAATCTTTTTTGCTTCTCCAGGTCTTTTTGCCTGGAGCTTTTTTTTGTCCTTATTTCCGTTTTCTCTCGTATACATATCCTTTGGAAAAACTTTTTCATAAAAATGATCATGCTGTATCTGCTAATTTTATCGCCTTTTTACATTTCGGGAAAATTGGAATTTGCTCTATCCATCTGGCGGTATTGAATAGCTTCAGCCACATGTGAAGTCGTAATTTTCTCTGACTCATGTAAGTCTGCAATGGTGCGGGACAGCTTGAGAATTCGATCATACGCACGCATGCTTAAACCAAGTGCATCCATCGTCTGGTCAAGCAACTCCGCTGCATTTTGTTCTAATACCGCATATTTACGCAGCAGCTGACCGGACAGCTCACTATTCCATGAAAAAGGAAGCTTGCTGTATCTGCGGATTTGTATTGCTCGAGCAGCCAACACCTGCTTTCTCATATCAGCAGACGACAGTGATTCTTTTTCCTCCCGCCAATCCTTCGGCTGCGATACTTCAAGCTGAAGATCGATCCGATCCAGCAGTGGACCGGAAATACGTGAACGGTAGCGGGCTACTGCTGCAGGTGAACAGGTACAGCGCTGATGTTCCGTATCATTTCCGAAAAAGCCACAGTGGCACGGATTTAAAGAGGCAGCAAGTAAAAAATGCGCCGGATACTTAAAAACAGCACGTGAACGACTGATCGTGACATTGTGGTCTTCCAATGGTTGGCGCAGTACTTCTAGTACATGACGGCTAAACTCAGGCAGTTCATCCAGAAATAAAATCCCTCGGTGTGCAAGACTGATTTCTCCTGGTTTGGGTATGCCTCCTCCGCCTACCAATCCAGCAGCAGAGATCGTATGATGAGGCGAACGGAAGGGACGAACATGCATGAGATGGGGCGATGACTCCTTCCATTTTCCTGCTGCGCTGTATACCTTGGTCACTTCTAGCGACTCCTTTTCAGTCAAAGGCGGCAGGATAGAGGACAATCTGCGGATGAGCATCGTTTTTCCAGCACCCGGCGGCCCCATAAGCAAAATATTATGCATTCCTGCTGCAGCAATAACTAACGCACGTTTGGCGTGTAGCTGACCCAGCACATCGCTGTAATCCTCCATATTACTGGCTAGTTCCTCTTGCTCGCACAACGCTATATGCTCTGCTTGGGATAAATGGTCATAGGAATGGATTATAACTTGTTTACTGGCAGTACAATTTTGATTGGTCACTTGGCCGTCCGGGGTGTCTTGTACATGCTCATTAACCGGGATAAGATCCACCAGATGGTGTATAGCGTAAATACGTATATCCGCAATTAGACGAGCCTCGCTTGCGTTTTCTTGAGGAAGCAGCACGGAATCGAATCCTTCTCGCTTGGCCAGATCAACCATAGACAACACCCCATTTACAGGACGAATGCTGCCATCCAGTGCCAGCTCGCCAATAAACAGCGTTCGTTCCCCTACTGGTAAAACAACCTGTCCGCTGGTTGTCAGCAAGCCTAAAGCGATAGCAAGATCAAAAGATGAGCCTTCCTTACGCAAATCTGCAGGAGCTAAGTTAATCGTGACACGCTGGGACGGATATTTGAAACCGCAGTTTTTGATTGCTGCTCTCACACGCTCTACTGCCTCTCGAATCGCTGAATCCGGCAATCCGATAATTGCGGTCTGAGGCAAGCCATTGGACAAATCAGTCTCAACTTCGATCAGAACGCCATCTATCCCATATAGGCAAGCTCCATGTAATTTTCCATACATATCAAAAAAGCACCTCTCCTCATATTGAAATGTCCCTCTCGGGAATCATTGCCTATATGAAAAAAGGTGCTTCCAAATTTTCATTTATTGCAAATATAATGTTCTAATTTTAGCTCCGAACATGCTTTCAAAATTCTTGACTAAGTTTATCTAACGAAAGATTATTTGTCAAACAAGGTCAGCTTATCGGCTGCCGGAGTACGTGGCCTTGATTCTGGGATAACGTCAGGATAGCCTGCATATATCATTCCTATTACCTTCTCACCCGGTTGGATTCCCAAATGTTCACGGAACTTAGGCGAGTATAAAAATGGCTTTGTCACCCAAAACGTTCCGATCCCTTTGCTCCATGCAGCAAGCATAAAGTTTTGAACAAGCGCGCTGACTGCTGCAAAATCCTCATCCCAAACCGCTTGACGCGGATCTTCTTCCATCACCACTAAAAGCTGAATCGGGTTGTGCAGAATTCCACTCTCAAACTTGTTGTCTTTACCAATATCGGCTGCAATGGCTTTTGCAAGCTTTTTCCGTCCTTCGCCAGCAAACAACAAAAAACGCCACGGTTCACGCATTTTATGATTAGGAGCCCACACAGCGACGTCCAACAGTTCTTTAATTGTATCTACCGGAATGGAGTCGGATTTAAATCGTTTAATCGTTCGACGTTCCTGAATTACATCTATGACATGTTCACTAAAGGTACGCTTTGTCACGTAAATCCTCCTTCACAGGTACAACTTCTCGATATTCATTTTAAGATGAAAATGATAACTATTCTCAATAAAATATACCTGTAGCTTTCCTTTCTGTCAACCTGCACATTTGAATTCAGTCCCGCACTCTTACCTTCGCAAAAGCTCTTACTCTTTTAAAATGCACCTATTAAATGGTCCGTAACAACTGCCTTTTCGTCAGTTAATTGTACAGAAATCATGTCAAAGCGGATTGGAGCATCTCCAATCCCATTCATATGCAAATATACAGCAGCTGTTTGGCGAACTTGGGCTATTTTACGCGCAGTAACTGATTCTGCTGGCGTTCCATATTTGGAGCTACTACGACTACGTACCTCAATAAACACGAATGTATGCTCCTGCTTGGCAATCAGATCTATTTCACCACTGCGGCATCGCCAATTACGCTCTATGATACGGTAACCCAAGTTTTCTAAAAACAAAGCCGCTGCCTCTTCGCCCATCGCTCCTTTGGCTTTCCGTTGATCCTTGCCTGCAGCCTTCATCTCATTCCTCATCACCAGTCATCCCTTGATGCAAGTCGATCCATTTGATAAATATAGGTAAGCACCTCTGCCACCAACTGATAGAGCTCAGCAGGGATTTGTTCGTCCAAATCAAGTTTGGATAGTACTTCAACCAGCGCAGCGTCCTCCTGTACCGGAACACCATGCTCTTTAGCTTTTTCTAAAATGCTATCCGCAATACGGCCGCTCCCTTTGGCAACGACAATCGGTGCTTCGCTCTCACCAGGCGTATATTTAAGGGCGACCGCCTTCTTTATGGAAGGAGAAGGAGGCTCCAACGGCTCTTTCATATTTTAAGATCGACTCCTTTATACGGCTGAGGTACATAGCTTTGTACTTCAGAAGAGACGAGGCTGTTCTGTTCAGTCCTTATGGGCATGGGCTCGGTACGAAGCGATAGAAGTTGGTATCCTAGTGACTCCAACGCTGTGTGAATGGACTCACGCCCACTGGTTAACAACGAAGCCGCCCATTCATGATCATTATGGAGCTTGACACTTACAATCCGATCTACAACCTGGACATCTACCAGGGTCGGTCCAAGCCCCTTCATGTCCAAATCAAACCAAAGACGACAGTTGGAGGCGTCCAGTTCTCCCCGTTTGCCGCGGCGAGACTGAATCTGGATCGTAGCTGTTTCACGACCGTCCGGTCCAACGAACGGTATAAACATGTGTACTTGTGCAAAAGGCGCCGTTCGGTCTGTATTGAGCAGCAACTGCTGACCTGTCAGGTTCTGTACAACCTGCTGAGCCGCCTCTTTCAAAGCGGGCGGCAGGTCGTCACTGCTCATCAGCTGGAGCAGCGCACCTTTTACGGTGGCTGCGTCTGCTGACACTGTGTCGCCTGACGTAGCCGCTAATCCCGGCAGTGTCTGGGGCATTCCCTCTGGCGACTCCATACGTGCCGTCGCCCCTTGCGCGACCTGTGTAGTCGCGCGGTGCACTTGCTGCTCATGCTCTGCACCGAGCAGCTTCAGTACGCGGCCCACCCACGGATCCTCCGTGGGGGTGAGCTGCGGGCTGGATGCCGCAGGCTGTGAAGCAGCGGCATCCGCAGTCCGCGAGGCGCCAGCCGCCGGCTGCGCTACCTCTCCCGTGGACTGGTCTGGTGCAGCCGTGCTCAGTTCGGGTGGCACGGCTGCACGCAGCTCTTGCAGCAGGAGGCGCAGCCGCTGGAGCGGCGCCTCTGGCGCAGTAACGTTGTTCGCCGCGGATGGTAGCGTAGAGCCAGCGGCTTGCTGTGCGGAAGGACGGTCTGCCATGACTGCGTTTAAGGCAGACTTCGTCCCCGTAGGCTCTGCCGTGGCCGGAGTTGGAGCACCATCGGCATCCTTAAGCTGCGTACCTGCCGCAGTAGCTTGCTGTTGTTGCTCCGCTTTGACGCGGGAGCCGTTTAATGCATCAGCAGCGCCCGATTCAGACGCATTGGCACCAGCATCCAATACCACTGGCGCTCCTCGCCCGCTAACTGCTTGCGGTTCTTCTGAAGCAGTCCCGTTGGATGCAAATGCAGTAGATCCCGCCGAAGTATCCGAATCTGTAGCCAAAACACTCGCTTCGCTTACTGTAGCAGCGAGATTGGCTGCCTGAGTCCCTTTTAACAATTCCTTGCCACCTGTGACTTGTTGTCCTGTTTCTGCCTGTTTTGTAGCAGCAGAGGCAGAAGCATCCTTGGACAATGTTAAAGCTTGGCCTTCCTGTCCATCTGCAATCACCACAGAAGAAGTGCCTGTTGGACTAACTGACGTTCGGTCAGTGCTTTTTATTGTGGCTGCTTCCCCTACTGAACGGTCAGTAGGCGTTCCCTGTCCTAGCTGCTTTAACACCGCTTCAAGTTCTTGCTCCAGCGAAGACAACAGATCATTTAAAGGAGGCCCAAACATCGCTTGACGCAATCCGTTTATGCTTTCTGCCGTCAATGGAAGTCCCCGCTGAAAAGCAACTGCCGCCGCCTGCACAAACGTTCCCAACTGTACATTGCCACTTTGCTTCGCCATAGCTTCTCGCAAAGAAGCCGCATTTTCAGATGTCAACGGCACACCATTCTTTTGCATTGCCTGTATAAGCTCCCTGTTCTGAGCTGTATCCGGCAGTCCCACCGATTCCAATACATCTGTCAGCGCTACGGTTTGCTGTGGTGTATTGGCCACATCGTTCAAAGGTTTAAGCACCGTCATTCCGCTGGGGGAAGCCGGTTGAACCTGAAACGTTGTAGTCTGCCCAGGTTGAAGAGGGGTCTCCAGCTTTGCCCTGACCTGAGAACCTTGTATTTGCAATACAGCCTCGTCGCCGTCCTCAGACACCTTTAATACGACTCCTCTTACGACCTGGCCTGGCTGCATATCAAGTTTTTTTGCCTCTCCCGCCTTCACATCTCCAAGTAATCCCCGAAATACAGATCCGATGTTCATATCGCCCCTCCTCTCACTCTCCCCCTACTCAAAAGGGGCTTATGGTATTAGTTATCCTTTATATCGGCATTGTCCCGATTCATAATAAGTAATCACAGATCAAACAGCGTCGGTTGCTCCGTCAACAGATTTCCCAGAAAGCTGCGTCTATGCATCTTTGTAGGTCCTAGCGCCAAAATTTGTTCCCTATGCAACTTGGTAGCGTAACCTTTATGTATACCGATCCCATATTCCGGATACTTCGCATCCCATTCACCTTTGCACAGCCGATCACGGGTTACCTTGGCGATGATAGAGGCCGCCGCAATAGACTGACTGTTCGCATCTCCTTTAATAATAGAGAGCTGAGGAATAGGCACATCTACCTTTTCTGCATCCACCAGTAAATAATCAGGAGACACATGTAAAGCCTCAATAGCCTGCTTCATAGCCAAACGAGCTGCTTGCTTAATATTGATATCATCAATCGTCTGCGCATCTACATAGCCAACTCCTACAGCAATGGCCTTCTCCATAATCAGCTCGTAGTACGCTTCTCTCTTCTTATCCGTCAATTTTTTGGAATCATCCACACCTTCCAGTAACTCACCCACTGGTAAAATGACTGCTGCGGCCACAACATCACCAAACAGACATCCGCGACCTACCTCGTCAATTCCTGCAATCCGCTCACAAGACTGCTCCCAGCATTTTTTTTCATAATGTAGCATGTCCTTCACTACAATCTCTTTATCTTCCATATTCAATACCTGCCCATCTATATGTAGTTTAACGCGTCATTCATGCCGTAGCTCTAGCGATTGAATTCAGCTTACCACAGACCTTCATCGTCCAAAACCCTTTTCTAACTGCCTTCAAATACCAAAAAAACCTTCCTCCTCTCCGGAGAGATGGGGAAGGTTCTTCCTTGCCACAAAGTGCTATGTTCTGTATCGGTGTACCTGTAGAATCAGTAAGGAGCTTCCAGACTGAACCGTCCCAGCTTCCCTGCACGCAGCTCACGCAAAATGATTTTTGACGCCTTTTCAAGATCCACACGTCCGCCGCTAACAATACAGCCGCGTTTACGTCCGATCGCTTCCATGACGTTGACAATTTCATCAGGATTTTCTGTATCTTCAGGACGTTTGGTGAGCTCAAAGCGCTCTGCCATTACATCCCAATAGTACTGGACCAAATATTTAGTCGCAAAAAAAGCAATATCCTCGACATTCAGAATTTCTTCCTTGATCGCACCTGTAACAGCCAGACGATAGCCTACATTCTGATCCTCGAATTTAGGCCATAGAATACCTGGTGTATCCAGCAATTCAATTTCACCGATCTTGATCCACTGCTGTGCCTTCGTTACCCCTGGACGGTCACCCGTAGCTGCAATATTACGTCCCGCCATTCGGTTGATCAGTGTCGATTTACCGACATTCGGAATACCAACAATCAACCCACGCATAGGACGCGGGTTCATTCCCTTCCGAATCTGCCGATCTATCTTTTCCTTAAGCAACAGCTTAGCCTGAATCGGGATTTCTTTTAGCCCCGTTCCAGTTGTGGCATCCACTGGTAAGGCCACATGCCCCTGTTCCTTAAAGTAGGCAATCCATTGCTGTGATACTACGGGGTCCGCCAAATCTGCTTTATTCAATATAATCATTCGCGGCTTGCCTTGCAAAATATCATCAATCATTGGATTTCGGCTGGAGAGCGGCAATCGAGCATCAATCAGCTCAATAACCAAATCAATCAGCTTTAATTTTGCTTCAATTTGGCGGCGCGCTCTGGTCATGTGACCAGGAAACCATTGAATCGTCACCGTCATCACCCCATTGTGCGTAACTCCAACTTTTACCCTTAGGCTCTTAGTTAGGATTACGGCAGCTATTAGTTATTCTAGTGGTTAATCCACTGCATATCTTTCGCCGGCCAGAAAATAACGTCAGCCCGACCCACGACTTCTTTCAAATCAATATATCCGATCATCCGACTGTCTGTACTATTGGAACGGTTATCTCCCATTACAAAAATATGCCCAGCCGGAACTTTTCCATCCTTAAACTTCTCATTTGGAAAATTTGTAAACTTGTTGTAAAGCTCGCCATTTTGATGCGCTTCTTCCAAAGGAGCTTTCAGGTAAGATTCCTGAATCGGCTTGCCATTTACTGTAATTGTGTCACCTTCTACCTTGACCGTATCTCCTTCAACGGCAATGACGCGTTTGATAAAGTCTCTTCCTTCCTCCGGCACATGAAACACGATCACTTCGCCTGGTTTAGGGGCACGGAAATCATACAAAATCTCATTCACAATGACGCGTTCTCCGGTATGAAAGTTAGGCTGCATCGACGGGCCATCCACAATAAACGGCTTAAAGAGAAGCCAGCGGATTAAAAAGACAAGCACTAACGCAATAATGATGGCCTTGAGCCACTCAAAAATCTCATTTTTTGGTTTACGCTTGGGCGTACCATCCTGATCAGTTGGCTGCTGTACAGCTCCTTGTCCTACTTCTTGCTCCATAGCTCACTGTCCTCTCTTTACGGTCAATAATCCACAGTTCCCTATGTACGTAGAAAAAACGAAAGGAGCTTGTAACCAAGCCCCTTTCGTTATTCGTTGTATTAACGACGAATTTCTTTAATTCTCGCTGCTTTACCGCGCAGTTCACGAAGATAATAAAGCTTCGCACGACGCACTTTACCACGGCGAGCCACGTCGATTTTATCGATTTTCGGGGAATGAAGCGGGAAAGTTCTTTCCACACCTACACCGTAAGAAATTTTACGAACTGTAAAAGTCTCACTGATTCCACCACCACGGCGTTTAATTACAACACCTTCAAACAACTGGATACGCTCACGAGTTCCCTCAATAACTTTCACGTGCACTTTCAAAGTGTCACCAGGACGAAAGTTAGGCAAATCTTTACGCAGTTGTTCTTCAGTGATCGCTTGGACGATATTCATCTATGACTCCCTCCTTCCGTACAGGTGTTCATGCTTCTTCTGGAAACACAACCGTTTCCTTCATCATCCACAGAGGACCACCGTATTACACACAACAGATGTATTGTATCATGGAGGATACCGCATTGCAACAACAAAAAGGGATTTGACCAAACATTATTTAATTGACTTTATTATAGAACAGGTCACTGCCTGCTTTCAAATCCACTCATGTTTAAAGCGTTTTAATGCTTGTCTTCCAAAAAGTCAGCTTTGCGTTGCTCCTCAATCCACACGCGCTCCTTGCCTGTCAGTTCAGCTTGTACCAATAGATCCGGTCGGCGTTCCATCGTGCGACGTAACGCCTCTTGTCGTCTCCAAGAATCAATATTGACGTGATGCCCTGACAGGAGTACATCGGGGACTTTCCAGCCCCGAAACTCCGCAGGCCGGGTATAATGGGGGTACTCCAGCAGCCCCGTACTAAACGAGTCCGTTACCGCACTCGTTTCGTTCCCCAGAACTCCTGGTAGCAATCGTGTCACACTGTCAATGACGGTCATGGCTGGAAGCTCACCACCAGTCAATACATAATCTCCGATAGAAAGCTCATCCGTCACCAAGTGCTCTCGAATACGCTCATCATAACCCTCGTAATGCCCACATATAAAAATAAGATGGTCCTCTTTGGCCAGCTCTTCCGCTTTCTTTTGCGTAAAAGTCTCGCCTTGTGGACACATCAAAATGATACGCGGAGATTTTATGTCTGTGTTACGTTCTACCCCTTCAAGTTGGTTAACTTCATCGGCAGTCTCTAATGTTGGTTGCTCTGATTTATCCAACAGCGCTTCCACAGCAGCAAAAATAGGGTCAGGCTTCAAAACCATGCCACCCCCACCGCCATAGGGCGTATCATCCACTTGTCCGTGTTTGTTGCCGGCATACTGACGAAAATTAACCGCTTGCAGTGATACAATTCCCTTATCCCTTGCTTTTCCCAGAATGCTTGCATTAAATACTCCATCAAACATCTCTGGAAACAGGGTCAGCACATCCACCCGCATTACAGCAGACCTTCCATTAACCGTACCGTAACTCGTTTTTCACGCACGTTTACATCCAAAATAACATCTTCTATATACGGCAATAGCAGTTCCTTGCCTTTAGGCATTTTGACTACCCATACGTCATTGGCTCCCGGAGTCAAAATTTCCTTGACCACGCCGAGCTCATTTCCGTCCTCGGTCACCACTTCCATGCCGACTACTTCATGAAAATAGAATTCATTTTCTTCCAATTCGCCTAACCGCTCAGCAGATACCTTCAACAATGTACCTTTATATTTTTCAACTTCATTAATATTGTGATATTCCTTAAATTTAGCGACAACCATTTTTTTTTGAAAACGCGCTGTTTCAACAGTTACGGGGATCGGTGCTTTACCTTCAGCCGGAACAATCAAAAGCTCACTGCCTTTTGCAAAGCGATCCTCTGGAAAATCTGTCGTCGTTAATATTTTTAGCTCCCCACGGATTCCATGGGTGTTCACAATTTTCCCGACATTAAACAATTGTTGCATCGTGTTCCTCCTGCTTGTAATCGGTCCCGCTCCATATACATCTTCATCATGTACGAAAAAGGGTTAGGACATACATCCTAACCCACTTTCGTATATCTTTAAGATATGATGTCTACGGTAACCCGTTTATCCATCTTAACGGCTGCTGATGCAACCACAGTGCGAAGCGCCCTGGCGATACGACCCTGCTTACCAATGATCTTGCCTACATCCTCAGGATGTACACTAAGCTCATATACAACAAGCCGATCCTTCTCCAAGGTCTTCACGGTTACATCTTCCGGATGATCGACTAAAGCCTTAGCAATGATTATCACTAATTCTTCCATGGTTGACCCTCCGTATCAGCACCTTATTTCTGTAGTTTAGACTCATGAAACTTTTTCATTACGCCCGCTTTGCTAAGCAAGTTACGGACTGTGTCGGATGCTTGTGCACCATCTTGCAACCATTTCAGCGCTTTATCTTCATCAATTTTTACAACCGCTGGTACTGTGATTGGGTTGTAGTAACCGATTTCTTCGATAAAACGACCGTCACGCGGGGAACGAGAATCAGATACCACGACGCGATAGAAAGGAGCTTTATGTGCACCCATACGTTTCAGACGAATACGAACTGCCACGAAAATTCACCTCCTTCAAAAAGTAGACTGTATATTGTTATCCATAATTCCAAGGGCCTATTGGCCTTAGCGGAAAGGAAACTTCATACCTTTACCCATACTCTTCAACTGCTTCATAGCCTTGTTTTTGCCACCCTTAGGTCCCATCATATCTGAGAACTGCTTCATCATGCGACGCATTTCGTCAAATTGCTTTATCAGACGATTTACCTCAGCCAGTGATGTTCCACTGCCTACAGAAATACGTTTGCGACGGCTATGATTAATCATGTCTGGGTTTTGCTTCTCCTGTGTGGTCATAGAATGAACGATAGCCTCAATTCGGCCCATCTGTTTGTCATCCACTTTGATATCTTTCATTTGCTTCATGTTGCCCATACCGGGAATCATATCAAGAATCTGGTCGATTGGGCCAAGCTTCTTAACTTGATCCATTTGCTCCAGAAAATCTTCGAAAGTAAACTCGGCATTACGCATTTTCCGTTCCATTTCCTTCGCCTTATCGGCGTCGATATTGGACTGCGCTTTTTCAATCAGGGACAACATGTCACCCATACCTAAAATCCGTGAAGCCATCCGTTCAGGATGAAACGGCTCCATCGCATCCAGCTTTTCACCCAATGTAGCAAACTTGATCGGACATCCCGTTACAGCTTTAACCGATAAAGCTGCACCACCACGAGTGTCGCCATCCAGCTTTGTCAGTACAACTCCCGTTAACTCTAGGCTAGTATTAAAGTGCTCCGCAACGTTAACCGCGTCCTGCCCCGTCATGCTATCTACAACCAGTAAAACTTCATCCGGGTTGACGTTGGTATGAATCCGGCGCAACTCTTCCATGAGCTCTTCATCAACATGAAGACGACCGGCAGTATCTATAATAACGTAGTCATTTCCATTATCCTTAGCATGCTGCAAACCCTGTTTTGCGATTTCCACTGGGCTTGTCTGATCTCCCAGAGTAAATACAGGAGTATTAATCTGCTCCCCAAGAACCTGAAGCTGCTTGATCGCGGCTGGTCTATAAATATCACCAGCTACAAGCAATGGGCGATGATTTTGCTTTTGCAGCAATTTCGCCAGTTTACCAGATGTCGTCGTTTTACCTGCGCCCTGGAGACCCACCATCATAATGACCGTAGGCGGTTTGTTTGCTTTGGCAAGCTTGGCCTGACTGCCACCCATCAACTCGGTCAGTTCCTTGTTCACGATGTCGATGATGACCATGCCTGGCGTAAAGCTGTCCATCACTTCCTTACCAACGGATTTCTCCTTTACCTTGGCAATAAAGTCCTTTACAACCTTGAAGTTAACGTCCGCCTCAAGCAAAGCTAATCGTACTTCGCGCATCGCCTGAGCTACATCATCCTCAGACACTTTTCCTTTACCGCGCAGTTTACTGAATACATTTTGCAAGCGAGTCGATAATCCTTCAAATGCCATACTTTCGCACCTCCTTGTCTACCAGGGTTGTTTGTTCTTAATCTATATGTCCTACAGTTCCTGCAGGCGATTTACAATTTGATGGACATGTTGCAGAGTGCCTTCATCGGACTCACTGATTTTACCGAATGCCTCATACAACGTCTTATTTAATTCATCGAGATCTTGGATTCTGCGCTCATACTTACTTAGCAAACCAAGCTTTTCCTCGTACATTTCCAATACCTGTTCAGCACGTTTAATATGTTCATATACTGCCTGACGGCTAATTTGAAATTCCGATGCAATTTCCCCTAAAGAAAAATCATCATGGAAGTAATATTTTAAAAACATCTGTTGCTTCTCTGTAAGCAGAGGTTCATAGAAGTCAAACAGTCGGTTAATCCGGTTTGTCTTTTCCAGCCGATTCTCCTGACTCATCTTGTATACCTCCATCGTCAAGGAAAAACACTTTACAGTTCTTTTCAACGTTCCTTATGATACCTAAAAGAAAAGAAGATGTCAAGCGTTATCCCTTGTCATACAAAAAAAAGCCGATCCACTGTCCTTAAACGGAAGTACGGATCGACTTTTTACCCATTGTTACTTAAACCCTTACCGGAGTAAGATACAGCAGAACAGCCAGAAAATGAAGTATGCTGCCTGCCAGAACAAACAGATGCCAGATCGCATGGTGATATGGAAATGCCCGCCACACATAGAAAATCGTGCCCAACGTATACATAAGGCCACCTACGAACAATAACGTCATCCCTCCGGCGGGAACAGTCGCAACCAGAGGATTCCAGGCAATGGTGATGAGCCAGCCCATCACAATGTAAAACACGGTAGACATAAACAGGAAGCGCTTGGTGAAGAACGCCTTGAACAACACACCGAACAGTGCAATCCCCCAAATCACTCCAAACAGTGTCCATCCCAGAGTACCTCGCAGTGCAACGAGCATAAACGGGGTGTAGCTACCTGCAATAAACAGGTAAATGCAAGAATGATCGAATATTTCGAACAAATCCTTCATTTTTCCTTCACGCAGGCTATGAAGCAACGTTGAATTGGTGTACAACAACAGCATCGTAATCCCGTAAATCGTAAAGCTGACGACATGCCAAGTGGTTCCTTTCATGCTAGCAAAAACAATAAGCAACACAAGCGCTGCCACGCTTAAAACGGCTCCAATTCCATGTGTAATGGCGTTGGCTACTTCTTCCCGTCGGGAGTAGGTATAGGTGTTTGCCATCGGTTTTTCACCCGGCTTCCTGATTTATATTTTACATACAAGATACATTACATATACGACATCGACAGACCTCTTGCTTTCATTATACATCTGGGCAAACTTGAACAGCAACAGGATGGCTACTTAGTTATCCCAAACGTAGCATGAAAGCCCACTTTAAACGTATCAGTTCTGTTCTTCCTCGCCTGTAGCAGTTGCTTCGACC
Source organism: Paenibacillus sp. FSL H7-0442 (assembly GCF_038593105.1). Lineage (NCBI taxonomy): Bacteria > Bacillati > Bacillota > Bacilli > Caryophanales > Paenibacillaceae > Paenibacillus > Paenibacillus sp. FSL H7-0442. The sequence continues at coordinate 2,078,428 of NZ_CP151963.1, read as the reverse complement.
GTCTCTTCCTGAATCAACCCCGCGAACAACGCATGAACGAATTGCTCGGAATCAAACGGTTGAAGATCATTCACTTTTTCACCTAAGCCCACCAGCTTAACAGGCAAATTCAGCTCCTGACGGATGGCCACAACAATCCCGCCCTTCGCTGTACCATCCAACTTCGTTAGTACCAGCCCGGTTACACCGCTTTTCTCACCAAACAGCTTGGCTTGGTTAAGTGCATTTTGTCCAGTCGTCGCATCAAGTACCAACAACACTTCATGAGGAGCATCTGGAATTTCGCGTTGAATCACACGGAAAATTTTGTTCAGTTCCTCCATCAGATTGCTTTTATTCTGAAGACGTCCTGCGGTATCACACAACAAAACATCCACTTGTCGCTGCTTGGCAGCCTGTACGGCATCAAACATAACTGCAGCCGGATCGGAACCGGATTGCTGCTTAATAACCTCTACACCTGCCCGCTCGCCCCATACCTCCAACTGTTCGATCGCACCCGCCCGGAACGTATCTCCGGCAGCCAATAATACTTTTTTTCCCTCTTGTTTAAAACGATGAGCTAACTTGCCAATGGTTGTCGTTTTGCCGACGCCATTGACTCCCACGAATAGAATGACTGTAATTCCGTCAGGACTCATTTTGAGCTGACTGTTGTCATTCCCCCGCAGCAACTCGGACAGCTTTTCCGACAATACAGGCTGTAATTCGGATGCATCCTCAATTTTGCGCTTTTTCACTTCTTCTCGCAGGTCTTCAATGAGGTTCATAACCGTGTTGACGCCTACGTCCGCTCCGATCAGAATTTCTTCCAGTTCCTCATAAAATTCCTCATCAATCTTTTTACGGCGAATCATCAAGTCCGTTACTTTTTCAACAAAACCTTTACGCGTTTTTTCCAAACCATCTTTGAACTGTTTTGTGACCGATTCAGTTTTGTTTGCAATGCTTTCCTTCAATTTCCTAAAGAAACTCATGGATTCCCTCCGTTGGTCTGAAAGTATGTTGTTTAATGTCAGGCAATCTCAGCTTCATCGTTGTCCAGCTTGACAGATACGAGTTTGGAAACCCCGCCTTCCTCCATCGTAACCCCGTACAGCACATCAGATTCTTCCATTGTGCCCTTGCGGTGTGTGACTACAATGAACTGTGTCTGCTCCGAGAATTCTCGTAAATACTGGGCAAAACGCACCACGTTTGCTTCGTCCAATGCAGCCTCTACTTCATCGAGTACACAGAATGGAACAGGTTTAACGTGTAAAATGGCAAATAGTAACGCCATCGCTGTTAACGCACGCTCACCGCCCGACAGTAGCTGCAAGTTTTGCAGTTTTTTGCCCGGTGGCTGAGCTACGATGTCAATTCCCGTCTCCAATAAGCGTTCCGGGTCAAGTAACACGAGATCAGCACGTCCGCCTCCGAACAGCTTGGAGAATACCGTTCCAAATTCGCGCCGAATAGCATCGAACGTAGTCTTAAAGCGTTTGGACATTTCTTCATCCATTTCACGAATAACCTGATAAAGTGTTGTCTTGGCCTCCACCAAATCAGACTTTTGCTCATCAAGAAACGTATAACGCTCATGCACACGCTGGTATTCATCAATGGCGCCCAGGTTCACCTCACCCAACGCGGAAATACCACGTTTGAGCCTTTCTACCTCGCTCTGCGTGCCTTCAATATCTTCCGGTATAGGGTAACGCTGCTTGGCTAACTCATAGCTGAGTTCATAATCATCACTTAATTTTTTCAGTACGTTTTCCAGCTCCACATCAAGCCGATTTACTCCAATTTCCGTTTGACGAAGCAACTCCTCCACTGACTTGAGCTGAATTCGCTGTTCTTTCGTGTCGTTCTCAGCCACTTCAAGCTTTTTGGACAAGCTACTGCGTGCAGCCCGCTTGAATTCCAGTTGTTGTGCAGCTTCTTCTTTTTTCAAACGGTATTGATTGAGATTTTCAATCTGTTTCACAGTCTCCTGCTCATTGGTCAGCAAATCTGCTTCAATGGAAGCTAGTAAGGTCTTGTTTTGTCTCGAATCCTTACCAAGAGTATCATAATCCCCACGCAATCTGCGCAACTGCTCTTCCAATGAAAAGCGTTCCTGGTCCAGCTTTCCTTCTCTTACTTTGAGATTCGTGAGCTCTCCCTGCAACTGCTCTTTGGCAGATTCGTTGGCTTTACGGGCGAATTCAGCAGCGTGAATGGCCTGATGCGTTTTCTTTTCTTCTTCCTCCAGCGCAGCTAACTTTACCAACGCTTCTTCCCGGGAAGTTTCCAGCTCCTTGATTTCCTGATCAAAGCCCTTTTTCTCCTGACCAGACGCAGCGACCTGTTCCAGAACATGACGAAGTTCATGCTCCAGTTGTTTGAGCTCCATAGCCATCTGCTGCTCTTCACCACGCTTCACATCACCGCCCTGACGTAGCTCGTCCAGACGGATCTGTGTCTCTTCCAACTGGCGTTTGGTATCTATTGCACTCTGGCGCAACCTTGCAATTTGCTGCTCCGTATCTACAATGTCTTGATCCAACTGATCCAACTGACGTTTGCGTCCAAGCAGATTAGCATTTTTCTTGAACTGGCTTCCCCCAGTCATGGAACCCCCTGCATTGACAACATCGCCTTCCAAAGTGACAACGCGGTATCTATATTGGCAACGGGCCGCAATACGGTTTGCATCTTCCAATGTACGGGCAATGACCACATTCCCCAACAAACTGCCTACAATTCCAGCATATCGATCATCGTACTGAACAAGATCAGCACCGATCCCGACAAAGCCCTCAGCTCCTTCTGCAATTTGGCGTTCCCCTGCGCCGATTTGACGCGGGCGGATAACATCCATAGGCAAAAATGTCGCTCTGCCCAGTTGACGTTGCTTTAGAAAACTGATTGCCTGTCTGGATACGGATTCATTTTCCATCACGATATGCTGAACTGAAGCACCCAAAGCAGTTTCCATTGCCTGCTCTAAATGCTCAGGCACCCGAATCAGCTCTGCTACCGCTCCATGCACACCGTGCAAGGTTTCTTTTCGTGCAGCCTTCAATACCTCTTTAACTCCAAGCATGAAGCCGTCAAAGTCATCCTGCATTTCCTTCATTGTATCTCGCCGTGAAATTTGAGCCTCACGTTTTTGTTCCCATTTACGAACTGTACCCTGGTTTTCTTCCAAAAGTTTTTGCAGGGCCTGGTACTTTTCACTTCCCTGAATATAGCCACTACGCAAACTACTGATTTCCTGCCCCAGCTTCTGAACCGCAGCTTCCAATCCCTTTTTGCGCTGTTCAAGTTGTACTTTCTGGGCTTCCCATTTGCCGGATTCGTCACTTACGCGAGTCACACGCCGTTCCAATGCTTCCTTCTGTTGGTCTGTATAACGGATTTCGTTACGCGCCTGCGCCATCTGATTCATCAGCTCCAGCAGACCACCCTTTAGACTTTCTTCCTGCTCCTGGCTGATTCCGCCTGTAACTCCAATCAGTTTGGCCTCTTCGTCAGACAGCCGCGCACGCAACTCGTCAAGCTCTACATTCAGTGCAGACAGCTTTTCGTTCAGCTGATCCAGTTCACTCTTGCGCTCGGAATGCCGTGATTCGCTTGTACTAAGTGATAAGATCAGTTGTTCCCGATTAGCCGCCAGATTGCGTGTGCGCTCTTTGAGCAATTCGCCGTAGCCTTCACTTTTCTCCGTCGCTTCACTGTATTGCAGCAGATCCCTTTGCAACTGTTCTACTTGCTCTTCCAGCTGGCGTAATTCGTTGCGGTCGCTTTCCAGCATCGCATCATGGCGGGATACCACCGTGGACAACTGAAGTTGCTCCTGCTGCAGCAAAGCTAATTTGGAAGTCGCATCGCTCCACGAAGTATGAATTTGTTCAATTTGATGGACGTACATAGAGATTTCTTTTGATTTCAATTCACCGCGTAGCTCTTTAAAATGAATCGCCTTTTCAGACTGCTCCTTAAGCGGTCCAATCTGATCCTCCAGTTCACTAACTAAATCGTGAATACGCAGCAAATTTTGCTCCGTCTCATCCAGCTTGCGAACCGCATCTTTTTTACGGGATTTATATTTTACGATACCCGAGGCTTCCTCAAAAATACCTCGACGATCCTCAGATCGAGTACTTAGGATTTCTTCAATGCGTCCCTGCCCAATAATGGAATAAGCTTCTTTACCAATCCCTGTATCCATAAACAGCTCTGTAATATCTCGGAGTCTGCATGATTGCCGATTAATGAAATATTCACTATCCCCACTTCGATGTACACGTCGCGTTACCGTAACTTCACCAAAATCCAGAGGCAACGCCTGATCTTCATTATCCAACGTAAGCGATACTTCACCGTAATTAACAGCCTTACGAGCATCACTACCTGCAAAAATAATGTCCTCCATTTTGCCGCCACGCAGTGATTTGGCACTCTGTTCGCCCAGCACCCAACGAATCCCGTCGGAAATATTACTTTTTCCGCTTCCGTTGGGTCCGACGACTGCCGTAATGCCGCGGACAAATTCCATTTCCGTTTTATCTGCAAACGATTTGAAGCCCGCCAGCTCAATGCGCTTTAAAAACATGCTCAATCTCACCTCTAACATTTCAAATATGCTTGTACAACACCGTTTACCTGATTGATATGAATTATCCCTATTGTAGCATAAACTAGCTTGTTTAAAGCACAGTACCAACACTCACATTACACCAGCAAGCCACGAAAAAAGAGCAAAACGCAGTCCATTCGCCATTACGGGCCGGGACTCCCCGCGGACTGCCCTTTGCTCTTACTTTGTGCCCCCTGCTTGCGTAACCCGTCCGGGCTGCTCAGGTACCGATTACGATTCTGCCAGCTTCAAACGGTTTAAAGCTACTGCCGCCGCTTGCTGCTCTGCTTCTTTTTTGGAGCGCCCCGTACCTGCCCCTAGCCGTTCGCTGTCCATATATACCTCGGCTACAAACTCGCGCTCATGGGCTGGTCCGCGCTCCTCTACAATCTTGTATTCAAGCATCCCCATGTTATGATGCTGTGTCAGTTCCTGAAGCTCTGTTTTGAAATCACTCATCTGAAGTTTACCATTTAATACAATTTGAGGAAAAATATAATGTTCCAGAAACGAACGGACGGCCTCCAGACCCTGATCCAAATAAAGCGCACCTACGAACGCTTCGAATACATCAGCCAACAGAGCCGGACGAGTACGTCCACCTGTCAACTCTTCACCTTTTCCAAGCAGCACATATTGCCCGAACTCAAGCCCGACAGCAAACTTCACCAGAGAAGGCTCACAGACAATAGCTGCACGCAGCTTGGTGAGTTCGCCTTCGGGTCGGTTAGGGTACTGATTGTACAATTGCTCGGACACCGTCAATTCCAGAACAGCGTCACCTAAAAATTCAAGACGCTCATTGTCTGCATGCTGACTGAACCGATGTTCGTTTACGTAGGAAGCGTGCGTAAAGGCCTGCTTCAGAAGCTGCCGATTGTTGAATTGAATATGAAGTTTCTGCTGTAATTGCTTCAAGTCTCCACTCAACGAACTGACCCCTTATGCTTCATATTTTTTTAGAATAACCGTAGCATTGTGACCGCCAAAACCAAAGGAATTGGACATAACCACATTCAGTTCCGCTTTTCTCGGCTTATTAGGTACATAATCAAGATCGCATGCCGGGTCTTGATTATCCAAATTAATCGTTGGCGGAATCGTCTGATGCTGAAGGGCGAGACCACAGATCACGGCTTCAACGCCGCCCGCTGCACCCAATAAATGCCCTGTCATCGACTTAGTTGAGCTGATCGCTACCTTATAGGCATGATCTCCAAGCGTTTTCTTAACTGCTTCCGTTTCGGATTTATCACCGACTGGCGTAGACGTACCATGTGCATTGATATAATCAATCTCTTCAGGATTCAATCCAGCGTCACGGATCGCCATTCTAATGCAGCGTGCTGCTCCCTCTGGATCAGGCTCTGTCATATGATGAGCATCGCCAGAAAGACCGTAGCCAATCACTTCACCGTAAATACACGCACCACGCTTCAAAGCATGATCCAACGATTCCAGAATAAGAACACCAGAGCCTTCGCCCATAACAAACCCGTCTCTTTCGGTATCAAAAGGGCGGCTTGCCTTTTCAGGCTCGTCGTTACGCGTGGACATCGCTCGCATGGAACAAAATCCAGCCATACCAATCGGACGGATAGTCGCCTCAGCTCCTCCGCAAATCATGGCGTCTGCGTCACCGCGCTGAATCATGCGGAAGGAATCGCCAATAGCATGACTGCCCGTGGCACAAGCCGTAACTGGTGATGTATTTGGGCCTTTAGCACCGAGCGAAATCGACACTTGACCGGAACCCATATTAGCAATCATCATCGGGATGAAGAAAGGGCTTACGCGTTTAGGTCCTTTTTCAATCAGTGCGTTGTGCTGATCTTCCCAAGTTCCCAATCCGCCAATACCGGAACCGACAGATACACCAACACGCTCAGCTTCAGCATTTTCTCCGATTACAAGTCCGCTGTCCTCAAGCGCCAATTTACTAGCAGCAACCGCAAACTGCACAAAGCGGTCCATTTTACGCGCATCCTTACGTTCAATATAATCCTCTGGATTAAAATCTTTAATGGAAGCGGCTATTTTCGTAGTGTACTCACTTGTATCGAAAGCTTCGATTTCACTGACGCCGGATTTTCCGGCCATCAGATTATCCCATAGTGTGTTCAAATCCTGTCCCAGCGAAGTGATTACACCCATTCCTGTTATGACAACACGTTGTTTCAAAGATAATCACCTCTATGTCTACTGCATATTGTATTTTAAGACCGCACACTCTTGTGCGTAAAAATAATATAGAATCAACTAAAGTTAGTAATGCGGCATACTTCTCAGCCTTTGACTAAGTTAAGCTGAACCAAACTCAAAAACACGCAGCAATTCCGCCTTTAGTTCAATCTGTATAATTAGGAGAAAGTCCCGCCTGTAACAGAACGGGACTTTTGATGACATGAATTAGGTATGAGATTGTATGTACTTCACAACTTCACCTACAGTTGTAATTTTCTCTGCATCTTCATCAGAGATTTCCATATCAAACTCATCTTCCAATTCCATTACCAATTCAACTACATCGAGAGAATCAGCGCCTAAATCATCTTTAAAAGATGCTTCAAGTGTAACTTCGGCTTCGTCGGCTCCCAAACGGTCAACGACAATGCGTTTTACGCGCTCCAATACATCGGACATCCGGCTCACCTCCTCTTAGGTATTATACGAAAATTACAATTAAAATGCCATAGAAGAGAGTTTTCTTTGACAACTCTTCATCGGGGCATGCAGATTGGCAACATGCTACTACATATACATGCCGCCATCCACATGCAAAGTCTGGCCCGTCATATATGAGGAAGCATCCGAGGCCAAGAACAGCACCACGTCAGCAATTTCCTCCGGCCGTCCAAGACGGGCCAGCGGAATACCGCTAAGCATATTGTCACGCAAATCATCAGCCAGTACCTGCGTCATCTCAGTATCGATGAATCCAGGAGCCACGCAGTTCACTGTAATACCTCTCGAAGCAAGCTCTCGAGCAGAGGATTTGGTAAGACCAATCACCCCTGCTTTAGCAGCAACGTAGTTGGCTTGTCCTGCATTGCCAAGGACACCAACCACGGAGGAGATATTGATAATTCGGCCAGAACGCTGTTTCATCATTGGACGTGTTGCCGCCTTAAGACAATTAAACACACCCTTCAGATTCGTTTCGATCACCTGATCGAATTCCTCTTCCTTCATGCGCATGATTAAATTATCTCTTGTTATGCCGGCATTATTCACCAGGATGTCAATCTTGCCCCAAGCGCCAATCACATCCTTGATCAACTGATCTGCTTCGTCAGCGCGACCGACATTAGCCTGAACTGTAATAGCCTCCACACCTTTGGCACGAATCTGCTCAGCTACCTCAGTCGCAGCCGCTTCACTGCCAGCATAGTTTACCGCCACATTAGCGCCTGCATCAGCCAGCGCCAGCGCGATACTACGGCCAATTCCGCGCGACGCTCCCGTAACGAGCGCCGTTTTTCCACTTAATGGCTTAGACATCATAGTCCTCCCTTGCAAGTATATAACCCGTTAAGGCAATGATTATACTTTTAACGAGCCTCCAAGTCTTCCGTTACAGAAGCAATCGACTCCAGGCTACTTATATTATACAGCTTAACCGTTTTGTCGATTTTTTTAACCAGTCCAGTCAAAACACTTCCCGGTCCAAACTCAACAAAAGTGTCAACACCTTGTTCCAGTAGCCATGCTACACTGTCTTCCCACAGTACCGGAGAATAGACCTGATCCACCAACAGTTGGCGGATTTCACTCCCCTCACGTACAGGTTTAGCTGTTACATTAGCCACCACCGGAATCTGAGCTTCAGAGAAAGTTACAGTCCCCAACTTGTCTGAGAGCTTGGTCGCTGCTTCCTTCATCAATGACGAGTGGAAAGGACCGCTAACCTCCAGAGTAATAGCACGCTTGCCGCCTGCTTCCTTCACACGTTCAGCGACAGCAGCTACGCCCTCCTTCGTACCAGATACAACAATTTGTCCAGGACAATTGATATTAGCTAGTTCGACCAGTTGACCAGACTCCGTAATATCACGGCACAATGCTGTCAATGCTTCACGATCAGCTCCCAACACAGCAGCCATACCGCCTTGTCCATCAGGAATAGCCTGTTCCATAAACTGACCACGTGCACGAACAGTCTCAACCGCATCCGCAAATGCAAGGACACCTGAAGCAACTAGCGCGCTGTACTCTCCTAGACTGTGTCCAGCTACATAATCGGGATGAATGTCCATTTTTTCCTTGAACGCTTCATACAGCGCAATGCTCGCCGTTAACAGTGCAGGCTGCGTATTGGATGTTTGCTTCAAAGCTGTGTCTGGCCCTTCAAAAACCAGTGTGCTTAGTGCGAACCCTAACCGTTCGTCCGCTTGGCGAAATACTTCTGTTGCAGCTGGAACTGCTTCATAAGCATCTTTAGCCATACCTACAGCTTGTGAACCCTGACCGGGGAATATAAATGCCGTTTTGCCCATCGTGTATGCACCTCTCTATATCCAATGCTTGTCCTGTAAAACACTACACAAATTCAATATTATATCAAAAATTCCATCTTATTACCAGACAAGAACCGACGCTCCCCAGGTCAAGCCACCGCCAAAGCCCACCATTAATACACGGTCGCCTTCCTTCATGCGGCCTTCCTCAGCTGCTTCTACTAGGGCGAGAGGGATTGATGCTGCGGATGTATTCGCATATTTATGAACATTAACAACTACCTTTTCCTCTGGCAAATCCAGACGTTGCATCGCCGATTGGATGATGCGAACATTGGCTTGATGTGGAACGAACAGATCAATATCATCTTTGGACAGCCCTGCTTTTTCCAACACATCAACCGTTGCCGTTCCCATAACACGAACCGCGAACTTGAACACTTCGCGTCCGTTCATGTAAATATAGTGCTGTTTATTCTCCAGTGTGTCTGCACTCGCAGGCAAACGCGAGCCACCAGCTTCCAGCTTAAGCAAGGTTCCACCTGCACCTTCAGCCCCGAGATCAAAGGATTGGAATCCTCTGCCTTCAGGCACTTCGCCAATCACTACAGCTCCTGCACCATCTCCGAATAGGACACAGGTATTGCGGTCGGTATAATCTGTAATCCGAGAAAGACAGTCTGCCCCAATGATTAACGCATTATTATAAATACCTGTCTTAATGAAGCTCGTTGCCGTAGCCAGTCCGTATACAAAACCCGAGCATGCCGCAGACAAATCGAAAGCCGCTGCGCCTTTGGCTCCCAGTTTGTCCTGAAGAATGCAGGCAGTTGACGGAAACGCCATATCCGGTGTAACCGTAGCTACAATAATTAAATCCAGATCCTGTGCCGTCATACCCGCGGACTCCAACGCCTTAATTGCTGCTTCATAAGCTAAATCAGATGTAGCCTGCTCTGGAGCTGCAATATGGCGCTCCTGAATCCCTGTACGGCTGACAATCCATTCATCACTTGTTTCTACGATTGCTTCCAAATCTTTATTGGTCAGAATTTTCTCAGGTACGTATTTCCCTGTTCCGATAACACCAACCGGCCGTAATTTATTCATATCGTCACTCACTTCCTGCTGATTTCCTTGGATATACTTTCCACCAACCGGTTTTGCAAGGCCGTACGAGCCTGCCTTACCGCATTTTTGACGGCAACGCCGTCAGACGAACCGTGACTTTTCAGGACGAGTCCACTCAAACCCAGCAAAGGAGCCCCGCCATGCTCTTTATAATCCAATTTACCTTTCAGACTGCGGAGCTCAGGCATAATCAAGGCTGCCGCAAGCTTGGTCTTCAAGGATTTGGTGAATTGCTCTTTTAAGAGAGAAAATATGGCCCCCGCTGTACCCTCTAGTGATTTTAGCATGATATTTCCAGCAAATCCATCACACACCAGTACATCGCAATTCCCAGTTAACACATCTCTCGATTCAACATTACCCACAAAATGGACAGGTAACTGCTCAATAAGTGGAAATGCCAACTTCGTCAGTTCATTGCCCTTCCCAGCTTCAGTCCCCACATTCAGCAGACCCACCCTTGGAGAAGTCACACCGTGAACTTTCTGACGATACAAGCTCCCCATCAGTGCATACTGGGCAAGATGCTCAGGCTTGGCATCCATATTGGCTCCCAAGTCAAGCGCCAGAATACCCTGATCGTCAATCGTCGGTATCATCGGCGCGAGAGCCGGACGTTCAATGCCCTCCATTCTTCCAACCACCAGCAACCCCGTGGTCATTAGCGCGCCTGTATTACCTGCAGATATCATGGCATCCGCTTCGCCTTCTCTGACCATTCGACCAGCTACGACCATTGAAGCATCCTTTTTGCGGCGCACTGCCTTTACAGGCTCGTCCTGCGCATCTATCGTTTCGGATGCATGGCGAATGCTGAGGTTCGTCGGCAACGCTCTACCGTTCAGAACCGATTCAATTCGTTCCCGGTCACCAACCAGCGTAATGTCCGTATCCTTCCATTCCGCCGCCGCAGATAGCGCGCCCTCTACTGTCGCCTCAGGAGCATTATCTCCCCCCATGGCATCAATGGCGATCCGCATGCTGACTTCCTCCTTCGCTATACTCTTCCTCCGTGGAGCGATAAATGATAAAGTTGCCTTGGAACACCATTTCTTCTCCTACGTAGGCGAAAACTTCCACTTTAGCCTTCCCTTTTTGTTCTGGATTTGAACGTACATATGCCTTGGCAATGCACTTCTCACCTAAATGAACCGGGCGGACAAAGCGTATATCCGCTGATGCAGTCAATGCTATCTCATCATTAATCACAGCAACGGCCAATGAATTGGCCTGAGCAAATACATAATGCCCCCGCGCAATGCCAGTACGCGAAAAAACATGTTCCTCTTTAATCTCAAAAATCGAAATACCGCTTCGATCCAACTGCAGATCAACGATATCCCCGATCACTTCATGCAAAGGCAAGGAACGAACCTGGTCGTAGGAGCGCTCAGCCATCAGCTTTAGCCGTTCCCGCAATTCGGGGATTCCCAGCTCCATCCGGTCCAGCCGAATAGTCTGAATACTCACCTTCAGCTGTCTTGTCAATTCCTGATCCGTTACGAATGGATTATCATCAATTAATTGAGTCAGCCGCTGCTGTCTCTGTCTCTTCGGCAAACGTTCGATGTCAGTGACGCCTCCTTTCCCTACAATAAACCATCGTTCAGACGACAGTTCGGGTTACTTTACTTCACTTTCTAACGGCGAAACTTCAAGCCGATTTGTCTTCTTGTATGTATAAAGGAACCCCTTCGGCCCTTCTTTCTTAGAACCTGGTACTAAAACAGTATATAGCATGCTGACGTAAAAAGGAAGCATGCAGACAAAAAAAGTAGCGCCTCACTGAAGTGAAGCGCTACTTTTTCTGCGAAGATTCCAAAGAATCCGCTTATCGGACATTATTGAGAGATGATCTCTCTAGCTTTGTACGTTCCGCAAACTTTGCACACATGGTGAGCAAGTTTCAATTCGCCGCATTCGGAGCATTTCACCATACCTGGTACTGCCAGTTTAAAGTGAGTACGACGTTTGTCGCGACGAGTTTTGGATGTTCTCCGTTGAGGTACTGCCATTATTCCCACCTCCTTAACCAGATCAACCCCGCATAACGGGTATGACTTCTTATCTCATTCAAGACTGAAGAAAATGCCAGAAGCAATTATCTTACAGCCGGTGAATCAAGCCTGCAACATCCACGCATCGGTTCTGTAACTTTCCGGCACAAGCGGATGATGATTTTTCAGAATTGAACTCAATTCTCATTTAAAAAAATCCTTAAGCCCTGCCAGACGCGGATCAATCTTTTCCGTATCGCCATCGCTACTGTCATCGGAGCCAATACTCCAGTTTTGTCCGGTCTTTGGTGCGATTCCCTGACAATCCTCACTGCACAAAGGCGCAAACGGCACATGCAGTACAAACAGTTCTTCACAATACGGTGCAATGTCGAAGGAGTCCTCCGTCACTGCGATAAAATCGCCATCTTCATCCTCCTCTTCAACACTCGAAGAGGTTTGCTTGAACCGTTCACGGAATTCAATCTTTAAATCCTCGTGCATCGGGCTTAAACAGCGTGAGCAGAGCATGTCCAGACCTGCGGTCAACGTGCCTTCCACGCTCATCAACCCTTGACCCAGACTAACGGCGACCAAGTCGGTCTCCAGCGGGGAAACGGCCGTAACATCAGCACGATCATCCACCAATTCACTCACATTAAGAGATTCACGGATAGGAAAAGGACCGTCACTTGTTGCTACTTTGCGAAAAAATAGTTGCATCACTATCACTCCAAACAAACAAAAATTATTATACCGACTGATCGAGTCGTTTGTCAACACCTTTCACTTTACACCACTCACAAATCCACCGGTTTTCCAATGGTTCGACAAGTTTTATGCAGAAGCAAAAATGCATTGTGCTAAACATGTACTGATGAGTATTCGTACCCCCGCCACTCTTCGTGTACAATAATGCGAGTATAAAGCTTTTTCGTCCAGGTCTCAATGGTCTTGTTCATGCCGATGCTGAAAAATCAGTATAGCTGCCCTGAAAACAATCATTCACGGGTACTTAACCATTATTGTCAAAATAGTTATCCAATAAGCTACTATAAGAAAGGAGCCGACATACGGTCTTGAAAACACTCGGTATGATTGTAGAGTACAATCCCCTGCATAACGGACATGTCCATCACTGGGAGGAATCTCTTCGCATCACTGGTGCACAGCGCACAGTGGCTGTGATGAGTGGTCCTTTCCTTCAGCGAGGTGAACCCGCGATTACAGACAAATGGTCCCGCACCGAAATGGCACTCGCCATGGGTGTGGACCTCGTTCTGGAGCTGCCTGTGGCCTATGCCGTCCAGCCTGCAGAATGGTTTGCCCGCGGAGCAATCGCCCTGCTCCATGCGACAGGCATCGTAGACGCGCTCTGCTTCGGCAGCGAGAGCGGAGACATCGCCCCGCTGCGCGCGCTGGCCCGCGTGCTGGCGGCAGAGCCGGCCGAGCTCAAGGCCGGCATCGCGCAGCGCCTGAGCAGCGGCGCGAGCTATCCCGCTGCCTACGCGGGAGCCGCAGCCGCGCTCGCGGCCGAAGGAGCGGACGGCGCTGCGCTCGCCGCCCTCATGCAGCAGCCCAACAATACGTTGGGGCTGCATTACTTGATTGCGCTGGAACGGCTGGGCAGCACAATCAAGCCCTTCACGGTAGCCCGCACGGGATCGGGCTACCATGAAGCCGTGGCCCCTGCGGACGGAGTCATCGCCAGTGCCACGGCCATTCGCCGTCTGCTGCTGGACGGCGGGCCGGAGGCCGCGTCGCCATACATACCTGCGGCGACACTGGGGATTTTGCGGCGCGAGTGGCAAGCCGAACGCGCTCCGCTGCATTGGGAAGCGTTCAGCCAGCCGCTGCTGAACGCCCTGATCACACGTAGCTCGCAGCAGCTGGCGGAGCTGCACGAGGTCACCGAAGGGCTGGAGCATCGTCTGCGACAATCGCTTTACACGCTGCCCCAGCCCTCTGTGGAGGCCCTGCTCGCCGCGATCAAGACAAGGCGCTATACTCGTACGAAGCTCCAGCGGATGTGTGCACATATTTTGCTAAATCATGCCAAAGCCGATATGACTCCGGCTGAGCTGGCGAAAGGTCCGGGCTATATGCGCGTGCTTGGCTTTAACAGGGCTGGACGCGAACTGCTGGCACGTATGAAGCAGACAGCCACCCTTCCGGTATGGGTCAAGCTGTCTGCCGGATCACATCCTCATCTGGACTGGGATACAGCCGCAGCCGCCATACATGCAGCCGGGATGCCACGCCCCGCCATCCGCGACATGTATGCTGATTACTTGCGACCGCCCATTATGGTTTGATGGGCAGCTTTTCCATATAATTCAGCGCATCGCCAAGTTTGCGAACCGGAACAAGCTTCATCCGGGTTCCAATTTGCTCAGCTTTGGTCTTGGCCTCTTTATAATTATCCGCAGGGACGAAAAACAAATCCGCACCCTGACGGTCAGCAGCAACTATTTTATACTTTGCACCACCAATCGCTCCAACCTGACCGTCCTTATCAATGGTACCCGTACCGGCTACACGATATCCCTTACTCAAATCACCTGGTGTCAGTTGGTTATAGATTTCCATGGTAAACATCAAACCTGCCGAAGGACCGCCAACATCCGTAGATGTAAAATGAATCGTTTTACGTCCATCCTTCGGCTCTACCTTCTGTACCGTGGCAATACTGACGCCAAATCCGGAACGTTGCTTGCCCGTCTCACTGTCCGTAATGGTCGTTAAAGGAGCTTGCACGGACAGCAACTTTCCATCGCGCTTTAGCTTCACTTTAGCCATTATTCCCGGTTTTTCGTCCTCCAAAGCCTTCCGAATGGAACGATTATCGGTCACCCTCACGCCGTTCAGCTCCAATATTTCATCCCCGGGGTCAAACACGCTGCTCGATCCCGGGACCTTAAATACATACACGTAATCCGGCACAATGCGATAGGGGACATGGGCACGGGTGTAGGCAGCCTCCATCGCGGAAGACTGGGAATCCCCCATATACCATACCTGTTCTGCCGCATATTCGTCTTCACTTCTTCCATGCAGACGATCCTCTTTGCGCTGAATCTCCGAATTGCGGTCCAACTTGGACAGGCCCAACATGATAACATTGGCATAACGCGCCGATACCGTCGTCATCATAAAGGCCCCCCGTTCGATGCTGTCACCCTCCCGAACTCTAACCATCGGTTTAATCTCATTTGCCCCACCTGGTCCGTAGATCAGATAAGGGGTTGGCATATAGACCAGCACATAGACCATTGCAGCCAGCATTAAGACATAACCGGTTGTAAAAAAAGCTCTTTTCCGGTTTATTCGTTTCATTGCTTCTCCCCCCTTCCAGCCTAACTTCTCCCATCTTATCCAAGTGCCTCTGTGCACCTGTTCTCAAGCCTTTCAAAAAAGCATACATTATTTACGACAACGTATACGAACAACCTATCCCAAGACAGCGAACGTGAATAAACGCTGGAGATAGCATCCGACTCTCCTTAGCATATTTATGAGAGGTGAATTTTTTGATGCAAAAGGAAGCCCATTCCGCTCCTTATTGGACAACCGTACTGCTTGGCCTCGGAGCCATTTTGCTTGTACTGGCTGTTGTCGCCTCACCAGAAAAAGTATTTCAAGCCTCTACTCAAGGCCTTAAGCTATGGTGGAATATTATTTTCCCAGCTATGCTACCTTTTTTGATGCTGTCCGAAATGCTCATCGCCTTTGGTCTAGTACATGGACTAGGTGTCCTGCTGGAACCGTTTATGCGATTCTGGTTCCGTCTACCCGGACGAAGCGGCTGGGTGTTGGCCCTCGGCCTGACCGCGGGATTCCCGGCTGCTGCGGAAGCAGTACGCCAATGGTCACAACAGGAAGATATGACCGCGCTTCAGCTTCGACGTCTAACCGCCATCGCTCATTTCTGCAATCCGATTACCATCCTGCTCGTCATCGGGACAGGGCTACTGCACAATGCTGCCGTAGGCGTGATGTTACTTGCCGTTCACTGGATTTCCGGGCTGCTGGCAGGCTGGATCACCGCCAGACTACCTGTACCGTCCAAAGAATTGCAAAAACGGGAAACGCCAGCTGCCCTTCGGCGCACCTCAGTTTCCCGTACTTCTCCCTCCCTGATCCGATCCGCATGGGAAGCTACCCGTTCTGCCAGAGAACGGGACGGCCGCAGCTTCGGAAAACTGTTGGGCGAAACCGTATCCCATGCTGTACAGACGCTGATGGTGACAGGTGGATTCATTATTTTCTTTTCCGTACTGATTCGACTGCTGTCCATATACACAGGCCAAGGATCGCTTTCTTTCATATGGCCTGCTTGGATGGAAATCCATCTGGGTTCCTATGAAATCAGCCGTCTGCCCTACGATCTCCGTACACAAGCAGCGCTGATCAGTGCTGTGTTGGGCTGGGGCGGCCTGTGCGGCTGGCTTCAAATTACCGCCGTCACCAGACCTTCCGACAAGGGTATCACCTTCACCTTGTCACGAGTGCTCCATGGGATCATTGCTTTTGGACTTACCTTGGCGACATGGGTCCCGCTTAACCGCATCGTCAGCAATACAATTCCCGCTTACGTCAGTCGCAGTTCTGTGTCTTCTTTTGCGGAAAGCGTAAATGAATCCGCCACGCATCCTGTCATGGCCGAAGCCAGCAGCTTACTAACACAAATAGAAGGAACATCTATGTACCCCTGGCAACTAACCGTACTGTCCATTGCGCTGCTGGGTACAATTATAGTTACCCTGCTGGCCTTTTCCTTTATGACTTCATGGTGGAGCCGCCGCGATTTGCGTTGACCTTTGCACGCAGCGCGTCTTCCACCTCCGGTGCCACCAGATCTACAACCTTGCCATCAAAATGCGCAATTTCCTTCACCATACTGGAACTCAGATATGAATAAGCCGGATTGGTCATCATAAAGATCGTTTCCGCATCCGGGTTCAGCTTATGATTTGTAGAGGCTAATTGCAGCTCATATTCAAAATCAGTCACCGACCGGATTCCTCTGACAATAACTTGGGCCCCTTTTTGACGTACATAATTAGCTGTCAAATCACGGAAGCTGTCCACCTCAACGTTCGGGATATTGCGAGTTACCGTTCGCAGCAGCTCCATTCGTTCCTCAAGTGAAAACAGCGGATTTTTACTAATATTGTTAAGAACCGCGACAATCAATAGATCAAACTGTCTGGCTGCTCTTTGAATAATATCCTGGTGCCCCATTGTCACAGGATCAAAGGTTCCCGGATATACGGCAATACGTGGTTTGTGCTCAATCATGATGGTCCTCCCCGTCTGATTCGATGATGCCGAACTTGACCACTCCGGCTTCTGTATGTTCTTCGACATCCGATAAAGCATCGGCTGCAAAATGATAAATGGATAACGCCGTTTCCCCATAGACTGCTTTTCTAACCTGTTCGAACGGCCCGAAGCTTTCCGGATATTCATGTCCCGATTCATACTCCAGCACGATGATTGCATCTGAACGAAGCAAGTTCAATTCAACCATACGGCTCATCAATTCATCTCCGTGTTTGAGACGATAGGGCGGATCCAGAAAAACAGCATCAAAAAGAGCTCCACGTTTTGCCAGCGCCTTGAGCGCTCGTCCAGCATCATTGCGGAACACTTCAGCCTGTCCTTCCAATCCAGTTTTTCGCAAATTTTCTTTAATGACATCAATGCTTTTGGATTCCATATCAATAAAAACAGCCTTGTCCATCCCCCGGCTAAGCGCCTCTATACCCAGGCCGCCACTGCCAGCAAACAGATCAAGTGCGACTCCCCCATCAAAATAAGGACCTATCATGCTAAATAGCGCTTCCTTGACCTTATCCGTGGTTGGCCGCGTCCCTGTGCCGGGAACTGCCTTTAACGGCCTTCCTTTGGCACTACCTGATACCACTCTCACGCTGAAACTCACCTATTTTCTATATGTGTTCATAACCATAGATTATGACGCTATCGTACCACATGCACCGCCGTTTGAAAAACTTAGGATGAGGCAGGTATAAAAAACCATTCCCTGGGCATCCTTAGGATATCGGCATTCAACCAATGTCGTAGACAACCGCGGAGAAGACTTACGTTTCCCCATAAGCTCTTCGTCCGGTTTCTCCTCTCCCATTCGGGCGCTCTTTAAATGGAGCGCCTGATTTTTTTTGCATAAAAAGAAGCTGCTTAATAGCAGCTCTCTATGTATCATTTTTCTATCTCGGCATTTTGTTTATTTCAGTAGTTCCTCGGGTGTATCCCCTTGATAAACATACACGTAACTCGCCACTGATACAGCAAATGTAGCAAACATAGACAACGATGTGGCTAACCCATATACCATTTTTCTCATCATTCCACTCACCTCCTTCCCCGGATCAATGTTAGGCTTTGGACCAAAAAAGCAACAGCCACTACAGAGGAACCGATTACAAAATTAGTACATACAAGCAAGGAGGATAACAGCCGCAAGAAGGGATAAAACCGTACTGGAATGCGCGACTGCTTTTCAATTCTGGACGGGGCAAAACATAAAACGAAAATGAGAGCTATTCCGGTAAACAGGTTTGTCCACCCACTATTTAAGGCAATGCAGGATATGTAAGTAAAAGCTGCTGAGGTCACCAACACACATGTCATGCCCGTTTTCAAATGAATGCCTCCTGACATTTGGCGCAGTAGGGCGAAAGCGACGAGAATCGTAACAGCCTCTACCATACGCCTCGTGAAGAATGAGGCGAATAGTGTCAACACAATGATCAGGGACGCATTCAGAATGAGAGCAAGTGCGTATTTAAGTACCGCGACAGAGGCCGGATGATCAGGCACAGTACGTTTGATCTGGTTAGCAAGTTTGAAAGCCATCGCTTCAATCATCCCGGTATTCCTTTCCGATTGCATAATAGATGAAAAATCCCGAAACCAGTGCAAAAAATATCATACTTAACCATACCTCGTTATAGTAGAGCACAATAGAAGTTGAAATGAGAGACAGGATAATCAGCGTGATGACAATGCCATATTCCTCTTTGAACTTAAGCTTCTTGAAATTAGGGGAAAAGCCGATCCCTTTTCGAGACAACATCAATGAAATAAGCAGTCCTACTGCCGCGCTTACCACTTGTAGCTGATAGCCCTTCAAGGACCCATCCTGCAGCTCAGAAACCGGAAGATTGCCGAACATGACTTTTAAGAATACCGACTGAACAACGGCATATGCAAAATAACCTGTAACCGTCATAATACCGGACCACACAATCGGAATCTTCACGACCGTAGCGAGTAAAAAAATAAAAAGCAGCATATTTACGACAGGCACCAAATACGAAAGGGAAAACTCCTCTCGAAGCATATAACTTTGCATATTCATAATCAGGTTAACAAAAATGGCCTGCCATAGATAAGGGGTCATTTTAACTTTAAAAACACTCAAAATAAGCGCAAAAACAGCGACTCCCTCAAGTGTGGAGAAAAGCAAAAAGCCGATTGGCTTCAAAAGCATGCGTGCATCTCCTTTACAATTCCAACAAACCTCATCGGTGTATTCAAAAACTTGGATGTACATCGAATATAAAGGGCTGGGAGCTACTTTTCAAGAGGTCTTTTCAATTATTTCATAAATTTATTCAAGCACTTCAACCAAATGTTATCGGATGCTGCTTCAAGTTGTAGCTTAGGCAACACTTTCTTTGACCGAATCTCCCTGCTTGCGCACAGGCTTCATACGTGATATAAGCTTTTTCCCCCAACGGATGCCGGGCTGTTCAATCCACGAGTAGGTAAACCAAGATAGTCCGATGGTGACTAGCAACGTCATGATAAACATAAGTGTGAGGCTGACTAGGGGAGCAAAAGGTATTTTAACCTGTACGACTAGTCCCAGAGCCAGCATATGCGTCAAATACATGCTGTAGCTAAGGCGGCCGATCCATGACCATACCCGATTAAGCAGCCATATCGGCTGCCAGTGATACAAAGCATACGCTCCCAGCAGCAACCCGACACCTATGAGAACATCGGTCATGCCTTCTAAAAATGAAAATAGCACAGAAACAAGCAGCAAAACTCCACTAACCCGGTCTATACTTTTCCAATGCCGCTCGTCTTTCCAAATGAAAAACAACAATATACCTAGCCCAAAGACAGGCAATTGATTCGGAAACCATAAATACAGATAGTGCCCCCATAAAGAGTGATCACTAATCCATGGATATTGAACACTTACCGTATTTAGCCCCAAGCTTACCACAAGCGCCATCACGACAAACCACGTCGCATGGCGGACGGATCGGATTAGCTTAAATAATAGAGGGATAAACAGATAAAACATACATTCCACCGCAATGGACCATTCCACACCGATAATGCTGTTGATCCAGTACGGATTCAGACCATTCAGAAACAGGACATGAGCTGCGATATTGGCGGCAGTGACTCCCTCCTGATCCCCAAGCCAAAATCGTGGACCTGTCCCGTTCACAACTAAATAGATTCCTAACATCACGTAATACAAAGGAGCAATCCGAAAAAAACGACGCATCAGGTAAGCTGAAATTCTTTCACTCTTGTTACCCGAACGTCTGCTTAAGGACAAAAATAGCGTAAAAGCGCTGGCCATATAAAATAAAGCGACACCTTTGGCTCCTATACTCAAGCCTTTTTGCAACCATCCGTTTAATCCGTCCACATGCTGGCTGACATGCACAAGCAAAACTCCAATAATAGCCAGCGCCCTTAGCGTATCTACAAATTGCAGCTTGTCATCTTCCATTTTCCCCTTAGCTTCGGGCATCGTATCCCTCCATAACAGCCTCAAATGATACATTTTGTATCTATAATACACAAAATGTATCACTAAAGTAAATATCCTCGTTATGCAAAAAAAACACCTTCCGACCGCAAAGAAATGCGGCCAAAAGATGTTCATTTTGTCATTTGTTTAAATGAAAAGGTACGGTCGTTACGATCACGTCTTTATAATTAATTAAATAAGCTCTCATCAGTAAGCTGGTCTGATTGTGTAGAATATTTTCCCACCAGTGCTTGGTGATGAATTGTGGAATGAGAACAGTGATATGGTCCTCGTCTGCTTTTTTCCACTCTACTGTATCGATGAACTTGCGAAGCGGATTAATAATGCTGCGATAACGGGATTTCAGTACGACCAAACGTATACCGACATCCCACTCTTCCCATTTCTGTTCCATTTTGCGAATTGCATCATCATCCACACCCACATATACGGCAACCACATTGTCCGACAAGGTTTTGGCATAGCTGATCGTATTCATGACGACTCGCGTAATGCCTGCCACCGGAATAATAATCGTATTGCCTTTCACCATAGGTTTATCCTTGGTAATATCAATGCGCAGTTGTTCAGCCGTATTTTTGTAATGCCTGTTGATCTTCATAAAGAAATACAGAACCAAAGGCAGGAAGATAAAGACTACCCACACCTGGCTAAACTTGGTGAAGATAAAGATGAGCGTAATCGACAGCGTGGTCAGCATCCCAACCGTATTAATAGCAAGTTTGACAATCCAGCCTGGCGGTTTGAGCTTGATCCAGCGAATCATCATACCAAGCTGTGAAAGGGTAAACGGGATAAATACCCCTACTGCATAAAGCGGGATCAGATTTTCTGTGTTGCCGCCAAATACGATGACCAGCAATGCCGAGAAGATACTCAGAAACAAAATACCATTAGAGTATCCGAGCCGATCTCCACGAACCATGAACATGTGCGGCATGTATTTGTCCTTCGCGAGCATAAAAGCAAGCAATGGAAAGGCCGAATAGGCTGTATTCGCCGCCAAAAACAAGATGAGCGCCGTTACACCCTGAATGATGTAATACATCACACCGCGCCCGAAAGTGGCGTTCGCAATTTGCGAAATGACCGTTTCATGCGGATTAGGACGAACACCGTACCAATAAGCCAGCAAACTGATTCCGATAAACATACACCCGAGAATCAAACCCATCATCATTAGTGTAGTTGCTGCATTTTTGGCAGCTGGCTTGCGGAAGTTCGGAATGGCATTCGAGACAGCTTCTACCCCAGTTAACGCCGAGCAACCCGAGCTGAACGCCTTCAGTAACAGGAACAGGCTGACGTTGGATACCGTAGCTCCAAATTGCGGTGCTGCAGCATGAGCTCCCCCTGCCACGTAATGAATGATACCGCTAATAATCAAAACAAATATGGCAACAACAAATAAGTAAATCGGTACAGCCAGCACTGAGGCAGATTCTGTTACTCCGCGCAAGTTCATAATCGTCAAAAAGATGATCATAATTAGAGCAATGGCGATCCGATGATCATGTAACGATGGGAACGCCGATGTAATGGCATCTGTACCTGCTGATGAGCTAACTGCTACCGTCAGAATATAATCGACCAGCAAAGAACCGCCTGCAATCAGACTCGGACTCTTTCCCAAATTGTCCTGTGCAACAATGTACGCTCCTCCGCCACCAGGATAGGAAAAAATGGTCTGTCTATAAGACAGGATCAGAATGATCAGCAAACCCAATACCGCAATGGATATAGGAATGGAATACCATAGGGCAGCAAAGCCGGCTGTAATTAAAACCAGCAGAATTTGCTCCGTTCCATAAGCTACAGAGGATAAGGCATCTGAGGACAGAATGGCCAGTGCCTTGAGCTTATTCAGCTTCTCATCTTCAAGGGCCGTCGACTTTCGCGGACGACCGATTAATAATCTTTTGACTTTGCTCAGCATTTCGTTGACTCCTTCTTTGGATGAGGGTTTTGCAAAAGAATTATGGATCTTATGTTTATTATGTCACCTGCACATCAGATTGATGAAACAAATGAACTATTATTTTATACTCCCTCTTCCTGAAAAAAACAATAAGGAATGCTCCCTAAAAAGAGCATTCCCGAGTAAGAAAGAGCATTTCGATAAAATACCTTTATGTATACAGTAATTTGAACCTTTCCGGGGTAATTCCTTCAGCTCGGCGAAAAGTTGCCACAAAATGACTGGTATCTCGGAAGCCCACTCGCTCCGAAATCTCCTTTACTGTTAATTGCGGATATTCCGCCATCATTTCCTTGGCCTTCCGCAGCCGAATCACAATCAGATAAGCATACGAAGTCACACCAAACGCTTGCTTAAATAATGTATTTAAATGACGGGAGCTGACATTCATCATAACTGCCATATCACCTAGGCCCACATCTGGACTGGCATAATTTTGCTCCATAAAGGCCAGTACAGGGGTTAATCGTTCCACATTATGGGATAGGGAAGGCATCGAGCTATGTTGTCCATGTTTACGCAGCAGAGTCAGAAAACGATACATATTGGCCGAAGCATCTAATCCAGACAAATCACGTTCACTAACCATGGAATGAAGCATCGTTTCCCCAAAACTGTGCAGCTCGCTATCCGGGTCCCAATGATACCCACGCGTATGCTTTAACCCCAGTGCAGTCAGTACAGCAGCGGCGATGGGGCCGTCAAATGTAATGTATAACGTTCGCCATACCTTGGTCGCCCGTCTGTATGCATGGGATTCCCCAGGTAGCAGCAGAACTCCAGACTGCTCCCCCAGACGAAAGGTCCCCCCTTTAAATGTAAACATCCCTTCACCAGACACCGTCTGAATCCAGTGAAAGCACGGATAGCCCTCTGGACGGGACACATCCTCCTGCCTGCTGTTAAATCCGATACTTTCAATAAAAAGGGGTAAAGAGTGCTCACGCGTAGTCAGGAAAAATCGCAAATGATGGGGAGTTAAAATCATAAAAAGCACCTCCGGCGTATGCGGGTATGTATTTCTCATGTAGATCCATATTGTTATATACACGTTCATTTTATTATATTTAAAAGCAGTTATTTGTATTATAAGATAGAATTATTCTTATATACAGAGGTGATTGGCATGATAAGCAGTAAACTACCTAAAGTATTTTACGGTGGAGATTATAATCCTGAACAATGGGATAAGGCCACGCATCAGGAAGATTTACGGATGTTCAGGCAGGCAGGGATTGATATCGCCACGGTCAACGTATTCTCATGGGCCAAAATTCAATCCGACGAAATCACATATCATTTTGAATGGCTGGATCAATTGATTGACAGTCTTTATGAAAGCGATATCTTCGTTTGTCTAGCTACTAGCACGGCAGCACACCCTGCTTGGATGGCTACTCGCTACCCCGACGTTCTCCGGGTGGACGCTGACGGACGGAAGCGGAAGTTCGGTGGTCGCCACAATTCTTGTCCGAATAGTCCTACGTATCGAAAATACTCGGAGCAGATGGCTGACCAACTTGCAGAACGATACAAAAACCATCCCGCAATCCTCGTGTGGCACGTGTCCAATGAGTACGGCGGAGATTGCTATTGTGATAACTGCGCGGCCGCATTCCGGATGTGGCTCAAGCAAAAATACGGATCACTGGAAGAGCTAAACCGGGTGTGGAATACTTCCTTCTGGGGTCATACCTTCTATGATTGGGATGAAATCGTGCCACCAAATAATTTGAGCGAGCATTGGGGAGAAAATCACTCCTCCTTTCAGGGTATATCCCTCGATTATGCACGATTTAATTCAGACAGTATGCTGGATTGCTATCTGCTGGAATACAACGCAATTAAAAAGCATATTCCCCATGCCGTGATAACGACCAATCTGATGGGATTTTTCAAACAACTGGACTATTTTAAATGGGCTAAGCACATGGATATTGTATCTTGGGATAGTTATCCTGCGGCTAATACCCCGCCGAGCTATACCGCGATGGCACACGATCTGATGCGCGGCTTGAAGGATGGGCAACCCTATATGCTAATGGAGCAAACACCGAGCCAGCAGAACTGGCAGGCGTATAATTCGCTTAAACGGCCCGGCGTTATGCGGTTATGGAGTTATCAGGCAGTCGCGCATGGCGCGGACACGGTCATGTTCTTCCAGCTTCGCCGCTCAATCGGCGCATGTGAGAAATTCCACGGGGCTGTTATTGAGCATGCCGGGCATGAGAACACACGTGTATTTCGCGAGGTGGCACAGCTTGGCAGTGAGCTTGGCGCATTAGGCAACACGCTACTTGACGCGACCGTCAATGCCAAAGTAGCCATTTTGTTTGATTGGGATAATTGGTGGGCATTGGAAAAATCAAGCGGTCCTTCTGTCGCCTTGAAATATGTGGATCAGGTGCATAAGTATTATGCGACCCTCTTCCGGCGTAACGTACAGATAGACCTGATTTCCGTTGATGCAAATTTCCAGAAATATGATCTCATTATCGCGCCTGTACTCTACATGGTCAAGCCAGGTACCGCCGAGAAGCTGGAACAATTCACAGAGCATGGAGGCACCTTCGTAACGACCTTTTTCAGTGGCATTGTAAATGAAAACGATTTGGTCACAACCGGAGGATATCCTGGTAAACTGCGTAACTTGCTCGGGATCTGGGTGGAGGAAATTGACGCGCTTCTGCCGGAATCATACAATCGCATTGTATTAAAAGAAAAGGTGGGCGTATTACAAGGTGAATATCAATGTGGCCTGCTCTGCGACTTGTTGCATAGCGAAGGTGCCGAGGTGCTGGCGGAATACGGCGATGATTTCTATCAGGGCATGCCAGTGCTGACACGCAATCGTTTCGGTCAAGGCGAGGCATGGTACGTTGCTTCAGATCCTGAAGAGACTTTCCTTGATGGCCTGTTGGGCTACATTTGTGAGCAAAAAGGGATTCCATCCCTGCTGCGCGCTCCTGCGGGTGTAGAAACCACTGTACGGACCAAAGATGGAAAATCATATCTGTTCATTCTGAATCATAACGCCCAGACGCAGCAATATCATCTGGATGATCAGAAAGGGAATGAGCTAATCAGCGGTAAATACCTGGAAGGAGATATTTCTATTGAAGGCTACGGCTTTCAAGTACTGGAGCTAGCATAATCACTCAGATTTGACACATACAGTTCACTTTGCTGCATGAGTATAATCTAGGTATCAAAGGAGTTCATCATGAAACGACTGCTATGGATCGGCAGCTTGTCTTATTTTTTAATCGGCCTGGCACACGTGGTTGTAGGCTCCCTACTGCCTGTGTTGTTAGAGCATTACGGTAGAAACTATACGGATGGCGGTAGTCTAATCTTCGCTCAATTTTCCGGTTTTCTGGTTGGAGTCCTGCTGTCACCGTGGCTTGCCCGAAGTTTCGGCAAACGCCGAAGTCTGGTATTCGCCCTGCTCTTGCTGTGCGCGGCTGAAGTGCTATACTCATTGCTGCCGCCTTGGGGTTGGCTATATGCCGTCGGGGCAGCAGCGGGGTTTGGCTTCGGCATGGTAGAAACACTCATTGGCACTATTATTATCAGCGGCATTACTCAAGGAACGGGCGCGGCGATGAGCCGTCTGGAAGTCTTTTTTGGGATCGGCGCTTTGGCTATGCCCGCTATCGCCAGCCAACTTATCGCTCTTGGTTGGTGGCGATTGGCCTTTCCCATCATTTCCATGTTTGCAGCCGTGACCATTATAGCTTGGCTGCGCGGGTCCTTCGGCACGCTGGACGCTGTATTGGACCCACAGGAACACCGAGATAACAGCCTTAAGCGTTCGACTAATTCTCTGAAGTCACCCACGGAGAAAGCCTCTGAGGGTAGCCCTATTGGCAATTGGAAGCTACTTACACTATTTATCGTCTTTATCTTTATCTATGTAGGAACAGAGATGAGCTTGGCCAATTTCCTGCCCTCCATGTTCATCGAACGGCTGGGCCTCACTCAAGCGGAGGCAGCACTCAGTGTCACCTGCTTCTGGCTAGCAATGGCTACCGGACGGTTGTTCGCAGGAAGTATTGCTGATCGGTACGGCTATGGTGTCTTTGTAGCCCTAAGCTCGCTGGCGGCGACCGTGCTGCTATGCGTGTTCCCGCTGATCAAGGGAACTACCGTTGCCTTTGTCCTTATCACACTGCTGGGGCTGGGCATGTCGGGCATTTTTTCCATCGCACTTGTTTTTGCCAGCAAAATGATGCCAGGCACCGAAGAATCTACCACCAGCCTGCTTATAGGCGCAGGTGGAGTTGGGGGAGCTCTGCTGCCTTTATGGCTCGGAAATAGCATGGATCGTGGTGGAGCAGTCTCATCGGCGTGGTTGCTGGCAGGCTTCACATGTATCCTGTGCCTGCTTGGGGGCATCTTGTACGCCCTATATGTGCGCAAAAAGCGGCTTCAAACCGCCTCATCATGATATATACCTCTACTGGTGCCTTTGTCTGTTCCTTGGTTGTCATCCAAGTGCACATTCAAAGGTGCTTTTTTTACATACTAGACGAATGTACCTTGTACAGTAGCCTGTTTTTAGTCAAAATAGATCGTTTCCTATGAATCACAGGACAGATATCCATGCCTCCTCTAGATGAATGGAGTAGTATACAACAAACCATATGGAGGTGTTTGTATTGGGTCATCCTGAATTAAAACGAAAAAAAGGCCGTAAAAAAAATGTTTTTGTCCGTGCCTGGTTTGATAAGTTAGAAAAAAAGTTTGAGGAGAAGCCCCCAAAGAGAAAGAGCCGCTCAAAACGGAAAGGGTTTGGGAAAGATATTATCGTCAAAAAGCAACTTGTAAGTGTGAATATTAATCATGGTGCTTTAGGGCCTGAAGGGGATTCTGGAACCATAGGTGATTTAGCGCAGTTTGGTTATATTTACAATGTGAAGCCCCAAGTTGTTCCGATTGAAGGGGATGTCATTTGGGATACGAACGGTATACTTACTCCTGGAATTGCTCATGTTCCAGGAACTACACAGATTGCTGTATCCGATACTGGAAAATATGAAGTTCACTTTTCGGTGTCCGGTGTGGAACCTAACCAATTCGCCATCTTTATTAATGGCGCACTGGCTGTGGGAACTGTATACGGCTCAGGAGCCGGGACACAACAGAACACAGGGCAAGCCATCCTTGCTCTGGCATGCGGTGACGTCCTTACTCTGCGAAACCATAGCTCTACTACTGCTGTTACCCTGCAAACACAAGCCGGAGGAACTCAAGCCAGCATAAACGCTTCTGTCCTCATTAGAAAATTGGGATAGGCTTGAACTCCCGCAAAGCCTCAGTGTACTAAAAAAGGGTTTATCCATACAGCGAGGATAAACCCTGAATATTTTTAAAAGGCCATAATGATCCCTTTGTCATTGGCATACATTGAACTAATCCCTCTGGTGGACACAATATGAATATCTTTAAATTGATAGCGTTTCCTCAGCGCATTCATTAATTTTTCCGCCAGCCCAGGATTATTGCAGTGAGTAATGACAATGCTTTCTCCTTCGGTAGCCCGGCCACTTTTTTCAATAGTATCTGCGAGCTTTTCGATAATTTGATTCTGACCGCGTGCTTGAGTAAAAAATGCGATATTACCGTCACCATCCGAGCCTAAAATAGGCCTGATATGCAAGAGTGAAAGTATCTTTCCAGTGATTTTATTCATCCGCCCGTTCTTAACCAAATTATCTAGATTTTCTAAAACAAAGTAGGTTTTCATCTTGCTGATAAAGCTCTCCAAGGATGAAATAATTTCGCTTTTATGATATCCCTCGTCAATCAACTTGCGCAGTTTTAGAGCTAACAAGAGCTGTCCAGCCGAAGCGCTTTTCGAATCAAATACATGAACATCCGCCCCCTCTTCTTCCGCCATATCTTTTCCTACCAATGCACTGGAATACGAACTGGACAGGTTGCTGGATAATGTAATGGCAAAAGAAGTATGCGCACCTTGAAAGGCTTCCTTATATAGCATAGGTGACGGTGATGCGGATCCAATTTTGGTTGTACAGGCTCTCATTTCTTCCATAAACTGAGGTAAGTCCAATGTGTCATCATCTACGAAGCATTTATCTCCCAGCGTCATATTTAACGGGATCGTAGTAATCTGCATCTCTTCTCTAAGCTCTCTCGTTAAATCACAGCAGCTATCTGCTATTATTTTATATCTCACCCGGTACACCCTCACATTATGTTATTTTTCAATAGAACGCGCGTTCATAATACTCAAAGAAAGCTCAATTAACCGTATAAATTCCTTCACATTCTTCTCACCCAAACCTACTACAAGCGCTTCAAAATAACCTTCAATTCTCTCTTGCTTCTGTCTGATCAAGGATTCACCATTTACTGTGAGCCTTACACACATTCGTCGTCTGTCATGCTCAGACATTTCCATAGTCACATAGCCTTTTTTCCTTAATCCCGTAAGCGCTGCCGTAATTCTTGATCTGGATACATGCAGATCATCGCTGAGCAAGGAAGGATTAATTTCATCATCCCGGTGCTGAACTAAATATTGAAGCACATGGTTTTCCCCCTGAACAAGCTCCGTCAGGCTACTGAATAATTCCATGTCATAAATCCGGTTAACGGATTCTCTCAATTCGTCCCTTAGTTCATAATCTTTCATAGTGAACCTCCGTAACACACGTAATACATACAGTTAACTATTAATACTATGTACTATAATGAATTGCCCACGATAATAACAATGAAATATTTGTGAATTTTTATACTTTATCCCCCCTTGAATGTCCAGTAACAGGAGGTTTTATACCGTGGACTGTGAGACACCCAGAGGAGACAACAAGGAGTGTTTTATTTTATGAGGTTCTGGAAATGTGTTATATCATAGAATTTCAAGGAAAAGGGGGATTTGAGCAGCTCCAAATGAGATTGTTGTTTGGACTATATTAGAGAAGTATTAACATTTACAAGAAAAGGCCAACCACTAAATACGGGTTGACCTCATCATTTAAAGACTGTCTTACGTTTCTAAGAGAAAATGAACTGACTTTACAGCACCGTTTTAACCGTATCTTGGACTTGCTTTAGCAGCCCTTTATAGCCATCTTCATCAAGGTAGCCGATACTTCCAAGCAGCAAGTGACCGACGGATTCAATTCCAACGAAATCAAAAATTCCCGTATCGGATGTGATCTTCAATCCTGCGGTCATACCGATTTCATCGTAGATTGCGTTGGGAGTACCATGTGTATTCACGATAAAACCTTTTTTACCTGTAAGCAGCTTATTAATCCCTTCCGCACCAGCCGTATATGCAAAGCCGTATGCAAATACACGATCAACGTAACCTTTCAGGATAGCCGGAAGACCTGTCCACCAAATGGGAGAAATAAAAGTAATGGTATCCGCTTGTGAGATGTATTCCTGCTCCAATTTAATATCAGCCGGAGTTTGCCCTGCTCTCATAGCGGCAGTATCCTCAGGTTTTAATACAGGTTGAAAATTAAGGGCATAAAGATCGCGTACAACGACTTCATCACCTTTTTCTTTCAAGGTATTTACAACCGTTTCGAGTATCGCGTGATTGAAGCTTTCTGCGTTTGAGTGAGCATAGATAATAAGATGTTTCATTTTAATAACCTCCAGATGTTTTATTGTTATTTTGATATTAATATTAATATAGATATCTATACATTTACTTAAAAAAATTTATAATCTGTTTTTGACATGCTCCAGCAAATATTCCAGTTGTTCTTTTTCTTCATCTTTGAGACCATCATAGATGGTTTCTTGTAATCTATTGGAGATCATCTCAAATACAGGCTCTATCTCTCTTCCCTTATCGGTCAGAAATATCAGGGTAACTCGGCTATCCTCCCTTTCTTTTTTTCTTTCGACATATCCCAACTTCACTAGCTTGTCGATCAAGACAGTGACCGTGGGTTGCTGACGAGAAATTTTTTGCGTCAATTCCTTAATGGAAAGCCCGTCGTTTTGATAAAGGAACATTAGGATTCCGCCATGAGTAGGAACAATCCCTTCAATTCCATTCGATTCGAGCTCAGACACAATCAATTTATTGATCGAGTCTCTAATGGTTCCTATCAGTGCAGCTGCATTATTTTTTAACATACAAGCATTATTACATAGACATCTATATATATCAAGTATTGATACCAGTCTGAACTAAAAGCAAATATGACTTAATCTATAATGGTTCATGGTGGACTACTATCGCAGACGCATAAAAAAGCCAAAATACCCAAGTTCCTTACCTGACTTTGAGTATTTTGGCTTACAGTATTTATTTATGAAATGAAGAGATGTTCAAAGTATGATATGTTTTAGTTGAGCGTTTGAAGTATCTCAGGTGTAAAGGTTTGAAGATCATGAATTCGGCCTTCACGTATTTTCGTAGCCCATGCAGGATCGCCCAGAAGCGCACGCCCAACAGCTACCAGATCAAATTCATTGTTGTCGAGCCGTTCCAGAAGTTCATTAATATCTTGGTGTCCTGCCCCTTTCCCTTCGATATAACTTACAAAATCCTCATCCAGACCTACAGAGCCAACCGTAATCGTAGTTTTTCCAGTCAGCTTCTTCACCCATCCGGCAAAGCTCAAATCGGAGCCTTCAAATTCAGGTACCCAAAAGCGACGTGTCGAGCAATGGAAGATGTCCACGCCCGCTTCTACTAATACATTCAGGAATTGCTCCAGTTTATCCGGTGTATCGAACGGCTTTGCGTTGTAATCATTCATTTTCCATTGGGATAGGCGCATGGCAATAGGGTAGTCAGGGCCAACCTCAGCACGAATAGCTTCCACAAGCTCAATGGCGAATTGAGCACGTTTTATGATATCGCCACCATAGCGATCCGTACGTTGGTTCGTTTTCTCCCAAAAGAATTGATCAACCAGATAGCCGTGCGCTCCGTGAATTTCAACGCCGTCAAAACCCAGTCGTTTTGCATTCGCAGCTGCATCGACATAGGCGCGAATGACCTTGACAATTTCTTCTTCTGTCATCGGCTCGGTCACTTTATTGCCTTCCAGATCCAGCCCCGATGGACCAATCGATAGCGCTTCGGGATTCGGCTGAGATCCCAAAGGACGAGCCATCCCCATATGCCAAAGCTGTGGGAAAATTTTACTACCAGCTTCATGAACCTGTCTGACCACTTCAGCCCAACCGTTTAAAGCCGCTTCCCCATAAAAATTAGGTATCCTCGGCTCACTTGTTCCAGCCGGATGGTCAATCACTGCGCCTTCAGTAATAATAAGACCTACATCATTCTCTGCGCGACGGCGATAATAAGCGGCTACATCCGGTCCTGGCACACCATTTGGTGAAAAAGCGCGGCCCATTGACGGCATTACAATACGAGTCTGTAGGGTTAGATTATGAATGGTATAAGGTTGAAATAAAGCTTCTGTTGAATGAACATTTTGCGGTTGATTACTCAAGGATTGTACCTCCTCATTTTCTTTTATTCTTTTAAAGGATTATATATAAGGCTCGTGCATCATCAAACGGGGTGCAAGTGAAATGTTAGCAATGTTTAATTTATCATTCAACCGACAAAATGTTCATTCTGTTGCTTAACCAAAAGGGTTATGAAATTGTTGTATATCTAAATTCACTTGTTGACAAAACAACACATGTTTATAATGGGGGAATCATTTGATTTACCTGAAAGGAGTGTCTTTAGGATGCCTGGTGTAACTTCACCCAACCCAAACGATCCTCGCGTCATTCGAACACGTAGATTAATTCTCGACGCATTCGTTGACCAATTAAATAAGAAAGACTTCTACACGATTACGATCAATGACATTACCCAAAAAGCCACCATTAACCGCGCCACGTTCTATGCACATTTTCAAGATAAATATGCACTGCTTGAAACCCTTTTGTCAGATGCATTTTTGGAGTATGTTATCAAGAGGATTGATGCTGAGGCACGTTTGTCGGAGGAGATCATTCAGAAACTTATTCTTTCGTTATGTGACTATCACGACTCAAGTAACCAATGCGTTCATAAATATAATTCAGTGGCACCGATCCTGGAAGAACATATTAAGAATCAATTACAGCAATTCATACTTCAACTCATAACAAGAGAAGCCAATAATACAGACCAAAGAACGTTAGAACTTGCCGCGACCATTTTAAGCTGGTCCATTTATGGTGTAACCTTTCGCTGGAATGTGGAAGGAAAAAAAGAGTCTCCTACAGATTTAGCCGAAAGAGCTGTGCCTTTAATCTTCAATGGGGTTGTCTTATCTCTAGTCTCACAAATCTCTTAGTAGAAAATGCGAATAAAAAGGGCCGTTCCCAGTATACTTCGATCAGTTCCTGGGACAGCCCTTATAGTATTTAGTAAAATAATTGCCTCTTTTATTTAAAGAATTTTCTTAAACATCTCGATAACTTGTTCTTTGCTAGGTATAAACGGATTGCCCGGAGCGCAAGCATCCTTCATTGAGTTCTCGGCAAGCAGATCCAAATCCACTTCATTTACACCTAGTTCAGAAAGTTTGGAAGGAATCCCTACTTCCTTCGACAGGTCTTTGATTCTTTGGATTACATAGTCTGCGCATTCCTTATCCGTTTTCCCCTTATCTTCAAAACCGATGGCTTCAGCGATGGCACGAAACTTCTCCGGTACATGCTTGGCATTCTCCTCCTCCACGATTGGCAGCAGCATGGCATTACAAACACCATGAGGCAAATCGTAAACGCCGCCAAGCTGATGCGCCATCGCATGAACGTAACCCAATCCGGCATTATTAAATGCAAGTCCTCCCAAGAAAATAGCGTATACCATTTGCTCACGCGCTTCTATATCATGACCGTTTCTCACTGTACGAGCTAAATGTTTAAAAATAATTTCTACTGCTGCCAAGGCAGTTGCATCCGTTACAGGATAAGCACCTGGCGTAACCAAAGCTTCAATGGCATGGGTCAAAGCATCTAGCCCTGTAGCTGCCGTTAATGCGGCGGGTTTATCTACCATCAGTTCAGGATCATTTACTGAAATCGTAGCTACACTATTCTTATCAACCATAACCATCTTGACCTTGCGCTCTTCGTCCGTAATGACATAATTGATCGTGATTTCAGCAGATGTTCCTGCTGTGGTATTAATGGCGACAATAGGAAGCGATTTATGCTTGGATTTATGAACGCCCTCATACTCGGTTATATGTCCCCTATTGGTGGCAATAATGCCGATTCCCTTAGCCGTATCCTGTGGTGATCCTCCGCCAATCGAAATTAAAAAGTCACATTCATTTTCTTGCAGAAACTGAACACCATCATGTACATTTTTACAGGTCGGATTTGGTTTTACTTCATCGTATACCGCATAGTTCAATCCAATATCATCCAGCAAAGATGTAACCTTGCCTGCAATACCACTCTTCATCAAAAATTTATCCGTCACGACTAGAGCTTTGTTTAAATTCAGTTCTTTTATATACGGCCCAACTTCTTGCAAACAGCCTGTTCCCATAAGATTGATAGATGGTACAAAAAATACATGTGCGCTCATATAAAATCGGCCTCCTAAAGGATTCACTTCTTGTTGCCTCGCTAAATATAAGGGTATTTCTCAAAAGTGAAATATTTCACATGTATAATGTTATCTTTATTTTATTTTGGTGTCAACAATTAAACACAGATATTTATTGGTTTTATTTTTGTTTGTTTACGTTTTTCGAATCAGTCCAATATTTGGTACACAACTAATCGGAGGAAGCCTCGTACAACTTAGATGAACATATTCACAATGAGGTGATGACAGCATGACAATCAACAAGAAAGCATTGCTAGCTCTGCTAGCAGTATCACTGCTCCAAGCAAACCCGTCGTATGCGAAGTCGGTACCGCTGACTCCGGTGACGACCGTTTATGTAGATGACCGCCCACTTCAGCTTGCTGCCCAGCCGCTGCTGCTAGAAGGAACAGCGCTCGTCCCGATGCGCCAGTTGTTTGAGGCACAAGGAGCCGAGCTTTCCTGGAACGCATCCAGCAAAACCGTAACAGCTACCAAAAATGAAGCGGTGCTGACCTACCGTATGGGGGAACTTGCTGCCACCTTAAACGGCAAAACGCTGTCCCTGAATGTTCCTGGACAAATTGTTGAGGGCAACACAATGATTCCACTACGTTTTGTGAGCGAGGCACTTGGGAGCACAGTGAAGTGGGATGCCCTGACCCGAGCGATTCGGATTGTCTCCAGTAACGATTTTTTTACAACGGTTCTTTCGGGAGTCAACCTGCGCAGCAAACCGGATTCGTCGGGAGCTTCCCCTTCCCTGCGGCTTATTCCAGCCAACGAAAAGGTTCATGTCATCCGTGAGATCAATGCCCTCTGGTTGGAAGTGCGCACTAAAGACAACCTGACCGGATACATATCGGCTAAACCCAAATACAGCGATTATACCAGCTCATCCCTGGTGGAACGGCAGGGAGATGAACTCATCGCCTACGGAGAGAAATTCCTTGGTACTCCTTATGAATTCGGCGCAGCAAGCGGCCAGACATCGACCTTTGATTGTTCTTCTTTTGTGGGGGAAGTGTTCCGACATACGCTCTCCATCGACCTCCCCCGTGTCTCTTACGATCAGGCTAAAGAAGGCCAGAAGGTCGGGCTAAACGAGCTACGTAAAGGCGACCTGCTGTTCTTCAGCGCACGCGACCTGGAGATCGGCCATGTGGCGATCTATGCAGGGAACAACAAATTGTTGCATACATTCTCCAAAGAACGTGGCGTTCATTTTGACACGCTTGATGGTAAATGGCAGAATCGTTTCGTAACAGCCCGCAGGCTGTTTTAAGA
This sequence comes from Paenibacillus sp. FSL H7-0442, assembly GCF_038593105.1. NCBI lineage: Bacteria > Bacillati > Bacillota > Bacilli > Caryophanales > Paenibacillaceae > Paenibacillus > Paenibacillus sp. FSL H7-0442. The sequence continues at coordinate 2,042,582 of NZ_CP151963.1, read as the reverse complement.
CAAACTGGATGGCTAATAATAGCGGGCTATTCCAGTACCACATTCAATATTTTCTGTTTGCATTTTTGCCGGACGCCTCCCTTGCGGTTTGCGTTCAGGTGGCAAAAGGTATTGATTCGTTCCCATTGTTCAACACGTAATTCGATCCTCTTCTCTAGCACTTTCTCTCAAAATCTTGGATCTTCCCCATCAGATCTGCTTAAATAGGATTAATAGAATGTGCAGAAAACACGAATATGTATGCTAATTATAGACAGGAGGAATCGTTATGCAATTTGAGACAAAACGGCTCATCATTCGTGATATTTGTACATCCGATTGGGGAAGTATACATACCTACACGTCATTGCCTGAAGTTACTAGGCACACAGCATGGGGACCCAATACAGAAGAAGATACAAAGGCATATATAGAACAAGTTCTAGCCTCACAGCAGGAAAAGCCACGACAAGACTACGAACTAGCCATATGTCTGAAAAACACTGGAATCCTGATCGGCGGTGTTGGTATTCATGTCAAAGATACTAATGCAGAAATGGGCTATATTCTAAACCCAGATTATCAAGGAAAGGGTTATGCAACAGAAGCGGCACGAGCCCTGCTAGGCTTTGGATTTAGCACACTTGATGTCCATCGTATTTATGCAACATGTCGTCCAGAAAATAAGGCTTCTGAGAAGATTATGCAACAGATCGGAATGCAACGTGAAGGTATAATGCGAGAACACTGGTACTACAAAGGCGAATTTCACGATTCATATTTGTACTCTATTCTTTCTGAGGAATATAACAGGACATAAAAGGTATTGTTTACATCTTGGGAAGCATGTTGCTGCGATAAATTGATAGTAAACCATTTTGACTATCTAGTTTGAAAATATATATCGTTGGAAATAGGTGTTGTTAAGAACGTGTCTGAGCCATTCTATGAGGAGTTTTAACGACAAATAGGTTCGAGGAACTTCTCTGAACGATACAATTTTTAATTAAGGAGGGAACAACATGGAAGCTTTTGCAGAATATTTAGCGCATATTGATAACCCCCAACATCGGGCTCGAACGCAAGAAGTATTGGCTTGGGTAACCAAGAAATTTCCAAATTTAATGCCAAAAATTGCGTGGAATCAGCCTATGTTTACGGATCACAGCACATTTATTATTGGCTTTAGCGTAGCCAAACATCATTTGGCCGTTGCCCCTGAAAAGGCAGGGATTAATCATTTTTCTGAGTTAATTGTGCAGGCTGGCTATGATCACACCAAGCAGTTGGTACGTATCCAGTGGGATAGTCCAGTTGATTTCTCATTACTTGAGAAAATGATCGAGTTTAATATTTTGGATAAGGCAGACTGTTCAACCTTTTGGCGGGAATAAAAAAAGGTTCCTTTTCTCGTAAAACTATACACCGAGCATCACAAATAAGTGTTTTTCTTCTCACCCCCTCTACCATCCTTCGAAATCTCATCAGGCTAATGCCCCTTAAAGCGGCTTTATGCTATAATGTGGAAAGTATGGATTGTTACATGCACAGGAGGATTGGAGAAAAATGATTGGGAAATTTTTAATTTTCTCTCTACTATGGAGTTTGCTCGGCAACCCGTTTCTGGCACTGCTCGTACTCTTAATCGTGATCTATATATTGGATCGTAGCTTTGTCGGTGTATTGCCCAGCATCAGCAAACCATGGAAAAGAAGACGCAATGCCGCTCGATTGCGCCAACAGATTGCGCTAAACACCAACGATGTGGCTGCTAGGTTCGATTTGGCTCGTATCTGGATCGAAAGCAAGAAATATCCGCAGGCTTTGGAGCTCTTATTGGAAATTCAATCCCGTTATGAAGACTCAGCAGACTATTGGAACGCACGGGGAACGGCTGAAGTACATACAAACCATCTGGAGGATGGAGAACAACATTTACTAAAAGCACTGGATATTAACCCGCGGGTACAGTACGGTGAGCCTTATTTGCATTTAGCCGCTGCTTTCAAGGAACGTGACGTCAATAAGTCGCTTCATTATCTGCAGCAATTTCAGGAGATTCAGTCTTCTTCCAGCGAGGGTTATTATCTGACAGGCTTGATGTACCGTATGCTGGGACGCAAGGATGAAGCCACTATAGCCTTTAACCAGTCCATTGCCGTCTATCGCTCTCTACCCAAATACCGCAAACGAAGTGAGCGCAAGTGGGCTGCGCGTAGCTTATTTCGTAAATCAATCGGCTAAACAGCGCCTACTAACGCAAACAAAGAGGTTCATAATGGTCAGTTTCTACTGTCATCATGAACCTCTTTCTTTAATATACTTTGTCTGATCCAAAGCATCCTCTCACGCTCGCCTTAATGGCGCATAACCAAGCCGATTCAACTCTTCCGCAATCACGCGATAACCACGACTGTTCGGATGCACCCGGTCTAACGAAAGTAGTGCCCGTTCATAGCCCTCAAATGCGGGATAAATATTCGCCACCCGGTAATTCGGTCCGCCTAATGTATAGAGAAACGAGTTGTACTGACGCACATATACTCCCGCCTCCCTTACTTCTGGAAAAGGATTATATAATCCCACCATTCGAATGATAAATGGCTCACGCTGACCGGACTTTATCTGATACAGGGCATGTACAATTTGGCGTACATGTTCTTTTGTGTGATTCAACGCTTGTGGAATGGAAGAACCCGACAAGCCGGACCCTCCAGCAAGGGCGCTGATGTATGGGCGCAGATCATTCCCGCCGATCGTTACCGTTATAAGTTCAGCCCGGCTGATCGCCGACCGAAAAAGTGGATTGTTGCGGACCATGGACAGCAACTCCTGCGATGTCAGCCCGTTAATTCCCAGATTCTCGTAACTGACTGGCGTACGCAGATGTCTTTCTGCCATTCGCCGATAGATAGGTACAAATCCGCCGCTCAGCAACGTCCCTGCACCTGTTGTTAAAGAATCTCCAATCGCTGTGTAGTGGTACGCCAATGAAACCCACCTCCCTCTTTCTGCATAACATATCTTATGTAGAAAGAGGGACGCGGGACCCGGAGATTCGCTTATTCTTCGTCTATTTCATATACACAATGGAATTGCCCACCATCCGGCAAATCCTCTGATCCATACACGGCAAAGCCCACTTTGCGGAAAAAATCTGCCCCCTCCGCATCCGTGTCCACAGTAAGCCGTTTTGGATTACGCTCCTGAATGAGCGTAAGTAGCATACCTCTGGCATATCCTCTATGACGGTTTTCAGGCAACACGGCCAGATGGCGAATTACAGTTGTTCCATCCTCCTGGTCCTCAAAGCCGACAATACCTACAATAAGTCCTTCATCTTCTACACCGAACAGCTTCCAGTCATCCGAGCCTTGATAGGTACGTAAAGCTGTTTCTCCGCGTTCAGGATGATCCAGCACGGCGTAGGTTAACAGCTCCAGAACTTCCTCACGATCTGAATCTATTTTTATATTTTTAAACATTGTTTGTCGTCTCTCCTTAATATCCTAAAATTAGGATTTCACTCTAATTCTCCATAATAAGCAACGGCCAGTTATCAAGCCATTGCTTCTCAAATACACGCTGCCGAAAAGCCGTTGTGTGACGAAACAAAGGGCTTTGCCGTACCCGCATATCCAGCAGATCTTCCAATCCATGCGGACAAATAACCTCTATTTGATCCTTGTCATTCAATCTAACCGCCACCGCCGTTGCCGTCTCTGGCCAGCGGCTCATCGCATCCTCTACCGAGGAATAAGGAGCCTCCCCGTTGCGAAAATGCATCCGAGCCTGATTTTTGACAGACCAGTTACGTCCGGCCTGCTTACGGTTCAAGGACAACTCTAGATACTCATCTCGTTCCTCTAGCGTGTTTTTCGGGTCAAAATAGATAACATCTATATCGTTTAAAGGTGTAGCCGTTGTATAGCCATGGAGCTTATCCCAAACGCGGTTACGTACATAGCCTGCGGCAATACATCCTTGCGGCAACTTCAGCTCTCGCACATAGCGCAAGTCTTCCAGTACCTGCGGATCATTCATATATTGTATGACTCGTAGCACATCTTCTTCCGCCTTCATCCTGCACTCAACTCCCTTTTTATGATGACAGTTGCTGCACCGATTCTCCTCCTTGAGCCGCGATCCGTGCTGTACGCTGCACCAGGCGGCGGCGTGCGACCAGAAGGAACGGAATACCAATCACAACCGACAGGGCAACCGGAACAAAAACAACAAGCGGCGCCGTTTGACCATAGATATCCAGCAACCAGCCACCAAATAAAGGAGCCAGCACGCTTCCCAAATTATTAAATCCGATTGTACCGAAGTAGGTCCCTTTATATTGAGCATCTGCAATTTGGTCAATCAATACGTCCAGCATCGTGAACAATAACACTTCACCAACCGTAAATAGCACCATATCCAGTATAAACATCCAGCCTGAGTTTAGCATACCGCACAGCAACAGGCTGACCGCAATACATATATTCCCTGCAATCAGAGAATTCACCGGGGAAAATCGGCTTGCCAGCCGCACCAGCGGATATTGAAATGCCAATACACAAACCGCGTTGACCGTCAGCATATATGTAAACCATCGAGTTCCTTCCGCGAAGGATAAGGACAAGAATTGAGGCATTGTGGAATTGGAATGCGCATAGCCCATCACACAAAATACCGTTCCCAGCAAAATCGGCATAAACACCGGATCACGGCTGGCTGTACGGAATGCCTCAGCCATTCGCAGTGGAGCCTCTCTCGCCGTTGTACCTATATGCAGATCCGATGCATAACGGGCAAATTGGATCAACAACAGTACTCCGTATAGTGCGTACACACCAGCAGCTACCATGAACGGCGTACCATTGGATGCAGATCCTAACATCAAACCAAGCAACGGCCCTGCCACTACCCCAACATTAATGGCCGCATATCTCATATTATAGATAAGCAGTCTTTTCTCCTTGGGGGTTACATCTGATAACAGCGCCCGCGAGGTTGGCTCGAACAAGGACCTGCACAGTCCATTTAGAGCATTAATGACAAAAAAGGCCCAGGCCGCTTCCGCCAACGCAAAAGCAACGAATACAAGCGCCCAGCTCGCAATGGACACCAACATCACCTTACGCCGTCCGATTCGATCTGAAATATATCCACCGTAAAAGCTGGCAAAAATGCCGACCAACGAGCTTACCGACACGATCACCCCCGTATGAAAGGGGGACACTCCTAAACGGGTGGTAAGGTAAATTGACAAAAACGGGATACTCATGGATGTCGCCATCCGCCCGAAAATAGTACCGACAATAATCGTCCAGGCCAGCGGGTGAATGGAACGCAACTGTTCTTTCATATATGCCTCTTACGTTCTCCTTCCGCGTGCAAGTCTAATAAGGGGGGGGAAAACGGTCTAGCACTGGTGAATATAGCGTTCCAGTTCTAAACACGTTGCTTGATAGACAGATTGGAGCGCAGACAACTTCGCTTTCGCATTCTCGAGTCGGTTCTCCCGTGCAAGCTGTTCAATATCCGACAGCAACGAGGACAAACGCCCGACACCCAGACTCACGCTGCCTGATTTCAACTCATGAGCAGCCTCTACTACTTTTGTGACTTCGCCCACAGCAGCCAGTTCTCTTAACTTATTGATTTTAGCAGGTGTATCACTTGTATACATTTCGACCAATGACTCCAGTAGTGCCGTGCTGCCATCCTCGTCCAGCAGCATAATTTCACGTATAACTTCCTTATCCAAAATCGGCTCGGTTTCCGGCTTTGGAAGCCATTTGACAAGCTTTTCAGAGAGCTTTTCAATCGTTACTGGCTTTATCAAGTAATCGTTCACTCCAACCTCCCGGCCCCGTGCCTGATCCTCCTCAGACACATTCCCGGTCAAAGAAATGATCGGTACAGGTGGTTGCTGGTTTTCTGCTTCCCGCTGGCGGATCGCTTTTGCCGCATCATGACCATTTAGCAGAGGCATGTAATGATCCATTAGAATACAAGCGTAGGATCGTTCGGAGGCCGCTTTTACAGCAGCTTGTCCATCCTCAGCAAAATCAATATGCTGGAATCCCAAATGGTTAAGCTGTAATTGCACCACCTGACGATTTACCCGATTATCCTCAGCCACCAAAATAGTTAGAGAATGACTATGCTCACGCAGCAACTCGCTAAATACCTTTAAATCACCATTTTCACGCTTCTCCATTTCGCCTGCCTGCTCCAATCCTTTCATGAGGGGAATTTCAAACCAGAACGTGGAGCCTTGGCCTTCTGTACTGACGACCCCAATTTCTCCCTGCATGAGTTCCACAAATGAACTGCATATCCATAGCCCTAGACCCGTTCCTCCATATTGGGAGGCGCTGCCTTCACCGGCTTGTACATAAGGCTGAAACAGCTTATTCTGATCCTCCGGTGAAATCCCAATACCCGAATCCTGCACCTCAAACCGAACACGTTGGGAGTCTTTTGTTTCCTCCACTAATTTTGTTCGAATGATGAGCAATCCTTCACTCGTAAATTTATTCGCATTGTTCAACAGATTGAGCAAGATCTGCATGATCCTTGCCGAATCTCCCTCCAGATGCTCTGCCACACCGGTATCGGTCTCTATACTCAACCGGTTACCCATCTGATAGATTTGCGGCTCCAACAACTGAGCAACATGGCTCATAATCGCCTGAACTCTGACGTTTCCGATCTCCAGTTCCATCTGTCCTGCTTCCACTTTGGATATATCAAGCAGATTATTAATCATGTTCAATAACAGGGAGGCTGACTCACGTATCACACCGATGGCCTGCCGTTGATCCGGGGAAAGTTTGGATGAACCTAACATTTCGATCATTCCAAGTATTCCGTTCATTGGCGTTCTGAATTCATGACTAACCACAGCCAGAAAAGTGCTCTTTAGGTCATTAGCCCGTACCGCTTCTTCCTTCGTCCGTGATAATTCCGCATTGCTTTTGGCAAGCTGACGCTGCAGATTAACCAGCTCGTTGTTCATCGCTGAAAATTCATTCAGCAGCTTTTCTTCCTCAGCCTTGCTTTTCACTATCTCATCCGTTAATTGTTCGACCGTTTTCCGCAGAACAGCCATTTCTGCTGTCGGTTCCTTCATATTAAAAGGCCCCCTTTACAAAATGACTTACAGGTTCACAAAACCAACCTTATTTCCTGAGCGAAAGTAAGTCACCCGCAACCTCCAGCGCTTCTTCCGCACCTGGTGCGTATCCGTCCGCCCCTACTTCTTGCCACAAGAGGGAATCGAGATTAAAAGGCAAGCCTCCGACCATAATTTTCACATGGCTAGTCGTTGGGTCTTGCCGAATGAGAGCAATCAACTCTTTCACTAGATGTACATGGTAAGCCATGGTAGCTGAGATAGCTACTACATCCGCCTTGTAACTCACAATGGCCTGAAGCAGACTCCGGTTAGGTACATTGGCGCCTAAATAATACGTATCCCAACCATCCATTTCAAATATATCAGCCAGCATGCGCACTCCAATTTCATGCTGCTCGCTGCCTACACACGCCGCCACTAGGCAGCGTTCCTCACTTCCACTCCCCATCCATCTAGGGTACAGGCTGGAAATAATAAATTGAGTCACGGCAGTGCAAAAATGCTCTTGACCGACGGTGATTTTGCCTTCATGCCATAGACGGCCTATTTCATATTGCGAAATTTGAAAAATATATTTATAAGTATGTTGAATAGAGATACCCTCATCCAGCAAGCGAACGATCCAATCCAAAGCCTGTCTGCGATTACCTGAGAGTAAATACTCCAAATACTGAGCCACGTCAGTAGCATAGGGATTATCACCTGTAATAAAAGAGGCATACTCCTCTTTCTTTCCAATTTGCTGTATCCCCAAATCCAGATGCTCCAGCACCATGGTTTTATCCGTATGGTCGAAGTGCTTTACCAACGTCTCCTGAATTAATCTGAAATTAATGCTCAAATCTTCTTGGGTTATGCCGAAACCCTCCAGAAGCTTTTTTAACCAGGAAACATACTGTGTAAATAAAATAGGGCTGTTCATGATTACACTTTCAGCCAAATAGTTCAAACTATATATGGAATCTTGTTTTGTCTTTATTTTACCGTTATCCCCAAAACGCTGCAAAAGATCGGGCTGTAATTCGTATTGCTTATAGGTAACTAATTCAGCCAAAGCTCCTGCTTGCATCAATAGCGATTCACCTGCGGTATATTGCTGTATACTCATGTACAGCTCCTTCCCCGACAAGGTTTTGTATTTGGAACAGGTACTGGGGATTTGTTCCGGACGTGACTATTAGACAATTATACCTGATTTGCGTCCCTACATTAACCCTACTCCCCCATAATACGGCAAAAAAATAAAATACCGAAAAGTCGGTATTTTATCTAAAGCAGATTTAACCTGTACATGCACCATTTATGATCCGTTACTCTTCTGCCCCTCAGCCGTTAGTCCAAGCTTTTTTAACAGATGAATAGCCTGCTCCTTCTCTTCCACAGATAAGCCATCCACGGTCTCCATAATGACACGATGATGCTGCGGGAATATTTGCTCAAAGAAGTGACGTCCCTCATCAGTCAATTCTGCATAAATCACACGCCGATCATCTTGCGAAGCACGACGGGTAAGCAAGTTTTTCTTCTGAAGTTTATCGACCACGTACGTAATATTCCCACTAGAGATTAGTACCTTTTCTCCAATTTTCTGTAAAGGCTGTGGCCCCCGATAATACAGCAGATCAAGCACACCAAATTCTGTTGTATTTAATCCATGACTATGAATGTCCCGATTCGTACGAGACGTGACCGAATTATAAGCACGAGCCAGAACAACGAACAAGTTAAGTGCTAGGTCCTGATCATCTGGTTTTACAGACATATTAACAGCCTCCGTTACTCATATCTTTATTCAAAGATATCTTAATTGTGCGCTTTTGTCAAGTTTAAGCGTTCCTCCCCCTACTCCTACGGCCTAAAAATGGAGGAATTGTCGTCTATTATGTGAAGATTACAGTTCATTATGTAAAAAAAGCCCGCTCTCAGCCAGTCTTAACACACTGATCCAGAGAGCAGGACGATTATATTGCAATCCCTAACTTCTTACGTAAAAATACGTAGGCAATACGGCCGCATAATACTCCCAGAACATTCAGTATGATGTCATCCACATCCATTGTACCTGCGCCCAGCAGCATTTGGGACACCTCAAGAATGACCAGTGCGATCACTATCGTTAACAACAGACTGCCTATACTTCGCATGGACACCCAAATGATAGGCACAAGGATACCGAAGGGAATGAATACGCCAATATTACCGAGCAAATTAATACCCCATACCCGAAAAGGAAACGACTCCATTGCCCGCCAGTATTGCCTGATCGTATCAAACGGCACAATATTATACGAATACGGGGGTCCTGGCCGTAATGTACGACCAAAACCGAGAAACATCCAATATAATAGAAGTCCTGTATATAAAATCAATAACACCAATGCCACATGATGAAGCAGACGGGTCCTAGACATTACTTGTTACGGACGTCGATCTGTCCATTGGCCCGTGCGATAATCACCTGGTCCGCCATATTAATGAACAGTCCGTTATCGACTACTCCCGGAATTTGGTTCAAGCGGATTTCCAACTCCTGCGGGTTCTCAATCGTACCATAGCGACAATCGGCAATATAATTACCGTTATCCGTAAGGTAGCGCTCGCCGTCTTTCATACGCCACTCTGCTTTACAGCCCGTCTGCCGCAAGGCCTCCAACGTCCATTCACTGGCAAAGGGTACGACCTCAACAGGTAAAGGAAATGCACCCAGCACCTTCACATCCTTGGACTCATCGACAATAATAATTAATCGGTCGCTATTGCTTTCCACAATTTTCTCTCTCAGTAGGGCTCCGCCTCCACCTTTCACCAGCACCAGCTGCTCATTCACCTCATCTGCACCGTCGATGGTAACGTCAAGCCTTCCAATCTGATCAAACGGAATGATGGGAATTCCCAGCTCCCTGGCCTGATCCTCCGAGGCTTGGGATGTAGCTACAGCCTGTATATGTAATCCTTGCGCTACACGCTCACCGATTTTTTGAATAGCCCAAAAGGCTGTCGAGCCTGTACCAAGTCCTACTTTCATACCGTCCAGAATCGCCTCAACTGCTTTTTCGGCCGCTTTTTGCTTTAAATTCATTATCATCTCTCCCGCTATATAGGCTAGTATTGATCATCATCCATTTTATAAGAGAACGCTTTATATTAATAGAGACAGCTTTTTACCATAACAAAGGCTGTTTTCATCGTGTTCATACTCCCCAAATCGTTCAACAGGTTCGTATCCCCGCTTGGTATAGAGAGCAATCGCTTCAGGTTGAGCCGCTCCGGTCTCCAGTTTAATTCTTACAACTCCCCGTTTGCTGGCTTCCTCTTCCAAAAAAGATAATAGGCTCACCGCAATCCCTTGTCTGCGATAAGAGGAATCGACATAAAATCTTTTAAGTTCCATTTCTTCCGCATCTATAGGCCTAAGCCCTCCACAAGCCACCGGTTTTTCGTCCACATACACAACAGCGAAAAACATTTCTTTAACTTTCGGATTGGAAAAATCAACCAAGTAAATTTCATCGGCAGGATACCTTTCCAGCAAGTCCTCATCCAGCCTTTGAATCAACTTATGCAGATCCTCGTGATTACTCTCAACCTTTAAAATCGTAAGCTTGGACATTCTTCTTATCCCTCTTCTCTTTGCATGGATATAAAGACTCATTTGCAAACAATTCACAAAAACCGCGATAAATCAAGCATTTACAACGTTAAATATGAAAAATGTCCCAAATTGATAAGTGCATTTGACTCTATTATAAAGTATGATGGTTTCTGTTGAATAGTTGCTTATGGACTGTAATGAATTCAAATCTCAAGTTGAAGTATAAATTGGAATATACTGAAACACAGACAGCGTTTACCTATTAAAATTAATTTTTTATTGTGTAAGGTATTCATTTCAAGGGCTTTTCGTACGACATATATATAGGGATATCATACTTGTCTGTAAAAGGACTTAAGACCTATTACATAAAATTCAAGGGTCTATGATCTCGATTATTTTGTTTGTAAGGGGGACTTGATTATCTCATTCGATAAGCGGTTCAACACCATATACAAAAAATACAACCAGGGAGTGGAACATTTTGAAAAAGTGGAGTAGCTTATCATTCTTCACCAAAAACCTATTATTATCCTTCTTCAACATCGTATTGATTGGGCTAGTTCTTATTGTGTCCAGCTATTTGATCCAACGTACGATTTTGATAGACCAATTGCATGGGCAAGTGGAAAAAATCACATTGAAGTGGGCCCAGGGCATTAATTCCGATGAAGTAACCCAAGCGGTTCAAGAGAAAAATTATGATGGACCCATTCAAACCAAACTCCGCGCGTACCTAGATAACATCATGGCGACGAATCCAAATATCTCTCATGCCTATATTTTCGGGACGGAGCTCGAAAATGGCAATCTGACATCTATTGTGGCGATGCCAACGGATCTCAGAGAAGCATTTGAAAAAGATAAGATGCTCGTTGGCTCTATGTATGAGCAACCCAATGTCGTGGCAGTAGGCGTAACCGGTATGCTGGACAGTGGCAAACCAACATTCACCAGCTTCTACGATGATACTTTTGGTACATGGACGACTTTGATGACTCCGATTAAAGATCCAAGCGGCAAAATCTTTGCATATTTTGCAGTCGATGCAGATGCCGGTGCCGTACCTGCAGGATTGACCAAGCTGCTCATTAGCGGCGCTACCATTTTAGTGATTTTCCTACTGATCTGCCTGGCGCTTCAATATTGGGTTGTGAAACGTACGCTGTCCCCGATTAAGCAATTGATGTACGGTATCAGCGAAGTAAGCAGAGGAAATCTGGATGTTCAAATTCATGCAGGTCATGATGATTTGGGACTCGTAAATCAGAATTTCAACGATATGGTAAGTCATATTAACAGCATTATGACTAAAGTGAAGCAGACAACTGATGAAGTCAATGAATCCGCCAAAGAATTACTCGCAATCTGCGAACAAAACGGAATCAATTCCAACATCATCAATCAAAACATCAGTGAAATCACGGAGAATATCCGTTCGCAGGAAAAAGCAACAGGCGATAGTGCACGTGCCATGGCTGAAATGGCTTCGGTCATTCAAAATATTGCCACGAGTTCTTCCAATGTTGCGGAAGAAGCCAATTCGGTAGAGAAACGCTCTAACGAAGGCAACGAGATTGTAAGTAAGGTATCATCCCAAATGCACTTGATTACCGATACAGTAACCAATACTTCCCGTATCATCAAGTTGCTGGACAGTCGTTCGCAGGAAATTGGCAATATCATCAGTACCATTTCAGGCATCTCCAGTCAAACCAACCTGCTCGCTCTGAACGCTTCTATTGAAGCTGCGCGCGTTGGTGAAGAAGGTAAAGGCTTTGCCGTCGTTGCCAGTGAAGTACGTAAGCTGGCAGAACAATCTGCGGAGGCAACCAAACAGATTACATCACTGATTGAAGAAATTCAAAATGAAATCGGACAAGCTGTGAAATCGATGGAGCAAGGAAACGTTGAAGTTCAAAACGGAATCGTCGTTGCTGGACAAGCAGGCGTGCTGTTCAATGATATTCTTCAAGCAACTAAAAATGTAGCATGGCAAATCCAAGAAGTATCCAGCGCTACTGAGCAAATATCTGCGGGTACACAGGAAATGACAGCGACAGCAGACGATCTTTCTTCCACTGTAACCAAAACAGCCAATAACAGTGTTCACATTGTGCAAACGGTGGAGGAACAAAAAGCTTCTTTGGATTCGATTATTGATTCATCCCATAAATTGACATCCATGTCTGAAGAGCTTCAAGAAATTACATCTTATTTCAAAATTGCAGACACCAACCGTAGCAAATCATAATAGCCATTTATCGACTTAAAGTTAATTTCATAGTTAATCATTCATTCGGTAATGCCTCCCTCCTGTTCATGCATTTGAAGGGAGCGAGGCATTTACTGAGTTTACCATTTATATTAAGACATCATACATTCAGGAGGTTAGCGTAATGGCTTCATTACTACAAAACAGTACACAGACAACCCCTTCCCCATTCCTAGTTCCCTTGGATTATGCACGTATACAACGCAAGCATACATCCTCTACTTATCAAGTAGAGTTAGAAGCGTCCATCTCGGAACAATTAAATCAGCAAAAAACTGCGGGAGACAAACAAGCGTTGCTCTTATCAGCATATACTGCATGGGTATATCGCCTTTCCGCAGAAGAAGAAGTTTCTTTTTCTACTTTCGTGCCACAAACTGGTCTGCTTACAGCTTCGCTGACAGTCGAAAAGGAAACGACTTTTCATGAACTAGCAGACTTATTTCAGGAGATGCTCCGTGAGCCAAGTGCATACCTTGCGGAACCACAAGCCGATACTTCATTTTCGACAAATCTGCCTACGGACAGCGGTGTAGAATCCCGTATTATGGATTGGGCTGTCAGTGAACACAATGGCGCTTATCAAATACAGATACGATATGATCAATCACTCTTGCTGGAAACAACGGTTGTCCGATACGCAGAATACTTTGAAACCCTTTTGCGTGGCGCGCTAACCAACAGCCATGCACCTGTGAATTCAATTGATATATTATCGGATGCAGATCGAGCTGCTCACGAAGCTTTAAATAATACAGTCGTGAAATATCCTGAGCATCAAACTATTCATGGAATGTTTGAGGAGGCGGCTTCACAATACCCTGATCGTTCGGCTATTGCTTCCCACACTGGAGAGTACACGTACCGTGAGTTGAACGAACGCGCTAACCAAGTCGCACGTGTCTTGTTATCCAAAGGTCTTACCAAAGGTGAATTCGTGACCATCTTCATGGAACGGAGCTTAGAGACCGTTATTTCACTGCTTGGTATCCTAAAAGCCGGAGGCGTATATGTACCTGTTGATCCCGCCCACCCCGCTGACCGGAGTAGCTACATTGTCGAAGACACGCGTTCTCCTTTTGTATTAACAACTTCCGCACTTATGGAACAAGCGACTGAACTGTGCGGTTCTATTGAAACGGTAAAAGAAATTTTAGCTATTAACGGGCCGCTGGCAGGCTATGCTGCAAGCAATCCGAACGTTCGTGTAAGTCCGGATGATCTAGCTTATGTCATCTATACATCCGGCTCTACAGGCAAACCGAAAGGTGCCCTGATCGCTCACCGCGGTGTTGTTAACCTAGGAGCTGTCGTGCAACGCGATTGCGACATTACACCTCAGGATGTATTGACCCAATTTGCAACCTACAGCTTTGATGCATCCGTTTGGGATACCATTGGAGCCTTGTTTTACGGTGCAAAATTGTACTTGCTGTCTTCTGAAGAGCGTGTATCTGTTGAAGAATTCGCTGAAGCCATTGCACGTACAGGCACGACGATTATTACCATTTTGCCAACTGTATTCTTTAATCAGCTATCTACGTACTTGTCAGACGAAGGCTATCGCAAACTCGCTAAGGTACGGATTGTTACTGTAGCAGGCGAAGCGCTGTACGGCTCCCAAGTTCGAGCGTTCCAAAGCAAGTTCGGTACAGATACCGACATCGTAAACGTATACGGACCGACCGAATGCACCGTAGCGACAACGACCCATCGGGTCCGTGGTGCCGTGCCTGAGCATGTCGTCAATATCCCGATCGGCAAGCCGATTTACAATTACAAAGTGTATATCGTTAACGATGATAACAAGCTCTGCCCAGTCAATATTCCGGGTGAAGTATGTATTGCTACTCCTGCATTGGCCCATGGTTATCTCCATCAGCCAGAACGTACAGCGCAATCGTTCGTGGACAATCCTTTTGTTCCGGGTGAAAAAATGTACCGCTCGGGTGATATCGCCAAGCTGCTGCCAGACGGTACGATTGAATACGTAAGCCGCAAGGATTCGCAGCTCAAAATTCGTGGAAATCGGATTGAAATCGGAGAAATTGAAGACCATTTTTCCAAACATCCAGGTGTTCAGGACGTCGCTGTGGTAGCCGTCAAAGATCACACAGATCAGAACATGCTAGTTGGCTATTTCACCACTTCGGATGGACAATCTATTCCACAGGACGTTATTCAGTCTTATATTGGGGGCAAGCTGCCTTCTTATTTTGTACCGAGTCATGTCGTTCATTTGGAAGCTATGCCAATTTCACCAACTGGCAAGATCGATCGCAAAAAGCTGGCCCTGCGACCACTACCGGAAGCGTCTGATCTTTCATTTGGCGGGGAACCTCTCCGAGAAGGAACCGAAACACTCATTGCCGAAGCATGGACTCAAGTGCTTGGTAAAAATAACATTGGCGCTACCGATGATTTCTTCCTGATCGGGGGCGATTCGCTTCGTGTCATCCATGTGCTGGCTATTTTGAAGCCGCGTTATGGCGCGCTGCGCATCGGAGATTTTTTCCGCTACAAAACCGTTCGTGAGCTTGCTGAATACGTGGAACAATTAGGTACGGAACAAATGCCGCAACGCAAGCCACTCGCGATTTCTCAAGAAAAAATGGACTTGAATGAGCATCCTATTGAGTTATCTGGTGCTTCTGACTTAGCTGAAGTCCGCGACTTGCGCGTGATTTTGTTGACCGGTGCTACAGGCTATCTGGGCTCGCACATTTTGTATGACCTACTTCAACGAACAGAAGCCAAAGTATACGCGATGGTACGCCCTTCTCAGGACGGTCCATCTGGTATCGAGCGTATTCAGTCCGTATTGACGGGATATTTTGGACATGATATCTCCAGCTTGATCGAAGGACGAGTGAAGGCTGTCTATGGGGATCTGGAGCAAGCTGATCTGGGTCTCTCTTCTGTCGACCGCCATATGCTGGAGCACCAAATCGACGGCATTATTCACAGCGCCGCTGACGTACGCCATTTTGGTGATTCGGCAGCCTTCGATCGCACGAATGTGACCGGAACACTGGAACTGCTGAAAATCGCCCAAGCCAAGCCGGGAGTATCCTTCCATCATGTCTCCACTATGGGAATACCGGAGGATCTTGCTAACGAAGGAAAATGGGAGTCGGCATTGGAGCTTTCTGCCTTCCCAGATGAATTGAACGTGGACAATCTGTACACGAACAGTAAACTCGCGGCGGAGAAGCTGTTGTTCCAAGCAGCTCAGGCCGGTACGCCTGTCTCGATCTATCGCGCGGGTAATTTGACAGCCCATTCGGCCAACGGACGCTTCCAGCGAAATATTGATAGCAATGCTTATTATCGTATGATGAAGGCGATGCTGCTGCTGGGCAAAGCGCCACAAGCCGATTGGCATACGGACTTCACACCGATTGATTACGCCAGCCGTGCTATCGTAGAGCTGTCTGTTCATCAAAAAAGCGCAAACCGTATTTTCCATATCTGCAATCCGAACCCACTGCCATATGATGAACTGATCGCTATGGTAAACCAACTCGGTTACGCAGTAGAAACCCTGCCTTTTGACGATTACAGCGCCTGGTTGCTAAATCCGTCTTCCGGCATTCAGGAGGATGCACTTCACCTTGCTATGGGACAACTAGAAGGTGACGGAGCCAAGGATTCAGCTTACCGTTACGGATGCTCTGTAACCACAGCTCTGCTGGAACAAGCTGG
Source organism: Paenibacillus sp. FSL H7-0442 (assembly GCF_038593105.1). Classification (NCBI taxonomy): domain Bacteria; kingdom Bacillati; phylum Bacillota; class Bacilli; order Caryophanales; family Paenibacillaceae; genus Paenibacillus; species Paenibacillus sp. FSL H7-0442. Next base: position 2,025,896 of record NZ_CP151963.1, on the reverse strand, counting down.
CGTTCAATGCCCGGCAACCGACCTGAATTTTATTCGGAACATGATCCAGCATGCCGTCGAGATCGGTTACTTCCCGACCTCTTCACCGGTATCTGTAAAAGCTACACAGAGGTAACAAAGTTGTGATATTTCCCCCGCGTGTTTTCGGTATGATAGACTAGATTTTGCTAGTTTCATATCTAGTATAAACCTCTATACTTTCAGAATTTTTTTGCATGCGGGGGATGTCATTCAATGAAACACACTTTTTTTAAAAGAACGTTGCTAATCATAAGTTTGTTGGCTATTTTAGGAATTTTGGTGTATGAAGCACGTAGCATATACCACACACCTACAGTTAAAGGGGCTCATCGTACACGCACAGCTAATGCAGATCGACTGGTACGCCATTTATTTTCAATGACGTCTACACCAGATAAAGTATATTACCAAAACAAAGTAATTGTCCTGATGTATCATGAGGTGACCAAGACTCCACCTGATCCCGGTGCTCTCAAGCTTAGTAATTTAACGAGGCAGTTGGACGAAATGAAAGCTAACGGCTTCCACTGGATCACGATGAAAGAGTATACGGATTTTATTTTACATAAAGCCAAGGTTCCTGATAATGCGGTACTTATGACATTCGACGATGGCTACGAGTCCTTTTATACGGACACTTTTCCTGTGTTGAAAAAGTACCAGGTACCGGCAACCAATTTTCTCATCACGTCCACGATCAGCAATCCCAAACATATTGGTATTCCAAAGCTGACATGGGATCAAATTCATCAGATGCATGCTGAAGGCATTGATTTCTACAATCATACCAATGACCAGCATGCTTACGGATACTCCAACACAGCGCGCACCCAACAAAAGCCGCTTCTGATGGCTCCAGTGTATTCGAAAAAGCTGGGGCGAATGGAAACCGAGGATGAGTTCAAACAGCGAGTTTCTACCGATTTGGACATGGCTGACAAGAAGCTGTTCAAGCATCTACACAATGATCAGAATGTACTTGCCTTCCCTTATGGTGGGTATACCAAGGAGACGATGGAAATTTGCCGTTCCTTGGGTATTGACGTTACGTTTACGGTGAAACGCGGGATTAACTCGCCAGGGCAAACGAACGGCTATCGCGTCAATGCAGGTGGAATACACAATATTCCCGAAGTATTGGTGCAATACATGAAGGAAGGTGCTCCCCTTCGCCCACTTCCTTTTGCTCAAGGTCCCAACAAGGTATCCTAAACGTTGGCTAGCTTATTGAAGGATAAAAAAGAACCTTTAAAACCATTTTATGTCGTGGTTTTAAAGGTTTTTTTAATGTATGAGATGTAGATTAGGGCCAGATGCGAATTGCCGCGATAACAGCCAGATGTACCGGGTAAAAGCTACGCCACAACCAACGCGGTACCCGACTATAAAATCCGCTTTCTCCAGTTGCAAAACATACGATCAGAATACTGGACAGCAGACTAAAGTGCTGAAGATTCGCGTGATGCACCATATCATACACTACGTTCAAAACAAAATGGGCTGCAATCATCATATATGAACGGGTGTATCGATAAATCAGAACCAACAGCAGTCCATAGGCTCCGTAATCCATCTGGCTGAGCTCCATAACCAGAGCTGAGACGACGTACAGACACGTTACAGCCGTCCAATGCTTTAAGTGGGATGCAGCAGCCAACGCAAGCAACGAGGCCAATAGCGTCCAGATTACGTTCGGTCTAAGCACATCAAACGCCAGCATATAGGGCACCTGAGAAATCAGAGCCAGTCCGAGTAGACGAAGCATGTAGCTCTGCATGTCTCGGGTATGAGTATATCCCGCATACAGCGCGTACGCGTAGATTGGAAAAGCAAGCCTGCCGGCAATTCTCCAAGCCGGATCCGTCGGAAAAAACACAAGTCCGACATGGTCAATCAGCATCGTCAGCATGGCCAACCAGTACATACAAGGCCCCCTTATTTATGTTTTACGTTTTATCTTCTGTCAAGCTCAGAATGGCGTTCATGATGTCCGTTTTCGTAACCCGCCCTACCAACTCCCGAATTGGAGTTGAGGAGCTACATTGCTCGTCCAAAACTGGAAGACAATTGACCTGATGCCGAATCAGTTTCGATATCGCTTCCAGTAAAGTGTCTTCTGGAGCAAGCGTCGTCATTTGGGCCCGGCGCGTCATTGCCATGGTCACCGGGACGGTGTGAAGATCGGTATGCCCCAGCATGACCTTCAGCAAATCCTTGCGGGTAACAATTCCAATGAGCTCCTGCTCCTCTCCTGTGACCATCAGGGTACCTGTATTTTGCTGAAACAGCATCAGCACCGCATCATAGGCGGTAGTGTCACCGGAAATCAAAATCGGATCACTAAGTATATCCGCCACCGTCAGCTTTTTGAGCATGTTGCCGATATGACTATCATATTTAGGATGACGCCCTGGCAGGTAGCCTACCTTCGGCTTGGCATCCACCAGTCCGAGCATAACGAGCAGAGCAAGGTCAGAACGGAGAGTCGGACGCGTCAATCCCAGTGTTTCAGCAATTTTATCCCCCGTAACAGGTGCCAGACGCTGGACAATATCAACAATTTCCCGCTGTCTTTCAGACAGTTGAATAATGATTACCTCCTTATGGAGTGGGGTAGAATACATTATAAAGAGCGTAGATCGGTAAATTTCAGCATCTTCCGACAATTCATCAAATTTTAATCATACACCGCTTGTTTTCAAATTTAAAATGTGTCACAATTAAGAATGTAATACATACTAATTATAAGTTTAACGTGTGCAATATGCTACATTTATAATGAACTATTGTACATCGCATGTGATATGTATTATGTATTATATAAACCTGAGGAGGAAATCAAATGAAATTTTTCTTGGATACTGGTAACATTGAAGAAATCAAACGTATTGAACGTTTGGGTCTGGTTGATGGTGTAACAACGAACCCTTCACTGATCGCTAAGGAAGGTCGAGTGTTCAAGGAAGTCATTCAGGAGATTTGCAGTATCGTTGAAGGTCCCGTAAGTGCTGAGGTTATTGGTCTGAAGGCTGAAGATATGCTCAAAGAAGCTTATGATATCGCCAAGTGGGCACCGAACGTGGTTATCAAGCTTCCTATGACTGAAGATGGCTTGTATGCTTGTAACGAGCTGACCAAGAACGGAATCAAAACGAATGTAACACTGATTTTCTCCGCGGCTCAAGGTTTGATGGCAGCCAAAGCTGGCGCTACTTTTATCAGCCCGTTCGTAGGACGTCTGGATGATATCGCTGTTGACGGTATGAAGCTGATTCGTGAACTGAGACAAATTTTGGACATTCATGGTCTGAAATCCGAAATCATTGCCGCATCCATCCGCAATATTAAGCATGTAGAAGATGCTGCTCTGTCTGGTGCACATATTGCCACCATTCCAGGTTCCTTGCTCCCTTCTCTGTGGAAACACCCACTGACAGACAGTGGTATCGAACGCTTCCTGAAGGACTGGGAAACCGTACCTAAAGCTTAATTCGCCAGTCATGGCAAACGATATTATATCAACCCAAACAGCCCGTATTTTACGGGCTGTTTTTTTTGCTGTAGTGATAGCAGAACCCAAAACGCTGAACAACTTTTTTTGACAAAATAACTTGTTGTTCATATAATTGTTATAACAACTAATTAATTTCAAAGTAATTTATGTACGGGAAACAGAAAGGAGTACCTATGAATAACTTGCCTCCCGATTGTTCCATTGGGATGTTGCTCGGGATTACTCACCGCAAAATGAGTCAGCAGCTCTTGCAGCGCCTCAAACCTTATGATATTTCCCCAGAGCAATGGTCGGTTCTGTTCCAAATCTATCAGGCTGAGGGTTTAAATCAGAAAGAAATTGCAGCTAAGGCCGTGAAGGACCAGCCTACCACGACTCGAATTATTGATTTGTTGGACAAGAAGGGCTGGGTACGGCGTGTAAATAGCCCACAGGATCGTCGGGCCTATTTGCTTCATCTGACTGAAACAGGCCGACAGCTTGTGGAGAAGACTCTTCCTGTCGAACTTGATACCAATCACGATTTTGTAAAAGGAATTTCCTCGGCCGATCTGAAGCAATTCCGCCGGACTCTTTTACAAATTCACGCCAACATGACCGAATCAGAAAAACAAGGAGAGAACGATTAATATGCAACAAGGCAAGCAACCTCTTTGGACCAAGGAATTTATCGTTCTTACGGTTTCCAATTTATTTTTGTTTCTGGAATTACAGATGATCCTATCTTCCATTCCTTCTTATGTGAAAAATACATTCCACGCTAGTTCCGTTCAGGTGAGTCTCGTTACCACCTTATTCGCTTTAAGTGCGATTGCAGCACGACTCTTTTCAGCCCGTATGCTGGAAAAAGGACATCGCAGTACCCTGATCTTCGTGGGACTGCTGTTTGCATTGGCAGGAACGCTGGGGTACAGTGTTTCGCCAACGATTACAGTGCTTCTGCTCATGCGGATGTTATTTGGGATTGGCTTCGGTATGAGTAGCACGGCCTTTCCAACGATGGCCTCTGACGTCATCCCGCCCAAACGTCTCGGTGAAGGAATGGGCTTCTTTAGTCTGTCCACTAGTCTAGCGATGTCGATTGGGCCGACCATCGGCATTTCGATGCTTCAATACGGGAGTTTCAACCTGCTTGCCTATACGACAGCAGCTGTAATTGTTGTGATATTCCCGTTGGCTTACTGGCTGATTCGTACACTACCCAAAGGGCACATCGAACCACCTATGGTTCCTTTGGAAGAAGGGCGAAAACCGGCATTTAACCGTAAATTGTGGGTTCCCGCCTTGTTGAACATGCTGATGTCTATCACATATGGTGGATTACTCGGCTTTATGGCGCTTTACGGGGATGAAGCAAATCTGGCACATCCGGCCTACTTTTTCCTGTTTAATGCGGTATCCGTGTTGATCGTGCGTCCCTTCTCGGGCCGTATTTATGACAAAAAAGGGGCAAAAGCACTGCTCATCCCTGGCTCCCTGTTTTTAATTGGCGGTCTGATCCTGCTTTCCTACGCACACAGTGATGTCTTCATGTATATGTCTGCTCTTTGCTACGGTATCGGGTTTGGTGTCATGCAGCCGACCCTCCAAACCTGGATGATTCAGGTCGTGTCTCCTAAACAGAGGGGCATGGCAAACGGTATGTTTCTCAATTCCCTCGATTTCGGGGTTGCAGCCGGAGCGCTTATACTTGGCATTATCGCCAAAGCAAGTGATTATGCGTGGATGTACCGTCTTTCCTCGCTGTTTGTTGTACTGTTCTTACTAATCTATGTCATACAAATCGTTGTGAGCCGCAAGCCTAAGACGCATCTCCCTCTAGAAGGGTAGACTATATTTTACAAATGAACATTAGCTCTTACTTGCTTAGTTATCAAAAACACCCGTTGCCATGGTTTCATGGACAATGGGTGCTTTTTCATTTATTTCGCAGGAGTTTTGCGTCTTAGCTTGGGAGAACGAGGCTTTTCCCGGGACACGCTTGTTTGCTCCTCATTTACACTCATACGGTCCGTGGATTTGTCATCTGTGGGTTCATCCTGCTTGGGTCTGACCGCAAACAGCATCAGCAGAGCTGCAATGCCTCCCACTGCGGCCATCACGCCAAAGAGCAGACCATGTCCACTGCTGCCCAGCAGCAAGGATACAACCGGAGGGCCTAGTGACACCCCGACAAAGCGCATGCTGCTATACAGGGCAGTAATGGTTCCGCGTTCCTCTTTTTCAATTCCCTTTGTAATGAGAGAATCCAAACAAGGCAGCGCAAGCCCAATTCCGCCGCCCCCTAACGCAAACAGTCCGATCACCGCATAAATATTTTGGATAAATCCGAGAATGGCAAAGCTGATCGTCAATATGGCCAAACCACTAAAACCGATCCACTTCATACGCTTTTTGTGCTTGCCGATGATCTTGCCTCCTACATAAGAACACAGACAGAGGGAAATCAGCGGAATGGCTAACACAAAACCTTTCCACACTCCATGGAGGTTGTAACGACTTTCCAAGATGTCGGATAAGTAGAACAAGACGCCAAAAATGACAAACATACAAATGCCGCCCATAGCGAAAATAGCATAGAGCCAACGTCCTTTTTCGGCAAGCACCCGCTTCACATTTCCCACAAACTCCCGAAACATAATCGGTTGGTTCTTACGCTTAGGCACATGGATCAGCCAAAGCACCAAAATGAGCGAAATCAGACAGAGGCCTGGAATTACGGCCAGTGGCAAAAACCATAGAACAGCTCCCAATGCGGCACCGAGTATCGGACTTAGCACTTTGCCAAATGTGTTGTAAGTCTCGACGACCCCCAGGTTCTTACTGGCCTCATCCTCATTCTCGTACAGATCACCCACAAGCGGAATGACTATAGGAAAAGCCCCTGCTGCTCCCGCACCCTGAAGTAGACGGCCTGCAATAATGGTCCAGTATGCTGCCGAATCGTGAAGCAGCCATGCTCCCGCTGCAGAAATCCCCCCACCAATCACCGTCAGAATCAGACAGGGAACAATCACCGCCTTACGGCCAAATCGGTCGGAGAGATAGCCCGCAATCGGTATCAGTAAAATGGCCACCACCGCATATACTGTAATCAACATGCTAATCCGAAAAGAGCTTACATGTAGCTTACGTCCGATTTCCGGTAACACAGGAATCAGCATGGAATTACCCAGCGTCATCATCAGCGGGATGGAACCTAACGCAAGCAGATTCCCCTTATTTTGTTGCATCCCGTTACCACCTTTGCAAAAGTAATAACACAGCTGTTCAGATTTGTTCTACAGATGTTATTGTGTTTACATTGGTGGGGATTTATACGGCTACACTTTAAATCCACCGACCCTTGCATTTAGTAGCTGCGACATATCCGCCAGTGTATGAATAGATGATGCAATTTCCTCCATGGAAGCCAGTTGCTCTTCTGCCGCCGCACTGACGCTCTGGGTTCCCCCTGCCGACTGCTCTGCTACTTCACGAATACGTTCTACTGCTTCCACCATTCGCTCTGATCCGCCGGACATTTGTTCTACGGACCGGTTTACACTGTGAATCTGTTCGCTGACCTGTTGAATGGAACTTCCAATCTGACGAAATGCGGTTTCTGCGGATTGCATGACCTTTACGCCAGACTGCACTTCAACCGTCCCTGTCTGCATACTGGAAGCGACATTTCCAACATGCTCCTGAATATTTTGCACAAATTGTGTGATTTCTGCTGCTGAAACCGATACCTGCTCGGCCAATCTTCTTACCTCAGAGGCTACAACTGCAAATCCTTTGCCCTGCTCTCCGGCTCTTGCCGCTTCAATCGACGCGTTGAGCGCCAGCATTCCTGTCTGTTTAGCAATTCCAGTAATAACAGCTCCAATCATGCCAATCTGTTCGGCCTGTTCACTAAGTGAACGTACAGCACGTGCAGAGCTGTCTACACTTACGCTTACCTTCTCCATCTGACGCATAGCCTGACCTATAGATTGTTCCCCTGCTTCTGCATCTTTAGCGGCTGTATCAGACAACTCATATACCTGCTGGCTCGTAGCTGCAATATGCTCCAGTTCGTGGGCAAGCTCTTTCACAGTATCTGTAGTTTGTGTAATATCGTCGACCTGATGCTCCATACCAGCCGCTAATTCTTCCATTACACCGGAAGTATGACGATTGGCCTGATTCATTTCCTCTGTACTTACGCTAACCCGTTCTGCGGTTACGGTTAATGTACGCGCCGTATCCTGAGCATCCACTATAATACTGCGGAATCCCTCAATAAGCTTGTTGTAGGAGCTTGCAATCATACCGATTTCGTCTTTGGACGTAATATCCAGTCGGCTACGCAAATCTCCCCCACCTTCAGACATTTCCAACAGTTGCTCATTCATATGGTGTAATGGACGAATTGAACGAATCAGAACGATGGATTGAAAAATACTGTAAATGATAACCAGAAGCCCTACAATACTCGTAATCAAGGATGTATTCGTCATCGTTTGGTGCGCTTGCTGTACTTTCACCGTCACCATATCCTCTTGAGCTTTGACGAAGGCTACTACCTTGGTATCAAGTTGCTTGCGCAACACCCGTTCGTTTTCAAAATCATCGAGCAAATCAGAAAATGGCGGGAAAGCGTCATCTCTTGTACTCTGATACCCCGCTGTAGTCAGTAAACGATGAACTTGATTCATATAGGTATTAATCCCCGTCTTGAGATCAGTCATCTTTTTACTAGAATCCTCATTGCCTGTACTAAGCAGAGCTTCTGTCTCCTGTAGCAACTTTGCAACTTCACTTTGCTTGTTTCCGATCTCTTTCCCATACTGTTCGTCACGAGTTAGCAAATATGCCCGCTCATCATTAGATATGCCGTTTAACAAAAATTGAAGAGACTTCGAGTTATACGCAATAGCCTCTTCACGATTCATAATATCCTTGTACTCATTCTCACTATGTACGCTTAAAATGTAATTGGTCAGCAGCATTGCTGCAATCACACTCGGGATCAGTATCGCGCTAAGAATCATTTTGGCCTTAATCGTTAAATTCATGAATCGGTCCCCCAGTTATTTCTGAATAAAATGTCCAACTTACTATATATCGTTTTATTCGATTGTTTTTTTGAATGAAATAGAAAATAGTGTATAGATTTTTAAATATATTTATGTCTATTCAGTGAACATATATATCTTTTTTAATATCAAAAAACAAAAAAATTCAAAATTAGGTAAATGAACTGTTTTCAGTTTGTACTCTTCGAATTTCAGACTATTTAAATGATATACTATGTATTGGTATAGCATAAGCCTCAAGGAGGATCTGCATGAACAGTCTGGAGCTCAAACCGCTTATTCACGTGCTTAACGAGTTGGAAACCCGCAGCTGCCTTATTGAGCAGCAGGGTAACATGATCTTGAATTACTATCGTGAACCTCAAATTGCTAACGAACTCTATAAAATAAATTCCTGCACCAAAAGCGTGATTTCTGCATTAGTTAGTATCGCTATGAACCAGCAACAGGGACCGAAACCGGAGACGCCGATCCTCGAATTCTTTCCCCAGTTGGCCACAGATAGTGATTCTCGAAAACATGATATTACGATTGAACATCTGCTGACGATGTCCGCAGGCTTTAACTGGACGGAGTTTGGCGGACAAAACTCTTTTCCTACCATGAGCAAAACGTCAGACTGGGTGCAATTTGTACTTTCACAGCCATTATCGGATGTGCCAGGCACGCGAATGGAGTACAGTTCTGGCTGTTCTCAACTTTTGGCCACCATACTACGTCATGTTTCTGGACAAACAGTTGCTGAATTTGCCGAACAGCAATTATTCCAACCGCTCGGTATCGAAAGCTACCATTGGGAAACCGATCCTCAGGGCACTCATACGGGAGGCTTCGGACTGCATCTCAGGCCAATGGACATGCTCAAATTCGGGCAGCTTTACCTGAATGAAGGAGGCTGGGAAGGACGGCAGATCATCCAAGCAGAGACGGTTCGATATTCAACCCGTCCGTTTCTCCCTGCTGCCAAACCACAAAAAGCATTTTACGGATGGCACTGGTGGACTTCTTCCTTTTCAGATGGAACAGATACAGGAAGTGAAACGGACTATTTTTACGCTCTCGGCTTTGGTGGGCAATATATTGTTGTCGTCCCGTCGTATGACATGGTTGTTGTCGTTACCGCCGATAAATTCAAAAAGAAACGGACTCCTGTGGATATTTTCCGGCAGTATATTGTACCGCTACTACTCCAGCAGAATGGATAGGAGTAGATAACCAATGCTAAAAGTTGCAACTGATTCTATCAAAAATCTGCATCAAAAAGGGCTTGCCTGTTGGATCAAGCAAGCCCTTTCTTTACATATAATCGCTACATTGTGACATACTTCATCCACTTTCTAGCGCCTTACCTAGCCCAAGTGAATCGTAAGCTCTTGCTGTCCACTGGAAGCTGGTGTAATAATTACACCCTGTTCTCCCGACTGGCTGCTGCCTTGCTCCACTTGAACAACCTCGTGGATACCGCGCAGGACGATCGACCATGGTTTAACAGCACCTTCTGCCTTCACTGTAATGACAGAATCCTTGCGGCTGGCAATAACCGTTAACTCTTCTTCACCTGACGTATTCACGATAACCGTTCGAGCCTGTTGCCCCTCACCAAGCTCAAACAAATGAAGCGCCACTTGATCAGCATAATCATAATCCGGACGACTGTCCTCATGACCGATTGCCAACAGTGTGTTCGGCTTCACGAGCACAGGCAAAGTTGTAAAATCATGATGCTCGTTGACCCAACGACCACCTGACACTCTCTCATTCGTAAGTAAATTTGTCCACTGACCTTCTGGTACATAATACTGTACATTGCCTTCTTTATTAAAGATTGGGGCTACCAAAATGGAATCCCCCAGCATGTATTGCAGATCCAGTGTTGCACAGGTTGGGTCCTGCGGGAATTCCAATACCATAGCCCGCATCATCGGCAGTCCCTTTACCGAGGATTCCACAGCAGAAGGATACAGGTATGGCATTAGCGAGCATTTGAGTTTTGTAAAGCTACGCACCACATCCACTGATTCTTCGTCAAATAGCCAAGGCACGCGATAGGATTCGTTTCCGTGCAGACGGCTATGGGAGGACAGAAGTCCAAATTGTACCCACCGTTTGTATACGTCCGGCGCAGCCGTTAACTCAAAGCCGCTAATATCATGGCTCCAGAAGCCGAAGCCGCTCAAACCAAGCGACAAACCGCCTCGTAAGGATTCCGCCATCGACTCATACGTCGACGAGCAGTCTCCTCCCCAGTGAACCGGGAACTGTTGCCCCCCGGCTGTAGCGGAACGTGCAAATAACGCGGCTTCATTTTTACCCAGCTTTTCCTCCAGCACATCAAATACAGCCTTGTTGTACAAATGCGTATAATAGTTATGCATTTTCATCGGATCAGATCCGTCATGATATACCACATGGGTAGGGATGCGCTCGCCAAAATCAGTTTTGAAGCAATCTACCCCCTGATCTACTAACACCTTCAGCTTATCCTGGTACCAGGCGACTGCAGCCGGATTCGTGAAGTCAACCAGCCCCATCCCCGCCTGCCACATATCCCATTGCCACACGCCACCATCGGCGGTTTTGACCAGATAACCATTCTCCATGCCTTCATCAAACAAAATGGATTTCTCAGCAATATACGGATTGATCCATGCACAAATTTTGAGCCCCTTTGCCTTCAATCTTTGCAGCATGCCTTCCGGGTCTGGGAACATGTCTTGATCCCACTGGAAATCGCACCATTGGTATTCCTTCATCCAGAAGCAGTCAAAATGGAATACCGAGAGTGGCAGATCTCGCTCAGCCATCCCGTCCACAAAATGATTCACTGTGGCTTCATCGTAATCTGTTGTGAACGAAGTGGTCAGCCACAAACCAAAAGTCCAGGCTGGTGGTAATGCAGGCTTACCCGTCAGCTTGGTGTAATTGTCCAGTACCTCTTTAGGGTTAGCTCCTCCAATAATAAAATACTCTAACGATTCGCCGGAGACGCTAAACTGAACCTTTGATACATTTTCCGATGCAATCTCATAGGATACCTTTTCCGGATGGTTGACGAACACACCATACCCTTTATTAGATAGATAAAATGGAATGTTTTTATAGGCCTGCTCACTGCTGGTCCCGCCATCTTCATTCCAGATATCGACCACTTGGCCATTTTTTACGAACGGAGTGAAACGCTCTCCGAGTCCGTATACGTACTCACCGATGCCCAGCTCCAGCTGTTCCCGAAAAAAAGGCTGATCCTGCGGGTCTGTAATATAGCCTGGTCCCCGATGTCCGCTACCTGTGACTCTGCGATCCTCGACATAAAAGCCTACGTCCCAGCTCTTTCCACGACCGACTCGCACACTCAGATCGCCGCTTTTCAGTACCGCTGCGTCCTCATCCACCGTAATGCCTACCTCTGTTGGCAAGGTGTGAATTTCAAAATCCGGTCCCTGATGCACCCGTCCCTTATGGTGGTTTAGACGTACCCGAATGACATTCGGCATAGGCGAGCTGTAGGTCGCTTTCAGCAACGCTCCGTTCAGTGTATCTCCTTTATGCTCGATCCGGTGGGTTGCTGCATATACCGTCATGGAAGCATCGTCCGTCACGATATCACGGATTTCAGCAGGATTTTGTATTTCATAGCCCTTGCGAACCAACCAATAGCCATCTGTAAATTTCATCTGTTCCTTCCTCCGTCTCAATCTTTATATTCTTGATTCCAAATCGCTTGTTGGATTTTTTCGAAATCCTCACTATAATAATATTGATTTATGTAAGGGTTTACTTCTTTTATTTTGACGTATTGTATCAATATTTTGATGTTTTCTATATAAATCAGTTTGCCGAAAGGAATCATTGAAATGCAAAGGGAAATGTTACGAGAAAACCGCATTCACGGCAATCCCATGTATCCAGTCAGCGTATATCCGAGCGTAGAGCAATTGAACGGAAATAGTATATTGGAGTCCCATTGGCATGAGGAAATGGAGTTTATCGTAGTGGAACAAGGGACCGCTGTATTTCAGACGGATATGGTCTATACGGAGGTTAGCGAAGGTGAAGCCCTTTTTGTAAACAGTGGCGAGCTTCACGCCGGTTATTTACAAAAAAGTCCTCGCTGTGTATTTTCTGCGGTGGTGTTTCACCCCGACATACTGCACAGCCGCACGCAGGATACGGTGCAGACGCAGTTTATTGACCCATTTATCAGTAAAAAGCTTGTCCCTCCCCCCCACATTCGCGGCGTGCAGCTCTGGGAGCAAGAGGTGCTGGCTGCATTGCGATACATTATCACCAGCCATGAAAAGAATGCGCCTGCCCGTGAACTGGCGACCAAGGCACAGCTCTATAGCATGATCGCCTGCCTGTACCCACACATGACTCCCGCTAACGGAGAGGATGTGATTATGGCGGGTCAGCGCAACAAAGTTGAACGGATCAAAAAAGCGTTGGCGTATATCAACAGTCATGCTCATGAGCCTATACGTTTACGGGAAATCGCAGATGAGATTGGAATGAGCGAGGGACATTTCTGCCGTTTTTTTAAGCAGATGGTTCAGAAAAGCCCGGTAGAATATATCAACTATCATCGGATTCAAAAGGCTTGCAGGTTGTTGGAGCAAAGTGATCGAAAAGTGGTTGATATTGCGCTGGATGTTGGATTTGACAATCTAAGCTACTTTATTGCGACCTTTAAAAAATGGAAAGGCCTGACCCCTTCGCAGTACCGTAAGCAGCACGAAGCAGATCAGGCGCTTGCTGTCCCTTATATAACAGACTGATATGCATAGGATAAATTATTTGTTTTTTTTGGGCTTCATAAGTACTAAAATTATTTTTCTTCCTCTTAATTTAGTAAATATATAGCCAGCTACACCTCCTAAAACAGAGGGAATTAACCACCCTAACCCTACATTATATAATGGGAGAAAATGGGTGAAAAAATCATTAATTGCATTAATTTTTATTCCAGCAGCATTCAAGCCATCAAATAAACTAATGATAAAGGTTAATATCAAACTGCCTTGATATACTTCTGACTTTCCTTTAAATACGGGATGTAAAAAAGTTAAAAATATTAGAGAAATAGCAATAGGATATATTGCCATTAATACTGGCGTTGAAACCTTAATGAGCTGTGTTAAACCTATGTTGGCTACAAGGATACTAAATATAGATAACATGAGAGCGACTCTTTTGTAAGAGACTTTTGGAAATAATCCATGAAAAAAGGAAGAGCAGGAAGTGATAAGCCCCACACTTGTCGTTAAACACGCTACTGTAATCATTAAGCCTAATAGAATAGATCCATAAGATCCAAAATAATAGGAGGAAACCTTAGCTAACACCTCAGCACCATTTCCTAAAATGCCCAGTTTTTCAACACTAGAAGCTCCCATGTATGAAAGAGACGTATAGATAAAAGCTAAGAGTATAACCGCAATTGCTATCGCTTTGCCACAAATGATCATCAGCTCTTTTTTTGTATTAACCCCTCTATCCTTAATCGCATTCACAATGATAATTCCAAAAATAAAGGCTACAAGAGCGTCCAATGTTAAATAACCCTCTTGAAAGCCTTTAAAAAAGACATTGGATGTATAACCCTCCGCAGGTTCTTGGAATTTTCCTATTGGGTGAATAATAGCTACAATCACAAGTAATCCAATGAATGTCAATTTAATGGGTGTTAGGAACTTTCCGATGACATCAATAATTTTTGTAGGATTAAGTGACAACAAACATGCAACTGCAAAAAAAAGGATAGTAAATACAAAAAGTGCGACAGGATGATCTGCATTGTCTGAAAAAAAAGGCTTTACTCCAATTTCAAATGACACACTACCGGTTCTAGGAATTGCATACAAAGGCCCGATGGCTAGATAAAGGATTGTTGTAAAGACAAGACCGAATACTGGATGTACACGACTCGCTAAAGTTTGCAAATTGCTTTTGCCCGAAAAAACAAAGGCTGTGACGGCTAGTAATGGTAAGCCGACACCGGTAACCAAGAAACCCGCATTGGCTATCCATACATTCTTTCCGGCCATTTGCCCAAGCATAGGTGGAAAGATTAGATTCCCTGCACCAAAAAATAAGGCAAATAGCATTGATCCTATAATGATAATAAAGGACGTAGAAACACTTTTAGACATAATAAATCCTCCAACCACGAACTCACAACATTTTGTTTTTATTCGTTTTCTTTTAATTTTGTATACTGTATGTTAATAGGAACGTAGCCAATTGTTGCATTCAAAGAACGGCATCTGATTGCCTAGAGTATGTTACTCTATATACGATCATCGTTTCAAGTAACTTTGTACTTGCAAAAATGAATCATTTCATCCCCTTGCTTTTGCACTTATGAGGCTACCCTATATTTCTCCTCCTACTTAGTGAGCTTAATGAACTATAAGAGAATTTTACACGTAGGACTTATTTCTTACAAGACATAGATGTAGTTACACACACCCGGTAGGTCTCGTAAAAGTTTTAAATTACTACATAATCTGCGGTTTAATCGAATCATCAACTGATTGTAATAAGCACAGGAAATCTTGGGAAAATGCCCTATGGAAGCAAGCGAATAATCCTTACAATTAATAGTACAACAATGCATATTAACGTTGAATACAATTTGAGCGGCTACAATTGAAGGGGTGCTTAAACATGACGAATTTGGCAAAACGCAACTATTGGTCTCTGAGTATTTTTAACTTCGCTTATCTATTTACATGGTCTGCCGCCATGTCTTTTTTTGTCATTTGGCTGGGACAAAGCCTGGAAATTTCAGAAACCTACACGGGATTTTTATACGCGGCTAATTCAATCGTCGCCTTGATCATGCAGCCTTTGTTCGGTTACTTATCTGACAAGCTGGGCTTGAGAAAACACCTGCTGTACATACTCTTTACAATCCTTTTGCTCGTCGGGCCCTTTTTTATCTATGTATACGGTCCATTGCTTCAAACGCAGTTCGTCATTGGTGCCATTGTTGGTGCGCTATTTATCGGCCTGGTATTTAATGCAGGTAACGGTGTCGTCGATTCGTATATGGACAAAGTTTCGCGTAAATATGGCTTTGAATACGGACGGGTTCGTATGTGGGGTTCACTCGGGTGGGCGGCGGCTACTTTTGTTGCGGGACGGGTCATCAATATCAATGTAAATCTGACCTTCTGGATTGCCTCCGTATCTGCCATTGTTGCCATGATCTGCATCTTCCTGACCAAAGTCGAAATTTCTGGACAGGAGCAGCAGAAAACAGAATCGTTGAAGCTCATTGATGTGCTGCATCTCGTACGTACCACAAAGTTCTGGTTTCTTATGCTATTCATGGTTGGCGTGACCCAAATTTATGAGGTATATGACCAACAGTTTGCCACATACTTCGTATCGCAGTTCAGTTCCAAAGCGGAAGGAAATCAATTCCTTGGCGATTTGAGCGCTGTGCAGGTTTTTCTGGAATTTGTGTTCCTTTTCGTTACCCCTTGGTTTGTGAACAAAACGACCGCCAAATGGGCATTAATTATTGCCGGGTCGATTATGTCTTTGCGTATTATCGGCTCTTCGCTGCCATTCGGTTCTATATGGGTGGCTGCGATGAAGATGATTCACTCCCTGGAGAAACCACTTATTCTGGTAGCCATCTTCAAGTACATTACCGTTAACTTTGACCAGCGCTTGTCCTCCACCATGTACCTGCTGTATTTGTTTATGGGCTCCCTGGTGGTTTCCATTTTCTCACCCATTGTCGGGCATATGTATGAAGTATTAAATTTCCCGATTACTTATGTAATTCTGGGTTCCATTGCAGGTCTATTCACCATCCTATCCTGTTTTACACTGACAGCAGACAAGAAGAATGGAGAGCGGTATCTGGAAGAACGCCGTAAACAGGATCTGAAAAGAGCAACCAAAAAAGCTGAAGCAGTTCATTCGTAATCTAATGGTTTAAGCTTAACAAAACAGCGGCAGTCTAGGACTTTTTTCTCGTCCAAGGCTGCCGCTCTTAACTCCAGTTGATTTGAAGCTTATTTTAAATCTTGAATACCGACACCGTCTGATTCATCTCTTCCGCCCTCTTGGCAAGCATGTTAGCACCCGCAGACACTTCCTGCATGGATGCAGTAGTTTCCTCGACTACGCTTGCGACTGTTTGAGTAGAATCTGCTGCACGTTCGGAGATTTCAGCAATTTTCTTCATCGATTCCACCATAGAAACGGTCCCTTCATTTACGGATCTTGCTTCTACAGCCGCAGTGTCCACCTCACCGCTCACTTCTTCAACGGCACCTACAATCTCAGAAAAAACGTTACCTACGCCTTCGACAAGCATCATGCCTTCATTTAGAGATTGAACACCTTCATTCATTGAAATCACAACTTCATCTGTTCTTAAGGCAATTTCGTTAACCAGAGAAGAGATCTTGCCTGTTGCTTCACTTGCTTGTGCCGACAGATTGCGTACTTCAAAAGCAACAACCGCAAACCCTTTTCCCTGCTCTCCCGCCCTCGCAGCTTCTATACTCGCATTTAGTGAAAGCAAATTGGTTCGAGCTGCTATATCACGGATCATAGCTGTGATCTGTCTGATCTCCGCAGACTTTTCTCCTAGAATATTTACTACTTCAGCGGATTGAGTTACCTTGGTATGCACATCTCTTATTTGAGAAACAGTCGAAGACATTTGGGTTTTTCCGTTGTTTGCTTTTTCTTGTGCTTGGGTTGTGAGATTTGCCACATTCACAAAGCGATTGGTTATGTTCTCTACACTTTTAGAAACGTCTACCGTGTAATTCAGCGTTTCAGCTATGTCTACAAGCTGTGTCTGAGATCCCTCCGCAACCTGAGTGGCACTTATAGCTATCTGCTCGGTAGCAATGCTTGTCTGTTCCGCACTAGCCGTTAACTGTTCAGCCGTAGAGGCAACCAGTAAGGAATTATCCACAACTTCCTTTAAAAGATTGCGAAGTGAATCGCACATTTCATTAAAATCGGATGCCAGCTCCCCGACCTCATCTTTGGATCGGATACTAAGGGGTTCCACTTGCAGGTCCCCTCTCGTTACCAGCTTTATCTGTTCCGCTATCTTTAATATGGGCTTAGTGAACGATTGAGCCAGTAAAAAAGAACCGATAATTCCAAGGATCGTACATATGATAGTCAGAGAAATCATCAAAAGTCTACCTGAATGGTAAGATTGACTCGATTGATTAGCGGCATCAGTAGCGTACTGCTCATTAAGCAGCTTCAGTTTATTCACATCGTCCAAGGCTGCCTTATAAATAGAAGAATTCCCATGGATGATCATGTAGGCCATCACCTTGTCGTTTTCTTCCATGGCCGCGGAAACCACCTTTAGATGGCGGAGATACATTGCCCACTGACCATAAAAGTCGGTGAATAGTTCTTTTTCCTCTGCCGTGGAGGCTAAACTTTGATATTTATTTACACTCTTATCCATTGACGCTGTAGCTTTGGTTAGTTCTTCTTGATAAGTGCTGCGGACGGCTGCATCCTCTTCGAGTATCATTCGAACGGTGAGCCTATCGATTTCTGTAATCTGCTTATCCATACCTTGAAGAAGAATGACTGCAGGTAAAGACCTGTTATTTACCTTATCAGAAGCCTCCCCCATTTCCGACATCTTAATAACGCCTATAACACTTGAAAGGGACAGCACGATCACCAGTATGAGCGCTGCACTAATTATCTTTTTCTTTAACGTTAATTTAAACACCCTTATCTTCCTCCCGTGACTGGTCTCGTATCATCACTGCTGAGCTTTCCAATATATACGTATTTGGCGCAACAGCTCTGCCTTATCTATCTTTCCACTGATGTAGCTTTGGATAGATGCTCCTGTGATGCCCCCATGATCAGGTGGAAGGGTTGCCATGAACGGCAGCGTCTTTCCGCTCGACATATATGACTTGATCGATTTACTCAAAGGATCTGAAGGCACCATGTCAATATTCTTGAACGCCGGTATAACATTGGCCTTGTTAACCAAAAGTTCTTGTCCGGATTTTTCATATACCAGCCAGTTCAAAAACTTCTTTGCTTCCTCTTGCTGCTGAGGTGTGGTAGTTGTGGAGTCGATGAATATATACTTTGTCACACCGACAGTGATCTTAGCATTGTTAGGATCATCCGTATTATCGTTTAGCGGAAGAGGCAAGAAACCGTATTCCTCATTTGCCGTATCATTGCTCTTTATTCCATTCCAAGCCCAGTTGCCCATAAACCAAAGCCCTACCTTGCCCTCTCCCAAAGCTTTGGCTCCATCTTCATACGTACTGTCCAAAGGCAAGTGCTTATTAATGTTGTTATCCTTGAGCAGATCTAAAGTTTGTACCCATCCAGACATTACATTGTTCTGGGACATATCAATGGAGTTATTCTGCATACCTTTAACAAACTCCGGAAAGCCCCCAGGTTGAACAGAATAAGACAGAGCTAAAAGATGAGAGCCGAGAGACCAGTCCATTGGTGAAAGCATGTCCGGTGCTACTCCCGACTTCTGAATTTTAGCCATTAATGAATTCAGGCTACTTCTACTTTTTACCGAGGAAACATCAAAAGCCCCCCCTGTTGCTTTGTCCAGTACTTTCTTATTGTAAATTAATCCGTAGCCTTCTACTGCAAATGGAAACCCCAGCACAGCATCATTTTTCTTGACGGTGTCAAGTCCATTTTCTATCGTATCGGCTACCCACTTCTCTTTACTTAAATCAATAGCTTTATCCAAGAATGTCTGCGTGTCGCCTGGATCAAGCATCGACATGGTAGCTGGACTCCCTGAGCCATACATCGACATCAGCTTTTGATATGCAGACGTCCCCTCAGGAGCGGTTATAATCTCTAAAGATACTTCAGGGTGCTCTTGATTGTATTGTTTTG
The DNA here is from genome assembly GCF_038593105.1 of Paenibacillus sp. FSL H7-0442. Lineage (NCBI taxonomy): Bacteria > Bacillati > Bacillota > Bacilli > Caryophanales > Paenibacillaceae > Paenibacillus > Paenibacillus sp. FSL H7-0442. The sequence goes on along the minus strand of NZ_CP151963.1, from coordinate 2,006,396 downwards.
CTACTTCCTCTAACTGGGTTTTTATTTCAGATTTAGAATTCAAAAGTGTAATCTTGGTCGTCTGCTGTGATAATGGTGAAGCTGAACAACCTATAAACATAATTAAACATGCTAGAGAAATCGCAACTTTTAGCTGTTTTCTCATTAACTTCCCCCCCTAAGGATTTGCTTTCATAAAATTTATGAACAATATTCAATGTTATCGACATAATCCTTCGCGAAGGTTAGAAGTTTTTCGTTGGTAAATATCGGAAGTTAAATAATAGTACAAACAGGTTGTTACGTTAAGTTAACAGACAAGATAGCACAACAAATTTTATCCAATCGCGTCTTAATATGGGGAAAAGTTACTTCACAACAAATTTAATCAAAAAAGGGGCAATCATTTATGAACAAAGCATTCTGCTGGGTTTTTCTTGCAATCTTTTTATTTATTTCATCATCCACTACTTATGCAGCAGAAAATCAAATCAAAGTTGACGGTGTGACTGCTACATCCGATGTGAAGCCCGAAATGAAGAACAACCGTTTAATGGTACCTCTACGTGTTGTTAGTGAAAGTTTGGGGGCTAGCGTCGAATGGTCCAATTCCGAGGTTATTCTCGCTAAAAGCGATATGAAAGTGAAATTAGCAATAAATAGAAGTACAGCGGAGAAAAACGGCGAAAAGATACTGCTTGATGTAAAACCATACACGAAAAACAATCGCATATATGTTCCACTTCGTTTTATTGCAGAGACGTTTGGCTGCAATGTCAATTACAGCAACCTTGCAGTGATTGTTGATACTAAACCACTGTTCATAGACGGTGTACAAGTAAAAGCATTGCAATATGAATACCATATGTTTATGGGCGGCGTAGTTCAGCAAATTAATGGAAATGCATTTAATGAAACCATCTATAGTATTTTTGCAAACAACATAGGTGAAAAGGTTGAAGCACCTGCAAACTACTCTTGGAGCTTCACTATTGACACACTTGGGTCTTATTATAAAAATGCACAATATGATTTTTTAGACAAAAAAGGGAAAAGCTTAGTCCGTTTTGATATTTATTCTTTAATTAGTCCTGTTCCATCTGAACTTTCAACAGAATATCCAGAGATTTTAGTTCATGACGTATCGAAAGATGAGTGGTATTTGTTTAATGATACCGCAAGAAAATCCATTAATCAGTTAATGTTTACCGCTGGGAAGAACGGTTTTCTGAAGATTATAAGTAACACAACTGTATAATGTGGTTTTTCTTATTACACTTTTTTCGTCTCCAAAAGATAAAAGGCAAATTCCCAGCTGAACATAAGCAGCACAGGAATTCGCCTTTATTAACCGTATATAAGATGAACTCTTCATTTTACATAGAAAGCGGAATGAAGGTTATTTTTCCATCTGTAACATTTCTGACTCATAGGACTGAAATGCATTTTCCATACCCATCACTACATCTTTAATCTTCATGTATCCTTTGGTATACGGTTCCGAATCGCGAATTTCTTCCCACATATAGTGATATTGCTTCATATCCTCTGTTTCGCATACGACGAAATCGGTGTAGTCCTTTCCAGGCAATGCTTCTGCATCAAAAAACCGAACCTGAACCTGTTCGTTATACTTTTGAATGGTAGCCTGCAAGGTCCCCGCATGTTTTCGACGTTCCTCCCGAGGAAGAGCCAACCAGGAAGGGTAGAATTCCAATAATACAATCATCATATAACGCATATGCCTATCTCCTTTTTTTGGTGAAGCTTGAATGATGTATCGTTATTGTACGCTGCTTGTCTACAAATTCGCATTAACATAGGTTAATGCGGATCACTACGCAGCAAACGACTAAGTGACACAGGGGAGACGCCTATGTAAGAAGCTATATGATATTGGGCAACTCGCTTGTCCAATCCGGGGTATTTTAGGAGAAAAGCGTGATAACGTTCCTTAGCGGAGAGGTACAATAATTCGCGTTCCCGCTCCTCTTTTCGAATGTAAAGTCTCTCTACACTCTTGCGCACGAATCTTTCCCACATATGGCTTGTATCCATAAGCTCCTTCAATACGTGATATGGAATTTCAATGACAACCGAATCTTCCATTGCCTCAATCGAAAAAGTGGAGGCTTCTTCTTGGATCATAGCCCCATAAGAGGTTACGTAATCATCTTCTGGCGAAAAACCGACATTATATTCTCTGCCATCTGCTAATGTATAAAATAAACGGAATAATCCCTCTGAACAAAAATAGGCATGTTTCACAGGCTCACCCGTTTCAATGAGAACCGTTCCCTGCTGAACATGCTTCACACGGGTTTGCTCTACAAACCGGTTCCAATCCTGCTCTATAATCGAGGCATGATGAGCCATTTTTTCTAGTGAACGATAATAGGGATGCATCTGCCCACCTCTTCTTGACTTTTATAAAGGAATCGAAGATAACTTTTATGGCTTCGTATATGAAAAACAGGGGTTATCCCTTAGGTCTGGACAGACCTGCAGGACAACCCCCAGCGACGTGTTCTATCAGACTTCCGCAGCATCCTCTTCCACGAAAAGAGATACCTTGCGGATGCCATCCGCTCCGATGACGACAAGCCCCTGATCCGACAGACGGATTTCAGGGATAACGACCAGTGCGAGCAGTGACAGTGTCATCAGCGCGTTGTTCAGCATGCAGCCGGCTTGCTGAAGCGCGCGGCTGATACTTTCGGACTGCGCTGCCACCTCTGCAAACGGAGCTGGGGACATCAGCCCGGCAATAGGCAGCGGGAAGCGTGTCTCACCCGAGGCGGATACAACCACCACGCCACCACGCAGACCAACAGCCTGCTTCGCCGCCTGGGTCATGAGCTCGTCATCATTACCAATGACGAGCAGGTTGTGACTATCATGCGCGACGGTCATGGCAATCGCAGCCGGCTCAGTGAAGCCGACACCTGTCACAAGTGCGACCGCGTGACTGCCACTGGCATGATGTCGCTCGAAAACGGCGATTTTGCACAAATCCTGCGCAGGATCTGATGCAACTTCACCATCACGCACCGGAACGGTCATCCGCACTTCCTTCGTGTCCACGTGATTTTCCGTAACACGAATCACCCGTACGGGTACGTTCCCCTCCTGTACTGGAGCCGCAATGCGGAAATCTGCTGCACTCAGCTCTCGTCCCAGATGGACCGTGTCCATTACTTCCGCAGGATAAACGAATCCGTCCCAATCGGCGACCATTTGACCGTGCTCGGCCACCAGCTGGCCCGCTGCGATGGTAGCCGTCACATTCACTTCGGCCAATCGGCCATCAAGCAAAATAATGTCGGCAATCGCACCCGGAATGATCGAGCCGATGTCCCGTGCCACGCCGAAGCGCTCTGCCGTATTCAGCGTAGCCATCTGAAACGCGGTTACGGGCTTGACGCCCTGTGCAATGGCATGACGCACAACGAAGTCCATCTGCCCTTCATGGAGCAAGGATTCTGCGCTGCGGTCATCCGTTACCAGCATCATGCGGCGCGTGTCGAGACCCATTTCCGTGCTGGCGCGGATCGTCTCGGCCACATCATGCCATGCGGAACCTTGCCGCATCTTGGCATACATGCCGAGCCGGATACGCTCAGCTACATCCTCGGGCGTGACACACTCGTGGTCGCCCGAAATTCCCGCGGCTGCATAGACCGGCAGTCGCCAATCATCGGAGGCCCATGTAAAATGGCCATCCGCCACCTTGCCCGCGCGCAGCGTGGCCTGAATTTCCCCGATCATCACATCGTCTCCATAGACGACACCAGGGAAATTCATGACTTCGCCCAGCCCGATCATATCCGGGCCCCAGCTTAACGCTTCTGCGACTTCCACCGGGCCGAAGGAGGCACCCGTCGTTTCCAGCTCCGGGCCTGTGGACGGCACGCAGGAAGCCACCTGCATGTAAGCTGCCAGCGGTGTCGTACGGGCTTCGTCCAACATCAGACGAAGCCCTTTTAGACCCAGTACATTAGAAATTTCATGCGGGTCAAAAAAACCACCCGTCACTCCCAGCGGCAGTACAGCCTTAGCAAACTCAGTTACCGTAAGCTGCGTGCTTTCGATGTGACAATGTCCGTCCAGTAACCCCGGTGCCATATAGCGGCCATCCGCTTCAATGATTATGGTGTCTTCACCAATCGTATGACTGACGTCCCTACCGACGTAAGCGATACGAGAACCTTGCACAGCAATAGACATGCCCGGCAGCAACTCGCCCGATACCACATTGACCAGTGTTCCTCCGCGGATCACCAGTGATGCCTTGCGCTCCCCTCTAGCTGTAGCTACTAACTCGGGTACACACTCCGCCAGTGGCGGGCGTTGAAATACACTCTTCATGTCCATTACGTTTGTAACCTCCGTTTATGCTTCTTACCTGTTTTGCTTATTTGCTTATGTTACTGGAATACGCTCCATAATGCCAGCCAACTCTATATCTATTCAAACATCGCAAAGGTTCCTGTGGCATTTGTCCCCAGCTGATTGCCAATATCCTCTCTACAGAACACGATCACTTTCTTCCACATTGCGGGTATACGTATCCGAATCCCGTAAACTCACGAATGGTGTAATCTCCCCTATGCTATAAATATGCAGCAAATGCATCGCTCGCGTACAGGCGGTGTAGAACAACTTACGCTCACTCTCACGCTGGTATTGTTTCGCTGATCCGTCATAAATCAGGACCGCATCGAATTCCACGCCTTTTGCCAGGTAGGCTGGAATGATATGAATCCCCTTTTCAAAAGCGGGGGTTGTTTTCTTAATTAATTTTGGCTTCACTGACAGCTGTCCTTCCAGCGCTTTGTAGGCTGCCGCGCTTTCGTCAGCATTTTTACAGATCACCGCGATGGACTCATAGCCTTCTGCCAACAATTCAGTGACATTCCCAGCTATCCGTTGATGCAACTTTTCACGTGAACGCACCTCGGTTACCAGAGGCTTCTCACCCTTACGGTTAAACGGTACAATGTGCTCTCCCCCAGCGACCATCCCCCGGGTAAATTCCACAATCTCCTGTGTCGAGCGATAGCTGCGTGTCAGGGAAATCATCTCGGTCTGATCTGCACCATACAAGTCATACAATGGCTCTGCATCCTGAAGCACCGAGGCATGGGCATAGATGGCCTGATTAAAATCACCCAGTGCCGTCATTTTAGCCTGTGGAAACAAACGCTTGAAGAACGCCAGTTGGAATGGGGAATAGTCCTGTGCCTCATCAATAAACACGTGACGGATGTTGCTATTGGAACGGAAGCCCAGCATCAGCTCACGCAAATATAAAAAGGGGGTTACATCCTCATACGCTAACTCCCCAGCCTGAATTCGTTGCAGGGTTTGCCGACTAATTTCACCCCAGCTGACGGGCAGCTCTGCATGATTCGCCAGTTGGCTCAACAGCGTCTCGTTCATAAACAGCTCGCTGTAGAGCCGGGTCGTATCTACGAAGCGAAGCGCCTTAATCCATTTGCGCAGAGGCTTTAAGCGGTCACTGACCACCATACGTGCCAATATTTCTCTTTCACGTGCAAAATCGTCGAAAGTATCGCCCTTATTCTTGGATTTACGGCGCATACGGTTATAGGCACGCTGATAATCCTCCGGCTCCATCAGATCCATCTGTTGATCCACCCATGGAGCGGAGCATTCCTCCTTACCAAAGCGGGCCAGCTCTTTAAGCATCCAATCCCGCAGCAGTTCCAATCGATTCGCCAGTCGCACCGTAGAGTCGAATTCATAAAACTTGCGTGCCATCTGCTCTACTGAAACCACCTCACGTCCCTGAAAACGGATGGGTTTAAAACGCATGCCCTCCTGCTCCAAATACGCCTTGTAGCCTGTAATCACATGTAAGAACGTCTTAGACGATTTAAAACGGATACCTTCCATCCTGGCTTCATACCCAGGCAGTAACGACGCTGAAAGCACATATTCCAGCTGTTCAAAGGGATCTTCTAACTGAAACTCCCGGCCCAAACGCCGCTCCAAATATTCCTGAAACGTGGCCTGAAGCATATTTTCCTCACCCAATTCAGGCAATACCGTTGAAACATAACTGTTAAACATCGGGTTTGGCGAAAATAACACGACCTGATCCGCTCGCAAGCGATCCCGATACTTATACAGCAAATACGCTACTCTCTGAAGCGCTGCAGAGGTTTTGCCACTTCCTGCCGCTCCCTGAACAATAAGCATACGGCTTCGGTCATCACGGATGATTCGATTCTGCTCCTTTTGAATGGTAGCGACAATACTTTTCATTTGAGCATCCGAGCTGCGGCTCAATACGGCTTGAAGAAGTTCGTCTCCAATCGTCACCCCTGTATCGAACATAAAACGAATTTGTCCATCACGGATCGAGAATTGACGCTTAAGCGTGAGCTCTCCATCCATCTCCCCTGCCGGAGTTTTATAAGAAGCGGGACCCGGCATGTTATCGTAATAAAGATTGGAAATAGGCGCGCGCCAGTCATAGATCAGAAATTCCTCATCTTGATTATCAAGCAGGGAGGCAATCCCCAGATAAACACGTTCCGCAGTCTGCCCTTCCTCAGCAAAATCAATGCGTGCAAAATACGGTGAATCAAGCAACTTTTTCAAACGACCTAACGCCTCTGTGGAATGCTTGTGTCTTCGTTCCCGCTCAGACAAAATCTCAGACTGCTGACGCAAACTGGTGGACGTCTCGCCCACATCATCCGCCTCACTGAAATTGATCGTTACCTCATCCCAGAAGTCTTTACGCATATCGACGACATCTCCGCGCACAGAACCAACCTCTGTCTCTAGCTTCCGAATACGCCCGCTAATTACTGCGGTCACATCTTCTACTCTTCGTTGTTCTTCATTCCATTGCTGTTCAGTAGTCACTGGCATCGCTCCTGTTCCGTTTCCTCCTGCTCCACGCAGGGCTCCCTTGCGTACAAACTATGCTCTATTATGGACCCGGACATACCCGCGGCATCCCCCTGCTCCGGGAAAATTGACTAATCCTTTGAAGCATGCTATAATGTAAAAAGAAGTGTAACTCACAATTTATGCATATGGTTTTACCATAAAACAGAGCATTCTCTATTGTAGCAAGTTCAGTCCCTGTTCGCAACCAGCGGGCTTTTTTTGTGCGTTCTGGCAACCTTCTATTAACCTGTTCTGACATACTTGAATTCATTACATAAAAAAGCGACCGTTTCATCTGATTGATGAATGCGGTCGCTTTTCTTTTAGGAAATTCGCCTATCTGCTCTCTTCCACAGGATGAATATGATCGGCCAATCTGCTCAACCTCTCCAGCTGATGACCGTAGTCGTACATGGCCGCAGCCACAATAGAAAGCCGCAGCATTCCTTCCTGACAATGGTCAAAACGTGTAATCGCATGCTTCATAAATTCGCCGTTCGCCTGCTGGAACAATTCACTTTCGTCCTCGTTCGGTTTTAGCTTATTTTCGAATTTCAGTAGAGCGTGCTCGTGAAAACGAATCAGCAACTCCAGGTGACTGTCAAAAAAAGCATCCGTTCCCTTTGGCCGTAAAGACTGGAAGTAGTGCCTTTCCACCGCATCCAGTACCTCATATCCTTTGTGTAAACTTCCGAGCATTTGTTTGTATACTACCATTTGTCTCGTTTGACTAAACTTGGAGCGCTTGAGCTTCTTCTGCTCTTCCTCGAACAAATGATATTTGTCCGACAGCGATTTAATGGCTCCCTCTAGATTTCCTTTTTCCTCTTTAAAGACAGACTCCTTAATCTCATCGGAAATGGCAGTACGCAGCAGCAAGGACATGCTGTTAAATACATTTTGAATCTGATTAATAAACTGCCTTTTCGGTTTCGGGGGAAAAACGCTAACATTGATGACAAAAGCAGACACAATCCCAATCAAAGTGAGCGCAAAGCGGGTCACCGCAAATTTCCAGTCCCCTGAGGCTTCCATTACAGAAACAACGGTCACGAGTGTCAATCCAACCGTATCAGCCATATTTATTTTCAGACATATCATAAGTACCAATACACATACGAGTCCGACTGCAATCGGCTCATTCGAAAATACCATTCCGCCCAGCAATGCCATGATTGCACCTAGTGTGCTTGTTTGGAGTTGATCCAGAAAATAACGCCACGACCTATATATCGACGGTTGCATGGCAAAAATAGCGGCTATCGCTGCCCCCACAGGCGAATGGGTGTTCAAAAGCGTGCTCAGAAAAAGGGCGAGCGTCACTGCAATTCCCGTTTTCAACACCCGTGCTCCAAAAGCCAAAGCCATCCCTCCTGCTTACCTTTCAAATTTATTCATACCGAATTACTATAATGAAAATTCAATGTAAAGTCCATGCTTTATTATTACCCAAAACAAGCGAAGATCAGGAATATTTATGAAATGTACAGTTCCTGATAGAATACATATCAACAGTATTAACTTATTTGCAACACGTCACAGGAGGAACTCATCGTGTCATGGACTAGCAAAATGTTAGAAGAGCCCCGAAAGTGGCCGCGTAATATCCGATTGTTTTTTATGGCCAATCTGTTGTACCAGATGGGTACAGGAATGTTTTCTGTGCTGTACAATCTGTATATTCAAAAGCTTGGCTTTGACGATGATATGAACGGCCAAGTGGTCAGCATGCAGGCGCTGGCGACGGCGTTGCTGTTCATTCCGGTCGGATTTTTGGGGGATCGGACAAGCCGAAAAAATATGCTGGTCATCGGCGCGTTATTCAGCGGCCTGGCCTTTCTCGCCCGTACCTTTACAGATACCAGCGGAAGCATGTTGGTATTTGCCGTAATCTCAGGTATATTCGCCGCCTTTATTCAGGTGCTGGCCGTGCCTTTTTTAGCAGAAAGCATAAGCAAAGCCCAACGTTTAAAAATATTCAGCTATTACTCAGCTCTTGTACTGGCAGCCCAAGTCCTGGGCAGCTTCGGGGGTGGCGTACTTGCAGATGGGCTGCAGACGTGGGGAATCACACCGCTATCCAGTCTGCGGGTTGCTCTGTTCCTTGGAGGAATGGCAACATTGACTGCTTTTATTCCTCTATTGTTTATCACAAAAACTACGGCAACCGTAGAAGCACCAGCTCCTGCCGAATCTTCATCTCAAACAGAACAAGTACAGACGCCGTACATTACATCCGATATCCCTGCCTCGGAGACACCTACTGCTTCTTCTGATCGCCGGGTTATTGGACAATTTGTTCTGGCCCAGTTTTTTCTTGGACTGGGTTCAGGTCTGGTCATCCCGTATCTTAATTTGTATTTTACGAACCGCTTCTCCGTATCGCTCAGCGCAATGAGTTTACTGATTGCACTCGGCCAGCTCATGACCATCCTCTCCATGTTGATCGGACCTACCCTCGGCAGCCGAATTGGTCTAGTCAGAGCTGTAGTTGGCTTCCAACTGCTTTCGCTACCGTTCCTTCTCATTACAGGCTTTACAAACGTACTATGGATCGCTTCGATCAGCTTTCTATTCAGGCAAGCGCTCATGAATGCAGCTAATCCGCTGCAAACCGCCATTCTCGTCGAACGTGTGTCAGATAAAAATCGTGGCATTGCCAACTCCATTCTCCAGACGACCTGGATGCTAGGCACCGCAGGTATGGGACCTGTACAAGCCTATCTGGTTACAACTTATGGCAACTACTGGGGCTATGCCATCACATTTAGCATGACAGGTGTTTTCTATATTTTGTCCTCCCTCGTCTATTACAGGATGTTTCGAGAAAAGCGTCCGTCTGCGAACCAGCTTTTACAAAACCCGGCAGGCCCGTAAACAAAATCATGACACAATAAAAGCCGGAGCCTCCAAGCGGACTCCCTTGGAACGTCATAGGATAAATGAGAATGGCGGAGGAGGAATGAAGGCATGCTTCGAGTTGCATTATTTACGGACACGTATACGCCTGACGTGAATGGCGCTGCTCTGACCCTGGAACGATGGATTGGCTATCTGGAGACACATGGAGTATCTACGCTCGTCTTCGCACCGGAGGCAGACCATCATCTGCCCTCTGGGCCGGGTGTAGAGCGATTTCGAAGTATTCCCTTTTTGTTGTACCGGGAATGCAGACTTGCGATCCCCAACGCCAAACAGATCAACGAGCGTCTGTCAGCCTTTTCCCCGCATTTGATTCATGTCGCTACTCCGTTTAACCTTGGCCTGTATGGAACAAGCTACGCAGCCAAACACCATATTCCACTCGTTGCCTCATATCACACCCACTTTGATAAATACCTTGAATATTACAAGCTTCGCTGGCTTGAACCTGCGTTATGGAAATACATGCTCTGGTTTCATAGACATTGCGAAAGGGTATATGTCCCCTCTCAATCAACCATGGAATTGTTGCGCAATAAAGGAATGGGGCAGCTCGAAATCTGGAGCAGAGGCATTGATACCGACCGATTTCAACCAAAGGTGGACCGTCATGCAGTATGGAAGAAATGGGACGTTCATGCAGATGCATTTGTTATTTTGTATGTGGGCAGGCTTGCACCAGAAAAGGGGGTAGACACGTTACTGGATTCCTACCTCCAGTTACCTGACGACGTCCGCGCAGCCTCTGTGCTGGTCATTGCAGGAGATGGTCCATTATATAAGGTCAAAACTGCAGCGGATATAGGGGTGCCGGAGCATGCACTCCACTGGCTTGGTTTTGTGAAAGGGCCGGAATTAGCTGAACTCTACGCCGCAGCCGACGTATTTCTCTTCCCTTCAACCACGGAAACCTTCGGCAACGTAGTACTGGAGGCTATGGCGAGCGGTACACCTGTGGTCGGTGCCAATGAAGGCGGGGTAAAAGATAATCTAATCCATGGAAAAACGGGGCTATTGTGTCCTGCTGGGGACGCCTCTGCCTTTGCCAAAGCTGTACACCTGTTGTATAAGGATGCCTCACTTCGCGATGCTATATCCAGAACTGGTAGAGCCTACAGTCTGGAGCAGACATGGGACCGTATTTTTGAACGGCTACTGGACAGCTACATGGACGCAGCGACCCTCCATCTTGACAGCCATCCCATGACGCGAATGTAACTCTGAGGACTTCATAGCTACAGATGCTAAAGGGTGGTTAGAAAATGCTCCTTCACGCATTCTGTAACCACCCTTCATCAGCTTAACTATTTCCCCGTCTAACTACAATTGCAGATAAAAGAAGAAAAACCTTTGCTAATACCTTAATTGTTTCAGCAGCTTGTTATGTACCCCACTCAACAAAATCACTGCGGTCAAAGCGCCGATGAACGCAAGAAGCATATCCCATTGGGTGTCCCATACATCCCCCTGTGTGCCCAGAAAAGCTTCTGCTGCTGTTCCCGTTGCCTTGGCTACAGCAAACTCAATCAACTCGTATACAGCGCTGATCGCAAGACACACACTAACCGTGAGGAAAGTGAGCCAGCTCCCGCTTCCCAAGGCCGTTTTACGCAACAGCACTTCCCTGACAATGAGTGCGGGTACAAAACCTTGTACAAAGTGCCCAAGTCGATCATAATAATTGCGCTCCAGTCCGAACGTGTCCCGAATCCAGTTGAACAGTGGCATTTCGGCATAGGTATAATGTCCGCCCACAATCAGGATCAATGCGTGCAGCCAGATTAGGGTATATACCAGATTGGTAAACCGAAATCTTCGGTACAGAGCCGCCAGCAGTACAGCTCCCAAAACTGCTGGGAGAACTTCCAGTACCCATGTAAAATAATCCGCCGGGCGAATCAAAGACCAAATGAGGGCAAGCGCCAGCAATACAAGTAAAACAAGCGGGTAGCGATCATTTTTAGACCATGCCGTTGCCTGGTTCATCGTCATTCCTCCTCAGCCCAAAGCTCTAGCCTTCGTTCGTTACGATATGTTTGACACGCCCAACCTGTCCGTCTGCCAAACGCACTTTGATTCCATGCGGATGACGTGGGGAATTGGTCAAAATATCTTTCACCGTTCCTCGCGTCAACTTACCGGTAGGCTGATCCTTTTTAAGTACAATATCTACCTGAAGACCAGTGCGGATGTCGGATCGATTCTGTCCGTTCATTGTAGCTATTCCTCCTTTGTTTTTATATTTATAATGATATTCAGCCACTCAGTTACAACAAAATCACCAACGACGCCATTCGTCCCGGCGGCTGTTCCCCATCCAGACTACGCACATCGTGGATACATAGCTGACGAGCAAAATAACGAATACCATCCCGCTAAACTCCACAAAATGAGTACGTTGCAAGGAGTCTGCCCATATGGAAGATACCTGTGCATACAGTTGAGAAGGCGCAGAAACAATATCCCATGTGTTCCCTCGAAAGAAACGGCCAATATAAATACCCAGGCTGCTCAACAAGAGTACCGCCATCATAAACAGCCAACTAACAAGCCCACCACGTGCACGTTGTACCAACTGTCGTACGGATTCAAGTGATACAAATCCCATTGTCAGACCAAGTATGGCTACCAGCAGCATCCCCAATACATGATTCCAAAAATACGGATTTCCCCAGAAACGTTGCTCCCCGAGAAACGGATATCTGGCGAATACATGCAGCAAATCTGTGATCAAATAGGGTGTATTGGGATAAAAGAAAAGCCATGCCGCCCCCGTGACCCAGAGTAAAAAAGTCCTCGTTCCTCGCCTCCACGAGCTATACATTACATCAAGCAGCAGCGTCAACAGCATAGGAATCCAGGCCAGCATCATATTCCACCAAATAAAAAGATAAGGGCGGCCCCCTGAGGGCAGTCGCACGTTAATGATCCACAATGTACTGATTACGGAGCATAAGGCCAGTGTTAAAAAAACATAAAGTTTTACTGGATAATTTAACGATCTTAAACGGGCATACATACGTGTCTTTCCCTCCTTGTAACCGTCCTGCCTTCCTGACGTTCCAATTTACACCTGTTCTGGACAGTGTACACCACAATGGCTTCAAGCTCAATGGAAGCGCTCCACCTCTGCATAAATGAACATTAAAAAACATCTATTCTTTGGGAATTGACCTCATCCCCGAAAAATAGATGCATACTGTGTTTTAGACTTCACTCACAGGTAAAGGCTTAGCTCCGGTAGTTTTAAAATTCGGGCAGCATGAATTAGCATAATATCGCTAACGGCATTATAAATTCCGTTGCTGCGCTCTGTCCATTCGCCATCCGTCGTCCGGGATGCACAATTACCGCTTTTGCTCCGTACTGATGCGCATATTCCACAGATTGCACCAGCAGCTCTATCGCACGTTGTCGCTTGGTTTCATCGTCAAACCCGAGCAGAACGGAATTCGTGCCGTAATCCGGATCTGGTGTATGAGGAAATGTATTGTACACACTCGATATGCCGATTTTCCCCCGCTCAATCATAGGCTCAATCGTCGTTAGCATTTCCCGGGTAATGTTATAATTCAGCTCCACCCTGCTAAAGCCCAACTGACGGATTTCCTCTACAAGTTCTCGGCCGCCCATATGTTTTTTTATATTCCAACAGTTAGATGCTGAATAGATAAATTTCTTACAAATGATCTATTATCACTCAGCTCCCAAGCCTTCTTTTGTTATGTATATGAACATTATGAAATCGCTCCACATATCACAAAAATAAATTTATATTATAAAAAAAGCCTATCCATCATCTACTTAAAGACGGATAAGCTTTTACTGTTGTCTAACCTTGTATCCAATTGACTAATGAATGTACTGCCAATGTACCCGGCGCAGCTGCCACAAATGCTGATGAACCGTTGTGCAAAGCCAAAAATTCCACTGTTTTTGGAATACCGGGAGCCAGATCCAGATGGTTGTCGCTGAAAATACCTTCCTGCTCTGCCGATAGCCACACGTGTCGGGCAAGTACATCCGAACACAGCATGAATCTGCTAGCCTCGCTTCCCTGAATCTCTGTCACTTCAATTTTTGCCTGCGGTAAATCCATCTCTTTCGTGTCTGCAAAATAAATTTCACTGGAGATCACCTGTTCACCATTCTGCGTCAGACGCGCGACCAGCATATGCTCCGCACGGTTCAGGCCACTCAGCCATTTGTCGATAGGCAGTATATGTACAATTCCTGCACCACCTGCTGGTTGCTTTACCTTAACATTCTCTTCACGAACAGCCTGGCTGCTTCGGATATGCAAAAGCGTCAGCCGCAGCGTACCTGATATCGGCTCTAGTGTATCGTTGACCAGATGTAGTGCCTTATTCCCCTGTTCTGTATCTGTTGCACTCAACAACACATCGGCAAAGCTACGCTTAGCCGTATATTGGAGCGCTTTCCAACGACCAAAATAGTCCATACTCGACCAGGAGGCAACGGGCCAGCAATCATTCATTTGCCAGTATAATGTTCCCATGCAATAAGGCTTGTGACGACGATGCGCCTCTATAGCTGCTTTCATTGCTTCTGCCTGTAAAATTTGGCTCATGGGAAGAAAACTTGTAAAATCCTTTGGTTCTCGCATGTACCGCTCCATATATTCTTTAATCAGACGATTGCCCGCACCGTTCTTCTGATGTGCCAGCATCACCGCAGATTCCAGTTCCAAATCCTTCTCTTCCGCATAAGTACGAACGGACTTGTATTCAGGAAAAGACTGAAAACCATATTCACTCATAAAACGGCCCACATGTACATGATAATTCTCAAACGGCTCAGACGCGTGCCATACACCCCAATAATGAACATCACCTGCAGTTGAAGACCGATGGGCATGCTGATTCCGATCTCTCGTCAGGTCAATTAGCGGGGAGGAGGGCCAATATGCTGTCTGCGCTGACCAGGTGCGTACCGCCTCCGGTAGAATCCGATGAAAGAGCATTTCATAATCATTCCACAGGCGTTCCCGTTGCTCAGGTGTGTAGTTCTTTTTCCAGCCCCAGCCTCCATTCTCTTCATAATGCGCCCACGCAGAATCGATCTCATTGTTGCCGCACCATAAGGAAATACAGGGATGATTACGCAGCCGCTTGATATTGTCCTCGGCTTCCTGTGCCACATTGTCTATAAAATCTTCATCGCCTGGGTACATACTGCAAGCGAACATAAAATCTTGCCACACGAGCAAACCGTATTCATCACAAAGCTCATAAAATACGTCTTGTTCATATATACCGCCACCCCACACTCGCAACATATTCATATTCGAGGCGGCTGCGCTGGCAATTTCATACCGATATCGTTCCATCGTAACTTCAGTGACAAAGCTGTCATTCGGAATATGGTTAGCCCCTTTTGCAAACACCGGAATTCCGTTCAGCTCAAAATAAAAGCTCTCTCCTGCTGCATCCCGTTCCCGTACAAGACGGATGGAACGCAGTCCCGTTTTTACTGATTTTTCCGCGATTACAGCTCCTTGTTCTTGTTCCACTAATTCGGCCACAAACGTATATAGATGCGGCTCCCCCAGTCCACGGCACCACCACAGCTTCGGCTTCTTCATCTCCAGCTCCAGCTCCACTGTCTGCTTCCCCTTCAGCAGCCGAACTGGCTTGGACCACACTTTGCCGTCAGCAGAAATACGCAACTCGGCATCTCTAATCTCATCTGCATTTTCGATCTCTACCACTGCCATGAGTTTAGCCCCTGCCGAACTCACTTCGTCCTGTCGAATAAACAAGTCTCTCACGATCAGACCGGACCAAGCCTCGATCCGAACCTCTCTCCAGATACCGCTCGTCACCAGCCTCGGTCCCCAATCCCAACCATAGTGGTAAGGAGCTTTACGTGCGAAAACGCTTACCTTTTTATCGGACAAACCACCTATTTCGGACTGATCATTGGGTGCAGGGAGTCCATAACCTAAGCTTTCCAGCTTGGGTACATCTTCAGCAATCGGAGAACGAAAACTGATTTCTAGCCGATTTTCCCCTTGCTGAACCAATGCCTTCACATCCCGTCTCCATACTCGAAACATATTATTGGCTGACAAGACAGATTGATCATTCACTTTTACATCCGCGTATGTGTCCAGACCTTCCAACACCAACTCTACACATTGACATTGAAGCTGATCTGCATTTATCTCAAAATGGGCTTCATATATCCAATCCTGCTTATCAATCCACTGTACCTCCATCTCGTTCATACCCATAAACGGATCAGGAATTTTGCCATGTCGTAAAAGATCGGTATGCACACAACCCGGCACTTTCGCGCTGAGCCACTCATCACTTTGTGCTTCTCTAAACCTCCAGCCATCCAACCCTATCACATTAACCATCGTCACAAGCCTCCCTATAAGCATGATTGGGAACATCTGGATTCGTCAGTAACATAACAAAAATAACATTAAGCTAACAAAGTAGTCAATTGTTTTTTGGAACAAGTGACAAAATACAAAATAAAAGTCGCCCTCTGCCCCAAACAGGCTAAAAGCGACCTCCTTTGTCTTCACGATGTATGGTGTCACACACGTATCTGGACATTAACTATATGTGATTGTGCTGATGGGACGCTCACGGTCATCATTTTCCCGACTGATCCGGGGTGCATGAACTTCCCGTATGAATAGCTCAGCATGTAGCAGCTTTTTCTCGACAGGCGAGTTCGGGTTCGTTATGCGCCACAACAATTGGTCCACTGCACGCATTCCCAGCAATTCCTTATCCACTCTCACCGTGGCATAAATTGGCATTTGTTCATTCGTATCGTCAAACCCGGTCACTCCGCAACGCCTCGGAACGTCAATCCCCTTTTCTTTCAGCACATCCACGACCTGCGCAGCAGTCACATCATTAGCACATACAAAAACCTCAGGCAGTTTGTCCTCAGACAACTTGTCCATTTCCTCAGCAAGCGCCTGCGCTCCTCCGTGAAGAAGGGCTTTATTTTGTCGCAATTCTACTCCGCTCATTTCCAGTGTAGAACGACAAGCTTCCCAGCGTTCGTAGAAACTGTGAGCGTCATCAATATGACCCACAAACTGAAAGCGGGTATAGCCCCTACACAGCAAATCCTTCATTAATTCACTCATGCATGTGCGATTATCTGTAAACACCGTATCACTTAAAAATGCAGAATCCCAATGATCTACCATGACGACCGGAATACCCATCCGATAAATGTTCAGCAACAACGAAGTTGAAATTGTCCCTACTGTGATAATCCCTTTAATCGCCTCCGGGTTCAGTAGAGAAAACATATCCTCAGTCGAGGGCTCCGTTAACGTGATCATATCCATCCCCTTACGGTTCAGACGCTCGGAAATCCCTTCAAATACAGGTCCCCAGTACCTGGATTCCCTGTTCTGGTGCCGAATATTTGGGAATAACACCAGCACCGTACCCGACCATTCTCTTGCATCTGTGTCCCGAGGCTCTATCCCAGTCATTTTGGGATGACTGCGAAAATAGCCCATCTGGGCAGCAAGCTTAACCAGCAGCGCCCTCGTCTCTTCACTTACACCGGGTTTGCCTGACAGTGCACGCGAAACAGCAAACTTTGAAACACCCGCCGCATCCGCAATTTCCTGCAATGTTACTTTTCCACGCATCTCCTCACCCAACCCTATTCGAAATCTTTTTCTACCTTAGATTCTAAATATACAGATATGCCTATAAACTGGTACCATCGTAGCATACTTTGTTTTAGATCATCAAACGATGGATTTACACAAATCCACACTTTTCATTAAAATATGTTTGCTTAATAAAAAAACAAACTGCATAACAAACAATTATAAATAACTTGACGTGAGGTTCTTTATTTCCTACAATTTACTATTGAAAGCACTTACATTGTGTAAATCATACTTATTAAGGGGGATTTGCAAATGTTCATGAACAGGTCGGTACGACAGAGCTCTATTCTACTCCTGTCTTTGCTGCTGCTCGTTACAACGGGCTGTGCGAATGGAACAGACGGTAAGGCAGAAAATGAAGATCCTAATGACACCAGTCCCATTACATTTACTTTCTTTGGCGGTGATTCCAGCTCTAACTGGAACAACATGAAGGATGCTGTCGGACAGGAAATTATCAAGAAAACGGGCGTTACGCTAAATGCCGAACATGCTGTCAATGGTCGAGGCGAGGAAAAGTTTGCTTTAATGGCAGCGAGCGGAGAATATCCAGATCTCGTGTACCCTAAATCAGACATTGGCAAGTTAGTCGATGCCGGGGCACTCATTGACTTAACCGACCTCATTGACAAATACGGCCCTAACATTAAGAAAGTGTATGGAGACTATTTTAATCGTATTAAATATAGTAGTGAAGATCCAGCCATCTACACGATCCCGACCAATCTGGGTGTGGATCACATTGCGTTTGATGCACAAGCCGGCTTCGAAATCCAGCACCAGGCACTTAAGAAGCTCGGATACCCTAAAATCCGCACCGTTCAAGATTTTGAAAAAGCACTTAAAGATTATGTCGCCAAATATCCAACCACCAATGGACAGCGAACCATCCCCCTATCACTCGATGCCGAGGACTGGAAAATTCAAATTACAGTGACAAACCCGGCTGTTACTGCTACAGGTGGACCCGACGATGGCGAATATTATATTGATCCTAAAACACACAAAGCCATTCTTCACTACAAGCGCCCAGAAGAACGTGAATATTTCCGTTGGTTGAACCATATGTACAATGAGGGACTGTTGGATAAGGATACTTTTGTGCAAAAAAGTGATCAGTACAAGTCCAAAATTGCCGCAGGCCGTGTCATCGGACTCATTGATCAGGAATGGAACTATCAAGATGCCGAAAATGCGCTCAAAGCAGCAGGTAAGGATGAATTCACTTACGCCCATTTTCCAGTCACTTTAAATGAGAAATACGAGGACCATTCCCTCCAGCCCATCGGCTTCGATACCGCATCCGGGATCGGAATTACAACCTCATGTGAAAATCCGGTGCGAGCTATCAAGTTTCTGGATTTTCTGGCCTCCGACGAAGGACAAATTTTACGTAATTGGGGAATTGAAGGCCAGCATTACAACGTAGAGAATGGCAAACGAGTCATTCCGGCGGATGTGCAACAACGTAAGAACACCGATAACGCTTCTTTTAGCAGAGAGTCAGGTATCGGTTTGTACTGGATATGGGGGCCACATTACGGCGATAGCGTGAAGGACCCTTCGGGCAATTATTACACAACCAATTATCCGGAGATGATTACCGAAAATTATAGTAAAGCCGAGAAAGAGTCCCTTCAGGCATACAAAGCCCATACGTGGAAAGACCTGTTCCCGAACGAAAAAGATTTTCCGGTAAAAGAGTGGGGGGCTGCCTACAACATGCCTGTTCCGACCAATACGAATTACAATGTTATTTATCAAAAGTCGCAGGACATTGTACGCAAACGCATTCCTGAGGCCGTACTCGCCAAGCCAGATCAGTTCGACGCTGTGTATGACCGCATGCTCCAAGAGCTAGATCAGGCGGGTGTGCCAAAGGCTGAAGAAATCTACACTGACCTAATTCAAAATCGGCTGAAACTGTGGTACGGCGAAAAATAGGGTTTGTCTTTCAATGAAATATTACAGGGCTGACAGACCATGCTGTTCAGCCCTTCTACATTAACTATTATTACATATTCTGTTTGGTTTCTTTTTCTTTCCAAGAATTACTTTTCCCTGATACACGATTGACGTAAAACAATAAGATGATAGGAATCAACGCAATCCCCCCACACATCACCCAAGATATTTGAATAGGTGTTTGATCGGAAGACAAATCCGTAAAATTACGACTGATGGTCCCTGTCACGATTAAACCTATGCACATGCCTAATTGTGAAATCGCAGAATCCAAAGATAGTAGTGTAGAACGATACTCATTAGAGATTCTTTTGTTCAGAAAAATTTGTTTGGCAACCGGGTACATGCCGCGCCCAATTTCATAGATCAAAAAGGTAAGCAGTACAGGATAAAATGTGTTGAACGCACCGGCAAAAATGAGCCATACTCCAATCATGCCGCAAGCATACATGAGTATATGTACATCACTGTATCGTGCGCCTAGCTTTCGAACCAGGTAGCTTCCCAAAGTCATACATAGTGAATACCCTGCCTTGATAAACCCCATAATCCAAATCCCTTGTTCGGAAAGACCCACCAGACGTGGCTGTTGAAATGTATTTCCAGCCGAGTTTGAAAAGCTGATAAATAAGCCAATCATAAACACAATCCAGATAGACTTATTTTCAAAACCGATACGGACACTTTCTCCGATAATCGTTTTAATGCGGGTAGTGGACGTCTTTCGATGAGCCACATTCTCCTCATCCATATAAAAGAAGCATAGAAAAATGCATACAATAATAGATAAAATGCTAACCGCCCATGGAAGTGAATAGTTAAAAGTTGCGAGAAAGGCCCCCAACAGACCACAAATAAATCCTGAAATGTACTGTATACTGTTAGAGATTGTAAAAAGAACTTCCATGGGCTTATCACTATTTTCCACAACCCATGATTCCAACGAACCTGATTGTAAACATATAGCCAGACCTCCAAAGACTTGCGCAAACACAAGCACCCCGATATGATCTGTCGAAACGAACAATACACTATAGGCTAGAAAACAACAAAGTCCCAAAATAACAGAGATTTTTCTTCCATACTTGTCTGCAATAGCCCCAGTAGGTATCTCAAACAGAAAAATACTTACAAAGAATACAACCAGTAAGAAGTTCGCACTCTGCAAAGAAAGTCCTTTAGCTAATAAAAAAAGGATGAGCGTAGTCCCCGTGATTTCACTCATAAAAAATTGAAGAAAGCTGACGGAGTAATATAGCTTATGAGGTTGCACTCTCAGGATTCCGTCGATTGCTGTGCAGCCTCATATTCACTTCGCAAAATCCCCATCTGAATAATGTCATAGTATCGCCCTTCCCTGAATAGCTTTTCCCGCAGCCGCCCTTCCTCCTTGAAGCCGCTGGCCAAATAGCAACGGTGTGCACGTTCATTGAACGCATAGACCTCCAGCTCCAGTCGATGTAGGTTCAGCGTATGAAATGCAAATTTTTGTAACAGCCGGATCGCTTCCCGTCCATAACCTTTGCCCAGATCACCGTCACGCCCGATCACAATTCCAAGGGTGGCATGCCGATTCACCCAGTTGATTTTAAATAAGTCCAGTTGTCCGATATAATCCAGGGTGTCTTTATGCGCAATGACAAAACCTTTGATCTCGGGGTTGCCGTCAATCATCATCTGTACAAAAGATTCACTATTCACCTGTGAATGCGGATAGATAAACACGTCGCTTAAACCACGTGTGATTTCCGGGTCATTGACCCATTTTCGGATATCTGGTATATCCTCTTGACGGTATTCTCTCAATACAACTCGTTTTCCAATGATATGCGGCATCGTAATCTTCCCTCCGATTATGTATTTGTTTAAGCACCTTTATGCTTCCATTACTCTCACAAACTCCAGAAAACGTGTACCTTTATAATGAAGCTCCCCACGATCCCCGATCACAATCATACCAAAGTCCCTATCCTTCACCTCCAGCTCCTTACGCTCACCCCCGTCAAACTCAAAGGTGATATAATAATAGGTCGAAGCTGAAAAATCGCCTGATCCCCCACGCACTCTCGTCCGTTTATCCACAACCTTACATGAACGTTGTACCCGTTCGGCTGCTTGATTGGACAGGCCCGCTCCGATCGTTTTGACAATTCCCATAATCATTACAAAAGCAATGAGTCCAAATACGATAAAAAAGATCGTATTAAACGATTGAACTTCCATAGAATCACTTCCCATTCACTTCATCCTTTCTACAGTAAAATGTAAATTTTCCATTCAATTGCCCATTGACAAATCGTACATCTTCACCCTCAAAAACTCCAATACTTTTTTAACATACTTACGAAAAAAAAGTTCTTTCGCTCTTTTCCGCACCCCGCTTGGACTTCTACCCGATCTGGGTCCTCTGATCCCCTCTAGACCGATTGACAAAACTATATATAGATATAAAATAGAGAATGTACTCTAAATATAGTGTAAAAAACGTATTTATGCCCGATATCTTGAAGATACAGGTATGAAAATACATGTAAATATAGAGTCAAAAATCTTAAATGGCGCAGCCAGCAAGGGATTCCATCTATAATAGATCCCAGGCAATGCCGTTTTCTTTTTTCGTTAAATGTTTAAGGAGGTTGCATACCATGCTGATTGCATATGATTCCAAGACCGGCAATGTAAAAAGATTTATAAACAAGCTCAAGCTTCCAGCGGTTCAGATCGAGGAGCAAATGACTATAGAAGAACCTTACGTACTTATTACATATACAACTGGGTTTGGGCAGATACCTGAGAGGGTATCTTCCTTTTTGAAAAAGAATGCTCAAAACCTTGTTGGTGTAGCTGCAAGCGGCAACCGTAACTGGGGTGAGAAATTTGCCAAAAGTGCGGATTTGATTGCCGATCATTATAATGTCCCCGTGATTAGTAAATTTGAATTATCTGGAACGTTCGGAGATGTAGAGCGTTTTAAACAGGAGGTGAGCCGAGTTGCGGCATATTGAATTGAACAACATGTTGATGAAACGCGATACAGACGGCTTTTTCCAATTGGAAAAGGACCAAGAGGCTGTAGCAGAATTTATGAAGGAAGTTCAGGAACGGAGTTTGAAGTTTGCTGACACAGCCGCTCAAGTGCTGTATATGATTGAGAATGATTATTACGAAAATTTCTATAACAGCTACACGGCTGACGAAATTAATGATATTTTCCATATCACTCATAGCTATAATTTTAAATTCCCTTCCTATATGGCAGCATCCAAGTTTTATACCGATTATGCAATGAAGAGTAATGACCGTAAAGTCTATCTGGAACATTACCCTGATCGGGTAGCCGCGGTTGCCCTGCATTTGGGACGCGGTAACGCGGATACGGCACGCCTGTTGTCCCGCTCGATGATGGAGCAACGTCTCCAGCCAGCGACACCAACGTTCCTGAATGCAGGCAAAAGCCGCCGTGGGGAATTGGTATCCTGCTTCTTGCTCGAAATGGACGACTCCCTGAACTCGATCAACTATGTGCTAAACACTTGCATGCAATTGTCCAAAATCGGCGGCGGTGTTGCCGTTAACCTGTCGAAGCTGCGGGCACGCGGCGAAGCGATTAAAGGCGTAGAAGGCGCAGCAAAAGGCATTATGCCTGTGCTGAAGCTGATGGAAGACGGCTTCTCTTATGCGGATCAAATGGGGCAACGTAAAGGCTCTGGGGCAGCCTATTACAACATTTTCGGATGGGATGTGCTGGAGTTTCTGGATAGCAAAAAAATCAATGCTGACGAAAGAGTACGTCTTAAGACACTTTCGATTGGATTGCTGGTGCCAAACCGTTTTTACAAGCTGGCTCAAGATAATGAACCGCTGCATGTATTTGCTCCTTACAGTGTGTTCAAAGCCTATGGAACACATCTGGACGACATGGATTTGGATGAAATGTACGACACGCTGCTCGCCGACGATCGGGTGAAGAAAAAAATAGCGATGAGCGCACGTGACATGCTGACGAAAATTGCCATGATTCAGTTGGAGTCTGGTTATCCATATATCATGAACAAAAGTAACGCGAACCAGGCACATGCTCTTAAAAACGTGGGTCAAGTCAAGATGTCGAACCTATGCACGGAAATCTTCCAGTTGCAGGAAACTTCCGAAATTACAGATTACGGCCAACAGGATACCATCCGCCGGGACGTGAGCTGTAATCTGGCTTCTCTGAACATTGTAAATGTGATGGAGCATGGCAAAATCCGCGAATCCGTTCACGAGGGTATGATTGCGCTCACCTCGGTCAGCGATATGACCCAAGTAGCTAATGCGCCAGGTGTTGCGAAAGCGAACCGTGAAATGCATTCCGTCGGTTTGGGTGTCATGAATCTGCACGGCTACCTTGCCAAGAACAAAATTGCGTATGAAAGCAATGAAGCAAAAGACTTTGCCCGTACCTTCTTCATGACGATGAACTATCATTCCATCGAAAAGAGTATGGAAATCGCGAAAGCGGCTGGACAAAGCTTTTATGGATTTGAGGAATCGGATTATGCGACAGGCGTATATTTTGACCGATACCTGAACACAGATTATCGTCCAACAACTGCACGTGTGCAAGAGCTGTTCAAGGGCATCTATGTTCCGACTACAGCGGACTGGGACAAATTAAAAGCAGATGTGATGAAAAATGGCCTGTACCACGCCTATCGTATGGCAATTGCGCCGACTGCCAGCATTTCGTACATTCAAAATGCAACATCCAGCGTCATGCCGATTGTTGAGCAGATTGAAACCCGTACCTATGCCAATTCGACGACCTACTATCCAATGCCTTATTTGCAAAAGGATAACGTGTTCTTCTATAAATCCGCTTATCAAATGGACCAATTCAAAGTGCTGGATCTGATTGCAGAAATCCAGCCGCATGTGGACCAAGGAATTTCGACCGTTCTTCATGTGAACAGTGACGTGACTACGCGTCAGTTAGCACGTTGCTATCTGTACGCCGCACACAAAGGACTTAAATCGTTATACTACACACGCACCAAAAAGCTGTCTGTGGAAGAGTGCCTCACCTGCTCCATCTAAGCATAAATGGTAACAAGCTGTAGTATAAAAATTAGATTTTAAATAGATATGGATGCTTTGCATTAGAAGCTGTATCCAGCGTGTGGTTCAGACCTTTACGGGGCTGGACAAGACCCTCGCGGATACAGCTTCCGTATGTCAAGCATACGATGATTCGCCTGCACTATTTCAATGTGTGTTTCTAGGGAATCTCGCAAGCTGAAGGGAGAATGCTAACAATGACAGGTATACAAGCCGTAAACTGGAATCGCTCGGACGATGATTTTACACTGATGTTCTGGAACCAGAACATCATGCAATTTTGGACGGATGATGAAATCCCGTTGTCTGACGATAAAATGTCCTGGGTAACCCTCAGTGATATCGAAAAAGAAGCCTACATGAAGGTGCTGGGCGGATTAACACTGCTGGATACCATTCAAGGCGGTGTAGGTATGCCGCAAATTATGGAGCATGTGGACGGACTGCAACGCAAAGCCGTACTAAGCTTTATGGCGATGATGGAACAAATCCATGCCAAGTCGTACAGTAGTATCTTTACAACGCTAGCTTCCACGGAAGAAATTGACGGTGTATTCCGCTGGGTGGAAGAAAATCCACATCTCCAAACCAAAGCAGAAACCATTCGTCAATATTATATGAATATCCACACACCGAAAGACCTCTATCTCGCGATGGCTGCGTCGGTGCTGTTAGAAAGCTATTTGTTTTATAGCGGCTTCTTCTATCCTCTTTATCTGGCGGGCCAGGGCAAGCTGACATGTAGTGGAGAAATTATCGATTTGATCTTACGGGACGAAAGTATTCACGGTGTGTACGTAGGTGTACTGGCACAGGAGATTTATGCAGAATTGGACGAGGAAGAACAACGTGATCTTTACCAGACGCTGGTAGGCTTGCTGCGCTACTTGCATAATAACGAGGAACAATACACCGAGCAAATTTACACCCCTATTGGACTCGTAGACGATGTGAAAGTCTTTTTGCGCTATAATGCCAACAAGGCCATGATGAACTTGGGCTTTGATCCACTGTTTGAAGAAGAAGAAGTTAATCCCATTGTATTCAACGGCATCAGCACCCATACTAAGCAGCATGATTTCTTTTCTAAAAAAGGAAACGGCTATGTGCGGGCGATGAATGTAGAGCCGCTGACAGATGATGATTTTAATTTTGGCGTATAAGTACAATTACGTAAAACTGTAAACAAATAGGGTTTCAGAACTTGTCCCTGAGTTCTGAAACCCTATTGCCTAAAGAAAGTAGGTAGCATGCGTTCGCTTATATAAAACTGGTATTGCCGCTGTTATAAGGATTATACCCATAAAAGCGGGTGCGGCATGACCAAGTGATACATAGATTTGACCCCCAATAATAGGCCCAATCATTCTTGCTAAAGCCTGAATAGATTGACTACCTCTTTGAATCCTTCCTTGTTCACTAGAATCGACAGACTTGGAGAGCATCCCGTTGAATGAAGGTCCAAAGATCGAATCACCAAAACCAAATATAAACATTCCAGCGATAAAAAGAGGATAGAATGAGAACAAAGTAGATAGCGCAATAAGACTGTAACCTATAATCTCCGAAACCATTCCAAGAATGGCTATCTGTTTATCATTAAGTTTTATCAAAAGCTTGGGCATGATGAAACCTTGTGAAATGATGTCTTGGAAACCCATAATTGAAAACATAAGTCCGATTAGTGCAGGCCTCCAACTGAAAGTATCCATTGTAAATTGTGAAAAAACGGCCTGTAAAGATCCGTTGGGTATCCAAAGTAAGAACGCAGAGACAAGTAACCTATTTAAGTTTTTCATGGAAAGCAGATTTGCAAGCTGTGTAAATGGATTCAGTCTTACAAAGGTAATCTCTTTCAGTCTATGTTTCTTGTCAAGGCTCTCAGGCATAAAAAAGAATCCATAAACAACGTTCAATAAAGTTATGATTGCTCCAAAATACATGGGTACAGAATAACCAAACTTGGCAAGTAATCCGCCTAGAGTTGGCCCAATGACAGTGCCTACACCTACAACCGCACTCACCCATCCAAAGTATTTGGTTCTCTCTTCTGGAGGAATGATGTCTGCAAAATAGGCGAAGATCGTGCTTATGCTCCCGCCTGTTAACCCTTCTATGATGCGCCCAGCAAATAGTACCCATAGAGCTCCTCCTATGCCAAAAACCAAGTACCCAATTGCGGAACCCAAAAGGCATACTAAGAGCAATGGACGACGGCCATATTTGTCGCTCAAAGCTCCAAGTACGGGAGCCGCAAAAAACACGCAGAATGCATAAACAGAGGTCAGCAGCGTAACAACTATAGCTTGTTCTCCCGGACTGCTTGTATAAGGCTGCACTAAGAATGGGACGACAGGTATTATGATACTGAAGCCTATTCCGCAAAGAAATACAGAGATAAGGCCGAATATTAAAGCGTGTTTATCTACGGTTTGTTCTGTGTTCTGTTCATTGTGTGATCTACATTTGAACACTTCATTTCTCCCCTTAAAGGTTAATTTTTACTTCCTCGGAAGCAAAAATATCGTATCACAATTTTGCTTCCTCGGCAACAAAATAATAACAAAAAAATGCAGCCCGTTCTCAATAGAGCCCGGCTGCCTATGGTTTGATTTTCATTATTCAAATTTATTCCGTCTTAATATCTATACCCTGTTTTTTTATTTCTGCATCCAAATGCCTACTATACTTTTCCAAGAAGCTAATCATACTGTTAAATTGTTCTTCGGTTACCTGCTCAAATACGGCTTTATCCCGCTCTTGAAACTCTTTGTGCAGTTCCTCATGGATGTTATAGATTACTTTCCCTTCCTCAGTAAGCCTAAAATAGACTTCTTTCTTGTTATCCAGCTTCTGGTAGCTTTCGATAATGCCTTTTTTTATAAGCTTCTTAGTTATTTTACTTATGGCACCGGTAGTCATATAAAGGGACTCCGCAAGTTTTGTCACGTTGGAATCTGCATTTCTTTCAATGTATTCGATGCAATGTACTTCAGAAGGCTTATAACCCTTAAGGCTGTCTTCCATCTTATCTTTATTAAGCCAAACCATCTTGTTAAATAAGTCCCTGAAACCCACTATGACCTGTTCTTCTTTGTTCATGGCCTGTCCTCCCACCCGTTGGTGCATTAACAATACAATATAGTATATTTTTGTTTCTATTTCAACAATATTAAAATAATTATTGAATTGAGCACGAGGGCATACACGAAAAAAAAACGGCCAGATCGCTAAAGTAGCGGAATCGAGCCGTTTTACATTTCTTAAGACCCAGCCTCAGTGAACATTTGAAAAGTGACACCAAACTTGTCTGTTACATTCCCATAAGCTGGACTAAAATGGGTTTCCTGCAAAGGCATTCCCACCTGTCCTCCCTGCTGTAGAGCATTAAACATTTTTTGAGCTTGCTCCACACTATCGGTTGTAATACAGATGCTCACCTGATTCCCGCGGCTAAACGGTGACCCGGGAAAGGTATCAGAAAACATGAGCTCTGTCTCACCCACTTTAAGGGTAGCATGTCCCACACGTTCCTTGACCTCTGCGGGAATGGGAAAATCGGGGTTTTCCGGCATTTCCCCAAAGGTTTGAATAAAAAGCAGTTGAGCATCCAATGCCTCTTTATAAAATTCGATTGCTTCTTTTGCATTTCCATCCATCGTGATGTAAGGAATCAAACGTTTGGACATCTTCAACACAGCTCCTTTAATTCGAGGTGGTTAACCCAGCATTTCTCCTGTATTATATACAAAACTTGTCAAGAAAAACAAATCTGTATTCTTAGCTTTCATGCACTTGAACGCCAAGCTGCTTTAGCTCCTTTATCGCTTCCGTAACGTTACGCTGTGGATGAAGCGCAGAGATCATCTGTGCAGTGATCGGAACGCCGTTGAAAATCTGGCTTACCACCCCTAGAGAAATCGGCAACTCATAGTAACTCTCAGCCCAATCCTGATATTCCTCCGGTGTAACTATAATTTTCCCCAACAAAAAGGATGAGCCATCGTCATATCCCTCAGGAAAGTTCGCGTTGCCCATACGCCACTCTTTATCTCCCGCTTCCCTCCACATACAAAAGGTAACGTCCTCTTTCTCCAGTGCTTCATCTTCCAAAAGCTCCATCATATCATCAGGCACACCGTCATATATGCCCGGCCAGACTTCATAATCGTCTCTCGCATGAGAACTTACAGGGGATTCATGGTCAAACCCCTTCAGCAGCACACCTTCACCCGTCCATAGCATATGAATCGTATCTCCAGCGCCATTGTTTACCTCACCCAGGCACACATCACCAGACCACTCAGACCGCATACGATACGTGCGTAACCAATCTTCTGGAGACAATATAATGTCCAGCGCTGACAGTAGTAGCATTCTGTCTTTTAAACCATTCGGCGTTAGCTGTGCATCAAGCATCATATTCTTCATCATTCCCCCACTTTGTTCATGCGACTAAGAATTCATCTGTCCCTACCTATATCTTTCAAGCTTCGCCCGCTCAACCACCTGCCGAATGAATGGTCCTTTGGCTTCTGTATACGCTGCACGGTCATATTTGAATGCATAGCTTTCTAAAAAATGCCTTCTAATCGTGCTTGGCACAAATCAGAAGGCATTCTCTTGTTCAATTTAAAAATCATTCAGCAACTCCAACCCTATTATTCGGCTTCTCAATCACGATCAGACAGGTGCTGTCTGGAAAAGAAACCTGCTGGCCCTGCTCATCCATGAACTCAACACGTCTAGACAGCGCCTCGGCATAGCCCTCCTGTAAATAGTGGCGGCTCACGCGGATAATCGCTTGTGATCCAAGTGTGCTACGAATACACTCTTCATACTGTGACGGGGTAAAATAACCAAACTGCTCCTGCACTTCATGCACATAGGCTTCCGCTCCCCATGTATAGGTATAGAGAAATTCCATCGCATCGTTCACTGGTAAAACAGCCTCATGCTCCCCCACACGCTCTATTTCAATGTGGCGACCTGCAAAATCTTGCGCATACCGTATCAGCCATTCCATTCCATCCGGCTCCAAGAATCGAATTCGTCTGCGCTGCTCTACTGGTTCGGTCATAATCCCGTCACGAATGATGATACGCCCGCCGGGTGCAAGCACACGATAGGCGCTCTGCAGAGCTGCCTCCACTGTTTGTGGATTGAACCGAATCCCATCTCGTTCAATGTAGGAATAGAGCTCGTGAAGAATTGAAGAGAAGATGACCGTGTCCATACTCCCCGTTTCCACATATTCCTCTAACTGAAGCGCATCCCCTTTGATGACATCCCAACGATGGCGCTCCAATTGCTTTTTACGTTTAAGTGCCTCAATGACATTTACAGAAATATCAAGACCTAATGGCTTCGCATCTGGTCTTTCCTGTTCGATCAGATCCAGCAGTACACCCCCGCCGGGTCCAATATCCAGTATGCGGGTTCCAGTCACATAATCTAAAATGATCCTTTTGTAATCTACGGTCTGGTTCATATCTGTAAGGTACGTTTCCTCATTGTGAAAGCGATCATACGCATCGCGCCGTAATCCGAACAGATCGAACAGCAGCAGGACTGCTTTGTCATACAGAGGCGTTTTTTCTGCCTCAATACAAAAGTCAATCAGTTTCTCAGCCGCAGATGAAAATACAAAATTAAAAAATACAGTACTCGGCAGCTCCTCTTTATGCTCCACGATCACACTCAAATGAGGATTATGCTTCCGTTTTCCTTTTGAAATGTCCTGCCAAGACAGTGCACTTAAATATTTTTCTATCATTCGTTTTTTATATACGTTAATTTTCTTGACACCACGATAGTCATAATACATCGTATTCATGAGCGATTCGAAACTGATATGGCGAACGGTCGCAGGCTGTTCCTGCCCTGTGCCATCCCTTAATGTGAGTAAAAATACCTTTACCAGTTCTTGAAGTGAAAAATCTTGCAAAGCTGATTCTACATACCAAAGTGTCCGATTCTCCAACGGAGCCAGCGCCTTCTCTACATTCAACTCCCGCTCTAGTTCTGTGTAAGCCTGCTCGAACGGCTCCCCTTCATGAATGGAAACCGACCGTAACCTTTCCAGTCGCTCCTTTACACTCCAGACTACAGGTGCGTTATCCCATGCAATCCAGCCGATCAGCTGCTCCACTTCACTGCGTACTTGATCCCATAATGCAGGTTCCACCCCGGCGATAATACACTCGTTCAGGGCCCGTAAAACAAGCTCCAGTTCCTCAGGGCTTAGCCAGCCTTTACGAGTAATTTCAAGCAGCAGTCGATTTTCAGCAAAAGGAATTTCCCCCCGTATATATTGCCCGATCAATCCATGCGTCTCAATCAGAATTCGGGTCATGCTATTACGCGGGTAAGCAGGGGACTCCGCTTGGGCCTGTCTGACATACAGTTGGGAGGATCCGATATTATGTACAAATAAATTAATACCCTCATGCTGCCAGCGTAGCCGTTCGCGGACTGTGCCTCCTTTGGCTGTCTCAGACCATACCAATACATCCTCCAGTAGCTCTTTAACCCAGAATGACAATGGAAGTCCGTCCAAAATAAGCAACGTACGCTCCACGTAATCCAGTACAGGATTGGCATCCTTTAACTCACCTATAGATCGAATGCGTTCCAAATTTACAATACGCTCCTCAGCCGAAACAAGCAGCTTTAACCAAGTCGGTGTATCCCAGGCCAGATCATTTTCTTTCCTGTAATTAGCAATGGCTTTTAACGATTGCAACATTTTTCTCACCTCGTGTGATTCGGATTCGGTATGCACAGGAGACTTTGAATAAGACATTTGGATTAAAACCTTGTATATACTACACTTTACCATACATTTGTAACTTCCACCTCGTGGAAAATATTAAACATTTGTATCAATCAACCGCTTGACATACTTTCCAAACGCATACATAACCCTCAAGTGCACTAGACAGTGCCACATCAGACAAAACAAATGACCGTAACTTCCATATAAGGAATTACGGTCAGCCTGTTTATTTCCATATACAGTTTAACGACACGACTCCCACTACCTCCATCTTCCGAACTTATCATTCTGGACTTCGTTAACCTGTCCAAAAAATACCTGCATGATCTATTTCTACCTGTTCGAGCTGTTCTTCAAAGCACGGATTAGGTGCAATCTCTTTTACACACTGCCAGCTTTCAGCTTCTTGCCGGGCATATACATGCCAATGATTTTCTTCCCAGCGAAATTGGACAATGTCCGTGCGATCCCACAACTCAGTTTCATTAGAAGGCCTTTCCTCCATCAAGATCAAACAGTTATCCTCTATTTGATAAATGAGCCGCACGTCAGAACGCACGTAGCCTGGCACCTTTAGCGCAATATAGCCATTCAGCAGGTATTCAACCTTTTTAACGGTAAACGGATCAATCCGTTCGTTCACGAGATTTCCACCCCTTGATCAATTCGTAAATATTACGATTTAAATATAGCAGAAATCGAAGTTTTTGAAAAGAGTCCTTCATGCCGTCCCAAAATCAAAAAGATATCCTCCAGCCTGAAGGCTCAGAAGATATCTCATTACTCTTGTTATACGCAGCCGAATCATAATCCCCTATGATTTCTAGAAAGTTAAAGTGCCACTGTGCAACACGTCAACCATCTATAATAAATTTCGCTTATTTATCAACAGAAACGCCATCTGGTACTGGAATACCAAAATCAGGTGTTCCATCTTCTTTCCAGTAGAACGGCTGCACACGTGTATGACGATTCGGATCATACAGCGGGTCGCCTGTAATTTCCTTGTAATTCCGGGCGTGATATACGATTACATCGCTACCATCAGCAGCAACCGTAAAACTGTTATGACCTGGCCCGAATTGTCCTGTTTCCTCATGGGTGCAGAATACCGGCTGAGGTGATTTCGTCCATGATTTCGGATCAAGTAAATCCGCATTCTCATCTGCCGTCAACAGACCCATGCAATAATTGTGGTCTGTGGCGCTAGCTGAATAACTGATAAAGATCCGCCCGTTCCGTTTCAGAACCGCTGCTCCTTCATTCACCTTAAAACCGATGATTTCCCAATCATATTCAGGAGTGGAGATCATCACCTGCTCACCGCGCAACGTCCATGGATTGCTCATTTCGGAAATATACAGATTGGAATTACCGACGATGTCAGGGTCCTTCTGAGCCCACACATAATACAAAACTCCATTATGCTGGAAGGTTGTCGCATCGAGAGCGAACGTCTCCCAACGGGTTTTGATCTGTCCTTTTTCCACCCATTCCCCTTCCAGAGGATTAGCTGAATCATTTTCAAGCACGAACATCCGGTGGTCGAACAGGCCTTCCTTCGTTTCTGTTGTACGAGCTGCTGCAAAATAAATGTACCATTTGTCGTTTATATAGTGAATTTCCGGTGCCCAAATGTTCGCACTTAACGGGCCCGTTTCATATTTGTGCCACACTGCGACAGGCTCTGCTGTACTCAAGCCTTGAATAGTACTTGCTCGTCGAACCTCAATGCGGTCATACTCTGGCACAGATCCGGTGAAATAATAGTATCCGTCACTATGCTTGTAAATCCAAGGGTCTGCCCGTTGCTCAATGACCGGATTATTAATGGGTACAGATTGATTCATGGTTATTCTCTCCTCTATGTGTAGTATGTAGTTCATACAATTAATCGCTGATACGTTTTCCCCAAATGGAAATTCCCTTTTCATTCATACCCGTGAAAATTAAAGTATGGCGACCAAGCTCCCAGTCCCATGAAGGAAGCAATAACAATTCTTCCTTAGTTCCTTCGGATGTATTGCTCCAATCTATTGTTAGAGTACGCTTGCCATCAAAGCTCCAGTGACCTTCAAGAGAACCGCTGGTTGCCCGCCCTCCATCTTCTAGACGGAGCTGTTCAGCTTCCACCTGGCCGTCTACTTCCTGCTTTATCACGATGCGCTCCCAGTTGCCGGATAATAGCCTTTTGGGTATATCCTGCTCCTTTTCGCCGGCATAGCGCTCTGGAGAGACGACCGGCCAGCCCTCTGTCGTCCACAATATTCTGCGTACATGCAGGTACGGCCAGCTCTTGTCCGTTTCTCCTCGCGCATGATGTACAATATAATAATCCGCACCGTCCTTCAGGACAGAATTGTGACCTGGCGCAACCCAGCCTTCTCCTTCGCTGAACCGATAACCGCCCAATACCTTGTTTCCAATCTCGTATTGAGGCAAATAGTTGGTATCTGCCATATCATGTCCATTCATGTCCACATAAGGGCCTGTGATAGAATCTGAACGGGCAACGCGAACATTGTAGTCCTCAAACAAAGAATCATACGAGACGAACAAGTAGTATTTACGGAACATTGGATTGTACACAATGTATGG
This sequence comes from Paenibacillus sp. FSL H7-0442, assembly GCF_038593105.1. Lineage (NCBI taxonomy): Bacteria > Bacillati > Bacillota > Bacilli > Caryophanales > Paenibacillaceae > Paenibacillus > Paenibacillus sp. FSL H7-0442. The sequence goes on along the minus strand of NZ_CP151963.1, from coordinate 1,972,446 downwards.
TCCTTCTACAGCACCGTCCTCAGTTGCCCGATCTCTGGCAGCGATATTTTTACCATAGCCAGATTCTTTGAGCTTTCCAGTCTGGGGATCAAGCGGTGTAATATAAATACCGCCGAAAAAAGAGCCGTATACCATCCATGGATTACCCTCTGCATCCAGCACCGGATTGGCATCAATCGCATTCAGCTTGTCATGCTCTTTCGTTTTAACGACCAGCCCCTCATCCTTCCAAGGGCCTTCCGGGGAGCTGGATGTCTGCAATCCGATCGCAGACCGTGTGCTGCCAAAGGTAGAAGCAGAGTAATACATCCGATAGGTATCACCCATCTTGATGACGTCCGGTGCCCACAGATTGGTTGCCGATGACCACGATTCTGCTTCCTTTGGAATGCCGGGGAGTGCATACTGCACCCAATTCCAATGAATCAGATCAGTCGATTTGCGTACCATGACACCGGGTCTCAATTCTCCACCTGTCTTTACATCCGTTGAGTAGACATAATAGCCTTGATCTGTTTTGATAATCGCCGGGTCATGTGCATTGTTAATGGTCCAGCGCTGTTCATCGTTAATCGTACTTTGATCATACAAGTGATCGGGAGGCGGAGCCTGCGGATACACAGGGTCCGGAGTGTTATCCCCACAGCCAGATAGACCCAGCATGAGCAGCATAACCATAACTGTTATTCTCCTCCTTCCTTTACCCATTACATATTGTAACTGCCTTACATCATTCATGCGTACCCTCCAAGTGTCAATTAACCTTTGACACCCGAAATAGCAACCGATTCAATAATTTGTTTCTGGAAGATCAAGAATATAATCAGTACAGGTAACAAGGCTATTATTGATGCTGCCATTATAAGCGGATAGTCCGTCTGAATGGCGTAAGTCGCATTAAAATTCGCGATAACCAGTTGCAATGTCTGCGTTTCTGGTGAGTTCAAGTAAATAATCGGTGCCAAATAATCGTTCCAAATCCCCATGAACCATAAAATAAGCTGTGCCGCAACTGCTGGCTTAATGAGCGGGAACGTAATCGACGAATAGAGTCGGAAATAAGAACTTCCGTCAATTTTCGCAGCTTCGATAATGGCATCCGGTACACTAAGCAAGTACTGCCGCAGGAAAAAGATCATAACTACATTTCCGAACAAACCCGGAACGATCAGAGGCAAAAGTGTATCAACCCAGCCAAGTTTGGAAAACATCATAAACTGTGGAATCATAACCGTTGGGTATGGAATCATCATAGATGCGATGAGTGCCAAAAACAGTTTGTTTTTATGGGGAAATCTCAGCTTAGCAAATGCAAAAGCCGCCACACTGGATGTAAAGGTACCTACAACGGTAACACTTACAGCTACAATCACGCTGTTCTTGATTCCGCTTAACAAAGGCCCTGCTTCCCAAATTTCCTTATACTTGCCAAACTGGAACACCTCTGGTATCCATACTGGTGGAAGAGCAAAGACATCCTGCTTTTCTTTCACTGAAGTGGACAGCATCCAAAGCAGCGGCGCGATCATCACAATCGCTCCAATCGCTAGTGCAATAAAGATAATGATATTGGTAACTTTCGTTTTTTGACTATGGGACATAATCAGACTCACTCCTTTCCGCGAAAATCAATCCCCATCAAAGGACGATTTTTCATTCATTTTGAATTGAATCAAAGTTACGATAAAAATGAAGATGCCGAGAATCATAGCCATCGCGGAGGCATATCCCATTTGCAGGTTTTTAAATGCCTTATCCCAAATATAAAAGACGATTGAGGCGGATGAGTATTCCGGACCCCCTGTAGGTGTCATAATGTTCATTTCAGTAAAGATTTGCGAACCACCAATGATATTAGTTACGACCAGGAAAAAAGTTACTGGTTTCACCATTGGCCATGTAATATTGCGGAACATTTGGAATCCGCTAGCTCCATCTAGCTCTGCTGCTTCATAATAAGAGCGAGATACGCTTTGCAGGGCTGCCAAATATAGCAGCATCGTATATCCGAGACCCTTCCAGACGGTCATGAGGATCAAGGCCGGTTTGACCGTATCCTTATCCATTAGCCAGTTAGGACCCTTAATACCGAATATTTCGAGGAATTGGTTCACCAAACCATAGTCCCCGTTGTATGCCCAGTTCCACATAATAGAAACGGCAGCCAACGAAGAAATAACCGGGATATAGTAAATCACACGAAATGTTGTCGTACCTGGAATCTTGCGATTCAAACCTAGTGCCAGCAGTAAAGCTAGTACAAGACCGATTGGAATACCTAGCATTAAGAAAAGAGTATTGTACATCGATTTATAAAAGAGCTCATCGCTAAATAAATCTTTAAAATTGTCGAGACCAATAAAGTTCATTTGTCCCAATCCGTCCCAGTCTGTAAAAGAGCCGTATAATGAATAGATAAACGGGAATAACGTAAAGATTAGCAGACCGAGAATAGGTGGAAGAATAAATAAGTATCCATATACCTTCTCTTTGCGGTAGAGATTAGATTTGGTTATCACAGGGCTCACCTCTGTTTCTAATTTGGAATGAAGATGATGTTAGCAGCATGATATTCAGCCACTAACATCATCCTTTTTTCCTCTATTTACGCATTATTTCTGTGATTTTTTCTCTTGCTCCACCGCTTTATCCAGCAGTTTCTGCATCTTCGGTTGTTCTTGTTTCACATAATCTGCCGCCGTAATTTTACCATCCAGCACAGGTTGAATATCTGTGAAGAAAATATCGTACCATTCTGCATTATACGTATAGTTGCCTGGTAATGAGCGTCCATAGTCATTTACGATATCAATAAATTCTTGTTTATTGTTAGGCTTGGTTTTCGTATCTTTGGACCATTCATCAGCCATGTCCAGCAGATTCGGAATTTGTACCTTGGCATCTACAAGCTGCTTCATTCCTTCTTTAGAAGTCGTCAAATAGTTAACCAGTTCAACAGCTTCATCCGGGTATTTTGTTTTAGAGGAAACGCCGATACCCAGAGAACCAATCCATGTTGCTGATTTGCCAGTCGATCCGGCTGGGAACGGCAGCAAATCATATTCGAATGGCAGTTTTTCAAATGTACTCATATCCCAAGGACCTACCGGGAAGAATGCCATTTCACCCTTCATCCAACGTTGGTATGTGTCCAATGTTTGCGATTGTTCAATACCAGGTGTGATTTTATATTTGTTTTGCATGTCAGCAAAGTACTGAAGCGCTTCCGCAAATTTCGGATCATCAATCGTTACTTTAGTTTTGCTCTCATCCAGCCAGTCAGCCCCATTACTCCATACAAAGGCTTGCAATGCCCACTGAACGTTAAAGCCTGTACCGTATTGATCTGGCTTGCCGTCACCATTGGTATCTTTGGTCAACTCTTGGCTAACCTTGATAAATTCATCCCATGTATACGGTTTGTCTTTGTCAGGCAAGGGAACGCCCGCTTTTTCGAACATCGTTTTGTTGTAGCCGAGTGCGAATGGACCTAAATCCTTCGGCATACCGTAAATATCTCCTTGGCCGGCCATTTTACCGTCATAGCGATACAAATCCACACCGTATTTCCAAATGTTATCCAGTTTAATATCCTTGTTCTTCTCAATGTAAGGCGTGAGATTCTTCAACACCCCACTGTTTACATAAGCTTTCACATCTCCAGGGGCAAAGTAAAAGATATCTGGAAGATTGTTTCCTGTAATTGCAGCTCTAAGCTTTGTGGCATATTGATCTGCTGCAGTCACGACCATTTTAACCTTTACGCCAGGATGTTCCGCTTCAAATTTCTTGATTACTTCCTTATAAGCCTTTTGTTCATCTGTGCCACCACGGAACATGAATGTCAGTTCCTTACTTCCATCACTACTGGAACTTCCCCCACTACAACCAGCCAGTGCAGCCACCATTAACAACAGAACAACCATTGTTATTGCAAAACCTTTTTTCTTTATCAACGCGACCCCTCCTAAGTTTAAATGAAACCGCATACATTTAGTGTTAAAATAACTTTATACCACTCGGCCTAATCTTTAACTGTGCGGTACACAACCCGTTGTTGATTGCCGCTGTGATTATCATCCCTCTCATGTACCATATAATTAACATTTTACTTTATCAATAATGAATTCGTTTACAAACAAAATATAGCATGCCTTTCCTCGGTTCGTCAATGTATTTTTCAATCTTTTTAAATAATTATAAAACATAGATTAGAGTAACATGGAAAGCAAAATTAAATCGTATTTAAGTTAACTTTTATCGAAATAATCAGTAATAAAGCTTAAATACGAATTATTTTTGAAGTAATTCTTAATTTGGAGTTTAATTTTCTCCCCTCTTTATTTAGTAAAAAAAATTTACAAAAAAGCAGTTTACTTCTTTTTGATTTTATTTTAACATAAATCAAAGTAAATATATAAGCGCTTACATCACAATTTTTATAGATAAGGATGGTCTATAGCTATGATTTATATTAAGGACTTAATGTCAGGATTAGATATTTTTAAAGCACTGGGTTCAGAAATCCGCATTCAAATTCTCGAGTTACTTGCCTACCAGGGACAAAGTATGAATGACATTGCTAACAAACTTAATTTGAGCAACGGTACCATTACAATGCATATTCGAAAATTGGAAGAATGCGGCCTTGTGGACATCAATACCGTGAGCGGCAAGCACGGCACCCGAAAAATGTGCTATTTGAACAAGGATAAACTGATGGTAGATTTGCGCAGTAGAGAACAAAAAAATGTGTATGAGGTTGAGATTCGCGTAGGTCACTATAGTAACTATCAAGCGTCCCCCACTTGTGGATTGGTGACCCGAGACAGCATTATTGGCGATTTTGATGATCCACGCTATTTTGCAGATCCCGGGCGGCTGGAGTCGGAAATGATCTGGATGGCTGAGGGCTTTTTGGAATACCGTATCCCCAACTATCTGAAAGCGAATCAATCCTTTAAAGAAATTCAATTCTCCGCAGAACTGGGCTCAGAAGCACCCTGCTATTGTGAGGAATATCCCTCCGATATTTGTTTTCACATTAACGGTATCCCTATTGGGCACTGGACCAGCGCCGGAGATTTTGGAGAAGTGCCGGGGGTTCTCAATCCAGATTGGTGGCCACCGCATCTGAATCAATATGGTATGCTCAAATTAATTCGCATCAATCAACAAGGCAGCTTCATTGATGGGTGCCGCATTTCCGAGGTCACAATAGATGATATTAACCTTAATTATAAAAGCGACATTACACTCCGTTTATCTGTAACCGATGAATCAGAAAACAAAGGAGGACTCACTATTTTTGGCAAAAGATTCGGGAATTTCAGTCAGGATCTGCTTGTGCGCGTGCTTTACGATGTGCATGGGGAGGACAACGCCAACTCCTGACTCGCCACATGTAAAAATAGGCCGAAGCCTGTATTCATGGAATACATGTCCTCGGCCTAAACATCCTGATCCTCACTTAAAGAGATATAGATCAATAAATAAAAAATGACTGCTATCCCAAACACCAGCCAGCAAAAGGACAGCAAATGAAGCCTAGGTCCAGCATATACTCCCCAGCTCCAAATATCCGTAAGGAGCACCAGTGGCTGCAACAACACATCCCAGCTATTCCAGCGAGCAAATCTGCCTATATATACGCCTATGCTGTCCAGCCACAACAACACCAAAACTACAGCCCATGCGAGCCCCTTTGAACAAATCCTCCTCAGCATATGATGGATCACCAACACACAAAGGGATGTAAGAAAAAGGCCAAGCCCTGCTGCTGAAAAAGACGTAAATAAGATTAACCAAAATTGGGTGTTCAACCAAAAACGTGTATCAGGATTCACATCGTAAAAACGAAACGCATGAAGTAACTCAGTCACCAAATAGAGAGCATTCGGCAGAAAAAACAACCATACAATTAAAGAGAAAAATAAAAGAATACTCCTCACTTTTGTACTTCGCAGTCTGGATAAAGCCATCATGCCGAGAGTGATAAAGACCGGAACCCAGGCCAGGAATATATCCCAGTACAGAAATTGATACATCCTCGTTCCGCTTGTGGACTGTAAATACATAATGAGCCCGAAACAGCCCAACGTAGCTACAAGCAGCACTCCCAACAAACTGGGCAGCTTGTAACCCTTCCTTCTTAACAGCAAGTTTCCATCTACCTCCTGCCTGAGTTGCGTATATACGTCTTTTCTAATCCTAATTTTATAACGCTTTCATATTAAGAAAGAGGGTCTTTGTCTGTTTACTCCACGTTTCGTATGTCCTCAGATACATGGTTTGTTATCGTCAAGGCATCAAAGGTAACAGCACAGCCCTCCCCCACGGGAGATTGAGCAACAACTCCGACTTTTAGCTGGTTAGGAACATTCATCCCAAAATATCTCGCCAGCTTCCAATGCTGACCATCTGATGAATAATGAAATGCAAAGCAATTTCCAGCTCGTGCCACTCGTAAATACGGATTGGACACGTCCATCGCCCCAGAGATACAATCATCAGATGTATCCCGAGTGACCACACTAAGAATAGATGGAATGCTTTCGAAATATTCAAAACACAGCTTAGCCCAGCGGGTATCATCCGCCATTATCATCAAACATCCTGAATCATAAGGCTGCTTCATATCAACACGAACCCTCGTCCATATTGTAAAATCACCTTGAAGCGTTGTATGCAAAAAAGGTGCGGACGATTTAGTCGCTGCGCCGGACGGATCCCTAAAGAAATCTGCCTGTGAAGGTGCAAAAATTTGCAAAGACTTGGTATCATCAAATCTCCATTCTGTCGGCTCATTGATCCAGCTCCAATCCGCCGGCAAAACTTCACCGCTAAAGCGTTCAAATACGTTCATATGGATACCATTCCTCTCTGGCAATATAGTCATATAACACATTGAAATCTGGGGCACAATCCCCTTGATACCACTATATACGTTATTTTCCAGTCGTCAATAATGATGATATGTCTTTAGAGTTTATGAAAAAAAGACTTGCCATCCTGAAATGTTGTGCTTATAATTACACCTAACTTGATACGGTAACAAATTTCAATGACGAGAACGAGTAAGCTATACAGCGGATTTGCAGAGAGTTGGGGCAGGTGAAAGCCAACATTCCGAGGGTAGCCGAACGCCATCTCTGAGAAGCGGGCTGAACCTGAAGTAAGCTCTGCCGCCTTTCCAGCGTTAACCGGAACACGTATTGATGGATACGTGAACAGAGTGTCATTTCCTATGGAATGAAACTAGGGTGGTAACACGGGTATAAACTCGTCCCTTTTACAGGGGCGGGTTTTTTTGTTTTTCAAAAAGGAGGAAATCATCATGACAAATGTATCGACAGTAGTATCTATAACCGATTTTTTGACTCCAGCTGTACGGGAAATGCCGCCTTCAGGCATCCGTAAGTTTTTCGAATATAGTACAGGCAGAAAAGATATTGTATCGCTTGGTGTCGGTGAACCCGACTTTGTAACCCCTCAACATGTCAGAAAGGCCTGTATCACAGCACTGGAAAATGGCAAAACATCATACACACCAAATGCCGGTCTTCCTGAGCTTCGTGAGGAGATTGCCGGGTATCTGGAGAGCAACTTCAACACATCCTACAACCCGACAGATGAAATCATGGTTACCATTGGCAGCAGTGAAGCCCTAGATTTGGCACTACGCGCCCTCATCTCAACACACGATGAAATACTCATTCCGGCTCCATGTTATATTTCGTATTCGCCCATCACGTTTCTGAACGGAGGACATACCGTAACGGTTGAAACCTCTGCGAATCAGCAGTTCAAGCTGACAGCTGAGGCACTTCAAGCCAAGCTGACTCCACGATCCAAAGTGCTTATTCTCTGTTACCCGAATAATCCAACGGGTGGGGTGATGACCTATGAGGATTGGCTACCGATTGCCCGCCTGGTTGAGGAGCATAATCTTGTCGTCATATCAGACGAAATTTATGCTGAACTGACCTATGGACAGAAGCATGTAAGCTTCGCTGCTCTGCCAGGAATGAAAGAGCGCACCCTGCTCATCAGCGGCTTTTCCAAAGCATTTGCGATGACAGGCTGGAGGGTCGGCTATGTGTGTGGCCCCAGAGAGTTGATTTCAGCTATGCTGAAGATTCATCAATATACCGCCATGTGCGCTCCTATTATCGGGCAAATTGCCGCTATTGAATCCCTGCGTAACGGGCTGGAGGAAAAAGATCGTATGATGGAGTCCTACAATCTGCGTAGAAAATGGTTCGTTGAAGGCCTATGTCAGACAGGACTGCCATGTCACGAACCAAACGGTGCCTTCTATGCTTTTCCCTCCATTATGCACACAGGGTTAAACTCAGAGCAGTTTGCCAAGCGGTTGCTGGAAGAAGAAGGAGTCATTACTGTACCCGGTTCCGCATTTGGCTCAGGCGGCGAGGGCTTTATCCGCTGCTCGTATGCATCATCGCGAGATCAGTTGGAAATGGCTTTAGAGCGCATTAGCGCATTTTTGAAGCGCCTGTAAATGCGATTTTTCCTATCTTGAAATGAACATGAGTACTGGATGAACCCTACTGTAACAGCTTCTGAATAAGCTTTTTCTGGTGTGCTGGCAAGCCTTCCGGCCATTCCCCTACACGGCAATAACAAATGTCGGAGACTTCAGCGCTTGGTCGGAAAGTACCCGGAATGTCCGGTCGTCCTAGTCTTTAGGATGTCCGATATTCAGAACGTTTTGCACAAAATCAGTCTTGGCATCCGTGTACGCTTCACGATCATGCTGATTTTCCATCGCCAGCCGCCTTTTTAATACATCATATTGCTGAATCAGCTCAGGCTGTTCACGAAGTCGGTTCCGAAACAATAGCTGCCGATCCCAATGCTCATCAGATTTCAGTATGAGATGCAGATGTCCCTTTCTTTGATCCTGTTCCACTTTAACCAAAAATCTTCTCCATTCCCGACCGTCCAATTCAGGCGGAACATAGTTCCAGCCTGCTGGTTGTAAAGTAGACACGATCTGTTCCAGTTGATCCCAAGATTCTAATTTTGCCATTATGTCAATAATGGGCTTAGCGGAAAGATTGGGAATTGCCGTGCTTCCTATATGTTCGATTTCCGTCACCTTAAACGGCAGTAATAACTCCCGCAACTGGTGAATGATCTTTAGGCCCTGCTCTGACCAGGCAGGATCAGGATTCACTATTTTTACAGGCTCCGTAGCCCACACCGGCCAATGTTCCTGGTTTTGCTCCTCATGCATTCATGATCCCCCCCTAATTTCTATTCATGTATTCTCTCTTCAACTGTATCTTTTTGAATATCCTTAACACCATCTTGTAACTTACGGCTGTATAACTGAGCATTTTCCGCATCAAAACAAACAAAAATAATCTCATTCAAACCGGCATGTTCACGTACAAAACGTGTCACTTCCTGTATAGCAATATCCGCCGCCTTTTCTTTGGGGAAACAGTAGATGCCTGTGCTGATATTCGGAAAAGCAATGCTTCGTGCATTCAGTTCTAAAGCTAATTGGAGTGCATTATGGTAGCATTTCGCCAATAGCTCCTCTTCCCGATGGTCGCCACCATTCCACACAGGGCCGACGGTATGAATAACATATTGGGCATCCAGCTTGCCAGCTGTGGTATAAACTGCCTCTCCTACGGGACATCCACCCTGCTTGTTTCTGATACTTACACAATCTTCTAAGATAGCCGGACCGCCAGCCCTATGAATCGCGCCGTCTACGCCACCGCCACCCAGCAAGCTTGTATTGGCTGCATTGACAATAATATCCGCCTTACAACGGGTAATATCCCCTTGCAACACACGTATTGTCACGTTCAATAGTTCAATTTGGGTATCCATTGATCCTCTCCCTCTTCTAAAAATCAACTCGTTTATATAGTCATCTTATAGTCTCTACAGGCAATTTCTACTATATCGTCATAGGTTTTCAACATATAGTGCTTTAGATTTTTCCCCCGTGCGCTTGCTACTGTAGCTAATAACGGCGTATCTATAAGCTCATCAAAGCTGCTGCCCTGCGTATATTCCCGTTCAGACATGTGCAAAGCGACGTCCAATTCAATCATGTTGAAGTAGTAGACTTCTGTAAATATCAGTTCATAAGGCACAAAATCATCTGCTGCTTCCGTTGCCAGCCCCCCATTAATCTCTCCCTTTAAAATCAGCTCCTTCTTCGAATAATTCATATGCACATGGTCCAAATAGATCGCATCTCGTCCATACAATACTCCAATCGGGGTTTGAACGGCCTTTATCTGTGGCATCCACGCTCCCCTCCCTTCATCTCTATTTCCCATCCAGCAACATAAGTGCGGTCGCAACCGCATGATCCACAAAAGAACGCTCTGGGCGTGATTTCATCATCACGGTAATCCCGATTAACAAAGAGACCAACATATGCGCTAAAGCCCGTGCATCCATAGTCGCCTCAAGCTCCCCAGATTGAATACCACGTTCGAGGGTCTCCTGAAAGACAGCAGAAAGATACATTTGATGTTCTCTAGTTAAAATTTCGAATTTTTCATCATGAGGGGCTAATTCTACCATCGTGTTGATGCAAAAGCATCCCTTATTGGGTCCCTCCTCGTACTCTTCTGCCACCACTCCTCCAAAAAAATTGTAAAATGCTTCTTTTACAGATGAACTATTTTGCAGTTTAGCCCTTACACAAGCTGCATGAGATTGCGTATATTTGCGCAGCGCGGCTTCGAATAATTGCTTCTTGTCTCCAAAAGCAGCGTAAATGCTAGGACGCTGAATTCCCATTTTTAAGGTTAAATCGCTTAAAGAGGTAGCCTCGAATCCTTTTTCCCAAAAAATTTGCATCGCTGCATCCAACGCTTGATCTTCATCAAATTCCCGTGGTCGAACCATAAGCAGCTCCTTCTTTTCGTATCGTTCAGTATATTAAGATTGTATGATTACGAAAAGGAACTGTCAAATATGTACAGGATAAACTCTTGACATAACATATATGCACGAGTTATATTGACCTAAATTAATTACATACCAATCGGTATATTATACTTAACGGTATGTAACTTACAGAAAGCGATGTGGTATGTGAAAATGAAGACGTCAGAAGAAAAAGCGGTACTCTTCCCTCATCAAACGGTAGCAAATGCTACCGAAACAGCCCCCATTCCCTCCCTGTCCCGATCTGTGGCACTCCTATTTGCCATAGCCTGCGGGCTCGCTGTCGCTAACATTTACTATGCACAGCCACTGCTGGATGCGCTGGCAAATGAATTTGGCATTACGCACTCATCGGTAGGCATGGTCATTACCATCACGCAAATTTGTTATGCATTGGGTTTATTGCTGCTCGTCCCGCTTGGCGATCTTTTGAATCGACGGCGGCTGATTGCTGGGCAAATGCTACTGTCCGTGCTGGCATTAAGCGTGGTTAGCTTTGCTCCTACTCGTACAATACTGCTTATGGGAATGGCAATGGTTGGACTGCTGGCTGTAGTTACTCAAACACTCGTGGCTTTCGCCTCTACCTTGGCTAATCCGACTGAACGGGGTAAGGTCGTAGGTCTGGTGACCAGTGGAGTCGTTATCGGCATTCTGCTTGCACGAACCGTGGCCGGTGTATTAACTGATCTGGCAGGCTGGCGTTCAGTTTACCTTGTTTCTGCTATACTTACGCTGTTTATGGCTGTAGCTCTGTTGCGGGTGTTGCCAAAGAACGAACCCACGAGTGCGGCACTTTCCTATCCGCAGCTGCTCCGATCGGTTATCTTGTTGTTCGTGCAAGAACGAATTCTACGCATTCGCGCTGTCCTTGCGTTGCTCATTTTTATGGCATTCAGCATATTGTGGACTTCGCTTGTGTTACCTCTCAGTGCCCCGCCTCTATCTCTTTCACATACAGCCATCGGAGCCTTTGGCCTGGCTGGAGTCGCCGGAGCATTAGCAGCAGCACGAGCAGGGCGTCTTGCTGATCAAGGCTTGGGACAACGGACGACAGGTATCGCACTCGTTGTATTGCTGCTGTCCTGGTTACCTATCCGCTACACCGAGCATTCTTTGTTCGCTTTAGTTCTTGGCGTAATACTTTTGGATTTGGCCGTACAGGCTGTACATGTCACCAACCAAAGCTTGATTTTCAATGTTCGCCCTGAGGCACGGAGCCGACTTACCGCAGGCTACATGATATTTTATTCCATCGGTAGCGCCACCGGGGCTATTGCTTCCACTCATATGTACATCTATGCCGGATGGAACGGGGTGTGTCTATTAGGAGCTGGTGTCAGTGCTCTGGCTCTCATCTTTTGGGCTGTGACCCGACGTTCAACTTGATGGGGAGAATGCTATGGATTGAATCAGAAAAAACCGCCGGGTCCACGACAATGACCGGGTGGTTCTCTTCTGTCACGACAAAATCATCACTTGATTGCGATATAAATCAAAACAGGTTCATCAGGACTGCCATACACTTCAAAATCACCTGTGTATGTCCGCTCCCCTTGTCCCGTGGCAGCCCACTCCCAGATCGTCTGCCATACTCGGAAGATAGAAGAGGGTTCCTGAGTTGTCTGAAAAATGGCGTAGCGTGCAGCCGGAATAACAAGTTCTTCAAGATCGTCAGGAGTTTGGAAATCAACAGCCGCTTCCTTCCCGATAAAGAATGTATACTCGCCCAAAGCTCCATTTTCATAGTCAGTATAGCAACCATAGACGGAAGCAGATCCTTCATGCCCCCTGATCCGACCTGGCACACCCTCGCTCCAAAAACGTTCCCACATATTTGGAATGATCCCGTGAGATGTTTGTTCCTTCTGATTATTTGTACGTGCTTTTAGTCCAATTAAATGGATTTCACCTCGGTATTCCTCCCGAATGGGTCCATCAAGTTGAAGCTCTGTATCCTCTAAAGACCTCCACCTTTTCAAATGCGGTAGGTAATTACGCAGCATCGAAGTCGCTTCTTCTGCCTGCATCCCCTCTTCTACCAGGATAGGCACACACTGCTGAATCATCCCCTCCATAGTCAATTCAGGCTGTACAAATTCGCCTTCCTTGTAACAATACTTGCAATACTCATCCGTTTTATGATGTTGTGCATCCGTTCCATATTGGTCCTCATGCTCCAGCGGCATCCCACAACTTTGACAAGCTTTATCCATCCTCGTAAATCCCCTTTCGCTATCTGATATCAGGTATGCCACCAGTATAACGAAACAAACCTGACAACTATGGGTCAGGTTTGTTTTACTTTAATCTAAGAATTCCTTTATGATTCCCGAACTTCTTCGTAATTAGACGCAATACGCAGCGCCATCTTATGAATCTTATCCCGCAAATGGGCTGGTTCTTTGACAACCACATCCGGTCCCAGGCTTAAAATAAATCCGTACGCCCATGCATCCTCAGGAAACGGGACCGAGACCGTATAGATCCCTTCCTCCTGCTCGGTCAATGCTTCTACGCCAAACCAGTCCTCCGCCAGATGCCTTGAGTTACGGTTAAATTGTAGCGTAAATGGTTGTACGGCCCTGGATACCTCCATCCGCCCCTCATTCCACGGCAACACTTCATAAGAAAGATCCCTGCGAGCAAAAACGGTCTCTGTAACCACAAGGTCACTCATGCGGGAAAGCTTGAATAGACGAAACTGCTCCCTATCGGGACAATATGCATATACAAACCATTGTTGTCCTTTCAGAACGAGCGTATGCGGTTCAACATTCCGTTCTGTAATGGCTCCCCCCGCATTTCGATAGGTAAAGGCGACAGTGCGCGCTTGGCTCATTGCTTCTTTTACCTTTATCAATTTGCCTTCCTGCGCAGCCCGATTTCCCCATCCCGAATGATCGACGATAAACTGTGTGGTATGGACACTAAATTGCTCTTTCCCAGACTCTGGTATAATACTTTCAAATTTATGAAGTAACCGCGACACATTCGGGCCGCCCAACGACGAGGACAAACTCTGCAGCCCCATTACAATGTCCTTGACATCATGATCCGTCAACATACTGCGATCCAGGCGGTATCCTTCCATCAAGCCGATCCCCCCATTGGCTCCCTGATAAGTCACCACCGGAATACCTGCCATACTAATCGCTTCAATATCTCTATAGATCGTCCGGATCGAAACCTCATATAAATCAGCCAGTTCCTTCGCTTGTATTCTATTTTTCTTTAGTAGCAAAATGACGATAGAAAGCAATCGGTCAATTTTCATTTTTTCAAAACCTTTCACCATTAATAAAAATAAGCCATGAACTCCTCATCGTATTCCTTCATCTTACTCTATCTCTTATCTTGGGATTTAGCAAAAATCCATTGAGCGACTTTCAATAAACAAGATATAGATCGAAATGGTTTAGTTCGTCTATATCTTGCACTTCAGAGCCACTAGTATCGAATTTTGCAAAATCCGGATCTAAAATGAATCTGTTATTCTTCAATTAAAATAACCTCAGGTACTCTATCCAGCCGAATAGAATGCCTGAGGTTTCAATAACTCCTTACAAATTATGATTCGTAGCGCTTCAGCACAATGACCGCATTATGACCACCGAAGCCGAAAGAATTAGATAGCCCAATATTTAGTAGAGCCTTGCGCGCTTCGTGAGGCACATAATCCAGATCGCAAGCCGGGTCCGGATTGTCCAGGTGCATCGTTGGTGGAATGATGCCCTCCCGTAGGCTTTGCACAAGCGCAATCGCTTCGACCCCGCCCGCAGCTCCCAGCATATGACCCAGCATGGACTTATTCGCAGTAACCGGAATCTGATAGGCATAGTCGCCAAACAGTTTGTGGATTGCCAAAGTTTCAGCGGTATCCCCTACAGCTGTACTCGTTGCGTGGGCACTGATCACGTCCACTTCTTCCGGGGAGATGTGAGCCGAACGAAGGGCCGCTTTCATCGCCAAGTAAGCTCCGGTTCCTTCGGGATGCGGTGCAACCATGTGATAAGCATCCGAACTCGCTCCATAACCGATGACCTCACCATAGATTTCCGCTCCCCTCCGGGTAGCGTGCTCCAGCGACTCCAGTACTAGGATGCCTGCTCCTTCGCTCATGACAAAACCGTCACGATCTTGATCAAACGGCCGGCTTGCTATCGAAGGCTCCTCGTTACGTGTGGACAAGGCTGTTGCATTAGCGAAACTTGCCAAGGCCAATCGGGACACCGCTGCTTCAGCTCCACCGGCAAATATGACATCCGCATCTCCTGTACGAATCGTCCGAAACGCCTCTCCAATTGCTGTATTCCCAATAGAGCAAGCCGTCACGGGGGAAAGCGTAGGTCCCATCGCTCCAAACGCGATACTAATTTGAGCAGCAGCCATATTTGAGATCATCATGGGTACCAGCGTCGGGCTAACTCTGCCCGGTCCACGCTGTAGCAGTACATCTACATTGTCCACCAACGTATCCAAACCGCCGACTCCCGATCCCACATAAACACCGACACGCTCCAAATCGGTGTGATCCAGTTCCAGACCGGAATCCTTGAGCGCTTGCTCTGCCGCATATAGTGCAAACTGAGTAAACCGATCCATTCGTCTAGCATCTTTACGTCCCCATTGCTTTTCTGCATCAAAATCCTGTACCAGTCCAGCAATTTGTGCTTTCAAATCGGACACATCGAATGTATCAATTTTACGTATACCTGAATTGCCTTCCAGCAAATTCTTCCACAACGTGTCCACTTCATTACCCAGTGGGGAAACGACACCCATACCTGTTATCACTACTCTTTGCATAAGCTATTCATTCCTCCTGCTCGGTGACTTACTTATAATCCTCATTTTACCCTCGTCTTATCCTATTACAAGTGTTTGTTTATCCTGGTATAATGAACACTACTATAGTATACGCCTTATTGGCTCACTTCGGATATACCCATTGAATGGAGAGAAAATACCTATGAAAACGGAAGCACGTCTGGAAGCACTATCTGTTTTTCTAAAAACAAAAAGAGCCCGCCTACACCCACATATGGTCGGTCTTCCCCAAGGATCACGTCGGAGAACACCAGGCTTGCGCAGAGAAGAAGTCGCTCAGCTGGCTGGTGTCAGTACGACCTGGTATACCTGGCTGGAGCAAGGACGAGATATTAAGGTGTCCGCCTCTGTGTTGGATGCTATTGCTGCCGCATTGCAGTTGAACACAGACGAGCGCAAATATTTGTATGATTTGGCGATCGAGGCTGGGTCTCACAGCCTTCCTGCTCCTGCAGAGCAAGCCGTCATTTCCCCCTCTCTGCAAAAGATCGTACATGAGCTACACTACTGCCCTGCTATTATTTCAGATCGGCGCTGTCATATTGTCGGCTGGAACGCCGCTGCTGCTCATGTTTTTATGGATTTTGCCGAGCTACCACATGAGCAACGCAATATGATTGAACTGCTATTCACCAAAAAGGAGTTTAAAAGTCTAGCTGTGAATTGGGAACACTTTGTAAAGGGGTTCCTTGCTATTTTCCGCGCTTATTACGGGCAATACGTGACAGATCCCTGGTATGCACAATTTATACAAAATATGAGCCAGGCCTACCCGGAGTTTAACGAGCTTTGGAATCAGAGCGAAGTAAGCTCTGCACCGGAGGTGCTCATTGAATTTCGTCATGCGAAGGCTGGCAAAATGCTATTTGACCTAACTTCTCTTCAGGTACAAGGCAGTGTTGATCTCCGTTGCAGTATCTACACCCCCAATGCGCAAACCTCAACGGAAAGCAAACTCCAAAAGTTAATGGAAGGCAGCTAAAGGATTTCATCCCTCCTGTTATGAAGATATCATTTTCCGTCCATACTACATCTACGATCTGTGCAAAAATAGATGCCACGTATGTGACAGAACCAAGAGCTTCAACTGTGCTACTACCAGGAGGGAGGGAATCATCATGAAAGCCAAATCGACAAGTTCCCCGCACATACACAATCAAGCGCCACTGCCTGTTCCGGTGCAATTTGATCGAAGCTGGCAGGATGAGCTGGACCAACGCCTACGCAAAGGTGGCCCTTGGGGAGATTGGAATCTGTATCAGCTGGCCATTGAGGCAGAAAAAGTCAAACTGGTGCCGAACTTCGATGAGCTTCAATGTCTACAGCATTTGCAAGACCTCACTCCACTACCCCATCAGCTGGATACCGCTCGGAAGGTACTGTTTCAAATGTCCGGACGTGCCATTCTTGCCGATGAAGTCGGCCTGGGCAAAACGATCGAAGCTGGAATGATCCTAAAGGAATATCTGGTTCGCGGGCTGGCTTCCAAAGTGCTTATTCTTGTACCCGCATCCCTGGTCCTACAATGGGTGCGTGAGCTGAACAGCAAATTCGGTATTCCCGCTGTCGCCCAGAAAAAAGCGTATTCTTGGTCTTCCGAGGTTGTCGTGGCCTCTATGGATACTGCCAAGCGAGAGCCCCATAGTAACATCCTGCTAGATACCGATTATGACCTGCTCATTATAGACGAGGCCCATAAGCTGAAAAATAAAAAGACATCCAACTACCAGTTCATTATGAAGCTGCGTAAAAAATATTGTTTGCTCCTGACAGCGACACCTGTACAAAACGATCTGTCTGAGCTGTTTAACCTGATTACACTGCTCAAGCCCGGTCAATTGGGAAGACATGGCGATTTTTCAGCCAACTTTGTTGTAGATAAACGTCTGCCCAAAAATGAAGATCAGCTCAAGGATGAGCTGTCTAAAGTCATGATCCGCAATCGTCGCGGAGAAGGCCCAGTTCAATTCACCAAACGAAATGTTTCCAATATTCACTTGGAACTTTCGCCGGAAGAGCAAGCGCTGTACGATGGGGTAACCTCTTTTGTCAAAGAGCAATACCAGGCGAATGGTGGAAATTTAAGTAGCATGCTGTCTCTCGTTACCCTTCAACGGGAAGTGTGCAGCAGCCGGGACGCTGTGTTCGTGACGCTGGTCAATTTGTCTAAAAAAATGGCTCCAGACTCTCCCCTACGCGATCGTGTCTGGGATTTGGTTGCACACATTAAAGCGATCAAGGCCAATTCCAAAGCAGAAAAGGCGCTCGAGCTTATCCGTCAGATGAACGAAAAGGTGATCATTTTTACAGAATACAGAGCCACACAGGAGTATTTGCTGAACTATTTCCGTGACCGTGGCCTATCTGCTGTTCCTTACCGAGGCGGTATGAACCGTGGACGCAAGGATTGGATGATGGATCTGTTCCGTGGGCGCATTCAGGTCATGATTGCCACCGAAGCGGGTGGTGAAGGCATTAACCTGCAATTTTGTCACCATATGATTAACTTCGATTTACCGTGGAACCCCATGCGCGTGGAGCAGCGGATCGGACGGGTGCATCGACTTGGACAGACGCATGATGTTAATATTTTCAACTTGTCCACAACCGGAACGATTGAGGAGCATATCCTACATCTGCTGCATGAAAAAATAAATATGTTTGAGATGGTCATTGGCGGATTGGACGTTATTCTGGAGAAGTTTGAGAAGAAAGAATCCATTGAAAAAAGTTTGTATAAAATCATGCTTGAATCCAATAGCGATGATGAAATTCGCAAAAAAATGCAAAAACTGGGCCACTCGCTGGATTCCATCAAACAGGAAATGGAACAACTGCGCACAGACCAGCCAAACACCGAGAACTTATTAGGCTTAGCAGGCAATACGGTTCCTCCGGGTAAAGCTCGACGCAGTGTGAAGGGAGGTCGCTAGTTTGACCATGGATGCACAGCAAGTCCAGCGTTTTGTCCACACCTATCTGGAAGCTACCGGATGCAGTGTCATTGAGAGGTCACCCCACCATGTAACCGTCAAGCTTTCTCCAGAAGCGGATAAAGCCTTAACAAACCGGCCCTACTATTGGGGATACGTGGAGCGTACTGGCGTTCCAGCGCAGACGATGTCCTTCACCTTCATCTTTGATGGGGAAGCCTATCGCACAGAACAGGAACGTTTAGCGGACCATACACCCCCAACTCCAGCATCAGGCAACGCAGCACAAGATCAGGTCATGGGGCGTTACTTCGGTCATGTACCGACGTTACCACAATTGGGACCTGGACGTATTTTGCAGGAGGAGCTTCGATATGGAAGCCGTCGGCTGCACCAAATTTTTGAAGCCGCACGGGATGGAGGAAAATATGTTTATTTGTTTGAGCAGCCTGATGCCCGTCAGTTGTCTGCCCGCTCTCCCGTAGTCTATGAAGCTTGGCTCAGCATCTGCTATAAAATTGAATTCGCTTGCGATTTGAAGCGTGAGGAACTTCATTGGCTAGGTATTTCGCTCAAAAGCGGCACCATTGTAACCGATTTTGGCGCCATGCTCGAAACCCGGCAGCTCAGCCCGCTGCTGGCGGGCAATATGCATGTACAGCCTGCCAAGCTATCTGTCCCGGAAGCTTCCACCTCGCTTGAAAGCTACCTCACTGAACAACTCCGTCAGCAAGACTATGGTTGGGCTGAGCAGGCGAAGGAACGATTGCGCGAGGAATTGGAGGTCATTGACCACTACTACGAAGATCTAATCAAGGAGCAGAAAGAGGAAGAGGAAAAAAAAGAAGCCATATCCGAGCAGCATCAAGCCCGACGTAAAGAAATGGTATGGCAATATGAGCCAAAGGTACTCGTATCCGCCATTAACTGCGGGATATTTCATCTGCGGTAACCGATATCTCTCGCTCCTTCGCAGGAAAGTTGCAGAGATATCGTCAGCTTGTAACATCTTGCTTCAGCCTACATCAGTTTCCGCTGCTGTAACCACAAGTTTGGTTAAACATGTCCCCTATGTATCGACAGCAAAAAGCGAACCTGGATATGACATTTACGCCGACAAGGTGCAGCAGTCTTTTTATGGGACAGGCTGTATGCTGGATAAAAAAGAATGCCTCCGTCGGGCAATCAAGCCGACAGAAAGGTGGATACCATTGAAGAAGAGTCATTCCGGGCACTATAGCATAGGTATGATCGCAGCTGTTCTGATCGGCCTGTCTGCAGTCTGTCCGTTCGCTTCCATTCATGCGGCTCCCTCAGTCGCACAAAGCAACAATTTAAACTCGGTGTCTCTCTACAACGAAAGCTCGTGGGTTCCTCCATTGAACTCCACGAGTCCGGTTACCCCTTCCCCGGGTGACGTTTCTGCAAGTTTTCCTACTGAGGAGCAAGGCGTGCCCGCAGACGTAAAACAGGCTGCAAACAACACAGTACAATCCCTATCGTCGCAGCCCCCTTTTGCCTCGTGGAAAGATGCTGAGCTTAGCTATCATCCGCTCGGACCTGGAACCCATAGTTGGCTTGTTCAAGTAAACCGTGCGGGAGAATATATCGGCTATCTGATTATCGGATCAGACTCAAATGGCATATATCAACTCAACGAATACGGGAATGGCCCGGGTGGGCCTTATAGTATGGATGTACTTCGTCAATCCCTGGTGTCGCTCACAGATACTGATCTTTCATCTATCGACAAGCTGCAAATCACACCTATGTATGAGGAACCGCTACTAGCCTACTGGCTGGTGCGTTCCTCTACAGGCAGCCGAATATGTATTGATGCTGTGACTGGCGATCCGTTACCTGTAGAAGTGGCAGATGGGAGTTGGAAACATAAGCTTCAGGACAACGCATTCTCTTCATCTGTACCCTTTTTGAAAACACAGGCGCAGGCGGTTACGGTCTCGTCTGCTCCTTTCGATCCCTATGACGACCTGGGGTGGCTTCAACCCAAGCAAAAGCTTTCCGTCCGTAACACAGGCCAATTTATGGATACACTGAGTATTTCGCCGCGTATTATATTTTCTGCCACAGGTATCAATTTTGCCTTTGGGGGTCCCTTATCCATTAGTGGGTATCAGTCCTGGATATCCCCAGATCATCCGTCCCAATCCAATTTATATGCGTTAACCTACCATCATGGACTTTCCCGATTTGTACCATTAAAAAAGTTATTGTCAGCTGGCGAATTCTATCGTTTGGACTCCTAGTTATAAAGAAACATGATAATGATTCGGAATGATCTCTACAACATAAAAAGAGACCTCAAAATGGCATACCCTATGCCTCTTGTGGTCTCTTTGGCGAGCTTAATGTCGCTCCCTTCGCCCTCTGCGTGTGGATTTCATCCACATTTTCAGAGCGAGAGGCAACATGCCAAACCATTTGCTCCCCCACGGCTCTCTGGCTTGTTTTTGACTGCGCCGAACATCACGCGGCGTTTCCATATAGCGAACAATCCGCTGCGTAATATACGTCACCAGTTCGTCACTCTTCGCCATCATCCATGACCTCCTCCGAATCTGCGCCTATCCTTTCCATCTTACGTTGCTTGGAAATATCGGATTTACACGTTAGGTGCAGATAAAACTAGCTTGCTCATTTTCCAAAAGGTCTAACCCCTGTGGGAATAACTATGCATGGTTTCCCTTAAATGGAACATACTATCTTCAATCAGTAAATAATCAATTCGTCCACTGGAGGAATAGAACGTGCGGAATAAAAAGTTAAACAAGATAGGGATGACAAGGCTGGGATTGAGTCTATGCATTCTTTGCAGTGCTGTATTTGCCCCATTTACCTATATAGCTGCCCAGCCTGACGATAAAAGTAAGGAACCGAACAAGTATACAGATGTTCCGCCCAGCGTACATTCGTCCTATCACGCTTTTGCCAAGCCCGTTGTACTGATTGATGTAGGCCATGGTGGTGTGGATGGTGGAGCAAGTCACAAAGGAATTTTGGAAAAAGACATCAATCTCGCCATTGCTCAAAAGCTGTACTTGATTTTACGATCCCAGGGATATTCTGCCGTTCTGAATCGGGACAAGGACTACGCACTGAGTGACGACAACCGTTGGCTACAGTCCAAATCCCGGCATCTTAAAGACCTTGCTCAACGTAAAAGCTTAACAGAACAACTGCCCACCGCTTTGGTTGTAAGCCTGCATGTCAATTGGACCAAACGTGCCGAAAAACGGGGACCCATTGTGCTGTATCAGGATGAAGGCAGCAGCTATCTGTTAGCTGAACGGATTCAGCATTCATTAAACCGCTTATTTTGCATGAATAGAAAAACAGTGTACGGAAAACCCTTTTATCTTTTGAATAAAATCCAGCATCCTGCTGTCATTGTGGAAACCGGATTTATCAGTAACGAACAGGACAGAGCTATGCTTTCCGAGGATCGTGGTCAAAAAAGCATTGCAGGAGCTATTGCCGAAGGCATTATTGCGCATCTGACGGCCTGGTAGTGTTGGTGGCTGGGTCTCCCGTCCATCCCCATACAGTCCGTACCAAATCGCTAATACCCACAAATTTAGCGTGCTCCTTTAGCTTGGGAACCGAGGAATGAAGAGCGGAGGATGTGTACATGCCCGACACGCCGACATGCCCAATCGTTACACAGGTGTTGTGCTCATCCAGCCATTCAACCACTTTTGTAAGTTGCCGATTCACATGGACGAGGGTATGGACATCATCCAGAAAAACATCATTGCGTACCGGTGGCATTCCTTTTTTAGCGGCAAGCTCAGGCACCACCGACCAATAATTAGTACGGCTATCGACAAAAAATAGTCCATGCTCTTTACAAACATCAAGAACTATGGACATAATGCGCTTATCTGAAGTAACCTTGGAACCCATGTGGTTGTTCATCCCTATCGCATAAGGAACATCCTTAATCGCTGCTGTCACCTTAGCGTGTACTTCTTCATCCGTCATATTAGCCTTAATTGCTCCGGGTCCGAGCCATTCGGGCTTTCCCTGTTTTGGCTCCATTGGAAGATGGACGATGACGTCATGACCACGCTTATGCGCTTCCATAGCGTCCTGCTTGGTTGTAGGCAGGAAGGGCATCACAGCAACAGTAATCTTAACGGGTAAATTTAAAATTTGCTCAGTCCCTTTCATATTGTTTCCCAGATCGTCAATAATGACAGCAACCATCCTTTGCGACTCGTCCTGTTTGTCTATTGCTTCTGCAACACCAGTACTACAGACCATGAATAACATGCATACCGAAATACAGAGTACTACGGTTCTTCGCATTTTGGAGCTTGAATGGAATACAGGTACATAAGCTGGCTCTTTCCGGCCGCGCGATGCCTTTAAAGCCTTTTTTATTATATTTCTCATGTGCAGCTTCCGTCGTGTACTCATTGCGGGTCAGCCTCCTTCTCTGTCCCTTCATTGTGTGAGTAACCTCGTCTAAATATGTATAAGGCAGACCAGGAATACTCCCTGATCTGCCTTATCGTGCGTAGAAACGTATGTTAAAGCGGCTTACCAGTTCTTATCCATAAATTCATCACGGCCTGATTGAGCCCGATCTTCCTTATAGTGCTTCACGTTTTTCTTGTGGTAATCCTGATGATAATCCTCTGCCGGATAAAAAATCGAAGCTGGAAGGATCTCCGTTACAATTGGCTTATCAAAGCGTCCACTTTGTGCCAACTGCTCCTTGGACTGCTGCGCAAGCTTCCTTTGCTGCTCTGTATGATAAAAAATTGCGGGTTTATACTGTGTGCCCCTGTCCTGAAATTGACCTTCCCCGTCAGTAGGGTCTGTTTGTGGCCAATATAATTCGAGCAGCTTTTCATAAGGAAACAGCTCAGGCTCAAACGTAATCTGCACCACCTCGTAGTGGCCTGTAGTTCCTGTTTTAACCTGCTCATAGGTGGGATTGGGAATCGTTCCTCCAGTGTATCCTGACACAATGCCATGAATGCCCGGCTGCTCTTCAAACGGAGTCACCATACACCAGAAGCACCCACCTGCAAAAGTTGCTTTCTCCATCTTACATCCAACCTTTCAATAACTTCATCATAAAATTTTCTATCATATCTGGAAATCCATAGTTTGCGTGAAGACAAGAAACGTGTTCAGCTTAAACTATGAGCAAATCCCCAGAAATATAAGAAAAAGGTCTCTAAAACTGCTACGAGAGCAATTCTATAGACCTTTTCTAATGGATGCGGTCGAGAGGACTCGAACCTCCACGGGGGGTTAGCCCACACGGACCTGAACCGTGCGCGTCTGCCAATTCCGCCACGACCGCATATAAATTATCGTTTATCCTCGAAAGATCAATCTTTCTTAGCGACAAGATAGATCATACCATGCATATATCAAGATGTCAAACCTTTTATGTTCGTTAATTTCCTCTTGATAAAAAAGGAATAATAAACTAAAATAAGAACATAGGTTCTCGGGAATGAATGTTCCTTTTCTTCAATCGTTTATGAATTATCATCACATTTTCCTAAGGCGGTGAATGGTAATGACCTCTTTGGATACTACTCAGCATGAATGGTCTCTTGTGAAAAGTTATCTGCTCCTTACCTTTATTCAAAAAGTATTTGAGCGGGACAGCCTAATTCTTGAAGAAAGCGGTATGCTGAAAACCCCTGATCTTTATGTCGAAATGGTTAACGCAGGTGTAGATCGTACCGGAATCCTACTGTCTGAAGTAAAACATGAATTTAATAAATATCACATTCATGTTCTGGACATACAACAAAACCACTCCGGCGTTCACGCCACCTATATAAGTAAAGGCAATAAAGAGCAGTTCAGTATGGCAATGCCAGCATTCCGCAAAGAAATGTATGAGCGGATGCGAGCATATCTGGGGCTCTCAACCTCTATGCCCCATACAGCTGCCCTTCCTTTACTAGAGAAACATCGCCCCGAATTACCAAACAATTCAACTTCCAACCCCCTACGCATCGTTGATCGAAGTTTGGTTACATCCTCTTTGGCTTATAAGCGTAAAACGTCTCGCCCTGCTGCTGTTGCCGCAAGCAGAAGAGCATAATCCCCGCACAATAAACACGCAAAAAAAAAGCTTCCGCAGACACCAACTGTGCTCGGAAGCTCCTTTCCATATCCATCATATCTCCAAATCGATCTATAACCGCTAAGATGAAGCATAAGCATATCTATTAATGATTCGCTTTATTGCAACGCCTTCTGTACACGCGTAACCCCTTGACTTAGAGCATGTCCTCCACCTACCGCTGCGGCTACAGCAATGGTCTCCATAATTTCCTGATCACTAGCTCCTTTGGACCGCGCCTCGTCTACGTGATAAAACGTGCATACTTCATTGTTGGCAAATAAGCCAATGCCTAGTGCAATCAGTTGCTTGGTTTTCTCATCTAAGCTGCCGGCTTGAAAGCACTCTCCGGTAAAGCGATGATATGCATGAACTACCTCGGGCAACTGATCTTCCAAATGGCTGATTTGATCCTTATATGCATGTACTTTTTCGTCCATAACCGTCATTGACACAGCACGTCCTCTCTGTTGGATTTTCCTTCATTACTGTGTCCGATTTAGAGTTTCTGTATGCCTAATGAATCACCCAGTTATTTTTATCCAACACCCATTTGGAACCCATTCCTAATTCAGATCTATCGGATTGTGACGTGGCTCGCTGAACGGCTGATATGTATAGCTGCGATCCAATTTGACCACACGTCGATTCTGGCGCCGAATAAGCACCTGTTCATCATCCCATGCCAGTACAATGCCAACAACATCGTTGGTCTCCAATCCATCGCGTACGACACGCACCTTTTCACCGGAGAGTCGATAAGCATCCAATTCTTCGTCCATAATCATCCTTGTCCCCTCCTTATACACTTTTTTTAATAACACAGCGACCATGATTCTATGCATGAAAAAGTTTAAAAAGAGACCTAAATGAATCATTTAGGTCTCTTCTCACTTACTACTTATATGGATTGCCAACAGAGCGACAAATTATCCCGACTGATTTACACTGTGATCATGTTCTTTTGTATCGTTCTTCTCGTACCAGAAGTCCAGCACTTGTGCAGACAACACTCGCTGATCTACATACTCCACTTGGTGAGCAGTAAATTCTTCTTTCCAAGAGAAGGACAATTCTTCGCATAGGTTAACCAACGTCAACAACTCAGACCAGGCCACATAGCGTTTATACCAAAAAAACTGAGGATGTTCAATCATATAGGGATACAAATCGTCAAATTCCGTATGCTTACAATCCAAGGCACGCTCAAAGTGTACTTTAGCCGCTGCCAGTTTTTCCAGAAAAAACTGTTCGGTCAATTGTTCTTTCCCCATGTTGCTGCCTCCTCTCCAAAACCTTAACTATATTATAAGCGAAATTGAAGCTCATGCAAAGGTTATTATTAGAAATCAGGAACAGGAGTTTTGAATTGTTACTATTCAGCAAACTCAATCTTACCGTCCGCTAACGACGAAATTTTGACCAATGACTCTACACGAATACCCTGCTCACGGATGGTTCTCGCTCCGGCCTGAAAGCTTTTTTCCACCGCGACACCGAATCCAACCAACTCAGCTCCGGAGCGTTGAATGATTTTAACCATGCCTCGCGCCGCATCACCATTAGCGATAATATCATCAATGAAAAGAACACGATCATCTTCGTGAATAAATTGACGAGACAGCATAATATCCGTAACAATACCTTTAGTAAACGAAGGTACGCGTTCACACAGCGCGTCTGGATCAGCTAGTAGGGTCTTTTTACGACGAGCGAATACCAACGGGACACCCAATTCCAAAGCTGTCGCAAACCCGATGGCAATACCTGAGGATTCCACGGTCACTACTCTGGTAATCTTCTCTTCCCGGAAACGTGCTGCGAACTCTCGTCCCATTGCCATTGTCAATTCTGGATCAACTTGGTGATTAAGCAAACCATCCAGCTTCAGTACCTGATCTGATGCAATCACGCCTTCATTTATAATTCGTTCCTTTAATACTTCCATTACATGACCTCCCACGGCATTCCTATGCGGTAAAAGTACCATACTTCACCCGCCGCTTTCAAGCTATAGCTACTTTCCTTCAGGTCATGTGACATTTTTTTTACGCTTATTCCAGAACCATACGGTGATTCCTCCCACAACGATTAAAAGAATAACGACCAGCCCTACCCGATGCGTCACCTTCTCCATTAGCTTCGCCACCTGCTCCCAATGCATGCCCACCGCATGTCCAATCCCCAAAAATGTACCGCACCACAGCAAAGCTCCTGCTGATGCATAACAGATATAGCGAAAAACGCCTAGACGGGTTGTGCCTGCCAGATATGAGGATACATGTCTCAAGCCGGGGACAAAATATCCGAACAGAATTCCCCAGGTACCATAGCGCCCAAACCAATTTTCAGAAGAGGCAATCCTGGAAGGCGTAAGCCTCACCCATTTTCCGTATCGATGCAATAGTGGTTTGCCCAGCAGACGCCCCAGTGTGTAGCTAAGCATCATACCCGTCATACTACCGAAAAATGTGACTGCCAGTGCAGCAATGAAGTTGTAGTGCCCTTGAGACACGAGTCCGCCGAAGGCGATCATTAGCACTTCGTCGGGTATCGGCATACCCGCTACTCCAAGTGCAAGTAAGCCGAACATTGCCAAATATCCGTATTCTAGTATCCATGCAAGGATTTGACCCATAAATTACGCTCCCGTCAAGCTATTCATTAAATTCACTTTAATTATTTTCAGTCTCATCCAGTCATGTCCTATTTCAGTTGAACATAGTTTGTATTATATGCTCGCTGCAGCGTTATTCAAGCAGGCAAGGAGGGACTGGGGATGAAACGTAATATTCATGTTTTTCAGATTGCTTTTACATACATCGGCACAATCGTCGGTGCCGGATTTGCTACCGGACAAGAAATTCTGCAATTTTTTACGCAGTACGGTCGTTGGGCTACTCTCACTATTATGCTGTCCACAATCATATTTGTATGGTTGGGTACGAAAATGATGCTGATCGCTCATGATATTTCAGCCAAATCTTACGAGGACCTGAACAAACATCTTTTTGGCGCCAATGCCGGGAAATGGATTAGCTGGTTCACGCTCATCGTGCTGATTGGCGTAAACAGCGTCATGTTGGCAGGAGCCGGCTCTGTTTTTGTAGAGCACCTTCACCTGCATTACCAAACCGGACTGCTTATTACACTGATTGGTACTTATTTGCTGCTAAGTAAAGGCATTAAAGCCATCTTACACATGAACACCGTGGTTGTCCCTCTGATGATCATCATGTCTCTTCTGCTCGTTCACAGCACGCTCTCCATGCCCAATCCTCAGAGTTTTATTACGAATACGACAGATCACAGTACATTTCGAACCTTGCTCTCTCCACTGCTGTACACGTCCTTCAACCTAACTATGGCCCAAGCCGTGCTTGTACCACTTGGCAGCCAAACCTTTTCCCGAAGAACCATCCGCTGGGGCGGAGTTTTGGGCGGAGTTGGTGTCGGGTTTATGCTGATGGCTGCACACTTTGCCATGTCAGCACATATGCCGGGTATTCAGCAATTTGAAATCCCTATGGGAAGCATTGCTTATCGTCTGGGTGCCTTCGTCGAAATCATATACATTCTACTCATTTTCATGGAAATCTTCAGTACCTTTGTGGCCGACATTTACGGAGTCAGTCTGCAAATTCGTCAACATGTCCAAATTTCGCCCAAGCTCATCACACTATTCATTATGCTCACCTGTTTTTTAATCAGTCAGTTCGGCTTTAGCTCACTGTTATCTGTTCTTTATCCTATTTTCGGGATGCTCAGTCTGATGTGGGTTAGTAAACTGATCATGGCAGGACGCGGGAGACCTTTCCGTTCCTCACGTCCTCACTCCAGCCTTCGGCATTCTGATCCCAAATCAGGTGATACTCGTCATGGTTAGTGTGGAAATTTCAAATACATTTTCTTCAACTCGTTAACCGCTCGACTCAAAGAATAGCTTGATTTAGCCTTATCGCAGGCAGATCTAGCCAACTCATAACGATAGGCAGGATCAGCGATGACCTTTTCTAATGCGTCTGCTAGTGCCTTCGGATGGTCGGGTGGCACGAGCAGACCATTGACCCCATCCTCAATCTGCTCCGGTATTCCTCCCACTTCTGTGCCTACCAATGCCAGACAACTCAACGCTGCTTCCGCAAATACCGAACCAAAGGCCTCCGCTCGAGAAGGCAAAACAAATACATCAAAGAAAGGCATAAACTCTTCTGGATGAAGGGTATATCCATAAAAAATCGTCTCATGGTATATATCAAGCTCTCGCGCCATCTCTTCCAGCTCAGGGCGAACCGGGCCATCTCCAATAATATGAAGCACAAATTCCATATTTCTTTTTTTAAGTTCAGCACAGGCCCGCAATAAAATATCCAATCCTTTCGCCGGAACAAGGCGGCAAACGGTTATGAGCTGTGTCACTTCATTTTCGTGTGGAATGGGCTTGAAGCGCTTCTCATCATATCCATTCGGAATGACTGCAATGTCTTGCGGATTCTGAACGTAAGGAGTTAAATAATGCTGAAAAGAATGAGATACCGCTATCAGGCGATCCGCCTTCTGCTCCATTTCCCCGTACAGTGATACCAAGAATTGGTGTTCAGGCCCGTTCTCCTCTATTTTCCCGTTTAGGATTAACTCCTTCTCATAGGAAGAGTGAATCGTCTGTACAAGCGGGATGTCAGGAAAAACAGTTTTCATAGCAATCCCGGCAATGGGGTGATGAGCATGAATGAGGTCATAGGGCTTCTGAATACGAAGCCGGGTCCACCACAAATAGTCACGGTACGTCTGAATATATTTTTGAACGATTGGATATTGTTCATATCTCGTCCAGTCAAAGGTATCAAAAATTACTTCGTCCCTACCCTTGTTACGAATCCGTTTAGGGATTGAAAATAGCTCCATTTCCCAACGGGGGGATGTAAATCGCTCTTGCAGATATGGAATCATGGATGAAACACCTCCCGGTTGCTCGGGTGGGAAAAAGAGAGCCTGTAGCAATTTCATGACGTGCTTCCCCTTTCAAGCATTAGACTGCCCGGATCACAGATGTATGTATAGGTTTCCGGATTTTCTGAAAGATGATATATTGAGAATAAATGTTAGTCACAAAAGAAAATTATAACATTTTAAATGGGATAAATCCTGTCTATTGTATCGGAACGATATCATCCGTTCAATAGATTGACTATTTTTGCAAATGGAGTCGGTGATGTTGACGTTGTTGTCCTTATCGGGAACCTTGGGTTTCCCATCTCTGGCCGAGGCAGTAAGTGCAGCCTGCGGTTTGTATATTATACTCATGATGGCACTGATGTGCGTGATCATATATAGCAGACAACGAAAAAAAGCCTATATCCTTTTTTCAGTTGCCGCTATTATTATTATGACATATGAAGCCATGAATCTCTATTCAGCAGGCGGAGGCAAGATGCAACTCCAAGGAATCGTGTGGAAAAATGTACTGGAGGCGTCTGCCTTCGTACTCATCAATGCCGCCGTATTTCAACTATACCGGAAGCTAAAACGTGTGCAGACATGGACCTTGCTACTGCTGGGTGCGTTATTGATATTGCCGGTTACTGCCTGGACAGCAGGTTTGTTGCCCGCTTGGATCAGCGCAGCGAAACTGGTTGGGTTCACTCTATTTTATCGAGTACTGGTACTTATACTAAGCCTTGTGTTTATCACCCCACGAATCGGACAGCCAAAGAAGTATGTAGCGGGCTTATTCATGTATTTGCTCTGGCTCGGCTATTTGTGGCTGGGAAATGACATCCCTGAAGAAGCTGGCAGGTCAAACACAGTCCTATATATGTCATTTTTACCATTGCTGTACTACACTACGTTATTCCTCATCCTGTTTGAACGGATTGTGGAGCTGCTCCAAAGGATTTACCGTTCTTCCATCACCGATGGTCTGACCGGGCTATATAACCGTAAATATTTTTCAGGACGACTACGGCGATATATGGATCAAGGAATCCGCGTGTCGGTCATTTTTTGCGATATTGACAATTTCAAAAAGTTGAATGATACGCAGGGCCATGCTCGTGCGGATGAAGTACTCAAACAGGTGGCACAGATTATGGAGGATGAACTGGATGAAATCGGACTGACCGGACGATACGGTGGCGAGGAACTGGTCGCAATGGTTGTGGATCGACGTGCCAAGGTTGGACATGTCGCAGAACGTATCCGCGAGCGGGTCGCGGAGGAAAGCATTGTCACAATCAGTGTCGGACACAGTACAGTGAAGAAGGAAATGAACCCGGATGAACTGGTCAAACAGGCCGATCAAGCGATGTACATATCCAAAACGACAGGTAAAAACAAGGTTACAGCTTATAAAGCAGCCGAAGTGAAAAAAAGTCGGGCAGCACGCGCACAATAATTTGTAAACTGCGATTCGTTGTTAAAAGTTGAGTTTGAATAATTCTCTGTCTGGTTGTCTATACCCTAAAATGACGCACAGGAATCTTATAAGAGCCTGTGCGTCATTTATATTTAATCTGCTCATCAAACTTCTGACGTTGCAGACGCTATATCCCGGCCGATCCATGCCAGCTCTTCACTAGTCAGCTCTCGATAGCTGCCCAGTGGAAGCTGTTCATCCAGCTTCAATGGTCCCATGGCCGTTCTTTTCAAATAGGTCACCTTTTTACCAACCGCCTCGAACATACGCTTCACTTGATGAAACTTACCCTCATGGATGACAAGCGAAATATAGGAAATGACTTCTCCATCTGCCTGGTACGGATGTTCGTGGCGAAGAATAGTCAACTGTGCGGGAAGGGTAACATACCCATCATCCAGTTCCACTCCTACTGTAAATTGAAGAATATCCTCCTCCGTGACATGACCCGACACGGTAGCTTCATACGTTTTAGGAACATGCCGCCGTGGAGAAAGTAGCTCATGCGCTAGTTTACCGTCGTTGGTCAATAGCAATAATCCTTCTGTATCTTTATCTAAACGTCCTACTGGAAAAGGCTCAAAATGTCGTTCCTCCGCACTCAGCAAATCCAGTACCGTCCGCTCCCTTGTATCTTCAGTTGCAGAGATGACACCTGGTGGCTTATGCAGCATGATATAAATATACTCCCGAAAAACAACACGTTCCCCGTTCACTTCAATCTGATCCTGGTATGGATGAACCTGTAAGCCGCTATCCTTGGTGGTCTTCCCGTTTACCGTGATTATCCCTTGCTTCACCTGTCGCTTGATATCACTACGGGTGCCATATCCCATATGGGTTAAAACTTTATCCAAACGTTGCGTTTGTCTCCCTTTTCCACTCATACCGATGTCCACCTCCAGCCTGTAGGGTATTCATTTTTGAGCATGCCATCCTGCCATTTGCCCCACCCAGCCGAATAACCATCAATGCACACGAGAGTATGGCCTTTGGGCTGGACTTCGTTCCGCAGTGCCATTCTCTCAACGGGGATGGACAAGGTCTCCCCTTTTAAATACCGGATGGCCTCAGCATCTGAACTGGAGAGATTGATGCTTCTAACCGCCTCTGAAGAGCGTAATGCCACCGCCAGCGGGTGTGAAGGCACAAAGCGACCATTCTTGTCAGTACCCATAAACCAGCCTGGTCGCACCACCTTAAGGCCGTCCAAACGATGTGATGCCAGTGGCGACTGATAAATGCGATCTCCATAAACCACCGTATAGCCTGTAAAAGACACTTCCAGTTGCTCCTTCACAAATTGGTGATAGGATTCCAGCACATCCTGTGGGGAGCGTGCAGCGGATTTTACATTTTCTTTGCCAGATCGGGACTTAATGCCACCCAAGCCGCGCGCGGACCTTCCTTTACCGGACTTCCCGTCCATTCCTTTTCCACTTCGTTTAGGCTCACCAGTTCCATGTCTTCCTTGACGGCTTGGCGTCTGCGCTTCCCTGACGGACAAAAACGGCTTCTTCCGTGGATACGCTGCATCTATATTCAATGCCCTATCATCCTTGTCCTCAAATGGAGTCAAATCCTCCGATTCAGTGTGATCTTCTATCGCAGCGGCATGCCCCCCCTGATGCTGCAATACAGCGATAAAATGGCCTTCTCCCTCTACTAGATGCGGCCAAAGGCGTGCTGTTCCCCGCAGCTCGGGGTATGCTGACGCGACCTCTTCACTCATCCATTCCGGGTGGCCTGGTGCAAAGCCTGCTTCTGATGAAACAGGGACTACGTCAAAATCGGGGTGAGCCTCCAGAAATTCTGCGATCATTCCTTCATTTTCTTCTGGCGCAAAGGTGCAGGTCGAATAGACAATTCTCCCTCCTGCGCTCAGCATTGAGGCCGCTACACGCAAAATGTCCCGTTGCATGACTATACATTTATCTACCGAATGCGTTTCCCATTGTTTTGCCATGTCCTCATCCTTGCGGAACATACCTTCTCCCGAGCAAGGTGCATCAATTAGTATCTTGTCAAAAAAATGTGGAAAGGCATCGGCGATTCGATCCGGGCTTTCATTCAGTACCACGGCATTACGCACACCGTACAATTCCACATTTTTAGCCAACGCTTTGGTTCGGTCCGCGCTAATATCATTTGTCACCAATACGCCGCTTCCTTGTAATTTGGCAGCTATTTGGGTTGATTTCCCGCCCGGTGCAGCACATAAGTCCAATACAGCTTCGTCCTGAGCTACATTGAGCAGCTCAACCGGAGACATTGCACTCGGTTCCTGTACATAGTACAGCCCCGCATGGTAGTAAGGGTGTAATCCCGGCTTTGTACCGTGCGGAATATAAAAACCCGTGGCACACCACGGAATCGGCCGCAGTTCGAACGGAGAACGTTTCTTAAAGTCCTCTACCGGAATTTTTAATGTATTGACGCGAATCCCGGCATGGGGCGTGTGGTCATAGGCAGTCATAAATGCTTCAAATTCTTCGCCGAGCAATTGCTCCATGCGCTTTACAAATGCTGTGGGGAGCTGTACACCCATAATCGTAATCATCCTGTCCTTTTAAAATAAATTTTATTGTACCATATTCAACCTGTTATCCCGCAATATCCGTGTGATTTACAAACTTTCACTACAAGATGTAATGTTGTATAATAATAAGATTCATAGCTGCATATTTTGAATTTTGATAGGAGAGATTGCATTGAACGCACAAAATTCCAACAAAAAAAAGCTTATACCCGTCATCGGCTTTTTTGTTGTGCTGGTCATTTTGATTGGTGTGCTGCTCGCTTTAAATTCAGGCACTAAAAACAAGCTGTATGGCGTTTCCACAGCCTCGTTAAATCCTGCTACTCAAGAGCTGCTGAATGACCCGAACTATCAGCAAATTATTAAGCCGGAAGATTTACAGAGCAAAATTGACAAAAAGGAAAACTTTTTCGTCTATCATTTCGCCTCCGACTGTGTGCATTGCCGCGCCACTACTCCCAAGCTCTTGCCTTTGAGCAAGCAGGAGAACATCACGATGCACGAATTTAACCTGCGTGAGTATGAGGATGGCTGGGACAAGTATAAGATTGAGTATACCCCTACGCTCATTTATTACGAAAAAGGCGTGGAAAAGGAACGTATGGTAGGCGGGTTGAAGGAAAATCCTTCAGACAATGGATACACACTCGACGATTTCAAAGCCTTCTTTGAGAAATATAAAAAGAACGTAACCTCCTAAGCAAACCTTCACAGACCTGAAAACGATAAAGCAGCCCGATCCTCATGAAACGGATCGGGCTGCTTGCTTATCATGCGCTTCAAACTCAAGGTGCATCCTTCGTTTCCGCTGAGACAGAACCTGAGCCGCCAGCGGCCTGTCTTCGCCTAATAGAAGCTTCCAGCGCCTGCTGACGCTGCTCATGCTTTTCCCCACGCCGAGGACCTCTTTGCTGCGGAATGTTGACCGGAATAGACGACGATGCCTTCTCCACGGCCCGGCGCAACCCGGGCTCGACGATTTCAATCGTCATATCCCGATAAACCGGCGGTTCTTGCTGAAGCTCTTCCGTGCCGGTCATAACAGCTTCAGCAAGCTGACGAGCGCAAATGCGCGCCTCTTCCACCAGCTTCACCATATTAATGCCCAGCGCCTGCGAAGGAGCATGCTCCAACCGGTGGACCGCACTATCCAGCATCATATGTCCACCACGATAGTTACCATTCCGAAAATGATACAGCCCTACAGCAACTTGCAGCAAACCTTTATATACAGGGTCACGGTCCAGCTTAAGCCACAGCTCTTCCAGTACCTCATGACATTCAAAGTAATCCCGATCACGATTGAAGTATACCAAATAAGTCACGTATAGCGGTTCATAGGAATGGTGTGCCATTTAATACTCATCCCTGTCTTCTTCCTTGGTAGAGGCTTCTAGCATCTCCTTGACCTCATCGTGAAGCAGCTTGATTCCTTCCATGTCGTGCCGTTCCCACAGTTCATTGAATCTGCGCTGCGCATCAATCGTTTCACTGATCTTATGGTAGAAATACAGCCGATGCATGCCTGTTAGCACTTTGGAAACGATATTGGCTTCATCCTCGAATTTTTTCTGCGCTTCCAATATTTCAAGACGCATGGAAGACATCTCATTATCCAATACAAAGGCTGCCTCAGCTGCCTTTTTCAACCGTGTACGCATATTATCAGGCAAGCTTTCACGATACTTATAGCTAAGAGAATGCTCTATGGTTGCCCAAAAATTCATAGCCAAAGTACGGATTTGAATTTCTGCCAGCACGATTTTCAGCCCGACTGCTGTCTGAACCGGATACTCCACAATCATATGAAAGCTGCGATAGCCACTGTCTTTATAATTGGTGATATAGTCCTTTTCATACAGTACAGTCAAATCCTTACGTCTTCTGATATATTCGGCCACCCGCCGAATATCCTCTACAAATTGACACATAATGCGAATACCTGCAATATCCTCGATTCCCGTCTCCAGCTGATCAGAAGGAACCTGTAATCTCTTCGCCTTATCGAGGATGCTTGATATTTTTTTAACCCGTCCGGTTACGAATTCGATAGGAGCGTATTCCTCGCGCTTTTTCAGCTCCGCACGCATTGTTTTGAACTTGACCTTAAGCTCTTCCACCGCCTGATCGTATGGCAGTAAAAATGTTCCCCAGTCTCTTCCGTCCATCCCCGTACCTCCTGTCTCTTCCGACAACACTTTTTTATCTGTGATCTGCACCAACAGCCTCGGTAATGTGTCTAAAGCCGTCCTTTCGAAGCAGCTCACGCAGGCCAGCATGTATAGCTCTATTTACTTCCGGCCCTTCGTAGATCAATGCTGTATAAATTTCAATCAGACTTGCGCCTGCTTTAATTTTGTCATAGGCATCACGACTCGTGAAGATGCCGCCTGATCCGATTATAGGCAGCTTACCTTTCGTCTGGCGGTACACCCGTCCGATGACCTCTGTGGAACGGTCACGCAGCGGCTTACCACTCAGCCCTCCTGTTTCACTCGCATTTCGGTGCGTCAGACCAGCTCTGGATATTGTTGTATTGGTCGCAATAATACCGTCTACTCCACTGGCAGCAATCGCATCTGTCATATATTCCAATTCCTCGTCCGATACATCTGGCGCAATTTTAACCAGTACAGACTTGGCATTGCCATACTTTTTCGCCTGAACTCCCATCTCTGCCCGAACCGCTTCCAATAGCGACTTCAGTTCATTACCATGCTGGAGCTTTCGTAAATCCGGCGTATTCGGCGAGCTAATATTCACTACAAAGAAGTCCGCATACGGATACAGTGCGGAAATACACTTTTCATAGTCCTTATGAGCATCCTCATTGGGCGTGATTTTATTTTTGCCGATATTAACTGCGACCGGAACAGGTCGATGTTTGAGTGCAGCCAGACGCTTGGCCATGCTCTCAGTACCCAGATTGTTAAAGCCCATCCGATTGACTAATGCCTCATCGGGAGGCAGTCGGAACAAACGTGGCCGATCGTTACCGGGCTGTCCCACAGGTGTCACCGTTCCCACTTCCATAAATCCAAACCCGATGGAAGAAAAACCAGTAACCGCTTCTGCATTTTTATCCAGTCCTGCAGCCAGTCCAATCGGGTTGGGAAAATGAATGCCAAACAGATCAACGGCAAGATCCTCCGTCTCCTTGACTCCGTACATTCCTCGCAGTGTCGCTGCTCCACCAGGAAGTGAGCCCGCATGTTTTAAACCGTCAATGACTACATGATGGGCCGTCTCTGGACTCATTTTAAAAAAAACAGGTTTCGCAATCCTTCGATACAACACGATTCATCCACTCCGTTCTATGCCCTTGCACAATCCTAAAAAAACATCTCTACAAAATAGTTTAGCTTTTTCCATACCAAAAAGAAAGTAATTTGCGAGGTGCAACATCAGAACAATTCAGTTGTCATGGAGATGTCATTGAAAATGTATAATCAAACCATTTACAATGGACATAGTAAGACAAGACCTTAGCTCGTTAGAAAAGAGGGATTGCTGATATGAAGACCAAGCGCAAGCCGCCCAGTCTGCAAAAGAAAAAGGATGAGGTGAACAAGAAAGCGATTGTATGGACCGCCGTCAGCTTTGTTCTCCTCATCATTGTAATTATTCTGGTCATTGTTTTAGCACAAGCAGGAAATCGTTAAACACCAAGTAGCAATAGCATCAAAATTTTAATTTAGCCAGTGATAGGTTTTGCGGGGATTCGTCTGGTCATGCTGCGGCTCACTTGTAAATCGAGAACCAGGCACAAGCACTTGATCAGGCAATCCCCCGTTACCAATGACTACCTCCGTACCCGAAGGTACGAGTGCAAACAATTCCTCCACATCCTCTTTACCCATTCGGACGCAACCCAAAGACTCATTTTTGCCAATGCTGTCCGGCTCGTTCGTGCCATGAATGGCATAATTCGTTGCAGACAGTTGCATTCCACGGCTGCCAAACTCACCGTTGGATTTTCCGTTCGGATTTACTACTTTATCGGTAACCACAAATTTCCCTTCTGGTGTTCTTTCTCCACCCAAACCAATAGGATAATTTCGAATAAGTACATTGCCACTTACCAGGGCAAGCCTATGCTTGGATTTGTCCACCACAATTCGCAGCGGTTGCCCCAGAAAAGGCCTTCCGTGCAATGACGATGCCAGTAATGGACTGCTTCCGGCCAACGAGTCAGCGTCTAAATCTACTGCCTTCCCTGTTCCCTTTCCTGGTGAAGCAAGTAAATTACGCATAGGTGTAAAAGCCTTCTTCATCCCGTCTGTCGTACCATACATCGTGTTAGCGGGAAAGTCTCGAGTCAGTTCATCAAGACTCTGGGGAAGACGTTGATGCTGTGAGCGAAAAGCACGCATGGAGCTATTCAGCACAGCTAATTCCTCCTGTCCAGCAGCCCATTTTAGACCTGCTTTGCGAAGATTTTCACTGTCTGACGGCTTACAAGCACACGCAGCTGCGTCGTAAGACTGAACAGCTAATCCGCCGTTTCCTTTGTTCTGTACACTAAGTAATGGTTTCATGCCCTCTCTCCAGAGCAGCCACGAGCCCCCTTGCTCCATGCCCAACACCGTAGTCCTGGATGGCAGTCGGCTAGTCTTAGCCAACATATCAGTAAGCCCCGTTCCAGCTTCACTCCCTTTTCGAGCTTGAGCCGTAAACACACCACCAACCACACCGATCTGGGCCGTCTCCTTCGGATCAGCAGTGGCCACTTTCGTAACTTCAATATTATCAATTGCTGCCTGCTCAGTTCCAGATGGATCAAATGTATTCTCATTTGAAGGTCTCGGTGAATTAGCTGAAGGAACCCATATGAGCAGTAGTACCATTAACGCAGTTAACAGGTGACGTGTTCGAGCCGTTCTTCGCTCCTTCTCCTTGGACATCTGAACCAGTTTATCCTGATATTCCATCCATACGTCTGCCGGAATCTGTTTATGCTCGAAGGCTTCGAACACTTCTCCTGCGCGATTAAAGCAATAATTTGCTTTGCCCTCCTGACCGCTGCTCTCATACTCTTTGCCGAGTAAATACCAGGCCATTTTATTATCAGGGTGTTTTTTCACATACGATTTAAGATGAGGCGAATGGTTCATCGGATCCTCCTGATCGTGTAATCTTGCATACTTCCTATTATGTATATCGGTAAAAATAGACTTGATGGACAGCACATAAGAAAAACGTCTATCGACGTACTTTCACAGAAGCCAGACCGCGCTTGGCAGAAGTTTTTCTTGCGGTTATAGAATGGTTCAGCCTCCGCTGAACCATTCTATAACCTAAAAAAACAGCACCAACAGCTTACTTTCACCGTTATACGGCGAAGGGAACTGTCGGTGCTGTGCCTATCAAAGAAGCCTACGCTTAACCTTCTTTATTGAACGGCTCGTCTGCTACTTTAATGGAATCCGTAGGGCAACCGTCACAAGCATCCTGCATATCATCAAACAGGTCTTCTGAGATCGCCTTGATGCCTTGGTTGGCATCCCCTTCAAAGATCACTTCAGCCAAACCTTCATCATCATAATCATAAATGTCTGGTGCTGTAGCGCCACAGGCTCCGCATGCAATGCATGTATCTTTTTCTACCCAAGTGTATTTAGCCATAACTTTTCTCTTCCTCCTATACAATCAAACAAACCAGCTTTTGCATTCTATTCACATATTAATACAAACCCAATATTATTACAAATTATTTTCCTTTATCCTTCATGCAAAAAATGCTTATAACGTAAGCTTCTGCTTGCACTAATCTATCCAAAAGTTCACTCCGGAGTTGGTAGATTGTCTTTTTGCAGCGAAGTTCCGCGCAACTTGGAGTTGCGAAGAAGTACCGAAGGATCATCTCCCAGCATCCCAGCGGTCAAAATTGCATTTTCACCAAACTTGTCGCGAAGTGCATCCATCGTCTTCAATAAGCTTTCTTTCTTGGGCTGATCCTGGTATTCAAATAGATCCATTTGAACGGCCGCTTCCTCCTTTGGAATAAGC
Organism: Paenibacillus sp. FSL H7-0442; assembly: GCF_038593105.1. Taxonomy (NCBI): domain Bacteria; kingdom Bacillati; phylum Bacillota; class Bacilli; order Caryophanales; family Paenibacillaceae; genus Paenibacillus; species Paenibacillus sp. FSL H7-0442. The sequence goes on along the minus strand of NZ_CP151963.1, from coordinate 1,932,655 downwards.
TGCTGTAGCGTAATCCCCAGCAAGCGCACAGGCTTATCTTCTCCCCAATGGCGACGATATAACGCACAAGCTTCCTTATATATGTCCTCTGCACTTTCCGTAGGAGTGCTCCTGACTTGAGAACGCGTAAAGGTCTTCATATCCGGCGTCCGAATCGTCAATTGTATACCTCCTGCCAGCATACCGTGTCGTCGAAGCCGCCGGGCTACCTGATCACTAATGTTAAGAAGTACCCGTTGGGCTTCTTCCAGTTTGACCACATCCATAGGTAAGGTGGTCGTGTGGCCGATAGACTTGTTTGGCTCCCGCTCAGTGCTGACTGGAGAATGATTAATCCCGTTAGCAGCCAATTTTAACCACGAACCCGTCACACCAAATACCCCAACCAGCATATGTTCATCAGCCTTAGCCAGTTGCCCAATGGTGCGAATGTTCATTTGTAGAAGCTTATCTGCCGTTTTGCGGCCCACACCAAACAATTGACCACAAGGTAGGTTCCACAAAATGTTGGGTACATCACGCAAACGTAGAACAGAAATCCCGCGCGGTTTTTTCAGATCAGAGGCCATTTTGGCCAGCAACTTGTTGGGAGCAACTCCAATGGAACAGGGCAGGCCTAGTTCGTCTTCTACTCTGCGCTGGATTTCCTCAGCAATTTCCATAGGTGTTCCAAACTGTTTGGATCCAGAAATATCCAGATAACACTCATCAATTGAAGTTGCTTCCAGCATAGGCGTATACGAATATGCAATGCTCATAAACGCTTTGGAATAACGACGATACAAGTGAAAATCAGGCTGTATTACGATGAGCTGTGGACAGATCCGACGAGCCTGCTGAACGACCATTCCTGTTGAGATGCCCAATCGTCGGGCTTCATAAGAGCAGGTTACAATTACACCTTTGCGCAACTCACTACTGCCTGCCACCGCGGTAGGTAGTCCCTCATATTTCTCCGGCTCCTCCGCGGCATGAACGGAACAATAAAATGCGTTCATATCCACATGCAGAATAACTCGCCCGCCAACCGGATAATAAGCACTGACATCTTTCATGCTCAACCCTTCTTTTAACTGTAAATTCACCCGTCATCGCGGGAATATGTGTTTTGATTTTACACTTGAGATACCCTTAAGTACCATTTCTATTTTACATAAAAAATAAAGGTTTTGCGGCTAAAAATGATAATTATATATTACAATTGAAGTCATAAGTTGATATAATCGACTAACATACGAACACGACAAACTAACGCTTTCCTGTTTTTAAGCGTTAAACAACTAAATTAATGTGCTTAAAAAAGCAGAATATCACCAATCTGAGCAATCCGCAAAGGAGGAGTCCCTCATGTCCACCGCTATTTCTATCTTTGACACAACGCTGCGAGACGGCACTCAAGGAGAAGGAATTAGCTTGTCTGCTGATGACAAATTGAAAATCGCCAAAAAACTCGATGATCTCGGTGTTCATTATATTGAAGGCGGGATTCCCGGAAGCAACAGCAAGGATATCGAATTTTTCAAACGGGTACAAGAACTGGGCCTTCAGGCAAAGATTGTCGCCTTCGGCAGCACGCGCCGCAAAGATAGCATCGCAGCACAGGATGTCAATCTGCAACGAATTCTGGAATCCGGCGCTCAGGCTGCTACACTTGTGGGTAAATCATGGGATTTTCATGTACACACTGCCTTACAGACGACACTGGAGGAAAATCTGTCTATGATTTATGACTCCATCGCCTTTTTAAAGCAAGGGGGCATGGAGGTTATTTTTGATGCCGAACATTTTTTTGACGGATATAAAAACAATCCCGAGTATGCAATGGCCGTTATGAAAAAAGCTGAAGAAGCAGGCGCGGATTGGCTCGTGATGTGCGATACAAACGGCGGTACCCTGCCGCATGAGATTCAGGATATTGTCACTATGCTGCAAAGCCAGATAACGAGGTCACAGTTGGGTATTCATACACACAATGACTGCGAATTGGCAGTAGCGAACTCTCTAAGTGCTGTACAAGCAGGCGCAAGGCAGGTTCAGGGTACTATCAACGGATACGGTGAACGGTGCGGTAACGCTAACCTGTGCTCCGTCATTCCTAATTTGCAGCTTAAGCTGGGCTACGACTGTCTAGATACCGAGAAGTTAAGTCAACTCCACAATACAGCCCGCTTTGTGAGTGAAGTCGCCAACGTCAATATGCCTGTGAACCAGCCTTATGTTGGCAATGCAGCTTTTGCCCATAAGGGGGGCATCCATGTGTCAGCCATTCTGCGCGACTCGCGAACTTATGAGCACATCGCTCCTGAACTTGTGGGGAACAAGCAGCGAGTCTTGGTCTCCGAACTGGCCGGGCAAAGCAACGTGGTATCCAAAGCGCAAGAGCTGGGCATCACCCTTGACCCATCCAGTGATGAGGCACGTGGCGTAATTAGCCGCATCAAGGAACTGGAGCATCAGGGATACCAATTTGAAGGCGCGGATGCTTCGCTGGAACTGCTCATTCGTGAAGCAGGTGGTGAAGTGAAGGAAATGTTCTCTTTTGAGTCCTTCAAAGTGCTGGTAGAGAAAACAGCCGGCCGCCCGGTCGTATCCGAGGCATTCTTGAAACTGAATGTCGCAGGGACGAGTGTCTATACTGCAGCTGAAGGCAACGGTCCTGTCAACGCGCTCGATAACGCACTCCGCAAGGCTCTTTCTCAATATTTCCCTGCTTTGCGGGACATGCATTTGGCCGACTACAAGGTACGTGTGCTTGACGAAAAGGATGCCACCGCCGCCAAGGTACGTGTGCTCATTGAGTCTAAAAATTACGAAGACGTCTGGAGTAACGTAGGCGTATCCGAAAATGTAATTGAAGCCAGCTGGGAAGCTCTCTTGGACAGCTTCCGTTACGCATTGTTGGAAGCACCAACTCCAACAAACGATCAGTCAGAGCTTACTCATCATGGATTAGTTAATCATTAATCAGTTGCTCGCATGAGCTTATAAGGTGCCTTTGGCGGTCTACTCGGCTCCCAAAGACACCTTCTTTTTTTGAAGAGTTTCTATTTTGCGTTCCAACTCCTGCTCACTGAGCATGCCGATGATGATTTCGCTGACCTGTCCATGAGGATCAACCATTACATGAGTTGGAAAAGCCACCCCTCCAACTCGTTCAAACAATGCTCCTTGCTCATCAAGTAAAATGGGAAACTGGAGATCCAAAGAGCGGGAAAACTTCTGTACATCCTCCAATCGATCATAACGAGTTACATTGATACCATACACATCTACATCATCTTTGTACTTACTATACAACTCATTCAGCATAGGCGCTTCTAATCGGCACGGATCGCACCATGAAGCCCAAAAGCTAATAACCAAAGCCTTATTGCGAGTGGCCCCTACATCGTAGGTCTTGCCGTTTAACCCCTTTAAAATCATAGAAGGAAGCCGTTGACCAGGCTTTATCTTTTTCATTACCTCTACCGCATCTGTTTCAGCCTCTACCTCTTTCTTAGCTTCAAGTTTTTCTCTACCATTCCCCTCTTTTAAGGGTGCATTTTTCATGGACAGGGTTGCTGCATAAGTTGTATTTGCAATAACTCCCCATGAAGCCCCAACCACAACCAGTATAACCATCGCTCTGATGAAAAGAATTTTTTTCACAGTCTTATCACCTGTCTTTCGTCTAAATGACCCTTACCTTCTCCATAGGATGCCCATACTGTCCCCACCTCTAACCTTCTAAATCTGAATAGGACGCAAAAAAACAGCAAACCCACGAAATCGCGAACTTGCTGTTTTGATGTGTATATGAATGCTATGCCTTGTACTGAATCAGGCATGACTTAAATGCGCGTAGACATCTGCCAAATTGGTCACATTACGCTTCAACATTTCCTGAACATAAGCAACCCACAGCTTAGCCGTCATTTTCGCATCCTCTAACGCATGGTGCCGCCCTTCAATCGGAATGGATTGATAGGTCAACAATTCATCCAAACTGTAGGTTTGATGTTGCTGTGGCTCAAGCCATTTGGCAAGCATCATCGTATCCAGAACACGATGAGTCAATTGAACTTTAGATGTTTTCCATAACGCAGCATTCAAAAAGGCCTTATCATGAGCGCTAGCATGTGCTACAAGTACTCGCCCACCTACAAAGGACATAAAGTCGTGCAGTCCATTCATAAGTGGTGGAGCTTCATCCGTCATTTCCCGGGTAATCCCAGTTAGTTCGGTAATGTACTCAGGAATCACAGTCCGTGGATTAACAAGCGTATAAAACTGCTCTTTTTCCATAATCATGTCCCCGACAACCCGAATCGCCCCGAACGATAAAATCTCATCTCCATGCTGTGCTGAAAATCCCGTTGTCTCCAGATCAAAAACTACCGTCTCCAAACGATCCAGCGGGGTCCGCAATACTTCAGAGCGCCGTTGCTCCCGGGTTAAGGAGCGAATAAACGCCATCTGTTGAGCCGTAGGAGCCCCCATTACAGATGCGATCGCAGACGGCACTCCTCCTCTGCGGAGAGCGCTCCAGAAGCCACTTCCCTGCGCTGGTTCCTTCATGACCTTCTCCCTTCCATAAATCGCAACTGCCTTTGCAACGCACGATGCAACCGTCGTACCGTCGAAAGCGCCTCGCGCAACTCATGCCAGCCTTTACCTTGTTTCAGCGGCTTTACAGCCAGGTAGCCATTGCTGACCAGCAATCCATCATTCTCCTTCACTGGTGTAGCCATTCGTAGCTGAAGCGCAATCCGAAAGGCACGCTCGCAAGCATCGAGTAAAGGCAACGGTGCCGCTTCCAGTGATGCGAGACGACTGAGCCTTTTGAAGGTGGAGGTTTCCTCTACACCATGTTGCAACGCCAAAAAACGGACTGCGTTCACCAGCGGAATGTACAACCCGTATTTCACATCAAAATCGCCCGCATGCTCACCGAAGCGCTCGGTAACAACCTGACCTAAAATGTTAAGTGTCGCTTTATGCCTCACCGTGTTCCTAAGTACCGCCGAGGGTAAATCAGGATGTATTCGGAACAACTCATAAAAACTTCGTTTCCAGTTTGCAGATAGTCGTTCATCTCCAGCGATATGCCTCATATCAGACGAGATAATCAGATAACGGATCGGCTCCCAAGCAAAATCGTCCGACCATTTTGTTAGCTGTTTTTGCCATTCAGATAATGTTTGACGCCACAACGGCTCCGAGCACATTACTTTCCCCTCACATTTGGGATATCCCAAATACTCTAACATCGCAGACACTTTGCGACCAAACTCTCTAAAATATAATTCTTTGTCGGCAGATATCGTGTCACTGATAATCATACCGTTATCCTGGTCACTCCACAGCGTTGATTCCGAGCGCCCCATGCTTCCGAAGGCTATAAATGCGTAAGGGACGGGAGGAGGGCCGAAGCCATCCTCAACCATCCCTTTTTCGCACATTTGTACAGCTCTGGCCGCGATGCGGTCATGCATTTCATTCGCCGTTTGTAACCAGTCTGATAACGGAGCGGAGGCTTGAGAAGCCAGCAACCATTTTTGAGAGTCGACCCTGGCCCGCCTTAGCGATTCAGGTGTATCTGCATGATCAATCGCTTCGGCGGAACTCACCCAAGGGGCCATATTTTGCAGTTCCATACTTCCATCTCCTCCGCTCATCCATACTGGTTCTTTATATTTTACATATTAGTTCACAATTCCAGAACGCTTTTCAGCCTCAGCAACCAACTTCATTTGCTCAGGATAGCCGTACGTACCGTGTTCACTGATATCCAATCCCATTGTTTCTTCCTCTTCTGTAACGCGAATACCCATAATCGCTTTCATCGCACCCAGAATAATGAAGGAAATGACAAACACGAAAGCCAAAGTGCCAATCAGTCCAAGCAGCTGTACTCCTAATTGGGTAAATCCACCACCATAGAACAGACCCGCTTGACCTACACCAGTTATTTTTACAAGCTCAGGAGTAGCGAAGAACCCTGTGGACACTGCGCCCCACATCCCTGCAACACCGTGCACGGAGAAAGCATATACCGGGTCGTCTACTCTTGCACGCTCGAACCATTGCGCTGTGAAGAAAGTAACGATCCCTGCAACTGCACCAATGACCAATGCCGCCCAAGGTGCTACAAAGGCACAAGAACCAGTAATAGCAACCAAAGCCGCCAGCACACCGTTTAGCATAGCAGGAATATCTGCTTTTCCATATACCATCCAGGATACGAGCAAAGCGAAAACCCCACCTGCCGCAGCAGCAATATTGGTAGTCAAGGCCACATATCCAAAGAATCCGTCGTTCATAGCTGATACAGCACTACCCGGGTTAAACCCAAACCAACCAAACCAGAGAATAATAACACCCAAGATAGAGTACACCTGGTTATGACCAGGGATAATGTTCGGCTTGCCATCTTTATTAAACTTGCCCAGACGCGGTTTGAGCAGCAGGGTAGCGACGAGTGCTGCCGTAGCGCCTGTCAAATGGACTACCGTCGAACCGGCATAATCCTGCATCCCCAACTTACCAAGCCATCCACCGCCCCACACCCAGTGAGCTACAACCGGATAAATCACGATGGAGAACAAAATACCGAAAATAATGTATACACTTAATTTTGCACGCTCTGCCATCCCCCCACATGCGATAGAAAGTGATACCGCAGCGAAAGCAAAGTGGAACAAAAACATAATTGTAATCGGAACATCCAGACCTGAGAGAGCATCAAACGATGCAGCCGCATCCGTACCACTCATGAAGAAACCCGTCAGTCCCATAAATCCGTTTCCGCCATCATTACCAAAGCCGAATCCAAATCCAAGTGCCCAGAAGGACAAAGCCGCAACACCCGTGGTGAGAATCGTTTTACCAGCGACATGACCCGCATTCTTCATTCGAGTCGAGCCTGCCTCCAGCAATGCAAATCCCGCTTGCATAAAAAATACAAGTATAAATGCCAAGAACGTAAAGGCCGTGTTTAGCCCGGCTTGAAGTTGAATATTTGTCGGACCGTCAGCAGCAAACGCACCTACCGGAAAAGCTAATACTGTCAGCATGGCCAATAATACAACTAACCACTTTTTTCTCATGAAGCCCACTCCCTCGAATGTTAAGTTTCTTTACATTTCGTGAAATTCTTATTGTCATTATAATCAGAATACATGAAAGTTGACAAGATTTTTTTTATTATGTTAAAAAAATATGGTTCCAAACACTACATGTCATATTTACTAACTATAAAAGTAGCTTGTTTCTGTTCAAAAAAAGCATAACGTTTGACTGTATGGTTGGGAATCATGTAAAATATTCTTTATAAACACTCCGTTTGCAAATGCTAATATTGAAGGTTGAACGAAGAGCGCGAGGTGAAGACAGATGGGGATATGAAGCTGTATCGAATTGGTGAGCTAGCCAAGACGGCTGGTGTCAGCGAACGAACTATTGATTATTACACAAAGCTTGGTTTGATCACACCTGAAGAACGATCATTGAAAAATTATCGGCTCTATAATGATGAAACCTTAAACAGGCTTGAACGTATTAACCAAATGAAACAAGAGAAGTATAGCCTAGAGGAAATCAGACAGACACTGATTAAATGGAACTCGGTTGCGGGGGAAGAGCACGTCACTGACAAACTAACGAGTCTGGAGATGCACATGCAGCGTCTAGAACGCGAAGTCAATGAACTACAGCCTCTCTTGGGGCAGCTCAAGCCCGTTCAAGCGCGCAAGTTGCTTACTGGTCTACTACCACAAAGCGCCGCTTGTATCGAAGCTCTGAAGTATCTGCTGGAGCATAGTTCTATGATGTAGATACCCTGGCTAGTATGATGAACAATATTGGAGGGTTGCTTTATGATGGGTATGTATATATTGATTATTCTTGCGTTCGGATTATCCTTATGGGCGCAATTCCGTGTAAAAGGTACTTTTAATAAATGGTCTGATGTCCCAAATGAAAATGGGTTGACCGGTTATGATGCAGCTCGGCATATGCTAGATCGCAATGGTTTGCATGATGTGCCTATTGAACCAGTACCTGGTGCGTTATCTGACCATTATGATCCAATGCAAAGAGTCGTACGGCTGTCCGAGCCCGTTTATTATGAAAAATCCATTTCAGCAGTTGCCGTAGCTTGTCACGAGGTTGGTCATGCCATTCAGCATAAAGAGCATTATCCCATGCTGGCACTCCGTCACCGGATCTTTCCGATCGTAAACTTCGCTTCTGGGATTGCACCGTTTCTGCTGATTGCCGGTTTCTTATTCAGCTACACGAACCTGATTGGCTTGGGTATTATCTTTTTCTCGGCTACTGTTGCTTTTCAATTAATTACATTACCGGTTGAATTTAATGCTTCCAACCGGGCCCGAGAAATTATGGTTTCGGAAGGGTTTATCCGTAGTGATGAAGAACGGGGTATAGCCAAAGTATTAAATGCTGCTGCATTAACTTATGTGGCTGCAGCTCTTGTTTCCTTGCTGGAACTAATCCGCTTAATCGGTATCTTCAACAGCCGGGATTAATTGCTTGTGTTGCAAAAAAGGTTGTTCCTCTACCAAGTTAACGGTAGAGAACAACCTTTTTTCTTTATCTAAAACCAATCAGCTATACTCACTGTCCTAAATCCGCTTTTGCACTTCCGTTCGGAGTAGCTGCACTACCTTTAAGACCAAAATATTGCAACAAGAAAGTTCGGAATGACTTTGCAACTAATGGCAGTTTATCATCTCTACGATGAATCAAGCCTATAGTTCTCGTGACCTCTGGATCAACAATTGACACTCTTGCAGGTTGAAGCGGGTTGGTCTGAAACAACGCCATTTCAGGCAAAAGACTGACTCCCATGCCAGCCGCAACTAATCCGCGTATCGTATCTGTCTCTTCACCTTCAAAAGCGATATCCGGCGTAAATCCTGCCTCCAGACAAGCCTGCCAGACAATCGGACGTAACGAATATCCATCTCTGAACAGAATAAATTTTTCTCCCTTAAGCTGACTCAGCGTGATATGTTTGGCCGTGGCTAAAGGATGATTGGGCGGGAGAACAGCAAACAACTCCTCGGTCAGCACCACATCCCCCTCCACATGATCATGACGATCGGGAAAAGGAGATACAAAAGCCAAGTCCACCTCACCCGCTAACACATCACGAATTAAACTCGGATACATCCCCTGTTTAAATCTAAATTTAACATTGGGATACCGCTTTCGGAATTCAGCCACTACCGTAGGAATAAGATGAATCCCCAAACTGTGCGGAAAACCGATGCGGATTTCGCCCCCCTCAGGATCCAAAAACTCATGAACCTCCAAAACAGCTCGCTCTAGATCTTTTATTATCGTCTCAACCCGTTTGCAAAATAGCTGTCCCACTGGCGTAAGCTGCAAATTGCGACCCTTTTGCATAAAAAGATTAACTCCCAGCTCCTCTTCAAGCTGATGAATTTGCCGACTTACCGCAGATTGCGCCACATGTAGCTCCTCGGCTGCCTGAGTGACATGTTCTTTTTGCGCTACCTTCATGAAGTATTGTAACTGTCGTAATTCCACTCCGATATTCGCTCCAATCTGTTTTTCAACATCCGGAAGAAGACGTCAATCGAACATCATCCTCTTTCTTCCCTGCTAACTTACGGTAAAACTGTCTTTAGTGGCGTTTGCGCTGGCCAGTCAATCTAATCAATAATCCATACATGAAAAATCCACTGAGTAATCCCCCAAAGTGAGCGGTCCAATTAATGTTCGCTACAGCAAAAGAAAACAGAATACCAAACCCAAGCAGCGTGTACAGCGTTTTGCGCGAAGCATCATCCATCAAGGAACGTTGGAACAAGGCAACGTACAGAAACGCCCCATAGATGCCATAAATCGCTCCTGAGGCTCCTACAGAGACTGTCGTTTCCGCCACCATGTTGTAATGGGCAATGGACAGTATGTTCCCTACAATACCCGTGATCAGATACAATAGCACATAGCGGAAGGACCCCAGCAAACGCTCCAGCGGAGGAGCGAAGACGAGTATGGCAAAGGAATTGAACAGAAGATGATCAAACCCTGCATGTAAAAACATGGCTGATACATATCGCCACAGTTGATCGGTGAATGGCGCCTCATTAATCAAAGCTCCATATCGGATCAGCGTCAAACTATTTTCCGATCCACCCTGTACGGTGAGTACAATAAACATCACAATATTGATGAGCAAAATCAGACAGGTTACTGGGTAAAACCGCAAATAACTTTTCCAGTTCTCATAACGTAAAAAAATCAAGGCAATCCTTCCTTCATGGGTGTCTCCACCTTATTCAAATTGGACAATGTCTTTTATAAAAGATTATAATAGATTTCGGCAACGATAACCAATGCTAAAAACCAAGGAGGCTATTACATATGGCACAAGAACGTACAGGAGCTGCTACTTTTAAAGGCAATGCTTTGACACTCTTAGGTCCTGAACTGAAGGTTGGAGATCAGGCACCTGATTTCAAATTACAGAAAAACCTGTTAGAAGCAGCTACGCTCCAAGACTTTGCAGGCAAAGTCAAACTGATCAGTGTTGTTCCTTCTTTGGATACAGGTGTGTGTGACGCACAGACTCGACGTTTTAACCAGGAAGCTGACTCCCTTGGGGATCAAGTCGTGGTGCTGACTGTCAGCGTCGATCTGCCTTTCGCTCAAGCTCGTTGGTGCGGTGCTGCCGGTATTGACCGCGTATTGACACTGTCCGACTATAAGGATCATTCCTTTGGCGAAGCTTATGGTGTGTTCATCAAGGAATTCCATTTGGATCATAGAGCTATTTTTGTGATTGATCAAAATGACAAAATTGCTTACGTAGAATACTTGAGCGAAATGTCCGAACACCCTGACTATGACCAAGCGATTGCAGCAGTGAAAAAACTCGTCTAAATCAAGACTGCATATTAAAAAAGCGAGTGAAGGATTGCCTTCCTCGCTTTTTTTGACGTTTGTCTGCCACATCACTGCTCACACATCTACAATCACTGCACAACCTTATGAGCAGACAGCTTCTTGTCAATCACAGCGAACAGTTGCAAAATGATGCGGTAATTCGCGCCCAAGTCCCCTAGTGATCCGCGTGAAGCAGAATAAATATCCACCGCACTCCGAACTGGTGAGACAGACAATATGGAAACGGTAATGTCGACGGTTCTACCGAACGCCGTTCGCTTCTCTAACGTAATTTCACCTACGGATGCTACCTCATGAAGAACCTTGTAGCCAGGAATTTTTTTTAGAATAGATGATACTTCTTCCCAAGCCTTGTCTCTCGATAAGTTATAATAGCGTGTCTTCATTTGGGGGTCCTTGACCCGGTCGCTTGTACCTTCTTGGCTGCGCACAATCCCTACCAGAGTCCTCTTCAACGACAAGACATTTCCTCCTTCACGATAATCGTTGCCATAATGCAGCACATCGGTTTTTTTGCTGCAAGCGCTTTATAAAATGTTAAACAACAAAAAGTTAACCGACCATACCTGTGGTATGCGACCTTAGTACCTCATGTCTTAGTTTAACATTGTTGCATACAAAAAACACCCTGTTTCTGCAAGAAGCATAAACAGAGTGTATTCATTATCTTTGGAGTACCCGCCGATGCCGTCCGACCATAGCGTCTTCTGAACCTGCTTTAGCAGGTGGGTGACCGCAGAATAAACTTTTGAAGTCCCCTTGTCAGGAATTGACAGGGCTTTTCAGCTATTCATCCGTATAGATCTCCCTAGACATTGTCATTGGTTCAAAACAACAAATGACCGTAACGTGCATCGCAGGATATGACCTTATTATAGCGCTTCTCACTCAGAAAGTAAATGCTAGGAGAAATATGTTTTATTTTTAGAGGTTATCACTTTTCTTGTCTTCAATGCTTGCCGTATCTTCATCTTTCTGCTTCATCTTTTCCATTTGATCCTGCATTTTAAGGAATGTTCCATAAAAATTAAAGAAAGCGAACCAGGCAACTACACTACCGATGAAGAATAAGAAAAGCACAGGATATTTGACTCCGATAAATATAACAACGGCGCTACCGAGCATGGTAGAAAATACACGGAATGGTCGAATCAGCGTCAGTAAAACCGCATTTTTGATAATTTGTCCGGTAGACATATGATAATGAGCCACCATCGAAAAGAAGTTAAACATAGACACAAGCAAAATAATGATAAGAATGAGCATAATTACGCCCACGATTTGCAAGTTGCTGAGTTGTGTCATATATACGGTATAATCCACATACATGATGACAAACAGTAACGTGTAAAAGATACCCCCGATTAGACTCTGCTTATAGTTCTCTTTGTACCCTTTAAAAAAGGTACGAAACACGCCTGTATCGGTATCCCCCATTACCCATTTGCGAACCACTGTGAACATAGCCGATGTGGCTGGAAATAAAGTAAGCGGTGCCAAAACAGCCATCGCCCAATTCATTTGTAAAGATTCATTAGCCAAATTCTGATTCATTACAAGTAGTTTCAGTATGAGGCAGAACACAAAAGGCGACGAACATAACACCCATAACAAATTTGTAGCCGCCAGTCGGGTAATCCACTCGGTCAGGCGGTAAATACCACCCATAGCTCCTTTAAACTCCAATGTCAGTCTCTCCCTCCGCAAGCCTTGGCAGTTCCAAGACTCATGTTGCTATGCCTATAAATTCCGGCTCTTGGCTATATCATACCGTATTTCAGCCCTAATGCGCCAGTGAAATCAATAAGCGCCTCATTAAAGCAGATTGCTAAAAGGTTCATACATACTGATTCAATCATAACAAAAAAGCCGAAGCTTCATCTGCTTCGACTTTTCATTATTTCATTTCTTATTCGGAAGAGGAATCTTCACGTCTTGCAGGACGACGAGTTTCCCCATTGCTGCTCGGGCGTGGTTTGCGATCTCCACTGTACCGGCTTCCGGAATCACGGTTGTAGCCACCGCCTTCTTTGCCACGGTTGTAACCGCCATATCCACCTTTGCTGCCACTACCGCCGCTACCACCGGAACGGTTGGAATTGTAACCACCGTTGCTGCGACCGCTGTAGTTGGAAGGCTTGCGACCGCCAGAACGCACGTCTGGTTTACGACGTTTTGCACGGATCGGATCTTCTGGAGTCAGCTCAATCGATGCTTCTCTCTTCTCACCAGTCATTAGTTTCAGAGCTGCGGAGAGAAGTTGTACAGAATCATATTGCTCCAGCATTTGAATAGCCAAACCTTTATACTCGTTCAGCTCGCCGCTTTCTACAGCCTCTAGGAGACGTTCAGCAATGATACGTTGTTTGCCTTCCAGAGCTTCAGCCAACGTTGGAAGCGGCTTGCGTGGAATGCGGTGACGAGTTACACGTTCGATAAAGTGCAAATGGTCAATTTCACGAGGCGTTACGAAAGACCAAGCTTCCCCTTCTTTACCTGCACGTCCAGTACGTCCAATACGGTGAACATAGCTTTCTGGATCTTGCGGAAGGTCAAAGTTCACAACGTGAGTTACACCGGAAACGTCTAAGCCACGGGCAGCTACATCAGTCGCTACGAGCACATCGATGCTTCCGTCACGGAATTTACGCATTACAGCATCACGTTGGTTTTGAGACAAGTCACCATGCAAACCGTCTGCAGAATATCCGCGTTTTTGCAGAGCTTCAGCCAGCTCGTCTACCCGACGCTTGGTACGACCAAATACGATAGCAAGTTCTGGGGATTCCATGTCGATCAAACGGCTCAATGCTTCGAATTTTTGACGCTCAGGAACTTCGATATAGGCCTGATCAATCAGTGGAGCACTAACTTGTTTAGGAATAACTGAAACATGCTCAGGATTTTTGAGGAATTGTTCAGCCAATCTTTTAATATTAGGAGGCATTGTAGCCGAGAAAAGCATCGTTTGACGCTCGTCTGGAACTTGCTTCAGAATGGATTGAATATCTTCCATAAAACCCATATCCAACATTTCATCTGCTTCATCCAAAACAACTGTGTTTACATCTTCCAGCTTGATGGTTTTACGATTAATATGGTCAAGCAAGCGTCCTGGCGTACCAATAATAATTTGAGGTTTCTTTTTCAAAGCGCGAATCTGGCGTACGATATCTTGTCCACCATAGATTGGCAAAGTACGAAGACCTTTGAAACGGGAGAGTTTTTCGATTTCTTCAGCTACCTGGATAGCAAGCTCACGTGTTGGTGCCATGATCAGAGCTCTGATTTTTTCGTCGCTTCTAGAAATTTTGTTGATCAGCGGAATACCAAACGCAGCAGTTTTACCAGTACCTGTTTGGGCTTGGCCAATCATGTCTCTGCCTTGTAGTGCAATCGGGATGGATTGCGATTGAATTGGTGTTGCTTCTTCAAAACCCAGTTCTGTAATCGCCTGAATTACTTTCGGTTCAAGATCAAATTCTGCAAATGTCGTCAAATTTATTCAAACTCCTTCTTAATGGTGGATGTGGTGGACAATCCACAATGTTGTCTGTATTCTTAAGTAGCGATATTATTGTATAAGTTTTCCCCAATACAGTGACAGTTTATTTAGACCTATAACTGCAACTTTCTGTAATGAATTTGGGGAACCTATCCGATACATCTTAAACGAATTTATCCTTTTTAAAACAGTTTAAATTTTAAGTGTTTCTCTGGACATAGGTCCCTACTCAAGAATATCCACATCGCATTATAGCACAGAACAATTCATGAATACCAGCAAGTTGCTTCCCGTATAATTTAAATGAGGTGAAAATAAGTTGTTAAAAATGGTGTTAAACTGCTTAACTGTCATTCTTGGAGCCGCTGCCATTGCATGCGGTTTTAATCTGTTTCTCGTGCCACACCACTTGCTGAGCGGAGGAGTAGCTGGGCTTTCCATGTTAATCGGCTACTTCACAAAATTTGATATCAGCGCGATGTATTTTATTATCAATATCCCGATGCTTATTACAGGCTGGTTTATTTTAGGCAAGCGTTTTATTAGCCTGAGCATTTTATCCGTTGTCGTTACAACATGGATTTTGGCCTTGGTGCCGGTGCGATCTGTCGTGTCGGACCCCCTGCTAGCCTCCGTTTTTGGAGGAGTGATGATCGGCGTTGGAGCAGGAATTTCCTTTCGGGTAGGGGGGTCTACGGGCGGTTTTGACATTATCGGTTCCATCGTCACTCGTTATCGTGACTTCCCCGTAGGAACTGTACTTGTTGGCATGAATGGACTGGTCATTCTTGCAGCAGGATATTTGAACGATGATTGGAATATTGCACTTGCGTCGATGCTATCTATTTTTGTGACTGGCAAAGTGTTAGATCAAATCTATGTCAGTCACACGAAGATTACCGTCTACATTATTACAGAACACACCGACAAGCTACTGGAGCGGATGTTAACCACACCACGCGGTGTTAGCAAAATAAAAATTGAAGGCGCATTTTCACATACTGAAAAAGACATGCTGATGACTGTCACGACACGCTACGAGCTAGTTGAATTAAAACGGATCATTAAAGAAGTGGACCCTTCTGCTTTTGTCAATATTGTGGAAACGGTTGGGGTGATGGGTTCATTTCGCCGAAGATAAGCACAAACCCAAGTGTCAAAATACAGTTTCTGTGGTACACTATATGTGCGCTGTTCCCATAGTATATAAAGACCAGCTTTACCTGCTATTTCACAGGCACTTTGCTTTTCCGAATCGTATTGAATGATTCTTTTGGAATGATTCCGAGCAGGAAAGGGTGATTTTTGTGGAAATGGAAACGGTAAAACTGTCCGACATTGTCTTAAGATGGTATCCGGAAATGCTCCCTTCTCTCAAAAAGGATGAGCTGAACTCGATGATTGTGCTTCGGGACGGGATGTCCATACTCAAGCCAACGGATGCGCTAGAAATTATTCAGTACAGTATTTGCGAGCATCAAGACAATAATTATCTTCAATAAATTTCTTTACCAAGTGCCGCTTCTTCCGGTTGCATCTACAACTGCGAAGAGAGCGGCATTATTTATACATTTTTATGGATTCAATAAACATAAGTTGGGTTAATCATGTAAGACTGTGCCTGATGATTCCAGTATTGGTTACAAGCGTGTTGTTTTTCGATACATAACTTTACGTATAATCAGGTAAGCGACATCCATAAGGGAGAGAGTTAGGAAATGAATATGATTTGGGCAATTATGCTATTGGCGATGGGGATAGGCGGAAACGGGGACCAGTCAGCCAACACTCCAAATGTAAAAGATACGGTGGCAACAACAATTAGCAGCGCCATGATTCAGGCTCAGCACAATAAGATGAAGGTGGATGCCTCCAATCCTCCGGTTAAAATTGACCCACAACCGACGACTCCTGCTATCAAGGGCATCTATGTCACAGCTTATAGCGCAGGCGGTTCGCGTATGACCCAGCTGTTTGAACTGCTTGATAAGACAGAGCTCAATTCCATGGTTATTGATATTAAAGACGATGCAGGTTATATCACTTATCCAACGTCCAATCCCGAGCTGCTCAAATTGGGCAAGCCGCAAAAATTCATTCGGGATATTTCCGGTTTGATGGACCGATTGAAAAAGCATAATGTTTACCCGATTGCTCGTATTGTCGTATTTAAAGATACGGTACTGGCCAACAAAAATCCCGAGATGTCTTTCCGTAATCCTGACGGCTCTGTCTGGAAAAACGGCAAGGGAGACGGGTTCGTCAATCCCTATAATAAAGAAGTATGGGATTATAATATAGCCATCGCTAAGGAAGCAGCTAAACTTGGTTTTAAGGAAATTCAATTTGACTATGTACGTTTCCCTGAAGGCTTTGAGAAAAGAGCAGACAAGCTGAAATATACCAAATCAGATCAATCCCGCTCGGATGCAGTCGCTGAATTCGTACAATATGCCCGCAGAGAGCTTGCTCCATTAGGTGTACGAGTATCCGTAGATATTTTTGGATATGCCGCATCCGTTCCTGCTGCGGAGGGAATCGGACAGGATTTCACTAAAATTTCCGAAAATGTGGATGTCATTTCACCCATGGTTTATCCAAGTCACTACACCACAGGCTGGTTCGGTGTAAAAGACCCTGATAAGAATCCCTACCAGACGATTAAAGGCTCCATGGCCGATACACACAAAAAGCTAGATCCGACAGGCAAGCTAAAGCCAATTATTCGTCCTTGGATCCAGGATTTTACTGCAAGTTGGTTAGGAAGCGGACATTATGCTAAGTATGGAAAAACTCAAGTAGAGGACCAAATTCGAGCGCTTAAGGATATGAAAGTGGATGAATATTTACTCTGGAATGCCACAAACCGCTATTCAAGCGGAGTAACTTACAAATAATTTATCCCTCCGGACTTCTCGTTATCTAATACGAAATTTAGAAATTATATAATTTTTTCGAAGGCTGTCCCGTTGTTTGGCGAACGGGTGCAGTCTTTTTTTATTACTGTTCAAATGTGGCGGTATCCCTTACAATAAATACTTACATGTTATGATACATACGAATATTCAATCCCTAGTAAATGAGGAAAACAAAAATGCAATTGACTTCAACAACGGGGCAGAAATGGAAGCAGCTTTTATACATTTTGCTCCCTATCCTGATTACCCAGCTTGCACTATCTGCCATGACTTTTTTCGATACGAATATGTCGGGACACTTTTCCCCTGCCGATCTGGCTGGAGTAGCCATCGGAGTAAGTCTGTGGATTCCTGTACAAACAGGCCTTAACGGAATACTTATGGCTATCACACCTATTGTATCTCAATTAGTGGGAGCACAGCGCAAAGATAAAGTCTCCTACTATGTCATTCAAGCACTTTGGCTCTCTCTTGCCCTATCCATGGTCGTTTTGATTGCTGGCATCATTTTGGTCAAGCCTATTCTAAATGGTATGAATCTGGAATTGAGAGTTCATAATGTGGCCCTGTACTATCTTTGTGCGATGGCCTTCGGTATTGTTCCTCTATTTGCCTACACGGTGCTCCGAAGCTTTATGGATGCATTGGGACAAACCCGCTTTACGATGTTAATCACGCTCATGTCGTTACCCATCAATGTCTTGTTGAACTATCTACTTATTTATGGGAACTGGGGTTTTCCGCGTCTGGGAGGTGTAGGCTCCGGGGTGGCAACGGCAACCACCTACTGGATCATTATGCTGGTCGCTGGTATCACTGCGCATCGGGGAAAAATATTTGCCGAATACCGAATCTTCAGCAAAATATACGGGATTGCTGCTAGTGCTTTGAAAGAGCTCATCAAGATTGGAGTACCGATTGGATTTGCAATATTTTTTGAGACTGCCGTCTTTTCAGCCGTCACTCTCTTCATGAGTAGCTATAATACAGCTACCATAGCCGCACATCAGGCCGCGATGAACTTTGCATCTACGTTATATATGATTCCACTCAGCATTTGCATGGCACTTACGATTCTGGTTGGCTATGAAACAGGAGCTACTCGGCCGCGGGATGCCAAAGCTTATAGTGTAATGGGCATCAGCAGCGCAGTAGGTCTATCACTGATTACAGCTATTGTACTGCTTATCTGGGGTGAACAGGTTGCTCGACTTTACTCCACCGATCTGCAGGTCATTCAATTGGCACAGCATTTTCTAATCTATGCGATTTTCTTTCAGATATCTGATGCTGTCGCTACACCTACACAAGGAGCGCTACGCGGGTATAAAGACGTCAATCCAGCCTTTTTGCTCACATTCCTCTCCTATTGGGTCATTGGGCTTCCTGTAGGATATATACTGGCACGCTGGACTTCATTGGGGCCCTACGGCTACTGGATCGGTTTGATTACAGGGTTGGCAGTAGGTGCTATTTTACTTCTCTGGCGTCTGGTGAAAGTACAACGTCGTTTCTCCGAAAAAAAACAACACGCAGAGGTTATTTAGCCTTTGCGTGTCTCGATTACATATGCTGCGCCTAATGTTATTCGTTTTTTCTCCACAATAGCCACTTCGTTCAGCTTGGGAGGATATAGAAAGTGTCTCTCCACATGTTGTTCAATCTCTTCAAATGCCTGTTCTTCATTTTCAGCAGCGAGAATGACAGTCAGCGCTCCTTCCGAACTATCCACTTCGATTTTGAATAGGTACATGTATGACTACCTCCTGATAGGACTCAAAGCTAAAAAATAGCGGATGACTCGGGTCATCCGCATAATTTTGATCTTTTCCAATATCAGAACCGATCTACTGTACGTAGAAGGCTCTTATTATTGCGACAAACGCAAAGCAAGCTCATAAAGCTCCATGTTGAAATCTTTTTTAGTATTTACAACCTTGTCAATATCTGTGGCTACCAACTTACCGTCGATCGTTCCGCAAGCCTTATCAGATATGCCCTCGATCAATTGGCGAACAGCAAAGTCACCCAAACGGCTCGCCAGGTTGCGGTCAAACGCGGTTGGTGTGCCTCCACGTTGGATGTGTCCAAGCACTGTAACACGAGGCTCATAATCCGGACAGTTTTCTTGGATTACCTTTGCTACATCTTCACCTTTGCCTACGCCTTCCGCAACGATAATAATACTGTGGCGCTTGCCATGCTTGAAATTTTGTTTCATACGATCTGATACTTCGTTCAGGTCAAATTCTACCTCAGGCACCAAAATTGTTTCTGCGCCAGAAGCCAGACCCGCATGCAAAGCAATATCACCACAATGACGTCCCATAACTTCAACAATGGAAGAACGTTCATGAGATGACATTGTATCACGCAGCTTGTTGATTGCGTCCACTACGATACTAACCGCTGTATCAAAACCAATCGTGTAGTCCGTGAAGGAAATGTCATTGTCAATCGTACCCGGAAGACACATGGTTTTAATGCCTTGCTTGGTCAGTTTGTTAGCTCCTTGGTAGGAACCGTCTCCACCAATCACGACTACGCCGTCAATCCCACGGTCACGCAAAATTTGCGCGCCTTTTTTCTGCCCTTCTTCAGTCGTAAATTCCAGGCATCTTGCAGATTGAAGTACAGTACCCCCACGTTGGATAATATCTCCGACGCTTCTCAGATCCATTGGAAAAATATCGTCGTTCAAAAGGCCTTGATAACCACGTTGAATCCCGAATACTTCCAGTCCGAAATACAATCCGCTACGTACGACGGCGCGAACTGCCGCGTTCATCCCTTGTGAATCTCCACCACTTGTTAATACTGCAATTTTCTTAACTGCTGTCATGGTTTATGACCTCCTCAAAATAATCATATAAGCCTTCTTATCCATCGACTGTTTAATAAGAAAAACAAACGCATGAGCGGACTATTTTTCATTAAACGTCTCGAAACAGCGCGAACGTCTTGCTGCTCGCTAACTTTAGGGTCGGATAAATATAAAGCCAGCAATCCCTCGATAATCATCCGGTGAAAGGAGCTGGCAGGGACATCTGCAATATCAGCCCGCGCCCGATTCACAACGTAGGCGATCCGGTTTAGCATCATGTCGGTATCTTCATAATAATTGCAAAAGTTAAGATCTCCGCCCTTCCGGTCTTCGTCTTGATCGATTAGATAATCCAGCAAAATATGAAGACTGCACACATGTGGAAAATACGATGCATGTATTGAGGCAGCCCCCGCATCTGTCAGATGCTGGTCGCTGGCAGCAAGAAACAGCATAAAGACCCCCAGAGTTGAACCGGTAGCCGCAGCAAACTCATTCCAGCGCAACTCTGGTGTACGGTCTTTATGAAGCGACCACCAGTCCAAAAGCGCTTGTTCCCGCAGCTCGGGTTTAATATGCTTGTATACTTGCAAATCCGTGTATAATCGCGCCAAATCCTGAACGTAAGGCATTGCCGCCTCATAGCCCGGAAGCCTGCTTACACAAGACTGACAGGTTGTCACCAGCCCAGTCAAATAACCGCCATCCTCCTGCTCACGACGCAACTCATAATAATTCACTGGCCTAGCCGTCGGATTAATCGCATCCAGCATAGCCTGATGCAACAGCCTAAAATCATCCGGGTCCATGGATGTACTGCGATCACACAGGTTGTCCAGATAATCACTAATGGTCTGATACGCTACGATCAGCGGAATTAACGTCTGCCGGGCAGACATATTAGCTGCGGCATAAACCGCTCCACCCACGCAGTGAAATGTCTTATCCGCTATGCTCGCAAGCGCCTGGCTTCGCAGTTCAGGGTCCGGAATTTGTTCGGCCTTGCTCTTCCAGTTACTCAATTCTTGTTTCGTTTCAGGGAGAATGTGCTTGTACATTCGGCTCATTAGACCTATGGGGCCTCTCGGTACTTGATAACGTCCTTGCTCAACATAACTCAAATGACGGTGCCTCCACATTGTTGTCTACGTAATTATACCTATCCAAACCATATCCATTATAATATGATCGTCCTTTTAGCACAAATGAACAACCTCACTTTTTTCTTTAAAATTCAAGAAAAATGAGCTGTTCTCATTAAAAGACTTTATACCTGTAATGTTTTATTAGCCGAAAATAGTATAAAGGGCCTACCTATCCTTGTCCTCTGCTGGCTTCACGCCTTGGATTCCCTCTCCCATACTTGCCTGCTTCCATTTCCCGAAAGCATAATAGAAAATGACTGCTACGGCAGAGATAGCAAAACCAACAGGAAAGCTCCACCATACAGCATCTAGACCATACTCATCAACAAATGCATAGGCCAAAGGTATACGAATGCCCCATAATGAAATAATGGTTATTAAAAGCGGTATCATTACGGAACCCGTTGATCGAACAACCCCTGTAATGACATTGGTAACACCGAATATAACAAAAGACCACAAGGTGATCATATTAATCCGCATTCCCAATTCCAATGCACCCCCTGTAGAAGGAAGAAACATGAGCAAGGCCTGACGGTTAAACACGTAAATTAATACCACAGCTCCACCAGTCAATACAAAATTATACACAATCCCAATCCAGGTTGTCGTGCGCACTCGATCCCAACGTCCGGCTCCGATATTTTGAGCGGCAAAGGAAGATACAGCTGCACCTAACGCCATTGCCGGCATCTGTACATAGCTGGACAAATTATTAGCTGCTGTATAAGCTGCAGCTGCAACTGTCCCGTAGCCGTTAATCAGATTCATTAAAGCAATCGCGCTGGTAGAGACAGCAATCATTTGCAACCCCATCGGCACTCCCTTACGGACTAGGGTCCAAATAATCTTCCAATCAAATCTAAGTAAGTGAAGCTCTGAAGATGTAATGCGCAAAAAATATTTTACACGATATAGATAAATGAGAATCAACACAAAGCTGATCCCTTGAGCAATCAGGGTAGCAGTAGCGGAACCTCCAATGCCCATAGCAGGAATCGGTCCCCATCCGAATATGAACAGCGGGTTGAGTAGTACATCCAGTACGACGGAAACAATCAGAAAATAAAATGGTGTTTTGGAATCTCCAGCCCCTCTCATTACAGTCATGATGTAATTATAGCCGTACAAAAAGGGCATGCCTGCGAAAATAATACGCGTATACGTGATCGCCATATCTACCGATTCAGCAGGGGTATTGAGTACATGAAGTATCCAAGGCGCACTCAAAAATCCGATAATACCTATAGCAAAAGCGAGCACCAGAAAAAAGACTGCACTTGTACCTACTACACGCTTGGTTTCAGCTACGTCTCCTGCTCCGATATTTTGTCCAATCATAATAGTAGCAGCCATAGTGACACCAAAAATGGAACTGATAAGAAAAAACATTATAATATTTCCGTTGGAAGCGGCAGTCAAGGCGGCCTCTCCCAGAAATTTCCCAACCCAGATCGAATTAATCGTTCCATTCAGGGATTGCAGAATGTTGCCGAACAGCATCGGCAAAGAGAACATAAACAGCGTTTTAGCAATAGGACCTTCAATCAAGGAAGGCTTACGACTAGCCTCTGCTGCACTCATTTTCTCAACTCCTTCAATCTATAATGTCTTCTGCCTAGTTTTATTACGTATAATACCCTATTCCTGCTCAATCTTCTCATATCATAAACGTATTTACGCAAAAAAGCGCAGTCCCTTAAAATAAAGGAACTGCGCTCTCAATTCATAGTTTAACCGTAATATATAAGACATCCGTAGAAACGGAACCATTCTTACAATTCAGTTACACTTACAGTTTGATTACGTTAGCTGCTTGGGGTCCACGGTTACCTTCAGTAATTTCGAATTCAACCGCTTGACCTTCTTCCAAAGTTTTAAAGCCGTCGCCTTGGATTGCGGAGAAATGTACGAATACGTCCTCGCCACCATCCATTTGAATGAAGCCATAACCTTTTTCTGCGTTAAACCATTTAACTGTACCTTTCAAGTGAACAACCTCCTAAAAATACCGCCATCTATGGCGAATATCCATATTATACTTCATGCTTTTTCACAATGCAATTGATGTTTTTCCGGGTTTTTTGGGCTGGAATGATTTGCTTTTGCGGCGGAAACTGCGGTATCATGAACCAAAACATCTATAAAATCGGAGACATGCATATGATGAAAAAACACGAAATATACAAAAAAGACAATTGGAACATGATGACTGTCGAGGTGCAGGGCCGTTACATCGTTCTACGGGAAATATCCGATGATTGGGGCGAGGAAGCCCACACGTTTTTAAGCCGCCCGGCGCTGATGCATTGGGCTCAAAATCGGTTTCCCAAGCAGTCCTTTCAAGATAATGAGGAAGAATGGCAGCGGATCATGAACGCTTTCAAACAGGTCTAGCCTATTCATGGTGTCCAACAGCTATCTCATCTTCATTATTCTGGCCTTCACGCTGGGCGGAGTGCTGATCATGAAGCGTGATACGATACCGACTCCTCTCAAAAAGTGGATGGCCCTCACTGCTGTAATCATGGTTTGCTTTGCCTTTTATCTCATTGTATACAGCTTATTAAATATAGGTTCCAACCCACAGTAAGGAAAATTATACTTTCGGGCGTAAGAGGTCATACTATGGCATAACAAGCCATGGTATAAGGAGGATCTGCCGTTACATGCATCCTGTAAAACCTCTTGCCCTGCTGCTTACGGTAAGCGTGGCGGTTTCTTCGTTTTGGCATCCGTCCCTTACTGCCGCAGTCCTACCCCACATTACGTTCGATCAGAGGAGGCTCTCCATGAGTGAAATTGTAAAACGCGCTGATGCTCCAGTGGAAAATACATGGAAATTGGAAGATCTGTTTCCCAACCGCAAAGCATGGGATCAAGAATACGAAGAAGTCAAACAACTAGCCAAAAAGGCTGAACAATTCCAAGGCAAGCTCAATTCAGCAGAATCGATTGGCAACTGCTTTAAATTGGAAGATGAATTGTCGCTGAAAACCGAGCGTGTATATGTGTACGCACATCTGCATCATGATGAGGATACAGCTGAACCTACATACCAGGGTCTTTCGCAAAAAGCCAAAAAATTAGGCGTTGAGGTTAGCGAGTCTCTTTCTTTTGTGACACCTGAAATTTTGGCACTGCCAGATCATCAGCTCGATGCCTTCATTGAAGATCCGAAGCTTGCAGATTATCGGTTCACCCTTCAAGAAATGAAGCGGGAAAAAGCACATATTTTGGGCAAGACAGAAGAAGCGCTGCTCGCTCAGGTTGGCAATCTGGCTCAAGCCCCGCAAACGATTTTCGGCATGCTCAACAATGCTGATCTGAAGTTTCCAAAAATTAAGGATGAGAACGGCAAAGAGGTTGAGCTGACTCATGGCAGCTACATTCAATTCCTCGAAAGTCCACACCGCGAAGTACGCGAACGTGCTTTTAAAGCGGTGTATGACACGTATGCCAAAAATAAAAATACAATTGCTTCTACACTAAGTGCCAATGTGAACAAAAATATTTTTTATTCTCGTGTTCGCAAATACCCTTCTGTACTGGAAATGTCACTATACGGTGACAATATTCCGAAGGAAGTGTATACGAATCTCATTGACACCATTCATGAAAGCTTGCCCCTGCTCCATCGTTACATGAAGTTGCGTAAGAAGTTGTTAGGTGTGGATGAGCTCCATATGTATGATTTGTTCGCTCCACTTGTGGACGAATACAAGATGGACATTACGTATGAAGACGCCAAAAAGCAAACAAAGGAAGGCCTTAAGCCACTGGGCGCGGACTATCTGGCTTCGTTGCAAAAAGGCTATGATGAGCGCTGGATCGACGTATACGAGAATGAAAACAAACGTACGGGTGCATACAGTTGGGGAGCTTATGGTACCCACCCCTATGTGTTGCTGAATCATAAAAATAACCTGAACAGCATGTTCACACTTGCTCATGAAATGGGGCATGCGTTGCATTCGTACTATTCAGACAACGCATTGAAGTATAGAGATGCACAGTACACCATTTTCCTGGCTGAAGTGGCATCCACAACCAATGAAGCGTTGCTAATGGACTACCTGCTGAACAAATCAACCGATCCAAAAGAGAAAATGTACCTTCTCACCTACTATGCAGATCAATTCCGCACAACGGTATTCCGTCAAACCATGTTTGCGGAATTTGAGAAAATTGTACATGAACGCGCTGAACAGGGGGAATCCCTCACACCGCAGCTTTTATCAGAGATTTACTATGATCTGAATGTGAAATACCACGGACCAGGCATGAAGGTAGATAAAGACATTGAAATGGAATGGGCACGAATCCCCCATTTTTATAACAGTTTTTATGTCTACAAATATGCTACTGGCTTCTCGGCAGCAACCAGTTTCTCGAAACAGATTCTGGAAGAAGGCCAGCCAGCCGTTGACCGTTACTTGGGCTTCTTGAAGAGCGGTGGCAGTGATTATTCAATCAATATTTTGAAAAAAGCTGGCGTTGACATGTCCTCTCCGCAGCCGATTCGCGAAGCGATGAGCGTATTCGAAGAAGTCATCACAGAAATGGAAAAGCTAACTGAAGGAAAGTAAAACCGTGCGCACTTAAAATCCAGCATTGAAATGATGCACGGATAAATCCCTTGTCCATGGCGGGCAAGGGATTTTATAATGTAACGGAAGGAGGTGGCATTTTGAAAACACAATGGTCTTTGATCGCAGCTCTTGTTATTGCTTTGTTAACAGCTGTATTTGCTGTTATTAATGTGAATTCGGTTCAAGTGAACCTTCTATTCAGTATGGTCAGCATTCCTTTGATTCTGCTTATTCTCGGTTGCACTCTTCTAGGTGGACTTATTGTCGGTTCTTTCGGTATTTTCCGCCAATATAGGCTTCAGAGGGAGATTAAACGTCTGACGACTCAGCTTCATACACTACAAGAAGAGCACACATCCACGGTAGAAGCAAACGCGGATGTGATCTATGACACGACTGGTTCTTCCAGCACAGGGTCTACATCCGACCAAGATATAGAGCAACCGTCCTCTAACTCTGATCGGTTGTCCAAATGAGGAGGAGCAACAAATGACGATTCAATTAAATGAGAATTATATGATGAACTTTTTAAATCAGCTACTGAACACACCCAGTCCCAGTGGATATACACACCATGTGATGGAGCTGATTCGTCAAGAAGCGGAAAGCCTCGGGGTACAAATCGAATGGAATGCAAAAGGCGGTGCCATCTTGACTCTGGAAGGTCAGGAAACGGACCATACGGTGGCGCTGAGCGCACATGTGGATACATTGGGCGCAATGGTGCGTTCCATTACAGCACAAGGCACCCTACGTCTGACATCCGTCGGCGGCTTCATGATGAACAGTATTGAGAATGAATACTGCCTTATTCATACCAGAAGCGGACAAACGTATACAGGCACTATTCTGTCCAGCCATCCATCTGTGCACGTCTATGATGATGCACGGAGCTTTGAGCGCAAGGAGAGCCATATGGAGGTACGGATTGACGAGCTTGTCGAGTCAAAAGAAGACGTGCTTCAGCTCGGTATTGCAGTGGGCGATTTTATTTCGTTCGATGCGCGTCCAGTCGTAACACCAAGTGGATTTATCAAGTCACGGCATCTGGATGATAAAGCTAGTGTAGCTGCGCTGTTTGGTTTACTGGAATCTGCTGTACATGGAAACTGGAAGCCTCGACATACCGTTAAATTGCTCATTTCTAACTACGAGGAAGTGGGGCACGGAGCGGCTTACATACCTGAAGGAATCAGTGAGATGATAGCTGTCGATATGGGCTGTATGGGTGAAGATCTGAGCTGCAAGGAAACGGATGTTTCTATCTGTGCCAAAGATTCCTCCGGGCCTTACGACTATACTATGACAACCCGTCTAATTGAGCTGGCCAAAGAGCTGAATATTCCGCATGCGGTAGATATTTATCCACACTACGGTTCGGACGCTTCGGCTGCACTACGAGCAGGTAATAACATCCGTGCTGCGTTGATCGGCCCTGGCGTACACGCCTCCCATGCTATGGAGCGCACGCACAAGCAGGCCGTGGTGAACACTGCCCATCTGCTTGCAGCTTATGTGACAGTTTAATTCGAATAACGACAATCAGCCTGTTACATCGTCGAATAGATCAGTAAATAAAAAAGCAAGTCTTCCGGTTTTTCGGATACTTGCTTTTTTAGTCTGAGCAACATGAAGAAATAGCTCTGGCAGAATGCTATTAATGTGGCTTTATCATTGCTTAAGATTTACTTTGTTCAATCTGCTCGGCCAGCTCATTAAGGTAGGTCCAGCGTTCCATTTGGTGCTCCAAATGCTGTTCTGCCTTCGCTTGCTCAGCCATGAGCTCCTGTAGTCGTGCTGAATCACTAAAAGACTCTTCCATCTGCCGCTGAATGTCGGCCAACTTCTGTTCGGCTTGTTCAATCAGCTCATCAATTTGCTCATATTCCCGCTGTTCCTTAAAGGTGAATTTAAGCTTGGTTTTACTTGTCTCCTTGACTGACTCGGAAGGACCCGCAGACTTAGGCGTGGAAGAGCGATTCGAGGAATCCGTACTCGTCGAGACAGACGTATTCACAGAAGATTGAGCATTTTTACTAATCCATTCTGCATACTCGCTATAGTCGCCCACATGTACACGTACCTGTCCATCCCCTTCAAACGCCAGTATTTTGTCCACTGTTCGATCCAGGAAATAGCGATCATGAGAAACAATAAACACCACGCCCGGGAATTCATCCAGATAGTCTTCCAAAACGGAAAGGGTTTGAATATCCAGATCATTTGTTGGTTCATCCAGCAATAGCACATTCGGTGCCGACATCAGAACACGAAGCAGATACAAGCGCCGTTTTTCACCCCCGGACAGCCTGGAAATAACCGTCCATTGCGCGCTTGGTGCGAACAGGAAACGCTCCAGCATTTGTGCAGCTGTAATCGTCGAACCGTCTGCTGTACGAATCACTTCGGCTTCTTCCTTAATATATTCAATAACACGTAAAGATTCGTTCATTTCCTGATGTTCCTGAGTAAAATAGCCAAGCTTCACCGTCGGTCCCAGCACAACGTTGCCGGAGTCCGGTTCTATATGCTGGGCAATCATTTGGAGCAAAGTGGATTTCCCACTACCGTTAGGACCTAGGATACCAACACGATCACCAGGAACCGCAATGTAGCTCAAATCCTGTATTAGCTTACGAGAATCTACCGATTTGGAAAGATGCTCGATCTCCAATATTTTTTTACCCAGACGTGTGGAGGCGACGGACATATCTACAGATCCAGAACGAGCTTCCGGTTGCTGATCCCTAAGCTGCTCATATCGGTCAATACGCGCTTTCTGCTTGGTGGAACGAGCCTTTGCTCCACGGCGAATCCAAGCCAGCTCATTACGCAGCAGGTTCTTCCTTTTTTGTTCCGTAGACGCTTCCCGCTCCTCGCGTTCTGCCTTCAGCTCCAGAAAACGGGTATAGTTAGCCTCATAACGGAAAAGGCGACCATGATCCAGCTCCAGCATGACATTTGCAACTCTATCCAGAAAATAGCGATCATGCGTGATCATTAACAACGCACCACGTCTTTTTTGCAAATACTGCTCCAACCATTCAACGGACTCATTATCAATATGGTTTGTAGGCTCGTCCAGAATGAGCAGCTCGCAGGGTTGGATCAAAGCCGCCGCCAAAGCCACCCGCTTACGCTGCCCACCGGATAGAACGCCCATACGAGACTCAAACTGGGTGATCCCCAGTCGGGTAAGTATATTTTTGGCCTCACTCTCCAGCTGCCATGCCTGGAACGTATCCATTTGTTGACTTGCTCGCAATAGACGGTTTTGAAGCTCCTCGCTACCCGGATTTAATTCCAACAACTCCATGGTTTCTGTGTATTCACGGACCGCTTTCATCTCAGGCTGATTGCCATGAAAAATATGCTGGAGTACCTTCATTTCAGGATCAAACTCCGGATTTTGTGCTAGATACTGAATTCGCACATCGTTGTTCACTGCAATATTGCCATCATCCGGCGGCTCTAAGCCGGAAATCACGCGTAAAAATGTTGATTTACCGGTGCCATTTACACCAACGACCCCTATTTTGTCACGTTCATCCATACCAAAGGAAGCATCCTCAAACAACATTTTCTCGCCATAGCTTTTCGTTATATGTTCAACGGTCATAATATTCATACGGATTCCCTACTCTTCCCCAATTTTGTGATGCATCCTATTTATTTTAACACAGACACAGCCAATGATTAAAAAAACCGTTATCTGAATGAATTCAGTACGGTTTCTTAGCAATAAGATGTCAGGATTTTTGTATTCCGGCTTTACAGCCATGCATAAATAAGTTCGCTGCTAGTTCAGCCGTCTGATCCACGTCACATTCTCGGAAATCTTTATTTAATAAAATATCCATTTTTAGGCGCTCCAACATCCCAATGAATGCCTTCGCATGAAACTCGGACTGCTGTACACCCTCTGACGCCAGTTTATTTTTGACCAAATCAGTATAGTCCTGAATAAATCCCCGCATAAACTCCATTAGATCGGGGTCACTGTTGGGGGTCATAAAAAATAATTTCGTATGCTGCTTGCGCTTGAAATAGTAGTGCAGATGCAAATTTGCCATCCGCAGCAGACCTTCTCCCAAAGTACGATTGATTAATGCGCCTTGCATTTCGGCTAGGTATTGCTCGCAATCTCTACATGTGACTGCTGTAAATAGCTGCTCTTTGCTTTTAAAGTACAAGTATACTGTGCCTTTGGCAACTCCCGCTTGTTCTGCAATCTCGGAAATTTTGCTTTCATAAAAGCCTTTGGTGCCAAAGACTGTGTAAGCGGCGTCCAAAATGGCTTCATATTTATCTCCGTGTATATCGCCCATCTTAGCACCTCCTTATACAAGGATCGAAACACCGTCAATTCTTATAATAATTATTCCCTTGTAACGATCCCCAGCTCCGTGTTCAGAGTATAAGAAAAATACCTGCAAGAGCGACCAATCCTCCGAAAATAGAACTAATGCTATTCACCCGATCATTACTCATCCAACGCCAGCCTCGTACATAGACCGTCGTTTGTCCACAATGTGAGTCTACTTCTACTTCCCGTCCACAAACCGTGCAGGAACGCATCATTTGCACCGTAGCACCAAGATAGGAATCAGCAAAGGCTCCGGCACTACCGGATATACCTCCAACCAGTGCCCACAGCCATAACGGCAAACTCTGCGTTCCTATGGCGTGTCCAAAGCCCCATGCACCTATGCCAATCAGTAGACCCCCAGCCAAGGCCGCAGCCGTTCCCAATACAGATACTCCGCCTGAGGTTCCAGGTGCCAGCACCTTCCCGTTAAGCACTGAACGGGGTGGCTTACGACTCAGACTGCCAAATTCCGTTGCCCACGTATCGGAAGTGACCGTAGCCATGACACCGACAAAAGCCAGCTGCCACGTAACATGAGGCCATATCGCATAACCCAGGCATAACAGCATACCTAATCCCCCATTAGCCCATACTTGGCCTGCATCCCGGTTGCCGGTTTTGGCATACGATTTTTCCAGCTCAGCCTTGCGCTCCTTTTTGAACCTCGACAGGAGGGTTGACGTGATAAAGAACAAGAGCAATGTGCCGAACCAGAACAGGTTACCCGCCCCATAATATACGGTTCCCATCAGTACAGCCGCAGCAAAGCCAGATAAGGTTAAGGATTTTTTATAAAATGCAGCTCCCGCCACCACAGCAGCACAAAGCAATCCGATGATCCAGTCCATGATATACCCCCGCTTTTGAAATGAATCTCCGTTTTTCTTTTTTCGTTCTGTATATTATTGTACAACGCTCCACGCTTATATAAAAGCCGTGTCCCATGCTTTGGCACAGGACACGGCCTTCAAAACATTCCCTTTTTTAATCCTCTTCTGTGGATTTCGTTCACAAATTTATGCGATGGTGAAGCTTCCCTGACGCTCACTCCCCCAGAAAAGCTCAAAGCGATCCCCACTTGCTGTAGGCCCTACTCCTGCTGGAGTACCTGTAAAAATAATATCTCCCTCGCCCAGTCCATAATGAGTCGCTATATATTCAACGATGTGCTGGATAGAAAAAATCATATTTTTGACATGTCCACGCTGCACTTCCTGTCCATTTTTGAGCAAGGAAAAATCCTGCAGCTCCAGCATGTCCAATTGTTCTAAAGGCAGGAATGGTGTCACGGGAGCAGACGATTTAAAGCCTTTGGCGGCGGTCCATGGATGGCCTTTTTTCTTGAGAGCACTTTGTACATCACGCAGGGTAAAATCGATGCCGAATGCAAATGCGTTCAGACACGTATCTGCGGACATGCCCGGTTCGTATTTACGTCCTACAGCTACAACCAGCTCAGTCTCAAAATGAATATCTCCCTGCCCCTGCGGAAGCTCCAGCGTGGCGCCATCCAGCGGCACAACCGCATGAGACGGCTTCAAAAAAATCATTGGTTCTGCGGGAACCTCATTACCCAGCTCCTCCGCATGCAGTTTATAATTGCGCCCAACACAGTAAACATTACGAATTTCCACGTTCATTACGACCCTTCACCCTTCCCGCGTATGTAGTCCAATTATTAACGTATAAGTTTACGTATATAGTGCCACATCCGATGCTTGGAAAGCAAAAAAACCCGTTCCCAGCGATCCGGCCAATTGGTGCAAATCATCAATTCAGGATGCAATGAGGCCAATTTCCGCATTATACGGCGGTCATCCACCGTCCACGCCATGACAGTAATACCGCGTCCAGTGAGATCTTTCATCAAGTTTCGATCCAAACGCGGATAGCCTATAGATAAAAAAGTGCATTGTAGCTGTTCCAGTTGCTTTGCCAAGTCATCTGGACGCGCATCAATAATCAATCCGGTACGGATCTCAGGACACAGCTCCTTAGCCCGGCGTAATGCAGCACGCTCAAAAGAGGTTAATACCACCTCTCCCTCCATCCCTCTCATCGCAATTTCACGGAGTACGACTTTCTCCAGTCCTGGATACATATCTCCCGCTGTTTTAAGCTCAATATTGAGCGATACGCGGCCACGACATAAATCCAGCACCTGTGCGAGGGAGGGGATTATTTCTCCACGGTATTCTGCACTTTTCCAGCTACCAGCATCAAGTTGTTGCAATGCTTTCCAGTCCGAATCCTTTACTCTCCCTGTACCATTCGTCGTTCGCTCCAGTGTAAAATCATGAATTACCACCGGAACACCGTCCTTTGACAGCTGTACATCCAGCTCAATCCAGTGCACAAATGGTTGCTCCAACGCAAGCTGAAAGGCTGCCATCGTGTTCTCAGGAGCAATCCCCGAAAAACCGCGGTGAGCCACACACAAATTATTCATCTTGTTATGACCTCCATCCACAAAGGAGTCCCTCATACGCTCATTCCGTCAATTCCTATATTAACAATTTCTTTCGAAATTCTATTGAGCACTTACTGTACCATCCGTCCCAATCGAGACATTTCCCGGTGACAGTGCCGCCACTCTCTGCAAAATTTTGCTGGCCTCCGTATCCTTCAATGGGATCGGCTGACCCAGCTCCGCCCGATAAGGAGTCAGCTTCATCTCGCAAGCCCCTTTACGGGTACAGGTTGCCTGAAATATCGCTGTATCCCAAGTGGCTGGCACCGTTGATTTAGAAAAAATAAAATTGCCTGTGCTGTATGCAATCCATTTACCTTTATATTGCTCCATCCCTTGAAGCACATGTGGATGACCGCCAATGACAAGATCAGCTCCAGCATCAATAAAAGCGTGCGATAACTCGGTTTGATGGGGCTCAAGTGCAGTTGCGCGCTCCTTCCCCCAATGGGTAATGACAATCACCAGATCGGCCTGCATTCGTGCCTCACGGATAGACTTTACGATAGCGGTCGAATCATAGGCTCCTGCTACACCGGGCTGTTTGGCGCCCGCATTCCAGTTGGCTTCAGGCATAACACGTGTAGTCCCCAACAAGGCAACTTTGATCCCTTTACGTTCAAAATAATGCGGTGCATATGCTTCTTTTGCATTACGTCCGGCTCCAGCATGGGCTATACCCTTTTCATCCAGATATTTCAGTGTATCCAGTAATCCGCCTGTGCCCTGATCCAAAATGTGATTGTTGGCCAAATTGACAGCGTCTATCCCTGCCGCAGCCAACGCAGTTAACGCTTTGGGCGAAGATTTATACACATACGTTTTATTTAACGCACCCACACCATTCGTTGTCACGGGCGTTTCCAGATTGGCAATCGTCAGATCGTCTTTATGAAACAAGTTTCCGAGATATTGATACGGAAAATCAAACCCATTCTGCTCCAAACGCTGCTCAACTTTACCGGAAAACTGCACATCCCCTACAAAGTGAAGCGTGACTGTCGGAGAGTCTGCACCGTCTGTTTTGGATTTCTTTATATCCTCCGTTCCTCCCTTATCGGTGGATGGATTATCGTCGTATATATCCTTATTGGACGTATCGTTCTGTGCTTGCCCGTCTTTCCCCGAGGACAATTTCGCTCCTGTGGAACTGCCTTCGGGAGCATTTGTGTCAGACGTTGTCGCGGGACGATTGCTTGTGTCTGAAGCAGTAGATTGCTTTGTTTCATCGTCGGCAAATTTATTTTCTGCATGGGGGCCTTCATCCAGCTGTTTATTTGACAAGGGTGTAACATTTTCACTGACCGAGGGAGTAGACCGATCTGCACTAGCAGATCCTGTTTGGATTTTCTTCTCCGTTTGCGAATACCCGGCATTTTCCGCAAGAGAGCCACTGTTGTCGTGTTCAAATATGTAATAATAACCGAAAAGACCTACAATCATAAGCAGTAGGACCAGATTTGTAATGATCCAAGCCTTGCCTATTTTTGGTTTTCTTGCTTTTTTGCGACCTTCATTTCGCTGTGATCTGGGAGGGTACATTCTTCACTCCTTCTATGCTATTGCATTTGCATAACTTCTTTATTAGCTGGCGAACTTTACACCTTCTCCATTATATATCAAATTTCAATATAAATAGAACCCCTCGCCTGGATCGCGAAGGGTTCATTATCGAACATTTACACCTGTACCTTGACTGCTTCCTGTTGTGTCGTTTGGACGGCATTGGAGGCCCATTCCTTAGCCTGACGGATGCAATCCGGTAAGCCAATTGCATCATAGCCAGCGCCCAACACATACACTCCCGGCATCTCAGTGCGTAACTCTTCACGCAAATCAGCTATAGCCTGCGGGTGCCCTACCGGATATTGCGGCATGGAATTGCGAAGACGTGTAATTTCCGTGAACAACGGAGTCGCTGTAACTCCCATCATCTCTTTCAGATCCTTACGTACCAGTCCAATCAACTCATCATCCGGTAACTCTACAGTGTCTTCAGCTCCTGCTCGCCCTACATAACAGCGCAACAGCACCTTATCATCTGGGCTGGTATGAAGCCACTTGGCAGACGTCCATGTACAAGCGGTCACGCTGCGTCCTTCTTTACGAGGAACCAGAAAACCAGAACCGTCAAAGACGTTCTCAATATCTGTTTTATCGAAGGCTAGGACCACGTTTGCTACGGAGACGTAATTAACAGCTTCCAGTGCAGCCACATTGACATGATCTCGCAATAGCGGCGCAGCAGCAAAGTTGGGAGTCGTTACAAAAATATCATCCGCCTCCAGCATCTCTCCATTGTCCAGCATAACGCGATATGGGCTGCCTTCACTTTGCGGTGTCTTTGTGAATTCTGTAACAGCAATACCGGTGCGTAAATCACAGTCATACAAATCATTCAGTAACGCATGCACCAAACTTTGCAAGCCTTGACGGAAGGTCAAAAAGGCGCTTTTTTTCGTACCCGTATGTGTTTCAGCTGGTTTTCGACCTGTCATCATTCCGTGAATGAGACTTCCGTATTGCTTCTCTACCTCAGCAAATTGTGGGAAGGTCGCTTGCAAACTTAGTGTCTTCATGTTGGCAGCATAAATCCCTGCCAGTAGTGGTTCGGTTACATTTTCTAGCACTTCTTTGCCAAGTCGGCGTTCAATAAAATCACCCAACGCCTCATCTCCCGGTACACGGCGAGGCGGAATGACAAAATCCATCATAGCCCGCATTTTCCCGCCTAAAGAGATCAAGCCGCTGCGCAAAAAGGGTTTCAGCTCCGTTGGAATCCCCAGCACCAGTCCAGGGGGCATCGGATGAAGCTGTCCTTCATGCAAAATGTATGTCTTTTTAGCCTCAGGATTCGTGCTCACCAGTTCATGATCCAACTCCAGCTCTTTTGCCAGGTCTATCATGGCCGTTTTACGGGCCAGAAAGGAATCTGGCCCCTTTTCAATCACAAAACCATCTTTATGCAGTGTTTCAATTTTTCCGCCCAGCACGGATGCTTTCTCCACCAGCGTAATTCGAGGTGTGTAGCCAGCTTCTTTGTACATTTTTCGTGTATAAAAAGCAGTGCTAAGCCCGGTCAAGCCTCCGCCTACAATTACAATATTACGTAACCTTTGCTCCATTATGTCCTCATCCCTTTTTCCATTGGTCTATGATGACATCACTAAGCGTCTCCATATACAGTGGATCACTGTTGAGTGAATCAATACGCTGAAAACGCATATCCAATTCCTTCGCCAAAGCCTGTGCTTCAATATCCAGATCGTATAACACCTCTAAGTGATCAGAAACAAAGCCAACTGGTGCAGCCAGCACATACTCCACTTGCTCCTCTTTAAGACTGTGCATGGTATCCAAAATGTCTGGCCCCAGCCATGGTTCTGCTGTACGACCAGCGCTTTGCCACGTAAACTGCCAGTTGGTAATCCCCACCTTATCCGCAACAGCCTGCGAAGTAGCCATTAATTGCTCTACATAAGGATCACCCATAGCCAAAATCCGCTCAGGCAAGCTGTGCGCACTAAATAGAACACGAACCTCATCCCGCTTGGCTCCAGCTTCTTCAAAAAGCGCCAGCTTGGCGTTCACACGCTCAGTTAGCGTCTTAATCAACTTTGGATGAAGATAATAGCTCTCCACAAATGATATGGCCAGATCCAGTTCCTGTGCCTTAGCCTGTGCGCGCTTAATATAAGTGCCTACACTCATAACGGAATAATGCGGAGCCAGCACGACACCCACCGCAGCACGAATGCCATCTTGCACCATGGCTTCCACACCGTCCTCAATAAACGGTTTCGCATGTTTGAGTCCCTGATAACAGGCAAATTCAATGTCCGGGTTGCGATTTTCCCGATTTAGGGTTTCCTGCAGGTTTTGAACCTGCCGATCCGTATTCTGACGCAGCGGAAACACACCGCCCACAATAGCTTCATAACGATCCTTTAATTCCTTTAGCTGCTCCGGCGAGGGAGCATTACCGCGACGGATATGTGTATAGTAGGCTTTCACCTGATCCAGACTTTCTGGCGTCCCGTAGGACATAACCAGCACACCCACTTTGGTTTTCATTAGCAGATCACCTCTTAACATTTCTAATGGTTTAATTCTTTGACAAAATCGAGTGGGAATACTCATGTACATAATCAGTAAGCTCTCTTAGCTTATCTAGCGAGGCTTCAGGAAATAAACCGTGACCGAGATTGAAAATGTAACCCGGCTCCAAGATACCTTCATCTACAATGGTTTTCGCATACTGCTTGATAACATCTATTGGCGCAGTAAGCACATAAGGATCCAGATTTCCCTGTACACCAAAACCGTTGCCCAAGCGACGACGTCCTTCAGGTATACTTACCCGCCAGTCCAGTCCAATCACATCGGCTTTTAACCCATTCAAGTGTGGGAGCAATTCACCAGAGCTTACGCCCGGAAAATAAATTTTAGGTACATCCAGATCAGATAATTCATGAAAAATACGTGTGATAGTCGGCAGCACAAAAGTTTGAAAATCATAGGGCGAGAGCGCACCTACCCAACTATCAAACAATTGAAAAGCCTTACCGCCATTAGCGATATGAGCTCGCACGTATGTAATAACCATGTCCCCTAGCTTATCCATCAGGCGATGCCACAACTCAGGCTCTCCATACATCATCGCTTTGGTGCGAATATATCCTTTGGAGGGTCTTCCTTCTATTAAATAGCTTGCAATGGTAAAAGGCGCTCCAGCGAACGTAATCAATGGCACTTTCAGTTCACGGTCCAAAATGCGGATCGTTTCCAAAATATGACCCAAATCGCGTTCCACATCAATTGGACGCAACTTGTCTACGTCTGCAGCTGACCGGATCGGATTATCAATAACCGGTCCAATATTTTTGACAATATCAAAATCAACCCCTAGCGAGGCCACCGGATTCATAATATCAGAATATAAAATTGCAGCGTCCACCCCGAGCTTGCGCACGGGCATCAAAGTCACTTCTGCGGCCAACTCGGGCTGGCGGCATATCTCAAGCAACGTGTATTTTTCTTTAATTTTGCGATACTCAGGGTCATACCTTCCGGCCTGCCGCATGTACCATACGGGAATATGATCCACAGCTTGCTTGCGGCAAGCGCGGATAAAAGTATCATTGTAGGTCATGACTTCAGCCTCCAGTTCGAATCATAAATACTATATTTTAATTATGCCCTTTTTCAAGAGTCGTAACAACCGTAGCTCTCGAACAAACCATGACAAACCCATGACATTTGGATAAAGTTTCAATGAAGTGTGCTATACTAGAGAAATGGCTTTTTTTAAAGCTCCGGAGAAGTTATGCGTTGATACGTAGGATTTACAACAGGATGAGAATGGGCAGAAAGGAAGTGAAAGCACATTGAAAACGTGGGAGACGTGGAAAATCAATCTCATTGTGCTTTGGTTCGGTCAGTTTCTGGTCAATGCGGGTATTACGATGATTACTCCGTTCCTCGCTCTGTATCTGGCTCAGGACCTTCATGTGAAGGGAGAGCACGATATTGGTCTATGGGCTGGAGTTATTTTTGCCGCTAACTTTTTGACCTCATTTATGTTCCAGCCTTTGTGGGGCAAGCTGGCTGACCGATATGGACGTAAAGTCATGCTGCTTCGCTCAGGCTTTGGTATGGCTTTGGTCATCGGATGTATGGGTTTGGTCACCCATCCGTGGCAACTGCTGGCGCTTCGCCTGCTGAACGGTACGATTTCGGGTTTCAATCCGGCATCGATTTCCCTAGTATCGGGCACCACTCCCAAAGAGCGAACCGGATTCGCTATGGGGATTATGCAATCCGGTCAGATGGCCGGCACGATTCTCGGTCCTCTGCTAGGTGGATTTTTGGCTGATTGGGTCGGATTCAGACCGATCTTTTATATTACAGGCGCTCTGATTTTTATAGCCTCGCTCATTGCAATGTTTCTGGTTAAAGAAAATTTCAGTAAAGCGGAAGCCGCACGCACACCGCAAATTTCGGTTCTTGCCGGATTAAAGGAGCTAAGCCATACGCCCCAGCTTCCGGCTTTGTTCACCGTAACGTTTCTGCTCCAATTTGCCATGATCAGTACGGTATCTCTGCTGCCGTTATATGTGCAAAAACTATATGGGTCGGCAGAAGGAATTGCACTGATTGCCGGATTCGTTACAGCTATAACAGGCGTATCCAATATGATTGCTGCACCACTCCTTGGAAGATTGAGTGACAAGATAGGAGCGCACAAGATCTTGACCATTGCACTGCTCGGAACGGCGGTTATGCTCATTCCGCAGGCTTTTGTCAATGAAGTGTGGCAACTTGTCATTATCCGTTTTTTCATGGGTGTATTTATGGGCGGTCTGCTACCAAGCGTAAATGCGCTGATTCGCACGTATACACCGGAAGGAATGGAAAGTCGTTCTTTCGGCTTCAATACCAGCTCGCTCGCGCTTGGGAATATGCTGGGTGCTGTCATTGGCGGGGTGCTATCCGGGTTTATCGGCATCGAAGGACTGTTTATCATGTCAGGTGTCCTGTTAATCGTCAACATATTCTGGGTACGCATGAAGCTTTTTGATCGTAAGGCTACGCCTGATTTCAGGTAAGAAACCTTCAGGTAAGACAAGCCCGCCTTAACAGACAAGAACCTCCTTGTCCACGCTACATTGGACAGGGAGGTTCTTTTTTTATAGCTATACATAGGGAAGAATGAACGCTATTTAACTCGAGCTAGCGCCAATCCATCGTAAGCTGGCAAAAGCGTGCTGACCAGCCGCGGATCTGTTGCTATCGTTTCGTTAAAACGTCTCACGGCCTGAACGGCAGGGCCGTTCTTATCCGTATTCAGCGTCCGTCCGCGAAGGAAACAGTTGTCTCCCGCAATAATGGCACCTGGATTCGCCAGAGCAATCGCATATTCCAGATATACTGGGTAATTTTCCTTATCTGCATCAATGAAGAAAAAATCGAAAGTTCTTCCCTCTTCCTGAAGTTCTTTCAAGCTGTCCGCTGCGGGTCCAATACGATATTCGACACGGTCACCGTATCCATTGTTTTCCATATGTCGATGTGCCAGCGCTGCGTACGCTTCTTTCAGCTCCAGTGACACAATACGGCCCTTTTCTCCCAGCCCACGGGCCAGACATAATCCACTGTAGCCGCCTAATACGCCGATTTCCAGTACATGCTGTGCGCCAGATACTTCAATTAGAAAGGTCAACAGTTTTCCATAAGGATGGGCAACGGATACTTCCGGCATACCTTCTTTAACGATAGCCTCCCTAATACTGCGAAGTGCTTCATCCTCTTGTACCAGCTGGTCTACATATTGTTCAGGCGTCATATTGGGTGTAATTTCCACGGTTCATCTCTCCTTATTACTTAATCATAACGCAGGTAGGACGTGGTGTCCTTCGTAAATTTTTTACCTTAATGATTTGTCTCTTCGAGTACAATGACCTATACTATAGGGATTGAACCAAGCTTACATGATTATGGGGACGGAGTGAATACGTTTAATGACTCAACTGCAACTAATTGCGACTGCGCCAATGGGACTTGAGGCCGTCGTGGCCCGAGAACTCAGAGAACTCGGGTACGAAGATCTAACCGTCGAAAACGGCCGCGTCGTTTTTACCGGAGATTATATGGATATATGCCGGTGTAACCTGTGGCTTCGCACATCAGACCGCGTACTTATTAAAATGGGTGAATTTGCTGCAACAACCTTCGATGAGCTGTTCGAGGGTACCAAAGCATTACCCTGGCAGGATTGGATTCCTGTAGATGGTGAATTCCCCGTAGAGGGACGTTCGCACAAATCACAGCTTAGTAGCGTACCAGCCAGTCAAGGAATCGTCAAGAAGGCGATTGTAGAGAAGCTCAAGGAAACCTACCACACAGATTGGTTTGCTGAAGATGGCCCTCGTTACGTCATTGAGGTCATTCTATTGAATGATCGTGCGTTGCTGACGCTTGATACAACCGGTCCAGGACTGCACAAACGCGGCTACCGTAAGCTCGTTACAGAGGCGCCCCTCAAAGAAACGATGGCTTCTGCTCTTATTCAGCTTAGTCGCTGGAGCCCGGACCGCCCCTTCTATGACCCATGCTGCGGTTCCGGTACTTTATTGGTCGAAGCTGCCATGCAAGCCTGGAATATTGCGCCAGGACTGAGACGTACCTTTAACTCGGAAGACTGGCCTGTCATTGGCAGAGAATTATGGGATCAGGCTCGCGACGAGGCGATGGATTTGACCCGCGATGACATTCCTTTTGAAATTGCAGGTAGCGATATCGATCCAAATGCCATACAAGTTGCTGAGGCAGCTGTAAAAGCAGCAGGCTTTGCTAAAGACATCCCTCTTAAGGTGATGCCTGTAACTAAAGTCAGACTCGAAGGACAATATGGTGTGATGATTACAAACCCACCTTATGGCGAGAGACTGAGCGAACAATCCGAGGTGGAAAAGCTGATCCGTTCACTCGCACGCACGGCAGCCGAAATGAAGACCTGGTCCTTCTTTGCCATCAGCTCCACCAAGCAATTTGAGCATTATTGGGGCCGTAAAGCAGACAAGCGCCGGAAGTTGTTTAACGGCCGGATCGAATGCCAATACTATCAGTATCTAGGCCCTCTGCCTCCGCGCCGCAAAGATACTTCGCCGTTGCAGCCTTAAATAAGATGAAGCCTAGGCCAGGAAACGAACTCTCCGTTCGTTGTTCTGGCCTGATTTGTGCTGTATTTTCTTTACTTAATCATTGAAATGCGCGAGATGAGCGCTATAATAATTAAAGGCATTTCGGTTTTAACATTACGTTAATATGTAATTTATACTAGCCGAACATTTCTGCCAGAGGGGGTAAAGTGTTGGTTATTCGCACGTCCAGTGCAAGTCGCACTGGTAACACGTTCAGCAGAATGCTGCTGTCTCGATATTTTGGACTAGGTCTGTTTTTTGTGCTTATGATCGGCAAGCTCGTACTGATTCACTATAACTTGCATGCCCAAAATATTGACATGAATCCGCTGGATTATGTCATCGCTATTGGTTCGCTTTTACTTGTGAGCTTCTGGACCTTATGGCTGCCACGTCGCGGACGTTTGATTGCTCTTGTGGTGCTCGATATGTTGCTCACCGCGCTCATTTATTCCGACATGGTTTATTATCGGTATTTCCAGGATTTCATTACGATTCCCGTCTTACTTCAAGCTGGACAAGTTGATTCTCTGGGCGGAAGTATCGCATCCCTTATGTACTGGGGGGACATTCTCTTTTTTGCAGACTGGATTCTATTCATTCCGTATGTCATATTTGTGGCTTCCTTACGACGTCGATTTACCACGAATGATACTTATTTAAAAGCATCCCGAAGCTCCTACACAAAGAGGTTCCTGCTTCGCTTCTCTAAAGGAGCATTGGCCTTCCTGATTGGCTA
This sequence comes from Paenibacillus sp. FSL H7-0442, assembly GCF_038593105.1. NCBI lineage: Bacteria > Bacillati > Bacillota > Bacilli > Caryophanales > Paenibacillaceae > Paenibacillus > Paenibacillus sp. FSL H7-0442. The sequence goes on along the minus strand of NZ_CP151963.1, from coordinate 1,890,453 downwards.
TGTATTAACATTTGGGCCGATCAAATATTATACCTCCACGTGGGCAACTGGCATATTTGTCGGCAACTGGTGGTCGATGGCCTTGTACAATGTAACAGGGTTGATCGGATTTCATGGATATGACATCTACCGCTATGGTCAGGATCACCTTGGTCCTCAGCCTACATTGGCTCAAGCGGAATCCGATAAGGATAAGGAATGGTTTAATCAGCACCAAAAGTTGCTTCAGGTAAAAAATGATCTATCTGGCAAGTATAAGGGCAAAAACGTGATGGTCATTCAAGCTGAAGCGTTCATGAACTTTTTTATCGGCAAACAGATCAACGGTGCAGCGATTACGCCTAACTTTGACAAACTGACGAAGGAAAGCATGTATTTCAACAATTATTTTCACCAGACTGCGCAGGGCCGTACTTCGGACGCGGACTTCTCTACACATGCTTCGCTGCATCCGCTCCCTACAGGCTCTGTATTTATCCGTTATGCGGACCATAAATTCGATACGCTACCTTCCATTTTGAAGGATACTGGATATAGTCCCAATGCGTTTCACGTGTATGACAGCAGCTTCTGGAACCGCTACACTATGTATAAGGCAATGAACTATGACAAGTTCTACAGTAAAAAAGATTTTAAAATTGATGAGCCATTGGGCTGGTCCCTGGGAGACAAATCCTTTTTCCGTCAAACGCTCAATGATCTCACTACCGAAGTTAAGCAGCCGTTCTATGCCTATATGGTCGGTATCTCGAGCCATCATCCGTACAACCTGTCACCTGACGCGGTAGATTTAGACGTTGGCGAGTTTGAAGGTACCATGTTCGGAGACTATCTAAAATCTGTCCATTATGTAGATGAAGCACTAGGCGAATTGGTAGATCAGATGAAGAAAGACGGACTGTGGGATGATACGATCCTGATGTTTTATGGGGATCATGATAATTCTATTAAAGACAAAGCACTGTATGAGAAATTTTTAGGCAAGCCACTTACGGATCTGGACATGCAGAAAATCATGAATCAGGTGCCATTGCTTGTGCATCTTCCTGACGGAAGTCAGGCGGGCACGTATACAGAACCGGCAGGTCAGTTGGATCTGACTCCTTCCGTAATGCACCTACTTGGGATTTCTACAAAACCATATCATTTTATGGGAAACGATCTGTTTAGCGGGAAGCCTCGTATGGTTGTGCTACGTACTGGTGCTTTCACGGATGGACGAGTGTACTACATTCCATCTGAGGACGGTACATTCTCCAAAGGGACCTGTTACAACCTGAGTACAGGCCAGCCTACAGACGTAAACGCCTGCGGACCGGGATATACCGAAGCTCTCAATCGGTTGAACATATCCGATCAGGTTATCACATACGATCTTATTCGCGAATGGGAACCACAAACAAAGAAGTAACTCCTTCTGTATCTGTATCTAATAGACTTTATGTGGGAGGTTGCTGATATAGCATCTTCCCAAACCCCTTTAACGATGTCGCCGCATAACTACTCTGTATATAACAAAAAAGCACGATCCATCGGCTTGTAAGTGCTGTGGATCGTGCTTTTTTATGGATTGTCACTCGACTGCGCTCGTTGTTACCAGTCACAAATGCTTAGGAACGCAACGTTTTTTTGGCCTGTTCAAGCCGTTGTACCTCTTCACCAAGCATATCCTCCGCAACTTCTACTGAGTCGTCACCAAGGCTATCCTTCGCCTGCTGTATGGCATGTTCAGCATGAGTGCGAGACTGCTCCGCCTGTTCAATCAGTTGCTCAGCTGGATGTGACAATGCCTGAGAGACGGCATTGTGGAGCCTGTCCACCGAGTTTTGTGTTTGAGCCTCAACACTGTGATTGTCGAGATTGGAATCATATTGGGCCATGAGTCACTCCTCCTTCTGGGCAGTGGTCTACATCCATTAGCATGGATCAGAAGAAGGGGAACTATTCAAAAATTGCGAATGCTGCGTACTGGAACTATTTGATAAAGCGCGCAGCCTTCTCCAATACTTCATCCTCCGTAGCCGCACTCACATAACGTCCGTTCACATACACAAACGCCCGTTTCCCACAAGGACCGCAATACGATTTGCAGCCGATTTTGATCTCGGCATCTGGTGCCATCTTTTGCAACTTGGGCAAGATTGTTTTCAAGCGAATATGATTGCATTCATCACATACGCGAATATCGTTGGCCATCTGTCATCCCTCCGAGCTCCGGCTTAGTGGTCGCCGTGATTACCTTGGGAAGGGTTAGTAATGACAAATCCTTCTTCGGGGAAGTACAAGTAATCAATTTTCACACCATCCAGCAGCGGCTGGCCGCTTTCCAAAATTACGTCAATGCCTTTATCTGTAGATACGACAGTATCTGTTTCTTTAGGCGTGTCCAAATCCAGCCCGTAATGAGCATGATCTCCATGAGCATGAGTAATAACAACGCGCAGGCTCTTCCCTTGGTTCTCTTCCTTATCCAGTTCAAGTTTCAATACTTTAGCTGCGTTACGAGTAATTTTGCAGTTCATCAAACTTCATCTCCTTCATATTCATTAAATGAAATGTGGTTTATTGGATAAATCACAATTATGTTTAGCATAGCAAAAGGCAATATTCCTATTGTAAAGAAAATCGCGAAAAATCGCAATCACGAAATTCATAAGCTTATCTACCGAACACGTACATGTTGCTTTTCAAGCACATCTGGATATTTTCGTTCGGCACGGGTGACAAACCAATTCATAAGCAATAGCGTAACACCAATATCGTCGATGGGCATAAATGGCATGACATCAGGTAATACCCAATAGAGCAACACAGGCACCGCAAAGAGTAATTTTTCTCCCAGCGGAATCCTTGATGAAGTAATCAATCGGGGCATACGACGAAATACATGTGACCATTGACGGAGAGATAGTAATCTTTTCCACTTCATAGGTTGTTCACTCCATTTCCAATGCTCCTAAGTATATATACCCCATTGAAGGGACATGTAAAGAGGAACACTTATAAAAAACGTGTTCCTCCTAATACGTGCAAGTGATTCGATACGTTTCAGTAGGCCGAATTTTTTACCATGACAGCACTGTTGCCATTAACATGCCCACTTCTGCTGCAATATCATCGTAATCACGCATGGGCAGCGGATTTACGCCTAGACCGACTTCAACGGTAAACCCCGGTTTACCAAATCGCTGTATAAACCAATCCTTGTACCCTGCATCGCTCCCACCCAGCTTTACCGCCCGGTAACCTGTTGCGGCAGCTAGCCGTAAGGCCCAATCTCGGCTCTCCTTAGGCTCTAGATCCCGATAATTCCAATAGATCTCCTGTCCCTGACTGTGTATGGATAACACCATGTCGAACTGTTCGCGCTCCGTTAGATCGGCAAGCGCCTTAGACTCCGGTTCAGACAAAGGTGCAGGTCCTGCATAGTCTCGTCGAGACGGACCTGTTTTACCGCGTCTGCGCACCTCTTCTTCCCAATATGCCGGAAATTGATCGTTGAGGTCGACACCACGAATATTCGCCTTCCAACCGCGATAATCAGCACGTCCTTCATTCCACTTTTTGAGGTCATGATACAACGGATGAGTTGGGAGTATACCTTGTTGCACCAGCTCTACCCCATCCGGGTTGACCATCGGAACCACCCATAAGGATGTATGCTCCAGCAAATCCCGCGGAGAACCTCCATACACCCATTGAGTGGCCCCTACATGTTCTTCAGTCCCACCGATCCCTTGTGCATATTGCTCTATAAAACGCAGCAAACAAGGCGTCGTCAGCCATTCATTAGCATGAACTGAAGCATTGGCGTGAATTTTACGCGTTCCCTGCCCAATACGTACATAAGGAATATCCTTCCCCATGACACTGGTTCCAATGCTGCCAACTTCAATAAACGGATATCTGCGGGCCAAGGCCGCTAGGTCTTCCTTTAAATCTTCATATCCATACTCTCCACGTAATCGTACAATCTGATCCTGATGGTCTTCAGGAATAACAATAGTTTTTCCTTCCATAAAATCATGCTCCGCAAGTCCGGGGTTGGCTAGCCGTAACTCATTAAGCTCCACACCAAACTGCTTGGCAATCTGTCTTGCATACTCACCAGGCTGAATAACGTATTTACGATCCGTAGACGGACGAATATATAACACTTGACCACTAATCAGATAGGGTTGCGTGGCGGCCCACGGATTATCTACGATTAAAGTATCCGCCGATAGTTTAAAAGCCGAGGCGACCCGGTGCAATGTATCTCCTTTTTGAACGATATATTCCCTCATCTTCTACGCCCCTTCCATCTGCCTTACTGCATGTTATGCAAACGCGGCGTGTCTTGATGTAGCGAAAAGCAAAACAGCCGACTTCTTTTGTCCAATGACAAAAAGTCGGCTGTCTCGTTAATCCAAATTGGTGACTTGCCAGACGACAGGCGTTTGGCGAATTTGCTCCCCGAGCCACTGTGCGGCAATGCGCTGGAACAATTCAGGATCGCCGGAACAAAAAAGCTGATGTACCGGGGTTTCGTCCCCAGCTTCCAACTTGTCTTTGTTATACAAAATGGTACTCGTCTCACGCGCCGTTTCATCTGCCGAGCTAATGAGCTTTACTGCAGGCCCCATGACTTCTTGAATCGTTTCCTTCAAAAAAGGATAATGCGTACAACCAAGAATCAGACAATCAATCGGATACGTTTGAATAGGTCTCAATGTCTCCTCCACAACCTGCGATGTCGTCTTAGAGCGAAATAACCCTTGCTCCACCAATGGAACAAGCGCAGGACACGCATGGCTCACCACGTCTACGTAAGGAGACAATTGCTTGAGCGCAGCTGTATACGCTCCGCTTCGAATCGTACCGACAGTCCCAATCACCCCGACATGCCCGGTAGCAGTCGCGCTAATCGCAGCACGAGCCCCGGGGTGAATGACTCCGATCACCGGAATGGATACCTTTTGGCTAATATAGTCCAATGCCGCGGCAGTAGCCGTGTTACAAGCAATAATAATGACTTTCGGATCAAATTGAATCAGAAAATCAACCATTTGCTCTGTAAATTTTTTAACCTCTTCCGATGGTCGGGGGCCATACGGAGTGCGCGCAGTGTCTCCAAAATAAATGATTTTTTCCCGTGGAAGCTGACGCATGACTTCTTTAACAACCGTCAAACCTCCTACACCGGAATCCAATATTGCAATCGCTTGCTGCACGTACACACCGCTTCCTTTTTTTGTTCAAATATGAGTTGTTTCATCTCGGAATGCTATCCGTTGCTACATACCTTATGTCGTATTCGTGTAAAAGGTACCCCAAAAGATTACCCTAAAACGAGGAAGTGATCAATAAAAAGGCTCCATCCCAACGGGAGAAGCCACGAATTCAAACTGTATTCAGTGTTTCACCTACGTTTGTACAGACCGTTACAGCGCATCTTTTTCCGTATCTTCTTGAGCAGTCGCTGATGAAATACTAACCTCAGGAATCATTTCACTCTTTTTACGCCATTGCCCAATTTCATGAATGACGGCTGAGGCTGTCTCCTTAATTTTGTCAGTATACTCAATTGAAGTGTCTGAAATTTTCCCCGCTAGCTCCTGTCCCTTATCACTTACGTTGCGCGCCTGATCTGTAATATTCTGACGCAGCTCACGACCTGACTTAGGGGCAAATAATAAAGCAGCAACCGAACCAACAATGCTGCCTGCCAACGCGCCTCGGATAAAACTTTTGCAGTTCTCCTTCATCATCATCTCTCCCTTGTGCCCGGGCGAATGCCCATCTGTTAGTGCATTATAAGCATGGGGAGCTTGTCATGACACAGAAAACAAGCCTGAAAAGTTTCACTTTTTTTTAGAGCGGATACGATACAGGCAACAACGGCCCCCATCTGCCAAACAATCCTCACGAACAACCTCGGCATCAAGTAGCTCCTCAAACATTTGCTGCTCGCATTCACAAGCCTTGCGGTAACGGCCTGCAATTTGAGAGATAGGACAATTGTATTCCACAATAGAGTAGCTACCATCCTCTTCCTCGCGCCACTCTGCCATATATCCGGAAGCATTCTGGATGCCCGAAAGCTTTTCCACACGTGAAGCCAGTGTAGTCTCCCCCTCTATATGAGGGGCGTATCGCTTCATCATTTTACGTTTTCTACCATCAAACAGCGAGTAAACAGCTTCCATTCCCTGTTCTTCATCGAGTTCCTCTAACAGTTCCAGTAACAAATGATCATAATTACGTGGAAACTGCTCGCTTCCCTGCTCGCTCAGGCTGTACAAAAACGTCGGGCGTCCCATAGCCTGTCTCACGATTGTAGCCACGATCAGGCCATCCTGCTCCATCAATTTGAGATGCCTACGCACTCCCATTTCGGTAATGCCTAATTGAGCTGCCAAGCTTCCGACGCCCACAGGTCCCTGGGTTTTCAATAGTGTCATGATCATGCGCCTAGTGGGCATTTCGGGTACGATATACTTATCCGTCACTTTTGCCTTTACACTCCCTCGGGCTGGGGACCCAATTCCTTATTTAAATAATCATGCACGTTAGATGCAAAAAGCTCCAGCAACCCAGGCAGCTTTGTTGTAAGCGGGTGAAGGCTTGTCCGGTCCCAATGGAAATACTCCTGCACTAAGGGTTTACGTAAGCCTACCAGCTCTACTAGCGAATGAAATACGGTATCATCCAGTACACCTTCCTCATGAATGATACCGATAATATCCTCATAGCTACTGGCGTCACGCATAATAAATCCGTCGATGATATAGCTTCCTACGTCCGTTACCGTCTCAATGGCCAGATGAAGACAGCGCTCCTGCACTAGCCCCTGCAACAGATCGCCGTTCCAGGAAGCAGAAGTCTGGCGAAGTCCGGCGACAATGTCGGGAACAGCCCCTAGTCGAAGCTCAATTTGTTCCCGGTTGACATAATACAAGGTCCTGCACCTCCAGTACCGCTTTAGATTTCATAATCAACTGCGATAGATACATCCTTCACTTCATTCATGTGTACAATAATTTCCTGGTGCACAGGGTGTACCTGATACGTTTGCAAATCCTCCAGTGTTTCGACAACAGCGGTAAGGGAAATATCATAAGAACGTTCCGAACGAATCACATCCGTACCTACTTCGAGTGACAGCAGCTCTTTGATTTTGCCGTTCATGCTGCGCAAAATGGATGCTGTGTGCTCAATGCTTTCGGGGGAGCGGTCTTTCAATTTGAACAAAACAATATGTTTAATCATGCGTATAGGCTCCTTATCTTAAAATGTTCTCTTGAAAATTTTATCATAACGCCCCACATACGGAAAGAAACTTTGTAATTCTAGCGATCTTTTCCACCATTTTTTCCATCAGACTCCTTGTCCTTTAATAGGGCAAAAAAATTCTTGAGCTTCGGTGGGAGCGGTAAACCCATTCGTGAACAGTTTTCCGTAATAGAGATCAATTCATTGGATAAATAAAAGTACGTTGCCGCCCCTTTCATGATTTCGGTACCCATCAGGAGGTCCACATGATGCGCCAAAGAAATTACCATTAGCATTAAAGCCTTTCTCGCCAACCCCCAAAAGCCGGCTTTACTGCTTAAACCTTGCCCAGTCTTAATTGCTGCGGCGACTCCAGTCACATAATCGACAGCCATTGCAACCGTGAATAGCACCATTAGCTGATTCCAGCCGCCAAAGGCAAACGTAATAAAGGCTCCTGCGGTAGCACAAATCATACTAAACATACTCGGATTAATATTCATACCTTCCTCCTCTCGGGACGGTTACTGTAATATATGCAGCGACATGATAACCCGTAAAGTCATATGACCTGTGCATAGACATGAATTCATAGATTCATATAAACCATGCTGCAAACTTCACATTTTCGAGCAAATACAACAAAAAGACACCTTCCAAACCACTATACAAATGGTTGAAAAGGTGCCTTTTCTTTCATGCTATTCAATTAACGATGATCATTCCAAAAATTAAGCGGAGTCAGGTTATCATTCAACGGCTCGAACGAATATCCTTCTTTCTGCAAGGCCGCCATGATTTGTGGAAGCACCTTGATCGTAGATGGCTTATCATGCATAAGAACGACTGGTGTTCTGCCTTGCTTTTTCAGTCTCTTAATATCACTGAGGACTGTCTGTACAAAATGCTGCGGATTTTTAGTATAACGCCAATCATTCGAATCGATGTTCCAGTCCCAAATATGATAGCCTGCACCCGTCAGTTGATCACGATATGCTTTCTTCAAATACGGTTTGCTGCCATAAGGTGTACGAATCAAAGAAGTGCGTTTCCCTGTGGCCTTAAATAAAATGTCGTTATCCTGATTCATCTCTGCCAATGCTGCTGCCGGGGATGCATAGATCTTTTTCACCTGGTGTGTCATCCCATGGAGGCCCAAACCATGCCCTGCGTCTACCATTCTCTTCATCACTGCGCTATGTTGGCGAATTTCAGGTCCCAGCATGAAGAACGTAGCCTTCGCATTATATTTATCTAAAATATCCAGCAGCTGCGACGTATGCGCTGTAGGACCATCATCGAAGCTCAAATAAATCGTACGGCTGGATGATGAGGCAGTTCCCTTGTTGCCTGTATTGCTGGCTTTGCCCGGTTCGACAGCTGCATACTGTTTAATTTCTGCCGCGAATGTATTCAAAAACTGAGCATCAGACAAACTAGCGTTTGCATTCTGAATTCGATACAGATTACTTGTAGGAACCGTAATAGTGAAGCCGAATGCATCGGTCAAAGTGCGAATTGGCACCATCGTGCGTCCTCCACGCTCGAACACATCCCCCTTGTTCAAATCCAGCGTAAAGCTGCGATTATGTCCAGTCAGCACCAATGCATTTCCATTGGCAGAAGTAGAAATACCCATCTTTTGCCCTAATGTAACGATGGGTACATACAACTTATCATTTTCCATTACGGGCTTAACCGTATTCGAATCTAGCAACACATCATTGACCCCAAGCAAAGGCGCCTTCGCTTGTGCACTCGCTGTATTCGTATGTATACCCAGCAAACCCAAACAACAGATTGCCATCAAGCATACAGCCATCCATTTTACTTTTAAAAGCTTCATTCATTACACCATCCTGTGCTGTATTTTATAATGTGCGGGAGCTATCTCTAGCTTGTCTATGAAGTTATACAGACATGACGATATAGACATGGCAATATAGACATTCACTCAACATATAGAACATAAACGCATATAAACCGACTGAACCGGACGTCTTTTCGTTCCCCCTATATATACTAATAGATTACCAGACTATAGTAGGTAAATATAGTAAAACAATTTGAAAACAATCTCGCAATCCATCTTACCAAATAAGTTACAAAGTTGTGAATAAATTTTGATAGAACTAGAGACTACCTGAAGAAATATGAAGGTAAGGTACTTGGGGATAGAACTCTGGTATCTGACTAAATATTCTAGGTATCTAATAAACTATGGATTGTCATAGAGGAGTATCATTTAACCCGTTTACAAGGTACTAGGTATTGATAGATATAAAGAAAGACCCTGAGGATTGCCGCCCTCAAGGTCTCAAACTTATTGAATAACTACATAAAACAAGAAAGCTTTTTTGCTATCAGTTGAAGAGAGCAGGTAGTATACGAATGAATCTTTTTTATCTTCCCTCACATAGAATGTCGATTTATACTCTATAAATCGTACTAATGAGGCGAATATGGTTTTTGCCGCATTTAAGTTAAACTCTTTTAGTTTAATCACAATATTATACTGACCATCATCATATTTAACAGAAAAATCTGCGATATTATCCTGTCTTTCAAAGAAGTCCGTTGTCTCTGACCAAATCCCTATCTCATATTCAGTATTTAGATTCTTTGATAATTCTAATAATACATCCTTATTCATCTCTTCTTATCAACTCCAACTATAATTATTAAGGTTTAGGAATATAAACGCCCCCCGAAGCAGGAGAATGGACAGAAATAATTCCTCCACTTTCGTTGGTTACAACCTTATTGCCCCGAGCATCTGTATATTCCCATGTTTTCCGCCCTAGGTCATCAACCTTACTTTTCCTATTCTTTTTATTGTTGTTTATTATGTTGTCAATCGTTTGAGATGAAAACCCTCTCTCATTTGCACGTTCTGCACCATGTTCACTAAATGAATGACCTCCAGGTGTCTTGTCACCTGTTTTAATAATACAATCACCCGTATTAGTATTGTGTACCCAAATTCCTAAATCGGTTACATAATACGTATGGTAGTCAGCAACGGCAAAATTATAAACTGTAACAAGTTCATCTTGTTCGACAAACTCTACCTTGTCAATCGTTAGATTGCTTCCGTCAGCTTTTTGGAGTTTATCGCCCACTCGAAGTTCATCTGCAAGTACCCAACCTTTTCCTTCAACATAGAATGGATGATTATTGGTCGTCTCAATGACTTGCTCTCCAACATTCAATTTAATAATATCATCACGTTGGTTGCGGAATAAAGCTGTTACTTCCTTGTAAGCCAACTCCCCATCAGGATTATTCTCATCTTTGGCGAGAACCTTATCTCCGACCTCAATGTCTTCGATATTCTTCTCCCCTTCGTCTGTTTGAACCTTCGTACCCGCTGTAAAACAATTACATTTCCCTGATTTTATTTTACCGCTATACTTCCCTCTACCAACAGACTTTCCGCCAAAATCACCGATCATCCCCATCGCAGCTATGCCAAGGACTTCGGCATCTGTCCACTTTTGGTATGCACTTAACAACTGATCTTTAGCCCAATCAGACTTGCCAGAACTATTCTTATAATCACTGGTTCCCGTTAATAGATCGTATAAGTAATTGTACTGGTTTGCTCCTCCAAAAATGGACACAAAATCATATCTTTTTCGTATGAAATCCTTGTATACCTGATAATCCCGATTTTTGCTGGAACTCGATTTAAGCCTAGCTTCATTTAGTAATATTCTAAGCTCTTGATAATCAATGGTCTCAAAATAATGTCCGCTTGGGTCCACATAGATTAGTGGATTATTGGCTACATACGTATACCAGTTCAAGCTTTGAGGATTGCTGATCTCTCCCTGATACGTATCCTCGCCCATAAAACGGGCTGTGCCTGGATCGTACCAGCGAGCCCGCAGGTACTGTAGCCCGGTCGTATCGTCCCAATACTCACCAGCATAACGCAACACGTTCGGAACGGTCTCTTTGACCTTCTCCGGTCCACCCCAAATATCGTAGCTGTAGCTATTCAGTTCCTTGCCCGAACTATCACTTAGACCTACCACATCACCGTGACCGTTGAGCTGATAATATTGCAACTGCCCGCTTGCCTTGTCCTGTCTGGCCCACAGTTGACCGGACAAGTCATACACGTAAGCGTAAGTGATCTTGGCTGTTTCACCTTGGACCTCGGCTTCTGCAATCAGCTTCGCTTCTTCGTCATAGTAATACCGAGTCGTTTTGCCGCCCTCTGTACGCTCGTACAGTAGACCGTCTCCGTTATAGCTGTACCCTACCTCTTTGCCTTCACCGGTCACCTTTGTCAGACGGCTGGCAGAATCATACGTATATTCAGCATTTTTCATGCCGAACACTTTGCCACTGCCTTCAGCACTTCGGTTTCCATTCGGATCGTAGACATAGGTCTTATTCTTTTCACCAGCGGCTTCGCTGGCAATACGGTTTGACGGGTCATATCCAAACTGGTCTGTTGTTCCGTTTTGTGTACGTCCGATGATGTTTTTATTCCCATCCCGTTCATACCCAAATTGATGTAGCGACGTACCACCGTGCTCCACCGTAACCCCGGATAAATCCAGTCCGTTGTAGCTGAATCGCGTACTCAGCCCTCTGCTCGAAGACTGGCTTTTCAGCAAACCATTAGGAGCATAATCGAACGTCATTCGATCCAATGATCCGCCCGCAGCAGCACTCGCTTCTCCCAAACTCTGTACATTTGCCGCACCGGACCCAGCGCTAATGTCCATTTGGGTAACTCGGCCCACACTGTCCAGCTTGGATTGAACGTGCATAGACGTGCCAGCAGCATCTGTTAGCACATAGCCTGTACGAGACTGCTTGTTGTATTCATAGCTGATGTGCGTACCATCAGGGTACTTCAGCCCAGTCAAGGCTCCATCTGATGGATCATAGGCATAGGAGGTCGTTCCCTGACCATCAGTCATGCTTTTTCTTCGTCCTGCGCTGTCATAGGTGTAATTGGTTTTAAAATCGGGACCCGCCGCTTCGGTAACTAATCCGTCAGCGTTATATTGAAAGGTAATGGCCTCCGATTTTCCTGTCAACATACGGGTGATGTTTCCATCTGTATCGTAAATATTTAACGTAGTTCCTCCGCTTGATTTCTCAAGTAACGTACGTCTACCCAGCTCATCGTATGAATACACATTCTTTTGCCCATCAGGAAACTGAACGGTCTTCAAATTTCCGGCTAGATCATACACATAGCTGACCTGCTGTCCGGATGGATCAGTGACCGAGGTCATTTGTCCCAAAGCATCGTAATCATAGAGCGTGCGTTGACCATTACCGTCTGTACGGCTAGTGACCATACCCGCATAATTATAAGCTAACGATTCCAGCGGCTGAAATGATCCATTTTTAGCTTCTTGTGTGGAAGTCACACGACCTAAAGCATCTGATACTTCACGCACACGATAACCGGACGCATCCGTCTGAGTAACAGTACGATCCACTGCGTTATAAGTCACGGTATCTGTGGTTCCATCCGCATAGGTCGTCTTCACAGGTCGTCCAAAGGCATCATAGGCATAGCGAGTGGTTGCTTGTTCAGCATCCGTGCTTTCTACCATATCTCCATGATCATCATAACCATATCCGTAAATCGCATCACCCACCTGCTGCTGGAGCATCTGTCCGAATGGATTATACATTCTTTCAGCACTTACTCCATCTGGTCCGGTGACGGTGACATCGTTCGTATCATCCTTATACACCACAACCGTCTGAGTTCCATCCGGATAAGTAACCTTCGTTACACGTCCCAAAGCGTCATATACGTAGGACTCTGTTTTGCGCTTGGCATCTGTTTGGGACTTGATTTCCCCAGTCGGATAATAATCATACGTATACTCAACACCTTTAGGCAAAAGCTGTCTTGTTGGGAGCTGAGAACCATAGGGAGATTTATAATCAATCGAAACATCCGTATAGTTTCTGTCATCAATAAGAACTTTCTGACCACTTACATTCCCTTTTGCATTGTAAAAAGTATAGGTATCTGATAAAAGCTTCCCTTGCTCTGTACCTTCATAGTTTTTCAGTTCATACAATGTACCCTCTGCTTTATAAGTTCGAACTGTCGTTCCAGTTTTTCCTTCACTTATTTTAGTAACCGTCTGGGTAGGTTGAATCCAGAAAAAAGGCTCACTAGAGGTTTTATACGTATGAACAGTCTCCAATCCAGTACTTTGGGATACTTTTAGTGGAAGACCATATTCATTGTAGTCATAGGAGGTGGTTACAGGTTCTGACGAAGAACCTCCCTCCGTATACGACTCTTGCATTTGCACAGGCAAATTCCAGTCCATGGCATCATTATATATGTAGTTTATATGATAGCCGGTAGAATCACCCTCTTGATCATAGCGGTTAAGAACAAGCTTGTCTGGTGTATTATCACCTCTAAAGACTTTACCAAAATGGAAGGTTTCTGTTGTACGCGTCCCTTTAGCAACCACCGTCCACTCAGCATTTTTGCCATAACTTGCTAGATCTTCTCCGGAATACGCGAAATCAAGTTTATTTAAAAAACGATCGCCGGCAGTTGTACTGTACATATCAGCGCGTGAAGCCACCTTAAACACGCCTTGTGTACCGTATACGCCTATCTGCTTGTTATAGGCTTCATACCGAATGTCTGTAATCGATGAAGTAGGTCGTACAATTCGTGTAAGGAGCGCGGTTTCATTGGATTGTAGAGCTCCAGTCTTTCCTTCACCATTTACGACTACATTAAAAGGAGCATCCATAAATGTGTACGCATAGCTTGTGCTTCGGGAAAGAGAATCCAATACTTCTGACAGCACCTTGCTGCTTCCCTCGCCACTTTGGCGATAGGTGTACTGATGGTCCGTGCCCTGCTCTTTAACAACAATTTGCCCGGCATTGTAAGTGAAGTCAAGCTCTTTGCCATCACTGTTTCGAATCGATCGAATAAGCTTTACTCCACCAGAACTTGTATAATCAAACTCCACCCGATTCTTATACGCATCCTGGATTAAAATCAAATAACCGTCCTGATCGATATAATAGTCATTTCCATTCAGCACTGCTATTTTGTATGCACTGCTTACTCCCTGCACACTTGCGCTTTGATCTGTACTGATCTTCAGATCTTTGTATGCATATCCTTCTAGCTGCAAATCATCTCTCAGTTCATAGGAGCCTGTTCCCGGAATATACAAATACCGTTTACCATCCTGTTTCTGCATATGAGGAAGATCCCATTTCCAGCCTCTCCCCAGACCAGAAGCTGCTTCTTCCTCGCGGATGGCACTTGTGTTTGTATACAACCCTTCATTTTGCTGCACACCAATCTGATTATTTGCCAATGAACTGTTATACACACGAGTCAATGCAAAGGGCAATGACCCCGGCAGTACCAAATCCGTATTTTGAACAACGAGCTGTCCTGAAGCGGTGGACACACTGTTGTCACCATAGTCCATTCCATAACGAGACGTATCATCACTCAACCTGCTTTGTGCAAGCGCCGCCTGATCAAAAGGAGCATACACATCTGTTGTAGCTGATACCTGCAACAAACTTTGTTTAAATAAATCCTGCCCGATCAGTCCGCTTTCTCCTGGAGTCGGAGCATATACGGAATCATTTACTCGGGGTATAGATGGGATAACCATCTCAGTCGTGTCTGGAGCCGGCTCTTTACCCTCTTCCTTATCAAGTGGATGTTGAGTTGCCTTTTCATCCTGGGTGGTCTGAGCGCGCTTTTCGCCCTCCTTCAGTGCAGCCGACTCATCGGATGGTTCCACCTTTGTATTTGTGCTCAATGTCAGTCCATTCTGCTGTACCCACAAGCTTGGACTTTGTTCTGGTAATGAATTTTCTCCACCATCTTTTTGCCATGCTTTATAAATATCATATAAGGTATAGCCTTTGGATAACTGTGCATTGACCCACGCCTGATCCTTACCTGTTTGCTGTGCAAGCCAAGCTCTGGTAATAATCTGCGGAGTAGAAGACGAAGAAGATTGAGAAGTTGCTGCCTCTCCACGACCTGCTTCTCCATATGCCCATGTGCTCCATGAACCCAGTAACATCAGCACACATAGTAGACTACAAATATAACGTTTAAACACTCGCTCACCCCTATTAATAATGCCTATACATCTAATGATCTGTTATATTTTTTCGAAGCCAAGACATCCTTTTAATCTGTAAAAGGAAATACCTTTTTTGTCCGTTTAATGATGTTTCCGTTTAAATCATAATCCAATTGAATTTGATCACCGGTGAATAAGATAACTTTATTCAGTCGGTTTCCTTTGCCGTATTCGTATGAAGTATCTTTGCCAAGCGCCATATGGGCTGCCTTAATTACAGTTTGCAATGCACCGCTATTAATTTCTGACAGCTTCACATAAACCGTTTGACCTGCCTTCATCTCATACTCTAAGACCGTGTAATCCCAACCATATATTTGTGCTTGCTCAGTTGAGGAGACAAGCTGACTACTAAAATCAGGGTCCGTAAACAAGGCTAGAATTGGCTGCTGCGCAGCAAAGTTGGATTTCTCCTTCACCGCAAAACGGTAAATCCCGTCTTCTTTGGGTGTAAACCGATATTTCCCTTGTTGGCCTACCGTAAAGTCAACTTCCTTATCTATAAGCTCAATTAGCTCGCCCAGCTTGCTGTCATCGTTATTTTTTACAGCAAACACACGATAAGGCGCTCCAAAGTTAACAGCAGGAGTAGTTGCAGCTACGGCGAGATGAATATTTCCGTTAGCTGGCACTTGCTGTTGAGTGTCTGTCGCCTCTTTATGTTCACGAATCACTTTTCCAGCATGATCTGCAACAGTGAACTGATATGTTCCACCCGTTGCTTTCGCATTCGTCAAAACAGGTGCTTCCTGGCTCCCGCGATTGATCCATACTTCCTGTTTGCCGCCAGACAAAGACGTTTTTAATAATGCTGGTTCTGTGCTTGGATCTGCTTTAATGTCATTGTTGAAATGAATGGTTACAGCTTGCGGCGAAGTGACGGTTACAACAAGTGTACCTCCTGCTCCAAGTGAGATCTCAGGTAATGAAACACTCATACCTGCTCTATCCACCTTGGAATTCACACCGCTACCTTCTCCATACATGGCATAGTCATAGAGACGGCTTGTGTCTGAAGCATCTGTGGTTAATGAGGAAGCCTGTGAGCCAATATTATGGAATACATAGCTTTCTCCCTGCTTGATGGTAACCTGATTGCCTGTTGGCACCTCGGCAGCCTCAACATCGAATATTCCTAATACAGCTCCATAAGTCACTGGCACATCCGAAACCGTCGTTACAATGGCATAACCTCCGGCCTGTACCAATGGCAATTGAGTTGTATCCTTAGCCTGGCTGTACACTGTCCCATCTGCCTTATAATTAATGTAATTCCATTTCATACCGTTGACCGAAATGACGTCAAGGGCCTTGTCCAAAGTGCTAACATTTATAAATTTCCGGCTTTCACCGCGTTTCAATGTAATTCGATGGAAGGCTGCCTGTGCGTTAAGCATAGCCTCTACCTTACTGCTGTAAATAAAGGTGATTGGCCGATCGGATACATTGGTGACAATGGCTTCACCGCCCGCAACAATCTCTGGGTCCACTGTATTGTTGAAATGATCTGATGTCAGTAAACGAAGCCCTCGATAGCTTGCCGAATCAAAGCGTACACTTCCACTACTTTTGTCATGCCGCAATGAATTCGATTTGCTATCATGATTGCGGAAAATGTACGAATCTCCCGGCTCCAGCGTCGTTTGCCCAATACCATTATCATCTTCGCTGGCCTTAAAGCTCCGATAGATACCCCCAAACGTGATTGGCGTGTCACTGGTTACCGTCACACTAGCCTTTTTACCTGCGCCAACCAAAAAGGTTGAGTTCCCGGTATTGCGCCTGGATTGCTCTGTATCATCTGCTTTATACAGGACCACATCAAATTTTCCTTTAACAGTTTTGGCTGTGCTGTGCAGATTCCTCAAATGATCACTAATATTGGTAAAAGCATAACTTTCACCTTTCGAAAGTGTTACCCGCAAGAAAGCAGGATGGCTACTCGTTTCCCAGGAAAAATCATCTGTATAATCAAAGATAATAGGATTCGGACCAATCACAGTCACAATGGCATATCCCGAAGGCGGGATCATGGGACCAGACTGGCTGTTAAAACCAGAGGAATTTACCGTTCCATCCGGCTTGTAAATAGCATAGTCGAACAAGCTTCCTACCTTTTTGGAGTTATTGTAGATCGGATTCATCAGCGTACCATTGTTGTGGAAAATGTAGCTCTTGCCTACCTCAAGCTCCACACGGCTGATTGCATCTCCACCCACTGGACGGGCAATAAAATTGCGATACGGAGCCCCGTATGTCACCGGGTTTGCAGTGACCTGGGTAATTACCGCGTATCTGTCCACAGCAATCTGCGGCTTCGCCGTAGTGCCACTGCCGCGTGAAGCCTCTGTTCCGTTTGCCAGATAAACAACATAATCAAGTTTATCTTTAGATGTACCGTCACTTTCCACCGTATCCAATCGGGTTCCCACATTGATAAATTGGTAGCTTTCCCCCTGATTTAGGGTAACCCGCGCATAAGCCGGCTCGCCGGTGCTTTCTATACTGTATTTACCGTATGGAAATCCGAAGGTAACCGCATTGGCAGTGGAACCTGTAATAATCAGTTCCTCGCCATCACCCAAAGAGGGATGAGCAATGCTATTAAGATCAGATGCGGATAAAGTTCCGTCTGCCTTGTATTTTGCGTAATCAAAACGGCGATTGTCTGCATTTGACCCATCATGCTGAATCGAACGGGCAGTCCATCCTTCATTCACAATCCGATAGCTTTCATTTTTAGAGACCGTAACTCGCTCTAGTGCCGGGTCCTCCGATGTACTGTAGGTGAAGACGTCCGTTACTTTTACGGTTAATGCTGCTGTTCCTGTATTCGTAATAAACGCTGTGCCTCCCCCAGGAACACCAATGGGGCTTATGCCATAGTCCATATGGACAGTGCTGATGTCTCCGTCCTCTTTGTAACTTACACTATCGTACAAAATGCCTTTTGATTGAGAAGCGTTGCTATATATGGACTTACTGATCGTATCTGTATTCTCGAATTCATAGGTTTCCCCAGGTTCGATAACAATTGACGTATACTCCACCGCTGCCAAACTCATCATGAGTGCGTTATAAACGCTGTTTGTTGCAGAGGTAGGCGGATTGAAAGAAACTGTTTCATCAGAAAGCTCCTGCTCCTCCTGTACCAAACCTGCCTGATCCAGTTGCATTCCGTCCTTTAAATCTTGTTTTTCCGCTCCTGCCACACTAGGCAAGCACAGCAAAGTGTTTGTTGCTAAAAGTGCCGTCAGAAACCATACCATTACCTTTTTACAAATCATCTAGCTGTATAACCTCCTTTTTTCTCGTCAAAAAAATCCATGTCGGGCTGCAAGGACCCACTTTTATCTCTGTACATCCTTACAATTGTAAGAGAAGAACATGTTACCTCCATTTCCATTAAAAATGTCACATTTTAATATGTCGGCACCTTAAACTTCCATTTTTATAGGCCAAATGGACCTTATTTTCCATAAACCGGTTAAGCCCATGGGATTAAAAGAAAATCAGGAGAGGAGCCACTTGCAAACCCCCCTTCGGGTATAGTAGTATGTGTTTAAAAAAATCGGAGGGTATATGCCTAAACAACAAGATAAACATTCCATTCAGGCGTGGTCTCTGATCAATCGCAAATATTTGGGAAAAGGCGTGCGTGTCAAACGTTTTCGTAAACCAACACGCTGTCAGGTGCGCAATCGCGTTTTGCTTGCCGTTTTGATGGCTAATGACATTAAACTGTCCCAACTTGCCGAGGAGCTTTCCATTTCCTCCCGTAGTGTCAGTGCGTGGGTATATGAAGGTCGCATTCCCGGCAACACTAATCTGGAAAAGACGTGTAATACACTTGGTTATCCGCACCATATCCTATTTAATGAAGAGGTTGTCCGGCGTTCACCACTCATCTGTCAACCAGCGCCGTCCCGTTTTATGAAACGGACTGTGACTCGCTCTCCGGTTAAAAATCGGATTTTGGCGGGTCTATGCATGGTACATGATATTTCGGTGACCGATGTGAGTCATTGGATTGGCGTTCACCCCGGTACATTTCGGAAATGGTTGCATCAGGGTACCGTTCCTTCGCAAACCTTCCAGGATCAGGCGGAACAGTTTTTCCGTATTCCAAAATCCATTTTGTTTGCTGATGCCATGCTGAAAAAGTAAAAATGTCCGTAAAAGAGAAATGGTTGTAATTTTCATGAAAGTCTTTGAAAGGAACGCATTACCATCTTTCATTCACTGAGACTTTCACATCATGTAATTTCACAGAATATAAAATGCAAAAAAGCACAGTCTGCCGATTCCTCGGTGTACTGTGCTTTTTAGATAACAGAGCTTTAAATATTTCTTGCTTATATTTGTCAGTATCTTAAGAATGAATGCTTGCCGCTTCAGTTGAACGTCCCGCTTCTTCCTTAATGGACTTTAGCTTTTTCATCACCGGGTTGCCTCCACGTCCAAAGTAGTCGTGAAGACGGCAGTATTCCTCGTACAGCTTATCATACACGGCCGCGTTCTCAGGGATCGGTTTGAAGTTCTCGTCCCGTACACGGCCATATGACGCGCTGCTTCGACGATATCATTGTACCCTCCAGTTTAAGCTCCCGCAGCACTGCTGCGAACATGGCCGCACCCAGCGCAGGAGTTTGGGTGGAAGCTGCAACCTTAAATAAATTCCCGTCCGGTTACGTCAGCAACGTATACCCGACAATAAGCCCTGTCATGTTAGTGTCGACCAACAGAGAACGGTTACAGACCGATTGCATTGACCCTTTATTCTTGGTTCTGCTTTCATTATAAACTTGTACGTACAACTTAGCTAACCTTTTTATGTTTTTTCGATAGATTTATGTACTTATTTTCAGAAAAGATATAACAATAACAGTCTATTTCTGCAATCCAGAAAACAGACTGTTCGGTATGGCGAGAACCATGCCCATCAAATATGAAGCGTTACAGCTGTATACTTACTAACCTGTCCTTACATGTTAAGTAATAAAAGTGACTGATCTCCCAGCCTAGTGTTCTCCAGGCATGACCTGGACAGGCCCTGTAGATTCACGAACGATGAGCTCAGGCGGGAGAATTAACTGACGATCTTCTTCATGGCACCCCTTCTCTTCAATCATCGACAGCATGGTATCGGCAGCACGTAACCCCAATTCTTCCTTTGGATGCCAAATTGTCGTTAGCTTGATTTCTGTTGCTGTCGCCAAAAACGAATCATCAAACCCAACCAGCGATAGATCATTGGGTATGTTCAGACCCGCCGAACGTACTATATCCAGGAGTCGAACAGCCAACTCATCATTATAGGTCACCCATCCAGTAGGACGCTCCCCCGCCTCCATCGCCAACAGCCTCGACGCACGTTGTAGCGGAATCTCATTTTTTTCTTCTGTCCGGTAAGTCGTTACTGCGTTCGGGTGTAATGTCACTCCGTATTTGCGGTGAGCGCCCACAAATCCCTTCATACGAAGAATCCCCTGCATATCATCGGTTTTAAAAAATCCGGCCAAGCGTCGGTGACCCAGCTTAATCAGATGCTCGGCCGCCAAAAAACCACCTTTTTCATCATCTACTCTCAGACAGGGCGCATCCATTTCCTCATAACGCGCATTGATCATCAAATAAGGGATTTGACGATTTTCCACGGTTAAATAATAGTTCAGATTGGGGTTACGCTCTCCACTTTTGGTCGGTTCAATAATAATTCCGCTCAGCGGTTGACTTAACAGCATTTCCAGGCACTGACTTTCTTGCTCAGGGTCACTACCTGTACTTGACAGCAGCATCTTGTAGCCCTGGCGACTCAATTTGGATTCAATTCCCTGTACAATGGAAGGGAAAATATAATCCGAAATATAGGTTGTAATGACTCCAATAATCTTTGGATCTTCGGGCTGTTTACTGTCACGTGTCGCGACAAAGGTTCCCTTGCCCTGCATTCGAAACAGCCATCCTTCCTGCACCAGTTCACCCAGCGCCTGACGCACCGTTTGCCGACTAACAGCAAATTGTTCAGACATTTCATGCTCAGATGGAAGCTGGCTTTGCGGTTCCAGTTTGGATGAATGAATCCAGGACAAAATTTCCTGTTTAACTTGTATATATTTGGGCGCCATAATTTCCTCCGTACTTGCAATATCGTGTACCTGTTCATATTCCACGATTATAGCATACCGTTCATTTGTACATACAAATGTTACAGGAACAGGATATCGTCGTATTGCTGTCGGAAATGTAAACCCATTCACTTATCCCTTCCTTGCCACACATAACTGGCCGAATATCTAAGGACAATTTGTATAGATGTTGCACATTACGAACGAAGCAATTGATGTTCGTTCATATACTTGAGCCCAGTATAGCGATCACGCAAGGTATGAGCCGTGCGCAATGCACGAGCAAGCTGTTCCTCCGTAACCCCAAGCTCGGTAATGGTAGATGGACCTCCGACCTGAGCCAGCCATGCACGCATCTGCTCCGGCGTAGGCAAAGCCTGATACACCTTAAAAGCCTCTACATCCTGGCTGGCTGCTAAATCCCTGTACAGGTCAGACAGCAATGCGGATGCTACGCCTACTTTGGCACCATGCAAAACTTGCTTGCGTCCCTCTGCAATAAAATCCATTTCAATTCGGTGGGAAATATGATGCTCTCCCCCTGACGCTGGACGGGAATGATCTATCATCAGCATCGAAATACCGGATGCAATCAGCGCATTCATCAATACCTCGACACCAGCCTTGCTGCCTGCCGAAATCTCATCGACATGCTCTACACAGGCACGCAAAGCCTCCTCGGTAATGCGATTAGCCACAGGCGAATACGGCTCGTTTCCCAAATCTCTGGAAACATGCCAGTCCGCTAGTGAGGTGAACTTACCAAGCATATCGCCAAAACCTGCAGCAGTCATCGTCTGTGGCGCATTTGCCAGCACGGACAAATCAGCAAAGATCGCCTCTGGCGGAACTGCTTGGAATGTCTGCTTGCTGCCGTCCACAATCAGTGGTGCGCCTGCGGAGGTAAAACCATCCACCGAAGCAGCCGTCGGTACTGACAAGAAGGGACGATTCATTTTATAACATACGAAGCGAACCAGATCATGAATCGTGCCAGAACCTACAGCAAGTACAGCCTGACTCTTATCCGCCACACCCAGCAGCACCTTCATAATGTAGGTTTCATCAGCAATGACATCCCCTACAGCATTCGGAGGTAAACGGACTACATCAACTGTCAAACCTGCCTCCCGGATCAGCTCAGCTACTTTTTTTCCAGCCGCAACCGAAGTATGCTCATCTTCTACCAGAGTTACATGACGATAATCCTGTTGGTTCAAATAAGGAACAACAGCCTCCAATGCTCCATCTCGTACCTCAATAAACAATTCAACCTTTCGGTGAGGATGATCAGCGTTACTAGCCTGCGCCTCTTCGTTCCACAGCTTGATCTGTTCATTCATATTCATTTCATCAGCCTCCTGAAAAAGGAATAATTTGCCCAAGAATGATACATAATGATTAATAGATTCCGTTTGAAAACGATTACTATTTAATTGTACGCACAAGTGTGTGTCTAAGTCCAGAGAAAAAGTACAAGTTACTTTTTAATTTATACATTCGAAAGGAACATGTTTATGAAATTTGGAACGGATATTGCCTGCGCACTTGGGTTACTGGCAGGTACAACGTTTGGCAGTGGTATTGCATTTTTGTTCGGCTGGCAAGCTTACCGGGCCCTGACTTCTGTTGCAATCTTTGGCATTGCGGGGATTATCATTACCATTGCCGTTTTTCGCTTGCTGCACCGTAAGTCGCTTTCCACGTCTAATTCTCGATAAATGCTGTTAGTGAAACGAGTGCAACTTGTATTTTGCTAGAATATAAAAAAACGGGCCTCTTAAGCCAATTGCATCGCTTGAGAGTACCCGTTTTTATTTTACACATATTCACTTATGAAGTCGTGTCTACCTCTGGGTTAACATCTAATTCATAATCAATTTCATCAAACCCGAATCCAAATAATTGGAGGAAATCCAGACGGTATTGTTCGAGATCGCCCAATTCAGATACATTTTCTGTAGTAATTTCGGACCAAGCTGCTTTGACAGCCTGCTGTACATCGTCTCTCATTTCCCAGTTATCCAGACGGATGCGTCCTTCTTCATCCGTTTCCACCGTGGACCCACTGTATAGCGTCTCGAACAGACGTTGTGCCTGCTCAATACATCCCTCGTGCAGTCCCTTTTCCTTCATGACCTTAAACAGCAAAGAAATATACAATGGTACGACTGGAATAGCCGAACTGGATTGTGTAACCAAAGCTTTATTCACAGAAACGTAGGCTTTTCCATGATAACGTTCCAGTTGCTTTGTTAGAGTATGTGCTGTAGCTTCCAAATCATTTTTAGCTTGGCCAATGGTTCCTTTACGATAGATAGCCTCCGTAATTTCGGGACCAATATACGAGTAAGCCAGTGTGGTTACCCCTTCAGCCAGCAGATCAGCTTCTTCCAACGCTTTTAGCCACAAGGACCAATCTTCGCCACCCATTACCGTGATGGTGTTCTCAATTTCCTCCTGCGTAGCCGGTTCCAGCGTAATTTCTGATACGACACCTGTATTCGTATTCACTGTTTTATTAGAAAAAGACTGTCCGATAGGCTTGAGAACGGAATTAAAAGTTTCACCCGTATCGGGATGTGTCCGTCGCGGTGAAGCGACACTATACACAATCAGGTCTACCTTGCCCAGCTTTTCCTTTACCAGCTTCAATGTCTCCTGCTTAATTTCATGAGAAAAAGCATCTCCATTAATGCTTTCTGCTATGTAGCCAGCTGCTCTGGCCGCTCTTTCAAAGGCTACTGTATTATACCAGCCTGCTGAAGCCGTGCGCCCCTCTGATGCGGGACGTTCATAGGATACCCCTATGGTATCCGCTCCCAGCCCAAAGCTCGCAGCAATACGAGAAGCCAGCCCATATCCAGTAGATGCTCCGATCACAAGTACCTTTTTAGCTCCTTGTATTGATGTACTGTCTTTGATGTAGTTGATCTGACGATTAACATGAGCCGCACATCCTGCAGGATGTGCAGTCGTACATATGAAACCACGAATTTTCGGTTTAATAATCATTGTAAATGGTCCCCCTACTTTGGCATTCATTTAATATGGATGGAATGGTTGTCCAGTCATTACTATATAGCAAATCAGCTTGTGGCTCAACATATAACATAGCACTTGAAGGCAGCCGAAGAAAACCGCCGCAAACATCGTAGTCTATAACGCTTTTTTACTCCACTATTCATTTTGAATCATATTCTAACAACATCACATCTTCTCCTTGCTGTTGTCTTATTTTGATATTAGCTCTTCCCCAAGAACACATTAAATCAATTATTTCATTTGCTGTTATACCATATTCCGTTATATAATACTCCACTTTTGGAGGCATCTGATTATACACATGTCTGCCAATGATGCCATCCTTCTCAAGTTCACGGAGCTGCTGTATAAGAACCTTTTGAGAAACGCCTGGAATACTGCGCTGTAATTCACTTGTCCTCTTTCTACCAGACATTAGTAAGCATATGATTAAGGATTTCCACTTACCTCCGATGATCTCAAGTGTTGCTTCTATGCCTAAATTATATTGTTTCATACGACCACCTCTTCAACGCTAAAATAACTAAGTTGATCTGATTAATTCTATAATCCCATATATTTACTCTAAGTACCATGCACACTTTCTAGTAACTATATTACTTTATTGTGTGTATTTACTTTTTTTATAGCGTACAGAATAATAAGACGTACCAACAAAAAACAAATGATGCTATGTAAGAAAGGTGATTTATGATGAAAACTCTCGTGATTTTAGCACATCCGAATATTGAAGATTCCAGAGTAAATCAAAGATGGAAACAAGAATTACTTCAGTATACCAATGAAATTACTATTCATGAGATTTATAAAGAGTATCCAAACTGGAGCATTGATGTTTTGAGAGAGCAAAAGTTACTTGAAACACATAGTAATATCATATTTCAATTCCCTTTATATTGGTATAGTTACCCACCTTTATTAAAAAAGTGGTTCGATGATGTTTTTACTCACGGATGGGCTTATGGTTCACAAGGTGATAAGTTAAAAGGAAAGAAGCTAGGGATAGCCATGTCCATTGGCGATAAAAAAGAAAATTACTTACCTACTGGTTCCGTTTTTTTCACTGTTGATGAAGTTATAGCACCTTTTAAAGCAAGCGCAGTACATGTTGGCGCCATAACATTACCCTATTTCGCTGTCTTTGGAGCCTCGTTTCAAGCAAGTGACGAAGACATTAATCAGAGTGCAAAGGATTATATCAAATATATATTTCAGTATAAATAAAATAGTTATAATAGTACACGCATCTTACCCATATAAAAACAGGCTCTTGGTGGCATCCAGCCAATCCAAGAACCTGTAAATGTTAGGCATGATGCGGTCGAGAGGACTCGAACCTCCACGGGGGGTTAGCCCACACGGACCTGAACCGTGCGCGTCTGCCAATTCCGCCACGACCGCATATTATGTATTCACACCGATGTTTTTCAATCACGGTAATTTAGATTATATCTTCCATAGAACATAAAATCAAGCTATTTTTATCTTATATTTTCTATGAATCATTCCCGTAAATATAAGAAAATCACTGGATATCACAAACCAGATATGGTAAAATGGGTTCATCAGGAAAGGAGGTGCGTCAACATCAATAATCACATGTTGAGCGTATCCCTTACCCGGTCCGTTATTCTCTAATTTACAGAGTTAACGGAGGCGCGGGATACGGATCAAAGCTTTAATTAAGCGCCACGGGTAGAAAGACCGTCCTCGGACGGTCTTTTTTATTTCAACAACATCTTTCTCATACTTGACTATCGGAATAGGATTACATACTGTGAAAAGAGGCGTTACGATGTCGATTAGACCCGCGAATGTAGAAGAGTTCAAGGAACTGGCAGCCATCTGGCTGGATGCTTCCGTAGAAGCCCACCATTTTATTGCTCCGCAGTATTGGGCATCACAAGCTACTGAGATGGAGAACAGGTACCTTCCCCTCGCTCAAAACTACGTTATCATACAAGATGATCATAGCATCGGCGGCTTCGTTTCCATGTTGGATGGATACTTGGCGGCTCTATTTATACGTGTTGATTCTCAAAGAAAGGGCTACGGCAAGTTACTATTAGATTGGGTTAAGGAGCAACATGATGAGATTCAATTAAAGGTGTACCAGTCAAACACGAAAGCATTTAACTTTTACACTAAAAATGGATTTACCATTCAAGAGGAATCTGTAGATACCGAAACTGACGAGAAAGAATTCGTGATGAAATGGACACAACATTAACAATAATGAAGCACCAACAGCTTTATAGCACAAAGGCTCTGCTCCCGTAGAAATACGGCTTAAGCAGAGCCTTTTGCTTTTATTTAATACAACTGACTATGTAGTCTCTTATTTAAGCCCATAAACCTCGGTATATAAAATCTTTTTAAACGGAGCAAAATCCTGTTCAGCCAGCGCACCTGGATAGCTCATAATTTGAAGCCGCAGATCAGCCTGTCCTTCTCTTAATGGGGGTTGTACATAGTCAAAATGGTTTAGATGAAACCCCAAACGTTCGTAAAAACCAATCCTTCTCCGTGTCCATTCATCCCCTGGTGGCTCAACCTCCAGTACTACCGGTTTATCAGACTGTGAGATAAAACTACTCATGAGTTTTTTGCCTAATCCGCCACCTCGTATACGGGAATCTACCGCAATGTGCTCTACAAACCGAAAATGCGCGAATTCCCAGCCTGCCAAAAAAGCCACTGCCTTGCCCTGCTCATTCTTTTCAGTGATAATACGATAGCTTGGATGCTTCAGTAAAGCCTTTTGAGCCTCAAACGTCCTGCATTCTGATGCTGGAAAAGAAGACTCCATAATCGCATATATTTCAGAAAAATCGTGTTCATTTATCATATATTCCTAGCTCCTTTACCTCTAAATCCCCCAAATGACAGGCTGTCTTTATTAAGAGGAAGAGGGATGTTTAGACCTTGTTTAATTCCATAAGTGTCAGCAACATATGTTCCAATAACTCTGGAATATCCTCCATCTGATCTTCATTAATTTGTCTGGAAAATCGGAGTTCAATCCTATTTTGGTATGTAGGTGTCTTCTCTCCGTAAATCTGACTAAGCGTTTGTACCGGTCGAAGATCGGGCTTCCAAATTTCGGTCAGTATATTTTCAATCCGCCTGCATTGTGACTCAATATCACGAATTTCCATGTAAAAACTCAGCAACAAGACACATCCCGGAATTTGATCTTTGATTTCCAAAATTTCCGCAGCCAAGTTGTTTAAATCCATCTTTAGTTGAAGTTCTGCCATCACATCCGGCTGTTCCCTCAGTCTGAACTGTACGCAAAATTCACGCGACATCACAGACATTTCCAATCTATCGATCCGCTGAGTAATGTCAATACGTGAATCCAAATTATCCAGATCGTAAACCGCATTTTCCATAGCCACTTTTAAATTATCAAAAACCGTCGGGTCGAACATTTTTCCACCTCCAATTATTGAGTATAACATAGCTTCTGTTACCTCTAAAATAGAATGCCCCTTTTCATGAAAGCATATTAAGATGGAACTTTATAGTATACAGCAAGTTGGTCAATTTATATGTCGAAGTTCGGTGAATAAATTTGTAAAAACACATAATTGTGACAAAAAAATATATATTTTCGTTTATTATTCCAATTTATTGTAATACACTATATAATACTGGATGGGATTAGTAATATATCATATAAATCCCACAAAACAAAAGAAGGGAAGAGATTATTAAATGAAAAAGGCAGTTTTTTCCACACTAGGTCTTGCACTTCTATTAAGCACATCCTCCGCTGTTGCATCTGCTCAAGAAGCTCAAGAAGGAGCACCCGCTTTACAAAAGGAATCTATCCAGCTCTTTGGAAATGGGACTGACAGAGAGCCTAATAACTGGTTCGATGAAGCTAGTGAAATACTGGCAGGAGACGACATCTATGGGGAAATAGGCAAACACATTGATGGAGGTTATGACAATACCGATTATTATAAGTTTAAAGCCTTTCAGTCTGGTTGGTATCAATTTAATATTCAAGGGGACATATACCCTAATACATGGCTGAGACTTGGTTTGGCTGACAGTAACGGACACTTCATTAGATATGCAAATGATCGTGAATACTCTTTAGGTAAAAATCTTGAAGCTGGCAAATGGTACTACCTGGTCGTAGAAACACCCGGTGCTGAGTTAGGACAATTATTCGACTATAAAATTACTTCTACGATCAAGTAGATCAAAGGATAAATTGAAGTTAACAAAAAAACACGATCCTTTTTCAGGACCACATTTTTACCACTTTTAACAACTCCTGTCTTACCACAAACGCAGCTATCCTCGTAGGAGAACTACGGATGAACGCTAACACCTTCTCCGTGCTTATGGCTGGTATAAGCTTCTGCATCATGGAAAATCACCATCTTATAACAAGAATTCTATTATACTCACGTATTGTTATTTCTTTTTTGTATATGATTATTTAGTGAATGATATAGAATAACAACCTAAAATTAATATGTATACTTAATGAATATAAACCAAAAAAGTGAGGGCTCTTATTCATGAAAAAAACATTATTAGCTTCATTAGGTCTTACACTTATGTTGAGTACTACTGCCAGTGTCGCTTTAGCTGCAGAAGCAGATTCTGTACCAGTTGCAAAGGAAACCAACCAACTCTTCGGTAATGGAACTGACAGGGAGCCTAACAATTGGTATGATAAGGCCAGCGAAGTTTGGCTAGGTAGTGATATATACGGAACCATAGGGGAACTCATTGAAGGAAGAGACTATGATACTTACGATATGTATAAATTTAAAGCTTTTCAGACCAAGTGGGTTGATTTTAAAATTGAAGGGGATAAGTATCCTAATGCATGGTTAAATTTGACTCTAACAGATAGCGATGGTCATATGATTAAAACAACAGAAGAAGGACAGAATACTTTAGGTAAAAAACTTGAGGCTGGCAAAGAGTACTACTTAGAAGTGGGAGTGCCAGGCTACGAAATCGGTCAATTGTTCTGGTACAAGATTTCCGCCAAAATTGAGGAATAAAGATACTAATTCAGTTTCCTATACAAAAAAGCCTCGCCCCTATCCCAAGGGGCGAGGCTTTTGTAGTTCATTCATTCTTCGGTACAGTCATTTAATCACATCTATTTCTTACGACAAACGAGAGCTAAAGTCCTCGTAGGAAAACTGACGGATTACCTTAATGCCTTCTTCGTCGTTGTAGCTGGCGATGGCTGGCAGGTTGACTCCGTTGAACATGTGGTTTTTGACCATGGTGTAATGGGCCATATCGCAGAATACAAGCTTGTCTCCTGGCTTCAATGGCTCTTTAAAGGAATAGTCTCCAATTACATCTCCGGCCAAGCACGTAAGCCCACCAAGTCTATAAGTATGTGCATACTCACCAGGTTTGCCTGCATCAATGATATTCGGGCGGTAAGGCATAGCCAGCACATCAGGCATATGACATTCAGCCGAAGTATCCAGAATGGCAATATCCATTCCGTTCTTCATCGTATCCAATACAGTAGCCACCAGATATCCAGTATTCAAAGCAATAGCTTCGCCCGGCTCCAGATAAACCTGCACACCATATTTATCCTGAAAATATTGAATACAGCGTACCAGCGTGTCCAGATCATAGTCTTCTCTGGTAATATGGTGACCGCCGCCGAAATTGAGCCATTTCATGTTTTTAATGTATGGCCCGAATTTCTCATCCACGACTTTAATGGTGCGCTCCAGCGTATCTGAATTCTGTTCACACATCGTATGAAAATGAATACCGTCCACGCCATCCAGATCCTCAGGTCTAAAGTTAGCCAGAGTCACACCCATTCTGGAGTTGTTGTAGCAAGGATCATACAACGGCGTTTCGATTTCCGAATATTCCGGATTAACCCGAATGCCGATGTCGATTTTTTTGGAAGTTACGCCTTGCACTCTGCTTTTGTAGCGTTTCAGTTGATCAAAGGAGTTGAAAACAATATGGTCAACATACTCCAATAGCTCATCAAATTCACTGTCAACATAAGCAGGTGCGTATACGTGAACTTCCTTGTCCATTTTTTCGCGACCAAGTCTAGCCTCAAACAACGAACTGGAGGTTACCCCTTTTAAGTATTTGCCAACCAGAGGAAAGGTCGAAAACATCGAAAATCCCTTAAGAGCGAGCAAAATACTGCAGCCTGTCCGTTCTTGAACGGAATTTAAAACCTCAAGGTTTTTGACAAGAAGTCTTTCGTCAACAAGATAACAAGGTGATGGAAGTCCTGTAATATCAATATTCATCGCAGACCTCAATCAAGCAACGTTGGCGTAAAGTTCTCTTGCCATGGCAATCCGTGTTTATTTAGGGCTTCCATAAATGGATCTGGATCAAATTCCTCAACGTTGTAAACGCCTGGCTTTTTCCAGAGACCTTTGATGATAAGCATGGCGCCGATCATGGCAGGAACACCAGTTGTGTAAGAAATGGCTTGGGAGCCAACCTCTGCATAACATTCCTCATGATCACAAACATTGTAAACATAATACGTTTTTGGTTTTCCATCTTTCACACCTTGGATGATGCAACCAATGTTTGTTTTGCCTTTTGTTCTTGGACCCAGAGAAGCCGGATCTGGCAAAATAGCCTTCAGGAATTGCAGTGGAATGATTTGTTGTCCTTCGTAATCAATAGGCTCGATCGAAGTCATGCCTACGTTTTGAAGTACATTCAAATGATTCAGATAATTGTCCGAGAACGTCATCCAGAAGCGGATTTTTTTCACGCCTTTAATATTCACTGCAAGAGATTCCAGTTCTTCATGGTACAAAAGATATATATTTTTCGGTCCAATTTCAGGAAGGTCGTATACCTTTTTCTCAGAAAGTGGCTCAGTTTCAATCCATTCTCCGTTTTCAAAGTAACGGCCCTTCGCCGTAATTTCACGAATATTGATTTCCGGATTAAAATTAGTTGCAAAAGGATATCCGTGGTCCCCTGCATTCGCATCCACAATATCAATCGTATGAATTTCATCAAAGTAGTGCTTTTGAGCATAAGCCGTAAATACTCCAGTCACGCCTGGATCAAAACCGCTGCCCAGCAGAGCTGTAATTCCTGCTTTTTCGAATCTTTCTTTGTAGGCCCATTGCCAGCTGTATTCAAACTTCGGCGTATCCGGCGGTTCATAGTTCGCCGTATCAACGTAATGAACACCTGTCTCAAGGCAAGCATCCATTATCGTCAAATCCTGATAAGGGAGAGCCACATTGATAACTACATCCGGTTGAAAGCTTCGAATCAAGTCAATGACCATGTCGGTGTTGTCAGCATCAAGCTGAGCCGTTTGAATCTTCGTACGACCTCCACCCAGCTTCTCTTTAAGCGCATCGCATTTCTCAACAGTTCTGCTTGCGATACAAATTTCTTCAAATACATCTGGGTTTTGGCAACATTTATGCACCACAACGCTGGCCACGCCACCGGCGCCAATAATCAATGCTTTTCCCAAAATAAATAACCTCCTTATTCCATACGCTAATCGCTAATCATTCTTGCAAACAAAATGATTATAAAGACATCCCACCAAATAATCAAGAAAAACGATAATTTGCTGTGTCAAAATTCACAGGAGCATGTCACAAAAACTTTACAAAACCCAAAATTAGGCATAAAACTCCGTAAAGTGAACAGAAAACAACTATTACCCCATACACCCCAGGGAAGTCAGCACACGTTTAACGGAAGTTTTTTTGAATATAATGCTCATAGCCCTAAAGAATTAATACTATCTTATTTCTAAACAAAAGACCACCCCTCCACATCCTATGGAGAAGATTCATGGGGTGGTAAAATGATGGGCTGATAGCGTAATGCCTCATCTACGATCTCTGCCGCACTCAAATCACGATCATCCCAGTAGATCAAATTACTGATCCCCGGATGGGGCGTATTTTGCTTCACTATGGTCAGCATACTGTCGATTTCCTCTTCTGTTCCCTCATCTCTGATGATTTTTTCCACTAACTCTATAAGCTCACTTCGTTCTAAACGGTCTAAATTTTGGAGTTCCTGGTTGGCTTGATCCAGACTCATATAATTGCCCTCCTTTGTATTGAGTATGATCGGTAATGTGTGGGCCCATCCCTTCTTCTGTAAGCGCTATATGATCTATCATGAAGCTTTAGGAAACGTTTATGATAAATAAAGCCGCTCCCAGTACGGGAACGGCTCTATATAGTAATAAAGCTTGTTAAACCATGATTTTGCAAATATCGTTCGTGAATTCAACTGGATCTTGCAGTGGCAAGCCTTCGATCAGCAAAGCCTGATTATACAGTAATGCCGTATAGAGGTTTACTTTCTCCTTATCCTCGGCAAAAGCTTCTTTCAAAGAATTGAACACGGCATGGTTTATGTTGATTTCCAGCACTTTATTCGCTTTGACATCAGCGTTATTAGGCATGGCGTTCAAGATTTTTTCCATCTCAATCGTCACCTCGCCGTCTGCGGACAGACATACCGGATGTGTCTTCAAGCGCTTAGAGGCTTTAACACTGGATACCTTGCCTTCCAGCAAGCCCTTCATGTACTCGAACAGCTCTTTGTTGTCGTTTTGTTCTGCTTCTGTTTCTTTCTCAGTTTCGTCAGGCTCAATGCCCAGATCGCCGCTTGATACAGATTTGAATTCTTTCTCTTTGTAGCTTAAGAGCATTTTAATAGCGAACTCATCAATATCATCAGTGAAGTACAGAATTTCGTAGCCTTTGTCAGCCACCATTTCGGTTTGCGGCAGTTTTTCAATACGCTCGTTGGACTCGCCGGAAGCATAATAGATATACTTTTGATCTTCTGGCATACGTGATACGTATTCGTCCAAAGTAACCTGCTTTTTCTCTGTAGAAGAGTAGAACATGAGCAGATCCTGCAGAGTTTCTTTATGTCTGCCGTAATCGTTGTAGACACCAAATTTCAATTGTCTGCCAAATGATTTGTAGAATTGATCATATTTCTCCCGGTCATTTTTGAGCAAGGTCAGCAATTGGCCTTTGATTTTGCTTTCGATATTTTTGGCAATCAGCTTCAGCTGACGGTCATGCTGCAGCATTTCTCTGGAAATGTTGAGTGACAAGCTTTCGGAGTCAACCATACCTTTGACAAAGCTAAAATAATCCGGCAGCAGATCAGGGGATTTTTCCATAATCAGCACACCGTTGGCATACAACTCCAGCCCTTTTTCATATTCCTTGGAGTAGAAATCAAACGGGATATTCTCAGGAATAAACAGAATAGCTTGGTACACTACCGCGCCGTCCGCGCTGACATGGATATGCTGGAGCGGCTTGTCGTAGCCATAGCGTTTTTCCGCATAGAAATTTTGATAATCCTCGTCGGTCAGCTCGCTTTTGTTTTTTCTCCAGATCGGAACCATGCTGTTGATGCGCTGTTCTTCCTCGTAATCCTCAAACTCGTTGTCGCTTCCCTCTTTCAACCGCTTGCCTGTAATATCCATTTTAATCGGATAGCGGATAAAGTCGGAGTATTTTTTAATCAGTGCTTTTAAACGATACTCGTCCAAATATTCGTCGTAGGACTCATCTTCGGTGTTTGCTTTGATTTTCAGAACAATCTCGGTTCCGACGTCGTCCTTCTCAGCTGCCTCAATGGTATACCCGTCCGCACCTGTGGATTCCCATTTATATGCAGTATCGCTTCCCAAAGCCTTGGTAGTCACTGTAACCACATCTGCTACCATGAAAGCTGAATAGAAGCCGACGCCGAATTGACCGATGATGTCATGACCATCCTTGGATTCATTTTCATTTTTGAATGCCAGTGAGCCGCTTTTAGCAATAACACCCAGGTTATTTTCTAGTTCTTCCTTAGTCATACCAATCCCGGTATCACGCAGGGTTAGCGTTCTATTATCCTTATTGGCAGTTACTTTGATATAATAATTTTCTTTGTCAAAGACCAGTTGATCATCCGTCAATGCTTTATAATAAATTTTGTCAATCGCATCACTTGCATTGGAGATCAGCTCTCTTAGAAAAATTTCCTTTTGCGTGTAAATCGAGTTAATCATCATTTCGAGCAGACGCTTGGACTCAGCCTGAAACTGTTTTTTCTCCATTCGGATATCTCCTTTCAGATATAAACCTATGTAAGGCCAGCAGATATGAGCTATGCAAACAATTCTACTTTGTTAGCACTCCCATCTTTCGAGTGCTAGCCTACCTTTTTTATAACATTCCTCATTTTTTATGTCAATATCTCGGTTGACTGAGCAGTAAAATTACATTTTAGGAAATCACTAGAGTCTAATGTGTTTAAACATCACGTTAAACATTTCGACAGAGGAGGGAAACAGCCCTTGTACATGGGGAAGCAGATTACTCCTGATCCGCAGCTCATCCTCATCCAAATGCTGTAGGTCCTCATGAAAGAACCAAACAATAGGATAATCGCCGTCCTTATGTCTGCTGCCTACATTTAAACAAACGGGACCTTGGTCGTCCTCTGCTATTGCAAAAGGAATGTAGCCTGCTGACAGCAGAGGTGACCATTGATCGAGCAAATCATAAAATGCCTTTAAGCCTTGACCTACAGTCAGACGCGGGAACTCAACAAACGTACAATCGCTCCAGTATACTCCCGGAATGGATTCATTATCGAATTGTAAAGATACATAATGGTAGGACATGATAAAACTCCTTAGCAGGGGCGGCAGCTCAAAATGGTATTTTTCCTCCATCTCCCGAATTTCCTGTTCAGTAATCTGTGAAGGGAGAGGCTTCCACTTGATCCATCCCTCCTCGTCGACATTCCCATCACGCATTTCAATCGGTACATTTTCTTCCACATCCATAAAAAAGGCTTCATCCATCTGTGCAAATAGTTCCTTCATAGATGTACGAATATCCGCTTTCTTGTCCATGTCCTCACACCTCTTTCCTCTCTATTCGCATTTTGCATCATGGGTTTATGCCAAATGCTCTCTATATGAAAATAGCATTGTATTCATGTGTTACTGCACTTTTAAGTTCAGCTTATCAGAACTTGCTTTTATCACCATTTGCGGAATATTAGTATTACCAGCGCAACGGCTCATAGTTACGCCAGATCATCCAACGTTCTGTCTCGTGAATTAGAGCGGTGCCAATGCTATATTCGTCCTTCGTGCTGCTCTGCAAATCAATCAAATGAAGCATACCACCATACGTTCCAACCGCCAACATGCCTTCATCGGGTGTAACTGCCAGCCCGGATATCGTACTGCCGACAAAATAGCGCCAAAGTTCACGCCCCTCCCTGTCAATCAGACGGAGATAACCGTAGGCATCACCCAAAATAGATCCTTGCGTCAGTGCTGTTGCAGCGTATACTCGCATTTCTTCATTTATCATCGGCCACTCTTCCTTATTCTGAGCAAGACCCTGATCCACCTCAGCAATCGACACTTGAATGGTGGCGCCGTTGTAGAAATGACAGGCATTGTACCAGACATTCAAATCATCTTTGGAAAATACAGCATAATGCGGATAACTAGAATTTGGCTCCAATGTATGCACCGTCTTATCGGACAGATCCATAAGCATATGCTCACTCATCTGGCTACCGTAAGCGATCCAGCGTCCATCCCTCGACACAGCTCCATGGGCCATATCCACAATCGTGTCTTCCAGCTCTAGTTCTCTTCGTTCAGACGTCTTGGGATGGATCAAATCCACCTGATCACCAGCCAACAAATAAACGCCGTAACCGCATACCAGCAGAACTCGCTGTCCATCGCCAAACGGAATCACTTCATCTAATATATCCTCTGGATGCTCTTCATCTCCCAAGCACTCCAAATCAGGAATGGATGCTTTTAAGCGTCCTTGTATATCCTTCCACTGAAAATGTGCTGTCTCTTCTCCTTGCAGATTTAAGTCCGGTTGACGAACAATACGAATCCCCTGTCCATCCACCAACGCAAAATAAGTCCCGTCCGGCGAACAACCTACTCGGTGCATTCCAGGGATTTGCCTGATTCCATCTTTTCCCGTCACATAGATCTGTCCGCGTTCCCGAGGATTGCCCGCATGTAGAATGACTTCATTGCCTCCATTCATAAAGGCTATCGGCCTAACGGCTTGCAAAGCCTCCTCAAACGCTGCTGTAAGCGGCCAGGATGCAGCCGGAATTTCCCGACGTAACTGCTCTGTTTCCTCTGCCTGATTTGCGTCCTGAATCATACGAAAAATATCTTCGGCCAGTTTGGAGCGTTCGTCTTGCTTTGGCTCTGGCTGCTCTTGCTGCCACTGGCTTTCCATACCGATTCTGACAAATTCATTCACATCTGCAGCATACCTTTTTCCTTCCTGTCGCCACTTTGCTGCCATTTCATGATCCAACCAACTCATTCGCTTCCCCCATCCAGTGTATGTATGCCCCGTTTGATCTACAGGCTTGTTCATTCTGCTAGGTGGTTTCTCACCTTTGTCAGCACAGACCACAGGTCTGTCACTGCCTTCACCTCTTCATAGTCCAGATAGGCATCGTGCTTGTCATAGTATTTTACCGCTATAATCACCATCTGAAGCGTCACTGGCTGTCCAGCAGCCTTAAGGACTTCCACAATACTTTCGAAGGTCGCCAACTCAAACCAGGTTTGAACCTGACGATCTGGCACCCACTTGGGAATAGACTCGTCATGTTCGTTGGTTACGGCTGTACCCTCCTCTGCACATTCCTCTAGCCAATGCTCATCCCAATAATAAATCGGTGTGTGAACAGGGTCCTGATCCCATTGATCTACATTCACATATAACCAGTTATTATGCAGTTGCCCCACGCTATGCACCAATTCCTGCAATCCTTCAAACACACGATAAGACGGGCGCTCTCTGCGACGGTAATCCTCAAGTCTCGTCTCATACCTGCTCATCCCCAGCCACCCCGCTTCCTATATCAGTTAAACACTCAACATTCGTATAACATACATTTACAACTCACAAAATCCGATATAACTACAAGCACCTCGTAAAGTGTCAAGACTACATAAGGAGATTGATCTATTCATGAAAAGAATCACCGCACTTGTTATCCTGTCCTTGCTATTACTTGTAACCCCGATCTACGCTGCTGCCCCAGCACCTATGCTGGTCTATGTGGATCAAAGTAACCACTCCTTCATCCCGCTCCGTCTCCTGAACAGCTATGAAGGGATCACACTCAACATGACTGCCGCGGACAAAAAAATAGAAATCGCGCAAGGCAATACCCGGATCACATTATTCACCGGACAATCTACCGCCAAAGTGAATGATCAGACGGTCCGTTTGCAAAATGCTCCTTTTACCGATAATGGTTCGACCTATGTACCCTTGCAGTTCATCAGCCAATATCTAAACCTGCAAGTCTCATGGCAAAAGGAAACCTCAGCTGTAAGCATTAAGCAGGGTACAACGTCCGTCACGCTTCCGATACTTACTGGTAAGCTACCCGGAAATACTCCCCCCATTACAACGGCTCATAAAAGCTTCAAGGTCGGGTCTCGTACCTTTTCCGCTAAGGTGGTCACCGTCTCTATGCTCCATCCCAAGGTAAGCCTAGACGTGGCTCTAGCAGGCGATACCATTGGTAAAGTGGAAGACTTAAGCAGTCTCGCCAAACGTAATCAAGCGGTTGTAGCCATAAACGGTACATTCTTTGATGCCTATACCAAAAGCTCCTACAAAACGCCTTACGGCTACCTGGTCAGCCATGGAAAGATGTTGAAAAAGAGCTCCGGCGACCAACGGACGGTCTTCACCTACGATGCTAACCATTTATCCGAGCTGGTGTCAGGTTCTGCCTTTGAACAACGCTTAAGTCAA
Source organism: Paenibacillus sp. FSL H7-0442 (assembly GCF_038593105.1). NCBI lineage: Bacteria > Bacillati > Bacillota > Bacilli > Caryophanales > Paenibacillaceae > Paenibacillus > Paenibacillus sp. FSL H7-0442. Next base: position 1,852,044 of record NZ_CP151963.1, on the reverse strand, counting down.
GGCAGCGTCGAAGGTGCTCTTCAAGCTGGACCTCGTCTGGTTACGAACGGTCAGGTTTCCCTAAATGTCAAAGCCGAAGGCTTCAAGGACCCTAAAATATTAACAGGCGGCGGCGCCCGCAGCGCACTCGGAATGAGTCGGGATCATAAGCTGATCCTCCTGACCACCAACGGAGCGACTATACCGCAGCTCGCCCAAATGATGAAGCAGGCCGGCGCTTATCAGGCCATGAATCTGGATGGCGGTGCTTCCAGCGGGCTGTATTACAACGGCTCCTACCTCACCACACCCGGCCGCCAAATCAGCAATGCCATTATTGTAAAGTATCAATAGCCAATAGAATGATAAAGGGCTGTCTTCACGGATCTGTAAGCTGTGGGGATAGCCTTTTTCCATTTCCCCTGGCTTCGGTTGTTCCTGCTTCCACCTGTTCAGGCGGCATGTATGACCGTCACGTATTGATCCTGCAATCTACAATCGAATCAGACCTGTAAAGCTATTGCTGCCTTCGCTTCCTTTTTTTATAGAAAGGTAAATACGGTTGTCTTCTCTGCTTGCCATGCATTCATAAAGTCCCGGTTGCAAAGAAAGGAACATCCCTCCCCATACACACTCAGGCTCCAGCCCACCACTTGTGGCTTCCTCCCCTGCTCCAATAAATAGGTTGCCTGAGGGAACCTTCAAAAACAGCCGCACAGCAGGCTTGTCGATATGATCTGTCATCACAACCTCATACGTTCCGTCCGCTCCCAGATTCAAAAAAGCTACATTTCCTTTGTTCAACTCGCCCAGCTCGTCCTCTTCAATGGACCACCAATCCGGCTCATCGTTCAAGCGATGCTTCAGAGCTTGCGTATCAAATAGGCAAAGAGTCGCCGTGTCTGTCGTAAATTGAAATGGACTGATTGCCATGTTCATCATACAATCCTCCTGATAATAGTCAGCGAATTTCCGTTTTCCCACGTCTTCCGCTATCCGTATTGCTATAGATTTGAGGGAAATTATCCCTGTATGTAAAGTATAACAATGCTTGCAGGGCCAGACAACATGTTGGACTAACACCCATTCTGCATAAAAAGCCCTCCCTCACGATGTCGTGAAAGAAGGCCGATTTGTGATTTAAGCGATGCTAACCTGCTGTTAGATCAGAAAAGACTTAGTAATAATTACCAACAAAATGAACAATACCAAAATCGCTCCTGTGGATGTCCATGCTCCACCGTAACCTACTTCACCCATGTCTGAATCCCTCCTTGCATTAAAGCTTACTCTTATCGTATGTAGAAAAGTGGATAACGACAGGGCGAATCGGCAAGTTTATTGCCATAGAAGGGCTACTCAAAAAATGGACTGATACGTTTGAGATAGATCGCTAATGACTCTGGATGACAACTGGCAGAGAATATCGTTAGTTCTGCGCAACAGCCTGCTCACATCCTTGTGCCTCATCATTTGAAGGAGCGGGGTTTCTAACTGGGATGAAAGAAATTGAGTGGTACCTATAAATACGACAACATCTAATCCAGGGTGGTTTCGGTATGTAATAAGTGCAGCAGGTCAGTCATAGACAGGAATCCGGGAGGAAAAAGGCTGTTGTTTTCTTTCATATATAGAGCTTTTAACATGGAAGTTAACGCCCAGTCACATAGGATAATGCAGCATTGGACTTGATTGTGCTTGTACAGGATTTGGGCTAGTTTCATGTGGTATTGAGATAGAGTGTGGAAATCGGTTATTGAATTATGTAGGTGTTGTGAGGGTCTGGACGGTTGAGGGGGACTTGGAATAAAGGTAGAAGGGCTTCTTTCATATCTATTCCTCCAGAGAATTTCAATATTAGTCTTATTATACTCCAAAATAATACTTATAGATATTATTATTATTTATTATATTCATTATTCAATGTTTTCGTTTGGATATCTTGTCTACACTTTTAGAATAGTGAGGTGTAGACGATGGAAGATAAAGAAGTTCTTAAATTAGTGGGTGCCAGAATACGTGCTTTGCGAAAAGAAAAAGGATTGTCTCAGGAGTCGCTTGGGGAAAAAGGTGGATTCCATTTTTCATACATAGGGCAGATTGAGCGTGGAGAAAAAAACGTATCTTTAATAAATATAGCTAAAATTGCTAATGCACTGGATGTTAATTTGATTCAGCTTTTTGCTTATGTAAATGAGGATATTAAGGTTACAAAACATGAAACTGATATACAAGAAATCGTAAAAATACTCCAAAAATCGAGTCCAGAGAAAGTACGCTTGGCGAGGAATGTGATACGGGAGATTACAAAATAAAAGGATTTTTTAGCAAAAATAAAGGAGCCACCTTTAGTTAACAAGGCAGTTCCTATTGCACTATTGTTTTACGTAAGTTCAATACCCTATCGAACATTAAAATAACATATATATATCCAGTATTATCTTAATTTCAAGTTTCTTATATAAAAGCGCGAACCGAATCGAATACGAAATTGCAAAGGATTTCCCGCCATTATGAAATTATTGGCTTCTAGGTAGTTTCTTGCGGTCATTCAATTTAAATTTTCTTTTTACCCTTTTTGTGGGCAATACCATACGAACATTTTTTAGCTTCGCTTTTCTTTGAGCACTATTTGTAATAAGGTTGACTGTAAAGTTCACGAAACCGCGTTGGATGTTAAGTGTTTTAAAACCAACTCTTCTGCAATTATTGCATAGATTACCATTAATATTCCAGATCCAACATCCACTGAAGTTATAATTAGGAACATGTATGGGGAAACTACCTGACCACACAAGATTTCTTGATACGCTCTCAGCGTAATAATATATTGTTCTATCCCCTACGTTGCCAGTAACAACTTCCCTCGTTTGACCAGGCGCCAAACGGTACCAGGTAGACAATATACCAGTTTGTCCCACAAAGACAAACCCACACCTACTCGCGTGATAGAAAATGGCTACCTGTACGGTAGAATTGGTGCTGTTTCGAAAATAAAGACTCATTTTTTTGTCACTCCCTCTTAATACCATTCTACAATCCATTGTATGCAAGAGTTGTAAATAGGAAGTGGACAAACATAAAAGAGTCTTAGCCTTTTTTAGGATACTCAGAGATTATGCTTTTTTAGAGTTTCCCGCCATCAGTTTGGCGAAACCATATGACCATGTTGTTAATGTTATAGAATTCAATCAAAAGAAAACCCCCACCTAATCTTGTAAAGATCAAAAAACACGTCCATATATGACGTGTTTTTCAATAAAATATCTTTAACTAATAGAACCTTTTAAATATCCTAAACCAAACCTTACTTCCAAATCTCGTCCGCAATCTCTTTAATGAAAGCAAGCTTTTTCCACTGCTGCTCTTCTGTCAGAATATTGCCCTCTTCTGTCGAAGCAAAGCCGCATTGTGGGCTGAGGCAGATGTGGTTGATGTCGACGAATTGAGTCGCTTCCTTAATGCGATTAATGACCGTCTGCTTGTCTTCCAGTTCACCCGTTTTGGAGGAAACGAGACCCAGTACGACCTGCTTTTGATCTTTCAGATGCTTAAGCGGTGTGAAATCGCCTGCACGGTCGGTATCGAATTCGAGATAGTAGCCGTCGATGTTGTCGATGCCGAACAGGGTTTCGGCTACAGGCTCATAGCCGCCAGAAGATGCCCAGGTGGAATGGTAGTTACCACGGCATACATGGGTCGTAACGACCAAATCGGCTGGAAGATCCTTCACCGTTTCCTGATTCACACGGGCGAACAGCTTTTTGGTATCTTCCACATTTTCACCCGCATGCTGTCTAGCTTCCCAATAGTTTTTATCACAGAGCATACCCCATGTGCAATCATCCAGTTGCAAGCTGCGGCAACCCTCATTGTACAACGCTTGAATCACGGATTTGTAGGCTTTGGCGATATCCGTCACCAGTTCATCCAGATTGCTGTAATACGTATCGGTTGTTTCTTTATTCTCTCCGCGCAATAGCTCGGCCAGGAACTGTGCAGGTGCCGGGATCGTTTGGCGTGCGATCGCATCCTCACCTGCTACTTGCTTCAGGAATTTGAAATCTTCAATGAAAGGATGACGGGAATGTCCGATTTTACCGGACAAGCGTGCAGTTTCCGCTCTTGTTTCCACACCTTGGAATTGGTAGCCGTTCAAAAGCTGTACCTTTTCCACACCGTCCAGACCCCACATAAAATCAAGATGCCACCAGGAGCGTCTGAATTCACCGTCCGTCACGGCTTGAAGTCCTACGGATTTTTGCTTTTCCACTAGCTTGATAATTTCGTTATCTTCAATCTTTCTCAGCTCGTCCGCAGAGATTTCATTATTTTGAAATTGAATTCTGGCGTCTTTAATCGCTTGCGGGCGCAAAAAGCTGCCGACCATATCATGTCTAAAAGGGGTCACTTTACGTTGGGATGCATTATCAAGGATGCTGCTCATTAGGGTTATCTCCTTTTTCGCTTCTATAGTGAAGTTCTTGTAAGAAAGATAACATACATTTTCAGTTATAAGGTAACTCCAATAAACTATAGCTAGTTATAGCCTAGGGCTATACCCAACTTTTTATTCCCCTATCGCCTCATGCAGCGCTTCTACATAGACAGTGGCCAGCTTGGAGAGCGCAGCATTTTTATGGCAAATCCATCCCACATTAATAGACTCATCACATTCCAGAGGGACGGAAATAATGTCGTTACCGTTCAGATCGGCACTGATCACTCCGGTAGAAATGGTATAGCCGTTCAACCCAATGAGCAGATTAAAAAGGGTCGCCCGGTCATGGACGCGAATGCTTTTGGGATGCGATAACGTACTGAGAATCTCCTCGGAAAAGTGAAAGGAATTGTACTCCCCTTGCTCAAAGGACAAATACGGATACGGATAAAGCTGGTCAATGGTCACGATGGACTGTTGGGATAGCGGATTATTGGCACTGATAAAAATATGTGGCTTGGCCGTAAACAGGCTGTTGAATTGTAGATTCGCATCTTTTAGCAGCTTGTTAATGACCTTGGCGTTAAATTCGTTCAGATACAGGATTCCGATCTCACTGCGCAGGCTTTTGACATCCTGTATGATTTCATGGGTTTTGGTCTCTCGCAAAGCCAATTCATACTCTTCTTGACCATATTGATTCACCAGATTCACAAATGCATTTACGGCAAAAGCGTAATGCTGCGTGGACACAGCAAAATGCTGTGGTGTAGGCTTGGCATCCAGATAGCGACTTTCCAGCAGCTCCGCCTGCTCAACGACCTGACGTGCATAACCGAGGAATTCCACGCCTTCCTTGGACAAAGAAATCCCCTTATTGGTACGCTCAAAAATGGTGATATGAATTTCTTCCTCCAGATCACGAATCGCGTTCGACAGACTGGGCTGGGAAATGAACAACCGCTTTGCCGCCTCATTCATGGAACCGCGATTGGCAACCTCAATGACATATTTTAATTGTTGTAGGGTCAATGCATGATGTCCTTTCCGTTTGTGTTTCTTCTATTATATAATACATGCCCATGCTCCTGAAAAAGGGAATTAAAAAATACCTCCTCAAAATGGTAACATCCATTTCAAGGAGGTGCTTTTTCACGGCGGCTTTAATTAACGAATTTCACCGTTTGTGGCAATCAGCTTTTGATACCAATAAAAGCTTTGTTTACGAATACGACGCAGATCCTTGAGATCAAACTCCTCACGATCCACATAAATAAACCCGTAACGCTTGCTGGAGCCTTGATGGGTACTCACCAGATCAATTGCAGACCACGGACAGAAGCCGAACACTTCTACACCATCTGTAATAGCCAGTTGAATCTGCTCGATATGTTTGTTGAAAAAGTCAATGCGGTAAGGATCATTCACTACATCCCCTTCTTCAAGCTTGTCAAAAGCGCCCAAGCCATTCTCTGTCACAATCAAAGGCAAGTGGTAGCGAGAATAAATTTGGCGTAACGTGGATCTAAAACCGACCGGATCAATCTCCCAACCAAACTCCGTCGTTTGCAGGTTGGGGTTGACGGAACCTCGATATGCTCCGGGTTCACCCACAATTTCATGCTGATCTCCTGTATGTGAAAAATCATTCCCGTCATCTAAACTTTCTCCTACGGTTTGAGAGGTATAATAATTAAATGCGATAAAGTCCGGGTTCCCCTTCGCTAATATATCCATATCCCCTTCTTCAATGACAGGCTCATAGCCTTTCTCGACCAAATAGCTCCAGGCAATATGGTTGTATCGGCCAAACACAGCCATATCCAGATAGAGCCAGTTGCGAATGGCTGCATAGTTGTCCGCCGCCAGCGTATCTTCAGGCTTGGAACTGGCTGGATAGATAACCCCAATATTCGGTGCTGGTCCAATTTTCGCGTCAGGCAGCATCTCGTGGCACAATACCATCGCCTTCGCCTGTGCGACTAACATATGATGATTTTGTTGGTACAGTACCTTTTGCGGATTTTCCAGACTTGTATCTAATGTGCCAATAGAACCGGGATGGAGAATCAGCATGTTCTGCTCATTAATGGTTAACCAATATTTCACCCTGTCTCCAAAGTTCTCAAACAATGTTTTGGCATACTGTTCGAAGGCATCAATCGTCTCTCTCTTGGACCAACCGCCTTGTTGTTCAAGAGCATAAGGCAGATCAAAATGATACATGGTAACAATCGGTTCAATCCCGTATTTAATTAGTTCGTCAATTAATAAGCTGTAAAACGCGATTCCCTTCTGATTCACTTCACCTGCCCCCAGGGGATAAATACGTGTCCAAGCAATCGAGAAACGATATGCTTTAAAGCCCATTTCAGCCATCAGAGCTACGTCTTCTTTGAACATATGGTAATGATCACTGGTTACCTTAAAATCAGTGACTCCTTCAACGTGGTTAGCCATGTCAATCACAGAGGGGCCTTTTCCATCTTCGTCCCATGCACCCTCTACTTGATAAGCGGAAGTTGAACCTCCCCAGAAAAAATTTTCAGGAAATGCCTTCAATTGATTATGTTTCATGCTATAGTCCCTCCAGTTATCGTTATATCCTTCTGATTTTGCAATTCATGAATGTGATGATAGGCTTTCCTGTATCACACAACCAACGTTAGCAATACTTCATTTTTTTGAATTTGCTCCTGATTTGTCTCAAACACATCCACTTTATTTTTTGTAAGCGTGACGATGACAGGGGTCACGATTTCGTATCCTGCTTCAATAATCTGCTCTCTGTCAAACTGGATTAGCAAATCGCCCTGTTTCACGCTGTCGCCTTCTTTAACCACTGGATTAAAATGCTTCCCTTTCAGCGCAACGGTGTTAATTCCGATATGAATTAATATCTCCGTACCCGCCTTTGAAGTCAAGCCGATGGCGTGTCCTGTGGGAAACAGCGAGGTTACAACTCCATCTATAGGCGCTACGACCTCACCGACAGACGGCTCAATGGCTAAGCCTTTTCCCATCGCCCCTGTAGAAAATGCCGAATCATTCACTTGGCTCAATGGTATCGTCTTGCCTGTGATCGGGCTGTAGATCGTTTCTTTCTTGATGTCAACAGCCTTGGTTGCTGTAACAACAGGTTCTGGTTCTGCTGTTTTCACGGATTCAACTGTTTCTGGGGTCTCCTCCTTCACCTTGCTTTCATACCCAAAAATAAGGGTTAGTGCGGTTGCTGCCGCGAATGAGCAGGCAATGGCAATCACGTATAACAAGGTTGGCGTATACACTGGAATCGCAAAAATGTTGTGAAACACATACGCCGTCATTTTCACTCCAAAATGTCCATTGATGGCACCGCCTAGAGCACCTGCGATAATGACAATCGGAATGACACGTTTATAGCGAAGCACCAGACCATACACAATCGGCTCTGTCACACCAGCCAGCAATCCTGTAATACTCGTGGAACCGGCAAGAGTTCTAAGTGTTTTATCTTTTCTCGCCTTCAGGAAGATACCAAATGCGACCCCAATTTGAGCAAATACAGCTGCTGCAGCCATCGCCTCAATCGGATCACCGCCAACACCGATATTTTGAATCGTGATCGGGGTAAAACCCCAGTGAAGTCCGAAGACGACCATAAAGGTCATAAAACCGCCAAGAACAATCCCTGACAAAATGCCACTTACACCGATTAACCATGTCACACCTGAAGAAATCCAATCTCCTACCCCTGTACCGAAAGGTCCAAAAGCCATCGCAGATAGCGGAACCATAATCATTAAAGCCAGCATCGGAACTAAAAATAGCTGTAAATCCTTAAGAATGATCTTCTTCAAAAACTTATCTACCAACGCATAGATGCTAATGGATATAAAAATCGGGAAAACACTGGCGGAGTAGTTCATCATGACCACCGGTATTCCTAAAAACGATACATCAGAGCCTTTGTCCATCAGCCCCGTAAAGTTGGGTTCCATGAGAGCCGCACCGATCACACCAGCTACATAAGGATTCGCCTTCAGCTTTATACCAAGCGTAATCCCTAGTAAAATCGGCAAGAAGTAAAACACAGCATTCCCTGCAGCAGACAGGATCATATAAGTATCACTTGTTGCAGACATCCATCCTAGCAAGGTCAAAACCGTCAGGAGTGCTTTTATCATTCCCGAGCCCGCCATCGCTGGAATCAATGGGGAGAAACTACCGGAAATGACTTCAAAGATTGTGGATATGACCGATGTTTTTTTCCCACTGGATTCACTGGCTGCAGGGGAATTCGATCCAAAATCCCTGTTTTTCATGATCTCTGCATATACATAGGCAACATGGCTGCCAATAACAACTTGGAATTGTCCTCCGCTTTCAACAACGGTAATGATTCCCTCATGCTTCTCAAGCGCTTCTCTTTCGGCTTTTCGTGAATCCTTCAGGTCAAATCGGAGTCGTGTAGCACAATGGACAAGTCCATTGATATTTTCTTCTCCTCCAACGAGACGTACGATGTCTTCGCCCATTTTCTTATGATCCATGTTCATTCTCCTCTTGGGCAGATTGCATGGAAACAAAAAAATACCTAAACGAAAGGCCTGTATGATCAAAGAAAATGATCACTGCCATTCATTTAGGTATCGCCTGCTTAACCAGTAACAATCCTTATATTTAAGTTGTGAGCCTACTATAAATCACTTAGAAATCGTTTGCAAGCTTTTTTTCTAAGAACTAGCTATATCATTTCTGGAGGTTACACGCTGTATATGAATCGTCAAATACACTTTTTCATCAATCGACATAGCACTTTCATGCTTTAACTCTAAATATTGATTGATTAATTGGGTGCATTGAAAAGCCTTCTCGTATTTATCTTTGACTTGGTCATACAAGAAATTATCCCCTGAAGCTAGTTGTTCTTGTTCATTGCTCAGCAATCGTTGGGCAAAGTACTGCAAATGAGTAATAAAACGGGAATAATTGAACGAAGTTTCATCCAGTGTAATCTCGTAGTAATCGGTTACAATGTTGAAAATGTCATCAATAATCTCGGTAATCTCAACCGTTTGTTTCATTCCCTGACCGTCTTGTCTTGCATTTACAAAATGCATAGCAATAAAGCTTGCTTCATGCTCATCCATTTGGATGCCAAATTGAGCATGGATGATGTCCAATGCGTTCATTCCGATCATAAATTCTTTTTTGTAAAATTTTTTAATTTGCCATAACAGTGAATTTTTAAGTCCTACGGATTTTCTGTATCGAGAGATGGCAAATTGAATATGGTCAATCAGAGAAATATAGATATTGTCACTAAAAATATCTCCCATTTCCTTTTTTGCGCTGCCTACAATTTCATCCGCCACCTTTAAATACTCTACAGATGTTTCCCCAATAAGATCTATTAATTTTTGTGGAATTTTATCGGACTTTAATACAAAGGTTTTTTCTATTTTGTCTTCATCGACCCTCTGGCCATTTTTCTTTTTAAAGCCTAGACCATTCCCTATGACAACAAATTCATGACCCACCTGATTTTCGACTCGGATAACATTGTTGTTAAAAATTTGCCGGATGATCATTTATCTGCTCACCTCATTGATGTAATGACAAAGTTTGTAATAACAAAAAAAAACCAAATAACGACTAAATCAATTAGTCATTATTTGGGTATCGCCTGCTCACCAGTAACAATCCCGAAGGGCACTTCACCCCTCATTCAATTACTCTTACTATACCGCTTTCAATGCAGAATAACAATACAATCATGCCAAAAAACCGCCAAACACTCGGAATCCTTTGTGCTTAGCAGTTTTTTAGGTTCATGCTTAACTTTCTTGCTCTTTGCAAAACACCTCTTTGGCAACCTGAATGGCTGAGGCTGCCCGGGGCCATCCTACATAAAAGGCAAGCTGTGTAATGACTTCAACCAGTTCTTCCTCCGAAATCCCGTTTTCCTTGGCCAGGTTCAGATGATAAGGAAGTTGATTCACATGCTCACCCGCCACCAGAGCGGCAACTGTAATAAAACTCCGTTCCCTAAGAGACAACTCACTTCTTCTCCATACATCTCCAAAAAGAACATCCTCCGTATAGGTTACAAAAGCGGGTGCAAAATCACCTATCGTTTCCCGAACACTCGATTTGATTAATTTATGCTTCATACAATCATCTGGGCAAGTCCATTGCCAAAGGACCAATCCTCTAATTCAGTCTCTACCAGTGTCACAAAAACATCCTCCGGTCGGACTTTACATTCAATAGAGATGAGTTCGGCTAATCTTTGGTAAAAATCCTTTTTTTGTTCCGTAGTTCTACCCGATCCCATCGTAATTTGGATGTACAGCAGCTTGTCTGTTCTGGATACATTCAAATAATCGGGACTATAATAAAACTCGCTTTGCTTATGAGCATGAAAAACCTGAAAGTAATCCTTGGGCGGGACCTGAAAATGTTCGATCAAAGCATTCATGATACAGCGGCTAATGTCAGGCAGCTCTTGCTCTGTGTATTGTTGCTCCATGTAGCCAACTCGTACAAATGGCATGTTCATCTCTCCTATCCGTTGGGATAAGATGATTGTACTCCTCTACCCTTCATCTGTATAATTGAAAATAATCATAAATATATTCAATTTCATCGATGGAGATGAGCAAGCGTGGATCTGAAAGAATTAACTACATTTCGTACCATAATCGAAGAAGGAACGTTTTCAAAAGCTGCTGTCAAATTAAACTACGCTCAGTCTACAGTCACGAACCAAATCCAGAGGCTTGAAAAAGAGCTGGGATTTCAACTTTTTAAAAGGGGTTGGGATGCGGAGTTAACGTCCCCGGGCAAACTATATGCCGAGGAGATAGACGGACTTATTCAGCATTGGAATTTTGTAATGGACCAGGCGAAGTCGCTGAAAAAGGAGGAGATCGGCACGCTCCATATCGGTGTGTTTGAAACGGTAGCGGCTACCTTACTCCCCTTGGCTCTGCAGCAGTTTCGAGAGCATAAACCGAATATTACGTGTCATTTTACAGTTGGAAACACGGATGCACTCGCACATGCTTTGGTGGATGGTAAGCTGGATTTTGCTATCTCTGGGGAACCTCACTCCATTCCTTCCTTACACTTTGAATCCATATATCACGAACACATCGCCTTTATTGTGTCCCGTAATCATCCCTTCGCGGCAAAAAGTGAGCTTCAGCTCGAAGATCTGTACGCGTATCCGCTTATCGTTGGAGGTAAGAACTGCTTGTACCATATACGACTGGAGAAAGAGCTTTCACACTTCCCGTCGATGCCGTTTTTTTATACTGTCAGTCAAATCTCGTCGATCCCCACGTTCGTAAAAACGATTCCTTCAGTTGGAGTGGTTCTATCGTCAATGCCTTTGCCGGAGGAACTGGTCACCGTCCCCCTCCAGTTAACAGACCCTAATATTGCCGTTGGACTATTACAAAACAACCATCACCAGCAGTATATGTCTTCGGCCCGAAAGCTATTTATACAGCTGGTTAAGGAGCTTTGCAGGCTATAGCATCTATGCAAGACTACTAATAAGTTATATCATCTTTGCATAAAGAAAAAGCCGCTAAACACTCAGAAACCTGGTGTTTAGCGGCTTTACTATTTTGAAGGCCTAAGAAAATGTGGCCCTCTCTTTATTTTTATACTCTTGTTGTCATACCTGTTATTTCGCTTCAAGCGGTTTTTTCCACAGTCCCAGAATGAGCGCGGAAATTACGGAACCAATCACCACTGCAAGCAAGAACAGCAAAGCATGATTGGCAAGAGCTGCTACAAAAATTCCGCCATGTGGAGCTGGAAGATTGATTTGCCAGAACTGCGTCAGACCACCAGCAATCGCTGAACCTACAATACAAGAGGTTAAGACACGCAGAGGATCAGCAGCTGCGAATGGAATGGCTCCTTCCGTAATGAAGGACAATCCAAGTACATAGTTCGTCAAGCCAGACTTGCGCTCTTGCTCAGTAAACTTATTTTTGAAGAACGTCGAAGCTAATGCGATTGCCAGCGGAGGTACCATGCCGCCCGCCATAACAGCCGCCATCATAGCTCCGTTCGTGTTACCACTGGAAGTAAAGACACCGATCGAAAATGCGTAAGCTGCCTTGTTGAAAGGTCCACCCATGTCAATCGACATCATTCCGCCCAGGATCAGACCCAAAATAACTGCATTACCTGTTCCTAAATTGTTCAGAACGTTGACAAGCCACGTATTAATACCACCGAAAATTGGATCAAACAGGTAGAACATAATCGCGCCTGTAATTAGGAGTCCGAATACCGGGTATAACAAGATTGGTTTTAAACCATCCAGCGTTTTTGGTAGACCTGCAAAAGCTTTACGCAGGAAGATCACCACATAACCAGCCAGAAAACCTGCTGCCAGACCGCCAAGGAAACCTGCATTGGAGTTTACAGCCATCAGACCCCCAACCATACCTGGCATCAGTGCCGGGCGGTCTCCAATACTCATCGCGATAAATCCGGCCAGTATCGGAATCAGGAAGTGGAACGCACCTGTTCCGCCGCCAATCGTTTGTAACAGTTGGAAGAATACATTATCTTCTCCCGCTACCTGTTCAATCAAGAAGGAAATGGCTAGCAAGATCCCCCCGCCTACAACGAATGGTAGCATATGAGAAATACCGTTCATTAAATCCTTGTAGATTTTGCTGCCTACGCTGCTCTTCTCCGCTTTCGACTCTTCAGCGCTGCCTTTACCTTCACTACGATAAATTGGCGCATCGCCGTTCAGCGCTTTGCGGATCAGTTCCTCAGATTTACGAATACCGTCACTTACCGGTCTTTGTAATACAGGTTTACCGTCAAATCTGGCCATTTCAACCTTCTTGTCAGCTGCGACGATTACTCCTTTGGCACGACGAATTTCATCCGCTGTCAGTACGTTTTGTGCGCCTTCCGAGCCATTCGTCTCTACACGGATATTTACACCCATTTCTTTCGCTTTCTTAATAAGAGCATCTTCAGCCATAAACGTGTGTGCAATGCCTGTAGGACAAGCGGTCACTGCAACCACAAACTCGTCAGAATTCGGATTGCCAACGATAACGTCTGGCGTTTGCTGCGCTTTGGCTGCCTCTTTCTTAGCCTCTTTTGCTTTTTTGGCAGCTTCTTCTTCCGCCTGCTTGGTATCAAACAACACAGATACTTCATCCGGTGTTTGCGTTTTCATAAGGTTCCCGATAAAATCGGTATCAATTAAGAGCCGGGAAAGGGCTGCCAGTGTGCGAAGATGCGTATTTGCTGCCCCCTCTGGAGCCGCAATCATAAAGAACACTTTTGCCGGCTCACCGTCCAACGATTCGAATTCTACGCCTTTACTGCTTTTGGCGAAAACGACAGTCGCTTCATTCACAGCTTTGGTCTTGGCATGCGGCATCGCAATGCCGCCGCCGATTCCAGTGCTGGACTCTGCTTCACGTTTGTAAATCATTTCTTTAAACAAGGCACGGTCATTAATACGTCCACTTGCTTCGAGACTAGCGATGAGCTCCTCAATCGCCTCGTCCTTTGTCGTCGCCTGCAGGTCCATGATCATCGTTTCTTTAATCATCAGGTCTGTTATTCTCATTTTTCACACTCTCCTAAGTTCGGTCAGCGTGTCGATACACGCATAATAAGCTCATGATGCAGCCGGATTACCGTTTTGAAATCGTGACTTGCGGCCGTAATTGTTCAATTTTCTCTCTAGTAGCCAGATCATCGGAAAACGCAGTTGCGCTTCCGGATGCCACTCCTGCACGGAATGCTTCGATCGGATCGCCATGAAGAGCCAGCGTACCCACGAATCCAGCAATCATTGAATCACCTGCGCCTACAGAATTTTTAACCGTTCCTGCTGGTACATTTGCGTGATACACTTCATCTGCCGTAATGAACAAAGCCCCTTCTCCTGCCATGGAAATCAGTACATTTTTTGCACCTGCTTCCAGCAGCTTACGACCGTAAGTGACGATCTCCTCCTTTGAGTGAATAGTTACGCCAAACAACTCAGCCAACTCGTGGTGATTTGGCTTGATGAGCAGCGGTTTATGAACCAGTGCCTTCATCAGCGCCTCACCTGTGGTGTCGATGACGAATTCAGCCCCAGTTTGCTGGCATACGCTAATCAGCCGATCATAGAAGTCTCCTCCAAGTGACGGCGGGATACTTCCCGACAAGACGACAATGTCATTTTTCTGGAGTGCGGCCAGCTTTTGCACCAACGCATCGGCCTCTTGCTCACGAATCACAGGTCCCAAACCGTTAATTTCCGTTTCATCGCCATGCTTGAGTTTAATGTTAATCCGTGTGTCATCTTCGATCATTACAAAATCAGTTTTAATGGATTCTTCCCGCAATGTATCGTCGATAAACCTGCCTGTGAATCCTCCTAGAAAGCCGATCGCCGTGCTATCTGCTCCCAGCTGGTTTAGTACACGTGATACATTAATTCCTTTACCACCTGGCAATTTCAAATCACGTTTCATCCGGTTCAAATCACCAAGCTTCAAATCGTCAACTTCCACGATATAATCAATGGAAGGGTTCAGCGTTACTGTATATATCATTGTTATCCCTCGATTATCTTAGTTTTCTGAGCGATGGATCGGCGTGAGCGTTCTGGCATCGATTCGGTAATAAGTATAGCTTCCTTGAGCTCGAACAGTTTGGCGAAGGTTACTTCTCCAATTTTGCTGGAATCGGCCAACACATACGTTTTGCCTGACAACTGATGGGCTCGCCGCTTGATTAGCGCCTCTTCAGGATCAGGAGTTGTATACCCCATTTCCATATCCACCCCGTTCGTTCCTAGAAAGCACTTGTCGAATCGAAAATTGTCCAAATTTTGTAGGGCAATACTGCCAATTACGGCTTTGGTATGAATTTTCATCATCCCTCCCAGTAGATAGCTTCTGATTCTTTTACTTACCAGTGCTTCTACGTGGGATAGACCATTCGTCACGACCGTCACGTCTTTAGCTTCAATGTAAGGAATCATCGCCATCGTTGTTGTTCCCGCATCCAGATAAATACATTCGCCATCCAAAATTTCTTTGGCTGCCATGCGGGCGACTGCGTTTTTTTGTTGAACGTTTTTGAATGTTTTTTCTTCCATGCCAGGTTCCTGACTTTTCTGATTCAGTAAGGTTGCCCCACCATGAATCCGTTTTAGCAACTGACGGCCCTCAAGATCTATCAAATCGCGCCGAATTGTTGATTCAGAAGCTCCCAACAGATCAGCCAATTCCTGCAACTTTACAACACCACGTTCTTGTAAGCGCTGTATTATTAACTTGTATCTTTCCTCCGTCAGCATCTTCATTCCCCCAACTGTTTATATCGTACCACAAACCTGATAAAAAACAATCATTTTTCTCCAAAAAGATTCAAAAAAATTCATTCCAACTTCATTTTTTTACAAAATGGTGAATTCCCGCTCTAATCGACATGATTGCGTTTACATTTTAAAGAAAATTCATCTACTTTTATGTAAATTCATTCTTCTTACATAGGAATTCAGCAGTAAACGTTCAAAAACGTTCTAAAGCTTCCATCAGTACTATTTTACCATTATGCGCACAATTCGTCCCAATTTCCCTGAAACCTCATTAAGCTCATACGTAACCATTCCTGATGAGCATTAGGCACCTGTGTACACTAGTGCTGTATTTTAAAATAACAAGAGCCATGACTGCGTGCATACCGCATTCATGGCTCACCTTGTTATGATACATATTCACCCTCAATAATCTTCTCCAGATAATCTTCCGGCTGTGCAAGAAACTCAGCAAAGCTGCACACATCCGCATATTCCTGATGCTCCTCGTCATAATAACCCAGGCACTTCTGCTTTGGATTCCACACCAATATAATATCCGAGTAATTATCTACGTTTAGAGACAGACGCAACAGCTTTTGCCGACCTACCTTCATCTCAACCGTATCGATAATTGAAAAGAACTCAACAAATTGAATATCAAGATCATTTTCTGGCAGGTTCACACGGAGTTGATTCCCTGTCAGAAAGGCTATTAAATCCTTCGGAAGCTTGTAGCTTTTCAAAGCATGTCGTTTATTTTCCAGATTATGAAATGCCGGAGGCTCTACAGACTTTAAATACTCAGCCATTTCTACGTTTTTATTACTTAGTGCAATTGTATATGCCCGTTCTCCATCTTTTTCTGCCAGCGTCACATCAGCGCCTAGCTGAACCAAATACTTCACCATCGAAAAATCGTTGTTGCGCGCCGCCACTGTCAAAGGCGTGGCTTTATATGGATATACCATATTAGGGGCATTGAAATTAATATCTACGCCATGTTCCAATAGTAAAGCTACTGTTTTCAAGTCATGCTCACTAACTGCGTTGCGGAGTGTTGCTCCAGCATGCTGCTTCATATCGAGGCCCAGCTCATGGATAAGCAGCATATTACTTTTGTTACCGTAGTAGGCTTGCTCATAAGCACCAGATTTGACATGATTTTTACCGTCCAGCTTGGCGCCATGGGCGACCACATAACGGACAACCTCTTCGGTACCATAGCGAACAGCCGTCAGGAATGCGGGATTATCCTTTACATTAAGTTGAACCCCCTCATCGACCAGTAGCTTCAAGACTTCCATTTGCCCAGTGATGAGTGTAATATCCAGTGGACTTAATGTCGTATATTTGCTGAGTACGATCCCTTGTTCTATATCCCAGCCTTCGGTCAGCGCCTGGCGTAAAGCAGATATATTGCCTTGAACGATATGCATCGCTATCTCAGGAAGAACCTTGAAATTGCCTACATCTTTTAATTTAATCATGGTTATTACCTCACTCTTTATGTATCTACTATTAATCATGTATATCTATTTTATACCAACCTCTCTTTTATATAAATCCAACAGATTCCCCAAAATTCATTATTCACTCTATCGCAAACAAGTGAGTAATAGAGGTCAAAATACCTTATAGAAGCTATAATTGTATTATGATTCTGTATACCCTGTGCAACCGAAAAGGAGAACATATGAATAGCATTCAATATTTGTCCCAATTTAATTTGCTTCATAGTCTCTCATTAGAAGATTTAATTGAAATGGATCAAATGACCTCCATTACGACTATACCGAAAAGAAACTTTATACAAACTCCAGAGACCTTTTCCGAGGGACTTTATTTTGTGAAAAAGGGCAAAGTACGTCTATATAAGCTAAATGCTGACGGGAAGCAATTTACTTTGGATATCCTCCGCGAGGGAAATGTATTTGGTGAAATGGATATGATTTCACTAGGAACAAGGGAGATGTATATAGAAACGATAGAAGAATGCGATATCTGCCGTATGGACAAAGACCGATTCGAGCATTTTTTAATAGAACATCCCAGGTTCATGATGAACATGATCAAGGTGTTAAGTGACCGAATTTCAGGAATGAGCAGTCTGGCCCAGCATTTAGCTTTGGGAAATTTACAGGATAAAATTTTGTATATTCTTCTGAAATTGTCCGATCAGTTCGCCCTCCAAAGCCGTGATGAGTATTGCAAAATCAATTTCCCTCTCTCTCATCAAGAAATTGCGAATCTGGTCGGGGCCACCCGTGAGGCTGTAACAGCTGCTCTTCAGGAGCTTGTCAAAGAAAAGGTCATTAAAACCGGCTTTAAGACGATTTACATCCATCGCGAAAAGTTAGTGAAGTTGTAAACTACATTACATCTATACTCCAACCCAAAAAAGTATCGTATACCTATCAGACAATTTACGATATGGAGTGGATGAAATGTTACAACGAAAAGGTGCTCGCAAAGGGTCAGATATTCCTAGTGATGTGCTTCAGCTGCTACAGCAAGGGCGGCTTCAGACGGTGAATCTCACCGAATGGCTGGCTGTCGATCATGTTGTACTATTACAAAATACTCTTGATGAATTTGGCTTGCAGCAATCATCCGATGTCTTCCTGACCGAATTGAATGAGCTGAAGGAAAAGAAGATCATGAAAATGATACCCGCAATCGCGCGAGCGTGGCTTCATGTGTTTGAGCAACAAGCGATAGAAGAACGTATTCGCATCTTTGATGCGATGGCCTCGCATCTTTCAGACAGCATTCGCTGCTGGGCTGCCTACATCATCGGGGTTGATCCCTGTTTAAGTGTAGAGGAAAAATTGGCTGGCATTCGCCCCTTTGCAGCGGATTCCCATTTCGGAGTACGTGAAATAGCCTGGATGGCCGTGAGAGAATCCATATCCTTGCAACTGCTTGAAGGGCTTGCCCTGTTAGACAGTTGGGTGCGAGATGAGGATGCTAACATACGTCGTTTTGCCATTGAATTAACCCGACCACAAGGCGTTTGGGCCAAGCACATCCCTGAACTAAAAGAACATCCCGAGTTGGCTCTTCCGCTCTTGGAGGCTGTTCAGTCCGATCCGGTCAAATATGTCCAGGACTCCGTTGGCAATTGGTTGAATGATGCCAGCAAAACCAGCCCGGAATGAGTTCTTCAAGTTTGTAATGCATGGCTGATGGCTTCGGATACTAAAGAAACGAAGCGAATAGTAACCCGGGCCCAAAGAAGCTTGAACAAAGAGAAATAATTAGAAGACTCCTCCCCATCCAATCCATATCTAGAATATTCACATAAACTATGATATTTATCTGGAGTATTAGGAATGAGGAATTCCTATGTCTATTATTCAAATCTATCTGGAAGCAGACAGTATCGTATCTGGAAACATTGCTATCACAACAAGTATCAATGTCACTCCAGTGGTTAATCGTTACACAGCTATTGTCGTGCTTGGTAATATATTTGGTGGAGTGACCACTATCCCAGCACAATATTTCATGAATGATAGTGGTACTTCAGTCGCGACAAACAGTCTTGTTGTTCCGACCAGTAGCGGATACTACAATGTATTTGTAAATGGGACGTTGCAGCGAGGCGGCTTAACAACGCTTTCTGCTACAAACCTAATTATAAATACAGGCCTGATTGTTGGCGCGACAGTAGTCGTTGAAGTTATTAATTTCAACTCTAGTGCCTCCTCAACCTCTGTCAACAATGTTCAGTAACGACTACCATAAGCGACTGAGCTACGTAAAACAGGACAAACGCCTCTTTTTTATAATTTTATAAAAGGGTAAAATTTCCTTTGTAAATATGAAACAGAGGGAGTTATTTCCATGAAATTCAATTTTGCGCATTTCCGATTTTATGTTATTGCACTGATCGCAGTGCTCATGCTTACCAGCTGCACCTCAAAAAATGCTGCAACTGCAGTCCAAACAAATTCTGATGTAGACAATGCGACTCATAGTACAACAGTTGTAGACAAAGAAAGTCAGCCTGTTCTACCCGTCACAGAGTCGCTGCCTCATACCGTTACCTCGGATAAGGATCTTGTGGCTCTTACCATTCCCGCTGGCTGGCGTAAATTTAAACAGGGACAACTGGATTCGGTGCTTAGTGTTTGTGACAAAGAAAAAAAGAATGTAGGTCTGGTTTTCCGTGTCCCCAAGTCAGCTTTTGCAAATAATATGACGCTCGACGAATTCGTACAGCAACGTGAAGAAATCTCCGCATTGGGCCTAGAAAACTTTAAGGCTGTGGATACTACCCCAATCCAGATTGATTCCACAACCGCCAGAACAGCCGATTATAGCGGGAAATACAATGGCCAACAGGTCTATTACTTCAGTGCCATGTTAGAGAGTAAGCAGCACTATCTTCAAGTATTAATCTATTCAAGGGGAGGCTCTGCAGTAGAACAACATCACGAATTTGCAACTATAGCCAGCTCCTTGAAAGTCTTAAGCGACTCACAAGTTAAGCCAGACCTTCGCTCAACAACTATTTTGAAAACATTTAAAAGTGAAGATGCCACGCAACAAATTCGTCTCCCTTATATATGGAAGACTGGTTTAATTCTTAATCCAGATGCGCTAATTCAAGCTTGGTATGAAAAAAACGATGCATACATGACGATCATCAAGGATTGGAAATCTGAACTGCCGTATGAGAAATCCTCAATGATCACATTAAAAGATTACGCTGAGTTTTCAGCTCAATTAGTACTCAAAAGGTCTGGAAAAGGGATTATTTCGACAGGACCAGTAAAGGTCAATATAAACGGGAATCAAGGCTTGCAATACGAAGTATGGGTAGAGAGTGATAAAGTAAAAATTGTATATCTAATCACTTATTTGGAACATTCCGACTCATTCTCTCAAATTATTTTTTGGACGAGAGCTGATTATTACGATAATCAAAAATCTGAATTTCAAAGATACACCAAAACATACAGAGAAGAAGAAATATAGACATGATAAAATCCGCCAAACACTTAGGAATCTTTGTGTTAAGCGGATTTTGTCTATATGACTATCACAGCTTGAAATTCTAAAAGCTTCCCCTTGTTTAGATAGGAGATGTTACTTGTACATCCTTTTATTTTTTGTGGGCTAATAAGAGATTAACTATGGTATCCAGCTGAAGGCCTTTCCATAGCTCACTATGCAGAATCTGATTAGCCCCTTCATCTTCTGAACCGTATACAAAGATGTGATCTCCCATATACTCGGGTAAAACCTCAAGTGAAATATTTTCAAATCCTTCTTTCATATTCAATGCCTTCTTGGTAGGTGGCAGCTTTAGCATCTGATAAATGGTCGGACTTCCGTAATTGCCGCCTTTCGCTGCCAAAACATATATCGATTTATTGGCGACTTGTACAATTGAAACCGTCTCTCCGTCCTTAACGATACCTTGAATTTTCATTCTGGCCTCTGCAGCTTTCTTCTCGTATTCAGTAATCCACTGCTCGGCTTCTTTCTGCTTGCCAAAGATTTCACTGATTCTACGGAATTTATCCAGTGCTTGCACTGCCGCTTGTCCATCGCTGTTGGATGTTGTCGCTGTATGATTAGCCTTCGTTTGCGAACTTCCATTTGTATTCGTCGGAGCCGAGCAAGCTCCCAGCATCAATGATAAACACAGCATAATCATCATGGCCGTTATTTTAACTCTTCCGTGCATGAGCCTGCGATACAAGGTCGGGCTTAAGAGGTTCGATGCCCTGCCAATACAACTGCTGCAACAACTCGTATACAAATTGATGAAACAAGGCTTTAACATGCAGTTTGCCAAGTCCAGAAGCTCCACGCCATTCTTGCTCCAACAGCTTCACTTTCTCGTACAGGGACAGCGGGTAATGTGGTGCGAAAGCATACTGATTCTGAAAGGGATTTCCCTTTTCCAGCAATTGTGCTATCTCTTTGCGATCAGGCAGGGCCAACGTCGCCCTGTACAAAATGATGTAATATTCAAGCACATCCTCCGCTAGGATACTCAGGCACATTCCTTTTCCGCCATGCAGTACATGGAAACGCTCTATCCTGTGAATACTGTATCCAACCGTACCCGTGCGCTTCCACGCACGGCATATAAGAACGCACTGGCAGGAAGTCGATAGGCTCGAAGCTCCTCTCCTTTTTCGATCTTCCTATGACGAACATCCATCACCTGTATAAAAACATGATTCCACAGCAAAATGTGATCGTTCAACTTCATTACTACCGCTCAGCCCCCATCCAAACCGTTCCTTCAATTCTTATTCCGTCCTATCAGAATTAAATTTATTATAATTGATAATCATTCTCACAAGCAATCGAATATATCCAACTTCCTCTGAACAGTTTAAAACCATTAATTATGTATATATCAAAATATAAGTAAAAAAGCCCTGCAAAAGGGCTATCTTTCTTGCGATTCATTCTACTGTCGATTAAAGCTCTACCTGTATGACTATGTTCCAAATCGTTTGCGGTACCCGCATTTTCGGCATAACTCTTCTACCGCTTCTCTTTTGGAGAACCCGAAGTACAGACGATTTGCACGCTCCCCTTCCACAATGTCGGAAAAAGATTGCTCATGCACGTTACCTAAATTAATGACACCTTCTCCATCCAGACAGCAAGGGACCACCGTTCCATCCACCAATATCGCTGCTTGGCTACGGAGTGCATGGCAAAAGCCTTTTCCGTCATCTTCCGGGGCACTGAGGCTCGGCCATTCAAATTCGTGGTCCTGATTCAAATAAACGTTTGGTGCAATTTTGACCCCACTACCCGGTATCACCTTTTCCTCAATCCGATAGTCCAGTCCAAACTCTTGCTCCAGTCGTTCAAGTGTTTCCCGGTTGCGCTGACGCTGCACATTAGTCAAATTATCTTCAGTCAAGTTCCAGAGACGGAACGAAATAATGACATTGTGTTTCACCGCTTCTCTTACAAACGTGAAGATATTACCCAAATATCCTTCTCGATCCACGGAGCCTTCATGTCCGTCAAAACTATGGAGAGAGAAGTTCATCTGACGCAGCGCTGGTTGCCCAAGCAGCTTATGTTCGGTCTTCGGCAGCAAGGTACCATTAGTGGTAATATTGACCTTTAAGCCTTTCTCATGAGCACTTTCCAGTAAAAGATCAATTTTCGGATGGAGCAACGGCTCTCCTTTTACATGCAAATAGATATAATCTGTATGTGGTTTGACCTGATCAAGCACATTTCGAAAAACTTCCGGATCAATAAATTTTTTGACACGCTGTGTTTGAGGACAAAAGCTGCATGCGAGATTGCAAATGCTCGTTATCTCAATGTATACCTTTTTAAAAGTTTTCAACATGATTTCCCCATTCTAACCTTCATCCTGAGCATCTTGTTTATGCTCACTAATCTTATGATTATAACGGGTTATTACCGACAGGTAAACTCTCCAGTCTCCCCCTTGGTGTGGGCATCAAATGCTCGACACCTACGCCTATCCAAGATTTGTTTGATATTTTCTATTGACCCTAGGTCTGACCTAAGGTTTATAGTGGAGTTATTCAAATATCAGTAAGGAGTCCTCTCATTGAAAGAACACATTACGATCAGCCAGCTTGCTCAGCTTATGAATGTATCTGTACATCAACTGCGATATTTTGAAGAAAAGGGAATCCTCTATCCATCACATACTGAAGAAAATCAATATCGGATGTACGGGCTTCATGAGATTTATCAGCTATCGCATATTTTATTACTACGTAAATTAAATGTCCCTGTCGGTCAGATTCAAGAATGTATGACTTCCTATGCTGCCGATGATTATAACCAGCTTTTAGAGCATTCGTTGCAAAAAGTACAAGCTGAAATAGCTAACTTAAAGATGCATGAACAGTTTATTCACAAAGTGTTAGAAGAATATAATAATCGGACCCAGCAGGGCGATGAGTATCAAGTCAAACGATTAGGTCCCCGTCATTTAAAGCTATGGTTTGCATTAGAGAATGGTCAAGAGTTCACTGCCGGAAACCTATTTGAACACCGCCCTGCCCCACCTCGATTATTTGAAAATGACATGCATTACTTGCCTGATGCTGGACAGTTGAAGCTGTGTTATGAAACGGCGGATGTGGCTGACTATATTCTGGAAGAAGGCAACTATCTTTATAAGCATCTTTCCGTCATTGAAGAACCTGAGATTGATTATGAGATCAAACAAATGGAACGATATGTAGCTCATCACCAATATAACTGCCAAAGCAAGATCATTCTAGTAGAAAAATCTTATCTTTCGATGTTCGACAACAACAAGCTACAATATGAAATTCAAGTCAAAGTAGAATAAATCTTGGAGGTGTTACATGAGTGCAAAATCTTTTGACATTGTTGCATACCAGAAACAAGACCATGAAGCTGTTTGCAGTCTTTTAGTCGAATCGTTTAAAGCAAAATTCCAATCTCTTGTTACACTAGAGGATCAAGCTACACAGCAGTTGTTAATGCAGGTTTGGGTTCAAAATCCTTATTCTACATCTATGAAACAATTTGTAGCCAAAGAAAACGAAGAAGTTATCGGTGTTCTTTCCCTTAAATGGAAACCCTCCTACTCTTCACTTCCTGAAACAAACCCCATTTCTTTGACTCCGCTCCTAAAGCAGTTTGGTTGTTTCAATGTATTTAAATTTTTGGCAGGTATGCATGCGCTAGAGTATACCCCTGCTGCAAATGAGTGTTACATTGATCATTTGGCGATTCGTTCAAGTCATCGTAATCAGGGAATAGGACGCCATCTTGTAGCTTTCGCACAGCAATTTTCGGTTGAATCTGGTTTTCATGCATTGACGCTTCACGTAGCGCATAAGAACCAAGGGGCTATCCGTTTGTATCACCAACTGGCGTTTGAAGTAAAACAATCCAAATATAATGGGTTACGGCATTTTTGGTTCAAGGAGCCTGTATGGCATCTGATGAGTTGGCAAGAGAACCTGCATTCGAGGAGAGAGCATCATTGAAAAAAACACTCAAGCTTACTTTTGGTATTGCGGCAGCTCTGGCTGTTGCCTTGGTACTCATTGTTCTATATCAAAATTCCTACAAGATGACAGAAGAAAAAATACAAATCACGACACCTAAAGGGCTGTTAACAGGTACATTAACTTTGCCTAAAAACTACTCGGGAAAAATTGGATTGGTTATTTTTGTCCATGGGGATGGTCCTATTAATGACACCTATGATGATGGATACAAACCACTGTGGGAAAAGTTCGCTTCCAAGGGTTATGCCTCCTTGTCACTGAATAAGCCCGGTATTAACAGCGCTCCTGGCAATTGGCTCGCCCAAAGCATGGAGGACCGCGCACAGGAGATCCGATATGCAATAGACTGGGCAAGAAGCTTACCTATGATTGATAAGCAAAAAATCGGCCTATGGGGAGCCAGTCAAGCAGGATGGGTCATTCCGAAGATCGTTAAAGAGGAGCATGATATTGCATTCAGCATCCTTGTATCGCCTGCCGTGAACTGGATTTCCCAAGGACAATTTAATACCAGAAAAGAACTGGAGCGAGAAGGAGTTACTCCGCAAGAAATTCAAAAGACATTGAACTACGATCAAGAGATTCTACAGTTACTGAAAAGACAGGCTTCTTATGAAGAATATCTAAGCATAGCCGATCCTGACGATATGATTTCCAAAGAAAGATGGAGCTTTATACGCAAAAATTTTCTGTCTGATTCCACCGAAGAATTAAGTCACTTCCATTCTCCTGTACTCTTGGTTCTGGCTGGAAAAGATATTAATGTTGATGTAAAGGATACCGAGCGAGTCTATCACCAGAAAATCCCCGCAGAGCTACTGTCCGTGATTCATTTACCTGAAGCCGACCACTCCATGATGGATGAAAAAATCGCGCGTTCAAAATCTCTAACTTTTTTAACAGCCGTATTCGCCCCAAGAAAATTGGTGAATGACGAGTATCTCGAAATCCTTGCCAATTATGTAAGTGAGCGTTAAACAATGATGTTTTTTCCAAACTTCTTTTGAATATGCTAGGATCTGTTTTCTGTGCATTCAGTTACGCGCTCATTCAACTCATAACTGTTCTCGGTTAGACTGGGAATAGATCTATAAACAACAAAAAAACGGCATCTCTGCCGTTTTTCTAAAAGGATGGACTCTCAGGGACTCGAACCCTGGACCAATTGATTAAGAGTCAACTGCTCTACCAACTGAGCTAAGAGTCCATAATAAAAGTTTGGTGGAGCCTAGGGGGATCGAACCCCTGACCTCATCGCTGCCAGCGATGCGCTCTCCCAGCTGAGCTAAGGCCCCATCATAAGCAAGTTTTATCAACGTTTCAAGCGACTTCTATATCATATAAAATATTTAACCCTGTGTCAATACTTTTATAAAAAAATATAATTTTCTCCCTTCATGGCCCAGAAAAGATACAGTCAGCGATCAGTCGCTGGCTGTATCTTTAGATAACAGTGTTTTCAGTTCCTTCATAAACATATTGATGTCTTTAAACTGACGATAGACGGACGCAAAACGTACGTAGGCGACTTCATCCACTGGGTAGAGCTGTTCCATGACCAGCTCACCAATCTGCTGGCTATCCACTTCTGTGGCTGCTGTGTTGCGGATAGCATTCTCCACCTGGGATACGATCATATCCAGTTGCTCGACGGATACTGGACGCTTCTCGCAGGCTCGAATGAGACCGCGCAGCATTTTATCACGACTAAACTCTTCACGGCTGCCGTCTTTTTTGATGACCATGAGAGGGGTTTCCTCCACCATTTCAAAGGTGGTAAAACGCCTGGCACACTGCTCACATTCACGGCGGCGACGGATGGACTTGTTATCATTCGCAGGTCGCGAATCCAGCACTTTCGTGCCATTGTAGGCACAATACGGACATTTCATAATCTCACCACTTTCTTTTTCCAATAAATTCCCGAAGACTTTTAGTAATAATTTTGTCAAAACAGATCATAATATGTTTACCATATCGCGAGGAGGTGAACAACAATGGCACAAGGAAACAATGGCAACTCCAACAATCTGGTAGTCAGCAGATCCTCCGGCGCTCTGGAGCAAATGAAATTTGAAATCGCTCAAGAGTTGGGTATCAGCATTCCTCAAGATGGATACCAAGGTAATATGACTTCCTATGAGAACGGTTCGATCGGGGGCTACATCACAAAACGCCTCGTAACGATCGCCGAACAACAATTGGCAGGTCAATACCAATAATCGCGGTAATAATGCAAAAATAACAAGAAAAAGTGTCTGGATGGGCTGGTAAAAACAGCCTGTCCAACGCTTTTTTCATTTTAAAGCGAAAAGCTCATCATGTCATTAACTTGGATTTAAAAATCATTATAAATTTTCGTGTATTGCCTGTAGTAATAAATGACCCGCTGTACATAATGTCGTGTTTCACCAAAAGGGATTTGCTTGATGGACTCTTCTTTTCCATCCCACACTCCCTTATCCAGCCACTCTTGAACTTTACCCGGCCCTGCATTGTAAGCAGCTACGATTGCTACAGGATTATCCTGAAACTTTATGGATAGGTTATGCAAATACCAGGTTCCCAGCTCAATATTGGTGCCAGGCTCGTGCTTGACACTGTCCAGCGGAACCTTTTGAATCTGGGCGCTGTCCATAATCCAATTTGCCGTATTCGGCATAATCTGCATCAGCCCTAGCGCCCCCTTATGTGACTGCTTACTGGTTTTAAAATTGGTTTCTACACGGATAATAGACGCCACCAAAAATGGGTCTACTTCATACGTCTGTGAATACTGCCGAATCTCATCCTTATATTGAATTGGATAGAACCAAGACATCCAATTTGAATTAAGGAATAGAATCAGGACAAACCCGACAAACAAAATGAGCAGGACTCTTTTCTTTCGCAAAATATTCATGCAAGTCCCTTCCGCTGCCAAAATTGATCAATTTGTCGCTTCGTCTCAGTCTGTGTTCCGCTATTATCAATAACGATATCGGCCAAGCTTTTCTTTTGCTCAATATCCATTTGTGCGGACAGCCGAAGTCCAGCTTGCTCCTCCGTCAGACCGTCTCTGAGCACCAGACGCTGGAGCTGAATATCACGTGGTACGTACACAACCATAATTTCCTCGTACAAGCTCTCAAGCCCCGACTCGTACAGTAACGGAATATCTGCCAAAACAAGCTTGTTCGGCTGTTCCCGTTCGAATGCTTCCATGCGCATACGCATTTCCTCACGAATAGCAGGATGTGTAATATCGTTAAGTGCCTGCCGCTGGGCAGGGTCTCCGAATACAATCTCTCCCAGCTTTTTGCGATGCAGAGTTCCGTCACTGTTCACTATAGCTTGTCCAAAATGCTGTATGACCGCCGCCAACACCGGATGCCCCGGAAGCATCACTTCCCGGGCAATGGCATCTGCGTCGATCAGCAGCGCACCTTTGGCGACCAAAAGAGCCGACACGGTGCTTTTTCCGGTAGCAATACCTCCGGTTAATCCGATATTCATGCTCTTTCACCTCATAACAGCTTCAATATGCCCATCATAATCAGTAATAATGCCGGCAATACACCCAGCGCCTTCATAAATCGAAATGCTGATAGAAAGAAACCTGCCTTCATCCCTGCAATCAAAAATGTTCCACTGAATAACGTAATAGCCAGCGCAGTAGACAGTGGTTGAAAACCAAGCATAGCTGCCCCGAGTCCCGCTCCGAACGCATCGACCGATAATGCAATACCCAGCCAAACCGCTTCGGTAGCAGATATACTGCCGGAACGGTCCATATCCGCAGCAGACGGGCTTCGAAGAATCCGAATAACAAGCCCCCATTTGCGAAACTCCAGAGAAAATACTGTTCGTTCCTGCTGCTCCACAGAAGCTTCTGCCGACAGATCTTTTCTTGAGCTAGGGAAAGACTCGGTATCAGCATTCTCCATACCCTCCTTCTCCCCAAGAACAGATCTGCTCGCTGGATCAGTCTGTTTTGTAAGAAGCAGACCCCGAGAGGGCTCCACTGAATCCTCTGGCAAATCCTCTTTGCGGTGCAGAGCTTGAATCAAAGAGTAACAGCCAATACAGATCAGGATGACAGCACCGAAAACGGTCGTATATACAGGAGACAGGACACGAGATAGTAATGCGCCCAATTGCATGGATATGCCGATCACCAAACCTGAACATACGGAGATGATAGCAATCGACAACAGTGGAATTTTCATTTTGCGCAGACCATATGTAACACCGACTCCGAAACTGTCCAAACTTAGCGCAAATGCCAGTAACAGCAGGGCTCCCCAATGATTAGCCACTCCAATTCCCTCCCATTGCGAAGGCAGGGTCTTATAACAACCGAAATCCTCCGCAGTATTGGTACTTGGAACAATATATGAGAGGGATGGGCTTGGGGTGACTGCGCCTGTTTAGCGCAGAGGCTGGCAGACCGGACAATGATGTGTGCCCCGTCCGGCTACAACAGATTTTTCGATCAATGTACCACAGTTGATGCAAGGCTTCGCGTTACGTCCATAGATTTGCAATTGATGCTGGAAGTCGCCCGCTTTGCCCTGTCCATTCACGAACGATTTAATGGACGAGCCTCCAACCTGAATGGACGCACCTAGCGTGGAGACAATCGCCTCATGCAAGACATGAAATTGGCTATCCGTTAGGCTTTTGGCTGGCTGTGCTGGATGAATCCCCGCCTTAAACAACGATTCATCTACATAGATATTCCCGATGCCCACCACATATGACTGGTTTAACAGCGCTGCCTTGATCGAAGTCGAACGAGTTCCAACAGCGGCACGCAGCATTTCTGGTGTAAAGGCCTCGTCCATCGGTTCCAGGCCAAGTTTGTTCAGCGGGTTTTCCAGCAAATCCTGTCCTGCTGGAAATAAGTGCATCGTGCCAAACTGGCGCACATCCTGATAACGCAGCTCCGTACCATCCTTAAAATGAAAGATGACATGGGTATGCTTTTCCACAGGATCATGTTGTGAATATAATCCATATCGCCCTTCCATTCGAAGATGGGAGACCAGCACCAGCCCGTCCAGCAAAATCCGCAGAAACTTTCCACGTCTCTCCACCCCTGTAATCCGGTGATCAGCCAATTCCATGGCAAAAGCGTGGATATCATCGGGCCGTTGAATGATCCGCGGCAGATTCACAGTGACATGATCTATATGTTTATCAACGATAAGCTCGTTTAGCGTTCGTTTAATGGTTTCTACTTCCGGTAATTCCGGCATGATGTCTTCACCTCACCCTATATTATAACGGAAGCAGCGTCAAATTGGGACTATCTACTCATTGAAATATCTTATTTGGCCTCATACCAATTGCTGCCATAGCTTACTTCGGCTTTGAGCGGCACAGCCAGCTTTAATGCAGCTTCCATGGTAGCCGGGACAAGCTCTTTCATCGTTTCCATTTCCTCAGGCGGAACCTCGAATACAAGCTCATCATGTACTTGGAGCAGCATTCTGCTACGAAGATTACGTTCACGTAGCGCTTTATCCATCTGTACCATCGCCAACTTGATAATATCGGCTGCGGTGCCTTGAATCGGCGTATTCATCGCTGTACGCTCGGCGAATGAACGCAGGTTGAAATTGCTGGCGTTAATCTCCGGCAAATAGCGTCTGCGTTCCAACAGCGTTTTTACGTAGCCGTCCCGCTTCGCATCCTTCACAATATCATCCATGTAACGGCGAACGCCTTGGAACACATCAAAATACTGGTCGATAAAGCGAGCCGCTTCCTTCCGCGTAATATTCAAATTTTGTGACAGACCATAATCACTGATCCCGTAGACAATCCCAAAGTTGACTGCCTTCGCAGAACGCCGCATATTGGAGTCCACATCTTCCGCTGCTACACCGAACACATCGGATGCGGTCTTGGTGTGAATGTCCATATCGTGGACAAAGGCTTCCTTCAAACGTTCATCATCCGAAATATCAGCCAGCACCCGCAGCTCGATCTGTGAGTAGTCTGCCGCCAAAATAGACCAGCCCGGTTCGGACGGAACAAATACTTTGCGGATTTTGCGACCTTCTTCAAGACGAATCGGAATGTTTTGCAAATTCGGAAATTGACTACTCAAGCGTCCAGTTGCTGCAACCGTCTGCCGGAAATACGTATGCACCTTACCCGTTTTCTCCGAAATTTCTTTAAGCAAACCTTCAACATACGTCGATTGGAGTTTGGCAATGGTACGGTACTGCAAAATGTTTTGTACAATATCATGATAGGGGGCCAGCTTTTCCAGTACCTCCGCATCGGTCGAGTACCCCGTTTTCGTCTTTTTAATGACAGGTAAACCCAGTTTATCAAACAAAATCTCACCCAACTGCTTAGGCGAATTCAGATTGAACTCTACTCCGGCAATGCTGTAGATCTCGTTCACCAACGTTGCGATCTGGGCTTCAAATTCTTTACCCAAAGCACGCAGTTCTTCTACGTTCACCAAAATGCCCTGCTTCTCCATATCCGCCAAAATGCGGGACAACGGCATCTCCAGCTCATGAAACAGCTTGTGCATTTCCGTTTTCTCCAGCTCAGCCTGCTGCACAGGCACCAAAGCTTCAATCACCGCTGCCTTACGCGCCACATGATCAGACAGCACGTCCACGTCAGGAACTTTATATTTAGCTCCTTTGCCGAACACTTCTTCGTCAGGACGGATCGAAGACAAGCCATATTTGGCTGCCAATCCGCTCAATGTCTGGTTTGCATCAGTTGGGTCCAGCAAGTACCCTGCCAATTGCACATCAAACTCGGCACCTGCAAACTCAATTCCATGCCAGTGTAAAGCCAAATCCGTACGATGCAGATCATGACCGCGTTTTTTGCGTTCAGGGTCAGCAAGCCATTCGCGAATAGGTGTAGCTGTATCGCTTTGCAGTACATCCAGTGTCATAAAAAACTGCTGTCCCGTTGCGGCAAATATCAGACCTACGATGTCAGCATGATGCGGATTATCGCCATGCGTCTCAACATGCAGCACATCCACATGATCCAACACTTCTACCAATTCGCTAATCCGCTGCTCATCCAGCACTGTTACGTCAGCCGCGGCTTCCTCTACGTCTACCCCAGTACTGCCAACCTCACCTGAAAAAGATAAACGTTCCAGCAAGGACTTGAACTCCAGCTTCGCCAGAGCTGGCCCGGCTGTTTCTGCTTGCAGCCCGCCGAAGGCCACATCTTCCAGCTGCTTGTCCAACGTTACATCCCGATAAATGGTCGCCAAATCTTTGCTCATTCGCGCATCGTCAGCATGTGTCTCAACGCGTTCTTTCATTTTGCCCTTCAGCTCATTCGTGTGCGCCAGCACTTCTTCGACTGAACCGTATTGATGCAGCAGCTTGAGCGCTGTTTTTTCACCTACGCCGGGAATACCAGGAATATTATCCGACGTATCGCCCATCAGGCCCTTAAGGTCAATAATTTGCAGCGGCTTCAGCCCATATCGTTCCTGAATTTGATCAGGTCCATACGTCTCCACCTCAGTAACCCCTTTGCGAGTCAAGCCGACTGTGACATGGTCTGAAGCCAATTGAAGCATATCCTTGTCCCCGGTCACGACCAGCACATTGAAGCCGGCTTCGTCCGCTGTCTTGGACAGGGTCCCTATAATATCGTCCGCCTCATAGCCATCCAATTCAAACTGGGCAATGCCGAAAGCGGTCAATAGCTCTTTCAGCAACGGAAATTGCTGGGACAGCTCTGGCGGGGTTTTCTCCCGTCCACCTTTGTAATCCTCGTATCCCTTATGGCGAAACGTTATTTTACCGGCATCGAAGGCAACCAGCATATGTGTTGGTTTGTGCTCCTCCAAGAGCCGCAATAACATCGTCGTAAATCCGTACACCGCGTTCGTCTGCTGTCCGCTCGAATTCGTTAACGGTGGCATAGCAAAAAACGCCCGGTAAATGATACTGTTACCATCTATAAGCATGAGTTTATCCATTTAGCACCTCGCAAGTTCATCAATGCATTCGTAACGTTCTTACGTTTTACGCATTCCTCTTCCTATCTTAACATACAAGACTCCTTTTTCAGAAAAAAACGGCTGCTTCCTAACCAAATTTGCCTTTTGCTCAAAGACAAGTCTGGGTCAGAAACAACCGCTATATACCTGAAAGCTCTACTGGTTCAAATCTGGTCTCTCCCCTGTTACGAGATATACAGTGCTTTCACCGATATTCGTAGCATGGTCACCAATTCGTTCAATGTATCGTCCTACAAGCAACTGCAGCATAGCTTGTGAAGCCTCTGCCGGCTTTTCTACCATAAAGGCGTACAGATCGCTGATCATGTGGCTATACATGGAATCCACACGATCATCCTCTTTGGCCATTTTGTAGGCCAGATCTGTGTTTTCATCCAAATAGGATTTGATCGCATCATCTATCATTTCTTTAACAATGGAAGCCATGTGCGGAATATCCACCAGCGGCTTAATGATCTGCTGCCCTTCCAGACGAAGGGTCACCTTGGCAATATCAAGTGCCAAATCGCCCATTCGTTCCAGATCACTGGAAATTTTAAATGCAACAATGATTCGGCGCAAATCCTTCGCTACCGGCTGCTGGGTAATAATGAGCTTGGAACCCATATCGAGAATATTCTCTTCCAGCGTATTGAGGGATGCATCATTTTTGACCACCTGCTGAGCCAATTCTGTATTTTTGGTCTGCAAACATTCAATGGCCTGATCGAGCGCCTTCGAAACGTGTGCACCCATTTCGCGCAGTACGGCTCTCAGTTCGTCTAACCCTTCATCAAAACCTTTTCTACGTATCATTTCGAAGTCACCCCTTCTGGCATATTCATCTGGTAGGCTTTAGCCAAATCGCCCTGAAATATAATCTTCCGTACGTGAATCTTGCGGCGTGGAAAACATCGTCTGTGTGTCCGCCGCTTCCACCACAACACCATTCAAAAAGAACGCAGTTCTACCAGACACACGCGCTGCCTGATGCATGTTATGCGTCACCATGACAATGGTATACGTGTCTCGCAATTCCTGAACCAGTTCTTCAATTTTCATCGTGGAGATCGGATCCAGCGCAGATGTCGCCTCGTCCATAAGCAAAATATCTGGTTGTACAGCAAGCGCCCGGGCAATGCACAACCGCTGCTGTTGTCCACCGGACAAGCTCAGAGCTGAACGCTTCAAAAAGTCCTTGACCTCTTCCCAGAGTGCCGCCTGCCGCAGGCTTTGCTCGACCAATTCGTCCAACTTGTCCTTTTGCCGAACTCCATGCAGACGCGGGCCGTAAGCCACGTTATCATAAATCGATTTGGGAAACGGGTTAGGCTGTTGAAAAACCATTCCCACCTGCTTCCGCAGAGTTTCTACTTCCATAGTATCGCCGTATATATCCTGACCTGCGATACTCACGGTGCCTTCAATACGTGTTCCCGGTATCATGTCATTCATCCGGTTTAGCGTACGCAGCAGGGTCGATTTGCCGCAGCCGGACGGGCCGATAAAGGCAGTTACCGTTTTTTCAGGAATATCGAGGTTTATATGTTTCAGCGCGTGAAATTTCTCATAATATAAATTCAGCTTATCAATCCGGATTACGGAATCATTCATGGATTTATGATCTCCTTCGTGTTGCAGTTATGATCCTCAAGCATTGCACCTGATTTGCACAATATGAAGATTATATAAGCTGTGTGTAAATTTAGTGTGGTGGATTTGTTAACGTTATGTAAAATGATCAAGAACTTAGCATGAGCTCAAGCTCCTGCGCAATTTCGGCTGCATTCAAAGCTGCTTCCTCTGCGGAACGGGACATTTCACTGTTTTTAGCTTCAATTTCATCGACAGCCTGCAGTAGTTTGGCAAAAGTTTGTGTTCCGGCAGATATATATTGAGAGCCTGTATGAATCTGCTGCATACTCGTATCCGTCAGTTCAGCGGTGTCACGCAGCATTTGCTCGATATGGGTGAGTAAGCCTGTAATCTGTGTGGAAAAAGCTTTCGTCTGGAGTGACATATTCCGCACCTCCTGAGACACAATCTGGAAGCCTCGTCCATGTTCGCCAGCATGTGCCGCTTCAATGGACGCGTTGATCGCCAGCAATCCACTGTGATCTGCCAGTGCACGAATGGATGAAGCCATGCCCGCAATGTCATTCAGCGATTGCGTCAACGCCGTCATTTGCTCATGCTGGCGTTTCATTTGCTCCGTAACCGCACGATAGGAGAGCAAAACATCCTCCAGTTCTACTTTGCCACGACGGGATAATTCACTCATTGAGCGGGTTAGCCGCACACTGTCATCGGCCTCTTTAGCTGCATCCAGCACAGTCAGCTGAATACGCTGGACTCCGTCATAGCTATGCCGAATCACATCTCCCCGCTCTTCGTCCGCTTCTCTTTGCATTCGCTGCACGACGGACAGGATATCACGAATCGTGAGTACACCGAGTAACCGTGTTCCTTCCTTAATCAACACACAGTCGTAAAAACGCTGATCTTCGCGCAGCATCGCCAGTTCCACAATGTCCGATGCCTGGCTTTTCAGATCCACAATTAATGTATCGGGGTCGGCAAATAGGGCCGCAGGCTTGTCATAGAACAACGCCGCAGCAAATCTGCCCGTAAAATGGCGATTGTACGCATCTCTCATAATAATGCCCAATGGAAGATCATTTTTATCCACAACAATGACACAAGGAATATCTTCCTGTGTTTTCATAAGGGCTAACAGTTCTTTACAAGACATATCCGTACCAATGATCGGAACCTCCCGGCATGGCACATAGGTAGTAATCGACTTGTATGCTTCACGTTCAATCACGGCAGTGGAGCTCGGCTGGGTCTTTGGTTCCGTTATCATCGTTCTGAAGTCCCCTTTTTTTAACTACTTGGAGTGACGGGAACATCATATCGGTCATTTGTTGATTCTAGCGTCTAGTTTTGTTAATGAAATGTAAAATCACAAAATGGACACAAAGGTCCCCGGACACTGCGCTGAATAAAGAAAAACGCTCCTCATTTATAATAAATGAGAAGCGTCAGATTGTCGAGAAACCCCGTCATTTTGAGACGTGGGTTTCTTTTTCACATCATAATGCTCTGGTCTCTGGAGAAGCAGGGGGGGTTACCCCTGTTTCTCCAGGCGAGCTAGGTGGATCGCCATCTTCTTCATGTTCTGCACGGCTGCCGTCATAAGGGCTTGTTCCCTGACGTTTGGAAGACCGCGCAAACGGCAATAGCGAAACCCATGGAGCTCTTTGGCATCCGCGAAGCTTCGCTCAATCGTCTCTTTTCGTTTGCGGTACAGCTTTTTACCAGATGGGCTCAGCCGGTTGCTCCGTACCCACTCTTTGCTGTCTTCCCAGACATGCCGAGTCACCACTTTGCGGTGGTTTCGAGACTGGGTACACTGACTTAGCAGTGGGCAATGCTGGCACTGAGCTGGGTCAGAGGCATACTGCCGGTATCCCTTACGGTCCGTCGTTCGGTAGGGCAGTTCCTGTTGGGCTGGGCATCTATACGCATTGCGTTTGGCATCGTATTCAAACTTCCATTTCGGAAACAGTCCTTGTCTGGGATGGAATCTTCGGTGAGCAATCACGGCAAAAATCTTTCGGTTCTGCAACCCTCGGCAAATCGGCGTTGTTAAATAACCTGAATCTAGTGCAACAGCTTCTACTTGAAAACCAAAACGTTCTCTTTGGCGATCCAAACGGGACAAATAGGGGACAGAATCATGTACATTCCCTGGTGTCACATGCACGTCCGTAATCAGATTGTACTTCATATCCACCGTGCGGTGGTCCAGATAGAAGAAGCCTTCGGGCTTGCCATCACGGATCATATAGCCGCTGTCCGGGTCTGTTTTGCTCACTTTAATTTCTTTTTCTTCGTTCACTTCCTCTCGGGATTTTAAGGCTTTTTTCCGTGGTTTCTCCGGTCATCCTTCACCGCTTCGTTCAGCTCGTCCATATAGTCTTTAGTATTCTGCAACACTTGTTCTTTGGTGTACTGGTGCCTGTTAGCATTGGCTTTGACGTGTGTGGAATCGGTGACGAGAACACGCCCACCCACCATTCGGTGAGAGATCGCCTGCAGCACAATTTCATCGAAGATATCTTGAAAGATCGTGGTGTCTTTAAAGCGAGTGCGACGATTCCAGCTCATCGTCGTATGGTCCGGAACTTTATCCGTTAAGCCCAACCCCAGAAACCAACGATAAGCTAGGTTCGTCTGAATTTCTCGCTCGAGTTGCCGTTCTGAGCGAATGCCATAGAAATAACCGAGAAAGATCATTTTAAACAATACGGTAGGATCAATGGCAGGACGCCCGTTGTCTGCACAATACAGTGGTCGAACTTTATCATCGATAAACGAAAAATCGATATACTTATCTACTTTGCGGAGCAAGTGATCTTGAGGAACCAGATCTTCGATGGAAACAAATTCGTAGGATTGTTGTTTTTCGCGGTTGGAGCGTAGCATATCAACACCATCCGTTCTACAATAGTTACCTATATTATACAACATTAACGCGGTGTCGTCTTAAACAAAATTAACATAAAATAGGCTGTCGAGACTTTCTCGACAGCCTGACGCTCCTCATTTATAATAAATGAGAAGCGC
The DNA here is from genome assembly GCF_038593105.1 of Paenibacillus sp. FSL H7-0442. Lineage (NCBI taxonomy): Bacteria > Bacillati > Bacillota > Bacilli > Caryophanales > Paenibacillaceae > Paenibacillus > Paenibacillus sp. FSL H7-0442. The sequence goes on along the minus strand of NZ_CP151963.1, from coordinate 1,814,647 downwards.
TTCTTTTTTTATTTACAACCAGCTTGTACCCCACTCCACGGATCGAATCGATATGAACCGAGTCGGGATCAAGCTCCAGCTTTTTACGTAAGGAGCTGACGTGCACATCCACGGTCCGTTGCCCGCCAATATAGTCAAAACCCCAAACAGCATTCATCAGATCATCCCGGGTCAGGACCACACCCGGCTTGCGGGACAAATAAAGAAGCACCTCAAATTCCTTGGGTCTGAGGCTGATGGACTGACCTCCAAGAATGACTTCATATTTTTCAGGGTAAATCTCCAGCTCGCCCAATTGAATTTTGGAGCTATCTTTCTGATCAGACAACACTCCTTCATCCCCACCGGAAGTTCTTCGCAGCACAGCCGTCACGCGGGCCAACAGCTCAGAAACGCCAAAAGGCTTCGTGATGTAATCATCCGCACCCGACTTCAGCCCTTGGACAACCTCGGCTTCACCGTTTTTGGCCGTTAAGATAATAATAGGCGTCGTCAGCCCCTGATGGCGAAGTCTGCTCAGAATGTCCAGTCCGTTCATTCCCGGCAGCATCAAATCCAGCAGGATCAAATCGTAGGACTCTCTGGAGGCTTTCTCAAACCCGGCACTGCCATGATCCTCCGTATCCACTTCGAAGCCTTCTTGTATCAAATTGTAGGATAGCAATCTGGCAAGCGTTGGTTCATCCTCAATAACCAGTAAGCGTTGTCCCATAAATAACTTCATCTCCTGTTTACCTGTTAAAGGCGCATTGGTCAAAATCCTGAAACTTTTTCCATACTCATGCGACACCCGTTTATTTTATCACGGCATTGTTAACAGAATGTAAAAAATGGTCTAGTTCATTCTTCCTGTTGCAATAGCGGTAATTCAACTGTAAATGTGGTACCCAATCCAAGCTCACTTTCCACCGAAAGGGTGCCATGATGCAAATCGACCAAGTGTTTGACGATCGACAATCCCAGCCCCGTTCCGCCAGAGTTACGCGAGCGACCTTTGTCCACCCGGTAAAAGCGCTCAAAGATACGTGGCAGGTCCTTCTTCGGAATTCCAATACCTGTATCACTGACTGTAAATACGACCTTTTCGGTGTCATTCTCCCGCTGTATCGTTAGAACCTTAATCTTTACCTTGCCACCATCAAGTGTATAGTTGATGCCATTAGACAAAAGGTTCAGGAAAATCTGCTGAAGCTTATCTTCATCTGCCTCCATAAACAGCTCATCCGGGATATCCATGTGTAGTGAAATTCTTTTTTTGGCAGCTACATTGTTCAGTTTTTCCAGCAATGATTCTATGAACGACGAAACGTGCACCGGCGAGCATTCCAGAGGGGAACGCTTGGACTCGATTTTGGACAGCTCCAGAATATCACCGATCAACCGATTCAATCGTTCGCTTTCATCATATATAATTTGCAAAAATGAACGGGCCGTCTCCTCATCTTTAACCCCGCCACCGAGCAAGGTCTCGGCAAAACCCTTGACTGCGGCAATCGGCGTTTTTAGCTCATGAGAAACGTTAGCCACAAATTCGCTCCGCATATTTTCCAACCGTCGAATAGCCGTAATATCCTGTAAAAGGAACAGCATCCCCCGGTATCCGCCCTCATCCTCATACATCGGAACACCGTCCAGCAACACGAGTCTCTCCTCGGGATTGTACAAATGAACCTCACCATGCAGCCTTTCTCGGCTTTGTATACTGCCCTCAATTAGCTTTGTGAGCTCATAATGCTTCTTCAGCTCATGATACGGCTTGTCTGTCACCCGTTTACCCACGACACCAAGCATTCGCTCAGACTCACGGTTTACAAGCGCAATACACTCATTTGCATCAATCATTAGAATTCCGCCTGTCATATTACTCATGACACTCTGGAGCAGATCCTCATTGTCACGTATCGTTTTCATTTGGTTTTGGAGACTATCAGCCATACGATTAATGGCTTCACCCAGTTGCCCTACCTCGTCCCGGCGCTGCACACCAACCCTTGCGTCATAATCCAGTCCTGATATACGGTTGGCTACCCCAGTAATATGTTCAATGGGCGAGGTGAGACTGCGAGCAATACGATAGCTCACCAGTCCAGCAGCAATAAACAGCAACACTAGACCAATCCCGATGGCCGTCCAGCCGCGCTGCACTCCCTCCTCCACCGCTTTCAGACTCATGGACAAACGGATATATCCGTCAAAACCCTTATCCGATACAACAGGCTCTGCAACGTATAGCATGTTCCGCTGCAAGGTTTCGCTGTAACGAATCGTGCGTCCAATCTTCTCTGTTGAAGCTTGCTGAATTTCTTCACGAGATGCGTGATTTTCCATCTTACGCGGATCGCTTAACGAATCTCCAACCACCGTCCCGTCCTTGCGAATGAAGGTCACCCGCGATTCCGTCAGACGAGCAATTTCTTTCGCCTTTTGAGAATAATAAGAGACATAATCCGTGCTGGACAGGGCATCTGCATTAACAAAAGGGAATGTAGCTCGAAGCAGGTCGATCTCCCGTCCCATGTTCTCCTCTAGCACCTTCATATTCGAATTTTTAAAAATTTGTCCCATCGTGATTCCAGCAGCAAGGACAGATACGCCAATCAAAATCAGCATGATCAGGGTAAGCCTGAAACGAAACGATTTCATAAAATATGCCCATCCTTTATGTAAGTTAAGTCTCATTCTACAGGCTACCTTCATTATGTTCCACTGTGAAAAGAAAAAAGGCTAGGGCATAACACAGCCCTAACCTTTTCCTTGTCCTTTTATCCGTTTATAACTTCACCGCCATTGATATGAATAACCTGTCCGCTTACATAAGAAGAATCATCTGAAGCAAGGTACACATAGGCTGGCGCCAATTCTTCCGGCTGACCCGGACGCTTCATTGGCTGCGCTCCTCCAAACTCGCTGACCGTCTTAGCATCAAATGTAGACGGGATTAACGGTGTCCAGATCGGCCCTGGTGCTACAGCGTTCACCCGAATGCCTTGATCCGCCAAATTGAGTGAAAGGGAACGTGTAAAGGATGTGATTGCCCCTTTGGTCGATGAATAATCAATGAGTGTCTTGTTCCCAGCATACGCGGTAATCGATGTGGTGTTGACGATCGTGCTCCCTTTCTTCAAATGCGGCAATGCTGCTTGCGTCAAGAAGAACATACCGAAAATATTCGTTCGGAACGTGCGCTCTAACTGTTCTTTGGTGATATCCTCCAGCTTTTGCTGTGGATGCTGCTCCGCTGCATTGTTCACAACGATGTCGAGCTTGCCCAGTTCGTTAACTGTCTGTTGAACCGCTTTTTTGGCAAATTGATCATCTCCGATATCGCCAGGAATCAACACGCATTTGCGTCCCTCCTGTTCCACCTGACGTTTTGTTTCTTCCGCATCCTTATGCTCATTCAAGTAGATGATGGCTACGTCCGCACCTTCTTTGGCATACGTGACAGCTACAGCCCGACCAATTCCACTGTCCCCACCAGTAATAAGTGCAACTTTACCTGTTAGCTTGCCAGCGGCTTTGTAAGTTGGTTTTTCAAATTGGGGTGCAGGCGACATTTTGGACTCAATCCCCGGTTGCTGGTCCTGATGCTGTGGGGGCAAAGTTTGCTGAGGTTGATTACTTTTAGACATTGTACATTCTCCCTTCAAAATCAGATATTTTTTAGGATGCAACATTTGCATCCACTCTACTCCTGAATTACCACACAAAGTTATTCGTTAAACGAAAAAAGAACAATGTAGTGATTTGAGCGCAAAAAAAACGGCCTATGCTTATTCAGCACAGACCGTTTTTCAATTTAGCATTTGTCATCATTCGATTATAGACTCTCACTAAATGCATAATTAAATAATATGGCTGTATACCATTAAAAACGTAATTAAAATCAGGAAGACAGCAAGCAGCGTACTGAACATTCGCATTTTGCCAGCATATTGCGTAATAGGCTGTTGGCTACGAATCGCTTCCAGCGACAGCCGTAACGGCTTACCCATGGCTCCCGCAATACCAGAAATGGCGAGAAACAACAGCAAAACGACAACAATCCATGCTACCGAATAAGAACCCCAGGGAAAAATCATATAGATACCGCTAACAAGCACTAAGATCAGCGCAAATTGAGCCAAACGGTTCAATAGCTGAACAGCCGATATCGTTCCTTCCTGCACGCTAGGAGCCAATTTGTCGATTTTGCCCACCACGAAGGGGAGCAATAAATAAAAACCCATCGCCAGTGATCCAATAATGTGAATAAAAAACATTTTACAACCTCCACTTCTTTGTTTTCTTACAAACTTTTTTTCCATAGAACGATCATATTCCAACGAATGTCTACCATCTTTTCAGTGTTTTGGGACATGCTTTTCTATGTCAGGATTTTGCAAAGTCCTCATGTAACTATCAATGCATATGAACTCTATTATACCGGGGAAGTGAGTCAAAGCAAAGGAATAAGGAAGAAAACGAATAGATTCCCTATATTCTGTTTATGAGTAAAAGAGGTGTCCCGCGGCCATGACTATGGCTTAGGGACACCTCTTCAGGTAATAGTCACCGTTTTAGTAGAAAATTGAATCTAAACGGTAACTATTTTAATCACACTGCGGACCGACTCCGCGGATTGATCGAGCGCTGCTTTTTCTTCGGCTGTCAATTCCAACTCGAACACTTTTTCGATGCCATTGCCACCAAGAAGTGTCGGTACGCCAAGGAATAAATCCTGATAGCCGTACTCTCCCTCCAGATAGGCGATGACTGGGATAATCCGTTTTTTGTCTTTTACAATCGCTTCCGTCATCTGTGCAAGCGAAGCTGCCGGAGCATAATATGCGCTACCATTACCCAACAGGTTGACGATCTCTCCGCCACCGCCGCGTGTACGTTGTACGATCGCTTCGATACGTTCCTGCGAAATCAGAGTTTCGATAGGTATACCCCCAACACTGGAATAGCGTACCAGGGGCACCATATCATCACCGTGGCCCCCCATAACGAAGCCGCGCACGTCTTCGACGGAAACGTTAAGCTCTTGTGCAATAAAGGTACAATATCGCGCTGTATCCAGCACACCGGATTGGCCAATAACCCGATTTTTCGGGAAACCCAGCGTTTGGTAGGCAGTATAGGTCATAGCATCTACCGGATTGCTCAGAATAATAACAATAGAATCTGGCGCATACTTCTTCACGTTCTCACAAACGGATTTTACAATTCCTGCGTTCGTATTTACCAAATCATCACGGCTCATACCCGGCTTGCGTGCAATCCCAGCTGTAATAATGACGATATCTGAGTTAGCTGCATCCTCGTAATTGGAAGTGCCCGTGATCTGACTGTCAAATCCCTGTACCGGACCGGCCTCCAAAATATCAAGCGCCTTGCCTTTGGTCGGATTCTCTAGTTGCGGAATATCGATCAGTACGATATCACCTAGCTCCTTTTGAGCCAGCAGCAATGCGGTAGTGGCACCGGTAAAACCGGCGCCAACAATGGATATTTTTTTACGTTGAATGGACAAGTGGTATTCCCCTTCCTTACAGGTTACTAATAATGGTATCTGCGAACTCGGAGCATTTCACTTGTGTAGCACCATCCATCAGACGAGCAAAGTCATAAGTTACAATCTTCTTATTAATGGACGTCTCCAGCCCTTTGTAAATCAGGTCAGCCGCTTCTTTCCAACCCAAGTGTTCAAGCAACATTACGCCCGACAGAATGACGGAACCAGGGTTCACTACATCTTTGTCGGCGTATTTTGGTGCTGTACCATGTGTAGCTTCAAAGATAGCATGCCCTGTTACATAGTTAATGTTCGCACCTGGCGCAATACCAATTCCACCAACTTGGGCAGCAAGAGCATCGGACAGATAGTCCCCGTTCAGGTTGAGCGTAGCAATCACATCAAATTCAGAAGGACGAGTCAGTACTTGCTGAAGTGCGATATCAGCAATCGCATCCTTGATAATGATTTTGCCTGCATCTTCAGCTGCTTTTTGAGCTGCATTAGCCGCATCCTCACCGTCTTTTTCCTTGATTACGTCATATTGGGCCCAAGTAAATACTTTATCTGCAAATTCTTCCTCAGCCACTTCATAACCCCAGTTTTTGAAGGCACCCTCGGTAAATTTCATAATGTTACCTTTGTGTACAAGCGTTACACTCTTGCGTCCGTGGTCAACTGCATACTGAATGGCTGCCCGTACCAGACGCTTTGAACCCTCGGAAGAAACTGGCTTAATGCCAATACCAGAGGTTTCAGGGAAACGGATTTTGTTCACACCCAGCTCTTGCTGGAGGAACTGAATAACCTTTTTCACGTCTTCGGACCCTTCAGCATACTCGATCCCCGCGTAAATATCTTCTGTGTTCTCACGGAAAATAACCATATCTACCAATTCAGGACGTTTCACTGGAGAAGGAACACCGTTAAAATAACGAACAGGACGCAGACATACGTATAAATCCAGTTCCTGACGCAATGCCACATTCAACGAACGGATACCACCGCCAATAGGTGTCGTAAGCGGACCTTTAATGGCTACAATATACTCACGGATGGCTTCCAAAGTATCGTTAGGGAGCCATTCGCCGTATGTATTGAAAGCTTTCTCACCAGCGAATACTTCATACCAGGCAATCTTTTTGCTGCCGTTATATGCTTTTTCTACAGCTGCGTCCAGTACGCGCTTGGAGGCTTTCCAGATATCGCGACCCGTGCCGTCACCTTCGATAAACGGAATTACCGGATGGTTCGGAACCTGTAGTTGACCGTTATCAATCGTAATTTTTTCGCCTTCAGTTGGGAGCTCAAACTTTTCAAATTTCGCCATAAGTTCCTTTTCCTCCTCAGATATGAATGGGTACAGGACGAAAGACATGATCTTTATCACAGACAAAAACGTACATCTCTCGTCGTCCCCTCTATTGTACCTTATTTTTTAAATTCAGGGTATACAACCTCAATCTTCCTTCGACAAGGGGTTAGCGCAACTCTGGTGATACGTATTTTTGATCCATTGGACCTGTATATTCGGCGCGAGGACGAATCAGGCGATTATTTTCATACTGCTCTAAAATGTGCGCTGTCCAACCGGATACACGACTCATAGCAAAAATAGGTGTAAACAGGTCTCTCTTGATACCCAGTTGGGTATACACAGAGGCAGAATAAAAATCCACATTGGGCTTCAAGCCTTTTTGTCCTGTTACAATTTCCTCAATTCGAACTGACATATCAAACAACGTTGTGTCGCCGTTCATTTCCCCCAGCTCGCGGGACATTTTGTGCAAGTGCTTGGCACGCGGATCACCGTTTTTATAGACTCGGTGTCCAAAGCCCATAATTTTTTCGCGATTATCCAGTTTCGCCTGGATATAGGAGTCCAACTGATCCAAACCACCAATCTCCTCCAGCGTTTTGGCCACAGCCTCATTGGCTCCACCATGCAGTGGTCCTTTTAAAGCTCCAATTGCAGACGTGATTCCGGAATAAATATCCGACAATGTGGCTACCGTTACACGCGCAGCAAAGGTAGAGGCATTTAATTCATGATCGGCGTGCAGCACGAGAGCCTGATTGAACGCTTTAATAGCCGTCTCCTCTGGATCCTTGCCAGTCAGCTGATACAAAAAGTTTTCAGCGATAGAAATACCTTTTTTAGGCGCAATCGGCTCCAAGCCCTCGCGTATACGTGCTATAGCTGCCACAATGGTAGGCAATTGCGCCTGAAGCTTGACGGTTTTGGTCACATTAGACTCTCTCGACATATCATCCGCCTCTGGGTCATACAAAGCGAGAGACGATACGGCTGATCTCAAGGCAGCCATCGTGCTCAAATCTTTCGGATATAACTTTAATTGAGTAACAATTTCATCCGGAATAGCAGCGTATTCGCTTAACTGGTTGCGAAGCTCCTGCAATTGCTCTTTATCAGGTAATTTCCCAAACCACAACAAATAAGCTACCTCTTCAAAATCGGCGTTAACAGCCAAATCATCAATGTTATAACCCCGGTACGTGAGAACGCCATCTACGATAGAGCTTATGGAGGAAGTGGTCGCTACGATCCCTTCCAGACCTTTAGTCGCTGTCATCGTTACATCTCTCCTTTGTAAAAACATTGTGAACGGACTTGCAATGTAAACATTTTCAAAAGTAAGATATGCCTTTTAAATAGCCGAGTAATGTTAACGCCATATGTCAATATTTAAACCTTCTTTCACTATACTGGATTTTGTCGTTTATGTGAACATTGAGGGCTATTCCAACACATTCAAATGTTTTATCGCTTCCATAAATAAATTTTTGAAACCCCTTACAAAAAATATTGATTCATTTGCACTTTTTTACACAGGTCTTGTCTCCCCCCTTTCCCGCATATGTATAGTAGAGCATTTATTTTATGAAATACTATCGTAAAAGAAAGGAGTCGTGAGAGCTTGAGCCGGTTAATCCTGAATCGCATATTTCGTGCTCTATGGGTGGCAATCGTGATTGTAGCTCTGTTATTGGGCATATATGTGCTTTTCCCTCTCGTCTATCCTTTCCTATTCGCCTGGCTTGTGGCTTATGCCATGAATCCACTGGTTGGTTTTCTGCGTAACAAAGCCCGTATGCCACGTTGGACGGCTGTCACGTTCTCATTATTTGTATATTTAGGTGGAATTGCAATTATCCTATCTGCAGCAATCACCCGCATAGTCCGAGAAGTTATAAAGTTGGCCATGACTTTTGACGGGCATATTGAGCGTTTTAAAAGCCTGTTTATCGATTGGACACAAAGCGATTTGATTCAAAATGTAATTATTGAAATTAACCATTTTATCCGGGATAATCCGGATTACCAACATACCATTAACAGTAATATTGATAAAACAACTCAAACCGTCAGTTCGGCTGTCACTACGCTAGTCGCTCAATTTTTTAATGGGGTTTTGAACTTGCTGACCTCTCTGCCTAATATGGGAGCAGTTCTAATGGTTATTGTATTAGCAGCTTTTTTTATTAGTAAGGATTGGGACCGACATAGTCGGATGCTCGCAAACACGGTTCCTGATACGATTCGCAAGCCATTGTCGGATATATGGCACGATCTACGTAAAGCACTGTACGGCTATTTGCGTGCACAGTTTATTATCATCTCCATTACGGCATTAACGGTCATTGTTGGGCTGTTCATATTGCGTGTGGAATCCGCCTTTACCATCGGTTTAATGATCGGGCTGGTGGACTTGCTACCTTATTTGGGGGTTGGCATTGTGATGATTCCGTGGATACTGTATGCGTATATGTCTGGTAATTTGGCGCTAGGGGTAGGATTGTCGATCCTTTATATCATCCTGTTGATTGGACGACAGATCGTGGAGCCTAAGGTGCTGGCCAGCAGCGTGGGCTTAAACCCGCTTCCCACCCTTATCGGTATGTTCATCGGGCTCAAGCTATTTGGCGTTTTAGGACTCATTATCGGACCTGTATCACTCATTGTCGTTGATGCACTGAATCGTGCGAATGTCATTCAGGACTTGCGCAATTATATTCTCGCAGGAAGAGTCCGCTAGATCATGGATAGGAAAAACGGCAGCTCACGTCAAAACCGCCGAAACGTAATACTGCCGTTTTTCATTTTTTTCTCCAGCCACTTTAATAAAAAACGTCGGTACAACGCTCGTGTTAAAGGGAACACCAACGTAAAACCAATAATATCTGTTAAAAATCCGGGGATAAGCAGCAAACTCCCACCAAAAAAGACACATAATCCATCCAGCATTTTACGGCCGGGCATTTGTCCCCGATTCATTTCATTTTTCGCATCGGCAATCACCTTACGACCTTCAAATTGCATCATGGCAGCCCCGATTAGCGTCGTCAGAATGATGAGTAAAATCGTTTTGCCTGCTCCAATCCAGTGACTTACCCATATAAACCCGTATAGCTCCGCCAAAGGAATGAGCAGCAGCAACAGCCACAGACGTTTACGCATCATCATGACTTCTGTCCCTCCCCGCCTGTAAAAGCAAACCTTAATGCAGTGTACAGCTCAGGTAGCGCCTGGTCCAGTCGAACGGGCTTCCATTCGGTGTTCACCCATACGTGACGTGTCATCCCAGTGACGAGCAGCTCTCCCGGCAGCGTGTCTGCCTGGGTCCATACCTTTCCCAGATACCTTTGATGCTCATCATCCGTTACCCGCCGAACCTCATAGATATAGTTTAGACGCAGTCTGGAGAAGTCGGTAATTGCGGTATAAACGGTAATTAAATCATCATATCGAGCAGGACTCGCATATTTCGCATTGATTTCAATAACTGGCAGCAAAACTCCACGTTCCTCCATGCTCCGATAGTTAAAACCCGTCTGTCGGATCATTTCGGTACGCCCGATCTCAAACCAGTTCAAATAATTTGCATGATATACGACCCCCATCTGGTCGCTTTCCTGATAACGGACACGTAGCGGTGCGCCATACCAGCGTAATTCCGTTTGTTTCTCCTCTTGAGTCATACAAGCTCTCCTATCTTTGTGCATCTTTATCTCTATTTTGCCCTCTCTCCATTAAACCATATTTACAGCCCGGGAACAAAAAGAGGGCAGACCGACCGGTCCTCCCTCGCAAATCATATATAATAATGCCTTTATTATTGTGGCAACGGCTTGGACAGTTTATAATATCCGCTATCCGAAGCCAGCTTAAGCAAGCTCTTAGCTTGGCTTCCCGCCCAGGCGTAACCGAGTCGTCTTTCCTCACTAATTTTCATGATGTCGGTATACTTTTTGCCATCCCGGTCTGAAAAGAAGTATTTATTGTCTTCCACATTATAGAACCGATACCACATTACACTCGATGCGTCCTTTTGGAAAAACTCCGGACCTTGACGATTGTATTTCATACCGTCGATTCGGTTCGCGTCAAACCATTTCAAAGCACTTTGAGCCGCTTTTTTCACTTCAGCGGTTTGCGGCTGGGACATGAGAAAAGCAGTAATGCCTACTGATTCCGTAGTTGTTTTGGAAGGTAACTCAAATGCCCGGGCTTCAACAGATGCATAAGTAGCCGGATCGTGCTGTGCACCCCAGATTGTTGGTGTACCATTATTTACAATTTGAGATTTAATTGTGTACTGGATACCTTTGTTTAGCGCTTGCTGAAGTCTGGAGCGGTAAGAGTTATCCAGAATATCGCTATCAAACGGCTGCTTCTTGTTCACGATATCGTCAGCCAAAACCATAACTCTGACCATTGCATCATCATTATAAGTTACAGCATCGGAATAATTACCACGTTTAGGGTATACTTGAGGCCAGCCACCGGAGGAATATTGAGAAGTTAGTACGAAGTCAACTGCTTTTTGTACACTGATCTTAATGTCTTTATTTTTGGTTTTTTTGTATACATCCGCCAAAAAGCGAATCTCGGTTGTCGTCGCCTCGTTATCGAACGTTCCGAGTTCAACACCATCCTTGCTCTTCCATGTGGAGCGTGCAGCTTTGCCATCCCATTTGGATTTATAATTCTTTTCCATAGCTTTGAAGAATCCGCCATGTGGCAATTGCCAGGATACAATATTTAAGGCAAGTGTAGTATCCTTGGATGTATTCCCCGTAGAAAACTTACTGAAATCGCGCATCTTGTTTAGGATGCTGTCTGTATTGACAACAGCGGTTGGCTTCGCCACAGCCGACAGCCCAAATAATTGCTCACGATCCAACACACCTGAATTTACATCGTCACCATAAACGTCCCGTCCCACAGCTGAATCTGTGGTAAGCTCATAAGAAGCAGTAGCCGATTCACGTACTGAATCATATGTAGCCGGCACAATCTCCTGTGCCGCAGCCCATGAGGGACTTAGGAGCCCTGACGTTACTGTAATCGCCAAACTTGAAAGCGCTATCATCTTTACAGTTGGACACATCTTCTTCTTCATTTGAACCTCTCCCTTATTTTAAGTTGGGTCATTGCGTTCAGTTTAACCTATACATTCTTGCTGAGGATTCTTTTGGATAGTGAGAGGGACTGAACCACTATTTATGCATGATAAATAGTTAGTTGTATTATATGAAAATATATCCAAACGATCAATATATTTTAATTTACTAATAGATTAAAAAAGTTAAAAAACTTTGAAAACAATAAAAATCCTCTTACTAATGCCGGATTAGTAAGAGGATTTTACGTAAAGCTAATATAAAGTAGGTCGATGAGCAACATCGCTTAACCAAATCGACCCATGATGTACTCCTGAGTCAGCTCATTTTCAGGATTCGTGAAAATATCGTTCGTTTTCCCATGTTCAACCAGACTTCCGATATAAAAATAAGCAGTATAATCGGAAATTCGTGCAGCCTGCTGCATATTGTGCGTCACAATAACGATGCGCAATTCTTTTTTCAATTCGGTAATAAGCTCTTCTACCTTGCCTGTAGACACAGGGTCCAGCGCTGAAGCTGGCTCGTCAAGTAACAGAATTTTCGGTTGAACGGATAGAGCACGTGCAATGCAAAGCCGCTGCTGTTGCCCGCCAGACAGCGCTAGAGCGGAGTCGTGAAGGCGATCCTTGACCTCATCCCATAATGCTGCTTTACGCAGGCTGCTTTCGACGATTTCATCAAGCTGTTTCTTCTTGCGCACCCCACGATATTTAGGACCGAAGGCGATATTATTGTAAATGGATTTGTAAAAAGGGTTGGGACGCTGCCACACCATGCCAATTTGCTGACGCAGCTTGATCACGTCCGTTTCCGGTGCCGTCAAATCCTGTCCATCCATCCAGATGTGTCCCGTTGTAGAGGAAGATGCAATCTCATCATTCATCCGATTAAGGGAGCGCAAAAAGGTCGATTTACCGCAGCCGGAAGGCCCGATCAGGGCAGTCACTGTCTGCTCGGGAAAGGCTAGATTCACTTTTTTCACAGCCTCAAAGCTGCCATAATAAATACTCAAATCCTCAGTACTGAACGGATGCGGCGGTTGCCCCACAAGCTGTTCCGAACGCGTAGACTGAACGGATGTTGCTGGTGCGGCGGTTTTTGCCGTTCGCGTAATCACATGTTCCATTGTTCTCCATCCCCTTTCTAATCCATACGTTTGGCAGCTGTCAGACGGCGGTATACAACTCTTCCGAACCATCTTGCACTCAAGTTGAATGCAAGCACAAGCAGCACCAGTACGGCAGAAGCGCCTGCAGCAATATCTTTGGAGTCAGGAGCAATCCCCTCACTATTGACCTTCCAAATATGAACAGCCAATGTCTCAGCAGGTCGCATCGGGTTAATAGGCGATCTAGCATGCAATGGATTCCAATCAGTAAAATCAAGCGGCGGCGTACTCATCCCTGCTGTAAACAGCAATGCTGCGGCTTCCCCGAAAATACGGCCTGCGGCCAAAATGGTACCCGTAATCAAGCTTGGCAGCGCAGCTGGCAACAAAATGGAGGTAATGATTTTCCACTTGGACAATCCAAGCGCAAGTCCAGCTTCCTTTTGCTCCTTCGGTACAGCTCGGAAAGCCTGCTCCGTTGTGCGAACCATCAGCGGCAGGTTAAATACGGCCAAAGCCAAGGCTCCTGATAAGAGGGAAAAGCCAAAATCAAACGTATTTACGATAAGTAGTAGTCCAAACAATCCGATGACGATAGACGGGAACGAGGACAATACTTCGACAACAAGTCGTATAAAGTCCGTAATTTTTCCCGGCTTTGCATATTGCGCCATGTAAATACCTGCGCCCCAGCCAATCGGAATGGTGATAATCAAAGTTAAGATTAACAAAAATACGGAATTAAATAATTGTGGTCCAATGCCACCGCCTGCACGTAATGTTTGGGGAGCACTGGTTAGAAAGTCAAAAGAAATATGACTGACTCCGCGGGCCAAAATGAAGCCCAGTAATCCCACCAAAAGTGCAACAATGAACAAGGCGAAGAAACAGATTACAAATGTAGCGATCTTGTCGGTCGTTTTAGCTTTCATCAAACCCGGTTTCTCCTTTCAAGCAGCCTTACCAGCAGCACGAAAATGAATGTCATGAGCAGAAGAACAAGCGCCATACTCCAGAGAGCATTGTTATGAACAGAGCCCATCGCTGTATTCCCCATGCTAAGTGTAATGACACTGGTCAAGGTCGAAGCGGATTCCAGCAAGGAATGCGGTATGTGCGGAGCATTCCCGATTACCATCTGTACAGCCAACGCTTCTCCGAAGGCACGAGCCATACCGAGAATAATTCCTGTTAAAAGAGCAGGCAACAACGTCGGAATAATAACACGAGCAATTGTCTGCCAGCGGGTAGCACCCAAAGCATAAGAGGATTCACGTAGCCCCCCCGGCAAGGAAGACAACGCATCCGCCATAATACTCGTAATCGTCGGCAAAATCATGACTGACAACACTAGGCAGCCTGCCAGAATGCCGATGCCTTGTCCTCCAAACACGTTCCGTAGCAGCGGGACGATTACGGTCAAGCCGACAAAGCCATATACAACAGACGGAATACCGGATAATAATTCAATCGCGGGTTGAAGGATACGCTTACCCGATTTCGGCACAATTTCCGTCATAAATAAAGCCGCACATAAGCTGAGCGGACTGGCAATTAAAGCCGCCAGTATGGTTACTGCAAAAGAACCCGTAATAAACGGAAGTGCGCCGAAGGACTTAGGCTCGCCATCCGGACTCCATTTGGTTCCAAAGAAAAACTCTCGCAGACTGACTCCATTCACCGCAAATGTAGCTACACCTTTGGAGGCAACAAAATATACGATGGAGACAATAACCGCAACTAAAAAAACGACACAAACCGACGTATATATGCGGCCGGTCCATTCTTCCCAGTAATGTCTTTCTTTCATAACTCGGGATCGTTTATTCTGTTCCATGTATGCCTTCCCTTCAATTGGTCCCATACTGTAACTCCTTTAACCGAAGAATAGAGGCCGGACGCTAGTCCGCCTCTTCTTCGTGAATATACTCGCGTTAGCTGCGTTCATCGAACAGGAGGTGTGACTCTCCTTATTTCGTGATATTACCGTCAGCATCACGTTTCACTTGCATACCTGATACTGGAATGTATCCCAAGTCTACGACATCCGTTTTTTGGATTTCATCTGACAGAATGTAGTCCAGGAATGCTTTCACATGCTCTTTTGGCTCACCTTTAGTGTACATATGCTCGTAAGCCCATACTGGATATTTACCTTGTTCTACATTTTCAACGTTAGCTTCAACGCCATCGTATTTCAAAGCAGTTACTGTGTTGTCGATGTAGGACAGAGCCAGATAACCAATCGCACCCGGTGTTTCAGCAATCAGCTTTTTCACAGTACCGGAGGAATCTTCTTGAATGGAGCCCGGCAGATCTTCTGTTTTTTGTCCCAATGCGTATTTTTCAAATGTTGCACGAGTACCGGAGCTGCTTGGACGGTTTACAATAACGATTTTTTGATCCGCACCGCCAACTTCTTTCCAGTTTGTGATTTTACCTGTGAAGATTTGTACCAATTGATCTTTTTTCAGGTCTGTAACGCCTACTTTAGGATTCGCTACCGCTGACATGGCTACAACAGCTACTTGGTGATCGACCAGCTCATCTGCACCGCTCTCCAGTTTTTCTTTTGCAAACACGTCGGAGTTACCGATGTCCGCTTGTCCGCCGGAAACCTGAGTCAAGCCAGTACCGCTACCGCCGCCCTGTACTTGAACTGCAATGCCTTTATATTTATCGACAGCCATAAATTTTTGTCCCGCTTGCTCTACCAATGGTTGAAGTGCAGTGGAGCCCACAGCCAGAATGTTTCCTGTCAGTTCAGCAGCTGCTTTATTGTCTGTTCCTGTAGCAGCTTCTCCTTGTGGTGCAGCATTGTTACCTGATCCACAAGCTGCAAGTGCAAATACCATGGTGAGAGTCATCAGAATGAACGGCCATTTTTTCAACATTTTTTATTGTCCTCCCCTTAGTTAAGTGACGGTTTTTTATTTATGACCATCAACACTTTTACATTGTAGGCCTGGAATGTTAGACGAACGACGTGGTTTTGTAAAACAAATATAAAATATTGATAGATAAATTATTTTTCGGTATATAATTAATCTATAGTTTGAAATTCATATATGAATGGACATATAAGGAGAGCTGTTGGATTCCATGAATATTCTAAAATTGCGTATCTTGATGCTGATCGACAAATTCCATAAGGCGACGGATGTGGCCGAAGCTTTGCAAGTCAAACAACCTACCGTCAGCTTTCATATGAAAAGCTTGGAAAAGGAAATGGGTGTTTCCCTATTCTCTCTTCAACAAGGCAGGATTATGCTAACGGAAGCTGGAAAAAAATTATTACCTTACGCAAAGCAAATCATCTCTCTGGAGCAAGAAGCTAGACAAGCTGTAGATGAACTGACAGAAGAGTCACAGGGTCAATTACATCTAGGTGCTGAGTCGATATCAGGTACGTATCTCCTCCCCACTTTGATGGCTAAGTTTGCTGAGCGGTATCCAGATTGTCGTATTCAGTTAGAGATTCAATCCCCGGATGCAATTAGGCAGCTACTGAAACAGGGGGAAATTGATTTTGCTTTTCTCGACGATAGAGGATCTCTTCCAGAGTATACAGTGGCAGAGCCAGTGGCTTCAGATCAAGTAGGAGTTATCCGTTCTGCACGTGCACCTGAAGTCAAATTAGAGGAGTTCGATGGAACCGATATGCTGGACAAGCACACATGGGTAAAATATAGCGGTTCATCCGTTGTAGATCTGTACTCCTCGCTAGTTAAGCCCCATCTGGAAATCAACTCTTGGGAAGCGGTAAAGCAAGTCGTAAGCGGCGGAGAGGCGCTTGCCTTCTTTCCTGCAAGCGGAGTCGATAATCATGAAAATGCTGCTTCCTCGGTGGAGTGGCTTCCTTATCCCGAGGCTGATAACAAAAGGAGCCATTATCAAATAAACATCGTGTATCAACAAGATACACACATGAACTTAATGCAACAGGCATTCCTTGATTTCATACGACAAGAAGGACTAGAAATAAAAAGCTAGAGAACATAAAAAAGAGCATCCAAGTCTTATTGACTTGAATGCTCTTTTGCTTGTTGTAACGATACATACAGCCTCGGTATTATTTCACGGAGGCTTTAATTACGCTTGTGCTGGAACGCAGCTAATTTTGATCAGGTTCGTAGAACCGGAATCACCAAGAGGTACGCCCGCAGTAATCACAACCAAATCGCCCTCTTTAACGAGGCCAGATTTGCGACCACCTTCCAGCGCGTTGTCAAACAGACTGTCTGTTGTGTCAACGATTGGTCTGCCTTGTACTGCATGTACGCCCCAGATCAGAGCCAAACGGCGAACTGTTCTTTCCTGTGTTGTCACAGCAATAATCGGAGCTTCTGGACGGTATTTAGAAATCATACGCGCCGTTGTTCCGCTTTGTGTGGACGTCAGAATCGCTTTAGCATGCAAGTCAAGTGCAGAAATAGAAACGGATTGGCTGATTGCTTCTGTGATACTAATCTCTTGAGCCGTTCTTTGTTTTTTGAACAAATCACGGTAGTTCAGAGAGGACTCAGCTTTTTCTGCAATACGTGACATTGTCAATACGGATTCTACTGGATATTTACCCGCAGCTGTTTCGCCGGACAGCATAATTGCATCTGTTCCGTCAAAAATAGCATTCGCCACGTCACTTGCTTCCGCACGAGTCGGACGCGGGTTACGTTGCATGGAATCCAGCATTTGTGTTGCCGTAATAACAGGCTTGCCAGCTACATTACATTTGTTAATCATCAATTTTTGCGCCAGAGGTACTTCTTCAGCAGGAATTTCCACACCAAGGTCACCACGGGCAACCATCAGGCCATCCGAAGCTTCCAAAATTTCGTCCAGGTTGTCCACACCTTGCTGATTTTCGATTTTGGAAATGATTTGAATATGACTTGCGTTGTGTTTCGCCAGCAATTCACGAATTTCCAGTACATCACTTGCTTTACGAACAAAAGAAGCCGCGATGAAATCAATGTCCTGCTCAATGCCGAAAATGATATCATTAGCATCTTTCTCCGTAATACCAGGCAAAGAAATTGCAACGCCTGGAACGTTAACGCCCTTCTTGCTTTTGATCGTTCCGCCATTGACAATGCGGCATTTGATTTCAGTGCCTGATACTTCAATAACGGTGAGTCCGATCAGACCATCGTCGATCAGAATGGTGGAGCCGGGCTCCACGTCCGAGGGAAGATCTTTGTACGTAATAGAAATACGATCTTGCGTACCGAGAATTTCTTCCGTTGTCAGCGTAATGAACTCGTCCTGAACAAGCTCAATAGGTTCAACTTCGAGCTTTCCTGTCCGGATTTCCGGCCCCTTCGTATCGAGCAAAATAGCAACATTTTTGTTAAGCTCCTTACAAGCTTGACGGATGTTTTTAATCCGGTTGCCATGCTCCTCGAAATCACCGTGAGAGAAATTCAGGCGGGCTACGTTCATACCAGCCAAAATCAGTTTCTTCACATTTTCCAATGACTCACTGGAAGGACCGATGGTACATACAATCTTAGTTTTGCGCATTTGGGTTTTTCCTCCGTTTTCAAAGGTGCTACTCTTTATATCTTTTTCCAACAATTAAATCTACTACACTTTTTCCTATTTGTATAGGAAGTTCGTCATATTTATTGTTACCCGTTTACAGCGTATTACAACATAGGTTCAGTTTCCGAAGACTTCAAGAAGGTGTATTGACCTATTTTTCGGAATTTCTGATACCGATCTTCCCTCAATTCATCGCAGCTCATATTGGTAAGTTCCGCCAAATGACGTTCCAATAGCTCCTTGATTGCGGCAGCGGTCACTTCATAGTTACGATGCGCGCCCCCTTTCGGCTCCGGCACAATATCCTCGATAATTTCCATGCGCAGGAGGTCATTAGCCGTAATCTTCATGGCTTCAGCTGCCTGATCGGCCTTGGAAGCATCTTTCCATAGAATCGAGGCTGCACCGTTTGGAGAAATGGCCGAATAAATGGCATGTTCCAGCATCAGCACACGGTTACCGACTGCAAACGCAAGCGCACCGCCGCTTCCACCCTCGCCGATGACCACACAAATAACAGGCACCGAAAGCTTTGCCATCTCCCGCAAGTTGCGGGCAATCGCTTCCGATTGACCTCTCTCCTCTGCTGTATTACCCGGATAAGCGCCCTTCGTATCAATGAATGTAATAATAGGGCGTTTAAATTTCTCAGCCTGCTGCATCAGACGCAAGCCTTTACGGAATCCTTCCGGATGGGCACTACCAAAAAAACGTGCAATGTTATCTTTCGTATCCTTACCACGCTGCTGGCCAATGACGGTCACCGGAATACCATTCAGCTTGGCAATCCCGCCTACAACCGCCAAATCATCTCCAAACAAGCGGTCGCCGTGTAATTCAATAAAATCCGTAAACACCTGCTCTATCAAATCAAGAGACGTTGGTCTTTGATGATGACGAGCCAAATGCATTTTTTGTGGTGCTGTAATGTTCGAATATATTTCTTCTTCCATCTCGAGATAACGTTCCTCGAGACGGTTGATTTCATCTGTAAAATCAATTTGCTTATCCTGTCCGAATTGCTTGAGTTCTTCGATCTTCTGTCGCATCTCGACCAGGGGCTTTTCATAAGGCAATTCGCCAGCCATCTATTCCTCCCCTTTCACACTGTGTAGATCAAGCAGTTGCCCAAGGGTATCGCGCAGTTCCTTGCGATGTACAACCATATCCAATTGTCCGTGCTGCAAATTAAATTCGGAAGTTTGAAAATCATCCGGCAGCTTCTGTCTGATTGTTTGTTCAATTACAATACGCCCTGCAAAACCGAATACAGCTCCTGGCTCTGCGATATTAATATCTCCAAGCGTAGCAAAGCTAGCGGATACTCCACCTGTAGTCGGGTCGGTGATAACAGAAATATAGAGCAATCCCTGCTCATCCAGACGAGCAAGAGCAGCACTTGTTTTTGCCATCTGCATCAAGCTTAAAATACTTTCCTGCATACGTGCTCCGCCGGAAGTTGAGAAAATAATTAGCGGCAGACGCTTGTCTATTGCTTGCTCAATGGCGCGCGTAATTTTCTCTCCTACGACCGAACCCATACTACCAGTAAAGAAGTCAAAGCTCATCACAGCAACGACAACAGGATGTCCATAAATAAGGCCGTCGCCCGTAACGACAGCCTCTCGCAAGCCAGATTTCAGGGTCTGTTGCTCCAGCTTGCTCGCATATCCCGGAAAGTCCAGCGGGTCAACCGAAATCATATCGGCATCATATTCCGTAAACGTGTCTTCGTCGAGCACCATGCGAATGCGATCCATTGCATTCAAACGCATATGGTATCCGCACACCGGACACACTTTCAAATTTTTCTCTAGTTCTTTGCTGTATTGAATACTTCCGCACTTGCCACATTTGGTCATAAGACCTTCGGGAATTTCCCGTTTGGGACGATCCGGCATGTCCGCTTGATCGCCGCTCAGCGCCCGTTCCGAAGGGATGGTCGCGTATTTACGCTTCTTTTGGAATAAATCTTTAAACACAACTACACCTCTCCAGCCGTTTATTTGTCAGCCGTAACCGATACAAGGTCCTCTGCCGTCTATGCGGCACCTCTAAGCATTATGTTCATACACACGTCAACGCCTGTTCCTAAAACATTACCGCCGATCGTGCATCCTTTGTTCCACTCATGCTGCTGTATCACTTCCGCCGTTCCGGACTCAAGGGCGCAAAATCGAATTAAGCACTTCCTGAATTTCTTCGACTTCACCCGAAGGCACAAGTATCTCAAACTGTTGCTTGGATGCGCTGATGGCCCGGGCCTGCACCATAAAACCTTCTTCAGACAGTTTGAGCTTAATCATGTCAGCCAGTCTGGCCGTCGGTGCAATATAAATCACCGTCCACATGCCTTGTTTCTACCCCCTAAGCCTCAAGTTTTGAGCCCATATAATAGACTCATGATAACATACCTTACTTTTTTCCCGCAACAAAAGCCCTCCTGATCATTTAAGTTCCGTCGGAGGGCCTAGAAAATCATCAACTCTGTTTACACAGGTCAACTAAGCATCCAATGATGCAGGATAATGCTTGGCATGGAGACTCCGATGTGCAATTCGCGAAGAAGCAGCGGCAGCCAGTCCGGCGACAAGATCGTCTAAAAACACATGAATACCACTGCCTTTTTGGTTCAGCTGTTCGATAATCCCCGTCTTTTCCTTATCCAGATAACCAAAACTGGTTAAGCCAATCATGCCGTACACACTCGTAATTCCAAGAGCTAGTGTCTCGTCCACTCCGTACAGCGGTTCGTCTGCCTCCATAATGGCTTGCAGCGGCTGAGGGAGAAGTTTTTTTTCAGCCAATTCATCGAGCGCAATGCCTGTGAGCAAGGTATATTGAACCTCGCGCTTTTGCAAAACCGCTTTGACACTGTCTATACATTCTTCCATCGTCAAATGAGGATAATATTTTAGCTGAAGCTGAAAAACAATGTCCGCAATGGACTCGATACGAATGCCTCTGCGATTTAGCAAAGTTTCTGCATATTCATAGGACATAATTTCCCTCCCGCTTTCACCGTGCAGTTCAATTCTTTCACCGTGCGGGACCTTATGGTGCAGGGTGCGTGTTGAACCCCTGTTCCGCCAGTTTTCCAAGTGTATGCGGGAGGGAAGGAAAATGTTCATTAAACCGTTACAATAAGGGCGGGTACTGTGTACCTATTATTTGACTTTCACCGTGCCTTCACCCAACATCGACTCCATTTGATCAAAAAGCTGAGGAGAGGGCTTAATACTGTAAGCATCGCTCAACGCCAGCAGACGCTGGTTGCTCTCATAAAAAAGTACGGTAGGCATAGCACCGGGATGCTCCTGTAGCAGCGCCTTGAGACTGACCAACAAGCTGGCGTCCTCCTCAGCCTGGCGGGTGATCTTGACAAACACCCGCTGACGAGTGGTCGGCTCCGCGCTGCGCGGGACCGGCACCTGCTCACCGCGAGCCGCTTCGACTCCGCGCGGTGAAGCCGCCGCCACGGGGCGATCCGCCTTCGATTGAGGCGAAGCAGATGCAGTGGCTGCCGAAGGCGGGGACGACACACGCGACGCGCTCCCGCCTGGGCCGCCAGCGGCAGAACCAGCAGCTGGTAAGGATGCTCCAGCTGCGGCGGACGAGCGCGTACTGGCACGTCGGCGCTGGAGGAGCCGTGCCAGCGAGTCTTCCGCCAGCGGGGCGGTCTCATCCGCAAGGAGCTTGAAGTGCTCGTCCTGCTGCTGCATCTTGGCTCGAAGCGTAAGCAAAGCCCCCTTTTCAATCCACTGCTGGCTCCGCTTCCACACCTCAGGAAACAACACAACCTCACAGCGCTCAATCTGATCCTCCAGCTCAATGAAGGCCATAGCCTTACCCTGCTTGGTCGTAATCGTTTTGAGTGACACTACCATGCCTGCGGTCACAACAACCGTTTCATCTGGCACATCGCCCAGCTCCATCAGACGATCCGCCTCGCTGTTTTCCAAAAGCGACTCAAAATCATCCAACGGATGCCCGGATAAATACAGTCCCAGCAGTTCACGTTCCAGCTCTAACTGCTGGCTGGCACTGAATTTGGGTACATTGGGGTATTCGATATCCCAATTGGGCATTTCCACAAAACCAAACATATCAATTTGCAAGTCATCCCGTTCCTTGCGCCACTTGACGGCTGCATCCACCGTTTCATCCAGCATGGCAAGCAACTGTGCCCGATGACCCGTCAATGAGTCAAAGGCCCCTGCCTGAATAAGCGATTCAATTACTCTCTTATTACATACTCGCAAATCGACACGTCGACAAAAATCGAGCAGGCTGTCGAAAGGCCGTTCCTTGCGAACAGCGAGAATGCTCTCCATCGCCTGTGTGCCAACATTTTTAATTGCAGCCAGGCCGAAACGGATGCTTCCTTGCTGTAATGGAGTAAACAGCACCCTGCTTTCATTTACATCAGGCGGCAACACTGCGATATCCATACGACGGCATTCGACGACATATTCAGCCACTTTCCGATGACTTCCCATCACCGCCGTCAGCATTGAAGCCATGAATTGTACTGGATAATGTGCCTTTAGATAAGCCGTCTGAAATGCTAGCACACCATAAGCAGCTGCATGAGCACGCGGGAAGCCGTAGTCAGCAAAACGAACAATCATATCGTAAACCCTGCCGGCCTCCTCCTCCGTGTATCCCTGCTTGATACTGCCTTCAACAAAATGTCCGCGCTCCAGATCCAGCACTTCGCGCTTTTTCTTGGACACAGCCCGGCGCAACAGATCGGCTTCTCCCAGGGAAAAGCCCGCCATGCGCGAAGCAATCTGCATGATTTGCTCCTGATACACAATAATACCGTACGTATCCTTTAAGATCGGTTCCAAGTCAGGATGCGGATAAGAAATCTCGATCTGACCATGCTTGGCCTGTATAAAGTTAGGAATAAAACCCATTGGACCCGGACGATACAAAGCCAGGACAGAAATGATATCCTCAAATACACTCGGCTTCAAATCCTTGAGTACCCGGCGTACACCGGCCGACTCCAGCTGGAATACACCTCCTGTATCTCCTTTGCCCAGCAAGTCATAGGTATGGGGATCGTTATCGGGAATACGGCTAAAATCAGGCGTGTCTCCATGCTCTTCCGCAATCCAGTGTATGCACCGTTCAATAATGGAGAGCGTACGCAGCCCAAGGAAATCCATTTTAAGCAAACCAATGCGCTCTAGATTTTCCATCGAGTACTGCGTCAAAGGTACTCCTTCGCTCCCCTCTTGCAGCGGAACCGCATCGGTCAATGGAGTCCGCGAAATGACAACACCCGCTGCATGTGTCGAAGCATGACGAGGCATTCCTTCAACCTTGATCGCCATATCCAACAGTTCACGTGTCTTGGGCTTCGTTTCATATAGCGTTTTCAGCTCCGGGGTAATTTCTAGCGCATGACGGATATTAATACCTAGCTGCGCCGGAATCAGCTTGGCTGCCTTGTCCACCTCGCCATACGGCACGTTCAATACACGGCCGACGTCACGGACAGCGGCTCTTGCCGCCAGCGTTCCAAAGGTAATAATTTGCGCTACATGCTCATTTCCATACTTCTGTACTACATAGTCAATAACCTCGTCACGCCGCTCATCACTAAAATCGATATCTATATCCGGCATACTAATTCGTTCGGGATTCAGAAACCGTTCAAAGAGAAGATTGTATTTCATCGGATCGACATTCGTGATGTTAAGCACATAGGCAACCAAACTGCCTGCTGAGGAACCACGCCCTGGTCCCGTTGCAATCTTATGCTTATGTGCGAAGGCAATAAAATCCCATACAATCAGGAAATAATCGCTGAAACCCATACTGTCAATGGTATTCAACTCATAGTTTAGCCGTTGGTTCAGCCTTTCCCGTTCCTCCGGCTGCTTCCATCCGGAATCGCTTCCATAGCGACGCTCCAGCCCTTGCACGCACAGATTGCGTAAATAGGACGAAGAGGTCATTCCTTCCGGCAGCGGGCGATATTCAGGTAAAATGGATTGACCGAATTCCAGCTCCAGTTCGCATTTTTCAGAAATACGCACCGTGTTGGCGATGGCTTCTGCCACATGCGGGAATAAACGAGCCATATCCTCCTGACTTTTCAGATACAACTGACGTGTTGGTATACGCAAACGCTCCTCATCGTCAACTGTCTTTCCTGTCCCGATACAGATCAGAACATCCTGCACGTCCGCATCTGGCTCAGTCAAGTAATGCACGTCATTCGTCGCGACCAGTGGAATATCCAGTTCCTTCGCCAGTGCGATCAAGAGAGGATTTACACGTTTTTGCTCCGAAAGACCATGATCCTGGAGTTCCAGATAAAAATCATCGCCAAAAATGTTACGATATCGTTCCGCTGCTCGTCGTGCCTCGGCTTCCCGACCATGCAGTAAATGCTGCGGCACTTCACCGCCCAAACAAGCGCTCAGGCATATGATGCCTTCGTGATGAGCAGCCAAAGCCTCCATGTCGATGCGCGGCTTATAGTGAAAGCCCTCCAAATGGCCGATGGAGCACAGCTTCATCAGATTTTGATAGCCTGTTTTATTTTTGGCGAGCAAAATTAAATGATATATGGGCTGATCCTTGCGGCTGCCACGCTCCTTACGCGATCCTGCCGTCATATAGGCCTCACACCCAATAATCGGCTTAATGCCGTTCTCTACACACGCTCTATAAAAAGGAATGGCACCGTACATGACCCCGTGATCTGTAAGGGCCAGCGCCTTCATTCCATAAGCTGATGCCTGTTTGACCAACTCCGCGGTACGAGCCGCGCCGTCCAGCAGGCTGTACTCGCTATGAACATGCAAATGCACAAATGAACTCATGCGCTTCTCTTCCTTTCACCGCTTGATTTTCTTCAAACTATTTTATCATATCCGCGTTAGTAGCGCCCATAGAATAAAAGTACAGACCTCGGCGGACAAGCGCGGTCTTGATTCGTATACCTAAGGAGGAAAAGAGCATGAGCACTTTTATATCCAAAGCGATTCTCGACTTCTTCATTGCTTTCGGCATCGTGCTCGGTGGAGCCATGCTCGGCGGAATGGGAGCTGTGGTATCGCTTCAGCCGCCCACCCAGACGATGCTAGAGGTTGCCGGAAGAATTAAAATATGGGCGCTTGCTGCCGCTGTGGGGGGAACGATGGACCCGATCCGGGTCATTGAAAGCAATATGTTGGATGGTAATTTGTCACCTGCCATTAAGCAGATATTGTATTTGATTTTCGCCTTTTTAGGCGCTCATATGGGTGCAGAGCTGGTCAAGTGGGTATGCGGCAACGGACGACCGTGAGGTGAAACGACTATGAGAGTTCCCCCTTTTGAGCGCCTGCGTCCTTTTATGCAATTGTCCTCCGTCTTTGTACTCGGTATGATTACGGGAGGCATGATCTACAACGTCATCTGGCATGCCAGCTTCAATCAGCTATGGACGAACAACCAGGATCTCCAATTCCAGCTCCAGCAAGCCGAGGAGGACAACAAAACATTGCGCAAATACAGCAAGCGCCAAACCGTTGTCAAAGAAATCAAGCTGATCGCGGAGGAAGCTTCGGCCGAAAAAATTGATTCTATCAACCTGAAGGAACTTCTTCGCCGTGTCAGTCGTGATCTGGAGGTGCTGCGCGGCAGAGATATGTTCGAGATTGACTCTGACAGCAAGCTGGTACGTATGTTGCTGCACCAAAAAAAATACACCGTTCGTGACAAGGAGTATACGATCCAGGTCAAAACGATGCTTGTAATGGAAGGCGTGCTGCAAATTTGGCTGGAAGCAAAAGAAAGATTGCCTGAAAGCCACTAGTCGATCTATTCGACTTCACACCTTACTCCGATCCATTGTAGACTAACCATGTTCAATGGAATGAAGCGTCATCACTGCTTTGCATACCAAATGATTTTCCCGTGAAATTGCAATTTCTAGCTTGCAGGTGCGGCGACTCATCTCGAGCAGCATCGGACGAAGAACGACAGCATCTTCTATCTGTACGGGTCTAATAAAATATGTCGTCAAATTGTCCAGCACATAATCTTTGCCGCTCATGTCTCTAGCTGCCCGGTAGCCCGCTTGTGTCATCACGTTGACCAGTACGCCTTCCGAGATCGTACCTAAATTGGTCGCCATTTGCGGAATGATAAACCCGCGAAAAAATAACGATCCGTCCTCATTACGCTCCTCAGCAAACCCGTTCCAGATCAGCTGGTCGAACGTCTCGCCAAGTTGCGGCTGCTTTTGGGCGTTACGCAGCGCCTCCAGCACCTCACGCCGTGTAACGGACCCGAGCAGCTTGCGGTTGCGGTCCACGACCGGCAAATAATCCACACCTTCCCACGCCATCATTTGCGCGGCTGAAGCCAGCGAGGTCTGGTAGGTGACCGTTATCGGATTGCGGATCAGACATTTATCCATCGTGTGCTCAGGTTGAAGCCCCTCCACATCTTTGCGGCTGACGATACCAATTAAACGATTCCATTCATCCACGATTGCAAAATGATGATGTCCGGTCGTCACCGAAAGTTCTTCAAACTCGGTAAGTGTGCTGTTGATTTTCAAGGTCAACGTTTTCGGTTTGCCTGCCGCAATATCTTCAATCAGCATAATTTTCTTTTTGATCAAGCGGTCAAATATGGCTCTATTAATCATAGATGCCACTGTAAAAGTATCATGGCGTGAGGAAATAATTGGCAGACTGATCTTGTCTGCGAGCTGCTTAACCTCTCGGCTCGTACCGAAGCCCCCTGTAATCAGCACACCTGCCCCCTGCTCCAATGCAAGTGAATGCGCATCCTCACGGTTACCTACGATCAGCAAACTACCTGCGTCAATATAACGAGCCATAGCTTCCTCGCGCATCGCTCCGATCACATACTTGTGCAAAGGCTTCTCCAGCCCCTCACTTCCGCCCAGCACATGTCCCTCTACAATATTCACGACATCTGCAAAGGTCAGCTGCTCGGACAAGCCGCGCGGGCGCTTCTCCACTCGTACTGTTCCGATCCGTTCCTTGGTAATGACAATTCCTAGGTTTTCAGCTTCCTTCACGGCCCGATAGGCCGTTCCTTCGCTGACGCTCATTTCTTTAGCCAACCTGCGCACAGAAATTTTGGAGCCTATTTTCAACTGCTCGATATGTCGCAATAGCTGCTCATGCTTCGTAACTGTTTCATCTAGCCCGTCCAACTCTGTTACACCCCCAACGTTCAATCTGTATCATTCTGTATCTATTATAGCACAAAAACCCTTTATTTTAGACCTTTGTTCATTTTGAGTTCTCTGCTTCGGAAATAGCAAAAAAGCGATCCCCTCTTCACAAGGACCGCTTCTTACTATGATTGATTTGTAATCTGGTAGGCCAGCCCAAGACAAGCTGAAAAAAAACTCACTGCATGCTGCCTTTGTCAGCTTTTTCATCCCATTTCATCTGCCACTGCTGCATTTTGGCCCGCCGTACACGCTCCAGCGTTTTGCGCTTTTCCTCATCCACACCCAGCAAAAAATGCATGTTCGCTCCGATGACTAGCAGCGCAAAAAGTACCCATACTATCCCAAAGCCGTTGACCCAGTTCAAACCGCCTGCAAGCGAGATGCGTGGTAACGCGACCAAGACCATAGCCAGCGCAATCAGTGTATACAAACCATGTTTCCATCTTTTAAAAGAACCCAATCGTATCCCTTCCTCTCCCTGTGACTCTATGTATCTAGTCTATGAGAGGACAGGAAGGAATATGAGACAAACTTACAGAGATGAACCGTACAAATCTTGAAGGCTGTCTGCAATAATTTTGTTAACGTCCTCAATAATCACGCTCAGGCGACGTTCAGCGTCGAACAGGCGACGGATGTTGAGATTCAAACTTAACACCTCGAACAGCTTCTCCATCTTTTCCATCTCTTCCTGTGCTGGCATATCGCCGCTCATCATGCGTTGTTGTACTTCCATTTGGCGTTCACGGAAATCGTCGAGCATTTTCTTGGCTTCTGGATCGGTTTCGATCAGCTTCATCGCTGACGTAATTTCCTCTACCTCTTTGCTTTCCTTCAATGCTTTCGCTAAATCATGGGCTTTGTCGTAGATGTTCATGATTGTTTATTCCTCCAATACAAGTTTAGTGTCAACATTTCACATTGTCCGTCAATCACCAAGGGATATATGTCCTCATATGATGAATCAGTGCTATTACAGCCCATTCACGTTTCCCGTTACTTTCAAGACATCAAGTTGCTGCCCGGAAGGAGATCCACGATGTCCATCAAAAAAACAACGATTCAAATCATCGGATCGGGCATCTTGCAGGATGACGTACTCATGGTCGGCGAGTCCTTGCTTCGCAAATGGAAAATATCCGCTGGCCACCCCGTTCAGCTCGCCTTCGGTTCGTTCCGCCAAGAGGTTACCGTCATATCGGTGCCCCGCTATAGCGGCCTACGTGTGGGAAGCGTGCTAGCCCGAAAAATGGGGCTTCATGCCAATTGTGATCTGCGAGTAACCTACAGCCGAGGTCGCCGGACACTTCGAGTGGGCCCACTTATTAGCGTGCTGGTCAGTCGGGACTATCCCGAACAGCCCGACAAGCCTTTCGGGTCGATCACCCTGTTCTGCCGTGAACTAGTCGGGGAATGCCGCAGACAAGGAGCATATGTGTATTTCTTCACCCCGGAGCATATCGGAAGTCAGCCCGGGCGAGTTCAGGGATGGGTGTATGACGGAGGCTGGAAAAAGACGGTCATGCCCGCCGGCGATGTCGTCAATAATCGTCTTACCTCCCGTAAACTCGAGAACAGAACTAGCGTACAGCATTTCATGAAAGAAGTAAAATCGCAGTACGGCACGACCATTTTTAACGAAAAGTTTTTGGATAAGAATGAAGTATTTGATGCGCTTAAATCAAATTCTTCCCTGCGCAAGTATTTACCCGAGTCCCACTTGCTGCAAACTTTTGTTGTTTTCAAAAAAATGTGCAACCAGTATCCCGCTGTTTTTCTCAAGCCAGTGCGCGGAAGCCTGGGTAAAGGCATAATGCGCATTAACAAGCAAACCGATGGCACCTTTTCGGTGCTATCCACAACAGCAGGCACACCCCGCAAGCAAACGTATGCCAACGTCGATAAGCTGTACAAAAGCTTGGCGGGAAAAATGAAAACAACACGCTTTCAACTCCAACAGGGACTTACCTTGATTGATCACGGTAAGCGTCCGGTCGACTTTCGTGCGCTTGTGCAGAAAAATTCGTCCGGAACCTGGACCGTAACATCCATTGTCGCCCGGATCGCCGGAGGAAGCCACTTTGTGTCCAATCTGGCAAGAGGCGGCACGCTGAGTACTGTCAAGGAAGCACTTGCCAAGACCACGCTGCCCGCAACCGTTAAATCGAATGGGCATACCTCTCTCAAAACAGCAGCACTGGATATCGCAAGCGGAGTAGAAAAAGCAATTCCCGCCCATTTCGCAGAATTTGGTATTGATCTGGCAATAGACAGCACGGGGCGCATCTGGTTGCTGGAGGTCAATTCGAAGCCATCGAAGAATGACAACACGCCGTTAAATGATCAGAAAACTCGCCCGTCCGTTAAAAAAATGATTGAATACTGCTGTTATTCAGCCGGCTTCAAATGAATTCATCTCTTCCAGAGTCTGGCTGCCAAAGGAGCTGTTGTCGGTGTCTCTTGTTGTGCCAGGCACGCTGGGCGTGCTTGTTAGCCGGAATCAGGCCGCCACTCCCCCTATTACCGAAGCCGATTTTTGCCGCAGGCTAAGTCTGTTGGGCAGGCGCTCTGATCTTAGCGTAATGGCGTTTACCGTCGAAGGAGTTTCACCTGAAGATCACTCCATACGAGGTTATGTTTATCGTAACGGAGTATGGACATCCGGCCGCTTTCCGTTGCCGGATATTGTGTATAACCGCTGTCTCCATGTCCACGAGAGCCAGAATGTCAGGCGCACACTGGAAGACATGGCGGAGCAAAATTCGCGCAAGCTCATCTACTGGTCGCGTAACTTACCTTGCAAATGGCAGGTGTATCGCGCTTTGCATGCGGTAGATAAAGTACGTCCTTTTGTGCCGCCTACGGCGCCTTACCGGGACACGGCCCAGCTTGTGGAATGGCTAGGACGCCATTCGGAGCTGTTTATGAAGCCACAGACCGGAACACATGGCAAGAGCACACTGTATCTCCGGCTGGCAGAAGGAGGCCAGGGACTACTTGTACAGGGTAGAGACTCCCGTAACCGTCCGTTCCGGCGTTTGTTTCCCGAATTGGATGCAGGATTGTCATGGATCCACGGAATTGCACACAAACGCGCTTATATCGTGCAGCCTTATTTGAAATTAACAAGCCAAAGCAATCATCCCTTTGATGTTCGCGCACTCATGCAAAAGGATGGCAACGGCCATTGGCGCCTGACGGGCTTTGCTGTAAGAGAAGGCAGAAAAGGAACTCTGACTTCTAATCTGCACGGTGGGGGCGAAGCCCATCCGGCTGAGCCATACCTTCGTGAACAATTTGGCGCGGACACCACGCGTCTCATCATCGGGCAGATGAGGGCGCTGTCCTCGACCATTACCAGGGCGCTTGAGGAACGTTATGGCCGCCTTGGCGAGTTGGGAATTGATTACGGTATTGACCAGAGCGGGAACATCTGGCTATTGGAGGTTAATTCCCGACCTGGTCGGGCCGCCTTTTTTCAGACCCGTCAGCCGGAGTGCGCTTTCCAGTCGGTCAACCGCCCGCTCGAATATGCTCGATATTTAATGACCCATTCCAAAGCGACAGGGCCAAAGGGCGCGGGCGCCTCCCTTGAACATACGGTATAGGAGGATAAACAGATGAGTTTAACGCATTGCAATGTGCATTTCTCACAGCAGCCCGACAAGGTGGCGTATATATCCACTGCCTTGTTGAAAAGCCTTAAATTATCCGGAGCCAAGTCCGTTCGTCTGCGGCTCGGTAAGGATCAGATTCCCGCTACAGTAAAACCAATTCAGAAGGCGGGACGCCATCTATACTTGACCTCCGGCTTACGTAATGCAATCCGTGTTCCCAAAAGCGGGGCCATCTATTTGCGGAATCTGGATGGTGATATACAGCTAGGGCCGTTGATTGGCGTGCTGTCTGACGGTACCACCTCCACCACTCGCCCTTTCGGATCGCGCACAGGCTTTATTAAGCAACTGCTGAGGGAAGGCAGCAAAAAATCTTATATTTTTGCCTTCACCCCTCGGGATATCAACTGGCAAAATGATACGATTAACGGCTATTTTCTGTCATCCAGCGGGGAATTCACACGTAAACTTGTACCTTTGCCGGACGTGATCTATAACCGTTTGCCGAGCCGTCGCTCTGATTTTTCCCCGGCGATCAATCAACTACGCGAACGCTTTTCCCGCAAACGAATTCCCTTTTTTAACTGGAGCTTTTTCAATAAGTCCGATATCTATAATCTGCTGGAGAATAACCCAGATGTTAACCGCTATGTCCCTGAATCATATATGAATCCCAGCTCTGAACGTATCCGAGGTATGCTGGAGCGACATCAATTTGCTTATTACAAGCCAAGTGGAGGCAGTCTCGGTAAAGGAATCTATCGTCTGTCCCATGTTCCCAAGCAAGGATATTATGTGAGGTACCGTAAGAAAAGTAGCAATGTATTGCTAAAATTCGCCTCTTTTAATTCCATGCTCAGGATGCTTCACTCCAATCAGGGACAGATGTTAAAGGGTTATGTCATTCAACAGGGTATCCAGCTGATCGAGATTGACAATTGCCCGATTGATTTCCGGTTTCACATGCATAAAAATGGAAATAATCAGTGGGTCGTCGTCGGCATTGGAGCCAAAAAAGCCGGACGTGGCAGTGTCACAACCCATATCAAAAATGGCGGTTCTCTTATGACACCTGAACAGGCGTTGAACCGGGTATTCGGAGACCGGGCGGGTGAAGTGCTTCAACGTGCCAAGAACGTAGCAGTTACACTCGCTGAAGCCATTGAACACCATCACCAGCATCTATTGGGTGAAATCGGTTTTGATCTGGGCATTGATCAGGATGAAAAGGTATGGATGTTTGAAGCCAACTCCAAGCCAGGCCGATCCATTTTTCAGCATCCATCGTTGCGTGCGGAGGGTAAAGCATCCGTGGAGCATATTTTGGACCACTGTCTTTACCTCAGTAAATTCCGCAGAAAAGAGGAACTATGAATACCCGGGCGGAGCATAAGCCAGTCGTTGCTGTATTGACAGTGCACGACGAAGGGCAATTTTTCAAGGGCAATCAGCGCAATTTCAGGGATATTCTTGAAACGGGAACACGGATGGGATATCAGGTGTACATTGTTACCGTCAGGGACCTGAAACTGGCAGATGAGACGATTAAGGGCTATGTCTTCAACAAGAGCTTACAGACGTGGGAGGAACAGGATTTCCCACCTCCACAGGTCATTTATAATCGCATCCCCAACCGTAATTATGAACTTAAAACCTCTGTGCGCACAAAGTTGGATGAAATTTCACATGCCTCGGGCATTGAGCTGTACAATCCAGGCTTTTTTAACAAATGGGAACTGTTCAAGTGGTTGCGCACCTCAGAAACGACTCGTCAGCTTGTTCCGGCAACCAAACGGTTAAGCAACCTGTCTTCCTTAGGAAAAATGCTGTCTACGTATCCATACCTGTATCTCAAGCCGGAAAACGGTAAGGCCGGAAAGGGGATTATGATTCTTAAATTCCTCCCAGACCATCTAATGGCTTACAGACTGACCATTCAGCATGACAAAAAAAGTGTAACCTACAGATCTGTATCGCTATCCCGGCTGTGGGGACGTATCCGACGGGAAGCAGGCAACTCACCTTATATCATTCAACAGGGTATCGATCTGGCAACCCATCAGAAAAAACCCTTCGACCTGCGTATCCTGGTACAAAAAAATATCCGTGGCTCCTGGAGTATCACCGGAGTCGGTGCCAGACTGGCCGGTAAGGGGAGCATTACCACACATGTCCCGCGTGGCGGGAGTGTAGAGGACCCTTTCAAGCTACTGTCCTCACTGTTTGGGCCTGAGGACAGCACGGATCTACTGAACAAAGTTAAAAGTACGGCCATACAGATTGCACGTCAAATTGAACGCGCATCCGGTCTTTCTCATGGCGAAATGTCCATGGATCTGGGCGTGGATACGCTCGGAACCCTCTGGTTTTTTGAGGCCAATGCCAAACCAATGAAATTTGACGAGCCGGAAATCCGCCAAAAGTCGCTTAGACGCATATTCCAGTACAGCTCCTTTTTGGCCGGACGAATGAAATCATGATCAAGGAAGTGGAATCATGCCGCAAATTAGCGATGTTCAACATTTGCCTGCCCGGAGCTGGCTGCTGAGACGACGACAGTTGCTGTTTTTGGCCCGCAGCTCAGGGGGCATGCGCATTACTCGTAATGCTCTGCGGCAGTTGGCCGTTTTAACGCCCGAGCAATTGAACACCCCTGGCTCCTCCCTCCTGTGTGCATTTGTGCGCACGGAGAAGGGGCTGCGGATTGCCGGATTTTCCCTCGCTCTGAATTACGGGGAGGATGCTTGCATCGTAATTGTTCGTCCGCTTTACCGGGGCCGCAGACTGGGCGCTAGACTGCTGTCCGCCCAGCTCAAACAGCTGCGCCGTCTGACGTGCAGCGTAGCCGCCGACAATATGTCCAGTCTCAAAACCTGTTTCCGCGCTGGGCTTGTTGCGCATGAAATGACGACTGGACCAACCGGGAAACCCACGCTGATATTTCACGGAGAGTTATCCCAAGATAAGCAGACGGCAGAGGAAGGTGGAATGCTGTGCCAAAACCTGTCCTAGGCATCATGACTTTGTATTTGAACAACAAGAAGCAATTAGAGGAACGCGACATATATGAGCGCATGATTGCAGAAGGGAAACGGCTGGGACTGGATATGTATGTATTCACTCCTGCGGATGTCCATAAGGATCGCAGGCTGCTCCTTGCCCAAATCTATGATCCACACAGCGGAAAATGGAGCCGAAAGTGGCGAGAGTTCCCAGACATGATTTTCGACCGTTGTCGGGTACAGCGCAGTGAGCGATATCGTCAGTTGAAGCAGTTCCGATTGCAATACACAGACCTTGTATATTTAAACCGACCCCTGAGTAACAAATGGGTCATTCATCAGCAGCTTGCGAGAAGGTCTGCCTTTCGCCCCCATTTGCCTGCAACAGAGCTGTTCAGTGGATTTCATAGTGTCAAACGGATGCTCAAACAGAATTCACTAGTGTACCTCAAACCGATTAACGGTACGGGAGGCCGAGGTATTTTACGTATTGAACCTGTTAACAAGCAAGGAGGCCTGTATCTGATTGAGGGCCGCAATCGCAAACGCCATATCATTCCCCAGCAGCGGGTACGTCTTGACCGTCTGGAGCCGCGTCTGAGCAGCTGGAACATGGATAATTACATTGTTCAGGAAGGCATTCCTGTGCAGTTGCCGAATGGCAGAGTCCATGATTACCGTATGCTGGTACAGAAAAATGGCCAAGGAGTATGGGAGCTAACCGGATGCGCCGGGCGCATCGGGGCGCATCGGAGTGTCACTTCCAACCTGCATGGTGGAGGCAAGGCAGTACCGATGAGCCAATTGCTAACGCAATGGATTCGTGATGAAAGCCATAGAGAGAAAATCATCAAGCAAGGGGAAAAACTCGGACTGGACATCGCTGCGTATCTGGAAGAAAGCTACGGGGCATTGTGTGAGCTTGCACTCGATTTGGCAATTAATAAGCACGGTCATATATATGTGCTGGAAGTCAACCCGAAGCCAGCCCGCGAGGTCTTTTCGCGTATTGGTGAAAAAGAAACCTATCGCCGCTCCATCGCCAAGCCCATGGAATATGCCTTGTGGGTCTACCACACACAAATTAATCCAAAGCCTCAGGCTGACCACAAAGCAGAAGATAAAACAGAAGATAAAGCAGAAAATAAGACAGAGAATAAGACAAAGGAAGGCTCCGCGTAAAGTGGCTGCCTTCCTTTCTTTTTTTCATCTGTCCGACAGTAACAGCATGTTTAATTATATGGTGCGTCGAGCCTATTTATAACCAATAACCTGTGTTTCACAGTTACTCAGCGTTTTTATAAAGTGTAAGCAGTTGCGTAAAGTCTGTAATAATCGCATCGGACCCCTTCAACTCATCGTCCACACCAAATCCCGCATAAGCGCAACCGATCACCGTCTGTCCGTTCTTTTTGCCTGCTTCCACATCTGAGGAACGATCTCCTACCATCCATACGTTCGAAATATCGTGCTTGCTCAATAGAATTTCCAGCAAATTCACTTTGGAAAGCGTGCTGTACTCCCCAGCGCTGTACAGTCCTTCAAAAATGGGAACCATTTCATACGCAGCAGCGATCCCCTTTACATAGTCCTCCAGACCGTTACTAGCTACGAACAATCGGACACCTTGCTCATGAAGGGCCTGGAGTGTTTCTTTTACTTGTGGATACAGGGCATGACTTCCGCTCTTCAATCCCTCCAGTTCCAGCTGAAGCAGCAGCTCGTCCGCTCTTCTATGGGCCGCTTCGCTGGCTTCCGGCATCACTCTTCTCCAGATTTCATCCAGCAGCATGCCCAAACTATTCAAAATAAGCTCCTCGGGAGGAGTCTCTCCTTCATAAAGCCCTTCGGCGCGCAGCGTATCAAACAGCTTGTGGTACGCAGGAAGCAATAGCGTCTCCGTCTGAAAAAGTGTACCGTCCATATCAAATACCATAGCCTCAGGTTTCTTCAACACAGGTGCATTGTTCATGTAGTTATCAGTCATTCCTTTCCTATGTAGGTTTACAACTCTAACCCCTCTCATGATAAGCAATAAGAGAGGTCCGTGTAAACCTCATTGCGCATACCGCTAACTCTTATATTTTTTTAAAACAGTCCTGAAACAATGCAAACCACCCCACATATCCGTGTGTAAGGCACCCCTTGGAAGGTTGAGATCCACACCATTCCAATACGAAAATCCCGCCTGCTCTATCCATTGCTCCATCGCTGATAGATCCACTGTAGGGTAATCAAACGTCAGCAGAAGCATTCCGTCATCGCGTATGGTCCGGTGAAATTCATGTAAGGCTGCCAAAGACTCCTCAGGTGTTAAATGTTCCAGCACTGAAATACATACAATTTTGTCAAAACTGGCATCCTCATAAGGCAGAGCTGTCAGATTGGCATGTGCGGAGTGGAGCCGAACCGGTAAAATCTCCTGAATGCGCTCGGCAGCCTCCTCTCCGATATCCCGCCGCACCTCGGCCAAAATGGCATCCACGGAAACGATCCGTATATCCAGATCGCAAGCATAGACCTGAGCGCAACGGCGGGCCAACTCAAATTTGAATGGATGTGGAATTCCACACGCTGCATCCAGCACCGAATCTTGACCGGACATAAATTGAAGACACCACTCATACTCATAGGGGCGACTCCACCAGCTTTGGGGGAGTCTGTAAATCATGCTGGAGGAGTTGGGGTCAGAATATACAAAAAAGCGAGATAGATACGGGTCAGACATGTTCATGGATGCTGCCTCCTTTTGGAGAGATTTAAATTACTCTTGCAACACAGCACAGTTCATGACCCCGTTTCTCGCCTTGAAGTTTGGCCAACAATCCCATTTGCTCCGTAAAGGCAAGATCACCGTACAAAGGATGGGCTTGCAGCAAGGCATCCAAACCAGAGGGAAGCTGGCGGGTAAACATAGCCACCGAGCGCAATCCAGACTTTTCCAGTAAGAGCACCAGCGTATGCTCAGAATAATGATATAAATGATCTTCCTCAGTAAATAAAGGTGAATAAACACCATAAGCCTCATTGGTGAACGAGTTTTTGTTGGGCACTGTAATATATAACGTCCCGTCAGGTTGAAGCTGTTCGCGTAAATCTGTCAAAAATGCAACAGGGTCCGCAATATGCTCCAGCACATGCCAGCATGCTACGGCCTCGTATTTGTGATCCAGTGGTAATTCAGTATCTTCTTCTACTTCTTGTATTTCTTGTGCTTCATTCAATTCCTGCATATCACATGCTTCATCGGTTTGAGTATCTTCTTCGGTTTCACCGTTCCAGTAACCCGGCAATAAATCCACGTCATATTTGTGTTTGGCGTAAGCACGCGAGTCTATGGAAGGTTCAATACCCACTGCATCCCAGCCGGCTTGAAGGGCAGCATGGATAAATTCTCCGGTACCTGATCCAATCTCAAGCAATTTTCCTTTACCGGAGCTGAACATATCCAGTAGCATGAGTCCAAAAAGGGCATGATCCCCATAAGTTGACGCTGCTGCACTATCCCGCATAGCAACCCAATCGGCATTATAAATCTCTGCAATCATATCCTCCGGCTGTATATGATCCACATCATTACGAAAAACCAAGCCACAGGAGCCGCACCCCATCAAGGTAAAGCGTTCATAGTTATGAAATACTCCCGTGTCAGACGAACCACACAGTTTGCATTTACTATAAAATACGTTCTTTATTTCACTTTTAATTTGTAGACCGGAATTATTCATAACCTGGACACTTGAAATCTCGGCAACATCCATGGCGTTCACATCATGGGTAGCTTCATACTCTGGTGTAGTTTCTTTTTCTCCATTTATGTTGTCCTGATCTACCCAAAGCGTGAGTCGGGGGTTCGGGTCCAAAATAGATTCATATTGCTCTTTCCAGCCATAACGAGCACTTGGATCAAGCAACTGATATCGCTGAAATTTGGCCATGCGAATAGCAGGTGTACACCATCCCCAATGCTGGATGCGGTAGTTGCTGATTTCACTGGGAAGGTCAAGCACATTTTCGGGAAATCTCCCACAGTGCAAGGACTGCTCCTTCCATTTATAAGAGAACCCTTCCTTATATCGAATTAAAAAAGGACGGTAATATTGATGAGCCTGCCAATAATCATCATCGCGGTAATGCGTGGAATTCCACATATCAAACAACCTGAAACAAATCGTATCCGCTTTCGTTCCCGCTAACAAAGAATGTACCCCTTGAGCAAAACGAGATTCGAACATTTCGTCAGCATCCATATTTAATATCCATTCCGGAAAAGAAGCCAACGTCTCTCTCCACTGTTGCTTACGTAGTTCCAATTCATTGCTAAAAGAAGCTGTTTCATTGCGTATTAAACGTAATGGGATTCCCTTTAGGATCTCACGGCACAACTCTCCGCTATCATCCTGACTGCCATCATCAATAATGACCGCTTCATCAATATATTCTCGATGACTCCGCAGCACGTCAATGAGCTTGCGATCTGCCTCATTGTATACCGTCATGGTCAGCGTCAATTTGGGTTTGGAGACAGGCGGCGTATGAAGTTCACTTTGTCGTGGACCAGGGAACGTTTGTGGTATAACAAAAGAATCTGCCGTGTACTTGGCAAAGACAGCTGACTCACGGAGGTCATACGGTATAACAGGAGGTTCAGGGAACTTAGATGGACTTGATGATGCAGAAGGATTGAAGGCAGGAGAGTTAGTAGAAGTATCGGAGTGATTTAGATATGCTAAATGTTCTGATTGGTCCGTATGAACAGCGCTCGTTGTAAAATAATTTAGGGTGAATAGTAGCTGCTCTGCCTTCATTCTGTCCGCTTCCCGGTACAGATGCATCGCCGGATAGTGTGTATCCACAAAAAGTGGAAATCCAAATGCAGCTGCCCGAATACAGAAATGTCGATCTTCTCCCCAATAGGAAACGTTTTTGATTTTACCAAAGTGAATCCCTGCTTCCAGTGCACGTCTGCGGATTAGGGTACAAGCACCTAGACCCCCCACTTCGTACAAACCAGGAACATGCAATTGGTGTATAAAATGCAACTCGCGTTGTGCTCGCTCCTCTGCCGACAACACTTCGCCTTCTTCACGATGGAACAAATTATATTCATCACTAACCCACACCTGAGGCAATAGAGGCCCCTCCGGCTGCCAGCGTGTCCAGAAAATCTCAGATACAATATCCTTCTCCGCCTCCACCAGCTTACATAAGGTACGGGAATGGAGAATCAGGTCTGAGTCGACTAAAAACAGCGCGTCATAATTATGCTGAAGTGCATAATCAATAAGACGATTTTTGAAGTCGGCCACTTTCCAGACGAGGGCTGGCGGCCAATAATGAGTGTGCTCATCACTTCGGTTCTCCACTTGCTGTGGA
The DNA here is from genome assembly GCF_038593105.1 of Paenibacillus sp. FSL H7-0442. Lineage (NCBI taxonomy): Bacteria > Bacillati > Bacillota > Bacilli > Caryophanales > Paenibacillaceae > Paenibacillus > Paenibacillus sp. FSL H7-0442. The sequence continues at coordinate 1,774,848 of NZ_CP151963.1, read as the reverse complement.
CCTGTTAACAAGGGCAAAACCCTGCCCGGCAGCCGATTGGAAAAATCGGCAAGCCATTGGCTTGAAGTCGGATTGTCATTATCATCGACAAATAAATAATCGGGCAGCACATCAGGTGCCTCCAGTCGCTCTAAAGCTTGAAGAAATAAAGACAATATTTCCGGTTTCTGGTGCACCGGGCTACCGATTAGTATACGCATGATTCAACGCCTCCATCAGGCAGAAGCCTCATAACCGTTCCCCCTCCATATCCTAAGGCATACCATAATTGCAACCGAGCGATATGGGAGTGAGCGTAGTATGAATGGACTTGCACCTGGAAATATCAATGAAAACGACATCCATACAAAAATACAATCTTACCATCCAAACAACTACTCTTTTTCAGTTTTCCACCCGTTTTCTAACTACATTTAGCCATCAAATTTATTTCCCGGTCGCTTGATAATATCGAATTTCGCACAATCTCCTCCCCCTCATATCAGACTTTGATTTTCTAATTTATTAGAGCAAGACTGAATTTATGATTATCACCATCCTCTCAACGAGCCCTCGGAATTACTACATAATGAGCAAGCTATCCTAATAAAATGGAGATTATACCAAGTTTTTTGGGAGGGACAAAGAGCATGGTAACTGTCAGCTTATGTATGATTGTCAAAAATGAAGAAGAAGCCCTTCATACCTGTCTGAAATCAGTCCATGACCTGGTAGATGAAATCATTATCGTAGATACTGGTTCCACTGACAGTACCCAAGAGGTCGCTGCATCGTTCAATGCTCGGGTATACCATTTTGAATGGTGCGATGATTTCTCTGCAGCCCGCAATTATGCGTTTGATCAGGCAACGCAAGAATATCAATTTTGGCTGGACGCTGATGACATACTGGAAGAAAAAGACCGAATATCATTTCTCAACTGGAAGAAACAAGCCACCCTCTCCTATGACAGCATTACGATGGATTATGTGCTGTCTGTAGATGAACAAGGACAGCCGTTGTATAAGCTCAAAAGAAACCGAATTGTGCGGCGTGATCGAAGATTCAGATGGATCGGCTTTGTGCACGAATTCCTGCATGTGACTGGCAGCACCTTTCACAGTAATATAGCGGTGACTCATAAAAAGACACGTGCCTACACTGATCGTAATTTGCATATATATCTCAAGCATCGGGAGCAAGGCACTGCATTTTCTGAGCGAGATCACTACTACTTCGCGAATGAACTATATGATAACGGACGCATACTAGAAGCCATCCAGCAGTACGAGCACTATCTGGGACTCGATCAAGGATGGATTGAGGATCGGATTGCTGCTTGCTTTAAGCTAGCGGATTGCTACGCCCACCAGGGTCAAAAACAGGAGCAGCGTATGGCTCTGCTTCGCACACTTAACCTTGATGTACCACACGCCCAGTTCTGCTGTGTCTTTGGCAATTTGTTGATTGAAGACGAACAGTATACTCAAGCCATTTACTGGTTTCACCAGGCAACGTTGATAGAGCCTCCACAAGATGTGATGGCCCTAACCAATTCGTCGTACTATACCTGGTTTCCACACTTGCAATTATGCCTGTGTTACGACCGAATCGGTGACATCGAAAAGGCAAAATCGCATCATCGCATAGCTCAGTTGCACCACCCTACTCATCCAAGTGTTTTATATAACGAGAAGTATTTCGCACAACTGAAGCAATAGAGATGAGAAAGACGCGCCGGGGAAAGGTCGTTCAATGTAGCCGACCTTAGTCATCATGCCGATATGTGCTCGGCACGATACCCGGCGGACAGCCTGCAATTTTTCGGGGCTTTTATTTTTACCCCCTCTTATATATAAATGCCCATTGCTGCTCCTCGGGAAGGACCATTTCATTGGCTTAGATTACTTCAAAAGAAAAAAAGTCTCCTGCAAGCTTAAGCTCACCAAGAGACCTCGTATATCATTTTATCAGAACACTTTCTTCCGGTCTCTTTCCCCCTTCAAAATTTCCACTGACTCACGGAAACGGAGCGAATGGATTATTTCACGTTCACGTAGAAACTTCAGACTATCTTGCAAATCCACATCGTCTGTCAGATCAATCAGCCACTGATATGTAGCTCGTGCCTTTTCCTCTGCCGCTATGTCCTCATATAGATCGGCAATAGGATCGCCTTTGGCTTGAATATAAGCCGCTGTAAAAGGAACTCCGGCAGCGTTTTGATAATACAGCGCATGGTCGTGTGCCGCATAATATTCACCCAGACCGGCAGCCTTCATTTGCTCTACGCTCGCATCCTTGGTCAGCTTATAAATCATAGTCGCAATCATCTCGAGATGCGCAAATTCCTCCGTGCCTATGTCGTTCAGTACACCAATCACCTTATCGGGAATCGTATATCGCTGATTCAGATAGCGCAATGCCGCTGCCAGCTCGCCATCCGCTCCACCATACTGCTCCATAAGCAGTTTGGCCATATGAGGATCACATTTGCTGACACGTACGGGATATTGCAGTTTCTTCTCATATACCCACATTCATGTCCCCTCCTTTATAAAAGGTTGTTAAAAGGTTGTACCTGCCTAGACCTGCCACGGCCAAGGGGATTGACTCCACTCCCAAGGATACTTGGAATAGGCACGACCAAAATTTTGTAAAGGCCCATATAGCATCTGATACTCGTTAGCAATCGCCGTTCTTTCCTGCGTCAGCTTATTGAACTGCTCGATGGCCTGTAAATCATCTGGGTGCGTATTCAGATACAAATTCAGCTCCACCAACACAAAATCCACCGCTTGGAGCTTCTCCAGCAACGCATAAAACTGGGCATCCCCCGGCTTGGTTTGGGACGTGCAGCCTTGGGTCGGGTTTCCGGCTTGACTATAGCCCTGAGTTTGGTTCTGATACTGGTTCTGATACTGGTTCTGGTATGGATACGGATTTGAATAAGGGCTTTGATATGGATTCGGCTGTTGCTGTCCACTCTCATGCTGATTTTGCTGCTGGAATTGGAATGGGGACTGACCCTGATTTGGATTCTCCATTCTATTCGCCTCCCCCCTGGTTTCTTCTAGGCTCATAAGGGCTGTAAAGCAAAGGCCATAGCGTTCCCTTCGTCAGCGCCTCATCTGGACTGAATTGCGGTAGACCAGGGGGCTGAAATTGCACAAACAAGTTTGGCGGAAGCACATAAGTCTTGCACAGAACGGGCGGACACGGATCGAACGGGCCGACAAACGGGGCATACTCACCTTGCTGTGGAAATTTCACGGGCCGGGACCTCCTTTGGTTGATCCATCTGCTTTACTATTCAACATATGCCGCATCGCCCAAGTCTCGAACAAAAAATCACAGATAAAAATAATTGTTCAAAAAAAATAACTATAAAACTGTTTCTAATCAAAAAGAACCTTTAAAACCACGGTAACGTGGATCTAAAGGTTCTTGCTTCAGCACACTATAATAACTTACATACCTGAACTGATCTTACCTATCTCTGTGGATCAGGACTCAATCGGTAGAAAGCTCATCTTCAATCACAGGCTCAGGCTTGCGGTGAATCTTCACTCTCATTATGCGAAGCCTTGTTGCTTCCTCCACCTCGAAGGTAAGGTTATAAAACTCAATTTTCTTCCCTTTCACCGGAATGCCTTCCAATTCCTTGAACAGCCATCCTCCGATGGAATCCACCTCGTCGTCTTCAATGTTTACTCCAGTCAAATCATTGACATCCTCAATGAGCATACGACCGTCCACAGAGATGAAGTTCTCCTTGATTTCCACGCTTGGGCGTTCATCCTCAAACTCATCATAGAGATCCCCGACGATTTCCTCCAAAATTTCCTCCGCTGTCAGCAGCCCGGCCGTTCCGCCGTATTCATCTACCACGAGAGTCATTTGGGAATGTTTTTTCTGCATAAGGCGTAGCACGTGACTCACTTCCATAGACTCCGGCACATTCAAAATAGGACGTACCACCGAAGCCAGATCCAGTTGTTCCCCCTGCTCAGCTAGCAGAAGATCCGTGATATGGACAAAACCGATAATCTGGTCTTTATCCTCAACCGCTACCGGGTAGCGGGAATGCTTGGTCTCGCTGATAATCTTGAGATTTTCCTTAAACGACAAATTCGTATACAAACAATCCATATCTGTACGCGGCAGCATGATTTCACGTGCAAGCAAGTCGGAAAAATCAAAAATATTATCCATCAGCTTAATTTCGTCCTTATCAATCACACCGCTTTTGGCGCTCTGATTCATCAATATACGAATCTCTTCCTCCGAATGAGCCGCTTCGGCTTCACTCGCCGGCTGAATCCCGAATGCACGCAACAGCAAGTTTGCCGCAGCATTCAATACCCAGATCACAGGTAGAAAGACCTTATAAAAAAGCAGCAAAGGCGCCGATAAAAACAACGCCACACCTTCAGTCTTCTGAATCGCTAAAGACTTGGGAGCCAATTCCCCCAATACAATATGCAAAAAGGTAATTACGCAAAATCCGACGACAACGGATATCGTTGTAATCAGGGTGCCGTCAGTTACACCGAGTTTGTGCATGAGTGGCTCTATCAGGTAGCCGGATATTGCTGGCTCTCCAATCCAACCCAAACCCAATGAAGCCAGCGTAATGCCCAATTGGGTGGCGGACAGATAAGCATCCAACCTTTGGTTCACCTTCAGCGCATAGCCTGCCAGGCGATGACCCTCGCTTTGGAGCTGCGTCAATCGGGATTGGCGCATTTTGACCAACGAAAATTCTGCGGCCACAAATACACCATTTAGAAAGACAAGCAGCAGTACCAAGAGGAGATTCACAGCTAGCAATCCCCAATGAAACTCGGTATGACCATCCAATACGAACTCCCCATTTCTATAGTTGTAATGCTTTTCTTGATTTAAAGTCTATTCCTTTGTAGTACATATCCGCTACGAGCAGGTTCGGTCCACAACAGGCAGCGGCATCACAATGACAGTTCACAGTCTGATTCAACGGATGCTCATTCAGCCATTCACCAAAAATATCGTCCAGACTGTCTTCCTGAATGTTGCCGAAAGCCGGAATGTCTGCAAAATCCGTCACATACACGCTACCCGTGAACATATTCACATTCACACGGTTTCTTCCGTCTGGATCATTACGCACCGTAATATTCGGTTCCTGACGCAAGCGGCGAAGCAGTTTGCGGTCTTCTTCCCGGTCCGAACAAGCAAAGAACGGTAATGTGCCAAACAACATCCACATGTCCTGATTACGTACATCCAGCAGCTTATGGATAGAGTTCCGCATGTCGTCGAGTGAAAGCACAGGCAAAGCAGAGGCAAAATTTGACGCATACATTGGATGAACCTCATGCCGTCGGCATCCCATTTCGTTGATCAACTGATGAATGCCCTCCAGCTTCGTGTGTGTCCGATAATTAATCATGGATTCAGCTGAAATGAACATTCCCATTTCACTTAATCTGCAGGCATTCTCGATCATTTTTTCATACAGGCGAACAGCACCCGCACGTGGGGTCGGCCGGCCTGTATTTGCAAAACCCACTTCATAAAAATCGTCCGCATTCAAATAGTTAAACGAAATATGCATCACATCTAGATAAGGAAGCATCTTCTCATATCTGCGAATATCTAACGTCAGATTGGAGTTGATTTGCGAGCGAATACCGCGCTCTTTGGCGTATTTCAACAGTGGAACGATCACTTCATCCACTGTTTTATCGAGCAAAGCAGGTTCCCCGCCTGTAATACTGATGGTCTCCAGATGCTCGACTTCATCCAGACGCTTCAGCATTAGGTCTAACGGAAGGAAAGGGGCCTCCTTCATAACCAGCATGTCGCCAACAGCGCAATGCTCACAGCGCATATTACACAGATGCGTTACGGTCATTTCCACACTCGTAAGCAAATGACGACCATGTGTACGCAATGAGACAATCGGGTCCCACGGATCATAGGTTGGCGATATTTGGGGTAGCGTGTTATTTTGTAGAACTGTCATTATGTTTTCACCTTATTTCTGTTATTAACCTCAAAAGACGTATAATTATCATATCATGATGTGTAAAGTGTCTGCATGCTTTCTTCCACATCATCTGCTAATCTACGTGTACTCCTCCGAAAGGGGCCACAGTAGCACCCAATGTATTTGTAATCATAACCGAGAGGGATATGGACAAATCCACATCATAAGGTGCTTTCACTTCCTGCCCATCCCGGTCCCTTACAATGCGAATGACGGGTCTTTGCGGGATTTTGGAATGTATACGCACCACGACCCCCTCTTCCCCCGTGTTGAGCACCACAGAGAGTCCCAAGGGGTAAATAGCCACACAGTCACGAAAGGCTTCTAGCATTCGCTGCTCATATAACGTTCCTGCCCCGGCGTACAGCACTTCCATCGCCTCATAAGGCAACAAAGCCTGCTTATATATCCGACTTGCTGTCATTGCGTCGTACGAGTCTGCCAGGCCGATCCATTTCGCATATTCGTGGATCTGGTCCTTTTTCCAACCGTGTGGGTATCCGCTGCCGTCAATACGCTCATGATGCTGTAATGCACAATGAGCCGACAACAAGGGAATTCCAGGTTCGTCTTTAAGCAGCTTGTAGCCGATCACCGTGTGTGTTTTCATATGCTCATATTCCTCGTCGGTCAATTTGCCCGGCTTATAGAGTACTTGAGGTGAAATTTTCATTTTACCGATATCGTGCAGTAGTGAACCTATTCCCAACTCCATCAGCTGATTGTTATCGTAGCCGTTGGAAATTCCCAGTACAAGTGAATATAGACATACGTTCAAAGAATGATGATACAAATCCTGATCTGCGGCCCCAATATCCATCAACATAATGACGGCGTCCTGCCGGCCTCCAATATCGTCCAGAATAGATTCCATCACCTTATAAAATGACTTGCCAAAATATTTGTGCTTATGATCTACGGAGTAGGATGACAACCCTTGAAATTGCTTTTTGATTTCCTGTAGCGCCGCCGCCCTTGTCTGTTCATGGATCATCTCAGGAATGACGATATCTTCTGTCACAGCATCCTCAATGTATACATATCCAATACCGACTTGGCCTAGACGTTCAATCAATCGCGAAGTAAGCTCAACACCTTCCGAGAGCAGCACCATTCCATTTTCATTGTATATTTTTTTGCCCAGCTTCATGCCGGCTCTCAATAATGTAACAGGTACCAGTCGCAGCTTAATCCTCTCCCGATTGTTTTGATACCTGAAGCCACCTAGCTGCAAAACATTCTTCCATCGCGCCCGGACGCTTCAACTCCATTTCAATCAAATCCCGTAAAAATTCTGGAAGCATAAATCGGAGATCTGTTCCGTTCGCAAGCACCTCATAACCTGCTTTGAAAGTGAACATATCCAACGTGCCCACTGTGTATTCCTCATGCTCTTCCAAAGGTTGACCTGCTACACGAATGTCCGTTACTTTTTCATAAGGAGCACGGCCAGGGTCATACTGAATAGCCAAGCCTTCCACACACATCGTACCAAGCACTTTGCCTCTGAAGCCAAAGCCCGTCATAGGCTTGTCCGCAAATTCAGGCAGCAAAGACTGCTCCAGCGCCAACCGAATATCGCTCCCCCGCAACTTCATAACACAGGCATTAATCGGTGAAGGGCATAAGGAATGCAGGATTCCTTTACTGATATCCCCTTGAGGTAATGGGCCGAGCAGTTGTCCCGCATTGACGAGGGCAATTTCTGTTCCTGTAAAATGGGACACTGATTGTGCCAGCATATTCCCGAAAGGGGATTCCTGATCATATGCGATCTCCAGTTTCCGATCCGTCACAGCAACCGTGCTCTCCATGGCGCGCTCTGCTTGTCTGCGATGCACCACAATGGCCGATGCCACTTTTTCGTCCAGTATTGTCAGATCCACAGGAACTACACCGCCTGACGTGACTCGAAACGGTTCGAGGCTATTGTTACGACTTAGCGTCACTTCACCCAGCAGCGTTCCGAACTTACCCGCCCCACATAAAGCTGTTTTCCCGATCCAAAGCGGTTCCTCCAGCACGTGATGGGTGTGACCTCCAAGGATAACGTCAATCTCAGGAAATTGCGACGCTAACTTTTTATCGGAAGGTAGACCCAGGTGCGACATCACGACCAAAACATCAACCTGCTTTCTCAGTGCCGCGATCTGCTTCCCCAGCACATCAAACGGATTGAGCACATCCCAGCCCAGCAATTGATAATACTCTACAAAAGGAGCCGTCACACCGAGTAAACCGACCTTGATTCCTGCTTTGTCTACGATAAGGGATTCCTTCATCCACGCAGGACTCATCCCTGTGGCACACTCAGTCATATTGCCACATATGACCGGACAATGAATGCCCGCATATGCCTGTTCAATCATATCCGGGGTAAAAGTCAGTCCCTCATTGTTACCGATCGTAATGGCATCATATCCTGTTAGATTCATCACATCCACATTTGCCCCACCTAGCGTTCCTTCCGTTTCGGGGGCCATCCGGTCCATGTGGTCTCCTATGTCAAGCACAAGTAGCGCATCCCCTAATGCAGCTCTTCGTTCATTAATCATCGCGGCTATCGAAGGCATACTGCCAAAATGACTATGGATATCATTGGTATGCAAAATGGTCAACGTTTGCCGAGTCGTCATCTCCATAACCGCCCTCCTCTATATTTTATATATCGACTTTGGAGCTTCTAATGTTTAAGCATATCATGTTATTTAGCAATATGGTACATATGGGTGGACATAGTCCTTAAGCTTCGCTGTAGTCTCTGGGCAATCTCATATTACAAACATAGTGAAAAGTATTGACGTTATCTATTGTAGGTATCTGATAGGAATTGGGTTCCTGGGACCTATTTTACAGCTTGGAATAATAGTAAATTAGTCGTTGTCATCCCATATAATTCTTGATATATTAAGTTTGTTTCGTATTTTCGACAAATTTACGACAATAAGGAGGTTAGCGCATGAGAGTACACGTTACCGATGCCAAGCCAGGAGATCGCCTCAAATCCGATACATACAATGGGCACGGTGTGCCTGTCATGGTTCAGGGCACCGAGCTACAGCATGACGATATTTCCAAGCTCATTATGCACGGTGTCGATTATATCGACATTGATGCCGGTTCTGCGAGCATTCCGGTTGACTTTGCCCCCGATGTTCCAGCTTCCCCCGAGTCCCTCAAACGTGCCGTTCCTCTCATGGAGCAGACGATCAGTGGCTTTGAAAGTATGTTTCTCGAAGCTTCCTCAACTGGCAAATTTGATGAATATCGAGTTGATGAGCTGTTCGGCCCTCTCGTTTCAGAGCTAGCTCGTCAAAAAGATGTCGTATCTCTGCTGTTAATTATGGAACGGGGAGATCACTATACCTATAATCATTCTCTCCAAGTAGGCGTACTGTCATATTACATTGCCACATGGCTTGGGTATACGGAAGAAGAAGCATATGCCGCCGGTAAAGCTGGATATTTACATGATATAGGCAAGTCCATGATACCCGATGAAATTTTGAACAAACCGGATAAACTGACACCTGAAGAATTTCATGAAATGAAGAAACATTCGCTATATGGCTATGATATTATTCGCAATTCAACCAGCGATGAGATTTCTGCAATTGTCGCCTTACAGCATCATGAGCGTGAAGATGGAAGTGGATATCCCCATGGTCTGTTCAAGGAAGAAATTCATCCTTTTGCCAGCATAACAGCTATTGCCGACGTGTATAGCGCGATGATTTCCAATCGTGTGTATCAGACGAAGCAGGAGCTACTCACCGTATTACGCGAGCTGCACAGCATGAGTTTTGGACATCTAAACCCAGAAGCTACCCAAGTGTTCATCAGACACATGCTTCCTAATTTCATTAATAAGCAGGTTCTGTTGACTACAGGTCAGACAGGAACGATCATTCTGAACAATCCTGCTGATTACTTCAGACCCTTAGTAAGAATTAACGATGATGAATATGTAGATTTGTCTAGGGAACGCCATGTATCCATTGATGAAATTTATTTGGAATCCTGATCCGCTACTGCCTCCCGGCGTTACTTCGGTGGAACGAAATGTTTTGCCGAAGCACAGACTACGCGAATAAAAAGAGACTGTCCTTGATTCGTAGGTTCTTCTACGAAGGACAGCCTCTTTTTAAGTTACGGATATTAACCTTGTTACTATCTTTATTTATGGTTTAATCCTAAGTGGTAAGATCGTGTAGCCCTGGACTATGTTCATTAGGCAATTCGGGCATATACGGAAGAGGAAAACCCTCAGGAGGATCTATTACACTCAAATCCCCACCGTTTCTGCTTGGAGTTTGCCCATTGAATATTTCCCCAATACGGGTAGAATCCAATCGAAAATTAAACTGCGCATTGTGAAAGCCCATCTCAACATACTTCCGGCATTCTGGATACTTGTTAATATCGTAATTTGGAACCGGGAACAATTTTCCCCAATCAACTCCAAGTGTCTCTAATGCTTTGGCAAACGCGTTTTGATGAGCATTATCCCTCACAATCAAAAAAGCCAACGTTTCCCGGAATGTTTTGTTCGAGCTCATTTCGTAAATTCGGGATTTTTGCAGGACCCCTGTAGATTCGAGTACGAGATTATCAAGCAAATCACTAACCAGATTCCCATGGGAATAAACATAACTACCTAGCCAAGGATTCCCACTTGCATCAACAGGTAAGGAACTTTGGGCTCCCATAATAAAATGATGAGGATTTGCGTGTTTTATCGCCTCATCTAAAGGAGCATGATCCATTCCCGCATCGCCGGCTTGATCTGCGCCTGAGCCAGTCAGAAGTTGATTTATAGTATGTTGGACCAGTTCAACATGACTAAGCTCCTCTAGAAAAACTCCTCGTATCAAATCCCTGTACTGCACAGCATTACCACGAAAATTATTACTTTGAAAGAAAAACTGCATCATAGTACGCATTTCTCCGAATCGACCACCTAACACTTCTTGAATCACTTTAGCAGCAGCAGGATCGGGCTTATCGGGTACTATTAAGTTAATTAAATCTTCCTTATAAAAATACAATTCAAATACCCTCCTTAGACTCTTCATTTTAAAGTGAAACATAGGCTTCCCTCTTTAATAATTTATATACAAACCAAACAAACAGAAAGTTAAATATAAAGACCCGTATCGATTTTTGTGATGCTGCTCCTCGTTTTATTACATCTTGAAAAGGTTAAATACAGTTAGAATTCACTAAGCTGCTTTAGCTATAGGAGGAGTAAATATGTTTAGACATCAAAAAGAGTTGCAGTTTGAAGTGAAAGTAGAGCGCCCTGATCCTCTTTTTGCCCGGCAGGTACAAGAAGTTTTGGGAGGGCAATTTGGAGAAATGACCGTAATGATGCAATATTTATTTCAAGGGTTTAACTGTCGCGGTGATGAAAAATATAAAGATATGCTGATGGATATTGGAACTGAAGAAGTAGGGCATGTGGAGATGCTGTGTGCTTTAATTAGTCAACTACTTGATGGAGCTAAACCAGAAGATCAAGAACAAGCTGCAAAAGACCCTGTTACAGCTGCCATAATGGGGGGAATTAACCCACAGCATTTGCTGGTCAGCGGTCTAGGCGGATTGCCTACTAATTCAAATGGAGTTCCATGGAACGGCTCTTATATCGTCGCAAGTGGCAACCTTTTGGCAGATATGCGATCCAATTTGCACGCAGAGAGTCAGGGTCGATTGCAGGTAGCAAGGCTATATCATATGACACAAGATGAAAGCGTCAGAGCTACACTACGGAAAATGCTAGCGCGTGACCGCTATCACCAGTATCAGTGGATGGCGGCAATCCAAGAATTAGAAGAGAAAAACGGTGTTGTGGTTCCGGCTTCTTTTCCCCCTGAGGCAGAACAAGAGTCTCAGCCTGAAGCTTATGAGTTTTGGAATTTGTCTGAGGGCGAAGAATCTAGTGAAGGTTTGTGGGCAACAGGGAGTGCGCCGGATGGAACCGGGAGCTATGTATACATCTCAAAACCAGTTGCCAAAGGACAAATCTATAATGCCAAAATACCAGCAACCGAGTTACATCATGACTTAGACCATAAAACTTCAGATAAATAAACAAGTGGCAGACGAGCTGTCCCAACATTAAAGAATTGCTTATTGGTGACACTGACCATAAAAATGTTACAAAAAATATATACTTAATATTCGAATAAGGCGGCTTATCATAAGGCATAAAATCATAGCCGATCATAAATCATGAAGTACAGAATTATGTAAGTCTAAAAGCCCTGCCGACCAATTATGGTTAGCAGAGCTTTTTGATTTCAAAGACGATGCTCTCATTCTGTATGAGCAGATGTCTATAACAATCATTTGTGTTACCTCAGCTTCGGTCAAACCACCGTTCATTAAATAAGAGGTGCCTGAATCAATGTTGCAAAATTAAACTGGTGTACATGACCATCATTTAATGTAGTTTGGCCCGTAACAAAGTGTACATGCTTACCATTTCCGACTGGAATAGCGGGCCCTGTTCTAATCCTTCTCAGATTATGAAAATGGTTCACGAAATCAGTTTTCGTAAGATCAATTTCATGGACATGACTTCTTCCAACTCGAATCGCTTGCCCAGTAACACCTGCAAAGCGGTGGTTATGTCGGTCTGCACCTTCTTCGGCCAGTTTGGTGCTACCTTCAAATTCATGTACATGTCTCTGTGTCTGCTTAGAAGAGAGGGTTTTCTTCTTCACTCCAGCTTTATTCTTCTGCATCTGTTGGCATGCCTCCTTATGTTTATGTCACTCACAACATCCTATTAAGCAAACATACATAAGTGCTAGGCAACTATCTGCAGTCCTAAGCATAATTTTTTTTTGTAGTAGAAAGAAGGCTTATGGACTTAGGTATCACAGAAAAAACAAAAGAAGACGAACTTAAAAAGTTCGTCTCCTATACTAGCAGGAAATCCGAGTCGGCATAAAATCGGCATGACTCGGATTTAACAAGCTTAAGATTACTTCAAAAACTCGTGACACCAAGGGTTAATGGATTTTAACCAATACTGCCTTCCATCTCGAACTTGATCAAACGATTCATCTCTACCGCATATTCCATCGGCAGTTCTTTTGTGAATGGCTCAATAAAGCCCATAACGATCATTTGCGTTGCCTCTGCTTCAGTCAAACCACGGCTCATCAGATAGAACAGCTGATCTTCCGATACCTTGGAAACCGTTGCTTCGTGCTCAAGCGTGATGTCATCATTCATGATTTCATTATAAGGAATAGTATCTGAGGTTGATTGATTATCCAAAATCAACGTATCACACTTGATATTGGATTTTGCACCTTGAGCCTGACGACCGAATGAAGCTAATCCGCGATACGTTACTTTACCGCCATGCTTACTGATCGACTTGGATACAATGGTGGACGTGGTGTCTGGTGCTAAGTGGATCATTTTCGCACCTGCATCCTGATGCTGGCCTTTGCCTGCAACAGCGATGGACAAGACCATCCCTTTCGCTCCACGGCCCTTCAATACAACGGCTGGATACTTCATCGTCAACTTGGAACCGATGTTACCATCGACCCATTCCATCGTTGCATTTTCTTCTGCAACCGCACGTTTGGTTACCAGGTTATAAATGTTTGGTGCCCAGTTCTGGATCGTTGTATAACGAACGCGTGCGTTCTTCTTACAAATAATTTCGACTACGGCACTATGCAGCGAGTTCGTGCTGTAAATCGGAGCCGTACAGCCTTCTACATAGTGCACAAAGCTGTCTTCGTCAGCAATTATGAGCGTACGCTCAAATTGACCCATGTTTTCCGAGTTGATACGGAAGTAAGCCTGCAATGGAACTTCACATTTCACACCTTTTGGTACATAGATGAAGCTCCCGCCTGACCATACCGCACTGTTCAGTGCTGCAAACTTATTGTCCGCAGGAGGTACAACTGTTGCAAAATACTCTTTCAGAATCTCAGGATGCTCACGCAACGCCGTATCGGTATCCATGAAAATAACGCCCTGATCTTCCAGTTCCTTTTGCATACTGTGGTAGACAACCTCGGATTCATACTGTGCGGATACACCAGCCAAAAACTTTTGCTCCGCCTCGGGAATACCCAGTTTATCAAAGGTTTCTTTAATTTCCGTAGGAACCTCTTCCCACGTCTTCCCTTGTTTCTCGGAAGGTCTTACATAGTACTGGATATCGTTGAAATCCAGTTCATCCATATCTCCGCCCCAGTTTGGCATTGGCATTTTTTCAAACTGCTTTAGTGCCTTCAGACGGAACTCCAGCATCCATTCTGGCTCATCCTTAATTTTGGAGATTTCCTTTACGATTTCCGGAGTGAGACCCTTACCTGTTTGGAAAATGGACTTGTGCTCGTCACGAAAGCCGTATTTATACTCTTCCATTTCCGGTGCTTTCTTGGCCATGTTTCTCAAACCTCCTCTGTTCTATTTAAATTATTTATCTTCATCAATCCCTTTGCGCAGCGCGTTCCAAGCCAGTGTCGCACATTTGATGCGGGCCGGGAACTTATTTACGCCTGACAAAGCTTCCAATTCTTCATAATCATCAAATTCGACGGCTTCCCCCTTCATTAAAGAAGAGAAGCGGCTTGCCATATCCAATGCCTGATCAATCGTTTTTCCTTTGACTGCTTCTGTCATCATCGAAGCTGAGGACATACTAATCGAGCAGCCTTCACCAGTAAAACGGGCATCTTCGACCACGCCGTCTTTCGTTTTGAGTTGAAGGGAAATCCGGTCACCACACGTAGGATTATTCAAATCCACCGTAACGGCATCATCCTCAAAACGTCCGCGATTGCGCGGATTTTTATAATGATCCATAATCACGCGTCGGTACAAGTCATCAAGTTGCATCGCCAAAATACTCCTTTGTTTGGATTAAGGCGCTGACCAGAGCGTCGACTTCTTCTTCCGTGTTATAGAGATAAAAGCTGGCACGTGCAGTTGCACTGGCTTTCAGCCAGCGCATCAATGGCTGGCAGCAATGATGTCCCGCACGTACAGCCACCCCTTTGCTATCCAGTACAGTAGCTACATCATGCGGATGCACATCATCCAGGTTGAATGTTACGAGCCCAACATGACGTTCTGCCGGTCCGTATATCGTCAACCCCTCCACTTCACGGAGACGTTTGAGGGCATAGTTGGACAAACGGCTCTCATGCTGTGCAATGGCGTCCATTCCGATGCTTTCCAGAAAATCAATAGCAGCTCCCAAACCAACAGCTCCAGCGATAATCGGAGTTCCACCTTCGAATTTCCAAGGCAGCTCCTTCCATGTGGATTCATACAATCCCACATCGTCGATCATTTCCCCGCCGAACTCAATGGGCTCCATATTTTCCAGCAGCGCCTTCTTGCCGTACAGTGCCCCGATCCCAGTAGGCGCACACATTTTGTGACCCGAAAAGGCATAAAAGTCAGCATCGATGTCTTGCACGTCTACTTTCATATGTGGTGTGCTTTGTGCACCGTCTATAACGATAACTGCGCCTGTGCGATGCGCAATAGCTGCAATCTCTTTGACAGGGTTCACAACACCAAGCACATTGGAGACATGCGCAATCGCTACAATTTTGGTGTTTTCTGTAATAGTATTCTCCACATCAGCAAGATCAACGCTACCATCCTCTTGAAGTGGAATATATTTTAAAGTTGCGCCTGTGGCTTTGGCTACCTGTTGCCACGGAATCAGATTACTGTGATGCTCCATTTGTGTGATGACAATTTCATCACCCTCCTTACAGTTAGCTCTACCATAAGAAGAAGCCACCAGATTCAGCGCCGTTGTTGTTCCGCGTGTAAAAATAATTTCCTGACTGCGCTTGGCATTCAGAAAGCGAGCTACCTTCTCCCGCGCACCTTCATAAGCATCCGTCGCCCGGCTACCCAAGGTATGCACACCACGGTGAACATTTGAGTTATCATATTCGTAGTAGTGCTTGATCGCCTCGATGACCGCCAGCGGTTTTTGCGAAGTAGCCGCATTATCCAAATAAACCAGCGGATGACCGTTAATCTCCTGATGTAAAATCGGGAATTGTTCACGGATCAATGCAGTATTCATTGGCCTAACTTCCTTTCAACAAGGCTTTGCAGCTGATGTTGAAGTCCTTCGAGCGGAATCTCAGATACGACAGGTGCCAAGAAGCCATAAATAATCAGACGCTCAGCTTCTGCACGGCTAATCCCGCGGGACATCAAGTAATACACTTGTTCACGGTTAACCTGACCAACCGATGCTGCGTGACCTGCTGTTACATCATCTTCATCAATCAGCAGGATTGGGTTAGCGTCACCACGAGCTTTCGGGCTGAGCATCAGAACACGTTCTGTTTGCTGACCATCTGCTTTGGTAGCACCTTTTTCAATTTTTGTAATTCCGTTAATGATGGAAGACGCTTCTTCACGCATCACTGCGCGCGTAATCATCTGACTGGCGGAATTTTTGCCGAAATGCTGTGCTTGTGTCGTATAGTTCAGCTTTTGTGAGCCGGAACCTACAGCAATGATCTTGGCATCCGAATTGGAGCCATTGCCTTTGAGCACGGACATGGTATTGCTTGCTGTATTGCCGTTGTTCATTTCGCCCACAATCCATTCGATAGCTGCGTCATTTCCCAACGTGGCACGACGAATTGAAATGTCCGTTACTTGCTCTCCAAACTGATGGACTGTCGCATAGCGAACTTTAGCCCCTGCATTTGCAACAACTTCTACCGCACCGTTATGAAGAACAGGTGCCGCCAAATCCGCAGATACATAGTTGTCTACGTACGTCACGGAACTATGACTTTCGACAATAAGCAGCACATGCGGCGCAAACGTTGCAGTCGCATCGTCTGTCAGGAATACAGCTTGAAGCGGAACGTTCAGTTCTACATTTTTAGGCACATAAGCAAATACTCCACCGTTCCAGAGTGCTGCGTGCAATGCAGATAATGAATTCTCTTCTGCCTTAATCACTGTGTTCAGATGAGCTTTAACCAAATCAGCATGCTCTTTAACGGCTGTTTGCAAATCCGTGAAAATGACGCCTTGCGCCGCCAATTCCTCGCTCAGCTTCACGTATACCGCGCCGGAGTTGCGCTGAATAATCAGACCGCCCTCCTGTTGCTCTTTGACAAGATCAGCAATGGCTGCAGGAACCTGCCCTACCGATGCAATGACCTCGCTCTGTTTATGTTGACCGTAATCGTTTAATTTCCAACGTTCGATTTTTGTTTTTTCAAATACCGGAAGCTCCAGTTTGCCTGCAAGCTCAAGTGCTTTTTGTCTGTCTTCAGCCAGCCAAGATGGTTCGCCGTTACGTTCGGACAGAACACGCAGTTGCTCGGAATCTACCGGAAGGATTGTTTGTGTTGTCATTAGTTTTCCTCCTCGCTTCCGGCTTACGCCTCTTGTCCTACAGTTTCATCAACGATACCCAGCTCTTCCTTGATCCAGTCGTAACCGTCCGCTTCCAGACGCTCAGCAAGCTCAGGACCCCCGGATTTAACGATACGTCCTTGCATCATTACATGTACATAATCTGGTTTAACGTAGTTTAACAGACGTTGGTAGTGAGTAATCACGAGGAAACCACGATCTTCGGAACGCATAGCGTTCACACCGTTAGCCACGATTCTCAAAGCATCGATATCTAGACCGGAGTCGATTTCATCAAGAATGACAATTTTCGGATCAATCATCATCATTTGCAAAATTTCATTCCGTTTTTTCTCACCACCAGAGAAGCCTTCGTTCAGGTAACGGTGAGCAAACTCAGGGTTCATTTCAAGCTCTTTCATTTTGCTTTCCATTTGACGGATAAACTTAATCAAGGAGATTTCTTGTCCTTCTTCACGGCGCGCGTTGATCGCACTACGCAAAAAGTCGGAGTTCGTTACCCCTGCAATTTCACTCGGGTACTGCATCGCCAAGAACAATCCTGCACGTGCACGCTCATCCACTTCCATATCCAGCACGTCTTCTCCATCCAAAGTTACTTTACCATCTGTGACTTCATATTTTGGATGACCCATCAAAGCAGACGCAAGTGTACTTTTACCCGTACCGTTAGGACCCATGATGGCATGGATTTCTCCGCCCTTCATTTCGAGGTTAATACCTTTCAAAATTTCCTTGCCTTCAATGGTCGCTTTGAGACCTTCAATCTTAAAGTTTGTAGCCATATTCGCAATACCCTCCAAAAAATGTAGTGTGGTGTCGAAATCAGAAAGTATATTTAAACAGGGGAGCCCCCTGATTTCAAGTAATATTTAAAAATTTATTTATAATCATTCTAAACTGATTCTCAATGATTCTCAAGTTATTTTATAATAAATATCTTGAAGGGTGCAACCAACAGACACACGTTATCCAACTTTCTTCATAAAATGTTCACCCTACCAAGCACACAAATGGCAAAATACATCCTGCGAATGTTTATATAATTATAAATTTGTACAAAAAACACGAGGTGCATGATCTCTTTTCAGCCATAAAAACGCTACTGACAGCATGACGTCAGTAGCGTTTTACATGTAAAAAGTTTATTTCAAAGCGTAATCCCATCACTACAATTAGCCCAAATAAGAGCGAAGCATCCACATATGTTTCTCCAGATCCGCTTTATAGCCGATCAGCAAATCTGCAGTTGGCTGGTCGGAATTGCTTTCCGCCAGTTCAATACCTTCCTGAAACTCCTCGCATACCGTTGCAAAATCCTCGATCAAGGTTTGTACCATCTTGGGAGCATCTTCGTTGCCGGTTGCTTCCTGAATCGACGACAGCTCCAGGTACTCCTTCAATGTTGCGGAAGGTGAACCTTTCAACGCGAGCAAACGCTCGGCGATCTCATCCATTTTCAATGTCACTTCATTGTATAACTCTTCAAATTTAACATGGAGTGTGTAGAAACTGGAGCCTTTCACATACCAGTGATAGTTATGAATTTTTACATATAACACATTGAGGTTAGCGACTTGACGGTTTAAAAGTTCCTCCACCGATTTGGTTTGCGTATTTTTCGAGTTACTTGTTGTTTTAGCCATCATAAATCCCTTCCTTTTTCATCAAATTGATTTTCAGGAACGTTTACGTATCCATCACCGTCATTGCTGACGGTAAGACGCCAGCGGGCATCCTAATCACCTGCCGGACGTCTGTTTCATACTTACCCTCTCTATACGGAAACGAAACAAAAAGAAGAGTTCTCCTTTCTCCCTCTTTCGATCCTCCATAAAAAAAATGTACAAAACTTCAATGATTTTCGTTATACTTTCTCTATCCTATCAAAATACTTGGTTTAATATTGTGATATTCCCAGACTATTTACATGTGCACAATTTATGGAGGTGACTTCGTTGTCCCAATATCATCCTTTAACGACTGAAGAAGCAATCGAATTCGTGAAGAACATCCCCGGATTTTTTAGTCAGGAAGCTCGTCTGGAATGCCGGGAAATCGGTGATGGTAACCTAAATCTGGTTTTTCATATTACGGATTCTGAATCTAACAAGAGTATCATTGCCAAGCAGGCACTTCCTTATGTAAAAATTGTGGGTGAATCCTGGCCGCTCTCACTGGATCGTGCCCGTATTGAACGCGAGGCCCTTCAGCAGGAGCACCACATTTGCCCCGAATTGGTTCCTGCGATACTGGCGTATGACGATGAGCTTGCATTGACCGTGATGGAGGATCTTAGCTCCCACACCATCATGCGCAAGGGGCTAATAGAAGGAAACACATATCCATATTTCGCTAATCATATTGGGGAGTTTCTGGCACGCACGCTCTTCTTCACCTCAGATTTGGGCATGAATCAGCAGGATAAAAAAGACCTAGTCAAACGTTTTATTAACCCGGATCTCTGCAAAATAACTGAGGATCTGATTCTGGATGAACCGTATCGGTTCTCAGATAATAACAACTATGGTGCGTACATCGAAGACGAAGCAGAGGCACTCCGTACAGATCAAGCGCTTCATCTGGAAGTGGCTTTGCTGCGAGAAAAGTTTTTGACACGAACCGAAGCGCTTCTGCACGGTGACCTTCATACTGGTAGCATTTTTGTAACGACCGAATCGACTAAAGTCATTGATCCTGAATTTGCCTACTACGGACCCATGGGCTTTGATATCGGAGCGGTGATCGCCAATCTGCTGTTGAACTACGCTGCACAGCCCGGATGGACCTCTGGTGAGAAGGCTCTAAAAGAAAGGCGCGACTGGGTTCTGGAGACTGCCATTCAGGTATGGGAGCAGTTTGAGCGTAGGTTCCGCAAACTGTGGGACGAGCATGTCACCGATCATATGGCACGTACAGCGGGATATCAGGACTTGTATCTCCAGAAAGTACTGCAAGATACGATTGGTTTTGCAGGGTGCAAAGTGATCCGCCGTATCATCAGCCTGTCGCATGTGGCAGATATCGAGACAATAGCCGATCCTGACCTCAAGGAAGCTGCGGAACGTCTGGCGTTATCTATCGGTAAATCCTTGGTTCTTCGCAATCGCGGGCTTCATTCGATTCGGGAACTGGGAGACATTGTTCGGACAGCAACAGCTGCCCAAACTAAAGGAGCTTAATGAATATGAGTGAAAAGAAAGAAGCGGCCCCCGTAACCTCCGGGAAAGCTGCAGTGTCCGGTCAGGCTCTATCTTCGTTGGTGTGGAAAGGCAACCGCTTGTCCATGTTGGATCAGCGTCTGCTACCCGAAACGATTGTCATGCTGGATTTATTCACGGCCGAGGAAGTATGGGATGGCATACATGCCATGAAAGTACGTGGTGCGCCCGCCATCGGGATGGCTGCGGCCTACGGCGTTGTGCTAGGAGCTACCGCCTACGACGACACCGACGCTGCTGGGTGGCTGCAGCATGTACACGACGTGTGCGGACATTTGGCTACTTCACGCCCGACGGCAGTGAACCTGTTCTGGGCCCTGGACCGCATGAAGAAGCGAGCCGGCGAACTCCTTGCTGATGCTAGCGTGGGCCAGATCGAAGACTGGAATGCCGGGCTGGAGCGTGAAGCCACAGCCATTCAGGCAGAGGATGAGGAAGTATGCCGCCAGATCGGCATCCATGCTTTACCTCTGTTCGAGGACGGAATGGGCGTACTCACTCACTGCAATGCAGGCGGATTGGCGACAGCCAGATACGGAACAGCGCTCGCGCCCATGTACCTTGCGCATGAGAACGGCATCCATCTCAAAGTATTTACCGACGAAACCCGTCCCGTGCTGCAGGGAGCGCGCCTGACCGCTTTCGAGCTTCAGCAGGCAGGCATTGATGTCACCCTCCTCTGTGACAATATGGCGGGCATGGTGATGTCCAAAGGATGGGTACAGGCCGTTATTGTCGGCACAGATAGAGTCGCTGCTAATGGCGATGTCGCCAACAAAATCGGCACCTATAGTCTAGCTGTGCTAGCGAAGGCGCATGGCATTCCTTTTTATGTCGCTTCACCACTATCTACCATTGATTTGCAGACCGCAACAGGCGCAGATATTCCGATTGAGGAACGTTCTGCGGAGGAAGTTACCGAAAGCTTTGGTAAACGGACCGCCCCGAAGGGCATCAAAGTCTACAATCCAGCTTTCGATGTTACACCTCATGAGTACATTACCGCCATCATTACCGAAAAAGGGATTGTCCAAGCACCCTTTAACGACAACCTCCCCGCTTTGTTTGCCGATTAATCGTTCTTGCAGATCATACCGTTCGTATAAAGCCGAATAGTCTGCTCGATAGAGTGTAACTTTTCATAGAAAAAAACCGGAGCCAAAAAGTCCGGTTTTTTTCGGTTCTTGTTCCTCTACTTTTATGCAACATATGCACATAGGCTTCACTACACCAGTTTCAATAGTGCTTCATAGCCTGGCATCCCTGGTTTAATTCCAAGTTGCTCGGCTTCTGTTGTCACTGACTCCATCGGCGCTTCCAACAGTTCCTTTAGTGTTTTTACCCCCACAGCTCGTGCGGCCAGGATTTTCCGATCCGCCAGCCGTTCATTGAGCAATCCAACATCCAGCGCACCACACATGATGTAACCACGGGAGTTAGAGATCGTCAACAGCGTTGTTTTAGGCAGTTTGACCTCGACTCCGATAAATGTATGCTCACCCACTTGAATGGGTTCCATGTGTATCATGGTTATTACATGCACCTCCTCTTTGTTCATCCGGGATATTTTATGCGGCATTTGCGGGTGAGTGTGGACGCCCGTGGATACATTCAAAATATTAGGAGGGGAATGTATGTACAGCAAAATAGACGATATCAAAAAGACCAGACGTATTTTTTCTCATCTAGTCTCGGTGATCATCGTTAACGGTCTGGGTTACGCTTTATTCAAACTTTTTTAAGTACTGTGGCGGCACAAGGTCGGCAAGCCAAACACCGTGGTTGGCTTTATAAAACTTCACTTGATTAGCCAATGCCTTTTCTGTATCTACTTCAAGGATCACCAGTTCCCCACGTCTTTTACCTGCCAGAATTGCAAACTCAAGGGCTTCAGACAGATGTACATACTTTCTGCCCATTGGCTTAATTCCTTCAGTAAAAATGTTATGGATTACCTTTGTGTTTGTACCGTGATAGAGAATGGTTGGTGGAGTGGCCTCCTTATAATCCAATCTGCCTGCACTGTGCCCATAATTAGCTCTTATGTACCCATTAACAATCTCATATCTTTGTTTTGGACAATGGCTTACTACTTGCTTGATATCCGACTCGCTTACGTCAGACCATCTATTCTCTGATCTTATTCCTTGAATCAGGTCTTGAATGTCACAATAACCCTCATGGTCTAGCTCAAGACCAAACTGTTCTGGTGTATGCCTAAGAATCTTACTCATAAATTTACTAAGGCTCTCTTCTTGTTTTGGCGTTAACATGATATGCTCCTTCTAAAATCGTCTCTTAATTCTAGGGTGGATAAAAATTTTCCTCTTTAATCAGATAGATTGCAATGAAAAAAGCTTACTCTCATTTTATTATCAATGGAGCAAGCTCGGTTCGTATTCCTGAAGCTACTTTATGATTCAAATGTCATCTTGTCAGGAAATATACCACCTTCTTTAACGAAGCAACGTGCCATCCGCTGTGCAGCCCTATCAAAATAAAATTTGTTTGAATGATTCGAATCTGGTAAAGGTTCAATTTCAGAGAACAGCTTAGTATCCTTGTTTAATTGAATTTTCCCCATAGTGTGTTCGTTTGGACCATATTTATAAATAACTACTGTATCATCTTCATGTTCTTTAAAAAGTAAAACAAATGCTCCCATTATAAAATCTCCTCTATTCTATTTCCCATGGACGACCCGACCTTACCGCAGCGTTATGAGCAGTCTCATAGTCTGTTTTAAATATACCCTCAAATCTAGATTCAAACAATTCATGGTTAAGCAAATCCATATCTTTTTCTGTTTGTATCCCTTTTTGTAATCTATCCCATGCTTGAGCTATTTCGTAATCAGAATGAAATCTGCCATAACCACTTGATTTTATGTGTTCTTTTATGAAAACGTGTTCTTTGATTCTTTGAATCCTACTTTCCTTCATTCCAGAATTCTCAGCTATTGCTCTTACATCACTATCTGAAGCTCTGATTTGATCATACATCTCATCTGCTTCAGCTTCTCTACGAAAATATTCATCAATTGAAAGATCGTTTCTCCCACCTGTTTGTACTTCTGTTTTAGATTCAGATTCTATTGAATTCCGTAAGCTGGAACTCGTATTATTCTTCGGAATCTCATACTGAATAGATGGTTTCAAACCAATTTTAGGCTTAATAACTGAGCTGACTCCTCCAAACAATCCTGCTGTACCAATCATATTAGCCCAATGTTCCTTTGACCACGCATTGGTAGGATTAAATGCGCCCTGAATCATACCCGTTATTCCAAATGTACTGAAATTGAGCATGTCATTCCACGAATCGTTTTGTTTAGCTGCTCGTTCCATGTACCCTTGATACATTCCTTTTGGAATACCATACGACATATAATCTAAGAAGCTCCAAACCGAATCAAACTTTTTCTCATAACGTACTGAATTAGCATCTACAAAATCCTGACCTAGTTCAGTTAAGCTATCTACCGATTTCTGGAATGCATTTCGTGTATCTGGAGCAGGAACAGCACATGAATTCGGTGGAGGTGGTAAACAACTTGCATCAATGTTACCTGTTTCCATCAGATCTGCTAATCTGAATTTATCTGCATGGTGACGTAACTCCCTAGCAATAGAATCCATCAGGGTAACAAAGTCATTCATATTCTTCTGAGAGGTCTGGAAGGAATAGTAAAAGTGCTCTTTAGTCAGTCCTTCCCACAATTGTCCCATAGATGAAATTTGTTTTACTAAATTGCTATTCACTTGAGTTGCCGTTTGCTGTGCTAACTCAAACTGCTTGGAGATAGTCATAAGTTGCTCAGGCGTCACTTTAATAGTTGTCATAGGTTAGTTACCTCTAGTCATGAATTCGTTATGACATAGTAACACTATTCCGATTTATGGAAAATGAACTTAATTCCTAATTGTTATATGAAGGATTAACCTTTCTACCTACGTCTAAAGACTTAAAACGTGCCATGATCTTCAACCATATCTTGCAACCCAGGGATAAGCGTAAGGAGTTTTTTGTAGTTTCTTAGTTGCTGAGTTGTTATATTTAACTCATGTGCAATATCAGCCTGTGTTTTTTGCTGACCAAAATTATTTTGCTCAGCACTTTCATATGTATGCTGATTATTCCCTTCTAGATTGGCGCTCCCATCCCTCACTCCAGATTCTTTCCAACTCAACACAAATCAAAAAGGCTAGACGGAATATCCATCTAGCCACCTACAACACTTCATTATCTGAGTTGAATTTAAATAGATAATTCCAGCCCGCCAAGCCGTCTAATTATATCAAAACTATTACACAGTTTATTGTATACAAGATTAATCTATAACTTTTTTCTTCTTTTAATTACGAAAAAAATGCCACCAATAATTGCTAACCCTGCAATAGAAAATAGTGACACTTTTTCTGTGCTGATTTTGCTTGTAATGAGCTGCGAAGTAGTCGAGTTTAGATTAGATGGACTCCCCCCAGAGATCAGTTCATCTGAATCATTTTTTTCAGAAGCTTCTTGCCGAGCCTTCTCATTGGCAGATAGAAACTCTACAAACTCCTGTAAATTGTATACTTTCAATGGCTTAAATTCCATGTATACGCTCTCTCTAAGAGGAACCACAACTTCCTTCCCATCTATATCAGAAATTAGAGCAACCGTAGCCAGTCGATCATCATATATCAGTTTGCTGCTTTCATCGTAGCCAATCAATTTCTTTGCTTCTTCGAATTGACTCGGAAACTCAAGATCACTATAAGCTGATCGTATTCTTTTCCCATCTTCTGAAAAAACAATACCATTATTTTGTTGTCCACTTTTTATGGAAAATAAGTACCCTTTAGATTTTAAAATGTCATTAGCTCTATCTGTATTCCCTGATCTAACAGCTTTAGAATTAACAGTGTAAACCTTAAAACCTTCATCAAGAGTTAAATTTTCCGCTTCTTTAGTAGTTGTTATTTTAAATCCTGTATTCTTTCTAATATCATCTTTGAAATTCCCCAAATCCTTTTCAATAGACTGCTCAACTTCTTTCGGAACCTCATTTGCCGCTAAGACGGTTATAGGTAACAATAAGATACAAGAAAACGCAATACCAATTATTTTTTTATACATTTTATCAGTCCTCCTTAGTCTCGTTTTAATTAACATAAATTTCGTTTATAGTGCTGTACCAACTAAAATCTCTATTATTAACAAATCCATCATAGTAATCTATTTTATCCATCTTCTCACCAACGGCAGGGTCTTTGTAATATACTTTTTGAAATCCTAAATTTGTATTATCGGAATATCCATTTATTAGATACATATGTCCAAGATCAGAGTCGTCCTTCCACACGATATGTGCTAATTGCGGTTGATTTCTTTTTATTTGAGAGATAATAGTTCCAAAGGGTATCGGCTCTTTATCAATTGTAGAGTTCAACCCCCCATATGCTAACGCGCTTTTTACTTCCTTATCCGTGCCTCCCTTATTTACGAGGCTACCTTTAATATATTTTACAATTTGAGATTGAGTTTTATTTCCACCTAAATGTTCTATAGCCATCTGTGAAGTAGCAGCCCAGCACCAATTAGATTTCTCTTGTTTATGCGAAGGCACAGGAAGAGATTTGTAATCTATGTAACTAGGTGTGATTTTGTCTGAATTGATCTCTTGGGCTGATGTTAATGGAGCGATAGCACTAAGTGCTAATACCCCCATAAGCACAAATGCTGTCATTTTTATTTTTTTCATGTAATGACACTTCCTTTTTTCTTATTTGGAATACAATACAATAATAATACAGAAAATACAATAATATAACATTTTATTCAACATTATTGCAAAAATAGTAAGTCAGCACTATATTAATCATTTTCCTGTAAGTGTTAAAATATCAACAATTTTAATAAAACAGTATCCTGCTACTTCCTTAATTACGCACAACGTTGAAGGTATCCCATCCTTTGACGTAAACCGTCGTCCCTTTTCATAATGCACCTCCTTCTTCAAACCCTCGTCTTGGTTAATAATGGATTAGTTCACAAAAAAAGTTTTAACAAATCATAAAGAAGACCTACTTTAGTTGTAGGTCTTGGAATAGAACATTATTTAATAATAGAATTTTTGAGGTTCCCCTGCGTTGGCCTATTGGGTTCCGTAATTAAACCTATTTCAGGGGTGCAGTTTTAACGAATTTTCAAATCAATTCGTATTTAAGCTCCTCCATGTGTTGCAAAGACTTGAAATCCTCCATCATGACTATCCAGATAAATAGGTACAGCTAAGGTGAACAAAAAGCTACTAACAACGATCAACATTACCACTTTTTTCAACATTGTTTAACCACACCTTTTCAATGAGATTGTAAAACTCTGTTTTGGTTTCAGATACCGCATGGGCTTTGAAACGCACAAACAACCCCATACAATTTATAAAATATGTCTCATTATTTAGTATATGCGCTTTTACCATTGCACAAAACAAATGATTAAAGCCATCATTGTGCATCCCATGATCTAAATAATAATAAGCCAATTCATATCCACAAAGTGCAGAGTATTCCGGTATTACTTGCTGGGTATACATATCATCTGATGATGGTCGCTGAGATAAAGACGCAATCTCTGTTTCAAATCGTTTAAGTATATCGTTTAAATCAAGCTCATAACGGTTAGCCGCCGTCATTATGTTAAGTAGTTGAGTTACCCTATCTTCTTGAATCGTATCTGATGAGTCATCAATAAAGTTTAGATATTCATGAAGCACACTCACATCACCAGATAAAAGCCTATATGCAAGTATGTTAGCTTGTGACCAATGTTTAAACAAGCCAATCCAGTGCTGGGTATCCTCATCGGTCTCTCTAACCCAATCTAAATTGGAGTAGGCATATGTATAGTGTAATGCCTGCTCATAATTACCCTGCTCTTCACATGCATTAGCACAGAGCAAGTCTGCATAAGCAATGTACACAAACAAGGGACGACTTAGCTTGTCGCTAGATTCGATCTGTTCTCGGCTGTTCTGTTGATGGTTCAGTGTACATTGTATTTCGGCTTTAGCTCTCATTTTCCTCGCCATCTCATCAACCTTATCCCATTTACGCAATGATCTGTACACGTTAGCCAAATCCTTCAATGCGTCAAGCTGGTCTATTTCATCTAGTCTTTCGACAAAAGCTTCAAATACGGCTGCCGCCCCAACATTTTGATTTTGATCGTCATTAATCTGAATTTTAAAAATACGATATTGGCAGATTGCCAGGCGTTCAGAATGTTGATATCTCTCCGCTTCAGCTACCCCCTCATAAAGTATCAATGCCGCTTCTAGTCGTCCCTGCGACAACAATTCTTCCGCTATTTCAAATAGCTTGGGTGAATAGAGTAGATTGTCCATGATGGCTCCCACTACTCGACGGATCGCATCCAACTTGTCCAACTCCGCACAGCGATACAAAAACGGCTCGATTCGCCTCATATTTGGAGGATGATCAATGATGTAATTTTCTATAAACAATTCATAAAAGTGACCCTCTGGTAAGCCCATAGCTTCAGTAATACGATCGAGCTGGTTAATAGACATAGATTTATTACCTGTTACAATGCTACTTATTATTCCCCTATTCATCCCTGTAATTTGTCCAAATTCCGATAGGTTTAAGCCTTCTTGTTTAAGATATTGTTCCAATTCTGCTCTAATCGTGGGTGTAATTTTCATCGATAAACCACCCTTTCAATGTAGACTCACAATACGATGCATAGTAAAAATTATTATGTAGTTGTGAAACAAGTAGTAAAATGCTCTAACGATCTTGATTGTACCATCTTTTGGTATAAAATCATATACCTTTCATATAGTACTCAAGATACCTTTTGGGATAGTTACGTATGATTTCATGATTAAGGATATCGTCTTTATGTTGATGTATAGTTTATTTAAAAAATTAGAACACAACTCATCCAATACAAAGTACCAGATTAATAGTCAGGTTCGCATTCCCTTGTGTTTTAATCTATGAATTGAGCCTTGATTGGATGTATGGCATACAAGCAACCTTAATGATATTAGGGACGGTATCGAGTCAAAAAATAACTTGAGTGTGAAAGTGAATGTGTTAGGGGCAATTTTGGAAATTAAATAGACGTTTATGATGTAAAATACCCCCCGTCCTTTTTATTGTACCTGCTAGTATTTGATCAGCAGACATAACAAAGAAACCTAGACATAATCATCTAGGCTCCATACACATGAACAATTTATCCTACTTGTTTCTGTTGCTCATATTCCTTTACCCTGCGATAGAACGTGTTAGGCTTCATTTCTACGCGCTTCATTGCTTCGACTGCTGTTATTCCACCTTGCTTCCATTCCTCATATGCTGTAATAAACTCATCACTTATTGCCTTTTTAGGCCGACCAAATACCACACCATTATTTTTGGCTGCTGCTATATCTTCAGATTGTCTACCGTTTATCTTCTCACGTTCACGTTCTGCCATGTAGCTGAGTAATTCAAGCACGATACTAGATATAACCTTTTCCAAACCATTTTGATATTGTCTAGTGTCAAGGATAGGCATACAAGGATAACAATGTGTGCACCTATCTCATACGTTATATCTTGCCATTCACGTTTGATTTCTTTAGCATTCCGTCCAAGTCTGTCAAGTTCCTTAATGAACAGAATGTCTCCGTGTCTAAGTACGCTCTTTAATGTTTGATATTGTGGTCTGTCAAAATTCTTGCCACTTTGCTTATCAATGAAGTAATCACGTTCCATAATACCTAAGTCCTTCATCGATTCTAATTGTCTAGCTTCATTCTGATCTTTACTCGATACTCTTATGTAACCATAGCGTCTAATCTCACTCATATGGATCATCCTCTACTATGTCATTAATTGTATTTAGCAAAGTATGTCAAAATGTATACTATATGACAAAGTGTTGGAAAAAGACTTGGCTAAATTGAGCATAATAAAAAGGGCAACCGAAGTCGCCCTAGATATTCCATTATACAACTTAACTTTTCAAATACTTTAGTACACAAATCTATTTACTGTCTTCTTCCTTGATGTAAATAGCGTCATATTGAATGATTGCTTTAGTTTCATCAGTAGTCTTTGAAACGTCGTAGACTACTTCATCTTGACTGAACTTATCTTCATCATGGAGAGATTGCGGTTTTTTTATAAATAATCCAACTTTAGTATAAATTTTATCAGGATGATTAAGTTCTTCTAATACACTGTCAGGGACTATTGCTTTTGTAACGCCCTTCATTTCTTCAGAAGTATCGTCACTAGCAAAAACATTATTACCAATAACTACAGCAAACGTAACAGTAAGGGCAGCCAACCCCAAAAATTTCAATTTAGCCTTCACTTCTTCCCTAACCCTTCATTAATTAATTTGCATATCCATTCTCAGAAATTTTAATCGGGTAACCAGACCCATCATTTCCGGAATGATTTCCAATTAGCAAATAAACTGGATTGAACTCAAAAGATGCATCGTCGCCTGTTATACCTAAGTTAGTGTGCGAAAATTTGATCGTGGTGACTATTGATAATAGTGTAAAAAAATCAACTCGATTTTCCTAACTGTGAAAACGCCATCTTATAAGCCACAAACGTAATAATTGCGTAGATAAAACCATATAGAAGCCAAGCATCTATATTAACTGCAATGGTTTCTAAATTGGTGGCAATAAATATAAGAGGCAGTAGCAAGGCTAGTATTAATCCTAAGTAGATGTTTCCTTTGAAATAGGCGAAACATACTCCGATCAAGATTGCCAGAATGGGGCAAAATATAAAAGTAGGGAAGAGGGGATTAAGTTTTGGAAATAACCAGTAAATCATAATAATCACTCCTTAAAGTTAATTAGTCAGAAAAAAACGAATCATTTCCTTGTTTGATTTAAATGCTAGAGGAATGACATGTAATTCTTTGCCTGTCAATAAGTCATATTCTCTTATTTCCCTTATTCTATCAACAGGAGAATTTTTGACATAATCATATAGGACAAAAACAGATCCTGCAAAATACTGTACTCCAGATATTACTCCTTTCTCATTTTGTATTTTTTCGGAGACGGAATTGCTTTGTTTTAATCTCAACTTTTTAGGCTTTTTGTTGAGGTCATTGAAAATAGTATAATTTAAGTCTTCAGAGAGAATATATAATTTATCGTTGTAAATTTGGCTGTCATAAAACAAAAATGAAGTATCTGACAAAGATGTTTCATTTTCCAACTTACCATTTTTAGGGTCAATTATCTGCATTATAGGATGAAATTGTGTATCAGATGTATTGCCATCAAGAAATACAATAAGCTTGCCTTTAAATATTTGTAGTGATGCTCCATTTTGGCCTACCGGAAAGTATTCTTTTAAACCATGTAAACGATTTTCTATAGTGAATTGTTTGATCTTCTTTGATGTTTTTAAATCAATGACATAAATACCTACAGAATTATCATTATTGTTCACATATAAAGTGTATGCCATATTATTGTATTCAACGGTTGATAATAAATATCCATTCAAAAGAATATTTCTATATTTCAAATTTTTTTTATCGAAATAAACCAATTCATTGGTGTACTGTGTGGGAGAATAACTCGGATTAATACCCACGTTCATGGAGAAAAATAGATGATTGTCGCTTTCTTTCAAAAATGAAGTTCCGATATTCCTATCTTTTCCATATTTATTAGGTCCAAAAAATGGTTGAAGAATTCCATTTTGATTAAGTATGTAATGTCTATTTTTTCGTTCAGACATTAAATAATAGTCATTCTTTACTTTGGCAAAATAATAAAGTGACTGGGCATTAACTAAGTTTTTTTTGTCTAAAATCTCGCCTTTATTACTGTATTTCACAATTTCTGCACCGTCATCCATTGCATTTGAATAAACAACAGTAAATGTCTCGGATTTTGTTATATTTTTCAATGAATGATGTGTTGTAGTAAACCAAAACGTTGAAACTGCCAATCCAAGTAAAAATAAAGTTGCAAAAATAATTCTTATTCTTTTTTTAAAGAGCATAATGTCCCCCCTTAGTGAAATCACTCACAGGAAAAAATATATATTCCTGTGAGTGATTAGGTTTGTTAGTTACTATAGTAAATTGAAGTATTACCGGATTTAGCTATTTCCATTGGGGTAACAATAGGATCAATTGTTATATAATCAACATCAATCCCCTGAGTTTTCCAAGCCTTCCACACCAATTGTGAACAATAAAATTTAGCTTCTGTCCATGGATTAACAAAATTCCAGTTATAGGGTTTTCCAATTTGATTAGCTGCATATTGTGCAGCTGCCCTATATTGGGAACCCGAAGCCCCTTTAACGCTCATTCCATAAACATTTGAGCGACCTCTCCAATCATTTGTGTGATATTGAACTCCATCAGCTGGGAACGATTCTACTGTTTTACCACTTAGTAAGGAAACAATAGCAGCATGTCCTGGATATCCGAAATCAATACCCCACGAACTTGCGTTATAGGCAACCAAAATATCACCGACTGTTCCTAA
The DNA here is from genome assembly GCF_038593105.1 of Paenibacillus sp. FSL H7-0442. Classification (NCBI taxonomy): domain Bacteria; kingdom Bacillati; phylum Bacillota; class Bacilli; order Caryophanales; family Paenibacillaceae; genus Paenibacillus; species Paenibacillus sp. FSL H7-0442. The sequence continues at coordinate 1,742,657 of NZ_CP151963.1, read as the reverse complement.
ACTTGATGCTGCTAGCCTAGGATTCTCCGAGCTATCAGTGAGCGATTGGCTAGTTTTTTGGTCATTCAATGCCTTCTCTTCCAATTCCCCGCTTTTTAGGATCTGAAGATCATTTTCATTATGTTTACGGAGTAACTCAATATCATTATCACTCATTCCAGCATCTTTCATTTTCTGATAAGAATTGTCATTAACACTGAAAGAAGGCGATGTTTCATCGGCGGCAAAAATGTTTGCACTGGGAAGAAGAAGGATACTTAGAGCAAGACTAGCGGAAAAAGCTAAACTAAGAACATTTTTCATGATTATACCTCCAAATGGGATTTAATTGATATAAGAGAGTGCTTGTTCAAAGTTTGTCTACATGTTTATCCATACTTCATTTTTTGTCCCTCCATATAACAAAGTCTCGTATGTCTATTTTTTGGAGGATGATGTATGTTAAATTTAGTTAGTTAGCTCCATAAGTCAAATAGAAATACGAGCTTACGCAATCACCTTCTAAGTAAGAAGTAGCAATTGCGAATATATTGTTTATGTCCGGCAGGATAACCGTCCAATAACAATCAATTTTTTTAAACAGAGATTTATGTAAAAAAGTATGTACCAGTAAATATAGATTTGGGCGATCTATACATGTGCTATAATCTCTAATTTTGATTAAAAATGTATATTCTAAGCTACTGGATAAAAATTCCTATCCAATATATTCAAATTATATACATAGATTCAATAAAAGTCAAATTGATCAACATTTTTTAAGCTATTTGTAATCATAGTTTGAAAGTAATATTTTGATGTTCTCAGTAAAGTGGATAGGAAGTTGACGCTGTGTCAACCATATGAGGGTATCACCAATTTTGGAGGCACTGTAGAGATAGTCTGTAACTACACCCGTATCGAAGCTCAATCGTAAAAATTGATCTTATGTGCATAAAACACTTATTTCATATGGTTTTTTGAGTCATTGTGGTTCAAAATTGTGCCAGAATATATTTAAATTGTTGCCGTATCGAAAAATAGCTAAAACATAGATAAATAAAGGGATTTGTGAAGAATTGCTTTACATCGTGGTTTCAATCGTAGGTATCGAGGAGTAATGTGTAAAAAAGCTTGATGCATCAAGTGAATTTTAAGTTATTATAAATTAAATTGTGCGAAATCAAAAATTAGAAAATCCTTTATTTATCTACATTTTTAAACACAGCAAACACGTATCGTAAATCGTAACAAGAATCGCGGAGTGGGAGTGTTATAATAGTCATTCCGATATTATCAATAAGAAAATCGATTCAAACACTCTATCATACTTACTCAACTCATATGTAATAGCTGAAGCCTAAGACAAATTGTCTCAGCGTTGAATCATACCGCAGCTCACGCACAGTCATTTCATCCACTGTTTTCTGTTCACCAGTTGAGGGGATGGTGTGTTCCTGATCAATAAACTCTAAGCGGTCTACAGATTCAGGCAAAGATAGCATTTCAAATATTTTACTGTTTGCCAAAAGCGACGACGTCGTCGCATTTCCGAATTGTTCAAATGCTTTAATCATTCTTTGTGCTGTTCTGGGAGTAAAATCGACTGTCTTTAGCCACTTCTCCCACTCACCATGAACTAAGTCATTCTCTTTCACATGCTTCAATTGTCGTGCCCAATCTCAAATAGCGACTGTCCAGCTATTTGTTTCTCGTGAATTGCGATTAAGCCTCCTATTTTAAATGTAATCATTATGTTAACCACGCTTCCACTTTAATAATACAAAAAGCCTTCCCAATAAAGGAAGGCTTAATATCTTTGGACACATTGTAGTTATTGAGCAGGAACATGCAGATTATTAATCGCCCATAAGTTAAAAAGGAAAAAGACGATAAAAATTGCTAAAACGACTCCGATAATGATAAAAATAGTTTTCTTTTTCATAGGCTTTAGTTGAATATCCAACTATCAAGCTGACCCTTGACATTTCCATATATTTTTTTTATTCCAAACTTTGCTATTGTTATAGAGTTTGATTATACTTTAGCCACTATTAGAATTGCGTGTTTCTAGCGAGGAGGGATCAAATTCCAATGAATTTAGCCGTCAAGTTGATGCAAAAATTCAAAGACCGCGATACTCAGAATAAGCTGAAAGGCTATCGGGACAAAGCGGAGCTCATTAGGAAACGGAATTTGAAAGCATGGGACGATCAGCGGCTGAAAGCGGAATCTCTCCGGCTGAAAAAGGAAGCAGAATCGGGTACGCCTTTGGACGAACTGCTTGTCGATGCCTATGCACTAGTCTGCGAGGCAGCGAAGCGAAAGCTCGGATTACAGCCTTACGATGTTCAGATTATGGCTGCCATCGCTCTGCACGAGAGATTTGTGATCGAGCAACATACCGGCGAAGGAAAAACGCTCTCTGCTGTTATGCCTGCTTATCTAAATGCGCTGACCGGCGAAGGCGTTCATGTGCTCACTTTTAACGATTATTTGGCAAATCGGGATGCGGAGTGGATGGGTCCGATCTATCGTTTCCTCGGGTTAACGGTAAAATCGGTTCAAGCGGGCATGAGCTTGTCCGAGAAACGAGAAGCGTACGCCGCGGATATAACCTATGTGACGGCCAAAGAAGCGGGATTCGATTATTTGCGCGACACGATCACACTAAGCGAAGCCGATACCGTGCATCGTCCTTTCCACTACGTCATCGTCGACGAAGCGGATTCACTGCTTCTCGACGAAGCTCGGGTGCCGCTAGTCATCGCTGGCGAGCCGGATTCTTCCGGCAACGACGTAATTCGTTTCGCAGATGTGACTAGGCAGCTCGAGCAAGATAAGTATTACGACTTCGACGAGTTCAAGCGGAACGTTTATTTGAATGAGGCGGGCGCTGCGAAAGCGGAGGCGCTGCTGGGGTGCGGCAATTTGTACGAAAGCCATAATAGTCATTTGTTGTCGTCGTTAAATTGCGCGTTGTATGCGGAAACGTTATTGAAAAAAGACGTCGATTACATCGTCCGGGACGGGAAAATCGAGCTGATCGACGAATATACCGGCCGCGTGGCGGAGAATAGGCATTTGCCAGAAGGACTGCAAGCCGCGCTTGCAGCCAAAGAAGGGCTGCACTCGAAAGTCGGCGGGAAAATTCTCGGGACGATCACCCTTCAACACTTCATTAGCCTGTATCCAAAAATTTGCGGAATGACGGCTACCGCGTACGCTTCCGCCATGGAATTCAAAGAGATTTATGCACTGCAGGTCGTGCAAATTCCGCCGAACCGGCCAAACATACGGATCGACCATCCGCACCGAATTTATACACATAAAGAAGCCAAGCTTAAGGCGCTTGTACAAGAAATCTCGTCCGTACATGCGACGGGACGCCCAATTCTCATTGGTACGTCAAGCGTGGAGGAGTCGGACATGCTGGCAAAGGCGCTAGCGGTTGCCGACGTACCTTGCCATATCCTGAATGCGAAAAACGACGCAGAAGAAGCCGAGGTCATTGCCAAAGCGGGAGAAATCGGCGCCGTGACGGTGTCTACGAATATGGCGGGACGCGGCGTCGACATTCGGATCGGCGGTGGCAACCCTACGCAAGCAGAAGTTGTCGCCAAGCTGGGCGGGTTGTACGTGATTGGTACGCATGTGCACGAAAGCGTGCGGATCGACGACCAACTGCGCGGGCGTTCTGGGCGCCAAGGCGACCCTGGAGCTTCCGTATTTTTCGTAAGCTTAGAGGACGAGTTGTTACTTCGATTCGGCATCGATAAAGCGATTCGCGCCCACAGGCAGGATGAGACTCTCGAAGACCCGGTGCTACGCAGCAAAATCGCGCATATTCAGCGCGTTATTATGGGCCAGAACTTCGATATCCATCAAGAACTAAACCGTTATTCGGATATGGTAGAGGAACAGCGACGAATTCTATACGAGGAGCGGCTCGCAATTTTAAAAGGCAAGAAGCTGATGAGTCCTTTGGAGCAACGCGTACGGCTTTTTTATATCGACAAGTTCTGGGCCGACCATCTAGCATACGTTTCTTACCTTCGTGAAGGCATCCACTTGGAAAGCCTTGTCAGCGGCAATCCGATCGACGAATTTCATGCACAAATCACCCAAGCATACGAACAAATTCCAGCTAAAGTAAATAGCGAGTCGGCGAATATGCTTGTAAGGCTCGGAGGTTCGAATGATCCGGCGGAGTGGGAAGAGTTCGGTCTGAAGAGCCCTACTTCCACTCGGACTTATATAATCAACGATCAATACATCCAGAATATGCGCAGCTCATGGACCGCTATGACTGTATTTGCTTTTGGGATTCGCAAGATTTTGAGGCCTATATTCAAACTGTCAAAGTTTTGATGCAGCGTAGCTTTTTCGAGGATGAGCATTGACTCCGTGTTGACTTCGGACGTCCGCTTGGATTCCTCAATTTTATAATCGGTATAAACATACCTACCAATCACGGCCGCCAAAGCTATGGCGGCTTTTTTGCACTCATTTTGAGGAGGGATTTATATGCCAATGGCAACAAGCGTATCCGCTATAAAGCAGCCATTCTATAGAATGTAACCGCCATCGGATGTTGGGCTAATAGTCAAGCCTGATTTTGAGATTGATCCGTTATTCTTCTCTTTTTCTCAGCAATAAGTAAACCTAGCAGTACATATCCTCTGTACACTAATCCAATTAAAAGCACTCCGCCAGCAATAGAAAGGAGGATAACTAAAATGTTAAGTATAAATAGAAATAACTCCAAAAAGACACCTCCAAAGTAAATTAGTCTTTTTTATCTTATAGTAAAAGTCGTGTCGAAGTATCATAAAGCTTGTCATAAAACAAAATAAGAAAGCAGTTGAATGAAAGAACTAAGTTATTCAAAAAGGCTAATGGTCAGAGTAAAAGACTATATATACGCAACTTTTTTTCGTTTTTCTGGTATATATGATAAAAAAATGAAACTGGGTGTTTATTCAATGAGACGAATTTTTGTTTCTCTACTTGTATCTTCCTGCCTTCTTATTTCTGGCCTGCTTCTAGCGCCTCTGAGTTATGCGGAGAATTCAAATTCCAATCTTCCCGTTGTAGTAGAGGATGCGGCTGTGTTCTATCTGGTTCCGCACCAACTGACTGCCGAATTAAACAAATCTTCTTTATCGCTGGATTCCGTCTCCATAAAGACCGCTCCCCTGCTGAAGAAAAATAATCACTTGTATTTCCCGTTCAAATGGCTGGAAACAGCTCACTTGGCAACCACCAAGTGGGATGCAAAGACAGGCAGCACGTGGGCGGAGTTTGACACTGAGAACTCGGTACCTTTTTCCTCATTTCGGTTGATGCCTAACCAAGCAAAGATTTTCAGATACGAAGACGGAACCATGACAGCGCTGGATGAGCCAATCCCTAAAACGTTTATGAAAAACGATCAATTGTATATTCCAGCGTCACTTCTGCCTAAGATGGGAATAAATTATACATGGAGTAATGGAGTCATGCACTGGGTCTGGAACGACAAAGTAGTTAAAGCGCTTCATCCAACGTATACAACGGATAAGGAAAAAATCACTTTTAGTGCATTAGTACAAAAAGAGTTCGGGCATGCTTATCTTATGGTAAATACAGGGCACGGTGGCATGACAAGTTCCATTGGAGGTAGCATTAGCACGTTTAAGGGAAAAGAAAAAAGCATTGGAAAGCCGATTATAATAAATGGGCAAACATTTCGGCGGATTGAATATTCAGTTGAGCTTCGTCCCGGTCCAAATCCGTTGGAAATTACCACTAATGATAAAGGATCTGTTAAGATTATGGTGCATCGCAAAGTATTAAACCCGTCCTCCGTCCCTATTAGATACAACCATCCCGAGAACGAGCATGACATCCGCTTCACCAAGCCGACACAGGGGTACCTCCGTGTACAGGCTGGAGACCCAATAGCAATTGCTGGAGTCGTGACAGCTACGTATCTGGAAAGCAATGAAGTTTCTTTTGGAGTGGCAGCATTTCAGAACGGTGATTTTGTTGAAGTTGAAAAAAAGACCGTTATCCCCCTCAAACAGGATAAATTCTTTAGCGGTTCTGTCGTTATTCAAAAACCTGGCACTTATCTGGTCAATATTCTAAGTCCAGATGTATTTGTGGGAGGTAGTTCACCGTACGGCTCTGTCAAATGGGCTGAGATAGCAGTCGAAGTGTTGCCTAAAACCAAGAAAAACCCATAATTCTTCTCTTCCAGATCTAATACCAGCTAAATGGTAACAATAATCTTCAAACTTTGTTTTTCATTCATGTAACATTCCTCTCAATGAACAGATTTCAACTAACGTTTCCCGTTAGCTTAACAAAGATTTTTTTTAATACTAGGCTTTTCCTATACTAATTTGAATGGCTTCATAGTACAAGAATTCTACTTTTCCAAAAACATTATTGGAGGCTCACAAATGAGTAAATTTGAAAAAAATCTAATTAAGTATTTGTCTTACGGTTTTATTGTAGGAATATACTATTCCTTTATTAAAGGGCCAACAACAACGAGTACTCCGATCAACGGTATGTTTGAATTTTATACGGTACCCACTTCTACTTTTATTTTTAGAACATTATCAACCTCGTTTCTACTAAGCCTCTTTGCTGGAGTAGTGTATACAATTACTTTTTTGTGTATAAGAGGAAATAAGTAGATTCTTTGAATAACTCCAAAGCAAAAGAAGCTGTCCAAATCGCAACGGCTCCTTTTCTTAAGTAACGGTTCGAAGCAAATATTACGTCATTGGTAGCGCCACTTTAGCTTGCTCCAACAAAGGAGATAGTTATGAGAAAATATGGAATAGCAATCTTTATAGTAATGATATTCGCAAGCGTTTGGATGCTTAGTAGTTACGCTAAAAGTGATACTCAAAATAAAGTATTCGATTATCTTGTAAAAATTCAAGGATACAAACCATCTGAAATTTATTCAGTTAAAACTCAAATAGGTAAAGCTCCCTTAGTTAGTACACAAGTTATTTTTAAGGACGAAACCAATGCAAGGTATTTTAAAAGAGCAAGATAAAATTATTCAGCGTAGCTAAGCCCCCATTAAAGGAGTAGATGATGGGGCGTATAATTATTCTTTGAAGGATTATAACGGAAATGCAATGCACAGTCACATGCTTGTCCTCCTCCAAGAGGTCACAAAATTCAGTCATTTATAAGATTTCAATAGAATGAATCAGTAAAGATCAGTAAATTGAAAACTGCTATGAAAGCTTGTCCTGCTTGACTTTAAGGCTTAAATAAAGAAAATTTTATATCCCCTGAAATAGCCGCATCTTAGACGCACCACACATGATGTAACCACGGGAGTTAGAGATCGTTAACAGCGTTGTTTTAGGCAGTTTGACCTCGACTCCGATAAATGTATGCTCACCCACTTGAATAGGTTCCATGTGTATCATGGTGATTTCATGCACCTCCTCTTTGTTTATGCTATAAGCCTCCAATATTTTTGCAAGTCCCAGCCCACAATGAAAATAACCGAAAATACTTCTTATCAAATCCATGATAAAAAATTTTCCGATTCTTAAATCCCTCCTCTCTAATAGTTGTCCGATGAAAATAAAGATTTAGACTGGATTTGTTGGTCCTAAGCTGATTCTGAATTGCTAAATCGTCAGACTTGGAATAATAAGTTTTAGACTGACCCAAATATAAAACCAGCGGCAGTCAAGGACCTGAAAATAAAGTCCTAGACTGCCGCTGGTTTATTGAACTAACGTTCTCTGTTAGCGTAACAAGTGGTGCTAAATTATTTCATGCGATATATCTACAACCGTTTCGGTGCTGCCGATCGGCTTACCGTCAGTAAGAAACACCGAGGCGATAAATTCTCCCTGAATCGCTAGGCTTCCAATCGCCTTAAATCGTTCTACCTCTATTGGTTTTGCCGAAATAATCGGCTGGATCAACGTCTTCCATCAGTCCCCATTCGACCATATCTGGCGTACGGGTCAGCACTTTCCGATGCGACTGTCGAGAATCCTCTCTATCGCTGGATATTCCTCGAATCTTCGTTCAATGAAATGTTGAATAACCACCCCGTAAAGGGGCGGTTTTCTTATGCTTGCATGAATGCTTCTAACGGCTCCAGAGTCGCGAACGTCTTCTTTGCATCCTTCTTCCGTTGCTCATCATAGAGTTTGGTCAACTCTTCGAATGATTTAGCTTTAATCTTCGTATAACTCGATTTGGTGTATCTGATTATGTACGTCTTTACCCCTTCCTCTTCACTCCACTCGTAAACGACATCATATTTGTCCCTCAAATTCTTTAAATGAAGTGACCGGCGCAACACTGCAAAGTGTTCTTTAATGGCTTCATCACATTCCTCCATAATCTTCTCGTATGTGCAGCCAACTCGCATCAGAATCTCCAATGCCCGTTCATCGCCGTATCTCGCGAGAAATTCCTTCAACGAAACCAGCGCATATAGCATTATTTGTTCCTTGTCATTCGGATTCCTGTATTCATAACAGCCTACAACCAAATTGCGGTCGGTCATTTCCTCCTTACTGAATTGCATATTAAACAAATACTCGAGTGTCTTTTGCTTCATAACGGTTTCCAACATCTGTTCTTTATCAATCCTGATGCCCGTTGTCACCCACGGAAACGGTAGTTGGCCGTTACTTTCACGCGGTATGCTACCCCTAAGATTCAAAATCGGCATACCCGTAGCCATTGCGTACGACCTGTTATATCCGTCGCCCGCGAATATTTCCTGTTCTTCTTGCATGTGTCCTGCCCCTCCTTTTAGTACCAAGTTCCATTCGGCGCGTAGTGCCACCAGTTGTCTGCGAAGTGAATCTACGCTCGATTCCAGCGAATTACGATCCAAATTACCCTCCGCATTTTCCAGTAATTTCTTGGTTAAGCTATAGTTCTCCGTTCGTATTATGAGCTGTGACCTACGCTTACGGGCTTTGCCACTTCACTTCCGCTCTTCCAATCCCGCTCTGTCCATTGTCAGACAACACTTTTATTTCCATCTCTCCAGGCACTTCATGAATCTCCGTTACAATCGGTTCAGACGAACCGAGAATAAGATCCTATAGTAGACTATTGCATATCCATAAACTACCACTTTTTTTGTGTTGGTCTCCTATTAGTTCATCACCGCTGCTTTTCATTAACCCTCGAAGATACTTCTGGGATAAATTGTATCAAATGAGAACCATAAGTCCATCTGATGGTTGCGTTATCCTGCCCGTTGGCTAATGCCGGCTGCCAGTCTACAACTTTATTTTTCACGGTCTAATGCTTTGTTTTTCAGTCTAACACTTTATTTTCACAGAACAATAGTCTCATTAGACTATTTTGTTCTTCCCATAATTTTAAGAATGTATCATACTTCATACTTCATAACATTCACGCACCTTCCGTATACTTTACCCATATCGCTAAGTTAGTAGCCTGATTGGAGACTCTCCTGTTTAAACCCACCTCTTAATTCTTAGGTGCATGCAAATTATCTTCTTTATCAGATAAATTACTATGAAAAAAGCTTGCTCCCATTTTATTGTTAAAGGAGCAAGCTTATAGATATTCATTAATCGTTGTGAATTATATTGATTTAGGATTTTTATAGCACCAGTTTGGATCATAGGGCAGAGATCTGAACTTCTGCATATCTTCCCAACTGTAGACCCAATCGTAATCAGGAATCCAAAAATAGTCAGTAGGATTTAGCTTGAGATATTCATATATAAATCGAAAAATCAGCTCTTCAACACCATAAACATCTTCAATACATCCTACTTGATACAAGGACAAGCTTGAATCTAATCCACTAATATCCTCATCATGCTCATAATTAATTTCGTAATTATAAATTCCATCAATATAGAATATAAACTGCTGGTTATTTTCAGCACCTAGTGGGTTATAAGATATATTTAGAGTTGTTGAAAAAAACTGTTCGTTCTTATATTTTTTATCATTGTCAAAATATAATCCAGCATCTGCATGAAAGGCAGCTACGATTGCATCTCCTAGTAATTTCTCAGGTGTATATTTTTCTCGTTCTATTAAAATAAAAGCCGAACTCCCCATCACTTAACCACCTTTCTTAATTCCTCCAAGGAATTTACAACAGTTACTCCTAGCTTCTTGATATTATCTAATTTTTCTATATTACTTTGAGATAGATTGCCCAAAGGCTTATCAATATAAAGTATAACTTTCTTCTGTTCTGGATTAAAATAAAGCTTATCAGTAGTAATTGTCATTTTCTCAAGTTGTCCTTCTTTAACTGCTTTGATCGAAGCCTTTACCTCAATTAATTCATTTTTTGTAACCACATCTAAATCACCTGCAAATTGACCATCTTTCTTTAATATTTTTTGCCCAAAACCAGTGACTTCACGTTCTTCTTTTAAAAAGCCAGCTACTTTTGCTTCAGTTGCCTTTCCTACATCTGAGCTATTCATAAAGTTTTCAATATCACGGTTAATATTTTTGGGATGTTGATCAACCCATGTCAGTTCATTGCCAGCAGGGTTTGTATATTTCGTCTTATTTCCTTCCTTAATTATGCTACCCCTATTGTAATTGTGGGTTCCCTCGACGACATGCGGTGCCTTTTCTGCCTTAGCTCCCGAAGAAGGAGTGGATTTTGATGAGCCTCCACCTTCTCCTTTCGCCATCTGCCACAATTCTGCTGAGCTTTCCCCTGCTCCTTTTGCACTTTTAACCGCAGTTGTAGCTCCATGCGCCGCCAAAGCTGCCGATCCAATTAATCCGGGTACCCCAATGATACTCCCTACACCTGTAGATGAAACAGCAACGGATAATCCTTCTCCACCTATTCCAGCTACTACCTCACCTGCCCCTTGCAATGTTGTAGCTACATTTCCGAGAATTTCTCCTACTTTAGCTGCCATGGGATGATCATAATTCCGTTCTTTATCAGGCCATATCCCCACTGTCAAATTCCCCTGAATAGCTCCTTTTGCTCCCTGTGCAGTATCCCAAAGGATTTCTCCTTGAAGTTTGCTAGCTTCCATTTGAGCCTCAGCCTTAGTGATCTCAGCTTGTCCAATCTGTTCAAAAATTTTATGTAACCAACCTTCACCTGTGGATGCTTTTTTAACAGGGGCTCCGAGCCACGGCACATCCAGTACGATTTTTTCCCCGTCCACCTTTGCAAAGTTTTTTGAAATAAAAATAAGTTCTTGTGCTACTGTCGATAGTCGTTCAATCGTCACACTCATGGATTGTCGAGAAACCTGAAACTCCTGAAAAAATCTCTCTTGGGTAGCCCCAGACCAGCCTTGTTGGACAAAATCAATTCGTCCACTCAAAAAATTCAGCATACGTTCCATTTCATGCTTTCTGTGTAAGAACTGATCAGCCACTTCCATCAATTTGTCAGGTGGAACTAATATTCTCCCCATTCTACCACGCCCACTTTAATTTTGATGGAAATAATCTTATCAGAAGGGGTGATTTAGGGAAATCCATCTGCTATCCTGTTATTTCCTTTTAATCCATGTGACATTTGAACTGAAATAAACAGATTTATTATGTCTAAAGTAGTGTATAACGCTGTTAGATGATGCCTAAGTCAGTTTTAGCTGTTCTATCCATATGATAGTGATCAAGTATTGATTATATCATTATTACTTTTTTTGATTTATAATAATATAATTGACATAATATCAATAAACATCCTTACTATATAATTCTAGGACGCTATATTTAAAGGCTTTTCCTATATAACTTTGAATGGCTTCATAGTACAAATTTCACCTTTTCCATAAACATTATTGGAGGCTAGTAAATGAGTAAATTTGAAAAAAATCTAATTAAGTATTTGTCTTACGGTTTTTGTGTAGGAATTTATTATTCCTTTATTAAAGGGCCAACAACAATGAGTTCTTCAATCAACGGTATGTTTAAATTTTATACAGTACCCACTTCTACTTTTATTTTCAGAACTTTATCAATCTCGTTTATACTAAGCCTCATTGCTGGAGTGGTGTATACAATCGTTTTTTTATGTATAAAAGGAAATAAGTAGATTTCCCAGAAAAATCCCAAAACAAAAGAAGCCAACCCATCGCAATAGCTCCTTTTCTTTATCGACCCTTTATTTAATTGACTAACTATGCAAAAAAGCTTGCTCCCATTTTATTGTTAAAGGAGCAAGCTTATAAAATATTAATCATACTCAATGAACACATTGCCGTTTCCATTGACGGCTTTCTGTAACAATATAATTATATCGTTCTTAAGATCAGGAAGTACAGGTAATATATTAGTCAAACTTTTCGCTTCTTCCTCGGTCAAATATTTAATATCAAATGAATCAAACAATTGTAGGGTCTCTCTAATATTTTCCACTTCCCATGGACTTTCCTCATACCAGCCTTCGTGGGCATAATATTCACTTAGTATATTACTTTGTGCAGATTCTAGTTGAACCAAACAATCCATTAATGTATCAAAGTATCCATTCCATATCTTCAATACATAGCTTTTATCTGAATTTGTATAAATCAATCTTATTTCTGGTTCTCCTTCAAATCCAGCATAGTAGGTATCATTTATTTTATCTGTCTTCATACTCTTACTCCTTCTAATGGCTGTGATTTTGAACTTGAGAGCATTTTATTCTCAGACTGCCACGTGGCGACCCGTTGGTCTGTAATTCGAGCCATTCTCTCAATGCTCAATAGGAGGTGCCTTCACTGCTACTAACATAAACTGGAATGGTGGGATCAGCTTACTCTTCATCTTCGTTGACCGCTTTAATCAGATTTCCATAGACTTCCTTCGTGTGAGCAGATGCATGTTCTTTAAAATGTGTAAACAATCTCATACATCTGATTGCTTGTATTCTATTATTAGATTCAGCAGACTTTTCCAAACAGCTAAACAAAAATGCGAAGCCTTCTGAAAATCTCCCTTTACGCAAATGATAGATTGCCAATCCCCTTGATAAATGAGTAAAACGTTCTGAACTGATTTGTTGAGTATATACGCCTACCTGATTTTGTTCATTCAAAAAAGATTGAATTTCTGTTTTAAACATTTCAAGGATGTGATCTACATTAATATTATATCGATTAGCCGCCTCAATTATATTATCTATTGCAGGGAGTATTTCATCTTTCTTTGAAGAGAAATAAGCAACATAATCAGGGATTACACCTAAGTCGCCTGACATAAGCCTATTTACATAAATATTAGCAGTTGCCCATTCTTTAAATTGGCTTTTCCATTTTAGGGTCGTTTCATCTTTCTCTTCTACCCATCTTAAATCGGCATATCTCTGGATATGTTGGAGCGCTGCATCATAATCTTTATTAGCATCACAAACTTCAGCTCGTATTAAATGCGAAAATGCCCAGTAGACAAATGGAGGGTATAGCGGCTTCTTTGTATATTTATTATTTTCATGATGCTGTTGATCAATTTTGTATTGTATTTTTGCTTTATTTCCTAATACTTTGGAAAACGCATCCAATTTAGCCCATTTTCGTAGAGAACGATATGTATTCACCAACGCCCTTAGTGCATCAAGTTGATCTACCTCATCTAACCGATCAACGTAAGGCTCAAATTGAACGGCTGCATCATAGTTTTTCTCTTGATCGTCTCTAATACGAATCGTAAACAATCGATACTGGCAAACCGCTAATCGTTCTGAATACTGATATCTCTCCCCTTCTGCTACATTTTCATAAAGGAACGCCGCTGCTTCAGTATAACCTTTTTTAAAAGAATCCTCGGCTACTTCAAAAAGTGAAGGAAGATAAACAGGATTATCTAGCAACATACCTACAACTCTTCGCAAGCAATCAAGTCGCCCTAACTCCACGCAGCGGTACAAAAAAGGGCTGATTCTTCGCCAGTTGAGCGGTTCTTCCTCAATACATTCTTCAATATAACGTTCATAAAAATAATCTGGTGGTAAATTCATTCCCATAGTGATGCGATCTAGCTGGTGAACTGAAATTGATCGGTTGCCCGTCACAATGCCACTAACTGTCCCTACATTCAAATCAATCATGTGACCAAACTCGGTCATGGTTAAGCTTTTCCGTATCAGATAGGTTTGAACTTCTGCTCTAATCGTAGGTGTGATCTCCATAGATAAACCACCCTTTCAACATAAACTCGACATATAATACATAATTAAACCATGTAATGAGAAACAGTTAGTAAAAATTACTTTATCCCATCATTGTCTTTTGGAACAAAGTCATATACCCTTCGTTGTTTACAACAGCACACATTACATTTTTGCACTTTTTACATATATTCCTCAAAAGAGGATTTCCTCATTTTGCTTATATACAGCAAAACACGCAATAAAAAGGCTAGACGGATCATTCCATCTAACCTGTTCCATTATCCATTTGGTTTTATACTCTATACCTTATTAAGTACTTTAAATATCATGCATCTTTTTCCTGTTAAGAATAATTACATTTCGCCATGGTGACTCGGTTGATAGCCATGTTCTTGATCATGAAAAAGTAAAGGGACAGTAACTATTGCTATTAACATAAAGCTGGTTGCTAAAAAGGTCAGAATTATTTTACGCTTCATCTTGATCCACCTCATTAATCAAGTTTCTGTAGGCTGTCTTCGTCTCAAATGATGAATGCTCCTGATAAGATTCAAAAAGCCTCATACATTTAATTATATATGATTTATTATTGATTAATGTAGATTTTTCCAAACAATTTAATAAAAATTTAAAACCATCAGAAAATCTTCCTTTAGTCAAAAAGTAGACTGATAATTCCTTAGAAAAATGTATAAAACGCTCTGTTATGAATCTTTGAGTATAAAAGCCTTCGATTTTTTGTTGTTCTAAATAAGATGAAATGTCCTCCTTGAATTGCTCTAAAATATCATCTACATCAAATTGGTATCGATTAGCTGCCTCGATGATATTATCAAGTGCGGGAAGAACCTCATCTTTCCTTGAAGAAATATAAGCTACATACTCGGGAAGTACGCTCTCTTCGCCTGAAAGAAGCTTATTTACATAAGTATTTACTACCGCCCAATCCTCATATTTATTTTTCCATTTCAATGTTTCTTCATCTGTATCCAAAACCCAGCTTAAATCAGCATATTTTTTGATATGATGAAGTCCCATTTCATAGTCTTTCCTCTCGTCATATGCTTGTGCACGAAGTAAATGCGAAAAAGCCCAATAAGCAAACAGAGGAAAGCTTGGTTTCTTTACATTTTCTCTTTTGGAAGGATGCCGTTGTTGCTCCATGTTATATTGAATTTTTGCCTTGTCTCCCAAAGCTTTAGCGAATAATTCTACTTTGTCCCATTTTCGTAACGAACGGTATGTATTCGCCAGATCTTTTAATGCATCTAACTGTTCTATCTCATCTAGTCGATCAACGTATATTTCAAATTGAACGGCTGCTTCATAGTTTTTCTCTTGATTATCTCCTTGCCTTGTATGGAACAAACGGTACTGACACATAGCCAGACGTTCTGAATATTGCTTTTTCTCACTTAGAGCCACATTCTCATATAGAATAGTTGCCGCTTCGTAAAGCCCTTCTCTAAAAAGTTCTTCGGCAAGCTCAAATAAAGATTCTGAATAGCCTAGTTTATCCATCAATAAATTAACCACATCATGAATGCAGTCCAATTTATTTAATTTCGCACAATTATGTATAAAAGGACTCATTCGACGCCAATTCGGATTAGCCTCTGTTAAATACTCAGACACATACCGTTCGTAGTAATAGCCAACGGGAAGCCCCATTGCTTTTGTAATTCGATCTAACTGATCGACTGAAAGTGTGCGGTTCCCATTAATAATACTGCTCATGGTGCCCGGATTCATTTCTGCTTTTCTAGCTAAATCACTTAGGATTAAATCATGATCTTTCATATGTTTTGTTATCTCTGTGAGTATCGTGGTTGTTGTGTTGTACAAAGTAACCACCCCTTGTCAGGAACTTAGTAGGATATCAACTCATTAAAAAAGGACTATTGCAATCCAATGATTGTATAGCCTTTCCGCAATTCATTGTACCATCTTTTGGCACAATATCATATACCTTTCAGAACCTTACTTAAGATACCTTTGAAGGGTTTGTAAAGAAAATTAAGCTCTATAAATCCTGAGACATACGAATCATATCTCTACACTGTATGCCATTCTCATAAATTTCTTCTAGATAGTTATGTCTGATAAAGAAATCTAGATCTACACCTACAATTCTAAACCCGCATTTTTGGTAGAGGGCTAACTGCCCAATGCTAGAGTTTCCTGTGCCCATTTCCATCGTTTTATAACCTTGTGCCCTAGCTGTTTCAATGGCATGTGTCACTAATAGTCTGCCTATTCCTTTACCATGCATATCTTCTGATACTGCTATATTCACTAACTCAACTGTTTCAGGTCTTGTAGGTAAAAGAACATAGACTCCAACAATATGATTGTCAATTTCTGCTACATAACACTGCCCTCTTTTCAAATATTCCTCAACAAGTTGGCGCGAAGGATCAGCTAGTAGCAAGAGATCTATTGGATATTTTTCATTTGAATTAAGTAGTCTAATATTCATATATTCTCTCCTGAATGTATTATGGCCCCCGGGTTTCCCCCCTTATCGTAAGCTTTATTCCAGAAATCCGGGGGTGATGGCGATGAGATGAAGCCTTAACTCAGGTTGACCTCAATTCATACAAACCATTATGCAGTGAAAGACGGGCAGAGTATGGACCTTCAAACAAGACACTGGTATTAAATACGGCCGGAAGCCTATCATCAGGAAACCAAGGCCGTTGCTTGTCTATGAATATAAATGATCCTTCTACATTCCCTAGCGGCGCGAACTTTTGTCCAGCCCCTCCCCATGGATCAAGTTGGAACGTTTCGGTGATTATCCTAGATACTTCAGGGACATCATCGACAGGAAGACCGATCTCGCTTATATGAAGTAGAGAGTTGGGCCCGAAAGCTTCAGTGACTGCATTGTCGAGTGTATGGTGAGCGATGAACTCGACAAGGTTATGATCCGGATCATAGAAGTAAAGCGCTGTTGCATTCCAGTTTTCGAAAAAAAACTCATCTTCTTGGGGTCTTGAAATCAATGAAATTCCACGGTCGATTACCCACTGTTTTGCTTCTATGAATTTATTCGTTGGGATCGTAACCGCAATATGATAAAACTCATTTTCCATATGGGAGGATTCCTGAAAAGCAAGAACCGATTCCCCTACTTGAAACGACAGCCGCGAAGAGCTTTCCTCCACAACCTGCAAATCCAAGAGAGAGCCGTAAAAAGCTTTTATCGCTTCGAAACTATGGGTGGCTAAGAGCACTTCTTTTAATTTCAATGCATTGGTCCTCCCCACAAATAATTTTGGAACCCATTGTCCGTCTAATCCATATCAGCATTTTATCTCAGACTATATGAGGTCATTACAATGTTTGTTTATTATCCTTTAAGTCGCTTAAAAATTTGGCGTTCACATCTAACGCCGCAAATTGAAGTAGTATATCCTGTTCATCTAGAGCTTTACTTTTTGCTATTTCGAGATAAAGCTCGGGCTGGTCCCGAAACGCTCTTGCCCTCCCAATCGAGTATGCCTTCTGGAGATATTCATGAGCTAATACAGGCTTGCTCTGATGAAGAAGTGTTTCCGCCATCTGAATATAAGGTTCAGCATGTATAATGCGGTACCCTGTACCTTCCAAATCTAAAATCTCCTCATTTAAAAGCTCTACTGATCGCTGAGTATGCCCGTTATAATTGAGAATTTGAACGTATTGATGCAAGGTTACACCTGTGATGCCCCATTTATGCTTAGGCTCGGGTATTAGATCCCAAGCCTTCTGTGCTTTTTCCACAGCCAAGTTGCTATCTAATGGGAGTGTATGAGCTGCATCCTCTCCAAGCTCCCAAATCTCTTCTTCCAATTGAGCCTCCAGATCGTGGTACATTCGAATATTCATCTATTCCTCCCAATTGGATAATATAAGTTCAACACATAGAGATGTCTACTCCTCATTGCGTTTAGCGAAAGCGCTTGATTAAGGATATCACTCCCCAGATGAGCAACGCCAAGATCCCGCTAACGATTACGAATGTCATTAAGATCGAAGTCCATACGATATGCAATCAACATCACCCCATGCATCATTTTATGGTCATCTTGTAGAGTACTCTTCTAATGTCTCTCCATATTTTAACGCACGTTGGCTTCCGCTGCATTCGAATTGAATATTTTTATTTTTATGATAATGGATAAAAAAGCTAGTAATGCAAACATCAGCCCGCTCCAGATGAGCTGGTGTATTCCCAAGTGAGAGATAAACCACCCGCCCGTAGCAGCCCCTATCGTAATACCTAGATTAGAAAATGAGACAAACAGGCTATTACCAAACTCTGGAGCTTCTTTCGCTTCCGTGGTTAACCATGTTTGACTAATAATAAGCCCCCCAGAATGCACGGCCCCCCAAGTGAGCACAACCACAAACATCGGTAGGAAAGAAGCACCCAGAGCATAGGTGAATACGTAAATGACCGTATATAGCAATGGGAACATAATTACGGTCTTGGTCAGATTTTTATGTAATAATCCCCCGAATAAAAAATTCCCAAAAATCATGACGATTCCAAAGACCATCAACATCATACTGATCCATGACCCGTTCATCAGAGTTACTTCTCCAAGATATTCGGCAAAATAGCTATACACCGAAAACATAGCTGCAAAGATAAAAATAACAGTCACAATGTTGAACCACAATTGAGGTTTACGTAATATACCAAGCTGTTTGCCATAAGACATCTTTTCCTGAACTGGCAGGGAAGGAAGCCATACGAGTATTCCCACAAATGCAATCATGCTTACGACAGCTCCAAATAAGAAGGCAGCTTCTAACGATATCTTTTCAGCAAGATAGGAAGTCAAAGGCACGCCAAACGCAAATCCTACCGTAATTCCAGCGAAAACCTTGGTGACGGCTTTACTACTCTTTTCAGGGGGGACCAGATGAGCTGCAGTCACGAGGGCGACCGAAAAAAAGACAGGATGAAAAATAGCGGGAAGAACACGAAAAATGAGCATGACCTCAAAATGAGTGGTATAGGCATAGACAATATTGGAAATGACAAAACTGAATACAGCGATTAATAGAATGATTTTACGATTCATACCAGAAACGAGTAAGGTCAAAAATGGACCTGAAATGGCAACAACGAAAGAAAAAATACTGACGAGCCAACCCGCCTGGGCAGCTGATACATTGAATTTTTGGGTTACTTGAGGGAGAACGCCTATAATTCCCATTTCCGTTGTAATAATGCCGAATACGCCTAAAGCCAGAATGATAATAAGTAACGGGTTAACCTTTTTCATTTTAAGTATAAGCCTCCAAATTAATTATATATATAGATTTGTAGATATATTACGTGAAAAAAAACCTCCTTTCTATTTATAATTCCTTTTGAACATACTCGGCAAATTCCCGGATTGTTTTTTCATTCCGACGATAGTACGTCCACTTCCCAATACGCTCAGACTCTAACAAACCGGATTTTTGCATCGTTAATAAATAACTTGAAATCACAGACTGCGCAAGTCCCGCTTTAGCCTGAATATCTCCCACACATACACCAATTTGAAAATTAAGCCCTTGCTTCAGATAAGCCTGTTCATCAAAAAACTCTTCTGGTTTTTTTAACCACAGCATAATTAGACGGCGAGTTTCGTTTGACAATGCTTTATAAATCAATGACGGTTCCATATAAAACATTATATCTATTTTATTAGATTTGTAAATATAAAGTCCAATGATTACGTAGAAAAATAAATAATAAAGGCTGCTTTCCCACGGGAAATCCGTTGGGAAACAGCCTGTTCAAGTACATATTCAACTACACTGACTTACTCTTATTGGAGCGATACATCAAGTACAGGAAATACGGTGCACCGATCAGTGCGATCAGTAATCCGGAAGGAATTTCAGTCGGCGCAAGCACTGTCCGTCCAATTGTATCAGCCAGCACCAGCATTACCGCTCCCAAGATGCTAGACAGAACGATAGAGCGACGTACATGGTGCCCAATCAACGTACGCACGATATGCGGAGCAATCAGCCCGATGAAGCCAACTGTACCTACACAGGCTACCGCTCCGCCCGCCAGCAGCACCCCCACTGCCATCGCCAGCAACCGGGTGCGGCGCACCGGAAGTCCCAGTCCCATAGCGCTGCTGTCGTCAAACACCAAAAGATCGAAGCGGCGAGCTAGCCACCAGGCTATTGGCAACAACACGAGCAGAAAAGCCAAAATCGTCGCCACCTGCCCCCAGTTTCGAGCGTAGGTACTACCCGTCAGCCAAATATAGCCTGTGCTGCCCCAAAGCGAACCTTGGATAATCAGTATCTGAATGCCAGCTGCTCCGATCGCTGATACAGCAATCCCAAGTAGGATGACCACAGACGGGTTTAGGTGCTTGTTCCATGATAAAAAGAAGATCACCGCCGCCGACACCGTCGCTCCGGCAATCGCCGCGATAGGCAGCATATAAACAGGCAGCCCAGGCCAAACGATAATCACTGCAAGCGCGCCAAAGCCAGCCCCTGAAGAAACACCAATGATCGAGGCATCCGCTAAGGGATTACGAACGGCTAATTGGATCAAGACACCGCTGACCGCAAGCGCGATACCAGCCCCGGCTGCCACCAGCGTGCGCGGAATTCTAAACTGCAGCAGGGCCGAATTTGCGTTCTCACCGCCAAATAGGCCAGATAGCAAATCGCCAACCGGAATTCGCATCCCTCCAAACATCAGGCTGAATACGGTCAACAGCACGGCACCGCACCCAAGCAACGTGACCAGCCTGCCATAGGGTAATTTCCGAGAGCGCACACCTATGTTCATTGAAGATTGTCCATTAATACCAGAAGGCAGCTTCATCTTCCACAGAATCAACCAAATTAGCCAAGGAGCCCCAATCAAGGCCATCATTGCTCCGGTCGGCAGATCCATGCTTGATTGGTGGACCATCTTCGCCAGCACGTCAGCGCCTGTCAACAGTAATGCTCCCCACAGAAAGGAACCAGGCAGCACCCAGCGATGCATTTTTAGGCCGCTTAAGCGCACCAAATGTGGAGCTACCAAACCCACAAAACCAATAGGTCCAATGACGCTAACTGTAATGGTCGACAGCAGGACAGCTAATACAATACCCACCGCCCGGGTCAAACTAACCTTTTGTCCAAGTGACGTGGATGTGGACTCATCCAGATCCAGGACATCAAATTGTCTTGACAGCAGAAAGGCAATGACCGAGAGTCCTACGACCCAGGGCCAGGCGTAAGTCGTCCCGCTCCAGTCGTTTTGCACAAGCGAGCCAGAACCCCAGAGAAACAGTCCCTGCGTTTCAAATGAATAAAAGATATGCAAAGCTCCGGTAAACGAACCGAGAACCATGGATACAATCAAGCCGGCAAGCGCCAACCGAATCGGACTTCCCGCTCGTCCCCCGCCCATGAAGTAAGCGAGTACCGCTGCCAGCAGGCCGCCGACAGCGGCAAATAGAAACGGCGCCTGATGCAGCAGTCCGGGAAACATCACCGCGCCAAGGACAACCACAAAGTAGGCACCAGCGTTAATACCTAGTGTATCAGAAGCCGCCAGCGGGTTTTTGGTGATGGCCTGGAGCAAAGCACCAGCGATGGCAAGCGCACCACCAGCCAGGATTCCGATGACCGTACGCGGCATCCGGAGATCCCACACCATGTTATGTTCAAGCGTATCCTGACGCTGGGTCAACGCCTCAATTACCGTGTGAAGCGGGATCGAAGCCTCTCCATAACACAAGCTTACAAAAAAAAGCACGATGAGGACGATCAATCCGCCCCCAAAGATGCTTCCTACACGCCAAGTCTTCGATAAACCCGTTGTGTCTGTTCGGGTCATTTCGTCAGGGCTCCGACTACCTGATCAACCAGTACTTTGGATGAGATTGGGCCGCCGAACGTCCATGTTGTGCCGTCCAGTGGGTAGGTCCGTTTTTCTTTGACAAAGTTTAGTCCGTTCCATACCGAGTTGTTCTTCATCGCAGCTCCAAATACATCGTCCGTCTTTTGCGTAATATAGATAAAATTGCTGTCCTGCACAGCTGGAAGAGCTTCAATGCCAACGGTGCTAAACCCATATTTCTCGGTCTTGTCCGACTTCCAGTCGTTCACCATGCCAATTTTCGCGAGCGTTCCCACTACAACCGAATTTTCCTTGAACATTCGCAGACTGGCAGCATTTTGAGCTGTGAAGGCCTGTGTCAGCGCATAGTGAAAGTCTGCTTTGCCCGCTTTCTCTAATGTAGCCTTTGCCTCTACGTAGTGCTGGTCAAGTTCGCTTAGGACCTTATCAGCCTGTTCCGTTTTTCCAGTAGCCACAGCGACTTGCTTGAAAATCTCGACCATACGGTCGTAATCATAGCCGTTCCCCTTGTAAGGATCGAATTCTATCGTTGGTGCAATCCCCTTAAGTTGTGCATAGATCGCTGCATTGTTATCGGCGTTAGTGATAATAAGATCCGGCTTAAGCGCCGCAATCGCTTCTAGATTCGGTTCGCCCCGTGTGCCGATATCAGTTACGGTATCAGCCAGCTTCGCCTCCGGTGTTACCCACAGCTTGTAGTTTTCATTGTCCGCATTACCGACAGGCTGTACGCCAAGTGCAATGAGGTCCTCGGTAAACGTCCATTCGAGTACAACCACACGTTCCGCTGGCTTGTCCAGCTTGACTTCCCCATGGTCATCCTTAACCGTAACCGGACCAGCCGTTGTGGATGTCTGCTCAGACCCTGCAGTACCTTCCGTCTTCGAGCTATCCCCAGCCGCACCGCAGCCCGCCAATACAATAGTAAAAACTACAAATAATAATAGGCTATTCAACATCTTTTTCATTTCTCTCAATCACCCCTGTATGTATATTGCATTGGAAAATGATAATCATTATCAGTAAAAGATTATAGGGCTTAGTGACTTTTGTCAATACAGATAAATCTAAAATTGAATCGCAAACAGGTTCCGTATATGATAGCTTTATCATTGTTTAAGGGAGGCTTCATTTACGTGGCGGTATTAACCAACGAGCAAATTAAAGCTGACGAAGTGGTACTCACTGGACTCGCAGGGGAGAAGCTCGGCGTTGTATCCAAGTCAGAAGCCTTGGCTATGGCCCGATCCAAAGGGGTGGACCTGGTCTGCACCTCATTGATGAGCAGTCCACCACCCTGTAGCTTGGTCGCGAAGGGTAAAGGAAAAGCGCTGGCGCAAAAAGAAGCCGTAGCAAGCAAAAATGTCGGCCGAGCCGCAAAAAACAGCGGCAAAGAAAAGATCAAGGAGCTTCGCTTCACTGCTCATATTGAGGAACATGATTACGACACGAAGCTGCGTCAGGCAGACAAACATCTGCGTTCCGGCAAACCGGTGCAGCTGGTCGTTAAAGCGTCTGGTGCAAAAGAAGCGCCTGTCGCCAAAGCGGTACTAGAGCGGCTACTAATCGATTTGAAGGAAGCCGGAGTGAAGGATACTGGAATCCAGACGGGCGGCAAGGGCTCACAAGTGAAATTAAACCCTCGCTGAATGGCGAATCAGTAAATTGGACCAGTCACTTAGACCGTAGGAAACAGAGGGCCCATTCGGCCCTCTGTTATAAATTCCTTGGTTACAGGGTATGATTCAGGCTCTTTCTTGTCATAGCTACTTTGCACCAAGGGAGCATACCAAAAACGCTTCTCATCCATCAACCTCGATACATACCCGCTTGCTTATTTCAGGATGACGCCGTTCGTTCCCGTTTGCGGTATGACAAACGACCAATCGGCATCCTTGTACAAATGGTTGACGACCTTTCGTTTTAGCGTGAGCTGTTTCGGCATTTGATTTAGCCCATCAACGAAATATCCGGCATCCTCCTGCAGCTCGATTACACCTGAACGATCTGTTGTGTAGCCTCCGCCAAAAAACATCGAATACTCCTTATTATTTTCGTCAACGGCAACCCAAATGTCTTGCGTGAAGTTAGGACTACTGAAGATACCGCCTATCGGAATGGTCGCATACATTTTGCCCGAATTAGAACTGTTGGAACGAAGTTTGAGCCCCTTGAACAGATAAGCATCACCCGAGTCTTCGAATTTAACGGGATGCACAGCTGAAGTTTGAGCCGGGTCGAGCACGACCGACGCCTCGCTTCTCTCTCGAATTATATAGCCGTCCAATACGAATCGAATTTGCTGCTTATCATAGGCAAAATCATTAAACTGGTAGAACCAGTGCGTCTTGCCACTCCAACGGTCCAATCCAGATCGACGTCCGAATTCAGGGTCTCTGTTATCCCCAAGCCATTTCCCGTGTGCATCTTCCAGATGATACTTAAGCTCGTGGAACCCGCTTTGTCCGTTCAGCGCTCGGTCTGCGGCTTCTGGGGTCAACTCTGTAGTATATTCCAATGATCCGCCGCTCGGCGTCCGGGTAGCTCCCTGCATGTGAATACGTAAGCCGCTTGGCGTCTCATACGTTTTATCAATCGGAGTCAGCAACGTTTGCGCTTTGGCTTTGGTTAGATCTGCCTCCACATCCAGTCTCCAATCTCCTTTTACCGTTTTAATAGGAGCTTCCACATTAAGTTTGTCCGCATACAGCCTCAATTCACGGATATGTGCACTAAGCTGCAGCTTGTCGGTCAGTACCGGCCGCATAAAGTCGAACTCAATCCTACTAATATTCTCGTTGCCCCCTGTGCTTACTTCAAAAGGAACAGCGCCAACATCACCTCTCTGGTTATCAAAGAGGCTGAAATCGACATCTTGAATACTAAAATCCCCGGTTACAGCATTTCCTTCAACATCGAAAACTTCGATTCCGATAATCATTCTAGTCGAATCGGCGATAAGTTCGTTGACTTTCAGAGTGTAACCCTGATCTTTAGCACTGGCACCCGAAATCTGTACCAGTCCTGCTTCACGGACCTTCTTCATGCCATTATCCACATAGCTGTCTTT
The DNA here is from genome assembly GCF_038593105.1 of Paenibacillus sp. FSL H7-0442. NCBI lineage: Bacteria > Bacillati > Bacillota > Bacilli > Caryophanales > Paenibacillaceae > Paenibacillus > Paenibacillus sp. FSL H7-0442. The sequence continues at coordinate 1,717,610 of NZ_CP151963.1, read as the reverse complement.
CGCAAACAGCGACCTCACCATATCTGCAAGAGTCGGCTGCGTATACAGCAGTGTGCTAACCACAAATACAACGACGGCGACCACCAAACTCCATACTTTAAACTGTGAAGTGCGTCTGGCAGCGCGGTAATGTTTCACCTGGGCGACGATGGACGTGTCATCGTACGCGGCTGCGTTCTGTTGCCGATTCCTGTATTCAGTCGGTCCCGTCAAGATCTGTGCCTCCGTTTCCGCTGGTTGCTCGCTCGGAGAGTATCTGGATACATCATGATCGCTCGCGTCGGCTCTGTCAGCTGGTTCGATCTCGATTCCTTCCAGCGCCAGCATCACCTGGTCGGTAAACTCATTAGATAGCCTTTCGTGAAACAACAAAATTTCCCAGTTTCTGTCTTCTATCGTCGATTTGCCGTCCTCTGTTTCAAGATTGGCTTTTTTCGTTGTTGTACGATCCCAGACTCTCATAACGTTGCCCCTCCTTGGCTTCTACGGTTTTGCGCAGACTGATTTTAGCACGGTGGACGGCGTTGTTAACCTGCCGAACCGACATGCCAGTAATACCAGCGATCTCCTTGTGACTCAGTTGGTTGGTGTAGCGCAGAATCAACACAAGTCGATAATGCTCGGGCAGCGTCTCTAACAAGCAATCCAATTCGAAACGCAGTTCCTTTTGCAGCAACTTCGATTCAGGTGTTTCACGTTCATATGTATCTTCCTGTGTCAGAGACTTTGGATCTTTTCGGCGTCCACGGTCCTTCTGCAAATTGACAGCAATTGTATACATCCAACCGGCAAAACTCTGCGTCGGGTTATGCGCTCCCAGTTTACGATAGGCTTTAAGTAGTGTCTCCTGAGTCAGATCCTGAGCATCCGCTTCGGAAGACCCCATCTTGCGGAACAATCCGTAAAGCTTATTCTGATAGCGCCGGACAATGCCCGCGTACGCTTGTTTATTGCCTTTTAGTACAGCTTCAATAATTGAATGATCGTCTGTCAGCTCCACGCGTTCCCCTCCTTTTAGGTCTGGCTTTTGTTTGTCTTGCTTCTAAGACTCCTAATCTGCATTTTTTCTCTCACTCGATCCATATAAAAAAGACCTTGAGTTTTTGTTGCCCTCGAGGTCTGAACATATGACTCATTCCTCTATGCCTAGTTCAGCTATGAGAAGATCAGCCTGTCCCGTTTTCATCTGTTTCTTTCTGGGCTAGTCCCATCCAAGTGCTATAGCGTAGGGCACAAGTATTGGGTTTACGAAGATTGATTCGAGAAAAGAAAATTATTGACCATAATTTTTCTAGTTCCCTTAAAAAATAACTTCTTCAGATCATCGCTTTACTCATAAAATATATGCATTAAACTTGCCGCTATTTTCCACAGCTCTCCAGCAACAATTTTCAGCTATGGATTCACCCTATAACCGCCCTATCATAGCCGTAAGCAAGATAGAAAAGGCAACATGCTTGCTAAAATAAACCCGTTTGGGTACAATCCCCATAACAAAATCGCTTGGGAGGAATTCGAATGAATCGAAAAAATGTCCCCCGTTAAGCCCGAGCTCCTCCATCCATGTTTTAGTTTCAACTCACCCTAATAAAACAGAGGAGGATACTAATGAACATGAATGGACCTGTCAACATTTCTCGAAGTGAGAGACTTCAGACTTGCCACGATATAGCTGCGAGGTTACATGAAGTATATAGAGACAAAATTCTGGCTATAGGGGTCTATGGATCTGTTGCCAAAGGTACTGACGGCCCTTTCTCGGACATTGAAATGTTTTGTGTACTAAGTGAATCAAACGGCCCCGTAGAATTTAGCCATGAATGGTCAGCGGGACCCTGGAAAGCGGAGGTGAACGTCTGTAGTTCAGACGTTCTTCTTAAAATTGCCTCTACTGTTGAGGGCGAATGGCCGTTGACACATGGCCCCTTCTTTTCCCCACTTCGTCTGTATGATCCTGAAGACTTTTTTTCTATATTAAAGGAAGCTGCCGAATCCCCCACAAAGGAAGATTTCAGGCATGCCATCAACGAAGTGCTTGTAGGTGAAATGTACGAGTTTATAGGAAAGCTTAGAAATATCCGTGTACATGGTCCTCTTACCTACTTGCCGTACTTGGTAATGCAGTTTGCTCAATATGGGGCTATGTTAGTTGGGTTGCATAATCAGAAGCTTTTCTCAACGGGTTCAATGGTTCTACCGGAGGCCCTGGAACTGCCGAGTCGTCCAGAAGGATTCGATCATGTAGTTAAGTTGGTTATGTCCGGAGATTTAGCTGAACCAGCGAAGATCATTTCAGCCTGTGAAGATTTCTGGAGTGGTCTTGTGAATTGGGCAGTCGAACATGACTACCTTATTCGATCACAACGGATCCCCTTTTGATCAAAAATAAAATTCGCTTTAATTTCACTTACTATAATATACCATGTTAATATATCATGTTTTTTATATGCCCAGTCCCCCTTTCGTTAAGGGGGAATTTTACTTTTCTTCTGGATGAATAGTACTTCTCCGTTATGTTTTTCCACTGTAATATATTTAAAATTTAAACTACTTGATTTCACCCACTACCTCCTTTATTCTCTGTATATGTAACTCTGTCTTTGCTTATCTATATCCGATGCTCACATACTTTCCTCATTCGTATACACATGCAAAAAATGTACAATTCCAGTGTACTCCATTAAAATTTTACACATAAAGCTTTATATAGATTTTATTTTTGTTAATATCCAACAACAGGGCCTTAGGCACTATGATAGATTACATTTTAATGATATATTGATAGGTACCATAAAAGACTAATTACCCATGGCTTGGGCTGGAGGATGTATGAAAAAGGAATCAAATCAAGACGAAACCAGTTATTTATTTAATGTAGATGTATTAGTTAAAGGCCGTTCGAATGTAGAGGCCCTTCAGTTCCTGCTTAATCTCTTGAGCCAAAACGAACACATTGCGGATAGCCGGATTCAATCCGGTATCGAACTTGGCAATTTAATTGAAGCTGCACTGTACCTAAAAAAACAGTCAGCCGTGAATAGCCCATCTGATGCAGCCGCTACGCTCGCGGAAAAATTTTCTAAAAAGAAATCAGCCGCAATTACGAACAAGCCGCCAGTCGTTCAAGAGATCAAACAATCCCACGTACAGCCAAAGCCTGCAACACAACAAGACCTTAGTACGTATGAATGGATCAAACGCTATATACATGATAATACGCTTGTACGGTTAATCGTAAACCGCTATGGTGGACAACGCAGCATTCCTTGCCGCATCCTCAATCTGGACCATGATAATAGCCTGCTGAGTGTGTATCATGTAGATGAGAAGCAAGTGTACTCCTTTAAAATGAATGAGATCGATGAAATCACATCGTAAATGTAAATACTTCACCAAAAAACGAAGCATGAAAAAAGAGAACGGTCAGGAAAAACATGATGTCTTTCTTGTCCACTCTCTTTTTTTGTATTATCCGAAAAGAACTTTAATCCTCTTTCTTCAGACCCATGGCAGCCCATGCCAGCAATATCCATCCTGCTATAAAACACACGCCTCCTAGAGGGGTGATAGCTCCCAGCACACGGATTCCGGTCAGACTTAGCACATACAAGCTACCAGAAAACAAAATGATACCCGTCAATAACAGACGAGCTGCCCATCTTAGACGGTTGGAAGGCCCCCACTGTCCAGCAGCCAACGCAATGATCAGCAAACCGACAGCGTGAATCATATGATATTTCACACCTGTTTCATATACGGCCAAAGCATCCGCGTCGATCCGGGCTTTCACAATATGTGCCCCGAACGCTCCAATGGCTACCGCCAACATCATCATTATAGATCCCGTAAATATCCATTTCCGTTGCATGTTTGTGTACTCCTTTTCATCTCATCCTTTTAGCCGAATGTTCTTCTTATTTTATCGAAACCGTATGAAGTTTACCAGCCAGCGTGTGTGAACAGACCGCATACAGAATTGGATGATTAGACCCTGTCTTTTGAAGGGTAATGTGTAGGGTGGCTTGCTTTTTTGTTTATTTTGTGGAAAATTAGTACCTGTTCGGACTATGTTCAAGGAGTGGAAAAAATGAGTAACCAAGATCCTAATTTGCAAAAGCCTGCTGCGTCTGAGGAGCACCCTGTTTTTTCAGAATCTCCTGTGTTCCAGCCTCCGGTCAAGCTCAAACATTCCGGTCCCGGAATTGCTTCTTTTATTATGTCGCTTGTCAGTCTGATCGGATATATTATTCTGGCTATTATGGTTATTAATCTACTGGCTCATTTCGGCCAATACCAGACGATGAACCCGGAAATCGCTCTGCAGCAAACCGGAACGGTATTGCTTCCTTTTATTTTTTTAGGCAGCCTGTTGCTGAATTGTAGCGGACTTGTCGTTGGTATCATTGGAATTGCGTTAAAAAATCGTAAGAAAACCTTTGCTATTACAGGCTTAATCATTAATGCACTTATTATTGTAGGCTTTATTGCACTTCTTGCCATCGGTCTTTCCGTTCCGAATAGCACAGCGGATATCTATCCTTCCTCCGTGCAATCTTTATAATTTTTCTGCATCACACAGAGAGGATTCAATGTATGAACAAAATTAAAATTTTTGCCGACAGTACCAGTGATATTCCTACTCACTGGCGGCAACAGTACGAGATTAGCATTGTACCTTTGTATACGGTATTTGGTGATGAAGCATTGCAGGACGGGGTGAACATTCACCCGGAACAATTATTTCAACGTGTAAGTCGCGAGGGACATTTACCACGTACCGCCGCACCTTCTCCGTCGGATTTTATTCAAGCCTTTGCTCCTTACATAGAACAAGGGGACGACATTATATATATCAGTCTGTCTTCCGAGCTATCATCAACGTACCAGAATGCACTACTCGCTGCCTCTGAATTTCCGGAAGGCCGCGTTACGGTTTTTGATTCCTTGAATTTGTCGTGTGGCTTTGGCCTGCTTGTGATGAAAGCTGCTCGTGCGGCAACCAACGGCAATACGATAGAGCAGATTGTAGACATGTTGACGAAAACCAGGCCGCTAATAGATACGGAATTTGTCATTGATACACTTGAATACCTGTATAAAGGCGGAAGATGCTCAGGCATGCAAAATCTGATCGGCAGTCTTCTCAAAATTCGTCCGGTGATCAAAGTAATTGACGGAAAAATGACGCCAGCCTACAAAGTCCGCGGCAAACGTGAAAAAGCACTGGATCAGATGCTGCAAAACGCTCTGAATCAACGAGATCAGATGGATAACGATATCATTATTGTCGTGCACGCTTTGGCCGAGGAAGATGCGCTGATGCTGCAAGCTCGCTTGAAAGAAGAAACGAACGCACATGAGGTACTGCTAACTACAGCAGGCTGTGTTATTTCCAGTCATTGTGGTCCACAGACTATCGGTATTATGTATGCCAAAAAGGCATAGTTTATCCAATATCAGACCCGTTGCCGCATAGGTAGCGGGTTTTTTGGTATTTTTCCAGCAATTTAGCAATGAATAACTTTCCTCTTTTTGATAGTATTATTCGTCGAGTAACGAACTATGAATCTACAATCTATCATAAAAAAGAAGGTTATTTGGTATGAGTTCCAAACGATCACGTTGGTTAGCCAAGCTTACCCTATCAGCAACGGCAGCCATCACAATATTCACAACATTCTCTTCATACTTAGCTGCTCCAGCAGCAGCATCCGGCGCTACGTTCCAAGATACTGCACACAGCTATGCCTATCAGTCTATTATTTCCCTGCACGCTAAAGGAATTTTGAACGGTACACGACCTGGTTACTTCTCTCCTAAAAAGGCTGTTACCAGAGCCGAATGGGTTACCGCACTGGACCGTACACTCGGTCTGGAGCCTGTACAAGCACCCGTTCCCTCCTACCGAGATGTTGCCAAAAAGACGTGGTACTATGGATGGATTGAAGCGGCTTCGCAGCTCAATATCGTTCAGGGGGGAACGTCTGCCACATTCCAACCTAATAGTCCTATAACCCGTCAAGAAGCGGCTTTGATGATCGCACGTCTCATCCGCTCTTCGGGCGGATCAGGAGATGCTACTTCCTCCTTTACAGATACTGGCGAAATTGCAGATTGGGCTCTTGATGCGGTAATCACCGTAAATCGTTACGGCTTTATGAAAGGTGAAAGTAACTATTTTCGTCCTGCATCCTCTCTGACTCGTGAAGAAACAGCGGTCTTACTGGAGCGACTGCTAACGTATTCAACAAAACATGCTAACCAAACTGCTTCCACCGCTTCTTCCATCCGAATTGGCTGGCAATATGATCAAACCATTCAGCAGTTTGAAAATACGGTGCTCCAATCCAACATCAACACCCTGTCACCACGTTGGTTTTTTCTGAATGAAACAGGTATTATCAGCGATTATACCAATTCATCGCTGCTCACCTGGGCCAAACAGCATCATAAAAATATCTGGGCGATGGTAGGCAACCGTTCCAACCTGGCACTGACGCACCAAATTTTGTCCAGTGAGGTTCTACGAAATACAACCATAAGTCAGCTTGCTAATGCTGTATCTGTACACGGTTTGAATGGACTTATCATTGATTTTGAAAATGTAGATGGTCAGGATCGTGCCCATTTAACATTGTTCGTCCAACAATTAAAAGCTAAGTTAAAAAGTCAGAATACGGTACTGGCGATTTGTGTATCTCCTGATTACGGAACGGACTGGACTGCCGCCTTTGATTATAAACAGCTTGGCGCTGCGGCAGACTATCTGATCTTGATGGGATATGACGAGCACTGGGGAGGCAGCTCGATCCCCGGCTCTGTGTCCTCACTGCCATGGCTCCGTGAAAGCGTGCGGCGTTTTGTACAAACCACCTATCCAGAGAAAGCGATCTTGGCGTTGCCATTATTTACACGGAACTGGACGCTTAACGCTAGCGGACAGTCAATCGCTTCCTCTGATATTTCACTAGATCAGCAAAACCAGCTCATATCCCGTTCCGTCTCCCAACCAATCTGGAATGAGGATATTCAGCAGTATACCGTGTCTTACAAAGACACGCAGCTTCATAAGCTGTGGCTCGAGGAAGGACGATCCTTCACTCGTAAGTATCGCTTGGGACAGGATGCTGGGTTTGCTGGCTTCGCCTACTGGTATGCGGGCGGAGCCAGCTCTGATCTGTGGTCCAGTGTAAAAAACGCTGACCGATTTATACAGCGTGGTTTATAAAATACAAAGCCTTCAACCTCACATGAAAAGTGAAGTTGAAGGCTTTTGGCATACATACTTAGCACCAGCCTATGACCGATATGCAACTTTCCCGTTTACAACTGTCATTCGTACCTTAACATCAAGTAAAGCTTGCGGGCTTTCCGATACATCACGGTCAATGACTGTAAAGTCAGCGGCTTTCCCTTCAGCTATCGTCCCTCTTTCATCAGCCTCACCAGCTGCTACTGCGCTTCCCGTGGTAAACAAACGAATGGCTTCATGTACATCCAGCTTTTCAGCGGGAAGATAGCCCTCATGCATTTCTTCCGGCTTGGCGCGAGTCACTGCCGCATGAATACCAAGAAAAGGGTTTAACGGCTCAATCGGCGCGTCACTACCTCCAGCACATGGAATGCCTGCTTCCAGTAGCTTTTTCCAGGCATATAAATATTCAGTCCGTTCTTTCCCCACCCGATCCAGTACCCAAGGGAAGTCACTTGCGACAAAACGGGGCTGGATGTCCGCGATCAGCGGCAGCTTCGCCATTCTCTTGACCAAATCACCCCTAAGCACCTGTCCGTGGATCAGACGATCTGGCAAACCGCTTTCCTCCGTGAGCGCATGGGCCTCCATCGCTGTCAAAATCATGTGCGCCGCCCCATCTCCTATGGCATGCACAGCCACGGGATAGCCTGCGGCTCTGACAGCAGCCACCATCTGATTCAGCTCCGGCTGCGGTTGAATCGCCATTCCGCAGGTATGCGGAGCATCACTATAGGGTTCAGACAATAATGCCGTTCTTCCACCAATAGCGCCATCGGCAAACATTTTTATCGCACCGATTTTAAACCACTCATTTCCGGTACCTGCACGCAGCCCTTGCACTTTCGCTTCTTCCAAAAATGGATGATAGATGAGCTGGTGTGTGCGAAAAGGAAGGCCTTCTTCTCTCAGCTCCCTGTAAATTCGCTGCATCGTCTCCACGCTGCCCAAAAAACGTAAATCCTCTGTGTGCGCAGCAGTCAGACCAAGCCGTAGCGCATCCAGGCAAGCCCGCCGAATCGTGTCCTTCTTAACCGAATAATCCGGTTCTGGCTGCACGCTAGTAAAGGCAAAGGAGGCTTCCTCATAAACCAATCCGTTCAACCGTCCATCTGCGTCTCGTCCATAGGCTCCCGAAGCCGGGTCAGGGGTGTCCTCGTTAATACCCGCACGTCGAAATGCCTCTGAATTGGCCAAAAACGTATGAAAGCACGTACGAGTGAGATATACCGGATGCTGATCTGTAATGGCATCCAGCTCGGATATATCCGGAATTTCAACAGGAATAAAAGCATTTTCGTTCCAGTTAAGTCCTAAAATCCACTCTCCCGGCGGTGTTACAGCGACCCGTTTGCGTAGCATAGCCAGCATCTCGCCCTTGGAGGTAGCTGATGTTAAATCGAGCATAGATAACTTCATACCATGCATAGATAAATGCATATGTGAATCGGTTAAGCCTGGCAGTACATAGGCATCTTCCCAATCCACGGTTTCATATTCCTTACCGGACAACTGCAATTCAAGCTCCCGAGCATATCCGACGGCCTGTATCCGACCCTGCTGTACAACGATGGAGTCTCCTTTGGAAGCCCACTCCCCATACAACCGGCCGTGCTTGAACAAAACGAATGTCAACGCCACTCATCTCCTTTTTTCAACTATACGCATACCCACTTCATATTACGCCTGTGTTGCCACTTCCAAGCGTAGTGTATTTATATCTATCTGCTGCACCTGCTCGGCAAATTGGTCATGAGCTGCACAGACAGCCATTTTATAATCCTGATCCAGCTCATACTGCTTAAAATGATAATACTCGGTGGTAAAGCCCTCTGTCGTGAAGCCTATGAATGGTTGTGCCTTTAGCTCAAATGAAAAAGACTTCAACGGTAGGGTTAGTCCCTGCCCCTCGGCCTTCACAAAGCTTTCCTTAAGCGTCCATAGATCGTAAAAATAGGATAAGCGGCTGTCTGCATCCTGACGCATTAACGCATCATACTCTGTGTCCGAAAAGCACACCCTACCTACCTCAAAATCAATAGGACGGAGCTGCTCAATGTCGATTCCAAGCGGGTGATCATCAATAGCGCATACCACCCATTTTCCCGAGTGAGAAACATTAAAATGGAATGCAGGTGCATTTATTAAGGAAGGCTTACCGAATGCATTGTATGTAAATTGAAGACTGGCATTCGATACCTTCAATTGCCGACAGGCCAACCATCTTAGCAGTACATCGGCATATAAGCCCCTCAAAGCATCTTCCCGATGTAAAAAACGATCTAACTTGTGCTGCTTTTCTAGTGAAACCCGAGGTACCAGTAATTCGTAATGCTCCTCAGCTTCCGGCTTGCTCGTATCAATCGCGTATATTTTCATGGTCGCCTCCTATATACCTAATGAATATCAGCCAGTTTGTAACACTCACCGTTCGATGGAAGTCTGTTAGATATGGATGGCGTGTGCCGTGTACATGGTCAATATACTACTCTAGCACTTTCAATTCAATATGGATACAATTGGGATAAGTAGCTCTATTAAAACTACTTTATAGAGTCCATTAATGAAAGCGCTTTAAAATAAAGCATACAGAGGAGGACGAAACAATGAAATATGATTTTGCCCGCTTGCTGTGTATTATGCTCTCTATTTTGCTGACGTTGAGCATTTTTCAGATGTTTTCACCTAAGATCGCTTCAGCCGCTTCAGCGAATGTCGTGAATGGCATTCAGTTTAAAGATACAGATGGAAACGTAGTCCATGCCCATGGGGGTGGTATGATTAAAGTAGACGGTTACTATTATTGGTTTGGTGAAAATCGTAATCCCAACGGCACGTTCAAGGCGGTATCCGCCTACCGTTCCTCTGATTTAAAAAACTGGGAGTTTCGTAAAAACGTACTGACCAGCAGCTCCGCCGTAGAGCTGAATGTTTCGAATATTGAACGTCCGAAAGTGATTTATAATGAAAAAACACGCAAATACGTATTATGGATGCACAAGGAGAATGGGGTTAATTACAACGAGGCCCGAGTGGCTGTCGCCTCCTCCGATACGGTGGACGGCGATTACACATATCAGGGTAGCTTCCGTCCTCTGGATTACGATTCGCGCGATATGACCGTATACAACGATAACGGTACAGCTTACCTTATTTCGGCTACCCGGGTAAACGCGGATCTGAACATTTATCGTCTGACACCGGATTTTCTGCAAGTTGAATCGCTGGTGACTACACTTTGGCCTGGACAATACCGTGAAGCTCCAGCGATGTTCAAAAAAGGAGACGTCTACTTCCTGATTACATCAGGGGCGACCGGCTGGAATCCCAATCAGGCCAAGTATGCTACCGCATCCAGCATTGAAGGAACCTGGAGTAATACGATAAACTTTGGGGACGGTACGACTTATGGTTCACAGTCGGCTTACGTGATTCCTGTTGAAGGTGCCCAGACAACTTCATACCTGTATTTGGGCGACCGTTGGGCGGGTGCGTGGAGCGGTCCTGTGCAGGATTCTCAATATGTATGGTTGCCACTGCGTTTTCCAACAGCGACTTCATTAGCTATGGATTGGTTCGACAGCATTAATATTGACACCGCCAGTGGTGTGGTCGAGGGGATAACGACCCCAATTGCCATTGATCCGGATGCCTATTATCAGCTAGTGAATCGCAAGAGCAATAAGCCACTAAGCATTATTGGCAATGCAACGACGGACGGCGCAGACCTGGAACAGCGTGCAGATGCGGGAACAGCAAGCCAACAATGGCAACTCAAAGATGCAGGCAGCGGATATTATAAAATTGTGAACCGCAGCAGCGGAAAGCTAATTGGTGTTGAAAGCGGTACTACAACGGATGGTACAGTTATTGAGCAGTGGAGCGACGGAGGCTGGTCCAGTCAGCACTGGCAATTAGTATCCGTAACCGGTGGTTATTACAAGCTGAAAAATCGGGCAACTGGCAAGCTGATCGATATTTCTGAAGGCGCCACCGCCGATGGAGCCAAAGCCATTCAATGGGGCGATAATGGTGGGACAAATCAGCATTTCCGTGTAGTTAAAGTAGAATAGCCCAAGTTATTTTCAAAAGGAGCCGTATTCCAAGCAGATCATGGTGACTGCTAACGGAAATAACGGCTCCTTTTTACGTAAAACGATGAAATTGATAATCTTTAGTACGTTACAGTTCCCACGGATAATCTGTTGTCAGAAAACTAGCCAGCTGCTTGCTTTCTTCCCTCCGCTGACGCCGTATGGCTGCGCGTGATGGAGCCGTCTGGTGCAATTGTAACTGCTCTTCTGTTTCTGGAATCACCTGCGGCACGGTCACTTTACGGTTGTTCTCGTCCAATGCCACAAAGGTCAGGAAGGCGGTGGCTGCGATTTTTCGGTCGCCAGTCATTAGTCCTTCACGAATTACCTTTACGAACACCTCCATCGAGCTACGGCCTGTCCAGGTTACGAACGCTTCTAGCGTGACAGAATCACTCGGATGGATAGGTAGCAAAAAATCCACCGAATCCGTAGAGGCTGTAACTGTGTTCGTACGACACAGCTTAGCAGCTGCAATAGATGCGATATCGTCGATATACGACATCAATCGGCCGCCGAAGAGCGTGTTATGATTGTTGATATCGTTGGGAAATACTCGGGATGTCTTAAAGCAGTAGGTTTCTCGGATGTACTTGCTTTCCATGGGTTCTTTCCTCTCTTTTCCTCGTTGCTCTCTTTTATATCTCAGGATTTTGCAAAATCCTGATGTGGAAGCCTGTTTTAGACTATGCTAATCATCCCACTAATCCGCATAATAAATCAATACATAAAAATCGGCATCCTCATCCGAATCATTGCGGTAGGTATGTATGTCAGATACTTGAAATTGCACGGCATCCCCTGCACTCAGCTTGAGCTGTTGCCCCTGCATCTCAAAGTACATTTCCCCACGGATCATGAGAATCGTTTCCTCTCCCAGATGCTTCTCTGCCTGGTGTGTAAAGCCTGGCTTCAGACTTACCGTGAACACCTCAAACTTCTTTTCCGCGTGATACGGGAATACAGGGTAAACAAAATAGTTACCGTCCTCATCAATAACCGGATGCAGGTCTTCCCTTCGAATCTTCGTGATTTGCGGCGGGTCTTCTTTAAGAAAGGTGGAGAAGGATACGTGCAAACCGTTCGCAATTTTCCAAAGGGTTGTTACCGTAGGATTGGATTTCCCCTTCTCAATCTGAGCCAGCATCCCTTTGCTGACCCCTGTCAGTTCAGCCACCTTATCCAAACTTAATCCTCTAGTCTTCCTGATTTGAGCCAAATTAGAGCCAATAATATACTGCATTGAATCCACGGACGATGCCTCCTTGTATCCAAAAGTCTATATAAGAAGAATACACAAAAGACTGTGTGTTCGCTATATATAGAAGCCGATCAAGGTATATACAAGGCTTAAACGGGAAGTAGGCATGCTATAATTTACTGTAATATGGTCAGGTTCCTCGTTAACTTCAACATGCCAATAAAAACATTTGACATTGAATATAAATGTCCTTAAACTTCACTTATTAAAACGTTTTTGAAAACCATTGTAATATCCTGAAGGAGGGCTGCTATCCTATGACTTTTCCGTCCCTGAACACCCAACAGGTGAGAAAACCAACGTTGACTATCTAGGAGGGACTAAATTTGAATCCGCAAACCCGCAAGTCCCGTTACATGTACACGATGCAGCTGGCGACAATTTTTATTGGCTTTATTGTATTTGGCATCTCGGAAAATATTAAAGGCCCTGCTATTCCACGCATTCAATTCGACTTCAATCTGGATGAACAGCAGCTCGGAACATTGTTGTCTCTAAACGCACTTGGTTATTTGATTGCCTGCTCGTTCACCGCCGTTCTTGTCCGTAAGTGGGGAATCAAGGCGGTCAGCATCATTTCCTTTGCTTCCATGATCATCTCGGGAGTGTTCATCTATCTGTCGCACACGTATCCTTTCTTCGCCTCGTCCTACTTCTTGATGTATATTGGGAACGGCATGCTGGAGATTGCGCTCGCCATTTTGGGGGCGAGGATTTTTGTGAAAAATACCGGCACGATGATGAATTTGTCCCACTTTTTCTATGGGCTCAGCTCAACAGTCGCCCCTTTGCTGGCGACGGGAGTCATGTCACTGACGGTATTTGGACATACGCTGGACTGGCGGGGGATGTATCTGGCTATGTTGTCGCTCTGCCTGCTGCCGATTGTGGCCGCGCTGCTCAGTACCTTCCCGGGAGACGATCTGCAGCATGAGGAACGGACCTCACTCAAGACCCTAACCCGCGATCCGGCACTCTGGATGATGGTAATGATCCTGTCGTTTGGGGTAGTCTCTGAGCTCGCAGTTGGGGGCTGGCTAGTCAACTTCTTAGAGAAAGCGTATTCATGGAGTACGGTGAAGGCGTCCAGCATGCTCTCAGCGTTCTTTCTTACCTTCTCGTTGGGGCGCCTGTTGCTTGGTCCGCTCACTGACCGGATGGGGTTTGTGCTTTCGACGATTCTATTCTCCGCCTTCTCAGCGATATGTACGTTCGCAGCAATCGCGGGTGGGGAGAGACTGGCGTTTCTCTTTGCCGTATCGGGTGCAGGCATTGCAATGATCTATCCGACCGTGATGGCGTTCATAGCACGGAGATATCCGAAGGACAGTGATACAGCTATTACGTTCGTCGTCACGCTGATGGGTATAGGTAGTGTCATTGGCAACTATGTGATCGGCTGGGTAATCGAAGGGGTCAAGATAGTCTACGGCGCAACTACTGAGCTTGGCATGTTGCGCGGGCTCCAGGCGGGATATGGAGTTATCGGTCTATGCGCAGCCATCTGCGCGGTCTCGGGAATTATTCTCTACAGATATCTGAAAAAACGGCAGGAGCTTATATAAGTCACCATCTTAGGGTTGTCCCATAAGTCATGAACTGACTGGGACGCCCTTTTTTTACGAACTCCCCATTCAGTCAAAACAGTCCTTGTATGAACACATCCGATTTGAACACCGCTTTTGGATGCTGGCTGCTGCCAAATCGTCTGCAACCGGAACACGAGCGAAGCTTTTTGGTAAATACATAGTCTTCTTTGGGTTGTCATAGTAAATCAAACAGCTTTTTAAGGACTATTCAATATAACATACAATTGTGTAATATATTGATACTTTACGACTTCCGTTATATACTATTAAAAAATTTATACACTGGGGGTAAGATTAAAATGTCCATAGCTTCGGAGTTGAGCGGAACGAAGCATGATTCACTCAGCTTTTTACAAGGGGTTAAAGATTGCATTCCTACATTGCTTGGTTATGTATGCATTGGGTTCGCGGCAGGGATTGTGGGCGCTTCGTCAGGGGTTAGCACCATGGAAATTGCCCTGATGTCGGCGCTTGTATACGCAGGAGCCTCCCAGTTTATTATGTGCTCAATGCTGGCTGTAGCCAGTCCTCCATCCGTCATTATTTTAACGACATTCATTGTGAATGCCCGCCATCTGCTGCTAAGTGCATCGCTGGCTCCTTACTTTTCTAAATATTCACTATGGAAAAACATAGGTATCGGCGTTCTTTTGACGGATGAATCCTTTGGGGTAGCGTCTGATAAATTGGCTAAAGGCGGACAGGTCAGTGACCGTTGGATGAACGGGCTTAATATTACAGCTTATCTCGCCTGGATTGCATCCTGTGTGGCAGGAGGGATTCTCGGAAACTGGATTTCCCGACCGGAGGCTTTTGGTCTGGATTTTGCCTTGCCTGCGATGTTTCTTGCCCTACTCATTTCCCAGCTCCAAAGTGTCCATACCTCCAAACTCAAGCATCGTCTGCTGCTTGTGCTATGTATGGCTGTTCTGATGTACCTTTTGTCCTGGTGGGTGCCGTCACATATTGCTGTCATTGTAGCGACCATGATCACCGCAACGATTGGAGTGTTAACCGACAAATGAACATTAATCCCCATGTCCTGTATATCATTATCGGTGCCATGATTGTCACGGCGATCCCAAGGATCATTCCCTTTGTCGTGCTGCAAAGGCTGGCGCTACCCAAGCCAGTGCTACAATGGCTTTCCTATATTCCTATTTGTATTTTCACTGCACTCGTGATGGAAAATCTGCTCGTCCGAACCGAGACCTCCGTCACTTTTAATGGGCAAGTGCTTATGGCTGTCTTTCCAACGCTAGTGACCGCCTTGTGGAGCAAAAACCTGCTGGCTACCGTCGTTGTCGGTATTGTGAGTATGGCTGTAGTTCGACTTTTATGGATGGGGTAGATCAAAAAAGGGTGTAGAACTAACTATAGTTAAATCGTGAAATCAAGTATATATAGGTTGTGTCTGATTTATTGAAGAATCATTTACAAATTTATATAAATGATAAAAATAACCTTTATTCTCTATTAAATAATCAAAGGAACCTTCTTCTACTACTCTTCCATCTGACATAACAAATATCTTATCATATTTCTGCAATGCAGCTTTAGACAAACGATGCGTTACTACCAAACATGTAATAGTTTCGAGACCTAATATCACCTCTTCAATGGCATTCGCCGTTTCACTATCCAAAGATGAAGTTGCTTCATCAAGGAGTAATAACGGTGTTTGCCTAATTAAGGTTCTGGCAATCGCAATTCTTTGTTTTTCTCCCCCTGATAGCCTCCCTCCTTTTTCACCAATCTGTGTGTCCAAACCATAAGGCAATTTATCGATAAGTTTATTAAGCCCAGAGGCACTTATCACATTGGAAAGAATCTCATCTTGGAACGATTGATACATTGTAATATTTTCTTTAATACTGCCATCGAATAAAAAAACGTCTTGCTGCACAACCGATTCTAACCGACACCAATCCTCAGCAGATATGAACTTTAAATCCAAATCATCTACATAAATAATTCCATCATAAACATCATATTGTTTCATTAGGAGCTTAAGCAAAGTAGACTTTCCAGACCCGCTAGGCCCTACAAGGGCATATTTCCCCCCTTTATTCAAAACCATGTTAATATCATGTAAATTTAGGTGATTTCGGGCATAACCAAAGCTCACATTTGTAAAACGAACTGAGTGTTCTATTGATGTTTTTTTTATATATTGGTTACCATCCTGATCTTCGTGTAAAATTTCTAATATTTTAGCCGAAATATCACGCAATGCCCTAATTTGAGTTATGTATTGAATACTCATATATACTGGATTGACAACTTTATTAGTCAACTGTACACAAGCGATCATAGTACCTAGTGTGATAGCTCCTCGAATGGATAAAAAACTGCCAACAAGAAATACAGAGATAAACATTACTCCGCCAAATACATCGCTCAATGAGCTTACATAAGCATTTAATTTAAAAAATAAATACTTATTATTTTCAACGACAGTATTATTCAAACTAAATTGCTGCTCCACATGTTGCTCTACTCCATAGCTTTTAATAACAGCAAATCCAGAAAAAAAATCATTTATTTTTATCGTAAATTTTTCTAAAGCATCTGCAATATTTCGTTTTCCAGCTCGGATTTTTTTTTCAAAAATACGTGGAATTAAAATAGATATTAGTGTAAGTAAAAGTAATATAACAACAATATTAGGACTCAAAACAAACATAGCAAAAAGAGCCGCCAAAAACGAAACTCCTGTACTGGTCAAAGAAAATATATTTTTTAAGTAATCATCCTCAATCATTTTAATATCATTATTCATGATCGAAATGTACTTTGCACTATGGTTTGAAGTAAACTGAGAATGGTCTTTATATAGAATATGTTGGAAAACAATCTCTTTTAAAAGCAACACCGTCTTACAGAGATAAGAAGATTGCGATAAAACATTTTTACGAGAGAGTTAATTATAATGAAGCCTATTGCAATTAAGGAAATTTCAATAAACTGCTTTTCCCCCTGCGATGTGGCGGTGTCTATTAAACTTTTGAATATAAAGGCTAGATAAATATCGAGCAAACTAGCGAGACTGATCATAAAAATGACTACAAAAAACCTATATTTATATTTAAATAGAAATAAAGTCATTTTCCTGCCTTCAGAAAAAGGTATTCACATATGAATTATTCCTTTAGACTTAGCTGCCATTACGGCCTCAGTTCTTGTATGAACATTGAATTTACTAAATATATGTGTCAAATGATATTCGACTGTCCTCTGGCTAACATATAAAAGGGCTGCTAGCTCTTTGTTGCTTTTTCCTAGTGCTAACCCTTCTAGAATTGAGCGTTCCTTAGGGCTGATTAATATATCATCATATTCTGGAATGGTATGTAAGCTTTGAAATAATTCCATTGGTAACGTAGCCAATCCATCTAAAGCATTACGAATGGTCCGCATCAATTGTGCCGATGTAGCTGTCTTATACACAATGCCGGAGATGCCAAGTTTCAATAACTGCTTTATTTTGGGAGACTTATGGTTTGAAATGCTTATTATTATTGGCCGATCTCTTCTGTATATGGGCTCCAGCTCATCCAAACTGATTAATTCTATATCACAAACTAATAGTTGCTAATCCTCAAATATACCTTTTTCAATAAAATCAGTATACGATCTAAAAAAAAATGCATACATGTCCTTTTCCGGCTCAATCCATACTTTGAGTTTATTTTGCCAAGTCAATTGATTTTCTATGATTACAATGGTATTTATATCGATCACCCCCTTGCCTCCTAGAGCTAAAATAAAGGCTCACTGAATGTAAACCAATTTATTTACCATAAATTTCGTACCTTTTTGAATTAAATAGTAAAGCTGCAAAACTTCCTGAAATTATTGTAACAATTACATTCATTACTACTGAATCCCAATGAATTGTTTCTTTAATGTCGGGAAAGGTTGGTCGATTGGAAAAGGTACTTATTGTAAGCATATTGGCGTACTGTTTAAAAGATTCTAGTGATGATGTTCCAATGCTCCAATGCCAATGCCAAGACCCTTTTATTATTAAAGCAAATTGAAAGCCGATTACTGCAATAAAAATAAAGGCAATCAATAGGTGACCTGTCGCTACCTTTTTACTCACCCATTTTGCTAAAGAGATTGCAAACCCCATCAATGAAAGCCCACTTAACATTCCAAAAAACTTTGAGCAAAATAAATATAAAATACCTTCGGAAGGACTAGTTGACTGCACAATGCGCGTTAAGTATAACCCTTGCGGATTAAGAAAAATCTCTATGAGAGTTGCCCCCCATACAACCATAATTCCAATTAAAAATACTATTGATTTAATAAAAAATAGACTTGATGTTTTGAGTGGTAGCATATGATTAAGTGTCATTTTTCCTATAAAAAACTCATTGTAAAAGTCCATAAATATGTAAATGGGTATCAATATCCCTATAACCATATTGATTAGTAGATAAGAGAATGCTAATTGTTGATGATTATTAATTAAAAAATGAAGACTAAATATACCGCTTAAGATCGTAAGAATAGCAAACACCATAAAATGTCTTTTGATTTCTACTTTAAATATATGAGAAAATAACATATTAAGCCCCTTTTCAATGAAATAGCCGCCTGTTTAGTAAAAAACAGGCGGTAATACAGAAGATTTTGTTTAAACATACAAGACACAAGAATTTTTGTTATCTACAAGACAAAATGCAGGAGTTACAGAGTTCATTACTTTTTGAGGTTTTACAATCCACCGCATTCAACTCACCTCCTTTCAAATATATTAATAGCTATAGTTAAATTTTCCAGATTTATTGATGACGAAAGTTAAAACTAAGCATTTGAATTAAGTTGTTCAATACTAAAATTTTCGCTAATATGTCCAATTAAATAGTTCTTATTTCCAACCGTATTCCAACACTTCTGAATACCTCCATCTGGCTGAATGACCATAGAGTTAGCTGCGATTGCAGCGCAAGCAACCGGTTCATACTGAGGATAGTAAGATATATTCAATCCTTTTTCTAATGCGCATTCGTATAATTTTATAATTACCTTTGAAAAATCTTTATTCGCATAACAACTGCTGTTGCTAACACATCCCCCTGCGCTATATTCAGTAGTTGCTGAAAAATAAATACTTACCTTGTCTTTGAAAAGTTGCCTTCCCATATATTCAATATACTCATTCATAAAATGAATATTATCCAAATCCACATTTGTTCTAATCGTAATATGGATAAATTCACATGATTTATTAATATTTTCTATAATTTTATCAAAAGTGCCCTCTTTATTAGCTAATATTCTTCTTTGATCGTGGCTTTTTTTTGAACCATCTATTGTAATTTGGATCCTTTTAACACCTAATTCTTTCAATTTCTTAGCCCGGTCAGATGTAAGTAAATATCCATTGCTTACCATAAAATGATCAATGGATATTTTATTTTTATTAGCGATAAAGTTTATACGCTCCATAAGACTGGTTATATTTTTAAATTCAAGTAATGGTTCACCTCCTGTCCAATTCACAATAATACGTTTAAAATGTAATTCTTCAACCGACTTTTCTATATAAGTCAGAATTTCATTCTGTATTTTTTGCGAAAAAGCTCTCTTTCCTGATTTAGAAGTCAAATTTTCAAAACAATAAGAACATCTAAAATTACAGCTAAATGTAGGCAAAATAGTTAAATTCAAGGTCTCATTCTGATGTCTAACTATTTTGAACTGTTCCTCCATCTGGTCTAGTTCTTTTATAGGCCCTACATATAGGAACTGACCTTGAAGTAATTGTTCTTTCTCTGCACAATGTTCAAGATAGTCCATATCTTTTTGAATTAAGGCATTATACAAACCCTTATGTATTTCACCGAATCCATTCGATAAGCTGTTATAAATTAAATAACTTTCCTCATCAGAATCATTTAATAGCAAATATTCGTTGTAAGATGAAACTCGCAAAATTAATCCTCCTCATCTTAGATCATAGACTTGAATATTTCCTCTATAGACTGTTCATATTCGTCTCTTATATCTTTTACATTTCCTTGTAGCAGTACCTTTCCGTCATTCACAAATGCTACATCAGTAAACAATTTTTCAACATCATTAATTAAATGAGTACTTATAATAACCGCACTAGTAGGATCAAAGTTATCAAGTATAATTTGTATAATCTTATCCCGTGTAGAAGGATCCACAGCCGCCAAAGGTTCATCCAAAATATACAGCGTTGCTTTCCTTGCAAAAGCCAAGGAAATACTTAATCTTTCCTGCATTCCTTTAGATAAAGATTTAATTTTGTCGTTTATATCCAAACCCAATGATTTCACCATTTTGTATGCTAAACCTCGGTTAAAATCGACAAAAGAATGTTCAAAAAAAGCAATAGCTTGCTCGATGGTCATCCACTGGTAAAGAAATTCTCTATCAGGCAAATAAGAAACGATCTTCTTCGTTTCAACACTAGGTTTCAAACCTTTAATACGAATCTCACCTCTATAATCCCTCAGCAGAGATACGATGAGTTTCATTAATGTCGTTTTCCCTGCTCCATTGGGACCAAGAAGTCCTAAGATAGTTCCAGGCTTTATTGAAAGAGTTAATGAGTCAAGAGCTTTTTTACTACCATACTTCTTTGTAACATTATTACAATTCAATATATAATCCAATATACCAACCCCTTATAAGTATCCTATAATATTATTTAAAACTTTTTTATTTTCACATTTTTTCCAAAAGAAGTGCTCTTTCTTCTATATATTACTATCTGATTTGAAAGTAAACAACGCAATTTTTCCGCAAGATTTTGTCGTTATTTTTGTAATCATTGTTTATTTCAATTAACTTGTCGACTGAAAGGATCGCTTATGGATTACATCCTCATGCTATCCTAACTACAACCAGTCCCTATTCACAAACATCTTTCTTCCACCATACAGATAGGCTAAAAACGTAAAAATGACAATCAAGCCGAGGCTGTAAGGCTCAACTCTGGGTGCATAAGTCGCTGTTTGCGGCATCATAATATAATAAGGAATCGTAAAAGGAAACCACGCACCTATGGAAGAGTGAAAGCCCGTTATGACAATATTAGGAACCACACAACAAATAGACATTCCCAAAGAAGCTCCAAAATTCCGAATTTTTATCGAGAGCATAAGCTGTAGTGCTGCCAGGGGAAAAATCCCGATCCACCCTCCCAAGCCGGTAGAAAGAACGACAGACCAAGGGATTTCTCCTGGAGCACCTGCTATATTTCCACTTACAAAATAGCCCAATATAAATATAAGCTGATCAAGACCCAGTATGAGAATGAGCAATATATATTTTGCATAATAAATTTGCTGACGAGGATACGGGCTGCTTAATAAAATCTTCCATCCCCCATCCCGATGCTCATACGCACACAAAAGAGAAGCGATAATTCCACAATAGAGTGGATAAAAAAACATAGAGTGAAATTGCGCTGAATACGTATATAAAGTTAACCAGCTGGGCGAAAAAAACTGTTTCAAATCGTTCAGCTCGAGGACTCCCATTAAAGAATTTATGACCGCATCCAATATAATGAGAATCCATACCATGATCCATTGAAGCTTTATCGTCTCTACGCGTAAAATAGAGCCCATGTATCTTCTCCTCTCTATTTGAATTCATGCTTGGTAAACTGTAATGTACCAAGTCCCGTAAAGATGACTCCCGCACTTAAAGCAACGATTACCCAAATCATGTGTTCCTTCATTAGAGGACTTGATAGGGCAGGGTACGACCAAGGCAATATTTTAATCCACAGAATACTTGTGCGTGCCAAAAACAAGCTTGCAATAGAGCCGAATATACCAAACGCTAATGGGAATGCCTGATTAGTGAAAAGTGTAGACAGCCAAAGTTGAATTGCAAGTACTGGTAGGGTAGCCAAACTTGCATTAATCGGCTGTAACAGCATGATCCGCCAAGGAATGGGTTCGTTTGTATATAACACCCAGATGAGGCTCATACCTGCTACAGTGATCAAGGCGGTACCCAACTGCAGAATCACGATCCATACAATTTTGGATAAATAGATATAGCTTCTGGGAACAGGCATGACCATAAGCTGCTTCCATGTTTGAGTATCATGCTCTGTACCGGCCATAATGCTCGCCAAAAGTGTACCGCCAAGCAGCATCACAAACGAAAGGAACATAAACATAACGGCAAAACCAGCATAGACACCTCCTGGTCCTTGCCGAAAGTAAAGATACCATTCCACGGCAGTCATACCTGTAAGTACACACCCCTGTATAAGAGGAATCCACCAGCATATTTTCTTCAGCTTAAGCCCCTCTGACTTTATAACCCGGAGTATCATAAGCTTCGCTCCTTACCTGTCAGCTCCAGGAATATCTCCTCCAATGTTTTTTTCTTCTCTGTGACCCGATAAATGGGATGATTGTGTTCCACAAGCACCTTGATCATCTCCGAAGATTGTTGCCGATCTACAATAGGAGTCACGACCTCATTTTGTTCAATTGATTCAGCTCCAGCTGTCCATCCATGCTGAATCAGTGCACCGGCAGCCAGAACAGGATCTGGGGTTTCAATGAATAATTGAGGCTTGCTTTTGGCGGTGAGTTCCTTCATCGTTCCCTGGAAGATCATTTCACCCTGATTAATAATTCCTACATAGGTTGCAATCTGCTCAATTTCGCTTAATAAATGGCTCGAAACCAGTACCGTCATTCCGTAAGCACCAGGGAGGCTCATAATTAACTCCCGAATTTCCTGAATACCAGATGGGTCCAAACCATTCGTCGGTTCATCAAGTATCAATAATTTGGGGTTGGCAATAAGCGCCATAGCAATCCCCAGTCTTTGTCGCATCCCCAAGGAATATCCTTTTACCGGACGATACGCATCCTTGGTTAATCTCACTAAATCCAGCACTTCATGAATTCTTCGGGTCGGCAGTCCACGCATGGTTGTAACGATTTCCAAATTTCGATATGCGGATAAATGGGCATAATAGGCAGGTGATTCAACCAAGGAACCAACATCTTTTAATATTTCCATACGCTGATCCTTCAGCTTTTTCCCAAAAATCTCAATTTCTCCGGAGGTGGATTTAATCAGCCCAAGTAGCATACGAATCGTGGTTGTTTTACCCGCCCCATTAGGTCCCAAAAACCCATAAATTTGTTGTCCAGGTACCTGGAGATTTATTCGTTTTACAAATTCCCGCTTTCCAAAACGCCTAGTTAGCTGCTGTGTATGTATTACATATTCAGACACTTCCTGATCTCCTCTCGACTTCTAATGCTGAAGTTTAAGTTACATACAGTTTACTGAAGTAAAGTTAACATCAAGTAAACAGTCCCTAAACAACAGGCAAAAAAATCGAGCACACTGCAAAATGTGAGATTCGATGTTACAAAGTTAGTTGTTTAGCGGCAGTGAAATCTCCATCCTTGTACCCGCTTTACTGCCTGAAAGGATATGAAGCGTTCCGTTGTGCGCTTCAATAAAGCTTTTGGCAATAGGTATTCCATGCCCTTCGGAGTGAGATACCTGCTTACACTCATTAGGATTCATTCCTATTCCATCATCTTCGATAGAAATATGAAGCTTATCGTTCTCTTTGTTCACTTCCATGGAAACGTGTGTACCTGGAGGATTATGAATGATGGCGTTAATCAAAAAATTCTGCAGCGCTCTGCCTAATAGCTTGCTATCGAAGGACATAATACAAGTCGCCTCCATGGACGTAAAAGAAAATTCGTATTGCTCAGCCGAAGGATGGTTAGCGATATCTATGACTGCACTACGGAGAAACTCCACAATGTCCTCCTTCTCCAATTGGACGGGCAGTGGACTTTCCTTAAGCTGCATAGAAGCATTCAAATCCTGAATCAACTGCTTCATTTCAGTCACTTTCTCACTGATACTCATACTAAAGCTTCTTCTTTCTTCATCGGACCAATCATACTCTTGAGCAGTCAGCATGGCCGCATATCCTTCAATATAAGATAATGGTGTTTTGAGATCATGGCTGACACCTGCTACCCACTGCTGTTTTCGTTTCTCTAATTCCACTCTCTCTTCCTCATTGCTGCGCAATTGAGACGATAAGATGTTCATTTGTTCAAAAACTTCTTTATACAATTGATACGGAGGTTTATAGCTATTTTTCTGATTTTTTTTGCGCTCCGGTAGTTCCAGTTCACTTAGCGGTGCTTGGAATTCCCCCGTCGCAATATTTCCAATCCATTTAATTACATACACCAAAGGTTTGCCTATATACCATCCGTAGGCAGCTATGAACACAACACTCTGCACGATACCAAGTCCTGTCCAGAATAGATTAATATTTATATTTTGAGATGCTCCAAATATACTTTTTATAAAAATATATAAGATCGTGCAAATAACAAAACATAGGACATAGGCCAGTACAAAACATAACGTTACTTTCATAAAACGGAAGGACATCTTAACCAGAGAGTTCATCCTCATTCCTCCATCTTGACTGACATCATTTTATAACCAAGCCCCCTTACATTGATTAAAGATTGCGGGTGCTTGGGATCAGGTTCTATTTTTTTCCGCAAACGGGAGATATGAATCACTACGGTCTTCTCATCACCCAAGAAGGCCTCGCTCCATATCGCCTCGTAAAGCTGCCGTACACTGAAAATACGGTTAGGGTGCTTGCACAAAAATACCAGCAGCAGCCATTCACGTGCCGGACACTCGACCTGCTTGTCCTCCACATACAACACACCGGATTCCAGTTCCAGTCGAAAATATCCAAAATCTAAAGTGCGTAAGGTCGGTTTCATGGCCACTGTCGAAACTTTCCGATATTTCATTCGTGCCTTCATACGGGCAACGACTTCCAGCGGGTTAAACGGTTTGGTAATATAGTCGTCTCCTCCGATACCGAACCCCATTAATTTGTCTAGATCTGTATCTCTTGCCGTCAAAAAAAGAATAGGGGCATCCGTATATAGACGCATTTGACGACATATCTCAAACCCATCGCTATCAGGCAGCATGACATCAAGTACAATCACATCTATATGAGATTCCATCACGACTTGCAGCGCTTCCCGCCCCGTTGCAGCATGCTTAACTTGAAGGAACCCTTCTTTTTTTAACACCGTTGTCAGCATATCCCGCAATCCCTGCTCATCGTCTACTATAAGTACTGCAATTTCTTCCATAACCCAAGGTTCTCCATTCTTTTTTTACATTTTTTACTTTCATTATAAAAGCAAACGGGCAGAATTTAAATCGAGTTCCATCACATATCGTTCATCCCCGTGAATATACTTAATAACCAACAAGGCCAAACTGTGCCGTGTATCCACTTGGGGGGGTGCCTAATAATGCCAGAACCACGCCAGCCATATTCATTCGTCGTATCCCGCGAAGATTGGTCGCTGCATCGCAAAGGGTACCAGGACCAGCAACGTCATCAGCAGAAGGTCAAAGATGTCATTAAGCAAAATCTACCCGATCTGATAACGGAAGAAAATATTATTATGTCGGACGGTCAACAGATTATTAAAGTGCCGATTCGCAGCCTGGATGAATATCGCTTCATTTATAACTATCAAAAGCAAAAGCATGTAGGCCAAGGGGATGGAGATAGTCAGGTGGGAGATGTCATCGGGCGTGATTCTGCCTCCCAGAAGCCTGGTAAAGGTGAGAAAGCCGGCGACCAGCCGGGACACGATATTATGGAAACGGAAGTCAGCATAGAAGAGCTGGAAGATATGCTGTTCGAGGAAATGGAATTGCCGAATTTACAGCAAAAAGACAAGGATCAAATTGAGGTTGAATCTATCGTGTTCAATGATATACGTAAAAAAGGCATGCAAGCGAACATTGACAAGAAACGAACCATTCTCGAAAATCTACGCCGCAACGCCCGTGAAGGGAAGCCCGGCATTCATCATATTAGTCCGGACGATCTTCGTTACAAGACATGGGAAGAGAAGACCATTCCCCAATCCAACGCGGTCATTATAGCCATGATGGACACCTCAGGCTCAATGGGCGCTTTTGAAAAATATTGTGCTCGCAGCTTCTTTTTCTGGATGACCCGCTTTTTGCGCCGTCAGTATGAAAAGGTGGAAATTGTCTTTCTCGCGCATCATACCGAGGCTAAAGAGGTTACGGAAGAAGAATTTTTTACCCGCGGAGAAAGTGGCGGCACGATCTGCTCTTCCGCTTATTTGAAAGCCCTAGAGATTATCGATAAACGATATCCTCCTTCCAGCTACAATATTTATCCCTTCCATTTCTCGGATGGCGATAACCTGACCTCGGACAATGAGCGGTGCGTGAAGCTAATCGAGGAACTTATAAAGCGGAGCAATATGTTCGGCTATGGCGAAGTGAATCAATATAATCGCAGCAGCACGTTGATGTCAGCCTACAAGAATATTAAAAAGGATCAGTTTATGTACTATGTCATCAAGGAGAAAGGTGAGGTATACCAAGCCTTACGCACCTTTTTTCGCAAACGGGAAGGGGGAACGGTGGGATGAGCACCGACCAGAAGGAGCTAGAATATGCGATATCAGAAATTATGGAGATTGCAGATGGATTCGGGCTCGACTACTACCCGATGCGATATGAGATTTGTCCGGCGGATATTGTTTATACGTTCGGAGCCTATGGTATGCCCACGCGCTTCAGCCACTGGAGTTTTGGAAAAACGTTTCACAAGATGAAAATGCAGTACGATTTTGGATTGAGCAAAATTTATGAGCTGGTCATTAACTCCAATCCCTGCTATGCCTTCCTGCTGGAAGGAAATTCTTTGGTGCAAAATAAACTAATTGTCGCTCATGTACTGGCACACTGTGATTTTTTCAAACACAACGCCCGCTTTTCAGCTTCTAATCGCAATATGGTGGAGAGTATGTCGGCCACAGCAGATCGAATCAACAGCTATGAAATGGAATATGGTTCAAAGACTGTTGAATCCTTCATTGACTCTGTACTGGCGATACAGGAGCATGTAGACCCACAGCTTATCAAACCAAGGCATCTGGATAAACAGCGCTATATGGAACTCAAAATCAAGGAGCAAAAAGAACCCAAAAAACACCAGCGTCCCATCGGACCTTACGATGATCTGTGGTCACTGGACACAGTAAAGCAGCATGATTCGGCCGAGACCGAGGGTATTAAGGTACGCCAGTTCCCACCGGAACCTGAAAAAGATATCGTCTGGTTTATTCAGGAATTCTCCGAGGTACTGGAGGACTGGCAGCGAGATATTATGACGATGCTGCGGGACGAAATGCTATATTTCTGGCCCCAAATGGAGACCAAAATCATGAATGAAGGCTGGGCCTCCTATTGGCACCAGCGGATTGTCAGGGAACTGGATTTGACCGGGGAGGAAACCGTTGAATTTGCGATGCTGAACGCTTCTGTCGTACAGCCTTCCAAGCAAAGCCTGAACCCGTACTATTTGGGACTGAAAATATTTGAGGATATTGAAAAACGTTGGGATAACCCAACCCGTGAGGAGCAAGAGCGACAAGGGCGCAAACCGGGCGAGGGTCGAGCTAAAATGTTCGAGGTGCGAGAGTTTGACTCAGACACCTCTTTTATACGCAATTACATGACCAAGAAGCTGACAGAGGATTTGGATCTGTACGTGTTTGAGAAACGAGGACCTGATTGGAAAATTACCGATAAATCCTGGGAAAACATACGGGATCAGCTCGTGTTTTCACGTGTGAATGGAGGCTCCCCTTATATCGTCGTCGAGGATGGAGATTACCTGCATACGGGCGAGTTGAAGCTCAAGCACCAGTACGAAGGCATTGAGCTAGATTTAAAATATATGGAGCGCACGCTTCCGTATGTATATCAGCTGTGGGGGCGCACCGTTCATTTGGAAACGATGATTGAGGGTAAGCTCGCCTTATTCTCATATGACGGTAAGAAGCATCATCGTAAATTTGTATAGTCATGCATCCATTTCATAATACCTCTAGCTGCTTCAATTAAAACTAGATATAGATCAAAATGTTTTAATTTGTCTATTTCTAGTTACAACCATCAAACTTTAATGAGTTATGAAATTGATTCTCATATAAAATCAATAGCCAGTCTGCATTTAAAAAGGCGCATTCCGAACAAACGGATATACGCCTTTTACTACTTTTCCTTAAATTCGACGATATAGCTTTGATTGAGCTGTTTTCCACCTTCCGAAATGTTCTGGTACATGGATAAAAACCGGGCGGATGGGCTCCATACCGTTGGGCTGTCATAGGATTGGATATTGGTCGTAACCGGAGTGGTTTTACCCGTGGACTGGTCAAATACATACAGCCCTCTCATGCCTTGCTGATCCTCATCATAAATGGAAAAAGCAAGCTTGGACCCGTCACTGGACCAGCTTCCACGACTCATTAAAGTACCTTGCCCGACAATTCCTTTCTCTTTGCCCTGTTCATCCAAAATGATCATACGGGCTGGTTCGGATGTATTCCATTTCCGCTTTTCAATGGCAATAGACTTACCGTCAGGCGACACGGCAAAGGACATGGCACCCTCTGCAATGGTCACAGCCTGAGGATGATTAAGGGTGAACCGATTCAGCACTGGATACCCTTGTTTATCACTGCCTGTATAAAATATGGCGTTACCCACTTTTTCAACATGAGACATCAATTCAGAGCGATTCGGATCTTGAAAATTCAATTCTTCAGCTTTGCCGTCCAGACCAATCAGTCGGATTTTACCATCCGGTGTGCCTGTAATGAGATGATTCTCATCGCTCCAGCTCACTTCGTTAGTCATATCCAACTTGCCAATCGATGTAACCTTACCACTGCTTAGTTCCAAAATGTAGCCCTGAATATCATATTTGCTGTTGGGGCTACCTTCAGTAAAGAAGACATGGCGCTGATCCGGTGATACCACAGCAAGTAACTGTGGAGCTTTACGACCTGGTGTTAAAATCCGCTCCTTGTCTGTCTCTACATTATGAATCCACAGCTGGGTTTTACGCTCCACAATCAGCTCTTCGTCACTCAGCCAAGACCTCGCGTAGACATCCCCCAGCCTGTCGATAGACGATACCACCAGCTCGTCCGTTACTTGCTGCTGGGCTGCATCCGTGTCAATCACAGTAAGCTGTTGGCCCGGTTTCATACCGAATGCTGGATTTGTCTCTCCTGCGCTCTTCATGCCACAACCGCTGAGCAATCCTCCGGCGATTAAGCCGGTCATAAGCAGCCCAGTGGCTTTCTGTCTGAAAATTCTTGTACGGGAATCTTCGCGATGAGAGGAACCGTTCTTTTGCCCATAGCTGTCTATGTTTTTCTTTATCATGTACAACGGCCTCCTTGTTAACGATACCCCCAGTTTAATGCCCGAACATCTCATGAATACATCGAATTGTTTCCAAGTTGTAAACAAGACACCATTCTAGCCCTGTGCTAACAGTTGGCCGTTTACAGGGAGCCATCGTGAACCAAGAGAGGGAGTCTAAGCGAAAATTCATTTCCACTTACATTTGTATGCCTGTTGTCATTTTCCAAGCTACTATAATCTGAAGCTGTAAGCTGCAACTCTCCCCCCATGCGCTCCGCCAGTCTGCGTGCCAGAGGAAGACCGAGTCCCGTACCGCTGTCCTGGCGAGATCGATCACGACTTAAAGTAGCAAACGGCTCAAAAATCATGTCCCATTGCTCCCTAGGAATCCACGGACCGGAATTGCGTACATACACAATCACAGTGTCCTGTTCTACCCGATTCGATAACGTAATCCATCCACCGTCTTGATTATACTTTACTGCATTATCCAGCAAATTTAGTACAATATGCATCAGATGCTTAGGGTCTCCCCACACCTGGGCTGGAACGGTATCTATCGAAAAATCCAGTCTACGCGCTGCCGCTTTTCCTCGAATATGGCTCCCCGCATCTTCCAGTAACGAATGCAGTTCCACAACCTCCGTATGCAATTCAAAATCATATTTATCCAGCACAGATAGCCGCAGCGAGTCCTCGACAAGCTCGTATAACCGTTTTGTTTCCTTACTGATGCTTTCTCTCGCTTCACGCACCAGTTCAGGATCATCCCCATACATATCCAGTAAATCAGCATAAGCTTGAATAGAGGTTAACGGGGTCTTTAGTTCATGACTGATATTTCCAATAAAAGATTTTTGCTGCTGCTCTAGCTCTCTCAAACGCTGAACCGTTTCTTCCAGCCGAAGCTTTTCGTTTTCCAGCGCGGTAATGCTCTCCCGGATCACATGGCTCATCTGGAGCATTCCTTCATCCAGTCTTCCCAGCTCATCCTGCCGCCGAAGCAGTCTGGCTTCCGGATAATGCCCTGCCGATATCTGTTCAGAAGCGCGAGTTAGTCTTCCGATGTCCCTCGTCTGGCGGCTGACATAGCCTAAACCTAAGATAAAGCTCAATACCAGCACCGCACCCCCCGTCCATAGAAACAAGTGGGCAATGGCCCGGTAGAACTGCTGCTGCGCTTCTATTGAGCTGTGAAGCTGTACCACTCCCAGTAAGCCGTCCGGACCTTGAAGCGGAGCCAAATAAGTGATTGCGCTTCCTTCCGTAATGTATGCAATTTTGCCTTGGATCGCATAGGAGAGCGCCTGGCTGACATCTGTTCTAAAAGCCAGCGGTAGAGAATTGCCAACCTCATGCCCTTGACCATCATATAAAATAACGCGCATATTACTGGATACGCCCAGTTCCACTGCGAGCCCAGGTGCCTGCTTCTTCATAAAGTCTTCCGGTGATTGGCGCACTCCCAACAGGTAAGACTGTTTTACACGCATTTCTACAATTTCGGCCTGACGCTTTAAGCTGCGTTCCATTTGGTCTGTCTGGTTAGCGCGAATACCAGTAAGCACGAGCCAGCTCAGCACACCGACAGTAAACAGCAGCAAAGCCGCCAGTACCAGCGGAAATTTCCAACGCAGGCTCAAGCCTGTAGGTTTGCGTTTGCGCTTCTGCTGGTGGGTGGACCGCAAGCTTCCTTGCTGATGGAGTGAATGATGTTCGTTCACGTCATTTTCTCTGCCTTATAGCCGATACCATACACGGTCTGCAATATCGCCTGATGCGGCTCAAGCTTCTTGCGCAAACGCTGGATATGAATATCCACCGTCCGCGTTCCGCCCACATAATCGAAGCTCCATACCTGCTCCAGCAGCTCGTCCCGTGTATACACCCTTCCGGCATGAGACACCAACAGCGCCAGCACATCAAACTCCTTGGGGGTCAGATCCAGCGCTATGGCTCCAAGTTCAGCTGTTCGGCTGGACGGACGTACCCGTAATGGGCCGAGTACCATTTCTGTTCCTTCCGGGGCAGGTGCTCCTTCTCGCTCCAGTCTCCGTACCAATGCTTTAATACGAGCGAGCAGCTCCCTCAGATCAAACGGTTTGCTCATAAAATCGTCCGCACCCAGCTCCAGTCCGAGTACCTTATCAACGATATCGTTTTTGGCCGTCAGCAGTAAAATACCGATGCCCTTCCGACTTTCCAAACGGCGGCACACCTCATATCCACCCAGTTTGGGCATCATCACATCCAATATGAGCACATCCGGATGGAACAAACGTATTTTTTCCAAGGCGTCCTCCCCGTCAACGGCGGTTTCCACCAAAAAACCCTCTCGCTTTAACGCATAAGCCAGCGCATTTCGAATGCTCGCCTCATCGTCCGCTATCAGTATTTTTTTATCCATGTCCTGCCCTCCCTGCTTTCGCTTCATTTTATTTTACGCTCCTGGCGACAAAGGGCAAGCCCGCGGCCTGAACTTATGTTACTGCAACTTTCCATAGCGCTATCGTTACACTTTGTCCCTTTTTAATGTCAAGGAAATATGACGCAGTATAAACATCTCTTCCCTCACTGCCTTGCGCTTTGAAGTGTCTTACCTGTCCGTATATGCTAAAATACTCCCGTATCGGCTATTCGCCTACAGGAGGGCATGATCATGAAACATTCTATTTTGATCGTAGAAGACGAAGAGAAGATTGCCCGGCTTCTAGAGATCGAGCTTCAATTTGAAGGCTATCAAGTATGTAAAGAAAAAAACGGAATTGATGGGTTGGAAACGTATTGCAAAGGCAATTGGGATCTAGTATTGCTGGATATTATGATTCCCGGTCTCAATGGCATCGAGCTACTTCGGAGGATTCGTAAGCATGATGCGAACGTTCCTGTCATTTTGCTGACGGCTAAAAGTTCCATTGCAGATAAGGTCGAGGGGCTCGATTTGGGAGCCAATGATTATGTTACCAAACCGTTTGTGATCGAAGAGCTGCTTGCACGTGTACGGGCCGCACTCAGAGTGGGTGCAACGAAAGACATGGCTCCACAAGTGGTAGATCAATGGCTTAGTGCCGGAGATTTACGTCTCCATGAAGGTACTCGTGAAGTTCTTCGAGGAGAGCACAACATTGAGCTTACACCGCGAGAATTTGACTTGCTCGTTCATTTACTTAGACACCAGCGACAGGTACTTAGCCGCGAACAATTACTGGAAAATGTATGGGGTATAGATTATATGGGCGATACCAATGTGGTCGATGTGTATATTCGCTACGTGCGCAATAAAATCGACCCTACGCGCCAGCTCCCTGAGATGATCCACACTGTACGCGGAATTGGTTATGTTCTGAAGGAATCCTTATGAAGCTACAAAACAAAATCCATACGTATACCTCGTTATTATTCGGGATTTTACTTGTGGCCATTCATTTCTCAGTCTATTTCCTATTCAGCCAACTTTCGATAGACAGTCGAAAAGACCAGGTAGAGGCCGCAGCAGAGAACATGATTCGTGGGATTCAACGTGCTCCGGTATCCGTAGCCGCTGAGGATCTTCTCCGAGCCTATGTACCGCTGGATGGCATGCTTCGGCTAATGAAACCAGAAGGCGACTTTCTTCCCCCTATCACCTCTTCTTCCGAGCAATCTCTTAGCTTGATGAAGGGCGTTTTTGATGAAACACGGCAGGTTCGCATCATTACCTATGAAAGCAACCGTTACATTCTTGTATCGCTCCCCATGATTTGGACCAATGGCGAGGTTGTCAATCTCCAGGTGACCGAAAGTCTGCAACCGACGATGCAGACGCTACAGGTACTCAGAATCGTACTTGTTGCTGTCACTGGCATTGCGCTCATTCCTGTCGTGGTATCGGGAAGACTGCTCGGCAGACTGATTACACGTCCCATTACATCTATGATTAGCACGATGAAAGAAATTCAGCGCAGCGGGAAATTTAAACGTCTTCCGCTCCATTCATCATCACGCGACGAACTGGTCGAAATGGGTGAAACATTTAATGACATGATTGAACTGCTGGAGCGAAATTTCGTCAGGCAAGAACAATTTGTATCTAATGCGTCCCATGAATTGAAGACGCCGCTCACCATTATTGAAAGTTATGCCAGCCTGCTCAAACGGCGGGGGTTGCAGCATCCCAAGATTTTTGCCGAATCCGTTGAAGCGATCCATTCCGAGGCGATCCGAATGAAGGACATGGCAGAGCAGCTTCTTTTGTTGGCCAGAAACGAAGAACAGTGGAATGTCGTGCTGGAGTCTGTACGCCTGACCAGCATCGCGACAGAATTAAAGACTACATTTGAAAATGCGTTCGCCCGACAAATTCAACTGGATGTACAGGCAGACTGCAATGGCTATACCGATGAAAATAAGCTGAAGCAGCTCCTATTTATCTTTTTGGATAATGCACGCAAATACAGTGACGAGCCGATATACCTGATGATTGATACCGTGGACGGCACAACTCAACCCTGCATAAAAATCACAGATCAAGGAATTGGAATCCCGGAAGAAAAGTTATCTAAAGTATTCGACCGTTTCTATCGTGTGGATGAAGCCAGAAGCCGCGAGGAAGGTGGGGCTGGGCTAGGCTTATCATTAGCTACAGGAATTGCACAAGCTATACATGCTCAAATTGGGCTAGAAAGTGTAGAGGGAAGCGGAACAACTGCAACGATCATCCTCCCTGCCGTTCCAAAATAATAAGCCAAAGGAGGAAATAACGATGAAAGCCATCTATGTGTGGATGATTGGGGGTACGCTGGCGGCTGTATTGATCACAATTTGTCTTTTACAGTGGCCTTGGGCACGGTCGTTAGCAGCTTCTCCATTGGAAGAAAAGGCCGTCATCCAATCCATTTTGCATCAGTATCCCGGCGAGGTGCTTGAATCCCAACGCTTGGGTGATTTTTATCTGATCAGGCTGGAACACCCTAAAGGCAAGTACGACATAAAGGCCAATGCCTATAACAGTGTCATCGAATCCATTAAGCGGGCACAGGCTTATACAGATGCGAAGCAGGAGCCCCAGGACCACAAGCCCGGTACCTCACCAACCAGAGACACATCGAATCCAACTAATAAACCTGACCCAGCTTCTCTCGTCATTACGGAGAAAGAAGCAGCCAAGCTTGCTGCCCAAGCAGTTAACGGAACATCCGATGATATTGAGCTTCATCGCAACGACAAAGGCCTCTACTATCTGGTTGAGGTTGAGGTAAAAGATGGGCGTGAAGCAGTAGTACAGGTCAATGCAGTATCGGGCTCTATTGACTCTATAACTTGGGAAAAAGAAAAACAGGAGCACGACGAATCATGACGATTTGACGATCATCTTAGCTCATGTTTCTCATGGTTTTCTCATGATTCTATTATGTTCCTCTCATGTTCAAGAGATAAGCTGTATTCATGCTTATAGCACAAGGAGGAATGATGTAATGAAAAAAAATTATACATTAGGAATTATGGCAGCCACGGTTCTGCTTGGAGTTACGGTTACGGGTGTCTCAGCGAGTGCCGTATGGGCCGCTAAACCTACGGGTCTTATTGGAGCGACCGCCGCTGCCAACATTGCCAAGAAAGCTGTGGGGAATAATGCACAAGTTGAAGATGTCGAACTGGAGCGCAAAAACGGAAAGGTCTACTATGAGGTGGATCTCCAACAAGGAGATAAAGATTGGGATATAGATGTTGATGCTTATACTGGGAAAACCATCCGTTCCCATTCTGAGCTTGATCATGACTCGAATGACGAGTCCATCCTTAACAAGCCAAATCACATCACCCTGACTGAAAAGCAGGCTGGGCAAATTGCGCTTAAACACGTGCCCGGGAGTACCCTTTTGTCTTCTAAATTGGATAAGGAAGATGGACAGTTCATCTACGAGGTAAAGGTACTCACCAACGATGGAACCGTTGAACTTGAAATCCATGCATCATCTGGCACAATCGTGGATACAGACGAAGATGTTGACAACGAATATTATCACCCAGGTCAATAATCAGGGTAACTAAATACAGAGCTAATTAAAACGGAGCAGCGAACTTTCGCTGCTCCGTTTTTTTTGACCCATGTGACACAAGAAAAGAACGAAGATAGCTTCATAAAACTGCACCTATTATTTCCTTATGAATAGACTGATAACTAACAGAGGATTACCTTGTTCTTCAATTCAAAGTCAAGTGAGGTTCTTATGGCGAAATCCTATACTAAAGCACAGATTCGCAAAATCACCCGTCGTTTCGGCTTGATTCCATTAAAATCAAGCTTAGTCTCATCATTATACCGAAAAAATGCAGTGATCCAGGTGAAAACGAAAAAAGGAACTTATGCATTAAAACCCTTTAGTCGTACAAAGATGGTCCGTTCAAATACGATTCAACAGATGGAACGAGCTGCGAGCCATATAAGGCTTTTGAAAAAGAGAAAATATACCTACATGCCCGCATGGCTCCCCATTCATTCCGGCAAGTTATGGACTCTATATCAAGGAACGCCATTTTATGTAAGCCAGTGGGTCAAAGGACGGGGACTGGAGACCGCTGAAGATTTCGAAAAACTGGGGCGGGCACTTGCCACACTTCACGCCACCTCCACCGGCTTGCATCGGATGGATAAAGTAAAGTCCCCTCCGACCATTCAACAATTGCGGATATGGAAAAACCAAGATCGTCTTTTTCAAAAAAAAATGATAAAAAACAGTCGCCATGATAAAACGTACCGCAACTGGTACAATGCTCACGGCGAAAACTGCAAACGTTTATCCAGGCGAGCATGGAAGGATTTGCAGGATGCATCCATCATAAGGCTACTTCGGATGGAACATCGGCACCCCTCCTTGATACACAGTGATATCACTACCCCAAATGTCATTATTTCGGATGATGGTCATCTCAAAATCATTGATTGGGATCGGGTTAAGATCGGCTCAGTCTATGCTGATTTGGCAAAGGCCCTTATGAATACGACTCAATTCAATCCTGAATTTGTGCAGTCCTTGCTGAAGGGATACCAAAAACGCAAGCCACTAAGCCGAACTGAACGGAAGATTGTTACGGCTTTATATAAACTACCACGAGAAGCCTGGCATGCTTCCCGACACCCGCACCGTTCAAGAGATCGTGAAATCCTGGACCATTGGGATCAGTCGTGGCCTCTTCGATTACAAATCATCCATATTTTGCAGGAGTGGGCTCATGTATAAAAGAAAGTGAGGAGCAAAATGTCGATTTTATCGAACGTTGAGCAGATGTATGGAATCAAAATTCAGCGTACCCGTCAAATGAAGGACATTCACAAGATTGAGACCGCTAATACGACTTATTGCTTAAAACCCTACAAATTCCCGGAAGAAGAGATCCGTTTTATTACACGTGTCTTGTCCTACCTGGATGAGCGCGGGTTTACACGCAGCCAAAAGGTCTATCCAACAGTACAACAAACGGCTTACATGACCTATGAAGGTGTTTCGTATACATTAACCAATTGGGTTCATGGACTCAGACCAGAATTCACAAAAAGAATAGACTTCAAAAAGGGAATTGCTACTTTAGCCAAATTCCATTCCAGTGCCATGGGCTTTCCTGTCACTGAAGCTCCGCCATCCAGAATCCGTTATGAAGGCTTGAGCGATGAAATAGCTGGATACAAAAAACGCCTCATCCCATACAGAGGCACAGCACATCTCGTAGCTCTTTGTGAAGAAGTGTCCCATCGTCTACAGCAGCCCAAAGTTAGAGAAGCCATTGCTCGGGAGCAAAAAGCCGCCGCATTTATACACGGCGACTATAATTATCCCAATCTGATTAAAGACAAACAGCTCAAAATCCATTTGATCGACTTTGAAAATTGCTCCCTACATGTAAGGATGAAAGATCTCTCCCATCTTCTTCATCGGAATTGTCTTTGGAATGGGACAAAGATGCTGCGCGCGATAGATTACTATCAACGATATCGTCCATTGAGCACCCATGATTTGCATCTGCTTCACGCACTATTGATCTCTCCCTATCATGTG
Source organism: Paenibacillus sp. FSL H7-0442 (assembly GCF_038593105.1). Lineage (NCBI taxonomy): Bacteria > Bacillati > Bacillota > Bacilli > Caryophanales > Paenibacillaceae > Paenibacillus > Paenibacillus sp. FSL H7-0442. The sequence goes on along the minus strand of NZ_CP151963.1, from coordinate 1,680,063 downwards.
GTCCGCAATATCAGAATAGGCGGCTTCCGTTCTGCCAAACGAGTCATTCCCTCGTTCGTTCATTTGAACAAATACCGACGTGAACTCAGATCACTATTATAATCGGTCAGCTTGGAACTAAACAAAAAAACAGACCCGATGAAACGGTCTGTTTTTTTGTGTTCTGACAACAACTACAGGAAAAGCGCATGCCGCTAAAGCCAATCGACTTGCTAACTGTACCGGTACAATCAAAAATTTATAGCATTGTAAACAGCACTTCCCCCTTCTACAATGATGCTAAGACTCAATGCTCAATGGTTTCGAGAAGAGAATCTGGGAAACTAACAACAATAGAGGTGACTGTACATGTACACCATGACAAAAGAAGAAATAAAAGCTTATTTAAACAGAATCGGAATTCCCGAAATTCAACCTCCTACCCTTCCCTATTTAGTTGAGCTGCATAAGGCTCATGTAAAACATCTTTCATGGCAAACATTGGACATTTATGCAAGGAAGCCGGCAGCCATTGGTTTTCAAGAATCCATTCAACTCATTCTACATGGGAGAAGTGGTTATTGTTTTCATCTGAATGGTGCCTTTAGTGCACTACTATATTCACTAGGGTACAAAGTTTCTCTGCATCGTGCCGGGGTACAACCTCTGGGAGCTGAACCACGCATTAATTCATTTCATCTTGGACTAACAGTGAACTTGCTAAATGAGCAACATGAAGATGAAGTATGGATTGTTGATGTCGGGCTGGGCGATATGCCATATGAGCCTCTTCCACTCCGTATGGGAACTTATGAACAGGCTCCTCTTCATTATAAAGTCATGGAATCCGGAGTTGTTACAAAAGGTTGGCGGTTAGAGCATGACTCGCTTGCTTCATTTGTTGGCGTTGATTTTGCTCCTGCGGTTGTTCAGGATTTGGAAGAATTCATGCCGAAACATCATTTCTATAGCCGCTCAGCGGAATCTCCATGGTTTAACCTATTTCTGATTCGGCAAAGGCAAGCATTAGAGGCGAATGAACTCAGAGGATGTATTTGGAAAAAGCGCGGGCTAAACGGTTTGGAAAAAATAGAGCTGGATCAGAAATCGCAGTGGCTGGAAGTGTTGGCAGATGTATTTGGCGAGCCGCTCGTTAACTACAGTCGCCAGGAACGGGACGAGTTATGGAAAAGAGTACTTGCGGCTCATATGGAATGGAAAAAGTCTATGACTGAATCATTGCAATAGTAAAGCTTCCAACGTAAGGATAGTCTTCAAGCCACATCTTACACCTTTAACATTTCCGAGGAGTGCTGTAGCATTTCCAATTCCTTCACCATGTTTTATCAGCTTCGTGAACGAAGCCAATTCCTCTGTATGTTCCTGCGAAGAAGCAATATTGCAGGCACTCTCCGCTGCCTAATGATACTAAAAAAAGAATTCGACAGGCACCTGAACCCCCCTGTGCTTGCCGAATTCCCTCTAAAACACGTTTATCGGAACCTCACAACTGTGTGGCACCATCCAGATCAATCCATAGTTTCACCATGCTGTACTATTTATTATTTCGTCTTACCGATTCAGGAGGCTACCTACATACCTTAACAGATCGTTAGCGCTGGCTCCTGTGTAGCCATGCTCCTCAATCAGTCGTTTAATCACCTCATTCATCCGTTTGAGCTGATTAGCGTCAGGCGTTTTGGTTGAAGTCGTAATCTTCACAATATCCTTCAAATCGGCGAACAGCTTCTTCTCAATGGCTTCTCGCAGCCGATCATGATGATGATACTCAAACTTCCGTCCCTTGCGAGAATACGCAGAAATACGGATTAATATTTCTTCACGGAATGCCTTTTTCGCATTTTCCGATACCCCGATTTGCTCCTCAATAGAGCGCATGAGCCGCTCATCCGGGTCGAGTTCCTCATCTGTGAGCGGATCGCGAATTTTCGCCCAATTGCAAAAAGCTTCGATGTTATCCAAATAGTTGTCAAACAGCGTCTTGGCTGATTCCTCGAAAGAGTACACAAAGGCCTTCTGCACTTCTTTTTTCGCCAATTCGTCATACTCCTTACGAGCCACGGAAATGAAATTCAGATAGCGCTCCCGTTCTTCCTTTGTGATGGAGGCATGTTGATCCAGACCATCCTTGATTGCTCGTAAAATGTCCAGGGCATTGATGGATTCCACATTTTGCTTAATCAATGCACTAGAAATGCGATTAATGACGTACCGCGGGTCTACCCCGGACATACCTTCCTCCAGAAACTCACTTTGCATTTCTTTCAGATCGGCTTCCTTGTATCCTTCGACCTCTTCACCGTCATACATGCGCATCTTTTTGACCAGATCCATCCCCTGTTTCTTCGTCTCCTTCAAGCGGGTAAGCACGGAGAAAATGGCAGCCGTACGCAGCGCATGAGGCGCAATGTGGATATGTCTCATATCACTTTGTTTAATGAGCTTGGCGTAAATCTTTTCTTCTTCAGACACCTTCAGGTTATAAGGAATCGGCATTACAATCATCCTTGATTGCAATGCCTCGTTCTTTTTGTTTGCAATGAAACTTTTATACTCGGATTCATTGGTGTGAGCCACGATCATCTCATCTGCACTGATGAGCGCAAACCGTCCGGCCTTGAAATTCCCCTCTTGGGTCAGAGAAAGCAAATTCCACAAAAACTTCTCATCGCATTTCAGCATTTCCTGAAACTCCATCAGTCCACGATTTGCTTTGTTCAACTCTCCGTCAAACCGATACGCACGCGGGTCGGATTCCGAACCATACTCCGTAATCGTGGAAAAGTCGATGCTGCCCGTCAAATCAGCAATATCCTGTGACTTCGGATCAGAAGGGCTGAACGTACCAATACCAATCCGGTTTTCTTCTGATATAAACACCCGCTCCACGCGGACCTTTTCAATATCGCCATCAAATTCTGTGCGCAATCTCATCTGGCAGGATGGGCAGAGATTACCTTCAATCCGTACACCCAGCTCCTTTTCAAAATCGGGACGCAGCTCATGGGGAATCAGATGAAGCGGGTCCTCATGCATCGGGCAGCCTTCAATCGCGTATACGGCTCCCTGATCCGTTCTCGAAAATTTCTCCAGGCCACGCTTTAGCAACGTGACCAGTGTCGATTTCCCCCCACTGACGGGTCCCATCAAAAGAAGGATACGCTTGCGCACATCGAGTCGCCTGGCTGAGGAATGGAAATATTCCTCCACCAACTTTTCCAGCGCTCGATCCAGTCCGAAGATCTCCTGCTCAAAAAATTTATATCGCTTATGTCCCCGAACCTCTTCTACACCAAAAGATTCAATCATCTTGTAAACCCGTGCATGAGCTGTCATCGCCGGCGTCGGGTCTTTCTTGAGTATCTCAATATACTCTCTAAAAGTGCCGCTCCAGGCCAGACGGTTGTTTTCCGCCCGGTACTCCGCAACGCGTTCAAAAATATTCATGCTCGGTTCCTCCCATGACTGCGTAATGACTATCCTCCACTCCGGATGATTATGGCTACACTCGTCACGCCTTTCAGGATATGATGCAATCCCCTTAAAAAAAGTGTAATACATACCTATGCAGATTGATTTCAGAATTGACCTATTTTTTGTGACAGGTCTCTCTGCTTTATCGAAAAAACCAAGGGATACACTGTGCTAAAATATACAACAACGACGCGGACCTGACGCATTATGGTACAATATAAGCTCGGAATAATGGGATAAAGGAGCGGGAGAAGTCATGGCGGTTCGGCATGAGACGGAGCTGTACGCTCCGGTGAAAGCCTTTTTTGAGAGCTTGGGATATGAAGTCAAAGGAGAGGTGCGCAACTGCGATTTGGTGGGTATCAAGCCAGGGCAACAGACACCACTGATTGTAGAGATCAAAAAGACGTTTAACCTGGCGCTTGTGCTGCAAGGCATGCAGCGTTTGAAACTAAGCAGCAATGTATATGTGGCTGTAGAACGGAATCGTGCCAAAAAAGGGGCCGTGAATCAGCGCTGGAACGAACTGGTGGGACTGTGCCGCCAGTTAGGACTTGGCTTGCTTACCGTCACCCATTTCAAAACGAAGCCGCCGCTCGTTGAGGTACTGTGTAACCCTGCGCTACCTAGCGACAATGCCCGCAATGCAGCAGCGGTACGCCCGGGCTCGCGCAAGGAAAAGCTACTGCGGGAATTTCACGCACGCAGCGGTGACCACAATACTGGCGGCAGCACCCGACGCAAGCTGGTCACTGCCTATCGGGAAAAAGCGCTGCGCGTAGCGGCAGCCTTGCAGAGCTTGGGGGAAGCCGCTCCGGCGCAGCTCGCTCGCATAGCAGCCGTCAGCACAGCTGCTGCCGTGCTTCAGCATAACTACTACGGCTGGTTTGAGCGCGTATCCCGCGGCCGCTATCGACTGACTCCGTTTGGCGAAGCTGCCCTGAACGAGTATGCGGCAGTACTGCAAGAACATGGCATTAAAACGGCCGCTGGAATGGACGCAGAGCTTGACGAGGACAGTGGACAGCGCCAGATTGCGGAAGCGCCAATCACTTACTCCACCGTTGCTGCGGAAACGGTGGATGACTGACATGGGGCGATGGTTTTTGCTAGCTCCGTGCAGTAAATTCACTAATCGTCTCACCGATCAGATTCATGCCCATAAGCAATTGCTCACGGCCCGGATGGCTGAAATTGAGGCGAATATGGGACGCGCCTTCACTACCAACCGCACATAGCGCACCTGGCATAAAGGCTACGCCTTTGGGTAACGCCGCCTTTAGCAGCAATGCGCTGTCCAGCCCCTCGGGCAGCTGCACCCATACATACATGCCACCGGACGGAATATGATACGTCACGTCTTTCCAAAACGGACGCTTGAGCAACTCCAAGATTAATTGAAGTCGAGTCGAATATTCCTTGTTCAGCATCGCTAAGTGCTCGTGCCATTGAAAACGCGAGCTGGTCAGCAATTGGAACAGCAGCCGTTGGTTCATCGTACTGGATTGCATATCAGCCAACTGCTTCAAGGCGTACATTCCTTCAATCAGCGGCGCAGGACCAGCAGCCCAACCCGTTCTCAGCGCAGGAGCAACGGTTTTATTGAACGAACCGATATAGAGCACTTGACCGCCCTGACCCGCATGATCCAGCGCAAATAGTGAGGGGTAAGTCTCTGCGAATTTTCGACTCTGACCATGCGGACTCTTGTCATGGGACTCATTTTTTTGCTTCAAATGCAATTCACCATAAGAATCGTCCTCAACTACCAGTACCTCATGATGCCTACACAGGTCCAAAATTTCCTGCCGCCTTGCAGCGCTCCACAAGGAGCCCGTGGGGTTCGTAAACGTTGGCGTGGCAAAAAAAAGCTTGGGTCGATAACGGATCATTAAAGCTTCAAGCTTATCAGGAATGACACCTTCCCCATCTGATTCTACAGGAACGATCTGTGCACCCTGCATAGATAGTACTTGTAAACATCCAGGAGATGTAGGATTTTCGACCAATACCGGATCACGCTCATCCACCATCAGCCTTATGATCAGGTCAATGGCCTGCTGACTACCTGTCGTGAGAAGGATTTGACCTGGTGGTACTCTTACTCCTTTACGCTGTTCCCACTCACCCGCAAGCCATGCTCGCAAAGGAAAATAGCCCTCCGGTTCACCATACTGGAGGGCATCAGGGCCGGAGCCAAACACATCATGGGCCGCTTCTTCCAGCAACTTCACCGGAAACAGCTCTTGTGCAGGCAATTCTTCAGCCAGAGATATAAAGGAGTGTCTTCTCGCATTTTCCCGGATATGACGCACTGGAGAAGCCAACATCGCAGCCGTTCGTGAAGCAAAGGAATATTGCATGAACATCCTCCTTCTCCTGAAAAATAGGTCATGATCTCCGGGCTGACGCATCAGGCATATAGCTGCTTCCTCTGACGCGCATATAAGGCATAACGTTCAATCGCCTGCGCCCGGCTGGACACGCCTAATTTTGCATAAATTTTACGTAGATAATTATCAATGGAGCGCCGGCTAACTTCGATCTCGATAGCAATTTTGTCATATGTAATTCCTTGTACAATACGTTCCATAATAAACACTTCGGTTTGTGTCAATTCGTCAAAAGGCTCGGATGCCATTAACGGCATAAAGGGCCAGTTTCCATACCGAATCCAATCCATCGGCAAGGAAGCAAATCCTTCGCGTAAACCGTTGATCAGATGGATTAACTGGCTCGGTGATGCCTGTTTGGATAACATTCCATTTGCTCCGAGCGAAATTAGCTGCTGAAACAAAGTAATATTATCCTCATCCGTCATAATAACAATATGGCTGTCCGGAGACAAGGCCCGCATTTGTGTCAAAAATGGTTCCGCCGTTCCCTCAGGCAACCTGTAGTCCATTAAAACGATTTCTGGTCGAATGGAGCAAGCGAGCTCCAAGCCTTCCGTTCCGGAGGAAGACATCCCTCTGACAAGCAAATCCTGCTGGTCTTCCAAAATAAGCTTTGTTCCCAGCATACTTGTAGGATGGATATCTATGATGACCACCTGCCATACTTTTCTCATATCTAAACCTCCTGATTTTACAAAAAAATACATAGTTAATAGCGAAAATAATCCTAAAATTGGTGATTGCATATGTAGAAATTGCGCGAATGTGAACGTATAGGAAGCGAAAAACGTTTAAGGAAATTGTATCCTAGGACTTCCTTCCGATGCAATCTCTTTTTCCAATATTTTTATACGACTATTTCGCTTTTGCGAAATAAATAGGCCCATGATAGAATTGGAACTGCAAATAAAGACTGGAAATTTGACTTTACACGGGAGTTGAAAATCGTATGCAAGCTTCACCTGAACGTCCTTCTGCCGAAGCTCGGCGGAGCAATTCAAGAAAGGGGTTACCCATAAAGGCTTTTCTGCTATTTTGGTTCATTCTTATTATACTAGGTGCTCTCGCAACCTATCTGTATAGCAATCACTTGAAGCAGCAAATGCTAAACGAGATGCAAACCCATACAGACCAACAGATTCAAGCACTCAAATCTGACTATGAAAAGCAACTGACTGCTCTTTCCAAGGAAGTTAGCGGATTGCAAGGCAAAGTCCAGTCCTTCAATGAACTACTGACCTTCACGAAGGATAATGCAAACAATAAGACCGATAACAGTAATAAACTGTACACCCAATTAAACGAAGTCAAGCAGCAGCTCAATACACTTCAGAAAAAAATGGACTTGCTAAAATGAATGTAGACGCAAAACAAGTGAATCGGTTCTTTATGTTGGCCCTTGCTCCTTTTATCGGTTTGTTGGGGTGTATTTTGTTAGTGCATCCCTCATTGAGCTTTCCTGGGTCTACTTCTTCAAGTCTGCAAAAAGCTGAAGTCACTCTACAAACGCAATCAGTAGGCAAGCAGCTTGATGAAGCCAAGCAAAAGGCAACGTACACCTTATCTACAATTCGCCGGACTTCTGAGCTCTACAAGCAAACGACCCAAACGATGAATCAGCTTGTCGTGACTGCCTCTACGCAGTCCAAGCGGCCCGCGGTCATCTATGATCGACGCATCACCGCCAAACTGGGAGTTCCCTATGAGCGGGTAGATAGCAACCGGATTACCATTGAATTGTTTAAGGTAAACCCGGGAATTTATCATGGCTACGCTATGAAGGTCAAACTTAAAGATCCTACTGCTATGAAAATGTCTTTGGGAAGTGACAAATTGGGTGGCTCCGAAACCACCATGCGTGCAGTCTTGAGACACGGAGCTATTGCAGGCATCAATGCAGGCGGCTTTGCGGATGGAGACGGCAAACGCTATCCATTAAGCACTACTGTCTTGAATGGCCACTACCTTACTGGCTTTCAGTCCAGTTTTAAGGATTTATCCTTCGTCGGATTGAGTAACGATGGCAAGCTTATCGGTGGCAAATTTTACAGTCAAGGTGCACTTGACAGCTTAAAGCCTACCTTTGGGGCTACCTTCGTTCCCGTCCTGCTGCAAAGGGGACAAAAAATGCCTATTCCTGACAAATGGAAAGTCTCCCCCAAGCGGGCCCCACGTACGGTCATTGGCAACTATAAAGATGATCAGTTGCTCATTATTGTCGTAGACGGCTACAATGAAAGCGGGGGTTCGGGCGCGACGCTCGAAGAACTGCAAGGAAAAATGTACAATCTAGGTGTTCAAGATGCCTATAATTTGGACGGAGGCGGTTCCTCGTCGCTTATACTTAACGGTCGAGTCGTAAACAAACCGTCAGATGGTAATTTGCGTCCAGTCCCTACTCATTTTTTGTTCTATAAATAGTTATGTGTAGTCTGCTACCAAATTAAATATGCTTGCCGACGTACGTCTCTATCCGAAAAAAAGCATCACGAACGAATGTCGTGATGCTTTTGCCTCATTTAGGAGGAATACTGTGTCATTTCTGTCAGGCATTGAGCACAAATATAACGGTCTTTGAAATCGTTCACTTGTTCTACTGACCCGCAGAATACACATTTTGGACGGTAACGCTCCAAAATAATGTGGTCACCCTGAACCAAAATTTCGACAGGATCTCCCTCATTCATTTGATATCTTTTACGCAGTGACTTAGGCAAAACTATTCTCCCCAGCTGATCAACTTTACGTACCACACCGGCAGGTTTCATCGTGATCGTACACCTCTCCTATTGAGTAATAACTTACAATTTCTTACCATGCGAAAAACTAGGTACAAAGACACTATTCTTTATGTAGTATTCGCTGTCTTTTTGTCGAATCCTGCTGATCACAGGAAATTTTATTACATTTTTTCATAAAATCATGAACCATATCAAAGTATGGTACAGAATGTCTATAATATTTTTATCGACCGGAAAGCCAATTATCATTAGCCCTAGTTGAGAAATTTCGCAAGTTTTTAACCATACAAGCTTGATTTAAGCTCTACTGTCATGTACTTTTGAGCAATAAAAGTGAAACTTTTATTAGCAACTAAGGTCCTGGTTCTTTATTCGCATTTATACTTGTTCACCTGATGCTCTTTATGATAAATCCGGAAAATCCATTTGTCTCAGCGCTTCATATACGATAATTGCAGCGGAATTCGACAAGTTTAGAGATCTTACTTTATCAGACATAGGCATCTTGATACATGTATCTGGATTAGCAGCTAACAATTCAGGAGGCAAGCCTTTCGTTTCCTTACCAAATACCAAAAAATCTCCATCCTGAAATGCAATATCACTATACCGCTGATTTGCTTTGGTCGTCGCATAAAAAAAGCGACCTTCCTGATATTTCTCCTGCACTTCAGCAAAAGACTCGTGATATTCAATGTGGACAGCGTACCAATAATCAAGTCCGGCGCGTTTTAACGTGGCATCGTCGGTACGGAAGCCGAGTGGCTTCACCAAATGCAGATGAGTTCCGGTTGCAGCACACGTTCTGGCAATATTCCCTGTGTTGGCCGGGATTTCCGGCTCGACAAGCACAATATGTAATGGCATCTCGTTTCGTTCCCTTCATCATTAAATTCATCAGACAAATAACCTACAGTTTAACCAAAGTGTATACATTGAAAACATACACATTCTTCTATTTTAACAAAATCAGACAGATATGAACATCAAACGACAAAAATTTCAACCCACACCACTAAAAGCCTTCCCCTATACACATTCAGGGAAGGCTCTACATTTACTTTTTCGATTTCAAATATCGTGTATCGAAATATATGTCGACGTAATCAACTGTTACGTTGCTTGAATCCGTCCATAAACTCGGCTAATGCTTGACAGTTCTCCAATGGAACAGCATTGTAGATCGAAGCGCGAAGCCCTCCTACACTGCGATGTCCCTTCAGTCCGATGAACCCGGCCTGTTCGGATTCCTTAATAAATTGTTTTTCCAGCTCCTCATTCGCGAGGCGGAAGGTTACATTCATGATAGAGCGATCAGCGCTGTCCACACAACCACGATAGAAGCCTTCGCTACTGTCAATACGGTCGTATAGCAAAGCAGCCTTCTGCTGGTTCACACGCTCAATACCTTCCAAACCGCCTTCTTCCTGAATCCATTTCAGCACTTCATTCACCATGTATATGGCAAAAGATGGGGGGGTATTGTAGAGAGAGTTATTTTTTTCATATGTGCTATAACGCAACATGGTAGGAATATTGTCCGGTGAGGAAGTCAGCAACTCTTCACGGGCAATCACGACCGTCACACCAGAAGGTCCCAGATTTTTTTGTGCGCCAGCATAAATCAATCCAAATTGAGTAACATCAAAAGGCTTGCAAAAAATATCACTGGACATGTCCACAATCAATGGTACGGAACCCGTATCCGGAAATTGCTTAAATTGTGTACCTTCAATCGTTTCGTTGGACGTCATATGCACATAAGCAGTATTCTCAGGCAAGTCCAAGGAATCCACATTCGGAAGACGCATGTACTTCTCATCAGCGGAGGATGCAGCAATATGAGCCTTGCCCAGTAGCTTGGCTTCTTTATATGCCTTGTCCGACCAGCTACCTGTCATTACATAGCTCCCAGTCTGTCCTTCGCGCAAGAAATTTAAAGGTAGCATTGCAAACTGCGTACTTGCGCCCCCTTGTAGGAATAACACCTTGTAGCCCTGTGGATTGCCCAGCAGAGATAACAGACGTTCCTGCGCCTCATTATGAACAGATTCATACACAGCTCCACGGTGTGACATTTCCATGATCGACATCCCTGTTCCCTGGAAATCTACGAATTCAGCTTGTACACGTTCCAGTACTTTGAGCGGCAATGCCGCTGGTCCTGCATTAAAATTGTAGGCTCTCTTACTCAACAAATTCCCATCCCTTCTCTACTCTGGTGTGGATATTATCGCTATGATAGCAGTATTCATAAATGCGTTCAAGACTTGTATAAAAATGTTTTCAATTTCATTTATGATGTGACAGAGTTGTGAATGTTAACATATTTAACATCTTTATTCTGTGATTTTCACTTTAATATTAAAAGGTCCCCGGCATAAGACCGGAGACCTATTTTGAATAACAAGTGTTACCCGTAAGCTAATGTTTTTTATTCAAAGCAGCTATGCTATCGACTTATTAGCAGTCAAAATACAGGCTGTATTCGTGTGGATGAACACGGATGTTCACCGATTTAGCTTCAGAACGTTTGAGCTCTACATAGTTATCAATAAAGTCCTTCGTAAATACGCCGCCTTCAGTCAAGAATTCGTAGTCAGCTTCCAGAGCGTCCAGAGCCTCATCCAATGAACCAGGTACGCTACGGATTTTACCTTTTTCAGCATCAGACAGCTCGTAGATGTTGCTGTCAAGTGGACCATATCCCAATTCGATTGGGTTCAGTTTGCGCTTGATGCCATCCAGACCCGCCATCAGCATTGCTGAGAAGGCAAGGTAAGGGTTAGCCGTGGAGTCCGGTGTACGGAACTCGATCCGACAGCCTTTAGGAGTAACAGCTGCTACTGGAATACGTACAGCCGCAGAACGGTTACCTTTGGAAAATACCAGGTTAACTGGTGCTTCGTAGCCAGGAACGAGACGTTTGAACGAGTTGGTGCTTGGGTTGGTCAAAGCGATCAACGCAGGTGCGTGGTACAGAATACCGCCAATGTAATGAAGAGCCATTTCGCTCAGATTAGCATAACCACCTTTTTCGTAGAACAAAGGAGTGTCCCCATCGAAAATAGATTGGTGAACGTGCATACCGCTTCCGTTATCCCCAAAAATCGGTTTCGGCATGAATGTTGCCACTTTACCATATTGACGAGCTGTGTTGTGTACAATGTATTTATAAACGAGCAGGTTATCTGCTGTTTTCTTGAGTGTGTCAAAACGGAAGTTGATTTCCGCTTGGCCTGCCGTAGCTACCTCATGGTGATGGCGCTCAATTCTCAGACCTGCTTCTTCAAGCAAACGGCACATTTCACTACGGATATCTTGTTGGGTGTCTACTGGCGCTACAGGTACATATCCGCCCTTCACTCCCACTTTAAAGCCCAGGTTGCCGCCTTCTTCCTTACGGTTCGTGTTCCAAGCTGCTTCCTCGGAATCTACGAAGAAGGAGGAGCTATTCATGCCGCTTTCGTAGCGTACATCATCAAAGATGAAAAACTCGGACTCAGGTGCAAAAAATGCTGCTGTGCCGACTCCTGCGGATTGCAGAAATTCCTCAGCTTTTTTTGCAATGCCGCGAGGATCGCGGTCGTATTTTTCGCCATCTGGCGTAGCAATGTCACACAGAATATTCAGTGTAGGATGCTGAGTGAAAGGGTCAATAAAAACCGCTTCTGCATCGGGCAGCATAACCATGTCGGATTCCTCGATGCCACGATAGCCGGGAATGGAAGAACCGTCGAAAGCAACACCGTTAACAAATGTTTCTGCATCTACTTCGGAAGCTGGCAATGAAATATGGTGAGCACGACCAGACAAATCTACAAAACGAAAATCTACCCACTCAATATTATTTTCCTGAATTGTTTTCAATACGTTTTCAACGGACATGTCTTCTTCCTCCCAATTTTTCCGAACATTAAGTCTTATACAACCCTGAAATGTTCATGATCGAATGTTTTTTTCTGTCGTCATTATAAATCTCAAACATGACACGGGTCAATAGCTATGTAAGGTATTTTTTAAACTAATGTTAGATATGCTTACGCCCTTGATAACATTTGGATAGCACAAAAAGCCCGAAACATCGGGCTTTTAGGCAATTTAAATCTCATTACTGCGTTGCAGCAAAACTTTTATGCATTAATGTTAAACATTGGTTTTAGGCAATGGTACTAGGCGTGTGAAATGTTTTCCCCACAGCAGGAGCCAATATTTCCAAATCTTTTAGTAAATCTGAAAATTGATCCGGGAACAGGGATTGCACACCATCACCCGTCATCGAGTTGTCGGGATCTGTATGCATTTCAATAATTAGTCCGTCCGCTCCGGCAGCAACCGAAGCCTTCGTCATAGGAACAACCAATTCACGTCTACCCGTGCCATGGCTAGGATCAGAAATAACTGGCAAATGGCTCAATTGTTGCAACACAGGGATCGCGGACAAATCGAGTGTATTTCTGGTGTAGGTTTCAAATGTGCGGATACCGCGCTCACACAGCATAACATTCGGATTGCCACCTGCCAGGATGTACTCGGCAGCATTCAAAAACTCGTCATAAGTCGAGCTAAAACCGCGTTTGAGCAACACTGGCTTGCCGCAAGTTCCCAACTTGCGCAGCAGATCAAAGTTTTGCATATTACGTGTACCTACTTGCAGGATATCGGCATATTCCGCACAAATGTCTACGTATTCAGGTGTCATGACCTCTGTGATGGTCAAGAGGTCGTGCTTTTGGCCGGCTTCAGCCATCATGATCAGTCCTTCTACACCAGTTCCCTGGAAGCTGTAAGGCCCTGTACGCGGCTTAAAGGCACCTCCACGGAGAACTTGCGCACCTGCTGCTTTGACCAATCCGGCAATTTCATCTATCTGTGCAGCAGACTCAACGGCACATGGTCCACCCATAATGACAAGTTCGCCCCCACCGATATTTACACCTTTAATGGAGATCACCGTATTTTCCGGATGAAAATCACGGCTGGCCAATTTGTAGGACTTCGATATTTTAACCACATTTTCTACGCCTTTCATTTGACGCAGATGTTCAGCCAGCTTGGGCTCTACGCTACCGATCAATCCGATGATCGTGCGATCCGATCCCCTTGATACATGAGCCTGCAATCCTTCTTTCTCAATAACTTCAACAATAGCTTGAATATGCTCTTCAGGTGTTTGAACACCAGCGATAACGATCATTTTTTTCTTCCTCTCTATGAAACATATTTTATTAACCAGTAATAGATTGATATTATGACACTTAGACGCTTGTTCGCTTTTAAGCTTTTATTCGTTAAAGCAACTATACCTGTTTTAGCTATACTCGTCAAGGTTTAATTATCCCGAATTATTCAATATTCAAACCTAGTGAAGCTACCGGATAATATCTATAAATTTAAACGATTGAAAAGCCGCTATCCGGATGGTTGTATCCGAATAACGGCTGTAATCAATCACATACTATTTCGTTGTTTTTGACTTCTCTCGTACAGGAGGCAGCAGTTTTTTCATATCTATGGTTCGCTGAATCTCCCACGTATCCGGGTTAGCCGCATCATACTGCTCCAAATACGTAATAACCTCTTTGGTAATCAGTGTCGGCGTTGAAGCCCCAGAAGTCACAGCTACTTTGGCTACGCCTTCAAGCCACTCCCTCTTCAGCTCGCTTACATCAGAAATACGATAAGCTGTTGTACCAGCAATTTCCTCCGAAACCTGAGCTAATCGGTTTGAATTGTTACTGCGCGGATCACCGACAACGATCACCAGATCCGCCTGTCCAGCCTGCTCAGCTACCGCTTCCTGACGTACCTGCGTCGCCAAACAGATTTCATTGTGTATCTCAGCACCCGGGAACTTCTCCAGCAGCTTCTTCATAATGTGCTTGATGTCCCATTGGCTCATGGTCGTCTGATTCGTGATAAGGATTTTGCCAGCTGGCAACGTAAGACTGTCGATCTCTTCTTCCTTTTCAATCAGATGAACATGGTTAGGAGCAATACCGATAGCTCCCTCCGGCTCTGGATGATTCTTTTTGCCAATATAAACAATCTGGTAGCCTTCGGCAGACTTCTCCCGAATCAGATCATGCGTTTTTGTGACGTCAGGGCAAGTCGCGTCTACCGTAGTCAGCCCCTTGTCTCGTGCCAACTTGCGTACCTCTGGTGATACGCCATGAGCAGTAAAGATAACAGTGCCGCTCTCTACCTGGCTTAAAATCTCCATACGGTTCGGGCCGTCCAGTGTAATAATCCCTTCGTCTTCAAAGGAATTCGTGACATGACTGTTATGCACGATCATGCCCAATATATAAATAGGCCGGGGTAAGTCCAGATTTCTGGCTGCCTGACGAGCCAATACCATGGCATCGACTACGCCGTAGCAGTAACCCCGGGGCGAAATTCTGAGTACTTCCAAAATGAGCCCCCGCTTTCTTCGACACAGTATACAGCTCCGATAACTCGGTAGCTGTGGGCATCCAAGCCTTTACCGGCCAATTCTATGATGTAGTTGCCTTCCTATTATAGCCTATTCCAAAGGCGCGGAAAAGCTGACCGGAAGCCAGATGACAAATGTCGTTCCTTCTCCTTGACGCGTAACCACTTCCACAGACCCGTGATGTTCATCAATAATCCACTTGGCAATAGACAGCCCCAACCCAATTCCCTCTGTCACCCCGCGCGACTCATCTGCCCGGTAAAAGCGGTCAAAAATAAAGGGAACCTCACTCTTGTCCATTCCAATGCCCGTATCACTGATCCGTAGCCCTACCTGTCCTTGATAAACAATGGCATCAAATCGGACTGTACCTTCAGGTGTGTATTTGAATGCATTATCAATGAAAATGAATAGCATTTGCTGTAAATAATCCTTGCTCCCATCCATATAAATACCATTCAGCAACGAAAAATCTCCCACATTCCATTCGGCCGTTCGCTCTAAAAACTGAGCACGACGGGCAACCTCACTTACAAGGGGTTCCAGCGCAACGGGAGTCTTATCGAACGTTTTCCCTGTGTCTGCTCTCGCAAGTGACAACATATCACTCACCAAACGACTCATCCGTTTGCCTTCATCTGCCATGTCATTTAATGCCTCCATAGAAAGCTCACGAATCATCTCTTCATCCATATTCGGTCGCTCTCCTGGTTCGGTAGTCCACATTTTGAGCAAAAAATCAACGTTGCCACGGATCGTCGTTAGCGGCGTACGAAGCTCATGGGAAGCATCAGCCACAAAACGGCGCTGTGCACCGTACGCATCTTCCAACTCCTTGTAAAACACCTCTGTACGCCCCAGCATGTTGTTAACTGTCCCGATTAATTGTCCAATTTCATCTGGTGGTCCGTCATATTCAATCCGAACACTCAAATCATTACTGGATTGAATCTGATTTGCCCCCTCAATTACCTTGACCAGCGGCTTCATAGACTTGCGAGCCAGAAAGAGACCTGAAGTCGCAGCAGCAAGTAATGCAAACAACGAACCATATACAAGCACATTTTGCAACCTGTTCATGAGTCGATCCTGAGAGCCCGTGAATTGTCCTACCTGTAGCAACCCGACTACCAAGCCCAACTCCTCGGACTTAATGGGCTGTTGGTAAATCATAAAGGTATCCCCATTTACGTTCACACGCCGGATTCCCTCATTTTGAACTGCTCCTGTCGCTGTAGATGGAACAGGGAAGGTGATATTGAGGTCTTTCATGTTTTGGGTGGTTTTGGTAACACCTGATGTATAATTGTAAATTTGTACATATAGCTGTGAATCATCAATTCCACGTTCTTGCACTAAACCCAAATCCAGATTGGGGACTTCAAATAATCCCCCTTTAATTGTAAGCAGTAGCTGCTTGTTAATCCGTGGCGCCTGAGTCGTAAGCTGACTTTTTACTTCATTGTATGTGTAATAATAAACCAGTCCGTAAATAGCCAGACCAAAAATGACAAGCACTATAGCCAAGATGCTCGAATACCAAGCTGTCAGCCGCCACCGAATAGACATATTACACATCACCTCTTAAAATGTAGCCAGCTCCCCGAATTGTACGAATGAGACGTTTACCGCCATCCTGCTCCGTTTTTTGTCGTAGCATGGCAATATATACTTCGAGCACATTCGATTCTCCGCTATAGTCATAGCCCCAAATTTTGTCCATAATCAGATCACGCGACAGAACACGCTTCGGGTTTTGCATGAACAAATGGAGCAGTTCAAATTCTTTGGCCGTCAGTTCCAAGCGTTTGCCGCCACGAACCACTTCACGGGATTCGTTATCCAGTTGTAAATCCTCGAAGGTAAGTCTATTTCCGTTATTGCCCTGTTGTTCGGTTTTACGCCGCAAAAGCGCTCGCACTCGTGCCAGCAACTCCTCCAGAGCAAACGGCTTGACGAGATAATCATCGGCCCCTAGATCCAAGCCTTTAACCCGATTCTCAACCTCATCCTTGGCTGTAAGCATTAGGACAGGTACCGTGCTCCCCCCCTCCCGCATGCGACGGCATACCTCAAAACCATCGACTTGCGGCATCATTACATCCAGCACGACTACATCAGGCTCAGCTGTCAGCATTTTATTTAATCCCTCTGCTCCATTGGCGGCTGTCAGCACTTCATAGCCTTCAAATGCCAGTCCTCTGCGCAGCATGGAAACAATTTTTTCATCGTCATCAATGATCAAAATAGTAGAACGCATACACGATCGAACTCCTTTATCTCTTCTTTTCCCTCTATTGTAGCAGGAGTACACGCGCGTAGCATCTTGCTACTTCATACAGCAAGAAACGGAAGGGATCTTCCTTCCGTTTCTTGCGTGCACATGTTCATTTTTGTAAAGTTATCATCTTATTGCTGGAGCGTCGAGCTAAAGTCATTTTTATTGCCTATTTTCAGTTGAACATCTTTTTTCTGCCCAGCTCGTTCGATGTTAAGCGTCAGTGCTGTACCCACTTTTTGTTTTTGAATGAACTGGATCAGCTCTTGTGATGTGCTATAAGGCGTGCCATTGGCTCCGATAATCACATCGTAAGGACGCAGATCAGCCTGATAAGCTGGTGATTTGTATATAATATCCCGCACAACCGAGCCTTCGGTCAGGGTTGTTCCCAGTTCTTTGGCTACTTCAGGACTCAAATTTAACAGACTTGCACCAATGAAAGGTACAGGTTCTTTAGGGATAGGCTGGTTATTTTTCAGCTTATCGACGACTTCCAAAATCGTATTGGACGGGATCGCAAACCCGATTCCCTGTGCGTCTGCACTAACAGCTACGTTCATACCGATAACTTGCCCTTGCAGATTTAACAGCGGTCCACCAGAGTTACCAGGGTTAATGGACGCATCCGTCTGAATGAGATGCTTGTATTGCGTCGGTTTTCCAGTTGATTCACTATTAATGGTGATCGTACGTTCTTTCGCACTTAGCACCCCGGCTGTTACCGAATGCTCAAAGCCTTCAGGGTTGCCAATTGCGACCATCCACTCGCCGACTTTAGCGTTATCCGAGTCACCCAAAGTTACTGTCGGAAAGTTATTTTTGCCTTCAATTTTAAGTACCGCCAAATCAAGATCAGCATTTTTGCCCAAGACTTTGGCTTCGTAAGGCTTATTAGTTCCCTCTACTGTAACCTGAACCACACTCGCGCCTTCAACAACATGGTTATTGGTTAGGACGTAACCCGATTTATCAAAAATAAAACCGGAACCAATACCAAGCGGAGTCAGCTGTCCGCTGTTGCTACCTTCATTTTCATTACTGTTACCGCTGCTGCCACTGTCACCATACTGATTACCGAAAAAGTATTGATACAGCGGGTCATTGTAATAAGGGCTACTTTGTCTGCCGCTGCTGCCACTGGTTTGTTTGGCAAGCGTTTCGATTTTGACGACTGCCGGTCCAGCCTTAGCCACAACAGATTGAACATCAGCGGTACCTGAAGGCATCACAGCCGGAACTGCGCTTGGAGTCGAGCTGGTTGTTCCCGAATTAGTCGTTTCTCCGCTTTCAGCTGCCGCCGAAGTCAACGCCGTCTCGGGTGTGAACATATTTGTTCGGTCAGCTGTATACATCAATACCGTAATGACCAGCATCCCGGCCAAAAAAGATAAGAAAATTGTTTTCACCTGCGACTTGGGCTTATTCGGTTTAAATTGCCAGTTGCCGCCATTTCGGCCCGAACCATCCTGTTGCTCAGGCATAGCACGATGGTATGAGGGAGGAAGGGGTCTTACTGCCTGCGGTGGCGTGATCTCAACATCTTTTTCCACCGACTGCCCTTCCTTACGTTGTCCGTCCGATTGAACTGAAGAAAAAGGGCCGTAAGAATAATAATATGAGGAACCGTTCGAATCGTTTTGCCGAGTTACGTTATCGGTATCAACCTGATCGTTGTCGTTCCGGCGTCCGGAGTTATTATTTTTAAATTCGTCCATTGTATATCTCCTCCCAAACCCTATGCTTCAAGGTGGTGTTGTTTAACTGACTTTATTTTGCACTTTAAACCTTAATTCCACCTTAAAAACAATTAAAAAGGAGATAAAACCTTAGACCTATTTGTACCTAACCACTTTTACTCAAAACGAAATGCCCCGGATATAATCCGGAGCATTATCGATTATATATGCTTTTTTATTTCGTGTTAAAGTTTTCGTCGAACTTTTCGTTCGGTGTTTGAGCATTGTTTTGAATTTTGTTGCGACTAGAGTTTTGAACTTTTTGTGCTACTGCACCTGTACCGCCTTGATCTGTTGCAAATTCTTCATCATACTTCTCATTTGGTGTCTGGAAGTTGTCTTGAATTTTATTTTGTTCAGACTGCTTTACCTTTTGTGAAACAACACCTACCGTATTGTCTTGTGCAAATTCCGCTTTGAACTGATTTCCTGTGCTCGCATTGAAGCCTTTGTTCGTGAAAGAACTTCCGCCTTGATTTGGCATAATTCTCAACCTCCCAGTATGTTTTGTGGGATAAACTCATCCCGCAACATAGTATGTGATGTTGGAAAAAACAATATTCAAGGATTATATGGAAGCATCCAGTGTCGCGGTCGGAATGGTTTTATGCGTTTCTATCGCCTTTTGGAGCGATTTCACCATCTTTTCCGTACATTTTCCGTTCCCTTTTTTTATAATTTGAACATCCACATCTTTCTTGCCCCATTCAGAATACACCTGCCGGGTTGTTTTAAAATACAAATCAATTTTATTACCCTTAATCGCAGAACCTGTATCTGCTACAATCCCGTATCCATAACCAGGAATGTACAATATGCTTCCCAAAGGAAACGTTTTGGGATCAGCCGCAATCGTAGACAGCGTGTTCTTGTCACGACGCACTTTTACACCGGAATACGTAATACCGTAACCGGGATGACTTGGCCGTTTGCCAGTCGATTCATAGCCTGCTGTATATCCTGTTGCTGTGACCGTCATGGTCGTAATAACCTGCTCTTCGCGTGGAGCTAAAACAGGTGTGGACTGCCATTTCTTATGCTGGACCGGTTCTTTGTGACCGTAAACTTCATTGCCGGGCAATACCAGACAGGTTGCGATTAACACGGTTCCCAAAATCCGTTTCCATACCAACATGGATCTCATAAAAAACCTCCCCTTGAGGCAAAGGCTTTCCAGAAATCCATTGGTTTATACGAACAGATTATTATTTTTGAACATCCTGACCTGGATAAAATCTGCTCAGCTTCACTTTATCTTCAAAAATATGCAGGAGTGTCCGCACTATGGGGGTGTGCTCATCGTCTGTATGCAATATAATGGAAGCAGGAGAAATCGAAATAAGGGTGCTCACGATTCGATCCTCGACCTCCATTTCCAGTTCGATGCCTGGCATCTCGACAATGATGTCATCTGCATCGGGAGTCGGTATCGGCACCATGGCACTATCAAGAATCGTAAAATTATGTCCGCCTTGGTGAAGTACGTGTACGAGCGGAACTTTGCTTTCCTGAAAAAAAACAAAATATTTAAGCAGCCCCATAAATTCTTCGTATTGCCGATCTGCCCAGAATTCTTCCATGGCATAGTCGACGATTTCTTCAAGCTCTTTTTTATACGCATGGAGCCTAAATTGAATCAGTCCTTCCAAATTGATCACACGAAGCTCCTTGAAATCCTTCTCCAGGAGAGTGGTCAGCTTACCATGACGCTTCAAACGACCTCTCGGGCCATCATCGTTTAACAGTGAACGAATCATATTGCGAATTTGCTCTGTATCCTCTTTCTCCAGCAGCGAACAGGCTTTGGTGAGAATGAGATTAAGCAGCCCCCACTCCTTGACCTCGATAATATAATCCGCTATTGCCGAAGACATGATGCTGTATACACAGGGGAGAAAGCTTTCAAACGCCGAATTGCTTTCTGTGCCCTTGCAGGTCCATGCCACTTTGTTGTCCAGCTGTCTGAAAGTGAATCGAAATCCGCGCCGTGACATATGTAGCCCCTTTGTTCTACTTTTGACCACTTCGTAAAACCGGTCGGTTTCCTGATCTCCGTCTGTATTGGTCCACACTGTAAACAGTTCCATTGGCTCACTCCTTTCGATCACTGCTTTCAGTATATGGCGGCCTCTGAAGGGTTATACGAAGTGAACGACTGGAAACAGAAAGACATAGTCAAAAGAGGATGATCAGGTTTCAAAAAGCCGGTTGGCGTGTTATAAACAATGACTGTGGTATAGGAAAAAAACGAAAGACGTTTGAATATTTAGGGTGGGGTATGTTAAGGTTAAATTAATATGAATTTTTCACAAGAGGGAGGAGATAAGATGTCAACGATGCTGAACATGCTGCGTACATTCATGATCGTCATATTGAGCCTCGTTCAGATTTTGTCCCTTCCTGTGACGTTTCATGCAGAAGACACTACTCAATCCCTTCAGTTTACTGCGGGATCTTCTCTCCTGTCTCATGCTGATGTTTCCTCGTTAGAAACAGATTCTCACGGTCTGGAGCACCATCCCAAACCAGCTATACGCAAATCCTCCCCTTTACTTCATCTGGTGATCGCTGCGGCCAAATCACTTCCCTTTGTCATTTTGATAGCGTTTGTGCTGCTATTGAGCATCCCTAAACTACGTCTGCCTTTTATTCCTGTCATTTGCAAACTAAAGAAGCAATTGTACTTGTTCCCCATCAAATTTACCTCTAGTTATGTGGCTTAACCTCCCTTAAGCATGCACATCACCACATTTGCATGTCTATTTGTTAACCGTTCCCAATAAGTGTAATACGTTAAGTATATTTATCAGGTTTTCTATGTTAATTTATAAAATTTAATACAAAAAGAAAGTTTCCATGTCACTCCCAAAGCATGTGATTTATTTCCCATACCATTCATTTAAATAACGTATCGTACAGGAGGCTTTACAAATGGATATTCGAGAGTCTATTTTGCCAGGAATCGGGATTAAGTATCGAATAGATGCAGAGAGTGGCGACCGAATTGTCATTATTATTCATGATGATGGCAGGCGTGAGTTGTATCACTTTGATTACGAGGATTTGGAACAAAGTATTTCTACGACAACCCTGAATGATCAGGAAGCGCGATTGGTAGCCTCCATCATCGGGGGTATGACATATAAGCCCAAACAGCTTGAAAGTGTAGAAATGACGTTTGACGATTTTATTATCGAATGGTATAGAGTGGAATCTCACTATGCAAGTGTTGGCAAATCCATCGGTGAGCTGGATATTAGGCAAAATTCGGGAGCCACTGTTATTGCCATTGTGGAGAAAAAGGGAAAGAAATATGTAAATCCTGGTCCTGAAGTGATTATTAACGATGATGCCACTGTAGTTGTTGTTGGGGAACGCGATCAGCAAAAACGCTTTAAACAAATCCTTATGAACGGAAGCGGGTGATTGGATGGATCATCTGGTATTTGAGGTTGGATTGGCAATTGCTCTCATCGCTGCAGCCGGACTTATTTCCTCCAAACTGCGCTTCTCGGTCATCCCTTTTTATATCCTGATCGGAATGGCAGTTGGACCGCATGCGATGGAGCTATGGCATTTTGATTTTCGCTTTATCGAAAGCGCCCCTTTTATTGATTTTATGGGAAGAATCGGAGTGCTGTTTCTTCTCTTTTACTTGGGTCTGGAGTTTTCAGTAGGTCGGTTAATTAAATCAGGCCGCTCCATTGCCGTGGGTGGCACCATTTATATTGGCATCAATTTCACACTGGGGCTGGCTCTTGGCTTCCTGAGCGGCTTTCCTGTAGCAGAAACGCTGGTTATCGCCGGAATTACAACCATATCATCCAGTGCTATTGCTGCGAAGGTGCTGGTAGATCTCAAGCGGACTGCCAATGCTGAAACTGAAATGATTTTGGGCATTATTATGTTCGAGGATGTTTTCCTCGCCGTATACATCTCCATCCTCTCCGGATTGGTTCTTAGCGATTCATCCTCGCTCGGGGGTGTGCTGCTATCAGCGTTAATCGCGCTTGGCTTTATGCTTGCAGTCATTATTATCGGCCGTAAGGCCGTCCCTCTGTTAAATCGGATTCTTCGTATTCGCTCCAATGAGGTATTCGGACTTGTTGTTTTCGGCTCCCTGTTTCTGGTGGCAGGTTTTTCGGAAACGATTCATGTGGCGGAAGCTATCGGCGCCCTGTTGGTCGGTCTGGTACTAGCCGAAACAGAACATGCCAAACGAATCGAGCATTTAATTGTTCCTTTCCGCGATTTCTTCGGTGCCCTGTTCTTTTTCAGCTTTGGACTATCCATTGATCCACTGTCCCTAGGAGGAAACGCGATATGGCTTGCGCTGGCAGCAGTTGTCCTCACGTTGTTTGGTAACATTTGGGCAGGAATGCTGGCTGGGCGTACGGCCTCCTTATCTCCCAAAGCGTCAGCAAATATCGGCCTGACCATTGTGGCACGGGGTGAATTTTCGATTATCATGGCCAACTTGGGTAAGGAAGGTGGTTTACTTGATATTGTTCAACCCTTTGCAGCCATCTATGTACTCATACTGGCCATTCTTGGACCACTTCTCACAAAGCAGTCAAAACCTATTTTTAATATGTTAAACAAAATATTCAAGTTCAAGGACCCCCGCCTACGAAAAGAAGAAAGTAACTCGGCGTAACTGTAAAGCTGGATACGACAATCCATAGGAGGGAAGGCTATGCCGCACGCTATTAAACATGCCGAAACTCTATGAGGCGGCTTGTGAAGCCCGCTTCAGAAGATGCGAGCAGGTTCCCTGTCTTTTATACGGTGATTGGCGGGATTACGGCATCCGTCGGTCTAGAATTGTTTTTGCATCCGCATGATATGATCGCTGGAGGCGTCACGGGGATCTCCAGACTCATGTCGCTTTATACACAAGAGCATTTTGGGTTACTGCTATTCGTTTTGAATTTACCACTCATGCTGCTGTATTCTCTGTCTACTCACAAACCCATGCTGCTCCGTGCACTACCCGGCTTGTTCGCCTTTTCAGGCTCAGCCATCATTCTTTCGCCTTTTCCGGCAGTGAGCGGCCATCCGGTCGTATGTGCTTTGGGCGGCGGAATCTGTATCGGGCTTGGCGCAGGGCTGGCAGCTCGTCACGGTGGTCTGCTCGATTCACTAGGACTTAACGAATCAGGCGATGGCCGTCCATCCACATTGTTGCTAACACACCGCAAGATTCCGTTAATACAGATTGTTATGCTGTGTAATGGTCTGCTGCTCATTACAGCTGGCTTTGTGCTAGGATGGGAGCCAGCTCTATATTCAGCCTTATCCTGCCTCGCCGCCTACGAAACGACCCGGCTGATGTTTACCGGTCTGACGCGTATGGTTTGTGTTGTCAGCAAGAAGCAGCCAACCGTCGAGGATGCCATATATCGCAGGCTGCGTATACACAGCACGCCTGTTGTAGGCTCTGCCCAGATAGAGGGCAAGATCAAAAGCGAATCTGAGGATAAAAAAGAACAAATGGTCATCGTTTACAGCGTTCATCTGTTGGATTTGCAGCGCTTTAAGGCAGTCATTCAAATGGCAGACCCGCAAGCTGAGATCATGTATATGAAACGATGGAAAGCATAGCAAAGTAACACATCAAAAAAACGCTTATCTGCACTAATCTATGTATAACGATTAGTACAGATAGGCGTTTTGTAATGAACACTATATTAACGGATATTAATTCTGCATGATAAAATCATGTTCAATACTGCTGGCACTGTCAAAAGTACGAATAATATCATAACGGGTATTACGCTGTGCCGGAATGTGACCCGTCTCGCGGATCAACTGTAAAATGGATTCAATGTTAACCTTATACGTTGCGCCTGCAGCGGAAACTACGTTTTCCTCAATCATGGTGCTACCAAAATCATCGCAACCGTAGTACAACGATTTTTTACCGATTTCAGGTCCCATAGTTACCCATGAGGATTGAATATGCTTGATGTTATCCAATACAAGACGACTGATCGCAACGGTCTTCAGATATTCCTCCGGCGTCTGACGTTCCTTCTTCAGGTTGGTATTGTCTGGCTGGAAGGTCCAAGGAATAAAGGCCAAAAATCCTTCAGAATTATATTTGTTTTCAATGCATTCGTCCTGAGCATCACGAACACGCAACAAATGCAGCGCACGCTCCTCCATCAACTCGCCAAAGCCAATAACCATCGTAGCAGTCGTGTTCATCCCAACCTTATGAGCCGTTTGCATGACATCCATCCAATCACGCCAAGAGCCTTTGAGACGGCTAATTTTGCGGCGTGTGCGGTCATCCAAAATTTCTCCACCTCCGCCCGGAAGCGAATCCAATCCAGCTTCATGAATGGCGCGGATTGTTTCTTCCATAGAAAGACCAGATTTCTCCTTCATTTTGTGAATTTCAGCTGGCGAGAAGGAGTGCATCGTAATATCGGGAAAACGCTCCTTGATACCTTTCAGCAAATCGGTATAATAACTGAACGGCAGATTCGGGTTCACACCGCCTTGCATTAGAATTTCGGTGCCACCTACTTCCTGCGTTTCCTTGATCTTCTGAAAGATCACCTCATCCGGCAAAACATAACCTTCATCAGAACCTGGTCTACGATAAAAAGCGCAGAAGCGACAGTATACGTCACACACGTTTGTATAGTTAATATTTCGTCCGATAACGAAGGTTTTAACGGGATCGGGATGCATGCGATTCATGACTTTATTCGCCGCATGACCGATTTTTTCTACCTCGTCTGATTCGAACAAAGCAACGGTATCCTCTAAATTCAGGCGTTCGCCGCGTAGGGCTTTATCTAAAATATGGTCGATTACACTCATGGTGTATCCTCCTTCGCTGTCACAGGGCGACGAAATGAACGACAGGACTTATGAACGAGAATGCTTTCACAAACCTGCGTTCGAACCCTGCCGTAATGTATGTTCATGACTAGCCTTGTATGTTGTCTGTGCTATTTAGCATAGTAAAACCTAATGATAATACTAACATATCTTTAGGTAAGGAACCATACTTATTCCCGCTTCTTTCTGCTTTTCACCTAGGAAAACAGGCAACTGCCAAGCTTATCTCAACATTGCATATAGCCAAAAAATAAGAAAACAGAACTGAAAAGTGTCTTTTTTCACACTGTCGTTCATGTTATTTTATAGAAAACAGCAAGCCTCCTGAAATACTGGAAACTTGCTGTTTAGTACTGTACATATTTGCTCTCAGCGTGAAAACGACAAAGATGCTGCGGATGTGCTAACGCTCTAGCGCAGCGCCTCATCCAGATCACTGATCAGGTCGTCAATATCCTCCAAACCTACGGAGAAACGGAGTAGTCCGTTCGTAATCCCGCGCTCCAATCGTACACTATGGGGCATAGCCGCATGTGACATCATCGCCGGATACGACAAGATGCTTTCCACAGCTCCCAGACTCACCGCTACAATTGGAATACGTACGCGACTGAGGACTTCTTTTGCACGCTCACCAGAACCCACATCAAAAGATATCACTGCACCATAACCGCTGGATTGGCACTCATGAACTTCACGCCCTGGATGATTCTCCAGACCCGGGTAGTATACCGCCTCAATGTCGTTGCGCTCGTTCAGCCAGTTAGCAAGCTTCGCTGCGCTCTTTTCGCTGTGAGCCATACGAGCCTCCAGTGTCTTCATACCGCGCATGAGCAACCATGACTCCTGCGGAGCCAACACGGTACCCAGTCCATTTTGGAGCTGCTTGATTTGTCTTCCCAACGATTCGGTACGTGCTACCGCAAGTCCTGCCAGCACATCGCTGTGTCCGCCCAGAAACTTGGTCGCGCTGTGCAATACAATATCAACTCCCTGCTCAATCGGACGTTGATAATAAGGTGTCATAAAAGTATTATCCAATAACGTTAAAAGCCCGTTGTCCTGTGCCCAAGAAGTTATTCCTGCCACATCGGTAATTTTGAGTGTCGGATTGGACGGAGTTTCCATATATACAGCCCTTGTATTCTCCTGCAACGCATCTTTCACAAGGTTGAGGTCCGTCATGTCGACGAAGGTCGTTTCGATATTCATCCGTTTCAAAATGGAGGTCAGCAGTCGATATGTTCCTCCATATACGTCCTCGGAAACAATGACATGATCTCCAGCAGACAAGAGCATAAATGTAGTAGAGATGGCCGCCATACCTGATGCAAAGGCAAAACCGCACGCCCCGCCTTCTAATAAAGCGATATAATCCTCCAAAGCTTGTCGTGTCGGATTACCTGAACGGCTATAGTCATGCTGTGGAGGATTAAAAATATCGTGATGGTGGAAGGTAGAAGCTTGATAGATCGGGACGCTCGATGCCCCCGTAACGCTGTCAATTTCAGAGCCAAAATGCAGCAGCTTGGTAGCGAACTTCCGCTCTTTGTTCAGATCCTGCCCGATCCTCCTCGCATCCTCTATCATTGCAGCTCTCCTCCTTCTACTTCTTGACGTGCCGCTTCCAACGCCGAACGTAAATCTTCAATTAGGTCGTCTGTATGCTCAATGCCTACGGAGAAACGCAACAGCCTGTCATCTACCCCGACTGCATCCCGAATTTCTGCTGGTATGTCCGCATGTGTCTGCACAGCGGGATAGGTCATTAACGATTCCACACCGCCGAGACTTTCCGCAAACGCAATGAGCTTAATGTGACGAAGCAAAGGTTCCACATAACGAGCATCCTTTACTTTAAAGGAAAAGATACCCGTATTTCCGCTGGATTGTTTATTTTGAATCTCACGACCTGGATGGCCTTCTAGAGCTGGATAAAATACTTCCGCCACAGCCGGATGCGTCAGTAAATAGTTAGACAGCACTGTTGCATTATGCTCGTGCCGGTCCATACGCAGCGCTAACGTCTTCATGCCCTTCATTAACTGGTAGCAATCGCTTGGGGAAAGCACTGCCCCTATGGAATTGTGCAGGAATGCAATTTCAGCTGATAGCTCTTTGCCTTTGGTTACGATCAACCCTGCCAGCACATCGTTGTGTCCGCCCAAATATTTGGTTGCGCTATGTACCACAATATCCGCGCCCAGTTCCAATGGCCGCTGGAAATATGGCGTTAGCAGCGTATTATCTACAATGGTAAGCAACTGATGTTGTGATGCCCATTTAGCCACCGCTCGAATATCAGTAATCATCATTAACGGATTTGTAGGCGTTTCTATGAATACAGCTTTGGTATTCGGTCGACATGACTGTTCGAGCGCTTCAAGATCGTTCGTATCCACATAACTGGCTGTCACACCAAATTTAGACAAAATACGCTCCAGCAAACGATACGTCCCGCCATACAGATCCAGCGATACTATGAGATGATCTCCCTGTCCAAACAATGCAAATACCGTTTGCAGCGCCGCCATACCTGAGCTGCATGCAAAGCCTGCATCACCCGATTCAAGTGCAGCAGAAGCCTCTTCCAGTACCTTTCGCGTGGGATTGATCGTCCGAATGTAATCAAATCCTGTGCTTTGACCCAGACGGGGATGGCGGAACGCCGTAGATTGGTAAATCGGGTAATTAACAGCCCCGGTTACTGGCTCTTCTACTGAACCGATTTGTGCCAATCTACTTTCGATTTTCCACTGTTTCTCACTCATATGAATCCTCCTGTTAACTTCCATAGTGGGTGCTATAACCAATCCTGCAAAAATGGATGTCAAAGACTATACTGCTGCGCTACTGCAAGGTGATACTCTACAAAGGTAAACTACATGCTCCTTTTTTAAATCTGGGGCCCGATATCATAAGGTGTTTCTTGGTATACATAATAGTTCAGCCAATTCGAGAATAATAAATTGGCGTGCGCCCGCCAAATTGAGGGGGGGGTGCGCTCAGGATCATCATTAGGAAAATAATTTTTGGGGACTTCAATATCCATTCCTTTGGCTACATCGCGGTCGTATTCCCATTTCAGTGAAAGCGGGTCATATTCAGAATGCCCAGTTACAAAAATTTGTTTACCGTCAAGCGTGGCTACGAGGTACACCCCAGCTTCCTCGGATTCGGATAAAACTTCTAATTCGGCGATATGATCAATATCTTCCCGACGAACCTCCGTATGTCTGGAGTGAGGGGCATAAAACAGTTCATCAAAGCCGCGTAACAATTTTACTTTAGGTTTTATCACGGTGTGTGGAAATACACCGAAGCATTTGTAGTCGAGCCCATATTTAGGGACATCGAAATGATGGTATAAGCCTGCCTGTGAGGCCCAACAGATATGCATGGTCGAAGTTACATTCGTTTTCGTCCATTCAAAGATTTGCCGGATTTCCTCCCAGTAGTTCACATCCTCAAACTCAAGCTGTTCAACCGGGGCTCCTGTAATGACCATGCCGTCAAAACGACTGTTCTTGATCTCGTCGAACGTTTTATAGAACATGTTCAAATATTCTTGCGATGTATTTTTGGATACATGAGACTTCATGTGCACCAGCGTGACATCCACTTGCAACGGCGTATTGCCGACCAGACGCAACAGTTGGGTTTCCGTCGTTTCCTTTGTAGGCATTAAATTCAAAATGGCGATACGCAACGGACGAATATCCTGATGATAAGCCAAGCTTTCATCCATTACGAAAATATTTTCGCCCTCCAGCACTTCCTTAGCAGGTAATGTGTCTGGGATTTTAATCGGCATGTAAACTCACTCCTTGTTCGGTAAGTTTTGCGAAAATCGTCTTGTTGAGATGCCGGGCATATAATAAAAAGACCTTTCTCTGGTTAGAGAAAGGTCATATTTGTATCCATATGCGCCTCTCTCATCTGTCAGGGCAACGCGCTTTGTACAAAGCGCGCGTCCTGCAAGAATTAGCACCGTGCGATTAAAATCGCCGGTTGCCGGGTATCATCGGGCTAGTCCCTCCACCTGCTCTTGATAAGATTTCGCTATATTCATTTTGGGTTCACAAAGTTCTTGTTGTTCACTTTAATGCATCGGCTGGGCTTCGTCAAGATGGGACTTGCAAATTTGTAACCTGCATTCACATTTTGTCTACCTTTTCCATAGGTTAAATCATATCCCTCCTATCGCTGAAGCTCTTGCCACTACTGTTGATTTTGCCCATGATTTTGCGCTTGAAAGGCCGTAGGCCGAGCGTTATACTATACAAGTGCTATTAGGCAAAAATATGGAGCAGTAGTGCAGACTTGAGTGTTTCCTGCGATACTGTGGCAATCTAAAAAAAGAACATTTGAGAGGTGAATCCGGAATGGAAGGCGACCCGAGTCCGAATAGGCGGCGATCCCTGAACAACAGCATAGGAATGACTTCAGCTTGCCGAAAGACGGGACGCCAGGCTCTGCATGCTCCAAAAGCCTCCGGCTTTTGATGAGAGTGCACGCTTACCCGCACCGGCTAACTGGCTAACTGAGTCCATTCCTTATGCTTAAGGTAAACGTATTTCCGTTACGGCGGAGCATAAGGAGTGACGTATATGAAAATCCGTTTGGTCAACAACGGGGTTTTTACCCCTGTCGAAGAAATTGAAATGGCGCTTACTGCACCGGCAGAAGGTTTTTATTGGATTGATGCCGATGTCGATGATTTGGCAGTGCTCCAGCCTTTATTTTCCATGCATGATCTTGCAGTAGAAGACTGTTTGAGTGAAGAAGAACAGCGTCCGAAGATTGAAATTTATGAAAGCCATTATTTTATCGTTGTAAATAGCATTCGTTTTGATGATGAAGAAATATTTTTGCGAGCTTTGAACATTTTTCTCGGCCGCCATTTTATCATTACGGTGACCAAGCAGAAAATCAATGAGCTTCGTACCCTCAAGCCTATGCTGTGGGAGCAAGAAGTCAGCCAGCCTGACCGTTTTATGTATCTGTTGGTCGACTTAATTGTTGACAACTATTTTCTGGTTGGTGACCGGATTGAGGTCCGCATTGAAAAGCTGGAAGAAGATATTCTAATGCATACGAAAAAGTCGCATTTGAACGAAATCATCGGCTTACGCAGTGAGATTCTGTGGCTGAAAAAAGTGTTGGGCCCGCAAAAAGAAGTCATCAATACCCTGAACAAGCGGGATTTGCGGCTCATCGACGATCAATTGCAAAAATATTTTAGCGACATTTATGAAAATGCTGTGAAAATTTCGGAGACTTTCGAAACTTACCGCGACTTGATGGGTAACCTTCGAGAAGCTTATCAATCCAGTATCGCCAACCGTGCCAATGAAATTATGCGTGTGTTTACAGCAATTACGACCGTATTTATGCCATTGACGGTCATTACCGGAATATATGGGATGAACTTCGATAATATGCCTGAGCTTCATACACGTTATGGCTATTTTGTCGTCATTGGTATTATGGTGGCATTAGGCGTCAGTATGTTCTGTATTTTCCGTAAGAAAGACTGGGTTTAAAAATAAAAGGGGAAAAAGTATCGAATTGGATACTTTTTTCTATTTTCAAGCTTGGTCATAAAAAGCAGCAGCCGTGTCCTGTGAGGAACTGGCTGCTGCTTTTTAGTATGTTGGACCCTGAATATACTTTAATACCTAGCTTTATCCAACCAGTTCTATATTATCCAACATGTCGGTCGGGTACCTGCTGATGACGAAACCGTATACGGATCAGACGCAGACGCTCATAAATCTGATCCAGTCCTGTTTCGGTTGCCTTTTCTTCCCCATACACTTTCAGCATGACGGGCTTGAGCAACGTATCCCCCAACTCTTCATAAGCAGACCAGATAGCTGCCTGCTCCGCCTCAGATACATTCACCAATTCGTTGTGGATCAGCTTCTCCATATCAATACCATCTCTATCCAAATGCTCCACAGCTTCAATCATCTCTCTACGATGCAAACCTGTCTTCATTCCGATATGCTCCAGTGAAAGACCGTCCGAAATGCCTTCAATAATCGTTCTAGTTAAGCTGAATTTGTTCAGCTCCTGCCTGTACTGGTTCTCTTTTTGCTTGTATAGCCATGACAAAAAAACTTCTTCTTCCAGCGTCTCTGTTACCCAGTTCAACGGAAATGGCGTGGTGCGGTCATTTTGTGTCGTAATAGCCAATAGCTCCGTCCCATATTGCGACACCTTACCCTGACCCATACCAGGCAGCTCCAACAGTTCTTCTTCGGTATGGGGAAGATAAACGCTAATGAGCCGAAGCAGTCGATTCGTAGCGATAAAATAAGGTGCTTTTCGTTCCGTTGCTGCTTTTTGCCGTCTCCACATCGTCAATTGCTCATACACTTCATCACGTGGATACAAATCACTGTAGCAATACAGCTTTTGCAGCGTCTGTCCTCGCCCTGATGATCCTTCTTGCTCATGAAATACGCCATGGATTAAGGGCCTGTAGCCCTCAGCCATTTTGAGCGCCAGCTCATGACGGTATACATGCAGTAATTCCTGCCACAAGCTGCCCTCATACCAAAGGTCGTCTATACTTTCATCCGGGACATGGTGTGTGCTCCAGCCTGCACTCCATCCCCCTTCATGCTGCCCAATCCATACCTGAGCAAAGTCCTCATAGCCCTGTTCATTCCGTTTGGACAAGCGATTTAAAAATACAATCTCCATGATTTCTTCCTCCCTCATATCGTTGAAAGACAGTCCCGCACAACACAAAAACGCAAAAAAAAGCACCTATCCTGCGTGTTCGCAAGAAAGGTGCTTCCCTTTTTGAGCCGTACTATACTGTTGCCTATATAATAACCGTACCTTGGAGTGCCGTCAACCCTAAATTCTAATGATTCAGCTTTTCCTTTGCCAATGCCAGAGCACCACACAATCCAGCATTGTCACCCAATCCTGGAGATACGATATATTGCTCAATATCTGTTGTCAGACTCGAATGCTGCACGTATCCGTTCAAAAGTTCTTGTAGTTTGGTACGAATGAGCGGGAACAATTGGTCTTGCTTCATTACTCCCCCGCCCATAATAATTTTTTGCGGGGACAGGATTAATACATAGCTCATTAAAGCCTGTGCCAGATAGTGCGCTTCCATTTCCCAGGCCGGGTGATCGACAGAAAGCTCATGTCCTTTAACCTTCCATCTTTTTTCGAGCGCAGGACCTGCTGCCAGACCCTCCAAACAATCTCCGTGATAAGGACATGTCCCCTCGTAAGTATCTTCTGGGTGACGACGTACCAGAATATGCCCCATTTCCGGGTGAGATAATCCATGTATTAGCTTTCCACCAACCAAAGCACCTGCCCCGATGCCTGTACCTATCGTGATATACAGACAGTTGTCCAATCCTTTGGCGGCACCCCAAATAGACTCACCAAGTGCTGCTCCATTCACATCCGTATCAAACCCCATAGGCACATCAAAATGCTCTTTCAGTTTACCAATCAGATTGTAATTTCCCCAATGTGGCTTTGGCGTTGTTGTAATATAACCATATGTATCACTACCTTCGATAGGATCAATCGGCCCGAACGAACCTACGCCCAATGCTTCAATGCCCTTGCCTTCAAAAAATGCGATGACATTCTCCATTGTTTCTGCTGGTGTGGTTGTTGGAAAGCTCGCTCGTTCCAGTACCTCTCCACGTTCGTTGCCAATTCCACATACAAATTTGGTACCGCCTGCCTCAATTGCTCCCAATACTGTCATAGTTGCTGTTGTCCCCTTTCGATAATCCGGTTCTCTCTCCACTATATTCACCTGAAATGTACCTGAGGTCAATCCCCTAATCGCAATTGTATATAATCCTTCACAAGACGATATAACTCCGTTAACATAACGTATACAAATAAGGACACTGACGCATCCAGCCTCAGCATCCCTATATAACTTACTTTATTTAAATTGTCGTACCAAGCCTAATAGCTTCATTATGATCCGGTTGCGACACCCATTAATGTACACAAGCTTTTCATTTCAAGCTGCTCAAACTTGTCTACAATTTGCACGTGATCCAACGTCAGCAGACAACTATCCAAAGCACATGCTACAGGTACACCACAGTGAATTTCAGCGAGTTTGCGTGAAAGATGCAGCATATCCAAATCACTCTCAATTTTTTTGCGGACCGATGGTGTTAATTGATCCAGATTCTCCAGAATGCCCTCAATAGAGTCGTATTCCTGCACCAGCTTGAGTGCCGTTTTCTCACCAATACCTCGTACTCCTGGATAATTATCGCTTGCATCCCCCATCAGGCCTTTAAGGTCCACCACTTGGCGTGGCTTAAGCCCTTTTTCAGTCAGCAGGGTCTCCGGGGTGTATACCATATAATTGCCGTGGCCCTTTTTCATAATAATGACCCGTGTCCGATCATCCACTAATTGAAGTAAATCATGATCTCCCGAGAGAATCATTACATCCATGTCCTCATTTTGCGAATAATGGCGTGCAAGCGTACCGATACAATCATCGGCTTCAAAGCCTTCCGCTCCAATGTTGGGAATGCCGAGGCTGTCCGTCACTTCACGAATCAATGTAAATTGGGGAATCAAATCATCTGGTGCGTCGGCTCGATTTCCCTTATACGCAGCAAAATGTTCCCCACGGAATGTCGTTCCGCCCATATCCCAGCAACAAATAACATGTGTAGGATTAAACGTTTGGACTGCATCCCAAAAATATCGAATAAAACCATATATGGCGTTCGTTGGCACCCCAGCTTTTGTACGACGGATATAACCGTTTGCGGCGGTTGCATAATAAGCGCGAAATAGCAGGGCCATGCCGTCAACCAGCATTACGGATTGTTCATTGCGTTGTGTCACAGATTGTATTGCTCCCATTCATCATAATATTTAACCCCCACAGTATAACATATCGTGGGGGTAAATTGGGCGTTATTGAGCTCCCCATGTGCCCTCAAATGTTTCCTCTTTGAACCCTACCGTTACTTTGTTACCGTCGGTTACAATCGGGCGTTTGATTAATCTTCCATTTGAGGATAAAAGCGAAATTTGCTCTTCACGGCTCATGTCTCCCAGCTTATCTTTCAGCTTTAACTCTTTGTACACCTCACCGCTAGTATTGAAAAACTTTTTCAGCTCCAGCCCGCTTTTGCGAATCAATTCTTCCAATTCCTCCGGGCCGGGCGGCTGTTCAAAAATAGGAATCAGTTCCGTCTCATGCCCCTTGTTTTGCAGCCATTTCACTGCATTACGGCAGGTACTGCATTTAGAATACTGATATACTTTCAGTTGGCTCATCGCTAGTTTAACCTCCATTTGGTTTTCTCTTAAAAGCTCCTGCATTTCAGCCATATCGTCAGGTAGAGGAGCATAGAACGTCAGCCGCTCCCCGGTTACAGGATGCTCCAAGGACAGCTCTGAAGCATGTAAGGCTTGTCGAGGCATCTTGACATCAAGCTGATCATATCGCTCACGTTGCGCAGCATCATCAGGTGTAATCCGGTACATTTTATCTCCGATCAACGGGCAGCCGATATAAGTCATATGCACTCGAATTTGGTGCGTACGCCCGGATTCCAACTTTAGTCCGATACGGCTTCCCCCGTTCCACACTTCCTCCAGCTTATACAGCGTAAGGGCAGGATAACCATCCGGAGTCACCATACGCAAATGCGGATCATCCGGGTTGCGGTCAATCGGTCCGTCTACCTTACCTTCCTGCAGCTCAGGGCGCCCATGCACCAGAGCCGTATAGCGCTTATCCACCGTTCCGGCAATCATCTGTTCAGAAATATGCTGGTGTACATATGGATTTTTGGCTACGACCAGCACCCCCGTCGTCTCCTGATCAAGACGATGAACAGGACGAAACCGGAACAGCTCCCCCTTGGTCTGCCAATAATGCACAACCCCGTTAGCCAGTGTTCCTGTGTAATGACCATGAGTCGGATGGACAATCATGCCCGCCGCCTTATTCACCACTAACAGATGTTCATCCTCAAACAATATCTCAAAAGGAATGGGTTCAGGTAAAATATCATCAGAACGCTCGCGCTCCATGCGAATTTCTACTCGATCCCCGGATTTCACCTTTACGCTGATGTACACACGCGTCCCGTTCAGCATAATACCTTGCTCGGTCAGCTTGAGTTTGGATATTAACTTTCGAGAAATGTTCATACGTTTTTGTAAAATAGTCTTCAACAGCATGCCCTCCTCCTCCGGAGGGATCGTATATACGATAGGTTCATAGTACAAGCTCATCACAAATTCCCGGTTGCCTCCTTATTTGCGGAACACTTTTTTGCTGCGCACATATTCGACATCGGGTACGCCCTGACGGACATTCGCTGTGCGAGCGACGGCAAAGAAATAATCGGAAAGGCGGTTTAAATACCGACGTACCGCCGGATTGATGTCCGTATGTTTACCTAGTGTAACCGCACGGCGTTCTGCGCGTCGGCAAACCGTACGGCATACATGAAGCGTTGAGGATAATGTGCTACCACCTGGTATAATAAAACGCTCCACCTTCGGATTTTCCTCCTGACATGCATCAATCCAACCTTCCAGACGCTCTGCCAGCTCGTCCTTCACCTTATATTTGCTTTCACTGATTTTAACAAATGCCAAATCCGAACCACAATCAAACAGCTCCTGCTGTATTTCTTCCAATTGAGTCCGAATATCCGCAAACTCTTCCCCTTCGGCAAAGCTGATGGCTTGTCCTACAAAGCTGTTCAGCTCGTCAATTGTTCCGTACGCTTCCACACGATCATCATCTTTGGACACTCGACCGCCGATCACAGAAGTTTGTCCTTCATCACCTGTTCTAGTATAGATTCCCATTCCATTTCATCCCCTTTATCATTCCGTAAGTGCTTTCAGCACCTTGATGGCTTCTTCCTTATTGCTTGTACGAGGCGGAACGGTAGCAAATAATGTTTTGGAGTTATATTTTAGCTCCTTAAACATCTTCATCTGCTCCACCGGAATTCCGAACAAATGAGTTTCCTTGCTCACATCTGTTCCTTCTTCCTCCTGCCCCTTCTTCTTAAATACGCCGCCCTCGAACACGCCCCGGGCATACGTCTTCTTGTCAAAAGCATCATCTAACGGCAGATTCGAACCATTCTGTCCATACAGCTTCATGTCCTCTTCCGGCAAAAGAAACAGATCATGCTCCCCGGCCGCATATTCTACAACCAGCTTCTGCTGGTTATACAGCGGACTGACTGAAATCTCAATAGTCGGAGCCTGTTCGCCCAGCTTATCCTTAAGCTTTTGTGCCAGCTCCTCACGGATGACTGAAGCATCCCCTTTATCCATAATAAAAATGGAGAAGCTGTCCTTGTCCCGTCCCCCACATCCAGCCAATAATACAAGTGTCAGCATTCCGATGATCCACGGCGATAGCCTTTTTAGCCCCGCTCTCATATGTACGCCCCCTCTTCCATGCCATTAATATATCATAAGTTGTGAACGCAAAAAAAGAAGGCTCGACGGCCTTCTTCTTACATTTGGCTGACTTCACACAGTTAAACCTTGCATTCCGTACCATACAGCTTCATATATTCATTGATTTTCAAATCGAGCTTGCAACTGATCTCGATGACAAGATCAGAGGTGAAGGACTGCTCTTTCTGAAACGTCCGCATCATCTCATTGCGCAGGAACAAAATTTCATCTTCCAGAGAAATGTCGTATCCTATTGAACTAGACGAATTAAATCCAACATATGACATGAGCATTCCTCCTACAATTGAAAAATTGAACTTCCTGCTATCGCTTTCAAATTATAGCATAGAAATTAGAAATAAAAGACTATTTTTTATGAATTACCCATAAAAAAATAATTTTAACCTTCTTTTCTTACTTTTTCTACAAAATGACCAATCCGATCCAGTGCCTCCGTCAGCTGAGCAACAGAAGTCGCGTATGAGCAACGAAGATAGCCTTCGCCTCCCAAACCGAACACATTACCTGGTACAGCCGCAACTTTAGCCTCTGCCAAAAGACGCTGTGCAAATTCATCTGAGCTGAGTCCCGTGCTTTGAATACTAGGGAAAACGTAAAAAGCCCCTCTTGGCTCATGGCACTCCAGGCCGATTTCCCGAAACCCTTCAACCATCAGACGGCGACGCTGATTATAGGCTTCTACCATACGATCTTTCTCACCCAAACCATTCCGCAACCCTTCCAGTGCCGCAACTTGCCCCATAGAAGGCGCACACATTACGGTGTACTGATGGATTTTGAGCATAGCGGCAATCAGATCGGGATGTCCGCATGTATATCCAATACGCCAACCTGTCATGGCGAAGGCTTTGGAAAAACCACTGACGAGAATTGTACGATCCATCATACCAGGCATAGCCGCAAAACTGACGTGCTTCTCTCCATAATTCAATTCAGCATAAATTTCATCAGAAATGACGATCAAATCATGCTTTTCCACGACTTCGGCAATCGGAAGCCAATCTTCATAAGTCATCGTAGCCCCAGTTGGATTGCTCGGATAGCATAAAATCAGCACCTTGGATTTAGGTGTAATTTTTGCCTCCAGCGCCTCAGCCGTCAGCTTGAATTCATCCTTAGCAAAGGTTTCAATACCTACCGGAATCCCGCCTCCAATTGCAGTGATTGGAGAATATGAAATGTAGCACGGTTCGGGCACGAGAATTTCGTCGCCTGGTACAATTAACGCACGCAAAGCAAGATCAATCGCCTCGCTTCCCCCAACGGTCACGATAATCTCATTTTTAGGATCATAACGGACTTCAAATTGCTCATTCAGATAATCACTGATCGCTTCACGCAGTTCTGGCGTTCCCGCATTAGACGTATAGCTGGTAAAACCTCGCTCTAATGAATAGACACAGGCTTCCCGCATATGCCAAGGGGTTGTAAAATCCGGTTCGCCTACACCAAGGGTAATAATATCCTTGTTGCCACCCACCAAGTCAAAAAACTTACGAATACCCGAAGATGGGATCTCGCGCACCAACGGGGACAAATAGGAACTCATAGCTTTGTTACTGTCGGTAAATGCTTCTGTTTTGAGATTCATCATGATCTTCCTTTACGGCGAAATCATCAGACGATTATCTTCCTGATGGTCCTCAAAGATAATTCCGTCCTGCTTGTATTTTTTAAGCGTAAAATTAGTCTTGGTAGACAAGACCGAATCAATAGGCGACAGTTTCTCCGACACAAAGTTAGCGACCTCACGAAGATTGCGGCCTTCAACCTCTACCAGCAAATCGTATGCTCCGGACATGAGATAGACCGATTTAACTTGCGGATACAAATAAATCCGTTCTGCAATCCCTTCAAAGCCTCTTCCACGCTCGGGTGTAATTTGCACTTCGATCAAAGCGGTAACCTTTTCGTCGTCGACTTTGTCCCAATTAACTACAGCGGCATATTTGACAATCACGTGTTGGTCTTCGAGCTCTTTCATTGAGATGCGTACATCCTGCTCGTCAACCCCCAGCATAGTAGCCAATAAAGTCGGTGTTCTTCTTGCATCTTCTTTTAACAATTCCAGCACTTTTAATTTCAATTCATTCAGCTCTGTCATTCTACATAAGGCCTCCATCGAAAGAGATTACTATACATCATACAATACGCACTTTAAACCTGCAAAGAAAAACCGTCCACTCCGGTAAACCCGGCAGGTGGACGGCTGTTATGGGAATCTGCTTCAAAAACAGAAAATCCCGTTTACATATAATAAGGGTTGTTTTGATGTGTAGACTGGCCTTGCTGGTGCATAGATTGACCATATACTCCCGCGGATGTCGACTTTTGCTGAATGAACTGTTGGCATTCTTGTTGGGTCTTGCGAGCTTCTTGAATCTGTTTGTCCAAATCGATGCGCAGTGCTTTAGTTGGAGTGGCGTACATATTATTTTGGCTCATCAGATGATACAAATCACCTTGCAGACGCAATGTATCATTCGTAAGGTCGGTGAACATCTGACGCACAGACGGACAATTGGATTCTGTCGTCGCCGTTGTGTATTCGCGCACTGTACGTTTCATATCAGCAAGAATGGTATAGAGCAAATCTTCTTCGGGCATAAATGACATATTGTTTTGTGAATACATTCTGTCAAACCTCCTTTATTGGTAAATCCAAATTACTGCTGTGGTTGCATTGGAGCAAGCTGCTGATGCTGTTGAAGAGCATTAGAAAGCAGATTCAAGTGGTGCTCATGAGTTCTTGCCAGTTGTAAACAGGCTTGTTGGATGGCTGGGTGCTGAATAGACGCCGCTGTGGCCGCACATTGTTTGAGTAGTAGTTCTTCATTGGAGATGGAGTCCACGATGTACTCCAGCTCTTTGCCTGACAGGGGTTGCATGTTCGTAGATTGCATAATCTCTGTGCCTCCTTAAAAGTTTTGTTGCACGCTGGTTATCTTGTCCGTTTGGCGAAATACTATGTACACATAAGAAATACTACATATTGCCTATGAGGAGTGCTATTTTATATGGAGTTGATAAGCGGGAATACATATTGGCCGAATACATTGGAGCAGGCGCTGGATTTTCCGCCTTTGGCAGAGGATTTAAATTGTGATGTATTGATCATCGGGGGAGGGATGGGGGGGGCCATCTGCTCCCGGTTATTGGGAGAACGACAGGTAGACACCGTGGTTATTGACAAACGCAAACTGGTAACTGGAAGCTCTTCGGCCAATACTGGCCTGCTGCAATACAGCAATGACAAGACCTTAACCTCTTTCATCAATACGTTTGGTGAAACGAACGGTGTACTGTTTTACCGCATGTGCAAGGATGCACTAGATCAGTTAGATAAGCTGGCTGCCACACTGGATACAGACCCTTCCTTTATTCGGCGAAGCAGCCTGTACTATGCAAGTACACTAGAAGATGTACAGGTGCTTCAGGAAGAGTACAAACAGCTAACCCGGTTTGGATTTCCAGTGGAGTACTGGGATGAGCAACAGGTTGCTGCCCGATTTCCTTTTCGAAAACCGGCAGCCTTGTACACACACGAAGATGCTGAGGTTAATCCATTTTTGTTTGCCCAGGGCCTGCTGCAATCTGCCAACCGTCTCGGTGTTCGCTTATATGAGCATACGGAAGCCAAGCATTTTGAATTCCATGATAATGAGGTCGTTTGTCATACTAACGGTGGAATGATCCGAGCAAAAAAGGTTGTTTTTGCAACAGGTTATGAAACACAAGAGATTAAAACCGATCAGGGAGCCGTTCTGCAAAGCTCTTATGCTATCGCCACCAATCCAATCGGAGATGCTCCCTTGTGGCATGAGCAGTGTCTGATCTGGGAAACGGCCCGTCCTTATCTATATATGCGCTCCACACCGGAAGGACGTATCATTATTGGTGGTTTGGATGAACCTGTATTGGACGCCAACCAACGTGAAATCAGGCTACTACACCAACAACAAAAGCTGCTGCAAGCACTACAGGAGCATTTTCCCAGTGTGCCATTTCAGATCGACTACGCTTGGGCGGCTGTATTCGGCTCCTCTCACGACGGCTTGCCGTATATTGGTCCACATCCGCGTTTTCCAAACTGCTATTTCTTGGAGGGTTACGGGGGAAATGGGACGGTTACGAATATGATGGCCGCACAGCTATTGGCTGATGAACTGACGGGCACACACCGACCTGAAATGGAGCTGTATTCTCTGACCCGTACGACCAAACCCTCGCCAGAAGCAACAAAACCAATGGTTTAACATATGAATACAAAAAGAACCTCCTTTCGCCTATATAAGTGAATTCTGAGGTTCTTTTTGTATCGAATTTTCCTGTTATTCCGTTTGCTTGCGCCAGCGTTGTGCATGGGAATGAGAATTGCTTCGCTTTATCTTCTGTTCCATCTTCAGCACATTTCGCATAAAAAACCAGCCGATCACTGGCATTAATGCAAGTCCAATCAACAACCAAATCATCGCTGTAGGAGCCTTGCTGATACTTAGGACGCCCAAGAAAATGAGTGTCCCGGTCAACCGGCCTACCATTAAGCACAGTTCACGCAGTACAACCAGTTCCACTCTCTGATTCGCATCTCCTTCACTCGTACCCATTAAATCAAAACTCGCTGAGATCATAGGAATTAAATACAAGGGCAGGAATATAGCGGTGCCGATCCCCATAATCAGTAGCGTGATATACTCCATACGCCATAATAAGGGTAACAGCGCAATCACCAACAATACAGCACCCAACAGCATACCAGCCGAGCGATAGTGTGGCTTGAGCCATTTTCCGACAGCCCAAAAGCTGAAAAATGAAACCGCCGAGGTGATAAGTGAAAACTGTGCCAGCTTCCATTCCTGTTGAGTAGCTACATACACGAGCAGCGTAATCAGGAAGGCAAAAACCCCTTCACGGATGCCCTGGGTAACAAGCGATAACGACAAGGGACGCCACATGCTCCCTTTTTGTGACAATCGTTGCTTAGGCTCCTTCCAATTGTAATTTCCTGTCGGCTTACGCTTACGAAGAAAGAAACTAAGTACCACTCCTACGACATAAAAAGCTAAGGAAATACTGAATATTACTCGATAACCCGCATCATCCTCCATACGAGCAATAATCCAACCAGACAGCCAAGGACCCACGATACCGGAAAACGAACCCAGCAGACCGACCCATCCGTTAAAATGATCGCGACTTGCCTGATCTGTGACTTCGAAAAAAATGACATTAAACGCCAGCCAGAATAAACCTAATGCTGCACCCAATAACATTCCGAGCGGCCATATGTAGTTTACAGCCTGCGGTCCCGTATATAACACGATTAAATAAAACAGACC
Organism: Paenibacillus sp. FSL H7-0442; assembly: GCF_038593105.1. NCBI lineage: Bacteria > Bacillati > Bacillota > Bacilli > Caryophanales > Paenibacillaceae > Paenibacillus > Paenibacillus sp. FSL H7-0442. Next base: position 1,637,309 of record NZ_CP151963.1, on the reverse strand, counting down.
GGACAGTGCTGTCCCCACGCGCAGGGCATTCATTTTGTTATGTTCCTTGACCCATTTCCCAGCCACCCAGACCATAATTCCCAGCGCAATTTGTTGGCTGACATTAAACCAGCCAATCATCGCGTAATCCTGCCTGCTCTTCCATAAATATACGTTGAGAAATGTGCCTGACAATGCTGCTGCAAACACAAACAATCCATTCAAGCTTAATAGCAGAATGGATTGTCCGTTCAGGTTTGATTTCAATGCAGTTCCCCCTAACCGAAAAATCACCAATCAGCTTATTTCAAGCCAGCTTGTTCAAAGATTTCTTCGATTAAGATGCCCGTATTAAGCTTGGGCCTATCCGGGGGATTGCTATTTAATTGTTGGAAATACCGCTGAGCTTCTCCAGCATCCGCAGTCGGTCATTCTCTGACAATGTGTGCTGGACATGAAAACAGCTAGGACAAACATAAACATTCAAGACGAATGGCAAGTCCAGAACAGGTTTGCCAAGTGCTGGCGACATCGACGGTTCAAAACCTTCTCTGGTTACGGTTTGCGAACCCGCATGCAGCATGTACTCTCCACATTGGGAACATTCAAGAACCTCATCTTGTCTGTCGAGTATTTGTTCAGCACCTTGTTCATAAGCCATCAGATCCGCACCGCTTTCTTCAAATTTTTGCAAAGTATGCAGAACAGGTAGCTTATGCAGCTCATTATCCTGCAACAACGGTGCATCAACCGGTTTTTCAACTACGATTTCATCCTCTGCCTCATATAAAATATCCTGCTCTTCATCATCACCGAGCTGAATACTCAATGTACGATAACCCTTCAGGTCTTCTTTTCCATGAGCGTGAGGCGCCGGGGTTACAGAAGTCACATGATCATGTTTCGTCTCTTCATGTCCATGCTCACCGGCATGTCTATGAACAGGTGGAGAAACAGACTCATCTTCATCATCATCAGTGATGTCAGAGTACCCTTTCAGATCATTATGGCAATAGGGACACTCTTCCTCAGGTCCCAATTCTTCATCCCAAATAATTTCCATGTTACACCATGGACAAATAGTCATTTCCAAGCTTTCTCATCCTTCCGTTCCAAGCGTATACCAAGCTCTAGTATACAGGATGTGTCAAGTTACACTGGCACCGATCACATAAGATAACGATATTGAAATAATCATGGAGAACAAGCCGACAGCACGGTTATCCTCTTTAATCTGTTGATCGATAGAAAATACCGGTGTCAGAAACTCAAAAAGAAAGTACGCCGCAAGTAGCAGTAAAAAGCCAACGAACGACCAAATCATCGTATCGTACACGCTGGATTTGGCTTCCATTGCAAAGCGGAGCACGTTGCAAATACCGAACATTTTCCCTCCCGTAGCCATGGCTACTGAAACATTGCCGCGCTTGATCTCTTCCCAGCATTTATAGCGGGTTACCAGCTCAAAACACGACAAAAATACAATTAGCTCTAGCACCGCCACCGAGAAATAACCCAGCATCATCCCCAACGGATGTGACAGCAATTCATCAATCGCCATCTTCACTTCGTCCCTCCCGTTCTACCAAGCGTTCCCGAGCAAAGCCGGCACCCCATAGCTATTCCAATTCAGCAACGGTTACGCCTGTGCCGCCTTCATTGTAATTACCGATACGGTAGCTTTTCACATGTTTATGCTTGCGGAGGTACTCCTGAATACCGGTTCTCAGAACACCCGTACCTTTGCCATGAATAATGTGTACCTGACCCAGATTGGCCAGAAACGCTTCATCCATGAAGCGATCCACTTCCATCAAGGCTTCCTCCACGTTCGCCCCCCGAAGATCAAGTTCACTTCGTACGTTATCATCCCGTGTCCGTTTAACGCCAGTGACTGGTTTTTGAACTCTTGGAGTCGTTGTTTGGGCAGGTTGCAGTAGTTCCAGATCATCCAGACTGACCTTCATCTTCATGATCCCCAATTGAACCACAGCTTCCTTGGTACCGGACAGTTCAACCACGTGGCCTTTTTTATTCAGACTGTGAACGGATACTTCATCGCCAGCCATGATAGAACGAGTACGCGTAGCGGCCGGGCGTTTGACAGTACTTTTCTTGCGTTGCTTCGGTTCAGCCTCATCCAGTTCTCTGCGAGCTGCAATCAGCTTGTGCTCCTTAACCGAAGCCCCTTCTTCCTGAGCCAATTTACGCAAATCAGTAATGATTTTCTCAGCTTCGCTACGAGCCTTATCCACGAGAACTCTTGCTTCATCCTCAGCTTTTTCCAGCATACGGTCCCGTTGGGACTCCAGCTTATCCAGCTCCATCTGATGACGGCTACGCAATGCTTCCATTTCTTTACGCAACTGCTCCGCTTTTTCCCGTTCTTGCTCAGCTGTCAAACGGTTCTGCTCCAGTGACGCAATCATGTGCTCAACGCGCTGGTCTTCTTCTGTTACCTCACCACGGGCATAGTCTAAAATGCGCCCTGGCAATCCCAATCGCTCGGCAATGGCAAATGCGTTACTTCGTCCGGGGACACCGACCAGAAGGCGGTAAGTCGGGCTTAAGGTAGCGACATCAAACTCCATGCTTGCATTAATAATTCCTTTACGCTCGTAGGCATACGCCTTCAATTCACTATAGTGAGTCGTCGCAACCATACGGCAACCCATGGCATGTATATGCTCCAAAATGGACACAGCCAAAGCCGAACCTTCCGCGGGGTCCGTTCCTGCCCCCACTTCGTCAAGCAATACAAGACTTTTGGGCGTCATATTTTTCAGGATGCTAATGATATTGGTCATGTGACTGGAAAATGTACTCAAGTTTTGCTCAATGCTCTGCTCGTCACCAATATCAGCATAGATTGCATCAAATACACACAGCTGGCTTTCATCCTCAACAGGTACAAACAGTCCAGACATCGCCATCAAACTAAGCAGGCCAATGGTTTTCAGGGTAACGGTTTTCCCCCCTGTGTTCGGTCCGGTAACGATAATGGAGGTGTATGAATTGCCCAGCTCCACATCTATGGGAACGACCTGCTCCAACGGAATTAGAGGATGTCTGCCTTTTTTCAGCTTCAAGTACCCTCGGTCATTCATTAAAGGCAAGGTTGCCTTCATTTCACGGGCGAGACGCGCTTTTGCAAAAATAAAATCAAGATTGCCCAAAACGTCCACATCATACAGCAACATATCCGCTTGTTCTGCGACAAGTGCGGTCAGCTTTTGTAAAATGACTTCAATTTCACGCTCTTCTCTCAGCCTTGTTTCCCTCAGCTTATTGTTCATGGCTACGATAGATTCAGGCTCGATAAACAATGTTGCACCTGACCCGGATTGATCATGAACAATTCCGCCAAAATAAGAACGGTATTCGGCCTTAACCGGGATCACAAACCGATCTCCACGAATCGTAATCAACTGATCTTGAAGCATTTTGGATACAGTTGAGGAACGAATCATGGAATCCAGCTTCTCACGAATACGCACTTCTCCCGAGCGCAGCTCCCGACGGATTTGTGAAAGCTCTGTGCTGGCAGAATCCAACACTTCTGCATTTTCGTCAATACAGCCTTTGATGGAGTTTTCTAAACTTCTCTGCTCCGAAAGCTGCTCACTCCAATACAGCAATGTTTCGACAGGATTTTCTTCATGCAAACTTGTCACGTATACTTGTATACGGCGTGCGGCCTGAACCGTTGTCCGAATGCCAAGCAACTCATGCGGGCTTAATGTTCCACCAATACGGGCACGCTTCACCGCCGGAGTGATATCCACTACTCCGTTAAATGAAGGCACTCCTTTGAGGCGATCAGCAGCATAGGCCTCATCCGTACCTTTCAGCATTTTCTTGATATGCTCCAAATCATCGCTGGGCTGTAGCTGAAGGGCTGTCTGTTGTCCCGTTGCCGTTTGGGCATAGTGACTTAGTTTATTTAGAATTTTTTGATATTCAAGGGTTTTGAAAATTTTAGAGTCCAACTTCACTACTCCTTTCACTTATATCTATATTATACCGAAAGCAGCAAACTTACGCTATTTGCCAACTCTGTTTTACACATAAGAAAGCTCTTCATGCCACACACTAACCTTTGTCTAACCCTGATTCAAAAAACAAAGGAGGTTATTCCGTGAGCATTCTCGGGCACATTGTACGTTTCATCGTTGCCGCTCTGGTGCTGATGGTCGTAAGCTGGATCGTTCCCGGATTTAGTGTAGGCGGCTTTTGGAGCGCGCTGATCCTAGCCATTGTCATTGCCTTGATTGGCTATATCGTCGAGGCGGTGTTTGGTCGACGCGTCTCCCCATTTGGACGCGGTATCGTAGGTTTTCTTGTGAGCGCTCTGGTGATCTGGGTCGCTCAATATGTCGTCGCTCATGTCAGTGTTTCCGTTCTGGGCGCATTGCTCGCTGCATTGGTTATCGGGATTATCGACCTGTTCATTCCGGTATCGACACCGTTTGAAGCCGGTCGGAAAAACGGGAATTAATTTCAGTAATCGCTTCTGGCAAAGCTGTCCCGAAGCAGAATTCATCTGCCAAAGGACAGCTTTTTGTCATTTACACCTCTGAGTGGATACAATAAACAAACAATCCCCGGCAATGAGCAGCCGGGGATTGCCTTACATGTATAATCCGTATCTACTGATCCTGTTCGATAAGTTCAATCCATTCATTATACTCAGTTTGAAGCTTGGTGTATTCTTCCTGTAATTGACGTAATTCCGTAGAAATCTTCTCCGAATTTTCCCGATCTACGTCCTGTTGTACTTGCAACAGACGAAGCTGATGCGCTGCCATTTCATATTTTTGACCCACTTCGTCCAACTCAGACTGCAAGGCCATCCGTTCCTGCTCTATGGACTGCTGTTCAGCCTTCGCCGTTTTGGCAGTTTCAACAGCCAAACGAATTTCCTCCTGAAGCTGTTCCTTTTGTTGAACCGTTACCGCTATTTCCCGCTCCCAAGAAGCAAATTCTTCCTTACGGGCAGCATCTTCAGCTTCCAAACGTTCCGCTTCAGCCTTCAACTGATCGTATTTAAGCTGCCATTCCAGGGATTCTTCCTCAGCACGTTCCAGTTCACTCCGCCGTTCTCGATTTTCCTGCTGGAGCTGCTTGATATTTTGCTCCAGCTGTCCAGCTCGGCTCTTCATGCTTCCATATTGCTCCTGAAGCGATTGATACGCCTTAGTTCCCTCTTGCTCTCGGACTTTGGCTTTCTCAAGCTCATCCTGAACGCGAATCAGCTCAGGTGAAAGCTCCTTGATTCTCGCTTCGAGTTGAACTAGCCGTTGCTGTTGTGAAGCAAATTTATCATTAATAGCTTCGAGCTCAGCCGCTGCGTGCTGTAATTGCACTTGTATTTCTTCCTTCTGCTCACGTGCTTCCAGCAGGGAGAGCTCCAGTTCATCAACTACCACCTGTCGTTCTTCTGCAAGCTTCTTCCATGACTTCTCGCTTTCAGCTAGCGTAGCCAGCTCACTTTGTAGCTTGCGAGAAGATACGTGAGCTTGCTCCAACAGCTTCTGCATCCGCCGCTGTTCTTCCTCCAGCTTAGCCGTCTGCTGCTGCTTAGCCTTGGCTTCAGCTTCTAATTGATCATATCGACTTTGCAATTCTTCACGTGCAAGCGTATCTGCCTGCTCTCGCTCTATCGCAGCCTGTCGCTGTGTTTCCAGCACAGACTCCAGCTCGGACTGTTGTTCCTTCAGTACTCTTGCTTGCTCTTGAGCCTCTCCCAGACGAGAAGAAAGCTCTGTACTGCCTGCCTGTACTTGTTCTAATTGTTCCTGAAGCTCCTCGACCCGAATCTCCTGCTCCAGTGCAGCTTCATCAGCTCGTTTCTGTGCTTCTTGATGCTGGAGCTTTTCTTCATTCAACGCCAATTCAGCCTGTTTACGTTCCTGCTCCAGCTGCTCATTCAGTCCGGAGCACTTAGTTTGCCATTCGCTTACCTTCTTGCTATGCTCTTGCTGCAAAGCAGATCGCAGCTTGTCCAGTTCTGTGCGCTTTTGCTCCTGATGAGTCTTCTCTGCAGCTGACAGCTTGGCTTCAGTCTGTTTAGCCGCTTCAAATACTTCCTTCTTCATCTGCTCTTCTATCTGCCGGATACGCGCATTGGCCGCCTCCTGCTGCTCTTTCAGCTTGCGAGAAGCTTCTTGACGGGACTCCTCCATTTCACGTTTAGCTTGTTTTTGTCCATTTTCAAGTTCAGCCGCTTTTTTCTCCTGCTGTTCCAGCTTTGCCCTCAATTGGGCGATCTCCTTGGCTGATACAGATTCGGTTTCCATCAGCTTCTTCTGCGTTGCTTCCTTTTCTTCCTTCAGTTGAATAAGAGATTGATGCATATCTGTATTTTTCTGCTGTTGTTCCCCTAGAGCTGTCTGGAGTTGCGCCAGATCTCCCCGGAGCTCTGCTCGTTCCGCTGCTAAGCGGTTCATATGACTCTGAATTTCCTGGATTTGTACAGCTTCTTCTGCCATATGAACCGCAGCCAGCACGGCAATTCGGGGCATATCCAGACGCGAATGAGCTTGAGAAATGCTGTGCATACGCTCATCCACGTAATTGGCAACCTGCTTCATATAATCGGTATTGCTGCCGACGAGTTTATAAGAAGTACCGTAGATCTCTACAGTGACGCGAGTACGATCTGGTGTAGTCACAATTATGCCCTCCTTCAATACTACTGTATGTTGATTCTAAGGTGTGTCCGGTACTATGGTAACCCGCCTTCCGTGAAGCGTTCAACCTTATTAGTCCGGCTTCCCCGCAGCGGGTAATTATCAGAGTAAGAGAGCTTCTATGATGATAGGCCAAAAAGCCGTATCGAACCTCTGTCACTAAGATTCGATACGGCTTCCCGCATTTCCTGCTACTTTCTCAATTCCGCTCCAAAAGTTTGTTCCAGAGACGTAACGACAGGAGTATGCGCCGCATTGATCTCTTCATCCGTCAACGTATGTTCCCAGTGACGATAGGTCAGAGAGATAGCTACGCTCTTCTTATCTTCACCAAGCTTACTGCCTGTAAATACATCAAACACTCGTGCATCCTGCAACAGCTCTCCGCCTGCAGCGTGAATAACACGAAGCAGTTCGCCTGCCTCAACGTCTTTATTGACCACGAGGGCAATGTCACGTTCCACGGATGGGAAGCGAGCCAGCTCTCTGAACTGAATATGAGAGTTTGCGTGTTCAATGACCTGTTGCAACGCAATTTCTGCAACATACGTATCGTTCAGCCCATAAGATTGTTGGAGCTCCGGATGAATCTGCCCAAGGGTACCGATCCGTTGAGAGCTTCCATTCACATCCAGCCATACCGAAGCGGAACGGCCCGGGTGGTAGCTTTGCGGTTGGTCAGCGACATAACGAATGCTGGCACTCAATCCGAAATAGTCAAACACCGTTTCAAGCGCGCCTTTAATATCAAAGAAATCAACCTTTTCAGCACCAATATTCCATTGTTTTTCACGGCGTACCCCAGTCAACAACAGACTCAGCACTTGAATTTCCTGCGGCTGGCGGGTTAATGTTTGTTCCTCTGTATAAAATACTGTTCCCATCTCGAAAATCGCCAGATTGTCTTGCTTCCGGTTCATGTTATACACCGCTGTATCCAGCATCTGCGGAATGATACTCGTACGCAAAACACTACGGTCTTCGCTCATAGGCATAGCCAAACGTACCGGATGGCTGCCTTCTGTCAGGGCATTAAATAACCCCGTACTTTGCGGATGTACAAACGAGTAGCTGATCGTCTCCTGCCAGCCACCATGAGCCAGCAATCTGCGCAGGGAGCGGCGCAATGATTGTGATGCTGTCAAAGCTCCCGGAGTTGTAGGACCTTCAATCGGCGTGGTCGGGATATTGTCGTAACCATACAGACGAGCAACCTCTTCGATTAAGTCCACGTCAATGGTGATATCTCCACGGCGTGTAGGAACTTGAACTTCCAGTACCCCTTGCTCTGCGTCGCCACATCCGAAATGAAGTCTACCGAAAATCGTTTTCACCTCAAGCAGCGACAGTTCGGTTCCCAAATATCGGTTTATTTTATCTAGCGACAGCTTGATAATGCGGTTTTCAGCTTTTGCAGACGCAGATTCTACGATGCCCTGGTGTACAGTGCCTCCTGCATAACGCTGAATCAGCGCAGCTGCACGATTCACAGCAGGCACAACAGCGCCTGGATCAACCTCTTTTTCAAAACGCAGACTTGCTTCTGAACGCAGTCCAAGTTGACGAGACGTTTTGCGAACTGTACCGCCGTCAAACTTCGCAGATTCCAGCGCAATGCTGACCGTCGCATCCGTAACCTCGGAGTTGGCTCCACCCATCACGCCTGCCAATGCTATTGGTTTCACACCGTCTGTAATCAGCAGCATATGCGGCTCCAGCTTACGCTCCTGATCATCAAGTGTAATCAATGTTTCGCCTGCACGAGCGAGTCGAACTTCAATATTTCCATTTTCCAGCTTATCCGCATCAAAAGCATGCAACGGCTGACCGTATTCCAGCATGACGTAGTTCGTAATATCTACGATGTTGTTGATCGGACGAACACCTGCCGCCATCAGACGGTTTTGAATCCATAATGGGGAAGCCCCCACTTTTACACCTGTAATATAACGGGCCGCGTAGTGCGTACACAGTTCAGGAGTATCTACCTTCACAGACAGATGATCTGCCGCTGCATCGCTAATTTCCACCAGATCCTTAGCCGGATCAGCCAGAGAAATATCACGTCCCAGAATCGCACTCACTTCATATGCTGCTCCGTGCATGCTCAGGCAATCCGAACGATTGGGTGTCAGATCAAAATCCAGCACCTGATCATCCAGCGCCAGCAGCTTCGTAATTGGCATACCAATTTCAGCATCCTCAGGCAGCACCAAAATACCTTCTTGCAATTCCTTTGGAAGCAGCTTGTCATTCATGCCCAGTTCTTTGGCCGAGCAGATCATACCCATGGATACTACACCACGCAGCTTGGCCTTTTTAATGTGGAAATCTCCCGGCAACTTGGCACCTACAACTGCAACAGGAACCTTTTGACCTGCATCCACGTTTTTGGCACCGCACACGATTTGCAGATCTTCCTCCTGACCTGCATCGACAATACATACATTCAGCTTATCAGCATCAGGATGCTTTTCCTTGCTTTTAACATAGCCGACAACGACGCCAGTAATCCCTTGATTGCGCTGCTCGACCTCATCAATTTCTATGCCCGAACGGGTGATTTTCTCTGCCAGATCCTCCGCGCTTACCTGATCCAGCGATACATACTCGGACAGCCACTCGAATGATACTTTCATATGGGTTCACTTCCCTTGATATAGTTGTTTATTGACGCGCAAACTGTTTCAGGAACGACAGGTCACTGTTATAAAAATGACGAATATCATCGATACCGTATTTCAATATAGCAATCCGCTCTACACCCATACCGAATGCAAAGCCGCTGTACACCTCGGGATCAAAACCGCCCATCTCTAGCACTTTCGGATGGACCATGCCACAGCCCAAAATTTCAATCCACACGCGTTCGCCATTTTTCTTCACAAAAGTTACGTCTACTTCAGCACTCGGCTCTGTGAACGGAAAGAAGCTTGGGCGCAAACGGATTTCGGTCGATTCTCCGAACATTTCGCGTGCAAATTGAAGTAAGGTTCCTTTCAAATCACTCATGCGAATGTCTTTTCCAATGACAAGCCCTTCAATCTGGTGGAATTGAAAAGAATGTGTTGCATCGTCATCATCACGTCGGAAAACCGTACCCGGACAGATAACCTTAATAGGTGTTTCGCCCTTCATCGCTTCCATCGCGCGAATCTGAACTGGTGACGTATGGGTACGCATCAACAGATCCTCAGTCAGGTAAAATGAATCCTGCATATCGCGTGCGGGGTGATTTTTAGGCAGGTTCAATGCTTCGAAGTTATAATAATCCGTCTCAGCCTGTGGACCCTCAGCCACTCGATATCCCATGCCTGTAAAAATATCCTCGATTTGCTCAATCACTTTGTTGAGTGGGTGCAGTCCGCCTTGCGGCAGTGTGCGTCCAGGTAGCGTAACATCGATCTTTTCCGCTTGCAGACGCTCATTCGTTTCCGCTTTCGTGAACTCGTCTTGCTTACGGTTAACGACTTCTTCAATCGCCTCCCGCACCTCATTGGCTACCTGTCCAACAACCGGACGCTCTTCCGCGCTCAGCTTGCCCATACCGCGCAAAATTTCAGTCAATGCGCCCTTTTTTCCCGAGTATTTGACCCGTAGATCAGCCAGCTCCTTAGGTGTTGCCACCTTCTCCAATACTTCCAGTGCTTCTTCCTTCAAGGCCAGCAAATGTTCCTTCATTTGGATGGTTTCGCTCATCGCCTGTTCAGTCCCCTTTCTTCATATCCAGCTTTTCAGACAACAAAAAAAGGTCTTTCCTCCCGGTAAGGGACGAAAAGACCGTGGTACCACCCTCGTTAGACAATAAGCTTAGCTCACCCGGCGTTTTGCCTTACGGCAACATAGTTACAGGTGATTGTTCATGCTATGCATCATCGTCTCGCTCTGCACGTTATAACGGTCGTGAACCGGTATCCCCTACTTGCACATTCGCCATTCACATGGCGCCTGAGGTTCAAGGAACTGCTCCGGAGCGAACTTCAACAGCCCAGTATTTGCAGAAACGCTCTCAATCCTACGACGCTTCCTCCCTGTTCAATCGGACACTGTCTACTCTTCTCCATCAAGACATTTTCAAAAATTCGAACTATTGTTCATTATTATATGCAAACTACCGCGCTTTGGCAAGCAGGGCATACGTTTCAACCCTTTAGATATCGAGATCATCCAACCGCTCCAGATTTGCACGAATGCGCCTGATTTCGCTCAACAACTTTTCATTTTCGTCATTCGTGCCTGTCATTCCCATCAACTCTGTAAGACGCAATTGTAATCGAAGACGTTCCTCACGCCGTTCCTGATCTTCTGGCTCCCGTTGACGGCTCCGTTCATCTTCTTGCTTTTCGTCGGCTGTCCCCTCATAGATTTCATATCTGCCCCCCGGCTTCATATTGAGTAACCGAGTTGCCGTGCTCCTCACCAGCTCCCGATCATGTGAGACGAGCACCAGTGCTCCATCATAGTTACGCAAAGAATCCTCTACAATTTCACGGGTTTCAATGTCAAAATAATTCGTCGGTTCATCCAGCACCAGCAGATTGGCTCCACTAAAGTACAGACGCAGAAAAGCTACCCTGCATTTTTCTCCCATACTAAGTGTCCCGATCCTTTTAAACACGTCCTCTTTCGCAAAAAGAAAGCAGCCCAACACTGTTCTCGCTTCTGTTTGGGTCATCGTCGGAAGCGCAAGCAGACTGTCCAGCAACGTTTGATCCTCTGGGAGCTGCTCCAGCTCCTGTGAAAAATATCCGATGTTCAACTGTGGGTTGGCTGTGATTTTTCCTGTCTGCGGCTCCAGTTGACCTGTTAATAACCGAAGCAGTGTGGTTTTACCAATTCCATTGGGCCCCCGAACAGCCAGACGGTCTCCACGTGCAACGATCAGATTTAGATTTTTCACAATGATACGGTCGTCGTAGCTAAAGTCAACCTGCTCAGCACGCAGCAAATATTTTGCCTGAAACCCGCTGTCACTTAATTTCATGTGCAAAGACGGAGCTTCACGTGGTTGTTCTACCCTGTTAGCCTCCAGTCGCTCCAGTTCTTTTTCTTTCGCATGATAACGGGAGATATTTTTTTTAGCCTTGGCCTTATAGAAGCTCTGTGTAATAGCCACTTCGACTTTGGATGCGCTACGATGTGCCTGGTGAAACCATTCCCTGTAATTTCGAATCGTTTCCTCCAGTGCCTGTTTCGCCAGCTCCTGCTTTCGATAGCTGGCTTCCTGCTCTCGCAGTTCCCGCTCCTTTTGCGCTTTATATTCCTTATAGCCGCCTTTATAGCGTCCAATACCTGTCGATGCAAGCTCAACTATACTCGTAGCCACTCGATCCAAAAAGGCTCTGTCATGCGATACAAACAGCAGCGTTCCCGGATACGTGAACAGCCACTGCTCCAGCCAAAGCAAGCTTTCGGCATCCAAATGGTTGGTCGGCTCATCCAGCACCAGCAGCTTCGGCTGCCTGACCATCAGTCCGGCTAACCGCACTCTCGTCTTCTGTCCGCCACTCAGGTCACCATAAGCAATGGACCACGTCTGGGCAGGCATTCCCATTCGAGTGAGCGCCTTTTCCACCTCAGACTCCCAGGCAAAGCCTTGCAGGCGTTCGTATTCATCCATCAGCTCGCCGTAACGCTCCAAATGATGCTCCATATCCTTCCCAGCATCGGCTAGGTCAGCTTCCAGCTGTCCCAACGCTTGCTTGAGGAGCCAATGCCGAGGGCTGGCCTGCTGTGCGGCCTCCAGTGCGGTTCGAGACCCATCCACCGTATCCTGCTGCTTCAGCCAGCCCCGCTCTTCCAGTGGCAAATCATGCTCTACTTGACCAGAGGTTGGCGCTTCATCTCCCAGCAATATTCGTAATAGCGTCGTTTTACCTGCTCCATTTCTTCCAAACAGTGCGAGCCGTTCTCCTTCCATCACATCCAACGACACATTCTCAAATAAAGATGTCCCGTTCCAATCCTTTACTACATTGCGAATACGCAAAATCGTTCTCATACCGATCATCCTTTCCCAGCCCGGTTTTTTGACCCCGGAAGCAATAAAAAAAGCCGCAGAAGGCTGCGGCTTGCATACAAGGAATATAGAATGACTGTTATGAATCGTTTCAGAACATACGCTTATGAAAAATAACACCGTAAACGAATAAGCCAAATCCCGTTCCGGAATAAACGCATACGTCCCTACATTCATTTTCAGACACACTTCTCCCGTTGCAGCTTACAGCCGCCTGCCAGTAACTGTGCAGTTAAGTGGGAAAATCAGTGTGCTTACTTCATCGGACGTATGGTTACCTTCCTTTTCATGGGATAATCACTTGCGGTTAGTATAGCAGATCACAACACATTTGCAAATAACCCTCGTTATTTTCCAAATACCAAAGTTGTATTCGACGAGCCTGCATATTTCGTTACAAACTCTTTAGTATATTCAGGAGTCTGAACTTGATAGCTATAGTTCTTGCTTGGATTCCAGTTGGTTACACGCGATTTTTGGTTGTTGATGGTGGGAAAACTCCCTACATCTTTAAACTCGCCATTGCCTTTATCATCAAGAATACCGCCCTTTTCACTACCTTTTCCAAAGTAGTTGTACTCAGAATAGATTCTTGCATTCGTAGCAATGGTATAAGCAAGCTGAAAATTATTAATATAATTATTTTTAACATGGAAATATCCATATCTCATGAGTCCTGGACCACGTACAAGTAAGTTTTCAAAATAATTATTAGCGATCGTGATATGGGGCATGCCATCATAATTTTTATTGCCATCATCAGGATATCCCAAAATGAGACCATATTTATGATTAGCAAATTTGGAGTTACTAATGGTTACATAATCAGCCGATTGGCCTATGTACAAAAGTTTGTCCAGATCCGAGCCATTTGCATTATAACTGTGACCTGCAAACGTAACATGATCAATCCAATAATTTGTGCCCGCAGTAAGATAAAGTTGGATGTCATCGTTACCGTTAATGTTGGCACTGTGCTCAAAAGTTAAATTTTGAAAGATCACATTTCCCGAATTATTTGTTGTTTTCAAATGAATGTTAACCAGTTTGTTTTGCGCATAAGAACCAATGAGCGATTTGTTAGTACCAATGTTGACCACGGTTTTAGAGGAGGCAGAGATATTTTTTTCGATGACCAGAATTTTAGGAGTTGAATCCCCTAACTGGTTTTTCAAATCGTTTAGATTATTGATATAGATAATCTGACCGCCTTTTCCCCCTGTTGTGGCAGGCTTAGTAGCTCCATTTTCACTTTTAGCCTGTCCGGCAAAACCAGTCATTCCATTCGTCGACGTATTCGGAAAATCAGCAGCGGCGAACGTAGAACTTGCAGGGAAAGTAAGCAGCACCAAAGTTAATGCTAAAAACAGAAAAGAAATTTTCCTCATTGCAACTACACCATCCTTTTTTAAGTTAAATCCCAACAATGCGACTATACTTATTTTTTAGTAAATGGTAAATAGTTCTTTTTATCTGTTTATATAGCATATAAGCTAAATATTTTATATTTTATTTTGTGTGGCAATGTAAAAATAGTTCGTAAGAACGCAAAAAGCCGTGATACCCCATTGGCACCCCGGCTATAATGTATTTATCTACTCCAAACAAAACTCCAAACAAAACAAAAACCCTTGCGTCACAAGGGTTTCGAACTTCTTAAAATAGTAAGCGGGTGATGGGAATCGAACCCACGCTATCAGCTTGGAAGGCTGAAGTTCTACCATTGAACTACACCCGCATTTTATAATATCTCGATTCTTATGTATGGCACGCTTAACCTATCGTCAACCAGCTGAATCAGGATGTTATTTAGTATAACTTACCTTTCAGCAAAATGCAAGCATACTACATACTATCCTGAGCCAGCCAATTCATAGGTTCACGTAAAAACAATTTTTCAAAGATTTCTGCCGGAATGGGGCGACTAAAGTAATACCCCTGACCCTCATGACAATCTTGTGCCTGCAAAAAATGAAGCTGCTCCTCATTCTCTACCCCTTCAGCCGTAACCTTCAGCTTCAAATGGTGAGCCATGGAGGCAATAGTAGATACAATTGCTGCATTTTTGCTGTCGACCAGTACCTCATTTACAAAGGAACGATCAATTTTTAGACGATCAATCGGGAGATTCTTCAAATAATGCAATGAGCTATAGCCAGTTCCAAAATCATCAATACTGATTGCGACACCAATAGCCTTTATTTTTTTTAACTGTTCAAAGGCTCGATCCTTATCAAAGGTCATACTCTCGGTAATCTCCAGCTCTAGATAGCGTGCTTCAAGTTCCGTATAGGTCAAAATGCCCCGAATTACATCCACCAGCTTTTTTTGCTGAAATTGGCGCATGGATAAATTGACCGAAATCGGGATTGGTGGGTACCCAAGCTCCTGCCAATGCTTATTTTGCAGACAGGCCTCCCGTAACACCCATTCCCCCAAGGGCACAATTAAACCACTTTCTTCAGCCACCGGAATAAAATCGCCTGGCATCACCATCCCACGATGAGGATGATTCCAACGCACCAGCGCCTCCAAACTCGTTAGCTCGCCACTTTGCAGGTGGACACGAGGTTGATACACCAATGAAAATTCCACATTTTCAAGCGCTCGCCGCAGATCATTTTCCAGCTGGAGTCTTTCATGCGCTCGCATCTGCATCGAACTAGCATACCGCTGAAAATTCACTCCCTGCTCTTTAGCACTATGTACAGCCGTATCCGCCTGCTGAATAAGCTGTTCACTCTGATTCGCATCCAACGGGTACAAAGCTATACCAACGCTCACCGTCACATGATAAGACTCACCATCAATATCGAAAGGCAGATCGAACAGCTTCACCATATCATCAATACGACTTCTCATAGCATCTGTATCTTCGTATCCCGTTAGAAGAAAGGCAAATTCATCTCCGCCCATGCTAAAGACAGCTTCCCCTTCATGGCTAAAATGCCCCAAGCGTTCGCCTACTGCATACAGCAAATAATTTCCTGCCATATGTCCAAGCGAATCATTAATCGCCTTGAAACGATCAATATTTAGAACTAAAAGCGCTACTGTCTCATCCGATTTCAATGATTTGCGCAATATTTTATCTAAACGTTGGGAAAGGCGGCGACGATTGGGGAGTCCTGTTATATCATCATTATAAGCAATGTGATTAAACTCAGATTCGGCTGCCTGTTTTTCACGATAAGGAACCAGAACCATCAACCGGACCAGCCCGCTCAACATGTTATAGAATGCTATCGCGTTGGTCAAAAGTCCCAATAGGTGATTAATATCGCTCATTTGCTCAGAAAATAAATAGAACAACTGACTCACAACACACAATCCAATTCCACGAACCATAAGCAACATGCCTAACTCCGCCGGGCGGACTTTCCGATATTTTCGCACCCCGAAAATAAAAGTGAGCACAAGCAGTAACATGACAGCCAGATTTAACGTCCAGCCCAGGTTGCCTATTTCGTATCGTATACGTAGATCCGGTAAGCCTGCACCAAATGTCTTAATAACTCCTAGAATCAGCAAAGTGCAGCCTATCCCTGCCCACAAAGCCACTGTCTTGTATTCAGACTTCGTCTTGCTAAACGGGAGGAAACAAACACATAAGAGCAAGACAGAAGTAAAGGCACGATTTACAAATAGCAGCCATAACGAAATGCCCGGAGACAAAGCAAAGTCCGTCAGGCTTACGAAACTAAACGAAACAATATGAACAAGGTAAAGCAGACCAGCCACTAAAAACGTCGGGGCAATAAGAAGTCTCTGCAAGGATAACTGTTCCAGTAAAACGGACCAGGATTGATAAAAAATAGAAAAACAAATCGCAGCACAGGCAAACCCTATGATCGGATATAACAAGAAAAAAACATTATGGGAGTATATCTTATTCAAAGTTACGTGAAATAACTGAACCAAGACAAACAAAACTATCGCAGCAATGCCGATACCTATCGTTTTTTTTACTTCCAGCCGTATACTCATTCAGCCTCTTCAGCCCCCTGCATATCGGAGATTCCGATCATCTAAGACGTTTGACAGCTTTGGAAGCCGTTGTTTAAGTCTATAGTATCAAAAATAATGTTGTATTCTGGTATATAATAGCATTTAATCTGTGAAAGGTGAATCATTTTTTTGTCTTAAATTCATGAATTCATTTTCGCATTTACGCAAATAACCGAGCTTACAGCACCAAAAAAGCGCATCATCTTGTCAGATTATGCGCTTCAGATAACCTTTTCCAAAAAGGTGATACCTATACCCCAACGCTGCACAACATAAAAGAAATAGTATGTACAGGACCCCTCTGCGAAAACCTCTCTATATTAAACTACAGGAAGCGTGATTTTGAATTGTGTGCCACTTCCATGTTTACTGTCTACATGTATGAAACCTCCGTGATTTTTGATAATTCGATAGCTCACAGCCAATCCCAATCCGGTTCCACTTTCTTTTGTTGTAAAAAAAGGATCAAATAAACGCGTCAATGTATTGTGATCCATACCTAATCCGTTATCTTCAATACAAATGTGGACATAATTGCCCTCAAGCACTGTATGAATATCGATGCAGCCCTCTCGTTCCCCACCCATGCTTTCAATGGCATCCATTGCATTTTTAATCATATTGAGAATAACCTGCTTAATCTGCTTCACATCAATGGAAACCTTCATGAGCTCATCATTTTCGTCCAATGCAATCTGGCAACCCTTCATCAATGCTTCACTTTCTGTCAGCATCACTACTTCTTTCAGCAGCCCCATCACAGATACAGCCGTTTTTTGCGGAGCCGAAGGCTTGGACGAATTTAAGAACTCATAAATAATGTCGTTCGCACGATCAATTTCTGTTAATATAATGCGGGCATACTCATCCCTGCCCAACTCCACCAAATGCGGTCGAAGCAATTGAATAAAGCCCCGGATTGCGGTAAGCGGGTTACGAATTTCATGAGCAATAGAGGCCGAGATGCGTCCCAGCATCGCCAGCTTATCGTTTTGATATGCTGTCTGCTCAATCTGCTTATAATCCGACACATCCTTGACGCTAAACAAAAAATCGCCATCCATCTGATCACCATAGGTTACTGTTATCAACCAATGCCGACCATACTCATCAATTAACTCATGATAGCGCTTTCTATGAAAGATAGTTTCTTTATAAATCCGCATGATTTTCTTCTTCTTAAACCGGCTTAACTCAGGATGATGCAAAATTTGCATCAAATTGCGACCTGCTAGCGAACTCCGTGGTAGCTCCAGCAATTTCGCCATTTGCACGTTAATAAAGGTCAGTACCCCGTCACTGTCAAACAGCATGATACCACTATCCAGGTTCTCCAGCACATTTTCATACTTGTTATTGGCGATCTGTGTGGAAGGACAAGCTCCCACGGTATCAAGCAAGGCTTCTTGGAATTCACTGATCATGCCAGGCTTCCCCCTTGTTTCGGAATGACAAACTGGCCGTATCGGACGCGTAATAATCTTGAAGAAAAGAAAGGCATCTATCGACTACCCTTCAATGGTGTAGAAAACAGTTACACAGAAATCCGACCATCTCTTTCCAATTCCAGTCTTATTTTATGATAGACAAGATTAAGGATCGCAGTCAATCGGAAAAAGTGTCGAATCCAAATTTTTATCCTGTTTTCTTTCGTCATAATATCTGCGCAACATTACCAAAATGAAAAATGAAGTTAGGAACAAGCGCCCTACACACCAAAGAAGCTCTCCAGAATTGAGAGCTTCTTTGGTGTGTAGGATGTCAACTGCCGCTCTTATTATGTTGAAGCCGGGATCGTCTTTGGCTCATAACGGCCAGTCTTCTCTTAAGCTCTCCCTGCCATTTTTCATCATTCATCTGTTTGGCTACCATCAATAAATCCAGGGATATGTCAATTTGACGCTTCACAATTTCAAACGCATCTTCACTTTCACGATTCACACAATTTTCAAATATCGTATCATCGTCTTCCATGACATAATCCTGAAAATCAATCTCGCTTGCCCCATCTCCATGTGCATATTCAGCCAAGATTTCATACTCATTTTCGACTTTATAATGAACTTCAATGCGACGACATACCGGGCAAAACAGCAAAGGAACATTATGAACTTGGGTGCGGTAATGCTTCAGCGTTCCCTTGGTTCCTACCATGCTTGCTCCACAGCAATAACTCATCCGGGCTCAGCCTCCTCTGAACAAAACCTGTTCTGCCTTGCTTATCTTCTACAATACCTTATTCGCTTTCGTCAGGCAAAATTCCTCCAGAACACAACAACATTTCCATAATTATTTGTTACCTCACTCTGCGTTGCCTCATTAAACAGGCTGTCCTCACATTTTCCGCTGCACAGAGCAGGCAAGCAAGCCCCCAATAACGGTAGAGTAACCGCTAGTTGGGGGCTTGTTTGTTTAATTAATTTCAACTTGTGAAGCTTATATTACAGATTTTGATCGCCTGGTTTCCAGTTCATTGGGCACAAGCCACCGGATTGCAAAGCTTGCAGTACACGCAATGTTTCTTCTACACTGCGACCTACATCGTTGTGGTTAACCACTTGATATTTCAATTCGCCTTCTGGATCAATGATGAACAAGCCGCGCAATGCAACGCCTTCTTCTTCGATCAGAACGCCATAATCGCTTGCTGTTTTCTTCGTGATGTCAGAAGCCAATGGGAAGTTCAGTTTGCCTAGACCGTTGTTTTCTTTAGCTGTGTTGATCCATGCTTTGTGACTGTGCACGGAGTCTACACTGATACCCAGAATTTCAGTATCCAGCTCTTTGAATTGGTCAGCAGCATTGCTCAATGCTGTAATTTCCGTAGGGCACACAAAAGTGAAATCCAGTGGATAGAAGAAAAATACGAGCCACTTGCCACGGTAATCGGAAAGCTTCACCGAACCAAATTCTTGACCGTCTCCAGTCACTGTTTCCAATGCAAAATCAGGGGCGGGTCTTCCTACCAATCTTTCTGCCATAATATGAAATCCTCCTTTAAAATATGTAAGAAAAACACCAAATGTGCTTTCCTCAATCATCTGTATTGTAATAAACAACAACTTACTTGATAAATGTTATCATTCGCTGAAATCAAAGTCAATATTGTAACCATTACTTTTTTATAATTATTTTAAACTAGCTTAAAAATTCACATTTTATTCACATTTTGAACCTTTGAATATACAAATAGCTCCTGATTGCTCAGGAGCTACTGTGCTAAACATTTGCCAAAAAGCTAGACTGTATAACCTTACTATATAATAGGAAGCTTTTTTTCAGAACGGGTGCATTTACGGAGCTTTTAGCGAATAGCTGCAGCGATCAGATCACCCATTTGAGTTGTCGAGATTGCTTGAGATTTATCCACCGCAATATCCGCCGTACGGTGCCCTGCATCCAGTACCTCAGCTACGGCTTTCTCAATGGCATCTGCTGCTTTCTCGTACCCGAAGGTAAGACGGAACATCAAAGCAACGGACAAAATCGTTGCAATGGGATTCGCCAGGCCTTGACCTGCAATGTCAGGCGCCGAGCCATGTACCGGCTCGTATAGGCCGAAGCTGCCTTCTCCCAGTGATGCGGAGGAGAGCATGCCGATGGATCCAGTCAGCATAGCCGCTTCGTCACTGAGAATGTCACCAAACATATTTTCCGTCACGATGACGTCGAAGCTAGATGGACGACGCAGCAATTGCATGGCGCAGTTATCAACCAATACATGCTCCAGCTCGACATCCGGGTAGTCTACAGCAACCCGGTTCACTACTTCACGCCATAAACGGGAAGTTTCCAGTACATTAGCCTTATCCACCGATGCAAGTTTTTTGCGACGTTTTTGTGCAATTTCGAAAGATTGGCGCACGATACGCTCTACTTCTGTTACATTATATGCGCAAGTATCAACTGCTTCCTCACCCTGAGGACTTTCTCGTCTGAACTTCTCGCCGAAATAAATGCCGCCCGTCAGTTCGCGCACCACGATCAGGTCCGTTCCTTCCAACACTTCCGGTTTCAATGTAGACGCGTCCTTGAGACAGTCAAAGACGACAGCAGGACGAAGATTCGAAAACAGACCGAGCTCTTTGCGAATGCCCAGCAGCCCGGTTTCAGGACGAAGTTCCTTTGGATTGTTATCCCATTGTGGCCCTCCTACCGCACCCAGCAGAACAGCATCTGCAGACTGACATACTGCCAGTGTTTCTTCCGGTAATGGTGTGCCCTTCTTATCAATGGCAATCCCGCCGAACAGCGCATGCTCCGTTTCAAATGAAAAGCCGAATACTTCTTCCGTACGTTTCAAAATTTTCTCTGCCTCTGCGACCACTTCAGGTCCAATTCCATCTCCCGCTATTACCGCAATCTTTTTAACGTCTGCCATCACGTACACTCCTCTTGTTATACAGCCATACAACCGTATTTTTCATACCTTCTTTGTAACATATATGGCAGGGCTTTGACCAAGATATAGAATCTATCAATTCAATAGGCACAGCCTATAAGCTGGTTTTTTCATCAGAAAAAAAGAAAACAGGACCGGAAAAACCCGACCCTGTAAACCCAACTCTTAAGTCTGCATAAAAACTAAGATTTATAATCTACGCGATTACTGTAGTTTTTACGCTTGTCGATTAAACCATTCAGCGCATCCACGTAAGCCCGAGCACTTGCTTCCAGAATATCGGTGCTTACCCCGCGTCCCTGTACAGACAGTTCGTTTTGCGTCAGCACTACATGGACTTCACCCAGAGCGTCCTTACCATGGGTAACAGACTTGATGGAGTAATCTGAAAGTACAACGCTCTCACCGCTGGCTTGATCAATCGCATTATAGATCGCATCGACTGAACCATTTCCTTCAGCTTCTGTCTCAATAACCTGATCTTCATCGTTAACCAGACGCACTTGTGCGGAAGGCGTAGCCTTATTCCCGTAGGTAACAAAAATCGTTTCCAGCTTGAAGACTTCAGGTGCATCAGCCAATTTTTCTTCCAGCAATGCCAAAATATCATCGTCCGAAACTTCCTTTTTCTTATCAGCCAAATCCTTGAACTGCCCAAAAGCGCGATTCAGATCTTCTTCGTTCAATTCGTAGCCCAACTCGATCAAACGCTCACGAAAAGCATGACGACCTGAGTGCTTACCAAGTACCAGCTTGCTTTCTTTTAGACCGATACTTTCTGGTGTCATGATTTCATAAGTCGTTTTCTCTTTCAGCATGCCGTCTTGATGAATACCTGATTCGTGCGCAAAAGCGTTGGCTCCAACAATTGCCTTGTTGCCCGGCACTACCATCCCCGTCAAACGGCTAACCAAACGGCTCGTGCGCGCAATTTCAGACAATTGAAGAGACGTTTTGGCCTGGAAAAATTCCTGTCTCGTCTCCAGTGCCATGGCGATTTCCTCAATGGCCGTGTTTCCAGCACGTTCACCGATACCGTTAATGGTTCCCTCGATCTGATCCGCGCCGTTCAGGATGGCAGCAAGTGTATTAGCAGTAGCCATTCCCAGGTCATTGTGGCAATGTGCACTCAATTGAATCTTCTCCACATCGATTACATTTTCCTTAATATGTTTGAATATATTTCCATACTCATAGGGTGTCAAGTAACCTACCGTATCTGGAATATTGACGACAGAAGCTCCTTCTTGTACAGCCATGGTGACCATTTCAACCACAAAATCAAGCTCTGTACGGCCTGCATCTTCCAAGGAAAACTCCACTTTAGGCAAATATTTCAACCCATAGCGTATGGCAGCACGAGCAGTTTCCAAAACCTGTGCCTTCTCCATCCGCAGCTTATGTTGACGGTGAATAGGAGAGGTTGCCAAAAAAATATGGATACACGGGTCCTGAGCTCCCTTGAGTGCCTCGCGAACTGCATCAATATCCTGTTCCCTTGCACGCGAAAGACCAATCACCGTCGAATTTTTTACAGCTTTTGCTACTGCATTAACAGCTGCCAGATCACCCGGAGAAGCAGCCGGGAACCCAGCCTCCATACGATCAATTCCCAGCTTCTCCAACTGATGAGCGATCTCCACTTTTTCACGAGTATTCAAGTTCACGCCAGGTGACTGTTCTCCGTCTCTCAACGTTGTGTCAAATATATATATTTTGCGCAACCTAACGCACCTCCTCAGGATTAGGACCCTTAAATTACAATGCGGCTCACGCAATAAGCAGGGCCGCATTGTAATTAATATTTATAAATAATGCATGTAGTCGAATTCATAGTACAAAAGATTATTACTTTTTGATCCAATGCATCATTTCACGCAATTGTCCGCCCACCACTTCAATCGGATGGTTAGCTTCATTACGACGAGTAGCCGTCAAGAATGCACGTCCAGATTGATTTTCAAGGATGAAGTCACGAGCAAATTTACCTTGTTGAATGTCAGTCAACACATCCTTCATGGCTTTCTTCGTATCTTCCGTTACCACACGTGGTCCAGTTACATAATCGCCATATTCCGCTGTATTACTGATGGAATCACGCATCGTTGCCAATCCACCTTCATACATCAAGTCAACGATCAGCTTAAGCTCATGCAAACATTCAAAGTATGCCATCTCAGGAGCATAACCTGCTTCAGTCAATGTTTCAAAGCCCGCTTTTACAAGTGCGCTCACGCCGCCACACAATACCGCCTGCTCACCGAACAGATCCGTCTCCGTTTCTTCACGGAAGGAGGTTTCAATTACGCCCGCACGTGTACAGCCAATGCCTTTTGCGTAAGCAAGTCCGATTTCTTTGGCCTGACCCGTTGCGTCCTGCTCAATTGCGATCAGCCCCGGTACTCCAAACCCTTCTACATAAGTACGACGTACCATATGTCCTGGGGATTTTGGAGCAACCAGCAATACATCGCTATCTTTAGGAGCTACGATTTGTCCAAAATGAACGTTAAAACCATGGGAGAACAAAAGAGCTGCGCCTTTTTTCAGGTTAGGTTCAATTTCATTTTTGTACACAGAAGCTTGAGTTTCATCAGGTAACAAAATTTGAACCACATCTGCACGGCTTGTTGCATCAGCTACGTTCAGAACTTCAAAACCGTCGTTTCTTGCGACATCAGCCGATTTGCCTTCACGCAAACCAATAACAACATTCACACCACTGTCACGCAAGTTTTGTGCTTGAGCATGCCCTTGGCTACCGTAACCAATAACGGCCACTGTCTTTCCTTTCAATACGCTGAGTTCTGCATCTTTTTCGTAGTACGTTGTAACTGCCATGGTTAATTTCCTCCTTTTAATTGGACCCTTCATAATGAGCGGGTACTCCAAGAGACTTTCCCTCGTGATTAGCATCTAAAAATCTCTTCGAGTCCCCGCTCTTATGCGGGCGGTTCTTTATTGATGTAATGCGCTATAAGCGGTAATTCGTTAAAGCTCCATATTAAGCATTGCCACGTATCATAGCTGTAACCCCGGTTCGAGTCAACTCCCGAATACCGTAAGGCTTCAACAACTCGATCATGGCATCAATTTTTTCTGTATCGCCAATGACCTGTACAATCAAACTCGTCGTTCCAACATCAATTACAGCTGCTCTGAATGTTTCTACCACGCCCATAATCTCTGGCCGTTGAGGCGGTTCTGCCTTTACCTTTATCATCGCCAATTCCCGGGCTACCATTGGTTTGGAACTGAGATCGATGACCTTGATCACATCAACCAGCTTGTAAAGCTGCTTTTCAATCTGCTCTAGGTTGTTCTCATCCCCTACAGTCACAATGACCATACGGGATAATCCAACTTCTTCCGATTGTCCCACAGTTATGCTCTCAATGTTAAAGCCGCGGCGACCGAACAGGCCGGACACACGTTGCAAAACGCCGGGTTGATCATTTACCAGTACAGCAATGGTATTTTTTGTTGTCATTTTACTCGTCCCCCATCAGCATTTGATCAATTGTCGAACCTTGCGTCACCATTGGATATACGTTCTCTTCCTTGCTGACTACAAACTCGACAACGACCGGTCCGGGTGTATCAAGCGCCTCCTGCCAAGCCCGACGTGCCTCTTCCTTATTCGTAGCACGCAGCCCTTTGACACCGTATGCTTCGGCAAGTTTCACAAAATCCGGACTTCCCGCCAGGTCAATGTGACTATACCGATTGTTATAGATCAATTCCTGCCATTGGCGAACCATTCCAAGCACCTGGTTGTTGATAATTACGATTTTAACCGGAATGTTATTGATTGCACAGATGGCTAATTCCTGCGAACACATCTGCATACCGCCGTCCCCGTTAATCGATATTACCAATCTGTCGGGATTGGCCATTTGAGCACCGATTGCAGAAGGGAAACCAAATCCCATCGTACCGAGTCCACCAGAGGTGACCCATGAGCGTGGCTGATTGAATTTGTAATACTGCGCTGCCCACATTTGATGCTGTCCCACGTCTGTCGTTACGATTGCACCACCCTTGGTCGTTTCATCCAACAACTCAACAACCCATTGTGGTTTAAGCACCGTTTCAGAATCCTTATAAGAATAAGGTTTCTCATTCTTCCAATGCTGAATTTGCGCTCTCCATGCATCTGCCAGGTCCGCACGTTTCACATCCTGATTCAGCAATTCCAGCACTGCCTTCACGTCACCCACGATAGGAATATCCGCTGCAACATTTTTTCCAATTTCAGCAGGATCGATATCAATGTGGACGATTTTAGCTTGAGGAGCAAACCCATCCAACTTGCCTGTTACCCGATCATCGAAGCGGGCTCCGATACAGATCAACAGATCTGACTGTTGAATCGCCTGATTGGAGGTGTATGTTCCATGCATCCCCGGCATCCCCGTCCACAGTTCATGTCCACTTGGGAAACCACCCAATCCGAGCAATGTTGTCGTGATAGGAATTTCCGTTTTACGAACAAACTCGTAAAGTGCTTCATGTCCACCGGAGTATACAACTCCTCCACCTGCCAGAATGAATGGACGTTCTGCTTCGGAAATAGCTTGAGTTAGCTTGTCTAGTTGAATTTTGTTGGGCAACACTTTCGGGTTATAACCCCGCATGGTCACAGGTTCCGTTTGTGGGACAAACAACGTCTGGGCTGCAGAAATATCCTTCGGAATATCAATCAGTACCGGTCCCTTGCGCCCTGTGTTGGCAATATGAAATGCCTCATGGATGATTCGCGGTAGATCCTCTACATCTCTTACCAGATAGCTATGTTTCGTAATCGGCATTGTAATTCCCGTAATATCGGCTTCCTGGAAAGCATCCGTACCGATCAGGGAAGATACAACGTTACCCGTGATGACCACCAACGGCACCGAATCCATAAAAGCCGTCGCAATACCAGTTACCAGGTTTGTCGCTCCAGGTCCGGAAGTCGCAATACAGACGCCCACTTTACCGCTCGCCCGTGCATAACCATCTGCCGCATGAATAGCTCCTTGTTCGTGACGAGTGAGGACATGCTTGAAATCCTTAAAGCCATACATGGCATCATAGATATATAACACTGCACCACCAGGATATCCGAAGACACAATCTACTCCCTCCAGCAACAGGCTACGGAGTAAAATTTCCGAACCTGTAATCACTTCAGGCTTCATCCACTTTTCACGTAATTCATTGGTTGACCTAACTTCAGGAATTTGTGCACTCATTGGTCATCCTCCTTTACAAAATTTACATACATCTGACATTTGTAAAAACAAAAAAACCTTTCATCCCTAGAACAGACTTGCTGTTACTGAGGGACGAAAGGCTGTAGCTTCCGTGGTACCACCCGTGTTTGCCCGATATTTCGCAATATCGAACCTTGGCAGGTACAGAAATCACAAAGGATCTCCATATCTGGCGTCTGTAACGTAGACCGTACGATTTTCCCTAATAGGTGATTCAGCGCACCGTTAATGTCATCGGGCCCAAATACTTTTCAGGAAAACAGCTCCAAGGTGAGCTCGTTAAAAAGGGATTTTGGTGAAGCTTGCAGCTAATGCCTCACTCTCTGAACAAAAGAGCCCTAATCACTTCGTCCTCTTCATTGCCGTTGAGTTCATGTCATTCTTTCAAATGTTTAGACACATTATATGTCTCCCATCTGGGATAGTCAATACCCATATTTCATAAAAATTTATGTTTCTTTTCTGAAGCACCTCCGAGTCGCACGCTTGTAAGAGGTACCCGCATATTATAAAAAAGACCACACGGTGAGACAGTACACTCCTCCAAAGCCACGTCTTATCTTGTTAAAAGGGTAGAAAAGGAGGCCCGTTTATGATTCGAAAACGCAGCTCTCAAGATGACAACATCATCTTTCGTCTAATCGAGCAAGAGCTTGTCCCCCTATCGCATTTAAGTGCCCAAGAAATGGAACAAATACGCAAAGAATTACCCCGGCGCTTAAACCGGGGCATCACTTTTGTAGCTTGCAGACCGGATAATGCACAGGTTGTTGGCTTCATTCATGTTATGCTGCATGGCGAACTATTATACATTGATTTGATCGCAATCTCTTCGGCTCATCAAGGTATGCGATACGGAAAAAAACTGCTTGAGCATGCCGAACACTACGGACGACTGCGTCGCTGCAAGTGGGCTAAAGTGATGGTGGATGAAGACAATATCAGGGGGATCCACTTTTATCTGCGTCATCAATATCAAATGCTGCGATACGTAGCTCTGAGCCGATGCCACGAACTCGAAAAGTTACTGTAAAAAGTATCTTTTTCGGGCTCAGGATTTTGTATGACTAAAATAAATTAGGGTAATACGGATATCCTACCCCGGGGTATCCGCCGTCTGTATACGGGCCTGGCTGCGGACCATATCCTGGTCCTCCATAGCCCGGACCGTAGCCACCATATCCCCCACCATAGGCACCAATGTATGGAGCTGTGCCGATGGCAAGCAAGTCAAACAGCACCAGAGGAATAATTGCCTTCGTGTTTACTTTTTTCTTGCGGTTTGGTTGAAGAACCAGTCGGTTACCCGAAATGCGAATCAGCTTGCCGCTGACCTGGGAACCATCTTTGCGAGTAGCAAAGATGACTTTGCCGACAAGCTTCTCCACCTGCTTTCTGGTTACTGCCTGTTTCATCGTATTTCCTCCTTCTTCTCAACGGATGGACAGATTGAACGGCTCCTTGATAGCTCATCACCACCACAAAATAGACCGGAGCTGACAGGGGCCGAGCGTCCCGTCCAATCTGCATAGCACAGTCTATTCCATTCATGCCAGTAGCGTATGTTTAAATGCCTGCACAATATAAAAAAATCTGATACCTGCATATGCAGATACCAGATTTTTTATACACCCATGTACATTTTGCAAAACATACAGCATCAGTTGTTTATAAGTTTAACGCTTGCTTGGATCATAAAGTTGACCCAAAGCGGCCGGAGCGCGTGAACGTCCGACAGCCGCTACCAGTACAATAATCGTCAGGAGATACGGCAACATAAAAATAATTTCCTGGGGAATACTTTGTGACCATGCGAACAGCTGCACATAGTTGCGAATGGCTTGTGAAAAACCAAAAAACACTGCTGCGCCAAAAGCACCGAGCGGATTCCATTTACCGAAAATCATAGCGGCAATAGCAATATATCCCTGCCCCGAAACTGTATTGTGTGAGAACATGTTGGTTGTAGTTAGAGTGATTGTAGCTCCACCAATCCCAGCCAACGCCCCACTAATCATCACACCAATATAACGAAGACGATTTACTTTAATTCCCACGGTATCGGCCGCTCCTGGATGCTCCCCAACGGAACGCAAACGCAAGCCAAACGGTGTTTTATACAAGGTGAAATATCCAATAATAACCAATAGAATGGCTAGATATGTCGTTGGGTAAGCTTGGAAAAAGGCTTTTCCTGCAATCGGGATATCCACAAGGTAAGGGATGGATATTTCGTTGAAACCCTGAATCCGACCAGTGTCACCATCACCCTCAAATAAAAGCTTGACCATATACAGTGTACTACCTGCTGCCAGAAAATTAATAACTATACCACTTATTACCTGATCAGCTTTAAAGGTAATAGAGGCTACAGCATGAATTAGCGAAACCAGAATACCGAACACCGCAGCTGACAGCACACCTACCCAAGCCGCAGAGGTGCCTCCTAGTCCAGCTTGCTCGGCATAAAATCCGCCAACACCCGCTGCAAACGCTCCAAATACCATAAGTCCTTCCAACCCGAGGTTCGTCACACCGGATTTTTCTGAAAAAACTCCGCCGAGAGACGCAAAAATAATCGCCGTCGCAAAAACGAGCGTTGTATGGATTAATTCACCAAGTGTTAACCAACTCATTTTACAACACCTTCTCTTTCTTCCGCTTGGAGTAGAGCGGCTTCACAACCCAACGTACAATACCTTGGGCCGCAATGAAGAAAATAATAGAGCCGATGACAACCCGGATAATTTCGGGCGGTACATCTGCGCTAAAGCTCATCCCCGCAGAACCATACGTAAGCGTTCCGAACAAAACAGAACCAAGCAGCACACCAAATGGGTTATTCATCCCAATCAGAGCTACAGCGATACCGTCAAAACCCGTTCCCGGTGATCCTGCCATGACAGATTGATAATGGAATACTCCCAGCACTTCAAAGGCCCCTGCCAATCCGGCAAAAACTCCACTAATGAACATCGCTTTTATAATATTACGATTTACATTCATACCTGCATAACGGGATGCATCCTGATTAAATCCGACAGCCCGTAGCTCATAGCCCTGCTTTGTTTTCCACATGAAAATGTAGAAAAAGACTGCTGCCAGCACAGCAATAACCGTACCCCAATGTACCCGAGCATTCCCCATCATCTGGGACAGCCATTCGATGGAAATTGAAGCAGAAGGCTGAATATCCACAGAACGATTCTCACCTTCCATAAGTGCGAACTGATTGATCACCAAATTAGCCAAATACAGGCCGATCCAGTTCATCATAATACATGTAATAACTTCATTCACGCCTCGTTTGGCCTTCAAATAGCCAGCAATCGCAGCCCACAGGCCTCCGAAAACTGCGCCTGCAATCACAGCTAGCGGTGCATGAATGATAGCTGGCAGTCCGTGGAGTTTAATGCCCACAATCGAAGCAGCTGTCATACCTACCAGAAACTGACCTTCGCCACCAATATTAAACAATCCGGCGCGGGCCGCAAAAGCAAATGCCAACCCCGTCAAAATCAGCGGAGTCATCTCGCGGATAGCCTCTCCAAAGTTATAAGAATCTCCGTATACACGGCTAAACAAAGCAGAATAGGCCACAATAGGGTCATACCCGCCAATCAGCATCACGATAGCACCCAGAAGGAGACCCAAAATAATAGAGACCAGCGCCAGTACAAAGGAGTCTTTTGTGAATATTTTCAATAGATTAGCCATTCTCTACTCCTTTCTTCACTGCACTTCCTGCCATCATCAGTCCCAGTTCCTGGTCATTCGTTTCTTCTGGCAGCACTTCCCCGACAATCTTGCCCTCATAGATGACAGCAATTCGGTCGGATACATTCATAATCTCGTCCAGTTCAAAAGATATGAGCAATACAGCTTTACCTTGGTCCCTCTGCGCAATCAGTTGTTTCTGGACAAATTCAATAGCTCCAACATCCAAACCGCGTGTAGGCTGTGCTGCAATGAGAAGGTCCGGATTTTTATCAATTTCACGCGCAATGATAGCCTTCTGCTGGTTCCCACCAGATAATGCTCTTGCCTTCGTGTGAATATCCGGTGTTCTAACATCAAACTTTTCGATGAGACTTTTAGCCTGTTTCTCTATAGCATCTTTGTTCAAGAAGCCATTTTTACTGTAAGGCGCCTGGTAATACGTCTCCAGCACCATATTTTCACTCATAGAAAAATCGAGCACCAACCCATGCTTATGACGGTCCTCTGGTATATGTGAAACGCCTGCCTCTGAAATTTTGCGTGGTGACTGATTGGCCACCTCTTGTCCGAGCAAACGAATGCTCCCGCCATCCACCTTGCGTAAGCCTGTCAAAGCTTCGATCAGCTCACTCTGTCCATTACCATCTACTCCGGCAATCCCCAAAATCTCGCCCGCCTTGACCTGCAGGTTCAACTCATTTAGAACATGAATACCATCCTTGTTTTTAGAAATTACATTGTTCATTTCCAATACCGTTTGTCCTGGTTGCGCAAGCTGCTTGTCCACTTTAAAGGACACACGACGGCCCACCATTTTCTCAGCCAGCTCATTTGGTGTTGTTTCAGACGTCTTGACCGTATCAATAACCTGACCTCGGCGAATGATCGTAACGGTATCCGCAATTTGCATGATTTCTTTAAGTTTATGAGTAATAAGAATAATTGATTTGCCTTCAGCCACCAAACGTTTCATAATGTCCAGCAACTCAGTGATCTCCTGTGGTGTCAGTACAGCTGTAGGCTCATCGAAAATCAGAATATCTGCACCGCGATAAAGCGTTTTAATAATTTCTACACGTTGCTGCATACCCACAGATATATCCTCAATTTTGGCATTCGGATTCACCTGAAGGCCGTACTGCTCAGACAACCGCTGTACTTCTGCGGCAGCCTTTTTATAATTGATTTTCAGACCCTTACGTGGCTCCGAGCCCAGGACAATATTTTCGGTAACGGTAAACGGCTGTACGAGTTTAAAATGCTGATGCACCATGCCAATCCCCAGATCAATCGCCTTATTTGGACTATCAATCTGTACAGGTTTACCTCCGATTTCAATGGTCCCTTCATCCGGCTGATACAGTCCGAAAAGAATATTCATAAGCGTAGATTTACCCGCGCCATTCTCACCCAAAAGGGCATGAATTTCTCCCTTATGCAGCTTGATGCTGATGGAGTCGTTGGCAACGATGCCGGGGAATCGTTTTGTAATTTGCTTTAACTCAACGACGGGGGTCGCTGCATCCATGAGATCACCCTTATACACTTTATAGTATGTGCTCCAATGAGCTGATTTTGCCCGTTATAATCCATATAACTCCAGACGTAAGAACAAGGCTAGTCTTATGAACCAGCCTTGTCGCCACCTCTATATTCTTCAATCCAAAACTTATTTCGAAGGAACTGTAATTTCGCCCTTAATAATTTTTTGCTTGTATTGTTCTACAATATCAAGCACGTCTTTAGGTACGTTTTTCGTTGAAGTGTCTGCCAAACCAATGCCATTATCCTTCAGAGCCAGTGTTTCGACACCGCCCTTAAATTTACCGTCAATTACTTCTTTAGATACGCGTTTTACAGCTTCATCTACACGTTTTACCATCGAAGTCAATGTTACGTCGTCACCAAATTCAAGCGATTGGTCTTTATCCACACCAATAACCCATACTTGCTGACCTTGTTGCTTACGTGCGAGTGCTTCGTTAAATACACCTGTACCAGATCCGCCAGCTGCATGGAAAATAATATCTGCACCGCTGTTATAGATCGTCGCAGCCGCTGCTTTACCCAGATCCGGCTTATCAAATGCACCTGTGTAGTTAACTTCCAATTTTGCATTTGGATTTACAGCTTTAATTCCTGCTTCGAATCCTTTTTCAAAACGTTTGATCAACGGGCTATCTTGTCCACCCACAAAACCAATTTTGTTTGTTTTGGTAAGCTTACCAGCTACAACCCCCACCAAGAAGGAACCTTCATTTTCAGCAAAAACAACCGATTTTACGTTAGGCGCATCCACGACACTGTCAATGATCGCCAAATTCTTGCTCGGGTTGTCTTTCGCTACTTGTCCAATCGCATTCGCCAGATTAAAACCGATTCCCCAAGTCAGGTTAAAATCACCCTTAACAAATTGGTTCAGGTTAGGAATATAATCTTGATCAGATTTACTTTGCAGGTATTTAACTTTAACGCCTGATTCTTTCTCAGTGGCTTGTAGTGCCTCCCACGCAGATTGGTTAAACGATTTGTCGTTTACTCCACCCACATCTGTAACCATGCCGATTTGGACATTCGATGTTTTGGCAGAACCACCTGTGTCTCCACCATTTGCGTTGGACGCACCTTGATTTTTGTTACCGCAGCCTGCGAGAATGACCGAGATCGCCAGCAGCATAACCAAAGACATACTG
The DNA here is from genome assembly GCF_038593105.1 of Paenibacillus sp. FSL H7-0442. Lineage (NCBI taxonomy): Bacteria > Bacillati > Bacillota > Bacilli > Caryophanales > Paenibacillaceae > Paenibacillus > Paenibacillus sp. FSL H7-0442. The sequence continues at coordinate 1,604,538 of NZ_CP151963.1, read as the reverse complement.
AACATTTTCTTCATGCTGATACTGTTCCCCCTTAGTGTTAGATCCCTAGACTGTCTCTTTTCTTTGAACATGTACATGCTCATGCATGTCATTTACTGACGAGACAGATCGTACAGAAGACTTACTTTAGAGATTATACAATTATGATCGGCTAAAATCTAGACAATTAATAACCTTGGGTCAATTTTTTTTAAAACCTCAACAATGTAAGCGCTACAATCTTAAAAAAAACATACATTCTTCCATCCTACGTCATATTTATTCGTATTTTGGAGAAAACAAAGTCTTTTCCGTACCATTGAGTATGTACAAAAAAAGGCATCCCTACACAGCGTACTGCTTGGGATACCTCTTTACCACTTTCGTGGTTTCCACGCCTTCATTATGAATAATTAAGCGTTGATTTTGCCTTTAGCAACAGTTGCCAAAGAGTTGAATGCATTAATATCATTGACTGCAAGATCAGCCAAGATTTTGCGGTTAATGTCCACACCAGCCAATTTCAGGCCGTGCATCAATTTGCTGTAAGACAAACCGTTCAAACGAGCTGCTGCGTTGATACGCACGATCCACAGTCTGCGGAAGTTACGTTTCGTCTGACGACGGTCACGGTATGCGTAAACAAGCGATTTCATTACCTGCTCGTTAGCTGTTTTAAAAATGCGGTGTTTGGAACCAAAATAACCTTTAGCAAGCTTCAATACTTTTTTATGACGACGACGAACGACGAATCCGCCCTTTACTCTTGCCATATCAAATGACCTCCCAAATAATGTTTATACTTTCTTCATTGCCGTGCTGTGCTATTTCAGGTTAGCAAGACCTTGTTTCAGACGCTTAACGTCCCCAGGTGCCATCTCAGGGTTAGTACCCAGAACGCGTTTTGCACGTTTGGATTTGTGGGAAAGCAAGTGGTTTTTGTAAGCTTTGTAACGCATTACTTTACCAGTACCGGTAATTTTGAAGCGGCCTTTAAGGCTGCTATGTGTTTTCATTTTAGGCATTGAACTTCCTCCTTAATTTGTCATTGACTCTTTGGAGCCAATATCATAATCATGCTGCGTCCTTCGAGCTTGGGTTGGCGCTCCACGGTACAAAGATCAGCAACTTCCAATTTCACACGTTCGAGAATTTTTTGACCCACGTTAGCATGAGTAATTTCACGACCGCGGAAACGAACGGAGCATTTCACCTTGTCCCCTTCATTCAGGAACTTCACCACATTGCGAAACTTGGTTTGGTAGTCATGTTCCTCGATGTTGGAACGGAACCATACCTCTTTGATGTCAACGATCTTCTGGTTTTTACGGGCTTCCTTTTCTTTCTTCTGTTGCTCATAGCGGAATTTTCCGTAATCCATAATCCGACACACGGGCGGCTTCGCTTGAGGCGCCACGTTCACGAGATCCAAGTTTGCGTCAATCGCCATTTGCAAAGCTTCACGCGTCGGTTTAATCCCGATTTGTTCACCGTTCGCACCAACTAGACGTACTTCTCTCACTCGAATCTCATCATTGATCATATGTTCCTTACTAATAACCCTCCACCTCCAGAACCTGTTATTGTTGTATTGTGTTTAAGCACAAAAAAGGGATGACGACTACACAGCCGACATCCCTGTCTGATACTCAATTCATCATGAAAGTTCAATTCACAAATCATTGGATCATGACCAGCCGGCAATACCGGACAGGTGAGAAGTCGGACCTTCTACTTGTTAATCCATACTTTTCAATTAACATACTCAAATATCTTATCACGGTGCAATCGAGGTGTCAACACTTTAATAAAAATTGATGACACCGATCTCTAGTCCTATTCCACCGTCTAATTACCCTTGCTTGCTCTGCACCTCTTCTAGGCGAACGACACGCGTATGCTGGGTATGGCTCCATTGCTTGTTGTTTTGTGTGAAGAACGCATAGACCGTAATTGGATACCACGATATCGCATAGACCGGGAACAGCAATAAGTACAGATATACTTTTTTGAATGTGACCTTTTCCAAAATCATTGCGAGCACAAAAGTAGCAACATTCAAACCAATAGCTATAACACCGGTCCAAGCTGGTAACTGTACATAGATGTTCTCGATATTAGGTCCACCAAAGAAGGCGATATCTATCCACATAGCTACTGTCATCAAGAAGGTGAGCAGTACGATATACACGTTCAGACCATAAAGAGCCATATCGAATTTAATCAGGCTTCTATGCTTGATACTTTGCCACAGCAACGGGAAGAAATAACGACGAGCGACCGTGAAATGACCTTGCATCCAGCGCAGACGCTGTCTGGACGAGGCTTTGAACGTCAACGGCTTTTCATCATATACCTTGGCATCGTAATTAAATCTTGGATATACGTTGCACTGCGTGCAGCGCATGGTGAATTCCAAATCCTCTACGAGACTTGTCGCACCCCAGCCCATTTCCTTAAGCAGATTTGTTTCAAAGCACATGCCTGTACCACCGAGGAAATTAGCCATGTTCAGATTGTGACGTGACAGCTGCCACAAACGGTTGATGTACCAATAAGATACCCCGTATGCCGCTGTAATCCAAGAATCCTCAGGATTCTTAGTATCAATGTACCCCTGGATAACACGGGCACCTGTACACAGATCATTGTTCATTTCACTCAAAAAATTGGTATGCGCCAAATTGTCAGCATCAAACATGACAATGGCATCATATTGGCGTGGCATAGCCCATAATTCCTTGAGCATCCACTCAATAGCGTAGCCTTTACCACGCAGATTCGGATTCGTACGTTCACAAGCATTCATGCCGTGAGCGCGAACGATGTCCGCAGTCTTATCTGTACAGTTATCACAGATTACGAACACATCGTAAAGTTCCTTCGGATAATCAAGTTGCTTCAAATTTTCCATCAACGCTCCGACAACCTGTTCTTCATTGTGGGCAGCGACTAAAATGGCAAATGACTTTTCTGGAGCCGCGTGCTCTTTCCTTTTCTTCCGAACCAATCCGAACAAGGAGAATGCAAACTGATAGACTGCGATCACCGCCAGTATGACCTGGAGCGTCACAAAAATAGCGTCTAACATGATCTCTTGTTACCCCCTTTTTATACCCCTTAAAATCTTGCGTTTGTTTGTTTTCTATCTGTGTAGCGCAAGTTGCGGCGCTTTTCGCGCCTTTTCTGTAGTTTTTGACCCGACCCTTGCTTTCTTCATTGGCTGTGCGCAGCCCCCTTTTGGCTGACACAGGAACGCCATTACGATTTTCGTTGGTTTTCAATCTTTTGTCAAAGCCCTTAAACCGGTCTCAGCAGCAAAAAAACACAACAAACTCCCGTTTAAACCGGGAATGCAGCGCTGGACTTCTCATTCATGACGTTTAGGTCTTATTTTCATCCATTTGCTAACTTTTTATTTCTTTGGTCCCTCCTTTTTGTGGGCCAATTAGCAACCACTTCTAAACACTCTATCTTATTAGACGGATGAACGCAAAGAAAGTTATACAATACAGCTTATATTCCATTAACATTTTTGTGTAGAATTGAACCAAGTAAGTTATGAATCTTTAGTGATTCTTGAAATGAACAGCGTTTAAAAATATGATGAGAGCAAGAGAATAATTACTTATGGTCTGATTATGTCAAAATGACTCAAAATATTTGCCGACTGACCTGAACCGGCAACCGGAGGAAACCAAATGCAACGTCTAGTCGTAAAACTTGTAAGTCTGGAGCAGCAGTTGTTCAAATGGATCAACGGACGCTTACACAACCGTTTTTTGAACTTCTGGCTTTATTATCTCACACATTTAGGCGGGGCTACCTTTACTATAGCCTCCACACTCCTTATTTGGTGGCTCGCTCCGAACCCGTGGAAAGATTCCGGTATGAAGGGAGCCATCGCTCTTGGGGTCAGTCACATCCCCGTAGCTATCGTTAAAAAGCTGTACCCGCGGATTCGCCCGTATTTAGCGCTACCAGGTACAAATACATTCCGCAACCCCTTGTCGGACCATTCTTTTCCCTCAGGGCACACGACCGCTATTTTTTCAGCTACCGTGCCTTTTATGCTACAGTCACCGATGCTAACACTGCTGCTGTTGCCTGTAGCGACAATTGTAGGTTTTTCTCGGATTTATCTAGGTCTCCACTACCCAACGGATGTACTTGCAGGAGCGGTGATCGGAACGTCTGCAGCAATAGGAACGGTTGCATTCTGGCCTTAAAGCCGATATGGTATGATTGAGAACATCCCAGCAGGAACAGGTGAAATGAGAGTGGCTAAAAAACGAGTGTTATTATTATCGGAAGGTTTCGGTGCCGGACATACTCAAGCTGCCTACGCGCTCTCAAGCAGTTTGCGGAAGCTTTCTCCGAATGTGCAGACAAGAGTGCTGGAGCTGGGGAGTTTTTTGAATCCAAGAATGGCCCCCCTTATTATTACAGCATACAAGAAGACTGTCGTATCGCAGCCTCGCCTAGTCGGATTGGTTTACCGTCATCAGTACAAAAAATCATTAAACCGTCTTACAACGCTCGCTTTGCACCGTCTGTTCTACACGCAGACCCGAAACATTCTCCGGCAGCTTCGTCCCGATTTGGTGGTATGTACTCATCCCATCCCAAGCGCGGTAATTTCACGTTTGAAGCGCTTAGGTTTACATGTTCCGCTTTGTACTGTTATTACAGACTACGATGCACATGGAACATGGATTAGTCCCGAGGTTGACCGGTACTTTGTATCTACGCCTGAAGTCATGCGTAAGCTGCGAGCACGCGGAGTACCCGTCTCGAAAATCCAGGTGACCGGTATTCCCGTTCATCCAAATTTTTGGGAACATCCTGGGCACGATGAAATTAGAGAACAATTTGGACTTAAACCCATCCCGACCGTACTCGTTATGGGTGGCGGCTGGGGCCTTATGAATGACGAAGTTATACATCGTTCGCTTACTCAGTGGAGAGAGAACATTCAATTTATTTTTTGTTTGGGGCATAATGATAAAATTCGTCGTAAAATGCAATTAGATCCCAGGTTTAATCATCCAAATATTCATATCTTCGGATTTACACGGGAAATCGACAAATTAATGGAGGTATCGAATCTGCTCATCACCAAACCCGGCGGAATGACATGCACCGAGGGATTGGCTAAAGGGATTCCGATGCTGTTTCACAAACCTCTCCCTGGACAGGAGGAGGAAAATTGTCAATACTTTACGGCTCAAGGCTACGGAGAACCGATTACTTCGCTGGATGTTGTCGTGAAATGGATGAACCGACTGCTACACGATTTTCCAGAAATCGTCCGTAAACGACAGGAGCACGTCCACAATGTAGCGCGATATTATCCTCTTCAGAGCGCACAGAGTATTTTGGATATACTGGAACCGAACAGGGTGCTTTCCTAAAAGGAAGCACCCTGTCTTATTTTATCCATTTGATCTTTTTTTTATTTCCCGTACTTTTCAAGGCGTGTTTTTCCGTACTCTTCCAAAGCATCTTGGCCGATCAGCACTTCGACTCGATGAATATTCATACCCTTGCCCATGAACTTTTGTTCATATTCCGTCATGACATGCTCCTCGTTGATCCCCTCACGATGAAGGTTTAACGAAATATTCGTCATTTGTAAACCGCTATCGGCAAACGAATTCAAAGAAAACTCAAATAGTGTCTCCGAATCAGTCTTAAAATGAATTTGTCCTTTGCTGTTCAAAAGCTGACGGTACTTGTCCAAAAAACGCGGATGCGTCAAACGACGACGTGCATGCTTGGCTTTAGGCCAAGGATCACTAAAATTTAGATAAATGCGTTCAATTTCTCCTGGTTCAAAAACATTCTCGATCTGTTCAATGTTTGCCAGTGCCAATTTAATATTAGGCGGCGTATCAACCTCTGAATTACTCCAGGCCAGACGGGACTTTTCTGTTGCACGGCGAACCAGCTCATCATACATATCAAAGCCAATATAGTTAACCTCTGGATTCCGGAAGCTCATTTGGCTTATAAATTGCCCTTTACCCATACCGAACTCTACATGAATGGGACGATCATTACCAAAAAGCTGTTGCCATTTCCCCTTATACTGTGCCGGCTCCAAGATGACTAGATCCTGCTGTTCTTCCAGACTTTCCCGTATTCCTTTTCTTCCGCGTAAACGCATGTTACTCCTCCATATACTCTGTTATCAAGGAAAAAGGAATTTCACCCCCGCTTGAAGATACGGAAATGAAATTCCTTTTTCAATATATTTGGATTGGGGTCCAACTAATTTAATTGTTCATAGTCTACCCCATCAGCAGGTGAAAAATCAATTGTCTTTTGGCAAGCCGCTCTGATTTTTTGACGTGCGGTCGTTCCAATCTGACGATCCTGCCCAAAACGGACACCAGTCAATGCCAACGCCTCATCAAAGGTTAACTCAACAGTAACTTTATCCATACGCGTCTTATCCTGCGCATTCATAAAAGATCACCTCACGGGTTATTTGTGATGGAACCGACGTGCACTTACCCTAAAACAGGCGTTAGAAACAGCATAGCTGCCTCCCTGAAGAATAATCATTAGCAACGGGATAACTTTTATCTTCAGGATCGAAAACAGTCCTTTTATTGTATGTCTGGTACCGCTTACAATATAACATATTGTGTAACCTTTTTCAATCCGCAACGCCGTGAAATCCGCACATTTTATTGACTTGTTCGGTCAAATGATTCCCAATGAAGACTAATTTTTGTTACAATAGGGTGATCGTAAAAAAAGGAGTACACCCATGAAAACAGATTTATTGCCTGCTCCTCTCCTGTGGGGAGATAAACGGTTCCACACTTGGAATTACGAAATGCGTGAGCAATTTCAAAATAAAGTGTTCAAAGTCATGCTAGATGCGGGTTTTACCTGTCCGAATCGCGATGGCTCCATCGCTAAAGGGGGCTGCACCTTTTGTAGCGCACGCGGATCGGGTGATTTTGCCGGGCGTCGTCGTGATGATCTGGTCACCCAGTTTAATACGATTCGGGATCGACAGCATCTAAAATGGCCAAACGCCAAATATATTGGCTATTTCCAAGCCTACACGAATACGTATGCCCCGGTTGAGGAACTGCGAGAATACTTTGAGGTAATTCTGGAGCAGCCCGGCGTTGTCGGTCTGTCCATCGCTACACGTCCTGATTGCCTGCCTGACGATGTAGTGGATTACCTTGCCGAGCTAAACGAACGCACGTACCTGTGGGTCGAAATGGGTCTGCAAACCGTCCATGAATCGACCTCAGAGCTGATTAACCGCGCTCATGATACTCAATGCTATCTGGAGGCGGTGGAAAAGTTGCGCAAGCGGAATATCCGCGTGTGCGCCCACATTATTTATGGTCTGCCCCAAGAGACGCATGAAATGATGCTTGATACGGGACGTGCAGTAGCGGCTATGGATGTGCAGGGCATCAAAATCCACCTGCTGCATCTCATGCGCAAAACGCCTATGGTCAAGCAGTATGAAGCGGGATTGCTACGCTTTCTGGAAAAGGACGAATACGTGAAGCTGATTGTTGATACGCTGGAGTTTTTACCTCCCGAAATGATTGTTCATCGGTTAACCGGAGATGCCCCACGCGATTTGCTAGTGGGACCCATGTGGTCGCTCAAAAAATGGGAAGTGCTCAATGCCATTGATCATGAACTGAAGTCACGCGAAACGTGGCAGGGAAAATACTGGAGGCAACCTTAAATGGGATTCCTATCCGTCCTGAGCTACGCTCATCAATTGGTGGCTACGCGGGTGCAGCCAGGCGATACTGCTATAGACGCTACCGTCGGTACAGGAGCAGATACGTTATTTCTGGCAAAAGCTGCTGGCAAACGGGGCCGTGTCTATGGCTTTGACATCCAGCAAGAAGCACTGCATTGCGCCCGTCGTCGACTGGAAGAAAACGCTTCACCTTCATTAGCAGAAGTATCGCTACTACTACAAGGTCATGAGCAAATGCGGGAGGCCGTTCCGGACATGCTGCATGGCAAAGTCGCTGCGGTCATGTTTAACCTTGGCTACTTGCCATCCGAAGGCGCCGATCCTACGGTCATCACGCATACGCACAGTACGCTCGTCGCACTGGATGCTGCCTTACAATTGCTGCGACCACGCGGCATTCTGACTGCCGTACTCTATCCAGGGCATGCTGGAGGAAGTGAAGAAGCAGATGCCGTTCTTCAATGGGCTTCTGCTCTCCCGGTCTCCAGCGGTCAAAGCATTATTTATCGTCAATTACAACGAGCCGCTTCACCTTACGTAGTGGCAGTTGAGAAGAAATAATGTCGGATTTTAAACTCAGGTTATGAGCGGCTTTTTTAGCCGCCTTACATATATCATTTTTTTAGCTCGTTTGGGCGCTATTCATCCCAGTTTATTGCCCATCAGCACGTTATTGATTTCCCTATTCTGTTAGATCACACTCATTTACTCATTATGGAGGAGAGAAATTATGCTAAAGCCATACCCGCTGCAATTTCAACCTGAGTTCAAAGAGAGAGTTTGGGGAGGACGGGCCTTAGAGCAATTTGGTCTAACCCCACCAGAAGGACATATCGGGGAAGGATGGATGATTGCCGATCATCCAAACGGAACAACAACGGTCATCAATGGTGAGCTGGCAGGCAAAGGACTGGATGAAATTCGCGAGACCTACGGGCAAGATTGGCTCGGGGCCAAGGGTGTATCGGAAAAAGGCGGACGATTCCCACTTTTGATCAAACTACTGGATTGTAATGATGACTTATCCGTTCAGGTGCATCCGACAGATGATTACAAAGGACTTCCAGCCGGAGAATTAGGAAAAACTGAAATGTGGTACGTGCTTGATGCCAAGCCGGATGCCAAGATTATTTATGGTCTGACCGAAGGTGTAACCCGCGAGAGTCTGCGTACAGCTCTTGAAAGTGGGGACATCCTCGGCAGTTTGCGTCAGGTCCCAGTCGAAGCAGGCGATACATTCTTCATCCCCGCTGGAACCGTACATGCACTGTGTGCAGGCGTTGTCGTTGCTGAAATCCAGCAAAATTCGGATACTACCTATCGCTTATATGACTATAATCGCCCCGGACTGGATGGCAAGCCTCGTGAGTTGCATATCGAGGATTCCCTCAATGTAACCTCCTACGCAGGTGCAGGCGCAACAACGATGAAAACGGACGGCTTACAGCCTGGAAAATGGCTCCAGCTGGCAGCCTGTGAGTATTTTGTTGTGGAAAAGGGTATCGTAGATGGAAGTTGGGCACTTTCTACAACGGAAGACAGCTTCACCATTCTCGTGATTTGTGAAGGCAGTGGGACCATAACATGGAACAATAATACCGAGTCTCTTTCCTGTAAAGCTGGAGATTGCTTCCTGTTGCCCGCTAACCTGAGCGGTTACACGCTGAATGACGGAATGACCGTACTTAGATCTTATCTTCCTTAAGGCTTAAAGGATGTGATGTCTAATTATGCGGGAATACACCTTCACCATCGCTGAAAATGATGGAACAGAGCTTTTTGCCTACCGCTGGCTGCCCGATCAGAATTTGCCCATTAAGGGGATTGTTCAAATTTCGCATGGTATGTGCGAGACGTCCTATCGGTACATCCGACTGGCCGAAAAGCTTACTGCTTGCGGTTACGGTGTGTATGCCAACGATCATATCGGTCACGGGCGCACGGCTGGTGATCCTGATAAGCTGGGTATGCCAGGAGCTGATGCGTTTAATCGAATGGCAAATGGCATGCTGGAGCTAGGCGAAATTGTGGCTAAGGAATTCCCTGAACAGTCTCGTTTTTTGCTGGGTCACAGCATGGGGTCCTTTTTAACCCAGAAAATTATGTATGACGATCGGCAGACGTATCATGGGTTTATTTTATCGGGAACCAACGGAAGACGTGGTCTTCTAAAACTCGGAGAGCAAGTTGCTCTACTGCAAGCCAAACTGCAAGGAATGGATCATCGCAGTATGTTGCTCAACGCTATGGTCTTTGGAGGCTTTAATCGTGCCTTTCGTCCGGTGCGCACAGCGTTCGACTGGCTGTCCCGTGATCCTGAGGAAGTAGATCAGTTCGTGCACGACCCATTATGTGGAGCTATTTGCACGACAGGCTTTTTTCTGGATTTTTTCAGGCTATTGCAAGAAATCCACTGGCCTTCCTCGCTGAAACATATCAATCCCAAACTGCCAGTTTATATTTTTGCCGGGGATCGTGATCCAGTGGGTTTGTTCGGTAAAGGCGTGTTGTCACTAGTGGAAATGTATCGAAGCCTAGAGCTTCAGGACATAGAGTATCGCCTCTATCCTGATGGTCGCCATGAGATGCTTCATGAAACAAACCGCGACGAGGTGATGAGTGACATCGTAGACTGGCTCGACCGTCATGTTAATACAGAGGTGACCTCTGTTTCCACATTGTCTGGAGCCTCCGATGAACCTGAACAATCAACCTCGTCCAAGTCATAAGCCTTGTGAGGAAATAAGAAAAGAAACCTTTAAAACCACGATTAAAGTGGGATTGAAGGTTTCTTTTCTTATTCCTTTTTATTTTCCATTTGGGTTAGTTTTAAAAATCACCATGCATTTCGTTCTCTCAGGGAAGTAATATGAGCTGTGTGATGTTTGCCATGCCAGGCATAGATACCGATGTTTCGTTCCAGGCGGATCGTCTGGCCCGATTCAGGATGAATAAACGATCGGTGTAGCTGATCCTCTCCCAACGATCGCAACACGGTCACCCACCGTTCATGCAGTCCTTCTAGCAATTGCAACGAGGGCTCCAGTGGAAGTTCCCTGGCGTCTGGTATTTCGGCCCAACGTCCCTCATCATATGGCTTGATCGTCGGTGTATCCTCCGTCAGCGCCAGTTTAAAACGGATATAGCTGTTCATATGGCTGTCTGCCACATGATGAACTACCTGCCTTATCGTCCAGCCCCCTTCACGATAAGGCGTATTTAGCTGCTGCTCATTCAGTCCTTCGACCGCCAGACGCAGCTGTGCAGGCAATTCAGCAATGTCGTGAATCCATGCGATAAGCTGTTCTTCTGTAATGGTGTCTGGAACAACGAATGATCCTATCGGATAGCGCAAGTCTTTGTCCAAAACAGTTCCCGCCCTTCTCTACATCTACTGACAGTAATGTCTGTAGCCTTATGTGATAACTATGCAGGAAAAAAAGCAGACTCGCAAGAGTCTGCTTTTGTCATACACGTAAAGAGGAGATACACTTACCCCATTTATTTTATCCTTCCAGTAACAATGATTCCGGATCTTCCAGCAATTCTTTGACCGTTACCAGGAAACGAACTGCCTCACTACCATCAATAATCCGGTGATCGTAGGACAACGCGATATACATCATCGGACGATTTTCCATTCGTTCCTCGTCGATGGCAATCGGGCGAAGTTGGATTTTATGCATTCCCAAAATCCCCACTTGCGGCGTATTGAGAATTGGCGTAGACAGCAGGGAACCGAAAATACCTCCATTGGTTATGGTAAAAGTTCCTCCTTGCAAGTCGGCCAGAGAAAGCGAATTGGAGCGTGCTTTGCCAGCCAAATCTGCAATGCTCTTCTCGATCTCAGCAAAGCCAAGACGATCGGCATCCCGTACAACTGGCACAACCAAACCTTCCTTGGCAGATACAGCAATCCCAATATCATAGTATTTTTTCAGTACGATATCATCGCCATTAATTTCAGCATTCACGGTAGGGAAGCGCTTGAGAGCACCAACCACTGCCTTTGTAAAGAAGGACATAAAACCCAAGCCTACATCATGTTTTTCCTTAAACTTATCTTTACGGCGTTTACGCACATCGAGAATGGCGGTCATATCCACTTCATTAAAAGTGGTCAGCATGGCAGCTGTCTGCTGTGCTTCAACAAGACGCTTAGCGATCGTCGCTCTGCGACGAGACATGCGCTGGCGTTCCACAGGCTTGCTGTACTCCGTTTGCGCTGAAGACGGAGGCGCAGGCTTGCTAGTAGCGGGAGACGCAGATATAGATGCTGCACGTGATACTTCAGCGCTGTTATGCGTTTTTACGTCCTCCTGGAATACACGTCCGAGCGGGTCCTTTCCCTGTACCTGCTCAAGATCAATCCCGCGCTCACGCGCTAACTTCCGTGCAGATGGTGATGCCGTCTGGCCATTTCCGTCGCTATTCGATGAAATAGGCGGTGCAGACTTTTCTTCTACTTTAACGCCGCCTCCTACGGAAGACGGTGAAGTCGCTACGGACGGTGCTTCAGGCGCTTGAGTCGCTGCAACTTCTCCAGCACCAGTTGAATCCGCACTACCACTGCCGCTTCCGATCAGACCAACAGCTTCACCAATGACCACAGTATCTCCCTCCTGACGAAGGATTTTCTGCACCACACCTGCTTCTTCCGCACTAATTTCCAGATTGACCTTATCGGTTTCCAACTCCAGCAGAACATCTCCCTGTCCTACGGAATCCCCTTCCTTCACAAGCCATTTGGAGATTGTTCCCTCCGTGATGGATTCTCCCATTGCCGGCACTATAATATCGCTCACAGCCGCTACCTCCCCAGTGTAATATTGTTTTTGGAATCCTGCTTCAACGCCGATTGAATAATTCGCTGTTGTTCTAGGCTGTGTACTTGCTGATAACCGCTGGCCGGGCTTGAACGATCTGGTCTGCCTGCGTAACGAATTTCCGCTCCCTGTGGCACAACATTCCGCAGGCGAGGTTCAATGTAACTCCAAGCCCCCATATTTTTAGGTTCTTCCTGAGCCCATACGAACTCCTTAACATGCGGGAAGCGACCGAAAATATTCCGAATTTCCTCTTCCGGGAAAGGGTATAACTGCTCCACACGAATAATATGCAGACGCTCTTCTGCCTCATTCTTATCCTTTTCCAATGCTTCTTCGAGATCAATGGCAATCTTGCCACTGCACAGTACAATGCGTTCTACACGATCCGGACGTGCACCCAGACCAGGCTGTTCCAACACAGGACGGAATGCTCCTTCGCTGAATTCAGAAGCAGGCGAAGCGACACGATTATTACGAATCAGGCTCTTCGGCGACATCATCACCAGCGGGCGGGCTTCCTCACTTTCGCTTAATGCAGCCTGACGGCGCAGCAGATGGAAATATTGGGAGGCACTGCTCAAATTAGCGACAGTCCAGTTATTTTGTGCGGACAACTGGAGAAAACGCTCCAGACGTGCGCTCGTATGCTCTGGTCCTTGTCCTTCGCTACCATGCGGTAGCAGCATCACCAGACTCGATTTCTGTCTCCATTTGGCACGGCCTGCGGAAATAAATTGGTCAAAAATAACCTGTGCACAGTTGGCAAAATCGCCGAATTGTGCTTCCCAAATCACTAACGTTTCAGGAGAATACACGTTATAGCCATATTCAAAGCCAAGGACAGATGCCTCAGACAATGGACTGTTATGAATACTGAACGAAGCACGTGCTTCCGGCAATGTATGCAACGGGCAATGTGTACGGCCTGTTTCAGGCTCATGCAGCACAAGGTTACGGTGAGCAAATGTAGCTCGCTCCGCATCTTGGCCTGTCATACGAATAGGCTTGCCGTCTGCGAGAATGGTAGCCAAAGCCAGCGTCTCCGCCAAACTCCAATCTACCTTTTCACCTTCGTTCAGAGCGGTTTTTCTACGCTGTAAAATTCGATCCAGCTTCGGATATACGTGAAAAGACTGTGGCCATTTGAGTAAGTTTTCATTGATTTGGCGCAGTTTTTTCAATTCCACTGCAGTACGTACCACAGAACTCTGATTCTTTTTCGCCTTCACAGGAGTAATCTCCGGCTCTTGTTCCGGTTGATTCTTCACCTGCTCATGCGCTTCCTTCAGTCTGTTTTGCACCTTCTCAATGAGGCCGGCACTAAACGCTTCGTCCACAATCCCCTGCTTCATCAGCTTTTGAGTATACAATTTGCTCACCGTCGGATGATTCTTCACCTTACGATATACCAGCGGTTGTGTTGTTTCCGGGTCATCGGATTCATTGTGACCATAACGACGGTAACCAATCAGATCAATCAGAAAATCCTTCTTGAAACGATTGCGATATTCGCCAGCCATACGAGCAGCTGCAATACAAGCTTCGGGATTATCCGCGTTCACATGCACAATTGGAATTTCATAGCCTTTAGCGAGATCACTGGCATAACGGGTCGAACGGGAATCAACACTCTCTGTCGTAAAGCCCAGACGATTATTCACAATAATATGAACTGAACCGCCATTGCGGAAGCCGCGCAAATTCGTGAAATTAAGTGATTCTGCCACGATACCTTCACCTGGGAAAGCAGCATCACCGTGCATAATAATGGTAGCTGCCTTGCTCACATCCAGCTTCGGATAACCAGCCTCACTGCGGTCTTCCTGTGCAGCTCGTGAAAATCCTTGTACCACCGGATTCACATATTCCAGGTGACTTGGGTTATTCGCCAATGTCAGACGGGCCTGCACCGCTCCCCCATCTTTTACAAAACGATCAGCACCCAGATGATATTTCACATCGCCAGTCCAGCCGTAGTTAATTCCTGTGGAACCTTCCGACGGGATCAAATCCTTATTCGGCGAATGATGAAATTCAGAGAAAATTTTACTGTAAGGCTTGCCCAGCACATGTGCCAGTACATTCAAACGGCCGCGATGCGCCATACCCATCAGGACATGACTTGCTCCTGCATTTGTGGTTAGACGAATAATCTCGTCGAGAACAGGGACAAGCACATCATTACCCTCGATGGAAAAACGTTTCTGTCCGACAAATGTTTTATGCAAAAACTCTTCGAACTGTTCTACTTCTACCAATCTGCCCAGCAACGACTTGCGTTCCTGTGTGGTGAGGGGCTTGGAGGACCAACCGGATTCTGCATAGCTGTTCAGCCAGCGGCGTTCCTCCTCGTTATGAATATGACTAAATTCATAGGCAATCGGACCAGTGTATGCTACACGTAACCGTTGAATGGCTTCCCATCCGTTAAGTGTTCCCGCAGGAGCGTTATCCCATATTAAAGAGGCTGGAAAAGCCTTCAAGTCTTGTTCAGTTAAACCGTAAGATGCTGGATTAAGCAAGCGTGTATCCTGCTCTGCATCCAGTTCCAGCGGATCGATTTGGGCGGCTAAATGTCCGTATTCACGGATATTCCATACCATTTTGCCCGCTGTAACCGCTTTCTGTAATGTATTCGAATCAAGATGCCCCAAAGCACTTGTGGGGGGGCCTTGCAATTTGTTGTCTATCATGGAAGCAGCCGAGTATTCGGATTGTGGCGGCTCACCCCATTGATCAAATAGCTCGCGGTAAGCCGGGTCAACCGTTCCGGGGTCCGCTACATACTTTTCATACTGGTCCTGCACATAACCTAGATTAGGTCCGTAATACGCCTGCCAAGGTACCTGTCTGCTGCTCTCTTCCATTGTCATCTCGTTCCCTCCGTCAAATTTTGAAATTCATAGCTGGACGGAAATCATTTTCATTTTTTTATTAATCTTCAATTTAAGTTGTTCACAATATGCTCACATTATATGAAATTCTTCATCAAAAGTCGAATTTCACAATTCTTATTCCTCTTCCATTGTATAAAGTTTTCTAGCTATGAGCATTTCCTTTTTCTCAACATATCCATGCGTAAATGAGATGAATCGGGCTAATCTGTAATCAAACACCTGGCAACTTAAATAACCAGCCGTCGAATATCAACTAACAGCTGGTTATTTAGTCTATGTTGCACCTCATAACGCCAAACGAGTTTGAATGCAACTTCCGAGTCCACCCCACTATGATTACCGTCAACAGCAGAATTTAAAAGGCAGAAGGTCCGATACGATGCAAATTCAAACGTAAAGTGACATTAAAGTCACTTTTCTGTACAATATTCCTACTTTTCACTATTATTTTAATTAGGCATCTAAAAACCGCTTTGAAAGCGAAAGGGATGGAACTGTGACTGGATTAAAACAAGTACTCAGAAACAAGAATTATGTCAGGTTTTTTCTGGCAACCTTCGCCTCACAAATGGGAGGAATTATCGGGGTTACTGCATTCATGTTTTATTTGTTGAAACGGTTTACAAATCAGCCTTATTATGCAACGCTTGCCGAGTTAATGTATTCGCTTCCTATGCTGGTAGTATTTCTCGTAGTTGGAGTGCTGGCAGATCGGATGGACAGACAAAAAATTGCTGTTAATTGTGACTGGATCAGCGCTTTTTTATCCTTATGTTTGCTTATTTTTATTTGGGTCGATTCGATTCCTTTGATATTTGCCCTCCTGTTCATCCGTAGTGCTGCCTCCAAATTTTTCTTCCCGGCCGAAAGTGCCATTATACAGGGGATATTAAGCGAAGATGATTACACCATTGCCGCAGGCCTCAATCAAATGATGGGGAGTCTTTTCATGCTATTCGGAGGAACTCTCGGGGCTGTCGTTTACTGGCACTTTGGAATTACTGGAGCCATCCTAATTGATGCTGTTTCTTTTATTGTGTCTGCACTGCTTATTCGTTCCTGCAAAATTCCAAAGGAAGTACGCCTTCCGAACGGGGCACATCAATTCAAACAATTAAAATTCAAACTTGTCATGATCGATTTTAAACAAGGGTTTCTTTACATATTACGCAACAGACTATTGCTTTGGTTGGTTTCAGGCTTTTTTATGTTCGGTATTTTAAATGGTGGTTTTAGCGTTTTACCGATGTTTATTCTTAAATACAAGCTAGCTCCAGGCAATTACGAGCAGTATATGGTATGGACGGGTATTATTTTTGGGGCTGGTGTGTTGCTTGGTACCCTAATCGCTTCTCTCATCTCTGCCAAGCTAAAACTACACCAAATGATTGCAGCGGGAGTTCTGGTAGCCGGAATGGGTATGTGCACACTTGGATTTGTTAACCACATCTATGCTTTCCTGATTATCAACTTTGTCATCGCACTGATACTTCCGTTCATTAACATTGGTATAGGAGGATGGCTTCCTCGTATTGTAGATCCTCAAATGATGGGACGTGTGCAAGGTTTGATTAATCCGTTAATGATGCTGTCCCAGTCTCTTACATTAGGTTTCATTGCTATAAGCTTTCCTTCATTTATTTCAATTGAAGTCTTGTTTTTATTAGTTGGGATCTGTACCGTTATTGTAGGAATATACTACACTATTGTGCTTCCCCGTTATGCTGATTACAGTACTTCTTCCAAGACCCTTCAGGAATCTTTATAGGCAAATTAAAAAAGTCATACAGCAGACCATTCCGCCAGCGATTGTTGAGTTGCCACTTCTGCCTCCGAATCCAGTTCAGAGGTGGCTTCATACATTCGTTGCATACGACTAGCTCGTCATAACCCAGTAGAGACAAAAACGATAGGGTATGTAATATTCAAAAAAAAACGCCCGGCAGACGCATTAGCTGCATCAGCAGGACATTTTGATTGAAATCGGAGTAGCGGGATTCGAACCCACGACCTCACCCACCCCAAGGGTGCGCGCTACCTAGCTGCGCTATACCCCGATAACCCAGTGTATGTAGATCGATGCTGTTATTTACCATTATATTCTGGTCATAAAATCCTGTAAAGGGATTATTTTCACGTTAAGAGGTCAAAAACAGAGATCATAGGAGCTAACCATGCAAAGCAAAAAATTACTTATCCCCATTGCATTACTTCTTTTAATACAGTTAAGCGTTCCTATCTGCTATACCTTTGCACAGGATAACCTTGTCATAGATCATGAAACGAAAGAGAGATTCAAAGAACAGTATGGCTTGGAAGAACCTCAGTCACCTATATTAGAGCAGCAGCAAAACATTTTATTCGGAGGTGATTGGGGCTTTAGTCCTTCTGCCGATGCTGTGATGCTGGAATTGACCATATGGATTCGGAATCCGCTCATTTTCATCAGTCAACAACTGATATATTCGGTGAAATCATAAGCTTTATTTCGACAAGTTCCATGATATAAAGCATAAGAATCATTTATTTCGTAGCAAATTGTCTGCCACCTAAGGTCACTTCATCCTTCTTATTGAAAAGGTTTAATTCAATAGGTCCCCTACCATGTAGCCACAGCAGTTCATCGAATAAAAATGTCAGTCCATCCTTGCCGCGTAAGCGTTCGATGATCTCCGTGACAACTTGCATAACTTCCCCTTGCACACCTTCTGCCAGTTGCAAACCTCCGCTTTCTCCATCCAAGTAAAGATGCATATGATATGATTGCTCCACCTTCTTCACATGGCGCAAACACAGTATGCCATTTTCGAGGTAAAAGAAATATTGTTGGTCATAAAGAACCCCTTCGCATATCTCATACATATGAGGTGAATCATATGGCCCCTGAGCCATGGATACCCGTTCCAATCCCATTACCCATTCTGTCATACATCCTCGCTCCATTCCTTTGTTCAAAGTTTCTTATTTGCCAATATACTTTCTTCTACAGGTAGTTTTTCAAACTAGGTGGTTGAACGATAATTAATTGCTAATTGTAAAACGTTTTGGTACGATAAGCATATTACTACGACGTTCACAAACAACATCTCAATAAATAAAATGCACATTCCAGTGTTATTTTTGCTGTTTCTAGAATACATTGAATAGTGTTTATTGTCAATACTTTGATGGTTCTTTTTAACACTATAGAGTGCATTTATCTGGAGGAAAATATGATAAAGATTCATCTTTCCCGTATTATGGGCGAAAAACGAATAAATATAGCCGAGCTTTCCCGCAAGACTGGGTTACATAGAAACGGAATTACCAAGCTTTACAACGAAGAAACAGATGGTGTGAAATTTGATACGCTGGATAAAATTTGTAAAGCTCTAGACTGCCATGTTCAAGATGTTATCGAGTATGTAGAGGATGATACAAATTAGTAAAATAAATTTCTCTTGTTATAGAAACTGTTTCAATTAGGTTTTCTAAAAGCTGCCCTTCAATGCAAACGCCCGAATTGCCTATCCAACCCTAAATACACTTTGTAGACCCCTTGCGTACTCCTTGGTGAGCTGATCAAATACTTGCCAGAAGACGACGAAGAGAGCCGTTAATATGCTTACGGCTCTCTGTTCTTTATATAATACTCCAAATACTTGTTTACCGATCTCCCACTCAAATTAGATTCGATGATCAAACTCCCTTCCTGTCAGGCGATTTTAAATAAATTCTCCCCATGTATATTTATCAAATAATGTATCAGGGTTATGTTGTCCCTTTAAAAATTGCGTACATTTTATTCGTTACGATCATCATCACATCCATACTCAAACCAGTGATAACAGGACGATTTACGCTAGTATAAGACTTTGGTTTAGGGCACTGTTTCCATCGTAGTAGTATCAGGTATGAACGCCATCCTGTATGCGGACTGTCAGCAATCCATCCCCCGTTGTATCGGTACTCTACGAGTTTTCCGTCGACTTTGACTTGAGTCAATCGGTTCTCATCGTCAAAACTGTTTTCACGCGGCTTTGTATGAGGAGATCTCTCCGTTTCCCTCGTAAGGCGGTTCCCTCTGGCACATACGAATAATCATCCTGATTCGGGTCGTGCTTTTCATTCTTGAGATGAAAAGCAACCACATGCAAGAGTTTTACATGTGGTTAATATAAAAAACCATAATTATTATTATCTTTCTTTAATCCCTTTCAAATCTCTTACCATTTCCTTATATGGATTTAGGCAACACTTCATTCCTACTAGGCATGACAATCCATTATGGTTTATTCAATTATTTCACTTTTTTTAGCTACTATACCTGATAGTTTATTTCCTGATAACAAGTAGCTTATTCCACTTTGCGATACTTCTAGTTCTACGTTACTTTTTCTCGATAGCCAAATAATGTATCCATCCTCAAGGTGTTCAATGGCTACATCACCATCAATTGATGATATCTCGAAAGAAGGTGTCCCATCAATCCATTCGTCAAGATGAAAATATGTTGAAATTCCATCTTTGAATTTCTTTGGACAAATACATTCAATCTCTCCGAGTTGCCCTTTCTCATTTAGCCAAATGCAACATCCATTGCCAAGCTGAGTAGGTTTACAATCATCCGTCATATTATCTGTGACAATATTGTAGGTTTCAATAGACGGAGTGTATGTGCATGACACCCTAGAGATACTGTGGTTTGCATCAATCTCTTTTAATAGCACTACTAAAGTTCTCCTTTCGCTCTTTATTTGAAACTGCCAGGTTGAACTCCAACAATTTCTTTACTTGTTGGATTGACATAGACCTTAGTTCCAGTTGATGGATTAGTATATATCACGCTTCCTGGCTCACCCGGAGTTGGCTTTTTACTAAGTGCTGTTGTGATATCATCTGGCATAATATCTTTGCGACCTGACTTAAATAGCCTATTGTAAGCATGTTGATTCATTTTGAATCCTTGACCACCAACTTCGACACCATTCTCCATCCACTTATCAAATACAGGCCGTCTGGTCGCCCTTAACTCAGCATTTCCATCTGCACTGAAAATTTTGGCTTTAGCTTGTCCAGTGTTCCTACCATTACTAGGTCCAAACATGGAACCCACAGTACCAACAAGACCCGAAGATTCATAAACATATCCTGTGATATAAGCACTATAAGCCTCTAGTAGGTAACTCTTAGCCCAATCCGCCTTCTTTTTACTATTTCCATAAGGGCTTGTTTGGGTCGCTAACCCAAATAAAAATTTAAATTCATTGTTATTGTCATTATACACAGGAGCAAAAATACTACCTATTTCTTCTCTCCACAGCCAATAATCGGCCTGCTTTTTAGAATGTACGTCCTTCATAGCTAGTTCTAATTCATATTTAAACTGTTCCAATGGTCCAGTTGAAATATAATGCCCGCTAGGATCAATATAAATCAATGGATTGTTTTGGACATACGTATACAAATTTAAACTTGACGGATTATTCTGCTCTCCTTGATACGCATCCTCATTAATAAACCTTCCACTATCAGGATCATACCATCTGGCGCGAAGGTATTGTAATTCCGTTGTATCATCCCATAATTCGCCTGAATACCGAAATGGGTTGTGGACTTTTTCTTCCTTCACTTCTTCATTGCCCCAAATATCATATTGATATTGATTCAACAACGCTCCGGAGGAATCCCTGATTTCAATAATATCTCCGTGACCATTATAGACGGGATAGGCTTTTGTTTGATCCGCATAGGCTATAGCCTCTAATTTGAGACCTCGAATATAGTTAGCTTTTAAAACAGGTTTTCCATTTTCAATCGTAGCCTCTGCTATGATTTGGGCACTGTTCCCATCGTAGTAGTATCGAGTATGAACGCCATCCTGTATACGTTCTGTCAGTAATCCATCCCCGTTGTATCGGTACTCTACGAGCTTTCCGTTAATCTTGACTTGAGTCAATCGGTTCTGCTCGTCGAATCGATTCTCCCTCGGCTTCGTATGAGGAGCTCTCTCCGTTTCCATCGTAAGACGATTCCCTCTGGCATCATACGAATAAGCATCCTGATTATCGGTGGAGGTAGCAATCCGATTCAGCTTGTCATACGTAAATGAATCCTCTACACCATTTTGAATACGCTTCGTGATATTTTTACCAGGATCATAGCTATATTGAAAGCTGTTCGTTTCCGCATCAGATCGTGTGTACTTTAATTCAACTAACTCAATCCCGTTATATTTGTTTTGCTGGCGATAATCATTTGCAGATACTGTTGAATCCAGCAATCCATTTTTGGTATAGGAATATTCCGAAATAGGCTTATCTTTTGTGTTTCCTACGGTCTTCAATCTGTTCAATTGATCATACGTATAGTCTACTTGCTCGCCAAACGGCCCTGTCATTTCAGTTCGATTTCCATTAGCATCATACTGATTGGAGAGCTTTAGACCATCCGGGTAAGACAGGGTATCTAATTGCTCCGTATACGGATCATACGCATAGGATGTTGTACCCGTTTGATCCGTCATGCTTAGGCGTTTGCCCGCAGCGTCATATACGTAGCTGACCGTCTCATCTTTTCCTACACGCGACTTCAACCGATTACGGCTATCGTATTCAAATGAAGTGACGTTCCCGTTGCGATCTGTTTTCTTGGATAAGTTCCCGTTGGTATCAAAATAACGCTTCTCAACCTGGTTTTTCTCATCCTTGGTTTGAATCACTCTACCCAATTCATCATACGCCTTCACCTTGGCATGACCATCCGGATATGTGATCTGAGTGAGATTGCCCAGCATATCGTAAGTGTACTTCGTTGTTTCGCCGTTTGGCTCCGTCACAGATGTTTGGTCACCCAAAGCATTATATGAAAATTGAGTCTCATTACCATTCGCATCGGTTTGTTTTAAAATCAGGTCGTTTACAGCATCATACTCTACTTTGGAAGTTATTTTCTCAATACCGTCCATTGCTGATTTCTCTTTGTTTTGCACCAGACGATTCCATTTATCGTAGATTTGAATTTGTTCATTAAGCTCACCATCTCGTTGAGTTACTTGACGAAGAGCATCATTATACTCGACTACTGCTTGTGATCCGTCCGCGTAGGCTGTTGACGTTGTACGGCTCCAAGCGTCATAGCCATAACGTGTCAGGTGCCCAAGTGCATCTTCACTGGATACTAATCTGCCGTTAACGTCATAAGCTGATTTGGATTTGATCACATAATCGTTACCTTCATACAGCCCTGACTCGATATTCCAGCCCAAAGCATTGTAACGTGTTTTTGTTCGTATCCCGAGCTCATTCGTAACCGTTACAGTGTTCTCAAGATCATCGTAGGCTACATGGATACTTTTACCGTCCGGATAGGTTACAGCCTTTACGCGATCCAGAGCATCATATTGATACTCAGTTTTCTGACCTTTCCCATCCAGCGAGGAAGTGATTAAACCAGTTGGCTTATCATACTCTGACTGAATGGTTACCGTAGATTTTTCTCCATCAATATTTGTAACCTCTACACTTTGTTTCGTAGGAAAAGCATGGTCGTAGCCACTGCTGTATTCCGTGGTTGTAGTCACGGACTTGTTACCGTTCGTAATCGTCTGAACCGTTGTATTTCCGTAAGCATCAATACCTGAATAATTTACTTTTTGTAGTAGTTCTCCCCCAGAATGATCCTTGGAGACGATGGCCTGTGTTACTTTCCCCTGCGGGTTTCGAGTGTACTCTGTAACTCCAGTGCTGTTAGAATCAATCGGTTCCGTAATGGTTTTAATCCTATGCTTGTCGTCATACGTATACGCAGTTTGTGAACCTTTTTCATCCACTGAGCTTGTCATATTACCGTAATCATCATATTCAGCAGCAGTTGTCAAAACGTCTCCATTTTGATTATTGCTGGACGAGGTACGGGTCGGAACAGGTACGGTATAGGCTTTGCCTGTCACCTGCTTACCGTATTGATAAGCTGTACTCTTTTCAGAATCTCCTGCTTTAAACACAGATTGATCCAGGTAATACTGTGGTGGCGTGTCTGCACTAATAAATTTTTTAGTATAATTGAAGGTCGAACGAACTAATCCATTGTCTGTTACAGTAGAGAACGAAGTATCTTTCACATAGCTCTCACCCATATCAGAATTATAATGAATCGTTTCCTGATTATAGTTTTCCGTTTGATTATTTTGATATGTGATTTGATCTACACGTGAGACCGCTCGATATGCCTCGTTTACCGAATTGGAGCCAATATAGCGTTTTACTGGCTGGTCTTCGTAAGTATACAAAGTAGAGGCTCCAGTAGGATGAAATACTTTGGTTAACAAAGCGTACGGATTAGAGATTTGTCTTTCTGGATGTGACGCACTCAAATTAAACTTGGCAGGTGCCAATGTATAGGAATATGTCGTTTTTCTGCCTTCGGCATCTGTAACTGAATCCAGTAATTCAACACCTTGTTCTGTATGTTTATGATAGACAACTGTGCGGTTTCCTTTAGACAAAGTAACGTCTGTAGCCGTATATTGAATATCAATCGAGTTACCGATCGCATCTTCTACCTTACTAAGCAATTTACGTTTATAAGTAGCATTGAGTTCATAATTGAACTTTATCGTGTTACGATATCCATCTTCAATTTGCAGCAACTGACCGTCTTTGGAGAAATATTGTTTTTTCATTCCATCCACAGAAGTTAATACATAGGCTGAATTTTCTCCATTAACTATTACTGAAGTGTCAAGAGTGAAGGTCAGTCCTTTCCAGTCGTAACCTTTAAGCTGGTCACCCTCAATTTCATAGCTTCCACCATCCCCCAAATGCACGTACTGCTTGCCCTCCTTGGTTTCTACATAAGGCAAATTCCAGGACCACCCCTTGCCAAGAGGGCTCAATTGATCTTCCATGGCAGGATAGGTACGGTTTTGAAAAATAAATGAAGGTTGATAGGCTACGATCTCAGCAAAAACGGTAGCGTCCGCATCTGCTGCAATATAATATTTATTCCCATCGTCACTCGGAATTTCAGTCTGAGGATTACTGTTAATTAAATCCCTGTAATGTTCAGCCTCAGCAATAGTTGTAAATAGTGCTGTCTGTCGGCGAACAGCCGTTTCGAGACCCTCTGAGACAATCGTTTCAATTTGCGGCGATCCTTCCATGGTAAAGGCTGTTCTTGTCCTTCCACCTTTTCCATTACTTGTCCACTCGCTATAACCAATATCGCTAGTATAACCGGGCTTGGTAACAGTTCCGCTATAATCTTGCCTCCATTCTCGGGTATCAGCAGTTCCCTGATTGAAAACTGTTCCTGAATAATACGCCGTTCCTGATTCGGTACACATTACTCTACCAGGAGCGTAACTGGGGCACCTTGGATAAACCAGCATAGATGATAAACTTAAATCCCCTACATATGAATCCCTGTCATAATGCATTTTAGAGTCTCCACATGCCGGGCTACCTGGAAAGTATCGCGAAGCGTTACCCGCACTATCATAGTAGAACGTATTCATAACGCTGCATTGTTCCCAGAATATATTTTTAGAACTAGGACCTGTATAAGATCCCTTGATGACTCTGGCTTGTCCATCTTTGTTTAAGGTTCCCGTAAATCCATCTTTGCTGTACTTTATTGAATCGGGAAAAGCCTTCTCCCATTTTCCCGTTTGAGAGTCCTTTTCTACTCTGGACTCCGGAGCTGTAGTATAGGTTATTTTTTGCCCCGCTGCTTGACTAGCAGCTTCATAGGTTGTGTATGTGCCTATAACTTTGGTTTCCGGCTGAAGATTATAGGTATTCACATCAACATTCCCATCACCGTCTGTGTCCTCTTGTACCCATCTTTTTTGCTGATAAGCTACCTTGTACGACTTAGTAATAGGTTTCATCATCGCCTTAAAGTAGACATAATAGTTTTGCACAGCAGCACTGTTGTCGACAATTTCAGCGCCTTTGTCAAAAAATTGAGCACGATTTGTATCATATTGACGCGTCAATGAAAAGCTCAGTCCGTTTCGTCCAGGCAGAGTTAAATCTGTGTTTTGCAGCGATAAGCTACCTGATAAAGTGGATATCGATTCTTTATCATCGCCAACAGAATAAGGTGCTTCATTAAAAGAAGATTTATTGTAAACGGGCGCTTCCTCTCTAATAGGTGGAAGCTGTGGCACATTCGCCATGAGATTTAGTTTCAGGAAATCCGTCTTATATACATCTTCAGTGACTTTGTTCGTAGGAACAGGATCATCAGTTGGATAAACATCATCTGTAACACTATGAGAAATCAGGTTATCTAGTGGAGCATCCGATAGCTTATTATATACGTCACTTGTTACAGTCTGTGATTGGTTTTCCTCTGAAGGAAATAACGAAGCTACTGCCTGCTCGTAGCTTATATGATCCTGTTCAGCCATATATAACGCTGTATAAATTTGATTTAATGAATAACCTTTTCTTAATTGTTCCGAAAGAAAAGATGATGTGACTCCAAATCGGACAGCCATTTGATCCGCCGAATATTGCGAACTGTCATTTCCTGCACCGAACACATTTGGAGGAACAAAGCCACTAATTGTACTGAAAATAAATGTGATAACCATGATTATCGCTATATGACGTCTTGTTGTTCTAAATCGCAAGTTCTTCTCTCCATTCCAGACTTTAAATTAAGTTACTTATCATTTATTTGGAACTGCTCATTTTTATAATCTGCATTAGGTTACCATTGGCATCGTATTGATATTGGAAAACTATCTGACCATCCTGTTCAATATGCTCAAGTCTTCCATTAGCGTCATAAATATATTTATACTTTCTGGATAAGCCGCTTTTAACACTATTGCTAAATTCTGAATAGTTACCAGCCGCATCCCTGGCTTTCACTGCAAACCTGTAAATTTTCTGAGGCTCTAGCTGGTTCACTTGAAAGGTTAATTCCTTGGTATTACCTATCATTTGACCATCACGATACACATCATAGCTAACAACTCCAACATCATCGATAGATGCTTCCCACGTTAAAACTATGCTTCCCGGCGTAGGTCTGGAGCCTGCTAACTTCTTTGGCTTGGAAGGGCTTGTTATATCCTTGGGCAAATCATCAATAGCCGGTATACGATCCAAACGATCGTTAAGCTGTTGTTTGTCTGTATCATTGAGATGCACTAGTAAAGTGCGGGCTATATTAATCTCCGTTTGTAATTTTGAAGCTTCTGCTTTTTCAACTGCCTGCGTAGCTGTCTTTAATTGTTCAGTATAGGCAGCTTTTGCATCAATGATTTTTTGTATTGCTACTACTCTTTCAACAAGCTTGCCCTTGTCCTGATCACGAAGTTTGTTTATTAACTCTACAGCTGTATTTACATCCGTCTGTAATTGGGTTGTCTCTGCTTGTGCCACCGCTGCTTCAGCTTTGGCCAATTGTTCTATATATTTAGTATCCAAAACTTTTACAACAAAATTCTGCGATACAGACTTACCTAACGGGTCTGTAGCTGTTATGGTTATCGTCGATTCTCCCGAACTTTGGGGCTGCAAATTCAGTAGTGAGGTATTCCCCCTTGAGTCCTTGACCAATTGGTGGGTGACTACGGCTGAGTTGGAATTTGTACCCGAATATTGAAGTTGCTGCTGGTCAGGGTCTTTAAAATATTCGGATAAATCTTTATTTGAGGCTCCCTCATCCATTTCAATCGTGGTAGCTGGAATGCCCTTAATCGTTACTGGCGTTCTATTAATCAAATTTATTACCGATTCCGTAACTTGCGACACATTTCCGGCACTATCTGTTGCCCGTGCCTGTATGCGCGTTCCATACTCATTGACATCAATGGGAGAGTTATACACCTTCCATTCGCTTTGATTGACACGATATTCCCTTGTCGCTGCATCAGTAGGATAGTTGATTGTCACTCTGATATTATTTGCTACTTCATTCGCAGGGCTATTACTGAATGACGGTGGGGCAGGAGGTGTTTTATCAATGCTGCTAATCACCAATAAATTCTCAGTGCTGAGGTTTCCGTATTTATCTGTACAACGAGCAAAAATAGTAGTGTTTTCAGACACCTGAAATGGATTACTGTATGGACTCCACGTACCGTTCACACCGATTTTGTACTCGCTCTTAGAATTAGCAGGTACATTATCCAATTGGATAAGAACATTTTGATTCGTCATCCCTGTAATATTGGAACTTATGTGTGGGCTGGCTGGAGTGGTTAAGACAATTCCTGAGTATGTAAAACTTCCCGAGGATTTGGCTCCATTATTCTCATTAATGTAAAAGTAATAGACTGTTATGGCGTTATTGGAAGATGCAGAAGCACTGTAAAGTTTAGCTGATAATGCAGCCCCAAGATCCTTAAAATAGATGACGACATTGTTGCGAGTCAGGCTTATGTAATAAGAATTCGCCTGTACATGTACAATCGAACCATCCGATAACGTTACAGTTTCATGTGTAGATGATGGTTCTGAAGGCGTTGGCTTTTCTTCAGGAGGTCCAATTGATCCTCCTCTGTCTGGTGGTGGATACAGATCTGGTATCCCACCCGTAAAAGCTGCTGACACTACTGCATGAGGAAGCACGATCACGCTCCACGGTGATAAAAAAACAAGTAAGCCAAGTATTGTTAAAACGAATGGCTTAGCATTTTTTCCTTTCCATCGCTGTCTCACTTCGTTTAAAGGAAATTTCATTGTTAAAATCATCCTCCTGTATATAGTGGTAATGCCTAGTTAGAAGAACAATAAAATTAAACTAGTTTATAATTCAATTATATTTCGCCCTCTTTCAGAAAAATATATTTTGATTTACATATGATAACAATGTCGTATTAAATTTGTATATAGCGAAGATTGTCGAAATAAAGAAAAATATATAAATATATTTAAATTGCCATAAATTATGTTTAAAACAATAACATCCTTTTTTAAACATTATATGAATTTGAATATCCAGTATACTTCTTGCGTTCATTCAACTCATTGATTTAAAATAAACAAGATGTTATATTGTCTATAATATAATCATCATTTAATCGAGGTGTTTGCTAAAATGGATCATACCGAACTATTCTGGAATGCTGGTATCGAAGAACTGAAGCGTGGATATATTCGCCAAGGAGAGCAGGTCATTTGCTTGCTGGACGGACAGCGATTTGAGCAAGGCATCATATATCAGGATCAAGGGGTATTTTATGACGCGGAGAGGTACATGCGACTTCATATTGAGCGGACGTACGGTTCGGTCTTTGACTATTTGATCGGTCTGGACAAAAAGCTGACTGGACTGACGGATCATCAGAATCGGTTGCTTCAGTTATTTTATCAAGGCATGGGCGATGCGGACATTCAAAAGGAAACCGGAATCGGTAGCGCATCCACCATACGCAATCATCGCTTTGGTCTCAAAGAAAAAGAACGACAGGCCAAAGTATTTCTCACATTAATGGAGCTGCTAAAGGAGAAAGATCGTCACGCTCCCGCCATTGTAGAAGTACCCATAGGAGCACGGATGGTGGACGAACGCTATAACATTACGGAAGACGAAAGACAAAAGGTACTCACGAAGTATTTTCCGAATGGTACAGACGGACGCCTTAAGACCTTTAAAATGCAAGAAAAGCACAAGCTGATTGTGCTGCGTGAAATTGCAGGCCGTTTTGTGAAGGGACAAATATATCATGAGAAGGATATCAATGTGATTTTACAGGAAGTGTATGACGATTATGTCACGGTGCGAAGATATATGATTGAATACAGTCTGTTGGATCGCAAGCCGGATGGCAGTGAATATTGGTTGAAGGAATCTTGAAGCTAGGCGCTTATGAAATAAGCATTTTGCATAAATCGATTCCCAACGCTCGTAGGTACAATATATAGACGAACTAAAGCGTTTCGATCTATACATTGCTGATTTGAAAATGCTCTTGGGATTTATGCAAAATGCTCAAATAGGAGGATTCGACAATGAATCGAAGAAAAGAATTGGTGCAGCAGTACATGGAGATGAAGACAGAGGCAGGAATCTATTGCATTCGCAATACACGTAATGGGAAAATTTTCGTCTCTTCCACGCCGAATTTAAAGTCGCTGAATGGACGGCGTTTTGAGCTAAATATGGGTGGATTTAAGAATAAACAACTACAACAGGAATGGAATGAGTACGGCGAAGATTCGTTTGAATTTGAAGTGCTGGACGTTTTGAAGAAAAAGGAATCCGCGTTCTTTGATGTCAAGGATGCACTAGCAAAGCTGGAGCA
This sequence comes from Paenibacillus sp. FSL H7-0442, assembly GCF_038593105.1. NCBI lineage: Bacteria > Bacillati > Bacillota > Bacilli > Caryophanales > Paenibacillaceae > Paenibacillus > Paenibacillus sp. FSL H7-0442. Next base: position 1,574,832 of record NZ_CP151963.1, on the reverse strand, counting down.
GACCTGGCTTGATCGACTCCAGCCTTTCGGGGACAAAGGGTATTTGTAAATTAACAATCCACGGGATGCTCTTCCCGAAGGTATCCAAAAATAACAGCGTCGACAAATTGACCTTTTTCATAAAAATAGTCTCTCAGGTGACCCTCTTTAGCAAAGCCACTTTTGAGTAGCAGCCGTTTGGAGCCTTCGTTATCTGGATCAATGAAGGCTTCTATACGGTGAACCTGCGGCAAATGAAAGCCATAATCCACTACCACCTTCATCGCCTCTGTCATCAAACCTTGCAACCAATATTCCGGTGCCAGCTCATAGCCGATTTCAATACGGGAGTGCTCCTTCTGCCAGTTATGAAATCCAATTGTACCCACGATCCGCTCAGGAGCTTTTTTTAATGTAATCCCCCAACGAAAGCCCTCTTGCTTCTCATATCTGGTTAGCATCGAACGAATAAATTTTTCGGCTTGCTCTACCTCTGTAAAGCTTTCCAAGTCATAATATTGTGTGACCTCATCCTTGGAGAAATAACCGAATACATCCTCCGCATCCCCTACTGTAAGCTGTCTTAAACGAAGCCGATCAGTTTCTAAAATCGGAAACGTTTCCATTGCCATGATCTATCTCCTCCTTCACATCGAAGAACCTTATCTTATCAGCCACCAGCCAATCCCAACTATCACTCCATTGATGAAGAATAATGCAATACATGCTCTCCACTTGCTGATTCCACTTGTTTGAAAAAAACCCGTCACTTTACTACGACACATGAACAATGTAAACAACAAATTCCAAATAATACGCATACCATATTTTACGTAGTATAAAGCAGGGTTTAACTGTACACCGCCCAACGTTGGAGGGACATCTGGAATAAACAGAATTGCACACGTATAACGCATGGTCTCATATGTAAAATAAAATACTGCCAGCCACCAAGCCCACTTCTTACCAAATAACATGCCGATACCGGCAGTCGTCCCTGCCAAACCAAGTAACGCGATAAATCCTTGAAACATGCCCCTACAAATGCCTACTAACGTAGCAGCCTCATTTAATGCATTAAGCGTCAATAGCTGGGTCACCAACAGAAGTGCTCCATTAAAGATCAATAAAATGGCTGAAATGCTTACACCTAAAGGTCGTTCGAAAACCACGTTGGTTACATAATCTTCTACTTCTTTTTTCGTATACAGATCTGACACTTCTTCTACTCTCCTAACCCAATTATATACATCCATTTTCGGGCGGGTTTAATAACAGTATGTTCTCGCCTCATTCCCATATATCGGCTTTTAGGAAAATATGGTTTAATCTTCCCTAAAATTCAGTTATCCGTAGGCTAATCATTATTATTCAGTGCAGCCATGCTGCTAATGATCATCCTCTATGGTGTCAAATTAGCGTCATGAGAATTTCTATCATCAACTGAATCCCAAATAGAGTAATATCTATCCTTATAATACCATTCCAAGAAGGAATCTGACAAATGAATGGACTACTACTAGCGCTTATGAATGTATACGCGTTATTTTCGTGGCCCTGTAACCTTCAGATGACTGGATATACTCTACCTGATAACCCATTCGGGCATCCAAAAGCCCTTCCATAAATGGAAGGCACGGACTGTAAATAAAACTCCCTCCGGGCCGAATGGCTCTAAGCAATTCCATATATTTGCGAGCGTACTCATGAATATTACCATCTGCCTTCAGATGATGATGTATAAAATGATTGGAGAATGCCATATGTGAAACGATCGTTCCCCATGTGCGTTCCCCAAAGGTGGTCTCTAACCAATCTCCTTGAGTGACCCAACCTTCTGTTTCAGCCAACCGATCTGTTCCGTAAGCCTCAATTCCACAGGCACGTAAATAAGTAACCAACCGTGCCTCAGATCCGCAACCAACATCTAGAACAGGCTCTTGCAAACGAGCAATGTCCAATCCTAGCAGATTGGCTTGCAACTCCGGCGTATATTCCTCACAAGGTATCCAAAAGGTATACTCACACTCTGCATACTTAGCAAACATTTCACGTCCGTTGGTACGAGTTAAAAAATCTCTCAAATGCCCGTAATGCTGCTGAAGCAGTAAGTCCAAGGTTGCTCTATCTATAAATTTCTTCTGGAACAGTTTCTCAATACGGGTGAAAAGTCGATCATACAGCTCCGTAAGCTCCCTCACATGAGCTGTGTGAAAATGTAGATATTGATTGGTATTTACAAACTGGGACAGTATTTTAGCCGCTACATCCGTCACAAAAGCGTTATACATATGCTGGCGCTTCAAGCCTTGAAGCATGAGCATCAGTTCTGAGCTTCTCTGCGTCAGCCAGTACGTCATTTCCGTTGAAGGTCCTAACAGAACAGAACCCTCGCGCATATAAAATAAACTCCGATGCTGATTGTACAGGAGTTGACCGTTAATAAGTTTATGAAGTTGAGCGACTGTCATTCTCGCTTCCTCCTTAAGATCCAGAACATTAAAGCCCTACCCAAGCCTAAACAATGTTATCTTTGGGTAGGGCCAGCTTATTTTCTAAGTATACCATGGCTATGGAAATAATGTTCTATTGCGAATCTTCCACCTGTACATAAGAGGATAAAGGAATATTCAGCTCACGTATTCCCTGAGCTACCAGCCGAGCTATTTGCTCCGCACCATATTCCTGAAAATGAGTATCATCCTTCACTCCATCAGGAAATGCAGGATACACCCCTGGCTCCACATGCAAAAATAACGGGAGTGTTCCTTCCAGTCCAAGTGTATCATAGTACGCTACGCTCAAGCGGCTAAGATCGACCAGTGCAACATTTGTCTCCGATGCTGTTTCCTTCATGGCCTGCACATATTCCGGGAAACTAATCCGAAACGAGGCACTTGCCGCATCATAATCCCGGCGGCCAACAGGAGTAATTAGCACAGGTGTTGCACCGCGTTGGATGGCTCCTTGAATGTAGGTTTTTAAGTAAACTTTGTAATCTGCGGGTGAAACATAACGCTCTTGGTTGTTGATCGCGGCATCATTATGCCCAAACTGAATGAGCAGATAATCTCCTGGACGGATATTGCGTAAAATATCATCTAACCGCCCTTGTACCAGAAAGGTTTTCGTGCTTCGTCCACCAATAGAACGGTTCACAAAAATAGGCTCATCTGTGAAGAATGGAGCAATCATTTGCCCCCAGCCCGCCTGAGGCTTCATCGCGGATTTATAGGTTTGAACCGTAGAATCTCCCGCAAGGTATACCGAAGGATGTTCTCCAGCCGTTCGAGCATCCTTTGGGGTAATAACCAAAGCGTTAATCTTCGCTTCATTACCTGAGAAATACAATTCGAGCTGACCGTCGATGAGTGCAAGTTCAAATCCAGCCTCGACAAATTGTCCTGCTGTTTTAGCAGTAGGTTCTACCTTGACGATGGACTCGGCTTTAACCGTAATGTCTGTGTTTCCGGCAGTATCTCCGGCAATCAGGGAAAGCGTGTAATCCGTCGGTGGTAAATTGACAACAAAGGATGATCCTTGAACACGAACAAAATCTGAGCGTATAGCATCACTTCCACCACGATCTTCTTCATTCACTTTGGAAAGATCGGTAAATCCATAGCCTCGCTCAGGCGTGTAAACATCATTGGCAGTGACTTGGGTGTAGCCGTCAGCTACCTTGCCGGGGCCAAAATCAAAACGAAGAGGTGCCACAAGCTGTTTTTCGGCTAATGCCTGCCCTGGGATAAGTATGGTAGCAAACAACAAGCTGAACCCTGCGCATAATCCAATCATCTTACCGAACAACCTGTGACGCTTTCCCTTTTGTTTCAAGCGCAACCCTCGCTTTTCAGATTATTTGAGTGGTTTGTCATCGTCTATACGTGTATTGATCCCCGCTAGCTTTTGACAGCCTTGGTCCAGCGCCCAGGATACCACAATGCCAACCGTGTACCTGATCAGATCCGCGGTCAGGAACCCTTTCCCAAGCACCAAGCCGCCCAGTGTCGTTGCCCGAATGTGGTTAATCCAGGGAGCCTGGTACATCTGGCTGAACTCAATGGCGAAGCAAAACAGCAAGCTGCCCCACAGGGCTACGGACAATTGACGATTCACCCCCAACATTCTCAGCCCAAAATAAATCATGCACGCCCACAAGGCATCCCCAAAGTGATTAGCAACGAATTCAGGCAACTGGGAGGAGAAAACTCGGCTTCCCAAACCCAACAAGATCGTGACCAGCACAGCAACAAGGTACGCAGCACGGGCCTTCCAGCGGAATTTCGCCTTTATTTCCCGATTGGCCTTCCTGCTGACGCTCTTACGAACGCTCCTCATGCTAAATCACCTGTCCTAATGCTGGGACATCTTCGCCAAGCTGCGGGAAATTTTTAAGCACCCTCTCTTGGATAGCGTTTGCAAGATTGCAGAACCTTTTGCTGATGTCATATTGTATGCACACCAACTTGTCTGTATTTTTCATAATATAATTAATCATAATGAGCCTCCGTAATATCGTACAAACATATCAGCAACTTCCAAACTATTCATGTGAGGATACTAAAATTCAATACCACGCACCTTGGCAAAAACCATTTCGTGTGCCATGCTCCCCTTTTCATCATACTCGACGTTTCTTAAAATCCCCTCCAGTGTAAAACCTGCACGTTCCGCTACCTTGGCGCTGCGCGTGTTTCTGGAATCACAACGAATCTCCACCCGATTGGCATGCAAATGCTGTATGGCAAAATCCGTAATACCGTGCACGGCCTCTGTTATGATGCCTTTTCCAGTCCAGGATGTTCTGAGCCAATACCCAATTTCAAATCTTCGTGTATCCCAATCAATCCGATGCAGACCGCTGCTGGCTACAAATTCTCCCGAAGCCGTATCAAATATATACAACATCATATCAGAGCGATCCAGAAATTTAAGTCTGGCTTGACGCGAACGGATTTCAGATTCCTCTACCGTCGGAAGATTTCTTGCAAACGGAAGCCAAGGCCGCAGTTCATTCGCACTTTCTCGCATCGCCTCATTGACTGCCGCTCCATCCCCCCACTGCGGAGCGCGTATGGTCAATCTCTCCGTCTGGAATTGGTCCGGGAACGATAAGAGAATCGGATTCGGTTGCTGCTCCATACTCATGATGCACCCTCCTCCTTATTCGTTGAATAACTGCGACGATCCAGCCAACCTGTGATTTCACGCAAACTCCCAATCTGATAGTCCGGTACAATGCCCGTTTCCTGCCACGTCATAAAGCCTTCCAGCCAGATGGTATGCAATCCTGCACTTTGTGCACCACGAATATCATTTGTCGGGTGATCGCCTACATAACAGGCATGGTCGGGATCGACAATGTCCAGCTCATTCAGAGCCAACTCGAAAATTCGAGGATGAGGCTTCTGGATGTTGACGCCACCCGACACGATAATAGAATCCACATAATCCCTCAGCATAACTCGGTCGATTTTCGCTTGCTGTGTGCGGAGTGAGCCGTTGGTAATAATACCGAGCTTCAAGCCACGCGACCGCAGTTCGGACAATACTTCCTTGGCCCCGTCCATCAACACCGTAAACTTATGAAATTCACTATACCAAAAGCCCAGCATCTCTTGTACTGACGTATCGGGATTTTTCAGTTCCAAGTCTGTATGCAGCTCGGTATACAGTTCCTTCTTATCCCGGTATCCGTCCCGATCCGCCAATCGTATCTGTTCAACGACAGCCGCGCGGATCGCCGGTTCTTCTGCCACTATAAATCGTTCTATAAAGCGCTCTGTATATGCCGCAAACGCCTGTTTACGATGAATAAGAGTATTATCCAGATCAAAAATGATTGCTTCTATGGACATAAATAGCTCCCTTCCTTCATCCCCTTGTATCGATTAGGCTGAAACAAACTGAATAATTCCTATTAGAAATAAAAGAAAAAAAATAGACAAGAAAATAATGATCATGTACTTCAAGATTCTCTTGGAGGTCGACTTTTGTTCTAGTTTGGTCTCGATCTGGGTCAACCTTTCTTTGATTTCTTCCAAATCCTGCTCCACCTTCACATCATGCTCCCCTTCCTTCGTTTCGACTTATTCATCTTCCTGACACTCACTCACACAAGTTGCTCCAAAAACGCACTTTTTTTACGGCATTAAAATCAATTTGTTCATAAGGCTTCTCCCCAAATTCCAGCTTGAAATACTCCTGCAAACATTCCCCATACACGATAATATCCGTTTGATATACGGAAAATACCGGATTTCCTTCTTCAGATGGCTGCTCTGGGATATATCGATGTCCGTTGATTGGGATTAGCTTGGGCACACGTAAAAACTCACGTTTACATATATCAACAGCTTCCGCCGAATCTGTCGGTTTTTCGCCCCATTCGGGAGGCCAGAATACATGCTGCTCTACATCAAAAATCATACCTTCTAACGGCCAATTCAACCTTTGCCGAATTACACCCATCCGCTGTGGTGACGTATCTCTCCAAGGGATAAAGCTTTTACCGATGGGAAGAACACTCATCAGAAGCTCCCGCAAATCGGGCGGGAAGTGAATATCATACCTGCTTTCGACGTCGGTAATCTCCTGCATGGATAAGCCTGGAGCTAGGGTCACATCGTGTTTACGTAATAAATCTATGATATAAGCGATATCCATCTCTTATCGACTCCTCAGCAACTACCTAGTTGACCGGATTGGTCAAGAGGCCTACCAGGCTTGTAACTTCAACTTCACCAACACGGCGCGGACCTTCCATGAAATATCCCCTTGTTCCTACCTGTATCCGATGTCGGTGTACCTTTTTCCTCATTTCTCCAAACAAAATCCACATTCTCGCTTGCCCTTCCCGCTGAACAGGACGACCAACATCCATAATCAGTTGACCATCTCCATCTTCAAACTCAGGATGTATGGCATAAATTCCCGTATTCCCGATGTCGTCACCCTCATAGGCAAAATCACAGCGATAACCCTGAATAGGCAGCTGTTTCCTGCCTCCTTCTTCCGGTGTGTAAAATCGATATTTTATTATAAAATCGTGCGGATGCTGTCTGCTATTTTCATAGGGGTTCCACATTTCATATCATCCCCTTAGGTCTTTTCCAAAAATATGTACTTCATTCTAGTGTAATCTAACAGGAAAAGAAATCCAAGACCTATCCGCAATGCGTTGCTGAATAAGCTTGGATTATATGAGATTCATTTATTAGAATGTATGACTTCTATGCTTGCTGTCCGTTCACCTGAATATCTGCGGCTACTTGCTGCCCTAACCAAGCCCGCATGCGATTCCATGAAAAAACCTGCTCCGTATGAAATACACCGAATGGAAGTTCTGAACGGTACAGGGCGAGCGCTGCAAAGACGGCTGCCTTAGCGGTTAAATCAGACTGATGGTGACCCCTTAGCCGACATTCGACCTTCGTCTCCTTGCCATTGAGAGTTCCTCGAGCATCTACCTTGACCGCTACAGCATTCCCACCTATATGTACCTTGCTAAAGCTGCGAACCACTGCATCACGCACGGTTTGCTGTCGGAGTAGACCTGAAACTCCTATCGTCCGAAGCCCTGCTAGAAGCCGAGTGGTCAAGCGCGAATCGAAGCAAAGGCGTGTGCTAACCGTAGGAACTTTGAGCGTACGAGGAAGTGTCTGCTGATCTGAAAAAGGAAATCGATACGCCCGATGACGACCCACTCCTGCACCAAAATCTGCCACTATTCCGCCAGTAAAGCTTTTTCGAGTCACAAAACGTCCCTGTTCTATAACCTCCAAATCGGCATGAATCTGATCTACTGTCCACTCAATAGCAGCCTGACCGTGTCGATCTCCCAAACCCAGCATCAAAGATATATTCAACTCATCCGTCTGATCCATGAGCTGTGTCGCTTGCAGTGCCAACAGATTGGTCAGTCCCGGAGCTAATCCTACACTTAACAGGGCTGTGGCCTGATGAGCTCGGGCCTCCTGATGACACTGCTCCACCTGACTCAAAAAGTCCGCATTCGCGGTAATATCCATGTAATGCACCCCATGTCGAAGGCAGGCACGTACCAAGGCCGTATTGTCCTGATCCAAACACATGATTACCAATTTGGCTTGCTCTAATATCGACGGGTCCATCGGCTCATGAATATTAAGCTGCAAGGGCCGTATCTTACCATTCGATCGTTGGCTAAATTCAGTGGCCCGTTCCAGACTACGACCTGCGGCAAATACCTTGCCGGGAAACATTTCACTTAACTCTGTACATACAATTTTTCCAACATGGCCATACCCGCCAATGATGATGATGTTATCCTTTGTCATAAGATGTCCCTCCCTCTTTAACTGCAAACCATGCATTTACTAAAAAGCACCATAATACCGGGTGATGTGGGTAAAGCCTGCATCTATCAACAGTTCCTGTATTGCCGCATTGGACACTGGGTTTGACTCACGACCGATGGAAGCAGCGAATCGTTCCCAATCCTCCAGTGAAATGCCCTGGCTCAGCATATGACCTTTCCACGCCTGCATTTGGATGGAAAAAGAAGGCTCCTGTGAATTCCCATTAATAGAAGCTAAACAAAAAGGCGCACCCGGCTTGAGTCGAGTAGATATCTGGCGTAGCAACGCCTGTTTACTTTCCAAGCTTTGAAGAAAATGAAGCACCAGCAGGCAGGTTGCAGCGTCATAGACCGGTTCTCTGCATGATTCTTCGCTGTGCTTTTCGCGCTGTTCTTCAGGCTGTTCTCCAGACAACTCTTCCAACGTACCTGCAACAAACGATATTTTTGAACTGATGCCCGCATGTGTTACACGCTTACGTGCCAAATCCAGCATGTGCTCAGAGGGATCAACTGCCGTAAAGGACCATGCATCATGGCGCCCTCCGAGCGTAATCAATTCCTGACCGCCTCCAGCTCCGACAATTAGCACATTTGGATCTATATTTCGAATATGAGTTTGTGCTTCAAGCTGTGCGGCTATCAAACCGTCTGTCATCTCGTACAAATGAGCATATCCAGGTATTTTTAAAGCAATCGTATCCGCGTACTTATGCACATTCGGATGATTCCAGCTCATAGGTTGATTTGAGTCCGTATTTCCAATAGGGGTATGTCTCATATGTGCTTTCCTCCAAACATTTAGCCTTGATCTTCTCAGACCATTCATTTATTGTAGATTTAATTAAGAATCATTCTCAATTATAAAGACAATACAAATATCCACCATCCCATAAATGCGGGATTTAATAATCGCGCTTGAAAATCTCCAGCTTTCACGATAGGAGTAAATGATGAACGCACACTACACACAATTTGCACAGCTTAAGGACGTCCGACAGCAAATCATTGATCTAGGAAAAAAAGACCCCTCATCCCTAACGTACAAGCACACCCTAATCGACCGCTTGCGTACTCAGGTTACTTTCGATGCGGCGTGCTGTACCTCGGTAGATCCGCGTACGCTGCTTTCCACAGGGGCATTTACAGAGTCGGGTGTGGAGGACATTCATAACAAACTGCTAGAATACGAATACCTGCACGACGATATGATGAAATATGATCAGTTGGTGCGAGAAGGACAGTCTGTAGCGACGCTACATGGGTTTACACATGGCCAACCGGATCGGAGCACACGATATAGAGATGTTTTGCAACCCGCCGGATTCGGAGATGAGCTACGTGTTCCGTTTATGTACAAAGGGAGCTGTTGGGGATTTCTTAGGTTGTTCCGTCATCATGGAAAACCTGTATTCAGCGAGGAAGAGCAACAACTGCTTGAAGCGTTAGCGCCGTCCATAGCCTATCATCTGCGTCAGGCCAGTGTCGGTTTATCTCCATCCCCTGCCATGATCACGGAAAATGGACTTGAGCCAGGAGTTCTCATGCTTTCCGATAAGCTAAAACCGATTTCGTCCAATTTAGTAGCAGAGCAGTGGCTACAGTTGCTTCGGCAGCAGGAGGGAATCCATGAAGACGGTCTTCCGGCTCCCGTCCGGGTGGTATGCTTGCGAGCGCTATCCACTGCCACTGCACCAGCACGACTATGTATCCCTTCCACAGACGCAGGAGCCCCATGGGTAACCATCAGAGCCACCCTTCTGCAAGGCGGACAGAAGCATACGGGACAGAAGCAGCTAGCCGTATGGTTTGAGGCTGCTAAAGCAACTGACATGCTACCGCTTATGGCTGAGGTGTACTCATGGTCCGAACGAGAGAGACAAATTGTCCAACTCATTGTTCAGGGCTTTTCGACCAAGGAGCTGGCCAGCGCACTTCATATTACTGCCTACACGGTGCAGGATCACCTGAAAGCGATTTTCTTGAAAACAGATGTAAGCAGCCGTCGTGAGCTAGTATGGAAGGTATATTCCAGATTCAATTAACCTATGTAAAAAAGACAGATGACCCGATTAGGGATCATCTGTCTTTGCATCACTGCTCTATTGGAATGCCAGAGCCTTATTTCTTCGAAGAGGAGTTCGTATCATCGTATGACACTGGTGAGGGCTTCGCAATCCATTCATCAGCCTCAGGCTCGATATCCACGCCATTTTCCAGCTTCGTTTTCTCCATCAAGGAATCTCCGTCCTCGTCCTTCTTGTTGCGGATTTTCGCTTCGTCTTGAGTGTGGTCGCTCATGTTGATTCCTCCTTTTTTAATTTCATCTGATGGTTGTACCTTACTCATAATTACCCATTGCCGTCCTGTACAAACCTCTACACGACCAGATGCCCTTTTTTCTCCGCGGGTTCAATGATCGCCTCAATGCCAGCATTAAACTCCAGAAAGTCACTTTCTACTCCATCACTGAAAATAACTCCGTTTTCCGGCATCTGCGATGCAATCCGTAACGGTTTTTCGGCTGCTACCTGACCAAACACGAGATCCGCAGCAGTCGTTCGGCTGGGGAATGGTTCTCTCACCGTAAAATAAAGCGATGGCGAACTCCAGGTTGCACGATGATCATGACTCATTCCGTCTGCTGTCCCTTCCTGACTGAAGGCTGTACCTGGCATCAGCTGGCTTGGAGTCAGCGAGATTGGATGCCGTGTAGCACTGCCGACAATTCCGGCCGCTCCAGCCAGTACGCTGGTCAGCCAGCCTGTCGCTCCCAATCCGGTTGAAACGATAATGCCGCTGGAGGATTGCTGCTCTACTTGATCCTCCAGCCTTAGCTCATATCTCGCGGAAACATGAGTTTTGCGTCCAATGAACAAATCATTTACAGCATACAAGGATTGGCCATCATTTAATCGGGCCTTAGCCAGCGTAACTTCCTTAATTGGCCGTCTGTGCACGAATACATCCGGCACTACCCAGCGCAGGTCGGATACGGTAAACGGCAGCAATACCCCGTCCCAGCGCAATGGATCTGGATTCACGCCGATAAGCGGCTGCTCGGTCAAATATTTTAAGGTGTTGGCTACCAGCCCATCCTGACCCAGCACCACCACTGTATCCTGCTCACCAAAAATAAAGTTCGGCACATGCTCCCGCTCCACAATCTGAACACGACCCAAGGCCGTTAACTCCGACGTTGCCGTTGCCACCGCCCTGCGGTAATTTTCGTCCTCCAGCACATAATCACTGAAATCCGCACCCAGCCGTTCCATAAAGAAGCGAGCCTGCTGCACCGTATTGTATCGGACAATCAGTTCCTCCAGTCGCGTTTTACGCTTCACCAAAATGATCTTCTGCTCTGTCATTCGGCCGCTCATCGTGTTCTTCCTCCAGACCCTCTCGATCCTCCTGATCCGCTTGCTCCCGTATCTGACATGAGACCTTGCAGCAGATCCGGCGTAATATTCAGCTGACCGATTTTCCCTGCATTTTCTGCAAGCTCCTGGAATGCAATCGCAATTAGTTTATCCGGGCTCATATCCATGTTAGCCATAGCTTGAAGTACGTTCGGTTCAACATCCTGCAACGATTTCATGACGGCTGTCAGCTCATAGGCCTTGGCATCGGCTTCTGCCTTTTTATTCGTTACGGTCAGCTCAATCAGCTCGCGTTTTTTCTCCTCCAAGGCCGTGTCAAATCGTAGCTGCTCCTCTTTCATCTCACTTTGCTTTTGCTTTACGGAACGCTCGGCATCAAGTTGAGTTTCACGGATCTGCCTTTTTTTCGTCTCCACTGCAATCTCAGTGTTCAGCTCGTTTTCCTTCACACGCCGCTCTTGCTCAATAGATGCATTACGACGCTCATACAAAGCATGATCCGCGTTGCGAAGAATCTCTTCCCTCGCTTGAGCCTCCAGCGCTCTCATCGTCTCCTTATTAGGTAGAATCGCCAAAATCGACAGCCCCATAACCTCAATGCCGAGCTTTTCCATTTCCGTATGCTGAGCAATATCCTTTGTCATGTTTTGGGCCAGACGTTCACTGGACTGAACAGCTTCTTTGAGCGGGACACGCTCCAAATACTTTTTGGTAAGCACCTTGGCAATGTTAATCACCCGTTGGGCCAGCTTGCTTGGATCATCCGAAATGTAACGTCGTTCCTTCAAGTCATACGTATAGTTTAAAATCTGCGTCGTTCTCCGATAATCCACAATTCGATAAGTCAGTTGCCCCTGTACCGTCACCGCCTGAAAATCATTTGTCATGTCCTCAAACATGAACGGCGCATCAATAGAAGAGACGGGCACGACAACAACCGAGGTGGTCGGGGCGTAGTAATAAAAGGATAATCCAACACCCTCCCGAACCACCTTCCCGTTTTTCACCTTCATCACATATTCACTGGGCTGAAATTTAACAAAATTAAATCCAAACATAGCTGCTTCCCCGCTTTCTTTACAATTTATATTATTTTGTTATTATCATTTTGTTATTAACAATAAAATAACACATGTTCCCGATAATATCAATATGACATTTATAAAAAACAAAGGCCGTTTCCCCTCCGATACGCTCGGTTAGAGGAAACAGCCTAATTCGTTCTCTGCCTTCCTATGAAACTTTAAAGATCACGAAAAATTGTATGGTATCATCAAAAGGCGTTACATTTGTCATCATTTCATGGGTCATATATGAGCAACAGTTGTATAGTTGTATAAAGATATGATGACTCCCCGATTAGCGACGCACTGCATCGGCCTTGGGATGCAAGGAATCCGGCCTCATATCTGTCCAATGTGTGCTGATATAATTCATACATGCCTCACGGCTGTCTGTCGGGTGAACGACCTCCCATCCAGTCGGTACATGCTGGAAATCAGGCCAGAGTGAATACTGTCCTTCTCCATTCATCAGCACTAAATAACCACCTTCATTCTGCTCAAAAGGATTAATCATGGTTTGTTTTCCTCCTTGCGATTGTGATGTATTGATTTAGAAAGCCTGTATAGTTTTGCTGCCATCAGTTTTCCAATATGAGCCAAGGGTCCCGGCTGGCACAGATCCTTATGACGGCAATCCAGTTCATGCTGCTCTAGCTGTCCATCAATATAGGGAAGCCAGGTTTCCGGAGCAATTGGCTCAAACCAATCTGGGATAATTGTAGATCGGAAAAATAATATATCACCTTTGTACCGTCTCGGAACGTACTCCCCCAAGATACGCACAGAATTTACATAAGTATCCTTGAGGTTTAAAATCGTCTCCTCGCTGAGGCTGGCCAAGGCGCTACCATCGCTTCGTAAGATATGCAGGGCGGTGGAAAGCCGCAAAGGCTCATCATTCAGACTATCCGGGTCATAACCCCCCAGAGCCAACAGAGCGATTAACGCTTCCTCCTCATCTGGTCCTCCCCGCAGCGGCAAATGGTTGCTTGGGTAGGAATCCAGCATGGTCAGAATCGCAATTGTCTCTCCTTCGTATTGAAGCTGTGTCGCTATTGCATGAGCTACATTCCCTCCCAAAGACCACCCCAACAGATGATACGGTCCTGTGGGCTGAATTGTGCGAATATGACGAATATAATCGGCTGCCATATCATCCAGCGTCTGCGGCAATTCCTCCTGTTGGGCGATCCCGCGAGCCTGTAAGCCATAAATCGGATAATCCTTGCCCATGGACTGGATCAAGCCCGCATAACACCAGCTTAATCCGCCTGCCGGGTGTACACAGAACAACGGAGCTTGCAATCCACTTGCCCGCAAAGGCAGCAAAACGTCCAAAGCCCCTTGACTGGCACCTACGTTCAACTGCTCGGCTAGGCCAGCCACTGTTGGCGTTCCAAAAAGGTTGCCAATGCCCAACTCGATACCCAATGCCTCGCGGATTCTACTAATCAGCTTCACAGCCAGCAATGAATGACCGCCCAGATCAAAAAAGCCATCATCTATACCGATTCGCTCCATGCCAAGCGTCTCGGCAAACAAATCACACAGGATTTCCTCCTGTGGCGTTCGCGGTCCCCTTCCTCCACCCGCAGCCATCTGCATGGGAGCAGGTAATGCTTTACGATCCAGCTTGCCATTAGGTGTAAGCGGGAGATCGGATACCGTGACAAAAGCTGACGGTATCATATAATCAGGCAAGCTGACTCCTGCATGCAGTCGGAGTCTGGACGCTTGCGGTTCACCGCCAGGTACAGGAACAATATAGGCGACGAGTCGTTTGTCCCCCGGCTGATCTTCGCGGACAATGACCGCTGCCTGAGCCACATCATCATGCCGAACCAGCACCGCTTCAATTTCTCCCGGCTCCATGCGAAAACCACGTATTTTGACCTGCTGGTCAGCACGTCCGGCATACTCCAGCGAGCCGTCAGACCGCCAGCGGGCCAAATCACCTGTCCGATACATCCGGCTCCCCGGCAAACCATACGGATCGGCTACAAAACGCTCTGCCGTTAAAGCGGGTTTTCCCAAATAGCCTTGTGCCAATCCAGCACCGGCGACATATAAATCACCCGTTACACCCGGCGGGACAGGCTGAAGTCGATCATCCAGCACATACACTTGCAGATCAGAGATGGGACGCCCAATCAGACTGTTTGCTTTTTCAGCCACCATATCACGGTCCAACGCAATATAGCTGACATGTACAGTTGTCTCCGTAATCCCATACATATTCACCAAGGTAGGAGCATCGTCTGCATGACGCTCATACCATGCAGGCAGCCGGCCCAGTTCCAGAGCCTCACCACCAAATACGACATAACGCAACGCCAGCTTTTGTGAAAGGACAGGCTGTTCAAGATCAGCCTGCATCAGTTGATAAAATGCCGAAGGTGTCTGATTGAGCACCGTTACGCTCTCGTTCACCAGCAATTGCAGGAATTGCTCCGGAGAACGACTGACAGTATACGGCACAATGACAAGACGGCCTCCATGCAGCAACGGTCCCCAAATTTCCCATACTGAAAAATCAAACGCATAGGAGTGGAACAGAGTCCATACATCCGATGGACCAAAATGAAACCAAGGCTGCGTCGAATCAAACAAACGCGCGATATTTTGATGAGGAATAACTACTCCCTTTGGTTTTCCGGTAGAACCGGACGTATAAATAATATAAGCAGGATGAAGCGGCAACAAAGGCATCAGACGGTCTGCATCCACCGGGTTCCGGTCGGGATATGACTTCAGCTCCTTATTTGTCTGAGGATCCTCCAGTACAACCGGGAATACCGTGCTTGTTACCGGAATTGAGGATATTGTCACGTGAATGCTGGTAATCATCAGAGCAGGTGAAGCATCCTCTAGCATATATGCGAGACGATCTGCCGGATAATCAGGATCTAGCGGCAAGTAGGCGGCTCCCGATTTAAGCACAGCCAGCAATGCAATAACCATATCCAGTGACCGAGGAAGCGCCAGCGCCACAATGCGATCTGGACCTGCACCACGCGCTATCAGCAGATGCGCCAGTCGATTGGCACGCGCGTTCAATTCCTCATAACTTAGCTGGTTGCCTTCGTATGAAACTGCAACAGCTCCCGGGGTACGGGCAGCCTGTTGTTCGAATAAAACAGGCAAGCTCGAGGTAGACGCTTGGTTAGGACAAGTGCTCGCGTTCGTGTCACCGTTCCACTTCACGAGAATTTCGTGTCGTTCCTCGGGTCCCAAAATATCCAGGGCCCCTATCGGTTGTTCTGTATTAGCCACCGCGGCCACTAATAGCCGTTCCAGCCGTACCTTCATAGCTTCTATCGTTTCTCTTTTAAATAAATCGGTATTGTATTCGATCCATCCCTCGATTCCATCAGGTCGCCCGTCTGCGGTCCGACACTCGCGCAGCTCCACCGTCAGATCAAATTTCGCTGCACCCACACTGGCCAATTGCAGTTGAGTTTCCACACCGGGCAACAGCAATTCGGGATCAGGGGTGTTTTGTAAAGCAAGCATAACTTGAAACAATGGATGTCTCGATCTGGAACGTGTAGGGTTCAGCATCTCTACAAGCCGCTCGAAGGGTACATCCTGATGTTCATACGCATCCAGACAAGTACGACGGACCCGTTCCAACAGCTCACGGAAAGTAGGGTCGCCCAATGTGTTGATACGAAGCACCAGCGTGTTGATAAACAAGCCCACGAGATGATCCAGTCCCTCTGCGTTACGTCCCGCTATCGGACTGCCCACCGGGATATCCGTCCCTGCACCCAATCGGGTTAGCAATGCGGCCAACCCGGCCTGCACCACCATAAACAGGCTGGCCCGACTTTCACGAGCCAAACGCAGCAACTGCTCATGCAATTCGGGAGCGATACGCAATACAACGGTATCTCCCCGGTAGCTGGCCTCGGAAGGGCGTGGATAGTCTGTAGGCAGATCTATTTGATCCGGTAGACCTTTCAATGCGTCGTGCCAATAAGCAAGCTGCTTGTTCATCAGGCTGCCAGCCTCGTTCTCCCTTCCAAGCAGATCCTGCTGCCATAGCGCATAATCCGCATATTGTACAGGCAGCATCGGCAACACCGGTGCCATGCTTTCAGGATGTGCGGATTGTTCCGCATGTGCATTACGGTCGATGTGCGCAGCATAGGCTGTTGCCAAATCACGTGTGAGTGCATTCAGCGACCAGCCATCTCCGACAATATGGTGCAACGTCATAAGCAGCACATGCTGGTCAGCAGACAGCGTGAACAGTTCGGTTCGCAAAGCCGGCTCCACTGCAAGATCAAAGCAGTAACGTGACCCTTCAGCAAGCATGTGTGGCAGCTCTGCCTCACAAATTTTCGTCACACGGAGTACAGGCCAAGCTTGCTGCATTTCCAGAATGACCTGCTGCGCTACACCTTGCACATCTGGAAAAATCGTACGCAGCGTCTCATGGCGGGCCACGATGTCTCCTAAGGCAGCTTGAAGTGCCTCCACATTTACATCCCCCGACATACGGATAACGAGTGGGATATTATATGTAGGGCTTGGTCCCTCCATCCGATGCAGGAACCATAATCGGCTCTGGGCGAAGGAGAGAGGAATTCGTTGTGGACGTACGGCCGGAAGCAATGAGGGCCTTAAGCTCTGCCCTTGGTCCAGTCGTTCCGCAAAACTGGCAACCGTAGGAGTTTCAAACAGGCGGCCTATATTCAGTTCTACCCCGAATACCTCCCGGATTCTTGCCATCAAGCGTGCGCCAAGTAGCGAGTGACCGCCCAGATCAAAGAAACTGTCATCAATACCGACTATCGGTAGTGCCAGCACTTCTGCGAACAGGTCACACAACATGGCTTCCTGTGGTGTTCTGGGAGTACGGACGTGGAGAATCTTATCCATAACAGGAGCAGGCAATGCCTTACGGTCCAGCTTCCCATTAGGCATGAGCGGCAAGGCCCCCAGCATCACAAACGCTGAAGGTACCATATAATCGGGCAGACTCGCAGCGGCATATTCACGTAACGCCAGTGAATGCAAACGATGAGGCGATGAGCCCAAGTCCCCTCTTATACTTTGATATCCAAAAGGTTCGGCAGGCGCTTTTTGTTCGGATTGCTCACTTTGTCCCGATGACCTACCCGGCTCCTGCTGAATAGTCTCTGTCTCAGCTCCGGTAAGCACCGGCGTTGCTGCGGCAGCGATCGGTACGATATAGGCAACCAGCCGCTGATCGCCCTCTCGGTCCTCACGGACAATCACAGAAACCTGGGCTACATCGGAATGCCGCGCCAAAACGGCTTCAATTTCACCCAGTTCTACGCGGAAGCCGCGAATTTTAATCTGGTGGTCCGCACGCCCCCCGTATTCAAGAGATCCATCCAATCTCCAGCGGGCCAAATCTCCAGTTCGATACATGCGGCTCCCCGGAGGGCCAAACGGATTGGCTACAAAACGCTCCGCTGTCAAATCCGGGCGCCCATAATATCCCCGAGCCAACCCATCCCCGGCAATGTACAGGTCCCCTGTGACCCCTGCCGGAACTGCCTGAAGACTACCGTCAAGCACGTACACTTGCGTATTGCGGATAGGTCTGCCGATAGCCGGTGTTCCCGTGTCCCCTTTTTCGATGGAAGCTGCAGTAGACCAAATCGTCGTTTCGGTGGGACCGTACAGATTCGTAATGCGGCAATCCAGACGCTGGAGTGCATGCAGCAATTCCTCTGGAAGAGCCTCGCCTCCAACCAGCACCCGCAAACCCCGAATAGCCTCTGCATGTTCTGTTGCCAGCACATGCCACAGCGTAGGCGTCGCCTGCATCAGGGTAGGCTGTGAACGGTTAATCAGTTCGGCCAAAGCAGACGGCTCCTGAACGGTTTCCTTCCGGGCAATAATCAGTTGCGCACCATTCAACAAGGGCAAATAGATTTCCAGTCCGGAGATATCAAAGGATATCGTCGTAACTGCCAGCAGTCGATCCTGCTCACACAACGTGAATTGATCCTGCATGGCAAGCAAAAAATTTGTCAGGCTCTTGAAAGTAATAACGACTCCCTTCGGCTTGCCCGTTGAGCCAGAGGTATAAATAATATACGCAGGATGGTCCGTGGATAAAGGCTGAACACGTTCACGATCCGTAGGATTCGTATCCGGGTAGGCTGATAGTTCATGATTATGTCCGTTCAAAACAGCCGCCGAATCCCCTTGGCCGCTTCCTCCATCCAAAAACATACGTGGCACAGAAATGTCTGCCGGAATGCGGTCCGCTACCTGGGCATTGGTTAAAATGCAGACCGGAGACGCATGCTCCAGCACATAAGCAACACGATCCTGCGGATAATCAGGGTCCAGTGGAACATAAGCCGCGCCCGTTTTAAGCACAGCCAGCATCCCTATAACCATGTTGACGGAGCGAGGGAGCATCAGGGCAACGATCTGCTCAGGTCCTGTCCCATGAGCAATCAGCCAATGGGACAATCGGTTCGCCCGCTTATTCAGCTCCTTATAGCTAATTACCATGTCGTTGTCACATTCCACAGCTACAGCATCAGGTCTAAGTTCCGCCTGTAGCTGGAGCATTTCCTGTAAGGAAGCGACTGGCATCGGACTGGAAGAACGATTCCAGCCCTTCAATATAAGCTGACGCTCCGCAGGCAGCAGGAGGTCGATTTGTCCAATCGGCTGTTCTGGTTCCGAAGCTGCGACCTTTGTAAGCAACTGCAAGAAACGCTGTTGATGCTCTTCTATTTCCCGTTTGCTATACATAGCAGGGTTGGCATCCCAATCTATGCGCAATCCAGATCCGTCCGACCTGTCATACACATTCAAGGACAGATCATCAACCGGGCCTGCCGACAGGTTATGTGTAATTCCGCGAGAACCGTTAAAATTCAGCTCATAGTCAAATGGCATAATATTGACCAATGGACCAAACAATCTCCTGTTTTCACTAAGCAAGCGCAGATCACGCCGTAGCTCCTCATGCCTGTATTTTGCATGACGCCGTATCTCACCCAGCTCCTGTACCAATTGACGGAGCAATGTGGCTACCTTCATTCCTGGCTGAATCGACAAACGCAGCGGCAACAAATTCATCACCATACCCGGCACACGGAGCGAGGCTGAGCCTAATCGGTTCATCATTGGCAAGCCAAGTATAACGTCTTGTGCACCTGTGAACCGGTGAATATAAATAGCCATTGCCGCCAAAAATACATCCGGCCAGCTCACGTTGAGACGTTCCGCAGCCATCTGAAGACGTTCACGCTCCGCAGAGGTGACATGGGCTGTAACGCGTACGAAACCTCCAGCCATCGCTTCTTTCGAAGCTACATGCCCGGAGTTTCTCGTCGCATGGTCTCCCAAACTGGCCACCTCGAACCCATCGGCAAAGCGTTTGATCCAAAATTCACGCTCCTGCCCAAACTTCTCCGAGGCGCGATAGATCGAATCTTCCTCCAATAGTTGACTAAACCGCGGAAAGCAGCCCTCTTCGTCCAAGCGTCCTTCCGCCAAAGATGTGTACAGTTGAGCCACCCGCTGCGCTATGAGCGAAAAGCCAAAGCCATCCAATGCAATATGATGAACACGCTGATACCAGAAAAATTGATGATGACCTACCCGAAACAATGCCTGTGTAAACAGTGGCCCTTGGGTAAGATCAATCGGCTTCAGCAAATCATCCCTCATCCAGACTTCAGCAACTTTACGAGGGTCAGGAGCTGCGCTTACATCGATTTGGTGCAGCGTCCATTCCCCCGAAGGCATAATCATCTGCCAGGGTCCATCCTCATCCTCTCCGAACCGCAAATGCAGTGATTCAGCCTCTGCCATCGTGCGGCGAAGTGCTTCCTTAAAGCAAATGGGATCGACCGGCCCGTGAATTTCAACGTATTCACCGGTATTATAGGCCGGATTTTGCAAATCCATCTGTTGGGCAAACCAAATGCCCGCTTGCGCTCCCGACAAAGGAAGACGAATAGCCTGATGCTTGAGCATACATAAACCCTCCTTTAAAGGGAAAAATAGTCTAAATTAGGCATTGACTGCCTAGTTCGCGAAGACAATAGCTTCCACCAATCAGCAAGTGTCGGACGTTCAGCCAACTCCACGAACGTCACCCTTGCCCCGTAGCGGCGCCATTTTTCCACAAGACTCATCATACGAATCGAATCCAGTCCCCTATCCATCAGATTATCGTGGGCAGCCAATCCTTCCGCTGATTCCTGCAGCAGTCCTGCGACCTGCTCACGTACCAATTGTTCAGTTAACTGCGGAGCCGCAGGCACTTCCTTTTCAGCCATTGCTGAATCTAAAGTCTTTGCCTCGCTTTCTCTTTCACCAGGCTTCTGGTCAGCTATGCCTGTCTGAGCTGTAGCCATATTTACACTTTGCACCTGAGTACCTTCCGTTGCTGCCCCCTTCGTAGTCTCCAACTCGTCAATCAAGGGGACAGTCAGCATCGTAACCGCGCAACGCTCAGCAGCG
The DNA here is from genome assembly GCF_038593105.1 of Paenibacillus sp. FSL H7-0442. Classification (NCBI taxonomy): domain Bacteria; kingdom Bacillati; phylum Bacillota; class Bacilli; order Caryophanales; family Paenibacillaceae; genus Paenibacillus; species Paenibacillus sp. FSL H7-0442. The sequence goes on along the minus strand of NZ_CP151963.1, from coordinate 1,553,596 downwards.
TAAGTCAGGGCCATTTTGTGGTATTCCAGTGAAAAGTCCCCCAAGGCGTCAGCTACAAAAAAAGGCTGTATATCCTTCATAAATGCCTCGGTCGCGGTCATTAGACAGCCAATATGTGCGTAAATACCGGTAATCATGATCTGATCGCGATGATATTGCCGCAATATATCGTCTAAATTGGTTTTTTGAAATGCGCTATACCTCCATTTCGTCATAACCATATCCTGATCCGAAGGGGCAAGCTCGTTCACAATCTCCTTTTGAACAGGTCCATCATCCATCCCCTTGCCCCAAAAATCCTGCTGTAGCCCCCTTTTCTCCGGAGCCTGACCTCCCGGCTGCGCCGAATAGATTACAGGTATCCCAAGCTGCTGGCAGTGGCTTTTCAACAACTGGATGTTAGCGATCAACTCCTTGACCGGAGATTGCCCAGCCTCAAAAGCGGTAACAAAATATTGCTGCATATCATGAATCAATAGCACTGCACGTCTGGGATCAGGCCGCCATGCCACTTTATTTTGGGGCATATCCGAAGCACTCGGCATCGGATAAGCTGAAATTGGAGGAATAGCCATCATATCGCTTCCTTTCATTTTTCATTACGAGTATCTGTCTTGCGTTATGTGTTCTTGCTCATCGTTATGTCTCCATGCGGTTCAGGTGCAGATGCTAGCTGCTGTGTAATCATTTCCCGCAATGCTTTTTTACTAACCTTGCCTACACTGGTCTGTGGAAACGCTGTTATAAACTCAATTCTGTCAGGAATTTTGTAAGCCGCCAAACCACGTTCACGCAGAAATTTCTTCAACTCCGTTACGGTCGGTACCATCTCATACGGGATAATAAAAGCACAGGAACGTTCACCCAAATATTCGTCAGGCATGGCTACAATCGCTGCATCATGCACACCGGGATGGGCCAGCAAATGATTTTCAATCTCCTCAGCCGCCACCTTTTCTCCGCCCCGGTTAATTTGATCCTTCGCTCGGCCTTCCACAATCACATTGCCATCGGGACTCAACCTCACCAAATCGCCCGTACGATAAAATCCATCCCGCGTAAATGCTCTTGCATTATGCTGATCCGCCTTATAATAACCCCGAATCGTGTAAGGTCCGCGTGTAAGCAAATGGCCTACTTCTCCCGGTGCCACTTCTTTGTCCTCATCATCCAATATTTTAATTTCATCGTCGATTGAAATGGGACGTCCCTGAGTTGCTACAATGATATCCTCCGGATCATCCAGTCTGGTATAATTGACCAGCCCCTCCGCCATACCAAACACCTGTTGCAGGGTACACCCAAGTTCCGGCTTTATGCGACGAGCAGCCTCCTCATTGAATTTGGCTCCCCCTACTTGAAGCACCTGAAGACTGGACAAATCACAGGTTCTCGACGAAGCACTATCAAGCCATACCAGCGCAAGCGGCGGGACCAAAGCAGTAATCGTCACCTGCTCCTGTTCAATCAATGGAAAGGCATCATCTGGACTCGGCGTAGGCGCAAGTACAATTTTAGCTCCCGCATATAAGGCTCCGAAGACACCCGGAGAACTGAGCGGGTAATTGTGAGCCATGGGAAGCGCAGCTAAATACACGCTATCTTCATCCAGACCGCATATTTCAACACTGCCCCGCAGACTGTAAATATAATCATCGTGTGTCCTTGGAATTAGCTTGGGCAAGCCTGTACTCCCACCGGAAAGCTGGAGAAAGGCAATATCCCCTGCAAGCACCTGGGGTAACGACTGATCATGTTGGATATACAATCCGGATAGAGCCGTAAATTCCTGCGGCTTGCCCACAACAATGACATGACGCAGGGTTGCCACTCTGGCTTGTACCTCTCTAGCTAGTCCACGATAGTCAAAGCCCGAATATACATCTGGAATGATATAAGCGACCGCCTCGGAAAATTCACCGAAATAGGCAATCTCGCTACTTCGATGAGCCGGAAGCGAGAATATGGGTAACGCACCCAATCTGAACAGCGCAAAGCATACATCAAAAAACTCCGTGACATTTGGCAACTGAACGATGACCCGATCCGTCGGTCTAATTCCCAATTGGTAAAATCCGGCTGCCAGACGATCTGCTTTTTCGTCCAATTCACGGTAGCTTGTACTTGTTTGGCCGTCCGTCACTGCCGTCCGGTCACCTTGCGATACTGCACGCTCCCGCAACATTTCTCCAAAGGTCACTCCCTCCCAGTAGCCTGCCTTCCGGTAACGCTCGGCAAATTCCTGCGGCCATGTAGGGCATCCGGGCAACATCATGATATTCCTCCTCTTTCTGTACCGTTCTCGTTATTCATGCTTCAGTCCCAATGCCTGAAGCATGGTTCCAAACTTGGCTGCTGTTTCCGCCAGTTCGTCTTCCGGGTTTGAAGCCGCCACAATGCCTGCCCCTGCAAACAAACGCAAGGAATGCTTTGCAGCTTCTGCACAACGGATCGTAATCACCCATTCTCCATCTCCTGCTGCATCACACCATCCAACAATTCCCGTGTAAAAGCCCCGATCAAACGATTCGATATCTCGGATAACCTTTTTGGCCTGCTCTGTAGGCGAACCGCATACGGCTGGCGTAGGATGCAGCGCCAGGGCAACGGCCAAAGATGAAACCGTCAAATCCACTAATTCCCCCGTAATTTCAGTCGAAAGATGCCACATCGTCTCTGTTTGTATCAGCGAAGGCTCCTGCGGCACATCCAGTCTCCGGCATAGCGGTCTGAGTGCCAAGGCCACCGCTTCAACGACTACCGCGTGCTCATGCCGGTCCTTGACTGATTCCAGCAATGCCGCAGCCCGCAGCTTATCTTCGACAGGATCATCACTGCGAGGTGCAGAGCCAGCCAGCGGATTAACCGTCAGATGCAGCCCCTCTCGGGAAACGAGCAGCTCGGGGCTAGCTCCAATCAGCGTTCGCTGTTCCACACCGACAACAGCCCCGTCCGAGCCTGCTTCTTCCGCCTCCAAAGCGGGTAAATCAACAGCGAAGGTATAGCCTTTGGTATTATGTCTGGCTAAATTATGCAAATAACTTGGAACGTCTACTTGTTCCGAAGTATCCAGCTGTAGTGTTCTGGAGAGCACGATTTTGTTCAGCTCCCCGGACGCAATATATTTCAGGGCCTGTTCCACCCCCTGTACAAACTCCGACGGTTCGGGCACGGAACGAATACCGTAGTCCGGAGCCTGCCCAAGCTTTGTCGGGTTCACACGGCTGGCAGCATTCGCTGAATCGGCAGCTTTCCCATTCTCGGAGTGCCAGTTCGTAGAGTGAGAATGAAGCGGCCCCGCCCATCGAGTCTCTGCCGGAACCAGAAGCTGTGCAGCCCGTGAAGCATCAAAGGGAATAGCTCCCACCACAATCGGATGTCCACCGTGGGACTGACGCACACTCTCGAGCAACGTGGCTACACGCCCGGTCAATCCGCCCTCCGTATCGCTTGCCTCCCCATGCGGCAATGCCCCCAACGTACCTTGGGCCAGTAAAGTCCGGGTGGGTGACGCAAAAAAGAAGGAAGAGCCTGGCTTGTAATCTTTTAGCAAGTGAGTCGCTTGCACTTCAAGCGCAGTATTGGATTTCATACGTTATTGCCTCCTATTCCATTGTTTTCTGTCACGATTGCCATTACCTATTCCCATACAAGACCGCTGCATTCCACTCAGACACCTAACGTAGCGCCACCATCAATGCGCAAATCATGCATCGTTATATGGCGTGACTTGTCCGAAGCAAGAAAAACAACAGCATCCGCGATATCTGCCGGATCAGCCAACCTTCGCAGTGGAATGCCGACCTTGTAAGCGTTCGGCGATCCGTCAATAGCTGCTTGTGCCCCACTTTCATCAGACCACAGGGACCACTGCATTTCTGTCTCCGTAGAACCTGGGGACACCACATTACAGCGAATATGATGGCAGGCAACCTCCAATCCCAAGCATTTAGTAAACATCGCCGAAGCGGCCTTTGAAGCTGCATAAGCTGCCATATACATACGAGGTACAGCTCCCGCATTGGAACCCACCGTGACAATCGAACCCGATTTCCGGGGAATCATATGCTTCACCACAGCCCGGGATATGTAAAAGACACCGTTTGTGTTTACAGCAAAGGTTTCCGTCCAGTCACTGTCACGGAGCGTGTCTACTAGCCCAATTCGTAGCACACCCGCAACATTCACCAAAATGCCAACTGGTCCGAGATGATGCTCAATCTGCTCTACCATCTCGTCGACAGCCGCACGATGGCTGATATCGACAGGAAAAGCCGTTGCACGATAGCCGTCACGCACCAGCTCGTCTACCAGCCTGCTCACACCTTCTGCGTTTCGGTCTACAGCGGCAATGATTGCTCCCAATTCGGCCAGAGAACGCGCCACAGCAGCACCGATACCTTGGGCAGCACCTGTAACCAGAGCTACCTTCCCCTGTATTCCGTCATCACTCATGTTCATTCCACCCTTTCCAGCGAAATCAAAAGAAGCAGTTTAATGCCCAGTTTCTACTGTAATCATCATTCATTTTGAATTTAAATAACTAATAATGATAATCATTATCAATTAAGAGTTACAAAATATGATAACTAAACCATCAATTACAGTCAATGTTGAAAATCGTCTGTTTTAGTCCATATTTGTACATTTAAGAAAATTATCAATTCAAAAAAACCTCTCCTGGTAGCATCGGAGAGGTTTTTTTGAATTTTATCCCTTTTTATACTCTATATCCCTTTAGATATCTTCATTTTTTGGTTCTTTTTATAGTTTTAGTGACAAACCGAAGCAAAACGAACGGCTCTGCTCACCAGTACTGGCAACACGGATATATGGCCTTCATCTGCAAATTCACGGAATTCTACATGCAAGCCCGAATCATTCACATTTGTTAAACGCTCGGCAAGCTCCCTGGCCTTTTCCTGCATACCACTTGAATGTCCTGCTTCCAGCTCACCCACCGCAATCAACAGCCTTTTGTTCCGTTGTTCCTGAGCTGTGGAGGCTAAAAAGTGTTTCTCTTCCTCCATAATGGCCCTCCCGCCCCAGTGAATAGAGGGACTTCCCGCCACATAGACCTGAAAAGAGCCGGGTCTTGTAAACAGGGTATGTAATACGAACAGGCCCCCTAATGAATGACCGAAGATCGTTTGTCGGCTGCGATCAATGTGAAAATCATGCTCCATTTCAGGCTTTAGCTCATCTTCAATAAATGACAGGAAATGCTCGGCTCCCCCGCTTTCAATAGGTGCTTCTCCATTTGGTTTTACAGGAAGCTCTACTGCCGTTCTTGGTAGTGTAAGATCGTAATATCGAGAAGGATGGAACGGAGCCTCTGTTGGGTAGCCTATTCCTACAATGATAGCTGGGACAACCCCCGTTTTGTCGGGTCGTCTGCCCTGAACACGCACCGCTTCCACCATGGTTCCAAAAACAGAATTGGCATCCAGTACATAAATAATTGGATATCCGGATACAGGAGGTTCCTCAGCAGGGATGGCAATATAAATATGATACTCACGGTTTTCAGCCTGTGAATACATCACTCGATGCTGGCTTCGAGGAACGTACACAGCTCCATGTGCATCACTGGAACGATGAACATGCGTAAATAGGTCTTTCACGGGAATAACCTCCTATAGAACCTCAATTTCAATTCAATTAGGCCGTTTTTTTCATGAGCAAGACTACAAAATAAGGGACCCCGATCACCGCAATAATCAGCCCAACGGGAATTTCCGCAGGCGCAACCACCGTTTTGGCAACAAAATCAGACAACAGTACCAGCACCATACCCACCATGCCGCATACGGGAATCACAAGACGATGATGAAGGCCAACCAATCTTCTGGCGATATGAGGGGACAATAATCCTACAAAGCCTATTCCTCCTGAAACAGACACACAGGCACTCACCAGTCCAATGCTGGACAGCAGAAGAATAGACTTTTCCTTTTCGGTCGCAACGCCGAGACTTTTAGCTGTATGTTCATGCAATTGAAATAGATCCAGAACATACGATTTCAACCAAATAACAGGGATCAAAATGACAAGCCACGGAATTACGGCGGCAACCAGCTTCCAATCCGCACTCCAAATACTGCCCGACATCCATACTGTCGCCATCTCGAAATCCGAGGCTTTCATTTTCAGCGATAGATATAAGCTTAAGGAACCGAAGCCAGAGCCAATAGCGATACCTACGAGAAGCAGCCGCTGCGGATCCAGGCGTCCTGCTTTCCATGCAAACAAATAGATCAGCAGTGCAGCCATCAATCCTCCAATCAAGCCAAAAAAGGGCATAGCCAACGCCGCAGTCCAGCCTGTCGTTTCCATCTGTCCTTGGTAAAAGAACATAAATATGACGATGGCTGCCCCCGCCCCTGCATTAATGCCCAAAATGCCGGGATCAGCCAAGCCATTCCGTGTAACTCCCTGTACCGCCGCCCCAGCAATCCCCAGCCCCAGACCGACCAAGGCTGCAATTACAATACGAGGTAGCCGAAAATCAAAAATTACCAAATCCAACTGCGGAGTAGGATGAATACGGAACAACGTCTGAACCACTTCCTGCAGAGTCATGTCAAACTCCCCATGGGTCAGACTAATATAGGAGGCTGCTAAAATGAGCGCAGCCACGCTTAAAAGTACGAGCCACAGGCGTTTTGCACTGATTTTACGCATGCTCTCCCCCTCCTTTTCTACGTATTAAGTACAGAAAGAAAGGGATGCCAATGACTGAGGTAACCACACCAATAGGCGTTTCAAACGGATAATTTAGAAAACGGCTCAACACATCAGACATACCCAAAAAAACGCCACCGATCAAACCAGAGCATGGAATGACCCAACGGTAATCTACTCCGATTAAATATCGGGTGATGTGCGGAATCAATAAGCCAACAAAAGCAATTTTTCCTGCCAGCGCAACAGAAACACCCGTCAGCAATGCTACACAGAGCATCGCCCCCAGCTTGACCGGTAATGACCGCTGTCCCAGGCCTGTGGCCACGTCGTCGCCTAGCGACAGTAGTGTTATTGGCTTGGCCAGCAGCATCGCCCCCACAACTGCCACAAGAGCAAAGGGAATTGCCAATTGGATCATCCCGGGATCCATCTGATGCAGTCGTGCGTTAAACCAGAAGCTTACATTTTGCGATACATTAAAATAAATGGAAAGAACGGCCGACAGGCTGCTTAAAAACGTGCCGATGATTGTTCCCAAAATGGCCATACGAACCGGAGCAAGACCCCCGGGAATCATCCAGGCTAAACCGAATACAATAGCTACCCCAAGAGCCGATCCTACAAAAGAACTGCCGATCAGCCCCATCGAAGTGGAGTTCGGCGCGAGGATCATCATTAAGGTGATCACAAATGCCGCTCCATCTGACACGCCCATAATGGAGGGTGAAGCCAAGAAATTCCGCGTCATTCCCTGCATAATGGCTCCTGAAATCGCGAGAAAAGCACCAATCAATATAGAGCCGACCGCTCTAGGCAGACGAGAGTTTAATACGACCTGATGATCTACATTCCCAGCATCAAAATGGAAAAAGGTAGCAATTACCGTCTCCCATTCTATCGTCTTGGCTCCGTACATCACAGACAGCAGTAACGTTAACACGATAAACAAGGGAGAGACGAAGATGATAAGGTAAGGAGAGATTAATTTTTTTCCCATGTTCCTACCTTTACTGCGAAAGTCGGTTCATAACCGCTTCCAAAAAGGCTAGTTTGCTCCATGAAGTACCGCCTTGAGCATTGGGATCTACGATGTTGACGAAGGTTTTCCCATTCTTTACGGCGCTGATACTGCTCCAAATCGGATTTTTCTCCAGATCTGCTAATGCCTGCGGCTGATCCTTGTTCTCTCCTTCTGAGAATTGCACGAACAGATAATCAGGGTTCATATCAGCCAACTTCTCCAAAGAAACTGCCTCTTGTGCCTTTACTGTATTTAACTCTTCCGGTACCTTAGCTCCCAGATCAACATATAGCGAAGGATTGAAATATACATCTGCAGGATATACATACAGATTACCTGTACGAATCCGTACCATAAGCACCTTTTTGTTTTCCCATAATGGCTTGAGCTTCTGTTGGGCCGCCTGAGCATCTCGCTTGTACTTGTTCAGTATCTCTTTCGCCTTCGCCTCTTTGCCCGTAAGTTGCCCCAACATGAGCAGGTTCGCTTCCCAGTTCGTTGAAATATGAGATACTGGAATCAATGTAGCGACCTTCCCCAGCTGTTCTGCCACCGCAGGTCGAAATTTGGAGCTCCCAAGAATCACATCTGCCTTCAGTTTCAGGATCGTTTCAGCACTAGGCTGCATTCGGTCACCAACATCTGCGGCTCCTTCCATCGCTTTTTCCATGTATTCGGGGAATTTTCCTCCCGAAGTAACCGCCCCAGTCGGCTTTACTCCCAGGACAGCCGCATCTTCCATCGCTTCCAGACTTGCTACAATAATATGATCCGTCTTGGTCAGCTTATAAGTCTTATCTAGATATGTAATCGTCTTGGCACTTTCTCCGTCGGAAACTGACGTCTGTGTCGATGCATTGGAATTCGTTTGAGCCGAGCTATCCACCTCCTGCACTTTTCCACCACACGCTGTCAACAACAAACTTGCCGATAATAAAGTACACACCCCTACTGCAAACTTCTTCATAACCTGAATGGCTCCCCTCTACTGCTTGATTACAGATAATAGTTATCATTATCAATGATAACTATTATCAATAGTAGGAGAGAAATCAGTGCATTGCAATATTTTTTCTAATATTTATTAAAAAGGTGAGCTTTTTTCCTTGGAATCACTGCATCTAAGAAGCATCAGCCTTCCTCTCTCTGCTGAACATCATCCACATTCCATTCTCTATAGAACTGCTCCAGGTACAGCTCCATCCATTGATGCCGAACCTCCGCCAGCTCTCGGGCATAAGTGGTATTCATTAAATCCTGGAGCTTGAGCAGCTTTTCGTAAAAATGGTATATGGCACTTTTACCTGCGGCACGATACTCATGCTGTGAAAAATCTTTATCCGGGTGATGCATCATACTGCCTTTTGAGCCTGCATACATAAAGGTTCTTGCAATCCCAATTGCTCCAAGAGCATCTAACCGATCCGCATCCTGCACAACTTGACCCTCCAGCGTCTCCATGGGCGGGTTTTGTCCACCATTGTAGGACATCGTAGCAATAATAGTCATCACGTGCGCGATTATATCCAGATCACTTACATGCAGAAGCAGCCACTGCTCTACTTTATCCAGCCCGGCTTGTTTGGAATCATTTAATTTTTCATCCGCTACATCATGCAGCAGTGCTGCCAGTTCACAAATAAACGAATCTGCGCCCTCTTTGGCAGCAATTTTAAGAGACAGCTTTCTCACCCGGTCTATATGCCACCAATCGTGACCACTATGATCATGCTCCAACTGTTGCTGTACAAAGGGCTCTGCCTTTTGAATAATATCTGCACAAATCGCTTCCTGTTGCTCCGTTCGTCTCTTCATATGTCACCTTTCAATCCAGTCCATACTTTCTATAGGTAGGTTCGTTTGATTTTTTAATGCAAACCACATCAATCGTAGTCGCGGAAGTTCTTTTACATTTTCCCTACCCTATCTCTAATCCTATATAACTTAATTCCGTATCTTACTCTACTCCACGACACCAAGCTCGCGGTTCTTCTCCTTAAAGCGGCTGTTATGAGAAGAAACATATGCCGCTTTGTCAGCTGCCGGATCAATATACAGCTTCGCGCTGTTCAGCGCAAGGGCGGCATCTGTGAACGCACCGGCAATCAGATACAGCTTACTTCCGTACTCGACAAAATCGCCTGCCGCGAAAATCCCCGGCAGATTCGTTTCCAGCTTTTCGCTCACTCGGGCATGCCACTCCCCCATATCCAGTCCCCAATCCCGAAGCGGACCGAAATCGGATTTTAGTCCATGATTTACGATGACTGCATCGACATTCAGCACCTGTATTTCGTCCGTATCTACATGACTGATCGTTACCTGTTCAATCGTCTCTCCATTGTTGCTATGTAGCTGACTCACCGCGTATGGCGTGAGAACACGGACCGAAGATGATTTCATACGCGCTACATTTTTCTCATGTCCACCAAAGTGATCCCGACGATGTACGACGGTCACACTCGCCGCAATAGACTCCAGCTCATTCGCCCAATCCACTGCTGAGTCGCCCCCACCGGAAATCAGGACGTGCTTGCCCCGAAATGGCTCTAGCTCTTGTACAGTATAATGCAGGTTCGTAACCTCATAGCGGTCCGCCCCCTCAATCTCCAGCTTAGCCATTTTGAGAATACCATAGCCTACTGCCAGAACGATCGTGCGTGTCCAATGCTGTTCCCCTGTGGCAGAAGTTAGCAGGAACGTGCCATCCTCTTGCCGATCCAAACCAGTGATCTGCTGCCCCAGCACAATGGTAGGCTCGAACGTCCGCGCTTGCTGCTCCAGCTGATCAATCAGCTTTTCACATAAAACCGGGGTAACCCCTCCGACATCCCATATCATCTTCTCTGGGTATATGCGCATCCGTCCGCCCAACTCATGCTTGGCTTCGATCAGCTTGGTCTTCATATCTCTCATTCCACTGTAAAATGCGGTATACATACCGGCAGGACCACCGCCGATGATCGTTACATCATATAATTCCAAGGACACTGTCACTCTGCAACTCTCCCTATCATAGCGTAATATGTCTGCTTTTATTATAAGTGATAATAATTATCAATATCAATTAGGAAATAAAAACATGGCCCTTGGAGAGGTTTTCGTGACCTTAGAACTACATCTTATGGGTTAATATAGCTACTCATGCATGGAAGCATCCATATATTCATTTCCTCTTTCGTTCTATCAAGTGAATGTTTCAAAAAAGTTACTTCCATCGATCATCCAATACTGTTCAGATGAAGGTACCTCGTTCATAAAGTTTTGATATTCTCCTTTCCACCCCACTGGGACATAGTGTTCAAACGAAGCTGGCTCAGGAAATAGCGAATAGAGAACTTTCTCATCAAAGTTAACATACAGAGCAGGATAAAACTCCAGCACTTCATCCTGATGCTGAATAGCATCATCCAGCAACTGGAGCATTGAAGTTAGCTCCCCTGTAGCCACCTTATATTCACAGATGTGATCTAAAAATGCTCCTGCTGTGGTTTCATCCAAAATAGGGATACCAAACCGTTCCTCCATCTCGGTATTCAAAAACCAATATTCTCTTTCCGTCACATACCAATTCCATTTTCCTTCAAAAATAACACCAACAATGATGTTTTGCGCATATTCAGGCCATAATTTCATGAGCTTCTCGCGTTCCTCTCTTTCTCACTCACAATTCGATCCAAAACCGGTTTACACGGTTTCCGTCTTCCTCTATGTAATCCTTGTCCGGCATTCCGCCGTTTTGTATGATTGTTTTTTTGGAGGAAATATTATCGGAGTCGCATACGACCAGGACTCGGGAAATCCCCAGCTCTTTTGCTTTTTCCAGCGCCAAGGCCAGCATTGTAACAGCGTACCTGTTCCCTCGTGCAGAAGGACGGATACCGTAACCGATATGACCTCCGGCATTCATTAGGTGTTCGTTAAGGACATGCCTGATATTCACCGCTCCCACAACCTGTTCATTCGCATTCACAAGCCAGTATGTGGAGCTTTTGACCCAGCCTTCAGACAGGTTCATTCCATTTTCCTGATTACTTAAAAACGTCAGCATACCTTCAAAATCGTACGGCTCTACAGAGATCACCCAAGGTACCATATGCTCCTGACTCTGTTTCCATTCCTCATAAAATGAAAGATAAGCTTCCTTCCAGTCCTGATCCGGCTTTACCAATCTGACGGTCTGCATCCCACTCACTACCTCCTCTTTAAACACTCAATTTGTCTGCTATTGCTTTATACCTCAATATCCATGAATTTTTGCGCCCAATCTGCAAAAGAGAGCTTATCATCCCAAGTGATTTGCTTCATCGCTTTGGCACATCCCCAGTTTAGAACCTGCTGATGCAGCATATGCACCCGGAAACGCTCAGTAAATCCTTCTTTAGCTTCCATCCCTTGTGCGTAGGCAGTAAGAAAACCTTTTGCCAATTCTTCTTCGCCGTTCTCCAGATACATGGTGGTTATTTTCGGAAGATCTGCAACCCCATCCCCAAAATAGGCTGTCGTAAAATCAAAAAGACCACTGACTCCCCAGCCCTTATTCCCATTCTGCACAAGGAAATTTTGCGGTTTAAAATCCCCCATCACGAAAGTGGCAGCTTCCAGCTGATCGAATGCTTGACGGGAGCCTTCCAATATTTCCTCTACCCATTCCATATCCTGTACAGAAATGTTCGAGTATTTTTTGGCATCCTCTAGCCAATAGCGAATTCGTCCATACAACCATACTCGATAAGAGACTTCAAAAGGACGAATGCCTAGAGTTGTTGTATCCAGCTCTCCACTGTTCTTAACCTTCCATCTATGAAGCTCTAACAAAACAGTAGCAAGCATTTCAACCATTTGCTGTTTATCCAGCGAGGTCAGCTTTGCTTATAAGACAGCAAACGTCCCAAATCAAAACGATTCAGCATCCTTTGCACTTGTTCAATTGTTACCTCGCCTAGCCGATTAGATGAGAAATATATGGTCGTCGTCATCTCTATACACCATAGCTCTTAATCGTTGCTTCCAGAGTTTCATCTGTATCCGCCAGCCACACGGAACTAACTTCAAACGTTCCTGGCTCAAAAAACAATGGAAATCTCCGCTTAAACCAATCCTGCATCGGCAGATTTAGCGCTTCTTTCATATCCACCCACAGCAGTTCTCCCTCGGGGGGATTTTTTAATAGTTCACCTTCAGTGGCTGTAGCCAAATAGTTAAAGACCATATATCTCAGCCCTTGGCTTGGGTCACAATATTCGTCGATTCCTTTAAATACGATTTTCGTAACGGTTAAGCCTGTTTCTTCCCTTACTTCACGAATGGCCCCATTCACAATGCTTTCTGGAAACTCTACTTTTCCTCCTGGAGCAATATAACCCGGAAACCCCTTTCGATTGGGTCTATTCATAAGCAATACCTTACTTCCGTCCTGAATCATACACATGGTATATATTTTGTGTGTCACTTCTGTTGTCAATCCGATCATACCTTTCTTTATTCACGATTCACTAAAATCTAGTTTTACTTTCACACCGACAAACTGTGGTTAAATATGGCATTTCCCATACTTTAACTCGTTATTTTGTAGAGCGCAATAACTCTAACCATAGACTAGACTTGAGAACTCATGCCTAAGTCGGTCAAAATTAGTAAAAAAAAGACCGCCTTTCTACAGAGCCGCTGGTACTACCAAGCGGCTCCAGAAAGGAACGGTCTTATCCTAAACTTAATCATCATGCCAATACTCCGTTTTCTAGGCACGCTCCGGATAACGAGAACCTGCTGCGAAACCTTTAGGCGAAATACGCTCGATCTCTTGAAGCTCTGCTTCCGACAAAGAGACCTGTAGGGCACCAAGATTTTCACGCACTCTTTCCAATCTCTTCGTTCCTGGAATCGGGACGATATGGTCGCCTTGCGCAAGCAGCCATGCCAGCCCCAACTGAGCAGAAGTACAACCTTTTTGGGCAGCCAGCTTTTCGATCAGGAGGACAACCTCTAGATTTTTGGTGAAATTCTCGCCTTGGAAGCGAGGGAAATGACGGCGGTAATCATCCACTGGCAGATCGTCAAATTTTTTGATCTGTCCCGTGAGGAAACCTCGACCCAGTGGACTGTAGGGGACGAAGCCGATTCCCAGTTCGTTTAGTAGCGGAAGGACATCGTCTTCCACTTCTCTGCTCCACAAGGAATATTCGGTTTCTACTGCGGTAATTGGATGCACCGCATGCGCGCGGCGGATCTGTTCAGCCGACGCTTCCGACAAGCCGATATAACGGATTTTCCCTTCCTTAACCAAATCGGCCATCGTTCCGACGGTCTCTTCAATCGGAGTATTGGGATCGACTCGATGCTGATAATACAGGTCGATATAATCAGTCCCCAGATGAAACAGACTGGCGTCTACGGATTTTTTAATATATGCCGGATCTCCCTTGGGTCCCTGAGTGTGTGTGATCCCGAATTTAGTGGCAATCACTACCTCCTCCCGACGACCCTTGAGCGCACGTCCAACTAGCTTCTCATTGCCGCCGAACTTCTGCTGTGCGTATTCCTCACCATAAAGATCTGCTGTATCAAACAACGTTACGCCAAGGTCCAGCGCTCCCTGAAGTGTGCGCACCGACTCCTCGTTGTTCGGCATCATCATCGTGCCAAGGCCCAGAGCTGATACCTCCAGCCCTTCACATCCCAATTTCCTTTTCAGCATATCATGGTTCCCTCTTTTCTTTGGGTAAATGGATGGAATGAACATGTACTCATTCTAATAGACCCTTATGGAGGCAACCACAGTACGTTTATACTAGTAACAAGATTACCAGGCAGAGGATTGGCTTACTGGCGTGTAGATACAAAAGTGCAGACCCGGTTGGTCCGTAATACTTGCTAAAGAATTAATATCATAGGAAACTGCTTCCACAGCGCCAGGGATTTGAAGGGAAACCCGATTCACCTTTTTGAGCTGGATATGATGCTGCTTCCACATGGTGTCAAACTCCATACTTTCCACACGCAGCCGTTCTACCGTCTCCTCAAACCAAGGATCTCCTAAATACTTGTCATAATAGGTTCTAAAAACAGCTACCGAATAGGACGCGAATTCTTCCCAGTTAACCATTCGACGACGTAATTCGGAATCCACGAACAATAAACGAATCATGACACGTTCAGAAACGGACAGGGAAGAAAAATCGGTAATCACCTCATTCGCCGCGCTATTCCAAGTAAGCACTTCCGCTTTTTCATTGCTGATAAAGGAAGGATAGGACAACTGATCAATAATATGTTGCCACTGTGGATTCAGCCTTGTATGGATGGGCGAAATCGCAACCGCCTCATTAGGATTCCACAATTGAATTAGATGTGCTCTCTCATCATGAGTTAATTGTAGAGCTTCTCCTATACTTTCGATAATCTCCTTAGATGCTGTTACTTCTCTACCTTGTTCCAGCCATGTGTAATACGTCGCACTGACACCTGCCAGCATCGCAACTTCTTCTCGGCGAAGCCCCGGTGTTCTTCGCTGACCCTGTGAAAGTCTAAGACCTGCCTGCTCTGGTTGAAGTCGATTTCGACGTGATTTCAGAAAAGCTCCCAACGTTTTCGATTTACTATTATCATTAGACATGTGTTACCTCTTTTCGAATCAATCGCTATAGAACGCTCACAGTCCCTCGTCAAACAACTGTAGGCCTATGATTTCAAAGGCGACACCGTCGCCCGCTTTAACGTTGACATCACCATTCACTTCTTCAGAATCCAAAATAAACGTAGTGTCTCCTACTACAATCTCCACACATTCTATCTCGTCTGCTTCGCCTTGCATCACTTGATGTATCGTTCCTTGAATCCAATAGTCGCCTAGCTTTGGTTGAGGTCGAAAAATCCCTGTCTCTTCAGTAGGCTTCAGCCTCCTGAACCCCTCTATACTGGATTGAGAAGTCTCGACCGAAATTACACAACCGGGAATCATCTTATTTAAGCTTTGTTCATACGGGACAACATACGCATATCCAGAAGTCAGTTCATGCCAAAAATATGTCCAGTAGCCGTATACTTTTTCCTTGCCAATATTACGAATGGTGATATGCTGATCTTTATTTATTTCCTTGATCTGTACGCGCATCTATAGAATCCTCAGTAGATATTTTTCTTATAATAATAGTGTTTAAAGCCTCTCGGAGCATCGTCAATGACACCAACGACTTCATACCCCTGCTTTTCATAGAATTCGGGCGCTTGGAAAGTAAAGGTATTAAGTTGTATAAAATCGCACCCTTTTTCTTTAGCAATTTGTTCAATTTCACCGAGTAGTTGTGAACCGTAGCCCTTTCCTCTGTAGCTCTGATCTACCCACAAAATATCAACCTCCACCCAGTTCCAACATAGTACACTTAGGAGACCGCCTATCACCTGACCGTCTTCATTTTTAAGCGTAAGATTAATCTCTTCGTATTGGGTTCGAATATCTGCTGGAACGTGTTTCGCATTAAACTCAATCAACTTGTTTCTGACTAAACGCGCTTCATCTCTACTACTTCGATTCATCTGAGGTTCCAGCGTCATGGCATAAATCCTCCAATTTGAAATGATTACTAGCACTTACTGATTTAAATATAGAAAATAATAGGGTTAAAATACTTTCATCTTCCTACTGTTATATATTGTATATACTTTTCTATGTTTAGTCACATGATTCAATTTAGATGGACAGAATTATTCTAATCTAAATATCGCTGATTAAAGTCGTTCCCTGGATTCATGCAAAATATTTAGTAACGAAAAAAGCAGGCCCCTCTGAAACGGAGAACCTGCTATCCTTTATATCCATCGTCTGCCATACAGGAGAAGAGAGGGGATGATTAAATTGAAATATCCAGTGATTTCCCAACTCCCGTAATATCGCTGCTGTTAGCGCTGTTGATACGAGTTGTTTCTGTGTTACTTGGAGCGGGCTTTTCCATTTTTGGAGTTGACGTACTGCTGGATTGCGAACTTTGCTGTGCAATTTGAGCTTCAATCTGTTTAATTTGTTGCTGAAGCTGCTTCATTTTTGTTTCTTTTGTATCTTTATTATCCTTACTTTGCTGTACCTTGTTGTACTCCGCTTCAAGTTGAGCTTTTTGCTTTTCCAGACTAGCTGTATCGTTGGTACTGGATGAAGATGAAGTGCTTGAAATAGATATAGAACTGCTGGATGTGGATGAAATGTTCATACGAGATTTCCCCTTTATAAAAGTATGAGTTTACACGTGTGGGCTAACCGGTTCTAAGCTATGGTGTTGCACTCTAATGACTATGACTACGATGATACAGATTGTTCAAAAGTCTTAGCGATTTTATCGAATAAAGCCGATATTTCTTCATCTGTGGCATTCGTAGGAAGCGGAGCCTGCATTCCTCCCGTGTATTTCATGAATTCCTTGCTCAGTTCGAGTGAATCGTTAGATTTCTTGTGTGTGGTATGCCCCGTGGTATTTAGTCCATTCTCATGTGACTTCACCGTATTCGAATGATCATAGGAAGTCGTGATAAGATGTCTGTTAATGGATAGTGACAAAATAGATTCCCTCTCAGTGTACATAATGTTTTTGGCTGCCCACCTACCTTTCATCGGTAGCAAATCTGAATGCAACCTGAGGGTATGCTGAATGATAACTGAATCAATACAGACTCATTAATACCGTAACCCTTTTATTATTTCCTAGACCATAGTCAAGGAAAATCCCCTCCGCAAGACGGGGGGATCAACCCTACTTGAGACAGGAGTAAGTAAAGGGATAATTTGTTACTCTTAGCAAAGAATAAATGAACGTATTTTAAAAATTGAAAGTAGGGAAATGATGTATGATCCGTATTAGCCATTTGGTTCACGAGAGACTTATGTTTCTATTCAAATTTTTGTACTCGCCTGCATATGTGGGTAGTGTAACACCAAGTTCCAGATTTTTAGCTAAAAATATGATAGAATCCATTCCATGGAGTGAAGTTCATGCTGTTGCCGAGCTTGGTGCTGGAACAGGGGCAATTACCCAATACATCCCGTCTGCTGCTGAATTTCAACCCAAGGTTTTACTCTTTGAGAAAGACCAAACCATGCAGCAGAGTTTAAAAAGAAGATTCCCGAATTATCTGTGCTATTCCGACTCGCGTGAGCTTCAGCTTGCTATGAAAAATGCCCAAATAGAACAGCTTGACTGCATAATCAGTGGGCTGCCTTTTTTCAATTTCCCACAAGCGATGCGGAATCAAATTGTAGAACAAATTCATCTATCGCTCAGGGATGGAGGAATGTTTGTGGCCTTTCAATACTCTAAACAGATGAAGCAGCAGTTAGGTGAATGGTTTGATATTGAAGAAATCAAGTTTGTGCCCATGAATGTTCCACCCGCATTCGTGTATGTATGCCGAAAGAAAGCTTAAGAAAGGAGTACGGGTATGGACGTGGAATATTTAATTTCCATCATCGAACAATACGGCTATGCAGCATTATTCTTTTCTCTATGGCTTGGGATTGTGGGTCTGCCCATCCCGGATGAAGTCATTGTGATGACTGGCGGGGCTGTAACAGGCATGGGCATACTTCACCCGTTACCCGCTTTTTTAATTGTATATCTTGGGGTTATATCAGGCCTGTCCTTAGGTTATGTATTGGGGAGAACCGTGGGCACACCGATTCTAGAACGTTTACGCCGGAAGAAAAAAATGGACAAGTACATTACGTTTTCGGAAAAATTGATACATAAGTATGGGAACTTCACTATTTGCATCAGTTATTTGCTGCCGATCGTCCGTCACATTATTCCTTATATTGTCGGAATCAATAAAATGAGCTTCAAGCGCTATGCCCTCTTCTCTTATTCAACGGGTTTGATCTGGACGCTGATCTTCTTTCTACTCGGGCGTATCTTTGGCGATCATGTACAGGCAGTAGGAGAACTGATTCATCGTTATGGCTCGCAGATGGCATTGCTTGTCATCATGCTGACCATTATATTTTTTATAATGAAATTAGTATGGGGAAAGAAAACAACGGAGGAGTAAAGGTAGAACACGGTCGGCTAGTCTCCTGCAAAGGAGGTAATGCCTGTGGAGGTTAAAGATACATTGATGTTGATGATTCAATTTGCGACATTGGTGATCTTGATTCTTTCCTTCAACAAAAAGAAATAGACCGCCCTCTGGAAAAGGAATGCGGTCTATTTTACTAATCCAACCCTACAACTACCGCCCTTATAAGCGGCTGTTGCAAAAGAGTGAGGATGTTGGCAGCATCCTTGCTCTTTTTCAGTATATACTTATTAGCTTTAATTTATCACAGGAAAAACCATATTGCCAATATGGAAAGCCTTTAAAGTGGCGGCTTACACCCCGAGCTATTTCTTTAATTGAAGCAACTTAACCAGCTTATCATGAATGGCAGTATTCGGGTAATTCCCGCTAAACTGAGAAGAGCCTGGGCCCATCGCGGTTAACGCCACATCAACAGATGTATGTCCTCCCGTGGTCCAGTCAATATAAAACTTTTCATTAGAGCCTTTTACAGTAAAAGGACCATCCTCTTTGGAAACACCTTCACCGGATTCATCCTCCGCATCTTCGCCTTCAATCGCCAAACCGCCCGTTTCATGATCTGCTGTCACCAACACTAATGTATCTGGATGTGCTTTGGCATACTCTTTAGCTACTTTAACGGCCTTATCGAGCTGTTGCCCAGCCTTAATCGTTAGCTCACCTTCATTGTCATGCGCCATCTCATCCGTTCCTTCTTCTTCTACCATCAGGAAAAAACCTTTTTGGTTTTTGGAAAGAACATCAATTGCTTTGGTCGTCATATCCGGTAAAGAAACCGTTGGATTGTAAGAGTTACCCTGCTTGTTGTGAGCTTGGAACATCTCTTCATTGGCGAACAGCCCCAGCAACTTAGAACCTTTGGCTGCTTTCATTCCTGTCTGATCCGTCACATAGCTATAACCCAGCTTCTTCGCTTGTTCTACCAAATTCCCTTGAGTTCCCTTACTCGCTTCCTCAGGATCTTCTGCCGGAGCATCTGGATGTTTGCCTACTGTTCCGGCAGGGTACCAGAAATCCTCACCACCGCCCAGAATAACATCCAGCTTGCTTTTCTCCAAATACTGTTTGGCAATCTCGCTTTGAGCGGAGCGTTTTTCGACATGCGCACCAAAGGCAGCCCCCGTTGCGTCTGTCACTTGGCTTGTCGTCACGACACCTGTAGACATGCCTGCTTTTTTAGCCAGCTCCATAATCGTTGTCACTGGTTTTTTATTCAAATCCATTCCAATCGCGCCGTTATACGTTTTCACACCTGTTGCAATAGCAGTCGCAGCGGCGGCAGAATCCGTAACCAGGTTATCCCCTGAACTTGTGCTAACCAGGCCGGTTACAGGCATGTTGTCCATTTCAAGTAATCCCGATTTCCCTACCGTCGCCAAGCGAATCGCGTTGCGACTTGCTTCTCCCATACCATCGCCGATAAAGAGAATGACATTCTTAGGGGCATCGACTTTCGCTGACGAGGTTTTCTGTCCTTTGGATACCTGTGTCGTAGTAGACTTGGTATTAGATGAGGCTGCAAAAGCGTTAGGGATATTAGCAGATAACAATGGCGCACTCAAAACGGTAATGGCACCTAAAGCAAGGATACTCTTTTTCATCGAACGCTTTTTCACAAGGTCACACTCCAATAAATTTAATATTCATATATGATAAAGTAATCATATATCTGCTTTGTAAAGTATCGTAAAGCAATAGATTACACGAATGTAAAATTTGGAGTGCTCACCTGTTTTTTATAAGACAAAAGAAGGCACCGACTTTTGGTATATCAAAGTCGATGCCTCTTATATTAAATCGCAGCGATATTTTTGCCGATCGGCATGGTGTAGTAGAGCGGCTTTTGCTGTCCATTTTGCTGATAGACTACAAGCAGAAGCGTGCGGCCTTCGGCAGTCAATGGGCTACCCCCACTCAGGATATGATCCAGACTGAACGGCAGTACATCTAGAACAGCGTGCTTTTGCAGTTCTTTTTCACTCAGCTTCAAGGAAGCAAAGGCTGGGATAATCTCGCGGTATGGCTGCGGCTGTTGAATGCCTACATCCGTTTCGCCTGTACTCTCCTTGCTCGCATCTGCCACAAAATCTGCAACCACAGGTGACAACAGCGCATCCGGGTGCTGGAGAACCATTTTCATATAGCTGGACCAATCATTCTTCTCCAAGCTATGCTCCCACCAAATTTTACGCGGCTTATATTTATGGTTAAGGAAATAATCAAGCTTCATCAGTCCAAGCACCATATCCATTCGCTTTGTTCCACGCGATTCCAGAAAGGACTGGAGACGTGTGAACAAGTCTTCGAGCTGATGTCCGATTTTTTGCCAGCCCTGTCCTTCCCAGTAGTCTCCGAATTCCTGAAAGAAATCAAAGGCGGACGAGAATTCACGCTCAATCAGATAGTTGACTGTATGATCCATACGATGAGAGTTCCAATATTTTTCCAATACATCTTCCAAGCGCTTGAGTCGGACGATATCGGCAAAGGAAAGGACGTCATTGCTCAGCATTTCATAAGGCGCCACGTCCATGTACGTGTAGTTGTACTTATCTGCGTCGATACGCAGTCCAGTGCCACGCAGCATTTTGAGGAAGCCAAGTTGAAGCTCTTCCGGGCCGAGCGCAAAAACGTCATTAAACGTTTTACGGAATGTGTTGTAGTCCTCCAAGGGCAACCCGGCGATCAAATCCAAATGCTGGTCAATTTTACCGCTTTGTTTGACCTTGGTAACAGTACGGGAAAGTTTGGTAAAGTTCTGGCGACGCTTAACCAACTCATTGGTAGGATCATTCGTTGATTGGACGCCGATTTCAAAACGAAATACGCCCGGCGGCGCGTTTTCCGCCAAATAATCCAATACCTCGGGACGCATAATATCTGCCGTAATCTCAAACTGGAAGACACAACCACGGTGATTTTCAATCAAAAATTTGAACATTTCCAGCGCATAATCGCGTTTAATATTAAACGTCCGATCCACGAACTTAATTAGGTTGGCTCCATTGTCGATCAGATACAGAATATCTGACTTTGTACGCTCGATATCGTAATAGCGCACCCCAACTTCGATGCTTGACAGACAAAACTGGCAGCTGAACGGACAGCCCCGGCTCGTTTCGAAATAAACAACCCGTTTCCCGAGTTCCGGTATATCTTCTGCAAAACGATAGGGCGACGGCAGCTCGTTCAAGTCCGCTTTCGGACGACCGGGCATCTGAATGACCTCTTCTCCCTTACGGTAAGCCAGTCCATACACAAAATGGAACTTGCGATCCCCTTCCAGCTCCTGCAGCAGTTGATGGAAGGTTTCCTCTCCTTCACCAACCACGATAAAGTCCACATTCGCCAAACGCTTCATCCAGTGATCCGTATCGTAGGATACCTCTGGACCACCCAGAACAATTTTGACTTCGGGCATAATCTTTTTCAACACATCAATGACTTTAATCGTCTCTTCAATGTTCCAAATATAACAGGAAAAGCCGATGACATCTGCCCCCCGTTGAAACAAATCGGATACGATGTTCATCACCGGGTCCTTAATCGTGTACTCCGCCAGCTCGATATCAAAGTCCTTTTCACTGTAGGCTTTGAGGCATCGAATTGCCAGCGAGGTATGAATATATTTTGCATTTAACGTTGATAAAATGACTTTCATAGGTCACAACCTTCTATAGTTTGCATGGACTGTTATATCCTTACCTTAGTATGGCTATTCAAAATCCTCGTACACATCGTCTGCATAAATCTCGTCCTCACTTACCGTTCCCCCGATATTCCCCTGATTATGAAAAAAATCAAGAAACGGCTTGCCGTACTTGCGGAACTTCACTTCTCCGACACCCTTGATCCGCAACATCTCTGCCTCGGATTGTGGGCTCGCTACGCTCATCTCACGCAGCGTCGCATCATTGAAAATGATATAAGACGGTACATGCTCCTGAGCGGCCAGATCGCGGCGGATCAGGCGCAATTGCTCGAACACGGTTTCGTTGACTGCGGCCGGGTATGCATCGCGTCCCTGTCGTCCGCGTGAACCTGCTCCACCTGCAAAAGCCGTGGCATGTCGCACCACACGCTGCATGACTTCTCGCTGGCCTTTCAGCACTTCAGCCGCAAGCTGCTGCAAGCGTACGACCGGATATTGTCCCTCGGACAACATCAGATAGCCTTCCGAAACAAGAACATTGATGATTTCGGCGATCTCTTTTTCCGTCCGGTTGCCCATCACGCCATAGGTTGGTAGGCTGTCAAAACCATACTGCAGCACTTTTTTGTTACGCGAGCCTTTCAACACCGAGGCGACCATCGAGACCCCATAACGTTCCCGCATGCGATGAATGCACGAAAAAATCTTTTGCGCATCTATGGTCATATCAACCAGTTCCCGTTCATCTGTACATGAACTGCATATGCCGCAAGCTTTATGCTCCTCCGCTTCTCCGAAATACTCAAGCTGTGCTGTACGTAGGCAACGAGTCGTGTAGCAATAATCAACCATCTGCTGGAGCTTGCGATAGTCATTACGCTTGCGGTCTTCATCCTGTGGATTTTGCTCAATCAGGAACTTCTGCGTCACAATATCTTGCGGTCCGAACAGCAAAATACATTGACTCGGGTCGCCATCACGTCCTGCGCGTCCCGCCTCTTGCACGTACGCCTCCATATTTTTAGGCATGTTGTAGTGAATGACATAGCGTACGTTCGATTTATCTATCCCCATGCCGAAGGCATTGGTTGCTACAATGACACGGATATCGTCGTACAGAAACCCTTCCTGGCTATCTGCACGTTCCTGATCTGTCATCCCGGCATGATAGCGTCCAGCCGCCATGCCTGCGTCACGCAGCCGTTGGTACAAATCGTCCACGTCCTTACGTGTCGCCGCATAAATAATGCCCGATTCACCCTCATGCTCACGGGCATAATTCAGTAAAAAGCTGCGTTTGTCTTCCCCGCGCAGCACACTGAACGCCAAATTGGGCCGTCCAAGGCCTGTAACGAACGTCTCCGGTGAGCGCAGACGAAGCAAGCGCACGATGTCATCCATGACCTGCGGTGTCGCCGTTGCCGTAAACGCAGCCACGATTGGACGTTCATACAGCCCGTCCACGAATGGAGCCACAGCCAGATAGCTGGTACGGAAATCATGGCCCCACTGCGATACGCAGTGAGCCTCATCTACCGCTACGCAGGAAATCGGCAACTGAGCCATTTCATCGCGAAACCAGTCCAGTTCCAGTCGTTCCGGTGCGACATACAGTAACTTCAAGTCACCATTCCGTGCGGCTCGTATGCGATCATTCACTTCTCGACCACTCAACGTACTATTGATGTAGGCAGCAGCAATCCCCATCGTGGTCAGCGCATCCACCTGGTCCTTCATCAGCGAAATGAGCGGTGACACGACAATGGTCAGCCCCTCATGCAACAACGCGGGGATCTGGTAGCATATCGATTTTCCGCCCCCTGTCGGCATGATGCCCAACGTATCGTTGCCCTCCAGCATACTGGCCACAATTTTCTTTTGTCCCTCCCGGAAATCGGGATAGCCATAAAATTTTTGCAGCAAGTCCTGCGCCCGTTCCAAGGTTGGTGCTTGTACACTCATAGTTTCAAAACTCCTCATATTTCTAGCGTCCTTGACGCATATCGGCTTTTCTTTCGTTACCTTTAGTTTACCGGGGTTCAGGGTAATGTTCAACCGCTAGAAGACTGCCAATCTGGTTTAGTCCCTTATGGCGTTCGCTGTTTTCTCATGATATAGTGAACACGGTGCCGAAAATTTGTCCATAATTATGAAGAGACACGGTTCCAAGAAGGAGAAAGAACCCATGAACAATCGGAAACCCCAACGGAAAAATCATACAAAATCTACGTCAAACGCAAGCCATTCCAAACGCAGTCATAAACCTGCCGGAAGATCTGGCTCCCATAGACCGGAAGCTCCACGGAGAACGAATGCTTTTGATAAAGCCCCTGCCAAAACATACATCGTCCAGGAGCCTGCCGAGCTGTTAAGCTTTTTAGTAGAGCATGTGACTGGCATGGGTCGCAACTCCATTAAATCAGCACTGGCTCGTGGGCAGGTGTCCGTCAACGGCATTCCGCGTACCGTGCATAATTTTCCACTGGAGCAAGGTCAGACTGTCGCTCTTTCCAAGGAAAAGGTAATTCCCGTCGTACCACTGACTGGGCTACGTATTTTGCATGAGGATGAAGCCATTATCGTTATCCATAAGGATGCCGGGTTGCTGTCCGTGGCTTCAGCGCAGGAGCAGGAAGTAACAGCCTATCGCCAGCTTACGGCCCATGTGAGACGCGAGCATCCGTACAATCGTATTTTTGTACTGCATCGTTTGGATCGTGATACATCAGGAGTGATGATGTTTGCGAAAAGCGAAGCCATACAGCAGGAAATGCAAAAAGCGTGGAAGGAAGTTGTGTATGAACGAACATACATTGCTCTTGTAGAAGGACAGGTTAAAAAAGCTGAGGGTACAATCACCTCATGGCTGAAAGAAAGCAAGACGCTAAAAATGTATTCCAGTCCTTATCCGAATGACGGACAACACGCAGTCACTCATTACAAGCTACTTCAAGCCAATCGGCATTTTTCTTTGCTGGAAGTACGTTTGGAGACCGGACGCAAAAATCAAATCCGCGTACATATGGAGGATATCGGTCATCCCATTGTTGGAGATAAAAAATACGGTTCCAAATCCAAGTCGATTGGGCGCCTTGGCCTACATGCGAGGGTATTGTCTTTTATTCATCCCGTCACCGGGGTATTGCTGCGTTTTGAATCCGACATCCCTAAAACCTTTTTGAATCCGTTCCGGGAGTAGAATTGAGCAAAGCATACGGAGATTAGATAGAAAAATAGAAGAGGAAATGAGGGGGCTGTAGAAGGACAGCACCCTTTTTTGATTGATTAAGCGGTATACCTCCGAACACCATCAGCCATTTTCATCAACTCATCCCATATATATATGGGCGTATTACACACTGGACAATCTACCCAACCATTTAAATAGGGTAATTGGGCAATCAGCTTGTTCTCTTCAATTTTTTGGGCATATTCGTGCAACCACTGCATATTAGCACCTCTATGGTCCAATGAACGGGGGCGAATCGGTTGGGGAACCAGATTATCTGAATTTACAGGATCCTTATCATAGACAACCAAGGTGTCATTCTGTTCATCAGGCCAAATATAGAGCGGGGTACCGCAATGCGGACAATCCAGCGTATATTCGTCACCAGTATCGAAGCTTTGTAGCATATAAGCTACGCAGCGATAACCCTGAAAAGCGGCACCCGCAGCCAGAACATAGCGTTTACCGACATCTCCTTCGTGTTCTTTCGCATACAGCACCATTTCTTCAGTCAATTCTGCAAGTCGGACAATGGCACACCGATATTGCGCGTAAATATATTCAGCCAGACTAGAATCCACTTTCACCTGATCCCTTGTAAATTCCAAAGGAACTTTGGTATGTAAGGGATTGTTATTCTTCGCTTCGAATATTCCGCAAATGTTATATATATCTGCACGAATCCCTATATCAGAACTTTTTAACGCAATGTCTACAAGGTAAGGTACAGCCGCAAATGTACAAGTATACAACGTATTTTGGTGATACAGCTCCTCCCAATACAAGGTGTCAGCCATTTCGCCATCATATCCGGCTTGGAGCTGCTTCAACATTTCCGGGACGTATTGAGAAGAACCATAAGGGCCTTGGAGCAGAGTCCAGGCCGGATCGGACAAAGCCAGCATCTTGATACTCCTTCCACCGTTTTTCTTACAGTAAAGGATTTTGCAAAAATCCAATAAGCGACTTCCAATGAACAAAGGTATAGAACGAAGTAGTTTAGTTCGTCTATATCTTGCACCTCGGAGCGACTGGAATCGAATTGTGCAAAATCCTGACAGTAACATGGGATCGGTTTGTAAATTAAACTCGCTAACAAATTCATTTTAACTTCATAATTCTCAGCTTCTTACGTTTATTTTATTATACGCATATTATTAGCTGAAGTTGCTTTCTCGATTTATGCAATATACAAAATCACTATTTTTCCGGGTCTATAATCATATTCGGTTAAGCTTTCGGCATTGTGAAGGTGATACACATTAAATTACTGAATTACTAACCTGGTTCTTAAGTTCTACTACGAGTTCTCTGTCAGTTCAGTTCCTTCTTCGTATACATAGTTCATATTATAAGTCCTGTTACTTAAAAATTGCTGAGTAAGAAATAAAGTATATATACATTAAAATTTCCATACATGTAAAAACAAAGCCACTCCCCTGCCTGTTTTTAATTATGCCAAACGGGTAAGACATACTTGTTCAAGCCTTTAATCTAACAGCTACAGAACTGATTTTATGAATCGGTATATGAAAAGGCGTGTTGGGAATATTATGTATGAATACTGCGACTATAAGGGGAAATAGCCTATGACCATAACACCGGAACAGCGGATTACCCTGCACGGATTTAACAACCTGACCAAATCATTGAGCTTCAATATGTACGATATTTGTTACACCAAAACCAAAGAAGAACGCGAGGCGTATATTGAATATATTGATGAACAATATAACTCAGATCGGCTGACAGCTATTTTAAAGAATGTATCTGACATTATCGGCGCCCATGTGCTCAACGTAGCCCAGCAGGATTATGTTCCTCAAGGAGCCAGCGTGACAGTACTTATATCAGAGGGACCCATTGTGGAGGTTCCGACTGAATCTTATGCCGAGTCACCAGGCCCCCTACCTGAATCTGTCGTGATACAGCTGGATAAAAGCCACATTACGGTTCACACCTACCCGGAATATCATCCAGACGAGGGGATCAGTACGTTTCGAGCAGATATTGATGTCTCTACCTGTGGGGAAATCTCCCCGCTCAAGGCACTCCACTATTTGACTCATTCTTTCGACACCGACATTATGACGATTGATTACCGGGTACGCGGCTTCACACGTGATATGAATGGACATAAGCTTTTCATCGACCATGATATCGGCTCCATTCAAAACTATATTCCAGACGAAGTGCGCAGTCAGTATGACATGATCGACGTGAATGTGTATCAGGAAAATATTTTCCATACCAAATGTAAGCTAAAACAATTCGATTTAGACAATTACCTGTTCGGCTACACCAAGGAAAGTCTGACTGAAAAAGAGCAACAAAATATATCAACACGTCTCAAAATTGAAATGGACGAAATTTACTACGGTAAAAATATGACGTAACAGATCGAATGCGTGAAAATAAAGTGAATCATTTCATTGAAAAAAAGGATGATCGCTTGGACTGAAATACAGCCAGGCTTTCATCCTTTTTTTGATACAAAATAAAAGATATTACTCAACTTAATCTGTACAAGCGAGTGATTGTTCACTATGATAGGGGAAGAAACCACTAATTTGAAATATCAGCATAGATTTTACATCCGCTTCATATTGTAAGCGCAATCAATCGATCCTACGTATGATTTTGTCATGGAAGACAAAGGAGGAATTTGCATGCAAGGCGGTATTGGCGGTAAAAATATCATTTTACGACTGGAAATTTCCACAGAGCACATCCAATTTGGTCAATTGATTACGTTGGTAAACGAACATGGCGGGGATGTAATCGCCATTGACGTCATCCGCACCTCTGAGAAGGTCACTGTGAGAGATATTACAGTCACCATTGCTGATCCAGCAGAAATCGATCAAATGATTGCCCGGATTAAAAAAGCACAAGGTGTTAAGGTATTATCCATCTCTGATCGTACCTTCCTATTACACCTCGGGGGCAAAATTGAAATGCAGCCCAAGGTCCCCATTCAAAACCGCGATGACTTATCCCGGGTATATACCCCCGATGTAGCACGCGTATGCATGGCGATTCACGAGGAGCCGGACAAAGCTTTCCGTTTGACGATCAAGCGCAATACGGTCGCCGTCGTCTCTGACGGAAGCGCTGTCCTCGGGCTAGGCAACATCGGTCCCTATGCAGCCATGCCAGTTATGGAAGGCAAAGCTATGCTGTTCAAGCAGCTCGGGTCCGTCGATGCCTTTCCCATCTGTCTGGACACGCAGGACACCGAAGAAATCATTAAGGCCATTAAGCAATTGGCCCCAGCCTTTGGCGGTATTAATCTGGAGGATATTTCATCGCCACGATGCTTTGAGATTGAACAGCGGTTACGTAACGAGCTGGACATACCTGTTTTTCATGACGATCAGCACGGTACAGCTGTCGTTTTGTACGCAGGGCTGATCAATGCGCTCAAGGTTGTCGGCAAGGCCCTGTCTGACGTCAAAATTGTCGTCTGTGGTATCGGGGCTGCGGGTGTGGCCTGTACGAAAATTTTGCTATCTGCAGGAGCAGTCAATATCATTGGCGTAGATCGTCACGGAGCGCTTACAGCGCATGAAACATACGAGCATCAAATGTGGAATTGGTATGCGCAGCATACCAACCCCGAACGGCTGTCTGGCACGCTGTCCGAGGTTCTGAAGGACGCTGACGTGTTTATCGGACTATCGGCAGGCGGACTACTGCAACGAGAAGACGTGAAACGTATGAAAGAAGCCCCGGTACTGTTCACTATGGCTAACCCGGTTCCCGAAATTGCGCCAGAGGACGTCGAGGACATTGCGGGTGTCATCGCCACCGGACGTTCGGACTATCCTAACCAAATTAACAATGTGCTTTGTTTCCCAGGCATCTTTCGAGCAGCGCTCGACTGCCGTGCCCGTGAAATCAACGAAGAGATGAAGCTGGCGGCCGCCGAGGCCATCGCAGGCACGATCCGTCCTGAAGAACTAAACAAGCTGTATATAATCCCTGGTGTATTTAACGAGAGTGCGGTTCAACGGGTGCGTGAAAAGGTAATTCAAGCCGCAATTGCGAGTGGTACAGCGAGAAGAGTGCCTCGGGATTTCAGATAAAAGAAAAGGATTGCTCCCCTAAATGCGGGTGCAATCCTTTTTGCTATGGAAAGATCAGACTGCATATCCGTTATCTTCACAGCGGTTATGACCTCCATTTGGAGAACAATTGACTGGCACGCTGGGCAAATTCCTCCAGATTAAAGTTGGAGTTGTCCAGCTTGTAGTACCATTTTTTAATCGTATCCAAAATCCATGAGGGAACTTTAACCTCCGAGATACCGGAATAAAACGTATGATACGCCCACACCAAATGCTCCCAGCGCTTGTCATCGCCTTCCTTCACGTATTCAGATACGTCCAATACCTTGGCACGCCCGTCTTGCATGAGTACATTCTTGAGGTGGATGTCACGGGGGTTCAGCCCCTTGGATCGGACAAATTCTCTCGCCTTTTCCACATCCAGAATGACCTGCTCTGGCACAGGAATTCCTTGCAGCAAACAATCCAGCAGCGTAATACCGGATTCATAACTTATGACAATATACTTGTCGCCTTTTCCGTAATAATGAGGAAAAAAGTCAGACCCTCGCAAACGCTCATATACGTCGGCCTCCGCATCTTTCTTGTCGATCGCCATGTCTGAGTACACCTTGAATGCGTAGCCTGGCAACGTATCCAGCGTAAATACGGCCGCATCTGTCCCGATGCCAATACAGCGGACGTCTTGAGTGGCTGTTTTAATGGTAACCGGATCATTATCCTCTGTACTGTATACGGTCACTTGACTTATGATGTCTTCTGCCTGCCTCCATTGTTCTACCATGCGCGATCCCCTCCTTTTCTGTTCTAAACCATTACCAATGAAATTAGATCTATAACAGATAAATAGTATTACGGGTTAGCTTTGGGAATGGCTTCAAAATAGGTTGATTCTTTTAGAAAAAACGGTATGTGCCGTGTCTAACGAGCGTCCGGCAAAAGCAACCTTCTTAACTCTGCATAGCTTGCCGCTGTTTTATAGATTCCTAGCACGTCAGTTTCCGGGGGAGCGTTCCTGTGATTGAACCAGATCACCTGCCAATTCGCAGCTATAGCTCCCGCCACGTCATTGCGCCAGGAATCCCCAATGTAACAGCAGTGCTCTGCTAACGTTCCTGTCCGTTCGTTCACTACTTCAAAAATGCGCGGATCAGGCTTGGCATAGCCAACGGTTCCAGATACAAAGATATGCTCTGCTGCAACATGATTTTCCAACGCCATAGCCTTGATCTTGCTCATCTGGTGTTCTTCAAGACCGTTGGTAATTAATCCAACTAAAAAGCCAGCCGAGCTCAAATCATTTATTAACGAGGTAGCCCCCTCAAAAGGCTCAATTCGGTACTGACGATCCAAATATTCTTGTTGAACATGTACTGCCTGCTCACGGGTAATTTCTATCCCGAATTCTTGTAAAGCCAGAATGAAACGGCCTTCTCTCATCTCATCCAGTTCATGCGTCCCTGCCTTCCCCTCCAGTAGTCCTCCTTTAGCCGATAGTACATCGCTGTAATAGCGAATACGATGGTAGGCTTTCTCAAAAGGAAAACGCTCACTCAATCCTAATACTGTTCGCAATGCATCGCGTGTAGGGTGCAAATGATCGTACATCGTATCATCTACATCAAAAAAAACAGCCTTCTTTTGCAAGTTCATATGCCCACTTCTTTCTGTTAAATCTTCGGATGTCGCTCCTTTTCACCTTGTCCTGATATTATACCCGTTGGCCTGTTGCGTTGCACCCTGTCCTTCACACTGCGCTCCTGCATTCACACTTCACGGTTGCTAACATACACTGAAAAAGACCGCATTTTCGCAAACTCACTTTACTTCTCTACCGAGCTAATATAGGTATCTTGTCCTGCTTTGCCCGAAAGCGTTTTATTTGACAACACACGGGTAAAAGGTCACATTTTTGAAAAGATTCGTCATACAGGTTTACATTTCGTGTAAAATCACGTACCTTTTAGGGATGGACGCTTTATGGATGTATTGGATAAGGGAGGCATACACGATGGATTCCGGTTCTAACCTAGCCTATGGATCAGCTACACCTTTGATTGAGGCACTTATAGAATTTGAAAAGGAGCTCGAAGCGAACCGGCATTCTTTGAGTTTTGATTTGGGATTGATTATGGAGCAGGGCCGCGCGCCACGATATATGGCTACACCACCAGATGTTATTCCTTTTGCCCATGCAGGGGTGGACGGAATACATTATGGCTTTTTAACGGATTTTGGTCTTGAAAAGGACCTTTCACAGGCCCCTATCGTATGCGTATCTCCCGTCGATTGGACGGGTGTATGGGTGGTTGCCCGTCATTTGCAGGATTTTTTAAGTGTTGTTTATACAGAGAACAGTTCATTACAACGATACTACGCCAGTGGAGATGACTATTCTGGACATGCAGGTCAGCGACTGCCTCAGGTTGTAGATGAACGTACCGCGTTTGTACGCGAATGCTTCCGGGAACGCTTTGGTATCGAACCGATTCAGGATATGGCTGCCTATATCGATAGTTTGCGTACAGAACGGAAGCACAATGAAGCAGCTCCTACGCTGAACGGCTTGGGCATTCAGGTATCTTCTTCTGCGAAGCATAGCTCTTCTAAGGAGAGTGCCCTCTTGACCGTAACGGAGCCTTTCCTTTGGGAACAACAAGGCGAAGCTGTGCGTGAGTTATTCCACAACGGTTCGCGTGAAGCCAGACTGGCCTTTATTCGAGATGCCCAGACACGGCATCTGTTCACCCATTCTGCCCTTCGTGCTTTTGTAGCTGGACAGCTTAAGTTGATGGGCCTATCTGAGGCCGCAACATATCTGGAAGAGTCCTACTATACCGTTATTCCTGATATGATAGAATCATGATGAATTCCTTGGATTTCCCCTAACCTAACCGCCTCCGAAAAGGCGGCTTTTTGTGCTACAATAAATGAAAATAATAGGGTCGAACGGCCCGGTACGAATGAAAGAGAGCGAGCATGAATAATCATTCCTATCCTACTCCTGAAATCATTGAGGTTTGTCTGTTGGCGGGCAAACTGATGATGCAAAATGGAGCCGAAACCTATCGTGTTGAAGACACGATGTCCCGCATTGCTTCGGCCTATGGCATATCCCAGTCCCATAGCTATGTCACACCAACTGGGATTTTTTTTGCCATTAATGACTCGGAGCCTGCCACGCTCATTCGCATCGTAGAGCGGACCACCGATTTGCACAAGGTGACAGAGGTCAATTCCATTTCACGTAAAATCAGCACAGGTGATTTGTCTCCCCGCGCTGCCGTCAAGGAGCTTTCGGAGATTGAATGTGGTCCCCTCCGTTATTCTAACCGTATACAGCTGATGGCTGCTGCGTTGGCCAGCGGTTGCTTTATGATCATGTTTGGTGGAGTTTGGCGAGATTTCCCCGCAGCTGTGTTATGCGGAGGTATCGGATTTGCAGCCGTACAGTATTTTCACAGGCTCGTTAAGGTTAAGTTTTTCTCAGAGTTTTCTGCATCTTTTCTAATCGGTTTGCTGGCGGCTCTATTAACGATAGTAGGCTGGGGACAGATGATGGATAAAATTATTATTGGCTCTGTCATGCCACTGGTTCCAGGCTTGTTAATTACAAATGCCATCCGTGATTTAATGTCCGGGCACCTTGTTTCGGGTCTTTCCAAGGGAGCCGATGCTTGCCTGACGTCTTTCGGCATTGGAGCTGGCGTTGCGGTGATCATTTCTTATATGTGATTCGGAGGAGATTCAAGTCTATGCTTGCACAATTATTCACAAGCTTTATTGCCACCGCTGCATTCGGCATACTTTTCCATGCCCCCCGGCGCTCGCTGCTGCAATGCGGTTTCGTCGGTATGCTAGGCTGGCTGGTCTATTATTCAACTACGGACAGCATGGGACCTGTGAGCGCCAGCCTTTTGGCAACGATCCTCATCGGCATCGTCAGTCAAGGCTTTGCGCGGCTGTACAAAATGCCTGTGATTATTTTCAGTGTCGCAGGCATGATTCCGCTCGTTCCAGGGGGAATGGCCTATAATGCCATGCGCCAGTTCGTACAACAACATTATCCGCAGGCACTGGAGCTGGCGATGAGCACGCTGATGATCGCAGGAGCGATTGCTGTCGGTTTGGTGCTGTCTGAAGTGCTTAATCAGATTTTTCACAGTATACGTTTTAAACCACAGCGCTAAAAGCGATGAAAATAGAAAAGCAAAAGAGGCTGCTCCCAAAATCATCTGCAGTGTATGAGACGATTTTGGAAACAGCCTTTTTCTGTACACGTTACAAAGAATATTTATATGTCATAAGCTTATTCATCCACTCGCTTACCCAATATCGCTAAATCTCGCTCTATGCTGTCCAGCACAGCTACACGCGGATAGTACCCCCATTGCTCAAAACCAAACTTCCGTAGCAGCCCAATACTTGGCTCATTATGACCAAAAACAAATCCCAACAACGTGGTAATCCCCAGTCTCGGACATTCATTTAGCAAGTGCTGCACCAGTCGACTTCCTGTTCCGGTTCCACGAGAATCCTCATGGACGTATATGCTAATTTCTGCTGTACCGTTATAAGCTGGACGCCCATAAAAGGACTGAAGACTGGCCCATCCGGCAATTGTACCCTTTTGTTTTAAAACCCACAAAGGCCGGTGGTTTTCCTGATGAGCCTCAAACCATGGAATTCGACTTTCCACTGTCACCGGTTCCAGATCTGCCGTGACCATTCGTCCTGCGATCGTAGAATTATAAATGTCCACAATATCGGGAAGATCCTCTTTGCATGCAAATTCAATGGAAAAAGATTGGTCGTTATTCATTATTCGTATCCGCCTCCTATTGTGTGATTTATTTATTGTACAAGACAAGCGCCCGATCAGCCATATCGAGTTGTTTTGCGGATTAGTCCCAAAGGGTTTTATAATAGAGCTTGAAGAAAAACAAAAACGGAGTAAGCGATTTAACATGACGAGACGGGAGGTATGTTTCGGAGTCAAGGATTCTGAAGCAGCTTAATATGAATATTGGAACTCAACTCTTGATTTTGGAAATACCTATGGAATCTTTTTTTGGAAAAACAACCATTTATCCTGTACTGCTCAAGGACGAGGATGGACTTACACTGATTGACACGGGAATGCTCGGCCAATTGGAGCCATTACGCAAGGCTATTTCAGATGTGGGTGAGGATATCAGCCGCCTGAAAAGAATTATTTTAACACATCAAGATATTGACCATATCGGAAATGTTCATGCACTGCTGGACTTGCTGCCGAATACTGCCCTGTTAGCCCATAAGGATGACGTCCCTTATATGACAGGAGAGCGACCATTTGTGAAGCTAACGCCGGAACGGATTAATCAGTTGGATACTACGCTCAAGCAACAAGCAGAGGATCTGATTCGCCGCCTGCCAGATTTGCGCTTTGCTCATATTCTTGAGGATGGTGAGCATCTACCCTATGGTGGAGGAATACAGATTATACATACACCCGGCCACACGCCCGGGCATATCAGCTTGTATGTGCCCGCACAAAAGCTGCTCTTGGCAGCAGATGAGTTGCTTGTAGTCGAAGGTGAACTGGTCGGTCCCGCTGAGTCGGCTACGCCGGATATGCCACTGGCCCTAAAGAGCCTCGATAAACTGACTGTATTGGATGTTGATAAGGTACTCTGCTACCATGGTGGTTACTATGATCAGAATGTACAGGCACGTCTGCAAACATTAAGTCAGGAAAGAGAATAAGTCATTCCATGCTATAAATAATGATGTATGAAGAGCTATAATGAATAAATAGGCAGAAAGGAATGAGACTTTATGAATGAGAAAATAACCCGACTGTATGATGAACTGAAGTCACAGTCTTGGGACGGCCTGCTTGTGACCGATCCTAAACATATTTACTACCTGACGGGCTTTGCCAGTGATCCGCATGAGCGTTTTCTTGGTCTGGTGTTGCTTCGGGACCAAGAACCAGAACTGATCGTACCCGCCCTGGATGCAGAAGCCGCCCAAGCTGCTTCTTCTGTGACTCGTATATCCACCCACACCGATACGGACAATCCATATGATCTGCTTCGTCAACGCACAGGCACCGGTGTGAAAGCATTCGCACTGGAAAAGGAGCACGTCTCCGTCCTCCGTTACGAACAGCTACATACTGCCATTGGCGCGGCTCAATATGTGGACCTGGGTCCAGTGCTTCAAGAAATGCGTGTGAGAAAAACTCCTGAGGAAGTACAACGTCTGAAACATGCAGCTCGTTTGGTGGAAGATGCCCTTCGTCACGGTCTCACCCATGTGCGTGAAGGGGTGACGGAAGTCGAGCTGGTGGCCGAAATCGAATACCAGATGAAAAAAATCGGTGCAGATGGCCCGTCTTTTGACACAACAGTGCTGTCTGGACCCAAAACAGCCTTGCCTCATGGTGTTCCGGGTACCCGCAAGCTGCAACACGGCGATCTGCTCATGTTTGATATGGGCGTATATTCCGATGGTTATGCTTCGGATATTACACGTACTTTTGCTTTTGGAAAGCTATCGACTGAGCTCGAAACAATTTATAATACGGTTCTTCGCTCGAACGAAGCAGGAATTGCCGCCATTCGCCCGGGAGTTTCCTGCGCATCCGTAGATCAGGCAGCACGGGCTGTTGTTGAATCCGCTGGATATGGCCCTGCCTTTAACCATCGAGTTGGACACGGCCTTGGCATGAGTGTTCACGAATATCCATCTGTACACGGAGGCAATAGCGATCTGCTTCATGAAGGCTTCGTGTTCACAATCGAACCCGGCATCTATGTGCCAGGCCTCGGCGGTGTGCGGATTGAAGATGACGTTCTGGTCACCTCTGATGGTGTTGAAGTGCTTACCTCTTTTCCAAAAGAACTGACAGTGCTCGGATAAATCCATTTGCTATTCATTATATAAAAAGTATGAAAAAAGGAGGGGTAACCCCAAGCCATCATGGCTTTAGGGTTTGCCCCTCCTCTTCTATAAAGCTGAAATTGCGTGCAATGTACAAAATGGGTGTACCCGCCGCAGTCAATACAAATTTTAAGATGTAGGTGGTGAATAATATCTCGATCCATATCCCCCACGCATAACCGTAAAAGGCAATAGTACAGAAAATGAGCGTATCTATAAACGAGCTGATCATCGTGCTGCCATTGCCGCGAATCCAGAGCTGATGACGTTCCGGGAAAAACTTGCGAATCCAGGCGTACAGACGCACGTCCAGCAATTGACTGACTGCATAGGCTGTCAAGCTGGCAAGCGCAAGCCTTGGCAACAATCCAAACAGCTGTTGCATCGGGGTCTGGGCAAAATCCGTTGCAGTTGGCTCGAATTGCAGCACCATTTGCATCGTGACCGTCGTCATAATCAGAGTGAAAAAGCCGAACCACACAGCTTTACGCGCCTCTTTAGGCCCATATTTTTCATTCAGCAAGTCGCTGGCCATATACATAGAAACATACATCGTATTTCCCAATGTCGTGGTAATGCCGACCAGATCAATCGTTTTGGTTACCTGAATGTTAGCTAGTACAGTAGCAACACCAATCCAGGCGTACAGCCCTTTTTTACCGAACAACCGAAAACATAACAAAAAGAACATAAAATTGACGAGGACAAAAGCTGCCCCCCATAAAAGATTAAACATAAAATCCTCCTAGTTTTGATAGCGCGGGATGGTTGCGAACCGCGGTTCATCCGAAGCAAGCCGGAAAAACATTATTTTAATGTATCATAGATTAGGATTCGTGAACAGCTATAATTTACACTGTCCTAAGCCTAATATAAAGAGCCGACCTTAAGGTCGACTCTGAGTATTGAGGTGCACAGTGCACGTGTTACATATGCGATAGATGCGATATGAGACTGTAGTTTACACCATCTTGTCTATCTTTTACTTAAGAGTGCGCCGTTGCATCCAAATCCATACCTTGATTGTTGAACACGTCTTGATCGTTCTCTTTGAGCACCTTGCCTGAAATGAGACCTGCGGTAATAGAATCATTGACATTTAACGCTGTGCGACCCATATCAATCAACGGTTCGACTGAGATGAGCAATCCTGCCAATGCCACTGGAAGATTCATGGTGGAAAGCACGATCAGGGAAGCGAAAGTGGCACCACCGCCTACACCCGCCACGCCGAACGAGCTGATCGTAACGACTAAAATAAGCGTGAGGATAAAATCCCAGCTCGTTGGATCAATACCCACG
Organism: Paenibacillus sp. FSL H7-0442; assembly: GCF_038593105.1. Taxonomy (NCBI): domain Bacteria; kingdom Bacillati; phylum Bacillota; class Bacilli; order Caryophanales; family Paenibacillaceae; genus Paenibacillus; species Paenibacillus sp. FSL H7-0442. Next base: position 1,515,644 of record NZ_CP151963.1, on the reverse strand, counting down.
GTTGGAGCAATCATAACCGCCAGCATCGCCGGATAAATACCAGCACAGCCGTTTTGTCCAATAGTCGCTCCCAAGGTCGCAGACAGATTCGCGATGCCATCGGACACACCAAGTTTTTTCGTTTGCGTTTCAACATTTAACGGAATGGTCGCCGCACTGGAACGAGAAGTAAAAGCAAAAACCAGTGTAGGCAATACCTTTTTCACATACGTCACCGGATTATAGCCGAACAAGGCCAGCAAAATAAGATGAATGATAAACATGACCAACAAAGCCACATAAGAAGCGAGCACAAACTTGATTAGCTTCAAAATTTCATCTGGATTGGTCGTAGCTACTACTTTAGTGATCAGTGCTAAAATACCGTAAGGTGTCAATCTCAGCACCAACGTTACAATCCGCATCACTACAGCGTACATTGCATCGATCACTTTACGGAAGGTTTGCGCCTGTTCCGGTTTTTTACGATCCAATCCGAGCACAGCCACCCCGATAAAGGCCGAGAAAATAACCACCGCCAGCGTCGACGTACGACGTGCTCCCGTCATATCCTCAAAAGGATTTGAAGGAATAAATTCCAGCACCTGCTGTGGAATGGTCATGTCCTGAACTGTTCCAAGGCGCTCTTCCATCTTCAAGCCCTGTGCTTGTTCCTTTTCTCCACCTTGAATCTCAATGGCCTTTAAATCAAATGACAGACTGGTTACAATACTCACTGAAGCAGCAATTGCCGTTGTAATCAGTAGTACTGCAATAATGGACACGCTGATTTTGCCAAGGTTCTGTCTTCCTTTCAAATTCATAATAGCCGAAATAATCGACACCATGATAAGCGGAATAACGACCATTTGCAGCAAACGGACATAACCATTACCTGCGAGGTTGAACCAATCAACTGATTTTGTAATGACCTCTGAGCCTGCCCCATAGGCATATTGTAGAATAGCCCCGTAGATCAGTCCGAAGCCAAGTGCGGCAAATACCCTTTTTGTAAAGGAGATGTGCTTTTTCTGCATCCAGACCAACACGCCGAGCAGTGCAAGCAGCACGATGACATTCAAAATAATAAAGAAGGTATCCATATATCATTTCCTCCAAACTTAAACGTAAGATGTTTTCTAAAGTGACCCTTCAATTCGAAGATTACTATATCACAAAGCCAACTATTTTTGTAGGTTTTATTGAAATAAAAATAATAAATCTGCTTCAGCCTTAGATTTATCAAAATGACAAACAGCAAGCCTTCGTAAGATGAAGGCTTGCTGTTTGTTATCCTGAACAGAACGACATGTATTCAACTTAGCTGCCGGGGCTCTTTTCCACAACCGAGTTCGGAGAAGCATTCATGCCAGATGTAGATGCTACTTGCGAATGCTCATCTTTTTCATCCACAAAGCCCATAAAATACGTAATTACGCCAGCCGTAACAAACGAAATCAGTATACCCACAATACCGTACACAAGCGTGGGTTCAGAAAATAAAGGTAAGCTGAGCAGCCCAGCAGACGTACCAATAGCAGTAAGCTCTGTTTCAAACAAACACATACAAGCCCCACCAACGGCTCCACCAATCATAACTGCTATTAACGGTTTTTTGAAACGGATATTGACACCATACATGGCCGGCTCAATGATTCCCAGCATGGCTAACAAACCTGTGGACGCAGCCAGCGTTTTGACTTTGGGATTTTTGGATTTAACACATACGCCAAATGTTGCGCCAGCCTGAGCGAAAGCCGCTGCAATGACCACGGGAAAAATATGATCGTAACCCAATGTTGTAAGCGAGCTGATCATAATCGGTAGCATTATATATTGCATGCCTGCAATAATAAGCAAAGACATCGCGCCTCCGAGCAACAGCCCTGTAAATATTCCTGCATTGTCAAACAACCAGCCTAGTCCATCCGATACATGTTGGCCGAGATAACTCCACAGTGGTCCGAAAGCGAACACCATCAAAGGTATAGTGATTATCAGTGTCAAAGTCGGGACAACCAATAATTTAAGTGAATAAGGGGTATACCTGTCTAACCATCTTTCGACACACGATGCTATCCAAACGACAACAAGTATGAGTACTATAGATGAAGCAGCTTGTGGGTCTATAACTGACAGACCGGCAAAACGTACCTCCTCACTTGACTGGAATAAACTTGTTAGTTGGGGATGGAATACGGATACTGCGATGGCTGCCGCAACAAATACATTGCTGCGCAGCCTTCTTGCCGCACTTGCCGCAACAAAAATAGGTAGAAAGTAATATACCCCATCGCTGATAGCCATTAAAATAGTATATACCTGCGGATCAGACAACAATAAACCGAAGGACATTAAAACTAATATAATTACCTTGATGATTCCTGCCCCAATCATTGCCGGCAAGATCGGAGTGAATACGCCTGATACATAATCTAATAGACGACTTATCGGATTTCCCCCTGTAGCAGCTCTGTTACTGCCGGAAGTCGGCTCTAGTTCATCTTCTCCTCTGACCTGCGAAATCATTTCTTTGGAAAGTAAATCCCCATTCATAACTACCTTTTCCCCTTTTATATGTATATTGAAGAACACTTTCGAACTTACCAAACCAAGCTTAGAAGAATATTGTTATAAAAGCGGTATTCCTTATGCTACTTATATTACTTCTTTTTTACAATAGTTTTAAAGAAGGAGTAATCTATTCGTTTTTATGCACCTGATAATTTACATCAAACTTACATCTAAACACCTAAGACCATAGTTATATATTTTTTGTTTGTTTTTGGGCAAATATGACTATTCAACCGCCTGTTAATTATGTAAAATAGGTCTAACCTACTTTTTAGTAAATCATGGATTACTTCCCTTTCACATTCTTGTTCCTTGAATACAGCTGAAATATACATAGAATCCGAACATTTTCAGTCTTTTCTTCAAGCAAGGAGAGGAAAACAAGTAGATCATGGCGTGTCTAGCATCTTATTGGACAAGCGGCCTACATCAAGCAGGGGAATTCGTCTGACTTTATTACCATCATGTGAGAGGAGAATTTTCATGAAGAGTTTTAATCGTTCCATTGGCGCGAAATTACGAATTATGTTTTTGCTGATTCAGCTCTTTGCATCCCTTTTGTTCAGCATCAGTTTCTATGCAATATCCATGAGTATCATTAATAACAGTGTCATGCCTCAGGTAGACCAATTGCTAGAAATTGGAGCTAAAAATGTATATCAGGATCTCAATATTTCCTTAGCTGTTCAGGCCGGGCAAGGAAGCGGTTCTGATTCCGGCTCCGCTATACAGATGGAATCCTATCTGCAGGACAAAGTCGATACCCTCAAATTAGAATCGGCATATATCGCGGTAGTGAAGGATGGTAAAGCCGAAGTCGTCGCACGGAATGTAAAATCAGTATACAAGGTCAAGGATGCACTCATTCCTGTAGAGGATGTAAAAAAGGCAAAACAAGGCGAGATGAATATCAGTGAAATATATAGCGATTCGTACGGAGTACACAAAACCGCCTTCTTTGCTATATCGGGTAGTAATTTAGTTCTAGGCGTGAACGAAGATGTTGGATTCGTACAAGAAAAATCCCAACAAATTCTATGGATTTGCATAGGTATTACAGTGGCAACACTCCTGCTGGGCGGAATTATTTCTACCCTCGTGATACGTAAAGTTGTAAAACCCATTGCTGAATTGGTTCGTCATAGCGAAAAAATTGCTCAAGGTGATCTTTCACAAGAAGCGAAGGTTCATGGCGTCAATGAAATTGCGCAACTTGCCCGCAGCTTCCAATCGATGTCTCATAACTTAAAAGAAATGATCGGCCATGTGCTTTCTACATCCGGTGCGGTTGTTGAAGGATCGGACGAGCTGCTTCGTCGGACTGAGGCTATGAGTGTAAAAGTCCAGGATTCTACAGTTGCCGCAGAGGAAATAGCAAAGGGCAGTACCAGCATAGCTACAGCTGCTGCTGAAAATGCGCAGGCTATGGAGGAAATCGCTCAAGGTGTTCAGCACATCGCCTCCTCTGCCAATGATGTATCCGATCAAATCAGTGAAGCGACAAAAGAAACGGTTAACGGTACTACGCTCGCTCAAAAAGCTGTAGCTCAAATGTCACAGGTAGGACATGCTGCCGATGAATCGCTTCGATACATCCATAGTATGAATGAGCGCTCAGAAGCCATTGGCAGTATCGTTTCGGCTATTTTCGATATCACGAAGCAAATCCAAATGTTGTCCCTGAATGCCTCCATTGAAGCTGCCCGTGCGGGCGAACATGGACGGGGCTTCGCCGTAGTAGCCGGAGAAGTGCGCAAGCTTGCGGAGCAATCTAAAGAAGCCACTCAAGAAATTTCCGACTATTTGGTTACCATTCAAGAAGTATCGCAACAATCTGTGGACTCTGTGACCCAGGTGAGCCGTGAAATTCATTCGGGAACGGAAATGGTTCAACAAGCGAGCTCAGCCTTTAACCAGCTAAGTGAGCTTATGCAAAAGATCAATGCTACGATTCAAACGGTATCTGCAGCAACGGAACAAGTATCCGCCAGCTCGGAAGAAGTATCTGCTTCCGTGGAAGAGACAGCTCTCATCGCTGCCAATGCACAGCATATGATTCAGGAAATCGGTTTAAATGCCGATGAGCAACTGAATGAAATGGAAAGCCACAGCGAGGTTGTTCGCCAATTAAGCAAACAAGCAACCGAGCTGCAAAAGGCTGTCCAAAAATTTAAAATTACGTAAGCCGATACCATAGAGGATTTTGCAAAATCCTGAATAAAGAGAGGTATCTCTCAGTCATGAAAATGGCTGTAGAGATACCTCTTTATTTTTAAGAGCGATTTAAATAATCATTTTATGAAGTTTATGAATTCATTCCCATCATACGATAAATTTGCTCCATATCTAAATGAGCCCGAACCACCTCTGCGACACGGTCAAACTCTCGTTCCTTGGCTTCACGTACAGTAAAAGTGCTTTCTAAAGGTGCCAAGCCCTTGGCTTGTCGCAATCCATCCAGCCAGCATCGGCGAAAACGGTCATTATCAAACACACCGTGCAAATAGGTTCCCCATATTTTACCGTCTGTCGTACCCCAGCCTTCCTCAAAAACTGTTCCTTCGCCACGCCGGATATGGAATAACCTTTTCATTTCGCTTAGTTTTAAAGTTCCATCTGTAGGTGCGTATGGTTCCGTAACATACTCCGTAACGCCCATATGTATTTCATAACCTTCAATGCTTGGCTTAGAGGCATAACCCGAATCAGGCGTAGCGCTAAGCAAAAGCGGACAATGATTAGACAGGGTTCCTTGTACGCGTACGGTTTGCTTTTCCTTCAAAAAGGTCGTGGACAGAGCCAGCCAACCTAACCCCTCTGCCTGCTGCGGCAACCCAGATTCGACGGCTTCGGGATCAAATAGCGCTGTACCCAGCATCTGATAACCTCCACAAATGCCAACTAGCTGTGTGCAGCCGGTATTCATAGCCTGCCGAATGTCTTTCTCCAGACCTCTCTCACGCAATTCCAACAGGTCTCCAATGGTGTCTTTGGTCCCCGGTAAGATAATGGCGTCCGGTACGCCCAACTGTCCGGCTTCTGTGACATAACGAACACTCACATCCGGCTCTGCGGCCAGAGCATCCGTGTCCGTAAAATTGGAAATCCGCGGATATCGTATCACTGCAATATCCAGTTCTTTATCCTTTGCAGATAGCTTGGGCTTCTTATCCAGTACTACCGAATCCTCTGCTTCAATGCGAATGTCTGGTAGATAGGGCAATACACCGAGTACAGGAATGCCTGTCCGTTCCTCCAGCCAGTCTAATCCCGGCTGCAGCAGAGACAGATCGCCTCTGAATTTGTTAATGATAAATCCGCGGATACGCTGTACTTCATGGGGTTCCAGCAACTCGATGGTTCCTACGAGAGAGGCAAAAACACCGCCCCGGTCGATATCTGAAATAAGCAACACTGGAGCATCCGCCCAACCTGCCAGATTCATATTTACGATATCGCGGTCCTTCAAATTAATCTCTGCCGGGCTGCCTGCCCCTTCCATAAGGACAATATCATAGGTATCGCGCAACCGATTCAGAGCATCCATAACGGTCTGCTTGGCTTTTGGCAAAAAATCCCTCCGGTAATCGGAGGCGCTCATATAGGCATAAGGTACACCGTGTACAACAATTTGTGAGTGCATATCTTTGACCGGCTTAATCAGAATCGGATTCATGTCGGTCGTGGCCTCAATACCGCAGGCCTCAGCCTGCACCCCCTGAGCGCGTCCAATTTCCTTGCCGTCTTCGGTAACATAAGAGTTTAACGCCATATTTTGCGACTTAAACGGTGCTGGACGATATCCGTCCTGCGTAAAAATACGGCAAAGCGCAGTCGTCACCACGCTTTTGCCCACATCCGACGCTGTTCCTTGAAGCATCAATACGGCTGCCGGGCTCGTGCAGGACGGTTCGAAAGTTGACAATTGCCTCTTCCCCTTTAACGAATTCATTTCAAATCTGGTCACAACCCGTACAAAATGACAATAAACAACAATAAAACAGTCTCCAGCAATTCGTTTAAAGTTCCGTATATATCTCCCGTAAGTCCACCCAAGCGGCGGTTAATACGGTTTGCCGTGAAGGTTCCAACACCGTAAGCCAAGAGCGGAATCAACACAAAACCTATCGAGATTGGAAGGCTTTCAGAATATGAAGGCAAGGTTTGTAAGCATGATCCTGCCAACGACAGATTCCCAGTATCCCTTGTTGCTGTAGCCAAACCTGCCAGAAGATATTGTCCTACGGCAGCACTCAGGGTCACTAATACAGCCCAGAATACGGCCAACCCTACGCGGCCACCACTCATATCAGCAAAACGCGCAGCCAGTCCATCATCATTACGGGCTTTAGGCCAGCGCTTCATCGCATGTACCATAAACCAGCGGCTCCAAACCATCGGAAGCAGCAGCAAGCCAGACACATTCCGTTCAACCAGCACCGTATATAGCAAAGAAGCCTTGAGCATGAGCAGCAACACGCAAGCAATAACGCCCATTGCCCCTACACGGCTATCCTTCATAATCTCCAGCATCCGTTCACGGGATCGGTAGCTGAACAAGGCATCAGCTGCATCCATCCACCCGTCCAAATGCAATCCACCCGTCAACCAAACCCAGACAACAAGAGTAAGAATCGTACACGGCAACGGCGGCAGCACCATAGAAGCAAGCGCCGCAAAGCCCCAGACGATGATGCCAATGACCACTCCCACCAGCGGATAATAACTTGCACTGCGTTTAAGCAAATCCGGGGAAAAATCCAATTCCGCCTTCACCGGAAGACGCGTTAAAAATTGAAAAGCAGCAGCAACAGCCTGACGTTCGCGGCTCATAGCTTATATTCCAGCCGTTTGAGTTCTACGGGAATACCCGCCGTCACCAAAAATACTTCATCACAAAGACGGGCAATCCGCTGATTCATAACCCCACTCAAATCCCGATACAGCCGACCAAGCGGATATTCGGGCACAATGCCGTCACCAACCTCGTTGGTCACGATGACAAGCTGCCCCGGATACTGCTCCACAGCTGCCGTCAGTTCATTAATGGCAACTTTGGACGCAGCTTCGCCGTCCTCGCCTGCGGCCAGCAGCACGTTCGACAGCCACAGGGTCAGGCAGTCGACTAACACCATAGGCGCGGGTGATGGCTGCGACGCTTGATCGCCGCCAAGCCGTCGCAGCAGCTCCGGCAGCGCCTGCGCTTCCTCCAGCGTCTGCCAGTCGTACCCGGCAGACTCGCGCTGGACCCGATGAAGGGCGATGCGCTCCTTCATCTCCATGTCGTAGGCCTGCGCCGTTGCAATGTAGCATGCGCCAGGCGCGCGCGACATGCATAATCGCTCGGCAAAGCCGCTTTTCCCGCTGCGTGCCCCGCCGGTCACGAGCGCTTTCATCGCTGCGCGGCTCCCTGACCGTCCGATACGCCTGCATCGGCAAAGGTCGCCATTTCGCGCATAATGCGGCACGCCGCATCAATCAGGTGCAAGCTAAGCGCACCACCTGTGCCCTCCCCGAGCCGCATGTCCAAATGAAGCATGGGCTCCAGCTTGAGCTCGCGGAGCACCGCCGCGTGCCCGCGCTCGTCCGAGGCGTGCGAAGCGAGCATGTACGCAGCGCTTGCAGGCGCAAGTGCACGCGCTGCGAGGGCAGCTGCGCCGGAAATAAAGCCGTCCAACACGACTGGACAGCGATGTGCGGCTGCGCCGAGGATAACTCCTGCCAAGGCGGCAATCTCCAGACCGCCGACCTTAGTGAGCACGTCGAGCGCATCATTTGCATCTGGCTGGTTCACGTCCAATGCGCGGCAGACAACCGCTATTTTGCGGGTAAGCCCAGCCATATTTACACCCGTTCCCCGGCCTACGATAACTTCCGGCTCTAGCCCGGTAAGAGCACATACGACCGCAGCGCTGGCTGTGGTATTCCCGATGCCCAGCTCTCCAGTAACGAATAGCCGTGTGCCACCTTTGACCGCTTCTATTACAGCTCCAGCTCCGGCCAAAATCGCCTGTTCCGCTTCCGTACGCAGCATCGCTGGCCCTTTAGCTATATTCGAAGTACCCATGCGTACCTTTCGGTCCACCAGATTCGCGTGAGCGACATCCGCATTCACGCCAACATCTACCACCTTGACATCTGCGCCCGCATGGCGTGCCAGCACATTAATTGCTGCGCCACCTGACAGCATGTTATACAGCATTTGCTGTGTAACCTCAGCCGGAAAGGCACTGACTCCCTCTTCACACACCCCGTGATCCGCAGCCATGACCATAACCGTTTTACGATCGAATTCAGGCTTATCCACTCCTGTAATTCCTGCTAGCTGAATGACCACACTTTCCAACTTTCCAAGACTTCCCGGTGGCTTTGTTAATTGGTCCAAATGGGCTGAAGCTGCCGAGGCCGCCACCCCATCCGGCTGGGCAATGCTATCGATCAGCTGACGCAGCTTGTCGTTCATACCTTCCACTCCCTGCTCTTTTTAAGTGTGTTTCATCGTTTATTTAATCTGCTGTATCCGAAGCGCTCCTGCGCAGCAAGAGCTGCGGCACACCGCTATCAGGATGCGGAAGCATCACAGGCTCAACACCGTATACTCGTCGAATCCGATCCTCAGTTAATAACTTCGATGAAGCTCCCAATCCTTCAACCATTCCATCCTTGAGTACAAGCAAATCTTCGCAAAATTGGGCTGTCAAGTTAAGATCATGCAAGACCGCAATGATCGTCACACCCGTTTCTTGGCGCCAATCTGCCAGCAGTTCCATAAATTCAAGCTGATAGCGCAAGTCCAGATAGGTCGTAGGCTCGTCCAGCAGCAATATTCGTGGCTCCTGCACCATTACTTTTGCCAAAGCTACACGCTGTCGCTGTCCCCCACTCAAACGGTCTAATGCTCTGTCCGCCAGCGTGGTAAGACCCAATCGCTCCAGCACGCGATCCGCGATCGCCTCCACATCAACACCCTTTTCCCTGCCTAGCCAGTCCTGATGGGGAAAACGTCCCATTTCTACGACTTCCCTGACGGTGTATCCCACGGGAGGAAGCCCTTCCTGTTGGAGTACGGCTATGAGTCGGGAAAGCTCTTTCCTGCTGTAGCTACCGACCTTTTTGCCATAGATATGAACGTTTCCCGAAGTTGGCTGATCTACACCGGAAAGCAAATGCAACAAGGTCGATTTTCCACTGCCGTTCGGACCAATAATCCCCCACCAAGTTCCTTCGTCGACGCTCCAGCTTATATTTTTTAAAGCATGGAACTCTCCATAGGCACGTGTCAGACCCACTACCTCTAATGCCCGATCACGCACCTTCTGTGATTCACTTTGTTCTGTCACAGCAGTCCCCCCCTGCGCAGCTTCTTGTTTCGGTACAGGAGATATGCGAAGAACGGTGCCCCAACAAAGGCCGTCATCACGCCCAGAGGAATTTCTGTGGGGGCTAACAATGTGCGAGCCGCCGTATCTGCCCAAGCCATAAAAACAGCTCCGCCGAGCGCAGATAATGGAACAATCATACGGTAATCAGGACCTGTCACCAGACGAATGATATGCGGTACAACGAGTCCAACAAAGCCAATCACGCCACACACCGAGACAGCGGCTGCTGTCAGCAGCGTGGAAATAATCAGAACAGATAGCTTCGTCGCATCTACATGAACTCCCATGTGCGCCGCCTGACGTTCACCCAAAGCCAAAATATTCAGCACACGTGCCCGGTTCCATAGAAATACCAGCCCTATGACCACATAAGGTAAAAGGATTCCTGTATATGACCAACCGCGCAGACTAAGACTTCCCATCGTCCAGTACAATATTTCATTGACCGTCTCCTTCGACATGGCTGTCAGAAAGGAAACAACCGCTCCCAGAAAGGATTGCATCACCACACCCGACAAAATGAGACTTTGTGTCGGAATTTTCCCACCTTCCCGTGCCAACGTCAGCACCATCCACAGCGTAAGCATTCCGGTCGTAAATGCCACTAGCGGCAGCGTCCATATGCCAACAAATGAAAATTGAAGGCCCCAATAAATCAGTACTGCCGCTCCTACCGAAGCCCCCGAGGATACCCCCAGTGTATACGGATCAGCCAAAGGATTACGCAGCACACCCTGAAATCCGGCTCCCGCCAGCGCCAGCGCTGCTCCTACCAACATTCCCAGTAACACTCGTGGCAATCTGACCTTCAAAATAATCTGCTCTGAGGATGTATTCCAATCCGGTGTAAACGTATCGCCTAACCACGGTAGGTGGTTAACCAGAATGCCCGTGATTTGGCTGACCGGAAGCTTGGCCGAGCCGATGCCAAGACAGAGCAGCAGCGTCAGCAACAGCAGGACAAGACCTGTCCCTCCAAAGCCGATCAGTTTACGGTTCATTTGAAAATTTCAGGATACACGCCCTTGGCCACTTCCTTGAGACCTTCCGTTACGCGTGGACCCGGACGACTGATCAAATTATCATCCACGGCAAACACCCGGTTGTGGCGAACAGCCGATATTTGATCCCATCCACTGCGAGCTTTAATGATATCACCGAGCGTCTGGCCCGTTTTGTCGTCCTTGACACTTTTGCTGTACAAAATCACGTCAGGGTTCGCAGCAATAATATTTTCCTCACTGATTTGGTACCACCCCTTCTGCGTGGCACCTACATTTTCGCCGCCCGCCAACGTAATCAGCTCGTCCATAAACTCGCCTTTACCCACTGTCCAGCCTGGTGAAAACTCGACGTATACCCGCAGCTTCTGCCCTTTACCGATATTTTTAATTCCTTCTTTTACTTCTGCTACATCTGCTCTCATCTTGTCAGTCACCGCTCTTGCTTCTCTCTGATGATCGGTGATTTTCCCATACAATTCGATGTTAGCCATGACATCTTCCACTGTCTTCGGTTCCGTTTTAAAAATCATAATTCCCATGTCGCGCAGCTTGGTCGTAGCCTGTTCACTAAGTGATATCCCTGCAAAAACGACTTCCGGGTTCGCAGCAATGATCGCCTCTTCGTTCGGTTTCATAATACCGCCCACTTTAGGCTTTTTCGTAGCTGCTTCCGGGTAATCAGAGTAGTCGGAGACGCCGACAATTTCCTTATCCAGCCCAATGGCGAACAACGCCTCGGTTTCTGCCGGGGAGACGGAAACGATTTTATCCGGCGCTTTTTTGAATGTAAATTCCTGTCCTGTTGCATCTTTAACTGTGAGCGGGTAAACCGTTTTGCCCGGAGGCTCTTGTGCGTTTACTGCCTGTCCCGGCTGCTGTGAAGAAGCCTGACCCTCTTTATTTTCTGCATTTTTTCCATTAGCGCCACATGCACTCAGCACAACTGCCAAAATCAGAGCCAATAGACCTGTTGTCCACACCTTTATTTTTTTTCCTGCCATGATTTGCACCCCTTCATAAATAAATCGTTAAGAGCGTTACTTGAACATCATCAGATATCTTCTAAATCTAGCCTTCTTTTCCTATCAAAAACCCCCGCATCCTCATATCAGGACACAGGGGTCACGTTAGCGCAGATCGTGCGCAGGCGGCAGCTTCTTTCCGCATGGACAGTCACTGCGAACACGTCATCCTTTCCTCGAAGGATTATGGTGACAGGCGGACGGGCAGGTATCCTGACTTATGGTAAAATACATGTCCTGAAATTCTTTCATATGCTTAGTAACATATAAAGAGGACTAACGGGCATGTTTCCATTTACAGTGGCGGGACCGCGCCGGATTCACACCGACTTCCCTTTTAACAGCGCAGGGAGGGAAACCATAGTTTCATCACGCTGCGCCGACCTCGTCTGCTGGATATTTGATGTAGTGGTAGTCAAGCCGTTCTTTTACTTGATGATTATAGGTTAAAATGAGGCGGCTTACAACCCAAACAGCCTCTTTATCCGCTGGTGTCTAACCTAATGAGGAAGCATTTCCGCTATGTAATTGTGCGGTCCTGCCAGCCTCAATTGAATCCTTAATGCTTCTCCCGGCTTCGGATTCAGACTCCAAAAATCATGGCCCGGTATCAGCATGCAAGCTAGCTGACGAATTACGCCACCATGCGTAACGACCAAAACAGAGGGCGACGTAGCAGTCAAATCCATGGGTTGAACTTCCATAGCAACACGCCATTCATACAGAGAGTCAAGAAATTTGCGCAGACGATTTACAAAATCTGTCCAAGACTCTCCACCAGGTGGGGTGATCCGTTGCGGCTCATCAATCCAAGCCCGATACAACGACACATCCTTGAGCATGTCATACGTTTTTCCATCCCACTCGCCAAAATGAAGCTCTCGCAGACATGGTTCCATCATAGGAGGCATAGTAGATAGGGAACGCCCAGACGTCAACTCTGATTCCGGCACAATGATCTGCAAGGTCTGGCGACATCGCATTAAGTCGCTGCAATAGATTCGAGCAAAGGACTGACCTTGCAATTTTTCCTGCAAAGGCTTTAATTCCTGCTCTGCCCCCGGTAGCAAACCTAAGTCGGAGTGTCCCAGATATCGACGTTCCTTGTTCCATAAGGTTGTGCCGTGACGAACTAACACGAGCTCCATATCCCAATGCAGATCTTCTTTAGCATCATACGGCACCTTATCCTCCTGTGAGTTCGGTCTTTGTGCGTATTCTACTGTCCTTTTTGCTGCTATATCTTGTTTCAAGAAATGTCACTTCCTGCTCGATCATTATTCAGTGTGTCACTCCTCACCCTCACCGCACCCATCCCAAGGCAAAACAACCTGCGGCTCCTAACAAACACAATCCTACAAACATACTGGACACGGCGAACATCAGCTGGATCGTATGCCGTATATCTTTCGACTCTAGCGGTCGTATCCAATCCCCCATGTATGCACGAAAGGAGCGCACGCCATGATACACATTATATCCTCCAAGACGAATCCCCAATGCACCAGCAACAGCCGATTCCGGGAAGCCACTGTTCGGACTTGGGTGCAGACGAGCGTCTCGCTTGACTGTGCGCCAGCTTCTTGCAGCATCTCGTTTGTACATCCACGCCGCTATCACAAGCATTGCCGCTGTCAGGCGTGCTGGAATGTAGTTAGCCACATCATCTAGACGTGCTGAAGCCCAGCCTAAATGCAGATACTTTTCATTTTTGTAGCCAACCATGGAATCGAGCGTATTCACAGCACGATAAGCCAGCGCCAAGGGTGCTCCCCCGATCAAGGCATAAAAAAGCGGGGAAATAATCGCGTCCACGATATTTTCAGCGACCGTTTCAACCGTACCGCGTACAATCTCAGGCTCATCAAGTTGCTGCGTATCCCGCCCGACTATCATGCCCAGCTCCCGCCGTGCCGCAGCCAGGTCATCCGCCTGCAACGCTCGGTAGACTGCCATTCCTGCATCCTTTAGTCCTTTGGAAGCAATCGTGGTCGCAATCAGCACTATTTCTGCGCCGACAGATAACCACGGATGAATCCAGGCAAGCAATTGCAACAGCGCCCAGGCGAGCGCAAAGGAGCCTCCCGCCACAATGAGTGGAAGCAGTATACCCGCACGTTTCAGCCCCCGGTCACTTCGGACCTGGCGGCGAATCAATTTTTCCAATGCCGAAATGGCATGTCCCATACCGATGACTGGATGCGGCAACCACCTCGGATCACCGATCATCCTGTCCAAAAGGTAGGCTGCCAGGATAATCAAGCTAACTGTCACGCCGCTGTTCCTCCTCCAGCACTTCACCCAATACAGATAGCAGCCTGTCGTTGGCTTCTGCATCCTTGACCGCAATCCGAAAATGGCTCGTCGTCAGTCCCGGATACATAGCACAGCTACGTATAAGAACTCCGCGTTGTCCAAGCGCCTGCTGAATAGCCGATGCACTCCACGTACCCGGCGCCCTTGCCAGCACGTAATTGGCTTCACCGGGAACGACACCGCAGCCCCATTCCGCCAAGGCGGTTAACAGACGGTTGCGCTCCGCAGCAATCAGCTCCTGTGTTTGGTGCTCATATGCTTGCCCACTTCTCAAACACGCCTCGCCAGCCAGCAACGCCAATCCATTCACACTCCAGGTCACCTGTTTGGCCGTCATTCGCCGGATATAGTCCGGATGAGCAATCGCATAACCCAATCGTAGGCCAGGAATGGCATAAAATTTGGTCATTGACCGGATCAAAATCACATGAGGATAGCGATCCAGCACAGGCAGCAGTGAGATTCGCCGTTCCAGCGGAATAAAATCAATGAATGCTTCATCCACCACCAGCACGGTCCCCGTTGTGCCAGCCGCCTCTGCCAGCTCGCACAGCTCTTGCTCACCATACTGCACACCGTTTGGATTATTCGGCTGCCCGAGGAACAAAACATCTACCTGCTCCATGAGCTGAAGGATGTCCTCCACGTCCGCCTTCCATTGAAGCGAGGCCTTCCCATACACCCGGTTGACCTCGGCTCCGAATTTGCCAGCCAGCTCGGCATATTCCGAAAAACACGGCTCCACTGTACCCACACGCTTAGGAGCTAGTCCCAATAACAAGAGCGCCATGCTCTCAGCCGCTCCGTTTCCGATACTTAACGACTCCGGTGGAACATGCAGTCGCCGTGCGAGCATATTTTTAAAATTCCGATGCCCAGGGTCTGGATAGCGAATCACAGTGTCAAATGAGTGTTGCAGCGCCTCAAGCACCTCAGGCGGTGGACCAAGCGGATTAATATTTGCACTAAAATCTACAAAATCAGCAGCAGTCCCGCCAAATGTCGCCGCAGCTGTTTCCCTGTCCCCGCCATGACCGTAAACCTCTATCATTGCCTCTCATCCTTTCCGCCCGTTTCCAATCATTTAGCTCCATTATGAGGCTGCTTTTTGCGTCCCGTCAATGCAAATGAGCTTTTGTACATGGCTCACTTGGGTTACAATAGAAGGAGGCACACATAAAATTACACAGTTTATATACGGAGGAATGGACATGCTGTTCATCGACAACCAGGGGATACACGATCCAGCCATTAATCTTGCTATTGAGGAATACGCGCTCAAGCATCTACCGCTGGACGACAGCTATTTGCTGTTTTACATTAATCAGCCTTCTATTATTATAGGCAAGCATCAAAATACCATTGAAGAAATCAACGCCGAGTTTGTCAGAGATAACAATATTCAAGTCGTTCGTCGCCTGTCCGGCGGCGGTGCTGTATATCATGACCTCGGTAATTTAAATTTCAGTTTTATTACCAAGGATAACGGGGAGTCCTTTCATAATTTCCTTAAATTTACGCAACCTGTGATTGATGCTCTGCGCCAAATGGGAGTAGAAGCTGAAATGACAGGCCGCAACGATCTGCAGGTCGGAGAACGTAAAATTTCAGGAAACGCCCAATTTGCCACACGCGGACGTATGTTCAGCCACGGTACATTGATGTTTAACCTGAATCTGGACAATGTGGCTGCATCACTGCATGCCAATCCCGAAAAATTCAAATCCAAAAGCACTAAATCTGTCCGCAGTCGCGTAGCTAACATCAGCGAACTGATGGACCGTGAGATGACCATAGAGCAATTTCGCGAGGAACTGTTGCGTTTCATATTCGAATCAGAATTGGATCAAGTACCTCAATATAAGCTCACCGATACCGATTGGGCCAAAATCCATGAAATATCCAAAGAACGCTACCAATCGTGGGATTGGAACTACGGTCTATCCCCCGAGAGCAATATCAAGCACACACGTAAATTTCCAGTCGGTATTATTGATATCCGCATGGATCTTAAGGAAGGCTACCTCCGTGATATTAAAATCTATGGGGATTTCTTCGGTGTGGGTGACGTTGCTGATATTGAAAACATCCTGCGCGGCAAGCGTTATGATGAAGGTGAGGTACGTCAAGCCTTATCCTCTCTCGATTTGAAGCACTATTTTGGTAATATTGAGTTGGACGATTTTGTTGGACTTGTATTTTTGGAAGACTAACCGTTACTTTTTCCCATCGTTTCAAACCAATACTTCAGTGGTTATAAGGGGACAGGCTCTTATAGGAGCCGTCCCCTTTTCCTTGCGATATTGTCATTTTGAATATTATAAGATACAATTTTAGCATTGCCCCATGATAGAGATAAAGGAGAGAATACCGATATGTATAAATTAATTGCCATTGATATTGATGATACACTCATTAACGACCAAAAAGAAGTTACACCAGCGACACAACAGGCATTAGAAGCTGCTGTAGCGAAAGGTGTGGTGGTTACCCTCGCTACTGGACGAGCTTATGCCTCTGCACACAAAATTGCTCGCCAGACTGGTTTGAACGTGCCGATCATTACGTATCAAGGAGCTTTGGTTAAAAACCTGCTGGACGAAAACGTGCTGTATGAGCGTTATGTTCCACTCGTGGCTGCACGTCGTCTGTATGAATTCTGCGTGGAACGCAATCTGCATCTACAAACGTATATTGATGACAAATTGTACACACGTGAAGATAATCAGAAAATCAAAGATTACACGGAGCTGAACAACACGGAATATTTTGTAGAGCCTGTATTCAGTAAAGTTATAGAGCAGCCGGCTCCTAAATTGCTGATTATCGACGAGCCGGAAGTGTTGGATGAATTAATTCCTGAACTTCGCGTACTGCTTGGCAATGAAGTTCACATTACAAAATCCAAGCCTCACTTTCTGGAAATTATGCACCATGAAGGCACCAAGGGTCACGCGCTTACCTTCCTTGCAAACCATTTTGGCTGTGAACTGTCGGAAACGATTGCCATCGGCGACTCTTGGAACGACCATGAAATGCTTGAATGCGCTGGTCTCGGCATAGCGATGGAGAATGCCATTCCTGATTTGAAGAAGCTGGCTGATTACATCACTCGCAGCAATAACGAAGATGGTGTTAAGCACGCCATCGACAAATTCGTACTCAATGTTGAATAAGCAAAAAGTGCCTGCTCCCATAATTCTTAAATAAAGTAATACAACAACAAAGCCTCCAAACTGTCGCATGATCAGTAACATACGACAGTTTGGAGGCCTTTTCTGTCAGATCATATAATAACCTGACCGCTATAAAATATCAGGCAGCAGAACGTAACTTACGCCTGTTCACCAAACGGATAATTCCATTGTTCATAAGGATTAGTCCGGTCACAATGAGCAGCACCCCAACCAGCATCCACCAGCTTACATGCTCTCCATACAACAACGCTCCCAAGCCCACCGCAATCGGCGGTGATATATACAGCCACGTCGTCGGAAACAGGGGATTTGTACGCTCCATGAGCCAGTAGAACAGTGTATGTGCAATCATCGAACCAAACAGGATCAGATAGAGTAAAGACCCCATGGCAGGAAGGTACTGCCACCCCTCAGAACTCCACGGTTCCGTGATCGCAGACAGTAACAGCAGCATCCATCCCCCATGGATCATTTGCGCCGCATTCAGGGCAATCGGGTTCGTTTCACGAAATACATCCATCACTCGCTTGGAATAAAGAGCTCCCCCTGAATAACACAGCTCCCCCAGCAAAATAACAAGGCATCCCGCCAGCCACAGACCACTGATCTGAACCGCCAATCCGGGCAGCACAACCAGCACCACACCAAGAAAGCTGATCATGCAGCCAACGACCGTAATCCGTGACGTTTTTTGCCGTAGCAGTACAGATTGCAAAATGACGATCATCATCGGCCCAGTAGCTGACAGAATAGCTCCGATCCCGGAGCTGACATATTGCTCTGCCCAATACAAGGCCGAAAAGGTACCGAAGGTCGTTCCTGCTCCAATCAGCAACATTTCCTTACGCCATAATAACGACCATTTCACCTTTCCGGTCAGCTTCATAGCAATAAATAATATCGCACCTGCGGCGAAAAAACGTACCCCTGCCGATAAAAACGGCGGAAGCCCGGCTTCCACTCCCACTTTTATGGCCAAAAACGTTGTGCCAAAAATAAGACACATTACTGTAAACGCGATCCCAATCATGATACGTCCCTCTCCCTTCAGTTGCTTTTAAGCATACAGGGAGACGAACAGAACAGTTGTATAACTACAGAACAGTTGTATACGTTTTTGAAGTGCTATATAGTACAATACACACAAAGGAGCGTGGATAGCATGGGTAAGAACAACAGCGAACTACTTTTTCCAGCCGATCATGCCTTAAAGCTGTATGAGCAGGTTATCCATTATGTAACTGTGCGGATCGATCGCGGGGATTGGCAAACAGACATGAAGCTGCCGTCCGTACGAAGCTTGGCTCAGGAGCTGGGTGTACATCGGCTAACTGTTTTCCGGGCATATCAGGAGTTGAAGCAACGAGGACTGGTCTATGTAAGGGACAAATCAGGATATTACGTTCATGCTTCCCAAGCGACTGGACATGCAAAATATGCTGGCTACTCGAGACATACGTCCATAGACCTCACGATTCACTCCAAATCTGCCCATGCGGCAGATGATCCGTCAGTTTCAGCCTGGAGAGGAATGGATGGACTTACCCGCGTTCAATCAGTGAATGCGAATTTCCAGTTTTCCAAAGCGCTGATTGACCCCTCTCTCCTGCCCAACCGATTTTGGGGAGAGCTGATGATGCAGGTTTTTGAAAAGCATCCGAAAGTAGCAGCCACCTATTCCGCTGTACAGGGTGATACCGAGCTTCGGGAGGCCATGGCGCAGCATTTTAGCGTGGATAAGCATTTTGCTTTATCACCGGATGAAGTGATGATTACCTCGGGAGCACAGCAAGCCATTGATTTAATTGCCCGATCTCTGCTCCATACAGGAGACCGTGTATTGATCGAACGCCCTGCTTATGGTCCTGCCATGGAAATATTCCGCAGACAAGGCGCACGTCTGACCATGACCGATATTCGACCAGAAGGATATGATATGGACCAGATTGAGTGGTGCATGAAAACGGAAAAACCACGTCTCTTTTATATGAATCCGACATTCCACAACCCGACGGGCTTTACGGTCCCCGATGAGCAACGCAAACGACTGCCTGAACTAGCCGAGCGCTACGGCTGCCTCATTGTTGAGGATGACAGCACCTATGACATCAGCTTTGGGCAAAAGCCTCCTTCTCCGATTTTCGCCTATGATGTTTCGGGAAGCGTCGTCTACATTCGAAGTTACAGTAAATATGTCGCACCCGGTCTACGAATCGCAGCCGTGACCTGCCGACCACAGCTCATGAACAGCCTGCTCAACGTCAAAGCGTTGGTGGACAATGGATCGCCACTGCTGAATCAAAAGCTATTTTTAGAATACTTTCAATCTCCACGTATGCAGCAGCATATTAAAAAACTATGTATCGCGCTCCAGATTCGTAAGGAAACGATGGAAGACAGTCTCCGCGATTCCGGTTGGACATGGACCAGCCCAGCGGGAGGACTCAACCTGTGGCTCCAGCTGCCTTCTACGTTGAAACCTAATGAATTACTTGCCAAAAGTGTACAAGAATCTGTATCCTTTGTCCCCGGCAATGTATTTGATCCCATCGGCGCAGAGGGTAAAACGCATGTACGACTGTCCTATTCATACGCCAACGAGCTACAAATCAAAGAAGGAATCTCCGCCCTTCTACGTATCAGTCGAACGATGTAAAGGTAAAATGCACCTTTATTCTAACGGCAAACTCATGCCGGTGTGTGCCAAACTAATCCCTTCCAGAAGCCCATAATTGCGTGTGACATCCACATCATGGGACATATGTGTAAACACTGTGCTTTGGGGCTTAAGCCTTCCTATAAGCTCCTGTGCCTCCAGCATGTCATATACAGAGCGGGTGGCATACTCGGCCTCCTCATGATAAAAACTCGTTCCCAGGACGAGCAAATTCAGATTGTGCAAAGGCAGAATTTCCGCCTCATTTAATCCAATCGAATCCGAACAGTAGGCCCACGAGAAGCCGTCCTTTTCCAGGCGATAAGCGTAGGCATATCCGTTCTTCCCGTGATTCACACGCCATCCCCGGATATTCCACCCGCCAAGTTGGGCTCCCTGATCTACTGGAATAAGATCCAAATTTCCAGAGAGCCAGGAAAATTGCCGCAAGATCGTGTCGATCACTTCCTGTGGCGCGTACAATCGACCTCTGTTCCCAGTCCAGCGACAGGCATCTGCCCATTCTGGTAATCCTCCAATATGGTCAAAATGTGCATGTGTCACAAGGATCGTAGGGATAAAACGCAGATCGCGTAATTCTAGCTGTCTGCGCCAGTCCGGGCCACAATCAATCATAAAGTCCTCCGTCTCGCTTTCGATCAGCACAGACGATCTCAATCTTATGTTCGCCCCTGTCGTGCGAGCTTCTGTGCATACGAGACAATCACAATATACACGCGGAACCCCCATTGCATCCCCCGTGCCAAGAAAAATAAGCCGATTCATGGTTTAACTCCTATCTATTTGGGTCTTTTTACTACTATTATAACGAACAGACCGATTCTACGTAAATCATCTGCGTAAATCCTTCCAGCGTCCAACGCCAAAAGGAGCATGCCCAAAGCCGTGAAATCAGGCTAGACATCCCCCCAAGCGTGATCATATATATTTGAGAATTTTGCAAAAGCCTGATTTTTAAATGATGATAGGCATGGGATCTTCCTTCAGGCGGTTTTCCACCATCCAGCTGGACTGGTCATTATATAGATAGGCTCGATGCACCAACACTCGCACCTGCTGACCAGGTTCCAGCGTAGACTTCTCCAGCGAACGGTACGTCATGAGACGATGGTCCCCAACTTGTACTTCAACCATCCACTCACTTCCACGAAAATGCAAATGCTTCACTACGCCTTCCTCGGTCGCCGACAGAAGCGTAAATTCCTCGCTTGGCCCGACATCAATATACTCCGGACGGATCAAGGCACGTGTTCCCACTCCAGCAGCTTCTTCGAAGCCTTTGAGACTGCCTGCCTGTTCAATCACCGTAGATTCCCCAATGAAGGAAGCCACGAACGGGGTACCCGGTTTTTTATAAATATCCCAAGGCGTTCCCTTCTGCTCCAGTCGTCCCTGATTAATCACCATAATTTCATCCGCTACTTCAATCGCCTCATCCTGATCATGGGTGACAAAAATTGAAGTAATGCCCACCCGCTCAATCAACTCTCGCAGCCAGGTGCGCAGCTCCTGACGAATCTTGGCATCAATAGCTGCAAAAGGCTCATCCAACAGCAGCAATTGAGGCTCTGGTGCCAAAGCACGCGCAAAAGCAACTCGCTGTCGCTGTCCACCTGACAACTGATGCGGATAACGATGCTCAAATCCTTTGAGCCCCGTTAGTTCGACCAACTCCGTGACCCGTTCCTTGATACGGGTTTTGGAGCTTTTTTTCACTTTCAGACCAAAGGCAATATTGTCGTAGACGCTCATGTGCTTGAACAAAGCATAGTTTTGAAATACAAATCCGATTCCACGTTCCTGCGGGGACAGCTCGTTTACCCTTTTTCCATGAAAATGAATTTCTCCCGCATCCGGTTGCTCCAGACCCGCCAAAATGCGAAGAATGGAGGTTTTCCCCCCACCACTTGGACCGAGTAAGCCAATAAGATGGCCCGCCTGAATATCAAAAGATACGTCCTTTACTGCATGAAAATTACCGAAATGCTTGTTTAATCCTCTTACTTCCACATGCATATCCGTACACTTCCTTTCCGCTTCTGGACCTGTTCAGGAACAGCAGCAGCCTTGCTTACCGCAAAGCACGTACCTCATTTAAAATCATTTAATTATTCCAATGCATATACTATGTTTTTTCTTATGTGATACTTTATCAAAGGAAAGTAATTTTCGTCAACTCTATATATTATATTAGGAATTAAAAGGGTAAAGTATTAGGAAGAAAGGAGATGGAGTTATTGTTGCATACTTTAGAATTATCCACTACACGGCGAGATGAAATTCGTGATATTACACGAGAGGTTGCTTCATTGATCGAAAAAAGCGGGGTGCAACAAGGAACCGCACTTGTTTATTGTCCACACACGACAGCCGGCATCGCCATTAATGAAAATGCAGACCCAGATGTCAAACATGATGTGATGTTAAGACTAGATGAAGTCTATCCGTGGGAGCATCCCCAATATCGCCATATGGAGGGAAATACAGCGTCCCACCTAAAATCCATCACGACAGGCCCCTCACAAACGATCATCATCCATGATGGAAAGCTGTTGCTCGGACGATGGCAGGGACTTTATTTTTGTGAATTCGACGGACCACGCAGACGTCAATACCATGTGAAAATCATGAAGGGCTGACGGAAACGGGTAAAAAAACAGACCATGATGTTTTCCTACTGGATGCATCATCGTCTGTTAAATTCTTAGTCGCTTTCGCAAAGTACCGTAATGATAAGTCACCGTCATGAAGTGCATACACCTAGAAAAGCGCCCTACATGTTCATGGGTGAAGCGTGTGAATGCAGGTACGCTCATAGGTGTCTGCACAGCAGCTTTACATGTGCTAAAGCAGCGGGCCTAATTTCTTCAAATGTTAAACCGTCCTGAATATAAAAGGATACAAAGCCATGCATGGATAAAAACAGGCTTTTCGGTACCCTTGAGCAATCTTCCTCCGAATGCCCCAGACCACTCAATTCTTGACGGATCATGGACGCAAATAGTTCCACACAACGGTTTTGCTCTGTGCGACAGTATGCAAATAGTTCTTCATCGTGCATCATAAACATAATTTCGTACTGATATGGATTTTCCAAACCAAAACGGATAAATTCCAGCATCAAGTACTCCAGCCTGCTCAAGCCATTATCAGGCGTACCTGTTGCTGCTTGCAGTAGAATCCCACGCAATGTATTAAAATCTTCAATCACAATAGCATAGAACAGTTCAGCCTTCTCTTTAAAATGATAATATAACGAACCATGACTGTACCCCAGATGCTGGCCAATGCTGCGCATTGAAATCGCACGGTAGCCCTTGGTAATAAACAAGTGCCTAGCCGCTTCCAGAATCCGCCCTCTTGACAACTCCTGTTCTACTGCTCTTCTAGCCATATTATTTATTCCCCTTCAATAAAGTAAAGCTGCTCTCCCTCCGACACAAGCGATTGCCCCTGCGTCAAGTCTGTTATCCAGTTGCTGAAGGATTCCGCATCACCAGCCAGCGGCAGACAGGTTAAGGTAACTTTATCCGTAAACATTGTTTCTCCAGTACGGATGCTGCGATTGCGTAATTCATTTTCCACTTTGCCCAACCAGGTATAATCCAATTCTACAAAAACTTCACGATGCAGCACACGTGTAATTGCATCCCCTGCCTCGATTGCTGCAACAGCACCATCTGAATACGCGCGAATCAGACCGCCTGCTCCCAACAAAATCCCACCAAAGTAACGGGTAACAACAATAGCGACATTTTTCAGCTTTTGGTTGCGGATCACCTCCAAAATAGGCTTTCCAGCCGTACCACTCGGTTCTCCGTCATCCGATTGCTTTTGGATTTCGTCTCTTTCCCCAATCATGTAAGCAGAACAATTATGGGTAGCGTTCCAATGCTCTTTTTTGATGCGCTCTATGAAAGCAACTGCTTCTTCCTCAGTTTGAACAGGCTGAATATGGCCGATAAAACGGGATTTTCGGATCACAATTTCCTTGTTGCCGGCACCGCGTACGGTTCGGTATTGTTCCAACATACACGTATAACCTTCCTTACTTCATTTTACAAGAAAGCAGTCCCCCGCTACTGGCAGCTGGTGAACTGCTTTCCTGTACTTTAATTGCTGCTATACACTATAACACTTCTGACCGAAATCCTGTTTCGCATCAGAGATTACAGCACTCTTATTCAGACAATCTCGCTTCAAGCTCAGCTTTTTCTTTTTCGAAGCCTGGTTTACCGAGCAGCGCAAACATGTTCTTCTTGTAAGCTTCTACGCCCGGTTGATCGAACGGATTTACACCCAACAGGTAGCCGCTGATGCCGCAAGCTTTTTCGAAGAAATAAGCAAGATAGCCGAAAGAGTAAGGGCTTAAGTCAGGAATATTTACAATCAAGTTCGGTACTTGTCCGTCTGTGTGAGCCAGCAATGTACCTTGGAATGCTTTTTTATTTACAAAATCCACAGTTTTGCCTGCCAGGAAATTCAGTCCGTCCAGATCATCCTCATCTGCTTCGATGGTGATGTGACTAGGTACATTTTCTACTTGGATTACCGTTTCGAAAATATTGCGGCTGCCTTCCTGAATGAATTGTCCCATGGAGTGCAGGTCTGTCGAGAAATCAACAGAAGCAGGATAAATGCCTTTGTAATCCTTGCCTTCGCTTTCTCCGTACAACTGTTTCCACCACTCGGATACAAAATGAAGAGACGGCTCATAGTTTACGAGAATTTCAATTGCTTTACCTTTGCGGTACAAAGCGTTACGAACGGCTGCATATTGATAAGCCTCGTTCTCAGCTACATTCGGGTTGCTGTATTCTTTGGAAGCGTCTGCCGCCCCCTGCATCATTTCTTCGATGTTAATGCCTGCAGTAGCAATCGGCAACAAGCCTACTGCTGTCAGCACAGAGTAACGACCACCCACATCATCAGGAATAATGAAAGATTCGTAGCCTTCTTCGTTAGCCAGTTTTTTCAAAGCGCCACGTTCTTTATCGGTCGTTGCATAAATACGTTTGCGCGCTTCTTCTTTACCGTATTTTTTCTCCAGAGCTGCACGGAATACGCGGAATGCGATAGCTGGCTCTGTTGTCGTACCTGATTTGGAAATGACGTTCACAGAGAAGTCTTTACCTTCAATCAGTTCCAACAGATGATTCACATATGTAGAGCTGATGTTGTTGCCTGCAAAATAGATAGCTGGGCCCTTGCGTTGATCTTTAGGCAGTGCATTGTAGAAAGAATGCGACAGCATTTCGATCGCAGCACGTGCTCCAAGGTAAGAACCGCCGATACCGATTACGATCAGTACTTCGGAATCGCTTTGAATTTTAGCAGCAGCCTTTTGGATGCGCGCAAACTCTTCTTTATCATAATTGGTAGGCAGGTCGATCCAACCTAAGAAATCGGAACCTACACCGGTTTGGTTGTGCAGTTGCTCATGAGCCAGCTTGATAGGCTCTGCAAAATAATCAATTTCGTGCTGACCTACAAAGGAGAGAGCTTTAGTGTAATCAAAAATAACTTTTTTAGACATGTTTGGAACCTCCTGTTTGGTATTACTAAGACCATGAATACGAACATAAGGACTTAGGAATAGGATACTTTAATTTGCTGGGCCTGACAAGCTTGCGTTACCTATGTATCCTGTGCTTGACAGCCCCTCCTGTAGATAGGGTAGCATGCCCATGCTACAATTAACTGAGATCAACCTGTTTCAATATTCAATTCAGGGCCGACTCGCATCTGCATCGGACGGCAACTTCCAACAAGAAAGGTGATTAGCAATGAAAAACATCGGATTTATCGGACTGGGCACCATGGGCGCCCCGATGGCATCCAATCTGCTAAAGCAGGGATTCGGAGTCACAGTTTATAATCGCACCGCTTCGCGCTGCGAGCCACTGGAAGAGCAAGGCGCACGTACAGCTTCAACCCCTCGTGAAGCAGCTGAAGGTCAGCACTTGGTCATTACCATGGTCAGTGATGATCATTCCATTCGTGACATCTATTACGGCGAAGACGGTGTGTTTGCCGGCCTTACGGCTGGCATGACCGTGATGGACAACAGCACGATTTCACCTGAGCTGGTCAAACAACTAGCCGCCGAAGCGGACAAGCTGGGCTGTTCCTTCATTGATGCTCCCGTAACAGGCAGTAAGCCTGCCGCTGTAGACGGCACACTCGTGTTCATGGTTGGTGGTAATGCAGAAGCCATTGCGGCACAATCAGATGTTTTTGATACCCTGGGCAAAAAGGTACTTCATATGGGACCTAATGGAAGCGGGGCCGTAGCCAAGCTCGCTCATAATACGATGGTCGGTATTCATAACCTCGCTCTGGCTGAAGGCTTTGCTATCGCGGCTAAATCCGGCATCCCGGCAGACAGCTTCCTTGAATTGGTACAACTCGGATCGGCAGGCAGCAAGGCCGCTGACCTGAAAGGGCGCAAAATCATTGAGCATGATTTTAGCAACCAGTTCTCACTTGCCTTGATGCTTAAGGACTTGAAGCTTGCTTCCTCACTAACAGACAGCCTGTCCATCCCCGCACCTATGTTATCCATTGCCAAAAGCCTATTTCAAGCCGGGCAAACGCAAGGCTACGGCGACGAGGACCTATCCGCTGTCGTGAAGACATACGAAGCATGGATTGGCCGCACCATTGGTGGTCAACCTCTCGAATAAGCTGTACCTTTCTGTGTAACTATACTGCTGTGCTTGTGTACATATGGCATAGCTTTAGGGTAAGCACACTTAGCTTGAAGGCTGAGTGTGCTTACCCGTTTTAGCTTACTATTCGGGATAAGAACAGCAATAATCAGTTACACTTCGTACTTCCAGCTTGAAGGAAGACTTTGCAGGTACGTGAAAGGTTGCTGTCCCTTGTATTTCCAGCCATTCCTCAGTACCTGGAAGTAACACTCTCAGATCCCCTGCCAAAATCTCCATAATCTCACGGGAATCCGTGCCGAACTCGTACGTTCCTGGCAGCATAATCCCCAGTGTAACCTTACTACCGTCACCCAGGATGACTGTACGGCTTGTAACCTGACCATCGTAATAAACGTTTGCTTTTTTAACTACGCTTACTCCATCAAACTGTGTCATTCGTTATCCCCTCATCTGCTCTCAATGGTTGAATGAATATTGGTGCATCATAACATAGATTTGATTCCAGCTTCAGTATGAAAATACACACTGTATCACGTATACAATACACTGGAATTCCAAAGTGATCTTTTCGCAAAACATCAACTGTATGAAACAAACAGCCGTAAGCCTTACTCAGGTTACGACTGTCTGTTTTAGATGCTCCAATGTTTTATTTCAACAAAGCTTTCACACGGCTAACAACATTCTCTACTGTAAAGCCGTATTCCTTAATCACGCGATCGCCAGGTGCGGATGCGCCGAATGTACTGATACCGAGAATGTCGCCTTGGTCGCCAACATATTTTTCCCAGCCCAGTGGATATGCCATTTCTACAGCCAAACGAGCTTTCACTTCTGGCAGCAGAACGGAATCTTTGTATGCTTTGTCTTGTTTTTCGAACAGATCCCAGCTTGGGAAGCTGATAACACGTACTTGAATACCTTGTTCTGCCAGTGCTTCCTGAGCTTTAACAGCCAATTGCACTTCGGAGCCTGTAGCTAGAATTTGAGCAACTGGTTTGCCATCTGTTGCATCTGCAACCACATAAGCACCGCGTTTGATACCTTCGCGTGCATGCTCAGCACTAGCAGCCAGGATTGGCAGGTTTTGACGAGTTAATACCAGAGCAACCGGGTTTTTCTTGTTTTCCAGCGTGTAAGCCCAAGCAGCAGAAGTTTCATTACCGTCCGCTGGACGAATTACTGTCAAGTTCGGGATAATACGCAGGGAAGCCAATTGCTCGATCGGCTCATGAGTCGGACCATCTTCACCTACAGCAATACTGTCGTGAGTCAGAACGTAGGTTACAGGCAATCCCATCAGAGCTGCCAGACGAACGGCTGGACGCAGATAGTCTGTAAATACGAAGAATGTACCGCCGAATACTTTTACACCTTGGTGCAACGCCATACCGTTCATCGCAGCAGCCATACCAAATTCGCGGATACCGAAATAGATGTTACGGCCGGCGTAGTCTTCTGGCGTAAAGTTCGTCAGGTTGTTCAAATGTGTCATTGTGGAGCTCTCCAGATCGGCAGAACCGCCTGTCAGGAAAGGTACGTTTGGAGCCAATCCGTTCAAAGCATTACCAGAAGCTACACGAGTCGAAACGGCTTTGTCTTCAGTCGTGTACTTCGGAAGGTCACGATCCCATCCTTCTGGGAGATCGCCGTTTACAGCTGTTTCGAACTGAGCTGCCAAATCAGGGTGAGCAGCTTTGTATTTGGCGAACTGTTCATCCCATGCTTTGTTCGCTGCGATACCGCGCTCTTTTACTTTAGCAAAATGCTCGCGAACCTCTTGTGGTACGTGGAAGTCCTCTTCGTATACCCATTTGTAGAATTCTTTAGTCAGCTTGGCTTCTTCTGATCCCAGTGGGGAACCATGAGTACCGCCGTGTCCGCCTTTACCTTGTTTGTTCGGGCTTCCGTAGCCGATGACTGTCTTCACTTCAATCAACGTAGGACGTGTCGAGTCGCCTTGCGCTTCTTCAATGGCTTTTTGGATGGCTGGAAGGTCGTTACCATCTTCTACGCGCAGTACTTGCCAGTTGTAAGCTTCAAAGCGTTTGGCAACACTCTCGGAAGAGGACAGATTAAGCTTGCCGTCCAGTGTAATATCATTGGAATCAAACAATACGATCAGTTTGCCCAGTTGTAAGCGACCAGCCAGCGAAGCAGCCTCGTGGGAAATACCTTCCATCAGATCGCCATCGCCGCAAATTGCATATGTGAAGTGATCTACAACTTTAAATTCGTCCTTATTATAGGTTGCGCCCAGTTGAGCTTCAGCCATTGCCATACCTACGGACATTGCTAGACCTTGTCCCAGAGGACCGGTTGTAGCATCTACACCAGCAGTGTGGCCAAACTCAGGGTGGCCCGGTGTAAGGCTGCCCCATTGACGGAATTGTTTCAGTTCTTCCATAGGAAGATCATAGCCGCTCAGGTGCAGAAGGCTGTATAGCAACATGGAACCGTGTCCTGCAGACAATACAAAACGGTCACGGTTAACCCATGTAGGTTGATCGGGATTATGATTCATCGTTTTAGCAAAAAGTTGGTATCCCATTGGCGCGGAGCCCATCGGCATACCAGGATGTCCCGAGTTTGCTTTCTCGATGGCATCAATTGCCAACGTACGAATAGTTGTGATGGACAAATTGTCGATCGTGGAGTTTTCATCCTTTTGAATCGCTTGGTTCTGGTCAGTCATGGTTAGCCTCCTCATATTGTAAAAAGTATGTCAATTGCATTCGGTCATACTCCCCAACATCACCGCCTGATACAAAAACGATATCTGTTGAAGTGAGTGAATCTGCTTGAATGTTTCAATATGACTTATACATTCTTAAGTATTGTACCATTTGCCGTGAAAGTTTGCCAGATCGTTTATAAAGATGATTGTGGGAAATGTAGTACCGTGTCCTCATATAAATATACCCGTAATGTATTAACCTCATTTAAAAAAATATAAAATCACAAAAATATTATGTACTGACCGGCTATAAGGCTAATAATTCACATGAGGATTTTGCAAAATCCTTATATAAAAAAACAAAGCCCGTTATGCGATGGGCTTTGTTTAACAAAAAATATAGATTCACAAATTTTTCCTAAAATTTTAAGATTAGTTAAAAACGACTGTTTTGTTCTCATGAACCAGAATACGATCCTCTGCATGCCACTTCACGGCTCTTGCCAAAACGACCCGCTCTATGGTGCGACCGATCCGTTTTAGCTCATTTACATCATCTCCGTGGCTTACACGCTGCACGTCCTGCTCAATGATCGGGCCGCCGTCCAATTCTTCAGTTACATAATGCGCAGTAGCACCAATAATTTTCACACCGCGATTATAGGCTTGGGCATATGGCTTCCCACCCACGAATGCAGGCAGAAAGGAATGATGGATATTGATAATTCGGTTGCGATAATGCTCAATAAACTTGGGAGATATAATCTGCATGTAACGGGCCAAAATGATAACGTCTATCTCTTCGCCAATAACCTCTAGTTGGCGACGCTCCGCCTCCGGCTTGGTATCGGCGGTTACCGGAATATGGTGATATGGGATACCAAACGATTCCACATACTCCTTCATATCCGGATGATTACTAACCACCAATGAAATATCCGCGTCCAGATCTCCTGCCTGCCATTGCCACAGCAGTTCTACCAAACAGTGATCTTCTTTGGAAACGAAAATGGCCAGTTTTTTCTTGCGGCTAACCGCAGAAATCGTCCACTCCATACGGAATTGCTCAGCAACAGCGGCAAAATCCTGCTCCAACTGTGGCTGGGTTGCACTCAAATTCGGCAGATCAAATTCAATCCGCATAAAAAACATACCGCCCGACGGGTCCATTGTATATTGGTCAGATTGAACGATATTGGCCCCATGCTCGTACAAAAAACGGGACACGGCCGCTACAATACCTGGTCCATCTGGACAAGATACAAGCATACGCGCGCGGTTTTCATGGGCTGATAGAGTGCTATTTGGCTGATGTTTTACGTGAATTTCCATGTGGCTATTAATCCCCCTTAGCTTATACCGTCACTGGCAAATGACTGCCGGCAAACCAGGCAATCAACCGTTGATTAATGTGTTCTTCGCTCAAATCTGGAAATAGTGCTGCTTCCGTTATCATGTCATACAGACGTTCCAACGGCTCACGTGGATCGGCTTTTCTTGCTTTGGCATCATTTTTCAGCAGAGCCCAGGTGTCCAGAACAAATTTGCGGACATCCACATCCTGTTTTTTGAAAAACGAATGCAATTGCTCTACCTGACCCAAAAACTCATCCCCAAAGCGCTCCTTTACATTTCCGCGAAGCAGGGCAATTTCAACCTCATACATCGGACGCTGAGTTTTGGCTTCCTTCCCAATCCATGGCGTCTCCAAAATAAACGGACGTCCTTGAAGTGCTTCATGATGCACCACATTATGAATAGTCTGATAGCCAATCCAGCCTGATCCGATCGGAGTATGGCGGTCTTTATGAGCGCCAACTGGATTTTTACTGTCATTAATGTGAACAACTGCAATGCGATTCAAGCCGACAATACGGTCGAACTGCTCCAATACACCGTCCAGATCATTTACGATATCATAACCCGCATCGTGAATGTGACAGGTGTCCATACAAACCGTAAGACGCTCGTTACGCTCTACTTTATCTATAATGGAGGCAATCTCCTCAAAGCTACGCCCCATTTCCGTTCCTTTGCCTGCCATCGTTTCAAGCGCGATGTTAACATCTGTCTCCTTCACGCCGTTCAGTACCTCGTTCAAACCATCGGCAATACGCCCGATTCCATATTCCGCATCCTTATCGGTAAAAGCGCCCGGATGCAGCACAATATTTTTCACACCTATCGCGTGTGTGCGCCGAATTTCCTCCTGAAGAAAGCTGACCGCAAGCTCATAGGTATTTTCTTTGTAAGAGCCAAGGTTGATGATATACGGGGCATGCACCACGATATCTTCCATTCCC
Source organism: Paenibacillus sp. FSL H7-0442 (assembly GCF_038593105.1). Lineage (NCBI taxonomy): Bacteria > Bacillati > Bacillota > Bacilli > Caryophanales > Paenibacillaceae > Paenibacillus > Paenibacillus sp. FSL H7-0442. The sequence goes on along the minus strand of NZ_CP151963.1, from coordinate 1,483,839 downwards.
TTCTCAGCCATTAACTGCTTGCCTTCCTCCAAATACATGGACTCCATCGGCTTACGACGCGTGTTTTGCGGTGCTCCCGTGTATATCATAAAGGAGCTGGACCCGTAAGTAGACGCTTCTTTTGTAGCGCTGAGCAGACCCTTGTCCGAGAAGGACACATGAGAACCAATTTTCAGCATGACCCTGATTCATCCCCTTATCCTGTTATGCTTGTCTTATTTTAATTTAATCATTTTAACGTGATTATTGAAATCAAACAACATAGCTTTTATGGCAACTTTCTTAAATCAGGATTTTGCAAAATTCGATTCCAGTCGCTCCAAAGTGCAATATACAGACGAACCAGACCATTTCGATCAATATATTCTTCATTGAAAGTCGCTTATTGGGCTTTTGCAAAATCCTCAAATAACTCTATTAAGGGAATACGTAGATAAAGTACACATCAGAATATATGTTAGTCAAACAGGGGTAAATAAAATCATGGATTGACACTTAACCGTATAAAGGACATTCATATGAAGTTTTTTTCTCTCGAAAAGGGTTATATTCTATAACAGATGTATTTTTTGTGAATTGGAAGGAGAGCTGGCTCCATGAACATCATCGTATGTGGAGGAACTGGATTGGTGGGGAGTGCACTGGTCAAAAGCCTGCTAGACGACGGATACACCGTGAAAGTCGTTACCCGCAAGCCACTGGTAGGACACGAAGCGAGCCCCCGCTTGCAATATATGAGCTGGAACGAATTAAAACAAAAGCCTGAAGTACTGGAAGGCACAGATGCGGTCGTTAATTTAGCAGGCGAAACGCTGAATCAGCGCTGGACGGATAAGTCCAAACAAAGAATTCTTCAATCTCGACTGCTATCTGTTGCCCGGTTGGCTCAAGCATTGAATGCTCTACAAAAAAAACCGAAAGTAATCATTCAGGCTTCTGCTGTTGCCGCCTATGGTACATCCCTGACCGAAACATTCGATGAAACGAGCCCGCGCTGTTCGGGAGATTTTCTGTCTCAGGTGGTTGAGCAATGGGAAGAAGCAGCCAATGCCTACCCTTCTGAAGCCCGTTTAATTAAGTTACGCATTAGCCTTGTGCTGGACAGAAAAAAAGGGGCATTCCCACTCATGAAGATGCCTTATAGCTTCGGATTCGGCGGCAAAATAGGTAGCGGCCATCAATGGATGAGCTGGATTCATATTGAAGATATCGTTCGTCTGATCACGTACTGCATCCATACGACGGAAATTGTCGGGGCAGTGAATGCTTCATCACCACAACCCTTGACGAACGACCAGTTTGGGAGGACAGTAGCTACGGTATATCACCGTCCGTACTGGTTTCCCGTCCCCAGCATTCTCGTTTCAAAGCTAGTTGGTGAGATGAGCACGCTAGTATTGGATGGTCAGAAGGTGATACCGCGCAAAGCGCTGGAGCACGGATTTAAGTTTCACTATCCTTCACTTAAGGACGCTCTTAAAGAACTCCATTCTTCCCAAAAACAGCATTGAATTGAAAAAGAGGAAAAGAAAGAGGCTCTGAATATAACAGGCCTCTTCTTGACATATATCCATATAACCTTCATTTATGATGCATTGGAGGATTTAAAAGAGTCCAACCGGTAAGTATAAGAAACTCCAGCGATTTTAAAAGTATCTCCATCCTTCATTGTGTACTCCTTATAAGGCACCATAGGCTCTCCATTCAGAACAGTTCCATTCGTCGAGGATAAATCCTTAACAATGTGGCTATGTTCTCCTGTAACTATGCAAAGCTCAATATGAGAACGGGAAGCTCCATCCGTATGCTCTACAAACTGAACCAGTTGCGGATCTCTCCCGATGATAAAACTGCCTGCAACGAATTGGTCTGGCTGCAACCGGATGCGCTCTGTCCCTCCACTACCTGGTGGCTTGCGATCCAGGCAAGCCATCGGTGATTGCTGCACTGGTGAAATCTGCATCTCTTGATCTGCACGAAGCAGCATCGTTTCCTGCTTAGATGCAGCATTTAGAAGCTCCGTTACCCCGGAGAGAGACTTATAATAAGCCTCGCTGGTATCACTGGCTTCCAATTCATTTCCCCGTTCCGCACCTTTCCACGATGGCTCGTGTAAGTCACAATTTGCTGAAGTTTTCTTACTATTTTCCGTAACTCGATTTCCCACGCTCTTAGATTCTGAGTTTGGAAAAGTCCATCTCCAGTCCTCCGGCCCTTGATCACTCGAATCGGAAGATTGCTTGTCTTGATGATGACGTCCCGCTACAAATCCGGTCAGCTTATCTACCTGATAACGATCATTTTTGCGCTGTGCTGGGGAAGAAGTAGTTCCTAACCATTCCGAATCCAATACAGGTACTGAATCGCTGTACATATGAGATGAAGTTCGATTGCGCTCCCATTTCCCCGTCCAGCTTATATAAGCAACAGCGGCAAGTACCAAGGTCAGCACCATGGAAATAATCAACGGTACCGTCTCTGGATGGTCCAGATAAATATAACGCCACACGATGGCCGAAGCGAGCAGACATCCGAGAGCAATGTAGGTTTTATATTTTTGCAATCCAGGCTCCACATCTTCTACTTCGTTTTCTGTTACATGCTCGGAATTCTCCTCTGGTTTCACGGACGGTTTGAGCCGATTGATCCGTTTAAGCTCCTGAATCTCCTGTAGAGTTTCCCGATGCTCTCGCGCGTATGTTCCGCCACGATCCGTATAGTTCCCCTGTGAGGTATGAGCAGATAGGATAGGATCGGCTGATGAAAAGGCTCGCTCTTCCATACTTTCTGCCTGCACGCTAGCACTCTCTGTACCAGCCTTCATTCCTTGCAACAGCAGTTCCTTTAGCAAACCCAATTCAAATTCATTTCTATCACACAGATCGAGTATGCGTTGTATATTTTCTCCCTGAAAGTGGGCCACACGAGTCATTAAACGAATAACCATCTGCTTAAATTGACTGCCTGTTTGCCCTGCATACTGTACACTGCGTAAAGGAACATAGGTTAAACTGGCGGTTCCCCTTGTACCTGAACCACTTAGAAAAATATAATCCTCGTGCAAAATAAACTGGCGAATATCTAACATATATTGCGGGCTGCGATGGAGGGCATCTGCCACTTCAAAAAGAATCCGGTAGAAATCAGAAGTCGACACGCCCCCACCTTTCCATAACTGGGAAAGCATGCGTTGCCCCGAAATGTCGTAATGTAACTCAATCTGAAAATCGACTTCCTTTATTCTAAGTTCCAGTAGACCGGGAATCCGATTACCAGTCATCATTCCAGTTTGCACGGAATTTAAATCATCGGTTTTGAGCCCGTCTTCCTTGTTTAGAATCATAAATGTCCCGCCGTTCCGGGCAAAATCCCTGCTTAAACCAAACAATTCATGACCTCCTTAACAATTTCCTATCTCCGTGAGGTAGCATGATCTCCCCCAGCGGACATGTCATGGCAAGAAGTAAAAATAAGCACTGATCGCCCCCGGAATGACTGCCGTCATAAAAGGAAACCTGAGGTGTGCTTCATTTCCACTGGTCAGTGCTTTTCCACTGCGAAATAGAAAAAATCCTCCTAAATTAAAAGCTACGCGCCGCAGTCTCATGATGGTTTCCCTCTTCCATAGCAAAATCCCTATGCCAATAATACCTGCAAAAAAAATCGAATATAAAGCTGACTGCCATGCAAAAGCGGCACCTGTCCATGCTCCAATCAAGCCGAACAGCTTCACATCTCCTGCACCAACAGCTCCCATCCAGTACAAAATCAGCATGAACCCAAATCCGGTACCCAGTCCAGCAACAGCAAATAAAAAACCGTGCCACCCCCCAAATAGAGTATTGAATACCAAGCCTACCACTATGCCGGGCAATGTAAGCTTATTAGGGATTTTCATGCTACGTAAATCCGTAACTAACGCGATCGCGAGCAGAACTCCGCATACAATATACATCCACGTCAATGCGATCTTCCCCCTTTATAAAATAGAACTAGCAGACTGCCAAATCATTTTCCATCGTAGCTATCCCTACAAGTCTATATCCATCCTATCCATCAGCTGGCTTTTCCACGGTAAACGGAACTTCTATACGTTGACCAACCTCTGTTTCAATTACAAAGCTCCATTGACCAGGTGTTGTGTTCGTTCCCACAAACCAGTTCCATTCTATAATCCCGTCCGCGTTGGCAGAGGTCCAGCCCAAGTGCTGAGCTGTGCTTTCACCCGACTTATAAAGCACAGAAAGGTTAGCAGTCGTCCCAGGCTCAACCTTGGCCTTGATTAAATTGTACACACCCTTCACAGCAGGTTCAGGCTTAACGAGCAACTGTATGGAATGCTCCGCATCCTTGTCCCCCGTCGCATTTCCTGTACCTGCCCCTTCCCCTGTGTCGCCAATCCAAAGACGTTCCTCAGCTGCCGCCTGAAGCACAATGCTGCGATACAGAAAAGGAACCTTCATCGGCAGTTCATACGACAGTTCTACTCTAAAATAAGGGTCCTTAGTTCCTGTAAGAGCAGGTACATGTACGCTCGTTATATGAATACGGTCATATTCCAGAATGCTTTCCTCCATAAAAGGCTTTAGCATCGGCTTCAAAACAGGATCGAGTGCAGCTTCCGTAAATCGCCCCCGCAGTTCCTCCATCGGCTTTTGACCGCCCTGAACAGCGCTTTCTACCCAATCACCAATTGGAGGTGGCAACTGGGCAGCGAATTGGCTTGCATATTCACTCACAGATAACTTGGGCAGTTCATCCAGCGGTTCACGCACTGCATCTATTTTTGCGGACGCCGCCTCCACGGCTAGAGAAACTGGGTAGATTTTAGCCGAAACCTGTTTAACCGCTTCTGAAGCGGTGGTCTGCAACGCTGTAGATACCAGTGTCATCTGAACCATATAAATGAGAAAAATAATAAAAAACAGAAACATTGGCAACACCAATGACGCTTCTAAAACAATACTTCCTTGTTCACATTGCTTTTGCCCACAAACTTTCCGTAAACACCGATTAATAGGAAAAATGCGCTGTTTTCGTGACATAGTACACACTTCCCTTAATACTCTCGCCTTCTTTTGAGGCGGTCCCGAGCATCTTCATTACCCCAGGTAGAAACCACAGCCTCATCCCATTCTTGACCTCACCCGTTGCATACGTTTGCCGCTCAGCAGGATTGACATCTGTATTCAGACGGATCAGAGCCAGCATACGGGACATTTTTCGTTCATTATTGCTATGGAGCATCAGGAACAATCGCAGATGATCCTTGTATGTCATTCGAAATTTCAGAAAATCAGACAATGGCACGTCCCCCTTTTGTGCCAGCATAATCATGTCTTCTATCGCTTTTTCTACTCCATATAACAAAGCTGCCGCCAAAACGACCAGCGGATTACCTTTTGAGCTGTTCTTAACCAATCCCTCCATTGTTCGAATGGCAAGTCTCATAGCAAAAATTTCTCCATAGGCGGATGCCAGATTACCCGTCGGATTATGGAACCCATACAAGATGTACTCAACTTCCTGATTATTTACCTCTAGCTGATCTCCCAAAATCTGTGCAGCATTTCCCGCATTTCCACCCGATCCGGCCAAACTGCCAAAACGGCTGAAATCCACATGATGGAAGTAAGAAAGTGCGTATTCATTCTGGTAAAACTCGTCTCCCAGTTGAGTCAGTAAATTAGATGCCGATCCGTATAGACCATCCATACTATCCATAGAAGCTCCCGCTGCATCATAGGTGTCATAGGGCAAATCGGAGGAAACAGATGGACTGGATGTAGACTGGTTAAACGAAATACTTTCATTGTAATACCGCTCCATATTTTGGAATTTTTCTGCATTTTGTTTACCCTTGGATAGAACCTCAATAATCCGATAGGCTTGTTTGAGCTTGTTTTTCGCCTCTTTTTCCATTTTCTTGCGTTCTTTGTCCGGGCCGCGTCGCGTATCCATCGTCCTGGCTTCACCGTCGAGTACATTGGCGGGTCCCGCCCAAGCATACGCATTTAAGTATTTATCTATCTCCTTGAGCGTAGAAGCGACTTCTTGCTTGAGCATGTCTGCATTCAAAAATGGATCTGTATAAAAGGATAACGTACGCATCATACTCGTTATTCTATTGTTAGCAGTATTTATAGAAGTCCGTTGCTTTTCAATTTCTGCTTCCCATTGCTCAAATTCCTTGTCTGGAATCAATAAATCCTCTGCTTTTTGCCGTGCGCTTCCTACCGACGGGTCTGCGTTGGAGCCTGCTCCGCTTGGAGTAGGGGCTGCTGAAACCTCATCGTAGCCTGCATTGGCCGCCCTCTGCTTATATTGGGCAATGACTTTGCGCATCTCTTCATTAATCTGTTGGGCCTCATTTAACGGTTCCTTGGCTTCCAGAAGCAACTTATCATGTTCTTCCCCAGCCTGAACCATGATCTGACGCAGGCGATCAAGCGCTGCCCTCGCTCTACGTGCATACTTTTCCATCTGCATGATTTTAACGTCGTCCACACTCTTCTTATTGTCTTCATATACATGTACGTAATGCTTATATTGAGCGGCAATATCGGCTACAACCTCAAGCGGGTCCCATATATACTGATTGGGCATATAGGTGCCCCTCTGTTTAATAATCCGCTTACGAACCTCTTCCATATAAGCCCCTGCCTTACGCTGCTTCTCCAGCATGACATCCAGTTTGGTCTCTCGTCTGTCGTACAGCTTTTGCAGCCGTTTCAGCAAATCTACCGTATGAGAAGCCTCTTTCATATTTTGAGAGAGCGGCTTTAGCTTTTCGAGCACTTCAAACGTAAAATCGACAGGTGCTTTATACTTCATCTCTTCACGGATCTGCTCGTTAAATATGGCATATTTACCAAGCTCCCTTTCCATTTGCAGGGAACTAGAATCCAGCTTCATATTCATAAGCGGTAGCGTTTCTGCGCGTGCCGTACGCCGCGCGCTATCATTCAGCACTTTGACCATAATTTGTTCTCCGCCGCCTTCGCCATAAGCAAACAAACCGTACTCCTGTTGTAATGTCGGATCATAAGCAGACATCACTGAACGAACCGCCGCATGGGTCAGCCGTTCGGTCTGCACATGCAGTGCAGCAATTCTCGCGTAATCAATAAATACAGCAATAAAACCGAACATGACCGCCAAAATCAGAATTAAAAAGACCGTGACAGCACCTGATTCCCCGTCCTTTGTATTGTGACCCTTACCAAACACCCGCTTCCTCCTTCCAAGTTACATTCCTATTCCTTACTTCTCACTGACCATTTTGACCATATTGCATCAATACTTTGCCTACAACTGCCGAATCTACCTTTTCACCTGATCCTCTGCCCATAAACTTCGCACCATAATAACGGACCAACTCCACCGTACGAATCCATTCCACAGGTTCGACCACGCCAGAGCTCATTTTCCCTTGCAAATCTGTCTGATCTAAAAACTGATTCAGCAAAGGTACCTTCACGATCTTATTTAACTTTGTGGTCACCTTACGGTGAATCATACTGTTCTCATATGTCATCTGCCCCTGCATGCCCGCAGGCATTTTATTTTCTGCATTGGACAGCTTTTGAGCAGGTAACGAGCCTCCCCCATTGCCGCCCGGCACCTGTACATTTTCCTGATTGTTGGCTCCGGTCCAGCCAAACAGGGCTCCCAGCATAACATCATCCTTCAAGCGCCAATAGAGAGAATCCCGTTGCCCTTGCGCAAATGCTCCTGTACGTGGGTCCTTGAAGCTGTTATCCCAGCTGTAAGCGGCTCTTTCTGAAGCAGTAGAAGCGACTTGCACCAATATAGATTTTTGATATATATATAGGCAAAAAAATAACATCACAAAAATGACCAGCAGTAGAATGGGAAAGACGAGGGAAGCTTCCAAGGAGAAGCTCCCGTCCTCTTTTTGTGCCAATTTGCACAGCATTATGAATCCATAAAATCGTTACTTTTTTTATCCGCCTTTTTCAAAAGCCCTTCTACAATTTTCTTGATCTGATCCTTAAAAATAATTGCCACCGCAATCAGAATGGCAATGATCAGGATCATTTCTAACGTACCCAGACCATCCTCATCCTTGTACAATTTACGAATACTGCCTGTTACTAATGTCATCATCGTTGTATTCCTCCTACATATTCATCATCATTAAAGCCGGAGCGCCCACCAGCACAATTACCGTTAGCAAAATCAGCGCCATCGGGAATACCAGCTTAGATGAAGCCTGCTCCCCTCTTGTGCGGCTAATTGAAGTCCGCTTGCCCCATAACGTCTGGGACAACTCACGTAAAGCCATCACGAAATCGCTCCCGCCGCGCCTCATATTCAACAAAACTGTGGTCGTAAATACTGTCATTTCCTGAATACCACAACGTTTGCTCAGGTGCTCAAATGCCTGTTGAAAGGAAAAGCCGCTTTCCCATTCCGCCACCGTCTGCCTCAGTTCTCGATACAACGGATGTTCCGTATCCGCCCCTTTACGTTCCACGCAATGTAGCAATGCCCGTTGTACCGTCTCACCTGCACCTACTAAAAGCATCATTTTACTCAACAGTTCAGGCAGTTCCATTAAAATTTGCTGATCCCGCTTCTGTACTTTCCCGTGCAAATCCTTGATCAGCGCGATGGGTACCAGAAGACCAAGTCCCAATCCGAGCACCAGCCCGGTCGCATCCCCACTCAGCAAAAGCGATACTATAGCTCCACCAGCAGCCATCATATATCCGTAACCCAACATTTCTGCCAGAAAAAGCATCGTTTTTTCTCCGCTGTTGCGCATACCATACAGCTTTTGCACCGAACGCTGGAGCTTGAACATTAGCAAAGGCAGCCTATGAGTAGCACGTGAAGCATGAATCATGTGTACAAATGGGACTGAAAGTCTTTGCAGCCGCAGTCCCTCCAACTTCATATGGCGAAAATGCGCATACTTAGCACCGTGCATCTGGTTCAGCACCACCCAACCTCCCACTTGCAGAACCAGCATGACCAGACAAATCAACATCACCACACCCATCTCTCCTTACACTTCAATCTTCATAATGTGGTTGATCCACACGAGACACCCACCAAGCACTAATAAACAAAAGGTTGATAAAATCATACCTGTACCGCTGTATAAGGGCATCATGTAATCACCCGCTGTCATGGTCATAAACAATACAAACAAAAAAGGCGCCGCAAACATAACCCTCGATTCAAAACGTTTCTGCGCAATCATTACACCGATCTCCTGTTGAATTTCCAGCTTCTCACCAATGACACTTGAAGCTCGTCTTACGACTTCCACCAGATCACCTCCGGTTCGTTTGCAAGCCGCAAATACGTCCGCAAAATTCGTAATATCTTCCATCTGCGCCCGACGGGCCAAATCCTGCAAAGCGGTTTCTACAGGCTGTCCGATTTCGAGACAGGCGGTAATAATGTTAAATTCAAAAATCAGGTCGTGATCTCCATCTGGACTAAGCAATCTCAAATCCTCTACAGCCTCACGAAAACCATTCTCCACCGACCTTCCCGCTGAAAGAGAAGACGAGAGCGAATATAAAGCCTGTTTGAATTGGATGCTTAGGGCAGACCTGCGTCTTTGCAGCAAAAATTGCCTAAAATAACGAGGCATCACCCCAGCCCCGGCAGCGCACAGCAACGATAATATCCATTGGTGATAAAATAGATAACCGATCATCGCGAACAACACGCCACTAAAGAATATGCACAGACTTTTTTGTACTGTCGATAATGTATACACCGTATAATCTGGCAGAGAAGGGGCCTCACGTGATACTTGCTTGGCCGCCGTTTTTCCTGACTTCACGCTGATACGCCTCCCCTGTGCCAGTTTTCCGGATTGATCCCGGCCATTTGCAGCTTCAAAGTATGTTGCAGACCCTCGCCACAACGTTCCAGACCTCCTACGATTCGCCCCTTGCTTTCTCCTCGCTCCTGAAACCGATAAAGGGGGTTAAGCGTCACCTCACCCTTTTCAAAACCAATCACTTCGCTAATTTCCAGCACTCGTCTGGATTTGTCGCGCATCCGTGACAGATGAACAAATATATCAATAGCCGAGCTGATCTGCTGTCGTACTACTCCAAGCGGAAGCTCTGCCCCTCCCAGCACCATCGTTTCCAGCCGGCTGACCATATCGCGGATATTATTCGCATGCCCAGTTGACAAGCTCCCATCATGGCCAGTATTCATCGCTTGCAGCATATCCAATGCCTCACTTCCCCGGACCTCACCCACCACAATGCGGTTGGGCCGCATACGCAGGGAGGAACGAATCAGATCACGAATTGTGATTTCTCCCTTCCCCTCGGTGTTCGCGTTCCGTGTTTCCATGGAGACCAGATTAGGGACCGTCACAATTTGCAGCTCTGCTGAATCTTCAATGGTAATAATCCGTTCAGATGGCGGGATAAATTGGGATAATGCATTCAGAAAAGTTGTTTTACCAGAACCCGTTCCTCCGCTTATAAAAATGTTGTACTTGCTACGTACCAAGTCCTTGAGCATAGCAGCGGCTTCTGCATCCAGCGCACCCATTCGTATCAAGTCATCCATCGTCATAGGACGCTCGGGAAACTTCCGTATGGTCATCGTCGGACCCTTGAGAGCAACCGGAGGTAGCACAATATTTACGCGTGATCCATCCTTTAATCGGGCATCCACAATGGGGGAAGCCTCATTCACAATTCGATTCACCCCGGCTACAATCGTCTGGATTAAATCCTCCAGTCGCTCGCGGGATTCAAATTGATCGGATACCTGCATCACCTCACCAGCCCGCTCCACAAAGATTTCCCGGTGACTGTTGATCATAATTTCCGTAACGGTCGGGTCGTCAATCAATGGCTGGAGTACGTCCAGCCCACGGAAAGAGTTAAAAATCTTGCGGACAAGTGCGTGCTTCTCACGGGAAGTTAAGCCCACCAGCTCTACATCGTGTAAAATTCGATTTTCAATATGCCGTACCAGATCTGCATCCTTTACCGAAGACGTTACGTCCAGCCCGTTTCGGATATCTGCTCGCAATGCCTTAAATCGTCCCTCATTCATGTTCATCAGCCCCTTTTAAGACCAAACGGTGGCCGGATGTGTTACACCGTCCACATTCAGTAGCTCGCGGCATAGATGACGAATTTCCCGCTGATAAATCGGTGAACTTAGCAACAGCTCACGGTGCTGCATCTGTTTCCATGAAGGTATATAGGGTAAGGCTCCGTTTAGCTCCATGAAGTCACGAGGTAACGAGTTGATCATAGTTCCCATATAGCGGTTCACCACAAAGCTGGTTTTGCATATCATGTCTTCAAGCCCTTCAGGCCGCGTGGTTTCTAAAACATCCAGCCATAATCCGCACTTGTGCATGCTCATTAAATCGTCTGCCAGCAGCCAAATCAGCTTATGACTAGCTTCAAGCACGGCTTGAGCCCGATCACCTTTTTCAGAATCGCCATCTACGATCACTACATCATACTGTCCACTTTCGGCAACTGTTCGAATCAGCTCTTTCGCTTCATCACAAGTCATGTCCGTCAGCTCCTTGCGATTATAGACAGGCTGAAAAGTATCCGCCTGAATTTCAGGGCGACGAACACAATAGGAAGCCATGGATAACGGAATCTCCTCACTCCCTTCTGCCTTGAGATCATAGAGCAGCCTGGACAGCCCTTCTCCTTCTGCTCCGCTAGCACTGCCTGAACCAGTGAATAATGAGCTTGAATCCACCGTCTCCAGATTCAGATAGAATACCGAATATCCCTCATTCCCCAGCTGTTTGGACATATTGAGTGCGGCCGTTGTCTTGCCCAGTCCTCCGGAAGCTGCTACCATGCCGATAATCATCCCACCTTCCCGGCTGTTTACACTTTTCCGACCATTTGACTTCTGTCTCGCCGTTTCCAAAATAAAACCGACCAGTTCAGATAAAGGCTGATATTTTAATAAAGGCTGTCCATATTCCCTCACTTGTTCTCCCTCATGCAATACCAAACAAGGAATATCAGCAGCTTCCCTGTCTGTCCATAGATTCAAAAAGGCAGTTTCACCAACCACCACATCCGGTCTTTTCATTCCGCTGGTTTCCATCATGTATTGATGAAATGCCTCCGGTTGCGAAAAAGCCGTTATTCTCAGCCTTCTAGCATACTCGCTTCCGTGAACATAATTCAGCAGCGGCTCAATATAATCCCGACCTTCTACGGCTAATACCACTTTCACTGGAATCATAATGCTCATCCCTTCCCTAACACAACAACGCAAAAAAGCACCGTTCATCCATCCGTAAGTACATACGGTTGGTGAACGGTGCTTCCGTCACGTGCAATCTATTACTGGTAGAATAGCATAGCGCTTATATTAGAGCAAGTATTTTTTGTGCAAGTATCTTCCAAAATCCTCGTACTAAGAGAAGGCGGGCAGTCTAGCCCCGCCTCCTACCATCTTCATCTTAGTAGAATTTGTGGTGACGACGATGACAGTCATGATGGCGATGATGGCGATGATGACGTTTCCGGCAATGACATTTCATATCAAAATCTTCATGTTTCCGATGATCACGTTCAAATTTAGGTTTAAACTTAATGACAGTCACCTTAATGATCTTCTTAAAGACACGTTTTTTTGGCTTTGGAAAATGACAATGATGCTTACGATGTTTAAACATTTAAATTCGCCTCCATTTCTTTGAGATAGAATATACTATGGAAGCAGCGAACCATCGGTAACCAGCATATGACTATTTATGAATTTACTGGGCGAATTAATGATCTACCTCCAGCTTAATATCCGGATCATAATCCGCCACAATTAGAACATCCATATGACGTGCTTGACGAAGAATCCTCGGCACAACCGCAGACTTCCCCCAACAGCTACTTCGGGAAGACTGCCCCACGATGAGCTGCGTACCTGAATATCCTTCCACCGGAGCAATCAAAATGTCGGCAATCTCGCGTCGGCTGGAAACAAGCCGCATCTCAAAGGTTCCCCCCAGTCGGTGGGTCAACAACTTTAGTTGTTCCAGACGAGGGTTCAGTCTCTCGGGTATACACTCACCGACATGAACATACGTCACAATCCACACAGCCTTTAGCCGAAAGGCGATACGAAAACCACGGCGGATCAACCTTTCAGCATTTTCGCTTAGCGTCACGCCTACGAAGATCACTTCCTCCCTGCGCCACGGTCCCCGAAGTGATTCGTGTCGATCCCAGGATTCTAGCCGCTCATCTACGTCATCTGCCAATTCCCGCAAAGCAAGTTCACGCAACGCAATCAGATTGCCCAGTTTAAAAAAGTGGCTAAGTGCCTGTTCCACCTTCGCAGGATCGTATATTTTGCCCTCACGCATACGTTGCTGCAACGATTTGGGAGCCACATCAACAAGCTGTACTTCATCGGCCAGACGCATCATATGGTCGGGAACAGTCTCTCTCACTCGTATGCCAGTAATCTGTTCTACCGCATCATTTAAGCTCTCCAGATGCTGTACATTCATTGTGGATATCACAGAAATCCCTTGTTCCAAAATGGCGAGCACATCCTCATAGCGCTTGGATCTCAGACTTCCTGGGACGTTGGTATGAGCCAGCTCATCAATTAGCACCACCTCGGGATTGCGCCTGAGAATAGCTTCGGTGTCCATTTCTTCCAAGTGTGCGCCATGACGCTCAATGGACTGACGAGGGATCATCTCCAGAGAGCCTACCTGGGCCAATGTTTCTGCTCTTCCGTGCGTTTCCAGCAATCCGATAACCACATCGATCCCGCTCTCCAGCAGATCGTTTCCCTCTCTCAGCATCGTGTATGTTTTGCCGACCCCCGGAGCAGCGCCAATGTATACCTTGAGCTTGCCTCGCAGGATTTTGGCTGCCTCAGCCTGTGCTTCCTCAACGCTCAAACGATGATACGGGTCATTCTCTTCTACCTCCTGTCTCATCGTTGGTAAAATTCGCTCACCCTCCTGCTCGGCTCGGTCCGCAATCAGCAGTAGATCCATATTTTTCATTCGTTTTAAAATCCCGTTCACCAGCGATCCTTTCATCAGCTCCTGCCACGGAGTCTGCCGAGAATGTCCCATAACAATACGGGTAACATTGTGCGTCACCGCATAATGAATCAGTTGGCGAGGCAACCTTCTGCGGGAAAAAAGCGGGATTTCTTCAAATGTTGATCCTATCTTGTCAGCCAATTGCTCAATTGAGCGCTTAAAGGCTGCTGATTCCTTGGACAGCTTGCGCTTCGAGCTGACAAAGGAGACTACTAGCATATCTCCACCCAACCGCTTGGCGACCTGTTCCCCCCTGCGTACATAAATGGACCCATTCCAATGATATTGGACAGGTACCAAAATACGCTCTGCGGCTCCTGACGCCCCGTGCAAGCCTAACTCCTCCCGGTGCCGTTCCAGCGAATCATTCACATCCTCCGCTACCAATCGCAAGGCAAGCTCACGCAATTTACCCAGATTTCCCCGGTGAAACATCTCAGGATTGGGCGTATGCATGTAGCCTTTCGCCAGCCGTTCCAAAATCATCTCCGGGGTGGCATCAATCAGACGAATTTCATCCGCCAGCTCCAGTGTATCAACCGGAACCGTATATTCCGCTTCAAAGCCTGTCAGCTGATATACCCACTCCGTAATTCCTTCGAGTTCATAAACATTGACCGTCGTAATGACACTAATCCCCTGCTCCAGCAAATACCGAATATCCTCCAGCCGTGTTGGAAATGGGGCGTCTTTGCGGTTATGATGTGCCAAATGATCCACCAGTACCACCTCGGGATTTCGTGCCACCAAAGCTTCCACATCCAGATCCTTTTGCTCCTCACCATCTTTTATCCAATGAATACTAGGCACGCGCTCCAACGTGCCGACCTGTTCCACGGTCACAGGCCGCTGCATGGTCGATACCGCACAAATCACAACATCGATACCTTCATGCTGCAGCGACCGTCCCTCATGCAGCATGTGATACGTTTTACCCGAGCCACTGACCGCACCCATGTATATTTTGAGTCTGCCTCGATGCAGTTTGTTAATCGAATCCAGTATTTCCTCTGGTGATTTACGTTTGAAGCTCTCCACTTTCGTTCCTCCCCACAGCGTAGCCGCTCGTTCCGTTCATCTTATATGGTTGTAATGAATGTACTCCCGTGTCCCAATCAATTCAAGATGATCAATCAAGCTTGCCCCAAAAAAAGCCGCACAGGGTAGCATAAGCGCAAAAAAACGTGCATTCGGGTCTCTTATGCCTGAATGCACGCTATATTGGGTAACTCATATGGGATCACTTCCTATAATCACTTGCTATCTTCGCCAACGATCCCCCGCTGTTGAATTAACTTTTGCCATACCACACCGTGAGACGGGGAAAAGAGAAAAGCCAAAAGCAGCAACACACCCGATACACACAGCATACATGCCGCAATAGAAGCATCCAATACACTTGCTGTGTAAAAGCCTGCGACCGAGCTGATGGCTCCAAGTCCGACACTGTATACAATCATACGGGACAACTTCTCCGTCAGCAAATAAGCGGTAAGAGGCGGTACAACGAGCATGCCAACCACCAGAATTGCGCCCACGCTCTCAAATGACGCCACCGTCGTTAGTGAGACGAGACTCATCAGCAGATAATGAAAAAAAACAACTGGAATGCCTAATGAAGCTGCCAAAGCGGGATCGAAGGAAGTAATTTTAAATTGCTTGAAAAAGCCCCCTATCACGAGCAAATTGATCAAAAACATCGCACCCGTAATCCACACAGCCCTCGGACCTACATCAAAGCCGGCTATCTCTAACGTATTCCACGGCACATAAGCAATTTCCCCATATAAAACGTGATCCATATCCAGATGGGCATTGGAAGCAAACACGCTGATCAGCAAAACACCGATAGCAAACAATGACGTAAACACCACGCCAATGGCAGCATCACTTTGCAGACCGCTTTGTTGGAACAGCTGAATCAAATACACCGTTAGAAGACCCAGCACTGCCGCACCAAACATCATCCACACCGAATCTCTCGATCCGCTAATGAGAAAGGCAATGACAATCCCCGGTAGTACCGCATGACTGATTGCATCACCGATCATAGCCATTTTTCGGAGCACAAGAAAGCACCCAACGATACTACATCCCCCTGCCACTAACATTCCCGTCAAAATTACATAAAATGAACTCATAGGGCACGCTCCTCCCTTGGCTGTGTTCCGACTGTCAGCTCCAGATTTTTCCTGGCGTTCAACCGAACGATAGCCTTGGAGATCATCCCGCGCTGCGGCGCAAAAATCAAGCTCATTCCAAACACCACAGTCGCACACAACACACATAACGGTCCTGTAGGCAGATTTTGCCCCAGAGAGCTAATGAGCGTCCCACCAAGCCCCGCTATAGCACCAAACAAGCCTGATAGACACACCATGACACCCAGCTTCTCTGTCCAGTATCTTGCCGACACTGCCGGGGTAATCAGCAAGGCAGCCATCATTATGACTCCCACGGCCTGAATGCCAGCAACCACCGCAATGACAATCAATAGCATCAACAACTTATCCAGCCAACCTGCCGGAAAACCAAGTCCGCGCGCAAAGCCAGGATCAAAGCTGAGCAACTTAAATTCCTTGAAAAATAATATACATATTCCGATGAGTACCACTGAAATTACCGCCATCGTATAGACATCAGACAATACCATTGCCGCAGCTTGACCAAATAGAAATTTGTCCAATCCGCTTTGGTTTCCTGCGCCACTATGCTGAATTTCGGTCAACAACATAATGCCAAAGCCAAAAAATACCGACAGCACCGCTGCAATCGCCGAATCGCTTTTAATTCGCGAATACCGGGTTAACGCACTGATAGCAAAGGTCGCAACAATCCCTGCAATGGCGGCCCCAATCATAAATCCAAACACAGATTTTGTACCTGTGATCATAAATGCCACACATACCCCCGGCAAAGCCGCATGTGCCAAAGCATCTCCCATGAGCGACTGCTTGCGCAAATACATAAAACTGCCAATCACCCCGCTGCTTAAACCGAGCAAAATGCAGCCCAGCAAAATCCACTGCATGTTTGGATCGGTCAAAAGCGTTGCCAAGCTTGTCATACTGCTCACCTCACTCCAAGTATCGTGCCGGAATCCGGGCCTGTTTTGAGTATACTCAGACGCCCGCCATACGTACGCTGCAGATTTTCCTCGGTAAAAATATCTGTCGTCTCTCCAAACGCCATAAGATGCCCGTTCAACAGCATAACCTGATCAAAATAATCCGTGACTGTAGATAAATCATGATGAACGACAAGCACGGTTTTACCCTGCTGTTTCAGATCGTTGAGCAATGAAATAATGGCTTTTTCCGTTGCAGCGTCCACACCGACGAACGGTTCATCCATAAAATAAAGCTGAGCGTCCTGCGCGAGTGCTCTGGCTAAAAAAACACGTTGTTGCTGGCCGCCAGACAATTGACTAATCTGTCTGTCTGCATATTGGCTCATTCCAACTTTGTCCAAACTCTCCATTGCAGCCTGACGATCTGCTGCTCCCGGACGCTTAAACCAGCCCAATCTGCCATACCGTCCCATCAAAACCACATCCAATGCGTTCGTCGGAAAATCCCAATCCACCGACTCCCGCTGTGGTACATAGCCAACCTTAAGCAGCTGTTGCTTATAGGGCTTGCCGTAAACTAGCACCTCGCCCCTAAGCTTTGGAATCAATCCAAGCGTTGCCTTGATCAGTGTAGATTTCCCAGCCCCGTTCGGGCCGATAATACCAATCAGCTTGCCTTCCGGCACCTCAAAGGAAACATCGAACAAAACGGGCTTTTTTTGATAAGCTACCGATAAATCACGAACGACAAGTGGTGAATGCCCCATGTACCTCTGCCTCCTTATTTAAGAGCTTTAACAATCGTATTGACGTTATGCTTGACCATTCCGATATATGTTCCATTTTCTGTGCCCTCTTCACCCATGGCATCCGAATACAGCTCGCCACCAACCTCAATTGTATGACCTTGCTGAGCGGCCCCCTGAATAACCGCATCTATGGCCTTTCTCGGAACACTAGATTCTACGAATATGGCCTTGATTTTATGCTCCACCAAATAATCTCGCAGCTTGGTCACATCTTGAGAACCCGCTTCTGATTCTGTGCTCATACCTTGAAGTCCTCTCACTTGAATGTGGTAGGCATCTCCGAAATAGCCGAAAGCATCATGTGCCGTGACAAGCACGCGCTGGGCTTCCGGTATACTGGCAATCTGCTCTCTCGTGTAATCATCCAGCTCTCGCAGCTCAGTAAGATAGGCTTCTGCGTTGGCCTTATATTCCTCCGCATGAACAGCGTCTAGCGCCGACAATTCATCTCTGACGGTTTCTACCGCAGACATCCAATTCTGTACGTTAAACCAGATATGTGGATCATGCTCAGATCCCATTTCCGGGCTACCTGCACGCAACTGATCCTGTGCGATGTTTTTGGACACGGGTATGACGGGTTTTTGCTTGCTGATTTTCTCCAGAATGTCCTGCATTTTTCCTTCCAGATGCAATCCGTTATAAAAAATAACGTCGGCCTGATCCAGCTTGCGCATATCTCCCTGTGAAGCCTTGTACAAATGCGGGTCAACGCCTGACTTCATAATTCCCGTGACCTCCACATAATTACCGCCGACCTTGCCGACAATGTCAGAGATCATACCGATGGTAGCCGTAGCCTTTATTTTTTGTCCCGTCTCTCTCGCACTTCCCTGCTCCTTCTTCTTAGCATCGGTACATGCAGTCGCTAGAACCAGAGCTAGAGACAATACTCCAACTGTCGTTACCCAGCGCGGCAAAGCCTTCTTAAACTGCTTTTTCATGTTTTAAAATCCTCCTTTGAATTTCGTTTTGGGACAAACTATTTCCTTGATTCAATTATTTTTTATCAATACTATATTTTAGAGTATACACTAAAGTTTTTACCTAGGGAAACATTTTGCGAAATATAATTCTTCTTATGTATTTCGTTATACCGTTCGATTTTCGTTCTCCCAATGTGTAATATATAGAAGATATCCAATCGTTAAACCAAAGAATACATATAAAGAGGTGTAGGTCATGAAGCCAATAGGGTACAGCCCATATCGGAACAAACGTCGGCAAGTTCGGATACGAAAAATACTGCTCATTTTTATGCTGGTATGCTGTCTGCTTGCCCTAACTTCCTGTGCTCGAGGTGACATCCATGTAGATGTTCATCTCGATCAAAGTGTAGATATGGATGCGACGTTCAGCGTAAACAACCAGACACTGATGATGTTGGACAATCCCGGGGTGCTAGATCAATTAGTCAAGCGTATTCAAAGCAACAATGTAGATGTACAGCCGCTAGCTGAACAGGGAAGAAAGGGATATCAAATCAAGGGGCATTATCAAGGAGATTGGAGCACAAACAAAAAAAATCCCAGTCAGGGATTACATCTACCTGAGGGATTAGAAATAAAGCGCGCTGTGAGCCAACATTTTTTCACAACGAATATTGATCTTACCATGAAGCTCGATCTACCACGGATGCTTCCTGAAGAAGCTCAAGGACTGAGTGACAAATTTAAGCAAATGAATGTGTTTGCGCGCAAATTACTGGAGCGGCAGCTGGATCTTAACTTCAGCCTATCCTTACCCATCCAACCTGCTACCCATAATGCGGACCGTGTGTCGGAAGACGGAAAAACACTGTACTGGAACATTGCTCCATTGGAATCTAACGAGCTAAAATTGTCTGTTAACGTGCCCAATGTACGACATATCATGTATGTAGCTGTTACGAGCCTGATATTGATCGTGATCGCTGTGATCTTACTAATTCGTAGACATCGCTCCAAAAAAGAAACTTAAAAAAAGAAACTAAAAAAATCGTTGTCTAATTTCTGGTGGGGGGATCAGACATTGATCCTCTTCATCCTTGCCAAACCAACGATATCGGTTACGCGCCACCCAGTTATAGACTGCGTTGCGCACAAAGCGGGGTACCAGGATGAAACCATAGGCCAGCGGGTATGGAAAACGAAGACGTTTGGCAATTCGCAAAGCCGCGGTGGACCTTGTATAATACGTACCGTCTTCAATCAGCACGAACGTATCCAGCTGATCCGCAGATAGTCCTCCTGCACGTAATAGTTCTTGTCCTGCCTCGGATTGCAGGGAACCAAAATGAAATGTTCCCTTAGGGTCACGCTTGATAATAAAGCGGACTGCTCCCTGACAAAAGTGGCATACCCCATCCACCAACACAATGGAGTGATCTGAATGAGCATGATCAGACTGGTTCATATAGCATTTCACCTCCAGGGAAATCAACGGCATGAATACCATCAACGCAACCATATGAATATAAACAAAAAAACGCCGAAATTATCCGACGCTTGTTTAGAAATGTATAGTCTTTACCTGTTCGAAAAACTAGCTCAATGCTTTCTCAAACAGCTGTTTCGTATTAATTTGCTCTAAAAACTCCTCATGGAACTTATCCATACACTTGCAGATAAAATCCTTATGGCATACCGGGCAAGGCGTCGTTAGCAGTCGACTAATATTCGTCAAGGTCCACTCCGGATGACGTTGAGAAAAAACGCGGCACTCCGTTCCATCGGCCAAACTCATTTTAAACTCATAAAGCCCTTCTTTTTCGTTGCTGCCAGCCAGCGTGAAATTAACAATATTCGGTCTGTAAGACATCATATCACCCGTATTTTTCAAATTTGTTTCGTACCTGATGACCAGAATCACCTAAGCCATCTTAATGAATTTTGGCGATGATGTCAAATGGTCGTGAATCTCAGCGAATCAAGATCTATGTGCAAAAGCCCCCGATAAATCGGCGGCCAGAGTGTAGAAGTTATAGAAATGCAGTCAAATGACATTAAGCTCGACATCAATGTTACCGCGTGTTGCTTTGGAGTACGGACAAAAATCATGCGCTTGGCGTGCCAAATCTTCGGCCTGGGCGCGTTCAATACCGGGTATTTTCACATCCAGACGTACCGCCAGCTGGAAGCCGCCATCGCTTGGATCCTTGCCGATAGATACGTGGCTGGTGACCTCAACATTGTCCACCTTCACCTTAGCCTTCCGGGCCACATTAGCCAATGCGCTCTCATAGCAGGCACCATAGCCTGCCGCAAACAATTGCTCTGGATTCGTAGCTTCTCCACCTGCGCCACCCAGTTCCTTCGGCGTGCTGAGCTTATGCTTCAAAACTCCATCGGATGAAGCGACTGAACCGTCTCTTCCACCATGTACCGTTGCTGATGCTGTGTATAATGCTTCCATGATTTCATCTCTCCTTCACTATATTTTTTTGCATTCCGCAGGAACCTATCGTCATGTTAATACATGATTTCCTTCTCGTATGTACTTTAAACGAACTACATAAAATGAATCATTTGAAATATGGATGTAAACTAGTACATTTACCGTTTAGTTCCACCCCACCATGTTTACACTATATGTTATAGGTCCCTACTTGGGCCGTCTACATTGAACAACCATCTCCACCAGTCGTTTAATTTTCAGGGACGGAATAAGGTAAGACCATTTTATGGTCCTACCCATTCGATGGGATAACTCTGTCGCACGTGAGAAGGAAATTCACAAAATATGGAACGGGCCTTCACCCGGTAGATGGACAACAATTTAAAAAATCCAAAACGACCAAGCCGCTCCCCTCAGAGCGATATAGCTTGGTTTTTCTATGGTTCAGCTTATACGATGGCCATATTGCTTCAAAAATACGATTAACTTGCTTGACCACACAAAAGTTGTACTAGACAAAAACTATTGGGAGTGTACAATAGGGATAACACAATCGTTATGTCACTAATAATATATTTCAACATCCATAAAGAAGGTGAAGCGTATGAAAAATACAAAGGGTAACTTCGCGGAAATCGCTTCACTGTCGGAAGTGAATCGTTCCTTGAGCGTCCCAAAAGACGGGACCTGGTTTCGGAAGTTTCTTGCCTTTGCTGGACCCGGCTATATGGTCGCAGTCGGCTATATGGACCCCGGCAACTGGGCTACAGACATCGCCGGCGGATCAAAATTCGGCTACACGCTGCTTAGTGTCATTCTAATCTCCAACCTAATGGCCATCCTGCTGCAAGCCTTATCTGGCAAGCTTGGCATTGCCACAGGTAAAGATTTGGCTCAAATGTGCCGTGATGCCTACAGTCGTCCTGTCGCGATCGGCTTATGGCTCTTGTGCGAAATTGCCATAGCAGCCATGGATTTAGCCGAGGTCATCGGTTCAGCCATTGCGCTGAAGTTGCTGTTTGGTCTACCGTTACTATACGGAGTTATCATTACCGCATTTGATGTTATGCTCATTTTACTGCTGCAAAACAAAGGCTTTCGGGCATTGGAAACCCTCGTCATTGTACTGATGGCGACGATTGCCGGCTGTTTTGGCATTAATCTCATTTTGGCACAACCGGAATGGGGCGGCGTATTGGGTGGCTTTGTACCAGACTCGCAAATTTTGACGAATCCAAGCATGCTGTATATTGCTATCGGTATTATGGGTGCTACCGTAATGCCGCATAACCTGTATCTGCATTCTTCTATTGTACAAACTCGCAAATTTGAGCAGACTTCAGCAGGTAAACGGGAAGCTATTACATTTGCAACTTGGGATTCCAGTATAGCGCTGATGTTCGCATTATTTATTAATGCCGCCATCTTGATCGTGGCAGCTGCTGTATTCCATACGGCAGGAAGAACAGATGTAGCCGAAATTAGCGATGCCTACTATCTGCTTTCGCCCCTACTGGGAACCACACTGGCGAGCATACTATTTGGGGTAGCGTTACTCGCCTCAGGGCAAAATTCAACCGTAACAGGCACTTTAGCCGGGCAAATCGTGATGGAGGGCTTTTTGAATCTTCGTCTTTCACCTTGGTTGCGTCGTCTGGTGACCCGCCTCATCGCGATCATTCCAGCGGTTATCGTCACTGCCATCGCAGGTGAAAAAGGTGCGGAGGAACTGCTTGTGTTGAGCCAGGTCATCCTGTCCATCCAGCTTCCCTTTGCCATCATTCCATTACTGCTCTTTACCAGCGACAAAAAGATTATGGGCGAATTCGCAAATAAAATGTGGCAAAAAGTACTAACCTGGCTCGTGACCGCAGTCATTATCATCTTGAATGTAGTACTCATCATCCAAACGATTTCAGGTTGAACAATAATGCTTACAGACGCCTAGCTACACCCAAAACAGGAGATATCCAAAACGCCATAAAAGGCGTAGTGATATCTCTTTTCTTTACGCTTAGCTCCGCATTCTTTTCCACAAATCTAACATCAAGCATGCTCTCATGATCTCCTTACTCGACACGGATCGAATTTCCCGAGTTGTAGAGCGCTCCCCTTACTTACGAACCTGTTCGTATCGCTTTTCAAAAGCTCCTTTTAACTTCAAAAGTCATATTACCAATTTTCAATTGTATGTCTATTCATTTAAGTAAAATTCTTTACTTCCTTAGTTTGTAATGCTACAGTAAAATCATAATACTAAATGTTTAGTATTAAAAGTTTATTATTAAACTATATGGAGGAGATATTATCTTGAGTACAACACGTGTGATGGTTCTTGGGCTCTTGCTGCAATATGGAGCAATGTCAGGATACGAAATACAACAGAAAATGCAATCAGCACAAACGGATAAATGGGCTTATGTGCAACCAGCTTCCATATATCATGCCTTAAAAAAAATGGATTCAGAAGGAATTGTACAGTTAGAAACGTTAGAACAGACAGGGAACCGGTCCAAAGCTATATATGCTATCACGGAGGCTGGAAAAAGTGAGTTTAGTCGGCTTTTAATCGAATCATTTAAGGAATCTTCTGTTGTATTTCCAACAGCACTGTACACAGCTTTAACTTTTATGAATGAGGCTGGGCTCCATGAAATTGAGGAAGCTTTAAGTTTCCAGCAGCAAGCCATCGAAAAAATCTATAAAGAAATGAAATTAGGGCAAGAACAAAAAGCTGAACTTATGGATATCCCTGTAAACGTTATGTTAATTTTCAGAAATATTTATGATCAATGTGAGCTTCAATTAAAATTTGTCAAACAAATTAAAGAGGAAATCAGAAGAAATTTATGAGGAGGATGTAATAATGAAACTGAGTAAAGGAGCACAAAATAAGCAAAAAGCTGCACTAATGGTTGTCGGATTAGCTGTATTCATTGATATGTTAATCTATGGATTAGTCGTTCCCATTTTGCCAAGGTATGCAGATTCTTTGGGCGCAACTCAAACTGAAATCGGATTTTTATTCAGCAGTTATGCAATCGCATTATTTATAGCTACACCTGTTTTTGGCCTATTAACGGATCGGATTGGGAGAAAGACACCTCTATTATGGGGGTTAATTGGACTCATAGCCTCCACTTTAATGTTTGCCATAGCCCACACTTTCTGGCTACTTGTAGTGGCACGCGCTCTTCAGGGAATAGCAGCCGCAATGACCTGGACAGCAGGACTCGCTCTCTTGGCTGATCTATACCCTTCTGAAGAACGTGGTAAAGCCATGGGCTTGGCATTATCCGGTCAAGCCGCCGGAACCCTTCTCGGACCAACAATTGGCGGTTGGTTGTATCAATGGGGAAGTTACCAGCTTCCTTTTTACTTTGCCATCTCCTTGGCCGTCATCGATGCTATACTTCGACTAATTCTCCTGCATGATATTCCGGAAGCGAAAAATGAAAAGTATATTTCCCCTTTCTCGTTCATGAAAAATAAAGATTTGCTTTTGGTTATTGGAGTGGTGATTATCGGTGCATCCATCCCAAGCGTACTTGAGCCAACATTACCGTTACATCTACAGCACAATTTTAGCGCTAACCCAGGACTTATTGGATTATTATTTGCTATTCCCACGCTTGCTTATGGCCTAGCAACACCTTTTATAGGACAGTTTTCTAGTAAAATCGGCTATAAAAACGGAATTCTCCTCGGTCTACTTATGATATCCATTGCACTTCCTCTGACTGCACTTCCAGCAATATTATCGCTTCAAGCTGTTATTTTAGCTGTTTTAGGGGTTAGCATGGGTATGGTCCTTGCTCCCTGCTTACCTCAACTTGCTGATATCTCTCAACGAAGTGGAATTCATTCTTATGGAATTACTTTCGCACTCTATAACGCGGCATACTCGATTGGACTAATGATCGGCCCTATTTTGAGCAGTACTCTCACGGATCTAATGAATATTAAGTTCTCTTATTTAATCATAGGCATTATTGTATTTATATACATGTGCGTACTCGCTTCAGCCTTAAGGAAAGCCAAAAATTCATATCCCCATAAGAAATAAAACATTTTATTACATATTTTTACACCACAGAGCATTCCAGTCCCTGAAAAAAAGGTATCCCTCAAGCTTATCGCTCAGGAATACCTTTTTTTGATCCATCTATGGCTTGACATGCTCTACTTTCATTTGCGCCTCAAGCGCGAGATTCAGCTTGAGCACGTTGACACGCGGCTCGCCGAACACGCCGGCGCTGCGGCCTTCTGTCTGCTCCTGCACCAGTGCTCTCAGTTGATCCTGCGGGATACCCGTCAAGCCGCTAATGCGCGGAATTTGCACCCATGCCGCCTGTGGCGAGATGTGTGGGTCTAGACCGGAGCCGGAGTTCGTAATCAGGTCCACCGGAACCTGACTGACGGGTACACCCGGGTTATGCTTCTGCCAATCCGCAATAGAGTCCTTGACTCGCTGTATCAAGGCCGGATTCGACGGTGCGTAGTTACTAGAGCCTGAACCAACCCCATTATAATCAACGCTCGATACCCGACCTTGAAAAAACGCCGAATCAGTGAAAGACTGCCCAATCAGTTCGGAGCCGACCACCCGCCCCTCCGCATCACGGAGCATACTGCCATTTGCTTGCTGCGGAAACAGGACCTGCGCTATTCCTGTACTGGCTAGCGGATATGCCAAACCGCACAAGAGAATCATCAGCACCGAAGTTCGCAAAGCCACTCCAATAACTGTACTTCCTCGCATCTCTTGTCTCTCCGGTTTTCCTTCCGACACAGTCCCGGTCCCTGTATGTTTGTTATGACCTTGTCCGCCAGATTCAGCTTTTTCGTGTGCAGCAAATCTGCGTCCAGACATCATCCGATAAAAACCACTCATGTCGTTCACCCTTTCTGCGCTAAATCCACAAATGCACCAGCAAATCAATGGCCTTTATACCGACAAACGGTACGACCATACCGCCCAGACCGTAAATCAGCAAATTCCGTCCCAGCAGGCGATCCGAGCTCATCGGCTTATACTTCACGCCCTTCATGGCCAGCGGAATCAAAAGCGGAATAATAACCGCGTTAAAGATCAACGCCGACAAAATAGCGGACAGCGGGGAGCCAAGCCCCATGACGTTCAAAGCGCCCATTTGTGGAATGGCTAGCATGAACATCGCCGGGATGATGGCAAAATATTTGGCAACATCGTTCGCAATGCTGAACGTTGTCAATGCTCCGCGCGTCATAAGCAGCTGCTTGCCGATCGCGACCACCTCAATAATTTTGGACGGATCGGAATCCAAGTCCACCATATTAGCCGCTTCTTTGGCCGCGACTGTGCCGCTATTCATGGCAAGACCCACATCGGCTTGCGCCAACGCAGGTGCATCATTGGTGCCGTCTCCAGTCATGGCAACCAGCTTACCCTGTTCCTGCTCACGTCGGATAACCGCGATTTTGTCCTCCGGCTTGCTCTCAGCTACAAAGTCGTCCACACCCGCTTCTCGAGCAATTGTAGCTGCTGTCAGCGGATTATCTCCGGTACACATGATCGTACGGATACCCATTTCCCGGAGCTGATCAAACCGTTCCTTCATGCCTGGCTTCACTGTGTCCTTTAAATAAATAATACCGTATATCTGATCATCTAGCGCGACTGCCAACGGTGTACCTCCTTCAGAGGCTACCTGATTCGCTTTTTCCTCCAGATCGGCTGGAACACTGCCATTTTGCGATACGATCCATTGCCGAACGGAATCCACTGCGCCCTTGCGTACCTTTCGTCCATCGGCCAGATCCAGACCACTCATCCGGGTCTCCGCCTTGAATTCGATAAAGGTTCCACCTGCCGCCAAGGATTCATCCAACGTATGCTCCTGTTTGCGCATCAACTCGAGAACCGAGCGACCCTCTGGCGTCTCATCCTTCATAGAGCTAGTCGCTGCCCACTTCACTAGCTCTGCCTTCTCCACGCCCTCTACAGGCACGAATTCACTCGCCATCCGGTTCCCGAAGGTGATTGTACCTGTTTTATCCAGAATCATCGTGTTGATATCCCCAGAAGCTTCTACCGCCTTGCCTGACATGGCTAGCACATTAAACTGGGTGACCCGGTCCATACCGGCAATCCCGATGGCTGACAATAGTCCTCCAATCGTGGTTGGAATCAGACAGACTAGCAACGAAATCAGCACAGGAACAGGCAAATCAATGTTAAAATGACGGGCAATCGGCGCTAGCGTAACCACCACAATTAGAAAAATAATCGTCAAGCTAATCAGCAAAGTGTTCAGCGCAATCTCATTCGGCGTTTTTTGCCGCTGAGCGCCTTCCACGAGCGAAATCATTTTATCAATAAATGTCTCGCCCGGCTCTGTCGTAATCCGCACCTTAATCCGGTCACTAACCACTCGCGTTCCGCCGGTTACCGAGCAAAAATCACCACCCGATTCCTTGATGACCGGAGCCGATTCTCCCGTAATTGCAGATTCATCCACCGAAGCCAAACCTTCAATGACCTCACCATCGCTTGGAATCATTTCACCCTGGGAGACAATAACTACGTCCCCCTTACGCAACTCGGTTGAGCTAACCACCTGAATGTCATTTCCGACGAGCTTGTTAGCTTGCGTGTCCTGCTTGGATTTTTTTAAAGAGGCAGCTTGTGCCTTACCCCGCCCCTCCGCGAGCGCTTCGGCAAAGTTGGCAAAAAGCAACGTAAACAACAGAATAACAAACACGGCCAGGTTAAAGCCTATTTCCTTGTCAGTTCCAAAATAACCGGGAAACAGTAACATTAGCAGCACGACCAATGTACCGATCTCCACGACGAACATGACAGGATTTTTCATCATCATCATCGGATTTAATTTTATAAAGCTATCCTTGATCGCATGCTTCAAGATGCTTCTGTCCAGCATGTGTTTGCGTTGTTCCTTCATGGTCAAACACCCCGTTCATCCATTCTCATTTTCTTCTTCACATGGTCAAAAATTCAGCAACAGGTCCCAATACGATGACAGGTAAAAAGGTCAACGCACCAATCAGCAGCACGACTCCGATCAGAATGGCTCCAAATAACTTGTTGTCCGTGCGCAGTGTCCCCGTCGTCACCGGAGTCGGCGCTTTGGCATTCAACGAAGCCGCCACAGCCAACAATGCAATCATAGATACATATCGCCCGAAGAACATAACCATCCCCGTTGTTACATTCCAGAATACGTTGTTATCTGAAAGACCTTCAAACCCCGAACCATTATTTGCGGCAGATGACGCATATTCATAGAGCACCTGAGTCAACCCGTGATAGCCAGGGTTAGTGACCGCATCATATCCCCAATGACTCATAAACGCAAGCGCAGTTGGGGCGAGAATGAGAAACGGATGTACCAAAATGGCAATGGCGATCAGCTTCATTTCCTTGCCTTCAATTTTCCTTCCCATAAATTCCGGAGTTCTCCCGACCATCAGTCCGCATATAAACACACCCAGAATCGCATACATCAGCATATTCATCAGCCCGACACCCTTGCCGCCAAAAATGACGTTTAGCATCATTTCTCCCAAAGCAGCCATGCCACCTAGCGGGGTTAGTGTATCATGCATATTATTGACCGAACCTGTCGTTGCCGCTGTTGTGACCGCAGTGAATAAAGCCGATTGTCCAATACCGAAACGAACCTCTTTCCCTTCCATGCTTCCCTGAGAAGCATCCACACCCAGTGTCTGGATTAACGGATTACCTGTCTTCTCAGACACATACGTAATGGATAGAAAAATTAGAAACAATACCATCATGGAGCTAAAAATAATCCAGCCCTGCTTACGATTACGGGCAAACAATCCAAAGGTATACGGCAACGAAGCCGGCATTACCCACATTGCCAAAATTTCCAGCACGTTCGTCCAAGGACTTGGATTTTCAAAAGGATGCGCAGAGTTAGCTCCCGCATAACCGCCCCCGTTCGTCCCCAAATGCTTGATGGACTCCAGAGAAGCAATGGGTCCCATAGAAATTTGCTGTTGTGTTCCGCTCAGCGTCGTAAGATCCGCCGTAGGCTGTAGCGTCTGTGGTATCTTCAATCCCACCAGCACCAGCGTAAGCACAAAGGCCAGTGGCAGGAAAATCCTTATAATAGCTTTAATAAAATCTTGAAAGAAATTGCCCATCCCTTCACCGCGCCGCGTCAATCCTCTCATAAAAGCCGCAGCAACCGAAAAACCGGAAGCAGCCGAAGTGAACATCATCATCGTGACGAACGCCATCTGTGTCAGATACGTAAGCCCGCTTTCTCCGCTATAATGTTGGAGATTCGTATTCGTCATAAAGCTGATTACCGTATTAAAAGCTAGTGATGCTTCCATATTACTGTTTCCAGCCGGATTACCGGGAAGCATTCCCTGTAAACGCAACAGCAAGTAGCTGATTGCCACAAGCACGACGTTCGTAGCAATGAAACTCATAACATACGTAGTCCAACGCATGCTCTCCACTTTCTTCAAGCCTACTACCTTATAAATCAGCTTTTCTGTTCTGCCAAAAATCCGATCCGTTCGATTCGGTTCATTCGAGAATACATG
Organism: Paenibacillus sp. FSL H7-0442; assembly: GCF_038593105.1. Taxonomy (NCBI): domain Bacteria; kingdom Bacillati; phylum Bacillota; class Bacilli; order Caryophanales; family Paenibacillaceae; genus Paenibacillus; species Paenibacillus sp. FSL H7-0442. The sequence continues at coordinate 1,453,937 of NZ_CP151963.1, read as the reverse complement.
ATACATATATGTACCCATTGGCTTTACCAAGAGCAGCAATATAACGATCACAATTCCAATTTGAAGCAGCTCCATCCTCTATTCCTCCTTCAAAATGCTCCTGCGTTTGGAACAACAGACCCGATTAGACCATCTATGAAGTGCACACGTTTGCGAAAACCTGCTACCAATGATGCTTTAATGCTCAGATCTGTTGTTCTTCGCCCGCTCTATCCCTACAAGTGACTAGAACTTTTCAGGGTTCAGGAGTGCGTAGATTAAATACATAAACACAATAGCCGTAAGCCCGAGTATAACGATCATCCTCTTCGTCCTCCTTTAGAGGTCTGCGCATCACACCAGCGTACAAACAGCAGTATCACTCCATAACTCACAGCCATGACGAGCAGCATGTATATATCCATCATGTTTATACCCTCCGTATCGATCCTCAGATCGCCATTCTTATTCCATCATAAAATCATAAAACAACTATGTCATAAGTGCTTATCCGTTCAGCAGAAAACCCACCTCTCCGTTCAATGTGTAGATCACATGGTCCGCTCCCAATCCCCGATAAATTCCTTGTGGATTACAGCCGTGTGTAATAACATAGATCGATTCCGATGTTAGTGGTCGACATATTTGCAGGAAACGGCAAGTCAGATTCAAGCTGTTCTCGAACAAATACACACTACCAATTTCTTTTTTTGGAAAATTCCATTTTCCCGCTTGCATGGTATTGATGCGGACAATGTGCTCCACACCCATTTTTTTGAGCTGTCGTTCCTCCTGGGCGCTATTCGTGAGAACTGCAAACGCCAATTTTTTGAAAATAAGCAATTTCACAAAACTTCTGCCCGCTTCATTCGGTGCAGTGACAATAATTAACCGACCTTCCATCAGTAGCTCCTCTCCCGGTATAAAAAGACAACAAAAAGAAGCCGAAGGAAAAAGGCTTTCCTCCGGCTTCTGACATATCCATGATAAAATAAACCATGGCTGCACACGGCGGTTTGTTGCCTCTCCCTGTACGCTTACGAGGTTAGCTGTCGGATTCGGACGTGAGAGTCGCCCTATTTCTGGCACTTGACCGGAAAATTCACCCCATGAGACACACGGCTTCCGAAGCCGTACAGTCTCGATTGGTTCCCCCGCTTTTGCAACTGCAAAATTCAGCGCTATAGACATTTCGTTGTTGCTTCATTTAAGTTAATTTGAAATTACGTCTTGAATCATACACCCGCGCATGGAAGACTGTAAAGCTCAACTGCAGGGTTATAAATCGGGCTTTAGAGCATAAAAGATTAATAATAACGCTTACAATGCAACTTTGCTTCTCACATCTCCTTTAATCTCTGTTTTTCATCCCTTTTTGAAAATGACAAGCATGTCAATATTGGCGTAGGGTAAAGCGTTATTGGCCTTTTTTTGCAAAAAGAGAAGAAAATAAGCTATATGTACCAGCTAAACACCGATTGAACCCGCTTTTATAAGAAGAAACACCTTAATTCGCTCCATTTGCGGTGCGATTTACTGTTTTGAGCAAAATACGATTTTACAGCGCCTGAAGGCTTTATACAGCTTTTCCAGGCTTGCAACCCTTCTTTAAATTGTCTAAAATTTAATTGCTGAATATTGAATGAGGAGAGATGCTATGACCGTTTATGAATATGATGCGCAAACCCTGCAAGGGAAACAAATTCCGTTATCCACATTTGAAGGGAACGTTCTGCTTATCGTGAACACTGCCAGCAAATGTGGGTTAACCCCCCAATACAAAGCGCTACAAGAGCTATATGACCAGTATCATGAACAGGGGCTCGAAATTTTGGGATTTCCCAGCAACCAGTTTGCCAAACAAGAGCCAGGTTCCAGTGAGGAGATCTCCGAGTTTTGCCAGATCAATTATGGTGTCACCTTTCCGATGTTCGCCAAGACAGATGTCAATGGCGATCAAGCACACCCCTTATTTCGCTACCTGACCCAAACAGCTCCGGGGGTATTAGGGTCCAAAGCGATCAAATGGAATTTTACTAAATTCTTAATTACAAGAGAAGGTAACGTGTTTAAGCGCTATGCACCGCAAACCACTCCAGATAAACTGGCGGGAGATATAGAGAAGCTTTTGCAGCAAAACTGACATTCTTCATTATCACAGTTAATAAACGACCTGTTGCAACCGTGGCTTCCGTGGCTAAAGAATATAACGAAAATGCTTAACAAAAAAAGCACCCTTTCACGTAAACCGTGTCAGGATGCTTTTTTAACTAGGTCTTGCATATAATGCGGTCGAGAGGACTCGAACCTCCACGGGCGTACGCCCACTACCCCCTCAAGATAGCGTGTCTGCCATTCCACCACGACCGCAAATCATAATGTATTGAGGCAACAGATTTATTATACTCTCTCATCAACTATTTGTAAACAAAAATATTATAATTATTTTAACTTACATATATGAGCGATAATAATACCGTCCTGCATAAAGATAACCGCTTGCTGAACTATGCATTAATGTTGCCCCCTTACGGATTATCAGAACCACCTAGCACTTAACTAAGTAATTAATTTGACGAAATAACGTATTTACGATTGTAAAAACACGTATAAAAGTGTATCATAGTTTCAGATGGTTAATTCTAACATGTTTACTGATGATTATTATAACACACCAATTATTCCGTAAGAATCCGTAAGGGGCGATTTCTTTTGAACAACAAAATGCCTGTCACCTCCTTCGGGTGGGCCATCAAACAACGGCTTGTCGAACTTCGACTGGATCAGAAAACATTTTGTGAGACACACAATATTCCGCCTTCACGCTTGTCCAATCTGATTCACGGCACCCGCAAAGCACAAAGGTACAGAAAACAAGTTGCTGCAATTCTGAACATCGACGATAACGATTATAAGGAGGCATCGCCACTCTAAATCCAACAAGCATTCCAGTTACATACAGGTCATTCCATATCACCAAGAAACCAAATAAACCCGTAAAGCGAACCCCTCCAGTTCGTTTACGGGTTTTCAACCCAGACAATCTTTAGCCAAAAAAATCATTCCGGCTTTGTTTTATCCTTCTCACTTTTTTGCTTACGATATTTCGCAAATTCAACATATTCTAAAATAAAATTCTGTTCTTCCGTCTCAAGATCTTCTGCCTGGCAATTCAGTGGCCCCATCACTCCAAAAAAATAAGCAGCCTTCTGCTCCTGAAGTACGCCTTCTCCCGGCTTAATCCCTTTCATTAACCAATCGAGCGATACATTAAAAAAGTCCGAAATCTGAATTAAATGAGTGGTACCCGGCGTTGTTTTCCCCCTTCTCCAATCACCGAGATTCCCTGAACTGATTTTAAGCTTTTCACAAAATGCCTTCTTGGTCATTCCCCGATCTTTAATCAAAGCTTCAATCCGTTGATAAATAGTTTGATCTCCCAAAATGTTTCCCCTCCGAAACAGTAACTTTTTCTGAAATAATTTTCATTTTTCAGCCTTACTCATTAGTAATCCCCATTAAATCCTAAGCAACCATTACCCCATAGTAGAATTGCGCTGGTTTTTCTCTTTACGAAAGCGGGTAAATTCAATATACTCAAGTATAAAATTTCTTTCCGCCTCACTAAGCGGTTCCCCCTGGCAATTCAGTTGCCCTGAAGCGTCAAAAAAATAAGGGTCTTGCGACTCCTTTAGCACCTCACCCTGTATATCTCGACCCAGCATAATCCAGTCCAGACTCGCATCAAAAAAAGAAGCGATTTCAATGAGTTTATTCGTGCCCGGCGTCGTTTTTCCTCTTTTCCAATCCCCGAAGTTCCCTGTACTAATGCCTAACTGCTGGCAGAACGCCTTTTTCGTCATTCCCCGTTCCTTGATGAGTTCCTCGATGCGATGGTAAATAGATTGCATAGAAGTTCCTTCCTCCCTAGCAGGCTCTCAAATAACGATATCATGTTCTCTGTTCCCATTTCAAAGATCACGTATGCTAAAATTACCGAATTATGTATGTTGGTTTCCATTATACCACAACACGCAACAAAAACCGCCTGTTTTCCGAAGAAAGGGCGGTCTTTAAGCCAGTCCACTTACGCCAATCACGTAGCAGAGTTGTCGATTTTAAGTAAAATATGCTTCAATTCATTCAAAGTTTCACTCAGATGCAATAAATCTTCTTCTGGCAGATACACCAGTCTTTCTTGAATTTTATTGGAGAAGGTATGAAATACCTGTTCACAAAAAGCATCGCCTTCCTGTGTAATCGCCACATTCACGACTCTGCGATCCGAATCACACGACTGGCGGTCAGCCAACCCATGCTCCACCAGTTTGTCCAGAAGAGGAGTCATGTTCGGACGTGAGACATTGAGCTGTTTGGATAAATCAGATACCGTAGACGAACGTACTTCACGCAGGAGCATTAGCACCTGAAAGTTATTAGGCGACAAGTGTAATGGGAAATCGAGCGGACCGTAGGTGAAAAATTTCTTCTTCACAATCGGAAACAAGCCCAAAATATTTTCTGATATATTTCCTAACAGTTGAGTGTCCATATTTTTCACCGTCACTTCATAAGTTTATACTTATCATTCTATAACATTATGGCGTTATATTATACTATGGAATCATTATTTCATCATAATCATTACTTTATTACATCATTACACAAATAAAAAAAGCCTCTACCGCGAGAGACTTTTCCGTTCATTCCATTGATGCGGTCGAGAGGACTCGAACCTCCACGAGCGTACGCTCACTACCCCCTCAAGATAGCGTGTCTGCCATTCCACCACGACCGCATAACAAAATATAAATGGTGAGCCATGAAGGACTCGAACCTTCGACACCCTGATTAAAAGTCAGGTGCTCTACCAACTGAGCTAATGGCTCATGCTGTTCATCCAAGCTGTCCGCCATTAGACCAGACCTCAGGAATTTCCCTTAAGCATGCAACATGTAGTCTATAAAGACAACAATGACCCGTAGGGGATTCGAACCCCTGTTACCTCCGTGAAAGGGAGGTGTCTTAACCCCTTGACCAACGGGCCTTATTATTATGCGCCAACTTGGCGACAAGAAAGAGTATATCAAATAGAATAACAAATGGCAATACTTATTTTTGAAATTTTAAAAAAAGCAGTTTTTATCATTACAAAATGCATGTCCACTTACATTAACTTATCTAGAATCATTTAATCCCTGAAAAATCATGATAAATGATTGCAATATCACTTACATTTACTTATAATCACTTACGAGATACCGAAATCATTATATATCAGAGGAGCTTTCTATGTATCAGGAAGAACGAATGTTAAAAATCGTTGATTACTTACAGCTTCACAAGCGTATTTCGGTGGATGATATTTGTGAAATTTTTAATGTTTCACGGGATACGGCCCGTCGAGACCTGGTAAAACTTGAGGAGCATCAAAAAATTATTCGCACCCGCGGCGGCGCCCTTCTCCCTAAACTGCATCACGATCCAATTGGAAATTATAACGAAAGACTGCTTACTGTATCTGAGGAGAAACAAGTGATCGGACAATTGGCTGCCAACATGGTACGAGATAGGGATCGTATTATATTGGATTCCTCTACCACCGTACAGGCGTGTGCAGAAAGACTGAATGTGCAGGAATGTTCGGTTATCACCAATTCAATTAATCAGGCCGACGTACTATCTGGAAAAGACGGTGTCTCCATTCATCTGTTGGGAGGCCGCCTGCAAAAAGAGCACCGGTATGTATATGGCTCGTCCGTAATCGCCACTTTGTCTCACTATTTTGTAGACAAAGCTTTTATCGGGATTGGAGGCATATCATCTCACGGACTAAGCCTGATTCATGAAGAAGACGGTATGCTGAAGCATCAGATGATGAAACAGGCGGATCAGGTGATCATCCTTGCGGACCATTCGAAATTCGGAATTAATTTCCCGTATCGTTTTGCTGATTTATCTGAAGTTAATATCGTGATCACCGATCGCTTGCCAGAACCAGCAATGCTGGAAATTTTGCAACATCATGATATTGAAGTTGTTGTCCCCTCATAAAATATGAGACTGCTTAGCTAGAACTCAAGATTTATCACAGAGATATCGAAAGACAGGAGTTGGAGAGAAATGAAACTGTTTGCGATTGATATGGATGGAACACTGCTGAACGAGGAAGGAAAAATAAGCAAAGTGAACGCGGAGGCTATACGCCAAGCACAAAAGCAAGGCGTTCAGGTGACAATTGCCACTGGTAGAGCCGCTTATGACGCCTGGACAAAGCTAGAGGAAGCAGAACTTATAACTCCCGTCATTGGAGCAAACGGGGCAACCGTACACGATGTGCATCGTCGTCAGTTAACCTCTACTCCTATGGGCCGCAGTGAAACGTTTGAAGTGCTGAGCTGGCTGCACGATAACGACTTTTACTATGAGGTCATGACAGACCGCGCTATTTATTCTCCACAAAACGGACATCAGCTACTTGCTGTTGAAATGGATCGATTGCTGAGCGCCAACCCGGATATTTCGCTGGATACATTATTACACGCAGCCGAAAAACAATATGAACAGACCGGACATACCCGCATCGCTTCATATGAGGACATTCCACTGGATGTAGAGATTTATAACGTGCTCTGTTTCTCCTTTGATCAAGCCAAATTGGATCGGGGCCGTGAGCGTTACCAAAGTTTTCAGGGCCTGAACATGGTCATCTCTTCAGACCGTAACTTTGAAGTCGAGCATAAGGACGCGTCTAAAGGTAATGCATTGCGTTATCTGGCGAATCATCTGAGCATTCCCATGCAGGAAGCTGTAGCGATTGGGGACAGTTACAACGATATCTCCATGCTGACAATGGCAGGAAGAGGCATTGCCATGGGCAATGCAAAAGACGACATTAAGGCCGTCTGCTCCGAAGTGACTCTGACTAATACGGAAGATGGCGTCGCTCATGCTCTGTTGAACATACTCAAGACAGTTGAGGCCGACACTGTGAAATAGAAGTCATTGGCTGCTTACAAGACAGGCTGACGTCGCTTCATGCCGTACGCAGCACGTTCGTCTCTCCATTTAAACAATTTCCGGTCCACCGTTATTCTTAAAGCAGATATAGACGAAAAGGACGCTCGTAAGCATTATTACAATGCATACGAGCGTCCTTTTCTGCTTCAAATACCAACGGAGAGAGAGGGATTCGAACCCTCGCACCGCTTTCGCAGCCTAACCCCTTAGCAGAGGGTCCCCTTATAGCCACTTGGGTACCTCTCCATGGCTCCCCGAACAGGACTTGAACCTGTGACAACTCGATTAACAGTCGAGTGCTCTACCAACTGAGCTATCAGGGAACATTACTGTAAATTATCTTACAGTATGGTTAATTTACCATGATTCAGGGGGTGCCGTCAAGTGCAACAGGCGAAGCTTACCTCCACATTTCCCACAGCGATATCGCTGAGGATTCATCTTACGCTTGCGCATATACTCCTGTTTACAGGAAACGCATACTAGCTTGTAACGATAAGGCTGAGGCTTACGTTCCGTTCTTCCCGGCAGAGTCTGACAATGCCTGCTTCCTCCTACACGGGCCAACCATGCTTTGAAGTCAGCATCTCGATGCTGATAGCCCATCCCGCGCAAATGTAAATGATAATGGCACAGCTCATGCTTAATAATTTTCTCCACCTCAGAACGTCCGTAAGCTACGAGTTGATGTGGATTAATTTCAATATGATGACTTTTCATAAAATACCTACCGCCTGTGGAAGACAGGCGTGCATTAAAGGTGGCTTGATGTCGAAACGGCACACCGAAGCTCTCCAGCGAAATGCGCTCTACCCATTCTTGAAGCTCTTCATTACTCATAGAACGGCTCATTGAATGGTTCATTGAATTGCTCAGGGACTTGGACTCCATCCTTACGGTCTCTCCTCCTTTGCTCCTTACTGACAAGCATATTATAAAATAACGGCCGAAGTCTAACCCCCAATTCATAAGCACACTTTAGGTACCCACCCCATATGCTAAGCATACAGATGTAACGCAGAGGAGGAGATCGGCTTGCCTCAATGGCTCAGCAATCAGCTCATGCGGGCCTTTTACAAAAAGGACCGGCGCCAAATTAAACTGTTGAACGATTGTTGGTTTTTTTATCATAAAGCACCTGGCGTGGAGTTCGATGCCAACAACGGGTAAAAGCTAAAGGCATCCAAAATGAAAGCCGGAATCTCCGATGCGTTCGGAGATTCCGGCTTTTGTTAACCCTTCACAAGAAGGTTGTACAGTTTTATTTAAAGTATTATGCCTGCGATTGCGCCTCTGCAGGAGGTTTCATCGTCAGACCAACCCTGCCTTTTTTCAAATCAACATTTAACACCCACACCGTTACGTTATCACCGACAGATACGACATCCATCGGATGCTTTACGAAGCCACTGCGCAGCTGTGAAATATGAACCAACCCGTCACTTTTAATACCGATATCGACAAACGCGCCAAAATCAATGACATTGCGGACGGTTCCCTGAAGCTCCATACCCGGTGCCAGATCCTCGATCTTCAGCACATCCTTGCGGAATACCGGCAACGGCAGCTCGTCACGCGGGTCACGGCCCGGACGCTGGAGACTGTCCAGAATATCCTTCAGTGTCGGCACGCCGACTTCCAGCTTCGCGGCCAATTCGTCAATGTTGGACACGTTCAGTGCTTCCGTTGCAGCCTTGGTGCCCAGATCGTGGGCATTGATGGCCAGTTCCGCCAACAGGCGGTCTACGACAGCATAGGATTCAGGGTGAATCGGTGTGCGATCCAGCGGATTTTCTCCACCCGGTATACGGATAAAGCCAACAGATTGCTCGTAGGTTTTTGCACCAAGACGCGGCACCTTCTGCAACTGACGACGGTTGCTGAATTTACCGTTTTCCTCGCGGTACTTAACGATGTTTTTGGCAATCGTCGCATTGATCCCTGCTACATAGGATAACAGCGCAGAGGAAGCCGTGTTCACATCTACACCGACATGGTTAACGGCTGATTCGACAACGTCCTTTAAGCTTTCATCCAGATGTTTCTGCGACACATCATGCTGGTATTGGCCTACACCAATAGCCTTCGGCTCAATCTTGACCAACTCAGCCAGCGGGTCCTGCACACGACGTGCGATGGAAGCCGCACTGCGCTCGGCCACGTCCAAATCGGGAAATTCCTCCTGTGCCAGCTTGGAGGCAGAGTATACGCTTGCGCCCGCCTCATTGACGATCAGATACGCTAGACTGCTGTCACCAATGTCCGCGATGACTTCCGCTACGAATTGCTCTGTCTCGCGCGAAGCGGTTCCGTTACCAATGACAATCAATTCGATCCCGTATTGGGCAATCAGCTGCTTGAACTTTTCAGCAGCCTCGCGCTTCTTGTTGTTCGGTGGTGTCGGATACGTCACAGCCACTTCGAGCAGCTTGCCGGTGTCATCGACAACCGCCAGCTTGCAGCCTGTCCGATAGGCCGGATCGACACCGAGCACACGTCGGCCCTTGATCGGAGCCTGTAGCAACAGGCTGCGCAAGTTGCCTGCAAAAATGGAGATCGCCTGCTGCTCGCCCTTCTCCGTCATTTCAGCGCGCACTTCACGCTCGATAGACGGCGCGATAAGTCTTTTATACGCATCCTCAATGACACTGCGCAGCAGATCTTGCACGACAGACGATCCTTTAATCACTTGGCCTGCCACGTAATTGTAAATGGAATCTGGCACTACCTCCAGACCAACCTTAAGAATGCCTTCCCGCTCCCCGCGATTAATCGCCAGAATACGATGAGGTGGCATTTTCTTAGCGAGTTCACGATAGCTGTAGTAGTTCTCATACACAGATTCTTGCTCTGCGTCCTTCGCTTCGGAGGTCAGCATACCATGGTCCAGCGTATATCGGCGTACCCATTGGCGAATAGCCGCATCATCCGCTATATTTTCAGCTAAAATGTCCAAGGCTCCTTGGATGGCCGCCTCGGCGCTGTCCACTCCCAGTTCCGCATTTACATAAGACTCGGCTTCTTTCAGAGCATCGCCCTGCTTCGGCTGGCTCCAGATCCAGATGGACAGCGGCTCCAGTCCCCGTTCCTTTGCTACACTGGCGCGGGTTTTGCGCTTTTGCCGATACGGACGGTACAGATCCTCCACTTCCTGAAGTTTAACCGCAGAGGTGATAGCCGCCTGCAGGTCTTCCGTCAGCTTGCCCTGCTCATCAATAATGCGGATGACCTCTACCTTACGATCCTCCAGATTACGCAAATACACTACACGATCTTCAATTTCACGTAGCTGATTTTCATCCAGCTCTCCTGTCATTTCCTTACGATAACGCGCGATAAAAGGAATTGTATTCCCTTCATCCAACAAACTGATCGTTGTCCGGATTTGCTTGAGTGCCAGCGACAGCTCTCTCGCCACTTGTTTGACAATCCGCTCTTGGCGTTCTGCTTCGTTCGGCTCCTGCCGGATTTCCGTCTTCGTTTCCTCGTTAGACAAACCTATCCCTTCTTCCTCACAACTCTTGTCATACAGCATGTCTTTCATTATCACAAAAAATGATTCAAAGCGCCAGCAGGTGCCGTTAGAGCAAGCCCTACCTGCATTTTTCATCAGACACGCAAAAGGACAGCGCCCAAGCGCTGCCCTTTTCCCGTTTCACTCGTCGTTCCATCACGCTAAAAATCAATCAAACCGAGACTGATTTGTAGCGAATCGCTCACTTTGCGCATAGTTTCTTCATCTAAGTGGGTGATTTTGTCGGTAAGCCTTTGCTTGTCGATCGTCCGAATTTGCTCCAGAAGAACAACAGAATCACGATCAAAGCCATGCGTCGCCGCGTCGATTTCCACGTGTGTAGGCAGCTTTGCCTTCTGAATCTGAGCGGTGATAGCTGCCACGATCACGGTAGGACTAAACCGGTTGCCGATATCATTTTGAATGATCAGCACAGGTCTGACGCCACCTTGCTCGGAACCGACTACGGGTGAAAGGTCTGCAAAAAAAACGTCGCCGCGCTTTACGATCAATATGGATTACACCCCGCTAACTGTACGGCCCAAGGTGCTGTTTGCATCTTCCTCCGCGTGAAAGGCTTCGGATGCCATGGTCAAGTTAATTTTAGCCATTTCCATGTATCCACGCTGCATAGCTTCACGAATGTAACGTTTTTTACGTTCGCCTACATACAGCTTCATGGCCTGCCTGATAAATTCACTGCGGTTGGAATTTTCCATAGCTACGATCCCGTCCACTTCCTGTAAGAGATGATCTGGCAAACTGATCATTATTCTTTTGGTGTTCTGCAAATTGGCCAACTTCTCTTCCACCCCCAAAACCTTGTCGCCATTGTACCATTATAACGTTATTCCCGGTAATTTATTCAAACGGAATACAAGAATGTATATGATATTCGTATATCATCTATGCTGCATTCCATTATAAACTACGCAGTTCGTTTTCGTACAGGCGTTTGATCCCCGAAATACAAGTGTCAGCGGAGCCTGATGCGTCTTTTGACAGTTATAGCGCTCTTTTCTTTCCTTTATACATATTTCGGGACGTTCTGCGAAAACTCCTGCTTTTATTCGGTAATTTGCGTTATGAAATTAATTCCAGTGGGTTGGAAGAAGCGAGTTCACTCGAATAACAGGAACATGACCTCGTGTGTATACACGCGGTACCCTGTCTGCGATCATGCAGATCACCTCATAGTGGATCGTACCAAGCTTGGATGCCAGCTCATCCGCCGCGATAGTTTCGCCGGACTGCTGACCGATGAGAACAACCTCTTCGCCGGTTTGGATTTCTTCCGCATCTTCTGCGAAAGATTGTAAGGATACCATACACTGGTCCATGCAAATCGTGCCGAGTACCGGGACGCGGCGACCGCGTATCAATACTTCGATCTTCCCACTCAGCATGCGGGAGTATCCATCCGCATAGCCGATTGGCAGTGTACCGATCCGTTCTTCACTGGAAGTCACATACCGGGTGCCATAGCTAACTCCCCAGCCGGGAGGAAGCGTCTTGGTATAAACCACCGCCGTCTTCAATGACAATACAGGCAGCAGTTCAATGGCTTGCCGGTTAACCTCATCAGACGGATACAGACCGTATATACTGATACCAATCCGCACCATATTGGGGGAAAGAGAAGGGGTATCAATGGTAGCGGCGCTATTGGCCGTATGTATAATGGGAATGGTGATACCTTGTTCCCTTAGCGCTTCCGCCACGCCCCGAAACCGATCATATTGTAGCAGTGTATAGCTTTTGTCTTCTTCATCCGCGCGGGCAAAATGGGTGTACATGCCTTCCAGCAGCACCTGCTCTAATTCGTGAGCCTGCCGGACAAAAGCCATAGCCTCTTCTCCAGGCAGCAAACCCAGTCTTCCCATGCCGCTGTCTATTTTGATGTGCACCTTCAGCTTGCGTTCATTTCCTTGGCAGTCCAGTCTGCGGATACCCTCCAGCACTTCTTCACTGAACACAGTCAATGAGATATCATGCTCCCAAGCCGTTTGTACAGCTTCCGGTGGGGTATAGCCGAGTACAAGAATCGGTAGCTGAACCCCCGCATGACGAAGCTCCAACGCTTCATCCAGAAAAGCGACGCTCAAATAATCCGCACCAAGGCGTTCCAATTCCTTTGAAATTTCCACGGCACCGTGTCCGTAGGCATTCGCCTTGACACAGACCAGTATCAGCTTATCCGCTGGCAATGCCTTGCGAAAAGCTTCATAGTTGGCGCCAAGGTGATCCAGGTTGATTTCGGCCCGGGTCGATCTGTATTGTGCTTGCAAATCCAGTCACCTTCTTCAATTGTTAGCCTGTAACATAACCTTTTACCATTCGGAGTGTGGCAAAAGTGCTTGCTTCCAAAGGTTAATGGTAATGTTCAAAAACGTGGCTGTCAATGGCAGGGGGGCTTTACCAGCCTCCTCTACCATCTCTACAATAAGCAGGATATACAAGCGATGCACATCTTAGACTGCGAATGAACAAAAGACGGATACGGGCGGCAGCAGAGCATTTTTACACTCTAGACCGTCTGCATCCGTCTATAAAATTTTATTTACCCGATTGATCCTGTATAGAAGCGGCAATTTGTATCATTTCGCTCACAGGCAGGTCAGCACTGGTGATTCTGAACTCGATTCCGTCATTCATCCAGGTCATCGTCTGCTGTTCGCTTCCGGTCAGCACGGCGAAGCTTCCTCCAATATCAACCAGTTCGCCTGCGGCCAGTGCGACCGCCCGATCTTTTGGACGTGCCTCCACAATGGTATAATTATATGTTCCACTATACCGTAGCATCACGGCATGTGTACCATTATCCTCCAGCTCCGGCGTATCCTTGATCTGTACTCCGGCTGGCGTGTAGGACGGTTCGATCAAGCCGAACTCACCCATCACAGCTTCTGCCGCATCTGTTCCCGCTGACGTTCCGTTTGCAGCATCCGATGTGCCCGGGGTTTGTTGCTGCCTCTCTGCGTTGGCTGCGTTGGCTGCTTTGTCCGGTTTGGACGTATCGTTTGTGGCAGTACCGTCCACCTTGGCTTGCCCTGACGGTTGCTGGACTGCATCCCCTGCGGTCCCCTGCTCTTGTCCGGGTTCGCCAGTCGTCACGCCAGTCGTCCCATCCATCGCACCGGAAGGATCAAGCTGACTGCTGGGATCTACTGCTCCGGAAGATGGCGCCCCTGCGCTACCTGTACTCGTCTTACCTGAAGCCATATTCCGCTCCATATCAAAAGAGTCCTTGTCAAACTTCGTATCAAAAACAAATTGATCGAATTTCAGATCAACAACTACCTTGGCATTCGCATCAGACACCTGTACCTGAGTGGGTGCATAGTCATTTTTGGACAGCCATATCTTTTGTCTCACCAGCGCATGGCTGTTGTAATTCGCTGCCACATCAAACACATAGGATTTATCGTCGGTAGCCAACTGACGGGAGGCATCGCCGATAATGCTGCGAACCAACGTTTCATATAAATATACTTGACCCTGATTGTTTGGCCAGTCGCTTTTGAAACGGAAGCTTTTGTTCAGGCTGGGTGTTAGCACAAATACACCCTCATCATTACGAAGCACAATTTGCGTAACATCCTTTTTCTCGTTCGTCATGGCAATTCGGTAATAGGACGGCTTGCGGTAGGAAATATCCACCTTGTATTCCTGCGGCGTGTCGCCGGTATGCAGCGTCATCAAAGCTGTACCGTGGTAGCTGTTCAGGTCGCTCACCACGTCACTCAAATCTTTAACCACATCGTCCGCGCTCTTCTTGCCGCACCCGGCCAGCAGCAGCGTTACACACATGACCATGGCGAGCATCCATGAAATCCGGCGCATGTCATCAACCCCTTCAGCACATGTTTTAAATGAATTAGTACATGTCTATGAAGGACTTGTTCGATTTATGCAGACTGGCATGACAAGCTTGAACGTATCCTTGCGTAATGCTATAAAATCTTTTGGAGAGTGATCATAAATTCATACAGAAAATAAATCGAAAAACCGATCAAAACCACGCCTGCACCGATCGTAACCCACTTGATAGCGGTTCGATTCATGGCTTTCCGTGTTGTGGCTACGAGGGTCATCAAGCCTAAATCATGGATAAGAATACCAAACAAAATACCTAAGCCAACAATCAAGAATTGACTTGTATTTGACCGATCAAATGAGCTTGCCAGCACAGTTCCAAAAACACTCACCCAGAACACTAAATTTCCTGGTGAAACAGCTACAAGCAGCCCATTTTTATAGGAAGAAAATAATGATTTCGTCTTTTTCTCTCCTTCTAGCGCAATATCATGATCTGCATTTTTAATGCTGTCGTACCCCACGTAGCACAAAAAAAGGGCTCCAACGAACCACATAATCACTTGTACCACAGGTAATGACAAGACTGAGGCCAGACCAAAATACAAGCCAGTAATTAATAACAAATCGATGGTCATCCCCCCAAGGCCCACAATCCAACCATGCATGAATCCATTCTTTAGCCCTTGCTTCGTCATTTCAACCGTAATTGTACCTACAGGTAGTGCTATAGAGAAACCTAGTAAAACATATGTAATAAACAATGCCATTTCAAAACCCCTTTCAAATGTATAAAAATGCTATTCTATACCATAAAAAATGACAAATCAATAAAATTTGAAGAATGAAATGAGCTAAGAACACATGAGACTTATTTTGTACAAAATCGGATTCATTGACCAAGTTTGTCCATTGAGTATTGAGGGTTCAGCGCTTATCATAGCTTTTATGATAATAATTCTCATTTGCAAAATTCTGAATCATTCTATTATACGGAGGTTACTATGACCAACAAGAGCTCGACAATCAACAAAAAATCTACTCGACCATACACTGCTCTCATCTGCCTATTCTTTCTTATGGGGGCATTGCTGCTGGGATGTGGCGCATCTGACAATCAGAGTGCAAACAGCAACACGATAGCATCTACAAAAACATCGGAAGCTGCCACAACTCGTGAATACACAGACTATAAGGGACATACAGTGAATATTCCCACGACTCCTCGGCGCATTGTTTACTTTGGAGAAAACTATGGGGATTTATTGGTTTTAGGCGTACAAGCTGTAGGTACATCAACTTCTATGATTGAAGGCAAGGTTTACGAAAAGCAGGTTCAGAACGTGGCTGATCTGGGGTTCCCGATTAATTTGGAAAAAGCCTTGGAACTACAGCCTGACCTGATCATTACCGCCGATACAGATGAAAAGCAATACGCAGCGTTAACAAAAATTGCACCTACAATTATGTTCGATACCTTTGCCCCGTTAGACGAACGTTTGCTGCATCTCGGAGACATTGTGAACAAGAAAAAGGACGCTGAAGATTGGCTTGCCCAATATAAAATAAAGGAAGCGGAGATGTGGACCAAACTTCACGCAGAAGGTGTTAAGGCGGGGGAAACTGCTTCAGTCTTTACCTACTATCCAGGTGACCGTTTATTCGCAATGGGACGGACAGGACTGTCACAAATACTGTATGAAAAGAATGGTTTCAAACCTACCCCTCCTATCCAGAAAGCACTGGATGAAGACAAAGGATTTGTACAAATATCTCAGGAAGTGATCGGACAATACGCTGGAGATCGGATTTTCATACTAAGAACACCAAGTTCAGAAGCCGAACAATCCACCGAACAGTTAATGAAAAGCAAGCTGTGGCTCCAGCTCCCTGCTGTCAAACAGGGTCGTGTGTACACTCAGGATATTGGCAAAACTGAAAGTGATGCTTCCACTCGAGAATGGCTGCTGAAGGAATTGCCCAAGCTCATCAGATAAAATTGGAGAAGCTTATCGACACTTGTTGATAGGCTTCTTTTTTGTTGAACCTAAAGGAGGTATACTCATATATACATGATAACCATTCTCAATAAAAGGAGCAATACTGTGAACCAGTCTTCGTCGTCCGTATATCCTCCTCCGTTCAGCTCACTGCTTTTTCATTTTAAAGAAATTGCGTTGATTGGTGAGCCTACCGATGAATTATTATCACGTCCCAGTTCATATCACTGTCTTCTTATGTTCATCAGTGGGACAGGGATGGTGGACATTGGCCCAGAGCAGTATCTATTCCATACAGGTCATGGGTATTGGCTAGCTCCAGGTGAATCCTATCAAATCGCTCCCCTGAATGGAACTGTACCTGAATACTACAAAATCACGTTTGAGGTCATCGCTTTGACGTCGGAACCACAAGCGGACATGGCCTTGGCTGAACACGCAGCGCGCATGCCGTCCATATATCATGGAGCTGTCCTGCCGGAACCGCGCGAATACATCGTCTCCTCTTCTTCCTCCAAACTTATTCAGTTGATTGAAGAGTTATTTTATAGTACCCAACAAACGGTACAGCCGCATAACCAAACATCCGTATTACGGCAGCAAATCATGTTTCAAGAGTTGTTTTTGCTGTGGCAGGAAGATCACACCGATATTGATCAAAACAATACCTCTAATCCGGCATTGCCAGCATCGGTAGAAGGCACTCTCTCATATATGGAAAACAACTATGAAAAGCCCATTACCGTCAAGCAGCTTGCCGAGCAGGCGAACGTTTCCATATGGCAATACTCGCAAATGTTTCGTAAAATTACAGGCAAAAAGCCGCTGCATTACCTCACTGAGCTGCGCTTGAATCATGCCAAGCGGCTGCTGCTGGATTGCAAACGGCCTTTACGTGAAATAGCCCGTCAGGTTGGTTTCTCTGACGAATATTATTTTAATCGACGGTTTAGGCAAATGACCGGGATTCCCCCTGGCAAGTACGCACTTTCTGTCTCCGGTTCTGTGCGCGTCAAGGATTGGACGGGCCACCATATTCATATTCCGCGCCGAGCAAGCCGCATCATCTATCATGGAGAAACGATGGGCGATCTATTGGCATTAGGGGCCAAAGCCATCGGCGGAAGTCTGCAACTCAGTGAATACAGCGTCTATAAACATCGTCTTGTGAATGTCGCCGATGTAGGCCTTCCACTGGATACCCGCTTGACCAGTGCTCTTGATCCTGATCTAATTATCATCGCCAATTCGGACGAACAGGAATATAAGCGCATTGCCAGCATCGCCCCCACCGTCACCTTCAACTCCTTCGCCACGCTGGAGGAACGGATGCGTACACTTGGCGCCTGGCTCGGTAAGGAGCGGGAGGCCGAACGCTGGTTGTCTACCTTCAAAGCCCGTAATCTGGCAATGTGGCAGCAGCTCGGTACGCAAATCACAGCCGGAGAAACGGCCTCCGTCTTCATCTTCGATCATGGTGATCGGCTCTTTGTCATGGGTATGTCCGGATTCTCATCGGCCCTCTACCACCCCCAGGGCTTTCAGCCCGTTGAGCCGATCCAAAAGGTGCTCGACGAGGGACACGGCTTCGCGGAAATAGATCCGAACGAATTGCCTGATTACGCCGGGGACCGCATTTTTATGCTTGTCCCGACAGCCCCAGAATCCAAACGTACGCTGGAACGCATGATCAGCAGCCCTCTCTGGCGCAGCCTCCCTGCTGTACGTCAAGGTCGGGTATATTTCGTAGAAGCTGAACGCTGGAACTGGAGCGATGCCATAACCCGACAAAAGCTGCTTACTGCACTGCCCAAACTGCTTGGTACTTCATCCTGAGAAGCTGCCATTTTCTAAAGATACTACATTAGACCTTGAATGCTTCCATCTGCCTCCAGCGACATATGCTCAGCTGCTGGCGATTTGGGCAATCCTGGCATCGTCATAGTATTGCCTGTTTCCACGACCACAAAGCCTGCCCCTGCAGACAAAGCAACGCTGGACACGTGAATGGTAAAGCCTTCCGGTGCACCTAGCAGAGAAGGTTGATCTGAGAAAGAATACGGCGTTTTGGCCATGCATACAGGCAGTTGTCCAAAACCAAGCTGCTCCATACCGGCCAACGCCCGTTTGGCCGCAGGAGTGTAAGCTACCTCTGCCGCACCGTAAATCTCCTTCGCAATAACACTAATCTTCGCTTGCAAACCAAGGGTATGCTCATACAATGGTGCAAAATGGGCTTTGTCCTCCTGGAGCAGGTTGAGCAGGCTTTGGGCCAGCTTTTCTCCCCCTTGGCTTCCCTGTGCCCACACCTGTGACAACTCTACGGGTACTCCCAGCTTGAGGCATTCCGAGAAAATCAGTTCCAGCTCGGCTTCGCTATCTGTTACAAAATGGTTGACCGCTACCAGTACTGGCACGCCAAACTTTTGCAAATTCCGTACATGCCGATTCATGTTGGCTAATCCAAGTTGCAATTGCTCCAGATTTTCTGCGTCCAGCTCATTTTTAGCTACACCGCCGTTATATTTCAGCGCTTTGGCGGTTACGACCAACAGAGCCGCATCTGGCTGCAAACCGGATTGACGGCACTTGATGTCAAAAAACTTTTCTGCCCCCAGCTCAGCCCCGAACCCAGCCTCCGTGACAACCACCTCTCCCAACTTCAGGGCTAGCTTCGTACCGATCAAACTACTGCATCCATGCGCAATATTCGCAAAAGGTCCGCCGTGCACAATAACTGGAGTTCCCTCCAACGTCTGCACCAGATTGGGTTTCAATGCTTCCCGAAGCAGCACAGCCATACCTTCCACCGCATGTAGTTCCTCAGCTGTTACCGTTTCGCCATCTTCGTTATAACCAATCACCATCCGACCCAATCGCACTTTAAGATCGTCCATATCTTCACTTAAACATAATACGGCCATCACTTCTGAAGCCGAGGTAATCAGAAAACCACTTTCTCTCACTGCTCCATTACCTGACCCCAATCCGGTTACAATGTTTCGTAAACTCCGGTCGTTCATATCGACAGCGCGTTTCCACACAATCCGCTCGGGTTTCAACCGCAAAGCATTTCCATGAAATAAATGGTTATCGATCATCGCTGCCAGCAAATTATGCGCTGCCGAAATCGCGTGAATATCACCTGTAAAATGGAGGTTAATGTCTTCTGCTGGAACAATCTGGGCTTGTCCTCCCCCAGTTGCTCCTCCTTTCATGCCGAAGCAAGGGCCAAGGGACGGCTCACGTAACGCAGCAACGGTTTTATGCCCCAGCGCATTCAGCGCCTGCGACAGTCCAATGGTGGTCAGCGTTTTGCCTTCTCCCGCTGGCGTGGGGTTCATCGCCGTAACCAGCACCAGCTTTCCATTCGGACGATCCTTTAACTGCTCCCACAGGGACGGGTTCAGCTTTGCTTTATATTTTCCATACGTCTCTAGATGTTCTTCTTCAATTCCTGCTTCTTTGGCTATATCAATAATCCTCTTCATCTTTCGTTATGTACCCCCCGTTTTATAAGTCTGACCGATGGTGTCAAACCCTGTATCGTTTTATTTTACCAAAGTGTGCCGCTTATTGCGCTATGATTCATTTCATCGCAAGCGTTGCTATCATGTGAGTTATTAAAAAAGAGCCTCCCCCGCCCGTATGGACTTTGGTGGATGCCCTTTTGATACGTCTCGTTTAACAAACAGCTCTCAAATTAACCTGCAAAGTTAGCAGCGTAATTTTCAGCAATAAATCCCTTAGAAATCAGGATAGATTGGGATTTCTTAGTAGCAGGGCCATAGCCTTGGGACAGCAGATCATTAATATGTAAGCGATTATAAATGAAGCAAAATACAAAGTTGGACGCCCCACTCGTAAGGATCGATACCAGAAAAATAATAACAGCCCACTTCCAATCCCCTCTAAACAACGCAGGGAAAAAACCGAAAAAGAGCGTAGTCCATGAAAAACCTACTTTGCGTTCCTTGATCATTCCAGTTTTATTTCTTAATTTAATCTTCATTTACCCCTTACCTCTCTTTATATAGTCTTTTAGAACTATATTAGATTATATAGGACAGAGGGAATAAATGGAACTCATTTCGTAAAATCATAAATTTCTCAAATACGCTCTAGTTTATAATGCTTTTCCAGCACTTCTTTAAAAACATCAACAGGGTACTTGTATTCAACAGTTTTGAAAACAATCCGGTTATTCCACTGGTTTTTTTCCAGTTCGCACCCATGCTCCATATCCAGTTCCTTCATAATAAATATAATCTCATCTAAGGTTACCAACACACTATGTCTATTCGTCGTAGTTGCCAGCATCTGCTCGCCTTCCTGTGTGTATGCCTTCACGATCTGCTCATCAAACCCTTCGCTGATCATTAATTCCTTCAAGGCTTGTATAAAAAGAGTCGGCAAGTTTTTGTACTGCGATTTTTTAATCCCAAACAGCGTGATGCTTAAGCGGGATATATCATGCATAAACACTATATTTTTTCTTCGATTCAGTAAAAATAAGCTGGCATGCCAACTATTTAAAGGCGGATAAATATCAACTTGAAGTGGTTCAGTCTCCCATTCCTTCAGCAGTTTTTGTGTTCCTCGTATGACAAACATCGTTGCTCTCCTTTATTGACGCTCCTGTACCGCAGCGTGATTCGACATACCTGATTTCTTGTATAAAGCATGTCACGTATATCATAACATCGTATTCCAAACACCGGATTATAAACTCTTTCAGTATAATAGAGGAAAGATATATTGCCAGACACAGCTGATTACGTAACTCCCTGGGACGATCCAGGGAGTTTCCATTTTTTCTTTGGATATTTTTTATGGAAATCCCCTCCACTGCTCTATATAATTCAGGTACAGTTCGTCACACGAGCTTAATCTAAAAATTAGGGGTGTTCCACACCTATGCCACAGCATATTTTACTTATTGAAGACGATCTATCCATTGCCGAAATGCTACTTAAAGCACTCACTAAGGAAGGATACAGCCTAACCACTGCCTATGACGGGGAAGAGGGGCTTCTTGCCTTTGAACGTCATACCTATGATCTGGTACTGGTGGATTTGATGATGCCGAAGGTGGACGGTATGGAGGTGATTCGACGAATTCGTACCCATAGCGCCGTCCCGATTCTGATTATGTCAGCCAAGGACAGCGACGTGGATAAAGCGCTTGGACTGGGCTTTGGGGCAGACGATTATATTGCCAAACCTTTTTCAATGCTGGAAATGACCGCTCGTATTCAGTCCGCGATCCGAAGATCTACTACATATGCCCGTCAGCAACAGCAGGAGGAACAGCCGCAAGCACAAGTTTTGACCTACGGCAGTCTGTGCATTGATTTTGATCATTTTACAGTCATACGCAATGAAAACGAAATTCAGCTAACAGCCAAAGAATCCGATATTTTGAAGCTGTTTGTAGCCAATCCAAACCGGGTATTTACAAAAGCACAATTATACGGATTTATTTGGAAGGACGATTATATGGGCGACGAGAACGTGATTAACGTCCATATTCGCCGCCTGCGTGAGAAAATTGAAGAAGATCCCTCTCATCCTGTCCACATTAAAACGCTATGGGGCATTGGCTACAAATGGGAGAATGGCTGATATGAACATCGAAAACATTTCTGAATGGATTGTCGGTCTCATCATGTCAGTCGTTATAGTATGGCTTTGGCGGGAGCGTATGGCCAATAAGCGCAAAATAAGGGATATCCGAGCCCTACTAGAGCGAATAGTGACGGTGAATCATGCGGAAAAGCTGCTATATGTCACAGGTGACGTTGAACTGCAACGACTCATGACGGAAATTAATCGACTGCTGGACTTGAATCTCAGAGTGTCTGCAGATTACAACCGTAGCCAAATTGCTATGCGCAAAATGATTTCGAACATTTCACACGATCTCAAGACCCCGCTTACGGTTGTGCTTGGATATGCCGAGATGCTGGATGGCGATCCGACTATTTTGCCGGAAGAACGTATAAAGCTGCTATCCAAAATTCATCAAAAGACAAGCGAAGCGATTGAGTTGATCGGAAGCTTTTTTAATTTGGCGAAACTGGAAGCTAATGATACGGATATTCCGTTGACACGACTGGAAGTGGGAGAACTGTGCAGACGCAGCATTTTAGAGTTTTATGACCTGCTGACTGCACAGGGGTTTACTGTGCATATTGAGATCCCGGAGTACCCCATTCATGCCTTGGGGAACGAAGGAGCGATTGGGCGGGTGCTGAATAATCTGATCTCGAACGCCATTCGCTACGGGGCAGATGGACGGACGCTAGGCCTGACGCTGTCAGAACAGCAGGATACAGTGCGTATAGAGGTATGGGATCGTGGCAAAGGCATACAGGAATCTGAGCAAGATAAAGTTTTTGAACGTATGTACACACTGGAGGACTCCCGCAATAAGGCGGTACAAGGCAGCGGACTGGGCCTTACGATTGCCAAACGTCTGGTTGAAACGATGAACGGAGAAATTCAATTGACCAGTAGACCTTATGAGCGGACAGTCTTCTCTTTTACATTGAAGAAAATCAACTATTAATCGAACTCAACATACTCAACTTAATAAATTTGTAAGAATCACGAAAGAAAAATGAACATTTCGCCCTTTATCCTTGAATTATCAGCAGTATACGAAGGGAGAACACCCATGACTTACGTAATACGTACACATCAGTTGACCAAAGCCCTGAAGGGTAACGAAATTGTAGCGGGAGTCAGCATGAATGTGCGCAAGGGAGAAACCTATGGCTTTCTCGGCCCTAACGGGGCAGGCAAGACGACGATGATGAAAATGATTACGAATTTACTCAAGCCGACATCGGGTGAAATTGAATTATTCGGTGAGAAATTAACGCCAAAGTCGTATCATCTGCTCGGACGGATGGGTTCGATTATTGAATACCCGATTTTTTATGACAGGCTGACGGCGCAGCAAAATCTGGAACTTCATTGTGAATACATGGGCTACTATAATAAGCAGGCTGTCCGAGATGCCCTGGAATTAGTAAACTTGCAGAATGCGGGTGACAAGTCGGTAAAAGACTTTTCACTGGGAATGAAACAGCGTCTCGGGATTGCCCGCGCTATTGCGACTAAGCCAGAGCTACTCATTTTGGATGAACCGATTAATGGTTTGGACCCCGTGGGAATCAAGGAAATCCGCCAACTATTCCACATGCTATGCAAGGAATATGGGATGACTCTGCTCGTGTCCAGTCATATTTTAGCGGAAATAGAGCAGATTGCGGATACGGTAGGCGTGATTAATCACGGAAGGCTGATTGAGGAAGTGTCGATGGAACAGGTGCGAGAAACCAATACGGAATACATCGAATTTACGACCAACGATTGTAAAAAGGCGGCCTACGTCCTCTCCCATCATCTGAATCTGAATAATATAAGGGTGCTCAATGAACAGAATATACGTATTTACGACTCAAATGTACCGCAGAAACAAATTACGAAGACGCTCATTTTAAATGATATAGAAGTGGATTCCATTCATCAGAAAAGCAGTACGCTAGAAGACTACTTTTTGCGGCTGTTAAACGGAGGTGATCTCCATGCTTAAATTGATGCAATTGGAGCTGAAAAAATTTCATCTGGCGGGTTATATCCGTTCAGCACTGATCGCCAATGCATGCATTCTTGGGTTGCTCTGTATCATCGCGCTGGACAGCCAAAGTACAGGAATACCCGAATTTACACAGTACACTCAGCTTCTCGATCTCATGGACATGCTGGTCAGAGCCACATTTATTGTGTTTGCCTCTGTTCTTCTGTGCCGCTTTATCGTAGGGGAATTTAAGTCCAAATCGATTACGATCCTGTTCATGTATCCGATTCACCGTCAGAAGCTGATGATCGCCAAGCTCTTGGTTGTGCTGCTGTTTACCTTCTTATCTATTATTATTTCGGAAATAATCATTACGGCTGCTATTCATCTGCTCAACCAGCTTGTCTTGATTGTACCCGATAACCTTACTCTTTCGATACTGGGTCAACAATCAGCACGGACGCTGATCAATGCCGTTGCTGCCAGCTTTATGGGACTGGTTCCGCTGTATATGGGGATGCGAAGATACTCTGTACCCACCACCATTGTGACCTCAATCCTGATTGTAGCATTGCTTTTCTCCAATAATAACGGCGCTACACTTAGCTCCATAGCCCCCGTGCAAATAGGCTTCTCTATACTGGGAATGCTTGTGGCTTATGCAGCGATTCGACGCATTGAGTATAAGGATATTACTTCATAGTATGTAACTTAGTAAAACGCTTTCGAAAAATAGATGAAAATCATTGTTAGATATACACACATTTTTCACTGGACTTCATTCTAAAACAGGTATATCCTATAGGAGAAATTAAAAAACGGAATAAGGATCTTCGGGGTAGGGTGAGATTCCCAACCGGCGGTATGGCTCATGGAGCTAAGCCCGCGACTCTGTATCTGGCAACAGGATACGGACTGATTTGGTGAGATGCCAAAGCCGACGGTAAAGTCCGGATGGAAGAAGATCGAAATATCAACATGCCGCGAAGTGGATGAATGCTGCGTTATGGGTTTTGCAGTAGCAGTAACTTCATTTAACTTGCATAAAGCGGCAAGTTTATTTGATCAACCCCCGTCTTGCATGGCCTTTCGCCATAGACGGGGGTTTTTGTGCCACCGGTCCTGTATTCGCAAGGAGCTAATTGAGTATGAGTCAATCTTCTACTGTACTAACATCCAAAGGTTTTGATCATAGCTCCCACATGAAAAGCGGTTTTTGGCTGGTCGCAATAGGAGCAGCCTTGTGGGGCGCTGATCCGCTGTTTCGTATTATTTTGCTAAAATCATTTACTTCAACACAAATTGTACTAATGGAGCATATGCTGCTTTTCCTTGCTCTGACACCGATGCTGTGGAAACATCGTGAGGAACTCAAAGCGGTACGGCTTCGTCAAGTTTTCGCTATTTTGTTCGTCTCGTGGGGCGGCTCGGCTCTGGCCAGCGTGATTTTTACCATGGCGCTCAGCAACGGTGATCTGAATGCTGTACTCTTACTCCAGAAGCTTCAACCATTGGTCGCTATTATTCTGGCCCGCGTTATATTGAAGGAAATGCTGCCGCGTCATTTTGGATTATTAATTGTCGTCGCTCTGTTCGGGACGTATCTTCTGACCTTCGGTTGGTCGCTCCCCTTCGGGCATGTTCGTGATTTTGCCCAGGTCGGTAGTCTACTTGCACTGGGTGCAGCGGTTCTGTGGGGCGGTTCGACAGTCATGGGAAGCTACTTGCTTCGTTCAATGAAATATGAAACGGTAACCTCCCTCCGCTTCATGGTGGCGCTCCCTCTGCTGATTGTCCTCACCTCTGTAGAGCATGCGCCATGGAATATGCCTGCCGGTACATGGGCAGGCGCAGCTGTGATTATCAACTTGCTATTGCAGGCATTGCTTCCGGGTCTTCTTAGCTTATTGCTGTATTACAAAGGCTTAAGTACGACCAAAGCGTCTTATGCTACGATGGCAGAATTGAGCTTTCCCATGGTGGGGGTCGTGATTAATTGGATCGCATTTCAGCAAATCGTTACTGTAGCGCAATTGACTGGTTTTATGCTCATCTGGATTACGCTCTTTATGATTTCACGTCAGCAAAAAAATTAACAGTTCAATGTCCCCTTCATGACTCACCCAAGCCAAATTGTGAAGATGCTTTTGCATCTCCGATTTGGCTTTTTATGTGTTCGCATTAATATTAATCATAGTTCTTTAGACCTGTTTTTCAAAAAAAGTGTCTAAAATATGCTACTATTTCTCGTTTCCCAATGATTACATCTATAAAATTCGTCGGTTTATGTCGAATAAAACAATGTAGTGATCATCAGACACAGAGGAGCAAGAACTATGACTAAAACAAAACAAACAGTTCCGTGGTGGAACAGGTTTCTCAAGCAGTTTTATTTAATGAGGACAAGATTAATAATATCTTTTTTAGCTGTGTTATTGATTCCGAGCGTACTTATCGGGTACTTTTCTTATCAGGGGGCTACGACACAACTCAGTCAGCAAATGGGCGGTTCCGTATACACGAATCTGTATCTGATCCGGAGCAATGTCAATCAGTATGTAGCGCCTATTATGAAAGACCTGGACGTGCTTACCACTGAAATCAATTCTGATTCCATTGGTACCAACCAAGAGACCCTTCAGAAAAAGTTAGATGTTATCGTCAAGGCTCACCCCGAGCTAGATGCAGCGCTTCTCGGCAATGAGAAGGGGCAATACATACGTTCGCCGAAAAAACAGGAGTCCGATTATGATCCCAGGGAGAGAAAATGGTACAAAAACGCGATGCTGGAAAAGGGTAAAGTATTCGTCGGTGTTCCAGTTGCCAGCGTCACGACAGGGAATTTAGTCGTTAATATATCGGGAACGCTGGAGGACGGTGAAGGAGCTGTTGCCCTGGCTTTGAACCTGGACAAAATGAGTGAAAGTCTGCAGTCTGTTAAGATTGGTGAGCGCGGAGGACTCATTATTGTTGATTCTGAACATAAAGTTGTATCTGGGACTGGAACAGCTTTCAACAAGACAGGCAAAAAAGCGGCTGACGCCATAGAAGGACTTCCCGAAGTGGCGACAACCGTCGAAAATGATAATCCTTCCATGTCGCAAATTCAATTTATGAATCGAGATATGCTGGCCTTTACACTTAAGGACCCTCTCACCGGTTGGAGCATTGTCGCACTGTCGGATCTGGAGGATTATAGTGATGCAGCCCAACCAATTCTGAAACAAAGCCTGATTGTGATTGTTATTTCCATACTTGCCGCGGCGATCATCATTGTGCTTATGGTCCGCTCATTCTTAATTCCGCTGCGCAAGCTGCAAGCAGGAACACGCATCGTCCGTGACGGAAATCTGACCGAACGTGTTAATCTATCCAGCAAGGATGAGTTCGGCGAACTGGCACAGAATTTTGACCAGATGACGCATTCCTTGCATACGATGGTCTCAGAGGTCAACCAAACCTCCTCCCGACTTGCTTCCTCTTCCCTGATAATCAAGGAAAGCACAGAGCAAACGACGGAGTCCGTACAACATGTAGCGGAAACGGTTATGGAATCCGCGGAAAATGCAGCCACCAGCGCCGAGGCATCCGAGCAGACCGCTAATGCCGTTGAAGAAATGGCGAAGGGTGTCAGCACCATTGCCGAATCGGCAAGCTCCATCGTGGATTCAGCAGGACAAACCGAGCATGATGTGGCTCAAGGCAGCCAAATGATCAGTAGTGTACGGACCCAAATGGACCGTATTCTGGAGGCTGTCAGCCAAACGGCTAGCTTAATGGATGAGCTATCCCAGCTCTCGGACGATGCGAAGCAGATGAATACGGCTATTGCCGCCATTGCCAAGCAAACCAATTTGTTGTCTCTGAACGCGTCTATTGAAGCTTCCAGAGCTGGCGAAGCCGGGCGTGGATTTGCCGTAGTCGCTATAGAGGTACGCAAGCTGTCTGAGCAATCCAAGGAAAGCGCGGATTCCATCAGTCAGATTATTACTCAGATGCTCGATTTGATTCAACGCTCTACCGCTACCATGAACGGTAATGTTCGTAACCAGGTAGGTGAAGGTATGCGTATTAGCCAAGATGCAGAAGGTGCATTTACGAATATTGAGCGCTCTACTTCTCATATCGTGGAACAAATTCAAAGTGTGTCCGCTGCTGCTGAACAAATCTCAGCCAGTACAGAGGAAGTCTCCGCCACTGTTACCCATTTGGCAAGCCTGTCTCGCAATTCGGCGGACAGCTCGCAGACAACATCTGCTGCTGCTCAGGAACAAATGGCAGCTATGGAGGAAATTGCCTCTTCGTCACAGGAGTTGTCCAACATGGCGCAGGATTTGCAACAGCTGGTTAAGCGATTTAAGATTTAACTTACTACTAACAAAAGCCTTCGTCCGTATACAAATTACGGGCGAAGGCTTTTTACATTTGAGTTCTTGATATGCTCTCTCTCTTGTTACTTATAGGGTCATCTGACCGGTTAAATGACGGCGTCTATCTCCTTCAGGGTCGTGCTCCACCTTAATATTCTGATGGAAAATAGCTGTAGTCCGCTCTTCTCTGTCGTACATCGGCCAAGCCCCCTCGGACAGCACTGGCTTCCCATCACGTGCAAAAGCAACCCATGCCTGCTGCATATCTTGAGCCAGCTTCTGCATCGAAGGTTGAATCTCTAATCCAAGCTTATCTAGCAGCTCCAGATTATCGAAAACAAACGCAATCTCTGCACCGTGAACCGCTTGTCCAAAGGTAGGATGCCCCGGCAATGTCCAATCAAAACGATACATCCATACAGGCGCATGCGCCGACTGTGCAACAGCAAGAGCCAACGCAGGACGCCAAAAAAATAGATCGGTCAACATTTGCGCCTGTCCCTCAATCGTAACCGGAAAAGGTTCTATCAGGTCGCCGATGTCTGACATGCCCGTCATCATTTCCAATGCCTGTCTCGCTGTCGACTTGTTCATTAGATGGGATTCTTTTCGGATGAAATAGCCCCCCTCATGCAAGTTCGTTCCAATCAAAACGGAAACCTGCTTTGCTGAACCTTGCGCGATTGCAGACAGGGGTACATCTGGCAAGGTCACACCGTCCACAACGGGTTGATAGATCATCGCCATCCCTGGTCCGATGACTTCATGCGTCTTCGCCATCGCTAGCATCAGCGCATCTGTCGGCAGGCTAAACAACCTCTCTGGATGCTGAGTGTCCACACCCAGCTGCTGTAGATACACAGCCGTCACTTGCTCGGCCTGTGAAGTTGGCAATACCTGCGACGCACCGCTCTGCAAAATCGCACGCTGGAACAGTCCTTTAGCTGCTGGCATCGCCAATAAAGCGGCAATACTCATCGCGCCTGCTGATTCACCGAACACCGTCACTTCGTCCGGATTGCCACCAAAGGCAGAGATGTGATCCCTAACCCATTCCAGCGCAGCGATCTGATCCAGTAGTCCCGCATTAGAGGTCAGGCCATCTCCCTTTGGAGTCAGATGCAAAAACCCTAACGGCCCCAATCGATAATTGATCGTAACAACCACAACATCGCCATTCTTCGCCATGCGTTCCCCGTCATATAAAGGTATAATCCCGGACCCCGTGACAAAGGCACCGCCATGAATCCACACCATCACTGGACGTCCCTTCTCAGGAGTCTTCGAAGCAGGTGTCCAAACGTTCAGGTATAAGCAATCCTCTGACTGCTTAGGCGGTTCCACCAGATTTCCAGTCATACTTTCAGCGGATGGCATAGGTTGCGGACAGATTGGCCCAAAACTCGTCGCAGCCCGCACACCCTCCCAAGACTCCAAAGACTGGGGCGCGTGAAAACGTAGTTTTCCAATAGGAGGCTGTGCATATGGGATACCTTTCCATACATGATATCCATTTCCTGATTCCCCACGCAATTGACCTAGACGAGTATGTACTATAATACTCTCCATCATGAAGCCCCCTTTATTTCGTAAGTTCAACACAACGGTATAATATCAATCTTTACATATCTCTATTATACCCTTTGCACACGGCCAAACCAAAAAATACCGGAAGCACTTTTGCGCTCCGGCATTTTTATAAACAAGATAGGGAAATAGCGATTAATCCCGAACTTCTTCTTTTGGAATCAGCTTGTAAATTTCTTCGCTTTCCATAGAGTCAATTAGTCGGTCTAGCCACTTGTAATAAGCGACGGCCTGCTTCATCTTCAAACGATCTTGCTGAAGAATCGCCTTAAATTCCTCGTACTCTTCACCCTGATTCATCAATTTGTCCAGCTCATCAATGGCTTTGCGCAGTACCAGTAAATTTGTTTCTACCGCTTTTCTCCATTTAATAGCGAAGAAGTCAGTAAATGTTTGATGCCAGTCATATTCAACTTCATACAAATCCTTGCGTGAGCCTTTGCTCCATACCTTATTTACCATTTTCAGATCCAATAATGTGCGAACTCCTGTACTCATGCTCGTTTTGCTCATTTCCATTTCACGGCCCATCTCGTCCAGCGTCATTGGTTTATCCGCAAAAAAAAGCAAACCGTATAAATGCCCCGCAGACAAAGTAATCCCATACAGGTCCATGTTTTTACCTATAGCTTCTATGACACGTTTGCGAATTTTTTGCAGCGAAGCCTGCTGCTCATCACCTAACTGGTACAAGCTCATGCTTGCAACCTCCTAATTTTAGAGCATTTTGCACAACCTAGTATGAACGATTTACCCGTAAAAGATTAGCTTTGACGCAATATATGAAATCTTTCAACAATAAATGAAATGTTTCAAAAGCAAAGCTTCTGTCTATATTACAACAGCATGGGTCGTTCAAAATCATAATTCGCAAAATTGCTAATGATAGTAAACTTTTTAAATTATGGATATACATAAATCTTTTTCTTATGGTTATATTTCATTGTCTATTTTAAAAAAAGCACTATCGGTTGTAAAGTTCCGAATGTTTGAGCATTCTATAGAACGAAGGAGCATATCTAAGGAAACTTTGTACAGTTTTTTCTGTACGTACTTTATGAACAGTTTTTTTGTTTGAAATGTAAGCAATGCTTCTGTTACAATTAATTTTGTCATTAACCGTTCAGGATGTTCAGAATTATGATTTTTATACTCAATCCTTAATGCAACATGGGGTTAATACCAAGCAAAGTATAGAAAGAAGAGGTGTATGTATGACGATTTTGGAAGTCAAAAATGTCAGCAAACTCTTTGGTCCTCACGCAGAGCAAGGTGTTCCGCTCCTGGAGCAAGGCTGGGGCAAGGAAAAGTTGGCCAAAGAAAAACAGATTACTGTTGGTGTCAATAAGGCCAACATGGAAATTAAGCAAGGTGAAATTTTCGTAATTATGGGGCTATCGGGCAGTGGCAAGTCCACTTTGGTGCGAATGCTAAATCGCTTGATTGAGCCTACCTCCGGTGAAATTCTGGTCCACGGCAAAGATCTCCGTAAGATGAACAAAGAACAACTTCGCGAAGTTCGTCGTAAAACCATCAGCATGGTTTTTCAAAAATTCGCTCTGTTCCCACATCGGACTGTATTAGAAAATGTAGAATATGGTCTTGAAATTCAAAAGGTAGAAAAAGCACAGCGTCAGGAAAAAGCGCAACAAGCGCTGGAACTGGTTGGTCTTAAAAACTGGGGCGATAAAATGCCCGATGAATTGAGTGGCGGTATGCAGCAGCGTGTCGGTCTGGCACGGGCGCTGGCTAATGACCCTGAAGTGCTCCTGATGGATGAAGCGTTCAGTGCATTGGACCCGCTCATTCGCCGTGACATGCAGGATGAGCTGTTGGAGCTTCAGGATAAAATGAAGAAAACCATTGTGTTTATCACCCATGATCTGGATGAAGCGTTGCGGATTGGTGACCGGATTGCATTGATGCGAGACGGTGCGGTCGTACAAATCGGTACACCGGAAGAAATTATGATCCAACCGGCTAACTCTTACGTAGCCCGCTTCGTCGAGGATGTGGATCTGTCCAAGGTATTGACGGCTGCTCATGTCATGCTTCGTCCAGAAACCATCACCATGGATCGTGGTCCGCGTGTGGCTCTGGAATTGATGCGAGAGCGTGGGATTTCCAATTTGTTCGTCATTGACCGCACCAAAAAGCTACTGGGTGTTATTAACGCCGAGGATGCTGTTCATGCACTGCGCAATAATTTGAAGATTGAAGATATTTTGATCACGGACGGACCGCAGGTTGCTGCCGAAACTGTCATTAATGATTTGTTTGAAATTACAAGCTCGTCCAAAGTGCCGCTAGCTGTGGTCGATGATAAGCAGAAGCTGCTAGGCGTTATCGTCCGCGGAGCATTGCTCGGCGCACTTGGTGGAGATGTTACTACTACGAAGGAGGTGAATGCCCATGATACCGAAACTGCCAATCGCTGAGTGGATTCAAGCCATTGTCGACTGGATGGGTATTCATCTGGCTGGATTGTTTAATGTTATTTCTTCCATTATAGAAGCTGTAGTAGGCTTTTTCTCAGGCCTGTTCATGCTTCCACACCCTCTGGTGTTCATCGTGATCATCGGGATTATCGCCTTTATGATCGGGCGGGTTCAGCTTACGCTATTTACTGTCATCGGCTTCCTGCTGATTGATAATCTTGGTTATTGGAGTGAAACAATGAATACGCTCGGACTGGTCATCACGTCTGCGCTCGTATCCATTGTTATCGGGATTCCCATCGGGATCTGGTGTGCATACAGTAAATCGGCATCACGCATTATCACGCCTTTACTTGATTTTATGCAGACGATGCCTGCGTTCGTGTACTTACTCCCAGCGGTTACCTTTTTCAGCCTGGGTGTTGTGCCGGGTGTTATCGCATCTGTTATCTTTGCTATCCCCCCAACCATTCGCATGACCAACTTGGGAATTATGCAAGTATCAGGTGAGCTGATCGAAGCATCAGACGCTTTTGGTTCAACATCTGCGCAAAAGCTGTTCAAAGTTCAGCTTCCACTTGCATTGCCTACCTTAATGGCTGGTATTAACCAGACGATTATGCTGTCACTGTCTATGGTTGTCATTGCTTCCATGATCGGTGCGGAAGGCATCGGTGCTGTTGTGTACCGTGCTGTGACACAGCTGCAAATAGGTAAAGGTTTTGAAGCCGGCTTAGCTGTTGTCGTTCTGGCTATTGTGCTTGACCGTTTTACGCAAAACCTGTTTAAACCTACGCAAAAAGGCAAAAGCCGCGTATCCAGCAAGCAAAAAGTATGGATTACTTCTGCAGTTACAGCTGTCATTTTGATCGCTGGTGCATCCCAATATTTTGTGGGTACAGATCATTCCGCATCTGGCAAAGGTAACGCTGCTGCCAACCCGGTTGGCGAAGAAGTCGGTTACAAAATTATCGGTATTGATGCCGGGGCAGGCATTATGAAATCGACTGCCAAAGCAATTCAAGACTACAATTTGTCTGATTGGAAGCTGGTTGAAGGTTCCGGTGCAGCTATGACGGCCACACTGGACAAAGCCATTAAAGCGAAAAAACCGATCATTATTACAGGTTGGACTCCTCACTGGATGTTCAACAAGTATGATCTCAAATATTTGGAAGACCCTAAGAAGTCTTATGGTGAAGCCGAGGGGATTCATACGATTGCCCGTAAAGGCTTGCAGCAGGATGCTCCTATCGCTTATGAGTTTCTAAAACGTTTCAAATGGACACCAGAAGATATGGGTGAAATGATGGTCGCCATTCAAGCCGGAACCAGTCCTGAGCAAGCTGCCAAGGATTGGGCGGAGAAACATGCCGACAAGGTTCAGGAATGGACTCAAGGACTGCAACCTGTCAATGGTGACACCTTCAAGCTAAGTTATGTGGCTTGGGATTCTGAAATTGCCAGCACGAATTTGCTAAGTTATATTTTGGAGAACAAACTGGGTTACAAAGTAACCGCACTGCAAGTGGAAGCAGGTCCTATGTGGACGGGTGTCGCTAGTGGTGATGTAGATGCTTCACCGGCTGCATGGCTGCCGCTAACACATGCGGATTACTGGGCTAAATACAAGGATAAGCTCGACGATCTTGGGGCTAATATGAGCGGTGTTAAAACCGGATTGGTCGTTCCAGCTTACATGGATGTTAAATCGATTACTGATTTGCAGGATAACGGAGCCGAAGCGGCTCCGGCTTCCGCCACAACTGGGGACTTTGGCAAAGAGGTCGGCTACCGCATTGTCGGTACCGACCCTGGCGCCGGACTAATGAAGCTGACCGCTAAAGCTATGAATGACTATGGCTTATCCGACTGGAAGCTGCTTGAAAGCTCTGGAGCTGCTATGACTGCTACACTGGATAAAGCTATCAAAGCCAAGCAGCCTATCGTCGTAACAGGTTGGACACCTCACTGGATGTTTAACAAATATGATTTGAAATACTTGAAAGATCCTAAAAAAGCGTACGGTGATAAGGAAGAAATTCATACAATCGCCCGCAAAGGTTTGAAGCAGGATGCTCCTGTGGCTTATGAATTTCTAAGCCGATTTAAGTGGACTGCTGAAGATATGGGTGAAGTGATGATCGCGATTCAGGACGGTACTGCCCCACAGCAGGCTGCCAAGAATTGGGCTGATAAACATCCTGACAAGGTTCAGGAATGGATCAAGGGTCTGCAGCCCGTCAACGGCGATCCTTTGAAGCTAAGCTACGCTGCTTGGGATTCTGAAATTGCCAGTACGAACGTATTGAAATATGTATTGGAACAAAAATTGGGCTATAAAGTAACAGCTCTGCAAGTGGAAATCGGCCCGATGTGGACTGGCGTAGCTGGCGGAAGTGTAGATGCTACCGCAGCCGCTTGGCTTCCATTGACGCATGCTGATTATTGGGCTCAATACAAGGATAAGGTGGATGACATCGGAACCAGCATGACTGGCGTTATGTCCGGGCTTGTCGTTCCATCCTATGTGCCGATTGATTCTATCGAGGATCTTCAGCCGCCGCAATAATATTTTTTCTGCTTTTAAACCATACGAACAAGCAAAAGGCAGATCAGGGTTTACTCCTGATCTGCCTTTTTGTGATATCCAATATTTAGAGTTGCTCTCAGCCTTTTAGCGTGAATCCTTCTTGAGCGGACACTTCGGCATGCTGCTCTGTCGTCTGGTGCTGTCTAAAGAATAACGGATAGATCGCGAAAGACACCAGCAGACTTACACAACCAATGACGCCTAGAGCAATCATATCTTTGAAAATGTATGTGATATCCAGTCCTTTGAGCGTGATGTTCCGTACAGCATCCAGGTAATACGTCAGTGGCAATATCTCAGCAAGCCCCCGCAAGAAGCCGGGCATTGCCTCTAATGGCCATGTATAGCCTGACAGCATAAAGGAAGGAACAGCAATCAGCATCAGAGTTTGGGTCGCATCTACTCTGGTTTTGGAAAAGAGACTGAACAGGAAGCCTAATCCGCACAAGGCAAAGTTAAAAACCAGCGACACTAAAATCAACGGCAGTACCTGTCCCCTGAACGGAATATCGAAGCATAAAGCGCTGATACTGAATACAGTCAGCACATTGAAAGCTCCCGCTGCATAATACGGTGCCAGTTTGGCAATAGCCAAACGCCAAGGGGTATTTCTCCATGCGCCAAATCTTCCCCAAGTCCCTGCTTCCTTATCACGCGTGCAAGACAACGCAATACCTAGCAGCAAACACTGCTGGAGAGCCGCAGAAATAACCCCCAACGGCATGAAAAGCTTATAATCATATACTGGGTTAAATAGCACTCTGGATCGGAACGGGATGGTAGTCAGCGTCGACGCGGCCTGATCGGCGTTCATTCCCTTTTGTTTCATGGAATTGACTGATACTCCGGCACTCACGCTACTAATAACCTGATTCGCAATCCGACTGGCACTATTGGAATACATCATATTACTGCCGTCAATCAGCGTGAGCACGGGTGGATTCTCCCCATGCTTAAGCCGAGTGGTAAAGTTGTCGGGAATGACGATTCCGACCTTAGCTTCTCCAGCCTCTACTTGACGGACTACATCATCCTGATTGTTTGCTTGCCGTGTAACGGAAAATGAATCGGTCGAATCAAACGCCTGAATGATCTGGCGACTGAGCTGCGAATTATCTCCGTCGTACACGGTGACAGGCATCTCGGTAATCCGCTGATGTGAATACAGGAAGCCGAATAGTATCGTATACACAATCGGCGTAATCAGCAGAATAGCCATAAAGCGGCGGTCCCGGAAGATGCTCAGCCATTCCTCGCGAAACACATCGCGGATACGAAGTCTTTCCTGTGAATCCTGCATATTACTGCGCCCCTTTGCCTGTAAACAGGACCGTGGAGCCTGTTGGAACCGAAGCAGCAAGGTCCGGCAATGCTACTTTAACACCGAAGGAACGGACATCCTTGTCACCGGAGCTTTGGCTCGGTTTTTGAATGGCAAAGTCAGCAGCCGATTCTAACAGAATGACTTTACCCTTCAGCTCCTTACCGCCAGACAGCAATTTAATTTGGACAGTATCCCCTGCTTGAAGGCCATTCAGAGACGTTTCAGGTACATAGAATTTAGCCCAACGTTGTGTCAAAGTTTCAATGGTATAGACCGGGAACCCTGCGCTAGCCATTTCACCTAAGCTAAGCGACTTGGATTTTACGATTCCATCCTCGGACGCACGCAGCGTAGTATAGCTCAAATAGGTCTGAGCCTCTTGAAGTGCGGCTTCCGCTTGGGCTACCTGAGCATTGGCACCTGCAACCGCAGATTGAGCCTGCTCAACTGTGGATTGCGCCGCCTTCACCGCAGATTGCGCTTGTTCTACCGAAGCCTGAGCAGCTTTGACATCTTCCTGTTGCAGAGCAACTTTGCCCGCTCCTGCCTGTGCTTCCTTCACCGCAGCCAAGGCTTGGCGGTATTGAGCTTCAGCCGCCGTAATTTCCTCCTTGCGGCTTCCCTCCCGTGCCATATCCAATTTTTGCGACTCTGCATTATACTTGGCCACTGCCTGTTGATGTTCCAATGTCGCTTGATCCAAAGATGCCTGGGTTGCTGCACCGGCTTCTTGAAGCTTTTTGGCACGCTCCAGATTTTTAACGGTCAGGTCCAGCGTTTCCTTGGCTACCTTCACAGATACTTGCAATTGCTCAAGCTCCTGTGGTCTTGCCCCGCTCTTGAGGGCATCCAGTTTTGCCTTGGCAGCGTTCGCAGCCGCTTTGGCCTGTTCAATCTGGCTGGAGGAAGCCTCTGCGGTCACACTGACCGATGTCGTGCCTTGGCTTTTCTTGGCCTGAGCAGCACTCACAGTAGCCTGTGCCTGGCCTACGCCTGCTTGAGCCTGCAACACTCCAGCTTTTGCTTTGGATACATTACTCTTGGCTGCCAGCAATGCCGCCTGTGCCTGCTTCACCTTATCTTCCAACTCGCGACTTTCCAGATGGGCTAACACCTGCCCTTTTTTCACCTGATCGCCTTCTTTGACGAGCATCTGGTCAATCCGTCCTGCCATTTTAAAGCTGGCATTGAGGGTATCCGACTCCACATAAGCCGTAGGAATGGAAGAAGACTGATCCGCAGACAAGCTGCTTCCACCCCGTGGAAGAGCAGTTAAGGCATATATCCCAACCGCGATTAAAATAATAAGTACGACATAAATCGTATATTTTTTAGCTTTCATGTTTTCATCACTCCATCTGTATATTAATGTTGCATGCCCAATGCATTACACACAAAAACTTCAATGCTTTCACGAGCCTCTTGCAGATTCATCGTTTCGCCCCAAACCATTGACCTCATTGGTGCAAAAATGTAAATCCCAAATAAGCAATTGGCTGTTGTTTTGGCATCCAGCTTACTTGAAATTTTCCCATGAAACTTGCCGGAATCGATCTCTGCCTCCATAAAATCAAAATAGTCAGCCAGCACCTGCCTAATATTAAAATGCTGCTCTTGCGAAACCCAGCCCTTACTGACCAATAGACGGCAAAAGTCCGGTTCTCTCACAATAAACTCAATATGTACTTGGATTAGCTTTCGAATCCTAAGCTCCACCTGATCTTTAGGCGTATGAGCCATTGCTTCATGGATATCCCGGACAAAACGCTCCATCCCCATCTTCAAAATGTAAATGTACAATTCTTGCTTGTTTTTAAAATTGTAATACAGGGTTCCTTTGGCTATGCCACAAACTTTGGCAATTTCCTCCATATTTGTTTCATTAAATCCTCGTTCAGAAAAAGCTTTGAGTGCGCCGTTAAAAATAATTTCCTTTGTCTGTTGTTTCATGCTTCCTCCTTTTTTGAACTGACCGTCCAGTACAAAAATTATGTATTTATTATAAGCCCATTTTTAGTTATCCAGCAATAGGAAAAATGAAAATATTTCATTTTAGACAATTCGTCTAAACGCTTATTCTAAAAGTGAAAATGCAAAAACGGATCGAATAAGTGAGGGGGTCACTCATTCGATCCGCTATGTCATAAAATCGGATGATAAGGAGGCGCATTCTACGGATTATCATCTGATTTTAAGGGAAGGCCGACTATTTTTTCACGGTTTGATTATATTGCGCAATTTTGCCTGTGATTTCTTGGGTAGCTTGATCCAATGCCTGTTTGGGCTGTTGCTGGCCACTCAGCACAGCCTCGATTGCACCTTCGACGATTTGACGCGCTTCTGGGAATACGCCCATCACTGCGCCCTGTGTAGCGGTGGATTGTGCCGATGCATGCAATTGGTCAACCGCCGTCTGGAATTGCGGATATTTTACCATATTGTCTTTAAGTACCTTTTCGTCATAGGCCGCTTTCGTGATCGGGAAGTACCCGGTATTCACACTCCATTGTGCCTGTACAGCTGGGGAAGCGACGAATTTAATGAACTCCCATGCTGCCTTCTGCTGGGCTTCGGGCTTGTTGTTCATGATGTACAAGCTTGCGCCGCCTACAACCACGCCGCCTTCTTTAGCTTCATTGGCTCTTGGCAGGAATCCTGTGCCTACTTCAAATTTATCGCCAACCTGCTCCACAATATTACGCAGCGAAGCGGTGGAATCCAGCGTCATTGCAATTTGTCCTGCGGAAAAAGCCTTTGCCGTATCGTCCGAGTTACGTCCCAGATTGGATACAACCTTTTCATCGATCATTTTCTTCCACCACGTTAGGGTTTTTACACCTGCATCCGAATTCAGCATGGATTCCGTTGCCGCTTGATCACGACCATTGCCATTATTCACATAATCTGCGTTCTGATTGGCAAACAGTTGTTCCATAAACCAGCCGTAGATGGCAATGGAAGCACCGGATTTACCATCCTTGCTCAAGGCTTTAGCAGCCTTTTCGAACTCATCATACGTTTTCGGAGGATTAGCTGGATCAATTCCTGCGGCTTTGAATGCATCCTTGTTGTAATATAAAATCGGGTTTGACGTATTGAACGGCATCGCGTTCAGTTTACCATCAATCGTATAGTATCGTGTAATATTCGGCTCTAGCTGTGACAGATCGAACTTGTCTGCATCAATAAATTGTTGTACGGGTGTGATCATTTTGGAGTCGATCATGAATTTACTACCGATTTCATATACCTGAATGATGTCCGGTCCGCTGTCGGAACCAAGCGACGCTTTCAGCTTGTTCAAGCTGTCATCATATTTGCCTTGATATACCGGCTCTACCTGAATGTCCTTATGACTGGCGTTAAAATCAGCGGCGATCTGCTTGATTGCTTTTTCACCGTTACCGGACATCGAATGCCACCAAGTCAGCTTCACTGGGGAAGCCGCTGCTGCTCCATCACTACCATTACTCGGCTTCTCTGCAGCAGTATTATTGCTACAACCTGCTGCAACCACCATGGCAGTCAGAATAAGCAGGGTCAATGCACTTTTCAGACAAAAAAATCTCATAATCTCTCTTCTCTCCCTTTGATTAAATGATTCTTGAATTGGCATTCTCTTGCGATATTCTTGTGTGTTGAAGCTCTGTATATGGGCTGCTTGCGCAGGTGTTGCTTTCTTTTGACATATGTGGTCAGCCTTTAAGTGCACCCGCCGCCATTCCACGAACCAACTGTTTTAGTCCAAAGATCAGCAGGAGCAGAGACGGTAAAATGACAAGAGCCGTACCCGCAAATACCAGATTCCATGAAGTCGATTCCTGAAATTCGAGCATGGATATACCGATCTGTACCGTGCGCATATTCTCGCTATTGGTGATTA
Organism: Paenibacillus sp. FSL H7-0442; assembly: GCF_038593105.1. Taxonomy (NCBI): domain Bacteria; kingdom Bacillati; phylum Bacillota; class Bacilli; order Caryophanales; family Paenibacillaceae; genus Paenibacillus; species Paenibacillus sp. FSL H7-0442. The sequence goes on along the minus strand of NZ_CP151963.1, from coordinate 1,413,825 downwards.
GTAAAGGCCAGAGGTACGAATTGTACATATTCAGGAACGAATACACAGCCAGTGTTCCGAGCGCAGGGCGCGATAACGGAAGCACATGGAACAGAAAGTAACGGATATGTCCGCACCCATCCATACGAGCCGCCTCGAACAGTTCCTTGGGAAGCTGGAGAAAAAATTGCCTTAACAGGAATGTCCCGAATGCCGTCGCCAGAAAAGGAACCGTCAACCCTTGATATGTATCAAGCCAATTCCAGCTCCGTACCGTCAGGTAGTTTGGAATAATGGTCACTTCCCAAGGGATCATCATTGTCGCAACAAACATGCTGAAAATGAAGTTTTTTCCCTTGAATTCCATTTTGGCAAAGGCATAGGCCGCCAAGCTCGCTGTAATCAGTTGCCCAATCATTGTAAGACCCGAAATGAGAAATGTATTTCCAATAAAGGCTGCAATCGGAACGATTTCAAACACTTCAGTAAAATTGGCCATATGAAAAGAATGCGGGAAAAAGCTTGGTGGGTAAGCGCTCGCTTCCTCGGGAGACATGACTGCCATAAAAAACGTATATATAACCGGATACAAAATGAGAGCAGCTGCAATCGTAAGCAGCACATATAGCAATGTAGAATTCAGGTGTCGTTTCATTGGTAATGCACCTTTCTTTCCACCCATTTGAACTGAATCATCGTGAGCAGCAGAATGACAGCAAACAAGACAATGGCCTGCGCGCTCCCCGTTCCGAACCGGAAATTAACGAAAGCTTCCTGATAGATGGAATACACAAATACATTCGTACTGTTCACCGGACCGCCTTTGGTCAAAATGTTAATTTGAGCAAAAGACTGGAAGGCTCCAATGATGGAAACTACGGTCACAAAAAAGATCGTCGGTGATAACAGTGGCATGGAGATACGCCAGAACGTGACGAGCGGTCCAGCCCCGTCCATTTTGGCACTCTCATACATGTCATCTGGAATCCCTTGAAGTCCGCTCGATAAGATAATGTAATTGAAGCCAAGATTCATCCAGATGGTCATTATGGCTACTGAGAACAGCGCCCAATCCGGGCTGGTCAGCCACGGAACCGGATTGATATGTAGGAGGGAAAGCACATAGTTGAGCATCCCCAGTGTCGGATGAAAAAGAAATTTCCAAATGACCGCAGATGAACCGACCGACAACACCATCGGCAGCGAAAAGGCAAACTGGAAGATACGCATTCCCCGCAATTTACTGTGTGTAAGTGCAGCCAGTACCAGCGCCAATAAAATACCTACTGGTACGGTTAACAGTGCAAACAGGAGTGTCACCTTAATCCCTTGCAGAAACAGTCCCGAGCTGAAAAGTGTAGTGAAATTATCTAATCCTACATATGCTGCAACGTTTCCTGCGGGATCTGTAGAATGCAAGCTGAGATAAACGGACTTGATCATCGGATAAAACATAAATACAGCAAACAAAATAAGCGATGGAGCCAAAAAGGTATACGCCAGCGCGTTTTCGCGCAGTCTTTGAATTTTTAGCGAACCCGTGCGTATGCGGGCTTTAGACGAAGTCTGTTGCTGACTCCTCGTCCCCAGTCCCATAGATTTGTTAAGCTCACCCAAAACGGAGCGCCCCTTTCTTTTCAAACCAACCTCAGTAAGTGTATCGTTTCGATGTAAAGGGAACGTCAAGTGGGCTGGAGTAAAATGTTAATGTTTTTCCTTTTTGTAAAAGCAACTCTCTATAGGTATGAGCACAAGGACATAGACTTCTGCATATGATGCATCATTACATGGTATGGAGGTTAGAGGCGAATGCCGTACAACACCGTCAGTCCGCAAACTTTATATCAAGCTAGACCGGAATTACAGACCGAACTCAAAAAGATCCGCGATCATTTGCATTATCAATTAAGCCCCTACATGAATCATACGGTTAGGGTACAAACGATGGATCATCAAGTATATGAAGGAACGATTGTGCACATCGATGCGGATCATTTGTATCTGAGAGTTCCTCAGCAATATCACTCACCCTTCCCAGGCACCACGACTCCGAATCGCTCCTATGCCTACAACAATGTCATTTTGCCGCTTGTGTTATATAATTTATTGGTTATAACCCTGTTGAGCTAGCGCTCGTTCCATCTCTCTCTAACTAAAAGACAAAAAAACCTCCAAATTCGATAAGTAGCCACCCTTGGCATATTACGAAGTTGGAGGTTTTAGTTATTTGTTTTCCATAATCATTAGTTCTCACAAGAGATACCTGCTTCTTGCTCTAGTACAGCTACAAATCCCTCTATACCCTCTCCACTCGGCAGATGGGTGAACACCTCGTTCACACCCTGATTGATTAGCGTGATGTTTCCCCTAGTACCCGACAAATCCTCATCCAGCTTAGCCAGTGAAATATGGTGATAATTAATGAACTTGACCCAAGGAGTACCCATAGTACAGGAATAAAAAATGATTCGTTCGGACGTCACAGCCAGCATTCCATGAAGCGATATCCTTTGGGAGCTCTGCTGCAAATCATACGTACACCCCATATATGATCGAATGTGTTCGCCCGCTTCTAACGTCAGACTAATAGCTCGCAGCTCTTTTTCTTTTGTTTGCATCCCGTCTCATCTCCTGTTGGAAGTTCAGGAACGAGTCGCAACTCCTTGACCTCAGATCAGCTTTTGCGGCTTGTCCCGTCGACCTCTTCATTTTTCGTCAGATTAAGACTCTCACGAACTGGACAATGACCTACCTCAACTGCACATTGAAACCAAGGATGGATATGTACAACTTAACATGGGTACAGGATGTTATCAACAAGCAAGCTATCACTCTTTTTAAGCATAACTCTGTAATCTGCGTCTTATTGAAGAAACAATTAGATCCAATTTTAAGTGATTGGAATTGATGAATTTCAGAACCGAAGAATGATATACGCTTCTTCTTGGCAAGCTAATGTGAGAATACGTTAGAACGGAGAAGAAGCCTGATGAAATATGACCGATTACTATCTGCAAGTATCGCTGTTTCCTTGTTTTGTGCCAGCTTGTGCCCCACAACCTATACAAATACTGCACAAGCCGCATCTTACACCTCCCCTACTCCTACAAAGGGAAGAGCCTATTATGAAGAACGCGGCGACATTGTATGGGAAGTTCCTACCCATCGCAAGTTGATTGCCCTCACATTCGACGACGGACCGGATGGAAGCAATACGCCTGCCATTTTGGATTTGCTTAAAGAATACGATGCTAAAGCGACCTTTTTTGTCGTCGGCAGTCGTGTAGAAAAGCTGCCTCACCTTGTCAAGCGGGAACGAGAAGAAGGGCATGAAGTTGGCAACCATACCTTCCTTCACTCATCCTTTCAGTATATTTCTCGCAACAAAGCTCTGTCCGAATTGGATCAAGCTCAGGCGAGCATCGTACAGGCAACTGGTGCGGGGACCCATCTTTTTAGGCCACCCGGCGGCTCCTATACCGATTCGCTGGTCAAGCTCTCCAAGGAGAAAGGTCTCAAAATTATTTTATGGTCCTGGCATCAGGATACCTTAGATTGGCGAAAACCCGGTGTACATCGTATCGCTAATAAGGTCCTTCGCAATGTCCGTAACGGCGACATCGTCCTTATGCACGATTATGTATATAAAAGTACACAAACCGTCGAAGCCCTGAAAATCATTTTGCCCGAACTAAAAAAAAGGGGGTTTACCTTCGTCACTGTGTCTGAGCTGCTTGCCAATCGTAAGACGCCCGAAGGACTGATTGAAGTGAATAAATAGTAGATAGAAACAAAAAGACTCCGCCAGTTACTCGCCGACGGAGTCTAATTACTATATGTGACACCCAAAGGACTAATTAAGTTCAATAGTTGAAGAGATAGGTATTTGTAATATAGTCCTTTTATATGAAATTCTTGGTTACACAATACGTTCTTTTTACGGCAACTATACTTACGAATTACAATTACAACTATTTAAAGGAGGCAATTACAATGAAAAAAGCAATATTGACTGTAGCGTCCCTTGCTGTATTTCTGTCAGCAGGATCGATGGTTTCTGCGGCTGCACCCGCAACAGAAAAACACGAGCAAAAAATGCATCAACATAAGGTTCATGCAAAACATGAACACAAGATGCATGCCAAGAGCAAGCATGAGAAAATACACAAGCTACATGCGCGTGAAGCTGCTCCTGCCAAAATCATAGGAGAAAAAAGTATTCATGCGAAAAGTTTGAAAGCAAAGGCAACAAAATTACCAAAAACCGGATTCGGTGGCGCGAGCGAGCAAATGAATTAGGGAGGGTTAAAAGGAGAGGGTTAGCTTTATTTAACCCTCTCTCTTTCTTCATATGAACAATACATGGATCATTCGTATAGGAGTATTCTTAATTTTGCTGGGAAGTACGAGCTGTTCATCCTCTGTTGAACATCATCATAACTCTACCTACGCCCCGGCCAAATCTGAAATTCAACAAGTTAAAATAGCGAAGCCCTTACAGGTTAAAAATAAACCTTTTCAAGGAATCGTTCCATATATGCTCGATATTCCTGAGGTTCGTATTCATTCAATTATAGAACCGGTTACATTCTTAGAAAATGGTCAGATGGGCGTTCCAAGCAACACAAATCGAGTAGGTTATTTATCTACCGGTATATTGCCAGGGGCAGCAGGTAATGCAATTATGGATGGACATGTAGATACATACACGGGCCCAGCTGTTTTTTATCCTCTTAAAAAACTAAAAAAGGGGGATTTCGTGTATGTGACTGGCGGTGGCGGCTGTAAGATTCAGTTTGCTGTCGAGTCTGTAAAATTTTACTTAACTTCCGAAGCACCGATTCAGAAAATTTTTGGTCCTACAGAAGAGCATCGTTTGAACTTGATTACATGTGCAGGTCGCTATAGCCGAAGCAGAAAAGAACACGAGGGAAGGCTAGTAGTTTACACCAAATTAGCACACATGAATTCAGCCTGTGAGAAACTTACTCAGGATAAGGGCAATTCCAAAAACAATTAAAACATTTTCAAGGAGAATGAATAATGTGCTTAAGACCGCTAAATTGCAATTGCTGTGCATGATCTTAATAATGATCCCCGCTTACAGCTTCTCTTCATTTCGTGTACAAGCAGAGCCAGCAAAACAAGATGACGTTATTCCTTTTCTTCAAGAGCTGTTTAATGATCGCACCCGGTTGTTGATGGATCAGGATAAAAAGCATATTGAGGACTATTATTTAGTAAAGCACAATCGAAGCAACTACGCATACCTTCATGAAATGAACAGAGCAGAATATATTCAGGAATGGGCCAAGCATCGAAAAATGAAATTCGTGAATGCAGAAAGCTCCATTCGGATATCCCGTATAGAAGTGTTAGACGATACGGCAAAGGTGTCACTTGTTCAGTCCTTAAAATTGAGTTATGAGTATATCGACAGCTACTCCGGTCAGCATGATTTTGGAATTGGAACACGTCATGGCATTACACTTAGAAAAAAAGATAGCCGTTGGTATTTGGAACGTGAATGGTATTCAGATCCATTGGAAGAAAATCCAAAAAAAATTGAACCGCTTGATTCAAGTTTTATTCCTCATAAAGACTCGGTTCCATCAGAGAAGGTTATCCATAATTACAATAGAGCCCGAGCCATTGACTATGCTAACAAGTATGCTGGAATAACATGGGGAGCAGGAAATCGTCAGCGATATAACCCAAAATACCTGGATTATAACTCCAAAGGGGGCGACTGTACCAACTTCTCCTCCCAAGTTATCGGAGACAAGGAGGAAGGTGGAGGACTGCCTATGAAATCTGGGTGGCATTACTCGTATGGTAACGGCGGAAGCCAAGCCTGGGTTCAAACGGACGCTTTTAAAAATTTTCTGATACGCTCCGGCTATGGGAGGATTATAGGACAAGGGAGCTTCTCAGATGTTGTCCGCGCGGTCAATGGTCAGCAGCATCAATACAGACCACAGTTGCTACCAGGTGATTTGATTGCTTACGTATTAAAAGGAGATGTAGACCACTTCTCCGTTGTTGTCGGATTCGATGGGGGTGGTTATCCTTTAGTTAACTCTCATACGGCAGACCGTTTCAGGGTTCCCTTCGACTTGGGATGGGATAGAAGCACCAAGTATTTATTGATTCATATACAAGATTAAGCATCTTGAATCGCAACACTTGCTCATATCCCAAAGAATACTGTCATAGAAATAGAATGGACAGCTTCTAATGGGGTGAAAAACGATTTGAAATTACCTCTTTTATTAAAACAAACTATGGTGAGAGCTAATGCGATGATCGTCGTGAAAGCCATAGGTCTAATCGGAAAAGTATTTATGATACGGCTAGTTGGAGCTGAAGGAATGGGCCTCTACCAGTTAGTCTATTCCTTCTACAGCTTAGTATTGATGATTATTTCCGGGGGATTGCCAACAGCGTTGGCTATGTTTACAGCTAAACATACGGCAAAAGGCTGGCGGTTGTTCAAAATTTTTTCAATACCCATAATTCTAACGGGATTGGCATGCAGTTTATTGACCTATTGGTTTTCAACGCCCCTTGCTAAATTACTCGGCTATCCGCAGATCAATTTTGTGATTCGATGCCTAGCCCCAGCTATACTGACCGTTCCCTTGTTAAGTCTGCTGCGTGGATATTTGCAAGGTCTTGAAAAGTACACTGCGATCGCCATTTCGGAAATCATAGAGCAAACTGCCCGGATCGGTACTTTGATGTTGCTAGTGCCATTATTTATCCAATCCGGCATCGAGTTTGCTGTTGGTGGAGCGGTACTTGGAACTTTTACAGGCGCGTTGTTATCCTTTGCTGTGCTTATTGCTTTTTTTATGTATAACCGCCCTTCTGTAGCTTTATCCCCTCCATCAATTCGAACAGATTTACCTTTAGTAGTACAAGCTTCCTTTGCTATTGCGCTTACACGTTTGCTCATACCTGCGTCTGATTTTATGGATGCGATCATTATTCCCCAACGGTTACAAGTTGCCGGGGTTTCTTCTAAAGAGGCAGCGGAGATGTTCGGTATTGTTACTGGCATCGCCCTTGTCGTCGCTTATATGCCTACTGTGATTACAGGCGCGTTAACCCATACGCTCACTATGAAAATAACAGCAGACTGGCAAAATAAGAAGTACAACTCATTCTATAAAAAAGGCTATGCCGCTATTGAGGTAGCGTGGGTCTGGGGATTAGCCTCAGGTTTTTTCATTTTTAAATATGCCCCAGATATCTCCCTACTTGTTTTTGATATACAAAATGCCGAAATTCCTATTAAATCGTTGGCTATGCTACCATTACTCGTTGGATGGCGGGAAATCACAACTAGCGTCTTATGGGCACAAAATCGGAAGAAAACTCCCTTTATCGGCCTTTGCACAGGTGTACTTGCCAATTTCATCATTCTTTACTCCTTGGTTGCCATTCCCGATTTCGGGTATACCGGCATGTCCCTGGGAATCATAACGCTGGAGTTGACCGCAACAGGTTGGAATTTCAAAGTCCTTCAACTCTTTCAACGTGCCAAATCCCGTATAGCCATTATGCTGCTAGTAGATATTTTAGTTTTTGAAGCCATTCTTATAGTGGGCATGTTGTGTTCCAAGACGTTATCCTCATTGGAATGGCCAGAGACGGCTCATATAATTGTGGAGGTAATCCATTACTGCTTCTGGTGTGCTTTGTATTTAAAGGTTCGATTAAAAAGCGTTTTCAAAGAGTAGGAAAGGCTTCTCATAAGTTTATCAAACTTATGGGAAGCCCTTTTCTATTTGAATGTTAGCATTTAGCTATGTGTATCATTCTTTTGCCGAGCTGCTCAAGTACAGTCTGTCATACTGATTCCTTGAGTTTTCGTCTGGGAAATGTATGTGCGTTAAGCGAAGTTGTATTTACTATTACTGCTACGTCCAAGCTCAACGCTTTGGTTCATGCTATCTTTCAGTCCAATGTTTTGGAGGCAAGCCATTGCATCATCGTTGTTTTCTTTCCGTTAATCACCTTCAATACTTCGTTGTTATATACGTAAATCCAAGACCAATGGCCGTTGTATTCATACGGTGTTTGGTCGCTCTTCTTGTACAAACCAGAGGTATCCACTACGTTATCAAATAACGACATATGAACATCCTTTGCTCCAGCATTCACTAAACGGTTGTAAGTCGGAACCGTATAATCGTTGGGCGGAACCACGGTGTCGGTTTTGGCAGCCACAAACCAGATCGGCAGGTCCTTCATTTCGTTAATCTGTTCATCGGTTATAAAACTATCCTTCAAGGCTTCACATGCAACCACAGCTGCTGCAAAATAATCTTTATAGTCACGGATCATCAGCATAGTCATGTAACCACCGTTGGAGTCTCCACCAATGTAGATTCGATCTGTATCAATGTCTTTGTTTTGGGCCACGTAATCCTTAATTAAGGACATCAATGCTTGCTCATACTTGGAGGTTCCGTCCCCAAAGCTTGTAAAGCCATCCATCCAGTAGGTTGGGGTCTGAGGTGCCAGCACATAAGCCCCGCCAAAATAGGATTGGATATCCTTAGAGGCAAAATTTGCTGCTTTATTTCCGGCAATCGGAATCGTTGGATCGGTACCTCCCTCACCCATACCATGCAGCCAGATCACCAAAGGGTTTTTCACTTTGTCTTTTGCCGGTGCATAGTCTGCGTAGGTTAAAGTAACTCCATCAAAAGTAGATTTACCGGTCGCAAATTGATCAACCAACTTCCGTATCTGTCCTGCGGAAGTATCAATCTTCAAATCGGAAATCGTTCCGGATTTGGTTTTAATAGCTTTTTGCTGCGTGATCGTGTATTTGTTATCATTCCATGCATTAAACCCGGAGCCTGCCGCATCATAATGAATAGCGGAGCTTAGTGTTAATGTCGGACCGATTTCCATTTCCAATACAACATAGCTTCCGGTTTTATTTACAGGATTGCCACTTTTGTCCGATACATAGGCCTTGGTGACTTTCCGGTTTCCATTTTCAATAAAGGGATTTACCAACCGATTGTCGCTTCTTCCCACATGCACCTTAAATGTATCCTTAGTTATCGCATCTTTAGGGACTGGCTTACCCAGGTTAACAATGATCTTCGTAATGGCTGCTCCCCAATCCTTAACTTCCGCAACCGTCCGGTATGAGGTGGGCTGTATCTTTACATCCTTGGCCCATGCACCGGAGCTGAAAACAAGAGTCGTACCGATAGCTAAAGTGAGTAACATAGTTGTCATAGCAGCCTTTTGAAACCGTTTAAACATGATGTCTTACCTCCCAGATCCATTAATAGAACGCTTACATTATTTATTTTAATAATCTTTTTCATTTGCATCCTGTCTTTTATTAGCCTAATTCAGGTCAATTACTGACTCCTTGCTCCAGAATACCTCTTGTTCTCTTTTCGATATTGATGCGGTGTTGCCTGGAAAACCTTCTTAAATACCCTGGCAAAAGACTTCTCGTTCGGAAAACCGTGCTCCAACGCAATTTGTATGATGGAATGATCCGTATTCATAAGAACACGATAAGATCTCTCCAGACGGATGGCATTGATATATTGAAATAGAGTCATCCCTACATGCTTCACAAAAAAACGGGACAAATATTCGGGAGATAGTCCAAAAACCTGGGCTATGGAATCCAGGGATAAGCTTTGATCGTAATTCTCTTTGATATAATTGGTTATCAGCGTCAGCCGCTCCAAATATTTATCAGAGTTAAAGCCGGGGATAGATTCATTGTCCATTTTAAAATGCATTAATAACAGATACACCAGTTTATAAGATAGCGATGTTAAATGGATATGTGCTAAAGAGTCATTATGCTGATTGAGATAAGCCACAAATAAGGTGTTTAGCAAATCACGCAGCTCCGCAAAATGCTGTAATCTCTGCTCGTTAGTTTCGAAAATGGATATACAGTCAAATGAAATGGGGTTACTGCCGTTGACATTTGCTCTAATAAATTCAGAAGGAATCAGAACGGTTATGGCCTCTCTTCCTTTTCCCTTAGCCACAGAAAAGGAATGAATAGCATTCGAATTAATGAGCACAATATCTCCTTCTTTGGAGCTATAGCTCGCACCATCAATATAGATATGGTCAATTCTTCCTGAAAGTACATAGGATATTTCGATGCTATCGTGCCAATGCCCAGGTATGTATGCTGGTTCATTGGAGGAATGAACTATAATTTTTAACGGAAAATGATTATCTGCCTGGACCAGCTCATATTTGTATTCCAAGTTTATCGCTCCTCTCAGATGTGACCTCATAAATAGAAGAAAATGGCTTCAGCAGAGTGCCGAAACCACTTGTATTTAACCTCCCTCTCTCTATAAACAAAAAAACCTAAGTATAACAAAATACATAAGATCCTTGGATCTTAACATTTTGTTCCTTAGGTTTTGCCTGCGTAACAGTAACAATCCTAGTGCTATTCATTTAATTAAGCTAAGTATATAGTGGGTTGAAATACATGTCAACGCTTTCATTTTAGAGCGTAATGAAGTGAAAAAACTGGATTGATTCTCGCCGATAAACGTTTCTGAACTTAACTCTTATTTTATAACATGGTTTGTTCCCTGTTCAGAAAATTTCATTTGCCTATATTCATTCATGTTATTCTTTCTAGCGTCCAATATTCTAATACCCTCTGAGATTCTGTGCTAGAATAGGATTTTATCTGAAATTGTTTTTCTGAATTGTTCATTAAATCACCTCTAAGGATTATTTTTGTGCAAGCATATTATGTTCTAAATTGATTTTGTTATGTAACAAAAATGGATGTTTTCCATAAACACATACTTCATAGGTTCTTCTTCAGCTCATAGTATCGACCAGATCCATTCTCTGATCTTATTGTAAAAAATGATACCGGGTATCCTAAACATGAAAAAATGCAAAGGTCCAAATTTAAAGGAGGCAGCTTTTGTAAGGAAGGACAACCAAAAAGAGCCCCAGAAAATCCCAGGGCAGGTTCTACTACTTTGAAGTTTTTGGAAGTGTGATAAATTAACCTTAATACATATGGTTCCATTTTGACTATTCTGCTTTATCTCCAGTCAACCAGCTAAGACCATCGATTAGGCCATGTTTTTTGAATTTTTGATAATTCGCTTTTGCTTCCTCCTTTCCGCCTCTTACGATCTTCAGTTTGTTACTGGATCTTGTTTGTTGGATGTGTCATTAAAAACGTTTCTGGATTTTTGAGAAGTTATTTGTTGTACCAACATCTTGGGTCGCAGTAGCGGATATATTGGCAGAATCAGTTACACTTGCAAAGATCGCACTCGGCACGACAACAGCACAACAGCTCCCAACAACTAATAGATAAGGCTGATACAAAGAATAATTTCTTTTTCATATATTATTCCTCTTTGTATTACTAGGTGGTAATGACAGCCATCATTGAAATTGTTAAATCCAAGTGTCTTGTTTGTTTTTTGAGGATCTTAGATGAACAAGAACCAAGTTGGCTGTATTTTTAATTCCATGGAAAATAGTATCCTCGTTGATTATCTCAGATCTAACCTTACTATAGTGATCAGCAATTTCTTTTAGAGTCCATCCTTTAATTTGATAATCTACGAGCCATTTAAAATGTTCTAAATTTCTCTTCTCTTTATCTTTTACATATCCTCGTTCTTGAAGGAATTGCTCTGTTCGTTCACGATATAGATTTTTATATTGTTCATAATATGTGTCTATGAGTCTCTCGAACTCTTTCCAGGTTTCTTTCCGCGGATCCCAACCCTTCCCGCCCTCCCATGGTTGTGTAAGTGAGTTAGTTTTAGACGAATCCATGATTTTAGCTTCAATAATATTGCTCTTACTTTCGTCAAACATTCTAAGCATTTCAAAAGCATGGATATTTGGTTTATCGTTTCCAGACAAACAGAATATATCTTCTGGGGAAAACACGAAAGGGAAATATCTCGAAAAAAATGAATGATATATTTTTTCTTGTTTACCGACACTTCTACTTAATTCAATATCGTCGTGTTCGTCCTCAAAGTAGAGATACTCTGATAATGATAACTGTTCCTCATACGGCCAAGAGCATTTGTAAATTGACATTGCGCGAAGAGCCTCCGGACCGACTTCAAGATCTTCAGCGTGCTTTTTTATATTCAGCTGTCTTTCTTTTCTTGATTCCTCTTTCCGGTCATCATAATAGTTAGCAATCCCCCATAGAGCCAAATTTAGGTACAAGTCTCCATCTCCTGTTAAGTGGTACTTAGTAGCCCAGCCGTATAGACTCTCTTTTAATTTCATATATTCAGGAAAGTAATCTGTGCGGGCTGCTTTTATTAGTTTCCAATTTGACGGCTCTTCATTGGGAGTCAGTTCCTTTTGACTTGCATACCATTGAAAAGCTTGTGTATAGCTTTCATAAACGCCATGTTCTAATTGTTCCAGTACATCTGGTGCCATTTGTTCTATTAACTTTACAAACAATGATATGGCATCGTGTTTTCCTGAGTCTATTAACACTGGTGAACCATTATATTTGATCCGATTAGGATGATAGTACAAACCCCTCATATGTTTCGGTCTCCCTTCAAAGTAAAAGATTTATTTCTATTCTAGAGTATATAAGTCAATGGGAACATGAATTGCAGCAAATCGATTCTAATTCAACTAAGAAAACAATCAACAAACCTTATGTACTACTACCCACGGTTATTTGTGAGGATCACCTATAAGGATCTTTTACAACAAAGAGTTTCTCCCTACAGCAAACGAAACAAAAAGATCAGTGCTGATCTTTCTCGTTACAACCTACATTTTCTATTAGACTCTTATTAGTAAAATTTCTTCAGTATGTTACTAAGGCAATAATTCAGATTATGTTATAAATAATAGCACTTGAGCCAATTCGCTAAGGATCATTCCCCCTTTCATTCAACAGTTGAATCATCCTCAATTTCGCGTGGGATCACTTCAATAATATTCAAAATCATTTTCTTTATAAGGTAATAATTCTACAATAGGCAGCATCGTTATTGAATTAAGCACTTGTCTTCTTAGAGGACAACATTTTTCTTTCGTTTGTACTAGCATCTCTACCAAATTCATTCCGGCTGATTAGCCTGACACTATTGGATTTAGCCAACTCATAGGCCTGTGATGTAAAGTTGCTATTGGTGACAACCCATGCACCATTTGCTCTATAATGTGCGCGGGCGCTCCGCACTTCCTGAACAATATGGAATTTAGTACTCAACCTATAGACGATCATACCGTTCAATTTATAGAAAAATACGCCATGTCCTTGGCGTATAGTTTCGTTAAAATATTAGTGGTACCCCTTGACAAACATTAGCTGGTTTTCTTGTCTTGCACTTGTTTCCAGGCGTTAAGTGTACTCAACTTCTCGCTTTCCTTCTTCTGTAAAAATGATCTGAGTTTTTTTTCCATCAGGATCATCTTATACATCAATTTTAACACGGTTATGCACGGTTTATGGATTCAGGATAATGACTCGGGCAGTATTTGCCTGAGCTTGATATTTTCTTTCATTATTTTTTCTCTTTCAAAGAAAGCATGGCTCCTTCCTGTCTACTCATATGGTCTTTCGGTCTAAATGTTCCGTCCGAATACCCTTGGACCATATAATCTTCGTAAGACCCATAATCTCCCCTTTGGCCCACTGAGCAATCTTGTCCTGGTCCAAGTATACCACTGATTCCCTCTCTCATTTTCGGTAGCCTGAATCACTCTTGCATATGTATATCCAGAGATAACTCTTACTAGACCGACCGTTGCTAAGTGCTCAGCTTGTGTACCCAACAGAACTTTTTTTCATTAGCATTCTTTTTAAGCTCGACTGAATGGAAAGGGTTAGAATAGCCTGTATCTGAATAATCATGATCAACCTCGCATGCTTTCCCGTTTTGGAGACGATAAGAATTATCATAAAGAGTCTGGCAAAATGCTGGCGACCCTATTGCATACGCTTCAAGGCACATCCTACATTTACCAAGGCGAAGAAATCGGAATGACAAATGTGCGCTTTGAAACAATCCAAGAATACAAGGGTATTGAAATCCTCAATATGTATAAAGAATACATGGCTGCAGGCCAAGATGAAGCCTCCATTATGAATTCTATCTACATCAAAGGACGCGACAATAGCCGCACTCCTATGCAATGGAATGACTCACCGCAGGCCGGATTTACAACTGGTAAGCCCTGGATCGGTGTTAATCCTAACTACAAACAAATTAATGTAGAATCTTCGCTGTCTGATCCAGATTCTATTTTTCATTATTATCGTCGGCTAATTGAACTCCGCAAGCAGCATGACATTATTGTTTATGGTGACTACTCAATTGTTGCAGAAAATCATGAGAAAGTTTTTGCTTATCAGCGAGCATTGGGTAACGAACGACTGGTGGTAATTCTCAACTTTTTTGGTGAACCTACGAGTATTCCTTTTCCAAAAGAAAGCTCTATTTCTCAATCTGGAAAACTACTGATTTCCAACTACAAGTCGGAAAGGAAACTGAACTTGTTGATACTCAAAATATTACATTGAGACCATATGAAGCTAAGGTTTATTTATACACAGTGTAATCAAATTTTTCAAAGGTCTTCCACACCATACTGTTCAGTGAGCCGAAGGCCAGTCTGGGGACAAAGCTTGCCGTTCGATTTCAGAGGGCCTGCGTCAAGATGCCAGCAACAAGCTTCGAGTAACGATCGTTTCACCCGGATTCACAAACACACCTGGATCCACACAATTGGATTCCCTGGACGCCATAAAGGACTCAGAGATGAAAGCCAAACTCGAAGCTTATCAGAACATTGGGTTATCCCCCTACTCTATCGCTAAAGCTATTGCGTTCGCAATTGAGCAACCAAATGGCGTGGGTAAGTGAAATAGTGGTCCGCCCCACAGCGCAAATGTCCAGGGACATCCTCATTAATGATCAATAAGGATCAGGTGCCACCTCATTACGAAGTTTCTTGATCTCCGCAAAAACTCAAAAATGCACCTCCAATTGTTAGTAGTGGTTAACAATTGGAGGTGCATTTCATATCCTTTAGCTTCTTTTATATTACATGAATGATTAATATCAATCCTTAGGCAATTCATTAAAGAAAGCGACATCTTCAATCGGTAATCTTACCGTCCGGTGTCCGGGCTTCACCGCCTTACCGATGGCGATAAGCATAACTGGAGCGTATCTCGCCGGAATATCAAACTCTTCTACAAATTTTACTTGGTCAAAGCCGCCCATCGGGACCGTATCATAGCCTTTTGCACGGGCGACAAGCATTAGCTGCATGGATACCAGTCCACTATCAATAAATACTTTTCGGAGTACATTTTCTGGAGGCATACTCGCGAACAGTCTTTGGTATCGCTCCACGAATGATTTAGCTGTCTCTTCAGGCATGTACCTCGCATCGACCGCCATCCCGTAAACTTTCTCGGCCAATTTATAGCCTTCCAAATCTCCGAGTATCGCAATGACAGCTGAAGCCTCAATCACTTGCTGCTGGCTGTTGGCGATCGGAAGCAGTTTTTGTTTTAGCTCCTGCGAGTCGATGACGAGAAACCTCCACGGCTGGAGATTGGCGCCAGAAGGAGCCAGTGTAGCTAGCTGCAATATATCCTTCATTTCGTCCCGTGAGATCTTTACTTCGGAATCATAGTACCTTACAGATCTCCGATCTTGAATAACATCGAAAAACTGCGCCTCCACCTTCTGTGACGATTGTTCAACGGACATGCTTCTCTCCTCCCCATAATTACCTTGCCCCAAGTTGGCACAAGATGTTCTAAATAATTAGTAGTAGACCTTCAAAACAAATTCAACCATTGCAGTTAAATAAGCTTTAGTGTTACTATAAATTATTAAGTGTCTACTTTAAAGTAGACACATTATTTTTATATAGCTCAATAAATTAGACTAACTATACTATAGTAAGGAATGATTTTGTGGATATAAGCAAAGAGGACGAACAATGTCTGATCTCCATTCGCGAGGCGTTGGAGGTTGTTCGCGGAAAGTGGGCTATTTTGGTACTCACCTTACTTAGTCTGGGTCCGCAGCGATTTAATCAGATGCGAAGATATTTAGACAATGTCAGCATCAAGTCTTTAACGGATGTCCTGCGTCATTTTGAGCGGCATGAAGTCATCAACCGCCAGGTGTTCCCTACCTCACCTGTTACTGTTGAGTATTCGCTAACAGATAAAGGAAGGGCGTACATACCTGTACTTCGGGAAATGCGCATATGGGGTGAAACCTGGGGAGGAACATCGGAAGCGCGTTGATGATGGCGAAACCCCGCTTGGGTAAAGTAATAGTTTAGACTGGATCTTAAAAATGAAACGGCAACAGCTAGGGACCAGAAAATAAAGTCCTAGACTGTCACCGTTTCATTCAACTAATGTTCACTGTTTAGCACAATCATTATTTCTACTATACGTTTTCGCGAGACAGGCTACAATCGAATGGGATTCAATAATATACAGGCCGCAAAGAAGGTACTGTTCCCAGGAAATCTGGAGTGCAGTACCCTCTTTGTTAACGGACTTATTCAATTAGCTTCATCAATCGTCTAATTTTATTGTGTCCGTCTTGACTGAAGCGATGTTCTGTGGTGTCAGTCCAGGACCGGTGCGACGGGTGCCAAACCATATAATGATGGTGACTAACACAAGCACCGCACAAGGCATCAGCATGATCTTTGCCCCCATTCCTGCCGAACGGTCGACGGCGGTCAAATCAGCTAGAACAATTAATACAAAAACTACCTAATTCAACTCAAATTGAATATGCAAAATTACTTGGCGTAGCACAAAGCTGCATTTCACAACTCATGAAAACCCTAACCGAAGAAAAAGCCATACAAAAGTGATTTTTTTCGTAATATATTGAAAGAGACTGTTTAATCTAAGCTTCCTATCCCCTCCCCTTTCCATGTAGACATATAGGTGAAGTCTTTGGTCTAATCTTAATAGACCCACTATGTAGTATCTACCTAGTGGGTATTTTTACTATCAAGGTACTCCGTTTTCATTTACACTAGTTCACTTAATATAAGTACACTATGGATCTTCCACGAGCTGATTTTTAAGAGGATACACAAATGGTATATACCCACGTAGTAGTTGTGTAGTTAGAAAAAAGGTTGTAAGGCTTTTCTAACTAACCCAATTGAATTACTTTTTGAATATCCCTATACAACCTTATTCAATTTAATTTTCAGGATTTTTTATGTGATTTTTTGTGATTCAAATAACGAAATATTCACCACATATCGGCCTCATCAACAATTTCCTTCTTATATTCTCTAAAATACCTCTTCCTAAACAGCTGGCATTTTAACGATCACATATCATAATTGTGGCTTGGCAACTTGGAAAAATGTACTGAAATTAATTTATTGACATGAAACCAGTTACATATTTTAATCTTGTTTTGTAGCGAGAGATCATAGATAAGCATGTGACCAACTCGTTTTGAATTTTTTTAAAGACATTTTAAATGTCCATTATAAAGTATTTAAAAAAAGAGTTTTATGAATTTCACAGGAGGCGAATTTGATGGGAATATTAGGTGGATATATTGACCACGTGCGTTTTGATGGGTTCGTATTTTATCATTAGCGCAATTGTATATTCGCAAAAGTTCAAATTCTGGTGGAGAACATGCAAGTGAAATACGTCGATCATTGCAATCAGAAGGATAAACAAGACCAACAAAAAACAGGGGGGTAATAAGTATGATTAAACTTGTAGTCACTGATCTAGACGGAACATTTCTGAACAATAAAAGTTTGTACGATGTCGAACTTTTCAAAAAAGTTTATGCAGAGATGCAGCAAAAAGAAGTCACATTTGTCGCATGTACAGGTAAACAATGTGAACGTGTTGAAAAATTGTTTGACGAACATGGCAAGGGAGTTTGGATATTGGGTGACAGTGCTGCTCGAATTAAAAAAGATGGCCAAGTAGTTAAAGAGTTTAGTATTGATCGAGATCTAGCTCTACAGGCGATTGATCAAATTCAAGACTTCGACAACAATATGACACTTATTGTATGTGCTAGTGATGCTGCGTACGTTCATTCTTCCATTTCAGAAGATATGTATAACGTTGTTAAAGGCTCCTATGAACGTGTATTAAAAACAGACTCCTTTGCAAACATAGATAGCTGTTTTATCAAAATTACGGTCTTCGACACGGAGGGACGAAGTACAGCATTAAGAGCGCATGTTGAGAATACGTTGGGTGGACAAATTTATATTGTTGATTCAGAAGCTAGATGGCTGGATATCACGGCATTGCATACGCATAAAGGTGAGACAGTAAAGAAACTGCAAGAAATGTTGGGCGTCACATACGAGGAAACAATGTCATTTGGTGACGGCGAGAATGATGTGGAACTCATGGCAATCGCGAAATACAGTTTTGCAGTGAGTAATGCTTGTGAAAATACTAAAAAGGCAGCAAACTTTATTACTAAGTCAAACGAAGAAAATGGTGTTCTTCTCACGATTCAAAAAATACTGGATTTGCAGTGATCCTTGTCTGTCAACTGGTATTGCATTATGTAAAAGAGCGGGGCAATGGTGTGATTGCCCCGCTCTTTTATCATTTGAGTTGCAGAAACAGGCACTTCCAATGGTTATTATGTACCGAAAAAGAAATGATTTATGAGCAGACTCATCACATGTATCAATAAAGAATGAAATTTTTGCGGGATATGTTGCCCCAAAATATCTAAAAAGACGCTGGCATGTTAGCGCTCTCCGTGAAAAAAACAGGTTGTTCCTCTACGTAAAGTCCGTACTCCTTATTGTTTGAATTTCTATAATACGCTTTTGAAAAAATAATATTTGATTGGAAGACTGTTGTAATCCAGATTATTTCAAATCGGTTTGTATTACTTCCATTCAAGTTGAATCGTTATTCGAAACTTGTTTTCGATAATTTTGCGGAACTACACCCATCTGTTTACGAAAAATGGATGAAAAATAACTAGCACTTTGAAAACCGCAGGCAAGTGCAATTTCACTTATGGATCTTCGTGTTTCTTTTAACATTTCGCAACTTTTTTGAAGACGATATTGAGTGACATAATTGTTGGGTGTCTGGCCCACATACTTGTTAAATAATGTACAGCAACGGCTTCTGCAAACGGCTCCTGCGTAAGCGATCTCCTCAAGAGTTATTTTTTGATCATAGTTTTGATGAATGAAACGCGTCATTTCTTGAACATGCGTCAATACTCCAGGTTGCCCAGAAATGGGTTGCAAATGATCCCCTATTGTTGCACACAAAGATAAAGCTTGTGATGCCAGACGAAGCGGATTTGGAGGAGTATGGTCCTTATGCATTTCCTGATAGATTTCTTGAATGGACAGTAATATTCTTTGCTGCCAATCAACCTGATCTGTAAGTACAACAAAATCAGCCATCATTAAACTAAACTTTTCCCCCCAGTATGTTTGAATAAATGAAGGCTTCTCACCAAGGATAGAGGGATGAATGACGACGACAAGGAATAAACAATCTTTATGGTCTGCAAGAGAATAGCCGAAATGCAAACGTTGGCTATTCACAAAAAGTCCATCCCCTTGATGCAATCGAGTGATACTTCCATTCACAGAGAAATCCATCGATCCTTGTAATATGTAGATAAACTCTATGTCCAAATGCCAATGCGCTACTGCTGCATAATTGTTAAATTGATGAAGGCTTCCCTTTCGGACATAAAGCGGTAAATCAGGAAGATTATAATTCAAACGTTCTGATAAATCAGAAAACACCTCTAAATTTGTCATCAAAGAGCCCCCCCTTTGTAAATATACGATTTTTATAAAATTATAGCCAATATTAATGGAAACAACAATGATATTATCCTATCCTTATATTGTGTAGATCAGTGGGGGAGGACAGGAGATAGGTGAGAAACCGCATACAACTCAAAGGATCTAATCGTGATTTTAATCGGGAGTTAATGACGCTCGTCATTCCCATTGCATTACAAAATTTAATATCAGCAACTGTGATATCCGTTGATGTAGTTATGCTGGGCATGATTAGTCAATCCGCAATGTCAGCTGTATCACTCGCAGGGCAAATTACTTTTGCATTAACATTGTTTTATATGGGAATGTCAGCGGGGGCAAGTATCCTCACTGCGCAATACTGGGGGAAAAAGGATACTTCAACCATACAGCGCATTCTTAGTATCGCTTGCATGTTCTCCTTTTGTGTCTCCATTTTGTTTTTTTTATCTTCCTTCTTTCTTCCGGGTACACTTATGCGTTTATTCACCAATGATGCAGAACTGATTCGATTCGGCTCAAGGTTTTTACAAATGAATTCCTTTTCTTATCTTGTGATGGGAATATCGCAGATGTATCTCAGTGTGATTAGAAGTATGGAAAATGCAAAACTTAGTGCGTTGATTAGTTCCTTATGTTTGATTTTGAACATTTTCTTCAATGCCATTTGCATTTTTATTTTATTCCCATCAAGGCCCGAACTGGCCATTTCAGCCGTAGCTCTTGCCACGGTTTTAGGACGGATTGTTGAACTAGCGTGTTGTGTGATTCATTCCATAACCAAGGGATCCATTCGTTTTCGTTTGCCTGTACGTGACGGCATTCAACGTAATTTATTAAAAGATTTCCTAAAATATACTCTGCCTGTACAGGGGAATTATATGGTTTGGGGAGGAGCTCTTACCGCTACTGCTGCAATTATTGGACATGTGAACTCCGATCTGGTAGCCGCAAATTCCATAGCGTCTGTAGTTAAAAATCTAGCAGTGGTTCTCTGTGGAGGCATCGCTACTGGGGGCTCTGTACTTGTTGGGAAGTATTTGGGACAGGGTGAAATCGAGAAAGCAAAGCATGCGGGCAACCAAATGTGCTTTTATGCTTTGATATTTGGAGTCATTGCAGGCTGCACGATTCTGTTCATTAAACCATTGGTATACTCTATCGTCAATTTGAATCCAACTGCTCAAAGTTACCTAGATGGGATGCTTTACATTAGTGCGTATTATTGTATAGCCAAATCGTTTAACTCCACAACTATAGCGGGTATATTCACGGCTGGTGGGGATTCTAAATTTGGATTTTGGTGCGATACTGTCGTCATGTGGCTTATTATTCTACCGCTTAGTTACCTATGTGCTTTTGTTTGGCAAGTCCCCCCCATTTTCTTATATATCGTCATCAGCCTAGACGAGATGATTAAACTTCCCATTGCTTTTATTCGATATCGACAGTTTAAATGGCTTAACAACATCACTAGAAACTTTGCATAAACCTGATCATAAATAAGGTTTTGCAATTTACTCTAATAAATATAAGCATGTATAAAGGAGAATGTGGCATGAATATCCAAGAAAGAATGACCAGCAAACAATTATTTACAGATCACGATGCTAATTATCCGAAAGAGGCTGCAGAGTTGGCAAAAGCACGCCAGCGTGGTAAGGCAATATGCTATGAAATTAATAATTTGCATCCAGATGATGTTGAAATGCGCAAAACGTTAATGAAACAACTTTTTGGAAGCATTGGAGAAAATGTATGGATGGAGCCGCCCATTCGCATGTCTTATGGTTCAAATACGACCGTAGGAAATAATGTATATATCAATTTCAATCTAACCGTGGTTGACGACTATAAAGTTACGATTGGTAATGATGTCATGTTTGGCCCGAATGTAACGATTGCTGTAACGAATCATCCTGTACATCCAGAAAAGCGCAAAGAAGGCGGGATGTTTGCATTACCAGTGGCCATTGAGAATGGGGCATGGATCGGGAGCGGAGCGATTGTTGTTCCAGGAGTCACGATTGGCAAAGGAAGTGTAATTGGTGCTGGTAGTGTGGTAACTAAGGATATCCCGGCGAATGTAATAGCTGTTGGAAATCCATGCAGAGTTCTTCGGGAGATTACGGATCATGATAGAGAGTTTTACTATAAAGACATGCGTTTTGATCAAGTTGAATGGTAAGAAAAAGTGACCAGTAAGTTTTATAGAATAAAAATACGGCTCACATAAAGTCAAATGGAACCATACCATCTTCGATCATCTACCTTCCGGAGAGGAGTTTTTCGATGAATATAATTTATTTTTTTCTTACAATAGTTTCCCTTTATTTTGTCATTACAGCAATTGTGCATTCACGCCACACTCACTTGGTAGCCGATAAAATGCAAAAACAGTTTGAACATTACTTTAATGAAGATGCGCATCAAAATGATCAGCATATCGTATCAAATTAATAACAATGCATTATTAGCGAAGCAAAACGTCAATTTACAGTTAATAAGTATTTAGAAATATTCGTTGAATATAGCATCCTTCATCTTGAACAAGCTGATGACATTGAAATCTTTCACTTGCTTGCCTTTTCAGGGATACGATCTGTGGAACTCTGTGCTTTAAAAGATATGGACTTTAACTTTGAATTAAATAAGTTACGAATAACCAAGACACTTTACAATCCTGATAATAATATGCGTAAATACACTCTAACTCCACCCAAATCTACAGGATCTATTCGTAAATTTAATATAATTGATAACGTTATGAATTTGTTACAAAGCCACATTGTTAAACAACAAGCTCTCAGACTTGAATACAAGAAATTATTTGATGATTATCATGAAAACAACTTTGTTTTTGCTCACAAGAACGGCTACCCACTCATTCAAAAAAATATATTAATCCGTATGGAACGTATTCTCAAGAAAACCTCAATTACAAAGAAAGCTACTCCTCACATTTTTCGGCACACTCACATATCGATGCTGACTGAAGCTGAAGTTGATCTCAAAACGATCATGAAGCGAGTTGGTCATGATGACGCAAAAACGACATTGAAAGTCTATACGCACGTTACGGAGAAAATGAAGAAAAATGCCAATGCGAAGATTAAAAATCACTTCTCAGACATCCTTCAAATCTGACTCGTTGCAGAGAATGTGATTTTTATGTGATTTTATAGAAAAGGGCTCCCTCTCGGGAGCCCTTTAAATAGCGGTATTACAGGGTTTTGAGGCCCTAATTACATCATGCCGCCCATTCCACCCATGCCGCCCATGTCAGGCATTGCAGCCTTTTCTGGTTCTGGCTTGTCAGCGATAACCGCTTCGGTAGTCAGGAACATTGCTGCTACGGAAGCAGCGTTTTGCAATGCATAACGAGTTACTTTCGCAGGGTCCACGATACCAGCGTCGATCATGTTTACCCAGTCGCCAGTAGCTGCGTTAAAGCCTACGCCAACTTCTTCGCGTTTCAGACGCTCAACGATTACAGAGCCTTCTTCACCTGCGTTAGCAGCAATGGTACGGATTGGAGCTTCCAGAGCGCGCAACACGATGTTCACGCCTGTTTGCTCGTCGCCTTGCAGTTCAACAGCTGCAACTGCTTTGTATACGTTCAGGAGCGCTACACCACCACCGGATACGATACCTTCTTCAACCGCAGCACGGGTTGCGTTCAGAGCATCTTCGATGCGCAGTTTGCGTTCTTTCAATTCTGTTTCAGTAGCCGCACCGACTTTGATGACTGCTACGCCGCCGGACAATTTAGCCAGACGCTCTTGCAGTTTCTCTTTGTCGAACTCGGAAGTGGTTTCTTCCAGTTGCGTACGGATTTGGCTAACACGAGCGTCGATGTCGGCTTTGTTTCCAGCACCGTCAACCACAATCGTATTTTCTTTTGTGATACGCACTTGACGTGCTGTACCCAGTTGGTCTACGGAAGCTGTTTTCAGGTCCAGACCCAGTTCTTCCGTGATCACTTGACCGCCTGTCAGGGCAGCGATATCTTGCAACATTGCTTTACGACGGTCACCAAAGCCTGGAGCTTTAACAGCTACAGCGTTGAATGTACCACGCAGTTTGTTAACAACGAGCATAGCCAGCGCTTCGCCTTCGATGTCTTCAGCGATCAGAACGAGTGGCTTGCCTTGTTGTACGATTTTTTCAAGCAATGGCAGGATTTCTTGTGTGTTTGTGATTTTTTTGTCTGTGATCAGGATATACGGATTGTCCAGTACAGCTTCCATTTTGTCCGTATCTGTAATCATGTACGGGGAAATGTAGCCACGGTCAAATTGCATACCTTCAACCACTTCCAGCTCTGTTGCAAACCCGCGGGATTCTTCAACCGTGATTACACCGTCTTTGCCCACTTTTTCCATAGCTTCAGCGATCAGTTCGCCTACTTCGTCATCAGCAGCGGAAATACCAGCTACTTGAGCAATGGATTGTTTGCTTTCGATTGGTTTGGAGATGGCTTGCAGTTCAGCAACAGCCGCTTTAACCGCTTTGTCGATCCCTTTACGGATACCGATTGGGCTTGCGCCAGCAGTTACGTTTTTCAGGCCTTCTGTGATGAGGGCTTGAGCCAAAACAGTAGCAGTAGTCGTACCATCACCAGCTACATCGTTCGTTTTGGTCGCTACTTCTTTAACCAGTTGAGCGCCCATGTTTTCGAACGCGTCTTCCAGCTCGATTTCTTTTGCAATCGTTACACCGTCATTAGTGATGAGCGGGCTACCGAATTTTTTCTCCAGTACAACGTTACGGCCTTTCGGTCCGAGTGTTACTTTAACAGCGTTAGCCAATGCGTCAACCCCGCGCAGCATAGAGCGACGAGCGTCTTCACTGAATTTAATATCTTTAGCCATTTGTGATAAACCTCCCTATGGATTATGAATGATTTGTTTCAATTCCTATATTCAGGTCTTGTCCGGGTTCCGGTTAACCGATGATCGCGTGAATATCGCTTTCTTTCATAATCAAATATTCTTTACCTTCATATTTGATTTCCGTTCCAGCGTATTTAGAGAAAATGACACGGTCGCCTTCTTTTACTTCCAGAGGAATACGGGCACCGTCTTTCAATGCGCCTGCGCCAACCGCGATAATTTTGCCTTCTTGCGGCTTTTCCTTGGCAGAGTCAGGAAGTACGATCCCGAAGGAAGTCGTTGTCTCTTGCTCAATTGCTTCCACCAATACGCGTTCACCCAAAGGTTTGATCATGAAAAAATAGCCTCCTTATTAAGTGTTTTATCCTGTAATTTGGTTGTTATGTTGTATGTATTAGCACTCGACAGTCGTCAGTGCTAACAACCAACTTTATGATACTCAACTTGGGATTGAATTTCAAGTCCCTAATGTATTTTTTATGGGAATTTTTATGGACAGCCCTTCCCGATTATATCCATCTATCTGAAAAATAACCGTTAACTCAAGGCTAATGGTTATTTTTCAGGGGACTAAGCCGCTACTGTTCATGCTCTGTACATAGTCATGATATACAAATGCTATTCATCATCTGCAAGTTGCCATGAAGCGCGACCCGAATAAATTATTTACTGAGCCATTCAAGTCCTGCCTTATTATTCTGAAGCTACACGCAATTGAGCCTCACGTTCCTCCTGTGCACGCAGTTGCTTGCGGTACACGACCGAAGACAAGTACACGCTCACTTCATATAACACCAGCAACGGAATCGCCACCAAAAAATCGGAAATAAAATCCGGCGGGGTAATGACAACCGCGACAAACACCAGCAGAAAATAAGAAATCTTCCGCCATTTGCGAAGCCGCATTGGTGTTAAAACATGAATCCCCGTCAGAAACATGATAAGCAGGGGGAGCTCAAACAGTAGCGCTACAGGCAGTACAATATTAAACATAAAGGTGAAATATTGTGCGATCCCGTACGTTTCCTGTAATCCCATACTTTTGGTGACAGACGATGTAAACTGAATCGCCATCGGGAAAATAATGAAATAAGCAAAAGCTGTCCCAATGATGAATAAAAGCAGCACATAAGGCACATACCGCAAAGTCGCACTTCGTTCTTGCGGCCTTAATCCCGGGCTGACAAATTTCCACAGTTGGTAGCATGCAAACGGTAGCGCCACCGCAATCCCGATGATCATGGCAATCTTCATGTAGATACCAATCCCGTCCCAAAAGGAAAACGCGTTTAACTGAAAAGCTTGCGCCGAACCGGAGCGAATAAGCCAGTCATAGACAGAACCCGCCGCGAACAGACCACCAGCCAGTGCCAATACAAATACAATTAGCACATAAATTATTCTGCGGCGAAGCTCACCCAGATGTTCCATTAACGGCATTTCATGCTCTGATGGGGTCAAATCCACTCCTCCTTTCTGAACGGAACGCAGCAGCGCCTCCTAAAAAATAAAGCCCTTCACTGAAGAAGAGGCTTTTGTTTAGTACAAGATCAAGAATCGATCACTAAATCTATGACAAGCGTTTATCCTCAGACTGAGGCTGAGGTTGAACTTCTGAAGACGTCGTTTGTGATGCTTTGACCACACTATCTTTGCTGTCTTTACGCTCAGTCCGTTCATCTTCTGATAAAATATCGCGTGCCCCGTTTTTAAACTCACGGAATGTACGCCCTACAGCTCGACCCAGCTCAGGCAGCTTGTTCGGACCAAATAGCAGCAGCGCCAGAATAATTAACAAAATATAACCCGGTGCTCCAATATTGGGCATGTGTAGTAATCCTCCTTATGTTGACGAACAAAATAAGAATCTTTGTCCGTTTTACGGCCTTATAAATTCTTATAGGTATCATACCACACACGATGTGCTGCCTTCTACCGGAACTGACCTGTCACCATAAGCAACGCTTCTGGAAGCTGGTCCATTATCGCCGCCAAATTTTCATGCACGCCTTTGGGCGTTCCTGGCAAATTGACGATCAGTGTTCGTCCGCGTATTCCCACGATTCCACGGAATAGCATAGCCGCTGGATTTTTCTGCATCACGATCATTCTCATGGCCTCTGCCATACCCGGCACTTCCCGTTCCACGACCCGCCGAGTCGCCTCGGGTGTCACATCACGAATGGCCAGCTCAGTCCCGCCCGTAGTTAGTACCAGGTCTGCATGAAAATAATCGGTCATTTCGATTAAAGCTGCAATAATTTCATCCGGTTCATCGGGAACGATCCGGTATTCCACAATCTCTCCGCCCAGTTCTTCTTCGATGAGTTCCCGGATGACCTGTGCGCTTGTATCCTCACGCTCTCCCCTTGCCCCTTTATCACTGGCTGTTAGGATCGCCGTTTTCCACACCATAAGATCACCCTTCTCCTATCATGAAAGAATACTTTCTCTTCTGAAAATCAGAAACAGCCACGCTGCATCCTGCATCACATCACAGTACCCTCTCGGCGACAATGTTTATCTATGTCAAGGTTCCCGGTGGTCCTCCCGTTGAAAATCCCCATGCTTGCCACCTGTTTTGGATTGCAGCATGGTAGGGCCGATGATCATATCTTTTTGCAGCGCCTTGCACATATCATACACGGTTAACGCTGCGGCTGAAGCCGCTGTCAAAGCTTCCATTTCTACACCTGTCTTACCTTCGGTCTTCACTTCAACTTCAATATGAAGCACATCATGTCCATTATCGGAAAAAGTAATGTTCACGCCTGTCAGAGCCAGTGGATGACACATCGGTATCCAGTCTGACGTTTTTTTCGCGCCTTGAATCCCTGCGACCTGGGCCACAGCAAGAACATCACCCTTGCCGATTCTTCCTTCTTTTACAGCCGTCAATGTAGCCGGATTCATCGTAATCTGAGTCACGGCAACTGCTGTACGAACCGTAGACGTTTTACCCGAAATATCTACCATACGAGCACGTCCCTGTTCGTTAAAATGAGTAAAGGAATCCACGACTCCCTCACAGCTCCTTTCACATACCCAACTTTACTTCATTCATCATTTGTCAATTTTGCATAATCACAATCTAAGCGTCCATCCAGAGTAAACAGCACGTCCACTCGCAAATCCCTTGGCTCCATAGGCACCTGTGTGAGCAATTGTCCCGGCAGTAGCAGCGAGACATACAGCGGACCTACGTGGCTGTTGTTACGCTTCTCTGCCTCTACCTGTACGGTAAAGCGGTCATAATAGCCTCCGCCGTAGCCAATCCTGCCCCCTCGACGATCAAAGGCCAAGCCAGGCACAACAACCCAGTCAATTCCCGTCCACATTTCAGGCGACCATTCCTTGCATGTCAAAGCAGGCTCAGGGATGTTCCAGACGCCGGGTACAATATCTCCGTTCTGATCCATCTCCCTCAGCTCCATCGTCCGAGTTACCGAATCCACTCTTGGAGCCAGGACACGATCTCCCTGTGACCAGCAATGCTCAATGAGGGGAGTCGTCGAAATCTCGCTGCCAAAAGAGAGATAACTAAATAAGGTTAGCTTATCTCCGTTTCTGTCTATTCTAAGCTGCTCCCATGCCTCGATTGCATGCCGACAGGCCACAGCCGATGCCTTCTGCCTTGTCAGCGGGTCCATGGAGTCACGCGCCTCCCGTTGCTGCAAACGCAGCGCGTTCTTCACATTACAGACATCCATCACATCCGCCCTCCCGCACAATCGTCAATAATCTTTAATACGTTGCTATTGTCCCATTTGTCAGTAAGTGCTGTACGTTGCAAGTTTTTTTCATTCTTTTTCACTTCTCGCTTAAGTTTATCATTGTTTATACAAATTGACTACACGCGGCTCAAGGGTTTACAGGGTGAAAGCAGTGCAATAGTGGGTAATTTCATGTAAACTGGAAGGAAGGTACCTGCGAAAAAAGCAGGTAGAACTGTGCAAAATGTAATGGAGGAACGATACGCTATGCTATTGCAAGTAACCGGAATTACTAAATCTTATGGAATTGAGCCCGTTCTGGACGGGATTAACCTTCAAATATTGGAACGTGAACGTATTGGACTCGTAGGTGTGAACGGTGCAGGCAAATCGACCCTGCTCAAAATCATTGCTGGTGAAATATCCTATGACAGTGGACAAATTTTCAAGGCAAAGGAGACCAGCATCGGTTATCTGGCGCAAAACAGCGGCTTGAATTCTGACCGTTCTATCTGGGGGGAAATGATGCTGGTGTTCACTCCCCTGATTGAAGCGGAACGGGAACTGCGGCAAATGGAACAGGACATCGCTGACCTGGCCAATGCTCAAAACGAAAAACGCTACGCAGATCTGCTGGAACGCTATGCACGTCGTTCAGACTGGTTCAAGGATCACGGTGGTTATGAAATGGAGACGCGTATTCGCAGCGTGCTGCACGGCATGGGCTTTGGCTCATTTGCACCTGAAACGCCTGTAGCTACCTTGAGCGGAGGACAGAAAACTCGGCTTGCGCTAGCGCGCATCCTACTGCTCGCCCCAGATGTCCTCATGCTTGATGAGCCTACCAACTATCTGGATATTCAAACACTAACCTGGTTGGAGGACTATTTGCGCGGCTACTCCGGTTCTCTGCTGGTTGTATCACATGACCGTTATTTTCTGGACCGACTGGTAACGACGATTATTGAAATCGAACGCCATCGTTCTACCCGATATACAGGCAACTACAGCCGCTACATGGAGTTGAAAGCTGCCGAGTACGAAACGAATCTGAAGCATTACGAAAAGCAGCAAGGAGAAATTGCCCGTTTAGAAGCATTCGTACAACGTAATATTGTGCGGGCTTCTACGACCAAACGCGCTCAAAGTCGGCGCAAGCAGTTAGATAAAATGGAGCGTATGGATCGACCGATGGGAGACTTGAAAAAGGCTCATTTTTCCTTTGAAACAGCCCATATGTCAGGTAAGGAAGTACTGGAGGTCCGTGACCTCTCTGTGGGATATGAAGGGAAAAAGCCTTTATTCCAGCACGCATCGTTCGACTTAAAACGTGGAGATACCGTGGCACTGATTGGTCCGAACGGGATCGGAAAATCGACGTTGCTCAAATGTCTGACCGGATCACTTAAACCTGCTGCGGGCTCCATCCACTGGGGCACGAAAATCAAAATCGGTCTGTATGACCAGGAGCAGACGAACCTGAACCCTGCCAACACCGTACTGGAGGAGTTGTGGAGCGAGTATCCTCATATGGAAGAAGCACGTATTCGTACAGTGCTGGGTAATTTCCTGTTTAGCGGTGACGATGTACTAAAAAAAGTAGCTGCATTAAGCGGAGGGGAAAAAGCCCGCGTTTCTCTGGCCAAGCTCATGCTGCGCGAAGCCAACGTGTTAATTCTAGATGAGCCTACCAACCATCTGGATCTGTTTAGCAAGGAAGTGCTGGAAGCGGCTTTGATGGACTATGACGGTACACTGTTGTTCATTTCCCATGACCGTTATTTCCTGAACAAAATGGCGGAACGTGTCATCGAGCTTCATCCTGGAGGGATAGAACATTTCCTGGGGAATTATGATGACTATGTAGCTAAAAAGCAGGAATTGGAGGAAATTGCGCAGGAAGCTTTGGAGGCAAATCAGGCCGCACGCGGCAAAACATCGGCTACCTCTGCATCCGTGACAGACGAGACCACATCCAAATCACGCGCCGCCACCTATGCTGCAGACAAACAAGCCAAAAGCGAGGAACGTAGCCGTCAACGCAAGCTGGAGGCATTGGAAAACCAGATCAAAACGCTGGAAGAACAAATTTTAGGGCTGGAGGAACAAATGACCCTACCTGAGATTTATCAGGATTACACAGCGCTTCAGAATATTCAGGCACAGCTCGACACCCGTAAACAGGAATTGACTGAAACCTATACCTCTTGGGAAGAGCTGTTAGAAGAATAAACATACTGCATAAAATCTTAGCCTTAAAAATTTCACATTTTCCTCTTCTATATTTTTGTACACAAGATTATCCACAGCTTATGTGTATGAATGAGATTGAAAAATGGCCTTTTAGGCCATTTTTTTATTGATAAAGAGCCATTTTCAAATGAAAACCAAATTTATCCACCCTTTTATCCACATTATCCACAGATTTTACAAGAACTAAAGGTGTTACATATCCCCCAACTTGCTATCTCCAAAAAGTCTTAGCCTGCTTGCTTCGGGCTGGGTTATCCACATTCGAAACGGTATATGTGGATAACTTTGTTCACAACTTGACAAATCACATCATTATTCGGGCAATATCAAAATTCCAGATTTTTTTGATGGATTATGAAAAATCGTGAACCATTGTGACGAATCATGCGAGGGAATGAGATGCTGCCATTCTTTTGCTCAAACTCCTGTATTTTATCCTCTTGAATTTATATTTTTATGATAGTTATGGTGCGGAACAAAAAAGACACGGCTCAACTGTGCCATGTCTTGCTCATTCTTCTTCAATTAAGTTTGGACAGACCATTCTTCCAGAGACAGCCCTGGATCAGCCTTCATATCCAATGAGGTAAATTCCCCGCGCTTCCATTTGGCGTAGGCCGCAGCGCCGATCATCGCTGCATTATCTGTGCAATATTTCATCGATGGTACAAGCAACTCGATTCCTTCGCGCTCACAGCGCTCCCGCAATGCTGTACGCAGTCCGCGATTAGCAGCCACACCGCCACAAAGCAGGAGCTGCTTCGCACCGTATTCACGCATGGCACGAATCGCCTTTTCCACCAGCACCTCGACGACCGACTCTTGAAAACCTCTTGCGATCGCTCCGACATGAACGGTTTCTCCGCGCATTTTCGTCTGGTTAATTACATTCAGCACCGCCGATTTCAAACCACTAAAGCTAAAGTCATAAGAATCTGGCTCCAGCCATGCACGCGGCAAAGTAACCACTTCCTCCGATTCATGAGCCACACGATCCACATGCGGACCGCCGGGATACGGAAATCCAATGGCTCTCGCTACTTTGTCGTAGGCTTCCCCAACCGCATCATCCCTTGTACGACCAATGAGTTGAAAATGACCTTCGGACTCCATCAGCACTAGCTCTGTATGTCCTCCTGACACAACGAGAGCAATGCACGGATATACGATATCATGCTCCAACTGATTGGCATAAATATGTCCCGCGATATGATGCGTCCCGATTAACGGTTTGCCGAATGCCAAAGCAGCACTCTTAGCGGCGACAATACCAACCAGCAATGCGCCAACCAGTCCTGGTCCTTGTGTCACGGCAACCGCCGAAATCTCACGAGGGGTAATTCCCGATGTTTGCATGGCCTCGTCCAGCATATAGGTGATGCTCTCCACATGTTTGCGTGAAGCCACCTCTGGCACAACACCACCAAAGGCTTTGTGTGTTTCAATCTGACTGGAAATCAGATTCGAGAGCACCTCTGTGCCATTTTTCACGACAGAAACAGCCGTTTCATCACAGCTCGTTTCCACTGCCAGTATATAGCAAGGCTCGCCGGAGGCGGAGCCTGTACCTGCTTTTTCCTCTTGCGTCATTGCTTCTGCACGCTTCCTTCCTGTTCACCGGATGCCCCATGCGCGGGAAGATCCGCCCACATGATCACGGCATCCTCGTTATTATCCGAATAATAGCCTTTGCGCACACCCGCGGGCTTAAAGCCTTTTTTCTCATACAAGCCCTGAGCGATCCGGTTCGTTACCCGCACCTCTAGCGTCATACGTTCCATCCCTAAATAAGAGGCGGTCTGCATCAGCTCATTCAACAGCTTGTCTCCAAGCTTGCGTCCGCGATAAGCCTCGCGAATCGCAATATTCGTAATATGGGCCTCATCCATAATCGTCCACATACCTGCGTAACCAATGGCTTGTCCGTCTAGTTCCATAATCATATATTTAGCGAAATGATTCATCGTCAGCTCATTGCGGAATGCTTCCTCCGTCCACGGTAGCGTGAACGCTTCATGCTCAATCTCCAGCACATCGGGAATATCATCCAGTTGCATCAAGCGAAACTCAAGTTTCTCTTCCCGCTGTATGTTCTTTGCCATGTTGTTCACCGCTCTCTTCAGCGCTGACGAAGCAGATTGGCTTCCGCCTCCGCCAGCTGGGTATAATTAGGAACCAGCGTATGTAGCTCGTCATGTTCCTGACGAAGCAGCTTATCCGCCCCAAGGCGGCCAACCCATCTTCCTTCCAGCTCATAAGGTACAATACGAAGCTCGCTCCAAGCACGCAGACGCTCAGCTGTTTCGGCGTGAACCGTCGTTTCACCGACTAGCCAAATGACTGGAGGACGCTCTTCAGAGGGCAAAGCCTCCAGCCGTTGCAGCAGGTCATCGGTCCAAGCAATCATTAAGCGAATTGCATCTGGCTCCAGCCGTTGCGGACTCTCGACGTCGTCAACTGTATTCACGGCGAACAGCCCCGTGTAAACCTGACCACGGCGCGCATCCAGCACAGGCACAATCCAGTCTGCTGCCTGCGCTCCGGACGAACCGTTATTCACAGACTCATTTTTATCTTCTTGTCCCTTCATCTCGATGCCGCGATTCCAACCACCCCACGCCAAAGCGTGCAAAGTCGATATGGACGTCACCGGGATACCCCAGGCCCAAGCGAGTGTTTTGGCTGCAGTCACCGCAATCCGGATACCGGTATAAGACCCCGGTCCAACACCAACTGCAATACCATCTACATCATCTCGTGTCAGCCCTTCTTCATTCAGCAGTCGTTCCAGCTCGGTAATCACATGCACAGAGTGATTACGTTCGCCATAGACGTTGCTTTCTCCCAGCAATTCTCTTCCGTTCATCAGAGCGGCCGCCATCACGGTCGTCGCTGTATCTAACGTCAAAAACCGCTCACGCGGCTTTACATTCACATCTGTATGCTCTCTTTGCATGGTTCAAACTCCATTCTCCCGCAAACTGCGGCACCATTGTTCATAAGGCTCGCCGTACCCGGTCAGGTGAATCAAGCGCTCCCCCACATCCGTTGTTTCTATATACATATGAAGCCGCTGCTCCGGCAATATATCCGGTATAATACTACCCCATTCCACCAGACATACTCCTGTCCCGTAAAAATATTCGTCCAGCCCGAGATCCTCCGCCTCGTCCTGGGAAATCCGGTACACATCCATATGATACAAAGGCAATCGGCCCTCGTACTCCTTAATGAGAGTAAAGGTTGGACTATTTACAATACCCGGTACACCTAAATGGCTGGCAAAAGCCTTGGAAAAAGCAGTTTTGCCCGCTCCCAGATCTCCATCCAGCACAATCACCGTTCCGGGAACCGCTTTGGCTGCCAAAAAACCTGCCAATGACCCGGTCTGTGCCTCTGAGACAGAACGGAACGTAAACTGCTCCTGCGAAATTGTCATATATTTTAATCACCTTTCGTCCGAATCGGACCGTTCCAACTTGTTCTTTATTATATAGTTCACCTTATGTCGCCGCAAGGCATGAAGACATGCTATTGTAAGTTAGATGATACACACAGGGAGGGAACGAAACGATGGGACAAACCGTTTTACTCTTGATTGATGTTCAGCAGGCGATGTTCATGTATGATGAGAAGCTGTATCGCGAGCAGGAAGTTGTATCGCATTTGCAGCAGCTTTTGGACAAAGCCAGAGCTACAGGTACACCGGTGATTTTTGTACAGCATACCGATGAAGCGGATGGGGATTTCCGGGAAAACAGTGTAGGCTGGGCCATCGCCGATGTGGTGCGCCCTCTTCCTCATGAACGAATTGTCCGTAAATCATCCTGGGACAGCTTCTACCAAACCGAATTGGGCCATGTGCTGAAGGAACTGGGGGCCGATCAGCTCGTAATCGCGGGGATGCAGACCGAGTTTTGCCTAGACACGACTTGCCGAAGCGCCTATAGTCTGGGATACCAGAACAACGTGCTCGTATTGGATGCGCATAGTACATTTGATAGCAAGGTGCTGAGCAGTGAACAAATTGTAGCTCATCATAATGAGCTGCTTGGCAATCGTTTTGTGCGTTTACTCGCGACAGCAGATGTACATTTTTCGTGAGCTATTGATCCAATTCACAAGTTTTCACTATCTCGCAAAGACGTCATCATTTTTATTGGAATTCCAAATGTATTCAATTGGATTGGCAACCTGCCTAGCTTTTTCAAGACCAGATTGGTCAGAAACAAAGCCGCCTTCAGAAAATTCTGGAGGCTTTTTTTATTTTCCAGCTGAGTTAGATGATATTTGCGAGGAAAACTTTTTTACGTATGGATTGCAACTTTCATTTTTAACATAAAATTCAATTTATGATCATGATTTTCAGAAAAAACAAGAAAATAACAGAAAACGTTAGAATGGCCTAATTATTGTGGCCTATATGACCCTATAAACATCTGTACATAGATATGTGTAAATATTTGGACATTGAGCAAAATCTGCATTAGAACTATGATAAAACTGGTTTTAATTTCCAATGGGAGAAGGCGATCGAACCGTCACATTTACTGTCTTAGGCACCATGATATGCCCGCATGCAAATATATCTTGCAATCGCTGCGTCTCGTAGGTTAAGAGCGGAAATTACCAATTGAAGTGCAATCATGGATGTATTGTGTTTTAACACAGCGAAAGGAATGTGAGTTTTTAATGAAAAAAGTAGCTTTAGTAAGCCCGTTAAGAACAGCGGTCGGCTCTTTTAACAAAACCCTTGCGCCTCTAAGCGCTTCCGAACTGGGAGCAACCGTGATGACAGCATGCCTTCAGCAAAGTAAATTAGAGCCTTCTTTGATTGATCAGATTTATTTGGGAAATGTTCTTCAGGCGGGCAATGGACAAAATCCTGCCAGACAGGCGGCATTAAAAGCCGGTATCCCTATTGATGTACCCGAAACAACGATAAACACGGTTTGCGGTTCTGGACTTCATGCCGTTGCTTTAGCTTACAATTCAATATTGGCTGAACAAGGCAACATCGTCTTGGCCGGAGGCATGGAGAGCATGTCGAATGCCCCTTACCTGCTAAGAAATGCAAGAAACGGCTACAAACTTGGTAACGGTGAGTTGGTAGACTCCCTGGTGGCCGACGGCCTTACATGCCCGATCAACCATTACCATATGGGAATTACCGCAGAAAATGTTGCCGATAAATATGGAATTTCAAGAATGGAGCAGGACGAATTTGCCTATCAAAGCCAGATAAAGGCCGTAGAAGCAAAAAACAAGAAGCTTTTTGAAGAGCAGATTGTTCCAGTCATGATCAAAAACAAAAAAGAAACTATTTCTTTCACAGAGGATGAACACATAAGAGGAAATACAACGAAAGAAAAACTTTCTCAATTAAAACCTGCGTTTAAGGAGAACGGAACGGTTACCGCCGGGAATGCTTCGGGAATCAATGATGGCGCGGCGGCCGTACTTGTGGTGTCGGAAGACAAATGCAAAGAACATGCATTAAAGCCATTGGCATATATCAAGGGTTATTCCCTTGTTGGCGTTGACCCTGCATATATGGGAATGGGGCCAGTGAAAGCCATTTCGACACTTCTGAAGCAGCAAGGTGTATCCATCGATGCCATTGATCTTTTTGAAATTAATGAAGCGTTTGCCTCACAAGCATTAGCGGTAGTGAAAGAGCTAGGGGTCAGTCTGGACAAAGTGAATGTCAATGGCGGCGCGATCGCGATCGGGCATCCTGTCGGGGCCAGCGGTGCTAGGATATTGGCTACGTTGGTTCATGAAATGGTGCGAAGATCTTCACGTTACGGCATCGCCTCGTTATGCATCGGAACAGGAATGGGCATAGCGATGCTGGTTGAAAATGCGCTCATTTAAAGTGCGTATTCAAGATGAATTTTAGAATATCTCTTAAAAGGAAGGGAGACCGTTATGAATCAAAAAGATGTACTTTCACTCCAATCCATGCCTGCGGCTAGCGGCAGCTACGGGCGCCCGCCATACCGATTCATCAACCGGGAATTTTTTATCATTACCTATGAGACCGATCCCGCTGCGATTAGACAGGCGGTCCCGGAACCTCTTCAGCCGGATGGAAGCAATACGGTTTCCTATGAATGGATCAAGATGCCCGATTCATCCGGGTTAGGAAGTTATGAGGAAAGCGGTATTGTCATTCCGTGTACTTTTCAAGGAGAACCCTGCAATTTTGTCGCCCAAATGTATTTGGATAACGCACCTGCTATTCTGGGGGGACGCGAAGTCTGGGGATTTCCGAAAAAATGGGCAAAGCCTCGCTTGATCGTTGAGGAGACGGAGACGCTGACGGGTACATTGCATTATAACAACGTCCTGGTGGCCACGGGAACTATGCCTTTCAAATATAACATTCTTGATGAAAAGGAAACGGCAAAAGCCATCGCAAAAACACAAGTTAATTTAAAGTTAATTCCTGATGTTGACGGTACCCCCAAAATCGCTCAGTTAGTAGCGTATAATCTTGAGAACATTACTGTAAAAGGAGCCTGGTCAGGGCCTGCCAGATTAAGCCTGATCCCCCATGTCAACGCTCCTGTGGCAGATTTGCCGGTTAAATCTTATATTGGCGGGAAATATTTTATTGCTGATTTAACGCTTCCATATGGAAGAGTCCTCTACGATTATCTTCAATAAAGTTTGCTTTCCTAAAAATATATATATAAGGAGAAGGAACCATGAATAACAAAGTAATCTCCGCTGAAGAAGCAGTTAAGAAGGTCAAAGACGGAGACACGGTGATGGTCGGAGGTTTTCTGGCAGGAGGCTTTCCGGAGGAGCTGGTTCGTGCGCTTGTCGACACCAATCCCGCCAGCAATCTTGCGATTGTTTCCAACGACACAGGCACACCAGAATTATCTATCTATAAGCTTGTAAAAAGCGGCAGAGTAAAGCGAATTTTTGCATCCTATATCGGCTCCAATCCGGAAACGGGAAGGCTCCTGATGACGAAAGAAGCTGAGGTCCAACTCTTCCCGCAAGGCACGCTCGCTGAAAAAATACGCGCGGGAGGAGCCGGTTTGGGCGGGGTTTTAACACCTGTAGGTGTAGGCACCGTTGTAGAGGAAGGAAAAAAGAAAATCAAAATTGATGAAAGGGAATATTTGCTCGAACTCCCGCTCAAAGCGGATGTAGCGTTAATCAGAGCCCATAAGGCTGATGAAGCGGGGAATCTTGTCATCAACGGCTCTTCACGTAACTTCAATATGGTTATGGCTACAGCGGCAGAGTATGTAGTTGCTCAGGTAGACGAATACGTAAAGACGGGTGAAATTGACCCCAATCATGTCAACGTTCCCGGAATATTTGTCGACGCAATTGTAAAGGTGGGTGAAAACGCATGAATAACAGAGAATTCATTGCTCGAAGAATAGCCCAGGAATTCAAAAGTGGTGAAGTTGTCAACCTTGGTGTCGGATTGCCTACAATGGTAGTGGACTATATCCCCGAGGACATTCATATTATGCTGCAGGCTGAGAACGGAATCCTCGGTGTAGGCCCCAAAGCGGCTCAGGGAAAAGAAAGGCTCGATTGTATCGATTCAGGCGGAAACTACGTTACAACCATGGAAGGAGCATGCTTTTTTGACAGTGCACTTTCATTTTCCATCATCCGCGGAGGGCATGTGGATATCACCGTGCTGGGCGCCCTGGAGGTCGACGAGAAAGGCAACCTTGCAAGCTGGATGATCCCTGGGAAAAAGGTGCCGGGTATGGGGGGAGCCATGGATTTGGTAGTTGGAGCCAAGAGAGTGATTGTAGCCATGGAGCATGTGAACAAAAATGGCGCGCCGAAAATACTGGAACAATGCAAGCTGCCCTTGACTGCTGTAAATGTTGTAAAGACCATAGTAACCGAAAAGGCTGTCATTGATGTTATTCCGGGTAAAGGGCTGATGCTAAAAGAAATTGCTCCGGGTTTGACGGTGGAAGACGTTCAATTAGCAACAGAGGCTAAACTGATAGTTTCACCACATTTGAGGGCCATTGCAGTGTGAAGGTCATAGAAAGGAACCAGCTGCATCTTCAAATTAACTTGTCTGGCATTTAATTCGTCCCTACGACTGCACTTGTTATTACAAAAAAAGGTTCGCTAATTGCTCATCGAGCAATTGCGAGCCTTTTTGAGCGTAAAATCCAATCCGCTACAT
This sequence comes from Paenibacillus sp. FSL H7-0442, assembly GCF_038593105.1. Taxonomy (NCBI): domain Bacteria; kingdom Bacillati; phylum Bacillota; class Bacilli; order Caryophanales; family Paenibacillaceae; genus Paenibacillus; species Paenibacillus sp. FSL H7-0442. The sequence continues at coordinate 1,374,955 of NZ_CP151963.1, read as the reverse complement.
GCTCAGCCACCTTCGTATGGTTAAGATAAGCAAAGAAGTTGTGGGGATTGGCACGCCCAGTGTGACTATCTTTCCAGAATGTCTGAATAAGCGGCTGATCATCAATACTTTCTATTAAATTTCGATTCAGCATCAGATGGAAATCATTTTCAACCGTTAAATGTCAGTAAAATCTGCTCTTGCTCCAGTTTTTGTGCCGCTTCCTCGTTCACTCAACGCAATCCTGCGATCAGTGCTTTTTTAATAAGACGAAGCATTTCGTCGCATCTGGGCTTTTTGTCACGGCCATGGATAATGACCAGATGTTTGGTTCCCATCTCCTACTGCTCTTCCAGACGATCCACACGGACAGTTTGAGTATTGCCGGGGTTGCTGCCCACCTGTACGGTAGCCATACCGTTTGCTTCGTCTACATGCTCAATCCAAATCGGTTTGCCATCCAATTGTACGGCAATATTTTCGGATGAATCATAAATGGCTTTTGCTCGTTCCACGTTCATGCTGTTCTCCTCCTGCTGATTGTTGGTGCATTAATTTAGAAATGTAGGTCACCTAGTCTTCATCTATAAGTCGTTCAACGTCCAATGAAGGAAAGCTATGGGAAGGCGAGGTTGAAACTACAGCCTCCAAATCCACATGAGCCACAGCAACGGGAAAAGGCGGCTGAGTTCCATGTGAAAGGGCAAACTCGGGCGGCAATGCATCTTGTTCGCCTGCGGCGGGACCCCGAAAGGCGATATGGCTTTGACCCACACGATGACTGATCTGCCGAGGATAGGATTTTCCGGACATAAATTGTGTACCCCCTTTGAATCGGATATGCCTTACTATGTACCAAAATTGCTGTAACCATGCGCAAGCGGCAGCAATTCGCAGTCTTCATCTACACCTCATACAATCACTTATACGAAGCATACTAAGTGAAAATCATATGCTCATATCCCGGGGTGCCCGGAATCGAAGGATGCAAAATGCGGATTAAAGAGAAGGAGGACTGGCGGTATGCATACGGTCTGGAAAGGCGCGATCAGCTTCGGGCTGGTTCATGTGCCCGTTAAAATGTTTTCAGCTACGGAGGATAAGGACATTTCCATGCGTTACATTCACAAGGAGTGTGGAAGCCCACTTAGCTATGTACGAAAGTGTCCCGTTTGTGACAAGGAGGTCGAATGGGAGGAAATTGGAAAAGGCTACGAATATGAAAAAGGAAAATTTGTCATGTTCGACAAGGAGGAACTGGAGCAAGTTAGCGGACAAGCGGATAAAAATATCGTGATTTTGGATTTTGTTGATTTGCAGGAAATTGATCCGATTTACTTTCAGAAAACGTATTATTTGTCCCCGGATCAGGCCGGCTCCAATGCGTATAAGCTGCTCATGAATGCAATGAAGGATACCGGGAAAATCGGGATTGCCCAAATCTCCATCCGCTCTAAAAGCAGCTTGGCGGCGATTCGGGTGTTGGATGAATGTTTGGCGGTGGAGACGATGTTTTACCCGGACGAAATCCGCCCCATTGCTCAAGTTCCCAACTTACCCGGACAGGAAGAGGTTAAAGAGAAGGAGCTGACCATGGCCAAAATGCTGATTGAGCAGCTATCTACACCTTTTGATGCAGCCAAGTATACGGATCAGTACCGCGAGCGTCTGCTGGATCTCATTCAGCATAAAGTTGCTGGTGAAGAGGTGCGAATCGCCCCAACACAGCCTCAGACCAATGTAGTAGATTTAATGGCCGCCCTTCAGGCCAGCATCGAGGCAGTGCAACCTGTCGTTACCGATCCCGGCCCTGCTGCGAAAAAACGCCCTGCGCGTAAACCAGCAGCCCCAACAGCACAGCAGGCGGTGGCAGGCGACAACCTCACTCCGACTCCAGTCAAAAAGAAAAGAAGCACTGCCAAACGTAAAGAAACTTAAGCTGAGTTACAGAAAGGTCTGGTTAAGGGGTGGCGGTGACACTGCTTTGATACGATAGTAGCTGACTGAACGCCCCCCGCTCCTCTTGTTCCAGTTGGCGGTAGTTCCCCTGCTGTATGACCTCGCCTTGATCCAGTACGACAATTTGATCCGCATGTCTGATGGTTGACAGACGGTGAGCGATGACGATCAGCGTCATTTGACCTTTCATCCGTTCCAGTGCTGCCTGAATTGCGGCTTCATGTTCACCATCCAGCGCACTTGTCGCTTCATCTAGTATAAGTATCGGAGGATGATGCAAGATAGCCCGTGCTAATACTAGCCGTTGACGTTCTCCTCCAGACAGACGAATCCCGCGATCTCCAATGATCGTGTCCAGCCCTTCGGGCAGTCTGGATACAAAGTTGTCTGCTGCTGCAAAATGTAACGCCTCCCATAGCTGCTGCTCACTAGCATCCTTATCCGCTAGCATCAAATTTTCGCGGACAGTCGCATGAAATAAAAATGGATCTTGTGACACGTAGCCAAACGACTGCCGCCACTGGGGCAATAATTCGTCGCCCAGAACAAGCCCGTCTATTATAATCTGCCCCCCAGTTGGACGTAAAAAACCCATCAGGACATCGACCATTGTACTTTTACCTGCTCCTGATTTCCCTACAATGGCTGTCATTTCCCGGGCGGGTATGAACAAATTAATATGACGCAGTGCAGGCTCTGCTGCACCCTCGTAGCGATAATCCAGATGGCTGCATTCAATCCCATGACGAAGGGACAGGGGTTGCCGTTCAGATGCAGATGATAGATTGACTACCGATGGATCAGATGGAACGCGAGTCTCAGAGGATGCAAGTGCAATCAATGACGGATCTGTGAAAGCTTCGCACTCCTGTTGCACCTTGGTGACACTTTCAAAAGCGGAGATCATAGACATGATGTATTCCAGACTCGCTTGAATAAGAGCAAATCGAGGCCATAAGCGGGAAAATATAAGAATCAGCACAATCAGTTTTTCAGGTGTAACATGCAGCCACTGCAGCGATATAAATATGACACAAGCGACAAAAACAGCTGCCATTGCACGATGAAAAAACTGTGTGGTCGCATTTTGCCGGACAAATTGAGTCGTATTATCCTCCATGCGTTGCGTCAGGGAGCGAAACCAATGGATATTCGCCGCTTCCAACAGATTGCTTTTTATATCTTTCATACCGTTCATGTGATCCGTAATTCCAGCAAAATAAACCTGTGACAGTTCAGTCGTACGATCACCTAATTGTTTGGCATTTCGAATGGAGCGGCGAAACACAACAAACAGCCCCAATCCACTCAGAAATACCAGTCCGGTTAAAGAGGGGGATAACCAAAAAGCCAGCGCAATCTGGATCAGCGTAAACATGACGGCTGTAGTCAGTTGAAGAAGCAAATTTGTTCCCTGACTGACACGCGCCAGCTCGGTCGTCATCACATGGCTAAAATCAGATTTACGCTGACGCAAATAAAAGGCCCACTGCGCCTTCATAAAGGAAGTGTACACGTCTATTCGAAGAGAACGCATAAAACGCTGCTGAATCCGCGAATTCAGGATGGATTGGTAACGCTGAAGCAAAGCCTGCCCTGTAAGCAGCACTACAAAAACCATCAACATCCCCGGCAATAGCCAGCTTTTAGGAACGAACGGCAAAAAATGATCCAATCCATCAGACAGAAATGGCATCCCTGAATGACCGACAAATACGCCGATGGCCGCCAGCATAGGAACAAGCATATAAATGCCAAAACCCTCCAGTAGACTGACAATGATCATACACCCAATATTGAGAAATAACGCACCGCCGTTCACGCTATACAGCTTTGTCATATATAATCGCAGGTGAACCATAATGCACACTCCTTATTCAGGACTTTGCAAAATTCGATCCCAATCGCTCCAAAGTGCAATATATAGACGAACTAGACCATTTCGATCTATATATTGTTCATTAAAAGCCGCTTATTGGATTTTCACAAAATCCTCTATCGAGTCAGTGCTTTGAAAATCGCCGCTTCAGCCAGAGAAATGGACGTAAAGGGATATACAAAAAATGCAGCTGACGAGGCAATGGAAAAACGCTCGAATCGCCCGTAGAAGGAAACAAACGGCTGATGAGATACCATAGTCTGTGTCTTGGCTCTTTTAAGGAAAGCAAGTAAGTGCGGCTGACCGGCTGATAGACAGCCCTGTTTTTGGTCATGACTTGGCTGGAGGCAGCAGCTGGAGTCATCGGGGCACAACTGGTAGCGGTGCTCATCGGGCTATGATCGTCGTTACTGGCATCTTCCGTGATGCTAGTAACGCCACGGGTGGCAAGCATGGCTGCTTCGCCAGAGGTACTGCATACTGAAGGACCGCCACCTGGAGGGGCGGCCTCCGCTTGCTCCGCCAAGGCTCTGCTGTGCAGCAGCTCTGATGGAGCAAGCCTACCTGTACCCGACCCGTGGGTGATCGGGTACAGTGCGGGTACGCTGGCCTGCATGAAGGCCAGCGCGCTCAGCGCGAGCCTATGCGCCTGCCGGGTAGCCGATACCGGACGCATCGGCTCCGGTATCGGCGTACCCAACAGCGCAGCGGCGAGTGCCCAAGCCTGCCCGCCAGCAGGCAGGCCCCCGTAGCGGCGCATCATCGGCAGTAGCGCCTCCCAATCGACAGCACATATCGCAAGCCTGTCGATGTCAACCAGCCAGCGCAGCCTGAACCAACCGTGACGCGCACCATGCGCACTCAAGTACAGAAATTGATGCTCGCTGCCAAGCGTATACATACAGGACGTCATCACAGTCCTGTTGTCGGCAGATCCCAACGGTACCTGCCGAATGGCTCCTGCAGCTTTGCCCTTTTTCCGGCAGTTCCACAGCTCGTTAAAAGAGGGTTCCCCACCCCCATCCGGGTGAAGCCGCCAATGCAACTCTATCTCTACCCGTTTTTGCGGATGTAAATAGGATGCATGATGGTCCTTCCATTTCCAACTGCCAAGGACACGCACTTCTCCGCTCTTGGACGAATATCCAGCTTCCTGCATCCAATGCTCAGCCTCATCCATATCGTCAGGGGCAATGAGTAAGTCTATGTCCTTGGAAGTACGCAGAGAAACATCCCCGTATAATTGCTGCGCCAGAGCAGGCCCCTTCAACATAAGCACACGAATTCCATGAGCTATGAGCAGCCTGGTCAGACGCTCGGCTTCTGCTTGAAGATGGAGCATGCGAAGCGTGTTTCGATGATATTGCGCCTGAAGGTTTCGCAACAATTCTGCGGGAATGAATGGATGATTCAATGTTTTTAGCTGGAGATACACCGTAGGTACCACTCGATGGTGCTCGGTCAGACGTAAAAAGCGGACCCAATCCATCTCACGCAGCTGGGTAGCAGCAGTCGTATCCTGCCAATGAATAACGTCCTTCCCCAATAGAGAGAGTAACAACGTTAATTCTTGATCCTCATTCCAATTCGCAAGTTCCAAAACAGACTTGGTGGGCATGCATTCTTCTCCTTCGTGTCTCATCGCATTAAAGTAAAGAACTACTTTTATCTTCCATATTCTTATTTGTATCCATCACAGCACGTCTTCCGAATATCCCCACCACCGTAAATGCTTCCATCTCCCGTTTCCCCGTAACATAAATCGGTCCGCTACGTACCCATGCATGTGCAGCCAAGCGTCCAGCGGCATTTTTGGCTGTACCCAGATACAGCGTGCAGTCCAGTTTCCTGCGCCCCAGCAACGTCATCGCCGCAGCGGCTTGTACAAGACAACTACTACGCCAAGGAGTATAACTGCTTGCCAGCTCTACAGCGTGTGAAATCTGCTGAATGGACTTCTCTTGCCCAACGTCACACTGCCATGGGGTTTCTTCCATACGTATGCCCCAAGCCCTTGAGTAATCCCAAAAAGAACGACGCTGGCGCAGCCTCGCCCATCCCAGCTCCAGCCAGGCTTCCGGCAACAATCTTCTGACTTCTGGAGACAGGAGAAGAAGCCGTTGTATCCGCATGTTATACCGGCTCCCGTAGAAGCTTTAACAGTCCTTCCCGCTCCAACTCAGCCACAAAGGTATGTACCTGCTGTCTGCACTGTTCCTCGTCCACCTCATATTCGTTCGTCAGGACAGTTACGATATCGCCAAGTGAAGGACCGGATTCTGCCAGTTCCCAGATTCGTCCTCCTGTGTAGCCTAAATTGTAATATTTACCAGTGTTAATGCTCATCATCACTTTTTCTCCGTCCATATCACTGACGTAGACCTCTTCATTGTAAATGACGCGATAATGATCCTTAGCTGGATTAGTGGCTGCCATAACTCTTTTCCTCCTTACGAATGAGTTCAAGTACCCGTTGTACAACCTCGGACGCAGTAAAGACGGAACTATCCCTCAGCAAGCGCCAGCCCTCCACTTTCCGAGCCATCCTAGCCGCTGTATCAAACGACCATTCACTCAAACCCATTCGCGGAATAATCACCCTGCGATATGTATGTTGTAGTAATGTATGCAAGCACTCCAGAACGTTCAAGGGCTGTTCCGTAACCGACACTAGCTCCCCTTCGCGCATCAACGCACGGGTTGGAGAATCTGCCACCAGCTCGAATACGCCCCCTAAGGGCAGCGGATCGTTATAAAAATCATCTACAGCGGGTACGGCATATTTATTCAGCTCACCTGCAAGCGTACGCAGATCTGTGTATTGTGGCATTACAGAATTGTCGTCAGTTAGGGACTGTATGTGCTTTCTTTTGCGTACATGCTTGTTCTCCCGTAAAGCCTCCAGTTGGAGCAAGCTTTCAAGCCCCAGCTTTTGCTGCGGATAAGCTGGATACACAATGGCAGAGGAACCCGTAGCTTTTATAGCAATCACGTCATCACTAACCATCTGATAACCTGCCTGCCTAAAAACAGCAGCCAATGTCGATTTCCCCGTACCCGATTCACCCACAAATGCGTAGGCCCTCCCCCCGATGACGACCGCACTTCCGTGAATAGGTAATATTCGTCTTTGCATCAGCAGAACACCCATGCATGTACCCAGCACAAACAGCCGCACGGTGTCAGGATCAGCCCCAGAGAATATACTTACCTCGATCTCCTTGCCTTCCCTGACGGCATAAATGGCCGTGCCCGGTATTCGGAACATAAATCGCTCATCCAGCATCACAAAATTGGCCTGCTCCAGCTGACCACTCCATGCAGTCAAATCAGCCTGTCGAATGACTACATCCTCTACCACTCCTGGTGCTGCCAGCATCAGCTCAGGCAGATTCAGCTCACTCGCAATCCTGAGTCCAAAGGCCGTATATTTCGTCCAACTGACATTTGCACTCCTGTCATGCACGTAGGACTCACTCCTCTGTCTTTAAAAATCCCGTCTTTATTTCTTGGGCAACACCTCTAACCCGAAAGAAATAAAGACGGCTGTATATTGAATACGAGTCCAATGGATCATGCTATTTTCGTTCATTCAATCGTTATCGGCCCAGTTGTCTGGCTTCCAGTCCAACATTGGCTGCATGTATAACATGTATAACCATCTATTAGCTTGGATTATAGATATCGGCATCGTGGTCGGACACCCAATCAATCTGTCTCCAGCCTTTACCCGCCATAGTCTGGCTAATATCCAGCACCTCTATCGTCGGTTCCTGCCATTCTTTTTTACTCATTTCATCACCTCCCCTCCAACGAATGGCGAACTGTCTGACCGAACAGATTCGATCAGTTGAATCTACAGAGAAAACGGTACACAATCAGGCTATGCATGAGTAGTCTTATATTCGGATCAGACGCCTGCTCAGGGCCGGGGTGGTGAAGTTTTGCCATAGCCGTCTTAATAAACTCAATATTGAGATATTCGGCGGCTCGTAAATCATGACACATCAGTTGAAGCTCCCCCATAAACGTATCCCAACAAGGAAGCATACGATGTAGCCAATCTGCAGGCTGCACGCCGCGTACCCGCTGGTTCAACCGAACATCATCAGGTAGATGATCACGCATGGCCGTACGAATGAGGGCACGGTCCCGACCGTTTTGTACATACTGCTCAAAAGGCACCGATAAGCAAAAGCGAATTACCCGGCTGTCCCCGGTCGGATCACGTTCCCATAGGCCGTAACGTAGTGAAAGTTTGGTCGCGACCACACCATTTTTGTTGGCAATCGCCAAATTTGAGAACTTCTCTTTTCTCGTCTGATCGGCATTTTTCATCCAACCTGTTCCGCTCAATACAGGAATATCTTCTACATTCATCCGTTGGGCAAACTCTGGGTGAATCAGTGAAGGAACGGGACTGCTATGGCCACGCCGCAGCCATAAACGAGGTTCAAGTGAAGTCGCTTTCTTCAACATCACGGGGAGTAGATGAGACATACGCCTGCCCGTAAGCTTGCTGTACCGCCTCAATCCCTGAAAGGATTGCAACCAGTGCAAATGACGAAACTGACGGGCATAATAGTCCAGTGCAGGGCCCCACGATACGGAAAAATTGCCTCGTGCCCCGGTCAACAGTACACCGACATTGTGTTCCTGCGCTTTTTCATAAAAACCTCTGATCCAGAAGGAGTTTTCAAAATATTTGTAGGGAGCCTCCATCAAATCCAGCCAAATATCAATTTCTGAAAACGGACTTTTTCCCTCAAAATCCATATAGTTCTCGTGAATGTTGCCCACATAGCGAGCCGTAGAATGAATGTAGCTTCGTTCGTTCGCCAGCAATGTAGGCGGTGTCCAGTCTGTAAAATCTTGAACAGGCACATAGCTGTAGGCATGTAGCGGCTTTTGTTGCAAGTGCAGCGCTGGCGCGGCAAAGCTGGCAACCGCTCCGGAATCCAGCCCTCCGCTCAAGGCAGCCCCTACAGCGCGATGCGTCCGTAATCGGGCAGTGACCGCCTGTGTGAACACCTCGTGGAAAGCTTCTATGTACTCACCTCCTGTTTTGAGCCGCAGTGGCTCTACCTCATCCAGGCATGCATATTTATGAAGGGTTCGCTTCCCCTCCTCCATAGTGAACCAATGTGCAGGAGGAAGCTGGTTGATATGCTTGTAGGCGGTCGTCCCGATATCGACGGATTCCTGCATGGTGCGGATGGACAAAAATTCGGCCAGCCACGGTTCATGCAGTTCTTTTCGCAGAGAGGACAGGGCCAAAAACGGAGCGACTACCGTGCTAAACGCGAATCCTCGGTCATGTTGGTAGATGTACAGCGTACGATGGCCTGTCATATCTCGAGCACCATATAATCGATATTCCTTGGCATCCCAAATGACAAAGGCAAAATCACCTATAAGATAACTGGCTGCCTCCACTCCCCATTTGTCATATGCCAGCAAAATCAGCTCGCTGTCCGTGATATCTTGCCGCCGTTCCTGCTCAACTCCCAGCCGTTCAAACAGCTCGGAACGATTGTCAATAATCGCATCCGCCGTGATTGCCAAATCTCTTAGCTCATCATAAAAGGGAAGACGCTCATGAACAGATTCCGGGGTCACATACTGGGCATGACAACCCAAAAAAATAGAGCCTTCACACCAAGCGCATACGCGGTCAGCGGGATATTTCCGCAGGGCCTGCATCATTTTCCCGCCTTCTTCGGTGCATACAGACTCATGCCCAAAGCTATAGATTCCGGCAATCGCACTCACGTTCTTCCCCCTTTTTCTTTTCCTATACTTGATAATGCTACAGACGCCAAGTACCTGAGTTTACGGGCCAAGAGGCTGCGAGATCGGAGACCTTGATGTGGGCGTTGATAGCTTTGAAGCTGAGCGATAAGACGGTTCCGCTCCTCATAGCTATGTGCCAATCTGTTTTCCAGTGATTGGATCCGTCGATCGTTCACGCTCTGGTCCACATGCATCCTTGCGGGATCTTGAGGTGCAGTATGACGGGTTGCATTTGTCACGAGTTCTCTGTTATCTGTATCCTGTTCTTCCAGCATCCGATAAGCTGCCTTCCATTCAAAGCCGCTTTGCTGGAGGAATTGTTGTGTACGTCGACTCAGCAGCTCCATATCTGGCTCATCTTCAAAGCGAACTCCAGTCATCTGTTCAGCCTGCTCCAGCGCTTCCGCGTAACCAAGTTGCTTAAACATGCGGGACCCAATGCTTCTGCAATACAGCTCAATTTCCCTTTTACTCAACACATGTTGCCAGCTATGTACCGAATCCTGATGCGCCTGTTCATGCTCTCCTACGAATGGATCGCCCGCTCCCATACTATAAAAAAGACTGGATTTGGGCGTATCCGCGAAATCTCCGTACTTTTCCATCCCCGCTTCATAATGGATTCCCAAAAAACTGCACAGTTTCTCGATCTCCATCGTTGGATTGGATACGAGCTGTTCATATCTAAGCGGGTATGCAAGTGGATGAGGTGTAGCAAAATAATGAGTATAACGGAACAAACCAACCGTAATATCCGTCATTTTCATATTAAAATGCGGACTCCCCAGTTCCTCCAGTAGTTGAAAACGTCCGTTCCGTAGCTGATTGACCTTTTTGAATGAGGCCACAATGGCCAAAGGGTTTCGGATAAGCCACAACCTGCGGGCAGCAGGGAATAAACGGTCTATAAATTCCAGCACCGTATAGTAACGCGGGGATTTGTCGATAAGCATATCTGCTGTTGTACCTTGAAGCAAACCATTATATATTTCAAGTGCATACGAACGGGAGGCCTGCTCCAATACGTCGGAGGGGACCATACCTTTAAAAAATTGCCGGAGTATCCCTGTTCCTCCATATGGGCGTGTATGTGACTGCGGAAGATCATATAAACTGAGCAGAAACCACATTTCCTGCGTGGCAAACAGGCGGGAATGGTTTTGCAAAATGGCGGTAAGCAACGAGCTTCCACTCCGAGGGACACTTAACAGGAATACCAGCCCTCCGCCTTGCTTTTCAATCAAGCAAACTCCTCCTCTACCTCTGCTCAAGACACTTTAATAGATACATATCGTATTTTTATTATAAATTTATGATACATAATGTATCTTGTCAATCCTTTTGATGGATAAATTCAGCACTTCACGTTCATGTTAAACCCTATGTAGATCTAAAAGCTTAACAATCAGCCTGTAAATAAAGATTTTGCTGCATATTAGCCAAAGGAGGATAGCACAATGGGACAAGCTGTTAAAGGTACTATTACCATTGAAGGTCAGGAAATTCCTATCACCAACCCGGATAAACCGCTGTGGCCTGAAGCAGGCGTGACTAAGGCGCTGTATCTTCGCAAGCTCGCGGTACTGGCTCCCTTCCTGCTCAAATATTGTCATCATCGTCTGCTGACCGTCATCCGCTGGCCACATGGGATTCACGGTGATTTTTTTTATCAGAAAAATGCCCCACGTCCTCGGCCGGACTATATTGAAACCGCCCTGCATGATGGCATTGAATATATCGTGCTCGGCAAATTGCCACAACTCCTCTGGCTTGGTAATCAAGCTGCGTTGGAATTCCACCCCTCTCTGCACGAAGCGGGAAACAAGCTGCCCTGTGAATGGATGATTGACCTTGATCCATCCAGAGAGGTGGAGCCACGTATTATGGAGGCAGCCTCTATTGTCGGTGAAGTACTGGCTTCGCTTGGTTTGGACTCCGTCCCCAAAACATCCGGGGCCACAGGTGTACAAATTATCGTTCCGATCCGTACAGGCATAACCTTCGACGAACTTCGCAGCATCGGGCTATTAGTCGGACAGTTTGTGACAGAAAAGCACCCGCATCTGTTCACACTCGAAAGGTTAAAGAAGGATCGTGGAACAGCCATCTATTTTGATTATTTGCAGCATTATCAGGGGAAAACTCTGGCCGCTCCTTATACCCCGCGGGCACGCCCCGGCGCTACGGTCTCCACTCCGCTAACATGGGAAGAGGTACGGCAAGATGTATCACCACTTGACTACCATTTGCTGAATATTGAGGAACGACTAAACCAGGTAGGCGACTTGATCGACAAGGTTCCTCCCCAGCCCGTAGAAGACGTCCTCAAGCATATGCGCACCAAGGCACACCGAACCTGATCCATGCTTGGAAGAATAAAAAAGGGGACGAACCCCGCAGCCATTAGGCTGAGAAATTGTCCCCTTGCGCTAGTGTATTCCTTTTTTCTTAAAGCGTCCGCCCTTCACATCGTGAATGTTACCGATCGCAACGAAAGCGTGCGGGTCCCAATCTTCAACGATGCTCTTCAGCTTCGCTTCCTCCAGTCGGGTGATGACGACGAAAATCACTTTCTTGCTTTCGCCCGTAAAGCCACCTTCACCTTCCAAATAAGTTACGCCCCGTCCAAGACGATCCGTCAGGGCATCCCCGATATCACGGTATTTGTCACTAATAATCCAGACCGATTTGGACTGATCCAGACCTTCAATCGTAATATCAATCATTTTCATGGCGATATAATAAGCAATCATGGAATACAGGGCATTTGGCCAACCGAACACAAAACCTGCACTTCCCAGAATGAATATGTTAACGAACAGTACGATCTCACCGACCGAAAAAGGAGTTTTTTCACTGACGAGAATAGCTACGATCTCTGTTCCATCCAGCGAACCGCCAGACCGAATCACAAGACCCACCCCAACACCGAGAATGACGCCCCCAAAAATAGCGCCGAGCAGCGGTTCACCAGGAGTCAACGCACTTACATTGTGAAGTAACGCGGTTCCAATGGACATAACGACGATACCGAATAATGTGGATAAAGCGAAGGTTTTACCAATTTGTTTGTAGCCGATAAGTAAAAATGGAAGGTTCAACAGGGTCAGGAAAATACCGAGCGGATAGCCAGTAATCTTGGAGGCCATAATGGAAATACCTGTAACGCCTCCGTCAATAACGCCGTTAGGAACCAGAAATATTTCCAATCCCACTGCCATCAGAGCTGCACCAACTACAATCATGGCTGCACGCTGAAACAGGCGTTTTACTTTGTTCTTCGGATTAGCTGGAATTTTGCTGATCTTGGTCAACTCTCCGGTCACATCTGTAATCTCAGATAAACTTTGGACTTCCTTGCTCACTACACTCATATATAAATCCCCCCGTTACAGTATGATATATTGGACAAAAAAGGGGCTGCTATCCGCAGTCCCCTATTCTTTACCGCGCTATTTATATAAATAGTATATCACAAAACTGTGATTTCGCGCAAAAAAGTTAGCAAAGAGCACATAAATCACAATAAAGCGGGATTATAGCGATAAAAACGGCGAAAATCGCCTTTATAGGAGTGGAGAGAGCATGCGAGTTAGAATTTCAGCTGTTTTCTGAGATCTAGGCCGTCTGCGGAACACGTTTAAATCTATGCGTGAGGAGTTGGAAATGTCCTCTACAAAATCTGCCGAAAGCCGTTCCAGCGCTGAATTAGCAAAAACTACAGCGGTCAACTCAAAATTATAGAAAAAGCTGCGCATGTCCATATTGGCGGTCCCGACCGAGCCGAGTAAATCATCGACAATCACCACTTTGGCATGAATAAATCCTTTTCGATATTGGTAGAACTCCACCCCTGCCTCCAGCAGTTCCTGTACATAGGACAGAGACGCCAAATGAACTAACTTCGAATCGGACTGATAGGGAATAATAATTTTCACATCTACGCCACTGACTGCCGCCAGCTTGAGCGCCTCATAAATGCCCGGATCGGGAATAAAATACGGCGTCGTAATCCAAATCCGCTTTTTGGCAACTGTGAGCGCCCCAAAGCACATTTCCTGAATCGTATCCCATACCTGATCGGGACCGCTGCTCAAAATCTGTACTTCCTCATCCCCGGTACAGGTATGTGGAGGAAATAAATTCACATCCATCAGTCTCTCCCCTGAGGCCAGCTTCCAGTCACTAAGAAACGCATTTTGTAGAAAATAGACGCTATCTCCTTCAATCTGCAAATGCGTATCCCTCCAAAATCCTACTTTGGGGTATTTTCCGAGATAATCGTCGCCTACATTAATCCCTCCTACAAATCCAACCATGCCATCTACCACCACGATCTTCCTGTGATTGCGATAGTTAATCCGGCGGTCCAGTGTGGCGAAAAACGGAGGTAGAAAATAATGGAATTCCACTCCCGCCTCACTACAGGTGCGAATAAAGGAATAGGGTAAATTGTAGCTCCCCACACCGTCTACAACGAATCGTACTTTTACTCCCTCACGTGCCTTGCGGATCATGACCTCTTGAAACTTTCTTCCGATTTCGTCGGCCCGAAATATGTAAAACTCCACATGGATATGATGTTGCGCATGTTCCATCGCTGCCAGCATGGCCTCGAAGGCTTCTTCACCGTTCGTCAGCACACGTGTGCGGTTACATCCAGTCAACGGGTTTTCCGACATACGAATTAACTGGTTAAACAGGCGCTCCTGATGTTTGAAATGAGGATTATGCATTTGCTCCACATGTTCAATGACCTTGGATTGCGCCCATAGACGCTCGCGGAATTCACGAAACAGCTGCGATCCCCCTTTTCGAACCACTTTACGCTTCTGATAATCCTGTGCAACAAAGTAGTACACGACAAAGCCAATGAGCGGGAAGCAAAACAAAATAAAAAGCCAGGCTACCGCTTTGGACGGCTTGCGAAATTCAAAGAGCAGAATCGTCCCGGTCTGAAAAATAAAAACAATTAAAACCAACAGCAACCACAGCATGTCTAAGCCTCCTTATATATCTCAGGATTTTGCAAAATCCTCATCTACGTTTTATACTAAGCTCCAATTTTTTTTGACATGTTTGCCTCTTAAGCTGAATAGATAGTAACCAAGCACTATAGGAGCGATGTCCGGAAAGGAGCGATTATGAAAAAAGGAAGCCTAAATCGCCGGATGACCCTGCTTGTTATTCGGGATGCACAGCAACCGCCCAAGCAGCTACAATGCTCTACAGCCGCTGTCATTCTCGTCCCGACTCTTGTGATCGCGTCTATCTCTACGCTCGTGATCGGGCTGCAAATCCGTTCTTCCCATATTATTTCCCAAATGGAAACGAATCTTGCTGTCCAGAGTTTGCAGATGGAGGTCACGGTAGCGGACAAGGATGCAGCCATTGGGCGACTACGGCAGGAAGTCATGGAGCTGACAAATCAAGCCACCCATATTCGTGAACGCCTTCAGCGCGTAACAGAGCTGGAACAGCAAATGCAACAATTCATTCGTAAACACGGAAACTCATCTGCCACAAGTAACCATAAAAAGACCATGACTCCGCTCTCCTGGGATGCTTCCGGCCATATTGGGGGTGAGCTGATCGCAGTACATGAAAATACTGCCTTCCTAACTCGCCAGGCAATGGATGATTTTCAGGAGATCGAATCTCTGTTGGACACGGTGGAACGTACGGTTCCTCGCTCTATTCAGCAAGCAAATGCCGTCCAGCAAAATCTGGAGCGCAAACAAGCCGCACAGTTACTCCAGACTCGTAGGCTGGCTCTTGCCGTGCAAGGGAAACCCTCCGTTTGGCCTGTAGGTTCACGGCGAATGACCTCCAGCTTCGGCTATCGCAGCGACCCTTTTACGGGTAGATCTGCCTTTCATTCAGGCGTGGACATTGCCGGACAAACCGGTGATCCTGTCTATGCAGCAGGAGCAGGCACCGTCTTGGAGGCTGCTTCTAGTGGAGCCCGCGGCAAGTGCATCATCATCCAGCATCCTGACGGACTCCAGAGCTGGTATATGCACCTGAGCGGCATGCAGGTGGCTCCAGGAGATCGTGTCCACAAAGGACAGACCATCGGTCTGCTGGGAAGTACCGGGAGAAGCACAGGACCTCATCTTCATTTTCAGATCGTCAAGCATAACCAACCTGTCGATCCATTACTGTATGTACAATGAGGATTTTGCAAAATTTTCACAATAAAAGATTGGGGGAAAACCATCATGTTTAAGGAATCCAAAAAAAAGCTCTCCACCCCAGCTATGGATACACTGCTCGCTAATGGCACCAGCTTTGAAGGTACAGTTGAAGCAGAGGCCAATATTCGGATTGACGGTCATTTTCAGGGCGATATCCGTAGCACTCGTACTGTCGTCATTGGAGAATCTGCTGTTGTACGTTCGGACATCTTCGCACAAGACGTCATTCTTGCCGGTAAGGTGTTCGGCAGCATTACTACAGAAGGACGACTGACCATTACGCCGACAGGTGAGCTGTACGGAAATACCGCGACCGCTGCATTGGTCATTTCTGAAGGCGGTGTACTGGACGGCACAAGTCAAATGAACCGAACAAAGGATGTAGAGTTGTCAACTTCTACGGATGAGCCAAACGACGAAACCCAATCTAGTTTCAGCAAAGACAGGGAGGACAGCCAAGCCGCTCTGCAATCCGAAGCAGGGTAAAGTCAGTATATACTCCTTTAAATCCAGTGCATTCTCCATTCATTCCATAATATCCTCCACTCTGCGTTCCAAAAATAATTGGTATACCTTGCGTATGACGATTTTTCCGCACATATACAATGGAATCACCAAAATGATACCCAGAATCCCGAGCAGGTCGCCACCAACTAACAGTAAAATAACGACAGTCAACGGATGAATATCCAGCTGTTTACCAAAAACTATAGGTGACAGCCAATTATCCTGAATTTGCTGTGCAGCAATCACCACGACCAGCGACCAGAGCGCCATCGAAGGTGATTCGAGAAATCCAATAATAACCACGGGTATAGAAGCAGCCACTGCCCCCACATAGGGAATAAAATTAAGGAAAATCGAAATAACGGCGAGCAGCAAGGCATAAGGCAAACCAATAATCAAAAATCCAAGGAACATCATCACACCCAACGCGACATTGATCAGCACCCGACTGACGATAAAGCTGCTGAGTGCACTATCGATATCTTCCATAACCTCCAATGCGTCCTTGTGATATTTTTTAGGAAAGAAGTTTAGCATTTTAGGGCCAAACTTGCTCCCTTCCTTCAGCATGTAATAGAGCAATATGGGAAAGGTAGCCAATACGATAAAAAAGTAGGACACGAACGATACCAGCTTTACCGAATAATCAGATAGCGTCGAAAAGGCTTCGTTCAACGTATCTGACAGTTGTGACAGCGGGTCTTCACCCGGAGGCAGCACTTGTCTCAAGGATTGATTATGCCGCCATTGGCTCAATTGATCAACCAGACTTTTAATGAGCTTCGGCGCATTTTCAAATAAATTGGTTACTTGATCACGCAGCGTAGGCCACACACCCCATGAGAAAACAAACAATAACACTCCAATGACCAAATAAATCAGCAAGATGGAGATCGATCGTTTGATTTTTCTCCGTTCCATTACATCCACAATCGGCCTTAATAAATAATAGAGGAAAAAAGATAGCATTAACGGTACCACCAGCAAGCTGACCAAGGATACGAGAGGACTAAATATAAAACTTACTTTGGTGCCCAAGTAAATGATGAGTAATAGCATGACGATACCTGTAGTTACACGAAAAAAACGATTATTTTGCAGCATACCATGCGGCCCCCTCTGTTCTATTTCTCTCTACCTCTTTAAACGCAAAATGACCCTATTGATTGATTCTTGCTGAAAATAGATTACAATATACCCCTGCACGCAGAATATGTAACAAAAATGACATAGATACTGGATAAAACAGTGTTAAATGAGGATTTTGCAAAATCCTGAAATAATAAAAGGACGTCCAAATGCTGAGCATTTGAACGTCCTTTGTGTAACTCTAAGACACTGCGATTTAGGTTGAAACATCCCGTTTTACGAAAACCACCCAGGCAATGGCGATAAAAATCACATAATAAGCGGCCAGCACGGTGAGCGAAAAGGTTAGACTGGAACTTACCGTACCCGGCGGCATATCTAGATATTTTTTCAGATCCATATGCGTAAATAGTACGTATTTGGTCCATTCAAAACGATCTGTGCTGAACAAGCCAATAGAGTTATAGATTGTTTTGGTGAACATCATGAACAGCGACAGCCCAATCGCCAAGGCACTGGAACGGAAAACAGCGGACAGCATAAAAGCAAAGGCCATCGTCACGAACAAGGCAATATAGCTATACAAGAAGTTCAACGTTACGTAAGATATCGGATCACTGAACAGCGGAACAGAACCCGCTGGTGCATCCTTGGATAACATCAGCCATGAGGACAGCGTAACCATCAAGATCAAAATGATCGTTCCGAGCAAACTGAACAAAATCACGGATATATACTTGGACAACAATATTTTGCTGCGAGTCCAAGGTCGGATGAGCAGCAGCTTAATCGTTCCCCAAGTAAATTCACCAGCCACCGAATCAGCAGCTACAATGACCGTAAACGTCGTATTGAGGAAAAACGTAAACAACGTCGTCAACGCAATCCCATCCCACACACTGACCTGATCGGAAACCAGGGAGATCAGCATCGGAATCGCAGCAGTGATGACCGCCAGCAACCCCAGCATAATCCATGTGCGCACACGCAGGTAAATTTTCAGATTTTCGTTATGTACCAGCTTGAAGAAATCACCCAATGAACCCGCCTCCCGTCACTTCCAAAAATTGATCTTCCAGCGTACGGGCAACCGGGCGAATCGCATATACTTTAATTCCGTTTGCAGCCAGCAGGCTGTTCATCTCTGCGATCTGTTCCCGCTCCAGGTGAAGCAGCAATTGATTACCTTCAACGCGTCCTGCTCCAGCAAGCGCATAGGCTTGTTCGGCATCATTTACCTCAAAAGCAATTTCCGCCGTCTGCACTTCCTCCCCTGTGTTCTTCAGTTGCTTGATATCAACCAGCCGTCCGCTCTGAATAATGGCTACACGGTCGCACATCAGCTCCATCTCGGACAACAAATGACTTGATACGAATACGGTAATTCCCTCCGTACGGGTCAATTGACGCAAATAATCCCGCAGTTCACGAATACCCTGCGGGTCCAAACCATTGGTCGGCTCGTCCAGCACAAGCAGCTTCGGTCGATGCAAAATCGCCTGAGCTACTCCAAGTCGCTGTCGCATCCCGAGCGAATAGGTTTTTACTTTATCGTGAATCCGGTTTCCGAGTCCCACCAAACGAATCGCTTCATCCACGCGTTCTTGGGTCACCCCAGGAGACATTCGCGCAAAATGCTGCAAATTTTGATAGCCTGTCAAAAACTTGTACATCTCCGGGTTCTCAACAATCGCGCCGACATGGGAAACGGCCTTTTCAAAATCAGTATTAATGCTGTCTCCACAAATATGAATATCGCCCTTGCTGATCGAAATCAGGCCAACCATCATACGGATGGTTGTCGTTTTTCCCGCACCATTGGGTCCAAGGAAACCAAATACCTGCCCCGCCGGAACCTCCAGCGTCAGATCATCCACGATCGCTTTGGAGGAAATGATTTTACTCACACCCTCCATACGTATGACGGGAACCTGTCCTGTCGCTTGCTGCATGCTATGAAACTCCTTCCATCCGGTGTGAAGCTGTTATCCATTTACTGTACATTTCCGGTTTTGGAAGTATTGTACCATATTTAACCTTTTAGAAACACCTCGCAACCTCTATTCCTTGTCCTTGTATATCCAAAGCACCCGCCATTTCTCATCTTCCTGCGTCACATAACAAGGCTGTACGATATCAAAATTACCGAATCGGGTCTTGTAATGCTGAGTGACCGTAATACGGTAAACTTTCCCTAACTCTTCTCCATTCTGATCCGTACGAATGTCATATTCAGTCTGCGGCTCCCCCAGTTCAAACGTGAACGTATCCGTCCCCATATCCTGCATAAAAACGTGCGCACGCTGCTGTACATACGTAGATTTCTCGAATTTCTTTTTTATTTGCGAATGAAAAAGCTCCCATGAACCTCCGAAATTTCCCGATTGCTCCATCGTGTAGAACTCGTTTAGTGCTTCTACCGCTTGATCGCCCTCGCCTGTAGACATCACCCCACGCAGACCCAGCCACAGCAGCCATAACAATCCACCTATGATGGCAAAATATAATAGCTTACGAACGAACGCCGAAGCCGCTCTCCTTCTAAACAGCACACATTGCCCCTCCCTCTGTTGGACTATACCGAATTCTCTACAGATGTATGTGGGACAAGCCTTTTTTAGAAGACTTTAGAAGAAAATAACGGGTGACCTCCCAACAGGGCACCCGCCTACATAAGGCTTACCTAAGGCGATACGGCAGTGGTAAGCCTATGCTTCTCCAGCACTCCATGGATACGCTGGCGTTCCTGTTCATCCACTATGTAATAATACACGCCGTTGATTTTACGCCCATGTCCCTTCAGTTCAACGGTATCCGTCTGCTTGAGGGACGGACCAATCCGGGTCAGGAAGGTGGTCATATCGTCAAAGGTAATGTCTGTGCGAATCTGCTCCCCCGCTGCCTCCAGTATCGGTTTTACCCTCAACAGCCCTTCCTTGCTGATGGACTGGGCAAGAATTTGCTTGAGTAGCTCCCGCTGGCGAGCATTTCTTCCGAGATCCCCACGTGGATCATCGAAACGCATACGGGCGTAGGCCAACGCCTCAGCCCCGCTCAAGTTCAAATTACCCTGTGCAAAATGATGACCCTCATATTGAAAATCAAGTGGATTATGAACCTCGACTCCCCCCACAAGGTCCACCATTTTCGCAAACCCTTCCATGTTCATCTGTACATAGTAATCTATCGGATAGTTCAAAAAATGTTCTACCGTACGGATCGACATATCCACGCCCCCAAAAGCAAAAGCGTGATTGATTTTGTCCTCACGCCCCCTACCGATCAACTCTGTTCGCGTATCACGCGGAATGTTGAACATCAACATAGAGCCTTCGGCAGGGTTAACAGACAAGACGATCATCGTATCCGATCGTCCTGGATCGTGAGACCGCCGATCTACGCCCAGCACCAGCACGGTGAACGGCTTGAACTGGGAGATGGCTGCCGGATTGGGTGTAATTGATCCAGAGTCTGTATCTACGGATCGCCCTGCTCCGCCCGTTGCAAGGGTAGAAACCGCCCCAGGCTGCACGATGCTGCGCGGATGATACATCGCATTCGCCGCTGTTTTAAAAGAATGATACACATAAGCGGTGTAGGCAGTAGCCCCTATGACCAATAACGCCGCAGCCCCCAATGTTATCTTCAGCCACCGTTTCATATGCAGCCTCCCCTTTACGGATTTACTACAGACTGATGACGATCTACATCCAGATTGTTCATCTGTGGCCTACCGACAGAATAGTATGCAAAGACGGATTGTCTGATTTGCTCCTCGCTATACACATTGCGTCCATCGATCATAATAGGATACTTCATAAGCTCATTCAGCTCACCCAGCCCGATTTCACCAAACTCCTCCCATTCCGTCAATAGACACAGTGCGTCGCATCCCTCTGCTGCTTCCCGTGCGCTATCTGCCCACGTTACTTCCGAGCTGTCCAGCAGTCTGCGGAAGTTAGCGGTAGCGATCGGGTCATATGCACGGATTTGCGCCCCTGCCTCCAGCAGCGACTGCATAATATCCAGCGCCGGGGCATCTCTTACGTCATCTGTATTCGGTTTAAAGGCCAGTCCCCATATACCAATCGTTGCTCCTTCCAGATCACCCAGCGCCTCTTTCAGCTTACGAATCACGTTAAAGCGTTGACCCTGATTCACTTCCACCACAGATTTCAGCAGCTTGAATTCATAGTCCACGTTGCCTGCAATTTGGATTAGAGCTTGTGTATCCTTTGGGAAACAGGAACCCCCATAGCCGATACCTGCAGACAAAAAGGAGGAGCCGATCCGCTGATCCAGCCCCATACCGTGTGCCACACGTGTAACGTCTGCGCCCACCTTTTCGCAAATATTTGCAATCTCATTAATAAACGAAATTTTGGTCGCCAAAAAAGCATTCGACGCATACTTGATCATCTCCGCCGAACGGATATCTGTGGTTACGATATTTGTCGTCAACGGCTCGTGCAGTGTAGTCAGCACAGCGGACACATGCGGATCGGAAGCTCCGATGATGATTCGATCTGGCTGTAGGGTGTCTATGACTGCTGAACCTTCGCGCAAAAATTCAGGAACCGAAGCCACACCAAAAGAATAGTTTGTGCGGCTCGCAATCCAATTTTGAATGCGTTCGTTCGTTCCGACAGGCACCGTGCTTTTGGTGACAATGACTTTGTAGCCATTCATGGCGTCTGCCACCTCGCAGGCTGCTTCTTCAATATAGGACAGGTTCGCTTCCCCGCCCGGCAGTGAAGGCGTGCCGACCGCCAAAATAACAATTTCAGCCGCCTCTACCGAAGCTGCCGTATCTGTTGTAAAGCTTAGTCGGCCTTGTTCTACATTATCTTTAATTAGAGCCTTTAATCCCGGTTCATAAATCGGCACCCCACCTGCACGCAGCTGAAGAATTTTGTCCTCATTCTGATCTACACAGACGACGGTATTCCCGAGTGCGGCAAAACAGACCCCCGACACCAGCCCCACATACCCCGCACCTATTACACATAGCTTCAAAGCAACTCCCCCTTTTACATGCTGTCTCATTGCATCCTGCTATTACCGACTTCACTTCTCTATATCTCTTCCTGCAAGCCGATTTTGATAAAGCGTAAGCCGTTTGTTTTGCCGATAAGATTTTAGAAAACGGTATACATATATCGGATTGTTGTAGGCATACCTCTTCCATAATCGCTTCGGTTCGCAGATCAGACGATACAGCCACTCCAGCCCCAGCTTTTGTACCGCTAGCGGCGGTCTGCGAACCTTTCCAGTGATATAGTCAAAGGCCGCCCCTACTCCAATCATCACGCCACGGATGCGGTCTTTGTTTCGATGCATCCATATTTCCTGCTTCGGGCAGCCTAAGCTGACGAATATGATATGCGCGCCGGACGCATTGATTTCATCAATGATCCGCTCCTCCTCATCTGGGTGAAGCTCACGAAATGGCGGTGAAAAGCTGCCCGCGATGCAGATTCCAGGGTAATCTTGTTCTACTCTCTCTTTTAAGCTATCCAGCGTATCCGGCGTACTGCCGTAAAAATATATACTCACCTTCGTCTGTGGCGCACGTTCGCACAACTTGAGCATCAGGCTGGGACCATCTACCCGATCCTGACGCTCAAATCCGTATAGCTTAAGCGCCCATACCAACGGCATACCATCCGGAGTACACAAATCGGCTTGAGTGAGCGCTTTGTGGAACTCAGCATGATTCCCGGCTGTGACAATGGAATGCGTGTTGCAAATACATACATAGCCGTCCTTTCGTTCGGCTGCCCATTGTTCCAGCGTGTGTACCGTCTCCTGAAACGTAAGTGCTGCAATATCTGCATCCGCAATCCTTCCAACTCTATATTGGGGCAGCTGCTTCATAATCACGCTCCTCCATCGCCTCGCTATATATCGCCATCAGCTGCTTCACATTCACTTCTTCCGTATAGCGTGCAGCGTAGTTTTCCGACACCTTCTGTCTCATAGCTGCATAGTTTTCATAGGCTACTGCGCGGTGAATCACGGTCTTTATATTTTCCAAATCATCATGTTGAAAATGGAAACCCGTCACCCCGTCCTCCACGACTTCCTCCAGTGCGCCGAGCCGGCTGCATAATACCGGAGTTCCAACAGAAAAAGACTCTACAATGGTCATGGGAAATCCTTCATACCAAATGGAAGGCACCATGACATACATGGCCCGGCTCATGCAATCCAGTACCGTGTCTCCATCCTGCTTACCGAGAAACCGAACATCTTCCTGTGGATAAGCAGCGGTCAATTCAGCCTTTTCCGGACCATCTCCAATGATGACCAGTCTCAATCCCCCCCGATCTTCCAACTGTGACCAAGCTTGCAGCAGATTGCGAACCCCTTTTTCAGCTGAAATCCGTCCCACGAACAATAAATAACGATCATTCGGGTCATATTGGGTTTTCACTGTTTTATGATGGACAAAATTTGGCTTTACCGCGATACGATCCAGTGGAATACCGCTTTCGGCAAATTTGTCCCGTGCAAACTCTGTCAGCGCGATATAGCGACTTACCTTGTGCTGCCATGTGCCGATCAGATCGTTGAACTTAATCATCGCCGCTACCGGAATCGTCTGAAGCTGTGAACCTCGATAGCATCCATGACGGATGGAATGCAGCAGCGTGCCGTGCAGACATTTTTCACAAACCTTATTCCCTCGCATAAAGGTTGCCGCCGGACAAATCAGCCTGTAATTATGCAGTGTCTGGACAACCGGAATCCCCAGCCGTTCACAAGCATGATAGACCGAAGGGGATATAACCGGAAAAAAATTATGCACATGTACCACATCTGGCTTCACCTGTAAAAGCAGCTTCTTGATTCTTTTGAATTCCGGCAGAGACCATGCCGCCTCTACCGCCAGCTTTGCCATGTTCGCTAGCCCTCTGCTTTGAATGCTGTCGTTGTGCACATAGTAATGCTCTGTCTCTATTCCTCTGGAACGCAGCATAGCTGATTCTTGCTCGACAACCTTGTCTTCTCCCCCGCTTTGCTGATAAAAGTTATGGATGATCAGCACCTTGCTCACAGGAGGGCTCATCTGTCTGCTGACCTGTTGGCTCACGTGGTTGCCCCTCTTTCCTGCGTTGATTGCATAGCGTGGTTCGAACTTCTGGGCTTGATCCCTTGATGGCTTACGATTTCATCCGCAATGCGATCCCACGACATACGCTCGACCGTAAGGAAGGCCTTCTCCGCCATACTTCGTCTCAGCTCAGCATTATCCAGCAAATCGTCTATTCGACCAGACCATTCCTCTTCTGAAAAGCTTCTCAGCATCACTCCGCTCACTCCGTCCTCAATCAAGGTAACCGAGCCCCCGTTTACCGAAGAGATAATCGGAACGCGAAACAGCATGCTTTCCAGCAGCACCATACCAAAAATATCGTATTGGGTCGGAAACAGCATCACATCCGCCGCTCCGTAAACTTGCCACAGATGACGTTGCTCCACTCTTGAAAAATGTATAATACTGTCCGTTATTCCCAGTTCATGAGCATATGTCCAATAGCGGTCTGTGTCCGTCTTCCGTCCATCCCCGACCATTAACAAAAGACAGCTAGGATGCTTTTGGAGTACCCTTTTGAACGTACTCAGCATAAAACGTATATTTCTCCGTTCCTCCAGTACACCAACATACAAAAGCACCGGACGATCTCCGATTCGACGTAGCTCATTCGCGACCTCACGGTTTTCCTCACGCTCTCCGCTTATGTTGTCACTTTTATTACTGGTGTCACTGTCGGATGCTCTCTCTACTTTACTGCGATCCAATCCGACTCCAATCGTAACCACGTTGTCAAAACCTTTATTCTCCAAATAGCGCTTGGCAAGATCGGATTTGACATAGGTACGGCGTAGAGATTTTGCTACCTTCGGCAGCAGCATAATATCGTACAGTTTGCGGATCAGCGCGTGCGTGTTATCTCGGTATGGGCCGTGATACAACGCCAGCTTATCAGGACATTTACGGGAAAGCAGATAGGTCATGATCTGGTTGTATTCTGTAGTAATGACCAGACTATAAGCATCCAGAAAAGAATCTTTGAGAACATCTCTGTAGATGCTGTTGCTTAGGAACTTAAACCCGTGGAGCCAGATAATACGCAAGGTGCATCCTTCGTGACGGTAGACCTGTTCCAGATGGGTTTCCTTACGATCGTTGTAGTAAACAATGTCGCAATCATAGCCTTTTCGAACGAGTGCTTTGCCCAAACCGACTTCCTGTAAATTGTATGAGTCCCCGTTCACCTTGCTGGCAAAATTGCGGAGATACAATATTTTTCGAATCATCATCAGGGCTCCTGCCATTTCATATTGAGTGAGTTATGGAGCACGGAGGGTTCAGAGAACGCTGCGCGTTCCATTTGATCTTCCGATCGCTGTTGCAGTGGGATTCCTGGATATATAAAACATTCCGAGGTAGGAATCCCACTGCAAAGGCGAACGCTAGCGCTTCTTCAGATTCAAATGGACCGCTCCGCTGCTGACCACCGTGTCCATAAAGTCACCCCATTTAAAAAAAGGGAATGCTGGGTATGAAGTGCCCTCGCTGCGTGGATACGCGAGCAAATGCATGCAGGGCGCTGACCTCGTCGAACAGCTTGTGAGCTTGGTACGGTTATGGCAAGCTCACAAAACAACATGGAACTACTACCGCTAGCTGACCAAGATGCCTTAACTATGGCTAGACTGTCGCCTGTCCAGATTGTTATCCACCGGACCCTGTCACCCTGACAGAGAACTGTACAGAGCATTAATTACGCCGGGATGCATGCCCGGCATAGAAGTTCTAGGCGATAGGGCGAAGCTATCACCAGGCGGCTTTTACCTTCCCCACCCAATAGGCTGGGGGAAATTCTTTTTGGCGGCGGTGGGTAGCGGAGGGTAAGGATTTGAATCTGGAGAAGCGGCAGCGTTCGCCTTTGACGAGGGATTCCGCCCTTTTACAGGGCCTATTCAATCTAGGGAATCCCTCGTCAACAGCGATCGGAAGATCAAATCCGTCCCGCAGCGGACTTCCATCCACAAAAGTCGCTCCAGGATCAAATCCGTCCCGAAGCGGCCTCCCCCCTCCAACTTGAATGTTCCCGTTGCCTCTCCTCCGTCATCTGCATATTAAAATGATCTGCCCCTTTGAGCTGGGCAGCTGCCATATCTGCCACTAGAGTTACACTCGATTCCATCGGCACAAAGCGGTATTTGTAGGCTGTAAGCCGATGGTCGGTTTCGTGAAATAAAATATCCTGAGCGTAATTCCCCCATCGGTCCTTGGGCATCAAATCAATGGTCATACCGGCATGCGCAGAGGGCAGCAGCATATTAGAGCCGTGGATGCCGATCACTAATCGGCTGGCTGCATATACCTTGCAGACCCGCAGCTCACTTTCCCGGTCGAAGCGTGTGACACGCTCATCAGAAATCCATGCCGGGAAGCTCCCGGTACGCCCAAGTCCAGCGACTGTAAAGCGATGATCCGGGAAGCTTTCTCTCAGCCTGCGGAACAGCCGTATGATTTTACTGCGCTGATGATAAATTAGCGGTTTTAGCCCACGTTTGAGCTGCGGAAATTTCTGTACCGCTCTTGCGATATGATGGCTGCCGCTCCACAAGCGGTCTTCCCTCCATACGAAGGTAATGCGCGGCTCCGGTTCACGATCCTCGTTATAACGGGAGACACCTGTAAACTGCTCAATATCAAACTGATTGGGATGTGAATACGCCGGGCTGACATACACCTCATCAAAACGCATCAGTTCCTCAATCATCCGATGATGTAGTACAGGATAAAAGTTTCGTGCCCTGCTGAACGGCACATCAACCGTCCAAATTTCAGACACATATGCTGGCACCATCCACTCCAGCGACTTTTGCACAATGACGATGATGCCCAGGTCCGGCGATTGCTCGTATTCGCGTTGCACATTGAGCAGCTTGAGCAAAGCATGACCATACAAATAATCCATTGTGTTGACGATGATTACACGTGTAGAAGCTTTCATTTTATGCACGGTCATGCCGACTGCTAAGTCATAGGAAGGATTCATCAACGATTGTCGCAAAGGTTCTCCGAGCCATTTTCTCGACTTCGCATCACCGGTCAGAATATAGTCAGGCATTTCTACACGATAAGGTGAATACGTGGCATGACCGACCCTCATGTCCTCAAGATACTCGCGTCCGCACCCCTCACACACAGTGCTGACACATACATGGATTCCCTGCCACAGCACCTCTCCACCACGTACCTTACCTCCACAATGCGGGCACTGTTCCTCATGCCGAACAAACGGTTTAATGGGTATCATGATTGTTCTCTCCAACTTTCGGTACTGTAATATGAACACGCCAGAAGGTCAGGATGGACTTCATCATCCAACCCAAATTAGATTTAACTTCCTTAAACAACAAATCTAATAGAAATACAGATATCGTAAAGGACAAAATCGTCGCCACTAACGACCCTCGGACACCAAGCAACGGGATTAGCGCGTAATTGAAAGCGATATTCGTGACCGCCCCCACCACCGAGGTCAGCAGCGTGTATCTGAACAAATTTTCATTGGTAATAAACAAGCTTTTAGCAACACTGAAGTTGGTGAAAAACAGACGAATCGCGAATAGAGACAACAGCGAACCTGCTTCGGTAAATTCTCTCCCATACAGCACAACCACTACCCATTGGGATAGAAAAAATAAAGGTATCGAGGTCACAAGAAAGCATATAAACATCAGCCGATACACCTTGGACAATGTCTGTCTGTACTCGTCGCTTCCTTTCTGCTTGGAACGCGTCACCACCGGAGCATAAGCCGTTGTCAGAACGACCGGAATGAAGCCCAACACTTCGATGAGTCGGAGTGCAACGGAGTATTGCCCAACCGCAGCGTTTCCCAGCAGTTCACCGATAATGACTTGGTCGATCCGTGCCTGTACATATACAGCGGAGGATGACAGTATAAGCGGCCAGCTGTGATTCATGATTCGCCGAGCTGTGGCTAAACGGAACGTCCATTGGTTCACGCGTCGTCCTTCCTTACGGAAGAAATACAGCAGCAGTAGGCTTCCCAACAGAAACTCTCCATGAGCACACAACGCCACCATCCATATCGGAACACCCGATAACAACAGAATGATTTTGACAGTGGAGCCGAGAACAAAAGCGGTATTCTTGGCAACAACCGTGTATTTGGACAGCATCTGCGCACGAAACCAGTAGTCGATGATATCAAACAATTGAAATACCGAGGCCGTAGCCAAGATCAGATTGATCAACCGCACCGAACTGTCTTCCGGTCTGAGTAGTGAAATGAAGGAATAGGACAGTACAATGGCTATCAGAGTACCTAACAATTTCAACAGAACCGCCGTACCCAATAGCTCATGCTCATCCTTGGGGTCTTTGACAAGATCGCGTACTAATATAGAATCAAAGCCAAGGGTCGTAAAAATCAGAAACATCCCGAAAAAGGATTCCGCATAATTCCACTTTCCCAGTTCCTCTGGTCCCAACACTCTCGCCATGATGATGCTGACTGCCAGGCCGAACACCATGCGAATCATTTTGTCACCGAACAGCCAGGATGTATTCACCAGCAAACTTCTGCGCGGTTTGGCGCGTTTTTCGACTAATGTCATAGGTTTTACTCCATCTTGAAAAATGACCTTGCGTACAGCGAAGAGACCCCCCGCTCAGGCGGATGGCCTCTCCATCTCTTACACGACGACAGAAGCTTCAACTGCAGCCTGCCTTTTTACCCGCTCCAAGTCTGTATCCACCATCATACGAATGAGCTGCTCGAAGCCTACTTCCAATCGCCAGCCCAGCTTTTCTTTCGCCTTGGCACAATCGCCGAGTAATAGATCTACCTCTGCCGGACGGACAAATTGAGGATCGATCACGACGTAATCCTCATAATTTAAACCTACATGGGAAAAGGCAATTTGCAGCAGTTCACGCACAGAATGCATTTCTCCCGTGGAAATGACGTAATCATCCGGTTGATCCTGCTGAAGCATCAGCCACATCGCCTTTACATAATCCCCTGCAAAACCCCAGTCTCGCAGTGAATCCAAATTTCCCATGCGCAGCTCTTGCTGCAACCCCAGCTTGATACGAGCTACCGCATCCGACACTTTACGCGTTACAAATTCCAATCCTCGACGTGGGGATTCGTGATTGAACAGAATGCCAGAGCAAGCAAACATATCAAAGCTTTCACGATAGTTCACTGTAATCCAATGGCCGTACACTTTGGCAACACCGTAGGGACTACGTGGGTAGAACGGGGTCGTTTCTGTCTGCGGTGTCTCCAGCACCTTACCAAACATCTCGCTGCTTGACGCTTGGTAAAAGCGCGCTTCCGGTTTGGCAATTCGAACCGCCTCCAGCATATTGGTGACAGATAATGCTGTAATCTGCCCTGTAGCCAACGGCTGCGGCCATGAGGCCGCTACGAAGGATTGAGCAGCCAAGTTGTAGACCTCATCCGGGTCGGACTGCCGAACGGCTTCAATCAATGAAGCCAGATCGGTCATATCACCGGAAAGCCAGTGGATGTCATTCTGGATATGCGCTACATTTTCAAAGTTCGGTGTGCTGGTTCGTCTGCGCATCCCGTACACCTCATAATCTTTGGATAGCAGCAATTCAGCCAGATAGGACCCGTCTTGCCCGGTAATTCCTGTGATCAGCGCTTTTTTCATTCCAATTCCCCCACCGTTTTTTTATTGTTCAACCAGATCCAGACCTTGAAATGCCTGATACACAGACTTTAATCCCTCTTCTAGTGAAATACGCGCCGACCAGCCCAGCCCGGAAATTCGGGATACATCTACCAACTTACGCGGCGTTCCATCAGGAGCGGAGGTGTTAAAGGTAATTTCTCCCTCATAGCCGACTACATTCTTCACTCGCTCAGCCAGCTCACGAATGGAGATATCCTCACCTACGCCGATATTTACAATTTCATTTCCCTCATAATTGTTCATTAGGAATAGACAGGCTTCAGCCAAATCATCAGAATGAAGAAATTCTCGCCGCGGCGTACCAGAACCCCATACTTCTACAGTCGGAGATTGATTCAGCTTGGCTTCATGAAACTTGCGGATGAGCGCAGGCAACACATGAGAAGTCTGGAGATCAAAATTGTCGCCCGGACCGTATAAATTCGTCGGCATCACAGAAATAAACCGGGTTCCATACTGACGGTTGTAAGACTGACACATTTTAATCCCGGCAATTTTAGCAATCGCATAGGCCTCATTAGTAGGCTCCAGTTCACCCGTGAGCAGATATTCTTCCCGTAACGGCTGCGGAGCAAATTTAGGATAGATACAGGTAGAACCTAGGAATAATAGCTTACTTACATTTGCCCGGTATGCCGCATCAATCACATTTGTTTGTATAAGCAGATTGTCACGGATAAAATCAGCCGGATATTCGTTATTCGCCAAAATCCCACCAACCTTGGCCGCTGCCAAAAATACATAATCCACAGGCTCTGTTTCAAAAAAATGATCTACTGCCTCTTTATTACGTAGATCCAGCTCACGGCTTGTGCGAGTAATAATATGACGGTAACCCTCTTCCTGAAGCGCTCGGACAATAGCGGAACCCACCAGTCCGTGATGCCCTGCTACATATATGTTGGAATGAAGATCCATACTTATCCCCTACCTTCTTCGTGAAAATGAAAGACTTTAATACGCATCCTTGGAGCCTAGCAGCACACGAAATGTTTTCAGCATAATAATCATATCTGTGCGGAAACTGCGTCTGGATATGTACTCCAAATCCAGTTCTACCATCTGGTTAAAGCTTAGATGATTACGGCCGCTGATCTGCCATAAACCAGTGCAGCCCGGTGTAACCGTCAGACGCAGCTTATCCCTCACTGTGTAATCATGGACCTCTCTTGGCAATGGGGGTCTGGGTCCTACCAGACTCATCTGCCCACGCAGTACATTGAACAGTTGTGGCAACTCGTCGATGCTCGTTCTGCGAAGAAAGCGACCCACACGGGTAATTCGGGGATCGTCCCGCATTTTGAACATCGCACCCTCAATTTCATTTTCCACCAGCAGTGCAGATAATCTGGCTTCGGCATCAGACACCATGGAACGAAATTTGATCATGCGAAACGGCCGCTCATTTTTTCCAATACGTACTTGATAAAATATTGCACTTCCTTTGGGGTCCTCCAGCTTAATCAGCAAAATGACAAGCAGAAATACCGGGCATAGCACGATGATTCCAATGAAAGACAATATAATGTCCATGCTTCGCTTCACGAACGGGTATACGTTCCATCCTTGCCGCCGTTCAAGCCCATGAGCGACCGAATAAACATCCACTGACGCACCCCGCACTTCGACCTCATTCGAGCGGGAAGAAGACACGTCTCATCACCTCGCTCCTTATTAATAAGTATTATTTATACACTGTTAAAAGAATTTTATATACTCTCATTTTCCTCCTTTTTATTCATGTCAGATTGCGTTCCTCCATCCCCCGCTCGACACGGGTATTCGAACGCTTCACATTATTAAGTACTACGCCCAGAATGCGCGCCTTTACTCTTTCCAAATTCGCTTTTGCTTTCTTGACGACATCCTTTTTGACCTTCCCTGCCTGCACCACCAGAATGACTCCGTCACACATGGCGCTTATAATGAAGCCATCCGGAAAGGACAGCAACGGCGGTGTATCCATTAGGATCACGTCATAATGTTCTTTCAGCTCAACCAGCAGAGCATTCATTCTGCGGGAACTGAGCATCTCGGACGGATTGGGCGGGTTCGGTCCGGCTGTAATTGCATGCAGATGGTCAATCCCGGTTTCTTGAACCACATCCTGCCATGCCTGTTGATTGGCAAGCACCCGTGTCAGCCCTGTATGATTACGCAAACCAAACATATGGTGCAAGGAGGAACGGCGCAGATCCATATCCATAATCAGCACCTTTTTCCCCTCTTGCGCATAGGTTACAGCCAAATTGCTAATTGTGACCGTTCTGCCTTCACCCGCCTGAGCGGACGCCACCATCATAACCTCAATCGGCTCGTCTATAGAAGAAAACTGGATGTTAGTGCGAAGCATGCGGTACTCCTCCGAAACGGAAGACTGAGCATGTAGGGATGTAACGAGCTGATTATTGATTAATCGCGGCATATTGCCCTTCACCTACCTGTTTAGGAGTTGTAGTGGAGCTGTCAGAGCGTTTATCTTCTTTTTTCATTTTCGTAATCAGGGCTAGGGTAGGCAGACCGAGTTCTATTTCAATATCCTCTTCATTCTTAAATGTATCATCCAGTACCTCCAGCAGAAACGCCAAGCCTATTCCCAACAATAAAGAGGTGGCAAAAGCAATAAATATCTGTATAGTGGCATTACTGTTCACGGGAACTGCTGGATCATTCAGACTGGCTTCGCTTAGGATGGTGACATTGTCCATTTTCATGATAGAGGGGATTTGCCGTTTGAATACTTTGGCTACCGCATTGACGGTTTTCACAGCCTTCGTATACGATAAATCGCGGATTGTTACATCCATGACCTGTGAATCACCTGCGGTGTTCACTCTTAATTTTTGCGCCAATGCTGACGGAGTGACCTTAAGATCGGGGAAGCTGGCGACCACCTGATCCATAATCGCCGAGGAGATCATAATTTGCTTATAGGAGTTCGTTAAAGCTATATTCGTTTGAACTACACTGTAATCGACGACACCTGCACGATCCGGTCGTGGCGTCTGGTTGATAATGAGCTTTGCGGTAGCTTCATAAATCTGCGGGGTAAAATACATATTTTTTATGCCCACTACAGTACATACTAGCAGTACGATGCTACCAATCAACCACATTCTTTTACGGATCAAACGGATGTACTCTTTCAACTGCACAAGACCAGTCCTCCCTGATTGACTTGTTTTCGATGCAATAACGCTTGTACTGATCCTCTGCATAACGGGGAAAAGAACGGTGCATGACCCTCTAATCTATAGTAAAATGTTGTATAATAGCGCATAGAAGGTCTAGCCAGCGAATAAGCACAAAATGCTCATCATCGGTGGCCTCTTAGGGTATATAAACGAAGACATCAGTGAAAACTATTAAATAAAGATACGTTATGTAACTTACATAACTAATTTATGATACAAAACGTATCTTGTCAAGCGTAAACTTGCTTTTTTACCTTTCTTAACCTTGCCTTCAGGAGGAAAAACGGATGAATTATGGCACCCGCATCGCTGAATTACGAGAACATAAGGGATTAAAACAAGAGGAACTAGCACAATCCCTCGGAATTACGCGGGCAGCTCTTTCTCACTATGAAAAAAATAGGCGCAAG
The DNA here is from genome assembly GCF_038593105.1 of Paenibacillus sp. FSL H7-0442. Lineage (NCBI taxonomy): Bacteria > Bacillati > Bacillota > Bacilli > Caryophanales > Paenibacillaceae > Paenibacillus > Paenibacillus sp. FSL H7-0442. Next base: position 1,341,168 of record NZ_CP151963.1, on the reverse strand, counting down.
CCAGATTTCGAGATCCTGACCAAGCTCGCTGATATTTTCGGGGTAACGATTGACTACTTGGTGGGACGTACGAGCCATCCGGCGGCAATATTGGATTCAGATGTGAGGGAATTTGTGGACCAGCTTGAACTGTCCGATGAGGATATTCTGCAACGTTTCAACCTGACCATTGATGGACGCACCTTGTCTGAGGAAGAAGCCAAACGTTTTATTGCATTTGTCCGAATGGAACGAATGATGGAATAAAGAAAGCGGCCGACTGCTTCACGTCTCGCTCAAGTAAGACCAGCCGTTGGAATTTACACGCGCTTGTCCTTCCGGTATGTGGTTCCATCCGCGTCGCTTTCTAGCCATTCTGGCATCGTGAACCCACATTGGAGCAAAATGTCCCGGATGTCCAAGTGGATGGCAGCTTTGTCTGCTTTCTGTACGTTGTTTTGAAAAAGAGGGTTGTTCCCCCCTAATTCTGTCTCCTTGTTCATTCAGCACTAACCTCACTTTATTATTCTTGGTCACCGGAAAGAAATTTCCCACAAACCTTGTATGTATAGTCACGAACAAAACTATTATATATGAATACACACCTGCAATGTTGTCGTCTTATGACGAGAATAAAAAAGGATTTTCTTATTTTTTTCTTCATTATACGTAAAGTATTGGCAAATCAGAACGATTTTCCAACAAAAAAGAACCTGTCAGGTCCTATTTTCTCCTGATAGGTTCTTTTTTGTTTTATTTCGAAATGATGTTAGGTATTCGAACTCTAAGGTCCTATATGCATTCCGATCTGATTAAGCGGCCTCGGCTGCCTGGGAAACCTGAGTACCTCCGGTCGCTCGGACTTTGTAGACATAGTGGCCTCCGGCTTTTACCGTGCGGTCTGTATACGTGCTTCCCGCTACTTGCGAGGCAATCACCTGATAGGCCCCGTCGGTTCCGTCAGCACGCAGCACATCATAGGAAGATACGCCTTCTGCCTGAAGCCAATTAATCTCTACCGCCCCATCCTGAACAGAGGCAGCCTTCACCCCTGTTGGAGCTGAAGCTGCGGTCTGATCTGTACTTTTTAATTCCAAAATATATTGTACCGCTTCGCCAGGACCCAGCTTTTCTTCAAAATCAAGGGCAGGAGAAGCCTTGAGCCCTGATATGGAACGCTGTGCCTGACTGTAAGTGGAACCCGCTCCAAAACGTTCACCCGTGTACAAACCGGCATTCGGCATTGTCACCCGGACACGAACGGTCTGCGTGGTGGATTCGAAATTCACTAGATTCACCAGCAATTTGTTTGAAGTAGCGCCGCTACCTGCCAGCGGTTTAAGCTTGGACGTATCCACCGCACGCACATACACCATTTTATCCTTGGTATCCTCTGGATTCAGCACTGTATAAGTCAGAGGTTTTCCATGGGTGGCATAGGCTAGACTCAAGCGTCTCATGATCTTAACACGAGTGTCCTGTCCCTGCCCGAACGGATAAATTTCTGTGTTGGCCGGGTTATGACTTTGCAGATCGAAGCCTGTTTTAAACAGCGTATAATCTTTATAAAAAGCAGCGTGCTGGATAAACATATCGGCAAACCCAATTTGTGAACGCATAATCCGGTCGAATGCGGCTGCTTGTGGCTGACTAGCCCCATAATCTGGATTATCTCGATGCGTATCATTGGTACCGAACTCCGTGTTCAGCATCTTCTTCGCCAGTCCGTCGCTCGAACCGCCGAAGGTTTTCAAATTTTGAATGAAGCTGCCCCCGCCCTCTTCATTATACGATTCACCGTAGGCGTGTCCGTTGGTCAGATCAGTGACTTCCTCCAGCTGTTTACGCTGCGCCGGGTCTCGCTCCCATCCATCCGGATCACCGCATTTTTTCGTACCTCCGGTTTGATTTTTGCACGCCTTGGTAGAGTACGTCGGCCAGTAGGCCCAACCCGGCGCTACCGTTTTGAGATGCGGTGCCAATTGCTTCCCTTCCGTATTCAACCACTTAGCTACAGCCAGATTTACCGCCTTGGAGCGATTAAATAATCCAGGTTCGTTATCTACTTCATAATATTGAAGATAAGAACCGTATTTTTTTACATAATCGCGCAACTTTTGCTTGGCCGTTTCTGGCAGAGAACCATCTTTTTGCAGCTTGATATCACCTGTATATAAATACAAAGCAGACGATTGCATATTATACTGCTTTAACGTTTGATAGTAATCATCCACGTCTGTACATGCCTTGCCCACATTGCTGGCACAGGTGACCCTCATGACATTGCCACTATAAGCAATTCCCAGCCATTTGAGAACGTATGGTAAATGCTTAACTGCACCCTGATCATAATAAAATTCTTTATTGTTCACATTTGTTCCGGTCAGTATATATTTACCGTGTACCGGTTCGGTCGCAGGTGAAGCTAACGTCTCCAAGCTCAAGTCATCCCAAGTCCACCACACATTTTTATCTTCTGCAGAGGAGCAGTATAGGCAGCGCGCTGTCTTTAGCTTGAGTACGTTAACACCGCTTTGCAATTGCTCTTTGGGTATATACAGCTCGTAGTTGTTTTTGAAATTATAAGCACTCCCAGTACCGGATACTCCGGCAATCTGAATAATACCGGACAGCTGTTGATTTGAAAATACAGCCATTTGTGGGACTGCTTTGCCCGCATCTAAAATCCGAACACGGAATATCATACCATTGGGAGGAATCTGATTCAGCTTATACTGGAGTGTCAGTTCAGGGTTCGTGGACGCATTCAAACCGGGAGGAATATCTCCACTGCTGAGCAATACCGGAACTGTTGTACTCTCTTCTGCTACCGACAACGCTGACATTGCTCCTTTAGCAGATGATTCGGTAGAGGCAGCTGCTGTAGAAATGTCGATATTATCCCTGCCGACCACACCTTTGAATTCCGCTGAAGAGTCATCCCTCTGCCCCAGCTTCCATACTGGACTGGCAGCTGCTACTTTATCCGTCTGCAATTCTGCGCTTCTTGAAGGCGTGTATATAAACCAAGCGATCATCGCTATAGCTACGATCGCTAGTAGTCCAGATAAAACTCCTGTATACCTATGGGATAACCATTTTTTTATCATATGATCGACCCTCTCTCCTCAAATTTTTGGACCGGGAAAGAGTATTAATCAAGGAAGAAACAAAGCGTTTCCGGGAATCACCGCTTTCGCTTCATGCTGACTTTCCCACATTAGACGTGCCATCGCGTCGCCTTTTTCATCATAGTATTCTACTTTTAAATCTACCATTTTGCCTGCTTCCAAAGTCATACTGCCTTTACGCTCTGTCCAGCTTTGTTTGAACCAGCTGTCAATCACCAACTTGCCGTCTACCCATACACGGATACCATCATCGGATATCGTGGTGAACGTATAGGTCTCGCTATATTGCGGTTTGATTTTACCCGTCCAGCGAACCGAGAACTGATCGGCATTCACCTTAGGGTCAGCTGCATTGGCACGCCAGTTGTAGTCCAGCTTGCTATCTGTACGGATCAAAACAGGACTTCCATTCAAATTCATATTGTTAAAATATTCGCCACGCAACCCGTTCACATATACCACATCAGGAACAGAAGGAGGAGTCGGAGCTGGGGGAACGATCACTACTGGCGGAGCCGGGATAGGCTCACTTTGTCCCTCGTCCGGTAAGGTCGGTATATCTGTCCCAGGTGGTTGAATCGTTTCCAATCCATTCTTCACATCATCCCGCGTCAAACTCCTCGAATCATTCATATAATCCTGAATTTGATTTGTTGTGTTATTCTCAGTCAGCATCTTGCCCCAAGTCATGGAATATACCCATTTAGGTTGAGCCTGCAACACCTCAGAACTAGGCATCTCACCGTGCTCCCCAATGGCAATCGGCTTATTCCGTGCCAGCCCAAGCAGACCTTCGTAATGACTTTGCTTAAAATCATTGTTGTAAATATCTACTGCCAAGATGTCCACTCTGTCATCCCCCGGGTATTTCGGGGTGTACGGGACAGTATACGAATTGGGCGCATTCGGACTCCATACCCACAGCAGATTGTTCAATTGATGTGTGTTGGTAAAACGGTCGTACATGATATTCCATAGCTGATTGAAATTATTTTTGTTTCCCCACCAGAACCAGTCGCCATTCATCTCGTGGTAAGGTCTCCACAAAACCGGAACCCCTGCATCACGAAGCTGCTTTAACGATACAGCGACCTTATCCAGATCGGCAATGAGGAGGTTATACTGCGTAGTACCTGGGGTCACGTATTTGTTGAACTCTGTCTGACTTACTTTCGCCTGTACATTGGCCCAAGTCAGTGGCCTACCTGGTAGCGCTTCATGAAAAGTCATCGTCACAATACCACCGGATCTGTCCCAACGGATAGCACTATCGACGACATTTTTACGTTGCGCTGCTTCTGTAGCGTCAGATTGACCAGAGATAGCTCCCATCTCATAGCCGTGTACACCTACATATGCCTGACTGATTTTTTGGACCTTGTTACTTAATTCATCCGGACTTTCCAAATAATCATGCTGACCGGTGACTATTTTTTTCCCTGAGATGTTGAGTAAATAATTGTATAGTTCACGGGCCTGAATAGAAGCGTCCGAATTAACAGGTTGTAATGAAGCGGCATTCGCCACAGACAGAGAATCACCAAAACCGACGGGCAACAATGAAAAAAGTATAACAACGGGGAGTACATGACGTATCAGTCGATACAGAGGAATAAAATTGAATCTCACTTTCGCTCTTCCTTTCGGTAGCCAGGCTGCCATCCTTGTGGAAGGCCCTTTAGCTTTGCGTACCTGCCTTTCGACAGGGCTGCGTTTATCGTTGGAAGGAGTTTGGATTCCTTCTTACCCTAAGTATCGACTTTATTTTACCAAAATTTAATAGGTCATGTTCATGAATTTACAGGTTTTCGCCCAAATTCGACAGTTTGGGCCATGAATTTTCATGAATTTGTCTTTTTTTCGTTTTCACGAAAATAATTATGAGATAAATTGGTGACGGGAAATTTCATTCCAATCCATACAAAAGCGGACAATATCCTCTTCAACCAATTCAGAGCCAGTCTGCACCTCAATAAAATCCACATCGGTCACAGCCAAAATGCTATGCTTCGTCCCTTCAGGAATGCGGACTACATCACCAGCCTTTACTTTGTGTAGCTTCTCATTCAAAATAATTTCCGCTTCACCGCTAATAATGGTCCAGATTTCACTCCGTTTGAAATGAAGCTGGTAGCTGATATTTTTGCCTTTTCGTACGCGGATTCGTTTGGTCAATACCTCGTTACCCTCGTCATATTTGACATAATCCACAACCCGATACTGCCCCCAACGACGTTCTTCATACATTGGACGCTGATCATGAGCCTTGAGCACTTCTTTAATACGAGGACTTTCTGCCTTATTGGTCACAAGAATGCCATCCGGGCTAGCGGCTACAATCAGATCATTCGTTCCAATGATCGCCACAGGAATGTCCAACTCGTTAATAAGACTCGTATTGACGCAATCCTCCGTTACTACACCTCTGCCCACTTGTTGATTAGACATTTCTTCTGTGAGCGTATTCCAAGTACCTAAATCCTTCCAAAAACCATCATACGGAAGAACTACAATGTCCTTTTCCTTCTCGACTACTTCATAGTCAAAACTGATTTTTTCCAGAGATGCGTATTGCTTTTGCATTTCTTCATAATTCAGCGGCAATCCCTTGGATGCCAAGATATCCAGCAAATAACTTAATTTGAACGCAAAAACCCCGCAGTTCCATAGAGCATTGCGTTCAATCAGACGCTCCGCCTGCTCCCGGTCGGGTTTCTCTTGAAAATGGCTCACTTCGCGGTAGCCAGTGCTACCTTGGGTGGCATCGTTTTTCGGAATAATGTAACCATATTTCTCTGAAGGATAGGAAGGGACAACCCCGATTAATGCAAGCTTGCCTTCACTCTCCTGAAGCGTATGTTCCAGTTGGGCTACGGAGGCGAAGAAAGCATCCTCAACATAAGGATCTACAGGCAATATAGCTACAATTTCATCAGGTGAAACACCTGCAATGGAATATAAATAAGTCGCTGTCAGCGCAATCGCAGGAAAGGTGTCTCTGCGTTCTGGCTCAACAATGATACGCGTATTCGGCCCAACCTGACTCTGGATCATTTCGACCTGTGCTCTCCCTGTCGCAATAAACGAGGATTCTGATAATCCGTTGTCTCCCAATTGTCTCCATACCCGCTGTACCATGGATTCCGAAGTCCCCTCCGGGCTCTCCAGTACCTTCAAAAATTGTTTGGAACGGGAATCGTTGGACAAAGGCCATAATCTTTTACCGGAACCACCAGACAAAAGTACGAGCTTCATAACTCTCCACTTCCTCTCTATAATGTATGGGTGATCGGATGGGGCAGGGTTGAGTAGTCCGCTACGGGCTGGATTTGATCTTACGATCGCTGTTGGACCGGGATTCATTCGATTATATAAAATCGTATATAGGTTTGAATCCCGGTACAAAGGCGAACGCTATCGCTTCTCCAGATTCAAATCCACCCCTGCGCTACTCAAAAATGCATCATGCCGATCATATCGTTTATTGCAAAAGGCGCGACCGGACATTATTAAGTCCGGTCAGCCTGTAAAAATCTCACGCCTTCGGCAACAGCAATGGCGTCTTTGCGTCGCAGGAGCAGCATAGCGTATCCGCATGGTAGTGCTTGCTCCACAGGGGCGGCGCAGCGGCGCTTGACCGGAAGGAGCGGCCTCAACGGTGCCGCTCCTTCCGATACGCCCTTCCTACTCCCATCCCATAAGGTGGGAGTTTAAAAACTGTGACTCCACGGCGGAAAGCAGCGGAGCGGGCAGAATTGTTCTGAAGAAGCGTCAGCGTTTGCCTTTACCCCCGGATTTTAACCTTTGAATGTTTTATACAATCAAGAAAATACGGAGGTAACAGCAATCGGAAGAACAATCTGCACGCGCAGCGCCTCCCCCACCACCACAGTCACTTTTTAAACTTCCACTTTATCTCTGTTCCACCCACTCATCCGCGGACGACCCACGGAATAGTATTCCAGCCCGGAGCCTTGAATCTGTTCCTCGGCGAATACGTTACGACCGTCAATTAGAACCGGTTTGCGCAGAAGGGAGGCCAGTTGTACGAGATCGACCTTTTTGAACTCTTCCCAATCGGTCAACAGGCACACAGCGTCGCTACCTTCGGCGGCTTGCTGTGGGGATGAGCACCACACAATATTCGGGTGATCCACGTGCTCCTTGAATTTATCCATCGCAATGGGATCATACAGTTTGACAATTGCGCCTGCCTGAATGAGTGTTTCTACGATTTCCAGTGCTGGAGCTTCGCGGATGTCGTCTGTATTTGGCTTGAAGGCGAGGCCCCAAATGCCAATCGACACACCGTTCAGTTGACCCAGCGATTCACGCAGCTTGGATACAATCATAAAGCGCTGGTCGGTATTCACCTCGACCACCGATTTCAACAACTTAAATTCATAGTCTACATTACCCGCAATTTGGATAAGCGCATTTGTGTCTTTTGGAAAGCAAGAGCCACCATACCCGATCCCTGCTTGTAGGAAAGAGGAGCCGATCCGTTTGTCCATACCCATGCCATCAGCCACACAGGTTACATCGGCGCCAACCTTTTCGCAAATATTAGCGATTTCGTTAATGAACGAAATTTTAGTTGCCAGGAACGCATTTGACGCGTATTTGATCATTTCAGCACTACGGATATCCGTCACATAGATTTTATCCGTGAACACCTGATGCAGAGTGACCATTGTTTCACGCAATCCAGTATTGTCCAAACCAATAATGATGCGATCCGGATGAAGCGTATCATTGATGGCTGAGCCTTCTCTCAGAAACTCCGGCGCAGATACGATATCGAAAGACAAACTCGTGTGACGAGCCAATACGTCCTTAATCTTTTCGTTCGTTCCGACAGGTACAGTACTCTTGGTCATAATAATCTTATACCCGTTCATGGCTTTCCCAACATCAGCAGCCGCCTGTTCAATGTAGGACAAGTTCGCCTCGCCGTTAGCCAGAGAAGGCGTACCTACCGCCAAAATGACGATATCCGAGCGGCGTACCGCATCAGCCAAATCCGAAGTAAACTCCAATCGACCTGCTTCCAGATTCAGCGCGATCAATTCCTCAATACCCGGTTCATAAATCGGAGATTCTGCCCGGTTCAACATGTCGATTTTGTACTGCTCCAGATCGACACAAATCACCTCATTACCTTTTTGCGCAAAACATACACCCGAGACGAGCCCAACGTATCCAGTACCAATTACAGCCAGCTTCATTCCGTTCATCCTCCTTTTAGAAAGTTCACATAGGCTTGTTCTACATACTTTTTCAGTTGATCCTTGAAGTTATCTTCATCAAATTTGCGGGCATGGGTAATGATATCGTCCACATTCCATGCATGCTGCTCGACCTTTGCGACGGCCTCTAGCACATCCTCTACTTGATGCTTGCGGAAAAATACGCCGTTCACATGAGGAACAATCGTATCCAGCGCTCCCCCACCCTGAAAAGCGATGACAGGCCGTCCGGCCGCATTCGCCTCCAAAGGCGTAATACCGAAGTCCTCTTCGCCCGGAAAAACGAGCGCTCGGCATTCTGCCATCAGCTTGTTAACCTCTTCGTCCTCAAGCCTGCCGAGGAACTCAATGTTCGGGGCAGCCATACCTTCGAGTCGTTTACGATCTGGTCCTTCACCCACAATGCGCAGCTTGAGACCGTTACGTTTGAATGCTTCGATCGCGAGATCGATGCGCTTGTAGGACACCAATCGGGATACGATCAGGTAATAGTCACCGATGTTTGTAGCGCGTTTAAAACGGGATGTATTAATAGGTGGGAAAATGACATCCGAATCCCTTTGGTAATAGTGCAAAATTCTTCTTTTAACAACCGAAGAGTTGGCGACAAACTGGTCTACGTTGCGCGAAGTTTTGGCATCCCATGTTTTCAACCGGTTCATGTACAGCTTTAGCATGTTTTTGAGCAGGTTGGATTTGGACTGCCGGGCCATATATGTATCGTAATCCCAGGCAAACCGCATCGGTGTGTGACAATAACAAATGTGAAACGTATGTTTGGGTACCTGGATGCTTTTCATAAATGCACTGCTGGAGCTTAAAACAATATCGAAATCCCTAAAATCAAAATCACGGATAGCGATGGGATATAGCGGCAGCACTCCTTTGAAGTTGGCCTTCACTCCTGGGACTTTTTGTAGCCAAGTGGCTCTAATATCCGCATCTTTCAAGTTACGCGACAGGCGGTCGTCGCTGAACACCGTTGTGAAGATAGGAGCCTCCGGATACATATCGTGGAATACCTCTACTACCCTTTCCGCTCCGCCCATTTGGATTAAGTAATCGTGTGCTATCGCTATTTTCATCTAAATCATCCTTTAACGCGAATGTCGGTCAGACTCCTGCCAACAAACCCTTATAGTAATGAACTATATCCTTAACTGTGTTCTCGATGACAAAATGCTTCTTGACCCGTTCCATCCCTCTCTCACCCATCTGCTGACGTTCCTGTGGATGCTCCAACATCCAGCGGATGGCTTCTTCCAGCTTAGCCGGGTCACCCGGTTCAATAAGTAGCCCGGTTTCATGGGGTACCACCGTTTCCTTGGGTCCACCCTCATTGGAAGCAATCACTGGGAGACCAGCAGCCATGCCTTCAATAATGACCTGACCGAATGGTTCTGGTGTAATAGAGGTATGAATCAGTAAATCACAACGCTGCATCAGGCCTTGAATGTCATCGACGTGCCCCAGCAGATTGACATTAGCCAACCCGTATTCGCGCATCGTGGACTCTAATCGTTGCTTGTATTCCTCTTCTCCGAACAATGCATCTCCAGCCAGCCAGAATTTCACGCGCTGATCTGGTAAAAAGGAACGTGCCGCTTCCAGTAAAATATGTTGTCCCTTCCATTCCGCCAATCTGCCGACCAATACGACGTTAAACGAGTCATCACCACGTGAATGCGCAGCCGTGTCACGTGCTGTAATTGCTTTGGCAAAAGCGGAATAAACGACGAGCGTCTTTTTGTCCGGGGGTAACTCCAATGCACTCAGCGTGGACTTGGAATTGGCAATCACTCCGTTGGGCAAAAAGCGGGACATCAGCCGAATCCCTTTGGCTACAATCGGCTTCAGATACGGCGGACCGATGTGATCACGGATATGCCAGATCAAGGGCAGCTTCGCCGATTTGGCAGCTACTGTACCATACAGTGCAGACTTGAGCGAGTTCGTGTGAACGCACACGACCTTTTCCTCACGCAGCAAGGGCGCAAGTTTTCTACCGTATGCCAGCAAACGAAAAGCTGCTGCAGGCGCACCTAGATTCACGGCGTTCCGTCCCCGATTGCGAATCGAATCGTCCAATGGAACGATGCGCACATCAATATCACGCTGCCGAAGCCGATCTGCCAAATCGCCCTCCTCTGCCAAAATAACGAGCGGGTCGATATGTTCCCCGATATTCGTCAGTATGTTATACAAAGCGACTTCGCCGCCGCTCCATCTTGCCGTATGGTCAATATAAGCTACTCTCATCATTTCGCCGCCGCCTTTCTGTCAAGGACCTGTCGGAACACCTCTTCCACCTGCTCCGCTACATGTCCCCATGTATATCTGCTCAGGACATGGTCCCGGCATTCCCTTGCATTCGGTAGAAGTTCACGATGATCCAGCACACGCAGCAACCCTTCAGCAATGGCTTCACTGTCCGTTCCCTGGAACAATAGCTCGGGACGGAATCCCCTTAAAATTTCCTTGCTACCGCCCACAGGAGTGGCCAGCACTGGCAGTCCCGAAGCCATTGCCTCCACCGTGATCAGACCGAAACCTTCCAGCGCCTGTGTAGGTACGACGAACAAATTCGATGCTTGGTGGTACAGTGGAAGCTCCTCATCCGACACATAACCGAGCAGCCTTACATGGTTATGAAGATTGTATTCCGCTACCTTGGAAGCCAATTCCTCCATCAAGGGGCCCTTCCCTCCAATCAGCAGCAGATGATCAGGATGACGCTCGGTTACTCGTCGCCATGCTTCGAGTAGCTGTAGCAGTCCCATTCGATTAACAAGACGACGAACGGTTAGCACAATCGTCGCGTTTTGCGGCAAATTCAGACGCTCTCGTACTGCTCCCCGATCCTCTGCTGGGTGGAACCTTTCTACATTCGCCGCTCCGGGAATAATGTGAATTTTGCTGAGTGGAACCTTATAGTGCTCATGCAAAATATCCCGAAAAGTCTCGCTTAGCACTATAAATTTATCCGACAGACCGTAGGCCTTCATTTCAATGGATTTAGCCAACGTCGTTTTTAGAAAATGCTTGATACCCTGTCCTTCAATCTTCATTTCCTCCGTCCACGGTCCGTGAAAGGTGGTAACTACCGGGATTCCTCTTTTTTTCGCCTCCAGCGCTGGCCCGACACTATAGGGAGCAAAATGGGAATACAATATATCCATCGGTTGCTTGTCGAACAACTCTGCTGCATATTTTTGCATTAGCTCCCGGCGCTTCCAGATGGATTGCTGCTTGCTGCCAATCGTATGAATCCGAATACGGTCGGGTGCTTGCGGCTGCTCGTCACTACAGATTAGAGCATCCAACGTATTGCGCTCTAACGTAAGCTGCTCACAGATCGATTGGAAATATGTGTTGAGGCCTCCTGGCTGCAAAGACGGCCAGCTCAACCCCGTTGCCGCAATACGAAATCCGTTATTGTACGACATAGCTGGTTTCTCCTTTCTGCTCGGTATGTCCGTCATCCACGATTTCTATCTTTTTTCGCCGCTTGGTTAGCTCATAATGCTTGAAGCAGACGAGAAACTCATACATCACCCAGAAAACGGCTACGGCAAAACCCGCCAATCCCTTGCGGTATAAGCCTTGGACAAAATACTTCTGCACAAAGCGGGCAGGAGGCCGCCACAACAGTCTGGTCATCCGAAAGGATCTTCCTTTGTTAAACGCCGTCTCTGCTTCCAGATCTGTATATTTATTAAAACGGGTCATATGATCACTGATGCTGCGGAAGCCGTAGTGCCATAACACACCCTCCAGATTGACAATCTGGGAAGAGGCTACATCCGGCATTTCATGAACAAGACTATTCGTAATGCCATAAATACGACGATTGTACAAACGAACCAGATATTCGCCTTTATTCATCCATTTGCCGAGAAAATCACCAATCCGAAATACGGAATATGCTTTGGCCGGATCGTGGAGCGTTTCTTTTACTTTCAACAAATCTCCAAGCAACTCTGCATCCACTACTTCGTCCGTATCAATCAGGAATATCCAATCAAATTCCGCTTTTTCAACACCAAACATGCGCTGCTTGGCATAACCGGGCCACGGGTTAGAAAACACCCGACAGCCCAAGGATTCAGCTACCTGAATCGTATTGTCCTTGCTCCCTCCGTCAATGACGACGATATCGTCCGCAAAGGGCTTGCAGGATTTAATGGCGGCTGTGATTCGAGTGCCATCATCCTGAGCGATAATAACTACGGATATCCGGTTGTCCGCGGGAACGCTAGACATGTGGTTCATTAGCGGGTGCCTCCTTCTTTATCTAACCGTTAACTGGCTTTTTCCGGATGTAGTGTGACATCGTTGATCGGAGCCATTGAAAATCTTGTTTGGAAATAAGCAGTCTTGGAATCTTCATTTTTAGAACGAATTTAACATTACATAAAATGAAAATGAACCGTAGAATCCCCGAAGACAGCATTGCTATCCCTGCACCCGTCAATCCATATCTCGGCACGAGTATGGACAGCAATGGAATGACGAGCGCCAATCCGACACCCTGTAGAATGGTAACCAGTTTGGGCTTACCCAACGCCATAAATTGTTGTGCCAGCACCATGGTCCCTCCACTGATAGCAACCTCAAGCACAAGGAACCGGAATACCGTAAGCGCTTGTTTAAACTCTTGACCATATAACAATGTAAATACGAACGGAGCAATCAGCATCAGCATCATCGCAGCCAGAAAGGTTGCTGTTGATGTCACTCGAAATGCCCGAAATGTTATGTCCACCGCCTCTTCCTTATTCAGACCAGAGGCTTTGGGAAACAGCACGACAATGATCGAGGTAGAAAATACATTCACCATCCTGGCCAAGCTGACCGCTACTGCATATAAACCGAGATCAGCGGGTCTGAGCAGACCCGCAATCAAAATCTGATCAATATAAGTGGAAACCTGCCCCATGAGATCATTTCCGTATGAACCCATACCGTAGGTAAAGAGATTTTTAAATTGCGTCCAGCTGTTCTTTACCTTGGGTTTGTACAGCCGAATCATTCGTATCGTGACACCGATATAAATCGGCAAGCCTGGTAGTAAATAAGCCAATGCCGAGGTGTACGGATTCATATTTCCGGTTAGGATCAGAATCGCCAGACCCAGCAACGTACTTAGCGGTACCAGATACCGGAATAAATTGTACTGCTTATATTCCGAGCGAACTTGAAGCAATGCATTATTGATCTGTGAAATCGCTATGAGCGGACACATCATCATGGAACACTGCGCGAAAAGGATGACCGATGAAGAAAAAGAGCGCAGCCAATAAGGAATTAGAAATACTCCGACGAGTGTCGCCAAGCCCCCGAACATGGTAGCCAGCAACAAGGCCAAACCATACAGCTTGCCCGTTTCCTCCGGTTTCCTTTTCGCATTGTAAATCAATGCAGAAGGGACACCGAAGCTCATGCAGAAGGCGAGAAATTGAGACCAGTTCACCATCGCTGTCTGTTCCCCGCGTCCAGTAGGACCCAGGAATCGTGCCGTTAGCACACCAGTCAGCATGTTCACGACGAGAATCAGCATACTGAATATCATCGTTTTTACTGCTGCAGAGCTGTTATCCTTGCTTTTGGCAAACCGAATCACTGTGGACCATAGTGTCCGGACAGGTGCGGATAATGCTTGTAAGTTTTGCACAGCCTTTACCTTCTTTCCGCGATGACATCTTTTGCCCATAGTCCTATTCCGATCATCATCCAGATCAGATAGCCGCGCATACCCGGGAAACCATTATCCGATATGAGACTGGCTACAGCTCCAGCCCACGTAGCCAACGCCAGTCTGATATAAGGCTGACTGGAATCTCGTTCGGCAATACGGACGAGAAGGCGCTTGATGATAACGAACAGACCACCGAAGAAAAAGAATGCTCCGAAAATACCGAAGGTGAGGAAAATGGCAATATACCCATTATCCATAATCCCAAGTTCACCGAGATCGCCGCCGTTATCAAGCTTGGTTCCGATTCCTACACTCCCGATCCCCTGCCCGACTGGATTGCTAGTAATCGCCGGAAGCATCGTATGCAGTAAATCCAAACGCTCGTTGTACGAATGATCCTGTTGAATATCCGTCAACGTCTGCATACGAGCCACCAAACCCTCTGCCCCTGGAAGTTTTGGAACAATAATGTAGAGAAGAAGACCGACGACAGCTAGTTGAACCAAGGTCTTCCACTTCCCCTTGGAAGATGAACTGAGAATATAAGCCAGCAACATGACGAATGCAATTAGCCAGGCTGAACGTACCAGCGTGATTAAGAGACAAACGACCGTCAGCAGGATTCCGATCCATCCCAAAGTGCCACGCCAACGTTTTTCCATTAGCATGGGTACAAGTGCCATTGCCAGGAAAATAGCGCACGGACCGGGCGAGTTCATGGAAGAAAATACTCTGATTTGAAGTGGTTCTGGAACACCAATGGAATTCATTTCTACATGATTCATCCAAAATGCATCCCACGGAGGCACCGTCAAGTACTGGATAATGCCGTAAATTGCCACAAGAACAGCAATGTTGGCATATGAATACAGCAGTCGGTCCAGCTCCTTCGCCTTCATGGGCTTAATCGCAAGATAAGGCAACAGGATCAAAGGAACCACATAATTGGCTAAATCATAAGCAAAAACAATACCATTTTTGAATAACCCGACGACACTTCCGTAGGCCAATTCCATGCCGAAAAATACAGCAATTCGGGTTAATGGCTTTTCCGCCAGATGAATACCCCGCAGCACAGGAATAATCAACATGCTGCTTACCAGCAGCGGTGCCACACTCAACAAGGAAACCGAGTGGTAGGTTCCCTCCAACCAATCCGCAATACGGCGGATTTCCGGGCCTACTGCCCACACTACCAGCGTGTAAGGAATCAGTAGCCGGGATTGCAAGATCGCCAGCAGGAAGGCCGGAAAAACGAGCGCCAGCAATATGGCTCCCTGCTGGCTCATGGTGGGATTCATCTTGGCGCTGGCAAATCCGATGGCGAGTGGCAGCATACAAGCCAGCAACCCCATGCCGATCATGCCGATTCCACGCCGATTTCCTAGCCAAACGGAAATCTGCTGATCTGCCAACCGACTCATGTTTCTCACCCCTGACCTCCCTTCATCCGCTTCCGCTTGAACATCTCCTTAAACAGCAGAACGAGAAATTGGGAATCCTCAATCAAATATCTTTTCCACAATCGTTTAGGCTCCTGAGACAATCTCCAGAACCATTCAAATCCCGTCTTCTGCATCAGCTCCGGTGCTCTTTTCACATTTCCCGACAGGAAATCAAAGGTCGCTCCCACCCCAATCGAAATCGGAGCGCGGTAAGTCTCATAATATCTGTAAATCCATTTTTCCTGTTTAGGTGCGCCTACACCAACAAAAACGATGTCCGGGCGAGCCTCTTGCAGCAATTGGACAATGTGTCTGTTCTCCTCTTCGTTTTTCTCAAATCCATAAGAAGGAGAGTAACAGCCCACCACGTTCATGTTCGGATAAGATTCCTGGAGATTGAGCATAGCCTTCTCAGGAATACCGTCAGCTGCACCCAGAAAAAATAAACGATAGCCTCGATCCTCAAAAGCCTCCCCCAACCGAGTGAACAAATCTGACCCGGACACTTTTTGTTTGAGGGGCTTTTTCAGTAACTTGGACGCCCATATGATAGGCATCCCATCGGCCACTACAGCTCCGGCATCTGAATACACCTTGCGGAATTCATCATCCTTGCGAAGCTTGATCACATGATCGACATTACAGGTCAAAATGTAGGAATGACGCTGATGTTCAATAGAAGTATCTATAAATTCGAGTAGATCATTAAAATCGTAATTATCAAAGTTGACATCGAACATGTTCACTCTGCTCATGGTATCACTTCTCTTTGCGAAAATCGGTTTGAGTAGATGTCTGGTATAACGCGTTTAAATACCAGCAAAATGGAATAATCATCTGAACCGTCGACAACGTATTATCTGAAAACGAGTAGATCAGAAAGCCTGCAATTAAGCTTGCAAAATAAGGTTTGATAGACTTGGCAAGCGACCGGTAAATGAGAGCGAACACGATCAGCAATGAAAGCATTAATAGCCCGCAACCGATATATCCCGTGTCAAAATAAAAGCGAATATACTCATTATGCGGTACAACGAAACCATTGAATAACGTCCCGTCGTTCGCAACCGTTACCGCGCCAAGACCTCTACCTGACCAAGGGTAATCATGTACTCTGTTCAAAAAATATTCCCATGCCTCCGAGCGTCCCGACAGGTCAATGCCTGTATCGGTCTCCCGTTCGAAGGAGCGTTTTTTTAAATTGTTCCATTGCAGGGCCACCGCCCCCAGAGCAACCAAAAACGATCCGGCCAGCGGTAGCAAATAATTGACTTTCCCCTTGAGGTACTGACGGGCAATATCAAACAGATACACAGCAAACATTAATAACAATGCCAGAATCGGTCCACGTGTACCGGTGGCGATCAGAATCAAAAAGTTCAGTGCCAACACTGTGTAATAAAAAGCGGCTTGCTTGGGTTTGCGCTTGACCTCAATTAGAGAGACGGCAATTCCGAGAAAGGAGAGCATTGCCAGATGCGGCGGTATATTCGCTCCTTGTACTCTGACTGCGCCCGTAAATTCCACATCCGTAAACGAATGCAGCCCTAGAACCTGCAAACCCAGCCCAATGACCACACTAATAATTGGCAACAGACTGATCAGTCGGATATGCTTTTCTGCCACATCCTTTTTCCACTGGATCAGTAAAAAAAAGAAAGGGAGTGATAAACCGACGAACGCCTTGACGGCAATCGAGGTCGTTAACAAAGGCATCCATGCTGAAAATCCAAATGTGATCCCCAGCATGATCACCAATGCCCAGACCGGATAGCTGAACTTGAGACGTATGCCATACACGAGCATGCACGGCACCAGCAGAGCCAAAATGCCCAATTTGTACAATGACAAAATCTCAATACCGAACACGCCGCCCTGATACAGAGAATCGACTGAGACTGCTGTACTTAGCAAAACAGCATAGCTGATGCGCTCCGGATGATGGATAGAAACAGCCAGCAAGAGCAGTAAACATACCGCCGCAATACTGACCACCGGCTGATAGGTAGCCGCAATTCCTACAGCAAGAGCGCCCAGTAGAAAAATAAAAACATGCTGTATGGTGTTTATTCTAGTAGTCCAAGGATAGTTACTCATGTTCCATCTTTCACCCCGCAGCTGACTCGCTTTTCCGGTTGCGCAGTGTATCCAGCGTCCCACGGATACTTTCAAGCCTGCACCGGTTCAACAGCTTCCTGCCCTCACTACGCGCCAGCAGGGAATCCAAAGTGATGTATAACACTTTGGCTGCCGTCTTCGCCATCAGCATCGCGTTGCCGCGCAGACCTACGGCCTGAGCAGCGTTAGACATGCCCTGACAATAGTAGCGGTTCATGATCCATTCTTTTGTTAACCGTGAAGCCGGCACAAAATGTTCCACAGACATGTGTGGATGATACATAATCGTTCCACCATTTTTACGGATTTGCTCGAATACCCACGATTCTTCACCAGATAGAAGGATATCTCCCTTTCTGCCTAGATGAAGCGGGAACATAACAGCGGCAAAAGCCGTTTTACGCATCGCCATATTCGCTCCAAATGGATTCAGTCCCGACGGATATTCACGAATGGCTTTGCCCAGATCAATAATCGTGTAAGGCAGTTCAAGCGGGCCTGTCAGCCAACCCGGTCGTTCCGTCTCAAACATAGGGTCAATTTTCCCACCCATAGCCGTCAGCTCAGGATTGTTCCCGAATGCTGACATAATCGTTTGCAACCATGTAACACACGGAATTGCATCATCATCGAGAAAAGCAATGACTTCCGCTCTTGATAACGTAATACCTGCATTACGAGCTGCAGACAGTCCTTGCTCTCGCTCATAATGATATCGGAGATGGATATTCTGACCATGTGCGACAGTGAACCTTTTGATCGTCGCCGCTGTATGATCGGTGGACCGATTATCGACCACAATGATCTCAGCCAGTGCGAGGTCTTCCAGCTCCAGCAGGGACATTAACGTTTTCTCCAGCAGATCCGCCCGGTTATAGGTGCAAATAACGACGGATACTGCGGGACATCGCTTGAATGCATCCATCAATAAGCATCCTTGGAGAACAGCATTTTAACGCCTGTTTTCATGATGATTTTCAAATCGAGCCACGTATTGCGTACATGAATATACTTCAAATCCATTTGCACCATTTCTTCGAAGCCTACACTGTTACGTGCGCTCACCTGCCAGTAACCCGTACATCCTGGTGTTACAATCAGGCGTTGCTTATCATAATCGGAATATTGCTCGACCTCGCTGGGCAACGGCGGACGCGGACCGACTAAAGTCATGTCGCCGACCAACACGTTCCACAGCTGCGGAATCTCATCAATACTCGTCTTGCGCAGAAAACTACCAATTTTCGTGATCCGAGGATCGTTTTTAATTTTGAACATGGCGCCGCTCACTTCATTCAGCTCCATCAAGTCCTTTTTCAGTTCCTCAGCATTGGACACCATTGAACGGAATTTATACATATCGAATAACTTCTCATTCTTGCCCACCCGAGTTTGCTTGAAAAACACGCTTCCCTTTGGGTCTTCGAGCTTAATCAGAACGCCTACCACTACAAAAAGCGGAAGCAAGACGATCAAGCCCACGAACGACAGCAGCATATCAAGGAGGCGTTTTGTGACCAGGTAGGACGTTTTATCCTGAATTTGTGTATTTCCGTATGGCATGTAAAACGCTTTACCTGACATGACAGCCTCGCCGTCCTCCGGTAAATTTTCCATGCTCATGCTGACGTACCCCCTCTCAACCTGCCGTGGTTGCTTTCTCGGTCTTTTTCAACCATTCATTCATGGCCTCCATAACCGGATACTTCAAATCATCGCTGGCAAGTGCAAATTCAAGTGTGGTTAAAATATATCCAAGACGCTCACCTACGTCATAACGTGTGCCTTCAAAATCATAGGCGTACACACGCTCACTCTGATTCAGCTTTTGGATCGCATCCGTCAACTGAATTTCGCCGCCAGCTCCTTTTTCCTGAAGATCAAGATATTTGAAAATTTTCGGTGAGAACACGTAGCGACCCATAATAGCCAAATCGGATGGCGCTGTGCCTGGAGCCGGTTTTTCTATAAAATTATTCACTCGGTACAAGCGTCCGTCCTGCTGATCCGGTTCAATGATGCCATACCGGTTCGTAAATTCCTGCGGTACCCGCTGCACACCGATAACCGAATTTTGAGTTTCCTCATACTGATCCATCAGCTGGCGCAGGCAAGGCTTCTGACCTGTTACGATATCATCACCCAGCAGCACACCAAACGGCTCGTCCCCGATAAAGCGTCTTGCGCACCATACCGCATGTCCAAGACCTTTGGGTTCTTTTTGGCGAATGTAGTGAATTTCCACTCCCGAAGAACGCTGTACTTCCTCCAGAAGCTTCAGCTTACCGTCCTCGAGCAGTTTGGATTCCAGCTCAAATGCGTTGTCAAAGTGGTCCTCAATGGCACGTTTGCCTTTACCCGTAACGATAATAATGTCCTCAATACCAGAAGCAATCGCTTCTTCCACGATATATTGAATCGTAGGCTTGTTGATAATTGGAAGCATTTCCTTAGGCATCGCTTTGGTGGCAGGGAGGAAGCGCGTACCTAACCCTGCTGCTGGAATAATGGCCTTTTTCACTCTTTTCGTCATCGCACTCATTCTCCTTGCTTCATCGAATTTTGGTGTTGCTTACTTCACCTGATTCATCACAATTCCAACCAGCGTCGCACTGGCCTGCTCCATGAGTTGCTTTGTTTTGCGCAGATCTTCCCGTTTGGTACGACCATGTTTAGCAACGAGAATCACACCATCTGTCAAGCCTGCAATCAGGCGGGCATCCGTATAATTCAGCGCCGGAGCTGAATCGAGTAAGATGATGTCATATTCACGTTTGAGCTCTTCCAGCAGCTCAGCCATACGTTCGCTACCGAGCAGATCCGCTGCGTTGTACAGGGTGTCTCCACCGGGAACAACCGATAGCTCCAGGCCACCATGCCTAACGATAGACTTGGAAGAAGCCCCACCGCGCAAATAAGCCGATAGACCTCCGGTATTCTCCATTCCGAATATCTCGTGCAGCGCTGGCTTATGCAGATTGCAATCCACCAGAGCCACCTTCTTGCCTTCTTGTGCAAAAGAAACTCCGATGTTGGCGAGCAGTGTTGTTTTACCCGCTCCGCTTTCCGGCGAGGTCAACAATAGAACCGTCCCACGGTCCTTTTGTCCAATCACCTGCTGCCGAATGTATGTACGGAGGGATCGAAATGATTCCGAGATATACGATGATGGATTACTTTCTGTAATCAACATGTCATTCAATCGCAGCATATTTACGCTCCCCTACCCGTTCTTTGGAATTTCCAGCTGCTCCATCGATGTCCTTCTTGCGAATGACTGGAATCGATGCAATTACCGGAATACCGATGTCTGCGTCTGCCTCTTTTTCCGAGCGCAGCGTGCCGTTAATGCTTTCCAGGAACACAATCGTGCCCAATGCAATCATCAGCGATACGAGAAAACTAATCGCAATATTCATGAGCGGGTTCCCATTAATCGGGTCAGGATTGGCCTGAGGATCCGCTTCATTTAAAATTTTCACATTATTCAATTCCATCAATCCCGGAACCGTCTGTACGAATTTCTGGGTAACCGCGTTTACAACCGCTGCGGCCTGTGGATAGCTCCCTGCCTCAAACGTCAAACCGATAACCTGACTTTTATCCGAGGATTTAATCTGCAGCTTTTCTGCCAACTTCTGCTGTGTCAAACCGAATTCGGGATGAGTCGCTACAACAGCGTCCATAATTTTAGGTGAAGTGAGAATTTGCTTGTAGCTTTCCACCAAATTAAGACTTGTGTTGACGTCGTTCAGATTGTTGCTCCCCTGCTTGGCGGAAATATGATTAACCAGCAGTTGGCTTGAAGCGGAGTAGACTGGCTTCACGACATTGTCGCTCACAAAGTATGTTGTTACACATGAGAGAATGACAAAAATCGCAATCAGCCACAATCTTCTTTTAATCAGGACTAGATAATCCAAAATGGTTTTCTCCACAAAAATCCTCCCTCCTATACAATTTCTCTTCATATTTAAGTATGACTTTATTGTAACAATTGGCTCTGTGAACGACATGGAACCGAATGGCACTTTCTCCCTCACTACAGGGGGAGGGGAATGTATACTTTCGGATACGGCATGGTATACTTTTGTACCATACATTGTTGATTATGGAAAAAGAAATCGAAAAAAGCCTCAAAATCACAAAAATTGGTGATTTTGAGGCTTTTCATTTCACTCGCATATGAAAGTGCAATGCAGCTTATAGAGTCAGCGCATCATACCATGTTTGTTGGCTCGTACTTCGCCAGACCAATGGCATTGGCATACAATGCTGCCTGCGTGCGATCCGCCAGCCGCAGCTTGGCCAAGATCTGACTGACATGCTTTTTGACTGTAAACTCACTGATAAATAATCGGGATGCAATTTCACGATTGCAAGCTCCTTGTCCCAACTCGACCAGCACTTCCTTTTCCTTTGGCGTCAGGTCGTCCGTCAGATTGCCCGCATCTTCACGCAGCTTGTTTTCGAGAATAGCCGGATCATAATATTTGCGTCCTTTGTTGACAAGATGAATCGCGTAAATTAGTTCCTCAGGCAACGCTTCCTTAAGCACATAACCGTCCACGGAAGCTTCCTCTGCTTTCAGAAAATCTTCACGTGTTGCGGAAGAGGTCAGCAAAATAAATTTACTTCTGAAACCACGTCCGCGCGCTATCTTGATAATATCCAGCCCTGATTCATCAGCTAGTTTCAAATCCAGCAGCACCAGATCCGGATCCGTTTCCTCAATCACCACAAGTGCTTCCTGTTGATTCTGGGCCTCTCCCGCAAACTGAACATTGGGCTGCATGGATATAACCGCAGCGAGTCCTTTCCGTACTAAAGGATGATCATCGACAATGACAATTTTCATGATTCGGCCTCCTGTCTACAGTTCAGGATTTGCATAATCCCTATGTATCCGATTGTTACCGCAGATTTTGTATTGCAGAATGTTCACACATTTTATTCGAGAATTTTGCAAAATCCTCATTCATAAGCATTTACCGGAATGGACAATCGGATCTGTGTTCCTTCTCCGATTCGACTTGAAATATCAAATTCGCCTCCCATCGATTGAGCTAAATATTCCATATTCATCATGCCCAGGCCCCCGCCTGCACTGACCGCCTCACCTCCTGCTACCATTCTCGCCGTCTCAAACCCTACTCCGTCGTCATGAATAGACAGTCTAATCACTTGGGGCGTCAATTTTAACTTCACATCAATTCGCTTGGCCAATCCATGACGGATTGCGTTCCCCGCCGCTTCGGAAATGATGCGGAACAAAGCCTTTTGGTACAAATACGGAAGTGAATAATGATCACCATGAATGTCAAAATCAATTTGTACATGATTCAGCTTGGATAGTGTATGCAGATGACTTTTCACCGTCCCTAACCAAGTTGAGCCTCCACTTTTTTTCGAGCTTAGACTATGAATCGCCCCTTTCAGCTCTCTAACCGCTTGGTTGGCAGATTGCTGAATTAGATCAATTTGCTCCTCCACCTGCTCCTTTGGCTGATGACACCAGGTTTGCCGGAGAGAATGCGTTGCGTACACAATACCAAAAAGGCTCTGAGAAACATTGTCATGCATTTCATTTGCAATCCGGTTCTGCTCATTCGTCACAATCAATTGATTCTCAATACGCTCCAGCTCATAGCGCTCCAAAAACACAGCACTCAGCTCAGCCAAGAATATCAGTTGTTGCACGAGCCAGCGTCTTCCTGTCAGACTTTGATCCGGTCCCAGCTTGAGGCCAATCGTCGCTACAAAGCGGGTCGTCATCGGTACGGTGATCATGAGAAAGTCGCCCCATTCTGGCAGATGTCTGAAAAATGGTTCGCGTTCTTCCCTGAACTCCTCCCGGTAATTCTCCAGTTCCTCGAATAGCTGCTCTTCCTCCTCCACCGTCCAGCCTGTCTGGCTGCTTGCCGGTGCATCCTCCTCCTGACTATCCAGCCAGAAAAATGCACGGCTCTGCTTGGTAAGCTTGACAGTGTAATCCGAGATGACCTGACCCAGATTTAATGCCTCATTATGGCTGGTCGTCTCCATGATGTGGTAAATCGACTTGATATGATCCATCGTCTCATTGGCTTGTTCTTTAGCCACCTTCAGTTCGTCCTTCATGACGCCGATAACCTGCATTGCCATCGTGGTTACGATCAATACCAGAAACAAATTAATGTTCTGCAATATAAGATCCCACAAAAAATATTGACCTGGTGTAAAAAAGATATAACAAAATGTAAGCACCAAACCGATATAAGAAAGTAGGAGCGTCCAGCTGTACCTCATAGATAGATGAGCACAAGCTACCAGCATGGGAGTAATCACATACCATTTGAACGGGCTATTTATCCCTCCGGTCGGGAATAACAACAAAATGATCCCTGCTGTTTCTAGTGCAATGCTACATTTCAATACCATATCATGAAGTCTGTATTTACGGTAAATCCAAGTAAATGCTGTAACGGATAAAAATAGAAAACCAATCAGTAACAGCTTCTGCCACACGATTAATCTAGATGATTCGAACAGAAAAACAAGTGACGTTAAAGATAGTGATACATAACGGTATAGAAAAATCATTTTGTCTTCTGCTGACTTCCTCAACTTCATCCTGTCACCCTATTCTGTGTTTTGAAGGGACGATGGGCATATTAGGTTTGTGTACTCTAAAAAATCATAACCAATCCAAAAATAAATAACAAGACATAAACTCTTACGTAAACGGTTACATTCCAAAAAATTTGGTACTTTTTATAACATATTTACCGTTTCAGGAAAACATTTTGGGGGTAATGTCAGAATTTATGACGTTTGTCAAGGAAATAAATCACATTTTAGCGACCTAAAAAAGACTTGCTGGTACCACTGTGATTATCACAGCGGTATTCAGCGAGTCCTTTTTTAGTGAACCTGGTAGTCTACATTTTAGCCCCCGGCACGTGCTAATTCACGCATATTGGCTTCAAATGCTGCCAATAGAGCTTCATCTCCGCTCAAACCAGTTGCCTCTTCTTTTTGAATCTGTTCAACCATACGCTTGTAATCCTTTGGAATTACTCGTACAAACTGCTGAATCGCAGTCTGCCAATCATCCAAAATACGTTGTCCCGCTTCACTACCCGTGTAAGTGACATGGCGTTGAATCAAGCCGCGCAACTCCGCTGCTTCTGTAGGTTCTTCCACACCTTCCAGCAACACCATTTCCAGATTACAACGGCTCAGGAACGTCCCCTCAGGGTCATAGACATATGCAATACCTCCGGACATTCCGGCTCCAAAATTCCGTCCGGTTCCACCCAATACAGCTACACGTCCGCCTGTCATATATTCGCAACCATGATCTCCAACGCCCTCAACAACAATACGTGCGCCGGAGTTCCGAACGGCAAAGCGCTCGCCTGCGATTCCGCTAATGTAAGCTTCACCGCTGGTCGCTCCATACAAGGCTGTATTTCCGATAATAATGTTCTCTTCTGCCTTAAAGGTCGCTTTGTGAGACTTTTTCACAATAACCTTACCGCCAGATAGCCCTTTACCGACATAGTCATTGCTATCGCCTTCCACGCTCAACGTGATGCCTTTCGGAATAAATGCTCCGAAGCTCTGACCTGCCGATCCAATAAAGTTAAAGCGAATCGTATCCTCAGGCAGACCCGCCGCTCCATACTTACGGGTGACCTCGCTGCCCAGAATCGTCCCTACCGCCCGATTCACGTTTGTAATAGGTAAGGTACCCTCAACAGGCGTTCCGTTCTCCAACGCTTTCGCAGCCATCGGTACGAGCTGCTGCATGTCGAGTGTTTCTTCCAGACCGTGGTTTTGGCGTTGTACACGGTAACGTACACTACCTTCTTCCAACTCAGGAACATGCAACAGCAAGCTCAGGTCTACGCCCTTCTTCTTCCAGTGCGAATCGGCGTTCACGGTATCCAGGCAATCCGTACGTCCAATCATTTCCTGAATCGTACGGAAGCCCAATTCCGCCATAATTTCACGGACATCTTCTGCAATAAAACGCATAAAATTCACCACATGGGCAGGATCGCCCATATAATTTTTGCGCAGCTCCGGATTCTGCGTAGCCACACCAACCGGACATGTATCCATTTGGCATACCCGCATCATAATACAGCCCAACGCCACGAGCGGCGCTGTAGAGAAGCCGTATTCTTCCGCGCCCAACAGGGCAGCTACTACCAAATCGCGGCCAGACAGCATCTTGCCGTCTGTCTCCAATACTACGCGGTCGCGCAGGTTGTTTAGCATCAGCGTCTGATGCGTCTCCGCCAGACCCAGCTCCCAAGGCATACCCGCATGACGAATGGAGCCTTGCGGAGAAGCGCCTGTACCACCGTCGTAACCGCTGACTAGAATAATGTCAGCACGGCCTTTAGCTACCCCTGTAGCAATCGTACCTACGCCTACCTCTGACACCAGTTTCACGTTAATGTCAGCACGCGGATTGGCGTTTTTGAGATCATAGATGAGCTCTGCCAAATCCTCGATAGAATAAATATCGTGATGCGGCGGCGGTGAAATCAAACCTACTCCTGGCGTAGAGCCACGGACCTCAGCGACCCAAGGGTACACCTTACGTCCTGGCAGTTGTCCACCTTCGCCCGGCTTCGCGCCTTGCGCCATTTTGATCTGAATTTCGTCGGCATTCACCAAGTAATTCGATGTTACACCGAATCGGCCCGATGCTACCTGCTTAATCGAACTGCGACGAGAATCACCATTGGCATCCGGTATGAAACGTGCAGGGTTCTCCCCACCTTCACCCGTATTGCTCTTGCCACCGATCCGATTCATCGCAATCGCCATATCTTCATGCGCTTCCTGACTGATCGAGCCAAAGGACATGGCTCCTGTCTTGAAGCGACGCATAATGGATGCAGCGGATTCCACTTCATCCAGCGGCACAGGCTCACCAGCAGGCTTCAATTGAAGCATGGAGCGAATCGTCAAATACTGTTCAGATTCACCCTGTACCAGCTTGGCGTATTTCTTGTAAAGCTTGTAGTCTCCCGAGCGAACCGACTGCTGGAGCAAATGCACCGTTTGCGGGTTAAACAAATGCTCTTCCCCATCGTTACGCCATTGATATTCGCCGCCCGAATCCAGCACTTTGTCGTTGCCGTCCTTGTCGGTGAAAGCACGATTATGATGAACCAGCGCTTCTATAGTCACTTCCTCCAGACCAATACCGCCAATGCGGGAAGGTGTCCAGGTGAAATAACGGTCAACAAAATCCTGTTTTAAACCTACGGCCTCAAAAATTTGCGCCCCACGGTACGACTGAATCGTGGAAATACCCATTTTGGACAATATTTTAACGACACCCTTCGTTGCCGCTTTAATATAATTTTTAACTGCCTTTTCGTGCGAGATGCCGCGCAGCAAACCCTGCTGAATCATGACATCCAGCGTTTCAAAAGCCAGATACGGATTAACCGCACTCACACCGTAGCCAAGCAGCACCGCATAATGGTGAACATCCCTTGGCTCGCCGGACTCCAGCAAAATACTTACACGTGTGCGGGTACCCTGTTTAATCAAATGGTGATGCAGGCTGGAAACAGCTAGCAACGCCGGAATGGCTGCATTCTCCGCATCCACTCCACGGTCGGACAAAATCAGGATGTTATGACCTTTGTCAATGACACGGTCAGCCGCCTCAAACAATCCTTCCAGCGCCTTGCGTAAGCCCTCAGCACCTTCCTTCGCTTCAAAGAAGATCGGGATCGTCATCGATTTGAAGCCTGGACGGTGCACGTGGCGAATTTTGGCAAACTCCTCATTCGATAGCACCGGCGAATCCAAACGAATCTGGCGACAGCTTTCCGGTTCTGGATGCAGTAAATTGCGCTCTGGTCCAATCGTAGTTGCGGTTGACGTTACAATCTCTTCACGAATGGCGTCAATCGGCGGGTTTGTGACTTGGGCGAACATTTGTTTAAAGTAATTGTACAAACGTTGCGGACGATCAGACAGCACCGCCAATGGTGCGTCGTATCCCATTGAGCCAATCGGTTCTGCACCTGTAAGTGCCATCGGCTCCAGAATTTTGCGCAGTTCTTCAAACGTATATCCAAAAGCGAGCTGAAGCTGATTTACATTTTCATGTTTAGGCTCCGGCTGTTCTAGTGCTTCCGGCAGCTCATCCAAATCAACCAAGTGCTCATCCAGCCATTGCTGATAAGGTTCCTCGGAAGCAATACGTTCCTTTAACTCTTCGTCAGAAACGATACGGCCTTCTTGGGTATCAACCAACAGCATACGACCCGGACGGAGACGATCCTTATAGAGCACATTTTCAGGATCAATATCCAATACACCCGCCTCTGAAGACAGTGCGATCAGATCGTCCTTGGTCACATAGTAACGTGCAGGACGCAGACCGTTGCGGTCGAGAATCGCCCCGATTTGGATACCGTCTGTAAACGCCATTGCAGCAGGTCCGTCCCACGGCTCCATCATAGTGCTGTGATATTCATAAAATGCCCGCTTCTTCGGGTCCATGGTTTCATGCTTGTTCCAAGGCTCCGGCACCATCATCATGGCTACATGAGGAAGGGATCGTCCGCTCAGATACAGAAACTCCAGCGTATTATCAAACATGGCTGTATCCGAGCCATCTGGGTTAATGACGGGTTTTACCTTCTTAATGTCTCCGCCAAACGCTTCGCTTTCAAACTGCGCCTGACGCGCATGCATCCAGTTCACATTGCCGCGCATCGTATTAATTTCACCGTTGTGAATCATAAAACGATAAGGATGCGCACGATCCCAGCTCGGGAACGTATTCGTACTAAAACGGGAATGGACCAGCGCGATCGCTGATGTCACCCGCTCATCCTGCAAATCCAGATAAAATTTACCTACCTGCTCGGTTGTCAGCATTCCTTTGTATACAACCTTGCGACAGGACAAACTTGGAATATAGAACGACTCACCGTTCTCATCCTCTTGGTTATAGCGAATAGCAAGCTCTGCACGTTTGCGAATGACATACAGTTTCCGTTCGAAGTCCAACTCTTCCTTCAAATCGCTACTGCGACCGATGAATACCTGACGCACACCCGGTTTAGCTGCTTTTGCCGATTTACCCAGCATTTCGTCATAAGTTGGAACATCGCGAAAACCCAAACAATTTTGACCTTCGTCCACGATGATATCTCTTAGCTTCTGCTCATGCACCTCACGAACTTTTGGATCATTGGATACAAAAAGCATACCCACGCCATAATGTCCGGCCTTTGGCAATTTGAAGCCCAATCGCTCCGCTTCCTCTTGAAAAAACAGATGAGGGACCTGAATCATAATCCCTGCTCCGTCACCGGAGTTAGGTTCACTTCCCTGACCGCCCCGATGCTCCATATTCACGAGCATGGTCAAAGCCTGACTTACAATATCGTGCGATGGTTTTCCCTTGATGTGGGCAACAAAGCCCATGCCGCAGGCGTCTTTTTCGAATTGGGGATCATATAGTCCCTGTTTGGGTGGTAAACCTGTCTGTCTCATGGAACGCAACCTTTCTGTTATAAAGTCATGCTGGCCTGAAATACAGGCGGCCGAATAGAAGACAGTGGCAACAAGAGGTAACTCAAAGAACAACTACGAGGAATGGGGGACAAAACATGTGACGTATTCAAGGCGGTACGGTCCACCGAATGCGTATGTTTTTCAATAATTATGCAATGGCTTGACTTGAAAAATACGTCGATTCCACTGATGAATCTAATTAGTTCTATCATTTTATCATTGACCTATCATGTTAGCAATTCAAAGTTTTTATGATTGTGATAATAAATCTTTTACATTACAGCTTCAACGTATCAATGCAAATTTATCTCATTTTTATGTATAAATATTCACTTTTAAAAAACAACCTTTCCTATTCCTCTAAGGAACAGAAAAGGCTGACAAAGGAGATACGATAAGTTAATAGACCATCTAGTGTATTCACGCAAATCAGATATCCGTATTAAAATTCGAGACTTTCGCCGGGCTTCAATGCTTTCCCTTCAATACCTTCTTTGTGCAGACGATCACAGAAGCCATCTCCGTCCTGCTCAATACCCGGGAACGTATTGTAATGCACCGGTATTACGCGGCTTGCACGCAGCCATTTTGCTGCCAGCAATGCATCCTCCGGTCCCATCGTATAACCATCTCCGATCGGCAATACCGCAGCATCGATGGAGTTAGTCTCCCCAATGAGACGCATGTCACCAAACAGACCAGTATCCCCTGCATGGAAAAAGGTTTGGCCTCCCATGGTCAATAAAATCCCTGCCGGCTCTCCCATATAAATGGTTTGTCCGTCCACCGTCAAAGATGAGCTGTGAAACGCAAGTGTGAATTTCACATGGAAACCGTCAAAGTGGTGACCCCCACCCAGATTCATACCGTGAGCTTTAGCCCCCAAGGATGAACAATATTCGGCCAGTTCCGCGACCGCGATTACTGGACAATCATTGCGCTTGGCAATTTCAACAGCATCTCCAAAATGATCGGCATGACCGTGTGTCAACAACACGGCATCCACCTGAATATCCTCGGCCTGTACGGTTGCTTTAGGATTTCCCGTCAAAAAAGGATCAATAATAATCCGTTTCCCCTCTGCCTCTACCAGTACAACTGAATGTCCATAATATGTGATTTTCATATCATCTACGCCTCCTTTGTCACTTTCATTATTTGGGTTACTTTCCTTTACCTATTATACCTCTTTTGCATACTGGCTTCACCTGTACCACAAAATCCGTTCACAAAGCTGAACCCTATTGTTTAGAAAGGGCTGTTATTTGTAGAAGGGTGCCTTTATTTATAAAAGGTATGATGACCGATCGTTTTCACCTTGGTACGGGAATGATGAACCGTAAGGTCCTGGGCCAACGTAAGCGACAGGAAAAAACAGGTGTTATCAGGCACGGCTTTATGGCCGTTCAAAGCAGCAGTAACCGCACGAATGCTGTCCTGGTTGGGCTGAACACGACGAAGACGCCCGTTCGCGACCGGACTAAATTGCGCTTTTTGATAAATCACTGCCTGAATCGTATCGGGAAATGGGGCTGACCGCAGCCGGTTTAAGACAACGTTGGCAACTGCCACTTTGCCTTCGTACGGTTCGCCTTCTGCTTCTGCCATCACTATTTTTTGCAGCAGGAGCAGTTCTTTAGCGGAGACAGTATAGCTCCAGGTAGACAACGCCTTGTCATCCTGCGTGAGCATTTTTGTCTTCGTAAAGTAGATGGTTGTAGGAGGGGTTAGGATTGCGGACTTGCTATGCTGGACCTCAGGCTTTTTCTTGCCTGTAGCAACGTTATTCCGAGCTTGTTCCGCCTGCTTCATCTGGGAAGCGGGTAACGGAGTCGGCATGATTTCTTTCCAGCTTGGCTGCCCATGAGCAGCAACAAAGATGGGGCTTGTCCTGTTAGACCCTTTATGGGTCCCCATCCTGTCGCCATATGTAGGAGCTGCAGAGTTCCCTGACCAGCTCAGAGAATGCATGGATGCATTTTTATGATTATTCTGTGTTTGCTGAACCTCAGCGTAGAGGCCTATCCCCAATATACAAACAAGCAGCACACTCAAAAGAGGTGCAAACCAACGATGTTCTTTAATAATTTCCATAATGTTCCTCCCGTTAACTTAAGCACATTCCTCAGATATGTAACCCAAAATGCGCTTTTTGAATAACGCTGAAACACTATATCACTAAATTCGCTGATAGATCAAGGGTTTCGCCTCATTAATGGGAATGTTTGAATTATTTGGTACATTGGTTTTTGACCCAATCGTGTTGCATATAAAACAAATTCTCCCACTTCCCAAGGCCCGCCGCTTCGGTCATTGGGCTGCCACACAGAAGCTGGAACGGGCTGTCCCCCTGTGTACGAACGTGCTACGGTGATATGAGGCCGATAAGGTCTGTCCTCAGGTTTAAAACCAAGGGGTTTGGTAGCACGAAGTATAGACTGATATAGCTGCTCTAGCGACTCTCGCTGTCCAGTCACTCCTTTCCAGAGTACACGTGGAAATTCTTCACGGCCAAAAAAACCTGCTTCTCCAATGCCAAGTGTGAACGGGTGATGCTCAGCTGCCGCTTGAACTAAAACCTGCTCAAGTTTCGGGATAACCGAGGTCTCCACATCACCCAAAAACTGAAGTGTCACGTGGTAATCTCTGAAATCAACCCATTTGCGAAAAGAAAGATCATTCAAATCCTGCTCCACCCAATGATGTAAGTTCTTCTTGTGCTCATTTGGGAGAGCAATAGCTGTAAAAAGTCTTTGCGATTCATCTTTCATCAACCTTTACCTCCTTTGCTATAGATATTTGTGGATATCTCAAAAGCAGCTGTTTGGATTGTCCCTAATCAGGGTAAAGCCATTTGTTGTTATATATAGTGACACCGCGAGCTCGTTTTTATCCTTCTTATGCAATTTTTTCAGCAATCTGTTATTC
Organism: Paenibacillus sp. FSL H7-0442; assembly: GCF_038593105.1. NCBI lineage: Bacteria > Bacillati > Bacillota > Bacilli > Caryophanales > Paenibacillaceae > Paenibacillus > Paenibacillus sp. FSL H7-0442. The sequence goes on along the minus strand of NZ_CP151963.1, from coordinate 1,309,073 downwards.
TTGAAAAGATGGTTCGCCAGAATATATTGGAAACTCCAAGGAATTAAAAATCGAGGAGGCTATGAACTATGGGAAACATTTTAAGCTTACATCAACTGACGGAAGAGCAAAAAAAACAAGTTCGTGCAGCGGCTTCGGGCTACGAGTTGATTATTGGCAAAGCTCAGGAATTAGAATCTAAACAAATCCGGGAAGCCGAGATTATTCTGGGCTGGTCCAAGCATATTGCCGAAGATGCATTACATCCAGACAGCAAGCTGAAGTGGATACAAACCTGGTCGGCTGGGATTGATAAGCTACCGCTTACCGAATTGGAGAAGCGTAACATTTTACTCACGAATACGAGTGGTGTGCATGCCATTCCAATTACAGAGCAGATCTTTGGAATGCTGCTATCGCATACACGTTATTTACAGCAAGCAGCTCTCTTGCAGCGTCAGAAAACATGGCAACCACCGAAAGGCCAACTGACGGAATTACGTGGCAAAACACTGTTGATTACAGGCGTTGGCGAAATTGGCCGTGAAACAGCGCGGATTGCAGAATCCTTTGGCATGCGGGTAATCGGAGTCCGGCGTTCTGGTAAGGAAGCTCCGCATGTAGAGCATATGTATACTAACGAACAACTACACGATGCATTGGGAGCAGCGGATATCGTGGTAAATATATTGCCATTCACCGAGGAGACTCATCACTTCTTTGACGAAAAAGCATTTGCAGCTATGCGTAAGGGAGCCTTCTTCATTAATGTAGGTCGCGGTGGAACCGTTCATACGGATGCGCTTGTACGCTCTTTGGAGCAAAAGCATATTGCCTTTGCCGGCCTGGATGTATTCGAGGAAGAACCACTACCTGCGTCACATCCACTATGGGGTCTGGACCATGTTTTGATCACACCGCATATTGCAGGTGATACGGACCGATACGCCGAACGGGCGGTAGATATTTTTCTTACTAATTTGAATGCTTATGCCGCTGATCAGGAACTGCCATTGAATTTGGTTAATTATAAAACTCAGTATTAACACACTACTTACAGATCGAGATTTCCCGACTCATACCTGTCTTATGTATGCGGCATTGCTCCGTAAGGGTCCAACCTGACTCGGATAACAATGTTTCCATCGGCTCCGTGCTCACGACCACCGCCCGCGCGGCCAAGCGTCTCAGACTGCGCAGCATCTTCTTTTGTTCATCAGCCGGGAGCACGGAGCACAGGTTATAGGGCATATCCAATATGGCCGCATCGTATGTGCCTTCGAGCTTATTCATATCCCCGAGTTTCACTAAATCTTCTTCATATCCAAAATGACGCAAATTCACTCGTGCTCCACGCACCGCCAACGGATTGATATCACAACCGCGAATATCCTTTCCCATACTTAATGCTTCAATCATTACATTGCCCATACCACAACACGGGTCCAGCAGTTTCAATGAGCCTGACTCTCCCTTTGCTGCTGTTAGATCAGTTGCTGCCAAATTCACAAGTGCCCTAGCTACCAGAACAGGTAGTCCAGTAGAATAATTTTGCGGCTTCTGACGACGCTCCTGCCACGATCTGTCGCTATACTGACACCTGCCCAGTAGCCACCGTTCTCCTATCCGAATAACACCAAGGGTGATATCCGGTGTCTTCATTTGCGCCTGCCCATGAATACGCGCACCAATCCGGCGTTCGATCCCGCGCCGCTCGTCATAACCGGCCTCATGGTCACCTTCTTTAAGGCACAACACCTTAAAGGTCTTTCCTTCCTCAAGCTGTAACATGGAAGCCGCTTCGCATAGCTCTTCCAGTGTTCCCGCATCTGTCACTACATCCAGCCGAAGATGAATAAACGGGCTGGTCCCCGGTTCCAGCCGTCGATGGGACAACAGGATGGAATCCTGCACGGGCGGCTGACCGAACAAACATTTTAATTCCAAAAGACATAACTCACGCTCTGTTTCATGACACGCATAGGTATACACGTAGCTTGGTTTCATTTCATCGATATTCGTTTTCTGTTTATTCATGTCAGATCTCTTTTCATCTTTTCATTAGGAATCAAGGCTAGAATTTACGGCCTCCGCTATTAGACGGTAGGAGTGAAGCCGCTGCTCATAATCGGGAATCGGTGTGACCAACAGAAACTCATCGTTATCATATTTAATCTGCAAGCCACGTAACCGTTCGGCAATAACCGACGGCGTTCCCACCAGCCAACTGGCTCGCATTGCCGGGTCGCCCAATGAAATCTGAGCAGTCCATTGCTGCGCCAGCTCATCCGTCAAGGCACATACTGCGCCTACAGCAACCATGGTACGTGGCTTGTCTATCCGGTTGGATGGCTGAAAGCTGGAGCGGTAAATGCTGAGCATTTCTTCCGTTTGCTGTTCACTCATAAACTGACCGAATACATAGCCTGTTGAATACTGGGCGGCATATTCGGCACTTTTTCGGTTTGTGCCCAGCATCCACACTGCTGGCGGCTGTTCAGGCATCGGCCGAGCAAACACAGGCACCTGCTCATATTCGTAAGTACCTTCCAGCAAAGCCAATAGAGCTTCCATCGTCTGTGGCAGCTCCGTCACATGTTGAAGAAAATTGCCGCTCAGTGCCATCGAAGCATGAGGTCCCCCACCAGGTGCTCTCCCTAGACCCAATTCAACTCTGCCAGGATATAGAACGGCCAGCAGATGAAACCATTCCGCGACCTTGACTGGACTATAATGCGGGAGCAAAATAGCACCTGCACCCAATTTGATTGTCTTCGTCACCGCCCCGATATGAGATAGCAGCACTTCCGGGCTGGAGGAAGCCAGCCCCTCCATATCATGGTGCTCCGAGGTCCAGTAGCGTGTATATCCCCACGCTTCTGCCTGTCTCGCTAGTTCGCCAGCTCGTTGAACCGCCTGCTCCGGACGGTTACCGGGCAGCAACGGCACCATATCGAGCACACCGAGATTCAACCTTTTTATAGATAAAGACCGAGATGGCATAGACACAATCCTCCCTCCTACTATCAGCTATAAACCAGTTTCTTCTACTATATAGGGGGAATTTAAAGGTTAATCCAGATCATAAATGGAACCCACCTTCAGGCCGTATAACTCATTATAGATTTTTTCAGCAAAAGCATCGGTCATGCCTGCAATATAGTCTATGACCATATGCTCCCATGTCCAGATCGGCTTCGTCTTGGCTTGGTCGCGCTCATAGCGCTGGAGCCAGTCGCTTGGAATAATAGATTTGGATGTTTCCGGGTCCAGAAAAGCCAACCAAAGTCGTTTGAGCATCCACTCACTCCGTTTTTGCAGTCGCTGTACGCGCAGATCGCGGATCATCGTAACCCAAGCAAAGCTTTTCAATACACTCACCGTGCGCAGCATATCCAAATCTTCGTTTCCATCCCGTACAAAGGTCACTTTTTTCCAATTTCCATCATCAATGACACCCAAGCTGCTGACAAACAGACTGACCCAGTATGCCTTCACTTCACGGCGGGTCCGGGAATAATCGTGTTCACACATCGGCATCTTGCCATTCCACACCTTCAAAAATTCACTCAGCACAGCCGCTACCTTCTGCTCAATCTGAGCCAGTTGCCAGCCTTGCCAGAAGCTATCCTCCAACGTGGTGATTTTCTCCGTAATCAGACGAATTAAATACGGATCATACAAGAAGTGCTCGTGTACCTCGATTTTTCCAGCCTTAATCCCATCCTCCAAATCATGCGCAGAATAAGCGATATCGTCGCACAGGTCCATAAGCTGGGCTTCCAGCGTTTTTTTACCATCAGGGATACCCCAATCCTCGCGGATGGAACGTATATATTCCCACTCATGCAGATACAACCCTTTTTTGTTCAGAATCCCTGGGTACGGGTATTTGTTGATCCCCAGTAACACAGCGTCCGACAAATTCAAACCATCCACGTTCTCACGCTTCTCCAAAAACATAATCAGCCGGAAATTGTGCGCATTCCCTTCAAAATGCTCATAAATTCGTCGCTCACGCGCATAGGCCTCCTGTCCACGCTTGGACTCCAGTGTGAAGCCTCCGGCAGAGGATATCTTTTCTACCTTTGTTTCAATCAGTTGATCCAAAATCCCGTCCAGTACTTCTTCTCCCTTGTGCCCGAACGGGGGATGCCCAAAGTCATGTGCGATGGAAGCACATTCTACCACCTCAGGGTCAATGATCAGTCCTGCGTTATCTGCCTGTTCCAGCTCTACTTCAGGATGGCGGCGCAGCAAGCTTCGGGATGCTTCACGCGCAATTTGCGCTACCTCCAAAGAATGCGTCAGTCGTGTGCGATAATAATCGCCCGTGCCTGCACCAAATACCTGTGATTTACCCTGCAACCGACGGAAAGTCGGTGAATGAATCAAACGGGAGTAATCCCGTTCATATGCGGCCCGTGAAGCGTCGCTTCGTGTCTGTTCCGCAAATTGCCGATGCTCTCTCTTGTCCTGCCATGTCATAAATCCCACTCCCTACGTACTCAATTGGAGTGATTATACATTTTTTTCGCGCTTCATGAAAGCTCACATGACTTTCAGTTATATATGTAAGCATCAAACTATCCCACCTAGCGCATTATCGCCTATCAAGCCAAGCCAGTGGTCAGACGATGAGTAATAAAAAAAACAAGTCCAAAAAAACTTAATATAGGGTAAATAGTATAATAAAATAAAACTAGACTTTATATTTAATGGTTTTGAGTTTGATTATTTTTACAGCGTTACTTCATAAACGCGCCCGATTGTTGAAGATTATTTATTAACTAAGACCTGTTGAATTGTCCCCTAATGCTATCATTTTAATTATGCACCTAATTATCAGGCTTGTTGTTGAGAGAGATTTTGAAAAATTAAAAACGCCTATCTAGCAAGATAGACGTAAAGTATAACAAGCTTTAAAGAGGCTGATAACTCGCCTCACGCGTTTTTACTTTCACACTAATTTTTGTAATATAATCTTTTTCCTCTTTTGCTGCAATCGAGTGCAGTAAATATTCCTCATAAATATCACCATCTAACGCTAACTGCTCCTGTTCTAAATAAGCGAGTAGCGTATTATAAGTCTCAGTCTGTGAGATTTCATCATAAGGTCCTTGATGATAAATGACCGCGTAGTGTCCAGCTGGTTTCATTCTTGCTGACGGGTCATCTAGGCGACAAAATAGGTAGCTTACGCCTTCAAACTTCTTATTTAAAAAATCTTCTTTTGTATACACAGTACCGTATGCGGCTGTACTTTTAATCCCAAGCTTTTTTAAAAATGGCGTAGTTTGCTCGTAAAGTTCCCCCATTGATAACGACGACCAATCTATTTTCTCGTCGCTATACACAACAGGTTCGGCTGGTAATTGCTTCATCAATACTTCTCCAAATGATACTTCTTCCATCTCTTTTGTCAGGGCAACCGTTCGTTCTAGGAAAAACTGAATATCTTGTAACTTTTGAATTTCCATTGCCGCTTTTTCTTGCTGTTCCATTGCTAATTGTTGTAACGCTTGTACGTTAGGCGCGTCAAAATACGTTTTGAGTTCTTTAATCGGTACCTCAACTGCACGAAGCGATTGAATCGCTACAAATTGATCGAACTGCTCAAATGTGTAGTAGCGATAGCCATTATCAAAGGTGCCTGCAGGCTTAAATAAATCGATTTTATCGTAATAAAGCAATGTATCTTTATTGATTTCAAGTAACTTGGCAAATTCGCCTGTCAAATATGTTTTTTCGAATGTATTTTTCATCTCTTTTCACTTCTTTCTTTACTCTGGAGTTACTCCATACCTTACACTATTCCTTGCGAACATAACACGAAAACATAAATGAGACAAGCAATTACTAAGGTGTTGAACGTACTTAGGTTGATGAGGAAGAGTGCCATGGGGTATATTGATCAATTAATTGAAAACTACGGGTACGCAGCGGTTTTTATTGTGCTTGCCCTCGGGTTATTTAGCCTTCCGATTCCCGATGAAGTGATGGTACTATTTGTTGGCTATTTCACGAAAATCGGGCTGTTACATTATAGTTTTTCTTTCTTAGCTGTTTTTAGTGGGTCACTGATAGGCATGCTTGTTAGTTATGAAATAGGCAAAAGAATCGGTAGTCCACTACTAATTTGGCCTGGTAATGGTTTGGTTTCTCACTGAAATGGCGTAATAAGGCAGAACGCTGGATTCAAAAATACGGATCCCCGGCCATTATCGTCAGCTATTTTGTTCCTGGCATGCACCATGTTACGGGGTACTTTTGTGGCATTTCACATATGCCTCTAAAATCGTACATGCTATATGCTGGGGTGAGTGCTTTACTTTGGAGTCTACTATTTTTAACAATCGGACGAATATTTTACTCAGTTTAAGAGAAAGGTGTTTTAGAGATGACAAAACAAAATGAACAAATTACGATAGCCCCTGTACCGCAGGAAGAGCTAGCAATATTTAAGGAAGAATTACAAGAGGCATTTATGAAAGGGTTACAAGATAGTTTTCAAGAAGCAGAGGATCCAACAGAAATGGGACCAATCCCATCCGATGAGGATTTCGAGCATTCACTTACTGCAAAAGATTCGGTTGTGCGTCAAATTGTACTAAATGGCGAAAGAATCGGTGGCATCGTATTAAAAATTAATCCCGACACACAGCGAAACGAAGTGGACTTCTTGTATACAAAGGCTAATGCACACGGCAAAGGTCTTGGTACAAAGGCATGGGAAGCGATAGAAGCAGCTTTCCCAAAGACGAAGGTTTGGGAGCTACATACACCGTATTTTGAAAAGCGGAACATCCATTTTTATGTGAATAAATGTGGCTTTAAAATTGTGGAGTTTTATCACCGAGGCAATCCAGGACCGAGTATTGAAGGAGAAGAGCCTGAATCTGATGCAGATTATGAGTTTTTCCGTTTTGAAAAGGTCATGACAAAAGAAAGCAGTGAAGCGTAATGCAAGGAAAGGTCTCACAGCTTTGGGCATTGATGAATCGCAGTCAAATGGCGAAGGGGCAATTAGTCTTTTTATTTTTCATTAGTTTAGTGGAGGTTGCAGCTGGGCTTGCTGTCCCCCTGTTAACGATGAAGCTCATTAATCAAATTTCAGATGCGGGTTTTGCCGTAACATCACTCTTGCCAGTCATTGCGATTTTAATTGTGCAAGCGATGTTAAGTGCCATTGCGTTTTATCTGATGCGCCGTTTAGGTGAAAAGGTTGTCGCGAATTTAAGGACAGAAGTATGGGAACATATGCTACATTTACGTTTATCGTATTATGATGCGCATGAATCAGGCGAAACGATGAGCCGCATTACGCAGGATACAAATGTCGTGAAGGAGTTTGTGACCGAGCAGCTCGTGTCCTTTGTGTCAGGACTATTTGCGATCCTCGGTGCCGTTGTTGTTTTACTATGGATTGACTGGAAAATGACATTGCTACTCCTGATTGCTGTGCCACTGACAATTTTTGTGACGTATCCATTAGGCGAAAAAATGTATGCCATCTCAGTAGAAAATCAGGATGAGCTAGCAGGCTTTGGCGGACGATTAGGACGTATTTTATCGAATATTCGTCTTGTGAAAGCGTCGCAAACGGAGCAGCAGGAGCTAGCAGGCGGTAAAAAGCAAATTCAGCAGCTGTACAAGTACGGTTTAAAGGAAGCGAAGATTGTTGCGATTCTTTCACCACTGATGACGCTACTCATGATGGTCGTATTGATTGCGATTTTCGGCTATGGCGGCTCACAGGTAGCAACAGGAGCAATCACTTCAGGCGAGCTTGTTGCCATTATGATTTATTTAGTGCAAATTATTATGCCATTTACACAAATGGCGACGTTCTTTACCAATTTACAAAAAACACTTGGTGCGACAGAGCGTATTGTTGAAGCACTCAATGTGAAGCGTGAAGTACAAGACGGGAAACCAGTATCTGCTACACCACTACCTATCCACTTCCAAAACGTATCGTTTAAATATAATGAAAAGTATGTATTAAATGACATGACATTTACGTTAGAACCGAATGAAACGACCGCCTTTGTCAGCCGAAGTGGTGGTGGGAAAACGACGATGTTCTCCCTTATTGAACGATTTTATGACGTGACATCAGGTGCGATACTGTATGGTAACGAAAACATTGAGCAATTTAACTTAACAGAGTGGCGTGGGCTGTTTGGCTATGTAAGTCAAAATGCACCGTTATTAAATGGAACGATTCGTGACAACGTCATGTACGGGACGAATGGAGCAAGCGAACAAGAGGTACTTGCCGCATTAAAAGCAGCCTATGCCTATGATTTTGTCATGCAGCTGGACAAACGCCTCGATACAGAGGTTGGTGAAGGAGGTATTAAGCTTTCAGGTGGTCAAAAACAGCGTATTGCGATTGCTCGTGCGATTTTACGAAGTCCGAGAATCTTATTACTTGATGAGGCGACATCGAACTTAGATAACGAATCAGAGCGTGAAGTGCAGCTTGCCCTTCAAGCGTTAACGAAAAACCGGATGACGATCATCATCGCCCATCGATTATCCACGATTACAAGTGCAGACCAAATCCTTGTCTTTGAAGAAGGACGCCTGTCAGGTCAAGGCACACATGAAGCATTACAAAAAACACATCCGTATTATCAACAACTTTGGCATAATGGTCGTTTGACTGAAGATTAGACTATAGGATGCAAAAAGGTTTCTAGTAAGTTACTTTCGTGTTCTCTTTGAAAGTAAAGACATTAAAATAACTAATGAAATGGAAGTGGGACAGAACAAAATTCCACTTCCTAAATATTAACAATTTTACATATTCAATCAGCCTCTAAATGACAACATGGCGACGCTGAAAGGCCTTAATGCGATTGTGACGACCTTCTACCGTTGCGTTTGTCCACCGACATTGATGATAGTTTACGATTTCTATGTTCCAATTGCGCATCGTTTTTAAGGTGCTACCAACAGCAGGGTGGTCCATCTTTTCGCCTTGCTCACACCAACGCTCAATCCCAGTTTGGCAGCACTAAAGTTAGGCGAGCAGTCATTGCTTCCTTCCATTCACATACGCTGCGAAGCAGCGGGGAGAAGGTTAGTAGCGTCTCCAGTCGGGTACGGCTCTCCTCTACCAGCGATTCTGCAGGCGGATTGAGTAAGCGATGGTGGGCTTTTAGGTAAGTCCTTGCCCGTGGCAATAGCGTAGACTGAACGGTTTTCCCATGCTGTTCGCTCAGGCTTAAGATACTGATGCCTAATTTTCAAAAACGAAATTATGCAAAATGCTCATGTAAAAAGGTGTCCCCCAGCCATTTGCTACAGGCCAGAGAACACCTTTTACTCAACTTTATATCCCTCACCACTTTTGCTCTAACGCTTTGCCCTCGGGTCCAATACATCCCGCAGCCCATCACCCATCAGATTAAAGCCTAATACGGTCAGCATGATAGATATCCCCGGAAAAATAACTGTCCACGGCGCGTTCTGGATATATTGCCGCGAATCGGACAACATTTTACCCCACTCTGGCTCAGGAGGTTGTGCACCCAAGCCTAGAAATCCAAGCGCTGCCGCTTCAATGATAGCCGTTCCGATCCCCAACGTTCCCTGTACGATGATTGGTGTCAGGCTGTTAGGCAAAATATAACGGAGGATGATTCGTGTATTATTGGCTCCAAGCGCTCTAGCAGAAGTGATATACTCCTCTGTTTTGACACTCAGCACCTTAGAGCGAACTAACCTTCCATACGTTGGCACATTGACAATGGCAATGGCGTACAACGCATTTTCCAATGAAGGCCCTAGAATGGCCACAATAGCAATGGCCAGCAAAATCCCCGGAAATGCCAGTAAAATGTCGAATAGCCGCGAGATGGCCATATCTGCCCATTTTCCGTAAAATCCTGCGATTAAACCTAAGGCGGTTCCTACAATCATTGAACCAATAACGGACAAGAAACCGACCCACAACGAGATTCTGGCTCCATACAGGGTACGAGTCAGTAAATCTCGACCGAGATCATCCGTACCGAACCAATGCTCCGCAGAAGGAGGCTGCAAACGGCTCACCAAATTTTGCTCTTTATAGTCAAAAGGAGCAATCCACGGCGCGATCAAAGCAATGATGACAAAGAAGATAATAATGCTCAGGCCGACGAGCGCCATTTTATTGTGACGGAAAGCCCTCCATGCGTCTCTCCAAGGACCAGTCACGACAGGCAAATGCGCCAATGTACTGCGTGTCGTCGGTATGTTGTTGGGTTCCATTGAAAATTGTGACATCGGACAAGCTCCCCCTTGAACAATTGGCGACTTGATTACTGATAACGGATACGCCGATCGAGAACCGCGTACAGCAAATCGACAATCAGATTAATGATGACGAACAGAAACGCTATGATCAGAATTCCGCTTTGAATAACCGGATAGTCACGCGAGCTGATCGCTTCAAAAATGTACCGCCCGATGCCGGGCCAGGCAAAAATGGTTTCTGTCAGTACCGCGCCTCCCAGTAGTGATCCCGTCTGAAGACCGATGACAGTAAGCACAGGGATCGCAGCATTTTTAAGCGCATGTTTGTACACGACTTGAAAAGATGCCAGCCCCTTCGCCCGAGCCGTACGGATATAGTCCGCATCCATAACCTCCAGCATACTGGAACGGGTAATGCGCGCAATGACCGCCATTGGAATCGTTCCCAGTGCGATACTGGGTAGGATCAAATGCTTGATAACGGTCCACACCTGATCCATACGTCCACCTATGAACGCATCAATCACGGCTAAATGTGTCACAGCTTCCACCGGATCACGGGAATTCATGCGTCCGATGGAAGGAAGCCAATGCAGCTTATTTGCAAAAATCCATTGCTCCATCAAGCCCAGCCAAAAAATCGGCATCGATACTCCGACCAGTGCAATGACCATGCTGACATAGTCAAACCAGGAATTTCGCTTCCAGGCACTCACGATGCCAGCGTTCATTCCAACTACTATGGCAAAAAACATGCTCGCTACTGTCAACTCCAGCGTAGCCGCCAGATAAGGAAGCATTTCCCGGGCAATCGGCTGTCTGGTGCGAATGGAATCACCCAAGTCTCCATGTGCCAGTTCACTCAAATAGGTTCCATATTGCTGAAACCACGGCTTATCCAGTCCCAATTGCTCACGTAGCGCCTGCTTGGACTGTTCCGTAGCTTTATCTCCTAGTATGGTTTCCGCCGGATCACCCGGAATAGCATGAATAATCGAAAATACGATAAGCGTCATGCCTAGTAATACAGGAATCAATATGGCCAGTCTTTTTACAATATATGAGTTCATATCCTATTCACCGCCTGCTTGCGTTTGGGCTATTCAAAATAAATATTTCCGTACGCTTCCATACCTGCCGGAGAAGGTACAAAACCCTTGAGGTTCGCTTTACCTGCCATCAACGGTGTGCTGTGAACCAAGGGAATCCACGGTGCATCCTGTTTAATAATCACTTGTGCTTGTTTATACAGTTCCCCACGCTTGTCCTGATCGACCTCAACCTGCGCCTTCACCAATACTTTATGGAGTTCCTCATTCACATAAAAACTACGGTTATTGCCTGGAATCGTATCCTTGTCCAGCAATGTATAAAGGAAATTATCCGGGTCACCATTGTCCCCGTTCCATCCCAGCATGTACAGATCATCCTTCTCTCCTGCTTTAAGATCATCCAGATACGTAGCCCATTCTGGAGATTGGATGTTGACTTTGACGCCTATTTTTTCAAAATCGGCTTGAATGGCCTCGGCCACCTTTTTGCCGTCAGGCATATAAGGACGAGATACGGGCATTGCATAGAAGGTTAACGGCTCGGGAAGCCCGTTAGGAAAGCCTGCTTCCGCCAGTAAAGATTTAGCCTTATCCAGATCATAGGCGTAGTCCTGAATACTATCGTTGTACCCCCATAACGTAGGTGGCATCGGATTGACCGCAGGCTTAGCCTGCCCTGCAAACAATGCATCAATAATGGCCTGTTTGTTCACTGCGTGATTCAGCGCCTGGCGCACCTTGGGATTATTGAATGTTTTTTTCTTTAAATTAAATCCAATGTACGCCACATTAAAGGAGGGACGTTCAATTTTCACCAATTCGCTATTACCGTCTAGCTGCTTTGCATCATCCGGATTCAAATCCTCCATCAGGTCAATTTCTCCATTTTGCAGAGCATTAAATCGCGCGGTATTGTCGGGTATGGAACGAACAATGATCTTTGCCAACTTCGGCTGGCCCTCTTTCCAATAGTTTGGATTCTTCTCCAGCGTGATGGTATCGTTCCGTTTCCATTCCTTAAATACAAAAGGCCCCGTGCCGACCGGATTACTCTTGAAATCAGCCTTTTTCTCCTGAATTGCCTTGGGACTTGCAATACTAAAGGATGGCATAGCGATATTTTGTAAAAACGGCGCCTGCGGCTTGTTTAGTGTAAACTGGACACTGTTCGCATCTACCGCTTTAATCTCCTTAATCACCCTACTTCCTTCAGGACCGAACATAGAATCATAATAGTCAAACGAGTCACCTTCAAATTTGTATGGACTTTTTGGATCAGCCCAGCGGTCAAAGTTAAACACAACCGCTTCAGCGTTAAAGTCACTTCCATCATGGAATTTTACACCCTGGCGCAGCTTGAACGTATAGACCAGTCCATCCGGTGATACTTCCCAGCTCTCTGCAAGTCCCGGTTGGATCTCCGTTGTGTTTTCCTTATATTCCAGCAGTGTGTCGAACACTTGCATTCCAATTTTTAGCGACTCGCTTTCAGTCACAATGGCAGGATCTAGCGCCACGGAATCTCCGCCGCGTCCATAAATAAGCGTGTCCTGCACGCCCTCTCCTGCTCCGCTTGGTGTTTTCCCTGCCTCTGGCTTTGCTCCTTCACCTGATCCCCCACAACCGGAAAGCGCCAAAACAGCTCCTAGCGCAAGCACCAGCAGAACGGTCCAGATTTTGTGTTTTGCATACTTTTTGCTCATGCAGCAAACCCCTTTCACACCTTATATATTGTTAATTCGTTGATACCGGATGAATGTCAATTCTTGAATTGACATGACAAGCTTGTCCTCAAGCTGTAATCCCAGGTTCCGAGTTCATCAAATAGGTGTAGTAGGACAGAAGTGTTCATAATCTAGTGGTGTAAGAGATGCTGTAGGGTAATAAATAAATGTGATGTGATAAAGAGAAAGAGGAGTATGTCAGGTCGTGGTGAAAGTGTGACATATACTCACAAACAGTGAATATTATGCTCAAACAAAGTTGATTATTGGATACTTTACTATAAAATCTGGAAGACGACAAGGGGGTTTTTCATACATTACGATATGTTTTTATACATCATGTCAATTAATATTACAAACCAACTTACACGATCATACCAAACATATATTCCTGCTGGGGGTCTTTAACCTCCAAGCAGGAGCATGATCTTACCTCAAAAATGTATTCAGCACCAAACCTACATCCTTAATATCCTAATTCCCAGGTATGTTCTGAAATAAACAAACATACAAGAGCTTTTACCGCTTGATTTGGCTGGTAGACATGCTGCATTTCCACCCAATGATTCACACTTTTAAAACGTTCTAGTTCAGCTTATGTAGAAATCATGAAGAACATCACTTTACAATAAGTGCAGGCGGTTGCCTTTGAACCGCCTGTCTATTTACGTTTCAGGCGTATGGATTAGTTTTCATGAAAATAATCCCTTTTTCGCATAAAATTTATAAAAGATCATTTGGTCGTTTTAAACACACCCAGACGGTTCAGTACGACCAGTAAGCGATAAAAATCGTAACTGCTTGGCAGTTTCGCATCCACAATCGGGCTTGCTGGATGAAATGCAACAGCGGCAGCCATTGCTTCCTTCGCCCAGGTCGGTACAGGCATAGTCTGATGCGCCTCCAGCTCAGCTACCCGCTGATCCACTTTTTTAATATAAGCGCTTTGTTCATTCAACGTCTGCTTGAGCACATCTTTGCTGTTTTCAAGAGCGGCGACCTGCTGCTGCAGGGCCTTAAATGCCGCTTTTTCCTCTGCTGTCATTGACTCATCCCCCTCTTCTCCTGCAAATGCTTGGCGTAGCTCGGCCTCTGTTCCGGCGTATACATTCAGGTCAACCGGCCCTTGAATTCCATCAACCCGTCCACTATCGCTGTATTGCCAAAAGTCCCAGTTCTTCCATGCTGTGGTGTCGCCGGGCACCCGTGTACTATAACGTGCAATCCACAGCTTATAACTGCCCAATGGCGCTTTGAAATGGGCAGCAAAAGCATTCCCTGTGTATACCATCGGCTTACAGCCGCTTACCCGTTCAAATTCCGTTACAAATGCCAACGCAACCTCATGAATCGTGGCCGAGCTAAGCCCTCCCGGATTATTTTCGTAATCCATCACCGCTGGCAAGTCCAGCGCTTTCGCCCCACCCACCTGCTCCAACACCTCGGCGAAATGCCTGGCTTCTGCTTTTGCTGCATTTACATCGGTCGCATCTACAAAATGGTACGCTCCCAGTAAGAGCCCGGCTGCCTTGATCCCTTTTGCATTCGTGATAAATGTCGGATCGACGTAACGCTGTCCTTGACTCGCTTTAATAAAGGCAAACGATTTACCATCGGCTCGTACACGCTTCCAATCAATCGTTCCCTGATATCGGGACACGTCAATGCCTTCGGTAGCATTAGGGCTACGACTTTGCATAAGGCGCTCCCTCCCTGTCATTATAATGTTGTAGCACTCTGTCTCTGTTATATATGCTTGGACCATCCATACGGTCTGGGCTTTTCCACTTTTACACCGAAAAAAGGGCAAAAAGGTAGTCAGCCTATTTGGGTGGTGGTCACTGGTGGCACTTTATGAAACTTTATTCTCTTTGTCGGAAGGGTCGGTTGACTTTATTTTTTCTCCACTTGACTTGGACTCAAAAATAGCTACCGCATTCCGTAAAATATCCGGCATCGGCACTCCCATTCTGCCCACATTTTCAATAATGGACAACAGCTCGTTCGCTAAATAAAAGAAAACGACGGCATCCCGGAAGTAATGTGCATCCCCGAGAATACCGTCGATTAGGTGAGCTACCGTAATGAGCAAAAACACGGTAACCTTGCGAAAAATACCGTAATACCCCTGGCGGCTTTTTAGCTCCCCATTAATCCAGGCCGCTGCCCATCCGGTGAAAAAGTCGATCACGACCATCCACCACAGCAACGTCAACATTGTGGTCCACCCCCCGAAAAAATAACCGATCAAGGTCCCCGTGGAAAGCCCCAGCCAAATCTGATCGATCTTTTCATGCATATTTGTTCCCCCTTTTGAACCTAGGTGTAAAGTGAATGCCCTTGGACTGATCCAAGGGCATTTAAAAACACGCTCTGTGTAGGCGCGTTGGTTATATTTGTTCAGTTTTGGCTAAATCTAAATTCGTCTTAACCATGTCTTGGAGCATTACTGGTATATCTTCTATTGAACGACGACCAGATTGAGCAAGATGAAAGAATACAGTTACAAAAGGTTTTTTATATTTTCATCCACTTGACTTACCTCCTTTGCATAAGTACCAGTGACTCTAAAGGATTTCAATTGCTCGTATACTTATATCTTAATTATCACTTTTGCCCATAATCATCTGCATCAGTTTTACTATAGATTTTTTATTGTCCAAATCCGCTTGCATCAGTGCAGTATTTTGGGTCTGAACTTCCTCGATTTGTGCCTTCAATTGATCCAGTTCTGATAATTTTCCTGGACCCCTTAGTACTGGTATATCTTCAAATCCATGAGTTTCTGGATTGTATTTTTTTCCTAAAACATCCCGTGAAGAAACAAGTATTGTATGTTCATGATCTGGGCTGGCTGTAGCTTCTAAAACAGCATAAATGCGATTATTTAAATCCGCATAAGCATATAACATGATCAAGCCTCCTAATTAAATTCAATCACTTCGAAACTAACATTATGACTAGCATTATCATAAATATTCGTAAGAGTAACCTTAACTTGATTAGAGCTAATCAAACTTAACATGGCAAGTAATCCATCATCAGTTGAGTAACCTTGTGCACCTAAATGAGACAGCATGGTTTTACTTGAGTTAACTGGGTTAATATTGACAACAAGTTCTTTAACACCTGCTTCTAAAAATACAACTAACCTTTGTACACTTTTCACAGAACCAGTCTCCTTTACACTGTTAATAAGTTGTCTTAATTCATCGCCCATTGCCTTCACCGCACTAGGCGTAGCCGCCTGATCTGTAGCTGTGCTGCCGGTAGAGGTATTAAGCTGCACGATTCCCCTAGCCTGTGTTGATGCAGAAGGCAAATCTGATGCCGGGTGACTATGCTGCTTTGGTGCTGCATATTGCTCTGTATACTTTTTGGCATTTCCCTCAGCCGCACTCCATGCCGCTTGTTTGGCTGCCGTAACGTGGAGATCTGTATTACTGGCATGGTTGTCTAACGCTTCCTTAGAAGAAACACCGTTCCCAGCCGGGTCCTTTTTGATATTTTCAACCTGTGCGGCCAATTCCTGATCGTTAGCATAAAGGGTATCAATCGGTCCATTCAGGACATCCGCATGTCCTTGGTCGGTAGTAACAAATCTGCGTGGTTGTTGTATGCTCATACTTTATATCCTCCTTAATAGATGTCATCAATTTCAAAAACAAATTCCATATCACTATCCTTGATCTTATTGCTCATTGTACGGATAGCCGTCAGCTTCCCCGCTGAATCTACCAAAGCCAGCTCATTAATCGTCTCACCCGCCAATTCATTCTCTGCTAGTGAGCAGGTATAACGAATTGTTGCAGGAGCAATAAATTCAAAGCTCGTAATATCCTTTTGAGCCAGCTCCTTTTTCAACACCTGTTCTGTTCCATCCAAAGGCAGTGGCTTCTCTGCTTGATCCACACCTCCGCTACCAAACGCCATTTTTACTACTTTTGTCAGCGTTCCTCCCTCAGCGCGGGCACGTGCCATTTGTTCCCTTGCATATGCAGTCGTGACTGTCAAAACTTGTTCTGCCATACTTACCATCCTTTCTATCTTAAAAATAAAAGTTTTATTGGTTTAGATTGAAATGACTTTCTCGGTTGAGCTTAACATCTGACTACCGTCCAGCTTCATACTTCCATCCAACTTCCAATAATGGTCTCGAATTTTCATTCTGCCTTCCTGATGATGATCGATTCGATGCATGATGACTAGTTTTGTACGGTTCAAATAGCGCATAGGTACCTCTGTCCAACCGGACAAAGAAGCTATTCCGTTTAGTAACTCGACACCATCTAAATACCATGGCTTCCCACCCAAAAAGCGAACTCTCGAACGTAGTCGAATACGAGAAACCATTTCATTCTCATGAAGAAATGCAAGCCTAGTTTTGTTATTCATATAAAAGGCAAGATGAGCAGGCTTAATATCCTCGATGATCTTTTTAAAATCAACCATATTTTCAGGGATTCTATTTTCAAAGCTTATACCAAACTTATACTCAGTCGGATAAAAATCCACTTCCCCATCGACACCAAATGAGCTCATGATTTTCCGTATTAAATCCCCTGAAAATTTGCCGCTTCCGCGAAGTTTTGACTCCACAACAGATCGTCTCTGTTCCAGCGGCTTTTCCAAATGGATCGGGATACCCAACTCCATTTCCCAGCGTTCAAGCCCCCAAGTGGCAGTGCGAACAAAAAACTGGGCTAACGTATCATCCAGCGCGAGATATAGAGCATCTAGTTCACTACCCTTTGCATCCATATCCACGTGCATTACACGGGATGCTTCGTAATAGGTAGGAAGATAGGAAAATAGCTCCGTTCCCCGCGAACTGAACATTCGATTACTAAAATCATCCGTTACATCTTGGATAACAGATTCTTTTTTTTCGTCAATATCCATCCATACTCACCATCCCCAGTTCTACCCCCTGGCCGAATTGAATCGTTATAAAAGGATTGCTTTGTCTGTTCATTTTCAGCTTGGAGAAACCCATTATAATCAGATCCATTCTTTCATACATGCTCGCTCCTCCTTTGAGTACAGGCATTTTTGCTCTCTGTTCTATACCGTTTTTTTACGAAAAATAGAGCTATACCATTTAATCGGTTCTCGCTGTGCACTGGAAACCTTCATAGATGACGGATCCTCTACGTTATCCAATACCAGATCAGAACGATGGGATAAAATCATTTCCTTCACTTGTTTACGTTGTTTTTCATCTAAAGCGTAGCTTCCAATGATAGCTGCTATATTACCTTCTCCCTGGTCATAGCGGGTAACACAAGCATAAGCACAAATACGCAATTGAGTCTCTGTTAAAGCAGTCATAGTTATGACCTCACCTCTTTTTAAATAAGAATTTTGCGGCTAAACAGGAGTCAGTACATGGTTATTTTCCTGTGTTACCAAGCATGAGCTGGGTCAGCGTTACTTCGAGATCTGCAATACGCTGCTTCAATTGATCTGTCTCACTTGGCTGTTGCTCTGCTTTTTGGGTCAGTTCCTTAATCGCCTCGGCACTTAATCCTTCACTCCAAAACGTCGGTGGATCTCTTCGTTCTGGAGCCATAAAAGTGGGAGCAGAATATATAGGTTCTTCTCCACGTTCGTTTTCGGGCATGTTTCGCCATTCATCATGCAGTTTCTGAAATGCCGCCTGAGATTCCTTACTAATTTTCTCGTACTTCTTTTGGGCCTCAATCAGAATTTCGTTATATTCTGCTTCATAGGTCAACCAGCCTTGAATATCAAAAAGAGGATGATATAAGCCCGGTGGAACTGGAATACTAACCGTATAGCCAGCAAGACTGGTTTTTGTATTCGCTTCATCAATAGCACTCGATTTATCGGCAGTAAGTACATAGATGTCTTGCTGTTGGTCTGTATCAGATAGCGTGAGTGAAGATGGAGCATAAAAAGGGACGACACCCGAAAAGGCATCGTCCACTAGCTTGTCCTCCAGGTAGAGGCCGTCTGTATTTACTTTAGGTACTGCTTTCATATATTATCCTCCTTAAACTTCTGCTATAAATTGAACGGCATCTAAACGTATCCAACCATAGCCCCCTCTGCCTACTACTTCAACACGTCCGTCAGAGGATATTGCAATTACGGCAGTTTTGTCAGCGGACACCGAATCAGATGCTGCGCAGGTTAATACCGTTAGTATTTTTGGCCTGTATCCTTCCGGCAACCTAAAACATGTGACGGTTGCATTAGAAGTCGGTACCTTTATTGCCCCGTGCATCTTAATAAGATTATCTGACATTTTAAGGTACTGAGGCCACATATCCACTGAGGATATTTCTGCTGTAACGCCATTAAGCAACGTGGGTGTAATCCAGGAAGGGCTATCCTTGTCCGCCTTTTTGTTCTCCACCACAGACAGGCGCAAATTTGCTTGTTGCACGCAGTCTATCAAATCCAACAGCAGTGTCTTTTCGTTGGCTGCGTAGATTCCTGTGAACGGCACAACGGGTGAGAGACCAACCATAAAGTACGTGACACTGTAAGCCGATACTCTGTCGCTATCCGATGCATTTAAAAGTTGCGATAACGTACCTGCACTCGTGATCCATCCGACTCCCTTAGTCCATCTTGTGTCTAAGACCCCATCTTTGTATACCGTCAACGGTTGTATAGACCTGTTCCTGAGCAAGCGCGCGCTAAAGCTGGCGTTATTTATGTTCATTCTGTTGCCGAACATAGTTCCTGTCTCCATAAATACGTCGGCAGGCTCGCGCAACACAATTCCCGTACCTACTTCAACCTGATTGTCTCCCTCAATGAACGTTAGTTGCCCTTCGGATATGATAGGCTCTGCTGTAGACGTTGCGAGTTTGTATACCAGTTGGTATGCCGACCAATTTCCATATCTTACATACGACAAGGATGTTATCGCTGTTGTCGGCAAAGTAGTTACGTACAGCGTTGCTGCGGCCCCGTTCGAATCGTAGATAGAATCAAGCGGATACCACGCCTTCCCTACTGCCTCATTGTTAAACGGCTTACTAACGTCTCCTTGACCAGCCAAATACATCTTCCAACCCATGAAATACGCCTTTATTTCGTCTGTTGTAGGTGTGTAGTTGTCTCCCCATCCACTGTCTGTACTAGAAATAGACAGACCCACAACACCAGATTCTGGACTAAGGTGGGATTGATCCGGCCCGCTTAACGGGAAAACATGCTGAACCAACTTACCGTTCCACTTTGTTATCCTCTCACTGTCAACCATTCCATTAGTGGCAGGTATCCGAACAACTTTGTAGCCTGCGGCTGAATCGAAGTAACCCCAGGGTAGCGAGCCGTCAAGCGTCATACTGTGCCAACGTTTGCTTTTATAATATTGCCCATTACGTTCAAACACTGTATCAGCATTAGCCCCTGTAACTGGATCGGCGTACAGGTCTGTTTGCAGTGCCAGCATGGAGTCTTCATGCTGCTTGAACGGTTTGGCAATACTACCGATGTTGAGCATAAAATCAGAAATCGTTACTTCGGCAGTGGATGTGCCCAGCAAGCGGATCACTACACCTTTAGTACCTGCCGGAACTGTGAATGTATAAGATATAATCCCGCTACCTGTTACATTACCGATAACAGCAGTCTCGTTTTGCATATTTACATGTATTCTACCCGTTGCTCCACTCGACTGAGCGGAAACCGTGTAAGCCTGACCCGGAACTAATGGGTAGATGGAAGCTATCATTATATTCGAAGAAGAAACAACAACATTTCGATCATCTTTAATAAGAGGTGTTCCGACCGTAGCGTCCCAAGAATAAAAAGAGTATGGGGCCAAATTCTCCCCGTACCGAATTGCATATGGATTACGTACAGGCATTACACTATCCACATAAGGATATTTGTTGTCAATTTGATCGTCAGTCATCATTGCTAATGCTGTATATTCTGCTGCAGAAATCTCATAGATACGCGCAGCCTCAAAATTAGAATACTGTCCTACAGTACCCTGTGTTACCAAATCTATGTTAGTAATAATATCGCTGGTAGGAGCCAGCCTAAACCAAGCCGTAGCAAATTTAGTTTTATCCGTAACTATAACTTTCGATTCTACCAGAGCATTCGGAGCCGAGATTCCTGCATCTGTAGCGTTACCTACTTTCGCTTTTACAATTGCAACATAATATTTTCCAGCTAAAAATTTAAAATTACTATAAAACCCCACTCCAGCGGTATATCCAGGCTTGATCGTTACTTTTAACGAATTAGGCATTGTCCCTTTATTCAAAGTATCTAGCGCTATATCGGCTTGATACGGTGTTACCCACCTTAAGCTACTCAAATTCCCCCATCTTCCCAACAAATTCACCAACGTACGCCCGCTCAGCCCCGTCAGCGAAAATGGCGCGGCCTTTTCCGCATGAACAATTTGCACCCCAGGTTCCAAAGTTACCGTCTTACGCTCTGTCGTATCCAGACGCTTCTTGATCCCATTTACACCCTCATTCACATCACCTGCGAAATCGTCTACAGCGCGCCAGTTCTGGTCCAAATACTTCTCCAGATCAAAATACGTGGTTTTGGGCGATGTGCGGTCAATTTGATTTAAGCCAAGATTTGGTGTTTTTTCGCTTGCCATGCTATGCGCCACCTCCTAAATATCTATCCTGTGTTGTATGTTCATTTTCATAGAGGGTCATAGACTCAACTTCAGCAATGGTCAGGTAGCGTAATTTGTACTCCACCGCCATGTGAGCGGGCTTGATCTCCTCGATGGCTGCTTTAAGATCATCCACGTTGGGTGGAATCCCGATGGTATCTATAAATTTGACCGTAAATCCCCATTCGGCAGGATGAAAAATAACATCTACCGTACCTCCGTCATACGCCTCTGCTACATTTTTGACAAGCCGACCGGAAAAAGTTCCTGCCCCTCGCAGCTTCGACTCCACCACCGCACGCCGTTGGTCCAATGGCTTCGCCAGATCGGTTTCAATTCCCAGCTCCCTTTCCCAGCGTTCCAACCCCCATGTGGCGGTACGCACGAAAAACTGTCCCACCGTTGCATCCATTGCAAGATACAAGGCGTCCAATTCGCTTCCTTTAGCATCCATATCGGAACGCATCACGCGTGAGGTTTCGTAATAGGAAGGCAAATAGGAAAGCAGCTCACGTCCCCGCTCGCTGCTCATTTGGCCTACTGTATCTCCTGCTATCGTTACCCGATTAACCAAAGTGCCACTACGGTTTGCATGTTTTCCCTGGTCTGGGTTATTCAATAAATCGTCAAAACTGTTCGTTCCATTGTTACTCACTGACGCTCACCGTCCCCAGCACTGCCACCTGGCCTGAGCCAATCTCAATATTCTGATTGCTCTGTCCATTGATTTTCAGTTCAGAGAAATCAATAATAATCGGAATGTCGAGCAAAACAGCAGAAATCCGGGTATACCGTACCAACGGGTCTTCCTTGTAAAAGGCAAGCTGCTTCAAATACGTCCGCACACCGCTCTCGATCAGCTTTTTGATTTCATCCAGCGTGGACGGCTTCTCTTCGGTACGCTGTACCTTGACTGAGATGTTAATCTCCACTTCTGCCGCTGGCATGATCGTCACTACAGGACCCGCTGGCGCCAGCCCTTCCCCTTGCCCATCCTGAGTCGGATCAATATACTTCTGCACCGCAGCCACGATATCTGGGCTGGCTGCTCGTTTGTCCGTATCCAGCACATATAACCCCACTGTTCCCGGCCCCTTCCAGAGCGGAACTACTTCCACGCCACCCACTCCAGCAATCTCATTCGCCCACTGGGTATACTGCGCCTTGTTGCCGCTTGTGCCCTGGTTCCGCACCTTGGCATAAAAACGCTCCAGCAACAGCTGGTCGCTCTCAACGTCTGTACCGCTTTTGGTTTGCTCCGTATTGATCACAGAGGCAACCCCGCTAATCGGAGTGGCCATCACCTGGATGACGCCCGCAGGTACATTACCGCTGCGCCCGGGGTTGACCGCCCGAATAGCCGCTTCCCCGGCACCTTGTTCATCCAGCGTGACCGAAGCCGTGGTCGCATACTCAATAGAAGCTTCCCCGGATACATCATCTGCCGGGGTCGCCACCAAGGTCCCCGCCGGGACAGTCGTTCCCGCTGTGCCCGTGAACGTAACCATACCTGAGGCCGCAACCGCTTCTCGCCGTGTCACCCCATGCTCTGCTGTCCGCAAATCCAGCTCCGGCGAACGAAAATCCGGGTTGTCGCTGGCTGCTGTGCTGGCAAAGCCCCGACGCAGCAGCTCCTGCGCCCAGATCGCCGCTTCCGAGAGCATGAATGCCACCGGCGCCTGCGCATCCCAAATAAAAGAGCCCTCGGACTTATCAATATCCGAAGGCACTTTTTCCAGCATTCGATTTAAAATTTCCTCTTCCGTCTGGTCTACCAAATATTCCGGCAAGTCTGCCATTAGATCACCACACTTTCCACAATTTCCGTTTCATCCCGCACGTTCGTAATCTGGCAGCTAAAATGGCACGCCTCGCCTTCCCAGCGAAACGTGAACTGATCCACACTAGCCGTACGTGCATCTGCTAGTAGCACCTCTGTGACCATGCGTTTAATTTCACTTTCCTGCACACCGTGCCCATAGCTGCTGCCAATGAGCTCCTCCAGCTCACTCCCATAGTCAGGTGAATAGATCACATGCCGGTAGCGAGGAGTGCGAATCGCTTTTTCACACCACTGTACCCACGCTTCCTTCTCCCCTGTAGTCACGATTTTACGACTAGGGCTCATAACAAACTCACCGGCTTCAAAATCAAACCGCCAGCTTCGCCCAAATACTGCGCGGTTATCCTCCAGTACATCCGGGTCGGTCATATCCGTGTCTGTCCAGATCACATCATCTGTTTCAGGAAATAAATTAGCCACGTCCACTCACCACCTTGCACACGACCACCACATCATTGCCGCTATTCACCCGAACCGCAAGTACACGATCTCCGGGCTTGAGTCCTTCGTTCAAACTGAGATTCACATCCTCCAGCTCGTCTTCCCCGATATAAAAGGAAGTTTTCAGCTCTTTGCCTTCCCAATTTTCCGGTTCCACTGCGGTTGAGGTGCCTTTATACATATGACGTGGTATAGATAGCTGCCCCGGTAGCTCGGCGACCAGATAATCCTGAAGCTCATGTTTAAAATCGTCCAGCTTGAGTCCCGTGGAGGTGATCGTGCCTAGTACCGCGCCCACTCCACTCAGCGCTTGCTTGGTGTGCTTATGAAATGAAGATTGCAGCGCAGTAGCCAAATGCCCGTAGGGGTCCTTATTCAAGGTAAAACCTCCTTTTTACATCGTCATACGTTCCGAGCTCCAGCGACATACTGCCGGGGTTGCCCAATTCCCTGCTCACTGAAATGACCAGTAGCTTTATGGAACCTAGCATCACTGCGTCTCCTGCTCGAATCGTGTTCATATCTGGTGCATTTACCGATATCGTTTGCTGTATGCCTCTCAGCTTACTTTTAGCCAGCTCACGGGCTGCTGCACCGGACTTGACCTCGTCATCCTGCACGATCACCTGAAGTGTCCCATATTTGGCAATGTCCTTTTCCTCAAGCGCCATCACCTTGGAAGGAACCTCATTACCTGTTTCACTAGCCGCCGTCGTAGCCAGCACTTTCACCCTCGTAGCTGCACCTTCCAGCGTGCGGGACTGTGTCGTATCAGTCACTCTCTCCAAAACATACACGTCTTTGTTCGTTCCTAGCTCGTACAGCTCCAACCCGGAAGAAATCATCCGCGGATGATACAGCTTTCCCCCCGCCTTTGCCGTTTCGCGCAGATCTCCCAGCATCATAGAATAGATGGACTGTGTGCGGTATACGGCGCGTCCCAGCGTTTTTTTCGTATCTGGCAATGAAGCGATTTTCAACTTCCAGTCCCTAGCATACTTCTGAAAACGCTGAGTAGCCGTCTGCTTGGCAGGGAGTAAATATTCATCCTCTGACTTGTCCAAATACACTGTACGGTCATACAACGTCAGCGTCATACGTTTGAGCCCGTTGTTAGAGGTTTCCACTTCCCAAATCACGGCAGGGGACAACAAGGGAACATAATCTTTTTTACCATAAGGAATCCCGCTAACCCGAATGGACATCCCAGGGGAAATAGCGGGCATATCCGACGTAACGACTAGATTGACGGTTCCCTGATAGGCGATTTGTTCCAGCGAGTCCCTCAAATTAATGTTCTCCACAAGCGGCGACAAATCATATTTATCCTGTAAAATGACTTTATAGCTCATGACAACACCAGCTTTTGCCCCGGTTTAATTGCATTCGGATTTTGCCCAATAACCTTTTTGTTAAGCTGATAAATACGACTCCATTGCGAGCTATCCCCCAATTCGAGCTTGGCAATTTTGGACAAGGAATCCCCGGACTTAACCGTATATATTTTTTTCTTTTCTTTCATATCTGTGCGGGGCTTTTTGTTAACCGTAGCCGCCTTACTTCCTGTGCCACCAGCTTTTTTGGCAACTTTCATATCACTCCAGGTCCGCAGTGACAGATCAAAATTCACATCTCCATACTCGCCGCCGCGAAAGATCGAATTATGAGATGCCACAATTACTGGCACATTCAAGGCTGTCTCCGTAATAATAAAACGTAGCGGGTTCTTAGATAACAAAAAGCCATTCAACGTGTTCATGGCCTCCTGCGGATCAGGAATATCTTTGTATGTGCAATACGCTGGATTGTATTCTTTCGGAAAAAAAGAAGAGAAGGAAATTTCCTTCACCTTCTCCCCTTGCGGGAAGTCAAACTCCCCATAGGATAAAATCGTCGTTGTATCAAACCCTTTTTGCCGTGAGATCGTCACTTCCTCAGGATTTACCGGAAACTGAAACTTTTTTCCTTTACCATCCGTCAAACTAAATTCCATCTCTTTCCTCCCTCCCCATTACTCCCATCTACCGTATTACTTAGCTACAGCGCCTACAGGCTTGGTGTTCTGCGTTGCACGCAGAATTTCAGCTTTGAGACGGTAGCCAATTTGCATAATAAGCCCATCCACATCCAGCTTGTTCTCATGTACAGTGACCTGTACAGCCCCCGCAGGAAGATTGAATTGGTTGGTGGTTTCCGTTTTAAAATCCTTCAAAAAGCCAGACAGTGTTCCCATTTGTTCAGGACTGATCTGTACTACTTGAGGTGTCGGATTACCATTACCATTACCATTACCTTTGCCTTTAGCTTTGGCTCCATTATTCGCATGAGCCGCAGTATTCAGTAGTGGGTTGGGATTGACTCCCTGGTTAGCTATAGCCATCGGTCCATAAGGATTAGGGACACCTTTTGCACCTGGTTGCTGAGGTCCATACATCACTTGAGAGCCGGGTGGTAACCCCGGAAATGGTGGCATAGGTGTTAACGGTTTGGTAGCCACAGCTACAGCAGGTTGAGGTGGTATAGCAGGTTTAGGTACTTCAGGCGGCTTCGCTGGGGCTTTCTTAGGTTCATCTTTTTTACCAAAAGAGAAGAAGTTAGAGATGCTATCACCAAAGGCTTCGCTCTTCTCAGAAAGCCATCCGGTTACTTTGGATGCCTTTTCCTTTATTTCAGAGCCATGGTCTGAAATCCAACCGCCCACTTTGCCCCCTAAAAAGTCACCTGCTAAACCGCCCACATATGAGCCAACAGCAGTGCCGACACCTGGAAGCAAAAATGTTCCAATTGCTCCGCCTACCGTACTCCCAACCGCCCCACCTACGGTGGAACCAATCGCTTGTGCGCGTTCCTTGCCCGGAGCTGCTGTAGCTATGCTTGCTGCATCTGCCAGAACCCCCAAAGGCCCACTAATGAACTTTTTGCTTACGCCCAGGCCCTTACTCACTTTTTCAACTAATCCGCTATCGCTCACCATATCTAGGACAGAAGAAGCATCTATATCTGTTCCACCCGTTAGCAAGTCGCCTGCAAAGCTAAGAATACCACCCGACTTGGAAGAGCGGCGATTACCAGGATTTCTCGGATGATTTCTTGGGCTTGGAACCCTTCGGGCAGGGTTAATCCGAGGATTGGATTCTGCTGAACCTCCAGCGTTTTGTCGTCCGCTTCTGTTTCCTTGTATCGAGTTCCGATCTCTAATATTAATTCTTGCTATCTCTCCGGCTCTTGAATTAAAATCTCTTTGACTACTCGAAGACCGACGACTACCGCCTCTATTACCAGATCTTCTACCCCCTGAACGTTTGTTCCTTCTTCCCGGGCTACTTGCGCCGCCACCGCCAAACCCGCCAGTAGATTTATCTGAGGTAACTTGAATTAATTTCTGAATTAATTCTTTAATCTCCGAAAGGTCTTTATTGCCTGAAGCGCCTTCAGCATTTCCTTCTGCAGCATCTTCTTTCTTATCTGGAAAAAAGAATTTTTTAAGTACTCCTTTTGCTCCGCCTTCCTTCCACGTTTGTCTGGTTTCCATAAAAGCGGCGGGCATCTTTTTAAACGTTTGAAGACTTAAATCTTCACCTGTAACCCCTTTGTACACTTCCTGAACAACCTTAGCAGGTTCATTATACTTTTGCAGTGCCTCAGCCCAAGCAGGAAGTTTACTTTCCTCTTCTGCTTTAGGTTTTGTACTATTTAGTATGTTTGAACCAGTGTTGCCTCTAACTGCCTTCGTGTTGTTCTCCAACGCTGTTATAAGACCACTAATGCCGTCGATGGACACACTACTGCTACTGCTTACCTTCAAATTCACACTGCCCGAGGCATTAATAATCTGAGATTTGACTCGGTTAATCTTGTTCAACAAATTATCCAAGCCTTTAGAAGCCATATCGTTCAGCACAATTTCCGGGGCCATGCGAGTGCGGCCGATTTTCAACACACGTCCTTGAATCCGCTCAAAATAACGTTCCATTGCGCGCAATTCTCTGTTCGCCTTAATGACGTTTTTAGGATCAATCACAAGGTTCATGCGGTAATTTAATGCTTCTGCCATCTATCATGTTCACCTCCTTGTTTATGCTTTTGAAGCTGCTATGCTATCCATTTCCTGTTCGGCAAACGCCAGCAGCAGCATGCGCTCACCGCGGGGAAGCCGCCAAAAGTCTCCGGGGCGGAGGTGGTGCCGGACCCACAAGTGGTACAGCATCGTCGTCATTCCCCCGGAGCCGATTAGTTTTTTAAGTCGGCAATCTCAACGCCAAAACCGGACAGCTCCAGCACCTTATCTCCTACTGCATCCAATTCACCCGCCAGCAGCATACGGCGGACGGACTGTTCGCCACCGGACAGCTTCAAGCGGCTTGTAATCCGAGGATCGCCCCAACCGTTAAGGGACAAGCCCTTCACTTCCAGCTTTCCGGTAGCTTCTGAGATCAACAAGGCGTTGAACGTTTCAGTATCTACTTTTTCATCTACAGCCCCCTTCACGGTTCGGCGAATCGTGCAACGTTCACGAATGCTGTCCACTTTACTGGAGGTCAGGCCATGCAGCACAATTTTCATATCGAGGCGCTTGATACGAACCGTTTCTTCCGGTAGTTTTTCAGCGGCTTCAAACAGGCTGTCCAAAATTTGTTCTTCTGTCATATTCTCATTCAAACTCATAAGTCATTCTCCCTTATTGTTTATTTGTATTTAGGGAACGGAACGCCTGACAGCATTCCATCCCCCGTTTTTCAATTTAGTTCGCTACAATCGGGTCCAGCAGCTCATAGCCTTCAAAGGTAAAGGTCGTTTCTTCCTGTACCTCTTCACCTGCTGTCCAGTTGGCCAGTTGGATTTTGTCAGGAGTGCAACGAATAAGACGAATACTTTCATGTCCGAAGGCTTCTGGATCATCCAATTTAGTAATAATCTCAAAACGGTTAAAACCGCGACGAATCATATCGGATGTGACCTTGTAGCCACTCATCGTTCCCGTTCCTTTTTTGATACCGCGCTTGTGCACCTTCCATTCGTTGCCCACGAGATTCAGCTCGCGTTTTTCCATCTCCACGCTGGCTTCCAGCTTATTGATATTCGTCTGCCACACCCCGTCCACATGCGCCTGACCAAACGTACCTAAAATAACTCTTGAAGCATCCAACATTTCTTTTTCCTCCTCAAAATAATCCATAATATAGTTCGGGATTTCATAAAATCCTCGTTGTTAACAAGCTACTTCATTTCTGCCGATTGCCTGCGAAATGCTTATACACGTAAAATGCTTATTTATTGCACGTAAAATGTGCCGAACAACTGCTCCATCACGTCGGTGAGCTTCACGTTCCATTGCAGGAACACTTGATCCGGCTCCGGTTTGATGACTGGCGCATCGCCGTAGTAAGCCGGGTCGAGAATGACATCGTAGCCATCTGCTTCGATGACATTGCTCAGCGACAGCTGTGCCAGGTATTCTTTGATTGCACCGATAAGTGCCAGACGGCCTTCCACCGTATTGTTGATTTTGCCAATGTAAGTCTCTTCAGCTGCACGCTGCAAGTCAGCGTTAATAGCGTCCATGACACGGATGGAACGAATTTTCTTCCATGCGTTGTTTTGCCCGGCAGATGGATTCACCAAGCTGTTGATCCCGCGCAGCGCTTTGACCTGACGGCCGTCGAAGAACAGCAGGAAGACACCATTACGAACAGCCTGCTCCTGCTCAGAGCGTGTCCAGCGGCGGGTTACATCCTCAAAAGGCGTAACCGCATAAGTCGCCGATTGATTCAGACGTTGGCCTGCAATCAGTCCGGCTACATAAGCAGCCGTTTGGGCAGAACTGTAGTCCGTACCTGCCAGACGTACGCCTGTACCGACGTTCACGATGCCTTCATGGTTCAGCGCCAGGGAACGTGCAGAGGCCAAGCTAACAGCCGTTTTGGACACATCATCTGCCGCAGAACCGCCGAATACAGCGATTACGCCTTTACCTTCGCCCCGGACACGCTTGATCCAGGCAGCGAAGCTTTGCAGCAATGCCAGATCGGCTGCATAATCCAGAGCCAAGACATTAAATTCCTGCCCTTCAAGTGCCTCCTGCATCGCGATGTAATCGGCATTAACCAGCTTGCTATTGCCGCTGTTGCCGCCAGTGAGGTGTACGCCGCTGACATCCACCGGAATGCCGCCGTCGCCGACAACTTCGGCCTTCACCCATACATTTTCGCTGTTCTCGTTCATCGCCTTGGCGATAGAGGCAGCCGTACCGTCACTGCCTTTGTACGTGCCGAGCAGCTTGGTTCCTTCATAGAGGCGCACCTCACGAGCTTGCTCATCACCCAAAGTTGGCTGTACAGTTACAGCAAAACCATTACCGCGGCTACCTGTGTACAAAGCCTTCAGACGCAGCACATCCGCCGGGGTCGCACCGCCGCTTTTCAGCGTCACAGATGCTTCAGCAGCTGTATCATCTGCCAAACGGTAGGCTAAGAGCTTTTTCGGACCGCCCAGCAAAGCCAGATACAGCGTCGAATACGCGGTCGCACCGTCCAGACTGTCACCCGAAAAGATTTGGCTGATTGCCGTTTCACTGCCGATCTCTACAAACTCACGTACAGGGCCCCAATTCGCCTTAACGGGCACAACGACCGTACCACGCGACCCACCTTGAATTGCTGAAGCTACTGCTGCCTGAAAATTCATATACAAACCCGGCAATACCGGTTTATTCGTGTTTTCCCATGTTCCGCCTGCCATAATTAGTCCACCTTCGCTTTCATAAATTGTTCGATTTTAGTGTGTGCTTCTGCTACCGTAAACAGCTTGTCCTGTGTGCCAAAAAAGGCGCCTGCCAGCACTTCTTCTTTCACGGAAAACAATTGTTCTGCGTGCTCCTTTAGCTCCTCCAGCGTATAGCGAGGGCCACTTGCTTCCTGCCCGGCATATACCGGGGCCTTCTCATGGTCTTCCAAGGTCACTCGGACCACCTCATTTCAAAATAGGATGAATTTCCACTCTGCGAATCAACGCCGCTTCCTCAACTGGGCGCATACGCCGCTGTACTAGCATCAGCCGAAGCTGACCATCTAAAATGGCATCCGCCTGCAAATCGGCTGAAGCTTCAGCTGTAGACATATAACGGCCTTTGTCCTGATCCAGAGGAAGCTGGATTTGAGCGGCAAAGCCCTCGATCAGTGCGGAAGCTGCGCGGTTTTCTTCAGTGGTGTCCGGGGCGGTAATATGCCCGATGAACCGTTTGCGCAGCTCATACATGGAGGCTCCCGCCATCCTAGTTTCGCAGCCGCTCATCCGCCACAGTACCGCTTGCCGCCCCGGCTGTGCGGGCCATGCGTCGGCGTATACCGACCACGTTTCACCCAGTTGCTTCTGCGTCCAGCGGACCAGCGCGGCCAGCCACTCTTCCGGCTGTGTAGCACCGTTTGCTGGAGCGGGTGAACCACCTTCCGACTCAGGCACATACACGCCAAAACGCAGCGTTCTATAGGCCTTGCCCGTAACAGTGTCCAGCTTTTCTGCATCCCGCACGCCCAAATAGTGCGCGGTAAAAGCCGATGTGTCCTCACCTGCACCTGTCACTGGTTCCCGGTGCAGCCCGGCAATCAGGGCATTCGCCCATACGTCAGCCTGCGCCAGTCCGGCTTGTCCTGCGTACAGCATGATGCGGACAACCTGCCGATAGCCGGCCCAGGAAGACTTCCAGATTTCCTCGCCCAGCGCCATAACAGCATACGGCTCCTCTGCCGTCTGCGACGGTGGCTGAACATCGTATACACGCCCTTGCAGCGCTGGAATAATTTCAATAAGCTTTTGCTTAAAGGCTTGTCTCATTCTGCGGCATGCCACCTTTGCGTACCCTGCGTTCGCATGTTGTGGCTATTCAGCCAGGCTTTTTTCCACTTCCGTGTTCTCATCCGGCGCAGCTCCATACTCATGCATTGCAGCATCCCTTGCTTAGGCAACACGACTCCTCCTTTCTATTCAACGAATTCCCGGGAACCGACAGAGACGATCACCGCATGAAAAAACCGGCCCTAATGGCCGGCTAACGTTTGACTGTGTGTGTCTTCTGTATGTCCTCTTGTCTTGATTCCCGATGATATAATCTTACACCCTAATAACGAATGCGTTGCCGGGGAAATGGACGATAAAAGCAGAGACTAGGGATGATGTCGGGAGGTTTTTAGAGAACGTGTGTTCCTATTATAAAAAAGGCCTTGATCCCTGTTATTACAGGAAATCAAAGCCTTTAGGAAATGATATTAAATTATAAACGAGAACAAATGGATAATTATTACATCACCCCGATTTTCGATCCGCGCCCTTCTGCAAGCCTGCCAAATTTAAAACGCCTTGGTCCGCCAGTGCAAGCGCCATTTTGTAAAAAGCACGCGTGCGAAGCTTCGTATACGTATCCTTGCTGACTGGCGGGTCTAACACATAATTGTAAACCTTGTAATCGAACACATCGTCATCCTTTAAATAACGTTCACGGATAAGCAGCTGTTCGCGTTCATTCAAGCGGCTCACTACGGCATCCACCATTTCGCAGTAGGCCAAGCGGGCGGCAGGAGCATCTACATTATATACGGCTGTCCGGGCCGTTGGATCGCTTGTCACATTTGTTGGGCCGCTCGGGCGATCCGTATAGCCAGCCGTAATAAAGCTCTCCCGATCCATAAAGGTAATCGTTTTATAAATTCGGTATTTCTCAAACACACCCTCCAATGCATTCTGCGTTTTGCGACGGTCCAATTCGGGTAAGTTATTTCTCATGTAAAGCAACACTCCTTATATGCCTTTTGACAATGATGTATTTTTAAATGAAGATTTTGCAAAATCCTCAAATAGAAAACGCTCATGTTTACATTGTGTTCCCCTTTTGTTCGTATCTTGAGTATAACATAACATTATTTAGGATAGGTATCCATCCTCAAAAAAAGCAGTATAGCTCCAAAAACAGGATATTCGCTTTATTTTCCTATGCCTTTTGGCATATTACGTGCTTTTACTATTTACCTAATGGTATAATAAAAGCAATATCTATGATTCTCTTGCAGAAAGGAGCCCCCATTGTGGAACAGCCAGCATTCGGAACTTACTTAAAACAGCAGCGCGAGCACAAACACTTGAGCATCAACCAATTGGCAGACGCCGCAGGTATTAGCAATTCACAAATTTCCCGCATTGAAAATGGACTGCGCGGAATCCCCAAACCTTCCACTCTCCGCAAAATAGCGGATGCGCTTAGCGTATCCTATACCGAAATGATGAAGGCCGCCGGATATTGGGGAGACGATGATTCAATGGAGCAAAATCAACATGAACTTTATCGTTCTACTGTGCCAGAATGGGCAACCTCCAAAGACCGCCGGGATTTTAAAAAAATGCTGGAGGAAGACGACGAATTAATGTTCGATGGTATTCCGCTGGATGAAAAAGATCGTCAACGGATCAAGGACGTGCTGACAGGTCTGTTCTGGGAAGCCAAGCAGATGAACAAACATAAAAAGCCCAAAGAGCCCCGAACGGGCAAAGATCAGGGATAGCAGGTGATCGTATGAACGAGCTTATTCACAAACTTGTCCGAAAATACCGTACCAACTGTCCCTTTGATATTGCGAAAGCTCTGGGTATCCATATCCGATACTGCGATCTAGGCCCCACAACCAAAGGGCTGTATTACCACAAGTTGCGTAGAAGATTTATCGTTATCCACAATGGCCTCACACCCGAATGGGAACGGTTCGTCTGTGCGCATGAATTGGGACATGACCGACTGCATAAAGGCATTAGCCGCTTTTTTATGGAGGAGCACTCCTACTTTTCCCCAGGAAAATTTGAACAGCAGGCCAATCGGTTTGCCGTGCTTTTGTTGAGTGAAGGAAAACCGCCACTAGCTGACGAAACGTTGGATCACTATTTACCCCGGATCGGGCTGCCCAAAGAGACTGCCCTTTTTTTTGATCACAAAACAGAACGCTAGTTCCCCACCCGTAGGTTACTGTTTATTACTTCCTCTATAATATAGGTAACTAGACGATGGGTTTAACAACCGATATATCAAAAAATTTTAGTGCTTTGATATAAAATAGAAGTTATTTTTACAATCATCTGATAAAATGTGGTCGTAAGCGGTTTCTCTAATTCATTCATTTTATGGGAGGTTGAAGGAACAACATGAACTCATGGAAAAAACTCTCGTCGATCCTGACGACTGCCGCGCTTTTACTTGGGTGTCTCGGTACAGCAGCAGCAGACCCAGCAACCCATGTGGGAACAGCGGGAACGGCAACGACTCCAGTCAGCGGTAAACACATCACCATCCTACATACGAACGATACCCATGCCCACGTGGTCGCGAATGACAAGGAAATGGGATTCGCCAAGCTGGCGGGTATCATTGATCAGTACCGGGCTTCTAATCCCAATACACTGCTGCTAGATGACGGGGATACCGTTCATGGAACGACCTTCGCTACTTTGGTTAAAGGTGAGAGCATTGTGAAAGTGATTAACAAGCTGCGCTATGATGCTATGGTTCCGGGTAACCACGAGTTTAATTATGGTTGGAAGCATCTTGTCGAGCTAAGTAAGGAAATTCAGTTCCCTGTGCTCAGCGCCAATATTAAACAAACAGACGGAACACGTTTGTTCAAACCCTATGTTATTAAAGAAGTGGACGGCGTTAAAATCGGTATTATCGGTCTGACTACGCCAGAAACAGCATATAAGACGAATCCCAAAAATGTGGAGGGTATTCAATTCACCGATCCTGCGGCTGAGGCCAAAGCGGCTGTTGATGAAATCCGCAGCAAAGTAGATGTCGTTGTTGTTCTTGGTCACCTGGGGCAGGATGTGTCTAGTAAGGACACCAGCCTCAAAGTTGTTAAGGAAGTGCCTGGCATTGATATTTTCATCGATGGACACAGCCATACTGTACTGGAAAAAGGCTTGGTTAGTGACAATGGTACATTGATCGCTAGCGCAGGTGAATACACCAAGTATCTGGGTGTTGTGGACTTATGGGTCGACGGCGGTAAGGTTACGCAAAAGCAAGCCAAGCTGATTGATTCGACTCAAGCAGTGGACGTTCAGCCCAACGCTGAAATTGCTGCATTGATCGCCTCCATTCAAAAGGACCAGGAACCTATTCTAAAAGAGGTTGTAACGCAAACAAGTGTGGATCTGGAAGGAGCACGCGAAAAGGTACGTGCAAGTGAAACCAATCTCGGTGACCTACTCACCGATGCTATGCGTGACGTTTCGGGAGCAGATGTGGCTTTAACGAACGGTGGCGGCATCCGGGCTTCCATCAAGACAGGGACAGTAACCAAGGGAGACGTCATCACTGTGCTACCTTTCGGCAACCAGATCGTTACCTTGAAGGTGAAAGGCTCTGACATTCAGGCCGCACTGGAAAATGGTACAGCCTCCTATCCAGAGCCAAGCGGAGGTTTCCCGCAGGTATCAGGTATCTCGTTCAAAATAGACACATCAGCAGCCAAAGGCAGCCGTGTTCATTCCATTCTGATCGGCGGAAAGACACTTGATCCTGAGGCAACATATACACTGGCCACCAATGATTTTACTGCCGTAGGTGGTGACCAATATACGATGTTCGCTAAATATCCACAGGCAGGTATGTTCGGCTCGCTTGATGAGGCGTTAATCCGCTACATGCAAAAGGTGGGCTCCGCTAGCCTGCAAGTACAAGCAGACGGTCGCATTCAAGAAGCCAAGGCTGACGGTAAAATGTCTGTCCCTGCCACACAAGCTGCGCCATCTGCTTCAACCGCAACACCCGCACCTGTGCAGGAAAAGCCGCAATCCGTCTCTACACCGGCTGCGAAACCAGCGCCCGCAAAACCTGCACCGGCAAAGTCTCAAACAGCCAAGCCACAGCAGACATCCGATTCTGCACAAGTTACAAATAGCCATGTATATGTTGTGAAATCCGGGGATACGCTGTATGACATTTCCCGCAAACATGGTACCACCTGGCAACAGCTTCAACAGTTGAATAAGTTGAAGAATCCTCACCGTATTTATCCCGGACAAAAGTTAGATCTCCCGGCCTAATTCGATAGCTAGCAAAGGCAGCATCCTAGTGGTTCCGGATGCTGCCGTAGGTCAGGCGTTTATAGATATGCGATAGTCCAAGCTCATTTGGACATCGCATATTTTTTTAAAAAGCAAACCTTTTAACCGCTGACAAGTTGTGAACCGAGAGGTATGATGGAGAAGAGTCACTCGGGCAAGAACATTCGTCCCGATCCCCATCGGGATCAGTTATATGTGTGGAAGGAGTCCAGAAATGCAATACATTATTTACGATCTTGAATTTACCGTTAGTCGTAACGCCAGATATTCCTCCGAAATCATTGATATCGGTGCCGTCAAAGTTGTTCAGGGAGACGATGGCCTATACGTTGCGGATACGTTTCACAGTTTTGTAAGACCCTCGAATCGACCTGTACTCTCTACTGATACCGTTCAGTTCACGGGTATTACTCAACGAGACATTGATGCCGCTCCACTATTTCCTGAAGCTGTGAAGGAGTTCATAGCCTGGCTCGGTACGGATTCCCCTTATTATTTATGCGCATGGGGCCCGGATGACCGTCAGAAGCTGGTATCCCATTGTCGTACCCATCATGTAGATCTCGGATGGATTCATAATACAAATGATATACAGAAGCAGATTTCCCGTCTGCTTGGTTCCAATGGAAAGTACCGTCAGTTGAGCCTGTCTCAGGCGCTGGAATTGTGCAACATTGACTTTGACGGTCAACAACACCGGGCACTGGATGATGCCGTGAACACCGCTCAGGTTTTCATGTACCATTTTGATCGTATTACATTAGTTCATAATGCTGCTGACGATGAGGAAAGCCGTGGATCGAAGCTCGTCTACTCCTCACCTGAAGAAGAGCAGGAACAGTACAGTCCTTTTGGCAATCTCGCCAACCTGTTTAAGGACCGTTAAGCGGATAGCTCCCCGGCCCGTTCCGGGGGATCTCCCCCTGTTATTCTTAATTTCCTGCCTTTTTATCGAAATAGAATGCCCCCCAGGTCCGCAGCATTTCTTGCATTCGTTTGCGGTACCGTAAAGGCTCCAGGATCTCGGCCTCAGCTCCATAGGAAGTGAGCCAATCCAAAAATTCACGGTCATGATTGACCGTCACCTCAAACAACAAACTTCCATCCGGCAAATCCTTAAGAAAAGGCTTGATGAACAGTTCCTCTTCTTTGACCCGATATACAGACTCGGCAGAAAAACGTACCACAAACCGGATATTCTGATTTCCTTTGGTCACCGACCAGGTCCCTTTAAAAAACATTTCCATTTCAGTTGTATTTTTTTGAAACGTATACGGCAAAATTCTCATGTTCCGAAATCGGCTGATCCGAAAGGTTCTCATCGCGGATTGCTTGTGACAAAAACCAAGCATATAGAATCGCCGATCCTGCGGAACCAAACAATAAGGATCCACCTGAACGAGTGAAACATCTTCATTTTGAGGCGAACTGTATTCCGCTTCAATGGTCTGCTGCGTAAGACTCGCTAAAACAATCAGCCTGAGCAGATAGGGCTGGTTTTCCCGATCAAGTGTCGAGCCGAGCCGGACAATATTTTTCATTTCCTGCGCGAAGCTCGTCTGTTCCATCTTTTTTTTCTGACTAGAGGCCATCACTTTCTCATAAGCACTTTCAAAAGCTGGCGGTAAAAGAGGCTTTACCGTTTCCATAATCTCTCCCAGCTTAGTAAAAGCCTCTGCCTCTTCTTCCGTCCAATTCAGAGGATACAAAGCGAAATTGCTAATAAAAATGTACCCCTTGCCATGCCCCATATTCGCAATCGGTATATGCATAGCGCTTAGCGCCTCCATATCTCGGTATATGGTACGTTCTGATGTTTCACAACGTTCGGCAAGCTCTCTTGCCAATATCCCTGGATTTGCCTGAACAATAGTAATAATCCGCATTAAACGTATCAACCGATCAGTCAAGGAAGTCTCTCCTTTACAAAAAGATAGTAAATTAGACTCACTATATTACACAAATAAACTAGCATAATTGCCTAT
The DNA here is from genome assembly GCF_038593105.1 of Paenibacillus sp. FSL H7-0442. Lineage (NCBI taxonomy): Bacteria > Bacillati > Bacillota > Bacilli > Caryophanales > Paenibacillaceae > Paenibacillus > Paenibacillus sp. FSL H7-0442. The sequence continues at coordinate 1,271,070 of NZ_CP151963.1, read as the reverse complement.
CTCAAAGTATCATTTTCAGTAAAATGAACATCTTCTAGCGATATTGCCTTATTGAAAAAGACTTTAGAACTATACGCTGTAAATGATACAAAAGTACCACTCCATTTATTACGTATAGCCAGAAGCAACTCGGCTTCCTGCAGGTAGTCCATATCATCGCTTCTTGCTGCACGTATAAGTAATTCATCTGCTTGTCTGGTAAGGATGAACGCCCCTTGCTCATATTCCCCTTTCTCGTACATACGCAATGCCTTTTTTACAATAGGGGACGTCTCATTCAGCTTTATGTATTTTTCCACCTTCGGGTTGGATGGAATGCTCAGCAGACCAAGATGATGCGTAAAATGGATGTAGAGCTGGTCTGTCCGGATCATCGTTCGCTTTTCCTGCGATGGCTTGCGCCAGCTCCACTCCATCATTCCAATCGTATGTCTTCCGGACGAGTGAGCCGGTATAGAAAACGTCAAAATAGCCTGTCTATATTTTCCCCGCCGTACATCACCACAGTGAACAAACATGCTATCTCCGTTTTCCGAGCGTTTAAAACCGAGCCTTACCCCTTCAGCTTTTAATAGACTTACCCCGTTTTCTGGAATGAACTGGAGTTGAAGGTCACATCCCGCTGCTTTCGGTATTAGATTTCCTTTTCTTTTACGTTTAGCTCCATAGCCCCATTCTATCAGTAGATTTACTTGTTTGGACCCATTCGCAGATATAGACTCTTTGTCCCATGTGTACGTTACATTGAGCATTGACTTCACCACTGGTAAATTCCCCCTAAAAGAACATGTAACTCTAAATTAACAGTGTTATCTGACACTATATTGTCAGGGAACGTATGTTTGATTGTGAAAATTATACATGGGAATCTTTATGAAGGGGGACCTAGTTTGGTAAATAACATTTTAAACCATTTGAATTACATGAACGCGCAAAAATAGCCCGGCGTATGCCGGGCTATTTTATAGTCTACTTCTATACTTAAACTTATGAGATTGTAGTTTCTGTTAAAGAAACATTCGTTTTTGTGCAAATATCAGATATAGGGGCAAAAGTAGTACTATCTACGACGAGATCCTTTGATAACGGCTTTCCATTTACAGTGATTTTTAAAGTTTTATAGTTTTGTTCTTTCTCATTCATCTTGCAAAATCTCCTTCTATATTAATTTTTAATATATTTCAGTTTATATATTCATATTTAAGACCTGATCAGGTGCGGATCGTTCTTTACTCGTATGCTAGAAAAAATGCCGGAATGTTGCCGCTTCCTTGATATACCCGTTTTTTGGTACACTTAAACTCATATATCGACTTTTTTTGAGATCATTTTCTCCGTATTTATCGTCCGTTTCTTCAAAAATCTGCATCCGTATCGTTATATTATACGTAACCATGTCATATGGGTAATGATCTATATCATCTAACATCTTGGTTTATCAAAAGGGGGAACATCTCTTGGCACGACCAACTTGTCGCTTTGCTTTGTATCGCCGCATTGTCTGCGCTGCTATAGCACTTTTGTTTATTTTTGGGATAACTCGTGTACCCGAAGTACATGCTGCTTATTGGGATGATGTATATCAGGGCTTCGAGCAATTTTCGCGGTTACCTGGTGATGTATATCAGCTCAAGGAAAGCTATCGACAAACCCAGGAGGATCTGGAAAAGGCCCGTAACAGCTTAGAAGCCTATCAAGAGCAAAACGCCCAATTGCTGGAGCAAAACCGCAAGCTGACTGACACAGTCACAGAATTAAAAAATCTTCAAACCCAGCGCGATCAGGCTTCACATCGAAATAAATTGCTCATTATCACAGCTATAATTCTGCTGGCCGGTTATTTTATGGGTATCCGACTGTTGCGTTACGGGATGCGTCGACGTTCGGGAAGATACTAACTGTCTGAAAGGATGAAAGGTCTGAATGGACATACAAGCAGGACAACACCATGATGAAAGCGTCGGTTCGGTCGTAACGCTCGATCTGGCGGAAGGAGAAAAGCTGCACGTTCTGCATCCGCAGCAAATCATCGCATACCGCGGACCCAGCTCAGGCCGCAGTGATAAACTGATGAATATTAAGGGCATGTATCGCAAACACAAACTGATTCAGGCCGATTTCACAGGAGCTTGTCGCCTAATTGCTGCACTTCCACCTGGCTTTAGTCTAAAAATGATTAAGCTTGAAGGAAGCGATGATCTGTTATACGATTTTCGCAACCTGTTCTGGTACAGCTCCGGTATCCAAATGCGTACTAAGCTGCTAAGCATGAAAAACATGTTGTTTAGCCGTGATGTTATAAAAATGAAATTTGATGGTGTGGGTCAAATCGGTCTTTTGACGCAGGGATTGGTGTGTCAGGAACAGCTTCATCCGACAGAACCGATATATGTGGATGCGAGCAGCGTCATTGCCTACCCCGAAAACGCCCATCTGGAGTTGACCGTGTACGGCAACCATCTGGCCAGCCAGCATATGAACTATCATTTTAAAATGACCGGACAGGGTACCGTACTATTCCATGCCGGGGAGCATCATCGGCGGCTCCAACAGGATATGAACGACGATGGCGTGATCAAGCGATTTTTAAGGGAAGTCATTCCATTTGGTGGAGTGTTTATCAAATAGCCCTGCCATGCTATAATGACAATGCTAAAGCCGTCTGTCCTCGTGGCAGATACTAATGAAGAAAATCCATGCGTCATGCATGGGAGAGGTTCGCGAACTCCCTCTATAAAAAACTAACGATGCTTTGTCCTCCGCAAGAAAAATGATTTCTCGGGGCAAGGCCTGTTTTTTGTTGAAGTCGGTTCAAGAACTCTCCTTCTTCCAAGTGACAAGACTTGTGTCTTGCACCATTCCAAGAAGATCGAGAGGTTTTTTTATGTTTGCAAACGAAAAAGCAGTCGTCGTATTCAGCGGCGGCCAAGACAGCACAACCTGTTTATTTTGGGCAAAAAAACATTTTGCTGAAGTAGAAACTGTGACGTTCGATTACGGTCAACGCCACAAGCAGGAAATCGAAGTAGCCGCTGGAATCGCCCGCGAACTGGGTGTTCCGCAAACGGTACTGGATATGAGCCTGCTTAATCAACTAGCCCCTAATGCCCTCACACGCACAGACATTGACATTACTCAACAGGAAGGCGAACTGCCTAGCACCTTTGTAGACGGTCGCAACCTACTGTTTCTGAGCTTCGCGGGAGTTCTCGCCAAGCAAAAAGGAGCGCGCCACATCATTACAGGCGTATGTGAGACGGATTTCAGCGGCTATCCTGATTGCCGGGATTCCTTTATCAAATCGCTGAACGTCACACTGAATCTTTCGATGGACTATCCCTTTGTGATTCATACCCCGCTTATGTGGTTGAACAAGGCCGAAACTTGGCACATGGCCGATGAGCTGAAAGCTTTTGAATTTGTAAGAACACGTACACTAACGTGCTATAACGGCGTCATTGGCGATGGCTGTGGCGAATGCCCTGCTTGCAAACTTCGCCGTGCTGGACTGGAGCAATATCTCGCGGTGCGCGGAGCTTCATCCCAAGGAGTTGAAGGTCATGCGTGAGCCAGGTACCTTTCGCATTGTCGATAAGCTCCAAGAGTTCGGGACAGACATTGAGCGCTCTCAGCTGCGTTATCACCGCAAACGTGTACTCGTCAGCAAACAATTTACATTCGATGCAGCACATCATTTGCACTGCTACGAAGGCAAATGCAAAAATCTGCACGGACATACCTATATCGTCGTATTTGGCATAAGCGGCATACCGGGCGAAACGGGTCTAACGCTAGATTTTGGTGACATCAAAACGATCTGGAAAGAGCGGATTGAGCCTTTTCTGGACCACCGTTACTTGAATGAGACGCTTCCTCCAATGAATACAACGGCGGAAAATATGGTCGTCTGGATCTTTGAACAAATGGAGTCAGCCTTGACCTCGGAGGCATACTGCAACCGTGTCGAAGGTGGACGTACCGAGTTTGTACGGTTGTTCGAGACACCTACCAGCTACGCCGAGTTCCGACGGGAGTGGATGCTCGATGAGTAATACCGTGACTACTCACCAACCCATGACAGCCTCCCACGGCACCCAAATAGCCCCTATTCCCGTACTGGAGGTGTTTGGTCCCACTGTTCAGGGCGAAGGTATGGTCATTGGTCGTAAAACGATGTTTGTTCGTACCGCAGGCTGCGATTACCATTGCTCGTGGTGCGACTCCGCCTTTACCTGGGACGGCAGCGCCAAGGATCAGATCCGTCGTCTGAGTGCCACGGACATTTGGCAGGAGCTGAAGGCCATCGGCGGCGAACGCTTTTCGCATGTGACCCTTTCTGGAGGCAATCCTGCCCTGCTACCGCAGCTTGGGGAGCTAATCACCCTGCTGCGCAGTCAAGGCATTGCCACCGCTGTCGAAACACAAGGCTCCCGTTGGCAGGAATGGCTGTACGATATCGATGAGGTAACCCTATCCCCGAAACCGCCCAGCTCGGGTATGACGACCAACTGGGATGTGCTGGATGATATTGTCGCCCGTCTGTCAAACCGGAAGAGGGCTAGTGAGTCCCAAGCGACATCCCACGTCGCAATCGCAACAGACTTGAAGGAACCCGCTAATGAATCTGCGCGGCTCTATACCGGAGCTTGCAGCTTGAAGGTCGTCATCTTCGATGACACCGATCTTGCCTATGCCCGCATCGTTCACGAGCGCTATCCACACGTACCGCTGTTCCTTCAGACGGGTAATCCAGATGTAAACACGGAGAATACCGGACAGATAGCGGAGTCCCTACTCCATCGTTATGAATGGCTTATCGACCGTGTCATGGACGATCCCCTACTAAACGACGTAAGAGTACTCCCGCAGCTCCACACCCTCGTATGGGGCAACAAACGCGGCGTATAACACTTATATGTAATATATTCCGTATGCGCTGTATGTGATACACAAAGGAGAGCATTACTCACTTCTATCCCAACCAATATGTAAACGGGTAGGGATTTTAGGATGGTGACGGCGGTCGGCAGCGGAGCGGAGGATTTGAAGCTGGAGAAGCGTTAGCGTTCGCCTTTGAAATGGGATTCTAACCTATATCTTTCGTCTTATCAGAAAGAATCCCATTTCAACAGCGATCAGAAGCTCAAATCATTCGCAGAGCGCCACCTAACCCCCACACCATAACTCCCTATTCCTTTTACCATTAAACCAAACTTACTTTAAGGAGCCTTATCCATATGACCGGAAGAACACCCGAAGAAATGACCGATGTTACCCTGCTTGGCAATCAAGGCACACAATACACGTTTGCCTATGATCCCGCCATTCTCGAAAGCTTTGATAATAAACATCCGTATCGGGATTATTTTGTAAAGTTCAATTGCCCGGAGTTCACCAGCCTGTGCCCGATTACAGGACAGCCTGATTTTGCAACCATCTATATCAGCTACATTCCCGATATTAAAATGGTAGAAAGCAAATCCCTTAAGCTGTACCTGTTCAGCTTCCGTAACCACGGCGATTTCCATGAAGACTGCGTCAATATCATCATGAATGACTTGATTAAGCTGATGGACCCTCGATACATTGAAGTATGGGGCAAATTCACGCCACGCGGCGGTATCTCTATCGACCCGTACACCAACTACGGCAAGCCAGGAACAAAGTATGAACAGATAGCGGAGCACCGCATGATGAATCATGATATGTACCCAGAAAAGGTTGATAACCGTTAAGCTAATAACTCTTCTGACATAGCGTAAATATCAAGGGGTTGTCCTAAAGTCATCAAATGACTCAGGGACAACCCCTTCGTTTTACTGAAAGGAGACTGTGCACGCTTGTGGCATTACACATCCAGATCAAATCTTGATTTTTTATATTCATACGGTGTTTTACCCATAACTTCTCTAAAAGCTTTTCTGAAAGATTTCTCGTTTGGAAACCCGACCTCGTAAGAAATTTCTGTAAGTGACTTATTAGTTGAATCCAGTAAATCGATCGCCTTCTCCAAACAAAGAATTTGCTTGTATTCGGTAAACGTCTGGCCTGTATATTTATGAAACATTCGCGACAAATAAGCCTCCGAATAACCGCAGATACGGGCCGTTTTGGCCAAGCTAATATTTTCAGTATAATGCTCTTTAATAAAGTCCATGATTGTCTTTATCTTTTGTTGCTTTTCACTGAATACTTCCGGTGGAATGTCTGTCGTCTGACTAAAATGATTGACAAGCAAATATTTCAGTTCAATAATTCGGCTTTGCTCTAAAATGTAGTCGTATTTGCTTTTGGAAATATGTAGATCATATATATCCATAAACAATCCTCTTAATTTAGAGATTATAGGTTCTTCAACTTGTTTCTCTTGCGTGTTTAAATGGATGATTACTTGTTCATTGGCAAAGAAAGTGTCTGGAAATTGCAGCACTATGACCTGGTTCTCCGTAATGCTCTGCGTGGAATGCGGAACATTGCTGTTAATGAATAGCGCATCCTTTTCCATCAAAATAGTTATTTTTCCTTCATGCCACACCTTTAGACTTCCACTTGTACAGTAGATCAACTCCATATTGCTGTGAAAATGCATAGGAATGACTCTTTCTGTATCTCTGGATTGGAACATAAAAAGGTTAATCATTTTTTTTCTGTCTATTTCGATATGTTCATATATTTTTTTCATCACCACACCTCATCAGCCAGCCATGAGTAATTCATCTGTATTCTATATTAAGGCATAAACTCTTATACTAATACTCATACTATACCGATAGTAAAATGCCCGGACAAGCAGAATCTATTCAACGGACCAAAAATAAAAAAGAAGGCAGTTCTTCCCGCAAACGGGATAATGAACAGCCTTCCTTAACCTGCTTGCAACCCGGCAAGCAAAAAAATGTTACCCTACACATTCCTGCAACTGATACATTCTAACTTCTCCTACATTGTCTCCTGCCTCAAGTAATACATTGCTTTGGTCTGCATCTTCTATGAAATAACGCAGGGAAAACACTTCTTCACCCTCATTCACAAAGATCTCCAGGCTTGAGCTTTCAATGAATATTTGCATTTCTGCAAGCTTATTATTTAATGTTGCTCTTCTGTACTCTCTCTCGCCAGTCAACCAGTTTGTTCTCCAAACGGTCAGACTGTTTTGTTCCTGATCATAGTCAATTTGCACAGCATCCCTTATGATCATTTTAAAATTTTCTGTCAGTAAGGAAAAATCAACAATTAGCTCCGCTTGTGTAGAAGGCAGCACCCACTCACTACTACTTTGAATTTCCCCTTTGTAATGCATGCCATCCAGCCTTAACAATTGTAATTCCGGCAATGGTTTCTGGTACAACACACCGTTCATCAGCACAACTTCTCTAGGAAGTGTTAATGCATGAATCCAGCCCTCCTGAATGGTCGGGACAGCCCTCTCCGCTTCCTCATTCATGGCGCTCATCCATCCGAACATAATGGTTCTGTCATTAACTTTGAATGATTGTGGAGCGTAAAAATCAAATCCTCGATCAAGCTCTTTAAAATCGGAAAGGTCCCCGTTGAATTTGCCTGTATTCGATAATTTGCCAACCATATATCCCGATTGATTAGGATTTTTATAATATTCGCCTCTCTCCGGTAAACCCTGAGGAGAGAAAACAAAAACATCATTTTCGGCAAAATGAAGTACGTCCGGACATTCCCACATATATCCAAATCGGTGGTCATGATCAACAAATGATCCTTGGCATTCCCAATCGGACAAATTTTTAGATTTGTAGATAAGTGTATCTCCAGTCAAATCTTCTCTCTGAGCACCAACAATCAACCACCAGTTCCCGTGTTGGTCTCTCCATACTTTCGGATCTCGAACATGCCTAGTGTAACCTTGGGGATGCTCAAACAAAGGGCCGATTTTTTGAAAATACTCTCCATCCTCCGAAATCGCGGCGCATTGATAGCTTTCTTTTACTCCATCATCTCGGATTACATTTCCTGTGTAAAACAGATACAGCTTTTCATTATGAACAATGCCCCCGCCCGAATAAATGCCATCCTTGTCATACCATTCCGAAGGCTCCAGCGCGACACTTTTCCTTTGCCAGTGCACCAGATCGCTGGAAACAACATGGCCCCAACATTTATTTTTATGCTCAGTTCCTTTTGGATTCCACTGATAAAACACATGATATTGATGATTGAAATAAGCAAGTCCATTAGGATCATTGAGCAAACCGTAAGGAGGGGTGATATGATATTTCAGGTTATACGCGTCGCTTTTATTCATGCTCATCCTCCGGTAAAAAAACAAAACTAAAACTCAGCAAAATTTCCTGCGAGCTTGACCCGATATAAACATCAAATTCACCGGGTTCACTTTTGTATTGCATTTCACGGTCATAAAATTTAAGCATTTCTTCATGAATTGAAAATTCAACATTTTGGGTCTCGCCACTTTGCAAAAACATTTTTTTAAAGTCTTTTAATTCTTTCACTGGTCTTGCAACACTTGCAAATTTATCGCGAATATATAATTGGATCGTTTCCTTTCCATCATAAATTCCAGTGTTGGTGACAGAAATACAGATATCAACTGACTCATTTTTCTTCATTTCTTTTTGGCTAATTGTTAATAGGCTGTATTCAAATGAGGTATAGGATTTGCCATAGCCAAATGGATACAAGGGTTCATTCACTTCATCTATATATCGGGATGCAAACCGATAAGAGCCATTTTCCTTTAAATTCGGTCTGCCTGTATTCAACTCATTGTAGGACATCGGAATTTGTCCCACGCTCCGTGGAAAGGTCATGGCTAATTTCCCCGATGGATTGACTTCCCCATACAGTATATTGGCCAGTGCTTCTCCGCCCATCGTTCCTGGATACCAGGCTTGAACAATAGCGTCCACTTTTCCGGCTACTTCGGTAAGAATCAAAGGTCTTCCACTATAAACGATCAGAACCGTCTTTTTGCCCAGTAAACTTAATTCATGGAGTAGTTTCATTTGCGGCTTAGGAAGCGTCGGGTTCGTTCGCGATCCCCCTTCTCCGCTCTGATAAATACTTTCTCCCAAGGCGAGGACAATGACATCCGCTTCGTTAGCATTTCGGATTGCTTCGCGCAGCAGGGCCTCCTCATCGACTGTTTCAGCAGCCAGCTTGTCCGCATATTTGCCAAGGGCTTCTCTTGCATTAGCAGGAAGCATGTGCGCCCCTTTGCAAACCGAGAGATTGTCGGGATCAACATGCTTTAATAATCCCATTTTCAAATTGACGGTATCCGCCTCATCCCCCTTAATGGCCCACATGCCCAGGGTGGAGTTTTCATCTGCGTAAGGACCGATTAAAGCTACTTTGGTATGTTTAGACAATGGCAGCAGTTGATTCTCATTTTTCAGCAAGACGACGGATTCTTCAGCCAAGGACAGCGCGGCTTTTTTATGTTCATCTGACAGAATGCTGTTTCTCGACCGCTGAACGGTTTCCTGTAATCCGCGGAACGGGTCCTCAAACAGCCCCAAATCATTTTTCAGCTTTAAAATACGGTATACCGCTTCATTCAACAGCCCCAGCATATGCTCGTTATCAGATACTACTTTCTCCAATTGATTGGCGTATACTGCTGTCTTCATATCCACATCAACACCAGCCAACAATGCCAGCCTTGCGGCGGAAGCCTCATCTTCGGCATAACCGTGCATGATCAGTTCTTCTATAGCGGCGTAATCCGAGATCAACACACCATTAAAATTCATCTCTCGTCTTAGCACGTCGCGGTTAAGCCACTCGTTTCCTGTTGCAGGAACGCCATTCAGGGTATTAAAGGCCGTCATAACAAGCTTTGCCCCCGCCTCGATTGCAGCTTGATATCCTGGCAAATAATATTCTCGCAGCGTGTGCTCCGACATATCCACGGCGTTATACTCACGTCCAGCGACAGGTGCCCCATAAGCGGCAAAATGTTTGACGCAAGCGGCAATTTTATTCGTTTGTATGATTCCTTCCAAGTTTCTCCCCTGGATCCCCTGAACCATGCTTTCAGCATATTTTTTCGCTAGCAAAGTATCCTCTCCAGGCGATTCCATCACCCGCCCCCAACGAGGATCTCTAACGATATCTACCATGGGGGAAAAGGTCACGTGCACACCTTCGTCATAACATTCCTGGGCAGCAATCGAACCTGCATGTTCTATACTCTCATAATTCCAACTACATGCTTGTGCAATCGGAATCGGGAAGATGGTTCGATACCCATAGATAATATCTGCCATGAACAGCAGCGGAATTTTATGAATCGATTTTTCCAAATAATCCGTTTGCAGTTGGATAATTTTTTCTGGATTAGTGATGTTCAATATGGAGCCCGTGTTATATATATTGTAGCCGGCGTTTAACCCTAATTTTTTTAAAGGACCCGTCACAACAGTGTCTATATCCCCTTCAAAAAAATCACCGGTCAGTTGGATGAGCTGGCCTATTTTCTCTTCTATTGAAAGGCTGTCCAATTTCTTAAGCAGTGTGTTGTTGTCCATGATTCTCCCCACATCATTTTATTTGTGATCTGTTTTTTCTTTAAACCCAAAGATCCACGTTAGTGCAAATGCCACAGCAAAGCCGATTACACAAACTAAGATATATATGAATATCTGATTGTTCAGGTACAATAACATTCCCGGTAGGGCTGTGATTGACATGCCCGTTGCTTGAACATTAAATATACGTGCGAAGAAACCGCCAACCGCTCCGCCAATCAAGCCCATCAAGAACGGTTTGCCATATCGAATGTTCACCCCAAAGATAGCGGGTTCTGTAATACCCAATAACGCAGACAAGGTAGAAGGATACGCAATGGATTTGGTTTTTACATTTTTAGATTTTAGACCAACAGCCAATGCAGCACCCGCTTGTGCGCAAATCGACGCTGAACTGATCGGGTTCACCATATTCCAACCATTGCCTACTAACATCTGTATTTCAATCAGGTTTAAGGCATGGTGCAGTCCGGTAACTACAATAATCTGATTGATGCCACCGTAAATAAATCCGCCGATGCCGTATGGTAATTTTAAAATGGCGGTAACACCCATTAATATTAAAGTTTCCACCTCGTGAAAAATGGGACCGATCACGAACAATCCCAGTACCAGTGTGATTAATAATGTCAAAAATGGTGTTAGAATTAAGTCCAATGCATCCGGGACTGATTTCCTGATTTTTTTCTCTAGCATCGCCCCCACGACACCTATTATGAAGGCAGGCAAAACCGAGCCCTGATAGCCTGCAATTTTAATGAATCCGAAAAACACTAGTGGTTCCTGAACTTTTTGAGCGACATCCCAAGATGTAGGCAACGAAGGACTTACTAACATTAATCCAATCAATATCCCCAATAGTGGTGATCCACCAAACACCCGGAAGGCCGACCAACATACCAACACGGGTAAAAATGCAAAAGCCGTATCGGTCAATATTTGCGTAAACAATATGAAATTCGCAGAAATATGATCAGGTGTAAGTCCAAATAACTGGAGCAGTGCAGGCTGAGTTACTAAGCCTCTAACTCCCATGAATAATCCTGTAGCTACCAATGCAGGCATAATCGGAACAAATACATCCCCAAAAACACGGATCATTCTTTTGAACCGATTATCACCTTGAGTGGAGGCCATCTCTTTCAAATCAGCCTTTGATGTAGCAGATATGCTTTGGCCAACCATGGCATCGTATACTTTATTTACAGTACCGGTTCCAAAAATAATTTGATATTGCCCAGAGGTAAAGAAAACGCCCTTGGCCTTATCAATATTCTCAATAAATTCATCATCAATAATTTCTCTATCTTTTACAATCAGCCTCAGCCGTGTGGCACAATGTGCCATGGAAATAATATTGTCTTCTCCGCCAAGCCCTTTAATGACATCTTGGGCTATTTTAACGTATTCTTTTTCAAGACTCATCAGTCTCTTCCTTTCCTCTGTTCCTCTTAGTTAGTCTGAATCATTAAAACGTTGATCAAATATGCTTCTTAAGAATATCATGACTGCGCTTTCAAACAGCGGGATTATTTTACTACATTAAGGTCAAATTTTGACCTTTTTATATCCTTGATTATAAATGCATACTAGCAACTGGTGCCTGATGAAACAATAAAGTGCACCCCTAGAATACACAATGGAATAACCTTCTGGTTTATTCCCATGTATTTTAAAGGTGCACTTCAATTGTTGTATAGAGAGTTACTTACGTTTTACTTAGTGACTTTCAACTGAGCACTGTCAGCTGTATAGATAACCTTCACTTTATAATTGCTTGGTAAACCTACCGTTTCAATGGAAGAAAATGCTCCATTTCGTTTAGCATAAGTTAAGATCGTAGCACCATTAGCCGGCACATATTTGTTAGAAAAGTTCAGGCGTAATTTTCCGTTGAGTATGGCTGTTCCCTTTATTTTGAGCACATCATTTTTAGTGCGTAGGTTAAGCTCAAGTGTTCCCTTGGCAGATTGTCTGTAATTTCCGCCAATAATCAGCTTCCCAGAAGCATTTTTAAGAAGAGTTCCCCCGTAATTCGTAATTCCGCCACTTCCGAAAGCCGTGTCCGAAGTTCCCTCCAAAGTACCTTGGTCGATCTGTGTACCGCCGGAATACGTATTGTTGCCCATTAGTTTCAACGTACCTGTTCCCTTTTTAGTCAGCTTTCCAACACCAGATATATTATTGCGCCAGCGATCCAATGCATTGAAACCACCTTTGGAAGCGTCCATATTCACCGTCACATTATTGGCGAAAGCACCGTAGCCATCCGCAGCGGAAAACAAGTTCAATCGTCCCCATCCCTCAGCATCATCAAGTACAGGATATCCGGAAGGAATTCCCGTGGTAGCCAAAACCCAACGACGTTGTGTGCTATCCAGGTAAGGCAAGCGTGTCTCCAATAGTACCTCAGCTCCCTTAGGCACTATCATAGGCGTCGCGGTTGGATTAACCTGACTGAATCCGTATGTTAATCGTTGATTATAATTTTTTTTGTTTGTGGCATAATTGCTGAACCGATCTGGAGCTGTACCTTTTTGAGACAGCAGTTGTTTACGAGCATCCTGATAAGCCGCTTTCTTCAAACTGCTATTGGCTGGATCAGACAGGATAGCAGCAGCCATCGCTGTTGCCATGACACGCCCTCCCATAACATCAAGCGGGGAATGCATACCAGCAACAGCACGGTTATTGCCCAGCTCCGAAGCTCGCGTCAGCAGTTCCTGATAACGCTCCGGCACGGCGTAGGCCATAGCAATAGAACTGAGATACGCAGCATTGGTATGACCGCTAGGAAAGCCGCCATCGCTAGTAGCATCAGCTTTGAGAGCGGGAATAAGGCTCGGAACAACTACTGAGTTATCGCTCCAGCGAAACGGGCGAGGATAGCTAAAATAAGACTTAGCCGGGTTCGTCGTAGAATATTCTCCGCGCAAGGTATTTACCAGATTTACGATGTTGCCGAGATTGGAGCTTGTACTCCCAGCATTCGTTCCCTCATCTTCGTATTTCTTAGTCAGGGCATCTGCCGGAATGTCGTTGATCGTTGTCGTGGCACCTGCATTCTTTCGATATACATCAGTGAGCGAACCCAGCCCGTCGATCACACTGTAGCTCTGGTTTCTGCGATCATCCAAATAAGCCGCATCGGCCTCACTGGAAGTGCGACGGGCAGCGATATCAATCACTTTTTGAATATTGGCGTCCAGCACGCTGCTGTTTAGCTTGGCACCTGTATCCCAGGTAGCGCCGGGAGTCCAAAGCTTATTAAATTCGGAGAGCAACCCGAGGGTCGGATTAGAGCTTTCCGTCTTATTTGCAGAACTATTATTTTTATAATGATCTACGAAATATCCCCACGACGGTTCTGTTGGAGTTACCGCTGTTGGTAGGGTTGCTGCACTCGCATAACTTCCACCCAGGGAACCTAGAAGTAAGGGTAAAGATAGTAATGCAACTGATAATGGTTTCCTTAGCGATTTCATTCTCAAATCAGATCCTCTCTTCTCTTGTGCTCTTCATACTTTCTCTACGGAGCTATTATCTATATAACAAGATGTATGACATAAAGAATCATATCTTAAGTTTGTTAAATTAAGAGCTTAGTTTTGTTAAATGAAAAAAAGGCATCCCAAGATTCGTATATACGAATCTGGAGATACCTCTTTCAAACCGTTATAGAAAATCAGCTACCCTACAGCCATACTTCTATGACTTTGCCATTTACGAAAGCTACTGCCTTGAAATAAAGACTACGATTGCCGTATACCCAGGCTTCGATTTGAGTTCCGTTTGAAGCAGCCCCCTTTTCTCTGACTGTTGGGCTTCCCCATGCGAACTGCACCTGCGTCGTATTCATGCCCAAGCTTACCTCGTTATTTTTAATCTTGTTCCAGATGGCTTGCGACCATTGGTATTTGTTGTACGGATCGTAAGTTAGAAATTGATCGGAATCAGACAGCATTTGTGGAATGCGTGAAGCTCCGATAATGGAAAACGTGTCATAAGTTTCGCCATTAGCCCCCTGGAAAATAACTTCGTAAGATTTAACACCGTTCGGGTCTGTGCTGACTTCGATGTCTTTAACTGTTACCTTGCCAAATCGCTCTCCAGCGTTATAGAAGTTATTGACCCAATAGGTTTTGCCAATTAATTTGGACAGACTACCCAGATCAATGGCTTTGATAATTTTAGCCGTTTCCGGCGTCTCAATGACCAGCTTGGTAGCGCCCACAGATAATTCGCCTTGCTGACGGTCACGATTCCATTTGAATCCGCCCAACTTCAGATCGGTCAGTAATGTTCCCGGGAATACAACCTGTCCGTTAACCGTTTGAACCTTGCCCTTCAGTGCAACAGGTTTACCATTCACTATCGCGGTGGAACTCCCTTTTTGGAGTACGATATTGTTTTTACCCAGCTTGATCGTAAATGCCTGGTTTGCCACGGTAACAGATCCACCCAGCGTCTTGAACACAGACTGCACAGGCAAATACACACTGCCGTTTAGTATAGCCGCCCCGGTCAAGGTTTGGCCAGACGATACCTTTAGTGTAAAAGAAGAGGGTATACCTTCGTTCCGCAGAGATACGGCTGTGCTGCCAATGCCCCTTACTTTGAGTGTACCGGAACCATTCTGCTGTAGCTCGGCAACCTGTGGTTTCTCCACTTCAATCTCACTAGCTTCGGGATGACGTGTTAGTCGATAACCGTTCGAATACGTCTCTTGTACATTTAATTGAATCGTATCGCCGATGGCAGCCTCTTTGGAGGTCGTCAACAAGGACATACCCGTTAATGTAGGCAAACTTAGCGCAGTCGTGGTTCCGTCCTTATAGCCGACCCAAGAGCCATCCTTTAATTGTGCAAAAAGTTCGTCAGGCGAATCAACCAACCTTGCAACATTAGATAACCCGCTAAGTTGCACCGCAGGATATTTTTTCAGCCGATCATAGCTCCATACCGTCCCGTCGCGATGTACAGTAATCAAGACATGTGTACCTTTTTTCCACAATATCGAAGTAATATCACTTCCCACTTCACGTGGCGGTTCATTGGTCAGCATATCCAGCATCGTGACATGACCATCTTCCTTAAGTATTGCAGCATACGCCGTACTCATTTTGATATCAAGCGCACCATCTACATGACCTATCTTGCGGGGCTTAGATTCTGCGTACCCTGTGGAATACCATACATCACCGGATCGAGTAAGAACCGTAAAGTAGGTACTTACCTTATCACCGTCTATAGCATCCGATATTCCCTCGACCTGTTCTCTTCCCCAGGAGATCGTCCCATCGGTTTTAATAGCCAGACCCTCTCCGGTAATCTCCTTTACTCCTGAAGATTGGGCCGTCACTTTTGGGTCGGAGTTATCATCCCAGATGGCTACCTTCCCGTCCTCAGTCCAGCCATAATAACCTTGACTCTTGTCTTTGCTGCCTGTAATGCCCTTCAAATTCAATTTCTCAATAGCCGGGCCATCTATACTCTTTCTCCATAAAGAACCATCATCCAGTATGTAGTTATTCCGGTCGATCACGTCTATAATTTTAGCATTTTTCCAAGTGTTGTTCGTCGTTACATTTGCCGCTACTGCTGTTTCTCCAGTGTTTAACGTAGTTCCCACCACCGCTCCACATACCACGGATACTGCCAGCAAAATCATCCCTGCTTTTCTCATCGTGATTCCCCTTTTCTATCTCTATTTCCATATCAGTAACTTGCATAATTCCATTCCCAACGCTCAAAAATACAATATATAAACGAACTAGATCGCTTCGATCTCTATATTACTGATTTGAAAGCCTTTTTGGGATTGATACAAAATACTCACATATATATCGGTTTTGGGGATGGTAAATGTTTGAATTTCGATATGCCATTTTAGAAATTCTAACTAAATGGAGCAATGAAGAGTATCCAGCAGGATGGGCAAGCAGTAATGAGTAAAGGTGGCCTTCATCCCACTTTCAGCCATTTGCTGCAAACGGATCGCTTCCTATATCTTAAAATATACATACATATTCGGAGGTTGCCATGACTAGTAAATCTGCTACAAAAAATGAAACGGGCCAATCGCTCCCCCTCCCAGGGCCGCAAGTGAAAGGCACCGTTTTTGCGATTCTGATTGCGATCAGTTTCGTCCATCTGTTCAATGACTCGATTCAATCGGTCATTCCAGCGATCTTTCCGATCTTAAAGGAATCTATGAGCCTGAACTACACGCAGATCGGCTGGATTTCATTCGCGATCAATTTTACAGCTTCGATCATGCAGCCTGTGATTGGCTTGTTTTCAGACAAACGGCCTACGCCCGCTATCCTTCCCATCGGCATGGGCTTTACGCTGACTGGCATGCTGTTGCTCGCCTATGCTGCCGATTATAAAGCGGTGCTGATCGCAGTCATCTTTGTGGGTCTGGGCTCGGCTGCCTTTCACCCTGAAGGCTCGCGCGTTTCCCATATGGCGGCCGGGCCGCGTCGGGGATTGGCACAATCCATTTTTCAAGTTGGCGGTAATGCGGGCCAATCGCTGGCGCCGATGCTCACGAGCTGGATTTTTATCCCGTTGGGACAATTTGGTGCGATCTGGTTCACAGGTATTGCGGCAGCGGGAATTGTGGTGCAATCGTTCATCGCACGCTGGTACGGTAACGTCCTACGTACAGAAGGCATTGCACGCAAAAAAGCGGTGGCACGCCGCATGAAGCCCGAAGTGCGTAACCGCGTTATGTTTGCCATGATTGTCCTCATTCTACTGGTATTCGTCCGTTCGTGGTACTCGACCTCGGTCGGAAGCTACTATTCGTTTTACCTGATGGAAGTATTTAAAATGCCATTGGCTGATGCACAGCTTTACATTTTCCTGTTCCTCGGAGCTGGAGCGCTGGGCACCTTCTTTGGCGGTCCGCTCGCGGACCGTTTTGGTAAACGCAATATGATTTTTCTGTCCATGGTATTAGCTGCACCACTCGCGCTGGCACTACCTTATGCTAACCAATTCTGGACGGCAATCCTGCTGGCGATTATCGGATTTATTATGCTATCTAGCTTTTCGGTCACAGTCGTATATGCGCAGATGCTCGTGCCTGGTAAAATCGGGACCGTGTCCGGTCTCATTACAGGTCTGGCTTTTGGCCTTGGCGGTGTAGGCGCACTCGTACTCGGCAACTGGATCGACAAAGTAGGCATCACCCACATCATGTTCCTGTGCGGCTTTTTGCCACTGCTCGGCATCTTAACCTTCCTGCTTCCTACAGATAAAACTCTGAACCGCTGGGCGGAAGAAAATGGAGCCGAAGTGTAACAGACAAACGTGTGGCGGCCATCCTGGCCGCTGCACACCTTTATAGCCAACTCACGTGTTTCCTCACGAAAAAAATTCCCCCGTTTATACCTAAGTTGCAATCAGTTCTCTACTTCTGCCAAACGCATCACAATCCGACGCTTCCGATACAGCATTTTCCCTGCTTCAGCTACATCACTAATAGCACTTCGATTCGCGATAGACCCGAACAAAATGCCCGCAATCGGGACCATTTGAAGCAGCTTTTTCCATCCAAACTGATCACGATAGGTGTTAATGACCTCTCTCCATCCCTGCATCTGGGAAAAAACCTGTGCCTGACGTGAAGGATCATCGAACAAAGCCAGCTCCTCTAATACGGCCTTCTTCCCCACAATATCGGATGAAGCAAATTGCATACATTTAATAATAAAAATGCGTTCCTGCTTATCATGGGGATTAAAGCCATAGCACAAGGCTATTTCCTGAAGCACTTTGAGCGACAAGCCGAGCAAAAGAGGAATATCCGCCGCAATCGTAAACACACCACCAATCCCCGTTGTTGCTCCCTGAGCGGTGGCAAAGGTAATGCGAGCCGATGTCATATCGTCGGCAGTCCGATCCATGATGGTTAGCGGGAGCTCAGCCGCCTGCTTCAACTCCCACATAGGTTCGACACTATGTTCTGAATCAACGTTTTCCCCGGCACGAGGCAGGTCCTGCGTATCCGAAGCGGAATCTGCACCATTTTGCTGAATGACATGTTCATGGGCCGTCTTTTTCAGCCTGTTCAGAACCGTTTCTTCCTTCACCAAATATTTGCCGCCGTTCTGAATGAAGCTACCCAACTCGTTAAGGAGTTGCTCCAGCTTGTCTTTAATGATTTTGGGCGTCAGCCGATCCAGCAACATAAAAGGCCATCTGCCGATTTTTTCCCAGAAAAAAATGTCCTTCTGTTCCTTCTCCCATTTTTCAATATTCTTCAACTCATGACGCAATACGTCCTGGCTTTCCCGATATTCTGTAAGCTGCTTCATAAGCGTAGACGTCTCCTTTTGACTATGCTAGTTTATGTATGGGTAATACGTAAGCAAGGCGAGTTCAGGTTTCTTTTTTTAGCAAACTAGATGATAAAGAAAGTTAAAAATCCATACAGATCGGAGTGTAATGATGAATAATGTAGAGCTTGTCCCTTACCATTGTGGGCATGATGCCATTTTACATACCTTCTACTTACCTGAGGAGCAGAAGCAGTTTACTGGAATGCCGGATGAAATGCTCATACTGGCCAAGGAAGATCCGCACCGCCATCCTGTCGTGATTACGGCTACTAGAAGACCCGTTGGATTTTTCATTTTATACAATGGGGATGAATTAGCGGACTATACGAATACTTCTGAGGCACTGCTGCTACGCGCGTTCTCTATTCATTACGCAGATCAGGGACAAGGATTCGCCAAAAAAGGGCTGCTTCTACTACCACAGTTCATCGCCAGACACTTCCCACATATTCGCGAGATTGTACTGGGCGTCAATGCCCATAATCTGTCTGCCCAAAGTCTGTATCGCAAATGCGGCTTTATAGATGAAGGTGACACTAAAATGGGTCAACACGGCTTGCAGCATATTTTTAAAATGAGCCTATAAGAGGTTGTTCAAAAAGTCGTCTTTCCATAACGAAGCTATTCAAGAAGCGGATTCGACGTCGAATCTTGAATTCAGCCGGGCCTTCCGTTGCTCACGTAGATCTGTCTACGCTCCGCTACTCTGTCCCTAGCTTCATCCAACCTTCTCGGTCCTGAAAAGCCGTTTTTTTGAACACACACTATAAGTTGACCTCGATAGCCCTCGCCCAAATAGAAAAGCTTTCGGCACCAACGCCGAAAGCTTTTATCGTTAAATCTCACCAATTGAAAAACTCAATTTGTAATTACCAAACTTCGTAAGCTCATCCAGCATGGTATTTAACTCTGTCTGTGAGGACATGCGCACCCGCATCCAATAACAGCCCTCCCCACTCACCCGGTGGATTTCAACAATATAGGGATGCTCCCGTGCAAAAGCCTGGAAAGCACTGTGAGTCGTTCCTGAATTCAAAAAAACCGTAATAAAGGCATGAATCGTCTGTCCAATTTTTTCAGGGTTCCAGCGCAGCGTATAGCCTTCGATAATGCCCGCATCCTGCATTCTTCGAACACGCGCCCCTACGGCTTGGCCTGTCAAATGAACAAGCTGGCCGATCTCCTTGTGCGATAAAGAGCTGTCTTCAATTAAATGATGAAGAATGCGCAGATCGGTGTCATCAGGTGCGAATAGTTCCATAGTTATTTTTCCTTTCATGATGAAACGATAATGCTGATTTTCCTTTCAGCAAACCGTAGCCTGTAGCTCCTTGCGTCAGATATGATTGTAACAGAAACAATGAACTACCGAAAATACACTTGGTCAAAAATAACATTCATCACAAAGGAGCTTTCATATATGAAAATCACACTAATCCGTAACGCAACCTTATGGCTGGAATACGCTGGAATAAAATTTCTGATCGATCCGATGTTGAGCGATGCTGGCGCAAATCCGCCGGTCCCCAATACGGAAAATGCCCGCCGTAATCCGCTGGTTCCCTTGCCGCCACAATGGCAGGCACTCGGACAGCCTGACGTTGTCATCGTCACACATTTACATCCCGATCATTGGGACCCGGCAGCAGTACGCTGGTTGGACAAACAAATTCCTGTCTTCTGCCAGCCCGGAAATGAAGAACAAATCACTGCTGATGGTTTTACACAGGTTACCCCGATTCCGTTGGCTGGTTCTGTGGGAGAAATTGAGATTATCCGTACAACCGGGCATCACGGCACCGGAGAAATCGGGGAGCAGATGGGACCCGTATCCGGCTTTGTTTTTCAGGCACCAGGTGAACCTGTCGTCTATTTGGCCGGGGATACGATCTGGTGCAGTGAAGTCGCGGAAACACTGGATAAATACCGTCCTGACTGGACAATTGTGAACGCTGGAGGAGCACGGTTTACGGTAGGTGATCCCATTATTATGACTGCCCAAGATGTAACGGCGGTAGCACAACATGCCCCTTATACACAAATCGTGGCTGTCCACATGGAAGCAATCAATCATTGTCTACTAACTCGCTCAGAGCTTACGGAACATATCAACCGTGAAGGTTTAAAGGGGCGCGTCCATATTCCGGCAGATGGAGCGACGGTTTCGGAGTAAGGCAATCGTCCTGAGTCACCGTTTGCGCCTATTTTGAATATATTGGATTTCAAAACGTATAAAGAAGGGATTATCGATGAATTGGCAATATCCTAATTACGGTACAGAAACCCAATGTAAAGAAGTTCCGATTACTTTTCCTCCCCAGCATCAATATAGACAGCCGGGGTTGGAATACCTAATGGTTCCACGCCCTATTTATGATAATCCAAAGTATATCGGCACTGGAAAGCTTCAGGATCGGGTGGCGATTATTAGCGGTGGGGACAGTGGTATTGGTCGCGCGGTTGCAGTGGCATTTGCCAAGGAAGGGGCCGATGTGGTCATTGCCTATCTCGATGAGCATCGAGATGCTATGGAAACCCGTGATGTCATTCACAGGCTTGGCCGACGTTGTTTGTTAATTCCGGGGGATCTAAGGCTAAAAAGCAACTGCTGTCTGGTTGTTCAACAAACGATGGAAACCTTTGGTCGTATTGACATCCTGATTAACAACCTAGGTATTCAGTTTGTGCGCGAATCGTATCTGGATATCAGTGAGCAGCAGCTTCGTGATACGTTTGATACGAATATTATTTCCTTCTTCCATATGACTACAGAAGCATTGCCGTATATGCGGGCTGGGGCTAGCATCGTCAATACGGCATCGGTGACAGCCTATGTGGGTCAAAAGAATATGATCGACTATTCAGCTACCAAAGGAGCTATCGTCAGCTTCACCCGCGCTTTGGCTAATAATCTGGTCGATCAGGGTATTCGCGTGAATGCCATTGCGCCCGGTCCGATCTGGACTCCGCTGAATCCGGCCACACAGTCGCCTGAAGTCATTCGCACCTTCGGCAGCAATACACCAATGAAGCGTGCCGGGCAGCCTTATGAATTGGCTCCTGCCTATGTGCTGCTGGCTTCGGATGACGGTTCCTACATTACAGGCCAAACGCTGCATATAAACGGCGGCCAAATGGTCACCACTTAGTTTCGTTGGCTGATAGCCACAAGACCCAACAAGCAAGAAAACCTCCAGCATCCACATTTCTAGTGGAACTGGAGGTTTTCTTGTTTTACGATACCGAATCTGAGCTTAAGCAGATCTTTTGTTTTTGTTGTAAATATCGAAGGCAACCGCCAGCAGCAGCACCAAGCCCTTGATTCCTTGCTGCCAGTCAATACCCAGACCGATCAGAGACATACCGTTATTCAGTACGCCCATGACCAAACCACCGATAATGGCTCCAAAAACGGTTCCGATCCCGCCGGATGCGGAAGCTCCACCGATAAAGCAGGCTGCGATGGCATCTAGCTCGAAGTTCGTACCCGCTCTCGGCGTAGCCGCGTTCAGACGTGCAGCAAAGATCAGACCGGAAATGGCGGCCAGCACCCCCATGTTGACGAATACCCAGAACGTTACTTTTTTCGTTTTGACACCGGACAGACCCGCTGCCTTTTCATTTCCACCCAACGCATACACATGACGTCCCATAATCGTGCGGTTCATGACGAAGGAGTACACAACGATCAGTATGAACAGCAGCACGAGAATGTTAGGTATCCCCGCGTAGCTCGCGAGCATGAAGGTGAACAGATTGATGACCGCAGCTACCACAATCAACTTGAGTACAAATAAAGCTTGTGACGGAACCTCGAATCCATATTTAAGCTGAGAACGACGTTCGCGAAGTTCGTTCACGATAAACCATACCGTGAGTGCAATGCCGACAATGATGGATACCAGGTTATAACCGGTAGATGAAAAATCCGGCAGGAAGCCTGAACTGATTTTCTGGAAGCCCCCCGGAAATGGAGAGATCGATTGACCTTCCAGCACAATCATGGTCAATCCACGGAAGAGCAGCATTCCCGCCAATGTAACGATAAATGCCGGAATCCGTACATAAGCGACCCAGAACCCTTGCCATGCGCCGATTAACGCTCCGACCAGCAAAGATGCAATCACAGCGATCCATGCTGGAAGCTGCCAATCGACCATCATTATGGCGGCAACCGCACCGACAAAAGCGGCTATGGAGCCGACGGACAAATCAATATGCCCAGTGATGATGACCAGCACCATCCCGATCGCCAGCACGAGAATATAGCTGTTTTGCAGAATCAGATTGGTAATATTAATCGGCTTCAACAGCAGGCCGCCCGTCAGCACCTCGAACAAAATCATAATGACGACCAGCGCAATCATCATGCCATATTGGCGGATGTTATTTTTAAATAGTTTAGTTATGGTTTCCATGCTTCACGCCTCCTGACTTGGTCATATATCTCATCAACGTTTCCTGCGACGCGCCCTCACGGCTAACCTCTCCAGTGATCCGCCCAGCATTCATGACATAAATCCGGTCACACAAACCTAGTACCTCTGGCAGCTCGGACGAAATGACCAGCACTCCCTTGCCTTCAGCGGCAAGTCGATGAATAATGGTATAAATTTCATATTTGGCACCCACATCAATGCCGCGTGTCGGCTCATCCAGAATCAGAATATCCGGCCCGGCGAAAATCCATTTGCTCAGCACCACCTTCTGCTGATTGCCACCACTCAGGTTACCCGTTTTCTGTAAAATGCTCGGCGCTTTGATGTTCATGCTTTTTTTCATTTCCTCTGCAATGACGACTTCCTCCTGCTCATTGACGACAGCGCCCTTCGTCAGCTTGTTCAGGCCAGTCAGCGAAATATTACGCTTGATATCATCCATCAGAATGAGGCCATACTCCTTGCGATCCTCTGTCACATAGGCAAAGCCGTTGTTGATCGCGTCCGTAACCGTGTTGTTCTGGATCGGCTTGCCGTCTTTAATCAGCTGACCAGAGATGTTACGTCCATACGACTTGCCAAAAATGCTCATCGCCAGCTCTGTCCGTCCCGCTCCCATCAGTCCGGCAATACCGACAATTTCACCGCGACGGATGTTCAAATTCACCTGATCCAGCACCTTACGGTCTGCATGATGCTCGTGATACACCGTCCAATCCTTCACTTCCAGAACGACTTTGCCAATCTCGGCATGACGCTCTGGATAACGGCTGGTCAGATCACGTCCAACCATCCCGCTAATGATCCGATCCTCCGTAACCTCATCCTTCTTCATATCCAGTGTCTCAATCGTCTTTCCGTCCCGCAAAATCGTGATCGAATCTGACACCTTCGCGACCTCATTCAGCTTGTGGGAGATCAGGATGCAGGAAATGCCCTGTCTTTTAAATTCCAGCATCAAATTAAGCAGATTTTCACTATCATCCTCATTCAATGCCGCTGTTGGTTCATCCAGAATAAGCAGCTTTACCTTTTTAGAGAGCGCTTTCGCAATTTCAACCAGTTGTTGCTTCCCGACCCCAATGTTCGTAACCAATGTATTGGGATTTTCACTCAAACCGACCTTGGACAGCAGATCGCGTGTCCCTACAAAAGTCTCTTTCCAATCAATCACGCCGCCACTGGCGCGTTCGTTGCCCAGATAAATATTTTCCGCAATCGAGAGGTACGGGATCAGCGCCAGCTCCTGATGGATAATGACAATGCCTAGTTCCTCGCTCTGCTTGATATCCTTGAACTCACACGTTTTGCCCTGGAAAACAATATCCCCTTCATAGGTTCCATGCGGATATACACCGCTTAGTACCTTCATCAGCGTCGATTTACCCGCACCGTTCTCACCGCACAGGGAATGGATTTCGCCTTCCTTGACCTTGAGATTTACATTTTCCAATGCCTTCACGCCGGGAAAGGTTTTGGTAATTCCCTTCATTTCCAAAATGATTCCAGTCATGGGATACGCTCCTTTCGGTTGGATTCCTACTCTTATTTCAGTCCAATTTGCTCTTTGGTGTAATAGTGACTGCCGACAATATCCTTCTCCACATTCGTTCGATCTACCGAGATCGGATCAAGCAAGTAAGCAGGAATGACTTTTTTACCGTTGTTATAGGATTTGGTGTCATTCACTTCCGCTTGTTTGCCCTGTAAAATGCTGTTGGCCATCACGACCGTTTGCTCAGCCAACTTGCGGGTATCCTTAAATATAGTTTGCGTCTGCTCCCCAGCCACAATGGACTTGATGGAAGCCAGCTCCGCATCCTGCCCCGTAATGATCGGCAGCGGCTTGTTCGCTGATCCATATCCGACCCCTTTCAAGGATGAAATGATACCGATACTAATTCCGTCATACGGGGATAGTACCGCGTCCAGATTGGCCCCTGAATAGTAGGCACTCAGCAGATTATCCATCCGCGACTGCGCTAATGCTCCATCCCATCGCAGTGTAGCGATCTGTGCCATCGTCATCTGCTTGCTGCGTACGACCAGCTTACCGGAATCAATGTACGGTTTCAGTACGGACATCGCACCATTAAAGAAGAAATAAGCGTTATTGTCATCCGGTGAACCACCGAACAGCTCGATATTGAAAGGGCCTTTGCCTTCCTTGAGTCCCAGCTTTTTCTCAATATACGCCGCCTGTAGCACGCCCACCTTGAAGTTATCGAAGGTCGCATAATACGTCAGATACGGTGTGTTGCGAATCAGACGGTCATAAGAAATGACCTGAATCC
This sequence comes from Paenibacillus sp. FSL H7-0442, assembly GCF_038593105.1. Taxonomy (NCBI): domain Bacteria; kingdom Bacillati; phylum Bacillota; class Bacilli; order Caryophanales; family Paenibacillaceae; genus Paenibacillus; species Paenibacillus sp. FSL H7-0442. Next base: position 1,245,460 of record NZ_CP151963.1, on the reverse strand, counting down.
CTCGGTCGTGTGCCTTCTGAATCACATCCGTCAGCGTGTTTCCGTCGACCGAAGCGATCACCATAACATTGACGCCCTTGGTGATCATATTTTCGATTTGGGAGATTTGATTTTCCACTACGTCCTCGGCGTACTGTAAATCCGTTTTATAGCCTTGCTCCTGAAACAACCGAACCATATTTTCTCCGTCCCCTACCCAACGCTCGGACGATTTGGTCGGCATGGAAATGCCCACATAGCCTTTTTCCTTGCTGCCCGTTCCACTCTCCGCCAGATTGCAGGCCGAAAGCATCAGGGCCAAAACCAGAAGCCAAGCGACAACAGCTCCTTTTTTCATATGAAGTTCCCCTTTCCTCATGTAATGCAGGTCAATTTGAAGGTAAGGATTTTGCAAAATCCTCAGGTCAGTGCTAATTAGAGTTGAAATGAGATAGCGCTTACATAAGTGAGGCAATGAGTGCCTCTCCTTTTTTTATGTGCAAACACATGGTATCATTCCAGGCCGGGAAAGGTCTTTGCTGGTTTTGAACTTTTTTTATAAAATTTTAACCTTTGTGTGTGGGGGGGCAGGGTATTTGGATTTGAGGGAAATGAAGATTATCAGGAGATCACTCATTTATTTTGAAAACGAAAAAAGACTTAGCCTTTCTTACGATTGGCAAAGTCTCAATTTGTTGAATCATTAAATTGGCTATCTAAAGAGTTCACACTTTTATTGACAATTCATCAATGACATGTACGTGTGGGTCAATAAACGCCAGCTAATCCTATTAGATAAAAAGACTATATAGCAGACCCAGGCTCCAACGGAGCCGCAGCTTGAATATTTTTGTTATACGACGGAATCACTTCTTCGATCAACTAAAATTCTTCCTTGATCTTGATCTGTCATTGCTCTGCTATGTGTTCCAATAAATCTCCTGGCTGACAACCTAAAGCCGTACATAATTTATCAATTACTTCTAATGACACATATTCATTCGTATTGAGCTTCGCCATTGTAGCAGACGAAATCCCCGTCATTTTAAGTAAGTCTTGCTTCTTAATTTCCCTATCGATCAATAATTTTTGAAAAGGTTTGTAACTAATCATCTGATATTCCTTTCACACATGAAGTGAATTTTCCTTTAATTATATGAAAGTATATTTTCTTTTTCAAAAACATCTTCAACATGTATTGACTTGATTTTTTGATATGATAAAATTACATTTAATAAGTTGAACTTTTATTCATAAAATCAAATACATGGGATGGTGTCCAAAATGCATAATTCTTTAGAAGTTTTACTTGATTCACTGATTCACACTCGAATTGAATCTTTATATGGCAAGCTTATGAAACACAACTCCAGCTACAACCAGTTCTCATCCGAACGGAATCTCTATTTCAAGCAGTTACATGAAGGAGTGCCGGAAAATATACAGAAGACCCTATTTCTTTACGATGATGCTGAGCTTTCTGTTCAAGCTATTTTAGAACGTGAAATTTATTTGCAAGGTTTTAAGGACGCTCTTCACCTGCATAACGAATTACATATATCTTTAGACTGAGAGCCTTCTGGCTCTTCTTCATTTTAATTCTGTCGTATAACGTTTCTGTATTCATGAACCCCGAAGGGGTTGTCTGCTGAAATTCTCCTTCGAAATCCATTCAGCAGACCAAGACTACATCAGGAGCCGCAGCTTGAATATCATGTTATACGCAGCCCTTTTTTCTACCATATATTTCAATTATCCTCTTCACTTATTTTTCACTCTCTCTTTCAATTGCATTGCTTGCTGATACAACCGGTCTGCTTCTTCACCTTCCTTCCTTTTAGCTAAATTCTCTAAGTCAATCCTCCAGTTGTTATACGCTATGTGCTTGTCCGGTTTGATTTCAACGGCCTTTTCGTATTTTTCAAAGGCTTGCTGATACAGTTTTTCTCCTTCTTCCCCTTTCTTGCTCTTCGCCAAATCCCCTAAAGCATACCCCCAGTTATTATACGCTTCGTGCTTGTCCGGTTTGATTTCAACGGCCTTTTCGTATTTCTCAAAGGCTTGCTGATACAGTTTTTCTCCTTCTTCTCCTTCCTTGCTCTCTGCCAAATTCCTTAAAGCAATCCCCCAGTTGTAATACGCTTCGTGCTTGTCCGGTTTGATTTCAACGGCCTTTTCGTATTTCTCAAAGGCTTGCTGATACAGTTTTTCTCCTTCTTCTCCTTCCTTGCTCTCTGCCAAATTCCTTAAAGCAATCCCCCAGTTGTAATACGCTTCGTGCTTGTCCGGTTTGATTTCAACGGCCTTTTCGTATTTCTCAAAGGCTTGCTGATACAGTTTTTCTCCTTCTTCTCCTTCCTTGCTCTCTGCCAAATTCCTTAAAGCAATCCCCCAGTTGTAATACGCTTCGTGCTTGTCCGGTTTGATTTCAACGGCCTTTTCGTATTTCTCAAAGGCTTGCTGATACAGTTTTTCTCCTTCTTCTCCTTCCTTGCTCTCTGCCAAATTCCTTAAAGCAATCCCCCAGTTGTAATACGCTTCGTGCTTGTCCGGTTTGATTTCAACGGCCTTTTCGTATTTCTCAAAGGCTTGCTGATACAGTTTTTCTCCTTCTTCTCCTTCCTTGCTCTTTGCCAAATTCCTTAAAGCAATCCCCCAGTTGTTATATAATCCTGATATTAAGTCATGAAGTGTATTATCATTAGTTTTTTTAACTTTCTCTTCTATACTCGATATTTTTTCTTTGTCATAATCTTTATCAATCATCAAATTAATTATTTCTTTTTTCAATTTATCTATTTCAAGCTCTATTAAGTTTGAATCTCTAATAACGTCCCCCAATTCATACTTTTGTATGGCTTCTGACACTTGTCTTTTTGCAATTTCTAAACGTTCTTTAACCCCTTGAAAATGCTCTTTTTCATCAATATCAACAATCTCTTGAAGCATTTCCTGTAAAGCAGTAAACGGTTTATCCACAATACGTGGTTGATCTAATCCCAATTCACTGTTGAGTTTCAACATAAATGAATCAGAGTCGTAGCCCTTTATTAAGAAAGCATTAATATGCGGATCGGAAATAAATTTCTCTACCTGAGGTTTTGGACTCTCGTCATTATATGTAATCCAATACAGACTATTGTCAAACCTTCCTAACTTTTTTATATGCTCAAAAACTGGATCTTCACCGCTATAACCGATAAAAATCCAAGGCCTTTCATTTTTAATACTATCAAAAATACGAGGAATTATAGTTTTTACTTTACTCATTTCCTCAGGCGTATTGAGTAACCATAGCCCATGACTTTGCCCATGAAGATAAACTACTGATTTTTCTTTAAATGTTGTCGTTGTTAGATCTTTCAGAATCGCCATATCGTATGTTGAAGGAAATATATTAAACATTGCTAACGCTCTCAACATCAGATTATCAAAGTTTACAGTTAGTATATAATCTATAAAACCTTCTTGTAATAATTGGGCCAAATATATATGTGTTACATTAATTTTCGCCTTATCAATGTATCCTTTCAATAGTTCATTTCGTTCGTGTGGCGTGAGACAATTCATCAAGCTTGCATATGTTCTTTGTTCTTCGTCTAAACCTTTAATAAAAGGACTATTTGGATGTTTATTCAATATATCATTAATAATTTCTTGTGTTAGCGGTATGTTACCAGAACGCGATGCTCCAGCACCTAAAAAGAATATAGGTTGAGGTTTATGGTTTTCCTTTGCTTCTTTCAACAAATATGCTAAATGCTCTATTGTCAACTCTTGCATCTAATACATTCTCCTTTAATGTTCAAAACACTGAACTTTTCGATTCAATTTATCAGAGTAATAAAACACTTTTAAATATTAGTTTTTTTGTAAATTTTAGGTTTCGTATAACACTCCTATATTCACGACGCCCAGCACATGCTGGGTGTGTCCGGCTGCCCCTCCCCAGAAATCCCTCTGCCGGACCAAGGGCGTATGCCCGCCGTGTGGATATGATGTTATGAGATGTGACCAGCATCCTTGAATAACTCAAGTCAGCTTCTTAGATATAAACTCTTTTGTAAATGCAAACCATTCAGGTTCTAGAGAATCATCAATTAAATATTCTACAATGCTGTTGTCATTACTAAGATATATCTTCCACAACTTTTGTTTCTTTCTTTTAGTGTCGTTCCATAGTTCATCAACATTTTTCACATTGGGATCAAAAACGAAATAAAAGTCCCTTTTCCTAAATTCACTATCTTTTTTTGAAAACTTCTCTCTACAGGTTAGGAGAATATAAGGAACATATGTAAATGTCAGTCCTTTATAATTCCAAACTCCTTTTGTATTTGCAAACTCAATCAATTCTCTGAATTCTTTAACAGTTAAACTTTCAGACATTCTTTTACATTTCTCATACAATAAATATGAGTATGAATTAATTAACAATTTAACAATTTTCGCATTCTCTAAATCAGTATCACTAGCATTTAACTGTTCAAATGGTCTATGATTTTCAACAATGGTAGGACATGGTGAGCCTTTTTTATGTGCAAAGTGTGTTCTTCTATCTTCAGATTTGTCTGCACGGAGATAGACGTTATCTCCACATACTTGACAAATTCCTTCTCTTCGATTACCACAGTTCTTCAACCAAACTTCTACTTCATAAAGTTTACCACTGACAGGATCAATTGCTGAATTCATTGAAAGCTCCTTTTTAATTATTCTGGTCATTTCTCATATCGTTTTGGTATTCGCGACGTCGGTTCCCTTTAGATAGCTCTTTTCTTAGGGGAATGGATGGATGTATCTGTCTGATTATTCTTCTTTGAAAGTGCCTCGGACAAATCAAGGACCATATGGCCCGCAGTGCGAATATTTTGTTATACGTAGTACACTACTTCAACGAGATTCTTGCGAAAATTCAAAAAAATCTTTCATTATCTCCTCAATATCAGCACTTCTTATCATTTGATTTAGTTTTTGAATAGCTGTTCGATACATTTCAAGCGCAAACACAGTTTCGGATACTAGTCAAAAACTTACTCATACAAAACAGTCTGCTCATCATAAGCAGGATAAAGTTCTAGTAAATATTGATAAAGTGTTTGTTTATGTCTGTCTGGTAATCCTTCAATTTCCTTTGCCTGTAAGTTGTGAGCAAAATCATTCCTCATTAACCGTATTATATTGCAATAGTTAAAAATCTTTGATGGACACAGAGCCAATGCTTTAGCTAATCCAATTTTCATTGAAAGCGAGAAATCTCTGTTTTCTTTTAATGCATTATATCCAGACATAAAATCTGAAAGATAGTTATCAATAGAGTTCTCAATGATAAGTGCGCCAGTTAATAATAAAAGTCTGTCATCCTTTAAAGGAATTATATGTACTAATGCTTCTAAGTTTTTTGAAGATATTTCTTTCTTTTTTTCTTCATCTAAACAACCACCATAATGGATGAGAGAAAACAGATTCCCCCATTGGACCAAATAAATTCGGGATATTTGGTGGTAGAATAAGTTGTGGCTTCTTAGTCATATATGATATCTCCTCAATAATTTTTTTAGTGTGTTGCGTATAACGTTCTTGTATTCACGATGCCAGGTGTGTCTGCTGAAATTCCTCTTCGAAACCCATCTCGCAGACCAAGGCTCCGTAAGGAGTCGAAGCTTGAAAATTATGTTATACGTAGCCCCTGTCATCTCGTTATAGTCCATGTTTACTCTTCCGTTTTTAAGCGTCTATACCTATAACATAAATAGGTACTTGTATTGCGCTCTTATAGTGAGGAAGATATTTAACCACCTTCTCAAATGATAGAGATCCATCCCAATTATGATTGTAGAGATTCTTCATTGTTCTCTGGAAATGCTTTGTTGTAACTATATAAATTCCTATATCAATTTTATTTAACCCCGAATACGAAGCAACTTGAAATTTCAATAAATCTATTCCAATAAAAGAAGCATGTCCAAATTGGACTTCAACCCCCAGTCGATTCTTTAGAAAATCCATTTTGGTTGCTGGATCTCCTGCTTCTTCAAATAGTGGTGGTTGGGAAATCCACATTCTTTCTTTGAATCTCACTTCTAATAATCTATTAAATCCTGGTCTGGATAAATACAATTCATCAAAATCACTTTGTAAGATTTCTTCTATTTCTTTCTTCAAACTCAAATTACTATTAAGTACTTCCTCGGCGAATCTATAAGAATATGTTTGTAATTTTAGATATGACAATCCTATCGTCTCCTTAAACGAATTAAAGTAAGAACAAGGGATACGTATAACGTTCCTGTATTCATGAACCCCGAAGGGTTGTCTGCTGAAATTCCTCTTCGAAATTCATCCCGCAGACCAAGGCTCCGTAAGGAGCCGCAGCTTGAATATTATGTTATAGGATGTGGCTGACTTCATCGAATTACTTAATAAATACGTTCGTGATATATGGCCCAAAAATGATCCCCAATAGTGTAGTAATAACACCAGCAGCTAAACCCAGAAAGAAGTTGAACCACCTTTCCGTTTTCTTTCCTCTTTCTAAGATAGTGTCCATATGATTGATAAGAGGTACGGCCTTACTATGTTCTATTTCAGTTAATTTGTTATATCTCTCGTATTCAGTTCTAAGGTAATTCAATTTTTCGGTTCGTTCTTTCAAAGTATCCTCCAATTCAAAAAGTAAATTTGAAGTTTCATGTAACGATTCGTATGCCTTCCGAATCTTTTTTTCTATTTCGATTCTTGATCCGTGTAGTTCTTTCATTATTGATTGATATACTTCATTTGTTATTGTTACTTGGAACCCCGGTAAATGTATTATTACCTTCATAAAATTAGTTAAAAATTCCCCTAACATAATTGCAATCTTTTTCTTCATTCTTTGTTATCGCCCTTTATATATTATTTACAGCCCATTTCCTATAACGTTCCCGTACTCACGACGTCCGACGTAGTCGGATGTGTCCGGCTGCCTCTGCTTCCCTGAAATCCCTCTGCCGGAACGAGGGCGCATGCCCGACGCGTGAATATAATGTTATCAGATGTAACCCCTTCTATAGAATCATAATACCATCTCTTCTTCCTCAGAATTGCAACCACATCCAATTGCTTGTCCAAAACATTTTGGACATTGCTCCCAGTCACATCCGAGCACATGAAATTCACCTTGTTTAACCATACAATCAGCACAAGTTTCCCTAGTATGTCTTAATCCTCGTTCATACTTCTCTTCACCGTATCTAATTCGAGGATACGCTTCGCCTTTTATCACATATTCTTCAATATATTTTGATTCTATAAAATCTTTTGGGAATAAGCGATGTACCTCTTCAGAGTTATAAATAAAAAAATCTTGTTTGAAGAAGGCCATCAATTCAGCTTCTTCTTCCCATAATCCTTCATCAATGAAATTATGTAATTCACCATCCAGAAATCTGTAATGAAATGAAGTTGCAAACTCAAATAACACTGAATACTTTGATTTTAGTTCTTGAACAGGTAAATCTACTTCAAAGTGCATCATTTGGTTTCTTAATGCTATAGCCTTTTTGATTTTTTGAACGTCATTCTTTTCAAGAGGTAGCTCAAGAATGTTAATCATTCTATCTAATGCCAATGAAAATGAAATAGTATTTTTAGGATTATCAATATTTTCATAAATCAGAAACTTATTTGAACGTCTAAGTTTCTCTTTAGTCATCAACTCAATTGACTGTACAATATTTATAAAAGCAATTTTCCACGCTCTAAAATCTTCTTCAGCATAACTGTAGTAAGAAAGTGAAGAATTTAAAAAATCGTATGCATTCTCAAGTAAATTCATTTTTAATCTCATTTGAAGTCCTCCTAGGTTAATTTCTGCTAACGTATTATTTACGAATTTCGTGAAAACAAGGAATATAATAAGTTAAATGAATCACCGTATTTGAAATAGTCCTTTTGAATCATGTTTATATTGTATCATCAAATGGAAGAATATTACGACTGATAACTATAGTTAAAAACAAAAAAATCCCTGCCTTCTATAAACTGTACCCTATGTAAAGGACTATTCTAAAAAAGACTAGTTTGCTTGAAGGAGATGATCTCTGTATTGTACAGGGGTCATCCTTTTTAAGTTCCATTGATATCTGTAATGGTTGTAGTAGGTCATATACGACTTGATTTCTCGTTTAACTTCGTCCAGGGTGGTACATGTTTTTAGGGATACCTCATCTTTTAAATGACCAAAGAATGATTCTTGTGGGGCGTTATCCCAGCAGTTTCCTCGCCTGGACATGGATTGTTTGAACCCCATGTGGTTCACCATCTTTTGAAAATCCGGATGCGTGTAGTGAGTCCCTTGATCGGAATGAATCAAAGCTTCTGAAGTCTTCTTAAAACTTCGATTCTTCTTTAATTTGAGCAACGTTTCCATCGCCAGATCCATGGTGATTCGCTCAGACACATGGTAAGCTAGAATTTCGTTTGTAGAACCATCCTTAATCGTGGATAAATATGCTCGTTGACCTTTCCCATAGACTAAGTAGGTAATATCGGTGAGCAACACTTTACCGGGCACTTCCTGTTTAAAGTTGCGCTTCAACAAGTTAGGTAGGGTCCGATGTTCCTGAGTCGCCTTCATCATTCGCTTGTATGGATTGGCTCTTCGGAAAGGACAGACCATGCCATATTTTTTCATGATCCTCCGTATTCTTTTCAGATTGTAAACCACCTGAAATTGTCCCTCTAGAATCATCTTGATGGAACGAGCTCCTCGCTTACGTTTTTTTGAAGTGGAATGCCTGGGTTATCGTATATTTAACCGCTTCATCGTGTTGTTCTTTTTGATCGCGCAGATTGATGGATGTAGAGGACCAGTAGCCATAATAGCCGCTCTTGGAGACGGCTGCAGTCTTACATAGATAGCCTACCATCCGCTTCAGCTTGTATTTCTGAATTACATCTTGAATTAGGATATATTTATGGCAAGGCGCCAGTTCTATCCCCTGTTTCCCAGCCTCCCTTCTGCCAGACGAATCTTTTTTAACAGTTCGTTTTCTGCCTTCAAGAGATGAATTTGTGCTTCAAGTCGTGCATTCTTTTCTTCCAAGGTGAGCTCTCGTTGCAGTGGTCTCCCCGAATACTTACCTCTCGTATCTTGTAAACCCAGGGTACCCTGTTCCCTGTAAGAGGCTCTCCACCTTTTCCCAGAAGATCCAATCCGCTTCATGCCGACGATCTGGACGTCAAATCCGCAGTCTTCGAAAATATCTCTTGGCAGTTTGCCTTGTTGATTAGATGCGATAAAGAGCTGTTTAAACTCTTCGGTATACGTAATCCCTTTAGAAGATACAGATTTCACATATGGGTTTGCGGAAAGCTGTTTTATTTCTTCTGCTGTGAACATTTTTTTACTCATCTGTATCCCCATCCCTGTCTTTTTCACGGTATACATAAAAAATACCCCATAGAGAGACTTTTTTGAAGTGTCTACTCTACAGGGTACAGTTTACTAAACAGAAGCTTTTTTGAATAATTGATTTACACGGGCATCCCATCAATGACATGTACGTAAGAATCATCAAACGTTAACTATACATAATATATAAGAAAATAGGTTTATTCCATGTGTACCACCTGACATTAAGCTTCATCCACATCAATTAGGAACACCCGCTCCTGGAATCCGCCTCGGGCCTCGGCTTTGTCCACCCGCAGCTTGTCCAGCTCCAGTACACTCGCTCCATGTACTTCTACGAGTGCTCGGATGACTTCCAGCATATCCGCCAGTTCTTCCAGCGCTTCCTGACCTTTATTCGCTTCAAAATATTCCTCGGCTTCTTCACGAAGCTTCGTTCGCAGTTCCTGCTTATACTCCTCTGGTTCCAAGATACGTGTCCGACATTCCTTGCCCTGAGACATAATGAGGTGCGGAATCCGATCCCGCACCAGTTTGTTGTATGTAGGCATATGAAATAACACCCTTTCTGATATGTGGAAGCGCAATCTTCATCCAACATCTTCCTTTTCCTCATTATATCATTAGCTCAAAAAGAACCAGGTATTATTGATAAAAGATCTACCGATTCATTGAACGAATTTTCTTTATAAATAGACGGATACCGCTTAGACGGATCAGCTACGATCCGCTGTGACAGAGACTCTAGAATAGAGTCCGTTTTATAAAGCAACTTGTCTACTTCCTCCTGTCTCATCGTCTCCTCGGATGCTTCATCCTCTCCCGAAACCAGATAATGTACCGTACCGATAAACAGCACCATATCTAAATTGGGCTCAGCATCTGTGTGAATTAAAGGGAATAGGTCAGTCATGGATCGAATGTACGATGGAATGATTTGGTTTCGATGAACATACATGGCCTTAGCCATAGAAAACATCGCTCGATCACAAAGAATGAGGCAGTTTTGAAACTGATGATGGTCGCGCATCATCTGTGCAAGCTTGATCTGGTATTCGGCAAGCTTTTGAAAATCCATCATGCAATTGAATATGTAGGTGTCGCTGTACTTAGGCAATTTGAAATCAGAACCATTATGTAGTTGGGGACTTAAGGAGTAATGTTTCATGGGGAATCAACTCCTGAATTAAAATTTCATAAATAAGGGTTTTGCAAAATCCTGAAACAGATGTGAGCAACGTAGCACAAATATGTAACCATCAAGATGTATAATTTTCTAGCTACCGGACAAGCTTCCTAATAAATATTACTATATAGTAGTTTTTAATTCAATTTACTTACTAACACTTATTAATTAGATGTAACTCTTTCTCTACACTTCTAACTAGAGGATTTTGCAAAATCCAACAAGCGACTTCCAATAATAATATATAGGTCGTGATGATCTAGTTCGTCTATATATTGCACTTTGGAGCGATTGGAATCGATTTTGTAGAACCCTTACTATAGAGAGGTGTATTCATGTCAGAACTTTTGGAATTAGTCGGTACACGTATTCGAGATATTCGAAAGTCTAAAGGGCTTTCCCAAGAAGCTTTAGCCGAAAAAGCAGGATTCAATTCGAGTTATATTGGATTTATTGAGCGAGCGGAGAGAAATATATCTTTGAAAAATCTGGAGAAAATAGCGAAGGCATTGAACGTGGGCGTCTATCAGTTGCTTACATATGTGAAGGACAATGATGAGCTTACCGAAGAACATTCAAGTATAAAAACCATTTTAACTCTCCTTAGAACTCGTGAATCCAAAGATACTGAACTGGCATTAAAGATTCTTACGGACATCTTTATAAGAATCGATGAACGATGAAACAAAAAAGGAACTGCGCTTTGCAGTTCCCCACCAACCTCTTACGACAATGCCAACATCGCTTTCATATCTTCCTCTGCGGTCGTAATTAGCTTCAAGCCAAACATCTCCACTAGTACATCCAGCACGCCAGAAGAAATAAACTCAGGCGGCTTCGGCCCAATGCGAATATCCTGGATGCCAAGGCTGAACAAGCCCAGCAGGATGGCAACGGCTTTTTGCTCAAACCAGGACAACACAATGCTGACAGGCAGCTCGTTCACCGTACAACCGAATGCATCCGCTAATGCCAGAGCGATTTTCACAGTAGAACCCGAATTGTTGCATTGCCCCAAATCAATATAACGCGGAATTCCTGTATCTCCAACGGTTCCATAATCCACGTCATTGAAGCGGAATTTACCACAGGATGTGGTCAGAATGACCGTATCGTTCGGCAAGGATGTAGCCAGCTCGCGATAATAGTTGCCGCCTTTGCCTGGTGCGTCGCAGCCTGCGATGACGAAGAAACGGCGGATATGTCCGTCTTTAACGGCCTGAATAATCTCAGGAGCCAGCCCGATAACTGTCTCATGATGATATCCCGTTGTAAGCACCTGCTCTGAATCTACATCTGCGGCTGGCAGAGCCAACGCGCGCTCGATCAATGGTGAAAAGTCGTCGTCCATGATCTTGGCTACTCCCTCCAGCCCGGCTACTTCATAAGAGAAGAAGCGGTCTGCATACGTGCCTTTAATCGGCATAACACAGTTCGTCGTAGCCAGAATTGCGCCCGGGAACTCTTCGAACAGTCTACGCTGATCGTACCAGGCTTTACCGATATTCCCTTTGAGATGTGCATATTTCTTCAATGCCGGATAACCGTGAGCAGGCAGCATTTCCGAGTGAGTATAGATATTAATGCCCTTGCCCTCTGTCTGCCGCAGCAATTCCTCCAGCGCATACAGATTATGTCCGGTCACGACGATGCATTGGCCTTCGATTTTATTTTGGCTGACCGTAATCGGCTGCGGAATGCCAAAACGATCCGTATGCGCACGATCCAGCACATCCATGATCCGTACAGCCGCATTTCCGACCTTCATCGCCATTTCCAAATGCTCTTGTACATTAAAGTTAGAATTGGTTAAGGTCATATATAACGCTTCATGCGTGATGCGATCTACCTCAGGATCGGTATAGCCCAACTGGCGAGCATGTGTCGCATAGGCAGCAATCCCTTTTAATGCAAAAATCATCGTATCCTGCAAGCTCGCTATCGTCTCATCTTTCCCGCACACCCCAACTACTTTACACCCGCCACTCGGCGTCTGTTCACACTGATAACAAAACATATCGTTTTCCTCCAAATATTTATAGATATTTGTTCGTTATCCCCAGCGTAACAAACCCCTGAATGCGTAGGTGTGATTACACACACATTTTTTTAGCATTTATCATCATAGAACAGTGTAGGACAATTCCACATGCCAATCATTCCTACTCCAGCGAATTTTCCTGAATTCCCCCGCCTTTACGGTACTGCACAGGGGACACACCCATGGTCTTTTTAAAAGCGGTGCTAAAATAGTGCTGACTGTCGTAACCCGTACGTTCTGCTATATCATAGATAGACAACGTCGTGGAATCCAGTAGCTGCACTGCTTTACGGATACGGGCACGCGTGACGAGGGTCACGAAACTGTCGTTGAGCTCCTTTTTCAGCACACGGCTGAGATATACGGCGGATACCTGTAGCCGCGAGGCAAGGGCTTCCAGCGTCAACTCCCGATCGGCGTAGCCTTCCTGAATAAGCTGCCGAGCACGGCGTACGATGGGAGACAGCTGCGATTCGCCATACACCCGATCCCGACACATCCGGTACGCATCCATTGCGCCTTCCAGCCCACCCGCGTTGGATTCCACATGCGTATGAACCGCTATATTCAGGTAGCGTCCAATCGCCTGCTCTATGGAAGCGCCAATCGTCTCGGGTGCCTCCTGCCACAGGCATATGCCGATCAGCCCGTTCGCATCGCGGAACAACACATGTGGCAGGTCCTCCAGCAGTTCGCCAATAATATTTTCAGCGGCAAAAAGAAACAACTGTCGGTCATTCTCGCGCATAATCGTCTGCCGGGCCTCTGCCGCTGGCCACCGTACGACACCGATCTGAGCAGGCGGCCGCGATGGAAGCCGTAAAAACGCCAACTGCTCCATGACATCTATGCCCGTATGTTGCCCTTCCAGCCATTCCAGGCAAAACCGCTGGCGCAACAACGGAATATTCCGCTCAATCTGCCCGGCAGCTTGTTCTACATAGGCGGCACGCTTACGCTCTTCCTCGAGCCGCTGACCGAGCCGTGACAGCGCAGCGTGAAGCTGCTCAGCATCTACCGGCTTCAAGATATAATCCTCTACGCCAAGTCGGACTGCCTCCTGCGCATAAGCAAATTCATCATGCCCGGAAATGATTAGACAGCGGCACTCCGGACGTACTTCCCGCAGCCGACGAATCAGTTCAATCCCGTCCATGAACGGCATATTCATATCGACCAGCATGATATCTATGCGAAGCTGACCCACCAGCTCCAGCGCTTCTTCACCATCCTCCGCCTCAGCTGCAACCTCCATGCCGAGTGCCGCCCAGTCTATGCAATCCCGTATCCCCTCTCGGATGATCGGCTCATCATCTGCGATCAATACTTGGTAACGCTGTGCTGTCCCTGTTATCACTTCCGTTATGGCCTGGTCAATCAGACTCACCGTCGTTGAGTTGTCTCTGCCCTTTGATTTCGTCATCCTGACCCTCTCCTTTTTCATGCGGCTTCTTCAGTTGCGCCATATCCAGCAGCAGCGGATGAATGATCGTCACGCAGGTGCCTGCTCCTTCTTTACTATCCAGTACAATTCCATATTCCTCACCAAAAGATAGCCGGATACGCGCTTGTACATTCAGCATGCCGTAGCTTCTACCATTTGTACTAGCCCCACTTTGCTTCTGCTGTCCTTCCATCGCCTCCAGCGGTATTTCCAGCAATTCACGCAGCTCACGCAGCCTTTCTGCCGCCATCCCTGCGCCATCATCACGCACCGTCAGCAGCAGCTTGTCGCCTTCAGCTTTAGCTTCTATCCAAATCGTGCCTGGGCCACGTCTGGCCTTGATGCCGTGATAAATCGCATTTTCCACTACAGGCTGAAGCATCAACTTCAACACGAACAGATCCTTTAGCTCGTCGGGTACATTCAACTCCCAGCGAAGTCGGTCACGATAGCGGGTTTGCTGGATTTGCATATAGCTAGATATATGCTCAATCTCGGAGCGCAGCGGAATAAAGTCATCCCCCTTGCTCAGCCCGAGACGAAACAATCTCGATAGCGCTCCTACCATGTCAGATACGTCGTCTACTCCATTTCTTCGGGCCATCCAATGAATCGTATCTAGCGTATTGTATAGAAAATGGGGCTTAATATGCTCCTGAAGGCTGCGTAGCTCGGCATCCCGTTTTTGCCGTTCTCTCAGTTCGCTAAGTGACATGAGACGGCGAATTTGCTCCAGCATCCGGTTAAAGCTCCGCCCCAGCATTCCGACTTCATCCCCACGGTCACTCCATTGGCGAACTGTAAGATCCCCTGTCTCTGCCGTCCGCATATAGGACATCAGCCGGAAAATTGGCTGCGCAATGGAACTCGACAATCGCAAGGATGCCGTTAAGCCAAATAGACATACAATGAAAACAAAACAGACGACATAGAACTGAATTTGTCGCACTTCCAGTGTAGATTCGCGTGCCGGGAATACCCCCACTGTTCTCCAGCCCGTGAATTCGGAAGCCCTGAACATGAACAGCAATTCCCTGCCCCCAGCTTCACGGGTAAACATCCCGCTGTCACCTGCCCCGAACCATTGCGGTGGAATGCGCTCAATCAAAGGCATATCCGGCCTGTACACGCTGCGTCCCTCAGCATCTGTCACCATTAAATACCCACTTTTGCCCAAGGTTACATCTCTGGCGGCCTGCGACACAGCCCGTAGCTTGAGGTCAATCATTATCGCGCCTAGCACGCGTCCGGTTTCCGAATCCGTAACCGAACGAACGACGGAGACAATTTCACTGTCCTTGTACCGGACATGAGTGGTCACATTACGGTGGCTCGGCTGTCCTAGCACAGTGAATATGCCTGCATGCTGCGCCGCCTGTTGGTACCAATCTTCTTCCGTCAGGCTACGCGTGCTTCGAGCATACATTTCGTTGCTGATATAGTCGCCTTTTTCGTTCACGATCAGAATCCCTGCAATTTCAGGATATAACGTAGTATAGCCCTGCAAAAATTGCTTCATTTTATACAGCGTATCCTGCTCCTGTACAGAACTTAATGCCTGCTTGGAGCTGAGAGCCTGATTTTGCGCCGAGTTCTGAGTCTGCTCCCCCTGGTTTTCCGTTGTTATTACACTCGCATGACCTGCGTGGCCGTCAGCCAGCGTCTTCCCTTTCCAGAACTCCCCGATATCGGGGTTAAAAGCAATCAGATACGTCATGTTCTGCAAATTTTCCATTTTGGTGTCCAGTGCTTCATTTACCTTGCCAATCAACTGCATCGTATGGTCTTCCACCTGCCGCTCAATAATCCGTTCCACCGTCCAATTGACCAGCAGACCTAATCCCAGCGAAGGTACAATGCCAAACAACAGGAACAGAAGCATCAGCTGATAACGTAAGGGCATATTGCGCAAGCGTAACCGCGGCATCATGTGGTGCACTCCTAGCTGGATACGCTTCCAAAATTTATTTCGCATAATAATCATCTACATTCGCCTGGGTGACAACAGAGATTCCAGTGTCTACCCGCACGGGCAGCGGAGTGTTGTCTCCAGTGGAAGAAGGCGCAGGAGTCGTCAAATGATGATGCAGATGGAACAGATATTGAAGCGACCAATAGCCCATATTCCATGTTCCCTGGGCAATTGTTGCCGAGATTGTGCCACCACGAATCATATCCAATGTCGCTTTATTCGTATCAAAAGAAATGATTTTCAGCGGGTGGCTGTTTTTTTGACTCAGTACCGCTTCACCTACACCTGTTCCTCCCGTTGCTTCGGTCACAAAAATGCCCGCCAGTTTCGGATAAGCTTTCATCAGCCTTTGCGACTCATCCCGGGAGACCATCGCGTCTGCGCGGCCATCCGCTACTTCCACCACCTTCATGGCAGGATACTGCCGCTGTATGGTATCGCGAAAGCCACGCAAGCGTTCCTCATGATTTTGCTGACCGGGTAGCGTCAAAACAGCGACTTGACCTTCTCGTCCCAACAGCTCTGCCATTTTGTCCGCAGCGGTCACGCCCGCCTTATAATTATCCGTGCCCAAAAAAGAATACGCCCGACTCCCCGGCGCTTCGGCATCAAACAGTACCACAGGAATGCCCGCATCCAGCGCCTTATTAATTACCGGAATCAGAGAGTGAGGATCAATCGCTGATATGGCAATCCCTGCGGGCTTACGAGCAATCGCCTGCTCAATAACGGTCGTCTGCTCCTGTGCATCATAACGGGTAGCTCCCCGATACTCCACAGTCACTCCCAAAGCATCTCCTGCATCCTCGAAACCCTTGAGCCCGCTTTTCCAATACTCCAAGCCAGACTGGAAGGTAATCATCATATAGGTTTCTCCGATGCTGCCTCGTAGCCCCTTATCTTCCCAAGTACCATTCAACGGGCCAGTTTGTTCATACCTGAACACATAGAGAGCAAAGGCCGCAATCAACAGCATATATACCAGCAGCGTTTTTTTCATCCTTCCTCCCTCTTCCTGTGTGTATCCTTAAGTTATAAATTCACTTTAATTTATTCTGGTTTCACTTAGATTGTAAACGCAATCATATTAAATTGGAACTACTTCACTCTTCTTACTTTCAGGTGGCGTTAATCCTGCACTAATGTTTCTACGTTACAATACCTACAATTGCGCTAGGAAAAACATGTGCGTATCTTGAGGAAAAGGAGTGATATGGATGAGCAAGCCGCGTATCGCGGAGTGGACAGAACTACGGGGCCTCGCCTACCTCGCTGTCGTGCTTCAGCATTGCATTGGCGAATATATTTATCGCAGCGACATCCAACAGCCAGATTCTGTGATGCTCGCGATGCTGTATCATTTGACACGTTTTGGCACACCGACGTTCGTTTTCCTGTCTGCGGCGCTGCTTTTTTATAATGGTAACAAACCGATTGGCTACCCTCGCTATATTGGCAGGCGGTTTCGAGATATTTATGTTCCTTTCCTCTGCTGGACGGTTATTTATTGGGTATGTACTCAAAACTGGTCAACGGCGCAGTGGGGAAATATTTATTTTTACAAAGGTATGTTCGAGGAAATGATCATCCCCGTCAGCGGATATCATCTATGGTTTGTAGTGATGATCTTTCAGTTTTATATTTTGTTTCCTTTATTTTCAAAAGCAGCCGGGCAGGTTCAAGCGTTTCTACGCCGTTACAGCACGAAAAGACGCAAACAGCTTGTTTTGGCTGTTATGCTGATTGCCGCTGCGGCTTACGCTTTGTTGTTACAATGGTCCTACTATGACATGTCTGCATGGAGCACTGGGTTGCCGTCCTTTTGGCAGACTCTGTTAGATTACCGCACTTATAACTTTGTTATGTATTTTTTCTATTTTATGCTGGGCGCAGTGTGCGCCTATATGACGGACACCTGGCGGGGATTGACCCAACAGACGTTACCGTGGAATGTATTTGTCTTTATTGGTCTATTCATGCTTATGGGTCACACAATGCTGATCCAGTCGGGTGATACGATCAATCTCAATATTTCTACTTATTTGAAACCAAGCACCTTCGTGCTGATTGTCTCGCAGTTGCTTTTGTTGTATGGACTGCTGCTTCATTTGCAAAAAGATACGCGATCCGAGCCGTTTCGCCGTATGCTGAACTGGATCGGACGCTATTCCTTCGGAGGATATCTGGCCCATGCGCTCGTGCTGTCCTTCATATCCTACTACACCCGCCCGCTTGCACTGGGTGATCATCATTTTACAGCTACGCTCATTACGTTTGTCGTCGTGGCAAGTGTTTCTCTGGGCATCAGCTGGCTCTTGGCCCATCTGCCCGGCGGCAACTGGATTGTTGGCTCCAAAGGCAGACAGCGGTTGAACTGGCATTCGTTTCGTTTCCAGTTCCTTTCCTCTAAGCGCGCTTCCAAAAGCACGCAGGAGCTTGGCTAAACTTGTGCGTCTGTGTTTCAGCATGGGGTTATAAATCCAATGGACTTTGGCAGGGCTCTCTTATGGAGCTCTGCTTTTTTGTTGCCTTAGTATGCTGTCCCCCAAAAAATGATTAACATTTTATGACATGAATATGTATTTTATTTTAAAATAAGTCATTATATAGAATAATAATAAACATTACGTGGGAGAAGTCACAGTTTTGCATAAAGAGAAAGGGGAGGATGGACTGAACATAACATCGTCGTTGTTAATGATCTGATCCAAAACATGGTGAGGCTGCTTTCTGGTCTGATACATACGGTTGTACTGATTAATCAGTTCATCCAAAAGCATAGACTGTTCAAGTACACAAGCATGTCCGAAGCCATACTCTGCGTAAAGATCATGCAAGTGTTGTCTGGCGTGTTCCATTTGTTGAATTAACGTTTCCGTTTTATCCCTGTTCAACCTGCATACCTCCTATTGAATCTAATTTTAAGGAGGGATGTCCAACTACTTAAGAACTTTTTTTGAACCAAAAAATTACAAAATAATACAAAAAAAGACCAGCAGTAAGCTGGTCCAGTGGTAAACTTTCGAATTATGCACCGCCGATAATTCCAGTTGTAGAAATCGTTCCATGACCTTGAGGCAAGCCTTGGATTGGTACTGCGAATACCAACAATAAGCTAGTCATTGCCAAAAGCAAAGCCATCTTTTTGATCATTTTTTTCCCACACCTCCTGTGACAATTTTTCGTACTGATCCAGTATTTCAGGATCGGCACAAGCTCTGAAACGATCAAATAAACCTGCGCAAGTATGAGAGAGCTGTGCATTATTTATCTTATCAGATTTTTCCAATGCGTCTATTAAACATTTGAAACCATATGGATATCTACCTTTATTTAGGTTGTACTTAGCTAACTTGTACCAAAACCGCGCAGCTTCCTCAGGCAAGACTTGCTGAGTATACATATCAGCAGACATTGGTTCCTTATAGGTTGCAATTTGAGGCTCAAAGTGTTTCAGGATATGATCTATATCAATATTATACCGATTGGCTGCTTCTACGATATTTAAGAGTTCGGCAAAAATTTCATCTTTGCCTTCCATATACTCTACGTATTCCGGCAAAACAGTAGCATCACCTGCCATCAGCCGATTTACACATGTATTGATTTTTCCCCATCCTTGAAACAAACCGATCCAATGTTGTGTTTCAGGATCCCTTTCCTTTACCCAACTTAAATCGGCGTGAGCCTGGATGTATTTAAGACCTTGTACGTAATCTCCCTGAGCATGACAAACGGCTGCGCACAACAGGTCTGCGTAAGCAATATATACAAAAAGCGGCCTGCTTGGTTTCTTTTGTTTGTCACAGTCACGATTCAATTTGTACTGTATTTTTGCTCTACGCCCCATTTCCTGAGCTAACTCATATACAGTGTCCCAATGATTCAATGAACGATGTATGTTCGCCAAATCTTTTAAAGCATCTAATTGCTCTATCTCGTCTAAACGATCCACAAAAGGGGCAAATTCAATGGCAGCTTGAAGATTTACAGCTCTATCTTGTCCAATATTGATTTGGAACAAACGATACTGGCAGACCGCCAATCGCTCTGAATGCTGCTGCTTCTCACTTTCAGCCACCTTTTTGTAAAGGTATGCCGCTGCTTCGTTGTAACCGTCTTTGTATACATTTTCGGCAACTTCAAAGAGCGATGGCGGATAATTAGGGTTATCCAATAGCAAAATTACAACTCGCTGCAAGCAGTCGAGTCGTCCTAGTTCAATGCATCGGTATAAGAAAGGGCTTATTTTTTTCCAGTTTAGCGGAGATTCTTCAATGCATTCTTCAATATAACGTTCGTAAAAATAATCCGGTGGTAAATTCATTCCCGCAGTAATACTATCCAGTTGATGAACAGAAATAGATCGGTTACCAGTCACAATGCTACTAACTGTACCTACATTCAAATCAATCGTGTGACCAAACTTGGTCATCGTTAAGCCTTTTCGTTTCAGATAAGTTTGAATTTCTGCCTGTATCGTAGGTGTGATTTCCATGGATAAACCACCCTTTCAGCATTTTCATAGAATTTCAATTTCAATTTCAATAAACAATGTAATTTGGAAACTAATGGTATAATTATTGATTTTCTTTCACGATAATACCATCTTTTGGAACAAACATAAATGCTTTTACTTTATTGATTTTTATATTTTTTTTAGGAGATCATTGGATGTTGGACAATGGAAGGAGAAGATCACTTGAAAAATACAGGTATGACACGTCCCTTGGATACGTTAGGCCGGATTGTTATTCCTAAGGAGATGCGAACCTCTATGGGGATTCAAGCTGGTGAATCTTTAGAATTTTATTTGGATGTTGAAACAGGATTATTGAGCATGCGAAAGTATATAGGAGTCTGCTGTCATTTATGCTATTCGGTTCAGGATTTAAGCTATTTCAGGGGTTCATTTTTATGTAAAAAATGCATAAACGATCTGAAGGGAAACATAGGTGTGAGTCAAATGCCTGTACCTGTTATTAAGGAACCTGCGTGCAAAGAAAAAAGTGTACATCGGTTGTCTTCACAACATTTGGTTGAGAAGCTAAGAAGACTCATGCACGAGCATCCAAACGCCAAGCAAGGCGAATACGCTGAACGGCTCGGCGTATCCCAAGGCCGTATTTCCCAGCTTAAAAAGCTATTATAGGTATCGCTCAACTCATATTCTAGCAAAGCTAAATAACCAGTCGCTGGTTGATTTCGTGCGACTGGTTATTTAAACTTCTAAGCCTATATTTGCTGTAAATTATGGAATTAAACCTATCAAAGTGGTATATTGACTCAAAGCTAAAAACTAATGTTGAAGTAGGTGTATAAATGAAATCACACGTTTTAATTTATGATGGTTATGTGAGTTTTGAGATTATGCTAGCAACCTATTTTATGAAAACCAAAGGGGACATTGTTACGATTGGAGTAACCAAAGACCCTGTAATTTCCTATGAGGATTTTAAAGTTACGCCTTCGGTAGCCCTTGATGAAGTGTCTGCTGAGGATATTCAACTCCTAATTATACCTGGCGGAGATAACACCCCATTAAAGACGAACAAGCAGCTTCTAGCTCTAATTAATACATTGAATAATGATCATAAAGTGATAGCGACCATTTGTTCTGCCACTGAACTACTGGAGATAGCAGGTGTCTCCTATAAAAATCCTGTGAATCATCCAACGGGTCTGGAGATACACAAGAATATCATTACGGCTAAACCAAATCAGTATGTGGACTTTGCAATTGAAATAGGCAAGGTGATGAACATTTATACTGATGATGAAGATTTAAAAGAAACCATTGATTTTTTTAAGCTCTTTAAAGATAATTGACTCTTCTGCTCTCCCACAACAATCACTTTATGTATGGTGATATTTAGGATACTATAGTGAGGGAAATAGCATACATAAGAGGGGTAATTAAAATGAATGACAAATTAAAGGGGCTATTAGTGGGCTTAACCATTGGCATGATGATTACTGGTGCAACCGCAATGGCTGCATCTGGAACAAGCGTAAATGCTGTTGTGAAAAAGTTTGATGTATTTTTAGAGGGGACAAAAAAGAACACTGCCGATGGCTTGATTTACAACGGAAACACGTATATCTCTGTTAAAGATATTGGGATTGCAGAAAGCAGACAAATCAGCCTCATTGATAATAAACTGTATTTAGGTAAACAGCAAAAGATGATTACAGAAAATCAAGCACTCCATATTCTTTCTGATAAAATAAAAAAGGATGCTGTTAAATATAATTTAAACTTAATGGTTGAAGGTTTGGAAGGAACTAAATATTGTATAAGAGTTTACGAAGATTTCCCTGATCACATTGCAACTTATGGATTCTATTATGTAGATAAATACACCAGTAAAGTAACTAAATATGACATAGCACAAGATAAGGAAGTGGAAATTTAAGGATGGGTTTCCCCCATCCTTTTTTTATTGTCAAACGATCTACTCCTCGACTTATTCAAGAGCAGATATACCACGGTATCCCCGGCTAACGCTTCAATTGAGCTTCATTCGAAGCGCCGGACTTACGATCGAATGTAATCGGGCCTTTACGGTTCACAAGCCGTTTCAAGTCCACGGTCATTTCATTCTTCAACTTATCAATGAGCTGTTCCTCTTTGATGCCTTTGCTTTTAGCAACCTCGGCCAACGACTTCCCTTGTCCCAGCTCTTTCTCTAACTGGACAGGAGTGATGCCCAGCAGCTTGGCTACTTTCTCGTTGAGATGGTGATTCAAGCCGCCAGGCCTTTTGCCGTGCCTATGTCTGTGAACATGCCCGTGTTCGTCCTGTGGTTCAGCATTCCATTGGCGGGTTGCCCCTTGGATAGAGTCGTTGGGAGTGAGAGTTTGCAACGAATTACTCGGTTCCGTCCCGGAAGCTCCAGCTGCACCCGCAGTGCCATACATCATCACTCCTCCATACAGGATAGCAGCGGTCAATTTCCATTGTTTTTTCATGTTGCAGACCCTTCTTTCATCCTTTTTAAAATAATATTTTCTTTTCCCGCTATTTTTATTCATATTTTCGCCTGTTAAGTAACCATAAGACGGGAAAAAAGAAATTATGAACATTGCTATCACAATTACACCCAACCTTCGATCTACACGCGCTCCTTGGGAACCCTATCCTGTAGAGTGAGCAAGAATGAATAACTATACTTTCTACAATATAACTTGAAATTTTTCAAGTTATATATTAAGGAAAATATGATAAAATAAAATTGTAAACGTTTACAATTTTATTTTTGGAAAGACATGTTTCATCAAGCTACTACAGAATGCACTGCATCATAGTGAGGCTACAGGAAGAAAGTCCAATGAAACAAAAAAATAAGGTTATTTTTATGGACATCCAAACGCACGAGCAAAACCATATCGGTCAGCGAGCACTTCAAAAAGTGGGAAGACATGGACAAGATGTATGAATATTTACTTACTGTAGAGGGATACCAAAACAGTCGGAGTGCCAATGTAACTAGTAATACAATTACGATTGGCGGCAATAATGGCACCAGAAACCAAGAGATCGAGCTCGTTGTAACAGCCGATGACGGGACATGGGATGCTTATATTAACTATTTGGAGATCGACTAAAATTTCAAATCTAGTAAAGAGTTGAATCGGTTCGGAGTATCGGAACATCCATACTATATTAAAATAGCTAGGAGGTAGACCCATGTTTATAGCTAAAGCAGGAAAATGGACGGCGATTATGTCAATCACCTTGTCTTTATTCACAGGCTCGCTGGTGATCTCGAGCAACCAAGCGCTTGCGGCTGATTGCTCGAGCGGTTATGTAGCGTTAACCTTCGACGATGGTCCCAATCCCTCTAACACCAAAGCGCTTCTTAGTGCTCTGAAGCAAAACGGTTTACGCGCGACGCTCTTTAATCTTGGACAAAACGCGCAGAATAATCCTTCGCTTGTACGTGACCAGCAAGCAGCAGGCATGTGGATCGGTAATCATTCATGGTCACATCCGCATATGACACAACTGAGCACATCGCAGATGTCATCGGAAATTACACGCACGCAGCAAACGATACAGTCCATTACTGGCACGGCACCAAAGTTGTTCCGTCCTCCGTATGGCGAGACCAACGCAACCCTCAAATCCATTGAGACCCAAAACGGTCTTACCGAAGTATTGTGGAACGTTGACTCCCAAGACTGGAACGGCGCCTCCACCGCACAGATCGTAGCTGCTGCGGGCAAACTTAAAAACGGCGATGTGATCCTGATGCATGATCAGTACCAGACTACACTCCAAGCTATTCCACAAATTGCACAGAATCTTAAAAATCGTAACCTTTGCTCTGGTATGATCTCACCAAGCAATGGCCGGGCGGTAGCGCCTGATGGCGGAAACGGCGAAACGCCGCCAAACAAAGGCACAAAAGTGGAAGCAGAGAATATGACCAAAGGCGGTCAGTATACTTCAAATATCAGCTCGCCGTTCAACGGAGTGGCTTTATACTCCAACAATGATTCAGTGAAATTCACACAGAATTTTACCAGCGGCACCCATAGTTTTTCACTCCGTGGTGCTTCAAATAATTCCAACATGGCCAAAGTTGACTTGAAAATTGGTGGACAAACGAAGGGTACCTTCTACTACGGCGGGAACAGTCCTGCGGTCTATACTTTAAACAATGTCAGCCATGGAACCGGAAATCAAGAGATTGAGCTTGTTGTAACAGCCGATAATGGGACATGGGATGCTTATATTGACTATTTAGAGATCATCTAATTTAAAAAAACAAAATCCCGGCGGGATCTTCCCAACCGGGATTTTTGTCGATATCCTTTTTACAACATTCTCAATGTAAAAATAACAAAATCTTGAAAATTGCAATCTGTTGTATAATGGCGGGTAACAACTAGAAGTCGCTATAAAAATATTCATAAGAGATGCAGGTGATGGCGATGGAATGGTATTTTGCATACAAAGACGAATTGGAAAAAGTATTTCGTCAAGCGGAGGAACGGACGTCCACGTTTCCAGCTCCCTTTCAGCAAGAGGGTTTGGACTATCTGGCGCGTTTTAATCCGTTGCGGGAAGACAGCACGCGTAATTACATATGCTATTTGCTTCCATTTTGGCTGCAAGAACTCACAGGACTGCCCCCCGAAACATGCCGCAGGCTGTCACTTGGCAACGTGTTCGTCATGGCTCACTATTTAATTCAAGACGATGTGATGGACACAGCAGCAGACAACCGTAAAACGCAACTCGCTTTAAGTCAACTATTCTATACCGAGTGTCTAAGCGTATATCGGGACCTTTTTCCGGCAACCTCTCCTTTTTGGTCATATGCCCGAACGTATGTTGATGAATGGGCCGTTAGTGTGATATCCGAAGGAACAGAGGAATATTTTCAAGGAGAAAAAAATAAGGTCGCGCTGAAAGCAAGTCCATTAAAAATGGCCGGAACGGGTGCTTTGCTGCTCGCAGGCCGTGCTGATCTGATTCAAAACATTACAAATATGACGGACTTGGCGCTACTCGTGCTTCAAATGTCGGATGATTGGGCGGATTGGTCAGAAGATTTGGTCGAACATAGCTATAACTGTCTTTTGTCCCATATCAGTGCCGAGCAAAAGACGGCTTACTGTGAAGGATTGGGACCCAAACAGATTCAGGAAGCGATTTATGTACGCGGTGCGCTTGCCAGCTATGTGAACATTGCCGATCAAGCAGTCCAACAGTTAGAGACCCTGGAGCCTTCTATCCACGGCCTACATAGCTTTGCACATTCTATCGCAGCTGAGCTGGGCGAAGTGGCGGCAGAAATTGAAGGCGGACGCTCGCATTTGAGAAGAGGCGGACTTGACTACTGGCTCTCCAAAAATATGAAATAATGCTAGATTTTTCTGAGCCCTTCGTGGTATACTGACTAGGTAAATATAACCAATTGAATGAGAGGGTGATTTTTGATGGCTACTGAAGTTCTTCAAACACAAGTCATTCAAAAAGCTTGGGAGGATGCCAGTTTCAGAGAGAAACTGATGACTGATCCCAAATCTGCAATTCGTGATGTGTTAGGAGTCGTGATCCCCGATCATATCCAAATCAAAACATTAGAAGAAACGCCTGATCAGTTTTTTCTGGTAATTCCTCCAGACCCCTCCGGCGTGCTCGCTGCATCCCAGAAACCTCGCTCAATGTGGTAGAATGATTGTTAATGCTTATTTAATCTAGATTCCTTAACCTCATAGGGGTGGGCTCAGCAAGCTTCCCTCCGTTTTCTCCGAACGCAAAAAAGCCGGATATTATCCGGCTACGGGGAAGCGGATGGTCGCTTCTGTTCCCACCCCTTTTGCACTTGTAAAAGTTATTTTTCCATTCATCGTTTCAATAATCCGAAAAGTCACCATCATTCCTAAACCCGTGCCTTTTGTCTTATTCGAAAAATAAGGCTCACCTAGTCTGGATAAAGTCTGAGCATCCATCCCTTCACCATTATCCCGAATATGAATGACAGCTTCTCCGTTATCCACATAAGCCCATATATGAATAAGCCCCTGGTCTCGCAGCGCTTCAATACTGTTTTTGATGATATTGATGAACGCCTGCTTGAACTTGGAGGAATTCCCGCGTACTTTGATTTCCTGGGGAATATCCAGCGAAATTTTTCCACCTTGCAAATTAGCCATTGGACTGATGATTCCTTCAATATGCTTGAATTCGTCCAATATGGTCAACGTTTTGGTTTGGTCAAATTCTGGCTTGGCAAAGGTCAGAAAATCAGTAATAATCGCGGAAGCTCGATCCAGCTCCTCCAGAGCGATATGTAGATAGTCTTTGTTCTTACCATCCTCCTGCTTGCTCATCAACTGAAGAAATCCACGTGTAACTTGAAGGGGATTACGTACCTCATGAGCTACAGATGCAGCCAGATCGCTAATAATCTCCATTTTCTCCGAACGTTGAAGCTCATTATTGAACATTTCCAGTTCTCTGGAATACCGAACCACCTGCTTGTGCTTTTCTGCCAGTCTTCTGCCCAAAATCGCGATCAACGCCAGTACAAAACCGAACACGCCCCATTTCCACAAAAACATATTGTAGTGTCCGTCCAGAATGAAAAACCAGCTCAGTTCCCCGATAGAGATGACTGCAAAAAATGCAAAGCCTGTCGATAAGATGATCGCTTCGTGATCACCCTTAAGTGCCATGCGAACCGAAGCAAATACCAGCAGTATCATTAAGGCGACGAGTAATATACCCAGAATGACTACACT
Source organism: Paenibacillus sp. FSL H7-0442 (assembly GCF_038593105.1). Taxonomy (NCBI): domain Bacteria; kingdom Bacillati; phylum Bacillota; class Bacilli; order Caryophanales; family Paenibacillaceae; genus Paenibacillus; species Paenibacillus sp. FSL H7-0442. The sequence continues at coordinate 1,218,182 of NZ_CP151963.1, read as the reverse complement.
AAAAAAATAATATATGTTGTTCAACCGCTCCTGTGCTCCTAAATTCACAATCATCATGGTAAAGCAGAACAAAGAGTAGGCGGTTAACAACTTTCTGAATTTGCGAATCAGTATAATCGAATTGATGTTTTGCTCAAAAAAGAAGGCTAATGAGGGCAGCAGAATAAATAGTGCCACATCAAAAAGTTGTAAGTACAGCTTGCCATAGCCGCGATAGAATGTATACAAGAATGGTGAATACGTTACGATCATCAGACCAATAGACAATACAATCGCACTTAGAGACAGCCACATGGCCATACTCGGACGGAACAGAAAAAACGAGCAGATCAGCAGCACCAGGGCGATAAAGATAAACGTACTGCCCAGTACAATATCTAAAACATCCATTCTGACCAAGGTCCCCAACAAATCACGATAATCACCGGTCATCACATTACCGATGATGCCCAGTCTTTTCTTACTGCTTTCCGTCCATATGTATAATGTTTTACCGCTGTCTTCCGGCTTCAGCGGAATCAGAATACGATTATTCTCATAATTGTACCCACGGTAGGATTCGTAAAAATTGGTCCCATCCTTATACAGCGTAATATGCCTGCCATAAATATTTTCAAAAAGGATCGCTGGCGTTTCATCATTTAGCGAAGGTAACTTAATACGAATCCAGGCGGAGCCTATATTGCCGGGCTGCCTAAGCAGTTGTGTATCATCTTCAATATGCATCCAGATCTTGCTAGGATTCTTTACCTCATCTAAAGAGCCATCCTCGTCTACCTCTCCCCATCTCATATCCCAGGAGGGTATTTTATAATCCCCTTCCGGGGTCATTTTGGCCGCATAGGCGGAGTGACCCAGCGACAACAGCATCACAATGACCGCTAGCAGGGCGGCGACAGCTTTGGGCACATGCCTCATATTAAGCACCTCAAAGTTACATAGTAGGATTTACAAGTTTGTATACGTTTTAACATTTTTTACGTCCTGAAATTATATTATTCTATACGATGATGTGCATACCTTCTTCACAAGAAGGATATCATGTTCTTTTTACTCATTTTTTGTAAAATCTTCATATTGATTAATGATCATTTCCTGTTCGCGCCGCTCTTTCTGCTCTCTAAGCTCCAACCATGGTTCACAATCTTCATCTTCATAGATCGTCCAAATATCGGAAAATAAATAATCGCGTATTTCTACTATTTTTCCGGCCTGTCCGCCATCTGTCCAGTATAAGCCTTCCGGGCGCCGAATGAGGGTGCGGGAAAATCCCGGGGTAGATGCCTTTTGTCCTACGCGGATACGACTAATCATCGGACCAAACATGTACCATTCCAATTCATATCCCTCCCTATCTTCTTTATCATATCACAGCAGTTACCAAAAAAACGCTAATTGAGAATGGGCATCTCCCTATTCGCATGATTTTAACTTCCTACAGACACACTAACTGAAGGTTTAGCCGTTCCGCTGTTTGGGTAAGGTCGGAATAAGCAACAAAAAGTAAAGGAGCTGAGCAACATGGCAAATCGTGACGATCGAACTACTGAGCTACATGACAATGATTTTGAGCCTTCTCTGCAAAATGCAGAAACCAACTGGGAGAATCTGACCGAAGGGCCGGATACTCCTCTGGAGGACGTACCAGATGCCGATGAACTGACACCGAACAGTCCCGTTGATCCTTCTGCTCCTGCCGAATTCCTGCATGGTACCGATTTGCTGAATGGTACCGATGGGGATGAAGAAGATCAACTGGAAAGCGACGATATGCTGGATTAACCACTTCATTTTATCGAGTGAAAGAAAACGGTTACCCATTCTGCTATGCGGGTAATGTAGTGTATAACAGAAAGGAGTTGACTGATCTCCTATGTATAAAGATCCGATGTCTCAGGCCGATATGGAATACAAACGGTATAAAGCCTTGAATCCTGTGGAAGCAGACGACCGTAGGACTGCGGACAAGACGAATACGGACGATACCTCGACCGAAGATAACCCACGAGGAGTCGCATCTGCGAATCCCGAACCCAGGGATCAAGGAAAATAAAAGGACAGATAGAGAATGCAAAAAGGGTGCTACCAAGCCACACAGATGATAGACATGGCTTGAGTGCACCCTTTTGAACTTCACATGTTGCAAGGGCAGCAATTCAAGGAAAAAAACTTGAACCTGATAATCAGGGCTTGCCTTCTGTACCTACTTTGTTTAAAATAAGGTCAAATCTTTTGAATACCATGAACAAAGACATCGACGGAGACAAGTAAACGTCTAACGGATTCCCACAGAAAGGTACGAATTGCTGAGAGCGTACCGCAATCCCGCGTTGAAATTCACTCCCGAGTCGAGCCTTGAACCGACAGAAGGATTCATTCCTTTGTCCGAGTAGAGGTTTCCGGAAGCCCCCGTTACGGGCATCAAGCTTAGAAGTTACTGCTGTCGACTGAACGACGTTGACGATTCGTATGTATACTTCTGTAATTAGGGTGGTACCACGGCATTCGTCCCTTGCGGCGAGTGCCTTTTTGTGTTATTTTCTGCAAAAAAGTCCATGGACTGACAGAAAAAACAAATTAAATTCGGGAAGGGTGTAGTACTGTATGTCTACAAATGAAAATTCTTTGGAGCTGCTGCGTGAACAACTCGATGCTACAAATTTGCAATTGCTGGAGCTGCTGTCCCAACGCGCTGAACTGGCCGGACAACTTGGAAAATTGAAGGAAGCTCAAGGGGTACCTGACTTTGATCCGGTACGTGAGCAACAAATGCTGGACAAGCTGATCGCGGCTAACCGTGGGCCTTTTGACGATGCTACGATTCGCCAACTGTTCAAAAATATTTTCAAGGCTTCTTTGAACTATCAAAAAGAAGAACACAAAAAACATCTGATCGTCAGCCGCAAAAATCAACCAGATAGCACAATTATTAAGGTTAAAGATACGCTGGTAGGCGGCAAAGCCTCCATCATGGTCGCAGGTCCATGCTCGGTGGAAAGCTACCAGCAAACTCGTGAAGTAGGTGCGGCTCTCAAGGAAGCCGGTGTGCCGATTCTTCGTGGTGGCGCGTTTAAACCACGTACGTCTCCGTACGATTTCCAAGGACTGGGCGTGGAAGGACTGCAAATTCTCAAACGTGTAGGTGATGAGTTCGGACTGGCTACAATCAGTGAAATCGTCGATCCAAGACATTTGGAGGAAGCGATCCAATACATCGACATTATTCAAATTGGTGCGCGTAACATGCACAACTTTGAATTGCTCAAAGCTGCGGGTGAAACAAGAACTCCGGTTCTGCTCAAACGCGGACTGGCTGCAACAATGGAAGAGTTCCTTCATGCTGCTGAATACATCGTTTCCCGTGGTAACACGCAAGTCATGCTGATTGAACGCGGTATCCGTACGTACGAAAAATGGACGCGTAACACGCTGGATATTTCCGCTGTTCCGATTTTGAAAAAGGAAAGTCATCTGCCTGTATTGGTGGACGTGACTCACTCGACAGGCCGTAAGGACATCCTGGCCCCTTGCGCCAAAGCTGCCCTGGCTGCTGGAGCCGACGGTATCATGGTGGAGGTCCATCCGAACCCGGCAGTCGCTTTGTCCGATGCTCAGCAACAGCTGAACATTCCTGAGTTCCACAACTTCCTATCTGAAGTCAAAGAATCCGGTTTATTCAAAGCGTAAAACTAATTTTATGCTGGGACTTGTAAACCGCTTTCATTTTCTCGGACATTGATGTAAAATCGGATCAGGATTGTGACTGATCATGCAGGCAAAACCTAAATGTATATATGCTCAACTATTGTTGAGACATATATATGTTTAGGTTTTTTTTATGCCTAAATCTTGAATAAAAAGAATACTTACATGGTCATAATCCTAAAAAACATCATAGGAGCGTTCAGAGTGGGGAACAAAAATGAGAGAAAGTAAACACGATTGACTTGCAAGGTAGTGATACGAATGCAGTTAGTTTCACAGTTCCCGCAGATGCTAAGTCAGGGAATACGCTTCATATCATTGCAGAAGTACAGGACAATGGAAAACATCCTTTAAAGCATTATCAACGTGTGATTGTAACCGTAAAATAATAGAACACAACATCCAATAAAATTAGGCTCATGGAATAACACTCCATGGGCCTGTTTATTTTTGCACATCGGACCTCAGACAATCTCTATACACGTTTCATGCTTTTTTCAGTCAAAGGAATATAATATCCTTTGCCATTCGGACCCATAGCAAATTTATTGCGGAGATGGATTAGATTAGGGCCGAATTTCTCTTCTAATTGTTCACGGAACTCATATAGGATTTCCATGATATAAATATCATGAATAATCACTTCCGTAATCGGCATCACCAGACCCGGATGCAACGTCCATGCAGCGCGGCTGTCATCTCCTAGTGAAAGTATGCCAGCTACGACCTCCCGGTCGTCTATGCTAAGTACAATCCACCGCCCCCCAATTTCGGACGTAATCTCTTCACTCATATCATGGCGGTAAACAGTAGCGAAATCAAAGTTAAGCTCCCCATACGCTACAATGATCACTTCAATTCCTTGTTGGGCTACTTGCTCTAAGGCATCTCGGAACACCTCGGCATCCTCTTTCCAAATTTCCAATAAAATTCGGTGTTTAGCTCCTTTTACCCCTTCATTTATACGATTGATAATGGCTTCATACCCCGAAATATTCCAAATATTCTCTCTATTTTGAAATGATGCCGTGTACTGCTCCAAACTCTCTTGCGCCACATTGAAAATCTGCTCTGCTTTGCGTTTTCTCTGGGCAATCAATTCATGTGGCGGAAGCGGCACATACAGAGGCGTATTTTCTTGACTGACCATGATGTCCCCACGGTTGACCATTCCAGACAAAACCTCGTAAATTTTGGATCTCGGTACCCCGGAATTCAATGAAACGGCGTATCCCGAAAGCGGAGAGCTTTCCAATAAGGTCACATAAGCCTTGGCTTCATATTCACTAAAATTCAAATCCCGTAGAATTTCTAATATATTTGGTTTTGGTTTCATGACGTCTTCTCCTCAATTCGTGTTCATCCTTACTATATCACTTCCCCTTGACAAAAACTGATATACACACTATCTTTTTAGTAACGTTTTTATAGTAGTCACTATAGTAGCAACTATTGTATTTCACAGGGGATTACCTCAGGGAGGATTTAACTTGAACAAAGTCATAGCTCATCACAGCGAAAGCAACAGGATTTACTACGGTTCTACGATCCTGGCCCTATTGATCTGGAGTACATCGTTTATTGCCACCAAAGCAGCCTACACGACGTTCCCCCCGCTTACCTTGGGTCTATCCAGATTTATTATAGCTTCCGTAGTGCTAGGTATCGTTTTGCTGATTAAAAAAGAACATGTCAAAGTAAAGCCAAAGGATTTGGCTACGATTTCGTTTAGTGGTGTTTTGGGAATCACTTTATATTTTTCAATGGAGAATATAGGGGTTAGCCTGACTACCGCTTCCAACGCAGCATTGATTGTTGCATCATATCCCGCAATTACGTCGCTGCTTGAGCTTATTTTGTATAAAGTGAAAATATCCAAATATAAAATTTGCGGCATAGCACTGGCCATGATCGGGGTATATTTCTTGACTTCAGTTGGCGAAAGTTCGGATAGTAAGAATCAACTCATCGGAAATTTAATATTAATCGGGACGGGTTTTGCGTGGGCGTTTTACACTTTCATGACGCGTAAGGTTGTGGACAAATATCCACCCGTGACGTTATCTTTTTACCAAACCGTTGCAGGGAGTATCTTTTTTATACCGTTGGCTCTATTAGAAAAGGATCGTTGGCAGGTTCCAACAACAGGATCGTTTATGTTGTTAGTATATCTGGGTGTATTCTGCTCCGTTATCGCGTTTTTGCTTTATAATTACGGATTAATCAAGCTGTCACCGAGCAGTTCCGTTTCTCTGATGAATTTGGTTCCGATATTTGGAGTCTTATTTTCTGTGTTGCTTTTGCAAGAAACGATTACATGGCGCCAAATCATCGGCGGTTTGGTCGTTATTATCGGTGTTTTACTAAGTGCCCATCAAACAAACCGTACCTAAAATGATAGATTGCGCACTAGTTAGAAAAGTTAAAACAAGCATCGTTGTTATAAGTATCCGCGCTACAATACAAGGGCGAGTGACCTTACCAAAAGTTTCTCGCCCATCGGTTACATTTATGCCGTCGGTTTTTTTTCTTTTATATAAAAAAGGTGGTTATATTGATTGATGAGGTTATCCATAATTACAGACTGTCTGAGCACACTGGCATGATTAAAACCATGTTTTGCTTGCAAAATATACAGCTTTTGACGAGCATTCTCAAGCTGTTGACGCAAAATGTCGTCTCTTATCATAATATATCCCTCCTTGTCATATTATCAGTGTAGAGGGTTATGAATAAGTATACTAAAAGTAAAGGTTTGGGATAATTATCTAATCGCGCAAAAAAAGACCTGCTCTAGGAACCTTAAGCTTATGCCATTAGACAATCTGCTGTCATTCTCCTATCCGGCAGAATGAATATCCTGATCCGTGACGTTCTTCTTGGCTGAAACCGGAAAAACGTTTTTTCCCTTGGCCCATAGCAACAACGCTGCAAGCAGCAATATGCCACCGTTTAACACAAAGATCCAGCGGATTGGCATCCAGCTGCCAAGCATGCCGCCAATCAACGGCCCCGCCATGGTCGCGAGTTGGGTGGCTGATTGATTCAAGCTAAAGGCTCTTCCGCGAAACTCCGGCTTGGTGACCTCCACAGTCATTGCGTTGATAGCAGGCATAACGGACGCATAAAACAATCCATATCCAAACCGAAGCGCACCAAAACCAACGAAGTTGGTTACATAAAATTGTAGGATGTTCCCGATTCCCGAACCGATCAGTCCAATCAGCAGCACATGTGCAAATCCGGTCCGTCCCCCAATCCGTCCCCATTGAGGAGCCATCAACACCGCCGCAATGCCTACGGCTGAGAATACAATCCCGGAACTTAGAGAAGCTTGGCTGCGGTCAACTCCCATCTCAAGCACATATACTGTAATTAACGGTTCCAATATCATAACGGAAAAGGTACTTATCCCGGCCAAAATAAGCAAAAAATACAATGGCCGGTTAGCAATAGCCTCCTTGATATCATCACGAACATGCGAGCGGGTACGGGTTCCCTTGAAGCTGTCCTCTCTAGCGCCAAAGGTCGCAATTAATGCAGATACCAGTACAAGAGCTGCAGAGAAGAAAAAGGCATTCCGATTGCCATAATAATGGCTCACCACACCACCAATCAACGGACCTATAATGCTGCCTGTCGCCCCAGCGGTCGCCATTATACCGAGCGCATAGCCCGTTTTTTCTTCTGGCGAACCCGTTCCGACCAGCGCAATCGCAGCAGGAATAAACCCGGAGAGAAGACCCTGAAACAACCGTACTCCTACGAACACATACGGATCTGTTACAAAAGCACATATCAGGTACAACACCGCCAGGCTAAAGCCTGAACGAATCAGCATCGGCTTACGTCCATATTTATCTGCAAGCGAACCCCAAAATGGGGCAATCAGCGCACTGGCTAAAAAAGTGACTCCAAAGGCAGTCCCCGACCACAGTTCCAAATGATCATTTACGCCCATTTCCGTATTCAGAAAAATAGGTAAAAACGGAATAGACACGGAATAGGCCATGCTGCAAAACAACACGCCAATCCACAAAATGACCAGGTTTCGCTTCCAATATAGATGCATGATGCCACACGTCCCTTCTGCTCATTCCATTATTACCCCCTCAATTAGAAAAGTCTACCGCCCCCCTCATCCTTCCATCGTGGAACAACCGTGAAGAAGCTGATATAATCGAATGGAATGGAGATGATGACATGGCTAAGAAGAGAAATTCGTCTTCCCCTGCTCCTGCGCCTCAGGACAAACCTGCTACGTTAAAGGATCTGTTGAGTCAGGATGTGCTGAATAAACTTAAGGCTCAAGCCAATGAAGCCCAAGCAGAACAGGACAAGCGTAAAGAAGACGAACGGCAGCGTGCCGTCGAAGCAAAAAAAGCTGAACAGAAGAAGCTAGATAACAACTTTGAGCATCTGCTGAATAACAGCAATTTGGACTGGCACAAATACAAATAAGCCAAAACCATAACGGTTTTGGCCTATCTTTACGCTTTATGTTATAGCCAGTCACGAATATGTTGTACTGAGTACAGCACCCCTACCCAAACCGGCAGACTGAACGCCATACCCCATATGAGACCTTTTGCCAGCTTTTTGTCTACCTCCATCATGATCCTGCCCCTTTCCTTGGGAATAGCAGCAGTATGGGTCAAGAATACGGCTTTCAAACCCGTATTTCCTTATCCCCAGCAAAAAAGGTATGATAGAAAATGGAAAAGTGTTCTGCGCTGCCCCCAAACTTTAAATTAGGATGTTACACCATCCAACCTTTCAGGAGGAATATCAATGAACCGAAAAACGATACGCCCATGGTACACGCTGTGCCTACTAGCCATCATGCTCGTGCTGGTTGCTGGATGCGGTACAAAAGCGGCCGATGTGGAAGCTGCCAGCCGGACAAGCACTTCAACTCCTGCTGCGACTAAAGACAAGAACAAGGCTGTTTCCCATCCGATTGTCACGATTGTCATGAATGATGGCAAGAAAATTAAGCTTGAGCTGTATCCGGAAGTAGCACCGAACACGGTTAACAATTTCATTTCTTTGGTACAAAAGGGAGCCTATAACGGCACCATTTTCCACCGTGTGATCCCAGGCTTTATGATTCAGGGTGGTGATCCGCAAGGTAACGGTACAGGTGGCCCCGGCTACAGTATTAAAGGCGAATTCAAGAGCAATGGTGTTAACAATACACTCAAACATACACGTGGCGTATTATCCATGGCCCGCTCAGCGGATCTGGATTCGGCCGGATCGCAATTTTTCATCATGGTTGCCGATGCGGACTACCTCGACGGTCAATATGCCGCTTTCGGTAAAGTAACGTCCGGGCTGGACGTGGTCGATGCTATCGTCAATTCCAAACGGGATAGCAATGACAAACCGATCCAACCGGCTACGATGAAAAAAGTAACTGTGGATACGCTAGGTAAAAAATATCCAGCTCCAGTCAAAGTAAAGTAAGACATTCAAATCACTCTTTCAAAACGGGATAACAGCAACGACCTTGTGCATACGCATGAGGTCGTTTTTGCTTATCCCTTGATGCTCTCTAAGCTGCTGCCTCTATGATGTAGTAAGAGTATATACACAAAAGGAAGCGTTTTCAATCATTATTTTTAAAGTTTTTTTCCGTTATAAGAGCCGCCAGCGTTCGACAAAAAAACTACTGTATGAGCAGTAAATTCGTCTAATTGGACTTGGTCTCGACTGAACGAATACCTTCCATCTCTTGCAGCAGTGACAGCAATTCCTCCACTCCTTCTGACCGGGACAGCTTTAGAAGCATATGAATAACCAACTGTTCACCGTTATTGATGCGCTCGGCGTGAAAACTGTGAATGGTCAGCTTCTTGTGCTCCAACAGTTCTTTGATCCGATTCAGTACGCCCGGTTCATTGTCGACCTGAACAACCACTTGTCGCGTAGACGGGGTAGCCATCTGATAAAACCGACTATGGAGCAAGGACTGAGCCGCTAAAATAAACAACGTCACACCTGCACCAAGCCCATACATTCCTGCACCTACGGCTATACCGATTCCGGCGGTAGTCCAGATGCCTGCGGCTGTGGTCAATCCTTTGATTCTATTTTTTTGTGTGAAAATCATCCCTGCGCCGATAAAGCCGACTCCACTTATAACCTGCGCTGCTATTCTGGAAGGGTCCAGCGACAGGTTAGACCAGACGGCTTGATCCTGAAACCCATATTTGGATACCACCATCATGAGCGCTGCGCCAATACCGACAATGAAATGCGTGCGAATGCCTGCCTCCTTCATCCGACTCTTCCGTTCATAGCCGATTAACGCACCGCACAAGCCAGCGAACATGACCCGAATCAGATAATCCCAATCCCACATACTTTTTTCACTCCACTATTTATTTATGTTTTGAAAAGATGTTGCCTTAATATATACAACTCAATAATGCTACGGCAAATGAGCCGTTTATACAGCTGTTATTTTGTTATTACCCAAATTTTAAGGTATCTTCACTTCATGCTCTGGCAGATTGCGATGTACCTTTCTCCCCTTAAGCAGCCACAACTCCGGTGTATCCTGTACACCATCAAGGCGCAAGCTGAACGCCCCCGCTGGTAAATTGCGTATACGCAGCAATAGACGGTTTCCGTCTGCTACGGCATCCACAAGCTCTAACAACGTTAGTGAATCCTTCCTTAGGTGGCGGCTCAGGTCACGTGTTGTACCTGCTCTGTCCTCCCGGCTCCATATACGCAGCTCATCTACAGACGGTGTAGCAATCCGCTTGCTGAAAGAAATAACCACCTCATCTTCAGCTGATCGTTCCGCCTTAAGCGGTTTGGGCGGCTCATCGTACATGTAACCACCCAAATGGTATTCATAGGCGGTCCAGGCGTCGTACCCGCCCTCCAAGGCGGCAGCGCCAAACCGCCGCGTCCACTCACGGTCCCGAACCATACGCGCGAGAGAACCGATATCCGCCTGCACCCCGAGGGGCAGACCCGGATAAGCGGCCCGTATCGACTGCGCGATGCGGGCGTAGCCGTGGGTATACTGCGGCGGCAGACGGCGACGCATCCAGTCCGGCCAATGGGTCTGGAGCACGTGCATATCCGGGGCTACGCACCCGATCATGGCTACCGCGTCAAGACCCTGCCATTCCCGTAGCTGGCCGGGGACATCGCCGCGTCCGCTCACAGCAAGCGACCATGTCGCCACACAGATGTCCGGTCGGACATCTCGCACACCACCCGCACCGTTTACCAGCTCGCTGATCAGGCCATTCACGGCGTCCACACGCAGATCAACCCACTGCGCGTACAGCTTCGGAACCTTCCGGTAATAATTCCGCGCATGCTTGTCGCGAAAATCCGGAATGTCCTCACCGCTACGCTCGCGAAAGGCGCGCTGTGCATGTGGCCCAATATCCCCGTACACTCCACTGCGCAGCCCGTTCCATTCGGGGAAATAAGGCTCCGCCACCTCGAACCCGTCGAACGGAATGTCGGTGACGAGCCGGGCAGCAGCTTTCTTTTTCCATTCCATATACTCCTGGGCAAAATGCGAAAGCCGCTGAAACCCGTCGTTCGGTTCGCGCAGCAGCTCCATGCGCCATCCTTTCCACTCCGGCGGCAGCTGGGACACGCCAAAAGAACCGTTGCCTAGCACCATCGCCCACACCGCTATGCCTCTGCGTTGAAAAGCAGCAACAAGCGCTCCATCCACTTCATTTTCACGCACGACAAAATAATGAACGGTCTGGTAGCCCGCAAGGGCGATCTCATCTGCTATACTGTCCCGCGAACGGTTCGCGTAATAGGGAAACAACGGATCGATTTGAATACTGGGGCCGCTCAGTGCCCACGGTTTCACTTTTCCGGTCAGTGCTATAGCGTCTGTCGATTCGGGTTGGTCATTTGCGTTATAGCTCAATTCGATCCACCTCCGTCACCCGGTCTTCCCCGATACGTGTTCCTGCTATAAGTTCCTGCTGGTTCCCTATGTTACCATATTTCGCAAATGGGGTGAAATCCAGCGGTGACTGTTTCACCATCAACGTACAGAGGTATGGAATAACGAGTCAGGTTTAGTTTATGAACGGAATGGGAGGAATAGTCAATGGCAGAGCAGAGATTGCAAGGAAAGATAGCAGTGGTCAGTGGTGGAGGTTCAGGAATCGGCAAGGCGACCGCGATCCGTTTTGCAGAACAAGGCGCCAAGGTGGTCATGCTGGATCGGACACCCAAGCATGCAGAGGAGACCCAAGCAATTATTGAGCAGGCTGGCGGTGAAGCACTTGTGCTGGAATGTGACATTTCCAAGCCAGATATGATTCAGCAGGGGTTCGCTAAAGTCGTGGAAACGTACGGAAAGTTGGATATCGTGTTCGCCAACGCAGGCATTAACGGCACCATGGCCCCTATCGAGACACTGGAGCTAGAGGAATGGGACCGCACGATGAACATTAATCTTCGCGGCACCTTTGCTACTGTTAAATATGCCGTTCCTTACCTGAAAGAACGCGGCGGCAGCATTATCATTACCAGCTCCATCAACGGTAATCGAACCTTTTCGGGTATTGGATTCTCAGCCTACGCCTCCACCAAGGCAGCTCAGGTTGCGTTTATGAAAATGGCAGCGCTGGAGCTGGCACGTTACAAAATTCGGGTCAACGCGATATGCCCGGGAGCCATCGACACGCAAATTGACAATAACACATACCCTTCGGAAGACTTGAAGAAGGTACAAATTCCAGTCGAATTTCCGAAGGGCGGAGAGCATCCGCTAGAGGATGCCCCTGGTGAACCAGAGCAGGTTGCCAATCTGGTCCTGTTTCTCGCCTCAGACGAGTCATCTCATGTATCGGGTACGGAAATTTATGTAGACGGAGCAGAATCACTACTGCGTTAAGTATTAGAATGGAGAACGTTATCCCCAGGCGTACTATTGTTTAGGCATTCTTAGCATTCTTAGCAGCCTTATCCTTGGTCAGATACTTGTGGAGAAGGCTGCTTTCATATAGCTTTACAACGGCTTTGATGTCGACCTATCAGCACCATGCACAGCTCCTTTGCGAAAGCGGACATACAGCCTGCCTCCCGGGAGCACCTCGAACAACAGCATCAGAAGCGAAAAGAACAGCAGTGCAATGGCTTCTTCTGCCAGAATGTACAGAGGATATGGCCCCAAAACATCCAATATCGACGGTGTCGACGGCTTTCCGGCTAGAAACATGTAGTTAGCACCGAGAGCATCGTCTACGATCCACACTATCAGCGCCAAGCCATTCAGAAAAAGCATAGCTCCCCCCACACTCTTCCATGTCGGTTTGAGTCCTTCTATCCAGGTCATATACAAGGCTGCCAAAATAATAGCACTATGAGCTACGAAAAAATGGATAAAACGATAATGCGGAAAGGCATATGCCAAATTAGGCGTGAGTACTGCTTGGAGCGCCCCTCCAATTCCGGCAAAAAGGATGATCGGATATAACCAGCGGCTTCGAAAAATGAGCATCAGGATAGACAACAGCAGTGTCACACTACACAGTTCTAATGGCAATGAAGTCTGGACATCCCAAATATGCTGCATCACATACCAAATATTCAGAGTCACCTCTGACAGAATGAGGACTGTAATTAACAACCAGCGAATTCCCTCACTTACAGGCTTGTTCGACCGAATCCATCCCCTAGTCAGCCACAGCAGCAAAGCGCAAACAATGAGTCCCAATACAGCCAACCCATGTGACGGAGAAAAAGCCTCGAACCCTTCTGGCGCGTTGGCATCAAACCAAGGCCCTGACCACGACCTATCCATAGCTAGCCCCCTTTGATCTCTTTCTCGATCTCTTTCTCGATCTCTTTCTCGCTTCATTGCATTCTATTTTATACCCAATAGCCAATTATGTTCTAGCCGCGTTTCTTGCTTGTTCAATACCTTACCTTTATGATAAAAGATATTATATTCAAAGGAGAACCCTCATGGCCATTAATCGCCGATTAATTACAGATCAGGATTTCAATGAGGCACTGGAACGTCATCTTCGTGTCCGAGTATTTCAGGATGACCAATTGATTGGCTCTGGCGGAATCATAATCCGTTTCGACGATCAAACCATCGTCGTGCAATCCAGCGTCAGTGATCTGGCTTACCACCCTAGAAAACAATGTGAGTTTTTTGAAATTAAAAAATAGCCGCTACACACCGGGAAACCATTTTGCTGCGTTTTCCGGTGTATAGCGGCTACATTTTGTTCGTATATATCATGCCTCACATGACGATTTCTGATTATAGTTGCATTCCACGTGTTTTCATCATGAGTTTATTCGTAAGCACTTTCAAATCCTCGGAAGAAGACGAAATTTCCTGCATAATTGCTGTCTCCTCATGAGCAGCTGTATAAATTTTGTGAGCCCCTTCAGAGAAGGCCCCAGACATTTGCTGAATACGATGGATCTGCTCAAAGGTTTGATCTACCCGATTCGTCTGCTCCGTCACGGCCTCTTCCATTAAACGGATGCTCTCGACAAATTCACGTACAATAGCGTTCAAATGGTTCAGCGTCTGATCCACAGAGCTTGTCCGTTCCGCCTCGGCACTGACCAATGACGTTTGCTGATGCATCAACTGCACTGTCTCTACGATTTGTGACTGCACACGGCTAACGATGGCATTTATTTGCTGCACAGACTCCGTACTTTGGGCGGCAAGTGCGCGAATTTGGTGAGCCACTACCGCAAACCCGTTCCCTTCTTCTCCCGCACGCGCCGCTTCTATAGAAGCATTCAACGCCAGCAAATGGGTTTGTTCAGCAATATCCTTCACGGTGCTTGTAATCGCTTCAATTTGGGAAGCTTCTTTTTCCAGTCGTGCAATTACCTGCTGCGAACGACCATGTGATGCTGTCAGCTCTCCCATTCCATCCATCAGGGATGAAAATACGGTCTGCGTCGAATCTACTGAATGCTCCATATGGCCTGACAGTTCCAGCATATGTCCCGATTTGCTACGCATCATTTTAAAATCGCCCAGCATTCGGTCTGCTGTTTTAATCGATTGGGCAGATGCTTGCTTTTGCTGCTCCACGCCATTCAAAATATCTTCTACCACCGAAGACATGGACTCAATTTGTGTGGTAGCCTGTACAATAGCCAAGCTCAGATTTTCCGCACTTTGCGAAGTGGTTCTGGTGCTGTACGAGATCTCATTGAACATATCTTTAATGTTCAGCATCATGTGCCGAAATGCATCATACAGAACTTTGATTTCATCCTCCGAGCGACGTTCAGGAATCACAACAGACAGGTTCCCCGCCGAAGCTTCCTCTGCCGCCTTCGCCAACCTAACAATGGGCCGCGTGAGTAATTTTGAGATCAACCAGCCCAAAATGCCACTCCACAGGACACCCAATAACAGAATGATCGAAGTGTACACCCATTCTTGTGTACCTTGAGCAAGCCAGTCCTTGAGTACAAAAATAAAAAAAGCGCTTGTTCCATAGGTTATTGCAGAAATTGAGACAAATGCAGTAACCATTTTCGTACCTAGTGACATCTTCATGTACTGTAGCCCACCCCAAAAAACTCAAATTTGATTCCATTTTACCATAAAATTGCTACATTTCTAGTAGAATTTTTCACAGACAGATATATTTATGAGCATAAAGATACAGAGTCTTAAGTCCCCTATCCTAATTACAAAAAACAATATGTTACCAGGTAGCAGCTTGCATCTTAAGATGAACAAATCGCGTTGCCACAAGCTTTACAGGCTATTCGTCACATCTTAAGCAAGCTGTTACTCGACAAAGCCATTTTCCATTATTAAAAATCATTGTCATTTTTCTGTTCAACGACTGCTTTCTTTATCGCTTCAATTGTGTCTATTTGGTGACTGTTTTTTTCCAGTACAGTAAACTCCCATAAACCGATGGTCAGCTTGTCTCCTTGCTGGATATCAAAACGCTCTGAAAGCATCCATCCACCAATCGTATATACGTCCCCGGCCTCAATATCCGTCTCCAAGCGCCGATTGACCTCATGAATGAGCGCCTGTGATTTGAGTATGTAGCGATGATCATCTGTTTTTGTAATGAGTGGAGTTAACGCTGCGGGGGTTTCGGTGTCGGTATAGGAAGGAATGTCTCCAACAATCTCCTCCATAATATCCTCCAGTGTGACAAGTCCAGATGTTCCACCATATTCGTCCACCAGCACCGCTACTGGAATGCGTCGTTTTTGCATCTGAATCAGCAGATCCCGAGCCTGAACCGTCTCGATAACCTGAAGCACCGGATGAATATAAGAAGCCATCGTCGTATTCCCTGTGCTGTGCCCACGTGCCAAATCATGCAGGGCTTCCTTAACGCGAATCATCCCGATAATACGATCCCGGTCGCCATGTTCAGCTACAGGTAGAAAATTATAAACTTTGTCCTCGATCAGCTCCATAAACTCGGCCACTGTTGCCTGGTGGGAGATGGAGCGGATGTGGATGCGCGGTACCATAATCTCCTGCGCTGCACGGTCGTCAAAATCAAATACATTGTTCAGATATCGATATTCTGTCGGTGTAATTTCACCACTACGAAAGCCTTCAGATAACGCCAAACGAAGCTCAGCTTCACTGAGTGCTGCATCTTCTTCAGATACTTTTTTGAGCCCAAAGAGACCTGTAATGACACGCGATGAACGACTAAGAACCCAATTCAGAGGATAGGTCATTTTATAAAATATCGTGATCGGACGGGCAAAAAACAATGCCATCGGTTCCGCAATCTGTATGGCGAATGTTTTCGGTACCAGCTCCCCAATGACCACCTCAAAATAGGTCAAGATCAGAAAAGCCAGCAAAAAGGAGAGCACTCCCGTCAGGCCTGCCGGAATATGAGCCAGCACAAACAGGGGGTGTAGCAGATGTTCAACAGTAGATTCCCCTAGCCAGCCTAGCGCCATTGAGGTTAATGTCGTTCCGAGCTGACAAGCAGATAAATACTCGTCCAGCCGAGACAGAATGTTTTTAACAGCTTTCGCATTTTTGTTACCTTCTGAGGCCAATTGATTGATGCGAGATACCCGCACACGAATAATGGAATACTCCGAGGCCACAAAAAAAGCAGTTAATGCGATAAGTAATATAACCAGAATGATATTTATCATTTCCATAGCCCTCTCTTGCTCCGTTCATGATGAAGCAAGAAGCACCCCCTTTGACATTCATTTTTGGATGGAACCATAACATAAGTAATGATGTCCATAATCGTGTATTACCCAAAAATGACAAGGAGTAGACTATGTATGACCCTGTTAGCGAATCGCCAGCGGACTCTTTTGCACGATATCTATCCATTGATCAGCTATCAACTGATGCCCAACCGCTGTCGGATGAACCCCGTCATGCAGCCAATAGGAGGCGTCCGCCTGGGTAGCGGCTTCGTTCAACATGCTCTGGAGCGGCACAAATACAGCACCAAATTCGTCCGCTAGCTGACGTACAATACGCTGATACCCCGTTATTTTTTCTTGCCAAATGTTCCATCGCGCTTCGGTAGCTCCTGTTTTCAAAATAAACGGCTCGCACAGCACGAGTCCCAGATCAGGCATCACTTCACGCGTTTCCTCCAGAAGGTGGCGATACGCTCGTTCAAATCGGTCCGTCACCCCGGACGGTTCCTGCTCGACGATCCGCCAGGCGTCGTTCACTCCGATTAGAATACTGAGCAGATCCGGCTTCAGGCTAAACATGTCCTCATTCCAGCGTGCATACAAATCTGAAACTCGATCCCCCGAAATTCCCCGGTTCACAAATTCTGGCTGTGTGGTCGTCAAACGGCTCCCCAATGCACCTGCGATCAGATACACATAACTCTGACCCAGCCAATGGTTCGCATCCTCATTTCGTCCCCTTCCTCCGTCTGTTATAGAATCTCCCTGAAATAGAATACGTGCGTGTTCTGTACTCGTCATCTTCCTAACTTCCTCCTTCATATTTTCCAATAATACCCTTATCATACCTCGCGTCATCTAAATTATAAAGCGGTTTCAAAATATAGAAGAATTATAGATTGGCCATATGGCCGGATTCACTAGCTTTAATTAGGGTAGGAATCCGGTGGCAAAGGCGATCAAGTCATTTCACACCGCTCGGTACTTACACACCTCACGAAAATTACAGCCTCCGCACGCTCTGCGTGAAGGCATCGGAGTGAAGAAAGACTCGGACTTGGGGCGGTTATAGTAATCGTCATCGAGACAGGACTTCATTTCATCGATGTATCGTCCTACATTACCAACCACTTTGTCGATATCTTCTTGCGCGGGACGATATACCTCATGCTCTCCTGTCATCAAATACTCCACACGTACCTCAATCTTCTCCAAAGGAAGCTGATAGTGCTCCTGCACATAGGAAGCATACAAAAAAAGCTGGTCGGAAAAATCGCCTTCCTTGCCTGTTTTCCAATCCACGATGACCATGTCTCCATTGTCTCTACGGTAGAGCAAATCCATTTTGACATACACCTTCGTCTCATGAAGGAGCATCGTATCCCACTTCTCCACTTCTACAATTCGGGCCTTTCCCTGTTGCAGTTCACGCCAAACCGCAGTACGGTACAAATTGTGTATCACCGCGTGCTGCCGCTCCTTAATAAGGGCGATCCGTTCTGGAAGCACCTCGTCGTCGTAATAAACCTCCGCCAGCATGACGCGATTTTTCGGATCTTGTAGCCATAGCTCACGGTGTAGCGATTCCTTGTAGCTGTTATTCAACATGTTCTTCATAGCTGTCTCAAGGTATGCTGTGCGCGGGATAGCCCCTTTTTCCATCCATCCACGTATGACGGATTCACACATTTGATGCGTAATATTCCCGAATAAAATATATAAGTTGCTCAGTTGCTTGAGCCGATACAATGTAACTTGCTCTTCAGTGCCCTGTGCCGAATTCCAGCCATTATGCGAGCCGTAATAATGATAATAGTATTTGCGTAAGCATTCATCGAACGTTTGAGCCCTCGATTGCGAATAGGACCAGGACGGGTATATAGCCATGACAGGCCCTCCTTCATTAAAACTATCATCTCTTTATTATAACGCAAACCCAAGCTGTATCGGCGATAAAAAGGACGAAGACCTTAACCCATGGGTTAAAGTCTTCTACTGACTGACTAGTTTGTAGACTCGCAATGAGTCCGTTCAACATTGATCAAATCACTAACATTAACAGCACCGTCCTCACGGACGTTGACAACAAGTACCGGAGTTCCCAGCATGCCGCTGATCCACTCCTTATAATCATCCACATGATTATTCGGAAGAATCGTCAAGATGACACCAGCAAAGCCACCACCATGTACCCTACATGCGCTGTTATCTATTGACTTTAAATACATTTCGGTTAAAGCCAGTGCAACCGATACGTCTTGTTCCCGCGCAATCCCACTTCTATATACGTTTTGGAGCCATTTCCATGAGGAATTACCAGATTCGGTAACGAGCCTCAGGAAATCAGTAAAGCGCCCTTCCTCCAGTGATTTCACCTGTTCATCCACACGTCTATTTTCTTCAAAAAAATGCAACGCCCGCAGCACTGCACGGTCTCCTGCTTTTTCCCTGACCATCTTGAGGTTGGCATATAGATCCTCCGGCAATAAGTCACGGCAAACCGTTACGCCTAAAGATTGTGCCACTGCACGCATTTCGTTGGGCACTGCCGCGTAATCGTCCGTTAAATCGGCATGATTTCCACCTGTATTTACAATAACGAGGGAATATCCGTTTTGTTCAAAATTCCAATGAACAGGATTTATGATCGGTTCCTTGGGATTTTCAAAGTCAATGGAAATCAAGCCGCCATACGCACAAGCCATCTGATCGAGCAGCCCCGACGGCTTGTTCCAATAGCCATTTTCCGCATACTGACCAATTTTGGATTTAGCAACAGCATCTAACGCTCCCTCGTTATAAAAATGATTTAATATCGTGCATATCAGCATTTCAAAAGAAGCGGAAGAGCTTAAGCCTGAAGCAGAGAACACATTGCTCGATATATAAGCTTGAAATCCTCCGATACGGTATCCGAATTCAAGCAGGCCAGCGGCAATACCGCGGACCAACAACATCGTATTGTCATCCTCCGGTTTTGGCGACAAGTCGGTTAAATCGATGACGTACTTCGTCTTATAGCCTTCAGAAAAGAATGTAATTACAGACTCCTCCACTTTAGAAGCTGCAGCGATGGTATCGAGTGTAATACTGCCTGCCAGCACCTTCCCATGATTGTGGTCTGTATGATTTCCGCCAATTTCGCAGCGTCCCGGAGCACTAAACAGTTCAATGTCCCTTACACCAAAATGCTCCCGATACGCCTGTATAAGTGATTCATATCGAGTCGTTTGCTCAGAAATTTGCTGTTGACCGTACATTCGGTCAAGCACCATTTGCCCCTCTCTGGAATTCAATAGTTCCATATCTTTCATTGTATATCCCCCTAATTGTATGTGTTTTACTATGCTGGAATGATACTATCATTATCTCAATTCTCCCTGTATAAAAGTATGGCACTTTTAAAATTTGTAAGCGCTTATTTTAATCGCTTTACTGAGCATTTTATCAATATAACTAAAAAAGAACCAGCCCCTAATTGGGCCGGTTCCTTGAATTTCTTTTTAGTCGCGTTTCAGTACATATTCTCCATCACTGTTACGAGTTACTGTGGCGCCAAGCGCCTCGGCAACTGATTTGAAAGGAACATACAATGTGCCATATTCATCCGTATATGGAGCTTGTGGCAACGTCAATGTGCTTCCTTCCAATACAGCTTGTTTAGAGCCACTTTTCAGCTTAATCGTCTTACCTGTAATATCATCAATTACAGTAGTCTGTTTGGCAGCTGCATCCCATTTTAACTCGGAGTTCAGTTCGCTCGTCAGTTCACGCAATGGAATAAAGGCAGTACCACCACGATTCTCCAAGACGTAGTAATCGTCTTTAGGATCGAAAGTTGTTTCTACTTTTGTAATTTCCAAATCATTTTTTAAAATGTTGTAGATCGGAGAATTCGCTTCAAAATTGCGCAGCGTCGCTCCCGGAGTTAATTCAGCTTGTTTATTCAAGTCAATAACACCGTTAGAAATATCCACTTTATCAGCCGTCACACTACCATTGACGTTCCAAGATTGAGTTTCGGTCAGAATTGTGAAGGACTTCACCGGAAGACCATCCACATCTGGCAAAGCAACCGTCAGGTCTGTTGCCGCTTTGCGAACATTTCCTTTTTCATCAAAATACATGTCGCTTTTCAGAACCGTGTTAGCACTCAGGACCGTTTTGATTTCAGGGGACTGTGCATACATGGTGCTAACGCCTACATCATATTGATCAACAGCTAGATCCAAATATTTTTTAACTTCGGTATAAGCCTCATTGACCATTTTTTCTTTGTTAGCACTCAGTTCCGCTGTTACTTTATCACTATCTTCAATATTCATGCCGGAAGCAATCGTCTTCGTCATATCAATGGCTTGCCCGATCAGCTCTTTCAAGCCTGCTTCGTCCTTGGCCAGATTCGCCAGGAACGGTTTTACCAATGTTACCAGCTCATCCCCACGAAGTTCAGCATGCAGATGGGTCAGTTTCACTTTGTCTTTTTCACCGTATACTTCCTCGGTTACAGACGTTGCAGAAATGGTCGAAGGGTTAGGCGCATGCTTGAGCATAAGTGCAGCGGCTGTTTTCGTCAGTTCTCTCACGTCTTTGGAATATACATATGGATCAAATCCAGCAGGCAGACCGCTCAAACTCTCTTGCGAGTTCAGAGATATGTAATAAGGTTTTTTGGCACCTTCCAGTTGAATAGCCAAACCTTGGCGGTCTAAAGCAAGTTCAAACGGCAAATTATACTTATCGACGTGCAATGTACCTTTGGCAGAAGCAAGTTCCTCCGATTGTACTTTGGCTTCATCCACAGTAACGGAAATCGAATTAATCAAATCTACGATTTCTTTATCTCCTTGCGTGATTCCTTCTTTTGGAGTCAACTTAAGAGAGATTTTCTCCGTTGTCTGCTGGGATTTCACATCTAGTGTTCCCAATAAATTTTTACTTACATCAAATCCACCTACTGCCTGGCAACCTGTCAAAGCTACCATTAACAGAATAAGAGGGACGGCGATCCATTTTTTTATATTCATATTAATCCCCTTTCAAGATATTTCCGTAATCTCTTCTATTATCTCAGTGTTAACACGCATTGTAAATGAGTAGAATGGAAAATGGAACTAGTTATTTAGGATCAATTTTCAGCCTGAAGCATCCGGTAAGCCAGTAGTGCCATTTCCAGGCAACGACGTTTGTCAGGGTCTGCCAGATTTCCCTCTATGATTTCATTAATTTTATCCAGCCGATTATAAAGGGTCTGTCTGTGAATGTACAAAATTCCGGCGGTATCACGCTTGGAACCATGGGATTTAAAGTAGGCATCCAGTGTATCCAAAAGCTGCATATGGTGCTCACGATCATGCGCAATCAGCCCACCCAAATGGTCCTCTACGAACTCTTGTAGAAAAGGAATGCGGGGCACCGCCTTCAACAACTGATAGATTCCGATGCTGTCGTAAAATAACCGATCCTTCATGACTGGGACGCTTCGTGCCACTTCAATGACCTCATATGCCTCTTCAAAACTGCGATCCGTCCCCGTCATGCGATGCCTTACCTTACCAAAGCCTGCATGAATGCGCACCTTATCAAGCTGTCCTGCGGCATAGTTCTGAATATATTGAACTGTATGGGCAAGCACTTTTTTCATTTGCGCTGCGGAACGTAGTGTTAATTCCTCCTTGGCACAAAGGATGTAACACTGACTCCCCTTCATCATCAACAGATTGTGCAACGTTTCTTTTTTCAACAATGAACGAAGTAGCACTAGCACATCCTGATTGATGGACTCCTTGCGTACCTGACTGGCATCTTTGTCCTGATGTTCCACCTCAATGACCCCTGCCCAAAATAAATACTGTCCCTTCGATAACAATCGCAGGCCCATTCGGGTCTGGGCCTGTTCTTCACTGGGAAGCTGCCCGCTCAGCACATCCTGAATCAATTCATTTTGATTACGCAGCAATCGGTCTTCAAGAAACTGTGTTCTCAGCACCAATGTAGCGGCTGCCTTGGCCGTGTAATCGAGCAGCAGCGACATTTCTTCTGTCGGCATTTCACCATGCAGCACCAAACCTACTGCGGAAAACACCTGACCGAAGCATACAACGGGCTGGAACAACACGGCAGTGGATTCATTCAGGTGAAACAGCAGATGCCCCTCCCGATCGGCGGTCATACTAGATTCCACTTCATGGGCATAAAAATCTGCAATACGGTCCGCTAGATCCGGCTGGACGGAAGGTACGAATCGATTGGTATCAATGGAAGACATGTAGATGACCTGCCGGGCTGCATAGTCATGGAGCACACGCAAGAGGGCGCTCATATCAGTACTGCGCAGGGTTTCCTGCTGAAGTTGACGTGAAAATCGTTCCAGATCTTTTAGGAGTTCATGATGTCGGTTAATAAGTAGGGAATGAATATCTTGTGTAATTTCAACAAAACGTACTGGCTGCTCAAATACGATGACCGGGAAGTAATGTCGTTCCGCCAACTCCAGAATTTCAGAAGGGATTTCATGAATGCTCGTGCCCAGCTCCACACACAATCCCGCAGCTTCCGAGCGGATCAGTTGCTCCATATACTCGGCGCGCTCTTCCCCCTTCCGGGTAAGCCACAGGCCGGTCGTCAAAATCAAGTCATGACGGCTCACAAACGGAGAGACATTTGTGATTTCTAGCACATGGACCCAACCCACACGGCGATGTACGCCCTGTTCCCCCGCCGCCAGCTTCGCCCGCCGGAAAACGGGACGTTCCAGCACATCCGCAATGGTAAATGTTTTTTTACCGTTCATCGGCATTCTCCTTATGTATATGTCTTTATGTCATTTTACATGACATATATTCATCAAAAAGTCGAGCCTTTAAGTCAGATAATCCGACAAAATGTATGATGTCAAGGAGCTTCACCCCTTGTAAACTGTACCTAATCTAACATGAATTGCATTTATCGGCTTGAGTCCATGTAACTAATCAGCAGGCTGCATAAAAATGATAGTGTAATTTTCTTAACCATTATTTTTAGGAGAGGTGAATGAAATGAAAATTGGGGTTCCGAAAGAGATTAAAAACAATGAGAATCGTGTCGCTCTAACGCCCGCAGGTGCAGCTCAAATGATCCAACACGGACATCATGTGTTTGTGGAAAGCCACGCAGGTGTTGAAAGCGGCTTTACGGATGGAGATTATGCCACTGCGGGTGCGACTCTTGTGCAGCAAGCTGCGGACGTGTGGTCTCAGGCGGATCTGATCATCAAGGTAAAAGAGCCGCTCCCCTCTGAATACGGATATTTCCGACCAGGATTGATTTTATTCACCTATCTGCATTTGGCCGCCGAGCCAGCACTGGCCCGCGCTTTAACAGACAACGGTGTAGCCGCTATTTCCTATGAGACACTAGATGTTGAGGGCAGCCTCCCGCTGCTTACTCCGATGAGTGAGGTTGCCGGTCGAATGGCTGTACAAATTGGAGCACAGCTGCTGGAAAAACCAAAGGGTGGCAAAGGTATCCTGCTGGCAGGTGTGCCGGGGGTCAAACGCGGTAAAGTGACCATTATTGGCGGAGGGGTGGTCGGTACTAATGCTGCCAAGGTCGCCATCGGTCTCGGGGCAGATGTGACACTAATCGACCTAAGCCTGCCAAGACTGCGCCAACTGGATGATATTTTTGGCAATCAGCTCCATACGCTAGTGTCCACCCCGTCCAACATTGCTGAAGCCGTGGCGCAAAGTGATTTGCTGATCGGCGCTGTCCTAATCACTGGTGCCAAAGCTCCGCGGCTCGTAACGGAAGCCATGGTACAGACGATGCAGCCCGGTTCTGTGATTGTGGATGTCGCCATCGACCAAGGCGGCATTGTCGAGACGATTGACCATATCACCACACACGATCAGCCTACCTATGTGAAGCATGGCGTCATTCACTATGCGGTAGCAAACATGCCGGGCGCGGTACCGCAAACCTCGACGCTGGCCCTGACGAACGCGACGCTCCCCTTTGCTCTCCAGCTCGCAGATTTGGGTGTGCAGGAGGCGCTTCGCAGAAGCAAACCACTGCTTAGTGGCACCAATGTCCTGAATGGACATATTACCTACGAAGCGGTCGCACGTGATCTGGGATATCCTTATGTTCCCGTGGAACAGGCATGGCAGGCGAAAGCCTTACAATAGAAACAGCTCAAAGAACCACACGCTCTTCCCAGCAGGAACCGAAGCGTGTGGTTCTTTTTGTACTAGCTATATTCACCGTACTTACTGCATTTCAGATATTTCTGACGAAAGGAACGTTTGAAGACGGCGATAAATATCTGTGATTTCTTCCAGCGACATGCGCACCAGTCCGCTAGACGAAGGTGCCACAAATTCATGCATCTCAGGAATTAGCGGTTCAGGCTGAAATCCCCAATCTACTTTGGATCTTTTACTGTATTCGGTGTACACGCCTTTGCCGACAAAGCAAGCAACCTTCGGGCGGTATTCCTTTAGCTTCTCGTATAGCTTCAGACGTCCTTCGGCGTATTCCTCGCGTGCAATGTCCTCCATTCCCCTCGTGGGACGGGAAACAATGTTCGTAAAACCGAAGCCCAGCTTCAGCAGCTCCCGATCTTCCGATGGATTGTACAAGCGAGGTGTCAAGCCTGCTCCCTCAAGTATGCGCCAAAAGCGGTTGCGCGGATTCGCATAATGATGTCCTACCTCGCCTGATTTCAGGCTGGGATTAAAGCCGATGAATACAACGGATAATCCATAATCCAGATGATCATCTACCTCATGCAGTTCTGTCTCTCGCTCTGTCATGGGCTCCTCCTTCCTCAAACCATATCCAGCGGCTGCTTCCGCATCGGCGGAGGAAAAGCTTCGTCTATTTGTTGAAGTTGTTCAGGGGTGAGCCGAATACTTGCTGCCGCTGCATTTTCTCGTACATGCGATTCCTGTACCGCCTTCGGAATGGCCCAGACATCACCGTCTCGTATGACCCACGCAAGCGCAATTTGCGATGGAGTTACCCCGTGGCTGGCAGCAATGTCTACCATAACAGGATGCTCCAGCAGGCCCCGTCGCAGGCGACCACCTTGGGCAATCGGGCAATAGGCCATCACAGGCACTCCATTCGCACGGCTCCAAGGTAGCAGATCATATTCGATGCCCCGCGAAGCCGCGTGATACAGCACTTGATTGACAGCGCAGGCTTCGCCTCCACTCAGGTTCCATAGCTCCTCCATGTCGGACTTGTCCAGGTTGGACACTCCCCAGCTGCGGATTTTGCCCTGCTCACGCAGTTGTTCCATACCTTCTATTGTCTCTTCCAGTGGAATATTCCCTCGCCAATGCAACAAATACATATCCATGTAATCCGTTCCCATGCGGGTTAAGCTAGCTTCGCACGCCTGAGCCAGTCCTTGGCGGTCCGCATGATGAGGGTAAGCCTTGCTGACAAGATAGACATCGTCCCGGCGCCCCTGAATGGCCTCTCCGACGATCTCTTCTGCGCCGCCCTCCGCATACATTTCAGCCGTGTCCACCAGCAACATGCCCAGCTCGAAGCCAAGTTGAAGCGCACGCACCTCCTCCTGCCGAAGTGAGGCTTTTTCGCCCATATTCCACGTGCCCTGCCCGATGAGCGGTACTTCACGACCGTCCGTCCATGTGATCACACTTTTCTTATGTTGGCTCATATGCATTCCCTCCTTAGGAGCCTGGTGTCACAGGCTTATCAAATACATGGCTCTGCGTCCAATGCTGTCCACCATCCGAGGTAGTGTACATAACTGGGGCCTGCTCTGAGTCCGAAAAAATAGCCCAGCCTTCTTTGGCATTTGCCATCCCGATTTGCTGACCGCCATAACCGTCAAAGCCTTGCTTTCCATTGTTCCACGTCTTGCCGCCGTCAGTCGTCCAGCCAATCGTATTGGGCTTGTCGCACGGTGCGCAATAACCGCCCATCCATGCGGTACTGCTATTAACCGCATAGAGCATACCTGGTGCCGCCCCTTCATTTTTAGGAACCTGATTGTCTTGCTGGCTAATACCTGGTGCCGGGCCACCGCCAGCGGTGGCATTCGCCAGTACAGGACGCCAGCTTTGTCCACTATCGGCAGTATGCCAAAGCGAATACGACGTCTGATTCATCCCCGTATCTCCAACCAGCTCGATCCATGCGTTGCCACGTTCTACAGAACGAATAATGGCTCCATTTAGAGGCGCCTCCGTTGTCCGTGACATGACAGTAGTCCACTTTTGGCCCCCGTTAACGGTATGTAAAATCTGGAATGAACGGTCTGTGTCCTGCGTAACCGCCCAGCCGTTTTGCCGATCATGGTAATATGGCTGTCCTACCATGTGGCCAGGCACGGGGAGCGAAGACCAGCTTTGCCCGCCATCCTTCGTATATTGGTTGCCACTGAACCCTTCCTTGGATGATACAAAGTGTAAAAAGCCCGTTTGCCCTTGCTCAGGTACAGTCCCAACAACCTCCCAGCGTTTGCCGCCATCGCGAGTGGCCAGCAGCGATCCGCTGTCTGCCATAACAGCCCAGCCTTGCTGCCCGTTCAAGGCAAAAATCTGCTGAACCGTACCTTGACCCTGATATTGCACATTCCACGTCGATCCGACTGAACCGGATGCAGACGCGTCCGTTCGGGCAATCCAGCCATTTCCGCCGATCCAGCCGGATTGGCCGTCGATCAAACGCAACGCGGTAATATTGTCCATGCGGACTTTCGCTATAGTAGTGTCTGTGGTTGCTTGTCCTCCTGTTTTCGGTGTATCTACAGTCGCTCCCGAACCATTCGCTTGTGCCGAGACGGCACCCTTTTGCTCATTTTGAGCCGTTTGTCCTGTTTGCGAACTTGTTTGTGAGCCTGTTTCACACCCCGCTGTCACTATGGCTACGGCGAGTAAAAGCACCCAGACCGATGTTTTTTTCTTCATTTTCGTTCATCCCCTTATGTTGGTGATATACATGGCTGTGCGGGTATTGTATTCACAGCCATGTATATTCTATGTATTACCCTGCTGTCTTCGTTTCACTCTTAAGGTGAATATACGGAATGGACTGAATGCAAACCAGCGTTACAGGATTACGAGTTTACAGGAACAAAGCCGCCTTTTTCGATGGCCCGAGTTCCTTCTTCACTTTGCAGCCATTCGAGTAATCGTTGCATCGAAGGGCTTGGTTCCTCGCCTTCCCGTGTGACTACAAACAGTTGAGCTGTGAATGGATATTGCTTCGAGCGGATGTGCTCTTTGTTCGGCTCCACTCCATCAATAGACAAAAATTTGACCTCTTGACGATTATGCATCACATTTGCAAAATAATAAAATGAATAACCGAGCGCGTTGTGATCCTTGTTAAAATCTGCGACTGCATTAATCATACCACCCATAATGCCAATTTGTAGTTCACGTGGCGGGTCAGCCATTTCATGGCCTGCCATCACTTTCTTTTGCATATATGTCTGACTGCCTGAATTTTCTTCTCGCTGATAAGCAATGATCGGCTGATCCTTGCCCCCTACCTCATTCCAATTGCGGATAGCCCCTTCATATATACGGCGAACCTGCTCCGAAGAAAGTCCCCTAACCGGATTGTCTTGATGTACGAGGAAAATAAACGCATCCCACCCAATGGGTGTGAGCTTCATTTGTATTCCCCGACTTTTCGCCAGCCGCAGTTCCTCATCGGAAGGACCAGCCACCAGAATCAGATCCGCCTTCTTTTTGATCAAATTGACATATGCCTGATGGGTCGTGTTGAATCTCAGTTCGTGCGCTGCTCGCGCCTTGCTCATTCCGGTCAGTTCATGCAGCATATCCTGCGCAAACGGAATGGCCGCTGTAGCCCCGTCAACTACCGGAAAATCTCTCTCTGCAATGTATGGGCGTTGAGGAAGCATCAGTGTAATCGTCAGCACAATGACGAGCGCAGCAGATATCGCGGCAACAATCCATTGCCATCTATGATCCACCTTACCATTCTTGTCGGTTAGCGCTGGATAACGATTTACCCCAACTCCTACTACCATGCCAACTATCGGCAGCAGTGCAGCCAGTAGAAACCAGATTTCACCATGCTGTGTATATGGACCCAATACCTCTAACACAGGCTCCGCCCAAGCATGATAGAGTGAAAAGAGCCCCCACGCCCCTCCCGACACTTCAGCAGGTTGACCACCAGACCCTTGTATTCCTACAATCCACAACCACAGCCCACATAATAATGATAATAGCCCGGTCAGCATCAGCGAAAGCTTGCCCATGCTGGACATACGCGCACTCAAGGCACCATAAGCTGCAAAGATGAGACCGATAATCCATGCATATAGAAGCAGTATTACAATCACAGTTGTATCCGTTACACCTTCATGCCTCAGCAGAAGCTGTACTTGGGGTGCCACAACCATACTCCAAACTACATTAAACATGACTGAAAACAATCCAAACATAAACGTACCGCCCAACCATGGCCAAAACCATGCTATCCGCACAGACTCGTCCTTTTCCGGCTTGGTTATAACTTCCTTTGGATCAGACATGTACATCCCCCTATAACTAATGAATGAAATGAGACTGTAAGCCATTGCTTCTTCATTGTACAATTATGGTAAAGATTAGTATACGAGAGGAGGATAAAAATGTCCTTATCCGATCTTCCCAGCGATGAATTACTCAAGCTGCGTATGGCAAAAAAGGCCTCCCCCACGGGAAAGGCCTTTTTGTCATCGAATCTTCTTTATATTGCTCTGGCATGGATCAAAAAACGGTGCTGCTTCACGTCCCAATAGCCATCACGTTTAATATCTAAATACAGACCATATAGCTGTTCTATATATTTCTCCGGCTGAAAGTCTGTAATCTGCCATTCGATTGCTTTTAAGTAATAGACAATCGCTCCAATATCGTAAAAGCGCTGTATCGGAAACTGTTCCTGCTGCTCTAAAATTTCGAAGCCATTACTTTTCAAACCTGCAAGTGCTTGAGAAAGGGTCCAGTCCGCATACTCGTATTCAGGTGCTCCCAAACGGTCGTTGATGCCCGCACAATCCAGGCCCCCTACCTGTTGAGTCAAAAACGTCCCACCTGGTCGCAAAATACGCCGTACCTCCGTTGGCGAAAATGACTCATGCTTATTCAGCACGAGGTCGAACCCGGCATCGCCAAACGGAAGGGAATCGTCATCCTGTATAGCCATAACGCGCACACCCAGCGGCTCCAATCTTTCCTTGGCGATAGGAACATTCGGTGCATACGCTTCTGTCGCACATACGATCTCTGGAAAAGGGCGTAGCCGAGATAATAGCTCTCCCCCGCCTGTTCCCATATCCAGCATCGCCTTGGATGAATGAATAAACTTCATAGCCTTGCTGACATAAGACCATTCCAAGGGCTCGCTCGCCACACGTCCCGTATCCGAGATGAATGAAAAATCCCATCCGGAAAATGACTGCTTATAATTCTCCAAGAACTGTAGAAATTCACGATCTTCTGTATATTTCATATTATTTTTGCTCCTCCACCATTGAGCTGTACGTTATTGAACTCTTCTCTCTGTATGTTCTACGTTGTATCTCTCTGTACATCTATTTTATGTCAGCTCTAATGTGGAGGAGCTCTTGCCCGTCGGTGAGGTTGTTATATGTCGTGTCGGAACCATCCCATGTTTATCTACCTCCGTCCATATGCCATCCAAACCAGATGCTGTCCCACTTAAGGAACTGTCGGTAATGCCTTCGCAAGCTCCGGTGTCATATCGTTCGGAGTAAAATAGCAATAGCGTGTATGGGGGTCTGAACTAAATAAAGGTTTGATCTTGACCTGAACCAGGTAAGTGCCTTTCGCCATATTTGGAGTATAGCTATAGGGTCTGCGCTTTTCCAGTACAGTGCTCCAGAGCTTCGGATCTTCAATCGTTATTGCTTTATGCTTCTGTTGGATGCTTTTAAATAGCTTATAGTCTTCAATATACTGATTGGATTGATAAGGTTCAAGCTCTTCAGCAATAATAGGAACAGCCCGTATCGAAAAAATATCCTTGGAATCAATGATCACCTTATCCGCATAACCTTTTTGCTCTAGCCAACCTGTAAGCTTGTGATAGGAAGCCGGCCATTCAAATGAAAATTCACGATGCCAGCTCGGTTCGTTATTGATAGAGGATGACTCTTTATTTGTAATAGAAACACTCCCCAATGGATATTTCTCTGATTGCATCTCGCTATAGCTCATATTTAATACTTCTTCTCTGAGT
This sequence comes from Paenibacillus sp. FSL H7-0442, assembly GCF_038593105.1. Lineage (NCBI taxonomy): Bacteria > Bacillati > Bacillota > Bacilli > Caryophanales > Paenibacillaceae > Paenibacillus > Paenibacillus sp. FSL H7-0442. The sequence goes on along the minus strand of NZ_CP151963.1, from coordinate 1,187,078 downwards.
ATATCTTCAAATTCACGAGTTTCTTTTGGATTGGTTAAAACCACTCGTCTTTCACTATCATCTACGGATTGGATATTAATCGTCTCTGCTTTTCCTTGCAGCTTATCCAGCCTGTATCTTACCGTTTTATAAGGCTCTGCTTCCATCACTTTAGTCAGTTCTGTCCGGAAAGGCTTCTCCGGGAATGTATAGCGGCGAGTCATGGTGGAACCATCATCCAAACGGTAGACTATGAATGCCGATTCGACGGCCAGGTTTTTGGACAACATTTTCTCGCCAGCTGCATGTGCACGTACGAGTTCTCGATGTAAATTCAGCACAGAGGTGATATAGGCCCTGTCTTGGGAGTAATACGCTTCTTTTTCTGCATCTCCCCCTAGAGGCTCCTCTCGCCCGACATAAACTTTTTCTACGGAGTGTGCTGTTGGAATCCGCCCCTCATAACCCAACCAACCTGAAACCGGGATATATAGTACCAGCCCCATGATCACACCGTACACGACCATTTCCACTAAAGCACGAACACGCATAATTTGCCACGTCTTGCGAATGACCATCTCTACAACGATATAGCCTAAAATAGCTCCAAGTGCATACCCAAAAATCGACCAATTAGCTCCTCTTGTACCTGCATTATTAAAATAATCGCCTAGTATAAGCATGGCGCATAGTATGACTCCTGCCTTGAACAAAGGCTGTAAGAAAGGAAATGCTATGGCCTGAGTCGCCTTTTCGACCAAGCGTTTACGATACAAACCATAACTCAAGGCGACAAACAGCAGAGAGATACCTAAATAGGCAAGTAACTCCATGTAGGAAAAGGCGCACTGTGGCAAGTTGTCCATAATGCGTACAAACGGCGATAAGTTTTCCCAAACATTATTATTGCTGCGAAACTCCCCACCATTAATATATTGAACAACGGTTTCTCGCACCCGCACATATCCGTATAAATTACGTTCTAGAAAACGCCCTATCATCATGAATAGAAACTGAGGCAATAGCAGCAAAACATACACTACTACGGTCTGTAGCAACGATTGTCCCACACAAATCCCTACAAACACAGTAAAAGTAAACAAGAAAATCGTAAGGACGGACACGACCAAAGCCCACGATCCAACATCATTAATTTGAAAAATATAAGGCAGTTCGACTGACGTGTTAACCCAAGCAGTTACTCCCGCAGTCAGCCATACAGGTACAAGTAAAAGAATAAGACCGCTAATTAAATGTGACGTTAATAGATGCTCTCTACGCAAAGGTAGGCTGTGATACAAATCGGATGGCCCCTGTCGCTGAACAAAACGAAGCAGCATCACACCTGCCAGCACCGGTACAGTCATTAAAATCAATTTTTGCAATTCATTACCCGAGTTTGTACTATCGAACAAGCTTTTTAAAACCACTCGTGGTTGTTCATCACCAATGCTCATAAACAATGACAGCGGTACTGTAAACAGTAATCCCGCCAAGTACAATAGACCGATCCAGCCATGCTGTCTCAGGCATTGGCGAATTACGCCGCCGCTACAGAAGAATCGGTTGGATGTCATAACCTGCGTCCTCCATTTCATAAATGAAAATTTCTTCAAGCGTCAACGGCAGCAAATCGAACACATGCGGCTCGTATGCTTCAATCGTCTCCGCAATCCGCTCTCGCTCACCCCGGATAATAAGCAGCAGAACACTGCCCCTTCGCTCCTTATGTACGACCGAAAGTTGGCTACAGACAGCTTCCTCATGCATGCTGTCCCGAAAAGCAACCTGCACCTTATGCGTATCGGATTTGAGGTCATCGACCTCTTTTTCCAATAGCATCCGACCTTGGTGCATAATGCCGACATGATCACACATGTCTTCAATCTCACGCAAATTATGAGATGAGATCACGACGGTCATCTCACGTGCAGCGGTTTCTTGGAACAAGAGATTTTTGATCATTCTACGCATCACTGGGTCCAGACCATCAATGGGTTCATCCAAAACCAGCAGCTCAGGCATGCAGCTCAAGGCAAGCAAAAAAGCGGCTTGGCGCTTCATCCCTTTGGAAAAACGGTGAAGTTTGCGCTTCGGGTCCAGCTTGAAAATATCCGTAAGCTGTGTGTAGCGTTCCTCACTCCAACTTGGATAAATGGAGCGGTAAAACCGGGCCATCTGACGAATTGTCGCTTGCGGGAAAAAATAAGGGGTATCCGGTAAAAACAGAATGTGCTGCTTGACTTCAGGCTGCTCATACACTGGCTGACCACCGATTAGCACCTTGCCAGTATCCGGTCGGTAAATTCCGGCAATGATTTTGAGCAAGGTCGTTTTCCCTGCCCCGTTCGAGCCCAGCAGCCCAAAAATGGAGCCCTTCTTTACCGTAAGGGCAAGCTGATCGACAGCCTTTTCTTCTGTAAATGTCTTTGTGACTTCCCTTAATTCAATCAAGGGACATCCCCCTTTCCTTTGTTTGCATAGCTTCCACGTATATGTCGTCCACTTCCTGCTGTGTAAAACCGAAATGGACAGCTTCGATCATCTGTTTTAACAATGCCACCCGAATCTCATCCCGCTTCATTTGTTGCGGCTGCTGCTGGGTAGGCGTGACAAAGCTGCCTTTGCCCTGAACGGAATAGATATATCCTTCGCGTTCCAGCTCGCGATACGCCTTCTGAATCGTATTCGGATTCACCGTAAGTTGAGCGGACAATGCCCGTACAGAAGGCAATTGCTCATCCGGCTGAAGCGATCCGTACATGATCATTTCCTTGACCTTCTCCATAAGCTGTTCGTAGATCGGCTTACGGCTGCGGATATCCAGCTCGAACACATGGACTTCCTCCTTTCAACACTGGCTCAAATTCATTTATACATGTTCAACTGTTCTAACTGTACTATTATTAATAGTACAGTTAGAACAGTTTGTCAATCTTTTCTTTGAACATTTCTTACAAAAATAGCCGTGATGCATCCTGCATCACGGCTATGTCTTTTTAGCCTTCCTTTGAATCATAAGGCTGATCACGGCATATATTGGCAAGCGTTTGCCCTTCCGGCAGTTTAAGATCCAGCTGGAACCGGAATGTTGCTCCTTTGGCCTCGTCGCTATCCACACCAATGGAACCTCCCATTAGCTTGACCAGGTTTTTGCAGATGGACAAGCCTAGGCCTGTCCCTCCATATTTCCGGTTCAATGCCGGATGAAGCTGGGAAAAAGGCTGAAACAATAGATGTTGGCGGTCTGCTGGAATACCGATTCCAGTATCAGTAACACTGAACTCAATCAGGCATCTATTTTTACGACGGCTGTAAGCCTTTCTCTCCACAAAGATATTTACACGCCCTCGCTCCGTAAATTTGATCGCATTGCTCACCAAATTCACCAGCACCTGCCGGATACGCACATGATCACCGACCAGCATCCCCGGCATTTCCTGATCCACATGCCATTCCAGCTCAATGCCTTTTTCCATAGCCTGCGTCATGAATAGGTCAGCCACACTGCCGACCACGTCATCTAGCACAAAGGATTCGTGCAGCAAAGACATTTTACCAGCTTCGATTTTGCTCAAATCCAGTATCTCGTTCAATATCTGCATTAAAGCACCACTGCTACTGGTAATAATATCTATATAGCTACGCTGCTCCTCATCCAATTCAGTATCTGCGAGTAACCCCGCCATACCTATAATGCCGTTCATCGGTGTACGGAGCTCATGACTCATCACAGAGAGAAACTCTGACTTGGCCCGATCGGCGCGTTCGGCAGACTCCTTGGCCCGAATGATCTCCTTTTCATTCGTCCTGTCTACAAAAACCATCACAGCCCCTTTTCGCTCGCCATTATCCATCAAAGGGCTGATTCGATAGGAGGCCAGAAAGCTGGACCCGCCTTTTTTCCAAAATACTGCTTCCTCTGCCTGATAAGAGGCTCCGCTTCGAATCGCTTGAAGAATAGAGGACTGTTCGTCCGGAAAATGACTGCCAATTTCGTCAGCATGGCGGATCATGTCTATGCATGCGCCATTCAGCGGTTTGGCCGATCCTACGCCGAACATCTCGACAGCTGCCGGGTTCATAAAGCGGACATGTCCTTCGGTACTTAAACCCACAATTCCTTCGGATACAGCATTCAAAATAAGCGAATGCTCATTACTGAGCTTCTCAATTTGAGCAATGTAGCTTTTGAGAGGGGTAACATTTTCTATAATCCCGTAGCAGCCTACAATTTCCTCTTGCACGAAAATCGGGATATTCGTCATCTTGATAAATAGACGCTCCCCCTCCTTATGTATAAATTCCGATTCATAGGTTTGCGTCTCACCCTGCTTGGCCAGCTCCATGTGACGCTTGATTTTATCCTGTTCCTCAGAGGAAGCCATGATAAGTATGTCAGCCCCAAGCAACTCATCCTTCGTATAACCCGTAAGCTCCTCCAAGCTCGGATTCACACTTAAGATATGACCTTCCATATTCACGGCGCATATCCCGAGTGGATTATGCTGAAATAGTGACTTATAGCGGTTTTCACTTTCACGCAGGCGCTGCTCCATTTCCCGGTGCTCTGTAACATCCTGGATCATACCCACCACTTGAACGGGCTTGCCTGCATGCTCGTCCATTTCAGCTTCCCAGATTGAACGCAGTACCTTTTGTTCCCCATTCGGCAATACAATTCGGTAAAAGGTCTCTTCGTGTATTCCCTTCAATATAACGTTGGTGATAATCTGTTTCATGCGCTCTGTATCTTCTGGATGAACAGCCGCCATGAACGCGTCAATACTTGTTTCAACCGGCTTGACACAATAGCCAAATATGCTGCGAAATTCCTTGGAAAAATGCATAACATTGTTGACCAGATCCCAGTCCCATGAGCCGAACATCGCCAACTGTTGAGCTTTTGCCAGGTTCTCCTCGCTCTTCTGGCGCTCTGTGATATTTCGTCCGATGGATAGAACTCGCTTGATTCTGCCCCGTTCATCCCGAATAATGCGGTACGATACTTCTAGCCACAAATAGTGCCCGTCCTTATGACGAACACGCCGCTTCATGATGCCTGTTTCCTTGAACATTCCATGTACACGCATGTAATCGGCATCTTCGACATGGTAAAATTGCAATCGTTTTTTCCCAAGCATCTCCTGTTTCGTATAGCCTAAGAGTTTTTCCACCGAAGGAGAGATATATTGGAGTATGCCGTCCGCCGTGCTATATGAGATAACATCCGGCGTATTTTCCGTAATCAGCATATACAAATCCTCATTATCCGAGAGCACCTGCTCCATGTCCTTTTTCTCCGTGATATCCATTGCATACGCAATCAAATATGATTGCTCGGTAGCCTCATCATCAAATATGGTTAATTCCAGCGATAGCCAGACGGATGTTCCCCGTTTATGTTTCAAACGTAGCTCTGTCTTATAGACTTGATCCGTAGCCTGTAGCCAACCTGCGTAAGCCTCCCTCAACCCTCGCTGATCCTGAGCCTCTTTATACAAGAGATGGTAATATCGGATATCCAGTAATTCCTCCTGCTCATATCCGACCATTTTGCAAAAGGCGGGATTGACGTACAGGCACTTCCCTTCCCTCGACAAAATCACGATTCCTGTCGGGGCATGATTATACATATGTTCCAGCAAAGGTAGTCGTCGAGCAGCAGAAAACACAATCAATCTCCTCCTTTGTAGTCTGGCAGTTTTATCCAATTGCACATATTATACCATGACGTGGGATTTTTATAGCGGTGAGTCCACCTCTAGATGAAAGCCCTTAAACATGTATGCACAAAAGATTGCCGATGCAGATTCATCGGCAATCTTTGAATTATTTTTTTATACCACCCGGCTAATTTATACCACCCGGCTAAGAAAATGACGCAAAAATCGCTCCGCATCGACTTCAAGTGCCACATCAACCGTAGTCAGTGCTTGAGCTTCGTTCTCATTTTGCATCTCACGGGTGCGACCAACCTCGGTGGAATCGCCCACCTCGACGGCAATGTGCATTGGACGCGTCTCCACAAAACTGGAGTCAATAGCCAACCCTACGGCTAAAGGGTCATGCAAAGCACAGCCTGCAATGCCAGGTCTGAAATTGCGATAGGCTTCCATATAAAAGTCTGTCATATCTGCCATAAACGCGCCCAGCTCGGTCCCTTGCTCACGCCATTTGTCCACATCCTGCTGGGGAAGCAGTGTCTGCATCGTGACGTCCAGCCCGACGAGCGTAAGCGAAAAGCCCGCTCCCAGCACATAGGCTGCGGCTTCTGGATCGGCGTAAATATTCGCTTCAGCCGTTGGAGTTACATTCCCTTTCACTGTGACCGCGCCGCCCATGATGATCAGACGCTCAAGCAATTGGGGCAATTCGGGACAGCGATCCAATGCAAATGCAAGATTGGTCAGCGGTCCCACAGCTACCAGGGTAAGTTTGCCCTCATAGCGACGAGCCTGTCCGATTATAAAATCAGCGGCATCCCCAGACGCAGCCTGACGGGAGGGCGCTCCTTTCAACTGATTGCCAATACCGTCTTCACCGTGAATATGCCGAGAATAAGGTTTGAACAGCTCCCGAGCATACGGCTTGTGAGCCCCAGACACGACCGGAGCCTCTACCCCTAGTTTTTCCAGCAGAATCAGTGAGTTACGTGTTGCCTCCTCCACCGAGATATTGCCAAAGGTGGTTGTAATACCGAGTAGCTCCAATTCCGGCGAATGGACCGCGTACGCAATAGCAAGCGCGTCGTCAATGCCCGTATCTACATCTAAGATTAACTTTTTGCTCATGATGACCCTCCACAGTAGAAACAGCATTCTTTTTTTCATTATACACAATTTCAATGCTTATTCCCTTGGTCATCAAATTCTTTATTCGAAGACGTAAAAGAAGGCTACGACAGTTATGCCGTAGCCTTCTTTTACTACTTTTCAATCACTCAAGGGGCACATGTTCTAGCCGAATCCTAAGGCTCGATTCCCCACACCAGCTTATCATTGTGGAACAACGTTACTTTGTTCCATTCTGCATAAGAGGTTTTAGTTGGATCAAAGGAATAATCATTGGATTCGTTCAGGTTAGACCAGTCGCTATTGTTCATGCGGATCTGAATATCACCTGTTTGCGCTCCAGCAGCGAGCGTGCCGGCAGCAGCACTGAAACCAATTTCAATATAGTTGTCTGTAATGGTGCGCAGCACGTTATCATTGCCTACTTGCGCATAGTCTACTGTGGATTGCAGCTCTTGGCTGCCATCCTTCGTAAAATAGTAACGGATTTTCAGCTCACTCAGCTTCACGGGTGTTGTGCCTTTATTTTTCAGGTTAAGGAAAGGCTTAACTGCGTTATTCGCTGGGTCGGTGTCCCCGGCCCGGTACATTACAACCAGATCACCCGCTGGTTCTGTTGGATCAGTCGGTGTACCTTTAGGTTCAGCACTTACCGTTGCAGAATCTTTACTTGTTCCTTTCGCATTCGTAGCACTTACAACATAGAAGTAAGTTGTTCCGTTCGTCAGTCCCTTATCTGTGTACTCTCTTTCCGTTACAAGAGGGGCAACGGCTGTAAAAGGACCTGCTTCGCTAGTGGCACGTTTTACCGTGTAGCTATCGGCACCAGTAGACGCACTCCAAGTCAGCGTCACTTGAGCATTACCAGCTACGGCCTTTAAGCCAGACGGTACAGCTGGAGCTGTAGGCGCTGGGTCCACACCACCAGTGGAAGGCACGATTGCAGGGTACGCATTTTGTACCAGCATCACAAACTGATCATGGAACCAAGCTCCTGAAATAGGTGCATTCGGCAAAGCATCTGTTAATGTGCCATCCTTGGTTGTATAGGTAGGATCACACATACGGTCAAAGCCTTTACCCTCATCGTTCGGAATGAGTGAGCTGGAACCATCGGAATCACCCGGAGGTTTCGCCCAGACATAGGCATCGATATGGCCAGCTGGAGCCGTTTGTGGCGGCGTTCCCATACCTGCTCCGCTGCTATTACACCAGTTACCACGGTGCGAACGTTTGTCCACACGACCTGAGTTTACATAGGAGTTAATATCATTGCCGACTGCGGAAGTCGGACGGTTAGGTCCTCCCCATCCATTACGGCCGGTATCAATTAACATGCCGAGCGAGCTTGGCCAGCCTGCATTGACAAAATCTCTATGCAAGTACTCAGCGAAATCCGATTCATCGAAATTAGGATTCCATTCGTAGAATTTGGATGATTTGATCGGCTGCCCGCCAATATTCAGGTTGGGATCAGGCAGATTCGGTTCTGTCAACGGTGAAGTATTGGCTGTATTCGTGATAAAGCCATCCACACTGGACAAACCTTTGCTAGTATCTTTGAAGATAGTTGTAAACAGAGATACCGTTGCTGTACGGTTGTTATCCCAACCTAACCAACCAGAGTGACCGATATCCACGTATTTGTACACATTCGGAATCTCGTTCAGCTTATTCATTGTGTATTTAACGCCAGCCTCATAAATTCCTGTAGATTTGGCTTGTCCACATTGGGGAGTATCCAGATTGGTTACCAGATTTGGCAAACTGTCCGGTTCAATGATCGCTACGATGCGAATATCCTTATATTTGGGATTCGCAAAAACAGAAGCGATTTTGTCAATATAATCCTTTTTGTACGTTTCCAGACCTGCCTGAGTCAACGGCAATTCACCATTGGAAGCCAAGGCATGACAATCTCGTCCGGGCAGATCATACACAATGAATTCCGCCGTAATCGGCATGTTGCCTTTCTTTTGCGCCAATACTTGGTCCAAATGCGCTTCCAAGCCAAGCTTGCCCCCACCACCGTTAATAGCAGCAATACGATCAAGCCATACGGCTGTCGGGAACGTTTTGACCGTTTGCATTTTTGCTTTCAGATTGGCATCCGTAATTTTGGCAATCGATGTGTCGACACTAGCCGCATAATCAGGGTTAACATATTTTGTCGCTCCTTGGTAAGGATTATCGACATGTGATTCTGCATGTATTTTATCCGTAAATCCTGCACCTGGTAGAAAGCTGCTTGCGACGAGTGATAGCGCAAAAGCATACTTCATGCTTTTACGAAGCACTTGCTTTGTTTTCAATTGCTTCACCTATCTTTCCGTGGATTTTGTTGAATCTTCCTATGTCGGCACCTGATTGTTACATGATTAATTGTGAGTTACGCCTACTCTACTCTCTCCAAAAAAAGTGGCGTTCATAGTTGCGAAAGGTAAGCGCTTTCTATTTGTGCATGCGCTCACATTTTCCCCTTTTTGTCACCTCCTATGTTAGATTATAGTGAGCTGGAAATCTGCTGTAAATTGAATAAATTAAGGACTACATTATTAATTAGGCATATGAATTGCCACCCTAGTGGTTCATCACGGCCCCTCTTTTTCTGAAGTCGGTTTCTTCATTTGTTGAACATCCCTGCTATAACAAGCTTTCGGGAGATTTAGGATCGACGGCAAAAGAGCAAATTCATAAAAAGCAAGACCGTATTCTTTAATTTCCGTCAGCCTAAATCGACAATGATAAACTCCAGCACGCCAACTATGCCAAATCGTTATATCTATCGACAGCAAAAGGGTGTTTTCAGGCCCTCATGACCGGGAAAACACCCTTTTATTGTTGTGAAGTCAATCTCTGCCCTTGTTGTTCTACACTTTTTCGCGATCCTTGCCCTTGTCGGATTGTCCTGCATTTTTATTGGCGGCATCCCGATCCAGTTGCATTTCTTCAACCGTCTTCGCCTTAAGTCGTGCTGCTCCCTCATAAGGCCGGGTTGGAATCAGATCGCCTGCAGCCAAACGTTGGCGCGCCTCGGCAATCGCTGCTCCGTATTGCGGCAGCCATGCTTCCTGTGCCACTAGCATCTCATCGACCATCTGCCAAATTTCTTTGGGATTACACACCGCGCCCACTAACGGGTCCATCATAAACGCTTGCCGAAGTAGCATGTCGTCACCATGTACAGCTGCTTCGACAGCCAAACGCTGGACGGAAATACTTACATTGCAGACGGCAGCAGGACCGAGCGGAAGGTCTCCTACATGTGGCATGGAGATACCATTCCGATCCACATATCCAGGCGCTTCAATAATCGCATCGTCCGGCAAATTGGAAATCACACCGTTATTAACGACATTAAAATGCCCCCGGTATACACGTCCGGTTTCCAGACCTTCGATAATGTATGAACCATGCTCTTCACCGCGATTTTCCGCCTTGTACTCCAATGGCTCTTCTTTCATCCAGTTAGGGAAATCTGTTTCAAACCAATTACGTCCTTCTGTACATACACGCAGATAGCCGCCTGTTTCTCCGTTGATCCAGCTGCCTAGATCAATCCAGTCCATAATTTCATTCGGACGCTTCCGGTACCAAGGTACATATTCACTTAGATGACCATTCGACTCTGTGCTGTAATAGCCAAAACGGCGAAGCATGTCGATGCGCACCTTTTCGGTACGGCTATATTCGGGATGTTTTTCAAAAGCCTCCAGCAGCCCGGCTGTCAGATCCTTGCCTTCATGTGACGCCTGAATGTACCACGTCTGGTGATTGATTCCGGCGCACACAATGTCCACATCCTGCTTCTCCAGACCATACACCTCGGCAATTTGGTGATGCCCATGCTGTACGCCGTGACATAGACCGATTGTACGCACACCGCTGTATTTATTACAGGCCCACGTCATCATTGCCATGGGGTTCGAGTAGTTCAGCAGCAATACATCCGGTGCACTTAGCTCGCGGATATCCTTGCAGATGGCCAGCATTTCAGCGATACCACGCTGACCGTACATAATCCCTCCTGCACACAGTGTATCGCCCACGCATTGATCCACGCCATATTTCAGTGGAATATCCACATCGGTTGCAAAGCCCTCCAGCCCGCCAACCCGGATCGTACAAATGACGTATTTGGCATCCTTTAAAGCTATCTTACGGTCCGTAGAGGACTGTATTTGTATGGACAAACCATTCTCGCGAATATCCCGCTGGCACAGCTCAGTAACCATATCCAGATTGTGCTGACTGATATCCGTAAAAGCCACTTCAATATCATTAAGTTCCGGCACCGATAACAGATCTCGCAAAATTCCACGGGTAAAACCGATGCTTCCTGCTCCAATAAAAGCTACTTTAAATGACACGGCATTCAACCTCCGGTAATTAGAATGGGTATATACCGTCATTGTAGCAATAGGCCTGTGGAAAGCGTTATCAAAATCATGACCAGTTTCGTATTTAGGTGTCAAAAATCCTAACTTTCGCGTGATCAGAGGGTTTCCCATTTCCATTTTGATCCATCCCGTTTCTCTCTTTCTATCTAGTGTTTTTTCAGTTCAATATGTACTTTAAGTGCGGTAAATGTAGTAACATAAAAGAAAACATTGGAGAGCAAGGAGCAGCCTAAGATGAACAAAAAGATTATCTTTTTAGATATAGATGGAACGCTAGTGAATGATGATGGTATGATTCCCGAATCTGCAAAAACAGCATGTATTGAAGCGAGAAAGAACGGACATCTGATTTATTTATGCACTGGCCGATCCAAAGCGGAGATTTATGATTTTATCATGGAGGTCGGTTTTGACGGGATCATCGGAGCTGGCGGGGGCTTTGTAGAAATCGAAGGTGAGATGTTATATCACCACAAAGTATCGGATGAAGATGTTAGACATATGGTCGATTACTTTGATGAACATGATTTGGACTTTTATTTGGAATCGAACGGGGGACTGTTTGCGAGTAAAAACTTTTTGCCCCATGTGGAACGGCTTATCTACGGAGATGTAGACAATGATCCCGTGGCCAGAGAAAAAAAAGAACAACGCCCGCATCCTTTTATCACCGGCCTAACTATAGGAGAGGACAACCTGTACCGTAGTGACGTGAACAAAGCATGTTTTTTGGAAAATAAAAATGTTCCTTTTGAACAAATCAAAAAGGAATTCGCAGGGAAATTTGAGGTTATTCAATGTACTGTATCTGCTTTCGGGCAAGACAGTGGTGAGCTAATGGTTCCCGGTATTCACAAAGCCGTAGCTATTGAAAAGCTTATTGAGCATTTGGGAAGATCCCAAGAAGACACCATTGCTATCGGAGACGGGATGAACGATGCTGAAATGATTGAATATTGTGCCCTAGGAATTGCCATGGGAAATGCCAAACCGGGCCTCAAAGCCATTGCAGATGACATTACGGATGCTGTGGATGAAGATGGACTGTTTCACAGCTTTAAAAAGCATGGTCTGATTTAGTGAGGTTATTTTTATATACTTAAGCCCCTGCAGCAGTTTCTGGACTTAAAAATGTCCTAATCCTACTGGTAGGGGCCTATCTCCAATGCTATCTTTCCACGGAATTCATTTAGTGCCTGCTCGACTTCCATCTCCTCAATAATCGCGCTTATGATGGCGATAGCTGCCTACGCTTCTTTGGCTACTGTATAATGAGTTAAGTCTCTAAATATTTACAAAGGAGCAAGACATGTCAAACCGTAAATGGACATTTATCCTTATCCCGGTCTTCCTGCTATTTGCCTGGCTGCTCTTTCAGTTCACTCTGTCTTCCTTTCAAATCCACCAATTTGCAGAACAACTGAAGACGGTTTCACCAAACGACGGGGGTTCCGATACAAAAGTGGTATTGATATCGCAAGAGCTAGACAATTATTACTGGCGGTCCATTGAACAAGGAGCCCGAAAAGAAGCGGAACAGTACGGTATGCGGCTCGATTATATCGGTCCAGACCGCATTAATCCGTCCGAGCAGATCAAACTGCTGGATAAAGCGATCGCTGCCAAGGCGGATGCAATTCTGGTTCAAGGGATAAATGATCCGGAGTATCGACGATTAATCGACAAAGCAGCCGGACTTGGCATACCTGTCATCGCGATCGATACGGACGAACCGGACTCCCGAAGGCTGGCTTACGTCGGAACGGATAACGAAGGAGCAGGAAAACAGATGGGCGCGCTATTAGCGAAAGCCTCTGGAGAGCGTGGCGACATTGGAGTTATGATCAGTAGCGAGCACGTCGAGAATCAGCGACTCAGGCTTGCCGGATTTCGCTCCGTGATCAGCCGCTATCCCAATCTCCACATTGTGGAGATTCGCTCCTCAAATATTTCACGGCTTCAGGCAGCCCAGCAAGCTCAAAACATGCTCGCCCGATATCCGCAGATCCGCTACATGGTCGGATTCAGTGCGCTGGACGGCCTTGGCATTCTGGAAGCCTCGGAGCGGCGCGGCGCGCGGAATTTGCAAATTTTCGCTTTTGACGATATGGCCGAGACGTTGGAAGCGATCAAAGATCGCAAAATCGAACTGACCCTTGTTCAACAGCCAGAAGAAATGGGGGCTAAGGCCATAAAATTGCTGAATGATTATCTAAAGGGGAATGATCCCCAGCAATTAACATACACCAGGGTATATGAAGTGCATGCGGACACTCCCGACAACATGTCCGGAGATGACAGACGATGACGATCAGAACGAAGCTGCTTCTGTTCATCCCTCTTCTAGTTGTGTTCGCCAATATCATCGCTTATTTTGTATTCCAAAGCGGAAAGGTCGTACAACAGAGCTACGATGAAATGCTTGGCCGCATTCTCCTCATCGAGCAAACCTCCGAATCGGCGGAGAGCAACTTAAAGCTCCTATATGCCTATCTGCTTAATCCAAGGGACGATAAGGCTATGCAGGGTCCGACAGAATACCAATTAATGCAGTTGAAAGGCAAAATCCAAGAAGTCTCCGACTCGACCGACCCTTCCTTCGCCGAGGAGGACTACGTGAATTTGTTGACCACATTTCTTGAACAGAAACAAGCCGCAGTTCTGGATGCAAATACACAAGATCCTCAATCGGCTTTTGAACATTATATTGAAGCGGAGAAAACCGTCAGCTATATTCATGAGGAGGGACAGCGACTGATCGATGCTGAACTGGCCTATTACCGGCCGATCATCGAGAACATTCGGAACAAAAATGAGCGAATGAACGTTTTAGGAGTGGCATTGTTCGGCATGAACGCGCTGATGGGGGTTTTGCTTGCAATCTGGATCTCGCGCAGCATTACTGGCCCTGTCGGCAGACTTGTCGGACTGGCGAAGCGAATCGCTACAGGTGATCTGAATATCAAGCCCCCACCGCGACGGGATGACGAGCTAGGCGTACTGTCGGACGCCATTTCGCAAATGTCCGCCGATTTGAGTATCCTCATTGAGAAGGATAAACAGAGTCTGGAAATGCGGCGGCTTGTGAAGGAACTGGAGCTTCTGGCTCTGCAAAATCAAATTAATCCGCACTTTTTATTCAATACCTTAAATGTGCTCTCCAAGCTGGCGATCCTGGAAGGGGCGGAGAAAACCAGCGACCTGATCGTTTCGCTGTCCAATCTACTACGGTACAGTCTGCAAAAGCTGGACAAACCCGTAACACTTCAGGAGGAACTGGATCATATTCGCGAATACGTAACCATCCAGCAGGCACGCTTTCGGGACAGAATTCTCTTTAATCTTCACTTTGACGCTTCCGTTCTTCAGCAGCAAATTCCGGCCTTGACGATCCAGCCATTTATTGAAAACGCTTTTCTTCATGGTGTGGCAGATATGGAGGACGGAGCCATTATCACGTTGACGTTGTCGCGAGCGAACGAGGATGTACAAATTGAAATCTCAGACAACGGAAAGGGTATGACGGAGGAAACCCGACTGTCCGTGCTCCGTCTTGAAGGCAAAGTCGAAAGTGACAGTTCAACAGGACTTGGAATGCAAAATGTGTTTAGGCGGCTGCAGTTGTTCTACGGAAAAGAAGGAATGGTTGAAATCAGTAGCAGTACCGGACGAGGTACTACCATAACCATACGAATTCCAGTCAAGAAGGAGAGTGAGTAGACTGATGTTTCGGTTGTTAATCGCGGATGACGAGGCTTTAGAGAGAGAAGGACTGGAATTGACAGTGGAACGGGCGATGCCGGGGATATTCCGGTTTATTCATGCCGGCAACGGTCGCATGGCGATTGAATGTGCGGAAGAGCACCGCCCCCATATTGCGATTCTGGATATCAATATGCCCGGAATCGACGGGCTTGCAGCGCTTCGTGAATTAAAGGAGCGGCTTCCCGATACCCGATTCGTGCTCGTCACTGCCTACGATTATTTTGCCTATGCCCAGAAGGCGCTCTCTTTGGGCGTAAAAGAATATATTTTGAAGCCGGCGAAGCGAGAACTGATCATCGGCACACTGAAACGACTGATTGAAGAAATTGAGTGCGAGAAGCGAGCACGTACGGAAGAATTGGAGCTTAGGCACAAAATCTCACAGCTGATGCCGCTCGCAGAAAATGAGCTGGCTTTAATGCTCATGGTCGACCAGACAGTGGATTCGAGCGCTTCCCAGCTATCAGAATGGCTGGACTTTCCTCTTGATCAGGGAAGCGCCATCATTGCCGCCTTTGACGGATATACGGACGAGCAGGATAAAAAGAAAATTTACGAGCATTTCCGAAGCTATGTAAAAACACATGGCCCGAATGCCATTGTAAGCTCCCTGATCGACCATCATGTAGCCACTTTTTTATGCAAGCCGCCTGCCACCAGCGAAAACGACTGGCGCCAGTTGGTTAAACACCTCGTTCAGCAGCTCTCCGAGCTTGTCCACCAGCAACTTGGCATTAAGACGGCCATTGGAATCGGATCGCTGCATAGCGGCGAGGAAGGACTTCGCAAGTCCTATTTCGAAGCCGTTTTTGCCTCCACCCTACGCAAGCGGGATGGAGGTTACTGCCACTTTGACGAACTGAAGTCGTCAGAGGCTGGAAACGCTTCTGTGCTTGCCGTCAAAGCGGAGAATGGAATGCTTCAGCAGACGTACGTCATGTCAGCACTGCAACGGATACGCGAACAGCGGGAGGTTCAAACACTGACTATGCTGGGCAGAGCGAAAATGTATATCGAGGAACGATTCAACGATGAGCTTTCGCTGGAAGAAGTGGCTGATTTTGTCCATTTGAATCCCCACTACTTCAGTAAAATTTTCAAACAGGAATACGGAGAGACGTTCATCGACTTCGTAACCCGGCTACGGATTGATAAAGCTATTTCTCTGATCAAGGAGGGTAACCTTGCTCTGAAGGAAATCAGCTTTGAAGTGGGTTATAAGGACCCAAACTATTTTAGCCGTGTCTTTAAGAAGATAACGGGCGTTCCTCCCACTGAGTTCAAAGGCCAAAAATAGTAGAAATTCATCCATGCCGGCCATCGGCATGGATTTTTTTAAGCTCGAATGACAAGGTAATGCTAGATTTAGCCCCTCCGTCTCCAATTCGGGAACCGAAGCCAAAATCGTGCGTGAAAAGGTCCGTTTATTGAAGACGATAACCGGCCTTTCTTTTATAAGCGCATGTTATACTTCTCCTCGAAGAACGGAATGAGGTTTTAGGAATCTGGAGGGGAGATGATTATATGGGAGTAATCATTCATAATGAAAGCGCTCAACAGAAAGCGCTTCAATCGGAAAAACCCAATATGCTTTTTGTGACGCTAGTATCCATCGTAGCTGCGCTTGGAGGGATACTGTTCGGTTTTGATATCGCGGTCGTTTCGGGAGCAGTTGAATTCCTACAGCAGCGTTTTTCGCTGAGCGAATTTCAGGTTGGTTGGGCGGTGTCGAGTCTGATTGTAGGGAGTATCACGGGAGCGGCTCTCTCTGGCTACATGAGTGAAAGGATCGGTAGAAAAAAGGTATTACTGGCCGCCGGATTTTTATTCGTCGTCGGCTCGATCTGCTCTGCGCTTCAAGACTCGTTCACCGGGTATGTTATCTTTCGCATGATCGGCGGCATTGGCATAGGCATCACTTCCACCGTTTGTCCGGTGTACAACGCGGAGATCGCTCCTGCCAAATACCGCGGCCGTTTGGTTGCTTTAAATCAGCTGGCGATCGTAACGGGCATTTTCCTGGTTTATTTTCAGAATTCGTGGATCGTCAGCCTGGGGGATGAAGCCTGGGGTGTCTCAACAGCCTGGCGCTGGATGTTCGGAGTGGGAGCTGTTCCAGGACTGATCTTTATGCTCTTGATGCTCTTCATACCCGAAAGCCCGAGATGGCTTATTAAACAGAATCGGCCTTATGAAGCGTTGCCGATATTGCTGAAAATTCACGGTGAAGAAGCCGCTAAGCAGGAAGTGCTTGATATCAAGGAATCATTCAAAAATGAGAACAACTCATTGAAACAATTGTTCGCTCCCGGTATTCGGGTCGCTCTCTTTATCGGTGTCATGCTCGCCATTATGCAGCATATTACCGGCATCAATGCCATTTTGTACTACGCGCCGGTTATCTTTAAAGGAATGGGACTCGGTACGGACGCTTCTTTGACCCAGACCATCTGGATCGGGTTGATCAATGTGTTGTTTACCATCGTATCTGTATGGCTGATCGACAAAGCGGGACGAAAAATCCTGCTGATAATCGGCACCTCGTTGATGACCTGCTGTTTGGTCATTATTGGAGCCGCATTCAAAATGGGTTTGACCACCGGACCGCTCGTACTCATCATGATATTGATCTACGTGGCCTCCTACGCTATATCGCTTGGGCCAATCGTATGGGTCATGATCTCTGAGATCTTTCCGAACCGCATTCGCGGCAAAGCTGTAGCCATCGCTTCGATGGCACTATGGGCCGGTGATTATCTGGTATCGCAGGCATTCCCTCCTCTGCTGAGTTCAGCCGGTCCGTCCAATACCTTCTGGTTATTCGGAGCCATCTCGTTATTCGTCGTAGTCTTTATATGGCGCAAGGTTCCCGAAACCAAGGGGAGATCACTTGAACAGATGGAAAATATGTGGCTTGGGAAATGACCCAACTTTAGCTCTCAAAAAGCCCAGCACTGTTATAATGCATGAAATCACACGGCCTCTGAATTCATACCGACCTAAATCGGTAATGGTTCAGAGGCTTCTTGTTGCTTATGTGTAATTTATCCTCCTGCTTCTCCTTTAATCACTCGAAATTATGATGGGCAGTTTTTGATTAATGGATAGCGACGACGTAGCGTTGACTAACGCCAACTGTTCGCACAATTCCTTAGCTTGCTGGCAGTAACCACGAATTTCATCCATAAGCTATTCGTATGCTTTATGTGCCTATGTAAGCAGCCCCATCTGTTGAATGACTTGTTCACGTTTTGTCATTTAGTTCAGCTCCTCAGCTCATTTTCTGCAGGCAAAAAAAGCTCATTCCTACTCAGGGTTCAAGTTGGGAAGAGCTTTTGAAAATTTATCAAGTGTTTGTTTGTTGGTTGTATTGTACGATCTTGTTACTGGAATTGTAAAGAAATTACCAAACTATTTAAAGAATTATCCCCTTTCATTCCTTAACATTTTTTTATTGTCAAAGAATTATACTACTCTGGCAAAGTAAAAATAACATCAAACGGATTCCTATCCTCAAAAAATTCCGAGTAAAGCTTTGTAGCTAGTTCTGGAGTCAGATTCGTCTTATTCCATAATAATCCGCCTAATTCCCTCAATATTTCAGCTTCCTTCGGGGTTACTATTTTAGATTCAATTATAGATTCCGTACTTTTTGGAGTTACCCACGCCCAATCGTTTACGGCCGCTTCAGTATAAGGATATCCGAAGGTTAACGCACTTATAGATGCATATTTTGAACACAACGGATGAACAATTAACAAAAATGCTCCAATAATCCATGAACGGTACCCTATTTTTTGTTGTAACCGAACCTCTTTCGCAAATGACTCAAGTTGTTGTGAAAAGGGCTGAAGAGACTTAGGGACTGGTCCCCACTTAGATTCGTCCATTAATACTAATATTTCAAAGGCAAGTTCTTTATCTACATTTTCGGCTAGTTTTACAAATATCTCATTACATCCATGATTATTAAATGAATTTAAACAGCTGACTGCATCCTTGACATAAGTCGCACCTTGTGCGATCAGTTTTATATACTCATCTAAGAGTTCATCATCACCATTGAAATCTGGAGAATTAACTATGGTTTCGATTAAAAGTACTTTCGCACTATCTTCCTTAACCATAGGAATTATGCGCACAAGCTGAGTATAGTAATCATCTACTAATTCTTCTAAATTAGCATTAGTCTTTAGTAACCTTAAAGCATCTTCTAAGAGATAATTATCTTCGTCTAAAAGAGCATTCGCTATTAATTCTAGAATCCTTTTAATCATCTTTTTTCATCTTCCATTCCGCTTAAAATAGTATCCATATCTTCTTAAAGGCTGAAGCCTACCATGGATAATTTCCTTTTGCTGGTGCTTCTCTACTTAAATTTTAAAACTCGCCTTTCCTAATTTTAATGGTTCTGAATAACTCTCCATTCTATCCCATCATCTACTTCTTTATAAAGAAGCCTCATAACGTTCGTTATTCCAGTAGTTTTTTTCTCATCAATAATGTCGAGGCTAGTCCATCCATCATCACGGGGGTGTTCTCTGTACTTATCGGAAGCTAATCTTTGGGCTGCATTTGGATCCCCATTCCTGCGTGCTGCAAGATCGTCTAGATGCTGATGAGCTAGTTTCTTTTCACCTTGGGTAAGATGCCTACGTACAGGTTTCTGCGTCTTTTTAGCTACCCTTATATCTAATGGAATCAAATCATTAAGTCCCCCTCTAGGGTTCTTCATATTAGCATGCTTAATTTTTAACAATTGTTCAGGTGAAGGATTCCCCGTCCCCTCTGGTATCTTAGGATTCCCCTTAATGCCCCCTGCTCCTTTTGACATGCCGCGAGATACAATACCAAGAGTCGGACGGGTGCTCTGTCTTGATTGGAAGATAGATGCGGTGGAAATTATGAGTTCGAACTGTGCTTGAGAAATTGCGCTCTCTAATGCTATCTTCCCACGGAATTCACTTAGTGCCTGCTCGGCTTCCATCTTATCACTACTTGTAAGATGGGCAAACCATTCTTCAAAAGTCTGTTGTTGCTTACCCTTGTATAAATTTTGATACCATCGCCTTAGATCAGCTTCAGCTTGTTCTTTTTCCGCTTTTTTGGCTCCTGCATTCATCACAGTTTCTAAACGAACATCTGGCTCTGTTTTTCCTTTTAGCTCGGGATTTACTGGCCTAGGGTACGGATCCTTTTTATTTAAAATCAGCTCTACGAAGGCCCACTGGGCTTTTGTCTCCGAGTTACTTTCTACTTTACTCGTTTGTGTTAGCCTTGCAAACCAAGTTTCAAAATCCCTATTTGGATTAAACTTATAATATCTTTCATACTCATTCCTTAATCTTTCTTTTTCTTCTAAAAAACCTGTTTCTCCTTCACGCATCACCATTACATTCTTAACATATTCCTCAAATTCAAGATTTCTATTTTGGTCATTTTGATTAATGGAACCAAATTTCTCATCAAGAATTTTCTTCGCTCCGGTGGCATCTAAGGGTTGTAACTGTTCAACTTCCTTATTCCGCCAACCTTTTCTCACTTCAAGCGGAATTTTGTGATACTCCGTGTTCAGCTTGTCCATATTATGGGCTAGATTTTTCTCTAGCTCCCCTAATGATCTGGAACTAGCGATGTTGCGGGCTGCCGTCCATACTTTGCCTCTGTAAGCGGCGGCGTAGCGTTGTCCGACACCGCTCTTTTTATAAGCAGCTACCCGGCGGTTAAAGGCTACGGCTTCCCGCGCCAGATTCCTTCCGGCCAGCACAGCCCAGCCTCCTGATGGCACGCCTGCCAGCATGGATAAACCAGCGGCCGCATACTTCAAGGCACGGGTTGATCCTCCCTTGGCAACGTCGCGGCGAATAGAGGCGAGCTTGCTGCTCACTATCCGGGCAGGCGTTCCCAATACGGGAACCGTACCGATGATACTCAGCGCCTTCTGAGCTACGTTCAGCATACCGCCCAGCAGGTTTGCCTTGGGCGATGCAGACGCAGCGGGGGAAACACCTACCTTCCCAGGCTTGCTGCTCCCCGAACCCTGTTCACTCGGAGAACCTCCTCCTGCCCCGCCAGTACTCTTCGGCGCGTGGGCGGCCTGATACGCCTTGATCGACATCAACGGCGGTTCTGGCACGGGCTCCAGATCAGCGACGAAAACCGGACGCTTGATTATCCCATCCAGCTTCACTCGCGACGAACGAATATCCGTCTCTCCGTCTATCACCATACTACTGCTACCTGCTTGCAAATAAATGGCCTCGTTTGCCGTAATGTCCAGTGTGTCCTCCGCGTGGATCGTTAGCCCCCGTTTGGCCGCAATTGAAAGCGTATGGTCACTGTGTACCTGTATTCCCTTCGCATCAAGTGAAATATATACGCTATCCGTTTTAGCCGATACCAGCAACTCTTGCGCGCTTAGCTTAACCAGCTTGTCATGAGGAGTGCCCCAGTATTTAATGTCCGGATTGCCTAACTCGGGTATAGGCTTGCCACTGCGCCTCACAGACCTGGCTGCAAAACCATCCGACTCCTGCAAAGTCGGGAACTGTACCTGCACCATGTCTCCTTTTTCGGGCATCACATACCAGCCGCTATGGCCCTCTGCACTATAGCCTGTTGCATAGGGGAGCCAGCATGCCTTTTCCCGTTCCTGTACAGCATCTATGGTGAGATGTACACGTACCTGATCCCGCTCAACTTCCAGTACCTGGCCCTCTAGGGAGGCCCCTCTCACTGAATGGTTCCAGATCGGCTTTTGCCGAATTTCATCTTCAGAAACCAGTGTATAGGTATGTAAAAACAACCCCCGGTCCATCCGGGACACGATATCCGCAACGAGCAGTTCCTTGCCTTGAAAAGAGAGTACATCTCCCGGGCGGAAATATCGTGCACTCTCCACAGTATAGAACGTACCATAGGGGGTGTTGGCTTCGTTATGGCGCATACCGATTTGAATCCCCGGCTGTCTTTGCCAAAGGTCTGCTCCTCCAGGCAATGCTCTACCCATGAAGCCATCCACGCTGACAGCAGATAGTCGCTCACTGCTGCTTGAATCACTCCAAAAATATTTTATTCCGTCGTCCACATGACCCGATCCTGGAAGAGGGCCGCCAAGGATTGCTGCGGCTTCGTACACCGACGATGCTCCACATGACAAACCGTCCCCGTCAGAAAAAGCCCCATCTGCGCCGACAAAGCTTTTTCTTGAACGATACGGGACCTCATCCAGTGTTGCGGGTCGCCCCTCGGGAATACCGAACCAGAACTTGGGGGCATCTGCGGCAGCCTCAGGCACAAGCACAGCTCCAAATCTGGAAGCCATCCTTTTCAAAAATGCCCAGTCTGTTTCTCTGTACTGCAATGTCAAAGCGCCCAGTTGAGCACCCCCGCTGACCGTATCAATCACATCTGCGCCTGTATAACCAGTAAGTACCTGCTTCAGCAGCTGCCCATACGTCATGGTATGATTTTGAAAAGACCGGGTCACAGGCCTCACATCGAGCCGAATCGTATGTGATATGGCCTCTAACTGTACGTAATGAATACCGTGTACCTGCTTCAGCGTGATACGCGTCATTTGTCCATGAAACAACGTACGCAGCCGCTGGCCATCCTTGTCCTTTTCGATGACTTCAACCGGTTCGGCTTCACTCTCTAACTCCATAAACCGTTCCTGATTTTCCTCCGGCACGATACCACTTACTACCAAACGCACATGGTCGCCCAATCTACGCTCAATACGAATGTCTGTCATGGTTTGCAGCGGAACTTTACTCAGTAATTCCACATGACGGTAACCGGATGTTTCCTGCACCTTGTCCATTTGATGAGAAACCCCCACTATCATTCCAGATTCTGCCCGTCATTTTCAATCGTTATTGCTCCGCAATACAGGCAGGCATTGGTACAATGCTCCAGCAAGGCAGGCTGTCCCTCGACGAGCACATCCTGCTTGCCCCCAATCCAGGGTCGAAGAATGACCGGAATACAAGGCGCCTTCTTCACACCGAAAATGTCCACCATCTCGCTATTTTGAACCGCCGGATTGGCCGAGCTAAAACAGTTACCAAACCCAGATATATGAACTCCCGGTTCGTGATCCCCCACATTCATCTGGGCCTTGTCCTTGATGTAAACACCGTGGCTAAACGGACGCTTGAGCCGGGTGGGTTGTGTACCACGGTTGCATTTCAAAATAGCCCCTGCAACCACATATCCTTTTTTTGCACCTGATCCGGCCTGAATGGTCATGGATGCTTTTTCTTTTGCCATGGTCTGCTTCCTCCGTCAATTCGTTTTGACTTCGCTGCCAACGACCGATGTGTCACCACCGAGTGTAATATGGCTGCTGCGGCTGGACAGGTTGATTTCCTGACCGGCGGAAATAGTCACCTTTTGCCCCGCCTCCATGTGGATGTTACCGCCTGCCGAAAAATGAATATCTTTGTTGCTCACCATATGAATACCGTCGTCCTGATTCAGCTTGATGAAAACAGCGCCATCCTTGCCGGTAATCACCACCTCGTCCGGTGTCAAGCGGATTTCCTTACCATGTGGCGTTCGGAAAATTTTTACGTCGGGATGCTTCAAATGATTGTGGCCGCCATCCCCCCGATCCTGCCGGACCGAGCTACTCGCGATGCCCTCGTCATCATGCTGGTTCGGGAAATAAATACGCACTTTATCCCCCAGCTCAGGCATCACATACCAGCCACTATGCCCCTCTGCACTATACCCTGTTGCATATGGAAACCAGTGGGCTGTATTTTTGTCCTGCTCCGGGTCGATATCCAGATGCACTTTAACCCGATCACGTTCGACAGCGATCACTTTTCCCTCCAGAGACAGACCCGTCAACTGCTCGTTATAATACGCTTTCTGTCGCAACCCCTTATGTGTCGTCAAGGTATATGTGTGCAGCAGTACTCCCTGCGTCATACGAGTTTGTGCCTCGTATACATATAGCGTTTTGCCACGGAATTGGATTTCATTGCCCAGTTCCAGCACCTGCTCTGTTTCAACGGTATAATCGAGAAAATCCTGCTCGTCCACCGAAGCTGTATCATTGCCTGCAAAGTAGCGATATGCCGAGATTCTTTTGCTTACCGTGTAATGATAATTGTCCAGTTGAACGGCTGTTCCACTTTCCTCAATGCCAAAATAGAACTTTGGGGTATCAAATATGGCCGCGGGCATAAGGGAGGTATGGTAATAGGAAGCCAGCCGCTTGAGAAAAGCCCAATCAGTCTCGCGGTACTGCACCCACATCCGCCCGATCGACGCTCCTCCGGTGGCCGAATCCATGATGTCCAAGCTAGGATAAAGAAGCGAAATACGACGCAGCAGTTCATCCACCTTCATATTTTTGTCCTGAAAAGAACGACTTTGGGGGCGTACATCCAGCCTGTAGGTATGCGACACAGCCTCTACCTCCAGGTAGTACACATCTCGTACCGCCTTCACTTCAATCGCCAGCACTGTTCCGCTAAACAAGGGAACCTCCGTGCCATCCTCAGCCAGCTGCGAGATTCCGACAGGTGAGTCAAATTTGGTCATATCCACATAAGTATCTTTTAGTTCCTCAGGCACGACAGCGGTAAAACGCAACCGAGTGTGGTCGTTCAGCTGCTTGACCAGGTAGAGCTCCTGTACATTGATAAGCTGATAAGGCGTGATTTTCAGATTAGAATAGGTGGTGCTTATCTGCTCCATGTTCCTTCTCCTTCAGCCTCACTAGGCAGGATTTTTAGTGTGGTCATCATACGTTGAGCGACCGGACGCCATGTATCCATACGTTCCTCCGTACAGTTAAATGAGCATATAAGCGCATGCCCTTCCAGAGCTGCAAAAAAGGTCAGATTATACAGACGCGTATTCAAAGCCGGAGTCATAAATTCACAGTATCCGACCCGTCGTCCGTACACCTTGCACACACCGTCTGCATACCATTCCGTCAACTTTTGCGTGTGGTGCAAAATGTAGATCATCTCGCTGGTGAACGCCTCTAGCTCCTCATCCGTCAGTTCGCTTGGTGTCAGGTTAAAAGAAAAATTGATCTCCCCTGTTGGATCGGTCAAAATGAGCGGTGGGCGATAACTCGAAGGATATTTAAGTTCAATCTCCCGCTCACCCATCTCGGTGAAAGTCCGGGGCAACCATATCGAAATTTTGTCGTTCAGCAAAGGACGTTCTGCAAAAGCGATTCGTTCTCCGTCCAGCATCTTAAGTGGATAAAGTTCCAAGCCGCTCTCAGATTCTATGTAATTGTGTAAATCCGATTTCGGGAGACCAGATGCACCCTGTTGTTCCTTCCGTGCAGTATTAATCATGTCTGCAATTTGTTCATCCATATGTCCCATCGACGGTAAAACTCCTTTATATGTTCAATCTCAATATTCATTTCATGGAACTTTATAACATAATTGAATCCAAAGAACCATTTTAATTCCAATTTATACCTTACATTATAGGTATCATACGAAGTGTTTTTGTTATTGTCAATTTATAACTCTTATAAAACAATCAAGATATAAGACCTATTATCATGCATAAAAATGAAAGATTTACTATCATTCAGATTCTTTTTACCCAAAGCAAGCATCCATACTTGTGAAAATACGTCTTCATTTTCAAAGAAATAAAGTTAATTCGCCTCTGAACATCTTCGATTTAAAATAATTATATGAATTTCAACTCCCAAAAAATGATTCTTTTGAACCTGAATCCAATTGCCTATTTTCAAAATCAAAAAAAAGCCTACCTTATTTATCAGGTAAGCTCCACGCGAATATGAATAAATCATAAAACTTCCTATATATTCAGTCCCCTTCCTCCTCCGCATAGTTCCTCACATTGCGCTCTACAGCAGAGCGGTATTCTACAGGGGTTTGGCCTGTGTGCTTTTTGAACAGCATATGAAAATACTGCCTGCTGGCTACGCCTACATAATCGGCAATTTCTTGAATGGGAATGTCCGTTTGCTGAAGAAGCATACGGGCCTTGTCCATTCGCAGCATTGTTAAATACGCGGTGAGTGTTAGCCCCGTATGTTTTTTGAAAATACGGTGCAAATAACCTGGGTGCAGATTCACGGCCGCCGCCATGTCCTTGACCACAATCTCTCGATCATAGTTCAGATGGAGAAATTCAATGCATCGTTTGATGTACATATCCGTTTGCTGCGTGTTGCTACGCTCTGCCTCTTCCCGTAGACGTGCAATTCGTACTAGCAATTGCATAAAAAGCATCTCTGCCATTGCACCCGGCTGTTCTTTTCGTTGGTCCAGCTCCAGCACGAGACTTTTCAGCGCATAATATACCTCTTCCGGGTCCGATAGTACCAGATACGGGAACGGACGTGACATGAGAGTCGTGACCTCCTGCTCCTCCGTTGCGATTTGTCGGATAGACGGCCCTACCCTCACCCCTTCCGTAAAACCAAACTCTACATTTAGCATCCGGCACGGTTGTTCTCCTTCCACCACCAGTCGATGCGGTACACCTGCGTCCAGCATAATAAACTCGCCTTTACGCAGCGTGATGCTTTCTTCCGTGTTCTCTCCCGTTTGTACATCTACCCTGCAAAAGCCGGAAATCATGTACATAATTTCAGTGGAATGATGATCGTGGTAAGACATGGTATAGTCATGCCATTGCTTGTAATAGTAAGCAAAAAAACGGGGAATATAATCCCCGTCACGTAGCCGTGGCTCAAACAGACTTCCGTTCATCCCCGCACCTCCACTAAATAGATAAGGCTAACACGACAACGTATCTGAAATCGCTCTATTTTCACAGTTTAACAGACTGAGCCGTGTACTTCTATTTCACACCATTGGACGATCTATAATCCTTTGGAATGTAGCAGGCGACTTCTACCTAAAAGGTAGGGGATTCATCACTTTCTGGACTTAAATACTGAATCAACATCCCCACAAATCGGTTAGCAATTTCTATATCCTCAAGTTCGTTATTCCGTTCGTCCTTGGACGTCAGACTCATTTTCTGGAGTATACCCATCATAGACGTGAAGATAAAATGAGCGGTCTTCAAGGGCTCCGTGTCGGACTTTAATGATCCATCTTGGAATCCAGCTTCCAGAGCATCCATCAGGAAATGTCGTTCCTTTTCCCGGCTAACAAAATTGTTGTACTGTTCTTTGAGTTCTTGATTTGAATCATAAGCTTCGTAATGCAGATCGAATAAAAGAATAAACTTGATGTATTCCGGATGTTGCCAAGCGTAATTAATCCATGCATCAAGCATCGAAGTAAGCATCTTCTTCCCGCTCATTTCAGCTGAAGGTGCCCTTCTAACAAATTCGGTCATGCTCTCAAGGATTTCCATCTGGACCTCAAAGATCAGTTCGTTCATGGACTGAAAGTGCTTATAGAATGTGACCCGACTTACACCAGCCACGTTGCATACATCCTTAATATTAACTTTGAGAAAGCTTTGCTTCATAAAAAGTTCCTTCGCAGCCGCAATGAGTTCTTCCCGATTTTTGTTTTTTAAATTCTGGTGCCAGTTCTCAGTCATTCACAACCATCCGTTTCTTATTTTTCGATTTTTGTAAGGTTAAGAAAAGGGCAGATGCAAGGATAAGTGCACCAAAAATATAAGGAATATGAATGTGTTTGTCAAACAACAAGCCCGCTAAAATGGGTCCCAATATATTGCCTAGGCTGGTATACGTCGTATTCAATCCAGCGGCATATCCTTGGCGATCACCAGCTGAGTTCGCGATCATTGTACTTACCGTTGGTCTTAGGAAGGCATTAAAAGCAAAAAATAGAGCAGATACCGCCAGCAAATAACCTAGATTAATCTTAATGATCATTAACAGTAAAGCGATGGCTGTCATGATCAAAGAAAGACGTATAAGCTTCATCTCACCAAGTCTCTTGATGAGATAATCAAGTAGCCATATCTGCACAACGATGCCTATAATTGCACCAACCGTAATGATCATTGAGATTTTAGTGGCATCAAAACCATATTTTCGTTCCACAAAAAGAGCATACACTGTTTCGTAATTCATCAAACCTAATGTCATGATCAGAATGAGGAGAAGATAACGAAAATAGGATGTCCGAAATGAATTTAGGATTTGGTTGCGAATGGGTTCCCGGCGGACCCAATGGCTAGCGGGTTTTCGTTTTTCCTTGGGTAATGTCTCTGGCATATACAAGCTAAGCAGCGTAGCAACAAGTCCAAGTCCACCAGCAAAAAAATAGGGCACCCTTATGCCAAACTCAGCGATCATACCGCCTAACCCCGGACCAAGCACCATCCCCAAATTCATGGAAGCACCCAAGTACCCCATTCCTTTAGCGCGAGTTTCAGGAGTGGTAATATCAGCAACGTAGGCCATATTGGAAGGAACCATTAATCCAATACCCATCCCCCCAATAAATCGGGCAATATATAAAAGGGGCAATGTCGTAGATACAGCAAACATGAGATCCGAAATGACCGTTAAAAACAGACCGGTGATGATCATGGATTTTCGACCCCATCTATCCGAAAGCTGCCCACCTAGGGGCGAAAAAATAAACTGTGCTGCTCCAAATGCGGCAATAAGATACCCCGCAGCAGCTCCTGCCGCATTAAATTGTTTCAGATATTCAGGCAGAATGGGAATCACCATGCCTTGACCCAATAAAGCAATAAACAAATTCAGCATCAGAATGAAAAGCGGAAATGTAGCAGACTTAGGTAAGCTGCTCATGTTTGTAACCCCCTCCAACCCTTTACACTATGTAACCCTTTACTATGTGTAAACTATATTAGTTGAAATAGGGGGCATTGTAAATAAAAATACAAACCTATTGAGCCTAGCTAATACCGAAAAGAGATCTTGTTATTCTTGATTTACACATGAGGCTCCCTTTTTGCAAACTCTTGTAACATACCTCTTATTTGTTCTACCAATATAGCAGGTGCTTTCTTGGGTGAACCCGTGTCAAACGGAGGCTGAGGATCGTATTCCAAAATCAGCTGGACTCCTTTACTCATGTCTTCTCCCAATTCCCATGCTATTAGCTGGAGTGCCATATCAATACCAGAGGAGACACCGGCTGCTGTAATGATTTTGCCCTGACGAACCACTCTCTCATCTGTTGGAATGGCTCCAAGAGATTGAAGCAGGTCTAAGGAGCCCCAATGACTGGTGGCTACGGTTCCATTTAACAAGCCTGCGGCGCTCAAAATCAGAGAGCCATTACAAACCGACGTGGTCCATTTCGTAGTTTCATGTATTTGGCGAATCCAGTTTAACGTTTCTTCGTCATTCATTGGAGTTTTATAATTTGGCGGACTGCAGCCTGGAACAACAAGAATATCAGCTGAAGGTACTTCAGAAAAACTGTAATCGGCATGCAAATAACCCATATTTGAGTCCAGTTTGACTAACCCTTTTTTCTTAGCGACAAACTTCACTTCACATTTCAGTGTAGCAGCAAATACATCATATGGACCTATGGCATCTAATGCTGTGATTCCATCGAAAAGCATGATTGCGATTTTCATGATGACTCTCCTTTGAAGTGGGATTTTATTCTTGCACACCCATACTAACATACATATACGGGGTATGGGTATATTTAATTTTGTGAAAACACTGCTCGGCTTTCTTCATAGACGATATTGCCCACAACCAGAACAGTGACCTTTTGAAGTAATAATACGCTTACCAGCGTAAAAGCCTCTGCCCTCAAGGGGGTATGTTAATTTCAAACATCTCTTGTCACCAAAAGGCATACTTAAAAAGGGCTACCCCCAGGGTAGTCCTTTTTAGCATCATAAAGCTTCTACATCTTGCCTACAAATCTGTGAATCGAGAGCCGGCTTAAGAGCTTTGCTTACTCAATTGACCATAATATAAATCACTGTAAAAGCCTTTGTGAGCCAGCAGCTCATCATGAGAACCCTGCTCCTCCAGACGGCCATCCTTCAAGACCAGAATCCGGTCAGCCAGACGAATGGTATTCAGCCGATGTGCGATGACGAAACTTGTTCGACCCTGCATAAGCCGCTCCAGTCCTTCTTGTATCTTCATCTCAGTAATGGTGTCGATGCTGCTGGTTGCCTCGTCGAGTACAAGAATGGAAGGGTTGGCCAAAATAGCACGGGCAATAGCCAGCAGTTGTTTTTGCCCTTGACTGATGCCGCTGCCGTTCGCTTCCAGCACCTTGTCGTATCCGTCCTTCATCCGCATGATAAAGGAATGGGCGTTGGCCAGTTTCGATGCTTGTTCAACCTCCTCATCGGTGGCGTCCAGTCTGCCGAAACGGATATTTTCACGAATCGTCCCCTGAAACAGGAAGGAGTCCTGTAGCACAAATGCCATGCGGGAGCGCAAGCTTTCACGCTGTATGGTGGTAATATCGCGTCCGTCCAGCGTAATCGTGCCCTTGTCGGGGCTATAGAATCTAGAAAGGAGCTGGATCAGTGTCGTTTTTCCTGCCCCGGTCGGACCGACCAGCGCGATCATTTCACCAGGTTTGGCTTCAAAAGAGATACCTTCCAGTGTAGCACTTCCCTCATCATAACCGAAGGAAACATCCGTAAACCGCACCGCCCCCTCCACATGCGCTACCTCCACTGCGCCGCGTTCATCCTTGGACTCTTCATCTTCATCCAATATTTCAAATACACGCTCAGCTCCGGCAATAGCAGACAGCAGGGTGTTCCACTGGTTAGCCAAATCGTTCAGCGGTCTGGTGAACTGGCGGGCATATTCTACGAATACAATAATTGTACCTATAGTAATGGAGCCGCGAATGGCCAAAATCCCACCGATCCCCGCTACAATAGCAAAGCTGAGATTATTCAGTCCATTCATCAGCTTCGGTATAAAGCCTGAAATCGTTTGTGCCCAGAAGCCCGACAGCCGAATACGGTCATTGCGCTCGCCAAAACCATGGATGACTCTCTTTTCCTGCGAAAATGCTTTAATAATCTGCTGCCCGGACAGCGTTTCTTCGATGTATCCGTTCAGTTCGCCCACATTCTTCTGGCGTTCCTTATATAAGGGCCCGGTGCGACGTGTAATCCAGCGCATCCCGGCAGCCATCAGTGGCACTACGATAAAGGTCAGCAGGGTCATCAGTGGGCTTAACCACAGCATCACCGTGAGTGTACCGATTAGCGTCAATATGCTCGAAAAAATCTGAATGGCGGAGCTGTTGAGCGTAGAACTGACATTTTCGATATCATTGGTCAGACGGCTCATGATCTCTCCCTGCTGACGTTTGCCATAGAAAGGAATCGGTAGTCGATGCAAATGTGAAAACAGATCGAAACGCATACGGTACACCGTCTCTTGGGCAATCTCAATCATCCAGATATTTTGCAGCCAGGAGGTCAGCGAGTTCAGTAGATATACAGCCCCTAATCCGATGAGAAAATAAATCCACGTGCGTCCACCCGGACCTTCGAGAAAATCATCCACCGCTACACCAACCAGATATGGACCCAGCAGAGCCAGCCCGGAGCTGAGCAGCACCATGAACAGTACCAGCATCAGTTTGGCCTTACGACGAGCCAGATAAGCCCATATCCGTCCTAAGGTGCCAGACCAGTTTTTCGCTTTGGCCTTGCGGCGTCCTTCAGCTCCCGCCGGATTTCGCAGCACACCGGACGGCGGTGTAGGCTGACAGAACGGTTCAATGAGTTCCTTGAACATGCGACTCCTCCTTTCCATATTGTGATCCATAGATGCGTCGATACAGATCCGAGCTATCAATGAGATGCTTATGACTTCCGCTTGCCATCAGACGACCCTCAT
The DNA here is from genome assembly GCF_038593105.1 of Paenibacillus sp. FSL H7-0442. NCBI lineage: Bacteria > Bacillati > Bacillota > Bacilli > Caryophanales > Paenibacillaceae > Paenibacillus > Paenibacillus sp. FSL H7-0442. The sequence goes on along the minus strand of NZ_CP151963.1, from coordinate 1,155,348 downwards.
CCAGCAGTAAAATCTGATCTGCCGATGCGGTCGAGCTGATTTTCTGCGTAATGAGAAATGTCGTACAGGACAGGCCATCGAGTGCATTCAGTAGTGCTGCCTCCGTCCCTACATCCAGCGCACTTGTGCTGTCGTCCAAAATCAGCACTGCCGGCTGGCGTACCAGCGCGCGGGCAATCGAAAGTCGCTGTTTCTGTCCGCCAGACAGATTGACGCCACGCTGCCCGAGCATCGTATCATAGCCTTGCGGCAAGCGTTCAATCATACTATGGATTTGCGCCATGCGTGCGGCTTCCTTAATTTCCTCCAGGCTGGCATTCTCCACCCCCCAAGCAATATTATCCCGAATCGAGCCGGTGAATAGCAGTACCTCCTGAGGGACATAGCCAATGGCCTCTCGCAATATGGACGCATCCAGTTCACGAGCGTCCTTTCCGTCAAAGCGCACATGACCTTCATCCTCTTCATAGAGACGCGTAATCAACTGCACAAGTGAGGATTTTCCCGAGCCAGTGGCCCCCATAATAGCTATCCGCTCGCCCGATTGCGCTTTAAAAGATATTTCCTTTAGGACAGCCAGATCACTGCCCGGATAATGAAAGCTCACCCGGTCCATTTCCACCTGTCCCTCAATCCGTGTATGATGTGTTGAAACAGGCTCCAGCCCATGCCTATCTTCATTAGAAGTTTCCAATATCTCTCGGATCCGCCCCGTAGATGCAGTTGCCCGGGAAAACACAACAACGATACCTGATAAGGCAGACAAGGCTCCAATCGTCCGCAGTGAATAATTGACGACTGCGACCACCTGTCCTACACTGGCATCCCCAGTGGAAATTTGGCCGCGTCCGAACCAAAGTACTGCAATAATCCCTGCATTCATCGTAAACAAAATGAACGGCATCGTCGTTTCCGTCCAGCGTAGAGCGGACACCGTCCCTTTCATCAATTCGCCTCCGTAATGGGCGAAACGTTCGATTTCATGCCGCATCCGTACAAAAACCCGGATGAGCCGGATTCCTGTCAGGTTCTCCTGAATCACTCCGTTAACGTCATCCAGGCGACGCTGGACACCCTTAAACAAAGTGACCGTTCGCCGCATCATCACCAGCACAAACACGAACAGCACCGGGGCCATAACCGCCAATAGCAGCCCAAGCCTGAAATGTACAACTAGTGCCATCACAATACTGCCGATGACTACAAGCGGAACCCTTGTCATAAACCGCAGGCTCATAAACACCGTATCTTGTACTTGCGTGACATCTCCGGTCAGGCGCGTAATCAGCGACGAAGTGGCAAAACGTTTAAACACAGGATACGAAAAGGATTGCACTTTACGGTACAGCTTTTCCCGCAAATCATAGCCGAAGCCCTGACTTGCATGTGAAGCAAAAAAAGAGCTGGATATACCCGCCATAAAGGCGATAACGGCACTCCCCACCAGTACACTGCCCCATAACCAGACGACAGACAAATCCTGCTGCCGGATGCCCTCATCAATGATTTTGGAGATCAGATATGGCTGCGATAGCTCTACCGTCAATTCCAGCAACATCATCACGAGTGCCGCGATGGCTGGAACCCGATATTTTTTTAGAAAAGAGAACATCATCCCCACAAGCATTCCTCCAATTGCCCATAGCCGTTCTTCCAGATCAGCGTGTAATGGTTATAAGATTCGAACCTTCCTGCTGTAAAACCATATATACGCACTTTATACAGCACTATATTTTATTATACCCTTCTGAACGGCTTCGTTTAACCAGCAAATTGGAGACTCCGGTTGCAGGAATTAACAAATATACAAAAAAAGCATTCCAGTCACAGTAACACTTACCGGACGGGAACGCCTTTTCGGTTATTTCGGCAGCTCTGCCGGATAATACTGCAGCCAGCGCCTTAAATCCGCGCTATGGATGACAAGCTTGGGATCTTCACCGACTAGGCGAAGCCGCTCCAGCAGGAACTTGATTTCACCGGAGCCTGCCTCGATTCCTTCCTGCTCCAGCATATATTGAACTGCACTTCTGCCCGAATGCTTGCCGAGTACGAACGAATGGTCCGTTCCCAGCTCAGTCGGATCAAGGGCCTGATAGGCGGAGCGCTCCTTTAGCAGACCGTTGATATGTATGCCGGATTCATGGGCGAATACCATGTCTCCCACAATGGGCTTGCCTTCGGGAATGATTCGGTTGGAGGCTTGGGACACCAGTGCAGCCAGCGGGTTCAGCAGTTCGGGACGGACGCTGCAGGTTCCTTGATATAGGTCCCTCCACGACATCACCACCTCTTCCAGCGCCGTATTACCTGCCCTTTCTCCAAGTCCCGACACCGTGGTACTGGCCCAGACAGCTCCCGCCTGCAAAGCTGCCAACGTATTGGCAAGCGCGAGGCCATAATCATTATGACAGTGAATCTCAAGCTCCACATCCTGCGGCACGCGCGATACAAACCTGTCTATACGGGCAGCTATGGCAGCAGGATGATGAACGGACAGCGTGTCGGCATATCTGAAGCGCCGGATACCATCCCTGTAGAGCTGATTCGCCAACTGCTCAAGGAACAGGTCATCTGCCCTCGAAGCATCCTCAAAGCCTACGGAAACAGTCAATCCTTTACACTGACCGTAATCGACAGACTTGCGGATCAGTTCTGTCACCTGCTCAGGGTTCATACCCAGCTTGGCCTTCATCTGCACCGTCGACACGGGAACCGAAATATGGGCCCAGCCGACACCTGTCGATTCAGCTGCATCAATATCCGTGAACACCGCGCGATTCCAGGTCATTAGCTTCATCTGAAGTCCGAGAGCAGCAATCCTGGCAATAGACCTGCACTCCGCCTCTCCCATTGCCGGAATTCCGATCTCAGCCTGCTCCACCCCCGCCGAGTCCAGCATGATGGCAATTTCAGTTTTCTCCTCGGCCGAAAAGGCAACGCCCGGAGCCTGTTCTCCGTCACGAAGTGTCGTATCACAAATATGCAATCGACTCATCTGTATTCCCTCCCGTTCCGCAGCACGGACAACGCGGATTGCGTTTGACCGCTATGGTGCAGCTGCTCATATCCAGCACATTCATACGGTACATGCGGTCAGTGAACAGATTGCCCGCATCTGTAATCCATTTGACCGCTTCCAGTGCAGCCATACAGCCAATCAAGCCAGAGGTGGCTCCCAGGACCGGGAATCCCAGAGGCTCCCAAGGCTGTCCGCCTTCTGGGTAGAGACATTCCAAGCATGCCGTCCTACCGGGATCAATGGTCATCAATGATACTTCATAGGCGTACATGGCCGCCTCTATCATCGGTCTGCCATGTCGAACACATAGTCTGTTCAGCGCATATCTTTCCGGAAAGTCATAACGTGCATCAATCACAATATCGGCCGCTTCTACCCATGATCCAGAGGATTCTTCCGTGATTCTGTGGGCGTGGCCCTCAAGCTCCGTCTCCGGATTGATACGATGCAAATGCTGTAATGCCGTCTCCATCCGTTCCTCCCCGATTCGTCCGCTGTCCATCAGCACCTGCCGGTTCATATCGGGCAGATGGATTATGCCCTCATGGGCCAATATCAGCTTTCCTACTCCGGCAGCGGCCAGGTACATGGCCGCTGTCCCTCCCAATCCTCCGATGCCTGCAACCATAACAGTAGCCTGCTTTAGCCTGTTCTGACCTTCTACTCCCAACAGCTTCAACTGGCGTCCGTATCTACTGTCTTCCAGCAGCTGTACCATTCGTCCACCCCCTCCATGTGCGGCTCCCGCCTTTAAGATATTCGGTCCGCAGGATCTTGATAACTTATAGGGTTGCTCTTCCTTACAGGAGAGCTCATGATTCGGCTTTGCCGCTGCCCTCCTCAGCATGCAGGATTTTGGCAAGCCACATGGGCGGATTGCGAGCCAGCATATTCTGGAGACGCTGGACCTGCTCCTCAATGGTGCTACCGAAGGCCACCTTCACAGGCATAATGGTCCGTTTGGTAACCTGTGCGGCGGCCGAAGCGCCAATCTGTACCAGGAAGATCAAGGTACAATCCTCGATCAAGCCAATTCGGCTGGCGATCTTGCCCGCCTCGTTCTCATCGCTCCCCAGGGCTATCCGCCGATGCTCCAGGAACTGGACGCCTGAGTGCCGGATTTCAAATACAGTGAACATAGGACTCTGCCCAAAATGAGCATTCACAAGCACGCCGTCTTCCGTCGCAAATGCAACCTTCATCCTCCCCTCCCCCTCTCGGCAAGCAATACATTGCCCACCTTATTCACCCACTCCATGGTTCCACGGTATCCGACGCTTACGGATGTGTGGGCGCCTAGCTCGTCATACACCGGCAAGCCTGCCGGTACGAATGAGGCCCCAGCCCGTGCCGCTCCCTTTCTCCCATGTGAATTGCTGATCCACAAATCAACACCCTGCGCGCTCTCCTCTGCATCATCCAGGCCACCGATCCAGACTTCCCGTTCTGTCTTTTGCAGTGCGGGCGTGCTGCAGGGTGTAATTAGCCGCTTCAGTTCCACTCCCATCTCCTCCAGCCAGGCTGCGGTCGACAGCATATGATCCGGTTCTAGCGCCACTACAGCCGAAGCGCCGGAATAATAGAAATGGGCATCCAGCATGCTGTCCAACAGATTTTCACGCTGCCAGCGAAAGCGAACGGGGGCTGGCTCGCGGCTGATCTTCTGCAGAAAATGTATGAACGCATCGCTCGCGGCCAAGCCAAACAGACCAGCGAACAAGTGGTAGGGAATGCCTGCGGCATGAGTCAGCCTGCGCGCCGGCCGCTCCATGCTCGCGCCAATGGCAATGGTACAGGAAGACTCCAGCATCTGGCAGGCTGAATCTAGCGGAGTCCCCCCTCTTGTCAAAGGGGAGAAGCCTGTCAGCAGGTGACCGGACAAGGAAGTGGAGATATCGGGGAGCGTAATAACCTCCAGGCCGAAGGAAGCGATAATATCCTTGATTTCCATGACATCTCCGGCAGTCAGATAAGAAGCTGGCAGCAGATTGACCTGCATCCGGCGCTGTTTTCTGGGGGACTTGCCTCCGGCCAATCCGAGTACAGCATCCATTAGGGACTCTACTGTACTACTGTAGCCCGTCTCCAGAGAGCCGTGAAAATCAGGCAGCGATACAGAAAACAGCAGACTGTCTTTCAAGGCCCGTTCTCGCTTGAACGCCTTTACCCTGGACTGAAAATCAACGCCTGCCACCTCGGTGAGGGCTGTGCTGATGACGCCGATGACATCTGGATGGTGTTTGGACCAGATATGATCCAGTGCCTCCTCCAGATTCCGGTCTGCATCAAATATAACGTCCATCTCTTGCAGCGCAGAGGTCTGAACGGCTATCGGCTCTCGAAAATGGCGAGTCAGCAGCGCCTTGGAGAAGGCCGAGCAGCCCTGAGCGCCGTGCAGCAAAGGCATTGAGCGATACATCCCCTGCAGAGCCAGCACGCCCCCCAAAGGCTGTCCTACCTTGAGCGGGTTGATACTGACAGGCTTCGTGGCGGATTTAATCGGCAAATTCCGTCTCCTCCTCCCATGGAGCTGGTTTGGCGGTCAGCTCCCACACCGGATGCTGCAGCGTATGCACAAGCTGTTTCGCCAGAGACAACAGCCCGTCATAGCCCGCATAGGCTTTGTGCCGCTCCTGATTGATGTCCACAAAAGGAATCTGTTCCTTAAGCGCCATATACATATTCCGGCCCCCGGCAATGATCATGTCCGCCTTGCGGCTCCGTACGGTTTTGAGAATCTGCCGGGCACCGCCTTCCGGGATGTATTCCGCATCATCCCCGATACGGTCAGCAATCCGGGATACATCCTCGGCAGTGCTCTTGTTCGTGCCTACACCTACCACCTTTATGCCCAGCTCCTGCAAAGCCGTAATGACAGACCAGCTCTTTACACCCCCGGTATAGAGCACTGCCCGCTTTCCTTTCAACTGCTTGCGATAGGGCTCCAGCTCCAGCGATAGCCTCATTTCCTCCCGTGCGGCCAGCTTATCCACCCGTCGCTCTACATCACGATCTCCGGTCAGATAAGCCATCTGCCGCAAGGAATAACTCGTCTCCTTTGCTCCATAAAATGAACCTTCAAAATAAGGAATGCCGTATTTACGCTCCATTTGGACTGCTAGGCCCAGCAAAGCTCGGCTGCATACGACCATGTTGGCCTTGGCACGATGCGCCCATCCCACCTCACGGAACCGACCGTCCCCGGTAATTCGGGACAGGATAGTCATTCCCGTCTGCTGCATCAGCCGCTCGATATGCCACATCTCGCCCGCAATATTGTATTCCCCGATGAGATTGATATCATGGGAGGTTGTCTGTTCCGGCTCGGTACTGCCGATAATATGCTGGAACAATACATCTCCGGCCAGCCGAGTCCCGAGATTCTTACTGCCCACAAATCCCGGACTGTTCACCGGAATGATCGGCGTCCCCAGCCGCTCCGATTCAGCCTTGCAGACCCCCTCGATATCTTCACCGGTGAGGGCTGTGACGCATGTGGTATAGACGAATACAGCGGGAGGAGCAAAACGGCTGACAATGTAGCGGATCGATTCATGCAGCTTCTGTTCACTACCAAAAATGATATCCTGTTCTCCAAGATCAGTAGTGAAGCCATACGCCGACAGCCCCGGGCCGCTGGACAGGCTGCCTCTGCTCTCCCAGCTATTGCCGAGACACGCAATCGGCCCGTGCACCAGATGAGCCGCATCTGCAATGGGGATCAGTGTAATCTGGGCCCCGTCAAAGGAGCAGCCACCCGAAGCCTCCCCCGGCACAGGCCGGGGACAGGGCGTGCTTTTGGGAATTTTGTTGCCGCAGGATACCTCCAGCCTTCCGTTAGACACAGCCGGCTCCATCCGCACACCCCCTTATTTCAGATAGAATCCATTGAAATCACAAGCCAAGCTGCCAACTTCCATCTACGCGATACAGCAATTAGCGCACCAAATCAAAGCTATGATCCGGAGCCTGCTCTTCCATGACATCCAGTACGGTATTCACGAATTGGGTAAGCAGATTCAGCGTACCCTGGTAGCCGATAATCGGATAACGATGTAGATGATGCCTGTCGAAGATCGGAAAGCCCACACGGAGCAAAGGAATTTTCGCCTCTTTCGCCGCAAACTTCAGATGGGAACTGCCAATAGCCAGGTCCACCTGGTCCTGGAACAGCAGCGAACGCATATGCCACAAATCCTGACCAGAATGAACCGTGGCTTCTGCACCGTAAGGGCTGGACTTCAGCAGAAGCTCTGCTTCCTTCTCAAATTTCCGGTCTCCATTGGAGCAAACAATATGCACCGGCTCCATGCCCAGCTCTAGACAAAAGCCAATCAGGCCGATGAGCATGTCCGGGTCTCCTGCCATAGCCACTCGTTTGCCGTGCAGATAAGCATGCGAATCCATCATGGCATCCACAACTCGAGCACGCTCCTGCTTCAATGCCTCGGGTATTTCTCTTCCGGACAGGCGGCTAATCTCCTCAAGCAAGCGATCTGTAGCCCGGATACCCAGCGGTGTGGAGATGGAGAACATCTGCTGCCCCCAGGTTTGCTTCATATAACCTAATGTTTTACGAAGAGAGTACTGCTGGATCGCCAACGTGCCGGCAGCATCTGCGGCCTTGGGCACATCCTCAAGCGGCGTTCCCCCGTAATAGTAGCTGTACTCTCCAGTAGCTCCTGAATCAAAATTACTGCTGTGGTCACCCAAAATGGTATACGTAGCGCCGAACATCCCAAGTATGCGCCGCATTTCCGCAAAATTTCCCGTATACCCGTCAAACCCAAGCAGTACATTCAGCTTCAATTCATGACCAGGCTGCGGCGTCCGGCCTGACTTGTTATACAGCGTCTCCAGCACAGAGCGCAGCATGGCATCATAGCCTGTAATATGTGAACCGGAGAAGCTGGGGGTATTGGCAAAAGGAACTGGCATATCCTCGGGAAGGGCTCCCTCCTGACGGGCATTAGCCAGGAAGGCAGACAGGTCATCTCCGATCACCTCTGCCATACAGGTCGTGCATACCGCAATCATCTCCGGCTGATACAAGGCAATACAGTTCTCTATACCGTCAATGAGGTTGCGCATGCCGCCGAATACGGCGGCATCCTCGGTCATCGAGGTGGAGACGGCAGGAACAGGCTCCTTGAAGTGGCGGGCAAGATGGCTGCGGAAATAAGCCGTACAGCCCTGTGAGCCATGAATGAACGGGAGCGTTTTTTCAAAGCCCAGTGCAGCCATAACCGCTCCCAGCGGCTGACAAGCCTTGGCCGGGTTCACGACTACGGCTGTGCGGGCAAAATTCTTGTCCTTGTATTCCTTGGTCTTGGTGTACTCCAGGGTGTCGGTAACCTCCTCTGGCGAACAAGGGGCCTCGAAGGCTCGTTTCTCCTCACGCTGGCGCACATATTTATCCTGCCGAAACAGCTGATTGTGATCGACAATATTCAGACGCTCGCTCATACCGACACCTCCGCAGTCTGCCGGGACGGCAGCAGGCTCCAAACTGGACTGTTTATGGTCATATCCATATCACGTGCAAAAATCTGGAAGCCGTCAAAACCATGATAAGGCCCGCTGTAATCCCATGAGTGCATTTGACGGAAGGGAATGCCCATTTTGTGATACACGTATTTCTCCTTGACTCCGGCGCCCATTAAGTCAATATTCAGCCGCTGGGCCAGTTCCTCCAGCTCATAGGCAGTTGGATCATCGTACAGAATAGTGCCTTCCTTTACATCGGGAAATGTCTTCTCGTAATCATCCTTATGGGCAAATTCGTAGCCTGTAGCCACAATTTCCATCCCCAGATCCTCATAGGCACCGATGGTATGCCTTGCCCGCAACCCGCCAATCAGAAGCATCACCTTTTTACCTTCCAGACGTGGGCGGTATTTACGGATGACTGCCTCCATCTGCGGCATATATTGGGCGATGACCTGCTCACATTTTTCCTGAATCGTTTCGTCAAAACGAGCTGCAATCGCCCTTAAGCTCTCCACTGTCTTGGTCGGGCCAAAGAAGTTATATTCCATCCAAGGAATTCCGTATTCCTGCTCCATCGTTGTGCACATATAATTCATGGAACGATGACAATGGATCAGATTGAGCTTGGATTTGTGCGCAATCCCCAGCTCATTGATCGTACCGTCCCCCGACCACTGCGCTATGACCCGCAGTCCCATTTCCTCCAGCAAAATACGCGAAGCCCAGGCATCACCGCCGATATTGTAGTCCCCGATAATGGAGACATCATAAGGCCCGCACTCCTTTAGCTCCCGGCGCCCCATCAGAAAATCGCGGATAGCATCATTGGCAATGTGATGGCCCAGAGACTGACTCACCCCGCGAAAGCCCTCACAGCGTACGGGAATAACCGGAATGCCCAGCTCCTCTGTCATCTTCTTGGCCACAGCCCCGATATCATCACCAATCAGTCCGACCGGACATTCAGATTGCACGGAGATGCCCTTAGCCAGCGGGAACATCTCCTTAATTTCCCTACAGATCACCTCTAGCTTCTTATCTCCGCCGAACACGATATCCTTTTCCTGAAAATTGCTTGTAATCTGCATGGCGGTAAAATTATCGATTCCCAATATCCCATTCGCATAATTACGTCGAGTACCCCAACTGTATTGCCCGCAGCCGATGGGACCATGGCTAATGTGCACCATGTCTTTAATCGGGCCCCATACCACACCCTTGGACCCTGCATAAGCACAGCCCCTTGCTGTCATGACGCCGGGTCGTGATTTCATGTTGGACTTGATGGAACAGGTCCCGCAGTTCACAAGCTCCTCATCCGCGATCTCAAAATGCTTGGTCCGGTCCTTCTTGGCCTTCTTGGGATATACCTCCAGTATCTCCTCTACGATCTGCTTACCCTTATCCACAATACTGCTCATTTGACCTATTCCTCCCTCCTGCGAGCTGCGCGTTCAGCTCCTCCCATCATCACACGATGATTCCGTCATTAAGCCTTCTGGCTACAGCCTACTGCCCGGACGCCTCAGCTTTGTTAATTGCGGTTTCTTCATCCTCAATAATGCCGAATTCCATCAATAGATCCTCCAGCTCTTCCATGGAAATAGGGGTGGGAACCGTTAGCATGTCATTATTCAAAATTTTACCTGCCAGCTCTTCATACTCCGCAGCCTGCTTATGGTCCGGGTTGTATTGAGTTACAGTCATACGGCGCAGCTCAGCGTGCTGGACAACATTATCACGCGGCAAAAAGTGGATCATCTGCGTGTTCAGTCTTCTTGCAAGCTCTGTAATCAATTCCGCTTCCAGGTCCGTATTCCGGCTGTTGCAGATTAAGCCGCCCAAACGCACCCCACCGCTGTTGGCATACTTCAAAATCCCGCGTGCAATATTGTTGGCAGCGTACATAGCCATCATCTCGCCTGAGCATACGATGTAGATTTCCTGCGCCTTCTTCTCCCGGATCGGCATGGCGAAGCCCCCGCACACGACGTCCCCCAGTACATCGTAGGATACGAAATCCAGCCCTTCGTAGGCCCCCTCTTCCTCCAGAAAATTAATGGCCGTGATAATGCCGCGCCCTGCACAGCCGACACCAGGCTCCGGCCCACCGCATTCCACGTTCAGAATGTCACCGAAGCCCTTCTGGACAACGTCCTCCAATTCCAGGTCCTCCACCGTACCCCTTTCAGCCGCCAGATGCAGCACAGTCTGTTGGGCCTTCGTATTCAAAATAAGACGGGTGGAGTCTGCCTTGGGATCACAGCCTACGATCATAATTTTTTGTTTGAATTTGGTCGCGAGTTGAGCCAGTGTATTCTGCGAGGTTGTCGATTTGCCGATACCGCCTTTACCGTAAAACGCAATTTGTCTCATATTTTCTCAGCCTCCAAAATGTTCAATGGGTAAATCCGAATGACTGCCCTTAACTCCCTTATTACGCTTACTTCCCTTATTGCTCTGCACAGGATACATATAACGTAGAAATTTTACATATTCCAGAACGGATTCCTCAATATCCCCGCCGCATACAATAGGCAGCACGCCAGCTTCCTGCAATGCCTCTTTGGGGGCCTCGCCTATGCCGGCCGACAGCAGCAATGCACAGTCATGCACCATGGAAAGGATCTCCTTCATCGTCTCGGCCTTGTCTCCATTGCAATCGGCTTTCCCGTGGCAGTAGGATTGCACCTTACGAATGCCTATGAAATTTACGATAATCCCATCGCTTTCATAGATCATAAATTCCTTGGCACGGCCGAAATGCTGATTCACCTTCCCTCCGCCACGACTGGCCACAGCGATTAGGACTGGCTTTGAGGTAAAGCTCACTTCAGGCCTATCCCCAGATAACGGGCAGCTACATCCAGCCCCGGTTGACGGTTGTTTGGGGTGCGATTGTCCCTCCTTGCGTTCCATTCTCACTCTCACCTTCTCATCCAGTTCTTTCTGAAATTGTGCCCTTGCCTCTTCATCCATGGGAGGAGCAGCCGCAATGTTCTCCCATGTAAAATCCTGATTGCGATCCTCGCCCAGCAGTCCAATCGCATCCGCCCTGCACTGACGGCAATGGCGCATAATGACAGCTCCCGCTTCAGCACATTTCTCCTGCAGCTGCCGGACCAGGCGGGGACGGGGGGCCCGCATCCCTTCCTGCTCATATCGGCTACCAGGTGCGATGATGAGCGGCATAATGTTGTGCAGCACCGCGCCGTGCTCCTTGACCACCCTGGCTACCTCCGGCAGATGGGCATCATTGACTTCGGGAATCAGCACCGAGTTCACCTTGCACAATACGCCTCTCGAAGCCAGCATCTTCAAGCCTGCCAGCTGGCGGTCAATCAACAGCCGTGCGGCCTCCTCACCTGTATAGCGTTTTCCTTCATCGTAGACCCATCCATAAATGCGGCTCCCCACCACTGGATCTACAGCATTGATCGTGATCGTGACATGCGAAATGCCCAGCTCTACAATCCTGTCGATATGCCTGATCAAGGTAAGGCCATTCGTGCTGAGACAGAATATGACGTCCTTAACTGTCTCACGGACCCGGCGGAAGGTATCGAAGGTTGCCTCCGCATTGGCCAGCGGATCTCCAGGTCCCGCAATGCCGACAACGGACAGCTGCATCAGCTGTGCCGCTACGCCATAGGTCTTGCTCGCCGCCTGCTCCGGCGTAAGCAGTTCACTAACAACGCCGGGACGGCTTTCATTGACGCAATCGAATTTGCGGTTGCAATAATGGCACTGAATATTGCATGCCGGGGCTACTGGAAGATGAATGCGCGCAAAATAGCGATGTGCCTCTTCGTTATAACAGGGATGTCGTCTGAGAGTTTCTAATGCTAAGGGGGTTTCCCAGAGATCAGCTAAAGAGTCCATTCATTCCCTCCTCTCTACGTTATATTCCCTTACATAATTCTCTATTTTGTCTGGAATATAATTACATCTTAGAGACAGGGACAAATACAGTCAATTCACTTCTCCATGAAATCTCTGTTATTTATCCTCATTTCACATATGTGTCAAATTTCACGTTAGGTAATATATCACAACATTCACATGTTCGCGGTTACATTTTATATTCTCAATAACATCAAGACGTAAAAAAAGAGAGTCCGTAAATACGGCTCTCCTTTTGAGATAAGAAACTTTAATTTTTTATTATATATTTTGGGAAATAGTCTCCGCTTATCATTCCTTCACATCTATTTTCGTCCCATCGACTATCGTTCCATCGACTTCTTTTTCATCTACCTCTGCTGCCTCTACTTCATCCGCTTCGTCACTGCTCTCTTCCTCTATTAAGGCTTTTGGCGTGTAGAGCTTGGGAATCGGCACATTCGCCCAATCCATATCGGATGCAAAATAAAAGCTCGTGTAGGACGGCTGGTTATACCCGGTATTTTGACGCGCCACATCCGTGCGATACTGCGGATCATGCATCAACGTGTACAATTTATGCGTCGTAGGTTCTGTGCTCAGATAGATACGGATGGCTGAGCTATCCGCTGTACGGACGAGCATTTCCTCCCGCCAATCTCCGAAAATGTCGGCTACCAGCGATGGAGTTCCTTTCGTATAGTTATTCGTTTTGGTTCCAGTAGCGGTCAGCAATGTACCTCGTTTCCAATCCTCAATGGTTGGGGTTACATCAATTGCGCCATTTACGATTTGTGTGGTCATATCAGCTGCCCATTTGATACTCATATTGGTACCCGGCATCTTCGTATCCAGTTGTTTGCCCGCTGCGGTCCACAGGCCTATGGCCCAGGTCTCCAGACCTCGCTGATCCGGGTCTATGTCACCGACCATTCCCCGACCTGTATCCTTGCCGGAATATGCGCCGTAAATAATTTCACCTGTTTTGGCATCCCGCAAAGAATAGCCATATGGAGCGTAAGTGCCACCTTCATGTACCATAAAGATTTCTTTGCCGGGGCGATCCGGGTCAATATCGGTTACATGCAGTGCATCGCCGTGCCCCAATCTGGCGGTTTGACCCGGAGTTGCACTTTCAGGAGGCATGACATCAAATGAGCTGTACAACAGGCTGCCATCATGGTCAATCGTGGCGGAACCGTATACGATTTCGTCCTTGCCGTCACCGTCCACATCCACCACGCTCAAAGAATGCGCTCCCTGTGTGGTCAAGGTGCCAAATTTCGGGTCCGTTCCATCACGCCCGTGCGGACCATCGTTAAATGGATTGGTCATTGGTGTCCAGCCACTGTCCACCATCCAATGTTTTTGGAGATGGCGACCATCCCATGTGTAGGTGGCCAAAGTGGAACGCGTATAATAGCCGCGTGCAAATACGGCATACGGCTTGCGGCCGTCCAGATAGGCCACACCTGCCAGGAAGCGGTCTACACGGTTGGCGGGTTCAATTCGGGCCATGGCGTAGTCGCCCCACATGAGGCCATCGTCATGACGCTCCGGCTCATAGCGGACGGTATCCAGCTCAGCTCCCGTTTTCCCCTTGAAAATTGTCAAATACTCTGGTCCATCGACAATAAAGCCCTCGAACTCTCTCAGCTTGTTTTTGTCGCTCCGTGATGGTGCATATACATCCATAAAGTAGTCTGTCAGGCTTTCCGCATCCTTTCGGGATAACGGATAACTGTACTTCGGAGCGATGCCAAAGCATTCCTCCAGCGTAGCAGGCCATTGTCCCTTGACCACTTCTTCATGCTTCGTCCAGTTCATGAACATGTTCACCACATGCTCATAATAATCCGAACGACTCAAACGGTAATCGTCCTCATGTGTAATCCCTGCTTTGCGATCCTCACGTGGCAGAGTAATATACTTTTCTTTTTTCGCCTTGCCCTTCTTATCAAAAGAAATCGTTTTGGTCCCTGGAGCCGTTTTGAACATCAGCTCGGCTTTACCATCGCCGTCAAAATCGTACACCATCATCTGTGTATAATGCGCACCTGATCGAATATTCACGCCTAGGTCGATCCGGTACAGCAGCTTGCCTTCGGCCGTATACGCATCAACATACGTATTTCCGGTATACCCCTTCTGAGATACATCTTTGGAGTTCGATGGGTCCCATTTTACAAAAAACTCATATTGTCCGTCTCCATCCACATCCCCCACACTCATATCGTTGGCCGAATACGTATAGGATTCACCTGCGGGTGTTACGCCATCGGCAGGCTTTTGGAGAGGAAGCTCATAGTAACCCTGCTGCCATGGCTTCACTTTAGCGCTACGATCCTTTTCCCGCCCATTAACGACTGAAGCTACTCTGTATACTGATTTACCATTCCCTTCCTTATCCACATAGTTGGTACTGTCGGTCACTGTCGCAATCTTCTTACCGTCACGGTATACGTTGAAGTCCGCTCCTGTCAGCCCCGTTGAACCGTAACCGTTCACTTCTTGAGCCAATAACCGCCAGCTTAAAAAGACCCCCTCCTGCGTCACCGCAGCTACCAGTCCGCGATCCAACTTTTCCAGCTGAATGCTACCGCTACGGTTCTGTTCAACTGCAATGGCTGATTCCGCCTGTAGTGTCGGTTCGGACAAATCTTCCGCAGCCACTCCTCCAGTCGTGCCCGTCATCGCCAGCATGGTTGCCAGCGCAGCGGTCAAGGTTCCCTTTCGCCATGCGCCTTTCCTTTGAGCCATTCAAGTCGTCCTCCTCAATTGTATTGTGATGACAAGCAAGTACGCCAAAATGATTGCGCTTACATAAATTAAATTCCCTATTATTATAGTTTTGCCGTTCCCTCAAACGCGTTTAAATATCCGAGGATTTCTCTACACAAAACCGTGTTGTTTACTCATTCCAAATAAAACAGCTCCCACCAAGGCTGTATGAAAACGGCATGCTAAGGGCTGAACACCGCCAAACTCCCCATGAAGGCAGAGGAAGTAGGCAAAATCATATTCGCATAAACTCAAAAGGAAATATAAAAAAACGGACAGTGGATTGTTCCCATTGTCCGTTTTCGTATTTTTCGCGCTAGTTATGGATTAGGATTCGTCTTGATTACTGCAACCTAGTGAGGGACAAATGAACTGAAATCGTCCCTGCTCGACTGATCCGCATGATAAAATACTACATCCCCGTCCTGTAAATGAAAGGTATGCCCGTACGGGTCCTTTATCTCTCGGCGGTAACCCTCCAGTTGCCACTGGTTCAATAGCGGGCCATTTATATACTGTAAATGCGGATGCTCGGTGTCACCCTGACGCAGTGACTCCAAATTAAAGCCAACGACGATAAAGCCTGTTTTCTTGAATATATCCGTATTCTCGTTAAGCTCCTGACGGCGACTGACCTCGCGCAAATCTGTGCCTTTGGTGACTGCGTACACATCAGCAGGCAGGCTATATTCACCATACCAGCGCTGAATCGACGCATTAGCACGATCCACATTGACCCCATCCGGCAGGTCTGTCTTCGGACCCATCAAGGTACGCACAGCCGCAGGCAGCACCAGCCAGTCGTAACGTCCAATCCAGGTCTTGCTGCGTGCAATACGGTGGGCATACAGAGAAACATAGCGTTCCAGCGTTGACTGGCTTTGCTGTGCTTCACTCAGCTCATGCTTGTATTGGTAGGCTGCCGTGTCCTGCATTTCCTCCATCGGCACATTGCGTAGCCGTTCATTCAAAATAACATATCGCTTCTCCCGGTCCTCCGCCGATCCCAAACGGATAAATTTTCGGCTGCCGGAATGTGTATACAGATCCACCTCTTCCCGCTGTCGCCCATCTTTGCTCACCCAATAGAACGATGGCGTGATGCGAATACCGTCCTTGGCGCTAAACATATTGCCTTTGGTTTTGAGGTCAAACTTGAAATGGTAGCCTGTCTTGACTGCCACATTTGCATAACCTTCATGTGGGTGACTGCCGGGACGAATGGGCAAGGTGAATGGCTCCTGGTTCCCTCTCGGTAACCCGTCAATATTGCCAAGCCCCGTCCAATAGGACAGGCCGCTATGCGTCGGGCTCCCTTTACGTTGCCGAAACACCCGCTCCCAATGGTAATCGGCAATATCCGTGATATGAAAATCGTACATCCGTCCGATGACCTCTATATTTACCACATCATTGGCAACATGGTGGGCGATATCCGTGTTGGCATGGCGCTGTTCGGTGAACCCGTCCGGAGCATTTTCGGCAATGGTACGGAACTCAACTGTATAGTTGCCTTCATCCACCCATACGGGAAGATAAAAGTCTGTGTTGAGCTGCAGCACTGGAATGTCGATCCAGGTACCCCGCGGATAAAAATGCGTCTTTCCTTTGTCGTACACATCGAACGGAAAGCGAACCTGCTTGGTTCGTACATATTTGGCATACTCCCGATCACCATAGCCAGGAATATTCAAATGTGGACCTGCTGTTGAAATCGTCACCCGGAAAGGTCGCTCCAAAATAAGTGCGGATCGACCTTTCGTCGGTTGGGTTTTCTGATTATGAACAGCATCGTCCGACACTTTAGACAGATTCACTACGGGAGTGTGGACAGTCACCGTATTAATTCCCTGTATCGGGAACGTTTTATCCGCACCTCCATTGATATTTCCTTTGAGAATAGCGTAAGTGATGTCACCGCTGCTGGGCGTATTGGGTTTATTGATCTTATGCTTTTCAATCATATGGCCTGGGCTGTACAGGATATCCGACCCGATTTTTACGGGTTCAGGGATTTTGCCAGGAGTCGGCCCCTTTTCCTTGACACGCTCGTGGTCCATGATCGTTTGACCGTTGAATTTCACAGTATCGTTTTCTACTTCCACGTCTGGTGTAGCCTTCTGGGCCACAGGCTCCAGTGATCTTTGTTCATTGGGCACCTTCGGCATACTCTTGCCGCCATAAATATAAAGTGAACCCCCATCGACGATGCCCGGAGAAGGAGCCGGATAGTATTTTCCGTTGGTCGCTGATTCTACAGACGGCGGCGTGTAATTCCGTGGTGGAATCGTAATACTACCTCCCGGCAGTGCATAGTTGCGTAGCTGCGCGTTCTCGATACCGTACACCTCAAGGTTGTCGATCACCCAGTAAGAGTACGGTTTCACAATTTCGTATTTGTAATACTCCACGACCTTCATGTGCCGGGTATCGTTGATATCTTCCCATTCCAGATCATACGTGCGCTTCAGCTTGACGTTGTAGGTGCACTCGCCTTTGAGCTGTTGGTAGGTGTTTTGAAAAAGGTAATTCCGGGCCAGCACGTTTCCGTACAGGCTTTCAGAAGTTGGAATACCCTTGGCTACATCAAAACGTGACGCGCCTCGCTGATCGGCTTTAATAACGGCAGATACTGTCGGGTCCAATTCAGCAGTTTCCAAGCGCAGACCTGGAACGGGGCGGGAGCAGACAACACCTTTTGTTGGCTGTTCATGATCTTGGCAATCTGAGGGTGCTCCCTCTTGGCTTTCTCCAGGCTTAGGACAGCCCTGAGCTTCTTTGTAATACAAATAAGCGGTAAACTGCTCAAAAGAACCGTCATAGGTAAATCCGGGTACAATTCCCGGCAAAATATCTCCGCTTGGCGGTTTACCTGTCGTGCTTTTCTTATAACCCACATACTCATATTTCGGGTTGGTTGGCGGGGTAAAATCATACGGTTGATCAGCTTTCAGTTCATCTTCTAATGGTGTAAATACGTTGTTAAGAGATTTTCCATCAGTGGTAAAATGCTTGACGATTAGGTTGCTGTCCAGTTCGATCTTGAACAGGATGGGTTGGTAGATGCGGTACGCTTTGACCTCTTTGGCACAGTTCGGACAACTCTCTTCCTTAATGTTTTTAGGTCGAGTTATCGCATCCAGTTTTATATTAACTGTGATTGGAATAGTGGTTGTATCCGTTCCAACCCCCTTTATTTGGTAGGGGAGAATGTCATCTTCCTTCGTGCCATCACTTACATAATCTACATACTCAATGTAATCATCAAACCGAGATTTTGAAAAATACTTTTTATAATCAGGATTACTTTTGTTGACTTCCGCTGCTGGATTATACAGCTTTGCTTCAACGCCCTTAATCTTACGACCGGGGAAATTAAATTTGTACGTGAACTTCGCCTCACCGTGCATACCTTTTCCTGGCTCTTTGCCACCGTTGGTTACCCATTTACCAGCGGTGTTCATCCACATGTCGAAGTACATCATGCCAACAAAGTAGCGAGTATTTTTGTCTGGATAGTAGGATAGCGGTGTGATTTCTTCTGAATCGGCAGCCACCTTATCGGTGGGAAAAGAAAAAGGTGAGAGTTGCAACAAAAGCAGTACCCCCACCAGCAATACGGCCAGAATTCGTTTCGTGTTCTTCATGTGCTTAATTATTCTTCCACGGGTTGACCATCATTGGAATATAACCATCGCCTTGCAAGCGAAATCCAATGTACTGAATGTCTGTTAGCTTGAAAGACTTATAATTTTTAATTCCCTGAAAAAGCTCATCAGCAGACGAATAGATCGGATAATAAATCATTTTTGTACCATCACCATTATCCTGTGTCAGCTCATCCAATGGAGGACGGAGGCGTGCATCCTTGTTCTTGGTCAGGTAGAAAATACTGGCCGCTGTACTCGAACTTGTTTTTACTCTCATCCGTAGGTAAGGAACGCCTTTAGGTGTCGTGTAAGGTTCAACAGAATAAATTTCTCGTAGTAGCTTAGTAGGCAGATCAGATTGTTTGAAAATAACCACTTTCTCGTATGTCGTACCA
This sequence comes from Paenibacillus sp. FSL H7-0442, assembly GCF_038593105.1. Classification (NCBI taxonomy): domain Bacteria; kingdom Bacillati; phylum Bacillota; class Bacilli; order Caryophanales; family Paenibacillaceae; genus Paenibacillus; species Paenibacillus sp. FSL H7-0442. Next base: position 1,136,128 of record NZ_CP151963.1, on the reverse strand, counting down.
TCAACAACGTTCTTCATGAGGTTGGGAATTGTACTAATCGCCTTCTTATACGGCTCGATACTTACCGTCTTATGCCCCGTATCCTCCAGAGCAGCAATTTCCTTCTTTCCAATCCAGACCCAGCGACTAACTTTATCCCACTCCACCGTTTGTCCCAGACCCTCACTTACCAACCGCAGCGGCACAAAAGTACGGTTTTGCTTCAAAATAATCTTCGTTTCATACGTTTTGGTCTGCCCATCCACGGTAGCGGTGTTTTGACCCACTGTCATGTTAACAGCATGGGCATCATTTTTAATCGACACAGCCAATTGACCGCCTGTTTTCTCCCAGCCTACTTTAGCCCCTAGCGCTTCGGATACAAAACGAATCGGAACCATCACATAATCGTTACTATCCTGAAAAGGTTTAGCATCTGGAAACTGTATTTTTTTCGCGTTTAACAAGACTTCAATGGGCTTGGTGCTGCTTGCCGCCTCCGTCGTTGGAATCGTACTTGTCGCGCCCCATAGTAACGTGACTGCGGTCAAACTCAACATCCATTTTTTCATACTCATCTCTCTATCCCCTTTGTCAGCTTAAACTTTAAACTATGTATATCATCTCTAATTTCATAAACTTATCGCATCCCCACTTTCGGAAAATACTGGATACAACTTATATATTATAGGGTTTCCCTCTTACAAAATCTATAAGAAAAACTTCTAATACAAAGCATTCCAAACAAATAGACTCTATTGAGCAATCCTCCCCCTTAAATCATAGAACTGACTCTTAAAAAAGTTATATTTCTGAAAATCCCAACAAAAAAGGGCTGCCTCTCCCCTATGAAGGAAGAAACAGCCCGTGTGCTTCACGCGCAACAAAACTATGAATATATCAGCTTATACCACCATATGGATTATTCCAACATCATCCAATATTTCTTACATCATAAATCATACCGGACGAAAAATCAAACGTTACTTTTTCTCACGAAACATTTCAAAGATCATTCATGTATACCTGAATTTCCGGCTTGATAGAGTTGCTCATATACGTCCTTGTTGACCATCCTCAGCCCAAACAATCTGCGGATACGCTGTCCCGGCTTGGCTTTGAAGGTCACTGTCGCCTGATCCTTACCCTCCAGATATGCAGCCGGAATAGCGGCATTCACGTTGTAAAATTTATCGGCTTCATCAAAGCCTTCACTAAAATGCTCAAGCGGATGACCGTTAATCAAAATATCAAAACCGCAGTTAGGCATTTCCAGCGTAGCTGTGTAGGTAATGACCAACAGCATCGGAGCAGATGGATCTGTATTTAAATCGAAAGAAAACCAACCGTCAATTCCCGCATTCCGATAAGGTCGGTTATTCACATATCCGGTGCGAGTCGAGGCATCTCCCTGGAAGTTATGATCCCGCTCCGGCTGCATTTCACCAGGTTGGGCAAAATCAATCGTACACTGCTCCAGAATCGCCAGTTTTTCGCGTGCCGCTGTGTATTCCTGTTCCGCCTCCTGCCACGCTTCCTTCGTAAAAATGTCCCAATATACGGAATACGTACGGTCATGCATTTTATACAGAGGAGACAATTCCACATCCCGGGGATGCCCTGCATTCAAGGTACGGAACGTATTGGTCTTGCCCTCCACGGGCTGTATCCAGGCATCCAGCTTTTCCGTTTGAGGGATAAATACCGGTGTATAGAGAAACTCCTTGGCTTTAGGATCTTCTAAGGGGCCCAAGTCGCCTGCCAGCACCAGCGGTCCATACATGATAGCCGCCCGATCCGGATTATCCGGCATCTGCTCCAGCCTCAGCGACATCGGAATCGTCACCTCTACAACATCCCCGTCAATCCACGTTCTGGCGATAGAGACAAAGCTGCCCGGTTCCGATACAACCGATTGTTCTTTGCCATTTACACGAATGATAATTCCTTTTTCAGCCCAATATGGATAGCGGATGAGTAGCGTAAATGGAGCTGGTTGATCGCATTGAAACCCCAGCCTCGTATGATCCGTCTCTGGATAGGAAGTATTTTGTTTTAGCGTAACGCCTCTGTCCTTCCATTCCAGCGTGGAAGCAATGAACTGATTGACATACAGCTTATCGTGATCGTGAAAATAAATGCCGCTGCCGTAGCTCGCATGGTTTTCCATCCCTGTGCCGACACAGCACGTAAAATCATCAAATTTGCTTTCAAAATGCTTGTGCCCGCCCATCGCCAGCGACAGAAAATACGTTACGCCCCCGTGAACCGGGTCCTGCGAGGCCAAAATATGATTGAATAGACCTCGTTCATAAAAATCCGCTTCCTTGGCGGAAGCGTTCCACTGAAACAGATGATTTGTCAGCTTGAGCATGTTATAGGTGTTGCACGTCTCCGTCGTATGAGGCCCGATGCGATCATTCAAGCCATCTGGCGCTCCAAAATATTCTCCAAAGCTATTGCCGCCAATGACATACGAATGATGATCCACCACCCGCTCCCAAAAAAACTCCACCGTCGCCCGGCGTTTCGTATCATTGGTCAGCTCATATTCCTTGGCAAGCCCGATCAGCTTCGGAATCTGTGTATTGGCGTGAATACCCTGCAAGCAGTCTTCCTGCGAGCTAAGCGGGTCCAGCACCAGCTTGTGCCAGAAGCACTCAGCCAGCCACAAGTAGCGCTCTTCCCCGGTATCCGCGTACAAATCGGCCAATACTTCGTTCATGCCTCCATATTCGCAGAACATCATCTGCTGCATCTGCTCATCGCTCATCGGCTTCATTATTCCTTCGAGCCAGTCCGCCAGCTTGCGCTCCACCGTCAATGCCTTGTCACAGCCTGTCAAATGGTACGCATCACGCAGGCCAGCAAACAACTTGTGTAGTGTATACAAGGGGGCCCAGGCACCGTTTAGGTCAAACCCCTTCGAGCGAATATTTCCAGCAGACACCTCTTCAAAAAGTTCCTTTCCCCCAGGAATACCGGATACATATCCGTCACCGTGCGCTGCCTGACAAACGGCTAGTTCATCCGTAATGTAATGTGCAATTTCTTTAAAACGCTCATCGCCCGTTGAAGCATACATCATGGAGCAAGCGGACAAATAATGTCCCAGTGTATGACCGGAAATAGTCATCGCTTCCCAGCCCTCATATTGAGGCGCTTTGGGCGTAAGTCCGGCATATTCCCGAAAACGCGCCAGCAGACGGTCTGGTTGAAGCTCCAACAGATAAGATCGGTTCAGCTCCATCGCCTGTTTGAAGGGACCTTCAGCCAATACCACCTCGTTCAGTGCGAACGGTCTTGCTTTCATATGGGCTTTTGCTTTAAGAGTCACTTTCCGTTCCTCCTTTAAGACGAATTTGGGACAAAAAAACGCATATCAAACACAACGAGCCGTTACGCGCCGCTGCCAAAGGTTTGCCCCCACTGCTGGTACAGCTGCGTTCTCGCCTCTGTAATGCCGGGATGAAACTGAATCAGCGCATGCTTCCGTGCAAAATGGACCTCACGGATCGCCTCCTGCACCCGCTGTTCCCCGCCTGCTCCGCCGAGTCCAGCGGCATGGAGCACGGAAGCGGCGGCTAATCGACCTTGGGCCATCGCGACCACCCCGCTTTCGATGCCGGTAATATTGCCGGCAACGTACAGCCCTTTGAGCGAGGTTTCCATTCGCTCACCATGCAGTGGAACATGCCCGCCCAGCTCAGGGCTGTACACGAATTTGCACCCGGCTACCGCCGCCAGCTCGGCGAGCGGATACAAGCCGCCGCTCAGCGCCACGAAGTCGGCGGGTTCGACGCGCTCGCTGCCGGGAATAGGCGAGCCGTCCGGTTTAACGTGGACCAGGGTCACGGATTCGACCCGGTCCTGGCCGTTGACGGACAGCACCGCTGTCCGCAAACGGATCGGGATATCCCACAGACGGAAGCCTCTGTGGGGATAGCAGCACGCGATGAGTTTCTCCATCCGCATCGCCGCTGCCAGCCTGCCGCCTGCACGCATCCAGGCGGCAGGAGCTAGCCCCGACAGCTGAAGCAGCAGCTTCGCGGAGGCTGTCGGATCTGCCGCCGCACCAGCCAGCGGATTAGCGCACGGCAGTGTAATTGCCGCCACCTTCACCCCGGCGACAGACAGCTCGCGGGCAATCGCCATCGACAATACGTTCATGCCTACGATGATGCCGCGTTCCCCCGGCTTAACGTAATGAACATTAGTCATTACTTGTGCGGCCCCGATAGACATGACGCCCGGTAACGTCCAGCCATCCAGCGGAACGGGAATTTCGGCAGCTCCAGTCGCTAGCAATACGTAATCCGCAGTGAACAATCCACAGGAAGTGGAAATTTCCCACGTTGTTGTATATTCCATACCATGCACGGAAACGCCGCAGCGAATGTCCACCCCAAGCTCCCCGCAACGGGTAATCAGCTCATCCGAAACGTGTTTTCCAACCCACCAGCCTTGACTGCCTTCCTCATGATATTGCCCGGGCATACGTCCACCCGGCTCTGTAAACTCATCCAGTACTGTGACTGGCAATCCTTGCTCAGCAGCCGATACCGCTGCGGACAATCCGGCGGGACCCGCCCCAATGACGATAAGATGCGCCATTTCATTCATGTCACAATTCTCCCTGTGATTTCATTCGAAAGCTGCCGCCCGGTTTCCACCACCATACCTTCTTCCAGCTTGGTCAGGCAGGAACGGACGGTACCGAACGGATGAACCGTCAGGCGGCATTCGTTACAATGCCCAATGGCGCAGTATACGCCTCTGGCCGTACCGGATTCCTCATGCCTTCTCAGCAAACGGACACCGCTGGCCAGCAGCGCTGCTGCCAATGGTTCTCCAGCCAATCCCTGCATGGGACGACCGTCAAAAAAGAAAGATACCTGCCGCCGCTCCGGCTTTGGTCCCAAAATAGGATGATTTACAATACGCGTGCGGCTCATAAAGAACCTCCTTCTGCCAGCTGCCCGAACGTTACGGGACGCACGGGAGGCCTTTGCGATAACAGCTCCGCCTCCCGGCGGGCAGCAGGAACCTGATTGTAAAACCATGACTCCACCAATTGTCGGCATACCCTACCCTGACATGCCCCCATCGTCACCCGCGTAGCCATTTTAAGCTGACGCACGGTGTCCATACCCATGCGGCAAGCCTGCTCCATCTGTGCGATACTCACTTCTTCACAGCGACATATGAGCAAATGACCTGATGCGCACCCGATCGTCTCACTTCGTCCCGTCATCCGCTTACTCATAACTGATCGCACAGGTTTTAATCGCTGAATAAAAATCCAGCGCCGCCTGGCCCTGTTCCCGGGTATGTGAACTGGATTGCTTCAGACCGCCGAACGGAGCCTGGTATTCAACACCAGCCGTCTCCTGATTAACCCGAACCATACCGGCGTTCGCCTCATCCAGAAACCGATGAGCCAACCGCAAATCGCGGGTGAATAGAGAGGCGCTTAATCCATAAATAGAATCATTGCACAGTCGAATTGCATCCTCGAAGTCGTCCGCCTGCACGACCCCCATCACAGGTCCAAAAATCTCCTCCTGAATCAACGGGTGGGACGAATTGAGTCCAGTCGCCACCAGTGGACGCACATAATACCCGTTCTCTGTCCCGGCAGCGGCTCCACCTTCGGCCAAAATCTCGGCTTCCCGGCGGGCCAGCGATATATAGGACATGACCTTCTCGTATTGACCTGCGGATGCCACAGGTCCAAGATACGCACCGGCGTCAAGCGCCGGAGCGATCTGTATTTTTTCCACCGCTTGGCGTAAGGCTTCCGTGAACGTCTCATAGACAGACTGTTCCACAATCACCCGACTAGTGGCCGTGCATTTTTGCCCGGCTGAACGGAAAGCCCCGCTGACAATCATCGCCACCGCCTGTGCTACATCCGCGTCTTTCAGCACAATGGCGGCATTTTTACCGCCCATCTCGGTCTGGTACTTCATGTTACGGCGCGCGCATCGCTCGGCAATGCCCAAACCTGTAGCGGTAGAACCCGTGAAACTGACTGCATCCAGTACCGGATGCTCCAGTAAGGCATCGCCAATACGGTTACCTTGCCCAATGACTAAGTTCAGTACGCCGGGCGGAAACTGCACCGCCTCGAATAGCTCGGCGACCCGTACTGCAGTTAATGAAGCATGTTCGGCAGGCTTCCAGATGACCGTGTTTCCGCACAAAAGTGCAGGGGCGATTTTCCATAGCGGAATAGCTACCGGAAAATTCCACGGCGTAATGACAGCCGTTACACCTAGCGGAATGCGCTTCGTGTATTGGAGCACTCCCGGCTCATTCGAAGGAATGACTGTACCGATGGAACGTACGCCCTCTGCTGCATAGTACCGAAGCAGATGGACACCTCGCATGACCTCTCCGCGCATCTCGGTAATCGGCTTGCCCATCTCACGACTGGCCAGCTCAGCCAATTCAGGTAATGCTGCCTCTAGTAAACCGGCTGCTTTGAACAGATAAACTCCCCGCGCTGCGGGACTTAAAGCGGCCCAGCCCGCCTGAGCCAGCCGTGCCGCATCCCCGGCCTGTGTAATATCGCTCGTTTCTGAAAAATGGACGACTCCCACCTCCTCCTTCAAGTCCGAAGGATTGTGAACCACCATTTCCTCGCCGGAAGGGCTCAGCCACTCACCACCGATCCAATTTCGGCTCTCCATCGTCTTCACCTCCATTCAGGATGATACTTCGCTTGGACGAACCGCCACCTCAAATGCTTCGCGAATGCGGTCATAATCCGCCTGCGGCAGCGCAAGTCTGGGCGGACGTGTCGGACCGACCGGAAATCCAGCCAGCTCCATCATATATTTGATGGACTGTACCAATTGCGGGCTGGCATCATAGTGGAACAGCGGCAGCAGCTTGCGATACAACGCGGACGCTAATGCCATATTTCCCGCCTGCGCAAGTCGGAACAGCTCTACCCCTTCCTTGGGCAACGCATTAGGCACCCCCGAAATCCAGCCTGTCGCGCCGAACAATGCCCCCTCCATCGCCAGATTATCTACTCCGACCATGACCTCCAGCTCTGTCTGGTCCAAAATAGCGTGAATACGCCGTACATCACCGGAAAATTCCTTGACTGCTACGATATTTTCAATTCGCGACAAGTCCGCAAGAATATCTGGAGTCAAGTCAACCTTGTAATCATGGGGGTTGTTATACGCAATGATCGGCAAGCCCACCTCCGACAATGCTTCATAATGGGCCGTTACCTCGTGGGGCAGGGGATTGTAATTAATGGGCGGCAGTGCCATGACACCCGCAGCCCCGGCATCCTTCGCATGCTGAATCCAATGCACCGCCTGTTTGGTGGACGGAGCCGCCGAGCCGACAACAACCGGAACACGCCCTGCCGCAGCGTCAATTACGGTATGCACAACCTGCGACCGTTCCTCCGGGGACAAAGCCGCATATTCTCCCAGCGATCCCGTAGGAACCAGTCCGCTAATGCCGCTTGCAATCAGATGCTCGCACAGCTCGGTCAGACGCTTATGGTCTACCTCCAGCTCTGCCGTGAACGGTGTAACCAAGGCCACATATACACCTTCAAAACGTGCCATATGCTTACCAACCCTTTCCGATCTTTATTTTCATATTCAGCATTCGGGAATGATGTAAAATGCTCACATCAGCAAAAAACCTTCTTTAAGCGGGTCCTCAGGATCCAACACAAATTGATGATGTCCCGTCACCCAAGCCGAGCCTGTAATTTGTGGGATGACTGCCGGATAAGGACCGATCTGCGTCTCCCCCACGATTTCAGCCCGAAACATGGAACCTGTGATGCTTTCATGTACAAACGGCTCATTGAAGTCCAGTTTTCCCTTGGCGTGCAACACCGCTACCTTGGCCGAGGTTCCTGTGCCACAAGGAGAACGATCGATACCTCCCGGTGGGATGACAACGACATTGCGGCAATCGGCCTGTGGAGCCACAGGCTCCCCGTAAAATTCAATATGTGTCAATCCTTGAATAACCGGATTTTCAGGATGTACGACCTCAACAACCGCATTCACCGCCTCCCGAATCTGCACCGCTGTTCGTACAATTTTTGCCCCATGGCTCTGCTCCAGTGCAAGACCGATGGAAGCCGCCTCTACAATGCCGTAAAAGTTGCCTCCATACGCAATATCCAGCGTGACTTGCCCGATGCCCTCTACCTGAATCTCCACTTCACGGCGGTACACAAAAGAAGGGATGTTTGTGAACGTTACTTGTCGCACCTTGCCCGCATCCACCTCCAGTTGCACTTGAACCGGGCCTGCCGGAGTGTCCAGCAATATTGCTTTTTTATCCGCAGCAATCAGTCCGCCCTCCATCAGCGCCGTACATACTCCAATCGTATCGTGACCGCACATCGGTAAATAGCCACCGGTCTCTATAAAGACCACACCAATATCTGCATCAGGATGACAAGGTTCTGTTAAAATGCAGCCTGACATCACCTCATGACCACGCGGCTCGAACATCAGCAAACGGCGAAAATCATCATGATGTGCTGCCATATAAGTCATTTTTTCCAGCATCGTACGACCTACCAGCTTAGGCGCGCCGTGAATGACCGTTCGCGTCGGATTGCCCCCCGTATGGGTATCAATGGTAGTAATTCTGCCTGCTACGATCATCCTGTTACCTCCCCATGAACCTCGTGGCTGGTAAAAACCTCTCCAAATCGGTCATAACGTAGCGGCTCTACCGGAATACAAGTGGATTCACCGCGTACCATTTCGGTCACTAGCTTACCCGTAACCGCCGCAAGACTAATGCCGTCCCCCTCATGACCAGAAGCGATATACAGCCCCAGTACTTCGTCCACCGCTGATACAATTGGCAAATGATCAGGTGTCCATGGACGCAAGCCGGTATACGCCCGCATCAGTGGTACATTGGATAAATCAGGGAAAAATCGAATGGCTCTGCGGGCGATTAAGCGAATCACCTGCTGATCGACACGTGTGTCCATACCGACAAACTGACGGCTGCTGCCGATCAGAATGTTTTGAGATGCGGTTGGCTCGAATACCAACGCGACACCGTATTTTTCATAAAGCTCATCCACACACCGCTGACCGCCAAACTTGCTCATCAGATAGCCGAACTCCATTACCTTGCGGTTCCCAATGGAAGGCATTCGGGCAGACACCAGTATATGTCCTTTGCGCGGCATGATCGGAAGGTCCAAACCGAGTGAATGACCGATGCGGCGTGTCCACACACCTGCCGCCAATACCACTGCACCTGCATGGATAACGCCATTAGGCGTCTCCACCCCGCGGACGTTCCCCCTTTCGTCCTGAAGGATGGACTGTATCGGCATGCGCGGTAATAACTTGGCTCCCATTCGACGCGCGGCCTCGGCCAGTGCATACGTCATCAACACCGGATTCACAGTGGAATCTGTCGCGCACTCCAGTCCGCCCGGCAAATCTTTCGCTAAATGCGGCCATTCCTGTCGCAAATCCTGCTGATCCAGCATGCGAAACGGAAGTCCTTCCTGCTGCTGACGGGTTACCCACTGCTCAGCCGCTTGCATCTCCTGATCGTTTTCACAGACCAGAATACTGCCAGGCGCACGATACTCAAACTCATCCTCCAGTTCCCTAGCCAGCTCTGCCACCAGCTCCTGCGATACCAACGACATTCGACTGTCAAATCCGGGCTCTTTATCGATTGCCAATATATTGCCATCACAACGGGACGAAGTGCCTCCAGCAATCTCCCCTCGCTCAGCCAGCAAGACCTTCATACCGGACTTAGCTGCATAATAAGCGATGGCTGTACCGATGATTCCGCCGCCTACAATGACCAGATCCGCGGCATCATGTTTCATTCGCTTCCCTCCCTTCGACCGTTTTAATCTGCTTGTGAGGTATTCTTTACAGCTTGAGCGTAAAGCTTTGTGTCACAGGCTTGCTCAGCTCATCATAATCCCGCAGCTGTACGGTGAAGTTATACGTCTTGTTCCCTGCTCCGCTGTCTGCTGTTCCGCTAATCGTTCCTGTAAAACGGTCCAGTGTCAACCCTGCGGGCAGTTGACCGCCTGTCACCGTCCAATCGTAAAACGGAACGCCTCCTTTGGCCTCCAGCTTGGCCGTGTACGCTTTGCCTTTGACGGGTGCTGGCAATTGCTTCGTTATGATTTCTGGCGCGAGGAAAGGAGTCAGGTCCTTACGCAGCGGCCAGCCCGCTTTTTCTGCTACCAGTAGCGAAAGCTTCGTGTTCATCCAGCGCCGGGTCGGGAACAGATGGCGCCAGCCTCCATTTTGTCCGCTCAATCTGTCGACTTCTGCAAGCTCTCCGGAGAGATGATAGCTGTCATCCAATGCAGCTGGTCTGTGCTGATAAGCCAGAATATCCGGATCATTGCCCGCCGCTTCCTTCAATGCTTTGACACCCGGGAATGTGTCGCTGAACACAATCGCATGACCAAATTCATGCATGATCAGCCCATGCACATCCGTCACCTTGGACAGATCGGATTGATACCATTCTTCATCGTCTACGGATGTGAATGGAATCGCATCATCATAGAAATCCAGTATCAAACTATAGGAACGGTTCAGGTTCCCCGGGACGGTCACACCGTTACGTGTATGATAATTGCCGTTCGTGGCTGGAAAGCCCGTAGAATACGGCCCGTTCAGCCCTCTCATAAACACCCACATGCCTTTGTAGGGCTTATCATTTGTCACCTGTATTTCATTTTGCCAGTCGTCTCCTGGCAGATGGTTTACCTCCGCTTTGGCAGGAACCTCATCGAAAGGAGCCAGATCAAAGAAATAGAACCAGTCCTTTACCGCCAGCTCTGCGGCTTTTTTGGTAGCTGCATCATTGAAATAAGGCTTGATCGTATCGAATCTGTAGTCAAAATGGAGAGGAACTGTGGGCTCTTTATTATCGTCCTGATCCAACACGCGAATCGGAATGGACTGAGTAGTCGTGTGACCATCATTTCTGGCAACGGACATAGACAGCGTATAGTTCTCTATTTCACCGTTTCCTCCAATCCGGTCAGGATGGATGGCTAGCCGAAAATCTTTTTCCTCCTGGGCATTGGCAAAAGTCAGCGTTTTGCTTGCACCTTGCGCCGACAGCGTACTTGGCAAATCCATCATCAGCCGGGACGTGCCCTGCGCATTTAACGTAACCGTTAACGGAAAAGCAGCATCCGCTGGCGGTTTTACTTTTAGCTTCACATACGGGTTGGCCAGATATCCTTGCCAATCAACCAGATCTATACCATAATCGTTTACCGTCCGACTAAAGATGTCGATGACTTTTACATCCGACTCCGCCTCCGCATAAGCCTGTTGACCCGGAATAACTGGTGCCAAAGCCACAATGAGAGAAGCCGCTAGCGCAGTCAGCCATATTTTGGTGTGTCTTTTATGCGTGTTCATTTGATTCCCTCCATCTCATTTTTGAATGACTTGCAAACGATGATAGTTACCTATAGCGCGACTGCGTTTTATAACAAAAGCAGCTCCTTAGGCGAAGAGGTCAGTACCTTGACACCGTCATCTGTGATCAGCACATCGTCCTCAATCCGAACCCCACCGAAGCCTGGAATATAAATGCCTGGTTCCACGGTAATGACATGACCCGGTACGAGCACCGACTTACTTTCGCGGGACAGCCGTACCTGCTCATGAATCTCGAGACCAAAACCGTGGCCCAGCCCGTGACCAAACTGCTCCCCATAGCCGTAAGAGGCAATCACATCCCGCCCCAGACTGTCTCCCTCCCGACCGCTTAAGCCGGGACGAAGTCCTGCAATCGTCTTCATATTTGCTTCCAGCACAATGGCATACAATTTCTCATGTCGTTCTGAGGGCTGGCCTACGAATACGGTACGCGTGATATCGGATAGGTAACCACGCACATTTGCGCCAAAATCCATCGTGACAAACTCGTTCTGTCCAATTTCTTTGTCACTGGCCAGTCCGTGCGGTAGCGCCGAACGCTCACCTGAAGCGACAATGAACGCAAAACCGCCTGATTCCGCGCCTGCAAGCCGAAGCTGATATTCCAGTTCCGCCGCAATCCGCCGCTCTGTAACTCCAGGCTGAATATAATTCAGTACCTCCGTGAAGGCGGCATCGGTAATACGCGCAGCTTCGCTAATGGTGCGAATCTCTTCTTCGTCTTTCACATCGCGCAGCCGTTCAATGACATCCTCCGTTTGCACGTACTCCAACGAGCCCAGCGCGGCTTGAAGCTGTCCCGACTGTTGAAGTGAGACATGCCTGCTCTCCAAACCCAGTCTACGAACCCCCAACTTACTTGTGAGATCAGCGATGGTCTGGAAGATTTGCGCCTCATGCCGAATCACTGAATATTCCGTTGCCTGATCTGTTGCCTGCATCATATAGCGGAAATCCGTCACTAAAAAGGCCTCTTCCTGTGTAACAAGCGCAATTCCAGCGGAGCCTGTAAATCCGGTCATATATCTTCGATTAGGCCCATGTGTAATAAGTAGTGCATCTATCCCAAGAGCCGATAATTCCGAGCGTAACCGGGCCAGTCTGCCAGGAACACCCTGTAACGGTTTTGTCTTTTGACTGTCTTCCTCTTTCACTCGTACGCCTCCTTATTCCACATCTCTTTTCAAGGCATATGTCTTAGCCCACACTCTCCACTTGCTTTTGAACACATGTATACTCTTCTCGCTGCCGTCTTTCCCGTAAGTCCTGCGTCCAATTCTCCGTCTCTTTTTCAAATACACCAACGCGTCACGGCTTCCTTTTAGCCTTTAATCCCTGTCAATGTGATGCCTTCAATAAAATAACGCTGCCCTATAAAAAATATCACGACGATCGGAGCCAAAATCGTGCTGGAAGCCGCCATCAGGTAAGGCCAGTTGGTATTGTTCAATCCCCGGAAAGTCGCCAGCCCCAGCGCGAGCGTAAAATGCTTTTCGTCACTTAAGTAAATAATCGGGCCCAAAAAATCGTTCCACACATCAATAAATGTAAATATTCCGATCACGATCAATGCAGGCGAAGATAAAGGAATAATGACGCGCCATAGTACAGTCAGAGGCGTACCTCCGTCCATATAAGCCGCTTCGTCCAGATCGCGTGGAATCGTCAGCATGAATTGTCGCATCAAGAAGATGTTAAATGCCCCTCCACCGAACCATGCAGGAACAATGAGTGGCAAAAATGTATTCAGCCCGCCCAGCTCACGCCACATGACGAAAGTGGGAATCAACGTCACCGCGTAAGGCAACATCATCGACCCGATTAGCAGGGAAAAAATCAGATTACGTCCAGGCCAGCGCAGGCGGGCAAAGGTAAACGCCGACACAATCGAGGTCAACATCACTCCTGCCAGCACACACACCTCAATCATGAACGTATTCATAAAATACCTGCCGAACGGTACTGAAGTCAGCGCTTCCGGGTAATTGCTCCATTGAAAAGGAGAGGGTATCCACTCTGGCGGGAACACGAAAATTTGCGATGTCCCCATCAGAGAGCTACGAATGAGCCATACAAATGGCAACAGCATTAACGCACTGCCTATCATTAAAACGATATACAGTACAACACGGCTGATTGAGAATGGTTTGGAACGGGTGGGGGTAGCAGGACTACGGGAGCGTTCAGGCTGTGGAAGCGGATGATGTGGTGTTTCTGAAGAATTGACAGAAGAAGTGACCTGATTCATGAACGTTCCCCTCCTTCATAGTGAACCCACTTTTTGGACGTGGAGAAAATCAGGACGGTAAGCACCATGATGACGAAAAATAAGATCCAAGCCAGAGCTGAGGCGTAGCCGATTTTAGTCTCCGTAAAGGCCGTACGCCACAAGTAGAACACATAGAACAACGTTGAATTGTTAGGTCCCCCGTTGGTCATAACATACGCCTGATTGAAGGCCTGAAAGGTGCTGATTAAAGACATGACCAGATTGAAGAAAATGGTTGGTGTCATCGAAGGAATGGTAATGTGAAAAAATTTATGCCACCTATTGCCGCCGTCTACCTCAGCTGCTTCATACAGATGAGTGGGAACCGACTGAAGTCCCGCCAAAAAGATAATGACCGTGTTCCCGATCCCCCAGGTGCTCATCATGATCAGCGAGGGTATTGCAGTGTTCTCGTCATAAATCCATTTGCTCCCCGGCAGTCCAACGCCCTCCAGCAGCGAATTTAACAGACCAAAATCCGGGTTGAACATCCACAGCCACAACATCGTGTTAGCAATACTCGGTACAATAGTAGGTAGATAATAAATCGTACGAAACACCGACAACCCCCTCACCTTTTGATTTAATAACAGCGCAATGATAAAAGCCGCCGCCAAGCCGAGAGGTACGCTGCCCAGTGCATAATATGTGGTCACGAACATGGATTGGGAAAAGGTAGCATCCTCGGTCAAAATGGTTCGGTAATTATCCAATCCTATAAAGGTCATCTGTCCACCAATCGTCCAATTGGTTAAGCTGAATACGAACGAGGCCACGATCGGTCCAATTGTAAAAATCATTAATCCGAGGATGGCAGGAAGCGCGAATAGCAGACCCCAGTTTCGCTCCATGCGCATCATTCCTGATTTTGGTCGCTTCATGGGCTGTTCTCCTTTCGCAGCTGTCCCGCCGCATTATTCATCCGGGTATACGCCTTGAAGCAATGGCTGAATGATAGGTTCCAGTTCATCCAGCGCCTGCTGCGGCGTCTTCTTGTTCGTCCAGATCAGATCCAGCCCCGGGGTCAGCTTGGAACCGATATCAGGCCAGTTGCGAAGGGTCGAAGTTGACGGCTTGATCGCATAATCTCTGGCATACTCAATGCCAGCCTTTTGAAATTCCGGTGGATGTGCGGCATTGTTGGTCCATGACTGGATAGCCTGCTCATCGGTATAGTATTTTTCCTCGATAGGCATCCAAAGACCGGACTTGAACAGATCCACCTTTTCGGGATTGTTATGGTACAAATAAAATTCGAGCGCTTCCTTCGGGTGCTTGGTGCTCTGGAAAATGACCGTGGCTCCCGCAACAATCATCGTTTTGGGCTCTTTTAGCTTCGGCAGAACGCCGATACTCCATTGCAGCTGCTTGTTGTTCGAAAAATCAAGCAGGGACCAGGTTCCGTCCACCACCATCGCGACCTTCCTCGTCTGAAGACGAATCGTATTAGACGGCATGTCCTGCTGCTGGATCAAATCAGGAGAAACATGCTCCTTGAACACCAGATCCTGCAGCTTCTGAAAAACCTCCACCGACTCAGGACTGTTCAGGGTGTACTTCTTGCCCGTTTTGTCAGTCAAACCTCCGCCGTTGCTCGCCAAAAGCGGTCCCCAGGAGCTGCGGTCATTGCCGAAGGCAAAGCCGTACTGCACAATATTTTTCGGATCAAATCCACTGTCTCCCGGATGCTTGCCGCTCTGATCCTTGGTCAGCTTTTTGGCAATTTCCAGGAATTCATCCCATGTCCACGCTTTTTCTGGATCAGCCGGAGGGACGGGTACCCCTGCTTCTGTAAACAACTCCTTGTTGTAAAATAACTGCATCACTTCCAATGCGGTGTAATTGCCGATAGACTTGCCGGGTTCGCTATAGAGATAGGAGGATTTGAGCTTGTTTTTTAATTCGGGATATTCGTCATAATAAGAGGATAAATCCAGAAGTCTGCCTTCACTCGCCCATTTCATCGTGAGCGAATCACCCAGGTAGGCGATATCAGGAAGCTGATTGGCAGCCATTAACGTATTAATTTTCGTCGTGTAGTCACCAGGGACATGCTCGCCCTTCATCCGGATGTTCGGGTGGGATGCATTAAAGCTTTGAATCATTTTTTCCATCGCCTGCTTCTCGTCATTGCTTCCCCAGTACATGAACTTGAGTTCGACCGCATTGGGATTTGCCGGTTCGCCAGCGTTACCACTGCAAGCCGTCAGCCCTGTCAACATCACCGTCATCACGAGAGCCATCCATGTCCGTAACCTTCGTTTCAGCAAATCAACCGGCCCCTTCCTGAACTGGTTTCTCCTTACAAGCCTATTATGCGCCGAGAGCCCAGAGCCGACCACCCAACGACTCCAGACTCTCTTTGTTTTGGTATGATTTTTTTAACAGCGCGTTTACAAAAATGTTTTACGAAACTCCGTCGGGGTCAGTCCGGTATGCTTTTTAAAGGCAATGCTAAAATAGTTCGTATCTGTGAATCCAACAACCTCCGCTACCTCTGCTACCTTGCGATTCGGGTCCAGCAACAGTTCTCGGGCTCGCTCAAAGCGAACACGCGTCTGGTAGTCTGCGAAGCTTTCACCTGTAACCTGCTTGAAACGAGCGCTCAAATACTTGGGGCTCATATTCATGTACTCTGCAAGACGGTTCAGCCCGCCATCCTCCTGAAGGTGCTCGCGAATCCATTCCTTGGCGCGTTGGAATTTGCGTGGAATGCCCTTCTCACGTGATTCTCGGACATGACGACCCACCCGGACAAAATAGCGCGATACATAATCAATCATCTCGGGCCCATGCCGTAATCGGGACAGCTCCAACAACGGGTCCTGCTCCTGCATGGACGTTTGTCCTACGAATGCATCACTCTGAACGATCCGCATGACGAACAGCACGAGCTGAGTGACAATCATTTTCACCTGCTTGACAGGCAACCCTGCCAACTGTCCTGACCATTCCTGTAAAATCGCATGTACGGCAGCATCATTACCGGCTCGAATTTCCGTAATCATCAGCAGTTCCTTCTCCAGTAATTGACTGCTGTTTGGCTCGGCCGCCTGAATGCTCTCGTAGGGGATGATCTGGCTATAGCCCACCCACCCCCGATGCTCCGCCGCTTGCACGGCTTCCTCATACGCCTCGGGAAGTTGCTCCATCCGTTGTACAGGACGGCTAATCCCGATGGACACGCCCTGGCTCAATCGTTCCTGCACGGCCTGCCGAATCTGCTGTGCCGTCCGCTCCGCCGCCCTGCAAGATGCCGTCGCCAGCAGCACAACACGCCGATCGCGCGAAACCGCTGCACTGTGCGCCTTCGCCCCGGTCGCTGCCGCAGCCTCCCCAGCCAGTCCAGCGAATACATGGCTGTTTTTATGTATGGAACCGTGTGACTTGCTAGCGGCTGCTTCCTGCTGCGACGCCTCCTCCAGCTCGCAACACAGCACGGTATAAGGCGGCCCACTCGTCTCGCCGAAAAATCTCAGCCCGTCCATCTCCCGAATGACCTCGGCTGCAGGACGCCGCTGCTGGAGCAAATCCAGCAGTAGATGCTCCCTGTACAATGGCTCCAATGAACGATGGCGGTGAATCGCTTCCTCCTCGCTTCTTCGCCATTGCGCAATACGATCCTCAGCCCGGCTCAATGCCGCTTCGAAATCCTCGCTGGTCACCGGCTTGAGCAAATAATCGACCGCTTGAAGCGAGACTGCCTGACGAATATACGTCATAGATTCGTACCCTGTCAGGAATAATAACGGGGTCTGCTGATCCTTGTCCCGAATGGTTTTTGCTACGTCCAGTCCACTCATATCCGGTAAATTAATATCCAGTAAAACCATGTCCGGTCGCTGCTCCGTATACAAACGTAATGCCGTTGCGCCGTCCCCCGCCACATCACTGACTTCCACTGATAGGCCACTTTCCGCCACCATCAGCTTCAGTCCTTCCCGAATATGATATTCGTCGTCCACAATCAGCAGCCGGTACATGCCATTCTCCCCTTTCTTATTCAGTTCGAATGGGTGCCAGTAAGGTAACCGAGGTGTACTGACCCGGCTCGCTTGTCACGGACAGTCCATATTGCGGACCATAATGCCGAAGACGTTCATGCACATTGCGCAGCCCAAAGCCAATAGCGCTCCCCCGTTCCGCTTCCAGCGACTTCCGAATATCGTCCAGATGCTCGGCTCCAATACCGTCCCCATCATCACTGACCGTCAAACGCAACATATCCCCTTCCCTTGTACCGGATAACATGATATAGCCACGGTCGGTGCGCCCTTTTAAACCGTGGTAAATAGCATTTTCGACGAGCGGCTGGAGGATTAGTTTGGGGACATAAAATCCGCAAATATCCTCCTCTACCTCGCAAATCCACTCGAACGAATTCCTAAACCTGAACTGCTGCACCTTCACATAGGCGCTTACATGCTCAACTTCCTGTCCCAAACTGATTTGCTCTCGGCCATAACTTAGTGAAATGCGAAAACATTTACCGAAGGCACCGATTACTTCTGCCATATCCCGTTGCCCATTCGCCAATGCCATTCCCTTCAGTGACTCCAGCGTGTTGTACAAAAAATGCGGATTAATCTGCGCCTGAAGCGCGCGGAACTCAGCCTGCTTACGCGACAGCAACGCTTCGTAGACCTGATCGTACAGTTCATGATTTTTTTGCATCATATGAAGAAAACGCTCCCCGATCTGCCCTACCTCATCCTTAGGATTAAAAACAACGGAAGTAGGAGCTTCGAAAGCTTGGGCTGAGCCTGTAGCACTCACACTCCCATCGACCGCCATTAATCGGCTCAATTGAAGCAAGGGACGACGAATCGTGTCACTCAGCCGATAAGACAGCATCCAGCCCAGCATCAGTGCAACCAGAAAAGTCCAGATGGTCCAGGCACCAATTTTTCGCGCATCCTCGAACAGCACGGACTGATCGACTTTCTGCAGCAGCGTCCATTGTCCTTCATTTAACGGGCCGTAAGAGATCATCGTTTGGCGACCGTTCCATGTTCTCCAGTCCTTCGTAAGCACTGGCCTATCCACAGCCGATTTAGCAATCTGTCGCAATAGCGCTTGATCCGCAACGCTTTGCTCCGGCAATCGGTATACAGGCTCGCCCTCCTGATCCAGCACCCACATCTGGGTATTGCCGTCTGTCTCATGAAAAGCAAGCCCCCGAAACAGACTGGCCTTGTCAATTTCCAGCAGCAAAAATCCGAGGGGTGCGTAATCTCCAGTCGTTTTTCGAAGTAGCTTCCCCACATAGATGCGATCCCTCGCCATCCCGCGTCCTGATTCAAACGGCGAATGAGCCATCCACATCATAGGCCGCTCGGCGAGCAGGCGGCGATAGTACACATGTGCTTCCTCTAATGTAGGAAGGCCGCCAAAACGGACCGAAACATTCCCCTGATAGAGAGAATGCTTGAGCCCGCCATTGGCGGCATATATGAGAGAGGACGTGATATACGGCTTGGTCTGGGTTTGCGTACGGACAACCATACTGAGTGTTTCATCGTTCCGTAAATATTCATAATCATCTTCCGGCTTGGTCTCCAGCATAGACTGCACGTCAGGATTGCTGAGAATGGCATTGGTCAGGTCATTCAAATCGGAAAGCGTCGCATTGACGTAATTTTCACTCATTTGCCGAGACTGCATAGCTAATGCTTCTGATTTCTCACCGATGGAATGGGCCGCGATCTGGTAAAAGGTAAAGGTCAATACCACCATCGGAATGACGGTGAGTACCAGCGTCAGTACAATAAATTTCCCACGGATTGTAGGAATCCCGGCGAACTTTTGACGACCCCGGCCTCCCATTCATCTGTCTCCCTTACACATAGGGTGGGAGCCATTCCCCGTGCGCTGCGATCAGGTCATCACACAGAGAAACGATATCATCTATGGACAGCTCTGCGGACGTGTGCGGGTCCAACATAGCAGCATGATAAATGTGCTCCTTTTTCCCGGTGATTGCAGCTTCAATCGTTAACAGCTGGGTATTAATATTCGTCCGGTTCAGTGCAGCACATTGGGGTGGCAAATCCCCGACAAAGGTTGGCGTAACCCCGTTACGATTCACCAGACAAGGTACCTCTACACAGGCTTCCTTCGGCAGATTGGTAATTAAGCCTGTGTTCATCACATTGCCACCAATGGCAAAAGGCTGATTCGTTTCGATCGCCTCAAATATATAAGAGGCATACTCGTTTGACCGTTCATGACGCAAATCCTGATCGCCCAAAAGCTCCTCACGCATCGTTTCCCATCGTGCAATCTGGTTCACACAGCGGCGCGGGTATTCATCCAAAGGAATATTGAAGCGCTCGATCAGCTCAGGGTATGCCCGTTTGATAAAATACGGATGATATTCCGCATTATGCTCGGACGATTCTGTAATGTAATAGCCGAATTTTAGCATCATTTCAAAGCGTACCATATCATGATGCTTTTCCTGCTGTTTAGCGGCGGCTCGTTTTTTAATCTCAGGATATAAATCTACACCATCCTTGCTCACTTCGAGCAGCCACGCCATATGATTGATGCCTGCGATTTTTGCCTTTACACCTTCCTGCTCCAGCCCAAGGCTTTTGAACAGCTCCGGTATACACGCCTGCACGCTATGACACAGCCCTACCGTACGGACACCGCCATAAACGTTCATTACATTCGTCAGCACTGCCATCGGATTGGTGTAGTTGAGAAACCAAGCATCCGGGCACACCTCACGCACGTCTGCCGCAAAATCGAGCATTACCGGAATCGTGCGTAAATTGCGGAAAATGCCACCAATGCCGACCGTATCGGCAATCGTTTGGCGCAGACCGTATTTTTTTGGAATTTCAAAATCCGTAATTGTACACGGATCATAGCCGCCCACCTGGATGGCATTTACCACATAAGTCGCTCCACGCAGTGCTTCCTTGCGGTCAGTGTAGGAGCGGATCACACAGGTGCTCCCTGTTGTTTTTTTCAAATTGGATAAAATATTTTCTGAATCTTTCAGCCTTACGGGGTCAATATCGAACAACGCTAGTTCAAAGCCCTGCAAAGCAGGCGTCAACATACAATCGCCAAGCACATTTTTAGCAAATACCGTACTGCCTGCACCCAGAAATGTAATCTTGCTCATACTTTATCCCCCATTCACATTTTGTTCGCAGCTTTGCACTCCAAATGCAAGGATACCCACCGCCACTCTCCCCTTTATAGGAGGAAAGTGACGATGGGAAAAATTAGTCATGACTATGCGTTGTTGCCGCCCATTCAGAATACCCCCGCTGATTTAGCGGAGCTGACAGGTCGAGGCGGTAAGGCAGATGTTACCGAGGATGTCGTAGTTGGTGGGGTTACTAAAGTCTTCGGGCTAACCGGAGTTACCGCTGGAGCCGCAACCCCTGCCTCAATCACGGTTACCTTCGCAATTGCCTTCAATTCTGTTCCCTCTACTTTGCCCTTCAATTCAAACGAACCTGGAGCAGCATATTGTGCAGGGGCTATATCCTCCCATTCCACAGCCACCCATTTAGTGGAGCCTTCTCCATACGTAGCTTCCACGACGCTTGGCAGTTCGGGTTTTTCACCGACATGAGTCGTTACATTTACTTCTTTTAACGCGGTGATTTTCTCAGTTGCCGCCAGATTCTGTGCTGTACCGGAGGCCAGACCTGCCACCTCGGTTGCATTCAAAGCACGGCTGTAGATACGGAATTCATCCACCAGACCATTGAAATATGGATCAGGGTACTGAGATTTGCCGATAAAATTATTTTTGGTCTGACCCAGACTGATAGGATTTAAGGTCAAGTTGGTATTGCGTCCCACTTCTTTTCCATCCACGTACAAGATACCTGTGGAGCCCGAAAGCGTGACCGCAACATGCTTCCATACGCCTGTCGGCAGTACAGGGCCTTCAATCGTCTGCTCCTGTCCCTGCCCGTTGCCTTGGTTGGTAATGGCAAACAGCATGGTATTTCCTGCTTTAGGCGTCAAGAACATATATTCATTCGTCCCGGAGCCGAAGTCAAAAATCCGCACATAATCGCTCAGGCTGTTCGCTTTGACCCAGCCGGATACGGTCAATTGCTGTGCCCGACTGACAATACCCGCCGGAAGCTGCACATAGCTGTCCTTGCCGTTCAGGCTGACAGCATTGCCTGTTTTACCCGTAGCCCAGGCAGCCGTTCCCTTCACGGCAGCATCATTGCCGCTGTCTGATGAATCCGCAACTACAGAACCGCTTGTTTCATCAAACTTGTAAACTGCGAGCTGTTCAAGTAACGGAGCCGCCGGTTCAGCTACCACCGTTACTTTAGCCTCCGCTGACAACTGAGAATCGCTGGCTGTCAGCTTGAACACATACGTTCCCGGCTCGGAAACGTCCACCTTTGTGCGCAGTGATGTTTTGTTACTGAATGTGACCTTCGCGTCCTGTGGTCCTTCAACCAGACTCCACTCGTTTGTCACCTTTCCTTGCGGAAGCCCATCATCCGTAGCCGTGCCTTTCAGAATGATCTGATCCGGCAGCTTTACCTTCGAATCTTTGCCGGCATCCACGACAGGTGCTTTGTTCGGATCAGGTGTGGTCGATGTCAGCTCTACCATGTAGGAGGATGCTGTACCAATCTCCAATTTAAGCTTGTTGGAAGGCGCATACGCATTAAACTTCCCTTGTGATTGACCGCCTACTTTAACCAAATACGTTCCTTTTTTCAAACCGTCAAATGTAACGTACGTGGAATGGGCTTGACCCGGCGTTTGATTTTTCAGTTGGAGCCATACGTAATCCTTGGAAGTTGCCAGCTTGGCTTCTGTATATTGGTCCTTTTCCAGCTCGATATACAGCTTTTCCGTGATCAGATTGATGCGCTTGAACAGGCCATCCAGCGGCTTGATCGTATACACGTTGCCGCTTTTGCTCACCTCTGCACCGTAGCCCGTCAATCCGAAAATAGGATCAATTGCGATATCAGCACTTAACGTTTTGAGCGCACCGAACAATCCGAGATCAGCCTCGCCGCTCATGCCGCGCCAGCCGTTAAAAAGCGGAACATTTTTACCGCCGCCAGTGCCGTTCGTGCCGTTATTGCCTTTTTCCGCTTGATACGTCCATGCGACCGCCCCGATGTTTTCAGGGTCCGAGCTGATTTGCCCGGAGTTAATCGCTCCGACATTGGCAATTTTAGCTGCATAGGACAACCGTTGTTGTTCCTCACGGTGATTGTCCTCATGATGGCGAATCCAGTCATCCATCGCATATCCAGCAAGCGAAGTCGTGTACTGGAAGTTAAACCAGTTCTCCCCGGTAATCGTCACCGGATCGGTGTAGTAGTACCATACGGGCATGTGACCGCGTGCCGCACGGGTTTTGGCATTAATTTTACTCATCATTTCCAGGGCTTTGCTTTGCTCGCCCTCTGTATCTATATTCTGTTTGGCTAACGTATATACAGCCTCTTCCCCTGTATTGTCATAGCTATATTCAGAACCGTAAGGATACTTTGTATTTTTAAAATTGTTATATTTGCGATCCATTTTTTCCTTGAGATCATTCGCTTCATCATCATAGCCTTCATCATGAAGTGCCTGAATAATATCCGGTGTGGTCAGTTCGCCCATCAAACCTGTTTCCCAGTTGTACGCGACTGGCCCTTCATACAATGCTTTGAAAATGTTATACGCCCGCAGCAAATAGGTTTCCTTTGGATGCTTGTAAGTGACAAGATCCGGGTATTCCTTGGCAATCTTGTACATGCTGAAATACGTGTTGTATACGTGCGGATACGCATACCCTCGATAGGTCGGTGTATCGTTAGGCTCTGGCATCAAGAAATCATGAATTAAATAATCCTCATGATGTCCGTTCATCAGATTCGTCCAGATCGCCGTCTCCAAATAATCGTCTACTGCCCGCACCTCTTTGGCGACTGGAGACAGTGTGTTTTTCTCAGCTAGGAACTGCCCGTGGGTCAGACCCCAATCATCTCCCCAGCCCCAGTAGCCGTTGAAAATGTTGCGTTTGGATTTGGTATGCATCATCCAATCGTCAAATACCTTGTCGCGCAGATCACCCGGTACATTCCATTGGGTTTTGTCGACCATAAATGTAGCATGCCGTTGCAGCGCTTGATCAATCGGCTCGATGGCATAGAACTGTAACACCGTTTTGTTGCCGTTGCCGTATTCTACCGTTATGAAGTTCGGGCCCAGCTTAGTAAATTTCAGTTCATAAATGTAATGTCCTCCGGCCTTGCTATCCGTCTGCGGAATAGCGGTTCCGTCTGGATAGGTTACTTTGCTGATCGCCTGCTTGGAGCGCAGGTCCACCTTCGCCTTTTGATTCGTAGGCACGATCATACCCGGTACGACTGTTGTATCCACCAAGTTTTCTTGGTACAACGTATCTTTTACATCATGCTCGTCCTTCACCGCCAGAAACTTGAAACCATAGTTTTTGCTTTGACCAGGATTCAGGATTAGGCTTGTATTGGGCAAATACCCCCGGTTGGTGGACTTGATGACATTGGAATGAATATAAAATACATTGAGTCCTTCCAGCCATTTGCCTTCGTTAGCCGGGTTCCACGCCCATTTACTGCCCGGATGCTCCTCATCCCGCCAGTGATCCTGATACTCAAAGCCCGCACCCGTTGTGGAATCAGGAATTAGCAGCAGGGAAGAACCAATGCCGCTGGGACGACCAGCTGTGATGTAGGAGCTGTTATTGCCGACAAAGGAATGCGTCACCACTCTAGTTTCGTAGATCGCATCACCGTTGGTCCACTGCTCATTAAAAGGCAGAGGCAAACCGAAATCGCCAATCTCCAATTTTTTCCCACTTGTATTCTGCACCTGTATATTCCACAACACCGAACCATTCGACTCTGCCGAATACGTTTCGATGACTTTAAAATTGCGTATGCCTTCTGCATGAGTAGAATTCTCGTACGTGACAGTGACACGGTTCCCACTGGTTGTGATCTTACGTGCGTCTGCCGACTTGTTCGTCCATGCCTTCGTCCAGCTGCCTCCATCCAATCGGTACGTGAACATCAGCTCCCCTAGCCACTGATGATCTGCGGTATTCTGTTCAGGTGTTACCGTTGCGTTCATCACATACTCTGTCGGGAAAGCATCTCCCTTGATACGTATGGATGAAATTTCGCCATGCTCGCCTGTCTGAATCGTCAGCTTGTCATTGGATAGTTCATGGGCCTCTGCCGTATGCGTCCCAAACAACACAGACGCTGTGGTTAAAAACAAAAATGCAGCCAATATTCCCTTAAATTTCATCAACACGGCCTCCTTTTGGATCTCGGGGTCCTGATTTGTTTGCCAATCAGCTGAAGTCTCTTCATTTCGCCGCAACCTCCTTGGAAATGTAAGCGCTACAACTCTATTGTACAAATCCTTGTCCATTGGTAAAATCAACATTTTCAACCGATTTATATAGGATTTCAACCTAATAGAGGGATACTGTTAGATCGGCAATCAACCAAGCTACGACAGATTTATCTGAATTAAGATTACAGAGGATGGAGAGACAGGAAATTTAGATAGAGAGCAAGGGAGGCATTTTTAGATATATCGGGGTGTGATCAGATTATACAAACGGACACCGTGAAATTGAGAAATTTAATTTGAGTTGCTGTAGTGGGGAATCGTTACGTTGGGTTTTCCAGATGCGAAGGTATTTATTTAATAGATTCGCTCCTAAGGTAGAATTTGGAGTCTGCGTATGTAAAGAATTTCTGGGATAGGGTATGGGGTATTTGCTGCTTAGTGATTATTTTCAGACATTTGATCCTCCCCGTGCCGTCATTCTTTAAAGTTCGATTATAGTCCATATTTATCTGTTAAATAGGTGGTAGTGAGAGGATTAGGCAAACATTTGGCACGAACGGGATAACGATCGCTTTGTCATCTGTTGCATAATAAAGATGTGAAGTGGGTGTCTGTTATGAATATGAATTGTAGTTGATTTACACATAATAATTAAAAATACTGGAGGATTTTATATGCAAAAAGTAACTTTGAACAATGGGGTTGAGATGCCTGTACTCGGTTTTGGTGTTTATCAGATCCAAGATGCAAATGAATGTGACAAAGCGTTTATGACGCTATTATGGCAGGCTATCGGCTGATAGATACCGCTGCCTCTTATTTAAATGAAGAAGCAGTTGGCAGAGCGATCAAACGTAGTGGCGTGACAAGAGAGGAGTTATTGATCACTACGAAACTTTGGGTTCAGGATACGGGTTATGAGCGTACAAAAAAGGCATTTGAAAAATCACTGGATAGATTGCAATTGAATTATTTGGATTTGTATTTAATTCACCAGCCATATGGAGATGTGTTTGGTTCTTGGCGCGCTATGGAGGAATTGTATCGTGAAGGAAAGGTCCGTGCAATCGGCGTTAGTAACTTCCATGAGGATCGCCTGATCGATTTGATTATTCATAATGAAGTAATTCCTGCCGTGAATCAGGTTGAAACGCACCCATTCAACCAGCAAATTGAAAATGCAAAATTCATGAAAGAGAATAATGTTCAGATCGAATCCTGGGCGCCTTTTGCTGAAGGGAAAAATAACTTGTTCCAGAATGAAATATTGGTATCCATAGCTGAAAAGTATAATAAATCCGTTGCTCAGGTGGTTTTACGCTGGTTGACACAAAGAGAAGTTGTTGTGATTCCAAAGTCTGTTCGTAAAGAAAGAATTATCGAAAACTTCTATATCTTTGACTTTAAGTTAAGCCAGGAGGATATGGAGTCGATTACTACGTTAGATACGAAACAGAGCCTGTTCTTTTCACATCGCGATCCTGACATGGTGAAATGGATCGGTACCCGTAAACTCGATATCTAACCATCTTTTAAAAGATCACCCGTAGGTTTTGATTACGCCAAAAGAACCAACAATTAAAAGTATGGAGTAGATGCCCTAAGGATATCTACTCCTCTTTTTCGTTTGCGGTATCAATGTATTTATTAAGCTAATCTGCTCGTTAGTTGAGAAGACGACAGCCACTTTATCGTCTGCCGTCTCCTCGTGTTTATTGATCTATCGTTGATATTGGCATTATTATCGAAAAATACTGCATTTATTTCCCTCTATGCAACCTGCGTAATAACAAGGTGCGCGGAAACTGGTCTTGTTCCTCCAGCTAGTGGAGTGATCGTGAGTGCCGCGGCATTGCCAGCAGGATTTCGCACTGTGAGTACTGAATTAATGACCGTTGTTTGCACAAGAGCCATTCCTACTATTTGAGAAGTACCTGTTGCACGCCCGACCACCGTATAAGCCAGATCAGCGCCGTTGAGTGTTAAAATGAGTTGACCCGGTTCGTTTACACCTACCTGAAACAAAACCTGATAAGTGCCAATTGTAGCCAAGTTAAAAGAGCTCGCATTTATACGGGTAATTGCAGTCCCACTGATTGGACCATCTTGCGGAAAACTTACGTCTGTATCGGGAGCAACAGTTGCTGCATTATCAGGAGGCATCAAGGCAAAGAAATCTGCAAAGCCTAATACTCCACCTGCCGGCCCTGCGGGTCCCGCTGGACCTGTTGCTCCTGCTGCTCCTACTGGTCCCGCTGGTCCTACTGCTCCTGCTGGTCCTGCTGGTCCTGCTGGTCCTGTTGCTCCTGTTGGTCCTGCCAATCCAGCTGCACCAATTGCTCCTGCAATCCCTGCAAGTCCCTGTGGGCCAAGTGCTCCTGCAAGTCCTTCGGGGCCAAGTGCGCCTATCGCTCCTGCAATCCCTGCAAGTCCTTGGGGACCAAGTGCTCCTGCAAGTCCTTGGGGACCAAGCGCCCCAAGTGCTCCTGCAATCCCTGCCAATCCTTGGGGGCCAAGTGCTCCTGCAAGTCCCTCGGGGCCAAGTGCGCCTATCGCTCCTGCAAGCCCTGCCAATCCTTGGGGGCCAAGTGCTCCTGCAAGTCCTTCGGGACCAAGTGCGCCTATCGCTCCTGCGAGCCCTGCCAATCCTTGGGGGCCAAGTGCTCCTGCAAGTCCTTCGGGACCAAGTGCGCCTATCGCTCCTGCAAGCCCTGCCAATCCTTGGGGGCCAAGTGCTCCTACAAGTCCTTGAGGTCCAGCTTCTGCAATTGCTCCCGCAAGTCCTTGAAGTAATTGCTGACCTTTAGGTGGGGGACACGGTACCCGCACTATTTTTTTAATAACTAGAAGACGTCGTTTCTTTTTTTTCCCTTTTGGATGGCAAACAATTGCGGTTTTCTTTTTGCACGATTTTTTTTTATCCAGAAAACTCAACAGTTTCTTTTTTCTTTTCTTTTGGATGGCAAACATTTGTGGTTTTCTTTTTGCACGTTTTTTTTTATCCGGACAACTCAACAACGACACCTCCCTATAAATATGGTTCAGTGTACGCGAGTTGTTTATTTTAGGCATGGACGAATAGCCGGTTATTCTCTAGACTAAAATCCATTTTTAGAATATTGGGTGTTAAGTAGGGTGATGTTATACCACAAACCACACCACTCTTTCAGTATAATTACATAATTTAAATCGTCCTTCACTGCGTCAACCAAAATCACATTTAGTTCTTTTTTTGTACCTCACAGTGGCAGTGTGCTCCCTGTTCTAAATTCAAGTATCGTTCCCGTTAATTGAATCATTTCTGTGATAATACAACAAAGCGTTCGACTCCGTAATATTTTTCTCCTAGGCTCACTATCCTGAAACCAATCCTGCTCACATCATTGATCCACCTTGTAGATTCTTCTGGTAAGCGCCTGGTCATCATCGGTCCATGATATTTGGAGCTGTTCGCGGGTTTTTGAGTGCAGGCAGTAGAATACCATCGATTAGCGCTGTGAAGAAAGACTTGTCGAACGGTTTGCGCTGGATGAGTCCACGAAAAGAAGCCATTGAAGTAATGACCTGGCAAGCCATCTCAATGTCCGCGTGAGCAGGAATTTCACCGCGGACGACGGCTCGGTTCATAAGCTCGCGGTTTACAACAACCCATGGCTCGAAAATTCCGGCTGTTCCTGCTTCGGCAAATTCCGGATGCTGCAAAAAGGAGCCTAGGCCCGCTAGGACTCGAAATTTGCGTTCTTCTTCCGCGATCGATTGCGGCTTCAAAAGCACGAGGAGATCTTCGCGCAAGGTTCCTGTATCAGGCAAGCTTTCGAGCTCAAGATGATTTCGATTCATCCAGGCCAAGGCGTCTCGGACTAACTCCGCCTTGGAAGACCAGCGGCGGTAAACCGTCGCCTTCCCAGCCTTTGCTCGAGCCGCGACCATGTCCATTGTCATACCATCGAAACTCGTATCGGCGAGGATGGCGATTGCCGCCTCAAGGATTTTATCATCCCGCGTGTGATCTCTCTTGCGTCCCAATGTTTGCGCAGGCTTTTCTGCCACAACCTCAGATAATTCGCCCCTCTCAGACATTTCCTTTTTTATTTTACTCATAAACTTAGCTCCTTTTAAAATATATATTAAGAAACTCATTAGTTCCGGAACTTTACAGTTTCGTTTTTGTGTGATTTAATATCATTATCCCACATCCAACGGGAAATATATAGATGGTGCCCCATACCAAAAAGGAGATTACGACCATGCAGGACAAACCCATAGCCTTGATCACCGGTGCCAATAAAGGAATAGGTTTACAGATTGCGAAGGATCTAGCGGAACACGGCTTCACCGTGCTCGTTGGATCACGCAGCCTCGAGAATGGAGAAACTGCCTCCAAAAGCATCGGTTCGGATGCGCACGCTCTCCAGCTCGACGTTACCGATCAGGACTCCATTGTTGCTGCAGCAGAGCGTATTCGGAACGAATTTGGTCATCTCGATGTACTTGTGAACAATGCGGGCATATCACACGCAGGTAAACCGGACGATCCGTTTCCGAGCAGTGGCGCGACGAGCGGTCTTTTGACCGTTGCTTCGCTCGAAGACATTCGTTCGGTTTATGAAACTAATGTTTTTGGTGTCATTGCTGTCACCCAAGCCATGTTGCCACTTTTACGTGAGGCTCCGGCAGCACGCATCGTCAACATGGGCAGCACCGGCGGCTCCCTTAGCTGGAACTCCATTCCGGAAAACTCACATCGTGCGATGTTTGGGGCCTATTCGGCATCAAAATCGGCTGTTCATGCGGTGACACTTGCCTTTGCCTTTGCGCTTGAATCGACAAACATCAAGGTCAATACGGCCTGTCCAGGTTTTACATCGACTGCGCTCAATAATTTTGCTGGCACTCGTAGTGTTGAACAAGGGGCGCGTGAAGCGGTCCGGCTTGCGATGATTGGTGCGGACGGTCCAACAGGAACGTTCTCAGATGAGGATGGACCCATCGCGTGGTAATTATAATTTATACAACAATGGTTAGTAGCCTAAGGGGGATTTCATGATGCGTGTTTTCGTAACAGGAGCGACAGGTTACATCGGTTCCGCTGTCGTCCGTAAACTCATTGATGCGGGTCATCAGGTCGTCGGTCTTGTGCGCTCAGACAATAGCGCTGCGAAACTAAAAGAGGCCGGGGCCGAAGTGCACCGCGGTGACATTGACGATCTCGACAGCCTTCGTAGTGGCGCGGCTGCTGCGGATGGCATTATTCATCTGGCATTCAATCACGACTTCTCGAACTTCGCCAGGACACTCACAGCAGATCTGCACGCCGTCGAAGCGATGGGGGCGGCGCTGGAAGGGTCCGGGAAGCCGTTCGTGATCACCACGCACGCCAATGGAGTGGCAGCAGAAAACGTAATGTTATTGCTGGCTGAGCGCGGAGTGCGGACATCGATCGTAGAGCTTTGTCCTTCGGTACACGGTGAGGGTGACACAGGATTTGTGCCGGGACTGATCAACATCGCCAAAACGAAGGGCTTCTCAGCCTATGTAGAAGAGGGGACCAACCGCTGGCCGGCTGTGCACCGCCTTGACGCCGCACATCTATACCGCCTTGCGTTAGAAAAGGCACCCGCCGGTTCACGACTAAATGGGGTCGCAGATGAAGGCGTGCCATTTCGCGACATCGCAAGTGTTATCGGTAAACACCTGAACGTGCCTGTTGTCAGCATTTCACGTGAAGAAGCAGATACCCACTTCGGCTTCCTCAGCACACTTGCAGCGCTCGATATCCCGAGATCAAGCGTTGCAACTCAGGAACTTCTGGGATGGCGGCCTGTGCAACCTGCACTGATCCACGACCTCGAACAGTCTCACTACTTCAACAACTGATTGGAGACGAGATCGAGAATCGATCATGGGCCGCTTAATAAAGCACTTGAGAAAAGCGAAGCAAGACATGGACTAACAACAACATGTATGAAATAGAAGTTTGGATATTAAAACGAGATCAACACGAGTGCATACCACACTAAGTGTTGTTATCTTCATTCGCATCAAACTATTCTGGCTAATCGTATTGTTAGCTCACTTCCCACAAGAATTTTTCATCTTCACTTATGGCATGGTTCACCGCGTTGGCTGAAGGGGCAAGTTCTCAAAAAAAATAGTCTCCTTATCAGAGACTACCCGCGATCTTCCTGTTTGATAATCATACGATAAGCGGTAGCTTTTCATCATTCTTTCAAAAAAGGGCCATCCTTTTGCGGGATAGCCCTTTCTTTAATTTCACTTTTTTGCAAAGAGAATAAGGGGCTGGTTTCCTCCATTTGCGCTTTTGCTTACTTTAATATTGTCCTTTAATTACAAAAAACGAACCCCGAATTGTTCCAGCTAGTTTAGACTTCTGCCTAGCAAACTTAAACTTCCCTTCTAGCTCCTTTGGTACCTCCATCCCCTCAGAAAGCTTAAAACCAACGGCCCGCTTCTTAGGGTCATCCACCGTATACATGACATTGATTGCAAGACCATCCTCATAAAAAACGTAGGTAAATTGGATATTTTCCACTTGAAAACGCGACGTTTCTAAAGGTTTAGCCGCAAATGCAATATCACGTTCTTCTATCAAAATTTGGTTCACATATTCAAGGCTCTCCTGGCTTTCGCTAGCTGGTACAACCGTAAACTCATGCTTGTATTTGTTCATAAAATAACGGGCCTCATTAGCACGTAAACCAGCAAGCGCTTCTGCTACAGGTGATGACTCTAAACCAACCGTAGATACATCTTTAAAATCAACGAGATACGACATTTCATTCCTCCTCTTCTCTCTTTACGCCCTAACAGCTTCCGCATTTCACCAAAATCAAATTCATTCCTCAAGTTTGTAGAAACACACTTATAGCCAGACTTCAAATTAATTCTTTTATCTACCACATAGTATACCAAAATTGATTCAAGAGAAGATTTGAATGGCGAATTTGTTAGTTTGTTAAATAGTGTTCACATAGACTGGTATTCACAAACACCGCTTTAAATATTCGACCAGCGAGATAATACGATGCTGCCTATAGTTCCTCGAGGTCGGGAAATTAAGGACTCAGAGTATGTCCTAACAAAAAACTCTCGGCCTGTGCCCTGAACCTCCATTAAGGAGGTTCAGATTCACAAGCCAAGACATTTCCATTCATGATGGTAGCCGTTAGGCCATGTTTGTTTGGGAAAGACCCTCTGCATGGAAGGGGGCGTACCCGCATATGTAAACCAAATAAGTACGATACCTATCTATCATGAAAATATAGATGCACGGTTGAAGAATTATATCGTGCCTATCATTGCGCTAAACTTTGTAACGGTTATACACGAGCGTCAAATGAAAAAAACCGCCGGGGACGACAAGTTGTTGCGGCAGATGATCGCCGCTATGGACGAAGGCTTTCGCGTGGTTAGAGGCCTTACAATATCCGCTAACGCCGGCCGCGCAAGCATCACTAATCCGCAAACGATCGGCGTTGATGCGCCTTTTTACGAAAATTTATCATAGGATGCCGATCAGCCGACTGGTTGACGGATCCGTAGGGGAAATCGTAGCTTTGAGCTGCGTGTTTCACCTTTGGAAGGAACAGACCCGGGTCCCTACACCCAACTGGGACGAGCTGGAAAAGCGTTTTGAAGCCAAGGTCAACCGTTCATAACTTTTACCCGAGGAGTAATCAACCGAAGATGATTTTATTTCTACAAAGAAGACTTTGATCATTATAAAACAAGGGGCGTTCAGTTGCTTGAATCTCCGAAACTTATCGCGACAGCATGACGCGTTTACCGGTCTATATATTCAAATTAAACTGCAGTTCCAAGCCGCATTGGATCAGATGTCTCCTGAATACAAGGGTGTTTATCGGAGATCTTCATTCTGCGGTGTCGTTGAAAACCTTATTGGAGTTCCCCACCTCTGATGCCGTTCTGAAAGCCGGTGTCTGATAAAAATATAGTATTAGACTGAATTGAATATAGTAATAGCGGCATCCTTGGACTGAAAAAGGAGAAAGTCCTAGACTACCGCTGTTCTTTATTTAACTAACGTTCCTCGTTAGTTGAATAAGCACGCTTTCTTTTATTACACAATATCTTCGTACTGTTCAGTATTTCTATCATTCATCTTTTACTTTTATTATGAGAAGTGTTAGACTAATATAGGTTTTATATACTTATTACCGATTACTAAGATGTGTAATCAATGAAAGGATTTGATGAATGTGGAATCGACTAATTTCAAAGTTATACCTGAAAAACTTAAAGGTAGGACGATTGAAGATGTCGCCATCACTACTAATGCTGTGGTTATTAAATTTACTGATGGTACTTATTTAGATATCTATCTCGATGAGGCTGCACAAACATTAAAGACATCAACAAACAAGCTGGATAGTTAACTCAACACTTTACACTTAGCTATCATTTTCCCAGCTTCCTCCTTCACAGTTTGCGTCAAATGCAACATAAAACCTCCACTTATCTTGTTCAACTAAACTGCCCGTTAGCTCAATGAAAAAAAGCAGCCCCTCATGAACTGCCCTACTGCTACTCACTTCAACAATAGGATGAGTTCATTCAAAGGCTACCTAATTTACCAAGTAATCCAACCACTCGTTCGTTTGTAACTGTGTAGGAGCTCGTATTCTTCACTACGCATCAGTCGTTTCATTTTTGTTCTATACAGACGATAATCATCTTTTCTTGCTATCTTACATTCTTTGTTGTAATGAACACTCTTGATTCCTTTACGGAAATCCTTAAGCTTCTCTTTTCTTGGATCTTTGGGCTTATTATTGATCTCCAGACTTTGCTGTTTCTCATCTTCCCAGAATTGAATCTCTTCCCGTGTAAACATCTTCATCCCCGTTGTGCCGGGTTAGATTTTGGCATTTGAAGCCATGACCTTAGACACAACTAATAGAAGAAGATCTTCGGATTGAACATTAGCTCACCTCTGATTTTATTCTCCCTTATTTTAACATATTTATAACTATCCTGCCCTTTAGTTTAATAAAAAGAGAGCAGACTTGAAGCGCCTGCTCAACATTGTGTGTTATTTAACTATCGTTCCTCGTTAGTTGTACGCCCTATCCATAGAAAGCCTCGTGTGCACCTGTCATATCTGGCATCGTGATATCCATGGTCACCATGTCCAGTTGCTTCTCAGACGAAGAAGACTCCGGTCAGCGCTTCGCTCAAAGCCTATTGAACGGTAAGCAGATTGAAGTTTTGGATCTGGTGCGGTTGCTTCTCTCGCCGATACCAGAGTTAGGTTGCGGGGTGCTGGAGGCGGGGTAATTTCCGATGAAATTTTCTGTCTGCATGCTGATATTGCCTTCAAGAATTGAACTACGAGCTGAAACTTAAGTATATGGAGGAGATTGGCTTGGAGTTTCTACTGCTTGTGATGTCGATAAAAACAGTTTAAAAGTAAAAAAGGAGAGATGGCATAAAAATAAGCCATCTCTCCTTTTTCATATATATAAAGCGGGTAATGGGAATCGGACCCACGCTACCAGCTTAGAAGGCTGAGTTTTACCATTGAGCTACATCCGAAATAGATGCCGGTGAGAGGACTCGAACCTCCACGGTTTCCCTCACGATTTTGAGTCGCGCGCGTCTGCCAATTCCGCCACACCGGCTTATGAAGTTAATGGCGTCCCCTGAGAGATTCGAACTCCCGACCTTTTGATTCGTAGTCAAACGCTCTATCCAGCTGAGCTAAGGGGACTAATAAATGGAGCGGACGACGGGAATCGAACCCGCGACCCTCGCCTTGGCAAGGCGATGCTCTACCGCTGAGCCACGTCCGCAAAAAACAAGATGCGCGTGGAGGGACTTGAACCCCCACGTCAAAGACGCTAGATCCTAAGTCTAGTGCGTCTGCCAATTCCGCCACACGCGCATGTAATACAATGGTGAGCCATGAAGGACTCGAACCTTCGACACCCTGATTAAAAGTCAGGTGCTCTACCAACTGAGCTAATGGCTCGTAAAACTGGTGGAGGATGATGGATTCGAACCACCGAACCCGTAAGGGAGCAGATTTACAGTCTGATGCGTTTGGCCACTTCGCTAATCCTCCAAAATGGTGCCGGCGAGAGGACTTGAACCCCCAACCTACTGATTACAAGTCAGTTGCTCTACCAGTTGAGCTACACCGGCATATTAAGTTAAATGGCGGAACCGACGGGATTCGAACCCGCGATCTCCTGCGTGACAGGCAGGCATGTTGGGCCTCTACACCACGGTTCCAGAGGCAACTCTCTTAGTTGAAAGTAATTGCGGAGGCAGGATTTGAACCTGCGACCTTCGGGTTATGAGCCCGACGAGCTACCGAACTGCTCCACCCCGCGACAGTAATAATTATTTATTTTTCAAATGGTGGAGGCTGAGGGGCTCGAACCCCCGACCCTCTGCTTGTAAGGCAGATGCTCTCCCAGCTGAGCTAAGCCTCCGAATTACTATGACCCGTAGGGGATTCGAACCCCTGTTACCTCCGTGAAAGGGAGGTGTCTTAACCCCTTGACCAACGGGCCATGCAATAAAATAATTCTGGCGGAGAGAGAGGGATTCGAACCCTCGAGACGCTTTTGGCGCCTACACGATTTCCAATCGTGCTCCTTCGGCCAACTCGGACACCTCTCCACATGGCTCCCCGAACAGGACTCGAACCTGTGACAACTCGATTAACAGTCGAGTGCTCTACCAACTGAGCTATCAGGGAATATTGGTGGAGCCAAGGGGGATCGAACCCCTGAGCTCCTGCGTGCAAGGCAGGCGCTCTCCCAGCTGAGCTATAGCCCCATCTAAAAAATCAATTTTGTATGTATAATCAATAGCCTGATAGGCGAAAAAAATCCCCATTGTGGGGTTGCTTGGCGACGTCCTACTCTCCCAGGACCCTGCGGTCCAAGTACCATCGGCGCTGGAGGGCTTAACGGTCGTGTTCGGGATGGGTACGTGTGGAACCCCTCCGCTATCGCCACCAAACATGAATTTGCTACGCAAATTCTTCCGTACGGCTATTCAGTTCATCACTTATCGTGTGAATGAATAGCCATGCGCTTGTTGTATGTCACTTGTACATACCTTCAAGGTTACACCCTGAAAACTGGATCCGAAACTCATTGCGTCTTATCTTAGGATAAGCCCTCGACCGATTAGTATTGGTCAGCTCCATGCATTACTGCACTTCCACCCCCAACCTATCTACCTCGTCGTCTTCAAGGGGTCTTACATACTGGGAAATCTCATCTTGAGGGGGGCTTCACGCTTAGATGCTTTCAGCGCTTATCCCTTCCGTACATAGCTACCCAGCGGTGCTCCTGGCGGAACAACTGGTACACCAGCGGTACGTCCATCCCGGTCCTCTCGTACTAAGGACAGCTCCTCTCAAATTTCCTACGCCCACGACAGATAGGGACCGAACTGTCTCACGACGTTCTGAACCCAGCTCGCGTACCGCTTTAATGGGCGAACAGCCCAACCCTTGGGACCTACTTCAGCCCCAGGATGCGATGAGCCGACATCGAGGTGCCAAACCTCCCCGTCGATGTGGACTCTTGGGGGAGATAAGCCTGTTATCCCCAGGGTAGCTTTTATCCGTTGAGCGATGGCCCTTCCATGCGGTACCACCGGATCACTAAGCCCGACTTTCGTCCCTGCTCGACTTGTAGGTCTCGCAGTCAAGCTCCCTTCTGCCTTTGCACTCTTCGAATGATTTCCAACCATTCTGAGGGAACCTTGGGGCGCCTCCGTTACTCTTTAGGAGG
The DNA here is from genome assembly GCF_038593105.1 of Paenibacillus sp. FSL H7-0442. Taxonomy (NCBI): domain Bacteria; kingdom Bacillati; phylum Bacillota; class Bacilli; order Caryophanales; family Paenibacillaceae; genus Paenibacillus; species Paenibacillus sp. FSL H7-0442. Next base: position 1,099,274 of record NZ_CP151963.1, on the reverse strand, counting down.
CGACCGCCCCAGTCAAACTGCCCACCTGACACTGTCCTCGCACCGGTTCACGGTACCAAGTTAGAACCTAGATACGATCAGGGTGGTATCCCAAGGATGCCTCCCTTCAAGCTGGCGCTCAAAGTTCTACGGCTCCCACCTATCCTGTACAGATCGTACCCAAATTCAATATCAAGCTGCAGTAAAGCTCCATGGGGTCTTTCCGTCTTGTCGCGGGTAACCTGCATCTTCACAGGTATTAAAATTTCACCGGATCTCTCGTTGAGACAGCGCCCAAGTCGTTACGCCATTCGTGCGGGTCAGAATTTACCTGACAAGGAATTTCGCTACCTTAGGACCGTTATAGTTACGGCCGCCGTTTACTGGGGCTTCGGTTCATAGCTTCGCCCCGAAGGGCTTACCACTCCCCTTAACCTTCCAGCACCGGGCAGGCGTCAGCCCGTATACTTCGCCTTGCGGCTTCGCACAGACCTGTGTTTTTGCTAAACAGTCGCTTGGGCCTTTTCACTGCGGCCCCCTCGGGCTATTCACCCTACCGAGGCACCCCTTCTCCCGAAGTTACGGGGTCATTTTGCCGAGTTCCTTAACGAGAGTTCTTCCGCGCGCCTTAGAATTCTCTTCTCGCCTACCTGTGTCGGTTTGCGGTACGGGCACCTTCTCCTGGCTAGAGGCTTTTCTTGGCAGTCTGAGATCATGACCTTCGCTACTACAATTTTCGCTCCCCATCACAGCCCAGCCTTACGATGTGCGGATTTGCCTACACACCAGCCTCACTGCTTAGACGGACATCCATCAGTCCGCGTCACTACCCTACTGCGTCACCCCATTGCTCATAACGGATTACGGTGGTACAGGAATTTCGACCTGTTGTCCTTCGACTACGCCTATCGGCCTCGCCTTAGGTCCCGACTTACCCTGAGCGGACGAACCTTCCTCAGGAACCCTTAGGCTTTCGGCGGATCTGATTCTCACAGATCTTTTCGTTACTCATACCGGCATTCTCACTTGAATGCAGTCCAGCGCTCCTTACGGTACACCTTCAACCCGCATTCAACGCTCCCCTACCCCTGATGCAAGCATCAAGCCATAGCTTCGGTGGTGTGTTTAGCCCCGTTACATTTTCGGCGCAGAGTCACTCGACCAGTGAGCTATTACGCACTCTTTCAATGGTGGCTGCTTCTAAGCCAACATCCTGGTTGTCTGTGCAACTCCACATCCTTTCCCACTTAACACACACTTGGGGACCTTAGCTGATGGTCTGGGCTGTTTCCCTTTCGACAATGGATCTTAGCACTCACTGTCTGACTCCCGGAACTAAATCTATGGCATTCGGAGTTTGACTGAGCTTGGTAACCCTTGCGGGCCCCGCACCCAATCAGTGCTCTACCTCCACGATTCTTCTTTCCGAGGCTAGCCCTAAAGCTATTTCGGGGAGAACCAGCTATCTCCGGGTTCGATTGGAATTTCTCCGCTACCCCCACCTCATCCCCGCATTTTTCAACATGCGTGGGTTCGGGCCTCCAGTGCGTGTTACCGCACCTTCACCCTGGACAGGGGTAGATCACCCGGTTTCGGGTCTACGTCCACGTACTCATTCGCCCTATTCAGACTCGCTTTCGCTGCGGCTTCAGCTCTTCACCTTAACCTTGCACGGGAACGTAACTCGCCGGTTCATTCTACAAAAGGCACGCCATCACCCATAGATCGGGCTCTGACTTCTTGTAAGCACACGGTTTCAGGATCTATTTCACTCCCCTTCCGGGGTGCTTTTCAC
>NZ_CP151963.1:185000-1095000 GCF_038593105.1 Paenibacillus sp. FSL H7-0442 | reverse complement strand
GCTGGTTTATAGAAAGAGCGATAAGCTCATTTTGAAACTGACGAGATAAAATATCTCTTGTTTGATTTTGCGAACAAAATCGTTTTACTCACTCGTTGTTCAGTTTTCAAAGATCAATCATTTCCGGCCATATCAACGCCCGGAATAATAATATATCATACTTCGATGATTCATGCTACTGGTAAATAATACCTCGTAGGTAATCCTTTGAATTTTTGAAGTCCATCTAACTATTACATCACAGCCTATCTTACGGCCGGATACATAATATATCATTTAGGTCTGCTGATTACTACATGTAAATTACACCAATTAATAACCAAGTTATCAAAATCAGTTCTATTACTGTACTGCTTATACTTTCCAATTTGTTTTTCTTCATTAAAGGTACCGTGAATCTTTGACCAGATCTACTGCATCCGATAAATGCTTTTCATGAATAGCGGTTAGATATCTTGCGACGACTTTTTGGGCATCTTACTCTTGTACTAACAATTTAGGGTAAACGTAACCTAATTGAAACCGCCCATCCAATAACCGGATGGGCGGTTTTTACATACTACTTTCCTGCTCCTTTATCACCTGCCCAACCCCCAACAGAATCAGCTTCAATCCGAACTCAAACGCTTCGTCGGTCCCCATCAGCTCGAACAGCCCGTTCGTGAACATCCTCCGGAATAGTCCCACTTCTGTCTCACTCATGGAATTCAGAAGGTGAACCATCTCCTCACCCGGAAGTGCTCCCTGATCCTTGAGGATAGCGGAGACATTACGCTCATGCTGATAATCGTCTAGGACGAAGTAGGAGACATAGTTCACAAGCGTAGTAACCACTTGCATTTTCTGCTCTTGCTCAAGCGGTGTCAACTCCACGCAGAGCAGCATACGGTTGGTGAACCGGATGATGTCCGGTTCGTGGGGCAGCGTCATCATCATGAGCTGCGTGGAGCAGGGGTACCGGTAGAGCACACTCCGCATCGTTACCGCAAGCCCCGTCAGCTGCTCCTTCCAGTCCCCCTCGGAATGAAACTCCTCCAGAATCATTTTCGATACCTGGTTGGCCAAGCGCTGATAGAGATTCTGCTTGCTCTTGAAGTACCAGTACAAAGAGGGAGCCTGAATCCCTAGCCGGTCGGCCAATCGTCTCATACTGAATTTCTCGATACCCTCCTCTCCAAGAAGCTCCCACGAGGCTTCCAAAATCTTATCCTCCGAAATTTGAGGCTGCTTTTTTTTCATCGGTATCCGCCCTTTTATCTAACAGTGTAAGTTTATGCTTTACAGGTTCATAGGTTCATGATATCATCTAACACTGTAAGGCACAACCTAACAGTGTTAGACTGAAGGACAAAATAAATAAAGAAAGTAGTGACTCGCATGGATGCAGAAAACCTCCATTACTTTGAAAAAGCACCGGTCGCAAAAGCCGTAGCTCACTTCGCTGTACCGATGATGCTAGGTACGTCAATGAATGTCATCTATTCCATCTTAAATGCCTATTTCCTTGGTACACTGGGCAATACTGCCATGTTAACCGCACTCGCACTAACCTTGCCGTTATTCGCGATCATTATGGCACTAGGCAACTTGATAGGCATGGGTAGTGGCACATTCATCTCCCGTTTGCTGGGAGAGAAAAAATATGACGATGTGAAGCATGTGTCTTCATTCGCCTTTTACAGCAGTTTAGTTCTCGGTCTTATCGTGATGGCGGTCGGTCTCCCGTTGATCGATCCAATCGTTCATGGCCTCGGGGCAACACCTGACTCCTTCGGATTCACGAAGGACTATGTCACGATTATGCTTATTGGTTCACCATTCGTCGTATTATTCTTCACGCTGGAGAATATTGTGCGCTCCGAGGGTGCAGCAATCACGTCGATGATCGGTATGATTCTCAGTGTTGTCGTGAATATTATTCTCGACGCGCTAGTCATCTTCGTCTTCCATTGGGGCGTGATCGGCGTTGCGTCTGCTACGGTCATCTCTAACTTGGTTGCGAGTGCATTCTACGCCTTCCATATGGGATATAAGAGCCAATTCTTAACTGTCTCCGTTAAATGGTTTAAGGCTACCACGGATATTCTGAGCAATGTATTCAAAATCGGAGTTCCCGTCTTTGTTATGAGTATCTTCTTGGGTGCAATGTCGCTCATCTTTAACCATTTTCTTGTCGATTATGGGGATCAGGCCGTAGCGGCTTACGGAATTTCATCACGCCTATTGCAATTTCCTGAGTTTATTCTGATGGGCTTATGCGAGGGAGTTGTGCCGTTGATTGCCTTCTCTTTTACAGCGAATAAATTACGCATGAAGCATACCATTGGATTTACAATCAAAGCTATTGTGGCGTTAGCAATCGTGTTTGGTGTTATCGTCTACCTGATTTCCGACCACTTAATTGGTTTATTTACGAGTGACCCGCAATTAATTGAAATGGGTAGCTACATTCTACATGTGACGTTCTTATCCTTGTTCATTACAGGAATGACCTCGCTGTTTACCGGTATCTTTCAAGCAACAGCGCAAGGAACCGCCGCGTTTATTATGTCAGTTATTCAAGGAGTTACTCTGATTCCTGTGTTGTATATTGCTAATCGAATGAACGGATTCCACGGGGTGGTCTGGTCGCTTGTCATTTCGGATGCCGTCGCGTTCCTTGTTGGTGCCATCATGCTGTATGTTCTGCGGACCAAATTGCAGCCGGATTTGGATAATTTAGTACAGTAGAAAACATATAACATGCAAGAAGGCAGGATAAGGACACTCCCCGACCCTGTCTTCTCGGTGGGGTAGAACTGTATTAACCTAAACTGCCCGTTAGTTTAACCTTCATTTGTTGTGCCTTGTTCCGACTATTCTCTACGAGCTATACGAAACCCTTGATCGGGACCAAAGCCATTCGCATCGAACTTACCTCGGAAAGATATCTCGTTGTTGCTGACGTTGCCGGACATATCGTAAATTCCTAACTCGTTGGGTTTCCGGGTACCGATCGATTTTGTTTTATTATAGTTGCTCTCTATGATAGGCCAGTTCCAGTCTCCAGATAAGTATTTGTCTCCGGCGTTTTTCCAATACCATGCGACCTCGTCGGCATTATTGCTTCCACTGTATGTGTAGCCCTTGCTCGCCTGACCTCCGCCTGCAGCATATTCCCACTCCACTTCTGTAGGCAATCGGTAACCGTTAGCTCCCTCATTAATCGTTACTGTCCATTTTATATTATCGTTATCATTCTTATTGTTGCTATTAAAATAAACATTAATAGCTTTCTCATGGATAGATCTCCTTTAAGCTGATAGGAAAAATAGTAGGCTGTGATGGCCTTGCAACTCGCCTCCAGCAGCGTCGAAGGCCGTTCGCCTTGCAGGAAACGGCCTTCGACGCATCCGCACTGACGGATAGACTGGAGGGGAACGGTCATCGGCCTGTCTACAATACTTAGGGCTCGGTGAGTCCTCCATGATCGATTCATTTAAACCCTATCTATCAGACAGCTCTCAAAACCCGCTTATCCCGTGAGACAGTCCCAACCGCGCCTGTTCGTTGAACAGCTTGCAGTTGAGTGGTTACCACACCGTTACGTTAGAGCTCCCGCTACTCTGATACCCCTCTGTCGCCAACACCTGGTAAGACCAGTTACTTCCCAGATTCATTCCTTTGCTCGCCCATGCTTTCACGTGGTTGCTGAAAGTGATTGTGGAGTTGCCCCCGGTCGGTCTCTTCGACTGTCGAACACTCCAGTACTGAATAAACGTCGTTTTTTCGCCTTCAATGGAAGGTGCGTCGTATCGCATTGTTGTGTAGATATCATATGTGCCCCCATCACTGGTCACCGTACCTTTATACGTTCCGGTAGGTCGATAAGTACCCCAGCTATCAACGACGTAATATTCGATGAGTGAGTTTCTCGTCCACCCGTAGAGAGCCAAATATCCATTACCGGACGGCGCCCAGACACCGGCATTGTAGTTGATCGTTCTGTTTGGCGATCCAGTAGTCCAGCCTTTGCCGACAACAAAATTCCCGGTATCCTTCCATGTTACGCTGTAATTACCGCCTGATCCATTAACAGCATTGACCGTCCCACCGCCATCGGTCCAATTTTGCCAATAGTCTGTCGCTGCACTTGAGGTTGTTGCAAATAACCCAAAACTCATGGAAGCTGCAAGAACTACCGTCATCATTTTCTTACTAAAATTAAACATACTCTACCTCCTAAAATTTTGTGTTTGTCCCATACACTTGCTTGTTGGTTGATTCTCTTTGCAGTATATCACCTATACGTTCCATATTCCGTATTTTTTTACTTTAACCTCCTTTCTGAGTGAAATTATAGAATAATAGCGTTTGCATATAAACCTAGCAAATTAAAGCTTTAACTCTATTATGTTTAGCTCTCTTTGAATTTTATAGAATAATTCCAGTATTACAGCGAGGGAAAGCACCACTCAAACGCGTAGTGGCGCCTCAGGTACATTTTCAACTCAACTTATATACTAAAAAAACTTTATGCAAATAACGCATAAATATCAATATACATCCATCGCATGCTGTAAAATGTGCTTGGGTGATTAGCAGCGCATAAATGAATCACCGATTCACGTGAGGACAAACACTTAACTTTTCATAAGGAGGTATGATAAAAATGATTTTGGAGGATATGTACTATGGAAAATGGCGTCCCAGTGAACAGATACATTCAACCGACCCTGAATCTCAAAAAGTGAATCAAAAAATTAGTGATCTCATGGAGATGTTGAAAAGTAAATTACCAGCAGTCGAGTTTGAGTCAATTGAAGTCATGTTCGATTTATTAAGCGAGTCAACTTCCCTGCACTCCGCAGCAGCATTCATTCACGGGTACCGGGCGGGGGCATTAACGATGATTGAAGTATTTAGCGAGGACAAAGAAATTGTTGATCGTAATAGATAGATGATGGAGGAGTTATGGTGGTGAGCCCGCTACGCATGCAGATTGTTCTTCCGATCGCTGTTATCCCTAGATTTCTCCTCAGTAGAATATAAACTTAAAGGTAAAATCTAGGGATAGCTGAACGAATGGAATACTTTAAGAGAATTTCAGACGAATGGAGGGGCTGCCTAGCCTCTTCCTGCGCCCAGCGCATTCATCAAGAACTCGTAAATTTCCAGTTCGTTGATTTTATCGCCATCGGTCACTATGTTATGCTGAACTTGCAGTCCGTTCTTGAACACGGTGAACATCCGAGCTGTCCTGTCCGCATCGATTGAAACAGGGATAGCTCCATTCTGCTGTCCGACTTCGATCCACGTTTTGGCAGTGAGGATAGATGCTTCATGATAACGTTTCAGAATGCCAGCCACGGCGGGCTTATCCTGTTGGCTGAGTAGATAAATAAAAATCAGGCTGGCAGCGCTGTCCCCACTACCGATGTTACGAAGCCGTTCAGTTAAGGTGTTAAGCGGGGATTTGATTCCTTCTGGTCCTGCGGGAGTCCGGGCGACAGATTCAAAAAAGCGCTGATTGGTTTTCTCCATTCCCGCCTCCAGAATCATACCGAACAATTCATCTTTGCTTTTGACATAATGGTAAATGGCTCCTTTAGTCAGTCCGCTGCGATCCGCAATATCCTGTAGTGTCGTCGCCCGACAGCCTTTCTCCATAATCATCTTTTCGGCAATCTCAAGCAGCTTTTTTAGACTGTCGTTCATCGCTTTATCTTGCATAATCTTTTACCTCCCGTTTGTCTGTCTTTTTATTCGTTTAATGAAACCTATATTCCACCAGATCGTCAAACCAATAAGCCCGTAGGTGAAGAACGACGATACGACCAGAAAGGTCGGTATGGACAGCGAATATACCAGCACTACTTTGATGAAGGCTTCCAGCAGCAGGCTGAGTCCCCACACCGCCGTTATCAGGCGGAAGTTAAAGCGATAGCGTGGAAGCTTCTCCCATTTATCGTTTATCTGAGGATTATGACCTGTGAATCTTTCCGCAAAATAATAAATTAATGGTCGACCAAAGAGCAGCGAGCCTAGAAACACCAACCCCATAATACCGGTTACATAAGACTCCCGTAGCAAAATGAAGCGTTCGTCACCGCCCAAGAGAACGGCCACCACGCCCAGAATCAGACCAAGAAAGATAAAGCCAGAGAACACATCTGCTTTGCGCGTCCGTATAAGATTGTAGAGTGAGTCGCATAGTGGTACAAGAGCAGCGAAAGACAGAGCCACCACACTGCTCGTATACGGAATTAGCAGACGATAAGCCAAATAAGGCAATACAAGATTGATGATTAGCGTAAAGATGATTTCGTTGCGAGTTTTATTCATGGTCGACTCATCCTCTCATCATTCAAAACCTACCTTCGGTAGGTATTTTTCATTCTACATACCTTCGGTAGGTATGTAAAGATTAAAAATAATAATCTGTATACGAACCTCAATCTACATATTGCCCAAATGTGGCTACACAGTTCGCATACTCTATAACTACAAAAAGGAGATGGCGTTTGCCATCTCCCTTGCTTTTATTCTTCCCTCATACTTCCTGCTTAAAAACATATTGCTCACGGACACACACTCTAACAAGCAACTATATTTTTAATCCCCCACCCGATTCAAAAACACCTTCGTCCGTTCCAGCTGAGGATTGCCAAAAATCTGCTCTGGTGTACCGGATTCTGCAATTTCGCCATTATCCATAAAAATAACACGATCCGCCACATCTCTCGCAAAGTTCATCTCGTGGGTCACGATGACCATCGTCATATGTTCCTCAGCCAGCTTTTTGATAACTCGCAGCACCTCACCCGTCAGCTCGGGATCAAGGGCCGAGGTCGGCTCATCAAACAGTAAAATATCAGGGTTCATCATCATTGCCCGGGCAATCGCCACGCGCTGCTTCTGTCCTCCCGACAGTCGGGATGGATACGCATCTGCTTTATCTGCTAATCCGACTTTAGCCAGCAACTCAGCGCTTTGGCGACGTAGCTCAGCCTTGCTCACCTTCTTCACCAGCTTCGGAGCCAGCTCCAGATTATCCTGCACCGTCAAGTGAGGGAACAGATTAAAATGCTGGAACACCATGCCCATACCGGTGGTAATGCCTTTAATGTCACCTGCCGGAGCGTACTGACCGTTTTCCACCAGTGCTTTATCATGAATGCGGATCGTCCCGCCCGTCACATCTTCCAGGTGTACCAAACTACGGAGCATGGTACTTTTTCCTGAACCTGAAGGACCTATGACGGCTACAACCTCGCCCGCTTTAACGTTAAAGCTCACTCTTTTCAGAACGTCGAGCTTGCCGAACGATTTTTTCAAATCGGTTACTTCTATTGCATTAGTATTCATATCCCGACATTCCTTTTACTCGAATTTAAAACGTTTTTCCAGCGCCCTGAAGAATAGCGTCAGCACCAAAGCTAACAACAAATAAATAACCGCCGCTACAACATAAGGTACAATCGAGAAATCACGGTTTACAGCCGTATTCGCAAAATGTAGCAGTTCCGGTACCGCTACTGCATACAGTAGTGCCGTATCTTTTACCAGTGTTGTCGCTTCATTGGTTACCGCAGGCAAAGCGATCCGTACCATTTGCGGCACAATGACTCTAATCAGCGTCTGCGACTTGCTCAAGCCCAGCACTTGCGAAGCCTCGTATTGCCCTTTATCAATCGACAACATTCCGCCTCTAAAAATTTCTGCAAAATAAGCCGCATAATTCAGTACAAATGCCAGTACCGCAGCCGTTGTCCGGTCCAAGACCAGATACTCCCCAATGACAGGCAACATCGGCAGACCAAAACAAAAGAACAATAATTGCAGCAATAGCGGCGTACCGCGTATAACATAAATGTACGTATGCATCAGCCAGGCGATTGGCTTAATCCGGCTTTTGGCCAGCAACGTAACGATAAAACCCAATGGAATAGACAAGATGAGCGTGATGAAAAATAAAATAACCGTCATCTGTGCCCCTTCAAGCATAGGCTTCATAATTCGCAAAATATATTCCATACTCATGACCTTCGACTCCTAAACCCTTAGTTCAATACACTACGTATTAATTTAATACTTTATCTTCACCAAACCACTTTTTCGAAATTTCAGCAGCTTTTCCGTTCTTGTGCAGCTCATCCAAAGCGGATTGCAGCTGCATCAACAACTCTTCATTTCCTTTTTTCACACCGATGCCGTATTCCTCAGGGGCCAATGATTCATCAAGCAGCTTATACGTCCCTTGTTCCTTCGACATATAATACTTGGCTACGACCTCATCAATGATAACCGCATCCAGACGTCCGGTTTTCAAGTCCGTCAAAGCCAGAACATTATCCGGGAACTCGGACACTTGCTTCAATTTACTTTTGATCGGATTTGCATCCAATGCATCGGCTGCTGAAGACAGCGTCTGGAGTCCGACCGTTTTGCCCGTCAGATCAGCCAGCTTGGATAGACTGGAAGTAGCCGGAATGACAATCACCTGACTGTTTTTCAGATATGGCTTTGTGAACAGCACTTTTTCCTTACGCTCATCCGTAATGGTGTATCCATTCCAAATGAGATCAATACGTCCGCTGTTCAGCTCGGATTCTTTGGCAGACCAGTCAATCGGCTGAAATTCCACCTGTTTACCCATTTGTTCCCCGGCCGCTTTTGCATAATCAATATCAAAGCCGGTCAGCTCGTTATTTTCATCTCTAAAGCCCATCGGGGCGAATTTATCATCAATTCCAATAATCAATTTACTGTTATCCTTACCGCCGGAACATCCGGCCAACACGATCATCATCAATCCAATTAACATCGTAAACATGGCTGCTTTTCTCATCTTATTCCCCTCCAACAATGGTGACCCCCGTATCCAAGAACAGGTGGCAAACGCTTTAGTTCGTTAACACGTTATCAGAGTATCATCATAACATACCGCAGGATACTCGTCGAGAGGAATAAGCGGAATCTTAGCCTTATATAAATGGAAAACCTGTGACGAAAATTTGACCTGTGTTCTATAATGTAAAACCTTGCCTTGACATGTCACCTAAACCGTCTTATCATTTCCTAGTATTCTTATATACTTTTATTTATTTTAAAATTTCAGCAGCCGTAGTATGTAAATCAGCTTGATAGACAGGAGAAATAAAGCCCCATGTACATTTTAAAACGTCTCTTTACGATGTTCATTACGTTGTGGATTATCGTCACTTTAACGTTTATCATCATGCACATCATTCCGGGTGATCCGTTCTCGAACGATTCCAAAACCATTCCGGAAGCGGTATTGCAAAACATGCGTGCCAGGTACAATCTGGACAAGCCGCTCGCTGTGCAGTATGTGTTGTATCTCAAAAATCTGCTAGTGCTGGACATGGGCCCGTCTATTCAATCGAAAACGACGGACGTCAATATGCTCATTGCCCGAGGTTTTCCACCTTCTGCATTGCTGGGTATTCAATCCATCGTGGTCGCGATTATTGCCGGTATTTCGCTCGGAACACTTGCTGCTCTACACCATAATCGACCACTGGATTATATCTCGATGTTTATCGCGATTGTTGGTATTTCCGTACCCAGCTTCATATTGGCACCGCTGTTAATCAAGTATGTTGCCGTCCAATGGCATCTGCTTCCGGTCGCCTCATGGGGAACCTGGCAGCATACGGTGCTCCCGTCGCTGGCTCTCGCTGTTTCACCGCTTGCCGTTATCGCCCGCTTTATGCGGACAAGCATGCTGGAAGTTATGCATGAGGAGTACATACGCACTGCCAAAGCAAAAGGGTTGTCCTCTTGGGCAGTAGTTCTTCGTCACGGATTACGTAATGCATTGATTCCGGTGCTTTCCTTTATCGGACCGCTATTCGCTTCCGTCATTACAGGTACCTTTGTCGTCGAAAAAATATTCGCGATTCCCGGCATCGGTAAATACTTCGTAGATAGTATCTTTAATCGGGATTATCCAGTGATTATGGGGACGACCATTTTCTACAGTGCCATTCTGGTCGTTACTTTATTTTTAATTGATATATCCTATCGCCTTGTCGATCCGCGAATCAAATTAGACAGCAAAGGAGATTAACATGAAAGCAGCACCTACTGTCGAAAAGGACAGCCTGTTTAGTCTTGTAGACCGCAGCCAGATCCCCACCCCTACGTTGACCAGACCCAAAGAATCACCCTGGCGAGATCGGCTACGCAGACTTTTTAACAACAAGCTTGCTCTGTTGGGGCTTTCTCTACTTATTATTATTATTGTGCTGGCGATTATTGGACCTTCCATGGTTCCTTATGCACCCAGTGATCAATCCCTTTTGAAGACGAATCTTTCTCCTTCGGGAGAGCACTGGTTTGGCACGGATGATCTGGGGAGGGACGTATGGGCACGGACATGGGCCGGTGCTAGAATTTCACTCATGATCGGCTTTGCCGCTGCCGCCATTGATTTGGTGCTTGGCATTCTCGTCGGCTGTGTTGCTGGCTATTGTGCTGGGCACGGTAAAACGGGCGACCGGATCGACAGCATTCTCATGCGTATTATTGAAATTTTGTATAGTATTCCTTATCTGCTGGTCATCATTCTGCTGCTCGTCATTATGAAGCCAGGCCTACTCACGATGATTATTGCATTATCTATTACTGGCTGGGTCGGTATGGCCCGTGTAGTGCGTGGGCAAATCTTACAGCTGAAGCAGCAAGAATATGTGTTAGCAGCCCGCAGCTTGGGGACATCTCATTCACGTATTATCTTCAGACATTTGCTACCGAACGCAGCGGCAATCATTATTGTAAATTTGACGTTCACTATTCCGTCGGCTATTTTTGCCGAATCGTTCCTGAGCTTTCTCGGTCTGGGGATTCAGTCTCCTTCGGCCAGCTGGGGGACGATGGCTAACGATTCACTTGGCGTTATTTTAAGCGGTCAATGGTGGCGCCTATTTTTCCCCGGACTGATGATATCGCTCACCATGCTGGCGTTCAATACACTTGGAGACGGGCTTCAGGATGCACTTGACCCGCGCTCACAACATTAACAACAGAGAGATCCAAATTGGACAAGGAGGGGTGTCACCATGATCCGCAGCTTCTCGCCTAACCGCAGGAAAAACGGCAGTTCCTTTATCGAAGTGCGCACACGCGGCATACCTGCGGGAAAGGAGGATGAATAAATCCCGGTACGGTGTACCTTATTTTTAGCATAACTAATCACAGTAATGGAGGATAACCACGATGAAAAAAATGCATTGGATGACGATCATCTTACTTTTGGCCGTAACGGCTTTGGCTGGATGCTCTGGCACTGCGGACAAAACAGCAAGCAACGACCCGTCCGCTGCTCCTCAAGCAGATGTCCCGCAAGAAATTACTGCCAATCTGGCAGGTGGAGAACCTTATACGCTAGACCCTGCTTTCGCATCAGATACAACGTCCTATTTTGTAATTGATAACTTGTATGAAGGGCTGTATACATACGATAAGGCTGGTAAAATCGTAGAAGGTGCTGCCAGCAAAGTAGACGTATCTCCTGACGGCAAAACCTACACTTTTACTATCCGTGACGGTGCAAAATGGTCGAATGGTGACCCACTGACAGCTAAGGATTTTGAATACTCCTGGAAACGGGTACTAAATCCAAAAACAGCTGCCTACGATCCTTCTGCCCTCTACTACATCAAAGGTGCCGAAGCGTACAACACAGGCAAAGGTAAAATTGAAAACGTGGGTGTTACAGCCAAAGATGATAAAACTCTTGTTGTTGAGCTGAAATCACCGCTAAGCTTCTTCCCCACGATCGCCGTGGGTCATGCTTATCTGCCAGTAAACCAATCGGTTGTTGAGAAAAATGACAAATGGGCAGCAGAAGCAGGCACAATTGTCGGCAACGGTGCGTATGTAGCCAAGGAATGGAAACATAACGAACAAATTACGCTGACGAAAAACGATCAATTCTGGAACAAAGATGCCATTACGATGGCAACGATTAATTTTAAAATGGTGCAAGACTCCACAACGTATTATCAAATGTACAAAACGGGCGATCTGGATCTGATTTTGAGCCTTCCCGTGGATACACTGGATCAGGAAAAGAGCAACAAGGAATTCCTGTCGCATCCGTCTTTTAGTGTGTACACCTATTCTTTTAACGTAAAACAAAAGCCGTTTGACAATAAAAAAATCAGACAGGCCATTGCCTACGCGATTAACCGCGAAGCACTGGCTACCAGCGTAACCAAAGGTGGCGAAACTCCGGCTTACGGTTATGTTCCATACGGAACAACAACGCCATCCGGCAAGGACTTCCGTGATGAAGCACCGAAAAAATACTATGAGTTTGACGCTGCAAAAGCGAAACAATTGCTGGCCGAAGGTCTGAAAGAAGAAGGTTTGACCAAGCTGCCACCAGTCACCTTCAAATACAACACTTCGGACAAGCATAAAAAAGTAGCTGAAGCGATTCAGGAAATGCTGAAAACAAACCTGGGTGTTGAAGTGACGCTGGAGAATCAGGAATGGAAAACGTACATTGATACCTTTAAACAGAAGAACTTCCAGATCGCCCGTATGGGCTGGGAAGGAAACTTCCTGGATCCGCTCGGCGTATTGGGGCATTATACTTCCAAAAACTCGAACAACTTTACCAACTGGAGCAACCCGGAGTATGACAAACTGATCGAATCCTCAACCTTTGAGCTTGATCCGGCAAAACGCTTTGAACAGCTCCATCAGGCAGAAGACGTATTGATGGAAGATCTGCCGATTATTCCGATCCAGTTCTCTGCGGACACGGCATTAATCAGTCCTAAGATTCAAGGTATCGTATTTGATGCTCGTTCGAACCCAGACCTGCGCTTTGCGAAGCGGGTCGAAAAATAATGATTTTACGTTTCGGACTCACTGCCCTGATTGTCGGTACTTTAGGATTTCTGTACGCCATCCCCCATCTCTTGTATGGTCGTGAAAACATGGCTACTGCAAATCTGTTATTCCTGTTGGGGTTGCTGGGCTTGGTGATCGGTGCAATCTTCCACGTTCTGCAAAGCGGTTTTCTAACCCTCTTCCTGCGGGGATTTGCCGACATCGGACAGTTATTCATTCGTCAATCCAAGGCATTACGAGAGGAAAATGAGCGTTTGCGTTCCGATGAATCTTTGTCAGCCTGGAAAACATCCATGTTCCGCCACCTCAAGGTATATACTTCGGGGTGCGGAGCAGGGCTTATCCTTTGCTCGATGATATTAATGGGGATGAGTTAGGTTAAAACGATTAGAAGCCTTTGGTCGGTTGGTGGGCGCTGCGCGTGCAGATTGTTCTTCCGATCGCTGTTATCCCCGGATTTCTATTGAATAGAACCTGTAAGGGTAAAATCCGGGGATAAAGGCGAACGCTTCGCTTCTTCAGAACAATTCTGCCCGCTCCACTGGCAACCGCCGTAGAGCTTCTATACGTTTTAGAGGTGTGTAAAGAAAGAGAGAGTTTCGCATTGCTAGCGGAACTCTCTCTTTTTGTATTTTTTATATGAAGCTTTGTAGGATCGCATATTACAACACTTAGTATCCTTAATAAATATGCTTTTCCTTCGCTTCTTGCAGCCATGACGGGAACTCGTTAAGCAATAGTTCGTACAATTCATTATCTTCCATAGATTCGATATCTTGTATTTGAAAAAAATTAGCGTTATCTACCACACGGCCTTGTATGTTGTCGAGCTTCTTTAATACACCAAAATCGGACTCACCCACACCTATAAATTGCCAGAAAATCGGCTCTCCTGACGAATCAATGACCGCGTTGTCGATGTTGTCTCCTTTTCCACGCTTCACACCGCCATCATTAATAAAAATAACAAAGGCCGGATCAGAAGAGGGTTCTTCCTTGGTGTATTTGGCGATGACATCGCGCATCACAGGCGGCTCATCATTACGACCGAACTTGGGCAAATAATCATTGGACAGAATATGTCTTTCAACATAGTTGTCAACATCATTTTCGGTAACGGAAGGTAACCGTGAAAAACGGTGATCATACACCCATACGTCCAGTACACCATCATCATCCAAAGCACTCGCTACTGCAACAATTCGTTCCAACACCTTTTGAACGGTACCATTTTTGTACAAACTTCTCATAGATCCTGAAATATCGAGCACCAATCCAACTCTCGCAGTCACATTCGTTAGATTCTTTTTAGTCAGTACCAGTTGCGCATTCTTTTTAAGTAAAGAAATACTGCTCATGTTCCCCACGCTCCTCTATGATGTTTGCGTTTGTACGTCTAGTACGTCTACTCTACCATCTGCGTCGTTCGTCGCCTCTCAGGGGAAAGTCGCTTAATTCTCCGAGTTGGTCATGTGCAGCCTTATAAATGCGAAGAATAGCTTGTACCTTGTTAAAATCATTGTCTTCCGGGCCGAATCCCTCCATATACATCTTTTGAATAATGTTTTGGAAGAAATCTATACGCTCGCGGACGGAATCCTGCTCGATTTGCAGTACCTCTTCAAAGCTGTGTGTCTCGGCAAAATCAGACAGTTCATCAAATTCCTGTTCCTGATATCGATCTCCCCGAGTTTCGGGATTGAGATCAATAGAGGTACGCAGGGTTGATAATAAAATATTTTCGCGTGCCAGCATGACATGAAAATCTTTGTTCTTAAACAGATCCGTAACGATCAGACGGCACATTTCCTTGTTCTGCAGTAGAATCCCGTCAAAAGGATGCAGCGTCCACACACCGTAGTTAAAAAATAAATTAAAATTGAAGCTGCTGCTTCCATACTGATATACAATGTTAATTTTCGATTCGTCGATGATTTCAAATGAAAATTCCAGCATGCATTCTCCTTTTGGATTCCAATATTTAACTCTATCCTATCAGAAAATGCATGATTTTCAATAAAAAATTTTATTTCACAGAATCATTTAACTCCACAATTGAATCTGCTTTTTCGCTACTGGCAGCCACAAGTAAATAGACAATGACACAGCCCAAAATAAAAGACATCATACGCTCGCTCTCTCCTTTTGTCATTCGCTTTTTAAGAGTTTATGCACGAGAATGCTATGTATGTTCATCATGTCCTTTATTAGCTGCTGGCAAACCAAAAAAAGACGCCCTTCGGAGTCATCCCGGCGTCTTTTTCATAGATTGGTCTATTATTCTACATTGTCATCAGTTCAAAAACGAGCTAAGACCCTCAGAAGAATTACTATCCTTCAGCGGTTTGGAAGGTTCTTTCCCTTCGATCCCCAAACGTTGGCTAAGGTTGGCATTGATTGCTGTCATTTTACTTGTATAATCATGGCAGCTTTCAATAATCCGACGGTTTGATTTTTCAGACAGATCCAAAGCAGATACCAAATCACCAATCGCCTGATTCACAGCCTCCAGTGACATAGAAGGCTTGCTAAGCAGATCTGTCGTTCTCTCGGTCGTCGTTTTGAGAAGCTTCGCATTTTCCTTGAATTGATCTTCAATGGTACGGTTGGTCGCATCGACGGCTGAAATGATTTTGTCCTGATCCGCCAGCGCCATCGCGATCATAGCCGATAGAGTGATCAGATTCGATGTTTTATCAATCGCATTATTTACAGAATCAATCAGTTTATCATTGTTATCATTAATAATATCCGTTGCCGCAATCGCCTGATTGTATAACAAAATCATTTCGGTCATAGACTGCGTACGAGTAACCACCTTGCGCAATCCCCGCTCCAGATGAGGCTTGCGGTTTTCATTTTCCGGCTTGGCAATCTCGGTCTCAAACAGTTCTTTCAGGCGATTACCAAAGGCGATCTTCGTCTGTAAATTGTAGATTTCTTCAATGGAGGCTTTCTTCAACTGTCTCATGCTGACGATGTTTTCTTCCAGATTATCCTTACCATCTCTCAAGGCAGTAATGATTTTCTCGATGTTCGTCTTCACCGACTGATACTTGTAAATGTAGTTTTTTAACGGGCTTTTACGCAGAAGCTTGCCAAAAAAACTCACATTTTTGCTCTGCTGGAGCGTTTCACATTCATCACGCAGCTTTAAGATCATATTGGATACCTCAGCCCGATCACCGGACATGAGGTCGTTTACCGGACGATCCAGCATTTTAAGGGTCTGCCCCGCACGTTCCTGCGTTTTAACCCCCAACTTACCGATATCATCCATTAAGGTATCCAAGCTCATGACATCGCTTTGTGATACCTTCTGAATCAGCTGTGAAGCCTCCTCAGTCACCTTCTGTTCATCTTCTTTTTTCAACTCAGCCCATGGGGTCGCCATACGCTACCTCCTATTCTAAAAAACAACTGTTCCCAAGTATAATCGTTGTTTTTCAGAGCAGCTAATTTGCTACTTTTTTATTTTCTTACAAATCGCCTACAATTCGGAACTGCTATAACGCTGGTGAATAAGCTCCGCTTTGCTCTGTAATTCCATCAGATCCTTATGCTCCACCGTGGATACAATTACTGATATTTTACTATCCACATCCCGTAATCCGTTTAACAACGTCCTCCGGTTGGTCCGCTTCGCATCGCCGCTGAGCCGAAGAAACGGATTAATTAGCCCATTCAAATCCTTCAAAATCAATCTCCGAACCGTATGATTCACTTCGCTGTTGTTCAGTTCATGCAAAAGCGGAATGACCCGCTGCAAACGTGCAAATAGAGCCAGCGCCTTCTCGACAATCTCGTTATCAAGCGCATCCTTCTGTCCCTCGGAGATCACCATATCCTCCAGTACCTCCAAATACTCCATCACCTGAGCAAATTCACTGCTCACCTGATCTGGTTGACGTACTTGTCCTGTCATAGACTGCGGTCGAACGGCAGCTTCCTTTTCATGCTGCTGTGTCTCACCGACCTGCTCCTGCACCACCGGAATCACGGAACCGGTCAGATTGGGGCGAGGATGGCGAACAGCCATGATGGCGCTGTATCCTCCCAAACCAAGGATCGGAATCGCCAAACACACAAACAGTGGCAACCAAAAACTTAGTAAAAGCGCAATCAGGTAGCTAACCACAGCAATCGTGGCACCCCACATTTTTGACGTCATAGCTTGTACCTCCTGACGTAAACCCTTACCATATTGTAGAAAACAATATTTGTGTGTGTCAATGTACGGATTTACGTATGGTGATTGGCTGCTCGATATGACTGGCTAAAATGTCGTATTGCGGATGAAGTGAACCGATCTCATGACCCAAAGCCGATTTCACCGCTAGATAAGGAAAGTTGATACCTGACAAACATGATACATGAAGTCCTCCGGACATCCGCGGATTGATCTCTAGCAGCTTGGCATGCTCGCCGTTATATTTTACCTGAATGTTATAATTGTACGGAATATGATACGCCTCAGCGACCTTCTGTGCCACCTCCAACAGCTCGGGATGCTGCTCCAGCAGCCGTAATCGTCCTCCTGCCTTCCTACGCGGAACTGCTGCTAGCAGCTTTCCGTTCCGGTCAGCCAGGCAGTCAATACTGTATTCGTATCCCTCCAGCAACTCCATCACCATCAGATTGGGAAATGATTCTGTGGATGACAATACGCGGTGTGCTTCCTCGAATGAAATATGATTCAGCGCATGGCCGAACAGTTCCTCCAGCGGATTACGTTCATTGTCGATGATACGAAAGCCCATTCCGCCTTCCGCATTACATGGCTTGAAGCATACCTTATGCCCAAGTGCTATTAACGACTCATAAGCCTGTTTAAACTGCTCAGCATTGCTGGCAATGGCATAATCGGGAATCGTGACAATGTCCTTTTGACGGATGGATTCATAAAACAGATCCTTTTCCATCAGTTGCTCCAGCAGTTCGGTATCTTGGCATACCATCACTTTTGTCCCAATATCATCGAACAAATAAAGATGCTTGCTAATATCGAGCATATTCCACCGTGGGATAAAGACATCAATTCCGTGCCGCCTGCAAAAATCAGCGCAAAACCGTGCGTACTCCACACCACTGGTGCGAGGCTCTACTTCAGCTACATCACTGGCCTGTAACGCCATATGCTGCGGATCAGAGTGCGTCGCATAGATCTCGAACGGAATACCGTCCTCATTGTTACGAATAGCATTCATATAATGATACGCCACTGAAAACCAGCGGTTAAAATACACTTTAACCTTCTTCACAGAGCCACGTCCCCTATCTATTCTGAAAATGAAGTTTGAGCTGCGAATACACTCCGGTGTATTGCATGAACATACGCCATGATTTCGTCCGCTGCATAAACCCCCGACACTTCTGTAAAACGGTAATTGACCTCCAGCTTATCCCGTAACTGTTCCCGATACAATTCACCATGACGCGGAGCAATCGCATAATCGGCATAGTCCAGCAGACAACGGTCTAGCAAAGAGTCACCGGACGCAACCACTGCCCCTCCATTCGTGAGATTGCGGATGTGCTCCACGGCTGCTTGTTTATTCACGGCCGCAGGTACCAAATACACCTTACGACCTTGAATGGATACCTCCCAGCCCATTTCATGCATGATTCGCGCCTTCTCCAGCACCTGTTCCAGTGGCATACGATCCCGTTCAATCATGAAAGCATAGAATAACTCGTCGCAAAAGCGTTCGTTTACCACCCAGTCTTCATGCAGCACCTGCCCGAACACCTGACGTGCTTCTTCCGCGTGAGCACCATCACGGCGCACTTGTTCATGAATACGCCGATTCCACTCTCGATCCACCTCGCCTCCCACAATGATGTTTCCGCCATTACTCGTCACGGCATATGCGGGAACCAACTCCGTCTGAAACACCGTGATTCGTCTATACTGTTCTATCGTCCGAGTCGTCACAGGCATAAACATCACATCTTCAGGCAGTGTCTTTAGCCATTGCAGGGCTTGTTCAGAAATAAAAGCCGATGTCGCCCCGTCTATCTGTTCCGCAGGCAACAGACCAGTGGACTCCAGCGGTACGCCAAGCGAACGTTTAGAGTAAATCAGTGTCTGATCCAGATCACTTGCGTAGATCATTCTTGTCCCCCCTTGAGCGGCTTGATAATTCCGCAGCAGGAATAAGTCAATCCTTCAAATACCTCTACAGGCACTCCACGATCCTTTGCCAGCAGCATAATATGCTGGAGATTCGGATTATCTTCGCGATCAATCAGAATTTTCCACGGCACTCTACGCAGCAGTACACGAGTCGTCTCCCCCACTCCGGGCTTGACCAGATTGATATCCCGAATACCAAATGCCTGCTGAATCGCCTCAATATCCCGTAAGCCCTGCCATGTCACCGCAGCCGGATTCAATGTCATTTGTTCAGCATATGCAACGGCCGCTTCAGCCACGTCTTGAAAATAACCGGATACCGTATCCACAAACGTATTGGACTGATCCACTAACCGCCAGGATTCATAAAATTTGGCCCCATGGAAATCGTCAGGGCCTATGAGATCGTCGCGTAATACCGTCCGACTCATCAAACCTGATACAGTCGAATTCAGACAAGCACTTGGGATCAAATAATCTTCTCGTGTACCGAAGGTCTCCGAACATCTGCCCGGATCGGCCAAAACCGCCAGATCATCGTTTAGACGCAACCCGTAATCCGCATTCATCTCACGACAGGCCTCAATCAATACCTGACGAATCGCCCCTTTCCCCGTCCAGCCATCGACAAACTGAAGTTCAATCCCCAGCCCATGCTGCTGCAAAATGTATAAAATCGCATTCCGGTCAATGCCTTTGCCACGAATAATAGAAATGCTGTAATGCGGCAAGGATACGCTATACTTCCAGTCAATATAACGCTTGATCAGGATACCAATGGGCGTCCCTGCTCTAGCGAGAGAAACAATCGCCGTGTTCAGGCCTCTTTTTCTCACAATCATCTCAGCTACAGAAGCTGCCGCTAATGCAACCTTTTGGGCAGATTGGGCAAGCGTTTCGTGAAACAATGCAATATACTCTGCTGTAGGCTCATATTCCACTGGCAGCATTTCTGAATAATGGACGCCCGACTGAATCGCCTCTTCACGATCCTCCGTCCCTTTTTCCAACGTAACCCTACTCAAATCCTTCAATAAAAATGTGACATCCGAGGCAGGATAACTGCCTAGAGGTTTGGGCGGATGAATGTTCTTCTGTTGTATTTGCTCCATGAGTGCTTGCTTCATATCCGCGCTCCTTTACTCTCCTGTCTAGTTAAACCGTTAAAATAAACGACATGCACTTTATCGCAGCCCAGACGGTTCAAAGCCTCCAGCATGGGGTTCATCCGCTCTAGGTCCGACTCCCTTTCCATCAAAACGAATATTTCGTCATACTGACCAGGGTCTACATTATAAATAAAATTGCGTATCGTACTGTCCTCAGGCGATGGATATGTCACACCACAAGCGACTCCATACCCTTCTTCTCGGTGGGGATATACCGGGCTGCGTGTCGTCGATTGAAAATACACATCCGGGCCTAACTCTGCTGCAATCCGCATTGGAATGTACATGAATTCTCCCGTGCCCATAACCAGCGTGCGTTGCCCAGAACGAAGTTGCTTCAGTCGTTCGGCTGTACGCGTGATTTCTGCATCCAACGCTGAATTGTCAATGGATTGTAGACCAAAACGGCCTGTATATTTTAGATAAGGAGCTGTATTGGTGTACCCGTCCGTTGACATGGAGCTGTGTACTACCCGCTCAAAACCGGAAGCCTCCTGTTCAAAACGGTGGTCAATTATTCCAGAAGCATCTTTATTAACCTCTGCCATGCTAGTGGCTGCATGTTCTGGGTTCCCAGCCTGTCCAGCATATTCTGCGTGATCCAGTATTGGTACTCCCTGTACCTCAATCTTTCCTTTGAGCAAGCTTAAAGGCGTAATCGTAATGCCTAGCTCTACCTCCAGATCAGCGAAAGCCTGCTCGTCGCTGTCTGTCCGCCAATCCAATAACGAAGCAATCACATACTGTTTACGCGGAAAATGCTCCTGAATATCCCGTATGATATTAAGCGTTGTTTTCCCCGTCGTAATTTCATCATCTACCAGCACAATCGGGCCATCACCCGCAAAAGCACCTTCATCCAGTGCATAGCAACGATGATCAACAGCGTGCGAATGCTCTTCTTCAAACCGAATAATAGGCCGAAGGCCCGGGATATCCTCGCGTGTCGTATGAATATACGAGGTACCGTCGTCAAACAACCGATACATACTGTGTCCCAGTGCTGTAGCCGTCTCGGCAAAACCAACAAACTTGATCGGCTCCGTAAAAGCAAAAGCTAAACGCTCATCCATCAGCTTTCGATAGGCCTCTTTCGCATAGTCTGGGTTAAGTAGTCCTCTCACGGCCTCTCCAATCAGTTCATCCATCTGTTGTCCCGCTTGTGGGACAAGCTCCTTATATAGCAGGATCGCCAGCGCCGCACCACTGAGCAGAGAGGTGTATGGGTTTACCGGAATATGCTTGCCCAGCACCTTGCTGACAAATAAAAATGAACGCTTTTTATTGACCCGTGCCGCCATCGCAAACAGCTTGTCCACAGGAAGACGGAATGGATTATGAGTCTCCGTAATTTTAACGCTGAACTGCTCCAGGATTGGCAGCAGATGTGTTTTCGTGGTTGGGTAAGAGACTGACAAAATGTTGTTGTTCATGTAACACCCCGTATACTTTTGATCTATTGATAATTCGATGAGCCCAATTCAAATGCGGCTTAATTTCATTCATTTTGTTGGCATAGGTACTTTTGAATACACCCAGACTACCGTCGTTACGCTCAACAATTTCAAGTGCATCCATATACTCTTCATGTGTCACCGCATACATGGCCTGTACCGGCTTAATATGGGAGGGATGAATAATCGTTTTGCCGATAATCCCATTCTCTTTGTCCATCATGACTTCTCGGATCAGTCCGTCTACGGCATCTGAGATGAAGTCCATCCGCAAGTGTCGGCCCGGCTTCCCAAGTGCATCTTCGAAAGGAGATACTCTTAATTGAGGTTTAAAGACACGTTCTCGGTGAGAGAAATATTCCCATACAGGACCGGAAATGACGTAATTTGAGCCCACGCGTCCAAACAAGTTAATAATATCTGCGATGCAATCCCGAATGACGGCAATTTCATAAATCGTAATATCCGGGCTGCGTCTCAAGCCATACAGACTGGAAAAATCGGTTGCTCCAATGCGTACATTCAACACATATTCCTGGTACTCGTCTAAGATTTCTTTAATCGACAATAGCTCTTTCCAGCGGGTTTCCCGATAAATGATTTTGGAGCTTTCAAGAATCGGTAGCCCGTACAGCACAGGCATGTTGTTTTCGTTTCCTGCCCCTGTATGCATACTCCGGTTATATTCTGCAATGAGTGCAAAATACGCTCGTCCATTATCAGAAGAGAACTTGGGTAAGACAAAGCCCGTGAGCAGTGACAAAGATTCACCCAAACCGTTCAGTAGTCGTTCCAACTGCTCCACAGAGCGCACACGCACAAATAACAAAGGTAATTGCTGTTCACTCATCATCCCCGTCCGTACATAAGACAATAGTTGAAACAGCTGCTGCGCCAGCGATTGTTCCGCCTGCCCGACCTGCTGATCCCCTATCGCATCCTCCAAATCCAAAATGACCGTTGTTAACCCTTCATGTTTTCCATTTTTGATCTCTTCCGCTACTTCCGAGCGGGTCGCTGGCATGTACAAAGCCGCTCCTATCGCATAAGCCAATATACTTTTGGGAGAACGGTTATGAAACTCCAACGGTGGAGTATAAAAGATCGCTTCTACTTCCTCAGAGGTTAAATCATTAAAATATTTCAGGGCTCTTCCCCTCCTCTTGCTCTTTCTTGCCTGACTGAAGCCCTGTGCTCCGGGTATAAAAGAAATCCCCCCTTAGTTTCAGGAGGGATTTCGCTATACTTTGTACATTAAGCCTCTTTGTCGGCCTTTTTCTTTCTTTTCGCCGAGCTGATAACCATTGTGCCTACAAAGACAGCAATCAAAATGCCGAAAAATAAAATCTGCGACATATGAAAGCCAAAAGCAGCAGCCAGCATTTTACCCCCGATAATGGCGATCATAATAAAGGCTGTCTGTTCCAGTTCCGGAAATTTATCAATGAGCTTGAGGAACACTTGAGCAACGCCACGCATCATCAGAACGCCGAGAATACCACCCAGGAACAGAACCCATACTTTCTCGCTCACACCGAAAGCTGCAATGACGCTGTCAATACTGAAGGCAATATCCATCAGTTCGACCATTAATACCGTTTTCCAAAAAGAAGTAGGTTTGTTTTTCACTTCTCCATCACCTTCGGACTTGAATAAGCCCTTATAAGCGATATAGAGCAGATAAGCTGCACCCAGTACCTTAATCAGGGTGAACTTAATCAGGAATGTACCCAAGCCGATAGCCAGGAACCTGAATATATACGCACCCAAAATCCCGTAAAATAAGGCTCTCTTCTGTTGTTCCTTAGGTAAGTGTTTAACCATAACTGCGAGAACCAAGGCGTTATCCGCCGATAAAAGTCCTTCCAGCAAAATGAGAGTTCCTATAATCCCCCAACTCACTGGATCAGTAAGCGTACCTACAACATCACTCCATGAAAAGAAATGGCCGTAGTTTTCGCTGATATTTTTAAACAAATCATTCAACATGAAAAGAGTGCCTCCGATAATTCAATTTATTTGCTACCCTGCGACCAGCGCATGCCCCAGTTATAGGCCCGATCCAACTCACGATGACCGCCATAGAACTGCACGAGTCTTTCAATGCTAAACGTTTCATCGTTTACATTTTGGATCATGGCAATTGCACACATCCCTTTGCGATTGTCATGTTCATTCATGTGAACGATAATGTCCGGCCCATCCTTCTGGTACAGCGTGACTACCCCGTCCGCTTGTGACCAGTTCGTGACTCCTTCATAGATGAAGGTAAACACCAAAATTCGCTTAATTTCAGAAATTTTAGCACCGTTGATGCGAAGATTTTCCCCTGTTTTCACAGAGCCTGTTCGGTCGTCGCCATCCAGAGCAATGTACGGAAAGCGATTTAGAGAACCGAAAACTTCCCCGAGCGCCTGTACAACGCCTTTATCTCCATTCTTCATCTCATATAAGCAGCCCAGATCCAGATCGACACCCTTGGAGCCGCGATTAAAAAATCCCTTGCTTTGCTGCACCTGATTCCAGTTCAGATTGATCAGGATTTCACCCAATCCGCCTGAGCCCTTTTTCAGATTAATGGTGTCGCCCTTCTTCTTCAGCTCAATTTTCCGCAGATTCAGATTCACCGGTGTTGCAGATGGCTCTGGCTTCGGAGCAGGTGGTACTGGTGGCGGCGTTGGTGCTGGTCGAGGCGCTGGAGACGGAGGTGTAGGCACTGGCGTGGGCGGAGCCGGATTATTTTCCACTTCAATCCCAAAATTAACGCACAACGCATCCAATCCACCGGAAAAACCTGCGCCAATCGCGTTGAATTTCCATTCCCCGTTATGACGATACAGTTCACCAATAACAATCGCAGTTTCCACTGTAAATCCACTGTCCAAATTAAACCGCAAAACCTCTCCACTAACCGGATGAGCAAAACGAATGAACCCACCTTGAACCTGTCCAAAATTTTGCCGTTTCTGATCCGCATCATAAATCGTCAGCGTAAACGCAATCTTCTCGATGTTTGCAGGAATTCGCGTCAGATCAAGGGCAAATTGCTTTTTGTCACCGGACTGTTGTCCGTCTGAATAGGTGATAAAGGGCGTGGTCGGATTGTTATAAAAAATTAAATCCTCATCGCCCGATACTTTTCCTCCAGGACCTAGCAAAAATGCCGAAGTATCCAGCTCCAGAGACGCTGGGGACTCCCAGCCAATCCCTACGTTGACATGGGTCAGGCCCGGATTTGTTTTCGTCAAATCCGCCTTCTGTCCCTTTACTACGATAACAGCCATGATTGTGTCACCTTTCTGTCGGTTTGTCATGTGTCAGCGTACGCTAATGTAGCATTTTGGATCATTCGATTCCCAACGCACATAAGAACAATATAAAGACAAACTAAAGCGTTTCGATCTATATATTGCTGATTTGAAAATGCTCTTGGGATTTATGCAAAATGCTCAATGTAATAGCTTAAAAAGAAAGGGTAGCGCCCTATGGACACCACCCCAAGTGGATATTATTGAGCGTCCAAGCCATAGTTTTTAGCAAGCGCACCCAATCCACCAGCAAAGCCACTACCGATAGCCTGGAATTTCCAGTCTGCATTCTGACGGTAAAATTCACAGAATACGACGGCCGTTTCGGTGGAAAAATCTTCTCCCAAATCGTAGCGCAGCACTTCACGATCCGTTGCTGCATCTACCACACGCACAAAAGCATTGGACACTTGACCAAAGTTTTGCGCGCGTGCCTCGTAATCATAAATGGTAACCGTGATCCCGATACGATGGATGTTCGCAGGAATCTTCGAGAAATCAACGATGATTTGCTCGTCATCCCCATCGCCCTCACCTGTGCGGTTATCGCCTGTATGGGTAATCGATCCTGCTCCACCTGTCGGGTTGTTGTAAAATACAAAATCATCCGCAGCTTTGGCTTTGCCGTCTTCATAAAGTAGGAAAGCTGAAGCATCCAGGTCAAAGTCCGCGCCACCACTGTATTTATTCGTATCCCATCCAAGACCTACAACGACACGAGTCAAGCCAGGATTCGTTTTGGTCAGATCAATACGTTGTCCTTTGGAAAGGCTAATGGTCATTCCGCATACCTGCTTTCTTTGTATAGATTTTTTATGCCAAACCGTAATCGCGCGTCAATCCTGCAAGACCATCTTGATAGCCGCTACCAATGGCATTGAACTTCCATTCACCGCTATGACGATACAGTTCGCCTACAACAACGCCTGTTTCGATTGAGAAATCTTCTCCCAGATCAAAGCGGACCAATTCTTCATTGTTTGCTTCGTTTACGATACGAGCGTAAGCACGGGACACTTGTCCAAAGTTTTGGCTGCGTTCTTGTGCTTCATAGATTGTAATCGTAAAAGCGATCTTTTCAACGTTAGCTGGCACGCTACCCAGATCAATTTTAATTTGCTCGTCATCTCCGTCGCCATCACCTGTGCGGTTATCCCCTGTATGAACGACAGAGCCGTTCTCATTTTGTGGGTTATTAAAAAAGACAAAGTTCTTATCGGATTCTACTTTACCTTCCGCATTAGCCAAAAATACGGATACGTCCAGATCAAAATCTTTACCGCCATCGTATTTATTTGTGTCCCAACCGAGACCCACTGTGATTTTGGACAAACCTGGATTTGTTTTCGTCAAATCGATTTTTTGACCTTTGGATAAGTTAATTGCCATGAGTAAGAACCCCTTTTCACATTAAGTTTTGTATGAGCAACCTAAAATTACATATAACGCTGAGCCAGCACATCAATATGTACGGCATGGGTTCCTTCACCGATTGCAGCAAACTTCCATTCGTTGTTATGACGATAGAGTTCTCCACAGACCAGTGCGGTCAGCCCTTCATAATTATCAGATAAATTAAACGTCACCAGTTCCTTGGAATTAGCACCGTCCAGAATGCGGATATACGCTTTCTCGATCATGCCGAAGTCCTGTTTCCGGTTAACGCAATCATATATATTCACAACAACAAGCACTTTGTCGACATTGGCAGGAATACGTGCCAGGTCAATTTCAATTTGTTCATCATCGCCGTCACCTTGTCCGGTCAGGTTATCACCGGAATGCACGACAGAGCCACATGGACTTTTTTTATTGTGGAAACACACTACGTTATCTGACTGAGTCAGTTTTCCGTTGGCATCCAGCAAAATGGCAGAAGCGTCACAATCAATATTGGGTTGCTTCTTGAAGCCAAAAAATCCTTTGGACTGTACAGGGTCCCATCCCAATCCTGCTATAACCTTGGTCAGTCCTGTGTTTCCCTTGGTCAAATCAATTTTCTGGCCCTTGACCAGATTAATTACAGCCACTGATTAACACACCTCCCTTCCGTAAAATTTACAGACTAAATTCAGACGGATTCAAACCAAGCGCGCCGCAAATCTCAGCCACAATTCGCTGCTCATTGGCATCAAAGTCACCATCAGCTGCGCCAATAGCGCTACATACGCCAACGACGAGTCGGCCTACTTCTGGCTTACCTTTCAATTTACCAATCGCCTTCAGTGCTTCCTGTTTACCGATTTCAGGTGAAAACTCAAAGTTCGCTACATAGTGATTGAAACGGTTGATGACCTCACCCATATCAAACACTTTCAATTCTTCACTGATATTTATGTATCCGGCCATTTTTGTTTTCTCTTCCGGACTAATCGTACCGTCAGCAAATGCTACTAATGCACAGCCTGCAACAACAGCTTCCATAAAATCTTTATTCTTAAACTTCTTAACTTGGTCTCCAAGTCCTTTTTTAGTTGTATTCAACCAATTTTTAAATGTACTCATGTTTCCCTCCACAATTACGTATTTGGGTAAAGGTATCCTAGTTAATTTCTTCCTTTACTATAACCTGAATTACGATCTTTTTCTACAATAATATACAAAAATACGGTAAATCCGATCTATTTATTATTAGTATCCTCTCTATCTTTAGCCCTATTTTCTACATAAAAGGCCCTCTTCTATCATCCATCATTTGCTACCCCAATTGCAAGTCTGTGAAATGTCAAAATTGATAGAAAGGCACAGCCTTCCAATTCAACAGAAGCACTGTGCCTTTTACCATAATCCACGGTTCACCACCACTTTTTTTAAATTTGTATAGAACGCTTCAAGATCCGTGTGCTCAGGCAGTCCCGAAACTTGCCCATCTCCCAATTCTATAATAATCCATTGTCCTGCTTGTGTACGAGCAATATCCATTGTGAAAAATGGACTTTGGATTTGACGTGCAATCTGAATAAATTCATCCAGATCTGTAGGAACGGTCTCATATGCAGCCTCATCCCAGTAATTAACTGTAAAAACAGGCTCTCCGAACATGAAGAATAGACGATATTCTTTAGACAAGGGCATGCCACTTTTGGGGTGAAGGGTAAGAAATTCTAAAGGTACGAACTCCCTTAACACAACTCCTCCATTCAATTCTGTCCCCTGAAGTTCAACAAAACGACGAATCACCCGTTCCACATGCACCTGATCTGACGCATCCGGGATATAACAGGCGTCCAGCCAATCATGTTTCCGTGATTTAACGAAGTCCTTGACCATTATTGCTGTCGTTCCAAAAGGCATGACCGCCTCTCGAATATGCTCCGCATCCAATTGGTCCCGCTCCAGCCATACACTCCGAGGCGTAAAATTTTGAATTAACGAGTATGAATCGGGAAAATAGTGACAGTTCCTATAACTCTTAGCACTTGTCAGCATCCTGATTCGCTTTGCCTCCAAGGCTGCAGTCCAAGCACCATATACTTTGGGCCTTAACATCCATCCACGGTATAGCGCGTTCACGTACTCGCTTCCCTGATTAGCAACATACTCCCGCATATTCTTAGAAACAATATATGGGTTAGACCCTGATCCTTCCTGTTCATCCTCGATCAGATTATCGAAATTGACCAACCCTATATCAAAACCAAGACTCTGTGCAACCTCGCACTCTTCACGGTAATCCATATCTACACTTTTAGAATTTAGAGGATCGCTACAAAATAGAAGATACATATGAGTTCCTCCTTTTAACAAATGTATTAGCCTTTAATTTTATTTACCATAAATATAGTTATTTTCTATTTAATTTGCTCATTTTGTCTATAAATTTATAATCCCATCTCTCTGATCCGATCTGGGTTATCAACAGTTCTTTGAATTGTCGGCGCTCCAGTCTACTAGAAAAAATCCGCTTGGGGACCAATATAAATTTATGATTAGGCAGTAATATATAAAAGGCAGTCAGCGTATTAATGACCCCCTTTACTTCATCCCAGTTGTAACCCGCAGAGTACGTAAAATGAAGACCCTCCTTTGAAAACTCATAATCTTTTTCAATAGGCCATTGTGGGTGATTTAGGTAGTTAGCTTTCACTTCTTTAATAGTAAAGAAAGGAATAATTACAAAAACTAAGAATGGAAAGAAGAACATCGCTATCGTATTAGGATCTACTTCATTATCTACTATAAGCTTGTATGTAGCCATAATGACCAACAGAAACTGGATTGATGCCATCAACTTAAGCCCAGTAGACTTCTGATACTTCAAACAAAAATTAAATAACATGATATCTTTCAATGTTAGCCTGTACGTGTACAGTAATGTCTCTGATTGTTGCATATCGTAACTCCTCTCCCTACCCTCTCAAAACAACACGACTACTAATGGATGTTTTTTTCATTTACTATTTCTCCCTCTAAAACTAGTACTTTAATCTTTTTCGAATATTCAATTAAATTACCTTGGATATGTATTTTATCTATTTAATATATCGGAATTCAGAAAAAAATGGTAAACAAAAAAATCCACAGACCTCTCCAGCTAGTGAGTTTACAGTTTACAGTTTCCACCTGCCGCTCACCTGTTCTAGAAAAAAAGACTGTAGATTTTATGGGTACTCCTAAACACGTTATTATCGTTCACTGCTCAAGATCTAGTTATAATCCTCCCAATAGCGATACTCCATTTCATTCTCACCTTTGGTGACGATGATCATGTTCTCAATATGTCCAGTTTCTTTATTCGTTCGGTAGATCATGGTACGGGTTTCGCCCTCATCGGGTACAGAGAAAAGTACTTTGTCACTGAGCATGCCGCCACCAATGCCGACGACGTGTTCCCCCCAGCCGGAGGCTGCGCCAGTACCGATGCCCGAACTTCCCCCACTAACACCAGCCCCGCGCGACAAAATAAGACCTATTCCATATCCGGTGACGGTCTGGGCCGTTTTACCTAGAGCATGCTCTCCGGCTGATTGGGTATGCTTTTGGACCCAGTAATCGTATTTATCCGTATTTTGCTCATAACTCACAACATTCCCTTTTTTATCTATAGATATATCCGTTTTGCTTCCGTCTTTACCTGTCAGTTCAGTGACGGCGACAAGGGAATCGGATGTGATCTTGGAGGTCTCTCCTGTATTGTAATCTGTACGGGTAACGGAGTCCTCATATTGCAGCTGCAGGACATTCATCTGGTCGTGAATTTTCTGCATAACCTGCTTGTCGCCGATGGCCTCGGCGTTTTTCAGTAGTTCCTCATATTGATGATATTTAACCGCGTCTGCCTGCTCCCATTCGTCTATGTTTTTGGGCTGCTTGGCAATTTCACCACCATGATCTCCAGCCTCTCCACTGCCTGCCAGCGCTGCGCTAGCGCTCATTGCCGCAGCTAGGGCTGTCCAGAAGCCACGTGTGCTTTCACCATCCGCATTTCTAAATTTCGAAGCGATGCTTTTCAGCTCAATTTCAATGGATTGAACCTTATTTAATATAGAAGATAGTGTATATTTAGCCGTTCGATAGTCATTATAAAAACGATTCCTCTCCATACCATCCCACTGGCTGTGAAGGTGGTTCATTGTGCTATCCAGGCCATTTAACTGGTTATACAGTGTGCCGTGGGCATTGGCAAATTGGGAGGCCACGCTGTCCAGCTGCTCCGGTGTGACTTGGATTTTTGTCATGGTGATCACATCCCATCTATGAAAATAGGAGATAGAAATTATATTTTACAGTAAGCCTTATTTCATATTGTAAGCTATAGAGGTCGGACATTCATGAGGATTTATACGTATTTGTGTATTCAGAAGCAGTTCCTTTGATATAATGAATCCATATGAGTTCATTTCGACAAATACATTATTGAAAGTCAGGTGTAAGGACATGTCAGACAAAAAAATTATCTTTTTCGATATCGACGGTACATTGCTGGACGATGACAAGAAAATGCCGTTAACGGCAGAAAAGGCCGTCTTTGCTTTGAAAGAGCTGGGACATGAGGTGGCCATTGCAACAGGCCGTGCACCTTTTATGTTCAAAGATATCCGCGAGCAGTTGGAAATTGACTCCTACGTCAGCTTTAATGGGCAATATGTCGTGCTCCGCGGGGAAGTGGTCGCTACCAATCCGTTGAACAGAGAAGCCTTGCAAACGATGACCGATCTGGCCCTCACACATAATCATGCCCTTGTATATATGGATCATATGGACATGAAGGCCAATATTCCTAACGATGAGCTTGTAGAGAAATCGGTCCAAACGCTTAAGGCCAAGATTTCAGTTGGATACGATCCGCTCTATTTCCAAGGAAGAGATATTTATCAGACGCTGTTGATGTGTACAGCAGAAGAAGAGCCTTTCTATGAAACGGTATTCAAGGCGTTTGACTTTGTGCGCTGGCATCCGAGTTCTGTGGACGTTGTTCCTCATGCTGGCTCCAAAGCGAAGGGTATTCGCGAAATTACGTCCAGACTGGGCATTGCCGCTGAAAATCAATACGCCTTTGGCGATGGCTTAAATGATGTGGAGATGCTGACAGCTATACATAACAGCGTCGCGATGGGCAACGGCTGTGATGAAGCCAAAGCCGCAGCTAAAATGGTCACAAAACGCGCAGATGAAGACGGTATTTTGTACGGACTGCAAAAGCTTGGTTTGTTAAGCTAACAGAATTGCTGATAGACTGGACATGTTTCGGGAAAAATAAAGTCTGTTTAAAGACTTACATATGAGAAAATAGGAGGTTGTCCTTAAATATGGAGACGGAAGGCTTACGCAATGTCGAACAGCTAGCCATGAAGAAGTACAAAATTTACAAGCAGAGCCTACTCCGGTATTTGGCACGTTCCATGCTGGCGAGTATGTTCATCGGGTTCGGCGTTATTGTAGCCTTCAAGACGGGCAACTTTTTTTACATGGAGCATTCTCCATTCACTTATCCCATGGCGGCGCTCACATTCGGAGCGGCTATCATTCTGATCGCTTACGGCGGCGGGGATTTGTTTACAGGTAACACCTTCTATTACACTTATGCTGCGCTCCGTAAAAAGCTACGCTGGGGACAGGTGCTTCGATTATGGGCTGCCAGCTATGGCGGTAATTTGCTGGGTGCGGGGGTATTTGCACTCCTTATTTACTTGACCGGTCTGTTTGACTCCTCCAGCGTGAACAGCTTTCTACTGAGCGTGGTTGAGCATAAAATGGAAGCGCCTGCAATGCAGCTATTCTTCCGAGCTATTTTGTGTAATTGGCTGGTCTGTCTTGCCTTTTTTGTTCCCATGTTTATGAAGGAAAATGGTGCAAAGATGTTTGCCATGATGCTGTTTGTGTTCTGCTTTTTCATTTCGGGATATGAGCATAGTGTGGCTAATATGTGTACTTTCGCCATTGCGCTCGTGCTGGACCATCCGGGTACAGTTTCTGTCGCTGGCGTGATCCATAATCTCGTTCCGGTTACGCTCGGAAATCTGGTTGGCGGCGTGCTGCTTATGGGGGTTATGTACTATTCGGTGAATCTCCCGTTTTTGGACGAGAAAGAACACTAAAAAAAGAAGCCGTGGGACTTAGGTTCCACGGCTTCTTTGCGTTATTTTAGTAATAGATCATCCAGTGTTTACAAGTTTCTTGCCTTTTATCCTTCTTGAGCAGGAAAATGGATAAACTCCTCCAACTCCTTGAACAGCTTCTTGGGATTAACATTGTCAGGTACAACCAGAGTTAGCGGCTCATCCAGCTTCAGCACGTACATGCCTAAAATGGATTTGGCATCTGCCATGCCGCTTTTGCCATGAATCCAGATGTCATACGTATAATTGGATACGATTTGATTGATTTTTTCAATATCCTTAACGTCTTTTACCTTGATGGGTGTCATCATTGCACAGCACTCCCCTGCATTGAATTGAGGCTTACGAAACAAGCCTTAACATCACTTTACCCCATATGAAGCCTGTTGCAAAATCTTAATTTAGAAAATGACATGCGGCGCAGAGCTGATTTTCCAGTAGCTGCCGACCTTTTCAAAATTCACGGTGATTTTCTCATTCGCTTGCTTGGTTTCTGCCGGATAAGGCACGGTCAGCAGGTAGCTGCGCTTCACCGGAGTCATGGTTACCATTTTCGCCGTAGCCCGGTTGAACTCTAACAAATTGCCACCATCTGCGTTCAACTGAGCTAATCTGCCATTAACTTCGACGAAAAATTTACCGACAAATTGCTCACTCGCCTGCTTTGTGTAGGCCTGCGTCAGATAGCTGATCAATTTGGTCTTCGTGCCGATGTCCTCGGACAGATAGTGGTAGCTTTTACCGTTCAACTGGAACGACTTACCCACCGGGCTACCACCACTGATTGCATATTGATAACGAGACTGCGCCTCCAACACAAGCGGAACCGCACTCTCGTGGTTCAGCTTGTCCAGTTGCGTCGGTTTCACGTTGGTAGCCGCTGCTGCTGGCGCCGCAGTGGACGGCTGTTGCGGCTTAGACGGCTTCACAGTCGAAGGTACGATCGGAGCAGCCGCGGGTGCTACCGATGTAGATGGACGCTGTGCTGGTGCAGACGGAGCTACTGGTGTAGCGGCTTTGGCAGAACCTGCGGCTGCAGCCGGGGGCGAGCTTGCTGGAGCCGACGGCGCTTGCGCCGGGGCTGGAGTCGTAGCCGGTGCAGACGCTGCTGGTGCTGGCACCTGAGCCGGGGCGGATGCGGCCGGATTGGCAACGCTCGGCTGCGTCGCTTCCGCTGGAGCCGTCACAGCGGGCGCGGCAGCAGCGGCCTGTGCCACGCTCATAAGTGTGGCCGCAATGCATAGTGCTGATAGCTTCGTATTTAATTTCATACTTATATACACCTCCATAATCATATGTCTGCATAAACTGCAGACATTTCTATTATAAGAATTTCGCTTCTCGATTGGGTTGCTAAATTGTTTCTATTTGCCTTTTTTTGTTCATTCTGCACGAAGTTTGTCCGTATTTGCCGGGGACGGTTGTTCTGACTGTTTCACTTGCTTTGCCTCCATCTCTTCCAAAGATAGCGATAATTGCTTAACAGATCGGTCCAGCTCTTCTAATCTGCGACTCAAAGTGACGAGGATGTATTTTAACAGAATCAGACTTAATGCAGCAGGGAATCCAACATTAGTTACGAGCTCAATTATGCCTTCAGTCGTTAAAGAACTCACAGATTCCGCCTCCTTTTTCATACATATATTCCACCAATAAGAACTAATGTTCCCGTTTTTATAGAAAGCATACGTTATCTCTTGGGCTCTCATGACAAAAAGAGCTCCAATTAGCTTGGAGCCCTCTCTGTTTTTGTTCATTCTATTTGCTTTCAAACCACTGTCTAACGACATATCAAGGAGTATATATATTCGGCTGCTGGAGCTTGGGCATCCCTTCTCCCAGATAAAACCCGGTGTGCGGCGGCTGATTATAAGCTACGTTCTGCCAGGCAACACTCAAGCGATACACTGGATCATGCATAAGCGTGTAAAATCGATGTTCTGACTCGTATGGTGTTGTGTAGATACGCAGCGCTGAATTATCACTTTTACGCCAAATGACTTCCTCACGCCAGTCACCGAACAGATCGGCCTGCAAGGACGGCGTTCCTTTGGTTCCGTTATTGGAACTCGTTCCTGTTGCCGTAAGCAAGTTGGAAGTAGTCGAGTTCGTATAGTTCCACTTGTCTATCTTTCCAGCGCTTGATGAGGTATGATCCAGCAGTTCACGCAGGAGATCCCCATCCCACCAGATGCCAAAATTAATGGAAGACGGTAGCGTGTTGGTGATGAGCTGTCCCTTGGCTGAACGCAATCCAATACCCGGTGCCCACTGCTCGTTCCCTTTGGTCCGCGGGTCAATGTCTGCTGACATGCCTCTTCCAGTATCCTTGCCTGTATTTACGCCCCATAAAATATTTCCATTACGCGGATCGTACATGGCAGCTCCGTAGGTGGCATTTTTGTCCTCGTTCACCTTGAACACTTCATAGCCCGAACGGTCGGGGTCCAGATCGCCAACATGAAGTGCATCTCCATGTCCCATCCCCGTGTTAGCCAGCTTCGCTCCATTATCGTCTACAACCAGCGAGCCATACACGATCTCATCCTTATCATCTCCATCCACATCTGCCACGCTCAAACTGTGGTTCCCCTGTCCAGCAGTTCCAGCATTGGTGGAGCTGTTGCTGTCAAAGGTCCAGCGTCGGCTCAGGTTACCATTCCGCCAATCATATGCGACCAGAACGGTGCGAGTGTAATACCCACGTGCCATCACTATGCTGGGTCTCACGCCATCCAGATAAGCAACCCCGGCGAGAAAACGATCTACACGGTTACCATAATTATCTCCCCAGCTCGATACCGTTCCGCGTGGTGGCACATAGTCAATGGTACTAAGAGCCTTGCCTGTATTTCCTGAGAACACGGTCAGAAACTCGGGTCCGTTCAAAATATATCCACTCGTGTTTCGATGATCAGCCGAAGCGTCCCCAATCTTTACACCTGTACCATCTACCGTGCCGTCTGCTGTTTTACATACGATCTCTGCTTTGCCGTCTCCGTCAAAATCATAGACGAGAAATTGCGTATAGTGGGCTCCAGCCCGTATGTTCCGTCCCAGGTCGATCCGCCATTTGCGCGTTCCATCCAGTTCGTAGCCATCCAAAAATACATTTCCCGTATAACCGGATTGCGAATTATCCTTGGCATTGGAAGGGTCCCATTTTAACACAATCTCATACTCGCCATCCCCATCGAGATCCCCTACGCTGGCATCATTGGCATGGTACGTGTAGCTCACATTATCCGGAGTTGTGCCTCCCGCGGGCTGCTGGATCGGAACATCCAGATAGTTGTTGTTCCATACCTTCACCGCAGGAGAAGCGGCCTGCTCTGCTCCATTGACCACGGCACGAACGGTATACGAAGATGAGGTCGAACCTGCCTTGTCCAAAAAGTTGGTTCTCGATGGTATCGGCGCATCATTCACCTTGCTTGTCCCTCTGTACAAATTAAAGCCGACCGAATCCGCTTCCGTGCCCAGCAAGCGCCAGCTCACCAGTACACCCTCAGGCACCTTAACAGCGACGGCTCCCCGGTTCAGCTTTTCCATTTGTCTCGTAGAGGCAGCAGAGACCTGGCTATCCATCGGGGTAACCACTCCACACAACATGACACCGAGACAGAGCAACGCAGTATACCGAAACCTTTTGTTCATCTGAATCATTAGCTCCTTTCATAGTTTGTATTTTCAATAAATTTATTTTATGTGACTGATAAGTTATTGTTGTTTAAATTCTATGACAGCGCTTACATCGATGTAAAGGGACGAATACGTCCTTTTTGTTCAAAAATCCGGGCTAATGCTTTAAAAATCAGAGGTCCATGAATAATCGTTCTTCATCCGCAATGCTCTGGATATCCTCCGAGCTGATGCTAATATACTGATAGCCCTCTGCCTGTTGTTTTTTCAATGCAAGTTCCTTCATAAAACGTGGGCTGCCCTCTCCGGCATCCTCATCGTAAACAAGCAATAAACCGTCTGTTTTGCGGAAAAGAAGTTCATCCCGTGCCCTAAGTTGCCATATCCCCTGATAAGGCTGGCGGCTGACTACTCCTACATAGTCAACTTCGGCACAAATCTGCTGAAAATATTCCTTTTTGTCCTCCTTCCATTTTTCGTCCATATTTTGATAAGCCATCATAATAGAGCATTTGAGGTGGGGATATTGCTGTTTTAGTGCAGTAACGACCTCACAGGCCCACAAGTCCACCCCATATTGGCCTGGGGTAATCACCCATTCCAGCCCTTCTTCAATCAGGGGAATAAGCCTGCCTGCAATCGCCTTTTTAATATATGGAATGCCTTCGTGCTTCTGACTGAAAATATTCAGCTCATGGGCACGATAGCCCGAAACGAGCAAGTTTTTCATCTTCTCAACGTCCTTCTCCGATTATCATAAAGGTTATTGTACCACTTCAGAGCAGGCCACTAAACACTTCATTTTTTGGTGGAACGATTGGAATATAACACAAAAAAAACGAACCTCTGCCATATAGGCTAAACAAGGTTCGTCTTTTGGAAACTTGGTGTAAATCAGAATTGCTTTTTTGGTGCTTAATGAATTCCTATTACCTCCGCACATCACTCCTCGGACGAGTTCGCGCGCCGATCTTGAATTCTAACATTGCTACTAAATATACCGGCATCACTACTTAGCTTGAACGACGGGTAACTAGGGTCTGCCTCAAGCCGCATTCTGCTATCGAACTGCTGTTCCTGCTGCTGATCTACCCAAAAAGAATAAGGCTCAGACTGTACTGCTTTATCAGTTGCATTGGGCGCGGTGACAACCAAAATGACGAGTACGCCATTGCATCCACAATCCTCGGTGTCATAAAACAGCTTGAACATTCCCGGTCGTCCTGAAAGGGCCATTTCTAGCCTTTCAACGGATAAGGAATCCAATTCCAAATGTATGCTCATGAGATGAATCCTCTCCTTTGTGAGTAAAGTGTGTGGAACCGTCAGCCCCAAAAAGACTAAATTTAAACTATATGTACATTATAGTCATGTTTTTGTATATGTCTATGTGACTGCACTCACTGCTATAAATGATCTCTTTTATCATTACCTCTTTGTACATAAAAAGGTGTAACCCTCCATAGTTGATGGGTTACACCTTTTTAAGAATTCATGACCTGTCTTCAAAAAACAGGCGATCGCAGACAAACATACCGTTTATGGTGTATGAATGCCGACAAATTGAAAGGTCCCTTTCGGGAACGCATTCCACTCATCTGGCTGATTATAGGCAGACGATCCATAGGATATTCCTGACTTGCGGACGAACGTTCCTCCTTGTGGAGTAAACTGTTCATGTGAATTTGGATTTCCTAATACATCCACCACTTGTCCTTGGTATTTTAAAACGTATGCAACAGTGTTAAATTCGTTCGGGTTGTAGAAATCGCCCTCATCATTGAAATACCAAGCATTCGTAATATCCATGAAATCATAGAAAATAGTGTCGATGATTATATAGGGCATGGCAGGATAAACCGGATTAATCGGTAGAGTGGTAACTTTCATTTGGTTTGTTTTCTTCATCCATTGATGAAACTCCAGTGAGTAACCGTCTGCCCGATGGGAAGGATCTCCATTCCCGTTATAATACAATTGCAAAACAATTCTTCCATCCCCGCCATCCACATATTGCGAGAAATATACAGCAGGCGCTTGCTGTGGTTCCTGTTGGACCTGAAATACGACAGCTCTTCCATCCGCTCCTACCACCCATACCAGTAAAGGTT
This sequence comes from Paenibacillus sp. FSL H7-0442, assembly GCF_038593105.1. Taxonomy (NCBI): domain Bacteria; kingdom Bacillati; phylum Bacillota; class Bacilli; order Caryophanales; family Paenibacillaceae; genus Paenibacillus; species Paenibacillus sp. FSL H7-0442. The sequence continues at coordinate 1,056,751 of NZ_CP151963.1, read as the reverse complement.
CGGGGGAAAGGGGAATGGAGGTGCCCATGAGTTCTACAGGACCGATGAATGTCGATGATGGCGTTCCTCTATATACCAGGAATTTAGATTGTCCTGGGAAATAACTGGACAGATCCACGGTTCTGTGCGGCAAGCCGTATTTAACCCCTATCGGAGTGATCCCGCCGGAAACCAGTTCGGCATTGCGTGTATTCAACGTGTATTGCACAGAACCTCCCCGACCATCCGTGGCTGTAACGGTAACAGCGGCAAGACCGCTACCTGTTCCAGAAGCCACCGTTAAGATACTGCCATTAATTGATGCACTCACCAATGTCGGATCACTGGAGCTGACCGTAAACTGAAGCACATCTCCATCCTCATCGCTGAACAGCTGTTGCAAATCATAATCTCTTTGCTGTGTAACTCCGGGAGTCAATACCTGCTCGTTTATAGCCGCTACGACTTGAGGAGCTTGATTTAGCTGAGGCATGCTGACGGTAACCGGGAACGTCGCTCCCTCTGCACGTCCGTACTGATCATACACACTGAGTGTTACACTCGTGGCCCCTACACTTACTGGGTTTAACTGTAGTTTCTGACCATTCATATGGGCCGTAGCAATTCCTGGATCATACGTGTCTGCTGTCACTGACAGGGATGCTAGATCCCAGTTCAATAAGAACGGTGAGAGATCCAGTTCTGATGCAGCATCTCCCAATTGGAGCAACTGCTCAGGGATCGCTGTAATAACCGCATTTTCCAATAGATGAACCTGTAGGTCTGCGCTAATCTCTCCGCCTCTATCGTCTTTAGCCGTGATGGTAATCACGGTATTGCCGCTAGTCAACCCATGAATGACAAGCTGATCATTTTGAACTGTAGCATCTGCCACGGCTGGATCAGACGAACTGATTTCATAACGAATCGGGTCATGGTCCGGGTCAGCAAAGATGGTGGACAGATCCACAGTTCCGTCAGCCTTGCCTAAAATCAGATGTACAGCGTCTGGTGCACGGGTTACTACCGGGCTACTGTTAGGTATGGGCAAAACCGTTACAATCAAGGTAACTGTATCTGTTCCACCCTTGCTGTCGTCTGCCGTCAAGGTAATACTTACACTCCCCGCTTGCAGCGACTGCAAAGAAAGCTGAGCTCTCATTATGGTAGTCTGCACGATGGAAGCATCCGAACTGATCGCTGTGAACACCAGTGGGTCGCCATCTGCATCCGTAAATATTGTTGAAAGATCCAGTGTCATATCCGGCTGGCCCAATGTGACGGTTAACGGCTGAGGGGCTTGTCCATGTGGAGCATGGTTAGGAGCGCCCTGAACCGTTAGCTTGAAATCAATCTGCTTTTGGCCTGTGCTGCCATCCTCTCCTTGCTGTCCGTCATTGGCAGTGACATGAACGCTCGTACTGCCCGCTCGAAGCGGACTCAGACGCAATTCATCCTCCGCAAGCACCACCGACGCTACAGCAGGATCATCAACTGTAACCTGATACGTTAAGCTTGCATTTTCCGGGTCCTGAACATAATCATTCAAATGCAGTACCGAGTCCGATTGTCCCACAGTAAGCGCCTGATCTGGTATACCTGCAGATACTGGCTGGCCATTCACGGTGATTTTGAAGGTAGACGACACCCTTTTTCCCCGTCCATCATTAGCCGATACACTGATGGATGCTTTTCCGACACTGACTGGCGTAAGCTTTAATGTATTGCCCGATACGGACGCCCGTACGATGCCGGATTGAAGAGAAGCTGCCGAAAAGGTCAAGGTATCCCCATCAGGATCGGTAAAGAATTGGCGTAAATCGTACAACTGTTCACCAGCGCCTTCTGTGACTACACGCTCTACTGAAGCATTCACGACTTCCGGTGAACGGTTAGCGCTGCTGGATGAACCAGATGAGCTTCCAGAAGATGAGGACGTACCTGTTACACTTGCCGCAGCTAGACCCGTAACAGCGTTGGAAGCTACTCCGGTACCCAGTGTGACCGCAGAAACCTGTACATTTCCACTCACATTTACCTTAGCTGCCGGGTTGCTGACTTGAATATTTTCAATACTGCCTGTCGTTTTCAATTCCAAGGCACCCGTCCCTGTGACAGTCAGCTGTTGGATTGTACTATTACCTGTCATCTCGACGGACTGGCTGCCATTTACCTGAACGGTCTGAACCGTTCCCTGAAGATTGACTTTGTTCGCCCCTTCATTAACATTCAGCTGCGGCAAGGAAGCATTCGCGCTAACCTCAATGCTTGCGCTGGATTGGACGTTCATGATCGTCGCGCTTGCGGTACCACTAAGTACAACGTGAACTTCTGGCTTTGTGACATCCATTTGCGTCAACGTTGAGCTATCAAATACAACTGTATTGTTATCTCCGCCATTAATATGGGTCTGTCCCTGCACCTGTACATCCTGTGCATAAAAATCCTGCTGTACCCGGGCATCCACCGTTAACTGCTGTTCCACATTCAAGTGCAGTACGGATGTAAAATCACCAGCGATCACCAAATCTCCGTTTAGCGTGGAGCCGTGTCCGTTCAGCACAATGTTGCCACTGAACTCCGCTTCGCCGTCACGAGCCGAAGTCCCGCTGCTGCGAAGCTCCAACCAAGTCACCTTGTCCACCGTCCGGCCTGTGGCATGGAAACGAATGCCCGCGTTGCGCAGCGCGGTCTGATTATCCGCGTGAAAAATGCCGCGCAGCGGCTCTGCCACGTCATACGCGATGCCATTGATCCGTATCTGCTTGCCGTCCATTTCCTCGAGCTGCGAAGCACGCTCCTGTGGAAACAAAGCAGATACGAGTAGGCTGGCCGCATCTACGCGGCTTACCGAGTCTTTGGCGTGTAGATTTCCGCCAAATTCACTCATCAGCCCGTTATTCAGCGCCGCCCGAATCATCGGGGCCGCCCACGGGCTGGCGTCCTTCCACGCCGTCGGCAGCGTCTGTGCCGACGGCGAGTCGGTTGTGCTAGCGGGCGTGCCCGCAGACGTCCCCGTCCCAGCGGACCTGACCAACAGCGCGACCAGTTCCTGGGCGCTGATCAGGTCATTCGGACGGAAGCGTCCGTTGGCGTCGCCCTGCATCAGCCCGGCCTTACGGGCTGCCTCTATAGCCGGGCGCCCCCAACTATCGGCGGGCACGTCCGTGAAGGAGGCAGCGCCGTCCAGGTTGCCCGTCGGAAGCTGCAACGCTTTGACCAGCAGTGCGGCTAGCTCCTGACGTGTGAGCTTCTGCCCAGGTCGGAGCGTTCCGGCGGGGTCGCCTTGGATAATCCCGAGTTCACGGGCTTTTTGCAGTTGTTCCAATTGCTGTGTTGTAAGCTGCTGTACGTCCGTCCAGGTGGCAGTATTGTTCCCTGTCGGCCCATTGGCTACGGAAGCCGCATCTATCACGGTAGCTTGCTCTGCTCCGGCAGGAAGCGAGGGGCTCAGCAGCAGCAATGCAGCTGCCAGCTGAGCGGTTAACTTCTTATTTTTCATGGTGTCATTCTCTCCCTACCGATAAAGTCACCTAAATTAACAGGGGAGTTCGTCCCCTCAACATTCCATTCGCCAGCTTGATATGGATCTGTATTACCAATGACCGTACCACTGTTCCGTCCCAAGGCCTGCCCTTGACCAATAACTGCCATATCAATGAGCACGTTGTTGTAGTACAGCTTAAGCGTAACGGGTTCCGAATTGTTATGTTGTAACTGCAGGAAGGTATAATACCAATCTTCCGATCCGAACGAACTCAAATCATTCGCAATTACAAAGGTTTGCCCAGGCATAATGACATCTCCGTCATTGGCATTTATGATAATCGGGTCTGGTTGGTCGGATCGCTCAATCCAGATTTTATTTTTCTCCAACGGTCTGTTGGTCGGATTGTACAATTCAATCGCCTGGTCCAGATAATCCGGTTCGCCTTGCCACACGACTTCGGAAATGAACAAATCTCTTTTCTCAACAATCACTGGAATCGTAAAAGATGTCGTTTCACCACGATTATCATTTGCTGTCATCGTAAGGAACGTCACACCATTACGCAACGGTTGTATGAAAAGTGTATTCCCTTCTACCTGCCCCCCTGCCACCAATGGATCAGAAGACACCACAGTATAGGTCAACGTGTCGCCATCCTCATCAGAGAACATATCATTCAGCTGCAATATTTGCTGACCATCTCCCGGGTCCAAATATTGAGGTTCAGGCACACGGGTCACTACCGGACGATGATTTACGGGTTGAGGAGCTTCAACTTGGAGCATAAATGAAGTGAAAGAAACGCCCCCACGGCCATCATTCGCCGAAATCTCAATCATCGTAATACCAGCGTTATGCAGTGCTACAAATGAATCTTCTCCATTCTCCACCACACTGCCTACTTGGGGATTGGAGGAAGTGAGGGTATACGTCAAGGTGTCGCCATCCTGGTCCATAAATAACGAACCTGGATACAGCATCAGCTTGTCCTGTAACACATTAGTAACTACGATAGGTAAATGAGGCAAAGCCACAGGTATGTGATTCTCAGGCTGCGGATCAGGCAAAGGCGCATTCACCATAGCAGCTAACTGAAGCGAGGCTGTGCCTCCCTTGCCGTCATGGGCTGTTATCGTCATTAGACTAGTGCCAGCTTGAAGCGGCGTAAGTATAAGCTGATCGCCTGTAACTTCTCCTGTGGCCACTTCTGGCGAAGCCGATTCCACCGTGTAGGTCAGTGCATCGCCATCCTCGTCATTAAACAAGTCAGACAGACTAATCTGCTTGCCACCTTCATTTAAGAGCAAAGGAATGTCATTTAGGCTGTTGCTCGCGACAGGACTATGATTAATGTCCTCCTCATAAGTAGAGCTGGTCACTGTATAGTTGAAAAACACGCTCGCTTTGCCGCCTTTTCCATCCTCTGCCGTAACAAATACCTGTGTGCTTCCTACTGATTTAGGTTTTAAAGTAAGCTGTTTATTTGCCACTTCTGCTTCTGCTACATATACATCCGAAGTGACCGCATGATACGACAACTCATCCTGATCGGCATCGTAAAACACATTTTTCAAATCCACTAGCGTATCTCCGGAACCCATAATGGCATATTGATCGGAAGGAACTATAGCTGAGACAGGTACATGATTAGGTGTTGGTATTGGTGTTGGCGTTGGATTCGTTGTAGAACTGCCACCGCCACCACCGGATGAACTTTTTTTAGTGCTTGTTGAGGATGTATCCGAAGATGCATCCAACGTGGTATCACGTATAATTTGAGTCTCTGTTCCCCGCTCCGCAAGACGGGTCTGTACAGTCTGTATCCCATTGGCGAGACGTACCTGTGTATCGGCAAAATTCAGTTTAAGCTGCTGCCATACACCACTTCCCTGGATCTGAATAGGCTCATGCGTATCTACGATCATTTCGTTTACGTCTGCATGAATCTCTACATTTTTGGCGCCCTGCATCAAGGTTACCTGAGGTAACGTAGCTCCTTGAATTCGCACAAAATCCGCTGCAATAGCTAACTTGCCTTTAAATTCTGACCCTTTGCTATATAAAGTCACCGGATGTTGGGCCGTACCACTTTGCACAATTTGAAGCGCCGACAGATCAGCTACGTTTCGGTTCGATGCCTGATAGGTCAGGGTAGCCCCTTGAAGCGCCGGCACATTGTCCGCTCCGAACAGTTGCTTCAATTGCTGGCCGATCAAATAGGGCTTTCCATCCATATAAGCGATATCCCCGTCGATACGAGAAAGGATTCCCGTCCGTTCACCCGATTGGAACACATTCACCAGAAAGGCTGCGATATCTTGACGTTTTACCTGTACTTTAGAGTCAAACCGATTATCCGGCGTATCCATTAACCCCAGTTTGAGAGCTGCTTCTACGTTGTTTTTGGCCCATGAACTCACCTGATCCCCATCAGAAATGTCTTGAACATCTCCGCCTTGAACATGGGTTCCTCCAATCGCTCTCACCAGAATTGCTGCCAATTCCTCACGGCTCACCGCAGCATTCGGGCGGAAAGCACCTGATTCATCTCCGGTCATTAGACCTGCCGCACGCACAGCTTCTATATAAGAAGCGGCCCAACTCCCCTGCGTATCCTTAAAAGTTACTGCTTGCTCCGTAGCGTCAAGCTTAAGTGCATTAGCCAGCAAAGCTGCCATTTCCTTGCGCGTTAACGGTTGATCTGGGCGGAAGGAACCATCTGGATAACCCGTGATTAGTCCTTGCTTCACAGCCTCCTGCACCGCCTGTAATGCCTGGGATGACATAGTGGATTGATCTGTAAAAGAGACTGTACTGGTTTTAGTCACAATCGCAGACGTCTCCCGTTTCGTTTCCGCATGAACAAGCTGGGGCCCCCATGCCATACCTGCCAGCAACGTCACCATCAGCACTTTTTGCCATTCTTTATTTGTTTCTTGATTCATCAGACTCTCCCCCGTAAACGGTTCATTCTTGTTATTAGTGAAAAGATCTTATCATCCGCCTCTGAACCAATTCTGAACAATATTAAAATTTTATTTTTTTCGCAGTCTGGATTTTGTAGCAAATGAAAAAAGAGCGCTCAGCCAGATGGGCTAAGCGCTCTAAAACTTCTATAAAACGTTGATGTACAGACCGTGTCAGAAAGCCGTAGGATTCCATTGAAAGGTAGCCGCGGACTTAGATGGAAGGGTAGATTTGAAAACCTTATTTCCCTGCCGAACCTTAAATGTCTTTGTGTTCTCTCCTGTATTGGCGGCAATCAGGACAAGCGTACCGTCCGGATTGCAGTAGGCGACCGTTTCGATACTTCCACTATAATGTGTAGAATCAATACGTACCGCACCTGGACGGACAAATTTGCTGGCGTGCCCAATCGCATAGTACTCCACATTTTTCGTAACTGCACCGCTTAACGGGTCGATGGTCACTACACCTCTACAGTTGGTGCACCCCCCATTGGTCGGCCCCCCGGACGGGTCAAGTGCGATATTCCAAAAGAGGACATTTTGCGACCAGTTTCGGGGTGCACCAATGATCAGCTTGGACATATCCCAGCTCAAATCATCTCCAAAGCCCGGACTCCACGCTCCCCCACTACATTCTGTCATATATACAGGCTTATCTGGAAAAGCATGATGCACATCTTTCATCGCCGTAGGTTCTCCTTTGTAGCAATGAAAGGCTGTTCCATGCGTATAGTTTCGAGCTTGTTCATCTCCTAACACGGTCTTGGCATATTCACTCCCTGTATCCCAGTTATGGTCAAAGGCAATAATCTGAGTAGATAAATGGTTTCGATTTAGGGTTGGGCCCAGATATTGTTTAATAAAATTCGCCTGTTCTGCTGCCCCCATACTCATGCTGGGATACTTGGACGTCGTGAATTCTGGCTCATTTTGAATGGAAATCGCCTGAATCGGAATCCCTTCGTTCGCATAAGCCTGTAGGTAACGAACAAAATAGTTAGCATAAGCCTGGTAGATGCGCGGATCGGTATAGTCCAAATACCAGCCGTTATAAATCTGCTCCCCATATTTCATCCAGGGTGGAGCTGTCCACGGGGTCCCCATAATCTTTAAATCCTGGTTTCTTCTCAAGATTTGCTTCAGCACGTCGATTACATCCCGATCCTTAGCGATGGAGAAATGATTCAGCTCATAGTCCTTGCCTGTTGCCACATCGTCATAGGTATAGCTGCCAGGCTGCCCCTGTTCATCTACGGAATAATCCGATGCTCCAATGGTATGGCGAATATAACTGAGTTGAATGCCACTGGCTGTAAACAAATCATTTAGCAGCTGATCACGCTGATTGGCAGACATGCCATGATTCATCAGGTAAGCGGACGAACCGGACACCGCTGCGCCAAACCCTTCCATCGTCTGGTAACGAATATCTGGCTTAATCTCAATCGTCAGTGTATCCGCATTCGCAGCCTTTTCTTTACTGCTATCCTTATCATTCTTATCCCAACGGATCGGGGCTTGTTGGGTTAGACGATTCGCCGGATCGGGTGTTGTTAGCCACATGTTGACATTATTTTCTGCTTTCGGCCCCGGAACATTCCGTATAGCCATACTGGCCAGGACCGCACAGATCAAAATGGCTACTACAGCTATAAGCAGCCAGATGTCAGTACGTCGTTGCTTTTGGAGTTTCTTCATCTAATATCCTCCTCTCCCCATCACTAGCCTGTCCCCACTCTCTCTACTATTTCAGCTTTCACTTGGGTTTCCCTTTGCATACCTGTTGGACGTTTACATACCGATAGCAAAAAGAGAGCCGGTGCTTGTGCCCGTGCTCTCTTGAATATAACCATTTTAAAACAAATGTAACGGGATTTACTTTTTTGCCTTTGCTGTAGAGGTAGCCGGAATCGTAACACTTCCTGTTAGTCGTAAATCCTGAGAGGAACTGCCCACATAAATGGGCACTTCCCCCGCCGGCATAACCCATGCTTTGGACTTTTCATCCCAATAAGAGAAAGCTTTCGGGTCGAGCTCAATGCGAACCTTCTTCTCTTGACCCGGCTTTAATTCTACCTTGGACCAGCCTGCCAGTTGACGGGATGGAGTCTCTACGTTTGTCGGAAGCTTACCGCTGTACACTTGTACAACCTCAGCTCCGGCTGTTTTGCCGGTGTTCTTCAATTTGAGCGAAACTTCGACGGAACTCATACGATCGGATTTTTTTCCACTCGCATGCTGTTTGGTTTTCAGATCGCTATATCCGAATGTCGTATAGGATAAACCGTGTCCAAAGGAGAACGCCGGTTGAATACCCGATTTCTCATACCCACGATAGCCTACAAAAATACCATCTGAATAGTCACCTATACCGTTCACACCCGGAAACTTCTCAGGTGAGGATACAGGTGTAGACTGCTCGTTAACCGGGAAGGTTACCGGCAACTTGCCCGAAGGATTTACATCTCCAAATAAGACGCGCGCTATAGCATTCCCTTGCTCTTGTCCAGCAAACCATGCTTGTACGATGGAAGGGACTTTGTCCTGCCATGTATCCATTTGCACGGCTCTGCCGCTCATTTGTACGACAATGGTTTTCGGATTTACAGCCGCAACCGCACGGATCAGCCGATCCTGATTATTCGGGAGCTCCATATCGGAACGCTCAACATATCCCTCACTCTCATACGTGCGCGTAACAACAATCGCAACATCTGATTTTTTCGCCAATTTCACAGCGTTGTCAATCAGCTTATCTGACGTATCTGCCGGAGGTTCCCAGCCCAGACGAACCATACCACCGGAATCCCGACCATTGGTCGGATAATCAGCGCGGTATTCAATACGTATCTTGTGCTTTTCACCCGCTTTAAGGGAGATGTTTTTCTTCGTAGTGCCCAGCTTTTCACCTTGATTATCCACGAAAAGCTTATCGTCGAGATACAGCTTGCTTGATCCCAAACTGGTTAATGACAATGCATAGTCACCATCCTTGGGAGCTGCAATTGCCCCTGTCCAGCGTGCAGATATCAAGCCGTTCAGTGTCGTTGGTGTATTTGGAACTTTAGGGGACTTCGCATTGAAGCCCTGATAATTATAAAATCCAAGGTTCATATTGACTTGGTCATCATTGCGTACAAGAATCGGATTGCCTTCCATCTTGTTATTCTTCCAGTATTCGCCTCGAAGTCCCTGTTCGCCATCTCCATAAGTCGCATATCCAACACTGATATCCTCTTTCTCATCAGATGTAGTCAACAGTGAAGACGGAACAGCAGATGGCCCTGGCATAATGTCTCCTGCAGAGATCGGGTCTGTGCCCGGTGCATATTGGACGGTAACTCCTTTGCCGACACGATTGCGGATGCCCTCTAACGGACTCACGGTATACGTCGGATTCACCAGCGAACTGCCTCCGCCTGCCACAGTGCCGTTATCTGCATCGGGGCCAATCACAGCAATAGACTTGAGTTTATCTTTAGACAATGGCAATGCATTGTTTTTATTTTGAAGCAGTACCATACTTTCCTCAGCCAATTGACGGGCTGTCTTGCCATGGTCATGGGCATCAATTTGGTTATTTTGAGCCGGGTGATCAAATAAACCTTTGCTGAACATTTGCACCAGAATGCGCCCAGCCTTATCATCAATCGTTTTTTCACTTACCTTACCATTCTTGACAGCAGCCAGCAGCTGATCTCCCCATTTTCCATAAGGAGTCCCCGGTGTTTCCAGGTCCAAGCCACTATTTGCCGATTCGACTGTACTCAGGTTCGCGCCGTAATCACTCATCACGAAGCCCTTGAATTGCATTTCCTTTTTCAAGAGATCTGTCATGATGGTCTTGTTCTCACATGCCGATTCGCCATTGACCTTGTTAAAGGAGCACATAGCTCCGCCCAAGTCTGCCTTGGCAATAGCCTCCTGAAACGGACGTATGTAAATTTCATGCAGCGCACGGTCACTGACTTTGACATTTGTTGTGAAACGCTCTGTCTCCTGATTATTCATAAGGTAATGTTTGGCAGTCGCCAGAACAGGATGACTTTGTATACCTTTGACATAAGCGGTCGCCATTTGAGATTGCAGCAGCGGGTCCTCGCCCATAGATTCAAAGTTTCGCGATCCCCATGGAATTCGGGCAATATCCATCCCGGGTCCAAGCACCACATTATGAGTTGTATTAAAAGCCTCGTCTCCGAGCAAATCCCCATACTGTTTGGCAGCTTGGATATCCCACGTTGCAGCCAGCGCAATTGGAGCAGGCAACGCAGTCGATTGCTTGTCCTGCACATCCGGATTAGCGATACGTACACCTGCAGGTCCATCTGCCATCGTCAGCGCCGGAATGCCCAACCGCTCCATCGAATTATTATAGAATCCATAGTAATTGTTGACCTTGCCAGTCACCAAATCTATTTTTTCTTCCAGCGTCATTTCCTGTAGCAGCAGCGCTGTCCGTTTCTCAGCCGACAGGCTCGTGTTCATCCAAGGCCGATCTGTCCGGCTTCCTGCCGCTCCTGCAATATTCATAGGTCCGATCACGACAGCCGCGATCACTGTCATCATCACCATACGGAACAACCATGTTGATTTCACTTTCACGTTTGTAATTCCTCCTTGATGTTAGGTCATGAGGTGAATGCCTATTCAACGCTCACAGGCTTGCAAAGGCTCTCGATCCTGCGAGCTCCGACAAGAATCCAGAGCCACGGGATAAGCAAGCAAGTCAGCAAAAGCCGCAATGGCTCAAGTGACACGTTTACCACCCTACCGCACATTTTCGGAAATTTCATTGAAAGTTTTTGGAAATTCAATACTAGGACCTTCATTCTTTTTCATAAAAAGAGAGCGTTCACAATTCAGTTAACCGATGAATAAATTACACTTTTGTAACTTTTTAATGACGGTTTTTTAACTAATTTAAATCACAAAAAATGATTCATATGTCCCACTCTTGACTTACTCATATGGCGTTACCTAGCGTGCGACCAAAGTCGCTATTTGGGAATTGGAAAGACTTATGTATACAAAAATAACGCTCACAAACAAAAAAATTCCAGAGAACCTGAAAGGTCCCTGGAATGAATATGATTATTCAAACGGATACCGAAGTCCCCACTGTGAACGAATCTGATCCATCAGTTTCATAATTCCTAATGATTCATCTAAAGAAATAGTAGAACTTTCGAGCAAATCTTCGTTCAAGCAACGCCCGACTTCTTCTGCTTCAAAGGCATAGCCTGTAGAGGATCGGTCATCCTGAAAGTGTTGTGCCTCTTCACCGTCCACAACTAAAGTAGCCGATGTGCTGTTTAGGAATGACGGAATGTGAATATAGCCCTTGGTTCCATGGATGTATGCCTCATTCGTCAATCCGAGACGGACTGCCCCGTTAAGCATAGCCGTGCGTCCTTGCCCATAATCCAGCAAGATCGAAAATGTCTCGTCAACGCCTGTCTCCCCGATATGAGCAGTGCTCCATACATGCTCAGGTTCAGGACCGAAGACCATTGAAGCAAAAGAAACCGGATAAATCCCTGCATCTAACAGAGCACCTCCGCCCAGCTCAAGGTTCAAAAGCCGGCCCTCCGGGTTCCAATCTACCCGAAAACCAAATTCTGCCTTAACCAGCTTTACCTCGCCAATGTGTCCCGCATGTATCCACTCCTGCACTTGGCGAATCGGAGGCAAAAAACGTGTCCACATTGCTTCCATCAGGAATAGCTTACGCTCACGTGCAAAGCCGATTAGTTCCTCCAATTCTTTACTATTGACGGTGAAGGGTTTCTCACACAAGACCGCTTTGCCCGCCCGAAGAGCCGTCAGAACATTTTCTTTATGAAAAGGATGAGGAGTCCCTACGTAAATAGCATCTACCTCGGGATCTTGTGCTAATTCCTCATAGCTCCCGTAAGCTCGTGATATTTGATGCTTAGCTGCAAATTCGGTAGCGCTTTCAATAGTACGTGATCCAACGGCATACCCTTCTCCATTCGTAACATGCGCCAAATCCGCCACAAATTGATCTGAGATCCAGCCTGTGCCGACAATTCCCCATTTAATCTTTTTGCTCATACTTGTGTCCCTCCCAGCAATTTGGTTAACGTTGACTTACAACATACCCTTTTATTCTAGCAAACGCCTGTCCTAAACAAAAGAAATTCCTGCTCAGCGATAGTTTATATTGCGGCTTGGCAGCAAGACGACACGGCGGCCACTAAGTCACACATTTTGAACTGGAATTTCCCTCAGCATTGTTTTGGTTCAGGATCATTTTATTGAATAATGTATCTGTAAAACTTTTTATCCACTTTCATGACTGGAAAACTAATCGGCAATTCTCCTGGATCTACACTAACAAATCCATTCTTCTCATAAAATCGATGAGCTGCTACGAATTGTGGTGTTGTTCCAAGATAGATTTCTTCAATAGACCTTTCCTTAGCCCATCCTATGGCATGATGCAATAATTGATTCGAAACATTGAATGTTTTACCTCTATAATTTTGTTTTACAAACATCTTTCTGAGTGCTGCCTTACGGTCCCCAATATCTAACAAAGCTACAGTCCCCACTACGGTTCCTTCACGAAGAGCCACCCAGAAGTTGCCGTTACCACGCTGATAAAAGTTTTCAATATCAAGCAAATCTGGCTGATCCTCTTTGGTTATGGCGATATTATATTCATCTTTTTGAATATGTAAAATTAAATCGACAACTTGTGATTGATACTCAGTTGAGTACTCTTTTAGAAAGATACTTTTAAACATCGTTATGTTCTCCTATGATCGTCAATTGTTATACTGTTAGATTTCCATCAAACCACAGAACCTAAAATATTACCCATATCTCCTTATTCGTGCTTGATAAACGCTCAATATTAAATAACTCAACCTCCGCAACTAAACTAAGTTTCCACCTACACAGTCGAGGATTTGAAACCATTGTCTAGATGCGAACGTTGAGTTCATTATAAATCTATATACATCAGAATTCTATTCTACGCTTGAAGCTGTGTAAGAATTTGCGGGTCCTTGATCTTCTGATCCTCGGCCAACAACACTATTTTGGATAAAATCTCGGCTGTTCTTGGGTCTTCGTCCAGAAACGGCAGGAAGATGCGTCCACGATGCTGCGAATGCACCGGAATAATATGCAGCGCTCCCTTCGCTTGCTTATAGACACCCCCGCTTCCCAAATGCACAGCATATTCGCCAAGAGTCCCATCTACACGTGCATAATTCCCATCCACGCGTACATTGCTAATTTTCAGCAGGCGAAGTGATTCCTGCACAATGACCCTACGCATTTCAATCGTCGTCAGACTGGCCTCTGGATCAACGCCGCCTACATGGGCAACACTGACAACCAGATCCACGTCCCGCATAACTTCGGAGAACAGAACAGGAGGAACTTCGTCCAACGGTACGCTCTTATACGTTGTCCGATCAAAGAACTGCACGGTCTCCAGCGTAGGAGCCTCGGTATCTGCTGGTGAGAACCAGTCCGCCATGGCATACAGGTTGGCAATCAGATTCTCAGCATAGTACACCTTCTGGAGCCCATCCTCATAGCTGACCGTCCATTGGCGACCTTTCAATAGGGATACCGTCTTATTCGGCTGTACCTGGTGTCCCGCATATCGACGGGAAACGGTCGCGTTGGCACGTTCATCAGCATTCAGCAGGTACAGCTCACGGAACACCTGCTTAAATGGCTGGCGTATCTGACGGTCGAATAAGTCCTTCTGGAAGTCGCTCCAACGGCCACTTTCGAACAAGTGAAGGGGGTGAGCGATAATCAGCTTATCCTCTTCTCCTATAGAATGCTGTTCAGCAGAAGGATCAGTCAACACCAACGTATCCCCATTAAAATATCCGAGGTGCTCGCCAGCCTTGAAAACCAGTGTCCGCACCAACGGAGCAAGCACAGGATTACCCAGCAATCCTCTCAATTCCTTCACCATAAAGGTCGTGCCAGACTCCATAGAGCGCTCCAATTCCTTCCGAGCTCTGCGATACTGATCCACCAGATCTCCTTTAAGCTCCTTCAATGCCGTAATATACTCATCCTTCTTGAAACGAGCCGGAATGGATTTCAGCGTCTTGCCTTTGCTTACAATTTCAATATCTGCCGCTCCTTCATCATCAATGACGAGCTGCACCGTTGTAGCCTCGTCCAAAGCATGTGGCTCGAAATAAGACCGGAGATCATCCAGCTTGCGAGCCTCCATGTCCCAGACAAGACGGGTTACGTCATCATAACCTGCGTTACGTGCCAAATTCCCGAGTGCAATTCGTGAAACGAGTGCCTCACTAGCCTTACGCTGTGCCCCAAATTTTTTGCTTTGTTCCAGAAACCTTTGGATAAAATCATAACGTTCGCGTACATCTGGTTCAGGTGGCTGAGCAAGTGGAATCAAACTGTAGGTCAGCAAATGGTCTTTGTTTCGCTTGTCTTCCACTGATTTTTCCATTTCACTCCGTTTGAGCTTACCCAGCGTCGCATCCGCAAACAACTGGGATCGACGATGATTGGCTCCAGCCGAAATATACTTGGCACAATCGTACAGCAGATCAAAACGTTCCTCGCCCAACGTCTCGTAAGCCTCATGAAACCAGTGAATATCGAAGGCACCATCATTAAAATCTTGCGGAGCAATCGGCGAGTAATGAGCTACAATCGTTTCCTTCTCGGCCGAAAAACCTTCATTGATATGTGCATGGAAATACCATGCCGCACTGCGAAGTCCTTCCCATCCGAGATAACCCGCTACAATCTCAATCCACTGCGGGGCATACATTGCCGCCTCCAGCAGACGTTTATCTGTAATTTTAGTGTCCTTTAACTTTTCCTTGAGCAACGTGGCATCCTCGCCCTCACTCGGATAACATGCCTTGAGCAAGTGACTGAACGATTCCTTTTTGGTAATACGATCACCGTAACCGTACACATAACCACGCACGAATGTTTCCTTGTCGAGACCCTCCAGAATACGGATAAAATAATCCATGCCTTCAATTCGGTTCAAGCCCATAACCTTTGGCGTAGCCTCGGTAGGCAAATCGCCTCGAACCAATTCAACCTCTAACAGTCGATCAATAACCGTACGGCGTATCTCCAAAAATTCCGGGTTGCTAGAAATCCATGTATTGCGGGCATTGGTTAAGGTACTCATATGTCTTCTGCTTTCACTACCGGCCAGCAGTTCCCGATATACTTCCCCTACACCGATCAACCCTTTTTCATAGGCTTTGAAATAATCCTCCAGATCCAGCGGAGAATAAAAACGATTTTCCGCTCCTGGCAGTTCTGCGTAGTTCACAAAAGTATGGAAAAAGCGCTTAAAGGACTCATCGTCATGGACCTGCCCCTTCTCCAGTGCCACCCACGGGCCGGACAATAGATGGAGCATTCCCAAATCCTCTGCTGGTCTGTCCTTAGGCACGCACTGCATTAGTGAATTTAAAGCAAGGTCAATTACGTCAAATGTTTGCTCACCGGATGTGTCCATAAAATAAGCATTGATTAATGTGCTTACCTGATCGGAGTAGGTCAGCTCTGCCATCCATCTTTGAACCTCGTTAATCCGATCCACAGGATACATTTGCTCGGCGAAATCTTTACGCCATCCTTCCAGCAGCTTGTGCTTGCTTAGCTCTGAATAGTCCATTTTAAAAGAAAAGTAGCGATAGTAGCGATCCAGCGTTCGGTCCATAGGCTCCAATCGGTCATAAAAAACAAGCTCCAGCAGTTCACGTGCTTCTATGCCGCTTTCCTGCAAATAACGGTCCCACTCCTCGTAAAGAGGATATAAAGACAGCCTGGAATCTACTTCTTCATCGACCTGAACCAGCCGTAGAGGACGAAGGTTCGTCCCAATAAGCAATGTATCTTTGTAGCCTGAATAATATTCCGCTGTATATTCCACATCACGATGATGATGAACAAGCTCATCCAGTCCAGTCAAAAACTGCTTGAGCTTCTCCAATGGACTAACAAAAACATCGGCCAATCTAAAATCACCCAGATCCACTTTCTCTTCCAACCAAGCTTCCTTGACATTCGGATCGTACAGGCCAAAACCGTTAGCCCCTGTATAAGCATCCTCCTGTCCCAGCTTGGACAACAGTTGCTCCTCTTTGGCGGTAGGTTGCTGAATGATATCCGCCAAAGCCCGCAGGCTTTCATACTGTTCGGCACGATCCGGGTCTGCATATATCTTCGTCAATACCTCAAGTCCACCCAATCGTTGCAGCTCCGCCTTAGCACGCAGCAAGCGTTCCAATGAGCCAGCGAGCGGCTCTTCCGATTGTGAGAGCAACACACCAATGACACTTTGTCGCAATGAGCCCGTCTTGAGCTTTAGTAAGGCTTCCATTTGTTGCATTTCTGGTTCCGACAGCGTCAGCTTACGCGCCTTGGCCACAGCGAACTCACGGATACTCATACTTTTGTCCGACAAACTGGAAAAAATAAAATCACGCTGTACCGTATCCTCAGGATTTTGCACAAAATGGTTCAACAGTTCGCCACGCAGATTAGGGCTAATCTGTTCCTTTAAGGCTATGATTTCCCCAATCCAAGAAGCGTCCATATCATAGCCAGCGAGATATAGCATTTTTTGAATAGGTGCATCTGAGCGGTGATACAGATTTACAAAATCTAGCACCTTGGAGGGCTCGGTGGACTCACCCTTTTTTATATGTACAAACAGGTTATGAAGTCGTTCAAAATCCTTACGCCGCTCCTCTTTGCTCTCCAGCAAAGGAGTGCGCACCACTTTAACGATCCGATCCGCGACGGTCCCGCCTTCTATCCATTCATAAAAATAATTGCTTGTATAGTTCGTCAGAATCCAATATTGAAGCTCCGGATCTGTTTCATCCAGATATTCTCTCGCAATTCCGAGGCGCACATCCTTGTTGTCACTGTTAGACAGTACATACAGTGCTACGATCTTCTGGTAAGTTGCTCCCTGCTCCATGAGTTTCCGAACCTGTCCATACAGATCACGTTCCTCATGTACTGCGGTAGCCCACAAACTCATATACACTTCATTAGCATTTGAGCTGGTCAGCCATTCCTGGCGCAGTTCACTACGAGTCAATGCTTCATATGCCTGCTCGATCAGTTGGCGAACGACCCGTTGATTGGCGGATTCCAAGCCCATTCCCGTCCATACTGCAAGCGCCCGCACTACCGAGCTGTAACGAATGAAGCCTTGGTCGATGATCAACTTTAACAGATATATTAGAGCCTCCGGGGTTCCTTCATCCATTTGTTCCACAATACTTTGGCGCAATCCCTCTTGGAGTTTGGCAGCTGCCAGGAGCTCTCCGATCATGCGATAATTCTCCTCCTGATGACTCAGGAGCATGCCTTTAATCATATTGCGTGTAAGTAACGCCGCCTGATTATCCCCATAAATAATAGCTTTTAGCGCCTCAAGCACCTGTGAATTGCCGTTGTCTAGCTCGTAAGCAATCCAATCACCAATCGTTTCCTGAATCCGGTAATCCCTACCTGATTCATAATCTTTTTTCGTTAAATAATCCATTATAGAGAATCCGATACAGTCCATTCGGATCAACTGCACCATTCTTTTATAAATCCGGGAAGTATGGGCCGTAATATCCGAAGTACGAAACGGCTTTCGCGCATACCCGGTGCTGTATGGATATTCAGTAACATGCTCTGTTAGATGTGTGAATACATCGCCCGCTGTTTGTCCAATTAGAGCACGCAATACCTCTGTCAGTGGCTTAAACAGCGGTTCTCCGCTTTCTGTCGCCCGTTCTTTTAATATTCGCTGACATTCGTTAAATGGCTCCTCGTTCTCCTGTATGTAATGAAGCTTACTCAGTTCCACAACATACTGAGCCAACTCCTGTTGTTGTCCCTCCAGTTGCGCCGCGCGCTCCTTCAGTGTGGTGAAATATTCTTGCTCATTGTTCTCTCGATGCATATTTCATTTCCCCCTCTACCATAGGCCTCCAGCCAGCATTGTGAAGCGTATAAATACAATTTCATTCCCATCCTTAAGTGCCAAAGGAGCATCCAGTTCAATAGTTTCCTCGTCACACACAAAAACTCTGTATAAACCATCTTCAAAAGCCTGCATCGCTGTGTTCACAGCATCCTTAATATCCGGGACACCATCATTATATACGGAACCGAATCCTACTTTGCCTATCTCGCCTTGTGCCTCAACTTCCTCTCCCGTGAGGAATGGAATCAGCGCGACACTCTCCTGCTTATCCCGCAGCTTTTGAACATTCAAAGCAACGGTTGCAGTAATCAAATCTCGCAATGTTTTTGGAGCAGGACTCAGTTCTATTTCCTGTCGTGCGAGTGCGGGCTTGCGTTTTCCCAGACTTTTTACAGTTACAAGCAGCTTCATGTCGTTCCCCTTCCTTTTTATTCACGCTTTTGACCCGTTGTCAGCTGAATTTTTTGACCCATTTAAAACACCGTTAACGAAATCGAAAACGAATGTTTGTTCGTATATTTATTTTAATAGGTTCCTTATCATTACTCCATCACCCTTTATGACCAAAATTCATAATGCTGTAATACACTAAAATCTTAAAAAATAAGACTTTGTACCCTGATTTCGATGAAATTTATCCATATTAAGGATGAAAAAGAAAAAAACCTGCACAAGGGAGACCATCTGCTCTTCACAGACTTCACTCCATTATACAGGTCAAATATCATCATAAATAATGTTTCAATACTTATTTAATTAAAATGCTGGAACAACGCTATCCTTGTAATTGTCCTCAAAAAATTTACGCACTTCCGGTCCGGTCATTCGCTTTGCCAGCTTTTGAATGGCATCGGAATCTGCATTATCCTTACGCGCTACCAGATTAATGGCAAAGTGCGTATCGTCTTTTTCGGTAATCAGCGCGTCCTTCTTCGGTGTCAGACCGAGCGGCTTGGCATATGCGGGATACATGGCAGCCATGTCCACATCATCCAGTGAGCGCGCCAGCATCAACAAATCCACTTCTTTAAACACAAACTTTTTCTTATTCTCAATAATATCAGCCTGTGTAGCATTATAGCCTACGCCTTCTTTAAGCTTGATCAAACCGTTTTGCTCCATCATTACCAAAGAACGTCCTGTATTGGCCGGGTCATTGGCAATGGCAATAGTCGCACCTTCGGGCAGGTCTTTAACGTTCTTGTATTTTTTGGAGTACGCACCATAAATGGCGTTGTAAATTGGTTTTATCGCTACCAAATCAGACTTGTTGCTTTCATTATATTGTTGCATAAAAGGAGCATGCTGAAAGAAGTTAGCATCCACTTCATGGCTTGCCAATGCGTTGTTCGGTTGGATATTGTCTGAAAGCACGACGATTTCCAGATTGACTCCGTCCTGTTTAAGCAGCGGCTTCACGATATCCAGCACATCTGTCATCGGTGGGATGAGCGTCGCTATTTTCAGGGTCACTTCTTTTTGGGAAGTCGCTTCTTTAGACTGTGTTTCTTGTGTAGCCTGCTTTTGACCACCGCATCCGGCAACCAGTAGCATAACGACAGCAAATAGTGTAAGTAATTTCAAGTTCGTTTTCATGTTGTTTTTCCGACTCATTCGATGTGGAACCTCCAAAATTAGTTGTGATCGGGAAGATAAAAATGAGTTACAGCATAGCCGCTTCGCGTGCAGATTGTTCTTCCGATCGCTGACGCTTCTCCAGAACAATTCTGCCCGCTCCGCTTTGGAGGCACTGTAAAGTCATTTTTATTTCCCATAGTGGGCGGTGCAAGTGTTAATGAAGAGATTCATAAACCATTTACCGCTTGTCGATCCGGCGGGATATGGTGCTTCCAGTGAACTGGATCGTTTGTACGAAAATAATCATGACGACGATGGTGAACGCCATCAAGCCTGTTTCAAAACGCTGGTAACCGTAGCGGATGGCAAAATCGCCTACCCCGCCACCGCCCACAATGCCCATCACCGTGGAGTAGGAGATGAA
The DNA here is from genome assembly GCF_038593105.1 of Paenibacillus sp. FSL H7-0442. Taxonomy (NCBI): domain Bacteria; kingdom Bacillati; phylum Bacillota; class Bacilli; order Caryophanales; family Paenibacillaceae; genus Paenibacillus; species Paenibacillus sp. FSL H7-0442. The sequence goes on along the minus strand of NZ_CP151963.1, from coordinate 1,036,316 downwards.
GCTAATGGTGGACGTGGTCAAACCCAGTACAAGCCCAGAACGAGCTTCCACGTACAGAAATTTGAAGATAAGCTGAAGAGTGGATGCCCCCATAGAAGTAGCGGCTTCAATTACACCCTTCGGCACCTCAAGCAATGATTGCTCCACCAGCCTCGAATAATAGGCGATGGCCACCACTGACAAGGGAACCGTAGCAGCCATCGTACCCAGCGCCGTCCCTACGACCAGACGTGTAAATGGAATCATAAACACGACGAGCAGCAAAAACGGGAACGAGCGAATGACATTGACCACACTGTTCAATAGGGTGAACAGCAGTCGATTTTCATATTTTTGCCCTTTGCCGCACAAATACAAAATCGTTCCTGCCGGAAGCCCTAACAGTACAGCTGCTGCGATAGAAATCCCCACCATAATAAACGTCTCTCCGATGGCTTTCCATATCTCAGACTGATATTGCGCAATGATGTTCAGCATTTCATTCATCAGCTTCACCTGCTTTCGCTGTTGAACCTACCGCAGCGTCAGCTACACGTTGCGTGGAAAGCAGCTGTCCATCCCGCATTTCTGATACATGGGTACAAATGTTGCGTACCACGTCCATATCGTGCGTTACAATTACAATGGTAACTCCCAGTTCACGGTTGATCTCCCGTAACACGCCCAGAATATCCGCGGTCGTCTGCGGATCAAGCGCCGAGGTCGGCTCATCACACAGCAGCACCGCAGGTCGATTCGCCAGCGCTCTGGCTATCGCTACACGTTGCTTTTGGCCTCCGCTCAATTGTGCCGGATACTGTTCTGCTCTATCAGCTAAACCGACGAATTGCAGGCATTCGCGCACACGTTCTGCTCTCTCTTTTTTCGCGACACCTGCCAGCTCCAACGGCATTGCTACATTTCCACTGACCGTCCGATTGTGAACAAGATGATAATGCTGAAAAATCATCCCTATGGATCGCCGCGCTTCACGGAGACGTTTTTCCGGCATGCGAGTCAGATCTTCCCCGTTCACAACCACATTTCCCTCATCCGGCCTTTCCAATACATTCATCAACCGGAGCAAGGTAGACTTACCGGCACCGCTGGCACCTATAATACCGTGGATTTCCCCCTCCTCCACTTGAAGGGACACGGATTGAACCGCATGAAATTGGCCGCTTGAGGTGGTATAATGCTTGTTTACCTGATGCAGCGTAATCATGAAACCTGGCCTCCTGATGATCCATTTCTCAGGGAAAATGTAATAAGCCCGCCAGCCCAGGCGGGTCTGTACGAGCCGTCAATTCCCATTGCATTAATATACCACAGAGCAGAAAACGGGCAAAGCCTTTTGACAACAATTAACGTACATCCCACACCCCTACATAAGGAAAGCAAATCCCAAGTCCCCAAGCCAGCGTAAGCATGACGACAAAATAGAATATGAATACAATATCTATAGCCGAATAGCCGATCGCATAATAATACGTTCGCTTGGTTTCATTGGTAAAACCCTTGGCTTCCATAGCAATAGCAATGCGCTGGGCACGCCGAATACTTTGAGCGAGTAGCGGAATCGCATACCTGCGAAGCGTGGCATACATATTCCATTTGGACACATGCTGATGTAAACCTCGAATACGGTGGGCTTGTCTCAATGCCTGGAATTCCTCCACCATCATAGGCATCAACCGCATGGCTGCCAAAAAGCTGTATGCATACTTCGGAGGGAGCTTCCATTGCTGCATCAGTGAATAAAAAAGGTCCACTGGACGAGTCGTTAAACCAAACAACAAACCTACCGCAGCCATACTCAGCGCACGAAAGCCCAGATGCATGCCTCGGTAAAAGCTTTCCTGCGTCACATGGATCAAACCCCATGTCCACCAGGTCGTCACCCCTTTGCCGAACATCATCATACCCGTTGAAGTTGAAATAAACACCAATATAAAGGGAGACCCGTATAGCAGCAGCCTCTTCCATGGATGGCCTGACCAGACAAGCAGCAACAGCATAGCACACGCAACATTAAACATGACATTCGGATCATGAATGACTATAACGACCACAAACAGGATGGAAAACATCACGAGCTTTAGGCCCGGATTCACGCGATGCAGCCATGTTTTATGATGGGGAAAGGACAGGTTCATACTGTAGTTCCCCTTTCTGAATCCGCCATGTATCGGTACAATATCGACGGACAATTTCCGGGTCATGGGTGACCATCACAATGGCCGTGCCTGCCGCTCTCAGCTGCTCCAACATATCCAGCATGACAAAGGTATTACGCGCATCCTGCCCAAAGGTCGGTTCATCGAGCAGCAGCACTTCCGGCTCACGAATCATAGCCGTAGCAATACTCAACCGCCTTTTTTGGCCTAACGAAAGCTGATACGGATGCCGCTCGTCCAGCCGCTCCAGTCCGAACTGTACGAGCATCCGATCGACCCGTTCCCGGCACTGTTCAACGGTATACAAGCTCTTGGGTAACGAATACTCTAGTTCCTTTCGTACGGTATGCGCTACAAATTGCAGCTCGGGATTTTGAAACGCGAACCCGATACGCTCTGCCAGTTGTTCTGTACTGCCTGCCTCAATTCCGCGCACGCTATAACGTCCCTGTGTGCGAAGTAAGCGCATCATGGAGAGCAGTAGCGAGCTTTTGCCAGCCCCGTTTTCACCAACCACGCCAATCCAGTCGCCAGGCTTCACCTGCGCATGCTCCACATAAATCACTGAACTTAAACCGCGGAGGCCGCTAAAATGTTCCAGCTCCAGCACATCAGTCCCCGCACCATTCTGTTGCGTCACTGCTTCACTCCAACGTGGCGAAGACGCTTCATTCCATACTCCCGGATACCACACGCCGTACTCGGACAATGCCTGCCGGTGCACATGAAATACTTCTTGGGCCCTTCCATCTGCAATGATCTCCCCTTGAGCAGAAAGCACCACAATCCGATCCACATCATGGACAATTTCATTAATTTTATGCTCCACAATCACCAGTGTCTGGTCTACCGAAATGTTGCGAATGGTATCCCACACCTGTGTAGTGCCTTCCTCGTCCAACAAAGCCGTGGGCTCATCCAGAAAAAGCACTTCTGGCTCCATAGCCAGCACAGACGCAATCGCCAGCCGCTGCTTCATTCCCTGTGACATGCTGCCAATGGGCATATGTATATCATCCGTCGATAGACCCACCTGTATCAGCAGCTCGCGAATACGGGATCGCATCTGCTCCCGGGGAACCTGATTATTTTCCAACACAAAAGCCAGTTCCTCATCTGCATATGACATACAGAACTGCGTATCAGGATCTTGAAATACAATACCTGAGACACTTGGGATTACAGCAGCATCGCATTTCATAGGCACTTCTATCGTGCGTGGAATCAGACCGCTTAACACTTGGAGCAGTGTTGATTTACCGCATCCACTCGGTCCCAGTAGCAGCAGCTTTTCCCCCTTGCGGACAGACAAAGACATATTGTGAAAAAGCAGCTCTTGCTCACCGGGGAATTTCAACCGTAGCCGGGTGATCGAAGCCACCACATCTTCGGTTGCCCGGCTCATCAATCCAGCCCCTTATAATCTTGTTCCGTTGCAGGCCTCAAACTTCGCGTGACTCCGGTTACCTCCAATGCCTTAGCCAGATAGAACGCGAATACCCCGGCAATCACAATACTGCCAATCATCCGAAATCCAATATACAAAACATAGTTCCAAGTCGATAGCTGATCAATATACCCGTAGCTGAAGTCTAAAATCAGAGAAGTGACAGCCGCCCCAGCCGCAGCTAGCGAAGCAACCCACAGGTTTGCGTTCCGATACAGAAAAGCCGCAAAAAACAGCTCCGCTCCCAAGCCTTGCAGCAGGCCATAGTACAAGGTGGACATACCCCATTCGCTTCCCAAAAAAGCACTGACCGTTGCCGCTGCCACCTCTGCCAAAATCGCAACACCCGGCTTGCGAATGATGAGATAAGCAAACGTACCTGCCATAAACCACATGCCATACATCAGTTGCTCGGCGTGTAGACCCAATGGTTTCATCAAATCATAGGCAGGTCCCCATATTTTGTAGATCAACCCGAACACAACAGCGATCACAATCGTGACCAAAATATCCGTCAGTTTCAACCCTTTGGACGCTCTTACAGCAGTATTCATTATTGCGTGCTCCCCTTTTTCCTTATAGTTGGCCTCTTGGCCATGAAAAAAAGCTTGTCTGGAGCTGAATCTCCAGGCAAGCTTTATGCGCAGTAAAAGGTGAAGCACCATACAAAACATCATTCGTCGATATGCCTTATATAACCAGTAGTCTAAACTACTACACTGATACCCAGCCAAGTCAGGATCAAGGTAAAATGCTAGGACATACATTGAATCTATCGACAACCGCAAAAAAAAGCGGCATTCCTGTATAGTGTTCTTGGTTTCTCTACGCTGGCATTACCCAGATCAGATTTCACGGTCAGTGGCAAGGGCCACCCTCTCAGCCTGACTTTCTCAAGCTCCCGACAATGCTTTTTAATTCACTATAATATATACCACATCTATGGCTTTGACAATCCTATAATCCGAAGAAACGTTTAGCCGTTTCCGTCGTCGCGATTTCGATCTCCATCATGCTTCGACCTGTACATTCGGCTATCGTAGCAGCAATGTGAGCGAGATACATGGGCTCATTACGCCCTTCTTTAGGCTTCACAGGCAAATTACGCGGGGTCAAAAATGGAGCATCCGTTTCAATCATCAGACGGTCCAAGGGAATATCTCTGACCAGTTCACGCAGATGCTTCCCCCGCCGTTCGTCGCAAATCCAGCCGGTGATTCCGATATACAGTCCCATTTCTACATACGTACGCAATTCCTGTTCCGTGCCGGTAAAACAATGCACTACCGCTTTATCGACAAGCCCTTGATACTCCCGAAGCATAGCGACAAAGTCCTCATGTGCATCTCGTTCATGCAGAAATAACGGCATTTTCAGCTCACCCGCCAGTTGGATTTGCTCGCCAAACCATCGGCGCTGCACATCACGTGGCGAAAAATCACGGTTATAGTCCAATCCGCATTCCCCTATGGATACGACCTGCGGCTGACCCGCCAACTGGCGGAGCTGCTGAATCGTGTCTGCACTGCAGTCTTTGGCATCATGGGGATGCACGCCAGCTGTCGCATACAGCTTGCCCGGATAACGCGCTGCATACTGAGAAGCTTCCCGACTGCTGCGGACACTGGTCCCGGTAATAATCAGCGGTGAAATCCCTACAGCCGCGGCTCTCTCTACCACCTGTTCCCGATCTGCATGAAACGAACGATGCATCAAGTTCACACCAATATCAATTAACGGTGTACCCCTTTCCATCTCAATCCCTCCCTCGCAAACTACAATCTTGGATCAATCGGCTCTGATTCCAGAGATAGTGCGGCAAGGACGCATTCATGAATACGATCTACCGTATCCTTGCGGACAAAACGTTCCACGCCTTCCATACCAAGCGCTCCTTCCATCAGGGCATGACGCTCCTTTTTGTTCGTTCGACGCTGCTTCAGACGCTTTAAATTCTCAGGGGCAAGATAATCCATACCGTAAATGATGTGCAAATACTTCCGGCCTCTCACCTTGATTGCAGGCTGAATCATCTTGTCCCGATTTTTCATCAAAAAGCGTTCCGGCTTGATCACAATCCCCTCATGACCATCCTCTGTCATCTCGTTCCACCAACGAATGACCTCTTCCTCGCTTGCTTCGTCCGTGATCACGCGATACTCTGTCTCCATAAACAGGGAAGACAGCCCAGCCAGCTCCCGGTTTTGCTCCATATGCCAAATATGAGAATGGTCGAAAAAAGTCTTTCCGCTGTGTGCCAGCGTATGAAACGGTGCGATACGAATCTCATCCAGACCGTCCACATCCCAGCAATATTTTTGAAAAGCCTCTTGAAACGTCACGGCATTCGCGTACTTCTGTTCCATTTCCTCCAACCAGTCTCCAACCTCTCGGCCCGCAACCTTCGCCTGCTTCAGCTTGTCTACCAGCTTACTGCGATCCAGCAGAGCTGCTTCACCCACATGCGCATACTGTGCAGCAATCAATTCCCGAGCCTTGAGATTCCACGGTACAATTTCCGCATCCAGCAACACAAAATCCGTCTGGTTCCGTTCAAAATATCCGGCAGTCCGTAGATCCACATTCAGCTTTTCCAGCACTTGCTTCCCAAGGCTTTGTTCAAAGAAAGCTCTCCCGCTCCGACTGTAGATCGTGCCCAATGTCGGGTAGCCTACATACTCGACAGCGGCCTGTTCGTTTTTGAATAATAGCAAAATAGCCCGGCTACCCATATGTTTTTTCTCAGCCACCATCGTTTGTACCCCTTGCCCGCGATAATAAGCCAGCGCTTCACGCGGATGCTCCAGATAACCTTCCTCTGCAGACACCGCTGGAGCAGGACTCATGGTCGGTGGAATATACACCAGTTCCTCTATCGGTACTGTCACATGTGACACGGCATCTATAGCGGTTTTGACCGATTCTCCTTGAACGCGCACTTCGCCATACGATTCCGTCAGTACACTGTAACCAGCGATGAGCTTGCGTAAATTCGGCGGGGAAAACCGTTTTCTCTGCCACCGGACAAGTGGGCTATCGGGATCATTCGCATAATTCTCATGTGCCGGAACGCTGACAAATTCCTTTTCCGGAAAACGATAAGCGGTCAGCATACCGCCAAATACCACACCCTGATCAATATTCACCGTCTGATTCACAAGGGTAGGCTGCGGTCTAGGATCATGTCCCCATACTACTATTTCTCCCGATTCATGGTCTACGAACCAATCTTTGCGGATTGGTTTTCCGTCTGCATCCTGTCCTTCCGTATCTCCATAACGGCAATAATCAGAAATACGTGCCGACTGTTTGCCGATAAAATGATCCTTAATCCCCGCATGAGCCACGACCACGTGTCGCAATCCATTCCTGCCAAAAATAAGATGTGAGGGTGCATGTAGCAGAAAATCCCTTAACTCGCTTCTAAGCTGTTCCGCCGCTGCCTTGCCCGCTTTTTGTTCATACTGGGCCAGTTCCTCTGCAAATCGTTCATCCCCATGACTGAGAGTCACCTTTCTTCCATCAAGGTAACGGCCGATTTTCCAGCCATGATTGCTGTCAATCATATACGCTAGTCCAGCATCCACGTGCTTTTTCCAGAACTGCACCGCTTGTAACGATTTGGGGCCACGGCTCATCACATCCCCGACAGATACCAGTCTTCTGCCATCTGGATGATGGTATAGTCCTTCCGTATCTTCCGTATATCCTAGCCGCTCTATCACTTCCAGCATCTCACGGTAGCACCCATGGATATCACCAATGATGTCAATACCTGAGCCAATCTCATGAAACAGTGGCTGCGCACGGCGAACAAAATTCATTTCTTCTATATCCTTAAGGATATAGCAAGCGTTAAAGCCTTCCTCACGGATCCCACGCAGGTTCCGCTTTAACAGCTGTGCCTGCTGCTTGACCCGTTGGCGGCCACGCGGATGCTCCCTGCCTAAATCACGTTCCAGCAGCACAGCTTCGGATACATCCAGTACCAAAGCCATTACAGGAACATGCGCCTTGGCTGCCAACTGTACATATTTTTGACGGTCCTCAGCATACAAATGGGTGGCATCCACAACCGTCAGCTTATTCAAGCGACATCGCATAGCCAGAATCGTATCCATCGCCTCAAACGCCTTGGCTGACATTTGCTGATACTCATAGAACAGTACGTCCGATTCCAGTCTTGGAAGTCCACTCCAGTCTATAAATTCCGTATCTCCGACCAGCTTGCGAAAATGATCCGAGGATACCACTTCTGTCTCCAGCAGAATCCCTTCGCTCACCAGCTTGTCTAATAATGTGGTTTTCCCACTGTTGGAGGCCCCCACCAACACAACCAGTCCAGCATGCGGTAAATGAATCGTACGTTTGGATGAATTGCTCATGCTTCCTTCTGCTCCTTTCTGCGCGTAAATATAGCCATTTGGGTCGGTTGTCCAAAGCCTTCGACCTCTTCTCCGATCCCCTTCAGCGCTACCGAATAAGGAGCTTCCACAATCCACTGCTCACATCGTTCCTGAAACTCGCTTCTACTCCATTCAAAACGGTGATCGCCATGCCGCATCTCTTGCTGATTCATACGATACACTTCATTATATTCACGATTGGGAGTCGTCACGATCAGCACGCCCGGCTGATACTCCGTTACAATCGTCTTCATCACCCGGTTCAGACGATGCTCATCCACATGCTCAATGACCTCACATAGGATCATCACATCTTTTCCCCGCAATTGTTCATCATAATAAAAGAGAGAGCCCATCATGGGTGTAGGACTGATCGCATCGGCATGCCTTTCCAGCTTGTTAAAACGCTCCACGGCTCTCAACTGTGCATACGCAGACGGCTCCACCGCCCAAATCTCTTCAACGCCCGTCATTCGGGCCATCCGAGCCGATAGCTTCCCTTCCCCTGAACCCAAATCTACGATTTTCTGTCTGCGAGGCAGCTTGCGAATTACGTCCATAATAGCTTGATACCGCAGCTCATTTAGCCGTACTGTAGGCTGTTGCTTCCCTTCCTCATGTGGCTGTTCTGGCTGTTGAATCTGTTCGTGCTTATCCTTTTGAGCTTGGACAGTATCCTTTTCAATATGTTTTTTAATACCTATTTCATCACAATCAGATTGCTCAAATTGCTCAATCAGATTGGTAAAACGAAGCGTGCGTCGAATGATAAGCTCGCGTAGCGGATGCGCTGACAGCCAGCCTTCACCGTAACGTCTCAGCTTGTCAAACTCTTCTTCACTGATATAGTAGTGCTTATAGTTATCCAACACCGGAATCAACAGCAATAACTGACGTAGCGCATACTGCACCGTCTGATGGCCACTTAACGTGACATATCTGACAGTGCTTCGATTTTTCAGCTGAAAAGAATAGTCTGCTTCCCCTCGTTCTATGTCCACTTGATAGCCCAGCGGAGCAAATAGTCCCTCCACCACAGAATCCGGTAAATCCGAAGCAACAGGCCCAAACGATAACTCCAGCGCGAAAGGATGCGTCACCCATTCTGCATACTCTTCTTTGGGTTTGCCGTTCAGTGCCGTACCAAGCGAGCCACGAATATAGGTGCAAAATAAGCTGCTGGTTACAAACTCCCGGTCATTAATATATTGTGTAATATCATAGCTATCTGGACTGTTTTTGACCAAATCTATCGAATCTGGCGAAGCCTGAATGACGATTTCTGCCTCTTCCTCGGTAAACACGGTGTACACCATGCGTACACGCGCACCCTTTTCCGTGCGATCATACGTATTGTAGGGATTTTTGGCAAGCAAGTGCGAAATCATCCCAGCATTGTTTCCGGTTGCTTTTAGCGTGATGTGCATACTCTACTTCTCCTTCCCAGCTTATACTTTCCATACTTCATTCACCGCAGCGCGGAACATATCATCCAACTGCTGATCACGTCCACTCTCCATATGCTGAAGCAAGGGCGCCTTTTGTTCAAAATAAGCAATTTGCTGCTGGATAAAATCATTCACCACCGAAAGCTGTGGCTCCACATCCAGCTCCTCGCCCGCTTTTTTATGATCAAGCAAATGTTCGATCACCTGATAAAGTTCGGTATGTGCCGGAATGAGTTCCTCTAGCAATTCTACGAATTCCATTGGAGGCATGCTGTTGTGACGTTCAATCCAGCTACAGGCCAGCAACGGGCGCAGCACGTAAAAATACTTTTTAATCTTCACCTGTTCTCCCTGCAAATAATCCCGATAATTTCCCCGCGCCATATTCAGATAATGGTACATGCAGGACTTCGGAGAGAAGGTTAACGGCGAGATCGCACGAATCTGATCAGCCACTGCATATTGCTCCAGATAGGAAATCGGAGATTGCAGCCATTCCAGCAAAGGCGGATTGGATTTGCGAAACAATTGGAGCGCCTTTTTTAAATCCCAGCCGTTTATATCCAGCAAATCGCTGATTGGCCGTTCAATCACATCCCGCTTATCAAAAATAGATAAATACCATTCTATGGGTCTTACATAGATAAATCGTACATCATAGTCACTGTCCTGTGAAGGAAACCCCCACGCCCGACTACCTGATTCACAGGCGTATACAATGCGCACCTGCTCCGCTTGCTCCAACGCGCGCAGCTCACGCAAAATCGTCTCACGCATTTCCGGTTGAATGAAACCCTGCCCATGCTTCATATCCGTCATGTTGTTCCCTCCCTTATCATTAAAGTATTTCCCGAATCTGTTCTCTAATCGACTCCTCCGTTTCATCTATCGATAAGCGGCGAAGACGCTCTGTCGTTTCCTCTCCCCACATCTCAGAAGGCCATTCCTTGAGTACATGAAGTGCTGCATGACGATTGGAGATCACCGGACTCCAAAGTCCGGCAGCAACTAGCTCTTGTCCCATTCCTTCGTAAGAAGACAATAGCTGAAGCAAAATACCCAGACATTGATGCGCTTCATACTCCGGTCCAAAGCCCGGCACATCAGCAGGACCAGAAGCAATTTCTTCCAGAGGCAAGTGCTTTTCTGCAAAAGCCACCAGCTTACGAGCCCGCTGTTCATCCTCTGTCTTGATGAGTTCAAAGTATAGATTAGGCTTGACTGGATATTTACTTAATTGATCAAATAGCACGGGCCATACATCTAGTGCTAGCATTCGAGCTACGCGAATGGCGCAGTGGAGATGCGGTGAATCTGCATACTGCAGTTCCTGCTCTACCGGCTTCACCCACTGCGGATCGTCCATCATCTGCTGGCATATTGACGCGTAACGTTTACGTAATTCCGGCGTCCATTCATGCTCATAACGTGCCTCCCATGAATCGTCTTCTTCATCGAGAAAATCCGCAATATCCATGATGATCGTAAAATGCTTCACAGTCGTACACATGGTCTTAGCATGGCGAAGGTAGTTGCCTATGACCATAGTGGCATGCTCATAATCGTCTATACTTTCCGCAGGTCCGCCTGCTGCCAGCAAAGCCGATAGAATATCACCCGCCCCGTCAAACAACTCCTGATCAATGTGCGGTACAGCGATGGCTGTATGCAGTTCGCCTTTATGAGCACACTCATAAGCAAGATACTCATACATGACATTGTTGCGGAATCCTTCCCTTAATAACCAGTCACGTATTTCCTGCCGCGCAGGCTCCAGCCGTTCTACTACGTGAATACGTCCCCAGCCATGTACCTGTGAGGCTAAATTATACAATTGTTCGTTGGCCTGCTCCGAAATATTACGGATAGCTACAGCTGCATATAGCGTGAATTCATCATGCTTGGCTAGTGTTAAAATAAGTTCGTGGTGCTGATCCGTCTCCAGTAATCCAAGCAGCGCAATACCGACCTTCACCACATTGCGATGTGCTCCGTGTTCAGCCAGCCAACGTGCTTCCTCATACAATCGATCCGGCTGAATTGCTGGATGCTCGCGCACCGCATCTAGCAGCGGATCAATCAGGCTGAGCGCATTTTCCTCCATCAAGCGTACATACGTCTCACGTCTCGTCTTCATCCCTGGCTTGCGGCATTGTCTGGACAACAACTGCGCCAGATCCTTAATTTTGTCAGTCTCTCCATCTCCGACAGCGCCATGATGCCCAAATGCTCCATCCAATCCTCCTGCCACCCAACGCATCGTGTGACCTGCCCAATATTCTTCATCATCTGGTAAATGATCATCCGTAAGCCTGCCCTGAGGGTCCAGTCCCTGCTTAATCGTTTCATAAATCGAAAGCTTACCTACCCATGGATATAACACTTCATTTTTGCGTCGTCCAAACATGTTGCATCACCCTTCTGTTATGTATTGCTTCTTATTTCATCGTGCTATCTTATACTCCTATGATGCTTTATTTTGGAAGTCGTGAACATGGTGAAAGTATTACAAAGATGAATAATTTCCCTTTTTCCTGCATCCCTTCCCTGTTAGAATAAAGGGATACTTGCTTTCGGAGAACGGCAACAGAAACGGGGAATGCATCATGGCGAGAGAAAGTTTTGATAAAGAAATTCAATTCCTGCGTATGCTCACATTAACAAGCGGCGCCTATAATCGGCAGCAATTCGCAGATAGACTGGGCATTTCGGTACATACCTTTGATAAAACAATCCGGCGTCTCAAGGAAATTGTCCAATCGGTACAACAGCAGTTGCCTGCGGAACACGGACATGATTTTAATGAGATGCTGCGCTTTAATTATTACGAATCGGCTGATCCATTATTGTTATTTCTGTTTCGGGCCAAATCGCTCAAGGAATCGGAAAGCGTCCGCTTATCCCTTCTGCTGACAGCGCTACAGTCACAGCCTATGACCACCATGGAACTATTGGATGCTTGCTGCAACGGGCTGCCTTCCGACAGTTCACTACCGGATGAGAAAACGATTCGTTCCGATCTGAAATATCTGGTTGAAGTCGGCGTCGTTCGCAAGGAACCCGGCGGCAGACCTTACCGCTATGCTGTCCGCAACGATCTGGTGACAGAACTGACGGACGAGGAGCTGCTGGACTTATATGATTTTGTAGACATTATGGCCAACACCCAGCTCCCCTCTGTACAGGGATATCTGCTGCGAGATCATCTTAAAAAAGCCATGCGCCGTCAGCTCGGAGATCGGGAGATGGCCGAACCTTTTTTATATAAATACCACTATTATTCACGCATTCTGGACGAAGCCCATATTCATCCGCTTCTACACGCCATTCGGCAACGCCGCTGTGTAACTTTTTTATATTTTTCGACATCCAAACGAAGCATGTACGGGTCACAAAACACAAACCCGCTGTTTGAAAAAGAGACCGACGGCCGTGAACACACCATTCTGCCCCTACAAGTCATCTATGATCATCAATATGGACGTTGGTATATTCTGGGTCATGTAGGCGGTAAAGGAATCATGAAGTTTCGTATGGAGGGCATGACTCAATTGGTGGAGGGCAAGCCTGTACCAGAGCAGTTTCATGCCGATCTGCTAGCGGTGTTGGAAGAAAAAATGCGGTACAGCTGGCTTGTTGATACGGGTCGTCCTGTGAAGGTGCGGGTACGTTTTTTCAATCCTGAGGGCGCGAAGCGCAACTTTATTCGGGAACGTGTGCTGTCACAGGGACAATGGGGTACGATCGCGGAGGAGGAAAGTGAATCCTTTATCTATGAAATCACAGTGAATGGAATCACTGAGATTAAACCGTGGATTCGCAGCTTCGGATCAAGCTGTGAGGTATTGGAGCCTCAGCGGCTACGGAAGGAATTCAGACAGGAATGGAAGGAGCTGCAAGCCTATTATGAGCCTGTTCGAGAAAATATTTAACTACCAGATCGTCTCACGGCTGGATGAATCGGGCGCTTTTGCTACCACATCACAGGAAAGAATTTGGCTCAAATCTATGCTTGCAGACTCGGCAGCGACAGAGGCTTTTACCCCGGCTACACTTGATAAGCTTCGGCAATTACTTGCAGACGACGAGCCGCTGGAGGCCGATGGAAGTTTGCGGGAAAAAGCAGGTATCCCTGCTGTCTCGGTATACCATCCACTCTTGCGTGAATTGCGTTCCATTCTGCGATCCCGTTCTGGCATCTGTGTGACCTACAAACTGCGCAACGGACGCTTGCATGAGCGAATGTCCGGTTTTCCATATAAGCTGGAGTTTTCCATGGTCAAAAAAGAATGGAGCCTCCTGTGGTATAATCGCAGACACCGCGCGCTCATGTCTACCAAGCTATCTAATATCGTGAACATCACGGAAGATGAGCTTCTACCCGAAGAGGCCGATAAATTCACCCAACGTATACTCGGTATACTGGAGTCGCGCAAGGAACAGGGCATCATCGAAATTGTTCCTGTATATAACGGTGAAATGTCTCGTATTTTATATGCTTTTTCCTGCTTTGAAAAAGAGGTCGAATATGTTCAGGAAGCAGATACCTATCGTATTACACTCACCTTCCAGGCAGACGAATGTGAATATATGCTATCCAAAATCCGTTTCCTTGGCAAACGTGTCAAGGTCGTCCAAGGCTCACGGCTGATCTCACGAATGAAGGAAACAACCGCCAAGGCCCTTGCACGCTACGAAGAGGAATAGCTACTGAGGCAATATGAGATGCATCCATGTAAATAAACCCTCCCCTCGTCTGTTAATGAGACGAGGGGAGGGTTTATTAAACGAGTTACGGCAAGGCTTGTCCGCGCGCACTGACGTACAATTGATACCATTCCTCGCGGGTCATCAGCTCGCTCTGGCGTTCCGCATCCTGACATGCTTGGATTCGTTCAGGATTGGCGCTGCCAATGACAGGCTGAATCCGTGCTGGATGCTTCATAAGCCAGCCAAGAACGATCGCTTCACGTGTCGTTTCCTTTTCAGAAGCCAGCTTTTGCACCAGCTCTGCCGTCTTAACGACATACTCAGGCGCCCCTTCCAAAGAACCTCCGCTAAAACGTCCCTGCGCCAGCGGTCCCCAGGCTTGGAGCTGAATATCCTCGGTTTGGCAATATTCCAGCAAACCTTCGCCAAAATGTACATTCGTCCCCGCCTGCTGGTTCACATGTACGGTCTGATCTACAAAATGCAGATGGGCCAGGCTCATTTCCAGCTGATTAGCGATCAACGGCTCCGTTAGGCTCCGCTCCAGAAAACGAATTTGGCTTACATTCATATTAGAGACGCCAAAATGCCTTACTTTGCCGGATGCCTTGAGCTCACTGAACGCTTTCGCTACTTCTTCCGGCTCTACCAGCGGATCGGGGCGATGCAGCAGCAGGATGTCCAAATATTCCGTACCGAGGCGCTTCAGGATACCATCCACGGACTCCATAATATGAGCATATGAGAAATCAAAACGGCCCGGGAGCGTACCATCCGGCAGAAAAATGCCACATTTGGACTGAATTACGATTTGTTCACGCAAGCCCGGCTGTCCCTTTAAAATCCGGCCGAAAATCTCTTCCGCTTTCCCCATACGATAGATATCCGCATGATCGAACATCGTAATCCCGATGGATCGTGCAGCTTCTACAGCTCTTTCTGCTTCAACGACATGCTCCTGCGTAAACGGCGCATGGCTCCATTCACCACCAAAAGGCATACAACCAAGAGCCAGCCGACTATCGGAGATTCCACGTTTCTGTAAAGGCATAATCTTCATGCTGCTCCTCCTTCAACCTTCAAAATATTCCCTGCTTCATCCACATATGAAGAGTCCGTGGGACCGCTATCACACACCTATTTTACCACTTACTTACGGTCGTGTTCGACAATGCTTGTATTGAGTTCAGTCCTTCCACAGCATACTGAAGAAAGAACTGATTCACCTTAATCGTTATGAAATCCGGGACGAGGCCAAGCAAGGTATTTTTGCGTATATTGGCGGACTTTCACCGCCAAGTTATCATTCATACCGATCGCACTATATAAAAAAATAGACGGAAAACATGTCGTTTCCCGTCCAATTTTTTTATTTTAGTTACTTATTAGACAGCCCTTCTTATATGTAATAATCAATAGCCAACTTCAGCAGATAAAGCGCGAGCAAATGCAGCGGATAAAACAAATAGAAGAAGGTTCGTGAGCCTTTTCCCCTCTCTCCGTTATATCGGGATAGCAGAGGGAGGGCAAAAATACAGGCCCCGCCGATCGCAAACGGATAAAGATATTCGTTCATTGTGCTGGCGCTGATGCCCATGATGCTGAGCGAATCGGGAACAGCCCATATAATGATGACTCCGAAAATGAACATAAGCGCAATTATTGCAATAATCCATCCGTTGTAAATCTTCTGTTGTTTGCGAGCGACATAGAAAGCTAGAACCAGTAACACTCCAATTACACTCCAGTCTCCCAAAAAAGAGACTACGCAAAGAGCCGAAATCGCCAAGTATTTAAGTACAGGATTGGTCGTGTTGTCATAGAACCATATTGCCAGTAGGCCCATCAACAACGTTAGCATGATGTTTCCCGAAGTATACCAATCTTTAAATACCAATCCGTAAGGCACCACACTGGCTAGCCCGGTTAGAGCAAGGCGTATTGTATATTTTTTGAAGCTTCTGGTATGGATATATCCTTCGGCTACAAAAAAAGCCATGATAGGCAATGTAATTCTGCCTACCACCTGAAAGCCCAAAAAATCGGCAAAAAATAGCCCTCCAATATGATCAATTAGCATTGCTAATACTGCAATTAATTTTAAACTGGTGGCATCAATGCCCTTCACCTCTGCTTGAACGGATAATCTTTGTTCCATATTCCTCCCCTTTTCTTCCCGAAGGACTATGCCCTCCATATCTATTCTATTCGTAAACAGGTCTGTTCAGGAGGCTCCGGTCTCCCATCTTATCTAAGAGGTGCTTCAACAATTGGCGGGAAACGGGAATAATGCGCCTTGCTTCTCCGGAATTCTGATTGGTTTGAAAAATGATCTCCTTCTTGCTCTTATCTATAGATTCCACCTTCATCAGGTTTACGATAAATGCCCGATGACACCGGAACAACCTGGGGTCCTTAGCCTCAATATCTTTCAGATCGCCGTAAAACTCAAGAGTTCTGTTTTCGGAAACCAGACGGATTTTGTGGGGAACACCGGTTGTTTCAAAGTAATAAATGCTGGAGAAGGAAATTTGAAATTTCGTAAATTTATTGTCGAGTATAAACCAATCATCGACATCCAACACAGGCTTTCTTTGATGGGCAACAGCAAGAACGTCTCTTACCTTTTTTTCCATTTCATCCTGAGTAGCATCCTTGATAATGAAATCAAGAGCTGCTACCTTGTATTGGAAGGTAAGCGGAGACAGATGACCGTGGGTAGTTACAAAGACAATATGCCCATACATATCATATTTTCTGATTTCTTGGGCAACTTCCAGTCCCTTCATCTGGCAACCCGAGATTTCAATATCAAGGAAATACAAGTTATTCGCACAAGCTTTAGATTCAAAAAGCAGGAGATCCGGCTTACTGGTGACAATGAGATTGCTGCAGCAGATGCCAAGTTCCTCGCAGCTTTTACGGACCATCTTTTCCATTATGCGCTGCTGGATAAACTGATCTTCCAGGATAAAAATATTCATGATGTCGCTCTCTTTATAATTAATGTTTGCGTGAAAAAATCCGGTTCCTTTTTGGTATCCAAAGTTACATACTTGTTGCTGCGCAGCACCTTTGCTATATTGTACAAGCCAAGACCCCGATTGTCCGCTTTCGTTGAAAAGTTCCGTTTGTAGAGATCATTCACCTTAATCCCGTCAAGTGCAGAATGATTATAAGAGTTTCGTATCGTCACCGTCTGAATATCGTCTTCATGGATCAGTACAATATTTATGGACGGATTGCAGGTCTCTAATGCCGCATCGATTGCATTGTCCAGGAAACAAGAGATTACTCTGCAAAGGTCTATAATATCCATATACATTTCACTGATACCGCTATCAATTTCCAGTTTTACGTCAACTCCACGCTTCTTTGCCACCAGCACCTTGGATGTAATAATACTCTTGAGCTCACTCACGTCCAGATTAATCAGGTTATCCAGACTATAGGAATATCCGTTCAACTGTGAAGCAGTAGGTTGGATAGAACTCTCATATATCCGCTTGATCATCGACAAATCCCCAGTTCTGATCCCCTCGTCCAGCATTAACAGGATATTGGTATAGTCATGTCTGAAGCCGCGGATGTCTTCGTACATTTTTTCAATCTCCATAATATAAGCCTCCAGCTGCAGGTATTGTTCCGTCTTGTTCTTCTCTAGCTCACGTTCACGCAGGAAGCGATACAGCCAATTGATCGTCATCAGGAAGATGGAGGTCAAGCCGATCAGCATCAACACAATCTTTAATCTGCTTGGATACGGATTGTTGCTTTCACACTCCGAATAGATAATGAGTCCGAGTCCGATGATCCCCAAGACTAAGATTAAAGAAGCTCCGACGATAAGCTTAATCCGATATAGCTTCAAAAGCCTGACCGCCGGAGTAGGAAACAAATAAGACACAAGCTTTCGGAGCGCCAAGTAGATCAGCGGAGGTGAACAAGCGGTTAGGAAGGGCGCCGTCCATTTGTTTTTATATTCATAAGGAACCGCATAGCTGATTACCGTTATGAAATAACCCAGCAGTGTCGTAATAAAGATGGTAAGGATGGCGTAGAAGCCTATGACCCACAAGGATTCATATTTGTCGGTCAACCACCCGTATAATGCCAGTAGCACAAATAGAAATAGGTAAACAATCAGTCCGAAGTTATTCAGAGCTGTTATTCCGATAAAATAATACATGACTAAAAACAGCAGCAGCTTATAATTCATACGGAAAACGCTTAGACCATTGCCGCTGACCATATGATATATTACAAGATAGCTGGTGTATTGCAAAAAATAAATGCCGGATGTAATCATTTTTTGTTCAATTTCCAAACTTTTGGGTTGACTGGTTCATAGAACAACCCGAAACAAATCCCTCCTCCTTCACCTCTTTTACTCATATGCTCCAGTAGCTTAGCCTTGAGTCTCTGGGTATGGTTGTTTCTGTGTTCTTTAATATTCTTGATATTGTTCATAATTGGCATAACTCCTTCTCATTATGGAATAGAATACTGGTGTGATGACGACTGCTTCAAGAAACAGCCCGAATATTAACCAAGGATAAAAATCTAGTGCGATGGCCACGAAAACAAACACTATACTTAAAAAGATAGCTTGTAATCTGCATGCTCTTCTGAACTTCGGATCTACCAATGGATTGCACTCCGTATCGGCCGGAGCGTATCTGGCAATCAGAATGATAGAAAGCAGACAGAGCGTCGCCAAAAAAAAGCGGTTCCATTCTACTTCCTTTAAGAGCCAGGGAACAAACACAAAGGTCAGTAGACTGACCCAGGTGCAATGATGCGACTTGCGAGCATGCCAGCCAAAGGACTTTCGCCGGACCACTGTATAGGAAAGCAGCATCGCAGCCGTTTCGGCTAATACACCGAGCAAACAGGCACTGACCAATACAAGAAGTATTTTTTCTGTGCCAGCCAGTATGTTCTCTAGATAATAAAGCACATAAGCACGCTTCTCCGCTTCCAATTCTTCGTCTTGAAAGTATTTATCAATGATCCACGTTGACAATTGATGATACAACGCCACCGCCCCTCCCTAACTTAATTGTGTAGGAAGCTGGAATTGAACATAATCACGATATTTATCATGCCAACTCATTAATTCGTGATGCGTGCCTACCCCCGTTACTTCTCCTTTATCCAAAAAGATTATCTGGTCCGCTTTGTAGATGGTTGACAAACGATGAGCGATAACAATGGTCATTTTATTCTTGGAGAGAAGCTTGATTACATCATGTACAAGCTGCTCTGACTCGCTATCCAGATTGGCGGTAGCTTCATCAAACAGCAGAATCTCATGGTCTGAAAGCAAGCATCTGGCAATCTGGATTCGCTGCTTCTGTCCCCCCGATAATTTGACTCCCCTTTCTCCAACAAAGGTATCCAAACCATCCGGTAATTGATAAATTACCTCCTTCAAGCCTACTGTATCAAGAGCCGCATAAATCTCATGGTCATCCGCGTCTCTGTTTAGGCCATATACCAGATTGTCTCTCACTGATCCTACCAGTAAGTCACTATCCTGCATAACATAGGATATTTTGCGACGCCATTCTTCCGTCCTAATCTTATCCAAATATACATTATTGTAATAGATTTCTCCATTATATTCTGAGTAAAATTTCTCTATTAAAGAAAATATTGTTGTTTTTCCCGAGCCGGAAGGCCCTACGATCGCTGTAGTGGTACCGCCTCTGAAGGTTAACTCCACGTTGGATAATACCGGTTGGCCCTGGTTGTACGAGAAAGAAACATTGGCAAAATGCAGGATATCCGAATTCTGATCATGACTTTTCATGTCCGGCACACTGCCTAACTTTTCTTGCTTCTCATCCTGCTGGTTATATATAGTATAAATTTCCTTACTTGCTCCCTTGGCCTTCTGATACTGCGAGAAAAAACTGCTGAGCTGGGTCAGAGGCGAAACCATTGTAAACAAATAAAAGATCATGGATACCAAAGTACCTGTAGTGATATGTCCAGCGGCAATGCCGGCGCTTCCATACCAAAACATTCCTACCAAAGCTAGCATGATGATAATTGTTACAATCGGCTCAATGACAGCTGACAATATTCCCTCTTTGATGTTCAAGCGAAAGATACGTCCAAGTATCTCCCGAGTATATTTCATTTCAAGCTTTTCCGACGTCGTCGCTTTAATGAATCTGATGTTATAGAGAATTTTGGATAACTCACCGGAAAAATCTGCGGCTGCATCCTGTGCCTCA
Source organism: Paenibacillus sp. FSL H7-0442 (assembly GCF_038593105.1). Classification (NCBI taxonomy): domain Bacteria; kingdom Bacillati; phylum Bacillota; class Bacilli; order Caryophanales; family Paenibacillaceae; genus Paenibacillus; species Paenibacillus sp. FSL H7-0442. Next base: position 1,015,904 of record NZ_CP151963.1, on the reverse strand, counting down.
ATCGCTACTCTATTCATCCTTCTTCCAATGGGATAGATTAGTAGCGCCGTTATAGGAATCAGAGCAACGAGTACACTCATTAATCTCCAATCCAACACAAATAACATGATGATGCAACCAGTGACCATCAGGACATCAGCCAGAATAGAAGGCAGAGTGATAGCCAGAAAATTACTTACAATAGCAAGGTCGTTCGTCATTCTGCTGATGATTTTGCCGTTCTCGTTGTTATCAAAATAATTAACCGGCAAATGGATAATTTTTTCCCAAATTTTCAGTCGCAGTTCCTGAAAAAACTTGCTCCCCACATATCTGAGGAGCAGAGAAGACACGGCGTTTAAAATCCCTCCGGCCAGAAACAGCGAAATAAGCACAGCTGCGGTCTGGATCGTCAGCTCCATAGCTGAGATCTTATCGACAAGCTTGCCTGTAATGATCGGCAATACTAATGAAAAAGCGGCGGAAATCAGTGTAAATACGATGCTCCAAGCAAGCGCAAGCTTGGGCCATCTCGCAATTTTGATTAACTCCAGCAAGGAATGGGCCGTTTGTTTTTCTTCACCAATCTTTTTATATGCCGTGCTCTCCATATTCAATTCCATTATGGCTTAATCACCTATTTCTCTTTGTGATTTTCGTATTCTAGCAAAAACTTCATTGCCATTGTATAGACACCTGCGGCTATCGCTACCATGACAATATAGGAGAGCGACAGCTTGGTTCCTATCCAGTCCGTTTGGTTGCTTAATTGGAACAGTAAGAAGCACACGGCGCTTCCGGCAAGAAACTCCAAAGAGTAGGAGAATTTCCGCCCTCTCTTCAACCTATCTAGTATAATATCCACTATAATTACAGCGGATGTAAGCATAAAAGAAATTTTATACAGCATAATCTTATCTCCAGCAACAATCTGCTGATCCTCAAAACTTGCAAAGTATCTGGCCAAAATTGTACCGATTACTAGGTATAATACGACAACTAGCACATTTATTCCGACACATTCGGCTGTGCTGTAGGTAATAGTCCCTTCGCTTCGTTGAACCAGGGTCGCTGCCAAGCTTGAAATAAACAGGACCAGAAACCAAATATAAAAATATGCATCCAGTTGAAAAGAGAGAAAATCGGTAATCAGTCCCACCATGACTGTAATAATTTCTTTTAATAAAATGAACATTACCGTCTCCTCCTTTTAGCTAAATACCAGCATCTGCTTCCATGTACTCAAGTTCTCATTATCACAGGTCAGCAGTGTCAGCAATACACCTGCACATCCATCGAGCAGCCCTACTTTATCGAGAGATAACGGATCATCAACGCTTCCCTCAAGGTCTGTAAAGGGTACTGCCTCTTGAGTATTCCGGTATGATAACATACGATGCAAAAAATCATTCTTGAACGGTATGGCTGCCGTACGGCTGAAATGGTGCTGAATCAGGAGCAAGCCTGCATAGCCGTGACAGATCGTCGGTGAAATTACCTTTCTTAGCGAATCTGGTCTGGAGTAGACGGTATTGAACAATTGCAGAGCCTGCTGCTGCAGCGCTTTGTCCTCCAGGGCCAATCCCAGCCGGAACATAGCCACAGAAGCTCCCGGTGTGCCGTAACACCATGCATCTCTGTGATAACCTGGATTCCGACTAGTCTCTGCGGATTCATCCGGTGTGAACATATTAGGTATGACAAGGGTGCCGTTCCACTCTCTGATATTTCCGAGTAGAAAAGTCTTGGCAACTTCCAGTACTTCTCTCAATCCTGTTAACGGGTAGCGGCGGAGATGTGCAACAGCCAGCAAATTAATGGCTCCTGTAATTCCGTGCGCCATGCCAAGATTATAGTAAATGGTCTGTTCGGGAAGTTCCCCGAAATGTCTCAGCTTGCCTACAGCATCCGTAATCAGTTGAAGGATCTTAAGGAGCACCGCATCCAGCTTCCCAGCGTATCTGTCTTGGCGTTCCTTAACCTCCATTAATGCAGCTGCAATCCCCGTCCATCCTGAAATCAAATCCAAGTCGCTATCCTCAATCAAGGAGTCTTCCAATTTCCCCCTTGTCTCCTCATAGAATTCCCCATAGCTGCTAAGAAACATATCCAGCGTCTGTGAGAGCACATTCGTATATCTTGTTGAACCTCTTGAACACTCGTTGAACAGATAAATAACACCTGCCAATCCGGTATACAGTGACAATGAATGGAACGGTATATTGCCGATTAAGCGCACAATCTCCTGATTGTACTTGAAAGCAAGCGCATCCCACCCTTCCCCCGGGTAGACTTCATCTAGTTTATCCAGAAGAAGGCTGATCCCGGGATATCCTGAAGCCAATGATATCAGCTCCATTTCAGGGTAATCATGCATGGCGTGCTTCTTGATTAGCAGGGTTACAGTATCTATATCTTTGTAAATTTCTGCGCTTTGCCTGACTATTTCAGATAAATTTCCCGGGACTTGTTTGACCGCCATAAGCTCCTCCTCAATAAGCAACATGGTATTTGCTTACCTGTAAATAATCTTCCAAACTGTAGTAGCACAGGTGTAGGGCAAGCTCTTCCTTTTCCCGGTCCAGGCCGAACACTCTGTTGCAGAACATGTGCATGATGCTGAACATAATATCATCGTAATAATTGGTTCTGTCGTCAGCTTCCCGGATAGCCGTGAAATATGCAGCGTATTGCCGCAACCTGTCGCCTGTATCGCTTGCTGGCAAGGATATGGAACGGGTCTGTTGAATTCTTTGGAATAGCGCTTCTTTGTGTTCCCGATACTCCTGTCTGAATTTCTTTGGATCAATAATCGCAGCCATAGCCTTCAATTGATCTTCTGCCAGCGGATACGCGCAGTTCACAACCTCAAAAAGTCCGGTACAGCAAAATAACATCTGATCGGTTGCATTAATTGACCTCTTGCCTGCATAATAGCCTGAAACTAGATAAGAATCGATAGCAAATAACCTCTCCGCTTGTTCAATGAAGGCTGCGCCGCCATACCGCAAAATTTCAGGCCGGTAAGGAACAACCGAATAGGAACTAACCAATCCGGACGAGGTTACAGTATTCAGGAAATCAAAAACATAGTTCAAGGCCGTGAAACGCTGATGCTCTACGCTTCCCGACATTTTGCACCTTAGCCTGATATGCGGCTCCTTATCTGCATACTGGACAAAAAAAACCTGGTCAATGAAGTACTCGGCGCTATTGTCCATGAATGTCTTAAACGCACTGCCCAGCAAATCGGTTAGCATTTCCTGATTGTAATATACCTGCAGGGATATCCAATCCGAACCTGGATAATAAACGGCATTCACCGAAGAACTCAGCACTTTATTTAAGCTTTTATCGGTAGCCTGTGCAGACAATCTGTCTATCGGCAAGTACTGAAACATCGGGCTTTTGCAAAAAAATACGCACTCCTCCATATATCGGTTAGCGGAAGCGAACAATTCTTTCTCCGTTTCCATAATAACGGCCGCCTTGCCTTCCGGATTCCGGGTATATTCTTTGTGCAAAAGCTTTCGATGATGATGGCGATCCAAATCCAGCAACAGCTTATTGTCCAGCTCCACCAAATATACATATCGCGGAATGTTATACTTTATGATCCAATCCTCCAGAAAGGACAGAAACTGTTCTTCGCTCTGGAGCTGTTTATCCGCATATAATGTCCATTTTTTGGGGCAGATGATGATATTTTTATAGGTTACTCTCGGTGTAAAAGAAGAATCATAGAGATACTCCTCCAGATGGGACCATCCGGTCTGATACTGCAGATTAATATCATTCAGAAACCGGATCAGATAAGGCGCCAGCTCTGTATTGTACATGCTGCTGAGTTTGGGAAATACCAGTTCGCCTGTTTCCCTGTGCTTCAGATAAAAGTATCCCGAATCCTCCACCCCTACCAGCAGCTGGGAAACATCTAATTTCCGATTCTCGGGAAACGTGGCCATATCCATAGATTGGTCTGGTGTCGGGCCTGCCGTCATAATATTAGTTATTTTGGGACTGAATGGGTAAAATGAGATTTCAGCGGCGCTCTCCCCTGCTTTCTGATCCTTCGGGTTCCTGACAAAATTGAAGATTTCATCACGGCTATCCTTGTCAAACATGTAGGCAAATCTTCCGAAGCTCTGACACGCTTCCAATGATCCGGCTCTGTTGTTTAAATAAAACGTAACTTCACCTTGCTCATTCTCCATGCAGGAATAATACAAATCGAACGAGACATGGACATTCTCCAGACTCAATTCAGACAGCTGTTGGATTTTGACCTCGTCAAGCACGATATCCGAATGATTGACAAGCGCTTCGGTCTGCCACTCCGCAATTAGCGCCTTAAGCTGTCGGAACCTGCCTTCATCCTTGTGCCTGTACTTATCTCCGTTCTGGTAGTGGCTCTTGTACTCTTCAGGTTTGCCGAGCCCCAAGGTTTTACTGAACAACTGCAATAAGGGCACTTCTTCATATACTCCGTACTTCTCAGTAAATTGCTGACGATAGTCGGAAAGTGTATCCTCTTTCCTGTACGTAGAAAGCATGCTCAATATTGAAGCTATTTGGGCCAACGATTGCCTATCGCTGTCCGACAATAGAATTTCATTTACCTGATTCAGTCTTACGTCTATTTTGACCAAGTCGCCCTGATAATCGGGAAGGATAAGCTGGACTAGTTTTCGGACAGCCTCAATGCCTTCGCGTTTGACCGCAGCAACTGTAATGTCCTGAATGGCTTGTCCAACTCTCTCCAAAATATCTGAGTAATATGCTGCCTTGGGAGTAGCAAGCAGCTTTAGTGTACGTATCAGATGCGCCAGAGGAGCGCTATCCCGAGGATTGGGAATCATCTCACTTACCAAAAAGCCTTGTTCTATCAATTGCTGCAAAAAATCTGTGCTGATCGTGTCATCCACGCCGAAGGCGTCTTTTATAGCTTGCATAAGCTGCAGAAAAGTCTGCTGCTCTTTATCAAGGATCTTCATGATGAAATCTATGACCGGGGTTTTGAGAATAGATATATTTTCAGTGCTTCGTTCCTCCTGATCTGCTGCAAACAGAGTCTGATAAGAGATGACGAGCCTGTGATGGTCAATGTAAGAGGTGTTATTTACACTCAGTCTCAATTCATTGCGGACATCCGTATCCCCATGGAAAAGCCCTATTAAGCGGTAAATTAGGCTATAATCCGGAGTTGCCCAGACGACATGTTCCCCGGCGCCTCCCGTTTTTCCAAATCGGGAAATGCCTACTCCCGCGAACAGTCCAAACGGTGTTGGTCTACAAATTGCCCGCGAAATGAACTTGCTTAGACTTAGGATAAGATTCCGCTTTTTTTTGGACTTCAATGTTCTGCCTTGTTCCAGGCTTTGCAGTGCAGCGTAGGTCGAGGGGCTGGAGACATAAATGGAATCTATCAACCCCTGCTGCTGAACGAACCGTACAAGTCTGTCAAGGTATTCATCATCATCTAGTTGTTCATGATCAAATATCTGCGTATAATACTCCATGCCAAGCAACGTTTTCCGGTACATGTAATTTTCCGAGATTTCAAAGTTCTCCAACATGCAATCAACCTCTCATCTGTCTTAAAGCACGAATTGAACCGGCAAGGCTTACTTCATAATAATTCCGCTGAACATCAATCAGTCTCGCGCCTTGACGGAGCAGACACTCCATTTCTGTGCGTCCGGCATTCATCCCCTGCGCGATAAGCTCTCCGCTAAGGGAGGCAACAACTCCGCTGAATAAGGCGCTGGCAATACTCGTACCGATACCCACTGTGTATGCTTTGTCAAATCCCAGCACTTCATATAAGTAATCCTCTGTGTCGAAGCTCGATTTGGCAACCATTACCCAATCATTGTTGTAATTGATTTCATACTCATCACCACTCGGCGCAAAAAATTGATCGTTGAGCGTATTGCTGAACCCGGAGATATCCCCGTTCTTATTAGTTGATCCAATTGGGTATACTCCCTTTAAATTCGCAGGTACTCTGTACTCCTGCGTAATATCGCGTCCATCGTTTCCTGCGGAACAGACTACCCATATGCCTTGCGCATTGGCGCAGTCAACCAAAGCCTGAAACCTATTGAACTCGAATAAGTCGACCTCATATTCTGTACGATAGCTGACGTTGATAATTGGATATCCTTTAGCAATACCCTCTTCCAGCGCTCTATACAACCATTCAAGCTTGCTTATTCCTTTTTTGTCCGTAATTTTGTAGACAACAACCCGAGCGAAAGGGCATATCCCCTTCAATATATATTTGCCGGTAACAGAGCTAACCATTTGTGTACCATGCCCGACGTAATCGCTTAGACAAGGCTCATAAGGTACAAATGACTTGCATTCTGCCTCAACTAGATTACCTTGGATCTCTGAGTGGGATTTATCGACGCCTGTATCAATAAACAGGATAGTAAGCGGCTGACCAACAGTTGCACCACAACTAAAATGATCGGTCAGCCGGGCTACATGCCAATTGTATATATTAGGTTTTATCATGCAATCTCCATAATGTAAGTAGGGGTAGCCTATTTCACTACCCCTGACTTACGAATCGCTTATGAATTATTTACAATTGGAACAAGAACCGGTACAGATACAGGTAAGAGTTTTACATACTGCTTTGGATACCTTAATGGTTGTTTTGATGATTGAAGCTTGTGGGCTAAGCTCACTGGCCTCATAGCTCTTTCTTAAATCAAGGTCAAACATTTGATCTACTTTCATTTTCCTCTTCCTCTCTGAATTAGATTATAATAAACATGATTTCAGTGGTACCCCTAAATCACATTTATTGTGAGTGACCGTATGTCATATCTTGCTGTCGATGAATAAAGAATATATCTAATTCTCCCGTTTTTTATACTTTATTCCTGAAAGGTATTCCAAACCTCCTAAATTGCAGTCATTTTGCTGCCCATGCGGCATGGCATAAAAAAATACCGACACAGAGCGAAACGATTGACGCTTAGAGCATGGCGTATGCTTGCAAGAATCCGATATGTTCTTATACAGGTGTCTCGTATAAATCGGCTGAAGAAGAGATGCTTAGCATGAAGCGCTCGTCCTATGGCTACGATGTGCTGGCTCTTGTGGACGAACTGCGATTCAAACAGGACATGACTGTAAAGGAACTGACTGACGCACTACAGGCATCCCAACAAGTACCCAAAATCTGTTGAGCGATATCAAGCTCTTTTTGCTGCATCTCGATGACCATATTCGTACGATACTGGCCGAAACGACGGAACAAAACGGTGACGTTCTCTTGTCTATGGGTGGAGTCCAGCCGGAAAAAGGCAATGAAAAATTGTACGTCTTGCGCGAAGTCTTTAGTGGAAACGTACTAGCCGCCAAAAATATGAAAAGTGAGGCAGCGAGCGATCGTTTGCTGTTCAGTCCATTTAACCTCTATAGGTGCGTTCGGAAGAGTTGTGGCCTGATGGTGTGCGAGTGGTCACAATCGATACGTGGACAACCGATCAACCCACTTGCGTAGCCGCTGCATATTTTTGATAAATAGCTTGAATTGGGTATAATCGCTGCACGAATATTAGAGAAGCCAAAAAATGTCAGCGTACATTATACTATTTTCCACAACCATTTAAGCAGTCAACTAATAAGTTGACCCGTTTGAGGCAGCTCTTGCTGAAATGGATAATAGGCTCGGTGTTTCCTTCTCTGATTATTTGGGTTTTTCAAGAGGATCCTGAAGAGACAAATAAGATCGAAGAACGGAGCATGAACCGTGAGACTTTTAAAATTCTCACGAATATAAGCTATAATCGACAATTAATAAGCCACAACCTTATGGATTGTGGCTTATTAATTGTCAGGAGTGAAATTAACCTATGAATTATGAAAAGGATGTATTCAATGTCTATGTTCCTCCATTGAAAAAGAATCTACTATATCGCTCCCATCATCCTTTATTCTTTCAAAGATAATATTTCAAGGTCGAGCTATAATAGGCTAGTGAAGAAGTAGGCGCTCCAGGAGTCATCTTGTTATACTTGTGTATTCTTGATTGCCATATCGCCAATTCACTTTTGTTACTTCACTTAATGAGGCTGGATCATACTACATATAAATGAGTCGAATCACTTTGGTCCCAATCCACATCTTCTTATCCGAATATCCCCATGCTCAGATATCGCTCTCCGGTATCCGGGGCAATGCAAAGTACCCGTTTGCCTGCTCCCAAACGCCGAGCCTCCTGAATCGCCGTCCATATCGTAGCTCCGCTAGAGGGGCCCACCAGAATCCCTTCCTGGGCAGCAATCGCCCGTGTCGTAGCAATCGCATCCTCATCCGAAACCTGCACGATTTCGTCATACACTTCCGTATTCAGCACGGTGGGAACAAAGCCTGGACTGGTGCCAACCAGCTTATGTGGACCGGGTTTTCCCCCAGATAGTACTGGCGAGCCCTTCGGCTCAACTACAACAATCCACAGATCTGGCAAATGCTGACGCAGCACTTCACCCGTTCCCGTAATGGTACCGCCCGTTCCCGAAGAAGCGACGAACACATCCAGCTTCCCTTCCGTCTGTTCCAAAATTTCAAGTGCTGTGGTCGTACGGTGAATATCGGGGTTTGCCTCATTTTCAAATTGATGCGGGATAAAGCTCCCATCAATTTCAGCCCCCAGTTCAAGTGCCTTGCGAATTGCTCCTGGCATCCGTTCTTCTGCTGGTGTCAGTACGACCTCAGCCCCGTAGGCTTTTAAAATGTTGACCCGTTCCTTCGTCATATTCGAGGGCATCACCAAAATCGCACGGTAACCCCGGGCTGCCGCATTCATCGCAAGGCCAATTCCCGTGTTGCCACTCGTCGGCTCAATAATGGTGCCTCCCGGCTTTAGATGTCCTGCCTTTTCCGCTTCGGCAATCAGGTTGCCCGCCGCCCGGTCTTTAACACTGCCGCTTGGATTAAAATACTCCAGCTTCACATACACTTCCGCATCCTGCGGCCCTGTGAGCCGTTGGAGCCTTACACAAGGTGTATCTCCTATTAAATCTGTAATACTATATACCACTTTAGGTGCCATCGTTGTATCCTCCTTGGATCGTTCCTTACAACGTTATTTACGATCTTCATATCATACTACCAAAATAACACACTTGGCTCCTTCCTACCTGTCGCTTTTGTAAATTACATAAAACTTATCAACTTAGTATGTAAAATTCTTGCAAAATGGGTCGCCAGATATCGCCTGTAGTGATATACTCGCATTACTATTTTTTCAGGAGGATACAAGACACTTATGAGTACTCAAGAAAATATGACAGCAAACCGCTTCCCTCCCTCCTTGCTATGGTTGACCCTTGGTGCCTTCGCCATTGGCATGACCGAATTCGTCATTATGGGACTACTGCCCAATGTAGCCCATGATCTTCATGTTACAATTCCGCAAGCCGGGCAGTTAATTACCAGTTACGCACTTGGTGTGGCTATTGGTGCACCTGTGCTTACCGTATTAACTCATAAGGTACCGCAGAAAAAGCTGCTATGCCTACTAATGACCATATTCATTTTAGGTAATCTTTTTTCCGTCATTGCTCCCAATTACGAACTTCTGATTGCTGCCCGTATGGCTACTGCATTATCGCACGGAACCTTTTTGGGAGCCGGTTCCCTGATCGCTGCCCGATTGGTTCGTCCTGACAAACGCGCGGGTGCTATTTCTATGGTGCTGACCGGTTTGACCGTGGCGAACATTATAGGCGTACCCTTTGGTACCTTTATCGGACAACAACTCGGCTGGCGTGCTTCCTTTGGAGCCATTGTGGTCATCGGCTTGATTTCTCTGTTTGGTATCATTCGTTATATTCCGGTGATTCATCAGGACAAGCCTTCCAGTCTCAAACAAGAAGTCCGAAGCCTGTTTAATCCAAAAGTGCTGCTGATGTTGCTCACAGGTGCAGTCGGTTGTGGCAGTCTGTTCACTGTCTTTACGTACATTACGCCTTTGCTTACGGATATTAGTGGCTTTGCCGAGCATAGCATTACCTGGATTCTCGTCCTGTTTGGCCTAGGGGTAACGATCGGCAACATCGTTGGCGGCAAGCTTGCGGATTGGAAACTGCTGCCATCCCTGATCGCAAACTATGCTGTACTGGCTATTATTTTGGCCATTCTGACGTTTACGCTTCAAAACAAGGTACTGGCGGTTATTACAGTCTTTATCTGGGGCATTGCTGCGTTCGGCATCATGCCGGGTATTCAGGTTCGCATCATGAATCTGGCCTATGAGGCTCCTTTGCTTGCCTCTACCTCCAGCCATTCCGCATTGAATCTGGGTAACGCAGGCGGCGCTTTTATCGGGGGAGCTGTTATTAATCAAATGGGGCTAGCCGCTATTCCATGGGTTGCATCGCTAATTACTGTCGGCGGTCTGCTACTCATGGTAGTTAGCTACATTGTGGATCGCAAGACAGCTCATACTGAAGCGATAGCAGAGATACAATCATAGAATCGTTTAGTAAATTGGACGTAAACGATTGGTTCATTTTTCATAGATTGAGAGATATTGTCCACTCTCTTCCTCCAAATTCCTCATAGTATAACATTGTAATACCAATTTATGAGGAAAGAAGTGTGTATGATGAGCCTTTTTTTTACAAACAACACGAGTAACACCATCTATGCTGCCTATGCTTATCCTGATTCCGACTGTCATCCCATGAATTATTCTAAAATGGGCTGGTATCGGCTAGAGCCTGGTGATACGAGAGAAGTATGGAGCGGGTCTGTAGGGGGAACCACATTCTATTATTATGCTGAGAATCACTCCAATAGGTGGCGTGGTACGTACCGCACACGGCTTCCGAGAAGTACTGACCATGATTTTCATTGGTGTTGGAACGATAGCAGTGGATCATCCAGACGAGTGGGGATGCGCCGACTTGCCATTGATTCATCTGTAGACAATTACACTGTTGAGTTCAGCAGAACCAATCAAAGCTTACTGTCAACAAAGAAAACTCGTAGAGCATTACCTTCCAAATCGGAGGACTCCGGCATTAACAGAATTCCGAGAAGACCGGTTCGCTTTAAAAAAGGAACCCCGGTTCCAGTAAAGTCCAAACGATAAGTCAATGATGAACCGTAACCCGCAAGATGGAATTTTTGAAAAAAAGTGACCCCCTTGCGGGTTATTTTTATTTCACTCTGGATACCCAAACGCGAGTTGCAACCACAGTATTATGCCTCGCTGCTCAGCTTAACCAATGATCAAAAAAGTCTCGGTATCCCTGCTTCATCACCTGACTTGAAAACTGTTCCATGGCGTATGCCTGATTTTCTGTAGAAACCCGACGGGGTGAGGCGGCAGCCATATTGACCAGCTCAAACCAGTTTTTCTCATTCCCTGAAAAAGAATGCGTAGAGCTGATATGTCCATAGCAAGGATGCTCTGGCTTAACCACGATTTTACCCATAGCGAGCGCTTCGGTCAGCGGCATGGCGAACGTATCAAATTTGGAGCAGCTCCAGTACACCTTCGCCGTGTTCATCAGCGCAAACACCTCATCTTGCGTCAACGCAAATTGAAGTTTAACATTGTCCGGGATATCATATTTCTTCATACTTTCCTTGTAGCGTTCACCGCCAAATACCATATAGACATCCTTGTCAGGATTATGCCTCGCATACTCCAGTACCAAATCCGGACGTCGGTTCTCCTCATCTCTACCAATCCACATCACCCGGTTCTCTACCACTTGCGAGGGATCAAAATGCTTTTCCACCAGCCGCTCATTAAATCCGATCGGGATGACTGTCACATCGGTTACGCCAAACTTCGAAGCCATCTCCTGCTTGAGAAAGGCAGTCTGTACGATAGCCTTGTCCACGATCTGATAAAAAGGCTTCATCATTTCATAGCCTGTCAGTGCCGGATCAGGAAAACTATGCGGAAAAAGCACGCTGTTTTTAAAAAACATGTTCAAATAGGTAAAGCCAGATACCGTATAAATAACGTGCTCAATCTGCTGCTCATGGAGTTGGTCCAGTACGACGTCATAATTGACCAGGTCGCCTTTTTCGTGTTCATAACCCGGAAGCCAGTCATGACTGCTCACATGGCGCTCCGGTGATACAAATACGATGTCCACCCCCAATTCCAACCCGATCTGCTTCAGACGCTCTGCAAAAATACGTGGACCCTGTGCTTCAGCAAATTGTATTTTTCTCATGACCAAACCAACTTTTTTCATGGATATATTCCCTACCTTCTTTGGCTAACTAAATACGGTCTATGTCTTAAGCTACTATCTACATCGCTGGGCTTGTCCCCAATTCATCATCGCAGCACACTGGTTCAAACAGGCTAACGTTTCGTCCAACTGGGACTCTAATTGCTCTTTTGACCATTTGTCGCCGTTTCTATGCAGGTGCGTTCCAATCCTTTGCAAATCACTTGTGATTAACAACAGCATCCAGAGCGAAAATACCACAGCAAACATGCCATATTCCAGCATAAAAGCCGTTCGATCCACTCTTATCCCCAACAGCTCCAGCTGCTCCACGTAGGTGTCCAGTATACGAATACGCAATTCGGACGTCATGCGTCGGGGAAACAACGGATGGGACATGTCGATCAGGTGATATACATCCCACAGCGGTGTGTTCAGATGAGTATGCTCCCAATCCAGCACCATAAGCCGTTCCCCGCTCAGCGCATAGTTCCCCGGATGAAGATCACCATGAGACAGTACAAGCTGCTGTGAAAAAGATACATGCTCCAGCTGTACATACATACGCTGCATCTGTTGCTTAGATAATCCTAGTGAGCTGCAAAGCTGTAACACATCCGGCTTGCGCGTGTATAGCTCGGACACCATCTCCTGAATGAGTGGCTTTGGTCCCCGCAGCGGTATCCCAGCAAAACGATCCGTCGGCAAAGCATGCCACCATGCAACAAGTCTAACAGCTCGCAATAAAGTTTCGTCTGCGTGTAGATGATGTAACGGACCAAGATCCTCAAAAACCATCCATTCTTCTCCGCCATCCACACCTGCATCAGACCAGGCTAGCAATCGGGGATAGATCGGTGATAACGCAGGAAGCACATGCTCATACACCCATCTCTCCCGCCCCTTCTGATCATCGTTGGTTAGCGGTTTAAATATATAACTTTCAGAGGATGACACGTAAAAACGTTCCACATGCCGGCCATTCGTACCTGTATATAAAACCTCACGATTCCGCACCAGCGTATCATTTAAGGTACCGTCAACATTCACATATTTATGAAAAGGATTCATAGCCACCCAACTTTTTTGTATAAAATGTAATAGCACGATCATATCACAGTCCTCGTTCCGAACGAAGCCCAGATCATTTTGGGGTAACTCGCTGCACCCAAAAAGGGGCTTGCCCAAGCAGATCATACGACCTGTTGGGCAGCCCCTTATCACATCCGTACTCCTATCCTTACTCTCTTCTATACCAATTAATATTGAGTATTGCCGGATTCACTCGTATTACTGGATTTAAAACCTTTGAACAATTGTTTTACATTATGATAACGAGTATTCGTAATTTTAGCTTTGCTGTTAGGACCGTCCGATCTCAGGATCGAGTCCTTTACATTGGAAATATCCGAGTTATCCAAAGTCATATTCACTCTGAATGTAGAGCCCCCAAGTTGGCGAACCAGCTTACCGATATCATCGGCTCTAAAGTTTTTAATGTTAATCGTACCTTCGGCATTAATTTGGAATACTTTATCATATGCGTGGAACGCTCCACCACCCGTAATGTTTACCGTGCCTGGTTCTTTAAGCGTCAAGGCATCTTCACCGACATCCTCCCACGTTACGTTGGAGATTGTGCCGTTGCCATATACATGCACCCCATCCGCAGCAGGGGCAGCGATGATCACATTTTTCAGTGTTGCATTATTTTCAAGCTTGAAAATAGGCTTTTGGGCCTCTTTCTGGCTTCCATCTCCCAAGGTATCGGGATCAGCCACTACAGTCTTGCCTTTACCATCGTAAACTTCTCCAGCTTTAACAAGTATGGTCTTATGAACGACTTCTGGAGCTGCATGTGCAGAATAATTGCCGACAAATAAGGCGACCAACATTCCTGATAAAGCGATACTGATTCCCTTTTTCAATACGTTAGCTGTGTTTGTTTTCATGTCAATTCATCCCTCTCGTAGATATTTTTCATTGTTCCAACTCTTCGTTGACTAGAACGTGTAGACCGTATCACCACCTTCGCACAATGAACCCAATGACCGATACACGTCTATAAAGCATCATTCAACTATTTGCATATGTATACTTGGTTTTTGGTTCAAAGTAATTTTGTCTCATAAATTATATAAAGCACAAATTGTAAATAGAGCGATTACATTTACAATTTGTATAATTCTATTATAATCACACTTCCAGTAATTTCAATATATTTCTCGGCAAAATATGTCCTTTTTTTCAATTTAGTACATAAAATTGCCTCTTTTATACTTGTACAAGTTTGTATTTCTTCAATTTACACATTAAACAATACTTGAATACCTTGTTTCGTTTGCCTGCTGTTTATCACTTAATTGGTATTCAGAATCCCTTTTATCGTATACCTCATTGCTGATGTGATCTATACTATTGAATGACACGGTTGATGAACGTATAATGTATTTAGTGCTTTGAAGCGTTACATCTCAACATTACTGGTGAGAAAAGAGTGGTTATCGTGCAAAACAATAGTGAGATTCCATTAAAAGAACAAAATATTGTGCTCATCGGCTTTATGGGTGTAGGTAAAACAACGATCGGTTCCCATCTAGCGCGCAAGCTGTATCGCGATTTCGTGGACATTGACCAGGAGATTGAACAAGAGTACAACATGCCAACAACAGAGATTTTCAAGACTTATGGAGAGAAGCGTTTCCGTGAGATTGAAAAAGAGCATATTTTGAAGCTGTGCAGCAACACACGCCTTAAAATCATTTCCGTTGGCGGTGGTGCATTTTTACAGGAAGAGGTGAAGCAAGCTTGTTTGGCTTCATCGATTGTTTTCTTCTTGGATTTAAATTGGGATTCCTGGAAAGATCGGCTCAAGATGCTGATTGACACCCGTCCTAATCTACAAAACAAGACTTTAGGGGAAATTGAGGATTTATTCCGTTCCAGACAGGACATCTACGCGGTGAATCACTCCAAGATCGATACAGATCAGTTGGATGCGGAAGAAGTCGCAGACTATATTATTCAAACGCTGAATCTAGGTTGGGAGTTATATGAACCTACTCGGGGATTGAATTAAGAGTTACACCAAAAAGGAGGGCTCCAGCATGCTTATCGCATGGGGGCCCTCCTTTTTGGTTCACTGCGGATATATTACTGACTGGCGAGCATGCCATCCGTCTTTTAAGAATGGCTATGCAGCACCGTCAATATCTCTCTCAGTTCAGTGACAGGAATCTGCCCCGGTGCGGAAGCTTTCTTAGCGGCACCAAAGGTCAAAGCCGAACCAAACAGTTCTCCGGTCAGGCGGCTCACGACACCTTTCCCCGCCATCGACATCGTAATAATCGGCCGATCTGCATGCTCTTCTGCCATAGTACGCGTGGCATCCAGCAAAGTGAGCACATCGGCTGTATTGGTCGGCATCACTGCTATCTTAGGCAGATCGCCTCCCAATTCCTGCGCCTTGCATAATCGGGAAACAATCTCCTCCTTCGACGGCGTCTTATGAAAGTCATGATTAGATATAATCACATACACGTTATGCTTATGTGCTGCTTCTACCAGCGTCTTCACATCAGCCTCCTCATTAAAAAGCTCTACATCAATAAGTTCGACTTGCCCCGTTGCGGCTATTGTACGATTCAATTCCACATAACTCGCCGCACTGATTTCCTTTTCTCCGCCTTCCCGAGCGCTACGGAACGTAAATACGAGTGGAATATTGGCTAAAATAGACCGAATTTCATGTAAGGCAGCCTTTACCTTTTCCAGATCCTCCACATGTTCGAAAAAATCGACTCTCCACTCCACGATATCCAGGTCGAGCGTACGTAAATAAGTAGCTTCTTCCTTCAACTGCTCCAACGTTTCTCCCACCATGGGCACACAAATTTTTGGCGCTCCTTCACCAATCAGGACATCTTTCACCTTTACGATTTTAGCCATCTCTTTCTCACTCCCAAATTACAGTTTCAAGTCGAACATGTACAATAATTCATAGTATAACGCATTCTGAATAAGCATGCAGATGATATGATCCAGTCGTCGTTATTTGGGTTCAAGTGCAATTTTAGGCGAAAATTTGCGACTTGCTGGAAAAACTAAACTGTACCGAAAATTAACAAACACCGCCAGTACGATCCCTAGCACATTCACAATAATAGCTAGCATAAAAACACTCGATATCTGAGAATGTTTCAACAGAAAGCCTGTAAACACAGGAATGATCGTGTATGAAAGCGAGGTTGCTGTATAAACAAACCCGGTAATCTGTCCTTTTCGTTGACTAAAAAATTCACTCATTACGGTTAATGTCAGCTGAAGTACACCTGATATTGAAAACCCGATAACACTCGCACAAATAATGGACGCAGCCCCTGACTTGAAAAGGAGAAGCGCTCCAAAAGCCAACAGGGAAATACATGGATAAATAAGAATAATGTGAACTGGTTTAACCCATTTTCTTAACACAATGACCAATACAAACACGGAAACCAGCGAACCCATATTGTAATAAACTAATAATCTGAGAGACTCTGATTCGGTCATACCGATAAACTGTTGTCCAAAAGTAGGCAACCATAACTGCACAATATAAAGCAAGGTAGGTCCCGTAAATCCGAGCAAGATAAGGCATAGCCCTTCCTGCCAAAACCGCGGCTTACTCCGGTCATTTGCCTCCAATTTTCCCGCTAGGCTTGATACAGAATTACCGCCACTTTGCCCCTTGGCGGGCTGCACGCGCATGTCTGGGAACTTCATTTTGAACAAGTACATTGCATTCAAAGCAAATATGAGGGCAGGTAAAAAGAAAGAGAACCCGTAGAAAATATCGTGATTCATAAAAAAGATAATCATTAGCGGTAAAAATGCCGCCCCAACGGATATAAAACCTCTCACCAATACTGTAGCCGAACCAGAGGATTGGGGGAAAGCTTCGATCAGCGCTGGATAAGTACCTGAATCAAGAAAAGAATTCGCTACGCCTGCCAGCACAGCCAGTACGATCGCCATCTCAAAGCTGGAACTCAGCGGTATACCGACCAAGAATACAGCCATCAGTAGCCCGGCTGCCACAATAAACGGTTTGCGACCATAACGGTCGGAGAGCACCCCGGATATGTACAGGGTAAACAACCTGCCAAATCCCATCGCAGAAACCAAGAGACTGATGCCCGCCTGATCTGTATGCAAATGCTCTGTTAAAAAGGACATGTGCGATGCCAGCATAATATTAAACATGCCGAACAAAAGATAGTTTACATAAAGTCCTGTCGCCACTGGAAAAGAAGTACGTTTCATCATGAATTCACCTGCTTTTGTAAGTAAGTCTTGTAGTATCAAAACGTGAATCATTTCACATTGCTTGTGTCGATGATGAAGTATAGAACACAATTTAAAATTTATCAAGTTTAAATATTGCGAGACTCCGGCTTAGACACGCTGATGTGTTTTCAAATAAAACTCCTTGCCATAACTTAGGGCAAAGTTCCGAAACTCTACTACTGCCGGGGATAAATATCTATTTTTAATGCTGGCTAGGTAGATAAAACGCTCGTATTCTGGATTAATAATAGGCAATGTTTTGACGTTAAAATAATCTAACGATGAAATGCGGGGCATAACTCCGATCCCGTAATTGATAGACACCAGTCCTGCCATTGCCGTATCTTCTTCAATCTCGCAAATAATCTGTGGCGTAACGCCCGCCTTGGCAAACAAATTCTCAATAATGGGCCGAACCCCACTCTTTTTGTTGAAGAAGATCACCGGGTAATCTGCTGTATCCTTGAGATCAATTTGGTCCAGAGAAGCCAGCGGATGATCAGGTGAAACAATGACCACCAGTTCCTGCTGAGCCAACGGAATAAACTCCACATCCGGTTCATTTTCCACGTGAGAGCAGAACGCCACGTCATAGTGTTCCTGCTTCAGGCCTTGAATAATATCGTTCGTATTCCCTTGGTGAAACGAAAAGGAAATGTCTTTACGGGCATCCAGAGCTGAAAAGGCTTGGATTATTGCTGGAATGAAGTGTGAACCTAGTGTGTAAATGAACGCCAAATCTATATTACCATGACTTGGACTCACTAATTCCCGTAAGTTATGCTCCCCCTTTTCCAATTCATCCATCGCGTGCTCCACATACTTCAGAAAAAATCGTCCGTATTTGTTTAACCGAATATTTCTCCCCTGCTTCTCAAACAGATGAACGCCCAAATCCTTTTCTAATTCTGAAATCGCATGACTTAAACTGGGTTGAGTGATACATAGCCGCATAGCTGCCTGAGTAAAATGCTCCATCTCCGCAAGTACACGAAAATATTGTAAGTGCTTCAGGTTCATAATTATGTAATTCCCTTCTTTAATTCATATTTTAAATTATAGACCCAAACTATGAAAAACGATAAAAATATGCATTGGATTTATAATATCACCCCTTATATAATTAAGACATAGACATTATGTGAATATTTTCACTTGTTTGTGGGCGTACTTTAATACACCTGGACGATGCCTACCTAGGCCATTGATCTAAAATTTATGTTGGGAGTTACACTTATGAAAAATCCTTATATCAGAATGGCAACAGGGCTTTATATCAACTATTTTCTTCTGGGTATGATTAATGTTATTCTCTCGTCGAATATGAGCTTTCTGACCGTGCAATTGAACACGGATAAAGCAGCCATCGGCTATCTGGTGTCAGCGATTGGAATCGGTAAACTGCTCGCTCTCGGAGTAGCCGGAAAAATGTCAGATAAATACGGAAGGAAACCACTCATTGTTATTGCATCATTTGCTTATTTAATCTTCCTAATCGGTATTCCGCTTGCACCTAACTACACCTTGGCATTCGTGTTTGCCATTATCGCAGGGCTCTGCAACTCGATGATGGATGCGGGGACTTATCCCGCACTCATTGAAGGGTTCGGAAAAAAAGCCGGGTCTGCAACCGTCCTAGTCAAAGCATCCATCTCGATCGGTGCCATTGTTATTCCTTTCATGATTGCATTTTTTATTAATCACGATATGTTCTATGGATATTCCTTCTTTATTCCAGCAGGAATTTATCTGCTGAACGGGATTTTCTTGTCAATGACCGCTTTCCCCAACCACAAAGCCGAGGAACAAAAGGCTCCAGCCGAGACTGGTCAATCAACGGATTCGTTCCACAGCGAGCCTAAGTTTTGGCAAGAAGGTTTGTCTCTGATTATTATCGGTTTTACTTCAACTGTATTGTTCATGATCGTGCAGCTATGGCTTCCTACCTTTGGACAAGAGGCTCTTGGCATGGACAAAGCCAGCGCTATTAAGCTGCTGAGCTACTATAGTATAGGTTCATTAGTTTCCGTTATTTTGTTGGCTATGGTACTTGGTAGATTCATTAAGCCCATTACCGTCATGATTGTGTATCCGCTTATTGCCCTACTTTCTTTGCTGGCTTTAATTGTATGGCACAATCCTGTCGCTACCTTGATCAGTTCATTCTTAATCGGCTTGTCTACCGCAGGCATATTCCAAATTGCCCTTACGGTAATGACGGAATTTTTCCGCAAGAACAAAGGAACTACGACTTCTCTCGTAAACATAGCAGCCAGCCTATCGTTCATCCTGATGCCTTTGGCTACCGGGAGCATGTCCAAAAGTCTGGGAATTACCTCCGTATTCATTCTGGATATTGCGATTGCTGTAGTCAGTATTTTGCTGGCCGTGTTTGTTGCTTATCGATATAAAAAAGTGTTTCATTAAACTACACACGTTACTTGGAGGCTTATATCATGAAAAATGCTGGACGTATTGACGGAAGAACACAATTAATCGGACTGCTAGCTACACCGATCGGACACTCTTTGTCCCCGGCTATGCATAATCTTGCGTTTGAAAAGCTGGGCCTAAATAACGCGTATATGGCCTTTGAAGTAGGCAATGAACAGCTTGAAGAGGTCGTACGGGGGATGCGCGCTCTGAACATACGCGGATATAACGTGTCCATGCCTAACAAAACAGCTATACTCCAGTATCTTGACGAGCTAGACGACAGCGCTAAATTTACAGGTGCCGTCAACACTGTCGTGAATACGGATGGTAAGCTGAAAGGCTACAGTACAGATGGATCAGGTTATGTTCGTAACTTGCAGGAGAACGGCATTGATCTGAAAGGTAAGAAAATGACACTCGTCGGCTCAGGCGGTGCTGCAACGCCGATTGCTATTGAAGCCGCTCGAGCTGGTCTCGCTGAAATTTCAATTTTCGCTCGTAATGACCAGTTCTTTGCCCGGGCGGAAGAAAATGTCCGTATGATTAATGAAGAGATGAAACATGCCCAAGTCAAGGCGAATATCTATGCATTAGAGAATCAGGAGAAGCTGCGTGAAGAGATTCTTACAAGTCATATTTTCGCTAATGGTACAGGTGTGGGTATGAAACCGCTGGAAGGCAAAAGTGTCATTGAGGATGTGTCCATGCTTCGTTCCGATCTGATTGTAACCGATGTAGTATACAGCCCAGCTAAATCCAAGCTGATGGAACAAGCTGAATCCGTAGGTGCAACCGCCATTAACGGTCTGGGCATGATGCTGTGGCAGGGCGCATTAGCCTTCGAACTGTGGACAGGCCAAGAGATGCCAGTCGCTTATATTAAAGAACAACTTTTTGCTGATCAACTGTAAGATTTAGAGCTGCTCAACAAGCACATCAAGCCATGAGTTCCTTCTATTATATACGCATATATGTACTTTAAATACGATGCTCGGCGAATGAACACTTCTGCCGGGCATCGTCTTTTTTATGGGTACAGCCCCGTTCTTCCTTCTCTTTTCATTAATCCTTATACGGGTCAAATTCATTGGCCCCAGCCATGCATACCCCAATAGGCTTTAGTTCATGCATAACTTCCACGGTCTCGGAGTGAGCGTCCAGTACCTCGCGCAGTTTGCGGTAGACGAACGGGCTTTCATCTGTACCGGCTCCGCGCAGCTCGACACCATAGTTCCGAACAGCCTCCTTCATCTGTACATCCGTGATTTGTCCACCACTCCGTGTGCGGGTTTTCCAATTCATTTTACCGGCTGCCTGGGTACGACTCATAATACGACCTGCGCCATGGACTGTACTATAGTAGGAATCCCGATTTTCTACCGAATCTTTCCCACGTACAATCACCGAGATATCACCCATGCTTCCTCCAATAAAGCCCATTTGACCAGGTGCCGAGGGGGTTGCGCCTTTGCGGACTACAATGGTGTCGCGTCCATCATGCTGTTCTTTCCACGCGTAATTATGGTGGTTATGCACCGTAAAATCCGCTTCGGTCCCCATAATACCAAGCACTTGTTCTATCACATAGTCACGTCCCGCATACGCATAGCGTCCGGCAAGGCGCATCGCACGGTAGTACATGTCTCCCAGCTCACTGTTCATATCCAGCAGTACAGGCGGCTGATCCATATGTTCTCCCGGCGCCTTTCCGAGAAACTCCCGTCCTGCAGCCAAGTTTAGAAACCCACTTGCTGTTTTGTGTCCAAAGCCCCGGCTGCCGAAATGATTGGCAATCCAGACCTGTCCTGTCGCTTCCTCCACGAATACATCAACAAAATGATTGCCACTCCCTACTGTACCCAGCTGTTCCCTCGCCAAGGACTTCAGTTTGTCATGTTCTTGTTTCCCAATCGCCGCATATACTGCCCAATCCGGGTCATCGAACAGCTCATGGTCTACCTGAATTGCATTCACACGGCCTACGCCAAACGAAATATGACGGGCAATCTCATCCATCACGGCTGAAATACGCGGCATAATATCTGCTGCAAACAGCTTGGTTCTTACCGCCTTATTCCCGCAGCCGATATCATACCCTACACCTGAAGGTGAAATTTGTCCGTCATACACCATCACACCGCCAATTGGCTGACTGTAGCCTTTATGATGATCTGCCATCAGTAGCGCCTGAATCACATTACCATTTTCGGCACATGTGCGGGCTTGAGATAGTGCCCCCGGGTCAGGTGATCCCCATACGCGTACTCCATTGATTTCTTGATAAGCCATCGTTTTATCCCTCCATATTTTGCAAGAAAATTTCTATATGTAAAATTGACTGCTTTTGAACTTTGGATCTCTTAATAGCATTATGTACGGTTTACCCGCTTCCGAACAGGGCGTAAGTATTACAAGCACAACATCAGACGTCTCTATAAGAAAGTCCCTATAAGAAAATGAAAAAGGATATCCATGCAGCCGACCAGACTGTAGGATATCCTTTTATGATCATTTAGAAACCATTAAATCAATTATACTAATATTTTTTGATGATTCCGAATTGATCCACAATAAAAGGTTTGGCATCATTTTTGTTTTGATCAATTTCGTACGTTACGGCTGTAAGTTTATTTTCGTCTACAGTGATGCCAACAAAATTCTGTACCTGTCCTCGTGTGGGTCTACGATTGTCACTCGGATCCGGGCCATACACTGCCGCATGATTCTCTTCAGCTAGTTCAAAGAGATTATAGTACTTATCTCCAAGTTTTTCACTCGGGTTCTTGTAGTAGACTTTGGGGCCAGCAGTTGCTGGGATGACATAGATACTTCCATCCGGATTCACACTATATTCAATCGTCTTTTCATTTAATGTATCTTTTAATTTGGTTGGCGTTGTTGCTTTACCCTCTTGGTTGATTGGCTTCGTACGAGCGTAAATATGATCGTGCCCCTGCACGACAAAGTCGATATCAAGTTTGTCCATGAGTGGAGCGATTTGGTTACGAACTCCATTGTTATCCATGATGTCAGAATCTGTTGCATGATTAGAGGTAGTGTAGGGACCTTTGTGAATGTTAACAATGATCCACTTTGCACCTGCCTTTTTGGCTGCCGCAGCATCTTTCTTTAACCATGCGACTTGATCTTCAGAAAAATTGGCATATTTCTCTGAGTCCTCATTGGAGTTCAGTACGATAAAGTGAGCATAGCTGTAATCAAAGGAGTAGTACGCTCCTGTTTTAGTAGCAGAACCAGCTGGTTGATTAATATTAAAGTGATCATAAAAAGCGTAGTTCTCATCCTCATGATTACCTGCTGAAGGAACAATGGTTGTATTCAAAAGACTTTTTTGTGAATGTCCCAACAACCAGTCCCACTGCTCTTCCTTGGTACCGGTGTCTACGATATCTCCGTTGTGGACTACAAACTGAGCATTACCTACAGTTTGAAGTGCTTTTTCGAGCGTCTGTGAAGACAATATGGCTTCATCTTCGCTTTTCGCTTGTGTATCAGCTAAATCAATGAAGGTAAATTCGCCGCTCTTAGGAGCCGTTTGAAACGTACCTGTTTCGCTCCATATCCCGCGCGCTGCATCACCCACACGATAATAATAAGCTGTGTCCGCTTGAAGACCTGTAGCTACAGCTTTATGGACAAGCTCTTCTGGAGAATTGGTCGATGGAGAAGAAGTCCCTTCAAATGTAAGAGCACTCGTAAAATCAGCTTCAGAAGCCGTTTTCTTGATTACTTGAACAGTGCTCTTCGTGGAAAGTTTTGAAGTATACCAGGTAAATCCTTTGGAACCTTTTGTGTCTCCATAAAATGTAGCTGTAACTTTACTAATACCATGATCTGTATTCCCTGATGACTCAGCATGGACAGGCAAGGCTGACATGCCCGTAATCAAACCTAGCGCAAGAGCAACAGACATAGATGTTGCTGACCATTTTTGAAACTTCTTAAACATGTGTACACTCCTCTGTGTAGTTAATATGTAAAAGTTATAAATATGATCATATCAATCAAATGTTAATACGTTGTTTTAGGAAATATAGTAATTTGTAAAAACGAGGTGTTAAGTGACCTAGCGATTGAGGAGAAGGATAACTGCTTTACCCTTTTAGGGCTACAAAGCCAAATAAGGCTAACCGTATATTTGCAAAGTTTGCAAAATCGGCAGCCCTTTGTGCATTGCAATTTCGATCATTCCACTGACTAATGTGCAGAAGTATTTTTCAAATCTGCTTCATAACGAAGGCCGAATTGCTGTCTTGCCTCCTCCATCACTTCAGCGACTGTAAGTGAACACTCCAAAGAGTTAATGGAACTGTTGCGTTCACCAATCTTGATCAGATCTATAAATTCCTGAATTTCATAATACATGGGCTCACGCGTCTGAGCTTTGGTCAGATCCTCAATCGTGCCGTCCCGATAATGAATTTTCACCTCATAGGGCTGACTGATTTTGTCGATCACCATCGTTCCATTCTCACCCTGAATTTCAGCAGGCAGATAGGAATCTGTAATTTTGGAATACATGACGATAGCATCCATATCAGGATACTTCATCACGATACTGCCCTCGCCATCGACACCAGAGGATAAAAGCACACCAACCGCCCGAACCTCCTCAGGTTTGCCGAACAAAGTCACCATAGGATACAAACAATACACGCCAAGGTCCATCAGGGAACCATTGGAAAAGGCCGGGTTAAACGCATTCAATACCTTACCTTGCTTAAAAGCATCAAAGCGGGAGGAGTATTGACAGTAGCTTGCAAAATAACGCCGAACCCGGCCTATTTTATACATATGATCCTTTATTATTTTAAAGTTAGGCATAAGTGTGGATTTAACGGCCTCCATCAGCAGAACATCGTTGTTGCGCGCGGCTTCGATCATACTCTTCACCTCTGCTGCATTAGACGCAAAAGGTTTCTCACACAACACGTGCTTTCCGTGATTCATACATAAGATCGCCTGCTCCGCATGTAAGGAATTGGGGCTGGCAATATATACGGCATCGACCTGGTCACTTGCGGCCATTTGCGCCAGGTCTGTAAAAACCTCCGGCTGGCTGTTATATTTGTCAGCAAAAGCTTTGCCCTTATCCTCTGTGCGTGAGTATACCGCCGTCAGGGAAAATTCGTCCGTCTCCATCGCAGCTTGAATAAACCTCTCTGTTATCCAGTTGGTTCCAACAATACCAAAACGCATCACAGTATCCCATCCTTCCCGTGAGTCATTACAATTCATATGTACCTATTCTCGCATTCCAGCCTAAACTTGTCCACTATACCGTTAGTCATATCTCGTGCTTCAACATGTTTATTCGACAAAAAAAGACTGCGGTCTATCAGCTTAATTTATACTGATTGTACCACAGTCCCTGTCAGTTATTTGGGGTTATATCTCTATTTTTTTGATATTACTTTTCCTACTTCTTCCAAAATAGCATCCATGGAAGCAGGGTCATGTACATCATACTCATCAATGTTCAGACGCAGTACAGGACAGGCATCAAATTCGTTGATCCAATTGGAATATCTGCGATGCATTTGCTCCCAATAAGAACGCTCGGTCTGGATCTCCATCTCGCGACCGCGCTCCTCAATCCGACTCAGAATGGAGGGCAAACTGCCTTCCAGATAGATCAGCACATCAGGGTGAGGGAAAAACGGTGTCATCACCATCGCCTCAAACAGGCTAGTATACGTTTCATAATCGGTAGGATTCATCGTTCCCTGATCGGCATGCATTTTCGCAAAAATGCCTGTGTCCTCATAAATAGAACGATCCTGCACAAAGCCTCCACCAGACAGGAAAATATTCTTTTGTTCCTTGAAGCGTTCCGCGAGAAAATAAATTTGCAAATGAAAGCTCCATCTTTCGAAATCGTGATAAAACTTCTCCAGATAGGGATTATGATCGACCTGCTCCAAAGAGGTTTTAAAACCAAGGCGTCCGGCCAAAGCACCGGTCAACGTGGATTTACCTACACCCACTGTGCCCGCTACCGTAATCAAGGCATTTGCAGGAATGTTGTAATTATTCACTATATAAGCTCCTTTACATCGGAAACAATTTGTTTAAATTGTGCCTGATTTTCTACAAAATCAATTTCATTCCCGTTCACGGTCAATATACGAGGGGAAGGGGACTGTTCAGCGAGAAACTGCATGCCTTTATCATAATCTATTATCAATTGCTCCAGATAGGCAGGGTCCATCTCCTGTTCAAAAGAGCGTGCACGCTTGCGAATTCTCCCCAGCAAGGTATCCAAATCTGCTTTGATATAAATGATAATGTCCGGCTTAGGCATATCATCTGTGAGCAAATGATAGATTTGACGATATTTTTCGAGCTTCACACCCTTAAGCGTACGTTCAGCAAAAATCAAATTCTTGTAGATATGATAATCAGAAATAACAGGCTGAGCTTTCTCGATATATTGCAGACCAGTATCCTCCAACTGCTTATACCGATTGCAGAGGAAGAACATTTCCAACTGGAAACTCCACTCATCTATATTCTGATAAAATTTATCGAGAAATGGGTTCTCCTCGACAATCTCTTTGATTATCGGCCAATGTAGCTCGGTTGAAAGCATCGAAGCTAACGTCGTTTTGCCTGCTCCGATGGGCCCTTCAACGGCTATAAATGGGGCTTGTTTCATGCGGTTCTGCTCCTCCTTGTACTCCAGTCCATCCTGTGGACAACTATCCTATTGTATCACAAGGTAGTACGCTAAAGGCATACCAAATCTATGGATAAAACAAAAAAACAGAGCGCTATATTTTGCTTCATAGCGTCTCTGTTTCTCATTTAAACCAACCTTTTTCATTAAAACGTGTAATCGCTTCGATCCGGTTACTGACACCCAACTTATCGAGAATGACTGAAATATAATTGCGCACCGTCCCTGTCGTTAAATACAGTTCACCAGCAATCTCTTTCGTGTTCTTTCCGTCAGCGATGAGCGCCAAGACGGTCTTTTCACGCTCTGTTAGCGGGTTGACTTCGGCATAAGCATCATCGACCAGTTCCGGAGCATAGATACGCCGACCTGCCATAATACTGCGAATGGAGGAAGCCAGCTCTTCACTGGGACTGTCCTTGAGTAGATAACCGTGTGTCCCCGCCTTGATCGCTCGTTCAAAATACCCAGGGCGGGCAAACGTAGTTAAAATCAGCATCTTGCAGTTCAAGCCTTTGAGTTCTTCAGCCGCATCCAATCCGCTCTTTATCGGCATTTCGATGTCCATAATGCATATATCCGGTTGATGCAGCTTCACCAGTTCTATAGCTTCTTCCCCGTTGCTTGCTTTTCCGACTACTTTCATGTCCTCTTCCAAGTCTAGCAGAGAAGCTAGAGCACCCAGCAGCATACGTTGGTCTTCTGCAATGACAATTCGAATCATGGCCCCACCTCCTCGTTCGGCTTTTCAGGGATATTGGGCACTTTAATGACCAAGGTCGTTCCCTGATCTGAACGCAGCTCCATACATCCGTTCACGAATTCGAGCCTTTCCTTCATACCTTGCAGGCCGTTTCCACGAAGGGTTCCATTTTCTCTCGTAATACCGACTCCATTATCCTGAATCCGAAGAGTTAATTCCTTACGAGACGGCTCAATCGTGATGGAGCAAGCGGTAGCTCCACTGTGTTTCACTACATTGGTTACGGCTTCTTTCATACACATGCTAAGAACATTTTCATTCATTAATGATGTATGCTCCAGCTTCGGGTCTCCCTCTAGAGTTAATTCAATGTGAGCAGCCTTTAAAATCTGCCGAATACGTAGCAGCTCATCCTCTAGTCGCATACCGCGCATTTGAGTAACCATTTCCCGTACCTCTTTTAACGCGCTTCTTGCCGTGAGACGAACATCGTTAATTTCGACATGCGCCCGCTCCGGGTACTGATCCATCAGTTTGCCCGCCAAATCGCTCTTCAGCCCAATGAGTGACAACTTCTGACCTAAGGTATCGTGCAGGTCACGCGCAATTCTTTGCCGTTCCTCCAGCTTAATCAATTCCGATATTTTCTTATTGGCATCCTCCAATTGAACTTGGAGCCGATCGCTTTTGTTGCGATTAAAATTCGTAATCGGAAGGAGAATCACACCGATCAGATTGAGCAGGATAAAAGGAATCTGTTTAATAAAAACGGGATTCTGAGAAACAAAACCATAATTGATCAATCCAATCGTAATAACCATTAAAATAATATACAGCGTCGTAAATGCAGCCTTACTTTTAATATTACCGATCAAATAGGCGATAAATATGGAAAAGTACATATAGCTGAACAGCAGTGTCATGGTAATCGATATGGCAATCTGTACACTGGTCCAAAAGTATATGAGCCAGCCTTTTGAGACAAAAGCCAGTACATAACATGCAAAGAATACCAAAATAATAGCAGTACCCAAAATAATATGACCTGTAGATGAAGAGCTAAAGTAGTAAAAGGGCAGGATATAAAAGACGACCCAAACATAAGGGCTAAGCCCTGTATTTCTTTGGAAGATCTGATACCATTTTTGCATCCTGCCCACCCTCTTCTACTTCACATGACTTATATTCCTTATCTTATCATACCAGGTTTTGTTCAACGTTATTTTCTTTCTGTGCCTACAACAGGTGTAGGCATGGGTTTCGTAACTGCAACACGTTTGCTGAGGAGCGGCTTCACTTGTTTAAAGGTCAAAAAGGTTTTCGTATTTTCATCCCAAAGTCGGAACTTCAACGATTGCAGACTGCTACTCACTGTGATCGTGGTCGCCTTTTGAAGTAACGGTGTCGCTTCATGTGCTTTTTCCAAATTATAATTTGGAACTTTGGGACTCAGGTGATGAACGTGATGAAATCCGATATTGCCCGTAATCCATTGCAATACTTTAGGAAGCTTGTAGTAAGAACTGCCTTCTACGGCTGCATTAATATAACTCCACTCTTCATCGTGCTCGAAATAAGAATCCTCAAATTGGTGTTGTACATAGAATAGCCAGATTCCCAACATACCGGATACAAAAAAGATAGGTGCCTGTACGAGAAGGAAGGCCTGCCATCCAATAGCCCAGCACAACAGTGCATACAATGCAACGATGGATATATTCGTCACATGAGTGTTCATTTTTTCCTTGCGTTTGGCTGTCTTGATATTAAAGCGATAGGAAATCAAAAAAGTATAGATCGGACCTAGTCCGAACATAACCCAAGGATTTCGGTATATGCGATAGGCCAACCGTGTCCATGTGGAAGCCTCTGTGTACTCTTCTACCGTAAGCACCCACATGTCACCTGTGCCTCTTTTATCCAGATTACTGCTGGTTGCATGGTGGATCGCGTGACTATTTTTCCATTGGTGATAAGGGCAGAGCGTAATAATACCTGTAATCGTTCCCACAATGTCGTTCAGCTTGCGGCTTTTGAAGAAGGATTGATGACCACAATCATGAAAAATAATAAACGTCCGTACCACAAACCCCGATGCAACAATGGCAATGGGAAGCGTCAGCCAGTACGAAACCGACAGGCTAAGATAAGCAGCATACCACAATAGGATCAGTGGACCCAAAGTATTGATAAGTTGCAGAACGCTGGATTTCGTGTTTATTTTCTCGTAGGGAGCCATATTTTTTTTCAATTGGGCTAATGGGAGTTGTGTCATACTCATTATGATCCTCCTTAAAGATGACGCCTATACCTTGATCCTGTTAGGCGTACATGTTGATCTAATCTCAGTATAAGGAGAACGCTCTAGGCGCTGTAGTCATAAACGTCAGTTCGTGTATATGACATTTGTCATATAGACAAGTAACATAACCCGTTTTCCAAATGTTCGCGGGTTTCTTTTCTGATGATTGTTTGTTAAAATATAAGGTATAATAACGCTGTATGTGACTGGCGAAGTCAGTGGAATGAACCACGAGGGAGCATACAAAAAAAGCGTACCGTTCGCCTGGGAGAAGTATTTGCAGAGGATTCGTCTGTCTTGACGACCTTGTGCAAATACTTTTTTTCGTTTTACAAGACCATGACACCCTGTTGATTCCATTATGCAATAAATTCAGAGGAGGCTCGGACTATGGCTATTATCATGAAATCCAAAGAAGCAGCTGAGCAAGTATATGCAACGATCCGTTCACAGGTAGAAGAAATGAAGCAGCAAGGACACCGTCCCCATCTGGCAACCCTATTGGTAGAAGGTGATCCGGCATCTGCATACTATGCACGGACCAAGCAAAAAATAGCGGAGAAGCTGGGCATCTCATTTCATCTCCATACGTTTGATCGTCATGTTAGCGAAACCGAGCTACTGCACCTGATCGGCAGTCTGAACGATGCATCCCATGTACATGGCATTATGCTGGAACTGCCGCTTCCCCAACATCTTTCCGCCTCCGTTATTAAACAATCCATTGCCCCCTACAAGGATATTGATGGGATTACACCCGATAACAAGCTGGCTACTGTAACAGGTGACGCCGGACTATATCCCGCAACACCTCAAGCCTGTATCGAGCTGCTCAAGCATTACGGTCACACATTGGCAGGCAAAAATGTCACGCTCGTGGGCATCGGACAGACAGTGGGACTTCCCCTTTTCCACATGTTGCAAAGAGAAAACGCCACCGTTACCGCCTGTCATGCAGGTACGCGTGATATTGCAGAGCATCTGAGCCATGCAGACATTGCCTTCGTGGCAGTCGGATGCCCTGATGTGATTACGCAAGATATGGTTCATCCCGGTCTGATTTTGGTAGATGCGGGAATTAATGAGACGCTAGAGGGAAAAATAGTGGGAGATGCCGCTTTAGACGTGGGGGAAAAAGTACATGCTATTTCTCCGGTTCCCGGCGGTGTTGGCACCTTAACGACTGCGATTTTGTACAAAAATTTGCTTAAAGCGATACATCTGCAACACTACTCCAGAGAGGTGGTTTACTCATGAGTGAACTGTCGTGGAATCATTCCATCGGACATTTTCTGAAAGAGGCTGCAAGTGCAGCTCCTACCCCTGGCGGAGGAAGTGTATCCGCACTGGCTGCGGCACTAGGCGCGGCTATGACCTCCATGACCGCCAACCTTTCACAAGGAGAAAAATACGCGCACATCCATGAACAAATCACGGACGTCATTAGCAGCATGGAAAGATTGTCTACACATTGTGAGGAATTAATGGTCGCAGACATCCAATCCTTTGAACAGTATATGACTGCCCTGCGTTTGCCCAAGGAAACAGACGAAGAAAAGCGCTATCGTACCCATTCCTTACAGACAGCGGTGATCGCTGCCATTGAGGTACCCATGCGCCTGCTGGAAGTATGCCGAGACGGATTGTCGCAAGCCTATAACATTGTGGAAGTGTCCAATAAAAATGTGATTTCGGATCTTGGCATCGGCGCGATCCTGTTCGAAGCCGCCGCTCAATCTGCCCTGCTTACCGTCGACATTAACCTTGCTTCGCTGAAAGATTTGGATGTCAAACAATCCTACGAAGCTAAAACAGCCGCACTCCTCCGTGAAATCGGACAAATCAAAGAACAAACCTTATTGATGGTGCGCAGCCGAATAACGGGCTGACCATTGGAAGAACCCGTCCCAAGTCATATTCTGCTTCCATGCTCAAAAATAGCCTCTCAAACCCGCCTCTGCTCGTGGGTTTGGAGGCTATTTTATTGGAATCCAACGATTTGTGGAAAACTTTTCTATATATTCTTCGTCTATTGATAAGGAGATATTCCCCAAGGCGTTATTTAACCTTATATACATTGATGAAGAAATGAGGAAAAACGCATGAAAAGACGTACTCTGTTAATCAGTATGATCGCGCTGTTATTGTTCAGCTCCAGTGCATGGGCGGCCGGTGATGAATCGGCGTCCCGTATTCGTTCATATGATTCCGGGAGTCTGATTCAATCCGATGGAAGCTTGTGGTTATGGGGCTATAATCAATCCGTACCGACTCGTGTAGAGGATAAGCCAAACGTTGTAAGAACATTTTCGAATATAATCCAGGAAGGCGATCTGATATTTACCTTACAAGATCATTCCGCCTGGTATGTGCCAAGAAACAACATTTCTGAATCCGTGAAATTCATTTCTCTGGAAGGACTACCAAACATCATAAACGTGCGTATTATGAATGATCATGTGCTCGCCCTAAACGCCGAAGGAACCGTATTATCTGCTGATCGAATCGAAAATGGTGGCAACTTTGCTCCTTTTCAAACCCTATCCGGCATCGAAAATGTTACAGAATTGGATAGTTACTATGAAAAAAGACCGCAATATGAGGAACGCTGGATCTTCTTGAAGAAGGACGGAAGTGTATGGAAAAATACAAGGTCCTTGCAGGGCTTCGAGCTTGTTCCATCATTAAAGGATATTACTGCTATCTCCAAAAACATAGCCTTAAAGAAAGACGGTACTGTATGGACATGGCCCAAAGAATTTGATAAAAATGTAACTCCGTCCGAAACTTTATCCGTATCGCAGATTCAAGCCTTATCGGACATCAAAATAATTAAGACCAATGGAAGTTCCAATCTCGCGATTGATCGACAAGGACGGTTATGGTTCTGGGGTGAAACGGTCACAGGTTACTCAGATAATACAACCTATCACAATGAAAATACCCCTGTGCTATTATCAGGAGTAAAAGATGTTAAAGACGCCTTTTTCGCCGAACGCTCCATACTCGCCCTCACCACAGCTGGGAATGTATATGTTGCGTCTCTAGATGGTGAAAAGTTACCATCCAACGCCCCCTTTACATTGCTTGCTAAAAATATTCAAAGTATCAAAGCAGGTCCACGGCACGTAATCATGCAAAAAGCAGATGGGGCCTTATGGGGCTGGGGTGTCAACAAACACGCGCAGCTAGGTATAGGAGACTATGAGTTTCTGTATAGTTCACCAGTTCCTGTACAAAAACCGATTCTTGTCCGTCTCAATGGTTCGCCTGTCTCTCTGAGTAATGGTGTCATTACCCGCAACGGGCAAGCGTTTATTCCCCTTCGTTCTGTTTTTGATAAACTGGGGGCCGAGATCGCTTATGATTTCAACAGCAAAATAGCAAAAATAGATCAGTCCAAGGTAGAAGATCACCCTGTCTTTCTAGAAATAAATTTCAAAACCAGCCAAGCAAAAGTGAACGGTAAAGCTGTAAAGCTTACCAATCCGCCCTTCATGGTGAATGGTATTGGTTATCTTCCATTAAGGCTGATCAGCGAAACGCTGGGGGCCAAGGTAGATTGGATACAAAAAGAAGATACTATTGAAATTACGACAAAATAGTAAATCAAAAACCAGTCCAAACATGATTCATGTTGGACTGGTTTTTAATGCTATATACTGTGTATAATATGCGATCTCTTATCTATTTCAACAATTTGTTATAGCGCAGAATCTGCTTATTGTTTAGCTTTATTCTCTTTTTCTCTTTCGACCAGCATATCTACGATCATATCAATTTGCCCGGTAATAGCGATTGGATCATAGCGATAATACGTATCAAAATCGTTAAAGAACACTCTATTGTTCTTCACCGCAGGAAGATTCCCCCATACAGCGGACGACTTCAGTTGCTTGAGCGCGTCACCCTTTTTCTCGGGATCATACGTAGTCAGGAACATATAATCTGCGTCATACTGTGGCAATACCTCCATCGAAAGCTGCACCGTTTGTTCCTTGGAGTTCACAGTTTTCTTTGGCATATTCAGTTTGAGCGCATTGTAGACAGCTTGTCCGCCTCGACCCGCATTGTCGCCAAAGATCCAAAGTGCGTGCTTGTCCGTCAGCTCATACAGACCGAAAGTTGCCTTTTCGTCAATCACACCTTTAAGACGTGCGCGACCTTCAGCGGCCTTTTTATCAAATGCAGCAATAAATTGCTCAGCCTTCTCCTTTTCCCCGGTGATATCGCCGAACAACTTGACCGTATCATAAATATTAGTCGTCGTGCCGTACGGAATATACAGGGTAGGTGCAATTTTAGACAAAGCCTCATAATTCGTACCCTTCATAACCACGATCAGATCGGGTTTGAGTTCCAGCGTCTTTTCCAAATTGGTCGGATCACCCACCTCTTTGGTTCCCTTTTCCTTCAGCAAATCGGTCAGAAAGGGATTTTGAAACGTTGTCGGCTCTACACCCACCACATTAGCACCTACGGACAGCAGTTCTCCACCGTAAAAATCCGTTACAATACGCTGTGGCTTAGCAGGAATTTGAATATCCCCTTTAACCGTATTAAAGCTTCTAGTCTCTCCAGTAGTAGCTGACTCTTGCTTATCTCCTGAAGATGAAGCCGGATTACTCCCATTATTATTTCCGCCGCAAGCGCTGATGAATACAGACAATACAAGTAACATAGCTGTCATCATAAAATACGATTTTCTTCTCAACTGATTAGCCCCCTATATATTGTGGAGAGATCTCCCCGATACACATGATAATGATTATCAATATCGTAAGAAATATATCAAGCGTCGTCCTTGCTGTCAACTGAAAAACGAACTTTGTACATTCCTCCTTAATAAATCAAAAGACCTGCCAAAATGATGGTCAGGTCTTTTTCGTGGAGCCGTATTCAAAAGCCTACACATTGGGGCTAGGTTGCTGAAGGCTGCTTTCTGGTGATCGCTGTTTTGTTTTATATTCTTCTCCCCAATCTTTCATCAAGTTAATAATCGGGATGAGCGTTTTCCCGAATTCGGTGAGAGAGTATTCAACCTTAGGCGGAACCTGCTGGTATACTTCACGGTGAACGACACCATCCTCTTCCAGCTCGCGCAATTGGAGTGTCAGCATACGCTGGGTGATCCCCGGACAGATCCGCCGAAAATCACTAAATCGCTTAGTCCCATACATGAGATGATATAAAATAATCCCTTTCCATTTGCCCCCAATCACGTCCAGCGTGAACTCAACTGGACACGCCTGATCATTTCCAGCGGTACATTCCCCAAAGCCGCCTTTCCGATTACGCATAGGCTTTTCTCCTCCTTAGTATCATTTTATATACTACAGCACATTAATGTGCGTACTTCAAAAACGGTCATGTATATTCTAATATTAAGCATGTCACTTGGTAAGCGTCAATCTTAATCAACATCTATAAGGAGTGGAATAACGATGGAAACCTTAGCTACTACTAAAGATCAAATCTTATCTGCATACGAGTTCAGACATGCAACGAAGGAATTTGATAGTCATAAGAAAATTAGCGATTCCGATTTTGATTTTATTCTTGAAACCGGTCGTTTATCTCCAAGCTCGTTTGGCTTTGAACCCTGGAAATTTGTTGTCGTTCAGAGTAAAGCTATGCGTGAGAAGCTGCTGCCTTACTCTTGGGGGGCACAAAAACAACTGCCAACAGCCAGCCATTTTGTACTCATCCTCTCTAGACTTCCTGAAGATATGGTAGCCTCCTCCGATTATATCAAGAGTATGATGGAGAACGTGCAGCAATTACCAGCTGAAGTGATGCAAGGCAAAGAGAAAGTATATGACGCCTTCCTAAAATCAGATTTTGCGCTGGAGGAAA
Source organism: Paenibacillus sp. FSL H7-0442 (assembly GCF_038593105.1). NCBI lineage: Bacteria > Bacillati > Bacillota > Bacilli > Caryophanales > Paenibacillaceae > Paenibacillus > Paenibacillus sp. FSL H7-0442. The sequence continues at coordinate 980,379 of NZ_CP151963.1, read as the reverse complement.
ACAAAAGAGCCTTGTTCGAGTGGGGCTGCCGACAAACCTACATCGCACTGGGCAACATGATGACTGCCGCAGCTCAAATCGGCATTGATTCCTGCCCTATCGAAGGTTTTAATAAACAGGAAATCGAACGCATCCTCTCCGAAGAAGGCATTATGGATGCCAAGCATTTCGGTATTTCTTGTATGGTGGCATTTGGCTACCGTCTCAACGAGCCGCGTGGCAAAACTCGGCGACCTGTAGATCAGGTTATTGAGTGGGTGTAAAACCTTTTCTCTAAAACAAGGGGTGTCCCCACAGCCATTTCGATGGCTGTGGGGACACCCCTTTTTCATAAAACCTCAGCTCTTAATTTTTTCCAATTACTTACTGATAATTCACTTCTTCTGCAAAGTAAATATCCTTCAAACGATCCTTTACGCGTTGAATTTCATCCGCTGTTAAAGGAGCCGTTGGACATAGCTTGAAGTTCCTTCCGGTGACATAGCTTACGTCCGTGTGACCATCCAAGTTGTAGTCCATCTTCGGAACCGGCTTTTGGGTATAATCGGTAAAGTCAATAATGGACCATGCCGCATCTCCATCCTCTTTGGATATAATAATCCGCTGTGAGGCATTTTCGGTCCACAAATAGCGCAGATTCGCTGGTGAATTATTGGAATCCATAGCCGTCTTAATACCTGAGCCTCTAAACATGAGCGTAAACTCCGTATGATCATTATTGGATCCTGCTACCGATTCATAAATCTGTTTCAGCCCGTCCACGCCTACAATCTCAACCTTGCGATCAACAGGGAAGTGGTTCACAAAATTCTCCCATATTGGAGCCATGTTATGGGTGTTGGCAAGTGCGTTGATGTCCAAAATAATGGACAAGTAGTTTACCGTATTTATACGTTGATAAGGGTTATCCAAATATTGCTGTACTATATACAGTTGTGGTGCTGCATCCGTCTCAGTCACATATGGGTCAAGCGGATGAAGAGTCCAGCGTGAGGAATCTTTCGTATAGCGTGATCCAATCGGATCAATCGTAACCGAGTTCATGAATACGGTACCGCTATTATCTGCTAGTCCCTGTGCGGGAACAATTGGATTGTCCTTATGGGACCAGTAAGGCATCAATGGAGAGCCCTCACCATACATACCGTTCACATTATATTGTGTAGCCGACCATCCCATCGCGGAAGTAATCCGATAGTGATCTTTAAGCCATTGAGTCTGTTCGGGATTTACCGTAAAGCTGGTCAATGATTTCGGAAGATACTTCCGATATTGGTCTGTATCCATGCTTTCAAACACCGATGGTGATCCCATTGTACCGGATTGGTGCAGCTCATTGAATGCATTGTAACGATACATATACATCCACTCGTCCATTCGAGCTTCCCAAATAGGAAACTTTAACTGGTTCGGATACCCATCCAACATTCCGACTTCATCTCCATACTGATCGACGAATGCCAAAACCTGTTTAAGCTGCGGGCGATTTGCTTCTACAAAAACAAATCCGTTTTCCATCGCCCACGTCACTTTGATATTGGGACCAAAGTGGTCCATCAGCAATTGACGCGCTTGCTTGATTTGATCTACCGTCGTCGCGCTTCCCTGCAGCATGATGGAGACAGCAAAGTATTGCTTTTTGCGTCCCCCGGGTTCTACCGTTAATTCCGCATCAGATGTGAAGTGAACCCCTTGAGATGGCGACTCAACCGTGATCTTTAATGGAATGACCGAGTTTACTGTCGGAATCAAATGCAGGTTGGCAATCTTCCCATCCTCATCAAATATTCCTCTGGAATCCTCTACCCGAAGTATCAAGTCTGAGGGCAGCAATCCAGGAGCTATAACCTCTCCATTAGCATTATGAAATACGTAGGACATATTCCAAGCAGCAGGATCTAAAGTAGCAGCCTCTGAAATGGTATACGTAGCCAAGTATACGGACCTGATTACGTTCGGTGGCTCTGCCGGCGGAGTCTTCCCTTTCACGATTAGCTTGGCCTGAGCTGTAAGGACCTGATAAGGTTTGGCAACGGTGACCTTCATTTCTACAGGAATGAAGCTGTCCGCAACCGGAATATTTTCGGGATGTGCAATTTTCCCTTGTTCATCAAAAATACCTAACCCATCACTAAATGTGTACGTAACACTTGTGACGCTGGCAGCAGGAATGCTTACGGGTCGCCCTTTATTGTAGAGCTGAAAAGATAGCTGATACGAAGGGTATGTCTCCGGTTGATTTACCAGCTCCTGCGCCTTGATCACGACCTCATCTACCAGAAAATCCGAAGAATGATCCGGTGGATCTACCGGAATTACTGGTGGTTTGGGTTTAGGTCCCGGCGGTGTCACCGACGGTTCCGGCTTCGGTTCTGGTGGTGTCACCGGAGATGCTGGTGAATCAGGGCTTGGGCGATGCCTTTTAGGCTCCTCGACTTCCGAATTCACAGGTTGTTGACTAATTTCCGGTGTCACATCGACCTCGATCTTCTTCGATTCTTGTTGGCTGGTCGTCTGAGGCATCGTTGCAGTTCCATCTCCTAATGACCCTAGCAAACGCTTGGCACGTTCTCTCAGACCGTCACCGCCTAACCATATTCGATAAGCAACCAGCGTGGCATCCTGCCGTCTCACAGACTCTTTAGGATGGAAATAGTGATTCGTATCTCCCTCGATCAGTTCCAGCCGTTCCATCAGCCATACGCTCGTTTGTGCATAATCTGATATATCAGATTGATCCACAAAACTGGATATACCAGCCGATCGGGTATCTTCAGTAACACCAAAATAGCGGGCATACCAAACGGCCATATCCTGACGAGTCATATTGTGCTTGGCACCGAATAATTGATCACTAATTCCTTTCGTAATGCTCTCTTCCTGTAAGGCCTGTACATAAGGTAGAGCCCATGGTGACACATCACGAAAAGAAGTTACGCCTCTGTTATTCGATGTTCGCTTTAAGGTTTTAGCGAAAATGCTTGCCCATTCCTGTCGCGAGATAAAATGTAAAGGTCGAAAGCTCCCATCCTGATAACCCGTAACATAACCTTGAGCAGCCATGGCCTCAATCGCATCAGCTGCATAGGAATGTTCGATATCGTTAAAGGCTCTGTCCGCAAAAACAGGCGCACTATGTATACAGAACAACCAGACAGCCAGTAAACCAGCCATGTAATGCCTAATTTGTTTTAACTTTTTTTCATAATTCATTATTCGGAATCATTACACCTCCTTTACTAGATAGCACTGAGCCACTTTCGCCTGTACTTTCATATCAACTTTGAAAATTAGTCTCTCTTGTTTTCAATCGGTTTTTCATTACTGTTAACACCAAACTGTATATACTTGAATTATCGGAATAATCTCCCTAGGATTGAATAAAGCCAGTAAAAAAAGTAGTTTTGGCAATCTACTATCCTGTTTATTCACCATCTTTTTTTAAGCCGTAATTCCCTATCACTAAACAATGGTTTTCATTGGTAATTAAATATTTATCATCTTTTTGTGTTACTATGTTGATCCCGTATACAAATAAAAAAAGAGATAACATCTGTATCCGCATTCGCTTGAAGAATACAAAATGTTATCTCGTTCTCGTGTACATATATACTTATAAAATCCTGTCTGCTGTTTTAATTCTCTTTAAACTCAGAACCCTTATAAACATAAAAGTAGCCGTTTAAAGCCCCATTTTGTGGATAGGCAGCAGGATCTTTGCCTTTTATTTGACCAACCAACTCTCGATTTATAAACGCAGGGGGGCCTTCCTCAACTAGCGCTTCAGCAGACATTCCAGTGATTGATTTTACTGTGTTGGACCAGAATGTAACTAAGTAGACATCGTCAGCATTAAAATGATAGCGTCCTTCACTTGGAGTTCCCTCATAAAACAGCTCTGCCAAAGAAGCTGCCTCAGACCCTCTCATAAAAATTCGAATCTCATCGGTTCCGTTCCATGTATGAGGAACTCCACCTTTTGGATTAACGTATTCTACAGTTTCTGGCTCCTTGTCGCTAATAAAATCAACAACTGCATATTTATAAACCTCATCTGTTACACTCTTGGTTGCAATTTCAGTTGTTTTCTCTGTTCTATAGCCACTGAACTTTCCATACACATTCGGGGTTTTGCCAATAGCAGCTAAGGCCTTTTCCTGATCCATGAATCCGGCTCTTCCAGCTACTGGTGTCAGCCTGTACGTCTTGATTTCAGTCCCCTTGTACTGATCCCAAGTGTATTCGTAATAATATTTCGCATAAGATACTCCACTGTTCCAGCCTACGGATAACAGCATGAGAATACCTATCATGAATACTAACGGCCATTTTTTCAACTTCATACCCTCAACCTCTTTTCTCCAAGTACACTCAAATCATCATTAGCATTATAGCTTTTCAATAAATCTATCGACAGTTAAATATTAGAAGAAAGTGTGGATAAATTATGTCCTTGATAATTTACTATTTGCCTGTGTTTTACTGATCGGTTGCAGCTTTGAGACGTTTTTCCATTTCTGTAGACACCATAATGTTTAATAGCCCCATAAGATTATTGGTCTCATCTCTTGCTTTTTGATAGGCCGCAGCGAAGGCTTTTTCATTCGCGGCAGGGTTTTTAATGTCACTTAGTTTCTTCCACTCGGGCTTAACGCGTTGATCGTACATATCGTACAAGCTGATGTCTGTAGGTGTCTGGGCAACAGGCATCATAGACTCAAATTTCGAGGCAACCTTAAAAAATCCCAGCGTATTTTGGACCGATGGACTAGAATAATCATGCGTCTTCATCGCTTCTTCTAAAATATGAAGTCCCTCTCGTGACAAATAGAGCATTTTGACGAGTCCTCTTTCAGTATTAGAGGTTTCCTCCCACTTCTTGTAGGACTCACCTGGAGCAACTCCCTCTGTAAAAAAATTATAAGCTTCATGAATAAATTCATCTGTATTCAGGTGGATGGGTTCTTCTGTATATAAATTCACGACAGAATCACTGTAATTTGCAATGTTTACATGTTTCCCAGTTGGATCGGAAACCCGCCGAATCGGATGATCCTGCACTCGTACCAGTCCATAACGATCGGCAAAGGTAAGAAGCTGCTCCTGCGTCGTATTTAACCCTATTTGTCCTGCTGGCTGATCGGGTTTCGTTGCTTCTTTAGCCACGTCGGAATACGTCTTTCCATTACTTTTTGTAGCTTGGTCTGTAGTATTGCTCACAACACCATCCACACCAGCCTGTTCCGCATTGTCCGCCTTGGCATTCTGGGTAGTCGTAGTGGTTGCCGTTGCTGCTCCAGTCGTAGATTCACCTTCAATTTGCTTCTTGGAGTCACCGCATGCGGTCAGCATAGCAGTTAAACTTATTACAGCAGTCAACAAAATAATATACGCTTTTGCCTTCATCAGTATCTTCCTCATTTCCTTATGTATCATTCTTTCGTGGTTTGGATAGTAGACTTCAATAATATGGAATTAATCTTATCAAAAATAAAAATGAGAGAATACTGGACCATACTCCTGATTATCTTCGATGATTCTATAGTAATTCGTTGTTTTCTGAACTAAAGTCGTGGCTCTCAACCTACATAATGGGCAAATTGCCCGTTGACTTTCGGAATACTTGATCCTCGGTACTACTCCTGCCTGTTCAAGTTACATCATATTTGGTTCCTAGTTTTCTAAAACCGATCGTGCTGTTTTAAATCAGTAGGTTGTAGTAAATCGAATATTTCAAACGAAAGCACCTGTAATTCATATAGAAATGGATGAATTACAGATGCTTATCTATTAGTTGGTAATGAGACTCCCTATTTTATTGTTTTTATGAATATTTTCCGTTCCGGCATCCAATGCAGTTTTGTAATATGAGCATTTATGTTCAATAACTTCCATTGTTTTTTTAAGTTCTTCCATTTGTGCTTCTACAGTAGCTTTTCGTTCCATAAACATGTCATATCTTTGTTGTAGTGTGGAATCCCCACCAGAACACCAATCAATGAAATTTTTAATTTCTTTGATCGGCATCCCGGTGGATTTTAGACATTCAATTATTTTTAAAGCGTCGATATCGGATTCTTTAAATAATCTTGTTCCGCTAGATGTCCGTTCTACAAAAGGCATAAGTCCCTCTTTGTCGTAGTAACGCAAAGCGTATGCTGTAAGATTCAATTCTTTTGCAACTTCGCTGATAGAATACGTCTTCATCATGTATCTCCTATTCTTAATGACATAGACTTCGAGTTAACTCTATGATATAAGAGGGATTCTATCAAGTTATTTGTAGAATGTCAAAGTCCCCTTATAGGAAAAGTAGAATCAGATGCTATCTAACGAAATATAATTAGCAAGAAAACAACATTACTGAATAGAGGCTTATAAACTTCGCTTGACTTAGAGTTAACTATAAGGATTAACATTGATTTGCAAGAGAAAAAGTATAAATGGAAATGAATGAAGGGGAACTTCAACCGACTTCAGCTAGTTTTCAATTTATACCGATATAACTGCATTCTCTTGAAAAATAAAAATAATTGGAGGCTATTTATGATAACTGCTAAAGCACGAGCTGTCGATGGCCCAGACAAACCGTTTCGATCGGCTGAAATTAAACGACGGGATCTTGATTCACACGATGTTCTGATTGAAATTAAATATGCCGGCATATGCCATTCTGACATCCACACTGCTCACGGCGAATGGGGCCCAGTGAACTACCCTCTCGTACCTGGACATGAAATTGCAGGGATTGTCACGGAGGTAGGATCTGAGGTTACAAAGTACAGCGTTGGTGACCGGGTAGGGGTTGGCTGTATGGTTGATTCCTGTGGCGAATGTGAGAACTGTCGTAAAGGAGAGGAACAATACTGCCTTAAAGGAAATGTCCCTACCTATGCTGGTGTTGACAAATACGGCGAGCCTACACAAGGCGGATATTCTACCCACATTGTCGTAACTGAGGATTTTGTAGTGAAAATTCCAGATAACATTGAGCTTGACGTGGCTGCTCCATTACTTTGTGCAGGTATTACGACTTATTCACCGTTGAACCGCTGGGGTGCTGGTCCAGATAAAAAAGTGGCCGTTGTGGGAATGGGAGGCCTTGGTCATATGGCTATCAAGATTGCACATGCTATGGGTGCTGAGGTAACCGTTCTATCCCAAACATTAAAGAAAAAAGATGATGGCTTGCAATTTGGTGCGGACCACTATTATGCTACAAGCGAACCAGAAACATTTGAAAAACTTGCTGGGCACTTTGATTTGATCATTAACACGGTAAGTGCTGCCATCGATATGGATGCTTATTTTGCACTACTCAATCTAGACGGAACTTTGGTGAATGTCGGTGCCCCTGGGGAGCCGTTGTCACTAAATGTGATGTCCCTTATCGGACATCGCCGTTCATTTGCTGGTTCAATGATAGGAGGCATCCGTGAGACACAGGAAATGTTGGATTTTTGTGCAAAACACAATATTGTTCCTAAAATTGAAGTAATTTCGGCCGACCAGATTGACGAAGCCTACAAACGAGTGTTAGCTTCTGATGTGAAGTATAGATTCGTGATTGACATTAGCACAATGTAAGCTATGTAAATCATAAGTTATACAAGTGATTTTAATTTTGAAGGTGTCCCCAAAGTATTACTTGGGACACCTTCACTTTATTCTGTGTACCATCCTATTGTCCATTTCCTCTTTTTGCATTTATTTGTAATCCAAAGATTCCACCCTTAGAATATAATACATTAGGAATAAATAGGAAGGTGGAACTTATCTATGTTTAAGAAAATGGATATTTACAAAATCCTCACTTTAATATTTGCATTAGTTGTTATGATCTCTTCCTCTTTATCACTCGCATACCCGGACACCTATAGGGACTCATACAAAATCACGCAATTTTTTCTAGGGTTTATATTTTTATTTTCGGGAATTACAGAGTTTAAGGCCAATCGTAAGAGTATAGCAATAATCAACTTCTCCATTTTCGTTCTCACTTTTTTTGTATTTGTATTTACACTTGTAGTGCGAACTGGATAACCACACGGTTCTATACCTCAGTAACAACCTTTCCATAGCCCCTCCCTCGTCATGTAAAAGAAAAGCCGAGCGAACTCAGGTCATCTGAATTGCGCTCGGCAAATGTTACGTATTTAGCAATCTTTTAGTTTTCCTCTAATTCTTCAATTCTCTGCCGCTTTCCTATGCCAAAGACAAAATATCCAACAATGACGATCGCCATGAATGTTGCCCCGACAATCAACGACAAGCGTGTGTCTGGATTAAACCACATTCCAACGATCACAAGCAACAAAAAGACAATGGTGATGTAATTACTGATTGGAAAAAAACGAGATTTAAAGGTGTGATCCTTCATTTCATCCTTCCATTTTTTCCTGAATTTAAATTGACTGATGGCTAATGCAAACCACGGTACCATGCCTGGAAGAACACTGGCGCTGTAAATATACAGAAACAGTTTGGAATCAGGCATTAAATAGTTAAATAACACCCCTACCAGTAGCAAGGAAATGGTCGTTATTATACTATTTCTAGGGACGCCGCTTGGAGAAACTTTCCCAAAGAACTTAGGAGCTTGTCCGTTCTTAGCCAATGTATATAACATTCTGCCCGCACTGTAAATACCACTGTTACAACCAGACATCGCAGCTGTAAGTACAACAAAGTTAATGATACCCGCAGCAGCCACAATTCCTACCTTAGCAAAAGTCAGAACAAATGGACTACCGATCTCGCCTATTTGGTTCCAAGGATAAATCGTAACAATGACAAAGATTGCACCCACGTAGAAAATCAGAATACGCCAGATGATGTTTTTAATGGCTTTTCGCAGTGTCATTTTCGGATTTTCTGCTTCACCTGCCGTAATACCCACCATCTCTATCCCTTGGTAAGCCGCTGTTACAATGCAGAGTGCAAATAGAAACCCTTTCAAACCACCTGCAAAGAAGCCGCCCTGGCTGTACAGATTGGATAGACCTATCGGTTGTCCACCGTTACCGAGGCCAAAGAAGATCATCCCCGTACCCACTACTAGCATGAAGATAATGGCGACAATTTTAATCATCGCAAACCAAAACTCAAATTCCCCATAAAATTTCACAGCCGCCAAATTGGCCAATGCAATAATAATTACACCTGCCAAAGCCGGCAACCATTGCGGGATATCCGGGAACCAGTAGCCCACATATACCCCAATCGCAGTGACTTCTGCCATCCCTACGGTAACCCATAAAAACCAATAGCTCCAGGCGGTCAAGAAACCGGCTAAAGGGCTGATATATTTATGAGCAAATGTAGCGAATGAGCCTGTCACCGGTTCAAGAATCAGCATTTCCCCCATGATCCGCATGACAAAAAACATAATAATCCCAGCTAAGAGATAAGCCAACAGTACTGAGGGACCTGCCCATTTTATCGTACTTGCCGACCCCATAAACAAACCGACGCCAATCGTGCCTCCAAGCGCAATCAACTCAACGTGCCGTGGCTTTAGCCCTCTCGTTAATTGTTTCGATTCCAAAAGAACGCTCCCCTTCGTATATGTTCATCATCAAACGCTAATGATCCGGAAAACTGCCCCCAAACATTATTAATTTTTCAGACTGACGTGGTCGTGAGTGAACGACTACAAAGTAGTTCCACGATTCTTAAATATACAAGGAAACCACGTCCTATTTACCGTCCAAACCTTACTGTTTCTAAGACCGAGTCCGTAGCATTAGATGCATTGTATGACAAAAAACGCCTAAATACAACTGCTAATTCGCAGACATATTTAGGCATGAAATGGAAAGGAAGGTGATTCATGTTTTCTGAACAATGGTCAATTTAATGCGATGCATTAGAGTGCTAAACATAACTAGTTTTTCAATGATAAATATCACGATATTAAGCCTATGTATTTATTTGAGACTTTTTATAAAATTTTTCTGATCCTTGGTAAACATATAGCCACGTCGTTCATAGAACCTGTGAGCCTGTATCCGACTTGGGTGAGATAACAGTTTGATCCCGGAAAATCCATGGGACTTTCCCCACTGTTCAAGACGCTCAATCAACATGCTACCTACACCTTGATTTCTATACTTTTCTTTAACAACAAATCCTAGTATATTCACCAAAGATTCAGAAAAAAGTAATTCATGTGGGCTTCCATGAATATATCCTAATACCTCGTTGTTTTCTTCATAAACAAAGATTACATCTTTTGATTCCTTTATAATCATTTCAATCTTCTCTTTTACTTTTACTTCAGGAAATAGATATAGATTGGGATTAAAGTCTTGGTTTAACAAATAAATATCATGATAATCAGTTGCCCTAATTTCCCTAACATTTTTTTCTTTCACTTTTTGAAAGCCCCCTATTTTCATCATCCGATGCTTTATGTCGAATCATTACTCCTCGCAATCTTGACCGTTAAAACAATTCAGCATACCAATAAACGCTTCAAGTTTGGAATTCTCCCATGTTGAAATACGTTGATAAAACTCATTTTCTTTTTCTTTTAAAGCTTCTAGGGCTTTTTCACGACCATTAGCTGTCAGGGATATTAACACTCCCCGACGATCCTCAGGGTGAGTTTCACTTTTTACATAATTCAAGTGTTTAAGCTGAGTAACAAGTCGGCTGACAGAGCTTCGATCCATAGCGGTGGATTCCGCCAAAAATGTAGCGCTTGCCGGACCGTACGAAAGAAGGCAGCGTACGATCAGAAAAGCCGCAGGTTGTAATGATGGATCGAAAAGTGCCGCTGTTCTTACATTGAGTGCATGTGACGCGCTTATAAGTGCATTAAGTTGTTCACCAAGATTCAGTTCTAATTGCTCTCTTGTAGAATTTGAATGTTGAGTTTTATGATCCATATGTCTCCACCTTATTTGAATGAGTTTGAATATATTTGACATATATCAATCAAAATACATATACTTGATATATATCAATCATATTTTCGGCTTTGATAAGTGTCAAGCAGAAGATCTACAGTATAAAGCATCTACAACCTTAAAGCGTAAGCATGAATAAGAATGTAATTGGATCGAGAATTAGGAGGATGATGTATATGTCGACATACCCGACTATTGTAATCACTGGTGCTACTAACGGTCTTGGACAATTAGTAGCAATTGAATTAGCCCAACGCGGAGCGCATCTAGTCTTAACAGCCAGAAATGAAAAGCGTGCTGAAACGACTAAAAATGTTCTAAAAGATCTGGCGCCAAGTACAAAGGTAGACTTTTTTTTCGGGGACTTGTCTCTTATGAAAGATGTCAGGCGTATTGGTGATGAAATTAAAGCTAATTATCCAAAGATTGATGTATTAGTGAACAATGCTGGATTACATGGATTTGAACAGCGAATAACCTCAGAGGGTTTGGCAGAAATGATAGCCGTAAACTATCTTGCCCCGTGGCTGTTAACGCATACCCTACTCAATTCACTCATGGAATCCACAAATGCTAGGATCGTCAATGTGGCTTCTGAAGCGTCACGCAACCATGGCGAATTAAAATTACCGGAGGATTTAACAGATATATCTGCATTTACCGCAAGAGGTTCATCTAAGATATACGGAAAGACTAAACTTCTTAATATCATGTTTACAGAAGAACTTGGACGTCAGTTGTATGGAACCGGAATCGTAGTTAACGCACTTAATCCAGGATTTAACGTTACCGGCCTTGGCCGTGAGTTAGGATTTTCTTCAGTACTTGCAAAAATATTGAACGCTTTGCACATCGGAGACCCACGAAGAGGAGCAGAAATTATTATTCGTTTAGCAACAGAATCTCAATATCGAGAAGTGACAGGTGGATATTTTAATGTTGGCACTGGTAAGCCGATTGTGCCGACATATCCTGGTGGGGATAGCAAGATGCAACGCCTACTTTGGAGTACTACTACCGAATTGTTACGGCAAAAAGGGGTTATGGCATGAAATAGGAGCTATTATCAAATAATGCCCTCCAACGAATGGTTCATTTTGTAAACTAAATCTCTCTTTTAACCGATAAATACATATGCTGGTTCTGTACTTAAATATCTCCTCCCATCTTTACATATTCAAGTACAAACGTGTATTTTTCCTAAAAGGGGGCTTCCTATGAACTATCTAGACGAGCATATACTTAGCCTCAAAGCTAAAATGGTGGATCGGAAGACAGCTAATAACGATAATGTGAAATCCATTCCAGCTCAAACTCAGAAATCGGAACAGGACGGTTCCATGTTTGAAGAAACAAAGCTACTTCATATTGAAAACGATTATCTCGCATTGGAGCCCATTACAATACTACACGGAGAAATTGGTTTCTACATTCCCAAGTCCTTTACTCCTATGCCAATGGAGCAAGCTATAATCAAATATCCTTCAGAGCATCGACCAAAGGTCATTTATACCTCATCTGAGGAGACTATCAATATCACCTTTAATCCTACAAATACCGCTCTGGAAGCGGAAGAGCTGCCCGATTTTGTAGAGCAAATGGCGGATATTTTACGGTCTGTACAACCGATTCGCAACTGGTTAGGTACCGAAATGGTTATCAACGGTTCCGGACTTTCAGTTGGGCAGATTCGTTTTGTGGCGGCGGGGATCGACGGTAATCTATACAACGAAATGCTATTCTTCATCCACAATGGACGAGTTGTCATAGGTTCCTTTAGCTGTCTGGAGGTAGATCTCGAAATCTGGTTACCTGTAGCAGAATACTGGGTTCAATCCCTTTCTGTCCTTCCACCCTCCACCTATTCTACAAATGAGAAAGGAATGACTACACCATGAGTCTGGGATACGATCAAATTCACATTCACCCTTATGAACAAATGGACTTAGAAGAGCTCACCTTAACGAAAAAAGTTAACGAGCATACTCGGCTTTATTTTACAGGTGTTATCCCCGAAGACTTGCAAGACAGTTACGTGGAAACGACAGAAAAAAATACCATCATTGAAGTCAGTCAACAAGATGAGTCTGGCGTAAGCAAACCGCTATTTAGTGGGATTGCCCTCTCGGTCGAGGTAAAAGTCGTGCGAGGTGTGTACTATCTGGAAGTGGAAGCTATTTCCCATACGTACCGGATGGACATCAAGCAGCGTACCCGCTCTTTTCAGTATACGAAAATGACGATTCCTCAAATGCTGGAGCACATAGGTAAGGACTATGAAGGACTGGATGTGATCGACGGGGCTACTGGCGGAGAAGCCATCGGGCGGCTTGCCATTCAGTATCAGGAGACAGACTGGGCTTTTTTAAGACGCATAGCCTCCCGTTATCATACGAGTCTGATGCCTGTAGCCCGTTTTGACAGTCCCAAATTTTATTTTGGTATTGAGGACAGCCCTGCACAGGCGATACTGGATCATACCCGTTATACCGTACGTAAGCAATTGCTTCCTTTTCGTTATTTTCAGGAGAATGAACAGACCAAACTGAGTGAACACGATTTTATTTTTTATGAGGTAGAAACAGATGAGGTACTCGACTTGGGCGCTCAGTTGAATTTTCAGGGGCATAACTTGTATGTCATGGAAGCCTACACCGCCATGAGTCAAGGACTGCTGCGGCATCAGTATGTGTTGGGTTCTTACCAGGGATTTCGGCAAAAAAGCTACTACCAGGATAAGCTGGCAGGAGCCTCATTAAGCGGTGTTGTACTGGACGTACGTCAGGATCAGGTACGCATTCATCTGGATTGTGATGAACAACAAGACGCAAGCAAAGCACACTGGTTCAACTATTCTACTGTGTACAGTGGCGGTGGCCATATTGGCTGGTACGTCATGCCAGAAAAAGGCGATTCCGTTTCTCTCTATTTCCCCGGTAGTCGGGAAGAAGACGGCGTGGCAGGTAGTGCGGTGAGACGGGCAGATCGCAAGAGTACGCATAACCATTTTTCCAATCCGCAAATGAAAATATGGCGTACCCCGCATGGCAAGGAAATTCGACTGGGACCGGATGAACTGGTCGTTACAGCCAAGGACGGCGCTATTTACATCAAACTGGATGATAAAGAAGGCATTCATATCACCAGCAGCAAGCAAGTGAATATTTCGGCGGGAGGCAATCTCAGCCTGTCTGCGGGAAAGACGATGAGTCTGTCCGCAGGTAGTCAGCTCCGTATGGATTGTAACGGCAGTCATATTGAATTAAGCGGGTCAGCGGATATGAAAGGCAGCGAAGTGAAGTCAAATTAAGGATGATTAGCAATGGAAAAGCAAACAGATGTGTTAGATCAGCAACAAGCAGCTCTTCTACAGGCTTGGTCTCTCATTCGCAAAGAATGGGCGTTGAAATGTAAATCAACACAAACACAACGATTACAGCATATAGTAGAACATTTTCGCGCCTTTTGTGAGCTGGTTCGGCAAAAGCAACTCACAGGTCGTAAAGGTCATATCGGTTACATCACCTACTCCATGCTGCGCACCACATGGCTTGAACAGAAGCCCGTTTATCTTGTTGAAGCTACGGATGCCTTATGGATGCTTGATGCTGAGCCCGTTCAGTTGGAATACGATGCAAGTTGGATTTTTCTCTATTGGACTCAATTACATGAACAACTTGGGGCTGAAACCTTGAACCAGCAAGTCTCCCTTTCCGAACTTGAATTAGAGCAGATCATGCTGGAAGCAGCGGGATATCTTCATACGATGATCGTTAGTCTGGTTCGTCAGGCTATGAAGCAAGCAGTCCACCTACCAGAGTTTGAGGCGTTGGATCGTGAAGAAGCTTTTGAGATTCGCGTCGGAGAGTATATGGATCATAGTGTCTCCGTGTACCGGGAAGATCGAAGACCCGTGGATGCTAACATCATAAAGTCTTGGCTGGAGGAAAAAGAAGGATCGGCCTACAGCTACCAAGCACTGTCTCAAGTGCAATTGTCGGATGGGGATTACAGTTCCTTGGATTTTCGTTATACAGTCTTTCGCCAGATCGGGATGCAACAAAGCCGATTGCATCACTGTATCCTCGTAGGCACGGTATGGCAAGAAGCTCAGCTAGATGGAACCGACTTTTCGCACAGCCTGCTTCACGGAGCCGATTTCCGTGGCTGTTCCCTGCAAGAGGCTGTGCTGGACGAAGTTATAAGCAATAGCGAATATGGATCGGATGCTTGGCTGGATTGGGAACCGCTAGGATTGGATGGAGTGGATTTTACAAGAGCTAATTTACAGGGAGCTCGTTTTCAACATGCACAGCTTCAAGGAGCTACTTTCCAAGATGCCGCGCTGCAAAGAGCTTTATTTAACGGCGCGGATCTAACAGGTGCCTGCTTTGTAGGAGCCGATGTTACTGGCGCTTCGTTTATAGGTGCATGTTTAGTAAAAGCTAATTTTACAGGGGCAAAGCTACACCGGGCAATCTTTACAGATATCCAACTAAGCGAAGCCATTGGTCTTGCTGCTGTAGAAGCACCCCTGGCTACACAGGTAACAGATACAGTGAGTAAGGAGAGTGGGGGTAAATGAGATATTTTCGACTCATGGTGGACGAGCGCGTAAAGCATCGGGTAGAGACTGCGCCCCTGTCTCCCTTGCAGGTGGAAGAACTCCTTTCGGGTCATACCATTCAGGCGGAGGACACTCCCCTGTTTTTAGCAGTACATACAGATCCACGAACCGTATATCCGGATTTTCTGGAGTTCCCTTTGCCACTGGTTTCAGACTCCATGAAAGTCCTGTTGGAAAAATATATGCCGGAGCTGGAATGGAAGGTCGCTATACTTACCGATTTTCAGAAGGCCAGGCAGGATGTGTACTGGATATTGCGTCCACCTGTGGTGGATTGTCTTTCCTCACAAACCGAGTGGTATCCTGACCATACCTTGAAGCAGTTGGTACTTAAACACGGAAAAATCCAATCGTCTATATTTCGGATCGCCGGCTTGTTGGAAGCTCATATCTATATCAATCTCGCGGTAGCGGAAAGTCTGCTGCGTCGTCCATTTACAGGTGTTCGTGTGCAAAAAGTGGAGATGTCCACAAAGGAGGAATAATCCGTATGGAAGAAGCAAGTGTGCAGCCTGGGTCAGGTGCGAAAAAAAGCTATGTCGTGGCAGGTGCGATTTTAAGCTGTAGTTACGGTACACAGCCTACGCGTTTGAAGCGCCCTTTTAGCCACGGGGTGTATGTCAAAAATAAAGCCCAGATGAATATTGGAGATTATGTGCCTGGAGTGAACATAAAATCTTTTGGAAATTGCTCCAGTCCGCTGAATCCGGCTGTGCAAGCCAGTGAGATGGTCGATATTTATGGGGTGAAAAAGGCTCCATGTATTCCTGTTCTTACGATGCCTTGGCTGAACGGAAAAAGCGACATGCGCATCGAAGGCCAGCCTGCTCTTACACAGAACTGTACGCATCAATGTCTTTATTGCGGGCACATACAAATCGAAAATGACGGTCAAGAGCTGGATTAATCAGTTGCAGCCTACCAAAATAAAAACAAAATGCGTTGGTGAGAGATTGGCTATCTTCACCACCAACGCATGATATAAGTTATCTTCAAATCGTTCGCCCGCATCAGGTACCACAAAAGGTTCGGTATGAGCAGTTGGATTCCTCTGGCAATGTAGAGTACATTTCCTGTTCGGTAGAGTAAGCATAAGGGTTCGAAAGAACTTCAAGAAGCTGCTCCATCACCCGGTAGTCTTCTCGTTCCACCGCAGCTTCCAGTGCTTCTTCTACCCGATGATTGCGCGGGATGATTGCAGGATTGCTGCTGCGCATCAGCTGATGCGATGAATCTTGGGATTCCTGCTGTCTGCCCAGTCTCGCCTGCCACTGCTCGTGCCACTGGGTGAATTCCTCAGTGCTGAACAGAACCGTATCCTCCAGCTTGTCCAAAGTTAGGGCACGGAAGGTATTGGTGTAGTCAGCACGATGCTTCTGCATGATATTCAGAAGATCCTCAATAAGAGATTCATCCTCCTGCTCTTCGTTAAAGATCCCTAGCTTCGCTCGCATTCCTGCAAGCCAATGATGGTGAAATATTTTTACAAAATCTGAAATTGCATCCTCAGCCAGTGTGACAGCCTGCTCCCTGTTGTCATGCAGCAGTGGCAAGAGCGTCTCAGCAAATCTCGCGAGATTCCACGCAGCAATATGCGGCTGATTGGCATAAGCATAGCGTCCCTGCCTGTCGATGGAACTGAATACCGTCTCAGGATCATAGGTATCCATGAAGGCGCAAGGACCATAATCAATGGTTTCTCCGCTAAGGGTCATATTGTCGGTGTTCATCACCCCGTGAATAAAACCAACCAGCTGCCATTTGGCAATCAGCTCGGCCTGACGCTTAATCACTTCCTGAAGCAGTGAAAGGTAACGGTTTTCGTCATTGGCAACTTCCGGGTAGTGTCTTTCCAATGTATAATCAGCCAGAGCACGGAGATCTTCGGACGTGCCCCATGCTGAGACGTATTGAAAGGTTCCGACGCGAAGATGACTGGCAGCCACACGGGTCAGAATGGCACCGGGCTGCTCGGTTTCCCGGATGATCGTCTCACCTGTGGATACCACCGCCAAGCTGCGGGTGGTAGCAATACCTAGCGCATGCATCGCCTCACTAATGATGTATTCACGAAGCATCGGGCCAAGTGCCGCACGCCCGTCACCACCACGGGAGTATGGCGTTCTGCCAGAGCCCTTGAGCTGAATATCAACCCGTTCACCCAAGGGATTGATCTGTTCGCCAAGCAGCAGAGCACGACCGTCTCCTAACATGTTAAAATGCCCGAATTGATGTCCTGCGTAAGCTTGAGCAAGAGGCGTAGCCCCTTCAGGAATTTGGTTGCCGGCCAGCTCCGCTACGCCATCATTCCTTTGCAGCGCCGTGCCGTTCAACCCCAGTGATGCTGCCAACGGATGATTAAGTATAATCAGCTTTGGTGAGCGGACAGGAGTCAGGTTGAGCTTTGTAAACATGGATTCCGGCAGACGAGAGTAACTGTTGTCGAAGTTCCACCCTATTTTATCTGCTATTTCTTTTTTCTCCGTCATAGTGTCTCCTTTTCTGCTGTGGTATCTTGGATTTTCCCCTTTTAGTTTTTACTTCTGTCCAATTATTATCCACTTTTCACCATGCTATTGTGCTTTTTAGCTTTTAACAACCTTTTTATTATAATCGATTATCAAACATTAATTGTATTTGAATACCGAACGGGTCTTCAATAATACCGTAGGCTTGGCTAAACATATTATTAGATAAAGGCACGATAATTTTCACGCGATTATCTGTAATTAAGCTATGATAAAAATGTTTAATTTCTTCTAAGTCAGCACTTTGAATACATAATGAAGTGTTATTACCAACTGTATATTTTTCACTGGGATTCATTGTATCTTCTGCTATCATTACTTTTGTTTTTCCGATGGATAAGACAGAATGAGAAATATAATTTTCATTTTCATCCGTAATCTGTATGGAACTGTCACGTTGGGCCATGTCTTGATAGGTAACCAGAAACAATTCCTCTGCGTTGAAGTGTTTTTTGTAAAAATGTATAGCTTCCTTTGCCTTTCCGTTCATGGATAAGAAAATAGCTACTTCCAGTGTTGCACTCATGATATCAATCTCCTTTATATATAATCTTAGTCAGGATTTTGTAAAATCCTCAGGTAGATATCTTATGAATTTGATATATTCCCTTAAGCTTATTATCATATAAAAAGGTATCAAAACATGACACCTTTATAAGGAGGTTTAGATGAAGAAATCAGAAAGGTTAAATGATATGATCAGATACTTAAACAGTCGAGAGTTCTTTAATTTAAATGACCTGATGGATAAATACCATATTTCAAAAAGTACAGCTCTACGTGATATTCATTCATTAGAACAATTAGGTATGCCTATTTTTTCGGAACATGGCAGACATGGGCGATATGGTATCTTAAAAAATAGGTTGTTATCTCCCATTATTTTCACGATGGATGAAGTATATGCTCTGTACTTTGCAATGTTGACGTTAGAAGCTTATCAATCCACCCCCTTTCATTTAAGTATTAATAAACTCAATGAAAAGTTTGAACACTGTCTTTCTAAAACACAAATAGACCAGATTCATAAAATGAAAAAGGTCTTACAATTTGAAGTATATCAGCATACTCATATTAGTCGTTATTTAGATAAAATTCTAACAAGCATTCTTAATGAGAGTACCTGTAAAGTTAAATATGTAAAAAATAATCAGAAAAAAAGTTACTATATTCAATTTTTCAAAATTTCCGCTAAGTTTGGTCAATGGTATGCTACTGGCATAGAGTTAAATACGAATAAATATAGAGTTTTCAGATGTGATCGAATAACCTTAATAGAAGAAGAGGAGAGCAATTCTGACTTTTCTATAGATGAGCTCCTTAATCGTTCATTAGAAATGTATCAATCCGAGAAGAGCATTGACTTTGAAGTAGAGATTGTAGAACAAGCGAAGGACATTTTCTATAAAGAACATTATCCCTCTATGAAAATAGAAAATGGTGATAAGACAGTCATTAAGGGATTCTATAATCCTGGAGAAGAAGAGTTTATCGCTCATTATTTTATGAGATATGGTCATTATGTACGATCTGTGAAGCCTGAATCTTTAAAACAGATTATTAAAGAAAAAGTTGAGCATCTCTTGAACCACTATCAAAAATTATAAGATCATCGAAGGTTTGTTCAACATTTCCTCTACCTTTTAGCAAGGAAAAGAAGGATCAAGCTCCTTTTCCTTGCTAACGATGACATTTGAATTATGGCTTCCGTTTGGCGATAACAGCATAGGAGACCGTTCTTGTGAATCCGGTTGGATTCCATGCAGTAAAGAACCATCTGTCTTCCGCCGCAGAATAGTTATCGAGAAGAAACCCTTGCTGATTTCCAGAGAAAATCCATGAACCGCTAATCAGATTGTAGGCGTTACCGTTAATCGTAGTGCTTCTAAAGCTATTTGGGGGGATAGTAACCGCAGCGAAAGTGAAACGCGCAAATCCATCTCCAAGTTGAGTTACACGAATGGCTTTTTTAAGATTCATAACCACGTGACTTCTTTTTTTTAACTTTCTTCCCAACTTGGCTTCCGCATTTTTAATTTTCATTAAGGTTGCCTTTCTCAAAGAAATCATCTCCTTCATTGTTTTACTTATAGTTAATGATGGAGTAGATACTTTTGAATGGACAAAATCCCCGGTAAATTGGCTGGATTTTCTGGAGGTGCTAAAACAAAGAGCCCTTCCTTAAATAAAGGAGGGCTTGACACCGCTACTCTTATTATTTTCCGTTTCTATACCGATTTTGTTAAGCCAATACGAGTGATCATGGTGTCATACGGATCTAATTCCATCGTTTGTTTGCCATATTCCGTATCAACCGTCGTTCTTTGAAGTTGATCGCTATTGTTAATAACCACCAACATTTTACTTTCTGGATAATAAGCACACTCTGTATATAGGTTATCCGTAATGTACTTCGTTTCATGTAACTCATTACCTGCAAAGCGAATCATATTCAGCAACAACCTTGTGTTTTCCCAGCTGAATTCGAATGAAGGAAGGTAAATTCCCTTTCCTTTACCGAAGGCATGTGTAGACAGTGTTATCATACCACTTGCTTCCTCCACTACCGCAGCTGACCCATCCGTAAGATAAATGCTATTCTTTGGCGTTATACTTGCCCCCTCAGGCACCAAACCATACTCATCCCTAACCTCATATGTCCATCTTCCATGACCTACCCTGGAGCCTGTATCCTCATCCAGTCCGAGAACATGCGCCATTCTAAAAAAGCTGTCGTGACCTTCTACCGCCGAAGGCTGATTGATGCCAATAAAGATACCACCTTCGTAAACCCATTGGGTCAGTAAGTCCACACACTTGTTGTCATTCCAGTACTCCCCACCACTCCATGCTGAACCAGCAGAGCCGGCATTGATCACTACATCACAATCCTGTAGAATTCCCTGACGGATATCTTCAAAGTCAATGAACTGCACTTCAATCGGCAATCCAGATAAAGCTTCATTGACATGAATCAAATCATGCATATACGTTTCATGGAAATGTCCGGACAAGGTCCACGATCTCAATTTTCCCCAGCTATGCAGAATAGCTACCTTCGTCTTCATATGATAGGGTTTGCCTTCGTGGTGCAGTTCTTTAATTTCTCTGAATTCATTGGCAATCTTTTCGATGTAATCGCAAAAATCCGGGTAAGGCTCTACAAGGTGCAAATATCCGCCCAATCCAATCCGGTCAATAGGCTCCCGCAGCAAGGCGCGCCGGATATTAATCCAATACTTTTTGGCATCCAGCGTGGGGTCGCCCCCCTCCATAAAGGTAGGAAGCCCGCCTAAGCCAACCGGAAATAAGTATGGATGCAGCCGAATCTCATGCGTATTCACTTTCACACCTGAACACAGCCTCGCCTCATAACCTGAGAACACACATTTGATCAATCCGTCAAAACCAAGCTCTTGGAAACGGTCATTATAGGGCTCCATACCAACCCAACTGTCATCATAAAACACATAGGCCAGCTTGTCGTGCTTATGCACAATATCAATTAATTTCTTGCCAAATTCGATTACAAAATCATTGATAAATGCCATCCAATCCAGCTTGCGCTGCTCAGCCGGGATATGACTGACGCGGTATTTCCCGCCATTCACAAAATCCTCGGCAGTCATCGAATACCCGTATTTCTTGGCAAACAGATCAAGCGCTCTTGAACTTACCGTAAAATCGTATGAACCCCAGTCAGAGAACAGATGGCGATTGCGCTCATCGCTGCCCCAGATCCAGGCGAAATTATAAAATAAGGAAGTAAACCGAACAACCGTGGTTTCCTTATGATGGAGACACCAATCTTCCATCCAATCCAGCAGATACTGTTGCGTTTCTGCATAGATAGGATCTATCTGCATCAAATGCTCTTTGTCCCAATGATTCGTGGTGTGATTGTACATGGAAATCTCTTCCCAGATCCGGTAGACCATGAAGCTCACCGTGTATTTATGCCAAGGAGCAATTCCGGTAATGACCACGTTTCCGGATTCCCTTTCATAATTCCACTGTTCTCTTGGAACTTCCTCTCCGGTCGTTCTGTCAAAAACCTGCCAATAGTTAAACGCCTCTTTGGAATCATTCACTTTGAACTGTTCAGCAAAAAAATCCTCCATCAGATAGATGGATACATAATCTTGTACAGCTACCTTTGGATTTGTAATTAAAAAACACTGCTGCAGCTTATCCAGATGGTGGGACGCCCACTCATTATGATCTCTGATGATACAGATTGTCGAATATATGCCGTACCCAGCATTTATAATCTCATCGGACAATTGCGTGCCGTCACTATCACGGATGACATCGGCACCCCACCGTTCAGCTAATTTCAGGGTCAGCGCCTCATAACCAGATTCTCCCGGTAGTGTAAAGCCCCCCGTTGTTTGTTTGGACAACTTGGTTCCCTCCTAATTCAACATATCGGATAGAAAGGCCAATGCCAGGCCTTGACCCCAGCCCTGAATCCAGTCTTTTGGAATATTGCGATACCCATCCCGATCTTTCATAACCGCTGTGCCGCCCGACACACCTAGTACCCGTCCGTCCTCGCTGATATGGTTCAAGATGCCCTCCAATGCCTTTTGCACGTATTTGGTATGCAGCGGATTACCGTTATTGATCATGGCCGCCGCGATACCGCAAGATGCCGACACTTCTTCATAGGACTCCTCGTCATCCAGTACCGTCCGCCACAAACCATTCTCCGTTTGAACACCCTTTAGTGCCGCCAGTTGATCCCGAAGCGAACACTCTACGTCCATGCATTGCGGATACAAGTACCAGTCTTTTAAATGAATTTTGACTTGCGACATGGTATATGCTCCCCAAGCATTCGCTCTCCCCCAGAAAAATCCGGACATGTGATCCTGCTTGACATTATTGTAGCCATGGTACCAGAGACCGCTACTCGGGTCTTGCAGGTATTTGATATGCCAGTAATATTGATTTAAGGCGTCCTGGATCATGGCCTCATCCTTTAATTTGGTTCCTACACGGAGCAGAAAAAATGCCGCCATAAACAATGTGTCCGCCCATGCCTGTTCTGGAAAATCATTAGCCACGGATACCGTATGCTGCAAAACATGGTCTCCGAACCGGAGAGCATTGTTTTGGATGTAATCCACCTTGCTCATCACAATATCCCAATATTTTGGATCTCCTGTTTCTTCATACAACGTGATCAGCATATGGCCCATAGCACATGTGTTAACCGTCCAGTGCGGCAGACCCAACTCGATATATTCATCTGCCCACTGCACAAGCATATTCAAATACTCTTTATTTCCTGTTTTCGTATAGGCTCTGGATACACCATAATAAGCCACACCGCAAGGCCAGTCCCACGTCAAATCCATCGCCATGGTTTTTCTGACGACTTTGTCGATGACTCTTAATACCTCTTCCTTGTCATAAGTTAATTGAAGCATCTATGTTCTCCTCTCTTTTGCACACGCCCCCAAAGGCGCTTGAGAGCTGTTCGTCACTAATTTGAAAACGCTTTACTTATTCCATTGTACGCAGTAAAATAGTCTCCATCTAAGCATATTCGCAACAAAACTGCGCATTTCCAATCATTTATGTGAGGATTTTACAAAATCCTGATGTATATCTGCTGGTTAAAACCAAAGTCATGGGGGTATTGAATATGCCCAGAAAAAAGAAGCCCGTTATAGAATATCGACACTATAGCTTGCCCATAAATTTCCCTGTCTTGCTATTAAGCGGTGAACGTTGGAAGATTTCTGATATTAAAAGTGAGCATCTCCATTTCCATAACCATTTGGAGATTGGTATATGCTATTCAGATAGCGGCGTCATGGAGATCAAAGGAGAATCTGTACCCTTCAAAGCCGGCGATGTGACCTTCATCCCCAGGTATCTTCCTCATACCACGTATAGTTCGCCAAATACAGCCAGTCTGTGGTCTTATATCTTTTTTTCACCAGAGGATCTCTTTCAACATTCATTTAAAAGTGCTTACAGCAACTTCGAACCAAATTTGTGGGTGGTGAAGGGAAAAAACTGTATATTGAATAAGGAGCAGTATCCCAAGGTTTATACACTTGCAACTTCGATCGTAGAAGAATTAAAACAGCAGAATCCTTACTATCAGGAAAGTGCCTATGGCTTATTGCTATCCCTTTACATAGAACTCCTTAGAATTCATTCCAGGAATGAACTGTTGGCAGATCAAGAAACAGAGCATAGCCTGAAAAACGATTTTGTCATTTCTCCGGTTTTGGAATACATCACGAAAAACTATATGAACCCCATTACGATGGATTTTTTGGCCGACCTGTGCCATTTAAGTACAACTCATTTTCGAAGAAAATTCCATGAAATTATGGGGACGTCGCCTCTCGATTTCCTAAACAGCACCCGAATCGAAGAGGCTTGCAAGCAGTTAAAAAGCACGGAGGATTCTATTCTTTCGATCTCCGAACAAGTCGGTTTTCACTCCATTTCCAGCTTCAACCGTTGCTTCTCCAGGCTTATGGGAAAGCCGCCAAAAGAATGGCGTAAAGGGGCACAATCTGAAGCGCAATCTGCGAAAGCGTCTATACTGGAGTTTACGGGATGGGTTTAGCATAACAGCAGAAATAAACTTGATAAAACGAACTCAACCTCATGAATATGGATTAAACCTGAGCCATATAAATATAGTCTGCATGTGGAGCCTAAAAATAAACGTAATGATGAAATCGGTGAATCTCACAATATGACAACAGATGTTATATTATACTTTGGTTGAAGTTTAAACAAAGGAGATGCTTATGATGAATCAAGAACTAAATCAACAATTAGGTGAGATTATTGAGCAGTTCATACATTCATTTATAGCAGAAAACAATAACATTCGATCTCAAAAAGTAATCAACACTGCAGATGGGGATACAATAGCTCATTTAAGGGGAATTGGTTTTCCGAAAGAAGGAAGACCGATACAAGAGGTCGTCGATGAAATGAGAAAAAACGTCTATCCTCACCAAACCTTCATGCAACACCCTCGCTTTTTCGCATTGGTTCCTGGTCCAATGTCTCTTTACTCGTGGTTAGGAGATATCATGACTAGCGCTTATAATACCCACGCCGGAAGCTGGATGCTGAGTTCGAGCGCAAGCCTTTTAGAGGGGGAAGTGATCCGATGGATGTGTGACCAAGCAGGATATCCCAATACTGCTGGAGGCTTATTTCTGTCGGGCGGGTCACTGTCGAATTTGACCGCTTTAGCGGCTGCACGCAATGCAAGGTTATCCGAGCAGGAATATGCCATTGGAACTGCTTATGTTTCAGATCAAACTCATTCATCGGTCGCCAAAGGGCTACGCATCCTCGGATTCCGTAGTGATCAAATCAGAAAGGTTCCAAGTGATAAAAATTTTTGTATAGATGTTTCAGCCTTAGAGAAAAAAATAATGGATGATCAGACGGCTGGCATGAAACCTTTTGCGATCATTGCCACGGCAGGCACAACCAATACAGGAAGCATTGACCCACTAAACGAAATTGCTGACCTATGTGAAAAACATAATATTTGGTTGCACGTGGATGGAGCTTACGGTGCGTCAATTTTGGCTTCTTCGAAATATAAGTCTCTTTTGAGCGGGATATCGCGTTCAGATAGTATCACCTGGGATGCACATAAATGGTTAATGCAGACCTATTCCTGTAGCGTGGTTTTAGCCAAAGATAAGCAGCAACTCAAAAACTGCTTCAGCACACGCCCAGAATATTTGAAGGATGCCGAGACTAATGAAGAATATATTAATTATTGGGATTTGGGTCCAGAGTTAACCCGGCCTGCTCGAAGTCTGAAACTATGGGTGACACTGCAAGCTTTAGGCACGAATGCTGTCGGTGAAGTTATAGAGCATGGAGTTCAACTCGCAGAATGGGCTGAAGATGAAATCAAAAAACATAATCATTGGGAAATTGTATGCCCCGCACAATTAGCGATTGTTAATTTTCGATATGCACCACCTGGGCTATCCGACCAGGAATTAGATCCACTCAATAAAAGGATCTCCCAAGAAATGGTGACGAACGGGTACGCCACAGTGCTTACGACACAACTCAATGGAAAAACGGTTCTCAGAATCTGCGCAATTCACCCGGACACTACGGAAGATGAGATAAGAAATACAGTTCAGCTTTTATCGAATATAGCAAGATCATTGAATGAGAGAAAAGTTTTTTTGCGATGAAAAATTTTGAAACTAATTGCTACGATTTCTGTAAATAAGCGAAAATATTCAGCATCACACAAATAAGAGGGGCACGCCGCCCCTCTTTGCTGTTTTCCCAGACATCCAAATTATTTGCCATTGTGCAATGCAGCAACAATGAACAGCACTCAACCCTAAAACGACTTGCCCCCATCAATGAAAGTTATTTATTTTCATAACGTATTACGCCGTAGTTCATAAAAATACTGCACAATGGGATGCTTTAACTTCATCTTCTCGGTCATGTTTAATATTCGCTTTTTTCCAACTCGTCTGTCCACTAAAGCTAGAATATTCAATAAGATATCATTACTCTCTAAGCTTTCCTCTATAGAAGCAGTTAAAAATTTATTAGCTACAACATTAAAATTAGATTTGCTTAATGAGGCCTGTGCTGATAAAAGATCCTTTGCATGTTCTGATATTTTTCTACCTCTTGCAATTACTTGTAGACGATCCTCCGGAACGTTCCCATTAGTATCTTTTCTGACCGTTTCAATTTCTTCATTGCTGATAGGAACTTGGATATCTGGATCATTCTTGATTTCCAACTCCGTCTGATACCATTTGATCGGACTAGTGATATCATTCATATTGAGTATGTTCTTCTTATCTACAGTTATATAACAAATTCCAGACTTATCAGGCAGATAACGGTAACTGGTCGCTCGGTATTCGACCCTTCCGTCTAACGCAGGACAGCGGAAGCTCTCCAGTTGTTGCTTCAATTTACTCCAGGACATATATCCTCCTATGTTTTCAATGCCTACTAACAGCCGCCCCTCAACTTGGCAATTTAATTTCCACGTTCCTCTACCTCATCATGATCCTTGCTTCCAAACTCATCAAGCAATGTACGCACTTCACTTGTTGATTTGGCGTTCATTAAGCTGTTTCTGAGTTCACTTGCCCCTCGGAATCCACGGACATATATTTTGAAGAAGCGGGCGAGAGGGCTGAACGAACGTGGCTCCTGCGCTGAATAATGATCATGGAGATCTAGATGAAGCCGCAGCAGTTCAAGCAATTCCTCACTGCTGTGTTCCTTCGGCTCCTTCTCAAACGCAAATGGATTCTGGAAAATACCACGCCCAATCATAATGCCATCCACACCATATTGCTCAGCGAGCTTCAAGCCGGTCTGACGGTCCGGAATATCTCCGTTAATGGTCAGCAGTGTATCTGGTGCCACCTCATCACGAAGTTTCTTAATCTCCGGAATTAGTTCCCAGTGAGCGTCTACTTTGCTCATTTCCTCTCTTGTCCGCAGATGAATGGACAAATTCACAATGTCTTGTTTCAAAATATGGGTTAACCAGTCGCGCCATTCGTCTACGGCAGTGAAACCGAGCCTTGTTTTTACACTCACGGGCAATCCCCCGGCTTTGGCGGCCTGAATGATATCCGCTGCGATTTCGGGATGGCAGATCAGGCCGCTTCCCTTCCCATTCTCGGCTACATTCGCTACAGGACAACCCATATTAATATCGATGCCTTTGAAGCCTTCTTTCGCCATACCGATGCTCATTTCACGGAAATATTCCGGCTTATCTCCCCAGATATGGGCCACCATGGGCTGTTCATCCTCTGTAAAAGTCAAACGCCCGCGTACACTTTTGTTCCCCTCCGGGTGACAATAACTCTCTGTATTCGCAAACTCCGTAAAAAACACATCCGGTCTGGCTGCTTCACTTACGACATGGCGAAACACAACATCCGTCACATCTTCCATCGGTGCCAGTATAAAAAAGGGTCGTGGCAACTCACGCCAAAAATTATTCGTCATATCAAAAACTCCTCTATAAATACCAGGACAAATCTTTGGTCCCAAAATGGTAAAGCTAATCTGTTCATGTCCTTGCTTCTTCTTCACATATATCATGTTTAAGCAACGTAGTTCAAACGGCAGTATATGTTAAGCATAGACATCTAAATGAGTATATCATACTCAATAGAGGAGCATACTCCCCAAAAGACTCGCAAAAAAAGGAAGAGCGCCCGCCCCTCCTTGCCATCTTCTATAACGTACTGCGCCGCAGTTCATAGAAATACTGCACGGCATTACTTCCCCCAGCCTATGCCGTTCCCATGCGAAATAGCTAAAAAAAGCCAGGAAATAATATCCTTGGCCCACTTCGTCAATTTCTACACATGAATACCCAAAATTTTCAGCTGTTCATTGATTTTGGCTTCAAGTTCAGCGATTTCTTGTTTATCTTGCTCTAAAAGCTTACTCACTTCGGCAAGGTTAATGACTTGCTCTTCTTCAAACGTATCCACGTAGCGAGGAATATTTAAGTTAAACTCGTTTTCTTTGATTTCTTCAAGTGATACCACGTGAGCATATTTATCAACATCTACACGATTTCGGTACGTTTCGATAATCTTATTGATGTTTTTATCAGTAAGTTTGTTTTGATTTTTACCTTTTTCAAACGCCAATACACCTCAACTATTAATCTTTTCTGACCAACAGCGCAACACTCTCCACATGAACCGTATGCGGAAACATATCTACAGGCTGTACTTCCACTGTTTTATACCCGCCATCCTCCAGTATCTTTAAATCCCGCGCCAGTGTGCTTGGGTTACAGGATACGTACACCACACGTTCTGGCTTCATCTCCAGAATGGTGTCGAGCAGGCGTGGATCACAGCCCTTACGGGGCGGATCGACGACGATAACGTCGGCGGTGATGCCTTGCTCTTTCCACGCAGGAATGACGTCTTCGGACGCGCCTACCTCAAATTTCACATTACGCATTTCGTTCAATAGCGCATTACTTCGTGCATCGTCGATGGCTTCTTTGACGATCTCCACCCCATACACCTGGTCTGCATGCTGAGCGAGGAACAGAGAAATCGTACCGATGCCGCAATACGCATCAATCACCGTTTCTTTGCCTGTGAGCCCGGCATATTCGACGGTTTTGCCATACAGCACTTCCGTTTGTACGGGATTCACCTGATAAAAGGATCTCGCAGAAATCGCAAACTGGACGTTTCCAATGTAGTCATAGATCACGTCACGTCCCCACAGTACACGAGTCTCGTCGCCAAAAATAACGTTCGTTCGCTTTGTATTCACGTTCTGGCATATGCTTGCCACGTGGGGAATATGCTCACGGATACTGCCCATCCACGCATCTGCATGCGGAATATCTCGTCCATTCGTGACGAGCACCAGCATCATTTCACCCGTGCGAAAAGCGGTCTTTACAACGACATGGCGCAGTAGCCCACGTCCGGTTTCTTCATTATATGCACTGATGCCCAGCATTCGGCCAATCTCTTTCACACGTGCGACAACTTCGTCATTACGCTCATCCTGAATGAGACAGGTATTCATATCCACAATGCGATGGCTGCCACGTGCATAGAAACCGCCGACAAGCCCGCCTTCGGTGACACCAATCGGCACCTGGGCTTTGTTGCGATATCGCCAAGGCTCACTCATACCGAGTGTAGGATGCACGACTACGCCATGTACACTCGACAAATCAACGGACGTGCCGTCGTCACTAGTCACACTCAGCTTCCCGATACGCTCCAGCACGTCCACGACATGCTGGCGTTTCCAGCTGAGCTGCGCTTCGTAGCTCATATGCTGGATCTGGCAGCCACCGCATTGATCGTAGATGGCGCACGGAGCTGCAATCCGGTCAGGGCTAGCCTGCGCAATATCCAGCAGCTTGGCATAGCCGTACTGCTTTTTCGTTTTCAACACCTTTACTCGTACCTTTTCACCTGGCAATGCACCCGGAACGAACAGCGTAAAACCCTCGACACGTCCTACACCCTCGCCATCGTGGTTCATGCCGATGATGTCTATCACGGCCTCATCGTTCTTTTGTACAGGCAGATCGCTACGCTCTACACTAGACCGGTTACGATTGGAAGCATCATGACTTCGTCTACCGTTGGAAGAACGACGAGTATCTCGTCCGTTCTTTCTCTTCTTCCGATCCGAATCATTCATATTTTCATTCACATTTCCATTTTTATGTTTGATTTCGGCTTGAAGTAGCCCATTTTCAGCTCTGACTTGAGACTGTTCCGGTTCGCTCTCTCTTGTCGCCTTCATAGTCTTTTTGTACTGCTTTCCTTGAACAGGAGTTACTGTTGCTGCATTCCGGCGGCTTTTTCCACGTCCGCTACGGTTATTCGTCATGATTGTCACTTCTTTCTGATCTTCTTTTATGCGGTATTTTCCTTCGGACGTCTAATTAGAATGGTCATCTAAACATACAAACATCAACTCGAAAATGCCGTTACTCCCCACGGAGAACGGCAAGAACCAATATGCTCACACAAAAAAACAACTACCTACTCTGCATTCCATATACTATATTGCGTTGCCGTCCGGAAGCAGAAATATTTCCTCATCATTCCTCACCGGAAAACATTCAAATGATGAGGTAAATTCCGGAAGGTCGCTGGCAAAGTGCCCCCCAGTTCGCCATCCAGATTAAGCTGGACATAGCCGGGTGAGGTCACTTCCATGTAATCTGTTTTGAAATAAACAATCTTCTTGTCCTGCAAATGCTCACCACGTAGCGCGAGTGTTACCAATCGGATCATTTCCGCCAGATTGCATTTCCGCACAGCGATGACGTCAAGCAGTCCATCATCTATTGTCGCCCCAGGAGCAAGCTTTTCAAACCCGCCCACCGAATTCGTATTCGCAATCAGGAAAAGCATAAATTCGTCGTGGATCACTTCCTGACCCGATGCCTTGATGATCAGCTCCTGTGGAGCAAGGCTGACCATTTTCTCCATACCTTTAAAATAGTACGCCAACTGGCCAATCATCGTTTTGAGCTTGCTCGGAACTTCATACGTAAGCTCGGTTAAAGTTCCCCCGCCTGCAATGTTGATAAAGTAGCGGTCGTTCGCTTTTCCGATATCCAGTGGCTTCGGATTTTGACGAATAACGAGGTCGCAATAATCCTCCCAGTGCTTGGGGATGCCCAGTGCTCTGGCGAAATCATTCGTCGTCCCCAGAGGAAACACACCTAGGGGCGGGCGGTTTTCTCTTTCAGCCATCCCGTTAATGACCTCATACAATGTACCGTCGCCACCAGCGGCGATAATCATGTCATACCCACGCTCAATGGCCTCTATTGCGGCACGTGTTGCGTCCCCTTCACCCGTAGTTGCATGGCAAGAGGCTTCAATACCACCTTCATCCAGGCGCTGCAAAACATCCGCAAGACGACGCTTCATTTCCTCACGCCCAGAGGTCGGATTATAGATTAATCTAGCTCTTTTCATTCCGTTACGCCACCCGTATATTTAATGATATTTATATTCACATCGCAGTTCATCATATTCAGTCTGTACAAAATATCATCATACTGGAAAAAGACCTCTTTTACAATAAAAGAAGCCAGACTTTGCCCAAATAAGGAAATTTAAGGCTGAAATGACGTTATAGCCGAACCAGACTATCTATTACTTGACCTCGCTTGCTTCTGCATGCTTTGCAATAATTCATGAATTTGCCTGTCCATCCAGCTTGTGAGCAAAGGATGCGGCAATAAAGGATCTCCCGAATAACGGTATTCGAGCCCCTGCAAGCGTTTAGGAATCATACGACTTGTAAAATATCCCGAACTCAAAAATAACGGCGCCACAATAACATCATGACCCCGCTCCTGATTCCAGTACGCTGCCTTGTCGTACACACTCTCGGGATTTAGCAAAGCGTAGTCCGTGATGATACCACTCACGTTTTGCACCGTACGGGCCAACGAAGAAATCCCCTGCTCCCAGCGCTGAAAAAAGCCGTTATGCACACTGCCGTGACCTACGAGTAAAATAACCTCTCTCGCAGGGTCGGCTGATAGCGGGCGAACCTTGTCCCACACCATGTGAGCAACATCTTCTCCGTCATCCAGCGGGCTACCAAAATGCACTCGCGCTTTCAATCGAAACGGCTCCAAATCTGTTTCTTTGTCCGGCGCATCTTTGACACCCAGCGCATAGCTAATCTCATCTACATGCGTACTACCTGATGACACAAACAAAGGAATAACCAATATATCTGTTACACCCAAGGCTTCCAGACGGTCAATACCATTTTGAATCAATCTTTCTTTAACCGTTTCCAAAAATGAAACCTCTACCGGTATTTCTTCCGGCAAATGAAGCTTTGCAACTGCCTGATCCACCTGTTCTACCCAATATGGCTCCCTAGAGCCATGGCTGATGACCAGTATCCCAGGGCTCCGCATTAGCGTCCCAGACGTTCCAGAGTCATTTTGTACCCGTCATTACCGTAGTTCAGGCAACGTTTAACACGTGAAATGGTAGCTGTACTGGCTCCTGTCTCTGCTTCAATCTGATTATATGTGCTGCCTTTGCCTAGCATACGGGCAACCTCCAGACGTTGGGAGAGGGATTGAATTTCGTTAATCGTGCACAGATCATCAAAAAACACATAGCATTCTTCCAAATTTTTAAGAGTTAAAATAGCTTCGAACAATTGATCAATACTTTTATCATTAAGCTTTTTAAGCTGCATGGATTATCATCTCCCAAGGTTACGATCTCTCCTCATTGTACCTGAGGAATAGTCAGTTTTTCAAGCATTAACGGTTTCACGCATTACA
This sequence comes from Paenibacillus sp. FSL H7-0442, assembly GCF_038593105.1. Classification (NCBI taxonomy): domain Bacteria; kingdom Bacillati; phylum Bacillota; class Bacilli; order Caryophanales; family Paenibacillaceae; genus Paenibacillus; species Paenibacillus sp. FSL H7-0442. The sequence continues at coordinate 947,463 of NZ_CP151963.1, read as the reverse complement.
GAACAACATTATGATCATAGAAACATACCGTACGAATGCCCAAATCCGCTTTTATACCTGATTTCGGGACACGCGCCTAAACCCACTGTGCGTTTGTAACATACAGTAGAGTATCAACCTGCAAAGGAATGTGATCTCATGCCTGGACATTACTATCATCGGAGGGCGCAAACGCGTGCCATTTCCGATCCGTATAGTTCATCTCCTTATCCTGGACTCGATCCATACAGCGAGGTTCCGCAAGTCGATTCCTCCGCACTGGTTCCTTACGAGGCGCCAGCGAGTATAACAGACTCTGCCGTGGTTACACCAGACCACGCCCCTGCCAAAGGAGGACTGCTAGGCGGCCTTGGCAATCTTGGTAATCTCAACGATATTAAAGGTATTATTGACCGTATGGGCGGTATTGACGGGATTGTTGCTACGGTCGGCAAGGTACAAAAGATCATGTCTAGCGTACAGCAATTTGCTCCGATGGCAAAACTGATTATGGGCTCGCTCCCAGCATTCAACAAAAACGCAAGCAAAAAATCTACAACACAAATTACTGAGGAACTGGATGAATATACACCACCACGCCGACGCCGGAAAAAGACACAGCGCAAAAGTAGCACTACCCCGCGCAGACGTCCGCGCAAACGCACAAGAAAGTAGACTATACTATTTGAACCAGCCTCGGCGCATAAACCAGACCACCATGGCAACACTCAACAAAAACATGAAGAACAGTACGCCAAAATATCCATATTTCCAGCCCAACTCGGGCATATTCGAAAAATTCATACCATAGATTCCTGCAATCAGCGTCAAGGGCATAAAAACGGTCGTAATTACGGTTAGCGTCTTCATAATTGAATTCATGCGGTTGGAATTGAGCGATATATAACTGTCTCTCAGGTCGGCTGTCATCTCGCGGTCGGCCTCCAGCATGTCTGTCAACTTCAATAAATGATCATATATATCGGTAAAATAAGCCATATGATCTCCTTGGCCCTGCACATGCTGTGAATTCAAAACTCGGTACATCAGATCACGCATAGGTACGATGGTACGGCGCAGCTTGAGCAGCCTGCCACGCAGGTCAAACACCTGCTTCATTAATTCCTCTACGGATTCGCGACCGCCCAAGCCCTCCAGCTCAGCCAATTCGTCCTCAATCATAAAAAGGCTCGGAAAATAGTTATCTACCAGCTTGTCCATCACCGTGTAGGCTGCAGCCAGCGGTCCTCGCGACCATATTTTGCGTTCATTCGCATGCTGGACAATCCGCTCCCAGGCTTGATCCAGCTCCTCTAACTCATGATGGTGATATGTAACCAAAAAACGACTGCTAATAAACATATCCACTTCTTCCGCAGCTAACGTATCTGCATCAAGCGCATGCACGACCAGAAACTGCACATCCTCGTAATAATCCAATTTGGGACGTTGCAGAACATGCATACAATCCTCCACAGCCAATGGGTGAAAATGAAAATAACTCGTCAGCAGCTCCGTCTCGCGATCTGTAGGCTCGCTAAAATCTACCCACATCCATATGTAATCCTCCATGACGATCTGATCCAATGGTTTTCCCACTGTTACCTGATGATCATGACCTATAGCCAATGTACGTATCACCGTACGTCCCCCTCGCTTACACTTCCGTCTGATATGTCATTTATATTTTATATAAGCCAATCAGCATTATACAAATCTCACGCTCTACATTCCCATACACTAAATAAGAAAAGGATATCTCCGGGTCAACAAGCCGTCCCAAGATATCCTTTATCCTCGTGCAGAGCAGTTCTTATCTTCAAAGCAAGCCTTCCACTTCAGAATTTTGCAAAATTCTCACTTATGAAAATAAACATCATAAGCCACAAAGCGGTCGGATGCTTACCTCGCTATATCCCCCTCGGCGCAGCAAGCACCGAGCTGCGTCGCGCCCTCTTCCCCTGCACCCACTCATTCAAAAGTGAGGCAGGCTCATGGCACGAAAAGGGCAATCAGCGAGCCGTAGCGTAGCGGTCCATTTGAATCTGGAGAAGCGGAGCGTTCGCCTTTGCCCCTGTATTTTAACCTTTTCATGTGTTATACAATCCAAAAAAATTCAGGGGCAACAGCGATCGAAAGATCAAATGGAACGCGGAGCGTCTTACAACGAGATCCCCGCCTACATCCACAAACCCTGCCTCACTTTTAATCCTCTTACAATACTTTTTCTAAGAAACTAATGGTCCGCTCGTTTTTCGGATTACCAAATACCTCTTGTGGCGTTCCTTCTTCTACGATGTAACCACCGTCCATAAACACAACACGGTCGCTTACTTCGCGTGCAAAACCCATCTCATGCGTTACGATCATCATCGTCATGCCTTCACGCGCCAGATCATTCATTACGCCAAGCACTTCGCCCACCATTTCAGGATCGAGCGCCGAGGTCGGTTCGTCGAACAGCATAATGTCCGGGTTCATGGCCAGCGCACGTGCAATCGCCACACGCTGCTTCTGACCGCCGGAAAGCTGCCCTGGCAGTGCATCTGCCTTATCGGCCAACCCCACACGATCCAGCAGCTTCATGGCCGTTTCCCGGGCCTCTGCCTTGGACTGTTTCCCCAGTTCAGTCGGCGCGAACATAATGTTCTTAAGTACGGTCATATGCGGAAACAGATTAAAATGTTGAAATACCATACCTATATTTTCACGGACTTTGTTAATGTCCACGTTTTTGTCACTCAAGTTGTAGTCATCGACAATGACCTCACCTGCGGTAATTTCTTCAAGCATGTTCATACAACGCAAAAACGTACTTTTCCCCGAACCAGACGGGCCAATGACACACACAACTTCGCCTTCACGTACTTGCATGTCGATGCCTTTTAGCACTTGATTACTACCATAGCTTTTTTTCAGGTTTTTAACGATAATTTTACCCACGGCGAACTCTCCCTTCAAGACGGTTGGAAATTTTGGTCAGGACTGTAATGACGATAAGATACATCACCGCTACTACCAGCCAAATATCAAAGGATTGGAATGTCCGCGCAATAATGATCTTACCCGATTGGGTCAATTCGACCAGACCGATAACAGACAAAATGGACGTATCCTTCAACGTAATAACCAACTGATTGATAAACGACGGGATCATGATTTTCACAGCTTGTGGCAAAATGATTTTAAGCATAGCCGTCCGATAGGGTAGACCAAGCGAACGGGCTGCTTCCATTTGTCCCGGATCAATGGACTGAATACCACCACGGATAATCTCAGTTACATACGCACCCGCATTCAGGGATAGCGTCAATACAGCCGCAACAAAAAGTGGCATTTTGAAGTCCAGTGCCTGTGGAATACCAAAGTAAATAAAGAAAGCAAGCACGATCAGCGGAATACCGCGGAATATATCGACGAAAACAGTTGCAATACCACGGAACACCTTGTTATGGCTTACTTTCATAAAGCCAAACACCAAACCTAGGATAAAGGCTACGAGTAAAGATACAAGTGTGTACAACAACGTATTTCCCATGCCTTTAATCAGCGAAGGCAGCGAAGCGGAAATCAGCCCCCAGCGGCTGGTCTCTACAGGCGCCACACCTTTGCCCGATTCGCCAAGGTATTTAGCCAAAATCTTATCGTATTCCCCGCTATTACGCAGATTAACAAGCCCTGCATTAAATTTCTCCAGCAACTCCTTGTTTTTGCCTTGGTTAACAGCAAACCCGTAAGAAGCACCTTTTTCCTTATCTGTTACCAGCTTAAGGCCGTTATTCTGGTTTACACCGTATGCCAGTACCGGATAGTCATCAAAGCAGGCAACCGAATTACCTGTTTTAACTTCATCATACATTTGAGAAGAATCGTCGAACGGTACTGTAGTAAAGCCGTATTTGGCCTTAATGGACTCTGCGAATGTATAACCTTCCGTGCCTGTTTTGACAGCGACACGCTGCCCTTTCAAGTCCTCATAGCGTTTAACCGTATCATTATCCTTACGGACCGCCATGACGACGCCTGAATCAAAATAAGGCTCAGAAAAATCAAATTTCCGCTTGCGTTCATCGGTAATACTCATCCCGGCAATGACACCATCCACTTGATTCGTTTCAAGGGCCTGCACTGCCGCGTTAAAGCCAAGAGGCTTAATGGTATATTCAAAATTCTGATCCTTGGCAATAGCTGCCAGCAAATCCATATCAATTCCGACGAATTTACCATCTACATCTTCAAACTCAAAAGGCGCGAACGTTGTATCCGTGCCGATATCATACTTTGTTTTATTTTCTGCATGTGCCACTACACCGAAATTACCGGCCAGGGCAACCACAAAAAACAAACAAATGATAAGTGCTATTAGTTTTCTAGATTTTTGCATAATTTCCTCCAGTCAGTTGAACGGTTCAAAGTTTTCTGTTTATTTTACAGGAGTTATTAAAAATTGACTACTTTGATGTCAGGTATTTTTGAAAAACGTTTCATGGAACTATCTGGAGGTGTAAACTTTGAAGAAGCCGTTTTGCCCCAGAATGCCAATAAGCCCCTGCCGCAAAAAGCGGACGGAAGCTTATTGTGTGTTCTATAGTGTGTACCTATTTTTCAAGAAATAATAACGAACTAGAAAAGAATTTTGAAAATCAATCCAGATAACAGCGCAGCAATCGGTATCGTTATCACCCAAGTAATAATAATTCGACCGGCCAGCGACCAACGCACAGCGGAAAAACGCTTCGCAGAACCCACACCCAAAATAGCCGAAGTAATGGCATGAGTGGTACTTACGGGCAAATGAAGCAATGTAGCTGTGAAAATAACAGAGGCTCCCGAAATGTCGGCTGCAAATCCGTTAATTGGCTCGATTTTAAAAATCTTGGTTCCCATCGTCTTGATGATTTTCCAGCCCCCGATAGATGTACCTAGCGCCATGGCTGTTGCGGCTGAAATTTTTACCCACATGGGTACTTCCAAATGGTCCTGATACCCCGACGAAACGAGTGCGAATGTAATAATCCCCATCGCCTTTTGAGCATCATTCGTACCATGCGTGAACGACTGAAGCGCTGCTGTAATGACCTGCATTGTACGGAACCCTTTGTTCACCGTATGCGGACTACGATGAGCGAAGATGTATTTTAAAATCATCATCACGATGTAACCGACAACAAAAGCAATCAACGGGGAGAAAATAAGTCCTTCGACAATCCCGATGAAGCCGCTCCAGTTTAATTTTTCCGATCCTGCACCTACATACACCGCTCCAGCCAATGCACCAATCAATGCATGAGAAGAGGATGAAGGAATACCGAACCACCAGGTTAAGAGGTTCCAGATAATCGCAGCGATCAGCGTCGCAATGACGATATCAATTCCATTCGTAAGCTTGGTTGGATCAGCCACACTTCCACCAATCGTCTTCGCAACCCCTGTAAACAATATTGCCCCGAGAAAGTTCATGACCGCAGCCATAATAATCGCACGTCGCGGGGTCAATGCACGGGTCGATACCGAAGTTGCAATCGCGTTCGCCGTATCATGAAACCCATTAATAAAATCAAATGCCAGAGCAAGAAAAATAACAATACCCAATACCAGTAAACTTGTATCCATGTAAAAGGACTCCTTACGAGTTACGCATAATGATGGATTCCAGCATATTTGCAACATCCTCGCATGAATCCGTTGTCGTTTCAAGGCGTTCGTACAATTCTTTGCGTTTAATCAGTTCAATAGGGTCAGTTACAGTTGCAAACAGGTTTTTGATGCAAATACGCAACAATTCATCCCCCTGATTTTCCAAATCATTCAGACGAATAGTGTATTCACGAATGGCCAGCAATTTTTTCTGTGAAAGCAGATGTACAGCTTTCTGAATTTCGTAAGCTGATTGACGCAGAATATCAGCGAACTGCACAATATACTCGTCCGGCTCCGTAATGTTGTACATATAAAAACGGGAAGCCGTCGCTTCAAGACCGTCCAACACATCATCCATGGTTGTTGTCAGTTCCATGATGTCGTCGCGTTCCAACGGCGTAATGAAGGTCTTGTTCAGTTCAGTAATAATCGTGTGTGTGTAATCATCACACTTATTTTCATACTTCTTCATTTCATTTGTAAACAAAGTCACATCTTGAAGATTTGAAGTATGTTGGGCAAAATAATCGGCTGCTTGCACGATCGTATCTGCCATATTTTCCAACGTCTCGAAGAATATATCCTTTTTCTTCAATCTCATAACGATTACCCCTTTACGAAAATATCCGCAACCTGTTTCGACTGCAATAGACAACCTTTGCTATCTTATCACACTCATCAATGTTTTTGTAATGTTTGTAAAAGCAAATTTCATGATATACGTATACAGTGCCCGACATATAAGCTCATTATCCGACAATTTTTTCCTAAAAAGGTGTAATTCGTTTTCTAATTCACTTCTATGGTTACATGTTCCTTTAGTGGTGTATCTGCAGGCACCACATGTATATAGGATGTACCTGGCGTTAACGGAATTTCAACCCCATTCTTCATAAAACGAATCGCATCACCTGGCGTATGTTGCCACTCAGCCTGTATTAACTGTCCTTGTTGAAACACCATGGCCTCTCCGCTGCCGTCCAGTTCAACACTTAATCTGCCTACATCATCCAACGTTCGATGCCTGGTGCTCATCACAATGACATTGGCTGCTGAGAGCTGTTGGTTATTATTTTGATCCACATGTGACTTTTCGTTCACAAAACGCTTATATTGTTGATCCGCTGGATCATAGGTATAAGATACCCGGTAGCTTTTAAGCAAAAACCGGATTTGTAAAGATGTTGCAGTCTCGTCCACCATAACTGGGGTTTCGCCGGATTTAAGGTAAGTATATACTGGAACGTCCGTATGCGTAGCATACCCTTTACTATCGCTTCCTTTGCGCAGTCTATTCACGTCCGTGTATAGATTATGCGGAGGACGACGATCTTTGCTTCGCCAGAAGTATGCCCCTCCATTTGAAATCTCATCTAAATGTTCCTTCCGCTGCTGCTGTAAAATCGCATAGGCATCTGTGCTTCCCCCTGCGTGTATCGGCAACGCACCATAAGTTTCGCCCAGCTCAATCAAATACGGACGAATGCTACGGACCGGACCAACCTTTACATCTCCGCCATGACTTTGGAAAAAAGCGACCAGACGGGTAATTCCGCCTTCTGCAAGAACTTCATATACCATATCTGCCTGACTAAGTCCTGCCTGCGGACGTGCTGCTGGAGCATTGTTAATCATGACAGCGAGCGGTCGCTCCAAAACTGGCTGCTCCACCGGAAGACCGGTAAGCGGAGCTGTAAATGCCGGAGTAGACTGCTCCTTCGGCGGTTCAAGCGCCTCCTTCTCTGTTTTATGCTTGGTCGGTTGAGGAACGGGTTCAGTATCTCCCGTATTGGACATAGCAGAACAAGACATCAGCGTCATGCATAACAGAGCTGAGGCCATTACACGCAACCAATGATTTCGTTGGGAAATGGGCCCGGACAAGTTCATCCCTCCACTTCGTTATTTTTCTCATTATAAGCTTTATTTCCTGTTTTTGTCTTGATTGAAGCATGACCTCTCTATAGAATACTTATCTGAAGACATTAAAATTTTAAAAATATTCAGACTTTGTGATTTTTATCACAAATAACTGTAACTGAACCTACTACAATAAAGGTGTAGCAAAGATGATCATCCCAACAAAATGAAATACAACCAACATTATAGATTAAGAAAGAGGAGTGGTTTGAATGTTTAATAGCTGGTTACGTGAGAACAAAGTCGCAATGTGGTTGCTGACTGTCGTACGGGTTTATCTAGGTTATGAATGGATGACTCACGGACTTGAAAAGCTGACAGGTGGATTCGATGCAGGCGGATTTATCTCGGGGGCCATTGCTAAAACAGGTGGAGACCATCCCGCTGTACAAGGCTGGTGGGGATCGTTCCTCGAAGCCTTTGCCCTGCCGAATGTAGGTTTGTTCAACGTCCTGATCCCGTTGGGTGAGTTCTTGGTCGGGGTTGGCCTGCTTCTCGGTACATTGACTACACTGGCTGCTTTGATGGCCATGGTTATGAACTTCTCGTTCCTGTTCTCGGGTACAGTAAGCACCAATGCAATCTACCTGCTGTTTGAAATCTTCCTCGTAGTTGCTGGCGCAAATGCCGGAAGAATTGGCTTTGACCGTTGGGTACTGCCCTTCCTGCGTGGACTGTTTGGTAAAAATAAAGATACCTTTCCAGCGGACCCTAGTCGAAAAATCGCTTAAACATCCCCCAAATAACCGTTATCCTCCGGGATAATGGTTATTTTTTTGCGCTGTTATGCTCACAAGGAGGATTTTAGCTCCTCCTAACTCGGACTCTTTTATCGGATTCATTATCCTCCCCAAACGTTTACAAGTTGGATACAACATGGAATGCTCACGATACATTTACCCTATACACTACAGTTACATCAAAGAACGTAATGGAGGGTTATATCATGAAAAAAATCACCAAAGCCTATCTCATGCTCGCAGCAGTAACTTTCACAGTGCAGACTATGGGATCGGGATATACGGCATCAGCCCAAGCGGCGACGTCTACTACGACATCTCAGGCAGAAAGTGTACAACATATCTCCAAGACCTTCGAGCAGCTACTAGGCCAACCCGGCAAGCTATCTCAGGCATTCACTTATTTGCAAAAGCATATTCAATCCATTCCAGCTTCTCAAGCTACCCTCATGGTGCTTCATCTGGAAAATGCACAGAACCAGCAATTGGATTCCTATGCACAGACCCTATACCCGACCTCTGTTCAAACCAAAATAAATCAAATCTATAAACCCGGTGATTCGTTCACAAATGTAATCAGCCGTACAAGCGATGCGAACCTGAAAAAGTTGCTAACTCAAACAAGAGATGCCGGCTACAAACTTGAAACCGCAGAAGGCATGTATTACCCAATCATCAACTATGAAAAATATAAAGTATTCGGGAAGCACACCACGGCAGATATCCGCAGCTATATTGACATCATGTCGATGGAATCCGGACAGGCTGCTACCAAAGATGCCGCGCTCCGTATCGGCTATCAACAGTTAGCCGGACGAGTGCTGGCACAGGAATTGTTTTTAAACCAATATCCACATTCCAATCGTACACAAGCTATAAAAAAATTGCACGATCTGTACTTTTTCTATACTTTCTACGGCACGAACAATACGCCATTATTCGATCATGATACCGGGAAGATTCATCCGTATGCCAAAAAAGGGTATCAATGGTTCGTTCAACGTAATATGGATTCGAAGAGCACCTATATTCAAAAGCTGAAAGCATTTATGACACTGTTGGATCAAAATGGAGATCAACGTACTTCGCAGGTATCCACTTGGCTAAAAAAGAACGTGCCTTCTAATTAATCGAAGACGCAAAAAACACAAAAGAACTTCCATTCCCACACAGCATGTGGATTCGGAAGTTCTTTTTTACATTTACGTATCACTTTCTTGACCAAAAGCCCAACAATTGAGACTCAGCGAGCCAAGGACATACGACTGAAAAAGCTTATGCGCGGAGCGCTCCTGATCCGCAGCCCCCATCGCATAAAACAAAGGTGAAAAATGCTCTATTCCATAAGAAGGTACCGCTTGTTTGGCATATGGAGCCTTCTTGTCATATTGGAATAAGTGACGTAAATTCCAGTCTTGAAGCTGCTGTGCAATCCAGTCATCATATTGAACGGCCCAATCGGCTGGCTCACTCGTCTGCTTGAGTGTCCGCAAGTTGTGGACCAATCCGCCGCTACCGATAATCAAAATCCCTTGTTCTCGCAACGGCGCCAGCATCCGTCCAATCTCGTATTGCTCTTGAGGAGCGCGCCGAGAATCAATAGATAACGGTACGACCGGTATGTCCGCATCAGGATATATATGCCGCAAAACCACCCATGCTCCATGATCCAGTCCCCGGTTCCGAACCGGCTGGTGGAACAAGTTATGCTGACTGAACAGATGCTCTATCTCCTCATACAGCTTTGGATCGCCTGGTGCAGGGTAATCGATTGAGTACATTTCTTCAGGAAAGCCATAGAAATCGTGCAACGCTGCATGCTGATCATCCGCGCCAATACATTGATCGGGGCTATCCCAATGCGCGGAAAAAATGACAATTCCTTTGGGTCGGGGCAGGCTCGCGCCCAGCTTTGCAAGAAAGCTGGTATATGCGTTATTTTCTACAGCCAGTGTCGGTGAACCATGCGCAACAAAAATTGAGGGTAATGTCATCGCTGCCAACCTCCACACGCCAGTATAGTGTTACTCTTCCATTTTACTCCGGCGGAGGCGCAATTTCCAATACAATCCGTTACACACTGAAATCAGATCATCCAGTGCTGCCAATCACGTTGAATATTTTCCTGTTCATCCAGCCATTCAAGCGTCCGATCAATGAGCCGTTGCCGCTCTTTACCTGACGAGAAAGTGTGATCTCCCTGGAAAATAATCTCTTTATCACAGCGTCCCTCTGGACGCATCCAGAATATCTTTTGAAACAGAAATGCATAATCGACAGGAATAATATCATCCGAGGTTCCATGAATGACGAGCACATCCCCGTTAAATTTAACGGCCTCCTGGAACGGCTGAAATTGAGCTAACGACTCAAAGTAAGCAGGCGTAAACTTATAGCCCAAATAATCGGCATGACCAGTTTTAACAGACTCATCGTACACGCTTCGCTCCGTAATTTTGACGATGTCATTGAACGGATAGCCCACTGCTGACCAAAGGACCAGATTTTGTACTCTCTTGTCCCGTACGGCTGTGAGAAGAGCAACCGCGCCCCCCAGACTGTGACCGATCAGCGTCACCTTGGTCGGGTCAATGTCCGCACAATTGACGGCGTAATCCAATACGGTACGTGTCTGATTAATCATGGACTCAAGCCCCTGCTTGCCGTATTCACCTGTGCTCTCCCCACAACCGGCAAAATCAAAGCGCAGGACAAAATATCCCCCTTCGGCCAGTTCACGCGCAGTCTTGACGAATAATCGATCTACGCCGATACGATTGCCTACAAAACCGTGACATATAACAACGAGGGGAACTCGTCTCTGACGCTCTCCCTCATTTGTACGGTTTGGATAATGAATTGTTGCGGCCAGCTCTTCATGTTCAAAACGAATTCCAATTTGCCGTTCCATCCTGATTCCCCCTGTTTCAAGCTTCACTACACATTTATGAATTCGAACTCATATAGTAACGTGGAATATCCATCCAGGATATTTATTCACTTTAATTCCGATAAGTTTAATAAGTTTTATAGTAAAGTCAGTCTATCATCGCCCTGCTTCCTTGTCAACCTGTCAGTTCACATCGTTAAAAAAGTAAACAAATAGCGCTCCCCGATGCGATTCCGGAGAACGCTATACTACACTTATGTGAGTGAATCCACTACATTTAAAGTGACATTCGTTATTCGTAGCTGTTCCTGAACATTTGGTGGGTCTCCGTTCGTCCTTCCCACTGCAGTTTACAAGAGTCGCCGTTATGTTCATCCTCATGCCACAGGCTGCGGTAGTTCTGTGCACCTAGCTCACCTGCAAATTCTGTATCCTCAGCCACTTCGATATCGTCCACTATACGGTACGTTGGAGATGTTCCTTGAACGCTCCGGTGACTCACATTTGTAGACGAGGCCGCCCCGCTATTCCCATTCGAAGCGTTTCCCAGTCGTTTTTGGACTAAATAATCTGCCTGGTTCTCCAGTTTCATGATGCCACATCCTCTCAACGTTTATATTCAGGTTGCTCCACGTGCTCACCCTCTATCCAGTTTGAGGAGAATGCAACGGTAATATACATGCTATAGATAAAGTCTTTTGCCATCCGACGCTTCCTCACGTATACTGTCTTTGTTACGAAATGGCGGTTCCATCAGCTTGGAATACGCTCATAAAGCAGGAGGAAGCAATGAATAAAGCAAAAAATTATACGCTTATTGCATGGGTTGCCTTGTCCATGTTTTTTTTGACACAGGCGATTATCGGATGGTTTGTCACCTTTACAGGCGGAGATCTCAAACCCTTTGAAGAAATCAGCCTATCCACTCTTATCATCATCGCCGCAGGAGCCATTCTACTCGTTGAAGCCCTGATGAATTTTATGGATCGTCCCGAAGAAGGCGAGGAGATACAACATCCAAACCCCGTCCCCGTAAAGCCCCAGATGAATCTTAAATCCATCTTGATGTATGTTGTGTTAGTTGTCGTGATTCTTGTCGCCGGACTAGCGCTGCGCAGTGTACTGCCAGTATTCAGGATCTCACCTTGGGTAAATTTAATTCTCGCCGCCATCGGCTTTATTGGACTCAAACCAATTTTTCTGCGTAAAAAACGTTCATAGCCCGCAATTTTCATTATATGGAGCTGCCCCATTTTGGGTCATAGCAGCTCCTTTTCATTTCGATCAGGCAATCGACTTACAGCTGGGGTGTGCGCCAAAAAGCCGTATTCCTGGCCTGCAAGAAGCTGCATGGAGGAATACGGCTTGATATATTTTAGAACTTATTTGGAAAATAGTTGTTCTGCATTATCCAGAGCAATTTTGTGTCCCATTGCGGAATAGTCCAGCCAAGGCTGTCCGTCCAACATGTAGACATGCCCTTGCTTCACCGCTTTGAGACCTTGCCATACTGTGTTTCCTTTCAGCTGCTTGTATACCTTTTGGGCATCCGCGCCTTTACTGATGATAACAAGAATCGCATCGGCATCATAATCCGGTAAAACCTCTTGGGAAACCACCTGATAAGCCTTGTTGATCTTTTCTACACCTTTGGCTGGCTTCAAGCCCAAATCCTGATATAACAGCGGTCCTACCGGACGCTTCATCCCCATAACACGAACCTCTTTCGCCGTCACACGTACAGCCATAACCGTTCCGTCCCCAATTTTTGAATGAATCAGCTTTTTGACTCGTTCCCTCTGTGTATCATAGTCTTTTAGAAATGCGTCTGCCTGTGCTTCATGTTTGACCATAACGGCTATTTTTTTCAATTGATCTTTCCATGTGCCTTCATCCAGATCAAAAACGTCGGTCGGCGCAATTTTTTCAAACTTGGCCACATCGGTTCCCGAATATTTTTTGTCTAAGAAAATATGATCAGGTTGAAGCTCCAGTACCGCTTCCATATCCGGATCAGTGACAACACCTAGCTTACGGGTACTTTGAAGACGATCTTTTACATGCGGTAGAAAATCCTTCACATCTCCGCCAATGACCGAACCAGCCGGAGTAATGCCCAATGCCAGCAAGTTGTTCGTCAAATGAATTGACATCGAAGCAATACGCGAATCCGCACTAATGGTTGTCTGCGCACTGTCCGCCGCTTTCGTATCGGCAGTCTGTTTGTCGGCTGCTTGTCCGCAAGCAGATAGCATGATCATGCATACAACAAGAGTTGTGACTACCCATGAACGTTTAAAACCTGAACCCTCAAATTTGTGTTTTCTCATGTTTATTCTCTCCTATGCTATAGAAGCTCTACATTATAATGATCATTATAGAAGGCTTCTTCTGTCATTTTGTTCGGGACAACAAGAATAGAAAATACGGAGCTCCTACCACAGCAACCACCACACCTGCGGGAATCGCATTTGGCTGAAACACCGAACGCCCAATCGTGTCGGCGGTGACCAGAATGACGACCCCGACCAAACAGGCTACTGGCAGCAAATGCTGGTACATCGGCCCAACCAGACGGCGAGCCAGATGAGGCGCAATCAGCCCGATAAAGCCGATGCCTCCGGCCATAGATACACTGGCACTAGATAGAGCCACAGCTGCGCCTAGCAGTAATAGGCGCTGGCGCTTCACACTTGTACCGATTCCAGCCGCGGTCTCGTCACCCAACGACAGGTTATTCAGACTGCGCGTCTGCGACAGAACGTAGGGTAATACAATGACTAACCAAGGCAGCAAAGCTGCTGCATGTATCCAGTCCCGGCCCCAAACGCTGCCAGCCAACCAACGTGCGGTAAATGCGTATGTATCCTCATCCAGCCGTAAGGACCAATACAGCGTTATAGCGCTAAGGCCCGAGGCTACACCGATACCGGACAAAATCAGACGCACTGGCACGATTCCTCTGTTACGGCTATAGGACAACAAAACAATCAGCATCGCCGCAATGACACCTCCTGCAAAGGTAAACAAGGGGATCAGGACGGCGGCCGAACCGTCCAAGTCGCGAAAAAAGCTAACGAACATTACCAGTCCCAACGCAGCCCCTGCATGAAGACCGAGCACTCCCGGATCAGCAAGTGCGTTCCGCGACAAGCCTTGCATGACCGCCCCGGCTGCGCCTAGTCCCGCTCCAGCCAGCACCGTTACAGCAATACGAGGCAGACGATACTCGAACAGAACGATATGATCACGTCCGCTGCCACCGCCAAACAACGTATCCAGCACGCGTAGCGGTGGAATACGAATCGTTCCGGTATTCAAACCCAAAACAAGGACGGCAAAGCTGATTCCCGCCAATACCAAACAAACGAGCCAAGCCTTTTTCGTTCTCGTGTCCCCAATCCCTAAAGAGCGACTCACTATAAATCCCTCCTTTCCTTACGGGCGAGAAAGAGGAAAAAGGGTACTCCGATAAAAGACACCATAATTCCAATAGCTAGCTCCTCTGGCGGATTTGCCATTCTCGCTCCCAAATCTGCCAGCACCAGTAACACGGCTCCCAATAACGCAGACAGCGGCACGATCTGGCGATAATCCACACCGATTAGCTTGCGAGCGATATGTGGGATAACCAAACCTACAAAGCCGATGGCTCCAGCAGCCGATACAGAGAGTCCCGCCAGTACCACTACGGTCAGCAGACCCAAAAGCCGAATGCGCCTGAGATTCAACCCAAGGTTTAACGCCACCTCATCGCCCATCGAAATCAGCGAAATAGAACGTGCCAGCCCCATAGACCAGGCGATCACAATAAGCAAAATCGGTGCAAGAATCTCAAGCTGCGACCATTTGATCCCGGCTACACCACCCGCATACCAGAAGGCTAAATCCTGACTTAAATCAAAATAAATCGCAATCCCCGAAGTCATGGAACCTAACAGGGCAGCCGTCACAGCTCCAGACACCGTCAGTCTCATAGGTGTCAATCCACCAGGCGCAGATGCTCCCAGACCAAATACCAGTAAGGTACTCATCAGCGCCCCCAGGAACGACAATACTATTAACGTCCCATAAGGAAGATCGGGAAAAAAGGCAAAACTCACTGCAACTACAAACATCGCTCCTGCGTTAATGCCCAGCACACCTGTATCTCCCAGCGGGTTGCGCGTAATGCCCTGAATCAGAGAACCTGCAACCGCCAGCGCAGCTCCAATAACAGCTGCACCGAGTACACGCGGCAATCTCAACTCATGAATGATCTGATGTGTCATCAGCGAACGATCATAGTGAAATACTGCCGACCACACGGTGCTTACGGTCAAGTCCTTGGCTCCGAGAGAAATGGCGGCGAATATGGCCAAACCCAACAATACAGCCGAAGCTGTGAACAACAACGCCTGCCGAATCCTACCCGCTCGAAGTACTGGACGTGCTGTTATGACTACTTCAGGAACTGCCCTCTCTGTCCGAGCTGTATGTTTGTCCATGCTGTCTTTAGACTGCATTTGATGAGGTCACTCCCTCCGTACCTGAAAAAATCATTACGTTTTCCAAAATGATAACGATAATGATAATTATTATCAACTTGATACATAATAGCATGTTTCTATGACATTGCAAGCCAAAAACTGTTCCCCATAAGAGGAACAGTTTTTGAATATATCTATATGATTTTACTACATAGGTGACTCCAAACGGTCCTCTCTTTAGTACGTAGGCCAGCCTGCCGAATCCCATTTCAAATCACTAATCAGAAGTTTTGGATTTCCTTTATCAGTGGCATCATAGGCATGACGCGCAATGACACTGTTATTATAGACGGATTGGCCGCCAGGTCCCTTCCAACGGTCATTCCCCGCATCCAGTATCGTTCCGCCGCCGTCCATCAGGCTTTTGCCGCTCTTGTCCACATACGGTCCGGTAATACTAGTAGAGCGCCCGTAAATAATCTTATAATTACTGTCTACGCCTTTGCAGCAGTTATCAATGGAAGCAAACAGATAATAATACCCATCACGGTATGTAACATGTGGCGCTTCCAAACCACCCGCCGTACGCTTGGCGATAGAATAGATCTGCCCCGTAGGCTTCATCGTATTCTTGTCCAATCGAGTCACTTTCAAGCCTGAATTCCATGAACCAAAGGAAAGCCACGGGTTACCGGAAGCGTCAATGACGAGATTCGGGTCAATCGCATTATAATCGTTGGCATCCGTCGTACGCAGCACGAGTCCATCATCTCTCCAGCTTCCCGCGCCAATGCTTGTTGCTGAAGTTAATCCAATGGCCGAAGTGCGTGACCCAAAAGTAGAAATGGAATAGTAAACCCAGACACGTCCATTGTACTTCTGAGCGTCCGGTGCCCACACATCGTTAGGCTTTTGCTTAGGTACATACGATTTCCACCATGATGGCGACGACAGGAATATTTGCGGCAATCTGTAAAAATTGCGTCCGTCGTCCGATCTTTGAACCTGTATCCCCTGCCCTGTGGAGAAAATATACCAAGCGTTGCCTTCTTTCGTAATGGACGGATCATGTACTGCCACATCACCAGTTAACGCCCAGTGCTCTGCGGATGCAGATGGCATCACTGAAAGTAACAAAGCAGCCGAGGTTACAGCAGCAAACGCCGTTCGGGTCAATTTACTCCGTACTGATTTTTTCCATGCTTTCAACATTTCTTTCGCACCTCCGAATGAGTATCTTATAATGAAATTCAGGTGACACACCTATTACATTAGTGTTTATACTTATGAAGTTACCCATATATTAACCTATCACATTCTGTTTTGTAAACGCTTTATTTCAAATAAAAAGAAATTTATAAACTACGCATAACGCTTTACATACGAGGATTTTGCAAAATCCTGATACAAAAAAAGGAGCCCGCAGGCTCCTTTTCAAATTAGCATATTAAATAGATTTTCGTTTTTATTCAGTTCCGTATATTTAAGCCCCTTGCGGTTCATTCGTTCAATTAAAGGAAAATAGTCTTCCTTGTGGAACAGCTCAATGCCGACCAGAGCTGGTCCATTTTCCTTATCATTCTTTTTCGTATATTCAAACCTAGTAATATCGTCGTCCGGTCCAAGCACATCCTGTAGAAACTCACGCAGTGCCCCAGCTCTTTGCGGGAAATTCACCATAAAATAATGCTTCAGTCCTTCGTAAATTAGGGACCGTTCCTTAATCTCCTGCATT
Source organism: Paenibacillus sp. FSL H7-0442 (assembly GCF_038593105.1). Taxonomy (NCBI): domain Bacteria; kingdom Bacillati; phylum Bacillota; class Bacilli; order Caryophanales; family Paenibacillaceae; genus Paenibacillus; species Paenibacillus sp. FSL H7-0442. The sequence continues at coordinate 930,090 of NZ_CP151963.1, read as the reverse complement.
CGATCTATATCGTTGTTACCACCGCTGACGATACAGACAACCGTTTTGCCTTGAATCTGCTCGCGGTACAGATCAAGTGCTGCAACAGGCAGTGAACCCGCAGGCTCCACAACAATCGCATTTTCATTATACAGCTCCAGAATCGCGGTACATGCTTTACCTTCCGGTACCTTCACAATATCGTCCAAGGTATGTTTACAAATATCGTATGTCAGCTGACCCACACGCTTCACCGCAGCTCCGTCAACAAACTTGTCTATTTGATCCAGTGTAACCACCTTGTGTAAACGCATCGCTTCCGTCATCGACGCCGCGCCAAGGGGTTCCACACCAATTACCTTGGTGGATGGACTCACGGTTTTAACATACGTACCTACGCCTGCCGCCAAACCGCCGCCGCCAATCGTTACGAACACATAGTCCATAGGTGTATCTAGACTCTCCATCACTTCCATCGCAATCGTACCATTGCCCGCAATAATTTTCGGCTGATCAAACGGATGGATGAAGGTCATTGCCTGCTCGCTACACACCTTCATGGCCTCATCATAGGCATCGTCAAACGTATCTCCAGTCAAAATGACCTCTACACTGTTTCCCCCAAAGCGACGAACCTGCTTCACTTTCTGATTAGGCGTTGTACTCGGCATAAATATTTTACCGTGGATACCAAGTGCATTACATGAAAAAGCCACACCTTGCGCATGATTCCCTGCACTCGCACACACGATGCCTTTTTCCATTTGTCCGGGAGTCAAGCTACGAATCATGTTGTAAGCACCACGGATTTTAAAGGACCGCACGACTTGGAGATCCTCTCTTTTCAGATACACATTACAGTTATATTTGGCCGATAGGACGGCATCCCTCTGTAAAGGTGTACGTACAATCACCTCACGCAGCATATGATGCGCCCGTACAATATCCTCCATGCCAACGGTTGACGCCATGGCCGGGTCAGTTTTCTGGGTTTCTGTTGGTTCCATAGGTTCTCCACGCTCCGCCTGAATATTTCTGTATTTGAAATCTTTCAAATATCATACCACGTTACCCATAGCTTGTGCAGATGATAGCATGAAAATGAGAATGAAAATCAATCGAATCTAAAAAAAGGCAGACCGGGATCAATGCCCGATCAGCCTTTTCTGACGTTGCACATTTCTTGTATTCAATCGCTCCATTGAATACCTTTCCGATTACCCTTTTACTCCACCTGCCGTCATTCCTTCAATAAAGTAACGCTGGAAGAATAGAAACACGACCAGAATCGGTAAAATAGCCAAAACGGAGCCCGCAATCAGCACATCATAATTGTTGCCATATGGCGTCAGCAGACTGGACAGTCCAATGGGCAGTGTCAGCATGTCGTTGGTCCGCAATACAATCATCGGCCACAGGAAGTTATTCCAACTGTTCATCGCCTGCAAAATAGCCATTGCCGCAAATGCAGGCGCCATTAGAGGCATCATAATGCGTACGAAAATGCCATATTCTGAGCAGCCGTCAACCCGCGCAGCATCCATAAAATCCTTGGGTACTCCACTCAAATATTGACGGAAGAAAAAGATTGGGATCGGCGCGACGACGAAGGGTAGAATTACACCCCATACTGTATTAATCAGCTTCATGCCGATCATTAGCTTGTAGAGCGGCAGCATGATAATTTCTACCGGAATCATCATTACAACCAGCACCAGTGTGAAAATCACATTTTTCAATCTAAAACGGTACATCTCCAGACCATAGCCCACCATCGCGGACAATATCAGACATAACACCGTAAACAAGACGGTAATAACAATACTGTTCCAGTACCATTGAAAATAATCCGTCGTCCCCTGAAAGATGAACGCATAGTTTTTCAAGGACATGATGTCCCACTCCAGCTTAAGATTCAAGCCGTAGCGCAACAGCTCCGTAGATGGCTTGAACGAGGCAAGCGTCACGGCAAATAGCGGAAACAGGGCAAACCCGGCAAACAGAATGAACAGGACAACGAGCAATGCGGATAATGAGCCTTTTTGTTTCTGAGCCATCGCTTAATCCTCCTTCCGGAACATGCCGAAAAATTTGAGCTGGATCAGGTTCAGCACGAGTGTAAATACGAGCAATACAATGCCCACCGCAGCTCCGAAGCCCATACTGTTCTGCTCCAGACCTTGGCGATAGAGATAGCCAACAATCGTTAAACCAATATCGTTCGGGGAGTTATTTCCGTTCCACAACATGTAGCTTTCCGTGAACATGGACAACCCCGCATAAATGCTAATCGTAAATACGTAGATCGTCACTGGTTTCAGCATAGGAATCGTAATCCGCCAAAATGAATCGAATCGACTGGCTCCATCAATCTGCGCAGCTTCATACAACTCGGGGGGAATGTTCTGGAGTCCCGACATGTAGTACAGCATATTTACGCCCAACCATCTCCACAAGGCCAGCACGATCAACGCTAAAAAGCCGGTGTTGGCGTTCATTAGCCATTTATACGGCTCCAGACCGAAGACCCCCAACAGGGAGTTCATCAGCGAACCATCCAATTCCCCGAACATGAGGCGGAAGATCGTTCCTGCTACCACCACCGAGGTTAGTGCAGGTATAAACATCACGGAGCGAAACAACCCTCTGCCCGGCATTTTAGGCGAATTCAGCAATACTGCCAATACCAGCGGCAGAGGAATCAGCACGACCAGTGTAAGCAGCGTGTACAGGACGCTATTCAATATCGCCTTTCCAAACGTAGGATTGATTAAGTCCTTATAATTTTCCAGTCCAACATAAGTTGTTATCCCTGGCAGGACTTCCTGGAAGCTCATAATGACCGTCGAGATGACCGGATAGGCAAAAAATAACGCAAAGGACAGTAAAAATGGAAGGACAAACACATACGGTGCCGTACGACTGGAATGAATAAATCGGCTCCATTGGCTTCTGGCCGGACGCTGAGTTTTTGGCGGCTGACCTGTCGGTACATTAGCGTTCGTATGAACGGGCGTTGCCATGAATCTCACTCCCTTTCCTGTTGGGGTCTATCTCAGTTCATCTGCTAGCTCATGCAGCACCGTGGCTGGATCTTCGCCACTCTGTAGTGTCCGATAAAGTATTTTATTGCGTACAGCACTGGCGATGTCAGGCGTTTTCGGTCCAATATGCACCGCATTGATCTCATCTTTGACTTCGATCAGCGTGTCAAAAATATTTGTTCCGAAATACTCCGTAAATTTGTTTTTGGCTTTGGCTTCCGGCATTGTCCACACTTCACTGCGGATGGGATCAAACCCTAGCTGCTTCCAAATCCCCACATTCCCTTGCTTGGACAGCTTGGCAAAGGCTAGAAAACGCATCGCCAGATCCTGGTGCTCTGATTGGTTCGTGACTACCGTTCCGGTTCCGCCCATACCCGCTGAGCGATAGCCGCCTTTTTCCCACGCCGGCATGGGTCTGATGATAATTTTACCTTTCAGGTCAGGCATGTAATCCGTAAAACGCCCCATGTACCACATCGGCATCCATACCGAAGCAGCCCCGCCTTTGTTCATAAACCCGTAGTATTCCTCCATATGATGCCCGCCGCCCGGTGAGGGAATAGCGACTTTGTCTTTTACCATCTGTTGAAGAAACTCAAGTGTTTTAATATTGGTTTCGTTATCCAACGTCAACTCGCCCTTGTCATCCAGAAAATCTGAATTTTGCTGGGAGATCATCGGCCAATAGCTCCACAGGTCATTCGTTTCTAAGGTCGCCATTGGCTTGCCTGTTTTCGCAAGTACTTGCTTGCCTGCAGCAGCATAGTCTGCCCAGGTGACGATGGAATCCGGGTTTACCCCCGCCTGGTCCATAATCTCTTTATTGTAATACATCACTTCGGCTCCAACGTGGAAGTCAATGCCGTAATATTTACCGTCTTTGCCGTAAATCTGTACTCTGGAAGGTACAATGTTATTGATCTCGGGGTCAATCACCGGATTGAGCGGGACCAGTTGCGGTATCCCTTTGAGGAAATTACCGATCTTGTTCACCTCGATATCCGCGATATCCGGCGCTCCCACCCCCGATTGCAGCGCAATCGACAGCTTGCTGTGATGGTTGTCATAAGGAAATGTATTCGCTTTCAAATTAATCAATTCATCAGGGTGCTGTTGGTTCCATTGGTCAGCCATTTGCAGAAAAAACTTCTCATGCAGTTCATTGAACGTCCATAATACAAGTTCTGTTCCCGGCCCTTCCTTTTCATCGGTCTTGAAAGAACAGCCTTGCAGCAGTCCAGCCATCAAAACCACCGCCATAAGTATCAAAGCCATGCTTTTTCTTCGCAGCAGCATATCCTTCCCCCTTCGCATGATGAAATCCTAATTCATAAATGATTGCGCTTTCTTTTATTATTTAACATCAATACAAATTAGTTTACAACAACATTATTTATAAAATTTTTATTTTCAACGAAGATTAGCGTCTCCACTGCATTATAGGGGGCAATTGAAATGAATGCAGTTATGATGATTTTTGCATAAAAAAGAGGCCCCACCCGAATTAAAACTCGAAGTTGGGCCTCTCTATTTTTACTACTCTTGGGAATGAGCTGCTTCGTCCTTCACTTCTTCGCGAAATGATCTAATACTTTCTTTACGACGATTATTTTTTTCTTCGATCTGCTGACGCTCCTCGTTGCTGATTTCAGAGGAAAATTCATTTAGATATCCTTCAGCTTCACGCAGGTTCTGCTGTGTGTTCTGAATACTTTGTTGCAAGTGTTCAACATTATCGGCTCGATTATCCGGTTTTGCCATTGGTTTGACGCCTCCTAATATAGAATCGCTCACGGGAGCGCTAAACCGTAGCTTGATCGTTATCGAGTTATTTTATACATTAAAATGCTTTCCAAACCATTGGCCTGCGGCGGCAGCTTCTGTACGGGTCAATTGATGACCATTGCGTTCCCAATATGCTTCCACCTGCGCTCCGGCTCCCTCCAATAATGCTTGCAGCTCCCGGGATTCCAAAGTCGGAACAATCGGGTCATTTTCACCGGAAGACAGAAATACAGGGACACCGTTCAATTCAGGCAAGTCCAGCCCACGCAACGGCACCATTGCATGGTGCAAAATAGCTCCGCGTAACGCTTTTGCATCGTGAAAGAGCATGCTGGCGGCTATGTTTGCACCATTGGAATAGCCCAGAGCCACCACGTTATTACGGTCAAAATCGTATTGCTCTGCAGCTGTGTCCACAAATTCGCTCAGTTCTTTGGTACGAAATACGAGATCCTCAATGTCGAACACTCCTTCTGCCAAACGGCGAAAGAAACGTGGCATCCCATTTTCCAGCACATTTCCTCTTACGCCTAACACAGAAGCTCCCGGTGCTACCATCTCAGCCAAAGGTATTAGGTCTTGTTCATTCCCGCCTGTACCATGCAACAGCAAAATAACCGGGGCTTGCGGATCATTTCCTTTACGAAAGACGTGTTTCATATCTATTCCCTCCTCTAATTAACTTTAAATTAAGAATCTTATTTTTGTATAAATTGATTATAGCCCATTTCACTACTTTATACAAACATAATTGACCTCGTTAATTTTTTCTAAAATGATGTCTTGTTCCATTGACATGTAGTATAGCTGTATTTTACTATGGTGTTAGATATTTAGAATATTATCTAAATATCTAAAGGAGGAAATGTATTTTGAACGATGCCTTCAAAGCTTTGGCTGATCCGACCCGGCGTACAATCTTGCAGCTTTTAAAGGAAAAAAGCATGAGCGCAGGCGAAGTAGCTGAACATTTTCAAATTAGCAAACCCAGCATCTCCCACCATCTCAATATCCTAAAGCAGGCTGGGCTGGTGCTGGATGAACGACAGGGGCAAAACATTATATACACCCTGCATACAACGGTTGTGGCGGATGTCATCGGTTGGATGTTCAGTATAGCCCACTCCGACACCCCTGCCAGGAAAAATGTGAATCATATTAAGGATGGGGAGGAATCTGAATGAAATTTCGAACACCTTGGAGCTTGACGGATGTTTTGACAACTTTGATTGCCTTATCACCCGCCATAGGCGCTATACTGCTGTACGACCGGCTTCCCAATGTTCTAGCCTCGCATATTAACTTTAACAATACAGCAGACGGATATACGAGCAAAAGTGGTTCTATTATCATGCTCGTGTTGTTGGGCCTAGTCCCGCTGGTCATTCGATTGGCACGCCACATGGACCCCAACAGAGCTAATTATGAGAAATTTTCAAAAGCCTATGAAGTTACGCGTGCAGGTGTTTCTGTAGTTCTCGCTGTAGCTGGATGGGGAATGCTGCTGTATAACCTGAATATACGACTGCAAATGAATGCTATAATTTTAGGGTTAATAGGCCTGATGCTGATGGTGATGGGGAATTATATGACTCAGGTACAGCCGAACTATACGTTCGGTATCCGCACGCCGTGGACTCTGTCTAACCCCGAGGTATGGCGTAAAACGCACCGTTTCGGGGGGCCTATGATGATGCTTGGCGGTGCTTCAGCGTTGGTGGCGGCATGGATCGGTGGAATGGCGGGAGTAGTCATTTTCCTAACCGTACTGATCATATCCGTTATCTCTCCTGTACTCTATTCTTACTTGTTGTATCGTAAGCTAAGCAAGTAAATAGACAAAGCCACACCTGAACCTAAAAAAGGAACCTCCCAAACCGCGATAAACGCAGAATGGGAGGTTCTTTTTACAAGTGAATATTTATTTAAAACAACAGCTTATCGGGATGGGTGCCTACACGCTCATCCAGATGAAGACCATTAATTCGGTCAATATCCTCAGTCGTTAGTTCAAAATCGAATAAATCAGCATTTTCGCGAATACGATGCGCGGTTACCGATTTGGGAATCGTCACAATCCCCCGATCCAGATGCCAACGCAAAATGACCTGCGAAGAGGTTTTACCGTATTTGGCAGCAATCTCAACGATGTCCGCTTGCTCGGTTAATTTCCCCTTCATCAGCGGGCTCCACGATTCTAGCTGAATCTGGTGCTCCCGGCAGTATTGATGCAGCTCTTGTTGTGTCAGACGTGGGTGAAGCTCCACTTGATTGATGACAGGAACCATGTTGCTATCTTGGAGGAGGTCTTCGAGATGGTGAACTTGGAAGTTACTAACGCCGATAGCGCGTACGCTTCCTTCTTCATACAAGCGTTCAAATGCTTTCCAAGTTTCCTTGTACTTATCCTTACCAGGCCAATGAATGAGATACAGATCAATGATATCCAGACCCAGCCGTTTACGACTTTCCTCAAAGGCACGCAGTGTTGAATCGTAGCCCTGATCCTGATTCCATAGCTTGGTGGTTACAAACAGATTTTCTCTAGCCGCTCCACTATCACGAATGGCTTGTCCAACCAGTTCCTCGTTGCCGTAGATCGCCGCTGTATCAATGTGACGGTAACCGACCTCAATAGCTGTTTTGACCGCTTCGTAGACCTCATTACCTTCCGCCTTGTAGGTACCAAAACCAAGCCAAGGCATCTGAACTCCGTTATTCAGTACAGTTGTATCTGCAATGTTCCCCATGTCTATTCCTCCTGTTCCTGATTATGAATTATCCAACGGGATGGTTACAGTTTAGTTGCATCCTGAAAAGCATTCACTTGAAGCGGAGCAGCCAACAATTCTTTAGCGGCGGCAACAAATGCCTGGAAATGGGCAGAATTATTATGGAAATCTACAGCAGCAGCATCTTTCCACTCTTCAACCATCGTAAATGCGTTGGGATCATTCAGATCCTGCATTAACGTGTAACGTACATTGCCTTCTTCAGCTTGGGATGCGCTGATCAGCCCTTTGGTTTGTTGCAAAAAAGTTTCTCTTTTCTCAGGTAAAACTTTCATATCGGCATGAATAATAATCATATTATGTTCCTCCTCGTATTATGTAACTATTTCTATTATAGACCATTCTTTCGATAGAATAAAAGTGCGGGCGTTTCTGTAATGCAGTAAAATGGATCGTATGGAGGAGATTATCGGCTGATTCGTTCCTCCTATATTTTGTTTAACGGCGGTGAAGGCATGTGCGTTTTCAGACAAAACTTATAGTATTTATATCCCTTTTAGTACTGGTAGTTACCGGGCTGTTGGGATTATCCTTTCGATATATGATCACCTCCGCTCTATATGATGAAATCGGAAAAAGGGCGCTAACCGTCGCCAATACCCTCGCCGTAGATGCGCAGGTCAGAGACGCTCTGGAGCGGACCGAGACGACGCAATTGCGTTCGCGTATCAACGAGGCCATAAAGCCCGTCCAAGCCAGCAGCGGAGCTGATTTTATTACTATTGCTGATCGTCATCTCATCCGGCAGTGGCATGTAAACCCGGAGCGCATCGGCACGCCTATGATAGACCCCATGAATGATAAGGTACTGCAAGGGCAGTCCTTGATCACTGAATCGACGGGCTCTCTTGGACCGTCAATACGCGCCAAAACAGCCGTTTATGATCAGCAAGGTAAGGCCATCGGGCTCGTCTCTGTAGGTTTTTTAATGACAGATGTGCAGCAAAATATTCGTACATACACATATGCATGGCTCTGGTTAATGGTGGGTGCTCTGATGATCGGCATATTGGGAAGCCTGATTATAGCGCAACGGGTACGCCGCGCACTGCATGGACTGGATCCAGTGGAGATCGGACGGTTGTACCAGGAAAAGCAAGCCATTATTGAGTCCATCGGCGAAGGGATTATCGCGGTAAATAGTAACGGACAAATCACACTTGCCAATCCACAGGCAGCTCGTTTGATCGGACTCCCACCGGAAACCTCTATCTACGGATGCGACCTTCGTCACTTGACTGGTGTTCCGGATGTACTGGTTGATATGCTTGTTGCCGATTACACAGTAGAGCATTCAACGATGGGGCCAGATCAGGGACAGTACATATGGAATAAGGAAATTGAGGTCCAGCAGCGAACTGTAGTCGTCAGCCGTGTGCCGATCCAGGATCGTTCCGGTCGCATCATGGGAACAGTTGCCAGTCTGCGTGACAAGACCGAACTGCTCCGAATGACACAACAGTTGACAGAGGTCAAAGATTATGCGGAAGTACTGCGATCACAAACACACGAATACGCCAATCGGCTGTATCTCATATCCGGCCTGATTCAGTTGGAGTGTTATGACGAAGCGGTGGACTTTATCACCCAGGAATCAGAGGAATATCGTGTACACAGGCCGATTGCCACTGCTCTCCTGCCCGATTCAATCATCGCCAGCCTACTGATCGGCAAGAAGAAACAGGCGCTGGAAAAAGGGATCTTACTCCATTCTGATATTAAAGGAGCATTCTCAACCCAGTCTCCTACGTTGGAGTGGTCCTTTCTCGCTTCCGTAGTCGGAAACCTGCTGGACAATGCCATGGAAGCTGTTGCGATGTCCTCCATCTCTGACGGACAGGTCTGGTTCCGGCTTGAAGAAACGACTGAAGCCATCATCGTCGAAGTTGCAGATAACGGATCGGGAATTTCGGACGATATCCAAGAAAAGCTGTTTGTCAGAGGAGCTTCGACCAAAGCAGAAGCTGGACATGGATATGGCCTTGCTCTCGTGCTGGAGTACACTGAACGAATGGGCGGCTCTATAGAAGTACACGAACGGCCTGGTGGTGGAAGTATTTTTGAGTTATACATTCCTTTACAAAGAACTGATACGAGTAATGATGCAAAAGGAGATTACGCCCATGAATGAGCGGGTTTTATCGGACATTGAGGTTCTTATTATTGAAGATGATCCGCGAATTGCGGAGATTAACCGCCGATTTATTGAAAAGGTGGATGGGTTCACCGTATGTGCAATCGCGACGAACGAATTTGAGGCAAAACTTCAACTGGACGTACTCCGTCCTCCTCTAGTCGTGCTGGATGTTTATTTTCCTGATACGGATGGTCTAACCCTGCTATCGTTCATCAAGCAACACTATCCGGGTACAGATGTTGTTATGCTGACTGCCGCCAAAGAAGCTGAAACAGTGGTACAAGCCGTTCGTGCAGGTGTGTTTGATTTTATCGTGAAGCCGCTTGTATTTGAGAGATTGCGTGCTACCTTGAAGGAATACGCCCGGTTTCGGCGACAAGTCACAACATGGCAGGAAGAACAATCCACGGTGGAGCAATCGGAAATTGACAGTTTGCTTCAAAGCGCGGGCACCGGTCGGATGGCAGGGAACGTAGTTGGAGATCTATGGGCCAAAGGCATCGATAAAGTGACTTGCGACAAAGTGTTAGATCTCCTGAATCGACGGGGTGAGGTGACTACAGGTACAGTGGGAATTGAGCTGGGTATGAGCCGTTCTACAGCCAGAAGGTATCTGGAGTACTTAGTGGAAAGTGGCGATGCGCACCACGATCAGGTGTACGGAACCGTTGGCAGACCGGAGCGTATCTATCGCCGACAACGGGGGGATGCATAAACCATCCATCTCTGATGTCGGTACTTCCCTCTCCTCTTATTCGTAATTTTAATGAATTTAATTCATTTAATCGATCAAAACGGTTTAAATGACCACATTATTTACGTCCTCCTTCCCGATTGCTAGAATGATCATCAGTTAGTTGATTGATAATGATTATCAGTTTCTCTGGTAAGCATACTTGGAACGGGGGATAATATATGGCAACACCGAAACAACCACTGCGCACAGGCATGCTGCTTGCAGTGATCCTGGCACTACTGACGGTCATTATGGCGGGATGTGGAAGCCAGTCACAAGATAACAGCGCAGCAGCACCTCAAGCAACAGGCGACACTCGAATGATTAAACATGAGATGGGAGAAACCAAAGTTACAGGTACACCCAAAAGAATCGTAACCTTGGAATTCTCTTTTGTCGATGCTACAACCCAACTGGGCGTAACACCTGTCGGCATAGCTCAGGAAAATGACGATGATATTGAGGGGCTGCTCGGCAAGAAAATAAACTTCACACCAGTAGGCACGCGCAAACAGCCCAACCTGGAGACGATCAGCTCCTTGAAGCCGGATTTGATTATTGCCGATCTGAATCGTCATAAAAGCATATACAAAGAACTAAGCGAGATTGCTCCGACCATTGTTCTAAAGAGCCGAAATTCCTCCTATGAACAAAACCTGGCATCCTTCAGTGTCATCGCCGATGCGTTGGGTGAGAAGGAAAAAGGCGAGCAAATTCTCGCGGCGCATAAAGCTACAATGAAAAAGTTGAAAGAAGGCATCCAAGCGGGTGAGCCACGCAGCGTATTGCTAGGGGTATTCCGTTCTGATTCACTATCGGCTCACGGCGCTTCATCCTTTGATGGACAACTGCTGGAGCAAGCAGGTATCCACAACGCCCTTCAAAATACAAGCGAACCTACCGTCAAGCTGACGCTGGAACAGATTTCACAAGCGGATCCTGATGTGATCTTTTTGGTGGAAGCCGACGAGAAGCTGATTGCGGAATGGAAGCAAAACCCGCTTTGGCAAAACATTACAGCCGTCAAAAAAGGGGAAGTTTACGAAGTAAACCGGGCACTATGGACCCGGTACCGTGGACTCGGCTCAGCCGAGAAAATACTGGAGCAAGCCATTTCGCTTCTGTATCCCGCGCAAAGTAAAGGAGACGGCTCCCATTGATCGGACAAGCCTCACGCGACCGGCTGAATAAGCCGGTCTTCTTTGCACTTATCGCTGCGTTGCTGGCTGGATTGCTGCTCAGCGTGGCGATTGGCCCAGTCAGGATGGACATCCCCACCATGCTGACTGCGCTGTTCACCGAGCACCCGTCCAAGGATCAGCTCATTGTCTTGACGGTACGCCTACCGCGTGCCGTTATTGGCCTAATCGTCGGGGCCGGGCTTGCCGTGGCAGGAGCCCTGATGCAGGCCATCACACGCAACCCGCTGGCTTCGCCGCAGGTATTCGGGGTCAGCTCAGGCGCTTCGCTGGCTGTCGTGCTGTTCGTCGTGCTGCTGCCGAATATCGGATCGTCCGGCAGCATTTATTTTGCTTTTGCCGGGGCCATCACAGGCGGCTCCTTCGTATATGCGCTGGCCGGAACGGCGGGCATGACGCCGGTCAAGCTGGCCCTAGCCGGGATGGCCGTGCATCTGCTGCTGGCCTCCATCACCCAGGGACTGCTCGTGTTTAACGAGCAAATATCTGATGTGCTGTATTGGCTCGCCGGAGCCATCGACGGGTCCACATGGGCCGACACGCGTCTGGTGCTACCATGGTTTGCCGTGGGTATGATTCTTGCACTGGCGCTAGCCCCTTCGCTATCTGTGCTGAGCCTCGGGACGGAGGTCGCACAGGGGTTGGGACAAAACGTACGTCTTGTCCGCTTACTGGCCTCAGCCTCAGTTATTATGCTGGCAGGCTCTGCTGTAGCAGTAGCCGGGTCTATCGGCTTTGTGGGCCTGATGGTGCCGAATATCATCAAGGTGTTTACAGGCGATAATTACAAACGGGTCATCCCCCTGTCTGCAATCTGCGGAGCTCTGCTGCTGACATATGCAGACGTGCTTGGACGATTTATTGCCTTTCCTTATGAATCGCCCGTTGGTATCGTAACCGCGCTGGTGGGCGCGCCATTCTTTTTATATCTGGCGCACAAGAACGGGAGGGCTTCACGATGAAAAAGCTGTGGATTTTACTCGTGTTAATGCTGGGTGTTTCCTTTGTAGCTATCGGCGTGGGCAGCACCTACATTACACCCGCTGAGCTGATCGCCGCTCTGACTGACCGAAATGCCTCTTCCTGGTTCATCGTTCACCATTACCGACTGCCTCGTGGCCTGCTGGCCATCATGGCCGGTGCTGGCCTTGCAGTAGCCGGTGTTCTGCTGCAAGGTATGATCCGCAACCCGCTAGCCTCGCCAGATGTGGTAGGTGTATCCAAGGGGGCTGGCTTTGCGGCGGTTCTCGTCATCGTACTGCTCCCCTCATCCCCAGTGGCGCTGTTGCCTGTAGCCGCCTTTGTCGGTGCCGGGCTAGCAGCACTGTTGCTCGTACAGCTTTCGATGAAGGGAGGCATGCGTCCCAACATGCTAGCCTTGACCGGACTGGCGGTGGGCGCTATTTTTCAGGCTGCGACCGACTATATACTGGTCAAGTATCCACTCGAAGCCAGCGACACGCTCACTTGGCTAGCTGGAAGTCTGTGGGGCAAAGGCTGGGACGAAGTGTATGGGCTACTGCCGTGGTTAATCGTGTTACTACCTCTCGCCTATGCACTACAGCGCAAGCTGGATATTATGAGCCTAGATGAGGAAAGCTCTGCTGGGCTGGGACTTAGCGTGAAGCGTGTGCGTACAGGACTGCTAGCCGTGTCAGTCGCCTTGGCTGCCTCCTGTGTCGCTGCCATCGGCTCCATCGGATTTATCGGACTGCTGGCACCGCATCTGGCACGACGGTTATTTGGCAATCGCCACCGCTATCTATTGCCCGGCTCGGCGATGATCGGCGCGCTGATTCTCGTCCTCGCCGACGCGCTCGGACGGGGTCTGAAGCCGCCGCTCGAAATTCCCGCTGGCATCGTGACAGCCGTCATTGGCGCGCCATATTTTTTGTATCTATTACTACGGGAACGCAAACAGAAAGGCAGCGGATAGGATGAGGATAAGGAGTTGCGCATCGCAGCTAAACGCTGTATTATACCGTAGCGTTTAGCTGCGTTACCTTCTCACCTGTACACCGATACGCTGATTAATTTCTTTTGTAAACGATTTATCATGTAGTAATCTCTTTTTAAAATCATTTATCATTTCAGGCAAGCTGGCATTTGTGTTAGGATCCAAATCGTTAAAAAAGACAGCTAGCTCTGTCAAATGCCCTTCCTTATCTGTCGCATACATGGCCAGTGTCAAAACGTAAGCTGTGGAGCCACCTTTTTGCCCAGTATGTTTCAGAAATTGCTGGTTTTCAGGAAGAACCATAAGAGGTTTCTCCATGACCTCGGACAATAACTTTTGCTCAACTTTTGTGAACCCTTGACGGCGGTTCAGCTTACTCATTAAAAAGGCATAATCGGCTGTCGTTGAAGCTATAAAACGATCCGTATTGATACGGTCATAATCCTGATCATACCAGGTCTTAATATCTGCGTTTCTCTTGTAAGAACCACTCACATCACGGCGCAGCTTGTTATGAATCACACGGGCATATCGGCGAAACTCCGTGTCAGACATCGCCTGGATGGCTTCTTTGGCAGAAATATTATTCTTTGTATTATTCCAATTCTCACCTTGGCTCTCCTTCATACGTTCGTAAGGAATCAGAATTGAGGATACAAAAGGATAAATAGGATCATGATTTTGCAAACCCAAGTTGGCTCTCGTCCGATTGATCGCTTCCAACCCCAGTTTGTCCATTAAATACTCCGCATTGGCGTTGGAACTGAATTGAATCATCCCCTTGGCAACCTCACGTACAGATACAGTTTCATTCTGTATCCGCCCTTTAGCTTCCATATCCTGTAGCCACGCCGCGTGAGCACCACCATCCAAACCCGGCAAATAAAACCTTTCCAGCGAAATCAGCTTCACTCTCTTATCCGGGTTAATCTGACCCACCGCCGCTTGCTTGGCATATTCAATCGCAATGATCGTTTTGACAGTGCTCGCCAAAGGCATCATCCGGTTCTCTTCTTGGCCTGCCAGCTTTTTTCCATCTCTCAGAATCGTAATCGAAACCTTTTCTGCATTCGTCTCCACAAAATGAAGCAAACACCGAGCAGCATCCTGTTCCTTCGTTTCACCCTGAACCTCGGCTACAATCGCAGTTGTGGGTCGGACAGTATTTGGAGGATTAGCCACTTGATTCTGCATGAAAGATAGTAATCCTGTTGTCACACCCATAACGATGAGCACTGTAGCCACAATAGTTGCTATTATGATAAGGCACTTTCGTTTCACTATAACCTCCCCCTGTATGCATTTCATACATAGGTTTATTTTCCCATTTTTATATTTCAATTTCTATTTTAAACGAAAATACAGTACAAAAAGTTTCATTACGTGTCATATTTTCAAATAACACAAAAAAGAGAGCCTCCTGTACATAACACAGGCTGACTCTCTTTCACTATTCTTCAACACTTATGCTGGATAGGGTACTTCAGTTCCATTCAAAATGAGGTGCATTCGAATTTCCGCTTTTAAGGAATCGGATACGGCACAATATTTTTCCTTACCCATCTGAATTGCTTTCCATACGCGGTAATCCGGAATATCTCCATCTACGTGGAATGTCAGATCAATCGCTGTAAAGCCTGTCGGCGTTTCTTCCTTGCGCGTACCTTCTGCGTCAATATCAATGCGAGTAATGTCCGACAAGAAACGATCCAAAATCATTGTGATATCGATACCCATACATCCTGCCAGACCTGCCAACAGCAGTTCCATGGGTGTCATTCCTTTACCATCACCGCCATAAGCCGCCGTAGCATCCATCCCTACCGAATAACCGGATGGTCCCTCCGAAGTAAACGCGCGTTTGCCGTGCCAAGTTGTAGATACTTTCATGTTTAAAGGCCTTCTTTCCATTTTAATAATCTATAATTCTTCTTCGACTTATTTTAAAATTCACTGATTTGGCGTAAAAATTTCTGTGTTCTCTCATGCTGGGGAGTATCAAAAAACGCCTGTGGCGCTGCCTCCTCCAAAATGATACCATCTGCCATAAATACGACCTTGTCCGCCACCTCACGAGCAAATTTCATCTCATGGGTAACCACGACCATCGTCATCCCGTCTTGAGCCAATTCTCGCATAACACCCAGCACTTCCCCTACCAGCTCGGGATCAAGCGCCGATGTCGGCTCGTCGAACAGCATAATTGCCGGGTCCATCGCCAGCGCACGCGCAATGGCTACCCGTTGCTGCTGTCCACCGGACAGACGTGAAGGATGTACATCCTGCTTGTCCGATAACCCCACCCGCTCCAACAACCGTTGTCCGATGGACATAGCCTTGTCGCGCGGCATTTTTTTTACGGTCAGCAGTCCTTCAATGACATTGCCGATGGCGGTTTTGTGCGGATACAGATTGAATTGCTGGAACACCATCCCCGTCTGTTTGCGAATATCACGAATGGCTGCTTGGCGGACACGAACGGGAGCTGTAGCATCGACCTCAATCCCATTTACCTCAAACTTGCCGGAAGACAGCTCTTCTAGACCGTTCAGGCACCGCAGCAAGGTACTTTTACCTGAACCGCTCGGGCCGAGTAATACGACGATTTCACGAGCGGCAACCTGAAAATCAATGCTTTTCAGAACCTCTACCTGTCCGAATCGTTTACCTAATCCGTTTGTTGTTATCATCATCTATCATCTCCACCTTAATAAGCTCGAGCCAGACGCTTTTCCACCCGCTCCAGTATAGCGGAGAATCCAATGCTCATAATCCAGTACATCAGGCCAATTTCGAGCAGAAACGGCATGTAGCGCAAATACTGTGCTTGTAAAAGCTGGGCCTGTCGCATCAATTCACTGACCCCGATCACCGACACCAGCGATGTTTCTTTAAGCATACCCACAAATGTATTCCCCATCGGTGCAATTGCAATGCGTACCGCCTGAGGAAGAATAATACGCCACATCGTTTGACCGGGCGACATTCCCGTCGCATAAGCTGCCTCAGTCTGTCCCTGGGGTACGGCTAAAATAGCTCCACGGAACGTCTCCGACAAGTACGCCCCTGTATTAATACTAAGTGCTAAACAAGCAGCCGTCAGCGATCCGAATGATATTCCATAATCATCCAGTCCATAATAAATGACCGCAATCTGCACCAAAACCGGCGTTCCCCGAATGATCGATACATACATGCGCGCCAGCCATCGAACGGGTCGATTCCCCTTCAACCGGGCCACAGCAACAACCAAACCAATGATTAGGCCAAAAAACATAGAGACAATCGTAATATATAGCGTATAATAAGCACCCTTTAATAAAAAAGGGACGTTCTCCCACATTAATTCAAGCATTGGTTATATTCCCTTCTTTCAGACGAGTGGCCCCATGTCAGCATGAAAGCCAAGACTGGAGCCAGACGCCTCTAACAGGCTTACGTTATTCTTTTGGCTCCTCGCCAAACCATTTTTTGAAAATTGTTTTGTAAGTGCCGTCTTCCTTCATTTCCTTCAAAGCCTTGTTCAAGGCTTCTTTGAGCTCAGGAGTTTTCTGGTTAATGGCTACACCCGCTTGATCCGATTTAATCGGCTCGCCTACGGCTTTAATTTGGAAACCGTTTTTATCAATAATAGGCTTGAGAGCATACAGATTGTTGATTGTTGCGTCAATACGACCAGAGTTTAGATCCTTTAAGGAAGTAATGACATCATCATATGTTTTAATCTCAAAATCGCCTACCTTCGGCAGTACCTCATTCCGCAGATAAGATTCATCATTCGTTCCCAGGCCGACACCAATGGTTTTGCCTTTAAAGTCCTCCAGCTTGGTAATATCATTCGTTTTGCTGTTTACGATAATGTTTACATTGTTTGTGATATAAGGCTCTGTGAAGTCAATAGCCTTCTTACGATCCTCTGTAATCGTCACCTGACTAATCACTGCATCGAATTTTTTCTTTTGCAAACTTGGAACCAGTCCCGAGAATTCTTGTGCCGTGAACTCCGGTTTCACTCCAATTCGCTTCGCCAATTCTTTGGCGATATCCACATCAAATCCGTCCAATTCCTTGTTATCGTTCAAGAAATTGTACGGCGGATAGGTGCCCATCATGCCTACCTTCATTACACCAGCCTTTTTGATTGCTTCGAGCTGGTTACTCGCTGCCACATTACTGCTACCCGCTCCATTGCTAGTATTAGAAGCTTCTGGCTTAGTACCACAAGCGCTTAGCACAAGGCTGAACAATGCCAGAGCCATGAGTGTAGTTACCAAGAACCCTTTTTTACATGTTTTCATGTATCCTTCTCTCCTGTCTGGATGTAAATGATTGAGTTCATATATGTGATTTGGCTATATTATTTGTTGCCAACTACCCATTCATGCGATGTTGACCCTCTAGCTTTGACCTAATAGTCCATAAAACTCAAAATTAGCCGCCTCTGCTGCCAATCTTTTAGCAGTTATCTGTGTGATGTGGTCATGTGTTCCCTCTGAACCGAATAGCCAGCGTGTAATGACACCTTCGATCATACTCATGAGTAGTGCCGCTCTTAATTCGACATCCAATTCAGCAGGCAACATGTTCAGCTCGATCGCTCTTTCCATATTGCGCCGGAATGCCAGCTCCATCGCGGCCCTTGTCTCTCGGATACTCTGGCGCACCGGTTCAACGACACCGCTGCCGATCAGCAGCAAACCCATCAGATAGCGGTTTTCCAATGCAAAATCAAATAACCGAACAAACAGCGCCTCCGATGCCTTAACCATATCAGCCAGCGTTCCCGCATCACGGCGATATCCCTGTCCAATCGCTGATAGCAGTTGTTCACGACCGGTAGCGATAATCTCCAGCGCCAGTGCCTCTTTACTTTTAAAATGCCAATAAAACGTGCCTTGGGCTACTCCCGCCTCTACCACGATATCTGAAATCTTCGTTTGATGGTAACCCTGCTCGGCGAACCGCTTCAATGCAATGTAAAGAAGCTGTGTTCTGCGGTCTGTTTCTTCCCCCGCATGCTCAGCAGGTTGGTCATTTGAGACGGTCTCGGACTGCTTCGCCTTTCGTGGCTGCAATGGGTTTCCTCCTCCCGATTGATCAGTCAGTCAGTTTTGTATTTTTAATCCTATAGGATAAGTATACTTTTGTCAAAGAAAAAAGTGTCAGAAGAAAATAAAGTTTTGCTGCTCCAAGCGGCTTTTAAATTTTAAAAACCGACAGATCCCATAAAATAAGTATTAGACTGGCGCCAACAAAAAAGACAGCGGCAGTCTCAGACTACCGCTGTTTTATTAAACTAACGTTTCTCGTTAGCGTAATGGGTTCTGTCATTAGCCTCAACCGCTTACTTGTTTGCTCAGACTCCTGGCAACAGCTGGGGCATGATGCTTTTGCCATAATCCAAGACGTACTTATAAATCTCTGAGACAAGTTTTGTGTCCTTAGTTTTGTAGTGCACCTTGTTAATTACGAAGTAACCTGTACTAGAATATTGCTCATCACTCGAAAACATCAACGTAAAACGATAAAACAAAAAAGCCGCTAAAATAGCGACTTCAAATGGGACTATGCTCTTGTCCCCCGACAGTTAATCCAGATACAAAATCTCAATCTCGCCCGGAGCGAAGGATTGCTCTGCGTAATTCCCCCCCCAATCACAAAGCGATCTCAAAATGGGTTCAAGTGATTGACCCAGTTCCGTCGTTGAATATTCCACCTTAGGCGGTACCTGATTGTACATCTTTCTGCGAATTAATCCGTCTGTTTCCAGTTCCCGAAGAGTTTGAATCAGCATCTTTTGCGATATATTATGAACGAGTCGCTTAAGCTCTCCCGTCCGTTTAGGTCCTTTTATTAAATAGTACAGAACAAGCCCCTTCCACTTTCCTCCGATAACCTCTAGTGTAACTTCCAGTTCACAGAAAAATGTTTTCATATCAATACACCATCTCCCGATCTAAGAATATCCCCTTCATGTATCGCTTGATCCTTCAAGGATCACTGAAGGAAAAATTGAACGTTACATGGAGGGGATAATACAATCGCCTTTAAGTTGATTTAAAAATCTTTGTCGTTTGAAAATTACTATGTCCTGGTTAAACTTGAGCTACTCCGCCATCTACGAATAATTCAACGCCGTTCATATAGCTGCTTTCATTAGAGGCTAGGAACATGACAGCATTGGAGATCTCTTCAACCTGCCCCACTCTGCCGAGCGGAATATCATTTTTTGCCTGTTCCAGTAAATGATCTAGTTCAGAGCCAAATAACTCATCGTACGCCGGCGTTACGATTGTTCCCGGACTAAGGATGTTTATACGAATTTCGGTCCCTCTCATATCAAGAATCCAGCTGCGGACGAGCTGTCTGATCGCTGCCTTGGATGCACCATAGATACTAAACGCTGGCATCCCCGTCGAGCCAGCAGTGGATCCCGTTAGAATAATCGAACCTCTTTTATTTGGAAACAAAGCTAATGCCTTTTGTACTGTAAAGATGGTTCCTTTCACGTTGACATCGAAAGTCTTGTAGTATTGTGCTTCTGTAATTTCTCCTAATGGAAGCAATGACCCTAGTCCGGCATTTGCAAAGAGAATGTCCAAGTGTCCCTTTTCTCGCTTAACTGTTTCAAATAATATATCTAGATCTTCCGATTTAGATATGTCACCTCGGACACCTGTAACATTCTTTCCGATCTGCTTTACTGCTTCATCCAGTTCACGTTGTCTGCGTCCCGTGATAAAAACGTAAGCCCCTTCTTTTACGAACTGTTGTGCCGACGCGAGACCGATGCCGCTTGTACCTCCGGTTACAACTGCTACCTTCCCGTCAAATTTCCCCATTCTATTACACTCCTTTTATAATGATTTATATGGTATAGGATGCTCTGTCTGCTTCATGAACCTCCTATGAACGATAGTATGGGGGAAAAGTTACAAGAAAAACAGTACCCACTTTTTTGTGATATAGTCACCAAAAAGTGATAATTGAGGCGGCACAAGCGTTTGTTTTTACAGCCTAACAGATGGAAGTGAGCTCCATTAAGTTTGAGATTGTATATGTGCTTTTAATTTCTGCCGGACTTCTTTGTCCGGTTCTGTTGACCCAACAGGTGTCAATGCCCGACTGAAGACCACCATCTGAAATATGACTTATGACGTAATTGAAAAATTCTCCCTTCGGTTTTTGATAACCAATGCTTTGCGAATCAAAGATATCCTCGAAAAACTTATATAGCCCAGACTGCTTCAAGCGTTTGATTTGCGTGTGAGTGATACCATACGTGATTACGAACATTCGATGGGTCTTTGATAAGCGATGACAGACATCCATTGCGCCTTCCATAAGCAATTGGTTTCCATCTCCCAACAATTCTCTATACAAACCTTCCCATTCCAAGCCGACCACGATTTCCCTCATTCTCAACATTGTAAAAGAGGGCTCCATTAATTACTCACCACATGATACCACGTATTTGAACTATCCTGCCCGTTAGCTTAAACAAGTACCGGCAGTCTAATGTGGTGTAGTGCTTATGAAAAGTAAATAAGCCCATAACCGTATTTGGAAGCAAATGAATTTTCCAATTTATAAGGGTATGGGCTCTCTTTGATCCTAAATAAGGCAGTGTAGGTTCTTATCACTTATAAAACATCATCGTCTGCTAATATACATTAGCATGTTGCTCTTATATGGTAAAAGCAATTTGTTGAGCTATCGTACCCCTCGTTCAATGCCAATCCCATTCCGAATAATGGTGATTATTAGGCCCTGTTAGAGCCTCGCGAACGTGATGTAATCGACTTGGACAGGCTCTACTGATTCGATCCGAAGCGCCCGGTTGATCTGTCCCCGGTGATATTGCCCATGTAAGAGGACCTGTGACAGGATGTCCCGGACGGACGTTTGGAACGGAACCCCGCTCTGATTCACATAGTCGATCATCTCGTCCAACTCGGATTCCTCAAGTCCTTCGATATAGACGCGATATTGCTCGGCGTTTTCTTCGAACATCGTCCGGATCGCCGTCAGGTCTTCTGCTTCCTCCCACAACGAATATTGGGCGCTGCCCTTGCCCGGCAATCGGGACAGCCAGACTCGTTCCGCGACCGCGACGTGCCGAACCAGCTTCAGAAGGTCCTTGTTCTTCGTCTCACTCTTCTCGAGCGCGTCCAGGATGCGTCCGTCCGCCCAGTACAGGTGGTCCATCATGCACTTGATCGTCTTCATTTCGGTTTCCCCCTCTTCGTCTCATCGATTACTTGAACCTACTATTAACCGTTAGTTTAAGCATTTAAATGAACTAAAACAACCTTTACACCAGCCTCATTTTTACGTTCAGCCTTGAAAAATCTTTGATACTTTAATTTCATAACTCTTCTCAGGCAGTGCCTTTTTTTAAAAAAATCATTTGGCTAGGTCTATTTTGTTATTGTCTTTTTCGGGTTTTTAGCTGCTTTAACTTTCATGGGAGTTCAATAAAAAAGGAAGCTCCAGCGCCAAATATTATTTAAAGAACATACGCGGGTAGCATGTAGTGCTTCTAAAGGAGCCTTATATTAATCCAAGCACTAAGAAAACGCTTTATTTGCTCAGTCTACAACTTTATTTTCTTTAAACAAAAAGAGAACCTCCACAGAGGTTCTCAGATTGTCGAGAAACCCCGTCATTTTGAGACGTGGGTTTCTTTTTTACATCATAATGCTCTGGTCTCTGGAGAAGCAGGGGGGTTACCCCTGTTTCTCCAGGCGATCTAGGTGGATCGCCATCTTCTTCATGTTCTGCACGGCTGCCGTCATAAGGGCTTGTTCCCTGACGTTTGGAAGACCGCGCAAACGGCAATAGCGAAACCCATGGAGCTCTTTGGCATCCGCGAAGCTTCGCTCAATCGTCTCTTTTCGTTTGCGGTACAGCTTTTTACCAGATGGGCTCAGCCGGTTGCTCCGTACCCACTCTTTGCTGTCTTCCCAGACATGCCGAGTCACCACTTTGCGGTGGTTTCGAGACTGGGTACACTGACTTAGCAGTGGGCAATGCTGGCACTGAGCTGGGTCAGAGGCATACTGCCGGTATCCCTTACGGTCCGTCGTTCGGTAGGGCAGTTCCTGTTGGGCTGGGCATCTATACGCATTGCGTTTGGCATCGTATTCAAACTTCCATTTCGGAAACAGTCCTTGTCTGGGATGGAATCTTCGGTGAGCAATCACGGCAAAAATCTTTCGGTTCTGCAAACCTCGGCAAATCGGCGTTGTTAAATAACCTGAATCTAGTGCAACAGCTTCTACTTGAAAACCAAAACGTTCTCTTTGGCGATCCAAACGGGACAAATAGGGGACAGAATCATGTACATTCCCCGGTGTCACATGCACGTCCGTAATCAGATTGTACTTCATATCCACCGTGCGGTGGTCCAGATAGAAGAAGCCTTCGGGCTTGCCATCACGGATCATATAGCCGCTGTCCGGGTCTGTTTTGCTCACTTTAATTTCTTTTTCTTCATTCACTTCCTCTCGGGATTTTAAGGCTTTTTTCCGTGGTTTCTCCGGTCATCCTTCACCGCTTCGTTCAGCTCGTCCATATAGTCTTTAGTATTCTGCAACACTTGTTCTTTGGTGTACTGGTGCCTGTTAGCATTGGCTTTGACGTGTGTGGAATCGGTGACGAGAACACGCCCACCCACCATTCGGTGAGAGATCGCCTGCAGCACAATTTCATCGAAGATATCTTGAAAGATCGTGGTGTCTTTAAAGCGAGTGCGACGATTCCAGCTAATCGTCGTATGGTCCGGAACTTTATCCGTTAAGCCCAACCCCAGAAACCAACGATAAGCTAGGTTCGTCTGAATTTCTCGCTCGAGTTGCCGTTCTGAGCGAATGCCATAGAAATAACCGAGAAAGATCATTTTAAACAATACGGTAGGATCAATGGCAGGACGCCCGTTGTCTGCACAATACAGTGGTCGAACTTTATCATCGATAAACGAAAAATCGATATACTTATCTACTTTGCGGAGCAAGTGATCTTGAGGAACCAGATCTTCGATGGAAACAAATTCGTAGGATTGTTGTTTTTCGCGGTTGGAGCGTAGCATATCAACACCATCCGTTCTACAATAGTTACCTATATTATACAACATTAACGCGGTGTCGTCTTAAACAAAATTAACATAAAATAGGCTGTCGAGACTTTCTCGACAGCCTGAGAACCTCCACAGAGGTTCTCTTTATCCTATATGTTGCTGCTACAGCAATGCTTTTGCCGCAATATCCGTACGGTTTTGTTTACCTTCAAAGGTAATACGATCCGCCTGTTCGTAAGCTTTGTCACGTGCCTCGGCAATGTCACGCCCCAAGCCAACCACGCCTAGTACGCGTCCTCCGTTCGTTACCCACTCACCCTGTTCGTTGATGCCCGTTCCAGCATGGAATACAATAGCTTCGTCTACCTGTTCCAATCCGTGGATAGGTACGCCTTTGGCGTAAGCTGCAGGATAACCTCCGGATGCCAGCACCACGCACACCGCCGCTTCATCCTTCCACTCAATCTCCACCTGATCCAGCGTGCCATTTACAGCAGCGAGAAAAATATCGAGCAGATCGGATTTCAAACGAGGCAGAACCACTTGAGTTTCCGGATCACCGAAACGTGCATTAAACTCAATGGTCTTCGGCTTGCCGTCCGGCGAAATCATCAATCCGGCAAATAATACACCTCGGAATGGACGCCCTTCAGCAACCATGGCCTTGGCCGTCGGCTTAATAATCGTCTCAATAGCTTCCTCAATAATGGAATTGGCTATGTGAGGCAATGGAGAATACGTACCCATGCCGCCTGTATTTGGCCCTTTGTCATTATCAAAAATAGGCTTGTGGTCTTGCGCCGCGGCCATCGGACGAACCGTTTCACCATCGACAAAGGAGAGAATCGACATTTCCTGACCAGCCAGAAACTCCTCAATCACGACTTGTGCCCCGGCTTCACCAAACACCTTGGTCACCATAATGTCAGAGAGAGCCTTTTCCGCTTCCTCCATCGAGTAAGCGACCGTTACCCCTTTGCCTGCCGCCAGTCCGTCTGCCTTAATGACGATCGGGATCGGTTGCTCCTTCAAGTATGCATGTGCTTCCTCGTAAGTATAAAACTTACGATAGGTTGCTGTCGGAATATGATATTTATGGAGCAAATCCTTCATGAAGACTTTGCTACCTTCAATTTCCGCTGCATTTTTACGCGGTCCGAATACGGGAATGCCTTTCGCTTCAAAAGCATCCACAATGCCATCTGCCAGCGGATCATCGGGGCCAACCACGACAAGTCCGACCTTTTTGGATTCCGCCAGTTCTGTCAGCGCGTCAAAGTCACTCACCGGAATCGGCACACACTCCGCTAACTGTCCGATACCAGCATTGCCTGGTGCGCAATAGATTTGTCCGGCCTTGGGGCTTTTCTTCAGCGACCACACAATTGCATGTTCGCGGCCGCCCCCTCCGATAACCAAAATATCCATTCAGGTGATTCCTCCCGCTCCCATTAAGATTGTTCAGGTGAAAATGCTGCTGCATCCTCAACTCATACAAGTTAGTGCTTGAAATGACGTACGCCTGTAAAGACCATGGCAATGCCGTATTCGTTAGCAACCTTGATGGACTCTTCGTCTTTGATGGAGCCGCCCGGCTGAATAACTGCTGTGATGCCTGCTTTAGCTGCCAACTCCAACGTATCGCCCATCGGGAAAAATGCATCGGATGCCAGTACGGCACCTTTTGCTTTGTCACCAGCCTGCTCGATAGCAATCTTGGCCGCACCGACACGGTTCATTTGTCCAGCGCCTACGCCAATGGTCATATTATCTGCCGCCAGTACGATGGCGTTGGATTTCACATGCTTAACCACTTTCCAGCTAAACAAAAGCTGTTTCAGTTCTTCCTCGGATGGTGCCCGCTCCGTTACAACTGTAAGTGCATCCGAGTCTACAGCGTGAATGTCATTTTGCTGAACGACCATGCCACCTTCAATGGAAGTCACGACGAAGCGGCTTTCCACCTGTTCAGACCGGGAAAGCTCACCCAAATCAAGCAAACGAATATTTTTCTTTTTCGTTAAAATCTCCAATGCTTCTTTCGTAAATCCCGGTGCCAGTACAATTTCCAAAAAGATCTCACTCAGCTTATTTGCTGTATCACCATCAATAATCCGGTTAGCCGCTACGATGCCGCCAAAAATCGAGGTTGGATCAGCTGCATACGCCTTGCTGTACGCTTCATAAATACTGCCGCCAATTCCCACACCGCAAGGATTCATATGCTTAACTGCTACTACTGTAGGTTCGCTGAATTCTTTGACAATTTGCAAAGCTGCATTAGCATCATTGATGTTATTGTAAGACAGCTCTTTGCCGTGAAGTTGTTTCGCTGTTGTCAGTGTACCCTTTGCCGCCAATGGCTCACGGTAAAATGCCGCCTGCTGATGCGGATTTTCGCCATAACGCAAATCCTGGATTTTTTCATAGGTTACAGTGTAACGCTCAGGCAACGGCTCACCTGTCACATTCGACAAATAATCGGATATCAAAGCGTCGTATGACGCCGTATGGCGGAACACTTTTGCAGCCAAACGCTTACGGGTATTCAGCTCCGTATCGCCATCCTTACGAATTTCCTCCAACACTGTGCTATAGTCATCAGCATCAACCACCACACTGACAAAAGCATGATTTTTTGCCGCAGAACGAAGCATCGTTGGCCCGCCGATGTCGATATTTTCAATCGCGTCCTCATAAGTTACACCGGGTTTGGCAATCGTTTCCGCAAAAGGATACAGATTCACAACGACCAGATCAATATAACCCAATCCAAGCTCTTTCATCTGACGCTGATGCTCTTCATTATCCCGAACAGCCAGCAAGCCGCTGTGTACCGCAGGGTGGAGTGTTTTAACACGTCCATCCATAATTTCAGGAAAACCCGTTACCTCGGAAATGCCGATGACAGGAATGCCCTCCTTCGACAACAAGCTGCTCGTTCCCCCTGTCGAAACGATCTCCACACCCAATTTGGACAACTCGCGGCAAAATTCCACGATCCCTCGCTTATCCGATACGCTGACGAGCGCTCTTTTAATACTCACCCTGTCTCCTCCTTTAGCTCTTTCAGAATTTTGCAAAATTCTCTTTTATCATTTTATTTCCCGAGAAATATCGGAAAATGCCTGTACAGCATCCTTGATATAACAATGATATGACAAATTACAATCATTCTTAGAGAAGTGAAATCACTTTGCGACCATT
Source organism: Paenibacillus sp. FSL H7-0442 (assembly GCF_038593105.1). NCBI lineage: Bacteria > Bacillati > Bacillota > Bacilli > Caryophanales > Paenibacillaceae > Paenibacillus > Paenibacillus sp. FSL H7-0442. The sequence goes on along the minus strand of NZ_CP151963.1, from coordinate 903,173 downwards.
TAATTGGATTTTGCCTTGGGCTAATTTTCCAACTACTTCTGGATATAGCTGACGTTCTACGGATTGAATGGCTGCGGATAAGGATTCCGCAGTATCATGGTCGCTAACCTCCACGACACGCTGGGCAATAATAGCTCCCGTATCCATGCCCCCGTCCACAAAATGAACGGTGACGCCACTTACCTTGACACCATAGGTCAATGCCTGTCCAACAGCATCTTTCCCTGGAAATGCCGGAAGTAGTGACGGATGAATATTAATGATTTTTCCTGCGTAGGCATCGACCATGACGCTGGATAGCAAACGCATGTAGCCAGCTAACACGATGAGATCAATTGATTTCTGCTCCAGTAAAGCCACCAGTTCACGCTCATAGTCTTCTCGAGAAGGATATTCCTTGGGTCGAAAGGTATGGCACGCAACTCCAGCTTTCTGTGCTCTAGCTACGGCAGGAGCCGCAGGCTTGTCACAGATGAGCAATTCTACCGAGGCATCGCCCAGTTCTCCTCGCGCAGCGGCATCCACCAATGACTGAAAATTCGTCCCTTCGCCTGATGCAAAAACAGCAATCCGGTACTCGTTCATTACACCTCGGCTCCCGTAAAGGTCACGATAGAACTGCCTTCCGTTACTTTTCCGATCACATAGGCAGCTTCGCCCTGTTCCTTCAGAACTTCCAGTGCAGTCTGTGCATGCTCTTCGCCTACAACGATTACCATGCCAATCCCCATATTAAAGGTTGTGAACATGTCTCTGTTGGAGATTGCACCTTTTTCCTGCATGAGCTGGAAGATCGGCAAAATCGGCCAAGTGCCGTATTCAATATCCACATTGACGTGATCCGGTAACACTCTTGGGATATTTTCAATAAAACCACCACCTGTGATATGCGCCATACCTTTTACTTTTACCTTGTCCAGCAATGCCAAAACGGATTTCACGTAAATTTTCGTCGGCTCCAGCAGTACATCGCCCAGTTTGCCGTTTAAGCCTTCGATTTCATCATGCAAATCATAGCCCTGCTGTTCCAATAACAGCTTGCGAACCAGTGAGAAGCCATTACTGTGAACTCCACTGGAGGCCAGCCCAATAACGGTATCTCCAGGGGCAACGGAGCTGCCGTTGATGATTTTACTTTTATCTACAATCCCTACCGTGAATCCGGCAATATCATATTCACCCTCGCTATACATCCCTGGCATTTCTGCGGTTTCACCGCCGACCAGCGCACAGCCCGATTGATGGCATCCCTCTGCGATTCCAGCGACTATAGCTTCAATTTTCTCGGGCACAACCTTGTCACAAGCGAGGTAATCCAGAAAAAAGAGTGGCTCCGCGCCCCCGACGACAATGTCGTTTACACACATCGCAACCGCGTCGATACCAATGGTGTCATGACGATCCATTGCGAAAGCAAGCTTCAGCTTCGTGCCGACACCATCGGTACCGGAAACGAGTACAGGCTCCTCGTACTTATCCTTATTCAGGCCGAACAACGCACCGAATCCGCCCAAGTCCGTCAGCACTTCGGGACGGAAGGTACGTTTAACGTGCTTTTTCATCCGTTCTACTGCTTCATTACCGGCAGCGATATCTACCCCTGCATTTTTGTATGCTTCGGACATTCATGAACACTCCTTCAAATGATTGACCCTCCTAAGTCCTCCCTAACAGAGAGGATTCCATGGGGCTGCTCCCCCTGGACCTCTCAAGAGTCGGTCAGATGCGTAGGGTTGGGTGCTGCTTGGTGTATGGTTCGTGCTGTGAGTCGCGTGCTTTCCTTTGTGAATTGCGGGGCATTCCCGTAATTCACAAGGACACGCTTTGGTGCGTTGCCGCCTTCACGGCGGCGGGGGCACGTCCCGGGCTGTTTGCTTCGCAAAGGCGGGGACGTGCCGGGCAAAGAAGTGAGCAGCGCCAACGGGCGGCTTACTTCTTTGCCCTTTGAGGCAGGCAGCTTTGCCTTGCCTGCTATTGAGCTTCGCTTCGCGGCTCAACCTTACAAGAGCAGGGTGACTTTTTACGAGTCACCGCTCCGCTAAAAACTCATGGCATGAAATAGTTATGCCATGAGTTTTTAACTGCCTTACCTATCCTCTTCTTGGTGGGAACCAAAGAGGTACAGGCACTGCTGCAATAATGCTGCATACCTGAGAAACGCAGCGGGTGGAAGGATTCTGGAGAAGCGAAAGCGTTCGCCTTTGCAGCTGGATTCCAACCCTGTAAGGGATTATTTCAATCCAGGAATCCAGCGGCAACAGCGATCGTAAGAACCTTCCACACGCGGAGTAGCCCCCTCAGAACCGCATTATATGGCGCTAGTACCTCTTTTGTTCCCTATACTAACAACTACATCCGAACTTCTCTTCGCCTTTGAAATCTACCTGAGTCGGGTAATCATTATCGAAACAAGCTAGGCACAAGCCGCCTTTGTAATCCTGTTCGTTATATCCACCTACAGCGGCAATCAAACCCTCGGCGCTCATAAAGTAAAGCGAATCGGCGTTAATTTCCTCACGAATTTCCTCGACGGTTTTAGATGAAGCAATCAGTTCCCGGCGATCCGGCGTGTCAATACCGTAGAAGCACGGGTTTTTGAAAGGCGGCGAGGTAATACGTACATGTACCTCCAACGCTCCCGCATCACGCAGCATATTCACGATTCGACGGGATGTAGTGCCCCGGACGATAGAATCGTCGATCATAATGACTCGTTTACCTTCAACAACGCGGCGTACAGCGCTCAGCTTCATTTTCACACCCTGCTCGCGCAGCTCCTGACTCGGCTGAATGAAGGTACGTCCAGTGTATTTATTTTTAATCATGCCCAGCTCATAAGGAATACCTGTCTGCTCTGCATAACCAATCGCAGCCGAAATACTGGAGTCCGGTACACCGGTAACCAAATCTGCATCAACAAAAGCTTCCAGCGCCATCTGGCTGCCCATTCTTTTGCGTGCAGCATGAAGATTAGAACCATTCAAGTCACTGTCAGGCCGGGCAAAATAAATATATTCCATCGCACATAGCGCTTTACGGTGCTTTTCTTCCGTGTAACGATCTTCATGCAGTCCATTTTTGTCCAACACCAACAGCTCACCCGGTTCGATATCGCGCAGCAACTCTGCCCCAATCGTTTCCAGGGCACAAGACTCGGATGCGAACAGATAAGCATCTCCCAGTCTGCCCATCGTGATTGGACGCAGACCATTGGGGTCGGAAGCCACGAGCAGCTTGTCGTTGGTCATAATAAGGAAAGCAAACCCGCCGACAATACGCTTCAATGCATCCTTAGCGGCCTCCACCAAATCCTTGGACGATCGTGCGATCAAATGTGCTACTACTTCTGTATCGCTGGTCGTTTGAAAAATAGACCCGCCCTGCTCCAGCTCATGCCGGATTTGCAAAGCATTCACGATATTCCCGTTCGTGGCTACTGCCAAATCGCCATCACGATACTTGAACACCAAAGGCTGTGCATTCGTCAGCTTACTGTCTCCACTTGTCGAGTAGCGCACATGTCCTATGGCAATATCGCCTGTCAGCGAAGCCATCAAATCTTTATTGAATACTTCTTTTACAAGACCCATACCACGATGATAATGGAACTCGTCACCACTGCTCACACAGATGCCTGCACTTTCCTCCCCACGATGCTGGAGTGCATGCAATCCGTAATATGCTAGGGAAGCGGCATCGGAGTGTCTATACACACCGAATACGCCGCATTCCTCTTTTAATTTATCAAACAGCCCCTCTTTACCAGAGCCTTCATTATAATAATCTCCAGTCCACAACGTCCGTGCTGTTATTTCATCAGACATGGAATGACATCCTCCCAGATTTGCTTCAAACTGGCGACTGCCTCGTTCAAAGCGGGTTGTCCGTTCACCTCAACTGTCAATTGTGATCCTTCAACTTTTCCTAATACGGTAACTGGCACTTCCAAACCACGTAGATGTGCTTCCAGCGCAGACGCTTTATCCGGCGATGCAGATAACAAAATACGGGACTGGCTTTCGCTAAACAAGGCATGGTCAGGACGCAAAGTCGTTTCTACGTTGACCTGTGCTCCCAATCCGCCGCTAATCCCGGATTCCGCAAGCGCTACAGCCAATCCGCCCTCTGCCAAATCATGCGCAGATTGTACCAATCCGCCCTGAATCGCTCCCAGTACCGCAGTCAGCAGCTTTTTCTCTACGTTCAAATCCAGCTCAGGAGGGCGTCCCTCGGATACACCGTGTACGACAGCTTGGAACTCGCTACCTCCCAGCTCGGCCTTCGTTTCCCCCACCAAGAAAATCACATCACCCTCGGCTTTGAAGCCTTGTGTCGTAATATGATCTGTATCATGTACCAGACCTACCATACCAACAACAGGCGTCGGATAGATGGAGCCTTTGGTATTTTCGTTGTACAAGCTGACATTACCCCCGATAACAGGTGTATCCAGTACACGGCAAGCTTCAGCCATACCATCTACGGCTTTTTCCATTTGCCAGAAAATATCCGGCTTTTCAGGGTTACCGAAGTTCAGGTTATCTGTAATCGCCAAAGGCTCGCCGCCAGAACATACAATGTTACGTGCTGCTTCGCTAACTGCAATCCGTCCGCCTACCTCTGGATCCAGGTATACATAACGTCCGTTACAATCTGTCGTCATGGCGAGACCCTTACGAGTTCCACGCACGGTTACTACAGCTGCATCCGATCCCGGACGAACGGCTGTACTCGTGCGAACCATGTAGTCATACTGCTCGTATACCCATTTCTTACTGGCTACACTTGGTGAAGACAGCACCTTTTTCAGCGCACCGTTCAAATCTGTCACTTCTGCATAACGAAGTGTGTCAATAGCAGCATTTTGCTCATAATAAGCGGGGATTTCGGAAGGCTTGTCATAAATCGGGCATTCATCAACCAGTGCCGTCACTGGCATATCTCCGACCACTTCATTGTGATGGAACAAACGCAAACGACCGTCATCCGTCACTTTACCGACCTTGGCACAAATAACGCCCCAGCGCTCGAAAATTTCCAGTGCCTGTGCTTCATCCTTAGGCTCTACTACGAACAGCATCCGTTCTTGTGATTCGGACAGCATCATTTCATAAGGTGTCATACCCTCTTCACGCTGCGGTACCTGATCCAGATACAGCTCCAGGCCGTTGCCAGCCTTACTCGCCATCTCCGCGCTGGAGCAGGTGAGTCCTGCGGCACCCATATCCTGAATACCCAGCACAATACCACTATCGATCAGTTCCAGACATGATTCCATAACCAGCTTCTCCATAAAAGGATCGCCTACTTGAACCGCAGTCCGGTTCGCTTCAGATTCTTCTGTCAGCTCAACCGATGCGAATGTCGCTCCGTGAATCCCATCACGACCTGTCGGTGGGCCCACATAGAACACCGGGTTACCGACCCCTTTAGCAACACCACGCTGGATTTTATCATGGTCAATCAGTCCGACACACATTGCATTAACGAGCGGGTTGCCTTCGTAGCTTTCATCAAATACAACCTCGCCACCTACAGTCGGAATACCGATACAGTTCCCGTAGCCCGCAATACCAGATACCACATGCTCGAACAAATATTTCACACGGTCGCTCTCCAGCTTGCCAAAACGCAGAGAGTTCAACACCGCAACGGGTCTTGCACCCATGGAGAAAATATCACGGATGATACCGCCTACCCCAGTCGCTGCCCCTTGAAAAGGCTCCACAGCCGACGGATGGTTATGGCTTTCGATTTTAAATACAACCGCTTGGTTATCACCGATATCTACAATGCCTGCGCCCTCGCCGGGTCCCATCAGCACTCGTGGACCGCTCGTTGGAAAACGACGCAATAACGGCTTGGAGTTTTTGTAAGCACAATGCTCTGACCACATGACACTGAATACACCAATCTCCGTATAATTCGGCTGACGTCCCATGAATTCACAGATCAACGCATATTCGCTATCCGACACACCCATCTGCTGGTACAGTTTATGCTCGGCAACCTGCTCTGCCGTTGGTTCCTTAGCGGACACTTGCTGCGCCATGTCGATCCCTCCATGCGTTCAAAATAGATGTAAACATACGTTTGCCGTCATCCGTTCCGAGCAATGCGTCCACCGCGCGTTCAGGGTGAGGCATCATGCCCAGCACGTTTCCTTGTTCATTACAAATCCCTGCGATATCCGTCATGGAACCGTTTGGATTATCTTTATACGTAAATACGATCTGGTTATTCGCCTGCAAGCGAGCCAGCGTCTCATCATCACAGTAATAGTTGCCTTCGCCGTGTGCGATCGGAATGACGATCTTTTCACCAGCAGCGTAATCTTTAGTAAAAGGTGTTTGGTTATTCGCAACCTGCAACACCGTATCCCGGCATAGGAATTTCATCGACAGATTACGGCGTAAAGCCCCTGGCAACAGACCGGCTTCGGTCAGAATTTGAAAACCGTTGCAAATACCCAAAATATATTTGCCCTCGGCAGCCGCTTTCGCAACTTCCTTCATCACCGGTGCAAACCGGGAAATCGCACCGCAGCGTAGATAATCCCCGTAAGAGAAGCCGCCAGGAACAAGAATACAATCATAAGACGACAGATCCGTCGCAGTATGCCATACATAATCGACAGGTTCACCGACCGTGTCTTCTATCGCCTTATAGCAGTCAATATCACAGTTGGAGCCCGGAAAAACCAGAACTGCAAATTTCATGGAATTAGCCCTCCAGTTCGTAGCGGTAGTCTTCAATGACCGTGTTGGCCAACAGCTTTTCACACATCTCGATGACGCGCTTTTCAGCACTCTCGCGGTCTGTTGTATCCAGATTCAGTTCCATATACTTGCCAATTCTGACGCTGTCCACTTCTCCGAAACCCATAGAATGCAGTGCGCCTTGCACCGCAACCCCCTGCGGGTCCAAAACGCTTTGCTTAATCGTGACATAGACTGTTGCTTTCATCATGTTCCTTCAGTTCCTCCTCCGAATGAGTGAATCCTATTGGTTTAATTATGATTACTATTTACTGTGCCGTCAGACGCCGCCAAATATCCGTATATCTTGCAGTTGTTTCTTTTACGACCTCAGCTGGCAACGGATCGGGCTTGCTGTTCTTGTCCCAACCGGATGATGCCAAATAACTTCGTACCGGCTCCTTGTCCATGCTGTCAATTTCCACATCCAGCTCATACTTTTCCTGTGCCCAGAATCGGGATGAGTCCGGAGTGAAAATTTCGTCAATCAAAATAACCTTCCCGTTAACAAGACCAAACTCAAACTTGCAATCGGCTAAAATAATCCCCCGCTTTTCGCAGAAAGCACGTGCAAATTCGTACAACGCCAAACTCTTTTCCTCAAGCTCACCTGTTAGTTCAACCCCGACCAGTTCTTTCATTTGGTGAAGGGAAATGTCCTCGTCGTGTCCAACATCATTTTTTGCAGCCGGTGTAAATAAAGGCTTGGGAAAGCGTTCATTTTTACGTAGCCCCTCTGGCAATGGAATGCCATTCACCTCACCGTTTTGTTCATACTGACGCCAGCCGCCTCCGGTAATATATCCTCGCACCACACACTCAATGTCGATGCGTTCAGCCTTCAGCGTGACCATGATCCGGTCCTTCAGCAACGCTTTATTCTGTTCGTCGATCACATGCCCGAGCTTGTTCACATCAGTGTGCACGACATGGTTTTCCAACAAGTCTTTCGTCTGCTCAAACCAGAAAGCGCTGAGCTTATTCAGCACATTTCCCTTTTCGGGCACGGGTGGCTCTAACACATAATCAAAAGCCGAAATTCGGTCTGTCACGACAATCAGAAAATGTTCTCCGAGATCATACAGTTCACGCACCTTGCCTTTGTACAAGAGCGGCGCATGGATCAGACCTTCGGCAGTAGACAATGACATTTCATTACACCTCTTTCATAGAAGTTGCCCCTCCTAAATCAACCTTTGCCCCTCCTAAATCCTCCCCTCAGGGAGAACCCCCAGGGCTGCTGCCCTCGGGACTCCCGCAAGGGTTGGCGTAGTGAGCAGGGGATAGCGGGTTACTGGAGCTGGGGTGGTGTGAGCGCGTTCCGCTGGATTAAGGCTTGTTGACACAAGCTGTCATCCAGCAACGCTTTTACGTCGGTACAAAATAGCGTTTTTACGCGTATGCCGCCGCAATACCATTCGGCCCGTGGCCGTAGCACGGCATGCCGTGCAGCGAGCATTCTGGCTTCGCCTGTTGTGCGCATGTGTTACGCTGCGCACGGATACGGTGGCTCAAGGCTTCACTTCTTGAGCCTACGCGTTCTCGGGAGGGCAGCGGGCTGTTTGCTGCGCAAATTCGGCAGCCCTCCCGAGAACGTTGCTCAGCGATAGCAAAAGCAGTGGAACACGCTTTTCCATCGCTCTTGGGGTGGTGCGGCATCTTATGTGCCGCACCTTCCCAAGTTCTGCTCCCATACGAAGGTTGGTACTGGAAGCAGCGGAGCGGACGGAATCGTTCTGGAGAAGCGTTAGCGCTTGCCTTTGCCTCTGGATTTCAACCTTTGCAGGTTTTCCAATTCAGGAATCCAGGGGCAACAGCAATCGGAAGAATGATCCGTTCGCAGAGCGGCCTCACCACGCAGCAACCTTCCCTCCTACTCCCCTAATCCCAGCTTTTTGAAGATCGTATCCACGTTCTTCAGATGCCAGGCTGGGTTAAAAGCATCCTCGATTTCGTCTGCGCTGAGCACGGCAGTAATTTCCGGGGTGGCCTCGACGATATCGCGGAACTGGCGTTGCTCTTCCCACGCCTGCATAGCACGCGGCTGCACGGTATCGTAGGCTTTTTCACGACTAAAACCTTTATCGATCAGCTTCGTCATAATACGACCGGAGAACGGTACGCCGTACGTACGCGCCATATTGCGCTTCATATTTTCAGGGAAGACCGTCAGATTTTTCACGATATTGCCAAAGCGGTTCAGCATGTAGTTCAACAGCATCGTGGCATCCGGCAGAATAATGCGTTCTACGGAAGAATGCGAAATGTCGCGTTCATGCCATAGGGTTACGTTCTCATACGCCGATACCATATGCCCGCGAATCACACGTGCCAGACCGGAGATGTTTTCACTTCCGATCGGATTGCGTTTATGCGGCATCGCGGAAGATCCTTTTTGACCCTTGGCAAAGGCTTCCTCCACCTCACGGAATTCACTCTTTTGCAGAGCACGGACTTCTGTAGCAAATTTGTCCAACGATGTGGCGATCAACGCTAACGTTGCCATGTATTCGGCATGACGGTCGCGCTGTAGCGTCTGTGTAGAAATCGGTGCAGGCTTGGTACCCAGCTTGCGGCATACAAATTCTTCTACAGACGGGTCAATGTTGGCGTATGTCCCAACTGCACCGGACATTTTACCGTATTGTACTTGGTCAGCGGCAAAACGAAAGCGTTCCAGATTGCGCTTCATTTCCTCGTACCACAATCCCATCTTCAGTCCGAATGTGGTCGGCTCGGCATGCACTCCATGTGTACGTCCCATCATTGGTGTATGCTTGTAAGCCAATGCCTTTTCCTTCAAAATTTCAATAAAATTCAAGATATCGCGTTCCAGGATTTCATTCGCCTGCTTTAACAGGTAGCCCAGTGCCGTATCAACTACGTCTGTAGAGGTTAGACCGTAATGTACCCATTTGCGCTCATCTCCAAGACTTTCAGACACCGTGCGAGTAAAAGCAATAACATCATGTCTTGTCTCCTGCTCAATTTCATATATCCGTTCAATATCAAAACTTGCATTCTTACGTAGAGCCACAGTATCCTCTTTTGGAATAACCCCTAATTCCGCCCAAGCTTCACAGGCACACAGCTCTACTTCCAGCCACGCTTTAAATTTATTTTCTTCCGTCCAAATCGCTCTCATTTCCGGTCTGCTATAGCGTTCGATCATGACTATTTATCCCCCCAAATATTGGTTTGTTCAATCCATTCCAGCGCTTGTTCCGCATCCTGGCACAGTAGATTAATATGTCCCATCTTTCGGCCTGGCTTGGCTTCACTTTTTCCATACAAATGCAGCTTGGGTACAACATCCAACCTTTCAGCTTCAACATCCGATTGCACAAACCGCCGAACCACATCCTCCAAATGCTCACCTAGCACATTGACCATCACGACGGAAGTCAGCAGCTTCGTGCTGCCCAAGGGTAAACCGCAAATCGCACGTATGTGCTGCTCGAATTGCGACGTGGCGCATGCCTCCATCGTGTAATGACCGGAGTTATGCGGTCGTGGTGCCAACTCATTAACGTACAATTGTCCGTCTTCGGTGACAAACATCTCCACAGCGAGCAGTCCCACCGCACCCAGCGACTCTGCCACAGCCAGCGCTAACTTTCGCGCTTCCTCCTGAACAGGTTCTGGCACGCGCGCAGGTACAATCGACGTGTGCAAAATGTTGTTCACGTGAATGTTTTCCGCAGGTGGAAAGGCTTTAGCTTCACCGTTCGTGCTGCGAGCTACAATCACCGAGATTTCGCAGCGAAAACGAATGAACTGTTCCAATACCAGTTCCGCACCGTCTCCTGCCAATTGTTCGTAGGCAGCTAAGGCCTCCTCCGGTTGGCGAATGACCACTTGTCCCTTGCCATCATAACCACCGACTGCTGTCTTGAGCACACACGGTACACCCAGTTCAGCTACCGCTTGGGCCATATCCGCAGGACTACTAATTTCACGATACGGAGCGACAGGGACACCAGCAGCTTCAATAGAACGCTTTTCACGAAGACGATGCTGTGTTGTGTACAAAAGACTGCTGCCTTGCGGCACGCTGGATTCCTGTTCCAAAAGTGCAGCCACATCTGCGTCCACATTTTCAAACTCATACGTGATCACATCGCACCGACCAGCCAACTCTCTGGCCGCAAGCTCATCATCATAGGCAGCACGGATTTGTTCTGACACCTGTCCACACGGGCTATCAGGTGCAGGGTCCAGCGTCACAAAACGATATCCTAGGTTTGTCCCTGCTAGCACAAGCATTCTGCCCAGCTGTCCGCCTCCTAGAAGTCCAATCGTTGTACCTGGAGGACGGATGCGACCTGCAGATTCACATGCCTCATTCATAGTGAGTCACTGCCTTCCAGCACCTCATCACGGATACGGTCGCGTCTTGCCACAACCCGCTGACTTATCTTTTCGTCAAAAGCGCCTAATATTTGTGCGGCCAGCAGCCCTGCATTCGTAGCGCCTGCCTTACCGATTGCCACAGTGGCAACCGGAATACCACCCGGCATCTGCACAATGGAGAGCAAGGAGTCTAGACCATTCAGAGCCTTCGACTGGACAGGCACACCAATGACTGGCAAGGATGTCTTCGCAGCCACCATCCCTGGCAAATGCGCTGCCCCACCCGCTCCAGCAATAATGACCTTTAATCCACGCCCGGCGGCCTCTTCTGCAAAACGAAACATTAAATCCGGTGTACGATGGGCTGAAACTACCTTTTTCTCATATCCGATTTCAAGCTCGTCCAGCACAGCACATGCATGCTGCATGGTGTCCCAGTCTGATGTGCTGCCCATAATGACAGCGACCTGCACTGACATGTCCTTCACTCCCTGTTTATCAATAAGCGCCAAAAATCCGGCACTCGAAAATAACGTTATTTTCAAGACACCGGACTACGAAAAAACAAACGACAGAGCCTCTTAAAGGCATGCCAAAAGCAAGCCTCTTCCACCGCATCCGATGCGGCTTCAGCCGTATGTCTCCCGTAGTCCGGAAATTTAAGGTTTCCAGGTAGAAACTTCCGGGCCATATCCCCGGCATTATACGAGTTAGCATTGTGCCTATTCCATCCCAATCGATATTCTTTACAAGTATGATCGTGGTTTGTTTCGGCTCAAACATGTGTACCTTATTAAATTGTACCTAAAGTTCATTTTTTATCGACAATACACTTCCTAGTTTAACAATTCCCTACACCTTATGTCAACTTGAAAACGAACATTACAATAATCATGCAATAGAATGTTCGTGTTTAACAAAATCAACACCCTTATATACCCACAGGTCAGGACTATTGTATTACGTTTAGCTATCTATTACCTATCCTGATAACAGCGAGCGTACCGCATTCCACTGACAAAAATAAAAGTCGGCACTCCCTATACAGGCAGTAAACCGACTTTCACTTTTTTATTCAGTTATTTTACGACCAGCACAGGAATGCGCGCATGCTGCACCACATTGTGACTCACACTACCTAATACAAATTCACGAATACCGCCCAAGCCACGGCTGCCGATCACAATCGCATCGAAGCCATTCTCATTGGCATAATCCAAAATGACTTCGGCTGGAGAACCTTGAATCAGTTCCACCTTGGCATCTACACCCTGCTCAGCAAGTCGTTTTTTAACTTCATCCGTAGTTTGTTCGGCCAAATCGTAATATTCTTTATTTATTGAAGCCGGAATTGGAGCCAAACCTTCGCCCATAAAGATCCGAGGAAAATCGAATGCCGTTACCACCTCAAGCTTCGAGGAGGGTGATGCCTTGACCAATTCAGCCGCCTTTAACAAAGCCTTGTTGGATGCATCCGAACCGTCATAAGCAAGCAATACTTTTGAAAATATCATAATATGCACCTCTTCCTAATTCAGTTTATTGATTCAAAGCCTGAAATATGTATTCCTATGGTTGTTCATTCCATGACATCACTGGATGGCTGGAATAGTCTTCTCACTCATCATTAAACTCCCCTATGAGAAGCTAAACTCCTCGCCTTACCTTAAAAAATAACTATACAACAATGCGTTCATGAATAGCAACGCAGGAATACCTAATCTGAAACTCATATGCCGTGTTTTATGGCGTTTACGGTACATGGCTATTAGCACGCCTAAGGCTCCCCCGATCAGGGCCAGGAAAAACAGCGTCCGTTCAGGTACACGATCACGATGTTTACGTGCTCTCTTTTTATCTTCCGACATTACCAGATAGCCTACTGCATTGATAAACAGCAGCCATACCAACAAGCCTGTCTGCAATGTCTCTCCTCCTTTTGCACACCGTACCAAGTTCAGGTATTAGGCCTTATATAGCGTTCTCCCCCTCATTATAACCCCACCCCTTTTACAGAAACAACGCCTCCCCTGACTTGGATAGCGCTTTTGCGGAAATAGTAAGGTGGCATAAGGGCGATCCCCGAGTGCATCTATTTCGTCTTAAAGGAGGAACTGCCATGGAAAGCACCCATGAATACGTTGAAAAGCTGCGAGAAAATGCAAAAAAGGCAGAACGCAACCGCAAACGAGGAAAAGGAACTCCCAGCGCCAGCTTGCCGACAAAACAGCATAGCAAAAACCCCTGATCATGGGATCTGTATTCAGCTTAGAACCATGTTATTAACGTAAAATATCAACTTCACCTTGTCCTTCTCATTGAATGACGTTAAAGGTAAACTCAGTTGTTCACCCTTCAACAAAAACAACAAGCGGACCTCTTACGGATTTCTGCTTGTTGTTTTGTTTTTGCAAATATTTTTTATTCAAGCCGTGGTCTTTACCTTAAACAACCGACTGTTCATCTTACTACATACACCTACCACACGTAATAAAGCGATTACATTTATAATAAATAAGTTCTAAAGTCATATTTTCTAACATAACTGTTGACTAAAAACAATTTTACACCCTATAATTCGTGATATTAACGTAATTCGACAAAATATTTGTCAGTTAATCTATCATTAATATTAGGTTTAAGATTGGAGAGGAGCTTTATATGACTAACATGAAAAAAATGACGATGATTCCCCTGTTGGCTAGCTTTATTCTCGGAAGTACCTTATGGAGTGGTGGATTTACCGCCAACGCTGCGACAGCAGCTACAACCAGTACAACTGCCCCTACTTCTACTACTACAACGTCGGACAAATCCGGAAATCCTCAAACCAATCATTTACCCAATATTAAAATACTTGCCACAGGAGGGACCATTGCAGGATCATCTGCCGTCAACACGGATACAACCGGCTACAAAGCAGGCGCGTTGGGTGTGGAAACCTTGATCAATGCCGTTCCTGAGATGAAAAGTATTGCAAATGTCAGTGGTGAGCAAGTTGTTAATGTAGGTAGCCCCGACGTTAATAATGAGATCCTCTTAAAACTTGCCAAACGCACCAATGAACTGCTTGCCAAAGACGATGTAGATGGCATTGTCATTACACATGGTACAGATACATTAGAAGAAACAGCTTATTTCCTCAATCTTGTTATCAAAAGCGATAAGCCTGTGGTTGTCGTTGGCTCTATGCGTCCAGCTACTGCGATCAGTGCCGATGGTCCCTTCAACCTCTATAATGCAGTGAAAGTCGCCGGGGCTTCGGCCTCTAAAGGTCAGGGTGTACTCGTCCTGTTGAACGACCGTATCGGTGCAGCAAGATACATTACCAAAACAAACACAACAGCAGTCGATACGTTCAAGTCTGTAGAGCAGGGATACCTTGGAGCTGTTGTGGGTGATCAAGTGTACTACTACAACAAATCCACACACAAGCATACGACTTCTTCTGTATTCGACATCTCTAACCTGACTCAACTGCCACAAGTAGATATTTTATACGAATATCAAAACAATGGTCGCTATCTGTATGATGCAGCCGTAGCAGCTGGTGCCAAGGGGATTGTCGTAGCTGGTTCCGGTAATGGTTCCTTGTCCAAGACCTCCTCAGAAGGCGCAGAGGCCGCAGGTAAAAAAGGAGTAATCATTGCCCGCTCCAGCCGCGTGGGAAGTGGAGTGGTATCCCCGTCAACAAAAGACGCGGCATCGAACTTTGTATCAACCGATTCACTCAATCCGCAAAAAGCACGGATTTTGCTCATGCTTGCTTTGACCCAAACACACGATGTTAACCAAATTCAATCCTTCTTTAATGAATACTAAGAACATTTATCCCAAATCAAATAAATACAACATCCTTATTATGAAAAAGAAGCAGCGATTACGGTTGATCACCGTAACTGCTGCTTTTTTTTGCAAGACAAGTCTAGCATTAATAACTACTTCATCTAATATCCAATCGTCTTGGTTCTATACAGTAATCCATCGTCCCTCCCACGCAGCATCAAGACTGCTGTTTGGGAATCCCATTCAAGCTTGGAGGATATTTCGCTTGCTTCTCTGGATGAGCAGCAATTTCCTCCTCCAGTATGCTTGATTTATTTTGCTGATTATTGATTTTAAGCGGTTTATGTTTGGGCATAAATACTCACCTCCTCGGATTACCATGCCAAGGAGTGATCGTTTTTATACCGACATGCACCTACTGATTATGTTGACTGCAGCGCTTATGGTCATCTGTCATTTGCCCTGCTTTTGTTCCATCGCAGCTTTTAGCAAATCACCCAAACTGGAGCCAAAAGATTCCTGCTTTTCAAATTGTCTTACTAGCTTTTGCTGTTCCCGTTTGTTTACCCGTTGCTTGTCCTTATCCAACGTCTCGGTAATGCCGCAGGGCAGGCATCTTACATACAATCCTGCTTTGCCCTCTTTCATTTCCATTTTCTTATGACACTGCGGGCAACGTCGATTGGACAAACGTTTTTCCCCTGAACGACGGTAACCGCAATCCGCACTTGGACATACAAGGAACTTGCCTTTCTTACCCTTCTTCTCCAATAGCTTTGTACCACAATCTGGACAATGACTATTCGTCACATTATGAGGCTTGTACTCCGCACTGCTATTTTTCACAGTGGAAACCAGTTCTTTCGCCATAGCACGAATAGAATTCAAAAACGGTTCCGGTTGTCCTTGACCACGAGCAATCCGTTCCAGCTCCGCTTCCCAACGTGCCGTCAGCTCAGGCGTTCGAAGCTGTGGAGCTGCCAGTTCAATCAGTTGCTTACCTTTCCCGGTTGGATGCATCACGTTCCCCTGACGCTCAATCGTATCCGAGCTGACAAGCTTTTCAATCAGATCGGCACGAGTAGCAGGAGTACCCAGTCCATGCTTTTCCATCTGAGCGAGCAGGGCTGCTTCCGTATACCGCTTCGGCGGCATCGTTCGCCCAGCTCGTACAAGACAACGCTGTAACCGGACGGAATCTCCTTTTTGCAGCTCAGGTAAAATAACGCCCCGTCCATTGTTTTCCCGATCCTCTGCTTCTTCATCATCCATATCATAATGGTTCGCGTCATATACAGCACGCCATCCGCTATCTTTTACCGTTGTGCCTTTTACGTGAAACGTCTCCTGCTCCACCGTAACTGATACGGCTACAGCATCATAACGTGCAGGTGGATAGAATAGACTGATAAACCGTCGTGCAATCAGATCATACAGCTTACGTTCTTCCGGGCTTAACTGATTAAGTAATAATGTCTGCTCAGTAGGAATAATCGCATGATGATCCGTAACTTTACTGTCATCCACAATTCGCTTTGTGATCGGCAGGTTGTTACGCAATAGCGGGCGTGCCAAGGAAGCATACGGACCTACTGCTACACTACTGAGCCTTTCCTTAAGGGTATCCACCATATCGGATGTCAGATAACGGCTGTCCGTACGTGGATAGGTCACCAGCTTATGCTGCTCATACAGACGCTGAAGCAGATTGGACGTCTGTTTGGCCGAAAAGCCGTAACGTTGGTTAGCATCTCTTTGCAGCTCCGTTAAATCATACGCCAGCGGGTGAGGCTCGTTCTTTTCACTCTTTTTAACACTGGCAACTGTGCCTTTGGCCCCCTCAAGCCTACGGCGCAAAGTCTCTGCTTGAGTACGGTCAAACATGCGTGAATCCCCGTTTTCTGCCCGCCAAGTTGCCTGAAAATCGCCGAAGTCCGCCGTCAAAGTATCATATTCCTGAGAACGGAATTCGGTAATTTCTTTCTCACGCTCCATAATCATCCCCAGCGTTGGTGTTTGGACTCTTCCCGCCGAAAGTTGGGCGTTATAACGACAAGTCAACGCGCGAGTTACATTGAGACCAATCATCCAGTCTGCTTCAGCTCTACAGCGAGCCGATTCATATAAACGATCAAACTGCTGACCAGGCAATAGCTTTGCGAAACCTGCTTTAATCGCCTTGTCCGTCTGCGAAGAGATCCATAAGCGCCGGAAGGGCTTTTTCCAGTTTGCCATTTGGATGATCCAGCGTGCCAACAATTCTCCTTCGCGAGCAGCATCTGTTGCCACGATAAGCTCTCCAATGTCCTGCCGCTTCATGAGTTGCTGCACAGCTTTGAACTGATGATTACTTTCGCGCAGCACCTTTAACTTTGAACTCTTCGGAAGAATAGGCAGGTCCTCCAAATTCCAGGTCGCATACTTAGAATCGTAATCCTCCGGCTCTGCTAAGCCGACCAAATGTCCCAGTGCCCACGTCACCACGTACTGGGGTCCTTCTATATAACTTTTATGCTTCTCGCGGCTACCCATCACACGTGCAATCTCTCTGGCCACGGACGGTTTTTCTGCCAATACCAATACCTTCATGTTACGCTCCTTTCTCTCATAGTGTTAATTATACCATCCTGCCATCTTACGATAAATTCTAATACCAACGGCTCTTATTAACATGATCGTACATACTATTGCTATTACTTCTACATGGGTTAAGATAACTTACAAATCAGGCACACTCCATTTTAATAGCAGACCCGCATAGGTGAGGCCTCCGCCAAATCCATATAACAACACATGTTGTCCATACCGTAAACGTCCATCATCCAAACCACACTGCAAAGCCAACGGGATGGATGCCGCCGATGTATTACCATACAATTCTACGCTTGTCAGCGTTTTTTCCAAAGGTACTGTACTTCTTTCACATATGGACTCGATCATTCTCAAATTAGCGCTATGAGGTACAAACCAGTCAAGATCCTCCTTCTTCATATTTGCCTTATCCAATAATCGTTCGATTCCAGTTGGAACAGAGCGAACAGCCCATTTATAAACCTCACGTCCATTCTGCGCAATAAATCCATGGTCTTGCAGCTTCTCTCCATTTAAATGATCAGATAGTCCCACACGGTAAAGATGTGCTCCCCCATGCCCATAAGTACCTATATCTGAAGTTAAAAATGATCCTTCATCCTCGTCATATTCAACAAGCGCAACCCCTGCACCATCTCCAAAAAGTATACACGTCGTCCGATCCGTATAATCTGTAATTTTGGACAACGTTTCGGCTCCCACTACCAGCACCTTACGATGCAGACCACCCGTAATAAGGCCATTTGCCAAATGAAGTCCATAGGAAAAACCTGCACATGCTGCACTAATATCCATTGACCCTGTATTCGGAATATCAAAATGAGCCTGAATACGTGAAGCCGTGCTCGGAAAGTAGTAATCAGGTGTACTCGTCGCTACAATGATCATCTCAACATCGTTTATATTTACGTCATACAGGTTAATCATACGTGTAATAGCTTGTATGCATAAATCAGATACATATTGATCTTCAGCCGCAATGCGTCTTTCATGCATACCCGTTCTCTGTACAATCCACTCGTTACTGGTATCCACAAGCTTCTCCAAGTCAGCGTTCGTCAAAATCCGTTCAGGTACATAAGTGCCAAAGGCCGTAAGCTTAGCTTTTGAATTCAACAATCTGATCACTCTCCTTTGTAATCCTTATTCACATTATAACACCAGATACTAATACCTGGTACTAAATTATTTTAAAACCGTCTTCTTATTACTAGTTAATATCCACTTATCCAGTTAAACTTATAACAAGCTCAATTTAAATAAAATCCCACTGCCTTTTAACGCAAAAAAAGACCATGATCTTATGAAGATCATAGTCTCTTTTGCTTGTTGCTTGGCGACGTCCTACTCTCCCAGGACCCTGCGGTCCAAGTACCATCGGCGCTGGAGGGCTTAACGGTCGTGTTCGGGATGGGTACGTGTGGAACCCCTCCGCTATCGCCACCAAACATGAATTTGCTACGCAAATTCTTCCGTACGGTTATTCGGTTCACCACTTATCGTGTGAATGAATAGCCATGCGCTTGTCGTATGTCACTTGTACATACCTTCAAGGTTACACCCTGAAAACTGGATCCGAAACTCATTTGCGTTTTATCTTTAGGATAAGCCCTCGACCGATTAGTATTGGTCAGCTCCATGCATTACTGCACTTCCACCCCCAACCTATCTACCTCGTCGTCTTCAAGGGGTCTTACATACTGGGAAATCTCATCTTGAGGGGGGCTTCACGCTTAGATGCTTTCAGCGCTTATCCCTTCCGTACATAGCTACCCAGCGGTGCTCCTGGCGGAACAACTGGTACACCAGCGGTACGTCCATCCCGGTCCTCTCGTACTAAGGACAGCTCCTCTCAAATTTCCTACGCCCACGACAGATAGGGACCGAACTGTCTCACGACGTTCTGAACCCAGCTCGCGTACCGCTTTAATGGGCGAACAGCCCAACCCTTGGGACCTACTTCAGCCCCAGGATGCGATGAGCCGACATCGAGGTGCCAAACCTCCCCGTCGATGTGGACTCTTGGGGGAGATAAGCCTGTTATCCCCAGGGTAGCTTTTATCCGTTGAGCGATGGCCCTTCCATGCGGTACCACCGGATCACTAAGCCCGACTTTCGTCCCTGCTCGACTTGTAGGTCTCGCAGTCAAGCTCCCTTCTGCCTTTGCACTCTTCGAATGATTTCCAACCATTCTGAGGGAACCTTGGGGCGCCTCCGTTACTCTTTAGGAGGCGACCGCCCCAGTCAAACTGCCCACCTGACACTGTCCTCGCACCGGTTTACGGTACCAAGTTAGAACCTAGATACGATCAGGGTGGTATCCCAAGGATGCCTCCCTTCAAGCTGGCGCTCAAAGTTCGACGGCTCCCACCTATCCTGTACAGATCGTACCCAAATTCAATATCAAGCTGCAGTAAAGCTCCATGGGGTCTTTCCGTCTTGTCGCGGGTAACCTGCATCTTCACAGGTATTAAAATTTCACCGGATCTCTCGTTGAGACAGCGCCCAAGTCGTTACGCCATTCGTGCGGGTCAGAATTTACCTGACAAGGAATTTCGCTACCTTAGGACCGTTATAGTTACGGCCGCCGTTTACTGGGGCTTCGGTTCATAGCTTCGCTCTTGCGAGCTTACCACTCCCCTTAACCTTCCAGCACCGGGCAGGCGTCAGCCCGTATACTTCGCCTTGCGGCTTCGCACAGACCTGTGTTTTTGCTAAACAGTCGCTTGGGCCTTTTCACTGCGGCCCCCTCGGGCTATTCACCCTACCGAGGCACCCCTTCTCCCGAAGTTACGGGGTCATTTTGCCGAGTTCCTTAACGAGAGTTCTTCCGCGCGCCTTAGAATTCTCTTCTCGCCTACCTGTGTCGGTTTGCGGTACGGGCACCTTCTCCTGGCTAGAGGCTTTTCTTGGCAGTCTGAGATCATGACCTTCGCTACTACAATTTTCGCTCCCCATCACAGCCCAGCCTTAACGATGTGCGGATTTGCCTACACATCAGCCTCACTGCTTAGACGGACATCCATCCGTCCGCGTCACTACCCTACTGCGTCACCCCATCGCTCATAGCGGATTACGGTGGTACAGGAATTTCGACCTGTTGTCCTTCGACTACGCCTATCGGCCTCGCCTTAGGTCCCGACTTACCCTGAGCGGACGAACCTTCCTCAGGAACCCTTAGGCTTTCGGCGGATCTGATTCTCACAGATCTTTTCGTTACTCATACCGGCATTCTCACTTGAATGCAGTCCAGCGCTCCTTACGGTACACCTTCAACCCGCATTCAACGCTCCCCTACCCCTGATGCAATGCATCAAGCCATAGCTTCGGTGGTGTGTTTAGCCCCGTTACATTTTCGGCGCAGAGTCACTCGACCAGTGAGCTATTACGCACTCTTTCAATGGTGGCTGCTTCTAAGCCAACATCCTGGTTGTCTGTGCAACTCCACATCCTTTCCCACTTAACACACACTTGGGGACCTTAGCTGATGGTCTGGGCTGTTTCCCTTTCGACAATGGATCTTAGCACTCACTGTCTGACTCCCGGAACTAAATCTATGGCATTCGGAGTTTGACTGAGCTTGGTAACCCTTGCGGGCCCCGCACCCAATCAGTGCTCTACCTCCACGATTCTTCTTTCCGAGGCTAGCCCTAAAGCTATTTCGGGGAGAACCAGCTATCTCCGGGTTCGATTGGAATTTCTCCGCTACCCCCACCTCATCCCCGCATTTTTCAACATGCGTGGGTTCGGGCCTCCAGTGCGTGTTACCGCACCTTCACCCTGGACAGGGGTAGATCACCCGGTTTCGGGTCTACGTCCACGTACTCAATTCGCCCTATTCAGACTCGCTTTCGCTGCGGCTTCAGCTCTTCACCTTAACCTTGCACGGGAACGTAACTCGCCGGTTCATTCTACAAAAGGCACGCCATCACCCATAGATCGGGCTCTGACTTCTTGTAAGCACACGGTTTCAGGATCTATTTCACTCCCCTTCCGGGGTG
Organism: Paenibacillus sp. FSL H7-0442; assembly: GCF_038593105.1. NCBI lineage: Bacteria > Bacillati > Bacillota > Bacilli > Caryophanales > Paenibacillaceae > Paenibacillus > Paenibacillus sp. FSL H7-0442. Next base: position 881,683 of record NZ_CP151963.1, on the reverse strand, counting down.
CTTTTCACCTTTCCCTCACGGTACTGCTTCACTATCGGTCGCCAGGGAGTATTTAGCCTTGGCAGATGGTCCTGCCGGATTCATACGGGGTTTCACGTGCCCCGCACTACTCGGGATCCGTCTCGGAGAGAACAAGTTTTGAACTACAGGGCTTTTACCTTCTCTGGCGGGCCTTTCCAGACCTCTTCATCTAACCGGTTCCTTTGTAACTCCATGTGAGACGTCCCACAACCCCAAGGAGCAAGCTCCTTGGTTTGGGCTAATCCGCGTTCGCTCGCCGCTACTGACGGAATCACTATTGTTTTCTCTTCCTCAGGGTACTTAGATGTTTCAGTTCCCCTGGTCTGCCTCTATTCTGCCTATGTATTCAGCAGAAAGTGACTGTCGATGAAGACAGCCGGGTTTCCCCATTCGGACATCCCCGGATCAAAGCTTGCTTACAGCTCCCCGAGGCTTTATCGTTGTTCGCCACGTCCTTCGTCGGCTCCTGGCGCCTAGGCATCCTCCGTGTGCTCTTTGTAGCTTAACCTAGTATTTACATCGTAAATACGATTTGCTTTGAATTTCGGTTCAACACTTACGTGTGAATGAAATTCAAGGCAGCTACCTTTATTTCACTTGTTTACACAAGATCAGCTTAAAGGAATATTCTAAAACGCAATTTCGTTTCGGTATCCAGTTTTCAAGGTGCAAAGCTGTAAACAACCAGCTTTTTTTGAGAGTTTGAGCTCTCAAAACTGAGCAACGAGTGAGTAAGTTCAGGATATTCATTTCATTCACACGAATGTGATGAACCGAATTGAATATCCGGTCGCAGGTACATGTACCTGCTAATTTGAATGTTTCCATCGCAGGAAACGATTCTCCATAGAAAGGAGGTGATCCAGCCGCACCTTCCGATACGGCTACCTTGTTACGACTTCACCCCAATCATCTACCCCACCTTCGGCGGCTGGCTCCCTTGCGGGTTACCCCACCGACTTCGGGTGTTGTAAACTCTCGTGGTGTGACGGGCGGTGTGTACAAGACCCGGGAACGTATTCACCGCGGCATGCTGATCCGCGATTACTAGCAATTCCGACTTCATGTAGGCGAGTTGCAGCCTACAATCCGAACTGAGACCGGCTTTTCTAGGATTGGCTCCACCTCGCGATTTCGCTTCCCGTTGTACCGGCCATTGTAGTACGTGTGTAGCCCAGGTCATAAGGGGCATGATGATTTGACGTCATCCCCACCTTCCTCCGGTTTGTCACCGGCAGTCTGCTTAGAGTGCCCAGCTTGACCTGCTGGCAACTAAGCATAAGGGTTGCGCTCGTTGCGGGACTTAACCCAACATCTCACGACACGAGCTGACGACAACCATGCACCACCTGTCTCCTCTGTCCCGAAGGAAAGGTCTATCTCTAGACCGGTCAGAGGGATGTCAAGACCTGGTAAGGTTCTTCGCGTTGCTTCGAATTAAACCACATACTCCACTGCTTGTGCGGGTCCCCGTCAATTCCTTTGAGTTTCAGTCTTGCGACCGTACTCCCCAGGCGGAATGCTTAATGTGTTAACTTCGGCACCAAGGGTATCGAAACCCCTAACACCTAGCATTCATCGTTTACGGCGTGGACTACCAGGGTATCTAATCCTGTTTGCTCCCCACGCTTTCGCGCCTCAGCGTCAGTTACAGCCCAGAGAGTCGCCTTCGCCACTGGTGTTCCTCCACATCTCTACGCATTTCACCGCTACACGTGGAATTCCACTCTCCTCTTCTGCACTCAAGCTCCCCAGTTTCCAGTGCGACCCGAAGTTGAGCCTCGGGATTAAACACCAGACTTAAAGAGCCGCCTGCGCGCGCTTTACGCCCAATAATTCCGGACAACGCTTGCCCCCTACGTATTACCGCGGCTGCTGGCACGTAGTTAGCCGGGGCTTTCTTCTCAGGTACCGTCACTCTTGTAGCAGTTACTCTACAAGACGTTCTTCCCTGGCAACAGAGCTTTACGATCCGAAAACCTTCATCACTCACGCGGCGTTGCTCCGTCAGGCTTTCGCCCATTGCGGAAGATTCCCTACTGCTGCCTCCCGTAGGAGTCTGGGCCGTGTCTCAGTCCCAGTGTGGCCGATCACCCTCTCAGGTCGGCTACGCATCGTCGCCTTGGTAGGCCTTTACCCCACCAACTAGCTAATGCGCCGCAGGCCCATCCACAAGTGACAGATTGCTCCGTCTTTCCTCCCTCTCCCATGCAGGAAAAGGATGTATCGGGTATTAGCTACCGTTTCCGGTAGTTATCCCTGTCTTGTGGGCAGGTTGCCTACGTGTTACTCACCCGTCCGCCGCTAGGTTATTTAGAAGCAAGCTTCTAAATAACCCCGCTCGACTTGCATGTATTAGGCACGCCGCCAGCGTTCGTCCTGAGCCAGGATCAAACTCTCCATTAAAGACCAACCGAAGCTGGTTTATAGAAAGAGCGATAAGCTCATTTTGAAACTGACGAGATAAAAAATATCTCTTGTTTGATTTTGCGAACAAAATCGTTTTACTCACTCGTTGTTCAGTTTTCAAAGATCAAACATTCATTTTGTTAATTCAGCACGTCGCTTCATCAACTCTTATATCATATCATGTCCGAACCAACTTAGCAAGCATTTTTTTAAAACGTTTTTTGTAACACTCGCTCGCAATATTGTATTTCTTGGCCGGAATTAGAATATACCATATACACATCCCGTTTGCAAGCATTTATTATGTGAAATTCATAATACTTTATATATTATTCATTTTCCTTCTATATAATAGCTCCGTTGTATCTATCTGCGTCTAACTACAAACAAAGAACCTCTTCCCTTAAGCAACAGGAAGAGGTTCTTTGTTCTATATCTACTGATTATTCTGAGCCCATAAAGGCAAAGCGGATTACTACAATAATAGCAAGCACCCACATGAGCCAGTGAATTTTAACTTTATTGCTGGTAAATAGATTACTGAATACAGCCAGTACAACGTAAGACAGGATACCAGCAGAAATACCATTCGCGATTCCACCTGTGAAAGGCATCAGCACGATAGTCAAAAATGCAGGAAACGCCAACAGAAAGTTATCCCAGTCGATGTTGCGAACCTGACTCATCATTAGGACCCCAACAATAATCAGAGCTGGAGCAGTAGCGGCAGAAGGCACAACCAGAGCCAACGGTGCAATAAACAGGGCCAACAAGAACAGAACACCTGTCGTTACAGCAGTCAGTCCGGTACGTCCGCCTTCTTCTACCCCTGCGGAGCTTTCTACGAATGCTGTAATCGTACTTGTACCCAATACAGCACCGGTACTTACGCCAACAGCATCCACCAGCATCGCTTTACCGATAATTTTCTCGCCTTTTTTCTTATCTTTCATTATACCCGCGCGAGTAGCCGTACCTACCAAGGTACCGAACGTATCAAACAACTCTACAAATGTGAAAATGAAAATGATATCAAACAGACCAATATGCAAAGCTGCTTTCAAGTCTAACTGGCCTACAGCCAAATTACTGAAATCAGGAATCCAGTTGCCTGTTGTCAAGCTACTCAGATTCGTTACTCCCATCGGAATACCGATTAATGTAGTAGCTACGATCCCAATCAGCAATGCACCTTTAACCCGAACGACCATCAGTACTGCGATAATAAGCAATCCGATTAGGGCCAGCAGTGCATCCTTTTGATGTACCAGACTTCCCAAAATTAAATTAAAAGCATGACCCGGAACCGGTTGACCAACATCTGTCCCTGGAACGATACTCACCATAACCAGATTACAAAGCTTGAAGCCGACAATCGTAATAAACAAGCCGATACCCACTGTAATAGCTGTCTTTAAATTTTCCGGAACCGCAACAAGCAGCATCTGTCTTACTCGTGTCACGGTTAAAATCAGAAAGACGATACCGGATATAAATACAGCGCCAAGTGCCGCTTGCCAAGTAATCATGCCATTAGAACTCAGGACTACAGTCATAAAATAAGCATTCAAGCCCATACCCGGCGCCATGCCGATCGGCACATTAACGAATAACCCCATCAGGATGGTAACCAAACCTGCACCTACGGCCGTCGCAAAAAAGACAGCTTCACTGGGCATACCTGCTCCAGTCGGACCTAAAAAGGTATTGTTGACCACCAAAATATAAGCCATGGTCATAAAAGTAGTAATCCCCGCTATAATTTCTGTGCGGACGTTCGTGCCATGTTCCTTTAATTTAAAGAAACGCTCCATGAGTCGTAATTCCTCCTACGCAAAGCATACTCGTATTGTTGTCGTTCGTTTGAAGTAATATTCGCATTCAATGCGCTATATTATTACATTCGTTATTTTAGGCTCTCACCTACTGCTTGTCAACAGAAAAAGCGAATGTTACAAATTAAACATATATGTATTGTTCGGAAAATATAAAACCCGCAAGCTATTATGCAGCTAACGGGTTATCATTTAAGGGAATCAGATGTTTTTGTACTTATCAAATGCATTCGCTGTGTCTGGGATATTCTCCAGATAAACGATCTTACCTTCCGCATCCAGCCGGGCCTTGTCCACTCCAGTAAGTGTATAAACTTCGCCTGTTGCTTTTTTACCACACACTGCCCATTTGGTTTGATAGGTATCAGGTTCTCTGGGTACAGGTTTCCAACCTTCATACATATGCTTGATTTCGAGCGATCCCTCAAAGAACATATTCAAGAAGCTTTTCCAACTGTTCATACCTTGTTTTCGATCACCATTCAATACAAACTCAATCTTCTCAGAAAAAAGGCTAATTAATCGCTCTCTACTCTTCTCGTCATCTTTTGCTAAATCATAGTAGTGAAAATAATCTTCTAAAATCTTCATCGTGCGCAATTCCATTCGTGCTGTATATGTGTATTCATCCTTATGAGAAGGTTATTGCAATTTTTCCAACAGCATGGTGGGTTTCGCTTAAAGCGTGTGCATCATATAAGCCTTTTTGCGAAAAAGGAAACGTCGCTCCCACTACCGATCTTACTTTCTTTTGCTCCAACAGGTCGGCAATTTCCTGCAGTTGCTGTCCGTTGGGCTCCAGCCATATATTTTTGACCGTTACGTTGTACTCCTTTACCAGCTCTTCGTCAAAATTGCTCACAATGGATATGATCCGTCCAGTGCCCCTTTTCATTACCTTAAAGCTATTCTTCTGAACATCCCCGCCCATCGTATCGAACACCACGTCCACATCAGATAAAACTTCCTCAAAACGAGTTGTGTGATAGTCAATGATTTGGTCGGCTCCCAATGAAGCAAGCAATTCATGATTACGCTCACTGGCTGTAGTAATGACATAGGCTCCGGCTTGTTTGGCAAACTGGATAGCAAACATGCCTACGCCACCTGCACCTGCGTGGATTAATACTTTTTCCCCTTTGGTCAGTTGACCATGTGTAAAAAGCGCCTGCCAAGCAGTCAACCCCGCCAAAGGTACAGAAGCGGCTTCCTCCCAAGAAATTGAGGCAGGTTTACGCGCCAACAGGTGATCATCCACCAAGGTATACTCGGCATAAGTACCGAACCGTGTGGTGTCCGGGCGTGCAAACACTTCATCTCCCACTTTCCAATCGGTGACCTCGCTGCCTACTTCCGAAATAGTGCCGGCTACATCCCAGCCTAAAATAATCGGGAACTCCCAATCCATCATTTGTTTTAAGTAACCTTCACGCAACTTCCAGTCAATTGGGTTGATGGAGGTAGCCGCCACTTTGACTACAACCTGATGAGCCAGTGGTGTAGGAGTAGGCACTTCTCTTTCTTTCAATTCATCCTTGCTTCCATACTGATCTATAACGATGGCTTTCATATTCATTTCCTCCTCACATTTATATATTCTTCACATTGTTAGACATACGCTGTAGTACATCTGTCAAAGCCACAATTTCCTCATCTGTAAACTTACATAGCAGCTTTTCCTGGAAGGCTTGTCTTTGCTCTGACAAAACTTGCAGCTCTTGAACCCCTAATTCGGTCAAACGTATATAGGTCACACGCTTATCCTGCTCTTTTTTACTACGTAAAATCAGACCTTCCTCTTCCAGCCTTCGTAGATGTCGAGTCACTGCTGCACCATCCAGAACGAGCAGATGTTGGAGCTCTAGCTGGCTTAGTTCCTGACGATGGTCAATATGATACAAAATTTCAACCTTGGTAAAACTGGTTTTTAACTGTGCTTCAAAAGCGTTATTCATTTCTTTACACAAAAGATGCATGCGATAAAACAACTGACTTTTTTCAGAGCAATGTTCGATGACAAACCATCCTCCTAATACTTGACCTATCAATTGATACATCAAGTATTATACACCCTCACTAAAAATAAACAAGTCCTGAGACAAGTCTATATAGACAAATCCTACAATTCAAGAATACTCAAGCTAAACAAATAGCCTGAGCATTCTTGAATTGTAGTTAAGGTCATTCGATGAAACGATGAAATAGTCCATACATTACAGTGTATTCATAAATCCGATAATACGAGCCGCCATCCGCTCGTGGCCTGCCTGATTCGGGTGCAGGCCGTCAGGGATACCATTTCCCCCTGTAAAGTACATCTGTTTATGCACAGGCAACAGTGGTTGAATTCCAGCGATATTCCACAGATCGCAGCACGGGAAAGAATACAGTGAGGCCACTTCTCTCACGGCCTGTGCATACGCGCTATAGACTTGACCTGTGATAGCATTAGGCAGATGCTCAGGAACGGTATCACTTGATCCGTGAGGCGGGGTCAAAAAGACGATCAGCTTGTCCGGGTAACGGTTAATTAATCCTTCGGCAATATGCTTGAGCGCACCATAAAACGTACGCGTTTCTGTCGATGGCGTATCCAAGCTACCGAACGATATTTCTCCCATCGAAAAATCGTTTCTTCCCCCCATAAAAAAGATCACGTCCGCATGAGGGTTCATTTTCTCATAACGCTCACACATCGGTTCAAAGCCACCGCTGGCTACACTGCTGCCGGATATGCCATGATTCTCAAAAGTTTGGAATCCTAATACATCACTCACGAGGTGGGGGTATGGCTTTTCTCCATCACGTAATTCATATCCAAACGTAATACTATCGCCCAGGAATACGGCATGGCTACCTTGGTACTTGCCCTGATTATTTGTCAATCTAATTCCACTCCTACTCTATTAGATCGTATTATTGATTTCGATAAATTTATGTTCAATCGCTGTCATTTCGTGATTTGGCCGGGTTATTAAATATGTATCCATGTAGCCAAAGGTTGGGGGAGCGGGCAAATAGGATGTTACTTTGAATTGCCGCGCCAGCCTTTTGGACATAAGGGTGATTCCCATTCCCATCAAGGAAAATTGTACCATCGTTTCAAACACACCAACCTCCACAACCTCGCCATGGGTCAATTGCATGTCCTGATACATCTTCTCTAAATACGTGAGGTACAGGCAGCCATCCGACAATATGATAATAGACGCTCCTTGGAGTACCTGTTTAAGATCCGAGCCTTCATGTATGCCTTTCCCCACCAGTACCAGTTCTTCACGGCATAATTTTTGATAATGAATATACGGGTTAGCGGGATACCCTGTAACAAAAGCAATATCGAGTTCGCCGTCGAGAATCAATCGTTCCATTCCCGTGGTGGTTCCGGTTTTTAATGTAACCGAGGCCTGCGGGTACAGCTCGTATACCTTCGTAAGCGCCCTTGTTGTTTCCCCCGCAACAATGGACTGCATCGTACCGATGCGCAGCTTTTCCTCCTGCGGTCTCATTTTCATCTCCGTGTCTTGCCACAGCAACAACATTTGCTTGAACTGAGCATATAAGATTTCTCCTGCAGGTGTCAGCTCCATACCCCGGGGCTTTCGGTAAAATAACGCTGTGCCGTAATGGGCCTCCAGCTTCTTTATTTTAGCCGTCATATTCGATTGCAGATGATTCAGCTTTTGGGCAGCTTCTGTCAGGCTTCTCAGCTCTGCCACCGAAACAAATGCCTGCATATTTTCAATATCCATCCCTTCACCTCCCATCAAATAAAATGATACCTATATCATAAACAAGCATTATTATTTATGAGTTAGGTGTATTATATTGACCTTGGACGCTACTTTCCACCCTCATTTAAAAATTAGGAGGTATGGCAACATGGTAATAAAGAAGATTCGTGCAGGTATCGTAGGAGGTTCGATGAATAATAAATGGGCTAGTCAAACGCATATTCCGGCGTTGCTCAAGCACTCAAACCTGGATATCACTGCCGTCGGTACCTCCCGTATGGAGAGTGCACGACAAAGTGCAGAAGAAGTAGGTGCGGCACTGGCTTTTGATGATGCCAAAAAGCTCGCAGCTTCCGAGGATGTAGACATGGTCGTGGTGAGCGTAAAAGTTCCCCATCATTATGAGGCGGTGATGGCGGCAATTCATGAGAGAAAGCATATTTTTTGTGAATGGCCCTTGGGGGCAAACACTGCGGAAGCTGCTGAAATGGTCAAGGCGGCGGCACTGGCAGGCATTCATCATACCGTCGGCTTGCAGGCACGGCAAGATCTTGAAGTGCAAACGATGAAAAAGTTGGTGGAGAGCGGAGAGATTGGTGAAATTCTATCCTGCCATATGCAAGTAGCTACTTCCGGCAAAGGTGGACAAGTAAATCAGGACACTGCTTATTTGCTGAACAGAGCCAATGGCGCTAATCTACTAACGATTAACGGCGGGCATTCTCTGGATGCGCTGCAATACATCGTTGGCGAATTCCGCGAGCTATCGGCCATCACATCATCTCGCTATAATGAAGCCACTATTCAGGAAACGGGTGAAGTCATTTCCAAGGATACAGCCGATCAGATTCTGATTCACGGACTATTGGACAAGGGGGCGCCGATATCCGTTCACATTCAGGGCGGAGTGAATTCTAAGTTTGAGATAGAGATTCAGGGGAAAAAGGGCATTTTGCGTTTGACACAGAATCCTACGCTTGGGCATGTTCAATTTGGGAATCTGACACTCGAAAAACTTGCGTACGATCCAAGCAGTACGCAGAGTCATGGTCCTAATGGGGCGTTTGAACAAATAAGTGTAACTGCTGAGCCTGATGGCGGACTGGATTTTCCAAAACAAGGGGTAACCCTGAATGTAGCCAAGGCTCATCATGTATTTGCCGAGGATATTTTGACGGGCACCCGTCTCGCTCCTGATTTCAACCATGCCTTAAAGCTGCATCAGCTACTGGATCGCATCGAGGAATCGGCTGCAACCGGGAAAAAGATTGTATGGTAAGGTAGAATTATAAAAAAGAACATTCAGTACCACGATGATGTGGAATTGAATGTTCTTTATATTGTAATCAGTTAAAACCCTACTCCACTCGATGGTGGTAATGCAGTGGACTTCCCTCCAGAAAAATTACCTTTTTTTAATGAAGTCATGTGTTCTCAACTTTTATCCTGTCACCTTCAACCAAAATAACTTCCGCGTTGCTGATTGGATATAAATTTAATTGGCTGCCATATTCCTCAATGATGTTCTCCACCGCTTTTTTAAACAGGATGTTCGTATGGTGGGGGACTGGATAGAATTCAATGGTCCCGAGCGCAACAAAGGAATCCAAAGCAGGCGCCTCCTGCACATTGTCCATAAGTTGGGCATATTCGATATTCGGTGATAAAATCATCGAACCTGCCGATTCGCCTATGTATAACTTCCCTGCATTAACTTCATCAGCAATGATTTTGTCAGCCCCGGTTCTTCTTAACTCTTGAAGTAAATAAAATGTGTTGCCTCCGGTAATATAAATATAGTCATTTTCTCTAATTTTACTCTCTATTTCATTCAATGGTGCTGTGCTGATTTCGATTTCATCCACGACTAATCCTAAATTCTCTAATGCTTTTTTCCCTGAATTCACATAAAACTTAACTTTCTCTGGAATACTCGCGGTTGGGATGAAGGTGACTTTTTTTCCTTCTAAGTTTTCACCAGCGAAATGGACTAAGCATGGTGCAACATCCTTAAATGAGGACGACAGAAATAATTTTTTCATCTCTTTATTCTCCTTAGAACAACGTTTAATGAAACGAGATATGTAACAATTTAACCTAGGTACATTATAAAATATATTAGTATCAAAACATGACACCATTAGAGCATGACATGAAAAAGAGGTGAACGTTTAATTTCATACTTGATTTAAGCTATTTATAGCTTGAATCTAATAAAACCATATAAAAAAAGAGATACATTACCATTGAATAATATCTCCTTTTTTTAGCTTCATATTCCGTTTTGCAACCACAAATGACTTCATATCCCGTCCTTGCTTGCCCCCGTAAAAAAGACTCCAACCGCATAGCGATACTTCGCCGATACGGAGGAGTCCTGATGTTGTATTGGTAAATCTTAAAGGATTCATGGTTACGGCGCGGAAGTCTCCACGCTTATTCCCACTCAATCGTAGCTGGTGGTTTGGAAGTAATATCGTACACGATACGATTCACGTTATCCACTTCGTTTACGATACGAACGGAGATTTTCTCCAGCACATCCCAAGGGATACGCGCCCAGTCAGCAGTCATACCGTCGATGGAGGTTACTGCACGAATACCTACGGTGTAAGAATACGTACGAGCATCGCCCATAACGCCAACACTCTTCATATTCGGCAAAGCGGTGAAGTATTGCCAGATTTCCCGGTCCAGACCGGCTTTAGCAATCTCCTCACGCAAAATGTAATCCGACTCACGAACAATGGTTAGCTTGTCCTCTGTCACTTCGCCCAGTACACGAATGGCAAGACCCGGACCTGGGAATGGTTGACGCCATACAATCTCAGCTGGCAGTCCACATTCTTCGCCGACTTTACGCACTTCGTCCTTGAACAGGGCATTCAACGGCTCGATCAGCTTGAACTTCATGTTCTCCGGCAAACCACCCACATTATGATGGGATTTAATGGTCTGTGCCGTTGCAGTTCCGCTCTCTACAATATCCGTATACAGCGTACCTTGTGCCAGGAAAGTAAAATCGTCAAATTGAGAAGATTCTTCCTCGAACACATAGATAAACTCGTTACCAATGATTTTACGTTTTTGTTCCGGATCATCGACTCCTGCCAGCTTGGACAAGAAGCGCTCACGTGCGTCAATTTTGACAACTTTCATATCAAATTTACCAACGAACGTCTCCATTACACTTTCGGCTTCACCCTTGCGCAGCAATCCATGGTCTATGAACATACACGTCAGTTGGTCACCGATCGCTTTGTGAATAAGCATCGCTACAACGGAAGAATCCACGCCACCACTTAAAGCACACAATACTTTTTTGTCGCCTACCTGTTGACGAATCTCGCGAATCTGATCTTCAATGAACGACTCCATCGTCCAGTTGCCTTCACAACCGCACACTTCATATAGGAAGTTGCTGATCATCTCGTTACCTTGAACGGAATGACGTACCTCTGGATGGAATTGCACCGCATACAGATTCCGCTCCAGGTTACTCATCGCGGCAATCGGCGCACTCTCTGTTCCTGCATCCAGTGTAAAGCCGGTTGGCAGATCTGTTACGTGATCCCCATGGCTCATCCATACGGTTTGACGAGAATCCAGTCCTTTAGCCAAGCGGGCATCCTGATTGAATTGCACGTCTGCTTTGCCATACTCACGCTTGCCCGCACGTTCTACCTTACCATCCAGTTGGTGAGCCATCAGCTGCATGCCATAACAAATACCAAAGATAGGAATGCCCAGGTCATAAATTGCCCGATCCACCTGAGGAGCATTGTCTGTATATACGCTGGAAGGTCCGCCTGAGAAAACAATCCCTTTTGGCGCCAGCTCTCTCAGCTTCTCCGCAGGCGTATTGTATGGAAGGAGCTCGCTATATACGCCGAGATCCCGAATTCTTCTTGCGATTAACTGGTTGTATTGTCCTCCAAAATCAAGAACTACAACGATTTCATTAGGCTTATTCATTACCGTGCCTCCCTCAATTGTTCGTTTCATTATACGCAACGATAAAACAAGACGTCAAGAAATCAACCGGAGTTGAGTGGGCATGAAAAGATTGTTAAAATGAATTGATTCTAAAATACTCAATCTGTTCGTAGGAGTGTAAACGATGGATGTGCTGAAGTGGATCGCGCAATTGTTCGAAGAATACGGCTACGGCGTCCTTTTTTTCGGCTTGCTGCTTGAGTTTATTGCTTTACCATTTCCCGGGGAAACCACCATGGCTTATGCGGGATATCTCTCCTATGCCGGTACCCTGGATTTCGGTAAACTGATGCTGCTAGCTTTTTTGGGCACGACCATCGGTATGACTATTACCTACTTTATCGGAAAGTGGGCTGGACTCCCCTTTATTCAGAAATATGGTAAATGGGTTTTGTTATCGCCGGACAAGCTTCAGAAAACACAAAAATGGTTTCAACGATATGGATACTGGCTTATTTTCCTTGGATATTTCATCCCCGGTGTCAGGCATTTTACCGGTTATTTTGCCGGAATTATTGTTCTTTCTTTCCGTAAATTTGTCTTATATGCTTACAGCGGCGCTTTATTCTGGGTCATCCTCTTTCTAAGCATCGGCAAGCTGTTTGGTCCCCAATGGGATGCCATTTTCCATTTGGTAGAGCTGTATGCACTGCGAATTGCGGGAGTCGTTGGGTTCATAATCCTGCTGTATATTATTTACCGGTGGAGAAGCTTCCTATTTACCTCGCTACGCAAATCCGAAAAGTCGGTGAAAACCAGCAACAAGGATGACACGAAGTAATCACACTCATGCTGCCTTGCGGCTACGAGTCCTTGCATAATACATCAAAATCACGATAGATATCACAATAAACCCCGCACCTCCAGCCAAACCCAACGTACGCGGCTCCATCATTTCAATCGCCACCCCTGCACCAAGCATAGAACTCCGATGATTCCTTGACTCTACGCCGTCAGCATGCCCAACAATGGACCCTGTAAATACAATGGGGTCTCCCGTATTAATAATGTATCCAGACAAATGGCCCCTACCCCGCAAGCCAACTACCGCTTAATCCATAAGTAAAATCCCCAGCAACAAAAGACATACCAGTCCTCCCTTCACCGGAGCAAATCGCGAATGTCAGACTGCATTCGTTTCTATAATCGCAAGGCATAAATTCATATATTCAGAGCATACTAAGCCAACAAACTCCAATATCGGAGGATTTTACGTATGCCAAATCAGAATAAAAGTTGTCCACTTACTCATGTGTCCTCTAACTTGAAGGATAATGTGAATCATATCGAAAGCTCCTTTGGAAACAGCGGAGATGTAATCATTAAAGAGCTATTATGGATGCAAAAATGGCCAGCAGCTCTATTTTATATTGATGGTCTGGTCAATACTCAATTGCTCCATGATTCCGTTCTCCGTTCATTGATGCGAGTAAATGAACATCATGTACCGGAGGGCGCAGAACCATTCGACTATTTGAAGAATCAAGTTTTGATTGCAGGTAACTCAGGTAGTGTGGACGAAATGGATGCCTTATTCAACCAGATGCTATCTGGCGGTATTATCATTTTGCTGGACGGATACGCCAAGGGCATATGGATTGATGCGGTCGGTTGGGAGGATCGCAGTGTTAGCGAACCCCAATCCCAAAGTGTCGTACGGGGTCCAATGGAGGCTTTTACCGAAAATTTACGTACCAATACCGCTCTAATTCGTAGGCGAATCCGCGATCCGCGCCTGTGGATGGAAACAAGACAGATCGGTCAAGTCACTCATACCAATGTGTCCGTGATGTATATCAAAGGAATTGCTGACGAAGGGGTTATTCAGGAACTGAGAGAACGTTTGGACCGAATTGATATTGACGGAATTTTGGAAGGGGGTTACATCGAAGAGGAAATTCAGGATGAATCCTTCACTCCGTTTCCCACCATTTATAACAGCGAGCGTCCGGATTCGGTCGCTGCCAGCCTGTTGGAGGGGCGGATTGCTATCTTGGTGGACGGGACACCCTTTGTTCTGTTGATTCCTGCGCTATTCGTGCAATTTTTCCAGTCGGCAGAGGATTATTACCAACGTGCTGATATCAGCACGTTGCTGCGTTTGCTGCGTTTCTTTTCCTTTTTTATCGCTTTGCTTGCACCGGCAGTTTATATCGCGGTAACTACCTTTCATCAAGAGATGATTCCTACAAACTTATTGGTCAGTCTCGCTGCACAAAGGGAAGGCGTACCGTTTCCAGCCTTTGTCGAGGCGATGCTCATGGAAATTACTTATGAAATTTTGCGTGAAGCAGGAGTCCGAATTCCGAGGACAGTCGGACAGGCTGTATCTATTGTAGGCACATTGGTCATTGGGCAAGCAGCCGTGGATGCGGGGGTTGTCTCGGCGGCTATGGTCATTATCGTGTCAATCACCGCCATCTCCAGCTATGTTATTCCAGAAAACGGCCTGTCGATAGCGGTTCGTATTATACGCTTCGCCTTAATGATGCTAGCCGCAGCCTTTGGGCTTCTTGGAATATTGATGGGGTTAATCGTAGTTTTGCTGCACTTGACCAGTCTGAGATCGTTTGGAGTATCTTACATGAGTCCGTTTGGCCCCTATGTGGAAAGCGATATGAAAGATACGCTGTTTCGCTTGCCTTGGCCTCATATGACGAAGCGTCCTCAATCCATCTCTATCCAAAATACGATCCGCCAAAAAACGAAAAAAAGACGGATCGGTAATAAATCAAAAACCAGAAGGGATCAACCATGAAGCAGACCATACATTTGTTCTTCGTCTGGGGCCTGATTGCATTACTGTTAGGTGGTTGCTGGGATCGCCAAGAATTAAATGAGCTGGGCATAGCTATTGGGATCGGTGTGGATATGGAAGGAGACCAGTATCAGGTAACCGCTCAGGTGGTCATTCCTTCTGCTGTAGCTTCCAAATCTTCACCAAGTGCAGGCCCTCCAGTCGTTACTTATCAGGCCACTGCACCCACGATTCAAGAGGCCATTGAAAAAATGACGAATACAAGTCCGCGCGCCATTTACTTATCTCATATTCGTATGCTGATTTTAGGTGAGGAGTATGCGAGAAAGGGAATTGCTGATGCGATTGAAGCCATGATGCGAGAGCCTTTCACAAGAAGTGACTTTTATATTGCGATAGCCAAGAATAACAAGGCTTCTACGATGTTAAAGATCCCCACTCCAATGGAAAAGTTGCCGGCAAATAAATTATTTGCTTCGTTAGATACCTTAACCAAAACCTGGGCTCCTGCTACCAAAGTAACCATGGATCAACTTCTTAGCGATCTGGTTAATCCCGACATCCAGTCCACTCTGCCCGCATTGGAAGCTGTGGGAGATATAGAGTCGACCAATGAAAAAGGTATGGATGCCACCAAAAGTATATCGCCTGAAACCATATTGCGGTTTTCGGGTAATGGTGTATTCAAAAAAGACCGATTGCTGGGATGGATCAATGAACTTGACAGTAAAGGGCTCAGTTACATCAGGGATAAAGTGGAGTCTACAACGGGGCACACCGATTGTCAGGGTGGGGGTAACATTGCCCTATTAACCTTGAGTAGCGACACTCAAAAAAAAGTAATCATTCGTGATGGAGAACCTGTTATCTCTATATCAGTTACCAACAACAGCACAGTACGAGAAGTCAACTGCCAGCATATGAAGCTAGACAGTATGGACGATATTAAAGAAATTGAAGCCGCAAGCAATGAAAAAATTGTTGAAATTATGAAACATTCCGTAGAGACCGTTCGGCATGAGTTTAAGTCAGACATTTTCGGCTTTGGTCAACTGATTCACCAGTCCAAACCCGAGCTTTGGAAAAGACTAAAAGAAGAAAAAGAAAATCCATTTATGGACTTACAGATTGAATATAAGGCACAGACAAAGATTAAAAAAATTGGTTCCTTGTTTGAATCATTCCAAAAACAAATGAAGGAGTGAGCTGGGTGGAGGAGAAAGGGCGTATCAGCATCAGAAATATAGCCGTACTCGTATTTTTGAGTATTATCGGAGACTGCGTATTGGTGTATCCCTCCCTCATTACAAGCATATCCAAGCAGGATGCCTGGATCAGCTCATTCCTAAGTATCCCAGCAGGATTGGCTGTATTACTGCTACTCCTGCGGGTACATCAGCTATATCCTGATCTCACCTTTATTCAACTCTGCCAGAGAATTTTGGGACCGTGGCTAGGCTCCCTCATCTCGATATGGTATTTGTTCCATTTATTAATGAATTCCGCGATTTATTTAAGAGAGGTCGGGGATTTTATGAACAGCCAGACTTATGTTATGACGCCTCTGCCTGTTATCAATTTACTCTTAATTCTTGCGCTTATGTGGGGGATGTATATGGGATTAGAGCCTATTGCTCGTACGGCTCAAATCTTATTACCATTATGCTTGGCTTTCACTTTGTTTTTAATCCTGTGCTTGCTTCCCCAATGTGAAAGTCAGCAGCTTAAGCCTATGCTGGAGCAAGGTATTCCCAAGATTATGGAAGGCAGCCTATTTGCACTGTCCTACCCATTCGGAGAATTAGCTTTTTTACTCATGATTTTTCCCTATGTGAACAAAAAACCGGGTCTAAAAAAATCGGTTTTGCTAGCCGGACTTACTGCCAGCGTTCTGTTAAGCGTACTACTCTTGGTTTCTCTCATGGTTCTGGGCCCTTTTGTAACCGAACATAGTGTGTATACCTCTTATACGCTATCTAAAAAAATCAACATAGGAAATTTCTTACAGAGAGTTGAATCCATGATGAGCATAGCCTGGATTATCACTACCTTTGTTAAAACCATTTTACACTTCTATGCCTTTACCTTAGGAATGACTCAGCTACTGCGATTAGACAATGTACGGACCTTTCTTGGCCCTAGCTTTATGATCCTGTTTGGTCTGATTATCGTGTCGGCACCCAACATTACTTATTATCTGGATACGATCGTCCACGCTTGGATTTATTGGGATTTGACGGATTCCGTTGTCCTGCCTTTACTGCTGCTTGTCGTATACAAGTTGAGATCGAAAGGCAATCATAGCCTGGGATCTGGTTGAGCCTCACCCTCAAAGGAAGGAGCATCGACATGCTGATTACCACTATCATTATCTGTATCGGCTTAGCCATCGCTGCCAAAGATTTGCCAGGCTTGTACCGAAAGCATCGCTTTAAGGATATGTTCGTGTACATCGTTATGCTCGGATTAGGCACATGGCTTAGTATTCTTGCTGCCAAATTAGAGGTTACGCCAAGTCCGCTGATTCTGATAGAGATCATCTATAACCCTGTTAACGCTTTTATTTCACATGTATTTGGCTTTTAGAAGGGAGGCAGCCACAAATGTCAAAAAAAGAACGTATCAGTGTTCGGCAAGTGACTGTCCTTATGTTTATGTGTTTAATCGGGGATATGCTCTTAATTTATCCGACTATGATTACGCATATTGCTCATCAGGATGCCTGGATCAGCTCTATACTGTCCATACCGTTAGGTTTAATTATTATTTACGTGCTCCTTCGTGTCCATGAACTCTACCCGGGCCTTACACTTATTGAAGCGATCCGTAAAATTTTCGGGCCTGTATTCGGAACCATTGTCTCCTGCTGGTATTTGTTTTATTTTTTAATGAACACCGCTCTTATTGCTAGAGAGGTAGGCGATTACCTGACTACCCAGTTATTTGTACAAACCCCTCTGCATGTCATGCTCGTTATGGGAATTTCCCTAATGGTGCTTACTGCGCTAATGGGAATTGAAGTTTTCGGTCGTGTTAGCGAGATGCTATTACCAGCATATATATTAATCTTCTCCGGTCTGATCCTTGCACTCCTGCCACAAATTCAGCTTTCTAATGTACGGCCTGTTTTGGAAAACGGGTTAGCTCCTGTTGCTAAAGGAATGGTTCCAGGCGTGGCTATGCCTTTTGCCGAAATGTCTATTATGCTCATGGTTTTTCCTTATGTAAACAAAAAAGCCCATTTTAAAAAGGACATGTTGCTCGCCTCTCTTATAGGCGGATTCCTGATTAGCGTGTTTCTGCTTCTCTCTCTCCTTGTCGTTGGTCCCTTTGTGACCAATTATAGTCCATACATTTCTTCTGCTCTCACAACAAAGATTAACGAGCTCAATTATATTACACGAGTCGAATCGTTAGTAACTTTAACCTGGGCACTTGCTGCCTATTTCAAAGGTGTCCTTTTCTTTTACGCGTTTACTTTCGGAACAACCCAGCTATTCCGAATTTCTAATATCCGCCCCTTTGTCATCCCCGCAGGAGCGCTTGTGTTTGGTATGACCATTTTGATAACCCCAAATGTGTTTTATTATGTAAGAACTCTTGTTTATCCCATGTCTACCTGGCATTATACAAACGGCTTGATCATTCCGCTTGTTTTATGGGGTGTTTATTTCTGCAAGCAAAAGTGGAAGCATCGACAGGACGTATCCAAAAATTAACAAAAACCTTTTGAAACCGATGCTTAAAGAAGCATAATCCGATTCCAAAAGGTTTTTTTGTTCTTCACTTACGCCATATCCTGAATGTATGCCAGCGCAGCATCAATGTGCCCTTTTACTCTTAAACCACGCCATTCGTGAACTAAGATACCATTTTCATCAATAAGGAACGTAGACCGAACAATGCCCATGTACTGCTTGCCGTACATCTGTTTTTGCTGCCATACACCATACGTCTCAGCGACCTGATGCTCTTCATCAGATAACAACTGAAAAGGGAGTCCGTACTTGGCAATAAACTTGTCATGCTGCTTGAGTGGATCAGGGCTTATCCCCAGAATCACCGTGTTCAAACCTTCAAACTCCGTATGTTTATCCCGAAAATCACAAGCCTGTGTCGAGCAGCTAGAGGTCAAGTCCTTGGGATAGAAATATATCAACACCCTACTGCCTCGATAATCTGACAGCTTAACATGCTTTCCCTCACTGCCAGGCAATTCAAAATCCGGTGCCGCTTGTCCAATAACGGTAAATGCCGCGGACATCTCATCATCTCCTATCTTGTGGGGGTTCTTATATAACCTGACCTATGAGCCTGCCCCTCTGTAGCGGCGAATTCCCCAGTTCCATGCCAGTAAGCCCAAGGTCAGAAAGACAATTCCCATCACAGGAGTTAAGAGCGCCATATGGCGCATGTCCTCTCGGTGAAGGAACAGGGAGGCTGGATATACGCCAACAAAAGCAAACGGTAGTATCCAAGTCAGCACAACCTGAATGGCTCGGTTATAGATCGTTACTGGATAACGTCCGTAGCCCTGAATATTGTACATGAGCGGAATAATTCCTGTCGGCGCATCCGAAAAAAACGAAAGGGAAGTCAATATGGTGTATATCCCCGTATAGATCGCCACGGCACTTAGGCTCAAAATGATCAGCGCCGGTATGAACCACCACTCCATAGCCAAGTCCATCTGTGCCCCGCTGATCCCCATAATAATCAGACCGATCACTGAGCCGACCAGTGCGGGCGGGTCCACATTTTCAAGGAAAATCTGGAACAGATTATACGCAGGACGGGTCATTACCCGGTCGAGTTCACCTTTTACAATATAACGCTCGCTAAAGTTCCAAAGGTTGACGAAACAGCTGAATAGTCCGTAAGGAACCATAAAAAATCCATAAACGAACACGACTTCATTTTCACTCCAGCCACCCAAACTGTCTGTGTGCATAAAAATAACCAGGATAAAAATAAGATTCGTGGCCTGAAACAACAGATCTGAAATAACTTCTACCCAAAAGTCGGCCCGATAGGTGAGCCGTGACTTCATGTAATTTTTTAAATATTCGCTAATGAGACCCAAATAGTACATCATCGGCTTACCCTCCCTGCACGAACAGACGTCTGCGCGCCAGTCGCCAAATGATGATCATCGGCACGAGCAGAACGACCAGCCAAATGATTTGGATACCCAGTACATTCCAAATGCCAACGCCTTTTACACGTCCCGTAAATACAGAGCCCGGCAAATAGGTAATTGCCTGAAACGGCATCCATTGGGCGATTGTCGCCAGCCAGCCTGGGAACAAACTAATTGGCAAAATCAATCCAGAAAACAGATCTACAACTACGCGCTTCATACGCATCATGCCCTCATTATTTTCGATAAAAAAGGCCGTTAATCCCGTAATAATATTGATCTGAGTGTTGATCATAAAGCTGAAAAACAGCATGACCAGAAAACCAACCCAGGCTACCGGATCCGTGGGAAGTTTCACCGGAAATAGCAGCAACGCAATCGCCATACCTGGAATCATAAACAACAGAAAACGGAACATTCCCTCGCCGAGTCCTTGCATAAATTTAACAAGTACATAGTTATAAGGTCGGATCATCTGAATTGCAATGCTTCCATCACGAATATCCGTCGATATCTCACGATCCAGATTGTTAAAATAAAAGGCTCTCGCCATCCACGATACGGCTACATACGTCGTCATCTGAGCAGCGGTAAAGCCTCCAATGCTACCCGCATCGCCATATATCGCTTTGTATGTGAAATAATACACGCCAATATTCATGCAATAAATAAGGATTCCTGAATAATAGTTCACACGATAAGCCAGCATCGTGAGAAATCGAATACGAATAAAATCGGTGTATACGCTAAGCATGAACTTTGGCCTCCACTACCGGATTGCCCTGGCGTTCCGCCGAGCCAGACTGATAGATACTGCGGACGATATCATCCGTGTTGGTTTCAATGATTTTGATATCCGTAATGTCCGTGCGACCGACTACGCAAGCGAGCACATCCGATACATTAATATGAAGAGGAATCCATACCTTGGCAGCCAAATCATTATCCACCGTCCAAGCCAATGGCATATCAGCAGTCCATGCCTGTAATTGCTCCAATTGGGTCGATGTGCCGAACTGGAACCGTACTTCTCGACCTGTACCCCAACGCGCCTTCAGATCCTCAAGACCACCATCATAAATGATATTCCCATCATCCAGCATAATGACGCGCGAGCACAGCGCTTCAATATCCTGCAAATCATGGGTCGTCAGCAAAATAGTCGTACCGTGATCCCGGTTCATGTCCTTCAGAAACTCGCGGATTTCGGACTTCACCATAATGTCAAGCCCAATGGTCGGCTCGTCCAGAAAAACAATAGACGGATTGTGCAGCAAGGCTGCTACCAACTCACAGCGCATCCGTTGCCCGAGACTAAGCTTGCGTACCGGGCGGCTTAGCAGATCCTGCAATTGCAGTCTCTCCACCAGCTCATCCAGCCTGCGTTTGAAGTCAGTAGCCGGAACCTGATATACTTTCCGCAGTAGTTGAAAAGACTCGATCACACCGATGTCCCACCAAAGCTGGCTGCGCTGACCGAAAACAACACCAATGTTGCCTACAAATTTCTCACGTTCCTCATAGGGGACATAACCGCCCACCTTGAGATGTCCCGATGTCGGCACGAGAATGCCTGTCAGCATCTTAATCGTGGTGGACTTTCCGGCGCCATTCTCACCGATATAACCGCATATTTCTCCTTGCGGAATACGGAAAGATATATCTTTGACCGCGGCTACCTCGTTGTATTCGCGGGCAAATAAATCAAGGAAGGCGCCTTTTAAGCCCTCGCGATTTTTTTGAACCTTAAATGTTTTGCGCAGATCCTGCACATCTATTGCCAGCATGTTATACCTCTCAATCAGGATTTGTAAAATCCATAGTTAAATTGATTGTGCTCCAAAAAGAAATTATAATGTAATGAACTGAAAAGCGAAAGGGAGAGCATCCATGACAAGCAGAACCAAAAGGACGATATGGTCGGTTCTAGCCGTGGTAATCGTCGCGATTGTCGGCTTTGCCGTGTACTATTTTACATCTATTTATAATCAGCTGGATAATCTGCATAAAGAGGGTGCTAACTCCCCCTTCAAAAATGTAAAGCAGGTCGATCAGGTTCGTACGCCAGAACCGCCCAAGTGGGAAGGTACCGATATGGTCAATATTTTGCTAATGGGTGTCGATGGGCGCGGTATCCAGAAAGGGGAAGTCCCCCGATCAGACAGCATGATGGTCGTGTCACTGGACCCCGTCAAGAAAAAAATCCACCTGTTCTCTATTTTGCGTGATACGTACGTGGATATTCCCGGTTACGGAAAAAATCGAATTAATACCGCCATTACTCACGGACCCAACACAGCCATGAAGACGGCTGGCGATCTGTTAGGCATTCCGGTGCAATATTATGTGTACACGGATTTCCAGGGTTTTATCAAACTGGTGGATGCCGTAGGCGGGATTGATTTTGAAGTGGAAAAGGATATGCATTATACAAGTAATGCAGATAAACATCAGTACGACATTGATTTGAAAAAGGGTATGCAGCATCTGGATGGCAACACGGCGCTTCAATATGTGCGGTTCCGCCACGATGCGATGTCCGACTTCTCCCGATCAGGACGGCAACGCGCATTTTTGGAGGCCGTAGCCCAGAAAATGCAGACCACGACTTCCATCGCCAACCTGCCGAACATTTTAGAGCAGGTTAACCCGTTCATTGACACGAATCTCAGTGTTAACGATATGTGGAAGCTGGCGAATGTGGGGTACCAAAGCAACTTCGCAGGCAGCGAACAGGTTCCACCG
The DNA here is from genome assembly GCF_038593105.1 of Paenibacillus sp. FSL H7-0442. Classification (NCBI taxonomy): domain Bacteria; kingdom Bacillati; phylum Bacillota; class Bacilli; order Caryophanales; family Paenibacillaceae; genus Paenibacillus; species Paenibacillus sp. FSL H7-0442. Next base: position 859,045 of record NZ_CP151963.1, on the reverse strand, counting down.
ATGAAGATGCTCGGAGAAGAGAATGTGGGCGGCGCGGCAGTTCTTACTGTCCGCGATCCGGAAGAACTGAAAACGTATGTGCAGGATATTTTTAATAATCCACCCACACAAACACAGGAACAAAATAAGGATCAGACCGAAACAAAACAGCCAGACAGTGCATCGTCTACCAAGACGGATAAAGCTTCTTTTACAGGGGGCAGTAAAGCCAGTGATGAGAATGCTTCCAAACAATCAACAACAAAGACAGGTCAAAAAGAGCTATAATGATGTATGCAGGGGCAGCCGTGAACGCTGCCCTTTGGCGTGTGTATACCCTATTTTAATGAACGGAAAGGAAGTTTTTGATGATGAAACGGGAAAACTCCGAAGCACTATATAAAGAAGCCCTGGAGCATATTGTCGGGGGCGTTAACAGCCCTTCACGTTCCTTTAAAGCTGTGGGCGGCGGTGCTCCAGTATTCATGAAACGCGCTCAAGGCGCTCATTTCTGGGACGAGGATGATAATCGGTATATCGATTATTTGGCGGCCTACGGCCCTATTATTACCGGACATGCTCACCCCCATATTACCAAGGCGATCAGCGAAGCGGCCGCGAACGGCGTATTATACGGAACCTCAACGGTATTGGAAATCAAACTGGCCAAGATGCTGAAGGAAGCCATTCCTTCTATGGACAAGGTCCGGTTTGTGAATTCCGGCACAGAAGCAGTCATGACGACGATTCGTGTGGCACGGGCTTATACTGGGCGGAACAAGATCATCAAATTTGCCGGCTGCTACCATGGTCACTCGGATCTGGTACTTGTAGCTGCTGGCTCCGGACCCTCCACGCTGGGCATACCTGACAGTGCAGGCATTACAACCAACATTGCGAGCGAGGTCATTACTGTGCCATTCAATGACCTCGACGCGTTGCGCCAAGCTTTGGAGCGCTGGAGCGACGATGTGGCGGCAGTCATGGTCGAGCCCATTGTCGGTAATTTCGGCATGGTCATGCCGCAGCCCGGTTATTTGGAAGGGTTGTGCTCCATGGCGCGTGCGAACGGCTCACTCGTCATTTATGACGAGGTCATTACCGCATTCCGATTCCACTTCGGCTCTACCCAAACGTATGCAGGTTTGGACAACCATGATGCGATTCAGCCAGATTTGACCGCGCTGGGCAAAATCATGGGTGGTGGTCTGCCAATTGGTGCCTACGGTGGCAGCAAACAGATCATGGAGCAGGTTGCCCCACTCGGCCCGGCTTATCAGGCGGGTACGATGGCAGGCAACCCGGCGTCCATCTCGTCAGGCATCGCCTGCCTTGAAGTCCTTCAAGGAGAAGGCGTGTATGAAGAGATGGAACGTCTGGCTGTGAGGCTGACGGACGGTATTCAGTCCTCTGCCGAACGCTATGGCGTGCCATTGACGATCAACCGTATTCGTGGAGCGTTCTCGACGCATTTCTGTGATCATCCGATCACGAACTACGCGCAGGCGCAGGATACGGATAGCGAAGCGTTTGCATCCTTCTTCCGTCACATGCTGGATCGCGGTATTCATCTGGCACCATCCAAGTACGAAGCCTGGTTCCTCACAACAGCGCATACGGACGAAGATGTAGATGCTACGCTGGAAGCGGCGGACGATTCGTTCCGTGCGATGTCACAAGGGAAGTAAACCCAGCAGTAAGTGATAGAATATGAATTTTAATAAGAGCTGGAAGTAGTCTTAGGGAAGGGTATTCGACCTCTGGGACTTCGTTCCGGCTTTTTTTATTTTATAACTGTACCCGTACAGTTGTAGATTTTATGGATTGTATCATGTTATGCCCTCCGGGTATATTGAGAGAACAACAGGTTAAGGTCATGATTACGGAGGTTTATTATGCACAGTCGTTCCAGAAATGGAGCCGCCTATCTGGCAGCTCTCAGCTATGCAGCTATACTTGGATTTTCATTTTTATTTGTAAAATTGACGGTCACAGAGGCGAGCCCGCTGGATGTGATCGCCCACCGCTTTGCGCTGTCTTTTATCGCTTTGACCGTTCCAGTGCTGCTTGGTTGGATTAAGCTCAACATCAAATTGCGTGACATTCTGCGCATTTTACCACTGGCGCTGCTCTCGCCATTAGTGTATTTTCCACTGCAAGCCTTCGGGCTGATGAGCACTTCTTCATCGGAAGGTGGAATTATTCAAGCAACCGTTCCCATCTTTACGTTGCTGTTAGCTTCTTATTTTATTAAAGAGCGTACAACAGTAGTCCAAAAGATTTCCTTACTGCTCTCTGTCTTTGGTGTGGTTTTTATATTTGTAATGAAAAGCGGAGCACCGCTAGCGTCCAATAGCTATGGCGGTATTCTTCTGCTCGTGCTCTCTGCGATATGCCTATCCGGTTATAATGTACTGGCACGGCCCTTAACACAAAAGTACAGCCCCATGGAATTGACCTACGTTACCTCTATTTTGGGATGTATCGTTTTTAACGTGGTGGCACTGGGATATCATGCCATAGACGGCTCCATGAGCGCCTATACCGCTCCACTGGTGAAGCCTGGTTATTGGATGGCACTGATTTATCTGGGCATTCTGTCTACCCTCGTCACCTCACTGTTATCGAGCTTTGCCTTGAAGTGGATCGAAGCCTCCAAAATGAGTGTGATCGGTAATTTATCCACCCTCATTTCCATGATTGCCGGTGCTTACATTTTGAAGGAGCAGCTCGCCTACTATCACATTGTTGGGGCTGTGATGATCATTATCGGCGTGCTGGGTACCAATTTTGGAGGGCGAAAAAACTTCACGCCGATCAAAACAACTTCGGCAAAATCACAAAAAACGGGCTAAAAATAAACACTCATTGCCTGCAAAAAAAGAAATCTCCCAGCTGCACAATTCCAGCCGGGAGATTTCTTTTTTCACTTCTTAGTCTTCGTCGGATTAAATAGGGTACGCCATGACACTCATTAACGCCAATTCCGGCTGTGTCGTGTCCAATCTGCTATATTGTACGATGATGGGCACATCGCTAGTGACCGTAATTGCGTAAGGAATGCCTGTGGGAATCCGTTCGCCGGATTTCTCCAACGAGGCTGTTCGGATATGACGGGTTCGTCTTCCTTCCACCACCTCGATCAATCCCTCCAATGGCTCGCGGTCTTCAAAATAGATGTCTATACTCAGATTTGCCACACGGCTCCCACAATTCAGCACGCATATACTCTCATGACTGAGCAGCTCTCCCCGACTTTCCGGTGGAATATACCCATCTGGGATGACCCAGAACAGGCTGCCTCGCGGCTGATTAGTAGCCTTTTCCTGAGAAAGTTCAGCTTCTCCCATACTATTAGCCTCCTTTACCCATAATACTTTTTGGCGATTTGCCCCTTCTTCTAGCCGTACGGATTTTCCTTGGTACGCAACACTTGCGCCAGAAAAGCAAGCGCCAATCCCTGACCCCAGCCCTGAATGCGTTTGTAGGGGACGTTTCGATAGCCGTCAATATCGTTCATCACAGCAGTTCCAGCGGATACCCCCGTTACTGTGCCGTCCTCCTTAATGCAGGAAAGAATACCATCGATCGCCTTTTGTGTGTATTTGTTAAACAACCGCCCTTGCATAAGCAAGGCAGTCGCGATTCCTGCCGAGCCCGAGGTTTCCAGATAAGAGGTATCATCGTTCAGCACCGTATGCCACAGCCCTTCGGGGGATTGCAGCCGCACCAGTGCATTGAGCTGGTCACGCAGCGAGCCATCGATGATCATATAAGATGGATGCTGCACCTCCACAAATTTCAGCGCTTTTGCCATCGTGAGAGCTGCCCATGAATTGCCACGCGCCCAATATATTCCTGACATCCGGCTTTGATTTGCATGATCCCAGCCGTGATAATACAGATTCGTATCCGGGTCCTGCAAAAATTCTTCGTGCCCGTGATATTGACGAACCCCATCCTCCCAATACTCCTTGTTGCCCAACAGATGACCGATGCGCAGCAAATAATAACCGGCCATAAACATCGTATCCACCCATGCTTGCTGCGGAAATACATCGTGAAGTGAGTTTACCGTATGCTGGAAAATGCCGTCGGCAAACCGCTCCGCTTTTTTGGCCAAAAATTCTGCCATCTCGATGGCAATATCAAGGTATTTTTGCTCACCTGTAGCCTGATGAAGCGTCAACAAACAGTGCCCGACAGAAACGCCGTTCACCGAGAGAGATGGAAGCCCATCCTCGATATTTTCGTCAACCCATTCTTTCAGCTGGATCAAATACTTTTCGTTCCCTGTCGCTTCATACGCTTCGCATACTCCGTAAAAGGCTACTCCACCCGGCCAATCCCAGCTGTAGTGCATTTGAAATGTGCGTTCTACTACCCGGTCGATCACCTGCTTAACCTGTTCTTCATCAAATATCAATGCAGGCATTTCCACGTCTCCCCCTTTGGTAAGTTTCACGTGAGTTACCTCCTTGACGCCCGTATATGATTAGGTCGTCCTTCAACGTAAATACATGCGTAGCGGTTGCAGATCCAGCTCCCTCACAGCATCCACCACCATGTCTGCAATACGAACCGCGCCATTCTCATGAAAATGTGTGTTATCCTCTAAGCCGCCGGAAAAGTTCATGTATTCACCAGGCAGCAGCCACATAAAAAGCTCTTTACTCTCTTCTGGGCCCAGCTGCTCATATAGCTCCTGCGTGCGGGCAGACAAATCAATCAACGGTACATTCGCTTCTTCCGCCAGCTCACGAACCGCTGTTACATAGTCACCATGTGTGTCAGATAGCGTACCATCCTCATTAAAATAGCGACGATGTACGGGCGTGACCAGTACCGGGGTTGCCCCATGGCTTCTTGCGCCGTCGATGTAGAGGCGAAGACGCTCCTTGTAGGTTGTAAAAGGCTCTGTAGCCCGCTCCGGGTCAGGCTTCTGATCATTATGGCCGAACTGGATGAACAGGAAGTCTCCTGCCTTTATTTCGCCCAAAATGGCACCCAGCCGTCCTTCGTCCACAAAGCTTTTGGAGCTTCTTCCCGATACGGCATGATTATCCACGCAGACATCATGCTTGAACAGGGCGGGCAAAGCCTGGCCCCAGCCAGTATACGGATAACCGGATGCGTCCTGATCCGTAACCGTGGAATCTCCGGCTAGGAATAGCCGGAGGGTCTGTGGCGCTGGCGCAATCTCCAGCGCATTGAGCCGTGGCGCGGTGCCTGATACGGTGAGGCGCAGCTTGCCACCCCGGACTGGCACCGCAAACAGGGCTTCGGTGAACTGGCCCGGCAGCGTCTGTACCGGGGGAAGCATGTGCTTGCCTTCACCAGCCTTGAGTCGCGTGAGCGTTTCCGCCTGCGAATCGCCGACCAGTATAGTGACGAGATACATCCCGTCTGGCACATCTGCAACAAATGCAGCGTTCAGTGGAATACAAAAGCTGCTTCGTAGCTGCGTGCGTGCATCCTTAGCTGCACACTGCCTTTTTCGACCGTACACATGCTCCGTAGTCTCGAAGCCATAGCCCTGTTCAGTTGTATATACGCAATCCGGAGACACTCCCTTGTAGCCATCCGCAGGTTCCCCCGGACCAAAATCAAACTTCCACAATTTACTCACCTCTCAGCCATCGCCCTCAAATCCCAACCATTCAATTGTATAAACCCGGATACCTTCCATTTCCACTCGTAAGCCTCATATCCTCACGCTATGGATTTTGGATCTTATCCCTTCAAACCACTTGTACTCATTCCTTCTACAATTTGCTTCTGGAATGCGAAGAATACAGCGATAACTGGAAGCAGGCTTAGGATAGACATCGCGAACATTCCTCCCCAGTTGGAAGCCGACTCGCTGTCGAGGAACATCTTGAGTGCAATAGATACGGTATATTTCTCCGGCGAATTCAGATACAGTACCGGACCTAGCAAATCCTCCCACTTCCAGTAGAAAGAGAAGATTGCCGCTGTAGCCAACGACGACTTGAGTAAGGGTAAAATAATTCTAAAATACAGCCGGAACTTGCCGCATCCATCAATCGTCGCCGCTTCATCCAACTCTCCTGGAATCGTTCGTATAAACTGCACCATCAGAAAGATGAAGAACGGCATCCCGAAAAAGGAGGGTACCACCAACGGTAAGATCGTATTGATCCAACCGAGCTTGGTGAAAATAATATATTGCGGTACCAGTACCACATCCCCTGGTAGCATAAGCGTCACCATCATCAAAGCAAACCACAAGTTACGTCCTTTGAATTTCAAGCGCGCAAAGCCAAATGCGATCAATGAGGAGGAAAGCACGGCTCCAATCGTTGAAATCACCACGATCGTGAGCGAGTTCAGAATGTACGTGCCAAAGTTGTAGCCAGTCGTTCCTTTCCAGCCTGTTACATAGTTTTGCCAGATCCATTCTGTAGGGAAAAGCGAGGATGCCGTGACGAATATCGTCCGACTTTCTTTAAACGAGCTGAACAGCATCCAAAACACGGGATACAGCATCAGGAGCGCCAGTGCAGCAACCAGTATGTGATAAATTGGCCATTTGACCGTTTTCCATGCCATCGGTATCAGCGCCCCTTTTCCGTTTCATAAAATACCCAGTATCTGGAGGTTATAAATAAAATCGCTGTCAGTATCCCAATCATAATGAGCATGACCCAAGCCATGGCTGCCGCATATCCCATATTGCTGAACATAAACGCCTGCCGGAACAGATACAGTGAATGCAGCATCGTTCCATCCATCGGGCCTCCTTCGCCCTTAGAAATAACATAAGCCGGGACGAAGGTCATAAAGGCACTGATCGTCTGCATAATCAGATTAAATAGAATAATGGGGCTAAGCAACGGCAGCGTAATACTGAAAAATTTTCGTACTGGCTTAGCGCCATCTACACTGGACGCCTCGTACAATTCAACAGGAATGTTCTTCAAACCTGCCAGAAAAATCAGCATGGAGGAGCCAAATTGCCATACGGACAAGGTGATTAGCATCGTAAGCGAAGCATCCGGATCACCAAACCACTTCACCGGAGTCGCCCCTAAGGTCGAAAGCAGGCTGTTCACTATGCCGTTATTACTGAAAATGTTCCGCCACATAATGGATACCGCAACGCTACCTCCGATAATCGACGGCAGATAGTACATTGTCCGATAGGTGCCGACCATACGCGACTTGGTATTCAAAATCATAGCCACAAACAGCGCGAAAATCAGTCGCAACGGTACACCGACCAATACATACGTAAACGTGACCCTGATCGAATTCCAGTATTTCGGGTCGCCTGTGAACATTTTTTCGAAGTTACCCAGACCAATCCATTTGGGCGGGGTGAACAGGTTGTAGGTGGTAAAGGACAGATACAGCGAAATAAACATTGGAATTAACGTAAACGCCAGAAAGCCCACAATAAACGGGCTGATAAACGCATATCCGGTCATATTGGCTTTCAAGCTCTGATGATTTCGCAAGCTCATCAAGCCTCCCTTCTGTTGCATTTTAAAGAATTAGCAAAACTTTATAATATTAATAATTCGTTGTTATGTGAATAATATTGTGATGTCTGCAAAGGGTGCTTATGCAGTTGGTTCGTCGAATCAACCGTGCGCAATCATGCTTTGGACTACGCACGGTTAACTTAACGAAACGTTCCTTCGATCATATCGATCTTATGCTAAAACAGTGTCAGATATCCTAAAGGTCACATTGCGCTCATTATTGCTTGTTATTCGCAAGGATAGTATTCGCATCAGCCCGGAATTTGGCCGCTGCGTCTTCTGGTGTCATCTGTCCAAAATTGACCTGCTCAATATAATCGGTCAGAGTCGCAATCACTTCCGGCGATCCGACTGGCGGCGGCGGGCTCATTGGAGAAGCCTTCGGCTCCATGGAAGCTACAAATTCAAACACCTGCTTCGTAGGCTCGCTTAACTCTGGCGCAACAGCTTCCTTGATTTTGGAGGAAATCGGTACGCCACGTTCGCCTTTAATCAATTTATTCGCTTCCACATCATTCATCCAGAAATCAATAAACTTTGCGGCCTCATCCTTCACCTGTGAACGGGAAGCAACCGTCCAGTACATCGTAGGCTGCATGTATACGCCTTTTTCCATATTCGGCCCAAACATTGGTGCCAGTGCCATGGGGCGGTTAACAACCTGCTGTAAACCTACATACTGATTGGACCACTGCCAAATACCGATGCCTGTTCCTTTTACGATATCGGATTCCTCAAGAATCCCCTTGGTCTGGTTCATAATTTCAGGAGGCGGGGTCGCTCCCTTCTTAATCAGATCAGCCAATCCGCTGAAGAAGTCAACAAACAGCTTATCATCGTCATACCCCAATCCTGTCCCTTCCGCATTGTAGAGAGTCTTTCCTTGCGTACGCAAATAATAGTGGAAGAAAATATCGGCAGCCATTGAGCTGTCAAAGTATACTTTATTGGAAGCTGCCTTTAAAGCCATTTCTTTGTATTGATCCCATGTCCAGTTGTCAGGAATTTTGTCTATGCCCGCTTTTTTGAGCAGCGCCGGATCATACTGGAAACCCAGAACATTGACACCTGTTGGAATACCATATTGCTTTCCTGCTATTACGCCGGTACTGAGTACATTTTCGTTCACGTCAGCGACCTGAATTTTTTGATTTAAGTAAGGCGCGAGATCCTCCAGTTGACCATTTTTTGCATATTGGCTAATGTACGAAATGTCCATTTGCACGATATCCGGTAACTGATTAGCCGCAGCCTGTGGGGCGAGCTTTTTCCAATAGTCATCAAAAGAGGCATATTCCACATCGATCGTTACATTAGGATTTTTCTGCTTATACAAATCAACGACCTTCTGCGTGTATTCATGACGCGTATCCGATCCCCACCAAGCGATACGTAACTTTACTTTCCCGTCTGCACTTGTGCCCGAATTGCCGCCGCCGTCCGCTCCGCTACATGCTGTCGTCAAAACGAGCAGCATAGCTATAATCAGAAACCATCCCTTTTTGCCCACCTATCTCTCCCCTTTTCGCTGTTCTAGAAAGGAGCCAAATTACAAGTGACAACGTATTTACGCATTTTTGATAGCGTTTACATTAGCTCCTGTTGTTATTTTCCCAAAAGCTGAGAAGCATTGGAATACACAAATCAGGTTTCCTGGGTTTAAAAAACAGTGGGACTCCATCAGCTCATCCCCTCTCGTGTGATTTAATGTACTCGGAAGGCGTCATACCTGCCCATTTTTTGAACACCTGGCTAAAATATTGCGCGTTCCCGCCAAAGCCGAACCATTCGGCCAGCTCAAACACCTTTACATCTCCTGTCTCTCGAATATGCTCAGCCGCACGTTCGATCCGATAACGATTGACGTAGTGTGAGAAGTTTTCCCCAGTCACCTTTTTGAAAATCTTCCCTAAGTAGTCGGAATTCATATACAGCATTTGGCCTGCCACTCCGTTCAGCGACAAATCGGATTTTCTGTAGTTTTGCTCAATAATAGTGATCATTTTATCAACGGTAGAAGATTGGCGATACACATTACTTTTATAATAGATTGCGGTCATTCGTTCGGCAGCTTCCTGTACAAAAGATTTGAGACATGCCAGCGTTTTTTGCTCTGCCAGCACCACCATTCGGCTCGTAAACGCCGCACGCTCTTCTTCAGGGCATATACGGATCATAGCGGCATAGAGCTGAAGCACATAAGAGCGGGTCACAGAGATTTCCAGCTTCATCCGGGACAAAATACCGAATAACCGATCCACTTCCTGTGCAACCTCCACCGTATTTCCAGCCTTGATCAGCAGACCGAACTTTTCCTCGTCCAGCTCCAAATCTGCCATCTCCCGGGTATCCTCAGTCGCTAAATCCTCTTTCGTAATCAGACTGCCCTCCCCGGTGTAAAAACGGTGATTCATACAATGCAGTGTCTCCCGGTACATCCCCCGTGAATGCTGCATACTATCCGACTCACTAACTGCGACCGTTACCTCCAGTTTGTAAAAGCGATGAAATGTCGCACGTACCGCTTCAATCTGTTTCATAAACCGTGACGTATCATCCTCGCTTTCCAGCACGATGAGCAATTGCCCCTGCATGGTCGTACTGAGCAAGACATCATCCATCAAATCTGCCGCTATATTTTGCAATGCAAACAGATGCTCCGGCTCATGGGATTCCTCCACCCGCAGCAGCAGCATTCGAACCTGCTTATCTTGCAATTCAATTCCGAATAACCGCTCATAAAATGCGATATCGCGGCTACCGTAAGTTTTATAGGAAATAAACTCCTTCAAAAAGTGTTCCTTCACATGAGGCAGCATACGCTGAAAATCTAGCTTCATCCGGTTTACAAACTGCTTGCGTTCTTCCTGCTCCTCCCGCTCCTGTCCCAACTCGGTCAGAGCCTCATGAATTTGCCGCTCATTGCATGGCTTCAACAAGTAGTGCTTCACCCCGTATTGCATGGCCCGACAGGCATAATCAAAATCTTTGTAGCCAGACAACAGAATGAAACGGACGTCTGGAAAATGCTCCGTCGTTTTGGCAACCAGTCCGATACCGTCTAGTCCTGGCATAGAGATGTCGCTAATCACAAAATCAGGTGGGCTGGCTTGAATCTGATCATAAGCCTCAATCCCGTTACGTGCCGTGCCAACCAATCTCGTGCCCGCTTTCCCCCAATCAACCACCTGTGATATGCCTTCCAAAATCATACGCTCATCATCAACCAGTAGCACCTTGTACACGACCCTGATCCCCTTTCACATATGGAATACAGACATGAATCGACGTTCCTGTTCCTGACTCGCTATGCAGCTCTATCCCCCAAGGTGTACCAAATGTCAGGTTAATCCGTTCCTGAATATTCGTAAGTCCAATGCCCTGCCCACGAGTCGTAACCTGCCCGCTTCGCAGCTTTTCCAAGAAATCCGGCGTCATTCCCGGTCCGTCATCTTCAACTCGCAGAAATAGAGCACCCTCGCTTTCTCTCGCAATAATAGCAATCTGACAGGGTTCAATTCGCGGCTCCAGCGCATAATGAATGGCATTCTCCACCAAGGGCTGAAGCGTTAGCTTCGGAATTTGTGCATCCATCAGTTCTTCCGGAATATCCAGATGGAAAACGAGACGTTCATCAAAACGTGTTTTTTGGATCGTTACGTAGCTCCTTACAATATCCAGCTCTTTTCGAAGCGGAATCAGCTGCTCCTCAAAACTGACCGCACTGCGCAGTAGAAAAGCAAGTGCTTCCACCATCTCTGAAATCCGGTCCTGTTTATTGGCCTTGGCGAGCCAGTTCACGGACTCTAATGTATTGTATAAAAAATGTGGATTAATCTGGGCCTGGAGCGCCTTTAGCTCTGTTTCCCGCAGTAATAGCTGCTTGGCAACATTCTCATTAATGAGCTCACGAATGCGGCGAATCATTTTCTTGTACGTTCGATGAAGCAAGCCTACCTCATCCTGTGTGGAAAGGGGGACCGCACCAAGTGCTTCCTCTTCCAAACGGTCGAGATCGCCTTTTTCTATTTTACGCATGTTCTGGATTAATTGAACGATCGGTTTGGTAATGCTCCCTGACAATCTAGCCCCCAGAGCCAATGCGATAAGAAGCATAATGACAAAAATAGCGCTTACAACTTCTTTGATAATCGTAATGCTGCGAAACATATCATCGAAGGGGGTCATATGCAAATACGTCCAATCCGTATAAGAAGATTTGATTTGAGCAGCGAAAAAGGTTCCTCCTGAGTAGGTCGCAATCCCGTAAGGCTGCTTCCGGCCCAGCTCGGCCTGAATATCACTCTCACTCAAAAGTGGTGTTTCGGGATAAATCATCCGCCTTCCATCTGTAATCATCAGTTGTCCGTCACGACCGGAGGTTTGCACACGGTCCGCTACAATCCGGTCAATTCGTACACGAATCGCAAGCGTTCCGAGCCCATTCAGCGTAAAATTGGAATCGGTAAAGGATTTGAACTGCCGAGCTGCCAGCAAGGAGGAATGACCTGCGGCATACCATGCATTGGAACCGTCATGTTCGTCTGCCAGCTCCGACAGGGTGGATCGAAGCTCTTGGGGAATACCTTCGCGGTTGCCCGCACTCATGACCTGTCCCTCTTTGTCGATGACCATCATAGAATAGACATAGGTTTCAGAGCCGGCAAAGGCGACAAGCCTATTCGTTATTTTTTTACGCAGCACCATTTTGGCATAAGGGGATTTCTCTTTTTCCAATTGCAGCAAATAACGTTGAAGCTGCTCGTCCGTTGTTACCTTGAAAGTAACTTTTTCCACATCCTTCAGCTCATTTTCTATACCGATTGAAGAAATATTGAGTACTTCGGATGTTTTTTTGTACATTTGATTATCATAAATGTGAAATACGTACTTAAGTATGACTGCAACAACTGCAAAATTAACCAGCATAAGCACCGTGATCAGCAGTACCATTTTATGATGGATTCCAGCATTTTTGTAAGCGCTTTTAAAGTAGGTAATCAGTGATTGTCGCCTCCTTTATAACATACAAAATACCCCATGCCTTGGTCATTCGGCAAGAGGTATTTGCATTTGCTTAGCGTTGATCGGTTGGTTTCGATTTGTCCGCCTTGCTCATATATTCGTCGTATCGGTCATCAAGTTCCCGTGCCATACTCCGGTATTTACGCGTTTCCTCAACAATGGGATCGATATGAGTCTGAACCCGCACCTCATATTTAGGGCTGAGCCGTTCCCGCTTTTGGGCCTCATTCTCACGAATTTCGCCTTCCGTCAGCAGTTCACTGAGCTGGCGTTCCAATTCTTCGGATTGACTCATCGCGATTTCCTCCTTTAGGGTGATGGTCCCTACGTAGAATTATAACCCGGTTGCGTCTGCTTCTTTCAGCACTTGAATAAGTTGAGAATGAATAGCTGTATTCGTAGCTGCAATATGCCGTACACTCAGGTCATAAGGTCTGCCCAATGTATCGGTAATGGTACCGCCTGATTCCTGCACCAGCAAAGCGCCCGCTGCTACATCCCACGCATTCAAACCAATTTCGCAATAGGCCGATAACCGTCCCGACGCCACATAAGCCAGATGCAATGCTGCCGAGCCCAGCGCCCGAATGCCGCGTACCTGAGGTGTAAGAACCTGCGTGATTTTCATATTTAGCGGTTGTGCATACGTACGATCTGGCGGGAAGCCGATGCACACCAGACTATCTCCCAGTGTTTCTTCTCTTGAGGCTTGCATGCGATTACCATGTACATATGCGCCTTTTCCTTTTTCCGCTACAAACATTTCATCACGGGACGGATCATAAATAACCCCGACAATCACCTCTCCACGATGGGCCAAGGCAATGGACACACTGTAATACGGCAGACTGTGTACAAAATTGGTCGTGCCATCTACCGGATCAATAATCCATAAATATTCCTCTTCACGGGCAGCCTCTAGTGCGCGGGCCGAAGCTTCGGCTCCCGGCTCTACACCCTCTTCACCCAAAATCGCATGATCGGGAAAATGGGTCAGAATCAGTCTGCGAATCATCTGTTCTGCACCTTTATCTACCTCGGTCACTAGATCCGTAGGAGACTGTTTGGTATTCAAATGTTCAACAGTTCCCAGCCTGCTCTTAATCCATTCCCCGGCTTTGGATGCCGCGTTAATAGCCACGGCAGTATAGCTTTTTCCTGATACGATATAGGGAACCTTTTCGTTTTCATGTTCGTTCAACGTGTTCACTCTACTTTCTATATCATTGTTACGTGGTTTACGAAGCTGGCCTACAGCACAGTCTCTTAACCATCTCTGTTTCAGTACAAGTTTGCTAGTTTACACATTCTAGTATACACAATAAACTGCATAAAGTTTCCCCAAATGAGAGATTTATCCGCAAAATACTACTTTCTAAGGCATAATTTCTACGGAAGCCCCATCCAGCACTTTGACCCCATTATCTTCCTGAAGGCGCAGTTCATTCATCAATCCGAATAACGCTTCATCCTTAAGCTTGGCTTCAAGCATGACATCAATCCGATCCGTATATCCAGCAATATTGCGCAGAAAGGTCAGCAACGGCTCCACCAGAACACCGTCTGCATGACCACGAGGGTCTTTTTCACTTTTGGGACTGGAGGCATGAATTTTTGGCGGCAATGGATGATCAGTAGAAGATCCGGCTTGGGCCAATTCCCCTTTCCAGGTATTCAATATGTCCGGCCATAGCTCCCACGGCTTCTCACCCTCGTTATTGACCCATTGATGATGAATATCGAGAACCATCGGCAAGCCCGTTATTTTGCAAGCTTCCAGTGTTTCCACCGCATTGAATGTTTTATCATCATTTTCCAGCGTCAACCGTTCTCTTAACGAAAGATCCAGAGCACTAACCTGCTCTACAAAACGCTGGCCTGAGGTCACCTTATCTCCGTATGCACCACCAATATGAATGTTGTTCTTGGCTTCGGCACCGAGCCCCATGGCCTCCAGCATCGCTTTGTGGTACTTCAAGTCATTAATGGAGCTCTCCAACACCTCAGGACGGGGAGTGCTTAACACTGTAAAATGATCGGGGTGAAACGATACCCTCATCCTATTCGCCTTGACATAGTTCCCAACCTCTGCAAAGTCAGCAGCAAGCGCCTGAAACGGGTTCCAATCCCGCAGATCCTGATGGGTCGCGAGCGGAATCAGCTTGGATGAGAAACGATAGACCTGGATATCACTCGCGCGATTATGGCGCAGCAGCCTCAATGTATTATGGAGATTTTCAGCTGCTATCCGTTCTAGCTTGCGGATCGCAGCTTCTCGGTCTCCAATCTTGTTAAAGCTGGCCATCGTCATGGTTTTAGAGGGGGATGCATTTTGCACGGTAACCGACATGGCTACATAACCTAACCTTACGATCATAGGGTGTCTTCCTTTCAGTAGTTCGCAGTAGATGGTAAGGCCGCTTTCGTTCTGTGACCTAAAACCCTTTTCTACTGATCATACCCGGAAAAGCACATGCTGATTCGGTGTTATCGCACAAATTGCAAGAAGCAAACAGCTAGGATTGCTGCTGTGCTCCAAAAAACATTTCATCCGCCAATGCGGTCTGAATTCTTGATTCCTCATCATTCAGCTTACGAATGAGGATCATTTCAACTTCGGTCACTTCATCGCCCTGGAAATTAATTTCGGCGATACAGCCCACAATCTGCACGATGGCTACTGCCACGTTGTCCACGCTGTAAGCGATGACCTTCTGGCCTGTCGGAAACACGCGCAGCCCGGATTTAACCATTTTGCCACGTCCGTATTCCAGCAGTTCGTAAAGTTCTTGTTCGCTCTTGAATTTGCATACGGAGTTAAATTCAGTTTGAAAGCCCATGTGTAGCCGCCACCTTTCATCATTAAGGGTTTAGTGAAATGCTCAAGTAAGTGCCATATATATGAACAAAAAGGAGAGTGATCAGCTCCCCTTTGTTTCTTTTATGAGTTCTCGTAGTGCAATGCGGACCTGCGCTCATAACGCTCCAGTGCAAGAGCAATCATGCGGTCCAGCAGACTTGCATAGGATACGCCGGTTTCTCTCCACAATAATGGATACATACTGAACGGTGTAAAACCAGGCATCGTATTCACTTCATTAATAAGAATATGTCCGTCCGAGCGTCTGACGAAGAAATCGGCACGGGAAATCCCGCAGCCTTCCAGCGCGCGGAATGCTTGTAATGCGGCTTCACGAATACGATCTGCCACTTCCTCATCCAACGGTGCCGGAATAAGCATTTCCGATTGGCCATCCGTATATTTGGCAGCATAATCATAATAATCACTCGACGATACAATTTCACCCGGTACCGAGGCAATCGGCTCGTCATTGCCAAGTACGCTGACCTCAATCTCACGGGCATCGACGTACTCCTCGACAATCACCTTCAGGTCAAATTGCAAAGCCAGATCTACAGCCTTTTCCAGCTCTTCTCGGTTGCTGGCTTTGGAAATACCGACACTTGATCCCAGATTGGCCGGTTTGACAAAGCAAGGATAACCTAGCTCGGTTTCCATATTACGTACCAGATCATGACTGGTTTGGGCCCACTGTGTACTATTAAAATAACAGTATTTCACTTGCGGCAATCCTGCATGCTCAAACAGCTTCTTCATGACGCCTTTATCCATACCTGCTGCCGAAGCCAACACTCCTGCACCGACATAAGGCATATCCGCCATTTCGAACAGACCCTGAATCGTTCCGTCCTCGCCAAAGGTGCCGTGCAGCAACGGAAACAGCACATCCAGCGTCTGCTCTCCGTACAGCTTGCCGAACAACGTATCTAATGCCGCCTTGGTACCGCCCTCTGCACGTTCCAGCTTCAATTGCTCTACAGAAGCCAGAGGAGCGCTTAATAGCGCCCCTCTACGCCAATCGCCAGCCTTCGTAATATAAAAAGGAATAATCTCGTATTTCTCATAGTTAAATGCGTTCATTACCGCATACGCCGTTTGCAGCGAAACCTCATGTTCGCCCGATTTGCCACCGTACACCAGCCCTACGGTCAATTTTTGATTTGCCATGCCTATCCTCCGCTTTCCTACTTTCGTCATTATGACTGATTTGCGTCACTATACCTGTTATCCATCATCTCATTTAAAAATAGTCGGCGATGTGATAAAAGCGATATACCGTGTTGTCGGTCCACGCATACGAATTTTTATAGTCCCAATAACGATGTCTGGAGCTTACCGTATGCGCATTGACTAGCGGCATGCCGCCCGCATCAAAGGCCGTTACCACCGTGCTGTGCTGAAAGGTTCCGTCACCATCCCAATCGTAAAAAATGACGTCCCCCAGCATGAGCTGCTCCGGTCGACTCACCTGCTCAGCAGTCAAACCCCATGAGCTGGAGCCCAAATACCGCTCCAGACTGTTGGAAACTGCCCAACTGTAGCTCCACAGCTCACGTCCGGCGACCCGTCCTTTATACCACCAGCCCGATTCTCTTTTACCAGTATAGTGGATCGGTGCGCCCCCTGCAAAGAGGCATTGCGAGATATAATTGGTGCAATCCACATCAAAACCTTCAAACTCTGGGTTAAAGCTATCCCACCACTGATCTGCATAAGCCGCTGCTTCTTCACGGCGATATCGGCTGGGACGTGCGGACGTACCAAAGCCCAGCACACCGCGATTCAGCAGCGGCAAACTCCCTCCCTGATTAAACGAAGCCTGTTCAAAAGGAACCTCTCCCCCCGCTGGCTTCCTTTCTGCCGGATCTCGCTCAATTCTCGCTACCTGCCAGGCTTCACCCTCGCGTGTGAACGTCAGACGCTCCCGTTCAATCCGATCCTCCCGGTGAGTCATCCCGCCCTTCTCATAAAAGAGTCGGACATGCAGTTGTACATCTACCACAGCCTCATCCGGCGTATCCTGCACCATTCGTAGCGGCTTGGCGCGTGTCTCGCTGCGTAGGGGAACAGCATCCCGTTCGTTGTACCACTGCTCCAATCTGGCTGCACGTGCTGCTCGTTCCATCCGCTGCCCCACCTCCAGATACTCATCCGGCTGCGGTACACCATTCACTTCACTGCGATTGTATTGATTCACGTAAGCAAAAAGGGCCTGTTTCCATTCCCGCTCCCCCATCCCAATCCCTCCATATTCGTCCCGCTATCCTTTTCCGGGGATAACCGGAATGATGTATAACTTCCTTTCTTGCCTCTCTGGTCTGAAATGCTCTCTATCTATAAGTATGAATCTCTAAAGCTTGGTATGAACATCGAAACGCGAGGGAGCGGGACGTTTTATTTTCCAATCTGCAACGCATCATTTAGGCCAAAAAAACTTTACGGAACTGTCTGAAAACGGTATACTTAATCCAAAAGCAATCATTTTGAAATCACGTTTCATCTAATGAAACAAATTGCATTCATCACAACCTCTAACACGTTAAGAAGCACTGAAGATGTAATTGAGAACGCAACCAATTTAAACCAACTGGGCAAGACGTCGAAAAAACGACATCCCTATTTTCCCCCAAGCATTCACTTCAAGGAGGTAATACTTATGTCAGGAAAAGATCAATTCTCCATCGCCCGTAGTCTGGAAGTTAACGGGAAGCCTTATCGCTACTACAGTCTTAAGGCACTGGAGGAACAAGGAAAAAGCGGTATCGCCAAGCTGCCTTTCTCCATTAAAGTGTTGCTGGAAGCCGCGGTTCGCCAATTTGACGGACGCGCCATCACTGAAGAACATGTACAGCAGCTGACAGGCTGGGCTGAGGATCGGGACACCAACAAGGAGATTCCGTTCATTCCTGCACGCATCGTGCTACAGGATTTTACCGGTGTCCCCGTGGTTGTCGATTTGGCAGCTATGCGTGATACGGTGAAAAAAGCAGGCGGGGACCCGAAGCAAATCAATCCGCTCGTTCCCGTCGATCTCGTTATCGACCACTCGGTCATGGTCGATGCTTTCGGTACCAGTGATGCGCTGGATTACAACATTAATGTAGAGTTTGAACGTAACGAGGAGCGGTACCGTTTTCTGCGCTGGGCGCAAACGGCGTTCAACAACTTCCGCGCCGTTCCGCCATCCACAGGTATCGTCCATCAGGTCAATCTGGAATATCTCGCCTCCGTTGCGGCTACCAAAACCATTGACGGTGAAACGGTCGTCTTTCCAGATTCCCTCGTAGGAACAGACTCCCATACCACGATGATTAACGGCCTTGGTGTTGTTGGCTGGGGTGTCGGCGGGATTGAGGCAGAGGCGGGTATGCTGGGGCAACCGCTGTATTTTGTCACTCCCGATGTGATTGGCTTCAAGCTGACAGGCAGTCTGACGGAAGGCTCTACCGCCACCGATCTGGCGCTCACTGTTACACAAATGCTGCGTAAAAAAGGCGTAGTCGGCAAATTCGTAGAGTTTTACGGGCCTGGTCTGGCTAACATCAGCTTGGCTGACCGTGCGACAGTTGCCAACATGGCACCGGAATACGGCGCAACGATTGGTTTCTTCCCGGTCGATGCGGAAACACTGGCCTACCTGCGCAGCACTGGACGTTCCGATGAGCAAGTAAGCCTCGTAGAGGAATATTACAAGGCCCAAGGCATGTTCCGCACATCCGATACACCGGACCCTGTGTTCAGCGATACCATTGAGCTGGATCTAGCCTCGGTTGTACCGAGTCTCGCCGGACCCAAACGTCCGCAGGACCGTGTTGAGCTTGGCCGCATGAAAGAAACGTTTGAAGGCATTATTCGTACCCCAGTGGACAAGGGCGGCTATGGACTGAGCGATGAAAAAATCGCACAGAAGATTCCGCTGACCCATCCGGACGGCTCCACCAGCGAGTTAGGTACAGGAGCAGTCGTTATTGCGGCTATCACAAGCTGCACGAATACCTCCAATCCAAGCGTTATGCTCGGTGCGGGCTTGCTGGCCAAAAAGGCAGTGCAGCGTGGGCTCAAAAAGCCAGGCTATGTTAAAACAAGCTTGACGCCAGGCTCCCTCGTCGTGACGGAATACCTGCAAAAAGCGGGATTAATCGGACCGCTCGAAGCCCTCGGCTTCCATGTAGCAGGCTACGGCTGCGCAACCTGTATCGGTAACTCCGGCCCACTTCCTGACGAAGTGAGTCAAGCTATCACAGACCATGATTTAACGGTTGGCGCAGTTATTTCCGGTAACCGGAACTTTGAAGGCCGTGTGCATGCGCAGGTCAAAGCCAACTATCTCGGCTCACCGCCACTGGTTGTCGCTTATGCGCTGGCAGGTACAGTGAACATTGATTTGGTGAATGATCCGCTCGGTTACGATCAGGACAATCAGCCTGTCTACCTGAAAGACATTTGGCCCACTTCCGAGGAAATCAAGGAAGCCATCAGCCTGTCTCTCAGCCCGGATATGTTCCGTCGCAAATATGAAAATGTATTTACTGCCAATGAAAAATGGAACTCCATTCCGGTTCCTGAAGGCGAACTGTATGAATGGGATGAAAAATCAACTTATATTCAAAATCCACCATTCTTTGAAAAACTTCAGGATGGCGTGCAGGATATCAAGGAAATCCGTAATGCCCGTGTGCTTGCCCTGTTGAATGATTCGGTCACGACGGACCATATCTCACCAGCAGGCAACATTGCTCCTTCCAGCCCGGCAGGACTGTACTTGAAGGAGCATGGCGTGGAACGCAAGGATTTCAACTCCTACGGCTCCCGTCGCGGTAACCACGAGGTCATGATGCGCGGTACATTCGCCAACATCCGTATCCGCAACAATGTGGCTCCAGGTACTGAAGGCGGCGTGACCAAATACTTGCCAACGGATGAGGAAATGTCCATCTATGATGCGTCCATGAAATATCAGGCAGCCGATCAGAACCTGATCGTCATCGCTGGTAAGGAATACGGCACAGGCAGCTCTCGTGACTGGGCGGCCAAAGGTACGCTTCTGCTGGGCGTTAAGGCTGTCATTGCCGAAAGCTTCGAGCGGATTCACCGCAGTAACCTGGTCGGCATGGGTGTACTGCCTCTGCAATTCCAGGAAGGCTATGGCTGGTCCAGCTTGGGCCTCAATGGTCGTGAAACCTTCGACATTCTCGGCATTAACAATGACGTGAAGCCTGGTCAAGAGCTTACGGTTGTGGCTAAACGCGAGGATGGCACGAAGTTCGAATTCCCAGTAATTGCTCGTTTGGACAGCACCGTCGACATCGACTACTACCACAACGGTGGTATTCTGCAAACCGTATTGCGTCAAATGATTCAAGAGTAAAGAGCGTATAAATAACAAAATCCCCTCCAAATGCAGTGGAAACTGCACATTGAGAGGGGATTTTTTATATGATTTAAGCCTTTAAAAGGAAACATATGCCGAGAACTGAGAACACTAGGGTTATAAGGAGTGTGAAGAGACCAGGCAGGCTTTCCATGATTGCAGAGCCTTCTTCGCTCTTGAACTGACGACTGAAATAGGGTTGGAGCATAAGCATAATCATAAAAGATATGAGGCTGATTCCACACAACAACCATACCTCAGGGGAGGATTTGTCAACAAAACGGTCAGCCACATCATTGAAATTGTAGTGGATTGCTACATTCCTAGGCATTCTCGGATACATGAAAAGGTAGATAATGAAAGGCAAAACAGAAATAAGAAAAGACAATACATTAGAAAAATTTAATTTACTTCTCATGGAAATCCCCCTAATATGCTAAATCGATCCGCATTATACAGATATCAGCAGTCTATATTTTTATACCTATGGCTTAGAAAGAGAGAAGTAACAAAACTAATCATCGTCGGTAAACAAGAAGCGAGCACCATATACACATTAACTTCTTGTCCTAATCCTATAGCGATCCCGATTAAGCCAAAGGCTATCCAAATATAAGCAGAGATACGATGCGTCTTCTTCCATGCCTTTTCATTCGAAAGCAGCCATGGGAACTTCAAACCAATTAAACGGTTAGGTGTTAATTTAGTGAATGTGATACCTACTGTTAAGTGCGATATCGCTGAAACCAATAAAACTATATTTAAGGGACTGAAGTAAATAGCATTTGAATACAGTAACATTAAAAAAAGAAAAATAAAATTTAGAACAACAAACACACTGGAACATATTTTACGATATGGAACCAAATTATTTTCAGAAAATTGTTCTCTATGTTTCGAGAATTTTGGATACAAGACAACAATAAGAAAAGAGATAATCATCGCTCCTGATGACACAATAAAAAAAGCTAAAGGGAGCTTTAGCGGGTTCATTGAAGGCAATATAATAAATGAATTTATAAAATGCAATATAATAAATAAAATAGAAATCTGAATCCACGGCTTTTTAAATTCTTTTTTTAAATCATAGTTATTCTCCACTCAAAACAACCTCACTTGGAACTGTTTCTCAGTTGATTTTAGAAGTAAGTGTATTTATAATACTTCATTATAAAAAATGAATATATTTTAATAAAATATATATTATTGTCAAATCATAATGCATATTTTTCAAAAAAATAAGAGATCAAAGTCACATTCACAATATTTTTTTACAAAAAATAGCTTTTCTTCTGTTTCGAAAAGAAGTTATTATCTATCTACTCTATTTCGATTATTAAAATAAACATCTCAAAGCAAAAAAGCCGATCCCTCAGGACCGACTTCCTACCCTATTCTCCTATAACCTTATCTTCACACCACCAGTTACTTCGAAATATCCAGAAAACCTTCTCCGAACACGTCCCGCACGTCATGAATGGTGATAAACGCTGCTGTGTCGATGGCTTTCACTATCTTTTTAAGCGCCGATACCTCTTGTTTACTAATGACGATATACAGCACTTCTTTTGGATTTTTAGTGTAATAACCGTGGCCTGACAGGACAGTAACTCCACGATCCATTTTCGTAATGACCATCTCGGCAATTTTATCTTGGTGCTCCGAAATAATCATGACCGCTTTTTTGGGGTTCAGTCCTTCGATCATGAAGTCCATCACCTTCGTACCAACGTACAAAATAACAATAGTTAGCATCAATTTTTCCGGGCCAATAATAAAATAGGAAGAGAATGCGACAATCAAATCAAAAAACAGCAGGCCATAACTGATATTCCAATCCAGATACTTGTTGGCAATCCGAGCTAAAATGACCGTTCCCGCCGTTGTGCCACCTACCCGTACGATTAAGCCAATGCCGACCCCCACCAAAACTCCGGCAAAAACGGCATTAATCGTCGGCTCATGCGAATCAATCCGCCAGTTGACTGTTAAATGTAAAAACAGCGAGTTAAAAGCGACCGCAATGATAGTGTACAAGGTCGTTCTCTTGTCTAAAAATTTATATCCGACAATCAGCAGCAAGCCATTAATCACCAGATTAGCGATCGAGGGAGACCACTGAAACAGGTAGTACAGGATGATTGTGACCCCTGTAACACCTCCCTCACCAAACTCATTCGGGATCACAAACAGATTAACAGCTAGCGCGAAAAAAAACGCACCCAGAATAATAAATGCGATGTCTGCAATACATTTTTTCATATATGCTCTAATCCTCTCTCTAACATTTCAAAGGATGAATCGCCAGATCGATTGGCTGACTCTTGTTGTCAAAATACGCTGACAACCAGTTCATGGTATCTACTACCAAACATAAAGTCAATACAACTTTGACACTTTAATTCGCCACCAGACTGCCTCAATCCTGACTTGAGGAGTCCGCAAAACCCTCCTTTTACAAGGTTATTCGACAAAAAAACACAATCCCGACTACTAAACTAAGAAAACGGGCCTCAAGCCCTTGTTTTAGACCTAGGCACATTTTCCCCTAAAACGACCATCCTCCTAATCGGCATTTTGAACACACATGACCATCTTCCTGTTTTATGTCAAAAGCGTTTTACTTTGAAAAAATGTGGGTATAATGATTGAAACATAACCAAGCAACCTACATAGCATTGCGACATCAAGTACATACAAATAGTCCTATACAGACGTCCTAAGCAACTCAATCTGAATTTGACAATATGGAATTGGAGGAATGATCTACATGAATACAATGAACTTAACCGTCCACACCCTGATGCCCTTTCACCACCAATACCAACGTGCCAACGCGGTGAGTATGCAGAAGAAAGAAGATAGCTCGGAGAAGAAGCTCAGCTTTCAGGACATTTTGAATGAAAAAATGGGTAAAAAATAAGGCGCCGTTTATCCGGTTGCATGACTCGCTTTACATAAGCCAAAAAGCCGTAGTTTCCTACATCGACTGTAGAGAACCACGGCTTTTTTTGATTCATGCGTTCCTAAACTCACACATTCGTTTTACTGACCGCCATCCCGATACTGCTCTGCCTTCTCACGCATCCCAGCGGCCACTGCTTCTTCGGTGTTCAGCCCCTTATCCGCTGCATAGGCGCGAATGTCCTGCGTGATGCGCATACTACAAAATTTTGGGCCGCACATCGAGCAAAAATGTGCTTCCTTGGCTCCCTCTGCTGGTAGCGTTTCATCATGGTAGGACAAGGCCCGCTCGGGATCAAGCGACAGATTGAACTGATCCCGCCAGCGGAACTCAAAGCGTGCCTTGGACAAAGCATCATCCCGCTGCTGCGCCCGTGGATGGCCCTTCGCCAGATCGGCAGCATGTGCCGCAATTTTGTAGGTAATGACACCCTCACGGACATCATCCTTATTCGGAAGACCCAAATGCTCCTTAGGCGTAACATAGCACAGCATGGACGTCCCGAACCAACCGATCATCGCCGCCCCGATGGCTGAGGTAATATGATCATATCCGGGGGCAATATCCGTCGTGAGCGGTCCCAAGGTATAGAAAGGAGCTTCCTTACAAATCTCCATTTGTAAATCCACATTCTCTTTGATTTTATGCATAGGGACATGTCCCGGCCCCTCAATCATGACCTGAACATCATGCTTCCATGCGATTTGCGTTAGCTCGCCCAACGTTTCCAGCTCTGCAAACTGTGCTTCATCATTCGCATCATAGATACTACCTGGACGTAGACCATCCCCGAGAGAAAAGGCCACATCATAGGCTTTCATAATTTCGCAGATTTCTTCAAAATGTGTATACAAAAAATTCTCCTGATGGTGCGCAAGGCACCAGGCTGCCATGATCGACCCGCCACGGGACACAATTCCCGTCATTCTATTCGCCGTCATCGGTATATACCGCAGCAATACACCCGCATGAATTGTAAAATAGTCCACTCCCTGCTCCGCCTGCTCGATCAGCGTATCGCGATACAACTCCCACGTCAGCGCTTCTGCTTCGCCGTTCACCTTTTCAAGTGCCTGATACAGCGGCACAGTTCCAATCGGTACAGGAGAATTCCGAATGATCCATTCACGTGTGGTATGGATATTACGGCCTGTGGATAGGTCCATAACTGTATCCGAGCCCCAACGCACAGCCCAGGTCATTTTCTCCACTTCCTCCTCAATCGAGGAGGTAACCGCAGAATTACCAATGTTCGCATTGATCTTCACGTGAAAATGACGCCCAATGACCATCGGCTCACTTTCCGGGTGATTGATATTCGAAGGCAAAATGGCTCGTCCAGCCGCCAATTCCTGCCGTACAAACTCAGGCTCCACCCCTTCGCGGATCGCCGCAAATTCCATTTCGGGCGTAATGATCCCTTGCCGTGCATAATGCATTTGCGTCACTGTACGACCTTGCGAAGCACGAAGCGGACGGTTGGTCACGCCGGGAAATTCAACTGTCTCCCGTTTGGAGCCAGGTTTCAGTCCATTATCCTCCGGTTTGACGGCGCGTCCCTCGTAAGCCTCCACATCGCCCCGTTCCAGTGCCCAAGCTCGCCGTAATGGAGGCAGGCCCTGACGGATATCGACCTGATAGGCTTCGTCAGTCATGGGACCGCTCGTATCGTACACACGCAATGGCTCATGATGCTCCGTGCCCTGCGGCGTATGTGTAGGATGAAGAGCAATTTCCCGCTCTGGGACGGCAATGTCCGGCCGCGAGCCTTGAATATATACCTTACGGCTCCCTGGAAAGGGCGTTACCCCACTGGCTTGCTCCCCGTTTGTCTTCTCTACCCCAACTTCCCTTGTTCCTGCCAACCTTACTTCTGCTGATTTAAATTCTGTTCCTTTTGTTCCTTCTACTTCTGTCGGCTTCATTGTCCATTCCTCCTGTTTCGATGAAATGACACACCGATCCGGAACCATTCCCAGGGTGGCGCTGATCTATGCAAAAAAGCCGGTTCCCGAGGGAACCGGCTAATCTAACGAGGCAGCTATCCAGACCGTGCACATGTGGAATAATCCTATTCCAATGCGTCACCGTAGACAGCAGCTGCGTATACATTTCAATGGCCGATTACTTCCCTACGCTGGTATGATCCAGATCAGGTGCAAAGGGTCCGGAATCTTACACGATTCCATCTCAGCCCGGCATTACAGGCTCCCCCAGTAACTGCGATACTTCTATTCACATGAGGCGGACATAACAGACATCCCGCCATCCTTATCAGACTACTTCAAATTTATGGCTTTGGCAACCCTTCTAGGTTTCATTTAGCAAGAAGACGCTCCTCATCAAATCACTTTGCTTGCTTCAACTGCATTCATTCTTGTTACGGAAGCATAAGCCCCATTTCCTTCGCCGCTTCGATCAAAATCGGAGCAAAGTCATGTAGCGTCTCGGGTGCAAGCCGACTGACCGGACCGGATACAGATAAAGCCGCAGTGACCTGTCCCTTCCGGTTCACAATTGGTGCTGCCACAGCAGCGGCCCCTGGCTCCCGTTCTTCATAGCTGGTCGCATAGCCCTTCTCGCGAATGTCCTGCAGCTGGGCTTTATAGACCTCCGCGTCTACCGAGGGCGGCCATTCATTCCCGCTTAGCAGGGCTTCCAGCTCCTGCGGCGGCATAAAGGCAGCCAGCACCTTACTGGAGGCTCCTACAGCCAGCGGCATACGCGCACCCACAGGCGCAACCCTGCGGATCGCCTGATTGCTCTGCACGGCTTGTATGCGAATACGCATGCTGCCGTCCCGTAAGTACAAGCTGACCGTTTCGCCCAGACGGTCACGCAGTCCTTCCATTGCAGGCTGTAACAACACCGCCGGCTCGTCACTTTGGGACAAATGTGTGGATAGCTCCCAAATGCGGAAGCCAAGTCGATATTTTTCCGTTTCGGCATTCCGAACGACAAAGCCCCGATCCTCCAACGTAGTCAGCAGCCGATGAACCGTGCTTTTATGTAGACCAATTTTGGAGGCAATCTCCGTTAGGCCAAGATCCGAATCTGCGGTAAAACACAGCAATATATCAAGTGCACGCTCTACAGCGCGAACGGTTAATTTACGGTCTTCCATTCGTGAACCGCTCCTCTTGTATCCATATTCGTTTCACACTATGAAACATGGTTACATAAATTATATAGAATAGTCGCGGCTACTGTAAACCGATGTTTTTGTGACAACCATATTACAGAACGAGAACAAACATCGACAATTCTTTGCATCATTTTTACTTTTCCGGTTCAGGCGTTGACTTTGGATAACCCCCATCATACGATAATAGGTATCTATACGGATATACACTATCATTTTCAAGTGGAATTATACCTAAATTCTATTGAA
Organism: Paenibacillus sp. FSL H7-0442; assembly: GCF_038593105.1. Lineage (NCBI taxonomy): Bacteria > Bacillati > Bacillota > Bacilli > Caryophanales > Paenibacillaceae > Paenibacillus > Paenibacillus sp. FSL H7-0442. The sequence goes on along the minus strand of NZ_CP151963.1, from coordinate 831,943 downwards.
ACGAAGATCAATTTTATATAAGGAGGCTCTTACATGATTTCTACATCCCAGCGCAACTCTCAGCTACAGACCGCTGTTCAGGAGCCGTCCACCCCACTCTTTAATCCCCGTCTGCTGCGGTTCAAGCACGTTGTGATTGCTCTGCTGCTGTCGGTCGTTTTTTTTCTGTTGTTTTGTTTTATTGCCTTGCATGCTTACATCGCATGGGTACTTACGAATCCTACCGTCGCGCCGCTGTACTCTAATCCGATGCAGGCCAAAAACATGCCTTATGAGGAAGTCAGCTTCCCTGCCAAGGATGGTAGCCGCATGGTACAAGGCTGGTATATCCCGGCGGATCAATCGCGGAAAACGATTATTTTCAGCCATGGTTATGGAGCTAACCGCGAAGAAAGCTGGATTCCCATGTATGATCTGGCGCATTATGCCCACAGTTTGAACTTTAATGTGGTCATGTTCGATTATGGATTCGCGTCACAAAACAGCAAATCAGTCGCAACCGGAGGCAAAGCGGAATCCCAGCAGCTTCTCGGAGCGATCCAGCTTGCGAAGCAACGCGGCTCGTCGGAGATTATCGTATGGGGCTTCTCCATGGGGGCAGGAACCGCTCTTCAGGCGGGCTTGCAAACCAAGGATGTGGACGCAATGATTTTGGACAGCACTTTCCTGTTGGAGCCGGATACGCTGTACCATAACATTCACAATCAAATTAACCTGCCAAGACATCCGTCTTTGGAAATTCTGGAGTTGCTGTTTCCAGTCTTGAACGGCACCAGCTTGCATCAGATTCCATATCAGGAGGTTAAAAAGGAAAACTATCCGTTCCCGATCATGTTTGTGCATGGTACACAGGATGAAAAGGCTCCTTATCCTATTGCGGAAAAGCTCGCTGCCAATCAAACCAACCCACTTTCCAGTGTATGGATTGTCAAAAACGGAATACATGAGCTTATTTTCAGAGAGCATCCCCGTGAATATCTACGGCGGGTATCGACGTTTCTAAGCAGTGTACAGGAGCTGGAGGACAAGAAAACGATCGCTGATGCCCACAAACAAACGACTACAAAGTAAAGAATTATTTTTCAAAAAAACTGTATTTAATTCTTCACCTTGAAGAAGCCTGCCTACGGACACTAACCCGTGCCGTAGCTGGGCTTCTTTTTCGTTTACCATGGTATTCTTGTTCTACGTAACAGATGTGACCAAATTAAGCGAGTTCATAGACATATTCCCGATAGGACAGCGAATATACTGGGTACGTATGCATCCAGGGCAGATCTGCCAGATCCGCCGGATAGCCATAGTGGGATACGGGAGGTATAAAACGATGCTGAGTACTTATGGGTCTTTCCTGCCCTTACGTGTGCTGGAGGAAATTCGGCATTGGAAGCAGCAGGAAAGTTGGCATGTGGAAGTGATTAAATCCGCTACCGAGGAACTGGAGCCTACTTATGTACGGCTGCTGGATGATTGGCGGACTGTATTCGAACAGACGGAACGCACCGCCATAGAGTTGCTTGAAGAGCAACGGAGCGCACTTGATCCGGCAGATCAAGCGTGGCATCAGGAATGGAAACAGCTGTCGGCTGCCCCACAAGCACATACACACGAATTCACTGAACCTCCAAAACAGTCAAGGGGATTAGACGCATCATCATCTGTAAAGATGCCATCGTCAGAGTCAGCATTAAACGCTCAGCCTGACTCACAAGAATTAAATCGTCGATTGGACGATTTGCTACAAACCGCAAACCGCCAGTCACAGGAGTATGTACGGCAGCTCGGTCTGCTGAGCGAGCACAGTCATGCATTGCGTCAGCAGCCAAAATCCGCTGGAGTTGTATTACACGCGGCACATGAAAGCCAATATTTCCTGATCTCGACAACCCCCTTTCAAGAACCTGGCTCCATCGCAAGGGCTGCTGGGTTGTATCATGTAGCGACAGAGGGTGAGAATTACCCAGAGGAAGCGTTTCGAGAACGTCAGGCAGGCATAAGGGGAGAAGGCACATGGACGACTAAAGGCGTCAAATCCAGCCAGGCTCAACCTTCGGCAACGGAAAAAACCTCAATCGGCCGGTCGGTTCCTATTGGAGGACATCGACTCCCACCGCTCCCTTACCCCTATAATGCGCTTGAACCGTATATTGATGAAAAAACGATGCGCATTCACCATGACAAGCATCATTTGAGCTATGTGAATGACCTGAATAAAGCGGAAAAGAAGCTGGAAGAAGCCCGAAAAACAGGTAATTTTGATCTCGTAAAACATTGGGAACGCGAACTGGCATTCAACGGCGCAGGCCATTATCTGCATACTCTTTTTTGGACGATCATGAGTCCTCAAGGCGGTGGAAACCCAAGCGGACCGCTGGCTGAACAGATTAAAAAAGATTTTGGCAGCTACGATGCATTCAAAAAACAATTCAGTTCGGCAGCCGAAAAGGTCGAGGGTGGCGGCTGGGCGATCCTGGTATGGAGTCCGCGCGCGGGACGGCTTGAAATTTTGCAGGCCGAAAAGCACCAGAATCTGACTCAATGGGAGTCCATTCCGCTGCTGGCGATAGATGTGTGGGAACACGCATATTACTTAAAGCATCAAAACGAGCGCAACAAATACATTGAGGATTGGTGGCATGTCGTTAACTGGCCTGAAGTGGAAGCACGCTACGATCAAGCCTCCAAGCTGAGATGGCAACCCTTCTAGAGGTTGTTCAAAAAGTCGTCTTTCCATAACGAAGCTATTCAAGAAGCGGATTCGACGTCGAATCTTGAATTCAGCCGGGCCTTCCGTTGCTCACGTAGATCTGTCTACGCTCCGCTACTCAGTCCCTAGCTTCATCCAACTTTCTCGGTCCTGAAAAGCCGACTTTTTGAACACGCACTAATAGGCTTCTAAGCTAAAGACAAACTACACCTGCAAATCGTATCGCTCTCTGAGCGCTGCCATTTGTTCGGTCCATCCTTCCGGTTGTACCAGCCAGCTATCGGCAGGTGAAATGGCTGTCTGGCTCTCGACGACACGGCGCAAAGATGCCGTGTACGCCTCAACAGACGGCACTCCAGCCAGCTCTGCCAGGCTACCCATCGTTGCTGGATTCACCCGGGGGTAATCCTGCTGCTGCACGCCTGTCGACGTATCTCCGGCTGCCTCTGTATAGAATTGCTGTACCGCCTGTGCACGCTCTGCACCGCTGCCCTCAATCATCACGAAGGCTGTGATGATATACGCCTTGGCTTGACGTCGCTGTGCAATGCCGCAAAACTTGCGGCCCCGGACGCTGACATCGTAATCCCCGGGACAGAAGGACCCGGGGATTTCTCCGGTCTGCGCCTCGCCAGACCACGGAACCAGCGCATCGGCAATTAGCCCTGCCATGAGCCGAAAATCTTCATGCAGGCTGATGGCCCGCTGTGGATTCGGCAGGATCAAGGACAGGTTCAGCACCCCCCTGTCCAGCATGACGGCTGCTCCACCTGAGGGGCGTACGCATACCGAAGTTCCCGCGTTGCGCACTCGCTCCATCGCTTGTGGGGCGTAAGAGAGCCTGCGGTCCCGGTGACCGATCACAAGCGCTGACGGATGCCGCCAAAGATGCAAAATGGGTGCAGCTCCTTTCCCTACTTGCCGACAGGCCAGCTCCTCCCAAGCCAGCGGAGACAAAACGTCCTCCTGAGTGTCCGCAAGTGGTGCTTCAAACCACTGCAACTCAGGCAAAGCTGTTGTTTTTTCTGTTGATCTATGTACATTCTCCATACGTTATCCCCTATCTATAAAAATAACTGTTATCCATAGGCTAATCGTAATTTTAAGGCGGCTATCCCGTCGTTTATATCTGATGTTAACAAAAAAAGGTGGCTACGCCTATGCGTAAACCACCCTTTTTTGTTCATCACATAAACGTCTTGCGATGTTCGATCAATCCTTAAGCAGCGACAGAAACTCTGCGCGCTGCGCTGCATCATCACGAAACGTACCGCGTACCGCAGACGTTACTGTTTTGCTACCAGGCTTTTTGACACCTCTTGCACACATGCACAGGTGCTCGCCTTCTACGACTACCATAACCCCGTGAGCGGAGACCGCTTCATTTAAAATATCAGCGATCTGTGAAGTAATACGCTCCTGTACCTGCAATCGGCGGGTCACTGCCTCTACCAGGCGTGCAAGCTTGCTCAATCCTACAATTTTGCCGCTGGGTACATAGCCGATATGCACTTTTCCGAAGAAAGGAGCCATATGGTGCTCACACTGGCTGTAATAGACGATGTCCTTCACGATCACAAGCTCCTCGTGATTCTCGTCAAATGTCACACCCAGCGCATCCCGGGGATCAACCTCATAACCCGCAAATATTTCCTCATACATGCGCGCAACGCGTGCCGGTGTTTCCAACAACCCTTCACGCTTGGGGTCCTCACCGATCAGTTGTAAAATCTGCTCCACATGGTACTCGATTTTATCCCGGTTATCCGCAGCTTTGCGGTTAATATAATCTTTTACGCCAGCCACAGTAATCCTCCTCTATGCAGCAACCTCATGCGGCATCCGTACTCACGTTGCTCATTATTTCCGACGGCCCTGATTTTTACGCGGACCAGGCTGATTTTTGGAGAACTGTTGGTTCTTCATCATCTGCTGGGCTTTTTGCATTTGTTTCCCATTCAGGTTGTAACCCATCTGTTTAGCCATTTTTTGCAGCGTTTCAGGGTCGTTTTGCATCTTTTCAAGCTGTTTACGAAGATAATAAGCACCGATGAAAAATCCCCCAACCAAACCAGCAATCAGGGTAATAATCGGAATGACAATATTCCACACCACGAAGTCGTCACCTCTGTATATTTATATGAAACATCTTGAATTACACACGAACCTATCATAGCAAAACATGGGACAGCTAGCAAATCACTTTTTGCAAACATATGTCCTTATTGTTTCTCCAAATCCAGCAACTTCGTCTTGACTGGCAAGCCTCCAGCATAACCGACCAAACTTCCGTTAGCACCCGATACTCGGTGACATGGAAACAGAATGGGTAACGGATTTTTGTTATTGGCTCCACCCACAGCACGTACTGCCTTGGCTCGTCCGATCGATTCCGCAATATCTTTGTAGGACACACTTTGTCCGTACGGAATATTTTGCAGTGCACGCCACACCTGCTCTTGAAAAGGAGTCCCTCTCAAATCATAAGCTATACTAAATTCCCGCCGTTCTCCGGCAAAATACTCACGCAGTTGGTCCGCAGCTTCGCGCAGCTTTTCCGGCTCCTGCACATAGACATATTCCCCAATCCATGTTCGGGCCCATTGCTGAAGCAGTGCTTCCTTCGCATGAAAAACGCCATAGTCTATTCGGCACAGCCCCCGATCCGTAGCGCACAGCGTTAACGTGCCCACAGGTGTCTCCATCTCATCATAATAAATGGTGGTTGGACTCTGTGAATCCCCGGCCGTTACTTCTGATTTTGATAATTCAGATGCCTTTAGCTCTTCTGCCTGCTCTTGTTCCTCTAGCTTGGAATGCGCCTGTGCGATCATTTCGCGTACTTGCTCATGTTGTTCCTTCTCTGATGCTTGCTTGATCGCTGTCATAGCGTTTTCCCCTCCTATTCGACTCAAAGCCCACGCCGCCGTGCCTCGCAGCTCGGGACGCGGATCATCCAATAAAACCTCCGTCAATTTGGGCACCGCGCTAACATCCTTGAAATTGCCAAGACCAATGACTGCATTGCGTTGAATCGGCTTCTTCCCCCGCCAGGCCGCCGCACTTTGACCAAATCGGTCTTTAAATTCGCGATTGCTCAAATCCAATAACGGCAGCAGCAACGGCTTCACAATTTCAGGATCGGGTGTAAGCTCGGGATGATGATCCCAGTTAAGGCCTCGATTTTTGGGACATACGATTTGGCACGTATCACATCCATACAGCCGATTCCCTATTTTCAGCATAAACTCCTCGTCCAAAAAGCCCTTGGTTTGCGTCAAAAAGGACACACACCGCTGGGCATTCAGCTGTCCAGGACCTACAAGCGCGCCCGTAGGACAGGCATCCAAACATTTGGTGCACTCTCCGCAACCATCCGTAACCGGTTCATCTGGCTGGAAAGGAATGTTCGTCAACAGCTCCCCCAGATAAATCCATGATCCCAGTGTCGGTGAAATCATCATCGTATTTTTGCCGCTAAAACCAATCCCTGCGCGTTCCGCAACGGCTCGATCCGACAGTTCTCCGGTATCCACCATGTTTTTCATAATGGCATCAGGCACCCGCTCGCTTATAAAAGCCTCAAGCTTTTCCATCGCTTCGCGTAGTACCAGATGATAATCTTTCCCCCAGGCTGAACGCGCCAAAATACCACGGTACTTCCCCTTGTCCGACTTCGGCGGGTCCTTCATTTTGGAAGGATACGCCACTGCAATAGCAATCAGAGATGCAGGCTGTGAGCCATACAGCTCCGGGTAGATCCGCTTATCAATATCTGGCTCCTCAAAGCCGGATTCATAGCCTTTCGCACGATGCTCTTCCAATATAGCTTTCAGAGACAGAAAGGGGTCGGCGGATGCGAACCCGATGGAGTCGATACCCAGCCCTGGAGCCGCCTCAATAATTTCCTGCTTGAGCGAAGCCCAAGTCGAAGCGGTTCCGGCAGCCGCCTGAGTCAATCCGCGTTGCATCCGATACTCACCTCTCTTCCACTTTTTATCATTACAGATATGAGAATTTGCAAAATTCTCATATCTCAAATTTCAACAGAAAATAGCAGCAGATGCTACCGTAAATTTTTAACAGCACTGGTCGCTAGAAAATCACAACGATTATTCAGTTCGTTGTCACTGTGCCCCTTAACCTTCACATATTCAACCTCATGCTTACCCATCAGTTCCCACAGCTCTTCCCATAATTCCTTATTCTCCACTGGCTGATTTTTACTGTTGCGCCAGCCATTACGAAGCCAGTTCTTAATCCAGCCCTGTTTGAAGCAATTGACGACATAGGCAGAGTCACTATGTACTTTCACATGGCAAGGCTCCTTGAGCAGCTTCAGTGCTTCAATCACGGACTTAATCTCCATACGGTTGTTTGTCGTCATTTTCTCGGCACCTGACAGCTCCTTACGATGCTCCCCATACAGCAGAACGATCCCCCAGCCCCCAGGACCCGGATTTCCCGAACAAGCACCGTCGGTATATACCATCACTTCTTTCATCATCCTCTTCCTTTCCTTGATTTCAGACTTTAGTTGCTCTATAGCCACTTCCACTCAGATATCGGCCAAAATATAAATTCTGCACGTCCCAGTAAATCTTGAGATTTAATGCTGCCAAAATAGCGGCTATCCTTGCTTGCTGCAGTATGGCGATTATCTCCCATGACAAAAAAGTGCCCCGGTTCCACCGTAAAAGGACCATAATCACCATCCTCCACGTCAGAGTTGGTGTAAGGTTCATTTAGCAGTTCACCGTTCACATACAAATGATTATGTTCAACTCGGATTACATCTCCGGGAATACCTATGACTCTTTTCACTAAAAATCTTGGGCTCGACAGCTTGGAATCGGGATCTTTTAAAATCACAATGTCCCCCCTGCCCGGATCATGAAAATTATAAACCAGCTTGTTAACGAACAAATGCTGGCTTTCCATTAGCGTCGGCTGCATCGAATGTCCTCTAACCGTGGACAAGTTAAATACAAACAGGTTCAGAAGCAGCAAGACGACCATAGCGATCAGAAGAGTGACTAACCAATCGCGTATGTAACCAGAGCGACCTGCTTGTTTGGACGTTTCCGGCGAGGGAGGCGGGCCTGACGAAGGAGCCAAAGCGTCCATAATTAAACCTCCTCAACCCTGTTATAAATAGAAAAGCATATCCCGTACCCGATTGCAACGGTTACTCAGATATGCTCTAAATGTAAATATTATACTTAATGTTATTCAATTCTCTTTATTTCGATTTCCAATTAATGAGGCGCCAAAATACTCAGCTTCTGAAAAGCCTGTAAAATCTGGCTTGCTCCATAGCCCATCGCTTCGTACAAAGGCATGGCCACACTGTTATGCTTGTCCCCTGCTACCCAAATACGGCTAACCTTACGTTGCTGAAAACGCTGCTCCATGGACTCCACAAGCGATTTGCCGATTCCCATCCGACGACGATCCGGGTGAATAGCGATACGATAGTAACAACCATCATTCTGATCGATCGTGCCGATCAAAGCACCCACGATCTCTCCCTCTTCTTCTGCAACGATAATCAAACCGGAATCCCACGAAAGCTGACGGGCAAATGCTTTCACCGTCTCTTTGTAGCACTCCTCTGACAAGGCAATTTGCATGAGTTCCGTTACTGAGTTCACATCACTTAATTGAAAGGAACGAACGTGCATAAGTAATATCTCCCTTTTCGTAAGCATAATAAAAAAATTGAGACAGCACCGTCATTTTTACATAAATCCTTAAATTTCTTATCATGGTGTTAATCACAAGGCATTATGATAAAAATGCATACGATCTGCTATATATGAAATGAAGAACAGGAAAAGGGTGTATGCCCTCAAGTTCGTCATGTCATAGACATGACAGATTATAGCAGACGACAAAAAAGCCGAAATTTCTGCTTCCTTGACCATTAAACCATACTTTTTGACGGAATACATCCCTTTTTCTCATGTAAGCGCTGTATATAAAGCGTTTACATTTTAATGTTCACAATTTACCTCTTATTACCTATGTATTGTGTATTCTAAGCGGGTTTTTGGACATGCTATCTACCAGGCCGTATTGCCCAGTTTGCTATTTTACAAACAAAAATGTTGATTAAATAGGCTGAATGCGGTTTAATATAACTGTCGAGGGTATTATTACATAGGAACACTTACCCAACCATATAACCAGGAGGGATTTACTATGGCATTTCAATTACCAGAACTTCCTTACGCAAAAGACGCACTGGAACCGCACATTGATGCACAGACAATGGAAATTCACCATGATCGTCACCATAACACATATGTTACAAACTTGAACGCAGCTCTGGAGAGCGCTCCCGAACTGCAAAGCAAAAGCCTGGAGGATCTGATCTCTAATCTGGACAGCGTTCCAGAAAGCATCCGCACTGCGGTTCGCAATAACGGTGGTGGACATCACAACCACAGCCTGTTCTGGGAAGTTATCGGTCCTAACGGTGGCGGACAGCCAACAGGTGCAATTGCTGAAGCAATCAACAATGAACTGGGCGGCTATGACAAATTTAAAGAAGACTTCACTAAAGCAGCTACAACTCGTTTTGGTAGCGGCTGGGCTTGGTTGGTTGTCGGCAAAGACGGCAAACTGGCGATCACTAGCACTCCAAACCAAGATAGCCCGCTGTTTGAAGGTCTGACTCCGGTACTTGGACTGGACGTTTGGGAGCATGCTTACTACCTGAAATATCAAAACAAACGCCCAGACTACATTTCAGCTTTCTACAATGTAATCAACTGGGATGAAGTCAACAAACGTTACGCGGCTGCAAAGAAATAAGCAAGTAGCAACATTCTTATCCTATAATAAGGGCTGTCTCAAAAGTAGATTTTCTACGAATGAGACAGCCCTTTTGGCATTCCATGGTAAACTGGTGGAGATGATTCTCAAATATGGCTCTGGAGGTTGATGGATGCAGACTTTTTTTCGTTACAACTGGATGATTCGGGAACAATGGTACCGCTGGTGTGAAGAGGTGTCGCAGGAGGAATTACTGAAACAACGCGTCGGCGGAGTCGGCGGCATTCTAAAGACACTCTTTCATATCGTTGATGTGGAGTGGAGCTGGATTCAAACGATTCAGGGCAAACCCGACTTTCAGGAGGACTTCTCTCTGTATGATACGCTCGACAAGGTCCGTGAGCTGGATGCGAAGTTTCGACTCAATGTCGAGCCGTTCGTGCTCGCCTGGCATGATGGTCTGGAACGGAAAAGGTTTGAAGATCACCTCCCGGACGGCAGAATTGTAATGGATGCCTGGGGCGAGGTGATGCGCCATGTCATTGCCCACCAAATCCACCATATTGGGCAGTTGTCCATATGGTCTCGGGAGCTCGGCAAGCCTCCGGTTTCGGCCAATGTAATCGGCAAAGGGCTGATTGAAAGCGATGGTGGCATCGATTAGCTTTAACGAATGTACATGCATACCTATGTAAAGTTAGGGCCATCCTCGGTCGTTTATAACGACGGAGGACGGCCCTTTTAATTTTTCATCTATGCTCTCTTGTCCATTCCACAAATATTCTCTCCTTTAACCGTTTTCATAAAAGCTTAATTTTTTCAACCTGCTAATGTTCTTTTGGTTCAGGCTCGTGACCTCTTGCTCTTGATAGCACCGTAAGCCAATGTAAATAATGCTCCACATAACAGGGCAATAAGATGAGCGATAAGATAATTGATATGACCGTGATTATCCGACGCTGCAATTGCAAAGCCCGGAAGAGCCGTGGTTCCGAATCCTATGGCTGTCAGTTTACTTAAATATACATATGCTCCCGCAACCATTCCTCCGAGGCATCCAGCAACTAAGGGGAACTTATACTTTAAAGTGACCCCAAAGATCGCGGGTTCCGAGATTCCAAAAAGTACAGACCCGAATGCAGAGTAACCCATTTCTTTAACTTTAGTGTCTTTGCGATTCAAAAGAATATACCCCAAAACGGCGCCCCCTTGAGCCATCAAAGCTACTGATGCCAATGGGTTGATAAAATTTCTGCCTGTATCGGTTAACAGCTGCGCTTCTACCGCACCCATAACATGATGTAAACCTGTAATAACAATGATCTGCTGAATGCCTGCAAAAAACATAAAACCGAATATTCCAAGATTTTGCGTCATCCAAAGCAGCGAAACGGTGACTAGACTGGCCAACTCTCGCCCAAGAGGGCCGATAATCGTAAACAATAGCAGGGAAGAAACAAAGACCGTCAGCAACGGAGCCAAAAATAATTTAATCATGTCTGGAACCTTTTTGTTAAAAAACTGATCCAACTTGGCTACCACGTATCCCATCATTAGAGCAATAATAATACCACCCTGAAATCCAACCAACTGTACGGGAAGGCCGAAAAGACTGATCGATTCCGGATTTTGACTCCCTTTAGCTACCTCAAAGGCATCCGCCAGGGCCGGATGCAGCATAATCGCACCCAGCACAAGCCCCAGAATAGGACGACCGCCATATCTCTTGGTTGCAGAATAAACAACAAGCAGCGGCAGGATGGTGAAAATACCCGTGGAAACGATTTGAACAAAGCGATTAATCCCTTGAAAAATTGGATACATCTCCACAATCGATTTAGGACCAAATAACCCCTTCTGACCTAACAGCCCGGTTATCCCCATTAACAATGCGGCGGCGAGAATTCCCGGCATGATCTCAATGAAAACATCTGACAGCGATTTAATGGCTTTTTGAAAAGGATTTTGCTTTTGTGCGGACTTCGTTTTGACATCACTTAATGACATATCTTCTGTTCCGGTCAGTTTGGAGAACACGGCATATATATTATTGACCAACCCTGCTCCAAAAATGATCTGCAGTTGATCCCCCGCTATGAAAACACCTTTAACCAGATCAATATCTTCAATCTTCTTTAATTCCGCTTTTTCATTGTCCTCAAGTACAATTCTTAATCTTGTGGCACAATGGGCCACACCGATAATGTTCTCTTCACCACCGATATATTTTAAAATTTCTTGAGAAATGTGCTTATACCGCTTTTCTTTTGCTTCCATCTAGTAAACCCTCCTCTAGCTGAATCAGATCTCTTCTTTAACAAATCTCCAGAACATGCCTAAAAAGTCCTGCTTCACCCTGGCAAGCGTTATGCCAACATGCATTAATTCATCACCGCCGAACAGCTCACCGGTTTCTACATTTCTATAAACGTAGTCTGGATTCAAACCTTTGAATTTTAACGTTTTAATCGCGGCAGCGGGTTGGGATAAAACCTTGAAATAGCTGGCCGCCATTTCCGTTTGATCCTCTGACACAAAGCTCCATGCGGCTTCATTTTCATCAAACGGATTAATCATTCTGTAAAAATTTCCAAACTGAATGAGCGATCTCATTTCTTTATATATAGCTATCTGTTTTTTCACCACTTCTTTTTCTTCAACGGTTAATGTCGTCAAATCCAGCTCATATCCTAAATTCCCGGCCATGGCGACATAACCTCTTGTCTCCAAGGGAGTTATTCTACCCACTTGATGGTTGGGTACTGTGGAAACGTGTGCCCCCATGGTAATTGGCGGGTAGACAAGACTTGTTCCCCATTGAATTTTCAGTCGGCAAATGGCATCCGTATTATCGCTCGTCCAGGTCTGAGGCATGTAATAGAGCATGCCGGCATCAAAACGGCCTCCTCCACTAGAACAGCTCTCGAATAAGACATTGGGGAACTTTGATGTAAGCTCTTCCATAATATTATAGAGTCCCAGGATATAACGATGCGCAGTCTCCCTTTGTCTCTCAGGTGGCAAGGCTGCCGAACCCACATCCGTCATGTGACGATTCATGTCCCATTTTACATAAGTAATTGGAACATCCGATAAAATATCGGAAACCGATTTAATAACGTATTCACACACTTCCTTCCTCGATAAATCCAACATAAGCTGATTTCTTCCCAACGTATACGGACGATCAGGGACATGGATACACCAATCGGGATGCTTTCTGTATAAGTCGCTGTCTATGGATACCATTTCAGGTTCAAACCACAAACCAAACTCCATACCCAGATTTCGAATGCGGTTTGCAAGATCCGGCAATCCATCTGGAAGTTTGCGACGATCCACCACCCAATCGCCTAATGAAGTATTGTCATCATCTCGTTTTCCAAACCACCCATCATCCAATACAAACAGCTCCACTCCCACACTTTGAGCTTCCTTCGCCAACTGCTCAATCTTGTTGGCATCAAAGTTAAAGTAGGTAGCTTCCCAGTTATTAATCAGGATCGGCCGCTCCTTGTCACGAAAAGGCCCACGGCATAATCTGTTCCTGTATAAATCATGATAAATTCTCGACATACCGCCCAAGCCATTTTCGGTGTATACCATGACCACTTCTGGCGTTTGGAACGATTCCTCTGGTTCAAGCAGCCATGTAAAATCAAAAGGATTAATCCCCATCGTGATTCTTGTGTTCCGATAGGAATCTACCTGAGTCTGGGCCGTAAAGTTCCCGCTATACACCAGATTAAAGGCGTACACTTCACCCTGTTCTTCATCTGTCCCTTTTCTTACAAGTGCCATAAAGGGTGCCTGTTGAGGGCTGCTAGCTCCACGGCAGCTGTCTACCATTTGAATTCCGGGTACAATTTTTCGCCTTGCTATATTTTTCTCATTATTATGCGCACCGTACAAGGTAATGAGCTCGTATTCATCATCACGGAAATCCACACTAGCACTTAACGCTCTAAGCAGTTTTAGCTGTTGCCGACCTTCATTCTCGAAACGGACTGAACGGGTAATGACATCCCGCTTTTGATATAGGCTATAGGATAGTACAACCTTTACATCAATTAATGGGTCTTCAAGGACGATTTCCAGTGTTGCTACTTCGCCATCATCCTCTGCATACGTAGAAGGAAGCCCTTTCAATTTTGGTTTGCCTTGGAAAACCCGATGTTCTTTATACCGGAAATCGGTCACGGTAGAACCATTCTCCAATTGAATCTGATACGCAGGAATCCTGAAATCGCTATTCCCAAATGACGGATATTCTTGCGGGATGGTATCCAGTGAAAAGGCTCGATCCTCGCCATCGGGATTGGGCGAAAATCCTCTATCCATAAAGATGATTCTATTGCTCCCCCGATAGTTCTGAATTTTCTTTCCCCAATACAAATGGGATAAATAACCACCTCGTATAACCTGCATGACATAACTTGTATTGCTACCTTGTAAATGGAATAGAAGCTTCTCTTTATCGATGTATATAGCCATAGCAACCCCCTTATAGCGCTAATAGTACGATTTCCCAAAATTATAAATTATGTTGTTTGCTTATCGTTTACATTCTAATAATAATTGAATAGTTTTAATAATTATATGGAATAATGTAGACTCTATATGAAACAGTGTGATAATATGCAGAGATGAATTAAGGGGTGAAACCAAATGAGTTCGCATTTTTCCAATCATTCCTATAACAATCTGGATCTCAATCTATACACATGTGGCAAAGAGAGCTGTACCAGCAAACACTCTTATGGTCCAGCCATTCGAAGCGGGTATATGGTGCATTTTATTTTAAAAGGAAAAGGGATCTTTAAAGTCAACGATAAAATCTATCATTTGGAGAAAAACGATGCTTTCTTTATTGAACCGAAGGTTTTAATTTACTACGAAGCGGATGAGCTCGACCCATGGGAATATGCCTGGATTGGTTTTAATGGGGTGCAAGCAAAAGAATATCTAAGCCGGACCTGTATCCATAGGGACAATCCCATTTTCCGGTTTGAAACGGAGGGCAGCCTTGCCCGCTGTATGGAGAGCATCGTGGTTTCTTCTACGCTGAAAACCAACAAGGACCTGTTGCTTGCATCCAAGCTGTATGAATTTCTGTATCTGATGTTTGAACTTTACCCTAATCAGGAAGTCAACCCTGAGGTAAGACAGCAGCGGTATATTAAAGAAGCGCTTCTCTTCATTCAACAAAACTATTCACACTTCATTACCGTAAGTGATATTGCCAAGTACATTTCAATTGACCGTTCGTATTTACATCGTTTATTTAAACAGCAACTAAATAAGTCACCGCAGGAATTTTTATTACATTTGAGGATGGAAAAATCGTGCTCCCTATTAAGAAATACTTCCCTTAAAATCGGAGATATTGCTCGGTCTGTAGGGTATAAAGATGTACTCCTATTCTCCAAAATGTTCAAAACGGTCAACAAGGTAACTCCATCCGAATACCGAAAAAATCACCAAAAATAACACCTTCGCTCGCAAGTAAGTTAGGCATATTCCTCCCAGAAAACAGAAAAATAGCGGCAGCATGGATCAACCTCATGTCCATACTGCCGCTATTGTCAAAAGAAAATAAAGTTCTAGACTGAAAAATAAAGTATTAGACTGACGTTGCTTCATTAAGCTAACGAGCAGGTTAACCTAACAAGTAGACTGCCAATTACATTTGAAAATACCCAAACGTACCGCCGGTTTGACATTCAGAACTGGCCTTTTGAATTTGGTGGAGTTAAAGGGAGTTCTAGTTGTGTCTCATCTATTATTTTGAACAAGCATTGTATTGAAGAGCCAGCGAAAATTCCATCTGAAATACTGAGCTAGATGCCAATCTTCATAACCATTTAGTACACCTTCATTTAACCAGTAAGACTCTGGTTTTCCGCTCGTCGCAGCTTCAGACACATAAGCGATCGTTTTTTCTAAAAAGCGAATGACATCTAGAATTTTATCTGGAGTGGACACATCTCCATGCCCGGGAATAACAGTATCTACCTTCAGATCTCTTTGAATGCGTTTTAGGATGCGTATCCAAGCGTATGGATTACCGTATGGCATGACCGGAATCGTCTTGTTGGTTATTAAATCACCAGCAATTAAGGTTCGTTCTTCAGGCACGTAAACAACGGCATCGCTTAAAGAATGGCCGCCTCCGTAGGATAAAACTTCGACAGTGCGTTTTGCTCCTTTTATAACTAGTTTATCGTCAAAAGTTATCGTGGGTATCACTCTACGAAGGGAAGGGATAGCATTATATAGAGCTCTCTGCACAGAAAGATCATAACCGATTTCGGTTAACATGTGCGGATTTTTTTCTTGTGAATGTACTTGATGCAGGCTATTTATTAACTTCTGAATGTTTTGTTGCATTAGATCAATATTCACTTTACCCATTTCAGATAGCAAATCTCTTGTCCAAACGGTAGATATAAAATCACTTTCCATGAATTCCTGATTGCCGTTGACATGATCTCCATGGAAATGAGTATTGATCACATATTTAATTGGTTTATTCGTTAATTGCTCTGCGGATTGACGTAACAAAGCACCAGAATGCGGTAGGTTGGTTGTGTCCACAACAACGGTCAAATCCCCAAGGTCAATAATTGCCGCATTCCCCAGAGAACCACTACCAGGTACCGAAATAGCACCCCAGATACCTTCCGCTGCTTGTTGAATCGTGAAATATTTGTTGTTCATTGTTTATACCTCCATCAAAATAAGTTTGACACCATTTCCTTTTATCTTTAGGTTGTTTTTTGTTTTCATGTATATCAATAGCAACTTTAGCTTACAAGTTAGAGTCAACTAGAAATCAAGCACAAACTTTGAAATGAAGTTAGAGGTGCAAATATCGACTTCAAATTGACTTAAAGATGTATAATAGTTTTAAATTTTGGTTTAGAAAAAAGGAGTGACATATAAAACAATGCTTACTATAAGCCAAGTATCAGAAAGAACGGGGTTAACTCCTTATACGATTCGCTATTATGAAAAAATTGGAGTGCTACAGGAACCAAATCGAAGAAATGGAAGGACACGTATTTATACCGAAAGTGAGGTTTCATATATACAATGTTTAATTAGATTGAAAAAATTGGGATTGTCGCTTGAGGAGATCACGGAATTTACTCGTGACGGATGTGTACTGGATAAAATTCAACAAGGGGAAGAACTTGCTAATTTTACTCCTGCCTTACACATACGGATAGAAATTCTTGAGAAGCATCTGATGGAACTGGAATCCAAGCGACAGGAACTTGAGCGCATGATTTCCCTTGCCAACGAGAAGATAGCCCTGTACCAAAAACTTATGAAAGACGATATAGTAATGTAGGAAACTTGGTTCATCACCAGCATATACGATGGCAACAGAATTGATTGAACTAACGGGAAACGATAGCTCAATGAATTGGCTTTTACCACGCCTTATTTAATGCCAAAGAGAGCCTATCCCTTTATTAATTGGAAATGATTTAACCTCCAAATCAAAGTGAGGGGCTTATTTTCTTTCTCCTAAGCACTACACTACATTAGACTGACGCTATTTCATTAAGCTAACGAGCAGATTAGTTTAAAGTCAATCGATATGAACCTTATCACAGGTAAGGTTATTTTTTTGTGCGCATTCATCAATAAAGAACAAAGCTCGCTGTCACTTCAGCGAGCTTTGTTCTTTATATGTCAAAACCAAGTCATAGTAAACCCTATTCGAGGTCTCAAGTTATCGAAAGAAATAGCGCACTTAGGCGCGTTCTCATCCGCAGGTTAAACAATATTCTCGCTGTTTAAACAGATTTAATATACACATCTGCAAAAACTTTTGCAAAGTCTTCGACCTTGACTTTACCGAGGTGGTAGTCGGTGGCACGGAGGCTGACGTAGAACTCGTCGGCGTTCTCGCAGGCGCGGTTCATTTGGGCAAAGGCATTGGCAGTGTTTTCGTGGAAGCCGATTTTTTTCATATTCTCAGCAAGAGCTTCAACGGTGATTTGTTGGTATTTGGCCTCGATACCATTCTCAGCAAGGGCATTGAGCCAGTCGTTACCTGTGGCCCAGTCACTAACAATGAACTTCGCACTTTTACCCGATGGGGTGTGAGAAATCAGGGCGTAAGCGACGTCCGCGATATCAACGGGGCTGACCCAGCCTTGTGGGATGTCAACTGAAATTGGGCTGAAGATGGTCTGCTGGGTTTTTAGGCTTTGCATGTCGGCAAAAAGATTGCTGTAAAAGCCGACAGGGCGGATGTGGACAACGTTCACGTCTTCAAGCGAGTTTAGCGCTTCTTCTGCAAAATGATAGCTGTAGAGAATGCCGGCGTTTGGGTTGTCGGCGCCGACTGAGCTGAGGTTGACGACGTTTTTTACGCCTGATTTTAGCACAGCGGCCTTATAATTTTCAGAAAGATCAATGGCGGTCTGCCACATGTCGGTGCCAGAGGCATAATTGATACCTGATATCATGAGGTAGACGACGTCGCTACCTGCAAAAGCCTGCGCGAGGAATTCGACGTCGAGGTTTGAGCCGACCGCTGGTTTGGCACCGAGCGCTTTGATGTCGGCGATACGATCTTTGGAGCTTGTGATGACGGTAACATCGTGGCCGTCTGCGATTAGGGATGGGAGGTAGTTGCGGTTAATATTGCCGAGTGAGCCGAGAACTGTGATTTTCATTGTGTAATCTCCTTTTTTAATGTGATTTCGAGAAATGGATATCGCTTATTGGGACCGTTATCCCTTCCTTGATTGGATATTCATTACAAGAGAGATTATACATCGGATAAATAAACTAAGTAAACTAATTTAATAAAATTAGTTAATTTAATAATCTTTTTAAACATTGTTTATTGATACCTCTATTTTGATATAATATGATTTGACGAGCGGTAGAGGAGGCTTCAATCGTGAGAAAACCCATGAGCGCAGATCAATATCTTAATAAAATCAAACCTGTAATTAGAAGAACCAGATTCAGCCAACTGAAAATTGACGATATCGCAAAACATATGGATATTAGTAAAGTGACGCTTTACAAGCATTTTTCATCCAAAGATGAAATCATCGAACAGGTTGTAGAGTATGGAATTCAGTACTTGCAGCAGGCTGACACCGTTGTATATGATGATTCCGTTTCATATATTGATCGCTTTCAAAAAACGTTTCTGGAATCGTTAATAGGTGTTATTTATTTATCCGATTTGTTCCTGCAAGACCTTAAGGAATTTTATCCACGACTTTTTGAAAATATTTCCGTTGCTCAACAAAATAGAATTAAAAATTTACAATCTTTTTTTCAATCCGGTATGGATAAAAAGATTTTTAACAGAATGCACGTTGCGCTGTCCTTAGTTCAAGACGATGCTACGCTTCGGCGCATTATGGAACCGACCTTTAGTATTCAATGGTATGATCTCACCTTGAAACAAGCCGTTATGGAATTTTATAAGATGAAACAGTATCAAGTGATTAGTCCTGAGTATCTGGATACTGTTGACGATTCCGTTATCGAAAAAGAAATCATTCGTATTTTACAAACCATTTCGTGAACGCGTTCGTTTCTCCCGACTTGCTCTTATTGATGCTGTCGTCCGTTATCTGAGTAATCGTTGTAAAGTTTGTAGCTTATAACGCTAAGAAGGCCCTCCGTGTAGATGACCATTAAACTTGCCGTTACAAACAGCACGGTGAACCGTATCACAGTAAGTCATTATGCTAACGGAAAACGATAGCTCATAAAAGACAAGAAGGCAGCCGATCATAGTGATCGGCTGCCTTTGTTTAACTAACGGGCAGGATAGTTTAAAGCTTTCGATAAATCGTATGGCCTTACGAAAGACAATAAAAGCGCAGCTCATGATTGGAAAAGACCGTTTAAAAGAGCACCACCAATTCCACTGGCAATTATGATTAGCATTAGCGCTGCGCCACTAGGCGTACTCGTCCCATTGGGCACTGCGGAACTCATGCTGGTTGCTATACAAGAAGCGCGTGCCAATTGCGACGAGCCGTTCGCTCTATATCATTCAGCGGTTACTTTGTATATTTGGTGCAGCAGGTCGTATCCCATGCCGTCAGCCAATATGTGCACCCTGGGAACACATAATCGTCCTTTAAGTATGGCCAGATGAGATTCCCAGCAAACGCAAAGCGAGTTTCAAGCTGTGGCGTTCTTCGTGTATTCGGTCAAATAATACACGGGAAATGGGAAAGTCATTTTTTCAACTATAAACAGTTGCCTGAAAGGGCAGAGAGGATTTCCTGTGTTGTCCGGGTACGCCCGATGCGTGGAAAAATGAAATTTTTTACGTAATCATGCCCGGTTTCGGAAAATCCAGTCATAGCATCAATCGCCAAAATCAGCTGATACCCATGCATAAACGCTTCCCGCGCAGTCGTATCAACGCCCAACTCAGTAGCGATGCCGCATAAGACGATGGTATCAATTCCTCGGCGGCGCAACTGAAGGTCGAGCTCCGTTCCGTAAAAAGCCCCCCATTGCTTCTTCGTGATGATATGGTCTGTCTCGGTGACCCGCATTTCCGGGACGATTTGATCCCATCCTTCAGGCAGATTCAGGGGTGGTCCAGGCGAATCCAACTTAGGACGCGGGATATCCTTCAAATCTTTACTAGATACCCGGACCAGTGCAACCATTGAGCTTTGCTCACGGAAAGTATCTGCCAAGGCTGCGGCGTTAGACACTACCTGCTCAGCAGAATAAGGGGCGTATTGATTTCCTATCCACTTTTGCAAGTCAATAACAACCAACGCTGTTTTTTGTGGATCCCATAATCGTTCCATTCTGTATGTTCTCCTCATCTCTTCGATTTGACCGTATGTCTAATTACGCGAACATATAGTCATTTGACTTCATGTTCCGTATTTTGTACTATCATTCATGAATAGTCAAGGGGGAGATTTTTCTTATGAGTGTGACAAGGGAAGAGGTTTTAAAATCGGCGATGAAGCTTTTTAAGGAACATGGGTTTCTTTCGACGACGATACAGGATATTGCCGAGGATTGCGGTATTGCCAAAGGATCAGTCTATAAATATTTCCCTTCCAAGGAAGACCTCTTCAGCGAGGTGTTTGATCAATGCCATAACGCCTATTTTGATCAAGTCGATGAACTGAAACGCTTTCCCGAACTCTCGCCAGAAGAGCAGTTTCTGCAGCAGATCATTCTGCGATTCCGTTATTTTATGGAATACAAGCATATTCTGATCGAATTCACGGAGCTCCCCATCCAACAGGATCCCAAGTTCCAGCCGCTTAGACACAAGGTTAGAGGGCGGCTCATCCGATGGCATAAAGAGTGCTTGATACAGGTTTATGGCGAAGAAATTTATCCGTTCCTGTGGGATTTGGTTTCCATCTATCGTGCGATTCTGAAGGAGTACTTATTTTGGATCGTTTATGAAGAAAAGTCTCTATCGCTTGAGGAAACGGCAAGGTTCATTTTGGATAAGCTCAATGTGCTCGTTAAGCATATGATGGCCTCTAACCTGAAGCCTCTGCTGAAACAGGCTTCGTTCGAGAGGTATTTAAGCTGGGGGCTCGAGGACCGCCAAGGGGAGAGAGAGCAGTTCCTTACCGAGCTGTTCCGGGAGATGGATTCGGCCCTTAATGTTCTTCCATCCGGCGCAAAACATCGTTCGGAGTTGAAAGAGGTTTACCATTTTATCCAGAACGAAACTCGTAAAGCGGAACCGAACTTCCCGTTGCTGCAAGCTTCGCTCTACTTTTTGGAGAGAGAGAAAGAGCTTAAAAGTCAGGTCATCCAGTTAAGGAATATTATTTATTCAGGTAGGGGGAGATAGCTTGTTATGTGAAATCAAATCTAACCCCATTGGGGACAAGAGCGAAGACTCTAGGGGTGGAGAGAACAATACGCGAGAAAGGTACGTCTAATGTTGTTACGGTTAGCGAGCATTCCGCTAACGGGAAACGTTAGTTCAAGGGAAACAGCGACAGTCTAGGACTTTATTTTCTCGTCCTTAGTTGTCGCCGTTTCCATTTTATAGGATAAATTAAACACTTTGTCTTTTACTGACAGTTATTTCATTAACATCAGTTCTCTTTTTGCTTCGCATAATACTCGGTGATCAGATCGAGGAACACCTTGGGAAACGCCAAGGTGGCCATATCCGCTTCGCTGATCCAGCGGTACCCCGCTGGCAGCGCATTATGCGCGTGCTCCGCCTGCTCAGCCAGCGCAATTAACGCACCTGGCTTCGCTCCGGTGCTGTAGCTGGCCCGCTGCTCGGCAGCCAGCGGGGGGCCTCCCGCCTCCCCGGCAGGGGCGGCGACCTCCTCACACTGGAACACACGCAGGTTCCAGTGAATGTGGCTGAACGTGTGCTCCGCCTCACGTACAAACCGCACCGGGCGCGCAAGCACGCCCTCTGCCAGCAAATGAGCCGCCAGATGGTCCATGGCTGGCTCATCTGGCACCGGACCGTTGTACCCCTCCGGTCCGGCAAGCTCATGCGGCAGCTCCCACATGCGGGCCAACAGGCCCTTGGCCGGGCGCTGCCGTACGAGCAGACGGCCGGTGTTCGCTCCGCTGCCCTCGATGAGAGCGACGGAGCGCGGCTCCAGCCGCGGCGGCTTTGCCTTGGTCTTGACTGGCAGTGTCTCCTCGCGACCTGCCAGCCTGCCCGAGCAATGCTCCATGACCGGGCAGGTCAGACAATGAGGCGACTTCGGCGTACAGACCAGTGCGCCCAGCTCCATTAGAGCCTGATTAAAATCAGAAGCTCTTCCTTCGGGAATCAGCTCCCGTACCAGACTTTCCATATGCGCCCGCGTGCTGCCCTTCATAATATCCTCTTCAATGAGAAAATAACGCGACAGCACACGCATCACATTCCCGTCCACAGCAGGCTCTGGTCGATTGAAGGCGATACTCATAATCGCCCCCGTCGTATACGGGCCTACTCCTTTCAGTGCAGCAACAGCTTGTGTATCATCTGGCACCTGCCCTCCGTGAAGCTCAACTACTTGTTTTGCCGCAGTTTGTAAATTCCGAGCCCGTGAATAATAGCCCAGTCCTTCCCATAGCTTAAGCACATCCTCCTCGGGTGCTTCCGCCAGCGCTTCAATCGTAGGAAAGCGTGCAATAAAGCGATTAAAATACGGAATGACCGTATCGACACGCGTCTGCTGAAGCATAATTTCCGAGATCCAGATATAAAAAGGATTCCGATGACGTCGCCACGGCAAATCGCGTTTGTTACGCGTATACCAATTCAACAGTTCAAAGCTGAAATAACGCTTTTGTTCCAATGTATTTGTAGTCATCACATCACGTCTCCTTATATTCGACAATCACAAAAGCAGAGGCAATGTTAGGCTGATGTGTAATACTCAAGTGAATGCTGTAATTTGAGTCACCTGTATTCGGCAATCTCAGTCGATCCCACGCGGATGAAGACAAATAAACTACTGGCTTCCCCCCAGGTTCCGGTAAAATATCCATATCGCCAAACCCGATGATTTGCCCAATTCCGCAACCGAAGGCTTTGGTTATCGCTTCCTTGGCAGCAAAGCGCCCTGCTACGAACTCCGTTAGTCTACCCTTGCGTTCCACAGCAAGCTCGCGTTCTGCCGGGGTCAGCACTCGATTCAAAAACGCATCTGCATATTTACCTGCCAAAATATGAGCCATACGGCTTATTTCCAGCACATCATGTCCAATTCCGTAGATCATTTGGGTATTCTCCGTCCTTTATACTTTACTGGATCTATTGTAACAGTGCGTCCACACCCTGGCGAGTCACAAAGGCGTAAAAACAGCACCAAAATATGTTAAAATAAGAAAGGCTATAGATGAATGTTTGAAATTCAGCTGATATGCCCATTTTAAAAAAATCCCCGTAGAAAGGAAGGATAGGATGTCAGAAACCATTATTGTTGAAGCAGGTACCGAAGCAGGAACAGATGCGGTGATCCGGGCTTCCTGGTTTCCCTCTAAAAATACAGCCAAAAGCCTGCTCATCATCGCTCATGGCTACAAAGGATTTAAGGATTGGGGCATGTTCCCCTATATAGCAGAAGCATTGAGTATGGATAACCATGTTGTGACCTTCAACTTTTCACATAATGGCATAGGTGAGGATCTGGAGAATTTTACCGAGCTGGAAAAGTTCGCACGCAACACCTATAGCCGCGAACAAGAGGATTTGGAACTATTGCTATCCAATCTGAGAGCCCGTCATGAGTTCAGAGAATTGCCGTTGTTTCTGTTAGGTCATAGCCGAGGCGCGGGAAGCTGCTTTGTATATGCTCTAGATCATCCCGGCGAGATTGCTGGCGTCATTTCATGGAATGGCGTGACAGATCTTGATCTGTTTACTTTACCGCAAAAAGAAGAAATGCGCGCCAAGGGACGCAGCTATGTGGAGAACGCCAGAACCGGGCAACAGCTCCCGCTGGATGCTATCATTCTGGAAGACCTGGAACAAAATCGCCAGCGTTTTGCCATTGTAGACAGACTTGCCAACAGCCAGCTCCCAGCTGTACTGATCCAGGGAACCGAAGATTCCAAACGTCTACGAGAAGGCTCTGCCCTGCTCACATCCGTTCGTCCCGACATCGAATGGGTACAAATTCAAGGCGGCAATCATACCTTTAATACCGTTCATCCATTCCAGGGAGGCAGTCTTCCACTGGATCAGGCGATTACCGAAACCCGCCGCTTCATTGAGTGGATCGCCAATTAATTATTACCCCTTCAATACAAACGGCGATCCGCCGGGCGGATCGCCGCATTTATTTACTTCAGAATTTTGCAAAATCCTCGCTTGAGCATTTTAAAATTACATAATGATTAATGCTTAGACTCCCGGGATGCTTGTCCGCTTATGCGCAGTACGTGTAAAGAAGCTTTCCAGCTTTTCGCGTGCCGCCGGGTCAATTTCCTTGCCTTCCAGATAGTCACTGTTTGCTTCGTAGGAGATCCCCAGTTCTTTTTCATCCGTCTGGCCTTCCCACAATCCAGCTGTAGGCGCTTTGTCCAAAATGGCCTGCGGAACTCCGAGATAGCTGGCGAGCAAGCGCACCTGACGTTTGTTCAGCGTGCTAAGTGGCGTAATATCGACCGCACCATCGCCCCATTTGGTATAAAAGCCTGTGATGGCTTCGGAAGCGTGATCTGTGCCAACGACGAGCAAATTCAGCTCATTCGCAAGTGCGTACTGAACCACCATCCGTGTTCTTGCCTTTACATTCCCTCTCACTTGCGGAGTAATCGAACGCTCAAGACCAATATCCTTTAACGTATGCTCCACTTCCACGGCAACCTTGTCCACGGCTTCCTTAATGTTCGTTTCCCCGGCATATTTCAGGTCGAACGCTTTGGCAACCGCGTAGCTATGCTCGATATCTTCCTGTTGGCCGTATGGCTGGAATACACCCAACGTTTTGTATTCGTCTCCTTGTTCCTGCGTCAATTCATCTGTAGCGCGCTTGCACAAAGCAGCTGCTACGGCACTGTCAATCCCGCCACTGATGGCGATCAACAGCCCTTTGCTTCCCGTTTTCGTTACATACGACTTGAGGAAATCCACACGCTTACGGACCTCTGCCTCTACGTTAATCGTAGGCTGTACTCCCAATTCAGCAATAATCTGTTCCTGCAAACTCATCAGATAAGCACCTCTTTTTTAGGAATTTCCTTCACAAGCCAACATGCAAAAGCCCCGGCAAGTTTCGCAGGCGAAAAATGCGGGGCATAGCTTGAGCAGTCTTACCGGCAAAAACGATCAAATGCACTGGTCAAATCAGCAGCAATCTGATCTGCCGAACGATCCTCCACCTGATGACGCTCGATGAAGTGAACCAGCTCGCCGTCTTTCAACAGCGCGATAGAAGGGGAAGACGGTGGGTAAGGTGCGAAAAATTCGCGAGCCTTTGCCGTTGCTTCCTTGTCCTGTCCGGCAAAAACCGAATACAGATGATCTGGCGTAATATCATGCTTCAGTGCTTCACCCACACCCGGGCGGCATTGGCCTGCGGCACAACCACATACCGAGTTCACAACCACCAGCACTGTTCCTTTACTATTAGGCAGCTTGGCCTCCACATCTTCAGAGGTACGCAGTTCCTGAATCCCAAGATTCGTCAGTTCATCGCGCATCGGCTGAACTGAATCTCTCATATATTGATCGAAAGACATAGACATATTCTTTCACTCCTTTTCCGAAAATCATGTATAGTACGTTTCTAATTTCATCCTTTGCCGTAGTAAAGGCATGGACATCTAAATTTCATTATACAATCTTTTTCACGTAATTTGCAAAAATCCGGCTATATTTTTGAACGATTATTTCTGTATCGGACTCATGACAGGAGGCTCAGAATGATCCCGGTAAGTCGGGACGGTTCTGCGCAATCGAACTTTAAACTGCGTGCCCATTCCCTCCACCGAATCTACGGCAATCGTACCGTGATGACGCTCCACTATACTTTGACATAAGGCCAGACCCAGACCTGTACCTTTCGTTTTGGTGGTGTAAAAAGGTTGGAACAGCTTTTCAAGCTGTTTTTGCGAAATTCCAGGCCCTGTATCCTTTACTTCCAGTTCCACGAAATCCCCTTCCTCATGAGTAGAAATGGTCAGCACTCCCTTTTCCCCCATGGCTTCCATCGCATTACGCGATAAATTAAGCAGCAATTGCTTTATTTCCTTAGGGTTCAAATGCAGCATCGTCACATGATCCTCCAGCTTTAGATCAATCGTCTGCCCCCTCAGATTCGCATCTGCCCACAATAAAGGCGTCAGTTCGCGAATAATATCATGCAGATGACATTGCTCCTTCTCGACAATTCGATTCTGGGCCAGTGAAAGAAAATCGTTAATAATCCCGTTCGCCCGGTCAAGTTCCTCCATCACAATGCGGTAATAATGGTTGAGGGATTCTGGGCTTTTCTCACGCATAAGCTGTAAAAAACCACGCACAACCGCCATCGGATTACGTATTTCATGAGTAATGCCCGCTGCCATCTGTCCAACCAGGCTGAGCCTCTCGAAATTGCCCAGCTCACTGCGCAGCGTCTCAAGCTCTGTAATATCTTGCAGGGCGATAATGACGCCTGTCGTTTGGTTTACATGTTTATCCCGAATAGGAAGGAAACTGGAGAAGAATACTTTGGGAGTAACATTTATAAAATCAGCACCCGCCTCTCCTTCCAATGCTTTCGCAACTCGTTCGTTAACCACAGGTAAAGTGTCAAAACCATATAACGTGCTCAATGGACGACCCACTATCTCAGGCAGTGTAATGTAGGGATCGTAGTTTCGATAGAGTTCCAGCATCGTTTTGTTCATATGTATAACTCGTTCTTCGCTGTCCAGAGTAACAAGAGATAACGGCATCAAATCCATAACTTGACGCAGCTTATCCACTTCAATTAAGTATTTGCTCGTAAACTCAGTCACATCACGCCGAAGCGTCAGTTTCTCAAAGGCATTATGCATTAGACTCACGACCGTAAAACTTGCCAGCACCCCTGCACCCATATTCCAAAACGTTGTAAGTAAGTCAGGAATGTATACAGAAACATCCTGTTTGCCCCACAGTAGCGGAAATATCGCCTTAAACAGCATATCAGCCACAACATATGCAGAGATCAGGAGCTTTTTGTCCAGCAATGTTCCTCTTTGAAAAAACTTGACATGCAGGAGCATAAAAGGAAAAAGGATAAAACCAGTGCCCACATACATTGGGGACATTTCTGTCGACTGGGCTATAATCAGGACACCCATCAGTGCGGAAGCAGCGAGCACAAAGGCAGTGCGACGTCTACCGTACATGATGCCAACAGCAAGGGGAATAATACCGAGATTAGAAGGTAGACCATACGGAGACTGATATTGAAAGAGTGTACATAGCAATATGGCTGGTAAGCAACACAAATACAGTATTCCTTGAGTGGGTCCAGGAAGCAGATTGCCGCCCCAAACCTTTTTCTTATCCCCATAATCCGTTAATATAGAGAAAAAACCCGCCGATATAACGGCAAGGAGAACTTGGAGCACACTTTCCTTCAACGCAATTAACAAGGACTTCTCCCCCTCATCATCTTTCCTTGACGCCGTTAGTTGAATTAAAGCACAGGCTACAATATATTACAATATATGTGTTAAAATTCCGGTATAGAACGACAAAATCTGCTAAATACCAGATGTATATAAGAAGATCGTTTTTACGCGTTTTAAAATCCTGTAAATTGAAAAATATACACGTTTACCGTGCCCTTAGGTTATCTAAAATGACGGTATTGCGATATGATGAAAAATTGGTTACGCCGTTCTGAATTTTTTGAAAATTTGTCGACGAAAAGGAAGAGGTTTATGACTTACGACGTTATTGTGATCGGAGGCGGCTCAGCCGGATTAATGGCTGCTGCCGCTGCCAGCAGTGAGGGCGCCAAGGTGCTTTTACTTGAAAAAGGAAATAAACTCGGGCGAAAGCTGGGGATCTCTGGTGGAGGCCGTTGCAATGTCACGAATGCCAAAGAGCTGGACGAACTCATTCGGCACATCCCCGGCAATGGCCGTTTTCTGCACAGTGCACTGGCGACTTTTGGCAATCGGGATATCATCGCCTTTTTTGAACAGCTGGGTATAGCCTTAAAGGAAGAAGACAATGGGCGTATGTTTCCAGTGACGGACAAAGCCAAAACAGTAGTCGATGCTTTGATTAACAAGGTACGCTCTCAAGGAGTCGAAATTCGGACAAGTCGTCCTGTTCAAGAGGTTATTTACAAAGAAGGTCATACAGCTGGGGTACGGCTGCGTTCCGGTGAAATCCTACATAGCCGTAATGTCATTGTAGCCGTCGGTGGCAAGTCCGTCCCGCATACCGGCTCGGAAGGTGACGGCTATGCATGGGCAGAACAAGCGGGGCATACCATTACGGAGCTGTATCCAACAGAGGTGCCATTGACCTCAGGCGAAACGTTCATCCAGACGAAAGAGCTTCAGGGACTATCCTTACGCGACATCAGTCTGACCGTATGGAATGCGAAGCAAAAGAAAGTTGTCGTCCATGAAGGAGATATGATTTTTACACATTTCGGTCTATCTGGCCCAACTGCTTTGCGGTGCAGTCAATTTGTCGTCAAGGGAATGAAAAAAGATAAGGTAAACACGGTGTTATTGACTCTCGATTTGCAGCCTCATAAACATGCCGATGAAGTCTACCGTGAGACGCTGGAGTTGGCATCGGTCGATGCTAAAAAAGCGATCAAAAACGTGCTTAAGCCTTATTTACCGGAACGCTTGATTCCATTGTTGCTCCAGCAAGCCGAACTGCGTGAGGACTTGACCTATGATCATATTCCCAAGCAGCAATGGCAAGAACTTGCTCATCGCATTAAGGCGTTTCCAATCCGTGTGAACGGTACGCTCTCTCTGAAGGAAGCATTTGTTACCGGGGGCGGTGTGAATTTGAAGGAAATTAATCCGAAAACGATGGAGTCCAAGCTGATGCCTGGATTGTTCTTCTGCGGTGAGATTCTCGATATTCACGGTTACACAGGTGGTTATAATATTACAGCGGCGTTTACGACAGGGCATACAGCAGGGACACAAGCGGCCGTAAGCGATTAAGACGCTGCGCTGCATACCACCACTGCATCCTCATTTTTTGGGGGAGATAGGAAAAGGAAATGAAAAAGACTTAAATCAGTTGTATTTCTGATTTAAGTCTTTTTTTGTAAATGGCGTAAAGAACAATATCCATCTTGTTTTGACATTTGCCGCTATCTTAAACCTCAATAATGATAGGTAAAATCATGGGTCTTCTCTTCGTCTGATTGTAAATGAACCGACCAACATCATCTTTTAACATCTGCTTAATCAGTCCCCACTGACTCATTTCGATTTCTGTTAGCTCGTTCACTGTGGACATAATCGTGTCGTGGATCTGACTCATGAGCTCTTCGGAATCCTTAACATATACAAAGCCTCTTGAAATGACCTCTGGCGCTGCGAGCATTTGCTTCTCATTTTTACTCAACGTCATCACAATAATCAGCATTCCGTCTGAAGAAAGTTTTTTACGGTCACGCAGGACAATATTACCTACGTCACCGGTTACCAACCCGTCTACCAAGCTATTGCCGGCTGGTACTTTAGGGCCCAGGGATGCCCTTCCCTCTTCAATTTGAATCGTGTCACCGTTATGGACGATAAATACATTCTCCATCGGAATCCCCACAGACTCCGCTAGTTGACGATGCTGATACAGCATTCTGAATTCACCATGTATAGGAATCAAATACTGTGGTTTCATCAAAGTCATCATTAATTTCAGTTCTTCCTGGCTACCATGACCGGATACGTGCATTCCTGTAGAGCTGCCTGATCCATAAATAACCTGGGCACCCAGCACATACAGGTTGTCAATGACCTGGGATAGGTTTCGCTCATTCCCCGGTATGGCTCCCGCAGCAATGATGACCGTATCACCAGGCAAAATTTCGATTTTGGGATGCAGGGAATTGGCTAAACGTGACAATGCGGCCATCGGCTCTCCCTGGCTTCCGGTACATAAAACTGCAATTTCTTCTGCGGGAAACCGCTCTGTTTCTCCCGCCTCAATCAGCAAATCCTCAGGCATATGCAAGAAGCCCAGCTCCTTGGCCACTGACACCACATTTATCATACTGCGTCCGAGTAAAACCAGTTTCCTGCCTGTTTCCACAGCCGCGTCAATGACTTGCTGGACACGGTTAACATTAGAAGCGAACGTGGAGATAAACACCTGCTGTTTGGCTCTGGCAAATGCATCTAGAATATGCCCGCCAACCAAACGTTCTGAAGGGGTAAATCCTGGCCTTTCCGCATTTGTACTTTCGGAGAGCAGCACTTTCACCCCCTTCTTTCCTATTTCAGCCATTCGATGAAGATCGGGAAAAGGTCCGCTTACGGGAGACATATCGAATTTGAAATCGCCGGTATGGACCACATTTCCTTCCGGTGTCTGAAAAAAGACACCCAGGCAATCCGGGATACTGTGAACCGTGGTGAAAAAGGATGCCTGAATCGTTCCCGCTTGAACGGTTGAATCCGCATCTATAAGATGAAGCTCGGCATCACGCAAAAGGTTATGTTCCCTTAACTTAATCTTAATTAATTCGATGGTGAGCTTTGTCCCATAAACGGGCATGTTAATCTGCTTGAGCAGATAGGGAATACCTCCGATGTGATCCTCATGCCCATGAGTCACAATGAGCGCTCTGACTTTATCCTGATTTTCCAGCAGATAGGTGACATCGGGCACAATAAGGTCAATACCAGGCAAGTTCTCATCAGGAAACTTCGAACCACAATCAATTACGACGATATCCTGATCGTATTGGATGAAATACATGTTTTTCCCGATTTCATTCACACCGCCTAGAGCAGCAATGAGTAATCTATTATCATCAAACATCAAGTTTATTTCCTCCTTAGAAAAATGCTATCCATATTATTCATTTTCCACGTAAACTTATACACAAAAAGAAACCCTTGTCTCTAAAAGACAGGGGTTCTCACTTGATATATTAGATACCCACCGCAGCCGAAATAGCAGCGAAAATAGCAGCAACTAACCACAGGATGGGGAATAGCTTGAAGATTACCTTCAGCCACTGTCCAAAGCTGATCCGGGCAATGGCCAATCCTGCTAGCAGAACTCCACCTGTCGGTGAAATGAGATTGGTTAACCCGTTACCAAACTGGTACGCTGTGACGACGGCTTCACGATTGATGCCTACAAGATCTCCAAGCGGTGCAAGTACAGGCATAGTTAGTGCTGCTTCCCCCGAAGAAGATGGGACCAGGAAAGTAATAATATTATGTGCAACCAACATAATGGTTGTGAACAAGTAATTTGGCAATCCTTCCAGGATGCCTGCGAGTGCATTCAATACGGTATCAATGATCATACCCTGCTCGGCGATGATCAGAATTCCGCGAGCGAGACCTATAATCACTGCAGCATAGATGAATTCTCCACACCCTTTTACAAAATTCTCAGCTATCTCCTTCTGGCTCATTTTGGTGACTACCCCGACAAAAAGACCGAGTGCGAAGAAAAGGGCGCCGATTTCAGTCATATACCAGCCTTTGGCCAAAATTCCCCAGACAATGGCTCCCAGCGTTACAATAAATCCACCTATAATTAATTTGTCCCGAAACGTGAAGACGACGTCCTCACCTGTATTCTCTTTTATAAATTGCTCGCGATTTATAATATCACTCTGAAAAACAATGGATTTCTCCGGATTTCTCTTAACCCGGTGCGCATACCACATCGTAAAGGCAATAGAAATCATAGTAAATACAAGCCATTCAATAAATCTCAGCCAGAGCTGAGGATTCCCCTCCACTCCTGCGATTCCCTGGGCAATCAATACTGAAAATGGATTCACAGTCGAACCAACATAGCCAATTTGCGTTCCCAGAAATAGAATGAGAATAGCAGTCATAGAATCGAAGCCTAGGGCAAACATTAACGGAATAAAAATTGCATAAAGCGGAATAATTTCTTCGCTCATCCCAAAGGTAGAGCCTCCGAGACTGAATATAACCATGGCAATTGGAATAAGCAAAATCCCCTTATTCTTCAGACGTCTGGCAAGGGCTGTCAGGGCACGATCGATGGCTCCCGTCTGCAGTATAATCCCGAAGGAGCCGCCTACAATAAGGACAAAAGAGACCACATCGGCGGCATTGATAATCCCTTCAATCGGGGCGCTAAGGATTTGGGGGATTCCCTGTCTTAAATCACCATTCTCACCCGTTTTGGGTACAGTGTGATAGGTTCCCGAAACGATTGCCGTTTTGGTCACACCGTTCACTGTCACTTCATGACGCTCAAACTGTCCGCTGGGTACAATCCATGTCAACGCAGCGACCGTAATAATAATCAAAAATATTAAAGTATAGCTATGGGGTAAGGATAATTTCCATTTCTTATTCTTGATGTTCATGTTTATCCCTCATTCCAAGAATGGTTATACGTAACCTTCCCTCCCATAATGGTCAATATCACTTGGGCATCCCTGATGTCGCTAGCGGATGCGTTAAGGAGGTCGCGATCAAAAACGGCGATGTCAGCATATTTTCCAGCCTCCAGCGTACCTGTAACCTCTTCCATATAACAATGTTTGGCTCCATTAATGGTCCATGCCCTTAAAACTTCGGATGGCGGCATCCCTTGGTCAGGATACCAGCCTCCTGCAGGCGAGCCATCCGGGAATAATCGGTGAGAGGCTGCATACAGTGAATCAGGGACACTAGTGATAAATAAAGGCAGATCAGTCCCAATGGTTATTGGCACGTTAGCCTCCAGCATGGATTTATAATTATAAAAGCGGTTTTCATTGTCTTTACCTACCACAGCAGACATATAAGCATCCTCGTAAGAAGGATTCAGTAGCAGGATTTGGGCGTAGACTTCGGCAAAAATTTCGTTCTCGCCCATTCTAATCAGATCATCTGGATGAGGATACTCTAGATCACTGATCGAATGTCTAATAAGGTGATTACCTTGTTGTTCGCGGCATTTTTCAATCATCGATACTGCCTGGCGAATTGCAGCATCCCCTTCTGCAGTTAGGCAGCATTTGATACCTTGGCTGTCTGCTTCCAGAACTGAGGCTTCAATTTTTTCATAATCAACCGTTCTTAAATTCGTGACTTCAGGCATATCTGCGTAAGGCTCCAACATATCCCCTGTATGATCGGCTACAACGCCGTCAAGCATCAGCTTGTATCCTTGGAAACGAATAAGGTCTCCATTATAAAGTGCTTTATACTTGATACCGGTGCCAACATCCAACGGTTCAACAACGGGTTCAAGCGAAAAATGAAATCGGAGTGGCAGTTCTCCTGCTTCTTTCAATTCTTCTAGAATCGGCAGTAGCTCGCTATGTCGGTCAAAGCCAATATCCTTTATGGAAGTAACTCCTCGTGCAGCCAGCAGGCGGCAAAACTCCACAAACTCTTGTTTGACAAGGCTGCGATCCTGCATCATGGCTTGGAGTAGCAAAGCGCGTGCCTCAGCACTGCATTGATCCGGCAAAAATTGATATTTCTCCTGAGCCAGTCGGTTCATCCAGCAGTAGCTTTTATTTAGGTTAATGGCAATTACCGCCCGATCAGGGAACATCTCGTCCAACAAGCTTTGTTCCGGCAGCTTGCCCCATCTTTCCTCGCTCCAACCGTAAGCGGTTACATCTTTCCCTGGCGGAAGATTGTTTGCCGCTTGCAGCATGGATTCCACTGCTTCTCCAATCGAGGCTGCATGAGTCAAATCCACGCCCCGATGCATCGACATATATCCGGTAAAAAATACATGATTGTCATGAACTCCTGGCATGATAAAAGCATCACCCAAATCACAGACAACCGTTTCAGTTCCTATCCAAGCTTGTGCTTCCTCGGGACGCCCCACTGCTGCAATACATTCTCCCCGCAGTGCAATAAACCCAGGCGAAGCTTCATTTTCTAAGCCATTAAAAATAGCATTTGACAGTAGAACCTTGTCCGCTAATGTGTCCTTCTTCCCTTGCACAGTTTCACCTCCTCATTATTTATCCGCTTCATAACATAACGTAATATAACGTTATAACATTGCTTCTGCTTCTCTCATGGAGTGGAAGCAGAAGCTGCGCCGTACCTGAATAACATTACGTAACAGGCAACGGATTTATATTGAGAATTGATAACGGTCCCCAATGATGTACTGCTTACCTACATGAACGGGGCTTCCATGCTGATCATAAATAATCGTATGCATGTAGAACAACGCCTGTCCGATGGCTGTCTCTAGCAGCTTTGCCTGGTATTCATCCGCCAAAGCGATTTGTAATATCGTCTCTCCCGGTTGGTTAGGATCGATGCTGTATTTATGACGCAATAGCTCATATACAGAGCCCTCTAACTGCTCTTCCATTAGAAAAGAAAATCGGTCATAAGGGTAAAAATTATTCTCCAGCATGAGCGGTCGATCACCGGCGTATCTTTGGCGCTGAATATATAACACTTTTTCTCCTTGTGGCAGCTGCAACTGATGTGCAATTTCCTCATCTGCTTCTCTGATTTCACGTTCTGTGACCACACTGTGTGAAGAGAGGCCGTTGGATTTGCAGGCAGCCGTAAAGCTGATCACATGTTCAATCTTCCGCCCAATTTTGGGTACATTGACAAAGGTTCCTTTTCCTTGACGTTTGGTCAGATAACCTTCATGAACCAATTCGGCAATCGCTTTTCTTACGGTAATTCGACTTACATTGTAGGTCTCGCTTAGCTCAGTTTCGGTCGGTATACGACTTCCCTGCGTATATGTTCCATTATGAATAGCAGTTTTGACCGCTTTTTGTAATTGAATATATAATGGCTCTGCTTGATCTGAATTCAACATAATGTACCCTCACTTGTCATATAACGTTATATTACTCCCACTTAGAGTATCAAATGTTACATATTCTTACAAGTGAAGATATTTGAAAAAAATAATTAGTAACGGACGCCGTATCCGAATGAACCTTCTACCAGACAGCTCTGGGCGGCAACCCTCGATCCTTCTGCCATAGCGTCCTGAATATTACCCTTTTTCAAAAAACTCAGTAAAAAGGCGGTGATATAGGAGTCTCCTGCCCCCATCGTATCCACAGCGTCCACGGAATCAGGCGTTTGAAAATAGAACTTGGTACCATCATAGGCAATAGATCTATCTCCGCCGCGTGTGGCTACCAGAATTTGCCCCTCTTTTTTTCGATTGGAGCGGATATAGTTCTGTGTCTCTTCATCCGTCATATGGCTGCAAGAGAAGAATGCAAAATCGGCGTACGCAATATATCTCTCGACCTGTTCATCTACGAAATCATCTGAAAAGTCAAAAGAAAGAGGGATTCCCAACGTCTCCAATTCAGGCAGCAAGTGCCCTGTATGACTGTACAAGCCCGTGTGAATAAGGTCGAACCCGCCAACATAGGCCTTGTCATCTTCACTCAGCTTCAGCGGGTGGAGACGTGTAACTCCTCCCTCATTGCTGCCCAGAAATACTCTGTCCCCGTCTTCCAGGGTTACACGTGCGCAGCCGTTCTCACCGCTGTGATATCTGCACCGTGAAATGTCGATTTCCAGCTCACGGAGAATGTGTTCTACATGCTGTGCTTCGTTATCATCCCCGAATACTCCAATAAAGGCTGCATCTACTCCCGCTTTTTTGGCAAACACACTGAAATTAAGCGCATTGCCGCCAGGATACATCATGCGCAGATGAACATATTTATCTACCACATTATCGCCAATGCCTAGAACTTTCATGATGGTTTCCTCCTGTTGGTAAGTGCGCTTAGTAAGCTACTTTGCCCATATAACGGCGAGTTTCCAGTGGGTGATTGCGTACATTTGCGAGTGCTTCACGATAAACACATACAATGCTATAAAATAAAACCGGGTTAAAGAACTCGACAACCTCGTCAGCAATGGTTCCGATTCCAAGCTCCTTCGCATCGATTACTTCTACTTTCTCGGCATATTGATTCAGGAAAGTCTGTGCCCGCTCATCCAATGCCCGTGTGCGTCCTTCGTTGATCATCAGAATAAATGGAGTTTCTTTATCCGTTACTTCAAACGGACCGTGGAAAAATTCACCGGAATGGATTGAAGCCGCATGAAGCCATTGCATTTCCATTAGAGAACAGATAGCAAATCCGTAGGCATGTCCATAAGAAGCTCCGCTGGTCAGGATATAGAAGAGATCTTCATTGCGGTATTTGTCAGCGAATACAGTGGCACGCGGTTCGACTTGTATTTTGGCCCTGTTAATAATTCCATTGATTGCTCCCAAGCCGTTCTGGAAAGCTTGATAATGCATATAGCCATCAGCGACTTGAAGCAGCTCAACAGTAAGCTCCAAAATAATAGCCATCGGGTTATTTTTGACATCGCTCTCATCTCCCCACTCGTAGAGGAATGAATAATCAGAGTAATTGAGCAGTGTCGCTTCACTATTGTGGGTTAAGCCGATGGTGTAAGCGCCTTTCTCTTTGGCTGATTTAGCAGCCGCAACCGATTCCGGCGTGTTTCCTCCATGGGAACACACGATGACAACTGAGTTTTTACCTAATCGTCTTGGCAGCGCGTGCACAAACTCATTTGCTGTATACATGCCTGCTACCAGCTTCTTTGCTTCACTATCCAAGAAATATTTTGAGGGATACATATCGACTAATGAGCCCCCGCAAGCTACTAAATAAACCTCAGAAATCTCTCCACTTGATTGTTCATAAATCGTCTGAACCGTCTGTTGTACATTCATCATTTTTACCTCTCCTTTTTATATAACGTTATATAACGTATTGTTTATGGGATAAATATAAGCGCTTTCACCAAAAGTGTCAAGCCCATTTATTCAATGAACTTTTAATACTCTGCATTCAAAAAGCTCTAATCCTTTTGTCGAAGAATTAGAGCTCCTATTGGGATTTGATTTATTGAGTGTTTGGTCATAACGAGATTACACCTACAAAATACGCAAAAAATTGGTCTTACCCATGGGTTTGTCCGAATAAACTAAAGTAGACAAGTACATAACAGCCCATAAAAAATCAAGGAGGAAAACACCATTAATACATTTATCAGTTATATTTTTCTCGGTCTGTCACTTTCGGCCCCCATTGGGCCGATTAATGCTGCACAGTTGGATCGAGGTATTAAGAATGGATTTTGGCATGCTTGGTTTATCGGGCTTGGGGCAATAACCGCAGATATAATCTATATGCTGCTTGTCTATTTGGGAATGATCCACCTTCTCAATGCCCCGTTTGTTAAAGCTTTTTTATGGTTATTTGGTTTTTTCGTACTTGTGTATACAGGTGTTGAAAGCATCAAAAATGCAGGTGTGATTTCAGAATCTGAATTAAGGGGAAATGGCAATACCTTAACCAATTCATTTTTGGCAGGCTTCCTGATGTCATTATTTAATCCTCTCTCCATCCTTTTCTGGCTTGGCATTTACGGGTCCATACTGGCCAACGTCGCTAATACATATCCAGTACAACAGCTAATGATCTTTAGCGGAGCGATTGTATTAGGTGTGTTACTCTGGGACGTAACCATGGCAGCCGCTTCAAGTATTTTCCGGAGGTTTCTAAAAACCGGATTACTTAAAACCATCTCTTGGATGTCTGGATTATCTCTTATCGGTTTTGGTTTTTATTTTGGTGTACAGGCATTTCAATTACTTTTTTTACACTGACGATTAACTCCCTGACAAAGTTAACGAGATTCCTTGGCGTGCTTTCGGCGAACCCATTGTACAATGAGGTCACATATTGCAATGAACAAGACCAGAAGTAAGCTGATGTAAACCCCAGGACGGCTAAGCTTATGAAAAAAGGATCCGACCACAGCCATAGCTATCAACAATAATCCAACCCAGCGTTTAATGTTGCTAGATGTGCTCGATTCCAGTAACTTACCTGAAGACAGCAAAATAAAGCACCAGTTATACAACAGCATTAACCCTGCAGCTGTTGTAATATATTCATACACTTTTCCCGGCAGCAGCAACGACATTACGATGGCTGAGATTAATCCAACGGAGATCAAACTAAGTGCATACAGAGGATATTTGCCCTTCCACTTCCGTGAAAACAATGTGGGCGCATCTCCCTCCTGTGCAAGTGTAATCATCATAGATGTCTCTGCATATAGGGACGCTGTCATTGTTGAGAACCCTGCAATAATAAGCACTCCATTAAATAAATGAGGTACAAAAACCAGATGATCGCTGCTCAGCGCAAGCACAAATGGACTTTCTTTCGGGTTAAAGGCACTTAAGGGTACCATAGACACAGCCAGACCAATCGAAAGCACATATACTACAACGAGCGTCATCAACATTACTTTTCCTGCTTTAGGTGCATCCTCCGGTTTTTGAAGCCGATTAGACATTATTCCGAGCACTTCAATACCTCCGTATGCATAAAAGGCAAAAATAAAAGATGACCATAATCCCATACCGCCGGTAGGAAAAAAGTCTTTGTAACTGATGGGGAACTTTGGATTATATTTTCCTCCTCCGATCCAGCCTGCCAAAAGAGCAACGGCCAAGACCAGAAACATAACAATAGCTGCCATTTTAATAATAGCCAATACATTTTCAACTCGATCAAAACCCTTGTTACCAAAAAAAACAATCACAAGCCCTAAAATCCCGAAGCCTGCCGCAAAAATCCACATCGGTACCTGAGGAAACCAGAAGCGTGAGAATATAGATAGCGCCGTTAGTTGGCTCCCATTGATAAGCAATTCTGAGAACCAATACACCCAGCCACTACCGAAGCCTGC
This sequence comes from Paenibacillus sp. FSL H7-0442, assembly GCF_038593105.1. Classification (NCBI taxonomy): domain Bacteria; kingdom Bacillati; phylum Bacillota; class Bacilli; order Caryophanales; family Paenibacillaceae; genus Paenibacillus; species Paenibacillus sp. FSL H7-0442. The sequence goes on along the minus strand of NZ_CP151963.1, from coordinate 793,074 downwards.
CCAATTACCAAATGCTTTTTGGGCATAGGAACGGAAAGAGCCCTGTTCTGGATGATCTGCCGTCATGCGCGAAAGGGCGTCAAACACCACATACGTTCCCACCGCTGCCAAAAAGTATGCAATGAGTACGGCTGGGCCACCGATGGAAATCGCTAAGCCGGACCCGAGGAAATATCCTGTACCAATGGTACCTGCAACGCCTAATAAGCTAAGTTGCCACCATTTTAGTTTTTGATCTTTTTGCTTAACAGCTGAAGACTTGCCCATAATGAAAATCACCCTATTCCTGATATTGAGACCTAGTTCTCCGATATTATGTTTGCCTTCTTCACCATATTTCATGTGGACAGCAATTCATTTCGTTATTTGTGATTTCTAGGATTAGCGTGACTATTTATATAATAAAAAAGCACCAGCAAACTCGTTTAAGGTTTGCTGATACTTTTTCTACATAAAACCAGAGACTTCATTTGGGACTAAATAAATAATTCTTTTATTGCGTTAATTAATTATCAAAATTTAGACAAAGAAAGTGCTTTGTCTGCATTTTGAATATCCATTTGTATTTGCTGATCCGGATCATAAGCGTTATAGTAACCATTGTTCTTCATATAATTAAAAATTTGTTCATGAAGATTAACAGCTTTGCTACATATCCTACAGAATTTCAATTCTGGTAAAGCTCTAACTGAGTTTTTCTCACACAAAAAAAGCTCCTTCAAAGCCACAATAATTAATGGTCTTATAGGAGCTTTATCCTAATAGGAGCTGAGCAGTGAAGACTCAAATTCTAATCATGACTTTTAGGACAAAATCAGATATGGATGCTTCCAGAAAATCCATCCACTTCGTCTTCAGGTTGTTGATCAGAGCTGACGTTGTGCTCCTCCATCGTATTAGTGTACGTTTGAGAGGAGCCATTTTTATAAGCTTCGCTCCAGTCTTCGTTGATCGTGTGTGCCGGGATAATCCAATCTTCCGGGCTATAACCTGGATGTTGTACACCTATATTTCCTTGCAAACCGGGATATTCATCCGGTTTAGAGAAAAGAGTCCCTACCTCAATCATGCTTCCTTCATAGGCTTGGCAAATTTCCAATGCAGACAGCACATCCTGGTTCTCAATATGAACACTGAGACCTGTGTCACCATTTGTGCTGGCGGAGTATCCAATTTCCTTTAATGTTTCACAGGCTTGGGCAGCTTGCTGCGGATCACGAAATTGAAAACGGAAAGAACCTGTATCCATGTGTTTCATCTCCTCTGAAGTAGCTATTTGGTTAATTGGGGTTCATCAAGCTAGGTATGTTATTTTTAATATAACCAAGCGGAACAGTATTTTTACATTCAAAACCTTTATTTTTCAAAAATTTACTTTAAAGCTTTGAAATTAAATAGTTAAAAAAGCAGCTACTGTGACAAATCGCATGTTTTCGCTACGTAAATCCCTTTATGCTAGTAACAAGGGTATGGTTGCCCGGTCATCCGAGCCGAGCGGTCAAAGGATGCCCAAATCCATACATAAAGGCGGAATGAAGATGATAGATTACCGAACATTGGTGACACAGCAATCCATGCATTTGTATAGCGTGTTTGCCAAGTCATTCAAAAGTGTAAACGAACATGCGGTTGCTGGCATCAAAACGGTGGGCTTCAACCCAACGGCCTTCGCCGTGATGGAAGTTTTATATCACAAGGGCGCGCAGCCAATCCAACAAATTGGAGCAAAGCTGCTTCTGCAAAGCGGAAATGTCACTTATGTTATTGACAAGCTGGAAAGCCGCGGTTATTTGCACCGTCACCCGTGCGACCAAGATCGTCGGATTATATATGCAGAATTGACGGACGAAGGACAACGTGTCATGGACGAAATTTATCCTGATTATACACGTCAGATTGAACGTGCCTTTAGCGGAATCAGTGAAACCGAAAGAGATCAACTCATCGGCTTGCTCAAAAAATTGGGCCGTAGCGCTGATAACTTGTCACCTTATCACAAATAGAATGAATAGTAATTTTAGCAACTAATCGTTTGTGAATAAACGAACAATCTTATAGCTGTGCTAAAACGAAAATTTAGATTTACAGAGAAAAGTCCACCCTTATATTCATGGGTGGACTTTTTATATACCTGGATAGAGCGAAATATGCCCAAGCTTACGAGCAGCATAAGTACCTGCTATCGACTAAAATGTTTGACTACTACATTATTAAAAATTGCTGGACCGCCATCGGAAAACAGAGTGATTCTCTGATCCTCTAACCGTGGAAATATTAAAGAGGAATAAGCTACTTCTCCACCATCGACAAACACTTCAATACTGGTTTTATCGACGAGAATGTTCAGGTGAACCTTTTTCTTATTAGTATCAAAAGGCGCCTTGCTCTCCACATATTTTCCACTCTGATCCGGCTGCCCGGTGTTGGCTCTATTTACGTAGGAGTATTGACCGTCTACTGAGACACCCACATCGACATGACGCTTGCCATCCGTCGACTCTCGAAGCCTCAATCCTACATTTTTAATCGTGGACCAAGATACATCCGCCTCTAACTGATAGGCATCGCCTGCTACCGGAAGCCGGTGAGCACCCTCTACTTTAATCGTTCCTAATGATTTTTTGGATGTTTGGAATCGCTCCAAATTGGGTACCGGCTGTGAAACCAAACGATATCCAGCATCTGCCGTATGTTTCAGTCGAATTTGGCGAACAATCGAATCCATTCCATTAAAGCCTTCCTTTAGGGTAGGCGTGTTATTGGCATAATCCCAATTATTCATCCAGGCCAGAGCATAACGGTGACTATATTTATCTTTGTCTTTTCCTTCCTCGAACGTAACTGCACCATACCAGTCAAACCCATAATCCAGCCACTCAGGTTCACTGTGATTAGGGAGAAATGCTTCTCCATTAAAATCTCCCGTCCAATAGGCATACGTGTTGGGTCCGCCTGTTGATTTGCTATTGGCGCTCACACCTAGAATCCATTGATAGGTTCCATCATCCGCACGCATCCGGTAAAGGTCAGGACATTCCACAAGCCCAATATTTTCCGTTTGAAAGCCGCTCGTATACCGCCAATTCTTTAAATTATCAGACTCATAAAAACCAATCTTCGTTCCCTCTGCCATGACCATCACCCATTGATTACGTTGAGTATCTCGGATGATTTTGGGATCTCTGAAGTCCTTTGTACCGGGGTTGGACATCACAGGCTTGTTGCGGTAAGAAGTAAACGTCTTGCCTTTGTCCTTACTGTACCACAAAAATTGTTCCTGCTTTCCGCCATCTGCGGAGGGCTGTGTCACAATGGCTACCAGCGTGCCTTTTCCAAAACCTGCGGTATTATTATCATCGATCACGACCGAACCGGACCAAGGATCTCCATTCGGGTTCGTATATTTTGGAATCGCCACCCCTTCATCTTTCCAATGAACCAGATCGGTTGATGTGGCATGTCGCCATTCTGTACCGTTCTTTTTGGGATAATCACGATTATATAAATAGTAATAATGATATTTTCCATCCATATAAATAGGCCGTTGAGGATCATTCTTCCACTTATCCGGAACGGTAAAATGATAGGCTGACCGGTAGGTCGGTGTTGTTTGCTTACTTTGATTCGCTTGATTTTTGGGAGTTGCAGCAGATTTTTGGGGTTTGCCTGCATCCTGTTGGTACATACTCCAACCCATAGCTATAAATATAGTTAAGCCTGTGATGATTACAACGGATCGTATCCAAATGCTCTTGGGAGCTTTTTTTCTCATTATGACGATCCTCCTTACCTCTCATTGCACCGTTATGTATCGTCCGATGGACGACAGATCGGGTTGCTACCAAGCCGCCGCCTTCGGACATACTGCTTATACCTACTTATTTCTTGCCATACTCATTTTGGGGTTCTTTTTTGTCCTTTTCTGGATCAATCGTGATTTGCCCTTGCTCCAAAATACCGTTTTTCACAACAGACGTTTTCGAGCCTTTAATATTCAGCAGGAAGCTTGGCGCGAAAGTAGATTTGTGATCCGGGAAAAGCCCACGATTGGTCATATAACTCGACACGACTACGTTATTGCCTTTGCCTTGCGGGATAGCAAAATGGGCATACGTCCAGGTAATATCATCACGATCCAGATCCTGATGAAGAACGAGACCGGTTCCATTCAAGGGTTTATAAGGCCCTGTCAAGGAAGTAGAAACATAACCCAGCATGTAAATATCATCGTCACCGATCGCATCTACAGTCACCTTGGAACCTCTCGTACTCGTAAATAAATACCACAAACCGTTCATTTTGAACACATTTGCCCGTTCAATTTCATCTGTTACCAAATTGGAAGCAATCAAAGGAGGCATTACATTTTTCAACGTATAATCATCATTCAATTCAACGATGCCCAGTGCGCCGTTAGCCAGCTCAGCTCCCTTTTTCTTGGGACTTTGCAACAAATTTTGTTGCTCTTCCGTGAAGAATTTCTTATTGCCGCCATAATAAGCTGGGTTTTGAAGCGAATCTTCGCCTTGGTAGCCGGTTTCTGTTCCTGTGTTGGCTTCAAATATAATATATTTGTGGCCTTGATCCTCGACATAGTGAGGGTCTCTAAACGTATGGTTGTCCATATCTATTCCGACGCTTTGCTGTACATTTTGATAGGTTTTCCCATCTCCACCGTCATAGATCGATTTCAAATCCTCGACTCCATCTACTTTCAGTGTCTTGTCATCAGGCTGAGAGACATTAATTTGAGCCGTGCTCAAGGTTTGTTTGCCGTATAGTTGGTTATTTGGCTCAAAGGGCTGTCTGCTGGTATAAAATAAACGTACTTGTCCATCAGAGGTTAACGTAGCAGAACCGGACCATTCTTCTGACTGATTTTTTAGAATCGGATCGTTGGCAAGTAATTTATCATTGTCTTTAAATACTCTTCCGGCATTTTTCCAGCCGCTCAGCGAGGTATTACCCGCTTTTTGATAGAACAGATATATAAATGTATCCTCTGCTCTTTTAGGATCGCCTGCCAATCCAAAAACGATATTATACCCTTTGTAATTGGCTACTGTGCCATCGGCATTTTGTAACGGCCAAGAGTCCCAGACATCAAAATCAGTCAGCTTGCCTGAGCTGTCGCGACCAATAGCAGAAGGAATATTCTTAATTGTAGACGCATCGAAGGACGGAACCTCATATTTCTCTTTGCCTTGCTGTTTGAAAATATTCAGCATGTCATTACGCGTAATTTGCGTAAATGCATTGTCTGTTTTGAGATCAGATGCATCATTTTCCTCGGCAAAAGCCTGAACGCCGCCTCCTAACAGCAAGGTAGTTGCTACTGTTGCAGTGGCTGCTTTACTGAACCATTTGTTAAACTTCAAGTACTCCATCTCCCTTAATCTAATTATGCTTCTAGATTTGAAAACCAACTTTTTGGTTGATAGGGCCATTTTATATGGTATGTCAAACGATTGATATAGACTGAAAAGCCCTATTATGTGAGATAAGAAAACAGGTTACTCTATGAATTTCATCCTCATATTTTCCTAGTAATTTTCTGAAAATCCCTTTTTTTTCATTCTTATTACATTCAGAAAAATTTGCTGCTTGATTTTTTTCCGTGTTTCATATTGCTAGCTTGGTTGCTTCATTCACATGCAAAATCATTCTAAAATAAATCATACAAAGCCCAATTTGTAAGCGGGTTCAAAAAAATAGTTCCTTAGTACCCTACAGCTCCATCCAGAAACAAATTTTTTGTTACAATTTCTTAAGACTTTTTTACTATTTTGTTACCTATACCATATGAATATATCGCAGTCTCAAGGGGATTTTTATTTCCTTTTTGTATGCTGGGAAATTTATTGGTCCTATGCGAGGTGTTTTTTTGTTGAATCATTAGGAGGAGAGACCTTTGAATAAAGAGATAGCCCGGACTTTTATTCAAAGGTCCGGGCTATCTCTTTTATAATGAAAGATTTATATTATTTTTTATGCGTGTTCTCTTTGTGGTGTCTTTACGCGCTGATCTGCCTCTTCTTCCGTACCCGGCGGACGGTTCCGCAGTCCGAGCACGACAAACCAGCTAATCACTGCAATAACGACCATGATAACGAACAGGGAATGCAGACTGTTTTCCAGTACAGAACGAAGCAATCCGGCAACCTTGTCACTTAGACTCTGTGAAGCATGAGGTGCAAGCAGACCGTTAATATCCTCCTGCGTAACCCCTTGCTGTGTAAGCTGTCCTTCTGCTGTCTGGGCAGCAATGCGATAATTCAGCCATGAACCGAAGGCAGCAACCCCGATCGTTTGCCCCAACGTGCGCAGGAATGTATTCAAAGCTGTAGACGCGCCACGCAACTGGAACCCGACCGAGGACTGGGCAATAATCGTAAACACAGTTATCGAGAAACCGAATCCCAGTCCATACAACAATGTAGACAGGAAGAGCAGCCAGATAGGAGCCGTTTGGCCCATCAAGGTCATGACGAAGGCTCCCAATACAATCAGGGTCAGTCCAATCAATGAGGTTCGACGCGAGCCCAGCGTCAGCAAAATGCGTCCTCCGATCATAGAGCCAAATAGCCAGCCTATGGACATTGGAGCCAATGCGAGACCAGATGAAGCGGCATCCCCACCGTATACACCTTGAATCCATAGTGGAAGATAGCTAGTCAATCCGATCAGCAGGGTGCTGACTAACAGGGCTGCGGCACAGGAAAAAGCGATATCCCGTATCCGAAATAACTTTAGTGGCACCATCGGTTCCTGAGCGCGTTTTTCTATAACCAAAAACAGAATCAGGAACAAAATGGCTACGGCAGCCAAGGCCAGCAATTCAGGAGAAGCCCAACCGATATACTGTCCGCCCAGTGCCAATACGAGCAAGAGAGCCGTCATCCCGATGGTAAAGGTAACCGCTCCGGGTACGTCGATACGTGCGGTACGCTTGCTTACCTGTTCACGCAAGTAACGGGCGATGAAGTACATAGCCAGCAATCCAAAAGGAACGTTAAAGCCGAAAATCCACTCCCAACCAAAATAGGTGACCACATAACCGCCCAAGAGTGGCCCGATCAGGGAAGAAATTCCCCATACTGAGCTGATCATGCCTTGGACTTTGCCACGTTCCTCCATTTTGTATATATCACCGATGATGGTAAAGGTAACAGGAATGACACCACCCGCACCAATCCCCTGAATGGCCCGGTAGATAATAAGCTGCTCCATAGTACCAGCTATCATACAAAGTAAAGAGCCAAGTACAAACAACGAACAGCCGATTAAAAAAATGGGTTTTCGGCCAAACAAATCGCTAAGCTTTCCGAAAATAGGTGTGGTCACAGCCATCGTCAGTAAATATGCCGTAAAAATCCAGCTGAGCAAATTCACGCTGCCCAGTTCACTAACAATCGTCGGTCCCGCTGGACCGATAACCGTTCCTTCAATTGCGGCCAAAAAAGTGGCCAATAGAACACCTGTCAGCACGAGTCCGCGCTTCATAGGTTTATCGTCTCCCAAGCAAATCACAAATCCTTTCCTTATAAAAACTGTGTTGTATCTGTGCAGTTTTCCCTCTCAGATGGATGATTACCCGCACTGTATAATCGTAAACAGGCGGCCTATATAGGCCGCCTGTTTTGTACGATGTATATATATTATTGTCTACATATCCTTAATTTTTGTCAACTGTAATCGTATGATCATTCCAGCTATTTTCCGTTTTATAGAGATACCCCTCTTCCATACGAAGAACATGGCTGGCAAAGCGTTCAGCTACCTGTATATCGTGGGTGATGATCAGGAATGCCGCGCCTTCGGTAGACTGCTCTGTGCACATACGGAGCAGAATATTCGCCCCTTCGTAATCCGTTCCTGCGGTAGGCTCATCCAGAATGTAGAGCTTTTTGGGCAAGATAAACTGTGCTGCAACGCTCAAGAGCCTTTTTTCGCCTCCACTTAGCAGATACGGGGAGGCATCCAGTCTGTGCTCCAGCCTGGCGGCAGCCAGCAAGTGATGCGCCCGTTCCACATATGCGGCGGGAACTGGCTCCCGGGTCCGTAAACCAAGCTTGGCGCGAACGCTGTACAAGCACTCTTCCCACACCGTTGCAGCTGCAAACTGATGCTCTGGCTGCTGGAACACATAGCCGATTTCGGTAGCCAGCTGGTGAATGGGCAGCTTCGCCATATCCTGCCCCTCCCACCACATGCACCCCTTCGGTGCGGGGAGTAGGCCCATGAGCAGCTTGCCGAGCGTGGTTTTACCTGAGCCGTTCTCGCCCAACAGCACGGCTCGTTCGCCAGGCGCAAGGGCAAGACTCACGCCCTTGAGCGCCGGGCGCTGGCTGCGGGGGTAGGTGAAGGGCAATCCCTTCACCTCCAGCAACGGCTGTCCAGCGCGGTCCGCCGCTGACCCGGGCTTCGCGCCCGGCTCACGCGGCACGTCTCCCCTCTCTGCGGAAGAGGGGAGCAGCCCCAAGGCGGCCAGCTGCGCACCATGTTCGCGCAGCAGCGTTTCGGGCGGACCCTGCAGCTGCACGGTCCCGCCCTTCAGGACGATGATGCGCTGCGCTGCCCGCGCGCCATCGTCTATGCGGCCGGACGCGGTAACTACCGTCCGGCCTTCGGCATGGAGCCGCCGACATAACAGGACGAAGTCGCAGACAGCCGGCGGGTCTAACTGCGCAGCTGCGTCGTCGAACACGACCAGCGGCGCTTCCAACGCCAGTACCGCAGCAATCGCGGTGCGTTGGCGCTGGCCTCCCGAGAGGCGCCGCACGAAGGAGTCGCGCTCGGGAGCTAGGCCGACGGCCTCCAGCGCAGCGGCAATGCGCTGCGCTATTTCTGCCGGAGGCACGCGCAGGTTCTCCGGCCCAAAAGCAATCTCGTCTTCGACGATTCCCTGCACCAGCTGGGCATCCGGGTCCTGAAGCACGACGCCGACAGTGGTGGCGACAGTAGCCAAATCAGCGGTATCGGGGTCCATCCCGTACACGGTCAACTCACCCGTTCGTTCGCCCTCGCCAGAACGGGATAACCCGCCATGAAGCAGCTGGCATAGCGTAGACTTTCCACTTCCGCTGGCTCCGACAATGGCTACATGCTCGCCCACCGCAATGTCCAGTGTCAGGCCATGTAACGCTGGCTCCACCTGATCATCATACCGATAGCCAAAATTCTTCAAGGATACGGCTATTTTACTGTTCGAATTATAATCGCTATGTTCATTCATAACTGAAATATCCTCGATCCCCATTGTTGAAGATATAACCACATGCATAGCCACCCACGGCTATGCACGTGAAGCGCGTCCTAGTTCAAACCGTTTTAACAGTCCCGTACGATTTAAGGCATCGCCCAGCACTTTCGTCAGCAGACCACACAGGACAATGCCGCTCAGGATACGAACGACCAGTGCAATCGTCAGCACCTTCCACCCCCAATGCATATAGCCAAACATATTGGCTGCCACAATAAACCACAGCGGAACCATAGCCCCACCCACTAGCATCAGCGAAACTGCGTTCCAGCGCCGATACCGCAACAAGGCAAATACCAACTCAGCCGCAATCATATAGCAGACAGCCGCCGCAATAATAGAAGCAATTCCATAGGCAGAGCCCATAAAAGACTGCACTACCGCACCAAAAGCATAAGCAATAACCGCCGTACCCGGCTTACGAATAATATAATAGGCCAACAAACCGTATATCATGTACAGACCGACAATAGTGGAAGTTGCGATAGGCCCTCCCAGACTGTTTAATGTTTTGTTAATGAGCGACAAATACACGGTCATGACGCCGTTCAACGTGGCCAGCATCGCCATGAGTACGATATCCAGCGTTGTAAACTTTGCAAACATACGAGATTCCTTCATATGTATTCTTGACTCCTCTCCCTATCTAATCTATAAGATTGCAGCTCTGATCCTTATACAAGCTGCTACTGTATAAATGTATTCATCTGCAGTCTTATTGTCAACCTAATTATATTTCATAGGTTGACAATAAGACTAAAAATAAGAGGCTTCACTTTATAAGCTCCACCCTAAAACAGCCGTAGCTACTACAGCAGTCACAGCACATAAGTTGCCTAAACGCCCATTCTTCAGTGTACGAAGATAAGTCCGTTCCGCATAAGCACCGAAACCTTTGCCCTCCATAGCCAGCGCCGTCTGCTGAACCCGTCTTACAGCATTCACCAACACGGCAGCCGCATACCCGCTCCACCATGATAACCGATGGCTCCACCCTCGTGGTGGTTCCTGTCCACGAACACGCCGTGCTGCCATAATGGTTCGCCCTTCTTCTTCCAATAAGGGGAGAAACGTCAGTGCCACTGAAATACCGAACGCAAACCGATAAGGAACACGCAAGCGCAGATTCAATGCCTGCACAAAATCTCGGGGATCGGTCGTCGAGAGATAGATATAAGACGCCAAAAACAACACAAAAATCCGCAACGTTAACGCCCCTGCGATGTCCAGTCCCTCTGCTGTAATGACAATGGGTCCCCATGAAGCCACGGGATGTCCTTCTCGAATCGCTAGGATAGACAATATAAAATATGGGATGCCTAACCCAATCAGGAATGACATAGCCCGAAGCTGGCGTGCTAAGGTCAAACGTGCGCCCAAGCCAGCCACAGCAATCAGTACAGCCAAGAGAACTGCTTCCCGCAGCGTCGAATCCCAAACCATCGACAGGAGGCTAAAGCATCCCACCCATATTAGCTTACTTAACGGCCCTAGTCTGTGCAGTGGTGATGAACCGCCGTTATACTGAAACAGCATTTCGTTGTGCCTCCAGTCTGAGCCATTCTTCATGCAGTAAAGAATACATCAGCATATCCTTAAAGCCTGTAGATGTATGCTGTACCTGCCGCAACAGTCCTTCCTGTGTCCAGCCCATCGAGGACAGCAGAGCTTGCGAGCCTGTATTGCGCGGGTCCACCAGCGCTTCGATCCGATTCAACCGAATCGTGTTATACCCGAATGACAGCACCAAGCTTAGCGCCTCGGTCATGTAACCCTGTCGCCAATAAGGCTTGGCTATCTCATAACCAATCTCAGCTTTATAAGCTCCCTCTGTCTGCCAATAATTAAAACCACAGCTTCCAATCAACTTCCCGTTCTCCTTCAGCTCTATTCCCCAGCGCAGCGCATCCTCCGTCTTCGCCAGCTCATTCAACAGCTCAATCATATCCTCTGCGTCCTCACGCCCTGACATACCAGAAAGGTTCATATAACGGTGAACCTCCGGGTCAGACCAGCAAGCGAACATCGTAGCCGCATCCCCGCTTTCCATCCTTCGCAGCCGAAGACGCGAACTTTCCTGCGGTGGTATATGCCCCTTACATGCATATGCACACATGTTCAATCATCCTTCCAGCATTTAAAATGACAATAAATATACGCTACATTTAAGCACACACCTTCAACAAACACAACCTTATTTAAAGCTGAGAAGCTTATATATATAGAAGATGCCCTTCTGTTCCTAGGATTAGGAATTAGAAGGGCATCTTCTATTTTATAAGAGATTAAACCGTTTGAGAGCTTGTCTTCCGAATCAAAAGTATTGAGCATCTAAGCCTTTTAAGAAGAGACACGGGTAGTGGTGCGTGTCGCTTTCTTCACAACATCCTTGTACAGTACGTCCAGCATCGACTGAATTTCCTGTAATTCATCGATCCCTGCACCGGTAATGCTGTACATATCATCATGCGGTGTCAGAAAGTTTTCCTGCGTCAGGTTTTCAAGCTCCTGCTTGACCTCACGTTCTCCTACACGGTAACCGCGCTCTTCCAACACAGGTTGAATATCTCTTATCGTGAGATCGTTCTGATGTGCATAAGAAAGCATCTGTATACGGATAAACAAGTTCTGAACATCTGCATGCATAATTGTAACTCCTCTCTGGCCTAAGCCAACCATGTTACACTGTTTTTACCCATAGTGGATAAGCTGGAAACAGATGAGGGCAACCCTTGCTGAATTACTTTCGATATTGTTTGCCCCGCTAAAACGTATAGTTTTCCACTTGACTGAATATACACAATCGTTATATCTTAAATTAATTAACCAATGGTAAAAGCGAATTGCATAATTACCTATTTTTGGCTATTTATACAGCACTTCATGTGAAAATTTAATGTTAGGAGCGTGAACTCTACATGTTTCAAACTATACCTTACGAAGGCACACGTCATGAACAATTCGAATCCGTTCTCGGGCAACTCCGGGCACTGATTCATGATGAATCCAATACCATTGCTAATCTGGCAAATGCTTCAGCATTACTCGGTCACTTCCTTCCAAATATTAACTGGAGCGGTTTCTATCTTTATGATGGCACTGAGCTTGTACTTGGTCCTTTCCAGGGCTTACCTGCATGTATACGGATTCCGTTGGGACGTGGCGTATGCGGTACCGCAGCAGCAGAACAACGAACGCTTGTTATAGATGATGTACATGCGTTTCCAGGACATATTGCCTGTGACGCTGCTTCCAATAGTGAAATCGTTATTCCCCTTGTCAAGAATGGGGAGCTGATAGGAGTGCTGGACATTGACAGCCCACTTAAAGGTCGTTTTGATCACGAAGATCGTGTATTCCTAGAGGAATTTACGGCTATTCTGTTAGCCAGCCTATAACCAAAAATAGCGCATATATATCGTCTTCCTTCGCCACAATATAGGAGGGTCTGAAACCCAAAACTATCCGGCGAAGGAGATTGATGATCAATGTTCAACAACATGGCTCCACAACAACAACTTCATCAATGTGAACAAATTATTCAGCAATTGGCACAACAAACACAGCAAGGAACCGCCATGTATCAGCAGTTGCTGCAACAAGAGCAACAAAATGCATCCAGCCTTGAAAACCTGATGCAACGTGAACGTAATGCAGCTCAAATGATCCAAACCGCAATCCAGGACCACCAAAAAGCTATGCAACAATACCAACAAGTTATTCAACTGTGTAGTCAGCTGGAAAACACTATCCGCTCGAGTAGCCAAATGACTCAGCCTGGATTTGGCGATAACTATGCTTCCCGTAGTATGCAACCATCCACCTTTAGTGCAGGAAGCCACATGAATCACAGCTTTCCGCAGCATATGGGGACGACCGGACAGCATTTTGCAGGCAGTGGTAACATGCAGCAGTTCGGAAACAGCAGTCAGCAAGGCATGAGAACAGTACCAAGCAGCATGTAAGCTGTTTTACACAAAAAAAAGGGTGAACAGCAGGCCGTCAGATCGGCTTGTTGTTCACCTCTTTTTCATATCATTTAAGCCCTTTCTCAGCTGTTGCTAGTTTAATTCCCGTTCTGCCAGCACCTTCATTCCGTCTCGCAAATACTCAGCCAACCCGGGGCGATAGCCTTCATACATTTTATTGAAATCCTCATGCTCGACATACAAGTCTCCCAGCCCGCTATAAATTTCTGCGGTAGGAGTATAAAATCGGCTTACCCATTGAAGATGACGGCGGATCAGCGCCTGTACTTCTTCACTGTTATGCTTCAATCCTTTATTCATGGCTTCAGCCAGCCGTCGATGAATCTGGTCAGCCTCTGCCTGCGAATCCAAATAATCCTCTTTGCTCCAGTTCTCCGTCGCCGTCTTGCTCTCCTGAATTGTTTTCTGAGCCTCTTGACCATAACGGTCTGTCAAATCATGTTCATACATTTCCTGCTTTTCCGGGTTAAACCCTTGGTACATTTGCTCTGGTTTCATTGCTTGTTCCCCTTTCAAATGAGCCACCGTTTCGTCGATGGTTTGTAGGAGAGTATGCAAGCGGAAGACTTTGGCCTCGACCTTGGCTCGATGCTCTTGCAAAACCTCGGCCTTTTGTTCCTTGGTTTGCTCCAGCATATTTCCAATTTCAGATAAAGGCAAATCCAGTTCCCTATATACCATGATTTGCTGAAGCCTCAACAGTTGTTCCTGTTCGTAATAGCGATATCCATTATTTCCAATATGATGCGGTTTCAGCAATCCTATTTCATCATAATAATGCAAGGTTCGTACGCTGATTCCCGACAGATTAGATACTTCCTTCACCGTATAAGCCATTCCGCTTCACCTCCCTTGCTTGACAGTCTACAGTCTCACGTGGCGTGAGAGTCAACGCCCCCACTTGCCCACCTTGGTACTACACTTTTACCCTATAAGCGCATTGTGAACCGCTCATTTACCAACCATTTTTCATACTTGCGACCTACAATCGGCATCTTTAGATAACTATGCAAAAAAAAGCCCACCAACGAGCATTTTCAAATATGCTGGGGGCTCCATATATTCGATTTGACTTAACCACTATTTACAGATCAAACGATACCTAAGAGAGGCTTTTTCCCATAACCACACGATCATAAAAAGCTATCTTTTGAATAATTTTCTCCAAATTGTGCTGCGTTTGTGCCACATGTTCCTCCACCTTCTTTTTGTGGGCTACAAGGAAATCTCTTCTCTCTTGGATTGTGGCTTCTCCTTTTACATTTAGCTCAAGGTATGCCTTAATTTCTTCAATGGTCATCCCTGTATCTTTCATAGCCATAAGGAACCTGATCCAATCGATTTGTTTTTCGGTATATACCCTTCTTCCCCCTTCATCCCGACCGACATCAGGTAATATGCCTTCTTTTTCATAATAACGAAGGGTAGATGCGGGCAATCCGCTCTTGATTTGAACTTCTTTAATGGAGTACATGGTTATTCCCCTCCTCATTCTTATATTTTCTCTTCAAGTCAGCTTTAACGATAAGTATAAGTTTTCATAGTAAAGAGTGCAAAATTAAGATTCCTACTACCTTACAGCAGCGAGGCAACCTTCTTATTGCCCGTCAGTCCGGACAGAAAATAGAACGTGGGCATTTGTGCCTCGTAACCAAAATCGTCAACATGGCTGATAATATCGTCCACAATCTGGTCGGTCTGAAGACCTTCACGTGCTAATCGAGTTCATACCCGCACCGCCTTATATTGCATCCAATTCTACACACCAAACGCCACCTCATACAGCATGGGAATCGATTGCCACCACAGCTTGCTCCTTATCCGGTATTACTAAAAATTTTATTGCCAACTAGAATATTATTTATGAATATATATCGGTAATTCTTTATAATTACCCTCACACACCCCTCAATAAATAAACACATATTGGTAATTACTTGTATACTTTTCAACAGTTTACTAAATATATGCGATTGCTTCTCTAAGCCTATTCTTTTTTATCATAACTATTTAGTATTATAAGGATATAAAAAAGGAGGTTATCATTTGAAAAGTACAGGTATGACACGTCCCCTAGATGCGTTAGGCCGTATCGTTATTCCCAAAGAAATGCGAATTTCCATGGATTATAATGTGGGTGATCCTGTTGAGATTTTTGCAGATGAGGAAACTGGTATTCTCGCCTTTCGAAAATATACTGGGGTGACGTGTAAAATGTGTGGTTCAACAGAACAATTAACTTATTTTAGAGACAGCTTTATTTGCGGGGAATGTATTGAGAGTTTAAAGAAGGGGGTAAATTTCAGCCCAGTCCTAAGACCAGCCAAATCAGCTTTATCCAACTCACAACGATCTAATAAAGAGTCCAAACGTCTGCGGCGATCGACACAACAGATGATCGAAAGTCTAAAAGAATTAATGCAAAAGCACCCCAATGCAGCACAGCACGAATATGCCAAAATACTTGAGGTTTCCCAAGCCCGTATATCCCAGCTCAAAAAAATGCTATAACCACAGCTTGATACCCTACATAGATATACACCAGTGATTTCATCATGTACAGCTACTTTTGAACCGTGATACGCAGCATCATAGCTAACCGACAAAATGCAAAAACGTCCATGCGAAAATTCCAAACCAGGTATAAAGACCCACTGAATGACTTACAAGCGAGAACGCCTATAGCAAAAGGCAGTGCTACATTTAATATTGGTTCCTGAATTAAAAAATGGCCTTCTTTAATTAGAGAAGGTCATTTCATTTATTTATTCATTTTTCTGTAGTAAAACATCCTATACTTTTTCTTTTCGTCAGTTTTTCGTCATTTCATTACATCTTCTCCTCATAAAAAAATAGTATTCGTTTTATAGATAGAGAAAGGATGTGTGAACCTAATATGAACAAACCTGCTCAAATTTTTTCTATTCTTATACTTTCCGTAAGTGTAAGTGTGTTTGCTGGTTGTGGAAAGCAGGAAACAACAGATACATCTACCAATGAAACAGTACCAAAAACCTCAGAAACGGTAGTCAAAGAAGGAACAGATCAACCAGCCGCCCTGCAAAGCTTAGACGAGATCAAATGGAATGATGTTAAAGATCCTCTAATTGAAGATGCCATGATAACAAAACTCAAAGCAGTAATAGCTGCCTTCGTGTCAAAAGATTTGGAACAATTCCATGCTACGCTCGGTCCAGACGTTGGAACAGGTCACGATTACCTCTTCGATCATCCGGTGAAGTTTACTGGTATTGCTGGAGCTATAAAAGAAAATAATCGGACATTGATACCCGTTGTAGGGGAACGGCTGAATAATGAAGAAGGATATTCACCCGATATACGATATACCTTCTACTTTGAAAAAGATAAAGATGGCGCATGGCAAATTGTTTCAATTGATTAACTAAATTCTCTAAGATGCATTATCTCGATTTGTAGCAACATTGCCCATTCCAACGAGTACGTTTGCACATATGATGCCTTGTCAAAACATTCTTCTCATCGTTCGATGGGGCCGTAACAACCACATTTCGCGACCACTACTGAAGTGAGCAATTTTGTTAATTTATGGGGAATATTTACTGTGAACGGTCAACAGATCGTTGCTTTTGTAAAAAGCGTAGATCCCGCTAACAAATCTATGTTAGTGCTATATCCTAATGGCACAAAGTCTTATATTGATGTTACTCAAATCAGTCAGGCTCAAGGCCCTTATCCAAGCATGCCTTCTGTTCCAGGACAAAGCGGTGGTCAGGGTGGAAGCCAAGGCGGTGGATCGCATTGGCTTCCTCATGGTCAAGGCGGCGGTCAGAGCGGCGGACCACAGTGGTGGCCTCAACATGGTCAAGGTAGTGGATCACAGTGGCCTTCCAGTGGATCTCGTAGCGCCAATCGGAAAAATCGGAAAAACTAATATTCAACCCTTATTGTAGCAATTGCCACTTGTCATAAGCGAGTTGTCGATTGGAACACATTCAATGTTGGACCAACCAAAAGGCGTCGCCTGCAAATGCACGCGTTGCCTTTTGGGTTAGCCACTGGCTCTGAACATAAATATTAGGATCTGCTAGCCATGTCTGCAATCTGGTTAAGCCACTCTTTACGCGTATCTTCATCAGATTGGGGTACCGACTCAAAAAATAGATGATACATGACATCAAGTCCACAATATTCAAATATGCCTTTGTCGGACGTCAAGCGAAGTGCTTGATCCATACCAATGCTGGCATATTCCGCACGTGATTTTCCCTGCGTATTGAGAATAATAGCCTTCTTTCCCTTGAGCAGTCCCATCTGCACTCCATTTACATATTTATAAGCAAATCCGTAGGAGAATACGCGGTCAATATATCCCTTCATAATAGCTGGCATCCCCGTCCACCAAATAGGATAAATAAAGGTGATTACCTCTGACCATTGCAAATACTCCTGCTCCCGTACAACATCTTCTCCAATGTCTCCAATGACCTCGCTACTGCTAACCACAGGTTGAAAATTGATTGCATATAGATCACGAACAACCACATCATGTCCTTTTTGCTTTAGCCCCTCGACTGCTGTGTTCAAAATCGCATGATTAAAACTTCCCTCAGATGGATGTGCGTAAATAATAAGATGTTTCATTGGTTTTCCTCCATTTACTTCAAAGTAAGTGATTGATCAATTACTAAATTTTGTACACCTTCAACTAACTGAATATGCTCAATCCATAGTTCCGATAAAGATACGTTTGAGTAACCTTGAGCGGTATCCTGCTCATGAATAGCACCTCCATTGCTTGTTAATTTAGTTAGTGATTGATCAATCACTAATGATTGGTCTCAGTATAGTTTATTCCTTTTTACTTTGCAAGTGCTTTTTGTTCAACTTTATATAAAAGATTGGTCCCACAGTTGATGTCCATTAGGGTGTGGTGTCAAACAATCACTTAATATGACTTTATAATGCCATGTTATTAGGTGTATGCTCCTAGAGAGGTGAAGCGTATGCCACTAAGCAGACATTTTGAAATTATTTATATGTTACTCCATAAGAAAAAAGTGACTGCTGATGAATTGGCAGAACATTTTGAGGTTTCCACACGAACCATTTATCGGGACATAGATGTCTTAAGCGCAGCTGGGATTCCCATCTACAGCAGTAGAGGCAAGGGTGGCGGAATATCATTGATGGAGGGTTATGTCTTTAACACCTCTTTACTGTCCGAGCAGGAACAAGATGATATCTTAATGGCCCTTCAGAGTGTGGCCACCGCTACCATCCCACAGGTAGAAGAAGTGCTGAACAAATTGAGTAGGCTTTTTAAAAAAGACATGGGTAACTGGATCGAGGTAGATTTTTCGCCATGGGGAAGCCAAAACAGTCAAAGACAGCTATTTACACTCATTCGCAACGCAATAATTACAAACCATGTTATAAAGTTCCGCTATTATAACGTCGCCGGGGAACAGAGTTATCGTAGCGTCGAACCTGCCAAGCTATTGTTTAAAGATAAATCCTGGTATGTGGAAGGTTACTGTTTAAATACCGAAAGTCATCGTGTATTTAAGATTAGCCGAATGAAAGAGATTGCAGTTACCGAAATTAGTTATGAGCCAAGAACGGTCGTAGCATCTACAGATACAAAAATGAACAATTTGCTTGATACCATTGAAGTAACTCTTCACATTTCTGCTCAAGGTGCTTACCGCGTATACGATGAATTTGCCGAGAAAACAATTACTCAGAAGGAAGACGGCTCTTATACCGTCACGGCACAATTTCCCGTAGGCAATTGGCTGGACAGTTATCTGCTGTCCTTTGGTCCCCTCCTTATAAAGGTTAGCCCCGAACAAGTACGTACAAGAATATTGTCTCATTTAGAAACGATGAAAAGAAATTTAAATGATCCTCTATAATATGACACCATGTAGTCATATTATCACTGCTATGATGAGTTTGAAGTTATCGCTCACAACATACTCACCATAGGAGGTTGAAGAATCAATGAATCCACATAGACCCATGCCACCAGCAGTAGAAACTTACTTTACATCAGCGAACAAATCCCGGCTTGAAACATTTACTTCCGCTTTCGATAAAGATGCGTTGATCTTGGATAATCATCGCGAAATCAAAGGTATGGAAGCCATAAAATCATGGTGTGAAGCAGAAATATTGGAGCCGAATGTCACCTTCGAGATCATGGATATGGATGACACAAATAATACCGTCGTCGTAACTGCGAAAGTAGACGGAGACTTTGATAAATCGAATCTTCCCGACCCACTCCTACTTAAACATCAATTTCTAGTAAACAACAATAAAATTAAAGAACTGATTATTACACTCCCATAAAGTAATTAAAAGAGGATTTTGTAAAAATCCCATAAGCGACTTCCAATGAACGAGATATAGATCGAGATGGTTTAGTTCGTCTATATCTTGCACTTCGGAGCGACTGGAATCGAATTTTGCAAAATCCTGAAAAAACAAGAAAGGGAAAACCGTATATGTCCGCTTATGTTGTTTTTATACGTGAACAGAGTACCGATCAAACTGAACTCCAACTCTATTCTCAGTTGGCACCGGCAGGTTTGGCGGGACATTCCGTCAAACCCCTAGCAATGTATGGCGCATACCTGGTCCTCGAAGGACCCGATATTGAAGGGTTGGCCATCCTGGAATTCCCCACTTTTAAGGAAGCACAAGCTTGGTACTTTAGTCCAGCCTATCAAAAAGCCCTAAAGCATCGACTGCGCGGAGGGCGGTACCGAGGTATCATTGTCGATAGTGTGTAAGGTTCGCAAAACAAGTGAACTCGGAGTGAAGATACCTAGAGGTAGTTCTCAACCACATTGTGAAAATCAGGAGGAATTATTCGCATGAGTTTTCAATTAGAAAACATTGTAAGTGAGTTTAAAGGTAAAAAGGCCTTGGTCACAGGCGGTACCAAAGGAATGGGAGAGGCTATTGCTAAGAGACTTACGGCTGCAGGTGCTACTGTAATTACTACGGCTCGAACTACTCCAGTTAATTTAGAAAATCCGGATCTATTTATTCCAGCCGATATTAGTACGCCTGAAGGTGTAGATAAAGTGGTAACCAGCGTTCTTGAGCGCCTAGGCGGTGTAGATATTCTTGTCAACAATGTTGGAGGCTCGTCAGCCCCATCCGGGGGAGCCCTTATCTTGACAGACGAGCATTGGCAGCAAACTTTTAACGCCAATCTGTTTGCTGCTGTCCGTTTAGACCGTGGACTGCTGCCGGCTATGGTTGAAAAGGAAGCCGGTGTTATTATTCATATTTCATCCATTCAACGTCGCTTGCCGCTATATGATGCAACATTGGCTTATGCTGCAGCCAAAGCAGCTTTAACTACTTACAGCAAAGGGTTAGCCAAGCAGTTTTCGCCTCAAGGCATTCGTATTAATACAGTTGCGCCAGGCTTTATCGAAACGAAGGCAGCACAAAGTTTGATTGATCGGATTGCTGAGACGACAGGTGACCGAGAAAGTGCATTAAAGCAACTGATGGACTCGTTGGGAGGAATTCCAATTGGTCGTCCAGGACTACCAGAAGAAGTCGCTGAGCTTGTTGCTTTTCTGGTATCTGACCGGGCCGCTTCTATTACAGGAAGTGAATATAATATTGACGGCGGAACAGTACCAACGGTCTAAAACTCAAGCTAAATACGCTTTATCAATAAGCCCATAACCGTATTTGGAAGCAAATTAATTTTCCAATTTATAAGGGTGTGGGCTCTCTTTGATCCTAAACAGCTCTGCTAAAACCGTGGAGGCTTTGTAGCAGCCGATTTTGCTCCAATCGCAATTAGAGTTTGCCTAAGTTCATCCTGAGTTACCTTTGCCATTTCTTGTGCAGTAGGATATTTCGGTTTTACTGCGTTTCCATTCCTTCTCATTGCGGAACTTTTCAGAGCCTCGCGAACGTGATGTAATCGACTTGGGCAGGCTCTGCCGATTCGATCCGAAGTGCCCGGTTGATCTGTCCCCGGTGATATTGTCCATGTAAGAGGACCTGCAACAGGCTGTCCCGGACGGACGTTCGGAACGGAACCCCGCTCTGGTTCGCATAGTCGATCATCTCATCCAACTCGGATTCCTCGAGCCCTTCGATATAGACACGATATTGTTCGGCGTTTTCTTCGAACATCGTCCGGATCGCCGACAGGTCTTCAGCTTCCTCCCACAACGAATATTGCGCGCTGCCCTTGTCCGGCAATCGGGACAGCCAGACTCGTTCCGCGACCGCGACGTGCCGAACCAGCTTCAGAAGGTCCTTGTTCTTCGTCTCACTCTCCTCGAGCGCGTCCAAGATGCGTCCGTCCGCCCAGTACAGGTGGTCCATCATGCACTTGATCGTCTTCATTTCGGTTTCCCCCTCTTCATCTCATCGATTACTTGAACCTACTGTTAACCGTTAGTTTAATCATTTGAATGAACTAAAACAACCTTTTTTGGGGTGAATTCCTTGTTGCTGTAAACTTCCAAGGAGAAACGTGCATTTTCAAAGGGTTTAGTGGCTTGTCGCTCCCTTTTGGGAAGCACTCATGGGAGATTAAGCCTACTCTGGTTGCTGCACCATCCTCATTTTACGTTTAGCCTTGAAAGATCTTTGATACTTTAATTTCATAACCCTTCTCAGGCACTGCCTTTTTTAAAAAATCATTTGGCTAGGTCTATTTTGTTATTGTCTTTTTGGGGCTACGACCATCCTTCATTATATTCCATTTTTAAATATTAATTAAAGAACATACGCGGGTAGCAGTAGTGATTTAAAGGAGCCTTATCTTAATCTAAGCAATAAGAAAACACTTTATTTTCATCTGACAATCACGAAGAAGGTGCCAAAAAAGCCTATCTAATGAACAGACATACGCAAAACGTATTATCTATGTCCATCAGATAGGCTTTTATATAACTACTTACCGTTTAATAACGATCAGCTTTGTCTCGAGCATTTCTTCCATGGCATACTTTACGCCTTCGCGTCCGGTGCCACTTTGCTTCACACCACCATATGGCATATGGTCGACACGGAAGCTTGGAATGTCATTGATCACCACGCCGCCAACCTCAAGCTTGTCTGCTGCATCCAGCGCGGTCGTGATATTACGTGTGTAAATTCCCGCCTGCAGGCCATAGATCGAATCATTCACATGGTTTACGGCTTCATCTATAGAGCCAACAGAATGAATCAGCACAAGCGGAGCAAACACCTCACGACAGGATACCTTGGAAGTCGGGTCCACATTAAGCAAAACCGTCGGCTCCAAAATACCTCCCTTGGCTTGGCCACCCAGAGCGATTCTCGCACCTGCTTGAACCGCTTCTTCCAGCCACTCACGGACACGTTCGACATCCTTGGCTGAAATAAGCGCGGATACATCCGTGTCCGGCTCTAGCGGATCTCCCATTTTTAAACGTTGAGTTGCTTCTATAAATCGGGATACAAAGGTATCATACAGTTCATCGACAACGTAAATACGTTGAACTGATATGCACACCTGCCCTTGATTGGCAAAGGCTCCACTCACACAACGGTCGATGACCGCGTCCACATCCGTATCACGGTCGATAATAACGGCAGCGTTGGAACCCAGCTCCAGCGTCACCCGCTTCAAGCCAGCCTTGGAGCGAATTTCTGTACCGACCGCCGGGCTACCGGTAAAGGTGATATAGCTGACGCGCGGATCAGTGACAAGTACGTCGCCAATGGTTTTGCCATCGCCGCTGATCACGTTAAGAGCGCCCGCAGGCAATCCGGCCTGTTCCAGCAGCTCCGCAATCAAGTAAGCCGACAACGGCGTCTGCTCCGCAGGCTTTAATACGACCGTATTGCCTGCTGCCAGCGCGGGACCCACTTTATGAGCAACCAGATTCATCGGGAAGTTAAACGGTGTAATAGCTCCTACTACTCCTACAGGTTCTTTGAGCGTGTAGGCCATACGGCCCTCGCCACCCGGTGCGGCATCCAGCGGAATGGTTTCCCCGTGAATCCGTTTGGCTTCTTCAGCTGCGAACTTGTAGGTTTGCACCGTCCGGTCAACCTCCGCCAGCGCAGCTTTCCATGGTTTTGACGCTTCGCGTGCAATGATGCGCGCTGCATCCTCACGCCGCTCTTCCAGCAGATCAGCCAGCTTCTCCAAAATGGATGATCGCTGGTGCGCTGGCATGGCCCGCATCTCCGAGCGTGCATCAGAGGCCGCCTGAATAGCAGCCTTGGTATCCTCTGGCGTGGCTTCTGCCACCTCAGCAATGATTTCCCCGGAGTACGGTGATTTCAACGTCGTGTACGATGAAGCTGCCTTCCATTCTCCATCAATAAATAAATGCTGCTGCATGCTTTATCCTCCTTTTCTCTATATTAACGTCTCTTTTACCATCTATTTTACCGTCAGCACCGGACAAGGTGCATGCTGAATCACATGATGGCTCACGCTGCCCAGTATCATTTCAGAAACCAGTCCTTTTCCCCGTGTTCCCATAATGATCAGATCCACCTTTTCCTGATCTGCAATTTCACAAATGACACTCGCCGGATTACCATGACCCGCCAACATACGGCAAGGGATGTCCGCGTCCTTTAAATAGTCGGATGCAGGTTCCAGGATATGACGACCTTCCTCTTCGATCCGCTCATCCACATCAACCCCAATCGGGGGCTCATTCATGGATAAAGCCGGGTTTACATGCAATACAGTCAGATGCGGGTTCCCCTGAAGCTGCTTGGACAACGTTTTGGCGGTCTCCAACGCCTTCATAGCATGTTCCGAACCATCAATCGCAACCAGAATCTGTTTGAATTTGCTCATCCTCTTTTCCTCCCCAGAAGTTCAATGTTAGTGTGCATCTACCTGAATATCCTGCATATGTCGACGACGTACGACCAGCACAGCTACACCAATCAGTACCATCAATGCTCCAAAATAAAACGGGGTTTCTGCTGAGTACCACTCTGACAGCTTCCCTGCAAGCCACGGCGAAATGGCCCCGCCCAAAAACCGCATGAAGCTGTAGGCCGCAGATGCTGTCGAGCGCTCCACTGGAGCAGCCTGCATAACAGCAGTTGTAATCAATGTATTGTTAATCCCCAGGAAAATACCAGCTACAATGACGGCGACAATGACAGTCGTTGGCGAACCGGCTACCGTCCCAATCGCCATAACACCTAAATCAATGGCAAACAGCGTCAGCATGATACTAATGGAAGATACCACGCTCAAGCGTGCTTGAATCTTCGGTGCTACAAACACCGAGGTAAAGGCCAGCATAATTCCCCAGCCAAAAAACACATAACCCAAACCATGCTCGTCCAGATGCATTACATATGGAGAATACGCCATCAACGTAAAAAATCCAAAGTTATATAACAATGCTACAATGCCGAGCGTGAGCAAAGCCGGATAACTAAGCGCTTTGAACGGATCGGCAATGGAACCGCGTTTTTTGGGCTTTGGAATCGAAGGCAGCATAAACGTAATGAACAAAAATCCCACTACCATCAGTCCGGCTACACCGAAAAAGGGACCGCGCCAGGAAATGGAACCTAACTCACCGCCCAGCAACGGACCCACTGAAATCCCGAGTCCCAATGCCGCTTCATACAAAATAATTGCTTTAGCTGTTCCAGAAGTGGACAGACCAACAATCGCAGACAATGCTGTTGCGATAAACAAAGCGTTCCCCAAACCCCAGCCTGCACGGTAACCCACAATTCCGCCAACTGTATTGGCCGTGCCGCCCAGTCCGGCAAACACAATAATAAACAAAATCCCTGTTAGTAGTGTCCATTTGACACCCAATCGACTAGATACGACGCCTGTAATCAGCATCGCGACGCCTGTTACCAGATTATAGCTGGTGAACAGCAACGACACTTGGCTTTTCGTAGCATGAAGCTGATCAGCAATGGCCGGAAGAATCGGATCGACCAATCCCAGACCCATAAATGAAATAACACAGGCAAAGGCGACCGCCCATACCGCTTTGGGCTGAGACAGCAAGCCTGAGCGTTCTTTTAACTCTTCAGGTAATGCATGTTGTGAACTCATAATATGATGTTACCTCCACATCTGAATGTAAATGTTCTTGCTATGATGGGTCGCGATCAAGTTCCTCATCCAAAAGGATTTTGCGTTCACGAACCCTGACCCGCAACTCCTCCAACTCAGTCTGGAGCAAACGGATGCTGTTGATTTTTCCCTCCATTAATTCCAACTGTTCGTTCAGTGTACCTTCCATATCCTCCAACATGGCCCGTCGCTCGTTCGGTTGCAAATGCTCCGTTCGCTCGCGATATTCCTCCCGCTGACCCTTGAGCATTTCCGCTGCGGACATGTAACGCTGAAGCTCTTGCAAGGAGAATCCAAGTACTTCCTTGGCACTCACTATTTTTTTTAGTAAATCCACATCCTCCTGCGTATACAGGCGCATATTTCCTTCACTGCGTTGCGGGGAGGGCAATAATCCGATCTCCTCATAATAACGAATAGTTCGCTTCGTCAGACCACTTTGCTTGGCGACCTCATCAATTTTATACGTAACCATGACACCCACCTTATGAAAAAGATTATATATAAATACTACGCCTATATAACGTTAACGTCAACGTAAACTTTGATATAAAAAGAAACCGCCTCTATTGGAGACGGTTCCTGTTTTGACTAGCACGGTCATAGACCCGAAGCATCGGCGCTCAAGCCCATGAATATAGCTTTAGATGAAAATGGTACGTGTGATGATAACCAGCAAAATGAAGAGTACCAGAATAACACCAGTGGAAGTAAACATGTTGTAGCCGCCACCACCGCAACCTCTTTCTACTTCACCCATCTTAAGTTCCTCCTCCCTCTGTCGATTACAACAAATCGCCCGAAATCAGATTCATGAGCTACGAATTAGATGACGAATGCTTTGGAAATAATAACGAGCAGAATGAAAAGTACCAGAATCGCTCCTGTAGATGTAAAAGCTCCATAACCAGCGCCTACTCCAGACATGGTGATTCCTCCCTTCATGGTTTACAAGAGCATCTTATGCTTATGCCATCATTCATGATAGGGACAAATGCCGCGCCTGCCGCCCAAATCTAGGTTTGGTATTGTATAGTCCTGTTATTCTTCGGACCCGAGCATGCCGTGATAGAGGAGGTTTCGTGCCTGCTTGGCAAGTACAGACGGACTTTCACGTCCAGGCAACAATTTCGTTAACGTCAGCCGTTCAATCAAGCCGATCACGCATTCTGCTATCAGTTCAGGGTCCAGTTCCTCACGGCACGAGCCCCATCGTTGCGCAGCCAGCAGATGCTTTTTGATATGCTCGGCCATTTCCGCCTTAATGCGCACCGAGTCTGCCGCCTGGTAAAATCCGACACGGGTGATCGCCGGATTGTTAGACAACACGCGAAAAATAGCCTCCAGAAACACTTGTCCCCGTTGCAAAATTTCAGCTTCGCTTTGATCCGGACCTATCTTCATGCTTTGAACCGTTTCATTCACCAAAGTACGAAAGCTCTCCACAAGCTCATCATACATCTGTTCCTTGCTTTCAAAATGAATATAAAA
Source organism: Paenibacillus sp. FSL H7-0442 (assembly GCF_038593105.1). Taxonomy (NCBI): domain Bacteria; kingdom Bacillati; phylum Bacillota; class Bacilli; order Caryophanales; family Paenibacillaceae; genus Paenibacillus; species Paenibacillus sp. FSL H7-0442. The sequence goes on along the minus strand of NZ_CP151963.1, from coordinate 766,256 downwards.
ATCCGGCTGCGTCAATCCTGCGCGTGCCGCGATCGAACTTACCTTTGTCTGATAAAACCCCGTCTGAGCGAACTCTTCAGCCCCTGCTTCCAGTAACAACCGTCGACTCTCCCGACTTCTGACTCCTGCTCCCATCACGGTCTTGCCCCCTTACGCCACAAATCTATCGTATTATAAAGTTCCTTTGCAGTAAGAACAACGGGCTTGAGGATGATATATACCTTTCCTTCAAAAGTCCTAATACGGAAGGACTGAAAGTTTCGGAAAATCAAGGGCATCTCCCTACAAGGTATAATTAACCAATCTGATGGCGAGCGAGCAGGATTTATTACGCTCAGTGATGAGGACAATATTTGCGCATCATCTCAATCGTCGTCAGATCATCATCCAGCCCCCGTTGTTGCAAGCCGTCGATAATTTGCTGACGTTCCTGATCTTTGACATTTTGACCGAATTTAAACTTGGCGGTCCAATCCTCCGGTACAATTTTGATCAGAGCGACCCCTTTCAAACGTGAAGCATACCGAGAATCGCTAGCATCAATCGTGTCATACCCGCCTTCCGGTTGCAGCTTACTCATAAAAATGGAAAAGGCCGATGCTTTTTCTTCCAAATCCACTACATGCTCCGCATGACCACGAACGGTAATGCTTTTAAAAAATGAAGTCGCCGGACATGCCATATGTTCATCCGTAAAATAAGATGGAATGAGCGCATATTCTTTGGCGGCTGAAAAAGTAACCCGATTATCCTCTTTCATCTGTTCCATCTTTTCTCCAGCACGGCTGCCATGAATATAAAAAACGCCATTTCCATAAGCGAAATTCAAGGGAACCACACGCGGAAAACCATCCTCGCTGTTCATGCCTAAAAATCCGAAACTGACCTCGCTTAGAAACTGCTCTATTTCCTCTAGTTCTGCCACCGCAAATTCTTTCCTTCTCATAGAGAACTCTCCCTCCATCTATTGACCAATGATACATTTCAGATTATGTTGAAAATGGATTCATAAAAAGACCCAATATGAACGAAAGTGAGTGGCCCAATCGAAGGAGAAGAGTATGGATATTACGATTGCATATCAGCGCGCGCTTCAAAAATATCATCTAAAATACTTGGCATTGTATCATGCTCTTCGTGAGGGAATCCTCAATGGTTCCCTTGCGAGTGGTACGCGTCTGCCTTCCACTCGTGATCTGGCTGTGATGTATGGAATTTCGCGAGGGAGTGTTAAAGAAGCATACGATATGCTGCTGGCAGAAGGATATGTAGACTCGGCAGTAGGCAGAGGAACCTTTGTTATGCAACAGACAGCGGTGCTACCAAACCCATCTCAAATCGGCCTGCAGAATCAGAATCCACCCGTTTCCAAGCAAAAATCCCCTACGCTGTCAGCATGGGGACAACGAATCATGCAGATCGAAAGGGAACGAAACTTACAGTCGTCTCCTGTTTCTGCTACAGATAGAGACCGTGCACAACAGCCTTTGATTTCTTTTCAGGCAGGAGAAGTTGTATTGGAGGGCAATTCACAGATCGCATGGAAAAGCGCACTGACTGCCGCTGGAAAAGATCTGCAAAAGCCCTCGGCTGACGAAACTACTGCGCCAGTGAGCGGTGATGAATGGCTACGTGAAGCGATTTGCCATCATGTTGGCAGAACACGCGGAATTACGGCCAGCCCGGATCAAGTCGTATTATGCAGTGGTTCCATGGAAGTAATCACGTTATTAAGTCAGTTGCTTATTCATGAACAAGATCGAATTGTATTGGAGAATCCTTGTTATTCCGGCATCTACCGTGCAGTTACTGCCTCAGGCGGACAGATACTCGCTGCCGAAATGGATCAACACGGAATTGTCCCACAGGATTGGGATTCCAAATTGCTGTTTGTTACACCTGGACGACAGTTTCCAACCGGGGCAGTTTTGCCATTAACACGACGTCAACATATTTTGCAATGGGCAGCATCCAAGGGAGCGTGGATCATTGAGGACGATTATGACAGTGAATTCCGCTGGGCAGGACGACCCATTGAACCGTTAAAAGCACTGGATTGCGCAGAATGTGTCATCTATGTCGGTTCCTTTTCCAAAAGCATGTTCAGCAGCCTTCGGCTCGGGTTTGCAATCCTGCCCGTTGAATTAGCCCAAGCGCTGACAGCTGCCAAACGACTATACGATCCCCTGCCGCCTGCCCGCTTGGAACAGCGCGCACTGGCACGTTTTATGATGCGCGGCGACTACGTTCGCCATGTGCGTCGGATGACTCGCATATACAGGTCTCGCTACGACGTGTTCCAGCGGGAAATACAGCAGTTGAATGAACTGTTTCACTGGCATCAGAACAATTGCGGACTACATGCCTATGCCATCTGGAAGCATGATTCTGCCCAGTATCATCATTTGATGCAGACAGCACGATTTTACGGAGTCACATGGCGTGATGCCGCTGATTACCAACTGACACCGGGACCTCCATCAGCTTGCTTTATCTTTGCCCATCTATCGGAGCAACAAATTATTGAAGGGTTTAACCGTCTGCGCCAGGCATGGGACAGTATCAAACATGAGTATCACGGAGCAAAGCTGAGGCTTTAAAAAGGTACTCCATTCGCGCTTTGTATATAGCAAATTAGACTAACGATAAAGAAGAATTGCCCTTTCCATTCCCTTACTTTTTCATATGATGCTAGTAACTTAAAAGAATTGGAGTGAGAGAAATGGCAATTAGTCCGCTTTGTAGACAGTTTGCAGCTATATTAAAAGCAACACCTCAAATCATCAACGGAGTTTGTACTGCATCTACAGTCAGAAATAACATCAAGCCGATCATTTTAGGGAAAAGGGCCAGATCCTTTCTTGCCATACCCCAAGCTTTTTCTTTCGAAAGTATTGGCCGTAACGGAAAAGGTTTATGTCTTGGTGAAACCGTGATTTTGACCGCAGAAATTAATCCGTTTATTTCTCGACTTCGTAAACATGATATCAAAGTGACGGCACTGCACAATCACTGGCTATTTGATAACCCCAATCTCTGGTACATCCACTTCGAAAAAGTAGAAAAACCGCTTGTTTTCGCCACAGAAGTGCGTGACGCGCTTAATGTCTTGACAACGAAGCCTGTACGGCCGGTTATTAAGAAAAAGTAAGCTATCAATAAATGCAAAGATCCGCTTTGGCGGGTCTTTTTTTGTTATGGGCGGAACATAGGACAAAACAGATTAATATTCTACATTAGCCCATTTATCTAAAAGGAGAGCTTTATGAAAAACAAATTAATCTTTGATTATATTGTCGTAGGAACAGGTCCTGCGGGTGCTGTAATAGCGAAAACCCTTACGGATGATAAGCAAACATCGGTTCTTGTGCTGGAAGCAGGGGAAAATAACGATAAAGATAAACCCATTAGGGACTCTACCTTTGCCCCGGAGCTGGAGGAACAATTTTTCCCTGAATACTTTTGGCAAGGGGAAGGCATTCCACAAAATGGAGTAGACGATCGGTCATTCGAATGGACCACAGGACGGCTGCTAGGCGGTGGCTCTTCAATTAACGGCGAGCAGTATGTACGGCCTACTTCGGCTGTATTTAGAGAATGGGAAAAACTTTTAGGCCCATTATGGTCACCTAGAAGAGCCATTCGCCGATTCAAAAAACTAGAAAAATATAATGGAGAAACGAATAATCCAAGGGTTCACGGATATAGCGGACGGATTGATATCAGGCAAGCTCCTGTAAATCCCACGTCTATGGCGCAAAAACTAACCTTGGCCATTGAACGTGCTACAGGTTTTCCGGAAATCCTCGATTATAACGATCCTAAAACTCCCCTTGGTCCCTTTACCCGATGGCAGTTGTTCCAAAAACCAAATGGACACAGGGAAAGCTCTTCAACCGCTTTTCTCTCGCCAGGCATCATGACTTCTTCCGGACAGGGCGTAAACGGCCGGAAGTTGAGGGTTTTCTTTAAATCAACAACTTTGCGCGTTCTTTTTACTAACAAGCGCGCTGTAGGAGTGGAATTCCTCCGTGAAGGAATATGTACACGAGCTTATGCGCGGAAGAAGGTTATCGTCTCAGCAGGCATTAACAGCGCCCAGTTATTAATGCTATCCGGAATCGGACCTGAAAAATCGCTTAAAGACAAAGGGATTCATGTAGTATTTAATAATCCCAATGTAGGCAAACGCCTGCGTAACCATACTCTGAACTTTGCCTCCTTCTCAACCAATCCCAAGGATCGCGCACTGCCTTCTAATGATCCAAGTGCTCTATATACGGGTGGAGCCTTCTTGCCTGATCCCAATGGAACGGAGGACCATCGTCGGGCGGTTCAAATGCTAGGTATAGGTTCGGAAGGCATGCTTACCTTAGGTTTGATTTACTTACGCCCTGCAAGCCGGGGATCGATCAAACTGCAAAACAACGACCCTCTGAAAATCGTGCTTGCAGATGAAGGCTTTCTCTCGAATCCCGAGGACATGGAAGCGGTGAAAAACATATATAAAAATTATGTCAAAAACATAGCGGCAGAGCTGACGGCCATTGATCCATCATATCAGCTCGTTTCTCCTACGCTTGACGTTATTGACAACGACTCTAACCTGGAGGAGTTTATCAAGCAAAATTTTGGCCATAATCATCACCAGCAAGGCTCTCTTCGCATGGCCCCATTAAATAGAGGAGGCGTCGTGGATCGCAGAGGTAACGTGCATGGAGTCAAAAATTTAATCGTTGCCGATGCTTCCATCATCCCCTTCACGGTCGATGGCAACACATCCGCTGCTGCATACCTGATAGGATATACCATAGCACGACAATTAAAGCTGCTGGATAAAAATATACGCGCTCGAAAGTTAAGACGGCAACGATATGAAGAATATGAAGAGTAGCCTGAGACTCGTTCGTCATTTGCGGCGGATGACTCGAATATATCCCCTTATTTAATTACTAGCCCCAAAAGGCCCACAAAGGATGAAGCCTGATGCGGTGAGATGATGCAGCCATTCAAGTCTTCTATCTCTACTTGTAATCCATCAAATTCGCAATCACTGAGATCAATTCCCTTGAGCTTGGACCCCGACAGGGTGGCTTGATCCAGATTGCAACGGGCAAAAGAGGTTTTTTGTAGTGTTAAATGATACAGATCTGCACTTATCAAAGAACAATCCTCAAAACCAACTTGCTTGAAATTAGCAAAACGGAACATCGAATAATCCCCTAAACAATCCGAAAAACGAACGTTTTGGAACCTGCTTCTCGAAAAATCCGTTCCGAGCAATTTGCAGTTTCTGAACTCTACCCGATGGATAAAGGAACCTGAAAAATTAACATTCGATAGATCGCATTTATCAAAAATAACGTCTGTCCATTCACTTTCCGGCAATGACGATTCCATGATCGTTACATTTTTAAAAGTCATCTTCTCTAATGAAACCTTAACCGCTTCCATATTGTCCAAAATGATATCCTCTACAGACCCTATACTGAGTTCGTCTTTGGATCGTATGGAGCGCATTTCTTCATTTAATACGGGTAAATCCGCAGGAATCTTTGGCAACTCCATTTTATTTTTCATTATATCTCTACCTCCACGATTGAGAGCCCTCTAGGATATCTATATGAATCTATTTTCTATCAATTCTCATACATAGGGTAGCAAAAGTATTTCTCACACATATATTAACGTAGTGAGCACGCTCACGAACCTTTGTTAGGAGGTTGATAACATGGCAGTACAGCTATCTAATCAAGTGTTCTCCATCTCTGTCGGAGATTACGGGGATCTCTCTTCCTTGCGACTGGTAGGGGACACTTTTAATACCAACTATGTTATGAACAGCTCCAACGCACCTAAACAGAATACGTCGGATCATCAATGGCTGGGTGAACTCATGTTCACCTATCGTCTCGGCAACGGAGCGTGGACTCGGGCATGGACAAGCAATTCTGCTGATGCGCGCCAGATCACCTCTTCTGGAAACAGTGTCCAGGTAGCCTATCAGAATTCATCAAACCATCAGGGAATACGTAATTTCATTTTACATGAAACTTATTCGTTGGTTAACGATTATTTGCACTGGCAAATGAAAGTAACGAACAGCTCTAATCAAACGCTGGAGATCGGAGATTGGGGACTGCCACTTCCGTTTAACGAGTACTGGTCGGGTGGCAATAATGAACAAATTTATGAAACCAGAGTACTCTCACACTCCTTTGTAGGCCATAACAGTTCCTTTATTACCGCTGGACGACCTAGCGGCATCGGACCGTATGTACTACTAATCCCTGATGCCTCAACGGGGGCTGGTCTCGAATATCAGGACCATTGGAGAACTGAGGAGCATCCCGGCAGCACATGGGCTATGGAGCAAGGGGGCTGGTCTGAAGGACTGAATGTGTTCTATATCCACTCCAATGTCATCAAGAGCACCAACCGTGGCTATCTTGGAAGCACCAGTCTGTCGCTGGCTCCTGGTGAAAGCAAAACGTATGCTTTTAAATTTTACAAGGTAGCGGACGAGCAGGCCGTAAAGGACAGGCTGTACAGTGAGGGACATGTGGATGTGACCGTGGTTCCGGGTATGATCTTCCCAACCAATCTCAAGGCTAAATTCGATCTGCATACCAGCAAATCCATTACCTCTGTCACCGCGCAATATCCGTCGGAAACGACCATCAGCTATCTGGAAACAGCCCCTACAAACCATAAAATATATGAACTTACACTGGGACGACTGGGACATAACAATATTACGGTTAACTATGGTAACGGCGAAAAAACCGTTCTCCAGTTCTATGCCATCGAGCCAATCGAAGCTGCACTTCAGCGTCACTCTACCTTCATGGTCAACAGCACCCAATGGAACGTTCCGGGCGACCTGAGGGATAAGGTCTTTGATGACTGGATGATGCAGTACAAGGCCAAACGCAACAGCTTTGCTGGTTACTGGGGCTGGGGTGACGATTGGGGGCTAACTCACGGTCAGTTTCTGGCGGAGAAAAACGTTCAGAAGCCCGTGGCATCTGAGATCAAGGCAGTCGATGATTATTTGGAAGTGGCCATCTGGACGAATTTGATGGAAGGCCATCATAGCGATTATCTGGTTCCTGATTTCCTGATGCCGCAGCCTAATACGACACCAACGTACCGGGGCTATGCCTATCCGCACATTTATAATACGTTTTTTAGCATGTATAAACTTGCCAAGCTGTATCCCAACCTGATCAGCTATCGCAATAGCAAAAACACATATTTGCTACGTGCTTATCATATTTTTAAAGCGTTGTATGAAGGCCCTGTTGCCTATAACTGGAACACGGGACTCATGGGTGAGCTAACTACACCTGATATTATTAAAGCGCTTCAGGAAGAAGGCTTGACCACCGAGGCTAACGACCTGATTGCCAAAATGGCTACCAAGTACAACAATTTCAAGAATACCACCTATCCTTATGGCTCTGAGTATAACTATGACAATACAGGCGAAGAAGCCGTATATACACTCGCCAAAATGAACAACAACACGACGATGATGAGCAAAATCAACGCCAAAACGCGTGCTGCACGCGGTCATATGCCTGTCTGGTACTATTACGCCAATCCGGTCACCATTACCGGAGAGAATTGGTGGAACTTCCAGTACACGACCTCACTGGCCGGCTATGCGATGGATGACTGGACACGTCGTTATTCGTCCAAGCCTGAAGTGGATCAGCGTCTATCCTATGCCGCCAAGCTGGCGAACATCGGGGCGATTAACTCGGGACAGATCAGCTCTGATCCTGCCAATATCGGGGCGGTATCGTGGACATATCAGGCGGGCAAAGGCAATTATGGCGCACTCGGTCTGGACGGCGGCCCTCTCTTTAACGGATGGCGTGGCATGTCCGGGGAAGCCGATCTAGGGCTGTTTGGAGCCATTAAAATTCTAAGCTCGGATGTTGCTGTCGATCCCATATTCGGTTTGTTCGGTTATGGCTGTGACGTTACAGAAAGCAATAACAGCTATACGGTTACTCCAAAAGACGGCGTATTCCAACGTCTGCATCTGATCACCCAGAAGCTGAGTCTGGAGTTGAACCGGGATCAATATAGCTTGGCCATCGTGTCCAAGTCCAAGAACAACATGCGCCTGACACTGAAAAATATGACCCCAGGCACGACTCATACTACCGTTATGAGCTTGACCGGACTCGCGGCAGGTACGTATGACGTGCTCGTAGACGGCACAAAAACCGGATCAGTCACGGCTGCTAACAGCTCTGCGATCACGGTCAGACTGAATATCGGTACGGCAGCCAACTATGATATCCGTATTCAGTCGAGTACAGGTAATCCGTCTCCCGCTGGAGACATCATAGCCCGTTATGAATTTGACGAAACGGCCGGATCTACCGCAGCCGATTCGTCAGGTTATGGACAGCAGGCCAGTGTAAATGGAGGCTCGTGGGGAGCCGGACGGAAAGGCAATGCCCTGCACTTTAACAGTACAGACGCCTATGCTAGCCTGCCCGGTGGTATCGTTAGCAGCCTCAATGACTTTACCATTGCCGCGTGGGTACGGGTGAACACGCATAACGGCTGGGCACGCCTGTTTGATTTTGGAGCAGGCACGGATCGGTATATGTTTTTGACACCTAAGGCCGAGGGAACTGGTATGCGCTTCGCTATCACTATCTCGGGGAACGGAAAGGAACAACAGTTGAATGCGCCGGAGCTAGCAACAGGGGTTTGGAAGCATGTCGCCGTGACTTTGTCAGGCAATACTGGAACGATGTATGTGGACGGTGTAGAGGGGACGCGTAACACGAACATGACGCTGAATCCTTCCAGCCTTGGACTGACAGACCGGAACTATATTGGAAAATCCCAGTTTGATGATCCCTATCTGAACGGCGCAGTAGATGAACTGATCATTTACAACAGAGCCCTGACCGCTCAGGAAATCCGGGGCTTGGCCTCGGCAAGTAGCATCATTACAGCCCCTGATGTGGGAGTCCAAGCATATGCTGAGGGGGCAGATTAGAATGCATTATGCATTCATTTCATGCCATTAACGTTTTAGATTGTGAATGATTTGTACCGTGAATCATCTGTGTCGTGAATCATTTGCGTCGTAAATGATTGGGATCGTGAATTACTTCTGCTGGTGCTTCTCATTGCCTCCACCCCGGATTTCTTATATTAATTCTGTAATCAGGGGTGAAATCCGGGGAGGTGATGCTTCCGAAGTGATCCGCCCTATGGAAAGCATTTAAATTGACGCCTTACCGGGACGATCAGCGGCAATTTTTCCATCGGGAGGGCGTTTAGCTCCGTCTAATGCGTGTCGTTCTTGGTCTTAAGCGAGCCAGTTCCTCACTGGTGAGTTGTCTAGTATAGGAGCGAGGGGAAGATCCTGTATCTACCCTCAGCACCCTGCCTGCCCCGTTGGGGCGGGCTACCCGTGTGTTGAATACCTGCATGGCCCACTGCACTGGAAAGGCTATGGATAAGCGACCATCTGCCGTGCCTGCATAATTAACCGCAGCTGCATAATTATCAGACTGTCTGAGCCATACAGAGCCAGAATCCCCGGGTAGTGATACAGGAGTCGTACCTCTAATAACCGTCTGATCTTCGAAGGTCAGTAAGCCCAACTCTCCACCATAATTGATTTGCAGGTCCGTATAGACGGACTCTACCGTGCCATTGACCCGCCCGGTCGTACGCCCTACCTTCTTCAACCTATCCCCTATGCGATAAGCGGTCACATGACCCGGAATCGCTCCTACTGTGGCATAACGCGGATTGAGCAGGTTGTTACGGGTCGGAAGCGAAAGCGCCCCATCAATCAGGTTCGTTCCGGTGGGATTCAAGCGTACGTAACGATATAGCCGTCCTATACGATCCTGAGCAACCGTCCCCCCATCGGCTCCGCCTGGCTGAATTGTAGCCTCCCGATTGTCTGTATTGGAGGGATTGAGGACATGGTTGTTGCTAAAAAGATAACGTGTAGCCGGCGCTCCAGTTGGGGCAACGATGAGTCCGGTTGTACCGGAGCCTTCAATCGTCCCGACACTGTAGCCGGCGATGACCGGGCGTATGCGCATTCTGTAGTCCGTAGCATTGGCTCTGATCTTTCCAGTCTTTACAATTCGGACTGGAACGTTCGTTTTCTTTCCTAATGCGGTGGCCGACAGGAGTCCAGTAGAGGCCGACGCTAAACGGTCCGTGTACACAATGACAGCGGCTCCCTTTTTGGGATGGGCAGGGTCCCTGTATCCTACGCCAATGCCGTGGACACCGGACATTTTTAAGACTCGCTTGGCCATCCGCTTTTTTACTTGAAGCGCGGCCGAGAAGGTAGCCAACATAATCATCTCCTTTTACATTCAGATGAAATATTGTATGGCTAAGGCCGCTTCGCGTTCCATTTGATCTTACGATCGCTGTATTGAAAGGCATATGAAAACATACCATAAAATGGTACACTTATTTCCGAAATTGACATCTTATCATTTGATTCTGATGTTCAAGGAGGTACTTTATGTTTTCAATCATGTTAACATACAGCATACAAGCAATTGCAATTTTACTAATTATCTTTGAATTGTTGAGAAAAAACAGAAAAAAAGTAGGCTGGGGATCACTTTCACTGCTGTTATCTCTTCTTGGCATGGCTGTTTCTTTTGAATTTGGCGATTACATATTGGGAGACCAGTTGCTTTCCTTTTTTGGATTGTCCGCATGGTCCAATCCTGTCGATAATACTAGGTTTCACTACACCATTTATCTATCCAGTATTTTTTTTATTCCCAGTTTAATCATTGGATATAAAAATCCTAAAGAGTTTGGAGCTACAATCGGAAAACGGGTTTCTAGTATATATCTAACTTTGATCATCATTTCGCTTTTATTTTTTATTATAAGTATTTTCTCGAAGTAACGTTGGATGTGCGTCGTTCCAAAACCAAAGCCTTCCTTAATTATAGGAAGGCTTTGGTATTTATGTCATGGGGATGATGGGAAGTATGATCCGCCTACCCACATCTCCACCTTATCCCTTAACCGCTCCCTCCGCGATTCCTTCCATAATGAATTTCTGAAAGAATGCATAGATCAGGATAACCGGGATGGAGGTCAGCACGAGTGCGGCCAGGATAAGTGACCATTCCTTGTTGTACTCTCCAAACAGCATATTGGTCGAGAGAATCAGGGTGTAATGGTTCACATCCGTCAGCATCAACAATGGAAGCAAAAAGTCATTCCAAATCCACAAAAAATCCAAAATCGCGATAGTAACTGTAATCGGCAGCAGCAAAGGAAATATAATGCGAAAGAACGTCTGAAACTCATTACAACCGTCCATTTGCGCGGATTCTTCCAGCTCACGCGGGATGGATTTGACAAATCCATGATACAAAAAGATCGCCATATTCACACCCAAGCCGATATAGATCAGGGCCAAACCGTACGTACTACCCTGAACGGACAAATCTTTTGCCATTCGTGTAAGCGGTATCATAATGGAGTGAAACGGCACCAGCATCGACGCGACAAACAGGAAGAAAATCGCACTGCTCAGTTTCCCCTGTGTACGAGACAGCTTGTAGCCTGCCAGCGCCGAACAGATCACAATGCCACCAATGCCGATAAAAGAAATAATCGTGGAATTCAGAGCGCTGTTTAGCAAATGAGTCTGATGAAAAGCCTGACTGTAATTTTCAAAATGAAGCTTTGTCGGCAGCGCTGTAAAGGATGCAAACATCTCACCCTGTGTTTTAAACGAATTAATTACCGCCATGTAGATCGGGAAGAAGGACACGACTGCGCCCACGCACAAAATCAGCGTAATCAGCAAGGAATTGGCTTTCTTCAACCTCATGCCTCCACCTCCCTCTTCTTCATGACACGCAGCTGAATCAGGGTGAAAATGAGAACAATCGCGAACAAAATAACAGATTTGGCGCTCGCATAACCATAACGGAAGTTGTTGGAGAACGCCTCCTCATAAATGTTCATCGTAATCACCTGTGTACTGCGTCCCGGACCCCCGCCAGTCAAGCCGTATACGACCTCATACACCTTGAAGGCACCATTCAGCGTCAGGAAGAAACAGATCGTAATCGCATGAGTAATCATCGGCATCGTCACACTTCGCAATGTCTGAAATGCGTTCGCCCCGTCAATAATCGCAGCTTCCTTCAAGCTTTGTGGCACGCCTTGAAGCGCAGCCAGATAGATGATCATCATATAACCGACACCATTCCAGAGCGACACGATAATAATAGCGAAGAAAGATACTTTCGGATCGCCCAGCCACGATTGGCCCAAAAAGGCGATAGCCGTCTTTTCGGCGATCTGTGGCAGCACGGAGGAAAAAACGAATGTCCACATAAATGCGCTAATAATGGTACTGATCATATTGGGCATAAAAAATATCGTCCGGAAAAATCCTTTGGTACGTGTACGCGACTCAATCAACACTGCCAGTGCCAGCGCCAGTACATTTTGCAGCACAATCATGACGAATACGTATTTAAGGGTAAACCAAAGGGAATTGAGAAAATCGGGGTCTTCTTTCAACGATTCCACAAAGTTCCCCAAGCCGATAAAGCTGTAATTGGGATTCAATCCGTTCCAGTCTGTAAAGCTGTAGTACATGCCGCTGATCGTTGGAATGAGCAGGAAGATGGCATAAAAGATCAGCGCCGGGGCTGTAAACGCCAGTAGCATGACGTATTTTTTATAGATTTTAAAAGGCATGGAGTCTCTCCCTCCTGGTGTAATTCTGTAGGTTACCGTTACTTGTTCACTTTGTTATACGATTTCCATGCCTTATCCAGCGCCTTAATGACATCATCCTGCGAGAGCTGACCCGCATAATAGGATTGTAGCGATTTGCCTGCCTCGTCCTTGACCGCTTGCGGGATCGATGGATCTTGGTACGACTTGCCTGCTTTTACGTATTCGGTAGCGTCATTAACCCAAGGATAGCTTTTAAACGTATGCACTTTGGAGATCGGGTTAAATTTCAATGCTTCATAGAACGCACTGGAATCCTTGTCATCCAGCACATAGTTAACAAAATCGAGCGCAACCTCCTTATTCTTGCTTGTAGAGGATACAGCCAGCGAAGTCGAAGTGGACAAATTAATCAGTGTCGCATTGGGATCGTCATTGATCGGCAGCGGTGCTACCCCAAAATCCATCTTCGGATCCGATTTTAAAATCGTTTCTGCAAACCACGGTCCCTGAATCCACATCGCCGCTTTACCCGAGGCAAACGCAGCCGATCCATCATCCCCACCGATTTCCAGCGCCTTGTCCGTACCGTTGCTATTCACCAGATCAATAATATCGAACATGCTCTTCATTTCGGAAAAAGAGCCTTTATCCTGATTCATCCGGTCGATAAAATCCTTATTCTGTGTGTTCATCATCGCACCCGCTGTCAGCGGCACGAACAGCTGTGGAATCCAGGATTCCTTGTAGGACAACAGGAACGGTTTCACATTATTCGCTTTCAGCTTCTCGACCACTGCCTTCATTTCGGTTAACGTTCCCGGCGGCTGCAAATCCAAATCCTTAAATATCTTTTTATTGTACAAGTAGCCCCATGAGATCGTCTCCAAAGGAACCGCTACGACCTTTCCGTCTTTGGTTGTTACCGAAGGCTTCACACTATCCATCAATTTGTTAACAAAAGGCTGACCGGACAAATCCTCCAAATAGCCCGCTTTATAAAACGGAGGGATTTCATTCACCGCGTGCAATGCAAATACGTCCGGCGCATCGTTGGATGCGAGTCTTGTCTTCAAAATTTGTGCAGCGTTGTCCGCAGGCGGCATCTCCAGTTGAACCGTAACGTCGATATTTTTATCTTTCTTCTCTTTCGCTACGAACGCATTAATGTATTTATCGTAGTGCTCCTTCAAACGGGGCTGAGCAATAAACATTTTGAGATTCACCGTTTTGCCGTCTCCACCGGAACCGCTGCTGTCACTGCCTGAAGAATTCGCTCCACACCCGGCCAATAACGTGCCAACCAGCATTGTGCTCAATACACCTTTCCACATTTTCATAAAAAATGACCTCCCCTATTTTGAAAATAACTGCTACCCACCGGCAAATCAGTTGTTATTCAAAGCAGCTATGCCGCCGGTCTTCAACCTCTATTCAGCTCTGTGCGAACTTCCTAAAGGCCAAATTCCTTTGTACAACTTGTTTTGTATACGCTTTCATTATAGAATGGGAGGTCACTTCTGCCATTGGACACCCTTAGCTTATTGGATTGGACTTTTTTAAACTTCCTTCCTCATTTCACCGGGTGCCATGCCAAAATGCTTTTTAAATACCCGATAGAAATAAGACACATCCTCATATCCTGCCATCTCCGCAACTGCTTTAATTGAAACCTGTTTATTGACCAGCCATTCTCGCGCCTTTTCCATTCTTCGCGCTACAATATAGTCCGTTACATTTTGACCATACTCCTGCTTAAATACCTTGCTCATATACTCCTTGCTCACAAAAAAGTTTTTCGCCAACTGCTCCAGTGTAATCGGCCCAGCAAAGTGACTGTCGATATATCGCCGTACCTCTTCTAAATTCAGCTTGTTTTTGTATTTCCGCTGCCGAATGAGCTGATCCAGTTCCTGAACATAGCACGACGATACGAATTCCAGCGCATGTTCTACAGAGGATACGGCATCCTGCGACAGTAGAAATCCTGCCTTTGCCGTAGAAGTATCCAGCCCGTTATCCGCTGCCAGCTCTTTCAGCAGGGAAAGAAGCTCCTGCACCAGCCTGCCCAGCATAGGTGGACTCGGCGCTCCATAACTCTCCAGCTCCTGCATAACCTGTCTGCAGGTTAGGTTCACCCCGTCACAGTTCAACTCATTAAAATAAAGACGCAGCAGTTGCTTATACCGGGTCAGCTTGTGAAAAAACTCATAATCCAGCTCCGTCGCTTCTTGCTGCTGTTCAGCAGCCTTGACCTCCAGATCGTTTTTGCATTTGAGCAACACTGCATTCAGCTCGGCAGGATTGACTGGCTTTAACAAATAATCGACGGCCTTGTAACGGATGGCATGTTTGGCATACGCAAAGTCATCATATCCGCTCACGACAATGATTTTTACATCAGGACAATGGTTATTTAGCGCTTGCAGCAGCTCCACTCCGTCCGCACCCGGCATGTGCATATCCGTAATCACAATATGGGGAGCTAACTCCCCGACTAGTCTGAACGCCTCGTCTCCGTCCTCAGCCTCACCCACTACCAACATTCCGAGTTTTTCCCATGTGCCAAATGTCTTCAGAATATCGCGATTCCACGGCTCATCGTCCACAATTAATACTCTGATCATACTTTTCCCTCCTCTGCTGAGATGAATGGAATGCGGATGGTAACACGTGTACCAACACCCTGCTCACTATCTATCATCACTCCGTAGTGCACTCCAAAATTCATCCGTATGCGTGAAGACACATTGCTCAATCCGATATGACTACCCTGCGCCCAGATCGGTTCCTCCGACGCGTTTTCCAGCTTTGCCCGTACTTTTTCCAGCTTGTCCGGGGTCATGCCGTTTCCATTATCGCAAACCGTAATACACACATCTTCTCTCATAATCTCCACTCGAATTCCCATTCGCCATGCCCCTGCCTTACGGTCAAGACCGTGCTGAAACGCGTTTTCTAACAATGGCTGAAGCGATAGCTTAGGCAGACGAATATCCATCGCCTGTTCTTCCGTCTCCACCTGAAACACTAATCTTTGGGGAAATCGACGTTGTTGGATGCGCATATAATGCCCTACATGGTCGAGCTCTGCGCGTAAAGAGGCCAAATCCTGAGGCTCCCGTACCACGTAACGGAACATCTCACTCAGCGACCGAATAACTTCATAGGTGTCCTCTGGCTTTTGAGAAAATACCATACTCCCGATCATTTGCAGTGTATTTTGCAGAAAATGTGGATGAATCTGTGCCTGGAGCGCTTTCAATTCAGCCGTCTTTTTTTGCAAATTGATACTGTATTCTGTCTGGATATGCTCGCGGATTCGGCCTGCCATCCCATGCAGACTTCTTTCCAGCAGTCCTATCTCATCCGGACGTGTACTTGGCTGTCCAACCGGCCCTTTGATCATATCCAGCTCCTGTACGGAACGTGCCAAATGAACAATCGGACGTGCAGTCCGCCATGCGATGAAAACGGCAATGCAGATGGAAACCAGGATTGAAATCACGCCGACGATGATACCATACAGCATCGTTGAAAAGGCGCTGTGGTTAATGGAGGAAGTGGGTACGATTTTGACCAGCTTCAGCCCAACTACATCCAGATCATTATAGAACACATAATGTTCAGCAGTTTGAATCATCCCGGGGCCCGGCTTAACGTCACGCAGAGCTGTCAGCACTCCTGCAGGAGGAGGCGACTGAAGAGCCTGTGCTGGATACATAACCCTGCCATCTGCATCTGTAATCAACACTTGATGCTGATCCCCTCGTCCCAGCAGGCCCAGCGTCTGATCGAATTGAGACCACAATACATCCAAAGAAATAGCTCCCGTCTGCTTTTGGTCTTCAAAACGCCGAATACTGCGCGTCAGAGTAAAGCGTTCCGGGTCAGTAGAGCTTGGGCGAATCAAATAATCCTTATTCGCTTGCCACATCTCGGCATACTGTGGGGGAATACCGCTCACCGTCGTAATTTCATTTTGCATGCTATTGAAGGTAAACAAGGTTTGCGATTGCTTCGAATAAAGCTGGATGCCGATCACATGACTTCCGGCCGAATAATACACATTCGCCATCGTATTCAGCATTTTTCGCTGGGCATTAAATTGGCTTGAAAGATTGTCAGGCTCGCGCTCATTCAAATAATCGCTCAGATCAGGACTGATCTGAATGCTGTAAATCAGATGATTCAGACGATCTAGCTGGTCGCTGATATAAATTCCCGTCCATTTCATATTGGACATGTTCGTCTCTACCACTTCGGTTTCCATAGACGCTCTGCTTTTCTCCGCAGCCAGCACTGTGACAGCAATGACCGGCAGCACAGATAGAACAACCATCGTTAAGATCAGCTTGAGCTGAATGCTACGTCGATACGGGGCCGTCAGCGCCCGGAACCAGCGGACTGCTCGGGTTGGCATAGCGATGCACTCCTCTATTCAGCCATATGCGAAAACGCCCCGCAATTCGCAGGGGCGCTTCATTTACCGGATACTCCCGGAGAATACCTATATGAAATGATTCGTAAGTCAGTTTCAGCTCATTAATCATCATTTACGCTTCTTCGATAATTATAACACCCCAAGGCTCTAATGAAAGCGTTTGTCCTTGGGTAACTGTACGCTCCCCGATTAACTCCTTGCCGTCTCCATACGGATACACTACCGAGCCTGCTTGTTCGGAATAGTTAAAATAGTACCGGATTGTCCGTCCCAACTCATTCGTGCCAGATTTAACAATGATCGGATAAGACGTTTCCTGATCCAGTCCCCATACTCCTGCCTTTTTGGCTACAGAGCTGAATAGTTCGCGGATGACCGCCGAGCTGACGATACAGCCGATGTAGGTCGCTGTTCCCCGACCATGGCGGTTTTGCGTAATCGCGGCATATTTGCCCCAATGCGGGTGATCGTAATAGGCCAATACTTCGGCAGTCATCGGGGTAATCAGCTCCATCCACGTATCTACCTGATTGTCCTCTGGTGCGACCTCAAAAGGATTATCTTTGAGCGTCACCTTCTTTGGCTCCACGAACAAGCTGTAATGAATGCCGCAGGCTTCGCTAATCACGCCCGGCTGCCGGGACGTTCTCACCTGCACATGCTCGTCGGTAAATCCGCTTCGGAATGTGTATACTACATGACCACCTTTTTCAACATATCGGTTCAGCTTCTCCAGTAGTGCGTCTGGGGCAGAATAAAGAACCGGGACGATCAAGAGATCATAGTCGTCAAACGATTCTGTACCTGGATGAACGATATCCGTCCCGATATTCAGTTTATACAACTCGTCATACAAACGGCGTACGATGTCATTGTAATTCAACGGGCTGCTCATATTAAATTTAAACCAGTCAATCGACGTCAACGCTTCGTTGCTGACCAGGATCGCCGTTTTATTTTTCTTTTTCAGGTTAACCAAATGCGGAGACAATCTGGCAAAATCCTCCCCTATGGTCTGTGCTTCCTCATACACAGGATTCGGTTCAAAATCATGGCTAAGCAGACCCTTCCAGTAGGTTTCGAAGGAATTATGAATGGAATGCCAGTGCCAGTAAGCTACCATATTGGCCCCAGAAGCCAGATGGCTGAACGCTTGCAGACGCAATTGCCCCGGATAGGGAACCCAGTGGGTAAAAGCCTGCGCCTCCGTTTCCAGCACCAGATAGTTGTTATTTTTCGTCGAACGCGCCACATCGCCACCAAAAGAAATTTCAATTCCAGTCAGGTCATCCTGTGATGGATGGTAAATATCCACCCCAGTCACATCAAAGGCTTGCGATGCCGCAAAGTGATCCACGTCTGGCTGAACACCAAAGGAATGACCTCTCCATTCAAAATCAAAGTTTTGTGTAACAAATTGGTCTTCCCGCTTATATTCATTCACCAGCGCGACCTGCCATGCCAGGAAATCCGTCACCAGCTTACGCTGGAATTGGGAAAATGCTGCGCCCAAACTTCCATTAATCGTTCCGACCACCGAAGGAAAGTCCTCCCAGCTATTGATACGATTACTCCAGTAGTCCAGACCAAATTTGCGGTTTAGCTCCTCCAGCGATTCGAACCGCTCCCGCAGATATTTCACAAATTGCAATTGCACATTGGGCCCGCTCGTGTTGTAATGCTTGGTCTCATTATCCGTCTGAAAGCCAATGACCGCCGGATGCTGACTCACCCGTCCGATTAGCTTGCGTATGATTCGCTCGGCATGGAACAGGTACACCGGGTTCGTAATGTCCATAATCTGGCGAGCCCCATATTTGCCCGGACCTTGAGGCGTTGTCGCCAATACATCGGGATGCTCCTTCACCAGCCACGTGGGTACGGCATAGGTGGGCGTCCCCACAATGGCTTCAATGCCCGCCTTATGCATGGCGTCCAGCACCCGATCCACAGAAGTAAAATCAAACACGCCATTTTGCGGTTCATGCGTACTCCAGGTGGATTCCGCAATCCGCACCACGTTGATGCCCGCATCCTTCATCATTTGGATATCCTGGTCCAAACGGTCATATGGCATATATTCATCATAATAGGCAACACCGTACAGTAGCTTTTTCATCAAGTCGTCCTCCAATTAGGTTCATCAGGATTTTGCAAAATTCGATTCCAGCCACTCCGAAGATCGGAGCACTAAGTGCATTCCATATACGGGCTAGTACAAATAGAGTACTGATAATTGAAACAGATATGTCAACATAATCCGCATCACTTTCAAAATGTCTATATATAAGCACTTTCTTTTATATAAAAGCTTATACAATAGTATTTGTAAGCGCTCTTTTATTATAGTTAAATGTTAGATACAATGAGATTGTCTAAGCGGTGTAAAATTTGCCCTAATCGAAGGTGATCTGATGATATTAAATCCTGATGTTGATCCATCTCTATTTCATGATTGCCAATGGCTGCCCATTATTGACTGGAATGTGAAATTTTTTGGCGCCCATATTCACCGGGTCCAAGCGGATTGGTGCATGCCGGAGGAATCTCATATCGGTTTTGAAATTGCACTCATTTTAGAAGGTCGTCAGGAAACGATTATGGAAAATAACGTATATTCGGTTGGAGAAGGTGATATTTTAATCATTCCGCCGGGTTTTAAACATGTGAGTCAGTGTGTTTCCCCAAACGGCATGTACTATTTTAGCTCTCATTTTAATGTCGATGATCCATTATTCCGTCAGGAAATGATTAAAAGCAATCAGCTCTTTTTTCCGGCGGGTACTGAAACGAATGCCAAGCTGCAAAAGGTTGTCCATAGCTGGATTGGCATGGTGCGGGAAAGCGGAGAATATACGACAGCAGACCGTTTTCGCATGCAGATTGCCTTATTTGAGCTATTCGGGATATTCTCGCAAATGATATCTACCAGTTTGGAGCCCAGAATTGCGCCTTCATCCGTTCAATATGCCAAGGCCATCATGGAAGCTATTCAATCGAGGTTTAAGCCTTATCGGGAAGATGAATCTGGCGAGCAAGCGTTCCGACTTGAAGATGTGGCGGCTTCTCTCGGGATCAGTCCTGGCTATGCCCAGGAAGTGTTCCGCAAGGTATACGGCTATTCACCACGTCACTATCTATCGGAGACCAAGTTGCATGAAGCTAAGGTGTTGATCCAGCAGCCCAATCTACCACTCAACAAGGTAGCTTCCCTGCTCGGATACTCCAGTCTGGCTCATTTCAGCAGACAGTTCAAGCGCTGGACAGGCACCAGCCCACTTAAATACCGCCAAACGTTAAAACCGATTACTAATGAACAAAGGATTAAGATATAAGGACGGATAGCAAAGGCTCCACCGTGTTATTCAACCCAAAAAAAGAGCGTGACACCGAATATTGCGGCTGTCGCGCTCTTTTGTCTCTATTTTCTACAAGCTGTACCGTTGCCTTAATGATCTAAAATCTTCACCAAGCTCTCATCATTCGGATCACAGCCTAATATCCCCTATATGCTGGTGCACCACATACATCATCCCCATCAGGAATACGGCCAAAGCCAAGTAACCGATGCCGAATTTCCAGCGCGATGATGCGGGTACTTCGTAATACTTATCATTTTCAAACGGAATATAATCAATCCCACACAGCAATCTGAGCTGGTACGCATCCGGCGTCGGTATATGTTCCACACCGTTCAGCCATACATCCTGGACAAGACACTGCTGTGGCAGCAGAAGTGTCTGCTCCACATCCAGACTTTCCATATACACCGTCACATATTGCTGCCCCTCTAAATCCGAGTAGGTATTAAAAGATAATCTGCGCGTGTGCTCCGGTCCAGGCAGCGGATATCCTTGTTCATACAGATGCTGTACGTTCACCAGTGGCTTTTGCAAAAAGGATTGGACCTTAGCCTCTTCTTTATTGCGTTTAACATATTTTTTGTACAAATCGTAGGCAAAGAACGCCCATATCAAGAAAAATAAAAAGGATTTTAAATATACTACGACTACAATTCCACCCAATAGACCCACCAGCCACAGCCAACGCGTCACTGCCGTGGAAATCCGTCCTCCGTCGAGCGGATGAATCGGCAGCAGGTTGATCAGGTTCAGGAAAAAGCCGACATACGAGAGCGCATACAACAGGGGACTGTCTGTTGCATAGGCTCCTGCGTATACTGCCATAGCCCCAATCGTCCCCAGTAACGGGCCGCCCATGGCCACATAAGCCTCTGTCTGCGCATCCAAAGGTTGACGTTTCATGGTGATCAGCGCACCGAGAAAAGGAATAAATAATGGTGCTGATACGGGAAGCCCCTTGCGCTTGGCGGCCAATACATGTCCCAGCTCATGTACAAACAACAGCAACACGAAGCCGACCGCAAATCCCCACGGGTAAATGATCGCATATGTGCTAATCGTTATCGCCATAGATATCAGCGCACCGCCAAATTTACTGAATTTTAAAAGGGCAAGTAACGACTTGCCTTTCAGAAGAAGCAATGCTGCTGCACTACCAAGGTACCATTTGGATGAGCCGGATTTGGAATCGGTCTTTTTCTCTTCATTTTGCAAAAGTATCCGTCTCCTTTCTCTAACACTTCCATTGTATCCTGCTATGTGCAGCTTGTAAAAACTTCTCTACCTTCATTACTGTACAGCGTCTGTACGTTTCATCAATTCAACATACTGAATTAACTCTGCCTTTTGTTGCTCTAAAGTATGAATTCTGTTCGTTAACCCGACAAAAAAAGCTTCAATTTGGTCTCTGATAGCATTGGCCGAATGCCCAGTCCATTCATGCAGACGCCCATATAATACACGTGCCGCTTGTTCATCTGTGCGAAGTTTGGCGAGTAGCCAGGTCAGCTCCTTTTCGGCAAGCAATAGCTCTTCCAGTTCGACCCGTAATTGTCCGTTCAAATTACTGGCCACCTCCTATGTATTCATTTTTCTATATCGTTAGTACCTTGTTATTAGCGTTATTAGCTAATATCTGCCTGGATAAACTGCTCTATTTTGTACTCGAGATTGTAAAGAAATTCATTAGTCGTCCGTAAATGCCACTGACTAAATTCCATCATGGAGGAGTCAAGCTGTGTTACAATCGGCTGCAACCGCCGACTCTGACTACTGTGCAAATAGCGTGAAAGCCTGGCTCTGACACGTTGGAAATCTGCATCACATTGTTGTGCATTCGCCTTCCATTTTTCAGCTACAGCGAGTAGATGCTCCGGCATGACTTGAATCGTACCTGCTGAAGCAGATGTTGCCGCCGTTACCAGCGCTGCCTTTTGGAATTGAGTTAAGGTCTGTCCTAATTGATGTATCCAGCCATCCACCGTTTCCATTAGGTTAAAGTCAGATGGAATACGCGGAGATTCCGCGATTCGTTCGCCTGTTACAGGATCATATAGCGGGTTGGATACATAGCCATTCTTATCAAACTTATAATGATTGAGTGAGTGATAGGAAGGCCCACCCAACGTGTTGTCCACTCTCTCTTTTAGTCCTAAGCCTTCATTAGCTGTTTGATAATTATTGTCAATATGGTAGGAAGCTCCTACGTGAAGATCGTACCCTCCCCCAATAAAGCTAGCTATCATATCACTGGGATGCAGAAAATTCGTAATTTGATGGTCAAACTCACCATTTTCTGCTTTCTCTCTGTACTCCGGTGTCAGACTGGAAATGACCGAAGGCGCACAGAATGTAACCGCATTTAACCCTGTATAAGCAGCTACATATTGTGCATTCCCTCCTCCCAGCGAATGTCCAGTTAGCGAGAAGTTGTAGTTTTTGTACTTGTTTTGTATATCCTTCGCATAGTCCTCTGCCTGATAGAACTGGTTCGAGCTGCCGAACAAAGCCTTATCTACGCTTTTTTCTTTCTCTCCCATCCAGTTGTTAAACGCCGTGAACCCTAAAGCGTCGTCCATTTTTTTCATTTTTTCATTATATTCATCTGAATGAATATTCAAGCTACCGTGAATTTTGCGGTTAATTTCAGGAAGTGCAAGAGTCACATCGTTATACAGATCCTGTGGATCATCCGTTTCCGTCCCACGATAGGCGATAACGGCCTGTTCCGTTTCTTCGTTGTAAAATGTGACAGCGGCAAGTCCCGAATCCTCGCGATCGAGCGTGTCTAACACTTTCCAGCCGGGGAGTTCTTCTGATGGTTCAGCACCTTTTTTCATTTTTTTATAGGCCATTTCAGACATTATTTTATAAGTTTCGTCACTTACTTGAAGTGAACTCATACTATTTACACTCCTCTGATCTAGTGATTTTTCTTTTTATCTTGAAAGCCTGGATAAGTCCCATTTTCAATAAGCACCTTTTTTAGCTCGGGACTTATAGCAAAATTCGAAGTTTCCTGATTTTCATAGTTTACAGAAATCGTAAAATCCTCTTCTGCATGACCTATTACATTGCCACTTATATCTACCTTGTTTGTTACATAAGGAGGAAATTTTTTTGCATATGTGATTTCAACGTCTAGTTCGTATTTTTCCTTCAAATATTGAACAGCCGTAGCTTTCGCCTTACTGATCAGTTCAGCATCTTCGTCTTTATTCACCTTGTGGCATCCTCCCAGTATTAAAATAAGGGCTATCAACACCATCATTCCTTTTAGATATCGGTGACTGATCCTAATCATCCCTTTCATATGCGTAACATCCATTTTATATCCACAAAATCCCTTTTATAAATTGTACCTTTTCTTTCCAAAGACAATCAATACGCCATAAGACATGGGATAGGGTTAAGTCTACGGTATCAAATCGGTGTGGAAACCTTCCGTTCTTAGCTGATAAGTTTTATTTCTCGTATAATATCATCCATATTTTTCAATTACATTCCCCACATGTCCATCCTCCTGTCTGTTCTGTTATCATGTAAGAAAACGGAATAACCCAGGAAAGGATTACGAACCATGAGTTTTGAACTTACCCGACGAGCCATCAGACAACTATGCAGTCAAGCCGCTTATGACGACGGGGATGCCTATTACCGGGCCAAAAGAGTGGCCTTTACACAAATAGATCATGATGAAGGGGTATACGAAGCTACGGTCAAAGGAAGCAGCTTTTATGCTGTTGCGGCGATGATCCGATCCAATGGAAGTATCCGAGCAGAATGCACCTGTAGCACATTTCAGAACACCGGTCGATATTGTAAACATATCGCAGCTGTTCTCCTTAACGCCCATGATATACGCCGTGGAAAGAGTCTGTCTGTGCGCTCCTATGCCTCCAGACTTCATCCCGGTACTGCCCCAGATACAGCAGGAAGCATGGATTCAGACGGGATGTACACATCTACAGATGCTTCATATGATCACACTGCTAGAACAGCACGATCCTCTGACATCACACAAGGCGATCTCCAGCTGACCGACAGCATGTTAAAGCTATTTGGCCGCAAGCGACCGCTTCGCAGCACACCAACCCTACTGGATACTCGCGCGGTCTTGGATTTTCAGTTCGTGATCCGACCTTTTGCCTACGGTTACCAAAAATATATGTTTGGTGTGGAAATGAAGGCCGGTCCCAAACGATTATATATCGTCCAGAAAATCCGTCCGTTTCTGCAGAGTATCGACCGTGGGGATAGCTACATGTTCACGAAAAGCTTCTCATACGAGCCTGAGCTGTACCGCTTCCGACCTGAACATGACGCTATTCTCCAGCAATTATCCCAGGTGTGCCACCATGAGCGTATGATTCGGGAAACCTCAGGCACGTATTCATCTTCCAGTAGTCATATGAGCGGCGAGCGAATGCTCCTCATCCCGCCTGCGGCTTGGGAAAAGCTGCTCCCCTTGCTGACAGCAGCACAGGGCGTCTACTTTGAAATTCACGGAAACATGAACGAGGGTATTCCCCAGTCCGACCTGATGCTTCCGCTGCAATTTGAATTTGATGAGGCTGAGGCCGAAACCGAAGGCTACCAGCTAAGCATACAAGGATTGGATGACTTGACCATCATGGAAGACTATGGTGTCGTCATTGCCGATGGCAAGCTTGTCAAACAGAAAGCCGACCCCTTACGGCGTTTGTCCGAGCTAAAACGGATGGTAGAAGTACATCACAGGCGAAAAGTTCAGATCGCGCCAGAGCAGATGGAATCTTTTATGGACAAGGTTGTACCCGGGTTAATGAAGCTCGGACGTGTTCATATAACACGTTCCGTCTCAGATCGGGTCACACAGCAGCCATTGAAGGCCAAGCTGTATCTGGACCGAGTAAGAGACAAGCTGCTGGCAGGGCTGGAGTTCCAATATGGGGATATCATCATCAACCCGCTGGAAACAGATGCACGAACGCCTGGTAACGACCGAATTCTGATACGTGATGGAGAACAGGAGCAACGGATTTTGGAGCTGATGGAGCATAGCTCCTTTGCCAGAACAGACAGCGGATATTTTATGGAAGATGAAGATGCAGAGTATGATTTTTTGTACCATACGGTTCCGCAACTGGAAAAGCTGCTGGACGTCTATGCTACAGGTGCAGTCAAAGCAAAAATAAACAATACTCTGCCTACCCCAAGGATACGCGCGGAGTGGGATGAACGTACAGATTGGCTTGAATTTAAATTTGATATGGAGGGCATACCGGAACCGGAAATTCGCAAACTGCTCAAATCGTTAGAGGAAAAACAGAAATATCACCGTCTGCCGAATGGTGCCTTGCTGCCGCTGGAAACAGAGGAATACAAGGAATTGATTCGGTTCATGAATGAAACAGGTATCCGCAAAAGTGATCTGGATGCAGCCCAAATTCGTGTTCCCGTCACGCAAGGACTGTACTTAATTGATCCTCACGATCATGGGAAAAACCTGACTTTGGGTAAAACCTTTCGCCAGCTACTGGAAAATATACGCAACCCAGACCATCTCGACTTTCCAGTTCCAGACATGCTTGCCCCAATCTTAAGAGATTATCAGGTTTACGGCTTTCAATGGCTTAAGACATTGGCGCATTACCGTTTTGGGGGCATTTTGGCAGATGATATGGGGCTGGGTAAAACGCTGCAAAGTATCGCCTTCCTTGTCTCAGTATTGCCGGAAATCCGCAACCAGCAGCTTCCAGCCATGATCGTGTCCCCTGCATCACTGGTGTACAACTGGCGGAATGAGCTGGAGAAGTTTGCTCCACATATCCGCGTTACTATCGCAGATGGCAGCCCGGAAGAACGCGGCCGGATCATACGGGATGCCGCCAGTTATGACGTCGTCATTACGTCCTACCCGCTGCTACGACGCGATGCAGATGTGTACAGCAAGCCATCGTTTCATACGCTCATTCTGGACGAGGCACAGGCTTTCAAAAATCATGCCACCCAGACGGCACAGGCTGTTAAGGATGTAAAAGCTCGTTACCGTTTTGCCCTGACAGGAACGCCAGTAGAAAATACGTTGGAAGAGCTGTGGTCCATCTTTGACGTTGTATTTCCTGCGTTATTTCCCGGCGGGAAAAGAGCGTTTCACAACCTGCCTCGAAATGTGATTGCCAAGCGGGTTCGTCCTTTTTTGCTGCGCCGTCTCAAGAGTGATGTCCTCAAGGAGCTGCCGGAAAAAATCGAATCCGTGCAGGTATCCCGGCTTCTGCCAGATCAGAAAAAGCTGTATACGGCCTATCTGGCCAAGCTCCAGCATGAAACGTTAAAGCATCTCAACGAGGAAGGATTTCAGAAAAATCGGATCAAAATTCTCGCAGGTCTAACCCGGCTTCGTCAGCTCTGCTGTCATCCTGGCTTGTTCATCGAAGGATATACGGGAAGCTCCGCCAAATTTGAACAGCTGTTGGAGATCATTACGGAATGTCTCAGCTCCGGGAAACGGATGCTCATTTTTTCACAGTTCACCACGATGCTTCAAATGATCGGACGCGAGCTTGCTCGAGAAGGAGTGCCCTACTTTTACCTGGATGGGCAGACTCCCGCTATGGAACGAGTCGAACTGTGCAGTCGCTTCAACGAAGGAGAACGCGAGCTGTTCCTGATTTCCCTAAAGGCAGGAGGTACTGGCCTGAACCTCACCGGCGCAGATACAGTCATACTGTATGATCTATGGTGGAATCCCGCTGTAGAGGAGCAGGCTACCAACCGCGCACACCGAATGGGCCAGAAAAAAGTCGTGCAGGTTATTCGTCTCGTCGCCCAAGGTACGGTAGAGGATAAAATGTATGAACTGCAACAAAAAAAGAAAAACATGATCGACCAGGTCATTCAGCCGGGGCAAGAAACCCTTTCGGCACTGACCGAGCTGGAGATTCGCGAACTGCTCATGATCTAGCTAATTCCACATGCACAAAAAGGTCCAATCACGGTAGAAATCTTCCCGTATTGGACCTTTTTGCTTTTAATATGATTGTTTGGATCGAGCAGATTAATCCTGTTTTAATACTCTAGGTTCAATGGGAACCAGGTTAGACTCAATCTGGGTGCGCTGAGGCTCATACCATTCAGGCAGCATCAGCTTGTGCCCCAACTCATTCAATTCCTCATCCACCGTAAATCCGGGCGGATCGGTTGCGATCTCGAATAGAATACCGCCTTGCTCGCGGAAGTATACGGCATTGAAGTATTGGCGATCTACAATGCCACTAGTCCCAAAACCCTGCTGGTGAACCCATTCGTTCCACGCTTGATGCTCCGTATCATCCTGCGCGCGCCAGGCAATATGGTGAACCGTACCGGCACCGCCATTCCCCCACGGGACATCTTTGACCGGAATATCGATCAGGTTGCCCAGATCACCTGTCGTCTGATAGCGGATGTAGCCTGCATTTGCGTCTTCTCCGATGAGAGTCATCCCCAGGACGTTCTCCAACACCCCTTGCGTATGTTTGGAATCCGCACTGTACAGTACCGCCCCGCCAAAGCCCTTGATCGCTTTATCCGTAGGCACACCCCCGGCTGTCCACGTGTTCAACGGGCCACCTTCCCGCTCCACCAACTCCAGATGTAAGCCCTCGTTGTCTCGGAACTGGATGAATGACTCGCCAAAACGATTAGCCTTCGTGAAAGATACCTTCAAGCTGTGCAGACGGTTTTCCCAGTATTCCAAAGCACCGGATGGCACGACATACGTCGTAATCCCAACCTGTCCGCCTCCAATCTTACCCTTGCGTGTACCCGGAGCTGGAAAAAAAGTAATGATTGTTCCCGGGCTGCCCTCTTCATTACCAAAGTACAAATGGTATACTTCTGGAGCATCAAAGTTGATCGTCTTTTTAATCAATCGCAGACCAAGTACGCCTGCGTAAAAATCAACGTTGCCCTGCGGGTCGCCTGCAAAGGACGTGATATGGTGAATTCCAGCGGTTTTCAATGACATCTTTATCACTCCTTCATTAACATGTTGATTTATTTACACAAATGATTTACAAATTTCAAAATCCATTGTAGCTGACAAATTGTCCAACCGGCTTGCGGTATCCCCGTGCCCGCTGACCCGATTCGTCCTCTTTACCCAAGGTAATCATCATCACGGGTACAAATTGCTCTGGAATATTCAATACTTCCTGCACCTTCGCCGGATCAAAACCGATCATCGGGCAAGTATCCCAGCCTTTGTCCTTGGCAATCAGCATAAATTGCATAGCCGACAGGCTGGCATTACGGATCGCTTCTTCTCTCTGGAAGACAGGCCCCCGTTCGCGATAAAACTGAGTTACCGATTCCACTGTACTATCATATTCCTGCTTGCTCAGGACACCTAAGTTCAGGAATCCTTCGTTGAGGTCAGCTACCTTGGTATAAGCTTCTGTATCCCCCAACACTACAATGGTCGCCGAAGCCGTTAATATTTTATACTGCTTACTTGCCTCATCATGCAGTCTTTGTTTGGTATCCGCATCCTGCACTACGATATAACGCGCATGCTGTAAATTAAAAGCCGATGGAGCAAACTTCACCAACTGAAATATTTCTTCTAGTTCTTTTGCATCTATAGTAACATCAGGAATAAATTTAGAAGCTGATCTTCTCTCTTGAATAATATTCACCAGTTCGCTCATGTTAAGTTCCACTCCTTGATATTATTTTCAAATAAATTATCTTTAAATTAAGAATATATCTATTTGTGATTTCTGTCAAGTAAAACTATAAGTATTTTTGGATACAAAAAAAGGGCTTCACTCAGCCCTTTACAGATCCGTTGCCCGTATTCTCATCGTAATCGCTTCACGTTGCGCTTTGGTTAAGCTCTTGAAGACCAGCTCATACGAATGGTCGATCATGCTGTACAAATCCTCCAGTGGGAAGGTAGCATCAACCTCAATCGTATTCCAATGCTTTTTATTTAAATGATAGCCTGGCTTAATCGCCTTGTTTTGTTCACGCAAATTTACCGCAATGACTGGATCACATTTCAAGGATACATGGCTAATACCATCCTTTTCAGTCAGGAGAGCAAACATCTTGCCCCCTACTTTGAGTACCAGGGGATCAGCACCAAACGGGTAATCCTTAACGGCCTCTTTTTGGCTCAAACCATATGCTACAATTTGCTCAAACACCAGCCTTCTCTCCTCTGTTCCGAGTTATTTGTTCTACGAACCTACCTATTTGCGCCCTATTATATCACCTTCATACGCTACATATACACTAAGTCCGTGCTACATTTAGGGGAACTGTGCTAAAGGTGAACCACTACGGATACCGTCGCACACACTGTTCGGATTGGCTCTATATGGGACAGGATAACTGGTTCGCGAAAAATAATAATGACTACTGTTAGGCGCAATAAGGTAGCGCCTATTTTCCTCTTAATTCACTTCATCCCCCTTTAATCATCCATGTAAAAAAGTGTTTTATTTATATAAGCTTATACGGAAGCGAAAGCTTTTTTAAGCGGCAAAAAATAAATAAAGGAGATTTTTTTCGTGAACTCAAACACTGCTCTTATAAGAAAAGGCGGTGCAAATGTGTCGTCTTCCAAACGTCTCCCGTGGGTCGGGTTGCTGGCTTTAGCCATGGCGGGATTCATCTGCATTCTTACAGAAAGCCTGCCTGCTGGATTACTGCCACAAATTGCACAGGATCTAGGGGTCAGTTCATTAAGATTAGCGGGGCCTTTGCCGATGCTTTCAGACTGCACGCTCGGTACTTCCGATCTATGTAAAATTGTAAGCATTACGAATAAACTCAATATAGTCAAAGAGCGTTAACCTGTCAACACGAAAAACGGACGCTGTCCTTGAAGAGACGGCATCCGTGTGAATATAAGAAGCGCTTTAGATCGAAAAGCTCGTTTTCTTCAATTCTTCCGTGCTGAACAGAATATCGTAATCCTTGATGTCTTCCCGCCGAACAAATTGCTCCGCAACTTTCCGAACAGACGCTTCATCGGGTCCATGAATCATGGCGTATAAATTATACGGCCAATCGGGGTGCGTCCGGCGCTTGTAGCAGTGGCTGACTTCCGAATAATCGGCCAGCCTTTTTCCTGCCTCAGGTATATGCTCCTCAGGAAGTACGCAGATGAACAGGCCATTTGCTGAAAATCCCGCTTCCCTATGCTTTAGAACGGCTCCGATTCGTTTGAGTGCTCCTCCTGCCTGCAGTGCCTGCAAGCGCAGAAACACCTCTTCCAAGCTGCAACCTGTCTTATTGGCAATCTCGGTATACGGTTCAGTTGACAACGGAAGATCTCCCTGCAGTTCGCGGATCAGCTGCACATCCGTTATTTCTATTTTGCATGGTTCCTGTTTGGAGGTTGCGACTCCATTCAAGTTCGGGCTGGGTGTAATGGCTGATGCATCAGCCGTTTCTTCCATATTCAGAAAGACCTTTAGTTTGAATAATTGCTCGGAGGGAAACTCATATAGCAGCGGCCCTCCCGCCGCTTCACGGATCGTTTCAAGAATAGCCCCCCGTTCTTCCTCGGTCCGGGAAGTC
Source organism: Paenibacillus sp. FSL H7-0442 (assembly GCF_038593105.1). Classification (NCBI taxonomy): domain Bacteria; kingdom Bacillati; phylum Bacillota; class Bacilli; order Caryophanales; family Paenibacillaceae; genus Paenibacillus; species Paenibacillus sp. FSL H7-0442. Next base: position 735,164 of record NZ_CP151963.1, on the reverse strand, counting down.
AGCGTGAACCACATATTGAGCCTGCTGCGCCGGCGGTAGTTATGGGTTACGCCTCTATACCTGTTGATGACAGCAGCGGTCTGGTAAAAAAGCTCCTCCCTGACTGCCATCGCATACAAACAGCCTCTAAATCCCAGTCCCGCCGGATTAAACACCCCGCCGATCCGCCGGATGAATCCCTCTTTCTTCAGCCTTTCAAGCCTTTGAAGCACATCTTCCTGGCGTAATTCCAGTTCCTCCGCAATGGCATTCCAAGGGCGTCTGACCAGAGGAAGCCCGATTTGCAGCCGATTCAGCAGCTTCCGGTCGTTCGAATCCAGGTCCACTATTCCCACCTCCCCAGCTTACAGCGCCGCCGATCTTTTGTAACACCACGGCTCTTCGGCCATGAAATTGCCGCCGCTGTAATAGTACGATCTCGCCCGGCAGCCGCCACAAATGCCCACATCGGGGCAGGAGCCGCATTCTCCTTCATATTTCTTGAAGTCCCTTAAATCCCGAAACACCGGATTATCCCGCCATATTTCATCAAAAGGCTGCTCGCGAACATTCCCCACCTTGACCGGCAGGTACGGACAAATATGCACCTCGCCATTCGGCAGCACAGAACAATAGGAGACCCCGGCCAGACAACCGCGCGTGTACCGCATTTCCAGCCCCATGCTCTTGGCAAGCGGCATGAACTGGGGAGCGCATGTCGGTTTGATTTCAAGGGATGTTGACTTCTGTTTGGACAGAACACTGCGCAGAACCGAGTAATACCGTTCCCGCTTCAGCCCGTCTTCTTCGATATGGACGGCCCGTCCGGTCGGGACGAGAAAGAATGGGTGCAGAGAGGACACATGAAGCTCCTCGGCAAGCTGGGCAACCTGCACGAAGTCATCCATATTTCCCTCGGTCAGCGTCATGTTAATCTGCACTCTCAGCCCGGCTTCCCGGGCATAACGAATGCCCTCCAATGCTTGCTGCCAGCCTTCTGGCGCATTCCTGAACCGGTTGTGATACTCAGGCGTGGCGCTGTCTATGCTGATCGCAATGCCCCCCAGCCCTGCTTTTTTCAGCTCCGCAGCTTTGGCGGCGGTCAGAAGCGTGCCGTTGCTGCCAAGTGCGGGACGAAGGCCGATAGACGAGGCATACTCGATCAATTCGCAGAGATCTTCACGGATCAAGGGCTCGCCGCCGCTGAATATGAGAAGCTTGAATCCAGCCTGCTTGATCTGATCAATGAGCCGGATGCCTTCCTCCGTGGTTAGCTGGTCTTCTACAGACGATGTCGGCCCCGAGTCGCGATAGCAGTGTTCGCAGTATAAATTGCATTTCTTGGTCACATTCCAGGAAACGAGCATGCGTATTCAGCCTTCCTTTCCAGTGTTATACGATTCCAATTTCACGGCCATTTAAATAACAGGATGGGTCCTCCGCCCAGAAATCACCGCTTACCGAAGCCCGGGCCCGGAAATTCCCGTTACAGATATCCAGCCAATTGCATTCTCTGCAGCGTCCCTTTAGCAGCGGTTTACGGTCGCGCAGGCCGACCATTAGCGGATGAGCGGCATCACGCCAAATCTCGCTGAATTTCTGCTTGCGGATATTACCGATTTCGATATCTCTCGTGAACTGATCGGGATAGACGTTGCCGTGCCAATCCACGCAGCCGATGGCTATTCCGGAACGGTTGCCGCCGTTTCTCTGAAGCAAGCCAAGCAGTTCAGCTGCGCGCTCCGGGTCGCGCTCCATCATCCGCTGGTATAAGTAAACGCCATCCGCATGGTTATCAACGGTGAGCAATTCCACCGGTTTGCCTTTGCCATGCAGGTCCACCGTTTTAGCCATAATCCGGTCAAGAGCATGCCGGGATTGTTCATGGGTAACATCCTCTTGCTGCAGGGCGCTCCCGCGGCCGGAATAGACGAGATGGTAGAAGCAGGCCCGAGGAATATTTTCCCGCTCGATCAAATCAAGGACACCATCCAAGTCTTCATATGTATGTCTGCTGATCGTGAACCGGACCCCTACCTTCTGGCCGATGACCAAGCAGTTTCGGATACCCTGAAGCGCCTGCTTAAAGGCTCCTTTTCGCCCGCGAAATTCATCATGGCGCTCTTCCAGCCCATCCAGGCTTACACCGACATATTTAACCCCTGCTTCTTTTAGCATCTTCGCTCTGTCCATGGTAATCAATGTGCCATTGGTCGATACTACCGGCCGAAGCCCTTTGCTTGACGCATAAGAAATCAGCTCATAAATATCTTTGCGGATCAGAGGCTCTCCACCGGAAAAAAGCAGTACCGGCACCTGGAAGGCGGCCAGATTATCAATAAATACCTTAGCTTCCTCCGTCGACATTTCATCGGGATCATGGGCAGGACAGGCATTCGCATAACAATGTTTACAGGTTAAGTTGCAAGCCCGTGTCGAATTCCATACGACGACAGGCCCTCTGCCCGCAGAAACGCCATGAGGTTTGTGGCCCGGCTTAATGGTATAACGAAGGTCATCGCCTTCTCCCTTCATACCGGTAAGTAGTTTCGTTACATTAATCATTTCCGTTCCCTCATCTCCCTATAATTAGATACCAGTTCTTTTTATCTTAAGATAACTTGTGAGAATAAGGATATGCGCTATTATCTTGCTCTCGCGCCGCATTAATGCTTGGGTCTGCAATAAGAAGAAACGTCTGACGGCGTCTTATTAGAGCTTATGCTTCCGAAGTAGCGATATGAGTATCGCTTTTAGGTACGTTTACCCGTAATGCTGCGGGTATCAAAAAGGTCGTGGCCGAAATGATTTTTTCTTACAGCTGAAAAAGTGCTAGCAGGTTTCACGGTTACACACAGCCATGACATTCAGCGTGAAATTTGGCAAAAGTATATATTTGTTGCCAGCATGAGCGGAACACTTCTGGCATTGGCTAATCGTAATATGTCATATCCGATACTTGAAACGGTGTATGCCCGATTAAAGGTCTATGAGCGTTTGCTGGACACAACTAATATTAGATAACTGGTGAATTCCTGCCGTTGAATATGTAGTAGGTGGCCATTCAAATAAGCAGATCCTTCTATGATGAAGGATCTGCTTTGGATTTTCCTATACCTGTCCTCTGCATGCTTGCTCAAGCCCTTGAAGTAATGCCTCCATTTCCTGTCTAGTTTCAGCGTTTGTAATGATGCCTTCTGAGTTCAGCTTTAATGTGATATGCGGAATAATGACCTTTCCATTCTCCACAATCTCTGCGTTGATCATTTGCAATGTGAGCAGCAGCGAGGCATGCGCCAGATGGCCGCCCATAGGAGACGGTGACGCGCTAATGACCGCTGTTGGTTTATTTACAAATTCACCTGAAGATACAAGCCAATCCAAGGCATTTTTCAAAGCACCCGGTACCCCATTTCCATATTCCGGTGTACAGATCAGCACTCCATCCACTTGTTTCAATTGTTCCCGTAGCCCTCTTACGGAAGCTGGCCCCTCATCTACATCCAAGTCAGGGTTAAAATGCGGGAGATCTTCCAACCCATCATAGACTGTGAACATCATATTTTCAGAAGCCAGCCCCATAGTAGCCTTCATAAGTGCTGTATTGGAGGACTTTTGACGAAGGCTACCCGATATAGCCAATACCTTAATTTTCTGTTCCAACCGTATCATCTCATTTCTCCGAACTTGATCTGATCTTGCATATTCAGTGTACTATAGCTAACAAGAGAATTAAAAAGTGGATGAGCGTCAGCGATTTTTCCTGTGAACAAAAGGGCAATAAAAAAATGCCTGCGGTTTCGCAGGCATTTGTGATATATCAATAGTCACTATACTAGGGCGGAATCTGTATTGCTGAATCAAGTATCCTTCTCTTGCTTGCGTTTTATCCCAATCAGATCAAGGAAGAAAACAAACAACGGAATACCTACAATCAAGCCCCAAATTCCAATCAGATGCTCAGAGAAAATAAGTACGACAAAGGTAAAGAAAATCGGTAAATTCGTTTTGGATGACATCAGCTTCGGATTTAAGAAATAGGCCTCAATCGCATGAATCACCACGATCAATATAACCAGATAAATTACATATTGAATGCCACCGACACTGAAAGCGATCAGGCCGAGCGGTGCCAGTGAGATAAACACACCTGCCACCGGAACCAATCCCAGTACGAAAATGATGAGCGCAAGACCGAGCAGATTAGGGAAGCCCATAATCCAGAGCGCAATCGTGGTCAATATACAGTTAATAAGTGAAATCAGCAGTTGAGCCTCCAATACCTTCCCGAACGTACCCAGAAACATACGGCCAAAATGACCCACTTCCTTGAAAAACCAGCCCAGCTTGCTATCTACAAACGTAGCTGTAAAGCGTGTAATATAGGATTTTTCCATCAGGAAGAACAAGCTCAAAATAATTGACACCAGAAGCTGTGTTCCCAATTGACTGACCTTCATTACTGCACTCAGGCCAGGCTCAAATAGCCGCTGAACATTCAGTGTGTCCATAAATTCGATAATCGTTTCGTTCCATTGATTACGATCAGGATACATATACGCTTGCTGAATCATGAGATACACCTGCTTGACCTGTACAATGATTAGCGGCACCATTCGGTAAACGCCCCACACCATAATCAGGATCAGCAGACCATACACCAGTAGCAGTACGACCATTGACGGTACATTGACAAACCGCTTGACCAGCTTATTCACTCCGTTATATATACTGCCAATCAAGATCGTAAGCAGCAGTGTTAACAACATAATATTCATCATGCTTCTTAACATAAACAACAGCAAAACGATTATCGCAAGGACGGCTATCCGCCTGACGCCCGCATGATTCATCCAGTTTCTTACCATTCGTCTTTATTCCCTCTCTCCCACTTGACTGTCACCCTTTGCAATCTTTCCCGGCATTAACTTTCTCTTTTTAACAATTTACTGTTAGCGATCAATAGAGAACCTACCATGACTAGAATAGCAATGGACCACCAGAATGTATTTTTAGCATCATCATGGTCCACAATAATGAGCCTGATGACGGCCGTAATCCCAATATAGATGAAATAACGTAATGGAAAATGAAAATTGGTTTTAAAGTACTTAACTATTAATGCTATGAATTCAAAATACAAGAAAAATACAAGCAGCTCTTCCGTGAATTCATAGTAATTTTTGTCGGCCTCTGTGTACAAAAAAACATAAGAAAAAATGGACCATGTTTCTTTTAGAAGTAAGAAGCTTAAAATCAGCCCGACCAGAAATAGCGAGATATTTAAGATCATTTGCAGAAAACCAGGTAACTTCTCAATATACTTCATTAATGCATTCAATACAGATCCCCTCACTGGTTGTACAATATCATCTTTATTTATATTATCGGTGGTATACGTGAAAAATGCTACATTACTTTTGGGGTCACCTTAATGAAAGTTTATATTCGCCCCTGCAATATAACCAATGGAGATAAAAATAAGCGTCCATATCAGAGAACCTGCGCTTGCCACCAGCATATATTTTCGGACAGGCATCGCACTAAGCCCTGACAAATAGCTTGTTGCATGTCTGACTCCTGGGATAAAATAACCAAACAAAATGGTCCACAACCCAAAGCGCGCAAACCACCCCTTAACTCTTGCAAATCGCTTCGGTGTCAATCCAACCCACTTGCCGTGCTTATCCACCAAGGGCTGGCCCAGCTTTTTGCCTAGCGTGTAGCTGATCATCATCCCTGTCATTGCACCGATGAAGCTGACTAAGATAGACACCGAATAATTCAGTACCATAATAGAAGATAAATAGCCGACAAACACCATAATAATTTCATCTGGAACCGGTAGGCCAATAATCCCAAGAGCAAGAAGAGCAAAAATAGCGATATATCCGTATTGTGTAATCATGCTGATGGCCCATTCCATAGGAGCGCCACCTCCTGACCGATTATTTTTTGAAGGACGGGAAGGGAATACGGCTAACCATCAGGAACGACAGCACTACCATTAACGCAAGCAACAACCCCGGCTTCAAATGCTCACTCCATAAAAACATAAAGGACAAAATCACTCCCGCCGCCGTAATCGGCATACCCACAAAGCCTTTACTAAAAGCCATTAGGTTGAATCTTGCCAATCTTACCGCACCACATATGACAAACAAAACAGCCACAAGTGGTCCTACCCAATGGGTATCTCCCAGCTTGTATAACAAGATCAAGAAAGCAGGGGCAACCCCAAATGAGACCACATCCGCCAGCGAATCGAGCTGTTTGCCAAAATCACTGGAACAATGCAGCAGCCTTGCCAGTAAACCGTCTAATACATCCCACAAAGCAGCCACCACCACGAGAATAAAGGCGGTCATGTATTGCTCATGAATCGTGAAATACAGGGATAAGACCCCTGCCCCCAGGTTTGCAATCGTGCATAGTGAGGGCAACCAATTCCATTTCATACTCTTAACTCCTTTGCCATAGCTTAGCCTCCGAATATAACAACAAAACGGACGCCGTCCTTGGTATTCTCCACCTTAAAGTGGAATTCGTGCAAATCCAAAATTCGTTTGACGATCGACAGCCCGAGCCCTGTCCCACCTGTCTGGCGGCTTCGGGACAGCTCAGCCCGGTAAAAGCGATCCCATATCTGCTCCAGTTGATCATCAGGAATGGTCTCACCTTTATTTTCAATGGAAAAGGAACTGATTTCCCCATCACCTTCGATACGAATCGTGATTGAGCTTCCTTCCTCAGCATGTCGTATGGCATTGACAACAAAATTGATAATCACCTGTTCCATCCATCCTACATCGGCATGGATCGGCATCTCATTGGCGGGGATAATGACTACTTCCAGCTTTTTCTCCTTCAACAAATGGAATAGCTTGTCCACGACCTCCTCCACCAGCTCACTCAAGATAAAGGTCATCTTGCGAAGCTTGAGAGTACCCGATTCCAATTTGGCGAGGTCCAGCATATCTTTGACCAATCGCTCCATTTTGTCCGCTTCCTCTACAATGACTTTCATATAATGATCCTGCTTCCCGGCGCTAACCCCATCTTGTAATCCTTCTGCGAAGCCTTTAATGATACTCAGCGGAGTTTTCAGTTCATGAGAAGCGTTGGCAAAAAAGTCTTGTTGCACAGCCTCCATCCTCTGCTTCTGTTCCATATCCTCCACTAATTGCTGATTGGCCTCCTGAAGCTCGCGCAAAGCGGTGTCCAGGTTCTGGGACAGGGTATACATGCTGTAGGACAAGCTGCCCAGTTCATCATTCTGCCGGATTGGTGTATGGGCTGTAAAATCGAGCTTAGCCATCCGCTTGGCGGTATTATTCAAAGCAATGAGCGGACGGGTCACCATCCGAGAATAGAACAGAGACAAAATTAGAATGAGTGCAAATCCTCCGATCCCTAAGTACAGATAAAACCAGCGCAAAGCCTCATTCGTCTCACTGATTTCCTGCAACGATGTCACAGTGAACAGGAGGTCGATCTCGCCTGTGCTCTGACGAACAGGATGGACTATAACTGCATTGCGTACCCCTGTCCAAGGTTCCGTCCAATCTTCCTCCAACACTTCGAAATTCTTAAGCTTCTCCAGATGCGACTGTGATAAAGGGAACCATTCCTCCAGCGCACTAAACAGTAAACCTTGTCGCTGACTCCATGTTTTCAGATCCGGCAGTACAATCTCTGTCACCGTACCGGAAAACCTTACACTGCCACCTGTGCTTGCCTCTTCCAAAGTTGATCCTATACTTTTGAAGCCAAGCTTCTGTATGCCGGTTGGATAAATTAAATTGGCGGAGGATATGCCTTCCGTTCCCAATCCCTCACCTTCAACCGTTACCGTATCGCCAGGCTGAATCCGGGCAGCTCTCAGCTCATCTCCATACTCACTCATAAACAGAGACAGCGATATTTTAACGATTTTACCATCTGCTTTTCTTACATTGATATGAAACGCATCATCCAGCTTTACTTTGCCGTCCAGCGTTACAATCGCCAACTGGTTTTTATTCTGAAGCATAAAACGAGCTGCCTCACGCGAAACCCTGCCCGATCCCCAAGCCTCCTGGACATAACTTTGACCGAAGCTTTGCAAACGACTTTCCACACGCCCAATCTTCTGTTTCTGATAAAAATTTTCAAAAAACAACAATTGACTTAAAATCACCATACCGTAAAAACACAGGAAAAACACAACCGTCATAATGAACAACTTAAAGGTAACTCCCCGTTTGTTCATTCTTCCTCCTCAAACCTGTAGCCTGTACCAAAAACCGTGCGGATATGGCGTGATTCACGTCCCAGCTTGCTTCTCAGCTTTTTGATATGCGTATCGACAACTCGTGTATCTCCTTCAAAGTCGATGCCCCATACTCGGTTCAGTATCGCATCCCGTGAAATAACGATGCCTTTATTATGTATAAGCAGCCGCAGCAGCTCATACTCCTTCGGCGTCAGCTCGACTTCCGCCTGATCCACCTCAAGCCGATGAGCCATCGTGTTGAGAATGGCACTACCGAACCGCAAGATATGCGACTCTGGCTGCACATGTCCTTCCACCCGTTTCATCAGCGCGTTGGCGCGGGCGATCAGCACCTTGGGGCTGAAAGGTTTGGTCACGTAATCATCGGCTCCTAGTTCAAAGCCTAATATTTTATCATCATCACCGGATTTGGCTGTCAACAAAATGATCGGCACACCTGAACGGCTGCGCACCTGGCGGCACACCTCCCAACCATCCAGTTCCGGCATCATAATATCGAGTATAATCAGGTCAGGCTGCACCGAATCAAACCAGATAAGTGCATCTTTTCCATTGCCTGCTTCATAGACTTCCCAATTATTTTGTTTAAAATAATCCGCAATCACTTCACGAATACGTATTTCATCCTCGACAAGAAGAACTCTTTTCTTCAATCGACTTCCCTCTTTCGGTCATTCTAGGACACCAGTATATCAAAGACATGTGTTCTTTATGTGTTCTTGACACTTCTTATCAGCAAAAGTTCTCATCCGCAAATTTCACCTTGGATTAGGGCAAATTTGTCATCGCTCAGACCATCTCTTCCTCTAAGATCCTACCCTATAATAAGTTGAGATACAAAAAGCCTGACAGGAGGGTAACACATGAGCAATCAAACCATTCAGTGGTTTTCCACTTCCAAAGCTAAAGCTTGGCAATCCCAAGCTCACCATTTGACCGATACCCAAGAGAGTGCCAACCTAATCCTTACAGGAGAAACATATCAGCTTGTAGAAGGCTTTGGTGGCTGTTTTAATGAATTAGGTTATGTGGCCCTGAATCATTTGGAAAAGGACGACCGAGATCGGGTGCTTCATTCTCTCTTTCACCCAGAGGGCGAGCACAAATTCACGATATGCCGACTTCCTATTGGAGCGAGTGACTACGCGCTGGAATGGTATAGCCACAATGAAACAGACGGCGACGTGGAGATGAAGCATTTTTCCATCGAGCGCGATCAGCAGTATCTCATTCCTTTTATTCGAGAAGCGTTACAACTCAATCCGGACTTAAAGTTGTTCGCTTCACCCTGGAGTCCGCCGACATGGATGAAATCACCGAAAGCCTACAATTACGGCACGCTGCGCTGGGAAAAGGATATTTTGAAAGCGTATGCATTGTACTTTGTCAAATTTGTTCAGGCTTACCGGGAGGCAGGGATTACGATCCATCAGATTCATGTTCAAAATGAAGTCATTGCCGATCAGAAGTTTCCTTCCTGTGTATGGACCGGAGAGCAACTGCGTGAATTTATTCGCGACTATTTGGGTCCTACTTTTGAGGAACACGGACTGGATACGGAAATTTGGCTGGGCACCATTAACGCACCCGATCCGTGGGAGGAATTAATGAAAAAGACTTCGACCGGATTCGATGAGTATGCCCATACCGTGTTAAGTGACCCCCAGGCCTACAAATATATTAAAGGTGTAGGCTACCAGTGGGCAGGCAAAAATGCCATTCAGCGCACCGTTGCCAGTTATCCTGAGCTTCGTTACATGCAAACCGAAAATGAATGCGGTAACGGAGAGAACTCATGGGACTACGCCAAATATGTATATAATCTGTACCAACACTACTTCACCAATGGTGTGAATGCTTATATTTACTGGAATATGGTTTTGGAACCGAAAGGCAAGAGCACATGGGGCTGGGAGCAAAATTCGATGATTACCGTTGATCCAACGGATCGAAAACCTGTCCTGAATCCAGAGTATTATGTTATGAAGCATTTTTCTCATTTTGTATTACCGGGTGCCCGACGCATCGGACTTCGTGGCTCATGGACTGGAAATGCAGTTGCTTTTCAAAATACAGACGGGCAAAGAGTGCTAGTCATCGCCAATCCGTTCAAGGAATCACGTGTACTGAATCTGTCTCTCGGAAAAACAACACACCGCTTGGAGCTGGAGCCAGAGTCCTTTAATACGATCGTGATTCCTTCTTAACGCCGCAGGTTTCTGGAATTATGCATATATTAGGAATATTACGTTCCTGTTTTCCGGTCCTGCGTAATCATCATGCTTCACTGTCCAGTCGATCTGTATCCATATACGTATGCATAGTTTCCAAAATGGATGTATATCCTTTTGCGTATAGTAACTATAAATAGTATACTTGGAATAACTATGGACAGGAGGTCGATGAATATCACTACTGTAAAAGACCGGATTGATTTGAAGCTGATTAATTGTGATAAGGAATTGACTCTCGCGGTCATCGGTGGAAAATGGAAGCTGATTATTTTGTGGCATCTCGGTATGGAAGGCACCAAGCGGTTTGGTGAATTGAAGAAGCTGATTCCCCATATTACGCAAAAAATGCTGACTAACCAATTGCGCGAGCTGGAAGAAGATAAACTCATTCTACGTAAAGTCTATCCTGTCGTCCCTCCGCATGTGGAATATTCACTGACAGAGCATGGCGAAAGCCTGATTCCGGTACTGAGAGCAATGTACGATTGGGGATCAAACTATCGCGAGAACGTGATTTGGAAAGAAGAAGAAGCGGTTCAAGACGTCACACCCGTGTGACCAGCAAACAAGCATTTTGCGAAATGCTAAACTATATTTCTCGTAGAGGCGACCCTGGGAAGATCCGGGGTTGTTTTTTTGTGATATAAAGACATTCTCCAAGATAATAAAAGATATGGATGCAAGTATCCGTTTCCATTGGCATTAAAGATCGTTTTCCGCTACATATCCTCATTTTACACTTGTATTCGTGATTTACATTACATCCGCTGTGACGTATGATTCTTCCATCCCTATTTACAGTGAACTCGAGAAGGAGGCCATTCTAGCATGAGCATGACGCTTGCCCAGCCCACAACGTCCCAAGCGACCCAATTACGCATTGGTTCCATGGAAATGATTCAATACGATTATCGTCAATTTCCTGACTCGAAACCCTATCAACACCATTGCTGTGGCTTGCTTACTATGTCGTGTAACGGCGCTCAAGGTCTGGCAGAATATGAGTTACCTGAAATTAAAGGCGCCTTTGACCTCGTCCGCTGGGCTTCCGTGTTTACCTCACTCAAGGGTCTGTCCTTAACCGAGGCTGAGCAATATATTCAGCACCACGCTGATCACTGGGGGCCTGATAAAACAGAGCTGGCTCTATCTGCCTTATCCGATCTGACTGCCCATGCGAACCTGCACATTCTCTCCCCATTAGCGACCATCCTCCCCCCTCGGATTAGTCGTTCGTATCTCATCGAGCATGGCCTGGTCTACTATTCATTCTAAATATCGTCCACCACTCCATTAGCAATCTACTTTCCAGTTCATGCAAAAAAGCCTGAGACTGTTTATCACAGGCCAGGCTTTTACACTTTCAGCACAGAGTTGATCACACTTGCAGCTTACCTGCACGAATATCGTCTGTCATTCCTTCATAAGGTGCTTGGGAAATTAATTGTTCGTTGTTCACACCCGCATTTTCGATGAATGTAATATCTGCAAATTCAGGCACCACATACTTTGGATACGTTTCATACTTTTCACGCGATTCTTCCATTAGCGGAATAAAATCGTTTTGGTAGCGCACAGTGATTTCCGGATGCTCATGAACCCATTTAGGGAAGAAAATAATGCCGTGCATACGTTTTTCTTCAGGCATAAAATTCAGAGACACGTCAGTGCCTGTCGGTTCGGTCCACGATACTTTATACACGTTTTCCACCAGTTTCGCCAGATTGACCTTCTGATCACGTACCCAGCGGCCACCTACCATACCACTATGAATGCGATAATCGATCGTATCTTCATTTTTAATATATATTTCATACTCCCAACCATTCTCATAGGTGTAAATCATGTGGCTGCCGATAAACTTGTCCATCTTGCATCCTTCTTTCCTAAATTATAATTTTTCATGAATTGAATGGGATACCAAAGATAATAAATATTCAATTCAAACATGTAAATATAAACATGTTTTTAACTACATATAAATTGTAGCACTGTGGTATACTAGTGTCAAATACCGTTTTACGAGGAGAGCTACGTTGAAACGCACTTTAAAATATGCCATTTTGGGCCTGGTTCACAAAGAGGAAATGAGCGGCTACGATATTACGAGCCAATTCAAGCAGGAAATCGGACAATTTTGGAGCGCCAAGCACAGTCAGATTTATCCCGAGCTCAAAAGGCTGACCGAAGAGGGACTCATTGAATATCGGACCTCCATTACAGGAGCCAAGCTGGAAAAAAAATTGTACTGCATTACCCCCAAAGGAACCCAAGAGCTGACCGAATGGCTGCTAAGCCCCAAGGAGTTACCGGAAACGGAAAAAGATGAGTTTATGCTTATGCTGTATTTCTCAGCGGCCATCCCCAAGGAAGAGAACAAGCGATTGTTCGAGGACCAGATTGCCAAACGTAAAGAAAAGCTGGAGTATCTGTACGAAAGTAAAAAATCCCTCCAACAGCTGGACGAGAATCTTCAATCCCCCGGCTCTAACCAATTCGGGCATTATCTGGTGCTGAGCCGTGCCATTAATCGGGAAGAAAGCTATATTACGTGGCTGGAAGAAACACTGTCCCTGTTTGAATAGCCTAAAAAACCTTCAACGTCACGTAGATTCGTGGTATTGAAGGTTTTTCTAAAATAAGTACGTGCAAACTAGTCTGCCGTCGTAATCGAAGAGCCGTAATCTTCAATATGGATATCTGTGCTAAACCGTACAGGAATGGTACTAAAAGTGGTATCCCAATCCTCTTTGACCTTACGCCAAACTTTAGGATGCTGAATCCTCAAGGCCTCTCCGAAACCTCCGACGTCAACCTTCAGCTTTTGCATTTTAGCTAACGTTTGTTCAGCTAATGAATTCACTTTCTCCTGAAAGAGACTCTCTTCTTGTCCAAGCACATTGTTGCTACGCAAATTTTCATTCTTTATATGCACCTCCGAAATGCGTCCCTCTGAGGTCATTTTTACCTGAAAGGAAATGTCATCCCCCTGAACGATGGCCTTGATCTTGCTTTTCACCGCTTTGATCTCATATGCTATATTTTTACCGGTTTTCGGATCGCTGCTTTTCAGCACGCCTCCATCCAATTGGCCTTTGATCCACATAAGACCCTCGACCTCCGACTCATTCAGATAACCACCGTAGGTTTGTGTCTTTCCCTTGATGATTCCCGCACCTGCGAGCTTGATTTCATTCTCCGCCGTAATGACATTAGGTAATATAAAGCTTCTTTCACCCTTCATGGGTCCGATCACTTTAGCCAAAGCCATGGGCTTTATCAACCGCGCGTTCCGTTTACGGTTTTGGAATATATCCTTTAATATATAAGCAGGAATCTGACCAGGAATTTTCTCCTGAAGCGCATTCCCCGCCTTGTCTGTACTAATCAGTAGCTGTACGCTGGGCCGAATGTCATTATCCCCCAAGAAAAAGTCCAGCAGCTCATACAACGGAATCTTGCGAAGCAGACTGGAGCTGATAATAATCGTTTTCAAATGTTGCCCGATGGGAGGTCGATTGGTCCGCAATGAAATTTCTCTGAGCATTTCAAAAACGGAATCCCCCGTTTCCGTAATATTAAAAAATTTTTTAGCTTGCGGGGAGGAGCTATTGGAGCCTCCGCTTTCCTCTGGGATGACAAATTGGAAGGTTCCAGTGATTAACTCTTTTTTTGGATAATCTCCTCCTTTTCGATTAATTTGCTCTTCTTGCGAAGATTCTGCCTCTACATCCATAGCAATACCTGTCATCAGATTTAGATCCTCCACCGGCGAGCTGCTCCAACAACCTGAAAGTGTACAACATACTAGGAGTGCGGTCATTCCGAGTAATCCCGACCGTGCCCTCATCATGACCGCACCTTCCTCCAGCGAGAAATAAGCAGAAGTGGCAGTGGAAGCAGAGCGAATAAAACAAAAGCTCCATTCCCCAGGATCGTTCCAAAAGAAAATAACTCATTCAGATTTTTGGGAATTTGGGATAGGAAGTAGATGATCGGAAGCAAAATGAACAGCGTCTTGGAATAAGAGCTATTCAAAATTTGAGAAACTCCGAGCGAAGCGCAATAAAAAGCAATACTAAATGTGGAAAAAATTTGCATGATCCAAATGGTCAACAACAAGGATTCGAACCGTTCCAATAACAGGTACTCCACTTCAAAACTGCGAGCCAAATCTAAAAATGGCCAGGTTCTGCTCAAGACTCCTTCGAACGAAAAAGCGCCAATGCACAGGATCAGCGTTGCTGTATAAAAAGCGACCGCGATCCCGATCGCCAGTCCGATTGCCTTGGTTGCTTTCTCGGGTTTTTCCATCCGACAAAAAATAATCAGCAAGGACTCTGTCCCCGTTAATGTCAGGATTGTAGTCTTGAGCGTTCTAACCACTGGCATCACCCCCTCCGACAAGACAGGACGCAAATTATTCAATTCGAAAATATTTAAACTCAGCAAGCATATCAACAAAAAGATAGCCGTCGTAATCGGGAATATTAATTGGCATATTTTCCCTAACGAGCTTACTCCTCCCATGCATAGGTACAGAGAGAGCCACATAAAAGGTGCTGAAATTGCCCACGCCGGAGTGCCTTCAAGCAGAAAGAACGACGTTACTTCCTCCACAGATCGGATTTCAAATGCGGCTATACAAACAAAATAAATAACAATCAGCATACCAATCCCTTTGCCAATGACTTTGCCTGTTATCCGCTGAACATACTGGTAAAAGGTACTTTCTGGAAACCTTGAACTTAGTTTGATCATAATCCATCCGAGCAGGAAAGTGCCCCCCCCTGCTAAAATGACAGATATCCACGCATCCGGTGTTTTTGCAACTTCAGTTGCTACTCTGGGAAGGGTAAGCAACCCGGCAGCCAGCATAAAGGAAACCACAATTGCCGTTGTCTGCAACGTTGTAATTTTATCCGCTTTTTTCCCACGGGCCATCTTGCTCCCTCCTGTGTTGAGCTCATCCTTGTCGCTTAGGGTCTTTATGCTTCAAAAGAATGGGTCTATTTTTCATAAATTGCAGCGGTGCTCGTATGAAGTAATCTTTCCAGTCCTTCAACGAACGGGGGACCGTTAGACTCAGGAACGGCACACCGAAGCTGTGTAATTTAACCATATGAATACTCAGCATTAGGAAAAACATGATTACGCCATACAACCCGAAGGTGGCCGCCGTAAACATGGCTCCAAAGCGCATGACACGCATGGAAATCCCAGCGCTGTATACAGGGGCTGAAAAGGAAGAAATCGCTGTAACGGCCACCACAATTACGAGAATCGGGCTTACAATCCCGGCGTTAACAGCGGCCTGTCCAATAATCAAACCGCCAACGATGCCCATCGCTGGACCGATGGGTTTGGGGAGCCGAAGTCCCGCCTCACGTAAAATTTCGATAGAAATCTCCATAATCAGGGCCTCAACCAGCGTCGAAAACGGAACCCCTTGTCTCGCACTGATAATGGAAATGACCAGCTTGGTTGGAATCAATCCGGGATGAAACGAGATAAAGGAGATATAGAGCGCCGGGGCGAACAACGATATGAAAGTTGCCATAAAACGAAGGAATCGTATAAGCGAACCCGGTATCCATCGTTCATAATAATCTTCGGGGGACTGGAGCATCATCCCATACGTTACAGGCATAAGAAGCGCAAAAGGTGTACCGTCCAGCAGAATCGCCACACGTCCCTCCAGCAATGCAGCCATGACCCGATCCGGTCTCTCCGTATTTTGAATTTGCAGAAAGGGGCTAAGAAAATTATCCTCAATAAGCTGCTCCACATAGCCCGACTCCAATACCTCATCCATATCAATGGTTTGGACCCGCCGCTTCACCTCATCCACAAGCTCCGGGTCGGCAATGTCTCTGAAATACACCACCATCAACTGCTTCTCCACTCTTTTTCCAACTTTGAAGGACGACATGGCCAGTTCCGTACTTTCTCCATGTCTGCGCAGCATTGCCGTATTATCGCTGAGGGTCTCGGTAAAACCGACTCGCGGTCCTCGCAGCACCGATTCCGATATCGGGTCCTCCACCCCTCGTGTATTCCCTTTGGGTGTACCCAGCACAAAAGCGCCGGGTATGCCCTGAATTATAAGTATGACAGAACCGAACAGCACCTTTTGCAAGGAGAACTGCACCTCTAACGTATACTCTGTCTCCGATACCAGCATGACCTGACGAATAAACATATCCCGAAGCTCTTTTCCTCTCGGAAGATCCTCCCCGCCTTGTCCTGAACTGCCCCAATCCATCAGTGGCTTTAAAATGTTCTGATCCATGCCAACCTTGTCTGTTAATCCATCCACAAAAAAAAGTGTACCTACAGCGTTCAGTTTTCCCAGGAAAATAGATCGTTCGTTCACATCTGCCATATCCGCGACGGCTTGTCTGACTTTTTCTATATTCGCCTCATAATCTTCGGTAAAGGTTCCCTTTTCCTTCTCTGCCTCACTTACAGACGGGTTGCGATCTGCCTGCTCCGAACGGTCTTCTTCTTCTAGAAGCTTTAATCGTTCCATACGTCTGCTCTCTCGACCATCCATCGCTTTAATTTGTCGTACCGTCAGAAAAATAATCAAAGGTATGATGAACAAAAAGACAGCTTCTATCCATACGTTCCATTTGGGTATATGAGTTCCGATGACCTGCCACACGTTCTTTCCTCCTTTACTTCCATAGGATTTGTATATAGATTTACCTGGATTAGAAAAAAGATGCATGGACGATAGGTGGGATGGAATAAATTTCTTTGCTCACAAAAGGAATAAAAAGGTGAATTTGATAGATGAACTGTAGTGTCAAATGTAGAAATCCATGATAATATCTATTCATTCTATGACTAATGTCACAAATT
Organism: Paenibacillus sp. FSL H7-0442; assembly: GCF_038593105.1. NCBI lineage: Bacteria > Bacillati > Bacillota > Bacilli > Caryophanales > Paenibacillaceae > Paenibacillus > Paenibacillus sp. FSL H7-0442. The sequence continues at coordinate 717,809 of NZ_CP151963.1, read as the reverse complement.
TGTTGAATTCGTGGTCCATTATTCGAATCTAAAAAGGAGTTGTAGGTATGAAGAATCATTTTTGGAAGAAAACCGCTGTGTTGAGTTTGTTAGCGGTCATTTTGTTAGGTGGAACGGCAATCAGTCCCAAACAGGCACATGCAGGTTATGAGCCTTATATTGGGGAAATTACGGTGTACCCGTACATGTTCGCTCCTAAAGGTTGGCTAAAATGCGAGGGCCAGATCTTGAGCATTGCTCAGAATTCAGCATTATTTAGCCTGCTGGGCACTAATTTTGGCGGCGATGGAATGAGCACATTTGCATTGCCTGACTTGCGCGGAGCTTCCCCGTTGCCAAATGTAAACTACTACATCGCAACCGAAGGGGCATACCCGTCCCGCCCATAAGATGAATACGCTCAATAGTGTGCTATTTAATAAAGAAGAGGTGATAGCGTGCTCGAAGGCAATAACTTCACACGCAACAAATTGAAACCCTATCGGTTGCTGGTTCCATTGCTGCCATTCATCGGCGGTGCGTTCCTGCTCATAGGGACGAATGAGGCACATGCTGCCGGTTGGGAAAATGTAGTGTTGCACAAGCCTGTAAGCTCAAGCGGTTACACGCAACCCTATGATCCCTCCAGAGCGGTAGATGGGTCAATCGAGCCAACAAGCCGCTGGTATCAAGCTAGCAACGGTGAGAAATGGATCCAGGTAGACTTGAGAGATTGGTATATCGTAGATCGATACGTTGTTACAGGTATGGGTGTCCATTATGGATGGAACGATCAACGTGATCCATACAGTTTCCGATTGCAGACAAGCAGCAACGGAATTAATTGGGTGACTGTTGATACCGTACAGAATAATGGAAGCTCTAATGTTGAAAAGAGCATTGCCCCTGTAACTACACGATACTTGCGATTAACTATTGATCAAGGAAATGCAAGAAACAATCAATGGACTTCCATCATGGAATTCGCAGCTTATGGGGAGCAATTGCCTATTCCACAGGCTCCGGGCCATTTTGCAGGAACCAAAAATGGAAATACAGTGGAGTTAAGCTGGGATGCTGTTCCTTATGCAACATCATACAAAGTCATACGAGATAGCGTAACGCTCTATACAGGCAGCTTAACCCAATTCATAGACACTTCAGCCTTGCCGCCAGGTGAAGCAATTTATACGGTTCAGGCTGTGAATGCTAAAGGGGAGAGCACTCCCTCAGAGGTTAAAGTGATTATACTTACCGATGCCGAGAGAGTTGCACAGGCAAAAGCCGCTCTTGCTTTAGGCTTTGCATCTGGAGATACAGCTGATTCGGTATCTCAAAATCTGACACTACCCCTCACTGGATTGAATGATACGACGGTGAGCTGGAGTTCGGATACTCCTGACGTCATTACGAATGAGGGGGCTGTCACACGCCCGCGGTACGATCTGGGTGACCGAAAAGTAAAACTGACAGCTACGATTGCAAAAGGAACCGCCTCGGATACTCAAACTTTCGAAGTTACCGTACCGAAGATAACTGCACATGATACATTGGATCAAGCAGCAGGTGCCCTCTCGCTTGGCGATTTGTCTGCGCTGACAGAAAATATATCTCTCCCATTATCCGGTTATGGTGGTACGCAGATCGAATGGTCCTCGTCCAAACCTCTTGTCATTGCATCAGATGGAACACTCACCAGACCCTCTTATAGTAGTGGAGATACTGACGTTATCCTAACGGCTACCCTGCAACTTGCAGGCTTAACGAAAACAAAGAATTTTACTGCGCATGTATTCCGTCTGCCCATGAGCGATACAGAAGCCGTTGACGCAGCATACAGGGCGCTTGAGTTGCCAATGACTACAGTAACCGGAGACGTATATTTGCCAAAAGACGCATTGAATGGTGTTCAGGTGTCATGGTCATCGACTCAGCCCCAGTTCCTGGATCATACGGGGCATGTAACATTCCCAAGCTATGTGCAAGGCGATCAGACCATCACGCTGGAAGCAGTTGTGTCACGAGGCGGGGTTGAGCTGCGAAAAACATTCAGCCTGCTCGTGCCCGCACTGCCCGTAAGTGCTGATGAAGCCGTAAATTTGGCAGCAAATACACTAAATTTGGATTATCCGCAAGGGATTAAGGATTCCATTGCTCTGCCTCGTACAGGAGCATTTGACACCCAGATTGACTGGTCTTCGGATCAACCGGATATCCTCAGCAATAGTGGTCAGGTGAATCGGCCTAAATATACAGACGGTGATGCGAATGTACAATTAATTGCCATTATTTCTAAAGGTGCAGCTTCTGTACAAAGAACATTCACGATCACAGTGCTGAAGGCATTGCCGAATACACCTTACGTACGATTGAACGGCAGTAATCCAATTGTTCTGGAAACCGGCGACAGCTTCACTGATCCAGGAGCCAGCGTACTGGACAGTGTTTACGGCAATATCCTGCTCCCTGAGCTTTCAGGTAGCGGGAATGTTGATACAAATGTACCTGGTGTATATGTATTGAACTATGCTTATAGCGACAACGGGGGTTGGACGGCAGAGCCTGCAGAACGCCATATAAACGTGCTGCCTCGTGCTGTTACAGCCGCAGCAGGCAATGAGGATATAGCCTCTGTGATCGTTACAGGCGCCTTACCGAACGCACGGCTTGAGCTGTACAATGCTCAGCAGGAGCTTATAGCGGAAGGAATTGCTTCCGGAGAGGGTAGATATACATTTATACCCGTTCCTGAAGGAGCCACCTACTATGTGCTACAGAACGTAAATGGCATGAAGAGCGCTCCGTCAGGGCTAGTGTATCCGCAAGGGTTAACCGCGCAGCGCGTTGCCGATTCCATCACAAGCATAACACCTCCTACAACAAGTGATACATTGCTCAGGTTGCCTGTTGTACCTGATGGTTTCCGTGTGACCATCAGCAGCAGTAGCCAGCCAGACATCGTGCGTACAGACGGAACTATTGTTCAAGCAGGTACTCCTTCCGTTGTAACTATCATGCTGGATGTTATGAGGGTAAGTGATGGTTCTCATGCTTTGACGCAAGCCATAGAAGTCACCGTTCCTGCCAAGGTAATTGCGAATACAGGCAAATCTAACAAAGATAAGACTGAGGATCTATCTACTTTCGTGCCACAGATCGGATTTTCCGAACAAGGGAAAGAGTTCTCCCTCTTTGTTCCTTCGCCGGCATTTCTGGATGAGCAGATACAGCAAGCACTTCGTGAGGGCAAAGCATACGCAGACATTCGTTTGGAGCAGGAAAAACAAATGAGTCGTGTTCTCCTTCCTCATTCTTTACTGAATAAGTGGGATAAGATGGGTGCATCGGTAATATCCCGATATGGAACACTGAGGATATCCAGTGACACCTTAACCAGCATGGCCTCAGGTCAGCAGGACGTTACATTGTCATTCCAGCAGGTAGATGTACAGCGTGCACAGCAGATCCGTGATTGGGCTGAGCAACAATCCAGCCTGACGCTGATGGGTCCGGTTACAGACATCAAAGCCAATATGACAGGGACAGGGACATCGACCATCATTCTACCGCTGGATAACGAATCCTTAGGTGAGTTACACAATGCAGAGCCCCAGTTCTCCATTCTTGTTATTCATGAGAATGGCGAGCGTGAGATTCTAAAAGGTACTGCTGTAATGGATTCAAAAGGGATTTTGTCGGGTGTGAGTCTGAATACGACCGGGTTAGGTACCTTTGCCATCGCCACAGATGCAAAGCCTCAAACCGGTCATACCCGTGTGCAAAATGCCCCAATCAATTCGTCAGATTCGCAAGAGCTAGCTCAAGTATGGCCAGATGTACAAGGCCATTGGGCTGCGAAGTCCTTGCAATCTCTTGCAGACAAAGGCTGGATACAAGGCTATAAAGACGGCAACATACGTCCTGAGCGCGCTGTAAGCCGTGCAGAATTTGTAGCCATACTGACCAGAGCATTGGGAACTGCTGGAGATGAGAGCCCTTCTACCTCATTTACAGATATGAAGGGACACTGGGCTGGATCAGCTGTGGATTCTGCTTACCGTCAGGGATGGATTCAAGGGCTAACCGCTCAAACTTTCGGACCTGATGAAAGCCTTACCCGTGAACAGGCGATGGTGATCCTGTCACACGCGATGCAGAATCAGACATCCATTTCCAGCACTACTGCACTGCAATCCTACAAGGATGAGCAGCAGATTTCAGCGTGGGCCTCCACAGCATTCCAAAATGCAGTATCCTCCGGCTGGATCAGCGGTTATCCAGATGGAACGCTCAAGCCAAAAGCGGCTATCAGCAGAGGTGAGATGGCTGAACTGTTAGTACGTATGCTTAAATAAGAATTTTCAAGTTTCATAGATCAGATGAGTATAGCCAATACAACGCGGCCTCCAAGCTTTTCGGGGGGCCGTATTTTTTATGTGTATTTTATGTAGGAGCCTTCAACAATCATTTTTGCTTGGTCATTCACCCTTTTCGCTTCAGAAAATATATTATGAGTATCTGCGAAACGGGGCGATGAACCACCTGTCACCTCTACTGTAGGAAGAACGATCAGGAGGAGATATTTGAGCATGAAACATAAAAAACCGTTCAGGTTCAGTGGTGCATCAAAAAAAGATGAAGACTGTAAACCAACAAGAGTAAATAGAAGTATCGAAGATCTTCTCAGGCTGATTAATGAAATGACCGCGATTATCCCCATTGTGTTCGCAAACCCTTCTGCGGCTAATGTATCTTCCTTGCAACAGGTTTTAAGACGTCTGTTGTCTCTGGCGAAAAGCTTAAGGCTTCGCGGCGGGGCCAAGGCAGACTTACTGGCAGCGCTGGAGCTTGCTATTGTTGCGTTAGAAGCTACACCTTTCTCGCCGATCGGCGTAGGTACTGCACTGCAACAATTGCTGGATGCGCTATTGTCCATCGTTTTACAAGAATCCCTCGATCCTGCTCTTAAGGACAGCTTAATCAACGCGATCAGAATCGCTGGAACGATGGTTAGCAACGTATTAGGTGAAACATACTTGTCAGGGGAGCCCGGTGCACAAGGACCCCCAGGGCCTCCAGGGGTTCCAGGGCCTCCAGGACCTCCAGGACCGGTGGGACCCGGCGGTGCGCCTGGACCAGCAGGTGGACCAGGGCCACAAGGGGCTCCCGGACCTATCGGAGCGGCCGGACCTGTGGGCCTTGACGGGCCTGCGGGACCTGTTGGAGCGACTGGACCTGTGGGCGCCGCTGGGCCCGCTGGGCCTATCGGGGCCGCTGGACCGGAAGGCCCTGCCGGACCAGTCGGCGCTACGGGTGCTACGGGAGCCGATGGTCTACCGGGCGCGGTTGGCGCTGTCGGACCCGCTGGGGCCACGGGTGTTACGGGCGTTACAGGGATTACCGGAGCCACCGGCTCGGGAGCCATCATCCCGTTTGCTTCCGGAGGGCCTGCTACACTGACAACTGTTCTTGGTGGGCTGGTAGGAACCACAAGTTTGATCGGCTTCGGAAGCTCAGCTACAGGTATTGGCCTCGTAGGCGATACCATTGACCTCACAGGTACGCTTGTAGGACCGCTTATTAACTTTGCTTTTTCCGTACCACGGGATGGCGTAATTACCTCTATTGCTGGTTACTTCAGTACAACAGCTGCTCTGACCCTCTTAGCATCATCCGTTAGCATTACTGCCCAGTTGTTTAGTTCCCCAACACCTAATAATTCCTTCACAGCGATTCCCGGAGCTACCGTTATATTGACTCCCCCACTGACTGACATTGTTGCTTTGGGAACGATCTCTAGTGGTATTACTACCGAATTGGCTATACCCGTAACCGCGCAGACCCGTCTACTTATGGTCTTCTCAGCAACGGCTACAGGAGCCTCCCTCCTCAACACCGTGGTGGGTTATGCGAGTGCAGGCATTACCATTACCTGATCCAAGCCGAAAAGGGCCCAACAGGATTGTCCTGTTGAGCCCTTTTTATTTGTATTCCATCAGATGAACTAAACCGTTTCGAGCGATATTTTTACTTCTTCTCCCTCTTCACAAACAGCGAACGTTTTAACTTGTCCGTGATCAGGCTCTTGAACGATGCCTGTCTGCAGGTCAATTTTCCAGTCATATAAAGGATCATAGATATAATGACCAGATACTATCGCCTCTGTAAGAGGACCTCTTTTGGGATGAGGATTGATATTTTCAACGGCATAAAGCTCATTCTCCGAAGTGCGAAAAACAGCAATTTCGACACCTTTGATGTGGATGGTACGTCCTATTCTGATCGGAAAATCCTTACTGTGACCGACGATAAGCCATTCGGCATTTTTGATCATTTGCTTGATTGCTCCCTTCCTCAGGCATTTTAGATACAATTACACAATAGACGGGGTGACAACCTCGAATAAATTCTTGCGTGAATCCTCATCATTGATGATCTTTTTCCAAGGGTCTTCGGCCTGTTGCAGTGCAAATTCGATACGTTCTACTAAAGCTTGGCGATTAGCTGTATCCTGAACGACTGCTTTCTGAATCTCTTCCAGACCGATCCGTTCCACCCACTCCGAAGTACGTTCCAGGTATTGTCCTGTTTCGCGGTAGAGTTGCATTACGCTACCTACAATATCAATCAACTCGGCGTCGGTTTTCACTTTACAGAGTGAATCAGCCAACCGTGCTTTAATACCGCCATTACCACCGATAAAGATCTCCCAGCCCCCATCATTACCTACGATTCCGATATCTTTGGTACATGATTCCGCACAGTTGCGTGGACATCCATTAACCGCTAATTTGAATTTTGCCGGGAAGTCCAGTCGTTCGAATTTCCGTTCCAACACTTCTCCCATTCCCATCGAGTCCTGTGTGCCAAACCGGCAAAATTGCGATCCAACACAGGTTTTAACCGTACGAAGTGACTTCGCGTAGGCATACCCCGACGGCATATCGAGTTCTTCCCATACTTTAGGCAGATCCTCTTTACGGACACCGATCAAATCAAGCCGCTGTCCTCCTGTTACTTTAACGACCTTAACGTTGTATTTAAGAGAAACATCTGCTATCTTCTTCAAATCTTCTGGGGTCGTTACACCGCCGTACATTCTAGGAACAACTGTAAACGTTCCATCCTTTTGAATGTTCGCGTGCAATCGCTCATTTACAAAACGGGAATCCCCCTCATTTTCATAGGTGTCCGGGTTAATCATTCCCAGATAGTAATTCAGCGCCGGCCGGCATTTGGAGCAACCTTCATCATTATGCCAACCCAGTACATTCATAACTTCACGCGTTGTTGTCAGCCCTTTGGTTTTGATCGCTTCCACAATCTCGTCCCGGCTCAATGTTGTGCAGCTACATATTCCTTGCTTGGCTGACGTCTTGAAGCTGTCTCCAAGAACATATTGTAGAATCTGCTCCACGACCGGCTTACATCCTCCACAAGAACGAGTTGCTCCGGTACATGCTTTAATTTCATCGACTGTAGTCAGCCCATTGTCATTAATTGCATCAACAATGGCCTTTTTAGTAACACCGTTACAGCCACACACAATTTCATCATCGGCCATCGTTTCAGCGGATGATGTTTTCGACCCGTGATTGCTGCATCCAGTACCCATGAGCTGTCCATATATTTCATCTGTCATCAATGTTTGCTGACGCACATATTTTTGCAGGCTAGCAGATTCGCTCACATCGCCAAACAGTACAGTTCCAACAATCTTATTTTCACGAAGCAGCACTTTTTTGTAGGTCCGCTTCCACTCATCTTTTGCAACAATCACCGTATGTTCAGGCTGGGTTATGAATTCGCCAGCTGAGAAAACATCCACCCCTGAAATTTTGAGCTTGGTGGAAACCACCGATCCCATATAACCTTCAGTTTCCGCGCCTGCCAAATGTTTGGCAATGACACTTCCCTGCTCAAACAGCGGAGCTACCAGACCATAACAGATTCCGCGGTGTTCAACACATTCCCCTACAGCATATACATCCGGCACAGAGGTTCTCATCAAATCATCGACTACAATACCACGGTTCGTTTCCATACCACTTTGCACAGCTACCTGAATATTAGGCTTGATCCCAACCGCCATAACGACCAAATCCGCTTCCAGCTCGCTTCCGTCTGAAAACCGCAATCCTTGTACGCGATCTTGACCGTACACCTCCGAAGTTTGCATTTGCATAGCAAACTTGATTCCTTGGCGTTCTAGTTCTGCTTTTAGCATCGCAGAGGCTTCCCGGTCTAGCTGACGTTCCATCAAATCTTCCATTAAATGAACGACCGTAACATCCATCCCCAGATTGACCAGGCCTTTAGCTGCCTCCAGCCCCAACAGACCTCCACCAATGACAGCGGCCTTTTTATAGGTCTTTGCCGCTTCCAGCATTGCCGAGCAATCGGCGATATCTCGGAAACCAATAACTCCCGGTAATTCTTTACCCGGAATAGGCAGAATAAACGATTGTGAACCAGTAGCCACCAAAGCCACATCGTAATCAATTTCCAGTCCGTCTTCGGTGAGAATCTTCTTGTTCTCACCGTCGATACTTTTAACCATTTTTCCTGTATATAAAGTAATCCCTTGATCCGCATACCATTGCAAATCGTTCAGTATGATATCATCTATTGTTTTACTACCTTCCAACACATAAGAGAGCATGATCCTGTTATAGTTCGGATGCGGCTCACTTCCCAGGACTGTAATTTCATATTTATCTGTTAATTTTAAAATTTGTTCGACCGTATTGATACCAGCCATCCCGTTCCCTATAACCACAAGCTTCTTTTTACTGTTTATCATATACCGGTTCCTCCATTCATTCGACGCTACTTCCTATCCGACGACATCTCTACGTTTCTAATGAATATTGTTTATGCTTCTATTTTAATACAGCAGATAGAGCTATATGTGACTAGAATCACAATGTAGTTAAAATTAAGAATATTTAGGGATTTCCCTATTCCGTTTCAAGGGATTTTGCTCCATTCTCTACACTGGCTCTCAGTGCTAGATAGCTCTATAACAACAACAGAAGTGTTTCGTGTGAGATCTGCCGTAATGATTAGATTTAAAAATAGTGTAGTTGATGATCATTTGCTCTGGTCATCGAACGAATCTTTCCAGTTCATGTGTAAATACAACCTTTATAAGGAATACTTTAGGGACAACTTGTATCTTAGAATTGAATCGTATGGAGGTGATCATCATGTGGTCTAAAATTATTTCTTATATTCCAAGCTGGAGTACACTCTTTCAAGCAGGCCTCGCGTTGGTTATTCCTTTAGGAATTTATTATATAAACACATCGATTTATTCGTTTGTCGGCAGTAAGGGGGCAAAATCCAAACATTCTTCTGATCGTCCGCTTTCCGACGAACATAACGAAGGCGATGCTGATCAACAGCATGAACCAAGCTCCAAAATTACAGGGAATTACGATTCCGATTTAGATTCGATCCGAGAGTCTATAGGCGAAAATAGTGATGTGCATTTTCGTGAGTTTATGTTGAAGAAATTTCATGCTCGGTCCGTATTAGTCTTCATAGAAGGTATGCAGGATGAAAAGCTTATGAGCAATCAGGTATTGGAGGTCTTGATGTTTGAGGGCCAGCAGGGCCAGCAGGACCAACAGGAAAGTATAAGTACCTCTTTTATAAAAGATAGCTTGATGCCACTTACGCAAATTAGTGAAGTTACCAGTATGGAGGAACTGTACGAGTTCATCCTTTTAGGTCATACCGCCTTATTAATTGAAGGAATGAAGGAAGCACTACTAGTGGGTTCGCCTAATGGCGCTATTCGCTCCGTCAATGAACCAACCTCTGAAGCATTACTTCGGGGTCCTAGAATCGGTTTTACGGAAGTATTAAGTGAAAATACTTCGATGCTTCGACGCCAGGGCTTAAATAAAAATCTGGAAATAAAGAAATTCCAGGTTGGAAGCCGAATCAAAAAGGATCTGGTTGTCGCGTACATCAAGGATATTGTGAATCCGGATCTTCTTGAAGAAGTAAAGCGCAGAATATCAAAAATAGACATGGATTTTTTGGCTGAATCCGGTTATGTGGAGCAACTCATTGAAGACAATTATTTAAGTCCGTTCCAGCAGGTTCACAACACAGAGCGACCCGACCGTGTCATTAATGCATTACTGGAAGGAAGAATAGCCATTCTTCTGGACGGGACTCCCTTTGCACTTATTGTCCCGGTGACCTTCAGTATGCTGCTTCAATCTCCCGAGGATTATTATGAACGCTGGATTCCAGGTTCACTTTTACGTTTGCTGCGATTTTTTGGAGCTTTCATAGCGCTGATGGGTCCTGCTTTGTATATCTCTTTTATTTCGTTTCATCCCGGTTTGATTCCGACCAAGCTGGTCATTAGCATCATTCAGACCCGTCAAGGTGTCCCTTTTCCTTCCGTCATTGAAGTCATGATTCTGGAAATTTCGATCGAAATTCTGCGGGAAGCCGGTATCCGATTGCCCAAACCCATTGGTCCTGCGATGGGCATTGTGGGAGGCTTGGTCATCGGCGACGCTGCTGTAAATGCGGGCATTGTTAGCCCCTTCCTGGTGATTGTGGTTGCGGTTACTGCCATCTCTTCGTTTTCGATACCGACATACAGTGCGGGCATTACCTTGCGTCTTTTGCGTTTTGTTGGAATGCTCTTCGCAGCACTCCTGGGCATGCTCGGAACCATATTGTTCTTTCTGTTGATTTGTATCCATCTGACGAAGTTGAAAAGCTTTGGCGTACCGTATGTAACTCCCTTTTCTCCCATGCGACCAAGCGATTGGAAGGATGTGTACATCCGGGCTCCTATATCTCTGATGAAACGAAGACCTGTTATGATGAAAACGCAGCAACGCAAACGTAGACCATGATGCCAAGACGAAGGAGGAGCCACTGTGTTTAGACGCTCTGATGACAAGATCACAACGAAGCAGGCGGCTGTATTCCTGACCAATACCGTATTGGGCGCAGGAATTTTGACACTGCCGAGGGGTGTAACTGAACAAGTACAGACTCCTGATGCATGGCTTTCAGTCCTCATCGGTGGAGGTATTGTCATATTCGTCGTCTGGGTCATGGTGAAATTAAGTCAACAGTTTCCCGGAAACACCATATATCAATACTCCAGAAGAATTGTAGGCACTGTTCCGGGAGGAATCTTAAGCGTGCTATTAATTATATACTTTATAATCATCGCCGGCTTTGAAATACGTGTGTTAGCTGAAGTGACCATGTTTTTTCTGCTCGAAGGCACACCCATCTGGGCGATTGTGATTCCATTTATCTGGGTAGGGAGTTATTTAGTTTTTGGAGGCATTAATCCCATCGTGCGACTGTACCAGATTGTACTTCCAATCAGTCTTTTCTTTCTGCTTTTTTGTTTTCTCTTTAGCTTAAGGATTTTTGAAATTGATCATCTTCGTCCCGTATTGAGTGAAGGGGTTTTACCCGTCATCAAGGGGCTGAAATCAACTATCCTTGTTTTCAGTGGATGTGAAGTCGTCATGACACTGGTCGCTTTTATGCAGCACCCCGAGAAAGCATTTAAGGCCATGGTAGTGGGGATCAGTATCCCTTTAATTTTGTACTTTTTGACCGTAGTTATGGTGATCGGCGGGCTATCGGTAGATTCCACTGTGACAAGTACTTGGCCTACCATTAATTTGATGCGCAGTTTTGAAATCCCCGGATTTCTTTTTGAACGTCTAGAGTTTCCACTGCTAGTGATCTGGATGATGCAAATGTTTTGTAATTCCTGCAGTTTTTTCTTCAATGCATCCTTAGGTGTTTCACAGGTGTTTGGTTTTAAATATCGTTATGCGGTTTTCGGTTTAATCCCGCTAATCTTTATCTCCACAATGACTCCTGTTCGTATGATGGAAGTGTTTAGCCTGGGCGATGCGATCGGATATATAGGAATCATATTATTTATTTTGATTCCGGTATTTCTCTCCATTGTGTTCATGATCAGGAAGAAGGGAATGAAGCAAAATGTGTAGACGACCTATCCTATCTGTACTGCTTGCCTTTATTCTTCTGGTGACTCAAGTCGGTTGTTGGAGCAGCAAAGAAGTAGAGGAACTTAGCATATATACAGGAATTTCTCTGGATAAGGGGGAGCTCACTCCATTGGAACAAGATCTGGAGAAGAAAGGCAGCCGTTACTTCAAGAAAAATAAAATTACGGCCAGCGTACAAATCGTCCCCAAAAAATCATCTGGAAGCCCAAACCAACAAGGCGGAGGAGGGGGACAAGAGCCAAACTATAACAACATAACTGGCACAGGAGATTCTTTGCTTGAAATCTTCCGCCAACTCTCTCTCCGTTTGGATCGCCCCGTTATTGGCCACCATCTAAAGGTCATGGTGGTTGCCACCGATTTGGCGAAAGAACAGACGATGCAGCAATTGATGGATTTTGCGCTTCGTGATAATGATATTCGCCCGAGTTGTTTGGTCTTTTTAAGCAAGGGACGAGCAGCTAGTACTTTAGTCACCAAATATAAGGAAGAAGTCCCATCCATTCATATTCTGTATATGCTTCGTAACCATTTCAGAACCAGCAAGGTAATGAGGGGGGTCAATTTGTCTGAATTGGATGGGATGATGCATTCCAAAAAAAGCTATATATTGCAAAACATCACTGAATCCGATGGGGAATTGGAATTTTCAGGTGCTGGTATTATTAAAGGAGATACCGGTCACTGGATAGGCAGTTTGGACCAACAAGACGTGGAGAGTATTGGATGGATTACAGGTGATGTTAAGGGCGGAGCTGTAAAAACATATGACAAGCGGAATGAAGCTATCACTTACGAAATCAAATCGGTAAAAAGCAAAATAACAACTAAAGTAACCGAAGGCAACGATATCTCGTTTCACGTAAAAATTGAATCCAAAGGACGTTTAATCGAAAACTGGGATGATAAAGCGGACCCGACTGAGACACAAAACATGAAGGAGGCTGAGAAAGAGTTTGAAAAACAAGTGACTCGCAGGATTAAGTCTCTTATGCACAAATTACAGTCAGAATATAAAGTCGATGTTGCCGGTTTTGGTGACCATTTGCATATTGAGAAACCGCAGGTGTGGAAAAAAGTAAAGGATGATTGGGATTACAAATTCAGCAAAATACCCGTAACCTTTGATATAAAATTATCCATTACGGATTTAGGCTCATCTGCTGAATGAAAAAGTCGAATTGGCCTTATATAAAGGCCAATTCGACTTAAGATTCGCGGTTATCTACTTAACCTCCAACGCTGCAACGGTCGTTCCTGAATTTCCAGAAGCGGCTACACGCTTATTTCAAATTGATTTTAAATACATCCCCTGCATTGCCACCCAAAACAATCAAGCCACCTTTGGGCAGTACAACCGAATTGTTATTGCTAGCAGTTGAAAATTGTACAACCGCTCCGTTTTCATCATAGACAGCGAACCCTCCGCTTGTTGGAAAATCAACGGTCATCGTTTTATTGGCTGAGTTTTTATCTATTTTATACCACGTGGCTTGGCCATTAGATGGTATGGTGTACACTGACTTTCCTCCCAAGATAGGTTTAACAGCATCTTCACTGATATAGGATTGTCCATCTATGGTTAAATACTCCGAACCATCCTTGGTATAAAAATTCAGGTCAAATGCATCTCTTCCACTCATAACAGGAATCTCAACGGCATTTACTGCTTTATTCTCATCCACAATTTTAGTACCACTTGCGTATCCATCATGATCAAAGGATATTTTTTTCGTTATAAATGAGGGGGCCAGATAAAATATGGAAGATATCTTTTCATCCAAAGCATAATAATTTTTCCCGTTTCTGTTTTCCCATGCCTTTTTAACTATGGGATTTACAGGATTGGCATCTAGCTTTTGATATTCATAAGTCACCATAACCATTTGACCTAATCCCGGAAAGTTTAAATATAGGTTAGCCTTAATATACGTTTTTCCGTTTTTTTGTTTGTCAAAGCTTATGGCTACACTGCCATCATTGCTTTTGAATTGTCCATTGCCTGTATACACATATTGTTGCGCCGGGACGAATCCATCCAAGAAAGCAGGTAAATCAAACTCACCGTTTTTAATCTCTACATTGATGGTTGTACCCACAGAACCGTATAATCCCGAATAAGAAAGTAAATCAGATGGCATTTCCACTTTTACAGGAGGCTCAAATGTTTTCTCCGGTATGATGTCTTTAATGATGCCCTTATCTTTTAAAACTTCCAATAAAATGTTAGAAGCAAAAATACTATCTAAGATGGAAGACCCTCCAGATGAAAGCACAGCCATAGAAATATGATGCTCTGGTATGGTGATCAAAGTAGAGTGATACAAAACAGTATCCCCACCCTTGGATAACGCAGTTATTCCGTAATCACTAAACGGTGCCAACTGAACCGCATCCCAACCAAGTCCATAATTAAAGCTGTTTGTCTCTTCAGGTACCCATATTCCATTTCGATATTCATGACTTTTCATGGACTTCGCCGATTGTACAGATAGAATATCGGGTCTGTTCCCCGTTAATACTTCTGAAAACATAGCCACCTCTTCTGCGGTGGAGTATAAGCCCCCTGTCCCGATGACATTGGCATTTTCAACCGGTAAAGCCCCCTCAACCGCAGGAAAATAAGTTTTGGACAGCTTTTGTCTATCAAATTGATCGAGAGGTGTTTTGGTAGATTTCAAACCTAAAGGTGTACTAATATGCTTTGCCAGGAAATCGGTGTAACTTAGACCGCTCACCCGCTCAACCAATATTTCAAGCAATTGAAATCCATCATTGGTATATACGGAATATTCGCCAGGGTTTGATTTTAAAGTTTCTGATTGCAACCTTAGCAAGAGCTCATCATGATTTTCTGTATCATTGTCATTAAATAACATACTATTTTTATAGTGAGCACCGTAAAGACCTGACGAATGATTTAACAGCATACGGGGTGTAATTTGTTTGTATCTTTCATCAGACATTTTAAAGTCCTTAATGTATGTTGTTAGCGGCTGATCAATATCTACCTTATGGGCATCGACCAGCATCATCGTTGCAGCAGATACATACATTTTGCTTGTAGAGCCTATACCGAACATCGTATCTTTGGTGATCGGCTCGTTGGTTGCTTTATTCTTTACACCCACGCTATCCGATAATACAATGTTTCCTTGGTCCATAATGGCATACTGCACACCGCTAGCACCGTATTTGGATACCAGCTCCGAGGCTAGACTGCGAGCCTTTTCCTTGATGGGTTCAGCAGTGCCTTGAGCAAAAGTATTCGTCATCGGCAGTACAAAAAGCATAGCAGAAACGAACACAGCTATTATTTTCTTCATTCCATATTTCCTCCTCTTATAGCTTCACCAGGCTTTATTACTGACCTGATCATACAATGAACGAGGATTCTATATAAAAAAACACCCTTAAACGAAAAAAACAATCCCTAAACAACATGATGTCTAAGGAATGTCCTTATAAAATGGCAATAAAACCATATTATCGAATACTTTATTTTTCGTTTCAATGGTCATATTCCCACCGTATTTGTCACATATTCTAGATATATTGGTTAAGCCAATGCCATGAACATCCGGGTTTGATTTTTGACTATGCAAATGGGCAACTTCATTCTCCACATGATTAAGGATGTGAATGAACAGCGCGGACTCATTGGAATGTATTTTAATAAGAATGTACCTATCATCCGCAATCCTGACCCTTTTAGATGCTTCTATGGCATTATCCAGCATATTGCCCAGAGCGACACATAAGTCATAACGTTCAATATTTACTTTCTGTGAATACAAGTTAAGCTGGGTATCTACCTTGATGCCATTGGCCAGAGCAATATTAAGGCTGTTCGTGACAAGGGCATCTATAACCAGATTACCGGTATTCACTCTTTGATATGCTCCTTCGATTTTATTTAATGTAACCTTAATATGTTCACTCGCCTCAGCCAATTCATTTCTCTTGATACATTCTTCAATATACAAAAACTGTTGGTGTGTATCATGAATGATTCTTTTTATATTTTTGAAGCTGTGAACCGTTTTTTCGTAGTTAGCATCTTGGTAGTCCATCTGATGTTGTAATTGAGCATTTTCATGCATTAATTGAAATTTTTCAATGACATTATCAAAAATATATATGATAAAAACATTTAAGGAAATAAAGCCAATAATAGAACCAAAATAATACATATTCTTTTCACTATAAACAGATAAAACATTGACCTGGTATAAACTTATGATGGGAACGATTAGAAATAAAATATAGTAACGATGCTGCAAAGGGAAGGTTCTGCGTTTGGCAAATAGACGTATAATCTGAATGACAGCAAACATGATAATGCAGCTGAGTAACATAACCTTAGAGAATATCAAGTGATCTTGTCCACTCAAATGGCTAAAGTTGCTAATTTTAACGGAGCCTACAGCATATAAAATATAAAGAGATATAAAATTAACGATGGTTATCAATACAGCATAAAGGATAGAAAAAATGATCTTTGTCTTTATTTCCACTGTATACGATTGCGCTAAACTAAATATGACAAGTAATGCTAAAATCGAAGATACCGCAGGAGTCAAATAAACACTTAAATATAAGGAATCCAGCAACCCAAAAATAATGAAGTATACGAATCTGTTCGGCTTTCGATTGGACTTATCAAAAACCGAGTTAAAGTAAAAATTCACTTGGAAGCACATAACAAGGACAACGCAAAGATTAAGAAGCAGGGAGTTATATTCCATCATATTAATGCATCTTCATGATCATAAATTTGGTATATAAATCTTTAACTTCTTTTATTTTAGAACGCCCAATAGGTAACTTCACATCATTTGACATCAAAACATCACCGCCAGCAAATTTTTTCACATGAATTAAGTTTATAATAATCGAACGATGAATCTGTAGAAAATTGTGTTCTTTTAATGCTGAAGCATAGTCCGAAAGAATCCCTTTGCTATCATAGGTTTGAGTAGAGGTTACAAAATGCAGTTTGTTTTTTATGGTTAAGCTTTTGACCACTTCAATACTAATGATATCATCATATTTTAAAAGCACTTCCTCATAAGCTGACTTGATGATAACGAATTTTTTATCTAGAGATTGAAAATATTGACACAGCTTTATCATTTTTTCCTCAAAGATATGGGGAGCAATCGGTTTTATTAAATACTGAAATGTGACTACGTCAAAACTTTCCACCATATATTCAGGGTAGTTCGTTAAAAAAATAATCTGTTCATCCAGGTGATTTAAACTCCTTATTTTTTGGGCGGTTTGAATTCCGTTCATGCCATTCATTTCAACATCCAATATTAAGATATGGAATGGAGACTCATGGTTTTGATAATGAGATACCAGCTGTTCTCCGGAGTCGAATAATTCAACTTTAAATTCTATACTGGTCTTTATCGACAAAGTAATCAGCATATTTTTAACAAGTTCTCTCTGCTTGTGCTCATCATCGCAGATAGCCACTCTATACATAAATAACATACACCTCGTTCCCATTGCATTGATCATGGAATTGTATTCTAAACAGTATATAACCTTTTAATATTCAATAAACAGCTTTTGGATAAAACGCAAATTCAAATCCCTCAAATGCCAGTATACAAGCTGCTCAGCAGTTGCATCCAAGGTAAAAAAGAAACCCTCGTCTTAAAAGACGGGGTTTCTTAACTATTTTATTGATCGTTATTTTAAAAAATCTGCTCTCTTGTCTTCACCGTGGGAACGTCTGGCAAAGTCGATAAATTGGAATTTGTCTAGCCGATGCCTTGACTCGGTATACTGGAACAACGTGGTGTCTTCCAGATAAACATAGTTACGTACTACGACCACATGAGTGTAGTTCTGAAGGTCCATCAGCCTATGATCTTCTTCGTCTGCATTTTCTACGGAAACGACCTTTTTGGCATAACTAATTTGAAGATGGAGCTCTCCCTCCAAATATTCGTAGATGGACCCACGACTAATTTCCTCGGTAAGCACAGGTACAATGTCTGATCGAAAGTAATCTTTATCCAGTATGACGCATTCACCTTCAATCTCACGCGCACGAATAACTTTCCAGACCAAATACTTGTCTTTGTCAATCTCAAGATGATTGGCTATGTCATCTGGAACTGGAATTAGCTGATTTTCATGTACAATGGTACGTGATGTACGCCCAATTCGTTCAGACATTTCCTTGAAACTGACCAGTCCTCCTATAGGAAAATCCATCCGTCCAATATCCAGAACAAAAGATCCTTTAGCTTTTATTTTATGGATATACCCATTTTGTGCAAGCAAGTGAAGTGCTTTACGTACGGTTTCACGAGAAGTGTTATACTCTCGGGCCAGTTCATTTTCAGACGGCATTTTAGTGCCTGGAGCCAATTCGCCTGTCTGGATTCGTCCCGAGTACTCCTGATAAATTTGCAAAAATATATTCTTTGTCAATTTTCATCACCACGTTCATTGTAGCATTCTTTCACTTCCCTGTTCACTATAATAGACTGTGCGAATTGAATCTGAATTAATTCCTATGACCTGATGAAGAATTCAAATGAATTCTCATTAAGGTATACTGCAAATCGTCTGCCTCACCTGGCAGTTCTTCAACCGATTCAATCATACTCTGACCATCCGGGACAATGACTGGTGTAATGACGGGATATCCGGATTTCTGAATCAGATCACGGTCAAATTCCATCAGTAGTTGTCCTTGCTCCACGGTTTGATTGGTCTCCACATGCATGGTGAATCCCTCACCCTTCAGTGACACCGTATTGATCCCCACATGTACCAGAATCTGTACACCTGTCGAATGCTCCAAAATCAAGGCATGCTTGCTTTTCATCATGATATGAATAACTTTTCCCCTGAATGGGGCAAGAATCTTGCCATCCTTCGGTTCCACTGCAATACCTTGCCCCATCTGCCGTTCGGCAAAAGCCGGGTCAGGAACTTGTTCCAGCGGTACAACACGTCCTCGTACGGGAGTCCTCACTTCAAGCACATCTATTGCGGTATTTTGCGGAAGCGAGTCTTTTTGTACGGAATCATTGGCTGGTGCAGCCTGACGGCGCTTAGTTAACAACTTGCCATACATTAAAGTTAAAGCAAATGGCACAATTAACACGATCGCCATCCCGATGAAGAATACACCCCAGTTGTTTGGGAAAATAGACAAGAAGCCTGGAATCCCGCCCACACCAATGGAAGAAGCCATCACATGATTTACGGTGAGCAGTATACCTGCAATACCGGACCCGATCATCCCAAATACGAATGGATATTTATATCGGATATTCACCCCGAATATGGCAGGCTCGGTTACACCCAGAAAAGCAGACACAGAAGAGGTAAGAGCCAACCCTTTTCCCTTTTGCTCCTTCAATACCAGCATCATTGCCAATGCTCCGGCACCCTGAGCGATATTGGACAGTGCCAGCATCGGCCAGAGGAACGTTCCACCCTGCGTACCAATTAATTGCACATCCACCGCCAGGAAAGTATGGTGCATTCCCGTTATCACGAGCAAAGAGTAAAAGCCTCCATAAATCAGGCCACCCAGCGCAGGCGCCAAATCGAAAACGTATACAAGACCAGACGTAATAGCATTACCAATCATAAAAGTAACCGGACCGATCACTGTAAAAGCAAGAAATCCCGTTATTAATAATGTAATCGGTGCCACGAGTAACAGCTTAAATGAATCCGCTATCTTTTTATTTAGGAATTTTTCAATTTGTGCAAGCACGTAAGCGGATACTAAAACAGGTAAAACCTGTCCTTGATAACCAATCTTGTTCACTTCCCACCCAAACAAATTCCAAACCGGAACGGTTCCTTTGGTAACGGCATCCGCATAACCGTATGCACTTAATAGATCTGGATGAACCAGAATCAGACCCAGTACAATCCCGAGTAAAGGACTGCCACCAAACCGGACAACGGCTGACCATCCAATTAAGGCAGGTAGAAATGCAAAAGCGGTACTGGCAATGGTGTTAATGATAGCAGCAAAGTCAGTCCATTGAGGATAGACCTGAACCAGAGCCATACCTTCGAAGAAAATTCCCTTGCCTGTCAAAATATTATTTATTCCAAGCAATAAGCCTGCAGTCACGATTGCGGGCAAGATGGGGATAAATATATCTGCCAGCGTCTTGATGGCACGCTGAATTGGATTTTGTTTTTTGCTTGCCGCATTTTTGACATCATCTTTAGAAGCCCGACTACCTCCTGTAATGGAGATCATTTCGTCATATACTTTATCCACCAGACCTGGGCCAATCACGACCTGATATTGTCCTTGTGAAGAAAATTGGCCTTTGACCAGATCATTTTGTTCAAGTGCATCTTTATCAACCAGCTTATCATCATAAAGGGCAAATCGCAGACGAGTTACGCAATGCGTAGAGGCCTCTATGTTGTCTTTGCCACCAACGGCTTTTATAATGTCTTCTACCTGTGATCTTTCAATCGCCATTTAGCCCACTCCCTTAACGTTTGCTCATTTTAAAGTAGCAACCCCGGTTATCAAAATAACGTGCCCGGGGTGCTACTAGATGTCTCCATACTATTCACTAAGTCTACGAACAATCCACATATATGAAGCATATGGGGTTAAAGAGATCACTTGTTTTAGCTCTGGTGCGTGCTGGGTATTACCAATTAAGAGCTCAGCCGCATCCAACGCTTGATTTTTTAATCGTGAATAAAATGAATCTGGTATACGGAATTGCGTATCCTGTTCGCTAAAATTAGAGATGACAATCAAAGTCTCCTCTTCATTGCTACGTTGATAGGCGTAGACCTGAGGATGAGCTTCGTCCAAACGTTGATAACTCCCATCGGTAAGGACCTGCACCGTCTTACGCAGATGAATCAGCTTACGATAATGGTGGTAAATAGAATTCGGGTCCTCTAACTGAGCCTGAACATTAATCTGTGGATATCGTTCATCTACTTTAATCCAAGGAGTGCCTGTAGTGAAGCCCGCATTGCGAGTGCCATCCCACTGCATCGGTGTTCTCGAATTATCACGAGACCGCTCTCGAATGATATTCAATGCTTCTTCTGCACTTTTGCCTTGCTCCTGTAAAATACGATACATATTCAGAGATTCAACATCCCGAAACTCTTCAATGTCTGCCCACTGCGGGTTGGCCATCCCAATTTCCTCACCTTGAAATATATAAGGTGTACCTTGAAGACCATGTAGCGTGGTTGCCAGCAGCTTGGCGCTTTCCGCATGGTATTGTCCATCATCCAAAAAGCGAGAGATTGCCCTTGGCTGATCATGATTATTAAAAAACAATGCACTCCAGCCGCCACCCTGTTGCATGCCCGTTTGCCAATCCGAGAATAGCTTTTTCAGCATTTCAAAATCATATGGCATGAGTTCCCACTTCTGTCCATTTGGGTAATCCACCTTCAAATGATGAAAATTAAAGGTCATGGACAATTCTTTTCTCTCTGGATTGGAATAACGGATGCAGTGCTCTAGGGAGGTAGAGGACATCTCACCCACAGTGACGCTATTTTGTTTGGCAAATACTTTCTCATGTAACTCATGAATGTATTCATGCACATGTGGACCGTCCGTATAATATTTACGTCCGTCGCCAGGAACCGTGCTCCCATCATCATTCGAGAATTGTTGATCTTTGGAGATCAAGTTGATGACATCGAGCCGGAAACCACTGACTCCCTTCTCAGCCCAAAATTCCAGCAGATTGACAACTTCCTGACGGACTTTGGGATTTTCCCAGTTTAGATCCGCCTGAGTCTTATCAAATAGTGTCAGGAAATATTGGCCTGTTGTCTCGTCATATTGCCAAGCAGGTCCACCAAATTTGGAAACCCAATTGTTTGGTGGTCCACCATCGGGTGCTGGATCACGCCAGATATAGTAGTCCCTATACTCACTATCCTTAGAAAGCCGTGCCTCCTGAAACCAGGCATGTTCTGTGGAAGAATGGTTAACCACGATGTCGATCATTAAGTACATCCCACGTGCCCGGATTCCCTCGCTCAATTCTTCAAAATCCTGCATTGTTCCATAATCGGGATTAATCTGGCAATAATCGGCTACATCATACCCGTTATCACGTTGTGGTGAGACATATACAGGCTGCAACCAGACAATATCAACACCCAGTTTTTTTAAATAATCCAGCTTTTGCGTCAGTCCTCTTATATCACCGGTTCCTTTGCCCGTCGTATCGTTAAAACTTTTGGGATAAACCTGATAGACTACTGATTTACGCCACCAGTCTTTATCTTGAGGAATTAAAGTCTTGTTCATTGCTTCCATTCATGCTCATTCCTTTCTTGCGAAATGAAGTAGCGTAAAAAACAATATAACGCTTTCAACATCTTGTATATACAAGATTAAGTCATGTATATACAAGTTGTCAACAGCTTTATCTATTAAGGTAATACCCGTTTTGCAGCTAAATGATCAGGAGACTCATCCATTCTGTTCGATTGTATGTTATGACTCGTAGAATAAGCTCAATTCACACGAAAAAAGGCCCCTGCCTATAGTCAGGAACCTTTCTTTTCTTTGATGAATAGGGTGCTCATTTACATCCATATCGATAGTGCACTATAAAGGAGCAATAAGGACATTATGATATTGAAGGAACGCTCATGCTTATTCAAGAAACGTTGAAACACAGCGCCAAAAATCGCCCAGCTCACTACAGCTACAAAACCAATACAGGTCAGGAGTAATGAAATCGTAATAAGCTCTATATATGATACATCATAAGGCATTACAAACGTTGAAATGACCGTAATACCATACAAAATGATTTTTAAATTGATAAATTGCAGCAACAGTCCTGATTTGAAGGAATATCCCTCATTGTGATCATTATCGTCCGTAGAGGATTTGCTCTTTGCAATTTTCACCGCCAGATAGAGCATGTACAGACTGCCGAGGACATTCATCCAGATCTTAACTCGTGGCAAAAAATGATACAAAGCAAGATTAAAATAGCAGGCTAACAGCATAATAGCGAAACAGCCTGCTGTTACTCCCAGCAAGAATGGGAATGCTTTTTTCAAACCCAACCGCCTGGCACTGTCTAAAGACATAATATTGTTGGGACCTGGCGTAAAGCTGCTAACAAGTGCATAAGAAAGGAACGGAATAAACGGCATGCAACAATCAACTCCCGTATGTTATAATTGAATGAAATGTACGTTGAGACGTACATTTGTACTTTATGATTGTACAATATGTTCTTTATAAAGCACAATAGGAGCGAAGAATTATGGAGAATATTAATCTGATTTTAAGTAAAAATTTGAAACATCTAAGAAATGAAAGAAAATTAAGTTTAGATAAATTAGCTGATCTGACGGGGATCAGTAAAACGATGCTCGGTCAGATTGAGCGCGGAGAATCTAATCCCTCGATTACAACCGTATGGAAAATTGCGAACGGCTTGAAAATCTCTTTCACTGCTCTGATTAATGAACCACCTGCAGATGCGGTAGTCGTTCCTAAAAGCAAAGTACAAGTGCTTGAAGAAAATAATCACTATAGGTTATATCCGTTTTTCCCCTATGAAGGAAGTAGAAATTTTGAGGTTTACACCGTAGAGATTGAAGCAGGCGGGGAACTGAGTTCAGCGCCGCACCGTGAAGGTACAGAAGAATTTATTACGGTATTTGAGGGTGAGATGGTGGTAAAAATCAGCGAAGAAATGTACACGGTTAAAGCTGGAGATTCGATCCGCTTTAAAGCAGACCGCCCACACATTTACTATAATCTAGGAGAAACACTAGTTCGGATGAATATGATTATTTATTACTCTGTATAGTTCAATCTTGAAGACCATAAGCATACTAGTCTTTAAATTAAATGATCCTATTAAAATAAAGAGCTATTTTAATAGGATCATCGGAACAAATATTAAATGCTTTGCCTGTATGCTGTTTAGGAGATTTCAATTTGTTTAATTATTCGCGCTGGATTTCCAGCTACAACCACATGATCTGGAATATCCTTGGTTACTATTGCACCTGATGCCACGACGACATTATTACCTATCGTAACACCAGGATTGATCACTGCTCTCCCGCCGATCCATACATTGTTGCCAATCTTAACAGGCTTTCCATACTCTGGGCCAGCGATTCGTTCAAACGGATCTATGGGGTGAGTTGCTGTGTAAATATGAACTCCTGGAGCCAGGAAACAATTATCTCCAATGCGCACTTCGCAAACATCCAAAATGGTACAGTCAAAGTTGGCATAGAAATTATTTCCAACATGGATGTTGTATCCGTAGTCACAACGTATGTTGGGTTCCATGCCTATATTTTCACCAGTTGATCCGAAAAGCTCCTTAAGTAACTTTTCACGGTACTCACGATCCGTCTCTGTCGTCTGATTAAAGAGACGGACACATCTTCTCGCATACTCTCTTTCACTCGTTAATTGAGGATCAGCAGCTACATACAGTTCTCCATCTATCATCTTTTGTTTTTCCGTTTTCATAGTCATGCGACAATCCCCTTTATTTTTTAATCTGATTTTTTCTTTCACTCCAATGGGTTGGGCTGCACCCGATATCAAACCAGCGACCATAACGCCAACAAGCACTACAATCAAGGCATGCAGAAGTTCCAACATGTTCACCTAAAAACCCTAAGCCTGGGGGATCTATAAGTAGTCCCGCTAAAGAAATGCAGCTAATCCAAAAATAATGATTCCCATTTCGGCAGTCGAGACATGTAAATTACCCCGTATAGTAGGCGTTCGAGATACCCAGGAAGCAAAAGCTACACCCGGTAAAGCGAACAACAAAAACAAGATATTACGAATTACCCGAGGATTCATGGATGATTCTACTGGCATTTACATATCTACTTATCACCACTTTTTATTAATGTTTTAATAAGTTATATCATAATTAGTCATTCTATTCGTATCCAAACTATTTGTCAAAAAGAGAACTATGGCTGCTTCCCCCCGACAGTTAGGTAAACACAAAAAAACGACCATAAGGTCGTTTTTTCAGATTGTCGAGAAACCCCGTCATTTTGAGACGTGGGTTTCTTTTTCACATCATAATGCTCTGGTCTCTGGAGAAGCAGGGGGGGTTACCCCTGTTTCTCCAGGCGAGCTAGGTGGATCGCCATCTTCTTCATGTTCTGCACGGCTGCCGTCATAAGGGCTTGTTCCCTGACGTTTGGAAGACCGCGCAAACGGCAATAGCGAAACCCATGGAGCTCTTTGGCATCCGCGAAGCTTCGCTCAATCGTCTCTTTTCGTTTGCGGTACAGCTTTTTACCAGATGGGCTCAGCCGGTTGCTCCGTACCCACTCTTTGCTGTCTTCCCAGACATGCCGAGTCACCACTTTGCGGTGGTTTCGAGACTGGGTACACTGACTTAGCAGTGGGCAATGCTGGCACTGAGCTGGGTCAGAGGCATACTGCCGGTATCCCTTACGGTCCGTCGTTCGGTAGGGCAGTTCCTGTTGGGCTGGGCATCTATACGCATTGCGTTTGGCATCGTATTCAAACTTCCATTTCGGAAACAGTCCTTGTCTGGGATGGAATCTTCGGTGAGCAATCACGGCAAAAATCTTTCGGTTCTGCAAACCTCGGCAAATCGGCGTTGTTAAATAACCTGAATCTAGTGCAACAGCTTCTACTTGAAAACCAAAACGTTCTCTTTGGCGATCCAAACGGGACAAATAGGGGACAGAATCATGTACATTCCCCGGTGTCACATGCACGTCCGTAATCAGATTGTACTTCATATCCACCGTGCGGTGGTCCAGATAGAAGAAGCCTTCGGGCTTGCCATCACGGATCATATAGCCGCTGTCCGGGTCTGTTTTGCTCACTTTAATTTCTTTTTCTTCGTTCACTTCCTCTCGGGATTTTAAGGCTTTTTTCCGTGGTTTCTCCGGTCATCCTTCACCGCTTCGTTCAGCTCGTCCATATAGTCTTTAGTATTCTGCAACACTTGTTCTTTGGTGTACTGGTGCCTGTTAGCATTGGCTTTGACGTGTGTGGAATCGGTGACGAGAACACGCCCACCCACCATTCGGTGAGAGATCGCCTGCAGCACAATTTCATCGAAGATATCTTGAAAGATCGTGGTGTCTTTAAAGCGAGTGCGACGATTCCAGCTCATCGTCGTATGGTCCGGAACTTTATCCGTTAAGCCCAACCCCAGAAACCAACGATAAGCTAGGTTCGTCTGAATTTCTCGCTCGAGTTGCCGTTCTGAGCGAATGCCATAGAAATAACCGAGAAAGATCATTTTAAACAATACGGTAGGATCAATGGCAGGACGCCCGTTGTCTGCACAATACAGTGGTCGAACTTTATCATCGATAAACGAAAAATCGATATACTTATCTACTTTGCGGAGCAAGTGATCTTGAGGAACCAGATCTTCGATGGAAACAAATTCGTAGGATTGTTGTTTTTCGCGGTTGGAGCGTAGCATATCAACACCATCCGTTCTACAATAGTTACCTATATTATACAACATTAACGCGGTGTCGTCTTAAACAAAATTAACATAAAATAGGCTGTCGAGACTTTCTCGACAGCCTGAAAAACGACCATAAGGTCGTTTTTTGCTAGTCTATGCTCTCTTTGAACGCATCCATAACATGATAGGAAGTAACGCCAGCGCCAGAATTCCTCCCGCATAAGAAAGTATGGAATAGCTTGAATTTGCTACGATCATCCCGGACAGTGCTCCTCCCGAAGCTCCTGCCAAAGCAATAAGTACGTCCACCGATCCCTGTACCTTAGCTTGATTAGATATTGTCGTCGAATCTACAATCAAAGCGGTTCCACTAATCAGTCCAAAATTCCACCCTATCCCTAAAAGAGAAAGCGCCACAATAAGCAAAACCATCGAATCAGTGGGAGCCAACGCAGCTACTACGCCAGCGAGAAGTAGCGTTACAGCTGAAGCCATCGCCATCGCTATACGACCAATCTTATCGACAAGAATACCCGTAACTAGAGACGGAAGATACATAGCACCAATATGAAAACCGATGACTAATCCTACTTCGCCGAGTCCATGTCCATGGTGCTTCATATGTACGGGAGTCATCGTCATAATCGCAACCATGACAATTTGAGTTATTATCATGATTAAAGCGCCAAGAATAATTCCTTTTCTACCATCACGAGTAGCCTCAAGATCAGAAGACGACTGGCTTCCTTGTGCCGCCTGATTCGCAACTGCTTTGGCCACCAATAAAGGGTCAGGATGAAGAAGTAGCAATAATATTATGCCTGCTAATGTATAGGCTACCGCCGCTAAAAGAAAAGGTCCCGCTAAACTGGGAACTCCAATGGATAACGCAAACTCTCCGGTAACGTTAACTAAGTTGGGACCGGCTACCGCTCCGATCGTTGTAAAGACCATAGCCATACTCGCAGCTGTTGCCCTCTGCTTTGAACTTGCGAGATCTGTACCGGCATAACGAGCCTGCAGATTTGTAGCCGTTCCCGATCCATAAACAAGAAGGGAGACTAGAAGCAGGGTAATACTATTCATAAGGGCTGCAACAACGACACCGATCGCCCCAACTCCCCCTGCAATAAAACCGAGTCCCAGCCCCATTCGTCGGCCGAATCTTTGGGAAAACCGACCAACGAGGAGCGCTGCAGCCGCTGAACCAAGTGTAAATAGTGCCGCAGGAATCCCCGTAAATTTATCCGTACCCAGCATATCTTGCGCCAACAACGCACCAACGGTTACTCCGGCAGCAAGTCCGGCGCCTCCAAAAATTTGAGAGAAAATAACGGTGATAAGCGTACGACGATACAGTTTTCTTTGCTTATCTGAAGATTCCGCATAGGAATTGATAAGCGCTTGCCTCTTCTGCGAAGCATTCGTCAAATTCATTAAGGCTAACTTCCTCCCCTGATAAAGTCGTTCCAATCATGAACACTCTTATCCAAGTGTCTAGCTTCGAAACCACGAGCCTGCAACAATGCAATAGCTCTAACCGCCATTAAGCAATACGGGCCTCTGCAATAAGCCACAATCTTCGAGTCGGCTGGCAACAAAGATAACTGCTCCGCTAATTCTTCAATTGGAACGGAAACAGCCCCCGGTATATGAGCAGTTTCATATTCATCTCGCGGCCGTACATCAAGAAGTGTGACCTCTCCTTTTTCCATCCGCATTGCCAATTCTTCCATTGTGACTCCTTCAACATCCGAGAATTGACCCAAAAATTGCTCCTTAATGTGCTGAACTTCAATTAACTGCTTTTCAGACAGGTCATACAGTGAATTTAAAAAGTGCAAAACAGATGAATCAGAAAGTTCATAATACACAAAGTTTCCCTGCTTTTTGGATTGAACCAACTTAGCTTGATATAGAGTTTGTAGATGCTGAGAAACATTGGCAACGGACATCGAAGTCATTTTAGATAGAACTTCAACTGATTTGGGTCCTTGTATGAGAATATCAAGAATTTCCAACCTTTTCGGGCTGGACAAGCATTTTCCGATCCGTGCGTATTCGGTGAAAAGCCCATCTTTGAAATCTCGTTCGTTCACTATTAAACACCCCATTCATTAAACTATTCAATTAATTTCTTTAATACCGAAATTATAAAACTTTCTTATTTTTATGTCAATTCTGAAACCTACCTATATATAAAAATAAAAAAGACCAGCCCAGAAGCTGGTCAAGAGTAACAATAATACGTAAGCTAAAATACAATGTCTTTACTGAATCAACCTTGAATTGTCATTTATATTCTTGTTCCACTTTCAGCCTGGTTCCTCCCAGTAACCCTCCATCTGCTGATGCTTGAAGCAACAGCTCACCAGCCACATTCCCAGATTGTACAACCACAAGACACCTTCCTCTGTGTGTTCGTCTCTCATTCCCCTTGTAGGGTTCATCACTGGTGAGGTCCCCATTGTCTATTCCAAGGATGCGGCCATCACCATGCAGTTTAAAGGTTAATTCAACATCCTGGTTAGGTACAGTGATCCCGTTTGGGTCTATGACGGTTACTTCCACATGAGATATCTCATGCCCATCAGCAGGTAGAACCGTCCGATCGGCCTCCAACTTTAGAGCATAAGGAGTCCCGGCAGTAGTCAGTTCATGCTCACAAACCTTCTCGTTTCCATTACGACCCACAGCTCGGATTTTGCCCGGTGTATAGGGAAGCTCCCATAGGATTAAATGATTAGGGTAATCCACTAGCTTCCTCTCACCGTATAATTCATCATTCACGATCAATTCCACACTCTCACAATTGGTGAAGATAACCAACCGTATCAATTTTCCACCGTAGTCAGGAAATGTCCAGTGATCTTCCATGGCCGGAGATTTCCAGTGCATTGTCCATGTCGGATTAAATTCCGATTTCATATGTTCGTTAAATGCGGCTATGTGCACAACAGGCTGATTAGACCATAAGCTTTGTTGGAGATAAGATACTGGTTTGCGGAATCCGCAAGTATCAATCAGGCCCGAAGACCACCCTTTGGAGGGATAGCTCGTTTCTCCCAAATAGTCAATTCCACTCCAAACAAATTGACCGATCACATAATCATGATTAGCGACATCAAACCAGGGATTCATAAGCAAATAACCTTTAACCCGGTTATCCTTGCCCCGATAGTATGGAAACGTCTCGGTTCCAAGGATAAGCATATCCGGCATGGCCGCCCTATAGTGCTCATACCACTGCTCCTGATAGTTTAACCCCAGAACATCCACTCGTTGTGCCAGCTGCTTAGTATGCTCCACTTTGGCCTCAATCGAACCCTCACGCAAGCTGATCGGTGTATTATGCGGCTCAAGCGCATATGTAACCGATCGGGTTGGGTCTTTTTCATGGCAGAAACCCACGAGCTGCTCCAACATTTTTAGCATGGATGGCTGCCCTTGGTTTTCCACTTCATTCCCAACGCTCCACATGAAAACACTGGGATGGTTCCTGTCTCTGAGCAACATTGCCTCCAGATCTTTTTCCCACCACTCATCATATAAATGCTCATAGAAAAGAGATTTCCACTTATCAAAAGCCTCATCAACCACCAAGAACCCCATCTGGTCACATAAATCTAATAATTCGGGCGCCATCGGGTTATGAGCAAAACGGATCGAGTTACAGCCCATTTCCTTCAGCTTTTGCAGCCTTCTTTTCATGGCTGTATCATGGTAAGCAGCCCCCAGACAGCCTAAATCATGGTGAATGCACACTCCCTTTAGCTTTAAGCTGTGCCCATTCAAAAATAAACCTTTTTGTGTATCCAGCTTCACTTCTCTTATGCCAAAAGAGGTACAATAACGATCCACCTCTGTATTGTCGCAATAGATCGTCGTCTGGGCTTCGTAGAGCACTGGGTTGTCCGGTGACCATAGTTCTGGCTCTAAAACTCGCGTTTTTTGCTCTATTTCCCCCGTTTCACAGCTCGAAAGAGTAACTCGGTTTTCCACTTTTCCTTGGATCTGTCCCTGTGGGTCCAGCATTTCAGTCATAATCGTACACTCTACGGCATGCGCGTGTTGATTAGTGACCTGGATTCTGACAGTCACCTTGGCTTCATCTGGCGAAATTTCAGGTGTGGTAATGTAAGTCCCCCATTCGGTTATATGAATATAATCCGTACAAATCAGCCAAACATTACGATAAATACCGGCCCCCGAATACCATCTGTCAGGTGAAAGAATCGTATTGTCCACTTTGACGGCAATCACATTTTCCTCATCCCACCGAATATATGGAGTCAAATCATATTGAAAGCTAACATATCCATAGGGTCGCTTGCCCACAAAATGCCCATTGATCCAAACCTCACTGTTACTGTGAATGCCATCAAATTGTATGTATACGCGCTGTTTTGGAGAGGAGGGCTTCACATTAAAATGCTTTCTGTACCATCCGACAGACCATCTTGGCAAATAAGCCTGATTGCCACCATACAGCATATGTGGATCAAAGGACTTTTCAATGCTCCAATCATGAGGGACATGAAGGAGCCGCCAATGCTCATCGTTGTAGTCCATTTTCTCAGCACCCGCGTAATTTCCTTCTATAAATCTCCAGTCTGTTTTGAACGGCATAATCACTCTGCTTCCCATGATCTCGCCTCCATTTCATAAAGTGGATGAACGGATATAACAGCAGTGCTGGATGACCATCACAAAAAACGTGTTCTCATTACAATATTTGAAACACCGGGTGATCTTCAATAAAGTGTACGGGAAGCATCGGAAATTGGGCGGAAAGCACATCTGCGAGATACTTCATCCCAGGTGCTTCACTTTCAGCATGTCCCAGCATGATAAGTGCTCTACTGTGCCCTTGATAGACAGCATCTTTAACATATTCTGGTGTTTCCCATTCTGGGCCTTCACCGGCGATGACTACATCTACATTTTCATTTAGAAATAATGGAATGGCTAGATCGCCACCTCCCCTGTATCCTACTGAAATTCCCACTCGTTCACATGGCATGGAAACCTCGCCAGCCACCCGTACATAACGAATATGTAGTTTGGCTTTGATATATTCAGCGATCTCCTTAACTTTCATAGCGGGAATAGTCAAAATGGCGGCCGTCGGCTGCTGTTTTACCATGTAGTTGTGCCAGCCAAGCGCCTGAAGAAGCCCAACCATCACTCCATCCGGTTGATAACGATGTATGGTGTCATGAAACCGATAAATGCCTATACCTGCATCGGCAATGAGGCGAGATTTTTGCGAAAAAACCGGATCATGTAGTAGACACTCATGCATCCTCTGATGACTATAAAAAATGCCTTCATGTGTAATGATAAAATTTGCACCTAGAGAAATAGCTTGTTCTATCACGTACTGTGAAGCGGAGAAAGCGGTTACAATTCCTTGCACCTCAGTATCTACAGATCCTGGGTCCAGCAGATCTACGGTGGTGTGGGGTAGGCTTATTCCCTTGGTCAGATGATTCACAATCAGACCCATAGTCATGGTCATACACGTTCCCTCCTCATGGATAATGCATAGCAATTGTACCATTTTATTTCAGCCATAGGCGCTATTCTTTCTAGCAAAACAGCCAGTTCCAGAGGAGCCAGCTGTTTTACGAATAATTCTATTATTTATACAGAACTCCTAAAATGGAGTCGATTCGTTCTTTTGCTCCTTGCCAGGATGTCATGACGGGGAATTCATATTGCTCTCTTGCTCTCAGATTCCATGGATGAGGAATACAAAGCACCTTTTTCCCCTCCTTTAGCGCAGGTACTAAATTATGAGGGCCATCATCAATCAGGAGATCATAGTTAATCAGGTTCTTTCGTTTACATGGGAAAAAGTTCTCGATCGGAATGAATGGCATATGTCTTTGAAGCCAATTCCATTTCTCTACGACGGTCTTGGGCTCTGCCGCTGTCACAATAATGACATCAAAAGCATTGCAAAGCTTCTCCATTTCTTCTACAACATAATCGTCAAACAGTTCAAGTTCCTCAAACAAACCCGGTCGCCCATAAAATACATCATGCGTGCTTTTGGGATGACGTAGATGATCGGTGTTCCAATCTAACATTTCTTCATAACGAAGCGGATGAGTGGGAAATTCACTATTGTTATGGTATATGGCTCGTTTGACGAGATGACAGATGGTATCGTCCATATCGACTGCAATGATTGGTTTTCTCATCAGCTTGCCCCTATTCACTCTGGTAAAATTTTTCACAAGAATATCATACTATAATTTAATATCGCGGTGAAGCTTAGGTATTGCTGTCCGATAGATCTCACCTTTGTTCAAAATAATTAACCAAGAAAAACGTTAGGTCAACCTACACAAATTCGGAATATCACAGAAATATAGTTAGGTTATTTTTATCAATATAAACTAAATTTTAAACAAACATAAACAATAAATACAATGAAACCACAGAAAATAGCACTTAAATAATACATCCATGTGTTTATACTTCAAAAACACAAAAAAATAACCAAAATAACCGATTGAATAACAAAAACACAAATGATAGAATAACAAAAATAACTTTTTTCATATTTGAAAGCGCTTAATTTTGTGTTTAGCTTACTGCTATTTACACACTTACATACCTAACTTCATCTCTGTATAGCAGGAAGTTGAATAATATATTTAGGGAGGAATAAAAATGAAGGTATTGTTAAGAAAATCACTATTGTCTGGAATGATCGGCTTGCTCATCATGATTGGTTTAGGAGGAGTTTTCTCCAAGGTAGAAGCTGCTTCAGGATTTTATGTAAGCGGTACCAAATTGTATGATTCTACAGGCAAGCCATTTGTTATGAGAGGCGTCAATCATGCTCACACATGGTACAAAAACGATCTTTATACAGCGATCCCGGCAATTGCCCAGACAGGTGCTAATACCGTCCGAATTGTCCTTTCTAACGGAAACCAGTACACCAAGGATGATATTAATTCCGTGAAAGATATTATTTCTCTCGTCTCCAACCATAAAATGATTGCTGTGCTTGAAGTTCATGATGCTACAGGCAAAGACGACTACGCGTCTTTGGATGCAGCTGTGAACTACTGGATTAGCATAAAGGATGCTCTGATCGGCAAGGAAGACCGGGTTATCGTAAACATTGCAAACGAATGGTATGGTTCTTGGAATGGAAGTGGTTGGGCTGATGGATACAAGCAAGCGATTCCCAAGCTGAGAAACGCAGGTATCAAAAATACACTCATCGTCGATTGTGCCGGATGGGGACAATATCCTCAATCTATCAATGACTTTGGTAAATCTGTATTCGC
This sequence comes from Paenibacillus sp. FSL H7-0442, assembly GCF_038593105.1. Lineage (NCBI taxonomy): Bacteria > Bacillati > Bacillota > Bacilli > Caryophanales > Paenibacillaceae > Paenibacillus > Paenibacillus sp. FSL H7-0442. The sequence goes on along the minus strand of NZ_CP151963.1, from coordinate 684,008 downwards.
AGCTGATTCTTTGAAGAATACGGTATTTTCCATCCATATGTATGAGTTCGCTGGTAAAGATGTTCAAACTGTTCGAACCAATATTGATAACGTTCTGAATCAAGGACTCGCTCTGATTATTGGCGAATTTGGCGGTTACCACCAGGGAGCAGACGTCGACGAGACAGAAATCATGAGATACGGTCAATCCAAAGGAGTAGGCTGGTTAGCCTGGTCCTGGTATGGTAATAGTTCCAATCTTTCCTACCTTGATCTTGTAACAGGACCTAATGGCAATCTGACGGATTGGGGGAAAACTGTAGTTAACGGAAGCAACGGGATCAAAGAAACATCGAAAAAGGCTGGTATCTACTAAACGTACTATCAGAAAGTAAAAAAGGCTCATGGTTGAACGACCATGAGCTTTTACATTTTTATACTTTATACTAAAAGTACCCACTGTGCGTCTCTGAACTTACACTTCCTGGGTTATACGGTGAGTCGAATTTCATACACAGGCACGATGCTGACTGCGCGGATATCTACGATACGTTCCTTTGCCGTCTCTTTCCAGCCAGCCATAGTCGTATTGCTGTTGAGAACCTTACCTTTTCGTATTGGGGAAACATATACGTACAACCCTTGCTCGATGAGCCGATGCTCAAATGCTTTCAAGCCTATTTCCCAGGTCGTATGGTTGCAGAAATTATCGTTGATCAGTTCGCCATCCATAAAAGCATAACCGATATCTCCAGTATAATCGATACGCAGCAGAGCTTCCTTAATTCCGTGAAAGGCATCTATCTCAAAATCAATAGTAAGTTTATCGTCATTTATTTTTTTCAAATTGAAATGAATTTCTCGCTTAGGAGCCTTTAAACGATACGTTTTAAATACATTGTTTTCTGTTATGTCTAGCAGCTCTCCACCAGTAATAGATGTGATCGAGGCGTCGAAATCAGGGAATACACTCAGGGATACCATTTCTTGATCCGTCGATTCCAGCCTTAGATCGCCCTCATATACAAGTACATTGGCATTGGTCAAAATGACTCTGTCCCGGCCTTGCATGTTTACCTTCCAAAATGTAAGACTTTGCTCATCAGTCATCGTGTAGATGGCAACTTTTTTGCCACTTTCAGATACCAGATGGATGAGACTATCCTCCTCTTCAGCAACCTTAATGATCGTGTTCCCATCGAATTGCTCTATCGAACCTTTGTCGATTGTGGCACTGATCATGCCTTTTGACTCCATTGCATACGTTCCTTTCATGCCCTCTGGTACAAAGAAAAAATAATACACTTCTCCATCTTCTTCTATCCTTGTTATCAGCTGTGCCGTAGCATATTTGAGCTTCATTCCATCTAAATTGAAGTTAAATGGCAATATGGCAAAACTATCACGTCCTAACGTTAGTTCACCTTGACTAGGGATTACAATCGTTTCCTCGGGCAGCTCAATGCTCACATTAAAATCGCACAGGTCGTCATTTTCGACATGGTCTTGGAAATTATTTAGAAATAGGTACCCCGATCCGGCACTGGATCGCACTGCATATCGTAACGTTTCCACATCATAAGGGTCCATCTGGGACGTATCCCCTGGCAGAATAGTCTTTGTTAGAGAGAATTGCTTTTGGAACGTTGAAAAAAAGTAATGTTGCAGCTTTGTTCTTTGATATGACTCTCTTACTTGACCGAATTCGCCGATCATGGCGTTGAAATCATAAGATATTTTAGGGGTGGCTAGATCATTTGTGAACGGGTTAACCTCACCTCGAGGATTGGAACCCCCATGATACATGTAGTATCCGATCAGGTTACAGCCTTCTGCAACCTTCATGACAGTCATCGCTGGAACACTACGGTAGGGAAAGGCGAACCGATATTTATAAAACTGAACCATGCCGCCACCCATTTCACAGCAAGCGTACGGATAGTCTTCAGGGGCATATTGAGGCTCAAAATTGTAGCTCTTTGGAATCTTGTTATTATGCTTGTCTCGGAAAATGTATTCCGGTGTCGCAGGATGCTCGTCCATCCCTTCCAAACGCCCCTCTTGGTAGTAGATCCATGGCCAATAGGCATACCCGCCCCATAATGGCAGCATATCAGGGACAGGAGTTGTTGCTCCTCCCCATCCTGTGCACGTATAGATCGGAGTATCAATCCCCGCTTCCAGAGCTATTTCTTTAAGTTTTAACATATGCGAGTTACCGTCACTTCCGCTGTTTAACCACATATCATTAATTCCTACAGTCCATGCCCACTGGGCAGATGAATGATGATGTTCGTTTTCGATTTGGGTACCGATAATCGGCCCCCCTTCCTTATATAGCAGCCCTTTAACCTGGGTACCGATTTCGTTATACAATCTTCTCGTATAGAACAGATACCCCTCATCATTAGAGCGAACCTCAAATGGTCGACCAAATAACCAATCCGGCATACCGCCGTTTCGAATTTCCCCATGATTGAAGGGTCCGATCCGAATAATGGAGTATACCTGATGTTTGCCGCACAACTCGATGAAACGACGAAGATTCTTGTTCCCACTCCAATTAAAAATACCTTCAAATTCTTCATGTAGGTTCCAAAAAATATAAGTGGCAATGATGTTTACGCCGCCCATTTTTATTTTAATGATTTCGTCTTCCCAATAGCGTTCATCATAACGGGCATAATGGAATTCACCACAAATACCGAAAAAGGGCTCTCCGTCCTTCTTCATAAAATAGTTGGTGAATCCGATTTCCTCTCCTTTTGGATTGGTGCCGCCAAGTTTGATATGTCCTTTAACAATATGCTTTTGATCGTCTTTGACTGTAACCCGATAGTTTCTCATGGAGTTCACTCCCCTCACTCGTTAATCTGAATTCAAGATAAATTGATTCCATTTGCGCTGCCAAGCGATATCATTCCAGAATGGATGATGGGGAGCACAGTTAGAGCAGAGGGTCATTCCCCAGAACCCAAGTGCCATTCCTTTTCGCAACACATATTCAGCGATAAATTTGCCGACTGGGCCTTCTTCAAATTGGGCATACAGCGGCGTGTAGCCTACATAACCTTCTCCTATGACTATTGGAATACCGGAATGACGAGTCCATTCATGAATTTCTTCCAAGCGGGTGTCGGCCTTCTGCAACATGGCAATTTTATGGTCTCCATACCGATCGTACAAAAATAAATCCCATTGGTCGGGATCTACCCAGTCGTGTAAATAAATAAGCCTCATGCCGACTGGATTGCCTTCCATCCGCCAATTCTGCTCCGGAGGCAGGGTCCACTTTGCAAATGGAGGAGCATCTTCTCTTAATAGGGATTGTACGAATGGATTGGGGAACGGCGCCAACTCATCATAAAGCGCTGCCGCTTCCATAAGCTCATTGAGTACCCCTTTAATATAAAGATGAAAATGGGCAACCTGCATATTGCGCGCGACGTAAGCTTTAGGGTAGGCTTCATTTAACGTATAGCTTGCCGTCATCATAATATCGGGATGACATTGGCGAAGATATTCAATCGCTTCTTCTACATAGGGCTGCATGGCTTCAATAAGCGCTGGTACATTCGTTTCGGCTATGCCTTCAGACGTCCCAACAGCGTTTAACTGCCCAAATTCCACTTCGTTATGCAACTCTGTATAGATGATCTGGTTCCTATAGCCTTCTGCTGTGACGAAACGGATCAACTGATCCATTGATTTTGCAATGGCCATGAATCTCTCCTTAGGAGGTAATGCAGCTAATTCATCTCTAAGCTCAGCATGAGCCAGAAAGCTGGGACTCTGCTGATATTCCCAAGAGGATAACATAATGTAACAGTTATGAGCCTTTGCTTGTTTAAACAGTTCAAGTAAATGAGCATGCCCGTCCAGCACTGCGCCGCCACGACAGTTATACCAACGCGTACGCTGGCCTACTTCCCCAAGGTTAGCAAACTCCAAGGGTCCAGGACGTTTGCCATCCGCTGTAAACAACATGAATGGCATAGCACATATTCGGATCGTATTGTAGCCTCTTTCGACCGCTTCTTTAAAACGGGCCTCAAGATCGCTGTAGGGCTCACCTTCCTGCGTCATTGTATACCAAGAAAAGTCCCACATGGTGATCGTCAATTTGCGCGGTACATTTCTCATGAGATTACTCATTTGATTCCCCCTCCCAGCTCCAGTCCATATGGTTCAATGCTCCTTGATGGTTAGCTTCCAGCTTAAGCACCGATTCAAAATGCAAGATAGCTTCGTCCTGTCGCCCTAATCCAAGCAAACCAAGTGCCTTCATATAAGTACAATGAACCTGATTACGAATATTCAGGTCATCTTCAAAGATGAGAAAGTCGGGTAACGAGACCGCGAAATAATCCATTTTCACGGGTTCGAACAAGTGCCTTTCGGCGTAATCAATGAGCTTGTTGAATCGACGCATGCCTTCCTTCGCATAACCAAGTTTCTTCCAGGCCAATCCTTGATAAAATATCATATCTGGCTGTTGATCGTTATAATACATGGCATCAATGGGTTCCCCCAGTCCTTGAGAGGCCGTGGAAAAGGCCTGCCTTGCCTCATCTGTTAATTTCAATAGCTCATACGCGCAGCCCAAATAATAATAGATATCGTTATCTTGGGAACCCTCTAGCTTACCTTCGCCAAGATTCTCTGGATACACTAAAGCCTCCCGCAGCCCTTTTACAGCCTGTTCAATCCGCCCAGACCTCAGGTCGGACTTCGCAAGCTCTACCTTGGCAAGCCTATACTGTCCAGTTACCTTCCCCTCTCCGCCTTCCCATGGGTGAAATATTCGCCCTGTCAGCAAGGACAACGCTATTTTATGCTGCTTCATCGCATTGTGAACGGTTACATATTCCAAAAACAGATCATCGCGAAGCTTTATGATTCCCGGATAACTCTCCATTAGGTTCAATCTGTCGTTGGGCCTGATGTTCAGCTTCTTATACAGCTGGTCAAGCTCATAAAGAACACGCGCGTCTGAAGTATTGCACGCAAAGGCCTGCTCTAACGAATGGCGAGCCTTCTCTACTTGGCCTTGTTTGTTAAAATATCCAAGAGCAAGATTACGGTGAACAACGGGGTAAGTATCGTCAATGGAACGAGACGCTTCCCAGCTGGAAATGGCATCCCGATGCCGTTTCTTATCATAGAGTAAATTACCTAAGTAATAATGCGCCTTTCCGTCCCCCGGTCTCGTTCGAATTGCAAATTGTAACACATCCAACTCCAACAGACTATTAGGAAAGCAGTAGTCGGGTACTGCATCTGCGGCCTGAGCGAGAGCATTGTTCACCTGCTCATGCTTGCCGATTTTAGCATAGCAGAAGGCCTGAACGTAATACAGCATAGGGTATGTTTTCGCCTGCTCTGGAGCTTCTTCCAGCACACATGCTGCATCCTCATAAAGTCCCGCCGCCGCATAGTCCGATGCTACCGCTATATAATTATGCACATCTCCACGCATCCATTTTTCCAGCTCCGCGAAGACCGTTTTAGCATCATCTCGTAACCCGAGAGCCTCTAAAGATAATGCTTGCTCACGGTAAGCTCCAAAATCGGCGATATCGAGCTTCATCGTTTCCTTGGAAAAGGTTATTGCTGCTTCGTAGCTGCCGAGCTTACGAAGAATAGCCGACTTCAGGTTGCGTGCTTTGTAATTGTGAGCATTGCGGATGATTGAACGCTCCACGAGCTCCAATGCTTCTTCATAGTTCCCTTGTTCTGTCGCAATCTGTGCCAGCGAGAAATATCCGCTGTCTTGCCATGCTGCACTCCATACTGATTTATAAAATGCAGCGAACGCCTCATCCAACCGCTCTTGGTGTTTTAGCGACAAACCAAGCTGGTAGTAGGCCTCACCGTCATAGGGATTAGAGTTACGCCAGGTTACCCGCGAGATGGCTTTACGAAAGCACTCTTCACTTTCTGAATACAACCCTCTACGAAGAAGCAACGTACCATATGCCACATTTATGCGGCTGTCATTTTTATCTCTTTTCAGGCCCTCAAGATAGTACGCCTCGGGTTCAAAGGTAGCATGACGGTATTGCTCCAAATGTTGTCCCGCTAAATACAATTCTTCGTTCGTTCTTAATTCCTCCGGTTCTGGCAGGGGGGCGGCGGCAGCCGGCATCTGTTCAACTTCCTTTTTCTTCGGCTGGTAGCTAATCAGCTCCCTTCCGGTCGCGTCTTTGACGGTTAAGCATAGTTCATAATCCTCATCCTCAGCCAAAATAACTGTCTTCTGTATAAAGGCCTTATTAGGTGTCAGATCTAAGGTTTCTTTAATATAAACTTTCCGCTGACTACTTAATTCCACAACAGCCTCACGAAATGAGGAAGTTACATAGACTCCAATCTGTGCTGTCCCTTCGCTGCAATTTAATTCCAGATTAACGGCTGCGTCAATTGAAGCGTTTTTGACCATACCAATATGTTTGTAAGGCATAAAATACTGCGAGAACGATTTTTCTTCATACGGCTGAAGCCAAGTGAAATCTGGTTGGTTATCGGTATATACCCCCGTCATCAACTCGATGTAGGGACCATCTTCGTCTGTTAGATTCCGGTCCCATGCTTGGCCGAATTCGCCATTTCCCCATGTCCATTGCTTTTTTCCAGGAGAGATATGATGGTTGGCCACATGCAAAAGCCCGGCTTGTTTCATATGGTCGTAACCACCTATGAAATTGTAATCCGATTTATAGGCCATATATGAAGTGGGGACAGGGATATTTTTGTATCGGGAGATATCTACACCTTCAGAATAATCCATTTTATAATAAGTGCCTGTAGCGATCGGGAAACGGGATACATCACGCTTTCCATGGTCGAACACGGCTGATACGTCTGGAGGAAAAACGGATTGTGTGTGCTCATGTACCGCTACGGCTGGATTGGCCCACCATAGAAACGTTTGAGGCTCGTCAGTCCGGTTGTATAGCTGGGTCTCAACTTTAAGGTATGCTTTATCTGGTTGTAGTGTAAAACCAGCTGTTACTTTCGTGCCGAACATACGATCAATTTCGCTCACCCATACCGTTGCGCTTCCGTCGTCATGTTCTTCCAACTTGTATTCAACGGGTCCATAAGTGTTGGGACGGTGATGCTGCGGCCAGTTGAACTCAATCCCTCCAGATATCCACGGCCCCAATAAGCCCACAAGCGCTGGTTTGATGACCCTGTTATAATAAACAAAATCGTAACCGTTGGTCTTGTCGACCGCACGATAAATGCGGCCTCCCAGCTCAGGCATGATCTCAATGCGCAAATACTTATTTTCCAGAAAAACCATTTGGTAATTTTCAAGTTTCTTCTCATCCTCAATTTTATCAATTACTGGATGCGGGTACACTCGACCAGAGCTTCCCTGGTAGACACGTTTCTCCAGAAACATTGGATTTTTGTCGGGTTTGCCAATTCCATACGTAGGGATCTGCACGGTTTCCTCCCACACGCGTGCCTTAGCATCGAAAATGCTCAATTCCATCACTCCCTCATAGTCGCCCTTATATTCAGAGCTTACAAGTAAGCGACATTACAGACAATTGACAATCCACTGTTTATGATGGATTATATACGTATTTCATCATTAGAGCCGCTTACGGCTGGGAGATGGATAGATTATGAATAAGAAAGCTGATGGATTTGAGGGTGAAAAGTTATATGTCCTTCCACCCTATATGCTGGATAAATTAAATATGAATCCGCTTACAAGAAATCTATATATTACGGACATAGGCTGCTTCAGCCATGCCCGCCATCATTTTCGTGAAAGAATGCACGGTTGTGACTCTCATATATTCATCTACTGTGCCAGCGGAAAAGGTTGGATACGAACAAAGGATGGCCTAACGATTGACATGGCGGAGCGAAGCTTTGCGTACATTCCTAGGGACATGCCGCATGCTTATGGGGCTGACGATGGAGATCCTTGGACGATTTACTGGTTTCATCTTAAAGGGGACCAAGTGGATGACTTTATGGCATTATTTGAGCCTTTTAAAACGTATGTTTCGATGGCCGCCAGTGATGAAGTCAAACTACTGGAGCTATTTCATCAGTGTTACGACCTTTTACTGAACAAGTCATACTCCATTATACATTTAGTCCAAGTATCGCAAACTGTCCGTTATCTGCTGAGTTTTGTTGTATCCGTTGCATTTCGCAAGGAAGACAGTACGTACCAGAGTCATGTGGATAAAGCAACACGCTATATGAGTGAACAATTGGAATCCACCGTTTCACTTGAGGAGCTTAGTCGGCATGTTCAGGTATCCAAGCAGCATCTGAACTTGATATTCAAACAATCCACCGGCTACTCTCCTGTCGATTACTATTTAAGAATGAAGATACAGAGGGCCAGTCAGCTTTTGGATTTGACGAATGCTTCTATTAAAGAAATTAGCATACAACTCGGTTTTAGGGACCCTTACTACTTTTCCAGGCTATTCAAAAAAATAATGGGCTGCTCTCCTTTGAAATACCGAAATAATTTGAAGGGTTGATCTATGTTCATCAGGAGCGTTCAAATTTGCTTCTATCGGGCTACCGCAAGGTCACAGATCATTTACGAATCATGGGTGCAAGGTCTATACTTAAGGTTAAAAAAGGAAGTTTTGTATGCTCCTCACGTTGAATCGTAGACTAAATGCAGCTATGCCGCTAATTACACCAATCAGCATTCTAATTGGCGTCCTAATCGGTACGCCGTTGTCAGAATATACCGAACTCTCTCCCTGGCTGTTTGCATTCATGACCTTCGCGGGCAGCATCAGTATGGGGTTTAAGGATTTTGTCCATGTGATCAAGCATCCTGGTCCGCTGATCGCCTGTCTGTTTATTCTTCACCTGGCCATGCCGCTTCTCGCCATGATGCTGGGACATCTGGCCTTCAGTGATGATCCTTACACGATTACTGGACTTATTCTTGGTGCAGCTATCCCTACGGGCATTTCCAGCTTCGTGTGGGTCAACATCTATAAAGGCAATACAGCGCTGACATTGGCGATCATTTTAATTGATACGATTTTGGCCCCATTTGCCGTGCCGGGCATCATGTCCCTACTGATCGGAGCGGATGTGCAGCTCGATACCTGGGCGATGATGCAGAGCCTATTCTGGATGATTGTCGTTCCTTCGCTAATCGGCATGGTGTTGAACGAATGGACCAAAGGGAAGATCAAGCAGGTATGGGGACCACGGCTAGGACCGTTCTCCAAGCTGGCTATGGCTCTTGTCGTCATGATTAACGGATCTGTCATTGCGCCTTATCTGGTCGATTTTAATCTTAAGCTTGTCGGAGTATGCCTATCCATAATCGTCCTTGCTTCCACTGGATATGCAATCGGTTATCTGATATCAGGACTGATGCGGTGGAATAATGCAGACCGTACGGCGCTTGTCTTTAACGGCGGCATGCGCAATATTAGCGCGGGAGCCGTGCTTGCCATCACCTATTTCCCGGCCCCGGTAGCATTGCCGGTTGTACTGGGGATGATTTTCCAACAATCCACAGCATCTCTGGTCGGGTTTCTGCTGAGTCGTCGCGACCGCGGCAACGCCAAGGAAAAGCGCAATACGGCCTCTGTTTCTTAAGCAAAGGGGGTTAGCGGTGGTTCCAGATGATAAAACTCCTCCTTATGAGGAGGAGTTAGTTTCGGAAGGGCGTTTCTATACGTACATGGTTGAAAGTCTAATTTAAATATGCATGCACAATCATGTAAATGGTCACTTTCCACTTCATAACATTACTATTGAATCGTGTAGGGTAATAAACTTAGCTTCCGTAAAGAGCCTTTCGCGGCACAACGTTCAAGCCATATATTACCCTAAGGAAACTAAGAACGATATACACAGGTCGCAAAGTCTAAAACAGCTTTTGCGTAAGATTTTGAAATTGTGACTTCACTCCATCTTTCTGAAGTTCTGATTGTAACACCTGATTAAAGGTTTGAAGTGCACGCTGGAATTTATTTTCACCAAATTCCGTAATCCGAGTATACACACCTCGTCGATCATCCTCGCATGTATGTCTTTGTAAAGCCCCGCAGTTTTTGGCTTCCATTCTCACTACGAGTCTCGATGTCGCACTTTGACTTAATCCCACCAATTCTTGAAGTTGCTGCAGTCGTAATTTTTTTTCCTCGGAATTGGATATAAAACCCAAAACATAAAACTCCTTCAAAGATAAATCATAATTTTGTAGCAGGGCTTGTTCTAACTTATCATTTAAAGTGGAATGGATGTGAGACAAAGACAACCATACATCCAAAAGTTCGTTTTCATGTTGCAAGTTTAGACCACACCATTCTATATTGAAGTATTTCCAGTAAGTTTATCCTATTGTAACAAGCTTAAATGGAATGGTCAAAACCCATAACCTATTTTGAATATTACAATCCGTCGTCACCGAACCAGCATGCAAATGCAGCATAATGATTCTCGTTTCAGAGTGTCGATTTTATTGACAGTAGTCCACCCTAACTATCTTCCTATGTACATACATTGCTGCAATTAAGCTTATATAATGTGAGAAAGTGAAGATAGCAAAAAACAGGTCAATCATGGTGATATCTAACCATAATCGACCTGTTGAATGTAAAGGAATAGCATTTTCAAAGTGAGCGGTAACAACATCATGACGAAATGGAAGAACAACGTAGATCGTAGCAAAAGGAAGTCAGACAACCAATTTTCACATGTAGCCTTTCAAAAAGACGACACTGCATATCCAGTGTCGTCTTGTTAGTGTTATTTTTAATTGTTTTTGTTTCAAAGCAACTTAATAAGGTGAACTTTGCAAATAAAACTCTTGGCCTGAACCCTGAAGACTTCTCGAACCAGTCCCTTGGGAATTTCCCCCTTCAACCACTCTATCAAGATATATATAGATTCCATATCCTTTTACTGTATACATAATATGAACTGCAATCTTTTCATTGAGTTATTCAGCTTGCCATATATCTTTCAATTTCCAATATGTCAGCCCATTTACTAGCGCCTCTCCACCCTCTGTTATGATTTCTATGCCTAGCAATTTCTCACCCGGATAGATGCGACTTGTCATCGTAGCTTGCCCTTCATTCGCAAACATTTCAATGGATGAACGATCCAGATATACATGCAATGTCAGCTGTCCCTCAGCATTGAAGGCTGTTTGACGTACTCCATCTGTCTTTTTACCTGATTTAGAACAATTAAGCATTAGTTTCTGCTCCGGAATAGAATATGTGATAACCGTTTCTTCTCGACCTGTTCCACGAAACTTCAAGCCTACCAGGTCTGCACTTGACTTCGTGAGGTCGAACACTACCTTAACTTCAAGCAAGTCTTCTTCAACTTCCTTGAAGTAACTTCCAGAAATAGCGCCATATTGATACAAAACATGTTTACTTTGACGAAGTAACTTCATTTCTTCAACTGGAGTCATCAGTACTTTATTATTGTCACCCAACGTAATTAAACGTGGGATCGTCATTGCTCCACACCAGCCGTCTGCTTTCGTCGGCATATCCGATTCCCACATATCCATCCAACCAAGCGCTATGCGGCGACCTTGATCATCTAGAAAAGTTTGAACAGCATAGAAGTCATGACCAGTATCCAACTCGATGAACTCTCCATGCTTATATTCATTACTATCATAATTATATTCGCCAACATAATATCCCGTCTGGAACAAGTTATTGTACTTATCTCCTTGCGCATCAATACCTTGTGGGGAGAACATAAATATATGCTTACCGTTCAGTTCAAAAAAATCAGGGCACTCCCACATGAAGCCCATATTCTTATCTCCCTGCAGAAGCACACCATGATAGGTCCAAGTCCTAAGATCAGGAGATGTATATAGAATAACACGCGGCAGATCTTCTTTCGTGCTGTTACCTAGGATCATGTACCATGTATCCTCATGCTTCCATACCTTCGGATCACGGAAATGCTGTGAGCTATCAGTCGGAGGTTCAGCGATTACGGGATTCTGCCTTAGTTTTGTAAAATGAATGCCATCTGTGCTTACTGCCACATTTTGATTTTGGAAAAAGATATTGTTGGGTTGATCAATATAGTGATGACCAGTATAGATCAATGTCAGTTCGCCGTTATTATCTACTGCGCTTCCTGAGAAGCAACCATCAAGGTCACACGCATCTCCAGGCGCTAATGCAATCGGACAATGCTCCCAATGTACAAGGTCTTTACTCTTCACGTGGCCCCAATGCATTGGGCCCCAGTTCTCATCATAAGGATGATGCTGATAGAAGGCGTGATATTCACCTTTGAATTGAATTAATCCATTTGGGTCGTTAATCCAGTTTGCTGGTGCCATAATATGATAACCTAATCGGTACCGCTTGTTCATTTTCGCTTCTGCCTGTTTCAATGCTTCCTCAGCTTGCTTCGTATTGTTATTATATGTGTTCATCTTTCTTCCTCCTATGCTGTTTCAATATGCTTGTTAGGCTTGGGATCCAGCTTTTTCGGTTCTTTCTTTAAGGTAAAGATTGAGATTGTTGTAAAGACAAATACGAAAACACCCATAATCACGTACGTATTTGCAAAACCTCTAATGTCATAAGACATACCGGCGATTGGCGAGAAGATCGAAGCTCCTACCTGACTCATAAACTGGAATCCCACCAGATACAAGATCGAAGACAGACGCGTATCGAAATTTGCAGCCAAGTACTTAAATACGGAGATCAGCATGATTGGCAGTTCCAATGCGTGAATCAATTTCATAGCTGAGATTCCATAAGGTCCAATAACTAAGCCTGAACCCATGATCCGGAACGCCATCAAGAACCCTGCCAATATTAGACCCTTTTTTGCTCCAATTTTGTTGACAATGAAAGGCGCTAAGAACATCATGCCTGCTTCCAAGAACACTTGTAGGGAATTTAAGTAACCGTAAACTTGATTGCCTAATGCAACCGTTGAGAACGTCGATGAAAAGTAATTCGGGAACTGCTGGTCATACACATTGTAAATACAGGTAACACCAAGAACATATAAAATGAAGAACCACAAATGCTTATTTGCAAACAAATGGCCGATTTGCTTAAAGTTAACGGATTCTGCTCGCTCCATCTCGGAATCTGTCATTTCAACTTTAATTGTCATCATAATGATAAACAGAACGACAGCAGATACTGATGCAATCCAGAAGTTAATGTTAGGGTTGATATTAAAGAGCTGACCAGCGAAAAACGTTGCTGCTGCCCAACCTAGCGAGCCCCACATACGAGATTTTCCGTATTCAAAGTCATATTTTCGGCTGACTTTCTCGACATAAGATTCGATGGCTCCAATCCCTGCCAAAAAAGAAATACCCAAGTATAATCCACCTGCAATGGCACCGAGAAATACATTGTATTGAAGTAACGGCCCATAGATAAAGATATAGAAAGGACCAACAAATAAGAGCAAAGAACTGATTAGAAATAAAATATGCTTCTTTAATCCGATTTTATCAGATATATAGCCATAAAGCGGTTGCATACATAGCGCAAAGATAGCGTTTACAGTAAAGATAACACCTGTTTCAGCACCATTCAGACTGATTTCTTGCCCTAGCCAGATGGAGAACAATGAATAACTTGCTGACCAAGTAAAGAAGAAAAAGAAGAAATAGGCACTTAGTTTCCAGTACATGCTCTTTGACTTTCTCATATCGAACGCTCCTCAAGTTGAACATTTAATGTAAATGAAAGCACTTTCGTATTTACAGATCGATTATATGTCAACCGCTTTCATATGTCAACCGCTTGACATATTTTCGAAAGAAAAAGAGCTTTCCTCTTTGATTTCAATTACTCTAATAAGGATAGCTCCACCTTCTATCACAATGCTGAAAACTATGGAAATTGTATTAAGCCGTACTAGCTTCAATCAGTTTCACTGGTAGATAGGTTTCTCGCGGGACATCACTGAATCCACCTTCAATTTCTTTAATAAGTAACTCTATGGAAGATCTCGCAATCTCCTGTATTGGTTGCTGAATTGTCGTTAATTCAGGGAGAAGATTGCGGGTTGTTTCTGTTCCGTCATATCCAATTACGCGAATATCTTCAGGAACACGTTTTCCTCTTCTTCTTGCTTTAGCAATAAAAGACGCAGCCACCAAGTCATTACTCGCAAACAATCCATCTACTTCAGGATGTTCATCGAGCAAGCGTTTAATCGGTTCGTCGTGATTCTGTTGGTGGAAGGGATCATGTACTTCATAGGTAATTGCCTTTCGACCATACTGCTCCATCACATCTTCATATGCTTTTCTTCTTAAGCTTGCTGGTGTTTCCAATTCAACAGGGCCATTTATGTGTAAGATATGCTTGCACCCTTTTTCAATAAGTAGTTCTGACGCCAGTTTTCCACCCATATAATTATCCGATCCTACAACTGGGATTGAATCGGATAGGAAGCGATCGATCGCAATGACGGCAATGTTCTTCTGTTCATAATTTACGATACCCCGATTGTGTGTACCAACGATAATACCGTCAACTTGATTTCGCATAAGCATATCCACATATGATTCCTCTTTATCCAGCTGATTCAAACTGTTACAAAGCAACAGCTTATAGCCTAATGACGCACAAATATTCTCTATATGAAAAGTCAGCTCTCCGAAAAATGGGTTGCTTGTAGTTGGAATGATTAATCCAATCAGATTTGTTCGTTTACTAAATAATGACCGAGCCACATCATTTGGAAAGTAATTTAGCTCTTGCATCGCTTTATGAACTTGATCCTTCGTTTCTTGACTGATATAGCCACGATTATTAAGTACGCGAGAAACCGTAGTCGGTGAAACTCCAGCTAATTGTGCAACATCGTTAAGTTTTGGTTTCATTGATTCTCCCTGCCTTCTCTTCATGCCATATCTCTAATTTTTTTCATTTTAACATGGTTAAATGTTAAAAAACATGCTTGAGCATTCTTATGGATTATTCTTCAGATTTGTCTCCCTCTAAGAATCTCCTTGGCGACAGAAGAACTGGTCAAAGAAGACGCTAAAAAACAAGGATATGATAGCGAATTTGTTGATTATTACATCATAGAAATGAGCAAAAATCCTCCTGAAGAAGCTTACACCGTATTGCCTGCGGCTGTAACCATTTCGTCGAATCGTGCCACTGCTTAATAGGCTCTGTCGTAAATTCATTTCAATTTCAATTTTAATGATAATGGTAAACTAAAGTCTAAGCAGTCTCATTTCCTCAGATGCATGTCAGATGATAATTCAACGATCATCTTCATAATTAGTGAGAACTCATTGACTCGAAGTTATACTACTTCTTCATTGTCAATTGTTAGCGAATAATAATGTTTTAGACTAAACAATAAAGAACTAGACTGAGATAAGTTATAGACTGGCGACGCGCGGCCCGCATGCGCGACTGCAGTTGCGCTCCCCATCTCTTCCGGAATGAAGTCCAGCTTTGCGATCGGCGCGCTAGCGACTGCGCCCGTGTAATTAGAAAATATAGTCTTAGACTGGAAAATAAAGTATTAAAGGTATAAACTACGAATATGCTTTTTTCTTGAACCCTCTCATATGATGAGAGTAATTCAGTATTCGAGGAGATGGTCTTGATGAACAAGAACATAGGGATTAAGGATACTTTGGTAAGGTTCGACGAGATTTCGAAGCATTATGTTCGGGAGCTGGACAAGTATAGTCTGGCGGAACTGTGTCGCAAGCCAAGCGAGAACGAATGGTCGCTTGGGCAAATGTACCTGCATCTGCCTCATTCCACGCTGAACTTGCAGCTCCGTCTTGCGGAGCAGTGCATGGCGCTCGGTGGCGGCAACGAGGAGGGCGACGGGAAGACGGAGGCCGGTCATGCCGTGTTTGAGCAAGGGAGCTTCCCACCGGTTCGCATTCAAGTACCGGCCGACTTGCAATATACGCCCCCACAGCCAGAAAGCAAGGAGCAGCTTGTCGCCAAGCTGGAGGAAGCAAGGCGCCGCATGCATGAGATTGGGGCGTCGCTACAGAACATAGACCCAGAGCGGCTGCAGCGAAAGGCGACTCATCCGGCCGTAGCCTTCGGCGCGTTAAACGCGGTCGAATGGTTCACGATGGTGGAGATGCATTACCGTCATCATCTTCTTCAAAAGGAGCGGCTGGACGCTTTCTTACAAACTGCAGAGTTATTAGGCTAACAGGACACGATAGTTGAATGTTGACCACAACAGCGGCCAGTCTAGGAATTTATTTTCGCGTCCTTATCTGCCGCTGTTGCATTTATCGGATCAGTCTAAAACTTTATTTTCTTCGGACAATAAAGTTGTATACCGAAATCCAACATTTGTAATTTTGATTCTTTTATCAATATATAAAAATATGTACGTTAAAATGGGGTAATACCAGCGAAAATGGTACAAACCGCAAAGTGTGTGGAGTAATAATGGTCTTTCTCTAAGGCGTGGCTATTTGTTTCCTCTAAGCTTTTAGAGGCTGATCGTTTGGACTGCTTACATCAACATAAACACGAACATATTCACTGTTTCTGTTCTGATAAGCCTTTGAACGCTTCAGCACTCTGTAATAGTCCTCGAAGTGCTCCAAAAACTGATCAATCTCTTCAGGTATTCCTTCAACCCGTATTTTTAGCATCCTCTTTTACAACTCTTCTTTTAGCGATGAGCTTGGAGCATTTTCAACCATTTCGTTTGTGATTCCGTGGATGGCGGTCGCTTCTTCTGGAATGAGGGATACCGGCTTGATTAACGTTTCAAAAAGAGGATTTTCGTCAAGATCAATAATTGCAATCTCTACGATCTCAGAGTCGCCATCTAAACCGGTGGTTTTCACATCTAAAATGATATATTCTGATTTTCTTTGGCTAACTGAACGGTTCGAGCTTTTTGTATTGCTGCTAGTTGTTTCTCTTATTTTCACAAAAAAACAAGCTGACGATTATAAGATGGACTTTTTCTTGTACAAAAAAGAGTCTGCCCTTGGGCAGACCCGATACAAATGAACAGACTCGTGCAAGTTGTGCTCAGTCAGATTGAACCTGCAGGATAGAGGCTGTTTCAATTCGGATTTATTTTGTTAACTTGATAATAATGTGCTTCTACCCAACATCGTCTCTAATTCGAAAACATTTATTCCATCTAATGATCTTTTAATGGAATAACCTAGCTGACATTTTTAAACACCTCTATTGACACTTAACACTATCATCAATACAACACTTCGTTAAGCCACATTATTACAAATTTATTGATGTAGTTGAGATGGACTCACTTTTTGAATTTGAACAAGTATATCAAACGTTTTACCTAATGATATATCAACAGTTTTTGGTATAGCAGGGCCTTCTTTAGTTATTCCAGCGAAAATTTGATGTTGTTCGTTTAACCAAGTTTTTGTCACTCCGTTCGCCTTACGTAAATCAATAAAAAATTGATCTTTTTTGACCTGTCCAAAAATGTAATTATAACTGTTTGGATCATCTGATTTTAATATTCCATATGGGCCAAATTCACCATCATTATTATAAACATTATATTGTCCTTTATAAACTGATGTTCCAATAGATACATACCGTTTTCCATAATATTCTGCTAAATGCTGCCCAGCTACTTTAGGGTATATAAATGGAATCATATTTGTTTTCGAAACGTGTCCATTATGTCCCCAAACTATGGTTTTCCCTAAATGTTCTTCAGTCCACTTCGCATTTTCATACATTGCAATATCATGTTTCAAATAAAAATCCGATGGTTTATCAGGGGATGTTCCTCCTAACATTGTAGTAAACTGTTCAATAATACGAGCATTTTGTTTTATCCATGCGAACTCTTTGGATTTTCCGTTCAGATAACTTTTATTTTGTTCTAATAAAGCACTGATTTGTTTAGCATCTGAAATATACTTTTCTTTTTCTTCTTTTGTAAGGCCCTCAAAAGTAGTCATATCCTTTGTTACAGGAATGAGACCTTTTATCTTCTCTTCTACTCTAGGCACAAGATCTGAATTGTTTCTTTTTATATATTCTATTATATTATTATAAACATTCTCGTTTACTGATTGAATGTCCATCCCAATGATACGCACTTTAGATTTATGTTCTGGATTAGCATTATATTGTCGAATCCAACTAAGTAGATCTAACATTTCTTTTGTGTTAAATACAGGTGATAGATGTTGGCTTGGGTTTCCCTTACCAGTAAGAACATATCGATCAAGCTCCAGAGCTCTGTCCCATCCCTCTTCTAAAACTAAGTTGATGAATCCCTTTTCAGATACTAAATAATTAACAATGCGTTGTTTCATTGTAAAAACTTCATGAGCCCCATGCGTAGCTTCACCTAAACCTACAATTGAAGCTGAACCTACCATATTCTTAAGTGGTTTTAAATCATTAAAAGATGCAGTTGGATTAGTTGTTTTTAAAGGCTTTGCATGCATTTCTAACCATTCCGTTATTTGATTTGTATTGTAGGGAGCTGTAACAGAAACTCCTGTTTTCGAGTCTGCATAAGTACTTCCTACAAAATTAGTCAGTATTATAGCAAAAACACCAAGTGCAATAATCATTTTCTTTTTCATAATACCCTCCTAAAATACTTACTTGTTAGTTTTTTGACATGCTCTAAGGAGCCCAGTTTAAACCATTTTTTTTTCCTACTTGCTAAATTCAGCAAGTAAAATATTTTTAAATGGATCAGGACTATCAGCTTTAAAGCTGTTCAAATTGACGACCAATGTATGCTTGCCTCCAAGTGTGCCACCAGCAAAAGTGGTAAACCCTAGAACTCTACCTTTGTGTCCCCATATCGAGACACCGTTTGGAAGCTTAGTTTCAAAGATCCCAAGACCATATCCGGTTCCTTCTCTATCTGTAGGAACTGTAGTAAGCATTTGTTTTAGTTGCTGTTCCTTCAGTAATTTACCACTGAGTAAGTAAGAGAAGAATTTGTTTAAATCGTCAGCAGTAGAAATCATATCTCCATCCGAGCTACCTGGGTTAATATAAGTAACGTCTTTTAGCTCACTTGCTCCGTCTAGTTGGAAATAGCCACGGGCATGCTTGGTGCCTGGAATCACGCTTGAATTGCCAGGTAGGAATGTATTTGACAAATCAAGCGGTTCAATAATCCGATTTTCAACCTCTTCCGCATAGCTGTTTCCAGTTACTTTTTCAATAAGGATCCCCAGTATTACGTATCCTGTGTTTGAATAAGACCAACCCTTTCCTGGGGCAAAGTCTGGGGGAAGAGAAATCCCCATCTTTACGAATTCTTCAGCCGTATACGATTTTTTTGTATCCGTATAATCAAAGTCTTTTGAATTTACATAGTCAGCGATACCACTTGTATGATTCAATATCTGCCGGATAGTAATTTGGTTACCATCATATCCGTTTCCTTGAATGACACCAGGTAACCATTTTTCAATGGAGTCGTCTAGATTCAAGCGGTTCTCTTCAGATAATTGAAGTAGAACTGTTGCAATGAATGTCTTCGTTACACTACCAATGCGAAAGCGAAAATCTGTTTTCATTGGTTTCTTGGTGCTCAGGTCCGCTAACCCAGCGGCATAACTCCATGTTTTTCCACCCTCAGAAGTTTTAGCAAGTATCCCAGGATATCCAAGTTGCAATGTATCCCGCATTGCCTCTTTGACGGAATTACGTTCACTTTGAGTGCTTGTTTGTAACGGACTAGATACATTTTGAATGGACTCCGCTTTTACAATTGAGGTTGGTGTTGTGTATAACAGAGAACTTCCAGCCATTAAAAGGACTAAACCTGTAGATGCAATTTGACAATGCTTTTTCATAAAGATATTCTTCTCCTCTATTCATATTGTATCGGCAGTTATTTGCTGTTTTAGGGCAAGAGTGGATTTGCAATTATCTTTACTCATTATTATTTTCACAAACGCTATTGTGTCCTAACAAACGGTAAATTCCTTTTTTTTCACATGTATGTTAACCCTAGAAATTACTTCTTTTCCTTAAAACACTCTTGTTACTGGTTTGTTTTTCATAAATAGGTCATACCTGTTTCCCCTTTCACGCCTCTTTATTTTTTTATCATACACAATGAAAATCTCCCCTCCTCGTTTATTGTTAATGTGTTAAACTGCCTCTATGATTCTAAGTATTTTTCTGTCACATACAGTAGTGTCAAAATGTCACACTATTAAAAATCCTAATATTATTCGGAGTGAATATCTCAATCCAGATGTCGCTGTCAGTGAAGCTGGTGATTTGGCTGTGTCTTATTCGTATTCCCAGTTGCTCCATAACCTCTCTTACCGGAACTCTTGCCAATCTCAATTCAATCGCTTGCATTTTTCTAGGGGGTAACTCACTCTCGTTGCCAACGTAAAAACACCTCCAAGGTTATCTCCATATCTTACGACATGGCTTGATTCTCTTGAAGGTGTTTTGATTTGTCTCACGTTATGGGGTCAGTCCCCTTGATCTACAGTCGAAAAAGGTTCCTTATCTAACTTTACCAATCGATCAAAAACCTTAATTTCAAATCCCGATTCATTTCTCAACACTTCAAACCGGATGTTCTCCTCTACCGCCGGATTGATGGCTGAACCGAAACATTGTTATCTCCTGACTACAATCAATCATTTTAAGCCCATTATCTTCAAACAGGCATTCAGCATATCCTTGTTTTTATAGATTACAACAGTAATCTCCTGTCGTGCTCTCGTTAGCATTTGGTACAAACGCAGCCCCGTTGTTTCTTTGCACTCCACCTAGGCGACATTCTTTAGCTTGGCGTATTGTTGCAGGTGTAAGGCTTTTGCCGATGCCCAACCGCCGATGACAAATTGACATCGGACAATTTGTCCGATATAATCAAAACAAAACGGACAAACTGTCCGAATTTATAATATGAAGGGTGAAACTGGGATGAATATCAAAAAGTTGTATTTTTTACCTGTAGGTGAATGTTTCCTAGATCAATCGGCAGTTAATCGAACCCTTGCCCCCGGGAAATTAGTCGGAATGCCTGTGTGGTCTTTTCTATTGGAAACGACCAGCGGGCCGATACTCATCGATACGGGAATGCCCGACGCTTTTATCAACAATCCCGATTACTACAAGGGGACTAGACGTGAAGGGCGCGTCGTCCCCAACATGTCTGACGACGACTCGATCGTAAATGTGTTAAAGCGTGTCGGTTATCGACCTGACGATATTCAAATGGTCATTAGCTCCCATTTACACTTGGATCATTCTGGGGGAAACGGGCATTTCCGCAATACGCCGATCCTTATTCAAAGGGCAGAGTATGATGCGGCCATAAACAATGAGGATTACTCTCCATTAGAGTGCAGGCTGCCCGATTTACAATATCAAATCATTGAGGGTGACCATGAATTGATTCCGGGGGTTCAAATTTTATTCACTCCGGGTCATTCCCCTGGCCATCAATCAGTCCTTGTCACAACGGAAAAGTCGGGTCCAGTGCTACTGACAATTGATGTTGCTTATACTCGGGAGAACTTCGAGAATAGCGTACCGTTCTTGACATTCGATCAAGAGATGGCTGCCAAATCGATTACTCGCATGCAGGAGTTAATTCAGGATGTTCGGCCGTCCTATGTTTTCTTGGGACACGATAGAGATCAGGCGCAAAAATGCCGCACCTTTCCTGACTTCCTGTAATGGAGAGACAGGCTATGGATACTCAATCAATGGCTTTATCCGGCAATGAGCGGAAGTTAATGGGGACACTTTGCTTGCTCATTATTTTCGGAAACATCAATATGACCATGTTTAATTTGTCTATACCTTCGATTTCCGCTGACTTTGCCCTGACCTCCTCGCAGGTGAGCTGGGTTATGGTCGGTTACAGCATTTTGATGGCTATCGGCGCCGGTACTTACGGCAAGTTAACGGAGTCCTTTTCCTTTCGCCAGCTGTATGTCATTGGTTTAATCCTTTTAGCTTTCGGCTCTATGATCGGCTTTTTTGCAGCTTCATACTTGCAAGTCATCATTGGAAGACTACTGCAGGCAGCAGGGGCCTCATCCATCTCTCCCCTGTCTTATGCGGCAGTAACCCTGTATTTTAAGCCTACAGTCAAGGGACGGGTGCTGGGAACCTTATCCGCCACAATTGCCTTTGCTTCCGGCTTCGGGCCTGTGTTCGGCGGTTTCGTAGAGCAATACTTTGGCTGGCGTGCTTTGTTCATCGTGTCCAGTCTGAGCCTATTTGTTATCCCTTTGATATTCAAGTATGTTCCTGACAAGAAACACGACCGCGGTTCATTCGATTTTCTCGGAGCTGTTTTGTTCTCCGCGGGACTGGCGTTGGTATTGCTAGGGGTTACGAACTATTGGTTTATGCTCATTGCAGGAGCAGCAGTTCTTCTATGGTTCGGTACTCATATTCAGAAAAAAGAACATCCATTTATCGATGCATCTTTCATGAAAAATGCTCCTTACCGACGAATTCTAGGGATTGGATTCCTTACCTTCGTATGCAACACGGGGTTAACCTTTACTCTTCCTGTCATGATGAAGAACTCCTTTCATTTACCAACTAGTAAAATCGGTCTGCTGATGCTTCCCGGTGCCGCCTGTGCAGCCTTGCTCGGATCCCGGATCGGAAGTTGGACAGATCGTTTCGGAAGCTCCCGTGTGCTTGTCATATCGCAAAGTCTCGTCATCAGCGGATTTATACTACTGGGGGTATCCGTACATTTGCCGCCATGGATCGACGCTTTATTGATCATTATCCTTATGATTGGATTCAACGGTGTCCTCACCTCTAGCAGCAATTTAGTTTCGACGACACTCCGTTCGGCTGAGCTGGGTGTGGGGATGGGTATTTTCACACTGGCCTATCTCCTAGGCGGAGCATTCGGCCCTGCGCTGGTCGGCCGACTGATTGATCTAAAGATGCCTTTTTCTGTTGTTTATTTTACCATTTCCCTGTTGGCAATCCTGACATACTTATTCGCAAGAAAAGCAAATCCTAGCGGAAGCTATGGTAATTAGTTTAGTAGACTTACGACATGTCCGAAAGATACGGAGGATGAATAGATGAGTAAATTAAATTTCCAACTGTCCTTTGCTGCTATTCATGAGCTGGCCGAGAGGATCCGTACAAGGAAAATATCCCCGGTAGAGATTACAGAACATGCGCTTCACCGCATCGAACGTTTGAATCCGAAACTGAACGTTTTCGTTACCCAAACGTCCGAACTGGCGTTTGAACAAGCGAAGCAATCGGAACGCGATATTATGCATGGTCGGTACAAAGGGCCCCTTCACGGGATTCCCATCGTTCATAAGGATCTATATTACACTAAAGGGATCCGAACAACTGCCGGTTCAAAAATATTGAACAGCTTCGTCCCCGATTACGATTCGACGGTTGCAGCTAAGCTACATGAGGCTGGAACAGTTCTGCTAGGCAAAGTACAGACTCACGAGTTCGCTGCGGGATTGACAACAACTAGCCCACACTTCGGTCCTTGTCTCAATCCGTGGAACACTGAACTTGTAACGGGAGGTTCAAGCGGCGGCTCGGCTTCTGCCTTAGCGGCTGGACTTACTTATCTGGGCACAGGCTCGGATACCGGAGGTTCGATCCGCATACCCGCTGCTTTGTGCGGTGTCGTAGGGATGAAGCCGACGTACGGTCGGGTCAGTCGGTATGGTATCATTCCAATGGCCTGGTCATTGGACCACTCGGGTCCGTTGACCCGCTGTGTCATGGATGCGTCCCTGTGCTTGGATGTGATGTCTGGCTTCGATCCAAAGGATGAATCGACTGTCGATCTGCCTGCGCCAGGTATCAAGATGTATCCGAATGGTCTCAGGGGTGTGCGTATCGGATTGCCGACAAGCTACTATTACGAGGATTTGATGCCAGAAGTGGAAGCTGCGATGAAGGCCGCTATCAATAAATTCCGAGAACTGGGAGCAGAAATCATCGAAGTTAGCCTGCCCCTGATCAAACATGTTAGAAGTGCGACGATGGCCATTATGATGACGGAAATGTACTCGTACCACGAGAAGTGGCTTGAGACAGAATTGGAACAGTATGGACCGGACGTCCGAATGTTTCTTGAAAGCAGTAGAGATATTCCGGCTTCCATTTACCTTCAGTCTCAGCGGGCCCGGCAACTAATTGTCAATGATTTTTTGAATGCATTGTCCGGAATCGACATCTTGTTGACGCCGGCAACACCGATCACTGCGCCGCGTGCAGATGATGAAGCTAGTGTATTCAGATTGAACTCATTTACGGTTCCGACCAATTTGACTGGCTTGCCTAGCTTGAGCATGCCTTGCGGCTTCTCACCTTCCGGTCTGCCGATTAATATGCAATTGATTGGCCGCCCCTTCGAAGAAGCGACAGTACTAGGTATCGGCAATACTTATGAAATGAATACAGACTGGCACAAGAGACATCCGGATTTGTAAGCCTGACTATATTTGATGGAGGGTAATCTATGGATCAAAAGCAACTTAACTCTGAAGTTAGCAGGAGAGCATCAACCGAAACCGGAACAGATACGACGAGCGACAAGAAAAAAGCATACGAGCAGTTTATTCATACGATCGCAAGTTTAAAGGAACTGGACCTATCGGGCATTGAACCGCATTTGCCTCCAATTTACAAAAAGCACTATACCAAGAGATAAAAAAAGCTCATCGGTCACCCAAATGAATGTATTTTTAATTTTTCACGAAATGTATTATAATTATGAAGACGGACAACATGTCCTATACACGAAAAACGGACATATTGTCCGTTTTTCGTGTTAAATAACAGTTAAATTAATGATGAAGGGAGATGTTTATGGTGAATTCAGAATCGCAATCTGTCTCTCTGAAAATTCCCAGAGAGGAGTTAAACCGAAGACGAATTTTGGCGGCGGCTAGAGAACTTTTCATCAAAAAAGGCGTTGACAATGTCAATATGCATCAGATTGCGAAGACTGCTGGAGTAGGACAAGCAAGCCTATACCGCCGCTACTCGGATAAGGGCGACATATGTCAGGAGATCGCGTATGAAGAATACCAACCTTTGTTTGATGAAGTTCAAGCATTTCTTGATCAATCCCCAGAAACCGCTGCCTTGGACCGGCTTTACCATGTAATCGTAAGATATGTCTCTTTTTTAGAGGCGAAAGTTCCTTGGCTCTGTGAGGTCAGCCGGGCCTCAACCGGGCATCGTCCGTTACAATCCCCGTTATGTCAATGGATGCGCAATATAAGCAGAAATCTGCTAAATGAGGCCGTTGAACAGGGAGACGTATCCGGGGTGGACATTTCATATACTATTGAAGCCCTGCTGGCCGTGCTTCACAATATCGATTACCATCTCCAAGATGAGGGCTTTACAAGCCAACGAGTTCTTGATGGATTACACCGCATATTTATTGAAGGTTTAAGAGCTAATAGACATTAATTGAGGGGCTGGCCACAAAGCCACATAACATGGATGAGGAATAGTCCTGCGTAACTCCTCTTTTTATCTCATAATGGTATATTGAATGTACAAAGAAACCATATCCTTTCAAATGGTCGGGTGGTACCTCCATTTTACCCAGGAACGGTTTCTTATTGTTTTACAATTGGAGAACAGGACGTCCCTAGTCATTTTTATGACTTATGGGACAACCCTTTTTTTCTGCCAATGGCTGCTACGCGAATTGTCCGGATCGGACTTCCATGGCACGCTCTCCTTATTCGGTCTTCTTATCATCAGCAGCGCTCTTTCGTCTACTTCCTGTAGGCTTCGTAGCAGCAGGCTTAGTAGCCTGAGAATCCATGGAGAACAAGCAGGTTTTCATCTTATGTATTCCAAAATTGCAGTTGAAGAGATTTGTACAACACTTGGGGATTTTATTAACTCATCTTCCAAACTCCACGTCCAACTTCTCCAATCCATAACCAAACCACCTTTACGAAAAGTATCAATTATGATCGTAATTTGGATTCGATATCGATAATACCATATGTTAACATTTATAGGATATATAGAGTAAATAGAAACACAAAAAACCAATAGAAACAAGGGGCTTTGTTTCTACTGGTTTAAAAATGTCTCAAACATATACCCAAAAATGTCTCGGTTATCAACCAAATCAGTCTCAATTATTACCGTTACTCACTGTGTGGTGTCATAATTAATGAGAATATCCACATTGTTTAAATGCATAAAAATACATCCACTTGTATACATTATTTTACCATCGAGTAACCCTAAAGATACAAAAAAGGGCAAAAAAATGCCGGTTAATGGATATAAAAAACATATGCAGTTCCATCATTAAATACAAAGATGCAGTAGCTGGTAAATCTTCAATTAATTTAATTTTTGAGTCTGTTATGAGGTATACAATATTGTTTGGATCATAGAGGTACCAGTCATCTCTCATCACTTACGATATATCCGTTAACTTTTTTATAGCCAGCAGCCATTTTCTCCTTATAAGCTTCATCACGTAGTCTTTTTATTCTTTCCTGTTTTAATACCTCTCTAGCTGCTAATTTTAGTTTATTGTACCTTCTATTGAGTTTATCTAACTGATAGAATGCAAACACATTGCTAAGCTTAGGCCTTTCATCGAGAAGGGTTAATAACTTAGGAATTGTGACTGAACTGTAAAACTGCCCCAAACTCTTTGGATCTAGCTCTTAGTTTTCTTCTGTATTCTGTTCTTTGCGTTCTAAGAGTATCTATCTCTTTCAACAGTTCAACTTCACGTCTAGCCAGATGGTTTCTTTCAGTTTCAACTTTAGTAATATTTCTTTTCAGAGGCTCTCTGAGTTATGCCCGATGATTTCTTTCATCACCAGCAAATTTTGATTTAGATCTGCTGTAAAAGGAACGACTAGTTGAGGTATTTCTTGTTTCATGAAACTTTTTTTGATCAAAGCTGAACCAGTGTAAATTTCTCCCGTTCCCTGTATGCAACCATTGAAATACTCTTGATACTCCAAACGGAAGAGCAAATGGGAAAAAAGTTCCTAACCATATATCCGGTTTAATAAGATAAGTTAGTACCTTTTGCAGAATGATGACGGTCTCACCCTTTCATGAAAATCAAGAAATTCCATATTTGCTAATTTAGCATACCCAGCCCCATTATTTTAATTCAAACGCTTAATTGCCCTTGTCTTAACACGAGACAATATCATTTATCTGTAAAACAAAAAGCCGCCAAATTGGCGACTTCATAACCACTGCAAGTTCTTGTCCCAAACTGAGAACAAGAACTAGGTACCCCCTTGGGAAAAGAATATGATCTTATTGTCAATCATCATATTATTATAGGTAAGATGCAAGGAAAGATTCTTACGCCCTCTTACCACTGTAAAACTATATTATGAAATTCTCCGTGTTAGTCTTTCGATTTCTGCTAACTTCTAAGGATACGAACCCCCGGTACGGTTGTGAGCCGACGGGAGGTTACGTGTCCAGGCATAAGATAATACTTTAATTAGTTTTGGAGACCAGTTTAGATACGGATATAAGCAATCGGGCTGTAACCATTTCGTCGAATCAAGCCGCTGCTTAACGGGTTCTGTTGTAAGAACGTTTCAATTGGAATGATAATCATAACTACTGTCTAAACATTCTCATTTCCCCAAATGCTTACCAGATCATTGATCTGAAGCGACACGACCCTCAGTTCTCCACCAATGGCGTAGAGTTCTAGTCCCTTACTTTCGAAGTCCGGGAAAATCATGTCTGAAATGATTGTTTTTCCATGATTGCCGAAGACTTCGACACTTGACCAATCCAGATAAATGCTCAACTGTATCCTCTCATGCTCTGGCTTCATAGTGGCCTTGTGTATTGCTGTGAAATCTGAATGAAAATCAGTGGCGCTCGACTTCGTCCGATCGACGAACAATTCCTCATTCGAGATATTATATCCGATGATCGTCTCCTGATTGGCGGACTTCCGTACTTTAAACCCGAATTCCATAGCAGTACCGATTTCAAATTCTGCAATAATTTCTGCCTTGGCTGCGGAAATATCAGACAACACGTTCATATCTGGCTTAATCGTCAAGTCTTGTAGAGACAAAATCGGTTTTCTTAGCTGACTTAATTCATTTATGGGTGTTTGGATTAGGCGAAGTCCCTCGGGATAAGTCCTTAGCTGTAGCTCCCGGGGAATTGATGTCTTGCCACGCCATTCCTTTGAAGGAAGCGTGGTAGCATAACGCCAATTATTCATCCAGCCGATCCAAATCTTTCGTCCGTCTTCGTTCGAAATGCCATTCCAGGACACGGCCGCGTAAAAGTCTGATCCATAGTCTACCCATTTGATAGTATCGATGGATTCCAACGCTTCATCTGGCGTGAACGACTTACCGTCAAAGTTGCCTACAAAATACATCATGCCAGAACCGCCTGCCGGTGGTTCCGGATCGTCTGGATTCACACCATTTCTATCCCCGACGCTTAGCATCAGAATCCACTTCGTGGTATTAGGATCCTCATCCACTTGGATTCGAAATATATCAGGACATTCAAATATCCCTCGGTGTATATGTGGAATGTCGGAACCGAATTCGCTTGCAAAAGACCATTCTTTCAGGTTTGGAGATGTGTAAAATTCTACACGGTCCCTTACGGCAAGAACCATGATCCACATTGATGATTCATCATGCCAAATCACCTTCGGATCACGAAAGTCTAGCGTGTCCGTTGGAAATAAAACCGGGTTACCTTCATATTTTGTCCAGGTTCGACCTTTATCCTTGCTGTAAGCAATGCTTTGCACCTGCGGTTTTCCAGGCTGAGCCTTGTTGCCCTCATTTGTATAAATGGCCACCAATCCTGATCCTTCCTCTTTGAAAAATCCGCTGGTATTGTTCTTATCCACCACCGCACTCCCCGAGAAGATCGCTCCGTCCTCCCCAGGTGGAATCGCTGGTGGAAGCTCAGTCCAATGCACTAGATCCTTGCTTACCGCATGCCCCCAATGCATGTTGCCAAAATCAGGCTGCGTATCATGGGGCGTATGCTGGTAGAACAGGTGGTATTCTCCTTCAAAGTAAACCATGCCGTTGGGATCGTTCATCCAATTTTTCTCCGGTGAATAATGAAATTGAGGCCTGTACGTCTCACTATAGTTACTTTTTCTCTTTCTGCCGCTATAGTCGTCCGTTAGGTTTAATTCTTTCATAGTATCCGCTCTCCTCTTGATTGTTGATAAGGTATTTAACATAATAATTTGAGTTGCTCGTTTGCAAATGAATTTGAAATACTACCATTTAAATGTTTCAGCTTTGATCTTTGAGATATCTGTCATAGCCTTTCTGTTTGATTTCCAGCCATTTATCTAGCCCCAGTCTGGACAGCTCGGCTTTATATTCGGCCCATTCTTCTTCCACTTTACCCGTCTTGATCCATTCCGCCCGCTTGCGGTTAACGTAAGCAAACAAATCGGTTTCCAATGTGGAGATCTGCTTCTGATCCTCCAGAGAGAAGAAGACTTTCGGGAAATTATGGTCAGCCTTCATATAAGGAACGAGTCTTTCCTTCATGAGCTTAAGCCGTCCCACTGCATCATCGGGCTTAGTCGTAACCGTTCCGTAATACTCGTCAAGAATTGCTAATGGACCACCGATGTTCGTTTTTTGCCGTAGCTCGACAGGGGCCGTTCCCTTAAGCGGAAGATGCTTCAGCATATGACTCGCTTCATCGTATTCAAAAATGTTCTGCTGAGTTTTGTCGCCGTAGGTACCCCAGTTGTCTTGCACGGACTGGATAGGATCATACAGCTGGTCAATCCATTTTGCCGTAAGCTCGAGATTTTGGTTGTCACTGGTAATCACCATTCTCCCCCGGTCAAAGCCGAGATTGTTCGTGCGGGTCACATTGACTTCACCGCTTGGTCCGGCGAGCGGATTCATCAGTTCATATTTATCGTTGTCTCCTGAAATATTCGCCTTATCCCATTGGAAGTAGAGGCCATATCTTTCACTCTGACCTTTGGCTAGATACGTGTTATAATCCTGCTCGAATGATTCCTCGTCGATCAGGTTCAGTTTATACAGCTCATTAAGATATTTAATCCCCTCTTTGTAACCGTCCTGATCGGCAGTGAAGACCACTTTCCCCTCATTGGTCACTACCGTATGATCGCCGTTGTCCCCAAGACCGAATGATCCGAACAGAAAATTCAGGTCCTCATTGCCGTTATTGAGCATAAAGGACAGCGGGATTTCATCCGCTTGGCCATTTCCGTTAGGGTCGCCATTTTTAAATGCGAGCAGAACTTTTTTTAAATCCTCGGTGGTTTTTGGCATTTTAAGTCCCAGCTTTTTCAGCCACTCCACATTGATCCATGGCATGTCGTTTACAGAATGAATGCTCTCCTTCTCAGAACCCAGTTCTTCAATCCAAGGAAAGGCATAAATGTGCCCGTCCTGTGCGGTTATCATGGATCTGTACTCAGGCGCTTCCTTTAATACCTTCTGCAGATTGGGCATATATTTTTGAATCAAATCCTCTAAAGGGATAATAGTTCCATCCTTTCCGAGGTTCAACAAATCGTAATCGGAATATCCGGCATCCAGTATGGCATCTGGAAGATCTCCACTGGCAACAGCAAGGTTTCTTTTTTCAATGAAGGAATCGGAGGTGAAGTTGGTAAAATCGATATGCACCCCTGTTTTTTCTTCCAGTCTTTTATAAATCAACTTTTCATTTGGATCGGAAGGTGCCAGCGGCGAGCTTTGAGTCATAAAATGCAAAGTAACTTTCTCTTTAAGCGGCAGAGTAACATTTTCCAGCTTGTAATCTTCGGATGCCGCAGAATTATTGCCCGAACCGCCGCATCCGGCAAGCAGTGAAGTAGAAAGTGCCAACACAGACAAGGTTAGTAATGTTTTTTTCATCTCTATTCCCCCGATTTGTTATTTGATCGAACCTACCATGACACCCTTTTCGAAATACTTCTGGAAGAATGGATACATGACAATCAAAGGCAAACTTGATATGACAATGGCAGAGTACTTAATCATTTCAGACAATTTCTTAAGCTCCGCTTGTGCCATCGCATCGGCAATCATGCCGGGCTGAACCTGATTCTGTATCAAAATGGAGCGCAGTACTAGTTGAAGCGGAAACAGCTTCGGATCATCCAGATAAATCATGGCGTCGAAATAAGAATTCCACTGTCCGACAAAAGCGTATAAAGCTAGAACAAAAATAATAGGCTTGGAAAGCGGCAGGACGATTTTAAAGAAAATACTGAGCTCGGAAGCTCCGTCTATACTCGCCGCCTGGAACAGTTCTTTCGGAAGTCCCTGGAAATAAGTCTTTGCCAGAATAATATTGAATACGCTGATCGAGCCGGGCAGAATAATGGCCCAGACCGTATTCAACATGCCTAAATCCTTAATCACCAGATAGGTAGGAATCAGACCGCCACCGAAAAACATCGTTATCAGGAAAAAGATCATAATGGACCGTTTCCCTACCAACTCTTCAACCGCAAGCGGGTAAGCCGCGAAGACGGAAAATAATACGGTTGCGAACGCAAAGGCTGCTGAATAAAAAATAGCATTAAAAAAACCGCGGATCATGGCACTGTTGCTTAGGATTTTGGCATATCCCGTGAGTGTCCAGTCTGATGATGTAATGGCAAACCCTTTGGTAATCAGGGTATTTGGAGTTAAAAAGGACGAAAGCACCACATAAACCAGCGGTAACAGAATAGCGAGAACAAACAAACCAAGTAGAATATAATTGATGATGAGCAGAATCCGGTCCTTCCCGGTGTAATGAATATCCATAAATACCTCCTTCTTTAATACAGCCCTTCTCCTTCGTTCAGCTTCTTGACGACGGTATTTACGAAAATCAACAGGAATACATTAATTACGGAATTGAACAACCCGATTGCCGTAGAATAAGCATAATCGCCGGATTGCAACCCCACCTTGTATACGTAAGTCGCGATGATTTCCGAGGTAGGTGTGTTCAGAGCCGTCTGCATTAGGTAAGCCTTTTCATAGCCGATCGACATAATACCTCCTGCAGCGAGAATGAACAGGACGGCCATGACGGGTTTAAGAGCTGGCAGATCAATGTGGAAGATTCTCTTCATCAATGAAGCACCATCAATTGTTGCAGCGTCATGCAACTGCGGGTCCACATTGGCTAAGGTGGCCACATAAATGATAGAGGACCAGCCCGCTGTTTGCCATATACCAGACAAAATATATACCGTTCGGAAATAGGCAGGATCAGTCATAAAAGCAATCGGCTTGCCGGTGAAGGTTGTTACCAAAGCGTTCACTATTCCAGCTGGCGATAGAAAAACAAACAGCATACCGGCAACAACAACAACCGAGATGAAGTTAGGTGCGTATACAATAAGCTGAATATTCTTCTTGAACTTCGCTCCTCTGACCAGATTTAGCATTAAGGCCAGAATGATGGGTACTGGGAAGCCGAGAATAAGACCGTAAGCGCTTAATTTAAGCGTATTCATTAATATGTCATAAAAATTTGGTGATGAAAGAAACCGCTGAAAATGTTCAAATCCAACCCATTCGCTGCCGAGGATGCCTTTTCTTGGGCTGAAATTTTTAAACGCAATGATCGAGCCGTACATGGGAACATACTTG
The DNA here is from genome assembly GCF_038593105.1 of Paenibacillus sp. FSL H7-0442. Classification (NCBI taxonomy): domain Bacteria; kingdom Bacillati; phylum Bacillota; class Bacilli; order Caryophanales; family Paenibacillaceae; genus Paenibacillus; species Paenibacillus sp. FSL H7-0442. Next base: position 651,400 of record NZ_CP151963.1, on the reverse strand, counting down.
AAAATGACGGTAAGAATTATGGACGGAAGCAGAAACAAATACAATATATAATTTCGAAGCATATAGCTTAACCAATGGTTTCTTTTTTTTGTTTCTGAAGCCTTTAATCCCCTTTTTTGAACGATCGAATTTGCCAATATTTTCCCTCCTACTGTTCACGGCTTGTTATACGACACAAAATATAAGCCATGTTATGTCATCTCTCTGACATAATTAACCAAGATGTTTTTCAAATACTTGCTTGTAATATCCACACCTCCAACAGAACGAGAATTTTACACATTCCCAAAATGAATGGGCTTACAATTTACATTTGAACATATTTCACTCTTACAATTTATCAGATGTACATTTAATTAGTCAATATAATTCGGGTGAAAAATTCATTCAAAAAGCGTATTTCAAGATAATTATAATGTTTTTAGCAAAAATACATCAAAAATACACAATATAAATAAACAAACGTAAACCATTATTGTTCATTTGAATAAATACATTGTTAAAAACATGAAAATACTATATATTTAGAAATATGAAGAATCTTAATTCGGAGAATAAGGTGAACAATATGACGAGAAAGTCAAAGGTTACGATACAAGATATCGCTGATGCCTTGGGAATTTCCAGAAACACTGCATCCAAGGCGCTTAATGGAGTGGAGAGTATTCCCACCGTTACTAGGGACAAGGTGGTCAAAAAAGCAATGGAGCTTAAATACAAACAATTTTCTTATATGGAAACAGCTTCTGAAAAACAAGGCAATATCGCACTTTTGACCTGTAATCTTCCTAATAGCTCACACTTTGGATCTTTGTTGATCAGCGGACTGGAGAAGGAAATCAGCAAACAGGGCTATACTTTATCCATTTATTTTGTCCGTGAGAATGATATCAATTCGATGACCCTACCCGGCAATTTTGAACCTTCGAATGTGGCTGGCATTTTCTGCATCGAAATGTTCAGCAAGGAATACAGCAAGCTGATCACAGATCTTTGCATCCCAACCATTTTTATTGATTGCGCTGCGGATATGATGTATCCAGAATTGAAGGCGGATCTGGTATTAATGGAAAATGAACACAGCACATACTGTGTTACCCGGAAATTAATCGATCATGGCTATGAAAGCTTCGGTTTTGTAGGCGATTACAATCACTGCAAAAGCTTCAATGAACGCTGGACCGGATTTAATAGGGCCTTAGCAGAAGCAGGAATCGCCGTAGATCCTGCCCATAGCATTGTAGCGCCTGACCGCAACTTCTTTATAGAGGAGAACTGGATGGAACAGCAGTTGGATGCTCTGAGGGAGTGTCCCTCCGTCTTTATTTGCGCCAATGATTTCATTGCCATCAACGTGATCAAATCTTTAAAAAACAAAGGGATTAAAGTCCCAGAAGATGTTGCTGTCTGCGGGTTCGATGATGCTTCGGAATCCCGGGTTGTCGAGCCTCATCTTACAACCGTGCATATTTACAGTAGTCAGATGGGTATTATTTCAGCCGAAATGTTATTGTCCAGAATCAAAGACAATACCATGCCATACCGAGTGACTCATGTTGCAACGGATATCGTATACCGGGACTCGACCCCTGTTCTAAACTAAATCTACCAAGAGGTGAATCAAAGTGAAAAATGACAGAACGGTTCTTTGTGTGGGCGAGTTGCTCATTGATTTTTTCTGCACGGATATTGATGTTAATCTTGCCAAGGGTCAGCATTTCTCCAAGCAGGCTGGCGGTGCTCCGGCAAATGTAAGCGCAGCCGTAGCCAAACTCGGAGGAAAAGCGTCATTCTTGGGGAAAATCGGTGCTGATCCCTTCGGTATCTACCTGAAGCAAACGCTGGAGGAGCAGCATGTGGATACTTCCATGCTTCTTTTTGATCCGGAAACACCGACTACACTGGCCTTTGTTTCCCTTGCCGCTAACGGCGAACGAGATTTCGTATTCAACCGCGGAGCTGACCGTCAGCTGTCTCTGCAGGACATTGATAGAGAATGGACTCGACAGGCTGCCATTCTGCATTTTGGCTCGGCAACGGCCTTGCTCGCCGATCCTTTCCGGGAAGCGTATTTGTCTTTATTGGACGAAGCGAAAGCCAATGGGCAATTTACCTCCTTTGATCCCAATTACCGGGGGGACCTCTGGAAAGATAGGCTGGAGGAGTTTATAACATTGTCCAGAAGAGGAATACACAATGCGGATTTCGTAAAGGTAAGCGAAGAGGAATTAAATATCATTACGGGGCTGACTGACCGCAATGCTTCATTGGATCTTTTGCATGGGTTGGGAGCCAAAACGGTGGCAGTTACCTTGGGGAAAGAAGGTACTCTCATCTCAAGCGGTACCTCCCGTTCGCTAATCAGCAGTATTACTGTTAAATCGATCGATTCTACCGGTGCCGGTGATGCCTTCGTCGGAGCTATGCTGTATCAAATCAGCCAGCTGAGTCAGCCCAAGGCATTTACCTCCGATTGGGAGCAACAGCAGGAATTTATAACACTTGCCAATCAAGTCGGCGCTATCGTGTGCACTAAAGTTGGAGCGATTGCAGCCTTGCCATCGTTGGAAGAAGTTAAGCATTTTATAGAGCAACAGGGTGAAACAAAAATCGAACTGTAAGAACAGCAAAGGTGTCCCGACGATCCTAGGGTCGCTGGCACCTTTTTAGTTATTCCTTGGAAAGTGAAGTGAGGAAACTAAATCATATCAAGGGAGTTTAATCAAAAGGAAACTACTACTATCCTATGTAGTAGCTCCTTGTATTTAAGACAGACCAAAATATTTTCGATTGCCGATAATATTCCATTTTTATTTGACTCAGATGTTTTCATAAAACATTTTAATTCACATTGCTGTGCTTATTGTAGGTAGTGATTTGAAGCTTTAACAACTGTATTTAGTGTTTCACTTCTTGTACATTGTGGATCAAATAAAACAGGAAATAAATCCTCCATGCCTCTCAGGTGATCTCGATCTAAATACTCTGATCGAATTAGTCCATCTTCGGCAAACACAAAGAAAACCTGGTTGTAGGCGAAATTCCTCTTAAAAATGCTGGTTCCATAAAGGTATCGACGATAATGGGCTTCTTTTTACCCATTTGTTATAACTCTAAAATAATGAACTCAACACTTTCATCAAAGACCGAAGAACCATTGACTCTATCGTTCCCACAACCTAAGAAAAACCACTCCCAATCGATAAAGTGACTTAAAATTGCCGGATGGTCCTGAGGGTTAGCTTTGCCCTGATAATCAAAGGTATGGTCATCAGAAGAATAATACTCCCCACTTGGAGGCTTTCGTCTTAGTCATAGTGCTTTTTACCGCCGTAAGGCCCCCGCCACAAATCCAAGTAAGTGTGATTTAGATAAAGCCTTAATACTCGATCTGAAATTTTCAAAGTACATCATTCCCCTGTCTAAAAATTGTTTCTTACAAGGGGAAAAGTCTCATTCTGAAAGCACTACAGTAATTTCTCATCATCCATATTCATTAATAATGTCCCCATCATTAAGTTATGTTTGGTTTATTCGATTCCGTCCCACATTCCACACAAAGTCTATCCATACCTAAAGCTCTTTTCCCTTGGCTCCTACAAATCCATTTCATTTTATCCTATTCGCTCCCTTGGCCTCGTGGTTTATCATCATTTATTATCCACCATTTCTTTTGATTTTTTATATTCTCGTTGCACATAATAATAAATCCGTCCAAATCGGCATGCCAAATCACCACAAGCAACATCTGGTGCTTGCAGCATGGACATCTCAACGGGTCTTGTTCATATGTCTCTATCACTCAGTCTCTATCACTCGCTGGCGATACGAAAAGCGAAAGAAGCTCGACGCTTTCCTGGCCAGCAAGAAATTGATTTTCCTAACCTGACAGAAGTAAGCTGAAGCTGCATGAACACAATAACAAATCCGCCTTTTGCCAAAAGCCCCTCTACGCCAAGCGAAGGGGCTTTTCTACAGGATAGAACTAAAAATCAGAGCTTACTTTCCACCTATTTCGTCGCATTTCATCCGTTGGAGGAGTCTCTAACGTAAGCTTTGAACCATCCTCGGATATGGTCAAAGCCCTATTATGATAAACTGAGATAATGACAACCGAACCATCCCTATTTTTGTGGACAATCCACCGCTGATTATTGTAGCCCAAATAAGAATAGAGCTGAATTTTATTGTGCTCCGCGTCCAGATCCAGCGCCTGTCCGGAGGTCGTTCGGATGGAATAGGAACCTGCATCATCTCCGGTCGGCACAAACACCCATTTTTGATCCGAGGCTTCATTTGCATCCTGTACACTAACTGCTTCGCCATTTGCCAGGCGGGCTGTATATATGGATTTTTGGAATGCTACGTTCACGAGGCTTGATACCCTCAACTTGGCCGGTTTCCCTCCTGTCACATTTACATTCTGATAAGAGACAGAGCCGCCAAAGACATGAAGTCCGAAATGACCTTCGGCAAAGGTCCCATCCTTCAGATCCATTATTTTCAGTCCTCCCATATGTACCACGATATGCGGGCCTTCCGCTTGAATCTTTATTTTATAGGTTTGGCCTCGCTGGATGAAGGCCGGGACTTTCGCCAGAACCTGTCGTTCCTCGAATCGTCCATCTATTTTGTAGAACAGGCGAATAGACTTCATGTTAGGATCTAGATTCAGGTAGTAGCCGCTGTGCCCATCCTCGCTTGCACGGAACAGAAGTGAACCAGCCCCGCCGGACGTGCCAAGCTTCAGTTCAGCTTCATAAGTAAAATCCCCAGCCTGCTCCTGGGCCATATAATTCGCGTCGCTTGAGTATCTTCCACGAATTCCATCCTTGCTGAGTACCCATGAAGCCATTGACGGATCTGGGGTCCAGCCGCTGAGACTGGTATGAAACTCGCCGCCAGAGACTTTTACAAGAAGGCTGGCGGATGCCTTTCCATTCGGGGTGGATACAGTAATGACGGACTCGCCCTCTTTTTTGGCCATAAGAGTTGCCTGAGAAGCGCCGGCTCCCTTTATGCCTACCACCTTGGCATTACTGGATTTCCACTCCAGCGGGTGAACACCATTGCCAGGCCCATTCTCCACTGCCGCCCGCAGCGTTTCGCTTTGCCCTATCCCTAGTTCACGGTCACCCGTGTCCATTGCAATCCGTAGTGGCGAATCGTTATCCGAATTCCACACTGATCCAAGCTTGTTTACCGACAGAGAAACAATCTTCACATTGCCACCCTGATTATAGAAGCTCATCTCCCTACTGGCCGGATCAGGAAATATGACCTCGGAGAAAACCACCTTGCCTCCATTAGCGAAGACCTCAACAGAGGATTCATCCACCAAAATCCGCATCTGGATCCGCTTGTTCTCGGCTTTCATCCCCGTTTCATGTCTTGTGGTAAACAGATTGGAGAAATCCGTAGCTCCGGAAGCAGAGCGATCCACGAACAATTTACTTTCGCCTGGCTTATAACCCACCACAGTCTTCTGATTCGCACCTTCACGTAGATTAAAACCAAACTCTGTTACGTTACTTCCAGCCGGAATCTCCAGTTCGGCTTCAATCTCATATGCTCCAGAAACAAGTCCCTTCAGCAGGTTTGGAGAAGATGGATTGATCATCTTGTCAGTTACAGAGAACAGCCTGCTGCGCAGATGTTCCATCTCCTTGATCGGACCCTGGGCGAGACGGAGTCCGTCGGGGGTCATGACCAGAGCAACCTCTCTCGGAACAGTCAGTCCCCCCTTCCAGCCCGAAGTCGGAAAAGCGAACGGATAATCCCAGTTGGACATCCACGCCAACATCACTCTGCGCCCATCCGTCATGTCCGAGAAAGACATGGATGCATAATACTCCTTGCCAAAATCCGTTCTCAGCACCTTTCCTGCCGGATTGTCATTTACGAATTTCCCCTCTGCAGTCAGACTTCCCACAAAATATTCAGAATCCGATCCTCCTGTTGCCGAATTCGCCCCTGTACTGATCATGAGAACCCACTTCTTCTCTGACGTTTCCTGCACGACCAGTGGGAACAGGTCAGGGCATTCCCACACACCGCCACGAACATAATCTCCATAACCCCAATTGTCGGTCAACGTCCAGTCCAGCAAATTAGCCGATGTAAAGAACCGGATATGATCACCACCGGACACTACCATGACCCAGCGATTATGCTCGTCATCGCGAATCACCTTAGGGTCGCGGAAATCCCATCCCCCCGGTTCTTCCCCGTTCTTGCCGGGGTTCTCAACCACGATCGGACGATTCTTGGCATAATGCCACGTACGCCCCTGATCCTTGCTGTAAGCAAGGCCAATGCGCTGGTTGCCATTAGGACCATCTGGGTTATAGGAAGTATAATAGGCGATCAGACCTTTGCCGCCCGAATCCGTAAATAAGCCTGAAGTATTCGTTACATCCGCCACAGCAGATCCGGACCAGATATGCCCGTAATCATTCCACGGAAGTGCAATCGGCAGACGTTTCCAGCTCAGCATATCCTTGCTGACGGCATGGGCCCATGTGCCTCCATCCTGATGGAAAAGATGGTATTCACCTTCGAAATAGACCAACCCGTTCGGGTCACTGGCGTACCCACGGATCGGTGTATAATGATACTGGGGACGATAGGTTTCAGTATAATAATTATTAGACTCCGTGACATAAGCATCCTGAAAGTAAGCGCTTCCCTTTTTCACAACAAGACCGGCGTTTCCTGTTGAATACGAATGATCCGTTACATCGATTGCTGGTGGAGTATAACCGTCCACGAAAACTTGAATCCGGTTACCCATTGCCTTTACTTCCACATAATGCTTCGCCCCCGCTAAGCTCGGATAAGGTCGCTCTGAGCCTGCAATTGCAGTTCCATCCGCTTTCGTCAGCGATACGCGGACCTGCTCTCCTTCCTTCACCAGAGTAGCTTCATATCCACGTGTTCCATCGGTAGAGGACCGGAAAGCTAGAGCGGCAGCAGCATCGGAGCGGAAAACGATTGTTCCTTCATATACAAAGTCAGCAGCTTGCCTGCTATAGATTTGCTGAGCCTTGCTCTGGTTCACAGACGTTCCTTTTTGGCCGCTGAGGTCAGGCTGCCACTGTCCTTTTTTCACAAGTACCAAACCCAGATTCCCTTTCAGATCGCTAACGGTTATGTTTTGGAACAAGGCTGACCCATCCCAGACGTGAAGTCCAAGGCGGCCAGATCGGTATGAACTGTCTTGAACATCAATCACAGGCTTATATTGAGTTCCCCAATATACTTTCAGCGAGGCCCCTTCAGCTTTTACCTTGAGATGATAGATCTCCCCTTTCTTGAGCGAAACCGGATGCTCTTCATTTAATTTACCTGCTCCACTGCCCGCATCTTTTAAACGGATAATACCGGACTGCGGTGCAATTTGAAGCATATACGAATTCAATCCGTCTTCATTGGAACGGAAGAGCAAAGAAGCATCCGCTTGCATATCCTTGATCATAACATCGGCTTCATACAGGAAATCATCTGCTATTGTTTCTGAGATGGCCATCACGTCCTCCTGCGGATCAGATGTCAGCAGGAGCCCTTCTGCGGCATCTCCCCACTTGCCATTTCCTTTTACCTGCCATCCTGTCAAATTTGTATTTAGATTTATAACGTTTTCAAAAATAGAAAGACCCTCCTTTTCCGATTTTCCTGTGTTACCTTCCGCCCGTGCAGCCCAGCCGGTATCAGGACTAGCGGCGTAAACTCCAGATGAAGTCATAATAATAGCCATCACCATGAGGATGTGCAGCACAGCTTTGAATTTCTTTTTCATCGATTACCCTCCATTTCTACTCTACGGAATAATCATCTTCTACCAAAAAAGTAGAAGGCGGCCAGTTACAGCACAGTAACTGGCCGGGATAGCATATTAAATTTGTTATAAAATATATAGAGCTTGAACTTGTGATTTCTATTTTAGGATTTGAACGAGACTATTGGGAATGTTCAAACTCCGACTCCCCTCTCTCTTTCCCTTTTTGTTAATTTTCAATAATATCCGAGCCCGGTGGAACACTATACTCATCCTTATGCTCCAAGATGGCACTTAAATTGAAATAACCGTTCAGGTTCCGGAGCACAACCTACCGGTTCAGCGGGAAAATCAGCAGCAGCTGCATAACGCCGCCCAAAAAATTTTGTGAGTTGACAAAAGTAAAATGACACGGGTTTATGGACCAGCAATATAGAAGGCTTCCATATCTAATGCGATATGGTTCAACGGCAGCTCGTGGTCCTTTTTCTCATCTGGCTTCAATGGCCTTCAAGGCGTCCCTATGTTAACGAATTCATCTTCAGAATGCCGTCCGGTCAGCATTTGTCCACTCTTCGGATATACAAGTATATGTATAATTCCACCTTCCGAATAAACACTAACACCGCCTCCCCGTACCTACGATATATTACAAGCAGTAGGAATCCTTACGCAGCACCCCATTTAAATCTCGCTATAAACTGCTGCATTGACATCGGTTTCCCAGCCAACGGGAACGGCAAGACCCGCCGCAGAATACTCAGTGTTTGTAATTTTCGACCCCGTCTTAGGAGTTGTGTAGCGAATCTGTAATTTGGCTATCCGGCGGAAAAGCTCAATAAAATCACAGCCGGTTATACAGAGCTCATTTTAGTTTACCTCCATCCTTACCCTCAAAATACTTATACTTGTGCATTTAATTGTTCATCAAGTTTACATTTATAATCAATATTTATAAACATTAATTTATATAACCAAAAGTATAGCGCTTTCAAAAATAAAAAGCAATGAAAATCCCACTCACTCTGTTACTTGTTTAAGTTTATATATTTCCTTGATAGCAAACCCTCACGAGAAGGGGTCTAGCTCTCTTTCTTTTCTTAGAAGAACACCGATTTATCCTAATAGTATAGAATCTTTTTTATCTAACTCTTACTACAAAAAAGGCAAAGAGTAGTGTAGTATAAGAGGGGAATGTTTATTAGAAGTATGCAAGATCAAAGAATTGTTTTCAAGCTAAAAACCACATTCACATTTACATTTGAATAAATTTTTGTTTATCATTTAAGATTTTATGAAGCAGGATAAAAAGGAGCTTATTATGGCTGAGAAAGTAACGGTTCAAGACATCGCGGATGCAATGGGGCTGTCTCGAAATACCATATCCAAAGCCCTCAACAACCATCCGCAAATTCCAGAGGGCACAAAAAAGAGAGTAATCCAAAAAGCAGCGGAGATGAAATACAAAAACTACAGTTTTATGAATGGAGGCAATATTGCTCTTCTTACACGAGGGGACATTAACGCCATCAGCTTCTACTCTGAAACGATTAAAGGAATGGAAACCTCCCTGCGCGCTGAAGGCTTTAATCTGATCTTATCTCTTGTCAATCCTGAGGATATCCATTCATGCACACTGCCCTCCAATATTAACCAATCAAATGTGAACGGAATTGTTTGTATTGAGATCTTCCAAGAAGCCTATATTGAAACTATTCTAAACACGGGCATTCCAACGGTATTTATCGATTTTTTGCCAGAGTCGTTGAACTCTCCACACAAATTCGACATCCTCTTGATGGAGAATCACCGCACGACATACAATCTTACTCGTTCTCTCATTGGACGCGGCCATTCGGAGATTGGATTTATCGGAGACCACAATCACTGTCGAAGCTTCTATGAGCGTTGGCTTGGTTACGATCAAGCCCTCCGGATGCATCGCGCTTCATCTGGAGAGACGTTCAGCATCAAGCTTGAGGACAACAATCCTTATCTATCTGTTGAGTGGATGCTTGAACAGTTGAAGCAGCTTCCAAAGCTTCCGACAGCATTTGTTTGTGCCAACGATGATATTGGAATTTCGGTTATTCGTGCGCTAAAGGAGCTGCACATCGATGTTCCTGGACAAATCGAGGTAACAGGTTTTGACGATATTGCTAATGCCAAGATTATCGATCCTCCGCTCACGACCGTACATACTTATCCGTACGGACTCGGTACACGCGTCGTTGAGTCCTTGTTGGCTCGATTGGAGCAGCCGGATCGACGGAATGAGACCATTCATCTTGAGACATGCATCGTTCATAGAGGCTCCACGAAGTCTTCCTAATCAAGTTGTATGTAACAAAGATACAGGGAACCATTTTTATTCAGAGCATATACACTGTTATTTTTAAGCAAGGTAAGATGAATAAGATTTTCAGATACCAAGGTAGTATGAATGAGAGAGATAGCAAAACTAAAAAATTAATCTTTCTCACATTCTTATGTTTTATTTTTTTGCTCCTTATAGTTAATAACCATAGTGTACTTCTATCATTACAATATAGACATAAATAAATAAGAAATTGAATCAGCACTTTGATTTTCAATGATATTCCTCCAAATAAGTTATGTTTTTCGCGTTAATTAAGTTTTGATGTGTAATGAATTTTTCAGATGAGTAAGCGCCCGAACTGTAGAAGGTATTTTGGTAACTAAATTAAAATGAGTTAAGAGAAGCATTTAGCGTAGATCTCATTTTTAAAAAGACGAAAAACCTCTTCACAATTCAGCCCTATCTCCTTTCTAATTATTGCATTTGCGTAAAGTTAGGCTTATAAGTAGCAGTTTATACTTAAATGAATCTGATATAAATAATACGTTTATATTAGATTTTCTTAAAAGATATATTTAAAAATAAATTGTCCTTATGTCGCATAATACAAATAATTTTTTTATTTATAGAAATAGCTATAACTGTATTCAATGAAAAAAGGTAGGTTCGCAATTGAACCTACCTATTCGGAGAAATTACATATTATTTACTTTCTTATCCTACTTAAGACTCCGAGCCCATCATTCTCCTGGCTTCTTTTAGTATTGAACCTGTTGTACTCATTAGCCATCCCAAAGAATCAGTAGTACCACAATACTCAATAACATCAGCGCATTTTAATTGTCAGGAGAAAATAACGTTCTAGACTAAAAAATAAAGTGTTAGACTCAGCAAATAAAGTTGTAGACTGAGAAAATAGAGAGACTGACGATGCTTCATTAAGCTAACGGACAGATAGGTTAACCATGAGATTTCAATAACTAGTATGTTTGTAGCATTGTAAAAAATATTGATCCCTCATAAGGGGGGAGTGATTTATTATTGAGTCTTTATGTTAAAATTACTATATGGATTGTGAATAAATGTACTTGAATTAATGCAGCAGATTAGTAATGGTAGATTATACCATGTGGATTATATGGAGGTTGCTGTAATGTTTGAAAGTATATGTGTTTCTAGTGATTGCGATTTAGGGACAATAGCAGAGAAAGCAATTTTTTATGATAAGGTAAAAATAATCGTCAATGAGAATCTGTTAAATCGTTTGTTTTCACAAGTCCATCCTGCTGAATTTATTCCATTTTTAGAAGAACACAAAGAAAATATTGAATTAGTTTATTTCTGGGTTGTACCAGTTACTAGAACTTTCCACCACGATGATAAAACAGAAATAATGTTTACCTCAATGGATGAAGATGATGTAGACCCATACTTAGATTACTTGTGGGAAAAAGGTGGGTTGAATAGTCCTAATGGGCATTTTACAGACTTACCTTTGGCAAGAAAACTTTACAGATTAATGAGTAGAGATGATATTTATTTTGAAACAACAAAAAAGTATGCAGAAGAAATGGAATCTGAAGAACAAATCATAAATTACTTAGAAAATTCCCTTATAAAGACCAATCCTTTACTTTTAAAGAAACTTCCAAAAGATATTAAGTTAAAATTACACATCATAGAAGATGATGCTCTTTTAAAAAGATATGAATTAGAACATAATATTAGTAAAGAGATAATTGACCCTCTCTCATTTCTAGGAAGTTATTTTTCGACTTTTTCTAGCTTTGAAGTATGGTCAAAGCACTCATCGGATTTCCAATTAAGCCCATCATCTTCTATCTTAATTGCGAACAGATTTGATTCCCTTTATAACAAAATCGTTAGTGGAAGTAATAGTATAGAAACATTTAATAATTTTGTACTGAAAACTGGAAATGTTAGAGGAGTTTTGAATTCCGGGGAAAAGACTTTTTCAGAGTATATATCTATATATGAAAATAGTAGAAAATTCAAGGAGTTTATTGGTGATTTACCCCCAGAAGCTAATTTAATACAGGAATACTTTAATGCTAATAATGCAAATACTTGGGCTGAGAAATTACCATCTAAAACAATCAGGTTGGGCTGTTTACAGGTGCAGGTTTACTTAATACAGTAGGTGGCTCAGGAGCTGGCACTTTATTAGGAATTTCATTGAGTGCGGTAGATACATTTTTAGTAGATAAGCTAATAAAAGGATGGAAACCAAATCACTTTATAGAAAATGATTTAAAAAACTTTATAAATAGTTAAATATGTAATGTTAGACTAACGGGAAACGTTAGTTTAACAACAACAGCGGCAGTCTAAGACCTTATTTATCAGGTCTTGTTCTGCCGCTGTTTCATTTAATGGATTAGTCTAAAACTTATTTCTCAAAAGTTGACGGTTCTTCAATTCGAAAACGTTGTTAAGTCAACGACTCCAGTCTATTACTTTATTTTTACAGTACTAATCCTTTTCTTTTGTCATTTTAAATCATTCCCCTCAAATAGTTTATTTCTTCGCCATCTTCTTATATTCGGACACCATACAATAACTCCACCGATGTATACTAGTGTATAAATATTCATTTCTCATCAATTATGAAATTTTTTTCTCATTAATTATGAATACATTCTCATTAATTATGACACCACACACTCACATGTATTGCTAAAAATTTAAATCTTGTAAGCCTTCATAGCTTTTCTTAACTCTTTGAACGAAGGACGTTTACCATACATTAAGACACCCGTACGGTAGATCTTGGCGGCCAGCCAACCGAACAGCAAAATGGAGGCGACCAGAATACCAAGTGACAGCCAGATTTCCAGCAGGCTCGCCCGTTCCAGACCAATCCGCAACAGCATGACGGTTGGCGAGAAAAATGGGATGTACCCGGCAACCTTTACGAAAATCGTATCAGATGCGGCGATATTGAAGATACCGATATAAAAGGCTGCTAGTGACAGCACGGTAATCGGCATGATCGCCTGTCCCAACTCCTCGGTACGGCTAACAATGGAGCCCACCGCGGCGAACAGTACTGCGTAGAGAAAGTAGCCGAGGATGTAGAATACCAGACCATAACCCAACACCGCGATATTCAGTTGCGACAGATCCAGCCCCGCTGAGCTAAGAATGACATTATTATGCGGCAGCATAAGGTTGGCACATACAACGGCTGCAAAGACAGCAATTTGCAGCAGGCCGACCAGGAAAATGCCGATAATTTTTCCGAACATCTGGGTCAACGGTGAGACGCTTGTGATGAGAATCTCCATGATACGTGAGCTTTTTTCCGATGTCACCTCTGCAGCAATCATATTCCCCGTCATCATGGAGGAGGTGAAGAATAAAATCATCAGTACGTAGACCAAACCATAGTTAATCATAGAGGTCTCTTTTTTCTCTGTCCCCACGGCTCCCCCTGCCTCAGACGGACCGTCTACTTCCCTGCTATCCACCATTACAGGTGTGCTAATTTCGCGAATTTGATCGCTGGTCAATGCATTGCTGCCCATAATGGCCTTGACTTTAGCTTCCTGAAGTCCCGTCTGCAACAATGTAATTACAGCAGGAGATGGCTCTTTTTCTACAGAGACATATTCCACTTTAGGAAACGTGTCTCCCTTGTCGGTAGGCTCCGTGAACTGTACGTAACCTTGCAGCTCCCCATTTTTCAAGGCTTGCTGCATGGCTGGTGTTTGTACGTTGTCATAACGCTTCCAGATGGCTGCCGGGTTGGATTGCTCCTTGGTGAATTTCTCCAGTTGATTCGCCACTTCTATCCGGCTCCCGGCAATCAGTCCCAAGCGATGATGCTCGGCTGCCGTCGTGCCCGAACCTCCTGTCCCATCTGCTTTAAACAAAGAAATCAAATATGGCAGATTCATACCAAGCGTAATGAGCAAGGCCAGTACCAGCGTTGTAATGATAAAAGATTTGGTTCTCGCCTTCTGACGAAACGTAAAACCGATTACCGTACCCAGTCTATTCATGGGAATCACCCACCTCTCTTATGAAAATCTCGTTCAGCGTAGGTTCCTTGATCTCAAAATGCTCTACATCCGTTTGCTCCAACGCCGTTTGTAATACCAACTTCGCCGCATTCGGCTGCTCAATATGCAGCATCCAGCCGCGATCCATAGGCTCTACACGGCGCACGCCGGGCAGCTGTTCCAGTCCGTTCACTTCACCTGTAGTGATGAGACGAACTTTTTCACGCGGGTAACGGCCCTTAATCTCCTGCACACTTCCCTGCACAACTGTATTTGAGCGATGCAAAATCGTAATATGGCGGCACAGTTCCTCCACATGCTCCATGCGGTGGGTCGAGAATAAAATCGCAGCCCCATCGTCCCGCAGCTCTTTTACCGTATCCTTAAGCAATTCAACGTTTACCGGATCAAGCCCACTAAAGGCCTCATCCAAAATGAGCAGCGTCGGGCGATGCACAACGGCGGCAATAAAGCCCATTTTCTGCTGATTTCCCTTGGATAGCTCCTCAATCCGCTTGTCGTAATATTCGGGCACTCCAAAGCGCTCCAGCCAGTAGCGTAGACTTTTGTCCGCCTCCTTAGCCGACATTCCGCGCAACCTGCCCAAATAGTTAATTTGCTCGCTCACCTTCACCTTGGGGTACAACCCTCGCTCCTCGGGCAAATAGCCCATCGTCCGCTGAAGCTCCTTGCTGTAGGGCTTGCCCTCATATTGAATGTTACCTCCATCAGGGTAAATCAGACCGAGCACCATGCGCATCGTTGTCGTTTTGCCTGCTCCATTGCCTCCCAGTAGTCCGTAAATCTCCCCACCGTTCACATTCAGCGAAATTCCGTTCACCGCCGTGTGGTTCCCATATTGCTTCACGACCTCTTTCAATTCCAGCATGTTCATGATTACTCCGCTCCTTTTTTCTGCGTGTATGTCTCCGCATCTTCTGATAGTTGTCCCGCAGACCAATGTACTAAAATATCATCCAGTTCCAAACGCCGCACACGGATGGGGCGGATGCCCGCTTGTTCCAAGATGGCGCTGGTCTCTCCGGCTGCCAACGTTACAATTCGCTGCAATCCGCCTTCGCTCTCCATCTCTACAACACCCGGAAGTTCCGATGCCTCCTCCGGTGTGCCTTCAAACCACATTTCTTTGCTATTTTCGAGCAAATGGTCTTTTTCCAGCTTGCCGAGCAGCCTGCCATCATGCATCAGGACAATATAATCCGCCAAACGCTTAATCTCGTCTATGATATGAGTGGCAATAATGACCGTCGTTTTGCCGTTCTCCATACAATCCCGCAGTTCCTCCAGCATGATTTTCCAGGCAAAAGGGTCTAAACCCGACGAAGGCTCATCCAGCAGCAACAAACGAGGGTGAGGCGCCAAGGCTGCAGCCAGTTCAAACTTACGGCGCTCTCCCTTGGACATGCGCGATAATTTCGTATGCTGAGGAACCTGAAATCGTTCCATCAGACGCTGAAAACGTGTTTCATCCCAGCCGGGATACCACAAGGCTCGAAACGCCGCTGCTGCTTCTGCTGTGAGTCGATCTTCCTCACGGGTCGGCTGCTCTGACATATACCCAACCCATTGTCGTGTATCTGCCGGCATGCCGTCCGGATACGCTTGACCGAACCAACGTATTTCACCGGAATCCGGGTGGATAAGCTGAGTCAGCAGATGAATCAATGTACTTTTGCCCGATCCGTTATGTCCAGCCAAAGCGACTACATATCCCGGTTCAATGGTTAGATTAATCGGTCCAATTTCCCGGTTACCTCGAGTTTTATAGACTTGGCTCATCTCAATAATGGGTGTTTTTATCTGTATCCCCATAGGAACTTCCACATGATGGTTTACATCGTTTTTCACGGGCGTCACTCCTTCACTTGGACTTCATACCTTCTCTTCACCATTTCTGCGAAAAGCTCCAACAATTCCTGTTCTGTCATCTGTACAGCGATGCCTGTGTCAATCGCCGTTTCCAACGCCTCGGTCACTGCTTTAAGGCGGTAACCTGAGCGCTTATCGTCTTCGACCAGAGCTACGAAGGTGCCCGTTCCCTGCCGGGTACGAAGCAAACCTTCGTTCTCCAAATCCTGATAGACCCGCCGGACGGTGATGACGCTGCAGCGGAGCGTCCCTGCGAACTCCCGAATGGAGGGAAGCAGCGTTCCCGCTGCAATCTGTCCGGTTACGATGAGTGAGCGAAGTTGCTTTTCAATCTGCGCATACAGCGGTTCCGCGCTATTCTCATCAATTTGCACTGGTATATTCACCTGCTTCTCCCCCCTTTTTATCTATCTTTGTACACATACCGCTAAGTTAAATCCCGTTTCATAAGCTTACGCTGTGTCACCCTGTAGGACATCCACATACCCAGAGCTCCTGCCAGCAGCGCTCCCCACATCACCGGAGACAACAGCTGCCATTCCTTGCTGTAAAATGCCGTTATCGATACCAGATTGGCCCCACATACTCGAACTATAATCGTAACTATCCCACAAATTAGCATGATGACAATGGATAGCCAAAAGTAGGATTTACCTTTTTTAAGAAATTCCAAATGAATATAAATGGCTTGAATCAGCATTCCGTAGCCTATCCAGGTAAGTGCAAACGATACAAAGAAACCTGTACTGGCATATACCCGAAACGTAGCTGACAACGTAAACAAGAGAGTGAAAAATATCACACTATTCACAACAAACGCCAAAAGCGCCTGTTGAATTCGACTCATAATCACCGCATTCATCGGTATAGGCAAGGTGCGGAAAAAGGCTAGCATATGCGTATAGGAATCTTCCTGAAGATATTTAAATGCACGGCGGTTATAAATGTATCCGAGAAACGGAATCAACACCAGCATGATAAAATCGGCTACCGGACTCAAGTTTCCACGTTCATCCCAATGCACACTTACAGCAAAACTCATGGTAAATCCCAAATACGCAATAAACAGCAATGTCCACAGCATAACATATGGATTGTTGCGAAAATCCTGCCGGGTAATCTTCCATGCCTGCTTGATGATTGTCATTTTCTTATCCTGATCCCTTCTGCACTGCCTGTAATGACGACCTCGTTCTCTCTTCATACGAAGTTATTATTAAAGTAATCAGTGTTATTACTGTATATATCTTTATACACAGTATATAAACCATGAATTACAACTGTCAATACCTGAATGTAAATTGTGCGTACAATCACAATAGCTCGTCAGGACCTATGATACTCTGTAAATGATAAACGTTCTCAATCAAGGGGATGAACAAATGGATAAGATACTGCACTGGGATGAACCGATTTTTAACCTTGTTAACCGTTATCCCGAAGTGAAGGACATTATGGTAGAGCTGGGTTTTCATGATATCGCCAAGCCTGGCATGTTACAAACCGCAGGTCGTTTTATGACATTGTCCAAAGGTATTGCATTGAAAAAAGTAGCTATGGGAACCGTGGAACGCACGTTTTTGCAATATGGTTTTACCATTCAAAAATAAAGGAGCTAACGATCATGAGCGAGCTAATTAACAACCGTGAACATACAGCACAGGAATTAACGGAACGTCAACGAACACTGAAGGAAATTATAAAAGAATTACATGCCGGGAAAAGCGTCGAAGAGGTGAAAGCGCGTTTTGCAGAGGCTGTTGGCGGAGTAAGTGTGGCGGAAATTTCAGCTATGGAGCACGCACTGATGACCGAGGAGGGAATTCCCGTATCGGAAGTTCAGCGGCTCTGTTCCGTGCATACTTCGATCTTCAAGGGCTCCATTGAGGATATTCACCGTCCTTCAGGACCGGAGGAACAACCGGGACATCCTGTCCACACATTCAAGCTGGAAAATCGGGAGATCGAACGACTGGTCAACTTTAAGTTGGCATTGCATGCAGAGCAATTTCAAAAGGAGGACAGTCCCAAGGTTATTTACAAGCTGCTTGAGGATTTAAGTCTGCTAATGGACCTCGACAAGCACTACAGTCGTAAAGAAAATTTGGTCTTTCCTTATCTAGAACGCTATGGAATTTTTGGCCCGACCAAAGTCATGTGGGGTGTGGACGACGGCATTCGTGCCGCGATTAAGGAAGCGAAGAGTCTGCTCGCCGAATATAACGGGGATCGTGAACAGATTGGGAAGGCGCTTGCCCATATCATGAGTGAAGTAAATGAAATGATATTCAAGGAAGAGAATATTTTGCTGCCGATGGCACTCAGTAAGCTGACAGAGGATGAATGGCTGAAAATAGCCCGGGAAAGCGAGGAAATTGGATTCTGCCTGACCGCCCCCGAACGCGAATGGATACCCGAACGGGCAGAGGAGCCTGCAGAAGCCCTTGAGCAAACGGAAGGCACATCAGGAACACCGCAAGGCTTCGTGCGATTCGAGACAGGGATTGTATCCGTACAACAATTGGAACTGCTGTTGAACCATCTACCTGTTGACCTGACCTTTATCGATGAAAATGATGTTGTTCGCTATTTTTCCCATGGTAAGGAACGAATCTTCGCGCGCACGAAAGCCGTCATTGGTCGTACCGTACAGAATTGCCACCCACCCCAAAGCGTGCATGTCGTTGAGAAGCTGCTGGAAGATTTTAAGGCAGGCCGCAAGGATGTTGAAGATTTTTGGATTCCAATCAAGGATAAATTTGTCTACATTCGTTATTTTGCCATCCATGATGCAGAGGGCCGCTATCTGGGAACGTTGGAATTTACGCAAAATATCGCACCCATTCGTGCCTTGGAAGGACAAAAGCGTATTCTATCCGAATAGTATCCAACCGTAAGCCACCATGTTCAGATTTTTGCCACCCAAACTTATAATATGTTGTTCTACTATAAGTTTGGCTCCCAACCTTTCATAAAAGGTACATGCTGGATTATCTGCTAGCACCCATACGATCACAGAGTGAATATCCATACTATTGAAATGTTGAAGCAGACGTAAAAATAGTCTCTTCCCCAAGCCTAAACTATGGTATTCACTCAAAACGTAAATTGCCGTTATTTCTCCCCCATACGGGGGATATTCACCTGACTTTTCCGGACCCCCACTCACAAATCCGATGATTTCCCCCTTCTCATTTTCAGCAACATATACCCGATGACCGTCTTCACTGGATAGATTCGCATTCCACAGTTTTGTTCTTTGCTCATAGGAAAGCTGTTCCAGAACCTGGGCAGGCATTATTTCTTTGTACGTCGTCCTCCAGCAATCTACGTGCACCTTGGCGATGCCCTCGGCATCTGATATCGTTGCTTCCCTGATGATCATGTGAGTTCCACTCCTAGTTTCCAATATTATACTTTCCATATACCGACGATCCGAATCTTGATCTATAATAAAAATGTTCACTGCTATTCATTCCTGAAGGATTCGACTTGAATAAAATTGTTTCATTTTATGTACGTTCGTGGCTGTAGCTGTATTGATCATAGGCTGGAGTATCGGGTTGACGCCCGTAGGCAATCTGGTCTTTCAATATGTATTTGGTGTGTCCCCGAATTGATCGAACCTACCAAGAACGTATTTCAGGTTCTTACTTTACTATACATATGGGTAGCTGTCCGTAACATATATCAGGGACTTATTATTAACAAGCACCGAACGGCATGGATGACATTCAGCTCGTCCATACGTATTATCGTGATGCTACCAAACCTATCTTTATCGGTAGGCTGTTTTCTGTAGCTTTGCAATTCTCGCGCTTATTCTCTGTATCTGCTTTTTTCCAGGACTGGACGGCAAAGTGGCGGGAATTGTGATGGCTGTTTCCGATGAATGCATCATCCTGAAAAAAACTTACCTAGAGAGCCTTATGCAAAGGACCCGCACATTGACTCCCTATGGCACAACTCGCTTTTACGAGGTCAAAATATAAGGGCCGTTCTTTGTAATCGCAATCGTGTGCTCGTATTGGGCTCCCCAACTGCCGTCTGCTGTGCTGATGGTCCAGCCATCGTCCCCCCAGAGCACGGCCCCCTCGGTTCCTAGGGTAAATACCGGCTCGATGGTAATCACCATCCCTTCGCGCAGGGGTAATCCCGTTTTGGGACGACCGTAGTGCAGAACCTCTGGCGGCTCATGCATTTGGCGGCCAATGCCATGCCCGATCAGAGGCTTGACGTTGCCGAACCGCCGCCAGCCTGCCGCTTTTTCCACAGCATGCCCGATATCCCCCAATGTCCTCCCCGGGCGGGCAACCTCTATACCGCCCATCAGTGCCTTATGGGTCTGCCGCAACAGTCTCGCTACCGGGCGGCTAATGTTACCTACCGCATAGGTCCATCCTCGGTCAGCCAGCCAACCGTTCTTGTTAACCACAATGTCGATGGTCACAATATCCCCATCATGAAGCACCCGCTCCGAGGGAAAACCATGGCACACCACCTCATTGACCGAAGCGCAGGTGGCATAAGGGAAACCTTTATAGCCCTTTTGTTCAGGCGTGGCTCCGCGCTTGTTTAAAAACTGCTCCACCCAAGCGTCGATTTCAAGCGTTGTGATTCCCGGAAGAATACGACTTTCCAGCGTACGATGACAATCTGCTAAAATACGCCCGGCCTCCCTCATGTAGCCGATTTCCTCCGGTGTTCGTATCGCTATCTCTATTGGAATCCGCCTCCTTTGAGCATACAAATACACTAAACCTATCCCATTGTATGCAGGGCAGACACAAAAAAACCGTCTCCTCTGTGGATAGACGGTTTATAAAAGTCGTATTTCTAGTTTTTCGGGTAATCGAACCCTTTAAGATACTGAAGAATTTATGCGACCGAGTTCGTTTTCCACCACCATGGTCAACTCTTCCTCATACCCTCCTGTAATCCGGTATTTTCGCACATATTCCTTTACAAATTTTTTGGGATCCTTAGGCCGGAAAATTCGAGTCATTTCCCGCAGACTTTCCTTTACTTCATTGTGACCTTTCGTTGCCATGTAACTCCCTCCCAAAACGTTGAAAATAAGTGCTCCGTTGAAGAGAATGCCGAAAAGTATTGATGTCCTTATGCAGTGAAGTAGTATGTCTAATTGCAGCTTAGGTCGGGAACGCCTTAGGCAGGCATGTACCTGACACTTGTATTAACCGATTTTCTTTTGGCTGAATCACTACCCCATTATAACATATTCAGATACAGCTTTCAGCTTTCCAGTAAATTTACATTGATTTTACCTATCTTTTACGCATCATGTCATTTGGGGTACTACATCAGCTGTTGCACAGAGGGTATACCTTATTTATCGGTTTTTGGAGTGTATGTGTTTGGGGTAAAATAAATAAACATAACAAGGAGGGAAAAGGATGAGCCGCTATGCTCCGCTGTTCACTGCACCTGTTGCCCGTATGTCTGCCCTGAACATAGGAACTTGTGAAGAGGAGGGCATCAATGCCTCCTTACTTGATCAGGCAGACCGTGAAGTTCAAGCCAAGTTTCCTAAAATGCACAGCTTCCTGCTGCTGCGCCACGGTAAACTGATCTGGGAACGCTATTACAACGGTCATGAAGCAAGCTCTCTGAACGATTTGCGATCCGCGACCAAAAGCTTCACTTCCACGCTCATCGGCATAGCTATGGCTCGCGGTGATATGCCCGGGCCAGAGACGGCTGTACATAAGCTGTTGCCTGAGTATTTACCTAGGCGGAAGGAAACACTGCTAGAGCAGATTACGATTCGCCATCTGTTGACCATGACATCCGGCTTGTATTGGCAGACAGGCAAAAAGCTCGGAGAAGCTTTTATCCACCGTTTTCATCGCAGCAAAAGCTGGCCGTCCTTTGCCCTGCGCTTACCTGTACAGGAGGATCAACTCGGTGTATTCCAATATCGCAGTGTTGATTCGCACTTGTTGTCCGTGCTACTGACCCATTGTTGTGGGATTGACGCCTATACGTACGCTCTCCAGCATCTGTTCGAACCCTTAGGTTTTGGGAGAAGTGGTTGGGCACAAGATCCAGAGGGCTACACCATGGGACATATCGGGCTATATCTGACATCGCGTGACATGGCTAAATTCGGCGACTGCTGCCTTCATCAAGGCAGCTGGAACGAAAAAGAATTGATACCGGCCGATTGGCTGCATCAGGCGACACAGCGACAGGTCGAAGGCTATCCAGAATTCGGGGATTACGGATTCCAATGGTGGACAGGACGACTCCACGGCATCAACTACGCGTGTGCACACGGACATGGAGGACAGCAAATTTATCTTGTGCCAGAAGCGAACGCAGTCGCGGTATTTACAGCAGACAGCAAGGTGAGCCGTTGGAAAAATCCGCGAACACTACTGGAGCGTTACGTTTTGCCAGCCGTATCCTCCCTCAACTTGGAACGTTCCTGAAATGAGCTTCAATGTGCTTATTGAATATAGGGGGCTAAACAATCATGGAAGTCTCACCACCAAAAATTCTAATATTGTACGCCAGTTACGGGGAAGGCCATGTACAGGCCGCCCGGGCAATTAAGGACAGTTTGCGAAGACTCGGACACTGCGAGGTACGACTACTTGACCTAATGGCTGAATCTCATCCCTGGTTGAACAGTCTGACCAAATTTGTATATATGCAAAGCTTCAAAACCATTCCACAGCTTTACGGATGGGTCTATAACATCACGCGCGGTATGCAGGCTACATCGGCCTTCGGCCATGTGTTGCATTCATTCGGAATGCGTCAACTTACGCTCACACTGAAAAAGGAGTTGCCCGACCTCGTAGTACATACATTCCCGCAGCTCGCGCTTCCGGCGTTACGTCGCAAAATGGGAATGCATTTGCCGATTGTCAACGTGGTTACGGATTTCGATCTGCATGGGCGCTGGCTGCATCCCGATATTGACCGCTACTATGTAGCCACTGAGGATATGCAGCAGGAAGCTGCCCAGCGGGGAATACCGATCGAACGCATTGCCGCGACGGGCATTCCGATCCACGCTTCTTTTTATAACATGTCTGCCGACGAAGCGCCTGTTCAAGAACAGCTAATCCCACCCCTACAGGCTGAGACTACTACGCTACTCATTATGGCTGGCGCCTATGGTGTGCTATCCGGCATAATGGATATCTGTCAGCAATTAAGCCAGCTTCCTCAGTTGCGGCTACTCATCGTCTGCGGTCGTAACCAGCAACTGAAGGCAGAATTGGATGCGCTGTATGCAGACTACCCGGACATTTACACCTATGGATTCGTGGACTTTGTTCCAGCACTTATGCGTGCGAGCAATCTGGTGATTACGAAGCCGGGCGGCATTACACTCTCAGAAAGCATTGCATCCGGTTTGCCTATTCTTGTGTTCAAGCCCGTACCCGGTCAGGAGCTAAATAATGCTCTATATTTGCAGCAAAAAGGAGCTGCCCGGATTGCTCGCACTACGGAGGAGCTGATTCAGCATTGTCTCGACCTGATTTCCATCCCCTCTCTTGCTGGAGAGATGACGCAGGCGATTAAGCTACTTCGCAAACCTCATCCCGCAGACCAAATTGCCGAGGATATTTTGCATCAGCTTGTGGATAAAAGAACCTCCGTCCGGACAAATTAACGGAGAATAAGCCAGACGGAGGGGATACCAATGGAACGCAAAGGAAAGGATTTACTCCCACTAACGGGTGATAAGGTAGAAGTGGACGGTGTTTATATTGATGAGGATGGACATGAGCAGCATTTGCACAGAGGCCAGCATTTTCCCGCTGATGTAGTTTTGGGTACTTCCGAGTGGAAAATGACCGAATATGCCTTTGATAACCATCACGAGGGACGTACCGATGAACGACTTATCCCCAAAGAGGATGACAAGAATAAAATGGGTAAAATCACACATCCACGCCGCCATTTAAAAACTGGTGACCGATAATTACGAAAGTATATCCACAATTACACCCAATATGTTGATAGTTTGTGGACAAACTGTGTGCAAAGTATGAATTATCGTAATATTATCTACAGATTGTGCACAACTTGTGTATAAATAATGTTATTTCTGTGGATAAATATTAATATGTGGTGGATAAAGTGTATACAACATGTGCAAAACATGTGCATAACCGTTTAAAAGGCTGAACGAATTCTTTTCGTTCAGCCTTTTTCGTATTTTTATACACATTCTCTAATTCATTTTTTTACCGAGATCGGGTATGTTCGAACGAGAAATCGCTCCCGGAACGATGAGTTGCCCAAAAAGGACTCTATCCCATTAACGGAGACTCATCGAAAATTCGCAAATAGCGCATAGAGGAGTGTAAAATGGAAACGGGGACGAACAGAGTCAAAAGAGGAATTACCGAAATGTAATAAGGCGTAGTCATCATAGAAATTCTCGCTTCAGGCGGGCGAACATATGCAGGAACGCGGTATATAGAAGCATCTAGCAAAACTCGTTGACCAAAATTTGGAGTAGGGGTGATCCGAATGGCATCTATTAAAATCCTTTCACTTAATGTCGGCATGCCCAAGCAGATCCAGTTTAATCAGAAGGACGTTTCTACGGGGATATTCAAGTCGGCCACAGATGAATATTTGTATTTATCTTATCTAAACTTCGAAGGGGATGGGCAGGGCGATCTAGTTCATCACGGGGGTAAAGAGAAAGCTGTATGCGTCTATCCCTACGAGCACTATCCGTTCTGGGAAAATGAATTGCGGAGACCGCTCGATTACGGCGCGTTCGGGGAAAATTTAACGATAAAGGGTTTGCTAGAATCCGACGTTTGCATTGGAGACGTCTTTAAGCTTGGCAAAGCTATCGTTCAAGTTAGCCAACCGAGACAGCCTTGCTACAAGTTGTCCATCAAGTACGGCGTACCGGACATGCCCTTGAAGGTACAGCAAACAGGCCACACGGGATTCTACTTCCGCGTTTTGGAAGAGGGAGTTGCCTCTAAAGCCGACGGACTATCCCTCCTTCATCGCCATCCGAAAGCAATTACGGTTTCATTTGCCAATCGAATTATGCATCAAGAGAAGAATCATATCGAGGGTATTAAGCAAATTCTCGAAGTGGAAGAATTGTCCTTAAACTGGAGAAATACGTTTCTAAAACGTTTGGCGGGAACCGAAACGGATTCTCGGGAAAGACTATCAGGCAATTCGTAAGATGGAAGTGGTTCAATGAGTCTGCAAGCTCGTCTGGCTGCAGTCGAACATCGAATCTGCGAAGCTTGTGGGCGATGCGACAGAAGCGCAGTCCAAAGGTTATCGCCAAATTCGAGTATATCCATTCGCTTGACCGCTTATCCTTTGTGTAGAGCCAATTTTTTTACCGTGATCGGGCATATCCTTCAATCCTGTCCTCATAGCTTGTATAGTACGGAGACTTAGCTTGAATCTTTTATAAAGGAGGATATGCCTGACATGTCAGTCTATAAGTCTTCCACAGGATTGGATGAAAATATAGCAGCTGTCCTGTGCTATTTGTTCGCCTTTATTGGCGCGCTGGCCTTTGTCATGCTGGAAAAGAAAAGCCGATTCGTATTATTTCACGCACTGCAATCCATACTTCTTTTTGTAGCCCTCATGATCGGACATGTGCTGGTAGGATTCATCCCCCTACTCGGTCCTTTCTTCGCTTCCCTGCTAACGCTGGCAGGCCTTGCCTTGTGGATTATCTTGTTAATTCGTGCGGGACAAGGAAAGTGGCTCAAGCTTCCCTGGATAGGCGATCTGGCTCTTCATCAAGCCCGGCAGTTATGAAAACAGCAAAAAACCTTGATCCTAAGCAAGGAATCAAGGTTTTTTATGTTTGGGCAGTTCATTTTTTTACACTAGCTTCTTCTGTCCTATCAGGACTTTGAAAAATTCGATTCCAGTCGCTCCGGAGTGCAAGATATAGACGAACTAAACCATTTCGATCTATATCTTAGTCATTGGAAGTCGCTTATGGGATTTTTGCAAAATCCTCGTCTATATGGATGTGTCCCAGCTTATCTGGATTAACCATTAAATAAAAATTCTGAATATGCTCCCCGTCCGGTGTCAGTATGAGACATAAGGTTTCTCTCACTTTTCCGTCTTCCAGAAATGCCAGCTGGACCTCGCCATTGATGACGGTATGGCACACATCTCTTTCTCGTAAAACGGTTAATACCCGACGAGAAGTCAACAGGGCAAGAACACCTTTGCGTACAACCATCGGCCTCATCACCGTATGCACATTACCTCCGCCATCTGACACAAATACAGGTTGTTCAGCCAGTAGTTCCAGCATAGCAGTCACATCGTAGGCAAGAAAAGCTGTTGTAAAACGTTCTAGTAGTTTTATTCGGGATGAGTTATTCACATTGCGACTGGACTGAGCCTCAAAAGCAGATTCTCCGGAAGATAGAATACGACGGGAGCGACTGAACAACTGACGACAGTTGCTCTCCGTCTTCCCCAGCAATTCCGCAATATCTTTGTAATCATATTGAAAAGCTTCCCTCAGCACAAAAACAGCCCGCTCTATCGGCTTTAGCTGCTCCAGCAAAACCAGAAAAGCGTAAGATATCATATCTTTACGCTCTAACCAATCCGCAGGGAGATCTGCGCTTTCACCCAACGGCTCCGGCAGCCACTGTCCTACATATGTCTCTCTTTGCTTACGTGCAGAGTTCAGTAGATTCAGGCACCGATTCATCGTCATTTTGGCCACATAGGCTTTGGGATTGTGTATATTATCCAGGGGCTTATCCTTCAGCTCGACAAAGCAGTCTTGAACGACATCCTCGGCATCTGTAACCGTTCCAAGCATGCGATAAGCAATGGCAAAAGAATATTTGCGATATTTCTGATACAGCTCTTCCAGACTTACATCCACCGATTCTTGTTCAATTCTATGTTCTTTGCCAGACAAAGCATAGCCCCCTGTTCATTAAAGAATGCCCGGATACATGCCCGTTGCAATTGCAATCCGGTTCCAACTGTTAATCACGTTAACTGCGGTTATCAAATCTACGTATTCTTCCTCGGTAAAATGCTCTCTGACCCGATTATACAAATCTGTAGGTACCCCTTGTTCTGAGATACGAGTAACCGCTTCGGCTAATTCAAGCATAACACGTTCTTTTTCCGTGAACAAAGGAACCTCCCGCCATAAGGCTAGCTGCAAAATGTGGTCAGCATAATCCCCCAGCTTGAGCAGATCCTTCGCATGCATATCCAGACAATAGGAACATCCATTGATTTGGGATACTCTAATTTTCAGTAGTTCGTACAATACTTTGTCTGTAAAACGACCGGAAATATATTTCTCCATCTCCATCATCGCCTTGAACGTACTAGGACTCACTGTTCTGTGATTGAATCTTAAACTCACGATACATCGCCTCCATTATTGGTTTACATATAGAAGACAAATGAACATGTGATTTTGTGACAAAGTGCAATACATCAATTGGGAATTGCCCTCAATTGACATAGCATGTATTATAGATAAATGATTTTATGCAAAGAAGGTGAGCACTCACATGAGCGGAAAAGGTATTATAAAAGAATTTAAGGAATTCGCTGTACGGGGTAACGTGATTGACCTCGCGGTCGGTGTTATCATCGGTGGAGCGTTTGGCAAAATTGTCACTTCTGTGGTAAACGATATTATTATGCCTCCGATTGGTAAGCTTCTGGGAGGTATGAATTTTCCAGATTTGTATGTAGCTTTACAAGCTGCTGATCCTTTAAATGGTGACGGTACACGCAAGACTTTGGCACAGGCCAAAGAAGCAGGGATCGCGGTCCTCGCCTATGGTCAGTTCATTAACGTCCTGCTGGACTTTCTGATCGTGGCCTTCTGTGTGTTCATGCTGGTCAAAGGGATTAACATGCTGAAACGCAAAGAGGAAGAAAAACCTCCTCAGGAAAAAACGATCAAGGAATGTCCACATTGCCTATCCGAAATTCCTGTAGCCGCTACCCGTTGCGCACATTGCACTTCCAAGCTGGAAGGGTACGTGGAAGCACGCTGACTCAACCCACTTATATGACTACAATAAACGGCTTAAGACGCTCTATCGTCTTAAGCCGTTTTGGCATGTATGGAAAATTCAATTAGTTGAAATTGGTGATAATGCCACGGGGTCTAACGGGCAAGCCCTCAGCGTACAGATGGGAAACATCACCGAAGCCGATGCAACGGGGAACTGCCCATTCTTGGGAGCGCTCATCAAACAAGATCGTGGTTACGGAGCTAGGCGGCATCCAAAAACCGGACCAGACCAAGGCCAATGGCAACTCCAACAGATGAGCAAGCCAGGTCAGCCCGAAGCCGCCATGACAAAATACCGCCACCTGATCTTCAGTGTGCTTCAGAATCCGGTACCTGCCCTCCACCCGCTCAAAGCCTTGCCGTTTCAGGAACTCATCGGAATGAAGCTTCAGCCGCTCGAAGGTTTCAGGGCTTTGCGTTCCCTGATAATAGGAAATCTCCTGCCAAGAGTCATGAGTCGGCAGGGGCAACTCGGAACGGATCACTTCACCAGGCAAATCCCAATGGGAAAGACGGCCGTATGGGGTTTCCTCCAGCTTTAGAGCCAGCTCCTGCGTCCAGTGTTCTACTTCATGAGTCATACCCAGAGAGTCGGCGGTGTAGCGCATCGTATCCAAAGCCCTCCCCAAAGGAGAGGCATAAATTCGATCCAGTCCGTGACTGGAAAGCCGCTTGGCTAGTGCCTGGGCTTCCAAATGCCCCTCCGGCGTTATGGTGTTGTTGGGGTAATCGGGGTCTGCGTGTCGGATAATATACAATCTCATCATTGTTCTCCGTTCCTATGAATGGCGACAGGATCGCTTTATCTCATTTCATCGATTAGTTCTCCTGGTCTTTAACGTTTAACGTTTATTCAGCAAAGTTTCCAAAATCGCGCGCAAATCCCTATCTTCCTGGTAGACTTCCTCACCCGTATCCAGCTCAATAACCCGGATATATGTATAATTGGCTCTGACATCGACTGGTTTAAAAATCAATTCCTCCGGATTGTCTGGGCGGACATCATAGCCCATATTTTTGAACATATCCGTGATTTGATCAATCCCCGGCTTGCCCCCGCTTTCCAGCATAATCAACCCGCGAAGTTCCTTGGGTTCCTCCGGATGCATGACTCGAAAATGTACTATACATTCCATGTAAAATCGCTCCTTTCAATCATAAATCTATGTGATGTTTCAAATCCTTATGTTCCCAGCATACCCCAAATGCCACTCCACATTCCACACCCGCCTTCATATCGTTAGGACAGAAAACACGTTATACTGTAAAGTAGACCTTTGATTTCTGCTTACTATAGGAGGAACCACGATGAATAGCGAGCTTCTGGATATCTACGACGATGAAGACAACCCCCTTGGCACAGCCTCCCGACGAGACGCACATGCCAAGGGATACTGGCACCATACCTTTCACTGCTGGCTAGCACGAGACACTTCTACAGGCCGTCGCTTGCTATTCCAACAGCGTCAGGATACGAAGGATACCTTCCCCGGATGCTACGATATTACAGCAGCCGGTCATTTGACGGCAGGCGAAGATATGTCTCAGGCGGCTCGCGAGCTGGAGGAAGAACTGGGCATTCATGTTCCCTTTACCTCATTAACACCGCTGATGACCGTTCGGTATGAAAGCAAAGGTACCGCCCAGGGCACCTCTTTTTGGGATCGGGAGGTTAGCTCGGTGTTTGGACTGCTATCGAACCAGCCATTGGAAGCTTATCATCTCCAGCAAGAAGAAGTAGCCGGACTGTACGAAGCGGATCTTGACCAAGCACTGGCCCTTTTTGAAGGCTATATTCCCTTTATCGAAGCCCAAGGCATTACGTCAGGGCCGAACCCAGAAAAAACTCGCCGCCTGATCACATCGGATCAATTCGTGCCTCATAAAGCGGGCTATATTACATCTATATGCCGGGCACTGATGGAACTTCCTACCCGGTAATCTTTAGCTATTCTCCAGCTGA
Organism: Paenibacillus sp. FSL H7-0442; assembly: GCF_038593105.1. Lineage (NCBI taxonomy): Bacteria > Bacillati > Bacillota > Bacilli > Caryophanales > Paenibacillaceae > Paenibacillus > Paenibacillus sp. FSL H7-0442. The sequence goes on along the minus strand of NZ_CP151963.1, from coordinate 621,364 downwards.
CATATATTTGCCGATAATGCCTTCATACCGCCAACCATACCGGGTCGACAGTTCTCTGCCCATATCATGCTCCAGCTCATACAGAATAAGATCCTGAGCAAAATGATTAAGCAGCAGGCCTGTCATTACCGGATGCTCGGTAATAAGCGCCTGTGTCGGGCAATTCTCTCCCCGCATCCCCAGCATGCACCAACGCCGATCAATAACAAAAGAAAACTTACGCCCTGCTGGTTCCTGTCCGTCTGTACCAGACCTAAGCGGTAACCACGGTCCCATCATGCTTTCTCCGTTATCGCAGGACCAGAGCAGACGCACACCTCGACTCTCGGCTTTCTCCAACTCTGTCCGCAGCAGTTCGGCTTCCTCGCGCCACAAGTCCAACACAATCTCATGCTCTGCCCGTTCCAACTCACGGGTCAGACTTTCCAGTACCTTCCGATCGCCTTCCGCATTATAAAAGGTCGGCTTGGTTGGTTCTGTTCGTGGCATTTCTTTCTCCACTGCACGTAGAGACTCCTGCATTTGTCCTTCGATCATCCGGGTTAATTCAGCCGGTGGCAGCATGCTGTAACGTACAGGCTCTCCCGCACTGGTTCTGAGGTATCCCTGCCCGGCCAAACGCTGTAAAGCCGCGTACACGTTGGAGCGTGATGCACCCAGACGCTTAGCCACTTCATAGCCGGAAGCCGCATTTTGCCTCGAAAGCTCGACCATAACCTTGGCTTCCATTTCCGTAAAACCCAGATTCCGCAGATGATGCAGCAAACGCTCCATATATTCTGTTCCCCCTATGCTGCCCGGCGTTATGTCTGTGTCCTGCAGCAGCCTGTTCGGCTGCGTTAAATCTGTTCAGCTCCGCAACGCGGGCACCACTTGGACCCTTTGGGTAGTTCTGCGGTGCAGATTTGGCATTTTACATTTTCACGTACTTGTGCAGACGGCGTTGCCGGTTTCTCAGCCCCGGAGTTGTTGGCCTTCCAATATCGAATCCGCTCGTCCAGCTCCTCCTGACGCTCACGCTCACGTGCCAATTCTTCAAGACGACGGTGTTCTTTTTCCAGATCTTCCTGACGACGGCGCTCCCACTCAGCGTCGAATGCCGCTTTTTCCTCCGGTGTAAAATCAGACACTGTATAATCGCGGTCTAGTCCCGCTGGTTCGTGTGTTTCATACCGCTCATCCTGTTCCTGTTCATGTCGATCGACTACTTCATGTTCTGCATACTCCGTGTATGCAGGCGCAGCATCCTTCGCTACCTCTGGCTTGCGCAGATCAAAAGAATAGACGTCCGTTGGCACCTCTTCACGCACAGCAGCTACTTGTTTGGAAGCAGCCTGTCCTTCATTGAGCTTGCGTCCGCATTTAGGGCAAAAGTTCGCATCCAGAGGCACAACCGCTCCACAGGTGCATAAATGAGCGTTCTTCAATTCTGCAATTCTACTGCGCAGCTCGTCAATTTCATCCTGAAGCTCATCACAAGCAGTGGATAGCTGTGTCATCTCGGTTTCTGCCACCGACATGTCGGATGCGCGATAACCTTCGTAAAAGATTTGACCCATTCGCAAGAAATGAACATCCATTTCCTGCTGGATCGTTGTAATTTGTGAATTGATCTTACTAATCTCGACAGCATGCTGCGCCTTTTCTGTTGCGCGATTAGCGCCTTCCTTTATACGTTGAATCAGCTTCATCGTTATTTCCTCCCCATATCCAGCCGGATTTCACTGTACCGTCCGTATATCCCAAAGTTTTTTTCTGTTGGCAAACCTCGAACTCCTGTATAATGGAATGCGGTCATATCGCCTGTTTGAAGGCTATAGGCATTGGCGTCAACGTATTGATGTTCTGACGCTTCGGCAAGATCCGCATGAATTTCAGCATTATTTTAGTCCATCGCCTTGTTCTTATCGTCAGCTAAAGCTGACTAGAACTCTATCATACCAAAAACTACCCCCATTTGTGAAAATGGAAGATTTTAAGAACGAAAGGGGTTTCAGGATTATGGACCCAAATCCTTCTTTTTACCCCCGACCCATCGGGGTTCCTTATTCAACGTCGAGCCCTCAGGCACGTCGTGCTTCCATGGATACCAGTATGACGCTGGTACCCGATACCGACCAAGACTCGGCCTATTTTCGTGCTTTAGAGAACGCCGGCATTCACCTGAACCGCCCGCAGATTCAGGCCGTCCGCCACGGCAAAGGTCCCCTACTGACCCTTGCAGGGGCTGGCTGCGGCAAAACCACAGTGCTGGCTGCCCGCGCAGGCTACCTGATGGCGATGCGGGATGTTCCTGCATCGTCCATTCTGCTGGTGACCTTCACCAGCAAGGCAGCTGCCGAGATGAAACTGCGCATCGCGGGTTTACCCGGTGTGCGCCCTGCCGCTGCACGTGCAGTTCAGGCACGCACGTTTCACTCATTCGCTTTGGCGATGCTGCGTCATCGCGGCGTGCAAGATGAAGTGTTCGGTGAAACGCAGGCCCAGCATACCGTCATGAAAATGATGCTGCGGCAGCTTGGGCTCAGCGAAGCTTTCCAGCCGGAAAGCCTGCTGTCTGCCCTCTCCGCCTGGAAAGCGGAAGGCCGCAGCGCGGACGAGCTGCCGGAAACCGTGCGCGAGGAATCGGATGCCAAGCGTGCCATGCTCGCTTATGAAGCGTGGAAACAGGAGCGCAATAAAATGGATTTTGACGATATTCTGCTGCGTGCCTCCGCACTACTGCGTGACCCGGATGTGCTTCAGCCGCTTCAGCGACGTTTTTCACATATCATGGTCGATGAATTTCAGGATACGAATGCCCTCCAATATGAGATGGTGCAGCGGTTGGCTGCCCGACATCGCAATCTGATGGTTGTGGGGGATGATGACCAGACGATCTATACCTTTAATGGGGCACGCCAGGAATCTATTCTGGAGTTTGACAAGGTCTATAAGGATGCAAAGGTCATTACTCTGGATATTAATTATCGCAGCGATGCGCGGATTTTGGGGCTGGGCTCTAACATTGTCGCCAAAAATGTTCATCGACGCTCCAAACGTCTTGCGGCTGCCGGGCGTGAGGGCTTGCCGCCACAGTTTGCCACCCCATCTGGGCCTGAGGAAGAGGCGGGACATATTGTTACTCATCTGCTCGGGCAGGTAGAAGAAGGTCGTCTTCGCTACCGGGATATCGCTATTTTGCACCGGACAGCCAGCGGAAGCCGATCTATTTTTGAGCAATTAATTATGCGGGATGTCCCATTTATTCAGTACGGAGCAGGGGCTGTATTTTATGACCAGTCCCTGATTCGTCCTTTAATGGATCACCTGCGCTTGTCGCTAAATCCCCGACGTATGGAATCCATTCCGAGCACCCTTGGGCCGCTGTACGTCTCGCGTGAGGCTGGGATGGAATGGATTATGCGCGAGGAGAAACAGCAGGCTAAAAAATACCCGCTGATTCATCTCAGCCGCTGGGATCGACTACGTGATTTTCAGCGTGAACAAGTGAAAGAGCGTATTCGTCTGATTCGCAGTCTCACTACCATGAAACCTGCCTATGCCATTCAAGAAATGCGGCGCGTCTTTTATGACAAATATTTGGAAAGTGGAGATACGGGCGCGTGGACTCATTATAAGGAAACGATGCAAGAAAGTCTGGAGGAGCTCGAAACGGCAGCCAAGCGGTTTGACACTGTGGAGGCGTTCGTCAGCTTTGCGGACGAGCTTTCCGAGCGTCACCGCCAAATGGAATCGCTGCGCAGAGAGGAAGACAGCGATGCTGTTCGGCTCATGACGATCCACCGCGCCAAGGGATTGGAATTCCCTTGCGTATATTGGATCGGAGCCAGCGAAGGCATTCTGCCGCACAGCTCGGCGCTGCACAGCGAGCTGCCGGAGGATCGGCGGGCAGGCGCCGCCCCAACTACAGCTGTGGATAACGATGCAGCGCTTGAAGAAGAGCGCCGCCTCGCTTACGTGGCCGTCACCCGGGCGAAGGAGTTGCTATACATCACCTCCCCCGCCTCTAATCATGGCAAGCCTGCCGCCGTGTCACGCTTCCTGCTGGAAGCCTATGGGGTCACCCCTGAGGCTTCCAAGCCAGAAACACGCCGCAGTAGCTTTGGCCAAGCGAAGGGTGCTTCCGGGTATGGCAGCCGTGCTGGCGCTGGATCGCCAGCGTCTGGCACAGCGACCCGCGTGAGCAGCAGGCCGGGACCAGGCAGCGCTACGGCACGGACAACCTCGTCGGTGGCAGGGTCTCCGGCGGAGCCACGCATCAGCGTGCCCGTGTGGAAATGTACCGACGGCGCTTGCAAAGCGTGGATGCGTCGCGACACAACAAGCGGACGCCGTACAAGCGCGGCTAGCACAAGCACGCCGCCAGTGTGCCCGCTCTGCGCCTCCCCGATGACAGAGGGGACACGCAGCATCCCAGCCAGATAGGGATACGGCGTATAGCTGGTATGGAGAATTGTGCAGACCAATAATAAATCAAATAAAATTTGGACAGACCAAATAAAAAAGTGGCAGACTAGGACTTAAAAATAAAGCCCTAGCCTGCCACTATCTGTTTTAACTTGCTATTGAACGATCATGTCCTGTTAGATTATCCAAGCGTTCTATCACCCAATAGGTGTTCCATCAGGTAGTTTGATATCTGGTTTCAATAGAATCACATCCCCCTTTTCGGGTATTCCTCCAAGAACCAATACCTCTGAGTTAAAGCCTGCTATCCGTCGAGGTGGAAAGTTGACTACACCTATAATTTGTTCCCCTATAATATCTTCAGCCACATATCTTTCTGTAATTTGCGCACTCGAAGTTTTTACACCGATATCTTGCCAAAATCAATTTCAAATTTAATATTTTGCAACTGTAGTATACTTTAAAGATTTTGCCCAAAAATACATTCCCATACCGAATAAAGTCATGATTCCACCTATGAATTGAAATGCAGAGATTATTTCTCCCAAGAATAAGTAGGCGAGAATTATGGCAAGAACAGGCTCTCCAATAATACCAACGGAGACCGTAGTTGCACCCATTGATTTCAACAACAGATTAAAAATATATTGTCCAAAAATAGTTGGGATTACTGCAAGTAACAAGAAATACATCCATTCCGACGAGTCATATTCAATCAAGGAATAATGATTCAACAAATTGTAGACCAGCATGACGCTGCCACCAATAAAAAAACAATAACACTATATAAATTTGCATTTATTTTGTGACTTACTTTCTGTCCTGCCAACATATATGCTGAAACCAAAATTGTTCCCAATAAAGATAATCCATCTCCGATCAATGCCTCTCTCGAAATCCCTATGTCTCCCCAAGCAATAATGATTGAACCGACAAGAGCGGCGATCAAACAAAGTATGGTTAATATGTTGGTTCGGTCTCTGAACATAAAGTATGAACCCATCATTACAAATAAAGGCTGTAAAGATAAGATGACCATGGAGCTCGCAACTGAGGTATATACTAAAGATTCCATCCAGAGTAAGAAATGTAACCCGAGAAAAAGACCGGCTATGAAAACGGTAATCCAATCTTTTTTGTTCATTTCTAAGGTACGGAACATTTTCCAAGGTACAAAAGGAAGCATTATGAGTACTGACATATACAATCTGTACATCCCAGCCACAGAGGTTGGAGTATCTGAAGATTTGATCATGATGGATGAGATAGAGACAGACAGTATGCTGATTAAAAGCAAAATATACGGATGAAACGGTAACGACGATTGATTTATTTTCACATGTACGCCTCCAAGAGGTCTTATCCAATCGCCTGTGCACAGGATTGTAATGATAAGCCGAAGATCTGGTATAATAATATCACCACTTTTATTTATTTTGTGTAACTATATCTTTAATTTATATAGAAATATCGTCATCAGAAAGGACCTCGCTAAAATGGAAAAACAATTGCATGAGACCATTCTATATCCCGATGTTTCATTTCCATACATCATGTACACCCATACTATTCATGCAAGTAGTCCTGAAGGTAGAGGATTTAACGATCTACATTGGCATGAGGAACTACAAATCACTTTGGTTACCAAAGGGAAGCTAGTAATCCAAGTTAACGGGATTGATCATGAATTAGAAACAGGTCAGGCCATTTTAATTAATAAAGGTGTTCTTCACGTTACTACGCACCTTACACATAACGGCCAATATGTCAGTTTTAATTTCCCGGAGAAGCTGCTGGCCTTTTATGCAGATAGTGCGATGGAAAAAAACTATGTACTGCCTTATACAAACTCTCTCTTATTGTCATTAGTAATCAAAGGAGATGTTGAATGGCAAATTCAAATACTGCAAATGCTTTGGGATATGAAAGAGAAATTTGATATAAAAAAAAACTGGGGGTGGGAATATGAGGTTTCTATTAAAACAGTACAATTATGGTTCATCATAATTTCTAACATTTCGCTTTCTTCGGAGGAAGCACCTAAACACATGAAACTGCAACAGGAAAGACTTCAATTGATGCTCAGCTTTATCCATCAAAACTATTCAGAAAATATAACACTGCAAGAAATTGCTGAAGTAGCACATTTAAGTATTTCGGAATGCACTCGTAGTTTTAAGAGAACCATTCATATGACACCTTACGACTATTTAATTAAGTACCGTATCAAGAAAAGCAGCGAGTTATTAATTTCAACAGATTCTACAATAACTGAAATAGCCCACAGAGTGGGGTTCAATCATGTAAATCACTTCATTCAATCTTTTAAAAAACATCATGAAAGAACACCTAAAGATTTCCGGAAATTTAGAAATGAAATCAAGGATTAAGGGCTATTTCTTTTCTGGTTGCGTGATACCGCTCTAATACCAACAGTCACCTATATTCCGTTGTACTTCTCAATCGGCGCGCGACAGCGGCCTAATTCGTCAATCAATAGATAGCTTAAAATCAACAATAGTTTGCTCAGCCGTGATCTCATAGCCTAAGCCCTCGTAAAGATATACAGCGGCTTGGTTCTCCTTCAGTACTCCCAGGTAGATATCTGATGAAAGTGATCTGCCCAGTTTTGTAAGTTGGCTCGTCAAGTGCTTTGCTAGGCCTTTCCCTCTGTGGGTAGGGCTTGTGTATATGTTTCCGAGCTCAACGAGTTTAGAATCATAAAAGTGGAAGCCGCCCACGGCAATAAAATGACCACATTCCTTTATCCCAAGGAAAGGATATTGTTCGAGTTCGCTCCTCGTAAAAAATTTCATGCCGCCATTTCGTAATAAATCCACTATATCTGAAAGGTCATTTTCCTTAACTAGCTCAGTCCAGTTTGAATCGAGCAGTTTCGATTGATCCATATGCTTCATTGTTAAAAAACGTTGTGGGTTACCCATTATAAGACCATGAGATCGAAAAAGTTGAAGGTCACGATTACAGAGGATTGTACCACAAACAGTATTTTTCTTAAGTTGAATGATTTCCTCAGTAAAAGTAATAAGAGCTGGAAAGTTAAGTTTCTCGCGATTTATGCAATGGAAAGAAAAAGCAGGGAAGGATAGCCCCCAAAAGTATGCTAAGACCGCCGTCAGCTTGTCGTCTATATATTGACCAACAAATTTAGCCTGCTCCTTACGTTGACTTAAATAGCTATAGAATAACAAGTGTTGGTCTCTATTAATCTGGTCAGTTAATTGACTAATTGTTTCGTAGGTAAGCAATCGATGAGAAATCATTTATTAGTCCCTTTCATTAGTCATACTTTTCCTATGCGTGGAATACCTACTGGCATGATACCACAAATTGAAACTATTCTTCCCGCTTATTCCATATAGCCTTAAAAAATATTGGGTTATACATTTCTATAAAGATAAATTGTTTGCCGCCCGAGTATAAAAATCCATAATTTAAGGATGATTTTTCCCGAAATTCATTGTATGGTTCCTGCCTCGCGTCTAATTTATGATGAAATTAAAGAGAGGTGAGGCACCGAAAAAATTAATGACAAATATTGAAAACGCATACAAATGAAGAAGGAATGTTTAAAAGTGCAAGCTGGTCCTTAATCACCTGTCATCGATTACTTCAAAGTGTACTTAATATGTACACACTTATGAAAGCGTTTTCTGTACGATGCGTTGCAGATTAACTAAGGCGTTAACATCTAATTCAAGGAGTGAGTCATATGCCAGACCCATGGAAAAAAAGGTTTCTCAGTATTCTCAGTTTTGTTCTCTTATCCTTTTTGTTGGTATCTCTCAGTTTAATTCCAAGCCTAGCAAAAGCAGAATCAGCTCACTTGGTCACTGACGGTAGCCCCTTTCCTATAGTCGTCAGCTCCAAAAATGCAATTCTTCAAGGTTACGGGGTAGAAAAACGGGATATACCCTATACCGGCGATACGCTTTATAAAGGCGATGGCTATGTATCCTTCTTTTATGACTATGACCCAAACTCAGGAAAGTCTGACGGGACGGCTACGTTTAAAGTGAACGTGCCTACAGCAGGTCTTTATAGGCTGAGCCTCGGCTACTACATTCCGGCGGACACCGGCTCCAAGGATACCAGCATCAAGGTCAATGGCACAATGGCTGAAAACGTAACGCTGGCTGCTCCTCCGAAAGGTGCGGCGGTGAACGAGAAAATGGTAACTAAGATCATGCTGAATGCTGGCACAAACGAGCTGACTTTTTCAAGAGGCTGGGGATATTACGGGATCGAGTATGTGAAGGTTGAATTCGCCAATCTGCCTGCTGCCATAAGCAAAATGGAAGCCGAAGAAGGAGCCATTACTGGTGAGGTCAGCATCGAAGCTGCTGATACGGGTTATTCCGGTACCGGTTACGCAGCCTTTAAAGGCACAGGGTCGTTAACCTTTGCCTATAACGCAGCCTCAAGCGGGCTTTACAATCTTGCAATCGGTTACAGTAACCCCAATGGAGACAAAAAGACTCAATTGGTGGTCAATGGCCAGACCAGCGAAACATCACTCCCGACAACAGCAAGCTACACAGAGGTATCTGGCGGTAAACTGATGCTGAGTGCGGGAAACAATACCATACAGTTCAATGTCGATTCGGACCAATATCATATCGACTACGTCAAGCTGTCAGCAGTGTCCCCCCCGAAATTGCATCAGATTGAGAAAAAGCCAGTAAACCCGAATGCGACTGCGGAAACCAAGGCACTTATGGGTTATCTCGTCGATAGTTACGGCAGCAATATTCTTTCCGGTCAGCACACTCTTGAGGATGCCCAGTGGATTAAAGACCAAACTGGAAAGTATCCTGCGATGTTATCAACGGACATGATGGATTATTCCCCCTCTCGCATCGAACATGGCGCCACCTCAACTGAAGTGGAAAAGGCGATTCAATGGGCCAAAGAAGGTGGAATTGTCACATTCGCATGGCACTGGAATGCTCCTAAGGGACTGCATGATATTCCCGGCAAAGAATGGTGGCGCGGGTTTTACAAGGACGCTACTACATTCGACGTTCAATATGCGCTCACTCATCCCGAGTCGGAAGAGTATCAGCTTATCCTAAGGGATATCGATGCTATTGCTGCTCAGTTGAAACGTCTCCAAGACGCTCACGTTCCGGTGCTGTGGAGACCGCTGCACGAGGCGGAGGGCAAATGGTTCTGGTGGGGCGCCCAAGGGCCAGACTCCGCCAAGCAACTGTACCATATCATGTACGACCGCCTAACAAACTACCATCACCTGAACAACCTGATCTGGGTATGGAACTCTGAGAGCCCCGAGTGGTATCCGGGAGACGATGTCGTCGATATTGTAAGTGTGGATATCTACAACCAGGCGGCTAATTATAGCCCAAGTATCGGCAAGTATGACAGCTTGGTGAATCTCGTGCAAGGCAAGAAGCTGGTTGGTCTGTCCGAAAACGGCCCGATTGGCGATCCTGAATTACTTCAAACATATTCAGCGCATTGGCTCTTTTTCACCACATGGACAGGCGACTTCATCCGCAACGGACAATATAACTCCCTGGATCATCTCATAAAAGTGTTCAACAGCGATTACGTGATCACGAGGGATGAGCTTCCCCAAGACCTATTTACTTCGTCCAAGAATGAAGCGGAGTAAATTACTTTAAACGTATCCGTAACTATACCGTCCCATCCAGCGTCGTAAAGTAACGAAGTAGTCTTCCTCTAACAAACAGCGGCCGCCTCTGAAAATAACCAGGGTAGCCGCTGTTTATTTGTACCTCAAATGCTCCATATTTTATTCTCCCGTTTCGTTAATGTAGCTACTTTTCTAACCAAGAGACCATTATGAAAAAGGACCGTCTCCTCTCCGGCAGGAAAGTGGAAACGGCCCCGTTCTTTTATGCGAAACGAGTTAGTTCGTGGACCACAGCTTAATTCGGTCTTGGATATGCTTGGTAAAGGATTGTTCCATTTCTTGCACTCCAGCTTTCTCTAGTTCTGCCATATAGGCATCCCAAACCTTGTCGAAGTTTTCCGGTTTAGTCATGACAGCTTCCGGAATTCGTTTCCATGTAATATCCTTCATCTTGGCTCCAAGAATAACAACCGGATCGTCATTGGGAAGAGACATTGTATATGCTGCTCCGTATGCTCTCGGCTGGAATTCTTCTTCCTTCGGAAATAGATCTTTCCAGTGTTCGATCTTATAGGCCTTCAGAACTTCCTTCTCCGACTTGTTGTAAGTCGCTGTCAGCAGTTCTGGATAACTACGAGTGAAATAGTTGCCAGTTGAGTCTTCGATGCCATCACCATAATGGACCGACAAGTTCCAATATAGACCGATTCCAGACTCTTTTTGGAAAGCCGCATTGTCATTGTTTATCCGTTCAAGTACAGCCGGAGTAATCGTCCGTTTGCCGTCTTTCATCGTGTAATGCTTTCCTTCAATTCCCCAGTTATTCAGGACTTGCCCCTCTTCCGATGCTAGAAAGTCGAGAAACTGGATAGCGCGTACCGGATCCTTGCATTTGCTAGAGATTGAGATTCCGTATCCCCCATCAAAGCCAGGAAGCCAGAAATTGGTATCCTTGTACTCCTTGCCCATGGTGACTGGATAATGACCGTAAGTCTGATCGAATTTGCCTTCCGCCTTCAGCGCATTTTGTCCGTCGCCATAGTCCCATTCTGGATCGGCCAGACCCAGTACGCGGCCTGAAGCCACTTTCGCCTTAAACTGGTCAGTCTTCTGCACAAAGCTTTCCGGATCAAGTAATCCAATGGCATTCATGTGATTCAACCAGCGAAAATATTCTTTTTCTTCCGGTCGACGGAAATGATAAGTCGCTTGGTGTGTTTTTTGATCGATGTAGTATTCACCATCGTCTGGTCCCCCTGTTGTTTGGAATCCTGAGTTCGTTACCTGGTACATATGCCAATCGTCCGCATTTAGGGACAGTCCGATATTTTTGTTGCCATTTTCATCCGTCGGATGCTTGGTTAGATAGTCCTTAATGACTTTTTCAAAATCCTGTACCGTACGAATGTCTGGGTATCCCGCTTCCTTGACGACACGGTGTTGGAGTTTAAATCCTACGTCGGGTTTGATTTTTTTCTCTTCGACAGCAGACCAAGTTGGAATCACATAGATTGATGGGTCGTCCAAACTGTACTTTGTTCGAACAAGCTTGTCACCCAGCATTTTTTTGATGTTTGGTGCATGCTTGTCGATCAAATCCGTCAGATCAATGATTGCGCCAGCATCGACAAGTTTGCCAACATCCGCCTTAGCAGCGATTAAATCAGGATAGTTTCCTGTGGCAGCAATCAATGAAATCTTTTGGACCGGGTCACCGACAGCGAATTCAGCATCAAGGGTTACTCCAGTTTTTTCAGCGATGACCTTACCGACTTCATCCTTCATGCTATTCCAGTTTGTGCTGGAGTCTTCCGAGAAATAAGTAAGCGTGATGTCACCCGTTGTTACGGCCTTGGTAGCCTCGGACGGATTATTACCGCTGCACCCTGCAAGGGTCGCCACTAAAGTCAGTGACATTACGAAAGATACGATCATTCTGTTTTTTCTTGACTTCATGGAGCGAAACCTCCCTGTATAATGAATGTTTGCTGCTTCGTTTTAGCTTTTTACCGCTCCAAGCGTCATACCTTTAACAAAATACTTTTGTAGAAAAGGATAGACGATAAGAATCGGGACTGTAACAATGATGGTGATTGCCATTTTGACCGATTCCGGAGACACTTGTGCCATACGCTCAGCCATATTGGCAGCATCCTGAGAATTGGTTGCGCTCGTTGTAGTACTCTGCAAAATTTTCATCAATTCATATTGCAGGGTCGTCAACGATTCGTTAGACCCATTAAACAGATAAGTATCGAACCAAGAGTTCCATTGCCCTACTGCCAAGAAGAGCGCTACGGTCGCTAATGCTGGTTTGCAAAGAGGAAGAATAACGCGCCAGTATATCATGAAATCGTTGGCACCATCTAGCTTAGCTGATTCTTGCAACGCATAAGGCAGACCATCAATGAAGGAACGAATAATGAAGACATTAAACGCACTTACAAGGCCGGGTAAAATATAGACGGCAAATGTATCAATTAAATGCAATTCCTTCATCAAGATAAAACCTGGGATTAATCCCCCGGAAACATACATGGTGACGGCAAGAAAGATTGAGATGAACCTTCGAGCTTGAAAATCACTTCGTGCAAGCGTATACGCAAGCATCGACCCGCTGGCCAAGCCCGCTACGGTGCCAATGACGGTCCGCAGAAAGGATATCTTGAATCCAGTGATTAACCCCTCATAGGTGAAAATCAAATCGTAATTCTTCAACGTAAATTGTCTTGGCCAGATGGTGATTCCCCCTCTAATGGTATCTACCGAATCATTAAAAGAGATAGCCAGTACATTTAAGAACGGATAGATTGTTAGAACGGTTACCACAATCATGAAAAGATAAACAACGACTTCTAAGATTCGATCTTGTGGTGATTTCGCCTTAAGCCAGTTGTTTAATCGGCCGACTGGCGTACTGCTTTTGACAGCCTCCATGTCCTTTATCCTCCCTACATAATACTCTCGTTGGTATAGCGCTTAAAGATTCCGTTAGCCGCAAACAATAGGATCAGGCTTATCACCGAATTAAAGATATTAATTGCCGTTCCGAAAGAGTAACGTCCCATCGCCAGACCATAATTAAGCGCATACAAATCAAGTACTTCAGAGTAATCAATGACCAGGTGATTGCCCAGCAAAAATTGTTTCTCGAATCCCGTACCGAGCAAATGACCAATAGACATAATCAGGAGGATGATAATGGTCGGCCGGATCCCTGGCAGCGTGATATGCCACATTTGCCGGAATCGGCTAGCGCCGTCGACCCGCGCAGCCTCGTATAATTCAGGACCAATACCGGCGATGGCAGCCAGATAAATAATGGCGTTCCAACCTGTTTCCTTCCAGATGTCTCCGAAGGTTACAACCCACCAAAATAATTTACCTTGGGCCATAAACTGGATCGGCTGTTCGATGATGCCTAGACCCATGAACATATCATTCACGACACCGCCATCCGCTGAAAGCATTTTGGTGACAATGCCTGCAGCAACCACCCATGAAACAAAGTGCGGCAGATAAGATACCGTCTGAACAAATCGTTTTATAACCTGGATACGAACCTCGTTGAGCAGTAAAGCAAAGACAACCGGCACGATAAAACCGGCGATCAGTCCCATAAGACTCATAGCCAGCGTGTTCCGCAGCACTTGGTAGAAATGATCATCTCGGAACAAAGTACGAAAATGCTCCAAGCCCACCCACTTTTGCTCAAAAAAACTCAAACCGGGTTTATATTTTTGAAAGGCCATTGTCCAGCCCCATAGCGGCAAATACTGGAAGACAAAAACCCAAATAACAAACGGAATGGACATGTAGTAAAGATACCTCTGGCTTTTAAATACCTTCCAAGCATTCCTCTCCGTCTTTTTGTATGCCTTTTCCGAAACCACTGTTACCGCTTTCATTTTTTTCATCCCCTCTCTTAAAATCCATCATAAAACAGAGAGGAGTCCGCGCCCATACAACGGATTTCGGAAAAAATCATACACAAATTATGGATTTCTATATTCCGACGGTGAACGGCCTTCGTACCTTTTGAATTTGCTGTAAAAGTAGTTGACGCTTGTATAGCCCACGCTTTCAGCGACTTCGTATACTTTCATTCCCTGATCCAGCAGCTCCTTGGCCTTTTGGATGCGGACTCGGTCCAGATAGGTGTTGAAGTACTCCCCAGTCTTGTTCTTGAAAAGCTGGCCTAAATAGGCGGTACTGTAGTTTAGTAGTCCGGCTAGCGTTTCCAGCCTCAGATTGTCCGCATAATGCCTATGAATGAAGTCGATCATTTTCTTGAATTCCTGCTCCTTTCCACGGTGTTCGGAGTCTTTTCCCAATGCTAGTAGGAAACGGTGGGTCTCTTCCAAAAGATCATCTAGGTTATCATGCTGGTATATCCCATTCAAAAAGCGGGAAACTGCTTCCGTCTCTTTCAACTCAATGCAGAAACCCGCGGTCAGCTTGTGAATGACTGCATTGGACAGAAAGAAGAAGGATTCTTTAACAGATTTCTCATCTTGCCCCTGTTTGAGAAAAAATGCTGCCGCCTCTTTCAACAACGATAGTACTATAGCCTGGTTTCCTACCTCCAGACTGTAATACAGGCGGAAGATGAAATCCTCCATCATTTCTTCGGCTTTATTGACGGACAATCGGGGAGAATCCAGCGAGGACGAAAAGAGAGGATACGGATCTATCAGTCGGTTCTTCTCGCTGAAAAAAGCTTGTTTTACTGCTTTCTGGGCCTTAAAAAAAGATTTGCAAATATCTTGGGGAACAGACACTCCCCCTCCGGTTGCAGCAACGAACCGTCCATTACCCACGGCGTTACGAATCTCGTTATACAGACTTTCACGTCGTTTTCTCCCGCGCAGCAGCTCGTTGAGCAGAAGAACCGTATACGGGGGAATCACAGTTACAAGCCCCATCATCTGCCCTTCTATCTTTGGTTTTAACTCAATCGAAAGCCGATTTACCACATCGGCACGATCCACTTCAGAAACACGCGGGTAGACGACTACGACTTCATAGCTGGTCCACAACAAATCCGCTTCTTTTGCCTTACTTCTCAATTTGGCAGGATCCTCAGTTTTCTCTTGCGGGATGAGCAGGCTATGCAGGCAAAAATCACGACTCATAATCTCCCTCTCACGCCACTCTCCTTGAAGTCGCTCCTCTTCAATCCGCTCGCGTATCCGCTTTAAGTTGGCCGACATTTCAGCGACGTCCACCGGTTTAAGGAGATAGCCGACAACCCCGTATTTGATCGCTTGTTTGGCATACTCGAAGTCGGCATATCCACTGAGAATCATAAAATGCAAATGATGACCGTCAGATGTCAAGTGCTCAATCAACTGTAAACCATCCATAACCGGCATGCGGATATCGACAATTACGACATCGGGAGTCTTTTCCTCAATGACTTTCAATGCTTCTTTTCCATTAGCTGCCGCAGCAATAACGGTAAATCCGAGACTTTCCCATGGAATCAGCGTTTGAAGGCCTTGACGAAGCTTCGGTTCATCATCAACGATCACTACCTTAATCATTTGGATTCCCTCCAGGAATGAAAAACTGAATACAAGTGCCTTTCCCAGGCTCGCTCTCGATTTTTAAGGCACTAGAAGCCCCATACAGTAAGACGAGACGATCGTTTACGTTTCGCAATCCAATCCGCTGGACCTCCTGTTCATGTAGGGATGCAGCAAGCTCTTCCCGTACAAGAGCGAGACGATCGGCCGTGAAACCGGCCCCGTTATCACGTACCATAACTCGGACCCCCTCCAGGATTTCCTTTACTTTCACTTCAATGACAGCTCCTTCTGCTCGGTTATCCAGGCCATGCACAATAGAATTCTCCACCAAAGGTTGAATAATCAACGGCGGGACCAACATCTCCTCCAAATTCGGATCAACCGTTAAACGATAATTCAAACGGTCTTCATATCGAAACTTTTGAAGATCAAGATAACAGCTAACCCGCTCAAGTTCTTTGCGTAGCGGAATCTTATCATTACCAGCCTCCAGACTGCTGCGAAGCAACGTGCTCAGCTGCCATACTGCCTCAGCAATATCGTCCTGTTTGCGAATGTGGGCCTCCATTCTGATGGACTCCAACGAATTGAAGAGAAAGTGCGGGTTAATCTGGCTGGCCAGCATTTTAAATTTGATCTCGTTTTGTCTTTGCTCTACGAGATTTTTCTGACGATTCGTTTCTTGGACCTCCTGCACCAAATTGTTCACGCTGCTGACGAGCGCGTTAAATTGCCTTGATAGTATACCGACTTCATCTTTTCCGTCGAT
Organism: Paenibacillus sp. FSL H7-0442; assembly: GCF_038593105.1. Lineage (NCBI taxonomy): Bacteria > Bacillati > Bacillota > Bacilli > Caryophanales > Paenibacillaceae > Paenibacillus > Paenibacillus sp. FSL H7-0442. Next base: position 605,016 of record NZ_CP151963.1, on the reverse strand, counting down.
ATGGAGAAATGTTTCCCATGAGCCCGCGCCAACTTTGGTCATATGTTTGCTCAAGCGGAGAAGCCTTCTGGATAATAGCGAAGCAGAAGCATAGATAAGTAAGACTGCAAACATCAGGCTGGCCGTGATCACGATTCCGCCAAGCCATATCACTTGATTGGCATCGCGGGTGATCTCTGAAACGGAAAAGATAGAAATGACCCGAAGCCCATTCCAGCTGTTCTGTGGAATTAAATTTGCGATAACCACTTTTGATGCTTTTCCGTTGATAAACGTGTTGTAACTTCCTTCCTGATTGAAAAGTATATTTTCGTCGGCATGAATTTCAGAAAGATTCTTCCCGAACAACTCTGCTTCATTGGACGCAACGATCTGATTTCGGTTATCCACGATCAAGGTAGGGAACGATTCCTGCTCTAGGATTGAATTTAATTGGCGCTTGTTTACATTCATGACCAGAACCCCTTTCCGCCCTAGTGAATCCACTGAAAATGAACGAATTAGACTGAGATAATTGGAACCGTCCCTCTCATCCTCGATTAAATTCCATCCGGCCAAGCCTTTCTGCTCTATGGCCTCCTTGTACCAATCTGCGGTTGTGATGCTATCGTCCGGCTGGATAAATTCCCAGTTGTTAAGTGCTCTTGGATTAGAGACATAGACACGGATGCCGGATATCTCTTTGTACAACTGGAGGTAATCACGAATATCCGTATACTCCCGGTATGCATGGATGACTTCGATATCGCTTTCGTACTTTTGACTGGCCACCCTCTTCATCCGATTGTCATTGGTTAGCCGGTACGAGATGTCCAGTGGCACATTAATCAGTTCTTCTGTACGATTTTGCACCCTTTCAACATTGTTGGATACTTGCATAAAGGCGTCCTTAATGACAATATCTCGAAGCTTCCCAGTCAAAAACAGGCCGCATAACAGCAAGGGAAGAACGGCTACCGAAATGAATGTAAGTGTCATCTTCTTCCTCAGTTTCATGTCATTCATCATTCGTATAAAAAACAAGGCTTCCCCCCTCTCAGATCAGTGCGGCTGCTACGCGCAAAATGCCCCTTTTCATATAAAAAGGGGCATAACCTAATCGATTGTTTTTTCTCTTTTGGCAGTTTACTGTTGTACTGATCCTTTAGACCTTGCCGGACCTTATTGCCCGGAGCCTGAACCATCCACTTTCATAGTCTTTCTGTCTGTAGACAAGAGGAAGCCCCAACTTCATAAGCCTATCCCCCCCATGGATAGACTTTTGCCCGCTATTTCCTGACTGAACTTCATATTCGAGTTCTGGATTAAGTCCGTCAAGGCGGAGGGCTCGCCAAGGCGCGTTCGGGACAGCCATCACTTGGAAATAGTAGACGATGGCATCCTCTTGGTCTTCAGAAACAAACATCCAAGCCGACTCGTTATTTTCAAACGGACTCTTTAGGCGATACAAGTCACCCTTCTGTACTAAACCACGAATCTGCTTGTAGACTGCGATTTGGCGTTTGACCGTCTCTTTTTCCTCATCGGTGAATTTCGTGAGATCAAGCTCATATCCAAAATTCCCGGACATGGCTACATCACCTCGAAAATCAAGGGGCGTTATGCGTCCAACTTGATGGTTCGGAACTGCCGAGACATGCGCCCCGGTTGCGCTTACAGGATAGACAAGGCTAGTTCCATATTGAATCTTCAGGCGTTCCGCCGCATCGGTATTATCACTAGTCCAGACTTGAGGCATGTAGTAAAGCATGCCTGGATCAAAGCGTCCTCCGCCACTTGAACAGCTCTCGAAAAGAATATGCGGAAATTCAGTGGTGACGCGCTCCAATAACTCATACAATCCAAGAACATAGCGATGGGCAGTCTCGGATTGGCGTTCCGGCGGCAGAGCAGCGGAACCGATTTCCGTCAGGCAGCGGTTCATATCCCATTTCACGTAAGAAACCGGCACGCTGGAGAAAATGGCAGCCAGCGAATCGTAGATGAAATCGCGCACTTCCTTGCGAGTATAGTCCAGCACTAGTTGCCATCTGGCTTCGCTGCGCCTCCGTCCCGGAACGTGAAGACACCAGTCCGGATGCTCCCGGTACAACTCACTGTCTGGAGAGATCATCTCTGGCTCAAACCAGAGCCCGAACTCAAGACCCAGCTGATTGATACGTTTCGCGACATCCGCAAGTCCGTCTGGCAGCTTCCGACGATCCTCGTACCAATCGCCAAGAGACGAATTGTCGGAATCTCGTTTTCCGAACCAACCGTCATCTAAGACAAATAGTTCGATGCCTAGCTCAGCCCCCTCTTTCGCGATCGATACCAACTTATCTGCATTGAAGTCAAAATAGGTAGCTTCCCAGTTGTTGACCAGAATAGGTCTTTCTTCGTCCCGATATTTCCCTCGGCAAAGTCGAGTCCGATACAAGCGATGATACGTCCGCGACATATCTCCCAGGCCTTGACCGGAGTAAACCATAACGGCTTCTGGCGTTTGGAAACTCCCCCCTGGGCTCAGTAACCACGAAAAGTCAAAGGAGTTCACGCCGATGTTAAACCGTGTGGAGCCAAATGAATCCATTTCTGCTCCCGCCTCAAAGCCCCCGCTATACACAAGGCTAAAGCCGAATGCCTCGCCATAGCTTTCCGTTGTCTCCCGAGTGACCAATGCAGTAAAAGGGTTGAGTTGATGGCTGCTCATGCCCCTTTTACTATCAATTCGGGTTTCACCTTGAAGAATTGGTTTGCGGGTAATATTCCCTTCCCGAGCCCATGCTCCCGAAAGATACATGAATTCCAAATCGCTTTTACCCGAAAAATCGACACTGGCACTTAGTGCACGAAGGAGCCTAAGATTCTTTTCCCCCGCATTACTCAAACGAGCCGAACGAGCGATTACGTTTCGATCCGCGAAAACGGTGTAAAGAAGAACCACTTTAAGACCTGAAAAGGCATCTTTTAATTCCAGTTCCAGCGTATCCGCTTCGTCTTCATTCTCGGTATATACGGCCGGAAGCCCGCTTAATGATGGCTTTCCCTTCATGATACGGTAACCATCGTACTTCAACTCCGTAATACGAGTTCCATCCTCAAGTTCTACCTGATACGCCGGGGTACGGAAGTCTCCACTCCCATACTGCGGATACTCTTGCGGAAGCCGATCCAATCCAGCCGTCGCAGAAGTGTGAGGCAATAGATCGGCCGTTGATTCGCGATGCTTCAGCCTATCTCCCCAGTATACATGCACAGGAAATCCATCCACAACCTGAATAATATAACTCATGCCCGACGACTGTAGATGAAACAGCCCCGTTTGCTCTTGAACAATGATACCCATTGGGAAAATAACCCCTCTCTTAGATAATAATCATCGGAGATCCACACCAAAAAGGCACTTAGAAGAATCTTTATGTAGCAGGCATCAACTAAGCTCATATGGTGTAAAGCTTGATAAGATCCAACAATATAGCAGCAGGTTCTACAGAAATGATATATTAATTTTAGATATGAAGTACATGGCATGGTGCTCACTATTTATGTTATAATGCTTGATAATTTACATAAGGAGATTTTACCGTGATAGAGTATTTGCCACGTAGTAAACAGCACTCTGAATTGTATCTAACTCAGTTTGGTATAGAGAAATGCATACCCAGTCACTTTTTTGGACCTGCGATAAGAGATCACTATTTGCTCCATTATGTTTTGGACGGAGAGGGTACCTTCGAGGTTGGCGGGTTCAGTTATCGCTTGCGGAAAGGACAGTGGTTTCTAATCTGCCCCCAAGTCATCACTTATTATCAAGCCGATGTGGTGAATCCTTGGTCTTATTGCTGGTTTGGTTTTAACGGGGTACTGGCAGAAACACTCCTCAAGCAAGCAGGCCTAACGATGACGCGTCCAATCCTCAACTTTGAAGGAGACCATTTGATTTATCAGTATTTGCAACTCATGAACGAATCAAGTGGATGCCATAAAGCTCGGGAAACCAGACTGACCGGTCTGCTATGCCTAATGTTATCGGAGCTTATAGAGTTCGGCCCGGTAACACCTCCTGAACAAAAGGAAAGCCGGGCGGAAATTTACGTGGAAAAAGTGAAGGATTTTATCGAAATGAATTATGCTCAGAAGATTACCATTGAGCACATTGCAAATTTTATCGGACTCAATCGGAGCTATTTATGTTCGTTATTCAAACAACAAGTGAACACAAGCATTCAGGATTATTTGGTTCGCTATAGGATCAACAAAGCATGTGAAATGATGGGAAACGCTGAACTTTCGATCGGTGATATTTCCCGTTCAGTCGGCTATAACGATCCTTTACTCTTCTCGAAAATTTTTAAAAAGATAAAGGGATTCTCCCCCAAACACTATCGAATCGAAACCCATGCTCAAACTCAAGCCGACTACTAACAAAAGAGGTCAACCCGAAAAACTGGCTGACCTCATAAGTTTATTTTGTTGTAGTTTGTCCTTCCAAATAAGAAACCGGCTCTTTAACTTCTACTTTGGTACCGCCAAATTCATCTTTAATGAATTTTTGAGTATCCTCGTTATGATAGAGATCCGCTAACTTTTGCAGCCCTTTGTTATTTGCCTTATCAGATGAAGTCACCAGAACGTTAATATTATTTTTGGTTGCCTGACTGATTTCCTCATGGAACAAGGAATCTTTCAGTACATTCAGGCCCCCTTCTAAAGCAATCGTATTCCCAATCAGCACCAAGCCTACATCTTGAATCACTCGTGGGCCTGTTTTGTCATCAATGAGTTCAAATTTCAGGTTTTTAGGATTGCTAGTAATATCATTGACTGTACCCAAGGCATCATTAAAGTCAGCCTTAAGCTTGATCAAACCGGAGGCTTCCAATAACTTCAAACCTCTTGCCGTATTGGCCGGGTTATCTGCCAAAGCTACCAGAGCCCCGTCAGTCACTTCATCGATGCTTTTGAATTTTTGCGAATAAATCCCCATCGGCTCCAGATAGGTTGTGGCTATCGCCTTCAAATCGGCTTTGCTCTCTTTGTTATAGCTAACCAGGTACGCCCATGATTGGAATGCATTCACGTCTACTTCGCCTTCTTTGGTTGCATTGTTCGTTTCGATTCCACCGTTAATTTCTTTCACTTCAATGTCCAGCTTGGCATCCTTGGCGGCCTGGGACTGGGCAATATGCTTCCATATCTGGGCGTCAGAGCCCATGGATCCGATGACTACTTTTTGCGTTTCCGAACCGGAAGCGGCGCCGGAGCCATTGCTGTCCGAACTTTTAGTACCACATCCTGCGGCAATTAATAATAAACTAATCCCTAATAGTAAAACGAACGATTTTCTCATGTTGTTTTCCCCCAGATCATGCTAGTATGCTAGTGCATCGTCATTCCACCTGTAACATTAATCGCTTGTCCTGTCATGTATGCAGAGAGCGGACTTGCCAGAAACAGCACTACATTGGCAACATCCTCCACCTCGGCCGTTCTCCCCAAAGGGACCTGTGAACAATCTTCTTCGTATATTTCTTGAGCGGTCATTCCGCGAATGACGCCTCCTTCAATCCGTTCACGATGCTTCATCGGCGTTTCTACAATGCCAGGGCAGACCGCATTTACCAAAATATTTTGCCGGGCAAGCTCAATGGCCATCACCTTGGTCAAGCCGAGAACCGCATGTTTGGAAGCACAATATCCGCCCATCGCCCGATATCCATTTTTTCCAGCCTGCGAAGCCATTTGAATAATTCGTCCTGCTTTACGAGCAGCCACCATTTCTTTGGCAAAACGCTTGGACGTTACGTATAATCCGGTTGAATTGATCGAAAATACTTTCTCCCAATCAGCCAACTCACTATCAATGACATAATCCATCGTAGAAGTACCCGCGCAGTTCACCAATATATCAGGAACTCCCGCTTCGCTGATTAGTAAATCGCACCATCTTTCGATATCATCCGGTTTGGATATGTCCAATTGAGTTTCAACCAACTGTGGATTGACCACTCTATACGGCTCTTCATAAGAGATATCAGCAGAAATCACTTTAGCTCCGCTTTGAATGAAAAGCTCTACAATTCCCTTGCCTATGCCTGACTTACCGCCTGTCACTACCGCTGTCTGATGAGATAGGTCAATCGAAATCATAGATTTTACAATACTCTTTCGAAAGGATCGCGGCTAATGCCTGCTTCCAATACAATTTTCACATATTCCTGCGCAGAGAAAAGGGAGTGGTCCTTGTAGTTCCCACATTCCAAAGCAGTAACAGCCGGGACCTCTGTCGTTTCCAGAATTCTTTTCAAGGTTTTTTCCAAAGCGAGTGCAATTTCCTCAGGCTCATGTTCATTCCATAAAATCAAGTAGAACCCCGTTCTGCATCCCATAGGAGAGATATCAATAATTCCTTTGATTTCATCTCTCAGATACGTGGCTAATAAGTGCTCCAGCGTATGTACAGCTGCTGTCGGAAGTGCATCTTCATTGGGTTGCAAAAATCTCAAGTCATACTTTTGTACTGTGCTTCCTTTTTCGTCATGCTCTACTCCCGCTGCTCTTACATAAGGAGCCTTTACAATCGTGTGATCTAATTGAAAACTTTCTACTTTTGCCATTTTTCTTTTCCTCTTTTCTGTAATTTATATTTTTAATCTAATGATGGATACTCTACATTTGTGATTTTTTTCAAAGAATTAAATGCTCCAAATCAGCATTTTTGTAATTATACATCGGATTACTCGGTTTTACCACTATAATTCTTGTCGTATTTCTTTTTTTCTTTGTCCGTCTCTCCTTTGCCTGTAGGTTTTGACATAGTGTACAATGTATACGATAATGCATTTTTACGAAAAAGATCGAGGACATCATAAGCCTCATTTAGGAGAATGCTCTGTGAATGAACCGGATTGGAAGCACCTGAATGCTGTCCCATTACCCTTGCAGGAATTTCAGCTACAGCTGGATCAAAACAGTGTTGACGCCAAGCAACTAGAGGAGTGGAGAAAGATTCCCGTCCTTTATCAGCTGGCTCTGGAAGAATTAAAGAATAAAATTAAGCTGATCCAGACGGAATGGAAACTGTTAGACGGTTTTAGCCCGATTGAACATATTAAAACCCGAATCAAAGAGCCCCACAGCATCGTGGAAAAGGTTCGGCGCAAAGGGCATGAAGTGACCTTGGACAATATATTGCGTGAAATTCATGATATCGCGGGGATGCGTGTGGTATGCGCCTTTGTGAAAGATATTTATCGTCTGATGGATCATCTACACACTCGGGAAGACATTCGTATTCTGGAGGTCAAGGACTATATAGCCCATCCTAAGCCCAACGGCTATCAGAGCCTGCATGTCATTGTGGAAATTCCACTGATCCTGTTTGAGGGCACACGTTGGATCAAGGTTGAAATTCAATTGCGTACATTGGCTATGGATTTCTGGGCCAGTATGGAGCATATTTTGTATTATAAGTTCGATAAGAAAGTGCCTGAACATGTCGTTAATGGATTGACCGAAGCCGCACGTGCAACCTACGAGCTGGATCAGAAAATGCTGAAGTTGCGCGGCGAAATTTTATCGCTTAGCGAGGAACAGGATGCGGAAGAAACCCCGGAGAAACCATCCGAAGAGTCGTCCATGAAGACACTCTCCCTCCCCGCAGATCACGCCACTTCACGGCCACAAACCTGCTAAGTTTTTGTGTGTAAGATAACTTAAGAATTCCGTCGAGGCTGCAAAAACGTTGGTTCAGTCTTACGCTGAATTCTGTAATGTACAAAAAAAGAGCCATCAAAACCACGTTCATCATGGTTTTGATGGCTCTTTTACACATTTTTTCGATCAAATATTACTGTTTCTCACGGATTTCTGTGCTGATTTTCTCAACGATGTCCGCAATGCTGAGTGATCCCAGATCGCCTTCGCCGCGTTTACGAACCGCTACAGTACCGGTTGTTTTTTCATTTTCCCCGATAACGAACATATATGGAACCTTCTCTAGTTGCGCCTCGCGGATTTTATAACCAAGCTTCTCATTGCGAGTATCCACTTCGACGCGCAGACCCGCTTTCAGCAACGCATCCTGTATCTCATTAGCAGTCTCGATATAGTTCTCGGATACTGGCAACAGCTTCGCATGAACAGGAGCCAACCATAATGGGAATGCACCTGTAAAATGCTCAGTCAGGATGCCCATGAAGCGGTCAATTGAACCGTAGATGGCACGGTGAATAACGACTGGGCGGTGCTTTTGGTTGTCCTCGCCCACATAAGTGAGGTCGAATTTTTCAGGCATTTGGAAGTCCAATTGGATCGTTCCGCACTGCCAGCTGCGTTTGAGCGCATCGAGAATGTGGAAGTCAATTTTTGGACCGTAAAATGCTCCATCTCCCGCATTAATACGGTAGTTGATGCCCAGGTGATCCAGCACGTTTTGCAGAGCTTGTTCCGCTTGATCCCACAGTGCTGGCTCGCCCATAAAGTCATCTGGACGTGTGGACAATTCCACTGTGAAGTCAAAGCCAAACACACTATACATTTCGTTAATCAGCTTAATTACGTCTGAAATCTCTTGTTCAATCTGACCTGGTGTGACAAAAATATGCGCATCATCCTGACAGAATGTACGAACACGCATCATACCGTTCAACGCACCGGACAGCTCATGGCGATGCACTTGTCCAAATTCGGCTATACGAATTGGCAGATCGCGATAAGAATGAAGCTCATTTTTAAACACAAGCATATGCCCTGGGCAGTTCATCGGTTTCAGAGCAAATGTAGTTTCATCCACTTCGGAGAAGTACATGTTTTCCTTGTAATGCTCATAGTGTCCCGATTGTTCCCACAGCCGGTTGTTCATCATCAGCGGTGTACGTACTTCCTCATAGCCATGCAGACGTTGAATGTCACGGGAGTAATCTTCCAATGCAGTGCGGACAACCATACCTTTAGGCAGGTAGAACGGCATACCCGGTGCTTCTTCGGAGAACATGAACAGTTCCAACTCTTTACCCAACTTGCGATGGTCACGTTTTTTTGCTTCCTCCAGCAAATGCAGGTGCTCATCCAGTTGTGCTTTTTTCGGGAATGCTGTTCCGTAGATACGTTGCAGCATCTTGTTGTTGGAATCGCCTCTCCAGTATGCACCCGCTACACTCAACAGTTTAAAAGCTTTGATGCGGCCAGTAGATGGCAAATGCGGGCCACGACACAGGTCAAAAAATTCGCCTTGGTCATAGATCGTAATTTCCGCTTCTTCCGGCAAATCACGAATCAGTTCCAGCTTCAGTGGGTCTTCCAACTCTCCAAAAATACGAGTGGCTTCCTCACGGCTGACCACACGACGTGTAATCGGCAGATTTTCCTGTGCGATCTTCGTCATTTCCTTCTCAATCTTGGCCAAGTCGTCAACGGACAAGGGGTTTTCGATATCAATGTCATAGTAGAAGCCGCTGTCGATGACCGGACCGATACCCAGCTTCACATTTTTCTCACCGTAAATGCGTTTGAGCGCCTGTGCCAGCAAATGCGCTGTACTGTGGCGATAAATTTCCAGACCGTCTGCACCGTCCAGCGTAATGATTTCAAGGTCAACGTTCTGGTCCAAAACGGTGTTCAGGTCTACAGCCTTCCCATTCACTTTACCTGCTACGGCGTTCTTTTTCAGCCCGGAGCTGATCGAACCCGCCACATCGGCGATCGTTACGCCCTGCTCGTACTCGCGTACGGCTCCATCCGGCAATTTCACTTGAATACTCACGATTAAAGCCTCCATTCAAATTGTGTGCTATATCAAAAATTGAACGCAAAAAAACGCCTCTCTCCCTCAAGGGACGAGTGCGTTCAGCTCGTGGTTCCACCCTAGTTCGGCCCGCTCCTATGCGTACATTTATGTTCATCGGAACATGCTTATACACGACATACGTGACCCTCCATTGGTATCCGTTAACGGGGATAAAGCGGTGGGCGCTTACTGATGTTACTGTCAGATTGCACAGCTACATGTTCAACGTCACGGCTACAAAGGGGTAACTTCACATGCGGTTGCCGGAAAAGCTCTCAGCCTCGTCTTTTCTCTCTGAACGGCCCTTCAAGGAAATCATGTCTTTGGTCAATGCCTTGAATATCACTATATGCTACAGCATTATAGATCAAATTCGCAGGTATTTCAAGTGGGCGTTTATGTATCCATATTTACACAGCTCTGAAAACACTATAATATACACTTATCTAGACGACACCGTACAGAAAGGGAGAAGGAGAGATGCCTAGAATTATTGTCACAGAAGAACAATGGATTCGGAAAGGAATCGAACGTTTTGAACAGGGTGGAATTGATCAACTCGTAGTTGAAAAAATGGCCGTTTCTTTGGGGTGCAGTAAGAGCAGTTTTTATTGGTATTTTAACAATCGCAGCAGCTACATTAGACAGATTGTGGAGACATGGAAGGAACAGACGACACAACAGGTGATTGCAGCGTCCATCATCCATGCTGCTGCAGATGAGCGGATCAAAGAGTTGTTAACCCAGATGTTCGGGAAGACGAAACGAGGAGATTTTCTGTTTTATCTGCGAAAACTGTCATTGAAGGATGATAGTTACCGTTCCTTGCTCGATGAAGTTGAACAGATGAGAATGGAGTTTATGAAAGAGCTTTTAATACAGAAGGGAATGCAGGCAGAGAAAGCCTTTCAGAGATCATGGATGTTGTACCATTACTACTTAGGCTGGTATGAGCGTCACAAGCAAGAGACATTAAGTGACGAAGCCATTCAACAGCATATTCACATGATTTGGACAGAGTGGATTTCGAATGAACCCAATTAAGGAGGATGTGGGATGTTGGAATTACTTACATGGGCAGTTGGCGGAATTCTATGGGTACTGAGCGGCATGCATTTATATTGGGTATTCGGCGGACAAAAAGGCGCTAAGGCAGCGATCCCAAGCACGGGAACGGATTTACTCTTTAAACCCTCCAAAATAGGGACATCGACCGTTGCCATTTTACTAGCTTTAGCCGCTTGGTTCGTCCTAGAACTAGGTGGAGTTACACAATTCCTGTTTTTCAGGTCCTTTCATTCCTACGGTGCAGGCTTGTTGTCGTGCGTATTTATTTTACGTTCTATAGGAGATTTCAAATGGGTAGGGTTCTGCAAGAGAAAGAAAGGAACCGTTTTTGCAAAATGGGACAGTGTGCTCTATTCGCCCCTTTGCTTTCTCTTGGGAACAGCCATTTTAATCATTATGTTTTTGCGTACGGCATAACTTAAAGCTGACCTCTATCAGGTGGTTTGTTTCTTTCGCACATCTCCACTCGTTTCTTTCTCAGTGAAAAAGTACAGCAAAGCCAGCACAGGCAGGACGACTCCAATCAGAGCACTGAAATTCCAACCTCCTAACGCATACGACCAACCACCTAATGATGATCCAATCGCTCCGCCTATGAAAAAAATAGACATGAATAATCCATTCAAACGCCCTCTCGCTTCACTTCCCAAGGAGTAAATCACACGCTGTCCAAGTACAAGATTTCCCGATACAGCCATATCCAGTGTAATCGCTGAAATAAAGAGAAGTACGAGTGCAACCGTCGAATGACTTTGAAAAAGATAGATGAGTAAAAAAGACAAGGCTGCAATGATCATAGCTAACCCGGTTAATACTTTACTCCAGCCTTTATCCGCCAATCTCCCGGCAATCGGAGCAGCTACCGCACCACCTACGCCTACTAAAGCAAACAATGCAATCCCTTGTTGGGACATTCCGAAATCATCCGCCAAACGTAGAGGAACAACAGTCCAAAATAGGCTGAATGCACCAAATAGGCAGGCTTGATAGAGGGCACGGCGACGCAATGCAGGCGTTTGTTTTAGAAGAGTACCTAACGAGAAAATCAATTTACTGTAAGATACCGTAGGCACAGGCTTGCGTTCTGGAAGAGCTCGCGAGAGCAGAATCGTCAACAGCGTCAAGACAATGGCTGACAAAATAAATACGGCTTGCCACCCCCAGATGCTGGTGATAAAGCTTGCTACTGGCCGTGCGAACATAATGCCTAGCAAGAGTCCGCTCATGACATTCCCAACAACGCGGCCGCGTTGCTCTTCGGATGCTAAATAGGTGGCGTACGGCACCAGTATTTGGGCTACCACAGATCCAATTCCAATGAACAAGGATGCGGTCAGGAACAACGGGGCATTGGTAGCAAAAGCGGCAACAACCAATGCACAGACTGTAATGATTAGCGATACGACCATGAGCCGTCGATTTTCGATAATGTCGCTGAGCGGTACGATAAATAGCAATCCCACCACATAGCCGATTTGAGTCAAGGTGACAATGAAGCCCGCGGCTGTAGAAGAAAGACCCATAGCAATATGAATAGGTCCTACAAGGGTTTGAGCATAGTACAGGTTGGCAACAATAAGGCCGCATGCGGCTGCTAACAAAAACATCATCCAATTTGAGATACGGTTACTTTCTAAGGCTTGTTGTTCTCTTTGCATGATAATCCTCCTCATTAATTTAAATACTAAACGTATAGTTCATTAATTCGATAGTTAAATAATATACTGAACGTTTCGTTTTGTAAATAGGCAAAATCAACTTTTTATTTTTATATGGTATTTGATATACTGAACGTATAGTTTATTTTTTGTGGTTACTTATATCTATTAAGAAGGTGAGCATTCCAGTGCAGAGCAAAAGAGGACGTCCACGTAATGTCGAGACGCATAAATCTATCCTTAACGCTTCCTATGATTTACTGTTGGAGCAAGGCTTTGGGGCGGTTACGGTAGAAAAAATTGCTGAACGAGCGAAAGTTAGCAAAGCCACCATTTATAAATGGTGGCCTAACAAAGCTGCCGTAGTGATGGATGGTTTCCTGTCAGCCACCATAGCAAGATTGCCCGTGCCCGACACGGGCTCTGTATTAGATGATATTCTCATTCATGCCACAAATTTAGTGCGGTTCTTAATAAGTCGAGAGGGTAAAATCATTACGGAGTTAATAGGCGAAGGGCAACTTGATTCAGGATTGTCAGAGGCATACCGGACCCGATATTTCCACCCTCGGCGACTTGAGGCCAGGCTTCTTATTGAGCGCGGAATGGAGCGCGGAGAATTGAAGGAGGATCTCGATATTGAATTATGTATCGATCTCATTTATGGGCCCGTTTTTTATCGATTGTTGGTAACCGGTTATCCATTAGACGACTCCTATGTACGACAATTAGTCATGAATGCGTTCAAAGGAATTGGTTTGGACTGAATGACGTGGCATCAAGCAGCCCTCACAGAGTATCCTCTGTGAGGGCTGCTTTTTCTTTTACCTGCCACGATCCTCTGGCTAGTTCCTGATTTGTTTATTCGTCAGGGTCTATACTAATTTTTTGCAGCAGGTCGATCAGAAGGTCCTCTTCCTCTTCGGATAGATTGTGGACAAGGCTGACATTGGACTCGTCCAATATTCCTTGTAGGACAGGGGAAAATTCTAGCGCCTTGGCTGTAGGAGACAAAAGATGGGAACGGCGGTCATTTGGGTCTGTTTTCCGTTCAATATAGCCTGATTCCTCCAATTGTTTCACAGAGCGCGCCGTGGTTGCCTTGTCAAATTTAAGTTCATTCGTCAACTGCTCTTGTGTAATGCCCGGCCGCTGCAAAATGAGCTTTAAAAAGCTGTGTTGTCCTCCACTGCCGATTCCGTAAGGAGTCAGTTTTTTGGACAATATTTTTTGATTACGACGGTACAGGTGGGAAATTAGCTTTCCAATCGGTTGTTTTTTTCTCATCAAATACACCTCATTGGCTTAAAAATGACACATCCCCAGTTGGGACCAAAGCAAAGTTTACAATAATATTGTTGCACACGCAACTAATTTGCTGTACACTAGAACCGTTCATTTAGTTGCGCGTGCAACTAAATGAAAATTGTCAACGATAACGAGGTGTAATGATGAGTTCAACTGCTACAACGGCTACAACCTATCAAGAGAATATCGAAGTCCAGAAGAAACGTTGGCTGATTTTAATTGTTTTGAATCTGTTTACATTTATGTCCACATTGGATGGAAGCATCGTCAATATCGCTCTTCCTGTGTTGTCTCGCACATTACATTTACCCGTAGCACAGATTGAATGGGTGACAACCGCCTATTTAATGGCGATATGTACCGCTATTTTATTTTTTGGCAAGCTTGGAGATATCGTCGGTAAAATCAAAATATTTAAAATCGGCACAGTCGTATTCATTCTTGGCTCCCTATTGTGTGGTCTTAGCTCTTCACTCTCTATGCTGCTGATTTCCCGCATTATTCAGGCGATTGGGGCGTCCATGACCATGGCAAACAGCCAGGGGATTGTGACAGATGTCTTCCCCTCCAATGAACGGGGCAAAGCACTTGGCCTCATTGGAACCTTCGTTTCTCTAGGTAGTATCGCCGGGCCAAGCTTGGGCGGTATTATTGTCTCCTCACTCGGCTGGCAGTACATTTTCTGGGTCAATGTACCGATAGGGTTGGTCGCTGTCTTTCTTGGCTGGAAGCTTCTGCCGAAGGATTTGATCAAGTTGAAAGATAAAATTGACGTTCCCGGTAGCTTGGTATTTGCTATTTTTATTCTCACTTTGTTCGTCGGATTGTTGCTGGGACAACAGGTCGGGTATGGTGACAAACGTATCGTTGCTTCGCTGGTGGTGGCTGTAGTTGCTTTTGCCATGTTTATTCGATTGGAATTTCGCCGTCCACAGCCACTGCTACAGCTCGCGCTATTCAAAAATCCGTTATTTTCGCTCAGTATTTTGTGTGCTTTTCTGGTGTTCGTCGCTAACTTTTGCTTTAACATCATTTCACCTTTTTATGCGCAGAATATGCTGAACTTGTCGCCTTTTCATGCCGGGTTCCTGCTGATGTTGTTCCCCATCTCTATGGTTATTGTGGCCCCACTCAGCGGTGCGCTTTCCGATAAAATCGGGTCTGAACTGCTCACATTCGCCGGGCTGGTCGTTATGGTCATTGCCCAGATTGGATTGGCCCAACTGCATGCAGGCAGCTCCATCCCGCTCGTGGGTCTGTGGATTGCCATGCTGGGCATTGGCAGTGGTTTATTCCAATCGCCGAACAACTCGCTGATTATGTCCACGGTACCCCGCACACAGCTCGGCTCAGCCGGTAGCGTCAATTCGCTGGTTCGCAACGTCGGTATGGTTGTGGGGATCACCTTGGCCACATCAATCCTCTTTTATATTATGAGTAAAGAGGCTGGTTATCGGGTCACCGGCTTGGTCCCGGGTCATCCAGAAATTTTTCTGGCAGGCATGCATGTAGTCTTTATGACGTCTGCGTCCATCTGTCTTGTGGCGGCATTGTTAACAGGCTGGCGGCTGATTGGGGCTAGACGGGTAAGAACGCAGCAAGAAAAGGGATAAAAGGTAATATTTACAATTTTAAAAATGGGATACAAGGGTGGAGCTCACATGAAACATTACTATGCATGCGGAACAAAATTGATGGTAAAGGAGTGTGAAGGCGAAGGCCCTATAAGCGTTGCGATGCGAAAATGATGAAAAAGATGTCTTTACAGGTAATTGAATTGCTAAACCGCAAGATGGCTGCTCTTTCCAAGGAACCCTCTTGCGGGTCCCTACACTTCTACTAAACGTCCATTCTCTTTCCATGATTGCAGTATTTTCTCAAGTACCCACTGGTTTTTGTAGCCGTCCTCGAATAAGGGGGCACGATCCACAGACTCTCCCCTTGCCAGCTCAACAAAATCTTCATAGGCCGTATGATTATAGATTGCAGGGACAGTCCAAGTCTCGTATTCGGCATCCGGGTGTTCTAGGTCACGCAGCACAATGCGGATACTTTCCGGATTACTGAGGCTGGCGTGCAGCGTACCCAGTTCTCCATAGATATCGACTTCGATATCGTGCCGTATGCCGATGGCATTTTTATGTGTGATAAAGGTTCCCACGGTATTGTCGCCTACGATGCCATGAAAGGCAGCGAGATCTTCCACATCCACTTTTACAGGCAGGCCCGTGATCGGATCGAGCCGCTCGGGTGTAATGGTATGTAGCAGCGCTGCGACACTTTTAAATTCACCCACCAGAAAACGGGCCAGATCAATGATATGTGAGGCTGTATCCCCCACTACTCCAGAACCAGCCTTGGCCAAATTGTGACGCCATGTATACGGATGCTGACGATACGGCGCAAATGCATCCATTAGATAACGGAATTGAATGTTATAGATTTTACCCAGCTTTTGCTCATCCAGCAGTTGCTTGGTATATTGGAAGGCCGCGCCGTAGCGATGCTTATAGTGAACCAGCACAGGCACCGGATTCGCTGTATATAGCTTTTTCAACCGATCCGCTTCCTCCCATGTGAGAGTCAATGGTTTTTCTGCCAGTACAGCTTTGTGTTTTTCCAGCGCAATACGAATAATGTCAAAATGCACATCATTGGGTGTCAGCGACAGAATCGCATCTACCTCTGGGTCACGGATTAATGCTTCATAATGGGCGTACCGCTTGGAAGTAGGCAGTTGCAATTGTTCTCCGATGGCTTGAAGGCGATGGGGATTCACATCACTAACGGCCACAATAGATACCCCCGAGATGGTGTGCAGTGATCTCATGTGATATTCAGCGATAAGACCCAGGCCAATGATACCCATCCGAATTTGTTTGGTTGGGAAGGTGGTGGTACTCATAGGTTCAGAACTCCCTTCTCTTCAATTTGGTTTGAACTCTGTAGCAAATTCCTTTTGCTATGCAGTATCACCCGTTGCTTTGTAGAATAGTCCCCACAGGAAGTGATCGTTGCAACCCTTAATTCAACAGTCTGATGCCGGTAGTGAATACAATGTCTCATAAAAAAAGGATCTGCAGCTCCGTTGTCCGGTGTTGCAGATCCTTGGTATTCCTTCTCTATATCGACTACATCAAAAATGTACCTACCACAAAAGAAACCCCGACGATGATTGAACGCAGCAGCTGTGCCAGAGCCACATTGCCCTTGGCAATTTCCTCGCACACCTTGGTACGCGGCGTCACCAGATCAAAAATCACATAGACGAGACACAGCACTACAATGCCCACAGCCGACCAGGCCAGCATATCGAGCCATGAATGACTGCTGTACGACACCATCCCCACGATGATACACAGACCTAGCAGCTTTGCCCCCATATAGATGCCTGCCGCCTCATTGCCGTGTGCGATTTCTTGATTATCGTTATAACGTGTCAGTAAGCTGAACACAAAATAACCTACGATTAAGATGGCAAACAGGATAAGCAGGCCGATACCTACATTGCCCAGTGCGTTGCCCAAACTGATATGAGAGTCCAATTTTTTTCCTCCTTATGATACTTCAGGATTTTGCAAAATCCTCACTTGTGAAAATGAAACAGATATGTTCGAATATTGTATATTTTTCAATTTAGCTTATACTACCGGCGGATTAGGATGTACGGTGGCAACGGCGGCGGCGCAATAGTAGGCCATATCACCTGTTACCTTTTCACCGATTCGCGGCAGGACACCCGCAAAACGCCCCCCAATTACAAATATGCCTGTTAACACATAGCCGTGAAATAGCCCTTCCTCGGTCTGTACCTCTGCGGTCTGCATCGGCCACAGCCGCTGATAAATCTTAGGCTGTCCTTCATAATAAGCGGCAACATGTGCGGCTTCCTCCTGCTCAGGCGTTCGTGGGGCATCAGCTTGGTGAAGCAGATCAGGATGGTCGGTCTTCGCATTTTGAACCTTTCCCAAGACGCCTTCTAGTCTCTCCTCGTCTTCGGTATGTTCAATCAAGTGCGTCCCTTTACCCTCCCGACCCCATATACCTTTGGCCACATAGGGCTCTTTATTTTGCATAAACACCGAGGGTTCAAAATACGTAGGCAGCAGGTAGGTTCGTATCACCTCCAGCTCGCGATCGTCAAACAAACGAAAACCACAGAACTCTGGTGTCTGCTCATTGCGCTCATACAGTGACCATACGGTTGCGGTGAACCCTTTGCTCTGGGTAATGATATGCTGCGGTGGGTTGATTAATCCTATTTTCCCGTCTGCCACCATATCCATTAGCGCCTGCCCCACCTCAAGCCCCGTATTCTCCTCCCGGTCATCAATTAGATACTCCAGCGGATACAGGCGATAGAGAATGCGGATTTGCTCTCCCCGGTGATACAATCCTTCATTCGGGATAATCTCCAGTTCTTCCAAAGGAGCATAAACGACTTCGAATCCGGCTTGTTCACATAAACGCATAATATATTTGGTGTTCGTCTGATCCTCGATGTGCCAGTCATAGCAAGTGAAATACACCTTTGTCCCTAATCCCTTGCGGCTATAAAAATGAATGAGCTCCGTCAAGGCAGACTGAATCGCCTCGTCCATTCCAGTTGAGGGTCCATGTAGTGCATTGTCATCCTCCGACATTCCTCCCTTACTCAGCACCTCTAGCAGCTTTCCTTCGAGATAAGCCACCTCGGGAATTCCGGTTGGGGTATCGGTGTTATTCTCAATGCACTTGATACCCGCTTCCCCCACAATCCAGTCCTGGCGGGTTATCCCATCCGGCTCGGCCTCCATACGTGCAGCACGCAGCAAGCCCGGATGAATCCCCAACCGTTCCACCAGGTATTCATCCGGCATATAGCGCTGAACGAATTGCTGAACCTTGCGATAAATACGATGTACCGCCTCAGAAGCAACCTGAAGCTCTGCCAGCTCGCTTTCCCGATATACCGTTAAGGCCGGCACGCAATAGGACTTGCCATACATGCGGTGATACGGGATGATACGGCTGATTTCACCCTTAAAAAGCTCATCATGTTCATAAGGCAATTGCCGAATCGTGCGCATGCTCATCTTAACCCCCAGAGAAAAAGCCGCTGCGTGAGCCGCTGCTGCCAAAACCGCTGTGTGAGCTGGAAGATGAGGATGAGCTTTTGCGGTATGAGCTGGAAGAAGAACGACTGCTATGGTATGAGGAGCCTCCACTATAATAAGTCGATCCGCCATAGTAATACCCACTGCTGCCTGAATCCCGACACGCCGTTTGTTCCGATATAGGAAGCTCATCGCAGTCATAATACTCGTCGTCACCGCAACCCGTCAGAGCGGCCGGGACAGCCAACATCAGGGCAAAGGCCGCCATCCGTGTACGAGAGCCGGGCTTGGATTTCATTTTTTCCCAAGAATGCTCCATCACAGATCGACCTCCTTCACAAACAGATGCACCTTTTTCAGCTGAGGGTCCAGTACCGAATATATAAATTCATATGTTTTGCCACCCAGTACTGTATAGTGATCTAATAGCCGTTGGGCCAACTCCAAAGTAAATACCGAACCTTCCCGCTGATCCATACTACGGAATGCAGGTTCATGCCATATCCAGTACACTGCACTGTATGTGGAAGTGTAACCTCCCTCACTGGCAAGCACGAGGTCTGTGATAGACGCACCGTAAGGCTTTGCACGTTCCCCTGTAAATTCAGTCACATAGACGGAATGATCCGTATGTCCCTCACTTTCATTCGAGATATGCGACCATAGTTTGTCATGGAGACGCGTAGCGTCTACAAGCTTGCGTAGAAACAGCTCATCTCCCGATACGGATTCCCGTGTCAGGCTGCGCAGTTCCTTTTGAGTGTCTTCCGACCATTCGCGATACGTTAATGAATAATAAATGATGATTCCCTTCCCTTCCTGTACGCTTCTGTCATGAGGTTTGCAACAAATCAAAGCGCTTCTGTCGTTGATCACTATACGAGATTCTACCTTGAAAAGGTTCAATTTGGAAGAAAAACACGACAAAAAGCCGCAATCCCTAGGATTACGGCTTGATTTTAGCTGCTACAGCTTGATATTGTTCTCGTCGAAATATTCCTCCAGCGTCATCCCCTGCTTGGCTACATCCTCCGCAATGTCTATTCCCACATAACGGATATGCCAAGGCTCGTACACGTAGCCGGTCACATCTTCCTTACCCTTCATATAACGAATAATAAATCCGTATTCCGGTGCATGTTGTTCCAACCATTCGCCTTCCTTGGAAGCTCCGAAGGATTGCTCCAGCGCATTACCTACGCTTGGGCTGGATACATCAATGGACAATCCCGTCTGATGCTCACTCGTACCCGGTACAGCGCTGACTTTAGAGGCATATTCCTGTCCCTTTGTCTTTACATTGTTGTCGAAAATAGACACCTGACGCTTATAGGAACGGTATCCCGATACCGCACGCAGCTCGATGCCGTCCTTTTTCGCACCGTCGAACAGCTTCTCCAGTGCCTCTGCCGCTTCCTTACGCAAATGCCGCTTTTCGTGCGGTCCCTCGAAGGAAAATTGCACCTGCGGCTCCACCAGGTCGTCTGGGACATAGCCCACAGGCAAGCTGCGCTTTTTGTTCACAACGACTGTATCCGAAGTCGCATTGGTGACAATCGCGGTTCCATCCTCTTCCTTAACCGTGGCTTGCAGCGCACTCTGGCTCCGCAACGCCATCACTGGGTCGGCTTGTCCACTTTCTGTACCCGCAGAGGCTTGTCCAGCACTAGTGCTGCCATTGCCCGCATCCGGCTGGGTGGAAGGCTGCACATTCTCCTGTACCGCTGTAGATGACTTTAACGGCTCGCTTTCCTGTCCACCTGATCCTCCCTGCTGGCAGGCTGCCAGTAATAGCCCTGGCAGGATCAGCCCTGGAATGAGCGCTTTGGTCCATCGCTGAGATGTGCGCGTCTGTTGTATATGTCGTTTCATGCTGGTATCTCCTCCAATATTGCAATTGATACATGACTTGCAGTGACTTTTCCGTTCCCCCATTGTAACTGAACTTTGGACACTCTTCGAAGCCGTTATCCCGTTCGATGAAGGCGAATAGACTCGAAAAAGGAAGTATATACCCGAATTGTTACGGAGTATGACGTTTTTGCGGAATTGCAGCTCGGGCCCGCTCGGCTACCCGTTCACGTATGAGTTTCAATGCCTCTTCCGCACGGGGTAAACCCGGCAGCAAAGCCGTAATATCCGCTTCCTTCTTAGGAACAAGCTTCTGCGGCAGATGAATCTCAATCGCATGAAAACCTGCACCGGGACGATGTAATGCTCCTTCTGCCGCTGACTCGGCAATCCATTCGCTAATCGCAGCCGATCCACTGCGTCCGCCTTCCGGCCGCGAGGTAGACTCAAGCGCGGGGGATGTCCCCTGCACATGAGATAACTCTCCGGCCCAAGCACTGAATACGTACTCCAGCAGCTCTTCCCGCGTCATTCCGATCAATTCCAGACAGGTCTGCGGCTCGCTTTCCATCCCGGTCTGAAGAGCCTTCTTCACATCGTCGACTACACCCACGCCATCCTCCATGCTGGAAGTGGCTGTCTCAGCTGCTAGCTGAACGATCTCATCCAGCGATAGACAGGTTTTCCCTTGCAAAAAGCGGTAGATGTCCAAAGGATCTGCTTTTAGCTGCTCCAGCCATGCCTTTCGCTGTTCGGGGTTTAGTACAGGCGCTGGACCCATCCATTGGACAGCATGTGCGGAAGGTACACCCGTTGATTCGCCTTCCAAGCCATTTCTGTCTAATTCCGCTATCCATTGACCGTCAGTTACTTTCAGCTTCACTCGCGGCCTCGTCATCGCCTTCATCCTTTCTCTGCTCACTCAATCCATACATCATTTTGCAACGCTATCAGACCGCGCAATTCATCATCAGACATTTCGGTGAGCCAATGTTCACCGGAGCCGACAACCTGCTCGGAAAGTGCCTTTTTGCTCTCGATCAGCTCGTCGATTCGCTCCTCCAGTGTACCTTGACAAATCAGCTTGTGCACTTGTACATTGCGGCTTTGACCAATACGGAATACGCGGTCTGTCGCCTGATTTTCTACTGCAGGATTCCACCAGCGGTCATAGTGAATGACATGGCTGGCACGTGTCAGGTTCAGGCCCACACCACCTGCACGCAGGGAAAGTACGAATATATTCGGCCCTTCTCCCTGCTGGAAGTTGTGAACCATTTCATCCCGTCTGGTTTTCGCCAGTCCTCCATGTAGAAAATACGGCTCTTCCCCGAAGATTTTGGCCAAACGGGAGACCAGCAATTCTCCCATCGACACATATTGGGTGAATATCAGCGCCGATTCGCCGTTCTCGCGAATCGTCTCTACCAATTCCAGCAGTCGCTCCATTTTGCCCGAGTTTTGCGTTTTACCACTATCAGCCCGACCCGGAATGATCAGACCCGGATGGTCACAAATCTGCTTCAACTTGGTCAGTGAAGACAGAACAAGCCCTTTGCGAGCTATACCGATCTGCCCATCCAGTGTTCCCAATAATTGATCCACTACGCCCCGATACAATCCGGCCTGCTCTGGTGTCAGTACACAGTAGGATTTCAACTCCAGCTTCTCCGGCAAATCCTTGCGTATATCTGGGTCGCTTTTGAGTCGACGCAGCATGAACGGGGAGACGAGGCGATGAAGCTCACGCAACGCAGACCCCCGCTCCTCTCCCGCCAGACTGTACCGTTGGCGGAATGAAGACGCCGTACCGAGGTAACCTGGGTTCAGGAATTGAAAAATAGACCACAGCTCGCTCAGCCGATTCTCTACCGGGGTACCCGTCATGGCAATCCGATGTGGAGCAGACAGCTTCATGACGCTTTGTGCTTGCTTTGTTCGTGCATTTTTTATATATTGCGCTTCATCCAACACGATGGAGGACCAGTATACCGCAGATAAATCGCTACCGTCCCGTCCCGCCAAATGATAGGTAGTGAGGACGATATCATACTCACGTACACTTTCCTGAAACAGCTCGCCGTGGAGTCGCTGGTTTCCATGGTGAATATACAGTGACAAATCCGGTGAAAAGCGTTTCAACTCGCGCTGCCAGTTGCCGAGCAAGGACGTTGGACAGATGATCAACGCCGGACGTTGATCATCTGCGCCGATGCCACCGTCGAGTAGGCAGGTGATGACCTGAATCGTTTTACCAAGCCCCATATCGTCCGCAAGGCAGACGCCAAAACCTAATCCACGCATCGCGGCCAGCCATTGAAAGCCGCGCTCTTGATAGGGCCGTAATGCGCCGTGCAGCGTCTCTGGCACAGGTCGCGGCTCTACCGAACGAAGTACGCCGCCCTCAGCCAAAGACGCAAGCAATCCGGCGGATTCCGCGCCAAAGATGGACAAGCCTTTCCATGAGGCCTCGCCTGCACTTTCATTTTCTGCGGCCAGATGCATCCATTCGGACAAGCTCATCTCACCGTTCTCACCGCGCTTGATAAAGCGCAGCACCTGACGAATTTCCTTAGGATCGACCTCGATCCATTCCCCTCCGAGACGTACATACGGCAAATTAGCGGCGACAATGCTTTCCAGTTCCTCCATCGTCAAAGTTGTATCACCCAGCACAGCCTCGGCATCAAACGAAATCATGCGGTTAATGCCGACAGTCGATGTATCGGCAATCACACCATCCGGCTTGGCACCCTGCTCTGTCGAACGCATTTTGAGCCGCAAGCCTGCACGTCTTCGGCCCTCCCGGCTCCAGCGTGAAGGCATTTGCACGGTAATACCGTTCTTTTGTAATGCGGGAACGGCTTCCGTCAGGAAGCGGAAGAACATCTCCGGCTCCAGTGTCAGCCCTTCGGGATAAGGGCGGTTCAACGCTTCTTGCAATATAGGTGCCGCTTCAGCAGCCTGTCCGAGCCTCATTAGCAGTTGCGCCTGCACTTGACGATATACAATTCCGCCGCGAACCAGATCGCGTTCAGGATGCGCCCACAGTGCCAGAGCAGGCAGTCGCAACCCCGGCTCAGCATCGCTTTCTGCCCAAAAGGTAATGCGCCATTCCTTCACACTCTCTTCCAGCGAAGGCTCCAAACGAAGGCACAACCGCAGTTGCCCTTCTATCGGCTCCTTGTCTTCCCGCTCCGTGACAGGCATTGCGCTTCCCTTAAGAGAGGACGCTTGGAGAACCAGCTCCTCCATCTCCGCGGGCGTTCCCTGAATCGCCACCGGGCGGGAACCTGTCAGCAGACTGTTCCACCATAGCTCTGTCAGCGGCGATCCTCCGCGCCGATACTCTGCACGATATCGTCCCAGCTCACGGTCTGATACTGCCAACACCGCGGTCGTTTCCGCATGGATGACCGCACACAAGAAGGAGTACAGCACGATTCCGGCTGCATCCTCGCGTGTTTCAGGCTCCTTACCCGCGAAAACGGCAGGAGCCGCCATACAAACAGCCGGCATTGCAGCAGCCAGCTCATGAAAGCGGCGTATGTCCTCCTCTTGATACAGACGAGGAATCCACACCCCGACAGCCGCTTCCGGACCGCGACGACGCGGTCCCGATGGACGCGCCTCTGTAAGCGATGGCGTAATTTCGCCCCGCTGCATCAGCTCTAGCGCAAAATAAGCGGCTTTTTGCCAATATTGCATTTCCTCGCCCAGCGTAATGCCCGATGCCGCACAGCCCTTCTCGTCCATGCGGGTCAGCAGTGCCATCGTCTCGCGCGGTTCCAGCGCCAAGCCCTCCAATGTACGCCCCAGCATGGAACGTCTTTTGCCACCTCTGCCCGCGGTTTCCACACGAGCAGTGTTCGGTATTCGTACCTCGGCAAGGCGCAACGCAGCCTGCCGAAACGGCCGAAGGTCTCCCTTTAGCGTCAGCCTGCGAATTACACTGCTCCACGCATCGATACGTGGTTCAGACGTCTCACCAGAAAAGCAAAAAAACACATCTCCGAGCCATATCCCATAAAGCGGTTGATTCATATCTGTCTCCCGTCCAGCCTTTTGAATTATTACTCTTCATCATATACGAAAACGGGCTCTTTTCAAAACTTTATCACAAAAATAAATGGAAAGTCATAAGTCAATAACCTTAAATATTCATGTGGTTAACTATAAATAAGAGAATCAATTTACAGGATTAATTGTCTTTTTCTTCATCATCTGCTTTTGCATCCTTCAGATAAGGGTTCAGGCTGTCTTGCAACAGTTGCTTGACCTGTACACGCAGTTCTTTGGGAAATACGACCTCGGCCTCTGGCCCGTATTTTAGCAAAAGTCGGGATACATATCTAAACTCTTCGACCGGAATATATCCCTGCCATTCCTGAGCCTGCCCTTCCTGATGGGAAACATTTTGGAAGAGGGCATCTGATCCGGCCAGCCTGACACCCAATGCGGTAAATTTTATTTTGGACGGAATTCCTATACGGGAATCCTCCGAAGCCAACCATTCCTGAAGTGTAGGAAGGGTGTCCAAGGTGTCGTCCAGCATCGTTATTGTGATCACCCGATCTGAACGATACAAAATGATGCGGTCTCTGCTATGTGCTGGCATGTACCAATATCCGTGATCAAAATACAGTCCAATCGGATATACCTGAGTCCACTTTGCCCCGGAAGCGGAGCGGTAATGCATGTTCACCCGGCGCTTATTCAGCGCAGCCTCCAAAATGATTGAGGTGTAGGGTGACTCTGCGTGAGTGGGTAGCATACGAAAAGAAATGTACTCCTTTAATTGATCGATACTGTCCTGCACATCCTGTGGAAGTTCGGCATAGTAGTGCTCGGATAAATGCTCACGAACTGAGCCAAAAGGGATATCTGGAATGTTCTCCAACAGTTGCAGCATGAGAAAAAGACCCAAGGCCTCGTCACGAGCAAGATGAAGGGGAGGAAGAAGCCGATTGGGAAGTGCCCGATACCCGCCATGAGGACCCATTTCGGTATAAAGGGGTAATCCGGTCTGCTGCAAATAGTCGAGATCTCTCTGTATCGTCCTGACGGAGACACCAAAACGTTCAGCCAGCTCACGCGCCGTATATTTTTTTCGGGAATCCAGTATCCTCATAAGAGCAATTCTGCGTTCGTTCATAAGGTACCCCTCTAATCAAAAATTAATTTAAAATGACCGTTTAACTACGACATACGATGTCATAAATACATTGTAACATTAGGATATAGAAAGGAGTGAATGAACACTATGAAGGATTTGAAATCAAACGCAGTTGTGCTGTATATTGCCATGAGTCTCGACGGGTATATCGCTTTGCCGGACGGTTCGGTGGACTGGCTGTATGATGTTAAAGGGGATGGTGGGGACAATGGATATGCCGACTTTTACGATACCGTTGGTACGGTGCTGATGGGCAGACTGACGTATGAGGAAGTATTGAAGCTCTCAGATGATTTCCCTTATGCTGGAAAGCCATGCTATGTGCTCACACGAGCATTAACGGAGCAACAGCAGGCGCCACATATTACATTTACGGACGAAGCTCTGACTGAACTGGTTCCACGTCTACAAGGACAATCGGAAGGTGCGGTATGGCTAGTCGGTGGAGGCCAGTTAGTCCAGGCCTTCTTACAAGCTGGACTGCTGGAGAAAGCTATCATTGCGATCATTCCCAAAGTGCTTGGACAAGGAATACCGTTATTTCCAGAGGGAACACTACCAAGTACGTTTGAACTCCAAGAAATAGAACGCCGCGGGGATATTGTTCTTCTCCATTACCATATATAATTAATTTTGCAAAAAAGCCTTCGTATGTTCAGGATCATGCAATTTCCCTGACATACGAAGGCTTTATCGCGTGCTTTTGTTCTTATTTAGTCTTCAAATTTTCCCATGTTTTCTGGAAATCATCGAATAGCTTCCCAGCATCCGATTTACCTGCCACATAGGCTTGCATCTGACTTCCGAATTCTTGCTGTGCTCCTTCAGGATAGCGGCTAAAGAACCAGCCCAGCAGTTTGTTTTCCTTACTGTACTTCACCACTTCAGCACCCAATTGGCCCATATCAGCCTCTGCCCCTTCGATGCTCTTGAACGCTGGAATAAACTTGAATTCCTTGGTGATATACTTTTTACCCTGCTCGGATGTTACCATCCAGTTTAAGAACTCTTTCGCCTCGGGTTTGACAGACGAATTTTTATTAACCACCCAGTTGTTGGCGACACCTACAAACAGCTTATCTCCGGCTGTTGCGTCTTCACCAATCGGCATAGGCAAAATCCCCAGATTCAGCTTCGGATTAATTCCGTCAATTTGGACCTGAGTCCAGTTTCCTTGCTGCATCATGGCAGCCTTTCCAGTGGCGAAGTTCGTTACCTGCGTGTTGTAATCAGTCGTGAGCGGCTTCGTATTCCCATACTTCAGTGTCAGATCGAACAACTTAACCCACTCGGCAAATACAGCGTTGCCCGGAATCTTTGCAGTTCCATCATTCAGTCCCTTAACGAAGGCCGAAGGGTCTGGCTGATTGGCAAATGCCACGTTCAGCAAATGATTGCCCAGCACCCAAAACTCCTGATATCCATTAGAAAATGGAGTAATCCCAGCGGCTTGGAGCTTTTGTGCAGCTCCCTCCAGTTCGGACAATGTTTTAGGGGTCTCCGTAATCCCCGCCTTCTTGAACAAATCCTTGTTATAAATAAAGCCGTATCCTTCCAGATTCATCGGCTGACCATACAGCTTGCCGTCTTTGGTCATCGGCTCTTTGGCGACATCGACCACATCCCCAACCCAAGGCTGGTCAGACAGGTCCTCCAAATATTCCAGCCACGTATCCAGCTCGCGGTAACCGCCGACGTTAAAAATATCCGGCTGCTCCCCGGAAGCAAACTTCGCCTTTAAAGCCGCTCCGTAATCACTGCCCCCGCCCACGGTCTGAATATCGAGCTTGATCCCTGGATGAGACGCTTCGTATTCCGCCTTCATGCGGTTCAGCGCTTCTGCAATCTCTACCTTGAATTGAAAAATGTGAATGGTTTTTTCCTTCACTTCCTCTTTGCCTGCGTTTTGTCCGCCACTGCTGTTACAACCTGCCAAAACCAGGGCAAAGGCCGCGAGAAGCAAGATTAATGCTTGAGCTTTCTTTTTAAAAGTATGCGTTTTCATTTTGATGTTCCTTTCTATTCTAAATTCATACCAGATGAACTCGAAAAATTCATGTGGAAACGGAGCTAACGGAATGGTGCTGAACAAGCGATAGCGCTCGCCTTTGTCTCTAGATTCCCACCTTTATTCGTTTATTCAGGGAAATCTGGAGGCTAACAGCGATGGTAAGCACCCTCGTTTGCGGAGTGGCACACCGTGTACATTTTCAGCTCATCCCACACTCAACCCTTGACCGAACCCGCCATAATACCTTGTATAATATATTTTTGCATAGCCAGAAAGAATGCGATGACTGGCAAGATGCCCAGCACCAGAGCAGGCAAAGCCAAATCCCACTGCTTTGTGTATTGTCCGAAAAAGGCATAGGTCGCAATCGGAATCGTGCGCAGCTCAGCCTTTTGCAGTACCAGAGAAGGCAGGAGATAATCATTCCAAATCCAGAGCGTATTTAAAATAATAACAGTTACCATCATCGGCAGCATCAACGGATACACAATTCGGAAAAACACTCCGTAAGGCGTACAGCCGTCCACCGTAGCTGCTTCTTCCACCTCGACTGGCACACCTTTGACGAATCCATGAAAGAGAAAGATCGACATTGGAGCTCCGAATCCCAGATAACAGATGACCAGACCACTTATACTGTTCATTAAATCCAGTGTACTTACAACCTTGACCAAAGGAATCATCACCGATTGAAAAGGAATAACCATAGCAGCTACGAACAGGCTGAACAACACTCGATTATAACGCGTCGGACGCCGGACCATTCGGTAAGCTGCCATTGAGCTGATCAGTACGAGCAGCAGATTACTAACTACCGTAACCACGAATGAATTCCATAAAGCTTCGGGAAAACGTGTGATGCTCCACGCTCTAGCGTAGTTGCTCCATACAAAGGTTTGTGGCCAGGCCGCAGAATCGGTGAGCAGGTCACCAAAGCTTTTGACCGAATTCACGAATAAAAAGTAAAACGGGACGAGGAATAACAATGCGACGAGGATCATCACTATCTCGGTCGCCCATGTTCCAAAGCGGTAGCGCTTGCTTGTTTCCATTTACGCTTCCACCTCCCGACTTTTCGTCAGTCGTACCTGAAGGCTCGTAACCAGAGCAACAATGATAAAGAAAATGAGTGCTTTAGCTGTTCCCAGCCCATAACGATTATTCACAAACGCTTCATTGTAAATATTGAGTGCAACCGACTCTGTGGACCCGAAGGGACCGCCTTTGGTCAGTGACAAATTAAGATCGAACATTTTGAATGACCATGATATCGCCAGGAAAAGACAAACCGTAACGGCAGGCATGATTAAAGGAAGTATAATCGACCGCAAAATTTGCATCCGACTAGCTCCGTCAATTTCGGCTGCTTCTAGCATATCGCGGGGCACATTGGTTAGGGAAGAGATATAAATCACCATCAAATACCCGGCAGTTTGCCAGATAAACACGATTACAATGCCCCAGAAGGCCGTGATCTCATCTCCCAACCAGGACAGATTGAAGAAGGACAAGTTCGTGCTCTCTCCGATTGCTGCAAATCCCTTGACGAAAATAAACTGCCAGATAAAGCCCAGCAACAGACCTCCGATCACATTGGGCATAAAAAAGATGGTCCTTAGTACATTTTTTGTTTTCAACGGTTTGGTTAGAAAATACGCCAGCAGAAAGCCAAAAATATTCGCAGCCACCACTCCTACCACCGTAAAACGGACCGTAAACCAGAACGCTGTCCCAAATTTGTCATCATTCCATAAAATGTGACTGAAATTATCCAGCCCGACCCACTTTGCCTGATTGGCTACTCCATTCCACTCTGTAAAAGAATAGTACATTCCGAGCATGAAAGGGATTACAATAATGATAACGAAAAATAACGTCGACGGCCCTACAAAAATCCATTGCTGTAGCCATTGCGACGACTTGGCGCGATTCAAACCGATCCCCCCTTATGTTGTCTATTGGTGTCTGGAACGCTCCTTTACGGCTTTCTTTCAGCAGTATGATGTTTGGGCCGTAAGGATATGCGATTCACATGTTCATTATGTCGAATAAGCGCTCTCGAGAACACGTAGGATCGTGAACCATTAAGGGGGAAAATATTGACCTCTGGCTCGCCTTGAATTGTGAAAGGAGCTCACTGCATGAAATTTTACAGTATTCGTTCTCGCCTAATCTGGTTTTTGCTCATTGCGGTCACCCTGCCGCTACTGCTGTCGATGACCATGACCTTCGTTCTCACCAAGCACTCCTTGCGGGAGCAGGCCACACAAGAAAATGAGCGGCTTATTTTTCAGGGAATTACGAATTTGGATAACTATTTACAGGGTTTGAATCGCGCGTCCATCGGAGTCTATAATGACCCTCATTTTCTGCGTAATCTGGCCAAAATTCCGGATGATTACCGGGCCGTCGCTGAAATATACACCACTCTGCAAACGATGATGAATGCTACGTCAGGCATTGACCAGGTGTATTTGCATTCTTTTGAGGCCGGGCAATCTACGCTGATTACCAGCACGGTTCCTCTACGGGAATTCCGGCTGGAGCCCTTTACCGGTTTTATTCATTATGGGCCTTCCGGACTGTTCATACAGCCCACGCATATGAAGCATTTGTACGGCTTTTCGGCGGTTTCCTATGCGGAGCACAGCACAGAGCAGCAAGTATTTACACTTCATCGGGCGATTCGGAACATTCCTGCCTCAGAGACGCTTGGGGTACTGGCTATAGATGTTGATCTGGAGCCGCTGCGCAGTATTTGCCGTCAATTGTATGATGCGGATACAGAGGAGCTGTTTTTGATCGATCGAAACGGAACGATCATATATAGCGGAAAAGAAGCATCAATTGGAACACACTGGAAGGAATCTGACCTGCTCAATCGAATTTCTAAAGAAGGCGAGCACGGAGTGATTGAGGATGATACAGCACTGCACGTGTACGGCAAGCTGGATGCCAACTTGTCAGGCTGGACACTCGTCAAGAAAATTCCACATCGTACGCTGTATTTACGGGCTACCCGCCTGACTCAGATCAATGCGGTCATTACAGGCGCAGCATTGCTACTTGCCATTGTTGCCACGTTATGGATTTCGATAAAAATCACGGCACCTATTAAGCGACTGACTCGTTACATAAACCAGATTCAGTCCGGTCAACTGGATGTAGACATTCGGGCCATGAGTAACGATGAAATCGGAATACTGTCGCGCCGTTTCAGACAGATGATGGATACCATCAATAACCTCATTTTGCGGGAATACAAGCTGGAGCTGGCTAACAAGACACATCAATTGAAAGCGCTTCAGGCACAGATTAATCCTCACTTTTTATATAATACGCTACAGTCTATTGGAACCCTGGCTCTACAGCATGAGGTGCCGCGAATTTATTCGCTGCTCTCTTCCCTTGCCAAAATGCTGCGCTATAATATGAGGGACCATACGGTCGTTACACTTAAGGAAGAAGCCGAACATGTAAAACAATATCTTGATTTGCAAAAGGAACGCTTCGGTGAGCAATTAGAAGTCACTTACCAGTGGGAGGATGAGGTCCTGAATGATCGGGTGCCTAAAATGATTCTCCAACCCTTGGTGGAAAACTACTTTAAGCACGGTGCCGATCCCCGGCTGGGGCCCGGTGAAATTCGCATTACAGGCAGCCGAATCCGGAAAGGCATTGTGAAAATAACAGTGGAAAATAACGGAACTAACATTCCACAAGCCGAGTTGGAGCAACTCCAGCATATGTTAAAACGTCCGCTAAAAGCCTACGAGGAGCCAGACACTAGCGAGCAGGACTCCATTGGCCTTCGTAATGTTCTATTGCGTATTCAGCTTCACTCGGAGGATGGTTCTAACACCCTGTGCGTAGACAACATTCTGCCTCATGGTGTCCGGTACACACTCGAAATTCGCACTGAAGCCCATACGGAGATTCATATTAAGGGAGAGTGATCTGTCAATGAAAGTCCTGATTGTGGATGATGAGAAGCATGTGCGCCATGCCATACGGATGCTCGTACATTGGGAAGCTTGCGGTGTGAGCGAGGTGATTGAAGCCGAGTCGGGCGATCAGGCGATTGAGGTCATTACCGCCCTTTCCCCACCCGTTGTACTCACGGATATGCGGATGCCCGGCAAGGATGGGATAGCACTGATGGAGTGGATTCAAGTCAATTCCCCAGCAACCAGAGTCGTGGTGGTCAGTGGCTATGATGATTTTGACTTGGTTCGACAGGTCATCCGCCGGGGAGGCATGGACTATATTCTTAAGCCCGTGGATCCAGTGGAGATTAACGAGGCTGTAAAAAAAGCCACTCAAGCCTGGCGGACAGCAGAGCAAGACCGGAACAGGCAGACGATGCAGGCCATGGAAGTCAATCGGATGAGGCCACACTATACTGATAAGCTCCTGACTGAAATCGTTTCCGGGATAGCGAATACCCCTCTTTCCATTACGCCCTTACGCGAGGAGCTACGTCTTCCCGCAGCTATTCAGATATGTAATGCAGCTGTGATGAGTACTACTCAGCTGGATGCCGATATACTGGACAAATATAAAACGCGGCGTGCGCTTTTGAGCTTTTCCCTCACTAACATCTGCAACGAATTTCTCGGATCTTCTCAAACCGGAGTTGCATTCCGTCATCTGGAGCGTATGGACGAAATTATTCTGCTATATTGGGGCGATCCATCTCGTTGGTCAAAGCTCTTGCAGGATATTCATACAGGAATCAAAACCGCTTTGCGGTGCTACATGCACATCGGGGTTGGCTCTTTTGGTGCCTTTCCCATAGCGGCAGCCACTGCCTACCAAGAGGCAAGGCAAGCGTTGTGGAAACGGGATGTGTTGCAAGCCGACTGGATGCACCAGAGTACCCAGACACGGCAGAGCATTCGTCTTCCCCAGTTACCTGACATGGAAGAGGAACTACGGCTTAGTGCGCTCAGCTGTAATGCCAGTCGTGTGTCTATAGCGGTAGGCCGCTGGATAGCAGCCGTAGCCGAGTTGCCTTCGGTTACAGCAGAGCAGCTAGCCAGTTGGAATCAAGAGCTGGACTGGATGCTGGCCCGCTGGTTGAATGACAGACCTGGAGATACCGATGGCGAGGAGATGGCAGATGAGTCCGGCTCCATTCATGCCTTGCCGGTCGACAACCGCGGCATGCTTTCGTTGCCCTTATGGCAAAGACAGGTCGAAAACCGACTGCTGGCAGCCGGTCAGGCACTTACACCAAGCCATAGTCCAAACAACCCGACCATCCGTGATATTGCCCGCTATCTGGATGCACACTACGACGAGGACATTTCTCTACAGGATATGGCGAGCCGCTTTTACCTCAGTCGGGAATATATTTCTCGTAAATTCAAGCAGGAGTACGGGGTTAATCTGTCGGACTATTTGTGCCAGATCAGGATGGGCAAGGCAAAGCTATTACTGCTGAATGACAAGCTGCGCCTTCATCATATTGCCGGTATGGTCGGTTATCAGGATGAAAAATATTTTGGCAAGGTGTTCAAAAAACTGGAGGGTGTCACGCCTGGCGAGTTCAGAAGACGCCATTCTGCAAATCCTCAGCCGTTATCGCATACAGCACGTGATCTTCCCACACACCATTAATCTTCAAGTAGTTGAGAGCTAGCCCTTCGCGGCGAAATCCTGCCTTTTCCATCACTCGATTGGAAGGCGTATTTCTTGGCATCACTCCAGCTTGAATACGGTGTAATTCCAACTCATTCAGGGCGTAGCGTACAATATCCTTCACTGCGGAAGTAGCATAGCCTTGTCCGTGGTAAGCAGGATCTACAAAGTAGCCCAGATTGGCGTTTTGAAAGGGGCCTCTAGCGACACCCGACAGCTCTATTCTGCCAATCAGCTTATTATTTTCCGGCAAAAAAAGTCCAAACGTATATCCCTGTCCGGCTTGTGCCGCTTCCAAACCGTTGGAAATCAGACGCGCCTGTTCTTCCAGGGTAAAGTAAATTTCAGGCCGTTCTGGCTCGAACGGTTTGAAAAAATCGAAATTTTCACGTCTGATCTCTAATAAACGTTCTGCATCATTTACTTGTAACAGTCGAATCTGTAGCCCCGGATGGGTGGACTTCATCAAAATGGCGCCATTAGCTTCATGCAACATTGTCAGTTTCCTTCTTTCTCAGTTATTCCTATCATTGTTGTGTTCGCGGTCACGAGATAGGAAAATACCCTAGGTGCATGAGAGCAGCCTAGGGTACCTCCATCATTCAAAATTTAGTCTGTAACAGGCATCCAGCCTGGAAGGGTCGTCAACACACCCCACAAATAGTCAGGAATGACTAGCTCCTGCTGAGCTTGCTTGGATAAGGTCGTGCGAATGGTATCTTCTGTGCCGTTTTGCACCTTCTGAACCCATTGCGGCTCCATCAAAAGCGGACGTCCCAGCGATACAAGCGGTACACCTGTCTCCAGTGCTGCAAGCGCCTCGTCCGGTGTATTCAGTGATCCGACTCCCATAATCGGCACACGGTTACCTACCTTCTCATGGATGAGAACGGTACGTGACCGTTCGTCACTACGGTCACGGAACGAACCACCGAAGAAATGATTTACGGAAATGTGCAGGTAATCCAGCCCTTGATCCGCCAGACGGTCTACAAGCACCATCGTATCATCCAGCGTGATGCCTGGCGTGTGTCCTTCCTCAGGAGACAAGCGGTAACCGAAAATAAATGGACGCTTCGCATGCTCTGCGATCACTTTTTTCACTTCGTGAACAACCGCCAGCGGGAAGGTCAATCGTTTCTCAAGGCTTCCTCCCCATTCATCAGTACGAATGTTGGAATGCGGGGAGAAGAACTGCTGCACCAGGTAACCGTTCGCTCCGTGCAGCTCCACACCATCATAGCCTGCTTCAATCGCGCGGCGAGTTGCTTCGCCATAGGCGCGGATGACGCGGTGGATATCGTCGGATGTCATTTCACGCGGCACAGGTGCGCCTTCTTTTTCCTCAGCTACTGCGCTTGCACTAATCGGTTGTCCGTCTGGAATCTGATCCGGTGGACACAGACGGCCACCATGATAAATTTGCAGGATCGCTTTCGCGCCCTCCTGATGAATCGTATCTGCCAGACGGCGCAGGCTAGGAATCATTTCATCCTTGTCCGCACCAAACTCATTAACAAATCCTTTACCATCTGGAGTTACATACACACAAGCGGTAATAACTGCGCCCACACCCCCTGAGCGTTCACGGTAGTATGCCAGTTCCTCGTCACTCACTTCACCATTTTCGTGGGAAGCAAAGTTAGTCATAGGTGCCATGGTAATACGGTTCTTCAACGTAACACCGGATGGCAGGGTAAAAGCTTCAAATAGAGAATTATATTTTGGGTTCATTCTTTCTCTCTCCTTCAGTTAAATCAGATCAGATAATATAAGGCTGTTGAGCATGAAGCCAAATACGAATTCGATGTAGTTTTCCTCCATAACGACTCAAACTACTGTTGCTTACTTAAATACAGTGGTTATAATAACCACAGTATAATGATCCGCAACTATAAAGTCAAATCTATCCTTTCTGACCATCCCTAAACTGTTCGAAAAAGCTGAACCGTAGCCACTTGGCACAAGCCACTAACAAAGCTTAATGCTTCCCGGTTGTGCTTTTCTTCTCCTCCCGGCGGGAAAACCAAGTCGCGAGCAACGAGCCGGAAATATTATGCCACACGCTAAAAATCGCACTCGGTACAGCAGCAATCGGGTTAAAATGAGCTGCTGCCAGCGCAGCACCCAGTCCGGAATTCTGCATTCCCGTTTCCAGCGTAACAGCTTTACGCTTGGAAAGATCCATGCCGAACAGCTTGGCAAACCAATATCCAAGCAGGAACCCGATTCCGTTATGCAAAATAACCACACCAAAAATAATCGGACCTGTCTCCAAAATCTTGCCTTTACTGCCTGCAATCACAATAGCCACGATGAGCATAATCACCAGTGTTGATATGAGCGGCAGCGCCTGGACACTGGCTTCTGCCTGCTTGCGAAATAGCGATTTGACGATAACACCCAGCACAATCGGGACAATAACCACGATCAGAATATCCATGATCAGCGACTTCGCATCAATATTCATCCAACGTCCCGCAAGCAGGTTAATCATGGCTGGGGTAGCCAGTGGAGCAATCAGCGTCGACACCGAAGCAATCGATACCCCCAACGCCACGTCGCCTTTGGATAAAAGCGTCATTACGTTGGACGCAGTTCCACTCGGGCAACAGCCTACCAAAATGACACCTACCGCAATATCCGGTGGCAGCTGCAATACTAATGCCAATCCAAAGGCCAGAAACGGCATAATCAGATAATGCCCGACCACACCAATAGCCACATCCACTGGACGCCGGAATACTTCGCGAAAGTCAGCCGCAGATAAAGTTAGCCCCATCCCGAACATGACAATGCCCAGAAATAACTGTATGTATCCTTTCAACCCTGTAAACGCCGCAGGAAAGAAAAATCCCAAGCATGCAAATAAAAGTACCCAGATGGAAAAGGTCCCTCCTACAAATTTCCCTACTTTCTCCAATCTATTCATTCAACTTATCTCCTTACTTCTATATAAGTTGAATTTGAGGAAATACAGCTTATATAGTGCTTAAAATTTTTATCATTGTACTACATATGACTGCATATACATACCACTTTTTATGATTATGCCGGGATCAAGAAACTTTTACCGTTCCGACATATTCGAAAGTAAAGTGGGTATATTCATAGTAGAAGATTGTGACCAGTCAGTCATTTTGGATCATCATTCGTTGAGGAGGAGATATCCCAATGTCACGAAGCCATCCGTATAAATGGTGGAATATTATTGTATTTATTGCTGTCGTTTTCATTAACTTTCTGGCTTCTACACTTCCTATCGGTGGCAGAAGTACTGCTGCTGTATCCAACATGTACCCTACCTTGATCACCCCAGCGGGTTACGCTTTTTCCATCTGGTCGGTCATCTACGTGCTGCTCGCCTGCTTTGTTGTGTATCAAGCTACACCTACAGGGCAAGCCAAGACAAGCGTTCAATCCATCGGTATTTTTTTTATTCTAGGCTGTCTTTTCAATATCATCTGGATTTTCCTCTGGCAGTATGTATACGTAGAACTGTGCGTCATCGTTATTATTTTATACTTGCTTTCCTTGGGCGTCGTGTATGTACGTACCCGCACACCTCAGCCAACCCGCGGAGAAATGTGGTTCGTCAAGCTACCGTTCAGCCTCAACCTCGGTTGGGTATCCGTTGCTACTATTATCAATATTGCAGTGGCACTGGAAAAGAATGAATGGAGTGGCTGGGGACTCAGTGATA
This sequence comes from Paenibacillus sp. FSL H7-0442, assembly GCF_038593105.1. Classification (NCBI taxonomy): domain Bacteria; kingdom Bacillati; phylum Bacillota; class Bacilli; order Caryophanales; family Paenibacillaceae; genus Paenibacillus; species Paenibacillus sp. FSL H7-0442. The sequence continues at coordinate 567,733 of NZ_CP151963.1, read as the reverse complement.
CGACATGGGCGATCATTATCCTGCTCATCGGCACCATATTGGCGATCATGGTCAGCTTTCCTTATCGTGACAGCATTTATCCTCTCGTATTTGTATGGGCCTATGTCGCCATCGCCGTCGAGCATCCGAACCATGAAAATGTACGGCTGGCTGCATTGATCTTGGCAGCAATCATTCTGGTGTACGCCCTATGGCTATTCTTTGCCCGTAATCGAGACCGGGATTAAAGAAACTATTGATATCTACTAGCAAAAACAAGCGAGTTCGGGTCTGAATCATCTAGCCCAAGCTCGCTTGCTTTGTTTATTCATTTTATCCAATATGATTAGGTATAGACTTTGATCAAATCTATAAGCTTGCTTGTTGAGTGATCTACACCGGGTACAGACTATTCGCCCTTCAATGCAATGACTTCAATCTCCACCAGTGCATCCTTAGGCAGACGGGCTACCTCCACCGCACTGCGTGCTGGATAGGGTTGCTCAAAGAAAGAACTGTACACCTCATTGACGCTGACAAAATCGTTCATGTCCTTCAGGAATACAGTCGCTTTCACAACCTGGTTCATGTTGCTGCCTGCCGCTTCCAGAATGGCTTGTACGTTGCTCAAGGACAGGCGTGCCTGCTCCTGTACATCCTTACCAAACTCACCTGTTGCCGGATTCAGTCCAAGCTGTCCCGAAGTGTAAATAAACCCGCCTGCCTCTACCGCTTGGCTATAAGGGCCGATAGCACCAGGTGCTTTTTCAGTAGCAATTGTTTTTTTCATATGGGTTGGATTCTCCTTCCTGATACTGGTTCACCGTATTATAGCATGTGAAGTCCAAAGCCACTATTCCGTGCGACGGATTAACGCACTTGATGAATTAGAGATTACGATCGATGTGCCGCAACATACAGACCACCCATAAAACACAAATAACGCCGCTGCTGTCCGAATCATCGGGCAGCAGCGGCGTTATTGTCATTTTTAATCCTAGACGTGGTTTTACACGTTTACATCCGTACCCGTTCCTGAACTAGTTTCCTCAACATCGGATGTTAGTTCCGCACCGATGACCCGAATAATGTCGTTCGGATAAATATGTACACCGCTCGCCTGCGCAAGAGCGATCCGTACCATGGCTCGTGCGATGACTGAAGCCGGGATGGCACGGTAGGAAGCCAGCTTGCCTGTCATCAAGCCGTCCAGCGCCTTCATGACAACAGCGGCAGCGGCTTCGCCCAAACGTCGTTCAGGTCTCGCTCCCAAGATCAGCGACGGACGGAACAAATGCAGCGCAGACAGCCCGATAGCGGCAAGTGCCTCTTCAGCCTCACCCTTGGTGCGGTTATAAAACACGCGTGAATCTGGATCGGCCCCCATCGCTGAGATAGCTAGCATCTGTACAGCACCAGCCTCTTTGCCCAACTGGGCAGCTAGCACTGGATAGTCCACATCCACCTGACGGAACTGCTCCTTGGAGCCAGCCTTTTTCATCGTTGTCCCAAGGCAACAAAAAACATCATCCACCCCCTCGAAGGCGAACGCCGCTTTCTGTGGCTGTTCCCAATCGATAAGCGCCTGCTCCAGCTTGGGATGCTTGATGTCCAACGGACGTCTGCCCATAACCATGACGCGGTTGTATTCCTTTTGCACCAGCAGCTCTCGTACAACATAACCCCCGACAAGCCCTGTTGCACCCACAACGACCGCTTTACGTTCCATGATAGACCTCCTTTGTGCCATAACGCTCCTGCTCCTACAATTGCGATTAGGTTAATTTAAAGGGTTGTTCGTCCGCCTCCTTGCTTTTGGACGGACACATCGGTAGGTACAGGGAAAATGTACTTCCCTTGCCCTCCTCACTCTCCAGACGGATAAACCCGCCCAACAAGCGGGAAAAATCACGGCTGATGGACAATCCCAACCCAGTTCCTCCATATTTACGATTAATGGAACCGTTCGCCTGCTGGAATGCCTCAAAAATAACGTGTTGCTGAAGCTTGGAAATGCCGATGCCCGTATCTTTTACAGCAAATACAACCCAATCTCCCTCCTGTCCCTTTCGATCCAGATGTTGTGTACTGATTTCCAGCAATACACGTCCTTCATGAGTGAACTTAAAGGCATTGGACAACAGATTACGCAAAATTTGCTGTACTCGTTTGGAATCGGACCGAATTTCATTCGGTATAGGCTCATGCTCCTTTAAGCTGAATTCCAGGTTTTTATCCTTCGCAGTGACTTCAAACTGCATCATCATCACCTGCGCAATTTCACGCACATTGACCGGCTCACTTACGATTTCCATGTGTCCAGCCTCGACCTTGGACAAGTCCAGAATGTCGTTGATCAGTTGGAGCAAATCATGCCCCGAGGCATAGATGAGATCGCTGTACTGGTATAACTCGTCCTCATCCAGTTCCTTTCCCTGCTCGTTGATAATCTGCGCCAGGTTAATAATGCTGTTAAGAGGTGTACGTAACTCATGCGACATCGTTGCCATAAAATCCGATTTATATTGGGAAGCCATCATCAGTTGCTTGGCACGTTCCTCTAGAATGACCTTTGTCTTCTGCAACTCATCTCGCTGCTCTGATAACAACTCATTCGCCTGCTTAATCTGATGATTCCGCTGTTGCTCCATCTGAAAGTCCCGTAAAATCAGAGCAAATAGAAAACTGAGGACGATGCCGATTGGCAGTGTCAGAGGAACAACCTCCGCTACATAATAGCGCCAGGGAATGACGCCCAGGCAGGCTATATTTAACGTATTTACGATATTAACCGCTAAAATGGTCACCGATGCCTTGATAATCAGACGCCAGGTGGAACGCCGCATCCAGTAGTTCAATCCGGCGCACAGGACGCCCAGAATGCTCATATTCAAAAAGCCGACCCACGCCGCCATATGCAAACCGAAGGTAAATCTCGTAAGTCCGATTGCGACCCCAATAATAATAAGCGTATAGGAGCGGGGATACACCAATGCCGCGATAATCAGCGGTACAAAACGCAGATCAAAAATAACCGTTTCACTAAAGTTAAAACCAAAGCAAGAGCTGACCCATCCGCCAAATATCACTAGCAGCACGGAGCTGACATATTTGAACCGCGAAGAGGTACGACTCAAACCATATTTATAAATCACGTTCGCCACATAGGCAACGGCAATCAGCATCCCTAAATTCATTAAAAACATCATTGAAAATTGCATGGACTCACACTCCCATAGCGCAAAAAATTGGATGCCAGGCCTATGTTAACCGCGTTTGCCTTTCTTGTACATCATAACATGAAGCCCCATCTTTCGACATGTCAAAAGATGCTTAGCTCCCTATATAAAAAAGCGAACCTCAATGGCTCGCTCTAATGTGCTGATACCTATAGAATCAGCTTGTGATGCCTTTGTTCCGGCGCCACTCCTTGACAAATAATTCGGCAAAATAAGGGTCCCATTGGGTTCCCTTTCCCTCCTCCAATATCATAACCGCCTTCTCTTCCTTCATACCTTGCCGATAGGGGCGATTAGACGTCATTGCATCATAAGCATCCGCTACAGCAATGATTCGTCCAAATAAGGGGATATCTTCCCCAGCGAGCTGGTCAGGATATCCTTTGCCATCATAACGTTCATGGTGCGAGCGCACGCCAGGCAAATAAGGGGCCATAGCATAAGCCGGTTCAACTTGCCGGAGAATGCTCTCCCCCATAACCGGGTGCATTTTAATCTGATCAAACTCCTCGTCCGTCAGCTTGCCGTCCTTGAGTAGCACAGCGTCAGCCACGCCGATTTTACCGATATCATGCAGCAAGGCTGTTTTGCGCAGCAAATCGAGGTCCGCCTCATTCAAACCTCCCTTGCGCCCAATGAGTACAGAGTATTCAGCTACACGCAAAGAATGTCCTGCGGTATAGGCATCTCGTGCATCCAGTGCTGCCGCCAAGGTGGCGAAGTAACTGTCCAATAGCTGACCGTTCTTTTCTTCCCGTTCCTTTAGGCCCTCAATCATCATGTTAAATCCTTCGACCAGCTCCGCAAATTCGTCCGAATACAAATCGCTGGCATTACTGTTCAGGCGGCCTTCCTTCACTTCATTCATTTTTTCCAGCAGGTGGTGGATCGGCTGTTCGATCTCACGGGTCAGCAACCTGCCTCCCAGATAAGCAAAGGCTACACCAAAGATTAAAATCGCACCCGCCCATGCCCAATAGGAACTAGAATTCGCCGCCTCCAAACGTTCCAAGCGAATCTGTGTAGCTAAACAAAATAAAAATAAAGGAAAAGCACCAATGAGCGTCGCACTTAACTGAAATTTATGCCGAAGCGATAGCAGGACTCGTCCTCGCAGGGACAGGCTCAATCCATATTGCTGGTAGGTTCGATCCCGAATTTCCTCCAGCAGTGGTTTGATTGCTCTCATGGTCAGGAAAAATTCAACCAGTGCGTGCATGGAAGCGACCAGACAAGCTCCTATACAGGCGATTCCTACATAATAAAAGGGAAAAGTAAGTTGTCCAGTATGTATCATCCATAACGCAATGACGGTTGCCGGGATAGAGAAGCCTAACAAATGCGGTCCTACAATACGTAAAACTGACAAATTAGGCAGATGATGAACCCGGATATACACCGCTTCTACATCCTTGAGTGTTTCCTGGTTACCTAGAAAAAAACGATGAACCGGTCTCAAATGGACTCGAAACACTATGGTTTCACAAGCAATCATAATAACACTGGAAAATGCAATAATTTTAACAAGACCCCAAATTTCATGGTGGGCTACATTTAAGGTGGAAAATACAAAAATCATACCTACCAACAATACAGCGATAAACGAACCTATAATATAGTTCAGGATAACATGCTGAATAAAGCGCTTATAGGTCGGCAAATTGCTACCCCTCTTTTCATCCGTACACTCTAAAATATCTTGTGTATTCAATATCGGAGTCCAACCATCAAAAGTTTACCTTCTTGCTTGAGCATTTTACAATACGAAGACGACTTTTAGTCTGCAATTTATAGATGGGAAATCATACTATTCTTAATTAAGAAACCAAACACACCTTGTGTTTTAGATATATTCCTGCTATACTATTAAAGTATGTATTAACCCCATAAGATTCCACGCAACAAGCTATTACTCCTAATCACCGTATGGAGCTTCTCCAAATTTTATGTATAACCCTAATGTAGAATTTTGAGCTTTTGCCGAAGATTTTCACATTCACACTGGCGCGGTCATCGGAGCCGCAAGGACGAAAGAGAGGTAGGGCTTTTGTCGTTTGGAAAATGAACAGTGGAATCACACTGCCCCTTATGAACATGCTGACCATATATTGCAAGGTAGCAGGGGTTGAATATATATTATGCCATCAAACGATGAAGTTTGGGCAAGCTGTGCAGTACATGCAAACTGCACCCATCCTCCGGATGATCCCCGGGGGATTTTTCATTTTACGGAAACCGTATCATGAACAAAAAAATGACCCCGTCGATACATCGACAGGGCCTATAGCTTGATCAAAAAGGGGTTAATAGGGTCATTATAGTCTCGCTTTCTTAAAACTAAATGATATGCACCTTAAAAACTCATTAATTCTCCAGTTTTATATACCTTTTAATAATTCGTCCAATATTCTGTACCATCGGTCGGCATCGTTTGCGTAGTGGAACGTCTTGTTTCGGCTTGAGTGCGCCTTTGGGTCGAGGGACGCTCCCATCCTTCCAGTAAAACAACATGTTGGGTACCCGAATTGTTTTCCCAAGTGATGTAGCGCTCCTGTTCCATATGTCGCAAGGCGACTGTAATTTCAGCGTCTCGCTTGCCCGTTTTTACGGTCAATTCCGCCATTGTAGGCATGTGGCGATGCTGGGCGAAATAATTATACAAAATACGTAGCAGCTTTCGTTCCAAATCTGGCAACATCGTCTTCCCTCCTAAAAAGAACATATGTTCCCATTATAACACATAAAAATGCACCCTCCTACTGGAAGATGCACTGGGCTTGTATTCCCATGTTGAATTCAGCCTTTTTCCTTCTCTTGACGACCGACAGAGCGCAGCCACCAAGCGACTCCACCAACACTTCCAAGTGCCAGAACCGTTAAGAAAATAATATAGAACAAATGAAATGCACGATCACTCATGGCAATCGCCTCCCTTACTTTATGTATACACTTTCCAGCTAAGCCTGTAAACCTCTTTTTGATCCCACATTCTAAATTTCCCCAAGAACTCGACAATAGATACTTGCTTGAGATCCATCGGTGCATACTAACTAAAAATGGTTAATACCAAATATGAGACAGACCAAGGAGGTTATCGAATATGAAATTCCTATTGATCGTGATCATCGTCGTGCTGATCGTTGTGTTGCTTATGAGAAGACGCAGATAAGCGGCGACATCCTGCATGGTTAAAAAGGAATACAAAAAGGGCTTTCGGCACATCACCGAAAGCCTTTATTCATATGAGGTTAGGGCTAAATTACGCCTTGTTCTTCTTGCTATATTTAATAAAAGCAATTACAAGCGCTACAGCAAACAATATTCCGCTGACTACCCATGTTGTCAGAAATGCCATACCCAAACCCACATTAGACCCCATCGTCGGGTGCTGCATGGCAGTAAACACCGAGCCCTGCATCATAAATATGGTACAGAATAAAACAACGGGCGCCAAAATAATCGTGCTTGCCGTCTTCCGACTACCAGATACTGCGATCACGCACAGAGCGGAAATAACCAAGATTACCCAATATATAACTGCTTCCCAAATCACTGAAGTGCCCACTGTTCAACCTCTTTTCTATCCATTCGTATATGCCTCTTCTATTGTAACAGACGTCACACAGTGAACCAAGCCATAATTTGATCAGAAAAGGGGTAAACTCTGCGAATAACGTAAATAATGTACAGTAGCAATCCTACATTAAAGACAGGAAAGGAAATGATTCCATGAGAAGTGCAAGCCCTTTTGTCATTGTAAACGACGTGCAGCAGTCAATTGACTATTACCAATCGGTTTTAGGCGGAAAAATCAAAGTGCTAAACAAGCAGGAAGGCAGACTCTTGCACGCTGAACTTCACCTGGGTAGCAGTCATATCCATTTTTCGGATTCCTACGGTAAGCCGCTGAAAGCACAGCATGTACAAATCATTCTCGACTGTGAAAGTGAGGACGAGCTTAAGCAGGCTTACCACGCACTAGCAGAAAAGGGTACCGTTACCGTGGAGCTACAAGATACTTTCTTTGGTGCGCTGCACGGCGAAGTAACAGATCACCTCAACCAGATTGGATGGGTGATGAACTATTTTAAGAGATGATCACGTTCAGCCATAACCGAATACGTCTTATAGCCACCATCAACGTTCCTCACCCGATAACCGTATTGGATCAAAATTCGGGCCGCAATATAGCCTCGCAGACCAACTTGGCAGGATACCGCGATCTCCAGATCACTAGGGATTTCCGCCATCCGCTCTCTAATCTCGGCCAGAGGAATATGAATCGAACCTGGAATGGCTCCTGCCTGTAGCTCCACTGCATCCCTAACATCAATAATAAGACCACCCTTTCGGTGAAAATCATCAACTTCATGCCACTGTATCGTTTGGACCAGCCCATCCATGATATTCGAAGCCACGTAGCCAGCCATATTCACAGGGTCTTTTGCTGAAGAATAGGGAGGTGCGTAAGCAAGTTCAATATCAGCCAGTTCTCGGACGTTCAAATGACCACGAATAGCCGTCGCAATGACATCAATTCTTTTGTCTGCTCCATCAGCTCCAACAGCCTGCGCCCCATAGATCATCCCATTCTCGGGATTAAAGAGCAGCTTCATAGCGATGGGTGATGCGCCAGGATAATAACCAGCATGCGAACCGGGATGAATATGAACAGCCTGATAAGGAACACCCAGCCGCTGTAATGTTTTTTCATTATTACCTGTAGATGCTGAAGTCAATGCAAAGGTCTTAATGACGGATGTTCCGAGCGCCCCATCATAAGAAATTGTCTGACCGTTAATATGATCCGCTGCCAAGCGCCCCTGACGATTGGCTCCCCAAGCTAGCGATACCATCGTTGCAAACCCATGATTGCGGTCCTTGACCTGGATGGCATCCCCCACCGCATAAATGGCCGGATCGCTGGTTTGCAGTTGGGCGTTAACCTGGATGGCGCCGCGAAAACCAAGTTCCAATCCGCTTTGCTTGGCCAACTCATTTTCAGGAACAACACCGATCGCCAGAATAACCATGTCCGTCTGAAGCACACCCCCGGAGGTCAAACGAAGTTGTGCACCCTGCTCTTCAAAAGCCGTGACTCCTTCCTCTAAACGCACCTCCACCCCGTTCAGTCTCATATGCTGTTCTACCAATTTAGCCATTTCAGGGTCCAGCGGATTCAATAATTGTTGTCCCATATCAATAATAGTTACTGCAAGTCCACGCTCTCGCAAATTCTCGGCCATCTCCAGCCCAATAAATCCGGCCCCGATCACCGTGACATGCTTTGGATGTCTTTCATCTACATATGCCTTAATAACGTCCGTATCATGAATATTTCTTAATGTAAATAGATTCATAGCTTCATGTAATCCGGGAATGTCCGGTATCATCGGTTTGGCTCCCGGCGACAATACCACAATATCATATGGCTGCTCATCTGTTTCCCCTGTAACCATATCGCGGAAATGGACGAGCTTCTGCTCCCGGTCTATTTGTATCACTTCTTTCAGTACCCGCACATCTATATTAAAACGGTCTCTTATCCCTTGAGGTGTTTGGAGAAACAGCTTCTCTCGCGCAGGGATTACCCCGCCAATATAGTAGGGAAGGCCACAGTTCGCAAAAGAAACATGCTCTCCGCGTTCAAACAGAGTAATCTCGTCTTCCTCATTCCATCTACGCAATCTCGCAGCAGCAGAAGCTCCACCTGCTACCCCGCCAATAATAACTATTTTTCTACCCACTTCTTCCCCTCCTTATATACCCTATGGGGTATAATATATACCTATGGGGGTATGTTGTCAACACGCAAAAAAAGACGGAGGTTGCCCCCCGCCTGATCAACCCTGAACGAATACCGATCTGGGTCGAAAAATCACTTGCGATGCTACACGAATGCTCTGTCACACTTAGTCTAAGAAGAGTCTACTGCTACTACTGCTGGCTGGCCGCGATCGCCTGCTCCAGATCATACAATATATCGTCTATTGCTTCTGTCCCGACAGATAGGCGTAACAGCTCCGGTTTGACTCCGGCAGCAACCTGTTCTTCCTCATTCAACTGCTGGTGCGTTGTGCTTGCCGGATGAATAATCAAAGACTTGGAATCACCTACATTCGCCAAATGAGAAAATAGCTTTACATTCGCAATTAGCTTGCTTCCCGCCTGGCTTCCACCTTTAATACCAAAGGTCAGGATTGCTCCTTGTCCTTTCGGCAAATACTTTTGAGCTAATGCGTAGGACGGGTGGCTCGGCAACCCGGTGTAGCTTACCCACTCCACATCCTTGTGGCCTTCGAGATATTGCGCTACCTTCAAGGCATTTTGACTATGTCTTTCCAGCCGCAGATGAAGTGTCTCCAAGCCTTGAAGCAGCAGCCATGAATTGAACGGAGAAATGGCAGCTCCCAAGTCCCGTAGCAATTGCACCCGTGCCTTGATAATATATGCGATAGGTCCCACCGCCTCGGTGTAAACAACTCCGTGGTAGCTCGGGTCCGGCTCAGTCAGCCCCGGGAAACGACCATTCGCTTTCCAGTCAAACTTGCCGCTGTCCACGATCACCCCACCAATAGACGTACCGTGTCCGCCAATAAACTTCGTTGCCGAATGCACGACAATGTCCGCTCCGTATTCAATAGGACGCAATAAGTAAGGACTTGGGAACGTGTTATCCACAATCAGCGGAATACCATATTCGTGCGCAATCGCCGCTACTGCTTCCACATCCAGCACATTGCCCTGTGGATTGCCAATCGTTTCGGCAAAGATGGCCTTCGTTTTATCCGTAATGGCATGGCGGAAATTCTCTGGATCATCCGAATCGACAAAATGCACCTTAATACCCAATTTGGGCAGTGTGGTAGAAAACAGATTATATGTACCGCCATACAGGCTGGAGGCTGATACAATTTCATCTCCAGCTCCCGCAATGTTCAGAATGGAGAAGGAAATCGCCGCCATTCCCGAAGCTGTGGCCAACGCGCCAGCCCCGCCTTCCAGTGCGGCAATCCGTTGCTCGAACACATCCGTGGTCGGATTCATCAGACGCGTATAAATGTTGCCGAATTCTTTCAGCGAGAACAAATCAGCCGCATGCTCGGCATCCCGAAATCCATATGAAGTGGTTTGGTACAACGGAACGGCGCGGGAAAAGGTAGTAGGATCAATCTCTTGTCCGGCATGGACAGCGAGAGTTTCGAATGACAGCTTGCGTTCTTCTGACATGATTATTTCCTCCCTTGTTATACGTGCTGTATGAATCGTCTCTTCCTGTATGCGTAGTCATGGATGATTTTTCAATTATTCTCGCACAAAAAGAACGATTTGGGAAGATAATTCTCATTATTCAGGTAGGATATTATCATTTTATTTAAAGCATCAGGTTTCGGATCGAAAGGTTTTGCCCAAATGCTCACCCAGACCAAAATAATGGCGGAAATTATAGATGAGCGGACTCCACTTTGTCGGATCAATATGGTTCTCGCCGAGGATGATATCCTGATGAACATGCACCTGTATGGCTTGAGTTTCGACGATAGCAAAATAAGGAGAATGGTCAGGAATTCTTACATCCCTCACCTTGGCTTCAATTTGAATAGGGCACTCCCTAATTCGGGCAGGCTTGACCCTATTCGACTCAATCGAAGTGAGTCCGCTGATCTCATACTTATCTTTATGGTACATAAATCCATGTTCCTTTTTTTCCGCTGGAACAGGATTCTTACCTGTATAAGGAGCCAAACGTTCTACATTTTCCCACATGGAAGGTCCCGGAACATTGATTACACATTCGGGATGCCGCTCCATATTTTCTAATGCTTTGCCACCTGTTCCAATGCCTAGTACCACACAATCTCCTAATGCCCACGAGGAGGAAATCGGGCTAATATTGGTCGTTCCATCCTCATTCACCGTATTGAGTAAAATCACAGGGGTTCCGTAATATAAAATGCTAGGGTTAATCGTTTTAACGTTTGGGGTATGATTCATCTCATTCATCTGATTTGTTGGGTTCATTATCTCTTCTCCTTCTATTCAGATCTACCTCCCTATTGTAAAATATAAATATTTCAACCTTCATCGAAGTATGGATTACAAAGGGGGATAACCGTGCCATGAGTACCAAGTCAAATGTAGCTATGATTGCTTCTCTTGTTAGCGAGCCTTCTCGTGCAGCTATACTCACCGCTTTATTAGACGGCAGATTCCACACGGCAAGTGAATTGGCCCATATGGCAGGCATCAAACCGCAAACGGCCAGCTTCCATCTGGCTAAAATGACCGAGGCACACGTCGTTACTGTGGAAAAACAAGGGCGTCACCGTTACTATGGCATTCAAGACCCCGAAGTTGCCCGGGTGATGGAGTCATTTTTATCCATAGCTCCACCTGTTCCAATCAAGTCATTCAAACAAGCCTCCGAAAACGAGGCCATACGGTTGGCAAGAACTTGCTACGATCATGTTGCGGGTCAATTAGGCGTACAGCTCATGAATTTTTTCATGCAAAAGGGGATTCTTTCCGAGGATCAGGACGGGCTTCATATTACGGACCAAGGAGAGACTTTCTTCACTGACTTTCAGATTGACCTTACAAAAACAAGACAAAAGCGCCGCTCTTTCTCACATAAATGCCTGGATTGGAGTGAACGACGCCATCACCTTGCCGGTGCTTTAGGAAGTGCTATTCTGGACAGATTATTCGAATTACATTGGATCGAGCGTCTGCCTACAACCCGAGCGATACGTATTACAGCCGAGGGTAAAAGAGGTTTTAAAGAGATATTTTCGATAGAGGTCGACTAGATCATCAGAGTCCTTTTATTTTTCGCATTACCTCAAATCAAGCAGACTGTTTGAATTGGGCAATAGCAATGGCGGAGTCCTGAAAGTTAACTCCTGTCGTAGTAAGCAGGATAAATTAAGAAGCTTTCCCGCTCTGATCCGCCGCTTTTGCCCCATCTGCCGGAGAAGGTTGAATGGTATTATGAAAAAAAGGTAGCCACAGCCACATACGTCTCCTTTTCATAGTCAATGATGTGTATACATATGACTAATCCGCATATCAAGACTGTGCGTTTCCCCAGAGTAATGAAACAGGTGTGGGCTGGATGAAGCTGTTCATTGATCAACCTCTCTTGAAGAACTCTACCGTTTCGTTAAATGATTGCTGAGCCGAATGTACGTTATATCGGGGAGAGTACGGATCACTGAATCCGTGCTGTCCGCTGAATTTATGTACCCGGATATTACGGTTATCTAAAATTGAAATGAGCTCATCCACATTAAATGATGGTTCTTCCTGTGGGAAAAAAAGCAGTGTTGGACAATGTGGAGTTATTTCTAAATAATTCCTAATACGAGAGCCATAGTATCCTACAATTCCATCAACATACTTTTCTTTACTACACAGCCAGGCAACCGTTGCCCCTATGCTAAAGCCGACGATAAATACCTTTTTATAGCGAGCTCGAATACTTAATAATAAACTTTCGATATGATAGAAAGAGCGTTCAAATCCTATATTTTCTATAAAATTGGTATAGGCACTTTCCTCTTGCGAATAGTCATAAGGCGTTTCTTTGCCTAGTAAATTTGGACAAATGACATCATAACCCTGATCTGATAATAGGCTACAAAAATTTTGTATATGCTTGTTAATCCCATAAATCTCATGCAGTACAACAATTAGGGTGCTCGACTTTTTATCTATGCTTATCATATTGTCCCCCTAACCAGTTTTGAATATGGGAAAATAATTCATCCGGATACGCGTATTTATACTTAGCTGCCACTTCCGAGGATAATCGTTTGAACAACTTTAAGGATACGACCAATGCTTCCCAACTATGATTGGGATCGTATTTCCCAAAAGATTTCTTCAAATCAGTAACAACATCTTGATCAGCCCATTCATTCATGAATTTCCCTGCATGCCAAGTATCATATTCCGATCCATGTACAGCTTTTGCATGCCACTCTATCATTTGCAGCAATAATTGTTTACAGTCCATATCTCTTTGCTTAGCTACCCACAGATCATTACGCAAAATTTGTTTAGCCACATATAGAGAGGCGAAGCAATACATGTTAACAACCTGTAGATAAGCACCTTCAGATATTAGAGGAGTATCCGGGATCGTTGTGGTTTGAGAAATGATTTGATTTCCATTCCCCGTCTTATCGAGCAGCATCCTGACCCCCCGCTGAAATCCTTCAGGAATACGTCCATTTTTGATTATATGATCCAGATCAGAAATATGACGGAATAGAAAATCAACCTCAGCCCCTTGGTCAAAGAGAACGAGTTTTTCCGGATCCCCTTTTGCCGTTCGAAACATAAAGCTGGTCCAAACTTTGCCGATGTTTAGTAACCATTGATCATTTTGAAGATAGTAATCTGGATTCGTTGAAAAGACGACTACATCCAAGTCAGAAAACTCATCAAAAGGCTTGTCCTCTCTTGCCCGGGACCCAACGATATAAACCGCAATAATTTCCTCATTAGAGATTCCCCATTCGGATATACGCTCCTCAAGCACTTCGTAAGCATTATTCATTACAATATATCCTCCTTTTTTAGAAAACATTATATCCAATCCAATAATTACGGTATATATTTTTAGTTAACATTCAAAGGAATGCTGCCTGATATACACCATTCATCAAATCAATTTCCCAATCTTCATCCTGTGATATAATTCTTTCAATATTACAGTTTGGAAGGATGGTGCAGATGTCGGAGCAGCGAGTATACATCCGGTTCTCTGAGGAGACGGACGCCGCAGAGTTGGCAGCAATGTACAAGCGCAATCGAGAATTCTTTGAGAAGTTTTCGCCAAACAACCAAGAGAAGTACTATACGGAGGAGCACCAGCTCCAGACGATTATTAAAAGCAAGGCCGACATGATGGAAGACCGGAAATATTCCTTCGTGGTATGCCACAAGGAGGACGACCGGATTATAGGCAGCATAAGCCTATCTTTTGTGGTGAGAGGACCGCTTCAGAGCTGTATGATCGGATACAGTCTAGACCAAGCATATAACGGAAAGGGTTATACGACGGAGGCGGTGAAGCAAGTGGTTCACTATGCCTTCGATGAGCTAAAGTTTCACCGGATCTTCGGGGAAGCCTCTCCCCAGAATCCAGGATCCATACGTGTGCTTGAGAAGGCTGGCTTTCACAAAGAAGGCATCTCTCGAAGCAACGTAAAGATCAACGGAAAATGGGAGGATCACCAGGTTTTGGCGATTATAAATCCATCTGAGGATATCTAGTTTTTCAGAGTGAACAATCATTTAACCATTGTAGGTGGTAGATAAAAGTACCAAATTTCAATATTCTTATTATTGTAATTGAATTTCGGGAAATTCCAAGGAGGTTATTATGAAGTATCAATCCATCAAACTGAATGAAAAGTTATCTAAGTTTAGTGATCATTGGTCTCCGAAAGTTATTGGTGAAATGAATGACTATCAATTTAAATTGGTGAAAATAGTTGGGGATTTTGTATGGCATGATCATCAGGATACCGACGAGGTCTTTATTGTACTTGAAGGTGAGATGTTCATTGATTTTAGAGATGGACGGGTACAAGTTTCTCAGGGAGAGATGTTTATTGTACCTAAGGGGGTCGAACATAAACCTTTCGCCCATGAGGAGTGCCATATCATGCTAGTAGAGCCGAGGGGAGTGGTAAATACTGGAGGAGCAGAGTCAGAATTAACGGCAGCCAATGATACTTGGATTTGAATATATAGCAATAATTAGAAGTGAACAAGAAAAATTGAAGCTGATCGGAGATGGGGCGTATGCACTCCGTAGCTGTCTATTATTGCATTAAGCAACGGGCAGGGGGGATAGTTAAACAAAAATTTCGAGAAAGGAAGAGTATAGTGGATGATAAGAAACGCAGAATTTAAGAATAGTTATGCAGGATGGCGAGAAGTAGAAATAAAGGATTCCTCTCTAGGCATTACATTTCCCATGATGGTAATGTATCCAACGAACGAACCCGAACAAATAGAGCGATTGGGTCCATACCAGTTAGAGTTGGCGAGAGAGGCAGGGCCATCGGAAGGAAGGTTCCCTTTGGTTATCATCTCTCACGGTACTGGCAGTACACCGTTTGTGTATCGGATTTTGGCGCAGTATTTAGCACGTAATGGTTTTATTGTCGGCATTCCAGAGCATCCATTTAACAATCGAAATGATAATAGTCTGGAAGGGACTGCCCAGAATCTTATCTATAGACCTAGACATCTTAATATGGCCACCGATTGGTTTTTCGATAGTATGCTTTTCAAGGACAATTTGATACAGAATGCTGTGTCGCTCATTGGACATTCCATGGGTGGTTATACGGTATTAGCAGCGGCAGGTGGCGTGCCGACTTCTTTTCCTCACGAGACCTCGGACGGAAAGCCCCAGCTTATAGAGGTTACACCAGATTACCGAGTAAAATGCCTCGTTTTACTAGCGCCAGCGTCGGTCTGGTTTCGAGCTGAAGATAGCTTGCGTACGGTTAATCTACCTATCTTAATGATGGATGCAGAGAAGGATCAGTACACTCCTTCTTTACACGCGCGTATAATATTGGATGGCGTGCTGGACCCTAAGAAGGTACAATACAAAACAGTAAAAAACGCCGGACATTTCTCCTTTCTGAGTCCCTTCCCGAAATCGATGAGGACTCCAGCCTTTCTCCCATCGCAAGACCCTCCCGGCTTTGATCGCGAACATTTCCATAGGGGACTTAATGCTGACATATTGGATTTTCTATATGCTCATACACGTTAGTTGGATGACAACAGCGGCTGTCTAAGACTTTATCTTTCAAGTCTTGGTCCGCCGCTGTTTGATTTTTTGTTCAGTCTAAAGCTTTATTTCCACTGGATATTTTACAGAAACTGTGTTCTTTTGGCTGGGCTCTCTCAGTGCATGATTTCTCTCTTATTCACCTTAACACCTGATAAGGATTGATCAAACATATCGAGAATAAAAAGGAACCTCTCAGCTTCACGAAATACATGATCGGCTAATAAAGGATGGATAATGCTTTTTATTCGGCACTCGTCGATTAAATCACGCGCTGTTTTCTTAAAATCACGCAAGGACTTCACAGAGACACGGTTCTCATCAACAAATTGACTCAGGAGTGGAACGGTTTGTGACTGTGGTCGCATATGACTTAGGTCAATCGCTTGAAACATTAGCATATCAAAATCATTACTAAACTCCCTAGCTTGTTCAACCAGTTTACGTTCGGATGGATCAAGTAAATGGCCTATAAATTTTGCGTGATCGGCCATGATTTTTAAGAAAAATACATTTTCGTCAATAATAGCATCAGGTAAGGGTTCAAGTGTTCCTGAATTCAGTTCTCCTAAACGGTTTCTGAAATAATTTGCTTCCCGACTTACGTGATCTACCAGTAAAGGAAAATTGGTTTGTCCAGGAAGCTTGCATTGTAATATAAGGCCCAGTACCATCCTCTTAAATGCCCAAATATTCGTCGCCGCATTCTGAACTTCCGTATTAAACTCTTTGATTGTATAAGGATCTGTCTTGTTATTAAATTCATGCGACCTTTTCTCGATATCCTCGAAAATAGCGTAAAACTGATTGGCTTCTGTTTTAAGTTGAGTATCTTCCGCTCTAAAACCTAACCCCAGAAAAAAGGAATGCTCCTTCATAATCCTCGACCAAAATCGTATTTCATCTAATGAGCGCGCTACGAATGCATCCAATCATATCCCTCCTCTATGTGAGCAAAAAGCACTTACTTAGTCATATGGGATATGCCAGGTTATTATGATTATCGAATCCCACGCCTCATATTAGTCTAATTCTGAAGTTAACAAATTAAATTCCATAATAATACTCATATTTGAATTTATATCATTTAATGTTTGGACATTTCTCCCAATCTAGTTCTATAATTCACTTGTTATTACATATATTTAGGAGGAAGTCATGAACAATATTATATTCAAAAAACTAGGAACAATAGTGTTAGCCCTTCTCATTGGAGCTTCGGTGTTCTCATTGTTCCCTACCGTTACAAAAGCTGAGACTACAAATGTGACTTGGAAAAACGGGTCTGTAGTAACTACTCTTGATGGGATTTCAACAAGCGACAGAGCGACAGTGGGGAAAACAAATGGGAAATGGTATTGGGAAGTGAAGGTCAACAATGTTGCTTCATTCGTAGGAATAACAGGTGAATCGGACAAACAATATCAAGCATATTATGGGGCTAGTGGTGAAATTTGGAATAACATCAAATCACCAGTAAAGCTAGCCTACAATTATGGTTTTGGAGTTGATTACGTTATCGGCATTGCATTGGACTTAGATAACGATAAAATAGTTTGGTACGCTAATGGGGTTTCACGCGGAGCTAATTCCATTAAACCATCTGAACTAGAGGGGTCACAGATTTTCCCTGTGGTTTTAAGTGGAACTGGTCAGAAAATAGCTTTTGAGGCTAATTTCGGAGCTAGTGAGTTTAAATATCCTATTCCTGAAGGTTTTTTACCTTATCAAGATTCGGGTACATCTACAACGCCTGATCCATCTACAAAGCCTGACCCGTCTACAACACCGGATCCATCCACTAAGCCCGATCCGTCTACTACACCGGATCCATCCACTAAGCCCGATCCGTCTACTACACCGGATCCATCCACTAAGCCCGATCCGTCTACTACACCGGATCCGTCCACTAAGCCCGATCCGTCGGATACAGATGGGGCCTCCCAACCAACTGGTGACCGCGCCATTCTGACTGTAACGATGGACAATGGATTTGATAAAGAATTCGATTTGAGTAAAAAAGAACTCAATGCCTTCATCGCATGGTATGACGCTAAAGATGCTGGTAGAGGTGCTTCTTTCTTTGCCATTGACAAACATAATAACAACAAAGGTCCATTCAGTAATCGCAAAGACTACGTAATCTTCAATAAAATTCTCACATTTGAAGTAAGCGAATATTCAACGAAATAAACATGATGAAGGACTTCATACGGCTAACATGCCAATGAAGTCCTTTTTTCACCATTACCCTAATCTCGAAATCACGCCTACATTGCTATACTGGATGATACAATTTTCCTAGACCAAAGCTTTGCACACCTACATTTGGCCCCCAACTTTGTTTGTACTTAGATCAATATTTTTAGTGTACACTTTGTTATTAATGAGACTAATGATGCTGTTAACTACAATTGATGTAAGTACCGTTAACAACGTTAGCCACAACAAGATCAAGATAGATACCTTGGGGAAGAAAACAATACTTTGAAAATAGTAATAACAAAAAAAGGTGTGGGTTAACCAAATATTCATTGAATTTTTACCTAAGTAAGCGAAAGGTCTGGCTAGTTTTAATTTATTCATTAAATGAATACTAACGAGGATAAGTACAGGAGCTATGATCATATCAATCGTTGTCTTCTCAAATAATTGACTCGTGGTACGAAAATGAAATAGCACTACAATTATTATAATATCAAACAGTATGTTGTTAAATATAATGGAGTTATAAATCTTATTCATCCATGAATACAATTTATATTTAGCAAAGAACAACCCTATCATAAACGGCAACTGCCAATACATAATACTGTAATAATTTCCTTGTGAATATGAATTATAAAAAACAAGGCCGGAAATGAGTAAAGTTACCCATGCATTACGTTGAAAGGCTTGGAAGGTGACCGGAAAAATTAATAGCAACAAAATATAATCATATAAAAACCACCACTCACCATTATATGAACTGGATAGGGCTATAAAATTCCGCAAAAAATCCATTACTGAATTATTTTGAAATCTATCAGAATTTCCAAAGAAGTATAGACCTACTGGAATAAAAAGCAAAAAGACAACCCAGTAATTTATCATTATTTTACTTAATCTTGTAAAGCTTTTCTGCATTAAATGGTGTGGATTTTGAATATTGCTCTTATATAATCCATAACCACTTAGAAACAAAAAAATAGATATTGCTATTTGACCAAAATGTCCTACATAAAATTCCCCTCTTTCATGAAATAAACTAAATAATGAAACATAGTCATACTTTAATCTATCAGGAAAAGCGAAGAGGTGATGGATCAAAAGTAGTATTACAGCAATACCTTTTGCAATATTTGTTTCTGCAAGCTTTAATTCCTTGTCATGGTGCACACAATATCCTCTTTTCTAGTTGTAATTGAATAGAGATATATTAGCACAAACAAAAAAATATAAAATATTTTTTTTTTAAACACCATTACACCCTCCATTTTTATACAAAAAAATGCGGATCCAAAAGCCTATAGACCACGCTATGCCTGAGTTTGTAAGTTATTGGTGAAGGGGATAACCCCCGGCTTTGTGACATTGCCTAATTTGATAGAATGAGTCATTTATACAATTTTTAGCAATAAAGTGCGTCCGATATCCTATACTAAAAAAAATGCCTTTAAATAGATTGAGCCACTGTTTATATCCTTTTTGTTAAAACTTAAAAGTATTATGTATTCAACATTAATATTCGATAATAAAGGTAACAAGATAAAATGAGCAACTACCTCAACCGATGAGGACACTCACAGGAGAATTCGTCATGTTAAAAAAAGCTCTATTCATTGCTCTACTTTCTGTAGCTCTAACAGCTTGTGGAAGCAATTTCAAAGAAGCAACGACAAGGTCTGGGTCTTCAAGTACATCCTTTGCTACTGAACAAACAGCAAGCAATGAAAATACTGCTCAGCAAGCTTCTACAAATCAGGTCACAGATAAACAATATTTATTTGCTGAATTCATGAAAGATGGAACCCCCATGTTAACAGAAGATCAAGCTTCTATGGAACAAACGTCTTATGACTTCATTGCTAAAAACAGTGACTTATTTCCTTCCACAGATAAAAGCAAAGTCATTAATCTAGTAGACAAATCCGTAACAACAAAACACTTAAATAAAAATTTGAACTTATACTTAAACAAATTTGTAAAAATAAGCGGCGATGTAATAGATATAGAAGAAGATAACATTCCTATAGGAACAACGGCTATCGTTTATATTAGTGATGAAAATGATAATACAGTAATGGCAGTTTATCCGGGAGCAAGTGGGGAAATTTTTGAAGGAGACGTTGCTACAGTTATTGGAGTTCCTATCGCTAATTTTTCATATGAAAATATTTCAGGTGGCTATACGAATACTACACTGTTAGCAGCTTCTTTTCTCACGAAAGAAAATCAATAAATTTTAATCATGCAAGCCCTTAAGCGAGTATTCAACTAAATACACAACGATAGAGACTCTATCCGGCTAAATAAAGTGATTAGGAAATTGTTCAAATGCAAAAAGCTCTGCCGACCCATAAGGTTAGCAGAGCTTTTTATCTAATCTAATTTCGGACAGAATGAAAGAAGGTCGTTCAACTTGATTGATGGGTCATTATCATACAATTCTTTTCGCAAAATTAAACCCAACATGATTTAAGGATGATAACCAAGAGGATATAGAGCACCAAAATAGCCGCTGTAGAAGTCCACACACCGCAAACAGCTGCACCTGCACATCCGCTCATAGCTTTAGCCCTCCTTTATTTGTCTTCATCTTAATATATGTGTAAATATGTTTTATGACCGGGCATTCAGGTAAACATAAAAAACACTCCATTTACGCATGCCAGCGGAATATTAGGATACTTTCCGATCGCGTGCTGATATCTTTGTTAATATGGAAGATGAGATATACACCGCGAAAAAGCCATGCTTAATAGTTCCTGATTGTAAATCTGATACTTACGGTTTTGATCTAACACCCAATTTGCAAATCCCACAGCTTTAGTGTAGCAATTATAATCATAGGGATTAATTTTAAACTCAAGAATATTCAGCATCATCTGATTCTCTTCATCTGATAATTCCAAGCCCAACTGGCTAAACTGTCTTTGACGAATTCTCCGAGCGGTGTCGTCTTGTATGGCTCTGTGCTGAATGGACACTTGTCCTTTATGTTGACGATAATATAATAAGCTTATGGGGAGGTTTGCTATTTGTACCTGACAGGCTAATCGGTTCCACAGTTCGTAGTCTTCGGCATGAGGATAACTACTATCATATTGAATGTTTAGCCGATGTATCATGCTATTGCGTAATATTGTAGCAGGATGGCAGATACAGCAATGAAATAACAACCATGTTCTAATTTCTTCATGACTAGCCGGATTCACCTTAAGTGCCCCTCCACTAGAAGTAGTAAAAGCAGCACCACATACATCAATTAAGGGATTTTGATCCATGAATGATATTTGCACATCCAATCGATCTGGCGTAGAAATATCATCGCTATCCATACGAACGATATATTCACCAGTTGCCCTATTGAATCCCTCGTTTAAAGTAGCAACCAAACCTTGATTGGTACTATGGAATATTTTAACCACTCTAGGATCTGTTATTTGTGAAATAACAAAAGCGGATCCATCTGTTGAGCCATCATCAATAATAATCAATTCAAAATCGGAATAGGTTTGAGCTAATATACTGTGGATTGCTTCCCAAACAAAGGACACAGTGTTATAAACTGGAAGTATAACTGAAGCTCGTGGCACAAGAAGTTCCCTCCATTCTACATTTTAAAATTAGAAAATATTATTTTGCATAAAAGCCAACTTCCCTATTTTTCTCGAAAACTATTTCTTCGAATGTTCATGCTCCAAGTATATGTATTGAAATATATTTTGAGGCGGCTTCTCGGTAAAAAAAGCTTTCCATAGCCACCCTTTGGGGTATTTATAGAAAGCTAATCTGCTTTGCAGCGTCTATAGCGCTCACTTAAAATTTTTCAGGAAACTGTTTGACAATGCCTTCTGTCAGAATGTCCGCTAAATGAATCATATGGATCTCGTTTTTGTCGGTTGGAATGGAATATATGATAGAAGTATTCATGGGCTTGTTTGCACTAATTCTTATATTATATCCTTTCAAAGTACTGGTACGATGGTTATTAGAATTCTTAAATTTTAAAAATGTCGTCACTTCCTTTATTACTTTTGGCACGCTTGCTTTGTCGTATCTAATATTTATTACAGTTAGATCACAATCAATAGAGGATATATTAAAAGGAGCTTCGATTGCCATACCTGTTTTTGTACTATACTTAGTAATTGATCTTCAAAAAAATAATGAAGAGAAGGAAACTGCATTACCCACTACTCCATAAAACAGTAAAGATACCCTGACGCTTTAAGTAAGTGAGTAATCAAATAAAGACTCTTATGGCAATATATTAGCAGAGTCCTTTCATTTACTCTAAATTCACATTGATCACGGAAAAATAAGATTAGTTAATCTTAATAGCTATTCGGTGATCGGTGTGTTGAATCTAAAAGTAAACAATCCCCGCTGACCAAGTATGGTTAGCGGGGATTGTTTAGTTGTTTTTGAGTTGTTGTTTACGATTATCTTTTACTGTGGTTTTCAGGCTCGCGACGTTTTAAACCTGCCAATCCAATTAACCCCAACAGACCAAGCCACCCCCAATTATTATTATTATCGTTATCATTATTATTAGTAGTAGTTAGCATTTGTGTTCTACCATTGTCGTTTGTGCCCATATTGTTTTGACTGTTTTCAGCAAATGCTACTGCCGCTCCAAAGCTTGAAATCATTAATGCAACAACAGCCATTATCTTCATTTTTTTCAACATACCTAAACCACTCCCTTAAATTTGTGTTTGCAATCAATTTTTTAATGTATTTAGCATGCCAATTGAACTTATTTCTTATACACACATTAAATCTTCACTACTGGGAATCATAAATTTGTACATCATTAAAATTAAAAAAGGAGTGGTTTTTATAATGGGTATCCTAAGCGGGAATCCAAAAGACGAGCCCATGCATTACGGAGAAGTTTATAGTGTGTGGCAGTTTTCAGCGTTAGCGAAAGGCAGCGTTTCATTTTACCAAGCATGTTTAAACCACGCAGGAGACAAAGAGCTCAAAAAAATACTGGATGATCTTATTGATCAAGCTAAACTGGAAATCCAAGAATGCGACGCAATGCTTACTGATAATGGGATTGCCCCAGCTCCTATTTTGCCTGAAAGACCCCCTGTGAAACTTGAGGATATCCCGGTTGGTGCAAGGTTTACTGATCCCGAAATCGCAGCTAAAATCGCATTAGATACCTCTGTAGGATTGACATCTTGCAGCCAAGCTATGGGTCAATCCATTAGAGAAGACATCGGGGCTTTATTTGCGAAATATCATCTAACTAAAACTGCTTTGGGAGTTCGTATTTTAAAAATGAATAAAGAAAAGGGTTGGCTAATACCTCCCCCTCTTCAATTAAAAAGACCTGAACCAGTTAAAGCCTAAATTTCCAGTACGATTCCTCAACACACTGTTCCCCTTAGATTGTTCAACAAAAATCCCCGCCGACCAGTTAAGGTTAGCGGGGATTGGTTTTGTTACGTTAAGCACCTCCGATGGTAACGTAAGGCTGAATACTATTGTGGTGGTTAAGGGCTTGATCCGGCACAGTAACAATAAACAAAAAGCTAGCCGCGATGATTAGCAGTACCATTTTTTTCAACATTGGTCATCCACACCTTTTCCATAAAATTTAAAAATGCTGCTTTGGTTTCAGGAGTCGCATAATCCCGAAAATGTAAAAACAAACCCAAACAGTTTATAAAACAAGTCTCATTATTTAGTGTATGATAACTTACTAATGAATACATCAAATGTTTAAAACCATCAATGTAAGAACCTCGATGTAAATAATAATAAGATAACTCGTAACCAAACCACGCGATATAAGCCGGTATCACTTGTTGGGTATACATATCATCTGATGATAGTTGCTGTTGTGCAAAAGCATTTATTTCGGCTTCAAATTGCTGAAGTATACCTTCTACATCTATACTATATTGGTTTGCTGAAATTATAACATTCAACAGTTTTGAGATTTTCTCATTCTCGTTAGTGGCGGATGTTGCTGCAATATATTCAACATAATCTTGAAGCACACTTATATCTCCTGACAACAGTTTATATACGTAAGTATTACCTTCTGCCCAACTTTTGAACAAGCTAATCCAGTGTTGAGTATCGTCGTCAGTCTCTTTAACCCAATCTAGATTAGCGTAGGTGTATGTATATTCTAGAGCTTGTTGATAGTTGCCTTGAGCTTCACAGACACTCGCACACAATAAATCGGCATAAGAAATGTATACAAACAAGGGACGAGTTAGCTTCTTAGTAGATTCATTACGCTCTCGACTCTTCTGTTCATGTTTCAAAGTATATTGGATTTCCGCTTTATCTCTCATTTTTCGGGCTAGTTCATCAACCTTGTCCCATTTACGTAAAGACCTATATACGTTAGCCAAATCCTTCAATGCGTCAAGCTGATCTAATTCATCTAGTCGCTCGACATAAGGCTCAAACAGTATAGCTGCCTTGATATTTCGGCTTTGATCATCTCCAATCTGAATCGTGAATATGCGATATTGACAGATGGCTAAACGTTCAGAATGTTGGTACTTCTCGGCTTCAGCTACGCCCTCATAGAGCAGCAATGCAGCATCATTTCGTCCCTGCGCTAATAACATTTCTGCAATCTCAAATAGTTTGGGTGAATAGAGTAGATTGTCCATGATGGTTCCCACCACTTGACGGATCGCGCCTAACTTGTCCAACTCCGCACAGCGAAACAAAAACGGCTCGATTCGCCTCATATTCGGTGGGGTGTCGATGATGTAGTTTTCTATGAATAAATCGTAAAAGTAGCCCTCCGGTAAACCCATAGCTTCAGTAATTAGGTCAAGCTGGTTAACAGACATAGACTTATTCCCCGTCACAATAGCGCTTACTATTCCCCTATTCATGCCTGCTATATGCCCGAATTGCGTTAGACTCATGCTCTCTTGTTTTAAGTATTTGTCTAATTCTGTTCGTATCGTAGGTGTATGCTTCATGCCATAGCCACCTTCCGCTTAAATATTCCATATTTTTTAAAAACTAACTTCATTTTTCACCAAAATTGACCATCTGTCAATATACTATGCAACTAATGTAAGAATTCGGCCTTTAGCATGAAACAAAGCAAAAAAACTAATTATATTTAGCATAATAATCCTACTAAAAAGACCTCAGCGTAGAAGATTGTCCAAAGTCACAAAAAAGCGCGACCTCCAAAAAGCTTGGAAGTCGCGCTGTGCTTGAGTTTCATAGAATGCTGGTGAAGGGAATTGAACCCCCGGCATACGCATTGATGCCTAATGCTCTCTAAAGTACCCTTCTCCGTCTCCTGCGTGCATGATATCTTCTGATTGCGATTCCAGTCCTCCAGAGGACGATATCCTGTAGTGTAGAATTATCCGCCTCCCTGTCTTTATCTCCAGATCCTTCATAGCTGGCATATTACAGCAGCCTACTGAAAAGTTGCAGACTAGTCTGAACGGCGACGTTAAGCTAACGGGTAGGATATTCCAATATGTAGCAAAATTGTACTAAAATGAGTTCGTCTAGGTAAACAAAGGTATCATCTTTTATGTGAAGGAGAGGAGTACGATTATGGTTAGTAAAGAAATAAGGGACATCATATTTCAGGAATATTTCCAATGGGGAAACCACCACTGAGACCAGAGGAATATAAGCATTTAGGAAGTTGGCAGAGCAATCGTCAACAACAAAGAAATTTATAAAATTATGCTACTCAAGTCTCAAGACCTATTCACCAAATAAATTTAAAATTGAATAGATTGTTTTACAATTAACATTGGTATGCGGCGAAGAGGGAATTTAATCGCCCGGAAAAGGTCAGTTGTTCTCTCCTATTCAGACATCTTACAAAAGAAGAGCACGTTAAATTACTCAGTCGGAGGAATCACTATTTTGAGAAAGCTATCATTATTCTTTATTTCCATTATCATGTTGGGTGCAATGTTGTCCGCTTGTTCTGCCATTACATCCACCGTGAATCAAGCGACTGCAGGCGTTACGTCCGGCGAGAGCAAAGAAATCGAAAAATACAATACGTATGTGAGGCTGAATAACTTGATGACAGGCAGAATCAATGAGGTTCTGGTTCATTATTTCGAGAAGTTCGGAGTGGATACACAGCCTGTAATCGAAAAGAACTTCAGCTTCATCATGCTTGACGTTGCTGAAACTGAGCGGGAAGTTATTGATAAAGCGAACGGCTATACCGCAAGCCAACCTGCTTTTGCGAACGCAGATCCCGTAGTGATCAAACTGACACCGGTCATCAATGATCTGTTGTCCGTCCTGGACGAGATGAAAGCCTACTATGATACAAAAGGCTACGTGGATGATGACTTCGCAAAAGGAAAACAGCTGCATACCAAGCTGGTAAGTGCCAATCTCGCTTACGAGACTGTCTCCAAACAATACTTCACGGCTATGCAAAAATTGGGTAACGAGCAGCGTCTGGCTGAACTGCAAAAACTCAAAGATTCAGACCAGCAGATCAGGTATGATGCCTTGAAGTTCATGATAGATGCCGAGGCTACGGCCATTGAAATGGATGAGCAGGGTATCACCGCCGACAATGTGCTGCAGCTTGATATGACGAAGTTTAAAGCCAAATACGACATTATGACCGCAGATCTAAGTGCGCTCATGACAATCTCAAAAGATAAGAATCGAGTTCAAAAAGAAGGGATTAACAGCTTCAGTATCAGGAACTATGTTGATTCAGCCACTGAGGCAAAAGCGGCTGCTTCGAAAATTATTGAACGCATCAATAAGAAGGAACCTGTATCTGATTCTGACCTGAACGGCCAGTTCCTGAACACTACGGATGGCACATCTGAGAATTTCAATTATAAGCTAAGCAAGGCAGTCGAACGATATAATGAAATAAATTAAGCGTATCTAACGATAGGGGCTGCGAAAACAAATACGGAGTTCCGGTAACGAACAAGCTCTGCCAACCATAAGGTTAGCAGAGCTTTTGCTTTAAAATCCTCCAATGGTAACTTGAGGGTGAATGCTATGATGGTGGTTAAAAGCTTATCCGGCACATTAACAATAAGATTTAAATGCTGCTTTAATTTCTGAAACCGCATAATCCTGAAAGTGTAAAAATAACCAACCTTACTTCTCAAAGCTGGTATTCATCCGAAGATCGTTCAAGAGCGACTTGGACATTCGTCTATCAATGTAACTCTGGATACCTATTCACATGTTCTTCCGAATCTCCAAGAAGCAGTGTTAAAAAACATTGGCGATTCAATTACAGGAGACAGCATAAGTATTAAAGAACCCACTTTACTAGACTAAAGGTTAGAAGAATGTTAGAAAAATGCTCGCTCCAACAAAAAAGCGCGACCTCCAAAAAGCTTGGAAGCCGCGCTGTGCTTGAGTTTATAGCTATGCTGGTGAAGGGAATTGAACCCCCGGCCTACGCATTACGAGTGCGTTGCTCTACCCCTGAGCTACACCAGCAGGTCAGTGTAACTGACAACAAAAACTATTATACTCTTAGTTACATAAAAATCAATCACTTACATCAACTTTTTCAACTAGGATTTGGATTTAGTTCGGTAACATTTCCTGTCGCGGTGCCAGATAGTTTCTCTGCGACGGAACGGAGCTTTTGGTGACTGGAGGAAGGTTTGTCACGGCGATCATCAATTTTGACCGAGGTGGAAACACGCTTCGCTCCTGACAGGAATGGTGCTTCGTGCAGCGCAGCAATGGCGGTGAATACATCGTCCAACGAACCTTCAATAATCGTACTCATGGAGGTAAGCTCATAGGTAATTCCTTTTTGCGTCTTCAACACTTTTTGCATCTGAGCAACGTAGTCGCTCAGGCTTGTACTCCCCGTTCCAATCGGGATCACTGTCACTTCTGCAATAGCCATCGCCAGGTTCCTCCCTAAAATTAAAATCGTCGCTTCTTTAAAAATCTAAAATTTCAGTCCGATAGAGCGAGCAGCCTTATTTCACAAAAAAAGTTCATATGTATGCTGCTTGTTTCTGTAGGAAACATCTTTATCATTCATTGTACCGTTCAAACTGTCTCAATTCAAATACAGCCCGCGACTTCTCTGTATATTTTGATTTTCCATTCCTTTTCCTTTACGTATGGCTTCGAATGTTGCTATAATACTCCTTGCACTTATTTGAAATTTTAAGTTTTTACACACAATATGTTGGGTTAAATATTCATAACACGTCTAAATATAGTGATGTAGCCGATAAATCGTACGGGAACCATCTTTTCCCCCTTCATTGGCAGGTACATCGCTATTTCTATGTTATTGGATTACATACAGCCCCCAAATGCTGTCTGACCATCGCTTTTTTCGCCATTATCTTCTCATCATGATCATTTTCATGCCTATTCCCAAGTATGATTCCAAATCAGGAAAGCGAGGAATTAATCCTATGCCACAACTCGTAACCAAACCAAACAATCGCCAGTTGGCTTTTGACGAAATACGCATCTCCGTATATGCCGACCGTGTACTCAGCGGACTGGACAAGCTGGATAAGGATCGACTCATTCGCGGTGTAACTAGCAAGCTGCGCCGGGACGAAGTCACGGGGGATGACATTAGCAACGCGTTTGCAATGGCTGCCCTTGAATTGGTTAGTAAGGAAGAACCGGACTGGAAATTTGCCGCTGCACGTGCTTTGCTCACTTCCTTGTATAAAAAAGCGGCTACTCACCGCCGTTACAAATCCTATGCGGACGAGCCTTACGGCGCTTTTTATCCACTGATCACTGATTTGGTCCAAAAAGGAATTTACCGTCAAGAACTGCTCGACTACTATACCAAGGAGCAGATTGATGAGTTGGGCGATTCCATTTTGCCGAAAAATGACCTGTTGTTCGATTATATCGGGCTGTTAACACTGTCTGAGCGCTATTTGGCCAACGATTTTGACGGACGCGTAATGGAACTGCCTCAAGAACGCTACATGATCATCGCGATGTACCTGATGCACCAAGAGCCTGCCGACAAGCGGATGGAGCTGGTCAAAGAAGCGTACTGGGCGATGAGCAACATGTACATGACAGCAGCTACACCAACTATGTCCAATGCCGGAAAAAAGGTGGCCGGACAGCTCTCCAGCTGCTTTATCGACACCGTAGACGACTCATTGGAAGGTATTTTCGACTCCAATACGGATGTAGCCCGTCTTAGCAAAATGGGCGGCGGCATCGGCGTATACCTTGGTAAAGTACGGGCGCGTGGCTCCGATATCCGTGGACATAAAAATACAAGTTCCGGCGTCATTCCGTGGATTCGCCAGTTGAACAATACAGCTGTTAGCGTAGACCAATTGGGTACTCGCAAAGGTGCAATTGCCGTATATCTGGACGTATTCCATAAGGACATCCTCGCATTCCTTGACCTGAAGCTGAACAACGGTGACGAGCGGATGCGTGCACATGACGTGTTCCATGGCGTATGTCTGCCCGATCTGTTCATGGAGCGGGTCGAAGCACGGGGCGAATGGAATCTGTTCTGTCCGCATGAAGTGAAGAAAGTAATGGGCTGGAAAGATGACAACGGTCGTCCACTGGGACTGGAAGATTTTTATGATGAAACCTTCGGTTCAGGTACCTTCCGCGAGAAATACGAAGAGGCGTCGCAGCATCCGATTCTCTCTCGTATTACGGTGCCTGCTATCGACATCATGAAGCGCCTGATGAAGTCACAACTAGAAACAGGTACGCCTTACATGTTCTACCGTGATACGGTAAACCGGGCCAACCCGAACCGCGCCCATGGTATGGTGTATTCCTCCAACCTGTGTACGGAAATTATGCAAAACCAATCTGCAACTGTAGTGGAAAAAGAAGAATTGGTCACCAAGGACGGACAAACACGCATCGTTATTTCCAAAATTCCTGGCGACTTTGTGGTGTGCAACCTGAACTCCATCCATCTGGCTCGTGCGGTTCCGGCAGGTGTGCTGGATCGCCTCGTGCCGATTCAGGTACGTATGCTGGATAATGTTATTGATATCAACAACATTGAAGTACTGCAAGCACAATATACGAACAGCCAATATCGCGCTGTCGGTCTGGGTACATTCGGACTGCATCATCTACTCGCACTGGAAGGTATCCGTTGGGAATCCGATGAAGCGGTAACCTATAACGATCATTTGTATGAAAAAATTAACTACCTGGCCGTCAAATCCAGCATGGAGCTAGCGAAAGAAAAAGGCCGTTATGCCAAATTCGAGGGCTCTGACTGGTCTACCGGGCACTATTTCACTTCCCGTGGCTATACAGATGGTACACGCGAAGGCAAATTTGTCACTACCTCCGAGTGGAGTGAGCTTGCAGAAGAAGTCCAACAAAACGGTGTCCGCAACGCATGGCTGTTCGCCATCGCGCCTAACGGTTCCACGTCTATTATTGCAGGCTCTACCGCCAGCATTGATCCATTGTATGAGCTGCTTTCCTATGAAGAGAAAACAACTTACAAGATTGCTAACCCTGCACCTGACTTGAACGAAAAAACTATCTGGTACTACAAGACGGCTTTCTTGCTGGATCAACACGCTTCGATCAACATGGCTTCTGCACGTCAGCGTCATATTGACCAGGGCCAAAGCTTTAACCTGTATGTACGGCCTGATATTAAAGCAACTGAATTTTTAGAGCTGCACATCCATGCCTGGAAATCAGGTATGAAATCGACCTATTATGTACGCAGCCGCGCACTGACGATTGAAGAATGTGATAGCTGCGCATCCTAAACTAAAGGAGAGAAGCTCTCATGCAGTTACAGAAGATTTTTAACACGGAAGCGCCAAATCGCTCTACCCGTATTATTGAAGGCGAAAGCTCCGGTATTTTGAATTGGAACGATATTCGGATGCCACATATGTACAAATTGTATAAAGTGCTACTGCTGAACCACTGGATTCCAGATGAAATTCCGATGTCCAAGGACGCGTCCCAGTTCCCTGTGCTGGATGCCGAAGAACAGCGCACCTTTAAAATTAACATCGGCCTGCTGGCTGTACTGGATTCGATGCAAACGATGTTTGTCGGGGATGTAAAACGCTATTTTACCGACTCGTCACTGGAAGCTATTTCAGCGATTATCGGGCAGCAGGAAGTGGTGCATAACCAGTCCTACTCCTACGTTCTGTCTTCTTTGGTGTCAGATCAGGAACAGAAGGAAATTTTTGAATACTGGAAAAACGATCCTGTCCTGCTGGAGCGTAACACATTCATCTCGGACATTTACCAGGAGTTCCGCGATGAGCAGAACCCGCAAACCTTTTTCCAAGCGATGGTAGCCGATTTGATTCTGGAAGGCATTTTCTTTTATAGTACGTTTGCTTTCTTCTACAATTTGGCCCGTGATCAGAAAATGATGGCAACCAGCCAAATGATCTCGTATATTCAGCGTGATGAAAATCAGCATTGCTACTTCTTTGCCGAAGTGTTTAAGCAGCTGTTGTCTGATTTCCCTGAGCTGAATACCAAGGAAAATACGGACTATGTCTATCGTATGATTGACCGCGCTGTGGAGCTGGAAACGAATTGGGCGCATTATACGCTCAAAGAGGTTCGCGGCATCGACCTGAACGAGCTGAGCGATTACATCAAATACATGGCAAATATGCGCCTGAGATTGCTTGGTATGGACAAAGCGTACGAAGGCGTAGATGTAAACTGTATGCCTTGGATTAAACCATTCTCAGATGAAGCGCTGAATGCGACAAAAACGGACTTCTTTGAAGCAAAATCACGCAATTATGGCAAGGTCGGAGATGACAACGGATTTGACGATTTGTAAGTCATAAGATACAGCCTTAGCTCGGTACTTACCGGGCTAAGGCTTTTTTCATGAGAATTTACGCAAATACGCAAAAAAAATCATGAAACATCTGAATAACTATTCATATTTTCCTATTTGTACACGATATATATGAAGGTAAAAAAAACATAGTAAGGAGCATATTATGAAAAGAAGCGTTAAAAAAAGAATGGGATTACAATCCAAACTCTACTTCATCTTGCTCATTCCTTTAATAGTGATTGGCGTCATTGTTCTGTGGACGACCAATCAATCTATCCAGAATGCTTCTCTATCAACCATGCAGCTAAATAATGAAACGCTGGCAAAGAACACGGCCCAGTTATTGGACAAATCCGCAGTCAAGAGCTTAAATACGGATTCATCGGAGCAAAGTAGCGAGTATAAACAACTTCGTAACGAGTTAAATACGCTCAGGCTGCAAACTGGAATCCTGTACATCTATATGTACAACCGTGTGGGCAATGAGTGGAAAATTACGGTAGATGGAGCCGCATGGGACGACAAAGACTACAGTCCATTCGGAACTCCTGTAAGTTTTACCCTTAAAGAAACGGAAGAGAAATTGAAACAAGGGGAAACAGTGACTACAGATATTACAACGGACCCTGAGTGGGGGACGATGTTTTCCTCCTTTACTCCCATTAAGGATACAGATGGAACCATCATTAGTTATTTGGGAATCGATAGATCCCTGTCCTCTGTGACTGAAGTATACGAACATACCTTGCCCGAGGCCTACCGATTAGTTATTCCTGTTGTCTCCATCATTCTGATCATCTCCATTACGGCTATGATGCTGGTAACCCGGCGGATACTGCGTCAGGTGAGATTTATTAAAAATACACTGGAGCAAGTAGCCGACGGCAACCTTACGGTTACATCGCCTCAAGTAACCTATGATCAGTTAGGCGAAATCAGCGGATTGACGAACAAAATGGTGGAAGCCATGTCGAATATGATTGTGGATATTCAAAGCAGTTCAAGTACACTCCAGCATGCTTCGAAGAATATCGTCGTGACAACGGAGGGGACACTCCATCAGACTGAGGAACTGTCCCGTACGCTCCAGCAAATTGCCGATGTCTCTATTAACCAAGCAGAACAAGCGGTGGAATCAGTTCAACAATCTGACCGATTAGGACAAACGCTGGATGAAGTCGGAAGCCATGTGCAGCAATTCACGGATACAGCCCATCATCTCAATGAGGTTCGCAATCAGGTAGCCAGTGAGCATGAACTGTTATTAGAAAAAGGACGAGAAAGCGCCCTGCGTATCAAGCAGATGCAACGCATGTCCCACGCGTTAACCGAAAAATCCCGCGAGGCAGCTAACATCGGTCAACAGGTACAGGGCATCGTAAAGCAGACGCAGATTTTGTCCTTCAATGCATCTATTGAAGCCTCACGTGCAGGCGAAGCTGGCAAGGGTTTTTCTGTGGTCGCTCATGAAATGGGGCAACTTGCCCAACAATCCGCCATATCGATTCGTGAAATCGACGAAATCTTAAGCAGCTTTGTTGAGCAAATTGAGCAAATGGGTGATCAATTTGATGAAAACATAAAGACCGTCAATGAACAAGAAACCCAAATTTCAGCATGTCTACAGTCTGTTGACAAAGTCACCCAGGTTTCACGGGAAGTTGAGGAGTTAGCTGCACATCTGGCTCAGTTGACGGCAGAGATGCAAGAGGTACGTCACAGCGTAGATCAACATTTAAATCACACAGCCAGCGCGGCACAGCAGACTGCCGGAATGACAGAAGATGTATCAGCAAGCGCTCAGAAACAGGCCCTAGCGGTAAAAGAACTATCCGAAGTAGCCCGCAATCTCACCACACTATCAAACAATCTGCAGCGTCATGCCGACCAGTTCCGGGTAAAAAACGCTGAATAGTAAATATGATGCTGGATTCGATTCAACTAAACAAAAAAAGTAAACTAAAATGGAGCATTCGCTAACGTAGCGAATGCTCCATTATTATGTTTTGAAAGCCGAGCAGAGTTCACCTTTATCCGAGTAGGTGCATACATATAACCTAGAAGTGTGTATTCAAGCAACCCAGAATCATACCCGTTCTTATGATGGAGGTAGCGCCGCTGTTTTCACCTGTTTTGTGTAAGAAGGATAGCCTCCCGTATGCTGGAGCATTTCGATTTCACGCAGAATACGCGGCAAGTCAGCGACCGAGTTCATCACGATGTGGGCTCCTGCTCTTTTCAAACCATATACACTCTGTCTGCGCCGTTCCTCAGCCACTCTGTCTTCCGCTTCATGGCTGGTCGTTTGAGCTACGGTCGTCACGCTTTCGTTATGGTTCAAGACACCAATCGTCCATACACCGGCGTTCCGTCCTTCTTGCATATCGGCTGCTGTATCTCCTACTTTCACAATATCGCTCAGCGGAAATACCTGCAAGCGATGTGCAATTTCATAGATCATCCACGGATAAGGTCTCCCCTGCGAAACTTCACAAGGGGCAACCATACAATCCAGCGTATAGGGTGACTGCGCAGGCGTAAATACGTGACTGAGCATCTCCATTGGACAGGATGCAGTGGCACCTGACTGAATGCGACGATCCTGCAACTCCTGCAGCGCCCTATCTATACCGATAGCAGGCTCAGCCCCTTGGATCAAGGAGCGGAGAACAGGGACAAGCTCAAGATAAATATGCTCAATATCCACTCTGCCAGGATGCGCACCAAAGCACTCCAGCCATTTTTTCCGAACCTCTGAAAGTCCCAGCACATTCGCAATATGATCCCGGATCGGCATTCCTCGCCCATGAGATACCTGTTCTTCAGTTACCTGTATACCTTTCCATCTGAAAATATCACGCATTCCCTGGGTTAAGCCTCGTCCTCCGGGGTCTAACAATGTACTTTCGAGATTAAAAATAACCGCCTGTATCATGCAATCCCCGCCTTTCCGTACCGCGGCTATCCGCAATCTTTATTTTGCTTAGGAACATGATACACAGCTAACGTAAACTGAAATGTCGTAAACGGTAAGCGGATTGTAATTGAAAATAAATTCCTTGATTGGTTGTGAATACCGAGTGTGATCAGAGGAGGAGTCGCAACATGAGACAGCCTTGGAATGAATTTAATTCCAAAATGCCTTGGCGGATGGAGCTTGGTTGTTATGCGCTGAATAAACTGGCCTGTGGAGGATTGGTTTTTGGTCTCTTATGGGTCTACTGCTATCTGACAGAGGAAGTAATAGGGGTTCCTCTGACTATAGCAGGCAATAGTGGTGAACTGACCGCGCAGCTGTGGGCCTATGGTTTTGCCCTTCCTGCCGCTCTTGTCGCTGATGCGCTATGCGATCTTTTACCCTGGCTTCGCAAGCCCGAGCAGCTCACCCTATACCTCGCTGCAGGATTCAGTGTCTTTCTCCTGCTAGGTTCTTTGATGTCGCCTGCCGGAACGGGCATTTCATGGAGCAACGGCATAGCAGGTGCAGGGATTACACTGCTGTATTATGGAGGAAGGCACTGGCTGAACCGTGAATATGGATTACAGATCATGCTGGCCTTCCTCCTGCCACTGCTGCTATGGCCTATAGGGCTTCAATAATGTCCCCAGCGATCACAGAGGCAGGATGCTGGCGATGACGTGCGGCTGTTTCTCCAGCCGCACCATGCAAATACACGCCAAAAGCTGCTGCCTGCGAAGCATTCAAGCCCTGAGCCAGCAAACCTGCGATGATGCCTGTTAGCACATCGCCCGCACCGCCTGTCGCCATCCCAACATGGCCTGTGGTATTGACGTAGGCCGCTCCGTCGGGACAAGCGATGACGGTGCGCGCTCCTTTGAGCACCAGCGTGACCCCACGTGTTCGGGCGTACTCCCGGGCATGGGTGATACGGTCACGCTGCACCTCTGCTGTCGGTATGCCCAGCAGACGAGCCATTTCACCGGGGTGCGGCGTCAGTACGACTGCCGCACTTCTCGGCTTCCAAGCCTCTAGCTCAGGCCCCGCCGAGGCGAGGATGTTCAAGGCGTCCGCATCAAGTAGGAGCGGACCGCCGTATTCCTCCCACAGGCGGCGTAGCCAGCCGGTGTCCCCTGCAAAGCGGCCGAGGCCGGGGCCGACGGCCAGCACATCACGTGCCTGCGCGAGCTGTAGCAGCTCGTCTGCGGAGTCGGCGTTCCATTCGCCGTCTCCGCCTGCTGCTGCGGCAGCGAGCATTAGTTCCGGCGCGGCGCCAATGACGCGCGGCAGCAGCGCTTCGGGCACCGCCCACGTGACAAGGCCGCTGCCGATGCGCAGGGCGGCACGTGCGGCCAGCAAGCCCGCGCCGCTCATGCGCAGGCTTCCAGCCGCGACCAGAACGTGGCCGTAGGTGCCCTTGTGTCCATCCGGCACGCGGCTGCGGCTTACATCCACGTCCAGCGCAGCGCGCAGCGTGTCACGGGTCAAGAGCTGCAGCTGCACGCCGCACTCACGGGCAAGGCCGGGTGGAATACCGATGTAGCGTACCACCACATCGCCTGCGGTCCCGGCGCCTGGATATTGGACGAGCCCACGCTTCAAGTAGGCGAGGCATACGGTGACGCGCGCACGAATGCACGGCTCGTGCAGTGCACCTGTGTCGGCGTCAAGGCCGCTAGGCACGTCTACCGACACCAGCGGTACGCCGCTGGCATTGGCCTCGCGGATCAGCGAGGCGTAGGGTTCGCGCGGCGGGCCTTGCGTGCCCGTGCCCAGCAGGGCATCGACGATGCCGGAGGCGCCGCGCAGGTCGAGGGTATCCCGGCCATAGAGGATCACCGGGATACCCAGAGCCGCGATGATATCGCGCTGCGCAGCCGCTTCACCCCGCAGCGTGTCTGGCGGCTCGACGTACACAACGGTGACGCGTAGACCTGCATCGGTTAAATGGCGGGCCGCCACCAGTCCGTCACCACCGTTGTTGCCTTTGCCTACGAGGATATACCAGTGTTCTCGTTCCCGTAAGTCATGTCGTCCTTGACTCCACGTCTCTGTCCGTATAATACCGCCATGTCCCGGTATATCCCCCGGCCCTGTGTGTGAAAGCTTCAATACTTCGTCAGCTACCGCGCGCCCGGCATTTTCCATCAAGGTAAGGGCCGGAATACCCAGCTTGTCAATTGTATAGCGATCCAATTCTCGCATTTCTTCGGCGGTCACCA
This sequence comes from Paenibacillus sp. FSL H7-0442, assembly GCF_038593105.1. Classification (NCBI taxonomy): domain Bacteria; kingdom Bacillati; phylum Bacillota; class Bacilli; order Caryophanales; family Paenibacillaceae; genus Paenibacillus; species Paenibacillus sp. FSL H7-0442. The sequence continues at coordinate 530,508 of NZ_CP151963.1, read as the reverse complement.
TATACATGCCTTTCGCCTCCCGTATGGCTATCCCTGCTTATTAATATCCAACTGTAAAACGGGAATTGACAAATTCCCCTTCTACTAACTCATCAATCAGGGCTACCGCATAATCTTCGACCGAGATACGGCTATGGCCTAATTCGTCAACCACCAAATGATCCAAACCAATACGGAACTGTCCTGTACGTTTTCCTGCTTCAATCATTCCGGCAGGACTACAATAGGTCCAGTCTACATCCGCAGCGCGGTACAGCTCCAGTGCATCTGCATGGGCAGCCGCCAGCGGCTTCACTTCCTCCGGAAACTCGGCGGTATCCATGAGGCGTTCACCGTTTTCTGTTTTCAGACTTCCCGCTCCACCAACGACAAGTATGCGCTCCGCGCCAGAACGCCGAGTTCCTTCCAGCAAAGAACGAGTCGCTTCGAGCAGTTCTTCCTCTTCTCCAAACTTGGGACCGTATGCGCTAATGATAGCATCGTGCCCCTTAGCCACTTCCGTAACGGAATTCGGATTTAGAATATCTGCTTGAACCACCGTCAAGTATTCACTTTGCTCCGTCACACGTTGGGGGTCGCGCACCGCTGCTGTCACCTCATACTTACGCTTGATAGCTTCCTTTACTAACGCTTTGCCGATTGTTCCTGTTGCCCCGAAAATAATAACCTTCATATTCACTGCCTTCTTCCTGTCTATAATTTACTTACTGTTATTTATCCGTTTTATCTCCAGCTTAAACCCGTGCAAGATATCGATTCGATGTCTCATGATCTTCTGTTGCAATTTTTATATTTTTATCCATACCGAATCTACCCTCCTGCTTGTATCTTGTCTATTTTACCAAAAAATACTTCATATATCCTGGTCAAAGGTATACAAGCCCTTGAAATGCCTGTGTAGTCTGTGCAATAGTGTAGAAAGAACAATGGAAGGAGGGATTGCGGGTGTCCCCGACGGACTTCGCGGCGTTAGTCGCATATATCTCACCCGGTCTGATCGCCTTCCTGCTGGCGTTGTCTTTGCTGGTATGGCTGTATGTTCACAGTGCAGCCCAGCTTCGAAATTCGCGTCAGCAGCGGCTGGAAGAATTACAGGAATCGCTGCGTATCTATGGACGATTAGCTGGTTGTCTCCAAACCACTACCCAGAACGGGTTCAATAACAGCGAAAAGCAGTACCAGAACGGACTCATCCACGCTCTTCAGGAAGCCAAAGCTGCTCCCTATTTGACCCCTCACCTTCAAGAGCAGGTTCAAGCATCCCTTCGGGAGTGTGATGCGTTCCGCAGAGAATTGCTTCTCAAATCACTGGAGCGTGAAATGAACAAACTCATTGAGGAACGGCGTCTTGTTCTGCTGGAATCTCATGCTCCGGGCTGGGGAACAGCATTGTGGAAGCTAGTGCGTCCAGCAGCTGGTCCGCTGGCACTGGCAGGAATCGTCTGGTTGGTCACAAGGCTGGTTGTGGAACTGACAGCCTCCAGCCATGTTGATGTTAGTCTGCCCGACACTGCACAATCTGCCTCATGGCTCAAAGGGTATGCATGGATGAAATTCGTTTCAGGCCTGATCGCCCTACTGTATGTATATCGGCTGATGACCCTGCGCAGACAAAATGATCTGGACGTGACGGCATCCCATTTTCCAACAAGCCTGTTGTGCTTGGTAATCGCCGCTGTCGCCCTGTTTCAATGGATCGGACCGGAAGCATCTCCCTACATACTGGCTGTTCAGCTTGTGCTGTTCTTGATCGGCTTCCGACTTACCCGAGGTCGCTCGCGCAGTGATCGTCCTTATGTTGGTCATCCCGGCTTGATCAAGGCAGATGCTTCTCAACATCAGGATTTACGCGCAGCAGATACAGATAAAACGGCTGACTCTTCTTTGGCAGAAGAACATATCCGATCCTAAACACCAATGGCACATGCCTCTACCCGTATCCTGCCTGCAAATCACATACCATCACAGGACATCCCAACAACAAAGAAAGAGTTTATGGGGTGTCCTGTTTTCTGAACAATTTTTGGATTTTTGTGGGGTTAGGCTTGTGCCAATGATCAAGGAAAGGGTATATTGTTTATATAAATGTAAATCATATCGTTTTTTATGTATTATTATTGAAAAAAATCCATATATGTTAAACTACCATCAATTTATGATGTGCGTTAGAATTGGAGGAACTATGCAACTGGACATTTCTGAAAAATCACTTCCCGTTTATGAGGCGCTGGCCAGTGAGGTTCGGCTAAACATGATTGTTCTGCTTGCGGAGAAGCCTATGAATATACGTGAGCTGGCGGAAGCTTTGGGGCTCAGCAGTGCGATTATGACGATGCATGTCAAGAAACTGGAGAGAGCGTCCATTATTTCGACCAAAATGCTGCCCGGACGAGGCGGGGTACAGAAAGTGTGCTCGCTGGCAACAGACAAAATTGAAATCGCCATGCCACGCTATCAGCAGGATGTACGGCAATTCCATCAGACAGAGATTTCCGTCGGACACTTTACAGATTTTGAAATACAGGCGACCTGCGGACTGGCTACCGTCGAAAAGATCATTGGTGAATTCGATGAGCCTCGTTCGTTCTTGGACCCTGAGCGCTTCAATTCCAAAATTCTTTGGTTCAGCCAAGGATATATGGATTATAAGGTGCCGAATTTCCTACTGTCCAGCCAAAAAGCTGAGGAACTGGAAATTTCGATGGAACTATCATCCGAGGCCCCTTTTACCAATGATAATTGGCCTTCAGATATCACTTTTTTCCTAAATGATGTGAATTTGGGTACATGGACCAGCCCAGGGGATTTCGGGGATAACCGTGGTAAATACACACCTGCATGGTGGCCTGATTTTATCAATCAATATGGTCTCCTCAAAAGACTTCGCGTTACCTCCGAGGGTACCTTTATGGATGGGAAGCAAATTTCTGACGTGACTTTAAGCCAAGTGCTGATTGATCAGAAACAATGGAAATTCCGTATTGCCATATTGGATGATGCCCAGCATGTGGGAGGGGTTACTCTGTTCGGCACCGGATTCGGTAACTACAATCAGGACATCTTGTTCCGTTTGTACTACAAACATGCAGAAAATCATACCAAAACAGTAACGGTAGAAGCTGGCGATAGCAGCAAATAGTTTTAGTCCACTTCAAGACCTGAACACGGCGTTTTGCCCATGCCTTTCATGGGAAACAAAGCGCCGTGTTTTATTTTTCATTCACTTATATCGTACTCTTTTGCCACGTGCTATCCGATTAGCGTACAGGTTCAATACACACAGGTGAAGGAACCTCCAGCACATATCCCGTTCGGGTCAGCCTTCCATCCTCACTATGGATGGCAAAGGATACGAGGTTGTTTCCATCCTGATTCGCCACTACCAGATAACCGGACAGGATGTTGAAGTTACGCGGTGTGCTGCCGAAGGTTTCCACCCATTCAACCGTCTTCAGCTTGCCGCTGTCCAGATCGACATGGTATAGCACGATGCTGTCATGGCCGCGGTTTGACACATACAAAAAGCGTCCACAGGGCGTAATCCGAATATCGGCTGCTGTATTATCTACATTTATAAAGCCTTCTGGCAGTGTGGACAGGCTTTGCAGCAATGTAAGCTCACCATTACGTTCGTTATAACTAAACACAGCGACGGTATTGTTCAACTCATTGGCGACAAAAGCATATGGACGCGAAGGATGAAAAACCAGATGACGCGGTCCAGAACCAGGTGGCAAATCTGTCTCACGATGGGTCACCAGTTTGCCATCCTCTGTCAAACGGTATACCACAATCTGATCCAGCCCCAGATCACATATCAGGGCATACTGTCCTGAAGGATCTGGAATAATCGAATGCGGATGTGCCGCATCCTGACGGTCCTGGCGAATACCTGAGCCGGTATGCTGAACTTGCCCCGACATGTCTCCTAATCCTCCAGCTTCCGTCACAGGGAACACAACGGCATTGCCGCCTGAATAGTTGGAAGCCAGCACATATCGTCCATCGGTTGTTACGGAAACATAGCAAGTATGTGCTCCCTCTGTCCCTTTGCGATCCAAAGGATGTAATTCCCCCGTCTGGGTATTCACCTGATACGCATACAGCTCGCCTCCTTCTGTTTCACTGGCAGCATACAGCTTTGTCCCATCCGGGTGTAGCGCGAGAAAAGAAGGCCTCTCCATCCCTTCCACACCTCCAACCATGCGCAGATCACCATGGGTCACATTCAAAGCACATACATATATTCCTCTTTCCTGACGAGACGCATAAGTCCCTGTATAAAATAACTGCTCATTCCGCTCTTCCATCGGCTCTCAGCTCCTTCTAGCTTTTTTTATCTGGCTTTTAGCTCTACTATTTGTCTTGTTGTAAAACCATCATGCATTATTACCCAAGATTCTGTCGTTTCATTAACGTTTCGCAATGTATGCAAAAAAATAGCCTCCTTCGGCGCCATCTGTGGTTCATAAGAACGTCACAGTTCACACCAAAAGAGACTAAATTTACGACAAGAACAACATTAAACCGCTGTGGTTTGCGTATCTCTGCTATTCCATTTTACAGCCAGCCCCAAACTAAGGATGAGAATGACTGCCCCAAAAATATATGGCAAATTGATATGCACATCGAACAATTTACCCGCAAGTGCAGGCCCCAGAATATTACCAATACTCATATAAGCATTGTTCATGCCGGCTGCAACTCCCTGCTCATCCCCCGCCATTTTGGATAAAGCAGTATTAATGGCTGGCCGCAGCAACGACGTAGCGGTAAAGAAGATAAGCGATACCCCGAGTACATAATAAAAGTTGCCGGAGAGCAGCATAAGCACAAGGGAAATCGCTGAAAACAGAAAGGAGCCGATAATGACACCTTTTTCGCCAAAACGATTCAACATCGGGCTAATGACCACAGCTTGAATCACGGTTCCGACCAGTGCTCCTACGGTAATAATGATAGCAATATCACGCTCATTGTAATGAAACTTGCCCGTCACGAAGAAAGGAAACATCGTTTCAAAATGCGTCAATCCAAAGGTTAGCGTGAATATCATAATCAGCAGCATAAAGTAAGGCTTGCGGAAAGAAAGGGCAAACTGTTTAATCACATTATCCCGTTTGGCCTTGACATTCCGAAACTTCAACTGTTTCTCCAGCGACAAGGTTTCGGGCAGCATAATCAAGGAAATCAGTGCAGCTACGCCCGATACGGCCGCCGAAACATATAAGGGCGTACGAATCGAGATATCTGCCAGCAAGCCGCCCACACCAGGACCGATCACAAAGCCAAGAGACATGGCAGCACCCATCAACCCCATTCCTCTACCGCGATTGTGGACCGTTGTAATATCAGCAATATAGGCCATCATCGGAGGAATCATAAAAGCTGCTCCTGCACCTCCCAGCAAACGGGAGATATATAGTATGGTTAACGATTCCCCAATCGCAAACAATACAGAAGACGCCGTCATGATTACCAAACCGATAATAATCATTTTTTTACGTCCGTATTTATCGGACCATTCTCCCGCTAACGGCGAAAACAGGAATTGGGTTAAGCCAAACACGGCAACCAAATAACCACCCGTTTCACCACTGCCTCCCAAGGAGCTCATAAACTTGGGAAGGATCGGAATAATGAGGCCAATCCCCAGCATGGCAATAAACATATTAATCATCAAAATGACCAGCGGCCCCATTTTCAACTGTTGTGAATCTGACATGTAGCGTTTTGTCCTCCTCAGGTTCTTTATTTCGTATACGAAAATCTTATTTTGCAACCATTCCAGCAAAACTCTTCATTATATTAATAGAGAGAAGGACAAATAACAATCATAAAATACTTCCGATAACCCTGAATCTTTCCTTTGGGCAGAACAGCAAAAAGGAACAACTTGAAATGGCGATGTTGTCCCTCTCATAACGAACGACCAGGATGAATTTCTGGAACGGTCTGGCGGTCCCTACGAACTTTATTGTGGATCTTCGAATAGCTCCTGTATCATCTTTTCCCTGTTATTCAGAAATTGTTTCGTAATGATAAAATGATCGGTTTCCTCTAGCGTCCGGGTGTCGATCCCTTCATGTGTCAGATGATACAAGATGGAATCTGGATAAGCCATCAAAATAGGGGAATGAGTAGAAATGATAAACTGTGAGCCCTGCTGCACCAGCTCGTGAATCCGTGCAAGCATGGCCATCTGGCGCAAAGGCGATAATGCAGCTTCCGGTTCATCCAAAATATACAATCCTTGCCCTCCAAACCGATGCACAAAGGCAGCAAAAAAAGACTCGCCATGCGACTGCTCATGCAGCGATTTACCCCCGTAGGAATCTCGAATCGGTCGCCCTCCTCCTTCTCGATCCAGCTCGTCGATGTGAGTCGCCACATTATAGTAGCTCTCCGCCCGGAAAAAGAAGCCATCCCTTGGCTTTTCTACCCCTCTCACCAGCCGGATATGCTCATACAGTGAGGAATGCGTGGCTTGTGTAGAAAAATTGAAATTTTTAGTACCTCCCTCTGGATTAAATCCCCACGCGACCGCGATTGCCTCCATAAGCGTCGATTTACCTACGCCATTTTCTCCAATAATATAGGTGACGGAAGGATGAAATTTGAGTTCGTTCCACTGGTGTAAGGCCTTTAAGTTAAACGGATATTGGCTCTTGTCCGCATCTGGAGGCCATAGCAGCTCCAGGCGACGTATAAAAAGATTACGGTCCCATATACTCATATCCAAATCAGCTCCATTGCCAAGCAATTCACTAGGTTTTTCATCATTATATTGGAATTATTTACAGCAATCAATCTGAAATCCCATTTCGTAACCCTTCTGTTGTTATTGAAGCGATTATTACAGGTATAATATATAGTAATGTTCAGCGGGTATGAAATCTAAGCACCTCATTCCGTGTATATCTCATTCTTTTCCAAGCAGGTGAATCTATGAAATCTAATCACAAACCGATTCAGTCTTTTAAAATCGTACAGTTCATAATGACCATCTACAGGCAGCGATTGACACGTATTTTGCTACCGTTGGCTGTACTGGCTTTTATTATATGGGAGGCGGGACGAGAACTAAAAGACTTTAATCTGGCGCGTATGCTTCATGAGCTGCGGCGAATGGATGCCACCTTTCTCATCGAGATTGGCTTGTTCTCACTGGTTGCTGTGGCGGCTATGAGTGCATATGATTACGTAATCAGACATCATTTCAAGCTTCAGGTCAAGCCTGGAACAACATTTCGCTACGCCTGGATCTCCAATACCTTTAATAATGTCTTTGGTTTTGCAGGCTTTACAGGAGCGGGACTTCGCACAGTGCTGTATAAGAAAAGCGGTGTGCCGTTGGGTGTCATCACCTCTGCGGTCGTGTTTCTTTCGCCAGTCGTCATTACCGGACTATCTTTGCTGGCTTGGGGAGCCATTGTTCATCTGTATCCGGTACAGCCTGTACTGGATGCTCACCCGTGGCTTCATTGGGCGCTGTGGGGAATGGCATTGTACCTACCGCTATTCCTGATCATGCAGCGCTCCAAACGGTACTCCACATGGTTCAACAAGGGAGAAGGACAGCTTTCCTGGTCCACCATCTCCGCTTCCATCAGTGCTTCCCTACTGGAATGGCTGCTGGCTGGCCTTACCTTTGCATGGATCGGCTCGCACTTGCTCCATGAACTGCCGATGCATGCTGTGTTCGGCATTTATGTAATAGCCGCGATTGCCGGGTTAATCAGTCTTGCACCCGGAGGGGTCGGGGCATTCGACATCATTGCCCTGCTCGGGCTGCAAATGGCGGGAGCCAACTCAGATCGGGCACTGGCTGTCCTACTGGTCTTTCGCGTCTTTTATTACATCATCCCGTGGCTCATCGGCTTGGTGTTAGCCGCGCTGGAAATGATTCCGCGTAACGAGCGCCTGAATCAGCTAGCTGAGACAGGTTGGGATTACTCCCTTAATGCCTGGCAGAAGGTATGGGGCTGGCCTGGTCAATTCCGGTTTTTGGCCGATCTAGGGGTATGGGCGCTTGGTAAGCTGGTACTCATATCCGGCGTGGTGCTTCTTTTGTCGGCAGCTACGCCCGGTCTGTTATATCGGCTTCGTTTTGCTGAGCATTTGCTCAGCCTGCCCGTCATGCGCTTGTCGCATGAAATCTCGGTCATCATCGGAATTATGCTTGTCGTCCTGTCCCATGGAATCTCCCTGCGTATTCGCAGAGCATTACGACTGACATTGATACTGCTTCTGACAGGAGCTATTTTCACCTTCACTAAAGGTCTGGATTTTGAAGAAGCTTTATTCCTACTGTTTGTGGCTTTAATGCTATGGATTTCGCGTTCGCGGTTTTATCGGGTCAGTGCGCCGCTGAATCGGCACAACATTTTAATATGGGGTGGATTATCTCTACTCGTAACCGGGGCTTATTTTATCATTGGGGCAGGCTCCAACACTCCCTTTATGCGCCATTTGCATGCCAAGGTCCATCTAGACTTTTTTATGAACCGCAGCGATTACGGAGTTACCGCCGTGTTTAGTCTGATTTTGGCATGGGTATTCCTGACGGTATATTTCTTTCTTCGACCTCAGCGTAGCATCGCTAATCTACCCGACGAGCAGGAGCTGGATAAGCTAAAAGAATTTTTGGAACGGCAGGGTGGTAATCTCGTCTCTCATATGCTTTTTCTGGGCGATAAATATCTGTATTGGACCAAAAATGAACAGGTTGTCATTCCCTACGCTCGTAGCCGGGACAAACTGATTGTATTAGGTGACCCACTCGGTCCAAAAGAACGTGTGAGTGAAGCCATTCAGGAATTTCAGCGGTTCGCAGATCGGTATGCGTTAACGGCTGTATTTTATCAGGCCTCGCCGGAGTATTTGTCCATCTATCACGAGAACGGCTATCGCTTTTTCAAACTGGGCGAGGAAGCACTGGTGCCGCTGGAATCATTTACACTGACGGGCAAAAGCAATCAAGCGCTACGCAGCGCCAAAAACCGTTTTGACCGCGAGGGCTACTCGTTCGAAATCATCCAACCGCCTCTAGAGGCGTCACTGATTGAGGAGATTCGTCAGGTTTCGAATATTTGGCTGGATGGGCGCAAGGAGAAGGGATATTCACTCGGCTGGTTCAAAGAACCCTATCTTCAGTTGGCTCCGATTGCATTGCTAAAGGACTCTGAAGGGAAGGTCATCGCTTTCGCTACGATGGCCCCTGCCTATGATCATGGACGGACGGTCTCCATTGACCTGATGCGCCACTTGTCTGACACGCCAAATGGCACGATGGATTATTTATTCACACGGGTCATTGAGTGGGCCAAGGAGAGTGGGTATACGACATTTAATCTGGGAATGGCACCGCTGTCCCAGGTAGGACAAAGTGAAAAGGCATTGCGCGAGGAAAAACTGGCTCGACTTGTTTTCCAATACGGGGGACATTTTTACGGCTTTCAGGGGCTTCGGCGCTTTAAGGATAAGTTCAAGCCGCAATGGGAGCCGCGCTATCTGGCCTATCCAGCTTCTGTCTTTCTACCGATCCTGACGCTGGAGCTGGTATATCTCGTATCCAAACGCTCGGACTAAACAAGGGCTGACAACAGGACTTTAGTAGCCTAACACGATGTGAAAAAGGGTGTTCCCCAACCACGAACGGTTGCTGGAACACCCTTTTATATTCACAAATCTTCTTAGAAGCTGCCTTTTACAACAACTTCAGAGAGTGGAAAACGTCCTGATGGACGTGCTGGCACTTGTGCCTTACCTACGCTAATAAGCAGGGTTGGCAGGTAACGCGCTGGAATATTGAATTGCTCGATCAATTGTGCTGGAATGAAACCGCCCATTGCGCAAGTGTCGTAGCCCAGAGATTTAGCAGCCAACATAATATTTTGTGCTGCAAGAGCAGAGTTCAGGATGGCTGCATCGCGAGCTACTTGCGGGTTTTGGTACGCGCCGTTGATTTGACCTACCAATGCGTCACGGATTTCCGCTGGCAGTGCGCCTGCTTCTACCGCCTGATCATAAATGACGGTGTTGCGGTTCGCTTCCAAATCACCCAATACGGCAATCGTAACGGAACTTTCCGCTACTTGGCCCTGATTATAGGCGATAGGCAGCAATTTCTGCTTGTCCGCTTCGCTTTCGATAACAAGGAATTTCCAATGTTGAAGGTTCCAAGCGGAAGGAGCTTCTATCGCCGCAGTCAAAATAGCCTCCAAATCTTCCTCTGGCAATTTAAAATCCTTAACATAGCTCTTTACCGCGTGTCTTTCACTAATCGTAGATAGGGTTTCATTTTTTGGACTACTCGACATTCTGGGCACACTCCTAATTTCTTATGATATATATCTAACTTGAATCCTCATTAACTTCCCAAACTACTGCAATTATAAAAATGATAGTTAGTCATGTCAATATGTTTAAGTATGACCCTGCACTCAAAATACAGTACAATACGGATAAAGACATACATATCGGCAGATGCCTGCCGATGGGACAAGACATAATGAGTTCATTTTGTTCTCATTTGAATTAAAAAAGGAGCGTTACTATGATTGGATCGTTTAAAAAAACAGATATTGCTTTGTTTGCCGCCTGGGTTGTAGCTTGTGTGGCAACTTTGGGCAGTCTGTATCTCAGCGAGATTTTGGGGTATGAGCCTTGTAAGCTATGCTGGTTTCAGCGCATTCTGATGTATCCCCTGACCCTTCTACTCGGGATCGCCTATTTTCGAGGGGATTCGGGGATACGCCGTTATGTCATGCCGTTGGCTATCATTGGAGGTGCGATTTCGGCCTATCATTTTACCATTCAGCGCATCCATGCAGCCGCCAAAGCAGCTACGCAAACTTCAACTTCCTGCGGCAGAGTATCCTGTGAACAGGATTACCTAAACTGGTTCGATTTCATCACCATTCCTTTTCTCGCACTGATCGCCTTTATCCTTATTATTGTAGCCATGGGTTATATCATGCGAAAGGAGAAAAAATCAGCTCAGGGAGAGGTACAAGCAACAGAACTCGCATAAGTATGAAAGAGACCCAATTATAGGGCCAGTGTTATCACCAAGAGGCGTATAATCCGCTTGCCGGGGGAGAGACTGTAACTAAATATATCCATTGCATATGTGGTATAATGTGAAAGGTTTGCAGTCTGTCCAATAACGCTTATATTCCTTATAGAGGGGGCCAGTCCATGTTTCATATTAGCACCCCATTGCTGCAATATGGCGCAACCTTCGGTATGATCTTAATCGCTATATCGGCTATTTTCATCCGTATGAAGACAGGTCATCGCCCGATTAATGCCAAAAAAATCATCATCCCTCCGCTCGGCATGAGCACCGGTTTTATGATGTTCGTAGTGCCGGAAGTACGGGTTCCCTGGCTTTGGGCGCTGGGCGCTTTTCTGGTCGGCTGGTTTATTTTTTCTTACCCGTTGATCCGCAGCACCAAATTTGAGTTGCAAGAAGGGCTGGTTTTCGTGCAACGCTCACGTACCTTCTTCTTTATCCTATTCAGCCTGCTGATCGTCCGATTGCTGCTGCATGAATTTATTCAGCATTACATTACTATTCCGCAGACAGCAGGGCTATTTTTCATCCTAGCCTTCGGCACCTTGTTACACTGGCGGCTCCGTATGTATTTTCAATATCGTCAATTCGTTCCGGACGAGACAGAAGTCCGCATCTGACCAACGGTTTTTTAACATGCTTGCTAGCATATTGCTGTATAGACCAAAAAAGGACACGTTCTCCCAGCCAGGAGGCCGTGCCTTTTTGGTCTTTTCGTCTTTTTAGTCTATCGGAGGCTACATTTCCGTCTTGCCCGAACGCCGGGCGCTAGGCACTTACTGGGAGCTTTCTTTTGTAAACAGCGTGCTGCCGTTTATGTTGTTCTGCGGAGCATAAGCGCCGTCCCAGGTGATAAAGAAGCTTGCTCCAGTGTAGATTTCATTCAGGGCCTTGTTCCAAAGCGAATAATCGAATTCCTTGAGCTGATTATTGTTGCGATCCACATGGTCGCCACCCACGGCTGGTCCAATTTCGCAGAAGCCATAAGTTTTGCCAAGTCCTTTGATGTCATTGTAAGCCATCTTAATTTCATTGTCATTGGACGGATCGTCGCTGTAAGCGTCGATGCCAATCCAGGTGACGTAGCTGGAGCCGGGGTAATAAGCAGCCGCGTTGGCTCCTTTATTTGGAGCATAGACAAAATTGACGTTGGACATGCCATTGGTCGTCACAATGTAATTGTACAGATTGATGTACAGGTTCTTATAGTCCGTCGTGTTCTTGTCTCCCCACCAGAACCAGCCTCCGTTCATTTCATGGAAGGGTCTGTAGTAAACGGGGGATGAGTTAAACTTTTGCAGGCCGTTCACGACGTTGTCAACCTGGGCCTTATAATTTTGCAGCCATGCGGGGCTGGACGAATTGATGGATGAAATGTCTGTATTAGCCAAGATCTCGAAATCGGAATCAGACATCGGGGCGTTTACATTTCCACCCTGGGGATTGGGCATGTGGGTGGAAACGGTGACGATTTTCCCCAAGGCTTGGATGGCGGAGGCGCTATTGGAGGTAATGGAGGCTGCATCGGTTCCCCCCTGGTTCCAGTTCAGCAGATCATAGGAGACGATGTCAGGATTGTAGTTCCAGACAGGACTGGTGTTTACACTTCCGTCATAGCCCAGGAACATGCCAGTATAGTTGATATTGCTCTCCGCGCCTGCCGTCATTGGTAGCGAGAATAATAATGCAGCCCCGGTCAGAGCGCTGATCAAGCTCTTCATTTTCTTGAATGAATTCATAATGGTTATCCTCCTGATGTTTATATCTTGCTACTTGTAATTGCAAGACTTAAGATGTGACCGATATTCCCCTAGGACAATGCTGACTCGCAACCTACATGTTTTTCGTTTTAGCGAGTGGATCTCCATCTTCCTAAAGGAATACGTTTTTGTGATCCTCAATTACATCGACATCAGGGAGAAAAGTTGAAATAGTTCTATTAGAGCAAAAAAATAATTCATATAACAATGAACAAACAATTTCTGCAAAATGTGGTAGGGACTAAATGTGTAATAAAGGAAATTTTTTCATTTCATTCTTATGAATTTGTTTTCAAATTATTGTTATTTTTGTACTATATAGAAGATTCATAATCACACACTTAGCGTATCCTAGCGTCCAGAACTAAGCTGATCACTCTGATGGCATAGTGTATATTTCGTTAAAATGGTGGCCTGGCACTCATGAAATGAAAAAAACCGATATTCGCCTTTTGGCCAAAATCGGTTTTTGGAGGTGAAACCATTATTCCCCGCATGTACTGGACCTTTATAGAATGCACGTAGCAAAAGGGACTGTCCCCTGGACAGCCCCTTTTCTGTAATATGTCCAGCCCATTCACCACGGTAGTCTGTATGTTTGCGGTGGATGCCTGCTTTTATTGCTGGGTCAAAATGATCGGACCCTCTGCTGTAATGGCCAGCGTATGCTCGTATTGCGCAGACAAGCCGCCGTCCAACGTGCGTGCGGTCCAGCCGTCCGCATCAATTTTACTGCGGTATGTGCCTGTGTTGAGCATCGGCTCAATTGTAATGACCATACCCTCTTTTAAGCGTGGTCCACGGTGTGGAGGTCCGTAATGTGGAACCTGCGGTTGCTCATGCATCTCTTCTCCGATACCGTGCCCAATAAATTCGCGTACGACCGAGAAGCCTTCCGCTTCCGCGTAGGTTTGTATCGCATGGGAAATATCACCGATCCGGTTACCGATAACGGCTTGCTCAATCCCTTTATACAGCGATTCCTTGGTAACATCCAGCAGCTTTTGCGCCTGCTCAGACACATTACCCACCGCATACGACCAAGCGGAATCTGCCAGCCAGCCATTCAGGTTCACAACCATGTCGATCGTCACGATGTCCCCGTCCTTCAACGGTGTCTTATTCGGAAAGCCGTGGCAAATCACATCGTTAGGTGAGCCACAAGTTGCAAACTGGTAGCCGTTATAGCCCTTTTGCTCCGGTGTTGCGCCATGCTTCTTCATAAAGGATTCCGCAAAGGCGTCAATTTCCAGTGTCGTAATGCCCGGCTTGATCATTTTGGCAATTTCCCGGTGGCAAGCAGCCAAAATGTCTCCAGCTTTTTTCATATTTTCAATTTGTTCTTTGGTTTTAATGATAATCATTAAACGGTCTCCTTCTTTTCCGTGTTCGTTCCACTTTTCACTGCTTCTTTTTTCTACTTCTATTGTAACGCTAAAAGCAGCGAAATGGAACCGATGTCAACTGATACCGTTTACAAGGATCTTAAACGGGGTATATAATATTCCATAACTTGTATACCAGTATGCAAAATCATTTCCTAGATAGGAGTATCCTATGAAATATCCAACAACCTGGTTACAGGGCGCATCGCTTGGGGAAAGGATTGCTTGTGAACTTCGGCTTCAGATTATACGCGGCGTTCAGACACCAGGCACTGTGCTATCTGAGAATCAGATTGCTGCCGATTTTGGTACCAGTCGTTCTCCGGTGCGTGAAGCCTTGAAGGCACTCTCGGGTGAAGGACTGATCCGTTTGGAGCGCATGGGGGCGATTGTCGTCGGCATGACACCCGGTGATATGGAGGAGCTACTCGATGTGCGAATGCTGATTGAACATTTTGTTGTACAAAGGTATGTACATAGTGATAATGCCACATTGGTGACTGTTTTGAATCAGATGATTGACAAAATGGAAGTCGCTCTCAAGTACAGGGATGTCGTTGAATTTTCTCTTCAGGATTTTAATTTTCATGAAGCTCTGGTTCTGGAAGCTGGCCATACCCGTATTCTTCATACCTGGAATGGCATGAGACAGCTAATCCTGACGGTCATGTTAGCTGCAACAGAACAACGATTTGCGTCCAACATCGAAGAATCACAAGTCACGATTCACAAACATCGAACCTTTGCAAACGCTTTAAATCAGGGGGATGCTCAGGAGTTGTCAGGATTTATTGAGGATCATTATCGAGATACCCGCAACGCGGTTAACGATAGCGTCCTGTCTCCCTACAGAAGAAAGACATCGTCCTAGCCACAATATGCGTGACAAAGAGCAGATGTACCGCGCTTTATGCGTTTCTCGCTGGCGCGGCTCTCTTTTAATTGAAGTTGTCGACAAGTATACATTTAGCTATACATATAAGAATAAGGAGGCATACCTTCATGAACACATTATTCGGCTTAAGCCATAACGCGTCCCTGCTCATATGGGCGCTAGTTACCGTCATTCTTTTGATTTTGCTGATTGCTAAATTCAAATGGAATCCCTTCGTTTCACTGCTGCTTTCGTCGGTATTTCTCGGACTGGTTAACGGGATGCCTGGTCATGAAGTTACTGCCTCCATCACCAAAGGGCTCGGCAGTACACTTGGCTCCATCGCCATCGTGATCGGTTTAGGCACAATGCTCGGTAAAATGATGGCAGAATCTGGCGGTGCCGAACGCATCGCGACTACACTGATGGATCGTTTTGGTGAAAAACGCGTTCATTGGGCGATGATGATCGTAGGCTTTATCGTGGGAATTCCGGTGTTTTTTGAGGTTGGTATTATTTTATTAATTCCCATCCTGTTCACGGTTGCCCGTAAAATGAACATGTCTCTGCTGAAAATCGGTATTCCAATGCTGGCAGGACTATCGACGGTACACGGCCTTTTACCACCCCACCCGGCTCCGATGATCGCGATTGAAGCCTTTAACGCCAATATTGGACGCACGATAGGATATGCACTCATCGTGGGCATCCCATCCGCCATTATTGCAGGCCCGGTCTTCGGCGCTTGGATTGGCAAAAGAATCATGGTCAGACCTTCCGAGAGGCTGGACGAGCAGTTCAGAAATACGACGGGGCGGTCGTTGCCTCCCTTTTGGATTACTTTGTTCACCATTTTGTTACCTGTTATTCTAATGCTTAGCGGATCAGTCGCTGAAATTGTAGACCCGGCCAATACACATCCGCTCACTGTATTTTTCAAATTCATTGGTGATGAGGTTATGGCATTACTGATTGCGGCCGTGTTTTCTTTTTTCTCGCTAGGCTATGCACGTGGTCTAAAGAAAGAGGACTTGTCCCGTTTTACCAGTGAATGTCTGGCACCAACAGCCTCTATTATCTTAATTATCGGGAGCGGTGGTGCATTTAAAACGGTATTGATCAACAGCGGTGTAGGTCAGGCCATTGCAGCGGTCGCTACAGGAGCCCATATGAATGTGATTGTATTTGCTTTTCTGGTCGCTGCGCTCATTCGTGTAGCCACTGGGTCAGCGACAGTCGCGATGACGACAGGCTCCGGTATTGTCGCACCTGTGCTGGCACTTACACCCGGCGCGAATGTCGAACTGGTCGTCCTTGCTACAGGAGCAGGGTCGCTGATCTTGTCTCATGTGAATGACGCCGGTTTTTGGATGATTAAAGAATTTTTCAATATGACGGTTCCGCAGACTCTAAAATCATGGACCGTTATGGAAACCATCCTCTCCCTGGTCGCTTTCGGTTTGATTATGCTGCTGAGTGTGTTAACTTAACGTTAATGAGCTAATAACGGTAAGTGAAGGGGAGATTGAATATGACAGACACCCGATATATGATCGGCGTCGATATCGGTACTACCAGTACCAAAGCAGTTCTTTTCGAAGAAAACGGCAATATTGCCGCCCAGCACCATGTGGGTTATCCGCTCCATACACCTGAGCCGGATGCGGCAGAACAAGATCCGGAAGATATTTTCAAAGCTGTTGTGACGACGGTGCAAGAGGTCATGAAACAAAGCGGAGTGTCAGCCGAGCATGTGCTGTTCGTCTCCTTCAGTTCGGCCATGCACAGTGTACTGGCGGTGGATAAGAATGGAAAACCTCTGACCGCCTCTATCACTTGGGCAGATAACCGTAGCGCCAAATGGGCCGAAGCGCTCAAACATGAATACAACGGACACGATATTTACTTACGTACCGGAACGCCTATTCATCCTATGTCACCGCTCACAAAACTAATGTGGATTACACGGGATTTACCAGATGTTGCGACCCAGACGTACAAATTCATTTCCATTAAGGAGTACGTTTTTGCCCGGTTATTCCACCAATATGTCGTGGACCACTCGATTGCCTCTGCAACCGGACTCATGAATTTGCAGCAGTTGAACTGGGACGAGGAAGCGCTGCATATTGCAGGTGTGACGAAGGAGCAGCTATCCGAGCTGGTGCCGACAACTCATGTGCTCAAAGGGCTGGATGAGACCTATGCACATGACATGGGCCTACTGAAGACGACTCCTTTTGTGATCGGGGCCAGCGACGGTGTCTTGTCCAACCTCGGTGTGAATGCGATCAAGCCTGGAGTTGTCGCTGTTACCATCGGCACCAGCGGAGCCATCCGCACCGTAGTTGATAAGCCGCTCACGGATGCCAAAGGGCGCTTTTTCTGTTATGCCTTGACCGAAAAGCTGTGGGTCATCGGCGGCCCGGTGAACAACGGAGGTATAGTCTTCCGCTGGATCCGGGATGAATTTGCAGCCTCCGAAGTGGAAACGGCCAAACGACTGGGACTTGATCCATATCATGTGCTGACCCAAATTGCGGAACAGGTACGTCCTGGCTCCGACGGTCTGCTCTTTCTTCCGTACTTATCCGGTGAACGTGCGCCCCTATGGGACCCGAATGCTCGCGGCTCCTTCTTCGGTCTGTCCCTGCGTCACAAAAAAGAGCATATGATTCGCGCCGCTCTGGAGGGTGTGCTGTTCAATTTGTATACCGTCATGCTCGCCATGGAAGAAGTCATCGACAGACCGTCAGTCATTCACGCCACGGGTGGATTTGCACGCTCGGAGCTATGGAGACAGCTCATGGCAGATATATTTGATCAGGAAGTCATTATTCCCGAAAGTCTGGAAAGCTCATGTCTGGGTGCAGCTATTCTAGGCTTGTACGCACTGGGACGGATTGATTCGCTGGATGCTGTGTCTGGTATGATTGGTACCACTCACCAGCACAAACCGGTAGCAGAACACGTGGATATTTATCGCGATTTACTGCCGATTTATATTCGCATTTCACGTAAATTCGAAGAAGAATTCAAGGATATTGCGGAATTTCAAGCCAAGTCCCTACAGTCTTGAGTTACAAGGTAAACCGAATGGAGTTACAGCAGCGAAGCCATAGGCCCTTAAACTTGTAAAGCGAAGACCCTTCTCATCAAGGGTCTTCGCTTTATTGTTGTGCGCCCTTCGTCACGTAGAGCAGCATTCGTGCATTTTACAGGAAATCGGCCAAGACCGAAATTACAGAAACAGGGTTTTAGAGATGATCACCAACAAAATAAACAGAACCAGAATCGCTCCTACAGAGGTCCATGCGCCTACGCCGCAACCCATACCGCCTACTCCGCACATATGACTCATTTACAACACTCCCTTCGCTCATTTACAGGATCATTGTATGTAGACCTGGTCAAATGCGTAAGGGGGGCATTCCCCCATTTTTACGGCGAATGCCTGTTTATTTTGGAGACTAGCATTATGTATTAACCTCAAAATTATAGAACCCCTCAAGTGTTGCTCTCTTCATCATCAATACTGCACAAGTCCCAAGGAATCCACTCAGCAAGCCACACCTCATGCCCTGCATAATAAAATGCGATTCCCTCTTCTCTTGCTTTAATCGTGTTTACCTTGAGCATGACCAATTCACCTCTTCGGCTCCCTGCTAATGCTGCAAAGTTAGTGCTTTCAGATAAATGTACATACTTTCTGCCAACAGGATCTAAACCATCCGCCATAATAAATGGCAATGCTTGCTTATTCGTACCATGGTATAGTACATCTGGTGGATTCCCGGGAGTATACTCTATCTTTTGATAGCTATGTCCATATCTAGCTCTGATTCTACCGTTATGGATTTCAAAACGCTGCTTATCTGAATTGCGCACGATCCGCTCAATATCAGTCTGCTTTACACCTGACCAGCCTGGCAAGCTTTGAATGATTTGAAGTAAGTGTTCCACAGTACAAGAGCCGTCTGTAATGTCTAACTTTAGCCCGGATTCCTCGGGTTTGTGTCGCAGCATTTTGCTCATTATTTTACTTAGCTTCATATCTTCCTTTTGTTTCTTCATTGAATTTCTCCTTCCTTTAATATAGTAGATCAAAAGATATTTCTACATAAAATTAAGGATTCCTCTTATTTCTTCTTTATACGCTAAAAGACCATCAGAACCGGGAAGGTCTGATGGTCTTTATCAGAAAAGATGCTAGTTATGCCTCTCTGCGTCTGCGTGGTGTCAGACCAAGCCAGGACAACAACGAACTGCGCGATTTTCGTTGTCTGCCCTGGTAGGTACGCAAATTCGTAATTAACTGCCGATCCCGTTCCTCGTCGATCTTTTCTTTCATCCAGCGTTTTTGATCCTCCAGTTGGTTAGACAAGTTGATATTCTTTTCCACCAAACGGCTGTGCTCTGCTTCCAGTTCCTCCAAACGGCTCCGCATTTCCAACAAAGCGTTTTGCACCATGTCCTGCATCTGCGCCAGTTCTTGTGGCTCTACGGACTCCTGTGTTTGTACAGATACAGGCGCTTGCTTCAATCTATACTCAATAGTTGATGCCAAAGTCTGGAACTCTTCCTGCAACTGTAGCTGCATGGGTTCTTCTGACAGTGTCTGAGCATTCATTTCATCCTGTAACTCTGTCAGTTCAACCGTAGCAGCGACTTGAGCCTGCATGACCGTCTCTTCCCTGCCTTCAGCCGCCGCCATTATTTCTTCCCAGGTTGCGGTCAGTGACTCAGCATCCGAGATGGGTGGCAAGCGGAATTCCTCATCCTCCATTGGAAAGGGAGCGGTCACTCTCTCAAGCACCACCTGAACCGCCTGCTCCATCGTCATATGCTGCTCACGCAACGCCCTCCGCATCACCTTCAAGCACTCAACATCCTCAGCACTGAACATTCTTGATTGATTCGCGGAACGCTGAAACACATACCCCTGCTCCTCCAGCGCCGCTGCATATTTACGAAGGGTACTCGCCCCGATTCCCAACTGTTTTGCTGCTTCCGTCGTCGATTTGATTTCTTCCATTTAATCATTACCTCCCCGGATGGTATGGAAAGAAATAAGCTTGTATATGTAGAATTCGCGAAATCCATTGGAAACCCTTTGGCAAAAATGTTCTAATATTGCAGACTGCTAAGAACCTTTGTCATAACGGAATCTTTGTAGAAATACAAGAAACGACATTGCAGAGAATACTTCGTTCTATGTACACTAAAGACTCTTTAAAGAGCGTCACATAAATGTCATACTTTTATAATTCCTATGGCACTATTCCTTCCATCAACATAGTTCATGTTATAATTTATACAGCGGTCACCTTAAATATAAATTGAAATGCACTCTCCTACCTTCCAGTAAAAGTATTGATAATTTACGTTCATTCTACAATTAATCGCAGAAAGACACCTCTTTCACAGTTCATTTTTAATTTTCCGGAATGGAGACAAAAAAATGGATATTTTCAAAAGATCAGCAATATGTTATGTTATGTAACGTAAAATGGATTTCAGGCATAATTTGTAGCATATTAACGTTCGCTGGAACGAGGAGGCAACATAGATGAAGGGGAAGGCAAGGAAAGTAGCTATTGTCGGCGCGGGAATGGTCGGTTCGAGCTGTGCCTACTCAATGGTTAATCAGTCCATTTGTGATGAAATCATGATGATTGACCGCACGTATGATCGGGCTTTGGCCCATGCACTGGATCTGTCCCATTGTATGGAGTTTACGTCCACACGCACTAAGGTACGTGCAGGCACGTATGCAGACTGCACGGATATGGACGTGGTGATTATAACGGCTGGAGCCAACCCTAGACCAGGTCAAGACCGCCTGTCTGTACTGGACGACGCAGTGCTTATCACCAGAGAGATTGTAACAGCGATTATGGAGGGTGGCTTCGACGGTATATTCGTCATTGCCGCTAATCCTGTCGACATTGTAACGTATATGGTACAAAGTATATCCGGTCTGCCGCGCAACAAGGTGATCGGCACGGGCACCTCTATCGACTCGTCCCGGCTCAAGACGTTGCTTTCTGAGGTGTTTTCCATAGATCCACGCAGCGTACAAGGATATGCTCTTGGCGAGCATGGCGAATCCCAATTCGTTGCCTGGTCACACGTAACGATTGGCGGTAAGCCGCTTTTACACATTTTACGGCAGCATAAGGAACGATTCAGCCACGTCGATCTGGACGACATTGCCCGTAAAACCAGGGATGCAGGCTGGGAAATCTTCACCCGCAAAGGCGCCACTTATTTTGGTATTGCCAATGCTCTGGCATACATTACCCGTTCCATTTTAAATGATGATGGTAAAATTATAGCGGTCTCTGCTGTATTGGACGGCGAGTACGGGCACACCCATGTCTGCACAGGCGTTCCAGCGATTATCGGCAGCGGAGGAATTCAAGAGGTCATCGAGTTGGAACTAAGTCCAGAGGAACAAGCGAAGTTCGACGCCTCTTGCCACTTTATCAGCAATAATATCCGTGCCATTTCAGACTTAGTGTAAACCAATAGCACAGAAAAAAACTCCTTACCCTCATTGAGGATAAGGAGTTTTTGCAATCCCCGTATTTCGCCCTATATCTCTTTATAACGAAATACCGTCAGTCCCGCCAACGTAAATACGACAAAGCTGCCCATTATAACCGTCAATAGTGTATCAGTTGGCACCATGAACGCCCCAAAGTTGTCTCTTCCACTCGGCATCATCGCCAATAAAGGCTGTGTCCATGGATAGTACGGACCGTAGGTTTGAGAATTGGCGACCAGAATATTCGGCACGGTGAACACAAAATTCAACGCAAGCGGTGCGGCAAAGCTGGACCACAAGAAGGATACCATCAACTGCAACGCAGCCAGCGGCAGGCAGGCTACCCAGCCTGCGAGCAGACTTTGAGCGATCACAGCCCAAGGAATCGGTCCGTTCATCCCCTGCACAGCTCCAACACTCAGCAACGCTCCCCCGAACAGTAGCTGGGTCAATCCGACCAAGGCCATAATGATAGTCAGCTTAGCTGCGTACAGACTGGTGCGGGACAATGGCAATGACATCAGCTGCTTCCAGCCGCCGCCCCCATGCTCGAAACGGCAGACCAGAGACCCAAACACGGCCGTCAGCATCGGCAGGAACAGCAGCGCATGAACTGTAAGCATGGCTGACAACAGCAACAGCCAGTTCCCTCCCGGATTCGCCAGCAAACCAATCAGGACGGCAATCGCCGGGCTGACGAGCGCGAGCAGCCAGACGGGCGATTTCGCCATTTTCAACCGTTCAACAGAAAGTAACCGTGCATATCCTCCGAACATTACGCCACATCCTTTCGGCTAAAATGGGCCGCTGTCAGCAGGCTGAGAAGCATACCCGTTCCGCACCCGACGGACGCAAACATCCACGCTTGAGGTGCAACCCAGGCGAATTGAGGCCAGGCCAATGGAAACCATTCGGACAGCTGTGAAGCAAACAAGCTGCCGATGCCTAACGTAATGCCCAGTGTTACAGGTAGCGCTTGATTATGGAATGTGACTGTTAACCACAACAATAATACGAGCATAGGCAACGTGCCGCCTAAGGGCCAAAATCCGAGTCGTAGCAGTTCTCCTACGGGTGCAGGTTCTCCCCCGAAGCCAAGGATCATTCCCAACACCCAAGTCCCTACCGTCAGGAGTAGACAGGACACACACAGCATCCCAATCGCCAACGTCAGCTTGGCCATATAGACGCTGAATTTGGAAATCGGCAAGGCCAGCAACTGCTTCCATGAGTTAGATGTATGCTCCACATTCGCCAACATGGAAGCCACCATAGTAGCTCCTAGCACCAGCGCAAGGGGTACAAAAAGAGCGATGTTATCCATCAAAACTTCCCACAGATGACCCTTGTTACGCGGAATCAGATAGTCATATCGAAGTCCAAAGTTGAGCGCCTGCATGGCCACCAGCCCAAGGGGACCGAGGAACACCAAGAACCAGATTCCCTTTCTGCGTGCTTTGAGCAGATCCGCCGTGAGTGCTCGCAGCATCATAAGGAAGCCCCTCCTTTGCCCACCACCTGCATGAACATATCCTCCAGCGATTTGCGGCGTTCCTCCACACGGTATACGGCATGCGTATTTTCGACCAATCTTCTGACCAGCAGCGCAACAGCCGCATCATTCATGTTCTCGAACTCCAGCGCCGATCCGTCCTTCACCGAATGGTAGCCCTGCTCACGCGCAATCAATTGGGCTGCTTCCGGTTCCGACACGACGATCCGAATTCCGCCCGCGGATTCCTGACGGAGATTATGAATCGTGTTTTGAAAGACCAGCTCTCCTTCACGAATAATACCTACGGTATTCGCCATATGCTCTACCTCGCTCAACAGATGGCTGGATACCAGTACGGTGATCCCCCGTTGCTTGGGCATCGCCTGAATCAATGTGCGCATTTCCTGAATACCCTCCGGGTCCAAACCATTCGTAGGCTCATCCAAAATGAGCACTTCTGGATTCCCAAGCAGGGCTGCTGCAATACCAAGTCTCTGCTTCATGCCCAGCGAGTAGCCTTTGACTGGACGTTTGGCATGCTTGGTCAGTCGGACGACCTCTAACACTTCCGCAATGTTTTGCTTGGGTACATTCAAAATACGGCGAATGGCCTCCAGATTTTCAATGGCGTTCAAATGACCATAATACGAAGGATACTCCACCAACGAGCCGACTTTACGCAAAATATCAAGCTTATGTCTGCGAATATCTTTGCCGAATATACGGATCGTTCCTCGAGTTTGGCGAATAAGTCCAAGCAGCATGCGGATCGTTGTCGTTTTCCCTGCTCCATTTGGACCCAGAAATCCGTAAATATCTCCCCGAGCTATTTTCAGGTCCAGCTGATTAACCGCCGCGCGGCCTTTGTATATTTTGCTGAGACTGTTCGTTTCAATAATGTATTCGTTCAAGTTCCTCACCTCGACACCTATCGTAACGTGCCAAGTTTAAAGCCAAGGGAACTCTGAGTTTAAGTTTTGTTTAAAAAACGGATTCGGGTCCCGGCTGATGAACTGAAAATCTCCCTCTCCAAATTCATTTCACGAGCCAGCAGTTCTGTAATCGCTAAACCAATCCCGGCTCCTTTTTCACTGGACTGTTGCTCCATACCAGGCCCTTTATCTGTGATAACCAATGCCTCTGTCCCATTATCCTTCTGGACTTGAACACCAATATATCGGCCTGAGGCAGCATGGCGAACTACATTTTGAAAGAGATTGTCCAGCAAACGGCGGAAGCCTTGCTCATCGACATTCCACACCATACTATGCTCAGGCAGGTCGATATCCACTTCAAAGCCTTCTTTTTCCCACACCGGGTACCAGCTGGCCGCACACTCACGCACCAGTCGCAGGATATCACGCGGTGTGTTATTCATGGTGTATTTGCCACTGGATAGGAGATTATAGGTCAGCAAGTTGTCGATCAGACTCCCAAGGTCCTTTAGCTTGTTTTCCATTAGTGTAATCGACTGTTTCCCTCTGCTGCTGAGATTTTCACCATCTAGTGTATACAGATGGCTACGCACGACCGTAAGCGGCGTCCGAATATCGTGTGACAGATCCGCGACCAGTCTCTTCCGTAGCTCTTCCTCCTGACGCTCACGTCCCCGACTCTCTGCCAACTGCTCGACCATCTGATTAAATGCTTCTTCCAGCTTGCCGATTTCATCCGGGCGTCCAGTGGCAACAAGAATAGGCAAGCCGTCCTCTCCTCGCTGCGACATGGCGGCCTGAAGCTGCAACAGTCTACGCCGAATGTCTCCAAAAAACAGAAGAGATACGGATATAAAAGCGCCCAAAATCAATACAATAAAAAAGAAATAGTACATCAACATACTACTATCAGTAGGTGGCTGTTCAAAGAACGAACGAGGCACTTTTAATACCATATAGCCCTGATTTACATCATTCTTGCCCCCGCCAATAAAGGCTACTACCGTAAACGGCCCCTCATAGCTTGCTTGCTTCATAAAAGCTATAGCCTGCGCAGCGTTCCATTGTTTTGGCAGGTTAGGTTGGGTCGGTAACTCCAACCTAGTTAACCCTGCGGTATCCACCCAAAATATTTGGGATTTAGGGAACATATCTTGTTGTATTTTGCGCAGATGGACTGAGATTTGCTCTGGTGTGGCTCCCTTCAAGGCTACAGCTTCGCGATGCCAGCTATTTTCGGTATGGGTAGCAGAGGGATAGTAAGCGTTTTTAGGCTTGGACCCCGCCCCCCAATTGAATAACACGCTATATATCAAGGCTGTAGCAGGCAACACAATGGGCAACAGCATCATAGCAACCACAATGATGACCAGATAACGGAACAACAGTGAACTGCGAAACCGACCTCCCTGATCCGGCTTAGAGCTGGGATGCAACCTCCTCCAACCCTTGCGCGTCCTGTTCATTATGCTTTCACCCGATATCCTACACCACGGATCGTCTCAATGATGCGAGGTGTCGCAGGATCAATCTCCAGCTTTTCGCGCAGGTGTCGGATGTGAACCATTAAAGTTTTGTCTCCGTCGATATATGGATCTCCCCAGACCGCTTCATACATTTGCTCTTTCGTCATAATCTGGCCCAAATGCCGCAGTAAATAAGCAAAAATGTGATATTGCTTGCCTGTCAGTGTAATTTCCTCCCCGGTATCACGGTTCACAATACGGTTATCAGGAGAGAACACAGAGAGATGCCCCAGTTGTAAGGATTCTTCAGGCACGGTTCCTGATCGGCGCAGCAAAATCTCCATACGTGCTATGAGCTCGTCCGGGTGAAAGGGCTTGGTTACATAATCGTCGGCGAAATCCAGTCCTTGCAGTTTATCGTCTATGGAGGTACGAGCAGACAACATGAGAATGGGAAGCTCCGGGTACTCTTTCTTGAGCCGTTTCCCTATGGTGAATCCATCCAGACCAGGTAACATCACATCCAAAATCACGAGTTGGCACGTACGGGCTGCCTCCACAGCCCCATCCCCGCTGCGAAGCCATACTACAGCGTAATTCCGCTCTTCCAAATACTGATGCGTCCAAGCACCGATATCCTGGTCATCTTCGATGTATAACACATTTGTTTTCATCATGAGCACCTACTTATCGTTTTTCTTTTATGTAATGGGCATTATAGCATTTATGGTACATAACCCACTTAAAAAGGTTAATAACTATCTTATACGACATACGCTTCACATTTTCAAATTTGAATGCTTATGAAAAAAGGAGGCCTACCCGATGCTGCTGGAAGCTATATACCATCACCCGAAACGCAATTGGGCTTTTGGTTATAATGATGAAACGATATTTCTACGGCTACGTGCGAAGAAAAATGACCTGAACACCGTTCATGCTCTCACCGGAGATAAATACGATTGGGACCGCACCCGACAGCTTGTCCCGATGTCCAAATTCGCTACTGATGGCAGGTTTGATTACTATGAGTGCAGTATAAAACCTACTCACCGTCGGCTGAAATATGGATTTTTGCTAGAAGACGGTGAGGAACGTATTTGGATGAACGAGGACGACTTTACTACCCAAGAACCCGAAAATGCAGATAAACTGTTCCAATATCCGTTTTTGAACCCGATTGATATTCTGAAGCCACCCGCATGGGTGAAGGATGCGGTATTTTATCAGATTTTCCCGGAACGCTTTGCGAACGGTGACCCCTCCATCAGCCCAGAAGGTGCAGAGACATGGGGTGGAACCCCACAAAGAGACAATTTTTTCGGTGGCGATCTACAGGGGATTCTGGATCACCTGGACCACCTGAACGAGCTGGGAATTAACGCCATATATATGACTCCTGTCTTCAAGGCGACGACCAATCATAAATATGATACAGAGGATTATATGGAGGTGGACCCACATTTCGGGGACAAAAAGACATTGAAAAAACTGGTCGATGCCTGCCACGATCGAGGAATTCGGGTACTGCTTGATGCGGTGTTCAACCATTCAGGGCGTACTTTTAAACCGTTCGTCGACGTCCAGGAAAAAGGCGATGCCTCGCCTTACAAGGACTGGTTCCATGTACATAGCTTTCCCCTGAAAGTGGTGGATGGCATACCGACGTACGATACATTCGGGCTGGAACCGATGATGCCCAAGCTGAACACCGAACATCCTGAGGTAAAAAAGTACCTGCTGGATGTGGCAAAGCACTGGATCGAAGAAATCGGCATCGATGGTTGGCGGTTGGATGTGGCAGACGAGGTGGACCACGCCTTTTGGCGGGAATTCCGCACTACGGTCAAGCAGGCCAATCCGGATGCGTACATTTTGGGTGAAATGTGGAATGAATCGTCTGAATGGCTTCAGGGGGACCAATTCGATGCAACGATGAATTATCCGTTCACCTACGCGGTGAATGATTTTTTCGTCAAAAAAGTGACCGATGCCCAAAGCTTTGCCTACGCCATCGGACGACAGCTGGCCCGCTATCCACAGCAAGCATCCGAGGTTGCTTTCAATCTGCTGGATAGCCATGATACACCGCGCATACTGACGCTGTGCGGGGGCGACAAGCGACTGATGCGGCTGGCTGCTTTGTTCCAGTTCACGTATATGGGCGCACCCTGCATTTTTTACGGCGATGAGATCGGCCTGGATGGAGATGCCGATCCAGGCTGCCGCCAGTGCATGGAGTGGGATGCCGATAAGCAGGACCACGAGCTGTTCGACTTTTACCGCGAGCTGATTGCGCTTCGTAAGGGGCACCCGGTCCTCCGTGACCAAGGAAGCATCACTTTCCTGGAGGCACAGCCGGAGGGTGCCTCACTTGCCTACGAGCGCCGCAGCGGGGAAGAAGTGCTGCTCGTACTGCTCAATCGTTCCGATGAGGATCACGTTTTTGAATTGGACATTCCTGAGCAGGAATGGCAATTAGCCTCTGGCGAAAGCCAGTGGTCCGTAGGACCGAAGGGACTGCATGCCGAGCTTCCTCCTTACGGATATGCTGTGCTGAAGGCAACGCCTGTGCGATCAATCAACTCTGCAAAAGAAGTCGACAACAAGACGCAAAGCAAGGCATAGGCTATGTAGACGCGGATGCTGATGAAAGTACCTGCCGAATACGGCAAAAAAAAGCAAAACCACCAGTAACAAGATAGTTAACTTGTTCCTGGTGGTCTTTTTACGTTAAATATGAGCTTCTATCCAAGTCGATTATTTGTTTTTAACATCTGTTCTTACTACCCCAACGTCTGAAGCATTGATAGAAATGGGGTTGCCGCCTTGCCCTGTTTGAGCTGAAGAAGATTGTCTAACGTCCACCCTAATTCTTTTGCCCTTAAAGCCAGTTCGTCTCCTTTTTCCCAATGCAGTGGCCTCCTTAAGTCTTCATGGCTTCATGAACCTCTCAATATGACCTAACTGTGGAGAGATATGCTATATGCATATGCCGCTGAAGAAAACAGGTCTCGGCGAATATCAGATCATAGAGAAAAGAGGCTGTTAGTACCCGAGCTGGCAAGCTCCTCCAAGAAATTGCAACGAACATACTAACAGCAAAAGAGCGGAACCTGCTTTTACAGGCTCAATGTGGCTTTAAAACCATCATTGAGCCTGTAATGATTAATGATATAGAATCATTGCTTATATCAGCTATCAACAAGCCAGCAGCCTTTCATGACTATCGTTGAACGCTAGCAGATTCGCTTGTAGATAATTGAATATTTTAATCCGTAAAATTTAAAGCGTTTACAAGTTAAGCGGCAGGTTGCCGGTCAGAGACGGCTGCTTGACCGGATCACTTTACAAATTGGCTTAAGCCAATACACCAAGAGCGTATCCAATAATTCCTATTGCGAATAAAGCAAAAATCAGAGCTATAGCATTTACTTTCTTTTTGAGCAGTCTCATGCATAAAAAAGTCAGCAAGAGAGGTAACAGACCAGGTATCAATTGATCCAGAATCATCTGTATCGTCGTAACAACCTCTACTCCATCCGAACGGGTATATCGGGATACTTCGAGTGGTATATTCAGAGTAGTCCATTTGGATACGAGGGCGCCCATAACAAATAGTCCCAGGATGGAGGCCGATTCCGTAAGCTTTTGCAGTCGGTTTCCGGACATGTCGGACACAATCTCCGTCCCTTTTTTGTAGCCGTATTTCAGTCCGTACCACTTAGTGGCCAGGCGAATAACATTAAAAAGCAAGAAAAATAGGACAGGCCCGATAACGCTTCCGGACAACGCAATGGAAGCTCCTAATGCAGCCAGAACGGGGCGTAATGTTCCCCAGAAAATAGGGTCTCCTACTCCAGCCAAAGGTCCCATTAAGCCAACTTTCACACCACTTATGGTAGCATTATCAATCGGCTGGCCATTGGCTTTCTGCTCCTCCATAGCGGCCGTTACCCCCATAATCGGTGCAGAGATAAACGGTTGAGTATTAAAAAACTCCAAATGCCGCTTTAGTGCTTCTTTTTGGTCTTCCTTCTTGCTGTATAACCGCTTGATTGCCGGAATCAAGGTGACACAAAAACCAATCGACTGCATACGCTCAAAGTTAAACGAGCCCAGCAGGAACCATGAACGGAAAAACATTTTGTTTAAATCGCTTTTGGTCAACTTTTTTTCTTCCATAGTACCCCACTCTTTCATTAAGAATTTCTTTAGAGCTCTTCAATTTCACCCACTTGATCTTTGAGCTGGCTATATTTAGGATTGAGCTGGATATACAGCAGAGCCAGAACCGCTCCCATGATTCCAAAGCCAACCAGATTGATGCTTGTAAATGCCGCGATGACAAAGCCCAAGAAAAAGAAAGGCATCAGATATTTGGCTGCCATCATGTTAATAACCATGGCATATCCTACAACGACGATGAATCCCCCTGCAATTTGCAGCCCTTTTGTAATGACCTCCGGGATGGCATCCAGCAAAGTCGTAACTAGACCGGTTTCTGCTGCAATAGCCACCAATACGGCAGGCAAAGCGACACGTAATCCCTGAAGAAGGAGGGCTATGAAGTGACATAATTCAATTCCTTTGAAATTTGAAGATTCGGCATATTTATCTGCCAGATGCTGAAAGAACACGGTAATCGTTCTAACAAAGATAGTTAACACTTGTCCGCCAGCCGCAATCGGAATCGCAACGGCAATTCCCGCACCGATCGATTGGTGCCCGACAATAACCAATATGGTTGAGACTACACTGGCCAAAGCCGCATCCGGAGCCATGGACGCTCCGACATTCATCCAGCCCAAAGCCAACAATTCCAGCGTACCGCCTAGAATAATACCGGTTTTGAGATCTCCCAGGACCAGACCGATCAGTGTACACGCAACTATAGGACGATGAGTCTGTCCTTCATCCAAAACACTGCCCATTCCGCAAATGGCTGCAACCAGCGTGACCATTACGATTTCAAAAACACTCATGTTTGACCCCCTCTCTTATGCGTACGTGTTGTTAAAACTGGACATTTTGGAGCTTGTTAATCAAATTAATTTTAGGATCACTGGCCACTTTTCTAATCTCCAGTTCTATCCCCTTTTCGTGCAATTTATAAAATGCCTCTACATCCTGCTTGTCTACGGACACTGCTCCGGTAATTTGTGTTTTGCCTTCTTTGAAGCACATTCCACCTACATTTACCGATGTAAACGGTACCCCACCTTCTACAACCCGCAGTACATCCGTGGGATTGGTAAATAGGAACAAGGTCTTGAAATCGTTATATTTAGGATTGTTATAAGCTTCAATCGCTTTCGCAATCGTGACAACATAAGCTTTAATCCCCGGCGGTGCCACTTGTAACAATAAGGTTTTGCGCAGCGTATCCGCAGCGACCTCATTGCTGACGGCGATAATTTTGTTACACTTCGTTTCCTTCACCCACACAGTAGCCACCTGACCATGAATTAGACGGTCATCAATACGAACAAATGATATTTCCATACCTATAATTCCTCCTCTGTTTGTATGTCCCGGATGACACGAAAAGACTTCATTGAATCCTGACCCGCACGGATGGCCAGATCACTTAGATTCTCCACGTTCTCCAGCCCTCTATTAGTCAGCAGGTCTACGATCATTGGCAGGTTCACCCCTGTTACAATGTCCATTTTTTCATACCTGGCCACAATCCTACTGGCCGCATTATAGGGACTGCCACCAAACAAATCGACGAGAAAAATCAATCCGTCCGTCCAATCAATTGTTTCCAAGGCCGCTTTGTACTTCTCAACAAGTCCGTTAACACTTTCACCTGGTTCAAACGTTACACCCACCACATTTTCCAGATGGCCAAAAATCATTTCCGTGGATCTTAGGATCTCTTCAGAAAATTTTCCATGAGTGCCAACAATAACACCTATCATTTGTTTCACCCCCTCCTTGCATCCTTCGCCTATACTTATATGCAAGTCTCATGCCAAGATTCTGTATGATGCGATTAACTATCAAAAAAAAGACCAAACCCTCGGCTGCTCCGGGAATTTGGCCTTTTCTCACCAACTACTTATTATCCTTATCCGCATGATTAATACACATCCAGCATCGTTTTATACACTTGCGCCACTACTTGGGGATACAGTTATATACTTCGCTTAGGATTTCGCAAATATAATATTTTTCATCATTAGTCAGCTTAATGTTAATACTGGAGGCAAATATATTGCAGGAACGGTTCACCACATCGATTAATCGTTGGTCAAGCAAGGATACATCCTCCTGATACACTAGCCCTTCTCCAATGACCATTCGTTCCAGCGCATGAGCCGTATGAACAGCAAGCTGAACCTTCTTTGCATAATGGAAATCAGCCTCCAGTTCCTGTTCCAGCTGCTCGATAAATTTCATCAAAATCCCCAAAATTTTGTGAGGATTCAAATAAGTCATAAACTCCTTTAGCGTATCCTCACATAGATCTCTTACGATCACGCTTCCGTGTTCATGCATAACAGGCAACTGATTGTTGAGCAACAATTCTCTTAATGCCTGTTCACCGCTTGCCTCGATCAGTTTTTCCAAAGGGATAAACGGTACATTGAGCTCGCTTGGCCGCTTAACCCCAATCACCGCAAGAAGCGTATGCTTGGCCCGTAAATCCTTCACCACTTTATCCAATTCCCTGACCTTTGCCGGTACAACAACTATTTTCTCTTCGGTTAAGTCATAAACAACCTTCTCTACAAACTCCTTTAGCTTGGCGGCGGCACCTTTGCCGGAAGAACAGACCGTCACGATTACCTTATTACTGGTCTTTTCCGCTTTCACTCCAGCATTTCCAGTGTTATATCCACGAAAATCCTTCAAAGATTGATAAATTTCCTCTATATTCATATCAAAAATACTGGCCTTTCGCACAGCCTCCAACACAAGCGGGGTTGAAACCATATCGATAGTCTTCACCTTAATCCCGACACGTTCCATAATGGTTGCTTCAAGATTGAGCAAGGAGCCCATATCAACCAGCAGCAATACGCCTCTGCCATTGTCAATGTCCTTCACTTTTTCCACAATAACTTCCAGGATTTCTCTGGGGCTAACATCCAAAGGCATGTCTACTGCGCAAATATTTGAGCTCCCCAGCAGGCTGTCGACAACGCTAACGACACTGCTTGCCGTACTGTTGCCATGTGCAGCTACGATGATTCCCACATTTCCCTGGTGCTCCTCTTCTACCGATTTCAGAAGAATCGCCACATAGGTGGTCTCGGCATCGGGTACGCTGACTTCAAACTTGGACTCGATCAAATCCTTGATAATGAGTGCCAGTCTGTATTCTTCATCCTGATCATTCATCGGTTCATAGATTTGTTTACTGACATATTTTTTCTCCCGGATTCGCTTTAAAAAAGCACTTAAATGAAGACTGAAGGCATAAACAAACCTGTCGCTGTAATTTCTGTTCAATTCTTTTTGAGCCATCTCTTGCACCTGTTCAGCGAACTCTAGGATATTTCTGCCTACGATCTTAAGGATCCGTTCCCTTCCCCCTTTGATGTTATAAAATCGGTTATAGAAGCTTTTGATGTGAATATTGACATCTGTAGTAATAAACTTATTGATAAAACTGTCGTCGAGTCCTTCTTCTTTGAGCATCCCTATCTTGTCTTCAATCAATTTGTACAAGTTGAACGGCAGTTCAAAAGCGTCTACTTCATCCATTCCTTTGCTGCCTTCAGGAGTAATATACAGCGAGGAGTTGACCATCTCCATTTCGGCAATCTCCTTGCGGTTCTTCCCCATATTAAATAGACCTTCCTTGATATTTCCGGGCAAAATTTTAAAATCAAGTTCAATCTCTTCCTTATTTTCATGTATGCTGTTCAAAAATCCTTTGGCACACACAAGCTGAATGTTCGATTTCAACTGACCGATATTTCCATAGGTTACGCTGCCAATCAGTGCTTTTACAGTTTCCAATTCAACCCTAATAGGCTTGTTCACACGATGGGCTTCGTTTGCAAAGAGATGCTTCAGGATCAAAAACCTCTCTTCAACAGTTCGCTCTTGCAAGGAAGGAATGTTGATCGTAATCGGTATCCGTCTGATAAAGGTTTTCAGCATGGAAGAACCGGGATCTTCGGTCGTAGCGCCGATGAGCAGCACATTCGCTTCCCGCTTGCGCTCCGACTCGCCCAATTTGTTGTAACTGTTCGTGTCCATGAAATAAAATATCATTTCTTGGCCTTCTGGGGGCAGCCGATGAATCTCATCCAAAAACAGAATGCCCCCATCCGCTTTCTCGACCAGTCCCTCTTTCTCCCGATCAGCCCCGGTAAATGCTCCTTTTACATGACCAAAAATGTGGGAAAGTAGCAGCTGAGGGTTATTGTAATAATCAGCGCAGTTAAATACGATAAACGGTGCTTGCTCTGAAAAGCGCTTCATATATTTCCCATAATTATACATCAACCTAGCGAACATTGTTTTTCCAACGCCAGTCTGTCCCACAATCAGCGTATGTAGGCCCTTCGGCGGGTATAATATTGCCGCTTTTCCCTGCTCAACCTGGTTCCTCATACTCCCCATGAAACCAATTAAGGCGTGAAACGGATCCACTTGCTCTCCAGGCAGCAATATTTCATGAATACTGTTGACTTGGATTTGTTTCTCTTTAAGCTGAACCCGAAAGGTCTCCTCGATCACCTGCTTGTGCAAAAACTTGACGGGTCTCCCCTTGATTTTAATAATCAAGTCGGCGCGAAGTAGGCTATTAAGCTCCTTGCTTACATTATTTCTTAACATATTCTGTTGATCGGCTATTTCCGCAGCCGTAATTCCACCGCCGTCCTGCAAGGCCTCTACCGACAGTTTCTTTGTCCCATTGGCAATATACTCTAAGATCTCATCAATTCGTTTCACGGTATTCCCCCATGCTGACTAGTTCTTATTTAATTAGTATATAAAAAAAGAAATAATCCTCTACAAGAAAATAAACTGACAAGTTAATCATTAATCTGATACCCTTTTTATTGAATCTATCCAAAACTCAAATTCAGCCCATTCCATTTACTTCTTTTCCAAGATCAAAGGTTGGCAGTATAATTGCATAAGCTTCACGAATAAGCTGCATAAAAAGTTATTTTTGTTTCCCAGTAAGGAGCTGAGATAAAATAATGCGCTACGGATTACAGCAAGAGCAAACATTCAGGCTGGCTATGACTCCAGAATTACGACAAGCCATCACGATTCTTCAATATTCTTCGGTCGATCTGATGTCATATCTTAATGAGCAAGCAAATGAAAATCCGATCATTGACTTGGCAGAGATCGATATGTCCATCGAAAGAATCAACACAGAAGAAGAATATTCGCTACGAAAAAATGATAATCCGGTAGACCTTCTGGACTTTGTCTCTAATCCCGCAGATAATTTATATAGACATCTCAAAGCGCAGCTTGGGATGGTCCGCGGGCTATCCAAACTACAACAGATGATTGGCATGTTTCTAATTGGGAATTTAAATGAAAAAGGCTACCTTGAGCTGGATGTAAATACAGCTGCCGGAATACTTGACGTCCCCACCGATGAGGTTGAAAATATA
This sequence comes from Paenibacillus sp. FSL H7-0442, assembly GCF_038593105.1. Taxonomy (NCBI): domain Bacteria; kingdom Bacillati; phylum Bacillota; class Bacilli; order Caryophanales; family Paenibacillaceae; genus Paenibacillus; species Paenibacillus sp. FSL H7-0442. Next base: position 495,361 of record NZ_CP151963.1, on the reverse strand, counting down.
CTTGCCCTGATCCAAGGCTTTGAACCGGCAGGAATCGCTGCCCGCAGTCTGGAGGAATGTCTTCTTCTGCAGCTGCGATATGCCGGGAATGATGATGTTTACCTGGAAGAAATCGTGCGACATCACATGGTCAATCTTTCATGTAACCGCATACAAAAAATCGCGGATGCTCTAGGGATCGACATTCACATGGTACAACAAATGACCGATCAGATACGCAAGCTGAATCCTTGTCCGGGAGCGGCATTTGCTCCATATGAACGCCAGTATCATATAGCAGATATCTCAGTGGAGAAATCCAAAAACGACTACGTTGTGACAGTTAATGATATCACAGTCCCACGCGTCGGGATTAATCCTTTTTACCAAAGTATGCTTCGAAAGCCGGCGATGGAGGAAGAGAAACGATTTCTTCGTGAGAAGATGAATACAGCATTATGGCTTATTCATAGCCTTGAGCAGCGCCGCCTGACCCTGATGCGTGTGGCCCAGGCTATTGTTGATAGGCAACGGGAATTTTTTGAGCATGGCGTTTATCATCTGAAATCGATGACCCAAAAGGAGATTGCTGGAATAACCGGCCTGCATGAATCCACGATCAGCCGGGCGGTCAGTAATAAATACATGCAGACGCCCCGTGGATTGTTTGAACTCAAATATTTCTTCACCTCCGCCCTAGGATCGAAAGACGGGGATGCTACTTCATCAGAGAGCGCAAAAATGCGGATAAAGCAGATCATCGACAGTGAAGAGAAGCAAAAACCATTTTCAGATCAGGCAATCACAGAGCGGATGGCAAAGGAAGGACTAGAGCTGTCACGCAGAACGGTAGCCAAATACCGTGAAGAATTGGGGTATTTATCCTCCGCCAGGAGAAAAGTGTATTAAAGCTTCAGCAAACGGTTGTGAAAACTAAAAAGCAGCGCTATCACATTCTCCCGGCTGCCTCCCTCGTAGAATCTCCAATAGAATAGGCCAACCAGTAATCTCCGGTTGGCCTATTCATACGACCTGAGCCAGTACAGCCGTTTACGCAGGTAGCGTCTGTGTTTTCAATTGCACGTACAACTGGTGCGTCACCTGCTGCGGTTCAATACCCAACTCATCTTCCAATATTCTGACGAAGCTTTCATAATGCTTTTGCGCAGCGGTATAATCGCCCAGTTGGGCATAGGCTGTCAGCAGCAGACTGCAGATATCGTCTGAGTACGGCTCCCGTTGCTGTAGGCTGAGCAAACGCTGAACAGAATGCCGGGTACGACCTGCGCGAAGCTCTTCTCTCGCCAGCTCAGAAGCACATGCCAGATACATATTGCGCAGCTTCTCCCTTTTTGCATATGCCCACGGGTAATCGTGCTCCTCCAGATAGTTGCCACGGTATAGTGCCAACAGGCTCTCAATACGCGGCTTACCGCCGCTACCGGATGCAGCCCATTCGGATATTCCCCGCTCGAATAGCTCCACATCTGTAATCCAGCCATTACGGTTCAAGCGGTAGCGATCCAGATTATATTCCAGCTTCGTATCTTGCATCCGTTCTTTCAACGCCTTGCGGATTTGGTAAATGGATGTGTGCAGGTGAACAACAGCCTTGTCCAAATGATATTCAGGCCACAGCGCATCCAGCAGTTGTTCTTTGCTCACCCATTCCCCTTCATGGTGTAATAAAAAGGAAAATAGCTCCTGTGACTTTAATGTGCGCCATTTGAATGGTTTCGCACCTACGGCTTCCTGTCCATCCTCCAAAATTTCAAGTTTTTGAAAACAACGTACCTTGGGGGATTGCTCTGCTGAAGCTCCCAAACTAGAAGAACGGGGATCAGCCAGCGTGGCTGTAATCCGATCTAACGTTTTGGATAGCCGCCGGGCATGAACAGGCTTTAACAAGTAATCCAGTGCTTGCAGCTCGAACGCTTCAATAGCATATTCCGAGTACGCGGTCACAAAGACGATATGAATATGGGAATCCAGCTGTTGAATCCACTCGGCGGCCTCCAGACCATTCATCTCTGGCATTCCGATATCTATAAAAACAATATCCGCACGTTCTGCCGCCAGATGATCCAGCCCCGCTTGTGCAGACGTATATTTGCCCATTACCGTTAACCGTCCGTCCGCCTCCAGCAACCGTTCCAAGTAGGTTAATGCCGACCTCTCATCATCAATCAAAATCGCCTTCATTTGTGTCCGTACTCCCTTCCTGCTGCAACCATTTATCATGCTGCTCTATTTACATGCTATCTGCTTTATCCTTACGATTTTTAATTTCTTATATTTTATATATCGTATCATTGCGGACGTGACTTTAGCTTTTCCGACAAATGTACTGTACTTTTTTTATTCATCGGTATGCCGGGGCGAGAACGTTTCCGGCACACGGAAGCTTACCGTCGTCCCTTGCATAGGACTACTTTCAATTCGCAATCCTTCTCCATACATATGGATAAGACGGCGATGGATATTACGCAGTCCCACGCTGGAAGATACATGATCCTCCGACAGCAGCTGTTCCAGTCGCTCGGACGGAATCCCTACGCCGTCATCGGTCACGCTGACCACAAAATCGGTTCCATCCTCCTGCACAACCACTCGCACGGTTCCACCTGTTGCCCGTTGCATCACACCATGCCGTATCGCATTTTCCACGATGGGCTGAATACTTAATGGCGGGATGAGCGACCGGATGTTCCTTCCTACCTCTACAGTCACCTGCAAACGTTCTTCAAATCGTGCTTTTTCCAGTGCCACATACGATTCTACCAATTCCAACTCCTTGGATAATGGCACCGTATTTTCCCTGTTCTGAAAATCAAAACTGCCCCGCAAATACTGACTCAGCTCCATGAGTAGCTCCGCTGCTTTGTCCGAGTCTACGGCTACAGTCGAAACAATGACATTCAAGGCATTGTACAGAAAATGCGGCTTGATTTGTGCCTGTAAAAAGGCCATTTCCGAACGCACCGCTTCCTCCGCCGAATGACGCATGTTCAACAGCGTGCGCACACGTGCTTTTAATTCCTCAGCATCAACAGGCTTACGTAGAAAATCATTAGCTCCCGCCATAAAACCTGCGCGGATATCCCCGGGCAGGTCGCGTGCCGTCAGCAGCAACACCGGTAGCTCGGACAGGGAATACCGTTCCCGTATCCGTCGGCACAGCTCAATACCGGACATTTCCGGCATCATCCAATCCGTAATGACTAGGTCAAATCGGGAACGGCCATTCAGTATGTGAAGTGCCTCCTCGGCATGATCCACCGCCACCACGCTACAACCTGTCGTATATAATAGCTCCTCCAGCACCCGAAGATTAACCTCATCATCATCTACAGCCAGCACTTTGTAAGGAACAGTCTGAACTTGCTCCAGTGCATCCTCTTCATGCGGAATCACATTCCGACCCGACGTCACACCAGGCTGCAATATAACCGCAGACGAAACATCTTTTTGAGCTTCATGTGCCAACGTTCCGGTCTGCGCTAAGGGCAGTGTAAAATAAAAGGTCGAACCCTTGCCCAATCTAGATTCTACCCGGATATGACCCCCATGCAGCTCCACCAGACGACGGACTATGCCTAATCCAAGCCCTGTTCCACTGTATCCATCATCCTCAGCATTCGCCCCTCGGTTAAAAGGTTCAAATATATGCGAAAGATGCTCCTGGGCAATACCGGACCCGGTATCCTTCACACTGATTTCCATTTCACGGTTCCCCGCTTTGGCAGAGATTACGATTTCGCCTTCCTCCGTAAATTTCACCGCATTGCCCAACAAATTGTACAGAATCTGAATCAGCCGATCCTCATCCGCATCCACCTTGGGCAACGAATTGGGCCATTCTTTGACGAATTGAATCTCTTTCTTACCCACCGTATGACCCAATACCTCCAGCACGGAATTCACAGCTGCCTGTACATTGACAGGCCGACGATTTAAGGCTAATCTGCCATTTTTCAAATTAGAAAAATCCAGAATATCGTTAATTAAATACGAAAGTCTGCGTCCTATATTCGCAATCAAGGCCAAGTTGTGCTTTTGCGGCTCATTGAATTGTGTCCCGTATCGGTCTAGCATGGATTGAGCGATATTAATTACTCCATGCAGAGGAGTGCGCAGTTCATGTGACGTATTTGCCAGAAATTCATCTTTTAACCCATCCAGTGTTAGCAACCGTCGTGACAGGTTCTCAACCTCCATAAACGAATGCACAAAACGTTTGGCCAGCAGGAGCGTTTGAGCCAATACGAATATGAGCATTTCATAGGCTGTCACCCCACGCACATCTCCCCAGCCCAGAATATACACAAAACTAGTCACTACAATCATAAGAATGCTCATAATACTAATGACTAGCAGTGCAGCGTCATCCGTCCGTTGAAGAAGCCCACGAATCAAGATCAGTAATACATATCCCACACTGACTACACCAAAAAGAAGAATAAACGCTTCAAAGGATGAGAGTACCAATGTAGGCAAAAATAGTCCCATACCCAGCATCAGTGCGGTTGTAATATTATAGAGGCGCAGCACGATCCGATTCATAACAATCTGCGTCGAAAGATGAACATAGCGGATCAGAAAATAGTAGAACAGCGTTGACGAGAACGACTGTATTTTCAGTATCCATTCATAAGGTAAGTCCGGTATTCCCCAAACCAGCAGCTTTTCTCCATGTGTCAGAATATAAAATAAAGCCGCGATACAAAAACATCCTAAGTAAAGCAATGCCTTCTCCTTTTTACGTAAAAGGTATAGCATGATAAAAAATACGGTAGGAATAAAAAATCCTGCTATCAGTACGGTGTCCTCTGCCATTGCAATTTCCCGGCTATGCGTAATACTCTCGTAATCCCCAAATAACAGTGGATAAATGATTCCACCGGAGGAATAGCTATAATTAGCCACATGCACGGTAATATCAGCCGAATGTCCATCTATCGCTGCAAATCCAACATAGGGAACATTGCCCTGCTTGCCCTTGTCGGCAGAAACAGAGGGAATACCACTTGCTCCCACGTTTTCTCCGTCAATCCATACTTGACTGGCGCTGCGAATGTTTTGCATATAGATGCCGTACAGATTTTCCGCTTTTTCAGGCAACAGCACACGGATATGATAGGTTCCATATCCGGTCGCCTGTCCCTTAGGCATCCACTGATTCCATCTACCAGGCACATCCACAATCTTGGCAGAAGAACTCGTTTCCAGCCTCAACTCTGAAGAACTCTGATGATTTTCCCAATCCTTATCTTGTTGCATCTCATGAAAGGATGAAGGTTGCACAAGCTGATTGGGGTAAAATTCCCACTCCCCTCCCAGCTGTACAGGGCCTTCCTTTTCAGGGTCCCAATTACGCAAATCAATAACACCGTTGTGTGCTTTCCAATGACTGTTTCCGGATAAAACACCTGACACTAACGGATACACCGGCAACGCAACCGCAAGCAGAAGTATAATAAAAAATAAAACCCCCTGTTTTTTCATAAATCCCCCGCTCTTTTCAATATCGTCTATCTTTTAGTATCGGTTATTCTAACCAGCTGTATTAGAAGCGCTCCCCATGCAAAAAGGGACGCCCGCCGCAGACAAAAATCTGTGTGGAATCGTCCCCTTTTATACACCCTTGTACTTCCTGCATTTCCCTTATTAAGGAATCATGCCTTCATCATTACCACCGCCAGGAATCGAGCCTGAATCGCCTCCGCTGCTATCGCTTGGCGGCGTTGCTCCACCGCTGCTGTCGCCGCTTCCTGTTCCGCTGTTGTCGCTTGGTGGTGTTGCTCCACCGCTGCTGTCGCCGCTTCCTGTTCCGCTGCTATCGCTCGGTGGTGTTGCTCCTCCACTGCTGTCACCGCTTCCTGTTCCGCTGCTATCGCTTGGCGGCGTTGCTCCACCGCTGCTGTCGCCACTTCCTGTTCCGCTGCTATCGCTTGGTGGCGTTGCTCCTCCACTGCTGTCGCCGCTTCCTGTTCCGCTGTTGTCGCTTGGTGGTGTTGTTCCTCCACTGCTGTCGCCACTTCCTGTTCCGCTGCTTTGTTGCTGGCTGGCTACAAAATCTTTATACTCCTGAATCGCATCTTCCAGATTCATATAATTTTTCTTGATTTCCGGCATAGGGTAATACTGGTCCAGACGATTGTATGCATCCACTACTCTGTGAAAGTAGACCGTCGTAGGATCTGTACCATTTACTGTAAGCAGATTGTTCGCAATGTTCTTGAGCTCATTGATATCAAGATCAGTTACGATCCATTTGGATTGGTAGTTCGAAAGTGCTGTAATCAAATCTGTGTTAGCCTGGTCTACCTGAAGCTGTGTAATATCCGGAGTATTAAGCACAAGGTTTGCCTGATTAATTCGCCCTTGAAGTTCTTCGTTATCTTGTTGGGTATAATGACGGCCGAACGTCTGAACTTCATTATTAGCTATACTTATGTTGAAATTTAACAACATGGTATCCACTGCTATTGGTGCAGCATACTGGCTCTGTACCCGTTGCAACTCCTCGTATACAGGAACCACGTCTTGCAATTCAAAGCTAGGCAAACCTAAGAAGATGGAGGCATGCTCTGAAGCAGAAGACAAGGCTTGCTGGGCTTCAGCGCTTAATGAGCCTGAATTTTGCACCAAAATTCCATTGATCGATGCCTGCATTTCAATGATTTCGGCTCTCAATTGTAGCCTTTTCTCGTTATATTTTTCAATATAGGTCCCTTTAGCCTGACTTAATTGATTATAAGAGATCACCAATTGCTCCTCAGGAGTAAACGGCATCATGAGTGCAAAGTTGGCTTGTTCTGTTAGTTGCTCTAAAGGAAGCATTTCCGTATTTAAGTAATTACGAGCAATAGGGTTGGACAGCAGTTTTAGATGAATGTCTTGAACCAGCTGTTGCAGTTTTTCCCGAGTTGTAGCAGGTACTGGCGCAGTGAATTCCGCAAGTCTTTGACTCAGCTCCATGTTCAAGGTCAATACGTCCTGCTGCGTCATAGCCGTATGCATCTTCTCTGTATATTCCTGAATGAGGTTGCCCAGTTCGGCATTTTGAGAGCCACTCTGATCGTAGATAACCTGTGCTTCTTGTAAAGTATTTTTAAGCACTGAGAAGTCCGCTGCTTGCAGTGCCAAGAATGATTCTGTGGCACCTTCTATTTTTTGTGTCCATTCGTCCAACTGCTCCGTTGTAGTTAATGGGTTCACATATACATTTAATCCTTCTCTCACTAAGGACTTGTAACGCGCTTTGTCTGTTTTCAAATTCTCCACATGATCCGTTACATCGAGAAAATGCAGATAGGCATCTCTGAGTCTTACCGATGCTTCGTATACTTTAATTACTCGACGCAGGCTTACTACTTCCCGCTCCACTATATTTTGGGGTGCATTCCCTTCTAACACATTATTGCCAAATTGAATTGCTTGACTTAATGAATCATCCCAAAGAGTTGGGAATTCGTCGCTAACCATTCGATTTTGCTCAAGGGTAGTCGAAGCTACCTGAATCAGCCTAACTAATTCCTGTGTTCCAATCATCGGTTCTGTGGCTGAATCTGTGTACACAGAAACTTCCTGTTTCAATGTGCTGAGCGCTTGATCTACCTCTGCCTGTGTAGCTGTAGTATTGTTCAGTACCAGCGTAGCCTGGTGGATTGCTGCCGACAGGCTTTCCTTGGCCGTAGCCGGGTAGAGTGCCTGATCCGGTCCACCCTCACCTGCACGATCCAGCAGATCTTTGGCTGCATGGACTTCTGCCTCCAGCTGACTGCGGTCTACGTTGACAATGTCACTGTTGTGTTTTTTCTTATCTTTGCTCTCTGTTTCCGTGACAACCGATCCAGTAGAGGACGAGTTCGTCGTGCCATTCACGAGACTAACAGCTACTTTCATCGCATCATAGTTAATGATAACATCCTGCGGCTGTTTTTGTTCCGGTAGGTTAAGCCGGTTGATTGTAGCTCCCTTAGCCAGCGTAATAAAAGGAACGCCCACATATTGTGATGCATCCAGCAAACCAATACTGCCGCTAACCAACAGCTTGCCCAGTCCCTGTTGCAACGAAACGCGGCTAATCGCGGCATTTCCCTCGGTCACGATCGATGCATCATTTTTCAGCGTCAGGTTGTCGATCTTCGTCGTCCCGGTTGCTGTCAGCTTGGCATCCTTGGAGCCCAGCTCCACACTAGACCATGCCGTATTTTCCAAAAGGGCCGATACAGGCTGAGTCCCTGAGCCTTTGATTTCCAATACGCCTGTGGAGGACATGTTCTTCAAGGTTACCGAGCCATTGACGATCAGGCGTCCTTCAAAAGATACACCTTTACCGTCAAAAACGCCGCCGTCTGCGTTAATTTCCAGCTTATTCACACCTGTGAGTGTACGCAAATTACGGTTAAGGTCGAATTTTGCCCCTTTTAATACAGCTTTGTTATTTTCACCAAACAAACCTTGCAAAGATCCTTCCAACTGGTACGGGATATTTCCGATGCGAACAGTATTGCCCTCTGATTTCACTTCTCCTACCGGATGATCCAGCAGGCTGACGAATACTTCCGCACCACTCTCCCGGTTCAATGGATTTTTCAAATCCGTTGTAGAAGCATCCTCTGATAACAGACCATAAGAGCGGGCAACTTGAACTGCATTTTGCTGTGCATTCGCTGTGCCGGCATCCTGTAAGTCCATTGCACGTACTAGCGATACGATCAGTTCTTCCTTGGTAATGGCATCCCCCGGACGGAACAGTTCCCCGTTGCCTGTCATATACCCGGCTGCACGTACAGCCTCAATATAGGGAGCGCCCCATGCATCGGACGATACATCCATAAAAGAAGTTTGCGACTGGTTGTTAACTTCCAACTGGAACAGACTGCACAAAATTTTAGCCGCTTCTGCACGGGTCAAATTTTTTTGTGCCATAAAATCGCCCTGATTACCGCCTGTCATCAAACCCAAGGTGCGAGCTTGTGATACAAATCCAGTTTCGCTTTGCGTATCTGCTGTCGCTGCATAAGCAGTCTGGACGCCGCCCACCCAAGGCAGAGATACGATTGAACCTGAAGCAATACCCAATACCATCGCAGATGCAATCCATTTATTTCGATTTACAAGTTTCAACATTTCAACTCCTAGACACTATTTATTGGCATATATCCTGTTATATCAAAGGCTTTAGTCATGTTTAGTTCTACGATTTATGCAACCAAGGAACTATGCTAAGAGAAGTATACGAAACCCCACTGAACCGATTCTGAACAATTAGACCTATACGAATCATTCCGGAGCAAAATTGCTTGACTTGGAGTGAACTCCAAATGTAATAATATCCGGTGTAAGTAGCTGGAGTAGACTACATTTGAAGAAAACAATATCTAGGAAAGCGAGGTATAATCAAATGGACTATGTGAAACTTGGAAATACCGGCTTGGATGTATCCCGGCTTTGTCTTGGGTGTATGGGCTTTGGGGTTGCAGAACGGTGGATTCACCCATGGATACTAGATGAAGAGCGCAGTCGTCCCATTATAAAAAATGCCCTGGAGCTAGGTATTAATTTTTTTGATACCGCGAATGTATATTCAGATGGAACTAGCGAAGAAATTGTTGGACGGGCTTTAAAGGATTATGCGAATCGAGATGAAATTGTCCTCGCGACAAAGGTTCATTTCCGTATGCATCAAGGCCCGAATGGTGCGGGACTTTCCCGAAAGGCTATCATGAGTGAAATAGATAAGAGCCTTAAGCGACTGGGGACAGATTATGTGGATCTGTACCAAATCCATCGCTGGGATTACAATACCCCTATTGAAGAGACGATGGAAGCATTACATGATGTTGTGAAGGCCGGGAAGGCAAGATATATTGGTGCTTCTGCTATGTACGCATGGCAGTTTCTAAAGGCGTTACATGTCGCTGAAAAGAATGGGTGGACCCGATTTGTATCAATGCAGAATCATTTAAATCTCTTATATCGTGAAGAGGAGAGAGAGATGCTGCCGCTTTGTAAGGAAGAAAAAATCGGTGTGATTCCATACAGCCCGCTTGCAGGTGGAAGATTGACGCGTGATGTACAGGAAACAACACATCGTTCCGAAACCGATCAGGTTGCGAAATCTAAATACGATGCGACTGCCGATACCGATCAATTGATCGTGGAGCAGGTTGCGGCCATCGCAGAAAAACGTGGAGTTCCTCGCGTTCAAATCGCACTTGCTTGGTTGCTACAGAAAGAACCGGTAACAGCTCCGATTATCGGTGCTACGAAAACGTCTCATCTTGAAGATGCAGTAGCTGCTCTTTCGATTACGTTAACACCTGAAGAAATCGCATTGCTGGAAGAGCCGTATGTTCCTCATCCGGTAGTTGGCGCTCAGTAAATATGGATGAAATGACAGTTTCAAAATAAGCAACGACAAGAACGCCCTATCCATTTACATAGGGCGTTTCTTGATCAGAAATCAGGAGGTGAAGTCTGCATGTTGATCGCAGAAGTAAGCAAAAAATTTGAACTATCTCAGGATACACTCCGCTATTATGAACGCATCGGACTTATTCCGCGTGTGAACCGTAATAAAAGTGGCATCAGGGATTACACGGTAGAAGATTGCAGATGGGTTGAATATATTAAATGTATGCGAGGCGTAGGACTTCCCATTGAAATTTTGATTAAGTATGTTAGGTTATTCCAGCAAGGTGATGAAACGATGAATGCTAGAAAAGAACTCCTAATAGAGCAGCGCAAGCAGCTCATTGCAAAAATGAAAGATATGGAAAATGTGTTGGAACGCATGGATTATAAAATTACAAGCTATGAACAGACAATAGGTGAAAAAGAAAAACATCTAATTTAACCCCTGCGTGCTTTACGGGACAATAGGTTCCCCAAGGACTGAACACCTTGTACAAACAAGACTAGAATGATGACGGTAATCAGCATAACCAGCGTATCAAAACGTTGATAGCCATATGCGATCGCCAGATCGCCAATTCCACCTCCGCCGACCGCACCAGCCATAGCAGTAGCACCAATCAGACCAATGGCTGCTGTCGTTAACGACAAAATCAGAGAACTGAATGCCTCAGGAAGCAAAAAGTATCGAATGACCTGAAACGGGGTCGCCCCCATCGCATCTGCTGCCTCCAGTATCCCCGGATTTACCTCCAACAGCGAGTTTTCGACCAGCCTTCCGATATATGGCGCAATGTATATAATCAAGGGGACAATTGCCGCACTGGTCCCAATGGATGTATTCACAATCAGACGGGTTAACGGAATGATCGCAATCAGCAAGATAATAAACGGTAAGGAACGAACAATGTTAATGATTGGATTCAAAATATTGTGCAGCCATTTGTTCTCCAGAATTCCGCCTGGACGGGTGATGACGAGTAAAATACCGATAGGGATACCGATCAGGGCGCCAATGAATAATGATATGCTGACCATGAGCACGGATTCATACAAAGCTTCCCACAGTTGATCCCAGGTGATCGTAGTTCCTGTAATCATCATAGACTCTCTACCTCCTGAATATGAACTCCTTTGCTCTTGAGAAAATCAACAGCCTGCTGAACGGCATGCTGTCCACCGCGCAGTTGAATCGTCATATAGCCAATCGTCGTTTCTTGAATCTCCGTCATGTTGGCAAACAAAATGTTCACGTGGATATCATGCTGCCGAATCAATTCATGAACCACCGGATCAGAAGCAACCTGCCCTATAAATTCCAGCTTGTATATTCGCTGCGATTCTTGCTGTTCGAACGTTTGCAGCACACTCTCGGGTACCGTATCGTGAATGACCGTGCGTACAAAGCTCTGTGTCGTCGGGTGCTGCGGCTGCCCGAATACCTCCAGGACATTGCCCTGCTCGATGATTTCCCCCTTTTCCATTACGGCTACCTTGTTGCAAATCCGCTGAATCACCGACATTTCATGGGTGATGATCAAAATGGTGATCTTGTATTCCTTATTGATTTTACGAAGCAAGTCGAGAATTGACTGTGTGGTCTGCGGATCAAGTGCCGAGGTTGCCTCATCACAGAGCAAAATGGACGGGTTGCTCGCAAGCGCCCGTGCAATCCCCACACGCTGCTTTTGTCCGCCGGAAAGCTCGCTGGGGTAGCTATTCGCCTTGTCCGACAATCCTATGAACGCCAAAAGCTCCTTTACACGCCCCTCTATTTCCCGTTTGTTGCGCTTAAGCAGCACCAACGGAATTGCAATGTTGTCGAACACTGTTTTCGATTCCAGCAGATTAAAATGCTGAAAAATCATTCCGATCTTCTTTCTTACCTTCCGCAGCCCAGAGGTCGAGTAGGTATTTAACTGTTCCCCCTCAACAAGAACCTCTCCGCTGGTTACTTTCTCCAGACGATTGACCAAACGGATCAGCGTACTTTTCCCAGCGCCACTGAATCCGATAAATCCGAAAATATCTCCTTTATCCACTTTGATATTTATATTTTTTAACGCTTCAATACTTAGACCTTTTCTCACATAGGTTTTGGATACATTCCTAAGTTCAATCATGAGTCCTAACTCCTTCCGTTCTCACAAGTATGTAAGATGTTCTAAGCTGATTGCTTTTCTTTGGCATGAACGATCGAATTAAATCCGAGTATTCTAGTAAGTTTTATAAAGTATACTACTTCGATTTAATATTCATGTCAATATGTGTTTTGAGTCTTGGTTAGTTCAGTCCTTGCATAAATCAGCATGATATTGCAAATGGTATGAAATATGCCGAAGCATACACACCTTGCCCGAACGGGACGGAAGCGGAGGAAGATAGATGAAGCGAATATTCACCTTGTGGCTATGCGTTGGAGTTATAGGGATGTTGACAGTTACGGCAGAACCCGCATGGGCTACTCAGACTGTTGACGGACAGCCTTATCATTTTGGGTTTAAAAAAAGTAAGGGAGGGGAGCTGCCTTCCATCGCACAAGAAGGTTTTATGCAACTAATCGAAAGGCAAGGTGGCATCTTTCTGGGGGATACGACTAAAAAAGAATTATTTCTCACTTTCGACAACGGCTATGAGAATGGGTATACTCCCAAAGTGCTGGATGTATTGAAGGCCAAAAAGGTTCCAGCCGCCTTTTTTGTGACAGGGCATTTTGTAAAAGACCAGCCTGATTTGATGCGACGCATGGCCAGTGAGGGTCATATTATCGGAAACCATTCATGGAGCCATCCTGATATGAGCACCATTTCTTCGACAGAGATCCGGTCTGAGCTAGATCGGGTACGAAATGCATCGGCAGAGCTAACCGGGCAAAAAGAAATGAAATACGTCCGGCCGCCTCGCGGCATTTTTAGTGAAAAAGCATTGGCTTCCTGTCGAGAAGCTGGATATACGAGCGTGTTCTGGTCTGTGGCTTACAAGGACTGGGACACAAATATTCAGCAAGGAACGGACTATGCCTATCGTCAAGTCATTCGTCAGCTTCACCCTGGTGCGGTCATTCTGCTCCATTCCGTATCCAAGGACAATGCCGAGGCACTTGGTTCTATCATAGACGAGGCTCGCAAGCAAGGGTATGAGTTTAAAAGTCTAGACGACCTTAAGGTGAAACATTATCACTAAAAAGTAACTACATTTAATGAGACCATATCATAATGAGCCCGATCCACACCTGCCCATGGTAGCCAGTGTGGATTGGGCTTTTTAGTTTACTCCAAGGAAGGGAAGGCTCTATGGGCCTTCCCTTCCTTTTACCATTCTAAAGATAGCAAAGCCTAATGCATGGTTAGCTTATACACTCTGGCTTCATAAGGCCGCAGCTTCAAGGCATGCAGTTGTTCCCCTTGTACCGGTTCGTAGTTGGAGAGAAGTAGTTCCGCCTTGGCGGCAGGAAGCTCCTCACCTTCGGGCCAGTGGAACACCGGATCACGGTCAAAGAAATTCAAAATGACCAGCAAACGCTCTTTTCCCAACATACGAGTGAATACATACAGCTCTGTATCCAGTGGCAACAGAAGCTTGTATTCGCCATAGACTATGACCTCATGTTGTTTGCGCAGAGCAATCAACTTACGATAATAGTGGAAAATCGAGCCTGGATTATTTCTTTCAGCCTCTGCATTAATGTGTGTGTAGTTATCGTTAATCTTCATCCACGGCTCTCCATCGGTAAATCCGGCCGCAGGACCAGCATCCCACTGCATAGGAGTGCGTGCATTATCCCGGCTTTTTCGCCAGATTGCCGCCATAATCTGCTCCTCCGGCTCACCAATCTTTCGTTGCTGCTCATAATAGTTTAACGTTTCCACATCCCGATAATCATCAATCGACGGGAATGCAATATTCGTCATCCCAATTTCCTCACCCTGATAAATATAAGGCGTACCCTCAAGCATATGTGTGAAGGTTGCCAGCATTTTGGCGGATTCCACACGATATTGTCCATCATTCGCAAATCTGGAGAGAGCCCGAGGTTGATCATGATTGTTGAGATAATTGGCATTCCATCCTTCCTGATGAAGCACTGTCTGCCAACTGCTCATTATTTTTTTCAGCTCCACCAGCGTCCATGGCTTGGATTTCCATTTTTCCGTCCCTAGCCCTTGTGCATCAATAAACATGTGTTCAAACTGGAAGACCATATTCAATTCATGCCGCTGGTCTCCCACATAATCAAGCGCCTGTTCCGGTCCTAAGCCAGACGTTTCGCCAACTGTCATTAAGGGATAACATTCCAGCACCTTTTCATTCAGCATCCGTAGAAGCACATGTACCTGTTCCAGATTGGAAAAGAGCTGATAAGCCCGTACCAAGGTTCGTTTGTCGGGATTATCGGCATCCGGCAGCCCTTCGGCTTTGACAATATGGGCAATAGCGTCAAAACGGAAGCCATCGACTCCCTTTTTCAGCCACCATTCCACCATGCGGTAGAGCTCGCCCACCATCTCTTCATTTTCCCAGTTCAGATCCGGCTGATGCTCGGAATATAGATGCATGTAATATTCGTCTGTAAGCTTGTCATATTTCCACACTGAGCCAGAAAAATACGATTCCCAGTTGTTCGGATATCCGCCATTTTTGCCTGTTCGCCATATGTAGTAGTCCCGCTTCGGATTATCCTTGGACGAGCGTGACTCCGTAAACCACGGATGCTCATCCGATGTATGGTTTAATACCAAATCCATCATGATTTTGATACCTCGTTCATGCGCCTGGTGAAGCAGTTCGTCAAAATCCTCCATTGTTCCAAACTCATCCATAATGGCATAATAATCGCTAATATCATATCCATTATCGTGATTGGGCGATTTATATACCGGACAAATCCAGATAACATCAATACCCAGTTCACACAAATAATCCAACCTGGACAAAATGCCTCGCAAGTCCCCTTTACCGTCTCCGTCAGAATCCTGAAAACTGATCGGGTAAATCTGATATACAACGGCTTCCTTCCACCATATTTTTTTAGGCATGTTTCCCTCCTGTAGCTTCTCTGTACATCCAATAGCTTATGCTCTTAACATACACGCAATACCTGGCTGCGAATCGTTGGTGATTGGGAACAAGAGTCTTGTAAGCTTGCTTCGACGCATTAGCAGAACCGCTATAATCTGCGGAGGTTTATTTTAAAAAAATATTTTGTAAAACAGGTTGTATAAATGGATCTGGCGTTACCTATATTTATGAACTGCCCATATACATGTACCCAAAGCGGTGCCACTTTTGAATAAAAGGAGGAATTTACATGAACCATCGATCCAAGGAGCCAAAGGATCTGATTGTGGAAACTGCCGTGATCCCGCCCAACATCCATGTGGATGTGGAGTCAGCCACTGAGGGCGGAACACGCCGCCTGATGCTTAGCGATAACCCGGAGACGCTTACCCATGTGACGGTACCTACCGAGCAAGCCACCCTGTGGCATGACATGGTTCGCTCGACAACCCGAACAGTCAAACATCGCATTTTCGGCTGGCATTATAACAAAATCGACAGCCCTGTTAAACTGGGCATCACTGTAGAGAACAGGAGCGCTGCTAAACTGGAAGTACGCCATATTGAACGCGCTCTTAAGATTGTGCCTGAGGACGGCAACTGGATTATTGATGTCGGGCAGTCTATTGCCAAAAGCTGTTTGGCGGGTACGATGGAACGTGTGAGGCCAGCAGACCGTCATAAATTCGGCAAAGGCACCGCTCTGCTGGAGGAATTTGAGCTGCCCGAGGGATCGCTGGCCGGATTCATCTATGACCTTACCGTAGAATTTGCTGAAGGCCACGGTACGCTGGATTATGTGATTCGCACCGTGATCAGCAAGGACACGCAGACCGATCTGCGCCAGATTCATATGGATGCGCTTCCTCCCGTACCTCCACCACAGGCGCATCCACGAGGGGTGTGGTCCTTTTCCGAAACGAATGCGCGGATGCCAGAGTACGTGGTGGGACAGAGCGCAAACTATCGGGCGTGTGCCACCAAAAAGCTGAACGGTGAGGCTCCTGCCGATCTGCTGTTTACCGGGGCACGCAGCGAGCTGGGGCCTGCGCTAGATAATCGCGGACAATTCGGAACCATATACAACGCGACCATTCCCATCGTTAACGACAGTGACGAGGTACGTATCGTCAGAATCTACGCGAATCCACGTGGGGGCGCGTTCGCCGGGGCTGTACGCGTGGATGATCGTGTATATGGTATCCCTTTGCTACGAGATAATACCAAGGTATGCCGATTAGCTGATATCAGCGTTCCCCCCGGCAGATCCAGCTATTCTCTCAGCTTCATGGTTGCAGGTAGCGCAACTACGCCGCTAGGTCTGTACGTCATTACACTATAGCTGTGCTCACGATGACTGGATGAGCGAACGTGGGGCCAAAATGTTCACAGGAAATGGTCTGCTCTATAGTAAATGGAGCTGTCCCAAAGTGGTTTTAAACTTTATTGGACAGTCACGCCTCTTCATTAGTATAAAAAAGCGCGAGTGCAAGGGTTATTCCTCCCCTGTAGCTCGCGCCTTTTGGTTCATGCTCACCCGGTTTATGTCAGAATAAATATCGCTCTATTTGAACCGCTGGACCTGCCTCGAAGGCATTATGGTCAACTCTGGAATATTGACATGCTCCGGCTGCTCTAGTGCATAAAGGGCAGCTTCTGCAACATCATCGGGATGCAGCGGCAAAACGCTCGAAGCAAACGCCCGAATTTCCTGCTCGGGATATCCGGCCACCTGCGAAAACTCCGTCGCCACCGCCCCGGGGTGAATCGCAGTTACACGAATTCCTTGCGTACTGGTCTCCAAACGCAATGCAGAGGCTATGGCGCTAACGCCGTACTTGGTAGCGCTGTATAGTCCTCCTCCGGCAACCACTTCCTTCGCTGCAATAGAGGAGACAATGACAACATCCCCCTTGGCCTGTTCCCTCATTGGCTGAAGTCCGTACTTCAGTGTCAGGACAAGACCGTGCACATTCGTCTTGTAAAGCTCCTCCCAGCGTTCCAGTTCCACCTCTGCCAGCGGACTTCGATACCCGAAGCCGGCATTGGCAACGATAATGTCAAGCCGCCCCCAGCGTTCAAGAATGGCGTGGACCGCCTGCTGTATGTCTTCAGCCTTTTGGATATCGGCAGGTATTGCCATGACCTCATACAATTCCTCTTGGTGCAAGTCGCGAACCAATTCATCCAATCGCTCCTGACGGCGCGCCAATACAGCTACATACGCGCCACGCTTTGCCAGTTTTTTTGCAATCGATGCCCCAATGCCGCTGCTTGCGCCTGTTACCAAAGCTACTTTCCCGGCCAGGCTTTCCTTCGCTGTCCAGGATAATTTCAACTCATCCAATATCATGTTAAACCCTCCCCAAGCTTATTTGGTTAAAAGCACGCGATGAACACCCTGGCTGCCTCCAGGAGCTGTACCTATATATAAATATCCATCATGGTTTACAGCCGTGGTTACCCCATAAAGCGAGCCTTCAGGATCATGCCAGCTTCCGATGAGTTTACCCTGCGGATTAAGCTCCACAGCAAGTCCATGCTTCACAGGTGCGCTTGCACCGCTGAGCAGCGATTGAGGCAATTTGGCCATCATTCCAGCCAGCCACGGGCTTCCATGCATCTGATCTACAAAGGGAATACGTGTCGTGAAGAGACCGACCCAGAAATGGCCTTGATCATCACGCGTAATGTTATCCGGAAAACCGGCGAGATTATCCGCAAAAATATCCGAAGTCCCTTTCTTCGGCCCTTTGAGCCAGTATCGGGTCAATTGGTAGTGATACGACTCTGCCACAAGTACAAAATCTTCATCCGCAGACAAGGCAACCCCGTTCGCAAAATAAAGACCTTCCAACAGAACTGTCGTCTGCTTGGTCGCCGGATTATATTTCAGCAAACGTCCATGCGGCTTGTTCTCGGCGATTTCTTTGAAGACTACACTGCCATAATTGGAGGTGTCAGAAAAATAAATGGTACCATCTTTGGCAATATCCAGCTCGTTGGCCAAATAGATCGGTGTGTCGTCGACTTGATTGGCCAACACCGTCACGTTTCTGGATGGATCTACCGACAGCAGCCCCTTCTTAACATCCGTAACGATCAGATTTCCACTTGCATCAAACATAAGTCCATTGGGCGTTCCTTTGGTATCTGCATATAGCTGGGCCTTTTGCGGATTGCCCTTTGTATCAAAGACAACCTTATAAATTTTCCCATCGGAGTCTCCCGTATATAAATTTCCTTCCTTGTCAAAGGTGATAAATTCCGGAAACTTAGGGGCATCTGTAACAAGCTCTGCGGAGCTGAGTTTGTTGTTTTGTTGCCATGGACCCGCTTGTTCAAAAGAGGGGGCCGAAGGTGCAAGCCATTTTGCAGGCTGTACAGGGGAAGGGATGAGCATAAAAATAACCACTCCCAGAAGGATTACCGACAGCAGCGATAATCCGGTTCTGCGTACCCACTTACGCGGTTTTTTATTCTTTCTTTCTTGAGAATCTTTGACAGATAAATCAGGTTTACTGGGCATTAGAGTGCCTCCTATGTGATGTGAATAATATTTCAGCATTTTGCATAATTCAATTCCCAACGCTCGAAAGTACACTATATAGACGAACTAAACCGTTTCGATCTATATATTACTGATTTGAAATCGCTCTTGGGATTTATGCAAAATGCTCATTTATATTTGAACGACGATTTTACCGAAATACTGTTTTCCTTCAGCCAAAAGTGCGAAGGCTTCGCCGATTCGGCTGAGCGGGAATACCCGGTCGATGACAGGATGTAAACGATGGCGGGAAATGGCACGATTCATGTTTTCGAAATGTTCCCGGTTACCAACCTGGCTACCGCGAATCGTTGCAGCCTTCTGCAAAATGCTAGTGACATCGAACTCAGGAATGGTCAAGCCCGATAAGAATCCGACCATGCTCACAGTCCCTCCGGTACGAAGTGCATTGATGGATTGCGCCATTGTTGCCGCTCCCCCTACATCCAGGACATGGTCGACTCCGCCGTCTGTCAGCTCCAGAGCCACCTTATCCCACTTTGGAACCTCCGAATAGTTGATTGTCTGCCATGCGCCGAGAGCCTTTGCCCGTTCCAGCTTGTCATTGCTGCTCGATGTGATAATTACCCGTGCTCCCGCCATCAGAGAGAATTGAAGCCCAAAGATGGAAACACCGCCTGCTCCTTGCAAGAGCACCGTATCTCCCGCTCGCAGCCCACCGGATTCCATCAGCATGCTCCATGCGGTTAATGCCGCAATCGGCAAAGTGGAAGCCTCCTCCCAAGATAGATGATCCGGAATGGCGACGACCCCCTCTTCATGCAGAACGATATATTCAGCCGCCACTCCACTGAGCGGGCCTCCCAGACTGTCCTTTAAGACCTCCGCTCTCGTGCTCCCGCCAATGAATTTCTGTTGTAAATTTGCCGCTACTCTTTGTCCTACCTGAAATTTTGTCACCCCTTCGCCCACAGCTACAATTTCACCCGCTCCATCGGATAACGGAATGAAGGGAAATTGAATGCCGATCGGCATGACTCCGTTAATAATTACCAAATCACGGTAATTGAGGGACGCTGCCCTTATGCGGATCAGAACTTCCAGCCGTCCCGGCACCGGTGTGTCAAGTTCCGTCAAGGTTAACTCTTCAAAGCCAAAACCGTTTTTCAGTTGCACTGCTTTCATTTTGGTTGTCCTCCCTGTATTGTTAAACCTTTTACCTAATATAGATACATCGTATCACCAAGGAAACAATGTTTCCTATATAGTACACTGTATCCAATTGTCTTCAAAACGTCAATCTTTACTTTTAAAAAAAACGGTCGTAAACTGCTTCCGGGCTTTTAACGTCCCTTACCAAGTAAAATTGGAGACTGGATGGCTTTGCTTGCCAGAGCTTGTTCAGGTGGGCAAGCATGACCAAAAAACGCGAGTTGCAGGGGTGAAATAACCTCTGCACTCGCGTTTTTTACATTAATGCTTATACGACAGCCTTATTTAAGCTCCAATTTTTATAAACTACATCTACTTAAATTTGTTCCTGACTATATTACGCTGCTAAGCATAAAATTGGTGGGCGGACCAGGCTCCGGCTTGCCAAACAAATAACCCTGAGCCAGTGACACACCTGCTTCACGACAAAATTCAAAATCCTCTATCTGCTCTACTCCTTCAGCCAACACTTGGCCTCCAAAACGAAAAGCCGATTCTACAATTCCTGTGATTTGCCGCTTCTGATTACTGTTACTATGACAGCCGTCAATTATACTACGGTCAATTTTGACATAATCCGGCTGAAGGCAATTCATAAGCTCTGTCGTAGAATAGCCTGCCCCCACATCGTCCAGGGCAACTGAAACTCCTCGATTACGATACTGCTCAAAGATATGATGCAAAAAATTAAGGTCGTCTATCTCTTCCGTTTCTACGACCTCAAATACAAAATCCTTCGTACTCATGGATAACCGATCAATCGTCTCAAAGGTGTGATTCAAGCAATAAGCCGGATTATAAATGGTGGAAGGGAGAAAGTTAATAAAACGTTTAATCCCCGCCGGAAGGCATGTTGCACTTTTTTCAATAGCGGAAAAACGAGCCGAGCGATCCAGATGAGCATGCAAGCCAGCTTCACGGGCGACTTCAAACAGTCGGAAAGGCTGAAAGGGTCTCTCTGCATGTGACGGACGCAGCAAAAACTCAAACCCGATAATATCCAGCTTGTGGTCAACAATAGGCTGCATATGGCTGGAAAAACTTTGATCCTTAATAATACTCACGATATCCGGATGTTGCAGTCTGGCTTGCAATTGACTAAATAAAAGCCAGTCCTCATATCCTTCGACATGATGCAAGCCAGTCACCACAACTTGTATATGGTTCAAGTATTCCTGCGGCAGACGAGCCAGTCCGTTAACCAGCTGTTCCAACTCTGAACGGCTCTCATAGCGAAACTCTATGCCGCCCTCACGCTCATGTTGCTGCTTCATTTGTTCCGATAGCATACCCAAACCATCTAATGCTGGAGTAAGCGACACCCTGGAATACCTAATTCTAAGCAATCCTTGATCCTTTATAGGTAATATGATGCTGCAATTGCTGCATGTCATAATGGTCCTCCTCGGAACAATTTTCCGGTTTTTTCACCATTATATCACAAATAACTAGAACAAAAGTACTATATAATTACGTTTTTTTACAAAAAAGCAGCTTTTTTTAACGATAACTTAGGACTTAAGTACATATTCGACAAAAACAAAACCTTTTTACACTCATAATAATTCGGGGCTGTTTTTTGATATTAAAAAAAGCAGCAAATCTCTTGGTTAAAGAGACTTGCTGCTTCATTCTGATATTAAACGAAAACTAAAATTCGAAGTTATTTGGATGCCTTTGGCTTTGTTGTTTTAGCTGGTTTAACAACCGCCGGTTTGGTCGTTTTAACAGCTGGCTTTGCTGTTGCTTTCGCGGGAGCCACAGCTTCCTTTACAGAAGTCGTTGCTGTACTAGGCTTAGCGCCAGCTTTTAAGCTGTATTTGGCAAAACCGTCTGCCGCGCTGCTCAAGTATGAAATTTGTTGATTGCCTGCCAGCACGTCTTTGGCATCAGGAGAGGACTCGAAAGTAACCTTTGCCTGACCAAAAGAAGCAATAGACCAGTTGCCATCCGCCGATGGATTAATCGTTCCGTTCGTACGGATATAGTCAACAACGACTTGACGACTTTCATCCGGTGCTGCCATCACAATTCGTTTGCCATCTGGGTTGGCCAGTTTGGATGAGGAAGCACGATAGTTATTGGTGGCTACGATAAATTTCTGTGCAGGATCTATAGCCTTTCCATTGTATTGCAGATCCTTGATACGATGCGCTGAAGAATCAATAATAGTTCCCTTGGCATCATACCGTGCAGGCTGCGTTACATCAATCTGATAATTCACACCATCAATGACATCAAAATTGTAGGTTGGGAAATCCTTGTTGATCAGCGATTGCTCCTCAGTTTGCTTTGGATCAATACGGTTGAACTGACCCGCAGACCACTCCAGCCATTCCTGAATTTCAGCACCGGTCACTTCTACAGCATGAACCGTGTTCGGGTACACATACAGGTCGGACACGTTTTTAATCGCTACCGTACCTTCAGGAATATTAGTGTAATACTCGGCTCCGTTTCGACCGCCGGCCTTGAATGGAGCGCCTGCCGACAATACTGGAAGATTTTCGTATTCAGTTCCTTTAAGATGGTTTTGAACATACCATTTCTGTGCATTCGTCACAATTTGAATGGAAGGGTCGTCCTGCACTAATGCAAAATAGCTGGTAATTGGCGCCGTCGTTGTTCCTACAGGCTGGCGAATATAATCCAGCGTTCCTTGATGCTCTTCTTTGACCGCATCAATCAGTTTGAATTCAGGCGTAAACTTCACAGTCTGATTGGTAGTACTCACTACCGGACGCACTTGAGACTGAGAGTCGATTACGTTCCATTCACTCTTTTCCTTTTCCAGAGTCAGGTCAATAATGCCCAAATCCTTGCCCCATGAAGAAGCTTCCACGGCCGGTACGCCATTAATGGTTCCCTTATCCAGATCTACACCCTTCATATCTTTAAAATCAGGGCCTGGGAAAGATTTATGAGCATGCCCAAACAGAATCGCGTTAATTCCTTCCACCTGGCTCAAATATTTAACAGCATTCTCCATCATTGGCGTTTGTGGCACATCCTCATAACCTGTGTGCGCAAGCACGACAATAATGTCGGCACCTTCCGTTTTCATTTGAGGAATAAACTTTTTCGCCGTTTCCACAATATCCTTCGTAACGACCTTATCCTTTAAATTGGCTTCATCCCATTGCATAATTTGAGGTGTTACCAGGCCGATTACACCCACTTTGAGTGTATGCTGATCACCTTTTTCATCCGTTACTGTTTTATCAAGAATCTGATAAGGGGTAAAATAATTTTTAGTAGCTTGACCCCCCTTGTCAACATAAACATTCGCATTTACGTAAGGGAAATCGGCTCCCTTGAGCGATTTCTCCAGAAAGCCTAGACCATAGTTGAATTCGTGGTTGCCCACTGTAGCCGCATCATAGCCCATCAAGTTCATCATCTTGTAGACCGGATGGACGCCGCCTTCTTTCTCGAAGGTTTTATTTCTGGCCATATAATCACCTAATGGATTGCCCTGCAATAAATCACCGTTATCGAACAACATGCTGTTTCTCGCTTCACTACGCGCCTGTTGGATTAGTCCGGCTGTGTTAATCAAGCCATATTCGTTGGTTTCTTTGTCCGAGTAGTAATCGTAGTTCATCAGGGACGCATGAATATCCGTTGTTTCCATGATCCGCAGATTCACCGTAGCTTCATCGCGGGATTTGTTAGCTGCCCAAGATGGAGCGGCCGAAAACACCAGCATGCTACAAGCTACAACTGCTGCTGTAAACCCTTTAAACCAATTTTTACGTAATAACAAAATATACCCCTCCTCATTAAGGTGTATGCCTCATATACATACTTTTGCACATATATGTAAGCCTTGAACCCACCATTTCTATTTTAATCCAACGCCAGACAAAAGAGTAGTCATTTACTTAAAATTATTTATGAAAAAATAATTATTTTTCTCAAACATAAAAAAACCAGCAAACCTCCTAATAAAAACTCGGAGATTCACTGGTTTATCCATTTATATTCGTATTATTTCTTCCACACCTGGCGCTCCGTTTGCTGACCCACATACTCAATGCGAGTCGGATTCACGTCCAGAATGACATAATCGGGATCATCCGGTCCGGAGAACCATTCCTTCAAGGAATCGTTCCACACTTGTTTGCGCAGCCCCTCATCAGCTGTAATCTGGACGGTAGCCTCCACTTCTACAACTTCCTTCGTACCGCCAACCTCATAACCCAGCAGCAGATAAGCATTCGGATTGTCCTTTAGCTCATCCACTTTATGCGTTTTGCGATCTGTCGCCAGATGAATGTTCATTCCATCGTTAAAAAGGGCCATATAGCGTACTTTCGGTTTGCCACCCTCTACCGTACCTAACGAACAAAATTTGTTGTTATCCAAAGCCTTCACAATGGCTTGTTCCAGTTGGTTGCGATCCAATGTTTCCGTTTTACCCACAGTACAACAACTCCTTTTCACGAATTAGAATTCTCTACGGCCATGCCATTGGGCACCAGCCCATCTGAACCTACCTGCGCAGCTGTTCTGAAAATAACATGACCGGATCGAATCGGATTGATTCATACTCATTTTCAGATCAAAGCTCACAGTAAAAGTGTACCCTGTCGTTCGGCAAATGAACCGTTATCTCTCCCTTCATGCTGGACAGACCCGCATTCAAAGCATATAATCGTCGTAGTAAACCCGAATAAATGAACCCATTAAACCATACAATGCCAGGGGTGCTGGAATCGGCCGGCTGAGAGTGTGTCCCAAGACACTGACCCTTACAACCTGATCTGGGTAATGCCAGCGTAGGAATGCTTAAGCAAGATGTGCCTTCTTTACATAGGACCATCCCTTACTTTGGTATATACAAGCGCAAGCGTCCCGGAAACTCGGGGCGCTTTTTTGTTGAGGATTAAGTTGTTGGAAAGATCGCGTCCGGCAGATGTTATTTTTATGAAAATGGGAAACTTAAGCTGTCTGATTGGATGGATAACGGGTAATCAAAAGGAGAGAACACTAACGATGAAGCGCATGAAAATATTAAGCCTGGGACTGATCAGTCTGTGGCTCATGGCCCTGACCCTGACCGCTTGCGGTGGAAGTCCCCCTACATCCCAAGAAGCAGCTTCCGCTACCGACACTCAAACGTCTACTCCGGCAAAGGGGCTCAAAGATGTTAAAATCGTGCTCGACTGGACACCCAATACGAATCATACGGGACTCTATGTCGCCAAGGACAAAGGATTTTACGAAAAAGCAGGTTTAAATGTCCAAATTGTTCAACCTGGTTCAGGCGGAGCCGATCAAATGGTTGCTTCTAATGCTGCACCTTTTGGTATCAGCTACCAAGAAGGCGTCACACAGGCCCGCACGCAAGGTGTGCCGCTTGTATCCATCGCTGCGGTGATTCAGCATAATACCTCAGGCTTCGCAGCCCCGGTAGATCGCGGAATTAAAAGCCCGAAAGATTTTGAAGGTAAAAAATACGGCGGTTGGGGCTCTCCCGTAGAAGAAGCGGTCATGAAATCCATCATGGATTCAGACAAAGGCGATGTGAGCAAAGTGAAGATCGTCAACATGGGCAATGCAGACTATTTTACAGCCGTGAAGCGGGATATCGACTTTGCCTGGATTTTCTACGCATGGACCGGAATCGAGGCCCAACTTCGAGATGAGCCATTGGATATGCTGTATGTAAAAGATTATTCCAAAAGCCTCGACTACTATACGCCTGTAATTGTGAGCAACGAACAGACGATAAAAAATGATCCCGAGCTGGTCAAAGCGTTCATGGACGCTACCGCCCAAGGCTATGAATACACTATCGCCCATCCGGAAGAAGCCGCGGACATCTTAAGCAAAGCTGTACCGGAGCTGGATAAAAAACTGGTACTTGCCAGCCAAAAATGGCTAAGCCCACGTTATCAGGATGATGCCGCGCAATGGGGCGTGCAAAAAGCGGAGGTATGGCAAAACTATTCGGACTGGATGTACGAACGCAAGCTGCTCAGCAAGCCTTTGGAAGTCGATAAGGCCTTCACAAACGACTTCTTGCCCAAGCGCTGACCATTTGTTAAAACGCTAAATAAGACTGAACTAGAGAAGTGAACGAAGCGCCACTACGCAGTCGGATGGTGCTTCCCATCGCCACCGCCCCGGATTTCTTAATAAAAACTTATGATTAATGTAGAAATCCGGGGAGGTTATGCTTCCGAAGCGAGCTTTCCTACGGAAAGCTTTTAAAGCGAACGCTAACGCTTGTACAGCACCATTCCGCCCACTTCGTTCTCGTTCAACTTGGTTTATTCTTTAGTTTCATATTATCTAAGCGCTAAGTAGGTGCGCTTGTGTGTTAAAAATGCCGCACAAACCAGCTTTAAAAATAGGGTGCTTTTAAGGCGGGCAGCAGCGGAGCGGTTCATTTGAATCTGGAGAAGCGGAGCGTTCGCCTTTGCAGGGGAATTCTTACCTTTGAAAACTTAAATAATCCAAGAATCCCCCTGCAACAGCGATCGTAAGACCAAATGAAACGCGGAGCGGTCTCAAACGCCTTAAACCACCCTATTTTCTCTAAAACACTCCAAATGAAGGACAGGTGAATTTGCATGGCTAATACACTGCTCAGTATTCAAGTAATCCCTAAAACTCCTAATAACGAGGACTCTTACCCGTATGTAGATAAGGCGATTGAGGTCATTCAGCGCTCCGGTGTCAAACATCAGGTGAACCCATTGGATACGACCATGGAGGGCGAGCTCGACGAGTTGCTGAAAGTGGTTAAAGAAATGCATGAGGCTTTGACGGAAGCGGGCAGTCCCAGCGTCATTTCACAGATCAAAATCGCACATAACCCACAAGGCATCAGCATGAACAAGCTGACCGAGAAATATCGCCCATGAATCCGAAAGGCAAGAACGCATCCTGGTGGAAAAGCGTATGGCCGCCCCTTGTGGCGGTCCTCTTCTTTTTAGCAGCCTGGCAGGGGGCGGTTTCCTATTTACATATTGAATCCTGGCTACTGCCAGCTCCATTCCTCATCGTACAGGAGGGCATGGCCCAGACGGCGCTGCTTGGTGCCCATACATGGGCTACAATTCGCCTGACACTTGTGGGATTCGCTATAGGGACAGCAACGGGACTGTTGATCGCCATCGTTCTTCATACCATTCCTTTTCTCAAATCCGCCCTGTATCCGCTGCTTATCCTGAGCCAAAACATTCCGATCATCGCCCTGGGGCCGCTGCTCATGGTGTGGTTTGGTTTTGGCATGCTGCCCAAGCTGATGGTCATTACCTTAGTATGCTTTTTTCCCGTGGCTGTAGCGACCATGGACGGGCTGACACGGACGGACCGTATGATGATGAACTATATGCAGATGTCGGGTGCAGGTCGCATGGCTATTTTTATGAAGCTGGAGTTGCCACACTCGTTGCCGCAAGTATTCTCCGGCATCAAGATTGCTGCCACCTACAGTGTGATGGGCGCAATTATTGCCGAATGGATTGGTGCGAGCGAAGGAATCGGATATTATATGCTGCTGCAAAAATCGGCCTATCGCACGGACCTCATTTTTGCCGCCATCGGCATCATTGTCGCGCTCAGTTTACTGATGTTTGTCATCATAGTACTACTGGAAAAATGGCTGGTTCGCTGGAAACCGGATCAGGAATAGCTTCCTCCTTGAATTAAATACAGCAAAGAAAGGACGTGGCACATATGAGTCTGCATCCGACTGACTTATCATCACACAACGTGGCTAATGAACAACGAGCCGGGGACCAGCAGAGTCCTTCAACTGCCCCTTCTGCTCTGGAATTGGACGGGATCAGCCTCGCCTTCCGCGAAAAGCGAAGCTTACTGCCCGTGCTGCAGGATGTATCCCTCACAGTCAAGCCGGGAGAATTCGTTTCTCTCATCGGTCCGTCAGGCAGCGGCAAAAGTACGCTGTTTCACATCATCGGCGGGCTACTCAAACCACAGCAGGGACGTATCCGTATGCACGGACGAGACATGACTGGTGAACGTGGGCATATCAGCTATATGCCACAGCAGTCCGCCCTTTTCCCGTGGCGCACCACGCTGGATAATGTACTGCTTGGGCAGGAAAATGCTCCACGTAAAAATACAGCAGTCCCCCCTCAGTACGCCAGTGAACGCGAACGTCGCAAAGAAGCCCTGCAATGGCTCGAGCAGGTTGGACTAGGCAAATTCGCCAAGGCGTATCCACATACGCTGTCTGGTGGAATGCAACAGCGTGCAGCCTTTCTTCGCGCACTGCTCAGCCCGCAGGAATTAATGCTGCTGGATGAGCCGTTCAGCGCACTCGACGCGCTGACACGTGCAGATATGCAGCAATGGTTACTGCGGATGTGGGAGAAGAACCGCCGCTCTGTGCTGTTCATTACCCACAGCATTGAAGAAGCGCTGCTGCTCTCCGACCGCATTTATGTGCTGTCAGCGCGACCTGCTTCGGTGGTGCATGTCGTAGATGTCCCTTTTCCCCGCCCGCGTAGGGAAGAAATCACCCTCGATCCTCTCTTTATTGAATGGAAGCGAACCATGACCGGCTGGATGCGTGAGGAAAAGTACAAACTGGA
The DNA here is from genome assembly GCF_038593105.1 of Paenibacillus sp. FSL H7-0442. Lineage (NCBI taxonomy): Bacteria > Bacillati > Bacillota > Bacilli > Caryophanales > Paenibacillaceae > Paenibacillus > Paenibacillus sp. FSL H7-0442. The sequence continues at coordinate 466,603 of NZ_CP151963.1, read as the reverse complement.
CGGCGACATGGACAATGCTCAGAGCGTTCACAAGAATATCCCGGAAGATGGATTGAATCGGCATGAGTGACGTAAAAGTTCGATGTGCATCGAAATGGAACAGCCAAACAAAGCTAGGCTTGGATTTGACCACAACAAGACCCGCTCCATTAATCGACGCGCACATTCATGTAGACAGCTACCCGCCCGAGCAACAGAAGCTATTGCTCGCTTCACTTGCTGATAGCAGCGTCCAAGCTGTGATAGCCGTGTCGATGCATCTGGACTCCGGCCGAGCCAATCTACGGTTAGCCGAGCGTTACCCTGGGCTAGTACGGCCAGCCTTTGGCTTTCATCCCGAACAGGCCCTTCCACCGCAAACTGAGCTTGACCTCTTGTTCGACTGGATGGACGAACATGTACAGCAGATGGTCGCCGTGGGTGAAGTCGGCTTACCCTATTACAATCGGCTAGAAGCCTCGCAGAGCGGAGCTCCTTTTGACCTCGCTCCCTACATAGTGCTACTGGAGCGTTTCATCCAGTTTGCAAGCAAGCATAGCAAGCCCATTGTCCTGCACGCCGTTTATGAAGACGCAGACATCGCCTGTGACCTTCTGGAACGTCACGGCGTCATGCAGGCGCATTTTCACTGGTTTAAAGGCTCTGCCGCCACGACCGAACGTATCGCCCGGAACGGCTATTATGTCTCCTTCACACCGGATCTCCTGTACGAAGAAGAGATCCGCAGTTTGGCAAGACAGTATCCGTCTGATCAGATCATGGCAGAGACAGACGGTCCCTGGCCGTTCGAGGGTCCTTTTACCGGACAACAGACACATCCCCGGATGACTGCCGACGTCATTCGCGCGTACAGCAAGCTGACCCAGCAAGATGAATCTGCCGTCCATCAATTATTTTATGAAAATACGAGACGCTTTTACTCACTATCTGATGGATAAAGGTATACCAGCTGTTTACTGACTGGAAGGTTTACAACCACAACATGCAACCAAAGCAAAGAACCTCCTTATTTACGCGGAACTTCATCATACGTAAATAAGGAGGTTCTTGTATTTTCAAACGTATATAGCTCAAATGTACTTGTATTTTGCAGAGTTTTTTGTCGCTACTCAAATTTTATTGCTTCAGGAAACCCTTCTGTTCCAAAAATGGCTTCAACTGCAAGCGTGCTGGCTCGGTCAATCTTCCGGCCATTTGCTCAGACCATGGCGTAGAGCGTTGACCGCCCGTACGTTCCTTCAAATATTCCGCTGATGTGTGATCGTATACCTCTACAGCTTTCATCGTCTGATTTTTGTCGTAGCCGTTCATATGCAAAACACCGGACAGCGGAAGACGTGGACGCAAGCCCGTTTCCTGATCCGGTACACCAATACACATACCAAATACTGGATACACCAGCTCTGGCAACCCTAACAACTCAGACACCTCTGCTATGTTAGTACGAATGCCGCCAATGTAGACGATGCCCAAGCCCAGTGATTCAGCGGCTACCGCTGCATTTTGTGCAGCTAACGCGGCATCAATAGTCGCAACCGTATAATTTTCAACGGACCCTTCATAGGAAGGCTGACCTGGCTGATGGTGGAGCGTGACCTGTTTCAAGCGATACAGGTCTGCGCACCATACCAAAAACGCAGGGCATTGCTCAACGTAAGCCTGCCCTCCTGCCAACTCCGCCAGTTTTGTTTTCAAAGAAGGCTCGGTAACGGCGATAACGGTATATGCCTGCACATTGCTGGACGAGGAAGCCATTTGGCCAGCTGCCACAATAGCTGCGAGCTGCTCGTCGGTAATGGGGGCTGACTTGAATTTTCGCACAGACCGGTGATTCATCAACAAGGAAATCGTATCATTCATGACTGCTTCACTCCTAATCCATAATATAAGCTCTTTATCTACTTCAAGCTGTGAGTATACGAAGAAGTTCTTGCATGCTTGCATGGCACTCCTACAAATATTATGGAACTTTCGCGAATGATAAGCAACCTGACGTAATGAAAGTTGAATGGTTTTAAAAAACCAAACACAACAAAAAGCAAGCACGCAGAGAAACCAACCAATTGCGCGTACTTGCTCTATACTCTGATAATAACTTTATCTCGATACAGAAGTCCGACAGCACGTTATCCTGCCGATACATCCATACACTTACAGCTTTACTCGTTGGAGACGCAGCGCATTCAGCACAACTGAAACAGAGCTAAATGCCATGGCCGCTCCCGCCAACCATGGGGCAAGGAAGCCCAAAGCAGCTATCGGAATACCGATCACGTTATACCCGAGCGCCCAAAACAGATTTTGCCGTATGTTTGTCATGGTCCGGCGGCTCATTTCAATCGCGTCAGGAATGCTGTTCAGGTTGCCGCGCATGAGGGTAATATCCGCCGCCTCCATGGCCACATCCGTTCCCGTACCCATCGCCATACCAATATTAGCAGTAGCCAGCGCAGGCGCATCGTTAATACCATCCCCAACCATAGCTACGATCATGCCTTGTTCCTGAAGCCGTTTCACTTCCTCAGCCTTTCCTTCAGGTAGCACCTCCGCCAGCACTCGTTCAATTCCGGCCTCGGCGGCAACAGCCCGCGCAGTCCGTTCATTGTCACCAGTAATCATAATGACTTCAATGTTCATCGCCCGCAGACGAGCAACGGCCTCCCGTGACGTTTCTTTAATCGTGTCCGCTACGGCCACCAGTCCGGCATAGGAACCGTCCACAGCGACCAGCATCGCGGTTTTCCCTTCTTTTTCCAGATTGTTCATATACTGCTCAGCTAAGTCATCTATTGCGATGCCTTCCCTGCTCATCAATCGGCGTGTACCGGCCAATACCTGTTTACCTTCCACATGTGCCTTCACACCATAACCCGGAATATTTTCAAAATCTGTCGGTCCTACTAGCTCAATGCCTCGATCTGCAATCCCCTTTACAATGGCTTCCGCCAGCGGATGCTCTGAGCTTTTTTCTGCCGCACCGAGCAACCGCAGCAAATCCTTTTCAGCCATGCCGCTTGCTCCAACCATAACATCCGTCAGCTCTGGCTTGCCATTCGTAACTGTACCTGTCTTATCCAACACCACTGCGTTGACTGAACGGGTCATCTCCAAATGCTCGCCGCCCTTGAACAGAATACCATATTCAGCGGCACGTCCCGATCCTGCCATAATGGACGTTGGAGTAGCCAATCCGAGCGCACAAGGGCAAGCAATGACGAGAACTGCAATCATTTTCTCCAGTGAGCCTGCAAAATCAGTCGGCGTCACAAGGAAAAACCAGACGATAAAGGCCAACACAGCGATAGCAACAACAATGGGGACAAAAATACCGGAAATCTGATCCGCAATCCGCTGAATGGGAGCCTTGGAGTTTTGCGCATCTTCCACGACCTTAATAATACGGGACAACGCCGTATCACCACCCACACGCTCGGCCTGGATACGTAATATCCCGTTTTTATTGAGCGTCGCTCCTGTAACTGCGGAACCAGCTTCTTTTTCAACCGGCAGACTCTCACCACTTAACATGGATTCGTCCACTGCCGAACGTCCGTCTACGACCACACCATCGACAGGAATTTTCTCGCCGGGTCGTACAATAAAGATATCCTTCACACGTACCTGTTCAATCGGAATATCAAGCTCTTGCCCATCACGTACTACACGTGCCGTTGTCGCCTGTAGACTCATCAGGCTCTTGATCGCCTCGGACGAACGCCCTTTGGCTACCGCTTCGAACCATTTACCAACCAAAATAAGCGTAATTAGCACCGCACTTGTCTCGTAATACAGCTCCGGCATGGTCATGACAGGCATTCCCGCCATCCCCTCCATAACATCAGCCGGACGCAGAGTAAGGTACAAGCTGTAAAAGTAAGCCGCAGACGTACCCAGTGCAACTAACACATCCATATTCGAACTGCCGTTACGAAGCGCTTTGTACGCGCCCACATAAAACTGCCAACCAATGACGAACTGAATCGGCGTTGTCAGCACTAGTTGGAACCATGGATTCAAGAACAGTTCTGGCACATAAATCCATGATGTAAAGGAAAAATGAGCCCCCATCGCCCACAACAACGGCAACGACAGCACTGCGGACACAATCCACTTCCATTTTTTACGATGGATATCCTTACTGCGGACATCCGCGATATTGTCCTCAGCGCTCTGCGGGATCGCTCCGTAGCCTAGCTGTTCAATCTTGCTCACCAGATCACCAACCGCAATACTCCCCGCGGCATATTCCACATGAGCGGTTTCCATCGCCAAATTTACCGTGGCACCTGTTACACCAGGCATCCGATTCAATCCCTTTTCAATCCGGGTTGCACAGGCCGCGCAAGTCATGCCCGTTACATTCAGATTGGCTTCTTCACTTACAGTTCCAAACCCAAGAGAAGCAATTTTATCGCGGAATTCAGCGATCTCCACCTGCTTGGGATCATAGGATATCGACACCTGCTCCAAAGCCAAATTCACATTAGCCTGTGCCACACCATCTATTCGCTTTAAACCTTTCTCAATACGGCTTGCGCAGGCGGCACAGGACATCCCTGTAATGTGAAGCGTTGTCTGCTTGTCACCGTCGGTCGCACGGTTTTCCATGGTATAACCCTCCTCCTATACCCCAGTGGGGTATATCATATCCAAAAAGAAAAAGCTTCTAATACGGAAGCTTCTCCTTCGAAACAAGTCTTTTCACACATAAAACACCTTCATTACTTAAACAACATCATAGCCTTGGTCTTCAATGGCTGTTTTCAGCGCTTCAACGTTCAGCTTGGACTCGTCATATTCTACATTTACTTGCTTCGTTTCGAGGCTGACCTTGGCGGTAGCGCCAACCTTCTCCAAAGCCCCTTCTACTGCCTTCACGCAATGATTGCAGCTCATGCCCTCTACGTTCAATGTAACTTGTGCCATTTTCTTTTCCTCCTCAGGGGTACTTCCGTACCCATAATGTGTATGAATACTACTCTTAACGGATTAGCTTTTTGACCGTAACCAGCAGCTCGTCAATCACTTCCTGCTCTCCTGCCTGCATGCGCTCAATGACACAGCTTTTCATATGCCCTTCCAGCAGCAGCTTACCGACACCATTCAGCGCGGACTGGACAGCCGCAATCTGGTTCAGTACATCGTCACAGTAGGTATCCTTCTCAATCAAGCCCTTAATTCCGCGAACCTGACCTTCAATACGGTTCAACCGGGATACGAGGCTGTTCTTGAACTCTGCCGAATGATGACTTTTTCTAATTGTCTTTTCCCCATCTGTTCCACAGTGATTCTCATGGACTTCAGTGTGGGAAGCAGATTGCTCCTCAGCCATACATCAGCCTCCTGTGTGGTGTATATATGCATTCATGCATTTATTATAGTTCCATCATAATATACCCCCATGGGGTATGTCAACCTTCCAGATAAATGTCACTTTTTCGCCCTATTTTATACTTTTGAGCGTGCTTCCTTAGCAAGTACGATAAAGCTTAATAGAGCACCAACCTCGGCTATAGCTATAACGACCGCCATGGGTACGGGGGTTGTTCCACTCCCCAAGCCTACTAGCGGTGAAGCGATGGAACCCAGCAATAGAGGCAACAAACCAAGCATAGCGGACGCACTGCCTGCGGAGCGCTGCTGACTCTGCATTGCCAATGAAGTCGTCGTTGTACTTACAATCCCTACGCAGGAAACGACAAAAAACAGAGGAACTAAAACAGCAAACAATTGACCTCCAGTAAAGGCTACAGTAAGCAAGCTGATTCCGGCTACAGCCGCAATGACCAGACCCGACAAGAGTAACTGTCGTTCGCTGAAGCGACCCACAAGTCTACCCGTTAACTGGGAAAACAGTACAATCCCCAAACCATTCACTGCAAAAATGATGCTATACGTCTGAGGGGAAACCCCGAAAATATCCTGAAGCACGAATGGTGAGCCAGCAATATACGCGAACATCGCTCCCGTAATCAGCGCCTGTGAGAAGGCATAGCCCATAAAGCGTCGATCGGCAAACAAGTGACCGAGTGTCCCCAGCGTCTGCTTCAAACCACCGGATGAGCGGCGGTTCGTTGGCAACGTTTCTGGCAAACCCAATACGACGGCAATCAGCATAGCCACGCCGACCACACAAAGTACCATGAATACACCACGCCAGGAAACAAAGTTCAAAATGGCACCGCCCAGTACTGGTGCAGCAATGGGGGCCACGCCGTTCACCAGCATGAGTAGTGAGAAAAAGCGTGTCAATTCTTTGCCCGAGTATAGATCACGGGCTACAGCTCTGGAAATCACGATCCCTGCCGATCCTGTAAGCCCTTGAATAAAGCGAAGTGCAATGAGCATACCGATATTCGGCGCAAACACGCATAACAGCGAAGCAGCAGCGTACAGAATGAGCGAGATCACCAGCGGTCCTCTGCGCCCCCTTACATCGCTAAGCGGACCAGCAACGATCTGTCCAACGGCCAGGCCCAACAGACAGGCGGTCAAACTAAGCTGCGCCAACGAAGTAGTCGTATGCAAATTGTCGGCTAATGTAGGCAGCGACGGCAAATACATATCTATGGACAACGGCCCGAAAGCACTCAATGCACCCAGGACAAAGGCGATCCATAATATTCGCGATTTGGTCATATCTGCGGCAACCATAACAGTATTGGATAACCGGTTCATAATAATAATCATCCTTTTCACAAAAATATAAATAATTACTTCAATATATCATGATATCACTCATTTCGTCTGGCTTCGAATCATTACACGCTAATCCGCAATTTTTTTTCAAAACTGCTATATATCAGGCAGGAATTTACCAATTTCAGGTCGAATTATACGGTAACCAAAACAAAAAATTTGTGGAATCTGGAGAATGATAATGGTCTATGATGGAGTGCTACTGGGTCTCATTGTAGGTCTGTTCAGAGGAGGCTGGCGGCAAGGTCTGATCCGTTTCAGTCAAATTCGCCTTATAGCCGGCTGGATGTTCCCCGTGCTGCTACTGGTACAATTCATTATTTTTTATTTCCAAGAAAAATGGACTGGGCTGGCAGCCATTAACGGGTATCTATTTATGGGAGTCTACGTGGTTGGATTGATATTTCTCTGGTTGAACAGACATCATAAGGGATTCAAGCTTATTATCATCGGCGTATTGATGAATTTTATCGTTATGGCGGTGAATGGCGGCAGGATGCCAGTCTCGTTGAGCGCTTCGGAGGTGCTGGGTCCCTATTATACAGATATGCTTAAATCCGGAAGTGTCATCTCGAAACATTACATGATGGATGCGAGCACGCGTCTATCATTGCTTGGTGACATTATTCCTCTCTCCAAGCCCTATCCCCGCACGCAGGTAATTAGTATTGGAGATGTTGTCATGAACTTCGGGATGTTTCTGTTTATCCAAAGCATTATGGTCGTGAAAAGGACCACGGATAAGCAGCAAGAAACCAATCCCCGCCACGCCTAGTGCGTACCTTATTCCAAGGAAGGGAGGGAACCCTATGAAAAACTTGAAATACTCCCGTGTGATTATCAATGCTATTATTGTAGCTTCTGTCATAATTGCTTTGACTTCCGGTTACAAAATCGGGGGCTAGTCACCGATAAGAAAAAAAGGAAGCACAGGCTCAACAAAACAGGCTGGATTCCGGCCTGTTTTTTCATGTGAAATTTTCGATTATAAAATTGTAAATTATCCCATTCACCCCTGGTAGCTTTGACATCAAGATACGACAAGGCAGGAGAAGAAATGATGAGTATAATAAAAAAGCTGCAAGAACGGGTTACCGCGACGGGAATATATGTGTTTTTCATATGTTTGGCAGGCTTGATCGTCCTCCTGTATACGAATCAGTGGTCCTTTTTACACTATACGACAACAGAGTGGGTCACGATCTATTCCCTATTGGGAGCAGTTCTAATTCTGGAGCATTTTACATTTCAGCTACCCCCAGCCAGTAACAAGCAGTCCATGGATTCCTCCGTGTATCTGGCTTGTATTTTTGTGCACGGCACCGAAATTGCTATTCTAATTTTACTGTTAAACGTAATCATTGCTATGTTCCGGCACACAGAACTGTCCTGGTGGAAGCATACCGTCAATTTTTCTATTTACGCCCTTTCCATTTTCCTGTCTTCAACAGTATTTGAACTAAGCGGCGGAACGCAGGGAGCTTTAAACCAAGAGCATTTCGCTTCCTACCTGCTGGCGTTAATTTGCTACTTTGCGGTGAACACAATCACACTGGGCATCTACTTTTATATCGCATACAAAGGGTCCTTCAATGAGCTTAAACAGGCTTTTTTGGCTGAATCCCTGCTCGTATACTTATGTACACTCATTCTGTCTTTGGTATTGACTACACTGATTTATAACAATGGCATTCTAGGACTTTTGCTGTTCCTTGGGCTAAGCATGCTCCTATCTCACGCATTCAAGCAAATGTTCACGCTGTATCGGGAAATCGAAGAAAAAGCAAACATGGATCGCAGAACAGGGCTATACAATCACAGCTACTTTGAAAATACACTTGAAGCTGAATTAAATATATCGAGATCCGAGAATACTCCCCTCAGTCTGGCGCTGATTGATATAGATGATTTCAAAAAATACAATGATCATTTCGGTCATCTTAAAGGCGATCAGCTACTGGGATTTCTCGGTGAGTTTCTTAAGAAGGAAACCTCCGACACCCCCATCACCGTATCCCGCTACGGTGGAGAAGAATTCACCCTGCTTATGCCTGATCATACCGCTGAACAAGCTTATGAAATAGTCAATGCTATTCGAAAAAGATTAAATGATTCTCGTTATGAGGGTGTCGAAATTTTTCCACATGGCTGTCTGTCCTTCTCCGCAGGTATTGCCCAAAGCCGCATTGACATCTACGACAAATCACAATTGGTCGATCTGGCGGATAAAGCCCTGTACTACGCCAAGAAACAGGGCAAAAACATCGTTCATACGCATGGAAGCTTAAATGAAGTGGAGCGTGAGGTGGATCTGGGGCAGGATATTCGTGATCTTGAGCAGCAGCTTAATTTGTTCTTATACAAGGATATTAATACCTTCAAGCATTCCAAACGGGTGTTCAGATATGCAGCAGACATGAGCGATGTGCTTCAACTCGGACCGGAGGATAAGCGGCGTTTCATACTAGGAGCTCTCATTCATGACATTGGTAAACTGGAGATTCCCTGGAATATCCTCAATAAAAAAGAGAAGCTGTCCGGTGAGGAATGGCAGATGGTGCAAGCGCATGTCATGTGGGGCAAGCGTATTGTAGAAGCCAACGAACGATTCGTAGATTTGATTCCTTTTGTGGAGCTGCATCATGAACGTTATGACGGAGGAGGCTATCCGTTTGGCTTTAAGGGCGAGCAAATTCCACTTTTATGTCGGATGCTGACGATCATCGACTCTTTTGATGCGATGACAACCGAGCGTCCCTATCAACCCACCAAAACGTTCGAGGAGGCCATTGAAGAATTACGCGCTTGCTCGGGTAGCCAATTCGATCCCAAACTAACGGCTACTTTTATCCATTATATTCAACACAAGCAACCTGCTTTCACGGATCTCATGGAAACAGGGCTCTAATTCCTTCATAGGCTCTTCCTCTTTCCCCTAGCATGGTTGAAATCGTCCTGAATTCAACCACACTAGGGGTTTTCATATGATTGGCATTTTGTATAATGCTTATTATTTCAAATTTCATATAAATGTCATAATTCGCTCCATCTATTCGCGCTATATGCACTATGATTAAGATAGGAATGGATTTGTACGTCAGGCAAAATCCTCCTGTATAAAATGTTATAAATGGGGATATCCTCGCTTCAAGTAATCGAGAGAAGGTGACTTCACAAGCATGTTGTATCCGTCCAGACCAGCCCGTGTGGCTTGTCTTTTATTGCTGTGTCTCCCCCTTCTGGTCCTGTTTCCTCACTCTTCGTGGGCTCATGCATTTGTCATTGAATCCAGTCCGACCGAAAATCAGGTTTTGGACAAGTCGCCTTCTCAGGTGACCATTACCTTCAATGAAGATTTGCAATCTGCCTTCATGTCGATCAAAGTGACCGACGAAACAGGCAAGCGGGTCGACACAGGAAAAGCACAGCTTGACCCGAATCACAAAGCCACCATGGAAATCCAATTGATCCCAGGGATGAAAAATGGAATTTACTCTGTTAGTTGGAGAGCTTTATCCGCAGACGGACATCCAGTTAATGGAGTTATTCCATTTCAAGTAGGCAGCGGTTCCAATGCGCCTACCCATCAAGCTACCGCACCTGAAGGCTCAGGGACATCACGAATCGACTTAATCGCTGTCCGTTGGTTTCTTTACATAGGACTATCGCTGCTTTTTGGAGCGATTTGTTTCCGGCTGTTCATCTTACCGAGCATAAGCCAAGACAAGAATCAAAGTGAACAGCATAAGCAAAATCAGCGGCCCTTTGAAACATCGCCCCGCTGGAATAAACTGCTATGGAGCGGCTACGGCATAACGTCTGCCGCCATTCTGATCAGCCTGCCACTTCAGGCTTCATGGGATGCCGGGGTTTCCATCAGGGAGGGCTTCTCACTCCCGATTCTGGGAGAAGCTCTCCAGTTTACTGGAGCCGGACAAATTTGGTTTATCCAGATGATTCTCGTGCTACTCCTAAGCGTAACGCTGATTTACGCGCTGGATTACAGCATTTCGAGTCGCCAGCGCCGTCTTTGGGGCTACAGCTCGGCTCTCCTAACGCTATGCCTCATGCTGTCCAAGGCCTTTGTCGGTCACCCGGCAGCGGCTACCCATCCAGCTCCAGCCATTGCGGCGGACTTCGTCCATCTCGCGGCAGCAGCCTTTTGGATCGGCTCACTTGCCGTCATGGTCGTGTGCCTGCCGGTTGCCGGAGCAGAGTTGCCCGTATCCGAGCGGGCAACTCTACGACAAGCCGCCTTGCGCCGCTTCGCCGGCTGGGGCATTGCTATGGTGGCGGCGTTACTCGCCACCGGTATATATGGAGCCGTGCTGTACATTCCGGCTCCCTCCATGCTGCTGAACACGTCCTATGGACTCGTTCTGCTCGGCAAGGCAGCGCTGCTGCTAGTCATGCTGGCCTTCGCGGCCAGCCAGTTCCGCAGCGCACGGCAAGCGGCGCCCAGCAAGCAAGCCGCCCGGGGATTGCGTGCCGAGTTGTCCGTCGGCCTGCTCGTGATGCTGTTGACTGCGGTGCTCACTCACCTGTCACCCGGTCAGGCACCTGCTGTACCGTTTGAGGAGACTCGCACTACGGGTGGATATAACGTTACCCTGGCAGTCAGTCCCAATGCTGTGGGCAGCAATGAATTTAAGGTATCCGTTCAGGACAGCAAGGGTGCTGCCGTTTCAGGAATCCAGCAGGTTACATTAACGCTCACTCCAGCAGACCCTGACCAAGATCAACAGGAATTTGTTCTACCTGTGAAGCAGCAACAGCCATTCCGCAGTCAGGAATTGATGACCTCCGAAGGAACATGGGCGGTAAAGGTACATGCTCTGACGGCTTCACTCGATGCGGTTGATGCTGAATTCACCCTGCATGTAGGCGGTAAGAAATAATTATTTTATACTTCAGGATTTTGTGAAATCCTCAGTTAAAAGGAGCGAATAATTGAATATGAATACAACAATTCAAACAGCAAAATCCAGATTTTCCAGGTTTGCGACCTCTGTGGGTCTAATCGCAGCGGGTGCCTTACTTTTTGCAGGTATGGCCAGTGCACATGTGACAGTCAAGCCTTCTGTTTCACAACCTAATGCGTGGGAAACGTACACATTGAAAGTACCCGTGGAAAAAAACATTCCAACCACCAAAGTCGCCTTGAAAATTCCGAAAGAGGTCGTTTTCAAACAATACGAGCCTGTACCGGATTGGAAGGTAGCCACCGAAAAAGACAGCTCTGGCAAAGTAATCACCGTGACCTGGACGACTGAAAAAGACGGCATTCAAGCAGGTCAATATCAGCGTTTCGGCTTTGTAGCGCAAAATGCAGACCAGAATACCGCAGCAGCCTGGGACGCCTTCCAGTATTACAGTGACGGAAGTATCGTGGAATGGACAGGCGACGAAGGAAGTAGCAATCCTCATTCCATTACCGAAATTACGACGGACGCCACGTCCGCAACCCCTGCACCTGCCGCAGACAGCGGACACGATTCGGCGGGTACGGCAGCAGGTCACGCGAGCACAGATACGACTAAAGATAGCAGCAGCCCCGCACCTGCTTCAAACAATGCTGTAGAAGCTGCACCTGCCGCTTCTGTTCCAGCCAGCTCTACTGCACAAACGACAGCTCTCGTCCTCTCGATCATTGCAGTCATTCTTGGTGCCGCAGCTGTTGGTATTGCACTCAAGCGCCGCAAGTAATCTGGGTTACGTATAAAGTTAAGATCGTTTTAAAAAGAAAAGCTGACACCTATTTAAAAGGGGTCAGCTTTTTTGGTATGAAAGAAAACGATTAATATTCAGCTTTAACACATATTCAGATTCATCTCATCCTATTATTTCACATTCACCTTTCTATCATTTTTTTGGTAAAATAGGTAGAACCCTCACGATTCTAACATGATAGCATTGCAATCTATTGAGCATAGGAGATCATAGGATGAAAATCGTAAATAAAGCTCTGTTATCTAGTGCTATTTTTCTGAGTACCACAGTGGGCATCTATAGCCCCTTGGCACAAGCTGAAGCCGGCAAGATCAGCATTATGCTGGACGGATATGCATTACCGTTCCCTGTACAACCTGCCATGATGAACGGCACGACCATGGTTCCCTTTCGTGCGATTTCTGAAGCTCTTGGCATTACAGTGAAATGGGACCAAGCCAGCCAAAGCATCACCGCTACCAAAGCGCAAGGTTCTGCTACCAAGCAGGTGATTCTAAAGATGGGTAGCCGCAATGCCACAGTGGACGGACAAGCGGTTCAACTAACAGCCGCTCCGCAAACCGTGCACGGCAGCACCATGATTCCGCTGGGCTTTTTCGGGCAGCAGTTTGGAGCCACGGTGAACTGGAACCAGGGAACACGGACGGTCTCCATTACATCGCCTCGTGAATCGATGTATACAGTAGGCTTCTATGCGCTGTCTTCCTTTGACCAAAAATCCAAAATACCGGATTTTAACGTCGTTGCCTTCGGCTGGAGTCGAATTGATACGAACGGACAATTTACCACAAACGGCAAAGAATACAAATGGCCTCAAGCCGCTGGAACTGTAACGCCAGAGTCCATTGTGCAGGAGGCAGACAGCCAGGGGACTTCCCCTTACCTGATGGTCTATTCCGGAGATGGCAATCACGAGCTGACCAAAGTTTTGGAAAATGCGCAGCTTCAAGAACAAACCATTTCCCAAATTGTCAGCACCGCCACCGACAAACAATTTAAAGGCATTTCGCTAGACCTGGAAGGATTGGGCTGGAGCGGCGACAAAGCCAAAGCTCGTTCAGACTACAACACCTTTATTAAAAAGCTATCGACCAAAGCGCATCAGGCCGGGCTCAAGCTCACCGTCGTTCTGCATCCGCTGAACAGCTCTTACTCTGGCTATGACTACAAAACGCTGGGCAATCTGGCGGACGACCTGATCATCATGGCCTATGATTATGGACAAAAGGCTACGCCTGAGCCTTTGGATAAAGTGGATGAAGCCATCCAACTGGCCTTGAAGGAAACCTCGCGGGACAAGCTCATTTTGGGGATTTCAATGGGTAGCGAAAAAGACAGTACCATTAACGCCAAGATCGGTTTAGCCAAACGTTATGACCTCAAAGGAATCGCTATCTGGCGCTTGGGCATCATTGGAGAAACGGCCTGGTCACAGATGAACGAAGCCATCGAGTTTAAATAAGTGTACATTTTATCCAAGTAAAACCGACCTTATTTCGCCCGCCAGATGATTTCTTATGAGTCTTCTATGAAATCATTTGGCGGGCTTTCTTCATCCCCTTTAACAAAAGTGCTTGCCTGATTTGGAAGTTGTCGTCACAGGCTCGCAACCCTGTTCTCCATAGAAGATCCCCCAGTCTCTCATAAAATCCAGCAACGGCCTTAACGTATCTCCTAACGGGGTAAGCGAGTATTCCACACGCGGTGGGTTCTCATTATAAATTTCACGGTGCACAATGCCATCTCTCTCCAATTCGCGCAACTGCAAGGTTAGCATCCGCTGTGTAATATTAGGCAAGGTCCGTCGAATTTCGTTATAGCGCCGCGGTCCTGTGGTCAAATGATACAAGATGACTCCCTTCCATTTGCCACCTATAACCCCGACGGTTTTCGCTACCGGACATCCAAAATTAACGCTAACTGCATGTTCCATCTCCTGTGCCATGTATACCCCTTCTTTCTGTAGAATGTGTAAACCAATAGCCCCAGACGTATGACAAGGAACAAATATGTGCGTACTTGTTCCCTGCAAAAACTTTCTATATGATAACTATATATTCGATATCAGCTCTCATTATAGTAGCAGAAAACCCATAGAGTACCAACTAAACCCATACCCAAAGGAGTACATTTTATGTCTAATACATCAGCTAAAAAGCAGGAAATTCTGGACGCCTTTCTGTTCAGGCACGCCACGAAAGAATTCGATCCCAATCGCATCATACCGGAAGAGGATTTTCAGTTCATTCTCGAAACCGGACGACTTTCTCCAAGCTCCGTCGGTTTTGAACCATGGCAGTTTGTAGTTGTACAAAATCAGGCATTGAGAGAAAAGCTGGCTGCAGTTTCCAGCGGCGGTCAAAAGCAGATTCCTGCGGCTAGCCACGTCGTCCTGATTTTGGCGCGCAAGGATGTTCGTTATGATTCTCCTTACGTGGAGTATATGTATAAAGAGGTTAAAGGTATGTCTGAGGAGGACTTTGCCTCACTGCCAGGCCGCTATAAGATTTTCCAGGGTGAAAGTCAACGTCTGCTGGAAAACGAACGTACGTTATTTGACTGGGCTTCCAAGCAAACCTACATTGCCTTAGGCAATATGATGACAGCAGCGGCTCAGATCGGTATTGATTCCTGTCCAATTGAGGGCTTTAACTACGATCAGGTGCATGCCATTTTGGAGGAAGAAGGACTTCTGGAGAACGGGCTGCTCGATATTTCAGTCATTGCTGCCTTTGGTTATCGCGCTCATGAACCCAAGCGGGAAAAATCCAGACAACCACTGGAAAAGGTCACCCGCTGGATTCTGTAATCTAATATCTCGAGTCTCTCCCCCAAACACTGAACACTGAAGCATCAAAAAAGACGGGCTGCGGCACTTCATCTGAATGATGAACATACCGCAGCCCGTCTTTTTTAGGTCACATCAATCTCTATTAAAATACCCTTGGAAGCCAGGTTGTCCAGGCACTCCTTCATATACTCATCGTCATGCTCCACATATGCACCCGCACCTGCCAGTTCCTCACCCAGCTCCGCCTCCCAAGGCTCACACTGCTTACCGCGATACAACGGCTGTTCCCACAGGGGATCAACATTGTACCCTCTGCTTTTCATTTCGTCCATAATGAGCCTATGATAGCGCACCAGCAGCATTGGGTGATAATCGAACACATAATTCACGGTGGCGTGTGGCTTGCCCCACCCGTTCCCGCGCAGGGCACAGCACTCACGATGTTGCCCCAGCAGTTGCGGACGGGGTAACTTGTCGATTAAATGTTCATGCCAAAGCCTCATGCTTCCACAACCCTATCTGTAGCTTTTTCTGGTCTATTGGATTAGCATACGGATACCTGTCAGCACAATGCCGATCAGGAAGCCTGTAACTGCGCCGTTAATACGTATCCACTGCAAATCCTGTCCCAGTTTGTCCTCCATCAGTGCAATCAGGGATTTGTTATCCATTTTGTCTACATTTTCGCGTACCAAGTTACCAATTCGACTATGGTTGGCTTCCACCAGTCCAGTAATACCTTCCACAATTCGCACATTGATCTTGTCCAGCAGCTCGGTATTCCCTCTTAAATCAGTCAGCATCCGATTCAATAGCGGTAAAATATAGGTCTGCACATAGCTTCCGTCTTCCATGTAGTCCAATAAGCGTATACGCAGTTCTTCCATTTTGCCCAGCACTGACGCATCGCCTTCCCAGGCTTCAACAAGGCTATCCTTCCAGCCGTTCAACCCTTCCTGAACCGTATCTTTCGTCGCCAATCGGGTCACCTGTGTCCTCAGACCATCCAGCACAGCCTGACGGCGCGGGTGCTCTTCCCTTTGCAATTCTGCTACCTGATCCAGCAGGAAATGACGAATCATTTCACCCATACGCTCTTCGTTCAGATAGCCGAGGAATGCGTTCAAAGCAAACTGCATCAGCCCGCTCACCTGCAAACCACTGACAGCCTGCATCCCTAAGGTGCCCAGCGTATAACCCGTTTCTGGTCGCAAAAGCCAGGACTCGGCTTGCTTCAGCGTGTAATCCAGTGCGCGGCGATCATAGCCCTTCGCGCTGGTCTGACGAGCAAGCGACTCCAGCAGCGGTCCGGCGTCAAAGTCAGTCACCTGCCGCTTGAGCTCTGCCACGATGACCGGAGCCAATTCCGCGAGCGGGAGCGACTGGACGAGACGCTTGGCAAGAACATCTATGGATGCCGCCGCCTCCGGCGTGCGCATTCCTTTTTCCACACCGCTCAGCACCAAATCGGCCAAACGGATATCTGCAATTTTAGACGCGATGCTGTCTTTGTTTAGCAGGTTATTTTCCACCGTACTTACCAATGCATTCGTGAGCTTGTCCCTATTTTTAGGAAGCAGCGCGGTATGTGGTATCGGAATGCCTAGCGGATGACGGAACAAAGCAGTGACAGCGAACCAGTCTGCCAGTCCCCCTACAAGTCCTGCCTCAAAAGCTCCGGCTAACAAACGAGCCCAGCCATATTGCTGGAAGGGCAATGTGGCTGCAAAGCCTGCCCCTAGAATAACGAGCGACCAAGCCGCTGCGGTTTTCGTATTTTTTGGTTTTCCCATCCTGTAATCCTCCAAACTGACTGTCGAGTAAGTAAAGCACTATACCTGTATTAACCATCATATCATTGCCCGTGTCATTTCCAAAGTTGAAAGCACTTGAGATGAAACGCGCAAGGGCACTTTTTGCGTAATTTTTTATGCATATATCTCTCTTTTTTACATTCATGTTTGTGAACAAAATCACAGCACTGGGCCCAAACTCTTATTTTCAATAATAAGCCTTACGAACCATTTTATCAGAACCAAGTCCCAATTTTTTTAAACCGAAAGGAGAAGTGAACAAGAAAGTTGAATGGGCATAAGATACCTTTTTTCAGTACCCTTTTGGTATTGGACCTCAGAAAGGATTTGAATCCATGATAACCCCAGATTCTTTCAACAGCATTCGACTTTTTCATATGGATTACCAGGTTAAATATCCATAAAAAGTGTTACTCCCATAAAATTCAAACACATATTTTGCTATATAGACATATTTGATGTGATAAAATAAACTTTTATAAATAGGGAATCATGTTTAATCAGCCATTATATATTGGTAATTCAAACCAAGATATGCTAGATAAAATTGCTTTTTTGTAAAGGAATTGAATATGACAACAGACCAAAAAAACAACGTGGGCCTCTGGAATGGCGATCCGGTCGTAATTGTACGCACTCCCTCCGCTTTTGCCAAGCAATCCCTTTTATATATCCAGGAATTAGGCTACTTCCAAAAAACTTCTGCTTTTACGATGGAAAGGAAAGAACTTTCCTCTTTTTTGCTTGTCTTTACGTTGTCTGGTAAGGGAGAATTACTGTACCGGGGCAAGAAATATATCTTAAAACCTCAAGATTTGTTCTTTATTAATTGCGAGGAATATGTTCAATACAGCACCTCCGGTCATGAATCCTGGGAGTTTATCAGCCTGTACCTGTATGGCAATCTGATTGAAAATTTTTACGAACAATTTGCCAAGCATAATAAACCGGTCATTTCCATGCATAATCCGCATATTATATTGGATAAGCTCCATGCTCTGATTTGTGGGCAGTCTGACAGAAGTCTTTCCGCTGAGCTACTAACGTCCAGGCTCATTGGTGAAATACTAACGTGCATTTTGCAACATCCCTATGATCATCCGTGTGTGAATGCTGAAACCCTGAGCGAAGTACGTCGGGTACAGCAATATTTGGATCAGTCCTACTGTGAGCGAATAACACTGGACTCGCTGGCAGATATGTTTGAATTAAACAAGTTTAATCTGGCTAAAAATTTCAAAAAGCAGATCGGTTTCTCTCCGATTGATTATCTCATTAATGTCCGTATCACAGCCGCTCAAAGCTGGCTTAAAACCAGTGACATGTCCATTGTGGATATCGCAAGGTACGTAGGGATTCCCAATACGAGCCATTTTATTAACCTATTCAAGGAGCATGTAGGAGAAACACCTCATTCCTTCCGCAAAAAATGGGGGAACCGTTCAAAGTTGTAAATGAGAGGTTACATGAAATCAGTTTGATAGATGATAGACGCACAAGCTATTCAAGTTAATGGCAAAACTGTCGAAAGGCAGTGACGCAAAACTATAGGGCCTTCCTTTCCAGATGGCAGCCAGCTACCAGATGAACGAGCTTTTTATTATGTCTTTTTTACATAGATCCATCACAAATTGCTTTACCTCTCTCGAAGAAAGCCCTGATCGCTATGATCAGGGCTTTTTTTCTATTGGGATAGTCATGTCAGCCTAGCATGCTGAATATACTAATTTCGAACTAGGAGGAGGGAAGGAAAAAACATAACCGCCGAAGCATTGCCATATTACGATGAATAGGAGAATCACTTGGAGCATGAGAACAAAAATAAATGTAATGATCATTGCCTTATTGCTCATTGTCCAAAGCTTTTTCAGCGCAACGCTGGCTTACGCAGATGCTCCAGTCCCAGAACTGCCGCAGAGTGCTGTATCCGATCCTAACCATACCGTTACGGATGCTGTATATGTTGTCCCAAACCTTGAACCTCCTAGGGAGATTCCTTCAAACACGGTTCCCTTCGTTCAAGGAGCAACCAGTTCAAAGTCTCAACATGATGCAGCTCCGCAGAGCATATTAACGAAGTTGAGCCTGACCGACGAAGCAGGGCGTGTCATTGATGCGGTATATAGTCCAGACAGCCAATTCGACATCGGATCAGCCATCCAACTAGGCTATGCATGGGAGCTTCCTGACAATACCTATAAGTCAGGGGACAGCTTCACCTTTCATTTACCAGAACAGTTTGTCATCTACACTGATATCTCATCTCCGTTAGTCACTACCGACGGAACCGTGGGATACTTCACAGTAGATCGTCAGGGCAAGGTGATCATGACCTTTAACCAATATGTAGAGAATCATTCCAATGTCAGCGGCAAACTGCAAATCAAAACCGAGTTTACGAAAGAAACGGTGAAAGGCAGTACAGAGATCATCATTGCGATTCCGATCAAAGGCGGGGTACAAACGGTCATCGTGAATGTAAAACCCCAGTCAGGGCCAACCCTAAGCAAACAAGGGAAAATAGCTGGCACCAATCAGATCGACTGGATCATTGATGTGAACAAACAGCTAAACACCGTAAAGCATGCCCTCATCACCGATCCAATTCCTTCAGGGCTGGAACTCAGAAGAGACTCTATTCGGCTCTATCATCTACAAGTCAATATCGACGGCTCGACCGTTGTTCGAGACCTAGTGAATGCAAGTGAATATGCCATTGAAGCAGATCAAGCCGGGACAGGGTTTGTGATTCATTTTCAAGACGATAGCATTAACACGGCCTATCAGATTCAATATTCCACGCGTATTATTGGCGATGAAACTCGTTTCTCCAACACAGCAACGCTTTCAGGAGATACGATAGAGAACGTTGTTGCTACCGCTACTGTTCAGGTGGAACGTGGTGAATTTTTGTCCAAAAAGGTTGAAAAATATGATCATGCCACACAAACACTCTCGTGGGCCATAAGATATAACTTCAGCGAGACAAAAATTCCCGAAGCCAAAGCTCTTTTAATTGATCATTTCAATAAAACTCAAGAATTGCTGCCCGGTTCTTTGAAAGTATTTAAGAGAAACACACTGGAGGAACTCCCATCGTGG
This sequence comes from Paenibacillus sp. FSL H7-0442, assembly GCF_038593105.1. Lineage (NCBI taxonomy): Bacteria > Bacillati > Bacillota > Bacilli > Caryophanales > Paenibacillaceae > Paenibacillus > Paenibacillus sp. FSL H7-0442. Next base: position 446,467 of record NZ_CP151963.1, on the reverse strand, counting down.
GCGTATACTGTCATCCCAGTTGATTATCCGGACCGCAACGGCTTCAAACTTCAATTCAACTTCGACGTAGATTCAGCCTATACCATCCGATACCAGACTCAAGCCAGAGACCGTGTCTATGAAAATGAAAAAGTTACAAACATCATAACCTCAGATGGAACCCAGAAGATCGTATCGACGGAAATCATAAGCGGAGTTATGACTAAAATGTATGACACACCCAATTACAACACCAAAATCATACCTTGGGTGATTACCATCAATACAGACTTGTACATCATGAAAAATATTGTCATTCAGGATGTGTTTCCAAACGGGGGCTTGGCCTTGTTACCGGACACCCTGAAAATTCAAAGTGTTGACGGAACAACGGAGCTACGTGCACCCACGGATTATGAGCTGATTCCGCTATCACAGGACTATAAACAAGGATTTACGCTCATTTTTCATAAAGCCATTCAGAAGGCTTATACAATCAAGTATTCAACTACCTATAATAATGATTGGAAAACGGATACAACGAAGCCCGAGTTTCGTAATAAATCCCATATAGAATACCAGTTTGAAGACGGAGAAAGATCATCGCAAGAAGTGGAGTGCCCGATCTGGCCGGACTTTATGACACAACGAAACGGTGCCAAGCAAGGAAGCTATAATGCGACCTCCAAGCTCATTACCTGGGACATTAAAGCTAACTACAATCGCAAGATCCTGAATCACGCGGAAGTGAGAGACCCCTTGTTGCAAGGTCAGAAGTTACTGCCCGCCTCCGTAAAAGTATACGATATGACCTTGCTGGGATGGTGGGATGGCGTACAAAAAGGGGCTGAAATCCCAGCAGATCAATACACCATTATTCCTCCCTCCGAGCAAAATGGTAATGAATTGCGTATCCAGTTCAAAAATAAGATACAGACTCCCTACTGGATTACCTTTCAAACTTCATTGGAAGGAGAACTGATTGAAAAGGAAATCCATAATCAAGCCCTTCTACTAGATGGACAAAAAACTGTCTCCGAATGGACAGCGCAAGTCACGTTACCTCATGGCGGAGAATATGTATCTAAAGTCGGTACACAAAATGGAAATAAGATTGACTGGAGCATCCGCATCAATGAAGGACAGTCCCATGTATCCAACGCTAAAATTATAGATCAGCCTAGCAGCAATCAAATCTTAATTGAGGATTCCTTTCATTTGTACTCTACAATCATCGCTGCCAACGGAAATACCACCAAGGGCACCGAGTTGATTAGAAATCAAGATTACAAGCTGTATATCAAGACAGATGCTCAAGGCCAGCAAACTTTTGAACTTACTTTTGCTAAGGATATTTCCACTGCTTTTATACTTGAATACCAATCGTTCATTCATGCTGAAGACAAAGCCAAGGTGAGTAATAAGGTTGCCTTTGAGGGGGATCGCTTGACGACAGAACTGCGGGAAACCAGCCAGGAAATCATCGTACGAACGTCTTCCGGCTCCGGTTCTGGCGGGGGTGTGACCGAAAGTCTTGAGCTGACCAAGGTAGATCAGGATATGCCTGACAAGGTACTGCCTGGCGCACAGTTTGCGCTCTATGATAAAGGTCAAAAAAGAACCCCTCTCATTCAGACCACCAATCAGGAAGGCAAAATCATCTTTTCTTCCTTGCTTCATGACGACTACATCTTGGAAGAATTGGCAGCACCGGAGGGCTATAAAATTACCGAGGGCAAGCTCGAGATCAAAATAGACGCAACACTGCGACAAAGCTCTGGCGTAAAGAGGGTTGTGATCACCAATCGTAAAGAAAAGAAAAACGACCCTGAACCACCTGTAGACCCGGGAACTCCAACAGACCCCACGAATCCCTCAGGACCAGGAACGCCTACTCATCCAAACCCCTCACCCCCGTCTGGAGGCTCAGGTAAAAAACATGACAAAGATCCGGAAATACCCAATATTCCGTCTATAATCGTCCCTCCGTCATTGCCAAAGTCTCCGGAGGACATAGTCTCTCCACAGGAGGAACCTGCGCCTATACCGCCGGAACTGCCAGCCGTCATGCCTCATCAAGATCCTCCTCCTCCGGTGGATTCGAAAGACGATCCCGAACCTAAGATCCGTCTCAAGGTTCCGGGGAAAGAACCTGAAGAGCCGGAGGATACACCTGCGGTACATCAATTACCCCAAACAGGTGAAAGCAGCCCCGTTCCGTTCTATTTGACAGGCATAGCGATGGTTATATGGGGCGTATTTATGAAATTTAGACGGACAAACAAAAAATAAAATTAATCACCTGCCCTGATCTCCCGGCTCATTCCCGATTGGAATGAGCCGGGAATGGGGCATTTTTTTAAAAAGTATGTATAATCCGTACTTTGCTTAGGGGAGGCGAGATTGCTGCGTCTGCGTAAACTTTCCTACGTATTTATTGTGTTAGGCTTACTTTTTATTTTGTTTCCTAAAGCGACGGAATGGAATGAGGATCAGGAACAAAGCAAGCTATTAAAAGCAGCCGAGCTACCATCAGGAAAAAGCGATGCGCTTAGAACCGCCAGTCTTACAGACAGCTATGCTCGCTTGTCCACTCGTCTTACGAAAGTTCCGGTTAGTGAAGCACGACAAAATACTTCCCCACCTCCTGCTCCCATGGCAAGCGCTAATGAACAAACTCCCATAGCCACTATTAGTATAAGTCGTATTGCTTTAAAGCTCCCTGTATTGGAAGGCGCAACGAGGATAAATATGAGACACGCGGCTGTACATATGCCGGAAACGGGGACGCTAGGACAAGTGGGGAATGCCGCCATTGCTGCTCATCGAGCCCGTACCTCTGGACGTTTATTTAATCGTCTAAATGAATTGAAGATTGGGGATAAGATTGTTGTCAACACTCGGGGTAACCAATATGTATATAGCGTTTATAGCCTGAAGGTGGTTGATCCTACGGACGTGTCTGTTCTAAAAAGCTTCAAAAAACAAAAGCTGCTCACGCTGATTACATGTGACCCTCTCGTCAACCCCACCCATCGTCTCATTGTTCAGGCCAAACTAAGCACCTAAAGCCATTTTAAAGTACCTATTTCTATGAGTAAAAATAAATCAGGCGGGCCATTCCTGTTCATTACAGAAATACACCCGCCAATGCTCACATCATGATTCAGTTGGATTCTTGGCAATCAGCTTGAAATCATCAAAGTGGAATCCTGGTGCAACCACACAGGTTACCAGCACGGGCTCATCCCCAAGCGGACGTGCCGTTTGCCATACTGCTCCTGGGACGAGTGCTTGTGGATGCTGTCCTGCCTCCACATCCGCACCGACGATAATCACAGTTTCTTCACCAGGCTCTTCTCCGCTTCCACCCAATTTCAACTCTACAGGGCTTCCGCTATGATATAACCACAGCTCATCAGAATGGACCACATGCCACTCGGAGAACTCGCCCGGATGTAGCAAGAAATACGTAGACGAAGCTGCAAAGCGCGGACCGGAATACACATCCGGCAGTACAGGCTTCGGAATTTGGAAATGGGCCTTCCACATCTCTTTGTACCAGCCGCCTTCTGGATGGGGCTCCATGCCCAATGCCGTTACTAGCGGTGAAATAGCTTTCGTCATTGTCTAACCTTCCTTTACCCTAAATTCCTTCTTCCCTACTGTAAAACATAGCGTTGCTTTTGTCACGTTTCTCCCTTGGCATGTCGAACGCTATTATTCCATGTAAAATTAAATAACATTAAATTGTGAATATTCATTTAATTTTATCATATAAATAGCAGTTAACAAGCAAAAGGACATACCAAAATATAATACACGTAAAGTTTTATGACATAAAATCTTGTTTTTTATTGTAAGCTTATAGTATCATGAGAGAAATTTTGAAATTCTAATAGAGCTTGATCATGTCAATCCGTCTACTAAGCTATGTATCCAAGCCTAAAAGGGGTGAGCTCTCTGATCCAGTTTCGCAATGTCAACAAGCATTACGGTCACTTCCATGTACTCAAAGACATCAATCTTCAAATTAAGGAGGGCGAGGTCGTCGTAATCATCGGTCCCTCCGGCTCGGGTAAAAGCACCCTGCTTCGCTGCATCAATCGTCTGGAAACGATATCGGATGGGGAGCTGATCGTTAACGAGGTCCCTGTACATGACAAAAAGATTGATATTAATGCCTTCCGCCGCAACATCGGGATGGTGTTCCAACATTTCAATCTGTATCCACACAAAAAGGTGATTGAAAACATTGTACTGGCACCTATGAAGGTACTGGGCATCTCGAAAGAAGAAGCTACTCAAACAGCCATCACCTATCTAAAGCGCGTCGGAATCGAAGAAAAGGCACAAAGCTACCCCGCCCAATTGTCCGGTGGACAGCAGCAGCGGGTCGCGATCGCCCGTGGGCTCGCGATGAATCCAAAAATTATGTTGTTCGACGAGCCTACTTCAGCACTTGATCCCGAAACGATCGGAGAGGTACTGGATGTTATGCGCTCGCTCGCCCATCAGGGCATCACAATGGTCATTGTCACTCATGAAATGGGCTTTGCACGTGAAGTAGCAGACCGCGTGATTTTTATGGACAAAGGACAGATTTTGGAAGACAGCCAACCTGCCGAATTTTTTCAGAATCCGGGTGAAGAACGGGCTCGCCTGTTCCTGAGCCGTCTGATTCATCATTAAACAGACTACCAATGTAGCGTAAATCGAAAGGGGAATGTTCTGATGAGAAAAAGATTTCAATGGAGTACTTTGGTGCTGGTAGCTTTATCTTGTCTGCTCGTCTTGGCAGGCTGTGGAGGCAAAGAAGGAGCGGCAACGTCGGGGAATGAGTCTGCAGCAGCCAACGGGCTGGAAGCGATCAAACAGCGTGGCAAACTGGTCGTTGGTGTGAAATACGATACCAAGCTGTTCGGACTGAAAGACCCGGCTAGCGGAAAAGTAGAAGGCTTTGATATCGACATCGCTAAGGCTGTAGCCAAACATATTTTTGGCGATGAAACCAAACTTGAACTAAAAGAGGTCACGTCCAAAACACGAATCACCTTATTGCAAAACGGGGACATCGACGCCATTATCGCGACGATGACCATTTCGGATGAACGTAAAAAGCAGGTTGATTTCAGCGACGTTTATTTTAACGCCGGGCAGTCTCTGCTCGTGAAAAAGGGGAGCCCCATCACCGGGCTGGAGTCTCTGACCCCAAAAACCAAGGTGCTCGCCGTGAAAGGCTCTACCTCCGCCAAAAATATCCGCGAAAAAGCACCTGAAGCAACGATATTGGAATTCGAAAACTATCAGGATGCTTTCAACGCCCTCAAAGCAGGTAAAGGAGAAGCCTTGACTACGGATAACTCTATTCTGCTCGGCATGCAGCAGCAAGACCCGAATTATACTCTTGTAGGCGGGAACTTCACAGAGGAACCTTACGGCATTGCAGTGAAGAAGGGACAACCCGAACTGCTGCAAGCCATTAATGATACGCTCAAGGAACTGAAAAGCAACGGTGAATACGATAAGCTCCACGAGCAATGGCTTGGGGTTAAACCCGAATAGTATTCTTGTGAAGGAGCCGCGATTGCGAGCTCCTTCCTTTCTTAGGTCTGGATAAGGAGGTAAATTCGCAGATGCTTACTTTTGATATCAACATACTTTTTGATCATAGCGACCGTTTCAGAGAAGGCTTGCTTCATACCGTTCAAGCTAGTGTCATTGCCTTGGTTGGAAGCTTTATTCTGGGGGCTATTATTGCCATCCTCCGAATTGCGCCTTTTAAATGGCTGAACTGGATCGGTACCGTCTATGTAGAGGTCATCCGCAATATCCCATTGCTGATCGTCGTACTGTTTTTTTATCTCGGGCTTCCCACTTTGGGCATCCCTTTGGACGGATTCGTATCTGGAACGCTTGGATTGACCGTATACACAGCCTCCTTTATTGCTGAAGCCATACGTGCCGGCATTCAATCTGTGCCCAAGGGGCAATTTGAAGCGGCAAGGTCCTCCGGGTTGAGTTACAACCAGACGATGATCAGCATTATTTTACCGCAAGCCATCAAAATTGTACTGCCTGCGATCGGCAACCAATTCATTAATCTGGTCAAAAACTCTTCCGTGCTGGCTATTGTGGCCGGACTGGACCTAATGTATTACTCGGACCTCATTAACTCGGATACCTTCCTGCCCATCACAGTCTACGCCATCACGGCGCTGTTGTATCTTATCTTGACGGTTCCGCTTAGCTTTCTTGTACTATATATGGAACGGCGTCTGTCCAAAACATCCTAAGGAGGGAAGCCCGTATGGATTTCGGTGGATTGTTTGTATGGCCTAATGTGCGTTTTATACTGGAGGGCTTCCTGCTCACGCTGGAGGTTGCTATTTACTCTATCGTGTTCAGCTTCGTTCTCGGTATCTTATTCGGCATCCTGCGCTATACTCGCTTACCTGTCATTTCACAGGTTGCAGCCTTTATCATTGATCTCATTCGCAATCTTCCATTATTGCTCATTATTTTCTTCATCGGTATGGTTTTACCATCCATCGGATTGTCGATTTCCCTCAAGTGGGCAGCCATTACAGGCCTGTCGATCTTCGAGGGAGCCATGATCGCCGAGATTGTGCGCAGCGGTCTGAATTCGGTCCATAAAGGACAGGTGGAAGCCGCACGTTCCTCCGGTCTAAGCTACTCTCAAACCTTATGGCATATCATTCTGCCCCAAGCGCTTCGTCGCATGGTGCCCCCGATTGTCAGCCAGTTCATTTCCCTATTCAAGGATACCTCACTGGCTGTCATTATCAGTTTGCCGGAGCTGACGCATAACATTCAGATTGTCGGTGGGCAAAATCAATCCTTTGTCATTCCAGCCCTGCTGTTCGCAGCTTTCCTGTACTTTGCTGTCAATTACAGTATGTCACTGATTGCACGCAGGCTGGAAGTTCGTACACATTAAAGTTCGTGATACTCATCAGCGTTGCCACTAGTTGGAACGCACTGTTAGTACAGCTTGTATCTTTTCAATTAATCGCTTCAATGCTTCTCCCTGATAACGGCCAGACCGATAAATCAACTCTAGCTGACCCTGGAGCACGCCGCACAAAATAGGTACAGTGCAAAATTGTGAGCGATCCAATTCTGCCGCAAGGGACTCCGTCTGCAGGGTTACGGCAAGTCCCTCCTGCACCCAGTGCAGGATTGAAGGTATGGAATTTGTCTCCAAGACGGTTGCAAAGGGATACCCGCGATCCCGGAAGCACTTCTCAATCAGCTTCCTGCCGGGATGACACTCTGGCTGCATCGCCCACGATACATGCCTCAATTCGTCCAGCGTAATGGAAGAACGGTTGGAAAACACATGCTCTACCGGAACAACAAGACAGTAGTTCTCCGTACGAAGAGGAAGCTGGACAAGCCTTTCATCCGTACCCGAATGCAGCGTAATGCCAACATCCATTCGGTTATCCAGCAGCTGTTCTGTTACATCAAATGATGGATGGATGTGCAGGCTGACTCTAGGAAATGACTGATGAAAATGGATAAGCATTTCTTGCAATGGTTCCTCCAGCTCCGATAATGCAATACCAATCCGCAAACTCCCGCGTTGCTCGGTACGCAACTCCTCAATGGAAGCCTTTGCTTGCTGTAAATCCTTGAGCGCATGTGCACTGTGTTGCAGCAACAATTTCCCGGCATCTGTCATTTTAATTTTCTTGCCTGCACGGTCAAAAAGCGTCATGCCCAATTCCTCCTCCAGCGCCTTAATTTGCAAGCTAAGCGTGGGTTGGGAGATTCCGATCTTTTCCGAAGCTTTCGTAAAATGTAGTTCCTCGCATACGGCAATGAAGTATTGAAGCTGACGTATTTCCGTCTTCCTTCTCCCCCTTCGAGAATCCCCAGAATGATTGCATGAAAAGGTCAAAAGAAGCGCAAGATCGGATCAATCCGGTTCGCGCTTCTTCAGGTTATTGCGCTTTTTTAGATTATTGGGCTACTTCGGCTTTTTCCGCAGTCAACGTAATATTCGCAAACGTGTCTGCATCATACTCCTTGCCACGAGTAATATCGTAATTGGCTACCCGATTATTCACTGCCTCTAACGAGTAACGGAATAACGTCGGTACGATGGGTGCCTCCTCGCTCATATACGCCTGCCACTGATTGTATATATCTTTACGATAATTGTCGTCAAAGGCTTTCACAGACACCCCTTCCCGCAACAGCTTATCATTCTCTTCACTGGTAAAGCGCGAGTAGTTAAAGCTGGCTCCGCGTCCATACAGCCCACTAGGGTTTACATCTGTACCTGTACTCCATGCGCCGCCAAAAATATCAATGCCGGGGTCATCCTTTTGCACACGGTCATAGAAAGAATTGAACTCAAGCAGACGACCGTCCACCAGCTCGACATGAAGTCCGACATCCTTCCAATTTTGCAAATAAAACTTCGCCAGCGATTCGGCTGTCGCATCCCCGCTCATTGCTGCATAATGGAGTACCAGTTCCTTGCCCTTAGGGTCCTCACGGTATCCATCTCCATTGGTATCCACATATCCTGCCTCGTCCAGCAGCTTTTTCGCCTTGTCTGGATCATACGCAATGCCCTTCGCATTCACATCATGATATCCCTTAAAGGCAGGCGGAACCAGGGATGTTGCTGGAATCCGAAGTCCATGATAGAGCTGCTTGCCGACCTGCTCATTATTCAGCGCATAGCCGAGGGCCTGACGCAATGACTTGTTCGCCAGCTTGGCGTTCGGGTCCATGATATTTAGATTCTTGGCCTGATCGAATTTGCCCATCTTAAAGCCTACATAGCTATAAGATAATTCCTCCTGACCGAGAAACTGTACATTTTTCGGATTGCTGGCCTCATTGTAACGGGTGGTTGGATAGCTGGCCCAGTCGACTTCTCCACTTTTCAGCGCCTCGGTAATGACATTCGGGTTCACCACCTTCAGATGAAGGCCATCTAACTTGGGCGCACCGCGGAAATAATCTTCATTTTTGACGAATTCCACAGATTCACCTGTGACCATAGATTTAATTTTGAATGGCCCATAGCCAATCGGATTTTTACGAACAGGATCAGATCCGGCCATATCTTTCACGGGAATATTCTGAAATACCTTTTTCTCCAGTGGTGTAGACCAAAGTCCCGATTTCACCGAAGGATTAGGTTCCTTGAAATGAATGGTAACCTCTTTCTCATTCAGCACCTTGATGCCAGAAATGGTTTTGGCCTTACCCGCGTGATAATCCTCCATGCCCACAATGTTGGTCATAAAGCTATCATAACGCGGACCTTCGTAGTCTTTATGACCAATCACTTCATAGGAAAAAGCATAGTCCTCTGCCGTTACGGGATTACCATCCGTCCAGTTCAGCTTGGGATCAATTTTGACAGTCACAGCCTTATTGTCTGGGGAAAAGGAAATCGTCGCCGCCCCTTTATCGTCAATATTTAGATTGGAGTCAATCGAAAACATAGAAGGGTAGAAAAACTGGAAGACTTCAAAATCAGGATTGCCATCATAAAATACAGGATTCAGAATACCTTCAAAAGGGGTATCAGACACGAGTGCATAATTGATGGTGCCACCCTTAATCGGCGCCTTATCGTTCTTGATCGCCTTCGCCAGCGCTGTCGCATTCACCTGCTTGCTGTCGGACCCTGAGCCGCCTGTACCGTCAGACGATTTCCCTCCATTTGAAGCGGAAGGCGAACCGCTGCATGCGGCCAGTGAAAGCACCAAAATTGCAGATAGAACAGGCAGAATCCCTTTTTTCCAGCGTTTAACCATTGTAAATCCCTCCTTGTTATTGTCCTTATCCTTGAACTTCGGTTAACCCAATCGTTGTCTGGCATCCGTGGCGCGTTTGAGCGCCTGACCAATAAAGTTAATCGCCAGCATTAACACCAAAATAAGCAGTGATGCAGGCAACCACATCCACCAGCTATTCTGCAAAACATCCGGGTCATTGGCATAACTCACCAGTGTACCCAAGCTTGGAGTAGATTCCGGTAAGCCAAAGCCGAGATAAGAAAGCCCGGTCTCAATCCCGATATTTCCCGCGAGGCTGAGGGTCAGGTTGACGATCACGACCGAGCTAAGATTGGGCAGCACGCCAAACCAGATGATTTTCCAATTGGGTGTGCCAAGGGTTTTGGAAGCCTGCACATAATCCAGTTCGCGCTCCGACAACACCTTGGCTCGAATCAGACGTGCTTTCCCAATCCATAAAAAGGCAGTCATAATGAAAATAAAGGACCCTATGCCGCTTTTGGGTACAATGCTGACAAATACGATGACCAGCATCAAAAACGGAAGCACCAGAATAAAATCAATGATTCGCATGATGATGTTATCGACCAGTCCCCCATAAAAACCAGCCAGCAAACCTAACGTTAAGCCAATAGCCGCGGATAACAATGTAATCGTAAAGCCGATGGTGAAGGAATTGCGGGCTCCAATGACCAGCTGACCGAAAATATCCCTGCCCGCTCGATCTGTCCCCAGCCAATGCACTGAGCCTGGAGCTTCACGGATCGCGCCCAAATCGACCGTCGTGACTACATCCTGATTTACAAACAGGACAGAGGCATATATAAAGATCAAGAACAGAATTACAAAACCAATGGAAACCAAGGACATTTTGTCACGCACCAGCTCACGACGCAGTACAGACCAACTGGATGGTGATTTATGAATGATTTCCGGCGTGAAGACCTCCTCCACCTGTATAGACACCATAATCCCTCCCTTTCTCTAGACTTGTTCGCTATTCAATTCGAATGCGGGGATCGACTTTGCTTAGGATGACATCAGATAAAAGAGTTCCTAATAGCGCCAAGAAGCCAGAGATCATGACCAGCGCGTTCACGACTGAAAAATCCCGTTGAGTGATGGACTGGAGAAATAATTGGCCCAACCCCGGATAACCGAAAATAGATTCAAGAAAAATATTGCCTGCAATTACTCCCGTCAGGTCATAGCCCAAAAAGGCAGCAATCGGCAATAGAGAGTTTTTGAAAATATGGCGGGAATAAATTTTACCTTCGGGTACCCCTTTGGAACGCGCTGTTTTCACAAAATCCTTCAGTCTTGTGTCAATGACCTCATTGCGCAAATACTGAATCGTAGCCGTTGTACTGAGCAATGCGCCTGTAACCGCCGGTAAAATGAGATGATACGACTTGTTCACGTAATATGCCCATGTCCCCGGCTCCACGCCTACATCCACACTGCCGCTGGTTGGAAACCAGCCGAGCCTGAATCCGAATACGTACAGCAGCAACAACGCGAGTATAAATAGAGGTGTCGCAAAGCTGAGATAGGTATAGCCCACTACGGTTTTGTCCAGCAGACTATGCTGATAACGACCGCTGAGTACGCCGAGCGGGATGGCGATCAGATACGTCAGAACCAGAATGACTACGCCCAGAAAGAACGTGTTCCCCAGACGGCTGCCAATCAGATCGGTAACGCTAATTTTATGTACATAAGATTTGCCCAGATCCCCGTGAGCAAGCTGGACGAGCCAGTTCCCATACTGCATCCACACCGGGTCATTCAGTCCCAGTCTTTGTCGCTGCTCTTCCAGTGCGGCCGGATTCAGATTGGGTGTCGAAGTAATAAGTCCTGTCAGGGCATCCCCCGGCATAGCCTTAGCCAGGAAAAATATAAGCACGCTCAGTGCAAAAAGTTGAGGGATCATAACCAGCAGCCGACGCAGTGTAAATTTCCACATTTCTGTACCCCCCTTATGGTAGTGCGACTTGATGGGATGGACTTACTGATTTTAGTGCAAACGGTTTTCCACTCGCGTCTAGATGTTTGGGTAGCTCTGTTTTGTAGGAGGATAAAAGCATTCGCCTTTTTCGAGCATTTTCCAGCCGTTTTGTAGGATCAATATTGGGAATGGTTGCAATGAGGCGCTGGGTATACAGATGCTGTGGACGCTCATAAATATCTTGCTCGCTCCCCTGCTCCACTAGACGGCCCCGATACATAATACCGATTTGGTCGCACATATGGCGGATAATACCTAAATCATGGCTGATGAACAAATACGTCAAATTAAATTCCTGCTGCACATCCTTCATAAAATTAAGCACCTGTGCCTGCACGGAAACGTCCAGTGCTGACACTGGCTCATCAGCAATGATCAGCTTGGGGTTTAATGTCAGCGCACGCGCGATCCCGATCCGCTGTCGTTGCCCCCCGGAAAATTCATGCGGATATTTATAGGCTGCATCGGCGTTCAAGCCGACCTTTTCCAGCAACGTCTGTACTTTTCTCCGTTCTTCCTCACTACTCAGCCTTTCAAAATTTCGCAGCGGTTCAGCAATGACATCCAATACGCGCTTACGCGGGTTAAGCGAAGAGTATGGGTCCTGAAAAATCATCTGAATATCTCTACGCAATGGATGACGATTGTTACTACTTAGAGCTGCAAGGTCCTTTCCTTTAAACAAAATCCGTCCGCTCGTCAGCTTATTTAGACCGATGATCGTCCTGCCTGTCGTCGTTTTCCCACAGCCAGATTCCCCCACCAGCCCGTAGGTCTGGCCTGCCTCAATGCTGATCGACACGCCATCCACTGCTTTCACCTGATCGATAACACGCTGGAAGAAACCACCGCGCACCGGATAGTGCACCCTCAAATCATTTAACTCCAGTAGTGCCATGAGCAGCCTCCCCCTTTGCCTCGTCTTCAAAATGAAAATGCTGATAACATGTACAACGGACCCAATGTCCAGGGGAAATTTCATTTAATTGGGGATGGTCTTCATGCACCCTCTGCTGAATCCAGGGAATACGTGGAGCAAAGCGGCAGCTATTGCGGGGGATATCTTGTAATGAGGGAACAATGCCGCCGATGACATGCAGTGATTCCCCCTTGGTATGCGATCCCGGCATGGAAGCAAGCAAAGAACGCGTATACGGATGCTGTGGATGCCTGAATAATTCAAAAACATCAGCGCTCTCCACGATTTCTCCGGCATACATGACCACCACGCGGTCGGCTACTTCTGCCACAACACCAAGATCGTGCGTAATCAGGATAATACCGCTCCCAGTCTCCTGTTGAAGTTGTTTGAGCAAGTCGAGAATTTGCGATTGGATCGTTACATCGAGCGCAGTCGTCGGCTCATCTGCAATAATAAGAGAAGGTCGGCAAGCTATGGCAATCGCGATCATCACACGCTGCCGCATCCCTCCTGACAGTTCATGCGGATACTGATCATACACACGCACTGGATTCGGTATATCTACACTTTCCAGCAGCTCCAGCACACGTTCCCTTTTTTGCTTCGTAGATAGTGACGTATGATAATCAAGATTTTCCTCAATCTGCTTGCCAATGCTCATCAACGGGTTGAGTGCTGTCAACGGGTCCTGAAAGATCATGCCAATTCCCGCTCCGCGGATTTTATTCATTTGCCCTGAGGAAAGACGGTTCAAGTCCGTTCCTTTAAAAAAGACCTCCCCCTCTACACGCGTGCGTTCCATGTCATGCAGTTGCGGGATCGAAAGCGCTAACGCGCTTTTGCCACAGCCGGATTCTCCGACTACAGCCAGCACTTCATTGGGGTTGACCGTCAGATCCAGATGGTCGACTGCGGGGTGATATTGATCCTGGATGCGAAAAGATACGGATAATCCTTTAATTTCCAACACAGGTTCGGTATTCAATGCGCGCTTCCTCCATTCTCCATGGTCTTGTCCCGCTTATTCTCACCATGTTTGATGTTTAAAACCTCTCATGAACATTACATACCGTTTTTGTCGGAATAATTTGAATACATCCTATCACCAGTATATGGATATATCAATTAAGATTATGCTATCAACATCATTTAAAAAATCAATGATCCAGCAATAGTGCGGCCTTTCTGGCACAAAATGTAATGAAATAACCAACCACAGGTTAATTTTCATCACAAAAAAAGTCGCCTGATCCCTCAGCAGGGATCAAACGACTAACTAACCCAAGCTCACATTGAGCTCCTGACAATATAATTTACGAAGCCGCTCCATAGGAGCCAGACTTGAATGTTCTAGGATCGTACCATTTGTAGCCTGCTGCCGGAGCAGACCAAGGCTCAGGCTGTGGTTCCGTGGACGCCGCAGGCTCTTCGAATGGCAGAAGCTTCGTTGGTTGATCCAGAGTCAAACCTGCCACATCGGACAATTTCGTGTAGTCCTGCTTCCATGCAAGCCATTGAACCGTTTGCACCAGGAAGGTTGAATCATCCACTTCTTTGAAGCCATCATATGTCTTCTTCGACTGTCCGTTTTCCTCACGCACATATTTCGGTGTAGCATCTTCTACAGGGGAAGAATCACCGATGAATGCTGCCTTGCCTTGGCCTACCTTGGAGATAGCGGCATAAGGTCCTTCCGCACGGCCCCCGCCGTTATAAACCCCCTGATCTACCGCATTACCCCATTTTTTCGTGCCTGAAGGGATGTAAGCAATGCCTTTAGCCTTGGTAGGATCAATAATAGCCAGCGTAGATCCTGCATGCATGGCAATCGAGCGCACACCCTTGGTAATACCGAAAGATTGATCTGCGGCTACAATGTCGGTAGCATTCACATCACCGAGCGCATTGTAACGGAAACGAACGCCAAAGTTGGCCGCCAGCCAATCGGAGCTTGTTAATCCTTGCATTGCCGGTGATGCAGCCTCTTCTGCAGTCATGCCTTTGGCCGGATTAGTATAGGCTCCACGACGGTAGCCATTCATAACCTCGGAGGAATCCCAACGGTTTTTGTTACGATCTGCATTATAATGATCGGAGATGAAGAAGACGCTCCCTCCGTTATTCACGTATTGCAGCAGGGCAGCCTGCTCGGATGCCTTAAAGGCAACATTCGCTTCACCAATAATGAACACATCATATTGGCGCAGCTTGTCATAGGTTATGGCCTGCTCTCCATAAGTAAAAGGAATGGGACGATTTAATGGGTCTACCGTAAAGCCTACATTACGCAGTCCATTGGCAAAGTCGGAGAAGGCGCCTTCAATGACCCAATCTGCTGCACCAGCGGTCTGTGCGTGCGTATTATCGAACAGCACCTTTTTGCCTTTTCCATCCGGCAATGTAGTACCGGGTTGACCCGGGTTGCCAGGTTCAGGTTCACCAGGTTCACCTGGTTCCCCCGGCTCGCTTCCGTTCACCAGTTCAACAGCGCTTGGGCTTTTCACTCCACCAAAATTATTGTAGGCGCCGAGTGTACCCGTCACACGGATTTTGCTGCCAATCAGCTCAGGATGGCCTGTTAGCCCAAATTGCCCTCTGTACGCGGATGTCAGCTGTACATCCAATAGATTAGACGTGCTACGTTCATTGGCCTGGTCGGCAATCAGTACGTTAAAATCATTCGCAAACGGAGAAGAAAAGTTAGCCGTTTTCGATCCGGTAGCATGTCCGACGATATAACCTTCTACCGTCACCGTACCTCCACTGCTTTGGCCCTGAAGTGCTTCGGCTACTGTCAATGCTCCCTCTGCCTTGACCTGACCGAACGGAACGAAGATCCCGATCAGCAGTGAAACGATCGCTGCTAGATGCAGCATCCCTTTTAAGCGTGAACCTGTGAACCGCAAGCCTTTTACCATACGTCAATATCCCTCCTATGATTTCCATAAATGTACTTGTCCTCTATCAGATTAGCCGCCAATCTTCTAATTCCTTCCTGATTTCATCCATAATTATGTAAACTTTAATCTTTTTTATTGGAAATGCACCTGTTTATGTAAAAATTAAACCCTGTGATTGACACCGAGCACGTCATACATTACGCTAAGAAAGACATGTAGAACGGTATACGCGAATGAAGATGACGGGAGAGTCTGTCCAGGGGGCTTACACTCTGGCGGCACCGAAGGAGCAAGACGCCAGCACCCGGCTGGCGGATAATCTCTCAGGTCCATGTATCGTCATCTGACGCAACTCTGGAGAGAGCGCAAGCCACCCAAGGGGTAAGGCGGTAAGAACACCGCACGAAACTCTCAGGTAACGAGGACAGAGATAAGGGAAACTTCCTTATCCTGTCCTTTTTTGTGCTCACATTGTGCGTCAGCATTAGGAACCGTCATAACCGCGCAAAGACGCGGAAATACCATATAGTATGGTATTAGAACATACAGGGGGCCACACCATGCGTTTCAAAGATGTATTTTCTATTATCGGCCCGGCCATGACCGGACCTTCCAGTTCACACACCGCAGGCGCGGTGCGACTCGCACGCGTTGCCCGGCACTGGCTCGGGGCGCAGCCTGACCGTGCCCGTATGACACTGTACGGCTCCTTTGCCGATACGTATAAAGGACACGGTACGGATCTGGCGCTCATCGCAGGACTGCTTAATTACGATACGGACGATCACCGGATTCCAGATGCCGAGCAATGGGCCGAGCAAGCCGGGATGACCGTGGAATTCGCCGTCAGTGGACTCCCCGCTCCTCATCCGAACACCGTCCGTTTCGAGTTGTGGAAGGGCGAGGATCAGCGCACACTGCTGGGCTCCTCCATCGGCGGCGGCAGCATCCATGTCCAGCAACTCAACGAATTCCGGGTCAATCTGACCGGGGAGCTGCCTACGCTGGTGCTTCTCCACTCGGATAAGCCCGGTACATTGGGCGCAATAACTTCAGCGCTGGGCGCGGCCCACATTAACATTGCCTATATGCACGTAGATCGCAAAGGCCGGGATGGTGAAGCACTCACCGCCATTGAAACGGACAGTTCTGCTCCAGCTGAACTGATTGCGGAACTGCGTTCTTTACCTCATATGTATGAAATTAAGATGATTAATTTGAAAAAAGGAGCTGAATCCGATGCGGTTTAGCCATCTGCATGAGATCAGCGCTTTATGCGCTGAAGAATCCACCACGATTGGCCGCTTGATGATTCAAGAGCAGGTACAAGAAACGAATACAACGGAGGAAGAAATCTTTCGCCAAATGTCTGATTATTATGAAATCATGAAGGAAGCCGTTCATCGCGGTCAGACACAAGCCACCGTATCCCGCAGTGGATTGACGGGCGGCGACGGCAAGCGCCTGGCCGAGTATCTGCGGTCAGGGGAGACCTGCTCCGGTGATGCCTCCGCGCTCGCCATGGCTTATGCCCTCTCCGTGTCGGAGGTTAATGCATCTATGGGTCGCATTGTCGCCACTCCTACCGCAGGCTCATGTGGGGTTATCCCTGGTGTGTTCATCAGTGCGCAGGAACGGTTCGGCTGGGATGATGAGCATATGGTGAACGGCCTATTCGCCGCTGGAGCCATTGGCTACGTGATCGCCAACAACTCCTTCATTTCTGGCGCGGAGGGAGGCTGTCAGGCTGAGATTGGCTCAGCTATCGGGATGGCCGCTGGCGCTATGGTCGAGCTGCGCGGTGGTACGCCTGAACAAGCTGTTCACGCCGTGGGCCTCGCTCTTAAGAACACGCTCGGCCTGATTTGCGACCCCGTCGCCGGACTCGTGGAGATTCCGTGCATCGTGCGCAACGGGCTGGGAGCCGTGACTGCGCTTGCCGCAGCGGACATGGCTTTGGCGGGTGTGCGCAGCGCTATTCCGTCTGACGAAGTCATTGACGTGATGCTTGAAGTCGGCAGCGCGATGCCGTCGAAGCACCGCGAGACCGCCAAAGGCGGCTTGGCTCAGACGCCGACTGGCAAGCGTTTGACCGAATCACTTACACGCAACGCATCAATCAAGAAGAATAAGTCGTAATTTCTAAGCTTTAAACCAATTACTTTTCCTCTATAAAACAAGGCGACTACCTCTCCCCTACATTGTCCTAGGGAAAGAGAATTCGCCCTTATAAAGAAAAGAGCAAGCATATCGTCGCTGGACGTATGCTTGCTCTTTTTCTTTTTAGTCGGGTTACAGATTACTGAACGGTTACCTGTATCTTCGTCATTTTACCTGCATATTTCACAGTAATTACTGCTTTGCCCTTGCCCTGTGCCTTAATGTTACCGTCTTTGACGGTCGCCACAATAATTCTGGACGAGGACCAGACAGCCGGTTTGGAAACATCCTTCTCCGACTCATCCTTATACGTGGCTGTAGCCGTAACCTTAGCCAGCTGTCCTGCCTTCAAATTCAAGGCGACTTCGTCTGTTTGCAAATATTTAAGCGTATCAACATCTACAGGTACGCTGATGATCTTCCCGCCGAACTTCGCCTGAATGTTAGCTTTACCGTAGCTGACCGCGGTAACCTGACCCTTTTTAACAGTGGCTACCTTATAATTGGACGTTTTCCATTCAGCTTGGGTTGTAACATCCTTTTCTTTACCATCGCTCGATTTAACCACAATCGCGATGGTTTTTTGATCTCCAGATTTGAGCGATAGCGCGATTGCATCCGCTTCAATCTTTTGCGCTACGTCCACTTCTACCGTAAACGTAATGTTTTGCTTGCCATATGAAGCAGTCACAGTTGCCTTACCACTACCATTCGCTTTGATCAAACCTTCGCTAACTTCAACCACTTTTACATTGCTAGTTGTCCAGGTGGCATCCTTGGTTACATCTGTTTTTGTACCACCACTCTTAACTCCTGTTACTTTCAGCTGCTTCGTTTCCTGAGCACCAAGCGCAATTACACGCGAGTCTGTTTCCAGACGGTCTACAAGGCCCACTTGTACGTTAATTGTTAGTTTTTTGCCATTATAGGTCGCTGTAATAACCGCTTTACCAGCAGATTTACCCGTAATCGTCCCTTTGGACACAGAGGCAATATCTTCCGCGCTTGAAGCCCATTCTGCATCCTGTGTTACATCTTCCTTACGCCCATCCGCATAAGTAGCCGTCAAAGTTGCAGTATAGTCCTCATTAATATCAATTGTTGCCGTTTTGGAGGACAGAGACAGATCCCCGGGTACATTTACGGATACCGTAGCTGTAGCTGTTTTGCCGCCATAAGAAGCGGTGATGGTAGCCTCACCTGTTTTATAACCTGTGACTTCCCCCGCGCTGACAAAAGCGATATCTTCATTGCTGGACTTCCACTCTGCCTTACTTGTGATATCTTCTTCCGTACCTGTTACGTACGTTGCGGTCAGCTTGAGCTTTTTGGATTCCTTGGCATTCAAGCTCAGCTTGTCCTCGCTCAAATCCAGAAATCTAGAGGTTTCGACATCTGTCTTGATCGAAACGGTCTTATCTCCATACTTAGCGGTCACCGTTGCCGAACCCGCACCGATGGCCATAATCGTTCCTTTATTCACCGTTGCAATTTTTTCATCGCTTGATGCCCAAGTAGCTTTATCCGTGATATCCGTTACTGTTCCATCCGGGTAAACAGCAGAAACCTGTATTTTTTTAGATTCATCCAGACGGAGAAAAATATTGGATTCGCTGGCTTTCAGCTTATTCGTTTGATCGACATCCACCGAAATCGTAGCGGACATCGTGCCATATTTACCTGTAATTGTCGCCTTTCCCGCGCTATAGCCGGTAATGGTGCCTTTCAGTACATCCGCCACAGCTGCATTGCTGGAGCTCCACTCAGCGGACTCTGTCACGTCCTGTACCGATCCATCCGGGAACGTCGCTGAAAGTTTAACCTTCTCAGTATCCTTCAGCAAAAGAGAAACCTCTGATGAACTGACATCAAGACGTTTAACTTGCTCTACCTGTACAGCAATGGTTACGGTCTGCTGACCATATACGGCCTTAATATTGGCTGTACCTGCTCCCTGAGCGGTAACCAAACCGTTAACTACAGTTGCAACCTTTTGATTATCCGAGGTCCAAGTAGCATCACCCGAAACCTGAGCTGTTGTATTATCACTGTATGTCGCTGTCAAATCAACCTGTCCTGTACCGCTTGAACGCAAGTTCAGGCTTTGTACACTAGATGTCAGCGCCTTAACCTTTTTCGTTACATGTACCTGAACCGATTGTACCTTATCTTTATAGGTCGCAACCACGGTGGCTTCCCCTTCAGCCTTGGCCGAAACTGTACCATTATACACAGTAGCAATAGCTGTGTTATCACTTTTCCAATCCGTGCTTACGGTTACATTTGAGGTTGTCCCATCACTAAAAACAGCCGTAGCCGTCAATGCAGCTGTATCCCCCTGTTGCAAAGTTACCTCGTTAGACGAAAGGACAATCTTGGAAAGCACTGCTTCTGCTGCAGATGCAAACCCTGCATATGATGTAAAACTTGAAATCAGGATGACCAACGCCAGAAAACCGGACCATCTATTCTTCAAAATCTAATTCCCTCCCATTTCAAAACTTAAATTAAGGATTTCGCAAAATCCTTATACCTACGTTTTATGTCGTCATATGGAAAAGAATAGTTTAGGCTTCAAGGGAAATTTGGTCCTTATTAACTAGATCATTTCTGATAAAGATTTAGACATTACAATTTGTGTATCTTCAGGGCCATAGTGAAGAGTTTTCACAACAGATCCACAATCCCGCATTTATAAACAGCTATAAGCTGCCGCGCGAACTCTCAAATGATGGTACTCTTCCATATTGGGATCGAGCTGATGCATATATACGACGGAGAATTGTTCGCTCGGATCTATAGAAACCCAGGTGCCTGCCATTCCCGTCCAGCCAAATTCTCCAATCGAGCTGTTTGCATGCCCAACCGCTTTATCCATTAACGTGCGCACACCAAGTCCATAGCCATAACCTGTATGGTATGAATTGGTGAAATCCGATAGTTGAGCTGTATTCAGATGATTGGTGCGCATTAAATCAATGGTTTTTCTCCCCAATAAGTTCACACCGTTTACCGTGCCGCCATTTGACATCATTTGTGCAAATGTGAGGTAATCTTTGACTGTCGAATATAAACCTGCGCCTCCGCCTTCATATATAGCATCTGGCTGATGATATTCATCCAGGAAACCCTCCATTTTTTCAAGTTTTCCGGCGTCTTTCCGTTGATACATGGAGGCCATCCGCGATTCAATATCTCCACGATAACGGTAACCTGTATTGTTCATTCCAAGTGGATCAAAGATTTCATCCTTTAAAAATTGTCCTACTGATTTACCTGAAATCACTTCAATAAGGCCTGCAACAAAATCATGACCATATCCGTATAACCAGCGTGTTCCGGGCTCAAACGCAAGTGGAACTTCAGAAAGCGCTTCAATTTCTGTGCGTAGGTCATATTTCCCCTGCTTTTCCTTTAATCCTGCAATGGCCTTCTGCATAGCTTTTCCTGTTTCTGAAGACTCGGAAGCGTAAGGAAGACCCATACTCATATTGAATATATGCTTAATTAAAATGGGATTCTCTTCCTTATCCACGTAGGTGTATCCGTTAGGAGCGGTTTTGAATACATGCGCATTACGATATTCGGGAAAATATTCATACAAGGGTTCATTCAACAAAAATTGCCCACGTTCGTACAGCATAAGTGCAGCCGCACAGACAACAACCTTTGTCATGGAAAACAAGCGATACACTGTATCCTCAGTGATTGGCTTTCCGGCTTCCAGATCAGCATATCCATGATACCCTTCATACAACACTTCACCATTCTGGGCAATGGCACAACCGCAACCTGCCGGCCCATTTACTATAAATTGTTGCAATAGCTGATCTACCTTGTCAAAACGAGACATATTCATCCCTCCTATTTTTCCTTCAAAAGAAACAAGCTTCCCCTCGCGCTCTAATTCTTGTTCCAACAAGTTCAGCGTGATTTCTTGTAAGCGCTTATTCCCTCGCATTTATTTTAACGGTAAACTTGGTAAATACATAGATTATTTATCATAATCAGATGGCTTTACATTAACAGCTCAGCCACCGTTTCCTTCCAGCGATGAATCACCGATTCCGGTTCCTTGAGACGAACCGTGACACCTGTCAAAATATCCGCATATTGGGCCGAATCCTCTCTGGCTGCAAAAACATGAGCCGCAAATCGCTCACGTACATGCTTGGCTCCGGGCAAAGCAGGCAGATGTTCCAGTGACAACCGCACATAATGCGCCTTCCCCCCGGTAAACACCGCAAGCGTCGCCTTCCCAGTGCGGATCATGTTGCCCGTCGTGGTTGTACCCGGCCATAGGGCCAGACGCAAATTCCCCTCGTCCAGCGCTACAACTTCGCCCACACTAATCATCGCTATGTGCGGCCACTGATCTTCCGTGACCGTCAGCAGCATCATGGCTTCATGCTGCTTGTTCTCCAATGCCTTGCCGTCCAGTAGCGTGAACAGTTCCTTACCGATCCTTGGTGTCTGCATGAAGTATAATCCCCTTTACTTTTGGCCTATAACTTCAAAGTACCATAATTTACGGCTACTTACGAACGACCCTATAACCGCTCTGGAATAGGAGGAACATGAGCAGCATTCGGAATATCTTTGGGGTTTACCTTGAACGCCGATTTATACTTTGCTGGATCCGTAATGCTATCCGGTTCTGAGGTTCGCCATGTGAACAGGCATACAGGGCACAACAAAACCTCCCAGGCATCTTTAACCGGCGAATGGGAAACAACTTCTGAACGATTGGACTCACAACGGGGACAAATATGCATCTGTCAGCACTCCTTTAATCTTTCTTTGTTTTTTTAAAATATTTAGCGAAGCATTTGGCTCAACTTTTTCTCCCATTCCGCTACACCCAGCGGGGAATCGAGCGGCTGCGAGTAATGGCCTCTAATATCCGGTGCTACAGGTGTCGTCGCATCCAGTATCATTTTGTGCGTCATACCTGCCGGATCAGAGCCGGGGTCAAGCGGTAAAATAGACAAGCCAGGAACAATGACAGCATCATGCTTTGGATGAAGCTTGGTGGATAAAGCCCACATGACTTGCGGCAGATTGAACGGATCGACCCCCTCGTCCACCACAATCACCAGCTTGCAATACCCCAATCCATGCGGAGTCGTTAACGCACGCATTCCCACAGCCTTCGCAAAGCCGCCATACCGGGTTTTCGTGGAAATAATAGCGACCAGCCCATGCGTATACATAGCATTAACGGCTACGATTTCATTAGGAAAAGCATCCTTAAGCTGCTGAAACAACGGTACACTTGTATTCACACCGATCATATAATCCGTTTCCGTCCAAGGCATCCCGATGTACAGATGCTCAAAGATAGGCTGTTTGCGGTGATATACACGATTAATCTGGATGACTGGCATCGCGCGACCGCCGGAATAGTGACCTGTGAATTCACCGAATGGACCTTCATACTCACGTTCACCTGCCAACACTTCGCCCTCCAAAATGACCTCGGCTCCCCAAGGCAGATCCAGATCTGCGTCCTTCGCTTTGACCACACGATAAGGCTCACCCTGAATGGCCCCAGCCATCTCATATTCGGATTGATCGTACAGCAGCGGTGTAGAAGCAGCCGTTGTAATAACAGGCTCACATCCGAGGGCAATAGCCACCTTCAGATTTTCGCCGCGTTCCTCAGCCTGACGGATATGGATCGCAATATCATGCTGTGGTACAGGCTGGATGCCCAAACGGTTCTTTCCTTTCACCTGCATCCGGTACAAGCCGACATTTTGCTTACCGTAGGTGTCCGGGTCATCCAGATCGCGTGAAACTAAAATCGCTTTGTCCAGATAAAATCCTCCGTCCCCCTGGTTCAAACGAAACAACGGCAAAATATCAAACAAATTAATATCCTCTGTAATCTCGACTTCATGAAAAGGAGCCGTTTCTTCCCGCTTCACGGGCACCGGAAATTGTTCATAGCGTCTGGCGAACTCAAAAAACTGCTCCTTCAGCGGCGTATTTTTTGGCATTCCCATCATAAGGGCATGATTGGGCCAGGAGCCCATCACATTCATTGCAATACGAGCATCCGTATATCCATAGATATTGTTGAAAAAGAGAGCAGGTGTCTTATCACCAAGATTGCTTAATGCTTTGTTAGCTGCCGCCAGGTCTGGCTCCGGCTTTACCTCGTCGCTGATCGTGAGTAGTTGTCCCTCTTTTTCCAAGGTGTTTAGAAAATCGCGAAAGTCTTTATAAGCCATCATTCATTCTCCTTCGTCTTTCGATTTCTCAATTCTGGTGCAGTCTGGAGTCAGTTTGCTTCATTCCATCCCATCGTTTGGCTGCGGCTGTGACGATACCGAACTGATCTAATACGCGAAAAACAATATGATCTACCAATTCCTCGATACTTGCAGGATGATTATAAAAGGCAGGCATCGGCGGCAGGATCATCACGCCCATACGTGACAGCTCCAGCATATTTTCCAGATGGATACTGCTTAATGGTGTTTCCCTGGTCATGAGCAGTAGCTTCTTTCGCTCCTTCAGCATCACATCCGCTGATCGGGTGAGCAGGTTGTCCGCCATACCGATACGAATAGAGGCAAGAGTCTTCATGCTGCAAGGAGCGACGACCATACCGTCTACCCGAAAGGAGCCGCTGGAAATACGCGCAGCCTGATCCTTATACGAGTAGACTGCATCCGCCATTGCCTCCACTTCCTTCACCGTATAGCCTGTCTCATAGGGAATGTTCGCAATAGCCCACGGGGATAGTACCAGATGGCTTTGAACTCCAGCCTCTCGTAATTGTTGCAATATACGGATACCAAAGATCGACCCTGTCGCTCCCGATATTCCTACAATCATTTTTTTCATATGTCCCCTCCTTCCACTCCATCGTTTTATGTTCACCCATGCATTACTGTCAAAAATTATACGCCTGTTCCCTGCACACGAAAAATATATATAATATATGTAATACATACTTTAAAAGTATCCTAATTGAAGCGTTGTTTAGAAATAAGGAGGAATCCCAATGGATATGAAGCATCTGTATTACTTTTGTGTCATCGTGGAGGATGGGCAAATCACCAAGGCTGCCAGAACGCTCAACATGGCCCAGCCTCCACTGAGTCAACAACTCAAAAATATGGAGGACGAGCTTGGCGTAAAGCTGATTTACCGTGAAGGAAAGAAGTGGGAAGTTACCGAGGCCGGGTATACACTGTATACACGCGCCAAACGATTATTGGCTGAAATGGAGGACACCTGTAGAGAAATTGGGGAGTTTGAAAACAAAGTAACCGGCACACTTGCTATAGGCACGTCATCCGCCTGTATGTCTCTGATTACTGAACAACTCAGCCGCTTTCATCAAGATTATCCAGAGGTATACATTAAAATAGGACACGGAGACACACATCATCTGGAAGAGCTGCTGCACCAAAATAAAGTGGATCTGGCCCTGTTGCTGCTTCCGGTAGATGACAAATCGTACCATTCAATTGAGTTGGAGGGCGTTTCCTTTGTTGCCGTACTTCCGTCTGAATGGGCAGATCGTCATCCCAGTGGGGAAATTACGTTACAAGAAGCTGCCAACTATGACCTCTTGCTGGGACGCCGAACAGAGGGACACGGACTATACGAAACCGTCATACGCAAATTTCAGGAACACCATCTTGTTCCGCGCGTCGTACTGGACTGTCCTGAAATATCGACCATTCTCTCGCTCGTTTCCACAGGCATGGGAATTACCATCATTCCAGACGCTGGCTTGGGACAAGAATACGGGGACAGATTTCGCACACTCTCCATTAAGGAGCCGTTCCCCTTCACACGGCCTGCCGTCGTATGGCGCAAGGATCGTTATTTATCCAATGCAGCTCGCAAATTGGTTGAACTGCTACAAGCTGAAAACACAAAAAAGACTGTTCCCGAGTAGATGCTCTACCGCTCTACTCCTGAAACAGTCTGATGCTGGATAAACTTCCTTCATTCGGTCGTTGATATCGCCTTACTTGACTCCCTGATGTCGATACTCGGTTGGAGTCATTCCACATTTGCGCCGGAATACCTGTGTAAAATGCCGCATATCCTGATAGCCGATCCGCTCTGAAATATCAGCCAGCCGCAAATGAGGATCACTGAGCAACCGCTTCGCCTCCTCCATACGCAAGGAAATGACGTAATCCTTATAGCCTTGTCCCGTCTTTTGCTTAAATAACTGGCTAAAATACACCGGATTTAAAAATACAATTGAGGCCACTTTTTCAAGTGACAGCTCCTCTGTAAAGTGAGCCCGAATGTATTGCAACGCCACATCTACCGTATGCATGCCTTTGCGGAGACATTCTCCTGTATCCGTTGCTGCGGCTGCAATCTCCTCTGGCGTACGTCTTAGCCGCGCCACCTCTTCAGGTATGGAAGCAAAATTGTGATGAACACCCGAACGTGTAATTTGTAGGGGCACCTTCACATAACGCTTCAAATGGGATTCGAGCAACGTCTCTAGCCGTGCGGCCTCTGCCTCACTCCTTAGCCTTGCAATACCCAGCAGACTATGGCGGTCTAGACTAACGACAAAGCCGCTGCCCCCTGCCTCAACGAGTTCGGACAGTACATTTTCAATCATAAAATGCTCCAGATGTGTCTGCTTGTGATCAGGTTCCATGCGAACCATGAAGAGATGGAATTCCGGATAATTTTCGACAAAAGGCTGTATATCCAGCTTACCAGTATCCAATCCAAGGGCATAGCGCTGGAAAACGGCCTCACGCAAATAAACCATATTGGATTTGAGAAGCCTACCCTCGTTCGCCTGCTGCGAGGCTACAAGCGCCTCGGCTGCCAACATTTCAATGCATTCCAGCAGCTTTCTTTTACCAATCGGCTTTAACAGGTAGTCTTTGGCACCCAGCTTTACTGCTCTTTGTGCATAATGGAAGTCGGAATGGGCCGAAATGACAACCCACTGCAGATGAGGATGCTTTCGCTTAGAAATACGCATGAATTCCAGACCATCCATGCCAGGCATCAGGATATCAGTTAATACAATATCTACAGGATGCTCCGCCAGAATGCCTGCTGCTTCCTCGGTGGAAGCAGCGAGATGAATGCCGCAGGTGGGTAGAGCTTGGCCAATGGTACGCCGAATCCCCTGCCGTATCATACTTTCATCGTCAGCTATCAGAATATTCATGTTTCTCCTCCTTCTGTGGCAGAGGCACACTTACAGTGGCTGTTGTTCCGGCCCCAGGTGCGCTAGAGATCCGTAGGCCGTACTCTTCTCCGAACATGTGCCGTAGCCGTAAATTTAGGTTTTGCAGGCCGATGCCTCCCGCCTGCCCGCTGCCCGCCTGTTTGCCGGGTTCTGCCAAAGCGACCTGGACCACCTCCCATCGTTCGTACTCCATCCCTGCACCGTTGTCGATGATGTGCAGGCTCAATACACCCTCATATTCCTCCGCTCTGACGAGCAGCTTGCCACCTGTATTCGCATGAAGAGGCTCCAGTCCGTGCTTCACCGCATTTTCAATCAAGGGCTGTAAGGTCATTTTTGGCAAGCGGATATCCATCCATCGTTCATTAATGCTAATGTCTACAGATACCCTGCCCTCCAGCCGAGCTTGAATAATGGTGAGATAGTGGCCAACCTGCTCCACTTCTTCACGAAGGCTTACATCAGCCCCCTCTTCCCAATGGCTACTGTAACGGAACATATGGGATAAGGAGAGAATCACCTCTCCGAGCTGATCCTGTCCCTCTTCGTCCAGCATCCAATAGATCATATCCAGCGTATTATACAGAAAATGTGGATTGACCTGCGTCTGTAGCGCGTGTAGCTCCGCATTTTTTTCACTGACCGATGATATACGCACCAGCTCGATTAGCTCTGCAATTCGTCTTACCATATGGTTAAAGGAAGTAGCTAACTGATTGATTTCTTCATAGGATTTGGTGTTTACCGTATGGCGGAAATTCCCTGTCTCTACTCGCTTCATCTCCCGAATGACTCGCTTGAGCGGAAGGGAAATGCTTCTGGAGACGATGGACGCAATTAACGCCGACACAATAATAAGTATAGGTGCCACGATAAATAGGTACCTTTGATTTTGCACCAGCTCCACGTTCAGATCCTCACTAGGTGTCACACTAATCACAGACCAGTCGGCAAACGGCAACTTGGAAGCGATTACAACATTCTCATTACTTCGATTTACAATAACTTCCCCCTCTGGCACCTGCTGCTCTAGATTTCGCAAATCCGGTGGCGGATCAGGGGAAGTGGCCGACACAATTCGATTTTCATGACCCAGCAGATATACCTGACTATTGGTACCTAACCGCAAATTGTGGAGAGCCGACAAAACAGAACCCGGCTCAGCCTCAAACAGGACAATACCAATCGGCTTGTGCTCATCCAAATCATAGAGCTGCCGTCCAAACGCAAACACGGGTCTGGTTTCCACCTGATCAATGACAGAGTGAGGATACACGCCCAGCCATGCAATTTTTCCCGCCGACTTTCGAATTTCCTTATACCATTCCGTCTGTTCGTAATGAGTATCAATGACATTCATATAATTGCCATAGTTATATACCTTGCCTGTGTCTGTGATGACATGGATGCCAATCAGATCTTCACGCGAATAATAGATAGCCCCCAGAATATTCGTAATCGTACGTTCGTTGATGTAATTGACAGCAGGTAAATCACTATTATCCGTCGTCAACAGACGAACCAAATCCATATTGTTGCTGATTGATTTGGAGAGACTATTATAGCTGCCGAGCAACAATTCGAACAGTCCTGCCGTCTGGGATACATTTTTACGCGCCAGCTCGCTGACCTTATCATGGAACTGCACCGTAGTACGATTGTAAAATAATAGACTGACCGCCAGCACAATGCCCGACATGCTTAATAGGAACAGAACAAACAAGCGGTATTGAATGGATTGAAAACGGCGCATCATACCTCCCTGCGCTCCTTTCGCATCGGCCGCCTATCCTTTAACCGCTCCCGCAACCATGCCCTTGGTGATATTTTCGGACAGAACAAAATAAATAATAATGACCGGTAAGGCACCCATGACTAGAAAAGCACCAATATTACCGTAGTTCACAGAATACTGGCTGACGAACGTATATACGCCGAAAGGGAGAGTTTTGAGCTTCTCGGACGAGATAAAGGTGGCAGCCATAATGTATTCATTCCAGATATTAATGAAAGTTAAAATACATACCGTCATGGTAGGCGGAATCGAGATGGGTAAGATTACACTGCGGAAAATACGATAAATGCTCGCTCCGTCAATGTAAGCGGACTCTTCAATTTCGTGGGGAATGGACCGCATAAAGCCGGATAGGATGAAGACCGCAATCGGTGTCTGAAAAGCAATGTAGGGTAAAATCAGTGAGAAATACGTATTCAGAATATGGACATTTTTAAACATCACCATCAGCGGCAGCAGTGTAGCTTGCATCGGGATCATCATCCCGATTAGAAACATGGTCAGCACAACAGCCCCGAAGCGCCAACGAAAACGTGTAATCGCATAAGCAGTCATCGAGCTTAATAAAATGACGAAAATCATCGTAACCCCGGTTACCAGCACACTGTTTCCTAAATAACGCAAGTAGCTCCCTGATTCATAGGCTTCCTGATAGTTGTGCCACTGAGGCACTTGAGGGAGTGCAAAGAAGCTTGAGCTCAATATCTCTTCATTTGTCTTCAACGAATAGGTCAGAAGCCAAAAGAGTGGATACAGCTGCGTGACAATCAAGATTGCCAATAAGGAAAAGACTCCCGTTTTCTTCAAGACATTCAACAGTTCCATCTCCTTTAGCTTACCTTATTTTCGATTCGTTTGAAAACAAAATTTATCACAATTGTAAATGACAAGCAAATCACTACGAGAATTGAAGCCAATGCACTGCCATATCCGTATTTCATCGATAAAAAGGACATATTGTACATATACGTAGATACTGTATCCGTCGCATGGGCTGGTCCTCCACCCGTCATCACCCAAATCAAATCAAACGATTGCAGGGAGCCGATAAATGCTAATACAATTGATATCTTGAAAATAGGTACAATGAGCGGCAGCGTAATATAGCGGTCTGCTTTGAATCCTTCAGCTCCATCAATTTTGGCTGCTTCGTACAGCTCATTCGGTATATTTTGTACCCCGGTAAACTGGATAAGCAAATGATAGCCAAAATACTGCCATAACGATACAAAATAGAGGGCGTACATCGCGATCTGCGGTTCCGTCAGCCATGAGCGTGTCCAGCTTTCCAGCCCAATCGCCAGCAAAATACCGTTCAGCATTCCACCCATCGAGGCTGGATTATAGATCGTCTTCCACAGCTGCCCGATAATGACCACCGACAGAATAACCGGCAGAAAATACATCGTTACCAGCGTATTGGCCTTACGCACATAGCGATTAAGCAAGATCGCCAGCAGCAGACAAAACGGAATTTCCAGCATGGAAAACACAGCGAACATCATAGTCCGTTTCACGGATGGCCAGAACACTGAATCTGATGTGAAAATCCGCTCAAAATTAGCCAGCCCCACAAACTTTGCCTTGGCGATTCCGTTCCAATCCAGCAATCCGCAATATACCGACACCAAAATTGGAACAAATACCATACAGGTATACAACAACAGGCAGGGTAGCACGAAAACGGCAATGGTACGTGCTGGCACCTTCAGTACATTCATGCTCTAATCTCCTTTATGTTGATTCTGAACATCTTCTGAGGATGTACAACCTACATGATTTCCAATCAGGGAAGAAGCATTCCGCCCCCTCCCTAGTGCCTGCTACTTCGGGATTTTGCAAAATTCCAATCCAGTCACTCCAAAGTGCAATATCTAGATGAACTGGGCCATTTCGATCTATATACTGTTCATCGGAAGTCGCTTACTGGATTTTTGTAAAATCCTCACTTATTTATTCGCTTCAAAAGTGTTTTGATGTTCCTTGGCAACTTGTGCGGAGTCTTCTTTTTGTACGAACAGGTTTTGAATGCTACTCAGATGCGCCTGCGCAATAGCCGGATTCATCGTATTATCAAAGGCGAGATCGCCCCCTTTTACATTCTTGAACAGCTCATTAAGACTAATTGCTAACTCGGAGTAGCCCGCTTCCTTCAGGTCCCCTTTCATTTTCTGACCACTGCCAATCGCATTTTTCAGATCAAACTGAATTTTGGGCATCTCCTTAATAAAATAATGCAGAAAATCCTTCGTCTCCTGTAAATGTTCACTGTTCGCAGATACCGCAAATGCGCTGCCCGGCGCAATTACGTACTCATTCACATCACCCTTGCCATTCACCGTAGGGAATTGAAACGCTCCTACCTTACCCGCTACCGAAGAAGCATCAATTGACCCCGTTTCCCACGTACCCATGATATACATCGCGGCTTTTCCTGTTTTAAAAATATTACCACCTGCATTGTAGTCAATAGACGTAGCTCCATCCGGGAAAGCTCCTGCCTGCACCAATTCCTGAAATGCATCCACCGCTTCCACAAAAGCCGGGTCGTTAAACGTCTTTTTGCCGTCCAGTACATCATTGAGAAAATTCGGTCCTTCATTCGTACGCAACAAAATGTTCATAAAAAGGAGGGACCCCGTCCATGAATCCTTTTCCCCAATGGCAATCGGAGTAATTCCCTTCGCCTTCAGCGTTTTGACCGTCGTAATCAGCTCGTCAAAGGTGGTCGGCAACTTCTGGATTCCCGCCTGCTTGAACAGTTCCTTATTGTAAAACACCACTTCTATATTGTTGCCGTCCGGAAAAGCGTAGAGCTTATCATCGAAGCTATAGTAATTAAGAAGTCCATTCTGGAACGTATCTTTTAACCCCTCTTTATCAGCCACATCGTTTAATGGAGCTAGCAGCCCGGCATCTACGAATGGCTTCATCTGTGCAGCAGGGTTTACAATCGTGATATCAGGCACTTCCTTCGCCGCTGCCTGTGTTTTCAGCTTAAGCTTTTGTTGATCTGTATTTAGCGAATCCAATTCAATTTTGACATGAGGATGATCCTGCTCGTATTGACCTACAATTTGCTTAATCATTTTGTACGAAGGGGTGCTCGGATCAGGATTGATGTTCTGAAAGGTAATCGTAACATCTTTCGTTGCGGTGCCTTTGCTCGGTTCTCCTGAATTTCCCGGACTTGCGCTTTGTCCGTTATTACAAGCTGCCAGCGTCAATGCCAAGGCGCTCGCCATCATAATAGCAAACGCTTTCATTTTTGTTCTGCTCATGGTCTTTTTCCTCCTCTTGTTGAAGCATTGCGCAATTTGCCCTCCTTATTGGTGGACACTCAATGCCCGCTTGTTCTTTTCATTATGTTCCATAGAAAAGACGTGAACAATGCGTGAACTTAAGGAGAAGGGTTTGTTTTTTCAAGCCCTCATTTGCGTGCTTCAAAATTCATTCATATCATAACTTGCAATTTATCTAGAACACAGGCATAATATGAATAAGATCATCATTTGATAATGATTATCATTATTAAATGATAAATACACATAGACTTTAAAGGAGGCAGGACCGCAGTGAAAGAAACTTTCAGTAAAACCTCCCTGCATATTGATGATTATTTGGACCTTCTCAATCTTGCCGTACAAGTCGGAGATACCAAGTGGCAAAAAGAAATTACCCGTAAACTTCAAGCCTTGAGTGTCCTTCAGACAGAACAGGTTGAAATAGATTAACTGCCCCAGTTAATACTGTCCTCAGTTAAAAATACTGACTAGGCACCACTATATAAAGGACAACCAAGATACCATAAAACTTTTGACCGAATCCATAATGGTGATCTTTCAGGTGAATGATAAATAAATCGGTTATAGGAAAAAGAGCACAGCCTTAACGGGCTGTGCTCTCTTTTATCGTGCTTGGCGACGTCCTACTCTCCCAGGACCCTGCGGTCCAAGTACCATCGGCGCTGGAGGGCTTAACGGTCGTGTTCGGGATGGGTACGTGTGGAACCCCTCCGCTATCGCCACCAAACATGAATTTGCTACGCAAATTCTTCCGTAAGGTTATTCGGTTCATCACTTATTGTGTGAATGAATAGCCATGCGCTTGTCGTATGTCACTTGTACATACCTTCAAGGTTACACCCTGAAAACTGGATCCGAAACTCATTGCGCTTTATCTTTAGGATAAGCCCTCGACCGATTAGTATTGGTCAGCTCCATGCATTACTGCACTTCCACCCCCAACCTATCTACCTCGTCGTCTTCAAGGGGTCTTACATACTGGGAAATCTCATCTTGAGGGGGGCTTCACGCTTAGATGCTTTCAGCGCTTATCCCTTCCGTACATAGCTACCCAGCGGTGCTCCTGGCGGAACAACTGGTACACCAGCGGTACGTCCATCCCGGTCCTCTCGTACTAAGGACAGCTCCTCTCAAATTTCCTACGCCCACGACAGATAGGGACCGAACTGTCTCACGACGTTCTGAACCCAGCTCGCGTACCGCTTTAATGGGCGAACAGCCCAACCCTTGGGACCTACTTCAGCCCCAGGATGCGATGAGCCGACATCGAGGTGCCAAACCTCCCCGTCGATGTGGACTCTTGGGGGAGATAAGCCTGTTATCCCCAGGGTAGCTTTTATCCGTTGAGCGATGGCCCTTCCATGCGGTACCACCGGATCACTAAGCCCGACTTTCGTCCCTGCTCGACTTGTAGGTCTCGCAGTCAAGCTCCCTTCTGCCTTTGCACTCTTCGAATGATTTCCAACCATTCTGAGGGAACCTTGGGGCGCCTCCGTTACTCTTTAGGAGGCGACCGCCCCAGTCAAACTGCCCACCTGACACTGTCCTCGCACCGGTTTACGGTACCAAGTTAGAACCTAGATACGATCAGGGTGGTATCCCAAGGATGCCTCCCTTCAAGCTGGCGCTCAAAGTTCGACGGCTCCCACCTATCCTGTACAGATCGTACCCAAATTCAATATCAAGCTGCAGTAAAGCTCCATGGGGTCTTTCCGTCTTGTCGCGGGTAACCTGCATCTTCACAGGTATTAAAATTTCACCGGATCTCTCGTTGAGACAGCGCCCAAGTCGTTACGCCATTCGTGCGGGTCAGAATTTACCTGACAAGGAATTTCGCTACCTTAGGACCGTTATAGTTACGGCCGCCGTTTACTGGGGCTTCGGTTCATAGCTTCGCCCCGAAGGGCTTACCACTCCCCTTAACCTTCCAGCACCGGGCAGGCGTCAGCCCGTATACTTCGCCTTGCGGCTTCGCACAGACCTGTGTTTTTGCTAAACAGTCGCTTGGGCCTTTTCACTGCGGCCCCCTCGGGCTATTCACCCTACCGAGGCACCCCTTCTCCCGAAGTTACGGGGTCATTTTGCCGAGTTCCTTAACGAGAGTTCTTCCGCGCGCCTTAGAATTCTCTTCTCGCCTACCTGTGTCGGTTTGCGGTACGGGCACCTTCTCCTGGCTAGAGGCTTTTCTTGGCAGTCTGAGATCATGACCTTCGCTACTACAATTTTCGCTCCCCATCACAGCCCAGCCTTACGATGTGCGGATTTGCCTACACACCAGCCTCACTGCTTAGACGGACATCCATCAGTCCGCGTCACTACCCTACTGCGTCACCCCATTGCTCATAACGGATTACGGTGGTACAGGAATTTCGACCTGTTGTCCTTCGACTACGCCTATCGGCCTCGCCTTAGGTCCCGACTTACCCTGAGCGGACGAACCTTCCTCAGGAACCCTTAGGCTTTCGGCGGATCTGATTCTCACAGATCTTTTCGTTACTCATACCGGCATTCTCACTTGAATGCAGTCCAGCGCTCCTTACGGTACACCTTCAACCCGCATTCAACGCTCCCCTACCCCTGATGCAAGCATCAAGCCATAGCTTCGGTGGTGTGTTTAGCCCCGTTACATTTTCGGCGCAGAGTCACTCGACCAGTGAGCTATTACGCACTCTTTCAATGGTGGCTGCTTCTAAGCCAACATCCTGGTTGTCTGTGCAACTCCACATCCTTTCCCACTTAACACACACTTGGGGACCTTAGCTGATGGTCTGGGCTGTTTCCCTTTCGACAATGGATCTTAGCACTCACTGTCTGACTCCCGGAACTAAATCTATGGCATTCGGAGTTTGACTGAGCTTGGTAACCCTTGCGGGCCCCGCACCCAATCAGTGCTCTACCTCCACGATTCTTCTTTCCGAGGCTAGCCCTAAAGCTATTTCGGGGAGAACCAGCTATCTCCGGGTTCGATTGGAATTTCTCCGCTACCCCCACCTCATCCCCGCATTTTTCAACATGCGTGGGTTCGGGCCTCCAGTGCGTGTTACCGCACCTTCACCCTGGACAGGGGTAGATCACCCGGTTTCGGGTCTACGTCCACGTACTCATTCGCCCTATTCAGACTCGCTTTCGCTGCGGCTTCAGCTCTTCACCTTAACCTTGCACGGGAACGTAACTCGCCGGTTCATTCTACAAAAGGCACGCCATCACCCCTAGATCGGGCTCTGACTTCTTGTAAGCACACGGTTTCAGGATCTATTTCACTCCCCTTCCGGGGTGCTTTTCACCTTTCCCTCACGGTACTGCTTCACTATCGGTCGCCAGGGAGTATTTAGCCTTGGCAGATGGTCCTGCCGGATTCATACGGGGTTTCACGTGCCCCGCACTACTCGGGATCCGTCTCGGAGAGAACAAGTTTTGAACTACAGGGCTTTTACCTTCTCTGGCGGGCCTTTCCAGACCTCTTCATCTAACCGGTTCCTTTGTAACTCCATGTGAGACGTCCCACAACCCCAAGGAGCAAGCTCCTTGGTTTGGGCTAATCCGCGTTCGCTCGCCGCTACTGACGGAATCACTATTGTTTTCTCTTCCTCAGGGTACTTAGATGTTTCAGTTCCCCTGGTCTGCCTCTATTCTGCCTATGTATTCAGCAGAAAGTGACTGTCGATGAAGACAGCCGGGTTTCCCCATTCGGACATCCCCGGATCAAAGCTTGCTTACAGCTCCCCGAGGCCTTATCGTTGTTCGCCACGTCCTTCGTCGGCTCCTGGCGCCTAGGCATCCTCCGTGTGCTCTTTGTAGCTTAACCTAGTATTTACATCGTAAATACGATTTGCTTTGAATTTCGGTTCAACACTTACGTGTGAATGAAATTCAAGGCAGCTACCTTTATTTCACTTGTTTACACAAGATCAGCTTAAAGGAATATTCTAAAACGCAATTTCGTTTCGGTATCCAGTTTTCAAGGTGCAATTCGCTTCATCGAAGCGAAACCCGATGAATATTTCGGTTCCACACGAACGTGTGAATGAAGTATTCGTCGAAGCTTGAGAGTTTGAGCTCTCAAAACTGAGCAACGAGTGAGTAAGTTCAGGATATTCATTTCATTCACACGAATGTGATGAACCGAATTGAATATCCGGTCGCAGGTACGTTATACCTGCTAATTTGAATGTTTCCATCGCAGGAAACGATTCTCCATAGAAAGGAGGTGATCCAGCCGCACCTTCCGATACGGCTACCTTGTTACGACTTCACCCCAATCATCTACCCCACCTTCGGCGGCTGGCTCCCTTGCGGGTTACCCCACCGACTTCGGGTGTTGTAAACTCTCGTGGTGTGACGGGCGGTGTGTACAAGACCCGGGAACGTATTCACCGCGGCATGCTGATCCGCGATTACTAGCAATTCCGACTTCATGTAGGCGAGTTGCAGCCTACAATCCGAACTGAGACCGGCTTTTCTAGGATTGGCTCCACCTCGCGATTTCGCTTCCCGTTGTACCGGCCATTGTAGTACGTGTGTAGCCCAGGTCATAAGGGGCATGATGATTTGACGTCATCCCCACCTTCCTCCGGTTTGTCACCGGCAGTCTGCTTAGAGTGCCCAGCTTGACCTGCTGGCAACTAAGCATAAGGGTTGCGCTCGTTGCGGGACTTAACCCAACATCTCACGACACGAGCTGACGACAACCATGCACCACCTGTCTCCTCTGTCCCGAAGGAAAGCCATATCTCTACAGCGGTCAGAGGGATGTCAAGACCTGGTAAGGTTCTTCGCGTTGCTTCGAATTAAACCACATACTCCACTGCTTGTGCGGGTCCCCGTCAATTCCTTTGAGTTTCAGTCTTGCGACCGTACTCCCCAGGCGGAATGCTTAATGTGTTAACTTCGGCACCAAGGGTATCGAAACCCCTAACACCTAGCATTCATCGTTTACGGCGTGGACTACCAGGGTATCTAATCCTGTTTGCTCCCCACGCTTTCGCGCCTCAGCGTCAGTTACAGCCCAGAGAGTCGCCTTCGCCACTGGTGTTCCTCCACATCTCTACGCATTTCACCGCTACACGTGGAATTCCACTCTCCTCTTCTGCACTCAAGCTCCCCAGTTTCCAGTGCGACCCGAAGTTGAGCCTCGGGATTAAACACCAGACTTAAAGAGCCGCCTGCGCGCGCTTTACGCCCAATAATTCCGGACAACGCTTGCCCCCTACGTATTACCGCGGCTGCTGGCACGTAGTTAGCCGGGGCTTTCTTCTCAGGTACCGTCACTCTTGTAGCAGTTACTCTACAAGACGTTCTTCCCTGGCAACAGAGCTTTACGATCCGAAAACCTTCATCACTCACGCGGCGTTGCTCCGTCAGGCTTTCGCCCATTGCGGAAGATTCCCTACTGCTGCCTCCCGTAGGAGTCTGGGCCGTGTCTCAGTCCCAGTGTGGCCGATCACCCTCTCAGGTCGGCTACGCATCGTCGCCTTGGTAGGCCTTTACCCCACCAACTAGCTAATGCGCCGCAGGCCCATCCACAAGTGACAGATTGCTCCGTCTTTCCTCCTTCGCCCATGCAGGAAAAGGATGTATCGGGTATTAGCTACCGTTTCCGGTAGTTATCCCTGTCTTGTGGGCAGGTTGCCTACGTGTTACTCACCCGTCCGCCGCTAGGTTAGTTAGAAGCAAGCTTCTAACTAACCCCGCTCGACTTGCATGTATTAGGCACGCCGCCAGCGTTCGTCCTGAGCCAGGATCAAACTCTCCATTAAAGACCAACCGAAGCTGGTTTATAGAAAGAGCGATAAGCTCATTTTGAAACTGACGAGATAAAATATCTCTTGTTTGATTTTGCGAACAAAATCGTTTTACTCACTCGTTGTTCAGTTTTCAAAGATCAAACATTTCTCTTTCGCTGCGTTTTTCAGCAGCTATAAGATCATATCATGTTCGTTTCAAAAATGCAAGGGCTTTTTTTTTAAAAAAAAGATCATTTCACCCAAGTTTTTCGCTTTTGAAACTGCTGTTTTGTTGTCAGCTCAAATAATATATCATTTTCGGCCAGAGAAAGCAACTTGTAAAAATATCCTTTTTTTTTAAATATGGGATTTCTTCCTCCTTTTATTCAACCATTATTAGAATTAGCTCCACTGTTACTTCAAAACGGTTGGTGCATAAAATGTCATGCATTCAGTTCCATTTAATATATATACTTTATTGCTAATTAGCCGCTATACGACGTTAATTAGTTATTTGGTAATCTATGTTGTTCGTACCCCATGTGCTAGATTGCTATAAGACCTGCGGCAAGGCGAAGTCTCTTGGACCCCGCCTAATGGTATTCATATATTAGAGGCGACAAATTTCATGGGCACATTGGCCGTACGAAGGACAGCAGCACATGCCACGTAATACCTTGAGATCGTGAATGACAATCTTTCCATCCCTTGTATCTAGGGTTCCCTGCTCTTTCAGCGCGCTCAGCATCCGGTTCACACTCTCGCGCGTCGCTCCAATCATCTCACCTAATTCGGAGTGACTTAGCTTCATATTTAGTAAAATGCCATCCTTCACAGCCACGCCACATGTATTGCTAGCACGGATCAATGTAGACGCTAACGCTCCAGTTTTACCATACAACAGTAAGTCCCGAAAACGCGATTGCATAATGCGTTGCTTCATCGCCATCCACTGGATGAACTGAAGTGCCATTTCCCCATTTTTGGACAAGAGCGACTCCAGATCCTTAACAAGCACGACGCCTAACTCACACACATCAGCTGTTTCCGCAGTGCAACTATACTCTTCTCCATCTATCCCGCTAAATTCCCCAATTAAGTCGCCTTGATGCTGAATGGTCAGAATCAGTTCTTTACCATCTTCTGTCGATTTACGAAGTTTGACATGACCTGAATGTATATAATAAAGCTGCTCTGCATCATCGCCCTCTCGGAAAAGCATAACGCCTGCCTTTACCTTCTTCCAGGACATAATATCTTTTAGCAGATCAAAATGCTCATCTGTCAAATAAATCTGAATTCCCGTGCGTTCCGCTTCGTCCCCAAACCGTTCCATACAAGTGGCTTGCATGTTAGCGTCCTCCTCGTGTTTACCTGATATCTATATCATAATGTTTTAACGCCTGGGTTGTTATCGGGAGAACACCTGATTTTATACCTTCCTACTCCCTGATTTGCTGTGATAAATATCACTTCTGAAGTAAGCTAACGCCCCATTTATCGACCATTTCCCTACTCCTTATCCGACCAGATGAAAAGTCAGTGTTTCCTGCGCCTATAGATCAGGGGGTTCCCCGATCTACTTTTGCAACTGTCGAAACTACAATGAACTAGAGATATAGTTTGGTTATGAAAAAGGATGTGTCTTCTATGCTAAAAATAACGGATGAAATGCGAAAAGAACTGAACCAGTTGAGAGATACTATTTATGGTGATCTCACTGCCCTTGCATTTATGTCTAAGTCAGGTGGTAAGTTGCATTGGTATTACGCCTCTGGTAGCCGAAGCAATCGCTATCGCCTTATTTCTTTTAAGATTGGCCATGGTATTGCCGGTATGGCTGTTCGCTTGGGACGTACCGTAACTGTAAGTGCTTTGCTATCAGGTAGTATACGTCTGCGTCAGGAATGTGCACTAATGCTGGCCGAGCAGCTTCACTCTGCTGTTGCCATTCCCTTTTCCAGCACAGGGGATCTGCCCAACGGTGTGCTGCTTCTTGGTAATCGTGATGTGAGGATGTTCACAGAGTCTGATATAGCCGAGGCTACTCAAGTAGCTCAACGCCTTAGCCAACTATGTGCTTACCCTCTCACTCCATAGCTCAACAATGTTTCTATAGATAATGATCCTCATCAGATACTTGATATAGCTGTCCCTAACTATCTTTGTTGATTGAAATCCCTAAAATTTGCTATGATTATGACAAAACGTACGGTTTTTTACCGTTCGAGGGGATGACAAATTGATTCGTATACTAGTAGTGGATGATCACGTTGTCGTACGTTCTGGCCTCATGGCCCTATTGGACGGCAAAAACGGTATTAAGGTAGTAGGAGATGCAGCAGACGGGGATGAGGCAATCCGCAAGGCAGTGGAGCTACAACCTCATGTTGTGCTCATGGATTTTAGCATGCCACCTGGAAAAGATGGTCTCACAGCAACCACTGAATTAAAAAAACAGCTGCCCGATACAGAAGTCCTTATTTTAACGATGCATGACGATGAAGAATATCTGTTCCGAGCCATTCAAGCTGGAGCATCCGGATATATTTTAAAAAGCGCACCTCACGAGGAGTTACTCGCTGCCATCCAGTCTGTGGCCGAAG
The DNA here is from genome assembly GCF_038593105.1 of Paenibacillus sp. FSL H7-0442. Taxonomy (NCBI): domain Bacteria; kingdom Bacillati; phylum Bacillota; class Bacilli; order Caryophanales; family Paenibacillaceae; genus Paenibacillus; species Paenibacillus sp. FSL H7-0442. The sequence continues at coordinate 406,079 of NZ_CP151963.1, read as the reverse complement.
GTAGTGCCTATTTGTACCCGAATGCAACCAAACGACTGATGAGTGAATATCTGGACAAAATCAAACAGGAAGGCATAGCCGGACCCTATGAATCCTTGTCTGAGCGGGAGAAAGAGATTCTATCCTGGGTAGCCAAAGGTTATGCCAACAAGGAAATTGCCGAGCATCTGGTGATTAGTGTCAAAACCGTAGAGTCCCATAAAAGCAATCTTATGGAGAAGCTTAACTTGAAAACACGACCTGAGCTAGTCAAATTTGCACTAAAAAAGGGGCTGCTCCATTATGAATGAACCTTCTAACCCTTTACTGCAGCATGCCTTTGGTGAATCAACCGATAAACTGCTGAATGATCTGGAAATTTATATACCAGAATCCCCTTTTCTTCATGCGCTGCGTAACTCACTCCACCAATTATCCAATCTGAAATTTGCTCTAGATACGTCTTCCATCGTTGCTTTGACCGATCATCGAGGTATTATTCAGTACGTAAACGACAAGTTCTGTGAGATTTCGCAATACAGTCGTGAAGAGCTGATCGGTCAGGATCATCGTCTCATTAATTCAGGCTATCATACCCCCGCCTTCATGAAAAACCTGTGGACTACGATCCGTTCAGGTGAGGTATGGCAAGGAGAAATACGTAATCGTGCTAAAGATAACAGCTACTACTGGGTGAATACTACGATCGTTCCGTTTATGGACGAGGAAGGTAAACCCTATCAGTACTTAGCGATCCGCAATGAGGTCACTAAACTGAAGAGAGTAGAAGCTGAACTTCAGTCTATGATGACACAAGTCATGCAAATACAGGAAGAAGAACGTAAACGCTTTTCAAGAGAGCTGCATGATGGGATAGGGCAAAGCTTATTTTCACTTATTATCCAATTGGATAGCCAACTTGCCGAACAACCTAGTGCTACTCTGGAGAATCTCCGTTCGCAGGTGACCGACATCATCAAAGATGTTCGTGGTCTAGCGTGGGAACTTCGTCCCTCAGTTCTGGATGATCTGGGTGTCGTCCCAGCCATAAGAACCTATATTGAAAACTTCTGTTCTCATTACGGGATTGAGGTGCATTTTCAATGCAATCTACGTAAACGGGTTGATATTCGCAAGGAAATTGCAATTTATCGGATTGTACAAGAGGCATTAACGAATGTAGCCAAATACGCAGATGTAGCAGAGGCATATGTCGACGTTGAGGATCAAAATGAAATGATACAAGTGACCATTCGGGATAAAGGCATTGGATTCTCTGGAAAGTCCCAAGGAGAGGGAGTTGGATTGTTCAGTATGGAAGAACGAGCTAGAGGGGTAGGGGGATTTATGAGCATAACCTCTGCTCCAGACGAGGGAACCTCCATCCAGCTGACCATTCCCGTGTAAAAACTGTCCACTAGATCGGTTATCGGTGTATACCAGTTGCATGATCAGAACGATATACACCGATACCGAAGATTATGGATAATCAACACATTGTGGATTACATGAGGATAAATACAAAAAAAGAGAGAGCTCTGTCCCCAGACAGGCTCTCTTTATTTATAAGGTGTCACCACTGAGGCAACAAGAATCCGCTATAGCAAAAAGCGGGTGATGGGAATCGAACCCACGCTACCAGCTTGGAAGGCTGGAGTTCTACCATTGAACTACACCCGCAAAACAGTATCGGGATGACACGATTTGAACATGCGACCCCCTGGTCCCAAACCAGGTGCTCTACCAAGCTGAGCTACATCCCGACATTATACATTTTTTTAAGAAATGGCGCGCCCTGAGAGATTCGAACTCCCGGCCTTTTGATTCGTAGTCAAACGCTCTATCCAGCTGAGCTAAGGGCGCATATTAAATTCCATAATGAGTAGTCAAGGCGCCACCCAGATTTGAACTGGGGATGAAGCTTTTGCAGAGCTTTGCCTTACCACTTGGCTATGGCGCCGTATGGATAATGGAGCGGACGACGGGAATCGAACCCGCGACCCTCGCCTTGGCAAGGCGATGCTCTACCGCTGAGCCACGTCCGCAAAATATGGTGCGGTCGAGAGGACTCGAACCTCCACGGGGGGTTAGCCCACACGGACCTGAACCGTGCGCGTCTGCCAATTCCGCCACGACCGCAAAATAATTATAAATGGTGAGCCATGAAGGACTCGAACCTTCGACACCCTGATTAAAAGTCAGGTGCTCTACCAACTGAGCTAATGGCTCTTAATGGCTGGGGATATAGGATTTGAACCTATGCATGACGGAGTCAAAGTCCGTTGCCTTACCGCTTGGCTAATCCCCAATAAATTAAGAATAAAGGGCGGCCGATGGGGCTTGAACCCACGAATGCCGGAGTCACAGTCCGGTGCGTTAACCACTTCGCCACGACCGCCATATGATTATGAAAAGACTGGTGGAGGATGATGGATTCGAACCACCGAACCCGTAAGGGAGCAGATTTACAGTCTGATGCGTTTGGCCACTTCGCTAATCCTCCAAAATGGTGCCGGCGAGAGGACTTGAACCCCCAACCTACTGATTACAAGTCAGTTGCTCTACCAGTTGAGCTACACCGGCATATTAAGTTAAATGGCGGAACCGACGGGATTCGAACCCGCGATCTCCTGCGTGACAGGCAGGCATGTTGGGCCTCTACACCACGGTTCCAGAGGCAACTCTCTTAGTTGAAAGTAATTGCGGAGGCAGGATTTGAACCTGCGACCTTCGGGTTATGAGCCCGACGAGCTACCGAACTGCTCCACCCCGCGACAGTAATAATTATTTATTTTTCAAATGGTGGAGGCTGAGGGGCTCGAACCCCCGACCCTCTGCTTGTAAGGCAGATGCTCTCCCAGCTGAGCTAAGCCTCCGAATTACTATGACCCGTAGGGGATTCGAACCCCTGTTACCTCCGTGAAAGGGAGGTGTCTTAACCCCTTGACCAACGGGCCATGCAATAAAATAATTCTGGCGGAGAGAGAGGGATTCGAACCCTCGAGACGCTTTTGGCGCCTACACGATTTCCAATCGTGCTCCTTCGGCCAACTCGGACACCTCTCCACATGGCTCCCCGAACAGGACTCGAACCTGTGACAACTCGATTAACAGTCGAGTGCTCTACCAACTGAGCTATCAGGGAATATTGGTGGAGCCAAGGGGGATCGAACCCCTGAGCTCCTGCGTGCAAGGCAGGCGCTCTCCCAGCTGAGCTATAGCCCCATCTAAAAAATCAATTTTGTATGTATAATCAATAGCCTGATAGGCGAAAAAAATCCCCATTGTGGGGTTGCTTGGCGACGTCCTACTCTCCCAGGACCCTGCGGTCCAAGTACCATCGGCGCTGGAGGGCTTAACGGTCGTGTTCGGGATGGGTACGTGTGGAACCCCTCCGCTATCGCCACCAAACATGAATTTGCTACGCAAATTCTTCCGTAAGGTTATTCGGTTCATCACTTATTGTGTGAATGAATAGCCATGCGCTTGTCGTATGTCACTTGTACATACCTTCAAGGTTACACCCTGAAAACTGGATCCGAAACTCATTGCGCTTTATCTTTAGGATAAGCCCTCGACCGATTAGTATTGGTCAGCTCCATGCATTACTGCACTTCCACCCCCAACCTATCTACCTCGTCGTCTTCAAGGGGTCTTACATACTGGGAAATCTCATCTTGAGGGGGGCTTCACGCTTAGATGCTTTCAGCGCTTATCCCTTCCGTACATAGCTACCCAGCGGTGCTCCTGGCGGAACAACTGGTACACCAGCGGTACGTCCATCCCGGTCCTCTCGTACTAAGGACAGCTCCTCTCAAATTTCCTACGCCCACGACAGATAGGGACCGAACTGTCTCACGACGTTCTGAACCCAGCTCGCGTACCGCTTTAATGGGCGAACAGCCCAACCCTTGGGACCTACTTCAGCCCCAGGATGCGATGAGCCGACATCGAGGTGCCAAACCTCCCCGTCGATGTGGACTCTTGGGGGAGATAAGCCTGTTATCCCCAGGGTAGCTTTTATCCGTTGAGCGATGGCCCTTCCATGCGGTACCACCGGATCACTAAGCCCGACTTTCGTCCCTGCTCGACTTGTAGGTCTCGCAGTCAAGCTCCCTTCTGCCTTTGCACTCTTCGAATGATTTCCAACCATTCTGAGGGAACCTTGGGGCGCCTCCGTTACTCTTTAGGAGGCGACCGCCCCAGTCAAACTGCCCACCTGACACTGTCCTCGCACCGGTTTACGGTACCAAGTTAGAACCTAGATACGATCAGGGTGGTATCCCAAGGATGCCTCCCTTCAAGCTGGCGCTCAAAGTTCGACGGCTCCCACCTATCCTGTACAGATCGTACCCAAATTCAATATCAAGCTGCAGTAAAGCTCCATGGGGTCTTTCCGTCTTGTCGCGGGTAACCTGCATCTTCACAGGTATTAAAATTTCACCGGATCTCTCGTTGAGACAGCGCCCAAGTCGTTACGCCATTCGTGCGGGTCAGAATTTACCTGACAAGGAATTTCGCTACCTTAGGACCGTTATAGTTACGGCCGCCGTTTACTGGGGCTTCGGTTCATAGCTTCGCTCTTGCGAGCTTACCACTCCCCTTAACCTTCCAGCACCGGGCAGGCGTCAGCCCGTATACTTCGCCTTGCGGCTTCGCACAGACCTGTGTTTTTGCTAAACAGTCGCTTGGGCCTTTTCACTGCGGCCCCCTCGGGCTATTCACCCTACCGAGGCACCCCTTCTCCCGAAGTTACGGGGTCATTTTGCCGAGTTCCTTAACGAGAGTTCTTCCGCGCGCCTTAGAATTCTCTTCTCGCCTACCTGTGTCGGTTTGCGGTACGGGCACCTTCTCCTGGCTAGAGGCTTTTCTTGGCAGTCTGAGATCATGACCTTCGCTACTACAATTTTCGCTCCCCATCACAGCCCAGCCTTAACGATGTGCGGATTTGCCTACACACCAGCCTCACTGCTTAGACGGACATCCATCAGTCCGCGTCACTACCCTACTGCGTCACCCCATCGCTCATAACGGATTACGGTGGTACAGGAATTTCGACCTGTTGTCCTTCGACTACGCCTATCGGCCTCGCCTTAGGTCCCGACTTACCCTGAGCGGACGAACCTTCCTCAGGAACCCTTAGGCTTTCGGCGGATCTGATTCTCACAGATCTTTTCGTTACTCATACCGGCATTCTCACTTGAATGCAGTCCAGCGCTCCTTACGGTACACCTTCAACCCGCATTCAACGCTCCCCTACCCCTGATGCAAGCATCAAGCCATAGCTTCGGTGGTGTGTTTAGCCCCGTTACATTTTCGGCGCAGAGTCACTCGACCAGTGAGCTATTACGCACTCTTTCAATGGTGGCTGCTTCTAAGCCAACATCCTGGTTGTCTGTGCAACTCCACATCCTTTCCCACTTAACACACACTTGGGGACCTTAGCTGATGGTCTGGGCTGTTTCCCTTTCGACAATGGATCTTAGCACTCACTGTCTGACTCCCGGAACTAAATCTATGGCATTCGGAGTTTGACTGAGCTTGGTAACCCTTGCGGGCCCCGCACCCAATCAGTGCTCTACCTCCACGATTCTTCTTTCCGAGGCTAGCCCTAAAGCTATTTCGGGGAGAACCAGCTATCTCCGGGTTCGATTGGAATTTCTCCGCTACCCCCACCTCATCCCCGCATTTTTCAACATGCGTGGGTTCGGGCCTCCAGTGCGTGTTACCGCACCTTCACCCTGGACAGGGGTAGATCACCCGGTTTCGGGTCTACGTCCACGTACTCATTCGCCCTATTCAGACTCGCTTTCGCTGCGGCTTCAGCTCTTCACCTTAACCTTGCACGGGAACGTAACTCGCCGGTTCATTCTACAAAAGGCACGCCATCACCCATAAATAGGGCTCTGACTTCTTGTAAGCACACGGTTTCAGGATCTATTTCACTCCCCTTCCGGGGTGCTTTTCACCTTTCCCTCACGGTACTGCTTCACTATCGGTCGCCAGGGAGTATTTAGCCTTGGCAGATGGTCCTGCCGGATTCATACGGGGTTTCACGTGCCCCGCACTACTCGGGATCCGTCTCGGAGAGAACAAGTTTTGAACTACAGGGCTTTTACCTTCTCTGGCGGGCCTTTCCAGACCTCTTCATCTAACCGGTTCCTTTGTAACTCCATGTGAGACGTCCCACAACCCCAAGGAGCAAGCTCCTTGGTTTGGGCTAATCCGCGTTCGCTCGCCGCTACTGACGGAATCACTATTGTTTTCTCTTCCTCAGGGTACTTAGATGTTTCAGTTCCCCTGGTCTGCCTCTATTCTGCCTATGTATTCAGCAGAAAGTGACTGTCGATGAAGACAGCCGGGTTTCCCCATTCGGACATCCCCGGATCAAAGCTTGCTTACAGCTCCCCGAGGCTTTATCGTTGTTCGCCACGTCCTTCGTCGGCTCCTGGCGCCTAGGCATCCTCCGTGTGCTCTTTGTAGCTTAACCTAGTATTTACATCGTAAATACGATTTGCTTTGAATTTCGGTTCAACACTTACGTGTGAATGAAATTCAAGGCAGCTACCTTTATTTCACTTGTTTACACAAGATCAGCTTAAAGGAATATTCTAAAACGCAATTTCGTTTCGGTATCCAGTTTTCAAGGTGCAATACAGTTTCGATGAAACTGTAGCCTGTGTGAATATCGGTCTAACTCAACCGAGTAGATGATATTCATGCAGTATGTTGAGAGTTTGAGCTCTCAAAACTGAGCAACGAGTGAGTAACAGGCCTAAACCTGAGTTTTGAAGCTAATGCTTCATATTTGAATGTTTCCGTTGCAGGAAACGATTCTCCATAGAAAGGAGGTGATCCAGCCGCACCTTCCGATACGGCTACCTTGTTACGACTTCACCCCAATCATCTACCCCACCTTCGGCGGCTGGCTCCCTTGCGGGTTACCCCACCGACTTCGGGTGTTGTAAACTCTCGTGGTGTGACGGGCGGTGTGTACAAGACCCGGGAACGTATTCACCGCGGCATGCTGATCCGCGATTACTAGCAATTCCGACTTCATGTAGGCGAGTTGCAGCCTACAATCCGAACTGAGACCGGCTTTTCTAGGATTGGCTCCACCTCGCGATTTCGCTTCCCGTTGTACCGGCCATTGTAGTACGTGTGTAGCCCAGGTCATAAGGGGCATGATGATTTGACGTCATCCCCACCTTCCTCCGGTTTGTCACCGGCAGTCTGCTTAGAGTGCCCAGCTTGACCTGCTGGCAACTAAGCATAAGGGTTGCGCTCGTTGCGGGACTTAACCCAACATCTCACGACACGAGCTGACGACAACCATGCACCACCTGTCTCCTCTGTCCCGAAGGAAAGCCATATCTCTACAGCGGTCAGAGGGATGTCAAGACCTGGTAAGGTTCTTCGCGTTGCTTCGAATTAAACCACATACTCCACTGCTTGTGCGGGTCCCCGTCAATTCCTTTGAGTTTCAGTCTTGCGACCGTACTCCCCAGGCGGAATGCTTAATGTGTTAACTTCGGCACCAAGGGTATCGAAACCCCTAACACCTAGCATTCATCGTTTACGGCGTGGACTACCAGGGTATCTAATCCTGTTTGCTCCCCACGCTTTCGCGCCTCAGCGTCAGTTACAGCCCAGAGAGTCGCCTTCGCCACTGGTGTTCCTCCACATCTCTACGCATTTCACCGCTACACGTGGAATTCCACTCTCCTCTTCTGCACTCAAGCTCCCCAGTTTCCAGTGCGACCCGAAGTTGAGCCTCGGGATTAAACACCAGACTTAAAGAGCCGCCTGCGCGCGCTTTACGCCCAATAATTCCGGACAACGCTTGCCCCCTACGTATTACCGCGGCTGCTGGCACGTAGTTAGCCGGGGCTTTCTTCTCAGGTACCGTCACTCTTGTAGCAGTTACTCTACAAGACGTTCTTCCCTGGCAACAGAGCTTTACGATCCGAAAACCTTCATCACTCACGCGGCGTTGCTCCGTCAGGCTTTCGCCCATTGCGGAAGATTCCCTACTGCTGCCTCCCGTAGGAGTCTGGGCCGTGTCTCAGTCCCAGTGTGGCCGATCACCCTCTCAGGTCGGCTACGCATCGTCGCCTTGGTAGGCCTTTACCCCACCAACTAGCTAATGCGCCGCAGGCCCATCCACAAGTGACAGATTGCTCCGTCTTTCCTCCTTCGCCCATGCAGGAAAAGGATGTATCGGGTATTAGCTACCGTTTCCGGTAGTTATCCCTGTCTTGTGGGCAGGTTGCCTACGTGTTACTCACCCGTCCGCCGCTAGGTTATTTAGAAGCAAGCTTCTAAATAACCCCGCTCGACTTGCATGTATTAGGCACGCCGCCAGCGTTCGTCCTGAGCCAGGATCAAACTCTCCATTAAAGACCAACCGAAGCTGGTTTATAGAAAGAGCGATAAGCTCATTTTGAAACTGACGAGATAAAATATCTCTTGTTTTGATTTTGCGAACAAAATCGTTTTACTCACTCGTTGTTCAGTTTTCAAAGATCAAACATTTCTCTTTCGCTGCGTTTTTCAGCAGCTATAAGATCATATCATGTTCGTTTCAAAAATGCAAGGGTTATTTTTTTCTTTTTTTTAAAAAATCATTTCACCCAAGCTTTTCGCTTTTGAAACTGCTGTTTTGTTGTCAGCTCAAATAATATATCATAAACCCCAGCAACTTAGCAAGCACTTTTTTTGTTTTTTTTATTTTAGAATAAATCCACTCATCTTTCAGCTCATTTAAAATCAGTCGAGGGGCTAGTTGCCCCTTCATTAGCTGATGACTTCCTCTGGCTCAAATACCTCTGCAGGCCAGTGCAGTTCCACACCTTGGCGAAGAAGAACATTTTGAAAACATCCAAGATGCTCTGCTGATCGGCTCACTTCAATGGGATATACTTCGTTGGAGACACAGTAAGCCGCTAGACTTCCTGATGATTCTCCTATATTCCATTCTGTAGGATGCAATCGATAGCAGCCATTGGCTATTTGGGTCATCCCTATATTTTTGCAGGCAGGAAGTAAATTGCGCACCCTCACCGGAATAAGTGAGCCCAATGGAATTTCATAAGGATAGTTAGGGATGTAGAATGTTCGCTGAGATACCGTAGTTGGATGAAGATCCAAATGATAGCTACCTACACCTACACTATCTATATATCGCTTGGGTCCCTCTTCTCCCCGAAGCTCACGACTTACATCAAACTCAGATATCATATACTTGGCCTGAATTCGGCGTGACTCGCGAATATAAGCCGTTTTAGCCAGACCGTCAGATGTGCCGAGAACATCACCCCGTAGTCGAATTCCCGGATAGCCGAACCCTCCATCTAACCGGGGCGCTTCGGTTTGAAGCCAATATATTAATGAACGAGTCAACTCACGCGCTCCTTCTCGATGTTTTGCCTGCTCCTGAGCAGTGACACCGATCAATGGCCCAAGGTAATAATCATTTTGCGCCCAGTTTAAAAGAGTTACCTCACCATCATTTAGCGGTTTGCTCCATATCGAGGGATCTACAATACGACGATAATCCCATAAGGATACAATGCCCTGATCGTTAGGAAACAATGTGAACTGTTTTAGTTTACTGGTATCATCCGCGTCAGTAGCAAACCAGCTCAAAATCGGAAAACGGGAAAAGGAAGGAATATAATTTCTCCAGAAATCATATTGTTGCGGCCGCTCTATAATGAAGCTTTCCTGGGGAATATAGTCTACGGCAGCCACATGTGTGATAGATTGCATATCAAAAGGGTTAGCACACTCCAGTGCATGAGGCTCACCCGTAGCAGCCCGCGACTCCGCTCCACTCGTATGCTCCACTCCTGCCATTGGAAGGAGATCACCACACTCTGTTGCATCCAGATAAAACGCTCCGTGCAGCACTCTAAATCCACACTTATGATCAGCGCTATTCGAGGTACGGACAGTTACAGAAGTAATACAGTCCCCATCCGTCTGAACGGCAATAGGCACGGTGTGATAGTATACATGAACGCGCCCCGTATTCAAATAGGGAGCGAGCATATCTTCAAGCACCCGCAGAGCTACCCGTGGTTCATGGGCCAGACGGCTTACCCAACCGTTCCCAGGGTTGAGAATGGGATTATTTCGAGCTTCTTCGGTTAACGGATAGTTCTGACGGTAATAGTCACGTACACGATTACGGAACTCACGGTATGTTGCTGTGCAACCAAATTGTTCGATCCATCGATGCTCATCTGGGGGAACCGCCTGTGAAGTTAACTGCCCCCCTAACCAGTCCGTCTCCTCTGTCACGATGACTCTCATGCCAGCCTTCGCCGCCGCGAGAGCTGCCGATGTCCCCCCCAGGCCTCCGCCAATCACAACAATGTCGGTATCAAGCCGTTTTTGCGTCATGGTTCGTTCCCCTTTCATTCTTGTACTAGGACTCGGTCATTTCGAAGGCAAGCCGTGCAGCACCGATAATTCCAGCGCGATTGCCCAACAATGCCCGACTTACTTCCGTTTGAACTCCAAATTGGTGCAGATGCTTTTCCAGCATGGGCCACCAGACCTCTCCCGTGTCCGATACTCCTCCGCCTACAATGATCCTCTCAGGATCAAGAGTCACTGAGATGTTAGCTAGAAGTACAGCTAAATCTGCGGTGTAATCATCCAGCACCTGAATTGCCTCCTGGTTACCGTGAATGGCCTCTTTCACAATCTCGTTTCCCGAGCGGTACAATTTACCGACGTGTTCCCTACCTCGACGTAAGAGGGCGCTCCCCGATACATATTGCTCGGCGCACCCTTTTCTTCCGCAATTACAGGGGTGTCCTTCGGGGAATAGAATACTGTGCCCCCAATCACCGCCGCTCCAATGAGCCCCTCTGCACAAGAGGCCATTTTCCATATATGCACCTCCGACACCTGTTCCCAACGTGAGCATCACCAAGCGTCGCTTGCCCTTCCCCGCTCCCTGCCACGCTTCTCCAAGTAAAGCGGCGTTCGCATCATTATCAGCAACCGCTCGTAAAGCCAGTTTTTCCCTAGCCCATGTTACTAAGGATGTACCTTGCCAGCCAGGTAGGTTATCTGTGGCATACACAACTTCGCCGCTCTCCACATTTACTCTGCCAGCAGTAGCAATGCCAAGAGCGCCTACATCTATATGGGCACCGAGGCTGGTATCTCCAAAAGAACGCAACAGTCCGAGCACAGATTCTGACACCTGCGACAATACCCATTCACGTCCCCGGGAAGCGTCCGTATCCAGCCGGATTTCATCAAGCACCGATCCGTCCCGTGCCACTATGGCGGCCTTCACCGATGTGCCCCCAATGTCGATTCCAATGACTCTGTTCACAGCAGCTGCCACCACACCAACCTCCTTGTTACCCTACATAAAAGCTTACTAGCTCTTTGTACAAACCTTCTATTAATAGCAATACATGAAATAGCCATTCATAAGCACCACAAACACAAGTCATTGAACCTGTCGAAACGCACAGTTTTCAATTCACAACTGAAAAATCTCAATAGCTTCGTTCAATAACGGCCCTCGCTGTTTTTTCCTTCATCTGTTTGGTGTGACTCGTGTGCTTGCGAGCAAGCCCTTCGCAGATGAGGTCAATCACGAATAGTTGTGAGATTTTAGCACCGATTGAACCACCTTCTATCGGCGCTTCTTTGCCCGCTGTTAGCAACACGATATCTGCAATGGAGGTAATGGGTGATTTCGCATAATTTGTAATTGCGATAACAGTTGCACCGTTTTGCTTGGCTTTATACAGCATATCGTTCGTATCCAGCGTACTTCCTGATACACTAATGCCGATAGCCACATCACCCGGGTTCATGGACACCGCCATCATCGACTGAATATGTCCGTCTGCCACAGCCTCGGCGCGACGCCCGATGCGTAAGAAACGGTTTTTAGCATCCTGCGCGGAAATCCCCGAAGCACCTACGCCGAAAAATTGAACATAGCCCGCTTGATCGAGACACGCAATCGCACGACCAAGCTCTGAATGGTCCAGCAGCCCCATACTGGAGTGCAAAATATCGAGCATGTTGTGATACACCGTACGCGTAATATCTTGTTCGTCATCTGGGTCGATGTTCTCCTCGCCCATATCAGTTTTACGATAAGTCTGGTTTTGTGCTAGGGACAGTCGGAAATCCTGATAACCTTTGAAACCAATCTTCCGACAAAAGCGCATGACGGTCGTTTCGCCTGTACCTGCAAAATCCGCCAGCTCCGTCACAGAGAAATATATGATGTCTGCGGGATGCTCCAGTACGCACAAGGCAACTTTCTGCTCCGATTTCGTTAATGAAGGATAATACGTTTTAATTCGGTCGTTCATCTCCATAGATGCATTTCACTGCCTTCCTTGCGGCATCGGCAAACCGCTGCGTAATCAATTGGGGTCTGGTAATCGCCGAGCCTACAACCACTGCATGTGCTCCCATTCGGAATGCTTCCTCAACCTGCGCTGGATCATAGATTTTGCCCTCTGCAATTAAAGGAACGGGAACCAGTTCCGACGCTCTCCGAACCAGCTCCAGATCAGGACCCTCAATCTGAGCAGAGTACGGCGTATACCCGGATAACGTGGTGGATACGCAGTCTGCGCCAAGGGAGGCCGCATGAAGTGCCTCCTCCAGTGTCGATATATCTGCCATGGAAGTGACTCCCTGCTCATGGGCATAATCTATGAGCCTCTTCAGCTTGCATCCCGCTGGGCGCGGTCGTAATGTGGCATCCAGCGCAATGATATCCGCGCCTGCCTCCACCAGTTCCTCCATTTCACGAAGGGTAGGCGTAATGTAAATATCAGAATCATCATAATCCCGCTTAACCAAGCCAATCACTGGTAGAGAAATTGCCTGTTTAATCGCACGTACATCCGATGCGCCATTGGCGCGTATCGCCACAGCTCCACCCTGCTGTGCGGCAAGCGCCATTTTGACCATAGAATCTGCTCCATGTAACGGTTCGCCTGGTAGCGCCTGACAGGACACGATCAGTCCGTGCTGAACTTTGGATAATACACCTTCCATTCCCATAGGAATCACCCTCTCTTCTCAGCATGATGCCGTACGGTTAATGCGACTTCAAAGGTGCGGTTCCACGGCATGTAGCAATCTATAATTTCCACGCGGCCTTCCGGCCCGTTCACATATTCATTGAGCGCCTGCTCCAGCCGTCCGCGAATAACCGCAGCTACCGAGCCTCTCGGTCCATCGAGCATAAACTTGGTAAAACCCATCTGCTCCACAATTCCGTTATTCATAGCCGTACGTACCACAGCGCAATAACAGGCATCCTCGGCGTAGCGCAGCGACAGAAAATCCAAATGTTCCTCCGTAGAGCCATAGTGGGTATACAGCATGGACTGGGCAATGACGGTGCCCAGCGTGTTAGAACTGGTATTCCAGCCTGCATAACCCGCCAGCTTAAAAAGCAGTCCTTTTTGCTTCAATAGTCTAAGTAGCTTGAGATCTGCGCCGTTGGCGTAGCCCACATCAGCAACTGCAACATTTTGACCTGCATATTGCAGCATATAAGAACCGTACTCAACCAGCTCTACTACATTCCGATGCACATCATATCCGGTCATTGCACGCTGCTGGGATGAAGCCTCTGCCATCGTGTCACCAGGTGTGTTAGCCAACAAAATCAAATCAGCCTCCGTTGCTGAGGAAGCGATCAGCCCACCTGCCGCCATAATCTGATATTTTAAGGTTTCGTAAAAATAGCGATCTTCAAAAAGCGGTACTACGAATGCCCCCTGCAAAGCAGACAATCGGGGATACACCAGTGGGACTACATTATTCATCTTGTTAACCCAACGAGCCAGCAACGTACAACCCACTTCATCTGCCCCCGGGTACATGTATACATTCAAATCCAGCCCAAGCTCAGAAATACGACTTCTTAGCCGCTGCTGATCCTTGGCGGTATAGCCGTAGGGAGCCGAATCATCCTGTGGGATGATCATAAAATCAATGATACCTTCTGCTACGAGATCCAGCGCAACTTCATTGGCCTCCAAATTCACATGGCGACGCCCTAGGTAATCATCCAATATTTCCCTTGGCAGACGCTCGTTGATATCAGCTAATTCGAGTAACTCTTCTGCGGTAGCAATCCCCAGCTCCTGACGATGCTCAATGAAGCCCTTTCTGAATATCTCACGACCCCAATCGGCATAGTAATCCGGTTCTTCATCAGCCAAAGAATATTGCGGACAGCGCATAATCAGTTGAAATGCATACAGGGTCAGTTGCGGATATAGCTGTTTTAGCCTGCGAAGCCGATTCACTCTATCTTTGACCTGCTCGCTCGACATACTGTGTAGTCGAGAAGGTACGATTCCTCCGTACAGCAACGTATCCATCGCAACAATGGCTCCATCAGCCGCCGCTGCGCGTTCTTCGAGCCATGCCCATAGTCTGGTCGTATCGCCAGGGGTTTTCTTTTGTCCCATCCATTCTAATGGGGGCCGCTCCATCTCAAAGTCTGTGCCCTGTGCCAGTAAATAAGGAAATTGATAATTACAGGGCCGCTCATCCAGCGGTATAAAAAGTAATCGGGTTTTGGGCTTCACCATACGTTCCACCTCTCCTGAAAATTACCGTTATCCTAACGGCAAATGATTATTTTCAGGGCAGCTATGCTGCCTTGGTTGCTTAATCCAGCGCAAATACTCACAAAATCAGCCGATATTTTCCTTGTTCGTCCTGATCGACATAACCCCACTGCGCAGCAGCACGGATCGCCGGATTGCTACCCAGCCGAGCCTCCGCTTCTAAGCAAGCAGTGATACCGCTTCGCAGTTCTCCTACGATTTCGTCTGTCAGAGGTGACGGCTCTTGCTCGTCAACAGCTTCCCTCGGCGTGCCGCTCTCCCCCGACTGTGCATCGTCCTGTCGCTCGCTGCTGAGTGCAGCTTGACGCAGCACCTGCCACAGGCTCGCATCCAGCTCGGCACGTTCCAGCCACGGTGCGGCCTGGGACACGAATCCTGCTGCTGGATCACCGGCAGGCACGCTCCGTAGGACGCTCACGGCCTGAAGCAGCCGCTCAAAGTACATATCCAGCGCAGGGATATCGCGCATTTGCAAAGCAAGGTCCACGTCCTCATACGCGTTGCCGCCTAGTCGGCTGTTCCTGTTTTGACGACAAAAAAACATCAATTCATCCGCACGCTCTCCCACTAACTCCTGCGCAGCCCATTCCCAAGATCGCTCAGGCATATACCGTTCACTGTTCCACATATAGTGGGACATCGTAATGAGCGTCACTTTGGAGCATTCCCACTGATTCATCGGGTTGGCCACCATACCGGTATGTCCACAGTCTGGTAGCCCGGAATATCGTCCGCGCAGCGGATCAAGGAATAACCGATCATGGTCACAATCATTCACCGGGATGTTATCCCACAGCCACAGCTCATGCCCGAAGAATGCATGATTATCAGCGGCGTGCTCGCGACTAATCTGTGGAGCAAAAACAAAGTACCCGGTCCAGAACACCTTAATCTCCGGATGCAGCCGCTCACGGAAATCCTTTTTGTATTCGGTATCCCAATATGACCAATATTCCGAAGGACAGACCGTCAGCGTAAATTCAGGCAGTCGTTCAGCTAGCCATGCATGCACCTTGTTCGTCAAAAAGACATGAGCGTGAC
This sequence comes from Paenibacillus sp. FSL H7-0442, assembly GCF_038593105.1. Lineage (NCBI taxonomy): Bacteria > Bacillati > Bacillota > Bacilli > Caryophanales > Paenibacillaceae > Paenibacillus > Paenibacillus sp. FSL H7-0442. Next base: position 390,411 of record NZ_CP151963.1, on the reverse strand, counting down.
CCGAGCGGCCCAGCAAATGTCGATTTCCCCCTTTGAGTACGTAGTCAATGTCATCCATTAACACAGAAAAATGACGTACGCCAATCGCAATCACGGCCGCCAGCTTTTCAGTCAATTTAAGGAAGTCTTCATCACTGCCAAAGCTCAGGTCGTTCCCTGGGCTGATACAATAATGGAAATCAACCTCATGCCGTTCGCAGGCTTCCTTTAATTCGCAAATCTGGGCAAACGTATCCTCAGGGTACGGCTCTCTCCATAGCTCACGATGATATGGATCATCCTTGGGGGCATACATGAATGTGTTCATCCGATGCGTAGCCATAAACCGAACGGCATCCAGCCGATCCGCGAAACTCCACGGTTTCCCGTAAAAGCCCTCAATAATTCCTCTGACCGGGAAGGAAGGCTCATCCCGAATAGACATCACCGGCAAAGTACATCGCTCCTGTTCCACTTGAAGCAGGAGATGCAGGGCATCCATACCGTATTTGAGCCCTCTTTTATTGGAAGCATGAATTTCAATCCGCCCGTCCTTCTGAATGTCCAACCGATATCCGTCTGCAGCAAGCATTCCGTCATATTCGAGCACCAACTGCACGCTTCCCCGTGTTTCAGTCGGTACACCCGGCCCTGGAGGCACAATAAGCTTGATCGGTCCCTCAGGGTCCAGCACACCTTCATACTCCTGATTCATTGCAAAGCGAGAGGACAGTTCACAGATCAGTCGCGGTTCGGAGATAACCAGCCTTTCCCCGCTGTCATACACATCACGAAAATAATATTGAATCTCCTGCGGTGCTAGCCCTACACTCGAATAAGGCCCCGTTCCTTCGGACAGTTCCATCGCAATCGTCTCCTTCCATTCACAGGCTCTTCGTAGCCGTGACTACTGGCTATCCTTTTACCGCTCCCGCCAAACCTTCCATATAGTAGCGCTGTGTAAACAGGAACAATATAATGATCGGCAGTACCGAAATCATTGTGCCGGCAGCAATCCAGCCGAAGTTATAGGCAAATTGACCGTTGAGATACGTGAGCGCAGCTGCTAGCGGATATAGCTCCGTATCGTTCAAAATAACGATAGGCCACAGAAAGCTGTTCCAGAACGACATCGCCTCCAACAGAGAAATTACAGCAAGCGCTGGCTTGACCAGCGGAAGCACCAGCTGCCACCAAATTCGAAACTCCGAAGCGCCGTCCATTTTACCGGAATCACGTACATCGGTGGGAATATGAATAAACGTCTGTCGCATCAGAAAAATGTTGAACACGGAGACTGCCCCAGGCAACACTACACCCAAATATGTATTGCCCAGATGAAGCCCTTGAATGGTCAGATAATGCACAATAAATGCGGTGTAGGAAGGAATAATCATCGTGGCAATCAGCAGCGTAAACACCAGATTTTTACCCTTAAAACGAAACACAGCCAAGGGATATCCTGTCAGACTGGCGAGTACCACATTGAGCACAACGCCCAACACCGTAATGATGACCGTATTCAGCATATATTTCGGGAAATTCATGAACTGCCACACCTGAACATAGTTGTCGAAATTAATAAAGGTCGGAAAAATAGCGGGCGGCGTCGAAAAAATGTTACGGCCTGGCATGAGGGATACGCTGAGCAGCCAGAGGAACGGTCCCATTAAAAAGAGGGCGAGTAGCACTAGAAGCACGTAGATGACCATCATTCTGAGCATTCGAGCAAGACTGCGCATGATGCGGCTGCTTTCCTTTTTAGGAAGAGATGAGCGTAGCATTTTGTCATCCTTTAGATTCATCAATAGGGATTGACACCGCCTTTCCTATTGAATCGGAATACGATAATACTAAGTACGGCAATCATTGCACCGACAATTAAACCAAGCGCGGAGGCATACCCAAAATTGAATTGCTCCATGCCCTTTTGGAAGATATACAAGCTGGATGTCAGCGTGGCCGTTCCTGGTCCACCCTTGGTTAGTACATATACTTCATCGAATACGCGAATAGCTGACATGAGCGATATGAGGGTACAGAATAGAACATAAGGTCTCAGTAGTGGAAGAGTAATATGAACAATCAGACGCCATCGGCTTGCACCGTCGACTCTAGCGGCTTCGTACAGATCTTGAGGAATGTTTTGTAATCCAGCCAGATAGAGCATCATATAATACCCGAGTCCCTTCCACATTGTGATGAACATCAGTACATACAAGGCCAAGTTGCTGTCCGATAACCAGTGTATGTCTTTGCTAATCAGGCCGATCTGTATGAGCAAGTAGTTCACTACGCTGTTATTGCCCAACAGCCAGCTCCAAATTAAGGCTACCGCTACCATTGAAGTCACAACAGGGATGTAGTAGGTCGTGCGGAATATTTTGATTCCCGGGATACGGCTATTCACAAGCACAGCCATCAGGATGGAGAAAATTTGGAGAAAGGGGACAATGAGCACGTACAACAATGAGTTCCAAATCGAAATAAGAAAGTTACGGTCCTTAAACGCCGCTTCAAAATTATCCAAACCGACAAAATGGGTATCTGATATGACAGAGTAGTCTGTCAATGCCAGCGGAATGCTGTAAATAATAGGCCAAAATACAAAGACGGCAAGCAATAACAGTCCCGGCGTCATAAAAGCCCAGGCCGTAAAAGACTCCGACCTCAACCATTTGATCATGCTGCATCACCACCTGATTTCGATAAATGAACAGGGGAGTATTCACTCCCCCCTGTCAAACCTATTGCTTTAAAATATCGTTTACTTCCTGCTCCAGAGCAGTTAGCGTCTCCTTCGTATCTCTTCCGTTCAATAAAATATTTTGCAAGGCTCGCGCGATGGCACTATTCACATCTTTGGCATTGGGCACACCAACCATATAATCTGTCGCCTTATCCAAACTTTGCGCGGATACTACCTTGGCTTGTGCTTCTAATGATTTGTCAGACTGAGTAAAATATGGATCCTTAATGGAGTCTTTCGTGGAAGGTAGTGTATTCGCCGCTTTAGAAAAAGCAGTTTGACTCTCTGCGTTTGTCAAGAAAACAGCAAATTTCACTGCTTCGTCCACATGTACAGACTTAGCAGGTACGACCAAGTCCATAGAGTTGGAGAGCCGCACATCGGCTTTGCCAGTTGGGACAGGGACAGCAATTGTGTTCTTATAAACGTCTGGCGCTGCCGTTTTGATAAAATTGATGAACGTGGGGCCTGCCAGCTCGAAAGCAACCTGCTCGCCGGCATAATATTTCACTTGTTGTGAGAAGTCAGCGTCTTCCTTGAGTACAACGCCATCTTCCATCTGTTTTTTTAGATTATCAATCATGGTGACTGCTTCTGGTGTATTGAACGCCGCCGCTGTCTTTTCTTTATTTAGAATAGGAATGCCGTCCACAGCGAAAAGCTTGGATACAAGCTGCTGAGCATAGCCTGCCTTGCCAATTTTTCTATTGATCTGACGGCCCCATTCAGACAATTCCTCCCGGGTTTTGGGCGGATGAGCAGGGTCCAATCCGGCGGCTTTGACCAGCTTTGTATTCATGTAAAGCACTTCTGTACCGGTATACCAGGGTAGCGCATAAGCTTTACCGTTAATGACTGTGGAATTATAAATACCCTCGAAATAAGCAGCCTTTTCCTCGGGCGACAAATGCTCGTTCATATCAACAACCGCACCCTTGGAGCCCATTTGGCTAGCAAATTCTGTATTGAGATTAACTACATCCGGACTGCTGTTGCTAGCGATACTTGTCAACAGCTTGTTGGTTACTGCGTCATAAGGGTAATCCTTCCAGTCAATTTTGACATTGGGGTTCTTCTGCTCATAATCGGCAATCACCCGATTGAAATACGGGGTAAATGTAGGTTGTAGTGCAATGGTCCAAAATTGCAGTGTTACTTTCCCTCCGTCAACCTTTTCCGACTTTGATCCTCCACCACCGCAGCTGCTCAGCAGTACAACCAGCGCCAGCATAGATACAAGCAACCGTAACCTGCCTTTCGCTTTCTTTGTCACATGGTGACCCCCTTGTTCTTAGTTGATTAAGGCAAATTATAGCAGAAATACCGTTATAGAAGGAACGTTTTTTTAATAAAATAAATTTAGAAGGAATAATTTTTCTTTTATTGGATACAAAAAAGACGCCTCTTCAGCAGAGACGCCATTTCCCTAAATCAACCCATCAAAGGGTTCACATCTATTAATAGTATGGGGCCATGAAAACGTACACCAATACCCCGGTCAAACTCACATATAGCCAAATTGGCATCGTCCAGCGCGCAATCTTACGATGTTTTGCTACCTGCATCGTCCATCCCCATACAACCGTGAACAGTGCCAGCGGTACAATAATCGCAGCCAGTATGCTATGCGAAATCAACAATGTAAAGTAAATCGGACGAAGGATACCCACACCGCCATATTTTGCAGTTTCCGGCGAAATGTAGTGAAAGGTCAGGTAGGAAAATAAAAATAAAACGGTACTGGCAAAGGCCAGCAGAATAAAGGTTTTATGCACCTTGATGTTCTTCTTGAAAATAGCAACCAATGCAGCCACCAGGAAAATAAACGTGAAGCTGTTAAAAATCGCATTCAACCTTGGGAAAATAGTGAGATCAAAACTGACACTCCCCTGGTATCCGATCGGCGAAAAGAATAGCAGCAAAATAATCACGTTGGCTATAATGGAAACGGTGATAATCAAGGTTGTAAAATTACGATTGCTCGTTGGAACGTACTGCTTGTCCTCACTCGCTTTATTCATCATGAGCGTCTCCTTCGTTTAAATTCAGGTTTTCATTATTTTTGCGGTCATAACCATAATATATTATATAGAACTCATAGTTAGCCTGTGAAGTGACAACAGTATGAACAATTTCACAGCCATCCGGCAAGAAATGTGCTTCAACATTTGAGGATAGCCCTTTGTTTCCCTATATCAACGGTAGAATGCATTCTTTTTAAAAGCTTTATGCACACAAAAAAACACCGGAAGAGTCTGATTACCCGCTCCGGTGTTGTGTCGGTTATGCAGTTAAGCAGCCTTGATGATCCATATTCATTGCTGCCACACGTCACTGTATTCTTTATGGCGCTTGAACAGAGCAAGTGCGTACGAGCAAGCAGGGATAACCTTTTTATGCTGATTTCTTGCCATCTCAACCACTCTGTCGATGAGCTCCTTGCCAATTTTTTGACCCCGTAACTGCTCGGATACAAATGTATGGTCAATGACCAATGAGTGGTCATCTACGGATTTATAACCTACTTCTGCAACTACCTGTCCATCATCCACCATGACTACTGCATGGTCCTCCTCGCGAATTTGTCTCATGAGACCAATCCCCTTTCTGACTGAAGAAAATCCCGTAAAACTCATGCTAACGAATTAATGCAATCACTTCATGCCGACGCTAGATATTCTTATCATTCCCCTATTTAGGGATCAGAGAAACATCACATACGAGGATTTTGCAAAAATCCCATAAGCGACTTCCAATGAACAAGATATAGATCGAAATGGTTTAGTTCGTCTATATCTTGCACTTCGGAGCGACTGGAATCAAATTTTGCAAAATCCTGATACATAAAATAAGATCTATCGTCGACACTATATTTATTCATATAAAGGCAAGGGAGGTGCTGCGTTGCGTACAGAAATAAAACCCGTCATCCCGTTTGAACCGGAACTGAGCGAAAAAGTACCTGTAGATGCAACAGGCCTTTGGCGTTACGAAATAAAATGGGACGGTACGAGAATTTTGACGTATCACAACCAGGGCAGCACACGCCTGTTCAACCGCAAACAGCACGAACGAACGCTTTTATACCCGGAGCTTGCTCTCTTCCCCTCCTACTGCAAGGCTGATTCGGTCATATTGGACGGGGAAATGATCGCACTCGGTGCCGACGGTAAACCATCGTTCCATGAAATTATGCGACGGGATCTGATTCGTCGGACGGATCGAATTCAGTCAGCCTATGAAGCTGTGCCTGCTACTTACATGTTGTTTGATATTATTTATCTGAACGGGGAGTGGGTTCATCTTAAACCGTTACAGGAAAGGCTTGAACTGCTGCATCAGATCATCATACCGAATGAACGGATTCAACTGGCTCCCGCTCATCCTGATGGACAAGCTCTATTTCAGGTTATGTGCAGCCAAGGAATGGAAGGTATTGTGTGTAAAAAGCTGGATAGTCCGTACACATTGGGCGGAAAGGACGGACGATGGCTCAAGGTCAAAAATTATGGCGATATCATTGCCGTTATCGGTGGCTATACCCTGAACGGAGGCATTATCAACGCTGTGTTGCTGGGCCAATATGATAAACAAGGAATGCTGCGCTATATCGGGCATGTGGGTACGGGCAAGCTGACTCGGGAAGATTGGCGTCAGCTTACCGAGCGCCTGCTACCACATACCATATCGGAACGACCCTTTAGCAATAAACCGGATCGGCATCAAGATGCGTTTTGGGTGCAACCCATGTATACCGCCAAGGTTCAATATAGTGAGTGGCGGTGGCAAGAAGGACGTACCCTGCGTCAGCCCTCCATACAAGCCTTTGTGAATCAGGACCTCGATCAGTGTATCGGCCCCTGGATGTGACGTTTTACAGATATATTTTCAAAAAATGCGGAACAAAGTTTGTATAAATCATTGCAACCAGTGGTTAATTAAATTACAGTTAACTAATTAACTACATCGAGGTGGATCGCATGTTCTTTTTTTTGGACTCCGAAATTCGTCAACTGGCCTATAATCTCTTTCCAGGTGGCAATAAACCAATTGGTGTTTTGGTAGATTTATTTTCCATAACTTATGAAATACGTAAAAACATGGAGAAGCGTTCACGTGAATTTGGTCTCTCCTACGGGCAATATATCGCGCTTTGTGTACTTTCAGCACAAAGAGATGAAATGTCTTCTCCTTCTGCTTTGGCTGAAAAGATGGGTGTAAGCCGGGCAGCAATCAGTTCCATGGTTATTTCTCTCGAACAAGAGGGATTCATTAATAAATATGACGATCCCAATGACAAGCGGGGAGTGTTCGTGTCCCTGAACGATAAAGGAAAAAGTAAAATTCAACAGATGGATCCCTTTTTCGTAGGGCTGGCTTCACGTCTGATGTCAGACTTTAGTGAGTCGGAAATCTGTCAGTTCCAAACCTATTTGTCACGCGTACGTTCTGCGTTTGAAGATGTCAAAGGTTCGCGTCTAACCGACTCCAGAGAGAAGAGAGAAAAATGGTGCGAAGACTGAGGCAAAAACTGTTCGTCAAACTTGCCCGCATATCTGCTGGCAGAATGGGTGCTGCGTCCGATTTCAAACCTTCGTATTCTCCCAAAGTACATCGGAAAGAAAGGATCATCCACTCCCTGTATTCTTCATTTTTCATGGTAGCGGTTTCATGATGGGCAGCGCTGAAGTTGAAATTGGCATTTGAGTTCCGCATCGGAACGTCTGGCAGAACTGAAGAAATAAAAATAAGCCTCCTGCTGCCACTGCCATTATGCAGTCGGGTTCAGGAGGCTTATTATTTATCATTACAAACTGTTAAAAGCGTCAGTCAATACAGGTACAATTTGCGATTTGCGCGATACGACGCCTTTCAGAACAGCCTTATTGTCGTCCAACTGAACATTATAGGCTTTTTCGACTGCCTGGGCTTGGCTTCCCAGCGCAATACCAATGGAATCACTGTTCACAATGTCTGTTACGACGAACAAGAACAGATCAAGATTTTTAGCTTCAATGGTTTGGGCCAATGCAGCTTCCAGATCAGCTTGACGGGACAACACATCGTTTACGTCTACTGCGTTCACTTGAGCAATTTCCACTTTGCGACCATTCATCTGAAATTCTTTGGCATCCAGACTTACTAACTGTTCAATGGTATGACCACTCAAGTCAGCTCCCGCTTTAAGCAAGTCAAATCCGTAACGATCTGCATCCACACCAGCAATTTCAGCCAGTTCACGAGCAGCAGCTACGTCTTGATCCGTGCAGGTTGGGGATTTAAACAACAGAGAATCGGAAATAATCGCGGACAACATTAGACCTGCGATATCTTTCGGAATTGCTACACCATTTTCCTTGTAGAGCTTGTTCAAAATGGTGGCTGTGCAACCCACTGGCTCAGCGCGGAAGTATAACGGCTGGCTTGTTTCAAAGTTAGCGATCCGGTGATGGTCGATGACTTCAGTTACACGTACCTTGTCAATATCAGCGGCGCTTTGCTGGCGTTCATTATGATCGACCAGAATGACGTTGTCCGTTTCAGCAGCAACCTGCTCAACCAGACGTGGCGCGCTCACTTTGAAATAATCCAGTGCATACTGCGTTTCCCCGTTCACCTCGCCCAGACGAACCGGCTCTACGTCCGCGCCCAGTTTGGTTTTTAAGTCTGCATAAGCAATAGCTGAGCAAATGGTATCCGTATCCGGATTTTTATGCCCGAAAATCAATGTTTTTGCCAACATAATCGACTCCTTTGCCTTAGGCATTTTACATGATTGTGAAACCTCAACAATTCCAATGCAGATTATATCATTAAATCTCGCATTCTCCCATTCCTCTTCGATTGTTTTCAAAAATAATCTAGTAAATTCATAACATTTCCATGGAATCTACATGTAATGTTAACCTTATTTTTTCTAAAAATATAAAAAACATATAGTAATATATCCCACCAATATGGTAAGATATGCCTCAAAACTGGCAAGTTAGTCACCAGTGGTCAATTCTATTATTTTAGATATTAAGGGAGGCGTGAGAATAACGGCAGTGGCTTCAAATCCTAGTATGTAGAGATATCATATTTTGATTGAAAAGAGGGAAATCTTTGAAAAAGCCGATCATTTTGCAAAAAATACCTGTCGTATCACTCGCTCTTGCCTTGACGGTAAGCTTGTCTCTGCCGTCTGTCAGTTCTGCTGCTAGCGCAGATCTGCAAATCAACTCATTTCTGGAAGCTCAGCAAGCATTGACTATTGAGGCGGCTCCGGCCTTCATTTCGCCAGAGCTCAGCACAGATTCTTCCCGTCAGGTCAGAGTCATCGTACAGCTTGATGGTGAGCCCTTAGCCGTGGACAAATATGCAGCACGTTCAGGCGTCCAAGCTTTTACAGCTCAATCTGAGCAAAAAGCGGAATCCGCGATTGCCACTGAGCAAACTACGTTCGTAGACCAAGCCGCTGAGCATGGTATTTCTCTTCAGGTGAATTACCAGTACAACACGGTGCTTAACGGCTTGGAGGTCACACTGCCAGCCAATAAGATTCCAGAACTGGCTAAACTGCCAGGCGTAAAATCCATTCATGAAAACAAAACGTATTATTCCATCCCCGTACAGGACCCGCCAACACTTACAGCCAGTGAAGCCACTTATGATAACGCACCGCTGGACCAGATTGGTGTTCCTGAAGCCTGGGCCAAAGGATTGAATGGCGCGGGAATCAAGGTCGGGGTTATTGATACCGGTATCGATTATGAGCATCCGGACTTGAAAGAAGCCTACAAAGGCGGATATGACTCTTTTGAACAGGACAACGACCCTTACGAGGAACCGTTCCTCGAAAAGGAGAATGATCCATTCGGCACAGGTTTTAGCGGAACGACACATGGTACTCACGTCTCTGGCACAATTGCTGGTAAAGCCACCAATAAATCCTCGGATATTGTGCAAAAGGGTATTGCCTATAAATCGGACTTATACGTGTATAAAGTGCTTGGACGCAATACCAAGACGGGTCGCTCCTCCGGTTCCTCCGCACAGGTCATTGATGGTATTGAACGTGCTGTCAAAGATGGTATGAACGTCATTAACCTGTCGCTGGGCTCGGATTCTGAAAAGGACCCGAACTCCCCGGATTCCATTGCTATTAATAATGCTGTACTTTCCGGCGTAGTCGCGGTCATAGCGAATGGTAATGCGGCCCAACAAGGACCCTACTTTTATTCCATGGGTTCTCCCGCAACATCCCAGCTGGCGATTTCCGTCGGTGCAGCCACTTCCCCGAGCCATAGCTATTCAAATAAAGCATCCGTCAATCTTGTAACCTATGGTAATGATGAAAAGCCTTTAACAGTTACATCAGATACCTATTACAATTTTAATATGATGGCTTGGCAAACTTTTCATGAGGATTTTTCTTCTATTATGGGGACAGAACCATTGGAATTGGTTTATGCCAATTTGGGATATCCAGATGATTTCACTTCTAAAGATGTAAAAGATAAGGTTGTGATCGTATCGCGTGGCGTCTTGGGCTTCGTAGACAAGATCGCAAACGCACAACAAAATGGTGCAAAGGCTATTATTATTTTTAATGGTCAAGCGAAATCTGGCGACAGCACACGAGCCAATCTGAGTGAAGCTATCCCTGGTTACGATGGTTACATTAATTCGAATCAAGGAGACAATGTAGATTATATCCCTACCTTTGACATGACAGGAAAAGAAGGTAGAGCACTGGCAAGACAAATCATTGAAAGCCAAAACCACAAACAAAAATTCTTTATTGCTTTTGGAGAAGAGTATCATCGTACTGACAATCCTGGTAATACCATGGCCGGATTTAGCTCCCGCGGACCCAATGGCGATGAACTGCTGAGCATCAAGCCGGACGTGAGCGCACCAGGGGTTAGCATCATGTCAACCTACCCTGCCTTCGCCAAGTTCTATCCGGATGCATCCTATGAGCAAGCTTACAAACGCAGCAACGGAACGAGTATGGCATCTCCGCATGTGGCTGGACTTGCCGTGTTGCTGAAGCAGCAACATCCGAACTGGACACCGTTTGATATCCGCGCTGCTCTGGCAAACACTTCGGTTACACTCTTTGATGAGGATAAAATCCAATATGATGTGTATTCCCAAGGTGCAGGCCTTGTAAACATCGCTAATGCGATTCAGACGCCAGCCCTGCTGGAAACCGTCGAAAAGATTACGATTCTCGACAAAAACTTTAATCGGCAGGAGGTTGTGAATTACAATCCTTCCGCCAGCTTCGGGGTGTTACGACCTGGTAGTGATGCGAAGCAGATTCAGCTTCAACTCAAAAACTTGTCGGCTAACACTGTGCAATATGAAGCCAGCACCGTGTTACATGATAATGTAACCTCTGATCCAACTAAGCCGATTGCTACACCTGACGTGAGCAACATTGCCGTTCAGTTGCAAGGTGTTGGCGCGAATGGAGCAATTTCGGCAGAACCGGGTAAATCGCAACCGTTCTTCCTGTCTGTGCAACCAAATTCGGGTGCAGCCACAGGTGTATATGAAGGGGAAATTATTCTGAAAAGCGCCGGACTGCCAACACTACATTTGCCGTTCGTCGTTCATGTGGGCAAAGAAAATCCAACGACAGGCTTTGGCTTACAGGACCTGAGTGTTACCAACCCGATTATTTACCCAAGTCGGACAGGTGCTCAGCGCTCAACAGATTTGGCTTTCCGCCTGACCACAGATAAAACCAACCAGATCGCGCTTTATGTATACGGCGTAGATGATAAATTGATCGGTCTGATTGATGGAATAACGACTTCCAAAGAACAAGGAGCTAACGCTCGCCTCAAACAAGGCGTATATTCCTTTAAGGGTATTGACGGAAGTTACGTGGAATTAGATGACAATGGCAAGCCTGTGCTGGATGCTAATGGTCAACCCGTTATTCAACACTTGAAAGATGGCGTGTACAAGCTGGAAGTCAGTTCTCCTGAACTGAATGAAAAGGGCGAAGTTGAACGCAATACCGATGGCCCTAAACTGTTCACCGCCACTAAAGCTATTCGTGTGGATAATAGCGCCGCATCCAGCGGTAGTGGTGGAGGCGGAGGTGGTGGAGGTGGCGGCAGAAGCAATACTACACCTTCTGCTGCAACGAACACATCCCCCCCTGTTCCTACATCTGCTCCTTCACTTCAAAGCGTAGTGAAGCAAGGACAGGCTGTTAAAACTGTCACTACAGCCGTTGCATTGAACAATAATGTACAGTCGCTGACAGTAACCGATGCAGATTTGCAGGCTGCCGTGACAGCAGCAGGTTCCAGCCCGACAGCTATTGTACTGTCGGCTACTAGCCAAGCAGGCCAAACGACGAAAGCATCGCTCACTTCCACACAACTGGTAACGCTGGGCAAGGCTGCAGCAGGAAGCAGCTTGATTGTAAGCAATACAGGCTCCTCTCTGGCTTTGCCAGTATCCGCTCTGAAAAATGTTCCTGCTGGTGCAGGCATTGAAGTGATCATCAGCAGCCAGGCAGAGGCGAGCGGTACATTTACAGGCAAGTTGAAAGGCTCCAATGTGATCGGCACCCCGGTAGGGTTTGAAGCTAACATTGTCACTGGTGGCAAGAGTCAATCGCTCAAAGTTGCTCCAGGACAGTTTATTAGCAGATCCTTTACCGTACCTGGTCAAATTGATTCTAATACAGCCGGTGTACTCTATACGGCAAACGGAAATGTCTATCCCGTTCCATCCGTCTTCACCAAGCAGGCTGATGGATCTACCGTCGTCAAGGTAAGCCGTCCGGGCTTCTCGACGTATGCAGCGGCGACACGTCCCGTTAGCTTTGAAGATATCTCATCGTCGTATGCCCAATCCGAAATTCAATCGCTGGCAAACAAGTTGCTGATTAACGGCACGACCGACACGACTTTCTCACCGAAGAAAAACGTGACACGTGCAGAATTTGCAGCCCTGGTAACCCGAGCACTCGGCCTGACACCAGGTACTGCTGGACCATTCAGTGATATCCCGGCAGGTAGCTGGTACTCCGGCGATGTGGCAGCCGCTTATGAAGCTGGATTGATTACGGGCCGCAGCAGCGACAAGTTCGATCCGAATGCTAATATCAGTCGTCAAGAAATTGCTGTCGTGCTGGGTAAAGCTGTAGATCTGCTTCAAATCAAAGCAGCAGCCGATGGTCCTGCACGCACACCGTACCATGATGCTTCATCCTTTGCAGGCTACGCCAAGGACAGTATTGAAAAAGTAAGTGCAACAGGCATCATCAACGGGGAAGCGATTAAAGGCTCCTCCTACTTCCAGCCGAATGCACCTACAACCCGTGAGGCATCTGCCAAGGTGCTGCATGTGCTCTTACAAAAAGCTTCGCTGATTAACTAACAATTAAAAAGCCCCCCGAGCCGTGTTATAACCAAAGCTGCGGTTCGGGAGGCTATTTTTATGTTACGCCATAATCTGCAATACTATACTGTTCCCACTAAAGGTAGCGTTACTTTGAATACACTTCCCGTTCCCGGGATACTTTCGGCCGTAATGCTCCCGCCGTGTGCTTCCACGATAGACTGTGTAATGGCCAGACCAAGACCTGCCCCGCCTGAGCTACGTGTACGCGATTCATCTCCACGATAAAAACGCTCAAATATCCGCTCCAGCTGTTCTTTACTCATGCCTGGCCCGTTATCACGAATTTGGATATCCACCAACTTCTTACCTGCAGACAGGTTTACCTGGATTACACCTCTTTCCATATCGGTATGCTGAACCGCATTGTGAAACAGGTTGAGCACGACCTGCTTGATTTTATCCCCTTCTGCCAATACCCGTATACCTGCCGTCATATCAAAAACCACCTTACGTGTACCTGCTAGCATAAGAAGCTGCGGTTTCATTTCCAGCAGCAACGCATCTAGGGGTATGTCTTCCAGCTTTAACTCCGGTGTTCGATCCAGCTTAGCCAACAATAGCAAGTCAGAGACAAGCTTATTCATCCGCTTGGATTCACCATACATACTTTCTAATGCTGATTGGAGTTGCTTCGGATTGGATGCAGCCCCACGAAGCAACACTTCCAAGAAGCCGTGAATAGACGTGAGCGGGGTGCGCAGTTCATGGGAGGCGTCCGCAATAAATCGTCTCATCTGCATCTGCAATTCCCGTTCGGCTGCAAAAGAATGCTCCAGCCGTTCCAGCATTCCGTTAAATGAAACCGCCAAACGATCCACCTCATACTGCCCCTGCTCTGCATCAAAGCGCTCGGCCAGATTGCCGGCATCAATACGTTTGACTGCCTCAACCATCCTGGAAAGGGGTACCAACGTGCGGCGCAGCACCGGAAGCATAAGCGCCAACCCAATCGCAAGTGCAATCAGAGACAATAAAATAAAGGTGCGGAGCTGGTTAATCAACTGCTCTTGCATAGAAGTCGTGGATACGCCCATTTGAAGTAAACCGGAAGAACGGTCAGGTGGACCAAGCGGACGGAATACAACCAGTTGCTCTTTCCCCTGGGCATCCGTGATTAATTGATAGCCGTGACGCATGCGCTTACTCTGCTGCATTGCTTGATACTGCTGAGTGGTGAGACGCGGCGGTTTAAGTCCATTTTCATTGGACAAGCTCTGGAAGGTGCCGTCTATACCTATAGAAGCAAGCGACATATCCGGCCAAAACAGAAACGGTCCCGGTCGATTACTCCTTCGATTGGACTCATCTTGAGGAACGGTTACCCCAGCCCCGCTCTTTTCCTGCGAATCCTTAATCAATAAATCGGCAGGAATTGAATTCAGCTGCGTATTCATAGCTTCTGCCCGACTGCGATACAGAAAATCTTTCATCAGAAAATATTGTAGAAAACCAATCAATACGAGCAGCAAAGCCAAAATAAGTAACGTTCTGGCCAAAAGCTGGGACCGGAGAGAACGGAGTGCATATTTTCTCCGACTTTTCCCGCCCGGCTTCATAGCAGATCCACCCGGTATCCCACACCGCGCAGCGTACGGATGACCCGGTGCTCCTTGTCTTTGAGTTTTTCACGCAAGGAGCGAATGTACACCTCAACAATATTATCCTCGCCTCCAAAATCGTACCCCCATACCCGGTCCAGAATACGACTTTTACTTAACACAATCCCGTGATTCAACACCAAAAACTTCAATAGTTCATATTCGGTAGGCGACAGTTCCAGCACCTGACTCTGATAACGGATTTCCTTCCGTCGATCATCCACTTGAAAGGGGCCGTGAACCACTTCTCCCAGCAGATCGGGGAACTGATTGCGCAAGCGCGCTTCAATGCGAGCCAGCAGCTCATTAAAACTGAAGGGCTTTACGACATAATCATCCGCGCCGAGTTTTAAGCCCTTTACCCGATCGTCTACATCATCCTTGGCAGTCAGCATAATGACCGCGATGTTATCCTCCGTCTCCTTGAGACTTTGGCACACCTCAAAACCGTTCATTTCCGGCATCATCACATCCAGCACCGCTACATGTGGGCGAAACTCCTTTGCCAAATCGAGCGCTTCACTCCCGTTCTCCGCGGTTCTGACCTCATATCCTTCATTAATCAGTCCAAGCTCTAAAAATTGCAAAATATGAGGCTCATCATCTGCCAGCATAATTTTAACTCCGTGTATTGGATTCATTATTCATCTTCCCTTTCATGTTGCTGCATTTTTTTCATATAAAAGTCGATTCATTTTCACCTGTATCTAATATACCTGAATCCTGTCGTAAAAAAAGCACCCCTGCTCAGCTTTCAGCTAACGTTCAGGGAGCGCTCAGAACCAATTAAGGTAGGTCTGGCATGATAATAGCAAGCCGGTAGTTCACCGGGCCAAGATCGGAATAAATACAAAGAAACTTTCACAAGGAGTGGAATGAACATGATTAAGAAATGGTTTAAGACCAGGGCGGACATCCCCCTGATCATCATTATGCTGATATCCGCATTTTTGAACGGATACAACATCTGGCAAGACAAATATGTAAACACCTACTACACGACGGCCGTAGCAAGCATGCTACAAAGCTTTCACAACTTCTTTTTCGCCTCACTTGATTCTGCCGGATCGGTAACGGTAGACAAACCCCCTGTGGTGTTCTGGATTCAGACACTGAGCGCCTATATATTCGGGCTTCACGGATGGAGCGTTATCTTGCCACAGGCGCTGGCTCAAGTCGGATCGGTCTTGCTCGTTTACTTGCTCGTCAAACCGAGCTTCGGTACGATGGCCGCACGTTTGGCCGCCTTCACCATGGCAACGACACCGATAGCCGTAGCGGTTAGCCGTACGAATAACATCGACGCTATGTTGGTTTTCACACTGTTGCTCGCAACATGGCTATTGTTCAGAGGCCTTAGAAATAGCAAAACCGGGCTGATCCTTGCTGCTTTCGCAGTCGTAGGCATCGCCTTTAACGAAAAAATGTTACAAGCCTATATGATCGTTCCCGCACTGGGTCTGTTCTATCTGCTGGCTTCCAAGTTTAACTGGAAGCGAAAAGCAGCAACACTGGTAGGATCAGCAGTTGTCCTCCTGATCGTATCACTCTCTTGGGCAGTCGTAGTGGACTCTACTCCGGCAGATGAACGCCCTTATATGGGGAGTAGCGGTACGAACTCTGTGCTGAATTTGGCCTTTGGTTATAACGGCCTGTCCCGTCTGACAGGAGATCAGGGTACAGGTGGCAATCGTGGCGGAGAACGTACGGATCGGAACAATAACGCTGCAACGAATAGCAGCAACACAAACACGGATCAGGCTCAGACGACCACATCATTGGACAGCACTACTTCTACGGATGACTCAGGTGCCAACAACATGGGTGCAGGTGGTCAAATGCCACCGGGTGGATTTGGCGGCAACGGACAAGGTGGTCCTGGAGACGGGCAAGGTGGCCAGGGCGGTCCAGGCGGTGGACCGGGAGGGAATTCTGGTGGCGGCATGTTCGGTACTGGCGAAAAAGGACCTTTACGGTTGTTCCAATCCTCCCTGTCAGGTCAAGCCAGCTGGCTGCTTCCATTTGCATTAATTGCTTCCATCGGCCTGCTTGCAAGCATTCGACGTCGTAATATCACACAAAAACACAAAGAGGTCATCTTCTGGCTGACCTGGTTGATTCCCGTAGCTGCATTTTTCAGCGTAGCAGGATTCTTTCATCATTATTACCTGATTATGCTCGCGCCACCAATTGCAGCGCTCTTTGGAGCAGGATTCGTAGAATTGTGGAACCAGTATCGTGAGCGTTCCAGCTGGCTCTCCTGGCTGTTACCCGCAGCAGTATTGGCAACCTCGGTATTTAGCTGGTTTGTTTTGCAAAATTACAACGATACCATTGGCAGCGGCTGGTCCATCGCGGTATTGATCTTAGGGATCATCGGCACGGTGCTGCTGGTAGTAGCACGAATGAAATCTGAGAAGTTCACAAGATTCGCCGTCATTGCAAGTGTACTCGCTATGTTTATCGGTCCTGCATATTGGGCATTGACACCGATCATCTACGGAGGGAACAGCATGATTCCACAAGCCGGACCCACTCAATTTGGCGGCGGTGGCGGTGGCGGAATGCCAAGCAGCAATGATCGCAATAGAGGCCAGAGCGCTAATGGACAACAAGCCGAAGGAACTCAAACGAATAACCAGACCAATAATGTAGAGAATTCCAGTCCTGATGGAAACACTTCAAGCACACAAACAAGTACAGACACGGAGCAAAAATCTTCTACCCGTTCCAGAGGAATGGGAGGACCCAACGGTAGCCAAAGTTTAGATCAAAAAACGTTGAGCTATTTGCAAAAAAATAACACAGGTGAAACCTACCTTTTCGCAGCAAGTAATTATTCAACGGCTGCTCCTTACCTGGTCGAGGCCGGACAAAAAGTAATTATTATGAACGGTTTTGTATCCTCCGATCCAGTCTATACCGTCGATAAAATCAAGGCGCTGGTCGAAAGCGGCCAAGTGAAGTACTTCATGATTTCTGGTGGAGGCGGCGAACCGGACGGCGGTAACTCTGAAGTCACTGCATGGATCAAAGAACACGGCAAGTTGATCCCTACAGATGAATGGAAAACAACAACAGACGAAACAAGTACAGACGTTAAAGCCACCGAGAGCGGAAGCGACACCACGAACAGCAATGCGAACGCCCAGGATGGTCAAGGTGGCCCTGGCAGAGACGATCGTGGCGGAAGCGGTACTTTATACGAAATCACATTATAAATGAGGAGGAACTACGAATGAGTGAACCCATCCGTTATTCCATAGTTATTCCGATGTACAACGAGGAAGCTGTTATTACGGAAACCTACCGGAGGCTGAAACAAGTCATGGGCTCAATGGGTGAGCCCTACGAGCTGATCTTCGTAAATGATGGAAGTTCGGACCGCAGCGTCCAATTGATCAAGGAATTCAGTCTCAGAGATGACACCATTGTATTGATTGATTTCTCTCGCAATTTTGGTCATCAGCTAGCGATTACCGCCGGGATGGATTATGCGGTGGGGGAGGCGGTCGTCGTCATTGACGCCGACCTCCAGGACCCGCCGGAACTGATTGTAGAGATGGCTAACAAGTGGAAAGAAGGCTATGAAGTGGTCTACGCCAAACGGCTTAAACGCAATGGCGAAACTCGCTTCAAGAAATGGTCTGCCAGCCTCTTCTACCGTGTACTTAAAGCATCCACGGATATTAATATCCCGGTCGACACCGGGGACTTCCGCCTAATGGATCGTAAGGTCATAGAAGAATTGAAAAGACTGCCGGAAAATAACCGATTCGTTCGTGGACTAGTCAGCTGGATCGGATTCAAACAAACTGCTGTAGAATATGAGCGCGACGAGCGGCTCGCGGGCGAGACCAAGTATCCGTTGAAACGAATGATCAAGCTCAGTCTGGACGGGATCACATCCTTTTCGATTAAGCCGCTCAAGCTGGCAGGGTATATCGGTGCACTTCTCTCCATGTCCGGCTTCCTGTATCTGATGTACGTACTGTTTCTCAACTTTTTCACCGACTCCTACGTGATGAAGGGCTGGTCGTCTATGATTAGCATCAGCCTGATTTTCGACGGGGTGATCCTCATCATTCTCGGTATTATGGGTGAATATGTTGGACGCATTTATGACGAAACCAAAGCACGTCCGCTTTACATTGTCCGTGAGCATCTGGGTGGACAATACGAAAACGGTCCGACGCATGCTATGAAAGTCCCTGAACCCCGTGACTCCCTGTACATGCAAGGAGCCCGTGAGAGCCTGATTTCGACAGGACGCACAGTGCGCGGCAACAGTGCGGTATATACCGGACCCAAATCCGGTCATGGAGCCTAACCCATGAAAAGTCGCATGGCCCAGCTGCTTCCTATGATCCGATTTGGCATCGTAGGTCTGGTGAATACGGGTGTAGATTATATCATTTTTATGCTGCTGGCTTGGGGCGGAGTGCCAGTCATTGTAGCGCAGTTCATTTCGTACAGCTGCGGCACAGCCAACAGTTATATTTTGAACAGCAAATGGACATTCAACAAACAACTATCAAACAACACTAATAAGGGTCAATTACCTAAATTCATCATCATTAACCTCATCGTATTGGGGATAACCTCCTTATTACTGCAAGTGCTTCACACTGGAACCGAGTTGCCGCTTGCTTTAGGCAAGCTGATCGCGACCGCAGCCGGAATGATCATCAATTATATCGGGAGCCGATACTGGGTATTCGGTTCCCCATCCCGAAAGGAAAGTGAGTTTCTATGAGAAAAATTACAAAAGCTGTTATTCCAGCCGCCGGATTAGGAACCCGTTTTCTACCAGCTACGAAAGCTTTACCGAAAGAGATGCTTCCCATCGTAGACAAGCCGGCTATTCAATATATCGTAGAAGAAGCCATCAAGTCCGGAATTGAGAGCATCATTATCGTAACGGGGCGTAATAAAAAAGCCATCGAGGATCATTTTGACAAGTCTGTGGAGTTGGAGCAGGTACTGGAGAGCAAAGGTAAATATGATCTCCTACGTGAAGTTCAAAGCATCGGGGGCAAAGCAGTCATTCACTATATCCGTCAAAAAGAACCCCTCGGCCTGGGACACGCGGTAAGCTGCGCTCGTCAGTTCATTGGCGATGAGCCCTTTGCCGTGTTGCTGGGCGATGATATTATGAATTCCTCCACCCCGGCGATTCGTCAAATGATGGATGTTTACGAAGCGACTGGCAAGCAAGTGGTCGGCGTGCGCACAGTGGAAGAACAAGATGTGAGTAAATACGGCATTATTGACTCCACTCACCAGAACGGTCTCATTCACGAAGTCGGCAGACTTGTTGAAAAACCATCTCCGGCAGATGCCCCTTCGCGGCAGGCAGTCATTGGTCGGTATGTATTAGAGCCTTCCATTTTCTCTATATTGGAAAACCTGTCCACTGGAGCGGGCGGTGAATACCAATTGACGGACGCCCTTCATCAAGTAGCATTGCAGAACCAACTGCTCGCATTAGAACTGGAAGGCACACGTTATGATATTGGAGATAAAGCTGGATATCTGGAAGCCGTGCTCCACATGGGTATGCAACGCGAAGATTTGCGTCCAATGCTTGACTCCATGATGCGCGAGTGGGCGCTTGCTTCAATGATAAAATAGGGGGATTTCCTCCCTCCGAAATCCGACGGGTGCTGTGAAATCACGAGAGTAGATGGATGAACATGTAAAATTGTACACTATAGGAGTACAGCAGCATTTGAGTCTACACGGCCGCCCGGTCGATACTAAGGAGGAAAAGGACCTATGATCCCTGAGGGAAATCTGCAAAGTAATGTGGATCGTTTCAACGGTTTTGCCGACAACTACGATCAGCACCGCCCGGAAGCGCCGTCACTCGTCGTGGAAATTATCAGTCGCTATCTGGAGCGAGACGTAGAGCTAGTTGCCGATCTTGGCTGCGGTACAGGACTTTCAACCTTCATATGGGAAAACGCCGCTCGGCAAATCGTCGGTATCGAACCTAACCCAGATATGAGAGGAAAGGCGCAGCACAAGCTGGAGACAGCAGGAACGACAAGGGCAGGAACCATTTCCTTCAAAAGCGGGTTCTCCAACAACCTGCCCTTTGAAGACGGAACTGTAGACGTCATTACCTGCTCTCAATCCTTTCACTGGATGGATCCCGAGAGCACGCTTCAGGAAGCGGGCAGGGTCTTGGCTCAGGGCGGCGTGTTCGCGGCCTTTGACTGTGACTGGCCTCCGGTGCTGCAATGGCAGATAGAGCAAGCTTATACAGAGCTTATCACCAAAGCGGATACCCTTTTGGAACAGGAAGCCCCAGTAGAGCAACAAGCTCATAAATGGAGCAAGGATCAGCATTTAGCTAATCTGCACCGCAGCGGACAATTCCGATATACCCGGGAGATTGTCTTCCATAACCGTGAGCAGTGTGACGCAGCTCGCTATACAGGGCTCGCTCTCAGCCAAGGGGGTATTCAAAGTCTCTTCAAACTTGGCAATCGAGCGCTTGACGACGATATAGCCCGCTTCGTGAAGCTGGTAGAGAATCATTTTCAGGGCAGAACACTAGATATCCTGTTCAGCTATCGGATGCGGCTCGGCATCAAGTAGAAAGGAATCAAGGTCATCGTGGATGATACGCTCTTCGGCTTAGGGCAAAAAAGACTCTCCCTCGCCTCGTAAAAACGAGTGCGTACAGGAGAGTCTTTTTTGCTTCAATAAATAGCCACAGTCATATCCTTGCAGACCTTAGTCACAGTTCCGATGTATCTTCGACTTAGAGAGAGCGAACAGCCAATAAGTGCGCCAACCGATCAGGGTAGTCCGTGATGATGCCGTTCACCCCGGCCTCCAGCAGACGCTTCATTTCTTCTGGCTCATTCACCGTCCATGGGTGGTAGACGACGCCTAATGCCAAAGCCTCTGATACAGCTTCTGGTGTAACAACTTGTTTGTAGGCATGAAGTGCTGTAACCCCGAATTGGGTGGCATATTCCGATGGACGAACCATAATTTCGATATACAGCGCCCCCGTCTTGATTTCAGGAGCAAGCTGCGCACAGAGCGCCAGCGATTCGTGATTGAAGCTGGATATGATTACCCGCTGTTCCAACCCAAAACGCTTCACGGCAGCAATGACCTCTTCCTCCATTCCCGGATAGAGATAAATGCTATTTTTCAACTCTAAATTAATAATTGTATTCGAGGACTGGGCTAGTTCCAGTAGCTCATCCAGCATCGGGACCCGCTCACCTCGGAATTTCTCATCAAACCAGCTGCCCGCATCCAGTTTATTTAATTCTTCTAGCGTAATATCCTTTACATCCAGTGAGCAACCTGTCGTACGCTTCAGCGACTCATCGTGAATCAGCACCAGATGCCCATCTTGGGTACGCTGCACATCCGTCTCTATACCTGTTGCTCCCAGTTCCAAGGCGTGGCAGAATGCCGCCATCGTATTCTCGGGACATACACCTGAAGCTCCGCGATGTGCGAAATTAATCACCTTTTCGGTTACAGTCACAACATAACCCCTCCTGTCATTTCACAGGAACATTATACCTGCTCATTGTTTGGGCTGTATAAAGTATTCGTCACAGCTACCACTTCTTCTATGCCGTTTGAACAATTTTCCCGATCCAATCGGAATAAAACGTATTCCCGTTCCGTCGATCAAAATCAGCCGCCGCTGACTCTGCCAGTGGCCTAAAGTACGCAATGATTTCTGTCAAAGTGCGATCCTCTTTACCCCATTCCAAGGAAGCCGGCAACCGGATCAACCGTTTTTCTCCCGAAGTATCCAACTTTTGCAGTAGACTCACCATCGTCGCGTAAAAATACATCTGCTCCAGCCCGCTCTCATAGTCCAGTGCCATATGTAGATGACGCTCTACCACTTCGATTCCTTGAATTGGATCGGCAATCGCCAAATATTCGATATGCTCCGCTATCGTTTTCAGGAAGTCGCGATCATCCCGAATTAGGCGGTAGCCTTTGCGATGATTGTCCTTTGCCTGATCAACCTCGCCTTGACGATAAAGCGGCAACAGCACCTGCGAGAGCGTCACATGCGGTACTTCTGCACATTTCATGCGACCCGACAAAATCGGTTTTGCCACGGCAAGCGCCTGCTCGTCTTCTCCGGTCAAATAATAGAACCGCACCATCTGGCTCTGCTCGCAGGCCTCACAATCACTCATACTGTCCCGCTCGACCAAGCGGAAGGTATCCAGATATCGCCGTGCTTCATCCAGTTCACCCATGTCCATCGCGATGCGGAACTTATAATAGTAATATGGACGCTCATTATACCCATATTCGGCATAACGTCTGCGCATATCCTCCGCCAGATCTTCTATTTGAGTCTTTGATATATTGGAAAAGCTGCACACCTTCCCGAGTATCCATTTATAATTCCACAACAGCTCATCTGCGTCGTATTCCTCTGGATTTTGATCAAATTGGCCCAACTGCCACGAAAAAGCAATCAGCGACTTCAATGGATATCCGTTAAAAATAGCGCAGTCCACAATCTCTCCCCGGATTTCATAAGCAAGTTCCTTCAACCCGGATGTGTCTGCCAAGCGGACAGCTTCTTCCAGAATCGCCAGCTTTGCTGCACCCCCGGGCAGATCCTGCGCCTGTTCCATCAATTCATATATCGTATCTTCCATTTGGCTCCCCCTATAAATACGCAATTACGCATTTTGTCCATTCCCTAATCCCCAATTGATAAAATGCAGTACACTCCGATTCATCAGTCCCAACTCACTGCGGTTCATCGGGTAGTGCCCCATCATAAGCGCATTCACATACATCATTTCTGTAGCTGCCGTGACCATCTGCGTATCGGTAGCTTCAAGAATCCGTGCCACCACCGGGTTGTTCAGATTAAAGTATAAGGTGGAATAGCCCGAATTTTGCTGGACTCCTGCTTTCAGACTATCAAGCACATTGGAAAAAAGTGAGGTTGTCTCCTCAACCGTGTTTTCCATGGAGCGCAAGGTCAGTGCATCCTGAGAAATGGTATACAACACTGGCAAACTCGCAGGCTCAAAACGCTTCAACTCAGCGCGGCAACGCATCGGCTGCAAAGCTGCATCCATGACACGTAGCACACCGTAATAACTCTCGCGTTCTTCCTTCGTTAGCCCGGTAAATGAAAGAGATACTTCCTCAGGGCTAAGACGCTCTGTTTGCAGGTTAGGGTCAATCCAATGCAGCCTTTCCAAAATGTCTGAATCATAAATATAGCCGCCATTGATCACCAACATGGATTGCGCCGCCGCCACATGCGTAATCTGACGATACTCATCTACTGTCGATGTGTAATGCAGTGGACGTCCGTCCGCCTCTTGGATCAGTTCTTTCAGCTCACGCCGCCCAAATGTACTTTCGAAGGAAAACCAACGGTACATTATCCGCAAAAATTCATCATCCTCCACGGCGAGCGCCTTCATGGACAGCTCATGCAAACGAATCCAGTGCTGCAAGCGGTCTGGCTCATACTGCGCCATTCGTAGCAGTTCTTCCCGAATACAGCTTCCCAGTTCAGAACGAACATCGTCAAGCTGCTCATTTTCATAAAAATACTCACGTGATGCCGTTGGTTGCAATTCATCTGTCCAAATCAGACTTTTAATGAAGAATGCCCATTCCGGCAAAACATTTTCCGCCTTGTCGGACACCAGCATATGCTTCAGGTACACCCGATGCAGCCGCTTGCTGTTCAGATTAACACTGCGAGGCAAAATGAATGCAATCCCGCCTGTTCTGCCCGATGCCGTCCGCAACGGTATAAAATCACTGAAGCGCTCGCCCATCAGGCGATAGCCTAAATCCAGTACCTCACTACGGCGACTCCGTAATTGCTCTGGGTCCTGCATCCAGCTCGTCGACGGAAGATTGACGCGCTTGGTCTCCCCATCTACAGACAGCATGACCGGATACGGCAGCAACGCCCCATAATAGAATAGAGACTCCTCTACATGCACTGGCTCATAATAAAACTCACTTCCCGGCTTGCAGCGCAAATAAATTTGCGTCCCTACAGGCAGCTCGGTTTCCAATCGACGAATCGTATACGTCCCATCCGGCTTCCCTCTCCATTCCATGGAGATGCCTTCCTTCACCGAGCGGGTCAGCACTACAATTTCATCGCTCACCATAAAGCAGGATAGCAACCCAATCCCAAAGCGTCCGATAAACGAAGTCTCAGAAGCCAGCAAATCGGCTCCCTTCTTGGAAGACTGACCGATAATCGATAAAAAACGGTGAATGTCTTCTTCTGACAACCCAATGCCGTTATCCTGAATCATCAATACCTGTTGCTCCCCGGCACCAGATAACTCTACGATGACTTTGCCTTCATAGTTGTTACTCTCAGAAGCTGTAGCTTCAAGGGTCTTGTCTTCTTTCAATACTTTACTTTCAGCAGCAACCTTCCGCAGCTCCTTGCGAGCCGTGATCGCATCTGTTGCATTTTGCAGAACCTCACGTATAAACACTCGTGGACTGCTATATAAATGATTGGCCAAAATATCAATCATACCGCCCAAGTTCACTTGAAAACGATATTGGTCTGTTTGACTCATAGAGATCATTCCTTTCTCGAAATGCTACTGCCATCATCTGGTTTAAATAGACTGTCTTTTAAAGTATAACGTGGATTTAAGTCGGATTGCACACCCTGCATTTCAGGTATCAGTACGTTGATAACGATATAACAGGGCCTTTTTTCACCCGGGAAGTCTGGCACTGGGTCTAATTAACTTCACAAAAATGTACGGAGTACGATCACTTAGTGAATAAGGATCATCTTTGTCTAGTTAAATTTAGTAATAAACATAATATTTATTTAAAATCCACCCTTCTCTCAGAACCCTATATCTATGGAGGGACAAATGGCTCATTTTACGCAAAAAGCTCGCATTGCCGCTCTTGTAATACTCTTACAAGAGAGAATGCGAGCTTATTTAGGTACAGTCGAAGCTGTACCCTTTTACAGAAGAGAATTAATGAGACTTAGCGAGACGGATAACGTTCCACGATGCTTTGCCCAAATGAGCTTTTACAATTCCGTCATCAAGCTTGGCGTTACCGCCGTTGTGAGGCGTAACTTTTTCACCGGCTGGACTGTTGGTCGCTTTAAGATCATCATGCTCCAATACAGTATGCTCGACAATGCGGTAGCCTTCAAAACTGCGTACATCTACTGTCAGCTCCAGCGATTCAGACAAATGACGGTTCACTGCAAAGACAGTCAGCGCGTCTCCCTCTTCATCATAAACTACAGCGCTGTCCAGATAAGGGATGTCTGTGAAGTCCTTGGAGTCGTATTTTTCCGAATCCACGACAGGCATCAGCGATATCCCACGACCATAACGGGAGGCATGCAGATACGGATAGAAGATCGTTTGTTTCCACGCCTTTCCGTTATTCTCGGTCATGATTGGCGCAATAACGTTGACCAGTTGGGCGAGACAAGCCATTTTCACACGATCCGCGTGGCGCAGGAACGTGATCAACATGCTGCCTACCAACAATGCATCCTCAAAGTTATAGATATCCTCAAGCTGCGGTGGTGCCACAGACCATGGATCAATTTTTTTGTCCGCATCATTGGAGTGATACCATACGTTCCATTCGTCAAAGCTGAGCATCATTTTTTTCTTGCTGCGTTTCTTTGCTTTGATATAGTCACAAGTCGAAATGACCGTATGGATAAAATGATCCATATCCATAGAGCGTGCCAGATAATTAGCCGTATCATTGTCATGATTGCCGTAGTATTGGTGCAAGGAAATATAGTCGGCTACCTCATAGGTATGATCCAGTGTGGTTGCTTCCCATTCCGGGAACGTTGGCATCGTGGAACTGGAGCTTCCACAGGATACAAGCTCAATGTCAGGATCAATCAGCTTCATAGCTTTTGCAGATTCAACAGCCAGACGGCCATATTCTTCTGCTGTCTTGTGACCAATCTGCCATGGGCCATCCATCTCGTTACCAAGACACCAAGTTTTAATCTTATGTGGTTGCTCAACCCCGTGACTACGACGTAGATCACTCCAATAGGAGCCGCCTGTGTGGTTGCAATATTCCACCAGATTACGCGCAGCATCAATTCCGCGTGTACCCAGATTAACCGCCATCATGACTTCGGAACCTACATCCTTGGCCCACTTGAAAAATTCATTCGTACCCACTTCATTCGGCTCGACTGTTCTCCACGCCAGCTCCAACTGTCTAGGTCTGGACGCAACAGGACCGACACCGTCCTCCCAATTGTAACCGGATACAAAATTACCGCCCGGATAGCGTATAATAGGAACATCAAGCTGTTTTACCAACTCTTTAACATCATTACGGAAACCGCTTTCATCACTAGTTGAATGAGTAGGCTCGTAAATACCGCCATATACGGCACGCCCGAGATGCTCTACAAAAGAGCCATAAATGCGTTTATCGACTTCAGCAATACGAAAAGATTTGTCTACAATCATCTTTGCTTCTACAGCTGCTGCCACCTAAACCATCCTCTCTGAATGCGAAAATAAAATCCGTTCTACCACCAAGATTAAGATGCCGTTTTATTTACGGTTTTAATATAACACACCCTATTTATCATAGTCAATATTATCATTAAATACTTAATATATTTATTAATATTTATAATAAACGATAAGCAATTGGTTACGTATTTCTAAATATTTTGTTTTATAAACAAACTTATTGAGTGAATAACCACTTTACCAAATAATAATAATAATAACGGATTATAGGTGCGTTCAAAATAGTGCTACTGCCGTATCTTGCAGTCTGTTTTAAATAGTGAATATCAGTCTACCAACAGTTGTTCTAAATATGTATAAATACCACCTATATCGCCCGCGTTTAAGTTTGAGAGGACCCATTCTTTCAAATATCCCTGCTCTGTCCGTATAGATATGTAAATACCTTCAGTTTCCACTTTCACCAGCAAAGAAAGCTCAATATCTACGCCTAATAAAACTCGTTCTTTGGTGCAATCCTCAGTATTCGCAGCCTTTACACACAAAATAGCAATATCCGTATAAGCGTTATATGCCATTTTACCCGCATTATATAACAGTTCCTGTAATCCATTGCTTGCATCCAAAGGGAGCGTATACTCCATATCATGCAACACTGCCGCGGACTGGTCCACCGCGATCCAGCTTTGGTATTCATCCCGGGCAAAGGCCCCTCTCAACTCATGCAAAAAATAAATAATGTCAATGCCCTTGTCATAATAAATACAAATATGCGGAATGCGTGAATCCTCTATTGAGCTAGTCTCCTCCTGCGCCATAAAGAGCCCCTCCTCTTGCTGCCACCAGCGCAAATAGCAAGACGAAAAATTCAGTGATGGGGTGTGTCGTTGATCTTTAGAGATATAGACGACATGTTTTCCATACCGTGAAGCCAATTGCTCCACTTCCTGCAAGCTCACTGGCTCCATTTCCCCTAGCAAGACAATCGTATCTGTCAGGTCGCATACCCGTTGTCCACCTTCGAGCGCTGTATCCTGTTGTTCTCGCTCCCGCAGGATGGCTTGTTCGATGATCGCGGCAACTTTGTCGCCAGAGGGTTGAGCTTCACATTGGGTCTGAAAATAATAGGGTGCTTTCGAACTAATTGCACACTCCTCTATAAACACATAGGCGCGCCGTATCCAATCCGGATGTCCGTAACGCATTACGGGTAATTTAGTATCCTGTATCGGAAGATAGCTATACTTATGTAACATATGTTTTAGCTGTTCTATGGAAGGAACAGCTTTGGACTGCTGCAAAACTTTACATATGTGTGCTGTAATCAATGGAGTGGCATAGCTATTGCTGTTGGGACATTGTACAGCCTCTCCAGCTGCACCTACTAGTTCATGCTTGGCAAAAGCGATAAAATCGATACCGCTTGAGAATGCTAACTCAGCATCATATGTATATTGTCCTGCTGTGAGTATACCGCTATGATCGCAGCGCACACCAATCACATTGGCAAAGGAGGCCGGATAAGTAAGAAGTCCTCCGTTTTGTGCAGCACATACTATAATTAATCCCGCCATAGCTGCATCATTTACAGCCTCCCGCAGCATGCTTCGATCTCGATAATTTATACTCCCCAGGCTGATATTTGCTACCTGTACACCATGTTTTACACACCAATCCAGCGCAGCACAAAGCTGAGTTGCATTTCCTTTTCTATGGTTCATTATTTTTACACTGCTAATGATCGCATCTGGAAAATACGTTTGTACAATAGCTGCACATAGCGTACCGTGATTTAAGGTATGTCCATCTTCTACGTCTCCATGAGCTATTTCGACGTTATATAATAATTGGGTGTTTAAAAAGCCAGCATTAACCCCGTCGTCAATAATGGCTACATGAATCTTGCCATTCATGTTTTCTCCCCCTGTCTCTTCGGATTGTGGAATGAATCTCACGGCTCTGTTCCGTTCTATTAGAGTAAGCGGAGGGTGCCTCTGCGAACGATAGCGTTCGTCTGAAAGCACCCTCCTAATTTAGCAAACCATGTACATAATAGCTGGATCAGACTGCAATATTCACCTTCGTGCCTGCAGTCTTCGCCCCGTCTTTGGCCGAGTCCAGATAAGCATTGAGCTCTTGTTCAGTCCACACCCTGCCTGCCTCTGGATTTGCCTCCTGCTCTTCCTTAGGTTCAACCCGATCTGTAATCATCGGTTCGTTATTCACTGCTTCACTGATACGCTCATTAATATTCGCAGCGATTTCCATGATCTTTCCATTAAGTCCTTCTGCCTTTTCACGCAAAGACGCTGATTTTGCAGGGTTAGCGTTTTCCCACCCCTTAGCCTCGCTTCCCAATGCGATTTGTGCCGTTTTGGCTATTTTGGCACTCTTCAACTCATTGTTTGCAGATACAACACTATGCATTGTATAGGTGACCAATCTTTGCTGCTGCTCCTCAGCAGTCTTAGGCGTATATTCTTCCTTTCTACCTTTTTGAGCTTCTTTTTTACTCTCCTCATCCATGCCTAAAGCCTTTTTTTGCTCTTCCAGTGACTGCTTTTGAATGTTCTCGTCAATTTGCTGAATCTGCTTATCTATCTCTTCCATTTCAGCTTTTACAGCTTCTGGACCGAGACCACGCTTGAGCGCATTACTTAAATAGTCCGAACGCCTCTCCATCAAATTTTGCTTTTGTTCTGTCAATTGTTGAATAACCTTGTTTTGTGGCTTGCCTATACCCTTCTTTTCAGCCTGAGCGGAAAAGGGATGCCGTAGTTCAAGTCGGTTGTTATCTGCGGTGCGGAACGGCGATTGGTGAGATGATGTAAATGATACATTCATCCTAAAACCTCCAATTCTCTTCTAAATGAGGATTTTTTCAAAAATCGAGTAAGCGACTGAAATCGAATTTTGCAAAATCCTGAAATAAGTGATTCTAGAGGTATATCGGATATTTTTGTATGTTTTTGTATGTTTTATCATCATTTTCACAAATCCTTCATTCCTTTTCCACTGTTAAGCAGCCCTTTATCGTCTCATACAAGCTGTTATATGTAAGCAACCCCCCTCCCACTATACGCTCTTCCGGAATTAGGATAGCAAAACTTTTTTCCACTTCAAATAATAGATATACCAGATCCCTGGGGAACAACCCCATATCAGGCCCCAGTAATGTAG
The DNA here is from genome assembly GCF_038593105.1 of Paenibacillus sp. FSL H7-0442. Classification (NCBI taxonomy): domain Bacteria; kingdom Bacillati; phylum Bacillota; class Bacilli; order Caryophanales; family Paenibacillaceae; genus Paenibacillus; species Paenibacillus sp. FSL H7-0442. The sequence continues at coordinate 359,980 of NZ_CP151963.1, read as the reverse complement.
CCTCTTTATTGATCTCGCCCGCTTTTATTTTAAAAAGCTTCCAAAATATATTTTCCAGTGTCATTCCTGTTCCCGTTACATCCTGAGTAAAGTTCATGTTCTTCCCTCCATTACAACTGAACTACATGATGATCAACCGAAAAATAATATAAAATATTCTCCGTCAGCCTATTCATATCTTCATCGTTGGACAGATGGAGTACGGGCACGGAATAATTGGAAAATTCCTGTTTTTTCTCTTCCACGAAACGATGATCAACAGATGCATATTGCATATTGACCGTGGAAGAAGAGTAACTGTCGAATACATTGTTACATATGGCGTATCCCAATAAGGAAGAGGAAAAGCGGTTTTCCATGTACTGTTTCACATGCTCCAAATATTTTATATTGTATTCATCATAGTGAAGACAACAGATCAGTCCATCCGGTCTGACAGCACGGGATACCAAAAAAGAGGTTACTCCAAAATAATTCGTGAACGTATTGTTAAAAGGAACAATCCCACCTGGAATGCCCACGAGTATTAGATCAGGCTTTTCGCTCTGCTCTATTTTTTTCAAATACCGATTAAACATGATAATCTTCTGGGTTTCCGTCATACCGCTCTCAAACATAAACTGTGGAAAAGAATGTGCACCAATCAGCTCCCCGCATCCATTAGATGTGATTTGTGACACCCGATATCCTTGTGCTTCAAGCTTCTGCCGAAGGTTAAACTGTAAATTAAGCTTATGCGTTCGCTCGTTCAACCCTAATACAAATAGAACCGGTGTAAAAAAATCATGAATAACAGAGCCCGGGTCAGGCGGTAAAATATCTTTCGTGCGTACATCAAATGTATTTTTAAAAATCAGCTTGTCCTCACGCTCCTCACAGGGTTCGATGAATTCCATACATGAGTCTGGCAAAGTGAAATTACACATGACTTTTTTGCCAAGTTGTCCAGCCTTCTTGATCACGGGAAGATACACCTCAGCTACATCCAGCTTGAAATTGGATTTCACCAGTAATATAGCATCACAACGCTCCATTTCTTGCTCCAAACAAGACTCTGGCTTCACGATGAAGCCTGTCACTTCCCCCTTGTCCGTTACACAGGCATCTTTCCCGATCATCCCCGACCCTTGAAAAGAAATAAGGACAACTTCCTCATAACTTCCTAATAGATTCAAGTTCCTAACTAGGGCTATCGTTTCATAATCAAACGGAAAAATGATTAATTTATTGGTCATGGAGACACCCCTCATGCTTTTTCAAAATCGAGAATCGTATCCTCGGAGAAATCATAGCCCAGCTCATTCATCATGCAATAATCAAGTAGGGTGTGCCGAATATCGTTTTTGACTACCGAACAATGACTCAGCTTCTTTTCCTTGGACAAGGTATGCAAATCATCTGCTACAGCAACACACAACGTACAAAAGCGGAAATTCCAACAGTTTTTACATGCATCCTCCGTGATTGTCCCTACATTCAAAATCCGGTTGATTTTATCCACTTCAAAGCCCGTGTCCACCGTTCCAATCTGCACCACTTCCGACTGCTCACTGACCCGTTCACATGGATACAGATTTCCATGCACATCCGCAAACAATCGCTGTACACCAGGCACACAGGGTCCGCCATGATGCGCCTCTATCGGCATCCCCGCAGAAGGCTTTCTATAATGAAACATTCGGAAATATATCTGAATATAATAGTCCTTAATCAGCTTCGAGACATGGCTTTCATCTACTCTCCCAAATTTGGAAAGCATCATTTTAACTACCTCATAGCCCCTCTGCTCAATAAATTCATTCCTGTACAAAATTTCATCCTTCACATAAGCATCGTTAATGTAGGAGGACCTTACACTGTACAGACTTTCGAAGGTTTCATAATTCGTATAAAAATCATTGATACAACCAAAATCATTACGGGTATCCAGCACCACATTAAAATTAATCCATTCAAAGAGGTCCGGGTAATTTCTCTTAATTTTATCTACATTGGCAATAATGGTATCAAAGGAGCCTCGTCCGTTAACAGCAAATCGTCTATTTCTATCATGATTCTCTTGATCTCCATCCAGACTGATCGTAAGTACAAAACGATGCTCATCCAGAAAGTCCAAAATATCGTCATTAAGTAGCGTACCGTTGGTCGTCAAATGAAAACCTACATCTCTATACGCCACCTGCTCCTTGATATATTCGACACATTTCTTGACCAACGGGAAATTAATGAGCGGCTCTCCCCCATAAAAACCGAAATCCAGACGGTCACTGTCTACTGATCTATCAATGACAAAATCAATACACTTGCGCGCTGTCTCAAAATCCATCATCAGATTCGTATGACCTCGATTGTCATATCCTCCTGAATAAACGCAGTAAGAGCATCTAAGATTACAATTTTGAGTTACCTGTAAGGTGAGGGTTTTCAGCTGATGCTGAAGCATATGCTCCAGGTGCTTTGTCTTGGGATGATTCATAATCTGCGGACGCTGTGAAGATAAAAATCCGTTATCCAACAAGTCACGGATATACTGCTGCAATTCCGGTGTAGCCTCCATCTGATCCAGGTTGAAGCTGGAATGCGAATTCAGAAAATGATAAGCCTCCTCTTTAATCCGCAAAATTAAATTAGTATTTACATCATATACATAATGGTGGAGTCTCGTTTGAAATGTGTATATAAAGGGTTGGCACATGTTCATGATTCACACCTACTCTGTTTTGATGTGGACAGAAGCCTGGAATGTCCAGGCTCCTCCATACAGGTATAAGCTTAATAATTACCAATTCCAGTTCCATTATCTCTGCGATAAGAACCGTCACTTTCTCGCGATGTATTGGAGCTTCGAGTCAGACTGCCTGCGCAATAACAGGAGCAAGGACAGTAACAGGAACAACCACAGCCAAATGCCTCAATCGTGTCGCCTACATTCGCGCTTCTTTTCACAAGCTTACGCATGTTAAACTACTCCTCCCATTCATGATATGATTTAAAAAGGTGTTCACCTATACTAATTCCGTACATGGTGTTAAATCACACTATGAATGCGTTTGTTTTTTTCATCATTTTATGGGGACCTCTTCTTTCTCTAATACCCATCCTCTGTATTCCGCATGACAGGTCATAAAATGGGAGTGTGATCCTATTTGGGCTGGTTCGCCGTTCTCCAACAAAATAACTCTATCGACATGCGCTAATATCTCGCTGCGATGTGTAACGATGATTACGGTCTTGTCACGCAATCGGGTCTTCAACAATCGCTGAACATTTAGCCTAGCTTCTGTGTCCAGATTGGAGGTCACCTCGTCGAGAATAAACAATGACGCTTCCCTGATCAATGCCCGGGCCATAGCAATTTTCTGTCTTTGCCCACCCGACAATCTGGAGCCGTTCGAGCCTATGAGGAAGTCATCTGCCGAGTTCTGAACCAATTCTTCCAGGCCAATCTCCGCGATAATAGCCTCTATTGCATCATTAGTGACTTCTGTGCCTATGCGGATGTTGCCAAAAATAGTAGTATCAAATAAATACACCTGCTGACTGACCAAAGCTATTTGACTTCGATACTCATCTATTTCATAGCTTTGGATGTCAATGCCGTCATAGGTGATTATCCCCTGATCAGGCTGGCTGAATCTCATCATCAAATCCAGCAGCGTAGACTTCCCTGCCCCATTTGCTCCAATGATAGCTACCTTTTCCCCTCGGGCAATCCTAAAGTTCACGTCGGATAGGACGGGTTCATCCTTGGTATAAGAAAAAGAAACATGATGAAATGCAATGTGATCTTCGAATGGCGGCTCAGTTAGTATAGACGCTGGGGTGACTGAATTAGATGTCTCTTCCTCTGCCCAGTCCAAGAACTGATAATATCGAATGGCGGAGGGAACGACTTCAGCCAGCATGTAGCCAATGTTTAAAATAGCGAAAACAGGAGTGGTAACATAAGCACTGTAAGAAACAAAGGCAAAAATCCCCCCTACAGTGAGCTGTAAACGAAAGATAAGATTAGCTCCCACAACGTACACAAGCATCATTAGAAGCTGAATTAAAATAGATTCCGAAGCGATATTCCAGGCGTCCAGAAGTGACAATTTCCGTTCTGAATCTACAATTCGACGCTGCTTGGTTGAGAACTGCTGATGCTTATGTGGAATAAGACCAAACATTCGCTGCTCCTTCATGCCCCCGACAGATTCCCCAAACCACTGGGCAAAATCACTACTGCCTTCAATAAAATCCCCTACCAGTTTTTTTCTACGCTTCACAAAGTACTTCACCACAACATATTTGATGGGTAAAAAAAGCAGCACGATTACAGTCATTTTCCAGTTAATGAGCAGCAAACCACATAAACCACCAATCATGCTGAACGCCTGCATAATTACAAAAAATACTCCACTATCTGTGATCCTTGATACATTGCCTACATCCGTGCCAATTTGGTTCAGCAACTCCGCTTCATTAGTTCGGTTAAAATAGCTCATTCGTACTCTTGTCAGATGTAAATACGCTTTTTCAAATAAAGAAAAGGTAACCTGTGCGCTTAAACCTGCCCGAAAGGTTTCTTTACACACATTCAGCAGCTTGTCCAAGCAAACGATTAAAAACGCAGCAGAAGTGTACAGGATTACAGCCTGCATATTCCCTTTCAGAAGACCTTGATCCACAATAACCTTGCTTGTTAAAGGCAATAATATATTCAAGCCCGCTGATAGGATGAGACATATCAAAATGATAGTGACCGTCTTCAGATAAGGCCTAAATGTTGCCGCCAGACGTTTATATACTATGGATTCTTTCATCCTTTTCCCCCTTTCATCAGATGTACCTTCTCCCCCTATTAACTAATTCCGTATCAGAATCAAAATCACCTTAAAACATCTTTTAACTGTTCTAGTAATTCCATATTTACGAGATTAAATATGATTTATGTCATTCTTGAAAATTGGAATTAATGTATATGATTGGCACATACAAAAATCACTTATTTTTTTATCCGTCCAAAGGGGGCTTGAACAAATGCCGACCACGATGGTTATCGACTGTTGCAAAGAGGATCAGTGCAGAGGTAGTTCCAGATGCTTTTACAGAAAAATTTGTGAACTTTATCTGAGCGAGGTATACCGTTTCTGTATGCATTTAGTCAAGAATCAGTCTTGCTTTACATTTATGGCAGAAGAATGTACACAAGATACTTTTGTAGCGGCAAGACAGCAACTGGTCAAGCTCAAACAACACCCCAATGTAAAAGGTTGGCTGTACCTCACGGCTAAAAATCTTATATATAAATCATTTAGGTGCTACTATACACAAAAAAAGCATGAAACTACGCTTGAATGTGAGAAAATCTGTAGTTATTCAAATTCGGTAGAGGAGGAGTGGGAAAATCGTAGATTGGGAGATGTGGATACGGTTATCGTTAATATACTAATGCAGCTTTCCAACAATGAATATACGCTCTATGAAGACTACTTTTGTCGACAACTGGCTGTGCCCTTCCTTGCTGTCAAATATAATATTTCGGTTACGGCTACAACGACTCGAATCTATAGACTGAAAAGAAAACTTCGTACATTGTCTCATCAATATTGTCTAACTCATATATAAATTTATCCATGAAAGCAAAAAAGCGGAGCCCCTCTTCCTAAGAGAAGCTCCGCTGTTCGTATTGTGACTATGATTTGTATTCACACTACACTATTACTTAATCCCCGAAATCGTATAGTTCTCAATAATATACTTTTGGAAAACAATGAAGATAATCATGATCGGAACGACCATGAAGGTCGAACCTGCCATTTGCAGGGCAAATTGGCTTTCGTTCTGTCCCTTGAGCAGTGACAGTCCGACGGACAAGGTGTACAGCTTCTCATCGTTCGCAATAATGAGTGGCCACAAGAAGCTGTTCCATCCGCCGATGAAGGTCAGGATGGCCTGTACTGCGATAATTGGCGTCGAAATGGGCAGCACAATTTGTAAAAAAGTGCGGAATTCCCCTGCTCCATCCAGACGTGTCGCCTCCAGCAGTTCTTCCGGGATATCGGACATGAACTGCCGGAACAGGAAGATCGCGAACGCGCCTACCAATCCAGGCAGGACAATCCCCAGCATGGAATTGGTCAATCCCATCTGGTTCAGAATCAAATAGACGGGAATCATCGTCACTTGACCTGGAATCATCATCGTTGCTAGTACCAGATAGAACAGAAACCCTTTGCCTTTAAATTGGAATTTGGCAAAGCCATAACCCGCCATGGCATTCAGGAATAATCCGAAGAAAGAAGCTAAAACAATGATCAGCGTATTCGTCAGATAGGTTCCAAAAGCCATGCTATCGAATAGTAATTTAAAATTATCCAGTGTAAAATGCTGCGGCCAGATGGTCGGGGGAATTTGGGTTACCTCGCCCTCAGTCTTAAAGGAGGATAAAATCATCCACGCAAAAGGCAGCACCATCAACAGACCTCCCACGGTCAGGAGAGTCGCCACGAACCATTGAAATGTTTTTTCACCACTGCGCGTATTGGCGCGGGCTTGCTGAACAGCTGTTTTCACGTTCATCACCTCTCTCTATCAGGACTCCGCTTTATTTTGCAAACGGAACTGAATCAGCGTCACCGCAATGATTGCGAAGAACAGAATGAACGATCCCGCCGCGGCATACCCGAATTTACTAAATTGGAAGCCGTTATTGTAAATGAACAGGGATGCCGTCAGTGTGCCATCGAGCGGTTTCCCTTTGGTCATGACAAACGGTTCCTCGAAAAATTGCAGCCAGCCGATCATCGTTGTGATGGACACGAAGAAAATAGCGTAACGAAGCTGCGGAAGCGTAATATAACGAATTTGCTGCCATGTATTGGCACCGTCAAGCTGAGCCGCTTCATAATAAGAACCCGGAATCCCTTTAATAGCCGCAATAAAGATAATCATGTTTAAGCCGATGCCCCGCCAAACTGCTAACACAATTAACGAAACTTTCGCAACTGTTGGATCGGTCAACCATGGGACGGGACCTAAATTCATCAAACCAAGTACATAGTTGAATAATCCAAGCGTCGGATTATACAAGTAGCTCCAAACGACCGCGACCGCAACTACATTCGTTACGGACGGTAGATAGAACACGACGCGGAATACTTTGAAAGCACGTGATTTACCCATGTTAATCAGAATCGCGATGCTAAGCGAAAATATCAGCACCAACGGAACACCTATGATGACGAAGAACAGGGTATTACCAAGGGACTTTATAAAGGAAGGGTCCAATAGTACGTTTGTATAATTTTCGAGACCTATAAAGCGAATACTATCATAATTAACGAGTCCGGACAGATCCATATCCGTGAAGCTGATCACGAGCGCCAGTAGTATCGGCAACAGCGAAAACAGCGTTAACAGGATGATGGAGGGACCGATAAACAAGTATGGCGCAAGCTTCTGCGAGCTTCCTTTCATGCCTTCACTCCCTTTGACAATGGCGGATATGGATCATTATTTTTTCATAATACTTGCAGCCTGCTGATTAAAGTCATCCATTTCCTTTTGTACATCGGCATGACCGCGGTAAATACGCTCGAAGCTCTTGATAAATTGTTGAGAAACCTCTTCCCATGCAGCCAGTTGCGGCAATGCTGCGGAATGATCTAGCTGTTTGCGAATCGTCCGAAGCATCGGATCACTCTTCAGTTTGGCATCTTCCCACGATTTAGTAGTCGCAGGCAAGTTACTGGACAGATCCATCCATTTCAGCTGCGTTTCTGGTTTGCTCATGTAAGCCAGGAATTTGGCTGACTCCTCTGGATGCTTGCTGAATTTCATAATTGAAAGGTTGGCACCACCCAAAACGGACAGGTTGTTTACTTTTCCAGGAAGCTCCGCTATATTCCACTTACCTTCCAGTTCTGGTGCCTTGCTCTTGATTTCTTTAATCATGAAAGGGCCGCTGATAAACATTGGAACGATCCCCTCACCTTGCAAACCTTGAACGGAGTCAATTCCAATATCCACTGCGTTAGAGCCATTTTGGAAAAAGGTATTTACATACTTCACAGCATCTACAAACGGTGGTTGGTTGAACAGCGGATTGCCCTGCTCGTCAACCAGTTTGGAACCGTTCTGGAGAGCAAACATAAAGCCCATAGACTGCTCCTTTGCACTAAAGGAGATACCATATTTGCCTTTGCCCCGAGCCGCCAGCTTTTGGGCAGCATCGGAAAGCTCTTCCCACGTTTTAGGTGCTTCATTATATCCGACTTGTTTCAGCAGGTCAGAACGGTAGAACAAAACTCTCGTTTCAGTGTACCAAGGCACACCGACCGGTTTTCCTTCAAATTTTGTCGTACCTACAGCACCCTCGAAGAAATTCTTCGATTCCAGCTCAGGATACTTGCTGATATAAGGGGTAATATCCGTCAATGCACCCGCAGACGCAAGTTCTGGAACCCATGATGTACCTAACTGAACCACGTCCGGACCGGATTTTGAAGCAACTGCTGTCAGCAGCTTATCGTGAGCGTTATCCCAAGGCAACGCCTGTACCTCAACATGAATATCCGGATTTTCCTTTTCAAAACCTTTCACAATTTCAGGCAGCAGCTTTCCTTCCGCTCCCATACCCCATAAGGTAATGGTCGTCTTGCCACTCGCATCTTTGCCAGACGAATCATCCTTGGACGAGCAGCCCACCAGCGCGCCCCCCAGTAATAAGGTACTTGCCAAAATGATCCCTAACGTTCTTTTCATCATACGAATTCCTCCCGAGATGACCGGTTTACCGATCATGCAATATGATAACGGATTCAAATACGAGGACTTTGCAAAAGTTCAATAAGCAACTTCCAATGAACATTATATAGAACGAAATGGTTTAATTCGTCCATATATTGCACTTTGAAACGACAAGAATCGAATTTTGTAAAATCCTGATGCATGTAAATACCTAGCGATTAAAGCATACCGCTATAACACTTATGTTCAAAGCACAAGGACTATACCCCTCAATAGAAACGTTTCGATAGTCATTATAAAACAAATTGAAACCGTATTCAATAGGAATATTATTTTTTATTTGCTCAGAATACCAACTTTTTTTCATATATATCATCTTTATTACGTTATTTAACCTATGAATAGACCCTGAATTGGATTTGACTCTGTATTTGAAAGCGTATATAATCCAACTGAGTTCAATAATAGAAACGTTTCGATTAATAATACGACAGAACATTATGCTTCTATACTAGCTATTAGCCTTTTTAGCACTTTTTTGAATCATCTTTATCCAAAAAATCTCATGAATCTGAAAAAGAGAGCTGTCCACCAACAATACAGCTTATGGAGGATTATGATGGAACAACACCTGAATTCCTATTTAGAAAGCATGACGCTTGAAGAAAAAGTTGATCAACTGCTACAGCTTGTAGGTGCCTTCTTTGAAGAAGTGGGAACAGATAGTCAAATTACCGGCCCTATGGCTTCTCTTGGCATCACAGAGAAAAATGTCCATAACGTCGGTTCCGTGCTTGGCATCGCAGGGGCCAAGGAAGCAATTCGTGTTCAGCAGGCTCATTTGAGTAAAAACCGTCTGGGTATTCCGCTTTTAATTATGGCAGATATTGTACATGGCTTCAAAACGATTTTCCCTATACCGCTGGCTATTGGTTGCTCATGGGATATGCAGCTGGCAGAAGAGAGCGCTACCATTGCTGCCCGCGAGGCGGCTGTATCCGGTGTTCACGTCACATTCGCCCCTATGGTCGATCTGGTGCGTGACCCGCGCTGGGGCCGTGTGATGGAATCTACTGGGGAAGACCCTCATCTCAACAGTCAATTTGCCCGTGCGTTTGTGCGCGGATTTCAGGGTAAAGATCTGACGAACGATACCGACCGGGTGGCCGCATGCGTGAAGCATTTTGCCGCATATGGAGCTGGTGAAGGCGGACGGGATTACAACACTGTAGATGTATCCGCATGGCAGCTGCGAGAGTATTATCTCCCCTCCTATAAAGCTGCCTTAGATGAAGGCTGCGAAATGGTGATGACGTCCTTCAATACCGTAGAAGGCGTAGCCGCAACGGGCAATAAGCGCCTGATGCGTGATTTGCTTCGTGATGAATGGGGCTTTGATGGTGTACTCATCTCGGATTGGGCCGCCATCAAGGAGCTTATCCCTCACGGCATCGCCGAGGATGAGCGCGAGGCAGCGAAGAAAGCACTGCTGGCTGGCGTAGATATTGAAATGATGACCTCTTGCTATAACGGGTATCTGCCTGAGCTGGTTCGCAGCGGACAGCTGGATGAAGCACTCATTGATGAAGCAGTAATGCGTATATTGAAGCTCAAGCAAAAGCTGGGCTTGTTCGAAAATCCGCTACGCGGCGCAGACCCTGAGCGTGAACGTGAAGTTGTGTTCTGTGAAGCTCACCGTACGGTTGCCAAAGAATTAGCTATTAAATCTTGCGTGTTGCTCAAAAATGATTCCGTTCTTCCATTGAATCGCAATCAACATATTGCGTTGATCGGGCCTTTTGCAGAGAGTGGTGATATCTTGGGCTCTTGGTCGTGGAGCGGTTCGCAAGAGGAAGCTATTCGCGTTGTTGACGGGTTCCAATCGAAAATATCCTCCTCGCTGCTCACGGTTGCGACAGGTTGCTCTATCGACAATATAACTGAGGAGCAATATGCAGAAGCTCTGCAAGTTGCCAGCCAAGCAGAGGTTATCGTGTTGGCGCTTGGAGAGCGCTCGGATATGAGTGGTGAAGCAGGCAGCCGTTCCAATATTCGCCTGCCACAAGCCCAGTTGGAACTGGTGAAGCGCCTGAAGACGCTGAACAAGCCTATGGTAGCCGTATTATTTAATGGTCGTCCGTTGGATCTGCACGGTGTTATTGAAGAAGCAGACGCTGTACTGGAAGCCTGGTTCCCTGGTGGCGAAGGCGGCGCGGCGATTGCCGACTTGTTGTACGGTGATGCCGAACCTACGGGTCGCCTGACCATGTCATTCCCGCAATCGGTCGGACAGGTGCCCGTGTACTACAATCATTTTAATACAGGACGCCCGCAGTTAGATCCGAATACAAAAGAACGTTATGTGTCTCAATATCTAGACGTACCGAACGAACCTTTATTCCCGTTTGGCTATGGACTGAGTTATACCGATGTCGCTTATGATAGCGTACAGCTTTCCGGCGATACCCTTATACCTGGTCAGGAACTGACCGTGAAAGTGCAGGTAACGAACACAGGAACACGTCCAGTCGAAGAAACCGTCCAGTTCTATGTTCGTGATATCAGCGGTGATACGGTTCGCCCAATGAAAGAACTGAAAGATTTCTGCAAAGTCCTTCTTGCCCCAGGCGAAAGCCGGGAAGTGGAATTTGCATTGACCGAGCCTCAGCTGCGCTATCATCATGCAGATTTGAGCTTCAGCAGTGACAGCGGTGAATTTGCCGTCTTTACAGGACCTAACAGCCGAGATACCAGCGAAAGCCGTTTTCGGTTAGTGAAATAAACAAGAAAGTGAGGCGTTCCCTTTGATGAATACAAGTCTGGATCAAAATATTTTGCTGCGGGCCGGCGACCTGTCTTTTACCTTCTTGAGCAGCGGTGATGTGTATAAGATCGCCCATGGCTCAACGATGATCAACCAGCTGTTGACCAATTCAGTCGATGGTTCCCTGAACAATCTGTACTTGAGATTGTACCGTCCATCCGGTGTAAGTATCACTCCCCTGCTTGGAGTTCGCTCACCGGGAGTAATTCGACAAACAGATCAGCAGATTATTTGGGAAGGTTTCACCGCTGGTGTAGGCTATCAGGTGACCTTCACGCTAAGCCGCCTGGGAGTATGGTTCTGGGATGTAACCCTACAGGGCGATGACGTGGAAGCAGATGTCGTGTACGGTCAGGATATCGGCATTGCCGATACCGCTGCTGTACGCAGTAATGAAGCTTATTTGTCTCAATATATTGACCACACCGTCTACCATAATGAACAAAGAGGCTATACCGTTTGCTCACGTCAAAACCAGCCTCAAAGTCAGACATTCCCATACATTCAACAAGGCTCGTTAACCCGCACTGTTGGTTACTCGACTGACGGTTTTCAGTTCTTTGGACTATCGTACAAGGAAACGAATGAGCCGGAAGCACTCCGTCGCGACTCGCTCGCCAATGAAGTATACCAATACGAATTCGCCTATACCGCATTGCAGTCCGAGCGAGTGGAACTTGCCGGGGAAGCTCGCTTTACTTTTTACGGTCTTTTCCAGCCCAATCATCCAGCCGCAGTGACAAAGCTGGAGTATCAGGAACTGGTGACAAAGGCACGCGACGAAGTAACTGCCGTTCTAGCAGACGCCTCTGAGACCAGCATACCGACACACGCGGCAAGTGATCTTCAGGCAGGGCGTGTGGCTCCAGCTCAAACCATCGGTGAGCCGCTGCGTACGCTGGACTTCACCGATGCCGAAGTGAATCAACTTTTCCCCAAACGGCAGGAAGAAGAACGGGATGGCAATAAACTCCTTTCCTTTTTCACGGACAGCTATGAGCATGTTGTACTCAAATCCAAAGAGCTTCGTGTAGAGCGTCCCCACGGGCACATTTTAATGGGCGGGCATTACTCAGGAGGTAAGGAAGAAACCATTACAACCACCTCCTATATGTACGGAGTGTTCAATTCCCAGCTCGTAATCGGCAATACGAATTTCAACAAAATGATTACCAACGCGCGTAATGCGCTCAATATTCCCAAGACATCCGGTCAGCGCATTTATGTCGGAATCCAAGGGAAATACCGCCTGCTCACGATGCCTTCCCTGTTCGAGATTGGCTTTAATTATGTGCGCTGGTACTACAAAACGGCTGACGATACATTCATTATTACAAACTATACGAATGCCGATAGCCCAGAAGTACGGCTTCACATGCGTGCGGCAAGTGGCAAAACCTATCCGTTCCTCATCACTCAGCAAATGTCTATGCATGTGAACGAATATGAGCTTCCGTTTCATATGGAACGTGAAGGCGACGCCTTACTCTTCCGGGCAGACTCTGCTTCCCTGAGTGCCGAAGCCTATCCCGACCTGCTGTACCGAATGCACATAGAAGGCGCTCCATTACAGCATGTGAGCGACGCTCACGCACTGCTACAGGGTAATGCTTCCCCTGATGCATCTCTGGTTGTGCTAGAGCTGGGTGACAGCAGCGAATGGACCTGCACCGTGCAGGGTTGGCTGAATGGACTTTCAGCCGGGCAAGAATCAGCACACAAAGAGCGTCACGCTTCCTTTGAAGATGAGCGCGAGCACTATCGGGCATATTTTGCCGAGCTTATGAACGGTTTCCATCTATCGCTGGGTCAACATGAAACAAGCGAGCTGTTCCGTGTGAACGCAGTGGCTTGGTGGTACACCCATAATATGCTCGTTCACTATTCTGTACCTCACGGTCTGGAGCAATACGGCGGTGCAGCCTGGGGAACACGCGATGTGTGTCAGGGGCCTGTGGAATATTTCTCAGCTGTGCAAAAGTTCGATGAGGTTCGTTCCATTCTGCTGACTGTCTTCAGCCATCAGTACGAGGACAGCGGAAACTGGCCGCAATGGTTTATGTTTGACAACTATACTCACGTGCAGCAAGAAGAAAGCCATGGGGATATTATCGTCTGGCCGCTCAAGGTACTGGGCGATTATTTGACCGCTACCCGTGATTACAGTATTCTGGAAGAAAATGTACCTTACACCCATCGACATACTTTCGATTATACCAAGCAGACCGCGACTCTCATGGAACATGCCCTGAAGGAAATCGAATACATTCGAGATAATTTCCTGCATGATACGTATTTGTCGGCCTATGGCGACGGCGATTGGGACGATACCCTCCAGCCAGCCAATGCACAGCTGAAGCAATACATGGCGAGCAGCTGGACGGTTGCACTCACCTACCAAGTTATTAGTAACTTTGCTGCAGCTTTGGAGCAGGCCCCCGCGGGTGTAGTATGCGAAGCCGACAAGATTGCACAAGATCTACATCAGATGGCCAATGGCATCCGTAAAGACTTCAACCGCTACATGCTGGAGAGCGGAATTATTCCGGGCTTCGTGTATATGGAAGAGCCCGGTCAACCTAAGCTGATGCTCCATCCGTCTGACACTGAGACGGGAATCCATTACCGCTTGCTGCCGATGACGCGCAGCATGATCAGCCAGCTGCTCACGCCTGAGCAAGCATTGGCTCATGAGCAACTCATCCGTGAGCAGTTCCTCTGCCCGGATGGTGTGCGTCTGATGAACCGTCCTGCACAGTATGATGGCGGTGTGAGCTCGCACTTCAAGCGCGCAGAGCAAGCTGCCAACTTTGGACGTGAAGTCGGGCTGCAATATGTGCATGCCCATATCCGCTTTGCGGAAGCGATGGCCAAGTTGGGACGCAAGGATGACGCTTGGCATAGCTTGAAGCTCATCAATCCGGTCGGCATCCGTGCGTCCGTACCGAATGCCGAATGGCGCCAAAGCAACGCCTATTTCAGTAGCTCGGACGGTAAATTTAATACCCGCTATGAAGCACAGGAACGGTTTGGTGAACTGCGTGAAGGAGCCGTACCCGTCAAAGGCGGTTGGAGAATCTATTCCAGCGGTCCGGGAATCTATATGAATCAGCTGATATCGAATGTCCTTGGTGTTCGTCAGTCAGGCGAAGACCTGATCCTGGACCCTGTGCTGCCGGATCATCTCGACGGATTGAAATTTAAGTTTTCCTTTGCAGGGAAACCGATCACCTTCGTCTACCGTATGTTGCAAGAGCATACTGGCGGTGAGCAGGGCCGTGTAGTATTGAATGGAACACCACTGGAAAGCGAGCCAGCCGGCGATAATCGCTACCGCTCCGGTGCCTTACGCATCAAACGCGAGGTTTTCGAGCAGACGTTAGCAGAGCATGATGGTGTACATCGTCTGGAGATTATTTTATAAAGAGTTTTTGATGCTAATCTGGTATAGGCAACAAAGGGATGGCGATCTTGCGGGATCGCCCTTTGCTGCTTAGGTGTAGGACTACGACATTTGGAATAGATATGTGGTTAATAATGAATATACAATAGCAATGATAAGACGGACGACAAGGAGGTGACGATGTGGTCAGCATTAAAGATATCGCCAAACAGGCGGGCGTTTCCATATCTACCGTTTCATATGCCTTGAATGGTAGCGATAAGGTAACAGAAGAAACTTGCGCACGTATTTTAGCCATTGCCAAAGAGCTTAACTATGTGCCCAATGCCGCCGCACGTAATCTCAAGAAAAGGCAGACCAAAATTATTGGCGTTTTCCTAACTGATTTTCGTGGAGACGTTTATGGAGATTTACTGTACGGCATCAAGGAAATTTTGAACCGCAAGGGCTATGATCTCATCGTATGTAGCGGTAAGCAGTCTCACCGAATGCTGCCGGAACGTATGATTGACGGCGCCATTGTGCTGGATCAGACGTTTGAAAGTCAGGAGCTACTGAACTACGCCGAGCGAGGACATAAAGTTGTCGTGTTGGACCGTGAACTGAATCATCCTAACATTAACCAGGTGCTGCTGGATAACAAAGCAGGCGCCGCTCTCGCCATAGAACATCTATTGGAATTGGGGCACCGTAGGCTATATGTAGTTACCGGACCAGAAGGTTCTTACGATTCATGGCAACGAATGCAGGCGGTCAAGCAGACCATTGAGCGTAGCGGCGTCGCTGAAATGATTGAAATTTACGGCGATTTTGAGAAATCGGGCGGCGAACAGGCGGCGGAAATCATTTTGCAGCAACAAGTTGGCCCGGGTTTGGAACCTGTAGCCGTATTTTGCCTCAATGATGAAATGGCAGTGGGCTTTTACAATCGAATGGCTCAGTCAGAGCTGATGATTGGCAAGGATATTCATATCGTCGGCTTTGATAATATCGAGCTGGCGCAATATATTCAGCCCCGTCTGACAACGATTGACTACTCCAAACGTAAATGGGGCGCTGTAGCTGCCGAACAAGTTCTCAAAATCATTGCCGGGGAAGACGTGGAGCATGAACGTTTATACGTTACGCTTGTCCAAAGAGAATCAGCAGGCGCAGTATTCATCACCCAAGATCAACAGAATCTGTGATGAGCAACGCAGAAGTAACCTGCTCGCCGACCTCCAAAAAAAGAACTTCCACAGTCCCAGTACACGGGTTGGAAGTTCTTTTGGTTATACTTTTTAACCTAACAAATCCTCAATTGAATTCGACAACGACCGTAAGGGATTACCAACCGTTTGCCCCGTCTCCAGCTCCACTTGTAACGCAGCATCAACCATAGACAACTGTGCTACAGCCAGCCCTCTGCTTGGATCAGCCTCCCTTAGCTCATACAGCGAACGAACCAGCAGTTCCTTATACTCGTCTTCACGTCCCTGCATAATCAATTCAAAAGCGTCCTCCACCACCTTGACCTCTATCCAAGAAGAGATATCCGGTTTGCCTAACAGAGCAGCCGTATGATAAAGACGCTTCATCGTTCCCTCTACAGTAGCCGGATTCGTGAATACCAAGGTCCGTGGCAGCAAATCATCGCATATCTCATGAAAAAAGGGCTCATCCAGCGCAATTACTGGTGTAGACAGGGGCAATTGAGCCTTTTCTGCCAAAACAATATAATTCGTGCACGTTATCAAAATAACGTCTATGTCGCTTTGAGCAATCCATCTCAGTTGCTCTTCTACCTTGCGACTGGCATCGTCCGCAGAAAAATGCGGGTCTGACGAGATCCGGCGCATAAGCCCAGGGTCCACAAAATGTATCAGCTCCACCTCATAAGAAGCCAAAGCTCGTTCCACATAGGCTATGTTCGAGTGATGTGCATGCATGCAGCCCACACGTTGCTTCAAGCCTTCCATCGTCCAACCTCCTGTTATAAGTTTGCATCATTTTAACAGGAAGAGGACGATTAGGAAAGCATGCCAATCAGGCCTTACTCCAAACGCACTTTTTTAAAACTTGCCGTTTGTATTTTTCCACTCTGTTTTAGCTGGAACCTCCTGAACTACGTCCCAATGTTCCGCTACCTTGCCGTTCTCTACCCGGAACAGATCATAGACAGCGGCTGAAGTTCCCTTAGGCGATGTCAACTCACTCACAACCAGCACGAAGTTGCCTTCTCCGATGACCATGTGAACCTGATCATATCCAAAAGAAGCTCCTTGGCTTCCCGCTGCGGAAAATGCTTGCTTCAATTTGGATACACCGTCACCAAAAAGAGGGTTATGCTGAATGTACTGATCACCATTATAATAACTTTCCAATGCAGCACGATTTTTGCCAACTAGGACATCATCCACAAACTTGCGGATTAGCGCTTTGTTGGTCTCCGTTTGGTTGAAATCCGCGATTTGTGTTGCTCCATCAATCATGGTGTGTCCGCTTGGATTGGCTGGAGCCGAGTCTTGCACGTTGTCCCAATGCTCAACAATTTTACCATTGCTATCGAAGCGGAAAATATCAAAAGCAATGCTTGTTTTCCCTGCGATGGACTTTTTATAATGTACTGCTACAACATTGCCATCCTGAATAACCCGCTGGATTTCAACAAGCACATTGGCTCCCTTTGATTGGCTAATCCCTTGCAAAAAGGCATCTCTCCCGCTAGCAAAGCTCGGATTATGCTGAATGTACTGATCCTTGCTGATCCAAGCTTCAGCTGCTTTCATATCGCCCGTTTCAAAGCTCTTCAGAATCTCTACAACCTTATCCTTATTGTTCACCCCGATTTGCAAGGTCTGACTGGCCGGGTCCCAAATCACTTGCTTGCCCCACGCTTCTTTGACGACATCAACCGGTACATAGGTTACCCCTTGCTTGGTCAAGATGGTCGAGGTGGACAGTGGCACTTTAATCCCGTTGATTTGCGCTTCCGGACTGCCAGACACCAGTACAACCGTCGCCTGATCATATCGGATGGTCGTGCTTTGTCGCGCCGTATTGAATGTAATATGCTTGGCATCCAATGGAATTCCCAAACTGAAGGCCAATTGTCTCAGGGGAATTAAGACCTGCTTATTTCTCACGATAGGTGCAATTTTGTAAGCCTCCTTCTTGCCATCTACCCAAACCTGAATACCCGTAGCAGGTTTTACCTCGGCCGCTAAAGCCGGTACAGCAGAAGACAGAACAAGCAAACCAGCGAGTGCAGCAGTAACCGTATGTTTTTTCATGAATGTAAGCCCCTCTCAACCTGTAAAATAGAATATGAATACAATTCCTTTTTATGTAACTAATAAAGTTACACCTAATCACGAAAAAGCAATTTTTCCCCGCATACCTAACTTTAAACCCCATTTAAATCTTTTGAAACCTCAACAACCCCCCTTTCAAAATTTATATTTGTACTGCTACAATGCAAGCCACAAGCCTTAGAATAAAGGATATGGGGAGCAATAACAATGTGTGATAACTTGCTAATGCCGAAACTCAAAAAAGCGGCTCCTATCGGCAAGCGAATGAACGCTTTTTGAATAGTAAGCCGCTGTTAACCCCATTGCTATTGTTATACGGATAACGTTCTCCGAAACTTGATAAAGCTCCCGATTCGCCAGATCGAGATATACACCAACGCCATCGTAATTGCCAGCATGCTAATTTCGGACGTACCCAAACTACTAAGGTACTGGGTCAAAACAACGCGAATCAGGATAATAGCGATAATAATATATTTAAAATATTGGTTCGGCTTGGGATAAATCAGACCGTCAGACCGTCTTTCATACGCTGTATGCAGCAAAATAACATAGCCAAACAGAGCCCCTAATAGCCCGGCAGCCAGCAGTTCCCAAAAGGCGGGGGGCGCGTACGTTTGACCGGGAATATGCATTAATTGGTACACAGACATCATCATAAGCGGGAATACGATAAACAAGGGGAGGAGAATCCGTGTTCCGTTTCCCTTTATCGGCCCCCTTCGTCTCTTGGTTCTTAACCAGATCATCAGGCCCACCAGAACAGCTACCAATGCATATATGAATATCGTCGTCATGGTGTAACTCCTTCCTCATAGATCATATGGATACGCTAGTCTAAATCGACAGCTTTTTGTCCAACAAATAAGCGTTCAAGCGGATTAATATATACGCAGCAATCCAACTGATCAACACCGCAACCGGGAAATGCCAGGTAAAAGAAAACCACTGTCCTGTCTGAGCATGATCAAACTGCTCATAAAGCCCATGATCGCCCGACCAATAAAAGACACTCCCGCCACCCATCAAAAGAATCCACAGTATCGGGCTAAGCGGCCGCAAGGTACTGTATTTGGTACTGGCAGTCAGAAGGCCCAGCGCAATAACAAAAGGTGTGAAAGCGATAATCATCACAAACCAGTTCAATCCAGCTACAATAAAGCACGCTGCATCCGCGAGCGTATAAGGCTGTATCGTTGATGAGATGAACAATGCGTACAGAGAACCCACCACAAACAGGAACAATATCACGACAATGGTTTGTAGAATTGCCGCAATCCATTTGGCGCTAATCAGCCACATGCGCGGATAGGGAAGGGTCAGCCACCATCCGTAGGTGTCATTTTCCCATTCTCGTCTCAAACTTCCCACACCCATGAAAATGATCATGTACGGCAAGCCCAGGGTCACATACCACAGCCTTGTCAATTCGAGTTGGTTGTGAAGCGCGAAGTACAAGGAAATAGCGAACGCCGCAATGAGAAATAGTGAGAAATACACAAGTCTCCACGATCTCGGTAGTCGATTGCGGCTCTGTTTTCTCCAGCTTCCTTTATTTCGAAATTCATGGCGTATTAAATCTTTGAACAGCCCTGATGAATTCACGCCTTCCACTCCTTTTTGTACAAATTGCGGAACACCTGATTCAGCGAGCCATGCTCTGCACGCAGATCATCCGAATCACCAGACCATAGGATCCGTCCGCGGCCCATCATGACCGTGTAGTCAAACAAGCCTTCCACTTCCTGAATATCATGCGTGCTAATGAGTATAGATTGCTGCCGACCCTCCAAATAATCAATAATCCCGGCCACAATCGCCTCTCTGGAGAGGACATCAATACCTGCGAACGGTTCATCCAGAATCATGAGTGGAACCTCACGTGCCAAACATAAAATCAGTAGCACACGCGCCTCCTGTCCGCGACTCAACCCGGCCATTTTCAGCTCCAACTCCACGTCCATATGATCAGCAAGTTTATAGGCATCTTTTATATTGAAGCCAGGCAAAAAGGACTTCCCCCATTCCAGCGTCTGCTGAACTGTATGATTAGGGTACCAGCGTGCCCGGTCAGGAAGATAGGATATATCCCGGTTGGTTTCCCAACCAGGCTGTCGGCCCAACACCTGAAGCTCGCCCCCATCTGGCTGAATCAATCCAGTGATCGCTCGAAAGAAGCTGGACTTCCCACAGCCATTGGGTCCAAGCACGCCTACTATGCGTCCTGCCGGAATGACAACATCCAATTGATCCAACGCTTTTTTACTGCCATATTGCTTCACCAGATGATTCGCAACCACAACAGACTCCGTCATGCCTTATCGCCTCCTTCCTTCTCATTTCCGTCCTGTTTGCTTCGTATATACTGCTGAACATCTCCCCAGGATAGTCCCAGGCTGCTCATTTGTCCGAGAAACTGATCTATATACGTCATAGCCAGTTGTTCCCGAAAGCTGGCAATCCGCTCACTGGATGACGTAACATAAGTGCCTAGACCACGCCGTTTCTCAGTCAATCCGTCCCGCTCCAGCTCCTGATACGCTCGCATCACAGTATTCGGATTCATGCGTAATTCCTGCGCCAGATCACGAACAGACGGCATTTTGCTTCCCATTTCGATCTCCCCTTTAGCAATGGAGCTTCGTACTTGATTTAATATTTGTTCATATAATGGCTGGCTAAAATCAATTAAAAATCGGAACGAGCCAACCCGTTGCTCTTCCATGGGTGTTTCCCCCTAATCGGCTGCATCTATCGTGCCTGTAGTGTATTATATCACTTAATACACATAATACAAGTACTCTATTAGCTAAAATGTCAGTTAGTCACGCTCTCCAAATTCATTCAGTAAATGCTCAGCTTACACTCAGATAGCATTCAAGTTGATCCCTTATGATGTACCACGTACCAAACACCCCATTACTGAAAGGTGGAAAATGAAGATGAAGAGCACCAAAAAAGCAATTTTAGCTGGAACGATGGCGTTAGCATTTTTAGGAGGCGGAGCACTGTACTCCACAAGCGCAGCTCATGCTGCTTCCACTACACCTGAGAAGGCTCCCCTTGCAGACAAAGCACAGGCACCTAAGGGTAACCCAGGCGATGCTAACGGCCCTAAAATCGCAGGAGGAAACTATGCTGAGAACAAAGCTCTCCTGAAATTATTAAAATTATCCTCCAGTCAATTGGATACACAGCTGAAAGCAGGTAAATCCCTTGCTACAATCGCCAAAGCACAAGGCGTAAGTGTAAATTCTCTTATTGATGTGATGGTTTCGAATATGAAAGCGAAACTGGCTACGGAAAAACAAAACGGCAAGATTACGGCAACTGAATATAACCAACGCGTCTCTAATCTAAAACAAATGATGACAGACATGGTGAATGGCGTGAAACCATCCAAGCCACCAGTAGATGGCGGTAAAGCGGATGCAGGTAAAACTCCTGCTCAAGGAGATGCCAAGGCTCCTGCTAAAACCAATACAGCTAAAGCCTCTACTAAGCAGAAATAGCTACAGCTCCCGTTTGGGCACATCCACTCATGTATAATAAATCTCCGTCCGGCTTCCCTGTACGGATAGAGACGACAATAAGCCTGTCCCCTGCTGCGATACAACATAAGGAGATAGGCTTATTTATCATGTAAATAAGATAATATGGTAGACTAACATGATCCAGAATTCATTTTTCACTCTAATCCATAAAAAGGAGAACGTAATGAAAATAAGTCAACAGGAATTTGATGTGCAAGGAATGCGCTATACGGTCAGATCTGCCATGATTCAAGATGCGAAGAATTTGTCTGAAATCCGCTTGCTGATTGATGGAGAAACTGAAAATTTAGATAGAGAGAAGGGAGAAGCATTTATAAGTACATCCGGTTTTGAACAGCTCATCGAAACGGATACAGAGAATAACAGAAACCTATTTTTAGTTGCAGTAGTTCATGATAAAATCGTCGGATTTTCAAGATGTGAGGGCCATGTTCTGAGCAGATTCTCTCATAAAGTTGAATTCGGCGTATGTGTACTAAAGGATTTTTGGAGTTACGGGATCGGGACGAATCTTTTAAAAAAATCTATTTCCTGGGCTGAATCCAATGGCATCAAGAAAATGACTCTACAAGTTTTGGAAACGAATGATAAAGCCATTGAGCTTTATAAAAAACATGGTTTTGAAATCGAAGGGTTATTAAAAAACGATAAGGTTCTTTCAGATGGCAAATACTACAACACCATTATCATGGGGAGATTTCATAAATAAAAAAAGACCCTGTTCAACAGGATCTTTCATCTTCGTATCAATCACTTACCCTAGTAGCGATAATCATCATAAGGATTGCGATTACGATACTGATCACGCGGCTGCTGAGCTGCGGTAATCATCAAAAATATGCCTGAGAGCAAATGCATCAACCAGCCCACAATCGGAATCCATCCAATAACCGAGGTCACGATCCCTAAAATAGATCCATAATAAGACTCTCTATTCGTCACCGATAGTACCAACGTAACAATGTGGAAAATCAGCATAAAGAACAATATAGTATACGCGGAATTTACGACGAGTAGCCCGCCCAAAACGGGAATAGCTAAAAATAGCTCCAATCCGCCTGTAATCCATTTTAATGTTTTTGATGGTGTCATTGTTCCACTCTCCCGATGCTGTTTCATTCCATAATTATATCCTATCCCTATACAGGATGACATACATTTTTTAACATACTATATGCTTATATCGTGACAGTCCCATCCCTTTCTCGAATGAGCTAAGCCCTGGCTACATATATGTGAGAGAGAACGAAATTCCGTGATTTCTAAAGGGGTGAACACGATGGGATATTATATTGAGGTGGGACGCGGCGTGAAGCTGTATGTCGAGGATATTGGAGAAGGCATCCCTGTTCTGATGGTGCACGGCTGGCCGCTGGATCACCGAATGTACGAATACCAGGCCGCCTTGTTGCCTGCTTACGGGTATCGCTGTATTCAGGTCGACCTTAGGGGGTTCGGCAAGTCTGATCGACCATGGCATGGATACAATTATGATCGATTGGCAGACGATCTGCTGGCTGTGATGCAGGCACTTCAGTTAAACCAGGTACGGCTGATCGGGTTTTCCATGGGGGGAGCTGTGGTTACACGCTACATGAGCAGACACCGGGGATTTGGCGTCAGTCAGTTGATCCTGATCGGAGCAGCTACGCCTCGATTCACCCCAACCAGCGACTTTCCTTATGGTACTCCTGTCACAGAGGTAGATAAACTCATCAAACAAGCCTATACAGATCGTCCACAACTGGTAACTTCTTTTGGCGAAATGTTGTTTGCCAATCCCGTCAGCCAGAGCTTGCGCGACTGGTTACGTGACCAGGGCTTTGCGGCAACAGTTCATAGCATGGCTTGTACTTTGTACTCACTACGTGACTCTGATTTGCGCCCTGATTTGCCATGTATACACGTGCCCACCTGGATTCTACACGGCAAGCTGGATCGGGTCTGTCCTTTCCCCCTGGCTGTCCAAACTCAAAAAGGAATTGCCGGATCAAGACTTATTCCTTTCGAACGAAGCGGCCACGGTGTGTTTTACGAAGCACTACCCGAATTTAACTCTATCTTACTGAGCATACTAGCCCCATCCTCCGCACATAATTGAAAACCTGTTCATCCTTATGTATAATTTATATTTATAAAAAACAAAAAAGACGCCTCAGCGCCGTTAATGGCTATGGGGCATCTTTCACTACAAACATTTATCCGCTTAGGATTGTTTGGTATGGTTGAAGCTCGTATTATTTAAAACAGCCAGCTTTTTCTCGCCCTTCACCATGGCAGAACCGCAAATGGGGCATGTCGGCTCGACAGAAAAAGCGAAGTTATCTCGCATCCAGCCGTTACATGTATCGCTGGCGCAATTCCAGACAGTTGTAATTTCCTCAGGAATCTCATCCATTGGCTTTTTCCGTGAATTGTACATAAACATCCCTCTTTCTTCATGATTTATAAAGCGATAAGATGTAATCAGTTCAAAAACGGTCTTATGAACAGATAAAAACAAATGCCCCAAACGCTATGTTCGGGGCATCTGAAGTAGGCTGTAATTTAAAATTACAGTTTTACAACGTTCTCAGCTTGTGGTCCACGGTTTCCTTCAACTACGTTGAATTCTACGCGTTGGCCTTCGTCCAAAGATTTGAAACCTTCGCCTTGGATTGCGGAGAAATGTACGAATACGTCGCTTCCACCTTCAACCTCGATGAAACCGAAACCTTTTTCTGCGTTAAACCATTTAACTGTACCTGTTTGCATGGAATTACCTCCAAAATGTATTTATATGACCTTTATTTTTTACAAATAAAAATTCACATATTGCACAAGGTTATTTCAACCTAAAACAATAGCCCTCTACAATATGCGAATCTCAGGTCACAATCTCAATATACTCATATTACCATAAGTGTATTGAAAACGCAAGCACTGGTGAATTTAATTTATGCAGAGTGCTTATGTTCTCTATTGCTGCTTCAAAGCTGTGTTCATTCGGCGGGAGCGAGTCATTAACGCCTACTTAAAACATTATATCCGCAGTTGCTACCTATTATACCAGCAATCAAGAAATAAATATACAAAACATTGCGCAGGAGACGAACTTCTTAATGAAAGCCCATCTCCTGCGTTTATTTGCTTATTTTGAACTACAATTCTGCCAGTGCTTTAATTTCCTCTGCTGTCAGCGCTTTGTTATACAATTGAACTTCATCCAGGCTGCCATTGAAGTAAGCATCGGCGGCAAAGCGGCTTTTGCCGAGATAAGCCTCGCTCGTCAGCAACTCATTGGGATTAAAGGTAATACCGTCATTAACAGCTACTTCCTCACCATTTACATACAATTTCCCTGTATTCCCTTCCAGTGTAACCGCTACATGTGTCCACTGGTTTAGCGGTAATGATGATTTGGAAAGCAAGCTTTGATCCGTACCTTCATGGATTGTAAACTGGAGTACACCGCTACCTTGGGAAGGGGTAAGAAACATATGCCGGGCTTGGCCGTTGCCGAAGTCAAAAATCCGTTGCCAAGCTGCACCGCCCTTCCAGTTCACCCAAGCGGAAAAGGTAAAATCCTTCGCATCTGTTACTGTATTTGGTAGTTGCACGTAACCATCCTTACCGTTTAGGACAAGCGCACCGCCAAGCTTCCCGTCTTTATCCCATGCAGCACCACCATAGGTCTTACCATCAAATTGATTGTATGTGCTGTCGACAACCGTAGTTCCTTGATCTTCACTCCACGAATAGCGTGCGAGCTGAGGACCTTGGGCCTGCCCGGGAACAATGGCTGTAAAGCTTTTCTTAGCGGTGGCTTTGTCCTTTTTAATGGTCGCCGTCAATGTAACTGTTACAGGCTGAGAACCGGCTTCTGGACGGTATACATCACCTGTCACAGAAATATTCTCCGGGTGGGTGGACTCCCATGAAATAGTGGTATCTTGTGCTGCTTGAGTAGGTAGCGTCAGATTATAAAGAACATTGCTCGTATCGCCCAGACTAAGGTCCTTCTGCACAGCAGTTACAATCTTGCTGGCCTTCAGGTCAGGCTTTAGCGAACCCCATACCGCAACACCCTTGGAGGATAATGCGGTAAAAGCAAGCGTCTTGGCACCTGTGTCTGGATCACGGTGCCGCAGGAATACACCTTTGTACTTCGTGCCCTCTGCTGTAATTTCCAACTGATTGTCTGCCCCCAACTTCCATGTACCGTTCATTCCACCAGACAGTTTGCCACCGCGATCCAGATTGACGATAACAGCTTGCTTAATATTTGCCGAAATATCCTTCCCATGATTTACATACGAGTATTGACCGAGGACATCCTTTTCTGACAGCCTTTTCAGTGAATCCTCATCTCCCGAATAACGATAAGGAGCAACCACAGGCCAACCGTCAGCGTTCATGAACATTTCATGTACCCGCACTTCAAACTGTTCGCCTCTCCCAGGGAAACGTGAATGAAAAATGACAAAATGCTTTTTCGTCTTGGGATCATAATAAGCCGAGTTGTGTCCGGGCGACACATAGCCTGCACCCAGTCCTGTACCCGGATCACCAATTTCTCTTGGAATCAGGTAATTACCTATCAGTTTGACACCGTATGGTTCAATGGAAGCGTCATCAAAAAGTGGTTTGTCCGGATTCGCCTTGACCTTGATCATATCGTTGCCTTCAGCATCGTAGAAAGGACCATCCGGTGTTTTGGACCGAGCCACCCGCAGGTTGTATCCGCCATCCGCTGACAATCCACCATACGATAGGAACAAGTAATAGAAGTCCGTTTGCGGACTGTATTGTATGTACGGCCCTTCCATACGAGCATGGTTGCCGCCTGTCAGCTTTTTCCCGTAGCCTTGACCTGGGAGCGGCTTCCCTGTTTTTTCATCCATCTGCATAATGAAGATGCCTCCTGAGTAGGAGCCATATACCATCCACAGCTTGCCGTTCTTATCGTAAAAGGTGTCCGGGTCCACGGCGTTCGGATGCTTGGTTGCGTCATAGATCGCCCCATCCTCACTCGGTTGGTCCCACATACCGGATTTTAGAAAAATCCCTTTATTCTTATACGGCCCTTCAATTTTATCAGCAACTGCTAGGCCCATTGCTGAACGCGGGGAATCACCTTTACAAGCGTTATAATACATATAGAACTTGCCATCTGCCAGTTGAATGACATCAGCTGCCCACAGCGTGTCTGTCTGCGCCCAATCCAGTGCTTCCTTTAATTCTTCTTTAACGTTGGGAATTAATGCATTACCATTCGCCACTCCTGTAGCAATCGTATCCCAATTCATGAGGTCTTTGGACTTGGCAGCCGCAAGATGGGAGCCAAAAATGTAAAATGTGTCTTTCACTTTCAGGATGGATGGATCATGTACGGAAGTCTCCTTGAAGGAAACGGCCTTTTTACTTTGGATTGAAAGGTTCCCCATATCTTGAGCCTGAAGGGAAGTTTGACCCACACTTTGAGCCTCAACTGTATCTAAATTGAGTGTTTGCTCGGCGCCTACCAAAGAAGCAGGCAACAACAGCGCACCTGCGAGTGAAGCTGCCGTTACTTTACGAACAAATAAATGCTTCATAAATTAATCTCCTCTCGTTTTGAACATCCCTGATAACATAAAACAATTTTGGGAAAGCGGTCAGGATTATGTTTGTATTAACTTCTTCGCCCTCGAATTTAAAGTTACTTATCCCTCCTGTCCAATTTAAAGCGCTTTCAATAGATTTGAAAAATAAAAGCACCTTCTGTTAAGAAGGCCTATTCAAACCTGACGGTTAACCGTACCTCTATATTATTCAATGGATATGGAAAATTCAATATGTAATTTTATATTTTTATAAATTATTCACTGTATTATTAATTATAATAAATGTATTGCTTTAATTCCTAGTTTAAAGTTATAATTTGACAAGTAAAATTCTATATGTTACCTGCCCATATATTTAAAAACAACTGTTTTATGATGATTATAATACAAATATTTACATTTTATGAGGAGGTGAAAATATATGCAATGGTATTTAAATGGATTAAAAAACTATGTAGGATTCCAAGGTAGAGCAAGACGTACAGAGTATTGGATGTTTGTACTATTTAGTGCAATCGCTAGCTTTGTAGTCAGCCTGATCGATAGTCTTGTAGGCTTATCACCGGTATTGACTTTGATTTATTCTCTTGCTGTCCTGTTGCCATCCTTGGCCGTTATGGCCCGTAGACTGCATGACACAGGTAGAAGCGGATGGTGGATTCTAATCAGTCTGATCCCTCTCGTAGGGTCAATTATTTTGATTGTATTCTTCTGCCAAGACAGTCAGCCTAGCGACAATAAGTATGGAAAAAACCCTAAATTGTAATGGTTGCAGATGTCTAAAACCTCTTTCACTTTTGTGAAGGAGGTTTTTTTCATATCCGGCAGAATCCAAAGGGTAAATTACTTCCATTATTCACATCCATGAATTTTTTTAGCTTTACCTGTTTACATTCTCCTCTTTTAGTTTATTTTAAACGAGTATTAAGCTGGCACTAAGATTGGGTGTGTATGATGTATATTAGAATCTGGTAACTACATAAGCCGGATCGGCTAAAGGCATAAACATTACTCCCGTTGGATATCCATATAAGGCTCCACTCTGTCAGAAATTGAATGAAACACAAAGGAGATTTTACACTTATGAATCGAAAACGAATGTTGGTCATCTGTACACTGTTGCTGGCGTTGTCTATTGGGCAATCTTCTACTTGGGGAAGTCGGGCTAATGCTGCTACACTGGCTCCAGAGAGAGCCCCTCAGGTACAGGATAATGAAGCTTCCAAGGATGATGAACTGTTGAAAACATTGGGCGCATCCTCGGATGAGCAATTATATGAAGCGTTGTATAACGGTCAAACCTTGGCAGATATTGCACACACCAATAATCAGGATGCACAGGCTGTCGTTGATTTACAAGTAGCTCAGTTAACGGAGCAGTTGGATCAACGACTGGCTAATAAGAGCATTACGCCTGAGCAATATCAAGCCCATAAAGCAGAATTGACACAGGTCGTTGCTAAAAGTGTGTTCGGGCTGTAAGTCAGTGACGTACGTGGCCAGCTATACGCCGTAGTTCATGACACCCTCAGAGGTGCTTCTTAATTCATGTCAAAAAGGCGCTCCCCCGACGGGATGGCGCCTTTTTGCTGTCTATATTTTGTTGTAAATTACACTTGGTATACTCGGATCAAGTTAGTGGTGCCCGCCTCAGCGACTGGAACACCCGCCGACAGGACTACAGTGTCACCTTTATGGATATATCCTGCATTCAGAGCGTTACGGATGGAGGATTCGAACATTTCATCCGTTGTAGCTACTTTATCCCCTTTGATCGGGAAAACACCGGATAACAGGCAAATTTTAGCGAATACCGTATTATTCGGAGTAACCGCAATAATAGGCGCCTTCGGACGATATTTGGATACCATACGTGCCGTGAATCCACTGGCAGTCGAGGTAATAATCGCTTTGGCATCCAGCTCCAGAGACGAACTTACCGCACCCTGACTAATCACTTCGGTAATGTTGGTGCTCTGACGTGCTCTGCGCTTATCGAACTGCTCCTGATAATCCAATTGTGATTCTGCACTGGCAGCTACCGCAGCCATGGTCCGTACAGACTCGACAGGATATTTACCTGCAGCAGATTCACCTGACAGCATAACAACATCGGCTCCTTGCATAACGGCATTAAACACGTCACTAACTTCAGCTCTCGTCGGACGCGGGTTCACCTGCATGGATTCCAGCATGTGGGTAGCTACGATAACGGGCTTGCCGACCAGATTACACTTGTCGATCATTTCTTTTTGCATCACAGGCACATCTTGAATCGGCACCTCGACGCCCAGATCGCCACGGGCTACCATAATGCCATCGGAAGCTTCGATAATATCATCCAGGTTTTCCATGCCTTCAGCATTTTCAATTTTGGAATAAATTTGGACATGCTCCGCATGATGGCCCTTCAAAATCTCACGGATTTCGCGGATATCGTCGCCTTTACGCACAAAAGAAGCCGCAATAAGCTCAACGCGCTGCTCCACCCCAAATTGGATGTGTCTCACATCTCGCTCCGTTACGCCTGGAAGGGTTGTATGAATCCCTGGCAGGTTTACACCTTTTCTCGGCTTCAAAATACCGCCGCTTACAATATTACAAATCATTTCCGTACCTTCGATGGAGGTTACAGTCAGATCAACCAAACCGTCGTCAATGAGAATGCGGTCGCCTGGTTTGATGTCCTTCGGCATATCCGGGTAATTCACTGAAATACGATGCTCGTCCCCTAGAATCTCTTCTGTGGTCAGAATGAGCTGGCTACCTGGCTTCAGCAGACAAGATGCCTCTCTCAGCTTGCCAATCCGTATTTCCGGTCCTTTAATATCCATCATGACAGGGATAAAGGTATTCATTTCCTTCGCAGCCTGACGCACATTTTCGATACGTTTAACGTGATCTTCCAGCTCACCGTGAGCCATATTCAAGCGGGCTACAGTCATACCAGCCTGGATCATTTCTTTTAACAAATGAATGGAGTCACAGGCAGGTCCCATAGTACAAATAATTTTCGTTTTAAGCATAGTAATGTCATCCTCCTGAATGTCTTTACTGTATGGTTTTCTATTCCACTTTGCTTCTCTATCTACATTAAACTTATATGGCTCTATTCTACCTGTACCCGTGCACCAAGACTATGAACTATAGTATGATGAATGTACTACAGTATAATGAATGTTGAAGACATCGGAGAGTGAGTTTCGTGATTACATTGGTAGATATACGGCAGGACAACGGAGTGGACTGGTATGAAAAGGCTAGTGCAAATAGCGACAACGATGACTTACTGTTCATTTTGGTCACCTTTGGCAAATGTGTATATTGGGTGAACGATTGCAAATTCATTCTCGGTAAAGGTGAAACACTGCTTTTACCCAGTCATCTGGATTACTATGGCAAGAGCATTCCTACGCTTTTTCATACCAAGTATGTGATACATTGCCGCAAAACATGTACGAACAGCACACTTCCCATCCTGAATACTGACAAGCCGTTGTTGATCAAGCCCGGATGCTACGACATGCTGCATGAACGGATCAAATCGATGTACTATCAATGGACTGAACACCCAAGCTACTACACCATGATGGCTGACTGTCTGCTGACCGAGGCCATGATATATATGAATCAGGAATGGGACAAAGGCGCCATTTCTTGCGATCGAGAGCGACATGTGGAACATATGAAACAGTATATCCAGAACCACTACCGGGAAAAGGTGACCAAGGAGGAGCTTGGCGACGCCATCCGTAAAACCCCCAATTATGCCGCGACGCTGCTGCGTGAGGTAACACGCCAAACGATCAGTGAGCATGTACATACGCAACGTATTAAAACCGCCATCTACATGCTGACCGAGTCCCGGCTAACGATTCGTGAAATTTCGGAGTATGTGGGATATAGTGATGTTTCCTATTTTCATCGGATCTTCAAACGGTTAACAGGCTGCTCGCCGTCCGAATTTCTGGATGAACGTTCCTCCATCGTTTAGAACTACAGAAATAGGACTATGGGAAGATGATACGAAGCAATTTTGAATTTGAAGCTAGAAAAAAGAACGCTCATTTTTTTGAGCGTTCCTGGGAAAATCAGTTTTCTTCCTCTTTTTTTTCGTAGGTGAAATTTCTTAAAATGACCTGTTTTGTTTTAGAAGTTATTTCTTCTCCCTTATTATCCAAATTTGCAACCTGATCGCTTTGGTACTTGTTTGGAACCTTAACGGGATAAAAATCTCCGTGCTCAGTTAACAGGACATGGGGTTGTTTAGATTCAGCTAGATGAGTTAGTTCTTTCTTTCTCTCTGGTGAGAGCTGGTTAGAATCATCGGTTGCCTTAGTCTCAGTTTTGGTTACACTGGTTTTAGAATCGCCGGTTACCTTAACCTCAGTTTTAATTTCATTAGCAAAAGTTTGGCTTTGAATGACGGTTATAACCCCTCCGATAAGAACAGTTAGACCTAAGACAACAACACTTGTTCTTAATCGCTTGTTCACACGCACACACCTCCCTTCTCAAAAGATGTATTACGTATTTTAGAAAATATTAGTATTATAACGAGTTCATAAAAAACATAATAATCGTTAAATAAAATAGTATTAAAACGTAACGTATCCATTTCCTGAAATCGTATAATCATTGAGGTTAAGTACCATTACCTGATATTCTCCAAAACCTGGAGCTTTAATTTGAAAATCCCTATTTTCATCTGTATATCTTCCATAAACGGCAAAAACCTCTCCCAAATAATTTTTGTTCACAAGCAGGTAACCTACTTCAGGGCTGGACCAAGAACTACCATCTGCCCATTGTACTACATGGAAATTCAGGATAGCTGCGTTATTAACCGAAAACTTATTAGAGTAAACAGCCCCATCGTCTCGAGAATGGTGACTAAATGACCATGCTCCCAATGACATAGGAGAAATCTTTTGATCGAGTTGAGTCTTTTCTTTTTCAACAGCAATTGATTCTATGGGTTTCGCATTTTTGATAACTTCATTATATTCTTCAGGCGTCAAACCGCTCAATAGTGAATTCGAATTAGCAATTGAAGAATATGGTGGGAAGTCCATTTCATTGAGATGCTCTGAAACCATTGCGTTATGAGCCGACTGTTGGCCAAAGCCAAATTACGTATCCGGATACGTAATGATAAAGTCTATAAAAAACGGTCTCCCCACCTGGAAGCTTCTCTAGCATCCCTTTTCAACAAGGGCCTAGAGCGCTCCAAAGTAGGGCGACCGTTATAGTTCATTTATATGCGAATCTGTGCTTATTCCGAAATCATATTAAGTTGAAGAACCCGCTGTTTTGACCTCTTCCAGCATTTTATCGTTATAGCCAAACATCCAGGTCAGGACAAAGGCTACAACCATAGCAGCCAAGTTCGCCAAAATGTAAAGCGGAAGCTGATGGTTCATGTAGAGCAACGTGCCTGGAATGACTGTAACTGCCATACCTGTAGCCGCCAAATGGAAGAGTGAAGCGATAAAACCGCCAACCGCACCACCGATAAGCCCCATGACAAAAGGCTTCATGTATCTCAGGTTGACCCCGAAAATAGCCGGTTCCGTAATCCCCAGAAAAGCAGACAACGAGGAAGGAAGTGCTAACGCTTTTAGCTTGCTATTCTTCGTTTTCAGTCCAACCGCCAGACAGGCAGCACCTTGAGCAGCCATAGCGCAGGTAATGATGGCGTTAAAGGCGTTCGCGCCGTTCTTTTCAAGCAGTTGAATCTCCAAGAAATTAAAGATATGATGCACACCTGTAACAACGATAATCTGATGCAAGAAACCGATGACAATCCCTGCAATACCGAAAGGCAAATCCAGCACAAACGTTGTTCCGTGCAGCACCCATTCTTCGAGTGAATGGAAAATCGGACCGATGGCAAACAATCCCAAAGTGATCATGATCAACAGTGTTAAAAACGGTGTGAGAATCAAATCTAGCGCTTCAGGCACCCGTTTGCGCAGCGCCCGCTCCAGCTTGGCTCCGATCAAGCCCACGAAGAAAGCTGGCAATACCGAGCCTTGATAGCCCACCACAGGAATGAATCCGAACATCGTCAACGGGTGGGCTGAACCGTCCGCAACACTATAAGCGTTGGGCAAGGCTGGATTTACCAGCATCAGACCGAGAACGATACCCAGCACTGGACTACCACCGAATACTCTAAAGGCTGACCATGCGACTAACGCTGGCAGAAAAGCAAAGGCCGTATCTGTTAATACTTGTGTGTACAATAGAAAATTGGGTGAAATGTCCTGTGGCGTCATGCCAAGTAGAGCGAGAATTTGCGGCTGAGTGAGCAAGCCACGTAGCCCCATGAACAGCCCTGTAGCGACCAGCACAGGAATAATCGGTACAAACACATCACCAAAGGTACGGATGGAGCGCTGGAAGACGTTCCCTTCCTTTTTCGCCTGACTCTTCACCTCTTCTTTAGATGAACCAGTCACGCCAAGCTTTTCGACCTCTTCGAAAATTCGATTTACCGTACCTGTACCAAAAATAATCTGATATTGCCCGGAATTGAAGAAAGCACCCTTGACCTTGTCGATCTCCTCAACTTTTTTCTGATCAATTTTCTCCTTGTCATGCACCATAATCCGCAAGCGCGTCGCGCAATGAGCAAAAGATGCAATATTTTCTTGCCCACCGATTGCCTGGATCACTTCTTTAGCTATTTCTCTGTTCTCCGCCATGATGTTCATCCTCTCGTTGATTCCGTTATGTTTGATGATTAACGATCCACTTGATGTTTTAGCCTACTCATGTAAAATCCCATTTCACCGCCTGGAAGAGAGCCTCTCCCTTGTCGGCAAAAAAGCGTATTTCGTCACTCTCTGGATGCGGAAAAATACGACTGGTGAACACCTCTTCCCCATCATTGACGAAAATCTCAACCGAAGACGTATCTACAAACAAATGAAGTTTGATATGATCTTTATCCCATGAACACTGCCGTATCTCACCATACGAAGTGGCTACAGGCTCACCTGATTGCGAACGATCCAATACAAGTTTGCGACTGATGGCATCATATTTAATTACCGTTTTCTCAGTCTCACTCGCACGGAATTCAATACCAAACATCTTAGCGCTTAAAAGATCTACCTCACAGATCAGCTCATAGGCCGTACCTGTAAATCCTTCATAGGTTTTGCTCTCTGAGAATAACGTGTCAGCTACCCGATCCTCACGATTTCTGCGTAGCGTAGTCAGCTCAGGAATTGGCCGCTGCAAGAGTTTGCCCTCATGAAGCGTAAGCTCCCTTGGTAATGTCAGACAATGAGCCCATCCGTTCGGATCTGTGGGATAGTCGATATCCGGCAGACCCATCCATGCCACCATAATACGCCGCCCCTGCGGGTCAATCATCGTCTGTGGCGCATAGAAGTCAAAGCCTCTGTCGAGCTCGTGGAATGCGCCGTGCTCCAGTATTTTTGTACCGGTATCTAACGGCTTGCCGATTACGTAGCCCGATTGATAAATATTGTGATTTTCATCCCCGGAAGGCTCCAAGCCCTGAGGAGAAAAGATCAAGACACCTGCTTCGTTCAGTTCAAAATAATCCGGACATTCCCACATGTAGCCAAACGACTCCAGCCCTGTGCACAATTCTCCCTCAAACTCCCATGAATGAAGGTCGGTTGATCGGTAGAGGACGGCGCAGCCTGTTAAATTCGTTCTTTGGGCACCAATCACACAGTAAAAGCTATCGCCGTCTTTCCATAGCTTGGGATCACGAAAATGGTCTGTATACCCTTCTGGCACATTGGAAATAACGGGGTGCTCCCATTTAGTAATGCGACCGTTCTCGTCCATAACAGCCATGCATTGATAAGGATGTCTGATCCAATCTTCATCTCGTGCATTTCCCGTATACAGCATATATAATTTGCCCTCATGCTCCAGTGCGCTGCCTGAGTAAGCCCCATGTGAATCAAAATAATCCCCAGGTGCAATGCCAATACCCGCACTATTCCATGTGGCCAAATCTCTGGATTTCAAATGATACCAGTATTTCATCCCATGATCCGTTCCGAGTGGAAACCACTGATAAAATAAGTGGTATTCACCTTGGTAATACGAAAAGCCATTAGGGTCATTGAGCAAACCTGTCGGTGGCTGGATATGAAACCCCTGCCGCCAGTGACATTGCTCCACTTTCTCCTCCAAGCTGGCTATTTCACCGGGCTCTGCCTGCTCGATCATTCGATACTTTTGTTCTCTTGTCATTTTCATAGTTGTACCTCATTTTTATTAAAACTTCGCCTCAGGAACCGGTTCCAAATTAGTGAAAAAAATATTCTTTCGGAACCGGTTCCCATACGATTAAAAAAATGCTCATCCATGGATTTGCAACCGATTCCATTTATGTCCGTATACTATGGAACCGGTTTCGAAGAAATTATAATCCACTTGTTCAGCGTTTGTCAACGCTTTCTCTTTCGATAAGGGAATAATTCATGACCGTCACTTTTTCTACCGATTTATGTTCTACCAGCCGCATAATATTTTGCGCTGCTACACGTCCAGCATCCATATACGGATATTGAACGGTTGTCAGCGCAGGGTGAATGACCTCCGTAATATCGTATCCCCCAAAGCCAGTTACCGACAAATCCGACGGAATGACAATCCCTCTGGAATAAGCCGCATTGATTACGCCCAGCGCAATATTATCCGTAGCACACACCATTAACGTTGGCTTGAAATTGTCCAAAATAGCGGATGCAGCAATTCGTGCATCGGACATTTTAAATCCGGTCTCATAGTATCTGATATCATACCCTGCTGCTTGCATCGCATCGTCCGTACGAGACTCAGTAGGCAATGCATCGCGTACAGCCTGCCTAAAGCCCTCCTTGCGCTGCACACCGACGGCAACATCCTTTTCAGTAACACCAACGTAGGCAATTTCGCGGTGTCCCTGAGACAAAACGTACGTGCCAATATCATATCCTGCACGATAGTCATCATGGATAAGGCTATGAAGCTGCTCGTGCTGCTGGCCCACCAGCAACACTGGAATACCGATGTCACGAATCGCGGTCAGATGGTCGTCTGTAATTTGAGCAGCCAGCAAAATGATACCCGAAATCTTTTGTCGGCCCAGCTCATAAATGGCTTCGATTTCACGCTGTACATCCTGGCTCGTATTGGAGATCAGCATCTGATAATGCTGAGAACGCAGTTCCTCATCAATCCCCATCAGCGTATGGGATGTCGCAAAAGAATCCAGACGCGGCACAACGGTGCCGATAATGTTGGTCCGCTTCGCCTTAAGACTCTGGGCAAAGGCATTGGGCACATAGCCCGTGGCTTTAACCACTTTTTCAATTTTTCGTTTCGTATCCACGCTGACAGACCCGCCGTTCAAAAAACGGGATACCGTGCTCTTGGATACACCAGCCATTTGGGCTATATCTGCAATTGTCTTATTCATGAAGTCCCCCGGAGATTTTTCGTATTCACAAGCTTCCAAAACGTCTCTTTTCACATAACCCTATAATACCATATGGCGGGATTGGATTGCTGTGGCTCCAGACCCATCATGCACAAAACGCCGTCCCTTCAGTGAAGAAGGAAACGGCGTCTCATGATGAACGTAATTTTAAAAATCAAAGTTATCCGGATCTGGACCTACCCGAAGATCGGCATTTAACGCCTGAATTCGATCCATATCCTCGCGCGTCAGTTCGAAGTCAAAAATATCGGCATTTTCGACGATCCGATGCGCCTTGGTAGACTTGGGAATGGTGACAACTCCCTGCTGCACATCCCAGCGTAAAATCACTTGCGCCACCGATTTACCATACTTGGTCGCTATGTCTTGCAGTACCGGATGATCCAGCAATTGGCCTTGCATTAACGGGGACCAGGCTTCCATTTGAATGTCGTTCTTTTGACAGAATTGCAACAGCTCGGTTTGGGTTAATTGTGGATGGAACTCCACCTGATTGATCATTGGCTTGATTTCAGCATCTTTCATGAGATCTTCCAAATGATGAATCTGGAAGTTGCTGACTCCAATTGCCTTAATCCGTCCTTCTTTATACAAGGATTCCAACGCTCTCCAAGCTTCTTTATACTTTCCCTGAACTGGCCAATGAATCAGATATAGATCCAGGTATTCCAGACCCAGCTTATCCAGACTGGCTTCATAAGCTGCTCGTGTCTCTTCATAGCCTAAATCTGCATTCCACACTTTGGACGTGACGAACAGTTCTTCTCTGGACAGATTATTTTCCTGAAGGGCTTCCTGAATAGCCTGCCCTACACTGCTTTCATTCGCATAGATTGCAGCTGTATCTATACTGCGGTAGCCATGCTTTACAGCAGCCTTTATAGCATCGACCAGCTCCGAACCTTCCTCCACTTTAAATACCCCGATGCCAAACCAAGGCATACGAACTCCGTTGTTTAACAATGTTGTGCTTTGTAAGTTTTGTGTCATTTTGTATCTTCCTCTCTATTTTTTAAAAGCTTTAACCTGCAATGGTGGTTGTATCCCTTTTTTCGAGCATACGACTCCAGCCTGTGAGCAGAACCGCAACGAAAACCATAATGCTCCCGATCCAGGCTGTATGAATGAGACCGAGTGAATCCGTTACAATCCCGCCTACATAAGCTCCGATGGCTATCCCTGCGTTGAAAGCAGCAATATTAACAGCAGAGGCAACATCGACAGCTTTGGGTGCAAACCGTTCGGCTAACATGACTACATATACCTGTAACCCGGGCACGTTCATAAACGCAAGCAATCCCATAAAGAAGATCGTAATCAGTCCTGCCGTTTTAAAAGGTGCCGTGAACAACAGGAGAAAAAGGATCACTGCTTGAATCAGAAACATGTAAAACAAAGCTGAAAGCGGCTTACGGTTTGCTGCTTTTCCGCCAATGACATTCCCGATGGCAATCGCAATTCCATACAGCAAAAGAATAAACGTTACCGTACTTTGCTGAAATCCGGTTATGTCGTGGAGTAATGGAGATAAATAAGTAAACACCACAAATGTGCCTCCATACCCCAAAGCTGTAATGATAAATGCAAGTAGCAAGCGACCATTGGTAACCAGTTTGACCTGCTCGCGGAAAGGAGTCTTGTTCCCTTTGCGCAGTGTAGATGGCAGCAGAATCAGATTGGCCATGAGTGCCACTACACCGACGACCACAATCGCCATAAATGCAGCCCGCCAACCCCATTGCTGCCCAATATAGGTACCCAAAGGTACACCTGTGACTGTGGCTACGGTCAACCCGGAGAACATAATGGAAATCGCACTCGCTCGACGATCATCCGGCACAAGATCGGCCGCGATGGTGGAACCGATGGACATGAACACCCCATGGGCGAACGCCGAGATCACACGTGCAATCAGCAGCAAGGCAATTCCACTAGAGACCGCAGCAAGGCTGTTACCTGCAATAAATATAATCATGATCCACAACAGCAACGTTTTACGGGGAACACTTGATGTTAATGAGGTCAAGACAGGTGCCCCGATGGTAACTCCTAATGCATACAGCGTTACAGTTAGTGCGGACATCGTTACAGATATGTGCAAGTCTTCAGCAATGAGGGGAAGCAGTCCCACGCTGATGAACTCAGTTGTCCCAATCGCAAAGGCGCTTACGGCTAGAGCCAGTAATGGCCATATACTTCCTTTTGATTCTGGCGACATGTTTTTCCCCCCTATCTATAGAAATCTTCAACCAACAGATGTTATTATGAGTTATTCAAGCAATTATGAACAGTACGTACTTTTTAGTGATATAGGTACCAAAAAGTACCCTAAATAAAGTTCTTTTTGATTAAAACAGGCTGTTAAGGTATGTATAACAGAAAGCGATACACATGGAGGGATCGGCATTGGGGAAGAAAAAATACAATATCTCTGTTGAGGCGACGTTAGAGGTGATCGGGGGGAAATGGAAATGCGTGATTTTGTGTCATTTGACACATGGAAAGATGCGGACAAGCGAATTAAAACGGATGATGCCTTCCATAACACAAAAAATGCTGACTCAGCAGCTTCGTGAATTAGAGGAAGACGGCATTGTCAATCGGATTAGCTATAATCAGGTTCCACCCAAAGTGGAGTACGAGCTTAGTGAATATGGATGTAGTCTGAAAAGCATTTTAGATTCTCTTTGTGCCTGGGGAGAAAGACATATCATCAAAGAATATGGGGATAAATCTGCGGTTTTGGAAGATAACATTCTGAATAAGCTGTAAAGCCAAAAAGAGCGCCTGCAATACATCAGCAGGCGCTTCCTCTCTCTAAATTCCAAGGGTTACCAATTCGATTTCATTTTATTTTGTGAAATCAATAACCATACGTCCTTGGATTTTGCCCTGCTCCATTTCCTCGAAGATCTCATTAATGTCTTCGAGCGGACGTTTTTGTACAAGAGGGACGACTTTACCTTCTGCAGCGAACTGGAACGCTTCTTTAAGGTCTTCACGAGTGCCGACCAAGGAGCCAATAACTTGAATGCCGTCCAGAACCAGACGAGGAATGTCCAGATCCATCTTATCGGTTGGAAGACCTACAGCTACAACACGCGCGCCAGCTTTTACAACGTCGATGGCCTGGTTGAAAGGTGTTTTGGCAACAGCAGTAACCACGGTTGCATCCAGACCAGCACCGTTTGTTAATTCCTTGGCACGAGCGACCGGATCTTCTTTCATGCTGTTAACGATATAGTCAGCACCAATTTGTTTGGCCAGTTCTAGTTTTTCATCACTGATGTCAAAGGCTACAACTTTAGCATTGAATACATTTTTGGCATATTGCACCGCCAGGTTACCCAAGCCGCCAATGCCGAAGATACCGATCCATTGGCCTGGTTTGATTTCACTTACTTTAACTGCTTTATATGTTGTAACCCCTGCACAAGTTACACTACTTGCAGCGGCAGGATCAAGACTATCTGGTACCTTGACCGCGTAGTCAGCTGTGACAATACATTGCTCTGCCATTGCACCGTCTACCGTATATCCGGCATTTTTAACTTCACGACACAGCGTTTCCCGCCCAGTTAGGCAATATTCACAATGACCGCAGCTTTCGAACATCCAGGCAATACTTACGCGATCACCAATTTTAAGACTGGTTACTCCTTCACCTAATTCAATGACTTTTCCAATACCTTCATGCCCTAGAACTCTGCCTGTGACATCACCGAAATCTGCATTTTTCACATGTAAATCTGTGTGGCAAACTCCGCAGTATTCAACTTGGACTAACGCTTCTCCATGCTTCAAGGAACGCAAAGGTCTCTCTTCTATACTGACTTTCTTGTCTTTTGTAACAATTGCTGCTTTCATGTAGATCTCTCCTTTAAATAGATATGGAATTATTTTGTAATGTACACTCATTATTATAGTAATTTTTGCCCAAAAAGGACAAATATAAATCTAACTTAAAACTATTTAATCCAAAAACGCTTCTTTCTAAGTCCTTGGACCCTTGTAGGAACTTTGTACAATAATTTACAATGTAAAAAGTTTCACATATTCTATTTTGGAAGAAGGATAAAGAAACATGAAAAAAAACTGGAAAGGTTGCCTGTTCAGCATATTTGCCATTATCTTGGCTGTATCGGTAACAGGATGCAATTCACAGCCCGCCATTTCTAGTACCACTAGCACTTCATCCTCATCAGTTAACAACGCTCATGCAGTTGTTCAGAAAGGCCCACACTGGTCCTATGAAGGAGATCAGGGACCGGAACATTGGGGAGAGCTGGAAAAAGATTTTGTTGCTTGTGGTAACGGCCACGAACAATCTCCTGTCAATATAGAGCATACCCATCTGGAAGCATCGCAAACACAGCAACCGCTGCAAGTTCATTACACTAAAACGAAAGCATCCATTTTGAATAATGGGCACACTGTGCAAATCAATGTTGCCGATGCCAGCAATAACATCATGCTGGACGGTACTAAATTCACTTTAAAGCAGTTTCACTTTCACCACCCGAGCGAACATCAAATTGATGGTAAAAATGCTGAAATGGAGCTTCATTTTGTCCATCAAAGCGACAACGGAAGCACAGCTGTCTTAGGGGTCCTTATCCAAAGTGGCAAAGAAAACAAGGCTTTCAACCGCATTTGGTCCAAACTGCCGAAGGATATTTCCCAAGAAGCGGCTCTGGATGAAGAAATAAATCTCGCTGCGCTGCTGCCAAAAGACCTGCACTCCGTTCGCTACAACGGATCGCTGACTACCCCGCCATGCACAGAACATGTAAATTGGACAGTGCTGGAGCAGCCTATTGAATTGTCCGCAGACCAAATCAACCAGTTTGCTGCCATTTTCCCCGATAACCATCGTCCTGTACAACAACTGGGAACCCGGGAACTGACTGCTGATAAATAATAAAATAAAGTGCCGTAAGATGTAAGGTGCATTCTATATTTGAATACCAAAATAAGACCCCTCTGTTCAATCTAGTTAGAGGGGTCTTTTCGGTATTAAATTTACTACTCATTACAAGCGCACCAGTTCCTCCACCTTCACTGGCTGACCTGTACGCATAGAGCGGTTGGCGGCGATGCCAGTTAAAATGGACCATGCACCGTCGATATGTGAGGCCGCACGATGAAACCGATCCTCTGCCGGCTTATCAAAAATATCCCGCAGCATAACTGGATCTCCTCCGCCATGACCACCTACGCCTTCTTCTACCTCGACCTCATAAGGTGCTGCAAAGTGGGGATAGATGGTGATAGTCTTCTCTTTGAGCGCACCCTCATCTGCCTTGCTGCCACCGGAATTAACATAGGATTGCTCGGATACCCGAACCTCCATCCGTCCCTTCGTGCCATTAAATACGATGATAAAGCCCTCCCAAGGCATATAAGCATTCAGTGAATAGTTCATCACCGTCTTGTTCTGATACTTCACCATGACACTCAGCGTGTCTTCTATGCTGATATTGTCGCCAAATACGCTTTGATCCCGCACATAGCCATCCTCATGCTCAGCATCCAGATACATACTTTTTAGATGCTCATTACGGTCCAGGTGTAGCGCAAAGGGGTCATTCTCCGCTGCCTTGCTGCCGTAAGCCCGTTGATAAAACTCCGTCACGCCACGCTGCTCCGCATTTTCCCGGCCGTAAAATTTCAGATCTCCCATCGCATACACCGTCTCCGGTTTCGAGCCAAGCCAGAAGTTCATCAGATCAAAATGATGCGTCGATTTATGCACTAGCAGACCACCGCTATTGCGCTTGTCACGGTGCCACCGACGGAAATAATCTGCGCCATGCTGTGTATTCAGCAACCACTCGAAATTGACTGACAGCACCTCTCCGAGCGTTCCGTCCATAATAATCTCGCGGATTTTCGTATTATGCGGCGCATAGCGGTAGTTAAAGGTGACGCGCAGCTTCCGTCCCGTGCGGTCTATGGCATCCAGAATGTCTTGGCATTTGTCCTCATCCACCGTCATCGGCTTCTCAGAAATGACATCACAGCCCAGCTCCATCGCCCGGATAATATACCGGTGATGCACCCGGTCAATGGTCGTGACAATGACGATATCCGGCTTCGTCTCCGCGATCATCCGATCAAACTCGTGTGCTTTATAGGTCGCAATCGGCTCATGCTCGTATTTCTCCTGCAACAGCTGATTGGCATAATCCATTCTCGTCTGATTGACGTCACAGAACGCGATCAGCTCCGAGGTATCTTTGAAAACGGTAACAACTTCACCGTAAAAAAATTCGGCTCTTCCTCCGGTACCCACAAGCGCATATTTGATTTTAGCCAATTGGCTCACACCCTTTACATGAATTGCTTTTATTTTATAGTATAAGAAAGAGCGAAATCTTCGCTTTTATTATGATTTTTCCCAAAAAATATACATATATTATCCTTATGTATTCTTTCATTAAAGGAGACTATCGATATGATCGCTACACCCCGCTTTGCCATTGAGCAAGCGCTACGGACGGTGCCATTCAGCATGTCCGCCGACCATGTCCACCAAGCGCACGAAATCTATTATTTGCTGGCAGGAGAGCGCTACTACTACATTAATCAGCGGGTATACGCGCTCCAGAAGGGCGATCTGATTTGGATTAGCAAACATGATTTTCACCGTACAAGTAACAAGGGTAGCGGTAGCCATGAACGGATTTTGATTAACTTTGATGAAGAATTTGCAGCCTCGCCAATGACTGTCTCTCCCTCCAGCGATCAGAACCAGCCTCTTCTGCCAGAAAAAAGCTTTCTGCTTCGCCCCTCCGCGGAAGAACAATGCGAGCTGGAGCATCTATTCCAGCAAATGCTGGATGAATACTACCAAGAACATACCTACCGCCAACTATATCTCCAAAGCTTGCTACTCCAGCTCCTTATCCGCATCCGGCGCATACAATCGACCACTGCCGATACCATTGCACCGGAACGTAGCGAAAAGCAGCAACGCGTGTACTCAGTCATCGCATACCTGCATGCTCATTATGCCGAGAGCCTGTCACTAGATCAGCTGGCTGAGCATTTTTATATTAGCAGCACGTATTTGTGCCGTATTTTCAAGCAGACAACAGGTTTTACCTTAGTAGAATATCTTCAAGATGTGCGGGTCCAGCAGGCTCGTGCGTATTTGAGAGAAACAAACTGGAAAGTGACTTCCATTGCTGAAAAAACGGGTTTTGACAGCATCGCTCACTTTGGTCGTGTATTCAAGCATCTTACCGGGCACACCCCGCTACAGTACCGAAAAAAATATAAAAAGGAGTAGCCATACGAAAAATCGGCATCCCCTGTTCCAAAGGTTCTCGGAGTTTTAAAACCCGAAGGGTCGGTGTAATCCAAAATGTGCGTTACATCTCCCTTTACATTACGATAATAGCTGTTACTATAGAGCCATGATCCCTTACTGATTTCAATCAGTAAGGGATTTGGAGCGGAATACCCATTTGAGGTATACCATGTTTCATGATCTTCCCATTTGAGTCCTATCAAAGTCACGTGGAGTGCGTAGCTCGGATGGACTTTATCGGAAAAGGCTGAAAACCAAAACTTGTGATGGTTTTCAGCCTTTTCACACCGTCTTTTGATTAGACACACTCCCGGACATTACGTCAAAAGCTATATGCAGGTCTTCAAGCTGGAATATGTGCATAGCTCGACCGCAGAGACGCTTTGAACGCTACTTTTTTCAATGCGAGAGGATCATGCGGCTCTTGTTTTATAAATTCAGTCCACTTAAAGCGGCTGGGAGGTATAAATATGCTAAAAACGATATTAGTTGTAGACGACGATGAAGAAATCGTAAAACTCATCACAAAGAGTTTAAGATACGAGCAATTTGCAATAATTTCGGCATATTC
Organism: Paenibacillus sp. FSL H7-0442; assembly: GCF_038593105.1. Lineage (NCBI taxonomy): Bacteria > Bacillati > Bacillota > Bacilli > Caryophanales > Paenibacillaceae > Paenibacillus > Paenibacillus sp. FSL H7-0442. The sequence goes on along the minus strand of NZ_CP151963.1, from coordinate 315,224 downwards.
TGGGGAAGAAGCCTTATCTGCATTGGAAGAAAATAACATCGATTTCATCATTCTTGATATAGTAATGCCTGATATGGATGGACTTGATGTCTGCAGAAGTATCCGAAATTCTTATAATGTTCCAATTTTGTTTTTAAGTGCGCGTGATAAGGACATTGATAAAATCGTCGGGCTCGAAATAGGAGCAGACGATTACATGACCAAACCTTTCAGTATTCAGGAGCTTGTCTCCAGGATAAAGGCTCACTTCAGAAAAGTGGACAGGCTTTTTAAAGAGTGGGATGAACTTAGTCCCAGTAACGAAAAGGCGGATTCTCCGCTCATTTTGAACGATAAGACGTTTGAAGCATTCCTGAATAGCAGGAAGCTCGACTTATCAACGAAGGAATTTCAGATTCTGTCTATCCTCATGCGCCACCCCAATAATGTATTGACTCGTGAACAGATATATGAAAACGTCTGGGGAGACGAATACGGAGAAATAAATACCGTAACGGTTCATATAAAAAATATCCGTAAGAAACTTGGTCCTGAATATGACTTTATTAAAACAATATGGGGCATAGGATATAAATACACGGAAAGAGAGCAATAGTATGAAACTGAAAATAAAGCTTCCTCTTTTGTTCCTGCTGATGTTTATAATATTCATGTTTTCGATTGGAATGTACCTGAAGCTTGTCTTTGCAGTATATTCCCCTATACGCAGTTCATTGCTGGACTCGCGATATATAGCATTGCTCCTGCCCATATTTGCAATTGCCTGTTTCATATTTATTATTCTGATTATCTATATTCATTTTTGCATAGAGAAACCCATTCAGCTTCTGAATACCAGGCTTGAAGAAGTAAATATTGTACATCCACTGCCTCCGCTAGCTCTGAGAAGTAATGACGAGATCGGAGAACTTTATAAACACTTCAATAAGATGGAGCACCGGCTTCAACTCGCCCACAAAGAGCAGATCGAGATGATCGCGGCAATTGCCCACGACTTGAAAACACCCTTGACATCTATTAATGGTTTTACTGAACTGCTGGCTACGCACAAGGATTTACCAGAAACTGAAAAGCAGGAATATTATGATTTGATTCAAAAGAAGTCAGGATATATGGTTGAACTCATCAATGATTTTTCCAGCTTCACCAAAGAAAAACTGGAGTTGGAATCTATGGTAGCTACACCTGTAAAAGCATCAAAATTATTTGAAAACATTGCCCTTGAATATGAGTATGAGTTGGCAGGACTTGACAACGAGCTTACTTGCCGCCATTCATTTACGGAAAATATATTGCTGATGGTCAATGAACCGATGATACGTCGGGTTTTCGGCAACCTCTTTAGCAATGCTGTAAGATATGGAGGGAAAAATAAGCTGAAAGTGTATATGACTGGATACCCGCTAGGACAGTATGCCTTTTTTCAAATCGAGGATAATGGAATTGGAGTGCCGGAAAAGGATATATCTTCTCTGTTCCTCAAATTTTTCACTGTGGATAAATCGCGGCAAATCCAAAAGGGCGGACTGGGGCTGGGGCTTGCAAGCTGTAAATCCATTATTGAACATCATAGGGGCGAAATTTGCGCCTACCCTTCCGAATATGGCGGTTTGGGGATAAGATTCAGTCTTCCCTTGGCCGCACAACACTGATTTTATTTGTGCACATTTTCTTTTACTACAGGAGTTAAAGGCTACTGCCAGGTGTGAACACCCAGGCAGCAGCCTTTTTTATTTTTTCAGTGTTTTATAATTTTTTATATTCTCTTTACAAACATTTATTTTTCTTTTAAAAAAGCTTTATCTTTGTGTTGTAAAAATTACTTGTAGTAAAAAAACTACAATCAATAGAACTGGAAAAGGAGGATGTTACAATGTCAATTGAGTTCAGCCGTTGGCCCAATCACTACATGATGTCATACCAAGTCACCAAAGCTTTAGGTATGGCAAGCCTCGGTGCTACGGATGTCACCGAGATCTACGAGGCCTGCAAAAAAATTGACCCCGATGACAAAGATACGTGGCACAGGGAATGGCTCATAACGGCTCAGGCATTGGAAAGACACGGCAAGGAGGCCGAAACGGCTGGAAACTGGTATACAGCACGAAACTGCTACATTCGTGCCTGCAATTACTACAGAATTGCGGAATATGCGGTGATGGATGATGACACCGAGAAAATCCGTGTATTTAAGAAAGTAAATGAACTCTTCGAAGCTGCCGGAAAGTACTTCGATGTCCAACCGGAGAAGATCCAAGTCGATTACGAAGATGTCAAGCTGGATGGTTACTTCTTCTCCCCTTCCTGGATAAAAGGTCCGAAGCCGACCCTTTTTGCTCTCAACGGTGGCGACGAGTGGTCAATTGAAAACTATTTCTGGCTAGGTCCCGCTTTTATTTCGTGTGGATATAACTTTCTGGTCTATGACCAGCCTGGCACCGGCCTCTCGCTGTACGAAAAGGGAAAAGGAAGACGAGCTGATAGTGAGGCTTTCCATTCCCGAGCAATCGACTTTCTTCTAACGCGGCCGGAAGTCGATCCCGATAAGATTATCGTGCACGGTGAGAGTTTTGCGGCTTACGACTCTTTGCGATTCGCTTCGTTCGATCACAGGATTGCTGCCGTCATCTCCGACGGCGGTACGCACGCCTTTGATTGGGATGCAATGCTTAAATGGATGCCACCGAGTCTGGCCGCACATGGCATGAGAATTCTGGGGGCAAAAAGCTTGGAGGACTTTGCGGGTAATCCGCGTTTTGCCTATGATCTTGAGGGCGTGCTCCACCAGATAGAATGTCCGCTTCTTGTAATGCACGGAGCGGAAGAGATATTGGTTCAGCCAAATCCGCTGACACAAGCCTTGAAAAATTATGAGCAAGCGGGTTCGAAAAACAAGACGTTCTTCCCGATAGAGGATAGACGACTTGGCGGATTAGAACACTGTCAGGTAGACAACATCAACGTGCTGCATGAGGTAGCGCTGAATTGGCTCTGCTCAATTGGGCTTGGGCCAGCCGCACCTCGCCCTGAGTGATTGCCAAGACGTCATAACGTAAAAGTCTATTTCACTCGCATTCTCCTTTCGTAGTTTTGAATATGAGTCAATCGTTTCTTTTGTTGTGTCTAGATTATCAAATAGTACAGAAGAAATTTCAATGGACTGGCGTAGATAGTATGTTGATGACGTAAACAGCATGAAATACGAGTACATTTCCGTCCGGACAACTAAAGAGGGTGTCGCAAATCAGCTGTAAATTAGCTGTTTCGCGGCACCCTCCATTCATTTGGGCATGCCTCTCTGATGATTCATAATATTCACGGCAATACATCATCTGAGTATACCTCAAGCAGGTTATTAATATAATTTCTGCTCATGGGAAGATTGGTAATCTCATGACCATTAAAAATATCGACGTTCCTTGCTTGTTTATAAGGCCCCCACAGCGCTTGATGCTTTTTCGGCATCTAGTCACCTTCCTCCCCGGTCACGGGTCATCCCGTGCCTACTTGACCGCCTTGGATATGATCTGATTCAACTTTTCAATGGTTGCCGCAGCATCCTGCTTGCCCAAGAACATCAGGTCGATGGTCTCCGTGATATCCGAGTTCAACCCCGGCACCTGAGCATCATAGGCCAATGCAGATCCATGAGCATGCCCTATGTTACGTCCCTCGGTCAAATAGCTTGAATGCTCAATGGTCGCCTTTTTCATAATGCTCTCATCTGCGGCAGCAAGCGTACCCATGGCATTCCCACCTTCAACCAGCCGCGCCTCCTGCCCCTTCACAGAGACGTAGAATGCCGCCAGCTTCATGGCCTCTTGCACATGCGGACTATTTTTATTTACAGCTACATAGGCAACCGGAATGGCAACGGGCTCATTCTTTCCGGTATTGGATGGCCAGTAGATATAATCAAAGTCGAGGCTTTTATTTTGACTAAACAAGGGCTCCAGCCATCTTCCCGCCGCCAGCATACCGACTTGATTGGACATGAACATCGCGTCAGCCCCTTGCCCTTTGGGAAGTGATCCGAGATATACGGCATTTCCCCTTTTCACCATATCGTACATAAAACTGAAGGCTTCCTTGCCCTTTTCATTGTGGTCCAGCACATATTTGCCTTGTTCATCAAAAATCTGACCGCCATTCGACCAGACCCATGAATACCAGTGAGCCCACCAGTTTTCCGCAATATAACCCTGTTTTCCGGCTGCCTTCAGCTTGGAAGTAGCCTCCTCAAAGGCATCCCAGTTCCACTTGCCTTCGTCATAGTATTCTTGCGGCGTCTTCACGCCTGCTTCCTTGAATACCTTTTTGTTGTAATACATGACCATCGGGTTTGAGTCGGGAGTGACCCCATAGATTTCCCCATCACGCTTTGCCGGTCCCCACAATCCTTCTGGAAAATCCTCAGCCTTCACATCACTTGCATCACTTTTTAAAAACTCACCCAAAGGCTGTACCTGCTTCGCCCCGATCAAACGCGCAATCGTCGGTTCATACGAATAAAACACATCCGGTCCGCGACTTCCCTGAAGCTGTGTCAACAGCTTTTGCTCATATTGGTCTCCCGGTACAGGCACCAGCTTAACCTCGATATTCGGGTTTTCCTTTTCAAATGCATCGAGTGCCCGCTGATACACCTTTACCTCCGCAGGATTACCCCAAACCTGCATCGTAAGCCGCACTTTTTGCCCGTCTGTGTTCTCTATTTTGGGAGAGGTACTGCATGCCGCTGCAAGTAAAAACAGAACGATGAGGAAAAATCCAATCTTTATCCAGCTCATGTAATCGTCCACTTTAACCGCCTCCTGTAGCTTCACTTGGTTGTATGCCTTCCTATTTTAAAACGCTTACAAAACTTCCCTATCATCATATGTAGAAGGGTGAGACACGATATCCCCATTTTCATTTTCATATAAATTTTCTCTTTTGGAGGACTCTGATATGACAGCGATCAAGGGAAAGTAAAGGCTGCACAACAAAAAAAGAAGAATGCAGATCACCTGCTTCCTTCTTTCGTATTCCTTGAGCTATAATTCAGTTTTCTAAATCTTTATTAGCATCTTTTCAAAAGTATTATAGCCGTTCGTTTCGCCTATATACGTATAACCGCATTGTCTGTAAAACTCGCTAAGCTTGTCATTGCCCGCAATACAGTCTAAACGGATTCGGTCCTTGCCTGTGAAGTGGATACCTTGTTCAATCCATTGCATCAGCTCACGGCCTAGACCCTTCCCGGTGCTATCGCGATCCACAACCAAACGATGCAGATATACTGAGGTTCCTCCCTCAGAATCCGTTTCGTCTAATCCCCACAACTTACGGTCCCATGCACTGGGCTGCTGCTGCAAGATCACTGCGCCTGCCAAGCCTTGATCCTCTGATGCTCGGAAAATAATCACTTCTCCACGTGCAATAGCGCCGCCTAGGTTGTGATCATCTTTTCCTTTTAGTAAGCGTCCCCATTGCGTAGAGCCTTTGCTGTGCAGCCACCTGGCCGTCTTTAAAATTAACTCCTGAACCTGCTCCTGATCTTCAGTGCTTGCCTGAAAAGCCATTAATCCTGGTTTGACGGATGATTCGACAATAGTCATTGATGTCATGCTGCACCTCAGCTCTCTAATTTTCCTTATGTATAAAATATAGCATAAAAAAAGAGCGTCGGTGATCTGGCAGAGCGTTAAAAATATGTATACTACTATACTCTTATCGGTCATTTATGGTGAAAAATGTAACCTTTCTAATCTTTTCAACCGATGATATCCGTATGAGAACAGTTGGAAAGGTTGTGAATGAGGTGCTAAGCCGTAATCCATATCTCCTCAAAAAGATATTTGGCATTAACAAAGAACGTATACTCATTTTCGCGCTGCTGCTGATCCCGGCTATCGCCGCCTTTATTGGAACACGGCCTATGCCTGCACAGTATATTTTGCAAGGAGAAATGCATCCGGTCAAAGATCTTGGCGTTCAGGGAAGCGTGTTTTTTGCGTCTGTTCAAACGGGTATTGCTAACAATCTCCTGGAGCGTTGGAATGTATACTCCAGTGAAAATGTATCCGGGGGTGCGATTAAGTTTGAACCCATTGCCCCTGATGAAGTGGACTCTTATTTGAAGGACCTTTCAGAGACGGACACGCTAAAATATTCTGCTATGCAAGCTGTACATGCAGCGACGGAATTAAGTGTAGACAGCGAAACAGGTGGTGATTCAACAGCTTTCTCGAATCTTAGCAAATTGGAGGATGCTCGCTATGCGGAGCTATTGACTCATTTGCAGGATCTTGCGGGGAATTCCTTGGGTCTGATGACAGGCATCGGACTGTATGAGGAAGCCAATAACATCGACTTTTCAGATGGCGGACGTCACAAAATTGCAGGCACTGGCACGATGGAAGAATACGGGGATGTCGGATCGGTCGGTGGGCTGGAGCAAAAACTGCTGGGAGCCGAGGCGGCAAAGGTTGATCTATTTTTCGTACCGGCAGATTATGAATGGTATGGGGAGGAAGGCAACGAAGCAGAGGCTGCCCGAGTCCAAAAGGAACATGGACTCAAACTGCGCATTATCCCCGTAGAAACACTGGAGGATGCTATCGTGTATTTGAAGCAACTAGACTGGGAGGAAGTACATCTTGAATGAATCAGATTCCAAAGCATTTCCATCCAAGACAGCTGGCAGCGTACACCAAGCCTTGCTAGCGGTGGGCACTATAGGTGAATTTATTATCCTTATTTTTACGTTAGTGTATATTTACGCAAATGATTTTTATTATGATCATCTATACGAGTTGGAGCAAAAATTTACAGTCTTTAGCTTTGTTCTGTACTACATGTGTTTTGTAACCTATCTGATCTGGCTAGTTCAAGTACATAAAGCCATCCGGCAAAAACATTCCGATTATCCGATTCGTACCGTGGGAGCCATTGCTCGCATGATTCCTTTTATTAACTTGTGGGGATTCTCCAATACATTCACCCATATTTATAGGTACTTTGCGCTCCACCCCGAATTGGAGCGTAAAGCTCGTTATATTCAAAAGATGATTGTTCCGCTATATTTTGTCTGGTTTGGTGAAGGAATTATTAACCGGATTCTTATCTTACATTTTTCCCAAATGGAATCGATGTCCATGTTGTTGGGAGCTATTATGCAAACCACCAGAATGGCCTTCTTTTACTGCATGACACGAATCATTCACAATAGTCTGGTTATGCTGAATAAAAAAGATGAAGAAGGATTGCATTAAAAAATGAGCTGGCCTCCACGGTCAGCTCGTTTCAATTTCTGGTAAAGTATATTACTTCATCCCCAGGATTTAATGCGTCTGTGAAGCAGGTACAATTCGGTATAATCCTGAAGTCTCGCCAGCCGCGGGACGTACTTCCTGGATGACCCAGCCTAATGAAAGTACCCGTTCTAGCCAATCATACTCAGCCTTCGTCAGTTCGGATGTAACGGCTTCGCTTCCTTCCTCCAGTGACAGCTCAGGCTCCCGTCTGAACGCAACGGCAATCCACGAACGAATGCCCCGGATCGTATTGTACTTGATCTGATATCCGTCCGCTACCGCGCTGACAAACACCTCCGGCTCTTGGGACGCCAGCCCAGTGACAAGCTCTGTGTAATCAAAATCGAGTGGTCCATCTGTTGGTAGCTCATTTTGCTGCACCCGACGGATTAATTCCTCTTGGGACCAGCCTAAAGAGCGTAATGATTCCAACAAGAGCGCGTCCCATTGGGAAATACGTACTCTTTTCGTCGATTCAGTCATCGTTTTTTACCTCCTTTGGGTCATGCACATCGTACAACCGCTTTTAACCCTAACGGTTAACCGGATATGCTACATAATGGCCGGGACTGATTTCTCTCAGCTCGGTTGCACTGTTGTTATCCTTGTCCCATACTAATGAACCGTCTGGTTGGGCCAAGCTTCCCCCCAGTCCCTCCCGCTCTCCGACTGCTCTCGGATCAGGCACAGGGATGGAGGACAGCAGCGCCTGCGTATAAGGGTGAGCGGGCTGCTCATACAATTCATCTGCATCGGCTACTTCTACCAGTCGGCCATGGTACATCACACCGATTCGGTCTGAAATATGCCGCACCATCGACAAGTCATGGGCGATGAACAGGTACGTCAGCCCGAACTCCTGCTGGAGATCCTCCAGCGTGTTAATGACCTGCGCCTGGATGGACACATCGAGTGCCGAAATCGGCTCGTCACAGACGATGAACTCGGGGTTCACGGACAGAGCACGAGCGATGGAAATCCGCTGGCGCTGCCCGCCGCTGAACTCGTGCGAGTAGCGGTACAGATGCTCTCGCTTCAGCCCTACCTTCTCCAGTAAAGCCACTACGGCATCCTTACGCTCACTCCCCTGATGCAATCTGTGAATATCCATCGGCTCACCGATCAGGTCAAGCACGTTCATACCCGGATTAAGAGAGGAATATGGGTCCTGAAAAATGCTCTGAATGCGCCGACGCAGCGGCTTGAGCTGTTTATCGTTCAGCTTGGAAATATCCTGGCCGTCAAAGCGTACCGTACCTTCTGTATAATCGTATAACCGCGTCAGACAGCGTCCAACCGTCGATTTGCCACTCCCTGACTCACCGACCAGTCCGAACGTCTCGCCACGCTTGATTTGAAAGCTCACGCCATTCACCGCCTTGAGCACCTCAGAGCTACGCCCTAACAAATCCTTTGCGGTCACAAAATGCTTCTTAAGCTGGTGTACCTCTACCAAGGGCTGATGCTCACTCAATACATTCTTTGCTTCACTCACCGCTATTCTCCCCTTCCGCATGGCCCGCTTCGGGCGTCTCGTAGACTCCAGCAGGCACGGCGTCCGGCTCGTTCAACCAGCAGGCTGCTCGCTGGTCCGGGCGCAGCTCCACCATCGGCGGCCGCTCTACACAGCGGGCAAACGCATGCGGGCACCGTTCCATGAACGGACAGCCCGATGGCGGGTTCAGCAGGTCCGGCGGCGTGCCCTCAATCGGCACCAGCCGCTCTCGGAAGCCGTTCGTACGCTGGGGCACAGAACGCAGCAGGCCCTGCGTATACGGGTGGCCCGGACGATAAAAGATATCGTCCACGCGTCCCTCCTCCATCACCATGCCGCCGTACATCACGATGACACGGCTGCACACCTGGGCGACGACGCCCAGATCATGGGTGATTAGAGCAATCGACATGTCGGATTGCTGCTTTAAAGACTTGAGCAGCTCCAAGATTTGCGCCTGAATCGTCACGTCCAGCGCTGTAGTCGGCTCATCTGCAATCAGCAGCTCCGGGCTGCACGAGAGCGCCATAGCAATCATCACCCGCTGGCGCATCCCGCCGCTGAATTGATGCGGGTATTGGTTCATTCGGCGCTCCGGCTCGGTAATGCCTACTTGTCGCAGCAGTTCTACAGCTGCTTGCGTAGCCGCTTCCTTGCTCAGTCCTCGATGTCTGCGAATCACCTCGATCAGGTGATAGCCAACCTTTTTGACCGGATTCAGCGAGGTCATCGGGTCCTGAAAGACCATCGCAATCTGGTTTCCACGTATTTTGCGCCATTGCTTTTCCGTCAGAGCGGTCAGACTTTGTCCCCGATAACGAATATCGCCGTTCAGCCGCTTGCCCGGCGGGGCAATCATCGACATGATCGCTTTCGCTGTAACACTTTTGCCGCTGCCGGATTCTCCTACGATTCCTACCGTTTCTCCAGCATCAATGTGAAAACTAACCCCTCGAACTGCCTGATTTTCCCCTTCACGAGTGAAAAAGGAGACCTCCAGCTGTTCGACGGACAGTAGATGTTCTGTCATCGTGTTTTCGCTCCTTCCTGTCGCTCCTGGAGCCATTTGTAATGGGCCTGTACTATGAATCTATGAAACTATAAATCATCGTTTTACTAATTTGGGTTCAAAGCCTACACGCAGCACATCTCCCAAAACATTAAAGCTCAACACAGTCAGTAAAATAAGCAAACCCGGGAATAATGCCATATATGGGGCCTGTGCAATATATCCTTGGGCATTATTCAGCATACTGCCCCACGTAGCGTTCGGCAGTTGAACACCAAAGCCGAGAAAGCTCAGTGACGATTCCATCATAATCGCTGAAGCGATATTGTTCGTCGCCCCTACGATAATTACCGGAATCAGATTCGGTACAATGTGCTTCATAATAATACCAAACGTACTTTGTCCCGAGGCTTTGGCGTATAGTACATACTCCCGTTCACGCAACGTCATTGTCTCTGCCCGCACCACCCGGGCAATGTTCATCCACATGAGCAAGGCGATAATGACAATGATATTGCCGACGCCCGGCTTCAAAAACACACTTAGCAGCAAAATAACCAAGAAAGACGGAATCGACATGATCAGCTCCAAAACCCGCATAAGCAGATTGTCGATCCATCCTCCAATATACCCGCTCACAATACCTACCACTGCACCAATACTGGTCGCAATAATCATGGACGCGAAGCCTACCAGCAATGATACACGTCCGCCGTACAGTGCTCTTGTAAAATAGTCCCGCCCATAATCATCCGTTCCAAACCAGTGTGCCGCTCCCGGTGGTTGGAGACGCTCCAGCACATTCAATTTATTCGGGTCCTGCGGCGATAAAAATGCGAAAATCGCCCCCAGCGAGAATACGATCAATAGTATGAGGGCGACGGCGCCCATTTTGCTCGTCATCAGCTCGATCCCGATGTTGCGCCATTTGCTCCGATTCATGAATTCACCTCGTTGATTTAATTCTCGGGTCCGCAATGCTGTACAAGATATCCGCAAGCAGATTACCCAGGATCAGCAGCAGGGCGGAAAATAAAGTAATCCCCATGATGACAGGATAATCCATCCCTTTTACCGACGTCATGCCCAGCGAGCCAATGCCCGGCCAGGAAAATACCGTCTCCGTCACAATGGCTCCAGCCACCAAGTCCGCAACCGACATTCCGAGCAGCGTAATGATGGGCAGCAGCACATGCTTGAGCACATGTCGAAACAAAACTAGTCTTTTTCCAGACCCGAACGCGTATTGAATCTGCACGTACTCTTCCTTGAGCTGCGTAATTGTGCTGGAACGGATGTACCTCACATACACAGACAGAAAACCGAAGGCCAGTACAAAACATGGTAAAATCCCATGCTTGATCACATCCAGCACCGAGTCCGTACCGATGGTACGCATCCCAGTACTCGGAAGCCAATGCAGATAAATCGCAAACAAATAAATAAGTAAAATACCGAGCCAAAACAGCGGAACAGAAATCCCGATGTACGACATCAGATTAATGAGCTTGTCGATCCAGCGATTCCGATTCGCCGCAGCCGTCAAACCAAGTGGGATGGCAACCAGCACAGCCAGTATGATGGATGCGCCCATTAACCCGGCTGTAGCCGGGAGACGGTCGAGAATCTGATCCAGCACGGGCTGGTGATTAATTAGCGAGTAGCCGAGATCACCCGTTAGACTCTTTTTAAGCCATAATATGTACTGCACGTATGCCGGCTGGTCCAGCCCCAAGCTATGCCTCATTCGTTCAATGTCTTCCAGATGCATATTCGGTGTAACAAAAGAGAGAACCGGATCACCTGGGGCCAGCTTGATCAAGCCGAAGCAGACGATGGACACAAAAAATAGCATCGGTATAACTTGCAGCAACCTTCTGGCGATGAGTTGTCTCATACGTTTCCCTTCCCCTTGCTGTTTTCGAAAAAAATAAGCTGGTTAGCCCAGCTTATTTTTGAAAACCCTGTCTTATTTGTGATAAATTTTGGACAAATCCTCGAAAATCACGACCGGCTTCAGCACAGCCTGATCAATACCGCCATACTGCTTGTCGAAGGCTACAATAGTCTTGGTGTAAGCAATCGGATAGATGACAGCATCCTCAGCCAGCAGCTCTTGTACCTTTTTATAAATTTCTCCACGTTTATTCGTATCCGACTCACCCGCGCCCTCTTCCAGCAGTTTATCCACTTCTTTATTTGAATAATGCGAATAGTTGGAGGACGATCCGGTGCTATACAAAATACGATACGCGTCAGGGTCATACCCCATGATGTAGCCGCTGATCGCCAGATCAAAGTCCTTGGCACTCGTATCGACGAACTTTTGCGACCATGCCGATGAATCCATGCTGTTCACGTCCAGCTGAACGCCTATGTCCTTTAACTTCTGCTGGATATAGAGTGCTTGTGCTTCCTGTACCTTGTTACCGCCCGGAATGATAATGCGCAGTTTCAGTCCTTCAGCTCCAGCCGATTTCAGCAGCTCTTTTGCTTTGTTCACATCATTATTAAAAAATGCAACGTCGTTCGTGTGATACAGTACGTCCTGTGTCAGAGCAGATTTTGCAGTGTCTGCATAATCCTTGGAGCCATAGGAAACTTGAATCAACTCATCCTGATTCAATGCATAAGAAAGCGCCTGACGCACTTCTTTTTTGTTCAGCTGCTTCGTATCACTGTTTTCATTAAACATCAGATAAGCCAAGCGACCTTCGCTGTAAGGGAAAATGTCAAACTTATCTGTTGCTTTAATGGTCTCCACATTTTGCGGATCGAGATAGTTTACATTGATCTCACCATTTTGAAGGGCCAAATTCGCAGCATTTGAATCTTTAACAATCCGGTATGTTACTGAATCCAGATGCGGCTTTCCGCCAACATAGTTATCGAACCGTTCGAGTGTAACGTACTCACCGGTTTTGTACTCTTTAAATTTGAAAGGACCTGATCCAACCGGAGAGTTGTTTTTTGTACTTTTCTCAATATCCGCTTCATTCTCGAAAATGTGCTTCGGAATCGGGGATACCTGTACCAGTGCTGCCTCAAAAGCAGGAGCTGGCTGAGGAAGCTTGAAATCCACCGTTGTATCATCAACCTTGCTCGCCTGAACCGGTTTGCCATTAACCATAAAATTACTTCTCAAAAAGCTGTGCTGCTTCTCATCCAAAATTTTGTTAATGGTGAAAACAACATCGTCAGCTGTCAGCTTCTCGCCATCATGCCAAGTCAGACCTTTTTTCAGTTTTAGTGTATAAGTCAGCTTGTCTGCTGAAGGAGTCAGACTGTCTGCTAAATAAAATGTCTTTTTGCCATTGTTCACCTGAAACAATGGTGCGAATATCGCCTGGTCTATCGTCAGACTTACCCGATCACCCGCATAGTTCGGATTCAGCACCACTGGATCAGCTTGTACGCCAATGATCAGGCTGCCGCCGTCTTTTGGCTGTCCGTTATCAGCTGTTGTGGTAGCTGTACCGGGTGTATTCCCATTTGTCTCAGACGTAGATCCAGAATTCCCGCCGGAGCATGCACTTACAACCAACATCAATACAATGAATACCAATACACCAGTCAAATTACGACGCATCGCTCTAGCCCCCGTGTCCTCTTAGTATGTAATAAATTTATTATAAATCGGAATAGTCGGATTTACAATCGGTCAAAAACTGTTTATTCCCCTTGTCATTAGCATTCCAGACATTATGTGATTGAATCTAGAAAAAAGACACCCGTTAAGAGTGTCTTCAGAATATCCACAAACTGATTAGTGCCAGGATGGCAGGCAGACCTTGCTTTAATAAAATAGACTTGTTGGCAGTTAATGCACCATATACCGCAGCCACTACCACACAAATGACAAAGAATAATTGGATTTGCCGCCCGATTACAGGTTCCGGATAGAACAAGCCCCACACCAATCCAGCTGCCAGAAATCCGTTATACAGCCCCTGATTTGCTGCCAGGGATTTGCTTGCTTCCGCCAGCTCCTTCGAGGTCCCGAACGTACGCATCGCCCGCGGAGTCGTCCACAGAAACATTTCCAATATTAGAATGTACACATGTTCCAGAGCTACAATTCCGACCAATATTGAACTAAGTAAGCTCAAGGTATGTTCCTCTTTTCCACATAAAGTTACTATAAGGTGATTTTTAGATCGATCCTCAAAAAGTATAGTTCATCTTCCAAAAACAGTAAAGAGACCGAACCTTAGGCCCGGCCTCATTTCTACATGAAGCCTTACATCGTTCTCGCGAAATCCAACAAAGCTTTGGACATGCTGTTGATCTCGTCCGTAGATGCATTCACTTGCTGAGTTAGGGCGGCTTGTGTCTGTGTCAGCGTAGACATGTTCCCGATATTGTGCAAAATCCGCTCGATGAGTGTCTTCATTTCGTCCAGACTGGTCTCGATATTTCCGGTCGCATCAGCACTGTGAATAGCGAGTTTTCTCACTTCATCTGCGACTACCGCAAAACCCCGCCCCTGCTCGCCCGCACGCGATGCCTCAATGGCAGCATTCAGACCCAGCAGATTCGTTTGATTTGCAATCTCTTTAATGAAGTTGGAAATGTTTTGTGTCTCTTCTGCACTGACTTTGGCTTGATTCGCTGCGTCTGTCGATTGCTCCTGAGCCGTAGCCAGCTCCTGCGCTTGGTTACTAACCGAATTAACACCATTCACCATTTCCGTAATGGAATCGGAGAGATGCTGGATCTTGAGCGTGAGTTCATCCGCAATAGCCTGCTTTTCCTTTTCTATTGTAATGTCACGAATGGTACCCGCAATCCGAATAGGCACTCCCTTGCTATCGCGCAATGTTTTTCCACTGCAATAATACCAGCGATGCTCACCATTCTTACGCACCAAACGACATTCCATTTCATAAGGTGTGCGCCCTGTATAATCATTTAAATGATCATTCAAAACTTTAATCGCCATTTCGGCGTCCTCAGGATACAGAATTGAAGCCCAACTGCTAAGCTTGCTTGGGAAATCTTGCTCATCCTTAAAGCCCAGCGTAGCCCGGAATTGCGGTGACCACCAAAATATACTATCCGGATTCTCAATGTCTCCTCCAATAATGTTTACATCGTAAGGAGCCTCCACCAAAACACGATTAATGAGATCGTATCTTGTAACCAATGCCTGAAGCTCCTCAGACTTAATCTTCTGATCGTGCACATCCAACAGAGCGCCTGCAATCCGAAGCGGCACTCCCTGCTGGTCACGGATCGTCGTTCCGGTAGCCCGGAACCAACGATATTCTCCATGCTTCAGCCTCAAGCGATACTGTACGTCATAAGGGGTCTTTCCCGTAAAGTCCAGTAAATGATCAGACAATTCTGCCAAAGACCTGTCATAATCTTCGGGATGCAGCCGAGATGACCAGCTATCTAATACATTAGGGAAGTCCTTTTCGCTCTGATACCCCAGCATAGAACGGAATTCTTCTGACCATGTGAACGTATTACTTGGATTGACAGGATCACCCGCAATGACCTCCATGTCCCATAAGCCAATCTCTATAGCCTTGGTAACAAGCTTCAAACGGATATCAACATGTTGAGCATCATTTTTCATGGACTCTATCGCTTGGTTAACATTGTTTGCGATTTCTTGAACCTCAGGAGAAGCTGAGGAAACCTGTATTGCAGCAGAGTAATCTTTTTGCTGTATTCTTTGTGAAAGTTTGCGGCTTTCTTCTACTAAAGGAGCAAGTGATTGAGACTCATTTTTCTTGAGAAACATATATGATCTTCCCTTCTAAGCCAATATATAAAACGGTATAATTTAATATCGGAATTTTATTAAGAATCATTATAATTAAATCTTTAATTACATAGGCATTAAGACTTATTTTTCATGTCCATATACCTATAATTCCATACAGGAAACATCGAAAAATGTCGAAAAAGGAAGAATTCTAACAAGTCTGGAAACAGAAAGGGCACCTTTGCATTACTGCGCAAAAGTGCTCTTTCTGTCAACTATTCAGTTCGTTATATCTTATTTAATTGAAGCAACGTATTCCTCGCCCTTTTCTTTATCATATTGGCCTTCCCATTTGGACATGACCACAGCGGCAAGCGAGTTACCTAATACATTAACTACCGTACGCGCCATATCCAGAATGCGATCAATACCAGCGATAAAAGCCAAACCCTCCAGCGGGAGGTTCACTGCTCCAAGCGTAGCGAGCAAAACGACAAAGGAAGCACCCGGCACACCTGCAATACCTTTGGAAGAAATAATTAATACTAGTACCAGCGTGATCTGTGTCGTGATTGGCAGATCAATACCATACATTTGGGCAATGAAAATCGCAGCCAGTGCCTGATACAGGGTGGAACCGTCCAGATTAAAAGAATACCCAATCGGAATGACAAAGGACGTAATTCCTTTAGGACATCCGAACTTCTCCATCTTCTCCATGATCTTAGGCAAAACACTTTCCGAACTGGCCGTCGAATATGCAAGCAACAGCTCACTTTTCAAAATTTTAATCATGGTCCAGAGACGGGTACCGCACAGCTTGGCGATAATTCCGAAAACAATCACAATGAACAGCGCCATGGAGCCGTACACCGACAAAACAAGCTTCAATAACGGCCATAATGAAGCCAACCCAAACTTGGCCACTGTCGTTCCAATCAGTGCAAATACTCCGAACGGAGCCAGGCGCATGACCTGATTGGTTACCCAGAACATGGCGTCGGCTACGCCTTCAAAGAAATTCAGCACAGGCTTGCCCTTGTCACCAATCGCCGCTACCCCTAGTCCAAACAGTACGGAGAAGAATATAATAGCGAGCATATCTCCCTCGCCCAGAGCTTGAATAACATTGGTAGGAACAATATGCACAATCGTATCTATAAAGCTATGGCCTGACTTCTCTGCAGTCTCCACATAGGAATGGATATCACTCTTCGCCAGGTGGGACATGTCCACGCCGTCACCAGGTCGAACCAGGTTGGCAACAAGCAGTCCGAACAGGATGGCGACTGTCGTTACAATCTCAAAGTACAGAATGGACTTTCCGCCAAGTTTACCTAGTTTTTTCATATCGCCCACGCCGGCAACGCCGATAATGAGCGTTGAGATCACAATAGGCACGACAATCATCTTGATCAAGCGGATGAAAATATCGCCGATTGGCTTTAAGTAGACTTCCACCCCTGAATTGCCGTAAAATAAGGCACCAATAATAATACCTAAAGCCAGACCGATAAAGATTTGCATCGTCAAATTAATCTTTTTCACTTCGTGTCCCCCCCTGGCTGATTTGTATATTTTTGCAGTATGCTGTTCTTAATATTCAAATGATGTTATTTATACTACAATCTGATCTATAAAAACCGACAATTATCTACAGCTGCATTTATTTTTTTCTATAAATTCACAAACTTTAACGACGAGCCTGTGAATTTAGCTCACATTGCCTTTCTGACTGAATACCCAGGAGGTGAATATGAATGAAGTTGAACACGCTCCTTTTCCTGCTCATGCTTGTATTTGTACCGCTCGCAGGTGAGCTGAATATTCACCCGTTCGCTAATACATTCCGTCTCAGCTTTGGTACGCCTGTATTTTTTTTCTTTCTGTTATCTATTCGTCATATTCCGCCTGCATTATCGGGAGTGCTTGCAGGGATAGCGGTAGTCGCCTTTCGCATCTTACTCAATCATTACACTCAGTCCAGTCTTCTCTTCGAAGAGTTGCTGATCTTGCATGGCCCTACCTTTTTTTATTACATGGTCTACGGTCTGCTCTTCCAGCTCCTTAACATTAATGCTGAGCCTTACCGCGCACTCCGTGTGGGTATCCTCTCTGTAGGGATTGAGGTTGCCGCAAGTGTGTCGGAACTTAGCGTCCGGTGGAGTATTGACGGCGATTTCTGGGACATCATTAAGATCAGTAAAGTAGCTTTTATGGCTATGATCCGCAGCTTCTTCGTGCTTGGGTTTTATAATATGATTCGGTTAAATCAATCGGTCCAGCATGAAGAGGCACAAAGACAGCAGACGGAGCGAATTTTACTTCTTGTATCAGACTTGTATGAGGAGTCGGTCCAGTTAGGCAAAACGCTGTCACATGCAGAACAAATCACTCGTGAAAGCTACGAGCTGTACCGTGAACTGCAACAGGATGAATCTCTAAAGGATAGAGAACATTACGCCAGACAGGCACTTCGTATTTCCGGACAGGTTCACGAGATTAAAAAAGACAGCCAGCGGATTTTTGCTGGTTTGTCCAAGCTGATTGATGCCGAAAGCGGAGTGCATTACATGGCTTCTCAAGAGCTTGGGGAGCTCATCATCCGAACGAACAGCAAGTACGCCCAATCACTGGACAAGTCTATTCGTTTTACCCTAGATGTCGATCCTTTGTTGCCCAAGCTACATGTTTATACCGTTCTGACACTTATTAATAACCTGACAGCCAATGCGGTTGAAGCCATGAGGGACGACGGAAGGATTGACGTTTCTATTCGCTGTCTTCCGGGAAAAGAGGATATAGCTTCATTTAGTGTTACCGACAACGGTCCGGGTATTCCTCAGCGGAAACGGGAAATGGTCTTCACACCAGGGTATACGACCAAGTATGATGAGGAAGGACAACCGTCGACCGGTATGGGATTGTTTTATGTACGTGAGGTCGCGGAGAGCCTTGAAGGAACGATTGAACTACAACAGATTGAGGAAGAGAATACAGATAGATTACAGACCACTTTTAGAATTACATTGCCTTTACGGAAACTGACGGAGAAAGGAAGATAGCCCGGATGCGTTTTTATATTGTGGATGACGATCAAGGGATTCGTTCTATGCTGGCAGACATTATTGAAGACGAAGGTCTAGGGGAAGTCATCGGGGAAGCGGAGGATGGTTCCTATGTGAATAGCGGCCTGCTGGAGCTGAACCGGATTGATGTATTGCTAATTGACTTGCTGATGCCGCTTCGTGACGGCATTCAGACCGTGCGTGCACTCGGCGATCAATTCAGCGGCAAAATCATTATGATTTCTCGCATCGAATCCAAAAACATGATCGGCGAGGCGTACTCGCTCGGTATTGAATATTATGTGGCCAAGCCTTTGAATCGACTGGAGATTATTGCAGTTATTCATAAGGTGGCTGAGCGTCTGCGCATGCAGCAGTCGATTACGGATATCCAGCGGACGCTTCAAGGGTTGTCGATGTTCACATCGAATAACCCAACGGCAACGATTGAACCGACCCGAAACATCGTAACTTCCGGGCAGTTTCTGCTCTCCGAGATGGGAATGATCGGCGAAGCTGGGAGTATGGATTTGTTGGACATGCTGGAATTCCTGGACCAGTATGAGGAGGAAACAGGCAATCTGTCTCCCTATCTGTTCCCGCCGTTGAAGGATATATTTGCTAATGTAGCATCCAAACGGTTAGGGGCTTCAGCCTCAGCAGTAGAGCTGAGTAAGGAAATCAAAGCATCGGAGCAGCGTGTCCGCCGCGCTATTTTCCAGACGCTAAGCCATATAGTATCGCTCGGGTTGACTGACTATACCCATCCTAAATTTGAAAATTATGCATCCAAATTTTTTGACTTTACAGAAATCCGCAAAAAAATGCTGGAGCTACAAAACAATGTGGAGCCTTCACTGTCCCAAGCCCGCATTAATACGAAAAAGTTCGTACAGGTGCTCTATATGGAAGCAAAACGACTATTGCATTAAGAGAAAACGCACCTGCATCTCCTCATGTATCTATTACTCGGAGATAAAACAGGTGCCCATCGTTGATGATTAGATATCTCTTTAATCCAGACTCTTTCCCTGCCACTCCATAGCTTCCAAGAGATCTACACCATCGGACAGCAGACGTTTCAAGACATTCAGTTCTTCTGAGCTGTAACGATTTAAAAATTGAAATAACTGTTGCTGTACCTCAGCATGCAGTCGCTCATGTACAAGAAAGAGTTTTTTTCCCAACGGGGTTAGCCGAAAATAAATTTCTTTTTTGTTGTCGTTCAGCTGGGTTCTGCGAATCCAGCCTTCCTTGAGCAGCTTGGTGCTGACTTTCGAAACGGTACCTTTGCTCAGCTCCATTCGTTGCGCTAAGGTTGTAACATTGATCGGCTCATGCTGCCCGATACAATCCATAACGTGTACATCCGTCATATTGAGCGAAGTCATTCCATCAAAGTGCTCGCGGATTTCTTCGAGAAAGGTCATGCTCTCTCTTTGCTGATGCTGCTCCCACTGATGATTCATCTTAATAAGCAAATCATAGACATGCTGAACCGATGTCGCCTTTTCCATACGAACAAGTAGTCACTCCTTTGGCATACTCCTCCTTTCATTATAGCCCACATTTGTTTCACAAGAAACAATATGGTCATGTTATGAACATACCCTTTCCCCTTTATACCAATGTGGCAATGCCTTCCTTAATCACACTCAATATATCCGTTTGTTTCATAGAAATGGCCCAAGCGATATACCCATCCGGACGGATGAGAACCGTATGCACATCTCTCCATCCCACGGGCACTTCCTCGGCTACGGCCTCCACATATGAAATATGTGAAAGTGAGCTATGGTGAAACTCATTCGATACCTCATTATCCTGTGCAAGATGGAGAAGTACAAAGCGGCCTTCATGAAGAAGATCGTAAGCATACGTTGTCATTCCGTCAGGCAAATGCAATTCAAAATCAGCAAACCGTTTCCCGTTCAGTGGATGCTGCGGTATATTGCTAGCCGCTGGATAACATACATCCAGTGCACTAATCTGCTCTGCCATAGATTGATTAATTTCCGGATGGCGGAACCATTCCTCATGCAATTGGCGGTGTGCCAATACAGCAGGCGTAAAGTCCAATAAACGGGTCTGAACCTCGGTATTCCGTAAGAACTGCGTATTAACCGGATAACGTTCGTCATGATAGCTACTCAGCAGCGTGTCTGGAGCCCAGCCACGAATCATTCCGGCCAGCTTCCATCCCAGATTTACCGCCTCTTGCAAGCCAACATTCATTCCCTGTCCACCTGCTGGGAAGTGGATATGCGCAGCATCACCTGCTAGCAGGATTCTCCCTTTACGATAGGTCTGCGCCTGCCGCGTTGCATTTCCGAATCGAGATAACCAGCGAGGATTGGATACGCCAAGATCTGTACCGAGCAGATCATACAGTCCTGTCTGCACTTCTTCCAGCGTCACAGGTTCGTCCTTCGGAATCTCCATCATTCGCGGTGTAGTCAAAATAACCCGATAAATATCTGGATACACGGGGGCAATCATCACCCCACCTCGTTCACTATATTCGGAATGTACGCCACTTTCAGGCGGATTGACTAACTCTACATCCGCCAATACAGCGGTCAGAGTCGTATCCGTGCCCGGAAAAGCAATCCCGGCTTGTTTACGCACGATACTCCCAGCCCCATCCGCTCCTACGACATAAGCAGCATTCATTACCGATACATTGGCTTGTGGTCCAGATGCGCATACACTCACCACCTCTACGCCCTGCTCGTGCTCTCGCACAGATACCACTTCCATGCCACGATGGACGACAGCTCCCAGCTTGAGCGCATGCTCCTCGATCACTTGCTCTGTAATCACCTGTGGAATAAACAACGTATAATTAGAAGAACTATCAAGCACAGAAAAATCCAAGCGGGTATTCAGCATTGTAAAGTGACCCGTACGTATAGGTCTGCCGCGCTTCATAAAGCGCTCCTTCAATCCACGCATATCAAACATCTCAAGCGTCCGTGGATGTAGCGTAAGCGCACGCGACTGGCCACTTGGCTTCTCTAAACGTTCAATTACACATACGCTTACGCTTGCTAATGCCAACTCAGCAGCTAACCACATTCCAACAGGTCCGCCGCCTACTACAATCACCTCGTAATCCATGTTCACACCCCTATCTAAAATCTTTATTTCCACCACCTAATTGTTTCACAAGAAACAATATATACATACGGAAAGCTCCCCTTAACATTTCCGTATATATTAAACAACATATACAGCTGTCGTTTATTGTTTCTATTGAAACAATATTATTGTAATTTAATTGAGAACAATTATCAACCACTTTATTAAAAAGATTTCTATCCTTTACTTTAAATCATGCATTCATTTCCATTTCATGAAATATAATTGTATAATCGTCAAATGAGACTAAGCTAGAACAAACTCTCCATAGAAGGGATGATCATACATGTCAGATGCCAATCAATTATTCGGTCAAGCGCTGGTTAAATCACTGGTCGGGGAACGTGGACATATTCGAGTAGCTCGGGCTTTACCAGACATTGACGTCGAGCTAGCAGGGAAGAAACATGCAGAAATGCCTTACAGCATTTATCAACTGCTGAAGCATATGATTTACTGGCAGCAGTTTATGCTGGAGCATTTGGAAGGACGGAAGCCCCAGCTTCCGGGCAATGTCATGGAAAGCTGGCCCGAAGAGACTGGACCGCAAAGCGAAGAGGCATGGCAGGCTGTCATTAACGAATTTTTACAGGGCGTAGATCAAGCTGTGCAGATTGCCGAAACCGCGCAACTGGATGATTCACTAGCTCATTTCCCAGGTGAAACGAAAGCAGGACTGCTGCGGAATATCGCTTCCCACAATTCATATCATTTGGGTGAAATCGTACTGCTACGCCGGATCTATGGAGCTTGGCCACCACCAGGAGGCGGCTTTCCAGCTTAAAGGCAACACCACCGCTCTAATCAAGATTCCTTCCATCCGCCGCTTCATACCTCCATCATTGCATTGGGATTTAGGCACCGCGAGGAACTCGCTCGCGTAGCCTATATGGGAACCCGCTAACTCGACTTGAAGCCGTTCATCCGTAATCAAGTGCAATCCGAATAACGGTTCCCATGATGCAAGATCAAAGAGAGGTTTCGAGGTTATGGTGAGACACTTATACTTAAATCGTAATATCGCCTGTATGATCGTGATCAGCCTTATTGCTAACATGAGTGGAAGTATGATCCTTCCACTCTTTGCTATTTATGTAGAGCAATTCGGGATATCCGTACTCGGCATGAGCATTTTATTTTCTCTGTTTTATGTGGGGAGATTTCTTGGTGGAGGCTTGGCAGGACGAATTTATGAAAAGATTGGCGCAAAATGCTTGGGGTTGAGCTTGCTTATTGCTGAAATCGCTTGTATGCTCCTGTTTCCAATTGCAACAAGTTTCATCATTCTATCCATACTGAGACTCCTTCAGGGCTTGGTAGCTATAGGGCTAACCGTCTTTGTAAGAGTCACGATCAACCATATGAGCACCCTAGAGAATCGAGGTACGCTCAATGGATATATCAGCAGCAGTGAAGGCGCCGGTATGATTTTGGGGCCTCTTATGAGTGGAGCTATTGTTTCTTATTTTTCTTTATCCATTCCGTTTTATTTCGTTGCTATTTTCTCATGTATATCCTTCGTTGCCGTTTCAAGAATGACTTTCCTCCGTTCTCCCTTAAAGCCACAAGAACAGCATTCGCCCCATCTAGAACCCAAAGGAAAAACCATGTTAACGAAACAGTTACTTGTCTATTCTACCGTTCATTTTCTTGAAATGAGTGCATTCGCTATATTTTTAACATACTTCTCCATATATGCAACCTACAAGCTCCATTGGAGCCCCGCAGAAATTAGCTTAGCTTTTACAATTATCGGCATATCGACCTTCATCTCAGCGCCCTTTATTGGCAAAATATCTGATCTACTTAAGGATCGCCTAATGCTTTGTATCCTCGGTCTATTGTTGATCATGGTGGAAATCATCTTATTTCTTCGGTTCACAGAACCGTGGATCGTATACTTAGGGATGTTCATCGGAGGTGTAGGAGGAGCCAGCTATCTGGATTCCTTTTACTCACAACTAGGGGACGTTATTCCTGAGGAGAATAGAAGCTCATTTATTGGCAATGTCGTATCTTTGTCCGAATTGGGGGCCATTGTGTCTCCGATCATCGCAGGGGCACTCATGGAACGATTTAGCATCAACACTCCCTTTTACTACAATTTGATTTTGGTGTTGATTGCTATGGTTATCCAATATGTCATTCGATTCAAGTCGAAATCTATAAGAAAAAGGCCAATTGCATAAGCAAATGGCCTCCTTTTTCATCACAGCTCCAACTCAACTGCAACCCCAAAATGATCCGATACAACTGGTCCTGTTTTTCCGTTCAGTACAACGGTTGAGGATTGTACCTGTGCAGCCTTGTTGGAGAAGATAAAGTCAATGCGGAGCGGCTCCGCATTACTTTCCCAGCCAGCAATAGCTTTAATCACCGTGTGGCCATCATCACGTACTGCTGCAATCGGATAGGTGTCCGACCAGCCGGATTGCAGTACATAGTCATACCCTTCTCCGCGCACTTCAGCCGCGTTGTTGAAATCACCCATCATAAACACAAGCGTCGAAGCAAAAGAATTTAGCACTTTGGTTGTACGATCCCATAGTCCACGGAAGGATTCTTCATCATTCCACCAGTTAAAATGTCCACTTACAAACCAAGCCTGCACTCCGTCCACCTCAGTTTGAATACCGACAATTTTACGTGAGCGGTAGTTGTCATAATCCTGTAGCGAGGAAATATATTCGTTCACCGTAGCTGTAATCGGTGTTTTCGACAGAATCGCCAACCCCTCGTCGTATTTGGCAAAACCAACATGCGCGGGAGCCCACGTCCAATGATAGCTATCAGACAATAGCCCGTTCAGCACATAAGCATAGTTATCACGCTTAATGACAACTTCAGGATCTGCGCTATGGTAAGTGCCCAAATCGTCCGCTGACAAAGGAGCCTCTTCCATAGACTGGTTCACTTCCTGTAAAGCAATGACATCAAACTGCTGTTCATCAATAAAAGCAGCCAGTTGCTTTAGCTTATCGTGCTGGTTTTCTTCCATCCAAGCATGTGCATTTAAGGTTAACAACTTCAAAGTAATCACCTGTTGAGTATGTCTTGTATATCTGATTTAAGCACATCAGCCTTCGGTCCGTAAACCGCCTGCACCCCATTATCTACTTTTATCAAGCCCAAGGCACCCAGCGCTTTCCACGTTTTTTCGTCCCCAACGGCATCTGTATCCTTCACCGTCACACGCAGACGGGTCATGCAAGCGTCCACCTCGACAATGTTCTGCTCACCCCCAAGTGTCTTGATGATATCCGTAGCCAGTTGATTTTGAGTGGAAGTAGCTGCCACACCCTCTGTCTTCGTACTCCCTGCCTCGGAAGTCCCTTGGGGCTCCTCATCCGTATAGTTCCCCAGTCTTCCCGGCGTAGCCATTTGGAATTTACCGATCATAAAATAAGCGATAAAGTAGGTTGCTACCGCAAACACCACGCAAGTCAGCACGAAGTTAATAATATCCTGCACCAACCCCGCATTTATAGACAACGGCATTCGGGTCAGCAGTTCAATCATACCAAATGAATGTAAACGCAAATGTATGATGTCGGCCATTCCGAACGCAATACCGGTAAGAATAGCATAAACCACATACAGCACAGGCGCCACGAACATAAACATGAATTCCAGTGGCTCCGTTACCCCTGTTAAAAAAACAGCTGCGGCTGCCGAAAAGATCATCGACTTGTACTTGCCGCGTTTGTCTTTGTCTACACGGCGATACATAGCCACCGCTAGTCCCATAAGGATACCTGCTCCACCAATCATTTGTCCTACCTTGAAGCGGGCAGGCGTCACGCCTTCCAACAAGCTATTGTAGGCTGTCGGATCGGTACCACGAAGCGCACTCAGGTCACTTGCCCAAGCCAGCCACAGCGGGTCTTGCCCGGCAACGACACTTCCTGCCCCGGAACCTGTAAGCGTTGTGTAAACGCCTCCAAGTTGAGTATAGTTAATAGGAACGGTCAGCATATGATGAAGTCCAAAAGGAATCAGCAGTCTTTCCAGTGTACCATAGACAAATGGTGCTACAAAAGGAGCCGATTCTCCCGAAGTCGCCAACCAAATGCCGAACTGATTAATCCCCCCCTGGACAAATGGCCAGACGGCAGACATGATCAAACTTACGATGACAGACCATAAAATCACGACAAAAGGAACAAAACGTTTACCGTTAAAAAAGGCTAAAGCGTCCGGCAGCTTGCGGTAATTATAGTACTTGTTAAATACCACCGCCCCGACGAATCCGGAGATGATACCGACAAACACGCCCATGTTGAGTGCGGGTGCTCCTAAGACAGAGGTGAAATAACCACTGACCGGAATCGATGCACCGAAGAGTGTATGGGTGGTTGCTCCCTCCTGGGTTAACATCTTCGATGATACGCCCAAAATCGTCCCTGTTGAAATATTGATGAGAACAAAGGCAATTAAAGCCGCAAAAGCCCCGCCCGCCCGTTCCTTAGCCCAGGAACCACCTATCGCTACCGCAAATAGAATGTGTAAGTTATTGATAATACCCCAACCCAAATTCTCCATGACCCCGCCGACGGTCAACCAGAAATGAATATCGCCAGCCAACATCGCCACTACTTTACCAAGCGAAATCATAATCCCGGCCGCCGGCATAACAGCAACAACCACAAGCAGTGCCTTCCCAAGCTTTTGCCAAAAATCAAATGATAGAAGTTTTTTCATGCTCGTTCAGTCTCCATCCCTTATAGTATGTATAGCATGGGTAGTACTCAAAAAATATTATGCAATCGGTTGCACAATTATTATAATGATATCGCTTTCTATTAGCAATACCCTAATTGTAAATATCTTGGTTAATAATGATAGAAACACTCGAAAAAACCGCGAATTTGTTGATTTTCGAGCAATATCGTATGATAGAACATAATATTTCCTGCTTGAGATAGCAAAAGGAGACGAAGACGATGGCAGTAACCATCAAAGATGTCGCAAAACGTGCTAATGTTGCTACCTCCACCGTATCCCGCGTCATTCAAGACAGCCCCAAAATCAGCGAAGCTACCAAGTTACGTGTCCGTAAAGAAATGAAGGCGCTTGGCTATGAACCCAACTATTCAGCTCAGAGTCTGGCTAACCGAGTCACACAGTCGATAGGCATTATTATGCCTGAATCGGATGTGGCGATCTTTCAAAATCCTTTCTTTCCGGAAAGTCTTCGCGGGATCAGCGAATGGGTGAACGAGCACAACTATACACTGTCGATTGTCACAGGCAAAACGAATGATGAATTGCTATCCCGCGTAAAGCTGATGACCCGGACCGGACGCGTTGACGGCTACATTGTCCTGTACTCCAAGCAAAAGGATAGCATCGTGGAGTATCTTCACAAAGAAAAAATTCCCTATACCGTAATCGGCAAGCCTCAACAGTTTGTCAGCGAAACCACCCATGTAGACAACGACAACTACCAGGCTGCCAAGGATGTGGTCACTTATTTGACTGGGCTGAATCATCAGCGCATTGCTTATGTTGGCGGTGATCAGGAACACATCGTGAATCTTGAAAGACTCCGAGGCTACCAAGATGCGCTACGAGAGGTTGGCTTGCCTCTACCGAAGGAATACGTGGTCAGAGAACCCTTTAATCTGGAGGACATGCGCGCGTTATTGCAGGCTACCCCGCCGCCTACTGCGATGATCGTTAGCGACGACCTTGTAGCCATGGCCGTACAGAAAATGCTTGCCCAGTTAGGCGTGTCCATGCCAGAGCAGTTATCCATGGTGAGCTTCAATAATCTAATGCTGGCTGAGCTGATGAATCCTCCTCTTACATCCGTGGATATTGATATCTTTACTCTGGGTTATCAGGCTGCCAAAAGCCTGATTGAAAAAATCGAAGACCCCAAGGAACTGACCAAACACATCATTGTGCCCCACCGAATCGTGGAGCGCAAATCCAGCCAGGTACTATGAATCTCTAAGAAATGAACAAGAACTGATTTTGTGGATATCCATAAAATCAGTTTTTTTGCGTTGACAGGGCAAACGGTTGCACTATATACTGAACTCGCTCATATATTGGTCTCGTTAAAACAACGATCTCATTTTCCGAGAGGGGTACGCACTCATGGTTTACAACCGATTATTTGACGTAGATAGTTGGAAGCTGACAACACACGCTCTACATAGCACACACATGCGATTACAGGAAAGCTTAACGTCCATAGGCAACGGTTATATGGGCATGCGCGGCAATTTCGAAGAAACGTATTCAGGGGATCATCATCAGGGAACTTATATCTCCGGTGTATGGTTCCCCGACAAAACAAAGGTCGGCTGGTGGAAAAACGGCTATCCTGAGTATTTTGGTAAGGTCATCAATGCCATGAACTTCATCGGCATCAATCTGATCGTAAACCAAGAGGAAGTAGACTTATTTACGGCACACATCAGCGATTTTGTGCAGGAGTTGGACATGAAACAGGGGATCCTGCGACGCACCTGCACCGTGAACGATCAGGTTCGTATCACTACGGAGCGTTTTCTGAGCATCACCACTCGTGAGCTATGCCTGATTGATTACCAAGCAACGAATATAAGTGAGCAACCTCTAACTATAGAGCTTGTCCCCTATTTGGACGGCAATACGAAGAATGAAGACACGAACTATGATGAGGTTTTTTGGCTGGAGGAGGCCCGAGAGGTTCAGGAACAATTCATCAGCCTGTCCACAACAACTATAGATAATCCCTTCGGTATTCCGCGCTTTACCGTAAACGCTACCATGGGTATTGTGACCGAGGGACAGGATCAGCAGACGACGGAAGAGGGCTTTTTGTATGCTGCTCGCCACTATCAATACAGCGTCGCTCCGGGCGACAGTATCCAGCTGCAAAAATTTGTGGCTGTTACCACTTCACGGGATATGGAAAAGGACGCACTGATTCCACAAGCTGAACGCATCGCCGTAGAAGCTGTGAACAAAGGCTACACTTCTCTTAAACAGGAGCATGTCACAGCTTGGGCCCGACGTTGGGACAAAGCAGATGTAGAAATAGAGGGCGATACGGAGGCCCAACAGGGAATACGCTTTAACATTTTCCAGTTGTTCTCTACGTACTACGGTGAAGATGCCCGTCTGAACATTGGTCCCAAGGGTTTTACAGGTGAAAAATATGGCGGTGCTACCTATTGGGACACAGAGGCATATGCCGTACCTATGTACCTGGCGCTCGCAGACCCGGATGTAACCCGAAATCTGCTGCTGTACCGCTACCAACAACTTGAGGGTGCCAAGCATAACGCGACCCAGCAAGGACTTCGGGGTGCACTGTACCCTATGGTCACTTTTACGGGTGTGGAATGCCATAACGAATGGGAAATTACCTTCGAGGAAATTCATCGTAACGGTGCCATTGCCTATGCCATTTACAATTACACCAACTATACGGGTGACTTGACCTATCTGCATGACTACGGCGTAGATGTACTGGTCGAAATTAGCCGCTTCTGGGCCGACCGGGTTCATTTTTCCAAAAGTCAGCAGCAGTATATGATTCACGGGGTTACCGGGCCAAACGAATACGAAAATAACGTCAATAACAACTGGTATACCAACACGCTGGCTGCATGGGTTTTGAAATATACATTATCGGTCTTGCCTCAAATTTCGACTGAGAAAGCGCAGCGCCTGGCAGTTACGGCTGATGAGCTTGCACATTGGCAGGATATCGTCACTCACATGTATTATCCCTATGATGAGGAGCGGGAAGTCTTCGTACAACACGATACCTTTATGGATAAGGATTTGCAGCCTGTATCCGCCCTTGATCCCAGCAACCTTCCACTAAACCAGAAATGGTCATGGGATAAAATCCTGCGTTCATGCTTCATTAAGCAGGCAGATGTGCTGCAAGGACTGTATTTCTTTGGAGACCAGTTCACACTGGAGGAAAAAGCGCGCAATTTTGCATTTTACGAGCCCATGACTGTTCATGAATCCAGTCTGTCTCCTTCTATACACGCCGTGCTGGCCGCCGAACTCAAAATGGAGGAAAAGGCAGTCGAGATGTATAAGCGGACGGCCCGTCTGGATCTGGATAACTATAATAACGATACCGAAGACGGCCTTCATATCACTTCCATGACGGGAAGCTGGCTGGCGATTGTACAGGGATTTGCCGGGATGAGAACCTATAATGAAACATTAAGCTTCTCCCCCTTCTTGCCTCAAGACTGGACCAAATATACGTTTAAAATCAACTATCGCGGTCGCTTGCTAAGTATTCTCGTACAGGAAAATGAAGTGAACATAACCCTGTTGGACGGAGAACCGCTGACGCTGGAGCTGTATGGACAGCCAACGCACATTACCAGTGGGCAGACGTTAATGACAAACAGCATTTCATAAATCGGGCAGACAGGGGGGAAAGCAAATGAAGGCAGTCATTTTCGACTTGGACGGAGTCATTACAGATACCGCCGAATATCATTTTCAGGCATGGGCCAGCTTGGCGGCAGCGCTCAGCATCCCTTTTGATCGGGAATTCAATGAACAGTTAAAAGGAATCAGCCGTACGGAATCGCTCGACAAAATACTGGCGCGCGGTAACCTGTCCGATACGTTTTCAGAAGAAGGCAAGCAAGAACTAGCCACACGGAAAAATACGGAGTATCAGCGGCTCATCTCAGCTGTAACTCCCTCGGACATTCTTCCAGGCATTAAAGCGCTTCTGACAGAACTTCGTGAAGCCCGAATCGGCATCGCTCTGGCCTCTGCAAGTAAAAATGCAGCGTTTATCCTGGAGCGACTGGAGCTAGCGTACTATTTTGACAGTGTGGTGGATGTTACCGCCATTCGGCATGGCAAACCTGACCCGGAAATTTTCCTCACCGGAGCTGCAAATCTGGGCGTTCAGCCTGCCGATTGTATCGGTATAGAGGACGCACAGGCTGGCATACAGGCGATCAAGGGCGCCGGGATGTTTGCGGTCGGTGTAGGGACACCTTCGCAAATGCAAGGTGCGGATATCGTGGTAGCCACGACTGCCGAGCTTTCTCTGAGCATGTTGGAGGCACATTTCTACGAGTTCAAAAAGTGACCTCCACTCGGAGTAGTTTATATGGCGTTATCACGGGGATAAAGCACCCTCACCTCATATGTATGACCAACGACGGACACCACTGGTGTTCGTTTTTGTTTACATATACTCAAAAAACTCCCTCTGTCTCTCGCTTCTTCAGCTCCCCCATCGTCGAACACGTTAGATTACCATTCCATGAATATATATCACCATTTTACACATATTACATGTATATCGTGATTTAAGCTTTTGAAGGAGGACGAGTCATGGCAAGATCACTCGAGGCGAAATTGGACCATCTACAAAAGACCCTGGGTCATCTTCCTGATGTCGTCTTCAAGAAAATGAATGTGGGTCAAACGGGAATTCATGTAATTATGATCTATCTCTCTGGTATTGCGGATACGAGCATCATTAACGAACAAATCGTCAAGCCGCTCATTTTAACTGGAATTCGTGAAAGTCACTCCCAAGTTAATCCCGAGAAAATAAAGGAGGAGCTGATACAGCAGACAGCATTTACGATCGATATGGAAGAAGAGACAGACCTTGAGACGTGTGTACACGAAGTGTTATCGGGAAATACCTGTCTGCTGATCGAAGGAACCGATGAAGTCTTTTTTGCGTCTACGGGCCAGTTTCCGTCGCGAAGTGTCGATGAACCAAGCACTGAAACTTTGGTTAGAGGACCGAGAGAAGGTTTTATTGAAGATTTGCAAAGCAACCTGGCAATGGTAAGGCGGCATATCAAAGATCTAAGTTTCAAAATAGATAAAATGACCATAGGAAGGAGATCCTCACGGAAGTTAGCGATCCTGTACATATCAGATATCGCAAATCCGGAGCTAGTTCAGGAAGTTAAACGGAGAGTCGAAACGATTGATGTGGACGATGCTTCCGATACCGGGATTATTGAGCAATGGATTGAGGAACATTCATGGTCTCCGTTCCCACAGATCCAAGCCTCTGAACGCTCGGATAAAGCTATAAATGCTTTAATGTCCGGAAGAGTTGTCATTATGCTTGATGGCACTCCTTTTGTCCTGATTGCTCCCATGACCTTCTGGATGCTGGCTCAATCCCCAGAGGATTATTACGAGCGTTTTCCTTTAGGAACATTTTTCCGCATGCTTCGTTTAACGGCTCTGTTCATTGCAACATTCCTGCCTTCGCTGTACGTTGCACTTATTTCTTTTCATCCTGGATTAATCCCACCTGAGCTAGTGATGTCTATCGTTGCCTCAAGGGAAGGGATTCCTTTTCCCGTTTTTGTGGAAGCTCTAATTATGGAGTTAGCATTGGAAATACTGCGCGAGGCAAGTCTACGGCTACCTAAAGGCATAGGACAAGTCATCGGGATTGTAGGCGGTCTTGTGATTGGACAAGCCGCTGTCGAGGCGGCGATCGTAAGTGCTTTTCTGATTATTGTCGTTGGTCTTACTGCCATTGCGTCCTTTGCAAGCCCGCAGTACAGCGGCAGTATTGGAATCCGGCTTCTTCGTTTCCCCATTATGATGATCGCAGGGATTTATGGGCTGTATGGAGTAATTTTAGCCTTTATTTGTTTAGGCGTACACATGGTCCAGATCAAAAGCTTTGGAGTTCCTTACATGTCACCCCTAGCCCCAATTCGGCTAAGAGATCAACAAGATACTTTGGTTCGGGTTCCTTTTAAATATCTCAAAAAACGCCCTATGATGCTAAAGACACAGGACGAAATACAATCTAACAGAAAAAGGAAGTAAACCTATGCTCTCTTACATCTTTCTGTTTCGTCGAACCCTATGGGCGCAAAAATGCTTTGCTGCATGGATCGCATGTGCTGCTCTCCTCACCGGTTGTTGGGATAGCAGAGAGATCGATAACTTGAGTATTATTCAAGGCGTCGCCATTGATACGGATCAGCAGGATATGCTGGAACTTACCTACCAGCACTTAATAGCGCAGAAATCCAGAAAAAATATGTATAGCAACGTAACAACCTTTAACAAAGATTCAATCCAGTCTGCTTCCAGGGAACAGGCCAAGCAGGTATCCCGTGCTCCTTTATATAGTTTTATTCGCTTAATTTTGATTAGTGACCAAGCTATACAAAAAACAAGAATCGACCAATTGTTAGATACGTTTACTCGCTCCTATAAACCGAGTCGAAAATCACTTGTTATGATCGTAAAAGGCAATGCGAAAGAAGCGCTCAATAAGATTGGCAAACATAAAGAGATACCTTCCATTGACCTTGAAGCATTGGCCAAAAATAGTGATTTCAACTCAAAAATACCTTATAGAATAACATTAGGGGAAATGTCTACACATATCTCACAAGGAGCTGACTTCCTCATTCAATGCCTAGAAGGCAATGACGGCAATCACTTCTCAGGAGCAGCTCTGGTCAGCGGCAAAACGAAGAAATTTGCTTATTGGCTGGACGAAGAGGATGTTATCGGGATCAACTGGATGCTGGGAAAAACGAAGGGTTCCATTATTAAAGTTGAGGACCCAAAGACGAAACAACACATGGTCTTTGAAGTTGAGGATGCCCATAGTAAACTTATTCCCCACCTTAATGGACAGGATCTCTCATTCACAGTTCGTATCAAAACAGATATCAAGCTAAACGAAAACTCGGTTACTTCTGTGGACTTCCTGAAGGAATCATTCATCCGAACCGCCAAAGAAGCAGCGCAAGATGAAATCAAACAGACCATATCCCAATCGCTAAACACACTTCAGAAAGAAATGAGAGCAGATGTAGTCGGTTTTGGCACAAAAGTAAAAGTGAACTATCCCGCTTACTGGGATCGGGTAAAGGAAAATTGGCAAAATACATTCAGTCAAATACCAATCGATGTTCAGGCTGAAGTACAGATTAAACGAACAGGTGCTTATACAAAAGGAGAGGAAGAGTAATGTCCAACATACCTTCCATGAAACAGGAAAAAATCTCTACCCTTCAAGCCTTACTTACAGTCACTTCGACCGTGTACGCTGTGGGAATTGTCAGTTTGCCAAGAACCATCGCGGAAAAGACACAAACGCCCGACGTGTGGCAGGGACTTTTGCTGGCAAGTCTGCTTGGGGTAGGCATCGTTTTTATCCATTTTAAACTGTGCCGGAGATTTCCAGGGAAGACGTTCTATGAGCTCAATCCTGTGATCGCGGGTAAATTCATCGGCCTGCTCATCAATATTGCATTTATTGTACATTGCACGATGATATGCTCTTTTGTATGTAGAATGATGGCGGAATTCCTCAAAGGTCTTGCACTGGAGAGAACCCCAATAAGTATGATTCTCTTACCGTTTCTTCTGCTTATTGGGTATTTGACCTGGGGCGGTCTCCATGCAATGGTTCGATTGATCGAACTTTTTTTCCCTTTAACCCTTATTGTTTTTTTATTGTTGGTCGTTCTTAATGTCAACCATTTCAATCTTGATAATTTGCGCCCTGTTTTCCATAAAGGATGGCGACCGATCTTTGAATCACTTAAAGTTATACCTTTCTCTACATTGGGTTTTGAATCCATCCTTATATTAACTAATGTGATGACCCACCCCCAAAAAGCATGGAAGGCTGGGTCAATCGGCTACTCGATTGCAATGGGTTTGTATATTTTAATGGTAACGATGGTCGTCGGCTGTATGTCAGTTGAGGAAGTTTCCCGACTGCAATGGCCAGTCGTTTCTTTTGCACAGCAAATTGAATTCCCCGGCGCGTTCCTGGAACGATTTGAAATATTATTTATCATTTTGTGGACGATCAAAATTTTCATGACCGCCTCAAACTATTATTTCTATATTGTAACGGGGATCAGCCAGCTCACCCAAAAGTGGAACGGGTATATCTGTTATCTCCCGTTAATTATATTATTTTGCCTGAGCATGTATCCCCAAAATTTTGTTGAGATAGGCAACTTCGATAAAATAATAGGTTATTTTGGAATTGCTGTATGCGCAGTAGTACCCTTGGTGCTTCTTGTTATCTCTATGGTCTTCCATCGAACAGAGAATCCGGATGGGAAACAATAGAGAATGCCTCCCCGCTCTTGCCAATGAATCAATCCCCTTATGCTATAGCGTAAGGGGATTTTTACTTTTTACCCGATGGTTATTCTTCGGAATTTTCCAACTGCTCCCTCCACTCAATTTATATCCGTGAACTGATATAATGGAAGAGTTAAGCAGTCATCGGATTAACTATTCTCTCTTAGGAGACTAATGCATATGAAACCAACCTATCTTATGGATGATATACAGTGGCAACAGCTTATTCAAAACGTGGCTGACCATTTTAATGATGTGACGATCAAACGAGGTTTCCAATATTTTAAGCAAGGAAAGGTAAAAGAATTCGTAATGCCTGATGCCGATCATATTGCAGCTGTCGTGGATGGAAGCGAGCTATACGAGGTGGATCTCCACTTGAGCGCTTTTGCTGCCAGCAGATGTACATGCCCTGTCCACGCCAACTGCAAGCATATGATCGCCGTACTACTGAATTACGCGAATGAACAGGAACGTTCTGTACATGCTTTAGTGAACGCTCATTCGGCGGGATTCACTCGATTGTCGACAAAAGCTGACACGCGTAACACACCTCCTTCCCGGTCGAATCTTTCACCGGATCACAAGGAAACAACAAGAAACGCCCTCAGTAAAACTGCAAGTAAAATACCGGACATGCCCATTTCAGAGTGGCATGATCTGTTCGATCAGTGTATCGCCCTTAATCGTGTGAACACACAAAACTCCCAATTTGTCCAAAGCGCTTTAGCCTCGATCTATGCTGTGAAGCCACCGCTTTCACCTGGCATGCAACAGCTATACGGACTGCATGCTCATCTGCGTGTGCTGGAAAAGCTGGTACCTCAGTCTTCCATGCCAGGCTATCCCTCTCATACCTATATGGGGTATTACACGCAAATTGCTGCCGATGAGCTTAAAGAAGCGATCGATCGTGATTTTGAGAGTCCACTGGAGCTGACCGATGAACCGATGCAAGAAGCCCGTATCGCAGAAACCTTAGCCTATTTACGCCGAAAAATGCTGACAGAATCGCGTAACGGTACTTATTTTTCAGACGCGTATTATCAGTTTTGGCTGTACTGGGTGCATCCCGTAAGACAGGACTCCAGCATATATACGGAGGAATTACAGCATTTGCAGGCGGCTGAGGAGGATCTCGGCACTACTTTAGCAAGGCTTCCGTGGATGTTGGCTCGCAGCTGGATGCATATTTTCCAATCGCAGGATAATGAAGCCTGGGTACTTCTTCAGGAAGCGGAACGAGCTTTTCCACTAAAAATCTCTTCCAACCAATTGCTTTTGTTCTTACAGGCGTTGCGTAAAGCTGAGAATTGGGCACGCCTCAAGGACGGACTGCGGCATATCGGTCCCCTGCTTCACAGTCATCGGGATGACCATTTACAGGATTATATGCATGATTGGGATGTGGTTTTGCAGCACCTTCCAGAAGCGGAGCAGGACATGTGGGACACGCTGGTGGGTATGCTTCCATTTGCCGGAGAAATGTATGAAGAGGCACTGCTTGCTCACGAGAAATGGCGGTCATGGATCGACTATCAGCTAAGCATACGCAGTGAACCTTTGAGTTTTCGAGTGAGCGTGTTACAGCCCATTGAAAAGAACGCGCCTGAGTTACTACTCCCCTTTTACCATCAAGCGGTAGAACGCTATGTGCTAGAAAAAAACAGATCCAGCTATAAAGCAGCAGTCAAGCTATTAAAGCGGCTGTTCAAGCTGTACAAGAAAATGAAGCAAGAATCACGCTGGGAGCTGTTCTTTACGACCTTCACCAGCCGTCATAGCCGCCTGCGGGCGCTACAGGAGGAATTGCGGAAAGGGAAATTGTTATCATGAGTCAATATACCGAAACGATTACCGTGCATATCCAATTAACTACCTATGGAGACGCGCTGATCTATGGCGATTCCTCCATGAACTATAGCATTTCCGGCCAAATTCTGAAGCAGCGTTTGTTTGCTTGGCATGAGGCTTCGTTTTATGGCACCGATCTGGAGATTCAACATGTTCAAGACACGGATATTATCCTGCTGCCTTCGGAGCAGGTGATTCCTTTTCTGGCAGAGCGCGAGCTTCTAAAGCATATCGAATGGATCTGGGACGAGGCCCATGCCCCATGGCTTCAGCTGATCCCTTCGCTTGCTCACTGTATTGAAGCGAAAGCCTATGTGCCCAGCTTCACGGCGTTCCAGGCAGGGAAGCTGCAATGGGAATGGGATGCGGAAGCACTGGAAAACATCCAGCCGGCAGAGCTTGCTTTGCTAGGCAACTTGGAGAAGGACGAGCAGGATGGGCTGATAGCGGCGTTCTCGGCTGCCGTATTTCAACGCTGGTACGGCACCGAAGCGGAAGCCGCCGATTTGCGAAGAGAATATCCGATTCTCTTCGCCTCCAACCGCCCAGCCGCGGCGGGTCTAGACGCGCGGGCCTGGCTCATCGCCATCGGCTGGAAAGCCGATACCGCGCCCTTTCGGCCGCTTCTGCAACTGCTGGAGCCAGAGCTGGAGGACGACGAGCCGTCCTGGCAGCTCAAGCTTGTGTTGCAGGACAAGCAAGACCCGGCGTTGCTGGTGTCTGTACAGCTCGCCGATGATGGGTATGCATCCGGCTCATGGCCCGATGCCTGGACAGCACATGTCCGTGAGCGCTCAGCCGGGTGGCTAGAAGGCTTGACCTCGATTTTGCCTGCCGGGCAGCGTGCCGGAAGCCGTGATGACGTGCTGAATCGCCCGCTCTCCGACGAAGCGGCGTGGCAATTCCTGACGACCGACAGCCAACGTCTGCTGGAAAGCGGTTGGCAAGTGCTGCTCCCGGCTTGGTGGGAGGCAGCTACCCGCAAGAAGCCGAAGCTGCGGGCCAAGGTACGCCCGGGCGAAGGGGCGGGAGAGCGCACGAAGGGCAGCTCGCTGTTCGGACTGGACTCGATTGTCCAGTTCGATTGGCGCGTTGCCATTGGCGATGCCGATCTGAGCGAGTCGGAATTCGCCGAGCTGGTCGCTCGCAACGAGCGCTTGGTTCGCTTTCGCGGGCAATGGATCGCGCTCGACCCTGCGCTGCTGGCGCAGATCCGCCGGGCTATGGCCGGGATCGACAGCGCTCAGGGATTGTCCTTTCAGGACATCCTGCAGCTCCACCTGCTCGGCAACGCCGACGATCCTGAAGGCGACGCCTCGAGTGAGCAGCCGGAGGATGCGGCACGCTTCCGGCTGGAAGTCGAGCTGAATGCCCATCTGCTGAAGCTGATCAGCCAGCTCGGACGGCAGTCAGAATGGCCTGCATTGGACGTGCCGGACGGGCTGCAAGCCGAGCTGCGGACGTATCAGAGGGACGGGTACGCATGGCTTGCCTTTTTACGGCGTTTTGGACTGGGGGCCTGTCTGGCCGATGACATGGGACTTGGTAAAACGGTGCAATTTATTACTTATTTACTGCACTTACAGGAAATTGCCGCTGAGACGGGTGTCCGCTCCAGTTCGCTGCTGATTTGCCCGACGTCGGTGCTGGGCAACTGGCAGAAGGAACTCAGCCGCTTCGCCCCTTCATTGAAGGTGATGCTGCACTATGGAAGCAGGCGGAAGCAGGGAGACTTGTTCCGTGAAGAAGTAGAGCAGGCTGATGTCATCCTGACCTCCTTTGCTACGGCAACCCTGGATCAAGAGCTGCTACAAAGCATGACCTGGGATTCGGTCTGCCTGGATGAAGCGCAAAACATTAAAAATGCGCAAACCAAGCAATCCACAGCCGTGCGCAGCTTTCCTGCACGTCATCGGATTGCGTTGACCGGGACACCTATTGAAAATCGATTGTCCGAGCTGTGGTCCATTTATGATTTTATCAATCCAGGTTATCTGGGCAGCTCACGCGCCTTTAGCAATCGTTTTATGAATGCTATTGAGAAGGAACATAACGAGCAGCGCACATTAGATTTGCAAAAGCTGGTTCAGCCCTTCATGCTGCGGCGCAAGAAGAAGGACCCTGCTATACAGCTTGATTTGCCTGACAAGAATGAGATGAAAACCTACATTCATCTGACCTCTGAGCAGGGCGCGCTCTATGACCAGATTGTCAAAGAGTTGATGGAACGGATGCAGAAGCTGGAAGGGATTGAACGGAAAGGAGCCATTTTATCCGCCCTTACCCAGTTGAAGCAGCTTTGCGACCACCCAGCCCTCTTAACCAAGGAGGCACTCCCGGATGCAGCGGCTTCCGGTTATAGTCAGTCCGATCTTGAGACGGTCATTAGCCGTTCATCCAAGCTAGAGCGCATTCTGGCTATGGTCAAGGAACTGCGGGAGGAGGGCGAGCGCTGCCTTATTTTTACACAGTATATTGGTATGGGGCAGATGCTCCAGCGGGTACTCGCTCAGGAGCTGCAAGAGCCTGTGCTCTATCTGAACGGTAGCACGTCCAAAACGGCGCGTGACCGAATGATTGATCAATTCCAATCTCACACGCTCCCCCCTGCCGAGCAGCCATCCGTGTTTATTTTGTCGCTCAAAGCCGGGGGGGTGGGCCTGAATCTGACGGCAGCCAACCACGTCTTTCACTTTGATCGCTGGTGGAATCCGGCTGTTGAAAATCAGGCCACAGACCGAGCCTATCGGATGGGACAAACGAAGGATGTACAGGTGCACAAATTTATCTCGCTGGGCACGCTGGAGGAACGCATTGATGAAATGCTGGAGAGCAAGCAGCAGCTTAGCGACCAAATCATAACCAGTACCGAAGGCTGGATTACTGAGCTGTCTACAGACGCGTTAAAAGACCTCTTTACGCTACGGCGCGAGTGGGCATAATGATGTCCCAAGTTCAATATATACCTATTTTTAAGAAGCAGTAGTTTATAGCACGGTCCAAAACTCCTTTGTGTGCATTTACTATCTCATCACAACAAAGGAGTTGATTTGAAGTGGCCATTCGTCCTCCACAAACGCTGAAATCTACGGGCAGAAAGGTTCCTGTTACGAGATATCGCAATGTGAGTCCAACACAAACCCTTCGTAGATTTACAGTTATCTGGGCTAACAATGATGGTGTACCTTTTAACACGTCTGGATTTTTTGCAACACTCCGGCGTTTAGATGGAACCTTTGTGCAAGCTGCAGGCTTCGACCGCTTTGGTACTGCCCGATTCAACAGAGTCCGCACACCTACGAACCAGCCTTATATTCTGCGTACTTTTAGAGATGATGGAGTATTATTCCGCGTTAGATCCGTACCTGCTGGCGTATCCTCATTTGTCGTTATTGGTTAAGCTCATACCGAACGCAGCCTAAACGTGGGTAACCAAAAAAGCAACCAGAAACAGAGCATATCTGTCCTGGCTGCTTTTTTATATGCCTACCTATTCGGAATCTTCTTCCACTATTGCATCTTTCGTAGCGGCTGTATTGTACACCGTTTTGAGCCAGTTTTCACTCGACCAGTTCAGCTTGCCTGCACCCGCTCCATCCTTGGCCTGCAATTGAGCAACCAGGTTAGCAGGGTCTTCGGCAGTATAGCTGTATGGCAACGTTGTGAACCCATTCCAAGAGAAGCCCTTGGCCTTCGCAGGATAAGGGGCTAACGGGCTATTCGCAGCTTCACTGCCTCCTCTGAATACGGTACCATTGTCGGAAAAGATAACGTCTTCGGCTTTGATTTTACCTGTATAATCTGCTTTGTTAGGATCTTTTTGATTATTACGCACTGGAGAAAACACATCAATTAAATAAGACTTTTCTAGCAATACCGCGCCGTTTTCTGTTGAAATTGCACCATTACCCACGACATCAAAATGGTATCCCTTGGCGGCAATTGCTTTAGCCATGTCAGAAGTAATTCTTTTTTTGGCTCTGGCCAATCCGGCATCGTCCATAACGATGTTATATGCATGAGCATTACCACCACGCAAACGTGGCATACGGTCCTGAATATCCAGATAGTAATTATGATGCAGCGTCACTTCCAAATCTGGATTGTCGGAAGCCATTTCCGTAGCACCGATCAGATGCGCCTTCTTTTGTCCTGCTGCAATATCAATGATATCTTCTTTACTCATGCCTACTGCATTGCTTCTCAGATAAGCGTACATAGGATAGGAAGACTTGTCTGCTTCCATCGCGTTGACTTGTTGGGTTACCCAGCTGTTGGAGCTGCGGTCATCTCCTTTGAACAAGGACCAGGAAATCGTAACTCCGTTACTCCCTTTTTTCACATCTACCAGACCATCATAGGCTTTGTTAAATGTGCAATGGTCGATCCATACCTTGGAGCTTGCACCTTCGACAGTAATATAGTCCCAGTCATTCTTGTCATAGTTCCCTTTGGTTGCTTCATCCCACTCCCAAAGTTCATCAAATTCGAGGTTACGGAAAATCAAATTGGAGCTTCTTTTGATAACAAAGCCGGCATGTTTGATTTTCGCATCATTGGCCGAGAAAATCGTAACCCCATTCATATTTTCGATATAGACTTTGCTCACACCTGTCTTTTTCAGAACAGGATGTGTTTGTACAGGATTGTTGGCACTAAAAGGCATTACTTTGGCAGCACTAGGAATTTCATTCCAACCGAGATCAAGATCGTTCATAATCTCAATCACTTTGACTTTGCTGCCTTTCTTCAGTGCTTCGTTGAGATCTACAGCGTTGTAAACTTTTTTGTAGTTGGCATCTGTATCCGCAATGTTGCCACCACCTGTATTACCATACGAAAAGCCAGTCAAATTATAGTTACTTTTAGAGGTTACATCAGGGTCCACTCCAGGAGTCGGTTTTTCTGTACCTGGTGTTGGATTCACAGGCGGTGTTCCTGGATCTACCTCAGAAGAAACACCGGATACAATCACATTATCGAATTCGGCAGCTGCTTTGGAGGTCACCAAACCAATGGCTCCAGCAGTGAGGCTGGTGTCTGTTGCGGACAGCTCCAGTTGATCATTGACATACATTTTGATTTCCGAACCGGATAGTTCCAGCTTAACTCTGTACCATGTATTCGTGTCCAGTTTGTATTTTTTATTGGTAGCCAGTGTCTTCATAGAGCCTTTGACTTTTTTTCGAATCTCAAGCGCTCCGTCATTCTTGTTGTACAACGATGCTGCGTAGAAGTTGTTGGAATCTGTGTATCTACCTGCAACGTAGACTCGATTGGAGCCATTAAAATCATTTACATATACATCTGCTTGCACGCTATAGTTCGTCCATGAGGCATTACCCTTAACGGAATGGCTTTCGCTTCGACTAGATTGCTGGTATGTAGAGCCATTCCCATCCTTGACCACAGACCAGTTCCCCGAATCCGCGGTCCAGCCTTGAGCTTTTCCTTGTTCGAAATCATCACTTATCTGTAAATTCCCATCCGCATGTGCATGACCTAGCAACGGTAATGATAAAGACAGTACCAACGTACTGCTTAACATTACACTTGCACATTTTCTTAGCAAACTCGATTTCATATAACAATCCCCTTCTTGGTTAGATTCATGAATACTAAAGCAAAGGTTGCACCGTTCATCGGACATGACCTGCCCCAACGGTATATAACGTACTGATGAAGAGAATAATATCCCAACACCAATGAGGGCCCTCAAACGCTATACTCCAATAATTATAGGCATTTAAATATATATTAAAATATGTCTAATTACTTATCTTTTGTCTTAATTTTTCAATTAATTTTGCATCCTGTTTCGTGAACACGCCAAATTCTGTTTCATAAAATCACAAAAAACGATATTTTTTTATTTTTGAATAAGACATACAGTTGTCATATTGGGAATGGTACATATAAAGGGG
Organism: Paenibacillus sp. FSL H7-0442; assembly: GCF_038593105.1. Taxonomy (NCBI): domain Bacteria; kingdom Bacillati; phylum Bacillota; class Bacilli; order Caryophanales; family Paenibacillaceae; genus Paenibacillus; species Paenibacillus sp. FSL H7-0442. The sequence goes on along the minus strand of NZ_CP151963.1, from coordinate 272,618 downwards.
TGAGTATCATCCATATCATTTAAAGGAGCGATGAGATGTCCAGCTACGACTACGCTTCCAAATCGGAGTTAAAGGAAGCCATTCATGCCTCCTATTTACGATTTGACGGTGAGTTTCAGGAGATCGACGAGAGCCAAAAAGATATTCGTATCCCTGAAGTAGATAAAACACCCGCAGAGATGATTGCCTACCAGCTCGGATGGCTTCATCTTGTCATGACATGGGACAGAGACGAACGGGAAGGAAAAACCGTCATCATGCCCGCCCCCAATTATAAATGGAACAGACTAGGCGAACTATATCAATCATTTTACAAGACTTACTCCCACCAATCTTTACGCGAATTACGCGATATGTTCAAGTTGACTGAGCAAAAGTGGCTGGATTGGATCGACACACTTAGCCACGAAGAGCTCTTCACTCAAGGCGTTCACAATTGGACGGGTACGAATCCAAACTGGCCCATGGCAAGATGGATTCACATCAACTCGGTGGCACCGTTTAAAACATTCAGAGCCAAGATACGGAAATGGAAGAAATACAAAGTTCAACAGTGATGAAAAAAAGTGTGCATTGTGCTACAATACTTGAGTTGTATCGGGATACATTTAGGGAAGGGTAAGTGAAACGCCATGCTTATTATTGGTATTGCCGGCGGTACAGGTTCCGGTAAATCGACGGTAGCACGCGCCGTCGTTGAGCGTCTGGGATCTAATAAAGTGACTTTCATATCTCAGGATAACTATTATAAAGACCATTCACATCTGAGCTATGATGAACGTGCTTTGGTCAATTATGATCATCCGTTTGCCTTTGACAACGAATTGCTTATTGAGCATCTCCAATGTCTGAAAAAAGGACAAGCGACACAAGCGCCCGTGTATGATTTTACGGTTCATGCCCGCTCCACGGACGAGACGGTAGAGCTTCTGCCAAATCATATCGTTATGTTGGAGGGTCTGCACGTACTGTCAGACGAAAAGCTCCGCAGCCTGCTTGACATCAAAGTATTTGTGGATACGGACCCTGATGTGCGTATTCTCCGTCGGGTTCTTCGCGATATTGAGGAACGCGGCCGCACCATCCATTCGATCCACGATCACTATTTGACTACGGTTAAGCCGATGCATGAGGCATTTATTGAGCCTTCCAAGAAATACGCTGACCTGATCCTTCCTGAGGGAGGACACAATGAGGTTGGCATTCAACTGCTGTCTATTTTGACTGAAAAATATTTGGCAGGAGATCGGACTTGGGGTACTGTATAAGGTAATCCCGGTTGTTTAAGGCTGTCGAGGTTTTCTCGGCTGCCTTTTTTGTGTTTTATATGCCATTTGGACTAATTTTTTTTGGAATCCCCGTGTGGTTTATGTTAGCATGTAAAGGTTAAATGCTTTAGATTCAAGCTAAGTTGGAAGCGTTATCAAATATGTGCCTCAGATGATATGACGTCCACGTGATGGAGGTCTTTTTTGAATCAGGATTTTTGCAAAATCCTCGAATAGGTATAATTACGGAGAGTGCTGCCATGAATGAGCTATGCAACATTTTGATTGTGGATGATGAGATATTGGTACGGCAAGGGATTAAACACCATTTATCGTGGGAACAGTATGGATTTCGAATTGTAGGTGAAGCTTCTAACGGGAAAGAAGCTTTGGAGCTGATTGAAACCTTGCGCCCTCATATAGTCATTACAGATATCGTAATGCCGATCATGGATGGCGAGGAGCTGACGCGCATAGTCAGACAGAATTATCCAGGTATTGAAGTCATCGTGCTTAGCAGTTACGGTGAATTTAATTACGTGCGATCCACCTTTCAACAAGGGGTTGCTGACTATATTTTAAAGCCCAAGCTGGACACGGATGAACTACTCCAAGTCCTCCAGAGAACCGCTCGCAAAATTCCATCCATTCAATATCAGGCGGATGCTGGGAATAGTCAAATTACGATAGATCATGTGATCGAAAAGCTGATCTCCGGGTATAGCATGGACTATGACGCCGAGCTGCTGAAGCAAGCATTCCCTTATACTCGTTTTGCGCTCATAGGTATAGAACAGTCGGTACAGCAGGATAAAGGGCGCTCCATCTCTGCCTCGGACCTATTTTCCAAGCTTACAGATCGAGTATCCTCTGCCTGTGAGCGCATCGTACTGCGACAACTGCCGTCTGATGCCTATGCGGCTGTGTTTTTAGCCAATCTTGATCCACGGGAAGTAGACGCCTGGATGGCTGCGGTTAGGGAAGTTGCTCAGGAGACAAAGCGAGTCGATCCACAGACAGGCTGGGCAGTTAGCCATTTATTTGATGAGTTCAATCAGATTAGTGACGTCTATCAGGATGAACTGCCAAAACTGCTGAGTTACCGCTTTTATTTCCCAGGAACAGCGCTGCTCATAGAAGACGAACTTCCTCAGCCTGTACAGGTGAACAGCTCGTTCAACTTAAAACAGTTTACAGAAGAGATGAAGCGTGAGCATTTTGATACAGCTTTTCAGGATTTGAGATCCTATGTAGCCGCCATGTCCGGTAACTATACCTCTACCGCTTTTGAATTCAAATCGCTTCTCGGAAATATCGTGTTCAACATTACGATTTTGCTCGGGAACCAGGGGTATGATATGAAGGAGTTGGATGCGGCGAAATATTCCTATTTCAAAACAATTAATGATGCCCCTCATGTACATGAAGCCGTGCGCCTTCTGGAGACTTTTTTGGAGGAAGCGAACAGACAGATCATGGCTAAAACGCAGCAAGGAAGCAGCGCAAGCATGAAAAAACTGCTGGAGTATATTGAGGAGCATCATGCTGAAACGCTCAATTTGACGACACTTGGGCAATATTTCCACTTTAACCCTTCCTACTTGTCCAGTTATTTTACGGCACACCATACAGAAGGTTTTAGCGAGTATCTGAACAAAATTCGGGTTGAAAAAGCAGCAGAGTTACTACGGTCGGGGACGATGCCCATTTCGGATATTAGCAGCACGGTAGGCTATTCGGACCCCAGCTATTTTACCAAAGTGTTCAAAAAGGTGAAGGGTTCCTCGCCCAGTCAGTACCGCCGGGAGCATCTCTATTAGAGAGTAAGTCACATCTGCCAGCAGAAAAGAGATTGAATATGAAAAGATATATGCATAAGATCAAATATCAAGGTCTGTTCTTCAAAATCTTTATTGTTATGGTGGTCAGCATCACTGCGGTGTCCTTGCTGACCTCTTTGGTGACGATTCGAATGTCTGAACGACTTTTTGCGGAGACATTCAGTATTACAAATGCCAAGGTACTCAGCCAGATTCAATCCAGCTTTGAATCCTTCAATGATTCCATCGTGAATGCCGTAACCCATGCTTCGGAAAATGGAACGGTCAAGAACTATCTGACTGGCGGTCAATCTGACTCGATTAACTCGGCGAGGACTTACTTCGGAATGGCACAGCAAATGAAGCAAATTAAATCGAACGTCGATGCCTATGATGTTGGTGTCGCTGTAACTGGTCTGAACGGTCGGAGCTTTTACTCTGACTCATCCTATTGGCCTGTAACTGCGGAAGAGCTTAAAAGCAGTGCGATTACAGCCCAAAGTGTAGCACGACCGGCACAGCTTATGTATCAATTGGATACTGAATTATTTCAGCAACAAATGAATACCACCGCGCAAAAGCCAACACCCTATATCATCGCCTCCAAACCATTTATGGAGCGGACCAGTGGCACCCTGTACGGCATGATCTACATCGCTATCCGAGAGCCTGAATTTCGCCGTTTCTACAACAATTTCACGAGCAACGGCAATGATGTGCTTATTTTGGACAAGTCGGGATTAATTGTATCAAGCAACCGCCAGGACCTGATCGGACAACGCTCCAGTGAGCTGCTAGGCTATGCCACAAAAATCAATGAACAGGGATTGAACTACATTAATGCGGATGTGATGAATAAGGAGAGTATCCTCCTTTCCAACTATATCCCTTCATTTGATTTTTATCTGGTGAACATGATCGACAGACAAGCCGCGATTGGGCAAATTATTGACGTTAAATCCGTTGTCTGGATCTGCATTGCCATCGTACTGATTGCTTTGGTGATCGTTTTTCTGATATCCCGTCGACTAATTCGTTCCCTGACTCGACTGGTGAAGCAAATGTCGACCATACGTGAGAAAAATTTTGATAATTATATCCCGGTAACAGGCAGCTATGAGGTTAGACAATTAAGTCATGCTTACAACTACATGTTGGATGAACTAAATGACTATATCCGTAAGCTTTTAGAGACGCAAAAAGGCCAACGAAACGCAGAGCTTGCTGCACTACAACGGCAGATCAATCCGCATTTTCTGTACAATACACTGGCTTCGATCAAAATGCTGGTACTCAAAGGAAACAAGGAAACAGCCGCCGAAACGATCAATGCGCTCATTTCCTTACTGCAAAATACAATCAGCAATGTGAGTGAAACAATCACCATCGAGCAGGAAATGGCCAACATGCAAAATTATGTGTTCATTAACCATGTGCGCTACGGGCAGCGGGTACAAGTGAATTATTTTGTATCACCCGATTGTCTGGAGTACCATGTGCCCAAGCTCATCATTCAGCCTTTTATCGAAAACTCTTTTTTCCATGCGTTTAATGAAAAAAATGTAGGCCACATCTATATATTGGTGTCCAAAACGGAGGATACATTGATCTGTGAGGTGGTCGATGATGGGGACGGTATGGATTTGGACGGGCATACGGCGCAAGACGGACTGCCGAATCCCAAGAGCAAGCGCCAACTGTTCACAGGCATCGGCATCCAGAATGTGCACAACCGCATTACCCTTTTATATGGAGAAGAATACGGCGTGACCATCTCCAGTAAAAAAGGCGAGGGCACCAAAGTGAGAATGACCCTCCCACTGATCGTAAAACCCACCCCACCTACCCCATAAAAAAATAGGCTGAACTAAACAAAGAAGGTGGAACAAGAACGGAGTGGGCGGAATGGTGCTGTACAAGCAACAGCGATGGGAAGCACCATCCGGCCGCGCAGTGGCGCTTAGTGAACAACTTTAGTTCAACCTAAAAAAAATACCTAAATCAAAATAAAACACAAATGTAAGCGGTACCTTTTTTCATAAATCATAATAATAAGACCAATCCGTATAAAGATATTCCTAACACCGACAAAGTATGGATGGTACACTAGATTTACAAACAAGGTAACCGCTTTCATTCAAGAGATTTAGAACTGGCAAGCAACATATAAAAAAAGAGTAGGGGTTGAACAAAATGAAAAAAATGACTTTCCTTCTGCTGATTGCAAGCTTGATCTTGCTATCCGCATGCTCCAGCAATTCCGAGAAAGCAGCTACAACCACAGATTCAGGCAAAAAAGAAATCACCGTCTGGGCTTGGGACCCGAACTTTAATATCGCAGCCCTGAAGCTGGCAAAAGATCGCTACGTTGCCAAACATCCAGATGTAACCGTAAACATTGTTGAATATGCTCAAAACGATATCGTACAAAAAATGAATGCCGGCCTTAACTCCGGTTCTACCAAAGGATTGCCGAACGTGGTTCTGATCGAGGATTATCGGGCACAGAACTTCCTGCAAGCCTATCCCGATTCCTTCCATGATATGAGCAGCACGATCAAAGCATCCGACTTTGCTGATTATAAAATTGGACCGACTAGCTACAACGGCAAGCAGTACGGTGTTCCATTCGACTCCGGTGTTATGGGACTGTATGTAAGAACGGACTATCTGGAACAAGCCGGATACAAAGTAGCGGACCTAACCAATATTGATTGGGACAAATTTATTGAAATTGGTAAAGCTGTAAAACAAAAAACAGGCAAAGAAATGCTGACTCAAGATCCGAATGACCTCGGTCTGATCCGCGGTATGATCCAAACCGCAGGTTCATGGTACCTGAAAGAAGACGGTAAAACACCAAACCTGGCTGGTAATCCAGCTCTGAAAGAAGCTCTCTTGACGTACAAATCCTTGTTCGACGCTAACATTGTTAAAATGAATGCCGACTGGAGTCAGTTCTTGGCCGCATTCAACAGCGGTGCAGTTGCTTCCGTACCTACAGGTAACTGGATTACACCTTCGATCAAAGCAGAAGCTTCGCAATCCGGTAAATGGGCTGTTGTTCCTTTCCCTAAGCTGAAAAATATACCTGAATCCGTGAATGCTTCCAGCCTCGGCGGCAGTTCCTGGTATGTCCTTAACTCGGACGGTCAAGATACCGCTGCTGATTTCCTGAAAGAGACATTCGGAACAGATACAGATCTGTATCAAGATATGCTGAGCAAAATTGGAATTGTCGGTTCATTGAACGCAGCTTCCAGCGGTAAAGCTTATGACGTGGAAGATCCGTACTTCGGAGGCGACAAAGTATACAAGAAATTTGCAGAATGGACTAAACAAGTTCCAAAAGTCAATTATGGCCTGCATACGTATGCCATTGAGGATATCATGACCGTTGAAATTCAAAACTATCTGAACGGAAAAGATGTAGACGCAGTTCTGAAAGATGCTCAAGGACAAGCGGAAGCACAGCTTAAATAAGACAGTCCATCTAGCCAAGGCTAAATAATAAAACGAAAAGCACTTAAAACCTTGGGCTTGCGAGTTCAAGGTTTTATTGCTGCACAGGGAGTTGACATGGTATGAAGACAGCCGCGCCCAAAATAACTACAACACGTCTCAAAGCAGGTATGACAGGATGGTTGTTCATATCCATCGCAGTGATCATGATCGCCGCTTTTTATTTCTATCCGATGATTCAGGCGCTTATCTTGTCCTTTAAGACAGGTACAGGGTCTAATCTGAGCTTTAACGGCATTGATAACTACAAGCGACTCTTCACCGATAAAATGTTTATAACCGCCGTGAAGAATACGTTTATCTATTTAATTTTCCAGGTGCCTTTGATGGTCATTCTGGCTCTGTTCATTTCGGTATTGTTGAATGATAAAAACCTGAAATTCAAGGGCTTTTTCCGCACCGCTATCTTCTTGCCGTGTATCACATCCCTTGTAGCCTATTCCGTTGTCTTCAAGTACCTGTTCTCGTCCGACGGTCTGGTAAACTCCTTATTGCTGAATCTGCACGTGATTGGCACGCCCATCCAATGGATTACAGATCCTTTCTGGGCCAAGGTTACGATTATTATCGCGATCACATGGCGCTGGACTGGTTATAATATGATCTTTTACCTGTCCGGTCTTCAGAACATTGACAGTTCCATCTACGAAGCGGCCCGTATTGACGGAGCTTCCCCGATCCGACAGTTCTTCAGCATTACGGTTCCACTGCTTAAGCCGATTATCCTGTTCACTTCGATTACATCAACGATTGGTACACTCCAACTCTTCGATGAAATTATGAATATTACCAAAGGTGGGCCAGGGAACGCGACATCTTCAATTTCGCAATATATTTACAATCTGTCCTTCAAGTATTCATCCGACTTTGGTTATGCGGCGACCGTATCTTATTCCATCGTCATTATGATCATTATCTTGTCGATTATCCAGTTCAAAGTGGCAGGTGAGAAAAAATGATGAAAACAAAAAGAGCATTTACGTACGCCTTTCTGATCCTTGTGTCGTTCGTTTCGATTTTCCCGTTCCTGTGGATGCTATCCAGCGCCACGAACCTGTCGGTCGATGTGACCAAGGGCAAGCTGCTGCCTGGCTCCCATCTGATGGATAACATGCACAATTTGCTTGAAAAAGTGGACATCGTTACCGCACTCAGTAACTCTGCAAAAGTCTCCATCTCAACTACGCTGCTGGCTATGCTAATCGCGTCATTGGCTGGTTATGGCTTTGAAATTTACAGAAGTAAAGCGAAAGACGTTGTCTTCAATATCCTGCTGATGTCTATGATGATTCCGTTTGCGGCGATCATGATCCCGCTCTACCGGATGTTCGGCAGCATTTCTAATGTCATACCGTGGATCGGTATTGATACGCTCTCTTCTGTCGTCATTCCGACCGTAACTACGGCGTTCCTGATCTTCTTTTTCCGTCAAAGCACCAAGATGTTTCCCAAAGATCTACTGGAGGCAGGTCGTATGGATGGATTGTCCGAGCTGGGTCTGTTCTTCCGGGTATACATGCCTACAATGAAAACAACCTATGCCGCTGCCGCGATCATCACATTCATGTCCAGTTGGAACAACTACCTCTGGCCTCTGATTGTGCTGCAAACGCCGGAAAATCAAACGATTCCGCTGTTGATCTCGAACCTCGGCTCCAGCTATGCACCGGATTACGGTGTCATCATGATCGCCATTGTCCTGTCCACACTTCCGACTGCACTGGTATTTTTCCTGATGCAGAAACACTTTGTAGCGGGCATGGTGGGTTCGGTAAAATAGCAGATTTCTGTGTACGTTCTTCATTTCAATTTTAAAAATAAGGAGTGTTCGCCTTGACCATCCAACCCCCTAGTCTGGACTGGCTGACCGACGTAACCAAATTTGCTGTACATCGGCTGCCCGCCTATTCCGATCACAAATATTACGCTACGCTTCAGGAAGCGGAGCAGCAAGCTGATATGGCTTGGCGCCATAGCCTGAATGGGAGCTGGAAATTTAACTATGCAACGAATCCAGCCAGTCGTCCAGTAGAGTTCTATGCGCCTGGCTTTGAGTACGGCGGCTGGAGCGATATTCAGGTACCGGGTCACATTCAGACGCAAGGCTTTGGCCAAATGCAGTACGTGAACACGATGTATCCATGGGACGGACATTCGGACGTTCGCCCACCCCATATTCCGGAGGATCACAACCCGGTCGGGAGCTATATCAAAAGCTTTGTTTTACCGGAAAATATGGCTTCCGACGCGCAGCCTGTGTTCATTTCTTTCCAAGGTGTTGAGTCGGCTTTCTATGTATGGTTGAACGGACAATTTGTCGGTTATAGCGAGGACAGCTTTACACCATCTGATTTTGAACTGACACCGTTCCTGCAAGCAGGCGAAAACAAGCTGGCGGTAGAGGTTTATCAAAGAAGTACGGGGGCGTGGCTGGAGGATCAGGACTTTTGGCGTTTTTCCGGTATTTTCAGAGATGTGTACCTCTATACCATCCCTACGCTTCACGTACGTGACCTGCATGCCAAGGCAGATCTGGATGCTTCCTACACGCAGGGCCTTCTGGAACTGAAATTGACCTTGGAAAAGCCGGCAACGGCCTATGCAACTGTCGATGTGAAAGATGCTACCGGTCATGTTGTAGCTTCTTTGAAAGCTGACTTTACGGATGGCACGGCTTCACTGTCAGCAACCTTGGAGCAAGTGCAGCGGTGGAGCGCGGAAAAACCCTATTTGTACACGTTGTTCATTCAAATTTATGATGCCAGTGGATCGCTCGTGGAAGTCATTCCACAAAAAATCGGCTTCCGTAAATTTGAGCTGATCAACAAGGTCATGTATTTGAACGGCAAACGTATCGTCTTTAAAGGTGTGAACCGCCATGAATTTAACGCTCGCACCGGACGTGCGATTTCCCGTGAAGATATGCTGTGGGATATTCGGACGCTCAAGCAGAACAATATGAACGCTGTCCGCACCTCTCATTATCCAAATCAGACGCTGTGGTATGAGCTATGCGATGAGTACGGGGTCTATGTAATTGATGAAATGAACTTGGAAACACACGGTTCCTGGCAAAAACTCGGCGCCGTCGAGCCATCGTGGAATATTCCCGCTAATCTGCCTGAGTGGCAGGATATCGTCATGGATCGCGCCATTTCCATGCTAGAACGGGACAAAAACCATGCGTCCATTCTGATCTGGTCCTGCGGCAATGAGTCGTATGCAGGTGAAGTGCTGCGCAATGTAGCCAACTATTTCCGAACCACCGACCCGAGCCGTCTAGTGCACTACGAAGGCGTGTTTCACAACCGTACGTACGATGATACCAGCGATATGGAGAGCCGGATGTACGCCAAACCCGCAGATATCGAGCAATATCTGAACGACAATCCGCAAAAACCGTACATCAGTTGCGAATATATGCATGCGATGGGTAATTCCGTAGGCGGCATGCACAAGTATACCGAGCTGGAGAGCAAATACGAGCTGTATCAGGGCGGTTTTATTTGGGATTACATCGATCAGGCGGTCATGAAAAAAGATCGCTACGGACGCGAGTACCTCGCGATCGGCGGCGATTTTGATGACCGTCCAACAGACTATGGCTTCTGTACGGACGGAATTGTCTATGCGGACCGGAAGGTTTCACCGAAGATGCAGGAGGTCAAATTCCTGTACCAAAATTTGAAGCTCACCCCGGATCGCAGCGGTGTAACCATTCGCAATGAAAACCTGTTCGAAGGAACGGGGGACTACGAGCTTGTATACAGCCTGCTGCATGAGGGCCAAGAGATCGCACGTAATGCCATTCATGTGGATGTGGCGGCTCAGACCGAAGCGTATATTCCACTGACGTTCCCAAGCACAGACGAGAAGCCCGGTGAGTACGTCATTCACACCGCTCTGGTTTTGAAGGAAGCGACGCTCTGGGCTGAGGCTGGACACGAAGTGGCCTTCGGACAGCATATTTTCATCGTGGAAGATCCAAATCCGCTGCAGCTCCCTACGGTCGGTGCCTTACGAGTGGTGCATGGCGATGTAAATATTGGCGTTCACGGTGCAGATTTCAGTATCATGTTCTCCAAAGGAGCAGGTAGCCTGACTTCACTTCGCTACGCCGGACGTGAGATGATCGCTACACCTCCTGCTCCATTGTTCTGGCGGGCGACCACAGACAATGATCGGGGAACCGCACTGGGCTTTGAAGCCGGTGGCTGGTTCGCTGCAAGTCTGACACGTAAATGCGTGGGCATCGAGGTCACGGAAGAGCAGACAGACCGTGTAACTGTTGCATTCCGCTACACGCTGAGCATTCATACGGACGCACAGGTAACGGTAGCCTACACCGTCTTGGCAGATGGCAGTCTGAACGTAAAATCGACTTATGAAGGCGTCTCAGGACTGCCTAACCTGCCGATCTTTGCCCTTTCGTTCAAGGTTCCGGCAGACTACCGCCATCTGGACTGGTACGCGATGGGACCGGAAGAGAATTACATCGACCGTGCCTTTGGCGCGAGACTAGGCGTATTCCGCAACGAAGCTGCGGATAACGTATCCGGGTATGTCGTGCCGCAGGAATCCGGCAATCGTACAGGCGTGCGCCGTGTCGATATTACCGACGATTCCCAGCGAGGCATTCGCATTACTGCACCTGCCACCGCGCCTGTGGAATGTAATATTTCGCCGTATACAGCGTTTGAGCTGGAAAGTGCCTACCATCTATATGAGCTACCCAACGTGTACTATACCGTTGTCACCGTAGCTGGCAAGCAAATGGGCGTAGGCGGTGACGATAGCTGGGGAGCCCCGGTACATGAAGAATACCAAATTACAGCCGATCAAATGCTGGAATTCGAGTTCACCGTGCAGCGGATATAAATAAACTCCCCGTATAGGCAAGTATATATAACAAAAGCCCTTCCGCTGCTTCCCTGATGGAAAGCCAGAAGGGCCTTTGCATTTTATCATTCCAATCATACTGTCAGCAGAAAATAAAGTCCTAGGTTTTCGTTGTTTCATTGAATCAACGTTTCCCGTTAGTTCATGGATTAATATACAACTAAAATCCAAACTCTGTTACTCTTTCAAGCCACTCACGCATAAGTGACTCAAATAATAGAACCTGTTCAATCTGAAGATTATGCCCTGCTCGATCTAAAACGGCGAAGGTTGCTCTAGGATAATTATCTAAAATTCTAAAAGCATCTATGTAACCAACGACTGCATCTTGTCGCCCAAGAGTAAATACTGTTGGTTTATCAAAAACTAATTTATCTATATTGGTGGAAAACCCATAGTTTCTTTGAATCTTGCTAAGAAAATCGTAGTCAGCGATCTTACAACCTGCCACTATCTCTTCAGAATACCTTTTCCAATTATATTCATTGAGAACGACCTGATTTGCGCTAAAATCACTTATTTGCTCTTCACTTAAGGTGCCCATAAACTCGCGATCACAATGAACAACAAAATGCTCGGGCAGTATTCTTCTTTTGTGTTCAGGAATAATTAATGGACAAATCAGAGCAGCTCCACCAATACGATCTTTATGTCTATTAATTATTCCCCTTGTAATATATCCACCGTACGATTCGCCTGCTATGAGATAATCCTCGTTTGGGACAAGAGTTTCAATAAAATTTATAACTGCTTCTAGCATATCATCTGAATTACATATCTGATCGTAATCCTTTGTTTGTCCCATTCCAGGCAGGTCAAGATAGATACGACGCCAATCGGAATTACCTTCAAATATCGGTTCCATGCACCCACTCATTAACCGATGGTCTGGTGTAAAACCATGAATCATTATAATCGGTTTGCCTTTACCAATTTCCTCGTAATATATATTGGCATTCTTGACTTTACAATATGGCATACAGACCCTCCAAAATTGAGTTATTTATAAAATTCTTACACCAAAGAAGAATCTACATTGTTTTATCAAAAAAAAAACAGATCTCCGGTTCGTTTTGATTATATACTCATATATAACACATGTAAAGAACGCTTGTTCCCTTTTCTTATTTCTAGAGTTAAACTAACCTGCCCGTGAGCTGAATGAAGCAACGTCCGTCTAATACTTTATTTTCCCAGTCTAGAACTTTAGCTAGCTCGTAGCCAGATTGACATACGTTCGCGTGAAATCAAGGTTCTTCAAGTCCCTTTGATCTATAAAAAACTCCAAATACCCCGCGTCCCACCAGCACATACCAACCTCGTCCAAAGAAGAGACCGAGAGCAGAACATGCCAATTTTCCGAAGCCTGATCGTGCTTTTCCCGATTCGTTTGATATTCTTGTAGCTGAGGCAGCACTTCGGATCGTAAATGCTCCGCATAATCCGTACTCCCCCTATGCGTAGCTTGCTCGATTTCCTTATGAATCTGACTCTCACTCTTATGCCAGTTAAACAGTAAACCCTTTAGCCCGTTTCGACACAGATAAGCATCGCGCCGAGTGTTCCCGGCAAAAGACTGATGCTGCCCCCACACCGTGTCACTTTGTTCACATACAAGCTCATACAGCTCTTCGTACTGATCTACAAGAATATCTCCTAGCTCACCCTCCGACCGAAGGATAATAATCGGCTGAAAGGAAATCGCATAGGCGGTGAAATCTCGTTGCTCTGCCGAAACCTCTACGCACCCAGCGGGCGGTAATGTTTTCTGCAAAGCGCTGCTGTCACCGTTATAGTAAAAGATTTTATGGTCAATATCATAGGCGGGCTCATCCAGCCCAAGAAAAAAGTATAGTATGCCCTGATGAGGCAATCCCTCAAATGGTGAAAAAGGCAGCTCACTCAAATTAATTTGAGCAATAAACGTATAATATTCCCCGTCTGAATTACAAGGCCACTCTATCGTGGGTGGCAGATCTGGATAGCCGGCGATCCGACTATTTCCAATGTGTTCGTAGTTTTCCTCATGCTCCACATGAAATTGTATAGCAGCTTGAGCTTCCTGATGAATCTCTTCTTTTAACTCTTCATCCAGTGAATACCCTTCCAGTATTCGAGTCAGTTCATCCTTTAATGGTGGTTGTAGCATCTCGCTCGCCCCTTTTTCATCAAGTAATAACATAGCCTGCTACCATTTAAACCCTTCCCTCAGATTACCATATTAAGTGACTCCGTCAATTGACCAAATACTGCACCGGTTGCCTCCTATGGACGGTGGCACCCAACTTTTAGTAGAAATGCACTAGACATTGTTCATAAATGTTTTGTGATAGGCATTCCGGTATTGGGAAGGAGTCATGTGGGCTCTCTTTTTGAACAAACGCATAAAATACTTCTCATCGGTATAGCCTGCCTCTTCGGCAACCTGCTTAATGCTCATATCTGTACGGGAAATCAACTCTTTGGCTTTGTTGATACGAATACTGTGAATGAACTCCAAGGGGCGCATACCTGTGTTTTGCTTGAACAAACGAGAGATATAATCCTTGTTATAATTGAATTTTCGAGCTAAATCCGTCACGGTCAGCGGCTCTTCGGCATGAATTCGGGTCCACTCAATAATTTTGTTAAAACTCACATTCCCCTGTGAATGAGCAGGATTGGAAAGCAAGCGGCTAAGCGCCAGTTCTGATATCTCGATCAGCAGCGAGGTGAACAAATAATTGGCACTGTGATACGTAAGATAATGTGAGTTGGCTACATGCAAAATCTGATTGACGATAATATGAATCCGATCCCCGTTGTCTGCCTGTACACATTGCGGTAAATAGATATCCCGCATCTTGCCATGACGCTGCAAAAGTCCATTCATAGCACTTGTTTCCTGCTTCATTTCCTCATTAGATAGTACATTCGGGGTCGCGGGAACATCGAAATGAAACCAATAAAATTTTACACCCGGCAACGATTCCCGGTATCCTTTATGCGTACGACCGGGGTAAAGCAATAGAATATCTCCCTCGCCTACTTCAAAATCCTCCCGTTCCTCTCGTATATATACCGTCTCTTGGACACCCAGGATCAGCTCAAAATTATCAATGGAGCGACTCATATGCTTCCAAGGCACCTCGGAAACAAACTCGCCTGCGGAGATCAGTTGGATTGGAGCATCTACATTTACTTTTAGATAGGTCATGTTATCGCCTCTTTAGATTCATGTTCGGATTTGTCCACCCATTGTATGGTTAAGCTACTGACATACCGCGATTCCAATGCTAATGTAGTGGAGAAATATACACTTTCATCTTAGCTAAGGAGCGATGATTTTGAAAGCTAAAGCTTTTGACTTGCATAAAGTAAGAATTGATTCCGGCCCACTTTTACATGCGATGGAACTGAATACGGCCTACCTGCTGAGCTTGGAACCCGACCGTTTATTATCGCGCTTTCGTGAATATGCGGGACTGGAGCCCAAAGCGGCTCACTATGAAGGCTGGGAAGCGCGTGGCATCAGCGGACATACACTCGGTCACTACCTGTCCGGCTGTGCACTGATGTTTGCCTCCACAGGCGACGAAAGACTGTTGGAACGCGTGAACTATGTAGTCGACGAACTGGAGATATGCCAAAACAGTCATGGAAACGGATACATTTCCGGCATTCCACGTGGGAAAGAGATTTTTGAGGAAGTAAAAGCCGGAGATATCCGCTCCCAGGGCTTTGATCTGAACGGTGGCTGGGTGCCGCTATATACCATGCACAAACTTTTTGCGGGCTTGCGTGATGCCCATCTGCTGGCGCATCATCCCAAGGCCCTGTCTATAGAAATCAAACTCGGCAACTGGCTGGAGGATGTACTTCAAGGACTGGACGATGATCAGGTGCAGCAGGTGCTGCATTGCGAGTTTGGCGGTATGAACGAGGTGCTGACCGATCTGGCGGAACATTCGGGAGAAGAACGCTTTTTGAGTCTGGCGGAACGCTTTTATCACGGAGAGGTGTTAAATGATCTCGCAGATAGCCAAGATACGTTGGCAGGGCGACATGCCAATACGCAAATCCCCAAAATCATTGGCGCTGCACGGCAATTTGAAATGACGGGGAAACCGCAATATGCGGACCTATCTCGCTTTTTCTGGGATCGGGTGGTTCACAAGCATTCCTACGTGATCGGCGGCAATAGTTATAATGAACATTTTGGTGAACCTGGGAAGCTGAATGACCGTTTGGGCGAAGGTACCTGTGAAACTTGTAACACCTACAATATGCTGAAATTAACAAGACATATGTTCGAGTGGGACGCCTATGCAGCCTATGCCGACTACTATGAACGAGCGATGTTCAATCATATTCTAGCTTCACAGCAGCCTGTAGATGGACGTGTGTGCTATTTTGTATCGCTGGAAATGGGAGGACACAAGTCCTTTAATTCTCAATATGAGGATTTCACATGCTGTGTCGGGTCCGGTATGGAAAGTCACTCCATGTACGGCACTGCAATTTATTTTCACACGCCAGAAGCGATCTATGTCAATCAATATGTCCCTTCTACTGTGACATGGGACGAGATGGGCGTACAGCTCAAACAAGACACTCTCTTTCCGCAAAATGGACGGGGAACGCTGCGCGTTATCAGCAAGCAGCCCAAATCCTTCGCAATCAAGCTAAGATGCCCGCACTGGGCGGAGCAAGGGATGCTGATTAAAATCAACGGGGAAGAGTACGTCACAGAGGCCTGTCCTACCAGCTACGTTGTAATGGAACGGGAATGGAGCAATGGGGATACGATCGAGTACGATATTCCTATGACCGTGAGAGTCGAGGAAATGCCGGATAATCCACACCGAATTGCTTTTATGTACGGCCCGCTTGTACTGGCTGGGGACCTTGGCCCTGTTGAACAGGAGTCCAACGAGGAACGTCTGCTTGCGTCTGTTCTGATCGGATCGACCGATTCCCTGACAACGAAGCTGATTGCTGACGGGAACGAGCCTAATACATTCCATATGACCGACTTAGGCTATATCGGAGACTTGCAGCTTCGTCCGTTTTATCAGATGTATGATCGTTCATATACCGTCTATTGGGATCTCTTTTCCAAGGACGAATGGACAGCAACCGAGGCAGAATATCGTACCGCGTTAGCGTATCAGCTAGAGCTGGAACGACTTACAGTGGACGTTGTGCAGCCTGCCGAAATGCAGCCTGAACGGGATCATGCCTTTACTGGAGAGCATGTAGGTCTAGGGTCCATCTATAACCGCAAATATCGCGATACCTGGCCTGGGGGCTGGTTCTCTTTTGTCATGAAGGTGCTTCCGGATGAGCCTGTCCAATTGGCGGTTACTTATTTGAAGGACTTGAGCCGTCCCCATAGTGACTTTGACATCACTGCGGATGGCCTGATTTTAGGGGAAGGCAAGCTGGAGTCTGAGGAAATGAATAAATTCGAAACGTTCGTCTATGAGCTTCCTCTATCTGTGACGAACCACAAGAATGAAGTTACGATTCAATTCAAGGCCCATCCACAAGGCAAAGTGGCGAAAGTAGCTGGATTACGAGTGATTAGACACTCTATTGTATGATCAAATTATCTATATAAATCTACTATTCCGCCTACTGCGTTTTGATGTTCGTTTTTTAAAGGAAGTTTATAAAACAACAAGCAGACGCTTCTATAAGCTGTCTGCTTGTTCCACTTACTTCCTTATAACTTCGATTCATCGTCATTGCTTCATGTTCACTTCACAGCATGTTCATTTCGCGGAAACTGTCTCTAATCTTGCGCAGCTCTTGCTGTGCTCGACCATAGCGGGAAGCGTAGGTCCAAGCAAGCACTTGATGATAATGCGAAGGTGTTTCAATCGTGGTCACGTTATACATGGCCAGATTCCCATCTATTTTTCCTTTTAGGGTAAACTCAATGGCAGGATATCCGTTCACCACCATATCTGAAGCGGTCCCCAATTCAGGGTCCGTAATTCCTGACACCAAATGATCCTCAATGATTCCTTTATATTCTTGAAGAGTCATACTGCTGTCAAAATCGCTTTTCGGTTCAGACAATACAATCAGATATCTTTCGGTAAATTCATTTTTAATGGCGATGTCCGCATCCTCATTAATCCTATTATCTCGTGACCAATTCCAGGGAGCCGTAACCGCAAACTGGCTATCCTTACTGGTAAATACCTCAGGCTTCATGATTTGCGTAATGAGCATAGAAATTAAAGATACAGCAAAAACCATTGAAATGATCGTCGTCAGGATGATTGCTCCTGCAATAATCCCGGTTTTCTTTCTGCCCACCTTTCCCAAATCCCTTACCTTAACCACATATGTATTCGCAGCCATATCTCCAATCCGTTGTTTCCGAGGTGTCACCAGCACACATATACCGGCGGGCAGTCCCATGAAAAGCAGCGGATTCGTATCCACCAGATGTATGAGAGTGCGGATCAAGGATTTAACCATGCCTGGCGGCCTTCCTTCTCCATTCACAACCTGAATACGAAGTACAAACTTGCCCAGCGTATAGCCTGTAAGTCCTTCCAGTAACAGATAATAGCAGAAGGAGCCGATCAGGAAGAGCATCACTACCATACCCATATTTGGGGTTTCCGCTTCAGCTACTTTTTCCGCTGTAAAATATACCAGCCCTCCGTACCCAAAGACGATAAGAATGAAGTCAATCATCCAAGCCGCCCATCTTCTGAAAAAAATAGAGGCACCGTATGTTTCTGATAATACTGCCATCTTATCCGGTTCTCGTCGCTGATAACCGCCATTCCTCACAAATTCTCCCGGAGCTACTGTAGATGGATTTTTCAATAAATTAGGTTCTTCCAAATGATACACCCCTGATGTCAATTTAATCCTAGTTAAGTATAGCATCCTTTTTCATCCAATGGAGCAAGCCTGACAGTGCACTGGAGTAAACCGAATCCCGCCGATGAACAAACCACACCTCTAATTTACGATATTCCTCAGGTAAACGATGAGAAGCAATACTTCCCGCCTCCTCTGCCTTTGCAATCGACGATTGTGGCAACATGGACACTCCCAAACCAGAGGCTACTCCACCCAAAATGACTTCCAAGGTTCCGAATTCCATAATCTGATACGCATCCACACCTGCATCGCTCAGAAAACTTTCCGCTCTTGCCCGATGTGTGCAGCCTACATCGAAGAACAGCATAGGCTTGGCAAGCAACTTGCTCATATCACTTTCTCCCGGTTCCGAAATAAGCACCAACTCCTCTTCAAACGCCGCAACATGCTCTATATGCGGATCATCGACGGGGCCATAGACGAACGCTCCATCTAATTCGTAATTTAATACCTTTTGTACGAGATCATGGGTGCTGCCTGTCATAAGCGATAGATGGACATCAGGATATTGAGCGTGATATTCCATCAATAAAGAGGTCAGATGCGTAACCGCCGCCGTCTCAATCGAGCCCAGTCGCAAAGGTCCCGCGGGCTGGTCTGAATATTGAGTGGACTTTACAGCCTCGTCCAGCAAGGTCAGTATGGTATCCGCATATTTCAGCAGATTCTCTCCTGCTGGCGTTAACGTCATTCCCCGGTTAGATCGGCGAAATAGCGGTACGTTCAATTGTGCCTCAAGCTGCTGAATCCGCGAAGTCACATTGGACTGTACATAATTCAAAACTTGCGCAGCCTTCGTGATACTGCCCTCGCGAGCGACGGCCCGAAAAATTTTCAAATCACTGCTTTCCATGTATACGTCACCTGCTTGGTATGATCATTTGTGATACTCACGTTCGATTTTGTTCATTTTACCGGATGCTTGCCGCTCTGTACAATTCAATATATATGCAATTGCATCTAAATTCGCACCACGGGAGGTTTTAAAATGAAAGCCGTGATACATGCCAGCAAAAACGGCCCTGAGGGTCTGATGTATACAGACGTTACGGACAGACAGCCAGGGAACGATGAGGTGAGGGTAAAACTCAAAGCCGCAGGCTTGAACCATCGGGACTTATTCCTCATGGCAGATCGAGCTGCCAACGATGCTCCACTCATTCTCGGATCCGATGGAGCAGGTGTGATCGAGGCTGTGGGTGCTGGCGTCCCAACCTCGCTGGTAGGCACCGATGTAATGATCAATCCATGTATCGGATGGGAGAATACGCATCATGTTCCCTTAGTTCCAGCCATTCTGGGCGGACCTTCGGACGGGACATTCGCTGAATCGGTTATCATCCCCGTCCAAAATGCCGTCAGCAAGCCAGCATACCTTTCATGGGAAGAAGCAGGGGTACTGCCTTTGTCTGCTTTGACCGCTTACCGCGCGCTCTTCACAAGAGGCCAATTACAGCAGAGTGAGCACGTCCTCATTCCCGGTATTGGCGGTGGTGTAGCCACGTATGCCATGCTTATGGCTTTAGCGGTAGGTGCACGGGTCAGCGCCACATCACGCAGCGAAGCAAAGAGGCAGGCTGCCCTCGCCCATGGCGCTAATCATGCATTCGACAGCCATAGCGGATGGAAAGAAAATATGAACGGAGACACCGTAGATCTGGTCCTTGACAGTATCGGTCCTGCTACGTTCGATAAATATTTGGATGTCCTCAAGCCAAACGGTCGGATTGTTACATTTGGCGCAAGCTCAGGAGATCAAGTAGAGATTCCACTGCGGTCTATATTTTTTCCTCAAATCAGTATCATCGGCACCTCTATGGGCAGTGGCGAGGAATTCGCAGCTATGCTTCAGTTCATGGAGCGCCATGCACTCCATCCGATTATAGATAGCGTATTTCCTCTACAAGACACAGCAAAAGCCTTCCACCGTATGCAGCAGGGAGCGCAGTTAGGCAATATAGGAATCAGGATAGAGTAAGGAGTCTGAACGAAGTATAGGAATGGAAAAAAATCCACTACCGTAAAATGCCTTCATCCAGAAGTCAATTTTATGGTAGTGGACCTATTTAGTCGATCAAACGATGCTGGACCCATTTGTTGCCCCGGAAGCGCCAAAGGAAAACGAGTCCCCGCACGCCCCATTCAATATCCATAGCCAACCAGACACCAACAATCCCCAAGTTGAACACAATGCCCAAAATATACCCGAGCACCACCCGACACAACCACATGGACAGCATTGAGGTGAGGGACGTAAATTTTGAATCACCTGCTGCCCTTAGTGCAGAGGGTGTGATAAAGGCAATGGACCAGAGCGGAATCTGGGCCAACGTATTAATCAGTATGACAACAAATATGTCATCTACGATTTCGGCAGGCGGATGAAACAGCCCCACCATCGGCTCAAACAAAGGCATCAGGATTAATCCCATTACAATAAACGAACAAGACGACAGCCAAATAAACGATTTGGTAAACTTGCGGGCATCCTCGACATTTCGACGTCCCATGCATTGACCGACCACGGTTACAATCGTAAGAGCCAAAGCATTCGCAGGGATTTGGAACACGTTAGCTAGGGATGAGCAAATGGCATTCGTCGCCAACGCATTGGTTCCCAGACTCACAATGAAAATTTGGGTTAAAATTTTCCCCCCATTAAAAAACATCTGCTCCGCTGCAAAGGGAAGCCCGATAAACAAAATCTTTTTAAGCATGGCCAGATTAAAGTAAAGCATATCTCTAAGCTGAACACGCAAGTCATCATCTACCCTGACCAAATAGATCAGCGCGCACACTGCTCCTGCATATCTGGACACATTGACGGCAATCGTCATGCCCAGCACACCCATATCCAATACATTAATGAATACCACATTGAGGAGCACGTACGAGAGGTTCATGATGAGAGAAAGAGCCAGCGATGCCCTCGTCTTCCCGATCCCCCTCAGCGCTCCACACACCGCCTCAACGATTGCAATCCCCACAAAAGACATACAACTTCCCAGTAGATATACCTTACCGTTAGCTAATACATCAGGCGAGGCGGAACCAAACAGAACACTCAAAATCGGATTGTACAACACGATCATAAACAAACTGATACATAAGGCCAGCAAGGAAACGGAGGAAATGGTACCGGATGCGGCTTTAGAAACCATGAGGTCGTTACCGCTCCCCTTATACTGTGCCACGACAACCGTTCCCCCGGTAGACACTGCGACAAACACATTAATCAGAAAAATATTCAAAGAATCAATCATATTTACGGCACTGACTGCCGCCATCCCCGACGAGCTAATCATGGCCGTGTTCACCAAATTAAGACCCACGATAAAAGCCTGATCAATCAGCAGCGGGATAAACAGCGCAATCATCTGTCGATAATCAATAGACTCTCCTGAAAAATGCTTATTCAGAAAGCCATGTGTTCTCATCCTTACACTCAGTTGACTCATATCATCACATTCTTTTTCTCAAATTGAAAAAAACCCTTCAACAGAAGAGCCTTCATGGCGAAAAAATGTATAAAGTTGCAAGGCTAGATGTGTCTAGTTCTTGATTCTGTACACTTTTCTCTACATAGAAGTATTGCTCCAAAAGAAAATCCTGTCAATGGTCTTGCTCACATTTGAATAGAAAATAACAGAAAAACCTGCTCAGCTCAGTGAACAGGTTTTGCAGCAGTATTATAATGCCTTAATATGTCATTAAAACCTTGTTAAAAGAATGTCTATGATCTTCTCGCAATCAAATCTTGTTGAATAGAAGCTTCATTCTTTTCGAATTTTTTATAAAAAAACATAGGAATGATCCCGATCAAGAAGATGATAAATGGCAGCCAGATAAAGCTGAACTGAATGCCAGACAACGCCGTAGGGGTTTGAACTTGCCCAGCGATGTAACCGGTGCTGCCCATAATCCATGCTGGCAATAATCCGCCAATTCCGCTACCCGCTTTAATACAGAATGCGCTTCCAATAGAGGTCAGGAAGCCACTTGCCCGAATACCATTTTTCCATTCCCCATAATCGACTGTATCTGACAACATCGCAAACGGCATAGAACATGCAAAGCCTGATCCTAACGCACCAATAATCCAGCCGATAATAATGAGAGTTAAGTCTGTACTTCCCATTAAAATCACGACTTGACCCAGCGCAGCTAATATCAATCCGATAATCATAATCGCATTTTTACTTAATTTTCTGGCGAAAAACGGAATCAGAACCATCGAGATCAACTGTAAGGAGGTCAGTCCATTGATTAAAGGTACTAAATCCTTACTGTCCAGATTGTATTGCAGATAAAAGATGAGCGTAGCTGAACGAATATTCAAACCGATCCAGTAACACAAGTTGGCAGCTACAACGAGCATCCAGGGCCAGTTTCGTTTGATGGCTGTGAAGCTTTTGGCAATGGGAACGGATTTCGTTTTCACTGCTGCATTTTCTCGCAAATCGGCAAACGCTATGAAAAACATAATAATCGCCATGATTCCAAATAAAACGAGCGTTAAGGAAAATCCTTTTTGATCATTCCCCTGTCCAAAGAAAGCAACCAAAGGTAACGTAAACGTCGTGGCGATGAAGAAGCCCACATTCCCCCCGACCATGCGGAAGGAGTTCAAGACAACGCGTTCATTAGAATTGGTGCTCAGGTTAGGCAGAATAGACGTAATCGGCGTACTAATTCCTGTGTACAGGATGCCGGCTATGATATACGTAATGGCGGCATATGCAATTTTGCCCGACTCACTCCAATTGGGCGTCGTAAACGTAAGGACCATGAACACAGCGAACGGGATTGCTAACCATAGAAAATAGGGTCTGCTCTGGCCGTATTTTGACTTCGTTCGATCAATCAGGATGCCCCAAATCGGGGCATCAATAGCATCAATAAAACGGGTGATAAATAGTAATGTCCCGGCAATCCCGATAGAAAGACCGAATACATCTGTATAAAAATATAATAGATAACTGGAAATGACACAGTACAACAGATTGCCGGCCGTATCCGTTAATGAATAGCTGATTTTACGATGAAAAGGAACGGTACTGGTTGCCTTTTCCGGTGGTTCTGTACTCACAATTCTCGTACTCATGATCTTTCCTCTCCCCATGCGAATGAATTATGATTCATAAATCCATACACGCATTTCCCCTTTAGCCCGATTGCACCAGGCGTAGTAAGGAATGGCGGTAATTTGTTGAGGAACAAATTCAGGGGGCTCCGAGCTGTATAATGCATTCGAATTTTTTACCCGGTGTCCCTCTATGGTCAGCTTTACAATGCCACCCAGCAGGTTTCCGCTGAACTCTTCCGTAATAAGACTATCCTTCGTCAATCTTAATCCTGCCAAATTCGCTCCATTATCCACTTCTTCCAGGCAAAACACGACTGGTCCGCGTTGGAGAGCAATTTGCTGCTGGTTCATGGAGACCAGCGGATTGCTCCGAATGCGCTCAACCGGCATAGCCAAATGCAGGGTAACTACATCTCCGTCCTTCCAAGTACGCTGAATCTCGATATAGCCTTTTTCCAGACGATCTAATGATATGGTTTCCCCATTCACCTTTACCTCTGCCTGCTTGCACCACCCTGGAATTCGCAGTGCCCATTTAAAGGGAGTTGGCTCTGTTACATGGATCGAAAAGGTTAGATCCGCATCCCATGGATAATGATGAGTTTGTGTAATTTCAACCTCATGACCAGATAAAGTCATGTTCACCTTGCTGGCAATGTACAGATGCGTATACAACGTATCGTCCGTTTGGGTGTACATATTGTCCTCAACCGATGCAATCATTCGTGCCAAATTGGGCGGACAGCAGGCGCAGAAAAACCATTTTTGCCGTTCTGTTTTTACATGCTCTTGATCTTTTCTGGATTTTTGAAAGGGATTAACCTCCAACGGATTCACGTAGAAAAATCGTTTCCCGTCCAGGTCCATCCCACTAATCGTCCCGTTGTATAGCGCACGCTCCAGCACATCGGCATATTTCCGGTTCGGCGCTAAGCGCAACATACGATTGGCCCAAAAGGCCAGCCCTACAGAGGCGCAAGTCTCACAGTACATGCTGTCATTAGGAAGATCGTGATGGCAAGTGAACGCTTCCGCGTTTACAGTAGAACCGATCCCTGCGGTGATGTACATTTTGTGATTCGTGACATCATCCCACAGCGTTTCACAGGCTTGTAACAGGGAAGCATCCCCTGTTTTCGCGGCCAAGTCCGCCATCGCAATATACAGGTACACCGCTCTTACTGCATGGCCGACTGCCTCTTTTTGTTCCCGCACAGGTTGGTGTGCTTGCTGGTATTCGAAGCCTAAACCAAAATTAATGTTGTTCTCATCATTCCAGGTGGGCTCTGTTTGAATATGTTTTCTCTGTTCTTGTTCCTCTGCAAAGTAAATAGGATGCTGTCCCCGCTGTTCAATAAAATATTGCGCTAATTTGAGATATTGATCCTTTGCAGTTACGTCGTATAATTTGATCAAGGCCAACTCAATTTCTTCATGTCCCGGGTAGCCTTTCCGTTTCCCTTCTTCCGTACCAAAAACCTGCTGAATCAGGTCTACGTATTTCTCCATAATGTGAAGAAACTTCGTTTTGCCCGTCGTTTCATAATAAGCAACAGCCGCTTCTATAAAATGCCCTGCACAATACAGCTCATGATTGTCTCTTAGGTTCGTCCAGCGATTATTGGGTTCCTTAAGCAGATAGTACGTATTCAGATACCCATCCTCAGCTTGAGCTCTGCCCAACAATTCAATCACTTCATCAGCCCGCTCTTCAAGCGCAGGATTCGGATGATCCCTTAAGCTAAAGGCAACCGTCTCCAGCCACTTGGCAATATCACTGTCCTGAAAAACAGTTCCATAATACTCCCCACTGGATTCCCCGGCTGCAATCCTAAAGTTTTCAATCGCATGACTGGGTTCTGTATCTGGTAATTCATCATTTAATGCTTTCCACTGATAAGGAATAACCTCTTCCGCCACAACCTGCTTATACTTTTTCCAAAATAAATCGTCAACGATGACATGCTTAACTGGCTTTGCCGTTTTCATTGGATAAACATCCCTTCCTGTAAATAGAACGCTTTCATTTTTTGAAAAATAAGGATAAAGTATTGATAATATCGTACAAGCTAACCTGAGTTCCCCTTGCTACAGTCCTTATTTTATCAACCTGAATTTATAAAAAAAATCGCGATCTTTAACTAAAACTTATACGATTTCACACACAAAGGAGCTGGCTTCCATGAGCAAAACAGACTTTCTATCATTCCTTGTCCCTCCGCTGCCTTATTTCATTGAGGGGAATTTTACTACATATCAAAAAGGAGATTGGCATCCAAATAGGTATAATCTGGGTTATTTTGACGTAATAATCATTAAAGAAGGGTTGCTGCACATTGGCGAAGAGGACGAAGTGTGGAAGGTAACTGAAAATTACGCTCTCATTCTTGAACCGGATAAACATCATTTTCCCATTGAGGCATGTACAGAACAAACCTCCTTTTACTGGTTCCATTTTCAAACCAATAGCATGTGGTGCGCACAATCCTCGTCCAATCCTATTATACCCAGCACTCCCATTCCCGAGCTGCATTTTCATTCAGAACATACGACCATTCATTTGCCTAAAATTCAAAAAGTGGTGAATCCACATGAGCTATTTTCGAAATTAGACTATTTACTAGCCTCTACTTTAAAACCTAGAAAACTGGCACTATGGGAGGCCCAACAGACGTTTGTGAATGTTTTCCAGAGTTTGGAGTATGATCAGAATAATAAAGACAGCTCCTCTAAGTTGGCGGAACAGATCGAAATATACCTAAAACAGAATTACAAGAATACGATCACCAATAAGGATTTGGAAGCCCATTTTCACGTACATCAGAATTATCTTGCTAGATGTATGAAAGTCGCCTTCCAGCGCACACCGCTTGAGTATTTAATGGATTATCGCCTGGATCAAGGACGCAGTCTTTTGCTGCAAACTGACTGGTCTGTCCAACAAATTACGGAGGAAACGGGATTCTCCCAAGCAAGCTATTTCTCCAAATGCTTTAAAGAAAAATTCGGAATGTCTCCAAAGAATTATAGACAACAATACTGGAAACCAGTTCATTGAATGCTTACACCTCCTTTACACTCTCTTTACATTTTCATTGTATCCTTTTGATATTCTCGCTTTATACTGAGTCGGTTATATCATTTTCACTTCAGCAAAGGGGCATACATATGAAGTCAACTAAACTCGCATTATTAGCCATGTTAACAGGGGTTCTGGTATCACCAGAACTGACCCATGCGGCAGACATTCAGCCATCCGGGTATGCATCACTACGAACACAGGCAGATAAAATGGGGGCGACTATTACATGGGACAGTGATGACCAGTCTGTTTTGGTCAAGCTGAAAAATGGCATTGTCGGAACCTTTACAGTGGGTGAGAAGCAATATCGTCTAGCTGGACTAAGCGGAAAAGCGGACCGGGAAATTAAGATGATGAATGGAAATGTATATCTTCCTACAAAACTTCTTACAGCGCTTGAAGCAGAGAACAGCAAATATGCAGATCCTAAGGACGCAGTCCCCACCTATAAAGTGATCCCTTCTGCTGAAACAGAAGCTGTGGAGGATGGAGAAGACGCAGCCGACGACCCTGCAATCTGGCTCAACCCGGCCGATCCAGAGAAAAGTAGAATTTTAGCAACCAATAAAGGCGGCGGGATTTTAGTCTATGATCTGGAAGGCAAGCAACTGCAAAACATGAAGGTTGGAAAAATGAATAACGTGGATCTTCGTTACGGTTTCACCTTGGGCGGAAAAAAAATAGATATCGCAGGGGCGACCAATCGAACCAACAACACGATCGATATCTTTGCCATTGACGGTGCATCAGGAAAGCTGACCAACGTGGTTGGCAAACCTATTAAAGCATCTATGAAAGAAGTATACGGATTCAGCCTATACCATAGCCTCAAGACAGATAAATTTTACGCGCTCGTTTTGGGCAAAGAGGGTGAATTTGAACAATATGAGCTGACTGATGACGGAAGCGGCAAAATTGCAGGTAAGCTTGTCCGCCAGTTCAAGCTGAGTACGCAATCTGAAGGCATGGTTGCTGATGATGAATATGGCACGGTCTACATCGCTGAAGAGGATTACGCTATTTGGAAGTATAGTGCCGAGCCAGACGGTTCAACCGAGCCGCTGCGACGTGTGGATATTGCAGATGGGCGCAGACTTCACGATGATATAGAAGGACTTACATTGTATTACGGTAAAGATGGCAAAGGATATCTCATGGCCTCCAGCCAAGGAAACAGTAGCTATGCGATTTATGAACGACAAGGCGACAATGCATATATAAGCAACTTTACGATCAGCGCAAGCCCAACCGTAGACGGTACGTCTGTCACAGACGGTATTGATGTTCTTGGCTACGGATTAGGTAGGAATTTCCCGCATGGTATCTTCGTTGCACAAGATGACGAAAATCTTCAAAATGGAAAAAAGTTGAATCAGAATTTTAAAATGGTACCTTGGGAGCGAATCGCTACGGGAGCCCCTACCCCGCTAACGATAGACGATGGCATTAACCCACGTGAATTGGTGAACAGAAGCACGCAGTAATGCCTGTCGGGGAAATCAACTCAACATTCCGACTCTATTCATAAAAAAAGAGGTGTTCCAAAAGCCATAAAACGGCTACTTGGGACACCCCTTTTTGTTTTTAAGCAGAAAAAGGTTTAAGATCCAGCACCAGCACATTTACCGAGTTGGCTGGTAAGTCTAAGAGGACAGAATCCGTATGAAGCGTGATCTGCTGTTCGGTAGGCACTATCTTCTCATCATTCTTCTTGTTCACGTTAGGTACATGAACAAGCGAGGAATCGCCGGTTAGTGTAATCAGCTTAGCGTTGGACTCAACACTCAAATCTTGTAGATTCAGCTGTGTTACCTTATCCACGCTGTCGGCATTCACCAGCTTCACATATACATGCTCAGCATCTTGGGTTACCGAGTTGAACACGTCTCTGTTGTAAGCCTCCAGCTTATAATCCAGCACTTTACTGTTTGTCACGCCGTCGGTATATGAGCAAATCAGGTTGCTGCCTGTTTCACCGCCATAGTTCACTGTTATGGTGTAGTCCGTGTTGTCGGCCAACTCTTCATAGCTGGCCGCTCTCAAGTTACCTGCGGCTGTACTGGAAGAGTAGTCACCCAATGTGTAGCCTTCTATGCCTTGCTTGTAAACCTTCACGCCGGTAGCCTTGCCGCCATAGCCGATCGCGTATTCGACGACGTTCTTTTTCTCCGCAGAAATATCCGTGAGACCCGCACCCACATAAAAACCGTCCGTGCCGGAAATGCGGGAAGCGACCACCTCTACCTTGTAATTGCTCCAGCTATCGTTCAAGATGTACAGACCATTCAGACCGCTATCCTGAGCTTTGAGGACAAGCCCCTTGCCTTCCTCCACTGTAGAGCCTACGGAACCGGGAATGACTTGCCATGCTGAATTCAATTCCTGGGTAAAATCTTGATCCAGCAGCACACTGCCATCCTGATTGGAAGTAACGGTCACACGCTTAATCATAACTTCGGCGTTGCCTGTCGCGATTTCAATGCCACCCTGAGGAATGAGATCCGTCGGCTTGCCATTTTTGTAAGTAGAGAAAGAAGTGCGCAATACTTTATTTCCCAAATATTTAGCATACATTTGCTGTACATAGTAGTTCGGCGTAAACCACACTGTTTCGTCATCGAACCAGATGCAGTCTGGCGTCCATCTGTAGGTTCCATCTGTCAGCACCTTGTTAAACAGCGGTGCATAGGCAGCCAACCGAACGACATCGGCATTATTTTCAAAGCCCGTCATCACCGCTGCCTCTGCTACAGCGCCTGCCAGTGTATTTTTATCCGTTGAGGCGTACTCCCCGACAAAAACCTTTGATGTTGCTTTCCAATTGGTACTGCCGTCCGCGTTATAAGCTCTGTAGTAGTAGTTATAGCGGTCCACGTTATTCAGCAGGTACTCGTTAGAACGATAATAGTGCTCGTCTGCAATGGTGTCCATATAATCCTTTTGCTTCTCATACCAGGTAACAGTCTCTTCCGTCACCTGGTTACCATCAGCAAAAGCAACCTTAGCCGAGCCCTTCATATTACCACTCAGGAACTTCCAGCCCTGCTGATAGGCATCGTCGTCCGCTTGAGCGCCAACCGTAGAGATGATATGCAGCTCATAACCCGGATAGTTTTTCTCCATATACTCATCAATCGATGTCTTGAACACTTCAAAGTTGGCAAAGAACTCTGTGCCCCAGTTCTCGTTACCCACACCCAAATAACGCAGATCGAACGGTGCTTCATGGCCCATTTTTTTACGCATAGCAGCCCATTCATTATGTTCAAAATCCACACTGATCGCAAAGTCGATCAGATCCGTAAAGTTCTTAATATAGTATTCTCTTAATGCGCCTCCAGCGGGATGAGCATAATCCGAGCGGGCTTGGCAGAGCACGCCGCAGGCCATAACCGGAAGCGGAGCTGCATTCAGGTCTTCTGCCAACTGGAAATATTCCATATAACCAAGTCCCATGGTCATCATATAGCCCCATACATTAAAGTTTTCCTTGCGTAGCTCGATATCCCCAATCGATTCCTTCCAATCGTATACGTTTTCCCATATAAACGAACCCTCGGAAATACAACCACCTGGAAAACGCAGAAACTTCGGATGCATGCCGACCAGTGCGTTCACCAAATCTTTTCTCAATCGGTAGTTAGGATTTCCCTGGAAGTTAGCATGTGCCGATGGGGATTGCTCTTCCTCTCCTGCGCCCCATACATCTTGTGGGAATAAAGAAACCATATCAACCGAAATGTCCCCTTCAAATGTAAGCGCCAGCTGCCCGAGAACCGTAGCTGAGCCTGTCAGCACAAGCTTGGAATCGATGCCGTACTTCTTCCACGTGTTACCGCCTTCCACCTGTATCGTAACCGAATCACTAATAGCCTTTTCATTCGAGTCTTGCAGTTGCAATGTGATTGTGCCCGCTGAATCGGCCTTCGCCCAGATGGTAAACTCATATTTATCACCCTCTTGGATGGACATGGCACAATTCTGATTAGAATCCGAAAAGCCCTTGTTCCGAATCGTTGCACCATCCGCTACCGTCACATAATAGGAGTTCACTTCTTTGTCTTTTGCACCTAAGAACTCATTTAATCCACCGCTATGTTGTGGAGTCATCTTGTCCGTATCACCAGACCAGGCGAACAACGGGTTGCGGTTCCGTCCTGTAGAGCAGCCGCATTCACCGGAAGCATGGGAATACGTATCAAACTCGAAAGATTCAAAAGAGCGATTCTGAACGAGTTCCGCATATATCCCGCCATCTGCTGCGTTATTGATATCTTCATAGAACAAGCCGTACATCACTTCGCTGACATCCAGCACTTCCTTATTTCCATGAATGGTCAGCGTGTACGGAGGCAGCTGTTCAGGAAGAACGGATACTTCAAAGCTTTCTTCAATCTGGCTTAGGCCCTTCGTCAATAAAGCTGTGACGGTAACCCCTTGTGCGGAGGTAATCGCCTGCACCTGACCATTGTCAGAGAGTATACCAGGTTGGCTGGATTTCCAGGTCACTTCTACTCTTCCACCCATCAGAACGGTTGGCAGAGATAAGTCCTTGGTCACAATCGTCGTCGGAAAGGACAAATATTTATCTCTGGCAAGCTTCACGATCTCTTCATCTGTCAACGAATCGCACATGACCTCAATGACTTCATCTGCCGACAAGCCTGCTTTATAAATTCGAAAGTCTGAAACGGAGCCGGCAAAGTCTACATCCGCCGCATGCTGAGAGCGACCAATAAAATTGTTGCTGTAGTTGGACGAGTCTGTAAACGTTTCGAACCATTTACGCAGCTTGGCATAGTTACCGCTGGAAGTTTGACTGATGGAACCGTCCGCTACCACCTCACCATTGACATATACCACCGGACCCGCACTGCTTAATGTGCCGCCTTCTGTACCGATTACGGACAAGGCTATGTGCATCCACTCATCCCTGACAAAACCTCTTCCCGGGTCTACGGACAAATCCGCCTCGGTGAAAAGGGTTCCGCGCAGATTCCGTGTCATGAACATATATGGCCCTGTATGGGCTTTACCAAAATCAAAAACACGTTCCCACATATCTGTGAATCTGCCGAAGTTGACCCAAGCAGTAACCGTCACACCGGTGTTATCGCTTACATCTTTGAATAGATCGGAAGGAAGCTGGATATACGAGGTACCGTTGGGGCCTCCCTCAAGCGTCAATGCCGCTCTACCGGTAGCATGGGAAATTGTGGGTGTTACTGTGCCTGAAGCAACCCCATCGTTACCTTGCCCTGAGCTATCTTTGCCGACGTTCTCTGCATCATCAAACTTGTAACGCGCAATGATTTGATCTTGGAATTTGGTCATCTTCGTTGCTCCTATACCTATAATTTATTAATGTAATAACTAATTAATTAATATAAATACATACTATACAGCTATAGTACCTTATCCTGAGTACCTTTTTCAATCCAATAAATCAGATTTATAAAGAAAATACTTGAACGAACTACATAAAAAAGCAGCTATCACAGAAGATACTCTGCGATAACTGCCTTTTGACTTGTAAAGAAGCTTGGCCGTAGCTATGTTATCCGTTCAATTTTTGTCCACAATTCGGACAGAAGTTAGCTCCTTCGTTTTTTGTACCGCAATTCGGACAAAAATTGGGCTTATTCCCGTCTCCAGATGAAGGGGGATCAGCAGGTGTAGGCTGAGTCTCAGCCGAAGGCTTTGGGTTCGGGTTTAAATTTTTCATCATTTCATTTGCTATATTCATCCCCATCATCATACTCGCCATATCCGAAGCTGCACCGCCGCCTTTTACATTACCCGATGCAATCCCGTCCGTCATCGTCACTTGTTGGTACTTTTGCAGATTACCGATCATTTCATGTGAAGCGGTCTTCGTAATCATATCTTGGATTTCTTGAGGATAATTGAAGCTCATCACATGAAAGCCAGTAATCGTCATACCATTGTCCATCACTTGCATATCCAGATCTTCTTGAATACCTTTTGAAATGTCAGAAGCATTCGCCTGCAGATTGAACATGTCCTTTCCTTCTCTGCTGATCCACTTCATCAATAACTGATCCAACACCGAAGTAATCCGTATTTTCACATCCTCAACGAGATAACTGTCCTTCACTCCGGCAATCTTATCGATGAGCGTAACATAATCGTTCACTTTAAAATTAAATGTGCCATTGGCACGGATCGGCATACCGCCTGGCAGCTGGGGAGTCGGGATCAGCACCGGATTCTGCGTCCCCCATTTGACAGTAAACTCCTTCGTATTAACGAATAAGACCTCTACCCTCATACCACTGTTAAAACCAAATTTAAACCCTTTTAAGGTGGATAGAAATGGAATAATGTCAGAGTCCATGTTATATGACCCTTCATTCTCAAAAACACCCTCTATTTTGCCGTTATTTACAAAAATCGCATCTTGACCGGAGCGGATAATTAACTTACTTCCTTTTTTAATTTCACGATTACTCCACTTCCAGAAAATCATATCATCTCTAAATTCTTCCCACTCTACAACATTTGCAAATTGATTTCTGAAGAATCCCATACTGTATCCATCCTTTCCATTCAGGATTTTGCAAAATTCGATTCCAGTCGCTCCAAAGTGCAATATATAGACGAACTAGACCATTTCGATCTATATATTGTTCATTGAAAGTCGCTTATTGGATTTTTGCAAAATCCCCAGTTAAAATGATCCTCTGCTGCCGCTATGCGAATGACCGCCGCTGGTAGTTCCGCCACCACCGCCTGAGCTGCTGCTACTGCTGCTCTTTTCAATCTTCCGTCTTGTTGTCGTTGTGTGAAGATACTGATCTCGATGCTCCAGAACTCCTGAGGCGTTCGCATCCTCGTAGGTTTGCCGATTTACCGTAACCCGACCGCCAGAATTGGAAACCATTTTACCCACGATCATCGCTGCCAATCCCAGTGCAACCGCCAAATGAAGCCAGCCTTTAAAAAATATACTGTCTGGGTTCACCCCTGGACGGATCGCCAAATATTTGTGCGCGCCTAGAATATACTTTTGAAATGCCAGCCCATAGTTGCCGTTCGTCAGATCCGGGCTAATCTCATGGCGTATTTTAGTAAGCCTGTCATCATCCAGATACCGTTCTGCCTTATAAAATCCGGCCAAGTACACCTCTCTATTTCTCATATCCATCGTTAAAATAACCGCGTTCCCATGAGCTCTGTCATACCCCGGACCATGGTCATCATAAAAGTCCTGCGTCATCTTCATAACATCCATATTGTCGGGATTAAGGGTAGTATAAATAATAATGTCCGTTTCTCTTTCCGCTCCGTATTGATTAGCCATAGCGTTCAACACATCATACTCTTCCTGATTGAGCAAACCCGCTTCATCATAAATCAATGGCTTCATTTCTGTCGTAGCTGGTTCGCCCTTCATTTCCATAGGAACCGCCAGAAAAACAGCAAAGAATAACAAAACGGCTACAATGGCTCTATGCTTTTTCAATAGAATTCCCCTCCCATCATCAACCAAGTAATTAACCTTAATGAGAAGAGAGTAATGCCGAAAATGCCTGCAAACCAAGCCGTCACTTTGAACTTGCTAATCGGAGGCTTACCGACTACCTTGCCCGTCTGTCCGTTCATAGCAAACGTATGCTCCAATTGATTATAGTCATAGTGTATGACCCACACCGGGAGCAGGACATAATCCGCTTGTTTTAATGTAGTATCAACTTGCTTTTCCGTATAACTCACGGCCGTATACACTGACACCGTAGAATGAATATAAGCATCAATATATTCCTTCACTTTTTCTTTAACTCGCGGGAAAAGCTCTTCTTCGTTATAACTGTACTTCTCCGCAATATAACCTGCTAGATATGGCGTTTTAAAGGGTTTTAGCTGATCGTATGGAAATGGCTCCAATTTATCCATCAACTCGTCGTTCATTTTCTCCGCAGCATCAATCGGAACCTTTACATAATTCAAACGGATTTTCCGATATACATCAAAATGCTTCGTTTCCGTATATTCGTAGTCTCCACTCGTATAGGTTCGAACTTGGGTACCTTCACCTTGAACCTCAATTTTATTATGTAATTCATATAACCAGAAAGGCACATACATCCCGGTTATTCCCTTGATTCGGTCTGCTATCATGAACCGATTCGGCGTCAGACGGCCATTCTTGCACCATTTTTTGAAAGCAGCTATGGCTTCTTCCTTACTGATTGAAAAAGGAATAACCTGCGCTGGAGCCAGCTTCCCAGTCAGTCGATCCCCGAGAACCACGGCAGAACCACAAAAGCTGCACACCGTTGCACTCGTCTCCACTTCGGTCATAATCACGGCTCCGCAGTTATTACAATGATACTCATGAGCCTCATCCTCCGAAAAAATACGATTTATCAGAGGATCAGGAATAGATTCGATATTGTCCTCTCTTCCGCAACTATGACAGGATAACCTCCCTGTCTCACTGTCAAAGACCATACCGCTGCCGCAGTTGGGGCATTTGTATTCGATAACCGGCATCTGCTCACCTCTTCATGTAGATACTTGTTATTCATCTTCTGTATTCGTACTCTTCTCGTATTGTGCAAATAAGGCATCCAGGTCGTCCTTCGTTCCTGCCCGAAGCTCGGCTATAGCCATCGCTTCATCATACGCTCTGTTCACCTGCTCTTCCATAACCTCAAAAGCAGAATTCCCGTTGCCGATAGAATTCAAGGTTTGCTGTGCTTTGGCAACCGCCATCTTCCCTTTAAGTTCAGCGTGCCGCGCTTCTAGTTGCCCCATATCGGACACCAACTTCTCCTGCATTATCTTCATATTTACGGCGTTTGTCGAAGCTACATCATAGGACGTTTGTAATTGTTCCAATTTCTCCGCTTGCAAACCTTTTCTCTCCAGAAACTTTCGAGCTTCCTCTTCATTACCAGCTTCCACAGACTTACTGGCATAATGCTGGAGCTTTTTGATCCCGGCTTTGCATTCATCCAGTGCTCTTTTCGCCCTTCTCTCATCAGCCAATACTGATACCGTCTCCGCTTTCACCTTGCCTAGATCACTGTTCAAATTCCGCATATAATCGTTAATGGTTTTCTCCGGATCTCCCACCTTATCCATTAAGGCGTTAACATTCATTTTCATAATATCCCTAAACCTCGACAAAATTCCCATGATGACCTCCTTCGAAAGGACTACATTCCACCATATCATACATCAAATCCAGTAAAAAATGTTCATTATAGCTCTATATACTGACCCACTGATCACTTTCGGATGTGTGTTCGTTTTATGATAAAAGCAAAGGGTCCAAAAACCCGCTACAGATTTTTGAACCCTTTTATTTTATTGTCTTGATTATAGTTCTTCATAGGACTTGGGGTCCTGCCCCCATATCCGTCCATCCTCACTGCTAAATGCCGAAATCATGTTCATTTCCTCTGGAGACAACTCAAAATCAAAAATATCCAAATTCTCCGTTTGGTGATTTAAAGAAGAGGCCTTCGGGATCGGGATTGCTCCAAGTTGGATATGCCAACGTAAAATCGCTTGTGTATTCGTTTTACCATGAGCAGCAGCAATTTTCCCAATCTCTTCATTCTCCAGCATACTGTGACCACGACCCAAGGGGCTCCACGATTCCGTCACGATGCCCTGTTCAGCATCCTTTGCACGCTGATGTTCCTGATTAAACAATGGATGCAATTCAATTTGATTTAAGCTCGGCGTGACACCTGTTTCCCGAATTAAACGTTCATTATGCTCGGGCAGAAAATTGCAGACCCCGATGGAACGAATATAGCCCCTTTTCTTCGCCTCAATTAACGCCTGCCAAGCTTCAACATAACGATCAATTTGGGGATTCGGCCAATGGATCAGATACAGATCATAATAGTCCAGACCTCCTCTGTATAATGACTCTTCGATCGTTACAATGGCTTCTTGATAAACATGTCGACGACCCGGTAGTTTGGAGCAAATCAACAATTCTTCTCTGGGCACAGAACTCTGCCGGATCGCTTTCCCGACAGCACCCTCATTTTCATAGTTGAATGCTGTGTCAATTAGACGATAACCTGCATCAATCGCGCTGGCTATCGCTGTTACTCCATCTGCACCCTTCAATCCAGCAGTTCCAAACCCAATCACAGGCACCTTAGTACCATCATTCAATACCTTCGCCGGAATTGGCTCGTTCATATTAACAGCCTCCCTTACTATTCTCTTATACCGTAACGCCTTTAATGCTCAGAAAAATACAGCGAATGACTCGGTTCCTCCTATACTTATTACCCACCAGTTCGTGACTTTCCTATTAAATTCTCTGTATGCTACATCAAAAAGTGCCTGATCCCCGTTGAAATCATACTTGAAGTCAAGGAGTCAGGCACTTGTATACCACTACCAAATCATATAATCCACTTCATGCTGAATTGCTTGGTTGTCCAACACAAAGTTGAAGCGTCTTAATTTTTATTTCAAGCCTTTCCATACCCAGTTCTCTACCTCTGGCAAGTCAATACCCTCTTCGCGAATGAATTGATGATGTTTCTTAACCGTAGCATCCATTTCATCCACAATATTTGTGTACTTCCCAGCGTCAGGTAAGTTTAGAACAGCTTCCTTCACTAAGTCAAAACGATCCATTTGATTCAATACACGCATATCAAATGGTGTCGTAATATCGCCGTTCTCACGGTAACCATGTACACGTAAATTATGATTGTGACGATCAAAGAACAAATCTTTGATCAGACCTTCGTAACCATGGAAAGCGAAAACTACTGGTTTATCCTTTGTGAAAAAATGATCAAACTCGGCGTCAGATAATCCACGCGGGTCTAGCTTTTGACTTCTCAGTTTCAGCAAATCTACCACGTTGATGTACCGAATCTTCAATTCAGGCAGTTTTTCATGCAAAATAGAAATTGCAGCTAAACTTTCAATCGTTGGTTCTGTGCCAGCAGAAGCAATGACAAGGTCAGGTTCTCCACCTTGATCTGTACTTGCCCAGTCAATGATCTTCAACCCTTTATCCACCAATTCTTTCGCTTCATCAGCACTAAACCATTGTGGACGTGGGTGTTTGGACGAAACAATCAAATTGATCTTTTGACGGTCGTTTAAAATAGTGTCGAAAACAGCCAACAAGGAATTGGCATCCGCTGGCAGATACTCCCGAATAAATTCCGGTTTTTTATCAGCCAAATGACCTAACAAACCTGGATCTTGGTGTGTATACCCATTATGATCCTGTTGGAACACCGTTGAAGTTGCTACGACATTCAATGATGGGATATCTGCACGCCATCCTTGATCCGTTGCTTTACGCAGCCACTTAAAGTGTTGGGTGATCATTGAGTCAACCACACGCAGGAAAGCTTCGTAACTTGCAAAGAAACCATGACGACCAGTTAACACATAACCTTCCAGCAATCCTTCAGCTTGGTGTTCGGATAATTGGGAGTCAATTACGCGGCCATAGGACGACAAAAATTCATCATTAGGTTCAATAATTTGGTCCATCCATTGGCGTTTGGTTACTTCAAAAACAGGAGCCAAGCGATTAGACATTGTTTCATCCGGTCCGAAGATTCTGAAATTACGATTTTGTTCATTTAAGACAACCACATCTTTAACGTATTTCCCTAAAACCGACATATCTTGCGCAATCACTTTACCAGGTACGGAATTATCCAGCGCATAGTTACGGAAATCCGGCAATTTCAAGTCTTTAATGAGGTTCCCCGCATTCGCAACAGGGTTCATTCCCATACGTTTATCGCCTGTGGGCAGAATTTCAGCAAGCTCAGAGTTTAAACGACCGTTTTCGTCGAACAATTCCTCTGGTCTGTAGCTATTCAACCATTCTAACAAAGCAGGTGCGTGCTGCATATTTTTTTGATCAACCGGAATTGGAACCTGATGGGCACGGAATGAATTTGTATTCGGCACGTTGTCCCATTCCTTTGGACCCGTCCAGCCTTTAGGTGAACGGAATACAATCATCGGCCACGCTGGACGAGTAAGATCATTATTTTCACGCGCATTCTTTTGAATAGCTTCAATTTTCTCGATGGCCGTATCCAATACTTTCGCCATTTCTGGATGCATGTGATCCGGATTTTCACCTTCAACAAAGAATGGCTCCCAGCCCAAACCTTTAAAGTATGAGGTCAATTCTTCTTTCGATTGACGAGACATAATCGTTGGGTTACTAATCTTAAAGCCATTCAAGTGCAAGATTGGCAGCACTGCACCATCCGTGATCGGGTTGATAAATCTGTTAGAGAACCACGAAGCGGCTAATGGACCCGTTTCAGCTTCGCCATCACCAATAACAACAGCCGAAATCAGATCAGGATTATCCAGAATGGCACCTACACCATGAGAAAGGGAGTAGCCTAATTCTCCACCTTCATGGATAGATCCAGGTGTTTCAGGAGCAGCATGTGAAGCAATACCGCCAGGGAAAGAGAATTGTTTGAACAATTTCTTCATACCTGGGATATCTTGCGTAATTTGCGGATAGATTTCGGTGTAACTTCCATCCAGATATGAATTTGAAACCATAACCTGACCGCCGTGACCAGGGCCCTCAATGTAAAGCATGTTCAAATCATATTTATTAATAACACGATTTAGATGTGCATAAATAAAGTTTTGTCCTGGAATTGTGCCCCAGTGTCCAATAGGCTTAACCTTCACATCTGAATCTTTTAAAGGCTCTCTCAACAAAGGATTATCTTTTAAATAAAGCTGACCTACCGAAATGTAGTTCGTTGCACGCCAATATGCATCAAGTTTTTCTAAATATGTTTTAGATGAATAATCTGCTAACACGGGTGATAATGACATGGTGTCCACTCCCTAAGTAGTATTGTTTGTAATTTATTTCCGGAAATTTCATCTACATGTACATCATAACGCCGCGCCGATTAAATTCAACCTTTTT
Organism: Paenibacillus sp. FSL H7-0442; assembly: GCF_038593105.1. Taxonomy (NCBI): domain Bacteria; kingdom Bacillati; phylum Bacillota; class Bacilli; order Caryophanales; family Paenibacillaceae; genus Paenibacillus; species Paenibacillus sp. FSL H7-0442. The sequence goes on along the minus strand of NZ_CP151963.1, from coordinate 233,104 downwards.
CACAAGTGATACGGTCCAATTTTGTGAAATTTTGAACATACTATGAAATATAAATTAAAAAGACAGTAAAAAAGCTCTTACATTAAAATATATAGAAGTATAAACCAATAAAATTTGTAATAAACGTTGCAATCGCAGGCTCCAATCCTTTTCTCAAAATTATAAAAAAAAGACCGGAGAATTCTCCAGTCTTATCATTAGTGAACCGATACAAAGGTATTAAATTTTAAATATTTGTAATGAAATCGCATATGAGAAAACTCAAATGGCGTACCGTTATCTAAAAAGAACACACCTTCCATAATACCTACAGGCTCATTTTCATTTAAATGTAGCAGCTTTTGATCATTCTCTTGAGACGGTTCTGCAAAAATGGATAAAAAAGATTTGGTGACGGCCAAGTTCCGCGAGTCCTCCAAATAATTAAAAATGGACCCCTCGATAATTGTCTGATTTAAATTCTGGACAATTTTAATGGGAATATAGCCTGTTTCAATCATAAAAGGATCATCATCAAACAGACGTAAGCGGACAATTTTGTAAACAAAATCATGAGTCTCCAAGAACAAATCGCGCTGTAATTCTTCTGTTGGCGGAATGACCTCAAAACTCAATACTTTGATCTTAGGCTTTTTACCATGCATTTGAAAATTATCAGTGACCCCTAGATTAGAGCCTTCGTAGTTAAAGATAGATTCATTTCTTATGTATAATGGATTAATAAATGTCCCGGAACCTTGTTTTTTGAAAATAATTCCGACACTCTCCATTTTAGTCAGAGCACGTTTAATTGAACTACGACTAACCTGGTAAGTCTCACTAAGACTACGTTCATCTGGCAATCTCATATCTGCAAACTTTCCCGCAAAGATTTTCATCTTGAGATCGTCAATAATTTGCTTATAGACAAATTGTGTCATATAGTACTCCTCTTTCAGGTCTTCTATAACTCCATATAGTTTACCATAACTTGCCCATTTCATCTCTTGTTTGTTTCTGTATGCTAAGGGGGGCTTTCAACGGATGGGAAGCGCCCTCGCTTTTACTTTACATCTCTATGCATAATACCATGATTACACATACATAACACCACTGAACGTACCTGCAAATTAGCAGAAAATACAGAACTCCCACCTTAACTTCCGCGATAAGACCAAGCCTGTTTCGAACCTTGAGGGATGTTTGACTAGACCAGGCTAAAATCCTTGAATACATTGTTATTATTTATCTTGTTCATACGTTCACTAATAAAAATGGTGGGGGGGAGATCATATTGGCTATCCGCTACAGCGTCATCATTCCAACCTATAATCGAGTCCAGCAATTGTTGCTTACACTCGCTTCATTTGAGACACAAACCTATCCAAAGCAACTATTTGAAGTCATTGTAGCTGATGACGGTTCTACAGACGGAACGAAAGAAATGGTCGAAGGCTTCAAAGCATCCTATCCTCTTATCTATGTGTCACACCCGGAACAACGCGGTCGATCTGCCGTTCGAAATTTGGGGCTGCGCCGTGCAAAGGGGCTGTACATCATCTTCTGCGACGCTGACTTTGTAGTATTACCGGAATTCATTAGGATTGTGAGTCGTTATCACCGTAAATATCCCAAGTCCGTGCTTTCAGGCATTCCTCACTCGTGGGACGATGCTTTTACCCATTATTACCCTGACTTTTCTCCTGAAGAAAAAGAACAATGTCGCAACATACTTACCCAATCCAACTTATGGAATGCTGACTATGAAGCAGCGAGCGAAATTACTCCGATCATAACCCCAGAAGATATCCTTCACCAAACGGGTGCACTGTCTAAAGTAGTTAGTCCCACAAGGGTTCCTCCGAATACGCAGAAACAATTTGCCTCAACGGACGTAGCCCCCTGGATGCTGCTGGTTACTCGTTGTGTAGCCATCAGACGCAGTCACTTGATTCGTATTGGAGGTTTCAATGAACGGTTTGTGCTCTATGGACTCGAGGACTGGGACCTTGGCTATAGACTGCATCGCTTGAAGATCCCTTTTTATTGCATCAAAGAGGTGGTCGGGTATCATCAGGAACATCCAACCTATCTCAGAGGAAACGTCTTAAATACGGAAAATCTGAGGATCATGTATGAAACCTACGGTTTCAATGACTCCTCGTTGAATTTATTTGCCCTTATCCCTCCATCCGAGGATTTCGAGACCTACAAAAATACATTGCGGGTATTGCGCAGGGGATTCCGCTCTAGGTTAACACGCTCATCAGCACTGTTATTAAGAAGAACACTACGCATTGCAGCCAAGCAGTTCTACGATCAAAGCAATACTCATGCATACAAAAAATCATTACACTTGATAAAAAGGAAAGCAGCGAACCGGAAAAGTCGAGTCGCTCACGTATTACGAGAAATGCTAGTGAAGTCTGAAAAGCTGGTGGAATAATTGCATCCTCCTTACGGGATAAAAAAACTCCTCCATAAAGGTGCGAGCCCAACTTGGCAAAGCAGCTTTATGGAGGAGTCAAGGCCCTATGCGGAGAAGACGACAAGAATTGTCGTTACTAGTTTTCTATTCCTCATGATAGTTCAGCATGCTTTCTGATTATTCATTACATATGAGTTTTTACCTACTGCTAAGAACTCAATATTTTAATGCTATCATCGCACCAACTAATTAAACTGCTAAACTGACTCTTACCATAGCTCATTGTGATCATCCAATATTTGTGGTTATGGTCTTTATGCTCTACGTTGATAAGCCAACGTTCAAGTTCTTCAAAAATATGCAAGCTTTCCACTAGCTTTTCTTTATACTCCTGTATGTGCTTTATAATCGTTTCAGGCGAAGAATTGCCGCCAAAAAACACCCTCAACAGCAGCTCATTTTTTTTAAGCATCACCACATGCTCCATTGGCTGAGAAAGCCAGTCTGACAACGTGTGCCTTCCCTGATCGGTAATGCTGTAGAGTTTCTTGTCAGGCTTGCCTTTCTGTCGAATGACCTCGACTGCAATATCTTTTCGATCCAGTAGCTCTGCAAGGCTGGGATAGATCTGACCATAGTTCTCATTCCAAAAATAACTAGTGCTCTGCTCCATATGTTGCTTTATATCATAACCGGTATGAGGACCCAGACTCAGAATGCCTAATACCGCAAACATTGTATTGGTTTTTCCTGACTGTCTCGCCATTGTAAATTATGCCTCCTAGTACCTCTAGCAAATCTCTGTAGTATGTCATGCTTTCATTAGACTAGACATAATTATAGCCCATTTAAACTAGCTTCACATCTAATCAATATATTATATAAATATATATTATTATAATAATTAGTGTTGACAAGGGCTTATCACCATTTTATATTAACGATATCAACAAATACCAATGAGTTTGCCAAGATGAAGCCTTGGATACAGATATCATAAAGAATTCCAAGACATCGCTTAGTTAAACCTCAATAAGGAGATATCAGACCATGACCATGATCAATGTAAATTATCAAGCAGGCCGCATAACGCTTGAACAGCGTCGTCTTTTGGCAGAAGGTTTGACGGATGCAGTTCTCGTTCCAGAGGTAGGTCAATATTGTCCGCCAGCAAGAGAAGGGTTTCAGGTCCATTTCACTGAACGTCCAATAGATTACATGGCAATTGGCGGGCAATTGCTGTCGGATCAGCCAGAACGTGATGTAATTACTATCAATGTTCTGGTGATGGATGGTGACTGGCCTAACGACGTTCGCAAAAAAGTGCTTGAAAATATTCTTGGCAGTTTGACTCAAGTACTTGGCGTACCGGAACCATCCCCGACTTGGTGGGTATCCTTCCAGGTCATTGAAGAAGGCAGCTGGGGTTCTCGCGGCGGCGTGCTCTCCATTCTGGACCTGCTGGATTCAGGAGTCTTTACTGAGGAGAAAATTAAGTCTATCAAGCAAAATATTACACGGGTAACACCGGGAAATCTAACGAAAAAACACCCATAAGGGTGTTCTTCATTTTTCCAAAGTAACACCCTTCAGTTTACATAATCTAATGGCTAGCCAAATCATGCTCCAAAGCTTGAAGAGAAAGGCTATCCCTCGTACTGCCCCCCTCTCCCGGTCTCATATCAAAAATACGATCGACAAATCGATTGACATCCAACAGCATTGCTTTTCGTTCCTCCAAGGTTACACGCGGCACCGAGTAAAGAAGCTTAATCTCAGCATCCGAAAACTTAGCGAACCCAAACAAATTATCGTTCGCCGCGTAGAGCATATCTTTCTGACGTGATATACGAATATAGTCTTCTGACGATCCTGTTGTAAAAATCGAGTAGGCCCTCTTGCCCTCAAGCCCATATACACCATCAGAAGAGCGTATGAGTCCTGTTGTGAACACTCTATCTATATATCCTTTAATAACAGCGGGAAATCCGCCCCACCATACCGGTGAAATAATAATCAAGGCATCTGCCCACAATAAATCCTCCTGTTCTTTTACTATCTCCTCTGGCAATACGTTTGTGACCTTAGCCTCTAAATCCTTTAAGCCTACCGTCGGATTAAATGACATTTGGATTAAGTCTTTTACCTTAACATTCGCCCCTCGTACGTTTAGATGAGCGATCACCTGCTCCAAAATCGCTTTGTTAAAGCTCTTAGGATAAGGGTGACCGTATAGAATATTAATGTTCATCTTCTTCGCCCCCAGAATATTTCCATATGGCTTGTCAAAGCCTTAATGCTAATGTAATGTTAAGCCAAAGGTATCGAAACAACAAGTAGGCATATTTATAGTAGATACTATCAAAAATCATACTAATTGATTTCATAGGGTTTTCTGGGATACAAACGAGGAGGAGATGGAATAAATGAGTGAGAATCTGAATCATTTTACAGATTGCCCCTTAACAAAGGTTCAGAAAATCATTGGAGGCAAATGGAAAATAGTGCTTTTATGGTTTCTGTCCCGTGGTACCAGAAGATTCGGTGAGATTAAACGCGCCTTTCCTGATATCACACAAGCGATGTTAACCAAGCAGCTAAGAGAATTAGAAGAAGACGGGTTTGTGCATCGGGAAGTATTCAAAGAAATCCCTCCCCGTGTTGAATACTCGCTAACAGCTCACGGAGCAAATTTCGTCCCCATATTGCGCAGTATGTATGATTGGGGGGAGGTTCATCTGGAGCACTCGAAAAAATGAAAACCCACTATGACCAATTTTGTCAAAGTAGGTTTAATCCTGTTTCCTCTGGGGGCGAAACAATAGCCGTTTCGTTTACTGTTGTTTTCCAGTTAATGTTCTCACTTTAATAGGATGCAGATTCGCCTCGATTTGAGCCTGTTGCGGTTCATACCACTCTGGTAGCATTAATTTCTGCCCCATAGATTCAGCAGGTTCATCGTTAGCAAATCCCGGTGGATCTGTAGCAATTTCAAATAGGATGCCGCCCGCTTCTCTGAAATATATAGCATTAAAATATTGGCGGTCTATGATTGGAGTCGGCTGATAGCCATAATGCTGGACTGCGCTTCTCCATTCTTCATGTTGTTCGAAGTCTTTTGCACGCCATGCAATGTGATGTACCGTGCCTGCTCCACCAAAGCCTAGACCTATTTTGGCGAGTGGGACATCCACGATGTTGCCGATTTCTCCTACGGACTGATAACGCGCATATTCGGCGTCTTCAGCGATTTTCGTAAATCCGAGTATGCTCTCCAATGCATCCATCGTTCTCTGTGGATTGACACTAAATAGCACGGCACCTCCAAACCCCTTAATTGCTTTATCGGCTGAAATGCCACCGTAAGACCAAGTACTATTCGCTCCCTCTTCACGTTCAACAAGCTCAAGACGTAAACCCTCATTATCCTCGAATTGAAGATATTGTTCAGAAAAACGGCTCGTTTTCGTAACTTGAATATCCAAGCTTTGCAAACGATGCTGCCAAAAATCAAGTGAACCTGGGGGTACTACATACGAGGTTATGCCCACCTGGCCTCCTCCGATTCGCCCTTTGGGAGTTCCTGGTGCAGGAAAAAAGGTAATGATCGTTCCAGGACTCCCTGCATCGTTGCCAAAGTACAAGTGGTAAACCTCAGGAGCATCGAAGTTGATCGTTTTCTTCACTAACCGAAGTCCCAGGACGCCGGCATAGAAGTCGACATTTTCCTGCGGATTACCGGCAAAAGCAGTAATATGATGGATACCTGTAGTTTGAAGTGACATATGAAACCCTCCTTTAATCGTAGGAACCTTTATTTTTTGTTATTGATGACTTTTAATGACCTAAACATCATGTTTTATCTAAGTATTGCATCAATGGAATATGAACCTGCTCCTGTCAACGCAATACCGATTACAACTGCAATAAGAACTAGCGGATATTCATAGCCATTAGCCGTTGCCCAGATCCCGTTTTGGCCATGTACTTTGAAAATTGCTCCGAGCATAGTCGCCGTAATCAACAATGCAGCCAGTGGAGTGAGCAATCCCACAGCAAATAGAGCTCCTCCCAACAATTCCATCAACCCAGCAGCCACTGCCATGAATACTCCGGGCTTAATGCCAATCGATTCCATCCAACCGCCCGTACCCTTTGGACCATAGCCGCCAAACCACCCAAAAAGCTTCTGCGCTCCATGCCCCACCAATAATAATCCAACCACCAAACGTATCAATAACAATCCACTTGCCAACATAAGAATCACTCTCCATATTATATTATTTTAAGATTATTAAATTAGAGATATTAAATAAAATTAAATCTATTGCTTAGCGACTCGAGCCTGTTCTTTTCTAAGTTTTTCAGGAGTAACATCATCTCCATTCGGATCATAGATCGTAGCATTCAAGAGAATGCTTTGTACAGAGCCCCGAAAGATTTGAAGGTATTCTTTGCGAAGATCGGTTTGTTCCATTTTTTCAATTTCAGTCAACCCAACTTCTTTCGCTTTTTTTGCAAGCTGATTAATTCTTTCTAAAATGGTAATCATGTATATACCTCCCTATTCAAAATTTTATGATCACTTTTATCTTTAATTTATTTATCTTGATATAAAGATATAATACTTTTCTATCCGTGTCAATACTTTTTCGAAAAGAAAAGCAGCCAGAACACTTAGAGACACCTTTAAGCTACAAGTTGTGTAAAACCTTTCAACTCAATTACTAGAGCCATAATAAAAAGCCACCAACCAGAATCACGGGCTGATGGCTTTCTTGTCTTACTCAAATGGAGGCGAGGGGAGTCGAACCCCTGTCCGAAGATAACGACACATAAGCTTCTACGGGTGTAGTCACAGTTTTGATGTCACCCGAGTATCGCCCCGTAACCGGCTATACGTTGGGTCAGCCTGATTATCTTCTTCAGCTCACCGCAGGCGGAGATGAGACAGCGTATCCCACTATTTGTTAGCCCCTATCCCTGTCACATGGGCGATGCAGAGTAGAAGCACGCACACAGTTTCTTAGGCTGCGAAAGCGTAGTTGTTTTGTTGTTTGCCGTTTAATAGGCTTTAGCGTTGATGAAGCGGACGCGTCCCCACTACCCGCTACCCATGCTCGAACTATCCCCGTCGAATCCATAAACGCCCCCTTATTATAAAAGGGCTCCACGGATAAATCCGGAAATACCGGAGCATAAGCATGCATAATATCAAAAGCTGAATTCTAAGATTCAACACTCGAACAAAGTTAAAAGCTTTAAAATTGACTACTTCGTTAGTATACCATATTACAGGTCATTACGAAACGAAATGAAGCCATTTAAGCCTTATAAAATAGCACCATTACAGGAACAAGTAACTTCTCCACGTAATTTGTACCATAACCAATAATACAATAACTTATCTCGCAATTTTCTGCTTCTCACGTAAAGCACGTTGGATATCACGTTGTGCATCGCGTTTAGCGGCAGCATCACGTTTATCATACTGCTTTTTACCTCTACCCAGTCCGAGCAAAAGCTTGGCATAACCATTTCGAACATAAATCTTTAACGGAACAATCGTGTAGCCTTCCTGTTTGGACAATCCGATAAGTTTGCGAATCTGCTCTTTATGCAACAGTAGCTTACGCGTACGCGTCGGATCAGTAGGATTATTACGATTACCTTGCTCAAAAGGACTGATATGCATATTGTGAATATGAATTTCGCCATTACGGATCGTAGCAAATGCATCACTTATATTAGAGCGACCATTCCGTAGAGACTTAATTTCTGTTCCCGTTAGCACCATGCCCGCCTCGTAAGTGTCCTCAATAAAATAGTCATGGGAAGCTTTTTTGTTCTGGGCGAGCACTTTCCCGTCTGCCTTCTTACCCATGAATACCACTCCTTATGAATAACGTAATTCACTCTTTAAATCCAGGCATCAAAATCCGGCTACAAAGAGCCACCTAGAAATATATTGTAACAAATTTCAGATGGTAAAAGCAAGAAAGGTCAAGCCTTCTACATTTCTAACTGCACTTATATCACACTTAGAACCAAGCGGCTTCCATCCAATACAGCAGACAGAAACCGCACGTATACCTATGCTTCAAATCAGCTTCATACACTGCAATGAAAGCTCCAGCCTTCAAAGTAAGTAAGCTCTAGCTACCTACTTCTTCTTTTTCCGCACAAAGCCCGCGGTGCTATTGCCGCCACTTCCGCCCTTATTCTTCCGCTTGCGACGTGCTGCGCCTTCACCGTTTGGTCTGGCATCACTACCTGGTGTAGCTGCTCCCCCGATGAAAATACCGCTGGCAGACGTCTTCTTCCGACGCTTGCTTGCCCCGGATGCTGGCGAGTTATACCCGCCCTTGCCACTGCCAAAGCCGAAGCTGCTAGCTGAGCCGGCTCCAGCTCCGTTTCCACCGCCGCGCCCTGAACGACCTGCGGTGCTAATACCTCCGCCACCTACGCCTGAACCAGCTTCTTTAGGCTTCCCGGCAGCATCACGACCGCCTTTACGCTCCCTGCCAGCCTTGTCCTTGCCGCCCTTGCGGTCACGCCCTTCGCGGCCTTTGCCTTTACCACGGCTCTCGCCACGCGCAAAGTCTCCGCCTTGTCCTGTACCGCCCGTCCGTTCACGGCGTTGCCGTTGCTTCATATCGACAAGTTCAAAGTCAATTGTGTAATCTTCCATGTTCACACGTGCGACCCGAACCTTAACCTCATCTCCAATGCGGAACACCTTGGAGGTGCGTTCGCCGATCAACGCCATATGCTGCTCGTCAAAATGATAATAGTCATCCGTAAGCGCACTCAGACGCGTCAGACCCTCCACTGTATTGTCGAGCTCAATGAACATTCCGAAGCTGGTTACACTGCTGATGATTCCCTCGAATTCCTCGCCGACCTTATCCAGCATGTACTCAGCCTTTTTCATCTGCTCTGTATCACGCTCTGCATCCACAGCTACACGCTCACGCTCGGAAGATTGCTGCGCAATATCAGGCATACGTGCAGTCAAATATTCCTGACGCTCGGCTGTTAAAGCCCCGCCATTCTCCAATACCTCACGAATGACACGGTGAATCACCAAGTCAGGGTAACGACGGATCGGCGATGTAAAATGAGAGTAATACTCCGCTGCCAATCCAAAATGTCCTGTCGACTCCGCATCATACTTTGCCTGCTTCATCGAACGCAGCATCATCGTGCTAAGCACGGTTTGCTCCTTCGTACCCTGAATGTCTTCCAGCAACGTTTGCAGTGCACGCGGATGAATGGAATTCCCTCTACCTTTGATCTGATGCCCAAAATTAGCTGCGAAAGCCATAAAGTTTTGCAGCTTCTCTGGATCTGGGTCCTCATGAATCCGGTACAAGAAAGGTACTTTGAGCCAATGGAAATGTTCAGCTACCGTTTCATTGGCCGCCAACATAAACTCTTCAATAATTTGTTCAGCTATCGTACGATCCCTCTTCACAATATCGACAGCTTTACCTTCATCATCAACAATCACTTTGGCTTCATCAAAATCAAAATCAACTGCACCTCGGCGCATTCGATTAGCACGCAGCTTCAATGCCAATTCCTTCATCGTGCCGAATACATCAACCAGATCCTTGTACCGTTCCATCAGTTCAGCATCTTCCTCTTCGAGGATTTTGCGAACGTTAGTGTACGTCATCCGTTCCTTCGTTTTAATCACACTGGTGAAAATATCATGCTTTACAACCTTCATATGCTCATTGAATTCCATCTCACAGGATAAAGTCAGTCGATCCACCTGTGGATTCAAAGAACATATTCCGTTTGAAAGTCGATGTGGAAGCATAGGAATGACACGGTCAACCAAATACACGCTACAACCGCGGTTATATGCCTCCTGATCCAGCTTGGAGTTCTCACGCACATAATAACCTACGTCGGCAATATGAACGCCCAGACGGTAATTTCCGTTCGGCAAGCGCTCTACATTTACAGCATCATCCAGGTCTTTGGCATCCTCACCATCAATGGTAACAATGATCTTATCACGCAGATCGCGCCGCCCCTGACGTACAATCTCTTCTTCTGTAATCGCGTCGGGAGCATTCTCGGCTTCCTCTGTCACTTCATCTGGAAAAGCTTCCGGAAGCTGATGCTTGCGAATAACGGACAAAATGTCAACGCCTGGATCATCCTTATGACCCAAAACCTCCAACACTTCGCCTTCCGCCGCAGCTCGTCCTTCTGGATAGCTCACAATGCGCACAACGACCTTTTGCCCGTTCACAGCTCCGTTGAAGCTATCCTTTGGAATGAAAATATCCCGGTTAATGCGCTTATCATCCGGCAAAACAAAACCGTATGCTTCGTGGCTCTGAAACACGCCTACTACTTGAAGCACTGCGCGCTTCACGATCCGCACAACTTCGCCTTCTAATCGGCCACCCGCAGGTCCCTTCGACGTCACTCTTACCAGTACCGTATCTCCATTCATCGCACTCTTTAAGTCGTTAGCATGAATATATACATCCGGGTGCTCCCGGTCCTCTGGAATCAAAAAAGCAAATCCCTTGGCATGAGCCTGCAAACGCCCACGCTGCAAATCCATCCGTTCCGGCACGCCATAACGGTTTGTGCGGGTCAGCAGAATTTTCCCCTCTTCCTCCAAGGCATTCAAAAGCTTAAGAAATTCACGGAAATCTTCGGCATCCTTAATATCAAAATGCTGCTCCAGCTCCTGGTAAGTCATGGGTTTGTATGCGGTCTCGCGCATAAAATCGAGTAGTTGTTGCTCTGTTATCATAATATTGTCCACCTCGGGTGACCTTTAATTTTCAGTAATAAAATCCGCATGTCCTTGCTCCTGATACAAGGCTCTTAATATACTCATACCCTAGTATACACGAATTTAATCGACGGCATCCCTGCCTGTCCAAAATCTAAAAAAAGCCCCCGTTTCCCGCGAAACGAAGGCTTAAGGTACATATTTATCTTATTTTGCAAAAAATGCAACTAAAACAGAAATGATCATGAAACCCGCACCCAAAACAGCAGTTGCGCGTTGTAAAATCAAATCCATACCGCGAGCTTTTGTCTTGCCGAACAGATGCTCAGCACCGCCAGAGATGGCACCGGACAAACCTGCGCTTTTCCCCTTTTGCAGTAAAACAACCGCAATAACAGCAATCGAGAACACAACGAGCAGCACTTTCAAAAAGATTTCCATGAAAAATCCCACCTCCTGAGCTTATACATCTGTTTTGCAAAACAACACAGCCTCTTTTATGAAAACATGTACATATCATGTTATAAATAGCCGGAGATTAACGCAAAACACTATTTTTATTCTACCACAGCTTCCAGTAGATAACAACAGCTATAGCAAGTCACTCAGCCATTAAGCCTTTGCAAAGTTATAAATTCTCATACACATCCATAATAACAAAAAACAGACCTGCTCGCGGTGGCGAGTAGGCCTGTTTTATTCATGCGTAAAAGCTTTGAGCGTTCAGACTTCATGATCATAAACCATGGGTCAGAGACGCCATCAGCATTTTTGCGCAATATTATTTTTTCAGGTTGTAGAAAGATTTCAGGCCGTGGTATTGAGCCAGTTCACCCAGTTGATCCTCAATGCGGAGCAATTGGTTGTACTTCGCAATACGGTCAGTACGGGAAGGAGCACCTGTTTTAATTTGGCCTGCATTTGTTGCAACAGCGATATCAGCGATTGTGCTGTCTTCGGATTCACCGGAACGGTGAGAGATAACAGCTGTGTATCCTGCACGTTTAGCCAATTCGATAGCATCGAATGTTTCAGTCAGCGTACCGATTTGGTTTACTTTGATCAGGATGGAGTTACCGATGTTTTCATCGATACCTTTAGCCAGACGCTCTGTGTTTGTTACGAACAGGTCGTCACCAACCAATTGGATTTTGTTGCCCAATTTTTCAGTGAGCAATTTCCAACCTTCCCAGTCATCTTCGGAGCAACCATCTTCAATAGTGATGATTGGGTATTTATCAACCCAAGAAGCAAGCAGGTCAACGAACTCAGCAGAAGTGAAGGATTTGCCTTCGCCTTCCAAAGTATATTTTCCATCTTTGAAGAACTCAGTGGAAGCAACGTCCATACCGAGGAATACGTCAACACCTGGTTTGTAACCAGCTTTTTCGATCGCTTCGATAATAGTGGACAGAGCTTCTTCGTTAGATTTGAAGTTAGGAGCAAAACCACCTTCATCACCAACAGCTGTGTTCAAACCTTTGGAGTTCAGTACGGATTTCAGGTTGTGGAAGATTTCTGCGCCTACACGCAGAGCTTCTTTGAATGTAGGAGCGCCTACAGGCAGAACCATGAACTCTTGTACGTCAACGTTATTGTCGGCATGAGCGCCACCGTTAACGATGTTCATCATTGGTACTGGCAATTGTTTAGCATTGAATCCGCCCAGGTAAGTGTACAGTGGCAAGCCCAGAGCTTCAGCAGCAGCGCGAGCTACAGCCATGGATACTGCCAGAATTGCGTTTGCACCCAATTTACCTTTGTTATGTGTACCATCCAATTTGATCATCAGCGTGTCGATTTCTACTTGGTTCACAGCATCCAAGCCGATTACTTCAGGAGCAATAATTTCGTTCACGTTTTTAACAGCTTGCAGAACGCCTTTACCCAGGTAACGGGATTTGTCGTTATCACGAAGTTCTACAGCTTCGTGAGCGCCTGTGGAGGCACCGGAAGGAACGATAGCACTACCGATAGCACCGGATTCCAGATATACTTCAACTTCAACCGTAGGGTTACCACGGGAGTCGAGGACTTCGCGAGCGTACACGTCAGAAATAATAGTCATTTGTACTTAATCTCCTTTGTGAATCATGATTTATTGGTCAAGCCTATACTTATTAAATCAAGCTTACTTGCGGGATGCAATCATAGATTTTCCTGTCATTTCCGCAGGTTGCGGAAGTTGCATCAAATCCAGAAGCGTTGGAGCTACGTCAGCCAGTATTCCATGCTCACGCAAAACGATATTCTCGTCAGTCAAAATGAACGGAACCGGATTCGTTGTGTGAGCTGTGAACGGACGTCCCTGCTCATCAATTTCCATATCCGCATTACCATGGTCGGCAATGATAATAACCACGCCACCTTTGGCTTTAACCGCATCTACAACACGTCCAACACATTCATCCGTCGTCTCTACCGCCTTAATCGTTGGCTCCAGCATACCGGAGTGTCCAACCATATCCGGATTGGCAAAGTTCAGGATAATCGCATCATGCTTGTCGGCTTCGATTTCCTTAACAGCAGCATCCGCTACTTCATACGCACTCATTTCCGGCTGCAAGTCATATGTAGCCACTTTAGGCGAGTTGATCAAAATACGAGTTTCGCCAGGAAGCTCCACATCACGTCCGCCACTGAAAAAGAAAGTAACGTGCGGATATTTTTCAGTCTCAGCAATACGCAATTGCTTCTTGTTGTTTTGAACCAACACTTCACCAAACGTGTTATCCAGATTTTTCGGTTCGTAAGCTACAAAGCCCTCAACCGTTTCGCTGAACAACGTCAGGCAAACAAAGTGCAAATCTTTAGGCCATTTCGGGCCACGGTCAAAACCACGGAAGTCCGCGTTTGTAAATACCTGAGACAGTTGAATCGCACGGTCAGGACGGAAGTTGAGGAAGATAACAGAGTCATTGCTTTCGACCAGCCCTACAGGACTTCCGTCAGCCTTCACAATAACAGTTGGCTCCACAAATTCGTCGAACACTGATTTTTCATACGATTCTTTCAATGCTTCCATTGGATCTGTGTATTGAGGTCCTTCTCCGTATACGATTGCACGGTAAGATTTCTCTACACGTTCCCAACGTTTGTCGCGGTCCATAGCATAATAGCGTCCTTGTACAGTCGCAATTTTACCTACGCCCACTTCTTGAATTTTAGCGATCAGCTGCTGCATGAAGCCTACGCCGCTGTCTGGCATAACGTCGCGTCCATCCATGAAAGCATGAATGTACACTTCTGTTAGGCCTTCTTTTTTCGCCAAGTCCAGCATAGCGAACAGATGGCTGATATGGCTATGCACGCCGCCGTCGGACAGAAGTCCGTACAGGTGAAGTTTCGTGTTGTTCTTCTTGGCATGTTGCACTGCTTTAACCAGTGTTTCATTGTCGTAGAATTCACCTTCACGGATGGACTTCGAAATACGAGTCAAGTCTTGATATACGATACGGCCTGCGCCGATGTTCAAGTGACCCACTTCAGAGTTACCCATTTGTCCTTCCGGCAAACCTACTGCTTCGCCAGAAGCCGTCAGCGTCGTATGAGGATACTGTTGTAAATACCGGTCGTAATTCGGTTTGTTGGCCTGTGCAACCGCATTGCCTTCCACGGTGTCACGCAGTCCGAACCCGTCCATAATAATTAAAGCTACCGGTTTTGGTGCTGTCATCTTACTTCGCCCCCTCAACAAGCGCGATGTACGACGCCGGTTGAAGACTGGCACCGCCCACGAGCGCGCCGTCGATATCGCTTTGACCCAGGTACTCAGTAACATTTTCAGGTTTTACACTACCACCATACTGAATACGTACAGCATTTGCTGTATTTTCATCATACAGCTCTTTAATCAGACTGCGGATATAGGAAATCACTTCATTCGCATCCTGCGAAGTGGAGGATTTGCCTGTTCCGATGGCCCAGATTGGCTCATAAGCAACAACTACTTGTGCAGCCTGATCCTTAGCCAAACCAGCAAAAGCTGCTACAGTTTGCACTTTTACAACTTCTTTGGTTTGTCCAGCTTCACGATCTTCCAGCTTTTCGCCTACACATACGATTGGAGTCAGGTCATGACGGAATGCCGCATGAACCTTTTTGTTCACCGTTTCGTCTGTTTCATTAAAATATTCACGACGTTCGGAGTGTCCGATCACAACGTAGTCTACGCCCAGATCTTTCAGCATTCCGCCGCTAATTTCACCTGTAAATGCACCATCTTCTGCAAAGTGCAGGTTTTGTGCGCCAATTTTAATAGACGTGCCTTTTACTGCTTCAACCAGAGCAGGAAGATTCGTAAATGGTGCGCAAATCACGCTTTCCACTCCTGCAACCTCTGCTTTGCCTTTGATCTCTTCGATGAAAGTTTTAGCTTCTGGTACGGTTTTAAACATCTTCCAGTTACCCGCGATAATCGGTGTTCTCAATGGTTTCAACTCCTAACTATTAGGTGCCCTAAAGCTTTATTCACGCATAGTGCGTTTGATTATTTATCATTCAGTGCAACAACACCCGGAAGTGCTTTGCCTTCCATAAATTCCAGAGATGCGCCGCCGCCAGTGGAGATATGGTCCATCTTGTCAGCCAAGTGGAATTTTTCAGCCGCAGCCGCAGAATCACCGCCACCAATGATGGTGTATGCTTCTGTTGTTGCGCAAGCTTCCGCTACTTCACGAGTACCACCAGCGAAAGGTTCGATTTCAAATACGCCCATTGGTCCGTTCCATACAACCAGTTTGGAGTTTTTGATCACATCTGCATAGATTTTACGTGTTTTTGGTCCGATGTCCACGCCTTCCCAAGCTGCAGGAATGCCGTCGATATCCACAATATCTGTGTTCGCCGTAGCGCTGAAATCGTCAGACACAACAATATCCACCGGAAGATAGAAGTTTTTGCCGAGTTTCTTCGCTTTTTCGATAAATCCAAGAGCTACGTCCAGTTTGGATTCATCCAGCAAAGATTGACCCACTTCATAACCTTGAGCTTTGAAGAATGTATAAGTCAAACCGCCACCAATGATTACGTTATCTGCAATGTTCAGCAGGTTGTCGATCACGTCGATTTTGTCTTTTACTTTGGAACCGCCGATAATGGCTGTAAAAGGACGATCTGGATTCGACAGAGCTTTACCAATAACAGACAATTCTTTTTCCATCAGCAGGCCGGAAACAGCCGGAAGAATATGAGCGATACCTTCAGTGGAAGCATGAGCACGGTGTGCTGCGCCGAATGCGTCATTCACGAAAACGTCAGCCAATTCAGCAAATTGCTTCGCCAACTCAGGATCATTCTTTTCTTCTCCTGCATAGAAACGTACATTTTCAAGCAACAGCACGTCGCCGTTTTGCAGTTCAGCCACTTTCGCTTTAACAGCTTCGCCTACTGCTTCGTCCACTTTAACTACTGGCTTTTTCAGCAGTTCAGACAAACGTACACCAACAGGAGTCAGACGCATGGATTCAACAACCTGACCTTTTGGACGTCCAAAGTGACTCGCCAAAATAACTTTTGCACCTTTTTCAATCAGGTAATTAATCGTTGGCAAGGTTTCACGAATACGCTTGTCATCTGTAATTTTACCGTCTTCGACCGGAACGTTAAAATCTACACGAACAAACACCCGTTTTCCATTCAGTTCTATATCACGTACGCTCTTTTTATTCATCTCCATATTCCTCCGCACCCTTATAATTTTACGAAACAGGAATTTAAGGCACATTTTGATATATAAAGAGCGGAAACAATAACCTGTTTCCGCTCTATGATGTTGCTAATAAGGAAGTTCTTATTTAGCCAGTTTAGCGAAGTATTCCAACGTGCGGATCAATTGTGCAGTGTAGGACATTTCATTGTCATACCAAGCTACAGTTTTCACCAGTTGTTTGTCGCCAACAGTCAGAACTTTAGTTTGAGTTGCATCAAACAAAGAACCGAAAGTAAGACCTTTGATGTCGGAAGAAACGATTTGATCTTCAGTGTATCCATAAGTTTCAGGATCGGAAGCTTCTTTCATCGCTGCGTTGATTTCTTCAGCAGTTACGTTTTTCTCCAGAACTGTTACCAACTCAGTCAGGGAACCTGTAGGTACTGGAACACGTTGAGCCGCGCCATCCAATTTACCTTTCAACTCAGGGATAACCAAACCGATTGCTTTAGCAGCACCAGTTGTGTTAGGAATGATGTTTTCAGCTGCTGCACGAGCACGACGGAAGTCACCTTTAGCATGTGGAGCATCCAAAGTGTTTTGGTCGCCAGTGTAAGCATGAATTGTAGTCATCAAACCTTCAACGATACCAAATTTATCTTGCAGTGTTTTAGCCATAGGAGCCAGGCAGTTCGTTGTGCAAGAAGCACCAGAGATTACAGTTTCAGTTCCATCCAGAATTTCATGGTTTACGTTGTAAACGACAGTTTTCATGTCGCCAGTAGCTGGAGCGGAGATAACAACTTTTTTAGCGCCGCCTTTCAAATGTTTCTCAGCAGCTTCTTTAGTTGTGAAGAAACCTGTGCATTCCAGAACGATGTCTACACCCAGGTCTCCCCAAGGGAGTTCTTCAGGGTTGCGGTTAGCCAAAACTTTAACTTCTTTACCGTTTACTTTGAAGAAGCCATCATGTACTTCTACTTGTCCTTGGAAATTACCTTGTGTTGTATCATATTTCAACAAATGTGCCAACATTTTGGAATCTGTCAAGTCATTGATTGCTACTACTTCAATACCTTCCACGTTTTGAATCCGACGGAAAGCAAGGCGTCCAATACGTCCGAAACCATTAATACCAACTTTAACTGTCATGAGTGAGTTCCTCCCAAAGTTCGTTTAGTTTAGTTTTATATATTCAAGACAGACCCGAAAGCCTGTCAAGACAACACGATTCATAAATCCTATATTAATCATTTAAATAACGACTTACAATCTCAACAGCAGCGCCTTCGTCGGTGACTAGAATGTCTTCTTGCCCGAAACGCAGTACCGCATGAATAGCGGCCGCCTTGTTCTTGCCTCCAGCTACACCTAGAACCGTATCGGTACGCCTAATGTCCTCCAATCGGAGTCCAAGCGTCAGCATTCTGTGAACAACGACGCCATCTTCGTTAAAATAATAACCAAACGATTCGGCTACCGCCCCTTCACTGCTGATCTGGGCAAAGGTTTCGGGATCAAGTTTACGTCTATGTGCCATCGCTATGGCGTTGCCTATCCCGTGAATGATGATACGACTCTCGCGAATCAGGCTCAATATATCCTGAATGTTCGTATCTTCAAGCAAGGAGTTGTAAGCATGATTGCTGAGCAAATCCGGTACATGGAGCAGACGGTATTGAGCGCCGACCTTGCGAGCCATTGTGGAAGCAATTGTGTTGGCCTGCATTTCCATGCTTTCTCCCAAACCCCCGCGTGCCGGTACAAACCACCCACCCTTAAGGGGGCCATTAGAAGGCAATGCCAGTTGTTCCGCCACGTCTGCAATCGTCGTGCCACCTGTTACAGCGACCACATCCTCGTCGTCCATAACACTTAGCAACGCTTTTGCTCCAGCGCGCCCCAGCTCCTGCTTTGTTAACGGAGAAACATCCGAATCCCCTGGAACGACAACCACCTTCCTCAAACCATAGGCTTGACGAATCTGGTCCTCCAATTGGGACAGGCCGAACAAGTTGTTCGCAATCGGCTCCAGCTGTTCCAGCAGATCCAGTCCTGCTTTGCTCACCTTCATGCCTACACTCTCAATCTCAATTAGCCCCTGAGCTTTAAGAAGATCGGTTTCGGCGCGCAACACGCGCTCGGTCATGTTCAGTGAAGCTGCCAGTGTTCTGCGTCCAACAACATCGGACAGCATAATCTGATGCAGGATCGTGTACCTTTTTTTCAAAACATCCATGAGGTCGGGCAGAAGCTGCTTCTGTATTTCTAATATCTTTCGCATGCTTTCCACTCCCGCACACTTCTAAGTTCTGTCTCTAATGCTCTATCTCTAACTGGTCTTAAAACGTCCCGGGATAACTTTTTAAGTCCCACGTATATCTTAACCAATATTTGCTCCATATGCAAGTCTATCTGAACCTATATTTCTCAACCATTTGTCTGAATATGCGCATTTAATAAAAGCTTGCAATTCACTGCTGTATATCATATAATCATCTTTGTTTCCAATTAGCTGTTTAATTAGTTAGTTGTTTGCATTGAATCAACTATGCGCCCGTGGTCCAACGGATATGACGTAGGCCTCCGGAGCCTGAGATCGAGGTTCGATTCCTCGCGGGCGCGCCATTTTAAATGAACGCTTAAATGCTTCTATATAATGTTTTAACCAATAAGAGCGCTGAGGGCTCTTTTTTTTAATCATTAGTTTGACTTTCTTTGACTTTTTGTTTGAAATTGTTTATCATGTGGTTAATACGGTAACAGTTTATAAATAAGGGACGTGTACTCGGCATGTCCACCAAATCCACTAACGATATTTAAGGGAGGTTTTTTGACGTGAGCTATGTTCCTATGGTAGTAGAACAAAGTAACCGCGGCGAACGCGCCTATGACATTTATTCCAGACTGTTAAAGGATCGCATTATTTTGTTAGGCTCGGACGTCAATGACGTTGTAGCCAACTCTATAATTGCGCAAATGCTGTTTTTGGCTGCCGAAGATCCTGAAAAAGATATTCACTTGTATATTAACAGTCCTGGCGGTTCCATTACAGCTGGTATGGCCATTTTCGATACGATGCAATACATTAAACCTGATGTATCTACGATTTGTGTAGGTATGGCGGCTTCCATGGGCGCGTTCTTGCTGAATGCAGGCGCCAAAGGTAAACGTTTCGCTTTGCCAAACAGTGAAATTATGATTCACCAACCTCTGGGTGGTGCACAAGGCCAGGCAACGGATATCGAAATCCGCGCACGCCGCATTCTGAAAATGCGTGATAAACTGAACCGCATTCTCGCAGATCGCACAGGCCAACCACTGGAACGTATTGAAAAAGATACAGACCGTGACTACTTCATGTCTGCTGATGATGCCAAAGAATACGGTATTATTGATAAAGTGCTAACTAGCTCCTCTCCAGAAGGTGTATAAGAGAAAAAATTTGCCTCTCGATAGCTGGTAAATGAAAAAGCTGCTCCGGATGTTATTATCCGGTAGGCAGCTTTTTTGCTTTATTGTTTTTTAGAGTATAGACAGTCCAACTTACTCATTTCTACTATTAAATCTGTCCCGCAAAAGGCTTTCCGCCTTGAGGCAGCAGTTGACCGAACGAGTAGGTAAACTCCGGAATTCCATACGCGTATGGCGCATAATCATACAAATCAAACACGATTGTTACTCCACTGTTCGTCACATAAAAATTCTGATCTGCCGCCAACTCTTTAAATTTACCGAATCCTTCACCAGCCTGAAGCGCATCGATTTTTTTCTTCAAATCAGCATTGAGGAACTTTTTGTAATTTGGATTCGCCTTCAATACGTCAGACAACTGCAGCAGTTTACCATCAGCGAGCGAGAACGTATATCCTTTACGTACCGTCATTCCATGTGCGCCACCCATATACGAGTAATCCTGCATAATCACACTTAGAATACCGTCCTTGTTATAGGCAATTGCAAAATCATTTTCGAAATCATATGGTCTTTCTGTTGTAGCCTCTCCCTCAGCCACCATCTTTTTGCCTGCTGCCAATATACCCTCTGCATGCTTTTTAAGCACATGGTTAATGGCCTGCTCTGCCTCAGGATTCAGCTGGCTGCCGCTGATTTGCGGATACTTAACTTTGTAAGATACCTTCGCATTACTCGAAGCTGGAAGTGTTTGAGACGCAATTGTGATCGGGTTTAGCTGACTTTTACTTAGCGTTACTGTCTTCTGAGCTGCGTTCCATTGAGCATCTATGCCTAGATAGTCTTTCAACAGACTCATAGGAATGTATAGCTTCCCAGCGATCTGTTTGGCATCCATACTACGTGTATTGATTCCATTGACGTTGACGTAGGCATCCGAGGAAGAAGCCATAATGTAAAGTTTATTGTACCCGCTACCTACGGTATAGGTCGTTGCTTTCGCATCATAGCTTACTGGAATCCCCAAGCTGTCACGCAGTGCGGCCACCGGAATCATTGTACTCCCGTTCACTTGAACACCTTTAGCGGGCAACGTTTTACCATTCCATTGGATAGTGATTCCTGGTTGCTGTGTTGCCGCTTGCTGCTGTTTAATCGATGCTGCCTGGATATATGAAACGGGAACAGCTGCAACTCCTGCTAAAATCCCTGCTGCCAGCAGTGCTGAACCCCATTTTTTCGTATGCTTATTCATATTAAGTATTCCTCCTGTTATTATTTCTGTATTGTCTATGTGTAAATAATCACTTTACTTATTATATCTATACCCCATTGTATGTAGTTTACAATCTGTACACTCCCCGATTTCAATCTGTACACCTAATAACCCTTAGCTATGACAGACTCATTACAAAAAGGTTTCGGTATACAAAAAAAGCCAGCAAGCCAGCCTGCGCATGATGCAGGCCGCTTGTGGCTTCGTTTGATGATCTAATATTAGTTCATTTCGTATTGAGCCGACACCTGAACTTTCACTGTTACTTGCCCCGATTGTATGTCTGTCCCGCTACCTGCTAAATCCATGAGCGATTTTGACATGGCATTTTCACGTTGTGTAAAGACTTGTGCTTCTCCGCCATCTACCGTCACATTCACAAGAGCACCTAATCCGCGTTTGGCCGCTTTAGCTACAGCACTGGCTTTAGATTGTGCGCTTCCCAATGCTTTAGTAATGGCTTCTTCCTCATAAGTCGAAGGATCTTCCACCGAAAAACGAACATTATCTACGTTATTGGCTCCGGACTTGGTCGCCTCATCCAACAACTGACCTATTTTATCCAAATCGCGGTATTTAACGGAAAGTGTATGGTTGGCAGTGTAGCCTTTGAGCTTCTGCCCTTCTTTTTCGTTATAGGTGTAGTTAGGCTGTACATAAAACTGGCTGGTCTGAATGTCATCTCCGCTGATGCTCCACTTTTCTTTCAGCAGTTGTGTAACCTTGTTCAATTTTGTAGCATTAGCTTTTTGAGCAGCGGCTGCCGTATTCCCTTCCGATTGTACACCGATAGAGAGATAAGCAATATTGGGCTTTGCCAATACTTCCCCGCTTCCAATCACATTAATTACACCGTTTACCGTCGAAGCTGTTGATCCAGCATAAGCACGCTCTGCCCCTGTCCATAATCCTCCTGCTACTCCCCCTGCTATTAATGCACCTGTGAGAACTGCTGTGGCTACTGTTTTTGTCCAAAGTCTCATTGAATTCAGCCTCTTTCTAGTAAATGTTTGTACCTTCCAGACGGAAAAGACGGAAAAAGGTTGCAGCCAAGCGTACAAATTTCCGAAACAGAGCATGACCACGAGGATTTTCATTATTTATAGTTTGAACTTAATACGGCCTCTATATCCAATAAATCCACAATAAAACAGTTAGCTGAGGAGTGTTCGAAGGATTTTTTTCTGGATATAAAAAAAGCCCCAAAGGGGCTTTTCACTAAGATCATACACTATATTACAAGCAATTCTTTGTTTATTGATTTTCCAGCTCTACCTTACTAACCAGACTTACTAAAGCGTTTACAGCCTGTTCGGCATCCGCACCTTCAGCACTAATATTGATTTCAGTACCTGTGCTGATGGCAAGACTCATAATACCCATGATGCTCTTGGCATTAACCTTTTTGTCATCTTTTTCCACAAAAATCTCAGATGAATATTTATTCGCTTCCTGTACGAACAACGCAGCAGGTCTGGCGTGCAGTCCTGTTTTCAAACGTACGACTACCGGATGTTTTGACATGTCAGCTTACCCCCTCATCAAATAAATCTGGACACTACTTACTCCATTTTATTTATCACATTATAACATTAACCCGGGACAGACACTAGAAAAAAAACTAAAAAAACCGGGGCTAAAAGCCCCACCGACATTCTTTTTACGGAATCAGGCCATTTTCGCCCCTGATTTTGTCAGCCATCTCATCAATTTTGCGAAGCCGATGATTTACACCCGATTTACTCACGACCCCTTTGAGCATTTCCCCGACTTCTTTCAAATTCAAATCGGGATGAGCGAGCCGAACTTCTGCCACTTCACGCAGTTTATCCGGCAAGGTCTCCAAGCCAACTTCTCTCTCCAGCAACTTAATATTCTCAATTTGCCGGACAGCAGCTCCAATTGTCTTGTTCAAATTAGCCGTTTCACAATTGACAATACGATTCACGGAATTGCGCATATCGCGCATAATGCGTACATCTTCAAATTTGAACAAGGCTTGATGCGCCCCAATGATGCTAAGCAGCTCAATGATCTTCTCGCCTTCCTTGATGTAGAGAATAAAACCCTTTTTTCGCTCAATACAGCGAGCATTTAGATGAAACTCATTCGCAAGATCAACGAGTGCCTGACAATGCTCCTCATACATCGAAGAAATTTCAAGGTGGTAAGATGATCCTTCAGGATTGTTGACAGAGCCACCTGCCATAAAGGCGCCCCGTAAATAAGCTCTCTTACAACAGTTTTTCCGAACAATATCCCGATTAATCCCGTCAGTGAACAAGAAACCTTCTGAGACGATATAAAGATCCTTTAGCAGTTGTTGCACATCATTAGGAATACGGACAATGTACACATTATTTTTTTTCAAGCGCATTTTTTTCCGTACAAGCAGTTCGATATGAAGTTGAAAATGCTTCTTGATCAAGGAGTAAATCCGCCTTGCAATCGCGGCATTTTCTGTGGACACGTCCAATATCACCCTTTTATTCGACAGTTGTACGGATCCGAGCATACGTATGAGCGCAGATAGTTCCGCTTTCTCACAGCAGGACTGGCTTTCAATCATCGTAAGCTCTTTTTTCGTTTGTGCCGCAAAGGACAAGGGACTCACCTCCTTCTTAATATCCAGTTTTGTACCAATTGGTAAATATGCTGGCTCAATTTGTCTGCATCATGCCGTAAATACGTGCGGAACAGAACTAATGTATCTGCCACCACTTTATATCCCCGGTCGGTCAGCTCGCCCATGTCTACTTGAACTGGCTTGGCTCCCTGCTCGGCATACATTTCCTGTACTTGGGGTGGAATTTCTCCGTTATTTACAATGACATAGTCGAAGAGATGATGCCCTACATGCTCAAAAATAGCTTGCAGATGGTCTCCTACTGTATAGCCATCGGTTTCACCAGGCTGGGTCATAACGTTACAGACAAATATTTTGATAGCGTCTGATTTCACTACAGCTTCAGCGAGTTTAGGTACAAGCAAATTCGGTAATATGCTGGTATATAGACTGCCGGGGCCAATCAAAATCGCATCAGCTTCATTAATGGCCTCTACAGCCTCAGGCAACGGCTCCACGTGAGTCGGTTCAAGAAAGACGCGTTTGATTCGTCCGCCCGCTTCTGGGATCTTGGACTCTCCGGTAATCACCGTGCCATCCTCCATTTCGGCGCTTAGCACAACGCCTTCCTCGGCTGCTGGCAGCACACGTCCCCGGACAGCAAATACACGGCTAAGCTCACGCACCGCCGTTACAAAATCTCCCGATATATCGGTCATCGCTGCTAAAATCAGATTGCCCAGACTATGGCCTGACAATCCTGATCCCGCACCGAAACGGTATTTCAGCATATCTGACATCACTGGTTCCACGTCAGCCAAGGCAGTCAGCACATTGCGAATATCCCCTGGGGGGGGCATCTGCAGCTCACTGCGCAAAATCCCGGAACTTCCGCCATCGTCAGCGACTGTAACAATAGCCGTAATATCTAGCGGCTTTTGCTTTAAGCCCCGCAGCATGACGGACAAGCCGGTTCCGCCGCCCATAACAACTATACGTGGGCGCTCCCGTTGTGATCCGGTCTCTTTCATGATTTCACCTCATTAATGCCGGTCCCGATCAGCATCCCGATGCGAAACAGAAACAGATTCTGTCTCGCTGGCACCCAGCATTTTTCCTAAATACTCCGATATTGCAACAGAACGATGCTTACCGCCAGTACAGCCAATGCCGATAATGACCTGGCTTTTGCCTTCTTTGCGATATTGCGGAATCAAAAAGTGTAACATATCCAGCAACTTGGTCAAGAATGCCTGAGTCTCGGGCCATTTCATGACATAATCATATACATCGCTATCCTGTCCAGTGTGGGGACGTAGTTGATCCACATAGTGGGGATTAGGCAGGAAGCGCACATCGAATATAAGATCGGCATCAATGGGAATACCATACTTGAAGCCAAAAGAAGTAATGTTCACGGAAAGCATACTGCTCTCCAGATGAGAAAATCGTGAAATAATCCTTGCCTTTAAAGTTGCAGGCTTCATCACACTTGTGTCAATAACCTGTGTAGCCGAGCTTTTTAGTTCTTCCAACATCTTGCGCTCCAACCGAATCCCATCCAAAGGCATACCGTCTGGAGCCAGCGGATGACGTCTACGACTTTCCTTATACCGCTGTACGAGAACGCCATCATTCGCATTTAAGAATAAAATTTCACAATGAATCGTAAAATGATCTTTAATATAATTCAACGATTCCGACAAGGCAGTGAAAAATTCTCGTCCGCGTAAATCAATGACGAGTGCAACCTTGCCTATTTTACCATTAGACTGCTCAATCAACTCTGCAAATTTGGGAATCAGTACAGGGGGCAAATTATCAACACAGAAGAAGCCCAAGTCTTCCAGGCTCTGAACCGCAATGGTCTTCCCTGCGCCTGACATCCCCGTAATAATAATGAGCGTTGCCCACGGCGCAGCATTTTTTAGGTTATCTGTCATATGGACTTCCCTCTCCTTTTGCTTCTTCGCTCTATGCCAGTACCCGTATTATCAGTAACCTGTGGTCAGGAGCGTAGCAGCAACCCTGCAGCCCCTACAACACCCGCGTCATTGCCTAACACCGCTGGTACGATATATACACCTTTTTGAAGCGGTTCAGGTGCCAGCTTGGCGTATACGCGACGCATCTCTTCAAACAAAAAGTCGCCTGCTTTAGAAACACCGCCGCCTATAATAAACAACTCTGGATTAAGCACAGCGGCAACCGCTGCCATGGATTTCCCCAAATAAAAGGCAGCCCGGTTCACAATACGCAGCGCGACTTCATCCCCGGCTTTAGCAGCATCAAATACTTCCTTGGCGGCAATTTGATCCTCCAGCGCCAGAGAGGTCCGGTCGCCACGTTCCACAGCATCCTTGGCCATACGAATGATGCCTGTTGCAGAAGATACAGTTTCCAAGCAACCCATTTTGCCGCATCCACACTGAATTGCCTCCAGATCAGGTACGACGCTGATATGACCAATTTCCCCGGCCATGCCTGAAGAACCTTGGTATATTCTACCGTTTATAATAATACCGCCACCTACTCCTGTTCCCAGGGTATAGCATACGCAGTTTTCGATGCCTTTGCCTGCACCAGCCCAAGCCTCACCTAGCGCAGCAACATTCGCATCATTGTCTATTTTCACAGGCTTGCCAATCCGGTTCTCTAGGAGCGCACGGATCGGTACGTCACGAAAGCCAATATTAGGAGCGAGGACAATAATACCATCACGAACATTCGTAAAACCTGCAACGCCTGCACCGACACCCTTGAGTTGATCCCACTCATAAGGAGATTCCTCAACAATGTGCCGCACATATTTTTCGATATTACCAATGACAACATCTACACCTTTATCGGTTTCGGTTGGTCCCTCGTATGTGTGCAAAAGCTGTCCGTTCTCATTACAAATGCCTACTTTAATCGCTGTACCGCCCAAATCGACACCCACATAGATACTTTCAGACATGTTCCAAGCCACCTTTATGTTTACTTAAAAACCTGGTATGAAATATATGCTTATAATTCCTACTTCATAATAGTAATCCTACGTTCCAACTATAATTGAAGCCCTCGTTACGGTCAAGGACACTTCCTTGTTGAAAAGTGTACGATTAGAGGAACTTTTAACCTTATGCACCCATAAAAAGGAGAAAGCCTGTGCAAACGCAGCAGGCTTTCTCTTCCTGAACAAAAGATGCGGCATAACAGAGGTTCCTTCGCTCTCCCGTTAGCCTTTTTGTGTACTATAGACACGCTTTTATTGATCCAGTGTTTCGCTCCAGTCGTGAACAGCACTGCCTTCGAGATATTTCTCGCAGTCCATAGCCGCCATACAGCCCGTTCCCGCAGCCGTAATCGCTTGACGGTAACGATTATCCTGTACGTCCCCACAGGCAAAAACTCCGGGGATGTTCGTTTCCGTTGTGCCTGGCTTCACTACAATATAGCCGTGTTCATCGGTATGGATTTGTCCGTTCAGGAAACCTGTATTCGGTGTATGCCCGATGGCTACGAACACGCCATCTACCTCAATCAGCTCATCCTGATTGGTCTCATTATTGTGTACCTTCAAACCCTTTAAACCAGATTCTCCCGTCACAACTTCCAGAGGAGTCCGGTTTAATGCCCAATGTACTTTTTCGTTCTCACGCGCGCGATCTTGCATAATTTTGGATGCCCGCAACTCATCGCGACGATGGACCAAGGTTACACTGGAAGCAAAACGGGTCAAGAAGCTCGCTTCCTCCATGGCTGAATCGCCACCGCCAACCACGACAATCTTTTTCCCGCGGAAAAAGAAGCCATCGCAAGTTGCGCAAGTGCTGACTCCGCGACCTACATTGTCCTGCTCACCCGGAATACCAAGATATTTGGCGGACGCACCTGTAGCAATAATGACCGACTCCGCCTCAATGATGCCTTTACCCTCTACCTTCACTTTAAAAGGACGTTTGCTAAAATCCACTTCCTCTACCCAACCGGAAGTAAATTCAGCGCCAAAACGTTCAGCCTGCTTGCGCATATTATCCATCAGTTCAGGCCCGAGGATACCTTGCTCAAAACCCGGAAAATTTTCAATTTCGGTCGTTGTAGTAAGCTGCCCACCGGGCTGCATCCCTTCAATGATCAGCGGATTCATGTTAGCACGTGCCAAATAAATAGCCGCTGTGTAGCCTGCAGGACCTGTACCAATAATTATGGATTTATACATACGTTTGTTGCCTCCTTTAAGTGATGTTTGGAGCAGGTCTCAGACCTGCTTTTTAAACGTGGAGAGCGGCTGCTTCAGCTTCTGTTTGATACCACACACGCTGTCAATCTGGCGTGCATAGCGGCTTACGGTCGATACGGAAATACCATAGCGATCGGCTACTTCCTGATAGGTGACTGAATGATGATGCATTTTGGCAGTCAAATATTCCAGCGCCGCTGCCCATCCCTCAGTATGCTGAACCATCGGAACTTCCGGGGCAAGCCGATCCAAATACTCCAGCCACAGCGATCTCAAGTCGTGCTGCATGACCGGATCGGATGGCTTGCTCATAACGGTCAGTACCTTATCCAGCACTGCCTGCCATTGTGGATCAACCGGGGAGGCAGATACATCACCTTCAATTGTATGAGGATCGTTCTCAACCTCCAACTGATCAGAACGTTCCGTTTCCGGGTACATTTTCTGCTCACCCTGCTCCGCCAGCTCTTGCAATACTTGCAAGGCACGGCGTTTCAGCTCATCCTCCTGGTCCGGGTCTTCTACGAAGGACTCCAGTGCCTGACGCACCTCATCATCACCGATCAAGCTTAACGCCTGAATGACCTGAAGCTGAGTCGCCCGGTCCCCGTGGCGCAAGGCCCAGAAGAAGGATGACCGGATTAGCGGGTCCTTCTTCATGCTGTCAGGCACCTGGTCAGCACCAAACTTCTCCCACATGCGGAATTGCTCCTCAAACGGGAGATGATAATGATAGCTGAGCACTTGCAGCGGTGTACCCTCCTGCTGGAGTTCCTCCAGTCGGGACAGGAAAAACCGCGGAACTTCCGAGGAAGCATCCTGCTTTTGCAAATGACTCCACAACCGCCGTGCTTCCGCATATCTTCCCGTATTGCTGGCAGCTACCGCCGTGTAATGGTACAAAGAAGCGTCCGCATTGTTCTCTCCATCGCCATGAAGCAACCTGCGGAAATGTCTGTAGGCCTCCTCATGGCGTCCGAGAATGCCCATAGTGGTCGCCAGCTTGAATACCTGCTCCTCCTGAAACGGTATAGTGACCGCCAAAGTCTGCACCAGACGATCCAATTCCGGGCCGCCGCCCTCGTGCTGATAAAAGATCGCCAAGTTGCACAATGCGTGTAAATTCCCCGGCTCATCCTCCAACACTTGAATAATGGTAGCCTTAGCATTTTGGAACAATCCCATGTAGTAATACGCTAACGCCAGATTATTTCGCGCAGCGAACATATCCGGTTGTTCCTCTGAAATTTGCTTGAGCAACTGGGCTGCCTGAGCAAATTTCCCCTCCTCCAGCAGGACACGAGCCTGATCATGCTCTACTACTCCCTGCCGGGCCTTAATGCGGTTCAGCTTCGTTGGACGGTCCAGCTCATAATACAGCAGCTCCATCATTTCCTCCGCTTCATCAAGAAACTGGCCTTCTTCGTCCTCCTCCAGGTACGTGACCAATGCTTTCTCCGCTTCTTCAAACTGCTCCATATTAGCGTAATTATTCGCCATATAGAAATAACACTCTGTCATCGACGAGTCTACGTCACTCAGAACAGAGGACAGGATCTCATTCGAACCTGCATAATCCCCCATCTCTGATAATATACCCGCCATATTGCAATGATTCACCGGATTATCCGGTTCATATTCAACGGCTTTGCGAAAATATTTCAATGCCTTGTCATAATGATTGCGATCAAGCGAGCGCACAGCTTTCTCAAAAAAGAAAGATGCGTCGAAACGCAAAGCAATAATCTTAGGGCTAGGTTCCGATACTCGCAGATGTTTCCCTTTCATAAATAACCAAGGCACCTCCTTTAAAAGTAACTGACATGTTCATACCCTTCAGTATACCACAACTTCAAAACGACTTGACAGTCGATCCTACCTCATTCCAAAAAACGGATATATGCTCGTATACGATAGATATATATACAAGAATACGCTAAATAGCCGAACGCTTTTCCCTGTATAAATAAGGAGCGTTCGGCTAGCCACTGGATATGATACTTAGACCCAATAAACGTAATAATTAAAGCGTCAGCGGCACCGGCGAGCGCTCGCGATGCTGAAATACGGCAAGCTCGCGATAGCCGACTTCATATAGAAGCGCGCGTGCCTTCTCCAAGTGCTCGGACAGCTTCGCCGGATCATGGGCATCCGATCCTACGGTCAGCGGGATGCCTAGCGAAAAAGCTTCGTCCAGCATGCGGCGGCTCGGGAACATCTCAGCACAGGGCTTCGAAAGCCCTGATGCATTCAGTTCCATCGCCCGACCGCTGCGGGCAACGGCTGAGAGTGCGGAGCGCTCCAGTTCACGCAGCTCCTCCATTTCCTCCGGCTTCGGATGATAGCCGAAGCGCTTAATGACATCCAAATGCCCCATGATGTCATACAAACCGGTAGCTGCCGCCTTAGAAACCGCATTATAATACGTGCGGTACACCTCAAGCACATTTTTGCCTTCCCAATGGTGTACCTGACGGAAGTCCGTGATATCCCATTCACCTAGAAAATGGACGGAACCAATCACATAATCCCAGGGATACGCGGTGATGATATCTTCGATTTCTCGTTCCCAGCCCTCAATGTAGTCGCCTTCCAAGCCAACACGAATATCAATTTGCTCTTTAAAACGTTCCTTCAGTTCCAAACATTCTTCCACGTATCGGGGCAGCTCCTCCATAGGCATCGCCATTTCCGGGTAATAGTCAGCCGGTTTTACATGCAGTAGTGGCATGTGATCGGACAAGCCGAGCTGATCCAGCCCCAGCCGAATTCCCTGCTGTACATACTCTTCCAGACTCCCTATGGCATGCCCACAGCGGGCGTGATGCGTATGATAGTCAATTTTCATGCGATCCTCCCCCTTTCAACACTACAACAAATCGTACTAATCACGACGAGGTCGTTCATGACGGCGATTCAGCTCAGCCAGCACGTGATCTAGCGGTAGCTTGCGCTCCTGCAACAGCACCAGCAGGTGATAAATCAGGTCGCTAACCTCCAGGCGCAGTTCATCATTATCTTTATTTTTGGCGGCAATGATCGTCTCGGATGCTTCTTCGCCAACCTTTTTCAAGATTTTGTCTACACCTTTATCAAAAAGATAGGTCGTATAGGCCCCTTCAGGACGTGTCTCTTCGCGCTCCTTAATAATCGCCTCCAGCTGGGCAAGTACCTCAAAGCGGTCTGCTGAAGCATTGGAAATATCATCGGTTTGATTTACCAGCGTGTGGTCTCCTGCATTTCCTGCAACAGGTGCTACAGCCGTCCCTGGCGCGGAAATATCACGGAAAAAGCAGCTCGTTGCTCCTGTATGACAGGCAGGACCGTTCGGAATGACACGTATCAACAGAGCATCACCGTCACAATCCAACTGGATGGAAGTGATTTTTTGCGTATTCCCTGAAGTAGCCCCCTTGTGCCACAGCTCCTGTCTGGAACGAGACCAGAACCAGGTCTCTCCCGACTCCAAAGACAGTTTCAGCGACTCGCGGTTCATGTAGGCCAGCGTAAGCACCTGAAGGGTGGCATCATCCTGCACAATCGCCGAGACAAGACCCACCTCATTCCAGCGGACATTATCCAGTATCTGCTCCAGAGATAGCTGTTGGTTCAATTCGTTGCTCATCGTATCTCCACTCCTCTGCGCTTCAAATCCCGTTTTAGGTCAGGGATTCCTATTTCTTTATAGTGAAAAATCGTTGCTGCTAATCCAGCATCCGCTCTGCCCGCCGTAAACACGTCATAGAAATGCTCCTGTTTGCCTGCTCCGCCAGAAGCAATAACTGGAATTCCGACGGTATCCGATACCGCAGAAGTCAGCGGCAGGTCAAAGCCGTCCTTGGTTCCGTCCGCATTCATGCTGGTCAGCAGAATCTCACCGGCTCCCAACTGTTCAGCTTCCTTGGCCCAGGCCAAGGCGCGAATACCAGATGGCGTGCGGCCTCCGTGGGTATATACTTCCCACTCGCCCCACGCCTCGTTGTACTTGGCATCAATGGCAACAACGATACATTGTGAGCCAAAGCTGCGCGCACCCTCCGCAATCAGCTGAGGATTACGGACAGCCGCCGTATTTACGCCGATTTTATCAGCCCCGGCACGCAAAATGCGTTTCATATCATCGACATGAGATATCCCGCCACCTACGGTGAAAGGAATGGCTATCTCTCCGGCTGTCTGACGAACTACTTCTTCCATGGTGGCACGCCCTTCAACTGAAGCAGAAATATCCAGAAATACGATTTCATCTGCCCCTTCCCGGTTATAAAGCGCCGCCAATTCCACCGGATCGCCTGCATCGCGTAAGTTCACAAAATTAACGCCCTTAACCACCCTGCCATCCTTTACATCCAAGCAGGGAATAATACGTTTAGCCAGCATGCCT
This sequence comes from Paenibacillus sp. FSL H7-0442, assembly GCF_038593105.1. NCBI lineage: Bacteria > Bacillati > Bacillota > Bacilli > Caryophanales > Paenibacillaceae > Paenibacillus > Paenibacillus sp. FSL H7-0442. The sequence continues at coordinate 200,415 of NZ_CP151963.1, read as the reverse complement.
ACTCCCCCTATGCCTTTGCTACAGCTTGTACGGCTACCTGTAAATCAATGCTGCCTGTATACAATGCCTTACCCACAATAGCACCGCCTACACCCTCTTTCGCATAGGTGCTCAGCGTGACCAGATCGTCCATCTTGCTGACACCGCCGGAAGCGATCACGGTTCGTCCACTGCTTTTCGCAAGCGCTACGATAGCCTCCACATTCGGGCCTTGCATCATTCCGTCGCGGGAAATGTCTGTAAAAATGAACGTTTCCGCTCCCTTGGAGGCCAACTCAGCAGCCAATTCATCCGCTCGAACCTCCGAGGTTTCAAGCCATCCGCGCGTGGCCACATAGCCATTCCGTGCATCCAGACCAATGGCGATCCGATCACCGTAGGTACCCAATACCGCTTCCGTAAAAGCACGATCCTCAATCGCTGCCGTACCCAAGATCACACGGCTCACGCCCAGCGACAACAGCCGCTCCACATGTTCACGTGTACGCAAGCCGCCACCCACTTGTACAGGCACTTGCACCGCAGAAGCGATGCGCCCAATGAGCTCATCGTTCACCGGTTGACCTGCTTTAGCACCGTCCAAATCAACCAAGTGAATGTAGGAGCCGCCCATACGCTCCCATTCTTGGGCAACCTCCACCGGGTTTTCGTTGTATATCGTCTCCTGGCTATAATCTCCTTGTACCAGTCGTACACATTTGCCATCGCGAATATCAATCGCTGGGTATATCGTGAACAAAGTATGACCCCCTTGTGAGCTATTCAACATCTATATGCCTTTACATCCATCAACGACCAAAGTTGGCGTACCCTCAACTATAGACACATGAATCGTTACGCTCGCTTTTCCGCTTCCGCCAGTTCCAAAAACTGTCGAAGCAACCGCATCCCCATTTCCCCGCTTTTCTCCGGGTGGAACTGCATGCCATATACATGGCCTCTGCCCACGATAGCCGTTACGGGCCCACCGTAGTCAGTCACCGCCAGTAGGTCACTTTCGGCCTCCGGCTTCGCATGATAGGAATGTACGAAATACACATGTCCTTCCTCCAAGCCCTGTAACAACGGGTGGTTCGGCTGAGTCATACGCAGACGATTCCAGCCCATATGCGGCACTTTAACCCCCAGATCAGGAGCAAACCGAACGACCTCACCTGGTAAGATATTAAGCCCTTCGTGACTGCCGTATTCTTCACCACGAGTGAACAACAGTTGCATTCCTAGACAAACACCGAGCAGTGGTTGTCCAGCGCTTGCAACCTCCTGAATCACCCGATCCAATCCGCTGGAACGTAAATGCTCCATAGCATCCCCGAATGCCCCTACACCCGGCAAAATCACACCGCTGGAGGAACGAATCACTTGGGCATCTCCCGTTACTACAGCCTCATAGCCAAGACGCTCAACTGCCTTGCTCACACTATGCAGATTGCCTCTGCCGTAATCCACAATGGCAATGGACATGGGCTACAGCACTCCCTTCGTTGAAGGCACTCCCGTCACCCGTGGATCAATGGATGTCGCTTCATCCAGTGCACGTCCCAGCGCTTTGAACACCGCCTCAATCATATGGTGGGTATTTTGCCCGTAGTGAACGATGACGTGTAGCGTCATGCGAGCCTCCAACGCAAATTTCCACAGAAATTCATGCACCAGCTCTGTCGAAAAGCTCCCTACCTGCTGTGATGGATACTCCGCACGATACTCAAAATGAGGTCGGTTACTCAGATCAATGACAACCTGTGCGAGCGCCTCATCCATTGGTACAAAGACGCTGGCATAGCGCTTAATTCCTTTTTTATCACCCAATGCTTCCAGCAAGGTCTGTCCCAGACAAATACCAATATCCTCTACGGTATGATGATCGTCGATATCCACATCCCCTCTGGCCTGCACATTCAGATCAAAGTGTCCGTGCTTGGTGAACAAGTCCAGCATGTGATTCAGAAAAGGAACATCCGTTTCAATCTCAGCTTGCCCTGTGCCGTCTACTGCAAAAGATAGCTGAATGTCCGTTTCGTTCGTCTTTCGGCTGACGCTGCCTGTACGTCCTGCTACGTTATTTTCGTTCCCCATCGCCATCCACCGCCTTCTTTTCATTGTCCAATCGAACTTGTATCGCCCGTGCGTGACCTTCCAGTCCTTCATGGCGGGCAAGCTGCATAATCGTCTCACCATTGCGCAGTAGCGCTTCTTTGCTGTAATAGATCATACTCGACTTCTTGATAAAATCATCAACATCCACTGGCGAGGAAAAACGTGCCGTTCCATTCGTCGGAATAATGTGGTTAGGTCCGGCAAAATAATCGCCTACTGGCTCCGAGCTGTACGCTCCCAGGAAAATAGCTCCCGCGTTTTCGATCAGACCTACATGCTCCATCGGCTGCTCTGTCATAATTTCCAAATGTTCTGGTGCCAGTCGGTTTACAATATGGATGCCCTCTTCCAAAGTGTCGACGACAATGATAGCCCCGTATGCCTCCACCGATGCAGCAGCAATATCTCTGCGCGGTAGCTCTGCCAATTGGCGCTGTACTTCAGCTGATACTTCTTCGGCCAAGCGTTGCGAGGGCGTAACCAGTATGGCTGAGGCCATCTCGTCATGTTCCGCCTGTGAAAGCAGGTCAGCCGCTACATATGAGGCATTCGCCGTGTCGTCAGCCAACACGACAATTTCACTTGGTCCAGCTATACTGTCGATATCCACCGCGCCGTACACCTCGCGCTTCGCCAGCGCTACATAAATGTTACCGGGACCGCAAATTTTATCGACTGGTTCAATGCTATGTGTTCCGTAAGCGAGGGAAGCAATCGCTTGCGCTCCGCCAACCCTATATATTTCCGTTACACCAGCCTCTGCCGCAGCTACCAGTGTATATGGATCTATCCCTGCCTTGCCGCCTGTCGCCGGGGGTGTCACCATGACAATCTCAGGTACACCAGCCACCTGAGCGGGAATGACATTCATCAGCACAGAGGATGGATAGGCCGCTTTACCGCCCGGAACATACACGCCTACACGTTTCAACGGTCGGATAATTTGGCCGAGCAAGCTACCGTCTGGCTGTAAATCCATCCACGAATTACGTTTTTGCTTCATGTGAAAAGCACGGATATTATCCGCCGCTTCTCGAATCGCCTGTAAAAAAGAAGGCTCTACCTTGTCATATGCCGCCTTCAATTCTTCCTCCGTCACACGAAGCTGCTCTGCGATCAGCGATACACCATCAAACGATTGCGTATACCGCAGGACAGCCTCATCCCCTTCTTGGCGTACCGACTGAATAATGGTACGCACAGCCTCATTTTGCTCAGGTGTGCCGTAATCCACCTCCCGTTGGAGACTGAAATCACGGGCTGATACAATCTTCATTTGTCCATTCCCCCTTACTTGCAGCTTGCAGAATGCTCCTTTAACCCTTGGCTTATTCCTTTAGTTCATTTACTCCCGGGGTGCCACCGCATTGGGAATCACCTGATGCAATCGATCACACAAAGCCTGAATCGAGCTGTTTTTCATCCGGTAGCTGACCCGATTCGCAATCAGACGACTGGTAATATCCAGTATGCTGATCTGCTCGACCAATCCATTCTCCCGCAAGGTCTGCCCCGTTTCTACCATATCAACAATGCGGTCTGCCAGACCAATTAACGGCGCCAGCTCAATGGAGCCATTCAGCTTAATAACCTCCACCTGTTGGCCTTGCTCCCGAAAATACTGGGAAGCCACATTCGGATACTTTGTAGCGACCCGCTGACGAATACCTGGCTGCCAATCTGGTAAAGCAATCACTGACATCCGACAACGGGCGATCCCCAAATCCAGCAGTTCATACACATCCTTGTTCTCTTCCAGCAAAACATCCTTGCCCACAATGCCGATGTCCGCTGCCCCATATTCCACATACGTAGGAACATCGACGGGCTTCGCCATAATAAATTCCATGCCTAGCTCAGGCAGTGGAATGACCAGCTTGCGCGTCTCGTCCACATCCAGCGGAATGGGAACCCCTGCTCGGCGAAATAGCTCAGAAGCCTGCTTATAAATCCTTCCCTTGGGCATGGCTACTTTCAATGTTTCTGTCATGGCAGTTCCCCCCTTGTACTGGCTCTCTTCCTTCGGCTGTATAGCTGTATACCTCTGCGTACAGCCCCTGCTGCTCACGACGTCGATCTTCCGGTCCGCCCGTGAGTCCTGTCACCACAGTAAGACCTGTTGCGCGTAGCTGTGCGGCTGCGGATAACGCCTCTTGGCGTCCCTGTTCGTCATAACGGATAAGTACAGGAAGCTTCGTCTCCATTTGGATACCATCCACACCATCGACGATCCGGTTTGTCTTCAATGCAAATCCCGTTGCAGGTACGGATCGACCAAACTGCTGAAGCAGATTGTCATAGCGACCCCCGTTGCATACCGGGAACCCAATCTCCGCCGCATAGCCCTCAAAAGTCATTCCTGTATAATATGAAAAATCCCCGATCATGGTAAGGTCGATTAACACATGCTCAGATACGCCGTATGCCTCCAGTACTTCCCACACCTCGCACAAATGTGCAATGGATCGAATCGTCTGCTGCTCCACACTAAGACGGGTAGCCTGGTCACAAATTTCTTTTCCACCGCGCAACCGAAGAATAGCTTCCAGCTTATCCCGATGTTCGGGAGCCAAGCCCAAAGCTTCAATCGCTGTTCGGTAGCCCACTACATCACGACTGAGCAACAGTTCCTTTAGCGCTTGTTGTTCAGCCTGACGGCCTGGAATGATTCCCTCAAATAAGCCGTTCAGAAATCCCACATGTCCCATGGCAATTTTAAAAGAGGCCACTCCTGCCGCCTGTAATGATGCAATAGCCAATGCTACAACTTCTGCATCAGCCTCAGGCGAATCATCACCTACCAGCTCCACACCTGTCTGAAAAAACTCCGCTTCTCTTCCTGCCTCTTCCTCAATCGCCCGAAATACATTTGCGTGGTAGGAAAGTCGGAGTGGTACTTCCTCTTCCTTTAGCAACGAAGATACCACCCGCGCAATGGGAGCGGTCATATCCGATCGCAGCACCAACGTGGTTCCCCGGTTATTGAGTAATTTAAACAGCTTTCGATCGGAAGTAGAACTAGCCACTCCTACCGTATCGTAGTATTCCATCGTAGGCGTCATGATCTGGCGGTAACCCCAGCGCTCCATGCATTCGAGTACATTCAGTTCGATGGCCCGCAGCTTCGACACTGCACGTGGAAGATAATCTCGAACCCCTACAGGGATTTCGAATCCTTTTGGCTTAGACATCTCTATCACCTCATGATTTCACAATATCTTTATCATGGTAAAGTGCTAACAAACTAAAGTATATTCGATATATTATCATGCTCTACTTGTGAACGTCAACCGAACGGAGCAGCCCTTTTCTACAGATTCGCCAAGCCGCTGCCCCTTTCTATATTTTATCCAATGCAAAATACACGAATCCTAAAAAAAAGACTGCCAGCCCTAAGCCAACAGTCCAATCAATCAAAATATTTAGCTATTCATTTGTTCATCTTTACTCCGGGAAGGAAACTTCGGAACCGTGCCCAAACCGATCCATGCAAATGGTACATATCGAAAACACAACGTCACAATCAACCATGAGCCAAACAACGCCAACAACCATCCACCCGTAACAGAGAAGATATATTCTACTGGCGTTCCGTGCAAATCCAGCTTGCGATATACTCTCAATAACGCCGGGTGAAGTAAATAAATGCCGAATGAGCATGAGCCCAGCCAGCTGATTAACATTCGCAGCCTATCGTTAGCATGACGATATAATAAAACCGAGAACTGAAACAGCACCAGCGCTGAGACGAGGGCATATGCATTATGGAGCAGTTCATAGATCAGCGAGTCTGCATAGATGGCTTCGCGATATGCTACAAACCATATTTGTACATATGCTATACCCAGGAGTAGCCAAGCCACCCACAAGCCCCACCAACTGATCAACTGTCCGCGTCTAATTACTGTACCTGACACCGGAAAAAGCCACTTTTTAAACCCTTCATATCCAATCGCTACAGCTGCGCCCAAGGCAAAATAACTGATATACGTAATCGCGAGACTTCCTCTTTCCTCTTGCCAAACATATTTGTTCAGCAATACAAACCCCCATTGAATGACTAACCCTACTGCCAAAATGATACAGGCTGCTCTCCGTGGACTCGATATCCAATGACATAAGCGCTGCACTCCCCACAACAACAGTGGGAAGACCAAATAAAATTGGATGATGATGATGACATAATACAAATGCGTGTACGCCTTTCCCGTTAACAGCACGAGCGGAAGATCACTGAGCGGCATCAACCCGCGTGTTACCAAGGTCAAATAATACACAAGAGAAAACAAAACGTACGGCAACACAATAAACATCAGTCTTTTTCGGAAGAATATAAGCATATTCTTACCACGAAGCGGCCTATCGACATAATTGTAAAATAAAACAAACCCGCTCACAAAAATAAATACTGGCACCGCAAAGCTACTAAACATATTTAAAAATAGAAAAGGGTAAAACAATAGAGAATGGCGCGCATCAATTAAAGCCATTGAAGTCGCATGAATGGTAACAACGGCTGCAATTAATATTCCCCGGTAAACATCAAGCTCTGGTATACGTTCTTTTTTGACCAAATCAACACGCTCCCATATCGCTTTGCAAATATGTCTGTTATCAATTTTTAAACATAATTAACATGCATTACCCCACTTATTATACAGAAAAACAACAATAAGGAAGACCCCTTAATACATAAGGGGTCTTCCTTATTGTGCTATTTCCTACTCATCCACACCAGAGCGTCTTAAATCACGCAACGGATTGCCACCTACAAATGCACCTGCGGGCACGTCTTTATGCACGACCGCTCCGGCTGCTACGATAGCTCCGTCACCGATGGTGACACCCGGCAAAATGGTTGTGTTGGCGCCGATCAGCACATGATCACCAATCACCACTTTACCGATACGATACTCTTGTATGAGGTATTCGTGAGCCAGTATCGTTGTGTTATATCCAATGACCGAATTGTTCCCTATCGTAATATGCTCCGGAAAAAAAACATCCACCATCACCATCAGGCCGAAGGCCGCATGTTGCCCCACCTTCATCCCCAGCACTCTGCGGTAAATGACGTTTTTCAGAGAAAGCACAGGACAATACCGGGCAATCTGTATAAAAATAAAGTTCTTAATGCCTTTCCAGCGGCTCACCGTCCGATAAATCTGCCACAACGCATTGGGACCTTCTACAGGATAGCGGTTCACCCTTCTCACGATACATTGACACCTTGAAGCTCCAGCTTCAGCAAATCCCGCATATCATGCAACATGTAGTCAGGCCCATATCCGCGCAGAGTTTCCTCGCCCTTGAGCGACCAAGCTACACCAGCCGATTTCACACCTGCTGCCTGAGCTGACAAAATATCAAAAGAACTGTCTCCGACCATCAATGTATGCTTTGCTTCAGCATTCAAACCTGTCAAGGCCTTGAGCACTGGTTCAGCGTGTGGCTTTGGATGTTCCACATCGTCTACCGTTACAATATAGTCCATTGAGGAAGTCAGATTGAACAGATTAAGTACACGTATCGTGGATGGTCGTATTTTGGTTGTCACAACCCCCAGCTTAATCCCTCTCGCACGCAACTCCTGAATGACCTCAATGACATATGGAAATGGCTTCACCATTTGGTCATGATGAATCTGATTATAAGCACGGTAGTCCTTAACCAGCCTAGATACATCCGTTAATCCCGAAAAAGTACGGAGTTGATCGTCCAGCGTTCCACCCATATGAGGAATAATATGCTCCCGCGTCAGCGGATCAGCATCCGGATGATTCAAAATGTGTAGAAATGTGCTGATGATCAGCTCATTCGTATCCATGATGGTGCCGTCTAAATCAAACAAAATCGTATTTATCATAGATGCTCCTTCTTGTCCTCGTCCGTGTCTTCCTTAGGTAGCTTATCCGCCGTAGCTGTTGGAGGAACCGCGTCCTGTCCTGGACGGGATACCTGCTCTGGCATCACGTCAGGTACCTGATCAATCCCCGCTTTGCTGGAGATAATCGGATCGCTATATCGAGCAACAGATGTACCCTTCCGGCGACGAACCAAAATGAAAATCACCGCAGCTACAACAATAAAGATAGGCAGCAATTGCGAGATCCGTACATTACCGTAACTCGGGTCCAGATGCCCTGGTTCAAACCCTAGCCATACCATAGGAGACCACAAAGCATTCACAAAGGAAGCCAGCCAATCCGGTCCCTGAAAAGCCAAACTGTCCGTCCGTACACGCTCGATGAAGAAACGGCCAATTGAGTACCAAATGAAGTAAAATGCAAACATTTCGCCTGCACGCACAAATTTCATACGACGAATGACGAGCAGCAAAATCACACCTACAATACTCCACAGTGATTCATATAAAAATGTAGGGTGATGGAACACCCCGTTAACGTTCATCTGATTCACAATGAAATCCGGCAGATGCAGCTGATTCCGCAAAAATATCTCTTCCGTCGGTCCACCGTAGGCTTCCTGATTGACAAAATTACCCCAGCGTCCAATCGCTTGACCGATCAGTAGGCCTGGTGCACAAATATCAGCGATACGCCAGAAGTTATACCCTTTATACCGGAAATAAATGACCGCACATATAATGGCCCCGATCAAGGCACCGTATATCGCAATACCGCCATTCCAAATTTTAAAAACATCCCATAGATTATCTCGGTAGTCTTCCCATTTGAAGGCTACATAATAAATACGCGCTCCAATAATAGCTGAGGGAACACCCAGAAGCAGCATATCCATAAAAAAGTCCTGCGAAATACCGAATCTTTTTCCTTCACGGATGGCAAGATATAAACCCACAAGCGCCGCCAGCCCCAAAATAAGCCCATACCAGTGGACCTTGATTGCCCCGATTGAAAAAGCGATCGGATTCAGCAGTAATGTTGCCGTTGACATATGTTTCTCTCACTCCTCGTTCTTCCTTGCAAACGAACAAACCTTAATCCATCTCTTCCATATCTTCGGAAATTGTAGCAGTCAGCTTGTTTGTAAATTGCAGGGCTGCATTAACACCCATTTGTTTCAAACGATAGTTCATCGCCGCCACCTCGATAATAACAGCCAAGTTTCGGCCCGGACGAACTGGAATCGTAACCAGTGGAACATCTGTATCAATAATGCGTGTCGTTTCCTCATCGAGACCAAGACGGTCATACTGCTTGTCCTGCTGCCATGCCTCCAGACGAACAACCAATGTAATCCGTTTGTTATTACGAACTGCACCGGCCCCAAACAGCGTCATCACATTAATAATGCCCACGCCACGAATTTCCAACAGGTGACGGATCAGCTCAGGTGCTGTACCATGCAGCTGAAAATCGGACGTTTGCCGAATTTCTACCGCGTCATCTGCTACCAAGCGATGTCCACGTTTAACCAGTTCCAGTGCCGTTTCACTTTTACCAATTCCACTACTTCCTGTGATAAGCATTCCCACGCCATACACGTCACACAGTACACCATGAATAGTTGCTGTAGGAGCCAGCTTTCTTTCGAGAAAGCCTGTGATGCGGCTTGATAAAATCGTCGTCGCCATATTAGTGCGCAGTACAGGAATATCTCGCTCTGCGCTCGCCTCCACTAACTCAGCCGGTACCTCTAGACCACGTGTGACGATAATGCATGGAGTCAGCTCTGTACACAGACGCTCCATCCGATCCCGGCGTTCCTCAGGAGGAAGCATTCCCAGAAAAGCCAACTCAGACCTTCCCAGAAGCTGTACCCGCTCTTGTGTATGATATTCAAAATACCCGGCCATCTCCAGACCTGGGCGATTTAAATCGTCCACTGTGATCAGTCTTCGCAGACCTTTTTCACCGGAAATAACTTCCATTTGAAACTGCTGTACAAGCTCGGATACCTTTACCTGTTTAGCCATTTTATTCTCCCCTTCATCTGCAAAACCAGATTCTATACGTCACTTGATTTATGTAGCTTTACCCTATTAACCATACACCCCAACGCCAGTCTATCCTGCGCCAATGCACACTCCACTTGATTTAACATATGGTTCCAGGCTAGCTCCATTCCGCCAGCTGGGTTGATCCCATCTAGGACTCCTGCCAACGAACCTACATCTAGACCTGTCCATTGTACCCATCGTATCGGAATTTTCCAATGAATGCAATGCCGAAGCTAGTAGCCGTATGCGATATATAAAAAGAGTCGCAGTTCTCCGCTCGGGGAAAACTGCGACTCTCTTCCAGAGGCAAATTTTATTCGCCAACCAGAACACTCAATTCCGATTCCTTATCAAAAATATGAACCTTGTTCATATCAACAGCCAACTTCGCTTTGACACCATCACGAGTATTGGAGCGTCCGTCTACACGGGCAATAATCGTATCATTTCCAGCACCGCTCAGGTACAACAGCATTTCATGACCGAGGTTTTCCGTTACATCCACAGTGGATGTAAAGATCGTATTCGGAGAAGCCTCCAAGAATACAGGCTCTTCATGAATATCCTCAGGACGGATACCCAAGATCACTTCTTTCCCGATATAGCCCTTCGCTTTTAAAATCTGTCCTTTACCTTCTGGTACAAACAGATCCAGACCCGGCGCAGCAAAATGCAATGCACCTTCTTTTTCAACCAGCTTACCTGTGATAAAGTTCATCGTAGGAGAGCCGATAAAACCAGCTACGAACAGATTCACTGGACGGTTGTACAGTTCATCTGGGGATGCAGCTTGTTGGATAATACCATCCTTCATAACTACAATCCGGTCACCCATCGTCATGGCTTCGACCTGGTCATGGGTTACGTAGATAACAGTCGTTTCCAGACGCTTAGCCAGCTTCGTGATTTCCGCACGCATCTGACCACGCAGCTTGGCATCCAAGTTGGACAGTGGCTCATCCATCAAGAACACTTGCGGGTCACGCACAATCGCACGTCCCAAGGCAACACGCTGGCGTTGACCACCTGATAACGCTTTCGGCTTGCGGTCCAGCAGATGCTCAATATCAAGGATTTTAGCCGCTTCACGTACACGTTTGTCAATTTCTTCTTTCTTCACCTTACGGAGTTTCAGACCAAAAGCCATGTTTTGATATACATTCATATGCGGATACAAGGCATAGGATTGGAATACCATCGCGATATCGCGGTCCTTTGGAGCCACGTCGTTCACAACACGATCTCCAATGTACAATTTACCGTCTGAAATTTCCTCTAGACCAGCGATCATACGGAGCGTAGTAGATTTACCACAACCGGAAGGACCAACCAACACGAGAAACTCTTTATCTTGAATGTCCAAATTGACATCAACAACCGTAGCTTTATCTGCACCCGGATATTTTTTGAAAATATGCTCTAAACGTACACCAGCCATAGCTTTTGCCTCCCTAAGATCAAGTTATGAAATCGAATACATTTCTTACTTGTATCTTATCCTAGTCCCCGTAGCATGGCTATTCGCAAACTGCACAAAAATGCTATTTCCTTTTTGTCACTTTGTACAATAGAAGATAGAGCTTGACTAAAACCGCATCATTAAACGTCCGCACGTCCAATCCAGTCTCCTGTTTGATCTTGTCCAAACGGTAAATCAACGTATTTCGATGCACATATAGACGCTTAGCTGTCTCACTCACATTACAATCCAGTTGAAAAAAGATGTCTAATGTGGCCATCGTTTCTGAGTCTTCCAGTATGACAGATGACTTCATTACCTGCTCTAAAAATAATACGCGTTGTTCCTTGGAAATGCGGTTTAACAGCCTTTCCAAATGAAGCTCCCATGAAAAGTGGATGTGCTCTGTTACATGAAAAATCTTGCCCAAATGTATGGTCTCCCATAACAAATTCAGCTCTTGGGGAAGACTTTGCAAAGGGATTGAAGGCTTAGAAACCGCCAAATGGAATACACCCACCCACTCATTCGCAATAAGCTCATATAGACCCAAGCTAAAAGCCGTGAGAACCTCCTCCAACGATTCCGTAAAATCTGCATCCCTGGACTCAGTGTCTTTATCCCGTTCATCGTCCGCTCCTAATAAAAGCTCCTTTTTAGCCATAATCAGCCAAGACTGTTTGTCCAATGGAGTAAGCAGCACATCCCCTCCAAAATAGCTCGCGAACAATCGATGGAGCTGGGTATAAGTAATAGCCCCCTCCTGTGTTCCCTCGCCATTCAGTAAAATCGGAACCATACACGCTGATAGCGAATCACGAAGCTGCAATTCATCTGGAATCTCTTCTTCCTTGTTTAGATTGGCAGCCTGCTGTATAAGCCATTGTCCATAACGATTCATGCGCTCTTCCTCGCTATAAACCGGGTTATCCGACAATTGTGGACCGTTCTGCCAGACCTGCTCCATGTTCCCCAATAGCGCTTCTACCAGTTTCCGTTCTCGATCCGTCAAATATCTGGCCTCTACCACAAATGCAGCCAGTTCACCTGCCGACGCACGAAATGGAAAATATAACTTGTTGTCACGGACAAACGATCTATCCGGAATAACTGAATCGGCTGTCTCTCCCTCTGCCATCATTTCCGGGCACCAAGGCACTATGGTAAAAGGCGCTTGAATAATATTCTGAAGCTGTTGCTGAATCCATTCTGTATCCAGAGTCACGCGATCACCACTTCACTTTTTTTTAGAATATAGAATAAGCACTAAGCGAACATAATGAACTCATTATAACCTGTCGATACCGTAAAATAAAAAAGCTATATAAAAACATAACTTAAAACAATACAAAAAAAGCCATCAACCTATAGTTGATGACTTCTGATGAGCCATGAAGGACTCGAACCTTCGACACCCTGATTAAAAGTCAGGTGCTCTACCAACTGAGCTAATGGCTCGTAAAACTGGTGGAGGATGATGGATTCGAACCACCGAACCCGTAAGGGAGCAGATTTACAGTCTGATGCGTTTGGCCACTTCGCTAATCCTCCATATAAAGGTGGCTCGGGACGGAATCGAACCGCCGACACGAGGATTTTCAGTCCTCTGCTCTACCGACTGAGCTACCGAGCCATATCCATTAACAAAAAAATAAAGTGCGGAGGGATACCCCTTCCCACTTTAGTACGGTAAAACTATTGAATTGAAAAATGGCGGAACTGACGGGATTCGAACCCGCGATCTCCTGCGTGACAGGCAGGCATGTTAGGCCTCTACACCACAGTTCCCTGAATTTTTCAAAATTCAAAAATGGTGCCGGCGAGAGGACTTGAACCCCCAACCTACTGATTACAAGTCAGTTGCTCTACCAGTTGAGCTACACCGGCACAATGGTGGAGGCTGAGGGGATCGAACCCCCGACCCTCTGCTTGTAAGGCAGATGCTCTCCCAGCTGAGCTAAGCCTCCTGGGTATGTATGGTAGCGGCGGAGGGGATCGAACCCCCGACCTCACGGGTATGAACCGTACGCTCTAGCCAGCTGAGCTACACCGCCATAACATAATATTTCGCTAGCTTGTCCTAAATGGCGGAGAGAGAGGGATTCGAACCCTCGCACCACTTTCGCAGTCTAACCCCTTAGCAGAGGGTCCCCTTATAGCCACTTGGGTATCTCTCCATATAAATGGACTCACTTAGCAAAACTCCGCAAGTTATTCTGTATCTCAACAAAGTGATTTGGAATATCAAGCGCAATTTCAAGGTTACACCCTGAAAACTGGATCCGAAACTCATTGCGTTTTATCTTAGGATAAGCCCTCGACCGATTAGTATTGGTCAGCTCCATGCATTACTGCACTTCCACCCCCAACCTATCTACCTCGTCGTCTTCAAGGGGTCTTACATACTGGGAAATCTCATCTTGAGGGGGGCTTCACGCTTAGATGCTTTCAGCGCTTATCCCTTCCGTACATAGCTACCCAGCGGTGCTCCTGGCGGAACAACTGGTACACCAGCGGTACGTCCATCCCGGTCCTCTCGTACTAAGGACAGCTCCTCTCAAATTTCCTACGCCCACGACAGATAGGGACCGAACTGTCTCACGACGTTCTGAACCCAGCTCGCGTACCGCTTTAATGGGCGAACAGCCCAACCCTTGGGACCTACTTCAGCCCCAGGATGCGATGAGCCGACATCGAGGTGCCAAACCTCCCCGTCGATGTGGACTCTTGGGGGAGATAAGCCTGTTATCCCCAGGGTAGCTTTTATCCGTTGAGCGATGGCCCTTCCATGCGGTACCACCGGATCACTAAGCCCGACTTTCGTCCCTGCTCGACTTGTAGGTCTCGCAGTCAAGCTCCCTTCTGCCTTTGCACTCTTCGAATGATTTCCAACCATTCTGAGGGAACCTTGGGGCGCCTCCGTTACTCTTTAGGAGGCGACCGCCCCAGTCAAACTGCCCACCTGACACTGTCCTCGCACCGGATTACGGTACCAAGTTAGAACCTAGATACGATCAGGGTGGTATCCCAAGGATGCCTCCCTTCAAGCTGGCGCTCAAAGTTCGACGGCTCCCACCTATCCTGTACAGATCGTACCCAAATTCAATATCAAGCTGCAGTAAAGCTCCATGGGGTCTTTCCGTCTTGTCGCGGGTAACCTGCATCTTCACAGGTATTAAAATTTCACCGGATCTCTCGTTGAGACAGCGCCCAAGTCGTTACGCCATTCGTGCGGGTCAGAATTTACCTGACAAGGAATTTCGCTACCTTAGGACCGTTATAGTTACGGCCGCCGTTTACTGGGGCTTCGGTTCATAGCTTCGCCCCGAAGGGCTTACCACTCCCCTTAACCTTCCAGCACCGGGCAGGCGTCAGCCCGTATACTTCGCCTTGCGGCTTCGCACAGACCTGTGTTTTTGCTAAACAGTCGCTTGGGCCTTTTCACTGCGGCCCCCTCGGGCTATTCACCCTACCGAGGCACCCCTTCTCCCGAAGTTACGGGGTCATTTTGCCGAGTTCCTTAACGAGAGTTCTTCCGCGCGCCTTAGAATTCTCTTCTCGCCTACCTGTGTCGGTTTGCGGTACGGGCACCTTCTCCTGGCTAGAGGCTTTTCTTGGCAGTCTGAGATCATGACCTTCGCTACTACAATTTTCGCTCCCCATCACAGCCCAGCCTTAACGATGTGCGGATTTGCCTACACACCAGCCTCACTGCTTAGACGGACATCCATCAGTCCGCGTCACTACCCTACTGCGTCACCCCATCGCTCATAACGGATTACGGTGGTACAGGAATTTCGACCTGTTGTCCTTCGACTACGCCTATCGGCCTCGCCTTAGGTCCCGACTTACCCTGAGCGGACGAACCTTCCTCAGGAACCCTTAGGCTTTCGGCGGATCTGATTCTCACAGATCTTTTCGTTACTCATACCGGC
>NZ_CP151963.1:115000-180000 GCF_038593105.1 Paenibacillus sp. FSL H7-0442 | reverse complement strand
ATTCCCTCCATAGGAGATATCGCCCCGTGAAGCACATGGTAAAAACCATTAAACTCTTTGGTACGCTCCATAGCCACCAAATCCTTGGAATCCTGAACAACACAAATGACGGAAGTATCCCTTGTCTTATCCTGACAGATCCGACATGGGTCTGTGTCCGTAATGTTGCCGCAGACTGAACAGAAGTGAAGGTTACGTTTCACATTGACCAGCGCTTTGGCAAAGTCAATCACATCATCTTCCTTCATTTTCAGTACGTGAAAAGCCAACCGGGCAGCCGTCTTTGGCCCTACTCCCGGCAGGCGCGTAAAAGCGTCAATTAGCTTTGCAATCGGCTCCGGATAATACAATAGCGTGTTTCTCCTTTATGCAGCAGACTAGAACAAGCCCGGAATTTTCATGCCGCCTGTAAATTTACCCATATCATCATTAGCCAGTTCATCTGCTTTGGACAAAGCATCATTGACTGCAGTCAGCACAAGATCTTGCAACATTTCTACATCATCAGGATCTACAGCTTCCGGTTTGATCGTGATGGACAACACTTTTTTATGTCCATTTACCTCCACCGTCACAACACCGCCGCCAGAAGTTCCTTCGATTACTTTTCCGCCAAGTTCCTCCTGGGCTTTCAGCATTTGTTCCTGCATTTTTTTCACTTGCTTCATCATTTGGTTCATATTGTTCATTTCAATCATCTCCTTTAATGAAGTATACATCTAGACACTTGCTTTAATCTTTAATAACTACCAAATCTTCCCCAAAAAGTTGAATAGCTTCATCAATCCAGGGCTCCTTGGACTTTCCCGGCGCATCATGCTCCGGCTCTAGTTGCAATTCTTCGGCAGGCTGGTCGGAAACTCCTTCAATGGCAGCATTCCAATCCTTTTGCATCATCGTTACTAAACGATAAGGATGACCCAACTGCTCATGCAATACCTTCTCGATGACCTGCTTATTGGCAGGCTTTTCGGTAGTTTCACGATGAATATTGTTCTTAAATGCGACCAGTACACTGTCCTCTAACACAGAAACTGGCTCACCGTCCATAAACCAGGCATGAACCGTAACTTTCGCCTCTTTTACCCCTTGCAAAATCTGACTCCACTTACGCCCCGCTGCCGCGAATGCTTCGCTCGACTTCTCAGCGATATAGCGATCCAACTGGGAAGGGAGTTTGGCTGGTGCTGAAATCCGCGGAGCAGGGGCACGCCCCCCGGAAGCCTGACGGCCACCCGACGATGCCTCCTGCCCCCCTCCCACGGCCAATCCACCTTGCAGCGCGCGTTCCAGTTTCTTTTCCAGTTCAGCAAGCTGGCGCTTCAACATTACGACATCTTCCTGGTCAGCTGCAGCGTCAGAGCGTTGTGCGGTCGGCTGAGCAACAGCACCTGCTTCCCCCGGAATACTACATAGCTTCAATAGAGCTACCTCAAACAAGGTTTGGGGCTGTACGGCATATTTCATCTCGCTCTGGTAACGATTAAGGGTGTCAATCATTGCAAAGAGTTGCTCCTTGGTAAAAGCATCTGCCACTTCCTTAAATCGCTCTGGATCCAGCACTCGCTCCGTCATTTTGGTCGCCTGAGGCACCATCTTAATCATTAGCAGATCTCGGAAATAGTACAGAAGATTCTCCATGCACTTATCTGCACTTTTACCTTCCTGCATAAAGCTCTCGATCATTTGGAGCACCGTGCCCACATCTTCTTTCAGCAATGCTAAGGCAAGCTTACCGAATTGCTCGGACGCAATACCTCCCGTCATGTCCAGCACCTGCTGATAAGTAACCCGACCATCTGTAAACGAGGATATCTGATCCAAAACACTAACCGCATCTCGCATCCCGCCATCTGAAAGACGCGCAATGTACTGCAGTGCATCCGAATCAGCCTGTATGTTCTCCTGTTGACATATCAGATCAAGCCGCTCTGTCTGTTCTTCCAGCGATACACGGCGGAAGTCAAACCGCTGGCAACGCGAAATAATGGTAGCCGGAATCCGATGTGGTTCAGTCGTAGCCAATATGAACATCACGTGTGGCGGCGGCTCTTCCAGCGTCTTGAGCAGCGCATTGAACGCTTCCGTCGTCAGCATGTGCACTTCATCAATGATATAAACCTTGTGCCGCACTTCTGTGGGCGCATATTTGACTTTATCGCGCAAATCACGAATCTCTTCAACGCCCCGGTTGGAGGCTGCATCAATCTCCTGTACATCCATGACCGCTCCGGCCGTGATCCGTTTACAGGCTTCGCATTCGTTGCAAGGTTCCGGCGCAGGTCCATGCTCACAGTTGATTGCCTTGGCCAAAATTTTGGCCGCACTCGTCTTACCTGTTCCTCGTGGACCGCTGAACAGGTAGGCATGGGACGTGCGATTTTCGCGGATGGCATTCTGCAATGTCTGGATAATATGCTGTTGTCCTACCATGTCCTTGAAAGCCTGCGGCCGCCAAGCACGGTACAACGCTATATGTTCCAATGCGCGTTACCCTCTTTCCCATTCACTTTCATGACCATTCATGGTCACTTCATTATACTATACTCCCGTCCGAATCTAAACCAGACACCTTCCAATTTATAAAACACAAAAAAACATCTTCGCAATGATTGCCAAGATGTTCTAATTACCAATATATACCGTGCACCTGTTATTGATCGTTGTGATCCGAGCGGCAATCCTGAACAGCAACTCGGGCTAGGCAACCCTCCGGCACAAGAGTGGGCCTGCTTATGGCTGCTTCCTTCCGGACCTGACCAGGTTCACAAGTACTCATTGCGGAGGACCCAGCCGTCAACATTGTGCGCAGGGACCAGCCTCACATCAACAACACCTCTAACAGGAATTCAACCTCGCTATAGCGGATTGCGAGTTACAGGGCACCGCTACCTCCCCATCTAGCACGGTGAAAATAAGTATATCTTAAGGCCGCATAAAAAGCAAATACACATTATTACAAAAAGAGCCCTCTGCAGTCGCAGAAGGCTCTAATAACTTTATAACTTGCGGTAATCCATTAGATACCGTATTTCTTTTTGAAACGATCCACGCGTCCACCAGCATCAATAAATTTCTGCTTGCCTGTGAAGAACGGGTGGCAGGCGGAGCAAATCTCCACACGCAGAGATCCTTTCACAGAACCAGTTTCAAACGAATTTCCGCAAGCACAAGTGACAGTAGTTACGTTAAATGTTGGTTGAATAGCTTGTTGCATTGAACTTTCACCTCTTTCCGCCCTGAACGTCCTATCAGTCCAGAGTTGTATGAACACATGTTCACATTATAGCACTTGAATATGAGCGTTTCAACAACTCTTTTCTGCATTCAGAAACAGCGCAAAACAGGTGTATTTCAATTGCTGTGTGACCGTTTTAGGCCTTGGCAAATTTAGGACGGGCCTGCCCTTGCGGCGGTACATGAGTGTATGAACCGATGACTACATCCGGCAGTTCCTCACGATAAATCTCAAGCATTTGCTTCATGCCAAGGATCTCACCTTGAGCAGGTGGAATCAATTCCAGATAACTTTCAGGATCGATGTTCAAATTACGCATTTGAATCAGCTTGAGCTTAGTTCGTTTGGCAAATTCAATCATTGCCTCAATTTCTTCCTCTCGGTCAGTTACACCCGGAAAAATCAAATAGTTAATCGACGTATATACACCCTGCTCAGAAGCATAACGAAGTGATTTCTCCACATTAGCCAACGTGTAACCGCGCGGCTTGTAATACGCATTGTAATGATCATCCAGTGCACTAATGGTACTAACGCGCATCAGATCAAGACCCGCATCCACGATTCCCCGGATATGATCGCTCAATCCCGCATTCGTATTGATATTGATGTATCCCATATCCGTAATGGAACGCACCTCTTTGATCGAATCAATAATCAGTTTGGCTTGTGTGGAAGGCTCACCTTCGCAACCTTGACCAAAACTAATGATGGATTCCGGTGTCTTCAAATGTTCCAGCATAACTTCTACAATTTCTTCGACGCGAGGACGGAAGTTCATTCTTGTCTGCGGAGATACGAAGCCACTGTCATCTGGCTGTTCAGATATACACCCAAAGCAACCCGCATTACAAGAATAAGATACCGGAACTCCCCCCTCCCAGCGATTCAGGAATGTGTTCGAGGAAGTAAGGCATTCGTAGCCAAGCGCACAGTTAGACAAATGTTGGTACAGCCGATTTTCGGGATATTGCTCCGTCATCCGCTGAACACCCAATTTAACTTGATGGCGGTCACAGTTTTCCGGATTCCACTTGGACGGACTGTCACTCTGCTCAGCCGTTACATAAAATGCTCCGTCTTTCCAGACTACGGCCGAATAACCGAACAAGGGAAGCTTGTACTCCTTATCGGTCTTCACATATCCCGGCAGGCACAAGCGTGTAAAACCTTGCGGCAATAAAGCCCCTACTGCTTGCATATCTCCGGGAAGAGAAACCATTTCCCCTGTTTCAGGGTTCATACCGACCGGGCGAGTGCTGGGCAGGCTTACCAATGTAGCTCCTTCCGGTAACGGAATAAGCTCATCCTCCATGATTTCAACAATCATGTCTGCACTACGTGCAAGCCCATACAAAGAAGCATGATCATATACATTGCCTTTTTCGTCGGCATACACCAAATACATTTTGGAGCTCCTTTCGCTCCGTTAAGCCTACGCCATTAACAAAATGAATGATAACGACTGTGTACTTACGGAACAGATAAAATACATGAATGGGTTTTAGTTGGTTGAGGCCGGGACTGAGGCTGTGGTAGAACGCGTAGTTCTCCGTTGTTGCCCACCAGAACTGCTTTGCGAGCCACCAGAAGAAGGTGCCGCCAAATCAAACGAAGCCAGAAATTCAGCATTAGTCTTGCTATTACGCAGCTTTTTGAGGAAGCCTTCCACAAAATCATGGCTTTCCGTCATATTTTTACGAATGGCCCAGATCGTATCCAATTCTTCCTTGTTCAACAACACTTCCTCACGGCGTGTGCCGGAACGACGAATATCAATCGCAGGGAAGATACGACGTTCTGCCAGCTTGCGGTCCAAATGCAACTCCATGTTGCCTGTACCTTTAAACTCTTCATAAATGATATCGTCCATGCGTGATCCTGTATCAATCAGCGCTGTAGCAAGAATCGTCAAGCTACCGCCTTCCTCCACATTCCGAGCCGCACCAAAAAAGCGTTTTGGACGGTGAAATGCCGCCGGATCAATACCCCCACTCAAAGTACGACCAGAAGGAGGAATAACGAGATTGTACGCACGAGCCAAACGCGTGATGCTATCCAACAGGATGACAACATCCTTTTTATGTTCTACGAGACGTAGCGCACGCTCCAACACGAGTTCTGCCACTTTGATGTGATTTTCAGGAAGTTCGTCAAATGTAGAGGCCACAACTTCACCTTTAACAGAACGCTGCATGTCGGTCACTTCTTCAGGGCGTTCATCAATCAACAAGACAAAAAGCTCGATCTCGGGATTGTTGGTAGAAATGCTATTGGCAATTTCTTTGAGGAGAAGCGTCTTCCCAGCTTTGGGAGGTGCTACAATGAGTCCGCGCTGTCCAAGTCCGACAGGGGCCAGTACATCCAT
The DNA here is from genome assembly GCF_038593105.1 of Paenibacillus sp. FSL H7-0442. Taxonomy (NCBI): domain Bacteria; kingdom Bacillati; phylum Bacillota; class Bacilli; order Caryophanales; family Paenibacillaceae; genus Paenibacillus; species Paenibacillus sp. FSL H7-0442. The sequence goes on along the minus strand of NZ_CP151963.1, from coordinate 174,394 downwards.
AATTCTCGTAGACAAATGGTTGGGGGAAGTTTCAAGGACTAATTTGGTTTGCGGATACAGTGGAGTCAGTGCAGGAAAGTGTAGCCGCTCAGCAGCTTGCTCAGGACTTCTTCCATTGACGGCGTTAACTTGAAGCAATCCAAAATATCGTTCATTCTCTTTTGGCGTTCGGCACTTACCGGAAACAAGATCGCCTGTTCTCAAGTCAAACTTGCGGATTTGTGAAGCAGAGATGTAAATATCTTCGGTACTCGGGAGATAATTGATCGGCCTCAGAAAGCCGTAACCTTCAGGAAGGATTTCCAGAACCCCTTGCATAAACATCAATCCGCTCTTCTCAGCTTGTGCACGCAGGATAGCGAAAATTAGTTCTTTCTTCTTGAGCGTTCCGTAGTACGGGATCTGGTATTGCTTGGCCAGCTTGTACAGGTCGGTCAGCTTCATTTCTTCCAGATCGGAAATTTGCAGATCCATATAATAACCACCTATTCAATTATTAAGTCCATTCATACATCTAAATGATAGACAATGATATCATAAACACCATTAACATAATTTTAACCAAAACAAATAAAGTTATGCAGCCATCTGCCTGGATTATACCGAATTATTCCGGTTTTCCGATAATTGATTGTTAGGTATGAACCACAATCTTTTATCAAGCAGCGGCTGCACAGGTGTTGCCCGTTCTATCGCTTTCGTTCCGGGAGTTCGAAAAAATTGCACGGCTTAATTATTCAGTCTGCCGCCATACATCCGCGCCCAAAAGACGCAGGTTAGAGACAAGGTGATCATAACCACGGTCAATGTACTCGACACCCGTCACCTCGGTTACGCCTTCGCTTACTGTAAGTCCAGCAATGACAAGGGCCGCTCCGGCGCGCAGATCTGCCGCTTTTACTTTAGCTGCATTCAATCGACCACCCTCTATAATGGCAGACCGACCCTCTACGCGAATTTTAGCCCCCATACGCACCAGCTCAGGGACGTGCTTAAAACGACTGCTGTACACAAAATCGCTCAATACACTGACACCCTGCGCTTGGGTAAGCAAGCTGGTCATGGGAGATTGTAAATCTGTGGCGAATCCGGGGTATATCAAGGCTTTAACGTCGACATGTTCATAAGAAGGTGCACCCAGTACGCGAATACTTTCATCATATTCCTCGATACCGATGCCCATTTCCTGCATTTTTGCAGTGAGAGCCTCCATATGTTTGGGGATTACGTTGTCAATCAATACATTTCCACGGGTTGCCGCAGCAGCAATCATGTATGTGCCCGCTTGTATACGGTCAGGTATGATGGAATGACGGCAGCCATGTAGCTCCGACACACCTTCAATTCGAATCGTCTCCGTACCGGCGCCTTTAATAATGGCCCCCATAGAGTTTAAAAGGGTTGCTACATCTATAATCTCAGGCTCTTTAGCCGCATTTTCGATAATTGTGGCGCCTTTGGCACGTGCTGCCGCCAGCATAATATTAATGGTAGCGCCTACGCTGCTAACATCCAAGTAAATCTTGGTTCCGCGCAGTTCTTTGGCGTGCAAATGAATAGCGCCGTGCTCGTTCGTAACCGTGGCACCCAGCGCTTCAAAACCTTTGATATGCTGATCAATGGGCCGGGGTTCGAAATTGCACCCTCCTGGCAAACCGATGATCGCTTCCTTGAATCTGCCCAGCATGGCTCCCATCATATAATAAGAGGCTCGTAATTTCTTAACAGGCCCATTCGGCATAGGAATGGATTTAATAGAGGATGGATCTATTTTCATCTGGCTACCTTCCCAGGCAACCGTTGCACCAAGTTCCTCCAGTATCTCGGAATACACCGCCACATCACTTAACAGTGGCAAATTGTCCAAAATGACTTCCGACTCTGCCAGAATGGCTGCGGGAATCAAGGCGATGGCACTGTTTTTGGCACCGCTGATGGAAACTGTACCCTGAAGCGGCCGTCCACCGGTGATCATCAATTTTTCCATAAGCTTGAGGGTCCCCCTACGTGTTTTGCAGTCGGTCAAACAATAATCTCGAATCAAAATTTTTAACTTTTTTAGTGGTGAAAATGGAAAGACACCGGCTAAGCGGTGTGCTTTCCATACCAAACTATTCAACTGTACAGATTTAAGTATTTTGTGCAGCAGAACTACAGCTACAACTAAGAAATACATCTAGCCTGTGCAGACGCACGACCAGTTTAACTTATTATTACGCTTTGTTGTTGGAACCGAACTCACGAATTTTACCGATAACGGTTTGTTTAATCGCTTCACGACCTGGAGCGATGAATGTACGTGGGTCATAAGCATCCGGTTTCTCAGCAAGCACTTCACGAACCACTTTCGCAAATACGATTTGGTTCTCAGTGTTTACATTGATTTTGGAAGTTCCCAAGGAGATTGCTTTTTTAATGTCATGTGTTGGGATGCCAGTACCACCGTGCAGAACGAGTGGAAGTTTGATTGCATTGCAGATCTCTTCCATTTCTTTGAATCCGAGGTTTGGCTCGCCTTTGTATGGTCCGTGTACGGAACCCAGTGCAGGTGCCAGTGTATCGATACCTGTTTCGTTAACGATACGCAGACAGTCGTCCAACTTAGCGTACATTACGTCGCCGACAACATCATCCTCTTGACCGCCAACCATTCCAACTTCAGCTTCAACAGAAACGCCTTTGGAATGAGCATATTCAACCACTTTTTTCGTTGTAGCAATGTTTGTGTCGATTGGGCTGTGGGAATCGTCAATCATAACGGATGTGAAACCAGCGTCGATAGCTTCTTTACATTTTTCAAAGCTGGAACCGTGGTCCAAATGGATCGCAACCGGAACGGTGATTTTCATGTCATGAATAAGACCTTCTACCATTTTAACTACAGTGTAGAATCCACCCATGTGACGTGCTGCGCCTTCAGAAACACCCAGGATTACTGGGGATTTTTCTTCTTCAGCAGCGCCCAAAATAGCTTGAGTCCACTCCAGGTTATTAATGTTGTATTGACCTACTGCGTATTTTCCTTCGAGTGCTTTGTTCAACATGTCTTTCATAGATACCAATGGCATGGTTACAGTCCTCCTAAAGGTGTTTGGGTTTGTCTATATTTTTAGCCGACATCACATACGGGCTTATTATACCACAACCCATGTTAAATACTAAACAAGCTTTTGCATATCAACACATACAAAAATCACGCTCAGGACGCCGTTTTTCGATAGAATTGTATAAGGAGAGGATTTACTTTCAGTATTTCCCATAATCACAAACAAAAAACCCTGTTGTGTTAACAGAGTTCTCAACCACCGTGACTCACCTAGTCACCTCTGAGTTGTTTGTTCACAGCAATCCGCATTTCGTCAATATCAAAGGGCTTGGTAAAATGCATTAGCGCACCTAGCTCCGTCGCCTCTTTAATCATGTCCAGTTCTCCATATGCTGTCATCATAATAACCTTGATATCGGGATTCATGGTTTTTAGATGTTTCAGAATTTCGAGTCCGTCCATACCTGGAATTTTCATATCGAGCAGAACCAGATCAGGTGGTTCCTTCTCAACAATTTCAAGTGCAAATTTCCCGTTCGCCGCCTGAAAGGTCTCATAACCCTCACTTCCGAACACTTCCATCAGTAAAATCCGTATTCCATTCTGGTCATCGACGATTAATACTTTCTTCTTTTCCAATGTTTTAACCTCCTAAGATCTTAAAACGAGGATCATGCAGCTATTGCCATAACAGCGTCCGATGACGTACAATATCCGTCCCATACCTAAAACTATATTCGCTATTCGCTCCTGCAAAAAGAAAATCCTTCTCTAATACATAATTGTGGAATATTCTTTCATAATCAGGAAGCATGGGATAAAAAAAGACCTCCCGTAGGAGGTCTTTCAAGCCGTAGCATTAACCTTGAAGCTGCAATGCTGCCTTTACAAATTCACGGAACAAAGGCTGCGGACGATTCGGACGGGAAGTAAATTCCGGGTGGAATTGTACCGCCAGGAACCACGGATGCTCAGGAAGCTCCACGATTTCCACCAAGCGCCCATCCGGTGAAGTACCGGAAATACGAAGACCCGCTTTTTCAATAACTTCACGATATTCGTTATTGAATTCGTACCGATGACGGTGTCTTTCGTACACCAGCTCGTCGTTGTAGCAAGCCGAAGCCAGGGAACCTTCCACCAGTTTGCATGGATACAAGCCAAGACGCATCGTACCGCCCAGATCTTCGATGTCTTTTTGGTCGGGAAGCAAGTCAATGACAGGATAATCCGTTGCCGGATTAATTTCCGAGCTGTTGGCTCCTTCGAGACCAGCCAGGGAACGTGCAACCTCAATGACAGATACCTGCATACCCAGACAAATACCGAAGAACGGAATTTTTTGCTCCCGTGCATAACGGATAGTACTAATTTTGCCTTCAATTCCGCGATCGCCGAAGCCACCTGGTACGAGAATGCCGCCAATGCCGCCCAGCATGTCAGCTACGTTCTCGTCCGTCACTTCTTCAGCGTTCACCCAACGGATTTTTACGTCTGCATTCGCATCAAATCCAGCGTGCGAAAGTGATTCAACCACACTTAAATAAGCATCATGTAATGCAACATATTTACCAACAATAGCAATTTCAACCGTTTTATCCAGCTTGCTGATTCGATCAACTAACCCTTCCCATTCGGTCATATCTGGTGCAGGTGTTGTCAGCTTGAGATGGTTAACTACGATTTCGTCCAAGCCTTCTTCACGTAGGTTCAACGGAACCTCGTAGAGGGTTGAAGCATCGCGACATTCTACCACTGCATTCGCATCAATATCGCAGAACAATGCAATTTTAGCCTTCATATCGGAGGACAGTTCATGCTCTGTACGGCAAACAATGACATTCGGTTGGATGCCGATGCTGCGCAGTTCTTTTACACTGTGCTGGGTTGGCTTGGTTTTAACCTCACCAGCAGCTTTAATATAAGGAATGAGCGTTACGTGAATATACATCACATTTTCGCGCCCAACTTCGCTTTTGAGCTGACGAATAGCTTCCAAAAATGGCAAGCTCTCAATATCGCCCACAGTACCGCCGATTTCTGTAATAATTACGTCCGAACCCGCTTCACGGCCTGCACGGTACACGCGCTCCTTGATTTCGTTCGTAATATGAGGGATAACCTGCACCGTACCGCCCAAATATTCTCCGCGACGCTCTTTGCTGATTACGCTGGAATATACCTTGCCTGTTGTGACATTGCTGTTCTTGGACAGATTAATATCAATAAAGCGCTCATAGTGTCCCAAGTCAAGGTCCGTTTCCGCACCATCATCCGTTACAAACACTTCACCGTGCTGGTAAGGACTCATCGTACCCGGATCGACATTCAGGTAAGGGTCAAATTTTTGAATCGTTACCTTCAGTCCCCTGTTCTTCAAAAGCCTCCCCAGTGAAGCTGCCGTAATCCCTTTGCCCAAGGAAGACACAACCCCGCCTGTCACAAAAATATACTTTGTCACTGTTCAAAACCCTCCTAGATAAGATGCAAAATTCAGGCGACATTATGATGTTATCGTAACCCGTTTGCACGGATTATCATCCATGAAGAAGGCAGCGGAATCATTTTCCATGTCCGCCGCCCTTAGCCTTCTTTCATGAGTGAAAACACCCCTATAAAAAACAAAAAAGCACTCCCGTAGTACGGGGCACTTTTATAAAAAAAGCAAACATATAAGTGAATCAATCATAAGCCCAAGCAATAGTTTACCCCGTGTCCAATCCGCTGTCAAGGAAGTTATATGTGTTAATTTGTCCATTGAACCAGATTGGAGAGAATCCACCTGAAAGCTTTAAATCAGAAGAGGTTTTCAATAAAACGGTCATGAAAAAGGGGAGAACGCATCTCCCCTTGCAGCCTGTTCCTAACGAAGTGAATCGTCGTCTTCCGTCGACTCATCGTCATTTTCATCTTCTGAATCTTCCTCATCACTGAGGTCCTCGTCGTCTATAACCACGTCTTCATCACTATCATCATCATCTTCTCCGTCGAACAGCTCGTCTTCGCCGTCCTCGTCTTCGCTATCTGCATCGAAGTCGTCATCAGAGTTGTATGTTTCTTCTTCATGATAGTCATCTTCGTCGTCATCGTCTTCGTCGTTAATAATACGAGGACGCTTGGCGCCTGTCAGGGCATCTTCGGATTTATCTACCGGATACCAACGTTTCAAGCCCCACAGATTCGTACCGACACAGGCAAAACGCCCGTCAATGTTGATTTCAGTATATAGCTGAGCAATAACGTCATTAATTTCTTCGTCAGACAAGCCGCGCAATTTGGCGACTTCCTTCATCAGGTCACGGTAATAATATGGAGTATTGGCTGCTTTCAATACCATAAATGCCAAGTCCACCATTGGAGTCTCGTGGACTTTCTCCGGGTCAATCTTCAAGTTGAGTGGGGTACTCACCTAGGGACACTTCCTCTCACACGTAATTCACAAGAACATGTTTCAGAGCATACACGATACATGCAATACTAACATATCCATTATCAAAACTAAGTAAAACCTATTTGGAAGCAAATTGCAAGTTAAAGATGGGTATCGTCATAATTTCCAGGAATATCCCCCTAAACAAGACGGCACACGTAAAAAGACGGGGTCCCCCCCGTCTTCGACTGTACCCGCTTCGGGAGAACCCCCCAAAGTTGTTGCACAAGAGCTTATGCCCTCCATGTATCGTATGTGTCCACATCCACTTTGACACGACAAGCAGGCCTATTTACTTAAAAAAGGGGCAGGTTTCCCATGCCGCAGCTGACGCTTGCTCATACTATACCTCAGCATGGCTCATCGGAGGGGGACCGTCTCAAATGGACTATCCGGATTTTTTGCAGCGTTTGCATGAGGGTATTTCGGAGCCGTCCGGCAGTGGACGGAACAAACAGATCATCACGTTCGATAAGCCTCACCAATACCGGGAATGCCTGTCCTATCTCAGGAAGCTGAAACCCGAGCTTGCGGGATTACGGCAAGTACAACCGGCCAGACTAATCCGTGCTTTAATCGCTCCGCTTTCAGGGGGAGACAGGCTGGGCAAATATCACAACGGTGTTACCGTTGAAGAAGATACCCGCATGAAGGTTCACGCTGAAACTGCTCATATACCAAAAGCAGAGAAGAACCCTTCCATGCCATGGGGAGTCAAACAGGTACGTGCATACAAGGCTTGGCCTTCCTCGACAGGGAATCGGGTCAGAATCGGTGTGATCGACACAGGAGCGGATTTTCAACATCCTGATCTTCGCCATTCTCTCGCCAGAGGTATTAATTTGCTTAACCGAACCATGCTACCCTATGACGATAATGGCCATGGTACTCATATTGCTGGAACTATCGCGGCGTCCAACTATGACGAAGGTATGGTGGGCGTAGCACCACGAGCTTTAATTCATCCCGTAAAAGCATTTGATCATAATGGAGCCGCCTACGTCTCCGATATCATTCTTGGTATCGACTGGTGTGTATTAAATCGTGTCGATATCATCAATATGAGCTTTGGTATGAAGTCGCGCAGCAAGGCATTACTTGATATGGTGAATAAGGCATATCATAACGGCATCGTCGTTGTAGCGTCCTCAGGAAACGAGGGCAAGCGCCGAAGTATTGACTACCCCGCCCGCTATTCCCAGACGATCTCAGTGGGGGCTACCGACAAATACAGACGCATTGCACCTTTCAGCAACCGAGGGCAATTTGTAGACGTGTACGCACCTGGCGAAAAGATCACATCCTCCTGGATCCATGGCAAGCATCACGAAATGAGTGGTACCTCTATGGCTACTTCCCATGTGACCGGAAGCATCGCACTTCTCCTTTCACTGAGGCCGGAACTGGGGCCTGGAGAAATCAAGGCGTTGCTTAAGCGTACCGCCACACCACTACGCCTGCGCAAAAGCGCTGGACGTAGCTCTATCTCGACCAAACTTGGCGAAGTCGATGCCTTCCGGTTGATGCAGGAGGGCACAAAGTGAATGATGATGTGATGCTAAACCTCTAGTGTATCGCCTGGCTCCAGAGAGTGAACTTTTCTGGAAGGACCTTCACATCCACTATTTTCTTCTCTTATCAACTCATCTCGTACCAGGTCAGTCTGCAGCTTCGGCGCATGAACGAGTACAACCTGTTTGCTAGGCAGCTCCTTCAGCATTTGCCGCACATCTGATAATCCCTGATGCACCTTATAAATCAAATGCCGAGCTACACAGCTGTTATTTTGATCCACACGTTCCAACAGATATTTGCCAAAAGAACCATGTGGAGCATGCCCGGTCAATATAACACTGTTGCTGATTCTTTCTCCGCTATCATTACCCTCCCCCATGTTGCGGTTATCCGATAGATACTGATAGTACCAGCGCGCCTGTGGGGAATCCATCATGCCGTCTCTTGTTATGATAATAGCCGTTGGGTTCTGTTCCAGCAGACTCACTCGTTCCGCAGCATCACGAGGCACGAAGACCCTGTCACTGTTTAGCACATGTTTTATTCGCGCTAGAGCTTCCGGACGCAGCCATTCTTTCCAGCGGTTTAACTGTTTCAATCCCTGCCATATGTCGTGCTCTACAATCATTGCCTGTTCAGGGAATTGCTCACTAGCCCATACAATCAAGTCCTGTCCTCTGCCAAAGGCAGGCACCGGCAACAACACATGGCCACCAGACCATAATATCCGCTCCATCTCGACCCTCAGCCGCTCCAGCTTAACAGGCTGCGGGTCTATATCCATGCCATACGCATTGTCCATAATGGATATGTCCGCTAGATTGGGCTCTGACTTCCATTCAGGCAGGTCATGCAGCCCCTCCCCAACACCCAAGTCTGGCGCATCGGCAGCAAGAAGCTCAGATTCGCGGCTGTAATCTCCAGAAAAAAACAACCGCTTCCCTTCCATTTCTACCACATACCATACTGCACCAGCCAAATGTCCACTGCGTCCCCACATGATTCTCATACTCGGACAAGCCTCAAGCCATTCTCCTGCTGGCGCCTCATCTTCTAGATAGCGATAAGCAATGGATTGGATGTTCTGTTCGTCGTATGGTAGTTCTGCTCCTCTTGATTCAACATAAGTATGCCAGGAGCGAAAATAGGAGCCTAACTGCTCAGCAGTGGCCTTGGTCGTCCAGACCTCCCCCTGGTATCCATACTTGTACAGTAGGGGGAGTGCCATGGAATGATCCTCATGTGCATGAGACAGCAATACAGCGGTCAGTCTCTCCGCCACCTGCGGTGGGAAAACCGGATATTGTCCGGTTCCTTCCTTTTTCACGCCACAATCCAGCATGACGCGATGCTGTTTTCCTTCAAAAACATAGCAGGAACGGCCATGTTCGCCCGCCCCTCCCCAAATCCTAAGCTTAGTCATGATTATTTCCACTTTCTTCGCGAGTTTAAGCTTTCCATTAAGATCAGTAGCAACGTGGTCATTCCGACCGATATGACAGCCATCGCCATCCCAAGCGACACCTGTCCCTGTTCAAATTGTGCAAATATGTAGGTTGCTGACGTCTGAACGGATGGTGGCAAAATCAGTAATGATCCTACCAATTCGCGTGAAGCAATGGTAAATGTCATCATCCAACCAGCGAGCATTCCCGGTACAATCAGCGGCAGTACAATCCGGCGGAATATATAAGACAGTCGCCCGCCAAATACCTGCCCCGCCTGAAAAAGGCCAGCGTCCACCTGTGTAAAGGCGCTTTTGACATACTGCACAGTATAAGGAACAAACAAGATAACATACGTCAGAATGACCATGCCGTATGTGTTATACAATGGAATCGGCATCCATGGTGAGTTCCACCACAAAATCAGGCCCACCACCATAACAATTCCCGGCACCGTATTCGGAAGCAAACTAAATGCATCAACCGTCCGTTGGATTCTTGTGCGTGAGCCGCCAATGACAAGTGCAAACCAAGTGCCCAGCACCACAGCAAGCGTCGATGCGCCCAAAGAGAGAAATACGCTGTTCAGGAGCGCCTCCATACTCTCTGATCCCCAAGACAGCAGTTCCTTGTAAGAGTCGAGCGTCAAATTATCCCAGGCAAGTCCCATTCCCCTCAGCTTCATCGTCGAGGCTGAAAGAATTGAAAAATAAGGAATGCCAATGGACGCAATGAGCAACAATAGAATGAATGCAACACTCAGCCCCGTAGTCCAACCGGATATACGAAGACGGGACGGACGCGAACCTTTACCACCTACCAGCCTATACGTAAACTTCCGGTTGATCACCGACTGCGCATACCACATGAGCAGGCAGGCGGTTAACAGCACCGAGGCCATCGACGTCGCTTTGCTAAAATCTATGGGCCAGCTAGAAATGTATTTGTGGATTTCTGAAGTCATGACCTCATACCCGATACGTCGCCCAAAGGTAGCGGGGGTGCCAAACTCGGCAATCGTTTTAACGAAAATGAGCAGCGCGCCCATTCCGTAAGCCGAAAGCAGCAGCGGTAAAATGATTCGACGGAATCTGTACAGAAAGCCGCCGCCCATTACGGCACCCGCCTCCTCCAGACTCCCGCCAATCCTCACCAGCGCCCCGCGCAGCAGCAGGTACAGGAATGGAAATAGATGTAGGCTCATGATCATCACCATGCCACCAAGGCTAAAGAAGGATGGCGTTAAGAAATACAGGTCCGGGAACAACTGCTCCAGATATCCGTTTTTTTGCATAAACAGAATCCAGCCCATGGACCCGATATAGGGCGGGGTCATAAACGGAATTAGCAGCACGACATCCAACCAGCGCCAGTGCGCAAGACGAGTGTTGGACATGATCCAGGCTAGCGGAAGTGCAAGTACCGTTGTTCCTGCAATCACACAGATACCTAGCCAAATCGAGCTGAATAGCACTCCCGCAAATGGTGAAGCAGCTAACGTTCGAAAAGGTGCATCCCACTGAAATTCTTCATCAACATACACACTTTGGATAAAGATTTGCAGCAACGGCATCACAATCAAGAAAAGAAGCGCGATCAGAGCCAGCGTCAGACACCACGCTCTGATGTGTTTAACGGATAAGCCTCCCATCGGCTTATTTGAACATTTGCGTGAACTTCTCTGTCACGTCTGATCCATGTTCGCCCATCCATTCCCAATTGGTCTTCAGCAATGGGATCTCGTCCAGATTGGCACGCTTGTCAGCTTTGATATCCGTGCGGCCCGGGAGTAAGGAGGCATCCGCTACTAGTTTCTGTGCGTCGTCCGACAACAGATAGTCAATAAATGCCTTGGCATTCTGCTCATGCTGCGTTGACTTGAGAATTGCAGCAGGACGTGGGCTGATGACGGTTCCCTCTGTTGGATAGACGATGTCAATCGGCTCGCCTTTGGCTTTAGCCTTGTAGGTCATGTAATCGACCGCAGCAACGACTATACCTTTAGCTCCGGTAATCACGGGGTCCAGCGCTTCCTGATTGGCACCAGCCATGGCCACACCGTTTGCCTTGTACTGCTCAAACAACGTCCAGCCTCCATCGCCCTTGGCGCTCAGATAGCCTGTCATAAAGTCCAATGCTGAGCCGGACAGTGATGGGTCGGGGATGTTAACCTGATCCTTGTACTCAGGCTTCGCTAAATCGGCCCATGAAGTTGGTGGTGTTTTCACCAGCTTTGTGTTATACGCAATGCCCAGAGCAGAAGCACTGGTACTGAAGTAGTTGCCCTCCTTATCGGACCAGTCTGGATTTAGCTTGTCCGCGTTTTTGGCATCCGGGTAAGGCAGTGTTAGTCCTTCCTTTTTCAAGCCTTGTACAGACGGAAGCGATGCCAGCACAACCACGTCCGCTACCGGATTCGTCTTCTCGGCTTCCATACGGGCCAAAATTTTTCCTGTCGTTCCCTGAAACAACTCTACCTTCACTCCGCTCTGCGCCTCATATCCTGCTATCAGCTTTTTCGCCAGTCCATCCGGGCCTGCGCTGTAGACCACCAACTTCTGATCGGTGGATGCCGCCTCCGCTTGTCCTGCTGATCCATTAGCTGGCGCCCCATCCTTGGTTGGCGTTGCTGTTCCGCAACCCGCCACAGCGAGTCCAAAAGTCAAGGTTAATGCGAGCATCGTCCCTTTTTTCCATCCTGTACGAAAAACATGCCTATTCATCATCTTATATATACCCCTTTTCCTTATGCTTCAAGTTGGTGGATGTGTTGCGGTGATACCCAAATGTGCATTTTTTCGCCAATCGGCAAGCGGGTGGAGTGATATGCAGTCCATTGCTCACCGTTCTCGGCTAGTATACGAATTTCATAACGATCGCCGACATAGCTGACATGCATGATCTCTACTGTAAAAGCGTGCTGATCCGCTTGCTCCTGTTCCCAACGGACATGTTCAGGACGAAACAGTGTCCGTTCCAACTCCAGCCAGTTGGATTTGCCGATAAACCTCGCCACCTCTGGATGAGCTGGGCAACCGTAGATCACCTCTGGTGTTCCGGTCTGCAAAATATGTCCATTTTTCATAACAACCACTTCATCAGACATGGACATGGCCTCGATCTGATCATGGGTGACATATAGGGCGGTCAGCCCCAGATCGCGCACAAGCGACAGCATCTCAATGCGCATCTCCTCCCGTAGCACCGCATCCAGCGCACTGAGAGGCTCGTCGAACAACACCAGTCGAGGCCGGATAGCAACCGCTCTTGCGAAGGCAACCCGCTGCTGCTGACCACCGGATAGCTGATGAGGATACCGATCCTCCATCCCTGACAATCTGACCATGTCGAGCGCCTCCAGCACCACTGTCCGCAGTTCCTTGTCTCGGGCGCTGGCAAACCCTTTCCCCCGCTTGCCCGCACGCAGGCCGAAGGCCACATTTTCAAACACCGTCATATGCGGCCACAACGCGAAATCCTGAAAGACCATACCAAAGTGGCGGAGATGCGCGGGAATATCCTTTTTGCGTTCAGTCGAAAAAAGAATTTCCTCTCCCATCGTGATTGTGCCGGTATCCGGTGTCTCCAGACCAGCAATCAAGCGCAAGAGCGTTGTTTTCCCACATCCGGACGGTCCGAGCAGTGTTGTGAATTTACCCCGTCGTACGACCAGATTCGTCTCATGCAGCGCTGTTATTTGGCTGAAGGTTTTACTTAATCCGTGAATATATAGATCCTGATTCATCGCATTACCTGCCTGTTCTTCTGACTGACCCCAGTGTAAAACTTGAATTCGCAACCTGTGTTATTGGAAAGTTAAAACAAAATTAATTATTTCAATGAATTGTGTTAACACTCATAGATTTAATCTATATAGAGGGGATTGATGCTGCTACCCATACAAATAGGCATGATTGTTCAATTAACCTGAAAGCGAGGCATTCTAAGTGAATTTAAGTCTTCTAAAGTTACATATTGTAGAACTGCTGAATAAGCACCATAAAATTACCACGGTCGCCGAGCTTCTTGGCCTAAAGCAACCCACTGTTACTTTTCATATGAAAAATCTGGAGCGTGAATTCGGCGTAAAGCTGTTTGACACACGCATGGGCAAAATCATCCTGACGGATGCTGGAAATGCGCTACTGCACTATGCCAGCAAAATTAATGCACTGGCTGCCGAAGCTGAGCGAGTCGTCCGCGAGTTCGATACGCTCCAGCGGGGAAGCATACGTATTGGCGCAAGCTATGTACCCGCTACCTACTTGCTTCCTGCTGTGTTGCACCGCTTTGCCCGTGAGCATCCAGGCATTCACATCGCCTTGTCTGTGAAAACTGCGCCCGTGATCAAGGACATGCTCGCTCGTCACGAAATTGATCTTGGCATCATTTCGGCAGAGCCGTTTCAATCCCCAACGCTACTCTCAGAATCCTTGGGCGAAGATGAACTGATGCTCATCTGCTCACCCACTCATCCGCTCGCCAACGAAACCGATTTGACACCCGAGCTTATCGCTTCTTCCTCCTTCGTATTACATGGCAAGGATTCCAGCACACGCCACGTGACCGACAAATGGCTGGAGCGTGGGAGTCGGCGACTTCCCTCCTATCTGGAGTTGGATTCACTGGAAGCCATCAAACAGGCGGTTATGCTGGGAGAACACATCTCCTTTGTCTCTCGCATTGCCGTTCAGTCAGAGGTTGAGCGGGGCTTACTGGTTGTAAGACCTATTCCGGGGCAGTCTGTTGAGCGGTATATTTATATGGTCAGCAACAAAGACCGCCATCGCTCGGCGCTCATTCACAGATTCACCGAATATTTATCATGGAACCAAGATTAAATCTTACCTGTCATATAGAAATTATGTCTTTTTTTTACCGGAGTACCCTCGTGCTTTGACATACGACTGACAATACACCCGTAAAGTGTAGCGTGTAACCTATTCGGACGAACAGGAGAGGATGAAATGAAAACAGGCCTTCGTATCACCCAATTGATGTCGGTAGTAACTCTGAGTGCAGTACTGCTCGTAACAGGATGGAAAGGAGCAGAACCGGTACAAGCTGCCGCCAATGCCACACCAAGCTATGAGGTGAAGCTACTACTGGATACGGCTCAGGTGCTCAATGCGGATGGCTCATTAAAAAGTGGCATCGTGAACGAGTTTCAAATTAGCGACGATGCACAACGATTGAGCGTCGAGTATTTTGATACAAATTCATTGCAATTAAATGACGAGGGCTGGAACGTGAGGTTTCGCAAAAAAGAGGACAAAAAAAATTATGAATTAACCTACAAAAAGCGCTATACGGTCACAAATGGAAATATCGACGCGGCGCTCACCCAAGCGAATAAAGAAGGGTTCAGCGCGTCTGATGATAATTATGAGGCTGAGGTGGATTGGGGATACAGCAAGCAAACACTAAGTTTTTCCAATGATAAAAAAACAAACGCCTCCAAAGGATTGGCTCTGCCTTCCCCAGATCAAGCATTAAAGCAACTACAGGATAATCTTCCGGGCAAGCTGCAAAACTGGAAATCCAGCAACTGGGGCAAGAAAACTCTGGCAGACTCCAGAGTACGCGGTCCGGTACAGGTCAGCAAATATGAAGGTAGCTTTCAGGGACTGGATACCGACGTTGAAATATGGCCTATTCGCAGCGCAAACGGATCAGGTACAGAAAATATTATCGAAATCTCCTTCAAAACCTCGGATTACAGTGTTGCCGCCAGCAACCGCACCAAGCTGATGAACCTGTTGCAATCCAAAGGATGGCTGGTTCCCGCCGATTCCCTGAAAACGAATTTAGTACTGGAACGCTACTAAGCTAATCCAACATAAAAAGGAACCGAGGCGCCAACCTGTTGAGAGTGGCGCCTCGGTTCCTTTTATTATTATTTATATGACTACAAGGTCATGATGTTAAAGTTGCTTGCTTACATACGTTCCGGTGCAGACACGCCCACTAGCTTCAGTACGTTGGCAATGGTCGTGCGCACCGCACCAAACAACGCCAAGCGTGCCTGCGTTTGAGCGGCATCCTCTGTAATGACGCGCTCTGCCTTATAGTAGCTGTGGAACAATGAAGCCAGCTCGTAGACATAGCGAATCATACGGTGTGGTGCAAAGTTTGCAGCCGCCACCGATACTTCCTCCGGCAGCTCGCCGATTTTGCGGAGCAAATCGTATTCATGCTCAGCCGTCAGCTTGGACAAGTCAACTTCTGCCAACGGCAGCACAGCAATCCCCTGCTCTTCAGCTTGACGATATACGCTGCATGCACGTGCGTGCGCATATTGTACGTAGAATACTGGATTCTCATTGGAAGTGGAAATCGCCAAATCCATGTCAAAATCCAGGTGCGAATCCATGCTGCGCATAGTGAAGAAGTAACGGATCGCGTCTACACCCACTTCTTCCATCAGATCTTCCATCGTCACGGCCTTGCCAGTACGTTTGGACATTTTTACTTTTTCCCCATTTTGGAACAAGCTGACCATTTGGGCAATCAACACTTTAAGCTTATCCGGGTCATTACCCAGTGCTTCCATTGCTGCCTTCATCCGTGGAATATAGCCATGGTGATCCGCTCCCCAAATGTTGATGATCGTGTCATACCCACGAGCATATTTATCGCGATGGTAAGCGATATCCGGGGTCAGGTACGTATATGTACCGTCATTTTTGATCAAGACACGGTCTTTATCGTCGCCGTACTTGGTCGTATTCAGCCATGTAGCTCCGTCCTTCTCGTAAATCTCTTCACGGTCACGCAGCTCATTCAGCGCTTTAAGCACTTCACCATTTTCATACAGCGACGTTTCGCTGAACCAGGAGTCAAAAGGTACACGGAACAGCTCCAGATCACGCTTAATCTTGTTTAGTTCCTTTTCCAGACCGTAGTCACGGAAATAAGCAGCACGATCTCCCGGTTCCATGGACAACAGAGAATCGCCCTTTTCAGCCACCAGTTCCTTGGCAAACCCGATGATATCCTCACCATGGTAACCATCTTCCGGCATCTCCGCAGGCTGTCCCAGCTCCTGCAAATAACGCGCTTCAATAGAGCGGCTCATGTTGTAAATCTGGTTGCCCGCATCATTAATATAGTATTCACGAGTTACTTTGTATCCGGCAAAATCAAGCACGTTGCAGAGAGCATCCCCTACGGCTGCACCACGTGCATGACCTAAGTGAAGGCTACCTGTCGGATTGGCGCTGACAAACTCGATTTGTACCTTTTTGCCTGCACCTTCCTGTATACGCCCGTAATCTGCCCCCTGCTCCTGCACTTGTCCAATGACTGCATACAGGTAGCTCTTGTTCAGACGGAAGTTAATAAAACCCGGTCCAGCGATTTCCGCACTTTCAATAGAAGCGGAAGCTAAATCCATATTCGCGATTAAGTCTTCAGCGATTTGCCGTGGGTTCTTCTTCGCAATGCGGGTGAGCTGCATCGCAACGTTGGTAGCCAAATCACCGTGTGACTTGTCCTTGGGCACCTCCAGCGTAATGGTCGGCAGCTCTTCGCGGCTCACGATTCCGGCAGCCAGCACCGCCGCCTCGATTGCTGAAGTCACCTTTTGATTAATAAGTTCCAGTGGATTGCTTGTCATGATTATTGCTCCTCCTGTATATGCAAACTGATGGCAAAATGCCCCGAGAAATCCTCAAATACGTACAGATCATAGGTCCAGCTCACATGTCCGCTGAATCCATCCATCCGAATATCAAGCTTCTGCGTATGCGCAGACATGTTCAGGTTTAAATAAGGCGAGCGGTAAAATCCAGGCAACCTGCGTCCCAGCGCAAATGACTGCTCTGATTGTACCTCACCGTGACGAATCAGCTTTAGCTCATCCGGTCCGATTTTGACTGTGTTCCGTGTCGTACCGCCCTCAGGACTATCTTGCGGCTCATCGTACCTTATATATAGATGCTTCCCACGCACAATCGCTTCTCCGGGAAGTTCCTGTACCACATCTTCTCCGTCATGATGACTATGAAGACGGATTCGGACCTTTGCATTATGTGGCATGTATTCAAACTCCATTCTATTGCTATCCTACTGTACTACTATATCCAGTTCCCGATTGCAATTCAAATGAGTTTTTACAAAAAGATGCTTTCATCCAAAAAATTTAGCTACCTTAAGTCAGCTCCATCAGATGCTTGGCTAAAACTTTCAATGAATCGAGAGGCTAGAGAAGACATGTATTTATCCTTCATCCAGACAGCCGCCACACGCGTATGCAATTCTTCACACATAATTTCCTTAACGATTAACTGGTTATTGCTTCCGAGTGACAACGCAGACCGCGAAATCATACCGATCCCCAGCCCTTCATTAGCCCAATGAAGCGTGGTGCGGGCATCATCGTTTTTGCAGAAGATATTCGGCTCAAAGCCATGCTTTATACAGGTATCGTGAATCAATTGTTCAAAGCGGCGATAAACGATGAGCGGCCTGTTTTTCAAGCCAGACAACGGGATGGTCTTCTGTTCGGGGTTCCAGTCATGTTCTTCTGTCATCACTGCGATCATCGGTTCGGAGGACGCATATCTGCACCCTAAATCAGTGGTATTAAAAGGGGTTCTGACGATACCGACCTCGACAATTCCTTTGTTCAAAAGATCGAGAATCCTAAAGGTATTTCCCTCATGAATTTCAAATTTTACACCCGCATAGGTTTTATGAAATTCGGAAAGCCTGTCTTTCATTAGGGCTGCGCCGGAAGAGGAGACCGTTCCAATGGTAAGCGTACCCTTCATCCCCAAGGCAAAATCGTTAATTTCTCTCGTTGTGGCATCTGTCAGCTCCAGAATCTGCTTGGCCCTATTCTGTAAAATGATGCCGGCCTCCGTCAACTGGATGCTTCGTGAGCCTCGATGCACGAGCTTTACACCAAGCTCTTCCTCCAGTTGCATGAGCTGCTGACTTAAGGGAGGCTGTGCGATTTGCAGCTTTTTGGCTGCCGCTGTAATCTGTCCGGCCTCTGCGATCGCCAAAAAATACTTGAGATGTCTCAATTCCATCATTATGGCCCTCCGGTACTGATATATGTAAAACCTATACCTCTAATATATATTAAATATTATTCATATGGTTGGGGATATGACATAATCAAATTCAGATATGCTATTGCGGCATGAGGCTATATACATTATTTAGGTTAGGTGATGGTTTATTTGCTGAAATTTGCTGTTTTTTTGAAACCCTATAAAAAGGAAACGATTCTTGGGCCTCTATTTAAACTGATTGAGGCCATCTTGGAACTATTGCTGCCCACTATGGTTGCCTTAATGATCAATCATGGTGTAGGTAAAGGAGACACCCATTATGTTTGGCAGATGGGTCTTTTGATGTTACTCATGACTATACTGGGCTTTGGCAGTTCATTAGTGTGTCAGTTTTACGCAGCCCGTGCCTCCCAAGGATTCGGAACTACGCTGCGCAATACGATGTTTAAACATATTTCATCGTTTTCTTATGCTGATCTCGATAAGTTCGGTACGCCCTCGCTCATCAACCGGATTACGAATGATGTCAATCAACTCCAAACGGCTGTAGCGATGCTGATTCGTCTGGTCATTCGTGCTCCTTTTATTTGTATCGGGGCTATTATCATGTCCATGATCCTGGATTTCCGCCTGGCTTTGGTGCTGTTGGCGGCTACACCGGTTCTAGCTTTGATCCTGTATGTGGTCATTACGAAGGCTTCACCACTGTATCGTCGGTATCAAAAAAAACTCGATAAAATCGCTCTGGTACTTAGCGAAAATCTTACAGGCGTACGGGTCATACGCGCATTTGCCAAAAGAGGCGCTGAGCGAGTTAAATTCAACGCCGCTTCGGATGACCTGACTCAGACCGCTATTCGTGTCGGACGTATTTCTGCTTTGCTAAGCCCTGCCACCTTGCTGGTGGTAAACGGAGCTATTATTGCAATCCTGTGGATCGGCGCCATCCATATCCAATATGGATCACTTACACAAGGGGAGATTATTGCCTTTATTAATTACATTACGCAAATTTTATTAGCTCTGATTGTGGTGACCAATTTAATTATTTTGTTCACCAAGGCTGCCACTTCAGCAGCGCGGATTCAGGAGGTCCTAGACACGCAAGCTTCGATTTCCGACACTGCTGCTACTTCTACATCTATAGATAGGGAGGGAACAAGTGGGCATGGCGCTGTACCAGCCATCTCTTTTGATCATGTTTCCTTTGGATACAATACGACAGGGCAACTGGCACTTAACGATGTAGTGGTAAACATCTATCCTGGTGAAACGGTTGGAATCATCGGAGGAACAGGTTCGGGGAAATCCACCTTTGTGAATCTCATTCCCCGCTTCTATGATGCGGTAGAGGGTTGTGTACAGGTTGACGGCATCGACGTACGGCAGTATAAGCTTGAGCAATTGCGGCAGAAAATCGGTATTGTTCCTCAGAAGGCGCTGCTGTTCACTGGGACGATAGCGGATAATATCCGTTGGGGACATGAACACGCCACCGACGAGGAAGTCGCTCAAGCCGCAGCAATCGCGCAAGCGGATGAATTTATTTCTAACTTGCCGGAAAAATTCGATGCCCCGATCACCCGAGGAGGACTTAATCTATCGGGAGGACAAAAACAGCGACTTACCATTGCCAGAGCTATTGTAGGCAATCCGGAAATTCTGATTTTGGACGATTCCTCAAGCGCACTTGATTTTGCAACTGACGCCGCCCTCCGGAAATCGCTACGGGAAAAAAGCACCCGCATGACTGTCCTACTGGTCTCGCAACGAGTAAGCAGCGTACAGCATGCTGATAAAATCATTGTATTTGATGAAGGCCGGATTGTCGGAATCGGCACACATGATCAGTTGATGAGCAGCTCGGAGGTATATCAGGAAATTAATCGCTCCCAGCTCTCAACGCAGGAGGTGGACCAATGAGTGGCAAGGAAACCTGGAGAAGATCGTTAACCTATGTCGGTCAATATAAAACAACAACATTTTGGGTCATCGTCAGTGCGATTCTCAGCGTGCTTGCCAGTCTGATCGGACCCTACATGATTGGTCAAGCTATCGACCACATGGTGGATAAGGGAGCAGTGAATTTTAAAGGTATTGCACAGATTCTAGCTGGATTAGGCATTGTATATGTTGTAGGCAGTCTGTTTAGCTGGCTACTCACGTATTTGACGAACCGTATTGCTTTTCAGACCGTAAATGATATGCGGCGGGAGTTATTTGATCATTTTAATATCCTTCCGTTAAGCTTTCATGACACTCATCCGCAAGGAGACAGCATTAGCCGTTTCGTGAACGATATGGATGCTGTGTCGGATGGATTGCTGCAGGGATTTTCCACCTTGATTACCGGGATTATTACGATTATAGGCTCCATTGTACTCATGCTGTATATCAGTCCGATCATGACGTTGGTCGTATTGGTGTCTGCCCCGATCACATACGGTGTGGCACGGTTCATTACGACAAGGTCACAGCGTATGTTCCGCGAACAGGCCAAAATTTTAGGAAGCCTGAACGGTTACGTGGAAGAAATGATCGGCGGGCAACGGGTAGTTACTGCTTTTCATTATGAAAACCGCTCGCTTGAGGAATTTTCCGCCAGAAACGAACAATTGTATCAAGCCGGGGTGAAATCGCAGTTTTACGGATCATTGTCCAACCCCTCTACCCGATTGGTGAACAACATGACTTTTTCAGTCACCGCCATGATTGGCTGTATTTCCATTATTTTGGGTGGGATCTCGGTAGGTGGATTGTCGAGCTTTCTGATTTATACCAATTTGTTCGCCAAGCCCTTTAATGAAATTACGGGTGTTCTCACCCAGTTCCAGGCAGCCACGGCTTCTGCTCAGCGCATATTTGCGATTTTGGACTCACCGCCAGAGCAGCCGGAAAAATCGAACGCCGTACAGCTGGAGCGCAGCAAAGGCACGATTCTTTTTGATCATGTCAAATTCTCCTATAACCCGGAACGTACGCTCATTACGAACTTCAGTTTAGAAGTTAAGCCAGGCACTCGTGTGGCCATTGTCGGGCAGACCGGAGCTGGCAAAACCACACTCGTCAATCTGCTCATGCGGTTTTACGATGTGGACAGCGGCTCGATATCCATCGACGGGGTGAATATCAACGACATGAGCCGGGACAGCCTGCGGACTAACTTTGGTATGGTGCTTCAAGATACATGGCTGTTCAGCGGAACCATTCGGGACAATATCGCTTACGGGAAGCCGGAAGCCACGGACGAAGAAGTCATCGCGGCTGCAACAGCTGCCAATGCGCATAGCTTCATCAAGCGACTGCCTCATGGCTACGATACGGTCATCAGCGGTTCCGGCGACAGCCTGTCGCAAGGCCAAAAGCAACTGCTCACCATCGCGAGGGTTATCCTGGTCGATCCACCTATGCTGATCCTAGATGAAGCCACCAGTAGCATAGACACCCTGACAGAAGCACGTATCCAAAAAGCATTTATGAAAATGATTGCCGGACGCACCAGCTTTGTGATCGCCCACAGACTATCGACCATCCGCGAAGCGGATTTGATTCTATACATGAAAAACGGCGATGTCGTCGAAAGTGGTACCCATGAGGGGCTGCTTGCCAGCGGCGGCCATTATGCCTCGCTCTATAACAGCCAGTTTACTACGGCTTAAAAGGCTGACCGGATACGGTCGCATCAGTAAGGTCAACGTTCTTAAAAAAAGTCGGTTGCTTTTTAAGCAATTGGCTTTTTTATTTTTCTTTGATAAATCCCCCCCTATATTATATAATAAAACGAGAACAAACGTTTCCGTTTCATCTAAACCTTATGGTTTGTATAGCCAACATCATGCATGGGTTTCAGTTGGGAGGCTGAATATGGATATTAATGAATTTCAAAAGTGGGTCAAGCAATATTATCAAGAGAGGAACTGGTCTGATTTAGATATCTTCGTCCGAATTGGTTTCTTGGCAGAGGAAACCGGGGAGGTTGCGAGAGCTATTCGCGCCCTGGAGATCGGCAGAGACCGGCCTGATGAGATCGATGGTTCATTCGAGGAGAACAGGGAGCATTTAACTGAAGAACTTGGAGACGTACTGGGTAATCTCATCGTGATCGCCAACAAGTATGACATCACCTTGGAGGATATATTTCGAACACACCAGCAAAAACTTGCAAAAAGATATACATAAAGGAGAATCTCATATGAAAAGCATTGCTGTTTTTTGCGGTTCCAGTAATGGAGCGTCTGAGATTTATCGAGAGCATGCTGTTGCTCTGGGCAAGGCACTTGCCGAACAGGAAATAAGCCTGATTTATGGAGGAGCAAGTGTTGGTTTAATGGGTGCAGTGGCTGACGCGGCACTTCATGCAGGAGGTCACGTCATCGGTGTACTCCCTCACTTTTTGCAAAGCCGTGAAATTGCACATAATGGCCTGAGCGAATTAATCATTGTTGATTCCATGCACGAACGAAAATCTAAAATGGCAGAGATTGCGGACGGATTCATTGTTTTACCAGGTGGCCCAGGTACAATGGAAGAATACTTTGAAATTTTCACATGGGCGCAATTAGGCTTGCATGAAAAGCCATGCGGTCTTTTAAATATTAACCATTATTACGATCCTCTTATTTCCTTGTTTAATCGTATGGTTGAGGAACAATTTATGCAGGAAAAATATCGTGCGTTGGTAATTACGGATACTACTTCGCAAGGAATCCTACAGCAATTTACAAATTACACCCCTCCTGCCGTCAAAACATATCTCACGAGCAAACGGACCTGACATTAGGAATGGCACGTATTGCTCAACAGACATACCATTTAATTTA
Organism: Paenibacillus sp. FSL H7-0442; assembly: GCF_038593105.1. Classification (NCBI taxonomy): domain Bacteria; kingdom Bacillati; phylum Bacillota; class Bacilli; order Caryophanales; family Paenibacillaceae; genus Paenibacillus; species Paenibacillus sp. FSL H7-0442. The sequence continues at coordinate 151,115 of NZ_CP151963.1, read as the reverse complement.
ATATGATATGAAAGGAACACCACCGTCAACGTTATTCCAGTGGTGTTCCTGTAAAATTGAACTCATCCAATGAATGCTGTCACGCCTAACGGGAACCCCAATTTTAAATCCCAGCGCCCGTAGCGGTTGGTTGGTCCATTTGCTCACTTTCCTGAAAATCCCTGCGGTAGAACCAGCCGATCAGAACAGCAACGGTAGTCATGGCCGCAGCCAACAAATACACCTGCACCATACCGAAACGGTCTGCATACCAGCCCATGAATAACAAAGACAGACCGAAAGCGAGATTTGTAAGCACATCAATTCCCGCCATCACTTTGGGCAGCTGGGCTGGCGGTGCACTGGTTTGCAGCAAGGTGCGGCGAATAATCCCCGCCATTTGAACAGGTAAGCCTGATACAGCAAAAAGAATAAGCGCAGCAACGGGGATGGTATTCAGCGCAAATACAATGGTAATCAGTACATACACCAGCAATGCTCCGAGCATGTACAAAAAGCTGTTCTTTTGCAATCGCTTGACCAAGCCAACGACAATCAATCCACCCAAAATCGTGCCCGAGAAAAAGGACGCATTCATAAAGCCCCACCAGCTCGCATCCCGATGCAGCACTTGGCTGACGTACGCCAGAATAAATACCCCAAGCCAGGAGACTCCCCCGATACTATCCACGCTATCGACGATCATCAGAGAACGAATACGACGGTTGTGCCAAATGATTGTCCAGCCTTCCCCAAGCTCTTTCCAATGGGAGCCTTTTTCCTTTGCCTTTGCAGGCTCTACTGCATTTGTCGAGGAATCCGAAGCTTCAAGACTTAATTCCTTCTGATCCAGCGGATCACGAATAAAGGACGTGACAGTTACAGCCACGAGATAACAACAGGATGCAATCACAAGCGTATTCAGGGAACCCAGCCAAGCCACAATAATTCCGCTCAGCGCCCAGCCTGCACACCTGACCACCTGATCACTGACCGCCACCATGCCGTTGGCACGCATTAGCCCTTCACCCGTAGCCAAACGGGGTACAAGCGCATTACGCGCAGGATTGGTCCAGCCATCCAGAAAAGACATACCGAACACCATCACAAAAATAAATAGAAACGACCTCTGCTCAGGTACGATCCACAAATAAAGCAGCAGTAGCGTAAAAATGACAAACTGACCAAACTGGGAAAATAGCAACACGCGTGTTAGCCGAAATCGGCCGAGGACGATTGGTGCAACGAGCCCACTAAGCACTTGGGCAGACAATCGGAACAGCGGGATTAGAATAGTCGTCATTAAGGAATTACTTGAGCTGAACACCAATACCACTACACTCAACATGTAGATGATATCTGCTACGTTGGAGATCGTCTGGGACCCCCACAGGTAATAAAAAGAGCGTCTGATCAAAAAAGTTTCCCCCTCTTTGGTACATCGCCGATTTATGTATTTCCATAACCAAACCGTCCCTGTTGACATTACAAATCTGTTAAATGTCTGGTTTTTTGTATATTCTACACACACCCTTAAATTTCCTTCTTTTATCTTAAAAGGAAATCCAGTGTCCAGTATGCTTTCATGGCCATTTTTAAATCTTATTCAAGACAAAAAAGCGCCTATAGCGCTCCTTTCCGCCCAGAAACAGGCAATAAAGACCACTAAGACGCTTTTTCTTAAAATGTTTACTTCGTTAAATCCTCTACAAACTTAGGTAGTACAAACGCCGCTTTGTGCAAACGCGGACTATAATATCGGGTGTCCATCTCTGGAATTCGGTTTTCGTCTACTTCGAGCGGATCATACTTCTTACTACCCAACGTGAATGTCCATAGACCACTCGGATAGGTTGGAATGTTCGCACCATATACACGCACAATCGGGAAAATTTCCTTCACATCTTTGTTAACCTTCTGAATCAGATCTGCCTTGAACCAAGGATTATCCGTTTGTGCAACGAAAATACCGTCTTCCTTCAATGCTTCAAAAATACCTTGGTAAAACCCGCGCTCGAACAGCGGGGCTGCCGGACCTACCGGCTCCGTCGAATCGACCATAATGACGTCGTATTCATTTTTGTGTTCAATAATGTGCATGTATCCGTCATTGACCAGCACTTCTACATTAGGCTCGTCCAGCTTTCCGGCAATTTCAGGCAAATATTTTTTAGAATATTCTATCACCTTACCGTCAATCTCCACCAATACAGCCTTTTCCACTTCAGGGTGCTTGATGACCTCACGAATAACGCCGCCATCGCCACCACCCACAACCAAAACTTTTTTCGGATTCGGATGTGTATTCAAAGCCGGATGTGCTACCATTTCGTGATACACAAATTCATCCTTAACCGTTGTCATCACCATGCCATCCAGAACAAGCATATTGCCGAATTCCTCTGTCTCGATCATAGCCAGATCCTGAAAATCTGTTTTCTCAGAGACGTAGGTTTGTTTGATTTTTGCTGTAATGCCGAAAGAGGGAGTCTGCTTCTCCGTAAACCACAAGTCCATCATTCCAACCTTCTTTCTGATCAAAGTATGTGTCCGGCAATCCGGTAGCATAAACGTTGACTTTCCTTATATCAGTAACACGCAAACGCCAAGTTTGCTATATTTATTGTACCAAACACATTGGAATTTCACACTTTTTGCATTATAAGTGATACCTGAATGAGCTGCTAAAGCAATTTGGAGATTTAATCTTGTTTAAAATAGACACGTATGTGTATCTGATGAATAGACGCTTTCGGATTGACTATACTGAGAACATCAACTATGGAAGGAGGTGGCATGATGACCGATACGACCGGACGATCCCCCAAGCGTAAACCGCTTTGGCTTCGATTGTTTCAAGGACTGATGTCTCTCACGATTCTGACGGTCATCGCCGCCTGCATCCTGCTCGCCTATTTGTACACGACCAGCCTTCCGCTCGCGGATACGGACCGGAATTCACGTCTGCTCGATAGTCAGGGGCAAGTCATCGCCACTTTCTCTGCTGGAGGCAAAGAATCCATTCCGGTCCAGCTTGATCACATTTCACCCGATTTGATTGCAGCTACCCTGGCTGTGGAAGATCGGAAGTTTTACGATCATTTTGGCTTTGATTTCAAAGGTCTGGGCCGGGCGGTAATCGTTAATCTGACCCGCTGGGATATGTCGCAAGGGGCCAGCACGCTGACTCAGCAGCTTGCACGCAATCTATACTTATCTCATGAGAAAACGTGGACGCGCAAGGCCAAGGAGGCTATCTATACCGCACAGCTTGAAATGAAGTACACCAAAAATGAGCTGCTACAAATGTATTTGAACGAAATTTACTATGGTCACGGCGCCTATGGCATTGAAGCAGCTTCGCAAATGTATTTCGGTAAATCCGCAAAAGATCTGGATTTGGCCGAAAGCGCCCTGTTAGCAGGTATTCCGAAAGGGCCAACCTACTATTCACCGTATAATCATATGAAAAATGCAAAGGATCGGCAGAAAATTGTTCTGGACTCCATGGCGCTTATCGGCAAAATTACACCGGCTGAAGCCACCAAGGCCTATGAGGAAATGTTAGCCCTGCGGCCCGAGAGCCAGCGTCGGACAGTGGAAACCGCTCCCTGGTTCCGCGATTACGTCCGCCAGTTGGTGACACATCAGCTCGGGATTAGCGAAGGGGTGCTTGAGCATGGCGGCCTGAGTATTTATACCACGCTGGACATGCACATGCAGCAAGCAGCCGAGGCGGCTGTAAACGAAGGCATGAAGAACAGCAACGGACTGGAAACCGCGTTAATCTCCATGGACCCGCGCAACGGACATGTCAAAGCCATGGTTGGTGGAACGAACTATGTCGGGAATCAATATAATCATGCGCTGGCCACAACCCGGCAGCCTGGCTCCTCCTTCAAGCCGATTATGTATCTAAGCGCACTGGATTCCGGCGAATTGACGAGTACGTCCAAGTTCGAAAGCCGACCGACGTTGTTCCACTACGATAACAATCGCAAGACCTATAAGCCCAAAAATTTTGGAGACAAATATTTGGGCGAAATAGATCTTCGGCGCGCAATTGCGGCGTCCGATAATATCTATGCCGTAAGCACCATTTTGAAGGTGGGAACGGATAAGGTCATGGACCTCGCCAGCAAAATGGGCATTACAAGCGAGCTCAAGCCCGTACCTTCGCTAGCGCTGGGTGTGTCGCCCGTCAGCCCGTTCGAGATGGCCTCAGCCTTCTCGGTCATCGGTAGCGGCGGGCAAAAGGTGGCTCCGGTGGCAGTGCTGCGCATCACCGATGCTGCCGGGCGGTCGCTGTACGAAGCGCCCCAAGCCGCGCCCGTGCAGGTGGTGAAGCCCGCCTCCGCCTACGTCCTCACACGCCTTATGGAAGGCGTGTTCGAGGAAGGCGGCACTGGCAACCGGGTCGCGAAGCTGATCAAGCGCCCGGTTGCCGGCAAGAGCGGCACGACCAACACCGATGCGTGGATGGTCGGCTTTACCCCCGAGCTGTCCACCGCTGTCTGGGTCGGCTATGACAAGGGCAAGGACATCAGCACACAGGATGCCCGACGGGCGGCTCCGATTTTTGCGCAATATACGGAGAAAGCGCTGGAGAATGTGCCACCCAAAATCTTTCCTATCCCTGACGGCGTAGTCAGCGCTTATATTGACCCGGCCAGCGGCAAGCTGGCTGCACCGGACAGCCCGGACAAGCGGCTGGAGGTATTCGTCAGCGGCACGGAGCCGAAGGAGACGCTATCGGGGCAAGATAACCAACCGGCATCCACACCAACTGACCAAGCGGAGCGACAAGCTGAAAAGAAATCGTGGTGGGGCAATTTTAAGCGTTGGTGGATGGATTAATAGCAAAAAAAGACTGGGGGAACGCGATGAGCGCTCTCTCAGTCTTTTTATTTTCGCATCACTTACCTCATATGCCCATTTACCTCTCTTGCCAGTGCCATCAGCCATCATCCCGTTAAACCCCGCTCTTCCCTAAAGCTGCGCTATTACCAATAACAGCTAAACGACTCAATACGGTTGAGGTCTACACCATAATAAAACCAAAAACGTCCACTCCACCGAAAACCCGCTACCGATGTTCTGCCTACAAAGACAGGGTACAGCCAAAAACGCTCTCCGTTCGTCAGCCATACAAACGTGTTGCGGAACAAACAACCGAAGATGGCTCCAGGGTCAACAGCATAGGCCGAAACCAGCGGCTTCGGTGGCGTAAATTGCGGTGGTGGAGAAGTGGGTGCTTGAGCTTGCTGCCCACCTTGCGGACCGAACGGCCCTTGCGGCGGCGGTGAGAACGGCTGTGGCGAAAATGATCCTGGGCCTGGTGGCGGACCTATCGGAGACGGGAACGAATCCTGCATATCAGGAAATTGTGGAATCGAAGGACTTGACGGCGTGAATGGACCCGGAATACCCGGTTGCGTTCCGAAAGGAACTTGTGGCAGTAAAGACATGTGTTTCACTCCTTGTGTCTAGGCTGATGTATCCTATGCGGGACACCAGCCCGCGGACTGGGCGAATCCCCATATCTCCGCCAAACTCCGCTATTTCGTCCTTTTACATCAAAAATTCTTATTTCCTGATACGATTAACTTCCTTTTTTGAACATGCTCCAGCTCAATTTCATGTATCATTTTAATCTCGACTCGTTTCCTGAGCGCATCATACTGTTCCAGCAGCCGATGCTTATACCCTAAATTGTCGTTCATCCAGCCTATCATAGAGTCATCCTTATGCTCTGTGGACCAGCTAAATAAATCGCTATAGAGCCGACCAAATGATTCCTCGTTACAGCGAGCGAACCGGATCGGTCGGGCTGTATAACTTAGCTTGAGTTCCAGCATCTCATACAACACTTCCAAACGGTACTCCAAGTCCTGTACACCTGCTTTGGACACATCACAGCTTTTTATATCCTGAATAAGCTCTCTAAAGGTCAACCCTACATGCTGCATAGCAATATAAGACCACACACAGCTTCCCGTAGCTGTTCCATGAGCCTCCCAAAGCGGATTCCACAAAATAGACCGAATCGTATCCCTTTGCTCCTCTCCAAATAAGGCAATTCCAGCAATAATTCCCGCATTACAGTCTACCGAGGCATGTTGCTCTCCCCAATGTACCAATCGCGGAATCATATCTTCAGTAGTACATTTGAAGCTTAGCAGAGGTAAGAATTCATTAAACAAATGCTGATCCAATACTTTTTCCAATTCAGCCGCCAGTTTCTCACGGTACGGTTCGCATGGAAGATGTACCAGTCCCAAACAGGCATCCACAGACACAGCTCCATACGATCCGTTCACCAAAGCGACAAGATCAGCAGCAGCCTCCACATAACCCAAGTAACCTAGCACATACAGCACGCCGTCAGGTATATGTTCTGGGGATGCCTGATTTCGCACATAACGCTCGTACATATCCTGCGCCAAAGTAACATCCCCGCATCTCATGATCGGCTGGAGGAGCAACCCCCTGATATAATGGTGGGGATCTTCTACAAAAAGCCTATATAACTCCCACGCATCCTCCACTGTCCCATATTGGGCAACCACATCCGTATAGGCGGAAATGATGCTGGCGTCCAGCTTCTTGCCTGAGCCGAACATATCCATAAGTCTTGCTGTCGTGTCCATCATCCTGTTTTCTCCTTTCACGTGTGTACGTCTTCATAAAGCAATTCTCTAATGCTGAATATTTCTATTAAAAAAGAGGAAAGATGTTACCATCTACGATCCAGTCTAGGGAGCTGATCTCATGCATGATTCCAATCCAAAAATTACAACATTTTTCATGTTCTCTGGTCAAGCAGAAGAAGCCCTGCAATATTATACCTCTGTCTTTAAGCCGTCTGGTATCATGAGCATTTTCCATCAGGAAGATGGGACCGTGTTACATGCCGTATTCAACCTCAAAGGGCAAACCTTTATGGCTATAGACTATAACCATCAGGACAAACACCCTTTTACCCCAGCTCTATCGCTATTCGTCACTTGTGATTCGGAAGAAGAAATTCATCGTGTGTTTGGTCAGCTATCTCAGGAAGGCCGAGTTCTAATGCCCCTTGAAGCCTCGCCCGTAAGCCAACAATTTGGCTGGGTTGAAGACAAATACGGTGTTTCATGGCAATTAAATTTGGCAAAAGACTAAATTTCTTCTCTAAACGATCCAGCAGACTCTAGAAGTCTATAGAAAAACAATAGACCATGCTCCATCTTTTTTTGGTAATATTATATTTAATAGGTGCCAATAAAAGGATGTGTGTTTATTGTATAGTGCAAATTGTGAACAATGTTTTGGTTTATGCTGTGTAGCCTTGCCTTATGCTAAATCAGCCGATTTTGCTTTTAATAAGGACGGAGGAACCCCTTGTCAAAACCTAAATGCCGATTATCGTTGTAATATTCATAAGAACCTAAGAAATAACGGCTTGCGAGGCTGTACAGTATATGATTGCTTTGGAGCAGGCCAAAAAGTTTCCCAAGTTACATACAACGGAAAAAGCTGGCGAGACGATCCGGCAATAGCTGAGGAAATGTTCAATATATTTCCCATCATGCAACAGCTTCATGAAATGCTTTATTACCTAAATGAAGCCCTTAACTTAAAAGAAACTCATCCCATCTATACAGACTTACAAAAGGCTATGGCGAAAACCGAGCAGCTTACGAATCAAGATCCAAAATCTCTCATAAATCTTCATGTACCCACCCATAGGGCGTTAGTCAATGATTTACTTTTACAAACAAGTGAGTTAGTACGAGAAAAAGTTAAGAAAAACATAGAGCACAACAAATATAGTAAAAAGATCAGGAGTAGAGACCTTATCGGGGCCAATTTGAGAGGCGCTGATCTTAGAGGTACCAACCTGAGAGGAGTTTTACTGATTGCTGCTGATCTGCGAGAGGCTGATCTGAGAATGACAGACTTGATCGGTACGGATTTTAGAGATGCTGATTTAAGTGGGGCTAATCTGGAAGGAAGTATCTTTCTTACACAGGCGCAATTAAATTCGGCTAAGGGCAATTGTAAAACCAAACTGCCCCCTTCTCTAAGCATTCCAAACCATTGGCTGCATTAGTTTTTTTCTAAGCAGTGGTTGTATATTCGAGTCGTGTTAGCGCACGACTCCTTTATTATTCTCACCTCAGTATATAGCTCATTTTATAACGTAAATACAGCTTTTATCTTCAAGAATTTTACTGATTACTCAGTTCTTTAATGTATATTGGGCAACAAAAAGCACCTTCCATTGGATCAGGTTCAAAAATCACGCCTTTATGACTGCATCCAGATTTAAATCCCCTTATTCTTCTTCGTTTAGAAATTCCTTTAATCTCTGACTTAGGGCTGCATACTGCTCTGCATTGGTGTCTGAGAATGCTTCTTCCCGGTTGGAGTGTACATGCTGATACTGTGGAAGGCTTGAAAATTGCGACCTCGTAAAATCTATAATGTCCTCACCAATGCGGTTGTAATAGTGCCAACCACTATCCAGCCATGTTTTCAAAATATCGCCGCCAAACCTGTCCTGAACGACGAGTGCTGTGACACCACATTGCCCAGACGCAGGATTATTTGCGGTCCATTTAGAGCTAGACTCCAAAGACCAAGCTCGAAACAACGCCTTTTCTAATTCTAAAAAACGGTTTGCCTTCAACATGCGCCTCCCCTTTCGATTCCATTCTGCACTTAAGGTGAACGTGCTTTATTTATTTCAACCCGTATTCCACACTCTGTGAATCTTGGCTTCTGCTTCTTTCAGTTCTAGCAAATACACGTCGGGATTCGAAAGCTTTTTCCAGTCCTCAAACCCAAACTGCGGATCGTAATGTCGAATGAGAAGAGATAGTAAAGCTCCATGAGTTACAATGATAACCGTTTTTTCCGCCCGCTCTATAAGCTCCTGAACAAGCTGGATTCCTCGATCTACTGCTTCACGGGATGATTCCCCTCCCTCCAGCTTCAAGTCCTCGTCCAAATAGGTCTGTTCCAGCACGTCCAGCCAATGATCCAAATGCTCATGGCTAAGTACCCGTTCTTGAAGACGTACATCAGTATACACCTGCAACTGTTTCCGTTCAGCCAAGGGCTGAATGGTTCGCACGGCCCGTTTCCACGGGCTGGACACAATATATTCCACACCTACATTCTCCATAAAATCAACCAACTGCTCAGCTTGTCGGGTACCCTCATCGGTAAGTCGGGCATCTGGTTCCTGTCCTGTTGCTTGGGCATGTCTGACAAAATAAATTCTCTTCACGTCATCACTCCTAACTGTCACACAAATTTAAAATTCTACATATTTACAAATAATTATTTTTATGATATAATATAGGTTTACACATTTAGATTTAATGATACGATTCCTTTGTATTACATCAACTCTTATGGGAGGGATTCGATGCAATTAGACAAGGGAATACACATGCTTCAGGTTTCTGCTAACATTATGGGAAGTATAGAGAGTATTCACCCGACTTTAATGTGGGACGAAGATAACATGATTTTAGTTGATACGGCTTACCCCGGGCAACTCTCACTTTTACATGAGGCTATTGTAGACACCGGATTAGCAATCCAACTTACCTCCATATTAATAACACACCAGGATCTTGACCATATTGGCAGTTTAGCAGATATAATCCGAGCCTCTTCATCCCCAGTTCAAGTATTAGCCAGTTCTATCGAAAAGCCTTATATACAGGGAGAAAAACAGCTTATAAAGCTGACTCCAGAAGCAATAGATCAAGCTGTAAGCTCCATGCCCGAATCCGTTCCGGTAGAGTGGAGACACGCATTCCGGCGTACACTTGAAAATCCCCCAAAGGCTATTGTAAACTCCACCATCGTTGCCGGAGAGGAACTGCCCTTCTGTGGGGGGATCGTAGTTATAGATACTGCTGGACATACACCAGGACACCTAAGTTTCTATCATAAATCCAGTCAAACCCTGATTGCAGGAGATGCTCTACGCGTGGTAAGCGGCAAATTACTGGCTCCAGACCCGCAATATTGCTGTGATTTCAATATGGCCAAAGAATCTCTTAAAAACCTGCTGCCATATGATATTAAAAAAGTGGTCTGCTTTCATGGAGGGCTGTACGAAGGCAATTGTAATCAGCGGATATCTGAAATATATGAATCCTAACCTTTGATTTACATGGTCGTACCCACCCCTTGACTGGTCAGTGAATCATCTAAAGAAAAGACTAACCAGGAATTCCTGGTTAGTCTTTTTTGAATGAGAACTAGGCTTTTAAGTGAACTCTTAATACAGGTACTTCTGGAGAGGCAGATGTACCTTCCAGGATTTCCACATGGCTAATCATCTCTTGCCCATCTGGAACGATTACCGGCGTAATTACAGGCAATCCACCCTGTTGAATCGCATCCAGGTCAAACTCCATCAATAATTGCCCAGCTTTAATGCTATCTCCTACTTGGACATGAGGATTAAACCCTTGTCCTTTGAGAGAGACGGTATTAATCCCGACATGTATCAAAACTTGTACGCCGGATTCATGTTCAATAATCAGAGCATGCTTACTTTTCTCCATGACATGGGCAACTTTTCCCGCGAAAGGAGCGGTGACCCTACCCTCAGACGGATGAATAGCGATGCCATCCCCCATAGCTTTCGTAGAGAACGCAGGATCTGGAACCTCCTCCAGGGAAACCACTTTTCCTTTGATTGGTGCTATCATTTCGAATTCTTCAATACGAGGAGCCGCCTTCTTTTTCAACCATTTAAACATAACGATGCCACCTTATTTAGAGATTACATTCATAAACAGTAAATAGGACTTAACTACATCTTTCAAGGAACCGGTTCCACAAAATGAATAGAAAGAAGAGTGGAAGCGATTTCTATCTGAATTATAGTGAATGCCTTTCCAGGATGTCAAGGAGCTATCAGTTCATAACTACATATCTGTTACAATAATTTTCATGTAACTTGGAGGTGCTCTAACAAATTGCGGATTTAAGTGTTTTATCTCTTAAAAACAGATTTTTTATAGTATACTTTTCCAGCAATTTCTTTGATGATCATGTTTGGCATGTTCATTCAGCATTGCTTACCTACATGAAAAAGAAGTAGACCGCCCCCAACCAAGGTATCGGTCTACTTCTGAACCTTACTGCCGACTGCTCTTTAAGCAGTTGTGTACACTGGAATCGTGTTAACGCTTGGCCTACCCTTCCAGCGCCTGCTTCAATTCCTCAGGCGAAGCGTCCCACCATTCCTCGTTATGCGAAATGAGCAGGCTTTTGAGCGCTGCCTTATCTTCGCTGCCGAGATCCTCCAGCATGAAACGACGCTTGAGCGCGTAATCCATACGGTTGACGTGATCGGCGAGGATTTTCCAGCCGCGTTTGGCCTCGTCGTCAATCAGCATCTCGCAGGCGGTGGCGCCGCCGTACATACGTCCTTCGGCTGTACGGTCCACAGCTACCCATACGAGCCATACCTGGCGTCCGTTCGGTACGTCCTCTTTATTCGTAGAGAACTTGATACCACGTTCTACTTTACTTTTGGCATGCATGGCACCGATATCAATTTTCGCCTCTCCTCGGTCAATGATGACCGGTGACATGCTGTTCAGGTCAATTGAGCCTGCGCCGAAACCCTTATGTTTACTCTTGCCACTGACAATGTTCAGTGCAATCTGTTTTTTGCCGTCCGGCTGATTTTCACTCATGCGTCACTAGACCTCCATTTTCCGTCTTCACACTCATTCTACACTATAAATATTTTAACTAATAATCTCCTGAAAGCAAACATATACATGCTGTAGATGCTTGTCAACGGGAGGTATCCATTGTATGACCCCAGCACGCACTAAAATCGTTTTATTGTCTACACTAGCCCTCGGTCTCCTCGCAGGGACGTTATGGTTTGCCTGGCAGCCCCAATCGCAATCCGACCCGCAGTCCATAGGCCAACCACTATACGGCTCCCTGTCTGAGTCTGCGCTTGCCCCAAATGTGGGCAAGCCTCTAGGGGCAAACATCCTGCCTGACCTGCCCAAGAACCCTCCACAACCCGCTACAGAAATCCTCAGCAAACGGGTGGTAGAGTACCACATTGATGTATCTCTGGAAAAGGGACAGGTTTTGCGAGGCACTGAGACACTGACCTGGAAACATCCGGGCAAGAAAACCGTGAATGATCTGTATCTTCATCTATACCCGAACGCCTTCTCTTCCATGGAAACCACCTTTATGAAGGAATCCGGTGGAAAGCTGCGCGGAGACACCATGCCCAAAGACGGCTTTGGCTCTATGACGCTGACTGAACTAAAAACAGAAGACGGTTTATCCCTCATGCATCGCATCCAATATGTGCAGCCAGATGACGGTAACGCAGGCGACCGTTCGCTCATGAAGGTGCGTCTACCCAAGCCAGTACGAGGTGGCGAAGAAATCACATTATATATGAAGTTTGAGGTAAAACTGCCTGCCATCTTTGCTCGTATGGGTGGGACAGATGATTTTGTAATGGCAGGACAGTGGTTCCCGAAGCTCAGTGTCTACGAGACTGCAGGGCAGCGTGGACGCGCCGAGGAGGGCTGGAACCTCCACCAGTATCATGGTAACTCCGAGTTTTATGCCGATTTTGGAATTTACAGCGTACGGATTCGGGTGCCTGAAACTCATATCGTAGCAGCGACCGGATTTCCCACCCGTGGTGCCGTCCGACAGAACGGACAAAAAATATATCAATTTTATGCCGATGATGTACACGATTTTGCCTGGTCCGCTTCACCCAACTTTGTAGCCGTAGAAGAACCCTTTTCTTCTGCTGAAGTCCCTGGTGTCAAAATCAAGCTCTACCTTGACCCATCGCACAAGGAGCTCAAAGGACGCTATATGAGCGCAGCGAAGGCCGCTCTTTTGTACTACAGCAAATGGTACGGGCCTTATCCATATTCCACCCTGTCCATCGTGGTTCCACCTAAATCAGGCAATGGAGCTGGCGGCATGGAGTATCCGACACTCATCACGGCCGCTGCTGCGGGTAATCTCAATCCTGGCTATAGTCTGGAACGGACATTAGTTCATGAGATTGGACATCAATATTTCTATGGAATGGTAGCCAATAATGAATTTGAGGAGCCGTGGCTGGATGAAGGCTTCACCTCCTATGCAGAGGAGCGACTTATGGAGCAAGAATATGGGCTTACCCCCAACTTGCCATTACAATCGGGACAGGTATCCTCCCCACAGCCGCTAAACCGTGAGTCATGGAAGTACGGCTCGGCTGCTGAGTACGCGCAAAATGCCTACTCTCGAGGCAAGCTGGTACTACGGGGCATTGAACGTCAGGTGGGTATGAAAAAAATGGATCGCATTATGCGGACCTACGTCCAGACGTACCGATTTAAGCATCCGTCCTCACAGGATTTTCAACGTATCGTGGAGAGAGTCACCGGACGCTCATGGAGCCACTATTTTGAACAGTATGTATATGACGGCCAGATGGCGGACTTTTCAGTGGATCACATCACAAACCACAAGCTGGAGAATGGATATGAAGCAGTCGTGACGGTCAGCAAAAAAGGGGCGGATTATCCCAAGATCCCTGTCCAATTTACCTTCAAGGATGGAACCACGAAATTCAAGGCTTGGGACGGTGCGGGCAAAAGCACAACTTTTCGGATCAAAAGTACTTCTCCCGTTTCCTATGTAACCCTTGATCCCCTATATACCATTGCACTGGAGAACAAGCATATTAACAATACCCTAAAAGCCGAATTGGACGAAAAGCAACAAACCCGTTGGAGTATAAGTGTAACCAAGCTGTTGGAGACACTGCTTGGAAGTCTGTCATGGTGAGGTGTCTATAGATGCGGACTGTTATAAAAGAGGGCTGGGCGCTGGTGCGCATACGATTTTATATCGTTATCATTTTGTTTCTGTATCGATTACTGTGGGGGGTGTTTCTCTATCGGCTGGTACAATCTGCCGTTATCCCGCTACTGCTCCGTTATCCTGATCAGGGTCAAAACGAGCTGGGACAGACCTTGTTTTGGATGGAGAGCCAGATTGCTCTGATGGACAGCCGGGAAGTACATGTGTATTTGTGGATACTACTAGGGGCGACTGTACTACGCATACTGATCACTCCCTTCATTAGAGCCGGAATATATCAAAGCCTGCATACCGATGCGACTGAGCCGCAAAGCCTGTCCTTTTTCAAAGGTATGAAACGCCATGGCATGTCGTCGCTGTTGTATTACATCATCGAGTTGGGACTGCTGCTGATTCCCGCCTTTTGGGTAGTACCGAGACTCTACCCTATTGTAGCAGGTACGCTTCAATCTCCCTCTTACCTGCTGCACTTGTTGCCCTATGCCATGGGATGGATGGCATACGGATGGTTCATTCGGCAGTGCATCCTGTATATGCAACTAGGCACTGTCGGTGGTCACGCCATACTATCGTCCCTGCTCGCCTTCTTTCGCCAGCTTCTCCCAGCTGTCGGTATATCCCTTTTGCTCGGTGCTTGTGTGCTGCTGGTCTTCGGTCTATTTGGCACCGTGGCGATGATTTGGACTGGCATGCTCGCGCTCATTCTCCAACAATCGTATCATTTTGTTACTAGTCTGGTCAGGCTGTGGCATATCAGTTCGCAGTACAGACTATGGCATACCGATATCTCCAGTAGAAGCTAAGCCCTTCCTTTATGTTAATCACTTCATTTCCGTCTGTCGAAAAAACTTTATGCATAACCGCGCAAACGGCACATAACTGAATACTGTTAACAAGATCTGTTCCTGGGACATTAGGAGCAGATTTTTTTTGTAACTTTTTGCAATGAAACATTTGCCAAAGCCAGCCGACTTTGTTACAATAATCGCAGTGAACTGATAGTAACAACTTTGTAATCTTTATTGTAACCTTTATCTCAAAAATATCGTTATTGTGAATACTGCTCTCCAAGGTGCACATCTTAAGTAAAGCCTAATTCCTGGCACCTAGGAAGCGGGGGAACCAGTTTGGGTGAATTGATCTCGCAACAGAGTGGTCATAGGGGAACCTTCTACCGAATCCTTAAGCTAACCTCGCAGGCATTGGAAGGGGTATATTTTTTTTGAAGAAGAAGCTAACGATCGCAGCTATGAGTCTTGCCATTGCCTTTACATCTTTTACATTCGGTGGCGGCAGTGCATTTGCAGACTCCAAGATGGACCAGGTCATCCAAGATGCCAAAGGAACGAACTACAGAAGCGGAGGCACTACACTCGAGGGATTCGATTGCTCCGGCTTCACAATGTATGTATTCAACAAACTGGGAATTAAACTTCCGCATCAATCTGGATCACAATTCAAAATGGGATCTTCTGTATCCCGCGATGAAATGAGACCTGGGGACCTGGTGTTCTTCAACACCACAGGAAGAGGCATTTCCCATGTAGGTATCTTCGTAGGTGAAGGGAAATTTGCCCACTCCTCGACTTCACGTGGTGTAGTAGTTAGCTCACTGAACGAAAATTATTACGCTAACCGCTATGTCGGTGCAAAAAGAATTATGAGCACAGACGCTTACCATTCTGTAGCTTCAGATATTCCTGATGACGACAACGTAGAATAACTAACGCACAGCAAGCTAACTCTAGCCGCAATTTGATTCTGCCGGAATCGAATTGCGGCTTTTTATGTCCACAACATCAGCAATGATTATCATTACTGACGAACTGAAACCTCAAAAGGTTTCAATTTTAGCAAACATCGTCGGTTTTACCGTCACCGCTGGGGGAGCATATGAGCAGTAATTCCTTCTTATTGAATGTATACCCGTCTTGGGTATAAAATAAACACGCTTGCCATTCCCCTGCAACTTGTCTACAATCTGTTGTTAATGATTGAAGTACTGTAAAAGGAGGATGGAACACATGCCGGCCTCAATATCCAACTATCGGATCGTACCGATGGACGAGCATCAAGCGGCTGCAATCTGTGAGTGGCGCTATGATCCACCTTATAACATATACGGTTGGCTCCCCTGGGAACAAATGAAGGCGCTTGAGGTCGAATTTGGAAGTCCCACGCTTCGCCAAGAGCAATATGTTGCCGTACTGGATGAAGAGAACAAGCTGATGGGGTTTGCTCAATATTTTCCTATGATCGGTGTGACCCGGCTAGGCCTTGGCATGCATCCTGACAGATGCGGACATGGCAAAGGCTCTGATTTTGTCCGTGCCATTGCAGAGGAAGCCCAACGACGCAACCCGAAGAATGAAATTGATCTAGAAGTGCTCACTTGGAATGAGCGCGCTATCCGGGCCTACAAGGCGGCTGGATTTGAGCTTACAGATACCTATGAACGACAGACCCCCGATGGCAAAAAACCGTTTTATTGTATGGTATATCGTCCCGAGCACCCAACCCGGGTACTATGATAAAAGCGCCTTCGGCATACAACCACGATGTTGTATAGCGAAGGCGCTTTTATCATCATACGACAGATCATTACAAGCTCAATGACTGCTACGCATTTTTTCAAAAGCTTCATTATATTGTTGGGCTTCCTTAATATCCACGGCCATAATACCGCCATCGTCCCAAGAGGTCAAACGCAGCGTCACGGTCTTGTAATCAATCGTAATAAATGGATGATGATTGAATGCTTCAGATATAGCGGCAACTTCATCCACGAATGCAATCCCTTTCATAAAACTGGAAAAATTATATTTCCGAACGATCCAACGTCCTTCCTCCAGCTCCCAGCCCTCCAGTTTCTCCAGATGTGCTTCAATCTCTTCTTGTGTAAAAGGCATGTTACGAACTCCTCCCCGTTTATACGGAAGCCTTTCGACCGCTTAAATACGGCCAAAACTACGATATATTGGTGTACATATTACCACGGCCCCGTTGATAAATCCATAAGACGGACCTCAAATCAAAGGGACTGACGTCAGCTCCTCGTCCCCAATCAGTACATAGATACGATGCTGCTCCGGCTCATAGATCACAACGCCACTCCCTACAGTGATTGTGGGCTCTGTACCCAGTGCATAAAATAAGTCTTCTGCCAAAGCTTCATTGACTTCCTGACGTCCCGCCGGGTCCAACCTGTCCCAATCTTCTGCTTCCATCTCAAAAAATTCATAGCTATCTGGGATGCGCCCCACAGCCTCTGTCAAATCGTTCAAAATTTGTTCATACTCACGTCCATGCTTTACTCCCATGCCATTTCCTCCAATGGTTCCGCCATTCAATACATAATCACCTTATTATACCGGAAATTCGCACTTAACAAAAAAGAGAGTTTTGTCGATAAATACTATAATCCGTCTTGTAATGACGCGCTTGGGGCAAGGACGACCCCGGCGGCATGAAAGGATTCAAAATCTATTCTCATGGATGAGGTGTATCATGCAAATTTCAACCATTATTGGACTTGTGCTCGGGATTTTGTCACTGGTCGTCGGGATGATCTTAAAAGGCGCTCCGGTCGTCAATCTGGTCAATAACCCCGCTGCTTACATGATTATCTTCGTCGGAACGGCAGCAAGTATATTTATGGCCTTCCCGATGGCAGAAATCAAACGGATTCCGAAGCTGTTCAAGGTTATTTTCACCGAACAAAAACTGTTAGACCGCAAAGAGCTCATCGGTACGTTTACCGAGTGGGCATCCATTACCCGTCGTGAAGGCCTGCTCGCCTTGGAATCCAAGGTAGAGGAAATCGATGATCCCTTTATGCGTGGCGGCATGCGAATGATTATTGACGGAAATGATCAGGAATTCGTACGGGACGTTCTGATGGAGGATATCAATGCCACCGAGGATCGACATCGCTCTGGTGCGCTGATCTTCTCCCAAGCCGGTATGTACGCTCCAACGCTCGGGGTACTCGGTGCGGTTGTAGGTCTGATCGCCGCTCTGGCTGACCTTAGTGACATGGAAAAGCTCTCTCATGCCATTGCAGCAGCCTTCATTGCGACGTTGCTCGGTATTTTTACAGGTTATGTCCTGTGGCATCCGATGTCCAACAAGCTCAAACGGTTATCCAAAAAAGAAGTCGAGCTTAAATTAATGATGGTCGAAGGTCTGCTTTCCATTCAATCGGGGATATCTACGATTGCCATCAGTCAGAAACTGACGATCTTCCTGACTCCGACCGAACGGGCTACGATGACCCAGAAGGATGGCGATTCCAGTGAGTAAAAAGAGACATGAACCGCACGAAGAGCATGCTGACGAAAGCTGGCTGTTGCCATATTCCGACTTAATGACCCTTCTGTTGGCTCTTTTCATTGTCTTATTCGGTATGAGCTCGCTCGACGCCAAAAAATTTGAAACTATGGCTCAATCCCTGAGTGCAGCTTTTAATGGCGGCACTGGCGTGCTGGATCACTCAGCTGCGAATCCGTCGTCACAATCCATGGATATGGGCAAAAATAAAGAACAAGTGTCACAACCCGTAAAATCGAAAGCTACTTCTACCTCTGAACTGCAAAAACAGCTGGCCCAACGGGAAGAAGAAGATTTAAAAAAGCTTAAAAAACAGATGGATCAATACATTCAAAATAACGGCCTGACCCCGTTGCTGAATACCAAGCTAAACCAATCGCAACTAATGATCACCATTAGTGATAATGCCTTGTTTTCATCCGGGCAGGCCGAAGTAAAGCCGGAAGCAAGAAAGCTGGCCAAGTCCATTTCTAGTATGCTCCAGCAGTTCCCTGGCTATGATGTTATCGTATCGGGTCACACGGATAATGTACCGATCTCCAACAGCCAGTTCCCGTCCAATTTTGATTTGAGCGCCAAGCGCTCTCTGAATTTCTTGCGTATCTTGTTGCTCAATCCAGATCTCGACCCAACCAAGTTTGTATCCATCGGTTATGGCCAGTATCGTCCATTGGCAAGCAATCAAGATGGTCAAGGACGCTCTAAAAACCGTCGTGTTGAAATATCTGTTCTCCGCAAATATCAGAACGGGACACAAGTCATCAGTCCTACCTCAAGCTCGAGTGAAGGTTGATTATGCATATGTTATATGAACAAAGGCACCGCCGCATTTTTATGCAGCTGGTGCCTCTTTGTTTAGTGCTTCCTGTACTTTGCCCTTTCAGATACGACGATCATACGCTCTAGGCTATACAAGCCCCTCTGGCATTAGCTAAGCGTATAATCGAGCATCTGACCAAGCTCCAGCTTCTCAGCCTCTGTCAGATCACGCCAGGCACCTTTCTGAAGTGACCCCAACCGAATATTCATGATTCGCAGCCTTTGCAGTTTTTTAACTTCATAACCGAAGGCTGCACACATACGCCGGATCTGACGATTTTTCCCTTCAGTCAGGATAATACGGAATACATACTCAGATACACGCGTCACCTCACAAGGTAGCGTCCGCTGACCGAGTATTTTCACCCCGCTAGACATGCCCTGCACAAAAGAAGGTACGACAGGGCGGTCCACTGTTACAATATATTCTTTCTCATGCTTGCCCTCTGCCCGTAGAATCTTATTCACAATGTCTCCATCGTTGGTAAGTAAAATGAGACCTTCCGAATCCTTATCCAGGCGTCCAATCGGGAATATCCGCTGCGGGTGCCCCACAAAATCAACAACATTGCCCCTAATGTGGCTCTCCGTTGTACTTGTAATGCCCACCGGTTTGTTCAATGCAATATAGACGTGATCAGACTTATCGCGCAGTGGCTTGCCGTTCACGCGAACATCATCGCCTTCTTCCGCTTGACTACCCAGCACAGCCACTTCGCCGTTAATCGTCACGCGACCGCTCTCTACCAGCTTGTCTGCCTCCCGGCGCGAGCAAAAACCGGTTTCGCTGATAAACTTGTTAATGCGCAACCTGTGTACCCTCCATTTCTACTAACACACTTCCTCCTGCGCCCCAGCCCGTTACTCCGGCTTGGCAATCGGAAGCTGCACCAGGGCTGTCGTTCCCTCTCCCTCTGTGCTTTCAATATCCAGTGTGCCTTTATGACTCTGTATAATACGCTGGCTGACCATAAGTCCTAGTCCTGTACCTGTTTCTTTGTTTGTGAAAAAAGGTTCTCCCAACTTGGACAGCATTTCTGCGGGAATACCCGCTCCCTGGTCCCGTATGAAGATTTTAACGTTTTCTCCCTCCAAGAACAAATGAATCGTGATGATGCCACCTTTACTCATAGCCTCCATGCTATTTTTAAGTAAATTAATGAATACTTGCTTTAACTGATTTTCTTCAGCGTATACCAGGGCAGGCTCGTCCGTGACCTGAAGGTTGAATACAATGCCCAGCAGATGCGCCTGACTATCTAGTAAAGAAATCACGTCGCTCACAATATAACGAACATCTTTTTTCTGAAAATGCACTGCCTGTGGCTTCGCCAGTATTAAAAACTCGCTAACGATCAAATTAATGCGATCCAGCTCAGACATCATAATATCGTTGTGTTTCATATTCAACACTTGATTTTGCTGCTGTAGTTGGAGAAAGCCACGTAGCGTGGTTAGCGGATTACGAATCTCATGTGCTACGCCTGCCGCCAGTTGCCCGACGGTTGTCAGTTTCTCTGATCTGCGCAACAACTCCTCCATCCGGTTGCGACCCGTGATATCACGCGACACGCAGATAAACCCCAAAATCTGGCCTTCTTCATCCAGAATAGGCGATGTGCTCATACTAATCTCTACTGTACTTCCATCCTTCCGCATTCTAAGGGACTCACTTGATACGATGCTCTCTCCCTGAAGCAGGCTCTTCTTCTGAAATTCATATTCCTCCTGTTGCTGTGGAGGTACAAATTCCAACTTACGACCAACCAATTCTTTCTTGGTCCAGCCGTACAAAGCTTCAAAGGCATGATTGACCCGAACGACGCGATCCTCCTCGTCGGTTACATGAATCGCATCTGCTGTCTGATTAATAACCGATTCTAGATGTTCCTTTACAGAACGGTTCTCTTCATACATCTGCTCGAGTCTTCTCGTGTACATCCCTAGGTTGTAGGCCATCGCATTGATGCGCTCACCCAACTGTGCAAGCTCATGACCACCTTTTATTTCTAGCCGTGTATCAAAATGACCGTCAGCCATCTCATTCACTTTCCCCAGAATCGACTGAATTGGGCGGACAAACAGACTTGCCAGCACATAGCTTCCAATGATCACCACCTCTAAAAGGACAATGGAAATGGCAATTAAACTTATCAATTGCTTGGAAATAACAGAAGTGATCGTATCATAATTCATAACAATACGGATAACATAGGCATCACGATTAGCCGGATAAAAAGGTATGTAACTGACGAGAACCCGCTCACCTTTAATATAGCAGTCTTGTACAATACTCTCCCCCGAGAGGATAGCTCTGGACACGGCCAAACGATCTTCCTGCACCCTTGTTAGTTGATACGTGCCGAATTGGATCGGTTTGTTGTACATGTAATAGTATTTCGAATCGTTTCCGTTCTTGTCCATCGAAGCGCCACCAAAGGTTGCAGGGTTAATTCCTGTAATCTCCATGATGCGATAATCCACTTGTTGAGTTTGCTTTACGATCTCATCGGGGCTCAGGATGGTTATGAAATTTTGTACTGAAGTATCCTGAAAGGAAATTCGAATTAAGTAGTTACGTTTTTGATCATAATAAAATCCCCATTTGTTAATATCTGAGGAGTCTGAACCGGTGTAGTCAAATGACCCCGTCCAAAAATGATCCAGTTTCTGACCTTGCACCATTGCAGCCTGTCCGTGCTCATATAATTGGTCAACTGCATTTTTCCAATATCCTGTCAATGGATCGGATGGCGTTACTTCTTTAGGATCCGAGGATCTAACAACCTTATACCCCTGCCCGTCTCGAATCATCAAGGAAATATTAGTATCTCTGTGGAGTGAGGCCACCTTTTGAAGCTGTTCCTGCTGAATATTTCGAATGTCAGGATCGAGCTGATTGGCAGCCAACGTGGCAGAAAGCCACAGATTATATCCGAGCTGTTTGTCAACGGCCTCCCAGCTATGTTGGGTTTGTTCGATAGCTCCTCCGATAATTTTAGCCGTCAGAACCATTTTAGTTTCACTGTCACTTCTTAGGTTTTCGTGGGTCGTGTAATAATTAAGTGCGATGTTTAATAAAAGGATAAACAGGACGGACCCCGACAAAATGATCGTTATTCTGATTTTTATCGACACACTGATTTCTCACCTCTTGCCGCATGCTGGCGATTACTGGGAATTGCTAACTCAATGATACCGTAATAGCGCCTGTGATACCAGCATTTACATTTACCGGATATACATAAATACACACCTTGTGTACAGTATTGTCAATAGACGAGGATTTGCCTACAATATAAAAGATAATCATCCACAGGTAGTCCACAAATACACAGATTTTATTATAAACTGTGGATAAACCTGTGGACAAGTACCTTGTTATCCACAATTTTATTCACATCATGTTAACAACGGAATATTTGTTCGTTGGATAATTCCGCGTTTTGAAAGGAGCATTTTCCCAGTGACCACCATGGATCACGCCTATTGGATGAAAGAAGCCATTCAGGAAGCGTATAAGGCAGAAATGTTAGGTGAAGTCCCTATCGGGGCTGTCATCGTAAAAGATAATGAAATCATCGGTCGCGGCTACAATTTGCGCGAGACGGATGCTGACCCAACCGCACATGCAGAGATGGTCGCCATTCGTCAGGCCAGTGAGCACTTAGGTGCCTGGCGCCTGCTGGATTGTAGGCTGTATGTCACTCTGGAGCCGTGTCCAATGTGCGCCGGAGCCATTGTGCAATCACGGGTTCCCCATTTGATATACGGCACTACAGATCCCAAGGCAGGCTGCGCAGGCACGCTGATGAATTTATTACAGGAGCCTCGGTTCAATCATTGTACAGAAGTAACTAGTGGTGTACTGCAGGAGGAATGTGCATCGCTGCTAACGAGCTTCTTTCGGCATCTGCGGCAAAAAAGAGCGGCAGCCAAATTGTCTCCTCCCCCGTCTTCATTCTGAGGAGACACAGTCCAAAATACCTCATCTCATTGCTAATTCCCCATGGAAGGAGATCACCCCATGCCTATGAGCTTGTATAATACGCCTCAAGGTATCTTTTTACGGCCATTTAGCTTGGCGGATAGCGAAGCCCTTCTCGCCCTTAGGCACCGAAATAGGGATTCCCATGCGCCTTATGAGCCGCTTTACGAGGATTCATTTTTCACATTAGAGAAACAACAGGACTACATCCGTCAGAAATTGCGGCAAGCCGAAGAAGATCGAGGTTACGTATTCGGTATCTTTCTCTTAAAGGAAGAACGGCTCATCGGTTATATCTCCATTTCCAATCTAGTACGTGGAGTTGGACAATTCGCTGATATCGGCTACATGATGGATCATCATGAACAGGGTAAAGGGCATATGACCGCTGCCTTAAAGTTAATCATACAATATGCCTTTCGTGCCTTATCTCTACATCGTCTCCAAGCGGGTACTCTTTTGCATAATGATCGCTCACAACGTGTATTAGAAAAATGTGGATTTCGACCAGAAGGCATTGCTCGCAAGCTTGTACAGATTCAGGGCACATGGCAGGATCACCAGATGTTTGGACTTTTAGCCGAGGATGACGTGTGGCAGAGCTAAATGACTGTACAGGGACAACATTAAAAGTAAACAAAAAACCGCCCGGCCTATGCCGAGCGGTTTTCTTGCAATCATGTTATCCCATACTTAAGGAGCAACAGTTTGCATTTTTTGTTGCAGTTGTTCCATCGTCAGGACTTGATCAGCTGTTGGAATACCTACTTTAAATGCTGCTTTAGCATTGATTTTGTTGTATTGCGTGTAGCCTGTTACAGACAATTTTACATTGTCTTTTGTAGCCGGATCATTCATCTCTACATTCGCATTCAGGTCTTGATACACAGGAATGTTATCCTTGTTCAAAGCTGTGTTAATGTCAAACTGCTTCACTGTCAAGTAGTTTTTCAACTCATCCAGCTTTTTGCTAACTTCGCTGGTGTTAGATTGCAATTCTTTCTTCGCTTCAGCCAGCTCTTCCTTCTTCACTTGAAGCATGCTAGCATATTCGTCCTTAGACATTATATCAAGGACTTTAGGAAGCGCCTTAGTGATAAATGTATTGGTTGCTTGCTTCACGTTGTCGTTCGTTATTTTAAACTGAACTACTTGTTTAGCTTCAACGCCTTGTGGCAACTTAGCGTCTTTAGGATCAATATCAAAGAAGTACGTAGCTTGATCATACTCGTTCATAATAGCAGCGATCACTTCATTCGCAAATTTCTGCGATTTTTCTTGATCCATAGCTGCAGGGTTAAATTCTTGTCCCGATTGTTTAGCCAGTTCTTGTGGATCAATGATCAGGAATTTACCTACAACATCCTGTGGAAGCGGGTAAAATGGAATATTAGGAATTTTAACGTACAGTTTATCTTTAGTCATCACCATTGGAATCGTGAAGCTGGTGGAAAGATCACCTTTCAGATGAATGCCGAGCGTCATTTCAGATTGGAAAGGTTCTTTTTGATATACACCGTCCAGCGTAATGTCTGCATTTTTCAGCATACTGGTTATCATTGCACTTTGTTCACTTGGTAAAGTAGCGGATGAAATTGTCAGATCCTTAACGGTAAATTGACTTTTGGATTCATAAGAATTCAATTTCATTGCATTTGCAGTACCGGTCGTAACAGCTTCCTTCGGTTCTAACTTCTTGCTACAACCTACCAGGGCTACCGTCAAAAGCAACACCATAGTGAGTACCAAGACGGATAACTTTTTACTCATTGTGTAGATTCTCTCCTCTCGTAATTAACCCCTTTTTTTATGCTAACAAAAAAATACACACCTCCTATTTTAACTCATATTCTCAAACGGCGAAATACTTATTGGAAAATTTTCTTACAATAAGCACAAAGACACCCTGGCTCTCTAACCAGAGTGTCTTACACTATGCAATATATTTTAGGAGAAAGGTCTGTCTACTTATGATCCTTCTCTGTTATGATGATCCACGTGATTCCGCTGTTTCACCTTCTTGGAACCGGATAACGGCTCCTGCTGATGACTACGCTCACGCTTTTCGTTACTTCCACCAGAATCCTGTGCTTCGGGGACAGGAATGGCTTTAGGCTTGCCCATTTATGCATCCTCCATTCTCAGTCTATATTTGTGGTACATCAACAAATCCGTTTATTACCATTTAAAATAGGACTATAGATGGTGTAGATCTTCCGTTTTATCGTGATTTAGTGAATCCTGATGACGGCGATCATTACGATCCTGCTGCACTTGCTGTGCCTGATGACTATTAACTGGACGTTGCTCCAAATCATCAACAATGTTAGACAGGTTTTTATCCAGTCCGTTTTTGGCTTTTGTCATGTAGTCTTCCTCCTCATTCCTTCATGACCTACGAGTGCGTCAATGACTGTAATGTTTGGGCACATTGGTGAATATGCCGAGTATAATCGGACACTAACTGCTGAATGATATCTGTTCGTTCATCCACAGACTGTCCGTCCCGTTCTACATCGACTAAGCTAACCTGTACTTCCCGAGAGTCTACATAAGTACATGCAAAATCAAAGGAGTACATTTGCCGGCCTTCTACCTCGATATGGATTCGTATAGCCCGGTTGTCGGCTTCATCTGCTTGTACTTGTGATTTGTCCCCTGAATTCAAAAGAATCGGCAGTTGTTCCTGCCAGGCCTCTACCAGCTTTTGCTGATCTACTGTCATTTCTCGATTCATGCCAGCACCTCCACATCTGATAACGTGTGAAAAAAACGAGCTTTTTATACAACAAAAAAGCCATTCCCCACGATTCCTGATCATTAGCATCTAAAGGCCAATGTACCAGCTATCGTATTTGAATGGCTTGGTTTATTTAGAATATGGCGGAGAGGATGGGATTCGAACCCATGTGGAGTTGCCCCCTAACGGTTTTCAAGACCGCCCCGTTATGACCGCTTCGGTACCTCTCCAGGTGGTAAATGGATAAAGCTGCTTCCCCTTTAAACATACTCAGGCGCAACAAAATTATTTTACCACAGAACTTCTAAGAATGCAACACTTACTGTTTAGGAGCGATAACCTCAATGCCTCGCATGTATGAACGTAGCACTTCTGGGATCACGATGCTTCCGTCCTCTTGCTGATAGTTCTCCAAAATAGCAGCCACCGTCCGCCCTACAGCCAAACCTGAACCGTTCAGCGTATGTACAAATTCAGGCTTTGCCTTCGAATCTGGACGAAACCGGATGTTCGCCCGACGCGCTTGGAAGTCCTCCGTATTTGAACAAGAAGAAATTTCGCGGTACATGCCACTCTCAGGCAACCATACTTCCAGATCGTACGTTTTGGCAGACGTAAAGCCCATATCTCCAGTGCAAAGTGCCAGCACGCGATATGGAAGTCCGAGCAGTTGTAGAACACGCTCAGCGTTATTCGTCATTTTCTCCAATTCTTCATAAGAGGTATCCGGGTGAACCAGCTTAAGCATCTCTACCTTATTGAACTGATGCTGACGGATCAGGCCACGTGTATCACGTCCCGCTGATCCTGCCTCCGAGCGAAAGCAAGAGCTGTATGCCACATAATATTTCGGAAGCTGTTCCGCATTCATGATCTCTTCACGGTGGTAGTTCGTTACCGGAACTTCAGCCGTAGGAATGAGATAATACTCCGTATCACGCAGCTTGAACAAATCTTCTTCAAACTTCGGAAGTTGGCCCGTTCCGTACAAGCTGTCCCGATTTACGATGTATGGAGGAAGCATTTCTTCATAACCATGCTCACTGCTGTGCAGATCCATCATAAAGTTAATCAGCGCACGCTCTAGTCTTGCTCCCAGTCCTTTGTAGAACGTAAAACGAGAACCCGTTACCTTGGCTGCTGCTTCAAAATCAAGAATATCTAGATCCTGAGCCAACTCCCAATGCGCTTTGGGTGTAAAAGAAAACTCGCGCGGCTCCGACCAGCGACGGATTTCTACATTATCCTCTTCCGATGCGCCAACAGGTACTGTTTCATTGGGAATATTGGGAATAGACATCACCAATTCGTCGATCTGAACTTCCAGTTCGCGTACTTGCTCATCTAATTCTTTGATACGATCGGAGACTTGACGCATTTCTGCAATAAGATCATCCGCATTTTCCTTATTCTTCTTCAACTTGGCTACTTCACCGGATACCACGTTCCGACGATTTTTGAGCCCTTCACTTTCCTGAAGTAACTCACGACGGCTTACATCCAGATCTGTAAAACCATTAATCAGATCCAGAGATTTTCCCCTGTTCTGCAAAGCTTTCTCAACCCGACCAAGCTCATTACGTAAAATCTTTATATCTAACACAGGTAATCCCTCCTACACTACAAACCTGACTTTCACTATTCGCGGACCATATCCACAAAATATTGATGTAACCGGTAATCGTCTGTTAACTCCGGATGGAAGGATGAAGCCAGCAAATGACCCTGACGGGCTGCCACGATCTCGCCGTTATACTCAGACAGCACATCTACTCCCGTTCCAACAGACTGTATTAATGGTGCGCGTATAAATACGGCACGAACCGGTTCCTCAATCCCTTTAATGTTCAAGTCTGTTTCAAAGCTCTCTCTTTGGCGACCAAATGCATTACGCGATACTGTAATATCCATGAGTCCCAAATGTGCTTCT
Organism: Paenibacillus sp. FSL H7-0442; assembly: GCF_038593105.1. Taxonomy (NCBI): domain Bacteria; kingdom Bacillati; phylum Bacillota; class Bacilli; order Caryophanales; family Paenibacillaceae; genus Paenibacillus; species Paenibacillus sp. FSL H7-0442. Next base: position 123,440 of record NZ_CP151963.1, on the reverse strand, counting down.
TCCTGTCCTTGAATCGTTTTAGCCAGTACAATCAATCCTGCGCAAGTGCCAAATACAGGCTTGCCTTGATTGGAAAACTGACGTATAGCCTCTATAAAGTCATACTTGCGCATTAGCTTACCGATAGTGGTACTTTCACCACCGGGAATGATAAGACCGGACAGCTCATCGAGCTGTTCGATCTTCTTCACCGCTATACCTTCCGCACCCGCACGTTCAACGCTTCGTATATGTTCAGCTACAGCGCCTTGCAGCGACAATACACCTATTTTCATGCCGGTCCCTTCTTTCTTACCAACCACGATCCTGCATGCGCTCATGCGGTGCCAGTTTGGAAATTTCAATGCCTTTCATAGGAGTTCCCAAATTCTTGGAAACTTCTGCGATCAGCTTGTAATCCGTATAATGAGTGGTCGCTTCCACGATTGCCCGTGCAAACTTCTCAGGGCTATCCGACTTGAAAATACCAGAACCTACAAAGACGCCATCAGCGCCTAAATGCATCATTAACGCGGCATCAGCAGGTGTTGCTACACCACCCGCTGCAAAGTTAACCACAGGCAGCTTGCCAAGCTCATGCACTTCTAACAGCAGCTCATATGCAACTCCGAGGTTTTTCGCTTCTGCATACAGCTCGTCCTTCGACAAGTTTTGCACCTTGCGAATTTGACCATTGATAAAACGCATATGACGAACGGCCTCAACAATATTCCCAGTTCCCGGTTCACCTTTCGTACGGATCATAGATGCACCCTCACCAATGCGACGCAGCGCTTCTCCCAGATCCTTGGCTCCACAAACAAATGGAACGGTGAACTCCCGCTTATCAATATGGAAAACTTCATCCGCAGGTGTCAATACTTCGCTCTCATCGAGATAGTCAACACCGAGAGATTCCAGTACCTTTGCCTCTACAAAGTGACCGATGCGAGCCTTAGCCATAACAGGAATAGAAACAACCTTCATAACTTCTTCCACAATCGTTGGGTCAGCCATACGAGCAACCCCACCAGCTGCACGGATATCCGAAGGTACCCGTTCAAGAGCCATTACAGCTGTAGCTCCTGCTGCCTCTGCAATTTTAGCCTGCTCAGCGTTCATGACATCCATGATTACGCCACCTTTTTGCATCTCTGCCATACCTCTTTTTACACGCGAAGTTCCCGTTTCCATGTCGTTGCCTCCTGTAAGGGTTACGTTTAGATTCTAACTAAATATTTTACCGCACCAATGCCAAATACACAATCATTTCAAGCTGCAAAATAAGTAATGAAAAACAAGGTAGGTCGCTTAGCTCTGCTTATTTAGAAGAGATTCTTAATTCCTTGGAACAGATCTCCGAAGAAATCACCGATTGCCCGGAAAAGCATTCGGAACCAGCCGCCCTCTTCTACTGCTGTCGTAGTAACCAGATCAACGGTTTTCGTCTGCCCTTTATCCACACCGTCTGTCTTGTACGTGTACGTAATGGTTCCGACTTTGGCCCCTTGCTTCAAAGGTGCTACAAGAGAGCTTGCTGGTGTAATGTTCGTTGTAAAGGTTACCTTGGGATTGCTCGCACCCTTGGGTACGATAAAACTTACTGCATCTTTTGTAACGATCGGCACTTCTGTTTCCGTACCTTTGGTCACTGGCACATTCTCAACACCCTTAACCACCGTCTTTGGGGCAATAACCTGCTTCACTTCAAAATTATCAAAACCATAGTTCAGCACTTTAGCTGTCTCTGTAAAACGGTGTGCATCTGAATCAGCTCCCATAACTACACTGATGAGACGCATTCCATTGCGTTCAGCGGTTCCTGTAAAACAGTTGCCAGCATTGGCCGTATGGCCTGTTTTCATCCCGTCTAAACCTGGGTAAGCAAACTTTCTAAAGTTAGTAATATTTTTGTTTGCTTCCAGCATCCAGTTATAGTTAATAATCGGCGCCTTGTCAGTAGGACGGAATTTGTAAGATTGAATTGTCGTGAATCGTGTGTAATCCGGATGATCTTTAATGATGTAACCAGCCAGAGTAGCTGCATCTCTCGCTGTCATCACCGTTTCCCGGTCTGTATCCGGCTGGAAGCCTTTCGGCATATCACCACGGTCCAAACCAGTCGAGTTGATAAAATACGTATTTTTCATGCCCATTTTCTGAGCTGTTTCATTCATTAGTTTTACAAAATCCTGCTCAGTTCCGGATACGCGTTCAGCAAGGGCTACTGTTGCATCATTAGCAGAACCTACCGCCATGGCAATATAAAGCTCTTCTACCGTATGTTGATCCCCTTGAGCCAAAAAAATACGTGATCCAATGCTCTTAGAAGCATTCTCGTTAACCGTAACCTTATCCGTCCACTTGAGTTTGCCTTGCTTAACCTGTTCAGCCACGATGTATTCTGTCATCATTTTAGTCATACTTGCTGGTGGAAGTGGCTCATCTGGATTCATAGACAGCAATACTTGCCCCGTGGAAGGCTCGATCAAAATGGCAGAACGTAGTGCCAGACTAGGGGGGTTAATAGAACCTGTCCCCGTAATATTGGTTGCCTGTGTTGCCGCTCCAGCTGCAAAAGTAGCCACGCTCGGATCGAAATTGCCTACAACAGGCAATGCCGACATATACATCATATTGAGCACCATGACTGCAGTCACGCTCTTTTTAATCATGCTGCGTTTTGTATTTTGCTTTAAATTGTTCGCTTTCAAATGAATACAAACTCCTCTCGTACCTCAACCCGATCCGTTATGTACAACGAGACGGTGGTTACAGCCTCTACTTGGCCAATGTAATTAATGTTTTAGTGTTAAAATCCAGTTTCATTTCGTTTTATTTCGTTTTCTTAGTTGTATCCTGTCATGAGCATTTTCTGCTCGAATCTTCTTTACTGGTAGGAATCATCCAAAAGACCTACGTGCCCTAATTCGTCAATAATTTCGTCATAAAGGCGGACACTTGTCTATTCTATCACAGGGGTATCTCTAAAAAAAGACAGGCAGAGCGAAATACGCTCTGCCTGTCGTCAAGTCTACTACAGCCGAACTTTATAGAGAGTAGTTTGGTGCTTCTTTCGTAATTTGCACATCATGCGGATGGCTCTCACGCAGACCAGCACCTGTAATACGGATAAAGCTTGTATCGTTACGAAGCTCCTCAATATTAGCTGTACCGCAATAACCCATACCGGAACGAAGACCGCCCAACAGCTGATGGACAGTGTCGGAAAGTGGTCCTTTATAAGCAACGCGTCCTTCAATGCCTTCCGGTACCAATTTCTTGTCGTCATCTTGGAAATAACGATCTTTACTACCTTGCTTCATCGCAGCCATAGAGCCCATACCACGATATACTTTAAAGCGGCGTCCTTGATAAATTTCAGATTCGCCCGGGCTTTCTTCCGTACCTGCAAAAAGACTTCCCAGCATTACCGCAGAAGCGCCTGCCGCAATGGCCTTTGTAATTTCACCGGAGTATTTAATACCGCCGTCTGCAATAATCGGAATATTATATTCACGTGCTACTGTTGCACAATCATAAATTGCTGTTACTTGTGGAACACCTATCCCTGCGATTACGCGTGTTGTACAGATGGAGCCTGGACCAATACCGACTTTTACGACCGATGCTCCTGCTTCAATCAATTCGCGCGTTCCGTCTCCAGTAGCTACATTACCTGCTACAATCGTCAGATCAGGATAAGCTTCACGCAGCTTGCGGACCGCTTCAATGATGTTAATATGATGGCCGTGAGCAGAGTCCACAACAATCATATCCACACCCGCTTTTACAAGTGCTTCAGTCCGATCAAATGTATCCTTGGAAATACCAACAGCCGCACCGACCAGAAGACGACCTTGTGCATCTTTCGCTGCGTTCGGAAATTGAATAGCTTTCTCAATATCTTTAATGGTGATAAGACCTTTGAGATAATTTTCATCATCAACCAAAGGGAGCTTTTCAATCTTATGCTTTTGCAAAATGACTTCCGCTTCCTGTAAAGTCGTACCTACAGGTGCAGTTACCAGTTCTTCCTTCGTCATGACTTCACTGATTTTAAGGTTAAAATCGTGAATAAAGCGAAGATCACGGTTAGTAATAATACCCACCAGTTTGTTTTCTTCGTTTACAACAGGTACACCAGAAATACGGTATTTACCCATAACTGCTTCAGCATCAGATACCAAATGATCCGGAGTCAATGAGAATGGATTGGTGATAACACCGCTCTCAGAACGTTTAACCCGATCCACCTCTACCGCTTGCTGTTCAATCGACATATTTTTATGAATAATACCGATACCGCCCTCACGAGCCATCGCGATTGCCAACACTGCCTCAGTAACAGTATCCATACCAGCACTCATCAAAGGAATATTCAGCTTTACGTTATCACTCAAACGTGTCGCCACGCTTACTTCTTTGGGCAGAACCACCGACTTGCGAGGTACCAGCAAAACATCGTCAAAGGTAAGGCCTTCCTTACCGAATTTATCTTCCCACACCAAGATGATCCTCCTTCAAATTGTTTAGTCTGTATTGGTCTTGTTGTCTGTCCGACATGGACAAATCAAGGCTCTCTGAAAATATATTATTGCAATCTTAGCAAAGCGGTATAGGGGTGTCAAGCCTTCAACAATAGCCCTAACCTTTAGTATTTCCCTGTACAAACAACTGTACTCCTACGGAGGACAACCTTTAAAAATAAGCGTTTTTAAGAGTAATAGCTATTCACAAGAGCGTATCTCTTCTTTGAATGCGCAGCATAGAAGCAATTATACAAGTGGTTTGTACCCTAATATACCAAAGAGGACCATGATCTCATTGAGATCATGGTCCTCTTTACTTGTTGCTTGGCGACGTCCTACTCTCCCAGGACCCTGCGGTCCAAGTACCATCGGCGCTGGAGGGCTTAACGGTCGTGTTCGGGATGGGTACGTGTGGAACCCCTCCGCTATCGCCACCAAACATGAATTTGCTGTGCAAATTCTATCGTACGGTTATTCGCTTCACGATATATCGTGTGAACGAATAGCCATGCATTTGTTGTATGTCACTTGTACATACGTTCAAGGTTACACCCTGAAAACTGGATCCGAAACTCATTGCGTTTTATCTTAGGATAAGCCCTCGACCGATTAGTATTGGTCAGCTCCATGCATTACTGCACTTCCACCCCCAACCTATCTACCTCGTCGTCTTCAAGGGGTCTTACTAATTGGGAAATCTCATCTTGAGGGGGGCTTCACGCTTAGATGCTTTCAGCGCTTATCCCTTCCGTACATAGCTACCCAGCGGTGCTCCTGGCGGAACAACTGGTACACCAGCGGTACGTCCATCCCGGTCCTCTCGTACTAAGGACAGCTCCTCTCAAATTTCCTACGCCCACGACAGATAGGGACCGAACTGTCTCACGACGTTCTGAACCCAGCTCGCGTACCGCTTTAATGGGCGAACAGCCCAACCCTTGGGACCTACTTCAGCCCCAGGATGCGATGAGCCGACATCGAGGTGCCAAACCTCCCCGTCGATGTGGACTCTTGGGGGAGATAAGCCTGTTATCCCCAGGGTAGCTTTTATCCGTTGAGCGATGGCCCTTCCATGCGGTACCACCGGATCACTAAGCCCGACTTTCGTCCCTGCTCGACTTGTAGGTCTCGCAGTCAAGCTCCCTTCTGCCTTTGCACTCTTCGAATGATTTCCAACCATTCTGAGGGAACCTTGGGGCGCCTCCGTTACTCTTTAGGAGGCGACCGCCCCAGTCAAACTGCCCACCTGACACTGTCCTCGCACCGGTTCACGGTACCAAGTTAGAACCTAGATACGATCAGGGTGGTATCCCAAGGATGCCTCCCTTCAAGCTGGCGCTCAAAGTTCTACGGCTCCCACCTATCCTGTACAGATCGTACCCAAATTCAATATCAAGCTGCAGTAAAGCTCCATGGGGTCTTTCCGTCTTGTCGCGGGTAACCTGCATCTTCACAGGTATTAAAATTTCACCGGATCTCTCGTTGAGACAGCGCCCAAGTCGTTACGCCATTCGTGCGGGTCAGAATTTACCTGACAAGGAATTTCGCTACCTTAGGACCGTTATAGTTACGGCCGCCGTTTACTGGGGCTTCGGTTCATAGCTTCGCTCTTGCGAGCTTACCACTCCCCTTAACCTTCCAGCACCGGGCAGGCGTCAGCCCGTATACTTCGCCTTGCGGCTTCGCACAGACCTGTGTTTTTGCTAAACAGTCGCTTGGGCCTTTTCACTGCGGCCCCCTCGGGCTATTCACCCTACCGAGGCACCCCTTCTCCCGAAGTTACGGGGTCATTTTGCCGAGTTCCTTAACGAGAGTTCTTCCGCGCGCCTTAGAATTCTCTTCTCGCCTACCTGTGTCGGTTTGCGGTACGGGCACCTTCTCCTGGCTAGAGGCTTTTCTTGGCAGTCTGAGATCATGACCTTCGCTACTACAATTTTCGCTCCCCATCACAGCCCAGCCTTAACGATGTGCGGATTTGCCTACACACCAGCCTCACTGCTTAGACGGACATCCATCAGTCCGCGTCACTACCCTACTGCGTCACCCCATCGCTCATAACGGATTACGGTGGTACAGGAATTTCGACCTGTTGTCCTTCGACTACGCCTATCGGCCTCGCCTTAGGTCCCGACTTACCCTGAGCGGACGAACCTTCCTCAGGAACCCTTAGGCTTTCGGCGGATCTGATTCTCACAGATCTTTTCGTTACTCATACCGGCATTCTCACTTGAATGCAGTCCAGCGCTCCTTACGGTACACCTTCAACCCGCATTCAACGCTCCCCTACCCCTGATGCAAGCATCAAGCCATAGCTTCGGTGGTGTGTTTAGCCCCGTTACATTTTCGGCGCAGAGTCACTCGACCAGTGAGCTATTACGCACTCTTTCAATGGTGGCTGCTTCTAAGCCAACATCCTGGTTGTCTGTGCAACTCCACATCCTTTCCCACTTAACACACACTTGGGGACCTTAGCTGATGGTCTGGGCTGTTTCCCTTTCGACAATGGATCTTAGCACTCACTGTCTGACTCCCGGAACTAAATCTATGGCATTCGGAGTTTGACTGAGCTTGGTAACCCTTGCGGGCCCCGCACCCAATCAGTGCTCTACCTCCACGATTCTTCTTTCCGAGGCTAGCCCTAAAGCTATTTCGGGGAGAACCAGCTATCTCCGGGTTCGATTGGAATTTCTCCGCTACCCCCACCTCATCCCCGCATTTTTCAACATGCGTGGGTTCGGGCCTCCAGTGCGTGTTACCGCACCTTCACCCTGGACAGGGGTAGATCACCCGGTTTCGGGTCTACGTCCACGTACTCATTCGCCCTATTCAGACTCGCTTTCGCTGCGGCTTCAGCTCTTCACCTTAACCTTGCACGGGAACGTAACTCGCCGGTTCATTCTACAAAAGGCACGCCATCACCCCTAAATTGGGCTCTGACTTCTTGTAAGCACACGGTTTCAGGATCTATTTCACTCCCCTTCCGGGGTGCTTTTCACCTTTCCCTCACGGTACTGCTTCACTATCGGTCGCCAGGGAGTATTTAGCCTTGGCAGATGGTCCTGCCGGATTCATACGGGGTTTCACGTGCCCCGCACTACTCGGGATCCGTCTCGGAGAGAACAAGTTTTGAACTACAGGGCTTTTACCTTCTCTGGCGGGCCTTTCCAGACCTCTTCATCTAACCGGTTCCTTTGTAACTCCATGTGAGACGTCCCACAACCCCAAGGAGCAAGCTCCTTGGTTTGGGCTAATCCGCGTTCGCTCGCCGCTACTGACGGAATCACTATTGTTTTCTCTTCCTCAGGGTACTTAGATGTTTCAGTTCCCCTGGTCTGCCTCTATTCTGCCTATGTATTCAGCAGAAAGTGACTGTCGATGAAGACAGCCGGGTTTCCCCATTCGGACATCCCCGGATCAAAGCTTGCTTACAGCTCCCCGAGGCCTTATCGTTGTTCGCCACGTCCTTCGTCGGCTCCTGGCGCCTAGGCATCCTCCGTGTGCTCTTTGTAGCTTAACCTAGTATTTACATCGTAAATACGATTTGCTTTGAATTTCGGTTCAACACGAATGTGTGAATGAAATTCAAGGCAGCTACCTTTATTTCACTTGTTTACACAAGATCAGCTTAAAGGAATATTCTAAAACGCAAATTCGTTTCGGTATCCAGTTTTCAAGGTGCAATTCGCTTCATCGAAGCGAAACCCGATGAATATTTCGGTTCCACACGGATGTGTGAATGAAGTATCCGTCGAAGCTTGAGAGTTTGAGCTCTCAAAACTGAGCAACGAGTGAGTAAGTTTAGGATATTCATTTCATTCACATGAACGTGATGAACCGAATTGAATATCCGGTCGCAGGTACATGTACCTGCTGATTTGAATGTTTCCATCGCAGGAAACGATTCTCCATAGAAAGGAGGTGATCCAGCC
>NZ_CP151963.1:15000-112500 GCF_038593105.1 Paenibacillus sp. FSL H7-0442 | reverse complement strand
GGAGCTTCATCTCGCCTTAAAAAACGCAGACATCCAAGCTCCTTATATCCTGGTAGGCCATTCTCTCGGAGGGATGTACTCAAGACTGTACGCGCAGACCTACAAAGACGAAGTGGCAGGATTGGTTCTGGTGGATGCCAGGCCTGAGAATGACGCTCGCCGGACAAATGAGATCTATGCCAAAGAACGACCTAAGGTCAATCCCTCCCCGTTAATATCCATTCTCCTAGAAAAGTCAGGAGCATTTCGCCTGTTTCCCAATTTTATGCTAACGGGTCGAGTCGAATATCAAGATAGAAACTCTTTTGTGAATATTGTCGCTTCTTCTAAGTACTTTCGATCTGTTGCGGAGGAAGGTGATCTAGCAAGCACTACCGAAGATGCCATACGGGGACAGCATCTGGGCAACCTCCCTGTACGTGTAATTGCCCGGGGCGTTCAACAAGATTTGACTCAGTTCGGTATTAGTAAGCGCGGAAATGATCAGATCGAACAAAGCTGGCAAATGGGACAGCGCGAGATGCTTAACATCTCTACAAACAGCAAATTTATTGTTGCCAAGAAGAGCGAGCATATGATCATCCATGATCAACCGGAGCTTGTCATCCAGGTCATCCGTGAACTCATCACCGACACCAGTCATTTTCAGTCAACCATGTCTAAAGCATACACAGATGATTAGGGACTTTATATGTTAAGGACAGCATAAAAAAACAAAAGACGCCCGAGTTCCTTCTATATAAAGGAATCCGGGCGTCTTTGCTACCCTACACTATTCTCGTTGATTGATCTTAGGACAGAATAGGCTTGTTTTTAGATGAAGCTTCTGCAATTTTACCAAGTATTTGTTTCAGTACTTTAGCATTTTCCCCGACAAAACCGGAATCAAGCAGCACATCATGCGTTCCGATGACTTCGTATTCTTTGTATTGACCATGCGTCGCCTTTTGCCATAACAATTTATCTAATGATGTATCCGGACCAATACTATCATCCTCTGCAATCAGAGCATGGATATTCGCATGAACTTCACCTGCGTTAATAAGCTCATCGCGGTAGGTGGAGTAAACCAACATTTTGTCCATGACTCGCTCCCTGTCGGCTGGATCGGCGAGGAATACTTTGTACTGCTCCCTAATGCTATCCAGCACCGTCTCGACAATCTCTTCAAGCTCCTCAGGTGTCGATTCATCCTTGGACATCTTTCTCATAGCATCTACCATAATAATGTCACCAACATGGTAGCCTCGGCTTTCCATAGCTTTAGCTACCTCGAAGGCGAGATTTCCTCCAAGTGAGTATCCAAGGAATACATATGGGCCCTCGGCTTGAATGTTCACGATGGCATCGATGTATCGATCCAGCATATCTTGGCCCTGGAAACGATCGCCGATAAATTCCATCCCGTACACCTCGCAAAGCCCATCCAGCTCCTTGGCCATCTCATAGTACCCCAGAGAGTGACCTACCCGAGGAGGGAAGCAAAATACTTTAAGCGTTCCTTTCCCTGGGAAGTGGATAATTTCCATTTCTTGTTCGTCGGCAGTAGTTGTTGCCTGCAGCTTGAAAATTTCATGCGCCATTTCTTCCACAGTTGGCAGATTAAACACGGCCTGGAGTGGGAGATGGACGCCCATATTAGACGAGATCCTTTGGATCAAGCCCAATACTTTCAGGGAATGGCCCCCAAGGTCAAAGAAATGATCTCTGATCCCGATTTCCTGTACGCCGAGCACCTCGGACCAAATCTGAGCGAGCTCTACTTCTGTCTGCGTACGTGGCGCGATATACTCCGCTGTGCTCCGCAGAAGGATTTCTGGTGCCGGTAGCGCTTTGCGATCCAATTTGCCATTCGGATTCAGCGGCATTTGTGCGAGCTGTACGAAAGCAGACGGAATCATATAGCTTGGCAGCTCGCTGCCCAGTGCTTCGCGTAATACGCCCGCTGCGAGCCCTTCCTCGGCCACAAAGTATGCGCACAGCTGAGTACTTCCGCTGGAGTCAGCCAGTGCTAGAACAACCGCTTCCTGCACCGATGGCACCCTCAGAATTTGTGCCTCCACTTCTCCCAGCTCAATGCGGTAACCCCGGATTTTTACCTGGTGATCGATCCGTCCCAAATACTCAATATTCCCGTCTGGCAGCCATCGGGCCAAATCGCCCGTTCGGTAAATCCGTGCTCCCGGTTTGTACGGGTGAGGAATGAACTTCTCTGCGGTCAGGTCCGGCTGGTTGAAATACCCCCGCGCTACCCCTTCGCCTGCAATGCAGAGTTCTCCCGGTACCCCCACAGGTGATACCTGAGAAGCGCTGTCCATCATCCATACTTGGACGTTAGCGTACGGTTTGCCGATCGGCACATGCGTTAGAGCCGCAGTCTCAGGGCTAGTTGTATATCGGGTCGCATATACGGCCGCTTCGGTAGGACCATAGATATTCTCCAGTACTGCGTGTGGAGATACTTTATAGTACTCTTCTACAAGTTTGGCAGGCAGCGTCTCGCCGCAGGCAAACAGGTATTTCAGAGTAAGGAATCCTTGGGTGCCGCTTTCTTTCAAGTATTGAACGAGCACACTGAGCATCGATGGCACCAAATTAAGATGCGTGATTCGGTTCGTATCCACAGCCTCCAGCAGTGCCATCGGGTCTTTGTCCACGCCTTGTGGCAGGATCACGAGAGTCCCCTGTCCAAAGAACCAGCAGAACAGCTCTGGCACAGAGAAGTCAAAGGTGAATGTCGTTTTGAGCAGGAAACGGTCGCCTGCCAACATCGGATATTCAGCTTCCAGCTGACTCAGCGTATGGACGGCAGAGCGGTGTTCAATCATTACACCTTTCGGCTTGCCGGTTGAACCTGACGTGTAAATGATATACGCCAGATGCTCCGGCCCCGCAATTGGCTCCAGATTCGAGCTATCCCCATGGTACGCCTGCGGATCATCAAGTGCCAGGATCGTGCCAGTGAACGGGAACCGATCTTTAAGATGGTTCTTCGTCAGCAGAAGCTTCGCCCCCGAATCCTCCAGCATGTGGCGAATACGGTCTTCTGGGAACTCCGGATCAATCGGTACATAGGCCCCACCAGCTTTTAGAATGGCATGAATACCAATGATCATCTCAAGCGAGCGCTCGACCATGATGCCAACTGGTTGGTCCGGTCTGACCCCTTGGGCACGCAGTGTACGCGCAAGACGGTTCGCCTGCTGATGAAGTTCTCCATAGGTAAGCTTCGTTTCTCCGTAAACAAGTGCTGTACGATCCGGTGTGAGCGCAGCTTTTTCCTCAAATATGCCGTGGAGGGTTTGCTCACGCGGATAAGGAGCTACTGTATCTCCCCACACCTCTATTATTTGTGATTTCTCTTCTGGCGTGATCAGTTCCAGCTCATCAATACGGATAGCAGGTTGTACAGATACGCTTGTCAGAATTCTCGTCAAGTGTCCTTGAATCCGTTCCACACTCTCCCGGTCATAGACGCGAGCATTATATCGATACAAGAACTCCAGACTACGTCCCGGCAGCACAATAAGGTTAAAATCATAATTCGTCTGTTCAAACATCTGAACATCTGTAATTTTGTATTCAGCCTCTTCACTGGCAATTTTCTCTTCTAGATGCTCTTCTACCGGGTAATTTTCGAACACCATAATATGAGAAATCAAATCTTGCTTTTGTTCGCTCTGTGCTTGAATCTCATAGAGCGGATAGGAATCATAAGCATGTCCTGCCAAATATAATTCCTGCTGTCTTTTCATCACATGGGAGAACGTATCGCTTCCCTCGGCCTGAACCCGAACTGGAACTGTATTAATGAAGAGACCGATCATGCTTTCGATACCCGGAATCTCGGCAGGTCTTCCCGATACCACACTTCCGAAGACGATATCCTGGCTTCTATTGTAGCGCTGCAGCACGATTCCCCAGGCTGCTTGCATCAGCGTATTCATCGTCACCTGATGTTGTTTGGCCACCTGTTCCAGGCGATCGGTCAGTTCCGCATCCAACGTGAATACCAGCTTCTCCGACACATAGGCCTCTGCTTTTGCCGATGGCTGTGTGATGGCTTGTGGCAGCTTCGTCTGCTGCTCGTAGCCTTTCAGGTACCCTCTCCAGTAAGAGGATGCCTCTTCCTCGCCTTGTTTCTCCAACCATTGAATGTACTGGCTGTACGATGCTGCTACAGGAAGCTCAGGTTCCCTTTGCTCACGTAGAGCTCCGTATGTTTCAAACACTTCCTGGAGCACAAGTGGCATACACCAGCCATCCAAAATGATGTGATGAGAGCTCCACAAGAGATGGTAATGCTCTTTTGCAGTACGTAGAATAGCAACACGCAGCAAGGCTTCATTCGCAAGATCAAAGCCTCTTGCTTTGTCTTGGGCAACATAAGCTGCAAGACGCGCTTCTATTTCAGCGGAATCCAGCTCATGCAAATCCTCGTATACGAAATCGCATGCTCTTTCTTTGAACACAATCTGTATAGGGAAATCGCCCCATCCAGCATGGAAATTCGTTCTCAATATGGCATGCCGTTTCATCAGTTGCTGTAAGCTGCGTTTGAAAACCTCAGGATAGAACACTCCCTGAATTTCAAATGTGGCCTGCTCAAAGTAGACCTCTGAATGAGCCTCCAGCAAGCTGTGGAACAACATCCCCTTTTGCATCGGCGTCAGTTTATACATATTTTCAATACTACCGATATGCCGTGTCTGCTCTTCTAACTCCTCAATCTTTTCCAAGCTGATATCTTTGAGGAGTACATCGCTTGGTGTTAGTTCTGTTCTTTCCTTACTTACGCAATGTCCAATGACTTCACTAAGACAGTTCTTCAGAATGCCAACAAACTTAGCCACGGACTCCCCGTAGAACTGATGATGGTTATAGCTGACCGAGAGTTGAAGCTGCCCTTCGGCAATCAGTCCATTAATGTTCAATGCCTGATGCTGCACCATCTGCTCACTGACCTCAGGTCCTACGGAGTAAGGCGATACTTCCATCGTCCCTCCTGCAAGATCCTGATCGAACTGACCCAAGTAGTTGAACGTAATCTCCGGTTCAGCCGAGAAGGAGGAGGCATCGGGACTGTCGCTTAAATATTTCAAAATCCCATATCCGACACCTTTGTTCGGGATACGACGCAAGCCTTCCTTTACATGCTTGATTCTGGCCCCGATCTCCAATTCCCCGTCCATCTCAAGGGCGACAGGGTATTGACTTGTAAACCAGCCTATTGTGCGAGTAATATCCAGTTCCGGTACAACAGGCTCCCGCCCATGTCCCTCCAGAAGGATGCCTACACGTTCGATTCCCGTCCACTCGTGAACAGCCATACCAAGGGCCGTCAGGAGCAGATCGTTGACCTCCGTATTGTAAGTACGGTTCGCTTCTTTCAGGAACTGCTCTGTCTCTTCTGGTGACCATCTGACCGTGATAGCCTCGCTATCTTTGATGAGAAGAGCGCCATCTACCTTGTCTTTGGGAAGAGGGACAAAGCCACCTCCTTCTACCTCTGCCCAATAGCTGAGTTCTTGTTCAGCCGCCGGGCTGTTAGCAAATTGTGTGATTCCCTCAACCCATGCACGGTACGAATCCGTCTTCTGCGGAAGCTTGACTGCTTCTCCACGTGCTGCCTGCTCGTAGCCTTCCTGCAGGTCCTCAAAGAGGATACGCCAGGATACGCCATCCACAGCCAGATGATGAATAACGATCAACAGATGTTCGCCTTCTGCACAGCGGAACAGACCCAGTCTAAAGAGAGGTCCATCCTCCAGAGAGATGCTGCGCTGAATGGCTTCCGCACCCGCTTCTATTGCTGAAGCCGGGTCTGTCTCATCCCGCAGGTCGTGGATTTGGAGGCTATAGAGTTCACCCTCACCTACGCTCCGGTTCCAGGCCTCCAATCCCTGCTCTCCTTGGCGGAACACCAGTCGTAAAGCATCATGATGCTCTGCAATTGTCCGAACAACCTCGGCGAGCGCATCGGTATTGAAGCCATCCCGTCGGTACAACATGACCGACTGATTAAAGTGATGCAGATCCATTGACTGTTCATCGAAGAATCTGTGCTGAGCAGGTCCCAGTCTTACCGATCCGTGTACCTCGCTTTGGTCCGCAATTCGGCTGACCACACTAACGCGCTGCGCCAACTCTGCAATTGTCGGATAACCGAACAAATCCTTCATTTCAAGCTTGTAGCCTGCTTGAAGAAGCCTTGAGGATACTTGAATGGATTTGATCGAGTCACCTCCAAGCTCAAAGAAATTATCATGAATGCCGACAAGCGGCACGCCAAGTACACCTTGCCAGATTGAAGCCAAAATGTTCTCCACATCCGTCCGCGGAGCGGTAAAGTCTGCTCCCGCCTTTATACCCGAGTTCGGTTCAGGCAGTGCCTTGCGATCCAGCTTGCCATTCGGTGTCAGAGGCATCACGTCCAGTTGTACGAAGTAAGACGGAATCATATATGCAGGCAGTCCGGCAGACAGTTCGTTTCTCAGCTCGCTGACAGACATTTCGCGATCCGCTACAAAGTAAGCACACAGAGACTTCTGTCCATTGGCGTCTGCCCACGCAACAACGAGAGCTTCCTCGACAAGGGGCATATCCAGCAACTTGGCCTCAATCTCACCAAGCTCAATACGATAGCCCCGTATTTTGACTTGATGGTCAATACGCCCAATGTACTCAATGTCTCCATTAGGAAGGCGACGAGCCAAATCTCCGGTGCGATACATATTTCCTTCCGCAGCGAACGGATTCCTAATGAATTTTTCTGCGGTAAGATCCGGACGGTTCAGGTATCCACGGGCTACCCCGTCCCCGGCGATGTACATTTCGCCCTCCACACCTAACGGTACGAGACGAAGCTGTTCATCCAGGATATGAATGTATATATTGTCTGACGGCAAACCAATCGGTACGGATTCCCGTGTATCCTTCGCAGGATCGTACAGGTGAATCATGCAGCCGACGACCGTTTCGGTTGGTCCATATTCATTGTAGATTTTGATATTGCCACCAAAGAGGTCGGTAATCGTTTTTGACAAATGTGTGGTCAGATTCTCTCCACCCACAATAAGCTGCTGAATGCGACTCTCTACCGGGATGGTCATATCTTTAATCAGACTGAGATGCGTCGGCGTCAGCTTGAGAATATCCACCGCATTTTCGCGCAAAATATGCTGAACAACCTCCGCTTTATCTATACCATCATAAATCCGTACTATTCCTCCATTTATTAACGGAGTAAACATTGATGTCATCGTCAAGTCAAACGAAATGGACGAATACAGCGGGAAGTCCGTTGGTTGCCCTGCACAATAGACTTTATTGGCCCACCAGATGTAGTTCACGATTCCTTTATGGTTAATCATGGTTCCCTTCGGATTTCCTGTTGTACCCGAAGTATAGATTAGATACACCAAATCGTTTCCTCTCACAGGAATATTAGGATTATTCACTCCAGCTCCGTAGATGTGCGGGGCATCCAATTCCATAACCATTCCCTCAAAGGCCGCTAGTTTCGTCAGGTGGCTCTGTGTGAGCAGAATCTCAGCGCCAGAGTCCTTCAGAATATACTGAATCCGCTCCTGCGGATATTCAGGATCAATCGGTACATAGGCTCCGCCCGCTTTGAGTACCCCCATGATGGCAACCAGCAGTTCCACTGACCGATCCGCCAACAGCCCCACTACTTGTTCACTCCGTAGTCCTTGGGCTATCAAGGTGGAAGCTAGTCTGTTCGCCTGCTCGTTCAGCTCCCGATATGTGATCTGGATGTCGCCGCTTATTGCCGCGATCTTATCCGGCGTACGGGCCACCTGTTCCTCAAACAAGGTATGCAGGCCCTGATCACTTGGGTAGACATGAGCCTTGCCACCCCAGTCAAGCAGGTTTGTCCGTTCCTCAGATGTTACAATCTCCAGTTCCTGTATCGTCGCTTGCGGATGAGTAGCTACCTGATCGAGCATTTGCAATAAATGTCCTCCGATTCGCACAATGCTTTCTTGCTCGTAGACCGAAGCATTGTAGCGAATGCAGACCTTAATGTCTTCGCCTGGAATCACAACCAGGTTAAAGTCATAGTTGGTTTGTTCAAACATGGTGAAGTTGGCAACTTCGAGATTGTCCTCCGTTTGATTACCCGATTGCTCCACCTGTTCGTCGAGCGGGTAATTTTCAAAGATCATAATATGAGAAATCAGGTCCTGCTTTTGGGTTGTTTTCCCCTGAATCTCATACAGTGGATAGGTATCGTAGACACGACCAGCCAATGATTGTGCCTGTGTACGTTTCATTACCTCGACGAAAGCCTCGTCTTTGGATGACTGTACACGGATAGGTACTGTATTAATAAACAGACCCACCATATTCTCGATCCCTGCAATCTCAGCCGGTCTACCCGACACAACGCCGCCGAAAACGACATCCGAGCTGGCATTATAACGTTGAAGAATCAGTCCCCAAGCTGTCTGCATGAGTGTGTTGACGGTCACGTGATTGCGCTTCGCGACAACATCCATTTTACCGGTCAAAGATGCACCCAGATGGAGAACATGCTCTTTTAGGACATAGCCCGCTTCTTTGGCTTGAGATTTCGTTTTACCTTCCGGCAATACGGTATTCCCGTCATAATCTTCGAGATATTGGCTCCAATATGTTGAAGCTTCTTGATCATCCTGTGCATCAAGCCACTCGATATAACGGCTATAGGGCTGAGCTGGCGGCAGGACAGGCTGTAATTGCTGTTTCTTGGCAGAATAATAATCGAACAGCTCCTGTGTAATGATCGGGATACACCAGCCATCCATAACAATATGGTGGAAGCTCCACAATACAAGACAGCTTTGATCCTTCTGCAAGACGGTCACTCGCATCAGCGGATCATCTGACAAGCTGAACCCCTTAACCATATCTTCAGCAATATAAGCCTTGATCCGGGCTTCTTGTTCCTGCATAGATGCGTCGCGCAAATCTACGTAGTGCAGAGGGATTAACCGTTGCTTAAAGACAACTTGCAGCGGTACATCAGCAATGTTGTTGTAAAATCCGGTACGTAGTATGGCATGTCGTTGCACCAAAGCCTGGAAGCTCTCGAAGAAGATATCTACATCGAAGCTACCACGCAGCTCAAACGTTGCCTGTTCGAAGTATGAAGAGGAGTCCGGCTCCAGCAGGCTGTGAAACAGCATTCCCTTCTGCATTGGCGTCAGCTTGTACACATCCTCAATCTCTCCGATGTGAGCCGTCTGCGCCGTGAGTCGATCAAGCTGCTCCAATGTTAATCCTTGGAACAGAACATCACTTGGTGTAAGCTGTGAACGCTCCTGAGCCACACAATGACGGATGACCTCACTAAGGCTTGACTGTAATAATTCAGCAAAATGACTCACCGTCTCGTTACGATACTGCCTGCTGCTGTACGTAATCGTCAGTGATAGCCGGCCTTCAGCAATCATGCCATTCACATCCAGAGCATATTGCTGTGGTGTGAGGTCGCTGAGCGCCTTACCGACTGAATGTGTAGACAAGCTAAGAGCATTCCCCTCCAAATCCTGGTCAAACTGTCCAAGGTAGTTGAAGGAAACTTCTGGTTCTACGCTGAATCGAGTGTCTTTTTCCGGTGCCATATATTTCAGCAGACCGTAGCCGATACCTTTGTGCGGAACCTCTCGCAAATTCTCCTTGATGCGCTTGATCCGGGTAGATACTTCCTGCCCATCTTGCAGGTTCAGCAGAACAGGGTACTGAGTTGTGAACCAGCCCACGGTACGGGTAATATCCAGATCTGGTATGATCATTTCCCGTCCATGTCCTTCAAGGTTAACCAGAACCTGCTCCATGCCTGTCCAGCGCTGAATAGCTGCTCCCAGAGCAGTCAAGAGTAAATCATTCGTCTCCGTATGATAAGCCCGGTTTGCTTGTCGCAACAGCAGCTCTGTTTCTTCAGCAGACCACGTTACCGTAACCGACTCGGTATCCCGAACGGTGCCTGGCTCCTGATCCTTATCCTTGGGCAGTGGAGCCAGAAGCGTCTCCTCAATCTGCTGCCAGTATGAACGCTCCTCGTCCAGGGCAGGACCTGCTGCATACTTCGCCGCTTGCTCGGACCATACAAGATACGAATCGGTCTTTTGCGGAAGAACAATCGTTTGTCCATTCAACGCCTGCTCGTATCCTGTTGCAATGTCTTCAAACAGGATGCGCCAGGACACACCGTCAACCAAGAGGTGATGAATGACAATCAACAAATGATCGCCATCTTCACAATGGAACAGGCCTAGCTTGAACAGTGGGCCACCTTCCAAGTCAAAGCTTGCCTGAATGGCATTGGCTTGGGCCTGAACCGCAGCTGTCTGGTCTTCCGCCTGCCGCATATCAGCAATGTCCAATGTGTAGAGCTCGCCTTCATCCGTTCCCCGATTCCAAGCTGCGTATCCAGCTTCTGTAGGCCGGAAAACCATGCGCAGCGCGTCATGATGGATCGCAATTTGGTCCATTGTCAATCGGAGTGCAGCCTCATCAAAGCCGTCTTTCCGATAGAGCATGACGGCATGATTATAATGGTGCGGCTCCGCTGTATGGCGTTCAAAGAACCAGCGCTGAATTGGCATTAACTCTGCTGCACCTTTAATTTCGCCCTGTTCCGCTGTACGTCCGGCTGCCTGAAGATACGGGCTGAGCTCGGCAATTGTCGGATATTTGAAGAGATCCTTCATCTCTAATTTATATCCAGCTTGGAACAATCTCGAGGACACTTGAATCGCCTTGATGGAGTCACCACCCAGGTCGAAGAAATGATCGTGGATGCCGACCTGCTGTGCTCCCAGCACACCTTGCCATACGGAAGCCAAAGCTTCCTCAGCCTTCGTCCTTGGCGGTTCATAAACCGCTCCAGTCTGCACATTGGCCTCCGGAGCCGGAAGCGCTTTGCGATCCAGTTTGCCATTTGGTGTCAAAGGCAGCTGTTCCAATTGCATAAAGTAAGATGGAATCATATAAGCCGGCAGTTCGGCAGCCAAGGCTTTTCTCAACTCTCCTACCGTCAGCATCTGATCGGCTGTGAAATAGCCGACAAGCACTTTTTGTCCACTTCCATCCTCTTGGGCGAGCACAACGGCCTCTCTTACAGACGGAGCATGGAGCAGCTTCGCTTCCACTTCGCCTAGCTCAATACGGTAACCACGGATTTTTACCTGATGGTCAATCCGTCCCAAATACTCCATGCTGCCATCCGGCAACCAGCGTGCCAAGTCACCCGAGCGGTACATACGCTCGCCTGCTTCGAACGGATGAGCGACAAACTTCTCTTCCGTCAATTCCGGTCGGTTCAGATAACCTCGCGCCAGACCTACGCCCGCCACATAGAGTTCACCTGGAATGCCAATCGGCTGTGGACGGCGTTGTTCATCCAAAATGTACGCTCGCAGCGTCGGAATCGTGGTGCCGATATTGCTGCGGCCCTGTTCAATTTCCAACTCTGTAATTTCCTTGTAGGTTACATGCACGGTCGTTTCGGTAATGCCGTACATGTTAATGAGCTGCACTTGCGGATACTTCGTTCTCCAGTCCTTGAGCAGGGCCGGAGCTAATGCCTCTCCACCGAAGATAATCATACGGAGGCTCAGTTCTGCCGCCTGATGACCGAGCTCTTCCTGTAGCAACTGGTAGAAGTAAGTCGGTGTCTGGTTCAAAACGGTGACCTTCTGATCCTTAAGCAATTGTAAGAAACGATCTGGACTCTTCGCGGTAAGCGATGGAACGATGACCAACCGTCCTCCGTTCAGCAATGCTCCGTACATTTCCCATACAGAGAAGTCAAAACAGAATGAATGGAACAGTGTCCACGTATCCTGAGGACCAAAGTCAAACATATTTTTATCATTAAAGAGCAAGCGAACTACATTTTTATGCTCAATCAGTGTTCCCTTTGGCTTGCCTGTCGTACCCGATGTGTAGATGACGTAGGCAAGATTCCCCGGTCCGGCTGCAGACTCCAGGTTTGAGACATCCTCCTTGTAGGAAGCCGTTTTGTCCAGACTTACGATATCCCCGGCGAAGGAGACCCGTTGCTCCAGATGCGCTTGTGTCAGCAGTAGCTTGGCTCCTGAATCCTCAAGCATAAAGCGAATGCGGTCTTCTGGATATTCAGGATCTACAGGGACATAGGCCCCGCCTGCTTTCAAGATGGCTAAAATTCCGACCACCATTTCAAGGGAACGATCCGCCATGATTCCAGCCAAACCGTCTGGTTGCAAACCACGTTCCCTCAGCGTTCGGGCAAGTCCATTGGCCCGCTCGTTCAGCTCGATGTAGGACAGGGTTGCATCTTCACATACGACTGCCACTGCATTCGGAGTACGTGCGGCCTGCTCCTCGAACAGCGCATGGATCGTCTTGTCACGAGGATAATCTGCCTTGGCTTCGTCCGGCGCTTTCATCAGCCTTGATTTTTCCTGAGGTGTCACGATATCAAGGGATGACAACGGCAGTGCCGGATTGGCGATGGCTTCCCGAATAAGCTGTACAAAGTGGCCTGCCATCCGATCAGCAGTCTCTTGCTTGTAGATCGCAGTCGCATACTCAAGCGTGCAGTTCAATGCCCCGTCTGCTTCTTCACTCACGGTCAACGTAAGATCGAACTTGGCAGCCGGATGTACATTATCGTAAGGAGTGAAGCGCAATCCTTCTATTTCTTGTTCTCCCTGATCGATATTTTGCAGGACAAACATGGTATCAAATAGTGGGTTACGGCTCAAATCACGCTGAAGCTCCAGCTTTTCTACCAGCTCCTCGAACGGGTAATCCTGGTTTTCATAGGCCCGCAGCGCTGTTTCCCTCACTTCCTGCAGATAAGCCTCGAAAGGCTTCTCTCCTTCTGGATAAGTACGAAGTGCCACTGTGCCGACGAACATACCGATGAGGCCTTCGAGTGTCGCATGGGATCTTCCTGCCACAGGTGAACCGACGATGACATCTTCCTGACCTGTGTACTTGTGCAAGAGCGCTGTATAGGCTGCCAGCAGTACCATGAACAGAGTGGAACCCGTTCGGGTAGCCAGCTCCTGAAGTGAAGCACTCAGAGAAGAATCAATTTGGAAGTCGATTCGATCGCCCGCAAAGCTTCGCACCGCAGGACGAACTTCATCTCCTGGCAAATCCAGCACTGGCAAGCTTCCGCGGAAAGCATCCAGCCAGTAAGCCTCCTGGGCCTTAAGACGCTCGCTTCCGAGCTGCTCTTGCTGCCATACCGCATAGTCTGTGTACTGGATCTGTAGCTCAGGAAGTACGTCCTCCTCTTGGTAGAAGCGGAGAAACTCTTCTATGAGAATATTCATAGAAACCCCATCTGAGACAATATGGTGCATGTCAAACAATAGTAAATGGCGCTCATGTGCAATTCGAATAAGGCCGACCCGCAGCAATGGAGCTACACCCAGATCAAAAGGACGGACGAACTGCTGAAGGGTAGCTCCTGCCTCTTCCTCGCTCAACTCCGCATATTCCACAGCAAACGGAACATCCGTCAGGAGCTGCTGTACAGGTTCACCGTTCACGGTCACAAAACGAGTACGCAGCGAACCATGACGATGAATCAGACGACGGAATGCCTGCTCTAGTCGTTCCCGATCCAAAGCTCCCTCAACGGTAAGAATACCTGGCATATTGTAGCTCAGCTCTCCACCTTCCAGCTGACTTAGAATAAACAGTCGTTTTTGGGCAGAGGACAATGGATAATGCTCTCTCGCTCCCGCTGTAGGAATTTCTTCGAAATTCAGCGGTGTATAGCCCTCAATAGCACGGGCCAATCCTTCAATAGTAGGAGACTCGAACACTGCTCTCAGACTAATCTCTCGATTCATTTCCTTGCGAATTCGTGAGACTAGCAGGGCTGCACGCAGTGAATGACCTCCAAAATGGAAGAAATTATCCTTCACTCCCGCATTCTCTACACCTAGCACCTCTTGCCAGATTTGGGCTAATTGCATTTCTACAGGTGTCTTTGGAGCCTCAGATGAAGCAACTGCCCATCCACGCTCGCCCTG
This sequence comes from Paenibacillus sp. FSL H7-0442, assembly GCF_038593105.1. Lineage (NCBI taxonomy): Bacteria > Bacillati > Bacillota > Bacilli > Caryophanales > Paenibacillaceae > Paenibacillus > Paenibacillus sp. FSL H7-0442. The sequence goes on along the minus strand of NZ_CP151963.1, from coordinate 98,455 downwards.
CAGCGCTTTTCGATCGATTTTTCCGTTCGACGTCAGAGGCATATCGTCCATTTGTATGAAGCGGGAAGGGATCATATATCCAGGTAACATCTCCGACAGGACGGCCCGAAGTTCGGATACCTCAAGTTTCTGAGCGGCTACGAAGTAAGCGACTAGATCTTTGTAGCCATCATTGCCCTCTACAGCCATGGCCACGACTTCCTGAACGGACGGCACTCTGAGCATTTGTGCTTCTACCTCGCCTAGCTCGATACGGTAGCCGCGGATTTTGACTTGGTGATCTATTCGACCTAAGTACTCGATGGTTCCATTCGGTAACCAGCGAACCAAGTCACCCGTCCGATACATACGCTCTCCTGGAGCAAATGGATTGTCCACAAACTTCTCGTCCATTAACTCAGGCTGGTTATGATACCCCCGCGCTAACCCGATACCCGAAATGCATAGCTCTCCAGCTACACCGACAGGTTGCAATCTAAAATGGTCATCCAAGATGTACACACTATGGTTAGCAATAGGTCGTCCAATAGATACAATATCCGTTGCTCCCTCACTGTCCGGGACAGACCAGATTGTGGTGCATACGGAGTCCTCTGTTGGGCCATAGCCATTAGAGTAACGTACATGCTTCCTCCACTCTTCGATCAACTCGATCGATGCGGCCGATCCAGCGGTTAGCAAGCACCGCAGTGTTGGCAAACGCTCTGGATCAAGGTGGATAGCGTAAGCGGGTGGCAAAGTCGCTACCGTAATCCCCTTATCGTTCATGAACTGCTCGAACAGGGCATGATCTAAAATATCTTGTGGAGAAGGGATGCACAGAACAGCCCCGTGGCTCAGCGCCGTTAAAATTTCCGAAACCGATGCATCAAACGACAGGCTTGCAAACTGAATGATCCGATCCTGCGGTGTAACTTCGAAGTGTGTCCCGTATACGTCCGAAAGATTGGGTAGTCCCCGATGCTCGACTAATACGCCCTTAGGCTGACCCGTCGTACCTGAAGTGTAGATCACGTAAGCCAGATCATCCGGGCCGGCAGTAGCCTCCAAATTCGAGGTGTCGGCATCATAGGTCGATGATTCATCCAGCAGCAAAACATTTTCCGTCCATCCGAGATGCTCCAAGAGATGGGCCTGTGTAAGGATCAGCTTCGCCCCGGAATCTTCAAGCATGTAACTGATTCGTTCTTTCGGATACTCTGGATCGATTGGAACATAGGCACCCCCGGCTTTCATAATGCCGTAGATCGCAACGATCATTTCGAGCGACCGTGCAGCAATCAGTCCCACCAGATCTCCCGTCTTGATTCCCTGAGTACGGAGCCTTCTCGCCAGTCCATTGGCTTTTGCATTGAGCTCGGCGTAGGTCAGCATCTCGTCCCCAAACAAAAGGGCAGTCGCGTCTGGCGTTCGTCCCGCCTGTTCCTCCAACAGCCCGTGGAACGTGTTACATTGCTCGTAAATGCCTGGTGTATTTCCCCATACGTTCAGAATCTGTTCTTTCTCCTGCGGCGTGACTAATTCTAGAGCATCCACGGAAATTGCAGGATTCTCCACAATTTGTTCCATCAGGTGGAACAAGTGGCCCTTGATTTGCTCGATCGTGGCTGGATCATAGACGAGCGCATTGTATTGGAACAACAATCTCATCTCTTTGCCCGGTAGAACAATTAAGTTAAAATCGTAATTCGTTTGTTCAAGAAGCTCCGCTTCCTCAATCTCAAAGGCAGCCTCGCCACCACCCAGACGCTCTACTTCCTCTTCCACAGGATAATTCTCAAACACCATAATATGAGAGATGAGATCCTGCTTCTGATCCGTCTGAGCCTGAATTTCAAACAACGGGTAGGTATCATACATATGAGAAGCCATATATTGTTCCTGCTGCTGCTTCATCAGAACCGTGAAGGGGAGATTCTCCTCTGTCTTCACACGAACAGGAATCGTATTGATGAACAAACCAATCATCCGATCAATGCCCGGAATTTCTGCTGGTCTGCCTGATACTACACTTCCGTACACGACATCCCGGCTACCGTTATAGCGTTGAAGTGCAATGCCCCAGAGGGACTGCAGCAATATGTTCATCGTGACATGAGCATCCCTGGCCACCTTTTCAAGGCGCTCAGTTAATTCCTTGCTGAGAGGATAATTCAGCTTTTCTGCTACATAGCCTTCTCCCTTACTTGCTCCACCGACTTGAGGTAAAAGCGTCTGCTGCTCGTAACCGGCCAGATATCGGCTCCAATAGTTGGACGCAGCTGCTTCATCCTGCTGTTCCAGCCATTCGATATATCGACTGTACGGATGAACCTCTGCCAGCTGCGGCTCTCTTCCTTCCAGAAGGGCAAAATAGTGTTCAAATACCTCCTGCGTAATTAACGGAACACACCACCCATCCATGACGATGTGGTGAAAGCTCCATAAGAGACGGAAGCTCTCTTCATCTGTTTGTAAAATCGATACACGAAGAAGCTCGTCTTCAGCCAGGTTAAAGCCCCGTGCTTTGTCCTTAGCACCAAATGTCTTCAGGTAAGCCTCACGCTGCGATGCATTCATCTCCCGCAGGTCTTCGTACACCAATTTAGCGCCTCTGTGCCGAAATACAACCTGCAAAGGCTCGCTGCCCCATCCGCTGTAAAAGTTCGTGCGCAGGATGGCATGACGCTCCACCACTGCATCCAGACTGTGTCCGAAGGCGTTCGGATCAAAGCTACCTTTAAAGTCAAAAGCAGCCTGCTCAAAATAAGCGCCTGTACGCGGCTCAAACATATCATGGAACAGCATGCCCTTCTGCATCGGCGTCAGACTATATACATTCTCAATATCGCCAATGTGGCTCGTTTGCTTAGAAAGCTCCTCCAGGTCGGCAATGCTTAGACCTTTCGCAAGCACGTCGCTTGGTGTCAATACGGTTTTTTCTTGGGTTACGCAATGCTGAAGAAGCTCCCGCAGGCTTTCTTCAATATATCCAGCGAGCTGTTCCATCGTAGATGACTTATACTGTTTTCCGTTATAAGTAATCGTCAGAGTCAGGGCTCCGTCCGTCACCATGCCATTGATATCTAGCGTATAGGCCGGTTCCTCCAACAAGCTTTGCGCGCTTCCGGTCGGATAAGGAGAGATCTGCAATGAGCTTCCTTGCAAATCCTGATCAAATTGCCCCAGATAGTTAAAAGAAATCTCAGGTTGCAAGCTGAAGCTATCTTCATCCAACTGACTTGCCACCGTTTTGAGCAACCCGTAGCCAATACCTTTGTTCGGAATTCGGCGCAACCCTTCTTTCACAGACTTGATCAAGGAGGCCACTTCCGAGTTATCCCCCAAGTCTAAAATCACCGGATATTGACTTGTAAACCAGCCGACGGTACGGGTGATGTCGATATTCGGTATAATCGGCTCACGACCGTGCCCTTCCAGATTCACAGCAACCTTTTCGATCCCAGACCACTTGGATATCGCCATGCCTAGAGCAGTCAATAGCAGATCATTCGTCTCTGTTTGATAAGCACGGTGGGCCTTTCTCAACAATTGGTCGGTTTCTTCTATAGTCCATTGTGCTGTTACTACTTTGCTATCCTGTAAAAGAAGGCTTTCCACAGCCTCATCCTTCGGCAACTGTTCGAGTGGCTGATCCTCCAGCTCTCTCCAATACGCCCGATGAGTCTCCATTTCAGGGCCTTCCGAATAACGAGCAAGGGCGTCACCCCAGTCACGGAAGGAATCCGTCTTCTGCGGGAGTGTCAGTGCTTGGCCTTGAATCACCTGCTCATAGCCTGCTGCGATGTCCTCGAACAAAATCCGCCAGGATACTCCGTCCACCACCAAATGGTGGATCACGATCAGAAGGTGGTCTCCATCCTGACAATGGAAAAGTCCTAACTTCAGCAGCGGGCCTTCTGCCAGATGGATACTGCGCTGAATGTCATCCGACAGCGATGCAATGGCTGCAGTCGGATCGGATTCACTCCGTAAATCAACGGTGAACAGGCTATAAAGCTCTCCTTCTTCAAGATCACGATTCCAAGCTTCGTAGCCATGCTCTGTCTGACGGAAAACCATACGAAGGGCGTCATGATGCTCAGCAAGTTTTCTCAGCACCTGATGCAAGGCCTTTTCCTCAAATCCCTGTTCACGATACAGCATAACCGCTTGATTGAAGTGATGAGGCTCTGCCTGCTTCCGGCCAAAGAACCACTGTTGGACTGGAGTCAAGCGAGTCGCTCCACGCACAACTCCCTGTTCAGCCATGTGCACAGCCGTCTGTATTTCCGCGCCTAGCTCGGCAATGGTTGGCGATTTGAACAACTGCTTCATCTCTAACCGATAGCCGGCCTGCAATAACCGTGACGACACCTGAATGGCCTTGATGGAGTCTCCGCCCAATTCAAAGAAATTGTCATGGATACCCACTTGTTCGGCACCCAGCACCCCTTGCCAGACAGATGCCAAAGCTTCTTCAGCCGGTGTACGAGGAGCTGCATACTTCCGTCCTGTATGCGCGCCTACTTGAGGAGCCGGCAGAGACCTGCGGTCCACTTTTCCGTTTGACGTTAATGGCATACGATCCATCTGAATAAAATAGGATGGCATCATATAGCCCGGAAGTACCTGCGATAGGGCAAGGCGTACTTCGCCTGCCGTGAGCGCACGATCCGCCACATAATAAGCACAAAGCTGCTTCTCTCCAAGCTCATCCGCGCGAACGACCACTACGGCGTCGATTACTGACTCCACCTTGGCCAGTTGGGCCTCGATTTCAGGGAGTTCGATGCGGTAACCACGTATTTTGACCTGCTCATCAATTCTTCCTTTAAACTCCAAATTCCCATCTGGAAGCCAGCGTACCAAATCCCCAGTTCTGTAGCAGGGTTCTCCGTCCTTCACAGGACTAGGGACAAATTTCTCTGCTGTGAGATCAGGACGATTGAGATATCCGCGCGCTACACCTTCACCGCCGACAATGAGTTCACCCCAAGCACCAATGGGTTGTAATTGAAGCGACCCATTGACCACATAAGCGGTCGAATTGCTAATTGGGCGACCAATCGGCACGCCCCCTTCGGCACGACCCGGAATCTTGTAGGTGGTGGAGAAGGTCGTATTCTCTGTCGGACCATAGCCATTGATAGGGACAAGATCAGGATTAGCCTCGATTACACGATTCATATGAGATATGGACAGTACGTCACCGCCGACTAGTAATGCTTTGAGCCCTCTGAACAGGTACTCATCCTGCAGGGAAAGCTGATTGAAAAGCGGTGAAGTAAGCCACAATGTCGTAATCCCGTACTTGGCAATAGCTGCTTTGAGCCTATCGGCAATCAGAATGTCGTCATTCTCTACGAAATAGAGCTGTCCACCGTTAAGCAAAGCTCCCCATATCTCGAATGTAGAAGCATCAAAGGCCACTGCTCCCGTTTGCAAAATCCGCGTAGATTCATTCAGCTCCACATAGTTGGTCTCTTTGACCAGACGAACCACGTTCCGGTGTTCCACCATAACGCCCTTCGGTCTACCCGTCGTACCCGATGTATAGATGACATAAGCAAGCCCCTGCGATCCCTGAGCAGTCTCCGGCTGGGCAGGTTCAGCTGCATAGGCCTCTTCACTGCTAAGATCGACAATCGGTATACCGTAGTCTACACTTATAAGCTCGCCCTTTTGCACCAATAATAGCTTGGCGTCGGAATCATTAAGCATATAACGAACCCGATCTTCCGGGTAATCAGGATCAATCGGCACATAGGCTCCACCCGCTTGAAGCACCGCGAGCATACCAATGACCATCTCAATGCTTCGTCCGCCCATCACGGCCACAGGCTGCTCCCTCAACGTTCCCAAACGGCGCAGTGTTTGGGCCAGTCGGCTCGCCTTGTCTTGCAATTCAAGGTACGTTAGCTGGACATCGCCGAATACAAGCGCCGTCTGCTCTGGTGTACGATTGACTTGTTCTACGAACAGCTCATGAATGGTCTTGTCCCTTGGATAAGGAGCCGATGTCGCGTTAAATACTTCAACGATCTGTACTTTCTCCTCCGGTGTGATCATTTCTATCTCGGCCAGTTGCAACTGAGGATTGGCCGCGACTGCATGCAGAACCCGGAGCAAGTGCGTTGCAAGTCGCTCTACGGTTTCACGCCGATATAAAGCCGTACTATACTCGAGGCCAAAGGCTAATTTTGACCCCTTCTCCTCTACATTGAGGGACATGTCAAATTTGGCTGTGACGGTGTCCATCAAGTAAGGAGTAAAGTGCACTCCGTCCATTTCCTGCTCTTCCTGCTCGGTATTTTGTAATACCAATAAGGTGTCAAAGAGCGGATTGCGGCTGACATCACGTCCTACGCCCAGCTTTTCGACCAATTTTTCAAAAGGGTAATCCTGATGCTCAAACGCCTTGAGCGCCGTTTCCTTGATTTCCAGAAGATAATCCTGAAAGGTTTTATCTCCTGCCGGGTAGCTGCGCAAGGCCAGTGTGTTGACAAACATCCCGATGATGCCCTCAAGCTCAGCCTGCGGTCTTCCGGCTACTGGAGAACCTACGACGATGTCCTCCTGTCCTGTATATTTGTGCAGTAGTACCGAATAGGCGGCCAGCAATACCATATACAGTGTAGTACCTGTACGGGATGCAAGCTCTTGTATCGCCTTATTGCCAGACTCATCCAATGTAAAATCAATTCGGCTACCCTCGAAGCTCCGAACTGAAGGTCGTTGGAAGTCTGTAGGCAAATCCAATACCGGCAACTCTCCTTCAAAGGATTGCAACCAATATTCCTCAAGATCTTGCCATTGGTTCTCTGACTGTTCCCGTTGCCATACGGCATAATCCTTGTACTGGATGTGCAGCTCTGGGAGCTGTTCTCCTTGATACAAATGAGTAAGTTCCTCTATCAATATTTGAATAGAAACCCCATCTGAAATGATGTGATGCATATCAAACAGCAACAGATGACGCTCCTCCTGGAGCTTCACCAAGCTAACACGCAGTAATGGAGCCTGGCTCAGATCAAAGGCACGAATAAAGTTGTGAATGAGCGTATCCGTCTCCTCCACCAAAGCCTCTGTGTAGTTCAACGCAAACGGCACATTCCTATGCACACGCTGAACAAGCTCTCCATCCTGCATATAAAAGCCGGTTCTCAGGGATTCATGACGCTGGATCAGTGCCTGGAACGCAGACTCCAGCCGCGTGCGATCCAACGGTCCATCCACTGTGAAGACCCCTGGCATATTGTAGCTGAGCTCTCCCCCGTCCATCTGTCTCAGCACGTATAACCGCTTTTGCGCTGAGGACACTGGGTAAGCCTCGCTTTCCGTTGCCTGTGGGATGGATTCGTACATGGTCGGAATGTGTTTTTTCACAAGTTGCGCCAAGGATTCGACCGTAGGTGACTGAAACACCTCACGCAGCGAAATGCTACATCCCAATTCTTTGTGAATCCGTGAAACGAGCACTGTTGCCCGCAAAGAGTGACCACCAATTTCAAAGAAATTATCTCTGACACCGACACGAGCAACGCCCAAGATATCTTGCCAGATGAGTACCATCTGAGCTTCCACAGCAGTTCTCGGAGCCAAATAAGCCTCACCGGATTGTACGCTGCTTTCAGGAGCCGGCAACGCACGGCGATCCAGTTTGCCATTTGGTGTAAGCGGCATTTGCTCCAGCCGGACAAAATAAGAAGGAATCATGTAAGCGGGGAGTTCCGCCGCCAGCTGAGACCGCAATTCCCCCGGCGAAAGGTCACTGGAGGCTACATAGTAGGCGCACAGCAATTTTTGGCCCTGTTCGTCTTCCCGTGCGAGGACAATCGTTTCTCGTACGCTTGGAGCCTTGAGAATTTGGGCTTCTACCTCGCCAAGCTCAATTCGGTAGCCGCGAATTTTGACCTGATGGTCGATCCGCCCCAAATATTCAATATTGCCATCAGGCAACCAACGAGCAAGATCCCCAGTTCGGTACAGCCGCTCTCCCACCCGATACGGATGCTCAACGAATTTCTCAGACGTCAAATCCGGCCGATTCAAATACCCACGGGCAAGACCGTCTCCCGCAATGTATAGCTCTCCTGGAACCCCAACAGGCTGCAGGCGTCTTTGCTCATCGAGAATGTAAGCGCTAAGTGTGGGGATCGTTCTGCCAATATTGCTTTTCCCCGCTTCAATCTCATGTTCCGTGATTTCCTTATAGGTGACATGAACCGTTGTTTCCGTAATTCCGTACATATTAATCAGCTGCACATCAGGATACTTGACCCGCCAGTTTCTCAGAAGAGATGGACTTAAAGCCTCTCCACCAAAAATGATTTTTCTAAGGCCAAGCTCTGTCGAAGAGTGCATTAACTCTTCCTGTAGCACCTGATAAAAATACGTCGGCGTCTGATTTAAGATGGTGACTTGGTTGTCTTTCAACAACTCCAGGAAAGCTGCTGGGCTCTTGGCTGTGAGAGATGGAACAATCACCAATTTCCCTCCGTAAAGAAGCGCTCCGTACATCTCCCAAACGGAGAAATCGAAGCAGAACGAATGGAACAGCGTCCACGTATCCTGAGAGTTGAAGTCAAATAAATTTTTATCGTTAAAGAGCAGTCGAACTACATTTTTGTGTTCAATCAGCGTGCCCTTCGGCTTGCCAGTCGTACCCGACGTGTAGATAACATAGGCCAGATGGCTTGGTCCCGAAATACTCTCCAGATTGGAAGCATCTCCTGTATACGTTGCAGCTTCGTCCAGACTCACAAGCTTTCCGTCAAAAGTGGTGCTCTCCCATAGATGACTTTGGGTGAGCAACAGACTTACACCTGAATCCTCCAGCATATAGTGGATACGCTCTTCGGGATAATCGGGGTCAATTGGTACATAGGCACCACCTGCTTTCAAAATGGCCAACATCCCGATGACCATCTCCAAGGAACGGTCAGTCATAATCCCTACGAGCGTATCTGCCCCTACTCCCTCGGAGCGCAAATATCTCGCAAGCTGGTTAGCCTGCTCGTTTAGAGCTTGGTATGTAATGCTCTGCTCGTCCATCTGAACGGCTACGTGATCTGGCGTGCGCTCGGCTTGTTCCTCGAATAAGCCATGAATGGTCTTCTCTCGTGGATAATCGACTGCGGCGCCTTCCGAAAGAGCCAAAATGGATTGCTCTTCTGGTTCACCTAATAAGCTTACCTCTGCGATAGAAAGCTGAGGTGAATGAATGATCTGCTCGGCGATCGTAAGCAACTGGGAAACCATGTCCTTAACTTCACTGCGTTCAAACAGCTCTGTCCGATAATCGACATCCAGTACCAGTTCGCCTTCATCCAGGATCTCCACGATATGAAGCACGAAATCGTTCACTTCGTCCCCGCAGAAATCATAATCTGTCAAAATACGCACATCATCCAAATCAACCCAATTGATAAGACGATATTCCATTGAAACGCCAAAAAGCCGCTGAATATCCTTGTTCCCATGCATTTCTCTAAGATCCTGAATTAACTGATTGTATGGATATTTCTGATGCCGCAGGACTGACATCTGATCTCTGGCTACATCCTGCAGGAAGCTCAACACATCTATATCCTTTTTGACGTATGTTCTGGCAGCAGCGGTGCTGACGAACATACCTATCTTTTGCTTCTCTTTTTTGTTCCCCCGGTTAGCGAACGAAGTGCCAATCACCACATCCGGCTGATTCGTCATTTTGTGTATGTAGATATACATCGCACCCATGAAGAACTGGAACAAAGAAATCCTATTCTGTTGGCAAAATGCTTGCAGCTCGTGATATAGCACTTCTGGTACGGTAAAATGCTCCCGAACGGCGTGGGTGCTTAAAGATAACGGATTATATGACTTCCAACCCGTAAGCTCAGGCAAATCGGAAAATTTATCTAGCCAGTAAGCCTTATCCTTTTGGTATCTGTCAGAAAGTTCGTATGCATTCTCATCTGCAATATATTGAATATACGAGCAATCGTCGCCCAGCTCCGGTTCATTTCCTTGAATTAACTCCATGTAAAATGCTGTCAGCTGATTGCCATAGACCACCATTGAGATCCCGTCAGAAATAATATGGTGCATCTTGATATTAATCCAATACTCTTCCTCGCTAATCTTCACAATTAAAAACTGGAAGAGCTCAGAATCCAGCAGGGGCAAGGGTTTTCTTTTGTGTTGCTCAAGTAAGGCTTCCACCTCAGATACACTTTCATAGTGACTAAGATCCAGGCACTCCAACTGTCTCTCTTCATAAGGAACGACGTACTGCTGAGGCACTCCATCCACTGAGGTAATACGGATGCGGAACGCATCATACTGTTTGATAATCAAATTAATGGACTGCATAAAGGCAGCAATATTGATATGCCCCTTCATCTTAGCTGTACCGGAAAGCTGTGACACTGACGTATCTGGGTAGAGTAATTCGGTATACCATATACGCTTCTGCGCATTTGTTAAATCATATAACTGCATGTCATTCATCTCATTCACTCCTATTCCATGATGTGAATATCCTCCCGCTGCACCTGGCAGTCAGGAGGACAAAAGGACAGTTTAACGTACGCTTCCACCCCGTCATTGATCCAGTGAAACAATTTCTTCCGCCTCAACCACCAATCGATCCCCTACGGAAGCCCGACCGCTTCCGAGAATATAGCCCCGCCGACGCTTGATCACTTCAAAATAGAGATCAATTCGGTCTCCAGGCTTGGCCAAGCTGTGGAATCGAATTCCATTGAGGTTAGTCAGGTATGAAATGCCTTTTTTATCAATCGCAGCGAATGCCGCTAATTGTGCAAGCGACTCCACAATCAACATAGGAGGCATGTATGGGTTAGTGTCAGTAATGAACCACTCACTCCAGGTGACAAGCTTGTATCCCTTCGCCCATTGCGACGTTTCGTACCCGGTCACGCCATCCAACAGAAGAAATGGGTACCGGTGCGGAAGCACATCCGGGATATGGATTAGCTCTTCGCTCACAGGCTTATTCCCCTTCCCACTTGCGAACAGCAAGGCAGACGTTGTGCCCTCCGAAACCAAATGAATTGCTAATCGCCGCGCGGACCTCGCGTTCCTGATATACATGCGGCACAAAGTTCAATTCAGGAGCCTCAGGATTGTCGCAATTGAGTGTCGGTGGTACTTTGCTGTGAATCATACTCTGCACAGTCGCAATTAATTCGACTGCCCCTGCACCGCCCATTAAATGACCAGTCATGGATTTAATAGACGATATCGCCAAACGGGGGGCATGCTCCCCGAATACTTTTTGAATAGCATTAATCTCCATACGATCATTAAATGGCGTACTCGTACCGTGGGCATTGACGTAGTCGATTTCCTGCGGTGTTAAGCCGCCATCCTGCAGTGCGATATTGATCGCTTCTGCCGGGCCGGAGCCAGAGGGATCTGGAGCCGTGATATGATACGCATCCGTTGTGCATCCGTAACCCACAACTTCGGCCAGAATGGTGGCTCCGCGGTTCAAAGCATATTCCAACTCCTCCAGCACCAAGACTCCTGCTCCTCCACCGATGACGAATCCATCGCGATCCACATCAAACGGACGACTGGCCTTCTGCGGCTCTTCATTACGTCTGGAGAGAGCATGGATATTCGCAAAAGATGCCAGATCAAGCTGACTAAAATTGGCTTCTGCTCCACCAGCAACCACGACATCAGCCGTACCGTACTGGATCGTACGTAATGCTTCACCAATGGCATTACTTCCTGTGGCACAAGCCGTAACCACAGCAAAAGAAGGCCCCTTGGCTCCGATAGCAATGGAGATTTCACCAGGTGCTGAATTAATCATCATCGAGGAAACAAAATAAGGAGAAACTCTTTTGGGACCAAGCTTTGTTAATTTCCCATAGTTCTCCTCTATAACGTCGAGGCCGCCTGCTCCAGAGCCGACAATAACCCCCACGCGACTTGCATTCCGCTCATCAATCACTAATTTCGATTGCTCCACTGCCTGCCGGGCAGCCGCCAAAGCAAACTGAGTGAACTGTGCAACTTTATTAGCTTCCTTCTTGCTCATATATTGCAATGGGTCAAAGCCCGTAACCTGTGCACCGATCTTTGTCGGAATGTCCGCTGTATCGAAAGCAGTGACAGGTCCGATTCCACTTTTTCCTTCTAACAGTGAATTCCAGAAATCCGTAAGATTAAGCCCGACCGGCGTTACGACTCCCTGTCCAGTCACTACAACACGTCTTCTCACTGTATCCACGTCCTTCGTTGAAATTAATTCTTGGAAGCCTGTTGCTCGTAGAGAGGAAAGTCGCCATACACATGACTGATTTTTTCATGCACATCCGCAAGATCAGCATATACCTCGACGACCACAAGCTTGTTCTCCTGATACTTTTGCCAAGCAAGCTGAAGCTGTTCCCGTGCCTCTCCCTTACTCCGAATTGCAAGGCTTTCCACAAACTCGTACTGAGGAATTTGAATTCCTGTCTTGGCCGCCTCAGAAACAAACGGGAGGGACTGCCCTGTGAGATGCTTATAATTCATCTGATTCTGTAACCAACCATACCCACCATTATTGAGTACGACATAGATTAATGGTATTTGATACTCCACCGCCGTCATAAAATCCGAACAGAAGAGATTGAACGCACCGTCACCTACAAGTGCCACTACTGGACGTTGTGTTGCCACGCTTGCTCCCAGAGCAGCCGCCGCACCGAATCCAAGACTCGTTTGATCACTAGGAACAATCGAAAGAGAGCCTTGGGCAAAGCGGAAATATGGATAAAAATAGGACCACATATCCTGCAATCCATTCTCTTGAAGAAGCACCAGATTTTCGGGGAACTCCGTCTGAATCATGTCCAACAGCTCAGGAACGTGGATCCCAGGAGCCTTTTGCAATTCCTCCAGATAGATAGCCCTATGAGAAAAAGCCTTCTCTTTACAGCTCCTGATTGTTTCAAGCCACACTCCATCAGGCTTCTGCCCTAGCCGATCATGCCATTGCTCCACTGCTGCATATCCATCACCAAGCACTTTGATACCCCTGTATTCGTGTGCAAAATCCTCCAGATTTACATTGACTTGAATCAAAGGTGTATCCTGTAGCAGAATATCCCACTCGAACGTAGCCGTTTCTTCCAAGCGGCTGCCCAGTGTGATCACCACATCAGATTCCTTCCAGATTTGTCTTAGACTGAGATCCGTATAGAGTCCGGCAACACCGCAGAAAAGTTCGTGTTCTTCATCCACTACACCCCGTCCCGAGGCAGTTGCGAACAAGGCCGCTCCATGTTGGTGAGCGAACCGCTCAATCACATCACCTGTACCTGACTTCATTCCCCCTCCGACTAGAATGAGCGGCCTGCGCGCCGTCTTTATAATCGCCCAAGCCGCATCCAACTCCCGACGAGACGGAGAGCACGACAGCTTTTCTGGTGGGGTAAACTGAAGCCCTGTTGGCACAGGCTGGTCCATCAGGTTTTCAGGGAGTTCGATATAGACAGGACCCGGTGCTCCATTGATAGCCAAAAAGGCAGCCCGCTCCATCGCCCATACAAGCCGATCCACATGCTCGACACGATAAGCCCATTTTACGAGCGGCTTCACGAGTGAGATTTGATCGGCTTCCTGAAAGGATCGGGTACCCAGCTTGTCTCCGCCAGTACCAAGCGCCAGAAGCAGGAGCGGAGCGCCCAGGTTCTTGGCTTCCAGCAGCCCTGTAAGTGTATTACTGAGCGCAGGGCCTTTCCCCACAACACATACGGACATCTGGTTGGTGGTGAGCGCATAACCTGCTGCCATGAACACAGCATTACGTTGATCTTTGCACAAAATAAAATCCATACCGGATGAGGGGAGTGACGATACGATTTTGAGATCATCACTTGGTAATCCAAAGAGATGCTGAACCCCAGCCGATTTTAAGTAGCCAATAATGGCATCCCAGGGGAAGAAGCTCGCAGTCATACCAAACTCCTCTTTTCCGACAAATATTCTGCGACAATTTCTGAAATCAAGATCGGCTTCGAAATGAGCTTGAAATCGTAAAAAATATAGTTCGACATCGTGCCGTAGCCACCAAAAGGCTTATTGCCTTGATCCACATCCTCAAGCGTCTGATTAATGGTCAATGTGTGCTTCTTTCGTAGAACGTCAGTCAGGTGCTCCGATCCGTATAAGCTGCAACCCATTGCACGTTCACTGAAATAACTGGAGGAAATACGCTTGATCAGTTGCTCGTCGTCTTGGTAGCTAACTACATTGAAGACTGGCGAAAAATACTCAATAATCTCCAGATTCTGATCCAATTCACTATATACAACCGTTGGCTCCATCTTTTTCGTACGGAAATCAATGCCGCCGCCGTAAATAATAAATTTGTCGTTCGTGTTAAAATACTCAGAAACCGAATATAGCGTGTCTTTGTAGAATATAGGGGTATAGTTTGCGTTCGGATCATTGTTGGCTCCAAACACGAGTTGGTCAAGCTGTTGAATCAGCAGATCTTTGAAATGCTCACTCACATCTTGATGTACCAGAATGATGTCGGGGCCTAGGCAGTCTTGTCCAGAGTTGAACAATCTCATTCGGATTACATCGGTAACCGCCAGCTCCAGATCTGCATCAGGCCCGATAATGAAAGGATTTAGCCCTTGTCCGTAAAAAATGTAGAGCTGATCTTTTCGAATCTGTTTTTTGATCTTCTCTGCATTGGTATAGCTTCCGGTGAACACCACAATATCAGCTGGCATAACGGAATTCTCCATGAACACCTTCTGGCTAACTTTACGAATATAGATGGGTAATCCATGTACAGCCTGAAGCTTTTCATGCAGCATGTTGACGTACTCATTTACGTGAGAAGAAGGGCGAAAGTCTATATTTTCAACGTACAGGGACGGAATCAAAAGGTATAATGCATAGGAGTATAGAATGACGTTGGAAGGCATGAATACAGCCATAGATCGTTGCCGACTTGGCTGATAGATCTGCACTTCTTGCAGAGCACCTTGAAGTGTGAGGATCGTGGAGTCAATTTCTGCATTGGCGGCCCGATAGGATGAAAATTGCGTGAGAATATCCATCACTTCCTGCCGATTTTCAATCAAATAATTGAGGCATTTCAGAATAGATTCATGCCTTTCCAAAAACAGTGTGTTTTCTGCCAATTCTGGATTTATATTCATGGCACATTCTCCCTTTCCTATATGCGGTTTTGGTAAATATCTTGCTATACCTTGCGAGAAGCAACTTTTCCCAGGGCAATACGCTCCATCTCCAAACGATCCACTTTTCCATTGCGATTTAAAGGAAAGTGGTCAAGCGGAAGCAAAAGATCGGGAAACATGTATGAAGGGAGCACACGATTTATTTCTTTGCGGAGTACAGACAAGGCTTGCAAGGATTCGCCTTCGATGAAGGCAACAAGTAATGTCCCTTTAGCCTCATCCTCCAAGGTGATCACGCAGGATCGGTAACCTAACGAACCAATCCGGTCCTCAATATAGACCGGAGATACCATATAGCCCATCCGGTTGACCGTCTTGCCGCTGCGTCCAATGACATACAGCATTCCGTCATCCAGATAGCCCAGATCCCCCGTCTTGAACCAACCGTCCTGTAGAACGGATTGCGTCAGGTCTGGACGATTCAGATAACCTTCCATGCATCCAGCACTGCGTATCCACACTTCGCCTACGACACCGTCCGTCTGCTGTTTGCCTGTAGAATCTAGTATTTTCAAATCCACACCAGGTAATGGTAGTCCACAACCCTTCGGACACTCTAGCGTCCCCAGCGTAACGTTGCCCAGTTCAGAAAGACCGTAACCATTCAGCAGGGGCTGTCCAAATATGTTGTTAAATTTCTCTTCAAGGTCTTGGGTAAGTGGAGAACCGCCTACGCACCACATGCGCACCGGGGCTTCCTTGACCATTTCCAGTTGTTCGGGTTTTCGGTTTAGCATACGCAACAAGGTGTAAAAAGCAGAGGGGTTAGCATCTACGACCGTCGCCCGGTCTTTCGTAATACTTGCAATGACGCTCCAGAGGTTTTTTGGATTGCAGATGATGAGAGAACATGAGGTTAACCACCAGGAGAAGATAAGTGAGATTCCATAAAAATGAGAGAAAGGCACAACGGGGAGCATATGGTCAGACGGTAGGTAGTTCATGGCGTGTATGGAATGCCTGATGTTCTCCATAAAAGCTGAACCAGCTTTCACGATTCCCTTGGGTTTTCCCGTCGTACCTGAAGAATACAGAATGAGCGCATCTGGCCTCTCGCACCACTTGTTAAAGTCGAGGGCTTCAAGCTTTGGCTCTCCCACCCAATCCGGGTGCACTGTTTCTTCTTGAATCAGATCTTGAATCAGAATAACGAGTGCATGAGGAAGTTCTAAATCGGAATCCGTAAGGATGCAACAGGCATCCGCTTCATCATAGATTTGGGCCACCTCATCGAGCACAGTCTGCTCGTCCACCACAGTCACCGAAACAGCGATATTGCACAGGGAGAACAGAGACACAACAAACCAATAAGAATTGGCCGCTTTCAGAATCACTCTACCGTCTTCGGGAATGCCTCTGAGAGTCAACATCCGGGAGAAGATCGTAACGTCTCGCTCCAGACGCTCCCTGGTCATAATTCCTTCAGATGAGATAATCCGGCAATCCGTATGCGTAATAAGCACAACGTTCCCTCCTTACATCCCCGTAATATGGTATCCAGCATCTACATGGATAACTTCACCCGTAATGCCTCTCGATAAATGGGAAAATAGGAATAACGCCGTATCTCCGACTTCAGACGTATCAACCGTCTTGCGTAAGGGCGTAGTTTCTTCAATATGTTTGAGCATTGTGTTAAAATCCTTAATGCCATAGGCAGCCAAAGTCCGTATCGGACCAGCGGAAATCGCATTTACACGAATGCCATATGTGCCCAGATCATTCGACAGATAGCGCATGCTGGCTTCCAGTGAAGCCTTCGCCACACCCATAACATTGTAATTTTTGATCGCTCGTTCTGCGCCAATATACGTCATGGTGACGATACTCCCACCCTCTGTCATCAGTGGGTACACTCGACGGGATACAGCAGCCAAGGAATAGGCGCTGATTTCTTGTGCAACGGCGAATCCCTCGCGAGAAGTGTCAACGAACAAGCCATCCAAATCCTCAGCCTTAGCATAGGCGACACTGTGAAAATAACCATGCAACACGCCTACTTTTTCTTTTAGAAAATCCGCCAATGCATCAAGCTCTTCATTGCTTTGTACATCGCAAGGACAGACCAGTGCTCCCGGAATGGTTTCAGCAAGCTTTAGTACCCGCTCTGCAACCCTCTCATTTTCGTAAGTAAAAATGAGTTGTGCCCCTTCAGCAGCTAAAGATTGAGCTGTCCCCCAAGCAATACTCCTGTTATTAGCCACGCCCATAATCAAAATGTTCTTACCGCTCAGTAGTACTGCCACAGAAACCACCTTTCTTTTTTTACATTATTAAACAAAATAACAACTTAATTGCGTATGTCTACATTTATAGACATATGTAATCTTTCCTGGAATATTATCGCGTTAATTGCCAAACTTAGATAGGCGACGTTTTAGGCAAATCACAAAATTTATTTTAAAATTTGTGTAACACATCATGTATGCTGTCTGTCATCTCACAAAAAATAATTGTGTTGCTTCTGTTGGTCTGTGTTCAAATCGAAAGGGATACATGTGTGTGAAAAAAGATAGCGAGGCGAAAATAAGGTGACTGTCAAAGTAAGTTAAACATAAAATCCGCATATTTTTGTAAATATTTACATTCCGATGACAGACTCACCCCACTACCGGAAGTAACCACTTCATTTTCACCAACAATGACTCTCCCGATTTGAACATCCTGAGTGACCAGCCAGATATCATCTAAGTGTAAAACCTTAACCTTTATAGACTACGCTTTTGTTTTTTGGGAGCTAAAGTGTAGCTAAAGGAGACAACAAAGTCGATTACCAGAACGATCGCCCATGTTTGCATAATGCCCTCCAAAGACGCCGTACGCTGTGGATCATCAACATACACAATGATGGCGAGCAACAAAGCATTACCTATAGCCCAGCCCAAAAGGTGAAGCAACCAACCTATCCGTTCCTCTTTTGCATGAGCAGCACCATACTTGCGTTCAGGCTTGGGTCCCTTACCAAACCAATGGGAGAACCGTACATCCGCCCACTTAATTAACCTATGACCAAATGCTACTGTAATACCAAAATAACAGGCCGCCAAGCCAGTAGCAGTCGTAATCTCCATGCCACTTTTCACCGTGATGAACACCGCAATTAGTAACAGGATATCAATAATTGGGGTAAAGAGTAAAAGAAGCCCACCTAATTTCTTCAACCCAAACATATACCTTGCGACTAACCCTGCAACAACAAAAACCCAAAACAAAACCTCAGCACTAATAATAAATAAATACATAATGGACGATTCCTTTCAAATTAGAAATTGGTATTC
Source organism: Paenibacillus sp. FSL H7-0442 (assembly GCF_038593105.1). Classification (NCBI taxonomy): domain Bacteria; kingdom Bacillati; phylum Bacillota; class Bacilli; order Caryophanales; family Paenibacillaceae; genus Paenibacillus; species Paenibacillus sp. FSL H7-0442. The sequence goes on along the minus strand of NZ_CP151963.1, from coordinate 79,968 downwards.
ACCTCAACTATCCCCCTTTCATGCCCACTATCATACAATATTATACATAATATTCCTAGTATTTTGTCTATAATTACATAAAAGGAAACAAATAGCCGTTTTTTCTGTGAAAAACAGTATCTGTTCAAACTATTTCGTCTCGTTCTCAAAATGGGCATTTTACATCATATGCTACCCATAAAGAATGATGATGATCTGAAATGAAAAAAGATGTACCTATGCTACTCAGCACGGGTACATCTTTTTTACAGATACATTATCCAATTACAATATGCCCTTCGGGACGACGGTACAATGTCTTGGTCGAGCGTGGACGAATGGCATAGGCAATCGTAAGAGGACCAATCCGACCAATAAACATGGTCACACAAATAATCAGCTTGCCTGCATCAGACAATCCTGGCGTCACTCCTACGGACAACCCTACCGTTCCAATTGCGGAAGCAGCCTCAAATGCCAGGGAGAGAAATGGGCCATCCTCTGTCATTAAGAGCAGTATAACCACAATCGAGAATATAAATAGGGCTAGTACAATAATGGTCAGCGCCCGCATCATGATATCTTTGGGGACCCTATGACGGAAAAACACGATTTCCTTCTGTCCTCGCATGACGGCGATTAGCGCACCTACCATAAGCAGAAACGTAGTCGTTTTGATTCCTCCTCCAGTTGAGCCTGGAGAAGCACCGATAATCATCAGCAACATAATAAAAAACTGACTTGCCTGCCTTAACCCGCTGATATCGACTGTGCTCGTACCCGATGATCTCGTGGAGACCGATTGAAAGACAGCTCCATATACTTTGCCTTCCCAGTTCAGTGCACCCAAGGTTCGTGCATTGGTAAACTCAAAAATAAATAAAACCAGCGCACCAATCACAATGAGCACTCCCGACACGCTTAGCACCATTTTGGAGTGTAGAGACAGTCTCCGGGTACGGCGAAAATCGAACAGATCGCTAAGCACCAGGAAACCCAAGCCTCCTGATATAACGAGCACAGATGCAATCATATTGAAGACAAAATCTCCAGCGTATTGTTGGAAGCTAGTCCCGAACAGATCGAATCCCCCGTTATTAAAGAGGGATACGGAATGGAATATTCCATAATATATCGCTTGTCCGACAGGCATTTCTCGCATCCACCGCAAAGCCAAGACAACGGCAGCTATCGCCTCAATGGTAAAAGAAAAGATCAGCACCTTGCGAATAATACGCACGATCCCTTCCATGCTATCGGCATTAATAGCCTCCTTAAGCAGCAACCGATCCTTCAGCGATAATCGCCGCCCCAATAACAGCGCAAACAAGGTCGCTAAGGTCATAAACCCCAGCCCGCCTAGCTGCATCAGCACCAAAATGACGGTTTCGCCAAACATCGTATACGTTGAATCGACGTCAACGACGACCAGTCCTGTGACACAAGCGGCTGAGACGGACGTAAAAAGCGAATCAATCCAATGCGGAGCATGACCACTATGATTGGCAACAGGAAGCATCAGTAGCAAAGTACCCAATGCAATAATCAATAAATATCCAATGACCAATATAAAAGGAGGCGATGCGAACCGACTAAGCTTGACGCTGCGTTTCATTAGAGTATTCTCTCCATCCGTTCTTATGAAAAAGAGGAACAAGACACGGGAAACCCGGCTGATCCTCTATATTCATAATGTTATGTTATTCTACTGTACGGTTACGCATATGCGGGAAAAGCAGCACATCGCGAATGGAAGGCGCATCTGTCAGCAACATGACCAAACGATCGATGCCGATGCCCAATCCGCCTGTTGGCGGCATACCGTATTCCAAGGCGCGGATAAAGTCATCATCCATTTCATGAGCCTCATCGTTACCGTGCTCACGTTCCAGCAATTGAGCTTCAAAACGTTGGCGCTGGTCGATTGGATCATTCAGCTCAGTAAACGCATTCGCATGCTCACGAGCGACCACGAACAGCTCGAAGCGATCCGTAAACCGCGGATCTTGTTCGTTTTTCTTGGCCAACGGCGAGATTTCAACCGGATGTCCAGTAATAAAGGTCGGCTGAATGAGCGTTTCTTCTACGAACTGCTCAAAGAATGCATTCAGGATATGGCCAAAGGTCATGTGTGGTTCGACCGGAACTTTGTGCTCTTTCGCAAGACGATGAGCTTCTTCATTACTCATCTGCACGCTAAAGTCTACGCCTGTTACTTCTTTAACAGCATCAACCATGGAGACTCTGCGCCATTGCGGCGTCAGATCCACTTCCTGGCCTTGATATTGAATGTGCTGTGTGCCCAGTACTTCTTGCGCAATATGTGCAACCATGTTTTCCGTCAATTGCATGATATCTTTATAATCAGCATACGCTTCATACAGCTCAATCATCGTAAACTCAGGGTTATGGCGGGTCGAAATACCTTCATTACGGTAAACACGACCGATCTCATATACCTTCTCCATTCCGCCGACAATTAGTCGTTTCAAATGGAGCTCAATAGCAATACGCATATAAAGCTGCATGTCCAATGCATTATGGTGCGTAACAAATGGCTTCGCCGCCGCTCCGCCAGCAATGGAATGTAATGTTGGGGTTTCAACTTCCAAATAGCCGAGCGAATCGAGATAACGACGCATGGATTGAATAATACGGGACCGTGTAATGAACGTTTTTTGTACTTCAGGGTTCATAACCAGATCGACATAGCGCTGACGGTAACGCAATTCAACATCTTTCAGACCATGATATTTCTCTGGTAATGGATACAAGGATTTGGACAAGACCTCAATATCCAGCACTTTGATTGTCGTTTCGCCTGTTTTGGTCTTAAAGAGCACACCCTTAACACCAACAATATCGCCCAGATCCAAAATGCCAAATGCTTTATATTTGGATTCAGGTACTGTGTCTTGACGAACATAAATTTGAATACGTCCGCTAAGATCCTGTATATGAGCAAAGCTGGCTTTTCCCATAACACGTTTAGCCATAATGCGGCCTGCTATGCTAACTTCAATATTCTTTTCTTCCAGTTCTTCCTTAGTCAAACTGTCATACTTGCTCAGTAGTACGCCCGCTTCAGCCGTGCGTATGTATTTGCGTCCAAAAGGATCAATGCCCAATGAGCGAAGCTCGTCCAATTTGGCACGACGAATTTGCAATAATTCACTTAATTCCTCGCGGTTTTCTTGTGTTTCCTGGTTAGTAGTTTCATCCGACATGGTGCTAAATCAGCTCCTTCAATATGAATAGACGGGCCGGGGTCCGTCCGGGTGTAGAGAAAAAAAGCTTCCACAAGGAAGCTTTTACATTAAATTCCAAAGTCCGTGTCTTATTTCTTGATATCCACGATTTTATATTGAATAACGCCTGCTGGAACGGTGACATCCACAACAGTTCCCTTTTTCTTACCGAGAATTGCCTTGCCAACCGGACTTTCATTCGAAATCTTGTTCTGTAGCGGGTCAGATTCGGCAGAACCTACGATAGCATACTCTGTAATATCTCCGAATTCCAAATCTTCAACAGTCACAGTTGCGCCTACTCCCACAACATCGGTGTCAATTTCATCACTATTGATAATGCGGGCATTGCGTAGCATCTTTTCCAACGTAATTACACGGCCTTCAATAAAGGCCTGCTCATTCTTCGCATCCTCATATTCGGAGTTTTCACTAATATCTCCGTATCCGATGGCTACCTTAATCCGTTCAGCCACTTCGCGGCGTTTGACAGACTTTAAGTTCTCAAGCTCATCTTCGAGCTTCCTAAGACCTTCCTGTGTCAGAATGACTTCTTTATCGCTCATCTTAACCGATTCTCCTGTCATGGGAAAAGTTTAAAAGTGCATCGGAATGCACGCTTTCAAAACATAATATGCCACTCTGAGGGAATGAGAACATTTCCTGCTGTTGTCTTGAGAGCTGCACACAATTTGTAGCATACATCAAGATTTTATACTGAACGATTATAGGGCAAGCAATTGGAAAAGTCAATCGCGCGCACAGGCAGGAACATCTTCCTTATTGCGCAACAGCAGCAGGAGATGCAGCACTTGTAAAAGGCTCATCGTTTTCTACCATGTGCAATTGAGATACAAATTGATCCAAAATACGTACCATATCGTCGCGCTTTGTTTCTTCCATAATGACATCCTTAATACGTGCTGAACCTTTAAGCCCCTTGAGGTACCAAGCCAGATGCTTGCGCATTTCACGAACAGCTACTGCTTCACCCTTCAAAGCAACCAGACGATCCATATGCAGAATGGCAATACGAATTTTTTCTTCCGGTGAAGGATCGGGCAACAGCTCACCTGATTGCAAGTACTCAATCGTACGGTAAAGCATCCACGGATTTCCCAGAGCACCGCGTCCGATCATAACGCCATCACAATTGGTCAAATCCAGCATACGGCGAGCATCTTCCGGTGATGCCACATCGCCATTTCCAATTACAGGAATGGAAACTGCTTCTTTAACTTCTTTTATAATATCCCAATTCGCAAGTCCCGTATACAGTTGCTCCCGTGTACGGCCATGTACGCTAACGGCCTGTCCTCCGGCACGTTCAACAGCGCGAGCGTTCTCTACGGCATAAATATGCTCACTATCCCAACCAATACGCATTTTCACAGTAACCGGCTTGTTTACTGATTCCACTACCGCCGATACCATTTCATAAATCTTGTTTGGATCGAGCAGCCAACGAGCACCTGCATCACATTTGGTCACTTTGGGAACCGGGCAACCCATATTGATATCAATAATATCTGCATTCGTTTCCTGATCTACGACCTTCGCTGCTTCCACCAGAGTTTCACGGTCGCCTCCGAAAATTTGCAAGCTAAGCGGCTTCTCGCGCTCATCTACAAACAGCATCTCACGTGTACGCTTGTTGCCGTGAATGATCGCCTTATCACTAACCATCTCTGCACATACCAAGCCTGTACCGAATTCCTTGGCGATCAGGCGAAAAGCAGGGTTGCACACGCCTGCCATCGGAGCCAGAACGACTTGGTTTTTCATTTCAATACCGCCGATTTTCAACATATCTGTTCACCCCTTTATTCTTTCTTTTGTATCATTATTTATCGTCATTCTGTCAGTTCCCGGACTTCAATTTCTAGCGTTTGGGCGATAATGTTCAGCATGTCTAAGTCTATTGTACGATTGCCTCGCTCCACAGCACCTAATACAGTCAAAGATATACCGGTACGCTCTGCCAACTCCTGCTGTGTGAACCCTTTTAGTTTCCGAAAGGCGCGGAGTCGTTGCGCCAGCTGCATGTTTTCCAAAGCTGTATGCCGTCCTTTCCATCCACAGAATTCAATGCAGTATGCACGATACTGTACAGACCGGACGGATCTTGGTTCGGAACGATGTCAGCCAAGGGAACCAGTACAAAAGCACGCTCCAACATGCGAGGGTGAGGAAGCTCCAAATCCGGTGTAGCCAGTTGTGCCGCTCCCATCCATAACAAGTCCAGATCAATGGTTCGTGGACCATTAGGAATATGTCTTACTCTCCCCAGACGACTCTCCACCTCCAGCATATATACCAGAAGCTCCTCTGGAGCAAGTGTTGTAGATAGGGCTACCGTCATGTTCAAAAAAGAAGGTTGATCCAGATACCCAACAGGCTCTGTTTCGTACAGGCTGGAGCACCGTATTACCCGGATACCCGGATGTTCGTCCAGCGCCGTAATGGCTTCATACAGGGTATGCTCGCGCTCCCCCAAATTAGCCCCTAAAGCAATATAAGCCTCTGATGCCTCAGAGGTCGAATGTGCATTCATGTATCGTTCCTACTTTCTTGCGCGATAAAGCTCAACCGTCACGCCTTGAAAATGAATATCAAATGGCGGATGCGGCTTCGTGACTTTGACAGTCAGTGCATTGACACTAGTATAAGTGTCCAGTAGGGAAGATGCAATACGTTCGCCCAAAGCTTCAATCAATTGGTAAGACTCCTTTTCTACAATATCTTTAACGGTGTAATGCACCTCGGCGTAATTAACCGTTTTGTCCAAAGCATCCTGCTCACCCGCTTCACGCAGATCAAGCTCCAGTTCCAAATCAATATAGTAACGTTGTCCCAGCTTACGTTCCTCTGGAAAAACGCCATGATATCCGTAATACTCCATACGATGCAATTTCATTTTATCCATTGTGGGTAGGCCCCCTGTTATTTATTAGATTTTTCTAAATAAGCTCAACTAAAGGTGTACACGCGGCGCCACTACGCGGTCGGATGGTACTTCCCATCGCTGTTGTGCCCAGATTTCCCTATATTAGGGTAAAATGGTTGGAATCCTGGCACAAAGGCGACCGCTTCGCTTGTACAGCACCATTCCGTCCACTTCGTTTTCGTTCTACTATTTTTTCCGTTCTTCTTACATTAATTTCTCTCTAAAAAATACAGTGACTTTATGGTGCGTTGTAGCGGAATGAAGGATTTGAATCCGGAGAAGCGTAGCGCTCGCCTCCAAAGCTTTTCAAGGAAAAGCTACATCGTAAGCATATACTCAACGGGATTCCTACAGTTGCATGTTTTACCAATTCAAAAAATCCCGTTGCAACAGCGATCACAGGATCAAATCATTCATGAAGCGTCTCCTAACCACCATAACTCAGTGCATTTTTAGACCCGTACACCATCGCATCACACATACGTACGGTGCGCTTGATTTGTGCCACATCGTGTACACGCACAATCTGGCACCCTTGAGCAATGCCAAAAGCAACAGTAGCTGCCGTGCCCTCCACCACATCATTCACAGGCAAATCTAGTGCTGTACGAATAAATCTTTTGCGCGACGTAGCCAATAACAGCGGAAAGCCCAGCTGACTCAATCTATCGAGAGAAGTCATGGCATGAATATTTTCATCGTAATCCTTGGCAAAACCGATGCCTGGGTCTAAAATAATCTGTTCCTCACGTACACCCGCATCCAGTGCTAATCGGATACTTTCTTTTAAATCGGACAGCATATCAGAAACCAAATCACTATAGTTACGGTCATGACGATTATGCATCAAAATGACCGGGCAATCGAATTCTGAAGCTACACGTGCCATATCAGGGTCTGCCTTAAACCCCCACACATCATTAATGATATGTGCGCCAGCTTCGAGTGCCTTTCTGGCTACTTCAGCTTTGTAAGTATCTACAGATAATGGAATGTGCGGTGCGATACGATGGATGGCCTGGACGACCGGAATGACCCGAGCCAGCTCCTCTTCCACACCTACTGGATCATGACCGGGACGGGTAGACTCCCCGCCAATGTCAATGATATCGGCTCCATCCTCCACCAGCTTCAATGCATGTAAAACAGCAATCTCCGGGTTATAATGTAATCCTCCATCGGAAAATGAATCCGGGGTCACATTCAGTATACCCATGATCTGTGTGGAATGTCCGAGTGTAAGCTCGGCATCCCCCATTCGGTAACTACGTTGATAAAGGGTCGGTATGTTCACTTGATCCCTGCTTTCTGTCTATAATCGTGCAACAACAAAGCTGTTATGGACCTGGGCTGCGTCAAGGGAACCGAAAAATGATTCGTTGTTCCTCCCGGCTCCAACAACAAATCCACGGGCCGTATTTCTTGTATAGAGTTGGTCATAAAAATTTCATCAGCCTGTTTCAACTCGTCCCAGCGGTACAGGCCCTGCTCACAAGGAATGTCTCGCAGATGCGCCAGCTCCAAAATGAATTCACGCGTAATGCCTGGCAGAATCCCTGTAGACAAGTCAGGGGTATACAGCGTATTATTCCGCACAAAGAACAGATTGCTGACCATTCCCTCTGCCAGGAAACCATTGGCCGTAAGCATCATTCCTTCAGCCTTATAACGGACAGCTTCGGCATACTGCTGAAGTTCCCGTTTCGCAAGAATATTATTCATATAATGGAGCGACTTCAAGCGAACCTCACCCTCTGGAGTGTTTCTGGGGATTCGCAACAACTGAAGCGCCGATGGGGAAGTCGATTGCCCAATTTGTGTATTGGTAGAGGGCAACGGCTTGGCAAACAAAATATGGTTGGGACGCGTATAGTCACCCGTCGGCAATCCTAGCACCTCTTCACCCGCTGATACGGTGTAACGGATGTAGGCTTCATCCAACCCATTTGCCACCATCAGATGCTGGATGTGTTTCGTAAGCTGCTCCTCATCAGGTTGAAAAGGAATGCCGAGCATTCGGCAGCCTTCCTGTAGTCGATGCAGATGCCGATCCAGCAAGAATGGGGCACCCTTGTAGGTGCGGAATGTTTCAAACAAGCCCATTCCGTATAAAAAGCCGTGATCACTTACGTGAACCACGGCTTTTGCGGCTTCCGTGAGGACGCCGTTGACTCCGATATATTTCATGAATCAAACGCCTACCTTGCGTTTTAGGAAATTGCGTAACAGCTGATGCCCGTAATCCGTAATAATGGATTCTGGATGGAACTGAACTCCTTCTACGGCAAATTCTTTATGCCGCAAACCCATAATTTCACCTTCTGCGGTTTCAGCGGTGATCTCTAGACACTCAGGCAGACTCTCGCGCTCTACCAGCAATGAGTGATACCGGGTTGCTGTGAACGGAGAAGGCAAGCCTTCAAATACTGACGTATTGTGATGAAGAATCGGTGAGGTTTTACCGTGCATGAGTCGTTCAGCCCGGATAACCTTACCGCCAAAAGCCTGTCCGATGGCCTGGTGGCCGAGGCAAACGCCAAAAATCGGAATGCGACCTTTAAAATGGCTGATCACATCCAGTGATATCCCTGCCTCATTCGGCGTGCATGGACCCGGCGAGATCAAAATATGCTCTGGTGCCAGCTCTTCTATGCCTTTCACATCAATCTCATCGTTCCGTTTTACGGTTACTTCTTCGCCAAGTTCACCCAAATATTGAACAAGATTGTACGTAAACGAATCATAATTATCAATCACCAAAATCATACGACTCACCCTCCTGTGATACCGCTTCTGCTCAAAGCGGCTTCTTCTTCACCACATTGTACCGCCTTCATGACAGCTCTGGCCTTGTTCCGACATTCCCGATATTCCCTGTACGGGTCTGAGTCAATGACGATCCCCGCACCTGTCTGTAAATAGGAAGTGCTGCCTTTAACAGCTAGTGTTCTTATTATAATATTTAATTCCATATTGCCGTTATAGTCAATCCATCCAAGGGACCCTGTATAAGGACCCCGACGAACGGGCTCTAATTCTTCAATAATTTCCATGGTACGCACCTTGGGTGCCCCGGTAATGGTTCCGCCTGGAAAGGTAGCCGCAATTACATCTATAGCTGTACGACCCGGGGCTAATTTTCCCTCAATCTGAGATACCAGGTGCATAACGTGCGAATAGTATTCGACAGTCAGCAGTTCAGGCACATGCACCGATCCGTATTCGGCAATCCGTCCGATATCGTTACGCTCCAGATCGACGAGCATAATATGCTCGGCGCGTTCTTTTTCGCTTGATAGAAGCTCTGCTGCCATAGCGGCATCTTCATCCGGTGTTAGCCCCCTTCTTCTCGTACCTGCAATAGGTCGGGCGCTCACACGTCCACCCTCTAGCTTCACCAACAATTCTGGCGAGCCACTAACGATCCGTAAATCTGGCATACGCAGCATACCCATATAAGGGGAAGGATTCAGCAGACGAAGCCATTCATATATATTTTCAGGGAGGGCTGTAAGCGCACGTTGCTGACGAATCGACAAATTAACCTGGAATACATCCCCTTGGGCAATGTATTCCTGCACACGTTTCACGGCTTGTTCAAAATCTTGTTGGTTGAATGCCGCTGTCCAACCTTCAGATTCTTGATGAGCAGCCTCTAGCCCTTCTCCGGCGAGCCTAGCACAACGGCGAGGATGAGCTGGATCAGTCTCTCCCGCATGTATGATGTTCTTCCACTGAGTCAGCATGCGTTCTGCACGTTGGACCGCTTCCGCATAGAGTTTGCCAAGTATCGATATGGTCTCATCCACCATAAGCTCATTAGCCAAATCAGTCTGGCTACTGAATTCACCGGAGCGGGCAGGATTGGGCATATGAACAGCACAATATATGCAGGATTTTTCGTGATCATAAATCCATAGCTCATCCACCCTCATCCATACATAATCAGGTATGCCCGTATCGTCTGCAGCTTGAGATGGCAAACGCTCCAACGAGCGAGCTACATCGTATCCAAGATAACCCGCAAATCCTCCAGAGAAAAAGGGCATGCCAGGTACACGCGGTGCACGGTAAGGAGCGATCCAGTTGTTCATGATTTTCAAAGGTTGACCATGTAGATCTCCATGCTTCCCACTTTGCAAATCAGTCCAAACTGCATGTTCTCCCTTGCCTTCCAATATAGCAACCGGATTTAAGGCCAGATAGGTGTACCTCCCACCTTTAGCGCTCTCCAGCAAAAAAGCATATGGCGAGGAATCCTCCCAAGCCTTCCGCCACGATGACGGTAGCCCTCCCACGGGTAATGGGTACTCAGCGATATAGGGAAGTATGCTCCAGCCCTCCTCCTGCCAAACCTGCCACTGCGCCTCCGTCACTCTAGCTGTCGATTTCATCCGTGTGTGCTTCCCCTTCCCTACTTTTCAATAAGTCTACATTCTCTCCTTAAAAAGAAACCCCCACTCCCCTGCAACAGGGAAATGAGGGAATCCTTACGTATAGTATACACAATTACGACATAATTACAGCTCGAAATTGTATAGTGGTGTACTCAGGTAACGTTCTCCATTACTTGGAATAATGACAACGATCCGTTTACCCTTGCCCAATCGCTTAGCAAGTTTCAAAGCCGCATGGACAGCCGCGCCAGATGAAATACCGGACAAAATGCCCTCTTCCTTGGCCACTCTACGTGCTACCTCGAAAGCTTCATCGTTTTCTACATGAATAATTTCATCATAGATATCACGGTTTAAAATTTCAGGAATAAAGTTGGCACCCAACCCTTGGATCTTGTGGGGTCCTGGCTTACCGCCTGCTAACAGCGGGGAAGAGGCAGGTTCTACGGCCACAACTTTAATATCAGGGAATTCTTTTTTAAGCACTTCACCGGCTCCAGAAATGGTTCCGCCAGTACCTATTCCCGCTATAAAAGCGTCCAGAGTTCCGCCAATGGAACGAATGGCTTCCACAATCTCAGGACCGGTCGTTTCACGGTGAATTTTGATATTAGCTTTGTTCTTGAACTGCTCAGCAGCAAAATAATCCGGATTTTCACTCAGCAATTCTTCCATTTTCTTAACGGACCCGTTCATGCCTTCTGATCCTGGTGTTAACACAAGTTCGGCTCCATAAGCGCGCAACAAATTACGACGCTCTATGCTCATCGTTTCTGGCATAACGATGACTGCTTTATAGCCCTTCGCAGCAGCAACCATAGCCAAGCCGATTCCTGTATTACCGCTAGTTGCTTCAATAATGGTACCGCCTGGCTTAAGCAGACCTTCACGTTCAGCTTCTTCTACCATACTAATCGCAATACGGTCTTTTACACTGGAGCCTGGGTTCTGATATTCCAGTTTCAAATAGATTTCGGCGCTATCTTCCGGTACGATCCGGTTGAGGCGAACGAGGGGGGTTTCCCCGATAAGTTCGGTGATGTTATTAACAACTTTAGCCATGATAATTCCTCCCTGACTGTAGATGATATATTAAAAAGTGCGAAATCATATTGTAGATCATTCTTAGTCAATCACTTTAATTTTGTACCGTTCATTTAATTTCCGATAAAAATAGTGGGTTTTATACGCTAATCATAACAATCTTCAATTCCAATGTCAATACAAGTGAGTAAGCTGCGATGCTGTCAACCCGCGTTATCAGCATCGCGCTTCCTTCAAACCAATATTCTTTCACTACGTTACAGAGAAGCGGAGGATGCATTCTTTCCAGATAAAATACGCGCTCCATACTTATCACGCAGACTCTTCTCAACCTCTTCCAAAGGAGCGGCTTGTGCAAGCGCAAGAGATCGACGAATTTGCTGCCGGATCTGCTGCTTATCCGAGGAATTCTTCAACCGGACATCCTGTACATAAATGACAGCATAGCAATCGTTAACAGAGATTGGACCCGCAACATCCCCAGAGCTTAGCTCTCTCGCCGCCTTCATAATCGCCTCCGGTTGCAATGGATCATATTCATCCACCCATCCCAGCTGTCCACTACTATCTTTGTCGAAAGGCTTACCTGAATGCTCTTGAATCAGCACATCGAAGCTCTCCCCCTGCTTAACCCGGTCTAGCAACGCTTCTGCTTCCTCCGCATTATCCACATAAAGAGCTGCCAATTGGATCTGCTTACCGACGGCAAATTCCTCGGGATGCTGCTCCCAATACTCGTCAATCTCAGCTTCCTGAACTTGAATACCCTGCGTAGCTATTTTCTCCAAACCAATCCGGTATTCCGCTTCATTCCGCAAGTCAACCGGATCTAAGCCAAACTGTCGCTGCATTTCATCAAAGTAGGTATGATCTGAGTCATACCCTTTACTATCCTGCTCCAGCACCTGCTGTAAGTCCTCTTGGGTGATCTTGATACCGAGACGCTTGGTTTCAGCCTGCACGGCTTTACGATTCAACATTTGCAACAGCGTATTGGTTCCATATCGCTTTTTCAGTTCCGCTACCCACTGTTCCTCCGATATGCCTTCCTGACCCATCTCCGCCACAGTATGATCGCCGTCATCCTTGCTTACATCACCCGGCTTTGACAGCCCCCGAAGCATGATAAGACCACCCAAGGCGGCGACGCTAACGGTCAGAATAATGACAGCTGTCCATAATCCCTTTTCCCGTGTAGTCATCGCTTGCACCGCCCATCCGGTTAGGCTTTGGCTTGATCTAACAGATTTTGCAGCTCATCTTTATTAAACTGATAAGCCTCATTACAAAAGTGACATACGACCTCAGCCTGTCCTTCTTCCTCAATTAACTGCTCTAGTTCGCTTTCTCCCAAACTGATCAATGTTTTTTCCACGCGCTCACGTGAACACTCACATTGAAAATGGATATCCAATTCATCGAGAATCCGAACGTCCGGCAACATCCAGCGCAGCATTTCATCAAGTTCCAACCCTTGATCCAGCAAAGCGGTAACGGGCGGAATGGAGCTGACTGCATTTTCGATCGCAGTTATCTCATCATCATTCAAGCCTGGAAGCAATTGGATAATAAATCCACCGGCCACAATAACCGAGTTATCAGTATCTACCAGCACACCCAAGCCCACCGCTGACGGGGTCTGCTCCGATTTGGCAAAGTAATAGGTAAAGTCCTCACCCAGTTCACCGGAAATAATCGGAGTACTGCCGCGATACGGTTCTTTTAACCCCAAATCCTTGATGATATGAATGAACCCCTCTGTACCTACAGCACCCGCTACATCCAGTTTGCCCATACTATTGCTCGGCAAATGCACATGTGGTTCAGTAACATAACCTCGCACTTCCCCTACAGCATTGGCATCAACGACGATTTGCCCAATCGGTCCATCACCTTTAACTTGAATGGTTAATCGCTCTTTGCCTTTTAGCATAGAACCCATAATAGCTCCTGCTGTGAGGGTTCGCCCCAAAGCAGCGGTAGCCGTTGGATACGTATCATGTCTTCTCCGCAATTCCTCTACCAATTGAGTTGTCCGAACAGCAAAAGCTCTAACCCTCCCATCCATGGCTGTGCCACGAATAAGTCGATCCTGCTTATTTTCCATATTGATATCCTCCCCTATTCTCCAGGACAGCTATGCTGCTTATTTTCGTTAGTATTGCTCATCATTGAAGCATAATTTCCTACTATATAAACAACCTGCATCGACAGATCACGCGAATTGTTCAAAAACGTAACATATTTCAGTATAGACGAAAAACGCCGCTAATCCAAACCGATAAGATCATCGGTTGGACGCAGCGGCAGCTTATATCCACTTTTTTATTCAGCGTTACGTTGGTAAATGATACGTAATCCTTCAAGCGTCAACATCGGCAACACTTTCTGAATGCTCTCTGTCTCTGATGCGATTAGCTCTGCAAGACCTCCGGTAGCAATAACCGTAGGCTCCGCCTGCATTTCTTCCTTAATGCGTCTCACAATGCCATCCACTTGCCCAGCATAACCGAAGATAATCCCAGCTTGCATGGCATGAACCGTATTACGACCAATAACCTTTTTGGGTTTCTCCAACTCGATACGGGGCAGCTTGGAAGCCCGTTGATACAGTGCCTCTGTCGAAATTCCGATACCCGGCACTATTACACCACCCAAGTAGTTTCCCTTATCGTCAATACAATCAAACGTCGTCGCGGTTCCAAAATCCACCACAACCAGCGGCCCGCCGAACCGTTCGACAGCCGCAACAGCGTTCACGATCCGATCCGCACCTACTTCACGCGGATTCTCATAACACAGGTTAAGACCGGTCTTGATTCCCGGTCCGACGATTAACGGCGTTTTGCCTATATATTTATCGCACATTTCTTCTAATACACGGACCAATGGCGGAACGACAGAGGAAATAATAACTCCATGGATGTCATCCTTTAATACGCCACCCATACTAAAAAGATTATGTATGAGTACGCCGTATTCATCTGCGGTTGCCTGTCTGGAGGTACTGATCCGGTAATGGTGCAACAGCTCCCGCCCTTCGTACATCCCCAGAACAATATTGGTATTACCTACATCCACTACAAGAATCAATGGGTGTCACCTATCTTTCTTTGCGTTAAGGTCAAGGCTGATATCCAGACTATGAAAAGAGTATGTCAGCCTGCCTACAGAAATTACATCTACGCCACTCTCGGCCATCTCACGCACTGTATCCAGCGATACATTGCCCGAGGCTTCTGTTTTGACATGTGGGGCCCGCTCACGAATGAACCGAACGGCTTCCTTCATATCTGGGACAGACATGTTATCCAGCATAATGATATCCGCCCCAGCTTCCAGGGCTTCTTGAACTTGTTTCATGTCTTCCGTCTCTACTTCAATCGTCATCGTATGCGGTATATTAGCGCGCGCTCGACTCACAGCTTGTTCAATCCCACCTGCGCCCTTAATATGATTATCCTTAATCATAACAGCATCGTACAGACCAAAGCGATGATTCGAGCCACCGCCTACACGAACAGCATACTTCTCCAGCAGTCGATGTCCCGGTGTTGTTTTACGTGTATCCACCAAGCGAGTGGACAGACCTTGTAATTGATCTATAAAAGCCCGAGTCCGCGTGGCAATGCCAGACATCCGTTGGAGCAAATTTAACGCCAGTCGCTCCCCGGTCAGAATTGCATGGGTACTCCCCGTTACTTCTGCCAAAACGCTCCCCTTTTCAATCCACTGTCCATCGACTACCAGCGGAGTAAACGACAAGGAAGCGTCCACTACCTGAAATACAAGGGCAGCCACGGGTATACCCGCAACCACGCCGCTCTCCTTGGCATGAATAACAGCCTTGGATTGGTGGCCCTGCTCAATCGTCCAGCGTGTGGTCACATCGCCAGAGCCCGTATCTTCTCGCAGCCAGCTGCGAATTTGTGCCGTCAGTTCTTCCTGATATCCACTAAACTCTCCATAAAGCTCGCTGTTAGATGTCATGAACGTACTCCTCCGTTATCCCTTGCTCACGTCTCTGCTGAACATGCTTTCGCCAGACGCTATCATCTGTCTCAGGAAAATCCTCGCGATAATGCGCTCCCCGGCTCTCCTCACGCAGTAGCGCACTATCTGTTACTAATAAAGCACATGTGAGCAAATTGGCAAATTCGATCTCTTCCCGACTAGCGATCACAGCATCGAAAATAGGCAATTGCTCTTGCAGCTCATCTAATGCTGCTTGCAGCCCTTCGCCGTGCCGACGAACTCCAGCATAACGAACCATTGCTTCTTGCAGCTTATGCCGCCGCTCCGCCACGGATGAAGCCAGGAACTCTGTGCGGTTATCGCTATAGGATATCAACGTATGGCCGACCAGCGGTGGCAATGAATGCAGTCGCTCAATAATCCTACTGGCGAATACAATAGCTTCAGATAGCGAATTGCTCGCCAGACGATTAGCTCCGTGAACACCTGTAGAAGAGGTCTCCCCGCAGGCGAATAAACGCGCAATGGAGCTTTCCCCGTGTAAATTGGTCTGAACACCACCCATCATATAATGGGCAGCAGGCGCAATGGGAATCCAGTCTGTCGTCATATCCAAACCAAATGACAGACATGTCCGATAAATGGTTGGAAAACGTCGCTTCACCCGCTCAGGCGGCTCATGCGTAATATCCAAGTATACAAACGCAGCTTGGGTGCGTTCCATCTCATGAATGATAGCACGAGCTACGATATCTCTGGGTGCAAGCTCCTGCCGTGAATCATACTTGTCCATGAAGCGTTCTCCGTGAATATTGCGTAACACGGCTCCTTCTCCCCGTACAGCTTCGGAAATTAGAAACCTTGGAGCGCCCGGATGGCACAACGCCGTAGGATGAAACTGTATGAATTCCATATCCCGGACAATCGCCCCAGCGCGATACGCCATAGCAATACCATCCCCGGTTGCAATATCCGGGTTGGTCGTATAACGGTATAATTGCCCGCTACCTCCTGAGCACAAAATCGTTGCATTAACAGTGATATACGACCTTTCCCCACCTGGCTTTTGGACGAGGGCCCCAATACACTCACCATGCTCAGTCAGCAGGTCGATGACCATGCACTCTTCCCACACTTCGATACCGGGATGAGCAGCAACCTGCTTTGACAACGCACGAACAATTTCATAACCCGTAGCGTCTCCATTCGCATGCAAAATACGCCGATGGCTATGCGCTCCTTCCCGTGTCAATGCTAGTTCACCATCCACACGATCAAAAGCCGTTCCCATACGTATTAACTCTTGAATACCAACTGGACCTTCATGGACAAGCGTTCTGACCGCCTCTGGTTCGCACAAACCTGCACCAGCAATCAGGGTGTCCTGCATATGATAAGCAGGTGTATCCTCATCCGATGTGACAGCAGCAATGCCGCCTTGAGCATAACGTGTGTTGCTTTCCATCAAAGTCTTCTTGGTGATCAGCAACACCTTCCGATTCTCTGCAGCCTTAATGGCTGTATATAAGCCCGCAATGCCCGAGCCGATAATTAACACGTCGGCTTCCAATCGGGTCAATTCCGCTACATCAAAATCAACTAGATATCTTGGAATCATGCCTTCACCTGATTTCACAGAAGAATAGCGCACACCATAGGTTCTACAGTATGCGCTCACGTATATGTTCAAAATAATAGAAAGTCGATTGCAGCAGCTGTTGGCTTTTATAAGCTAAGAAGACGACAGCCGTTTATTTAACAATAAATGTACACAACGTTCCGGTGTCTGTCAAATCACGTTAGCAATAATCTTCCATTTAAAAAGCTCCGGAAAACCAATAATACCTGGTTCCCCGGAGCTTGCATATACGCTTATTCAACTATCCATTGAATGATTAGGTTGTTGTCGGTGGAGTACCACCGGAGTTGCCCGAATTGTTATCATCCTCTGGCTTTTGCAGATTAGGGATATCATTCGGTTGATCTGTTGTATTCTTAGGCTCGTCATCCTTACCTTGAATACGTACACGGACGTCTCCAATGTTGTCGATCACAGGCTCACCGTTTTCCGGTGTTCCTTCTCCCTCAGTCGTGCCACCATCCAAAGAACCTGTCTCAATCAAACGTTTGATTTGTTCAAGTTCCAAGGTTTCTTCTACCAGCAAGGTTTGAGCAATCAAATGAACCTCTTTGGAATACTTGGTCAGGAGTTCTCTAGCACGCTCATAAGATTCAGTGATGAAACGATTCATCTCCTGGTCAATCTGATAAGCGATCTGATCACTGTAGTTCTGCTCATGACCGATATCGCGTCCAAGGAATACTTGGCCTTGTGAAGTACCGAACTGCATCGGACCAAGTTTCTCACTCATACCATATTCTACGATCATGCTGCGTGCAATGCTTGTTGCTTGTTGGAAGTCGCTATAGGCTCCTGTTCCGATCTCACCAATGAACAGTTCCTCGGATACGCGTCCACCCAACAATCCAGTGATTTTGTCCAGCAATTCCTGCTTGGTTGTCAGCATGCGGTCTTCCTTCGGAAGCATAATGACATATCCGCCTGCACGTCCACGTGGAATAATTGTTACCTTGTGAACCATATCGGCATTTTCCAAGAAGAAACCGATAATCGTATGGCCTGCTTCATGATAAGCAACAATTCGTTTCTCGCGGTCACTGATTACGCGGCTGCGTTTTTCTGTACCTACGATAACACGGTCGATGGCTTCATCTACTTCTCGCATCGAAATATCCCTGCGGTTACGACGAGCCGCCAACAAGGCAGCTTCGTTCAATAGATTTTCCAGATCAGCGCCTGTAAAGCCTGTTGTACGTTTCGCAATTACGTCCAATTTAACATCCTTCGTTAATGGCTTGTTGCGAGCATGTACATACAATACTGCTTCACGGCCTTTAACATCTGGACGGTCAACCGTAATTTGCCGGTCAAAACGTCCTGGACGAAGCAACGCCGGGTCTAGAATATCCGGACGGTTTGTAGCAGCTACGATGATAATACCTTCGTTTGCGCCGAATCCATCCATCTCTACGAGCAATTGGTTGAGCGTCTGCTCACGTTCATCATGTCCGCCACCCAATCCAGCGCCACGTTGACGTCCAACGGCATCAATCTCATCAATGAAAATGATACAAGGTGCGTTCTTCTTAGCGTTCTCGAACAAATCGCGAACACGGGAAGCACCGACCCCGACGAACATTTCTACAAAATCAGAACCCGAGATGCTGAAAAACGGTACTCCGGCCTCGCCTGCAACAGCTCTCGCCAAGAGTGTTTTACCCGTACCTGGAGGGCCCACTAACAGAACACCTTTTGGAATACGAGCGCCCACAGCTGCAAACTTGCGTGGGTCTTTCAAGAATTCTACAACTTCGACAAGCTCCTGCTTCTCTTCGTCAGCCCCTGCCACGTCCTCGAACGTAACCTTCTTCTTCTCTTCGTTATACAGACGGGCTTTGCTCTTGCCGAAGTTCATAACTTTGCCGCCACCGCCCTGTGCCTGATTAAACAGGAAGAAGAACAACAGGAACATGATCACCAAAGGAATGATAGAAGTCAAAAACGTCAGCCAGATGCTTTCGCCTTCCATTTTCTTCTGTACATATTCAAACCCGTTCGTTTCGCTGGCATTTACCAGTTCACTTAGTGCTTGATCCGTTGGTGGAACATATACGGAAAAATTGGTCGATTTAGCATTAGCCGGCTGCTTCTTATATGCACCGGTTACAAGATAGGCGTAACCGTCAAATTGGACCGTTACTTTAGAGATGTTATTAGCTTTAACCTCTTGCCGTAATTGGTCATATCTAGGGAGATCGGAGGCTT
Organism: Paenibacillus sp. FSL H7-0442; assembly: GCF_038593105.1. Lineage (NCBI taxonomy): Bacteria > Bacillati > Bacillota > Bacilli > Caryophanales > Paenibacillaceae > Paenibacillus > Paenibacillus sp. FSL H7-0442. Next base: position 60,531 of record NZ_CP151963.1, on the reverse strand, counting down.
CGTTACTGTTGCTAACAAACTGAACGATACCCACCACAACTAAAAAAAGAATCAAATAAAAACCAGAATTCCGGATGAACCGATTCATCCCCTACCTCCTCTCGAGACACTTAAGTTATTTTACCATAGCCTGTAAGTCCTTCTCAACAAAGGGCCTAATTTAGTCCTAGGACTGGAGGCTGAGATTAGCTGGTGTAGATTTCCGGCTTTAAAATCCCTATGTATGGGAGGTTCCGGTAGTGCTCGGCATAGTCCAGACCATAGCCGACAACAAACGCATCTGGAAGCGTAAATCCAGTATAATCTGCTTCAAGATTAACTGTCCGGCGTGCAGGCTTGTCGAACAAGGTTACGACACATACCGAATTGGCATTACGGTTTTTAAGCAATTCAATCAAATGCGTCAGCGTCAGGCCGCTGTCGATAATATCTTCGACAATCAGAACGTCGCGTCCTTCTACAGATGCGTCCAAATCCTTAATGATTTTGATGATACCCGAGGATTTTGTGGATGCTCCATAACTTGATACAGCCATGAAATCAAGCTCCAACGGCACTGTAATGGTTTTAACCAAATCAGCCATGAAGATAAACGCACCTTTCAGTACGCAAATCACCAATGGATTTTTCCCCTCATATTTTACGCTGAGCTGTGCACCCAATTCCTTAATTTTACTCTGAATTTCTTCTTCGCTGATCAATATTTCCTGAATATCATTTTGCAACGGTGTAAACCTCCTAAGTTTATACTATGAAAGCCGTTCCTGTGCAATTACCGGTGCCCCGGACTCTCTCGTCTTTGCCATGACATATATATAACCGAAGACGTGTGCTTTTGCACTGCGGCATGTACAGAACGCCGTACGCCCGGAATCCAGAGAATAGCTCCAGAGTGGTCGCAGACGATGGGAATAACGGAACGCATTGAAGGAGGTATTTTTTCATTAATAAAAATATCTTTAACCTTTTTTCTTCCGTTTAATCCCATTACATACATGGTATCTCCAGGTAATCGCGAGCGTACAGTCAAAGGCAGACTCAATTGATCTACGTCGAACCATGCTTCCTCCTTATTGGTCGGATGGTCCCCGTCCAAATAGGAAGCCCTTCGCCACCGGAGTATACCACCTGCCTCAGGCAACTCTAGCTCACCGGAAATAGGCAATACACTTAGTCCATAGCACCATTCGCCCATAACGACTTGCGTACGGTCAAACAAAACCGCTTGGTCATATTCGCGGACTCCAACCGCACCGCCTCCCAAATCCAAACTCCATGTAGACGATGCCTCTTGGAGAAGTCTTAGTCGAACGGTCTCAATTTTACGAAAATCAAAATTTTCACTGTCCGAAGGCAGATAATTTAATATTAGTTTAATCAACCTCCGTTGTAAAGCAACGGGTAGCTTACGGTATGAAGCGATGGGAAACATGTACCTGCCATTATCCAAGCGTACCATTTTCTCGTATGCCGACAGCGTAGATGCCTCCATAAAGTCATTTTCGTCAGCCATCGTTTCGGCCAGCCGGTTTAGGGACGGTGTCAGTCGCTCATTATATTGCCCCAAAAAAGGAAGCACATCCATGCGAATGGCGTTACGGCGGTATTTGGACGATAAATTAGTGCTGTCTATCACGTAGGAAAGACCATACAAGTTACAAAACTCAATCAGGTCAGCCTTGTACATACGTAGCAGCGGGCGAATGAGTTGCACATTTTTTTCATTGCGTGCCAAACGCATACCCGCCAAACCTGCTGGGCCGCTACCACGCAGCAAGTGCAAGAGAACCGTTTCGGCTTGATCGTCGCCGTGGTGGGCCATTGCAATATGCTGCGCTTCCCATTTTGTAGCCATATCATGTAAAAAGCTATAGCGCATCTCGCGGGCTGCTTCCTGTGGTCCCTTCCCACTCTCCTTCATATAAGCGGGTACATCGACCCGAGTCATTTCAAATGGAAGTTCAAGCTTTCGGGCAGTATTGCGTACCACTTCAGCCTCCGCATCCGATTCCTCTGGTCTGAATCCATGATGAACGTGAGCGCAGACGAGTTGTAAAGGCATATGTATAACGGATATTTCATGTAAAATGTGCAAAAGGGCCACCGAATCCGGCCCACCGGATACAGCAACCACAATGCGGTCTCCGGGGCTCCACAGTGAATGATCTCGCGCCAAGGCGAGCACTTCCTGTACAACACCGGTCGGTTTTGTTGTTCCCATTCACGACCCTCTTTTCTCCCGACCGTAAAAATGATGATCATCTGTTATCTTATGTAAGTCATGCTGCTACCTTAACGCAATCCAGAGCGCTCCGGCAAGCAGCAAAAGCGATACCGTGAAAGCATATCCCAGCCAGCGTGGATTCCCTCTTTTGGCCGACGATTGCCTGACATGTGCGGAAGCCAAACGTGACCAAGATCGGGCCGCTGCACGAGTATCGGAATATTCCCCACGCACTGCACCCAGTAGCCATTCGGCATAGGGGCGTAATACACGGCTGCGGCGAATGATGACCGTCAATTCTGCCGTATTACGCAACTGTGGCAGCCTGCTGGCAGCCGCCTTTAACGATTCGCTCTCCAATATATGAATCGTTAGAAGAGCGAAGGCAAACAGGTCATACTGGGAATCGGCATTTCGGCTGCCAGCATTCCAGAATCCCCTGTCATACCACTCTGTAAATTGTTTAACACTCCGGCCAGCAAGAGACACCCCACCGTAATCAATTAATTCAGCCTCTCCATAGGCATTGACCAAAATATTCTGCGGCTTCAGGTCGCCAAACACCCACCCTGCCTGATGGAGATCCGCCAGACGATTCAGTATACCGGTTCCAGCCACGCCATACCATTCCGGCCCTTTGGCTGCCACAAAGCGATGAAGTGGATCACCCTTAACGTACCGCATAACATAAAAGGGTATCTCTCCGCTGCGTAACACTACATCATCCACCTCAAACAAAAAGGAAGGATTCCCATTTCGCTGGAGGGCGGTCTGAGTGCCCTGAGACTGCAATGTGGTTAGCACATTAATCTCCGATTGCAGATCAAGCGTGTTCTTCCCCATTTTCAGAGCAAATTGCCGATCGGCCTGTGCTTCTTTTACCAAATATACAGTTCCGTTCGCTCCCCGGCCCAGCAAGCGCTGGATGACATAGCTGCTCCGCTTCCACTTGCCCTTGATGACCGTTCCGGGTGCAAGAACGGGATCAGACGACGTAGTCACCGAGCATCCCTTCTCCTTTGCCATAGGATTCTTCCAGATCTTTCTGTTCTCCTAGTGTAACATATCGGTAATAATCAATCACTTGTAAAATGGCAGGACCTGTCGGTGTTGCCCCTTTCATCCGCAAGCGTCCAAATATCGATTTGATCTGATTAAGCTCAGAGGTCCAACCGATATCCATGACTGCGTCTTCTCCCATTTTGCCGCCCGGAAAATGAAATACAGATATACGGCTGTGTCCGCTTCTGGACTGTAAACTGAGCAGCAAATCACGAATGCTGTCCTCTACAGCAGGCAGCTTGGGCTTCATGCTCGCACTTGCATCAATGAGTAAAGCAATCTCCAGGGTGCTTGTTTCTGTCAGCTCATCCATCACCTCAACCACTTGGGCTCGTTTTGCCGGAGGAAGTTCACCGATATGTTTGGCGCCACCCTCGCCCAAAATGTGCGTTAACTCTCTATTAACCGCCTGCTGAATGGTTTGAACCACCGTTTTGCGCGTCATCATCTGCATGGTCTGTGCCAACTGCTTCGTCCCAACGATTTGGCTAAACCCTCCCCCTGCTTTAGCAATTTCTTGAATCTCCGCGCTGCCAAGCTCGCCAATAGTTCCATAATCTATGACTCCGGCGACATTCACTGTAATACCTTCCCGTAGAGCTTGGGCAGCCGCCATGACTGGACTAACACCTACATTTGAGCACCCGTCTGTTATGATCAAAATTTGCTTCATCGTTTTTTGACCTCCGCTTCCTCTTAATCTATTCCGATAGATTCTATCTTTGCCTAATCCGGAACGATTCAAACGAAGGATGCGGATTTTTAAAAAGCGAATAAGGAATTTCCCGGGCAATGTCGGATTAGCTCACCGTCCGTGGACGTTCCAACCACCTCATGCCAGGTACATGGAGAGTTGCCCATTCTGGGCGGAAGTGATCTATTTTACTAACGACTACTGTCATATCGTCATAGATTTGATTTTGTTGGTATCGAATAACCCGTTCTAGCAAACAGTCGGCCAACTGCTGAGGATCTTCGCTTTCAATCTCCTGAATCATGCGTTTCATCCATATTTCCTTATTAACCGCGTAACCCGGTGAGTCGTATATACCGTCTGTAATCATAATGAGAATATCACCCGGCTGGAGCTGCAGGGATACCAAATCAATTTCAATATCCTGTATAATGCCAATCGGCAAATTGCTGGCAGATACGGGAATGACCTCCTCTCCTCTTTTAATAAAGCTTGGCGTAGACCCAATTTTCATAAAGGTTGTCTGGGCCGTATACTGATCAATCAGCGCCATATCGACCGTAGCATACATTTCCTCAGGTGATCGCAGCATCAGGACAGAGTTAACCGACTTGATCGCCAATTTTTCGTCCATACCCGATTGCAGTAATTCCTCTAAAATGTTAAGTGCTGCACTGCTCTCTTGCTGCGCGCGCTCTCCGTTCCCCATACCATCGCTTAACGAGACTGCAAAAGTCCCGTTCCCTAGCTCCATCATGCTGTAGCTGTCTCCTGAGAAAAAATCGCCTCCTTTGGCGGCGCTAGCTACCCCTGTAGCAATCTCATACGTTTTAGCAGAGCCGAACATGACTGTAGCTAAGCCTTGGCGGCGATCTGCCTCCGTTTCGCGCATCACAGCTATATGCTCGTCCAGTATGTCCGACAGCAGTGGAGCAATGATTTTCCGACATTCATCAAATCCCCTTGTATAGGCATGGACAATCTCTATTTCTACCTGACCTGCATCCAGGTTAATAATCTCAATAGATTGGATGGACAATCCCAGTCTATCAAGAGCCTCTCGTATTTGCTCCTCCTGCCGATGCATGGTCTGCCCTTCCCGCTGAATTTCTCGCGCTAAATCCTCCATAATTTGTGATACACCCGATAGCTGGTCAGCAACAAGCTGACGACTATCGTATACTTGGCGCTTCCATTGCATATTATGTTGGTAGAGGCTATACTGCTGCTTCATCACTTGCAGGACAGCGCCCGTTTTAGCACATGCCTTGCTCCATTGCGGGGGTATCTGCTCCGGCTCCAAATCCGGGTTATCCTCAATGGCGCTCATCATTTCCGTCATATACTGATGGGTTTGCATAAACTTGCCGTCCCAGCACTGCTCACACTTGAAGCAGGAGGCACATGTCCCTTCGGCCACCGCATTCATAAAATGTTCGATTTCTCCGTCCGACTTCGTACTCTCACTCGCAGATATCTGGTGAAAGCTGCGGGATAACTGACTGAATACACGGGAAAACTTCGTTACCCGCTCTGCGGTGAGATCGCGAACCCTTTTGGCATATTCATGCTGATATTTAGCATGGTCCTGCGTACCGGGAACATAGGTAGAAACCGCTTTAAAGAAACTTTTTGGGGTCATTAAAAATAATAGAATCGCCGCACAGCTCTCCCAGGTTGACGTCAGCACGTCCCCGGTCCCATCCAAATAGATCGTCAGAATGGAGGAGCCTAGCAGCATCCCAAGCGCAACAGCACCTTTTTTCCCTTCACGCAGCATCCCTGCCAGCAAACCTGCAAAAGCGAGTAAACTCATCTGCACAATTGCAGACATATTGGCCAAGCTTAAAATTAAACCGGTAATTACACCGACCGATGCACCCAGCGAAGCACCTCCCACCAAAGCAAACACCAAGACCAAATATCGCGACAATACATGATCGACAGACAATGAATGAACAGTCCATCCTACTGCTCCCGTCATCACAGAGGCTAATAATATAATAAGACATAAAATTTCCTCATTTTTGAGCTGGCTTGTCTTCTTGCGGTACGTAAACAACGGTATGGCCTGTGTAAATACCAGCGTAAGCATAAAGCTGAGAACCGCATCCGTTCCCACAATGATAAGTTCATACCATGTGAAAGTTGGAGCCATCACGGCGTTAAATAAATTGACCATAAACACAGACAAGAAAACCATAAGCGGAGCATAGGATAGTTCCAGACGATCGAAGGTTCGTAACCCGCGATACAGGAGATAAAATACCAGTAGCTCACCACCAATCATAAATAACGATGGGTAAGGAGCTAACAGGCTGCCTAACACAACGGACACAGCTACAGGCAGCATCAGGTCACGCCGAAGGAACGTTATGACCGCAAAATAAGCGAGGGCAAAAGGAGAAAGCTCGTCCAAAATAGTGGCGCGTCCCAGTAGAACTCCCATAGCCGACAATAGCAGCATCCATCTTTGCGCTGTTACCCATTGCACCACTTTATGTGAATCCAGCCGTTTTCTGAGTCTGGAAGACCAACCTTCCGTACGCTCTTTGGATTTGGACTTTCTAGATTTTAACCCCGGAAAATGTACCACGTTCCATTTCTCCATCATGCGTCAGGCACCCCATTCATCAATTTGATGTTCCCATCTTAAACCGGAATGATTGAGAAAGTTTGTCAGAACCTCACGTCTTATTCCAAGAAATTTCCGACAAAAAAACGTTCTGCGCGAAAGGACAGAGCATCACCTTGAACATCAAGCTACGCCCGTATGGAAGCAGATGGAAGTTGCGTCTCTTAACTCCTTGCTTGACCTCTCTATGTCGTCCATCACTATGACCAAGACTAGCGATTTGCACAGAAGATAGACGGAAAACCGTTGGAGTTTGTCGGACGATTATGTCCTCACGACAAAAAAAACATTCGCTTTCCAGCACGAATGCTTCCTCGTCTTCATCAAAATTGCGAATCTCATAAAATACATGTATAACGATAACCGGATTTATCGCCCACACCCATTGCATGTCGCATCTATTGTCGGTAGAACGCAAAAAAACCGTAGCAGTCTTTCGACTGTACGGTTTTCCGTGTATGGTTGATACGGTTGTCAAAGTGAATTAAACACGCTTCGCGCCGCGTCCTCCGCGTTTACCTTCGGTGTTCTTTTTCAGCGACGAAATGCGTTCCTCACTATCTTTCAGGAAGCGTGACATTTTATCCTCAAATGAAGGTTTACCCGGTGCAGGCTTGAAAGAACGGCCTCCACGATCGCGGTTGAAACCACCGCCACCACCACCGCGTCCTTGACTTGGACCTGAACCTCCACCGCCGAAACGGTCGCCTCCGCCTGGTCCTCCCGTACGCTCCGGTCTTGGAGCTCTTGGGGGACGGGCTTCACTTGCCGGCTTGTCAATCGTTTGCTTAATGGAAAGTCCGATTTTGCCATCTTTGTCAACATTAATGACTTTCACCGTCACGACATCATTAATCTTCAGGTGGTCGTTAACATCCTTAACATAGTTATCGGCGATTTCCGAGATGTGAACGAGACCCGTGACACCTCCAGACAAATCCACAAATGCTCCAAAATGCGTGATGCCTGTCACTTTGCCCTCTAACTTGGTGCCCACTTCAATTGCCATAGAATAAAATGATCCTCCCTTAAAATATACAACCGATTTTTTTGCAAAAAAATCCCGCTGTGGTGATTTGATTATACAAAATGGCGGAACCAAGGTCAACTAAGCATTGGCCCGATAATGTTCCTATTTCTGATCTCCGATGATTGGCGTCTCTTCCGGTTTGTAAAGACCGTACTTGCTTCTGGCAATCTCGCCAATGTACTCAGGGTCCTTGAGACGATTCACTTCGGTTTGAAGCTGTTGTTCCGTTTGTGTAGCAGCTTGCTTCTGCTTTTCCTTCTGGATGAGCTGTTCATTTCGATCGGCCATAATCATGCCTTGAGAAAAAAAGGTAAAAATTGCCCAACTACCAAAGGCGGCAAGCGATAGCAACCAAATCATGATTCGCCTGCGCCCGCCCGCGTTGGACTTGGACGTAGAAGATGAATGGCGATCTACAGACGAATTACGCATGATACTACCTCCTTCCAAACCATCTTTTCGCTGTGTTTTTCAGTCTGATACCCAGCTTTACGAGCGACTCTGGAGTCCTCCAGCGCGCTTTAAGTGGACCGATCAGCCATAGGATCGGCTTCCAAACCGGCATCAGGATGTATATCAGCATCCTTCCCAGGAACACAATAAGTGCCCATGTCCATCCGACTAGCTTGCGTAACAGCCGATACAGCGCTAACACCGGAAGAACAATCAGGATGCGCAGTATGCTGTTCACGATCAACGTCAGTCTGCGAACTATCTCTAATAACATTACCACAAAACGTTGGGTTGTAACACTAAAGGCCCAAAAATAGAGCCAAACCCCCAAAAGTAGTCCTAAAAAGACATAAAACCGCAGCTCACCGCGATTACTCGCGTATAGCACACGGAAAATAAACAAAGCCGAGGCCACCCAGTACAGCACGTCCAATATATGAACGCTCCAGCGGGCAAAATGAAAGCGGATGGACAGCACCCGGTAGCTGTCAAACACCACTCCCATGGCTATGCCCGACACCAGCATCCACGTTAACGTCAGCCATTGCGTGTAAGGGTTCATTTGAAGATCTTGCCGAATAGGCTTTTTCCGTTTTTAGCCGGGGCCCCGGGCTCCAGGTAGACGAGGGAAGTAATCAGACCTTCAATGGACAACAGTCCCTCTTCTAGGCTGAGGTTTTTGATATGTAAATGTTGTCCGCGAATGGTGAGATGGCCCAGCTCGGTCTGAAGCAAAAATTCTTCACTGTCAAAGCTCTCCACATTGCTGACGCCTGAAATATCGAGTTGCTTGCGGCTTTGCATGCGCAGATCATGGTGCTTCGACTTCCCTTGTTCAATCATGGCATGTACCCCTCCTTCTGTTCTTAGCTTATGAAGGGGGCCGTATGATTTAGAACCGCTTTTGCTGTTAATCAGCATATGATGGACGAAAACTCGTCATCTAAAGAAAAAAAGCATTCCTTCATAAAATAATGAAGGAATGCTTTCATGTACAGTTGTGAGAAAGTCAGATGTCTGCTTACCAGTTTAAACCATTGTCCCTGGCAATAGGCTCTTCCTTTACCAACGTGTACATACTTGCAGCCTCGTCCTTGCGTGTAGTGTCGGCGAGCCGTTCCACTCGCACGGTCACCAGCTTCTGGCCAAACTGGACGGTAATTTCATCGCCTACTTTGACCGCACTGCTCGGCTTGGCTTCGCGTCCGTTCACCAGCACTCTCCCTTGTTCGGAGACGTCCTTGGCTACCGTACGCCGCTTAATCAGCCGCGAGACTTTCAAGAATTTATCAAGACGCATTAGTTAACGGCTTCTTTAAGCTTATTACCGGCTTTAAAAGCAGGAACGGTCGATTCTGGAATTTCAATCGTGTTACCGGTTTGTGGATTGCGGCCTGTACGGCTGGAACGCTTGCGTGTTTCGAAAGTACCAAAGCCGATCAGTTGCACTTTGTCACCGCTAGCGAGTGCATCTGTAATTTCACCAAGAACGCCATTCAATACAGCTTCAACGTCACGTTTGCTCAAACCGCTTTTGCTGGAAATATTGTTGATCAGATCTGTCTTGTTCATAAGATAAAAGCCTCCCAAATGTCAAAAAATAATCATCACGCTACATGTCCATTGATGGAGCAGACGTGAGGTCCAACTGTGGCCGAAGCCCTTCTGAATGTCACTGTAACACGCTTAACTATAAGCTACAGTTATTTTCAGAATTACTACAAGTTATTCTGGCTTGTCCGTAAAAATCCTGCAATGACAGGCGTTTTTTTATTCGACCCCAGTTAAGCCAACATCCTACTACAAAACTCTGCCCATTGGCAAGTCCTCTCAAACTGGGCCTTCTTTCAACCCTGCATATGTCTCATTTTACTGTTCTGTGCAGCCAAAAGCGAATATGTGGAATCACGCTTTACCAAGGAGCTTTTTCGCTTCCTGCCAGTAAGTCTCCATTTCATCTACGCTGCTTTCTTCGGGACGACGCCCCTGCTCGCGTAATTTCTGCTCAATATACTGGAAACGGTCGACAAATTTGCGATTGGTAGCCGACAATGCCTCTTCCGGGTCTACTCCCATAAATCGGGCTGCATTCACGGCAACAAATAACACATCGCCTAACTCCAGCAACTGGGCTTCCACAGCATGCCCTTCACGAACCGCTTCCTTCAGCTCAGCCACTTCTTCGTCCAATTTATCGAATACGCCCTCAATGCTATCCCAGTTAAAGCCTACTTTAGCTGCTTTCTTCTGGAGCTTGTACGATTTCATAAGAGCAGGCAGATCACGCGGAACCCCGTCCAGTACAGAAGGATATGCTGCCGTCGTGCCTTTAAGCCGTTTTTCCTCAGCCTTCATCTGCTCCCAGTTTTGCAGCGCCTCTTCCGCATCATTCGCTTGATTGTCACCAAATACATGTGGATGACGGAAAATAAGCTTATCATTCAGCCCCTGAATAACATCATACACATTGAAGGTTCCGACTTCCTCTTCCATTTGGGCATGCAGTAAAATTTGCAACAACAGATCGCCCAGCTCTTCCTTCATATGCTCAGGGTCGTCCTCATCTATCGTTTCGATGACTTCATACGTTTCTTCGATCAGATTTTTGCGAATCGACTGATGTGTCTGTTCACGATCCCAAGGACAGCCTTCCGGGCTGCGCAAAATATCGACAATCTCGTGTAGACGGTCAAAAGAACGCCGTTTCAGCGCTTCATCTTCACTGCGAGGTATGTATACCAAGGATAGGTTCCCGTAGCCCTCTACTCGATCCAGCTCGTACAGCGGTACCTTGTGCACCGTTTCCTCCCCTTCTACCCCAAGGGCGTGACCGACATATACCTCATAATCGTCAGGATACCTCTCCATCAGGCACAGCTTCACATCAGAAGCCGTAAAGGTGTCATACACCTGTCCGATCAGTGTATGCAGCTGAGGCTGGAGCCAGCTGGCATCCAGTGTACCTGCGTCCAACAACTGAAAACCCTCAATCGGATCAAAACCAAGACGCACAAAAGCTTCATCCAGGAAACTTTCGCCGCCCAGAATATTCAGTTCAATCCCTTGCGCAGGACAACGCTCCTTAAGCAACTGCACCGCTGCTTCTGCCACCATAGGGTGGCCGGGAACCGCATAGACGATTTCGCTTCCGTCTGCCGCCTTAGCAGCCGTCGTAATCAATTGGCTGGTAATTTCCTCGTATACCTCTGGGAAAGACTCTTTTGTCTCATATACCTCGTCAAACGACTCAAAAGCCACTTCAAACTCATTTAGCACTTGAACCGCAGGATGCTCCTTGGTCCGCAGATACAGCGCTGAAGCGCCCCGCATTTTGTTCAATATCCCTATCGTAAGCTGATCCGGATCCCCCGAGCCCAAACCTACGACCGTTAATGTTACGCTCATATCCCATCCTCCGTTTCGCAGAAACAAGGCTCATGCTCGAAAAAATACACGGCCTAACCCCGCTTCCGCTTCCTTTGCTTTGGCATTACTATACCACAAAGTGGTATAGGCTCATAAAATGGTTGTCCCGATTCACGCCGTAAGCCGTATGCCTGGCTAAGCCAGTACACGTAGCCTGCGCAGCACGGCTGCCAGCGGGCGTCCGAGCTTGGGCACCGCCACAAGCTCGGCTTCCGTGATCAGCCTCAAGCGTGCGAGGCCGATCACGAACACTGCGGCGCCTGCGGCTACACCCAGCAGGCTCTCCACGGCTGCCGTGGCACGACCTTCGGCAGCCCACCCCAAGGCACCCAGCACAGCGCTGGTGCCCCACATCGCTGCCCCGGCCGCACCAGCCAGGGCGATAAGCAGCGCCGCCGGCTTGAGCACGCTGGCGGACCAGCTCGCGCGCAGGCCTACCAAGCGAGCCAGCAGCACGATGTTGATCACTGCCGCCAGCAGATAGGCGACAGCCCCCGCAATGGCGGCTCCAGCCGTGCCTAGATGCGGCACGAGTAGCCAGTTTAGCAGCGCCTTGGCTGCTGCGGCCGCGAGCATCGCCAGAGCCGGCGCGCGAACCGCGCCAAGCCCTTGCAGCAGCGCAGCCGAGATGATGCTGAGCGTGCCGCCAACGGCGGTTAGCGCCATCCAGCGCATGACCCCGCTGCCGGTGTCGTCCGCATACAGCATCACATTGACGGGCACAGCCAGCACGATCAAGCCTGTCGCAGCGGCCAGTCCCAGTAGCCAAAACCAGCGCAGCGATTGCTCGCACTGGCGACGTGCCAGTTCCGTACCGCCGGTTACCCGGGCCTCAGCCAGCGATGGAATGAATAATGCCGACAGGGTGGTGGCAAACATCATGACTAGCTGTACCAGCGGCAGACCTCGGTTATACACGCCAAAGGCCACCATAACCGCAGTATCGTCCAATCCCTCCTGCTTTAACAAGCGAGGTACAGTAAATGTGTCTACCAGGCTAATTAACGGAACGGCTAGCGCTCCAAGGCAAACAGGCAGGGCATAACGCAGTATCGCCTTTAACAAGGCACCATTGCTTTCCGCTGGGTGTAGCTCTCCAGCTTGTGCTTGCACTGTCGCCATGACCGTCCCTTGCCTTCTAAGCCTCTTCCTGTGATTTCGCCAATATAGCAACATGACGACCAAGCCCGCTGCTCCACCTGCTGCTGAACCAAACACGGCTCCGGCAGCAATCATATCTGCTCCCGCTCCTTGTGACAGCATGAGCAGCAACAGTATAATCATCACGCTTACCCTTATCGCCTGCTCCGTCACTTGGGAAACAGCAGTCGGAAGCATATTTTGCAAACCTTGAAAATATCCTCTCAGTCCCGCCATAACCGGCACGAACAAAAAGGCAAACGCCGCCGCCCTCACCGACGGAATGACGTGAGCATTGTCGATCCATTGACCAATGAGCGGCGCACACGTATACATCAGCACGCCCAGGATTAATCCGAAGACACCCAAGACAAGCGAAGATAACCGAGCAACACGTTGCCCCGCTGCTCGGTTTCCCACTGCCTCAAACTCAGCTACAAATTTGGATATTGCAGCCGGAAATCCAGCAGCTGCAATGGTAATGAACAGCGTATAAAAAGGATAAACCGTATTATAAATGCCAAACACGCCGTCGCCGCCGATATTCTGCAGCGGGATTTTTTGCACTGTGCCGATCAGCTTGCTCGCTACCGCTGCCAGTGTCAAAATGACAGCACCTCGTAGCAGCCGCGAAGCGGCGCGATTTTCCTGCATTCTCCGTCTCCACTCCCACCTGAAATATGCATCTTACCCGAGTCCTATTATACCGCCTCTTCTCACGGAAAGAAAAAAAACCCTGTGCAACGTAGGACGGCTTTCGCCATTCTGTACGTCATACAGGGGTGAAACGGGATGTTACTGTTCCATTTGTTTGCCCAGGAAGCCAGCGGCTGTTTCAGCCATTTTGACCTCCATTTCGGACATTTTTACATTTTCGTCCTTGTTCAACAATACAACGGAACCAATGGGATCACCACCGGAAACAATGGGAGCCGCCACAAAGGACGAGAGTGTTTCTTCGTGGTCTCGCGTTAGCTCATAAGAGCCGCTGGCTGTCTCCAGCACAGTTTTGCGATTATCCATACTACCTTCGATAATGCTACCGATTGGCTTGTCCAGAAACTCTTTTTTAGAGCCTCCAGCCACCGTAATAATGGTGTCCCGATCGGTAATCATTGTAATATGGCCCGTGCTTTCAAACAGGGACTCAGCATATTCTTTGGCGAAATCACCAAGTTCACCAATAGGTGAATACTTTTTCAAAATGACTTCTCCGTCACGATCCACAAAAATCTCAAGCGGATCTCCTTCACGAATTCTCAAGGTGCGGCGAATTTCCTTTGGAATAACTACCCGCCCAAGGTCATCAATACGGCGAACTATACCAGTAGCTTTCATTTCACATGTTGCCCCACTTTCTCAAGAAGAATTTAGTAAACTACTGACGGTATCGAAAGACGCTTCCACTCCCCCAGAAGCGGTCACGAAGAACGTCACGGTCATGGTGTTTATGGTGATATCTGACCATAGTATTCATCTGTTCCCAATTCCTTATGCATGTTCAGTTATTTACCTTCGTTTGTAGCTCCATCTTTGGCTGTTCCTGCCTTGGCATCGCCCGTACCGTTTGTTGTTGCGCCCGGTGTAGTTGTGCTACCGGCACCAGAAGTTGCACCGCTTTTCTCTTGCGTAGCTGGTACCTTCGGCAGATTGATTTTCAAATCAAGTTTCGTCAAATCATTTTCGGTAAAGTTTTGGATACTTTCCCCGGCCAATTTATTCTTCAGGGCAGCCTTTTCGTTGTCTTTCAATTTATCAAACGTTGGCTCATTGCGGGACTCCACTTTGATCACGTGATATCCGTATTCCGTTTCCACCGGCTCACCGATTTTGTTAATCGGTTGGGTCTCAGCGGCCTCTTTAAAGGCAGGTACCCATTGCGCTACAGATGCATTCTCATACAGACCTCCGTTAGACGCAGAACCTGGGTCTTCTGAGAATTTCTTGGCAATCGTCGCAAAATCCGCTCCTCCGTCCAGCTTCGCCTTCACTTCTTTCGCCAGCTTGAGGGCATCCTCTTTTTTGCGCTCTTTCTTTGTTTTAGGATCTTGGAAGTTAATCAATACATGACGCACGGTTGCTGTCGTGAATTGATCTTTATTTTTCTCAAATTCCTGTTTTAGCTGATCATCTGTTACTTTGTTAGTTTCGCTGTTGATTACCGTCATTACACGCGTGAAGTAATCTTTCACACCTTGTTCGGTCAGTTTTTTATCACTCAGAAATGTCTTGAACTTATCTTCTCCGACTGACTTTTTATACTGCTCTAGTTGTTCGTTCCCTTCTTTGGCACCCTGCTCCTTGGCTTTGTCGTCCGCTTTAGCCGCCAGAAGCTTGTACACCACTTCCTGCTTTACAATTTGCTCTCGTACCTGATCCGAAGCTAACGCAGCCTCATACTCTGGGTACAGGAATTTCATCATGCTGATTTCTTGGTTGAACTCATTTTCGGTAATCGTTCCACCCTTATAGGTCACGACAACCTTGCTGTTGTCCTTCGGTTCATCCTTGACCTTGTTCTCATCCGCTTGCTTCGTACATGCTGCCAGAACGGATATAGCTAGCAGCGCTGCCATTCCCAAGGAGAGCATTCTCCAAGGTTTTCTTTTATTTAGTTGTGGCATTTTGCAGTTCCTCCTTCAATGTGAATGCTTCTTTCAATGCACTCAAAAATTGTTCCAGCAGTTCTAACAACTGTGGATCACTTAGACCTTTACCCTTTATGCGTGCGCTCATAGAAGTGCCCTGTTCAAATTGTACACGTCTTTCAAAGCGATTGCCAATCTCGGCAAGTTTGGCGGTCTGTACCGCCTGCTGGCGCCCTTCATGGAATTTCAACACGATATTGTCATCCCGTTGTACCATGGACTCGATGCCATACATGCGTCCATATACCTTGAGACGGGCCACGGCTAGCAAATGACGCACAGCCTCTGGCAGATCGCCAAATCGGTCGACCAGTTCATCCTCCAGTTCAGAAGCCTCGTCAAAGGTACTGACCGCTGCAACCTTTTTATAAATCTCAATTTTCTGGATGCTGTCATAAATATAGTCACCCGGCAGGTAAGCATCGACGCCTAAATCAATCGACGTACTCCAATTCCGATTGGACTGATCCTCTTCTCCAAGTACGCTGACTTTACGTTTATTAATTTCCTCAGCCAGCATCTGCGAGTAAAGATCAAAGCCGACGGATGCGATGAATCCATGCTGCTCAGCGCCAAGCAAGTTACCCGCGCCGCGGATGGACAAATCGCGCATTGCAATCTTGAAGCCGGAGCCCAGCTCCGTAAATTCTTTAATCGACTGAAGGCGCTTCTCCGCCACTTCCGTGAGCACCTTATCCCGCTGGTACGTGAAATAAGCATAGGCAATCCGATTGGAACGACCTACACGCCCACGCAGCTGATAAAGCTGGGAAAGCCCCATTTTATCGGCATCATGCACAATGAGTGTATTCACATTGGGAATATCCACGCCAGTTTCAATAATGCTGGTGCTGACCAGCACATCATATTCGCCATCCAGGAAATCCAAAATAGTTTTCTCCAGTTCGGTTTCGGACATTTGTCCATGACCCACGCCCACCTTGGCCTCCGGTACGAGCGCATTGATCTCTGCAGCCATCTCCTGAATACCCTGCACACGATTATACAGATAGTACACCTGCCCTCCGCGTGCCATCTCGCGTTCAATGGCCTCACGGACTAGAGTCTGGCTATGCTCAACCACATACGTTTGCACTGGAAAACGGTTTTCCGGTGGCGTCTCAATGACTGACAAGTCACGTACACCCAGCATGGACATATGCAACGTACGCGGAATAGGTGTTGCCGTTAACGTCAGCACATCTACGTTCGTTTTCAGCTTCTTCAGCTTTTCCTTGTGGGTTACGCCGAATCGCTGTTCTTCATCGACAATCAGCATTCCCAAATCCTTAAACACCAGATCCTGCGACAACAGACGATGGGTACCAATGACAATATCGACCGTGCCTTGCCGGACCCCTTTAATCGTTTCATTCTGCTCTTTGCGCGAGCGGAAACGGCTCAATACCTGAATATTGAACGGATACCCTGAAAAACGTTCACGGAACGTCTCATAGTGTTGCTGTGCCAAAATCGTCGTCGGTACCAGCACCGCTACTTGTTTGCCTTCAATAGCAGACTTAAAAGCAGCACGAATTGCAACTTCAGTTTTGCCGTAACCTACATCACCGCATAGCAAACGATCCATCGGGCGGCTCTGCTCCATGTCCTTCTTAATCTCTTCGATGGCCCGAATCTGGTCACGTGTCTCATCATACGGGAACATATCCTCAAACTCTTGTTGCTCCGGTGAATCCTTTTCAAAAGCAAACCCTGGTGCCGACTGTCGTTCTGCATATAGCTTGATCAAGTCATCCGCAATATCCTGAACCGAGCTGCGCACCTTACTTTTAACCCGTGTCCACTCATTGCCACCCAGTTTATAAATCTTGGGTTCCTTGTCCTCTGAGCCAACATATTTCTGAATCAAATCAATTTGTTCAATCGGCACTGACAGCTTATCTCCACCCGCGTAGAGGACATGCATGTAATCCTTATGGATACCGCCAACCTCCAGCGTGCCGATCCCCATGTACTTCCCGATCCCGTGATTTTGGTGTACGACGTAGTCGCCCACCTTCAGCTCGCTATAGCTCTTAATTCGTTCTGCATTGTCCACATGGCGGCCCTGCTTACGAGCTTTTCGCTGCTTCTGAGAAAACATTTCACCCTCGGTAATGACCGCCAGGTGAATAGATGGCATTTCAAAACCGCTTTGCAGATTGCCGATAGCCATCGTCGGCTCATCAATACCATAATCCTCAAGCACTCGGCGCATCCGGTCCAGACGTTCATCTCCACTCGCCAGCATCATAACCTGTGTGCCAGCTTTGCGCCAACGATCCATCTCCGCCTTGAGCACATTCATTTGGCCATGGAAATCCTGCATGCCTCGGCAGATGAAGTTCAAAATATTTTGCGGCTGGGTATGAGGAACCTGACGGAGGAAAATCGACAGGAACAACGTCTGAAATCTACGGTTGTACAGCAGATTGTCCGCGTCGTCTGACAGTTCTAGCTGCGGTAACGTTTTACCGTTTTGAAGCAAATGCAGATTCCATTCTGACTCATCCCGTTCCAGTTGCTTGGCTGTTTCCAGCATACGCGCCGGTTCGTCAATAATCAGAATCGTATCTTCCGGCATATAATCTGCCAGGGTTTTACGTTCAGGATACAGCAGGGAGATATATTTATAGATTTCGTCAAAATACACATGCTCTCGCAGCAACTCAATTTCACGATGGATCTCTTCTTTCAGATGCTGCTTAGCTTGACGATCCGTCATTTTGCCCAGCTGCTCCTCCAACAAAATAGCAGCGGCATCTGCCGCCTGATCCATACGCTGGTTATTCGCAATAACTTCCTTACACGGCGTTACAGTAACGGCCTGAACCTTTTCCACCGATCGCTGATCTTGCGGATCAAACTTACGGATCGAATCAATTTCATCGTCAAACAGCTCCACACGATAGCCCCAACGGGTTGTCATTGGATAAAAATCAATAATTCCTCCACGTACGCTCATCTCTCCACGTGATTCCACACGCTCTACACGCTGGTATCCCATCTCCACCATATGTAGCAAAAACGCTTCCAGCTGAATTGTTTCGCCTTCTTTCAGCTCAATACGAGCCTCACGCCATGTTTCCGCCATTGGCAATAAACGTCGAACACCAGAAAACGGCACGACAACAATCCCACGAAAACCCTGGGCGCAGCGTATCAATACATCAATTCGTTGGGATAAGGTCTCTGGACTGGATATGGCTGCTTCAGCAGCTACCAGCTCATTGGCAGGATACAATAAAACCTGATCAGGGGAAAGCGCTTCCTGTAAGTCATCTGCTATTTTTTGAGCGGCAAACATATTGTGCGTCATGACCATTAACGGTCGTCCGGTATCTTCGGCAAGCGCGGCCATCAGTACCTGTCGGGAAGAGCCTGATAAACCTGATATCAGTTGTTCCTTCATCCCTGATGATATGCCTGCTGCAATGGATGCATAATCAGCATCCTTCGTAAAAGCCTGAATAAGTGCTTGTAACAAAAAAGGCACCCCTTTATGCTTATAAATAGTTACATGTAAACCGAAAAAGAAGCCTCAGCAATGCTGCCAAGGCTCCATAAGCGGAATTGCCGCTTCACCTCTCAAGCTGGTACATCGGACCAGTTGAATACCTGTTATTGGAGCGGATTAACGAGCAGACTCAGCTCTGGATTATTCTCCAGTGCCTGACTGCAATGCTCGCAAATGACTTTGACGGTCACTTCACCGCCCGAATTATACGCTATTATATCTCTACGTTCGGCAGGGGTCAAGGAATGGAAGCCTAACCTTTCTTCGGTTATTGCAGCGGAATCAATCCGTCCCAAGAAAGTTCGACAATGTCTGCATACATAATTAACAACCATGTAATGTATATGCCTCCTGAAAGTTTTCTATACCTTTCAGTATGTCCAACAATCTTCCATTTAAGCCCGTCTACCTACGTCTAAACTTACTTGTTGAATTCAGCCATCGTCCGTTCAAACGGATGACTCAAGCTGTATTCTAAGGCGTTGCACGTGTCCTCGATCATTCCGGCCAACAATTCTTTTTCCTTCTTTGGAAAGGTACCTAGAACATAATCGACAATAGCATGTCCAGGCTCCGGGCGGGAAATGCCCATGCGAATCCGATTGAAGGACTGCGTGCCGGTATGTTGAATGATCGATTTAATGCCGTTATGGCCGCCTGCGCTACCTTGATAACGCAATCTTATTTTACCGACTTCTGTATCCAGGTCATCGTACACGACAACCAGATCTTCCATATCGGCCTTATAATAGTCCATATAAGCACGTAGAGACTCGCCTGATAGATTCATATAGGTCATTGGCTTAATCAGTACAGTTTTCACGCCACCAATGTGGCCCTCTCCAATCAACGCCTTGCATTTGCTTTGGTTAATCTGGATGTTATGACGCGAGGCAAGAGCATCCAATGCCATAAATCCGACATTATGTCTCGTTTTCTCGTATTGGGGACCGGGGTTACCCAATCCTACAATCCACTTCATAACCTTGACACCCTCTTTCACAGTCTGGATTTTTTGGTAAAATAGTTGTATTGAGGATTTTGCAAAAATCTAATAAGCGACTTTCAATGAACAATATATAGATCGAAATGGTCTAGTTCGTCTATATATTGCACTTTGGAGCGACTGGAATCGAATTTTGCAAAATCCTGTTATGAATAGGAAGGTGCGTGCCGGTATGCTCAATCAAGGTGATATCCTCTTATATGACAGCCATTTTCTATATCATTTAAAACATTCCGTTCCTGTCCAGGTTTATGACGGGAATGTACATATCCAGATTGGCATCGTTGCGCGTTTTAATGAGCATTTCGTCGAAATAGAGGACACACTATACAATCGTCAACGTTTCACATTCATATCTCGCCCAGGCTTTTAGCCTGACATGCTGATAGGGGTTACCTTTTCCACATGGAAAAGGCAACCCCTTTTTAATGAGCCAGCGCTTATTCGATTTCAAACAGTTTGCTGATCGACAATTCTTCATGCACACGGATGATAGCTTCTCCCATTAATGGAGCCACAGACAATACCTTCAGCTTGCTTGTCGGATTCGGGTGAACGATCGGGATCGTATCCGTCACAACCACCTCTTTTAATGGCGAATTCTCCAGTCTTTCCATCGCAGGACCAGACAATACGGCATGTGTACAACACGCATACACATCTTTTACGCCGCCTTCTTTAAGCGCATTTGCACCTAATACAATCGTTCCGGCTGTATCAATGATATCATCAATTAAAATAGCCGTTTTACCCTCAATGTTCCCGATGATGTTCATCACTTCACTGACATTTGGCTCTGGACGACGCTTATCAATAATAGCGAGCGGCGCACTCAGGAAGTCCGCCAGCTTGCGCGCACGAACAACCCCGCCATGATCGGGTGAAACGACAATCGGGTTCTCAATTTGCTTGGAACGGAAATATTGGGCCAGAATTGGTGCTCCCAGCATATGATCCACTGGAATATCAAAGAATCCCTGAATCTGCATCGCATGCAAATCCATACTGATTACGCGGTGAGCCCCCGCCTTTTCAATCAAGTTAGCGACAAGTTTCGCTGTAATCGGATCGCGTGAACGAGCTTTACGATCCTGACGAGCGTAACCGTAATATGGCATAACGACATTGATACTTTTGGCGGAAGCGCGTTTAAGTGCATCAATCATAACCAATAACTCCATCAAGTTGTCGTTAACCGGCAGACAAGTTGACTGCACAATATACACATGGCAGCCGCGTACGCTTTCCGACAGCTTAACCTGGATTTCACCGTCACTAAACGATGTGGTATGGGATTCCCCCATTGGGATGCCGATGTAGTCCGCAATCTGGTGGGCTAACTTCGGATTGGAGTTACAAGTAAATATTTTGAGTTTGGAATCGCAATAAGTCATTAATAGAAACCCTCCGTGCTGGTTCATTCATTACAGATTCAACAGCTTGCTGATTAAGGTCATTCCGATCTTTTCTTCTTCGCTTTGGCACGTGCGCGGATTTTGTCCGCATATCCGACTTTGTTCTCTTGACGTGGTCTGGCAATGGCCAGATCGTTATCAGGGACAGCATGTGTTACAGTGGAGCCTGCTACAACATAAGCACCTTTTCCAATCTTAATCGGGGCGATCAGATTCACGTTGCTACCAATAAAGGCATCGTCTTCAATTTCTGTAATGGATTTATTATATCCATCATAATTGACCGTTATTGCCCCGCAGCCAATATTTACATTTGTACCCACCTTGGCATCACCGACATAGCTCAAATGAGACACCTTGGAATGATCTCCAATGGTCGCATTTTTCACCTCAACAAAGTCACCAATTTTCACATGTTCGCCAAGCTTCGCGCCTGGACGCAGATAAGCAAACGGCCCCACAGATGTACTGCTTCCCACTTCCGCTTCGTTCAACACCGAATGTTTTACCGTTGCGCCTGAATGGATAATCGTATTCTGAATCTCAGCCTGCGGACCAATCACACAATCTTCTCCGATTTGTGTTTGACCATGCAGCCATGTGTTCGGGTACAGTACCGTATCGGAACCAATAACAACCTCGCTCCCGATATAGGTAGAAGACGGATCAATGACAGTGACACCATTTAGCATATGCTTGCGAACGATGCGCTCACGCATATAGCCCTCAGCTACCGACAAAGCGACTCTGTCGTTAACACCGATGGATTCAGACACATCATCTGTCAAATACGCCTCAACCTGTTCACCTTCACCATGCAAAATACCAATGACATCTGTCAGATAATATTCCTGCTGTGCATTGGTGTTCGTTACCTTGTCCAGCGCTGCAAACAGCTTGGCATTGTCAAAGCAGTACGTTCCCGTATTGATCTCCCGGACAGCATCTTCCTCAGGTGAACAATCTTTCTGTTCCACGATCTTGAGCACGGCCCCGGAAGCATCACGGATAACTCGTCCATATCCTTTCGGGTCGTCCAACTCAGCGGTCAAAATCGTCGCAGCTGCCCCACGGCTCTCGTGCAATTGCACCAAGCCTTCCAGCGTCTCCGCTGTGATCAAAGGAGTATCCCCACAAATGACAATGGTTGTACCTTTTTCCTGACCGAGCAAGTCCTTGGCTTGCTTAACAGCATGGCCCGTTCCCAACTGCTCTGCCTGAAGCGCATATTCTGCCGTCGGTCCCAAATAAGACTGTACCGCCTCTGCTCCATGACCCACGACGACTACACTTCGGGACACACCGATTTCACGAACCGTGTCGAGCACATGCCCAACCATCGGTTTTCCGCACACCGGATGCAGAACTTTATATAATTTGGATTTCATACGTTTTCCCTGCCCTGCGGCAAGAATGACTGCCAACCTTTCCAACAAGTCCAACCTCCTATCCTGAAAATAACAGTTACCCCTTGGCTAAAACGTTAATTCCCAGATCAGATTTTGCTTAACTTTTCACAATCCTCCTGAAAAATAACGGCGAACCTTTGGTTAATGGCTATTTTTTCAGGCCAGCTTGTGCTGGACATTCATCCCCGGGACGCATCGCTGCCTAGTCCCTGTCTTATGAAAAAGCCGCTTCGGCAGCCCGGATGGCTCCAAGTTGCCTTAAAACTGACTGTTAACTCACTAAAGAATATATCTCATTCCAGACAAAAAGAAAAGAGAGCCACAGTTAGTGGCTCTCTTTTTCTTTTGTTCCCCAATCCTGCTTTAGGCGAATTAAGCGCCTTCTTCAATAGCAACTTCTTCATCCACAGCCGCACGTTCGTACTCAGTCAATACAGCAGCTTGGATCTTCTCACGGGTTCCTGAAGATATCGGGTGAGCGATATCGCGAAACTCTCCGTCTGGAGTTCGTTTGCTTGGCATAGCTACGAACATCCCGTTATTACCGTCGATAACTCGGATGTCATGAACAACGAACTCGTTATCAATCGTAATGGATGCAATCGCCTTCATTCTTCCTTCTGAGTTCACTCGGCGGAGTCTAACATCCGTAATCTGCATGTGTGTTTCACCACCTTTTTCCAAATAGGACTTGGTGTATACATTCCACACAGCAGTTCGAAATCCTTCTTTTTTTCGGCAATTCGTATCCTAAATTCAGGTAATTTTTTTGAAAAGATTTCTTTTCGACATATTTAGGTATTTTATGATGGATTGTGACAATTTACAGCCCTGTTCACTCATCAAAATAATTGCCCAGCTTGACCGTAATTTGCTTGCTTCGAGAATCGACTGCGGTCAGATTCGCCAGTGAAATATAATCGTGCAGCAGGCGCTCTTCGTTCTCCACCTCGCCCGATTCTACCAGCACACCTACACCGGCCACCTCAGCATTAAACTCAGCCAGCAAGTCGACCATCCCCTGAATCGTGCCACCGGCCTTCATAAAATCATCTACGATAAGCACACGCGATTTCTCACGCATCGCACGTCTGGATAATGACATCGTATGCAGGCTCTTTTGTGATCCTGAAACATAATTAATGCTTACAGCCGAGCCTTCTGTTACCTGATGATCACGCCGTACGAGAACGACTGGCAAATTCAGCTGTGCTCCGGTTGCATAGGCAAGTGGAATACCCTTGGTCTCCACCGTCATAACCACATCAATCTGACGATTGGCAAAGGCGGTCGCGAATATTTTACCAGCTTCGTTCATCATCGCAGGTTGGCCCAGCAAATCGGACAAATACAGGTACCCTCCCGGTAATATGCGGTCAGGCTGCTCCAGTTGCGCACACAGGTCGTTCGCAAACGCAAGCGCATGCTGCTTGGAAAGCCTCGGGATCAGTTTCACGCCCCCTGCCGCTCCCGCCAGCGTCAGAAGCTCGCCAGTACCTTCATCCTCAAATACTTCCTTGATGATGGCCAGATCCTCGCTTATGGACGACTTAGCTGCCCCGTAGCGATCCGCAAAATGAGTAAGAGGCACCAGCGTATGCGGCCGTGACAATAAAAATTGCGTCATTTCCACCAATCGTGAGCTTCTTTTAAGTTTTTTCACAACAATTCCTCGCGATCTATTCTCCTGCCGCCCGCTTCGTACAGTAAAGCACCGGCGGACTGGCCGGTTGCTGGCGGAATGTAAGTGATATAGTGAAATCCGAATATTTAATAGTAAATATATCATCTTCGTACGTATTTGTACAACAATTGCCACTATAATAAGAAAGAAATATCTAAAATCAGGTCAAAAGTCGTACTGCGTACACATCTTTACAAAACCCTCTTAGTCCATTGTAAATCCGTGGCACTTTGGCTTCCTTCGATACTAGTCCGAACACCGTAGGTCCACTACCTGACATCAGCACACCGTCTGCTCCTAAGCGGATCATGGAGTTTTTAAGATGCTCTACCTCTGGATACAGCTTTAGTGTTACATCCTCCAGTACATTCCCCAGTGCGTTGCATACATCGGTAAAAGAAGCGTTACGGATCGCATGCTCCATCTGGCGTGCAGACGGGTGGTGCGTAATCTGATCCGCTTTGACACGACCGTACACTTCAGCCGTCGATACATTAATCGGCGGCTTCGCAAGGATCACCCAGCATTGTGGCGGATTCGGAAGTGGCTTGAGCAGTTCTCCGCGTCCACTCGCTAAAGCTGTACCCCCTGTAATACAGAAAGGTACATCTGAGCCCAGCTCCGCACCCAGCACCCTTAATTCGGCATCCGAGATACCAAGCTTCCATAGCTTGTTCAGTCCACGCAGCGCTGCGGCAGCATCACTACTTCCACCCGCCAACCCTGCTGCCACCGGGATATGCTTATCCAGATGGATGTGGACGCCCGTAGACACGTTATAACGTTCTTTGATCAGACGCGCAGCCTGAAAAGCCAAATTCTTTTCATCCAATGGTATGTACCCGGCTTGACTTGAAATAATAATGGTATCACGCGGTAACTCAGACATCGTCAATCGGTCAGACAGATCGACCATGGTCATAATCATTTCGACCTCGTGATAACCATCGTCCCGTTTACGTAGAACATCAAGCATTAAATTGATTTTCGCCGGTGCTTTTTCATATATTTTCAAGGCGTTCACCCACCTTCAACTTTTCCCTCAAGACAGCTTAACATATTATATCAGACTCAGCGTGTCAAGTCATGAGGTTCAAAAAAGCGGAGATGACCCGGTCTAATCCCGGATATCCCCGCTTTTCATCAGCACCACCGATGGCTACGATTTGCGAGAAGCAGCCTGCTCAGCAAGCTGGATGGCCCGCTTGACCATATTGCCCGCATCCTTGGCTTTAATGCCTCCCCAGCCTTCTTCCTTGACCGTGTCGTAAAATCCAAGATCTTTGGCCAGCTCGTACTTTAGCTCCTCCGACATGACACTCCGTCTTCTTCGGCTCATACATACGCCTCCTTCGGCAATGGAATAAGGAAGATCATTCCCGGCTTAGTATGTGCAGAGATGTCATGCTTCATCCTGCTCTGTATATACAAAACGGCCCCGTCATTTGAAATGACGAAGCCGTCGTTAAACCTGCAAAGCTGGTATAAATCACGAAATGAATTAAGGTGTTTCAAAATATTCGACTACACTTGTATGGGAGTCGGGATCATATACGCTGACTTCCACCGACTCGGTAAGGATGTCAGCATAGCTGTAGGAGACACGTTTAAACGTCTGTTGCTCCTGATCCAGCTTGACGATAAAAACAGAAGGGTACGTTTCTTCCAAGACACCAGTTCGTTCGACGGTCTTACGGCGTCCGCCGTTAGCCCGCAGCAAAATTTTTTGCCCTACATGTGCGTCGAGACTGCGTTTGATTTCCAACAGCGTATTTTTAGCCATTGCCTAACGACCACCTCTTTCCTTGTCCATTATAACGAATTTTAGAGGGATTGTCAAATCGAGCTAAATATTATAACAACACGAAAAATAAGTTGTCAATTTAATTTTTTGCGAACAGGAATAATTTATATAAAAAATGACAAAAAGCCTCTGAAAGCAGAGGCTTTTTGTTCAAGTCAATCCTATTGGCACATTTGAATCCTAGATTGCAGAAGGCGTTACTTTAAGCGTTGACAAATTTTCAAGCTTCGGCAGGCCGATGCGATAGCTTCCTCTGGTTTCAATTCCACCCACTCCGCGACTGCCGCTGATTGTCTGGTGAAACAGGTCCCCCATATTCACCGTATCACGGATCGAAGTAAAAGCCGCCTTGGCAGCCACGTAAACGGGGTCCAGCGCGTGAATCAGGATACGCCCTGGTGAGCTGGCGAAGTTCGCTCCCGCACGCAGCAGCGCCTCAAAATGGGACTGGCACGCCCCCGCTACAATGGTCAGCGAATCCAGATGACGTTCATATTGTCTTGCTACCTGAATTGCCGCCACAAAATTTTGCGAATTTTTATAACTTTTCAAGCTGTACAAATCGTAAGGCTGTGGCTGCTTTAGCACGCCATCATGTCCGGTAATCACTACAATATCCGGACGGATACGGGGAAGCAGCCGGTACAACGTATCCGCCATTGCCGATTCATGAACGTGATGTCCCTCTGCAGGAACACGGAGCTGTTCATATAAACTGAGACATTTTTTCAAATAGCCGGGATCTCCATCCAGATGAAGAACCTTTCCCGGCATTTCAAAATACGTTGACTCGACTGGATCACTCCAGTCCCCAACCAGAGCTGCCTGACTACGAGCAGCTTGCTGCTGGCGTGCCCGTTGCAACAGATTAAGAGACTCACCAGCCTTAATGTGAGCCTGCTGAGTCTTACCGCTAATCTGGTCTGCAGGCACTCTGACCAGATCGTTCACCGGGGAATCGGCCAGCAACCGAAATTCTATTCCCTTAATGATCGCTTTATCCCGCTGGATGTCCTCAACGCGAAACGTGACATCTCCGCCGTACGATTTCCGAACGACCAAGTCTCCTAAACTCATCACACTGTATCACCCCTCGTATATCGTATGGGTGAATGCACAGTTTGGTTCCAGCTTAGGATATACCTGCTTCCACCAGAACAGCACTGAGACGCGCAAATTCCTCAATACTTAGCGTTTCTCCTCGACGGGAGGGTTCAATACCAGCTTGTTGCAACAGCGGCTCCAGCGTGTCCCTGTTCTCTTTGGTGAAGAATCGGCTTTTTAAGTTATTGGAAATCGTTTTACGACGCTGGGCAAAAGCAGCATGAACCACTTCAAAGAAGTGCTTCTCATCCACCACTTCCACCGGAGGGGCTTCCCGTACACGCAACCGAATGACTGCAGACTCCACATTTGGCTGGGGAATAAATACTGTATTCGGTACAATACAGACCAATTCAGGTTCGCTGTAATATTGTACTGCAATGCTCAGGCTACCGTAATCCTTCGTTCCAGGAGACGCAGCCATACGCTCAGCCACTTCTTTTTGGATCATAACGACGATATTCTCCAAAGGAAGCTTGTCCTCCAGTAGCCTCATCAGAATCGGTGTAGTAACGTAATACGGCAGATTAGCCACGACACTTACTTTACTCACGTCTGCAAAATCAGCTGCAAACACCTCGCGTAAATCCAGCTTCAGCACGTCTCCATGACGTACCTTCACATGCTCATAAGGGGCCAACACTTCTTCGAGAATTGGCAGTAGCCGCTGGTCAATCTCAACAGCGGTAACTACCTTGGCCGATTGCGCCAGCTTCTCGGTCAAAGCGCCAATCCCAGGACCAATCTCAAGTGCGCCCTTCGTCTCATCCAATCCGGCAGCATTCACAATCTTATTGAGAATATTTTGATCAATCAGGAAATTTTGTCCCAAACTCTTTTTGAACGAAAAACCGTGCCGTTGAATAATTTCCTTTGTACGCCGCGGTGTTGCTATATCTTGAATTCCTGTCATACGGATATCACAATCCTTCACTTTCAATTTGTGCCAGCGCTCCGGCAAATTCCTCGCGGCTGATCTGAAATACAGAGAGCCGTTTATGTAGCTGCTTTCCGTTACAATAACCAATACCCAGCACATTCCCTAAGGCCATACGGCGTGCAGCAGCATTGGGGTGGGTGATAAGTCCAGCATCAATCAGGTCCGCCCACTCAATCAGCGGGTCGGCGCCTTCTACTGTCGTATGAACCCGTGCGAGAGCGTGTCTGATCGCTTCCGGTGAGGCATTCTCCACACCAATATCTCCTTTGCGCGTCGCTTCTGCCTCGGGTATAAAGGCCTGCTTGCAGCCGGGTACCTTGGAAGCGATAATCTTACGGATGCGCTCCCCTGCATGATCGGGATCGGTTAAAATGATGACCCCCCGCCGCTCCTGCGCCAATGCAATTTTACGCAGCGTCATTTTATTAATGGCTGAGCCGCCAGTTTCTATCGTATCCGCTTCAACAGCGCGGCGAATGGCCACCGTATCATCCCGGCCCTCTACCACGATCACTTCCTTGATCATTTGCATTTCCCTCCACTGCTACACAGCAAGCTATATTTATCTTTCCCTGCTTTTGAAAACAAAATAAGAAGAGGATATCCTCTTCTTAGCATGGCATAACTATGTTGTTAATACTATCGCATTGCCCTCAACATACACAACCTGTTTTAGTTGATTTCAGGCTTTACCGGTCCGATAACATATACGGTTTTACCGTGCTTACGACCAAATTGGTTGGCTCGGCTCAAACTCTCATAATACACATCGATTTTGTGGCCTTTAATCGCGCCACCGGTATCCTCCGCACGGCGGAAGCCCACCCCTTCGATATACACCCACCAGCCGATTGGAATTATACTCGGATCGACAGCGATGGTACGACCTTCCGTCACGCGCGTGCCGGATGCAGTACGTGTACCGATACCTGGCTCCTGTGAGGAATACGCCGTCATGGAGACATTTTGTAAAACTTTGCTATATTTAAAATTGACGCCTGCTTTACGGACAGCACTGCCCGAACTAACCGTTGTTGTCTTAACCGCATCATTGGGACCGACGGAAGCAGCAAGAACGACCGGCTTTTTCTTCGTTCCTACCGCAATAACCTTATCCACACGGTTCTGTGCAACTTCCTTGTTAACCAGCTGTTTGGATACCAACTTTCCATCATGATATACCTTTTGAACGTGCTGGACTACCACACCCGATTTGCCGCTTTGAATGACCCGATTATCGCCTTTATAAAGACTTGGATCGGCCGTTTTGATGACCTGATAAGGCACCTGTTTTTTCTGTTCGACCTGCTGTTTCTTCACACGGACGATTTTTATGTCCATGTTAGACGAAACAGAGGCATCCAACGCAGGATAAACTTTATCCGTTGACGATAATTTATAGCCCGAGGTACGAATGGCACCTTCTACTGTATTTTCTGTTGTGTACAGCTTTTTCGTCTCATTGCCTGAAGATACTTTAACTTGATTGGCACGTTTAATGACTACGCGGTCCCCATCCTGTACTGCTCCATTTAGCGGCATAGAAATTGTATCATGCGGCTGAAGTGAAATGGAATGCTCGCTCAGCAAATCTTGAAGCTTGGATTCCCGGGTTTCTACCGCAGATGCCTTGCCATCAATGACAAAAAAGACTTGTTTTTTAGATTGCGTGTACATCAGAATTGAAATCATAATCGTTAGCGCGATTAGAAAAATAGCAACCAAAGCAGCCTGGCGCACATTCTCTTGCTTCCAACGCAATACGTAAGACATGCTGGATGAGCGTGACTCATGGGTCTCCTCTTTTTGGAAAATGCCCATTTCCTCCGTCCTCCTTACATAGCCCGCCGTCTGGAGTAAGACATAGTTGAGATTTGACGTGACTATAACAGATTTTCTACAAGACAAGCCCAAACTGCGACTGTCCTGCACCATGTACCCGTCTTCGCGGCATGCTGTCCTCCCCTGTTTAACCACAGTATGATGACAGATTTTCTTTTATTCACAACAAAAAAAGCCAAAGAAAGAGACTAGAGAGCTCTTTCGTGGCTTCCGGCATGTGTGAATATGCGGGAAAACTCATGCACGAGATGGCTTCTCTCTTGTTACGCTTACGGGGTTAGCTGTCGGGTTCGGACGTAGAGAGTCGCCCTAGCTTGGGTCAACCGCTCATGGCGGTCGCCTTCACATTCACCCCGAAGACCCAGAAAGAAATCGAAATACGGCTCCTCTACCTGTTCAATCCCATCTGGGAAAAGAATTTAGGTCGAGCCGGCTGGCGGAAGAGACGTTCCCTTCTTGCACATAAGCCGGACGTACTGTAAGCCATATCGGTTCCCCCGTTCCCTGTAAAAGGGACTCAGCGAGACTGGTTCATGAAATGACTTGTTGATGTTTACATTCAAACAACAATTCACTGAAAAGATGATATCCTGTTTCCATGCATGTTGTAAAGCAGGTTTCAAGTACATTTTTCAAAATATTCGGTTAAAATATTGTAATATTCTCGAGTTTCCTGCAACAAATTCATGATTAGCTTCGTCTATCTCTTTATTTTGATCGATTTCTTCGCTTTTTTATTGAATGTCAAATCGTTCCAAGGCATTTTGGGTCGTTATTGACACTAATTCCTCCACTGTAATCCCCTTGATTTGGGCTGCAGCCTCTGCTACCAGTCTCACATGCGCAGACTCATTTCGCTTCCCGCGAAACGGATGCGGCGTCAGGTAGGGCGCGTCCGTTTCAATGAGCAGACGGTCCAGTGGCACCTGTGCGAGCACCTCTTTTGGCTGCTTGGCATTTTTAAACGTTATTGGACCACCGAAGGAAAGGTGAAATCCCATATCCAGCACCATTTGGGCTGTCTCCCAGCTCCCAGAAAAGGAGTGCATGACTCCGCCAATCTCACTCGCTTTTTCCTCACGCAAAATCCTAACAATATCTTCATGGGCATCCCGGTTATGAATAACAATGGGCATTTTGAGCTCACGAGCCAGACCAATTTGATTTCGAAACACCCGATGCTGAATATCCTTCGGTGATGTATCCCAATAATAATCCAGACCGATCTCTCCGATGGCTACGACCTTCTTATGACTACATAACGATGCAATCCATTCTAAATCGCCCTCTTGCATTGTAATCGCATCCTGTGGGTGCCATCCAACTGCCGCATAAATAAAATCATACGTCTCGGCCAATTTCATGGTGGATGGAATGGTCTCACGATTAAATCCGATATTGATCATCCGCGTTACTCCTGATTCGACAGCACGTGCTATAACTTCTTCACGATCTTCGTCAAATTGTGGCGCATCCAAGTGAGTATGAGTGTCGAATAAATCCAAGGTTTACATCTCCTTTTTTTACTTACATTTCTATATAGTTGTCTATTCTTTGACAAAATAATTCCTTATTTCGGCAGGAAGCCTGTCTTTTACCGCGTTCAATTTATTCTGGGGAAAATACATATGATATTTTCCTCGGTGGATACCACTTATGGAGCGCACAATTTCCGAAACTTCGGAAATTTCACTCACCTCGCCCTGACGTCCAAGCAGTAAAATCTGGTTGTCCGTCGAGCCACCCTGCCGAAACACATCATAAGGAAGATCCGTCGGAAAATCAATTTCAAAATCATATTCAGGGTGCAAACCAGCCTCTTCCAAAGCTTTCCGAATACTGTCAATGGTATCTGTATCCATATTTTCAATCTCTACATATTTATACAATCTACGGTCCATAAAGCGGCTGCTCAAATCACTTAAAATTTCGTCTTTTTCTCGTTTCCACTGGCTAAATACGGTCTGAATTAATGACTCATCGAGCATTAGATATTGCTCTACTGTAAGCTCTCCTTTCAACAGATCCGGCAGCGGGTCCAGCAGAAAACTAAACTCATATCCGTTTTTAAACAATTCCTTTGCTCGCTTGAAAATTTTACGTAAAAGGATCTCCGAGCTGCGTGTTACAGGATGAAAATAAATTTGCCAATACATCTGATAGCGTGACATTAAATAATCCTCTACTGCATGCATGCCTGATTCCTTCACAACAATTCTCCCATTATGAGGACGCAACAGTCGTAAAATACGATCCAAATCAATCGTGCCGTAGTTGACACCTGTCGAATGAGCATCCCGCAACAAATAATCCATACGATCGGCATCTAGCGGACTGGTCACCAAGTTAACAACAATCGGCTTATCATACGTTTTGGCTATAACTGCAGCCACCTTTTGTGGAAGCTTCTCGTCGACTTGCCGTAGCACGGCGTTGATCTTCGTGTCTCCCAGTACAATGCGGCATGTCCAATCCTCATGGTTCATATGAAAGGCTTCCTCAATTGAATGTGAAAATGGGCCATGCCCCACATCATGCAATAGAGCTGCACACAGAGCAACCAACCTTTCCTCTTTCGGCCAATCTGGGAAATCTCCACGTTCAAATTGAGAAATAATACTTCTCGTAATCTCATATACGCCCAATGAATGTGAAAAACGGCTATGCTCCGCTCCATGAAACGTAAGATACGATGTGCCTAACTGCCGTATGCGGCGTAAACGTTGGAACTCCGGCGTGTTGATCAACCGCCATATCACAGTATCCTGAACATGAATGTAATTATGTACCGGGTCTTTAAATACTTTTTCTTCACTGAGTGGCTGGTGCAAGATATCAGCTCCTTTAATATTCGGAATAATGGATTAAAATACAATAAAATCCTAAAGCATTTCCCTCATTCGACATTCTTTGTCGTAATATGTCGAATTATAGTTTTTCGACATTTCCAAATCGACAAATTGAATAAATCATCAATAAGATAAGGCAATGCACATGAGTAAAGCTCTTTAATCTAAATACTTTTGCATAATCAGACTGTTACTACATTTTTTAGGTTGACTGTTTTGGGAATCGTTGGTATAGTAAATATCAGAAAAGAGAAAATTTTGTCGAATCATGACACTTATATTATTTTAAACGGCGAGAGGAGCCTGATTTATTATGATGAAATCCACTGGTATTGTAAGAAAAGTCGACGAGCTCGGACGTGTTGTTATTCCAATCGAATTGCGCCGTACCCTGGGAATCGGGGAAAAAGACGCGTTGGAAATTTATGTTGATGGCGAACGCATCATGCTTAAAAAATACGAGCCTGCTTGTATCTTCTGCGGTAATGCTGAGAACGTAATTTACTTCAAAGGGAAAATTGTTTGCCAAGATTGCATTTCTGAAATCCCAACACCTGTGACAAACTGAGAATTTTAGTATATAATAGACTTATCAGATATTGTTAATTCTAACCTTTTTCATATACACTCCTTGTTGCCTTCCACGGTTTGAACCCAACCGTTGGAAGGCCCTTTTTTGTTTAGGCAGATATTCATAAGAGTGCGTTGTAAACATCTCTCTTGGAGATTGCACGATCTGTGGCTGTACGCTTCATTGCGTCCTTGCGTGTAAGTCCCTCTTGCTCGTAATGTGCGACGTGGGACTCCAAAGATAAGGACTGCCACCATGCCTGACGTTCCTGTTCTTCTTCCTCTTCGTCTTTTCCTTCAACCACTAGACAATACTCACCAATCGGTGGATTTTCCTCTAGTTTAGCAAGGCATTGCTCCACGGTTCCTCGTACCCATTCCTCATGCAGCTTGGTCAGCTCACGCGCAAGCACCACTTTGCGTGAACCTAATGTTTCCTTCAACACCATCAATGTCTTCACAATACGATGAGGCGATTCATAAAAAATAATTGTGCCGTGAGATACCTGAAACGATAGCAACAGCTTCTCCAGGTCCTTTTTCTCCCGTGGTGGAAAACCAGCGAAGGTGAACCTTTCTGTATCCAGTCCTGAGGCAATTAAAGCAGATAGTGCCGCATTCGCTCCTGGGATGGGGATGACGCTAATTCCCGCTTCCAGTGCCAGCTTGACCAGATCCGAACCAGGGTCAGAAATGGCCGGTAGACCTGCATCGCTAACCAGCGCCAAGTTTTTCCCTTCTATTATGTAACGTATCAGTTCAGGCCCACTGGCAACCTTATTATGTTCATGATAACTAAAGAGCATATCCGGTGTGATTTCGAAATGAGTGAGCAGTTTACGTGTCTGCCGCGTATCTTCGGCAGCGATAATACTACACGACTTTAAGGTGTTAATTGCCCTAAAGGTCATATCTTCCAGATTCCCAATGGGTGTTGCAACAAGATACAACTTTCCCCGTTCTTCTTCGCTGTTACTAAAGCTTTTTTGTACAGCTGCTTTCACACAGAATCCCCCTTGCTTACTTCTCCATAGATATCTCTTATCTCCTGAGTATAATTCCCACTTTCCTGATATACAATGAGCGGAGGCAACAAACGAACCTCGGGTTTACCGTCACGTAATGCTTCAACCAGTACCATATTGGCTTCCATATGAACTCGTGGGTGAACAAAACGTATTCTTTTGGGTTCCAAACTATGTTTACGCATCAAGGTTATAATCTCGCCCAGCCGCTGCGGGCGATGAACCATGGATACTTTTCCCCCATTACGGACAAGCCGGGTGGATGCCTGAATGACTTCTTCCAGTGTGCAGTTCACTTCATGACGGGCAATTGCCTGGTGAGGATTCAGCTTGATATCGCTACCATTTAGCGGCATATAGGGGGGATTCACGGTAATCGCATCATAAACACCATGTCCCGTGATGTGAACCAGCTCACGCAGGTCCCCTTCCCGAATCTGAATTGCTGCTTCTAATCCATTCAAGCTGACACTGCGTCTAGCCATATCTGCCAAGCGTGGTTGAATCTCAATTCCTTCAATAGACGCTTTTGTTCGTGTCGTTAGCAGCAGGGGGACAACCCCATTGCCTGTACACAGATCCAGAATCTTTCCACGCTGCGGAATACCAGCAAAACGTGCCAGCAAGACCGCATCCATCGAGAAGCTGAATACTTCATCACTCTGGATAATGCGCAAATTATGTGAAAGCAGATCATCAATTCGTTCAGACTTCTTTTCTTTTTCCTCCATAGTGCTCTCCCATCTTTTATAACCAAAGTCGCTTTTCACTCATACTTCCCTACAAAAAAAGCCGTAGGCATCTTGCTCCTACGGCTTGTTTTTATTTATTCAAAAATGACAGACAGAAGAGGCAATCGCCTTCCGTTCGCAAATGTCCGTAATACACGTTGCATATATGAAATCCTTCATGATACAGCCTTGCTAGATTGTCGTAGCCTTCGCCCACGACCTCACCCGTTTGCCCTTCATCCTTAATGACGATCGGAGGAGGAAGCTTCGGCTTGTTTGCCGTCTTTTCTTCTCCAGAGGTTTCACGTTTGAGCATCTTGCGCACCTGTTCGTTTTCAATCGTTAGTCGTTGATTTTCCTCCAGCAGCTCTTTAACTGCCAGTTTCAATTCACCCAGATCGCTATGCAACTGTCCCATTTGGGTTTCCATTTCGTGAATACGCGCAAAAACATTTAATTTATCCAAGTTTCCACCCCGAAGCAACCTAATGGTTTACTTGACGACTACATCGTCCATTGGAAGTTCCTTGACCTTACTGATCTCAAACAGTTGAACATGCACCGTGCGATGACCTGCATTCACACCTACGACTTTACCTTCCCCCAAAGAGGTGATAACCATCTTACCCACCTGAGGTAGCTCTTCTCGCATACTTTCGTAGTTATCATGTTCAAACTTGAGACAGCACATCAATCTCCCGCACAACCCGGAAATCTTCGTCGGATTCAGCGACAAACTCTGATCCTTCGCCATCTTAATAGATACCGGCTCAAAATCCCCCAGCCATGAGGAGCAACACAGAATACGTCCACAAGGTCCAATTCCGCCAAGCATTTTAGCCTCATCCCGTACGCCGATCTGCCGCAGCTCGATCCGTGTACGAAAAATACTGGCCAAGTCCTTTACAAGCTCTCGAAAATCTACTCGACCCTCTGCCGTAAAATAAAAAATGATCTTATTGCGGTCAAATGTAAATTCTACATCTACCAATTTCATTTTAAGGCCATGGTCTTTAATTTTATTTAAACACGTGCCGAATGCATCCTTGGCCGCTAATTTATTCTCTTCTACCACAAGAGCGTCATCATCCCCAGCAATACGAATGACTTTTTTTAAGGGCAGGACAACATCCGAATCATTTACCTCTTTTTTGCCCACTACAACCTTGCCATATTCAATACCGCGCGCGGTCTCTACAATGACACAGTTTTCTTTCTCCACTGGAAGATCCAGCGGATCAAAATAATAAGTCTTGCCCGCCTTCTTGAAACGGACACCCACTACACTATACAAAAATTAACCCCCTTGTATGCCACTAAACCTCATTTGAAGCCGACATTGTACGAATGGCCGCAATTGAAGTCTCACTGTCGCACAAACCGGGAACCTGGCGTCGCGGATTGTGCAGAGTGGAACAAGCGCGCCTTCCTGTTAGCCGGTGATAGAACCGCTTGTATCGGACAACCCAATCAGAAGCTGCTCCACGCATAACTGCCCGTTGACGTGAAAACGGAGCTTCTTCCTGCAATTCGCGGCCAAATCCATATAAGAGACCCATTGTTCCGTGCTGCGGGTGATTGCCAATTTGGAGACGGACTCCAAATGATCTATGAAAACAATGCTTTCGTGCCTTCCGTAACGGAAATGAAGCATATCCTTAAACCACAAATGAAACAGATGAAACAGAATATCCAGGTGTTCAGAAAGTCCAGTTTTAAAAATCTTCTGTTGAGCCAGAATAATAGACGAGCTCCCCCGACTCATGGACTCCTTCACTAATTGTAACACTACGTTTCTAATTTCTGCAAACCAATTCTGCTGGAGAATTTCTCTACATGATTCCAGTCCTGAAGCAATATGAACGACCGACCGGACAAGCCCTGCCGTATAGCCTTCCCCAATTAATGCCTGCATCATCACCTCCGGCTGTAAAGCGTGGAAAGGAACCTGCTGCGTCCGTGATTGAATCGTAGGCAGCAACGCCTGTCCATTTTCAGAAATGAGTATACCGACCACTGGAATTTGGGGCTCCTCCAGAAATTTAAGTAAGCTATTAGCAGCTTGCACTGTCATGGTATCCGCCTGTCGGATGATATATACCTTCGGATTGGAGCTTTCAGATTTGTAAGAAAATATACGTTGAAGCCCGCGAATCTGATCAATTTTAATCGTAGCTCCATCCGGCTCTACAATATGCAAATCTGGATGATTCCCGTGCTCTACCTTGCGGCATGACAAACACTCCCCACATGCATCGTCCGTCTGTCGCTCACAAAATAAAGCCTTAGCAAAGATCTGCGCCATGTTCATCTGCCCGCTTCCCGGCGGCCCGCTAAAAACATAGGCATGGTTGACCGTATGATTCCGTAGTGCACTTTGCAGCATTTTTTTGGCTACATCCTGGCCCATTATATGTTGAAAAGACATATTTCCTCACTTTCTCCACTGAAAACAACTGTGATCCATCGGCAAATCGTTGTTCTTCCAGGCATGTACATAGTCAAAAATAATCTGCCAGCATGATCAGCAAGCAGATTATTTCTTCGTGGCAATAGCCCGTCTGTATTCATTTATAACATAAGTCTGCATTAAAATGAGAGATTAATTAGCAATCCTCTGATCTCACCGACCCCTTGCAAAAGCTCAATCTTGCCTTGCTCGGTTTCGAGCAGTTCATCTGCCATTTTGAGCAACAGCTCATCCACTTCATCAATCAGCTTATAACGTTTGCTGCGTCCCCGGCGATCCCAGCCCTTCGTGTCCTTCATGGACACGCCTCGCCGAACGGTATCTTCCAAAAACCGTTTAACCAGCATCTTATAGGCCTTCAGCTCACGAATCGTCATTGAACGTGCAAGACGATCTCCCTGCATTTGTATTTCCTTAAAGCGCCGATTCAATTCCTCCTGCGAAGCTTGCTCACCATTTTGCTGCATAACGTCGGAGAAGCTCTTGGGCTGAATTGGCTTTGCACTCATTTCATTTGTAGACAATGTACTTTGTAAAGGGCGATAGCCCGGATTTATTTTCATATAAACCTGCTTTCTCCCCGGATGCTTCCACTTTCCCCCTTCATGAACAGTTCAACCTAGAACTCAGGGTTTCTTCGGCTTTCCGGGGACTGCGCTGTAGCGCTGCCGTTTTAGTAGATCTGCCCTCATTCCCATCATGCAGGAAGATACAGGCGATTCCCCTATCATATCGGCAGAATAGGCCCTATTGTGTAGATTCAGAAATGCTCGAAACGGTCTACAGGCATCACGAATACCGTCGCTCCACCCACCTGCACTTCAACAGGCAACGGTAAATAGGAGTCCGTCGTCCCGCTCATAGGGGTAACGGGTGTGACCAGCTGTTCACGAACCTTGCAACTGCTGCGAATGACGTTCATTAATGAGTCCACCTGATTGTCATCAACACCGATCATAAATGTCGTATTACCTGCACGCAGAAATCCTCCTGTGCTCGCCAATTTGGTAGCACGGAAATTAGCTTTCACCAGTCCGCTGGATAATCTATTACTGTCCTTATCCTGTACAATCGCAATAATCAGCTTCATCCTGTATTCCTCCTTCAAGTCATATTAGAGACAACCTTGTCCCTAGCTCAATTTTACCGTATATCCTTCGACAATTATATGCTAAAATTCTGAGCAAACCGTGTTTTCAGCAAATCCTTCAATACTTGCTCCACCTGCTCTGGCGCCGGAGATGCATCAACAATTGTAATTCGCTCCGGAAATTTGCGAGCCAACTCCAAATATGCCTCTCGCACCTTATGGTGAAACGATATACTCTCCATGTCGAGGCGGTCCATTTCTGCTCCTCGTGACGCACTAATTCTTGCCAATCCCAGTTCGGGCTCAATATCCAGATAAAATGTGACATCCGGCTCCCAATCATCTACCGCAAAGCGATTAATTGAAGCTACCTCTTCAATTCCGATTCCTCTTGCAAATCCTTGATAGACTAAGCTACTATCCACAAAACGATCACATAATACGATAGCTCCCTGTTCAATAGCCGGCTTTACCTTCTCCACCAAATGCTGACGCCGTGCCGCCGCGTATAAAAGTGCCTCTGTTCGAGCATCCATACTGGTATGAGCAGGGTCCAAAATGATAGAACGAATCTTTTCGGAAATTTCGATGCCACCCGGCTCCCTTGTCGTGATGACTGGATAGCCTTCTTCCTCCATAAACTTCGCCAGCCGTTGAATCATAGTTGTTTTACCGGAGCCGTCTCCCCCCTCCAGTGTAATAAAAATGCCTTTGCGATTCATGTTATTCCCTGCTTTCCTGTCTGAAAAATAAAAGTCACCCACAGGCTACGTATGCTTCTTTTATTCAGTCTTCTGTATTTGTTAAGTCTCTAGTATCTAATCTTTATTGTAAACGGAATACCCGAATTGTAAGCATACTTTCATCTGCTACCCCGTGCCATTTGGCTCCCAGCTTACGTAGACGACCCATCCG
Organism: Paenibacillus sp. FSL H7-0442; assembly: GCF_038593105.1. Classification (NCBI taxonomy): domain Bacteria; kingdom Bacillati; phylum Bacillota; class Bacilli; order Caryophanales; family Paenibacillaceae; genus Paenibacillus; species Paenibacillus sp. FSL H7-0442. The sequence goes on along the minus strand of NZ_CP151963.1, from coordinate 20,848 downwards.
CAGTGCAATCGCTTCTGTGATCGTTTCTCCTGCATATAGCAGTGGAATACCTGGAGGATACGGGATAATCATTTCGGCCGCTACCCTGCCAGCGCATTCCTCTACAGGCACCGTCTCCATCTGATCGGGGCTAATCGGTCGAAGCCCAAACGGCACCGGAAAAGAGTACCCCTTCATTCTATCATTGTTCCACGTGGAAAAATCTAATTCGAGTCTTTGCTGCTCTTTTTCCGTTGGCCCCGGCTCACCAGCCGTCTCCTTAAATCTTATATCATTATTTATATGCACAAGAGCCTGCAACAGGTGACTCGCATCCTTAGCCGTAGAGCCTAACGTAAACAATAAAACAACATGTTTTTCGTCGCTCATCTCTGGAACACATCCGTAAGTCTCCAATTCGTGCTTGAGTTCAAATCCATCCAGTATACCCCATGTATCATACAGCACCAATTTAAAGGGATCCTGGGTTGAATATCTGCTTATTCCCTCCTCAGCCCTTTCTAGGACCTCAGAGGTTCCCCTGTGAGCGTATTCCCCCTCTAGTGCCTGCTGTGTAGATTCTAACAAGCGAAAGCGCGGGAGCTGCTCCAGGCCCTTTCTAAAAGCATCTACTGCCGCTAAGCCCATGGTAAAGGCATCTGCTCCATACGCCTCTATATACCATCTTGCCAAATCCAATGAAGCCATTAACGGATAAGAAGGGCTAGAGCTTTGCACCATCGCCAGTCGCTGACGAAGTAGTTCCCGATGAATTCTCTTTCCCTGCACATGTAACATGGCCCCCATGGTCATGGCTGGGAGCATTTTATGTGTCGATTGGACGACTACATCAGCCCCGCAGGATAGCGCAGAGGCTGGCAAACGAGGATGCAGCCCATAATGGGCACCGTGGGCCTCATCTACCAATAGCGGCACATGGGCTGCATGACAGACCTTAGCCGTTGCCGTTAGGTCATGTCCCATCCCATAGTAATTAGGTAGTGTAAGTAACACCCCTTTTGCCGAAGGATATGTCTTCAGTGCAGCCTTTATTGTATCCGTCGTTGGGGCAACCGCCAATCCGCTCAGTGTATCTATTTCCGGATCCAGGAATACCGCATTAGCCCCTGACAGCATGAGACCGTTCAGGACAGATTTGTGTACATTTCTCTGTACCAGCAGTAGATCTCCCGGCTCCGTACATACAGTTAAAATCATAGCCAAATTACCGACCGTGCTTCCTCCAATTAGCCAAAAGCTCTCTTCAGCACCAAAACACTTTGCAGCCAGCTCTTGCCCTTCACGAATCACATCTTCTGGGTGATGCAAATCATCCAGTCCAGTAATTTCTGTCGCATCAATAGACATCACTTCTTGCAACAGAGATGCAATATTTTCATGCTCATATACTTGTCCATTTTTATGACCGGGCACATGGAAAGAAGCATTGCCCTGAGTCCGGTAACGTATTAGGGCTTCCATTAATGGTGCGTGTACCGCCTTTTTCCCCATCATTCTGCAATCCTTCCAAACAAAGCTTTATATCTACCTTATTTTATCGTAAAATCAAGCGGAATCCTACTTTTACTCACAGAAAAAAAGGCCCGTATCGACAGACCTTGAATGCCAATCCTTCAAAGACTAATTAGCAAAGGATATTATGCATTTTTCTGTACCCAGATTTGCTTTAGTTGATCAATAAAAAAATGATATTTGGCATCAGTTGCATCCGTGTGTACCATTTCAGCTTCACACGTATCACAGATAAACTCGGAAACGATAAAAATGCCTTCATGCTTGTGCTGTCCGCATATAATACAGCGGTGGCCGCCTTGATCATGCATATCCATCCCACCTTGTTTCTTTTACTATTAGTATGGGGCACTTTCTACTATTTTAAACCTTTTCATAGCTCAGTTTGACGATATACTCTATATATATTCCTCCTGGGCCATTATGGTGTTTGTACCCCGTATGTTTAAAAAACAGCCGTCTATGCCGATATAATAAGAAAAAGCTCTTATGTATGGATACCCTTTCATCGGAGCCTTGAACACTTCATCAGTGATAGCTTTTCCAGTAATTATAGAGTAGGCTAGCTAACACTGGATGTCGATCATTCTGTATTTCTACAAAAACGATTAAATGCTTATTTAAAGCGGCATGAGCGAAGTACCGTCCCTTTTTCCGGCTGTGGACGGGAAGCCACTTGTGATGCAGTAGATTAATGAAAGGACTGTTCGCATGACAGAGGAAACCGGAACCAAAGCTACCTACTATCACTACAAGCTCATTAAAAAAATCAGTATACCGCGTCAACTAGTATGGAGTCATATTTCACTGCCTATTATTATGCTTCTCTTTCTGCTTCTTGCCTTTTCCTGGACTAGCGTGTTTTTGTTTGCTCTTGCCTTTTTCCTTACCTTATGGGTACACTTCGTAATCTCACGATCTGTCCTATACATCGGTGGCGGAGCATCCTTCCGCAAACGCTGGGCATTCCACCGTAAGTTACCATGGCTAGGCTATATGACAGACCAGTACATAGGCTATAGCATCTTTCGTCGTGTGCACATACATACCCTCTGGATCGGTATCTGCTTATCAGGCGTATTCATTCTCTGGTCTCCACCAGCCTTTACGGTATCCTTACTCTTCTGGCATCTATGGCTTATTGCACCGCGTCTATACATCCTCAGTCGGCTTACGGGCGAGAGAAAAGACGGCATGTTGAAGTTTACCGATGAAGATGCCTCATATTATCAACAGTAAATCTAACCACTCATATCCGTACAGATAAAAAATCCGGATCTGAACTACCTACAACGATCTAGACTGAAGCAAAAAGGAGCAACCTCAATCGGTTACTCCTTTTTTTGCGACTTAACAACCATAATCGCTTTATTCTCTTATCAAGTAAACTTTTCCTCACCTTTATCCTCGTTAAATGTAGAGCAATTATTCAACATGCAAATATATAAAAGGAAGCTACTCCCTACTCAACGGCAGTTCTGAGTGCTTCCCCACATCCAATCTCATCATTCATCATTATACACAGCATACGATACGCTATGAGTTTACTATAAATATGATCTACATTAAGTCCTATGCTGCTTACCGGTTGAAAACCGTACTCCTAATTAAGATCCACGCTTTTGCTCTTCACAACAGCCTTTCTGTCTTTTGGAACCAATACAGTAAAAGAACCATCATGCACAGACAAATGCACCATGTGTTTATTTTTCTGAAACACCTTCTGATTGGAGGTGGATAGATTCGGTTCCTCAGTCCAGCCCCAAGCTGCAATCTCCTCTAGATAAGGAGCAGGTAGACTATCACTTTCCTTCAACGCTGGCAGTGCATAGCGAACATAGTCCATGTCCGAATTACTGCTGGCCCGATCGGTTTTACTAGCTTCCTTGGGAACCGGAAACGTCTTCTCGTTGGCAGCACCCTCAAACGATGTCCAAGAAGGCTCCTCTTCCACGCACCCGGTAAGAATCGCGACAGCGACACTGAATAGCACCAATAGAGCAAGCCATTTATTTCGCCGCATGATCTTCCCTCCTTACCAGCCTGATTGATTATACAAAAATCCTATGATGGAGTTTGCATAATTCTGCAACAATGCAGCGTGTGTGTATGGGATCCAATACCTATATTATACAGGGTTTACTCTTACATTCCGTAACAAAAATGTTACCTTCCTTTTGTAAGGATATTTCTAAAATATACATATATGCAAAAGAGGATCATGATCTCATTGAGATCATGATCCTCTTTACCTGTTGCTTGGCGACGTCCTACTCTCCCAGGACCCTGCGGTCCAAGTACCATCGGCGCTGGAGGGCTTAACGGTCGTGTTCGGGATGGGTACGTGTGGAACCCCTCCGCTATCGCCACCAAACATGAATTTGCTATGCAAATTCTTCCGTAAGGTTATTCGGTTCACCACATATCGTGTGAATGAATAGCCATGCGCTTGTCGTATGTCACTTATACATACCTTCAAGGTTACACCCTGAAAACTGGATCCGAAACTCATTTGCGTCTTATCTTAGGATAAGCCCTCGACCGATTAGTATTGGTCAGCTCCATGCATTACTGCACTTCCACCCCCAACCTATCTACCTCGTCGTCTTCAAGGGGTCTTACTAATTGGGAAATCTCATCTTGAGGGGGGCTTCACGCTTAGATGCTTTCAGCGCTTATCCCTTCCGTACATAGCTACCCAGCGGTGCTCCTGGCGGAACAACTGGTACACCAGCGGTACGTCCATCCCGGTCCTCTCGTACTAAGGACAGCTCCTCTCAAATTTCCTACGCCCACGACAGATAGGGACCGAACTGTCTCACGACGTTCTGAACCCAGCTCGCGTACCGCTTTAATGGGCGAACAGCCCAACCCTTGGGACCTACTTCAGCCCCAGGATGCGATGAGCCGACATCGAGGTGCCAAACCTCCCCGTCGATGTGGACTCTTGGGGGAGATAAGCCTGTTATCCCCAGGGTAGCTTTTATCCGTTGAGCGATGGCCCTTCCATGCGGTACCACCGGATCACTAAGCCCGACTTTCGTCCCTGCTCGACTTGTAGGTCTCGCAGTCAAGCTCCCTTCTGCCTTTGCACTCTTCGAATGATTTCCAACCATTCTGAGGGAACCTTGGGGCGCCTCCGTTACTCTTTAGGAGGCGACCGCCCCAGTCAAACTGCCCACCTGACACTGTCCTCGCACCGGATTACGGTACCAAGTTAGAACCTAGATACGATCAGGGTGGTATCCCAAGGATGCCTCCTCTCAAGCTGGCGCTCAAGATTCTACGGCTCCCACCTATCCTGTACAGATCGTACCCAAATTCAATATCAAGCTGCAGTAAAGCTCCATGGGGTCTTTCCGTCTTGTCGCGGGTAACCTGCATCTTCACAGGTATTAAAATTTCACCGGATCTCTCGTTGAGACAGCGCCCAAGTCGTTACGCCATTCGTGCGGGTCAGAATTTACCTGACAAGGAATTTCGCTACCTTAGGACCGTTATAGTTACGGCCGCCGTTTACTGGGGCTTCGGTTCATAGCTTCGCCCCGAAGGGCTTACCACTCCCCTTAACCTTCCAGCACCGGGCAGGCGTCAGCCCGTATACTTCGCCTTGCGGCTTCGCACAGACCTGTGTTTTTGCTAAACAGTCGCTTGGGCCTTTTCACTGCGGCCCCCTCGGGCTATTCACCCTACCGAGGCACCCCTTCTCCCGAAGTTACGGGGTCATTTTGCCGAGTTCCTTAACGAGAGTTCTTCCGCGCGCCTTAGAATTCTCTTCTCGCCTACCTGTGTCGGTTTGCGGTACGGGCACCTTCTCCTGGCTAGAGGCTTTTCTTGGCAGTCTGAGATCATGACCTTCGCTACTATAATTTTCGCTCCCCATCACAGCCCAGCCTTAACGATGTGCGGATTTGCCTACACACCAGCCTCACTGCTTAGACGGACATCCATCAGTCCGCGTCACTACCCTACTGCGTCACCCCATCGCTCATAACGGATTACGGTGGTACAGGAATTTCGACCTGTTGTCCTTCGACTACGCCTATCGGCCTCGCCTTAGGTCCCGACTTACCCTGAGCGGACGAACCTTCCTCAGGAACCCTTAGGCTTTCGGCGGATCTGATTCTCACAGATCTTTTCGTTACTCATACCGGCATTCTCACTTGAATGCAGTCCAGCGCTCCTTACGGTACACCTTCAACCCGCATTCAACGCTCCCCTACCCCTGATGCATTGCATCAAGCCATAGCTTCGGTGGTGTGTTTAGCCCCGTTACATTTTCGGCGCAGAGTCACTCGACCAGTGAGCTATTACGCACTCTTTCAATGGTGGCTGC
>NZ_CP151963.1:0-10000 GCF_038593105.1 Paenibacillus sp. FSL H7-0442 | reverse complement strand
AACTGGACCATTTTTTTCCGTAACATTAATCGTCTTGATCCCCTTACCTCCACGGCTTTGGATACGATAATCCATAACAGGGGTACGCTTGCCATAACCTTTGGCCGTTACAATCAGGATATCCAGGCTGGTATCCACGATGTCCATACCAATTACAGCATCACTCTCATCAAGGTTGATCCCTTTAACCCCTGTAGCGCTACGGCCCATAGACCGTACATCACTTTCAGGGAAACGGATAGACATGCCTTGTGCTGTACCAATAATCATTTCCTGCTGTCCGTCCGTCAGCTTCACTTCGATCAGGGCGTCATCTTCACGCAAGTTAATGGCAATCAAGCCACCTTTGCGGATATTTGCATAGTCGTCAAGCGGTGTCTTCTTAATAATCCCATGCTGAGTCGCAAAGAAAAGATAGCTATCCTCCACAAATTCCTCGATTGGAATTACCGCATTGATCGACTCACCCTGTTCAATCTGAATCAGGTTAATAATCGGTGTTCCCCGGGCTGTCCGGCTTAGATCAGGAATCTCATAGGCCTTAATTCGATATACCTTACCCTTGTCGGTAAAGAATAACAAATGATGATGTGAATTCGTAATGAACAGATGCTCTACGAAATCCTCATCTTTGGTATCCATACCCACTACACCACGACCACCGCGTTTTTGACTGCGATAGGTGGTAACAGGAAGGCGTTTGATATATCCCGTATGGGTTACAGTAATAATAACATCTTCACGCGGAATGAGATCCTCATCCAGAATACTCTCTTCACCCACTGTAATTTCAGTGCGACGTTCATCAGCGAAACGCCCTTTAAGTTCATTCAGCTCTTCGCTAATGATGTTGAGTACCAGATGCTCGTTCGCCAAAATCTCACGGTATTCCGCAATCTTTTGTATTAGCTCGTTATATTCGTTCTCAATCTTCTCACGTTCCAAACCGGTTAAACGTTGCAGACGCATATCGAGAATAGCCTGAGACTGCTCAAGAGTGAGCGAGAAACGCTCAATCAGTCCTTCACGAGCTGCTTCTGCAGTTTGGGAAGAACGAATCAAGGCAATAACTTCGTCCAGATGGTCAAGAGCAATGCGCAAGCCTTCCAGAATGTGTGCTCTAGCTTCGGCCTTTTTCAGATCAAATTCTGTCCGGCGACGAATAACTTCGACCTGATGTTTGAGATAATGATACAAGACATCCTTCAGGTTTAGAATCTTCGGTTCGTTGTTTACAATGGCAAGCATATTAATACCGAAATTCGACTGCATAGCTGTATGTTTAAACAAATTATTCAGAACGACATTCGGGTTCACGTCTCTACGCAACTCAATAACGACACGCATACCCGTACGGTCCGATTCATCACGCAGATCCGTAATGCCTTCAATACGTTTGTCACGTACTAATTCGGCAATTTTCTCAACCAGACGAGCCTTATTCACTTGGTAAGGCAGCTCATGCACGATAATCCGTGCTTTATTGCCGATCTCTTCTATGGTGGTCTTTGCACGCATGGTCACAGATCCGCGGCCCGTCTGGTACGCCTGACGGATACCAGAGCGTCCTAAAATATAACCTGCTGTCGGGAAATCCGGTCCTTGAATATAATCCATAAGTTCCATCGGCGTAATGTCAGGGTTTTCGATCAGTGCTTGTACACCATCGATAACCTCTCCCAAGTTATGCGGAGGAATATTGGTAGCCATCCCGACTGCAATCCCGCCGACCCCATTCACCAGCAAGTTAGGATAACGTGCTGGTAATACGACAGGCTCGCTCTCTTCACCATCGTAGTTCGGCATAAAATCAACGGTCTCTTTGTTCAAATCACGTAGCATTTCCATGGCAATCTTGGACAACCGTGCTTCGGTGTAACGCATCGCAGCGGCCATATCTCCATCCACGGAGCCAAAGTTACCGTGTCCATCCACCAACATGTAACGCAAGGAAAAATCCTGCGCCATCCGCACCATCGTATCATATACAGCCGTATCACCATGAGGGTGATATTTACCGATAACTTCGCCGACGATTCTTGCCGATTTTTTGTAAGGCTTATCTGGCGACATGCCTAGCTCGGACATCGCATACAAAATACGACGGTGTACCGGCTTCAGTCCGTCCCGCACATCAGGCAAGGCACGGCTAACAATAATACTCATGGCATAATCCATAAAGGATTCGCGCATTTCCACTCCGATATCCCTATTGATGATTTGCGAGTTATTTTGATCCGCCATGCTGGTCCTCCTTCTTATCCTTCAATACAATGCTCTCTATGTGAAAAGCCTAACAAGATACTGCCTATACACTCCGCTCTCTGCGCAGGATTTTGGCTGAAATCCTCATCTGTATAATTATATTACTTTCACAAAAAGAGCACAATTAAACGCATCTGTCCTCTTTACAGCGTAAATCCCTCGTCATTCTCTTTCTGCCTGTAGCAGATCGCTATTCTCTTGTACAACTCACAAGCCCTGATTATAACAAATTCCCCAGAGCTGGGGATTAGCCCCCACCATAAGGGCCTTTTCCACATACAATACGTATACGGTCAGGGTTCAATTAGCAAAATTCCGAAAAACGCCGTATTTCTCTATTATATCATTGTTTTACGCGCTTGTCCTTTAGTTTCCCTTGTTTTGTTAAAGTGTTGCGGATTCCAAGTACATGACTCATATTTCGAAAAGAAAGGGATGAGATTACTTGTCTATTCAACGAGTATCCAGTAAGTGGACCAAAACAAATGCCATTCTCCCCAATCCGACATTGGCTGCTTATGTACCGGAAACACGGTTGTACACATTTGATCACTTAAACGAAATGTTGGCCGTGTATGGTACTGTCTATATTAAGCCGGATAACGGTACTTATGGAAAAGGGGTTATGCGGGCAGAGAGGCTGACAGAGCCGCCCCCGCCGACAGAAGAAGGAATCATCGAAGAGAGAACTTGGTATGTGCTTCGCTATGAAGTAGACATTTTCACCTTCGAAAGTCTAGAAGATCTGCACAGAGTGGTTTCTTCCCGCATACGAAAACGTCCATATCTGATCCAACGTGGAATTCCACTTCTTCAGCATGAAGAACGCCCCTTCGATCTGAGGGTATTAACCCAGATGAACTTGAGACACCAATGGGAAACAACACTTATTGTAGGACGCGTAGCTGCTCCTGACAAAGTCGTCACCAATCATCACAGCGGTGGGACAACACGCTTTTTCAATGAGCTGGTCGCTCCATATATGGATGTAAAGGAAGCTGTACGACTGGAGCAAAAATTATCGAAAATGGGCGAACGGGTAGCCTGGCAGTTGCAAAAAAAATACCCACGTTTAAGGGAAATCGGATTAGATGTGGGACTGGATCAGCAAAATTATCCGTGGATTCTTGAGGTTAATACGAGACCAGCAATCAAGGTATTCTCTTCCCTTCCAAACAAAAGCCTCTATCATAAAATATTCAGATATGCAGTAGGCTACGGCCGATACTCTCCGTCGACAGGTAAACCCGTGCGCTCTAAGAAAAAAGCCTAAAACAATGAGATTAGATATTCAAATACACCCGGGCTGGTTAATGACAAGAAAAGGGACGCCCATTTGGGCGCCCCTCGTGAACTCTTACAAAATACTACCTAATGAGCATGTAATACAGCCACTAGGAAGGAACGTTACACATTAGAAATCAAGATTTTTCACGTACTTTGCATGCTCTTGGATAAAGTCACGACGAGGTTCTACATTATCACCCATCAAGGTATTGAACAGTGTATCAGCCAGCATCGCGTCACTGACAGTTACCTGAAGCATAGTACGACTCTCAGGGTCCATCGTAGTTTCCCAAAGTTGGGTCGCATTCATCTCACCCAAACCTTTATAGCGCTGTACATTGTACTTCGCGTTTTCTCCAAATTCCCTGATGATCTCATCACGTTCCGCCTCGGAGTTCGCATAACGTACAACTTTGTTACGCTCTACTTTGAATAATGGTGGTTGAGCAATATAAATATAGCCTGCATCAATGATTTTACGCATGTACCGATAGAAGAACGTCAGCAACAACGTACGAATATGGGCGCCGTCGACATCCGCATCTGTCATGATGATGACCTTGTGATAACGGGCTTTGGCGATGTCAAAGTCGTCTCCGATCCCTGTACCCATTGCTGTTACCATCGACCGGATTTCATCACTGGACAAAATACGGTCCAAGCGTGCCTTTTCAACATTCAGGATTTTACCACGAATCGGCAAAATAGCTTGAAAGTGACGATCACGCCCCTGCTTGGCTGATCCCCCTGCGGAGTCACCTTCGACAATGTACAGTTCACTAATCGAAGCATCCTTAGAGGAGCAATCCGCCAACTTGCCTGGGAGCGAACTGATTTCCAGCGCACTTTTGCGACGTGTAAGCTCACGCGCTTTACGCGCTGCTTCCCGGGCACGTGCTGCTTGTAATGATTTATCTACCACGCGGCGGGAAACAGACGGATTTTCCTCTAGGAACTCCTGGAGTTTCTCTGCGAATAAGGATTCGACAATCCCTCGCACCTCACTGTTACCCAGCTTTGTCTTGGTCTGACCCTCAAACTGTGGTTCTGGAATTTTGACGGAGATAATTGCCGTCAATCCTTCACGCACATCGTCACCGGTCAGGTTGGCATTGTTGTCTTTAATCAAGCCATTTTTACGTGCATAATCGTTTATAATCCGGGTTAATGCACTCTTGAAACCTGATTCGTGAGTTCCGCCCTCATGGGTGTTGATGTTGTTGGCAAAAGAATAAATATTTTCGGTATAGCTGTCGTTATATTGCAATGCAACTTCGACTTGAATCATATCCCGCGAGCCTTCGACATAAATCGGCTGTTCATGTAGCGCTTCTCTTTTTTGATTCAAGAATTGCACATATTCACTGATTCCGCCCTCGTAATGGAATGTATCGCTAGCTCCCGTCCGTTCGTCAGTCAAGCTGATTGCAATGCCTTTATTCAGGAAAGCCAACTCACGAATCCGCGTTTGGAGCGTATCATAATCATATACGGTCGTTTCTGTAAAGATTTGATCGTCCGGATAGAAGGTCGTTTGGGTACCCGTCTCGTCTGTATCACCGATGACTCTGACATCATACTGCGGAGCACCACGGTGATATTCCTGCTCATACAGATGTCCGTCTCGTTTAACATGAACAATCATTTTGCTGGAGAGAGCGTTCACTACCGATACCCCAACCCCGTGCAGACCACCGGATACCTTGTACCCTCCGCCTCCGAATTTACCGCCTGCGTGAAGCACAGTCATAACGACTTCCAGCGCAGATTTTTTCATTTTGGCGTGTTCGCTTACTGGAATACCACGTCCATTATCTGTAACGGTAACACTGTTATCTTCGTGAACCACAACTTGAATGCTGTCACAATAACCCGCCAGCGCTTCGTCAATGCTGTTGTCCACAACTTCCCAGACCAGATGATGGAGACCTTTGGCGCTTGTGGAGCCAATATACATCCCGGGACGTTTCCGAACCGCCTCCAGGCCCTCAAGGACCTGAATCTCGCCCGCATCATAAGACGGTTGATTCATAGACATGCCTTTCACCTACTTCTATAGATTCTATGGTTAAGCATTGGCAACAAACTGGTTTGCCCGCTTTTTGAGTGTTGTTGAGGAGATGGGGGAATAATACACCGTATTCTGAGTAACTACGATGGACTTGGCTTCCTCTTCGCCAATCATCTCGACATGCTTTTGCTGTTGGGCATGGTTCACGTATTGCTTGGAGATTTTAGAGGATTTTTCAATCGAGATATCGAAAATAGCCACAAGCTCTGACGAGCGGATGATTTTTTCTCCACCCAGATGAATATACATAGCGGTCACTCACTCCTTAGTGTTCCACATGCCCGTCGTGGACGTGATAAATATTGGCATCCTTGAGTCGTTCTGCGTTCAAAGTCTCAACCCCGGTTGCCGTGATAAAGGTCTGTACTTTGCTTTGGAAGGTCTCGATCAGCTGGGTTTGACGATAGGGATCCAGCTCGGACAAAACATCATCCAGCAGCAAGACAGGATATTCACCAATTTCCTCATGAATTAACTCAATTTCGGCCAACTTCAAGGACAGGGCCGTCGTCCGCTGCTGCCCCTGAGAGCCATACGTATGCACTTCTCTGCCGTTAATGGCAAAGGCTAAATCATCACGATGGGGTCCCGCCAAAGTCATGCCACGGCGGATTTCCTGTTCCCTCATTTGGGATAACTTTATCATAAATCGCTCCAATAAGACAGCTTCATCTTCTTCCTCTGGCTCACTGAAGGAGGGAACATAGGTTAATTTTAACTCTTCCGTCCCACCTGCGATCCCTTCATGAATAGCCTGAGCCCACTTTTGTAGCTTTGTTATAAATTGTTTCCGCTTTTTAACAATTTTAACACCATGCTCAACAAGTTGCTCATTCCATACCTCCAGCATCAGCTGCACTGACGCCATATCCTTACCCCAAGCTTGCTTGAGCAGGTTATTTCGCTGAACCAATACTTTCTGGTATTGCTGCAAATGATACAGATAGCCTGGCGCAACCTGGCCGATTTCCATGTCAAGAAACCGGCGGCGGACCCCCGGTGTTCCTTTCACAATTTCCAGATCCTCAGGTGCAAACATGACCACATTTAACGAACCGATAAAATCGCTCAATTTACGCTGCTCCAGTCCGTTGATCTTTGCTTTTTTGCCTTGTGTGGATAACGCGAGATCCAGTCTGATTTTCCCGTATTTTTTATCCACATCTGCGGCTAGGTGAGTGGAAGTAGCCCCGAAAGAGATTAACTCCTTGTCGCGGGACGTTCGATGACTTTTGGTTAAAGCTAGTACAAAAATCGCCTCTACCAGATTCGTTTTGCCCTGCGCATTTTGTCCGATCAGCAAATTAACGGGACCAAATTCATTCAGTTCCAGCTGCTCATAGTTCCGGTACTGCTGCAAAACAATGTTGTTCACAAACACATAGGGTCCCCCTTGTTACTCCGTACCTAAAAGGAGTCCTTGCCACCCAGGCGATCATGCTCCTGCTGTAACCTCGAAACTTCCGTTGTCCTCTACTTCTACGGTATCACCTGGGTACAGTTTTCTTCCACGACGTTCTTCCGGTTCACCATTCACACGGACTTGTCCCTCTTGCAGCAGGGCTTTAGCCATGCCTCCTGTGGATACACAATCGGCTAATTTTAAAAATTGATCGAGCTTGATGTATTCGGTCTGTATAGATATTGGTTTCAAGGCTTGTTCATCCTTTCGGTTGTCCTCAGGTGGGTTAACGCTAGACATCAGTTGGTTGTGCGATATGGCAGGATGATATATAGCGCATTGCTGGAATCTGCCGGTTTTAAAATAATGGGACTCATAATGCCGGTAAAAGCAATCGTCAGCTGCTCGCTGTCAATCACCTTCAGCACGTCAAGCATGTATTTGGAGTTGAACGAAATTTTGAGCGGCTCCCCCTCAAATTTGGACACCGTTACTTCCTCACGCACTTTGCCAAGCTCAGAGGAACTAGAGGAAATTTCCAAACCGCCATTTTCCAGCGACTGCATTTTTACGATATTCGTTTTTTCCTCACGGGACAGCAAATAAGCACGGTCAATTGACTCACTTAAACTTTTTGTATCCACAATCAGTTCTGTTTTGTAGGAGGTCGGAATAATTCTAGAAGTATCAGGATAGGTGCCGTCCAAGATGCGGGAATAAAATAGCACCCGATCTACTTTGAATAATACCTGATTGTCCGCTACTACGATATCCACAAGCATATTTTGGTCTGGAATAATTCTGCTCAGCTCATTCAGCGTTTTGCCCGCAATGACAACATTGCTAAAGCGCAAGCCTTCAGACGTCTCCAAATGAGCGCTGCGGGTGGCAAGGCGGTGGCGGTCCGTTGCCACAAACTTCAGTTCCCCCTCAGCCAGATTCCACAACACGCCGGTTAAAATCGGTGTCGTTTCGTGGGTGGAAATGGAGAACACCGTCTGTTTAATCATATTTTTAAGTAAATCTCCTGGCACAGAGATGACTTGATTTTCTTCAATGTTGGGAAGCACCGGGAATTCTTCAGGATCTAAGCCAACAATCTGAATTTCAGTTGCACCGGACGAGATAAAGGTTTGGAATTGGTCTTTTACCTCCATACGAATCTCCTGCGAAGGCAACTTTTTGATAATTTCGACAAAGAATTTGGCAGGCAGCACCACACTACCGGGTTGTTCAACCTGAACGACAGTTTGGTCACCATCCTCCATCGGAATAAAGGATTGAATCGAGATGTCTGTATCGCTGGCGGTCAGCGTTACTCCCTGGTGATTCACATCCAGCTTAATACCACTCAGAATTGGAATCGTAGTTCGACTTGATATCGCTTTGGATACATGTTGTATAGCCTCGTTCAAAACGTTTTTCAGAATGCTGATCTTCATAAGTTCCTCCTACGGGTTTTAATCCTTCAAGCACGCGTTGACGCGGGCCTTATTTAGGTGATGTATATCTTTAAAATATATTAGTAATAGTAATAGGCGCACTGAATATGTGGATAAGTCACTGTAACCCTAATAAAATCAAGCCTATCCACATGTGTATAAATTGTGTATAGGCTCTGAACTTGTTCAGGTTGGATTTTTGATTTTTTCTATTAGGTTGTTGATAACTTTAAACAGATCCTGATCCACTTGAATGGATTTGGAGATTTTTTCGTGCGCATGAATGACAGTCGTATGATCACGCCCACCGAAAGCTTCACCGATTTTTGGCAAAGAATAATCGGTTAACTCACGAGACAGGTACATGGCAATCTGTCGTGGAAAAGCTACAGCCTTCGTCCGTTTACGCGCTTTAAAATCCTCCAGCCGTAAATTGTAAAATTCCCCGACTTGGTGCTGTATATCCTGGATCGTGATCATTTTTGGTCGACTGGACGGGATAATATCCTTCAGCGCCTCAGCCGCGAGATGACTTGATACATCCTGATTGGTTAAGGAGGAATAAGCGACAACGCGAATAAGCGCCCCTTCTAGCTCACGGATGTTTGTATCGATTTGATTAGCGATATACATCATGGCTTCATTGGGAATATCCAGGTTTTCTGCCCGCGCCTTTTTACGAAGAATAGCAATTCTCGTTTCCAGATCCGGCGGTTGGATATCCGTTATGAGTCCCCACTCGAAGCGAGAGCGTAGCCGTTCTTCCAGCGTTGGAATCTCTTTAGGTGGCCGATCGCTTGAGATTATAATCTGCTTGCGTTCCTCATGAAGCGCGTTGAACGTGTGGAAAAATTCCTCCTGCGTCGATTCCTTACCCGCAATGAATTGAATATCGTCAATGAGCAGAATATCAATGTTGCGATATTTATTCCGAAAACTTTCCCCGCGGTTGTCCCGGATAGCATTAATGAATTCATTCGTAAACTTCTCCGACGATAAATAAACGACCTTGCTGGCCGGATTGTGCTCCAAAATATAGTGTCCGATAGCGTGCATCAGATGCGTTTTTCCCAGCCCTACACCACCGTATAAAAACAGCGGATTGTAAGCTTTGGCCGGCGCCTCGGCGACGGCCAGCGATGCCGCATGGGCAAAACGGTTCCCCGATCCGATGACGAATGTATCGAATGTATATTTGGGATTCAGCATATGGGACACAGCTTCTTCATGAACGACCGGCTGCTGCTGAGGTTGTTGCTGAAGGTCGACCTCGGCGGGCTTGTTCTCTTCAATAACGAACTTGACCTCTAGCTGTTTGCCCAAAATCTCATAAACCGTTGCTCCGACTAGCTTGGTATAGCGGCTTTCAAGCCATTCCACGGCAAAAGTTGTCGGTGCAGAAATCACAATGGAGTGGTCATTTAGTTTCGCTGCCTTGGTAGCCTTAAACCAAGTGTCGTAACTCGGCTTACTCAGCTTGGTTTGTATGATGGATAGAATTTGCTGCCATAGTTCAGAGGTATGGCTGTCCAC